>CAVZKG010000008.1:0-54262 GCA_963775805.1 uncultured Verrucomicrobiae bacterium | reverse complement strand
GCGGGTATTGATAACCGGGAACGAGTCGGAGAGCTATGCGGTGGTCGCCGGCTTGCCTGGGCTCACCATCTTGCGGAGCCAATCGTTGAGCCTGATGGCGCAAGACCGGACGGTGAACCCTCGTCTATTCGATCGGTTCCGTGACGCGGGAATCACGGCAGGAGAAAGCCTCGGCTTGGTCGGGTGGAAATATCTGGAGGCGGAGGAAGACGCCGAATACACCAAGGCGTTCTTTATACCCGTAGCGTACGTGCAGATGCTGGAGCGTCTGGTCGGCTCTGAAAGGGAATTGAAAGAGTCGACGCCGGTCTTGATGCATCCCGAGACCGGTCTCCGCGCTACGGTGGAGGTTGATCAGTTCGCCGCCTTTGAATGGGCTGCTACGCGCTGTTCACAGTCGCTTTGGCGAATCGTTTCGGGCGTGCGCGGAGGAAACACAGAGTTCGACGCGGTTTGCCGGATGGGATACTCCGGAGATCCATTAAATGTCCATACAATTTTCTCGTCTGCCTGGCCTGGAAGTCCGGTAATCGGTCTGCGTAGCGCAACGGGCCGGAAACTTCGCCGTGGCGACGGAGTGACTACTGCCGTGGGTTTCTGGGGTGCGCTCAGTTCACGAGCCGGTTTGTTCGATCGCAGGAACGATGATTTTTTGAAGCCGGCTGTCGCCTCTTCGAATCGCTGATCGCCTGGTATGAAACCGCCGATCTCGATGTGACCGGCGGCGTTTTATTCGAAGCAGTTACGAAAAACTAGCTCAGGCAGGATTGAAGTCTGCTCTCAATCCCGGCCGCCTGACCGGGCACGAAGAATGGATCCATAGTCCGATCCGCCCCAGGTCAAACGAGAAACTCCGGCCGGGATCCCCTTCCAGATCGATATCATTCCTGCTCCTTTGCCGGCCGGCCAGGCGCTCAATTGCAAGGACCCGGTCACATTGGGGGACGAAAATTTCCGAAATGAGTTGAAGCAAAAATGGCCTGCGTGCTTTGCAAGGGTTGAAGCGCGACGCGCTTTTTATGAGGGAGCAGTTGGGAGTCGATGTGAAGCCGAGTATTTTGCCGCTTTCATCCACGCCGCTTTATCTGCCGCCGTTTTGGTTGGAGAAGGATTTGGTGCTTGTGAGGAGCTAGGGCGGGTGGCTTGAAGAATATATCGTGGTGTTCACTGGATGGATGAACGCCGAACAACCGGGCCGCTTCCGCAGCTGTCTTTCGTCCCGAAATCGCCATCGCTGCTATCTCGCTCCGCTGATTGGATTTGAGCTAAGGTTTTCGTCCACCAATCCGACCTTCAGCCCCGACGCATTAAAGGAACACACTTGACACGAATCGTATATTTCGATATTTATGGAAGTATAGAGACACGACAGCGCTTATGCCAAAAAAACAAAGTCTCGAACAGGTCATACGCTACGCCGACATGCTTTCGGCCATGGGAACGGAGTCACGACTCCGGATTATGCAGCTTCTGCTTTCAGCCCATCCGGACGGCTTGATTGTTGGGGACATCGGCAGCGAGCTGGAAATTCCCAGCTCAACGCTCTCACACCATCTCGACAAGCTGAAGAATGAATGACTAACCCCAATATTTCATAGGCCGATCCAAAGGTGGGCTCAATTTTTGACTAACTGGCCGATTAAGAGTCACTTCCGTCGGGTGCGCCGCGGCGTCGGTCTTTAGCAGTCTGCTTTTGGGACGGCAGCGGGATTTCGGAGGGTTGGGTGGCCCTTTGAGTGGCTTGGACTTGGGGCAGTTGGTTTCGGACCAGGTGTAATTCGCCGCGATCCAGCAGTTCCCACTGCACTTCTTCCCCGGCTTCCAAACCGATCGCCGCCGCCAAGGGCAAGGGAAAATAGACATAGAGCCGCGCCTGCTGATTCTTGGAGCGGATGGCTTGTATTTTAAGTGGATATTTTGTTTGCATAAATTGTAAAGCTAGCCTATAGACTATCTATCGTGGTGACAGCTTCTCCCCAGTTTCCTTGCGACTTTCAGCCTCTGCTCTTCAATTCTCTGGGTTCGCGCCCAGTCGTTACAGACTTCTCCGCAGGGCACCTCAGCAGCGATGGCGGCATGCTCTTGTTGCGTCAGATCGATGAGGGTCTGGGGATTTCTCGCTCTCTGGCCGGGTGCTTTAGCGATCTGCGCAACCCACTCTTGATCGAACACTCCGTGCGCGAACTGATTGCTCAGCGTTTGCTGGGTCTGGCCGCTGGCTACGAGGATCTCAATGATCATAATCTTTTGCGACTCGATCCTCTCTTTGCCGTGGTGGTTGGTAAAGAGGATCCTCTGGCAACTGGGCGTGCTCCCCAGGACCAAGGCAAGGCGCTGGCCAGCGCTTCGACCCTCAACCGGCTGGAACTCGGCAACAATAAAAAAACACGTTGCCATAAGATCAGTGGCAACCACGAGGCGATCGAGGACACCCTTTTGGGCAAGGGGGTGAGTTGTTTGCCCAAACATAGCAAAGAGGTTGTCATCGACCTGGATGCCAGTGACGATCCACTCCACGGCCACCAGGAAGGACGTTTCTTTCACGGCTTCTATGGCTGCTACTGCTATCTGCCGCTCTTTGCCTTTGTCGGCTCGGTTCCGCTCTGGGCCGAGCTGCGCACCAGCGACGGGGATGCGGCCCGAGGGGCGGTCGAGGCGCTCCAGAAAATCGTTCCGACGATCCGTAAACGTTGCCCCAAAGCGCAGATCATTGTCCGGGCCGATAGCGGCTTTTGTCGCGAGGAAATCATGGCCTGGTGCGAGGCTCAAGAACCAAAGGTCTATTATTGTCTGGGGCTGGCTCGCAACAGCCGGCTTCGGGAATTGTTGGAGGTTAAATTCGCCCGGGTCCGCGAGTCGGCCATTTTATGTGGCGGAGTGGCGCGCGGCTTTACAGAGTTCCAATATCAAACCCTCAAAAGTTGGACTCTCAGTCGCCGGGTGATCGGCAAAGCGGAGGTCTTAGGGGACAAAGACAATCCGCGCTTTATCGTCACTAACCTGAGCGCCGAAGGTTTTGACGATGACCAGCAGTCCCCTGATCGATTCTGCGCCCAAAAGTGTTATGAAGACTTTTACTGCGCGCGCGGCAACATGGAAAACCAGATCAAGCAGCAGTATTTGGATCTGGACGCCGATCGCACCAGCACCCACTGGATGGCCAGTAATCAGTTACGGTTGTGGTTCAGCGCTTTTGCTCTGTTGCTCTTCCAGAGACTGCGCACTTTGGGCTTGCAGGGCACCGAACTGGCTCATGCGACTGCCGGCACGATCCGGCAACGATTGTTAAAGGTTGGCGCCATGGTCACGGTCAGCACCCGCCGGGTTTACATTCGGCTCGCTTCGGCATTTCCGCTTCAGCACGTCTTCGCACAGGCACATCGTGCTCTGGCAGGGTTGGTACCCCAAGACGGTTAAATTCACCACCTCGCCAACTTCACCACTCCCAACGGGTCGCCACTGGCCGCCCAGAAGGCGGAGCCTGCCGGAATCGATCGAAATTCGGGGCTCCCACGACGCCACAGCCGGCGGGAATGTCGCTCCGATCAACTTCTGGAGCGAATCAGACTATGAGCTAGCTTTATGGCTAGCTCATAGAGGGTCTTAAAGCCCCTGCCACATCTTAAGATTTTACTATCGGGACGGGTTATGAAATATGCGGGCTAAGGCTGACCGTGCGCTGCCCACCTCCTAGATCATGTTCCGTGCCAACCCTTAACTTCCCGCTGCTAGTCGCTGCCTATCAGGCGCTTGTGTATAAAAGCGAGCCAAGCGGAAACCGGTACGAGTTTTTGTCCTCTCCCGGGGTCTTAGCTATTTCCCTCGCCAACAGCAGAGGACGATTTTTTAAACGGACCGAATTTCGTTCGGGCCTATTTTCAGGAATTTTTGTAGATCTCAGATCCGGACCAGAGGGCATAGCGCGCTTGGACCAAAGTCCAATAGAGTTCGGCTCGCTTTCGCGCGATGTTGCGGGAGGGAAAATCCATGAACGAGAACAAACCTCTGATCTGTGTCATTGATGACGAATCGGTGATCCGGGAAAGCCTGAGCTTCCTGCTCCGCTCCGCAGGGTTGAAGGCACAAGCGTTTTCCTCGGCGCCAGAGTTTTTGTCCAATCGGCCCTCAGAGAGAGTTGGTTGCCTTATAGTGGATGTTCAACTGCCGGGAATTAGTGGTCTTGATTTGCAGGAGGAACTGGCCCGCAGCGGTGACCTGATTCCCATGATTTTCATCACCGGTTACGGCGACATTCCGATGAGTGTGCGGGCCATGAAAGCGGGCGCAATCGAGTTCCTGACGAAGCCGTTCGGCGCTGAAGAATTACTCAGCGCGATTGACCAGGCGATCAACGTTGGTCACCAGGTTGATGAGTCAAAGCCTCAGCCGACTCAAAATTCCCCCTACACTGAAGGCGAACCGAGCCGCGAAATCAACTTCTCGGGCATAGTGGGCAGAAGCGCTGCGTTACAACGGCTGCTGCGCCAGGTCGACACCATCGCTCCCACGGATGCGACAGTCTTGATTTTGGGTGAAACCGGAACCGGCAAGGAACTGATCGCTCGCGCTGTTCACGAGCGAAGCCGGCGAAGAGACAAACCGTTGGTCCGGGTGAATTGCAGCTCCATTCCGAAAGAATTGTTTGAAAGCGAATTCTTCGGCCACGCGAAGGGCGCGTTCACTGGTGCTATCAAAGATCGGGCCGGGCGCTTCGAACTTGCTGAGGGTGGAACCCTATTCCTGGACGAGGTCGGCGAAATCCCTCTTCAACTACAGAGCAAACTATTGCGCGTCCTGCAGGAAAAATCTTATGAACGAGTAGGAGTGGAGCGATCCCGGAACGCGGACGTGCGGATCGTCGCCGCCACTAATCGGGATTTGAAGAAAGAGTTAGCTGAGGGCCGCTTCCGCGAAGATCTTTATTACCGGCTGAATGTTTTCCCATTGAAAGTGGGTGGTCTAAGGGAGCGCAAAGAAGACATCCCTCTTCTCGCAACACATTTTGTCGACTCGTTGGTAAAAGAACTCGGATGTCCGAAGCCGAGATTAACACAAGCAGGCATTGAAACGCTTCTAGGTTACGACTGGCCCGGCAACATCCGGGAACTGCGGAACGTTATCGAGCGGGCCGTCATTTTCGCTCAGGGTGGCGCTTTGGAATTCGATCTTCCGGCGTTTGGTTCCCCAGTTGATCTGACTTCATTTGCACCAAACGATGTTGACCAGACCGAACCGGAATTCCTTACAGACTTCGAAATCCGGCATCGCGAACGCCAGAACCTTTTTGCTTTGCTGCAGAAGGCTGACTGGAAAATCAAAGGAGCCGGCGGAGCCGCGGAGCTTCTGGGGGTGAGTCCCACCACTTTGTTCGCCCGAATACAAAAGATGGGTTTGAAGCGACCCGCCTTGGATTAGTGCATCAACCAGCGCGAAGCCGTCCCGGTCAGATTGCCGCCCTCCGCGAAGTGTGTGGCCAAGCGCATCTCTTGATTCCAGACCAATGCCCGAACGTCGCCGAGTAAAGGAGCATACGCGTCCCGCGTGTGTCCATTTTCTTTTGAGCAGCCTTAATTTTGCACTCAGCCCTGCGCCGGCAATGTGAACTGAAAGGTCGCGCCAGGACCGGCATTCGGAGTCGCCCATAACCTTCCGCCGTGCGTTTCTACGATTGAACGGCTGATGGCCAAGCCCATTCCCATGCCTTCCGTTTTGGTCGTGTAAAATGTTTCGAAAAGTCTAGGCAATTCCTCAGGATCCTCTAATAGGAGCACTGTGCGGTTCCGGAGCCGAGCGAGGGCCGTTGGTCTCGCAGCCCAAGCGGGATCCAGGTCCTCTCTAAGAGAATATTCGTGCTCCAGTGGCTAAGCCTGAAGTCCCATCGACTAGGACCAAGGTCCAACGGCATCCAGGTATCGTGGAAGCTAGGGTGTACTATTCAGGAGTATCGAAAACAAGGTGCCTATTAACCTCAAACCATCCGCCGTTCCTCTCGTTTGCATTGTTGACGACGATGCCTCAATGGGGGACTCGACCCGGTTCCTAGTTCGCTCCTTTGGCTTAAGGGCCGAAGTCTTCTTGTCTGCTCAGGAATTTTTGGATTCAGGCTTGGTTCAGGAGACGAAGTGCCTGGTCCTCGATTTGCGAATGCCGGAGATCGACGGTTTGCAATTTCAACGAAATCTGGCAAGCGCCAAGGGACGTATTCCGATCATTTTTGTCTCGGCTCGTGCAAACGACGACGAACGCACGCAGGCCATTGCCGGCGGTGCGGTGGATTTCCTGCGTAAGCCTTTCAGTGAAGAAGCATTGTTTGACGCCATCCAATCGGCTCTAAATCGAGGGGTGCCGGAGTGAGAGCGTTTTGGGTGCATCTTTTTCACGAGGATGACGTATGGGGTGTTGGCCAAGATTCGTCGCCTTCGCGAAAATCGGTTTGCACAGGGTCATAATTCCATGAGGATCTTTGCTGCCACGCAGAGAACTCGCCGGAAGGATTCTGCCAACCCTGCATTATCGATTGGAACCTGGCGGTATTTGAATCAACCTATCTGCTCCTGAACGTGAAAGAGCCTGGAAATCGGTCGCTTGTTTTCGTTATCGATGATGACGCTTCTTTTCGCCGGTCCACCGAGTTTTTGATTGGATCGCTTGGTTACGAGGTCCAGGCTTTCAGCTCGGCGGAGGAGTTTTTGGATTGTCGCCGATCGGACGTGCCGTCGTGCCTGATCTTAGACGTACGCCTGCCGCATCTAAGTGGTCTAGACCTCCAACAGCAATTGTTCAAAACAGGCGCACAAATCCCGATCATCTTCATAACCGGTCATGGCGACATTCCGATGACCGTTCAAGCCATGAAGGCAGGCGCAAGTGAATTTCTGACTAAGCCGTTCCGGGAACAGGAACTTTTGGATGCGATCCGTCGGGCCATCGATTCTGACCGGGCAGCTCGAGTGCGACGGGCAAAGCTGGTGGATTTAGGCCGGCAATACGAATCGCTCACGCCTCGGGAGCGCGAAGTGATGCGCCTGGTGGTGCGAGGGATGCCAAACAAGCAGATTCGGGTTCGATGATTAGCGGAGAGCGAGCGCTCATAAGGCGTCACTCTGTGACGCCTTATGTGAAAAACACCCGCGCGCCAGGTTGTTGTTGCTGAAAGCGCGGGCAGAACAAACCCGTGGATTTTAGATTTTGAGAGTCCACCTAGAGAAGGAGATTCCAACGCGCCTAAAGTGCTGGTCATTTTCCTTGTTAGAATCCTGGGGCTCCGCTTCGCGTCACCCCATAGGCTCTGATCCATTCTCGCCTGCGGCGCTTCGGACTATGTCATCCAATGAAGCCGAACCCGCCAAGCAGATATCGTCTCTACAACACATCAACAATTGTGTTCTGCAGATCTGCCATTATTGACCAGCAGCCTTCTGCTCCATTTTTGGATTCGTAACTGTCGGCGGAGGAGTGTTGTGTTCTGCACAGCTTGCCAGAAAAGCGAGCACTCCCAAGAGTATACAAATTCTAAATTTTGTCGGATATAGCATCCACTAGACATAAATTCTTACCAGCGGTATGCCAATTACAATTACCGTTTGTTTGGTACTGAAATGCCCGCACCTGTAAACAGATCTTTTTTATTCTCGAGAAGATAATGACGAAAGAATCCAAAAATGAGCGGTTCAACCATTGGATCTTCGAATAATCCTATTCCACCGCCTCCCGCCTCGAAGTTGGTTCCGCTCGAATTAAAATTTAGTCCGAAATAAGGGTTATGTCCGGCGCCCACGACGGTATGAAAATAGAATGGCGCTCCCGCTTTCTCCATTGCATCGACAAAGCGTTCGCTCTGGAGAAATGGCACAAGGTGATCAGCAGTGCCGTGTACAACCAAAATCGGTGGTTGATCCGAATGAATATAATAGATGGGACTCGCTGCCCGGGCTGAATCCATATGATCCTTTATCGGTCCCCCAAATAGAGCAACGGCGCCTCCGTCCGCGCTCACTTCAGGGGCGGTGAAATCCGTTGGACCAAACAAATCGACGGCGCAAGTCACATCACTGGAACGATCAAGGTTCTCACCGGTGTCAAACTTATTGGTCCCGCTCGTTGTGCATAACATTGCGACTAACTGTGCACCTGCTGATTCACCTATCACACCAATTCGGTTCGGATCATATCCGTACTGCTCTGCGTGCGCTTTGAGCCAGCGAATTGCAGCTTTGCAATCCTCGATTTGAGCCGGCCAAACGGCGCCTGGAGCAAGTCGATAGTTGATTGAAGCCATGGCGTAACCATCCCAGAGTAATTGGAGTTCGTCGGGATTGAGACTGTCTCCCAACTTGTCACCATGACCGAAACCTCCTCCGTGGATAAAAACAATGAGCGGTAAATCTTTCCGGTTATTTGGAAGAAAAAGATCGAGTTGCTGTTGGGGTCCGCCTCCTGTCACATAAGAAACATTGGCAATCCATTCGACGCTGTTGCCACCCGTTGGATACGGGCGTTGAGTGATTGTTCGGGTCTGCGCATTACCGGAATTCAAACCCGCCAAGAGCAGACAGATTGAGGCCGTGAAGCAATGAATGGGTACTGATTTCGCTTTCATTTGAGGATGTCTTCGGAGTTCGGAGTTCGGAGTTTGGGGTTCGGGGTTGGGGGTTGGGGGTTGGGGGTTGGGGGTTGGGGGTTGGGGGTTGGGGGTTGGGGGTTGGGGGTTGGGGGTTGGGGGTTGGGGGTTGGGGGTTGGGGGTTGGGGGGTTGGGGGGTTGGGGGTTCGGAAAAAATCGTCCTCATTGAAGCACGAGCGAAGTTACTCACATAGAGCAGGCTTGCCGTAGTCAAAAACCTGCGAACCCCGTCGACAATTCACGCGACCGCCAACCGAGCGACTCACCAAGAATTATCCGCTGCCGATCGTAGACCATGCGAAGGAGCGCTGGGAAACGCTCGAACGATTCAGTCGCGCCCGTCGGTAAATACTCCAGTCCCGATAGGTCAACAAATTCTTCCGACCTTGCCGGCTCGAGAATGGCCGGAGGGAAGAACGCCGATCCATCGATCGTCTACCGATTCATTCGCAAGTTGGTATCGTGAATCAGACGAAAGTCGAATCTCGTCGGTCTGATTGTCCAGACTTCCATGGACCAAAGTCATCGAAAAGGTGACCATATCGCCCGCCTCGTATTCCGCGGTTAACCATCGACCGCCGAGCTTCTGTCGTAAACTCACTGGGTCCTTCGCGAGCTTTCCATCCCAAAGCAAAGTATTGGTCTTCTGCGCTTTTTCAGCTCCTGGGCGATTCGCGCAGTACGAATCGACATCCCTTGAAAGGTAATTTCGCAGCAAATCGCTTTTGCGGTGTGATTTTTCCAACACCATCAAGCCTCCAAGCCGAGCAGGCACGTCACCGTAAGGGACCCACATCGTGCAGACTTTACGTGTTCCTCGTCCCATATACACAAGATCACAATGCGGCGCGGTACCCCGGCCGGGTCCGACGGGCCGAAACCAAGTAAAATCGTAGTGGATCACCGGACTCCCGAGAAGACCCTCGTAGAACGACATCACGCGCGGACCGTAAATCAGCTCTTTCAGCGCGCTGTTATCATTCGCCAATTCCGGCATGAAAGCCGTCCGGCGAGCAGGGTTCGCCAGAGCGTCGCGCGAACCCACAACAGGCCGGACCAAATCGTGCTCGCGCATCCGATCGAGGATTTGCTCCCTAATCTTCAGCACTTCCGCCCGAGGAAAAAAGCTTTTCAAATACAAATAACCGTCTGTTGCGAAACGTTCCTGTATTGTGTCGAGATTCCCGACCGAACTCGAGGAGTCGACAAGTGTACCAAGAGCGTCGTTTCCATTCTCCAAGATTCGTCCTCCGGACCGCAGAGCTTCGAATTCGGTTTCCACCATGCCCTATTTTGAACCGGTATTCGCCGCTTTGAATGGATATCGTGGCAAATCCAATGTGTAACATGGTAACTTCTAATACGTGGAACGTCGGAATGTAACGGCATCGGCGCTTGCTCAGCCGGCCCTATCGCCGCTCGGAACTATTCGTCTTGCGAGTTTCGTTACGAATGGGACCGGCACCGGAAAAGGCAGATTTCGGCACTATCCAAGTTACGCTCTTGTTTGTCTCCTCGAGGGCCTCGGATATTATCGAGATAGCAGTGGCTTTTCCCAATCGGTTGTGCCGGACGATTTAATCTGGGTTTCTCCCCATCTTGCTCACAGCTACGGTCCACAGGAGGGCCAGATTTGGAACGAGTTTTTTGTCGTCTTTGACGGTCCTGTTTTCGACCTTTGGGAGAACAGGAGAATGTTCGAAGTGTTTCGCCCGGTTCAGCATCTTGGTGCGGCAAAATTTTGGGTCGATCGCCTGACAAAGCTTTGCCAGGCGGCAACGAAATCTGCAAACAGTGCAACGGCAGCAATAATCGAATTGCAGTCGATATTGCTTGAGCTCATTGCGCTTCAGACGAAGTCCAAAGCGCCTTCCGAAGAATGGTTGATTTCGGCGGCACATCGGATAGAGCAACTCTCCTCATCGAAGGATAGCCTAACTCGAATCGCATTTGATTTCGGTGTCTCGTATGAGCATTTCCGAAAAAGGTTTAAGATCAGGTTCGGTGTATCACCGCAGCAATACAGGATGCGGCACCTGATGCAGAAAGCGATCGTATTGCTGAACGAAGAGAATCTTTCGGTCAAGCTCACCGCTTCCCGTCTCGGTTTCTGCGATGAGTTTTATTTCTCCCGAGCGTTCAGAAAACTCACTGGCAGACCACCTAGCTCTCTGCGGAAGCAGCGACCACTCGGGCACCCAGGCTCGTGAAGTCTTCGAACAAGTACAGACCAAGTCCGAGCAAAACTTGCGAGATGTACTCTGAGGAGAGCAACGTATCTATGAGACCCTAACAGGAAGCGCCTGCGATGGAATGAGCTCGCTGGTAAAAGGCATGTGTTATTTGGGAATATCGGTATCCGCATCCCATTTGTTCGTTTGCAAGGCAGCTCCCGAATTTTGTAGTGTAATTGCTCTCATGGCTTTGAAGACTAGAAAAATTGGCGCAATTCTGGCCCTGATCGTGGTCGCTCTTTCTTCGGATCTGTATGGGAAGCCGTACACGCCGGCTATCGGTTCGCCTGAACGAGTAGCAATCGCGAACGCTGTTCGGGCAAGCGTCGCGCAGCTGGGAGGTCAATTTGAAGAGGATGCGCGTCGTGGAGAAAAGTTTGTAATCGACGTGCTCAATGTCGAGGGACAATACGCATTCTTCGAAGGAGGCGGTCAGGAGAAGAACGGCGAAATGACCTACGGACCAATCGATATCGTTGCGTTTCTGGAGAGGGAAGGTCTTGCTTGGCGAGTGCTCAATCTTCAGGCTCGAGGAGACGTTCCAGACGACAGCGAGGTGGCGCAGCTTCGTTCAAGCCTGCCTTCGGACTACCCAGTCTACATCGCGAATAAGTTCTGGAGAGATCTGCTTCTCGGTAGACGCCGCTTGGGGAACTAGTTCAAAGACCGACGCCACGTTTTGGTCCGTAAGAGTGCGCAGAGGAGCGGAAGAGGACACAGAGGATTGGATTAACCACAAAGATACGGTCTTGGGTGTCAAGGGAAGTTTGAGACAGCGATGAGTTGAGGGTCGAAGGGAGTTTGTTTGTGGAGGACGGCGAAGATGATGCGCAGGAGCTTGTGCATGACGGCGGTGCGGATGGAGAGTTTGGAAAGGTCAGGACGTCGACGCTGAAGGAGTTGGCTCCAGAGTTTGATGGGAGCGCAATGACGGGAGGCAACAGCGGCAGGCATGAAGAGGGCTTTGCGTAAAAGGGCATTGCCGACCTTGGAAATGGGGCTTGAGCGATTGGATTGGCCAGACTGGTTCTGTCTTGGGTTGAGTCCGCAGTAGAGAACCAATTGATGAGCGGACTCAAAGTCTTTACCGGCAAGTTGGGAAAGGATTTTGGCGGCAGAGCAAAGTGCGATACCCGGGATGGAGCAGAGCAATTGGCAACGAGTTTTTAAAACCGGATCCGAATCGATAAGCTGGGCAATTTGGTGGTCGAGTTGGTTAATCCAGAGTTTGAACTGCTTGATACGTTCCAGTCCTTGCTGCAGGACAATGGCAGGGAGCTTGTCGGATAAGAGGCGATGTTTTTCCCTGCGATTTTTCTGACGCACCAAATCGCTGCAAAGGCTCTCACGAGCGACGACAAGCTCTTTGAGCTGTGCTTCAGCTGTGCTTAAGGGCTTGGTAGCAGCTGGGCGACGCTCCAGCAGATAGTGAGCGATAAGCAAAGCGTCGCAGGAATCATTCTTTGAACGGCGCAGTTTGGAGATACCGAAATATTTGACCTGAGCAGGATTAAGCAGACAAGCTGCCAGTTGAAGCTGCTGAAGGCTGCCAAGCAGTCTCTGAGAGTAAATGCCAGTGGCTTCTAATCCGAAAAGGACTCTTTTAAGATCGAATTTTCGGCTTTTGAGCGAATCGACGAATCGATTGATCTGCGTCTGATTATTTTCAAATCGCCCACGCCAGAGCAACGCCGCGTTGGCATTGAGCAGAGCGAAGTCGCAATAATGTTTTGCGACGTCAAAACCCAGGAAGTAGAGTGTTTTCATTGCTGGAGTCTTTCTAAAGAAGCTTCGGCAGGGCCTCTTCCAAAACGATCCTTGTCAATGCAGGCTTCCAAGATCGATCAGAACACCAAAATCTAATGATCTTGTTACCAATGATACGGTTCAGTTTTAAAGGAAGAAGCGGCTAGAGAGAGCGAGGAGCCAATCTTTGTGACAGGTTCCTAGACCGAGGCGCCAAGCGAGTTCTCCTCCTCTCTCAGCCAAAACTTCGTCTTAAGCTTCCGCCCTTCCGGGCGGCTTCAAAAGGGGGTAAAATGTCAGAACAAGGAAGATACAAGGCGCAGAGGGCACAGAGATTTGGAATTTTTGGGTCCGGCTGTCCGGACCAGAGCGATGTCGCGTTGAACTCGCTGCAGAGACATGGACGCGCAGAAACCGCCAGAAGGTTCAGGAATTCAAAGTAAAATTGGCTTTCAGCCTGTCTACGATTGGCGTCTCGCCTGTCCATGCCGACAAGTGGTTTACCACACCATCCATCCCGGCGGACAACTTCCAACGCCTTAGGAGTCAGAAGAAGCCGATTGGAATCGTTTGGAACAGGCTAGAAGTCCCAAAAGACCAAACCCCGCGAAAGCAAGAGGTGCGAATGCAGGAGGCTTGTCCTCATCTGGAATCTTGCGGACCCACGCGGAAAGGTCGTGCTGAACGGCCCGAACAACTCTGCCATGAGTGTGGTACCAATACCCCACTAGTCCGGTGACTATCGCGAGGAAATAGAAAATGCTCAGAATCTGTCGTCCGCCTCTCGTCCAAAATAGAAGACCAAAGAAGGAGACAATAATCATTACGATCGAAAAAACGATTGGGATCCAGCCAATCAGGTCTTCTCCGATAACCGACCGATGGTCGAAACGGACCTGAATCAGAAGAATGCAAAAACCGAGGAGCAAGATTAAAACGAACAGTTTGTTCAGGGTCCACCATCCTAGCTTTTTCGAAGTCGGTTCCATTTCGGCGCTACTCTTGAACAGAATCGGCATCGTTCAAACCGAAAATCGGTAGACCGATTGAAATGGGCTCGAACAAATTTTCCCGTATCCGCCCTGTGCCCCTCAGAAATAGAGGCGAGTAGCGTGCAGCACCGCAATCAATATTCTCTGAAGGCGATTCTCAGACTCAGACTGGGTAACTTCCCGTTATGTAACTTTCAAGGTTATCGATGGTCGCGGTTTGTGCGGAAATGACCCTTCTCACCAGGTCTCCAATCGAGACAAGCCCGACCATTTTACCGCCTTCGATCACTGGGAGATGTCGGACACGTCTTTCGGTCATTACCTCCAGACACTCGCCCACACTGTCGCTCGGGTGGGCGGTCAGCAAATCCTTCGTCATGATGTCGCGTACCAGCGTCTCCTTTGAAGACTTACCCTTGAGAATGACTTTTCTGGTGTAGTCACGTTCCGAGATTATTCCGACTAACCTGCCATTCTCCAGGACCGGAAGTGCACCGATATTCTTGTCTGCCATCAGATGGATGGCGTCGAAGACCGTTGAAGTAGGAGCAATCGACCAGACTGCAGAGCCCTTGTGCGCGAGAATCGCGCTTACTGAGCCAGCGATTTCCATAGCAATCCCAAACTATGCGCCCGATTCGTTCCGGATTCAAAAGAGAAATCCGAGAATTGCTTCCGGGATTGAAACAGCGGCGGTCGCGCTGCATCCTCTTTGAATGACGAGATCGATCGCTCTACTTTTTTCGGGTCAGGGAGCCCAGCAAGTCGGCATGGGAAAGGATTTGTCACAAAAATTCGCCGTCGCCGCTAACCGTTTCGCTGCGGCCGACCGCGCACTCGGGTACTCGATCAGTCAAACGGCTTTCGACGGCCCACTCGAAGAATTGACAAAAACGTCGCGTTGCCAAGTTGCGCTATACGTTCATGGATTGGCCATCCTCGATGTCCTTCGCGAAGAACTTGGGGCATTCGCTTTCACCGCAGCCGCCGGCCTCTCCCTTGGCGAGTTTACAGCCCACGCCGCGGCCGGGACATTTGAATTCCTCACGGGTCTGCGCCTGGTCGCTAATCGCGGACGGTACATGGAAGAAGCCTGCGAAGAAACCAGTGGCACAATGGCGGCATTCATCGGCGGGGAAGAACAGAATGTTCGAAGAATCGCTCAAGAAGCGGATGTGGACATAGCCAATATCAATTCGCCCGGCCAACTTGTTCTCTCCGGCGAAGTGGAAAAGGTTCGAAGAGCGATCGATCTCGCTAAAGATTATGGGATCCGTCGGGCCGTTCCGCTGAATGTGGCCGGGGCGTTCCATTCCCGGTTGATGTACTCCGCGGAATCGAAACTCAGAAACGATTTAACTGGCATTCATCTGAGCGTACCGGGGCAGAGCGTCGTCGCCAATGTCACGGCCGAGTCGGTCTCAGAGAGTTCCGACATTTTTGAAACCCTCGCAAAACAGGTCACAGGAACGGTCCGATGGACCGAAAGCGTGGAATACATGATCGACAAACTCGGGTGCGATCTCTTTCTTGAACTCGGACCCGGCGCAGTACTTGCCGGCTTAGTCGGCCGCATTCGCAAAGGAACCGAGGTGATTTCTTTCGCAGACAACGCGTCGGTTGATGCCGGTCTCGCCAAACTTCGGGCAATGCTTTGACGCGAAATC
Source organism: uncultured Verrucomicrobiae bacterium (assembly GCA_963775805.1). Taxonomy (GTDB): domain Bacteria; phylum Verrucomicrobiota; class Verrucomicrobiia; order Chthoniobacterales; family JAFAMB01; genus JAFAMB01. The sequence goes on along the minus strand of CAVZKG010000008.1, from coordinate 39,002 downwards.
AGCGGATACTGCAGATTCTGAAGAAATCGAAGAATAGAGTCAGGCGATCGCCCGTCGAAAGAATGCGACGCCAATCGGTAAGCCAATAGTTTCCGGCAGACCGTCTACCACGATCATGGCGTCTAGTTGAAGTACGACTGTTTAGAATATGTTAACTCCTGGCAGTAGGACCCTGGTCACTAACGACAACAAGAATACGCTCACTATTCGATCCGGTGCTTTGCTGATCCTCTCCCTGGCATTGGCTATGACCGGATGCGTCAGCACGCCGCCTTACGTCTACCATTATATTCCCGGCAGAACCGCTACCCTGGATAATGAATACGCGGCGGCGCCACGGTCGGCGCCATTCTTCGTCCAGGAAGCCATTGATGCAGGAAACCAATTGGTAGGTAAACCGTATCGGTATGGCGGCGGACATCAGACGTTTTATGACGATGCTTACGACTGCTCGGGAGCTGTCTCTTATGTACTACACTCTATCGGCCGCATGAATACACCGACGCCATCCAAGGAACTCCGTGGTTATGGGGACGGAGGCCCCGGAAGATGGATCACTATTTATGCCAGCTCGGGTCATTCCTTTCTCGTGGTCGCCGGCCTGCGATTCGATACCGGATATGGAACCGGAGCGCACGGGCCACACTGGCTGACTCGCAGTCGACCGGCCGACGAATTCGTGATACGCCACCCAACTGGTCTTTGATTGGTGGTGTAGCCCGCATTTCTCACGTCCCCGTGAGAAATGCGCACGCTTTCTACTTTCCCGTCAGTCGCGCACTAAAGCGGTGATAAACAAAAGAGACAGCGACCATCACTGCGCCGAGAACGACGCATGATAGTATCCGGTAAGGTGTCGACACTTGGGCCGTATCAAACACCAGCACCTTCAATAGCGTCACAAAAAGGAGCCCGATTGCCGCGCCTCGGTAGACCTTGCGCCGGTACCAGACGCCAACAAACATCAGCACCGCCGCAAAGGCGCACCACAAAGCCGAAAACGCTGCGAATTCGGATTGATGCATGAATCGAATGGCGAATCGATGCAGCTCCTGATTCGCAAATCCGAATAGACTCGCGACTCCAAGGAATTCATAAACCCGGTTCAACACCGCGTGCGTTTGCCCTATTCGCGCCGTGCGATCTAGCCATGCGATCAATAGGAGCGCACCTACGATCGACAGTCCGCCGCACCAGCGGCCGATCGGGTTTGGATCGGAAACGAAAAAATCACCGATTCCAAATCCAGGACTGAACCAGGCTAGAATGTCGTGAGAATTAATTCTGAGCAAAGCATCGATGATTATCAGAGCGATCAGCACGGTGCCGGTCAGGAGCGTGCGATCGTTGCATTTGGCTGCGACCCAGTAGAGGGCAACGAGTTCGACTGACCAGGAAACCGGTACCCAATAGCCTGTGAGGACCTTGCCAAAAAACAGGAGCAGGAACACGAGCGCCTGGCCGAAAAGCCAGCCTGACAACAGTTCCGACAAACGCGCCCTGACAAATATAAAACCGACCACGAACGCAACCACGGCATATGCCAGAAAAACAGTGGCGCTGGACCATTTGTCCGATTTGAGGAGGTGATCCGAACAGGCACAACAAAAGAGGCCGTTCATCAAGGCCAGCAGGAAAATCGAACCAGGAAGTGAACGCTTTCGCATCGCTGCATCTGCGAACGGAGCGATGGAGTAAGCGACAAAAACAAAGTGAGTGACCCAAAGCAGTTCCTGAGACCATTCCGAGCGAATATCTCCCAATGAAAGAGTCGCGGCCGCGAGTAATACCCAAGTCAAAATCGCACCCACAAAATGAAGACTTCTCCACCTTCTTCCGAATGCGAGAAGCTGGCCTCCGATCGTTAAAATCAACAGATATCCAAGAAATAGGGAGTGATCGAGCTGCCAGATTCCAAATAAGAGCGGCGCAAGGTACCCACCCAGAAACGAGAGAATAGCAAGCGCCTGGGAACTCCAAATTACGGCGAGCGTCACACCGGTCACCGTTGTGAGTAAGATCACCAGAAGCGCCAGGCCATCCGGCAAAAATCGATAAACCTGGTCGGCCGCATAGCTCGTCAGATTGAGAGTGCCCAGTCCGACGGCGCCAATTCCAACATCCAGACCCCGCAGATTTTTCCGATGACTGGCGCTCGCGAGAAGCAGTAACAGAACGCCAACTATGAAGCCGATCGATATCCGCAGAGATGGGCCGAACCAATTCTGTTCGAATGCGTACTTCAGAAAATAGCCGATGCCGATGATCAGGACCAGCACACCGATTCCAAGTAGCCACTTCTGGCCAAGTGCCAACTCCGAGAGGTTCGCCGAAGACTCGTTCTTCATTGCACCTGGTCGAGTCATTTCCGTCGGAATCGGCGGAGGAGTCTTTGAAGGAGCAGCTAGAGCATAGCCCGGCGGAGGTAAAGGTGGTGGCACCGAAGATTCCGAATGCGATTCAAAACCCGAGGCGACCAATGTGCGAAGTGCCTCCAACTCTTCCTTGAGAGCGGCCATCTCGGTGTAAATCTGGAGATCCAGCCCGCATTGAGGACAAAACCGTTGCTCAGAAATTAAATCGCACTTCGGACAGCGCATCAGACCCGGAGCTTAGGTGAGCGGAACGATGCTCTCAACCTCTGAATCCAAGCCTTGGCCTGTCTGTCCGATGAGTTCCAAAGCCTTGATATCGCTCAGATCCTTCTCTCGGATCGGCTTCACTCTGCCCTTCATCTCAATGAGCTTGGAGCGTGACGCGACGAGAACGGTCCGCCCGGAAACCCGGACGATGCGGGCATCAGACACAAGCTGATCGAATCCATTCTCCCGGGTGAGAAACATGTCGATCTGCGTATACGGAGGGTCCGTACACCAAAAACTGAAGACGAGCGCGTTCTTCTCTTCGACCAACCTTTCGACCACCGCGCCGTTGAGGATTGTTTCAGGGGGCAAAGGCGCACGGGGAATGAATTTCAATTCGCGCAATGTCGAAAGGAATCTTTCGAGATTGGCCTGGTCTGCCGCGACCGCAATATCGAGGTCCAGCGTCAACCGATTGACGCCATAAAGAAGCATCGCGGCACCCCCGGCAACGACAAACCGCACTCCGCTGTCCGCCAGGACGCATAAAGTTTCGATCAGATAACTCTGTCGCGCTTTGCGCATTTGATCCAATGTCGTGCACCGGAGCGCTCAGAGCAAATCGGACCGAATGAGACTGTCTGTTAGTTCCGAAGCAGATTATGAAGCACTTCTTCCAGCGTGTGTCGGCCGTTGATATGCTCAGTCCGAGCGCTGCCCTCGAAATCGATCCATCCGGAGTTAAATCCGTCAAGCATTTCCATCCGAGGAGCGGTCCGGCCGACCGGCGTCCCCTGCTTTTCAAAGAGGGCCCTCCACTCGCCGCGAGGGACCAGATTTGCCTTCACCACCCGGTTCAATAAGCGGGAGAAAGTCTGCTCAATATCGATCTGGGAATAGCGAACCGGCCCTTCCAACTCAAGGAAGCGCTGACCAGTCCAATCCTGCTGAAGCGTCTTTGCCACTAGTTCTCCGATGTCCCCGGTCCCGACCATCGGAAACGGACGGTCCCGCGGCGCGAGAAAGGCCGCTATTTCGCCAAGATCCCGAGCTGAGGCGACATCCCAGGCTGAATTCTCCATGAACCATGCCGCCCGTATAAATGCAATCGGCAATGGAAGAGGTATGAGCGTTTCTTCGAGGATGTGACACTGGGTAATAAGGCCAAGACCCTTTGTTCGTTGGGCACCAACGGAAGAAAGTGCCACCACCTTGCCGGGCCGGGACTCGTCGATCGCCTGACGTAGTGCGGCGGCAACCTCGCGCGCTTCGGGATAGCCGGCGGCAGGTGCAAAATCCGGTGGCATCATTACGAAGACCCCTTCAGCGCCACGAAATGCTTCGGTCATGGCCGCTGCATCGTGACCCGAAGCGACCATTAATTCGACGCTTTTGTCTTCCCACGAGGCAGCCTTAGCCTTGTCCCTGACGACGGCGCGCACTTTCTTCTCAGCGCTCAGCAGCGTCCGCGCGGCCGCTCCGCCGACCTGACCTGTGATTCCCATAACGGTATACATAGAATTCCTTATTAGTTATGGGCTAAGGTTAACTGAGGAAATCGATGCCAGAAAACGCATTGTACGCATTCTAAGAATGACACAAAATCATTCATAACGGTCTCCCTTTCGTTCACCGATTCCCCTCGCCGTCCACAACCGTTGCGCTGAGGAAATCAAGAAATGCCCGGAGCTTTGCGGGGACGAATTCCCGGGATGCGTGATAAACATAGAGTGGGAAAAACTCGTCTGCCCAATCGGGAAAAAGATTCACAAGCCGGCCATCGTCCAGCAATGGCTCGATACCCAATTGGAAGACTTGGGCAATTCCCATACCTGCAACGCATGCCTCCAGGTGTGTCAACCCGTCGTTTAGCGTTAGATTTCCCGAAACGGGCACTGTCAGAATTTTTCTTCCCCGATGAAATTCCCAAGAAAAAGCGTTACCGGTGGCAGGGTCACGAAACAAAAGACACTCATGCTTGCCTTTGGCCAAATCGTTCGGAGTTTTTGGCCGGCCTCGACGACGGATATAGTCGGGCGACGCGCAAGTCAGCACACGGACACAGTGCAATCGGCGAACGATTAAGGAGGAGATCTCGGGTTCCCCGAAGCGGATTGCCGCATCAAAACCTTCCCCGATCAAATCACCGAGCTCATTGCGAACGATCAATTCAATTTGCAGATCGGGATAACTCTCCATGAAAGCGCCAAGCCGGGGTACAAGAATCAGGCGGGCAAATGTCGGGTCAACGTTAACGCGGATCAGCCCGCGAATGGCTGTGGCTGAAAGAACGGTTTCCTCTGCTGCCTCTTCCAGACGAGCCATCAAGGGAACAACCTCCTCGCAAAAACGCCTGCCGGCCTCCGTCAGGCGCATCACTTTCGCGTTTCGCTCGAAAAGCCGCGCTCCCAAACGTTCTTCCAGCCTTTGAATCGCACGACTGACGCCGGATTGCGTTAGGCCGAGCGATTTGCCTGCCTTTGCGAAAGTGCCCGCGTCTACGACGGCCGCAACCACCGGGATCCCTGAGAGGAGTCGAGAATCAAAGCTCACGATCAGACCACCAATAAGTCCATGAGCCGATGGACGGGCATTGACTGCAGATCTGTCTGGTCCCGTAGCCTCTCCAGAATCGCATCGGAGTTGCGAGACGAGATCCGACCACGCAGGTTTCTTTCAAATTTTTCGAGAAGGATCGGAATTCCTTCTGCCCGACGCCGTCGATGACCGATTGGATATTCCACGACAGCACGCTCTGTGCAGGACCCGTCCCTGTAACAAACCTGCACACTGTTCCCGATCGAGCGTTTCGACGGGTCCAGATAATCGATCGAGAACTGTTTATTTTCCGTCACTTCCATCTTTTCACGGAGCGTATCGATTCGAGGATCTGATGCGACTTCGAATTCGTAATCCTCGGCGGTAAGACGTCCGAAAATCAGGGGAACTGCGACCATGTACTGGATGCAGTGGTCCCTATCCGCCGGGTTATCCAGAGGCCCGGTTTTGTCGATGATCCGTTTGCCGCTCTCCTGTGTTTCGATGACGACTCGCTCAATGTCCGCGAGTCTCGGACCGACCTGCGGATGCAGTTTGAGAGCCGCTTCGACTGCGGTCTGCGCGTGAAACTCGGCTGGAAATGAGATTTTGAACAAGACGTTCTCCATCACATAGGAGCCAAACCCCTGCGGCGGCATTTGGATCGAACGGCCACCGAAAAGGACCTCCTGAAAACCCCAGGTTCTTGCAGTGATGGCGCTGGGATAGCCCATTTCACCGCGGAGCGCGTTCAACCCGAGCCAGACCGCACGACTTGTTGCATCGCCGGCTGCCCAGGACTTCCGCGATCCGGTATTGGGAGCATGCCGATAGGTTCGCAGCGCGCCGCCGTCAATAAAAGCGTTCGCCAACGCGTTGATCACTTCTTCTCTCGTGCCACCTAGCATTCGAGTGACGACACCGGCCGAAGCAATCCGGACAAGAAGCACGTGGTCGAGTCCAACCCGGTTGAATGAGTTCTCCAATGCGAGGACACCTTGAACCTCGTGCGCCTGGATCATGGAGGCGAGCAGGTCGCGGACAGTCACCGGGGCTGCGCCTTCACGGACCTGCTGGCGCGAAAGATAATCGGCCACCGCAAGTATGCCGCCGAGATTGTCGGAGGGATGCCCCCATTCGGCCGCCAGCCAAGTATCATTGAAATCGAGCCAACGAACCATCGTCCCGATGTTAAACGCCGCGCGTACCGGATCGAGCTCGTAAGACGTGCCGGGAACCCGCGCGCCGGTGCCAGGCATTGTCGCACCGGGGACAACCGGTCCAAGCAGTTTGGTGCAGGCAGGATAATCCAACGCGAGCAAAGCACACCCTAGTGAATCCATCAGACACAGCCGGGCCGTATCGAACGCCTCCTCGCTGAAGATACTGCGCGGATCCAATAAATAGTCAGCAATTTGCTTTAGAAGTCTGTCCGGTGCCGGACGCGCGGCAGTGTTGAAATTGTGATCAGACATAAGCTTCGGTGTACCCCAACAATCATCGTGAAGAACTGCTCGGCAGGCGCGTGGCCTCGGTCATCGAGAGTTGCTATAGCCTATCGAGCGATAAGTGCCCTATATTCTCGGGGTTCCGGCCCCACGTAGTCTGCGCTCGGGCGAATCAGCTTGTTGTTTGCTCTTTGCTCCTTGATATGGGCCGTCCAACCACTCACGCGGGAGAGCACGAATATTGGCGTAAACAACGGCGTCGGAATCCCCATGAAATGATAGGTGCACGCAGAGTAGAAGTCTGCATTCGCGAACAGCTTTTTCTCTTCGCCCATCGCGCGTTCGATTTCCTCCGCTACCCGAAAGAGATAGCCATCCTTGTCATGCGCGGAACTCGCCAATCGTCGCGCCCACTCTCTGATCACGGCATTACGCGGATCGGAATGCCGGTAGACGGCGTGTCCAAATCCCATGATCTTTTCTTTGCGCAGAAGCATTTCCTTGACCGTTGCCCGGGCTTGCTGCGGATCTTTGACCCTCGCGATAAGCTCCATGGCGGCTTCGTTCGCACCGCCATGCAGAGGACCGCGCAACGTTCCGACTGCACCGGTAACGCATGAATAAAAATCCGACAAAGTCGCGGCACAAACACGCGCGGTGAACGTCGAAGCGTTAAATTCGTGCTCGGCATACAATATCAGCGAAACGTCCATACAATGTTGGTGCTCCGGCGTCGGCGGCTTGCCATGCAGCAAAGTCAAAAAATGGCCGGCAAGCGTCTCCTGGTCTGATTCCGTGTTGATTCGCTCTCCGCCGCCTTGAGCAAAGCGGTACCAATAACAGAGCATGCAGGAAAGAGACGCCAACAACCGTTCGGCAACCCGATCCTGAGACGAAAAATCTCGCTCGGGCTCAAGTGACCCTAGCATGGATGTCCCGGTCCGCAGGACATCCATCGGATGGGCCTGTTTCGGGATCCGTTCCAGCACCTCTTTAAGGGCGGGCGGCAAGCTCTGATTCGCCCGTAATCGGGCCTTGAAGTTTGCCAGCTCCGTCACTTTGGGCAACGCACCGTAAAGCAACAGGAAAGCAACCTCCTCAAATGTCGAAGACTGCGCGAGATCCTCGATCGCGTACCCGCGATAGGTTAAACCGACGCCTGACTTGCCAACCGTTGCAATCGCAGTTGATCCGGCGGATTGTCCGCGTAAGCCGCCGGACGAACTGGGGGGAATTGTTTCGTTCATAAGCCGGTCACCTCTGTTTTAGTTTGGCCTTAAATGTTCTCGGTTGCCAGAGAAGAAGTGGTCAGTGTCCGTTGCCACTTGTCAGTGGAAGAGGAAGTGGCCAGTGTCAGTGCCAGTTGTTGTCAGTTGGGAGAAGAGCCGCTGGAATTAGAGGCTGTGGATATTGCATCTCGTGCAATATCCAGGTTAAAACCGGTTGATCTCGTTCACGATCGAACTCAACCGCGGTCCCAGTCTACGGAGCTCCTCTTTGTGCGCGGTGACCAATCTGTCCAGAACTTCCGCGCCGTGCGTGCTTAGACTAACGTATACCTGGCGACGGTCCTGTCCGCTTGCTTCACGAACGACAAGTTTTTGAAGTTCGAGTCGGTCGACTAGTCCAACCGCGCTGTGGTGCACGACTTGAAGTTGTTCCGCCAGCTCTCCAATCGTAGCGGACTCGCGACCGGGAAATCCCTTGATCGCCAGAAGGGCTTGATATTGCCGCGGAGTCAGACCGGCAAGGGCGGCAGCTTCCTCACTGAAATGAAGGAACTGCCTCAGACTATAGCGGAACGCAGCCAAGGCCTCGTATTCCGCCTTAGTTACCCGACCGCCGCCTTTCTTTCTCCCAGCACTCACTCCGTATAGTCTTGATACCGTTTGCAGCCTCGAAATGCAAAATTTGTTAGAAGAAGAAGTAGGCGGTTGCCAGTGGAAGAGGACACAGAGGATTGGATTAACCACAAAGATACGGTCTTGGGTGTCAAGGGAAGTTTGAGACAGCGATGAGTTGAGGGTCGAAGGGAGTTTGTTTGTGGAGGACGGCGAAGATGATGCGCAGGAGCTTGTGCATGACGGCGGTGCGGATGGAGAGTTTGGAAAGGTCAGGACGTCGACGCTGAAGGAGTTGGCTCCAGAGTTTGATGGGAGCGCAATGACGGGAGGCAACAGCGGCAGGCATGAAGAGGGCTTTGCGTAAAAGGGCATTGCCGACCTTGGAAATGGGGCTTGAGCGATTGGATTGGCCAGACTGGTTCTGTCTTGGGTTGAGTCCGCAGTAGAGAACCAATTGATGAGCGGACTCAAAGTCTTTACCGGCAAGTTGGGAAAGGATTTTGGCGGCAGAGCAAAGTGCGATACCCGGGATGGAGCAGAGCAATTGGCAACGAGTTTTTAAAACCGGATCCGAATCGATAAGCTGGGCAATTTGGTGGTCGAGTTGGTTAATCCAGAGTTTGAACTGCTTGATACGTTCCAGTCCTTGCTGCAGGACAATGGCAGGGAGCTTGTCGGATAAGAGGCGATGTTTTTCCCTGCGATTTTTCTGACGCACCAAATCGCTGCAAAGGCTCTCACGAGCGACGACAAGCTCTTTGAGCTGTGCTTCAGCTGTGCTTAAGGGCTTGGTAGCAGCTGGGCGACGCTCCAGCAGATAGTGAGCGATAAGCAAAGCGTCGCAGGAATCATTCTTTGAACGGCGCAGTTTGGAGATACCGAAATATTTGACCTGAGCAGGATTAAGCAGACAAGCTGCCAGTTGAAGCTGCTGAAGGCTGCCAAGCAGTCTCTGAGAGTAAATGCCAGTGGCTTCTAATCCGAAAAGGACTCTTTTAAGATCGAATTTTCGGCTTTTGAGCGAATCGACGAATCGATTGATCTGCGTCTGATTATTTTCAAATCGCCCACGCCAGAGCAACGCCGCGTTGGCATTGAGCAGAGCGAAGTCGCAATAATGTTTTGCGACGTCAAAACCCAGGAAGTAGAGTGTTTTCATTGCTGGAGTCTTTCTAAAGAAGCTTCGGCAGGGCCTCTTCCAAAACGATCCTTGTCAATGCAGGCTTCCAAGATCGATCAGAACACCAAAATCTAATGATCTTGTTACCAATGATACGGTTCAGTTTTAAAGGAAGAAGCGGCTAGAGAGAGCGAGGAGCCAATCTTTGTGACAGGTTCTAGACCGAGGCGCCAAGCGAGTTCTCCTCCTCTCTCAGCCAAAACTTCGTCTTAAGCTTCCGCCCTTCCGGGCGGCTTCAAAAGGGGGTAAAATGTCAGAACAAGGAAGATACAAGGCGCAGAGGGCACAGAGATTTGGAATTTTTGGGTCCGGCTGTCCGGACCAGAGCGATATCGCGTTGAACTCGCTGCAGAGACATGTACGCGCAGATTTCCAACCATTGTAGTACAGAGTAAGTGCGCCTGATTAGCGGCACCCAGAATCTCTGCACTCGCTTTCGCACTCCCGTTCTGACAACTGACACTGGCTACTGACTACTTGAGCAGACTCTGCGCAGAAGTTAACCAAATCGGACCTTCAAGATCGAGGCGTCGTCTTCGAACTGATCGGACCCGTGAATCCGGTTCACTTCGCTCAGAACCCGCTCCAGAGTTGCACCGCCAGTACGACAGAGATTCAGAAGAAGATTGCCGAATTCATCCAATCCTATCATTGGGCCTTCCGTCGTCGACAACTCGTATAAACCATCACTGAACACGAACAGTTCGGCATCCTGCGCCACGATTGCGCTTCCTCCTTCAAATGTTTCGACAGTCGTTGCGCCTATCCAGAGCCCTTTCCCTTTCAGCCAAGCCGATTCCGGAATCCCCCCGTTTCCGGGAGAGACCAAAAGGGCCGGAGGATGGCCCGCAGCGGCGAATCGAATGATCCCGCTGATTCGATCATACACACCGTACCAGATGGAAAAGACCTTTTCTCCATGTTCATCCATTTGGAACGATCGATTGAGTGCCGCCAGCACAGAAACCGGCTCAAGCGGATCTCCGTCCTTCAGAGCGCGCTGACGGAGCAGATGCAGTATCGAAGTCGCCAGCAAGGCAGAACCGACACCATGCCCCACCACATCCAGTAGAAAGATCACTAAATGGTCTTCATCGAGCCAAAAGAAATCCAAGGCATCTCCACCAAGCGTCGAACTCGGTATATACCGCCAATCTGTCTGAACTGGATCAAACAGATTAACCGGCAATTGTGATCGCACATAGCTCGCGGCATCAGCAAGTTGCCCGTTGATCATCTTCTCGCTGACCTGGAGTGCCTGCAACGTGTCGAGTCTCTGACGGCCTTCAATGAGCATTGAGACAAGATCCGCAAGCGCTGCACAGAAGTTGCGCTCGTAAATCGTCCACGAGCGGGTCAGGTCACGGGTCGTACTGAAAAGAAATCCCGCCGGTTTTCCTCCGATCCAGATCGCGGCTAGTAATCCTTTTGTTCCCAGAGGCAACAGCGCTTCGCAAATTTGCTCCAATTCCGACTGCGTGGTGTTGCCGGAAAGCATCGAGATTCCAACACCGAAATTCTGCAAACCGGCAATATCGTCCCTGAGCGCGATCACACGATTCTCCCGGAGAACAGCTGAAAGTCCGGGCGGCAAAGTGCGAGGATTTCCCGCCAAATGCGTGTCCGTTGCATCCGTTGTAAGCGCACATTGAAATTTCGACTCTGTTTCAGAATCCAATCTCCAAAGCTCAGCCGATTCCGACCGTAGAGTCTCACGAAGAAACGTGAGCGCCATCTTCGAGCCCTGTTCGACATCCGAGCGTTGGAACTCGATCGAATGCACAATCGCAGCCATCGCCTTTGCTTGGCGGGATTGCTGCTCGAACAAGAGCGCCTGCCGTTCTTCCAACTCTTTCCGTTGAGAGATATCCCTCGATATCACTACAAGCAATTGTCCCCGTTCTTCGCTCGCGGGCAGTATCCAGCCTTGGGACTCAAGGTAAACATAATGTCCGGATCGGTGTCGGAGCCGATATTCAATTCGACGGCCGCTTCCCGTTCTCACCGAATCACGGAGTGCTTGCTGCACCTTGGGCAAATCGTCAGGATGGACTTCGATGAGTGAGTTGCTCCCGGCAAGGCTCTCAACGGAATACCCCAGAACGCGCGCGTACGCGGTGTTATTCCAAACGCGTTTCCCCTGTGAATCGATCACCGCGATCAAGTCATCAATATTATCAACGATCAAGTCGAGAAGCCGCAAATCTCGACCGAGGGTTCGTTTTTCCGAAGGTTCAGTTGACTCGGTACTATTACTCACATTTTCTCCAAACAGTTGTATTCGATTTTCCGCGATCGACTCAATTGCTAATGATGACGGGACTCGAATGAAATCTGTTACGATGAAAACTTTTCTGTTATGTGAATCCGGTTGTGGATAAGATCCTATGAAACCTCAGTTTGGCGTCTGCAAAAACAAGGTCGGCTGTAGTTTTGCCTATACTGGCGAAAAAATTCCGGTTCCTGCCGACTCAAAATGCCCAGAATGTGGGCAACCACTGGTTATTGAATCTGCGAAGCCCGGCGGAGCCAGAGTTGTTCTGATTGTCGTTGCGTTAGTTGTGCTTCTAATCCTGGTTGGTGGAGGGGTCGCATTATTCGCATTCAAGGATCAAATCCTTCATTTAGCCTTCCAAAAGACTGACAACAGCCCAAAGGTGATTGAGGCTCAAGACGACAAGAATGGAGGCCCGGGAGTCGTTCAGGAGCCATCAGCTACTCCGGCCATTCCGCCTGGCGCTGCTGTATCGACGCCGGCTGAATCGGCTTCTCCGGCCGATGCCATTATCACTCCGCCTGCGGAAACGCCGCCCCCCCTCCCATCCCCAACCGTAGATCAGGAAACGCAGAAAACTGTTATCGGACCGGCCGCGACTCCTGCAGTTCAACCCTCCCCCGCTAACACAACTCCAAATCAAACGCCGCCGACCGACAATTCCACTGCAGCCACGGATGACGCCGGTAGCCGGGAGCAATCCCCAGCCGCTCTGACAAAACCGCAGGTGGATGCAACGCGGGAAGATGTACTCAAGCGGATCAATGCGATGCCCCGGTTCACGGATGAAGAAAAAAAGAGACTGAGCGAAAAGATGGAGACGGCGCGTTCGATGAACCGTTTGATCGTCGTTCGGTTCGATACGGGTCAAACCAACTTGAGCCGGGCCGCGTTGGATGATCTCGTAAAGCGCATCAAATCAAAGGATGTTCAGGATACGATCAGCGACCCCACGGTCGTTTTCGTCGTTGCGGGCTATGCGGACGCGGCAGGAGACCCAAAGGCAAATCTCGCGCTCTCGCAACAACGCGCGGACAATGTCACAAAAGTGCTCAAAGACAAGACAAACCTGCTAAACGTCATCCACAGCGTCGGGTTGGGGAGCACGGACCTTCTGGACAGCAAGCGTGCGGATCAGAATCGAGCTGTCGAGATCTGGGCCGTAGCGCCATAGCTTAAGGCTGAAGCAAGAAAGAAGCATGAAGAAGCTCATGCCCAACTTCTTCCTTCTACATTCCTACTTTTGCCTTCCAAAGACCTTTGAGAAAAATCCCTCTTTTCCCTGCTCCGGAACGAGCCTGAACCCGAATACGTGCCCGCTGAACTCGACCTGATGCTCGACGTATTGCAGCATCTTCCGCTCGCCGCCTCGCAACGTCACACCATCCAGTGTAAAAGGGAGCTGCACATTTTTCGGCGTGAATACGAACCAGCGCCCATCCAGTTGGCCGATTAAGAGATGGCGTGGCGCCAAGTTGGTTACCTGACTGAAAAACGGTTGCGCCAGCTTTCCTTCCGTCCCAATCACGTCGCCATCTTTGCAGGGATAACTGGTTCCCTCGGCGCGGACCTCGAGGCGAGCCGGGTATTTCGCCTCCCTCCTTGCCACCGGTCCCGTCGGGCGAGGCGGCGCCTGGACCGGGATCGATTGCTTCGGAGGTAACGGAGGCGGTTGCATCGGTCGGTTGCTAGACTCGGTCGAAACTTGAGGTTTTGCCGGGTTGCCGGATCCCGGTATTTCGCGAGGCGGAAACGGTGGAGGCGTTACCGTTGGAGCTTCCGCTGCGGACAGGTCAACAGCCGGTCGCGAAACAGGTATTGGCGGAGGAACGGGCGAATGGTCGACGGCTTCAGAGCGGTTCAAAACAGGGGGTGGAGCAGCAACAGGCGGCGCATCGACAGGTGATCGCAAAATAGCTGGGGGGATCGTCAAGGGAGGTTCGACGTCCGGAGTTTCCTCTTCGTGCGGATTGGCAATGGCCGGAACAGGATCCGGCAATTTCGATTCCCGTCGGACGGGGCCGACCGGTGCCGGCACGCGATGCGCGGGCGTCTCCGTGGTCGTGATCGTTCCTTTCAACGCGGCAATTGCTTCGGGAACTGAAGCGAAAATCTTAAACAACAGATTAAAATGAGAAATCTCGAAAACCTGATGAACAACAGAGCTCGGCGCAGCTAGAGCCAGTGAAGCGTTTCGTTGTGCCACGCGTTTCGCAGTCGAAAGCATTACTCGCAGACCCGCGCTACTTAGTAACTCAACCTGTGATAGCTCGATAATGTAATAATCCGATGCCTCCTTGATCATCGCGTTTACGTGATGCTCAAATTCCATTGCTGATTCAAAATCGATTCGGCCACCGACGGATAAAACTTTGCAGCCGGCGTAGGATTCTGTTTTCGCGGTTATCATCTTAGCGCCCCTTAATATTTTTCCTTAACTTCAAACAGTTCCAAGGCTCGATCCATTCATACTCCGTTTCATCCATCATCTTTAGAACCAGATAAACACCCAAACCACCCACCGACCGATCCGGCAATCCCTTGCCGACCAAATCCGGTTTAGGCTGAACCAACGGATTAAATGGCCGCCCGTTGTCTTTCAGTTCAATTTCCAGACGGTCATCGTCCACCTGGATCCTCACGTACGATCGTTGGTCCGGTCCCGGCTGGAAACCATATTTTAAGAGATTTGATACCAGTTCGTCTATTACCAACAGGACCGTCGTGCGAGTTTCGGAGTCCATCGTCTCGTGAGAAAGGGTCGAATCAAGCTCGCGGGTAAGGCTTTGCAACGCCGAAGGTTGATTCCGGATCTCGTAAGAAAATGTATGACGCATTTGAGCGCCTCTCTTGAGGACTGCCTGGGGGTCTCCGTCACTTACTCACATGCAAAGGCAGGTTCAACTCTCCAAAGCTCAATCGATCAAAAAAATTGTACATTGATAGCTCAACTCCGTTTCAGTGACGTCGATCACCTTCACTGAGTCGCTTCCGCCAGCGGTCGGGCCGTACTCAGGCTTCGGCCGATCAATAAGACTCCGAATGCCGTGGCGATACACGCACTACCAGAAAGCTGAAACGCAAAGTTATAACTCCCGTCGATGCTTCGGATAAATCCTGCCAAGAAAGCGATCACAGCAGCCCCGACCTGATGCGCCGCAACGACCCATCCAAACATCAGACCGGCATCACGCGTGCCAAAAATCTTTGAGATCAAAGCGATGGTCGGCGGCACAGTCGCGATCCAGTCGAGCCCATAAAACACTGCAAAAACCAGGAGCCAATGCGAGCCCGGCTCAAGCGATTGAGGCAGCAGCAGAAGTGAAACACCGCGCAAACCGTAATAGATGCAGAGCAACCAGCGGTTGCTGAATCGATCGGAAAGCCATCCAGACAGCGTCGTCCCAATCAGGTCGAATATTCCCATCATTGCCACCAGTCCGGCAGCATCCGTTTGGCGGATTCCGTGATCCATGCATGCCGGAATCAAGTGCGTTCCAATCAGCCCGTTCGTGCTCGCTCCACAAATGAAGAAACTACCAGACAAAAGCCAAAAATCGGTCGACTTCACTCCACGCAGCAGAGCCCCGATCGCCTGGCGGAAAGGATCTGTACCGCTTGCATGCTCCGGCTCAGATTCGAGAACCGATTCACCATACGGTCTCAGCCCCATTTCCTCCGGTTTGCTGCGCATCCAGAAGAAGACGACCACCAGAGCAAATAACACCGCACAGACAACGGCCCCGACTGCAACCCGCCATCCACCGCTCTCAACGAAGTGCGCTAAAACGGGAAGAAACAATAGTTGGCCGGTTGCCGTGCTGGCCGTCAGGACTCCAATCATCAACCCTCGATGCTTGCGAAACCAGCGATGAACAACCGTTGCCCCGAGAACGATCGCCGTCATGCCGGTCCCGATTCCGACCAAAACGCCCCAAAGCAAAACCAGTTGTCCAGGCGACCGGATAAGAGTGGTAAGGGCAACACCGCCTGCCAGTAAAGCCAGAGAGCCAAGCATGACTCTGCGCGCTCCGTAGCGGTTCAATAGGCCCGCAGCAAATGGACCAATCAACCCGTACAGTAAAATGTTAATCGAGATCGCAAAGGAAACCGTGGCCGGTGACCAGCCGAATTCCTGCTCCAACGGAACGATCAAAATGCTTGGAGTCGCACGGACAGCCGCCGTAACGATCAACGTCAAAAATGTGATTCCCGCAACTACCCAGGCGTAATGCAGTTTTCGCCCTATCAGTTGATTGGAATTGTCAGTGTTCATTTCCTTCCGAAAGTCAGAAATCCGCCCTCGCTTCTCATTGATTGACAGCCATCTTGACGTTCGAATTTCTCGCCGCAGATTTTGGGATCCCCAAGATTTGCCGTACACCGCCCGACAGTTGTCTCAGGATTTCGGCGTCGTTAGCTATTCTGGCCTGTATCAAGCCGCCGACTAAATACCCATAGATTTCGAGGGCTTTTGCTCGGACGTCCTCGATTTGCAGATCACCGTTCGCCCGCGCCTCTTTTAGGGCGGTCTCAAAATAAAGACAGTACCGAGCCATCAACTCCTTCGCCTTCACGCTGACGACACTTTCGTGTTTGATTACTTCAGTTCCGAGTGTCACGAACGGACATCCCATGACCTGACCGAACCGTTGGCTTCGATCGAGTTGACGGCAATAGACATCATTAAAAAATTGAACGATTCGCTCAGTCGGAGGAATGGTCTGGTCGCCGAAAATCCGATCGAGATCAGGTTGAATTGACTCCCAGTGCGTTTCCAGAGCTACGGCTGCCACATCCAGTTTTGACCTGAAAAAGTGATAAAAGCTTCCCTTCTGGATATTCGCGTTGGCACAGATGGCATCGACCGTCACGGACCCGAAGCCGTTGAGCCACATAAGATCCAACGTTTTCTGAACAATTCTGGTCCTGGTCGATAATCCGCGTCCCACGCCGCTGACCGTACTTGACGATTTCGTCAAGTCAAGTCCCAGAAAGTGTCGCGAACGCTTGGGGTCGCGACATTTTCTGGCTACGCCGGATCAGACAGATTGCCAACCCGAACACCGATCGCCGGACGTTGCTGGCTTTTCGTGCGACGCAACACTTGGAACGCCAGCCGAATTTCACGCCGAATGGCCAGAATCATCTTGTCGTCGGCCGCAGTCCCGTGCTGCCGTTGCCCAGACCAGCTCTTTTCGACGTCCAACAACCGTTGATGCGCCATGGCGATAGCGGAGGAGGTTGTCTCATTCAAGCGACCGTCTGAAAGGCTGGTAGAGAGCTGGAGTTGAGCCTCTCGCAACTCGGCAAAAACGATCTTCTCCTCCGGAACACGACGAAGCGTCTTGGCGAGTCCGAATTTGGACAATGTCCAGATGATCCATTTCGTTGGATCAAAGTGCCACGCTTTCACTCCGTTCCGGTAATCGTGCTGAAATTCGTGATGGTAGTTGTGATACCCTTCACCGAGCGTCACGATCGCCATCAACCAGGAGTCCCGCGCGCTGCATTTCGTAGAGTAAGGTTGGTCACCGAGGTAGTGACAGAGCGAGTTGATGCAAAACGTACAATGTTGAACGGCAACGACACGGGCGACGCCACCGATTAGAAACGCACCAAGAGCGGAAATCCAGCCGCCGACCAAATACCCTATGAAGGCCGGTAGAACAAAGGAGACCAGCACAGCGATCAATTGGACGTGGCGATGCTGCCACATCACGAGGGGATCTTTTCTTAAATCCGAAACGTTGTCGAAGGGAGGTCCCGGCTCGAGTTTGAATAGGAGCCATCCAATGTGCGCATGGAAAAGCCCTTGGGAAATACAGTAAGGATCATCGTCGTGATCGACGTGCTTGTGATGGCTCCGATGTTCGCAAGACCAGAGGAGAGCCGAGTTCTCGAAAGCTGCCGCGCCAAAAATCAACACGCCGAGTCTAACGAGCCAGTGCCCTTCAAACGCCCGATGGGAGAAGAGCCGGTGATACCCAACTGTGATTGAAAACCCGGTCGCCAGGAACATCACCAGGAACAGCCCGACCTGAAATGCGTTGAGTCCGAAAAACCAGAGATAGACGGGAACCGCGGTCACTGTCAAAAACAGTGTACCGATCAAGAACGAGCTGATGGTCCAATTGACTTTTTCGAAGGGGATTCGTGAAAACATGCCGTATTTAAGCTTCTGAGGCTGAGCACAGGCCCCACCAGGACGCACACTCTGTATGAATCAACTTAGTTGTGGAAGCTAATTAGATCGAATTTCCTCTTTTCAGACGAGAGGCAATTCCGCGAACCCGTTGCACTATTGGGAGCGCCTTCAATATACCAGTCTCGGGCTCGGTGCACTAACCCAACCGGTAAACAATACGGGCCTTGCTAAGGTCGTATGGCGACATTTCAAGTTTTACCCGGTCACCCAGGTTAAGCCGGATAAAGCGCTTTCGCATCTTTCCGGAGATGTGTGCAAGTACCACCTGACTATTGGGCAACTCCACCCGAAACATCGTTCCTGGTAGAATCGAAACGATTTTTCCTTCGACTGGAATGGCCGACTCAGTAGACATGCGAAACGGGATCTAGGATTAAAAAAATTCTATAGAGACAGCCTTTGCGGCTTCGTTGCCTGCAAGAAAGAGGCGTCTCCAAATCGCGTCCGCAGGCCCACGGGCCCGCGGCGCAAGTTGACTAAAGGCGTTTAGCGCCTCGATCCGGAAAAGGAACCGCGTCCCCCACCGCCACCACCACGAGGACGGTCTTCTTTCGGACGGGCTTCGTTCACGGTCAGTGTACGGCCGCCGATTTGTTTTCCGTGTAGCGCGGCAATCGCAGCAGTTCCTTCCGAATTGCTGCCCATGGTGACAAAGCCGAATCCTCGCGAGCGCCCGGTTTCCCGATCGCTAATGACATGCGTCTCTGTTACGGTGCCGTATTTCTCAAAAAGATCCTGAAGATCTGTTTCGGTTGAGTCGAAGGATAGGTTTCCAACGTAAAGTTTCATCTTGTTATCTTACTAGTGATTTGCCAGCTCCAGAGCCGTTCCGTTGACCGGATTTAAAATCACCATCGAGAAAACCTCACCTGACGATCTACCGCGCTTCGAACTTGTGCAAACAGACTGACACCATCCTCTTTCAATTCGATAAAGCAAGTAAAAGTGTCTGCGACGCTACTGTACTGGCCCCTAACCTGGTGCAATAGGTAGACTCAGATGCCAAACAACAAATTGGTTCAAGTGGCAGTCCTAGACGATTACCAAGCGGCCGCGCTCAACTCCGCAGACTGGTCCGTCTTAAGCTCAAAGGCTGAGATCACTTTGTTTCACGACCATCTCAATGACCCCGAGGCGGTCGTCGAACGGCTGAAGCCATTTGACGTGATCTGCGTGATGCGGGAACGAACTCCGCTGACCCGTACGATTCTGGAGCAATTGCCAAAATTGAAGCTAATCTGCTCGACGGGTTCCCGAAACGCCTCCATCGACCTCGCAGCCGCCGCTGAACGGGGCATTCCTGTTTGCCACACCGGATACACTTCGGACGCCACAGTCGAGCTAACGTGGGCGCTTATCCTTGCCATGTTGCGTCGTATTCCAGCCGAATTCGGATCTGTCCGAGCTGGTGGATGGCAAGTCTCGCTGGGCGAAGGTTTGGAAGGCAAAACGATCGGCATCGTCGGACTCGGCAGAATCGGTTCTCGGATCGCCCAGGTGGCCCGCACTTTTGGGATGAAACCTGTCGCTTGGAGTCAGAATCTGACATCGGAGGCTGCAAAACAGGCCGGTGTAGAACTTGTGTCCAAAGAGGCGCTCTTTCGGACTGCAAATCTTGTAACGATTCACCTCGTTCTGAGTCCTCGCACGACCGGAATCGTCGGCCCAACAGAACTCGGCTGGATGAAGCCAACGAGTTATCTCGTCAATACTTCCCGGGGCCCAATAGTGGATGAGCACGCACTGATCCACGCGCTCCAGTCCGCTTCAATCGCGGGTGCGGCCATCGATGTGTTCGAGATAGAACCACTACCCGAATCCCATCCATTTCGAACATTGGAACGGCTCCTTGTCACTCCGCACATCGGTTTTGTAACAAAAGAGACCTACGCAATCTTCTACCGCGACACGGTCGAGAACATTCTGGCGTGGCTCAACGGCAAGCCGATTCGGGCGAGCATTTAGTGCACCCAATTGCTTGATTCATTTGTTGTAGGGTGCACCCGATGGACGGCTGCAGGTTCAGCAAATCCCCTGGGAGAAAGAATGCGTCTATTCGATGCCAGTACGCATCTGGCAAGAATTGATGGAACACCATTATCCCAACAGCGCGTGGGTTTCTTTGCAGCGCCAGGTGTTTGAGAGGTTATACGCGTACAAGCAGCAACATGGATTCCCAACGTGGGACCAAACAATTGAACGATTGCTAACAGAGTATGAATCGATAAGGCGCACGCCATTGCACAACGGCCGGATGTAATCTTCTGTTCGTTCGGTGATATGCTTCGGGTGCCCGGTTCAAAGGTCGACCTGCTAGTGCTGAAATCTCGCGGGGCGGACGTGCGCGTCGTCTATTCGCCGATCGATTCGTTGAAAATTGCTCGGGCCAATCCTGACAAGAAAATCGTCTTTTTTGCGATCGGGTTCGAAACAACGGCTCCCGGTAACGCGATGGCCGTCTGGCAGGCTAAAAAACAAGGGATCTCCAATTTCAGCGTACTTGTCTCTCATGTGCTGGTGCCTCCGGCGATGGCCTCAATTCTGGAGTCGCCGCTTAATCGAGTTCAGGGCTTCCTCGGGCCGGGACATGTCTGCACCGTCATGGGCTATGAGGAATACGAACCGATAGCCGAGCGTTACCGTGTCCCCATTGTCATCACTGGTTTCGAGCCACTCGATATCCTCGAGGGAGTGCTTATGACCGTTCGCCAGCTCGAAGCGGGAACCGCGG
Organism: uncultured Verrucomicrobiae bacterium; assembly: GCA_963775805.1. GTDB lineage: Bacteria > Verrucomicrobiota > Verrucomicrobiia > Chthoniobacterales > JAFAMB01 > JAFAMB01. Next base: position 18,196 of record CAVZKG010000008.1, on the reverse strand, counting down.
AGGTGCAAAACGAGTATCCGCGCGTCGTGAAGCGCGAAGGCAACCCCGTGGCACAGAGCCTCGTAAATTCTGTCTTCGAGGTTTGTGACCGCAAATGGCGCGGCGTCGGATCGATACCAAACAGCGGATACAAGTTGCGAGACGAATTTCGCGCGTATGACGCTGAACGTGTATTTGAAGTAGAAGAAATCGACACCGCGGAACCTTCAATCTGCATCAGCGGGATGCTATTGATAGGTGTCAAAAAACCGCACGACTGCCCTGCGTTTGCAGGCTCCGATGGCAGAATTTTTGGGCTGTGCCGGAAATCGTCGCTACGATTCGGCAATCCTCTGCGTGATCGAATCGAGCCTTTCGAACCCTTTGATACGATAGATGATCACCGATCCGGCCCAACTCACAACAAATACACCGACAATCACGAATCCAAGCGTCCCAAAGTTGTCGTTCAAGCTTCCAATAAAATCCCAAACGCCTCCGCTCAGGTTGAGTTGATCCTTCACGAGGCCTCCGGCTTCAATTCCCCCCACGATCAACGCAACGATCACCGAAACGAACGTAATCGTGAGGTTGTAATAGAGTTTGCGGATCGGCTTGATAAACGCCCAACCGTAAGCTCCCACCATTAGGATTCCGTCCGCAGTGTCAACTAATGTCATACCCGCGGTGAAAAGAATTGGAAACACCGCCATTGCGCCAACGGACAACCCCTTTACCGCAGCCGCAGCCGAAATTCCCAAAAGCGCGACTTCGGTCGCAGTATCAAATCCCAGGCCAAACAAAAATCCAACCGGGTACATGTGCCAAGGCCGGGAAAGCACTTTAAAAAGCGGTCGGAATAACCGAGCCATTACGCCGCCCCCCATCAGATTCTCAGGGCTCTGATCGATGCAGGTCCCCCCTCTGCGCACCTCATTGAATGTGCGCCAGATACCGCGCAGAATAACGATGTTCATCAACGCGATTCCAATCAGAAAGAGGGATGAAACGGATGTGCCAATGATCCCTCCGATCTCTCTAATCGTGTCGAACTGATTCTCCGCGGCCACTGCGACGCTGTAAACGATCAGCGACGCAACGACGACGATCGTCGAATGGCCGAGCGAGAAAAAGAAACCGACCGTTACCGGCCGCTTTTTCTCCTGCATCAGTTTGCGGGTCACATTGTCGATCGCGGCGATATGATCTGCATCGACGGCGTGGCGCAGCCCAAAAGTGTACGCAAGGAAAGCCGTTCCCAGGAGCGCAGGTTTATCGTGAAAAGCCAAAAACGCGAAGATCCACGCACCTATGTTGACAATCGCAAGCAGAACGCACATGCCGAGCGCGCGTTGCTTAAAACCATCTGGCGAGTTGTCGATCATGGTTTGGGGCACGCGGGATTGTCTTTGCACGGCACTGGTGGCGGCCGCAGTGCAGCGTTAAGGTAACACTCTTAACGTGATCGTGCTACCGAAGTCAATGTCGGAGCCGAGCCGTTTTGATTGCTACGGATGAACATCTCACAGGTAATCCCGTCACACAGCGGGAAACTTGTCGAACTCCTGCCAAACAATGACAGCTGCTACAGCGTCTGTAATAAAAAACTTCCCGGTCTATGAGCGAAAGAATTCGGCAAAACGTCCCGATTGTCGATATAACGCCTATATTGGAACGGCTATAGGTTTGGTAATATTGGATGAAGCGTATAGCTATTAGATGCACAGACTGGAAGTCTATCCTCCGGTGTCAAGCGATCAAATTGGTCGGCAGATTCCAACCCCATTTCCGGGTGGCTACGACTCACTTTAATTCCTTCGCTGTCGACTCGGTGAATTCCAATCGGTTACCCCATGGATCGCGACTATGGAACCGTCGCATATCGTCCAAAGGCTCATCCCATCGACACTTAACGCCCGCTTTCTCGAGGGTCGCCCATAAGCTTTCGATATCAGATATTTCTTCGGCGATCCATCGTTTAAAACTACCGTGCGATCAATTTCAGGCACTGTTCGTCAATCACGCGATGTTCAGGCGTCCCTGCGGGACGCTGCAAATTAAATGGCTAACCCGGCGTTGAAACGCCGGGCTACTATCGTCTGTCTCCGGGAAATTTCGAAGGCCAAACGGGAAGCGCGGAACTCTCATGAGCACTTTCGCTCATGATATTTTGGCGCTAATGATGCCCTCCGTGCCCGGATGAGCCGTGATAGCCTCCATGGTATCCGCCTCCGCCGTGGCCATGACCGACGACGAAATGGCGAGCCCCGAAACTTCGTCCGTAGAAATGATGATATCCGTAATATGCGCCGTACCCCGGTCCTTCGTACGGTCCTGAAACCCAAACATCGCCGGCGCACCCGCTTAAAAGCAGGGCCAATGCCGCAAAGCCCGAGAACAAAAATTTTTGAGCCACTTTCATTGTTCGTCTCTCAAAGTTCTCGAGGCCTTATTGATTTCCAATTTTAAAATCCGCTTCGCGGTCGAACTCCTGTTTTTCCTTAGGAGAAAGCTCGCTGTAATGAACGCGAACGGTGTAACCACCAACCAGGTTTCCGTTATCGACATAGAGCCAGTCCGTAATCTCTTTCGGATAGACCGTGACAACCTGACCTAACTTAACCCCGGTTATTTTTCGCGGCTGGTTGTCGACCCGCCCCTGCAGATGGTCTCCAACGATCTGCAGATCCGAGATCCAGATGTGCTCGGTCTGGCCCCCTTCGGTAAATGCTTTTTTCACCTCAAAATCTCTCTGCCCCGCCGCCGGATGTTTTAGGGCTTTGATAAATTGTCGGACGGTTTTTCGCGCCTCAATAACAGCGTTATGCATCGCGGCGTGATTGTTCGGTACCTGGAAGTATCCCGGTTCAGACGCACCCTGCGTCACGTTCTGCCCTATGACGTTTGCCGCTTGGACCCGTTGGGTCAGACCCAGTGCGGTCGAAACGGCAAGAAGTGCGATCAAGCCGGTTGTCCGGATTTTGCCTTTCATGAACTCAATCTAGGCCACTTTTCTCCTCGCACAATACCGCCGGCCACTCAAAAAGAGTTGCCGCTCACCCAACCGTGAAAAACTGCCGGAGAAAATAGGAGAGTTCGTAGACAGATCCGATGACCGCAAAGCAGGCATGAAACACTGCATTCTTCGTTTTCATCGCGACCAGGCAACAGACGATGTACACCACGGCTCTCACTTCATATTCGACGCCGAATGCCTGAAGCCGGTCAGGCCCTTTGATGATGGTATCGAAAAAATCGACCACCCAGAGCGCGGCTAAAACTCCGAAAAACCACCCCCTGCGTGAATAAAAGTAACCGCGAAAACCATCGTAATCCGAGAGATCATCCGGAAACAGCAGCGCGCACAGCAAGTAGAGAAGTACTCCGTAAGTAATAACAAACCCGTAAAGTGGCAGAGTCCATTTCGGGATGTTTTCCAAGCGGAATTCCCACCACCAGTAGGTGATGATGTAGAAGAACATGAACCAAGCCCAGACGAGGTGCACCCAGTAAACCGGTTCTTTGCGAGGATGCTGGACAATCCCTGCCAAGCCGCGAAGCAAATGGGTCAACCCGAACCCAACCAATATCGAGACAACAACTCTAACGTGTTGATACAGGTCCATGCGCAGGGAGAGAAAAAGGGATGCAGGTCACAAAGAGACTATAACCATCCGAAAGAGACTCTCGACGCAAAAGTTAATAGAATAGAGACACCCAACGTTGGATCACATTCGAAATCTGTTCAACGCCCGCAACGATCGCGGGTCCAGGTTGAAGAATATCCGCCGAGTCGATGGTATGAACCTGATTGTTTTGGATTGCAGAGATCACGCCCCAGCCAGGCCGGGCTGCGAGTTTTTTCAGGTCCACACGCTTTCCACACCAGCTCGCGAAAATGATTTCCGGATCCGCCTCGCACACGGCACTCGGAGCGATTTCGCGTTCCCGGGAGGATTTCGCATCATTTCGAGCGAATATGTCGATTCCGCCCACAAGTGCAATCGCCTCGCTGACCCAACCGATACCAGTGATAAGGGGTTCATCCCACTCTTCGAAATAGACTCGAGGTTTCTTTTGATTGTCGCTGCGAAAGAATTGCAGTTGCCGTTCGAAATCGGCTGTCAATGCCTCGGCCGCAGAAGAGCAACCAATGGCCCGGCCGATCAACAAAATCGCTCGACTGATGTCGGATAGCGACCGCTGATTCGTTGCGAGTACCGTGCAGTGGTTACGAATGAGATCCGCGGAAATGTGAGCCTGAACATCTGAAAAGGTGATCACGAGATCAGGTTCAACGGCGAGCAATTCAGCCAAATTGGTAGTCGAATATCCACCGACAATTTTTCGCCTCAATGTTTTCGGCGCAAAGGCACTCACAGCAACGACTCGGTCAGCTGCACCGAGTCGTTCACAAATGTCCGCGGATTCAGCGCTGAGGCAGACGATTCTTTCCGGAAACATCAGGTTGGACCACCGACCGCGACTTTCAACGATGCCACTCGGAATACCAAAACTCCGGAAACGCCTGAGCCAATTCCTTGCCTGCAAGGCGCGGCATGAACGGTTTGCCAAACTGGCGAGTCAAGGCTGCCAGTTCGGACAGACGCCTAAGTGCGTCCGCTGCCGCCGAAACTCTTTTTTCCGGATCATGAGTGGCCGCGGCGTCACGCCAGATCGATCGACCGGCCATGAATCCGGATCCACCTGCTCGACAGGCTATTTCAACCTGGGTCTTGAACGCCTCGTAACCAACCCCCGCGGATAAGAGCATCCAGGGCACGGTCACTGCCGCATCCAGTTTCTCGCAGGCCTCTTGCGCTTTCGCTCTTCCCTCCGCTGTATCGACATAGCCCGGGAACTCGACTTTGAGGATGTCGACTCCCAAAGAGTTTGCTTCAGAGGCGCTTTCGAGAATCCCATCCACTCGCCGTTCTCTCCACGCTTCGCTCTTCGTGTCTTCTCCTTCGAGGGGAAACCAAATCGGTTCAACTACGAGAGGAATTGAATATTCTCCGCATTCCTGCACTAACGATTTTACCACCTCGCGTTGGTGTTCGGCAACAAGACTGTCAGGCCGATAGAACCAAAGCAGTTTGCAGACATCGATCCCTAGCAGCTTCATCTGTTTAACACTCCAATGTTCACGGAACCTGGTCTTCCGATGAACCGTGGAAGGTTTGTAGTCTTCATCCTCGATACTGGCCATCAATCCAACGGAACCAGGAAGCGCACCGGAAGCGATCGCTTGAGCTAATCCATATCGGGCATCCAGGAGAAAAGCGCTGCATTGAGGCCATAGCTGGTGAATCAATTCGACTTTGGCTTCGCCCGTTCGCCGATAGTCGACCGTCTTCGGATCAGGGTCCAGCAATTCCTGAAAGTCCGATAGATGGTCCAACGCGCATATCAGGAAAAAGCCGTCTTCCGTAGTAACGCGCTGAAGGCTTCGCAGTTTGCCTGGATCAATGTCTATGTGTGTATTCATGGGAATATTTGTGTTTCATCTGGTTGATTTGCGCGGGTCGCGCCGCCAAGAACGAGCAGTGTCCCGGCCAGAAAGGTGTCGCCAAGGCCGACCGTTCCAGCTGGACGCTCAATGTATGGAGTCGCACAGCTGACAACGGATCGATCACCGACCGTCGAGAAGCTCCTCCATTCAGGATCATGAAATTTCACATCCCGAGGCAGAACGACAGGCCTGGATGGTATTCCTCGCTCCGCTCGGATCGACGCCAAAAGAGAGCCGCACAAAAGAGCTTCAAATTCACGCTCTGGATCCTCTTTCGTCACGCAGAGCGCCCAGGTGTCCGAATGGACGCACAACCGGCACAGATCCAGTTCTTCAGCCAGCGCATAGGTTTTCTCGACAGTTTTCCCTTCGCCAGGCAGAATGGAACAGAGCTCCGAATAGCTCATCCCAAGAGAACTGATGACTCCACCTAATACATTCAGCACCCGTTTTCTGGCTTCATCCGTCTCGTAGTCGCCAACCTCCATATGGATATATTTGAGGCCCCGGTTTTTCCAGGCGCGCGCAAGCAAGACGGTCTGATCCAGTGATTCGTTAATGTATTCATGCTTGATCTCGTTCATGCCGGATAAGATCCCCGCGCCGGCATCCCCGGCAGTGGTGATACTCTCCCGGATAAAATCCGGGTCATTGTCGAGACGCTCTCCACCAAATCGAACAATCGTTCGGCTCGAGCGTTTTAGGACTGTGGAGCCAATCTCAGTGCCTGCCGTGAACTCAAAAATGTAATGGGCCGGCTTGGTCCGTTCCGTCGATGGAATCTCTCCGACCCTCCGAACGCCATCCTTTACGCCAACGCTAATGTCAGGATGAAGGACCGAGAGTTGCCGCCGGCCGCGGTCTTCCAGACTCATAAGGGCGGGTGCGCCGATGACAGCCAGCGTTTGCGCCGCTTGCGCGCCGGTTCCACCAACACCCCACCGCAAGATCGGTAGATTCTTTTCGATCCACGCACCGCCCTCTGGCCATTCAATATAAAATTCTCCACCCACTCCAGCGGTTGCCCTCCTAAGCAGCTCTTGCCGTAGTGCCCCTTCACAGGCTCCTCTGGACGAGTCAAAAAGCGGGGCCGCTTCGTGCAAACGAACGTACGCGTCGACAAATGTAGACAGCCCGCATAATGTTGTTCTTGCGTCCCTGACATGCTCAGGGAGTGCTTGCAAAACCTGTGTGTAGGTCCCTACCCAATCTCTCGGTGTCACTCCTTTAACGCTCCTCCTGTCAGCCCGTTAATAATCTGTTGCTGAAAAATCAGGACAAGAATCACCAAAGGCAAAGTTACGACAACCGAGGCAGCAGCAATGTCGCCCCACGGAATGTAGTGAACACCGGTGAAATTCGCGATGCCGACAGGCACCGTCTGGTGATTGATGTCAGAAGTAAACGCGAGCGCGAACATGAACTCGTTCCATGCCGCGATAAAGCAAAGTAAACCGGTCGTAACAACCGCCGGTAGCGAGATCGGAAGGATGATCCTGAAAAATATGAGCATCGGTTTTGCTCCGTCGATCCGCGCAGCTTCGTCGAGACTCTTCGGTATAGATTTGAAATAGCCGAATAAAACCCAAATAACTAACGGAAGACCTAACGCAACATAGACAACTATCAGCATCCGGTAGGAATCTAGCCAACCGATGGTCGACGCCAGAACATACAGGGGAGCAACAATCGCAATCTGAGGGAACATCGACACAGCAAGAAAGAACCAGAGAATCCGGGATTGCCCACGAACGATCAGACGCGCCAGCGCGTAGGCTGCAATCGATCCAAAAGCTAGACAGAAGGCCGTCGTGGAAAATGTTACTATCGCTGAGTTAATTAAATAACGATGAAAATTCTTCTCAGTGAATATGTTAACAAAATGTTCGAACGTAATTGGATTTGGAATCAGATGCGGCGTTGGTGTTAACAATTCTCTGTCTGGCTGCAACGACGTTAACATCTGCCATAAAAATGGCCCGACTGACCAGCATACGATTAACAACGCTACAGCATAAACAAATATGCGATGCAACGAAGGGAACCGGAACTCAGATTGTAACGGCTGGCTGCGATCGCTGGCTGCGTTCATTGCCCTACCTCTCGCATTCTTCGAAATAGGAACCAGCTGAACCCCGCGGCGATTGCGATTTCAGTGACGAACATCATCGTCGATAGACTCGACCCGTACCCAACCTGCAGCGCAGAGAATAGGTGTTTGTACGTGAACGTCGAGAGTACCTCCGTCGAATCGGCAGGGCCTCCACCAGTTAATACATAGACCAGATCGAAGATCCTGAATGCATCCAATGCGCGGAACATTGCCGCAATCAGAAGTGTCGGCGTCAATAGAGGCAGCCGTACATACCAGAACCGCTGCCATGCGCCGGCCCCATCAATTACCGATGCCTCGGACAATGACTCAGGAATTGATTGCAATCCAGCCAGGAGCAATAACGCCATGAATGGTGTCGTTTTCCAGACATCCGCGACGATAATCGTCGAAAGTGCAAAATCGGTCGACCCATACCAGTCCACATTGTGACGGATGATAAAGGTGCTGCGCAACAGATAGTTCACAATGCCGTTCTGACCATCAAATAACCATCCGAACATCCTTGAAGTCACAACCGTTGGAATTGCCCATGGCACTAACATTGCCGCACGCACCAATCCTCTCCCTCTGAATTTTTCACACAACACCAACGCAATGAGCAATCCGATGATTGTCTCAAAGAGAGTCGACAAGCAGGTAAACTGCATCGTGTGAATCCACGCACCCCAAAACTGGCTGTCCGTAACGAGCTCACGATAATTGCCGAAACCGATAAAATTATCATCAGGCGATGCCAGGGAGGTGTCCCTAAACGAAAGCCAGAGTCCGAGAAACACCGGGTAAACTGAGATAGCGCCGACCGATACCAAGGCCGGAATCAGGAGCAGCATCGGTCCAAAACGTCTCGCTCCAATGCGGAGCGTCCGACGGACCCCTCCCCGGCCTTGAAATGCAGCCATCGTGCGCGGCTCTGACATCCCCTAAGTCTTCACAATTGCCTCTATTTTTTCCGCGGCATTCTTGAGAGCGGATTTGACGTCGCCACTGGTTAGCGCACTTGAAACCGCTGACTGCAGGACGAGCGTCACTTGCGGATATTTCGGCGTAACCGGACGTCCGATAGCGCCTATAAAGACTGACTTGAGTGACTGCATAAACGGCTGCTCCTGCGCTATCTTCGGATCATCAAGCACGGCGGCTCGCGTCGGACAGAGACCCAATTGTGTCGCGAAACGAAGTTGAGTCTCCGGAGAGGACATCCAACGAACAAATTCGATCGCCGCTTCCTTATTCTTGCTCGAAGCGTTAACGCCATATTGATAGCCACCAAGGCAGGCGGCGCTCTTCTTGCCCTCGAAATGAGGCAAGGGCGCCACGCCGACCTTATCGACTACGCTAGAATCATCTTTGCTTTGGGAAATCTTCCATACGTAGGACCAATTTCGCAGAAACCCCGCATCTCCGGACGTAAATGGACCCCGAGAGGGTTCTTCATCCCAACTCAATACGTCCTCCGGTGTGATTTGATATTTCTTGATCAAATCGTGCATCAACTGCACTGCCTCCACCGCTGCATCACTCGCCACAGACACCGTCTTTCCGTCCGGTTGCAGAATCGCGCCGTCGTTGGATCCAATAAATGAAACGAGATCGCAAACGAGCACTTCCGCCTGCTTCGCTTGCCAGAGAAACCCAAACTTCGCTTTGCCGGAGGAAGTCAGTTTCTTAGCGCTATCAATCAGAGAGTCCCAAGATTCGGGAGGTTTCGCCCCTATTCCCTCAAGCAAATCTTTCCGGTAATAGAGCATCCCCGAATCGATGAACCATGGGAGCGCCGTCAACTTGCCCTGCCATCGACAAGCTTCAACTACCCCCGGAAAATATTCCTTCATCGCGTCCGCGTTGAAATACTCGTCCAGTGAAAGCGCCCATTTCGCCGCGGCAAATTCCGCAATCCAAATGATATCCTGGGTGAATACATCCGGAACGCCGTTGCGCCTGGCAAGCTGCTGGACCAGTCCCTGATGCACCTCCGTTGAAGAACTGGGCGGAGGCAGTTCCTTGTAGGTCACGTGGATCTTGTCTTGCGAGGCGTTATAAGCCTCAACAACCTCAGCAATCGTCTCTTTGCCAAAAAATTTGGCGCTGGAAAACGTGATTTCGGCCGGTTTGGAACCGGCAGCGAATCCTGTTCTTGTCGACGATAGAAAACTGGAAGCGGCCGTTAACCCTGCTACAGCCAACCCGGTTCGCTTTATAAAATCGCGTCTGTCGATACCTTCTACGCCGCTTTGGCGCTCGCGGACGACCTCCTTTTCGACAACAGAAACCGGTTCCGACCGCGACGACGCGCCAGATTCCTGCTGAAATCCATTTCTGGGGGATGCGTTTCTATGCATATTTGTATTCGAATATGTGCAGATATTTGCGAAGTCAAGGTTATTATCCGTGCGTTTTGAATATAAACATGCAAAAGTCGGCGCAGACCGAAGAATAGAGTATGCCGACTTCTGACGATTCAATCCGCGAAACCGTGCTGCCCGCCAAGCGACACCTCGACCTGGTCGCGTTGATTCGTGCGCGCGGCCAGATGACCGTCAACGAGCTCGCGAATCAGTTCAACGTATCCGGTGACACCGTACGCCGGGACCTGGACCTCCTCGCCGGCCAAGGTCTTCTGACAAGGACACATGGAGGGGCCGTCGCAATGGACAGCCTGGTACATCAGGATTCGACCTTCACCCAGAGAATGGCCACGCGGGTCTCCGCAAAACGCCGTATCGCTCGAGCGGCAAGCCGGCTGATCGGCGATGGGGAGACGCTTTTGATCAACGGAGGGTCGACAACAAAGTTGTTTGCCGCTGAGTTGGCCGATCGACGCAATTTGACCGTTGTTACGAACAATCTTGGAATCCCCGCAACGCTCCCTCCGGATTGCTACAGCAATGTCTATATTCTGGGTGGTGAATACAAAGGAGAGGCGCAGGTGACCGTCGGTCCGGTCGGATTCGTATCAGCCGGCAGTATCAGTGTCGACTCCGCCGTCATCGGCGTGGGAGGCGTTACAATCAAAGAAGGTTTGACAACGACTGTGCTCGAGGAATGCGCCATGATCCTAGCGATGATCTGCTCAGCGCGTCGAACGATCGTCGTCGCCGACGCTTCAAAGTTCGGTCACAATTCCTTCGCGCATATCGCTCAACTCGGGCGCGTTCAAGTCCTGGTGACAGACGAAGCGCCGCCGTCTGATCTGGTGCGTGCCCTTGCCGAGGCCAATGTCGAGTTGATCGTCGCACCGGGTGATTAGGCGCGACGGACGAATAAGAGTCCAGCTTCGGTGAGGAGAGCCACACCGTGTATCGCTCCCGAGGGGTCGATTGAATTCCACATCACTCTCAAAAACCGCTTTTCAGCCGGAACGAATCGTAGTCCAATGGACCCAGTTTTCCCGTTGGATCCATCGATTCAGTCTTACCAAAATTCGCATGCTTAAGGTTAACGCAAACGATCTCGAGGAAGAGCTCTCCGTATCGCCGGGCGGAAAATTCGGGTCCTCAAGCCGAGAACTCTCCATCGCGCTCGGTCGCAAACCCAAATCCACCGATCTCAACGAGCGGCACCCGTTCGACATCGAAATTTGCCGCATTCTCCCAGGGAAAAGCATGTGCCCCTACCACTCGCACAGCGCGCAGTGGGAATTTTATCATGTGATTTCCGGGACCGGCATTGCTCGCGATTCAGAAGGGTCGACCGCTATCGCACAAGGCGACGCATTTCTCTTCAAACCGGGCGAACCGCATCAACTCACCAACAATGTTTCAGCGGATTTGGTAGTCCTGATCGTTGCGGATAACCCGATCGGGGAGACTTGCTATTATCCAGACAGCGGGAAATGGCTGGTGCGATCACCGGAAACAAGGCTGATCCGCTCGGCATCTTTGGACGCCTACGAAGGCGACGAATAATTCCGCTCACGACGATGAGCGAGCCTGAGATTGGTTTGTTCAAGACTGGTACTTAACTAGAAAATTCACTTCTCGCGATATGCAACAAGACCTAGCCACCGAAACGACCACCAACGGTTACAGGCGGAAATGGTGGAAAGAAGCCGTTGTTTACCAGATCTATCCACGTTCGTTCAAAGACTCGAACGGCGACGGCATCGGGGATCTCAACGGGATCACTTCGGAACTTGATTACATTCAGCGTTTAGGGGTGGACGTTCTCTGGCTAAGTCCGCATTACGATTCTCCGAACGCAGACAACGGTTATGACATCCGTGACTATCGAAAAGTCATGGCCGAATTCGGCACGATGGCCGATTTCGATCAACTGCTAAAGGGAATCAAAGAGCGCGGCATGAGACTGATTCTCGACCTCGTCGCGAATCACACCAGCGACGAACATGTCTGGTTCGCGGAAAGCCGAAAATCAAAGAACGGACCGTACAGCGACTATTATCTCTGGCGCCCGGAACTAAACGGCAAAGAACCGAATAACTGGGTTTCATTATTCTCAGGATCAGCCTGGAAAAAGGATCCAGAAAGAGGCGAGTACTACCTTCATTTGTTCGCCGAGAAACAACCCGACTTGAATTGGGATAATCCGAAAGTTCGTGAAGAAGTCTATAACCTTATGAAATTCTGGTTGGATAAAGGGGTCGACGGTTTCCGCATGGATGTGATCCCATTTATCTCGAAGGATCAAAGCTTTCCGGATTACCCAAAGGAATGTGAGGCGCATCCTGAGTATATCTACGCTTCGGGACCGCGACTCCACGAATACCTGCAGGAGATGAATCGAGAGGTGTTGGCGAAATACGACATAATGACCGTGGGCGAAGCGCTCGGGGTGACACTCGACGAGACGCCGATGTTCGTAGATGAGCGACGTGAAGAACTGAACATGATTTTTCATTTCGATGTCGTGCGACTTAACCGCCGGGGATGGCGCTGGATTCCATGGACCCTCCCAGAACTTAAGGCAATCTACGCGCGCTTCGAAAAAGCCTTGGATGTGAACTGCTGGAACAGCGTCTTTCTATCCAACCACGATAATCCGCGCCCGGTTTCCAGCTTCGGCGACGACTCCCCAGATTATAGGGTCCCCTCTGCGAAGCTGCTGGCGACAATGTTATTCACGATGAAAGGCACTGTGTTCGTCTATCAAGGAGATGAACTGGGAATGACTAATTACCCTTTCAAGCGAATTGAAGAATTCGACGACATCGAGGTTAAGAACGCTTGGAAAGCAGAAGTACTCACCAAACGCGTCAGCGCCGAGGATTATCTTTTTCATCTTGGGCGAACAAGCCGCGACCATAGCCGTACGCCGATGCAATGGAATGCTTCGGCCAATGGTGGTTTCACACTGGCCGCTAAACCATGGTTTGGAGTGAATCCCAACTACAGGACGATCAATGCCGAACAGCAATTCAATGACCCAAATTCCGTCTATTCCTATTACCGGCAACTGATCGATCTCCGCAAGAAAGCACCGGCGCTCATTTATGGCGACTTTGAAGACCTCGATCCAAATCACCCTCTCCTGTTCTCTTACACGCGCACGTTGGGTACGGATAAATACTTGGTCGCTTTGAATTTTTCAGGAACCGTTGTCCCCTTCTCACTAGAACCCGACTCGAAACCCGGAACGTTGATACTGTCGAACATAAGCGACAGCAAAACCGATCCGGCCAGCGCCCATCTGGAACCCTGGGAGGCAAGAATTTACCGGATGTAAGCAATGTGGCGAGCCCACTGGCTTGCAGGGAAGGATTAACTACAGAGCGCACAGTACCCAGATGTTCGGATTTTTAGATGTCGCCGGACGGGCCGCCGCGCTGTGTCTCTTTGGTGAACCCTTCCCGGGAATGGACAGGCGAGACGCCTATTATACTTTCAATTCTCGAACGTTCTGGCGTTTCTCCCCATGTCTACGTCCTGCGGCGTGTTCAACGCGATATCGATCCAGTCCGGACAGCAAGACCTGAAAAATCCGAAACTCTGCGCCCTTTGCGCCTTGTGGTGAATCGAATCCTCTGCGTCCTCCTCCGTGTCTCGGTGTCTGTGGTGAGTTCTCAATCCGCAACGGCGCGCATCTCGCGATAAAGATCGGATTTTCCTTCGAACCCGATACCTACCAAATCGGGAAGTGTCACGTACCCTCCTTCGACACGAACTCCGTCCGGAAATCCTCCGTACGGTTGGAATAGATCCGGATACGATTCGTTACCGCCCAGACTGAGACCGGCAGCGATGTTCAGTGACATCTGATGTCCTCCATGAGGAATGCAACGCCGACTCGACCAGCCATACTCTTTGAGCATCTGAAGCGTTCGCAGATACTCGACTAGTCCGTAACTAAGTGCGCAGTCAAATTGCAGCCAATCCCGGTCCGGACGCATCCCTCCGTAACGGATCAAATTCCGTGCATCCTGCATCGAAAACAGATCCTCTCCGGTGGCCATCGGCCCAGAATAGTGTTTCGCCAACTCCGCCTGGAGTTCGTAATCCAGGGGATCGCCAGGCTCTTCGTACCAAAATAGGGGATACTGGCTGAGCATTTTCGCATAGGCAACGGCAGTCTCCCTGTCGAATCGACCATTCGCGTCAACCGCCAGTTGCTGACCGGTTCCAAGTTCGTTCAAAACCGCTTCGATGCGCCGTTGGTCTTCTCCAAGTGAAGCTCCGCCAATCTTCATCTTTACGACGGTGTAGCCGCGATCCAGATAGCCCCGCATCTCGCGCTGCAAGTCCTCGAGTCCTTTGCCGGGGCTGTAGTATCCGCCGGCTGCATACACAAATATTTTTGGATCCGCGACGCCATTTCCGTAGCGTTCCGCCAGCAACCGAAACAGTGGTTTGCCAGCGATTTTTGCGACTGCATCCCAAACGGCCATATCAATGGTCCCGACAGCCACTGACCGCTCGCCATGGCCTCCCGGCTTTTCATTTCGCATCATACAGGCCCAAATCCTCGCCGGATCGAAATTCTCTTCCTTCTCATCCAGAAGCGATTCGGGACTTGCCTCGAGAACACGGCTGCGAAAGCGTTCACGAATTAAGGATCCCTGGCCGTAGCGGCCGTTCGAATTAAATCCGTAGCCTACGACCCGTTTTCCATCGCGGATCACATCCGTGACGACCGCAACCACGGAGCAGGTCATCTTTGAGAAATCGATGTATGCGTTTGCAATCGGCGAACTGATTGCCGCGGTTCTTTCTTCAATCTTTAGGATACGCATAGGGGAGGGCGGAAATAAACCGGGTAAGGCAATAGAGACCGGGAAACAGACCATCTCAAGACCGGAGTGATCAGGAAGCGCAATTGGGGCTCTCCAACTCAAACCCGGCTGTGCGCGATTGATTCGCGGCCGCATTCTCGTCGCAGTTGCGCGAATGGAGCTGGAGAACCGGATGGAGGCGGTGTCGGAGTGTGGGCGTTCCGGCGTGTCGGCGAATATCCAGTTTCATTGGCATCGTCATTCCGGTTAGGTGTCGTACGGCGCGGAAACGCTTCGTTTGAGCCCTCGCTTGACTCGCAGCTCTCTTGCAGTATGTGGGCTGAGGGCAACTGATATGAACGGGGAGAAAATCGAACAGGCGGTCCAGGCGGCTGCGGTGAAAGTAGATCGGCCGCTTCATGGATGTCCTCATCCTTTTGATAAGCTACATCCGCGAATGTATGCGGCCGAGCTGGTCGGAACTGCACTCCTGGTTTTTGCAGGGCTTTCGCTCGTAGTTCTCATGTGGGGCAAGGGAGCTGCCCTTGCTTCCCTTCCAATCTCTCCCGGTGCACGCCGTCTGATTACGGGCTTTCTATTTGGATCTATCGGAGCTGCAATCGCCTTCTCCCCCATCGGCAAGATGAGCGGTGCTCACATCAATCCTGCTGTGACATTCGCATTCTGGTTGGAAGGCAAGCTTCGCTGGCGCGACGCGGGTTGCTACGTCGTCTCGCAACTGACTGGAGCCGCGTTCGGGTCGTTTGCACTTCTGCTCTGGGGTACAATCGGAGCCAGCGATAACTGGGCGGCCTCTCTGCCGGAGAGGGGTCTGCCGAACTGGATTCCCGTTGTCGGCGAAGCAATCTGCACGTTCCTGCTGGTTATTCTTATCTTCGTCTTCGCGGCACACAAGGCCACGCAGCCCTTCACTCCATTGGTCAATCCTCCGCTATTCGCTCTATTGACATGGCTGGAAGCGCCCCTATCCGGCGCAAGCGCAAATCCGGCACGTTCGTTTGGGCCGGAACTGGTGGCATGGAATTGGCCAGGTTGGTGGATTTACTGGATTGGCCCGTGCGCGGGAGCCGGGCTCGCCGTGCTGCTACTTCGCGTAGATCAGCTGCGCCGTCATCGGCCGAAGGAAGCGCGTACATGCCACTTTGGGCATCGTGGGGCAGCTTCTTAGCCCCTCAAATACTGTTCAGTTAGCTCTCAACCTCTATGAGGTGTATGGGGCCCATGAGGCCCATGGGACTGCTAACCCGCATTTTGCATCGTTTTCGAGTTTTGATCATTCGGCCGGATGACAGATCCTTTGGGGCCGGGGAGCCAGACTAACCCGCATATTTCATAACCCGTCCCGATAGTAAAATCTTAAGATGTGGCAGGGGCTTTAAGACCCTCTATGAGCTAGCCATAAAGCTAGCTCATAGTCTGATTCGCTCCAGAAGTTGATCGGAGCGACATTCCCGCCGGCTGTGGCGTCGTGGGAGCCCCGAATTTCGATCGATTCCGGCAGGCTCCGCCTTCTGGGCGGCCAGTGGCGACCCGTTGGGAGTGGTGAAGTTGGCGAGGTGGTGAATTTAACCGTCTTGGGGTACCAACCCTGCCAGAGCACGATGTGCCTGTGCGAAGACGTGCTGAAGCGGAAATGCCGAAGCGAGCCGAATGTAAACCCGGCGGGTGCTGACCGTGACCATGGCGCCAACCTTTAACAATCGTTGCCGGATCGTGCCGGCAGTCGCATGAGCCAGTTCGGTGCCCTGCAAGCCCAAAGTGCGCAGTCTCTGGAAGAGCAACAGAGCAAAAGCGCTGAACCACAACCGTAACTGATTACTGGCCATCCAGTGGGTGCTGGTGCGATCGGCGTCCAGATCCAAATACTGCTGCTTGATCTGGTTTTCCATGTTGCCGCGCGCGCAGTAAAAGTCTTCATAACACTTTTGGGCGCAGAATCGATCAGGGGACTGCTGGTCATCGTCAAAACCTTCGGCGCTCAGGTTAGTGACGATAAAGCGCGGATTGTCTTTGTCCCCTAAGACCTCCGCTTTGCCGATCACCCGGCGACTGAGAGTCCAACTTTTGAGGGTTTGATATTGGAACTCTGTAAAGCCGCGCGCCACTCCGCCACATAAAATGGCCGACTCGCGGACCCGGGCGAATTTAACCTCCAACAATTCCCGAAGCCGGCTGTTGCGAGCCAGCCCCAGACAATAATAGACCTTTGGTTCTTGAGCCTCGCACCAGGCCATGATTTCCTCGCGACAAAAGCCGCTATCGGCCCGGACAATGATCTGCGCTTTGGGGCAACGTTTACGGATCGTCGGAACGATTTTCTGGAGCGCCTCGACCGCCCCTCGGGCCGCATCCCCGTCGCTGGTGCGCAGCTCGGCCCAGAGCGGAACCGAGCCGACAAAGGCAAAGAGCGGCAGATAGCAGTAGCAGCCATAGAAGCCGTGAAAGAAACGTCCTTCCTGGTGGCCGTGGAGTGGATCGTCACTGGCATCCAGGTCGATGACAACCTCTTTGCTATGTTTGGGCAAACAACTCACCCCCTTGCCCAAAAGGGTGTCCTCGATCGCCTCGTGGTTGCCACTGATCTTATGGCAACGTGTTTTTTTATTGTTGCCGAGTTCCAGCCGGTTGAGGGTCGAAGCGCTGGCCAGCGCCTTGCCTTGGTCCTGGGGAGCACGCCCAGTTGCCAGAGGATCCTCTTTACCAACCACCACGGCAAAGAGAGGATCGAGTCGCAAAAGATTATGATCATTGAGATCCTCGTAGCCAGCGGCCAGACCCAGCAAACGCTGAGCAATCAGTTCGCGCACGGAGTGTTCGATCAAGAGTGGGTTGCGCAGATCGCTAAAGCACCCGGCCAGAGAGCGAGAAATCCCCAGACCCTCATCGATCTGACGCAACAAGAGCATGCCGCCATCGCTGCTGAGGTGCCCTGCGGAGAAGTCTGTAACGACTGGGCGCGAACCCAGAGAATTGAAGAGCAGAGGCTGAAAGTCGCAAGGAAACTGGGGAGAAGCTGTCACCACGATAGATAGTCTATAGGCTAGCTTTACAATTTATGCAAACAAAATATCCACTTAAAATACAAGCCATCCGCTCCAAGAATCAGCAGGCGCGGCTCTATGTCTATTTTCCCTTGCCCTTGGCGGCGGCGATCGGTTTGGAAGCCGGGGAAGAAGTGCAGTGGGAACTGCTGGATCGCGGCGAATTACACCTGGTCCGAAACCAACTGCCCCAAGTCCAAGCCACTCAAAGGGCCACCCAACCCTCCGAAATCCCGCTGCCGTCCCAAAAGCAGACTGCTAAAGACCGACGCCGCGGCGCACCCGACGGAAGTGACTCTTAATCGGCCAGTTAGTCAAAAATTGAGCCCACCTTTGGATCGGCCTATGAAATATTGGGGCTA
>CAVZKG010000007.1:0-403925 GCA_963775805.1 uncultured Verrucomicrobiae bacterium | reverse complement strand
TTTAAGCGGCTCAGCAACTGACCCTGAGTTAACCGCCGAAGGAGAGCAGATGGCCGCAGATTTTGCCGCTGCCTACCGGGAAGTGCGCTTCCGCGCTGTTTTTTGCAGTGGTTTGCGCCGGACGATCGCCACCGCCCGGCCGGTTTGCGAGTCTCTTGGCCTCAAGGCCGAATTGCGAGACGGTCTTAAGGAAATCTCTTATGGTGATTGGGAAGGCCTTTCCCGACGCGAAGCCATGGAAAGTTTTTATGGCGACTACTTGCGATGGGAGGCAGACCCAGGATGGAATGCGCCGCCAGGCGGTGAGACAGCTGAAGTGGTAGCACAACGGGCCTTGAAAGTGGTCGATGAAATCAGAGCTGGCTTTGGAGACGGTAGCATCCTCCTGGTTTCGCATAAGGCAACAATTCGGATTCTGCTGTGCGCACTCCTCGGCATCGACGTGGGGCGATTCCGTTATCGGCTGGGCTGTCCGGTCGCCAGTGTCAGCGTCGTTGAGTTCGCGCCCCACGGACCTCTGTTGCACACTTTGGCCGACCGTGCGCACTTAAGAGAAACTCTCCGAAATTTGCATGGAGCGTGAATGCTATTATTGCGAACATGGCTAAGCGTTCCGCTGGATACGTGTCGCAGACATCGTTCGACTCAAATTAGCCTCGGTTGCGGTAGGGTCGCCTCGTGCAACAGCCATGAACAATGCGTCTAGAAGCCCCAATTGGGCCAAACGTGCAGCCCCATGCTCGCCTGTTAATGGCGAGTCTTCGCCTGTTGCACACAACGAGATGTGCGCCTCTTGGACTAGGCTGGAGTGCGGGCTATTGGTTATCGCTATTACACGCGCCCCGTTTTTGCGGGCCTGTCGTATTGCTGTTAAGATTACCGACGTTTGGCCCGAGTACGAAAATGCCATCGCGACGTCTCCTTTCTGTAATAACGAGGCCGACATCAGCATCATCGAGCCATCATCGAATGTAGAGGCTCGAATCCCGATTCGAAGGAACTTGTAGGCAGCGTCCCTAGCGACGTGAGCGGAGCCGCCAGAACCGTAGAAGTCCCGTTGTCGCGCCGCCAGGAGCCATTGAGAGGCCTGCTCCAGATCTTCGAAAGAAACTAGCGAAAAAACTTTCTCCAGTGCATTTAGCGATGCGTCCCGCGCTTTCTCTGCGAAGGTGGAAATCGCATGCTGTCCGTCCAACTCCTGGCGCGCTATTAATAAAGGACGTCGATTATGCTCAGAAAGAGCTGCCCGCAAAGAACGGAATCCACCAAATCCGAGCTTTTTGGCAATTTTTACCAACATCGCTTTGGATACGTGTGTCTCATCGGCGACAACCTTGATCAAGGTTGTCTCGTCGATATTGCATTGGCTTAAGAGCACAGAAATGACCCGCGTTTCTAGCGCTGTCAGGCTAGAGAAACGCTGACGCATGTAATCGCGTAAGGATTTTCCATCCATCGTTCCCAAGGTAGTGCTCTCGAGTTGGGTGCTAATCGTATTGTTTTGGATACTGTGTCCGTTTTTCAAGGCAGTCGCTCAGTTCAGGTTCCATCACTGTTTCGCGAAAGTGTTAGACCGAATATCTGTGTCAAATCCCTACAGTCGGGAGCGCGAAATTCCACGAATTCTCGAGTCAGTAAATCGTTTAAATAAAAAGAATGTCAAAACATAAATAAAAGTTTTTTTAAAAACCGTTGCGAATTTTCGCTTTTTTAGCGAAATTCGACCGGTGCGAACTAGGAGCAAAAATCCAACAGGTGAGCGCCGAGCGACTATCCAGGACGTGGCCAAAGCCGCGCGAGTGTCCATCGCTACGGTCTCGAACGTATTGCGAAGTACACGCTACGTGGGACCCGAACTGGAAAAACGCGTCCAAGACGCAATTGCGGCGCTTCAATACAGTCCTAATTCGCTGGCTGCGAGCTTGCGCGAGCGGCGCTCCCGCACAATTGGTGTGATCGTTCCCGACATCACCACGGGACTTTTCCCAGCTATTGTCCGCCGACTCGCAAAACGCGCCGCATTTACGGATTATCAACTCATCCTGACAGACAGCCAAGAAGACCTCGCTTGGGAGCGAGAGAGAGTTCATGCGCTAATCCGGCGAAAAATCGACGGTCTGATCGTTATGCCCTGTCGAGACGACTCCCCGATGCTCGAGGACGTGTGGCAAAGCGGCATCCCAGCCGTCCTCTTAGACCGTGTCGCACAAGACACCCGTTTCGACCATGTCTTGCTCGACAACCTGGAGGCAGCAAGAGAAGGGACTCGCCACCTTATCTCTTTAGGTCACCGTCACATCTTACTGCTCACAAGCGATCCAAGCCTTCGAAATGTTCGAGAACGGACTGAGGGTTACCGAGCAGCCCTGTCAGATGCAGATCTTTCGGGATATGAAAACGTTCTCGTCGCTGGAAGGAATGAGGCTGAAGATGCACGCCAGGTGCTCTTGCCGGTTTTGAAGAGTAATAATCGGCCTTCTGCCATTTTTGCCGTGACTCAAACGATGACGATTGCGGCGCTCCAAACCCTTCGTGAAGCTGGCCTGGAAGTGCCGAAAGACGTTTCATTGTTGGCGTTCGACGATTCCGAATGGTTCACCGCGCTGAAGCCTTTTATTTCGACTCTGCGCCAACCCACCGATGACTTCGCGGATCAAGCCTGGGCAATGCTTATGGCCCGGCTCAATGAGGACCGTTCGCCTACTCTGCAAAGCGAAGTTCATTGCAGCCTTGAGATCCGAGAATCTACGGTCCCTTTTTTAAACACACAGAAGAGTTAATACGCTGGCGGTTGTCGGAATGCGATCGGTTGACCGAACGGGCTGACGAGGCTAGCATCGCCCGGATCGGAAGGAGCACGGATGCGAGAACCCGTCATGCAAGGCCGCGGCTACTACAACGAGCATTCGGAACTGCAGGCGCGAGCCGCGGAAGAAGCTGACGAGGTGCTGGGACGGGCTCTCAACGCGGTGACAATCTCACCGGGTTCCCTCACCATTGCGGACTTCGGCTCCTCACAGGGTCACAATTCGATGCGCCAAGTGGCGTTCGCCCTGGATCGGCTGACCGAACGCACCGGACGGAGCCAGGACATCATGGTGGTACATACCGACCTGCCCCATTGCGACTTCACCTCTCTGTTCGTACTCTTAGAAACCGCAGCGGAGAGCTACCGGCGGAGCAGGGATCATGTCTTTGCTTCCGCCATCGGCCATTCCTTCTATGAGCGGCTGCTGCCGGCGAACAGCCTCACCTTCGGCTGGTCGGCTTTCGCCCTCCACTGGATGAGCGCTTTGCCGCTGGCGTTACGCGAGCACATCTGGCCGGTTTGCGCGGCGCCGGACGAGGCAAAGGCGCTAGCGGAAGTGGCAGCTGCGGATTGGCACAATTTCCTCGCTCACCGTGCCGCGGAGCTGATACCGGGCGGTCAGCTCGTGCTGCTGACAGGCGCCGTGGACGAAACCGGTTCGACGGGCCTAGAGCCGATGATGGATGTGGCGAACGGCGTGCTAAAATCGCTCGTTGCCGATGGCAAGCTCAGCGCTGACGTCTATGCCGGCATGACAATTCCATCGCGACCGCGCAGGCGCGACGAGTTCACGGCGCCATTCGATAATGGTGAGCTGCCGGCGTTGGCACTTGAGGAGCTGATAATAGCGGAGACACCGAACGCCGCGATGCTGCGTTGGCAGCAGACCGGTGACCCCGCGATCTTTGCCGCCGATATCACGGGCTTCTTTATCGCCGCCTTTGGCCCGTCGCTGTTCGGAGACAATGAGCCACTGCGCAACCTTTTTGCCAGCCGCTTCACTGCCGCCATCGCCATAGCTCCCGCAGAAGTGGCCCGGCCACTGGTCACCGCGATGCTGCGGATCGGCCGGCGCAGCTAAGAGCCCTACCCGATTTCGGGTCCACTTTTTCCTCAGAAGTGGACAGGCTGGAAGCCTATCCTACATTTGACGCATGACCAATTCCTCGCTGTTTGCCGAGGCCAAACGGTACATTCCGGGCGGCGTCAATTCTCCTGTTCGCGCGTTCCGGAACGTCGGTGGGGAGCCGTTTTTCGTTTCGAGAGCTAAAGGGTCAAAAATCTGGGACGTCGAAGGACGAGAATATATTGATTACGTTGGCACATGGGGTCCGGCGATTCTGGGTCACGCTCCGGAAGTAGTCGTGGAGGCGGTGCGCGAGACGGCGAAGAGTGGTCTTAGCTTCGGAATCCCAAATCCGCTGGAAGTCGATATGGCTCGATTGATCTGCTCGTGGGTGCCCTCCGTTGAAAAGGTCCGGATGGTCAATAGCGGTACGGAAGCCACGATGTCCTGTATTCGCCTGGCGCGCGGATACACGAACCGGAAATTAATCGTAAAATTTGAAGGATGCTACCACGGTCACGTGGATTCATTGCTTGTCAAAGCAGGGAGCGGCGCGCTCACACATGGGAGCCCAGACAGTGCGGGGATCCCTCCGGAATTCGCGGCTCTAACCATAGCGATCCCGTTCAACGACGAGGAAATCCTCGGCGAGACATTCCAGAAATACGGGGAAGAGATAGCGGCGGTCATCGTAGAGGCTGTGCCGGCTAATGCCGGACTTTATCTTCCGAAGGCCGGATTTTACGAGGCGCTAAGAACTCTTTGCACGCGATACGGAGCGCTTCTGATTTTCGATGAAGTGATGACCGGGTTCCGAGTCGCAAAAGGGGGATACCAGCAGTTGGCCGCAATTAAGCCAGACCTGACGGCCATGGGCAAGGTGATCGGCGGCGGCTTGCCGATCGGAGCTTTTGGTGGACGAGGTGACATCATGGCGTTCTTATCTCCAGAAGGCCCTGTCTACCAGGCCGGTACACTTTCTGGGAATCCGGTCGCGATGGCCGCCGGACTCAGTCAATTGCGAGAGCTCGAAAGGTTAGACGGATGGACGGAGCTCGAGCGTCTTGGAAATCAGATGGAAATTGCGATCCGTGACATACTCACCAAGCGAGGCAAGCGCTATCAATTTCACCGGTTAGGCTCGATGTTTTGTCTGTTCTTCACGGAGAATCCGGTCTCATGTTTTGCGGACGCGATGCAATCGGACCTGAGCGCATTTCGGAAATTCTTTCACTCCTGCCGCGAAGGGGGCGTGTACTTCGCACCTTCGCAGTTCGAAACGGGCTTTCTGTGCCTGAAGCACACCGACGAGGATCTCGAAAAAACAGCGACGGTGATGGAACGAGCGCTCGAGTTGGTTTGAGCGTTTGGAATTCGGAGTTCGGAGCTGGTTTGGATGATCGTGCTCGATTGCAGCCAGTATTGCTTTTCAGCCTGTCTGCGATTCGCTGTCCGAATGCGGAGTACGAGTAGGAATAGGATTATAGGAAGCGGCAGACACCCCTACACGGTGAAACCGGCCAAGCGGCGATCGACAGGCCAGGTTTCGAAGACTTCAAAGTTCTCAATACGCCAGATTCCGCTTTCCTGGATCATCGTAAAGAGCGCCGGAGTGACCTGACCCTGAGCTCCCATAAAATAGACTTCGACCATCGCACGGTGATTATCTAATGATGTCGAACCGAACTGCAGCGTTTGAAGTTGCGAGATCCGAGCGTACTCCGTTCGTATCTTCGAGACATACTGCACAAGGGTGAATCGTTCTTGGACTTCGCTGGATGCCTCGTCGTACGCTTTACCAAAATCATCCGAACGGCATGCATCGAACTGCGCGGAAATCACTCCATAAAGAGGCTTTGGATCAAACTCCGCTTCAACCCGTTCGCGCCAGAAGTGCGTTGCGACCGCGGCGATCGATGCGACGACAAAAAAACTGGTTAACAGAAACGATTTGATCCGCGGTGTCATGCTGCATCGGACTCAAGAGACCTCAAATAACTAAAAGAATAAATTCCGGATCCGTGTCCATCCATCCATTCCGGTTGAATCCCATACCCACCTACCATGGCGCACCGCTTCAATTGGAAACTTGTTTGGCGAAAGCTTTGGTTTTCGCCCTTGTACGAATTACCCAGGAGATCCGTCTCGCCCGCACATTGCGCGCAGGGACACCGTTTCCGCAGAATTTCGAGAGGTATATAGGTCTCTGCTCCATCCGACCAACGCAGAGCTAGCTCGCTACCGATGACTGTCATCTCTCCCAGGCTGAGCTGCATTGGATCTACAGTAACGATTCTTTCAGTCGGAAACAAGCCGGTATGACACATCTCGACCCGGCAGCTCATTGACTCTCCCCCAGAGAAAGCTTAGGAGATTAAAGAATGAGTATAAGCTTTTTCGCCGACTGCACGGTCTTGATCACTGGCGCATCGGCTGGGATCGGACGTGAGTTCGCCCGGCAATTGGCTCCAGCGGTGAGCACGATGATTCTGGTGGCACGCCGGAATGATCGACTCGAAGCACTGGAATTGGAGTTAAAGATTATCAACCCCTCCCTGGATATCTTCTCCCGGCAACTGGATCTGCGCGATCACGCGTCTCTCGAAAAGTTCTGCAACTGGTTGGGTGAAAGTGGTCTCTCGGTGGATCTGCTTGTGAACAATGCAGGGTTAGGCGACCACGGCGCCTTTATCGATAGCGATTGGGATCGCGTCAGTTCCATGCTCGAGGTTAATGTCGAATCCCTAACCTATCTGACCTACCGAATTCTGCCCAGCATGCGTAAGTCCGGTTGCGGCGCTATTCTCAATGTCAGCTCCATTGCAGGCCTGATGCCTGTCGCTCATTTGGCGGTTTATGCAGCCACAAAGGCTTATGTAACCAGCTTCAGCGAATCGCTGCGAGCCGAACTCCGCGGCGAAAATATCTCCGTCACGGCGCTTTGCCCAGGCCCGGTTCCGACTGAATTTCTGGATATCGCCGATCGAGGGACGCAGACCGTGTCGGCTTCTCAGGCGCGAGATTTCTTTACGGTGCCAGTCCAGGAGGTCGTACGCCGCGGATTGGAGGCGGTCGTCCGAGACAGGGCGCGAGTGATTCCGGGAACACCGATTCAGCTCGTGATGGCGGGTATCGCATTTGTCCCGATGTTCATCAAGCGCCTCCTCCTGAACGCCCACGCGGCTCGTCTGTCAGCGTCCGCTAAATCGTCTACGAAGCCTGATTACGAGGTCTCAGGCACCGTTTAGTTCCGAGCGAATGGTCACTCAAGCCTTTTACTTTGTTTTCGGATTGGTCGCGATCCTCGGAGGAGCAATGGGCTATGCTCGTGCCAAGAGCAAAGCGTCGCTCATCGCCGGCGGAATAAGCGGAGCGCTGCTCATTCTTGCCGGCCTGCTTTATCCGGGTCTGTTCAGCTCTATTCTTGCACTCGTTGTCTCTATCCTGCTGCTGGCGCATTTCGGGCGCTCGTACGCCGCAAATAAAAAGCCGATGCCGGCGATCCCGATGATCGTCCTGAGCCTGATTTGCATCGTGCTGACGGCAATCGGCTGGCACGCCCGATAGTGTTCATGCTATTTCGAGGACAGGACACTAGCCACGGTTATGTGCACTGACTCGCTTCGGCACTTCCCGGTTCGAGTTTGGGCCGCTACGGTTCTGGCGCTGCTGCTGACGGCTTGCCCAGGACCTCGACCCCCTACTCCGGAACCGACCCCAACGCCGACGCCAACTCCCTCTCCCACTCCGAGTCCAACGCCAACTCCATTGCCGGAGACCTACGTTCCTTACTCCAAATTGGAGACCGCAAAGCTGTTCAACGGACTCGAAATCCACTCGCGTGTGGTGACAACCGAGGGGGCGCTGGCCGTCCTCGAAAGGCGAACACCGGATGCCTACACGCTGGAACTGAATGTCGACGTGCGCATTCCGCAAGCTGCACAAACCATTGAACAGCTGAGCGTGGCCGATCCGATGATCAGTTCCACTCTATCGGGATTGAAGGACGAAATTCCCAGCGCGAAAATCTCGAACTTTTACCACGGGCTTTACCAGCTGAAAATCGACTCGCTGAATCGAAACCTTACCAGGCTTGAACAGGTCGTTTCCCGGCATAATTTCTTCGATTGCAACACGATCCTGGAAATTCAGGACCCTAAGACGAGTCGCAAAGCACTCCTGATCCAAAGCGACATGGACGTCAACGGTGATGGATCTGACGCTGATCGGTCGTCCGATATCGACGGCACCACCGCGAACTTTCAACCATACACAAGCTACCGGTGGCCAAAAAGAACGAACACCGCGAGCCAGTTTGTTCCGGAACGAGAGGAGCACTTGAAACAGCTGCAGACCGAGTCTGAGGCCAAGACGACGACTCCGGATAGAAAGCGCGTACTGAAAGACCAGATAGAAGAGGTTCAACGCGAGATAAATGATTTAAAGAAGTATAGTTTCCTCATCTCAAAAGCAGATCCCTTCATTGTATTGCCGGGCTTTATGTTCCGACAGCCGACGCACCCTTTTGAGCCAAAGCTCGGAGATTTCGCCGTAGTCATTTTCCAAGGCAAAATATTCCCGGCACTTGTGGGCGATGCAGGTCCCTCCTACAAGATCGGAGAAGCGTCGCTTCGGATCTGCAAAGAAATCGACCCTCGATCCAACGCCTATAATCGGCCATCAAGCGATCTCAACATTACTTACGTGGTCTTTCCCGGTTCAGCAGAAGAGCCGCCCGGTCCCCCAGATCTGCAGAAACTGCACGACCGTTGTTCCGCTCTACTCAATGAGATTGGCGGATACAGCGGTGAGTTGTTTTTGTGGCAAGACAATCTAGCTAAACCGTCGCCAAGCGCGTCCCCTTCAGCCTCGGCCTCATCTTCAGCTTCGGCGTCACCGTCAGTATCCGCATCCGCAACGCCGCTGCCGTTACCATCTCCGGCCGGGACGGCGACTTCATCATCACCGGCGAACCATTGAGGATTTATAGGGTCGAATTGGAAATAGTAATTAGATTTGTTACATTACGACCATGCAGAACTGCCGATTTGCATTTGCAGTGCACGTGATGGCGGTGCTCGCTTGGGACAAGGACGAATGTTGTCCTTCCTCGCGCCTGGCGAAAACGGTTAACACGAATCCGGTTGTCATTCGACGGCTATTAATTGACCTCCAGGAAGCGGGGCTGATTTCGACAAATCGAGGTCCGCGCGGAGGCGCGGCGCTGAAACGGAAGGCGGAAAAGGTGACCTTACGCGAGATTCACAACGCAGTGGATCGAGGGGACTTATTTTCGACTCATCCAAACAAGCCGTCCGTGGACTGCCCGGTTGGACGAAATATTGGTGTTGTAATGGGTCGGCTGCAAAATCGGGCGAACCGCGCGCTGGCACGCGAATTGGAAAAGATAACGCTGGCTGATGTTCTGCAGGATCTGCAGTCGCGGATGAAACGAACCACTTGATTTGTAATTAATATAGTTACATTAGTTCCTGTTTTATTTTGTTTGAAAGGAGCTCTTTATGCTTTCTGAATTTCAACCCGCTTGGACTCCGGTCCTGCTGAATAACCCCGGGACCTCAGCTGTTCCAGGTCAGGCCGCTCTAAATGACGGTCAATTACTCGATGCCTATTCGGAGACGGTCAGTGGAGTCGCAGCAAATGTCGCTCCCGCGGTCGTTAACATCCAGGTGAAGAACCCTGCACTCGGCAGACGAGGCGAAGGAGGGGGAACCGGATTTCTTATTGCTCCGGACGGTTTCATTTTGACGAACAGCCATGTTGTTCACGGTGCGCAGTCCATCGAAGTGACTCTGCACGATGCCAGGACATTCAGCGCAACCTTGGTCGGAGACGACCCTGATACGGATCTGGCAGTGGTACGTATTGATGCTTCGCAGCTGCCATTTCTGCCTTTCGCCGATTCGAAAAAGCTGCGCGTAGGCCAGATTGCCATTGCAATCGGCAGCCCATACGGTTTTCAGCAGACTCTCACGGCGGGTGTTGTAAGCGCCCTTGGCCGATCGATGAGAGGGCAATCTGGGCGCTTGTTGGATGATATTATTCAAACTGACGCCGCGTTAAATCCTGGGAACTCCGGTGGTCCGCTTGTTAACTCCGTGGGCAAGGTAATTGGAGTAAACACTGCAGTGATTTTGCCGGCTCAAGGGCTTTGCTTTGCAATCGCCGCCAACACCGCACAACTCGTCGCCGGATGGCTGATAAGGGATGGTAAAATTCGCCGTAGCTATCTCGGTTTAGCCGGTCAGAACACAACGATCCACCCGAGGTTAGTCAGGCACCACAAGCTGGTAAATAATCAGGGGGTTCTGGTAGCCGGAATCGAACCAGATGGTCCTGCTCGCCAGAGCGGACTTCAGGAGAGAGACATCATCATTGCGTTCAGGGACGCGATCATATCGACCATCGACGATCTGCATCGTGTGCTTTTGGGCAGAGAAATTGGGATCCAATCGACGCTGAAAGTCATTCGAGGCGTCGAAATGGTCGAACTGAGCGTCATTCCGAGAGAACTCCCGCCACATTAGCGCACCAAATCCGAGACGGATGATGGGCTTGTCACATCGATCTGCCCAGAAATCCTCGAGAAGGCCGTAAGGATCACCTCCTTGCGGCCTTCTGTTGACATGATTTGGTTTGATCATTCCGCCTCAAACGGTGATTTCTTACGGGGGATGAGTTTCGATCAGATGGTTCGCATGGCAGAAGGCTACTCTGAGCTCGGGATGTTCGACGACGCGCTCGAGCAACTGGATCAGCTGGGTGTCGAGTTTCAGGATCAATTCGTCGTCCTGCGAATGAGGGTCGATATCCTGCTTCGCAAACAAGAGTGGAAAAAGGCCCTGGCGCTTAGCCTGCGAATCTGCTCGATCCACGCCGACGAACCGTACGGCTACGTTCATGCAGCATTCTGCCTACACGAATTCGGGAGAACCGCGGAAGCTAAACAAACTCTTCTTGATGGACCCGCATGTCTTCTCGATGAAGCGGTGTATTATTACAACTTGGCCTGTTACGACGCCATACTTGGGAATCTCGAGCAAGCCAAAGTCTACCTGCACGCCAGTTTTCGGCTGGATAAATCATTCCGGGAACTGGCGAAGAGCGACCCGGACTTGAAACTGATCAGGGACGAATTTTAGCGAACATGGATCTCCAAGGCCTGAGTGACCGCTTCGCCGAGAATTTCCGACAATTGGGCGAACTCGGAGCATCGGCCAGTATTCGGCACAGAGGCGAAGAGATTTTGAGCCTGTCCGGCGGATTTATCGACCGGGAAAAGACGATTCCCTGGACGAAAGAGACGCCTGTCTTGATCTGGTCCGCCACAAAAGGGCTCGCGTCCGCTTGCCTGATTCATGCGGCGATGACGCACGAAATCAAACTGAATCGGAAAACCGTTGATATCTGGCCCGAGTACGGATCGAGCGGAAAGAGCGATACAACGCTCCTGCATATTCTTACGCATCAAGCCGGCCAACCCGCGCTTCGGGATGCTTCGGCATCCATTCTTGATCACAATGCCGTCACCGATCAATTGGCACGGCAAGCGCCATTCTGGAACCCGGGTGACGCCCACGGTTATCATCCACGGACCTATGGATTTCTCCTGGATGAATTGATCCGACGAATAACCGGAGGCACCACTTTGGGGAGTTATTTCAGAACGGTATTCGGAGATCCCCTTGCTCTGAAACTCTGGATTGGGGTTCCGGAACCAATTGCTAAGGATGTCGCACCGATTTTCGCACCGCGGCGACCGCCCGCTCCAAGTTCGGAACGATCGTTTTATGCGGCACTTTCGGACCCCGGTTCACTGACTCGGAGAGCGTTTTCGACGCCATCCGGACTTCATGTTCCCTCGCAGATGAACGATTTGAAGGTGCGTCAGCATTCGATTCCGTCTCTGGGCGGAATTGGTACCGCCGAGGCACTCGCCCGATTCTATGAAGCGCTCTACGCCGGCGATATTTTGTCTATGGAGACGATTCGACAGATTTCTGAAACAGTCTGTTCAGGGAGAGATGAGGTTTTAAAGGTCGAAACCGCATTCGGTGTGGGTTTCATGAAAGATCCGCTCAAAGAGAGCGCCAAGATTCGCATGATTTTCGGTCCGGAATCGAGTGCGTTCGGACAGCCTGGATCCGGCGGCAGTCTTGGGTTTTGTGACCCAAAGAACGAGATCGCATTTGCATACGTCATGAACCAGATGGAGCCCGGCGTATTTCCCAACGCGAAGTCGCTAGGGCTGGTGCAGCAATTTTATGAAAGGATCGGGGCGATTTGATGAGTTTCACTCCAACGGAACCGATCCTCATTCTCTCGGATCTGCATCTCGGCCACCGAGCCTCTCTCATCAGAAATACTGAGCAGCTCGCGGCCTTATTACGTGGACCGGGCTCCGTCGTATTCAATGGCGACACCGCGGAGATGCGAACACCAGAAGATCGATTGATTGGCCGCCGGCTAGCTGCAGACCTCGCACGCGCCTGCCACCACGCCTCCCGGAACGCTTTCTTTATCAATGGTAACCATGACCCGACTGTGTCCGGCACAAACCACCTTGATTTGCGCGGGGGATCTGTGCTTATCACCCACGGCGATATTCTCTTCCTCGCCGTCGCCCCTTGGAGCCATGAAGCACATCACTATCTGAAGAAGCACCAGCAAATCCTCGATGGACTGGGAGCAGACGACTACGGAGATTTTGAAAAGCGGCTTCTGGCGACGAAACGCACATCGATCGAGCTGCAAATGATCGAACGCCCCCTCACCGGTAGACGTTTACCCGGTTTCCGCCACTTTATACGACAGCTCTGGCCTCCCTGGCGCCCATTCATGATCGCCAAGGCCTGGTATGAATTGCCGCATTTGGCCGTCGATCTAGCGAAAGCCTTCCGGCCGAACGCCAAGTTCATCATTCTGGGACACACTCATTACCCTGGGGTATGGAAAGTGGGATCCCGTGTCGTCATCAATACAGGGGGATTTGTCCCATACTTTGGGGCTTTGGCGGTTCAGATTGAGTCGGATCGTTTAGAGGTTCGGGAAGTCAATCTTCGAAAAGGGCAATTCCAACTCGGACGGCTTCGGCAGAGGTTCCATCTCGAGCCAGCACCATCCTCGTCGGTCGGCTGAATCCCGCAATGGCTCCTTGTTAAATCCGCCACCCATATCGTGGAACCTGCGTCCTATAGCGCAGGTACGCATCGCCGAACTTGCGCTCCAGATAGCGCTCCTCGCGCAATACAATACCGTAATGCAAAAGAGGCAGGCTCAGCACAAGAAGCAGGATGACCCAGTCGAGAGCGAAACAGATTCCGACGCCAACGAGTGCCAGGCTGCCACCGACATACATCGGATTTCTCGTTCTGGTGTAGACGCCGGTCGTTGCGAGCGCCAACGCAGGCTGTGACGGCCGCGTGTTCGTGCCAACACGCTGAAAAATCCGATTGGCACCGACCACCAATCCGGTGCCGACAACGAAACCTACGGCGCCTACCACGATCCTTCCCGCGAACGGAATACGGGCGAGCAGATGCAAAGGCGCAAGAGAATTAAGGAGAATGCCGACCACCAGAACCAAAAGCGGGATCAACGGAGGGAAGATAATGACGTTTGGCCTATCTCTGGAGGATTCGGTCGTCATGACACTTATTGTGCGCGGATTGATTGTCGCAGGCCAGAAGCTCGCCCACGAGCGCACTCAAATCAATTAGGTGCAGTTGTCAGCTCGATCCGCTTTCCAAGCTGTTCTGGCTAGCCCGACGAATATCGGCACCTCAAGCGCATTTCTGGCGCGGCCATGAGAAAGCTGGCTATCAGCTCTCCTCGGCTTCTGCGGCGGCTGCAATGCGCAACTGCTCGCGAGCATTCTCGATCAAACGCGCGTACGTTTCGGACGGACGATCACCGATCTGATCTTCGACGAGGCGCTCATTGTCTTGGGCGTAGTTAATCGAATAGAGCCCAAATCTCGGCGTAAATGTTCCCCATTCATAGTTGTCGAACAACGACCAGTGCAGATAGCCAATGAGAGGAATATCGGATCGCGCGATTTTAATGATCTCATCCACATGGACGCGCAAGAAATGGCTGCGGGTCATCCGATCTCGCCGCAAGGTATTCTTGTTGTCGACGCGACGCCGGACCGCCATTCCGTTCTCAGCAATCAGGACAGGCCGATTGCCGAAATCCCGGCTGTAATAGTCGCAGAAGAAGCGCATTCCGCTCGGCAACACCCGCCAGTCCCACCACTTGCTGGTGACACTGTTCATCAGCCAACTCCTAAGCGATCTATCCTTGAATTCGTGATCCCACCAAACAGGATGACGAAACATGTGGGCTGAGAAGGGATCATAATAATCCAAGCCGAGATAATCAAAGGACGATGCTCTGTCCGCAGCATAGAGCTGGTCTACAAACGGCCCAAAAAACTCAGGCATAAATGCTCTGTGCCCAAGCCAATCGCTGACTTTTTTGAGACCTGCTCCGACAAAATAGGGGATATCCTTTTTGAGCGGAATTCCAGCAACGTCGAACGCCTTTTCGAATTCGGAGATTTTACCAACGATATAGTCGCGAAGATTACTCACCTGCACGCCGCGCTCTCGTACGGCCAAAAGATCGAGCAATATTTTGTCCGACCAATAAAGATCGCTGCAGTAATTGTTGAAGGTAATCGCTGGTTCCGGCCATCCTTGGTCCGCATAGATCTGGTGAACGAGGTTATACACTCGAACGTGTGCGATCAGGATGTGCCGATAAGCTGTCAACATCGTGTGCGGGCCCTGCATCTTTTTCGCGCGACCCGGAAACTGCGTGCCCAAATAGGTATTGAGCACGAACATGTTTGGCTCGTTGATCGAGATGTAGTAGCGGATCGGAGCCAAGCCATGCCGGTCGGTTAAAGCACGGTTCACATAGAGAATCGATTCGCGGACATAGCGGCAAAATGATTCGATAATGTCTGGTTCCAGCCACGGATCAGGACCGAGCCAGGAGGGGTGGACGAAATGATGAAGAGTAACAATCGGTTCGAGGCCGTTTTGCCGGCAGTCCGCCAGTATTTCAACGTAATGATCTAACGCTTGATAGTTAAATGGCGGGGGCGGACCCTTTCGATCGGAATAGGTCGGCTGCACCCGACTCCATTCCATCCCAAGGCGGAACGCATTCAGGCCCAGGTCCCGGCAGCGAGCGAAATCTTCCGGGTAGCGATGCCAGAAGTCCGGTCCGACTCCGGATTTTGCGACATCTCCTTTTCGTTCTGCGGCTGCCCAATTCGTCTGCGGCTGATCTGGTCCGTTGTACCCTCCCTCGGACTGATAAGCGGACGTCGCCACTCCCCACAGAAACTCGCTCATTTTTTAGCGCGGCTTGAAGTCTCGTTCCCTCCCGGCAGCCATTGTGATTGCCTCAGCCTCATCGTCTGAAACCTCCAGAGCAGACACTTCGTCCGCGACAAGTGTTTCAACAATGGTCTTTGCAGCTTCCGGGCGACTGATCGAAAAAGCTTTTCTGCGCATTTCCTCAAGCCGTAGAGGGTCATCGAGCAACGAATCAATTTTATAAGGAATCGTGGTCATTTCGTTGCATTTAACTGCCACGCCATCCTCGAGGAGGTGATCACTGTTTCTTTCTTCCTGGCCAGGAATCGGACTAACGATCACCATCGGCAAACCGCAAGCTAGAGCTTCCGCGCTTGTCAACCCACCGGGCTTTCCAATAAAGAGGTCCGCGATCTTCATCAGATCCGGCATCCGGCTGGTGTATCCAAACACTTTGAAGTTCTCTGTATCCTCGCCCACTGCATCAAGGACTCGCTCCCTCGTTTCGGGGTTTCTGCCACAAACGACGATGGTCTGCGCCTTGGCACGCAGAGTTTTTAACCTTTTAACAACATACTCGATTGGACCACCGCCGAGGGCACCCGCAGACAAAAGGAGGGTTGGGCGCGTTGGATGCAACCCATAATGAAACCGTGTCGCCACCCGATCGATCGGGGTAATGTACTCAGGATCAATCGGAATTCCGGAAACGGTGACGCGGTCCTTGGGCAGCCCAAGTTCTCCGAGGTGGACTTTCGTCTCTTCGATTGCAACGAAATAACGGTGAAAAACCCGGGATAGCCACATTGCGTGAAAATCGAGATCGGTTACGACAATTGAGAGATGAGCGTCGAGGAGATTCTTGGCAATCAGGTGCGAAATGATCCCGGCCGGCATGAAGTGAGTGCAGACCGTAATATGGGGATTGAATTGCCGAATAAATTTGACGAGAGGCCCGGTATTCAAGCGATCGAGCATGAGACGCATGCCGTCCGTTTTCCAAGGCTCGTCACTCTGCTTGTACCACCAGCCGAGAAAGTCCGGAGCATCTTTGACCAAGCGAGTGTAAAGTTTCGAATAGAAGTCCCGGAACAGTTTATTGGTGAATCGGAGCGCATCGCTGTGAACAACCTCTCCTACTCCGGGATGCTCCTCGAACACTTTGGTTAATGCTTCCCCAGCTCGAAGGTGCCCCGTTCCCGCACTGGTTGACATGATCAAAACTCGTTTCTTCATCGTACAATCCGGCTGCCGAATGTAGCAAAAACAGCAGAAATCGAAATCGTCTGTTTTGCTTCCTCATAGATAGACGGGCGATACAAGTCGTTCAATCTTGCCAAATTATCATGTATCCAGCTGAATTTCCCGACTGCGCCGGGAAATTTTGCTATCGCGGCCCGCTCTCTTCCCAGAGCTCCAGAATTTCCTCTGCGTCCTCTTTCGCGCAATGGCTTAAAATCTTTATCTCCTAAACTCTGTGCCCTCTGCGCCTTGTGGTGAATCATCCCCTCTGCGTCCTCAGGATCGAGACGGGCTGACACTTCGTATTCGACAAACAATCACTACGCGGTAGGGGTTAACTACAGTATGAACAAAGTGCGGGTATGGACAGGAGTACCTCACCCTTTGGGTGCCACATCGACCGCTGAGGGCGTCAATTTTGCCGTCTACTCGGAGAATTGCAC
This sequence comes from uncultured Verrucomicrobiae bacterium, assembly GCA_963775805.1. Taxonomy (GTDB): domain Bacteria; phylum Verrucomicrobiota; class Verrucomicrobiia; order Chthoniobacterales; family JAFAMB01; genus JAFAMB01. Next base: position 387,014 of record CAVZKG010000007.1, on the reverse strand, counting down.
CGGCGTCGACCTGTGCCTATTTGATCAGCCCGACTCCGATCACGAGACGATCCGGGTAAGAATGACGGAGTGCACGGACAAAATCTGGCATTTGTTCCTGCCCGATATTCGACCAGGCCAGTTGTACGGTTACCGGGTTTATGGACCATACGAACCGCAGAATGGACATCGGTTCAACGCTTCAAAAGTCCTCATCGACCCATACGCAAAGGCGATTTCCGGCAAGATCCACTGGGGTCCCGAAATGTTCGGGTACCCACTGGGCGACTCGAACGAGGACCTGAAGCGAGACTACGGTGACAACACTCGAAACGTTCCAAAATCTGTCGTTGTGGACGCCGCCTTTCCGTGGGGGCGCGATCAACATCCGAACATTCCGTTACACGAGTCGGTGATCTACGAAGCGCATGTCGTCGGCTTCAGCAAGCTGTGGGACAGAGTCCCGGAAGAACTCCGAGGGACGTACGCCGGAATCGGCTCGAGCGCCGCGATCAAATACTTTCGGGAACTCGGTGTTACAACAATCGAACTCCTTCCCGTCCATGAGCATGTAGATGACGGATTCCTTTTGGACAGAGGGGTAACGAATTATTGGGGCTACAGCACAATCGGATATTTCGCTCCTGAGAGCAGCTATTCGAGCAAAGGAACACTTGGGGGACAGGTCACTGATTTTAAAGAGATGGTCCGGGAGTTGCACCGAGCCGGGTTGGAAGTCATCATCGACGTGGTTTACAACCACACAGCCGAAGGGAACCATCTCGGTCCGACTATCTCGTTCAAAGGAGTCGATAACGCGGCTTATTACCGCCTCGTCGGGAGCGATCGCCGCTTCTACATGGACTACACCGGGTGCGGCAACACGCCAAACACACTGAACCCGAGAGTACTGCAATTGATTACCGACAGCCTCCGTTACTGGGTGACTGAGATGCACGTCGATGGGTTTCGGTTCGATTTGGCTTCGACGCTCGGACGCGAAGAGCACCTTGTGGAGAGGAGTTCCACCTTTTTCGATTTGTTGCTACAGGACCCGGTCCTATCGCAGGTAAAGCTGATCGCTGAACCCTGGGACGTCGGTGAAGGAGGCTACATGGTAGGCAACTTTCCGATCCCTTGGTCGGAGTGGAACGGGAAATACCGGGATTGCATCCGGCGTTATTGGAAGGGCGACGACGACACGATGGCGGAGTTTGCTTACCGGCTAACCGGCAGCCCCGACCTCTACGAGCACCAAGGCAAAAGACCGTACGCAAGCATCAATTACGTGACCGCCCATGATGGATTCACCTTAAATGATCTGGTCTCTTACAACGAAAAACACAACGAAGCGAATGGCGAAGGAAACCGGGACGGAGACAACCATAACAGCTCCTGGAATTGCGGTGCAGAAGGACCAACGGACGATCCGGTGGTTAATCGGTTGAGGAGACGGCAACGTCGCAATTTGATGACGACGGTCCTGCTTTCGCAAGGCGTACCAATGATCCTGGCCGGAGACGAATTTGGCAGGACACAACTCGGCAACAACAATACCTACTGTCAAGACAACGAGCTCAACTGGTTTAACTGGAATTGGAACGACGATGATAAGAGCCTCTTTGAGTTCACGAAGAAGCTGATCCGATTCAGGAGAGAACATCCGGTATTTCGGCGTCCAAAATATTTCAAAGGGAAACGCATCTTCGATTCCGACGTTAAAGACATCATGTGGTTCAATCCTAGCGGCGCTGAAATGAATGAGCAGGATTGGAAAAATGGATTCGCTAAATGCCTTGGCATGCTATTAAGCGGGCTCACCAGTGATGTCCGGGATCCAAAAGGAGAGCCGGTACGAGATGATACATTTCTTCTTCTGTTTAATGCTCATTACGAGCCGTTGACCTTTATCGTTCCCGGGAGGCAAGAGATCAGATGGGAGATGGTTCTGGACACGAAAAACGAACGTGGATTTATCAGGCCTCAGAAAATTATGCCCGCTGGAGACGAAGTTGAATTGATCGATAGGAGTCTCTGCTTGTTAAAACTTTGTGAAGGCGAAGACCGCTTTGCACGTGAACCAGCCTGGACGACCAGAGAAGGAAAATCTCCTTCAAAAGTTCCAACACAGTCCACGGAGCCAATAATCGATGGAAAATAGACTTATTTCGCAGGGGGCCGAATCGCACGAAGACGGCGTTACTTTTCGAACCTGGGCAACGGGGAAGAAGGCTGTTTCAGTCGTGATTTTCGGTGGTGACGGCCAAATTTCGCGAGAGATTCCGATGAAGCTCGAGGGGAGTGGGTATTACCGTGCCGATGACCCGGAATCCGGTCCTGGGACACTGTACAAGTATCGTATCGGCGGAAAACTCGTCCCGGATATCGCATCCAAATTTCAGCCACAGGGTGTTCACGGCCCATCCCAAGTAGTCGAAGGAAGCGGATTCCGATGGACCGATGGGGAATGGAAAGCGCCTCGACTGGGCGACCTTATCATTTACGAACTGCACGTCGGCACATTCACTTCAGAGGGAACATTCGCCGCGATCCCTGCTCAGTTTGATCATTTAAAGAGCATCGGCGTCAATGCCATCGAGTTGATGCCAATCGCCGATTTTGCGGGCGATAGAAATTGGGGTTACGACGGCGTCTCGATTTACGCTCCTTCCCGCGCCTATGGCACGCCCGACGATCTGCGCGTGTTCGTAAACGCAGCGCACGAAGCCAGACTCGCAGTGATCCTCGATGTCGTCTATAACCATCTCGGCCCTGATGGAAATTACATGGGGGTTTATTCCAAGCGCTACTACAACAAGGCGCATAAAACCCCTTGGGGTGCACCGTTTACCTTGGACGCACCTGACGCGCTTCCGGTCAGAAGGCATTTTTCCGAGAATGCGCCCTACTGGGTGCGAGAATTCCATTTCGATGGCTTCCGTCTCGATGCGACGCACGCAATTCCGGACAGTTCGTCGAAGCATCTGATTCAGGAAATCACAGAAAACGTCCAAGCCATGGGTGCATTGGTCATCTGCGAAGATCCGAGGAACGAGCGGAAATTAATTCTCTCCCGGGAACAGGGCGGGTATGGGTGTGATGCAGTTTGGGCAGACGATTTTCACCACGTTGTTCGCGTGCAGATGACTCATGAAAACGAGGGGTACATGGGGTACTTCAAGGGAACGATGGAAGAGTTGCTGAAAACCGTGCGCGAAGGCTGGTTGTTCACAGGCGAACTCCAAAAGGATGGCATTCCGCGCGGCACCCACGGTGCCGATATCGAGCCCGAACATTTTGTTCATTGCATCTCCAATCACGACCAGGTTGGGAACCGAGCGCACGGTGAACGTCTGAGCAGGTCGGTTTCGCCTGAAGCTTACAGAGCCGCATCCGCGCTTCTGCTTACCACGCCTTACACGCCGATGATTTTTATGGGCCAGGAGTGGGCGAGCTCCAGTCCGTTTCTTTATTTCACCGATCATCATGACGAACTTGGAAAAGGCGTCACCGAAGGCCGGCGAAAAGAGTTTGCAGAATTTTTGGAATTCCGGGATCCGGCGAAACGTGCTTTGATTCCCGATCCCCAGTCCATTTCGACATTTACGAAATCGAAACTCAATTGGTCCGAGATCGATCAACCACCGCATCTTTCAACGCTCCGTGTTTACCGCGACTTTGTTGAGTTTCGTCGGTCAAACCTGACAGATCGCAACCGAACGCATTGGGAGGTCAATCAGGTTTCAGATTGCGCGATCGCCATTCGTTATCGGCAAAACGAAGCTATACTGATCGTGTTCCAATTGATGCCGGACGAAGTCGTTCTGGATTTCGACCACGAGCTGCTGAAGGCTAGCCGAGGCCGAAAATGGAGTCTGATGGCATCGACAAACCAAGTTGAATATGGAGGAACCGGCGCTGGGCAATTCGACAGCACCGGCAAGAAGCTCAAGCTGAAGGCACCTGAGTTGGTCGTGCTTCGCGAGCAACCGGAGTAAGTTGGATCAATCCGATCGCACCGTAAATGCGAACAGCAAAAGGAGAAACAGGCTATGGCATCCGCACCGCGCATTCCGATATCGACCTATCGATTGCAGTTCAGTCGACATTTCGGATTCAATGCTGCGACTGAAATAATCCCCTACCTGCACAAGCTTGGCATCAGCGACGTATACAGTTCGCCGTTCTTCCGCTCGACTCCTGACAAAGACCACGGATACGACGTTACCAATCACAATGAATTGAATCCTGCGATTGGGACGCGGGAGGAATTCGACGCGATGGCGACTAGCTTGAAAGAGTTGGGGATGGGGCACATCGCCGACTTCGTGCCCAACCACATGGGAATAACAGATCCCAATAACGAGTGGTGGATGGACGTCTTGGAGAATGGTCCCAGTTCACGGTTTGCGCAGTTCTTCGATATCGATTGGGATCCGCTGAAAGCGGCGTTACACAACAAAGTATTGCTACCGGTATTGGGCAGCCAGTACGGCGTTGTACTGGAGCGGGGAGAATTCCGGCTCCAGTTCAAGGAAGGGGCATTTTTCTTGACCTATTTCTCCTGGGTTTTTCCAATCGACCCGCGCACCTACCATTTCATTCTCCGAGTGGCACTTCAAAATCTTGGTCGCTACTCGGACGAGGATATGTATCTCGATCTCGAGAGTATCCTGACCGCCCTCGAATATTTACCGCCGTTGACTCACACCGACGACGAAAAAATCAGGGAGCGTGCCAGAGAAAAAGAGGTCGTCAAACGGCGAATCGCGCGTCTTTGCCGAGAGTGCCCACAGGTCGAAGAAGCAATCGAGCTGGCGATCCGCCATCTCGAGGGACAACTCGGCAACCCTCGTTCTTTCGACGAACTCGACCGATTACTGGATGCTCAGGCCTATCGGTTGAGTTTTTGGAAAGTGGCCGGTGAGGAAATCAATTATCGTCGGTTTTTTGATGTCAATGAGCTCGCTGCGATCCGCGTCGAGAACCCGGTGGTATTCGATACGATCCATCAATTGCTTTTCGAATTGTTAGCGAATCGAAGCGTCACCGGACTGCGAATTGATCATGTCGACGGTCTTCGCGACCCTAAACAATATCTGGCAGCTCTGCAGAAACGGTTCTCTGAGGTTGTCGATGGAGATGGCTCCGACCCGGCCGCAAATCTCTATTTGATTGTTGAGAAAATCTTGTCCGAGAACGAAAAACTCCGTGCTGACTGGCCGGTTTTTGGCACCACCGGCTACGAGTTCACCACTGAGGTGACCGCTCTTCTGGTCGACTCCAAGAATGCAGAGACGTTCTCAAAGATCTATCGAGATTTCATTGAGCGATACGTTCATTTTGAATCGCTGATCTATGAGAAGAAAAAGCTGGTAATGGATGTCTCTCTTGCCAGCGACATCGAATCGCTCGGACAGATGCTGAGTGAGCTTTCGGAGCGAGACAGGTTGCACCGCGATTTCACGCTCGACTCACTTCGAACGGTGATTCGCGAGCTGATCGCCTGTTTTCCAGTCTATCGGACATACATCACGGGCGAAACAGGGGTCTCGGAGGCAGATCGCCAGGTGATCCTGCGTGCGGTGCGCGCTGCCAAGCGTCGAAACGCAGCAATCGACACCTCCATATTCGATTTCCTACGAGATATTCTGTTACTCGAAAAGGGTGGCAACTCGGACCTGGAAACGCACCGTCTTCGACTCGAATTCGTTTTGAAGTTTCAGCAGTGCACAAGCCCGATGATGGCTAAAGGGCTGGAGGACACGGCATTCTACATTTTTAACCGGCTCACAGCGCTGAACGAAGTCGGTGGCGACCCGCAGCGATTCGGTTGCAGCTTGGAAACGTTTCACGAAAAAAGCCGGGCGCGCATGGCTGACACGCCTCAGACCCTCCTCGCCACGACGACGCATGATACAAAGCGGAGCGAGGATCTGCGAGCCAGAATTGCAGTGTTGAGCGAACTCCCGGAGGATTGGCAAACCTGGATCTACGAATGGCGTAATTTGAATTCCAGTTTTAAAAAGAATGTCGAAGGCGAAACGGCCCCTAGCTTCAACGAAGAGTACCTTCTTTATCAGACGCTGCTGGGTATGTGGCCATTTGAGGGCGTGAATCCTGATGAAGAGTATATAGGTCGCGTTCAACGCTACATGCTCAAAGCCATCAAGGAAGCCAAGGTGAACAGCAGCTGGGTTCAACCGAATGAGGAATGGGAAGAAGCCGTCGGCAGTTTCATTGCCGGCATACTGGACAAGCAGCATGGATTCAGATCCAAAATTGAGCCGGCAGCAGCCAAGATCGCATGGCATGGAATGTTGAATTCGCTGACGCAGACGATATTGAAATTGACCGTTCCCGGAATCCCCGACTTTTTTCAAGGAACAGAATTATGGGATTTCCGATTGGTCGATCCTGACAATCGTGGTCCGGTTGATTTCGTGGCTAGGCAGCAAATCCTTGAACAGGTCCGGGATGAGAAAGCAGAAACCCTGTTCGATTCATGGCAGGATGGCCGCATCAAGATGTTAGTCACATCTCGCTTGCTGCGCCTGCGGCAGACCGCGCCTGCGCTTTTTAGTCAGGGAAGTTATAGCTCGTTCTATGCGAATGGCGATTTATCTGACTGCTGTGTAGCGTTCTCGCGCGAACACGACTCGCAGATCATTCTTGTCGTCGTTCCGCGTTTTACCACTCGTCTGTGCAAACCTGGATCGGCAGCCGATTGGAAAGAGGCAGAGCTCCTATTCGATAAATCCCTTCCCGCTATGACAGATGCGCTAACAGGACGGACATTCAAGTCAGGATCCGACACGCTCGCATTGAAAAATCTCGATACATTCCCTTTTGCGGTGTTTCACAATCTCTCCGGGGCGTGAATCGGATACGGAACAGAAGCCTGGAGACCCGCTTCCCCTGGATTAATCGGGTAAAAGCAAACACTCAAAGTGTGTCCAGAGAAGGATTGCATCTGGTGGGAGTTTCCGGTGGCGCGGATTCACGGGTTCTACTTCATATCCTTCCGTTTGTTGGGTTTCAAAACCTGATCGTTTGCCACCTCGATCATGGTCTGCGAGGGGTCGAAAGTACCGGAGACCGTCAATTTGTGCGCCGACTCGCGCAGCGATTCGGATTCGCATGCCATATTGGAATGACAACCGGATTGCCAGATAAAGGCCCCATCGAAACCGTTGCGCGCCAAGCGCGCCTCCGTTTTTTTGCCGAAGCCGCCGAGCGCTTCGCAACCGAATCCCTGTTTTTGGCGCACCATGCCGACGACCAAATCGAAACTTTTTTAATCAACTTGTTCCGAGGCACTGGTTCATTCGACAATGCGGCGATCAAACCAGCATCTCGGATCAATGTTGAGGGCCGCTCTCTACTGATTCACCGGCCGTTGCTCGACGTTTGGAAAGAAGAAATCTATGAATTTGCCGCTGTCCTCCGGCTCAAATACCGCGAAGACGGCTCCAACCGAAGCCGTGAAATGGTTCGCAACCGTGTCCGGCACGATTTGATTCCCGGGTTGGAAAAGATAATGGGTAGACCGCTCAAACATAATCTCCTTCGCACGATCGAAATTGCCGCAAGCGAAGGTGAATTCTTAAAGTCTCTCGTGCCGGAAACTGCGCATTTGGCAGAGCTTGAAACTCAAGAACTAAAGAAGCTACCCATCCCGATTCAACGCAGAACGCTCCACATCTGGCTGCGCCATCGAGGAATCAAAGACTACGGTTTCAATGAGATCGAGGCGATCCGCTCCCTTCTGAACCAGGTCGCTATCGCCAAGGTCAATCTGCCTGGAGGCGTATTCTGCCGGCGCCGAAGCGGTAAGCTATTCTTATCAAATCCACCTGCGGCTGAATTCGGCTTATGAACAGCAGAGCGAGAGAGTTCTTGTTCAAGCTCTTAGATACACCAAGCCCGACCGGCTTCGAATCAGAAGGGCAAAAATTGTGGATGACCCATGTAAAGCCGTTCGCAAACGCCGTCGAAAACGACGCATACGGCAACGCCTGGGCAACGATCAACGAAAACGGATCATCCGCTCGAATCATGCTCGAGGCACACGCCGATGAAGTGGGATTCATGATTCAAAACATTACGGAAAGTGGATTTTTGTACGTCACACGAATCGGTGGCAGCGATCGTGCGATTGCTCGCAGTAAGCGAGTAGCAATCCTTGGTGATAAAGGGCCGGTTCCCGCGGTTTTTGGCAGCACAGCGATCCACATTCGCGACAAAGAGAGCGATAAGATTCCGGAAGTTCATGAGCTCTGGCTCGATATTGGTGCCAGTTCCCGGGAAGAAGTCGAGGAACGGGGCATTCGCGTCGGGCACCCGGCGGTTTATTCGGATACGCCTGAAGAGCTGGTCCCCGGAAGACTAATCGGGCGCGCAATCGACAATCGGATTGGCGGTTTCATCCTGTCTGAAGTACTGGCAAATCTATCAACGGGGGACGCCCGCCCAAAAGCGACTTTGCTCGCGGTCAACGCGGTCCATGAAGAGATTGGCGGGTCCGGGATGAGAATGATTTCGTACCGGCTTGAACCGAGTGTTGCGATCGTACTGGACGTCACACACGCGACGGATTCTCCAGGAATCGACCGCAACAGGCATGGTTCGATCGCTCTCGGAAAGGGACCAACGATTACGCACGGAACGGCAAACCACCCAGCGGTGGTCAAACGATTGATTTCGCTGGCAAGCCAACTTCAAATTCCGATTCAGCACGAGGCTTCCTCACGTACGACTGGGACAGATACAGATCATATCTACCCGATGAAAGGCGGCATCCCGAGCGCATTGGTCTCACTTCCGATGCGCTACATGCATTCGACAGTCGAGATGGTGGATCTGGCCGACGTGGAACGATGCATCGTTCTACTGACACATTTCGTCCAATCGGTTTCAAGCAAAGAGGAATTCATCCCGAAGTTTGTTTAGAGGAGGCAACTTGGCCGCGTTGTCGCTACATGGGGCACATGGGCATATGAAACTTATGGGACCTATGAGGCGTATGGGAGCGTGGCGTTGGCTTGCCATTCTGCGGAGCTGACCGGAGATTTGTGAGGGATGCCGGTTAGTTGGTTAGCAGAGACCGTTCAGTCTGAAGGCGGGCGCGTCAGTTTTGAGCGCTTTATGGAGCTTGCATTGTATCATCCGGTGCACGGATATTACGCGGCTCAGATTCCGAGCATCGGTAGAAACGGAGATTTTTCGACTTCCATGACGATCAGCGACTCGCTGACTCGCAGCATTGCGGCATGGATAAAAACGGAAGCCAAGAGACTTTCGATGAGGGTAGCTCATGTCATTGAGCTCGGCGGTGGAACCGGCGGACTGGCTGCAGGGGTTATCCGATCGTTCAAACCATGGGAGCCCGTCCGATACCAGATCGTCGAGATTTCAAAGACTTTGCGCCAATTACAGGAAAAGGAGCTTCGCGGAAAACCGGTCCGTTGGGCGGAATCGATCGAGGCTGCACTCGCAAATGCATCCGGGACTGCCATTCTGATTTCGAACGAATTCGTGGATGCATTCCCATGCCGCCGATTCCAGCTCGGGAGAAACGGTTGGAACGAGATCTACCTGAGATTTCGGGATGAATTGTGGACGGAAGAAATGGCTAAAACGAGCGCACTCCCGATGAGTTCGGTATTCGACTTGGCATTCGCCGAGGGTCAACGGGTCGAGACATTTCAATCGTACCGGGAGTGGCTGACGCGCCTCGAACGCCACTTCCGAAAGGGGTCCATCCTGACAATCGATTATGGGGATGCGGCCGAGGAAGTCTATCGACGAAGGCCTGCAGGGACAATGCGGGCTTTTTTTCGCCACCAACGAATTGACGGGATGGGAATTTACCAGCGGCCTGGTCGACAAGACTTGACAGCTGATATCAACTTTACCGACTTGAAGATGTGGGGGGACGCGATTGGACTCGAAACAATCGAGCTGATTTCGCAGGCCGAGTTTATCCGTAAATGGTCGAAGCCCAAATCCGGAACAGAGAAATTAGAAGACCGGTTTGTGGCGGACCATTCCGGCATGGGAACGGCGTTCAAGGTCCTACATCAGCGCTTAGCCAGCATTTCTCACAGGGATCTGAGTGATGCGGGTTAGTTAACCCGAAAATCTAATAAGCTGAAACGCTTATGAGATTTTTCAAATTAAGCTCACCCCCCACTCAATCATCGTTCCACTGATGTTTGAGAGCTTCTTTGGCAGCGTCCTTCTGGTCGTCAAGTTCGTCCAACTGGTGATCGACTTCGTCCTTTTTCCGTTTCCAACGTTCTTTCACCTCGCCGTCGGAATGATCGGCCTGATAATCGTAGTAATCTTTGGCCCGTTTCAGTGCCTTCTTTCGAGCTTCCCACTCGGCATCGAGCCGATCATAGGCGGCATCCCTGGCACGTTCGAAATCCTCTTTTGTTCGATACTGTCGTGGAGAACGTTGGTCTGTCGTTGCCGCACCCGTATCGGAACCTCGGTTCGAGTCGGCAGGTTTCGCATTTAGATCCGCTCCGGCGCGTGAAGCGAGACTGAAATTGATCTCCAGCGCCAGTTGTTGCCCGGAAGTGACATCAACCGTTCGGTTATCATCGGGAACGCCCGGGGCCCGCACGACGATCTTGTGCCGTCCTGGTGGCAAAATGGCTTCGATCGGCGCCGCTCCCAGACTGATTCCGCCAACGAAAACTTCGGCATCGGATCGATCGCTCGTGATCGAAACCGTTCCGTAGTCATGCTTGAATTCGATCACCGTCGGCGAATCCGGATCGGGAGTGATCTGCCGGGTAACGGATGCCAAAGCACCAATACGCGATACCAATTCGACGGGCTGAGGAGGAAGTTCAACGGTGACCGGCGTGTTCCCCAATTCAGTTTTTCCAATAAAAATCGTGGCTCCGGAAGGATCGCTCTTCAGCGTTACGCTCGCACCTTTGAATGCATGTGCGACGTTTACGACCGTATTTGGTTGAACCGAGATTTGTTGCACATAGTCCGGCCAACCGGCTCGTTTGATCCGGACCGTGTAAGCTCCGACTGGCAAGTTATCGAGCGTCATCGGCGTATTGCCAACGCTTGATTTTTGCATCGGGTCGATGACTTCCACTGCTAGATTCGCCGGATCCGACTTAAGGGAAAGCTGTCCTACTTCCCGCATCAGCGGGATCAGCCCAAGGTTATTGAGACTTCCCTGCGTGATCTCCAGGTCAACCGCCTTCGTCTGGTACCCAGACAGACTGAGATGGATGGTGTATTTACCCGCCGGTAATGAATACGAAGCGAGCGGAGTCGTCCCGATCTCCTTACCGTTCCATGTGATGGTTGCGCCCTCCGGCTTGCTAGTCAGCGTCACACGTCCAGTCGTGGTAACCGGGCCAGCCGGCGGCGGCTTGTGCAGAAATAAATTCGTGCCGATCACAGCTCCGACAGCGCATAACAAAAAGAACCCAACGGCAGCCAAAAGAATGCGAAGTAGGACTGGAGAAGTCTTCGGCTGACTGTCTTCCGGAACCTCTTGTGTCGAGACAGGCACCTCAGTAGTCAGGTTTCGAGCGGTTTCCGCTGGTTCCTTTGGAGGTAATGGAGGAGGAACGACGAACAACGGATTACCCGACTCGGCACCCTCCAGTTCCGCCAAAAAATTTTCAGCGGAGGAAAACCGATTTAGCTCCGTAGCACCAGCTCTCAGAATCGCGTTTCCGTTCTCAGAGAGGTTTGCGACGGGATTCAGTCTGGGCGCATTCCAACCTGCTGCGCTACCGGCTCGCACGCCGCCAAGGAGTTCATGAATGATCCCGGCAAGTTGCTGAACCCGTGGAGCCCCGGAATCTAATCCGCCCGAATCGACCAGAGTCCGTGCCGGTTCGACCGAAGCCCCGGGCAAACTCCCGTAAAGGCTCATGGGATCGACCTTCACGATAAAGGGAGGCCAGGTTGTGATCGATGTTTTCTGTAGCTGGCCGAAATCTAGGGTGGTTTGCGGGATCTCGATCGATACATCCCTCAAGGACAAATGTCCGCTGACGAGTTCCTTGGTCGCCGCAAAATCCAGAACTTTTGCCAGCGGTTGTGCAATTCGAAGGGCTTCCCCCCAAGAGAGGATGCGGCGCGCGCGCATCAGATCTTGAAGCGAGAATCCCTTGATCCATTCGCTAACGATAAACAATCCGCGCTCGTACGATTCGAGACCAAAGAGCTCGAGCAAATTCGGGTGGCGAGCTGTCTTGATCCGATCGATCTCGCGCCGAAGAAGCTCCAGTTGTACCGTGTCATGCCTGAGGGAAAGCGGCAGTTTAGTAAGGGCGACAACGCGGTTCGCCTGCAAATCCTTCGCCTTGAATTGACTGTTATCGAATTGTGATCGCCCAAGGATTTCGTAGCGCTCACGGATGAGTTCCCCGGTTGCGAATCCGAAACTGCTCGAGCCTTCAACCGGCAATCCGGGGGTTTGCTCGGTATTGAGCGATCCGACCCCCGGAGAAACAGCTGCCGGGTCACCTCTAAGTACAGCAAGGATCTCGTCGATTTGCCTCTTAAGCTCTGTTGGAGACTGGAACCGATCCTCCGGGCGCTTTGCGAGCATTCGTTCCAGCAGTGCTGCTATTTTCGGATTAAATAACCCCAAGGCTTCCGATGGAAGCGCCTGACTCAAGTGCTGATTGATTACGCTGATCAGCGAGCCCTGAAACGGAGGTCGACCCGTCAGCATGAACCAGAGGGTGGCACCGAGAGAATAGATGTCGGATCGAATGTCGATCTCTTTTTCCTCAAGCTGTTCAGGACTCGCGAAGTGAGGGGTTCCAACGAATCCGCCCATCGAGATTGTCACTGATTGATCCGCGGCAGCGACCAAGGATTTCGCGAGGCCGAAATCAATGACCTTAACGAGCAAATGATCGTCGTCATCGTCGATCACGAGCATCAGATTCGAAGGTTTGATATCCCGATGCACCAGTTTCTGGCGATCGGCAGCGATCAGCGCGCGTGAGACCTGGCGAGTGATCCGCAAAGCGAGGCCAGAGGAAAGCGGGCCGTCTCTTTGCACCCTGTTTTCCACGGTCTCGCCCGCCACGTACTCCATCGCATAGTAAAATCCACCGTCGGCATTGCCAAGGTGGAAGACCGTCGCAACATTCGGATGCCGGAGGCTTGCTGCTGCTCTTGCTTCTCGAAGGAAGCGCTGACGCGCTGTTTCGCTGTTTAAAAAGTGCGAATTGATCACCTTTAGGGCGACATCTGCCCTCAAATTGGTGTCGAATGCCTTATAGGTGACGCCCATCGCGCCGCGGCCCAGTTCCCAAAGGGAACCATCGCCGCGTCTTGCGATCACAAAATGCTCGAATCTTTCTATCTCACCCATATACAAAAAGAGCCAACCCCTGGAAGCGCTGCCTAAATTACTGAGGCCTGTCAATCGTGAGACTATCCACGTCGTGCGCTCCGGGATTTCGAAAAATTTCCGGAGGATGATCGGAAATCAGCTTGAACCCGGTCAGCACAAATTCAGGATAGAAACTATTCGATGCCGGTTCATATACTGTTTGTCCGGAAAAATAGCCCTGAAGACGGTATTCGTAATTGTTGTCGGATCCAGGTGTGTTTGCTTGTCGATCTGGGGCCAACGTTTTTTGCTCATTCATCATGACGAGCTTGGCGGCACTCCATGGCTGACGTGGCTGGCGGATGTATCCCCAAAAGAAAAAACTCTTCCGATAAAATCGACGTCCAATGAAGTAATTCCCCACGGGTTCATTCGCAATTCCCTGATTAATAGCCGTCTGAGATTGACTAAATCGGTCCTCCGTCGTCTGACATCCCCCAAGCAAAAGTGCCACGCACCCAATCGTAAGAGCTACAATCTGCTTCATAAATGTGTTTCGACGGGGGGAAAACTGGTCAGCCGCCAATTGTGTGTGATTTGATTCGGCTAACAATCCCAGGATTTTGCCGCAATTCGGACAAAAGAGCCTCTATTGAGTGCAGCGTCTGAGGACTGATATGATGTTCCATTCCCTCGACATCGTGATAAATAACTTCCTCGTTCACTCCTAGCATTCGGAGAAAGTCTGTTAAAAGCTGATGACGCCGCATGATGTTACGAGCCAGCGTCTCTCCTGCCGTTGTCAGCACAAGGCCGCGATATTTCTCATACTTCAACAAACCTTCCGCGTCGAGGCGTTGAACCATATTGGTCACGCTTGCTTGGGAAATCCTTAAGCCCTGCGCTATATCCGCTACACGCGCGTACCCCTTCGTATTGATCAGGTCGAGAATCTGCTCGAGGTAATCTTCTACGGCGGTTGAACGGCTGGGCGGCGCCGGCTTACTTGGCATAAACTTCAGTATTACGTAAAGGCAGCTGCGGATCAATGCGCGGTTTGCGAGTCATAAGATGCACAATTTCAACGCGTTCACCTGGTGGTTAAAGCCAACGCAAGTCACCAACGCTTTTGACCCGGAATGGGACCGTGTCTCCCGGTTGACACCCGGCAGGTTCGGCCCGGCTGCCAAAGTACCAGGCAATTCCTGGTTTCTTAAGGCAAATCCAGCCAGCACAACCTGGAGCAGGCCACCAGCCCCAAGCGCCTCGCCCACAGCCGGCTTCGGTGCATATACCGGGACCGATTCATAGGCATCGCGAAATACCTTACACTCAACCTGATCTGCGAATGTGCCGTTCGCACTGCTAACGATGAAATCGGGGAACGACCCGGGTTCGGGTCGTCCAAAAACATCGCGAGCCGCCCGTTCGCTTTCCCGATATGAACTAAACGGAACTCCAGCCGACGATTCCGTGATTGAAAACTGGCCGGATCGTCCAATCAAAACCGCCGCAGCGCCTTCTCCAAAAATCGTACCGGAAGGTCGACCGTACACTTCGAACAGTTCTTTCCTGGCCGCCATCCGCCAACTGCTGAAAGCGTCCGCCAACAGCCAGTCCGCCTCTTCGGTTCCGACGACGAGACAACGGTCCAGATCCGGTTGCATCGCCAGTAACTGCACTGCGAAATGGATAGCTCCAAGGCCAACCGACGAATCTCCGACAAGGGTGTAGCTCTGTCCGTCTATGCCAAGTAGTGCAGCGAGATGGCTTGCCGCCGCATTGTAAACGGTTTCCGGGAATAAAAGCGGGCTCGCACAATTTGCTCCCTGGGTGACGATTTCGTGATAGAAACGCCGCGTGTAATTAATTCCACCTGAGCAAATTGCGAAAACGACGGCCATTCGACCGTTCACTCCCGTGTCCGGTTTCACTCCAGCGTCGGCGAAGGCGTCAAGGCCCGCGGCCGCGCCAAGAAGCGAAATGGTACCTGACCGCCGGAGTCGTGGCTGTCTGGCTGCTTCCGCGACAAATTTTTCAGGAACCGGGCAGGAAAAATAGTGCCGACCGGCCAGTTCATTTGCGAAAAGTTTACTCTTAGCCTTTTGACCCTGGCGGACCGCGATCCACGTCTCTTGACCTGTGGGTCCCAGCGGCGTAACAGCCCCGATTCCCTGAATGAAAAAGTTCATACCTGCTTCAATATCAGTGTGGCGTTGGTCCCTCCGAAGCCGATCGAATTTGAAAGGACATGTCGCAGCCGCGCGAGTCGAGACCGATTGCCGATCACTTCAAAGGTCCATGACGGATCAGGTTCGAAAAAATTGAGATTCGGCGGTAGAAACTGTTCACGGAGTGCGAGCACGCAAAATGCCCCTTCAATTGCCCCGGCTGCGCCCAAGGCGTGGCCCATCATCGATTTTGTTGAACTAACCGACACGGGACCGCACAGCTCGGAAATCGCAGCACCTTCGGTCGCATCGTTGAAAATGGTGGCTGTGCCGTGGGCGTTTACATAATCAATGGCCCCAGCTTCGAGCGAGGCGGATTCGAGGGCTCGCTCCATTGCCAGCCTAGGGCCGACACCGGAGGGATTCGGCTGCGTGAGGTGATATGTGTCCGTCGACACTCCATACCCGACGACTTCTGCGAGGGCAACAGTGCTCCTTTTTGCTGCACTTTTTTCAGTCTCCAATATCAAAAATGCTGCGCCCTCCCCGAGCACCAAGCCGGTACGATTTTTGTCGAACGGACGAATTTTTTCGGGCGTCGATGCCTGGAGAGAATCAAATCCAACGAAAACAAGCTCGCTAAGGGGCTCATATCCGCCGCAGACAACGCACTCGTGCAAACCGCGTCGCACCAATTCAAACGCGTGACCTATGGCGTTGGATCCCGAAGAACAGGCATTGGCCAGGATCTGTGTTGGTATTCGGAGCCCGTTTCCTTCGAGCGCATCCTGGATCGATTTCTGAGGGGTGTAGTTTCCAATGAGGCCTGCAGAGCCTCGCCGGGAGTTCGACGAAAGCAATCCTCTGTAAAAAACCTCTCCATAGCTCATTCCCCCGCAGGTTGTCCCGACAACCATCAACTCCGGCGACGACCCATTCGCTGAGGCGCAAGCTTCCCGCAGTGCTAATGCCGCCATCCGAGCCCCGCGATGCAAGCGTCTAGCCGTGCGCCCCGGCCGAAACGCGTTATCCAGCCAATGATCGGGAATTTGTCCAGCTGTTTTGCACCGCGTTTTGGAGACATCAAATCGGTCGACCAGCGTCACGGAGTCTTTTCCTTCCGCCAAAGATTGCAAGTTGGATACCGCATCAGAGCCGAGAGGGGAGACCACACCAACGCCGGTCACAAGCACGCGTTCTGATCGCATCTTTTCCTGCATCATGCATATATACATAGCGCGACGCACTTGTCCGCCATCTTGTCCGACATAGCCTTGGCGAAGTTGGAAGCTTTAGCGGCGGCGGACCTGTCCGACCTAGCTATGACGAAGTCGGAAGCCGCAACCAAATGGGATTGAGGTGTCGGCGTGTCCGCGAATGGGCTGAAAAATTCTGGTGCGATCGCTCGACTCGCGCACAATTCGTTTGGGATTTTTGAGGGATGAGGGATAGGTTCTGGCATGGGTTCAATATCGGACCATACCGAGCCGCCGGATTTTTCGATCAAGCGATTTCGGTGGATGATGAACAATGCCCTCGGTCTGAAATGCCCGACGTGTGGTCAAAGCCCGATTTTTATCCCCTGGAGGCAGGTCCGCAGTTTGCGAGATTGGTTTATGCCGCTCGATGGGTGCCCGCGCTGCGGCTACCCGTTCGAACGAGAGGCCGGATACTTCCTTATGCCAATCTTTGCTGTCAACTACGGCGCCGGAGCGCTGCTCGGTCTCGTCATTTACCTCGTGCTGGATTTTGTGGTGCACCTGCCAATCTGGCTTGTTCTGACCCTGACAATTGTGCCGGTTCTGTTTTTCAATATTTGGTTCGCTCGGCATTCGAAGGCGCTGTTTCTCGCATTCGATCTCTTTTTTGATCCGCATCACGGCGACGATGACGGCGGCGACAGAAGGTCCGGCTCACCGACAGAGCCGAAGCGGCCCGATCTCGAGCCGGTCGCCAAGCGTTAAGAAAGTATTTCGGCGAGGATGCATCCATCGTCCCTTCGGCCCTAACCCACACCTCCTCGCGAGGGCCCGGCCTTGTCAGGCCTAGAAATCGATGCGATATGCCCGAATGGAGTCGGTAGCTCATTTAGCATTCCTGGCATTTATCGTGATAACTCCCTGGAAAATCATTGGGTGGGCTGGAAGCGGTGTGTTCTCTATCCGCTTCTTTCTTCAATGGATCGCGTCGGAGCGCGCCAAGAGAAGCATCATCCCTATCGGATTTTGGGAGTGCAGCCTGCTCGGCAGTGTATTGGCATTGAGCTATTTCATCTTTTATCGACACGATTCGGTGGGTGTGATCATGACTCTGGCCCCGCTTCCGTTGTATGTGCGAAACCTCTACTTGAAATGGCGAGAGGTACTCGCTAACAAGAGAGCCGTCACCGCCGACGAGGACGCGGAGCGCAAGGTTGAAAAAGTAGCCGCACAAAAAGGATGATTTACTTCGATAACAACGCGACAACGCAGCTCGACCCTGCGGTGCTTGAAACGATGCTGCCCTACCTTCGAGAGCAGTATGGGAATCCTTCAAGCGCCTATTCTTTTGGCAAGCGAGCCGCAAAAGCGGTTAACACAGCCCGCGAACAAGTCGCGGCATTGCTAAGGTGCGACCCCATCGAGATCATTTTTACGAGCTGCGGAACCGAGTCGGACAACACCGCAATTCAATCCGCTCTTTTGGCCGATCCTGATCGGAAGCATTTCGTTACGAGCAAGGTTGAACACAGCGCGATTATCAAACAAGCGGAAACGCTGGCCAGACGAGGCTATGAAGTAACTTGGCTCGATGTCGATTCAGATGGAATGCTTGATCTCGATTTGCTCGAGCGAGCGATACGCGACGATACCGCTGCCGTTTCGCTCATGTGGGCCAATAACGAGACGGGAACGCTATTTCAAATTGAGCAGGCTGCCCGCATTTGCCGCTCGAAGGGCACTCTTTTTCATACGGACGCTGTTCAGGCGGTCGGAAAGATTGACATCAATCTTGCAGAATTGCCGATCAATTATCTTTCACTTTCAGGTCATAAACTCCACGCACCGAAGGGGATCGCTGCGCTCTACGTCAATCGTCGGACAAGGTTTTTTCCTTATCTCATTGGCGGCGGTCAGGAAAACAAGCGACGCGGTGGAACCGAGAATACCGCATCGATCGTTGCGCTCGGCAAAGCGGCGGAACTCGCTTATTCGGTGCTGCAAGAAGAGAACGGCCGCGTCAAAGCTCTTCGAGACCAATTTGAGCAAGCGCTGCTGAATTCCATTTCGGCCGTGCAGTTGAACGGTCATCCCGAGTATCGGCTTCCAAACACATCGAATCTCGCGATCGACGGAGTCGATTCGGAAGGGATGCTTTTGCTCTTGGACCAGCGCGGGATATGCTGTTCCGCGGGTTCAGCATGTACGGCCGGATCATTGGAACCTTCCCACGTTTTGAAGGCGATGGGGTATTCCAACGACCGAGCTCGTGGAAGTCTTCGATTTTCGTTCAGTCGTTTCAACACCGAAGAGGAGGTCGCTCAGAGCTTGGAGATTATTCCCGCGGCCATTGCAAGGCTTCGGTCGATGTCTCGCGGGGCATTGGCAGCTTAGACAATTCTTTTTCGGCTATCGCAGTTCGACAATTTGGATCGATACCGTGTCGCCGTCGAATTGAAGGTCGAGAGCTGCCGCCTTTTTGCCGGTGGATTCGAAACTGCACTCTGCCTGCAAGCGTCGCGCAACTTCCGATTTCCCGCCCGAACTGTTCACGCGATAGAGCCAGACTTCCGCAGCCTGAACTACGTGATGCCCGGGAGAGAGTTGAGGCAGGTGCAGAGGTTTTGTACCGTCTAAATTGCTGAGAACCCCGATCGGCTGGTGATCGAGAAAGATCACCATCTCCGCCGCGTTCGCGTCCTGGTTCGCAACACGAAGAGCAAGCGAAGCTCCGTTTGGGTCTGCTTGCTTTTGAGCCTTTGCATAGTCAACGAGCGACTGTGGCCATTCATTCGGTGCAATGCCTGCCGCCTTCGCCACTCGAAGAGCTCTGTCGAATCCACTCCCATATCGTGGATCGAATAGCGTTCCCTGGTCGACAAAATGTAAAATCGCAGCGTGCAAAGTTCCTTTTTCCTCAGGTACGGCCGCAAGCTGCTTCGCCGCCCATTCATCAGCAACGGCTTCTTCCCGCGAATTCATCGCGAGGTGACCATACTCGTGCACAAGGAAGAAACGGGAGGCTCCTGGACGCCGACCGTCAATCGTGCGCTCTCGCTCGGGACACATGAAAATCGCGCCGTGTGGATAGATGATAGTCGGTTGCACACTGAGCCCAACGCCATGGCGCGTCTTATTACAATCATCGAAAACAGGAACATCACGCAGCGTTGGCGGAGGAACCCACTGCGCCTCACATTGGTCCGGGAAAAATGCAGTGGCCAAAGCAAGTAACGCAAAGATTGAATCGAGCGGCCAAACGAAGCGACGTGGCAGCATCCTAAAAAATAAATGTGAATCGCGAAAGAAGCAGCTCACTTCGCTACAATGGTTGCGAATTTTGTTCATTGGCTAGGAATCTTCATCGGTCCAGCCCGAGAGGAAATAAGAGGGAATTCTACGCCCAACCTGCCTTGTCCATCCCTCGGGCGATGAGAACGAACCTCTTGCAAACTGGGCGCCACTGGGATACCGAATCTGTCCCGAGCAATATGAATCCGAAGCAGATGCCACAGTGGTCTGCAGGACATCAGGTTCTAATCAAGTCTCAGAGCCGATTCAAAGGCAATTCGAAGTCTCGAAAAACACCCGAATTTCCGGGGGGATGTACTCTATTCTGCCCTAATTTTTGATTCGGCATCGTAATTGCGAGTTGTGTCCGTGCATCAATTCGACATTCTAGATGCGAAGTCTACCTGCAACCCCAGAACCATGAAAACCACCATCACTCTAACCCCTGAAAACGCGGCCACGATCGCCCAATACGCCAAAATAATGGGATGTACCCAAACCGAGTTCGTTAATCGCTGGCTGGATAATTCGCTTTGTGAGGTTTTTACAGATACCGAAGGTCTCTCCCATTGCATGGAAGATTTTGAGTTCAAAACCAGGACGGAAGCCAACCGGGATCTCTAATTGGATTTACGAGCTCTCAAAAAAAGAAGCCGCCGGCCTAGGGCTGCGTTTAAACCCCAAAACCGAGATCATCGAAGACGAACGCGAACCGATGCCCTTCCGGATCAAATTCACTGAAAGCCCGGATCCCGGCCGGCGCGATCGTTGAGGGTTATGCGTGAAAGCTCCCCGCGAAGCGCCCGAGCTGTGGGCATAGAGTGCCTGCTCAAGTGCCGAACGCTCTAAAAAGGCCTCGTCGCGAAAGAGGCCTTAAAACTTATCGATTATGGAATTAGTTGGGATCTTGCAAGGCGGTCAAAAGCTCTAGCGAAAGCTGAAAAGGAAGTGATGGCAAAAAAGGCTGAGATTTTTAAGAGAAATAAAGAACTCTCGGTCCTGGATATTTTCAAGGATTTGCGTGGTCTAGATAAGCGCAATGAAAAGGACAAGATCGTCCAGAAAATGCGTCTGGTGCCATCACCGGGACGTTGCCTATGAATTGGTGAAACGGCTCGGCCATTACAGTCCTGTCCTCCTGTTAGGCGGGATGACACCGAAAGAGCGGCAGCAGGCAATTGCCAATCCTGCAAAAAGTTTCCCTCTGACTTTTTTCCTTTTCTTCGGCATCGCGTTTTCGCTCTTCGAAACTTGCGTAAGCTTCGGGTAATTTTAATCGTTCCTCGGCGACTAACTCGGCCAAATCGGGTGCATCTATACGCAATCGCGCAAGTTTACCCTCAGTCGATTCCCTTTCCTCCTGCTCAATAATTACCTTTTTTAGTGCTTCATCGAGTTTGATGGTATCGCGCAAAACTCCGGTAGCTAATTCGCGAGAGTGTCGCAAAACTCGGCGAGCTTGCGACAGGCGTCCTTCTGAAACCTTTTCAGAAATTGAAAAGGTTCTCTTCTTGCCTTGCTTTGGCTCAGGATAAGCAAATGCGACAGCCATTGCTTGCTGTCCTTTATTCAATTGCCGGCGCTTGACATTTTGCGCCAGGATATAAGCAACAGGATCGGTCCCGTTAAGTATTTCAAAAGTTGGCAAAATGTCAGCCCGCTTGCACGCTTCCAATCGATTGCGTCCGTCGATTAGCATTCCGTCACTATCTTTAACAATCGGGTTTAAAAGACCGTTCTCTTTAATGTCCGCGGCAAGCTCGTCGAGCTCTTCCTCGGTCATCAAGGGAAACATTTCGGCGACTGGATGCCATGATCGCGCAGATAATTAGGGGAAACCTGTTTTGCTTTTTGGGAAAGATAACGTGACAGAATCTCGACCCATCCAAAAGCGAGGGTCTTTATCGGCAGCATCACCGCGGCCGGAATTGGAATCACGCTTACAGCAGCGTCCCACTGCGTATTTGCCGGGCTGTCATGGGTGCCTGCTCAGATCACTCAGGCAGAAGACCGTCTCCACCGGATTGGAGTTTTTGATAATGTGCTGGTGCAGCACCTCGTGCTCTCCGGGAGCCTGGACGCGGTGATGGCGCGACGGATACTCAAGAAACAGGAAATTCTTTCTCAGGTTTTGGAGGGAGCCCACTAGTTCAAGGAATAAACCACGCGGAACGCGGCGAAGGTCATCGTCGTTAACGGCCGCAGTACGACCTGACCGGTGTCTTCAATTACCAAATCAGACCGCTCGCTAGTGGACTGCCCGGGATTAATTGGAATACGAAAGCGCACTACGTGACCCGGCCAAAAGGCTGGTGCCAGAAAGCCGAGCACGACCACCCTATCGATCGGGAGCTCATCGTACAAATACCCGGCAAACTGCACCGAGCGACCACCATAGAGTGTTCGACTGGCGAGCAAACAATCCACCCCAGACTCGGCCTCGAAATCTTCCCACGGCCCTGCTCCCCAGAACGACCGCGCCCCTTGCCCAGGAAGATTGCTCGTGCCAAAAGGGTCGATCATTTCTTGGGGCTAGCGCTACGATTTTTGAATGCCAGCCTCGCACGATGCGCCCCAATAGCCAGGCGACCAGGTTCGGATTTCCGCGCAAGCTCTTTTCAATTTCTTTGCGCTCCTGTGGGGTCAAACTCCCGGTCCCACTCGTAAGTGCACGATTGATTAGGCTTCGCGCGTTCATCCTTTCCCCCGCGGTTTCAGGACCGGCAACCGAACACCTTTCACGGCTCCACAGACAACAGCAGCCGGACCACTCTGTGGCCCATTTAGTTTCTTACGATTCTTCATACGTTCTCCTTCGCGGCCTCACCGTCCTCCGAATGTACGCTGCCTGCAGCCCCGGCCCTGAATTCGTTCAAGACCGAACTCAAGAAAGCCTCAAGCCGCGCCCGCTCTTCCGGCGTCCTGCCCAACTCCGGCAGCCTTCTCAAAACTAAGAGACCCGCTTGTATCGAGTTATTAACCAGTTCAAGCGCTACAGAAACTCTAATCAATCGTCCCCGTGCTTCGCCAATCTTCAGTGCACGGCTCTCTGCGTCAAAGAGCGCCTTGACCGTGCCGACATGCTCCCTGCGCAAAGCTGCAGCTTCACTCAAACGCCCCTCTTTGAGAAGGCTCGAGAGCGCCGCAGCAATGTCCCGCTCCTGCTCCCGTAACCGTTCAAGGGTCGCTTCCAGATCTCCAGCAGCACCGTGGCCGTGGCCACCCGAACCGTTGTGCCCGTCGATCTCGATGGGGATGACCGGCGGTGGACCGGCTTCCTTGCGCGTCTTGACGTACTGCTGGCGCCACGCCAGCGCAGCTTCCACGCTGGTCACCGGCATTCCTCGCTTGACCAGCCGGCTAATCAAAGCCGGAGAAAGCTCTAGGCGGCGGGCAAGCTCGCGGATTCCCATCGGTGCTCACCCACAAGTAAACACCGGACTGTTGACGGTGTGAACGCCAAACCGTTTAAAAACTTTTACGCATAAAGATCGATCTCGCTGCACCCGATCTCTTTCCGGATCGAAAATAGATTCCTTTTTTGCCGAAAAAATTCGAATTCTCCACCCCGGTATCGGTCCGAATAAAAATGCCATAGTTATTGCCAGGAATAATCGAACTCGAGCGAGCGCGCGACCGGTTCGGCGTGCTGCATTTGTAATGCGTTTGTGTTGCGCACGTACAGACTAGGCCTCCCCCTAAAATCGGAGAGCAATTTCTGAAGCTCGATCATGGCCGCCCTGGTCAGCGTAAAAGCCCGGCCCTCCGGTATGGAAACAATCTCCGAAACGATCCGCGCGATCTGTTCAAGGGTAGGCAGGGGCGCCCGGCCCCTATCCCTGCCTAGTGCGTACACCAGCAGGTTCGCCGTAAGCCACAATTCGAAATCGGCCCTTGGTGCGGTGAACAGCTCGATCCGTTCGCGGATCTCGAAGGGAACCGAGCCCACCTCCGGCTCGAGCCAAACGATTGCGTCGATCTCCGGCTCGGCGGCTGGCGCATCATCGTCGGCGTAATTGGCAGCTGCGACGTGTCGACGCGCCTGGCGCCGCTGTTTGTCGAGTAGAGTGAGAATGTAGCGGTGACAAGCGGCCGTGACCAGGCTGAAGAGCCGGCCACGTCCAGGGCGATAGGCCGGCAAAACCTTTTGGTGTAGGTGCAACACGAGCTCGACTCGGATGTCGTCGGCACTGCCCAAGGGCGAAAGATCGGCTCGGAACGATCGGATAATGGCAAAAAGCCAGTCGGCCGTTTCGTTGCAAAAGAGGGCCCACCATTCGTCCTTGAGGCCGCCGGCGGGTGCCTTTTGCCAGGCGCGCACTAGAACCGAAAGCCGGCCCTTTTTGTACAAGAGGCCGTCTGTGTGGGACATAATTGCGTTGATGTCCCTAGCGTTCGTAAACTGCTCCAGCACGTCATATCCAGGCCAGCTTAAGGCTGCTTGTCGAATATCATTGGCAATTTGATTAAAGAGCAATTCGCGAGCAAACGGCTCATAAATACCCAAGGGATCAGCCGTGATTAACCCTGGATCTCTATACTTGTAATATTGTGCCTCCGTGCCTTCATGAAAAACCTGATTATAGATCGCAAAGAGCTCCGCCCAGAATTTCTGATTAATTCTTCCAACGGGATTTCGCTTAGTCGGATAATGCGGCGGGCCGTGCTTCTTAATGAACGCGCCTAAATCAAATCCTTGACCGGTTAGATCAGTTAATAATTGATTATGAATCATAAAACTTTCGGGTTGTAATAAACGATTGATTGACGAACACTTTTGCCTTCGCGGTTAGGCGCACGTTGCCCATCGGGCATCCTGACAAACTGGCATTTGCACCAGGTCGAGTTGCAGGCGCCCAGAGCTCTGGCACTGGCGTTGAACCACTGGTGCAATTTTTCTTGGGCCTCGCCACGGCACGGAAGCCAGCCTTGCAAAGATTTGGAGCCACTAAAAACCGTCATCCACAACGGCCGCTCTTGTGCGAGACGCGTAAGGATTGCCGCCTGGACGTCCAACGTGGAGAGGCCCGCAGCCTCGCAGCGATCGATCAAAGGCACCCAGTGTGTAGGTTTAGCTTTGGGCGTCAGACGGGCGAAATCGAATTCAGTGACCAGAAACAGCCGGTCGCCAGTTCCCTCCTTACTGTGTTCGCTCCAGCGTTCGTCTGCGGTGAAGCCGAGTTGTGCCCGCATCGGACTTGGCACGATCTGCTCGTGCACATGCAGAATGTGTCCGACTGCACTCAATCGCCTGGTCCAGAATAAATCTCGACTTCCGAAACAGATCCAGGGATCAAGTTGCCCGGCGTAACGTGCCCACTGCCCAAGAACCTGCTCCGTGTTGCGGGCCGGCGTGTCGAGTAGTTGTACTGGACTCGATTCGCGGTATTCGGCCAGGCGCGGGCCGTTTATAGCGACTTGGTAGATTGCCTCCAGATCAACTTGCGGGCGCTCTGGAAGGTTCCTGGAGCCATCCGCGGGCTTCTCAGAACCTTCTCCAAAGAGCGCTTCTGCCCAGACTAACAGCCGATTGATTTCGCCATCGTCGACGTCGCGATCACAACGTTCTGCAGCATACTTGAGCCACCGTTCCGCGGCCCCCTCGTGTTCGGCAAAATAAATAACGAGCCACTTTGCCAGTTGCCGCAGAGCTGGATGCGTACCGTCCGAGCAATCGGGCGATTCGACCTGGTCTCGCAACCAATCGGGTGCCCAGGCCGGAAATACGTGGTTATCCGCGGAGATGATCATCCTTTGTGCTCCGCGATCCAGCGTGATGCCTCGGGCTTGGTTAAGTGCCGGGGGTCCGGATGTCCGAGATACTGGCAAAACCGTTTCTGCTTCTCGGTTGCTGGCTCCCGCTCCTTGAATGCGAACAGGCTCGAGAGGATTACCGATGCATGACCGCGACCACGGACCAGTGCGAGCTCGACTCCGTTGCGTTCGAGGATCTCGTATTGTTTCTCAGTGATCTGTTTGCGTTCCCACCGAAAGGTTGGCTCATAATCGATGATGTCGGGCGCCTGCCAACGAGTAGCCAACTCGAGGAGGTCAACCTCGCTGCCCTCCTGCTCGCGTTGCGCCTTGAGCTTGCGTGCCAGAGCCGCTTCACGTTGCGCTTGAGCATCAGCGGCCGCCTGCAGCAGGTCGCCGTCAGCTTTGCGCAAGTTGGCCTCAATCTCGGCCTGGTGCGTTTCGTCTCTGGCGATCAGGGAGGCCGGACGGACGAGATTATGTTCGCGGGAGAGCCAGAGAAAATCGAGCAGGAGCAAATTCTCTTTGCCTGGATGGATGCGGGTCCCACGGCCGACCATCTGCGCATAGAGCGAGCGGATCGTTGTCGGCCGCAGGCAAATAACGCAATCAATCGTCGATTCGTCATAGCCCTCGGTGAGCAACATCGCGTTACACAGGATCCTCGTTTGGCCGGAAGCGAACCGTATGAGGATCTCTTTGCGGTCGGAGGATTCTCCGCAGATGGCTTCGGCAGCCAGGCCGTGTCCCTTGAGGATCTCTGCAAACTGGTAGCTTGTGCGGACCAGGGGCAGAAAAACGAGCGTCTTGCGGTCGGCGACGTGTATCTGAATAGCTTCGGCGAGCTCCTGCAGGAGCGGTTCAAGGGTAAGGGCCAACTCCTCCTCGGAGTAGTCGTCCCCTCGGATCCCGACCTGGCTGATATCGATCTCGAGCGGGACTGTCTTGATCCGGATCGGCGAGAGCCAGCCCTCCTTGATCATATCGGTTAACGAAATCTCGAAGGCGATATCCTGATAGTACTTGCCTAGAGATCGGCGGTCGCCGCGGTCTGGCGTTGCGGTGACTCCAAGGACCTGGGCGTTGCCGAAATAGCCCAATATCCGCAAATAGCTTTCTGCCAGGGTCCGGTGCGCCTCATCGACGATGACAGTCCGGAAGTGATCACTGCCAAATCTTGAGAGCCGACTCTGGCGTGCGAGGGATTGGACACTGCCGACCACAACGCCGGCGTCCAGGTCGGCGTAATCGTTAGCCTTCTCTTTGGAGGTTAGAAGCTGACAAGCCCGGAAGAGCTTATCGCGGGCCTGGTCAATTAATTCGTCGCGATGTGCCAGGATTAGGACCCGTCCGGCCCCAAGCCTGGCTTTGGCAATATGCGCAAACTTGATCGTTTTGCCCGAACCGGTTGGAGCGACTCCCAACAATCGATCAAACTCCGCCCATTTTGTCAGGACAGAGTTGATCGCTTCTTGTTGGTAGGGTCGCAAATTCATTAGGTCAAGTTCAGGGATTTAAAGAACCGCTCCGCCTGCTCCTGCACCGCGATAATTTGTGCAGAGTCGGTCTCCTCCGCGGCGAGCTCTTGGTTGTAAAGATCAATGCCGAGCACCTCGTCAATTGCGTTGGTCAGCGTCTCCGCCAGGTCCGCCGGATCCATTGCCTCGAGTTCGTAGGCGTCCGTGATATCGTACTTATCCACGAACGCGGAGTAGGTCGGACTCGTGTCTTTAGCCTCCATCGATGGCTCAAGAGAAAAATCCTCTACTTGATCAATCGTCAGCGCTACTTTGTAAGCCTCGATACGATGTCCGTGGATTCCGAAATCGCGCCGGAAGCTTTTCACAAGATCCTCCGCGATCGCGTCGCCGGCGGGATCCAGGTCACTCACGATGAGCAGGACAAGCTTTTTCTTTTTGCTGACCAGATACCGGTCACGAATTGCCTTCTTTGGCGGTAGCGACGACATGCCGCGAGTGATGGTCAAGGGAATCGTGTGTTCGCTGGCAACACTTTTGAGAATAGTTTGGACGGTCAATTTCTCGGCGATGATCTCGATATGATCCGGTTGCGATTGCACCCGGTTGCGCCAGTAGCCTGTAAGGAAGTTTTTGAATTCTTGCCGGAAAAACTCAACCGGACTCTTAAAAGCGCCGTGCGCGCTGACCGGCCGGGTGACATCTTCGATCGCGTTCCACGGGATCAAGCCGTTGATACGTCCGCGGGCTAACAAATCGGTTAGGCTGCGATAGGACGCTTTGTTGTTAAGATACTGTGAATGCGGTTTGGACGCATGGGTGAGTGGCGCATCGGGACCTAGCAACCGATAATGAATCTGCCGGTCGGAGAGCGGCCAGTACTCGCGCTGCTCCGACAGGACCCGGCGCACAGCGTCAAGGAAAGGTTGCTTGGCCGGAGTGATCCGGCAGCGTTCCCCATCGTACTCGGGATCAACCGCCTCCAGGCTGTTACCCTCTCGCTGCTTCTCCTTGCGATCGTTGACGATCTTCTGGTGCGCCTCTTTCGGATCGACTTTAATTAGCGTCTCGTGCAGGAGTTCGCTCGTGCTCTTGATCCGTTGCGAATTCATCTCGACTAACAACTTCACAAACCCGGCCGGGTTTTCGGCTCGGCTGACCGGATGGACCCGAACTGGTACTACTACAAGTTTCGTCAGGATAGCCGCCATCCGTCGCCGGTGCCCACTGATGATATAGCCATCCTGGCTAATCAAAAGCGGTTCGTTAATGCCGTGCGCTTGAATCGAAAGCGCCAGTTCGCGGAGTTCCGGATCATCCCAGGAGATTGTCCGATACAGGTCGTCGTTTTCGGGCGCCGGCTTGATTGAGTCCAATCGCCGAATTTGAACAAGATCAAGTTCAGGCTGCTGTTGCCAGAAACGGCGATTGCCGTTACACTTCTCTTGCTTGTTTTTCATCTAGTTCGCGGCCGCTCTGAACCGGAAAGTTGGGAGCGGCCGTCTTTTTGTTGGTTGGATTAAGGGAGTTCACTTGGCAGCGAGTTCCCTGGTGGATTGGCGGTTACGCTTAGGGGGAGCAAGAACCGCGGCGTGTCGCCTGTAACGAACGCCAGGAGCGCCCTCCCGTTCGAATTTGTCGAGCCAGGCGTGGACCTTGGCCGGCTCGTACCAGATCATGCCGCCGATTTGTGTAAACGGCATGCCGTAGGTTTTTATCTTATGGAAGGCCCGCAACTTCATCTTGAGCTGCGCAGCCATCTCCTTTGCTAACACGCGCTCTCGCGCGAGAGTTACTGGGTGCATGAAGGGCGAGTTTTAAGTCACTGTGTTACAATGTCAAACATGAAAGTTGATTGTGTATCTCCGTGCATCATTGAACATCAAAATGCTTGACGAACAAACGGAGCCCCCTTAGAAATTCCGGTGTGAAGGAACCGGAGAGTCTGGAGAAGAGTTTTGCCGTCCGAATGCGCCTGTTGCGTTACTCGCTCGGCCGCGGCGACGGCAAGCCAATGCTAGCGAAGGAGTTCGCCACCAAACTCGGCATGCCGGCCCCCACATTCCGAGCAATTGAATCGGGCCTACGCAAGTTGACCCCGGCAGATGAGAAGAAAATCACCAAGGTGTTCGGCGCCCGGTGGAACAAAATCCGGCAGGGTTGGTATAGCGCCACAGATCCCGAGATCCCCTTCACCAGAGATATTTATGTCCTCTACTCGTTCGCCGATGCTGAAGGGATCGACGAAGCGGAGTACAATTTTGATCGTCTCAAGCAGGCGCTCGGGCTCCTGTTGGACAACCTCCCCCGGACCCAATACGAATCGGCGCTCTCAATTCTTTACAAGTCCATTCTCGGAATGGCACAGACCACACTTCCACCCGATATCTTCGAGGCTATTGAGGTTTATTGCGTCCCACTTCAGAAACCGCCAGGCCTGAAACCTCGGGTTGAACCGGGAACTAAAACGGTGCAACGACAGCACGGACGGATTCAGCGGGTGCGAACGAAAGGAACAACCTTCTCTCCCGCCGGCGGAAAGAGAGCCCAGAAATCAGCAGCCGCTTCCGGCGTCACCAAACCTAAATAGTGATCCTTCGTAGTCCGGAAATCGGTGTGGCCCGCCTCGATCATAAGCCGGTCGACACTGCCGAAATGGTTCAAGTGATTGGAACAGAAACTATCGCGCAGAATGCCGGGAGTCCAGTCTCGGCCGTGATAGCCGGCGCGGGCTCGGACCTTCACCAGGCGATTCGTGATGGTCTGTGCTGCAAAGGGCGCCAAGGCACCAGTGCAGACGCCGCCGCGATTAGCGTAAAGTTCAAACCAGGCCAAAGAACAGGGCTCCAAGACGATCTGACGTGCCGATCCCGTCTTTGATATGGTCGAGCGTATCGTCAAGCGCTTACGCAAGAGATCGATATCGGTCCACAAGAGCCGCTTGGCTTCCTCTGGTCTAACACCGCAAAAGGTCTCGACCAGCAGCAAAGGGAGAAACGCCGGATCGTGCGCTAAAGCAGTCTCTAACAGCTTCCGAATTTCACTCACCGGCAAGACCTCCACTTCCTGCCGCTTGTTCGGTGTTCGGTCACTGCTGCGCAACGGAATCTCAGTCAGGTATTCGCGGTCTTTGGCGTACCGAAACACGGTGGTCAGTGTCCGGAGGTGGTTGTTGCGGGAAGATTCGGGATAACCGGCAAGAGCGTCTAGGATATCGACACGTGTGATGTCACTCACTAAACGGTCATGCAAAGCGGCCAAACGACCACGAACCCAACGGATGTCGCGCTTGTAAGACTCGCTCGACCCCGCGTGTGCGGCCAAAACCTGCTCGAAGACTTCCTTTAAAGTGATCGAACGTTCTCGAGCTTGGTGGCGCTCGGCATAGGCATCGGCACAATTACGGAGTGTCACTCCGGGGAACCCTGCCAAAACCTCAAAGGCTGAAGAGGCGTCCAGCAGTTGAGCCGGAGACAGATCCTTAGAGAATGGGAGATTGTCCTTACGTGCTTTGAGCTCCTCGATAAAGCGCAAGGCTTCTGCACGTGTCTGGCATGTTTTACGAGCCCGGTTGCCAGTTGTCGATAATCCGGCAGGGATGTTGACGTTGAAGGTGCCGTCTTTATTCTTGCGGGGTTTGAATTCTAATCGCCGTCCCATATAATGCTCTTCCTGTGACTAAAAACGCCTATCTGATTCCGTACTTATTCCGTACCTTATCTACGGACGCGGCGTACCTTTCTGTACTCAAAATTCTGTTTTATATGCATCTTGTCAACATCTCCATGCATCAACTCTCCTCGAGAGAGGGGTTTCTCCTAGGGAGCGAATTATGAATCCGAAGCAGATCATGATTTATGATACGACCTTGCGAGATGGCACGCAGGCGGAGGGCATTTCTTTCAGCGTGAACGACAAGATTCGGATCGCTGAAAAGCTCGATGCGTTCGGTGTCCACTATATCGAAGGTGGATGGCCGGGATCGAATCCGAAAGATATAGCGTTTTTCGACGAAGCTAAGCGCCTGAAATGGAAAAGTGCAAAGATCTGCGCGTTTGGCAGTACCTGCAGAGCGAAGACAGATCCGTCGGCAGACTCGCAGATCGCGTTGCTTTTGTCCGCTGACACTCCGGCGGTGACGATCGTCGGCAAGAGCTGGCGCCTGCACGTCGAAAAGATTCTCGGGGTTTCGATTGAGGAAAACCGGCGGATGATCCGCGAGTCTGTCGCCTATCTCAAATCGCACGGACGTGAGGTGCTCTTTGACGCGGAACACTTTTTTGACGGCTACAAAGATGATCGCGAACACTCTCTGGCGGCGCTCCAGGCGGCTGTGGATGGTGGAGCGGATGTGCTGGTGCTGTGCGATACGAATGGCGGAACGATGCTCCACGAGGTCTCGGAAATCACCGCTGCCGTTGTAAAAAAGTTTCCGACCCCGATCGGGATTCACACCCACAACGACTGTGAACTCGGAGTCGCGAATGCTCTGGCCGCAATCCGCGCGGGCGCAACCCAGGTGCAAGGCACGATCAATGGATACGGCGAACGGACAGGCAACTGCAATTTGACGAGCGTGATCCCGAATCTTCAGCTCAAGTTTCGCGAAAATGTGGTCCCTGAATTATCGCGCCTCAGGGAGCTGTCGATGTTCGTGGATGAATTAGCAAACTGCCAGCACAACATCCGTGCGCCGTACGTCGGAACCACCGCGTTCACCCACAAAGGGGGACTGCACGCGCACGCCGTTCAAAAGCTGGCGCGCAGCTACGAGCATATCGAACCCGAGGCAGTTGGGAATCGCCAGCACATCGTGGTTTCGGAGTTATCCGGCCAAAGTAATGTGCTCGCGAAAACGCGAGAACTGGGATTCAAACTCGAAAAAGGCTCTCCGGAGGTCGCCGCGATTTTGCAGGAGGTCAAACGCCTGGAGCATCTTGGATACGAATTTGAAGCCGCAGAAGCGTCGTTTGAGCTGTTGATCCGCCGGATTCTTGGCCCAGTCGAACCGTTCTGGGAACTGTTGGAGTATCATTGCACTTACATCTGCTCAGTTCGAAACAACTACGAGACCTGCGAAGCCACGGTGAAACTCCGAATCAAGGACGAAGATATCTACACGGCCGCTGAGGGAGACGGGCCGGTGAATGCATTGGATGCCGCCCTGCGTAAAGCCCTGATACCGGTCTATCCAAAAATTGAGCCAGTGACTCTTGACGACTACAAGGTCCGCATTATCGGCAGCAGCCATGGAACGGGCGCGCGAACCCGTGTTCTAATCGATTCAACCGATCGCCACGACAACTGGTGCACTGTCGGCGTTTCGGACAATATTATCGAAGCGAGTTGGCTGAGTCTCGTTGACAGCTACGAGTACATCCTAAGACGATCGTGAACCGAAGAATCTCACCATGAGGATCTCGTCGGAATAGACGCCGTTGAGCTATTCCGAAGAGGTTTGTGAGCGAGGCTTGTCTACGCAAGCTACGTGGCATATCAGCATATAAGTCTTATAAGACATATAAGTCGTATACCGATTAGTCGTATACCGATCGGGGTCAGCCTTCTGCCAGGATTTACTTCTGACTAGAGGAGACGTCATCCACACGGCCCCAGTGGAACAGGCCGTCGCGATGATTCAGCTCGCTCGCGGAGTTGACCGGAGGGAGCGCTGGGATACCGACAAAAGAGGGCATCACAAAATTATTCATCGCCACCGTTGCTACGCGATTTCCAGACTGCAGCGACCGATGTGAATTGATGAATTCCGAAGGTATATAATAATTCGTCAGATCGCCGGAGAACATTGTATGAACGACGCCGATCGCGAGATTCTTGTGCATCTCAAAATGCAAATGCGGAGCGTACAATCCATGCGCATTCCCTATGGTGCCAATCTGCTGGCCGCGTGCAATTTGCTGACCCTCTCGCACAATAATCCGGTCAAGATGTCCATACAGCGAGTCAGCATATTTCACCTGGCCTTCCTCCATGAAAGCGTGACGAATCACAATCACATTTCCCCAGGAACGACGAAAATCACGTGCAAGTGTCACAACACCATTTCCGACTGAATAAACTGGATCGCGAAAGTCCGTGCCGCTGCCTCCCTGGCCGACCCAGTCTTCACCCAAATGGCCATGAGGTGTGAATCCTCGGGATATTTTATATCCGTCGGCATTAGGTCTACCAACCGGGAAATCGAAACCGTCAGCCAGTCGAGTCAGCGCCGCATTTGGGTCGGCATTAGCGAGTACCGCTAGAATGGCCAACGCAATTGCCGCGAACAGCTTTTTGCGCATGGACGATGCTTTTATGCCGGAAATGGACACCTGACAAGCTTTTCCAATGAAAAAATGCAAAAAATTTGTCTATCAAAGAAATTTCAGTGATCCGCTGGCATCCCTCTTGGCTACTTGTTCAAATCAGGTTTGCGACCTTTCACCCTTCCGGCTAACACAGCTTGTCCGAAAGTTGTGGGTTTAAATAAATCCTGTTACGATCGGCAGCAATGGCGGAAATACTTGTTCTCGGTTCAGCATGCGGATTTCCGGTTCCGCGTCGCGGACATTCGAGTGTGCTGCTTTCAGCGAACGGCAAATTGATCCTGGTTGATGCAGGAGAACCGTGTTCACGATCGCTGACCGAGGCCGGCGTTCCGATCGAAGCCATTGATGCGATATTACTGACGCATGGTCACTCTGATCACACTGGCGGACTTCCAATGTTGATACAGACGATGTGGATCCTGCATCGCGAAAAACCGCTTTCAATCTTTTTACCAAACGAACTCTGTGGACCGCTTATGGTGTGGTTGAACGCAATCTATCTCGGTCCAGAATTTGTCCCTTTTCAGTTACTCTTTATTCCATGGGAATCGAACTCGGCTTTCGATGTGCGAGGATTCAAAGTTCGTCCGTGCGAAACGACCCATTTGGAGTCTTTGGTGCGCAAATTCGGCAAGGGAAGATTCAAAGCGTACAGCCTCCTCATTGAGAGTTCTGAGTTTCGGATTTTATTTACCGGAGACTTAGGGAGTCCGCTTGATCTGGGAGAGCAACTCCATCTTTCGGTTGACTTGCTTATCTCAGAGCTTGCACATTTTGCGCCAAGCGAATTGTGGGATTTTCTCAGCAATAAAAAGGTGAAGAGGCTTTTACTAACCCATCTGGCGCGGGATTTGTACGGAAACGAGGAATCGCTTCTAAACGAGGCGCGGCAGCGACTGCCATCGGTAGAGGCCATTCTACTAGCGAGCGATGGTGTGAGGCTTTCGGTGTAAACGTTCTTGGGACTCGGTCCAAGCCGGTCCCTCCGGGACAAACGATACCCACCCTGTTCAATTTTCGGGCGGTTTTAAATTGAGATAATAACATATTTTTGCTATGTTGCTTCTGTGCCAGATCATTCCGAGAACATGCTTCTTCCGTTCCGGCAACGAGCGCCGTTTGCAGGGATGTTCGTCGCAGCATGTCTGGGGATCCTCGCTTCGGATCTGCAACCGGAATGGTGGCCGTATTGGGCTGCGGGATTTCTTTTGCTGGTGCCTGCCGTTTTCACGATTCGGTCAACATGGCCCGCACTGATCCTGCTGTTCGCCATCTTCGCGTTCTGGCACGGGAATCAAATCGCAACAGATCAGGGTTATCAGCGCAGTCGCAAAGACCCATTTGACAACGAAGAGCACTCAGTAACCATGCTCCTTATTTCTGAACCGACAACGGGCCAGGTTCAATCCTTGCAACGCTTTATCGCTATGATCCGCTCCGTTGACGATCGCTCTGCCCACTTTCTGGCTGCCGCAGAGTCCTCTGGGAAACCTCTTTCTTACGGCGATTGCATTTCAGTGAAAGGGAAATTTCAGGTTCCAGCCAAACCAATGAATCCCGGTCAGATCGATTTTGGAGCTTATCTCCGCCGCGAATCGATCTATCTGAACTTCCGAGGCAAAGCCAAAGAACCTGCGACCGTAATAGCGCAGAACCAGGGCGATCCCCTTTCGGCGTTCGCTCTCGAAGCCCGTCACAAAATCCTGGGAGCGCTTCAACAGGGCCTGGAAGAGGACCTTGAAGTTGCGCAAACAATTCAGGGAATGTTCCTGGGTGCGCGCGGCGAGATCAGTGATGATCTCAAACGGCTATTTCGAGACACCGGGACAATTCATCTCTTCGCGGCAAGCGGGCTGCAGCTCGGCTTTTTCATCGGACTAGCTTGGAGCCTTCTGCGATACGTCCGACTGCCGCGCCAGTCTCTATGCCTGGCCATTGTGCCGGTGGCGATTACCTATTGCGCACTGACCGAGTTTCACCCGGCAACCATCCGCGCAGCCGTGATGGCAATATTCCTGGCAATCGGCGGATCGCTCGAACGCCCTGTTGGGATGATCAATTCACTTTGCGGATCGGGTGTACTCATCCTGATTCGTGATACGCAACAATTGTATCAGCTAGGATTTCAACTTTCGTTCGTGGCTGTATTTACGATTTTAACAGCAGCAAAACCTGTAGCGGATTTTTTCTACCGTCCTTTTCGATTGGATCCGTTCATGCCGCGGCGATTGTTGACTACCGTACAAAGAGGCTGGCATTACGGGATGTTCCGGGCTTGCGAATTGTTCAGTCTTTCGGCTGTGTGCTGGGTAGCAACTGCGCCGCTGTTGATCTTACAAGACCATCGCCTTTCGCTAATTTCCGTGATCGCAAACATGCTTGTGGTACCGCTGGCCACGACGGTCATGCTTCTCGGAGTTGCCAGTCTTGCTGCAGGAAGCATCTCCCCCGGCATTGTTGCATGCTTCAATAACACTGGTTGGTTGATCACCAAAGCTATGCTCGTGATCCTGCACACCCTCTCCTCAATCCCAGGACATTGCGTCAATGTCTCCGCGTGTACATCGGTCTTTTCAGATCAGGTCACGGCGTTATCCGCCGGCTCCGACCATATCGTACACATCCACGCCGGAGGCGATGACTGGCTTGTCAATACCGGAAGACAGGCCCAATGGAGGGAAATCACGGGGCCCTACCTCCGATTCCTTGGAATTAACCGGCTTCAAAAAATAATCCTGTCCGATCCACCCTCACATGCGGGCAAACTATTCACAGAGATACGCGATGACTTTTCGGTGGGAGAAGTCTTACCTTCGATTGACGAGCAGTTAGGGGGAGAGTTCGCAACCGCTGTTCCGAGCGATCGATCGCACCTTGTCGTGAACGGCGGCGGCCCGATAGAGATCTCCTCACAAGGTCAACGGCCGCAACTCAAAAGCGAGGTTCATTGGCCTCTGGTGACCTCAGTGCTCGTTCACCTAGGTCGATTCCGGGTCTTAATCCTCCCAACCGTAACAGAACAAATTCTGAACGAGCTGAAAACGAATCACGCCGATGTTGTGTATTGTGGCCGGCTGAATGAACGACGCTTTCCCCGAGATCTGATAATCAGAAAGCTTGCTCCAGCGGTTCTCGTATTGAGTGGATCAAAACCAGAACGAATTGCAAATCCTCCAGGAACTGGACTTTCTCCGGAATGCTTCTTCCTCAAGCAGGGAGGGGCAGTGACAACTTTCTTGTCTAATGGGAAACTGACAGTTCGAAACTATTCTGGATCGGAATTTCGTTTGGAGAGCCGGAGCCGGTAAATCGGGAGTGCCTTCGCGAGAAACTGCTCCTCGAAATCCGTGCGCGGGTAACCTTCTTCCGCCCATTCAAGTGGCGTCCATAGTTCAGATCGTGCCGCAACTTTCTCCATATTCTGAAAATAAGATTCGTGATCGGTTTTAATCCAGAGCTCTCCAGACTTCACGAGACTCGTATGAATGGCTTTCAGAAACTCGTCGTCCACGACGCGGCGAGCATGGTGTCTTCGTTTTGGCCACGGATCCGGAAAGTTTAAGTGAAATCGCGAAATCGAGTTTCCCGGAAGGAGATAACGAACCGTGTATTCCAGCTCCAACCGTAAAACTCGAACATTAGTCAACCCGATCGTCGACGACGCCCGACAGGTTTTGCGAACGCGGCCAAGCAGGCGCTCGATCCCCAGAAAGTTTCGTTCAGGGAAACTTATCGCGGATTCGACAAGAAACTTTCCGGGCCCGGACCCGAGATCAACTTCAACCGGCCGATCATTGCCGAATATCTCATGCGGAGAGAGCGGCTCGATAATGCTTGCCGGAACGACTTCCATTTCTATCGTGCAAAGAATGGGTTGTGCTCCCGTTCATTTGCGACGGTTGTCAATGGGCCATGCCCGGGACAAATCAGCGTATCACCTGGCAACGAGAGCAGCTTTTCGAGGTTATTTCGAAGAGCCTTTTGATAATCATTCGGAGCGCCTCCCATCGATCCCGCGAAAAGAGAATCCCCAACCACGGCCACCGTGTTTTGCAGTCCGTGGACAATATATGAGGTTCCCCCTGGAGAATGCCCGTTTGTGAGGCGAGCCTCGATGCGAAGCTTTCCGAGGCGCAATTGATCTCCTTCTCTCACAATCTTGGTTTCCGGCAAACGCTCGAGATCCGGTGAGAATATTTCGACGTGTGTCTTTTTCACGATCGCCGACAAGTCCGCTATATGGTCCTGGTGTGTGTGCGTCAGAAACAGATACTTGGGCGTGAGCCCCGCAGAAGCAACGAACGCGAGAAGCTCTCTCGCATCCGAGCCGGTGTCGAAAATCGTTGCCTCTTTCGTTTCAGGATTCCAAACAAGGTAGGCGTTTACCGTCATATCGATCAGCGCGCTATTGAATTGCTTAGCGCCTTCGATTTCTGGGACATCGGTCGGGTACCAACTTCTCGAATAACTTTCTGCGAGCGCTTTGGATCCCAAGCTCAATGCCGTGGCGACGCCAGGGATAAACTCGGGGTTCCCGGCTTCTTTTTTGAGTGATCGGAGATCCTCAAGGCTCAGTTGACCCCGGCGGCAGAGTTCCTGATCGCTCACCTGCAAGCCGCGCTGAGCTTTGCCGACTATATCTTCGAACAGATCTTCAAGAGGGATTCGCATATGCAGTCCTCAATTACGAGGTTTCTTCTCCAGGGTTATCACACGATTGTCTTCGATTCGCCTAACGATCACCTGTGCTGGACGAATATCCAACACCTTGTATGTGTGGCCCGGGTCACTCGGGATTGAAAAAGTCTGATCCACCTCCACTTTCAACGTCTGATTAGAATCCGGCAGACCAAGAACAGCGTATGGCGGCCGGTCCTGCGCCGGGACACCTTTTATCAGCTCGACTTCACGCCCCGACTTTGTATTCCTCAATTTAACGATGGAGTCGTCGACCGGGTTACCGTCTTTGTCTTCGGTGTGACGCACTTCGACTTCCGCAACCTTGTAACTGAGGCCCTTCAACTCATCTCCGACTACGACATTGTATTCGTCTCCGCCCTCAGCTTGGATCTTCGCTCTCTTTCCACTCACTTCTGTCAGCATCACAGGAAGAAACGCCTCCTGTATCTCAACAACTGAAATCGGTTTCGCTGAGTTAGGGTCCGTGGAGACCGGAGCAGAACTGGCAACGCTCGCGTCTCCGCCGGAATTGGGAGCCGAGGCTACCGGGGGTTGCGACAGAAAATCTTTATCGGAAATTGCTCCCGCAGGCTTCGGTGAAACGACGGCCTGAGGCGAACCCGAAGTCGTCGCAACACTGGGTGAACCCGCGGGGGGAGCGGGTGGCGGGGATTTTTGCAAACGATTTGCCAAATCGTTATAGCCTTTGCCCGCAGCCAAGGCAGCACTTGTGGCGCCGGACTTGTCCACAAGCGTGGAGTCTGCACCCGCCGCCAATAGTGCCGCGACGAGGTCATTGTCTCCTTTTGCCGCCGCTAGCATCAGCGGTGTTCGTCCATCATCGGCCCGCGTATCGATCTCTGCCCCGTTATCGAGCAGAAGCTTTACAATTTCTTTGTGACCGGTCAGTGCAGCGACAAGAAGCGCTCGATTGACCTCTTGATGTGATTGACCCACAAGGGTTTCTACGCAAGCAGTATTGCCCTGGTAGACAGCTTTCATCAGAGCCGACCAGCCACTCTGATCCTGGATATTTGGATCGGCGTTTTTCTTCAACAGTAACTTAACGATATCCGTGTGATTGTTCGCGGCCGCGAGCATCAGCGCGGTTTCGCCCTGTTTGTCCTGAAAATTGAGATTTAACTTTTGTTCTAACAACTTGTTCACCACGTCTAGACGTCCTTCCTTGGCAGCGGCAATCAGAGCGGTTGAACCAGTAGCGTCGGGAGAATTGCAGTCGATGCCTGCCTCCAAAAAGAGCTGAACGGCTTTTAGATCCCCTTTATCGGCGGATTGAACAAAATCATCCGTCGTAAATTTCACATTCAGCTTCTCCAATTCCTGCAGCGCCTGTTCTTTGGACTGGCCGCAACCAAGCAGCAACACCGCTACCAGCCCGCAAAGACCGAGGCTCCTATACCGAGCTCTGATTTTGCGCGAGACGAAGCTGAGCCACACAGCTCTAGTCATGCGAAGATCGTTTGCGTTCCATCCATTCCAATTAGACGACGGACGCGGAAAATATGTGCAGGCCGGCTATAAGGATCAAGCATCACAAAGTTGCGACTACCGCGCCAAGTGAACTTTTCACCCGTGATCAGATCTTCAACCTGGTAGGGGTCAGCCGCCTCAATCTGAAAGCTCTCAATCGGGACGGAAGCAAATCCACTCTGGGCATTGTGCGGGTCAAGATTGACAATCACGAGAATGATATTGTCCAGAGCGTCCGTCGATTTTGAATAGAACAGGATCTGTTCGTTTTCGATCGTGTGGAACCGGAGATTCTCATATTCGCGCAATGCCCGGTTATTTTGCCGAATCCGGTTCAAGGTGGTGATGTAGTCCTTGATGTTTCCCGGAGCGTTCCAATCGCGTTCCTTGAACTGATATTTCTCCGAATTCAGATATTCCTCTTTACCCGGAACGGCGAGATTCTCACAAAGCTCAAACCCGCTGTAAATTCCGTAAACCGTCGTCAGAGTGGTTGCAAGGACCGAACGGATCAGAAACGCAGGCCGACCCCCGGTTTGCAAATGGAACGGTAGGATATCGGGCGTGTTCGGAAAAAAGTTTGCCCGGAAATAATACTTCATGTCGGTCTGGGTCAGCTCGGTGAGATACTCCGTCAGCTCCCATTTATTGGTCCGCCAGGTGAAGTACGTATAAGACTGGGTGTATCCTCCCTTGGCCAGGGCCTTCATCATTTTTGGCCGCGTGAAGGCTTCTGCAAGAAAAACGACATCCGGGGCCTCCTCCTGGATCCCAGAGATCATCCACTCCCAAAAAGCGTTCGGTTTGGTGTGTGGATTGTCTACCCGAAAAATTCGGACGCCGTGGCGCACCCAGAAGAGGATAACCTCTTTCATTTCCTCCCAAAGATTTCGCCAGTCCGCATTGTAGAAATTGAGCGGATATACGTCTTCGTACTTTTTAGGTGGGTTTTCCGCGTACTTGATTGTTCCGTCCGGTCGATGAAAAAACCAGTCCGGATGGTCTTTAACGTACGGATGGTCGGGCGAACAATTGATCGCAAAATCAAGGGCAATCTCCATCCCTCTGGCGTGCACCTCCGAGACGAGCCAGTCGAAATCGTCTATCGTCCCGAGTTCCGGTTCCACCGCTTTGTGGCCACCGAACT
Source organism: uncultured Verrucomicrobiae bacterium (assembly GCA_963775805.1). GTDB lineage: Bacteria > Verrucomicrobiota > Verrucomicrobiia > Chthoniobacterales > JAFAMB01 > JAFAMB01. The sequence goes on along the minus strand of CAVZKG010000007.1, from coordinate 346,156 downwards.
GGCTCCCTATCGCATAAGGGACACCTGGTTCGCCCGGCTCACAGGTCACAGAATTGTTTTTCCCTTTTCGATTGGTGAAGCCGATTGGATGGATCGGAGGGAAATAGATCACATCAAACCCCATCGCCTTCGCGTCATCGATCCGCGGGAGGCAATCACGAAATTTTGATCCCATGTTTCCTTTCCCTTCCGCGGACCGGGGGAAAAACTCGTACCATGCTGCAAATAACGCCTTGGGCCGATCCACAGTCGCATTGAGGTAGGGCCGAAACTCCGTGCTGAGATCGAGATCCGGCCATGCAGCCATTAAGCCGGTCAACTCGGGATTTTTCGCGAGTTGCGCCCCGAGGTGAGCATCAGCCGTTTTCAACTGCTTCGAAAAAGTGTTTAGACGATCCTTATCTTGTTTGCGATTGGCTCGGGCAGCAGCCTGCTGGATGAGATTTGTGCCTTCGTCCAGTTCGGTCCTAAGTGCGGTATTCCCTGCACCATATTTCTTCCCGTACTCCACCTGCCATGATTTGAAATGATCTTCCCATGCCTCGATCGTGTACTCGTGAGCGGCGTTCTCGATGAAATGACAAACACCCTCCCATCGGTCATTTTCCAAAGGACGCATTTGCGTCCGGTTCCACTCTGGATCGCCGATTTTTCGCCACTTCAAGACGGCGCAAACCTGATCATGCCCCTCTTTGAAAACATCCGCTGAAACGTTCAGCGCCTGTCCGATAACCCTCTTAATCGGATAACGCCCTCCGTCGAGACAAGGTTCGACGTTCTCAATCACAACGGTTGGTAACCGTTCCAAGTCGTTCTTTTTTGTGGTCACGCGAGTCGGGTCCTTGGTTTAGGTCTATCCGGAAGTCGACTTAAAAATTCTGCAAAGAAATTAAAGTTCTCTTCGAGGGAAGCAACCTCGATCAACGATTTTATCGCTGGCTGAATGTAACGTAGATACTCGGTCTTTTCGCGTACGAGTCCAATCACTCCATAGGCGCCCAGCGCCTGCATCAGTCTCTGGATCGCGCATTGCCGGTAAACTTGCTCGAAATCCACAAACTTCCAACCTTCGCCATTCCGCGCATGATAATACCGGAGCAAATAATCGCGTTCTGCCACCGAAAACGTTACATACGGATCAAACAACAGTGAAGCAAGATCGTAATGAGGCAAGCCAAGGCGCAGCCCCTGAAAATCAATCAGATAGGCTTCATCATTCCGAATAATAATATTCTGCGATTGGAAATCCCGATGGATTAGAACGCGTGGGTAGGCGGCGAGATTTTCGGCCAGTTGCTGAAACGCTGGAATTCTGCGGACCGAATCAATCTCTGCCCGAGGAAGTTGAAAATAGCGTTCTAGACAATTTTCAAAACAATAATTTTGTTCCCAACGATAAAGCGACTCATCGAATCTGGATTGCAAGTGCAGGGATTCGCACAACGTCGGATCGGCTCGATGCAATAACGCAGCCTGATCAAGCGTGGATTCGTAAAGCGGCCTGCGCAAAGTCCAAGGTTCATTTCGCTGATTCCAAAGATCGTCTTCACCCAGATCCTCCAGCCAAATGAGGCCCTGCTCCTGATCATGATGATAAATCGAAGGAGCGTTGACACCGATCCTATTTAAAAAATTCGCAATTGCCACGAAGCGTTCGTTTTCCGGTCTTTCCGGATCGTACTTCACAAGAATCAGCGAATGTTCTGCGCTGAACCGGATACGATAATATTTCCGGTCGGATCCCCCTTTCTCCAGCGGCAAAATCTCGACATGCGATTCGGTGTAACTTGGAAAACGGGCGCGCGTTTGATCAATCAATCGGTCAAGGCTCATACAAATATGGACTCCAGATAACTTCCGGCGGAAAGAGAAACACCAGCTACGATGCAGGATTGCAAAGAGGTGTCTTGAGGAACAGAGGAGCCGGGCAACAAAATCGAATCCCGAATCAGGGCCCGGTCCGCTACCTGGCAATGGGCGCCGATGTAGGAACCTCCTTCGATTTTGGCGCGCGGCGAAATCTGCGCGGAAGGATCAAACAACCGGGGCCAGGAACCAGGGCGCAAATAGTAAGGCGTCCATTTTTCCTCGGCGATCATCTTGTGAGCCGCAACATACTCTTGGTTGGAGCCGATGTTAAACCAGCGACCTTCTTCCAACGGCACCCCGCCTATTTTGCCGCCTTCTCTCATCCACTTAATCAGGATCGGGATAAATGAGATCTTTGTTTTCGGATGAATTCGGGAGAAGACAGACGAACGCCAGACTGAAATCCCGGCAAAATCGAATTCGCCCTTCGCCCCGGTCTCAAGGCTCCCCTGGATATCGACTATTCGACCAGATTCGCCGGACCAGTGGATGCTTGGTGAAAACTTGGTGGACCGAAGCGCAAGCGTCACATCATTCTGCCTGGAACAATGTTCTTCAATAAGCTGGCCGATCGCAACGTCTGTGAGAATATCGCCACTGTATACGATAAAATCTTCGCCACCGATCTTGCTCTCGATGTTCTTGATACCACCTCCGGTTCCGAGCAGTTCCGGCTCATGCATCAGAGTGACTGGCACGGTCGCGTATTCGTCATCGGGAAATTGTTCAATAAATTTCCCAGGCAAATGATGTGTATTGACCACAAATTCTTCGACACCGGCATGACGAAGATGATCGAAGGCAAATGTGATGAGCGGTTTACCAAATATCGGCAACAACGGTTTAGGCAACAGGTTCGTGAGTGGTCGCAACCGAGTTCCCAAGCCGGCGCCAAGCACAAAAGCCTTCCGTACAGGTTCTGTCATGAACGGATGGGACCTTACCGCGAAAGTCTAACAAGCCAAGACTCTTGTTAGACTTTCGCGCTATTGACTTCGGATCTTCAGCAGGTAAAAGGCTCAAACGCGATAAAATCACGATGAACGTTCTTTCCTCCGTTGTTTGTTTATTAACTTTAGCGACTGCTCTTTTTGCTCAGGATTCTGGCGGACCGGTGATTACCGTTCGGAAAGGAACCTCGCTACAAGTTGAAGTCCGGGATATCGGAGGGCCCGCTGGAAGTTCGGCAACGAGCGTGCTGAAAAACGACATCCAGCTATCGGGATCCTTGTCGCTCGGCGATGCCGCTTCCGGAACAGTCTCCTTGAGCGGAACGGCCAATTCAGGTTCTTTCAATGCCGTTGCAACAGAGAAATCCGGCAACGTCGTTCTACAGAAGACGTACAACGGCGACACACGCAGGGCAGTTCACGAATTTACCAATGACCTCGTTGAGACATTGACCGGACAAAAAGGCATCGCGCTTTCAAAGGTTGCGTTCGTCGCAGATCGAACCGGTCATAAGGAAATCTATACCTGCGATTATGACGGGGCACGAACTGTACAGCTTACCCATGACGGGGCGATCAGCGTTAGCCCGGCATTGTCTCAGGATGGACGCCGGCTTGCTTACACCGGCTACCAAAGCGGCTACGCGGACATTTACCTGGTCGACCTCGCAAGCGGCTCACGTAATCGCATTATCAAATACCCAGGGACCAATTCGGGCGCCGCATTTTCGCCCGCAGGAAATTTGATTGCGTGCACGCTAAGCAAAGATGGCAACCCAGAGATCTACATCACCGGATTGAATGGCGACTCAGCGCGTCGTGTCACTCGCGGTCGCGGGGTGGAATCCTCGCCCACATGGTCTCCAAGCGGATCGGAGATCATCTACTCATCGGATGAGCGCGGCGGTCCGCAGCTATTCCGAATCCCGGTTTCAGGCGGTAATGGACGCGCGTTGCAGACCGGGTTCGGATACAACACGCAACCGAATTGGTCACCCGATGGAAAGCGAGTGACATTCAATGTCCGAAGCGGTGGATTCCAAATCGCAATTTTGGACCTCGATTCCGGTTCCACACGCATTGCTGTGTCGGACGGCGAGAATCCTGTCTGGGGTCCCGACTCGCTTCACATTATTTTTTCAAGAGGCAACGGGCTGTTTTTGTTTGACACTGTTAGCGGTCGCGAGACACGGCTGATAGGTGATCTCGGACAGATCTCCGAGCCCACTTGGTCGCGTTGAATCGAACTTGTACAACCATCATGAAAAATATCCGTGTTCTCTGCTGTTTACTGGCCTTGAGTTTTGTCGCTTGCCAAAAACAACAAAAACAGGAGTACGCCGGAGTTGATGGCGATACCGTCAACGGCACGCCGCTCCCACCTCGACAGGAAGGGGTATCCTTCTTCAGCAATAACGTAGTCAAAGGGCAGTTTGAACCGGTTTACTTCGCTTTTGATGGCTTTGAAATCTCTCCTGACGAAGGAAACAAACTTCGAAAAATTGCCGATTTCATGAAGGGGGCACAAAACAACATTATTCTCGCAGGGTTCACAGACGAGCGAGGCACACCGGAATATAACCGCGGTCTCGGAGAGCGGCGTGCCCAAGCGGCGCGCAACTATCTGCTTTCATTAGGGGTATCACCGAGCCGGATTCAAACGGTCAGTTTCGGACAGGAAATGCCTGCCGATCCAGGTCATGATGAGGCGGCGTGGGCAAAGAATCGCCGGGTCGAAACCGGCGTAGTCCGTTGAACAGAGTTAAAGATCGTTCATTTGCACTTTTATTCTCTGCCAGCCCGGAGTTTGGTCCACTATTGCAGAGTAACGGCTGAATGGACGACCAGAACTTGCCCGACGATGAAACGTTGGTTCGCCTGACGCAGACCGGCGACACTCGGGCCTTCGATGTGCTTTGGCAAAAGTACAGTCCTCGCGTTTACTCGTTGATCTACAACATGACGTCCAACCACGAAGACGCCAACGATCTGTTGCTCGAGGTCTTTGCGAAAGCCTATCGCTCCATCAACGGTTTCCGTGGAAAATCCAGCTTTTATACCTGGATCCATGCAATCGCGGTCAATATGACGATCAACTTTGTCAAAAAGCGCGGACGCCGCTTTCAGATGAGTCTGGACGACATCGACGCGAATGTGCAGAATGACAGGGAATTTATCGAATTGACTGCAACCAATACGCCAGTTCGCGAAGTAGATCTGTCAGAACTTCAGCGCAGATTGAACGAAGCGATGATGAAGCTGTCTGTTGAACATAGAGCTGTGGTCACGATGTTTGACATTCAAGGAATGGCACACGCCGAAATAGCCAAGATCCTCGGTATCCCCGAGGCGACAGTGCGTTCGCGGCTATTCTACGCACATCGACAGTTGCAGAATTATCTCGAGGAGTTTAGAAAGAAATGATGCTCGACGATCAGCAGTTACAGAAATTGCTTCGGCTCAAACGATTCGAGCAACCACCCCCAGGATATTTTGACCGTACATTAACCGAATTCCATCGGCGCCAACGCCAAGAGCTTTTACGACGCTCCGCGTTTCAGATCTGGTCCGAGCGATTGACTTCGGGCCTTTGGAGTTTTCGGGTACCGCGGTACGCGTACGGTGCGGCTTTTGGTGCATTCTTGGTGGCTGCTACAATCGTTGGATCAGGTGTATGGGCACCGACTAGAGACGCAGTAGACATGAGTAGTGGTCTGGCTTCGGTGGCTTCTACACCGGCCACACTGGAAGTCTCGTCCAATAAACTGGCACTGAACGGGAATCTTGACTGGTCAAAATTTGACCGCTCGAGTGCCTCACCTAGGGTTGTCCCTGTTCTCCGGCCGTCACAAACCGCGCTTCCGCGATATGTGCTGGATGGAAGACCGGTCAGCTACCAGGCTTCGTTCAGCTTTTAACTTTGATGTTGCCACTCTTCGGTAGCAGTCAGCTTCAGACAGTGCGACGCGCAACGGCTCTGAACGCCGGTCTGGTGCTATTGATGTTGGGTGCTACCCGGCTGTTTGCACAACAAGGGCTCAATTCTATTTCCGCCGAAGTTGAGAAGGTTTTCGACGGTGCGAAAAGCGCGGTCGTCCGAGTTCAGGCGGAAGATGAACATGGGAAATTAGCCGGAACCGGTTTTTTCATCGATCCGAGCGGAACGCTCATGACTTCCTACGCGGTGGGCGGTGAATCCAAGGATATCATCGTTGAATTTGGCGTGGGTCGATATCCTGCCGAACGTCTCGTTGCCGATCCACGGAGCGGGATTGCAATATTGAGGGTCAATGCGACAACGCCTTGGCTGCCGATTGGCGATTCGGACACACTGAAGATCACCTCTCCTGTCGTGGCGGTAGGCTATCCGATGGATCTTTCGGAAACGCCGACATTCGGAATGATCGGCGGTTTCGATCTGAAATACGCGAATCAATTCTTCAGCACAACTTTGATCCGTGCGAACATTGCAGCGCAACGCGGCGAAGCGGGTGCTCCCGTTCTCGACCTGAATGGCGAAGTCGTCGGTGTTCTGATTTGCCCGATCGACAATCGGACTGCCTGCTACGCGCTTCCGATAAAAGCGGCGGAAAAAGTGCGGAACGATTATGTGCGGTTTGGCCAGGTGAGACCGGGATGGGTCGGAGTCAACGTTGTCGAATCGGAAGAACCGGGCCATGAGTCCAACGCTGTCATCCAGAGCTTTGCAGACGGGTCTCCGGGCGCTGATTCCGGTTTGCAACCTGGTGATGTCCTTTTGAAAATTGGTTCGATGCCGATTCATTCCCCTCCTGACGTCGTCAATGCGTCATTCTTTCTGACAGCTGATGAAGATGTTCCGATTGTCGTCCAGCGAGACGGCAAAGAAATCACGATCACCGTGACCGCAGCGGAGCATCCAGCCTACCTGCAGCAGAAGCTGCCCCTGTTCGCACCGGCAAACCGCGAAAATTGGCAGCAGCGGTTTCGCGACAGCGATTAGAACTCCCTGATCTTTACCGGAAGGCATTGTCCGGTTCTAATCAAAATCTTCGTTGCGACGTCGCAAAATTGACGTAGAAGTCCTCGATTCTGACGGCCGGGGAGCCAAGACAAATGTTATTGGCTTTATTTTTACCCCTGGTTACTGTCCGACACTTACTGATGCCGAAAACCGAGTCAGCCGCAAGCGAAGTCTCCTTTGAGACGGCAATGGAACGATTGGAAAAGATCGTCGGAGAAATGGAATCTTCCAAGTTGCCACTGGAAGAACTGTTGGTGCGGTACGAAGAAGGAATCCGGCTCGTAGGCATTTGTAACCAGCGACTTGCGGGTGCGGAGAACCGAATCGAGACGTTAAGCCGAACTGCTAATAGAAAAGAGCAGCCATCGGACGTCGGGACCGCGCAGGATTCGCTGAAGGACACAAACAAGATTAAGAATGAAGAAATCAGACTCTTTTGATGCCGCGACGGACTCGCCGCTATTGGACTCAATCAATTCGCCGTCGGATCTGAAGCGGCTTGAGGAAACACAGCTTCCACAGCTCGCACAGGAGATCCGGGACGAACTTATTACCGTCCTGTCGCAGGTTGGAGGGCATCTCGGCCCTAATCTCGGGGTCGTCGAGCTGACGATTGCTTTACACCGGGTCTTCAATACACCTGCCGATAAGCTCGTTTTCGACGTCAGTCACCAGGGATACGTCCACAAATTGCTGACCGGCCGCCGGGATCGATTCAATACAATCCGGCAATACCAAGGGTTGAACGGATTTCTGCTTCGCAGCGAGAGTGAACACGATTGCTACGGAGCCGGCCATGCAGGCACCGCGCTTTCCGCGGCTTTAGGAATGGCGGTCGCTAGAGATCGGCGAGCCGGACGCGAAAATGTTGTCGTTGTTGCCGGGGACGCCGCATTCACCTGTGGCACAAGCTACGAAGCATTGAACAATGTGGCCGATAACACACGGCGATTCATCGTGGTGTTAAACGACAACGAATGGTCGATCGCGAAGAACGTCGGTGCCATCGCCAATTACCTGAATAAACTGGTCACCAACGACGCCTACAGTCATTTGCACGAGAAAGCGGCAAAATTCGTCGAGATGATTGCCGGCCGATTCGCCCAGCAATTCGTTCACAAAGTCGAAGAAGGCGTCAAACATCTCGTTCTGCCGAGCGTGATTTTCGAAGATCTCGGCCTTCGCTACTATGGTCCGATCGACGGACACGACATTCCTCTGCTGATCCAGACGTTTGAGTTTCTTAAAAAGCAGAACGAACCGGTCCTTCTCCATATCATTACGCAAAAAGGGAAGGGTTACGCCCCAGCGCTTGCCCAGCCTGGTAAGTTCCATGGCCTCGGCAAATTCAAGCTGGAAACAGGCGAAACAACGGCCGCGACGACACCGACTTATTCCGATCTGTTCGGACAAACGCTCGCGAAGTTCGCTGATCAGAACAACAAGATCATGGCGATTACCGCAGCAATGCCCTCCGGGACAGGATTGTTTCATTTCGCAGCGAAACATCCGACGCAGTATTTCGATGTCGGCATTGCAGAAGAACACGCAGCTCTGTTTGCAAGCGGTCTTGCCACCGAAGGTTTCAAGCCGTTTCTGGCAATTTATTCAACGTTCATGCAACGCGCTTACGACATGTTAATTCATGACATTGCATTGCAGAACTTGAACGTCGCCCTTTGCATGGACAGGGCCGGGTTGTCTGGCGACGACGGTCCTACTCATCATGGCCTTTTCGATATCGGGTATCTTCGGCACATCCCCAACATGGTCCATATGCAGGCCAAGGATGAAGAAGAGTTCGTCGATATGCTCTGGACAATGGTGAATTACCACCAGGGTCCAATTGCGATCCGCTACCCTCGTGGCGCGGGCACAGGCGCAAAACCGAAAGTTCAGCCAAAACTGTTGGAGATCGGAAAAGCGGAAGTGGTACAGCACGGGAGAGACGTTGCACTTTTCGGACTCGGCAACATGTTTGATCTAGCCAAAGAAACGGCCACTTTGCTCGAAGCAGAGGGGCTCTCGGTGGCTTTGATCAACCCTCGCTGGATCAAGCCGATGGACGCGGGAACACTCGAATTCTTTGCACGAAGCGTCGATGCGGTTTGCACATTCGAAGATCACGTTCTCCACAATGGTTTTGGCTGCGCCGTGATGGAACATCTGGCGGAGGTGCGGATAACCACCCCTGTCGTTCGAATCGGCTGGCCAGACCAATTTGTCGAACACGGCACAATTCCGGTTTTGCGGAAAAAGCACGGTCTCACAGCGGCTGCCGCTGTCGAAAAACTGCGCCCGTTCCTGAAAAACACTCGGAAGACTAGGCCGAAGACAGCGGCGTAAACGCAGATTAACACTTCGGGAACCGCTCCGTGAGCGGCTCTTTGGCTCCACGATATCACAAAGGTTTGTGCTTGTGATATGGTTGAGCCATGGGAGTTGCAATCGCCGCCGAAGGTCTGTCGAAGACCTACAGGACTTACAAGAAACAGGATGGCCTCGCCGGCGCTCTAAAAGGTTTGTTCGCGCGGCGATACGATGAAACGCACGCCGCCCGGAATGTCTCCTTCAAAATCGAGGAGGGAGAATTCGTCGGATTCCTAGGACCGAATGGCGCCGGCAAGACGACTGTCCTGAAGATGCTCTCCGGTCTCCTGGTCCCTACGTCGGGAAGCGCCAACGTATTGGGCTATGTTCCCTGGGAACGCAAGGCGAAATTTAAGCGCCAATTCAGCCTCGTTCTCGGACAAAAGAACGCGCTCTGGTGGGATTTGCCGGCTCGCGAATCATTCGAACTCAACCGCACTATCTATGACATCGAGGAAAGCAAGTTCCGGCGGATCGTCGACGAGCTCATTGATCTCCTCGACGTTCGCGACAAGCTGAACGTGATGGTGCGCGAACTGAGTCTCGGTGAGCGGATGAAAATGGAGTTGATCGCCGCGCTGATTCACAGCCCGAAGGTCCTGTTTTTGGACGAACCGACCATTGGACTGGACGTCGTAAGTCAGAAAAAGGTGCGCGATTTTTTGCGACACTACAGCCAGGAGAATCGGATCTCCACGGTTCTCACAAGCCATTATATGCAAGATATCGAAGAACTCTGCCACCGGGTCGTCATCATCGACCATGGGCAGCTCTTTTTTGACGGCGAATTGGCCGACATCATTGAAAAATTCGCAGGTTTCAAGCTCCTCCATTTCACTTTCGAACGAACTCCCACTTGCTCATTTGAAACAGGCGAAGTGATCGAACGAACGACAAACTCAGTGAAGCTAAAGGTCCCGCGCAATAAAGTAACGGAGGCGTGCCGCACAATCCTGTCAAACTGCGAAGTTCACGATTTCAGTGTGGAGGAAGAACCGATCGAGGAAATTATTCGGCAAGTATTCCATGAACATTCTGCGGCCACCCGAATAGCGGCCGCAGAGGAAGAGCAACGCACTGTGGAAGACGTTGCAGGTATCGACGTACGATAACAGTCGATTGACACGAAACTAAGGATTACCTGGGGCTCAGCTTCACTTTGCTCCAGACTAAAACCTCCTCGTGCCTTTGGCGCTTAAGAACTCACCGTACTCTGGCCTGAATCAGCGACGCGGCATAGGCCGCGCCAAACCCATTGTCAATATTGACGACGGTCACACCGCTGGCGCAACTGTTCAGCATCCCAAGAAGTGCCGAGATTCCGCCAAAGCTCGCGCCGTAACCGACACTTGTGGGGACTGCGATCACCGGCGCGCTAATAAGACCCGCGATGACACTTGGCAACGCGCCTTCCATTCCGGCGACAACAATCACAACAGAACATTCCTCAAGCCGATCACGAGCAGCGAGAGTCCGGTGGATACCCGCAACACCCACGTCCTCGATCACCTCGACCTTGTTGCCAAACAGCTCAAGCGTTACGCGCGCTTCCTCGACAACCGGTCGATCTGTGGTACCTGCACTCACCACTGCGACCTTCCCAGACAACCGTTGCAAAGGTTTTCGTTCGATCACAATGCAGCGACCGGTTGCTTCGAATCGAGCGTCAGGGATTGCTTCGACGACTTTGTCGTATTGTTCGCGCGTGGCTCGCGTTGCCAAAGCGACCCCGTTCCTGTCCGCGAGTGCAGTCAGGATCTCCTTGAGATGTTGCGCAGTTTTGCCCTCGGCAAAAACCGCCTCAGGAAACCCTCTCCGTTTCAAACGATCCACGTCAACTTTGGCAAAATCCAGGTCGATAAAACCGGCCATAACGATTACTGCGCGCGCGGCGAGCGTAGATCAGCAGCCGCACCAAGGTACACGCGCATCGGAACCATATCCGAACGCTGGAATCCGTGCTTCTCAAAAAACGAAAGCGATCCCGCGCTAATCCGGTCTGTTAGAAGAGTGATTCGCAAGAAGCCTTTTTGCCTGACATAATCAAGCGCGTACCGCAAAAGCTCGCTCCCCATCCCCTGTCCGCGAAAGCTTTTGGAGATAATTAGATCCTCCAGAACGATCACAAAACCACCTTCCGCGGTGCTGATGGTAAATAGGAGATTAATCATCCCTATTAGCTGATTGGCGCTTCGAAGCACAAATATCCGGCCACGACTCGGCTGTTCCAGAATCAGGCGCAGACCTCGCATCTGGTTGTTGTAATCCGGCCTGAAGTCGCTTTCGTTCGTAAAGAGGTCCATCAGCAGCTCCGCAAGCGACGGAAGGTCCTCAATCGTAGCCGGTTCTATCCGCGTCAATTCATGCATGCGACATTTCATCATCGCAAACGAATAGAGTTTCTGAAAGTGAATTTCCTCGATAGGAAAATGAAAACTTCTAGACCGTCGGCTTTCCCGGCCCCAGTGTTTGTCGGAGAGTCTGAGCCAGTCAAATGGCTCCCGATAAATAAGGATAGATTCCTCCCTGTAAATCGTGAATACCCACTATGATCTGGTTGCTAATCGCTATCGTTAGTTACTTTATTGGTTCAATCCCAAGCGGGTATCTCGTAGCCCGCAGCCAGGGGATCGACATTCGTCAACATGGGAGCCGGAACATCGGCGCAACGAATGTTCTGCGGGTTATGGGCAAGAAATGGGGCTATCTCGTGTTTCTATGCGACTCTTCGAAAGGGTTTCTTTCAGTAAAGCTAGGCGCATTGATTGCCGCACATTTCGCTCTAAGCCCGGTTCTGGGCAGTGTCCTAGCGGCGATCGCTTGCATCCTCGGCCATAACTACACGATCTGGCTCGGGTTCAAGGGCGGCAAAGGTATAGCCACCTCAGGCGGCGTTGTCTTCGCACTATTCCCGATCATCGTGGTTTGCTGTGTGGCGCTGGCATGGGTTGTCGTGTTTTATATTGGCAAATATGTCTCACTTGCATCGATTTGCGCGGCCGTCGCGCTGCCGATTGCGGTGTTCCTGATCGTTGCGAAGAGCGGGACCGAGTTTTGGGTGCTTTTTGGTTTTTCGCTTCTCATCGCCGCGTTGGCAATCTGGCGGCACCAAACGAACATTGTGCGCCTATTGAATGGGACGGAATCCCGTTTTGGGAAGAAGTGAACATGATTTCAATCATCGGCGCCGGCGGCTGGGGCACCGCTCTGGCTACGCTTATCGCGCGTAATGGACACGCCGTAAATCTGTGGGTGCACCGCCCAGAATTGAGCAAGAGCCTGGACCGCGAACGCGTCAATCACGTCTATCTGCCCGGCATACAAATTCCAAAATCGGTCGTCATTACAAACAGCCTGCCGGACGTAGCGGCGGCCGATACACTGCTGTTTGTCACCCCTTCTGTTTCATTGCGCCAGGTCGCGTGCGAACTTGCCACGACAGGCCTTGTCCGATCCACTGCAATCCTGATATCCGCGGTCAAAGGGATCGAGCACCGCACCGGGCTGCGGATGAGCGAAGTGCTCAGCGAAACATTTCCTGAAAACCCGATCGCGGTCTTATCCGGTCCGAACCATGCCTCAGAGGTTGCCCGATTTATACCAACGGCAACGGTGATCGGGGCAATCTCGGAGGAGACTGGAAAACACCTTCAACGAATCATTTCGACGAGATCATTCAGAGCATACACAAGCTCGGATATTGTCGGCGTTGAACTCGGAGGGGCACTCAAAAATATCTTCGCGATCGCTGCCGGAATCGCCGATGGCCTGGGACTTGGAGACAACTCAAAAGCGGCATTGGTGACTCGTTCCCTCGCCGAGATGTCCCGGCTCGGCACCGCGCTTGGAGGCAAACGTGCAACCTTTCAGGGACTCAGCGGAGCCGGCGACCTCATTGTGACATGCTTCAGCCGCCACAGCAGGAATCGTCGCCTTGGAGAACGCATCGGCCAAGGAGAACTCCTCGATGCGATTCAGCACTCGATGCAGATGGTGGCCGAAGGCGTTCCAACCGCCCGGAGCGCAACAGATTGTGCGAAGCAACACTCCGTTTCGACTCCAATCATCGACGAAGTCTATTCGATTTTGTACGAAAACGCTGCACCCGCAGATGCAATGGAGCGATTGATCAGCCGGGATCTGCGTTCGGAAGAGGACTAACCGCAATACTGTTCATTTTAGCAGTCCCATTCGCCGCATCGGCCCATATGCCGCATAGGGGCAATATTCAGGCTAATCGTTCACAGGTTGAATAATGCACGATACCGAACGGTCCAACCTTCGTGCAGCTGACCACTAAACAAACATTTTCGCCGATCTTATTTCTCGCAACCTCATTGATATTCGGTGCCTGTAACCGGCAACCAGTCCCCGATAACTCCAGCCAGCTCCAGGCGCTGAACGATAAGATCCAGCAGATTGACCAACAGGAGAAACAACTCCAACTCGACGCAGAAAAGGCGAAGCTTGCAGCAGACCGCGCAGCGCTGGAAGCGGAAAAAAAGAGCGTAGAGAGCGAAAAACTTCAGGCCTCTCACCCCTCTGAAACGCCCTCCACCACCCCCTCGAACGCGGATCTCAACGACCAGCAAGCGGAGGCAGTTCAAGGAGTAACCGACCAAGAAACCGCTAATACATACGACTTGTTTTACAGTCGCCTGGAATCGGATGGCAGATGGTACAACGACGAAACCTATGGGTACGTGTTCCAGCCGAATGCTGCGCAACAGCAAAATTGGCGCCCCTACTCCGATGGTCACTGGGCTTACACCGACCGTGGGTACACATGGATCTCGAACGAACATTTTGGATGGGCGACCTACCATTACGGGCGGTGGATCCAGTTCCGGGGCGTCGGATGGATCTGGGTTCCGGGGAAAAGATGGGCACCGGCATGGGTTTCGTGGCGCCAAAGCGACCAGGATGCTTATGTCGGATGGGCACCCCTTCCTCCGGAATGCGGAGACGACCAACCAGCTGGCGTGCAGGGATGGTCCGACAACTATTATGGGATTGGTCCAGCCGCCTATCTCTTCGTGCGTGGCACAGATTTCGGCCGACCGGATTACCGCGATGTCGTCCTATCGCAACAGGAAAATATTTCGATCATCACCCAGACAAAAAACATTACCAACATCACCTATAACGAAAAGGTAGTCGTCAATTCAGGCCCTCAGCTCGAGCAGCTAAACCGTATCAACAACAATCGGCTTCAAATTTATAAAGTTGACTATCAGTCCCGAACGACGGCAGCCGCACCGTTCGCCACGACCATTTCTGGTAGTCAGATTCAAGTGGTAGCGCCACCCGCTCTGCTCCAGAACAGAGCAAAAGCAGCACCGCAGGTAACCCGTCAAATTCAGAATACCGCGGTCGAACGAGGCTGGCAGAATATAGATCCGGGGAAAGCGCAGCAGTTGAAACAAACCATTCAAGCTCAGGCGCCTCCCGTACCAAAAGCGTTGTCCGCAAAGCCGGTGGCGCCGCCCAAGACATTGATTGCCGCTGTTCCAGCGAATACGCCAAATGCCAAAAATCAGCCGGGTCAGGCACCGCCTACCGACAAAATAACTGCACAACGCGCCGAGATCGAATCTCAGAAAGCCGCATTAGAAAAACAAAAACAGGTTTTGGAACAGCAAAATAGCGCGATAGCCCAAGGCACAGGCCCCTTCCCCACCCAAACTAACGCCGCAACTTCGCCGGCACCAGTTGATCAAGCCAAGAACCCGGCTGCAAAGCAGGAACAGGCTCAAAAAGCTCAGCAGACTGCTCAGCAGCAGGCTGAAGCCGCAAAAGCTCAGGCCGCGGAAAAACAGGAGCAGACTCAGAAAGCTCAACAGGCCGCTCAACAACAGGCTGAAGCCGCAAAAGCTCAGGCCGCAGAAAAACAGGAGCAAGCTCAGAAAGCTCAACAGGCCGCTCAGCAGCAGGCCGAAGCCGTAAAAGCCCAGGCCGCAGAAAAACAGGAGCAGACTCAGAAAGCTCAACAGGCCGCTCTACAACAGGCTGAAGCCGCAAAAGCTCAGGCCGCAGAAAAACAGGAGCAGGCTCAGAAATCCCAACAGGCCGCTCAGCAACAGGCTGAAGCCGCAAAAGCCCAGGCCGCAGAAAAACAGGAGCAGGCTCAGAAATCCCAACAGGCCGCTCAACAGCAGGCTGAAGCCGCAAAAGCTCAAGCTGCAGAAAAACAGGAACAGGCTCAAAAAGCTCAGCAGACTGCTCAGCAGCAGGCTGAAGCCGCAAAAGCTCAGGCCGCGGAAAGACAGGAGCAGACTCAGAAAGCTCAACAGGCCGCTCAACAGCAGGCTGAAGCCGCAAAAGCTCAAGCTGCAGAAAAACAGGAACAGGCTCAAAAAGCTCAGCAGACTGCTCAGCAGCAGGCTGAAGCCGCAAAAGCTCAGGCCGCAGAAAAACAGGAGCAAGCTCAGAAAGCTCAACAGGCCGCTCAGCAACATTCGCAGGAGCGCGAGCACCCAGTTTCCGAACGGAAGAAAGAACAGGAAGAAGCGAAGAACCGAGAAAAGCATCCTTCACCGACGCCCCCCAGCCCGCAATAAGGCTGATGTGGGCGCATCGATAGGATCAAGAAATCGAAAATCGGGAGTTCAAGGAAAGTAGGGTATGCAAAGGAGTCCGCCGGCAGCCGGTGCAGGCCCTTGCCCGCGCCGGCCCCGAATTGAAGGATCATTTAGTCCTTTACGACATTCTCCGAGCGGACCTTGAGTGCCGACAACCACCAGGCAGGCGCCTTGATGAAAATCTGGTTGTGGACGAACGCATCGGCATTCTTCGGCGTCATCTCGTCGGGCCAATGGATCTGTCCATCGGCCTCCTCAAGGTTTTTGACAGGACGCGCAGCATCATCGTCAGCTTGAGCGAACCCAGCTCCAAGGCAGAGCATTCCCAGCAAGATCAGAATGAACGACCAGCGGGCTCGAGTTCGTTCGACGCGAGTCTGTTTTGCGCTCCCGTTGGTGATCGAGATTTCCCTATTACTTGTTCCGAGTTTGTGATTTTCCATATCTATTTTCCTTTCATGTAACCGTTCAGGACTTGAGCGAGGCCATGTCGAAGCGCAAAGCAACCCCGCGAGTTCCCCAGTCCTTGGACTGGTTGGAGATTGAGCGGCAAGAACTAGCTGAGGCAATCAGCACAGCACTGCCGCGTGATGGACGTGGCGAGGTTCAGCCCGGTCTTGTCCTCAACCGGCACTCGGCTTCCATGCCGCCGATGTTTGGTGTATCCGACTCCTGCTTTTGCGTCATCGCGCAGGGAGCCAAACACGTCATGCTCGGGGAAGATCGCTTCCGGTATGATCCCAACAGTTATCTGATCAATACTGTCGGTCTGCCCACCGTTACTCAGATCGATGTCGCATCGCCCAATGAGCCGTATTTGGGCTTGGTCTTGGTCCTGAATCCTGCTGTCGTGACGTCGACTATGGTGGAGTCAGGAATGGTGCAGCGGCAGAACGATAGTAGCGTGAAGGCAATCGCCGTGAGCGCATTGGACCGCGACCTACTTAATGCGTGCGTACGCCTCGTGCGCCTCCTCGAATCGCAGGAGCAATATCGGTTGATCGGGCCTCTGGTTATTCGGGAAATTATCTGTCGCTTGCTGACCGGCAAACAAGGACACCGCATGCGCCATCTCGCCACAGTTGGCGGTCACGCGCATCGCATGGTTCGTGCGGTGAACAAACTGCGGGAAGAGTTCGCCAAGCCCTTGCGCATCGGAGATGTCGCAAAAGAGATCGGCATGAGTGTCTCGGGGTTTCATGCTCACTTCAAGGCCGTCACGGCGATGAGTCCACTTCAGTTCCAGAAGCAATTGCGTCTACAGGAAGCGCGGAGGTTGATGCTGACTGAAAGCTTGGACGCCGGCGAAGCCGGCTTCCAGGTTGGCTACGACGACCAGTCTCAGTTCAGCCGCGAGTACAAGCGGCACTTCGGAGTTCCTCCCATTCGTGACATCCGCGGGCTACGCGAAGTTGTAACCTGACCTTATGCAAGCGTTGCTTGCCAGAATGCCACTCGCTAGCCGGCCGAATTCATTAACAAAGGGGCAATCTTAATCACGACCGAGGATATCGATCAACTTCGTGAGGCGATCTGCCAACCGCGGACGCAACTGAATCATGCGGCTTGCGAACCCGATCGCGTCGGAAATATCCCTCGTCTGCCTCAAACCTTTGCCAACAAAGATGCCTGGAATCTCTTCGTCGCGCCGATCCGAGACCATCCTGGCCGTGACGTACGGCACAGCACGCTCTCGACAGATCGCCGCACATCGCGCGGACTCGATATCGACCGCCAGAATGTTGCCCTCCAAGCTGATTCGCAATTTGTCCGCTGGCCCTGCAACTTCGTTGACACACGTGAACGCCCCTCGTGCGTCAAATAGCGACGTCGTCCTGAGACGGTTCACATTTTCAGGCGAACTGAAGTTCTCGGCTAAAAGCAAATCGCCAGGTTCTAATAGCGCTCGGATAGCGCCGGCGAACCCGGAGTTGACGACGATACCCGGCTGATATCTCGTCACAACCGCTTCGAACTCTTTGCGATTGCTCAGACGCATCCCGAGCCAAGTAATTCCGACCTCGCAACCCGCAAGACGACCCGCCGTCATCCCACCTTCCGTGATACGCCGACTCAGACTTCGCTCAAACGAGATCCCCTCTTGTCGGAGCGCGAATGTCACGAGAATTTTTGTCACAATCCGGAAATATCTAACTCTGAAAATTCAAGCGGACCTGGACCAAAGCCGTCTGACTGTTCTGCGCTTTCATTCCGATAGCGGGTTGTTTCTCAGGGTGTTTCAACGCCTCCATGAATTGATCCTTGAATTGAGGCGCAATCTCCGCAAGTACATCTGTGCCTGCCTCATCCCCTGTTCCCTCTACCGCCGTCCCGCCGAACTTTGCCGCCAGCGCCTTAATTCTTTCGATCTCTTCGTCCAGTTTTCCTCGTTCGATCGTTAACTCAACTTCCGCATCGGCAAGAGGCGGTAGGCCCATCTCTTTTTGCGCGGTGTTGTGTAGCAAATCCTTCAGCTTGGATGTGTCCGGTTCAGGCTGTGGCTTTGCCTGGAAGAAGATGACCAACGCGATTCCCATGGCTAAACCAAGAGAGAATATCCCCCCGAATAACAAAAACTTTCTCTGGCGCGTTAGCATTCAGACTCTTTATTTATTGCGCAATCAACGTCGATCAGTTGGAGAATTCAAATTGTGAATGAATTAGAACAAGGCAGGATCTTGGTCACCGGCGGCGCGGGCTTCATCGGTAGCGCGCTGGTCTGGGGTTTAAACCGTCTTGGTCTGCCAAATATCCTGGTTTGTGACGACCTTGGAAAGGATGACAAATGGCGGAATCTTGCCCCGTTGCTCTTCGACGATTATCTGTCTGCAGCCGAACTCCTCACTGCAGTTGAATCGGACAAACCGTCGCTGAGCGAGATCCGATGGGTATTTCATCTCGGTGCATGTTCTTCCACGACGGAACGCGACGCTGGGTACTTGATGGAGAACAATTATCGCTACACCAGAGTCCTTTGCGATTGGGCTACGGCGCACAACGCCCGGTTCGTTTATGCATCGTCAGCCGCGACGTACGGTGACGGAGCCAATGGCATGGACGATGACGAATCCAAGATCGAATCACTGCGGCCGCTCAACGGTTACGGTTATTCAAAACAGCTTTTTGATCTTCACGCAAAACAGCGTGGGCTGCTTTCGAAAATCGTCGGATTAAAATATTTCAATGTCTATGGACCGAATGAATGGCACAAAGGCGATATGCGGAGCCTGGTCAACAAAGCCTTCGCCCAGGTGACCGATACCGGCCGAATCAGTCTTTTCAAAAGCTACAAACCGGAATTTAAGGACGGCGAACAGAAGCGCGATTTTCTCTATGTGAAAGATGCGGTCGATATGACTATTCATCTCGCCGTAACACAGACGGCAAACGGGATATTCAACCTCGGGTCTGGGCATGCGCGCACCTGGATCGATTTGGCAAACGCCGTTTTCGCAGCGCTCTCCCTCCCACCTCAGATCGACTTTATCGAAATGCCGGAACTGATCCGTGACAAATACCAGTACTTTACCCAGGCCGATATTGAGAAGCTCGAAAAGACCGGGTACCACGGCCCAAAATTTACTCTGGAAGAGGCCGTTTCCGACTATGTGCAAAACTATCTCGTCCCGCACAAGCACATGGAACCATAACGGGGAATGAGGCGCTTAAGACCGTAAAAAATCATCGTGCAACCCGCCCAAAAAAGGGCGAAACTGCGCTATGTCTCTGAGCGAACGCGCAGCTAAAGCCGCAAAGATAGCTGCAGAACCTGAACTCTATAAAGTCTGCGAAGGATGCGATTCCATCGTCACTAGGCGCGTCGCCACTTGCCCAAGCTGCCACGGTTATCGGTTCGTTGAGGATCCGGCAGTGGTTATCGAACAAGCAAAGATCCTCGGTTCGCGCGAGCAACGCAGCGTCGTGACGGAAGATCTCCTCTAAGGAAAGAGTCGGTTCTTCGCCTGTTCATCAGGATTGGCTTCCAGCCTGTTTATTTCGAGGGAAAGGTTTTACCACAGAAGATTGGTGCGGCGGGCGGCCTGCCCGCCATCCGGTCCGACATTACCTTAGCGACGCCGGAAGCTTTAGCGGCGGCGGAAAGCCGCAACCACAAGGATGCGTTGTCGTCGTATGTGCGTATCGGCGTGTCGGCGAATGCTTAGTTAGAATCAGTATCGTCTAGGGGACAGGCGAGACGCCCATCCTACTTTGGCAAAAATTCGGACTCTAGCGCCAGCGAAGCGGCGCCGATGATCCCTGCATCGTTGCCAAGTGTCGCAGGAACAATGTCGAGGTTCCTCCAGAATGTTTTCTCGCACCTTGATTGAATGGTTTCGCGAATGTATCCGAATAGCCGTTCCCCGGCATTCGCTACGCCACCTCCGATAACGATCCGATCTGGATTCACCAACCAGATGACATTAGTCAAGCCAACGCCGATCTTTAGTCCGATTTGGCGCCAGACTTCATCTGCGATTTTGTCCCCTTCGTCGGCGGCCTTTGACAAGTGATCCAGGTGCGACTGATCATCGGACAACGTTTTTCCAGCCTGTTTATAAACTTCTTTGGCAAAGGTCGAGATCTGACGATGGCCCACGTAGGCTTCAAGGGCGCCCTTGTTGCCATAAACAAAGTCGACTCCGTTGTAGTCAATTGATGTCTGGCCGATCTCGCCCGCGACAAACGTCGCACCACGGTATAGACGCCCGTTCAAGATCAGCGCTCCTCCGACTGCCGTACCAAGAGTCACGCAAACCACGTTCGCCACCGACTGCCCCGCCCCATGTTTCCATTCGGCGTACGCCATCGCCTTTGCGTCGTTTTCCAGATTTCCGACAACATGGGTTCGCTCCATAATGATGGAACGCAACGGTATGTTAGTCCATCCCTTGACGTTAGTCAGATTGACCACCATCCCTTGCACCGGATTGATAATTCCCGGGACGCCAATCCCGACGGCTTCAACCTCTGGGTGGATCTCTTGCAAACGCTGAATTTCGTGAATAAAAGCGTCGATTAATGCCGCTGTATTCCCATCCTGCCGTGTCTCAATCACGTACCCTCTCGTGAGAATCTTCCCATTTTGGACGACGCCAGTCTTGGTACTGGTGGCGCCCATATCGAAACCAATAGCCGTGCCGTTGCTCATGCCTTAAAATTTTTCAGTGCGATTATTCGCAATCCTTCGAGAGTGAGATCCAGATCGACGATTTGCAACTCTGGAAGTTTCGCAGCGATCAAATCCGCGTAACTTCCCGTCGCCACGATCTTGGCTTTACCATCGAGCACAGCGACGATTTCGGTCACGATACGGCGGACAAGCCCTCGATAACCGTAGACGGCACCAGCGAGCATCGCATCCTTCGTTGACTTCCCAATCGCGCTGACGGGCTCCGCCAGATCGATCTTCGGAAGCAGGGCGGTGCGCTGGTACAGGTAATCCACCATGACTCCCAACCCGGGAGCGATTACACCGCCTTCGTATGCGCCCTTGCGGGAGATCACGTCAAACGTAACCGCTGTTCCAAAATCAACCACAATAGCCGGGAAACCGTACAAGGCCGTTACGCCGACGGCATTCGCCAACCGATCAGCCCCGATCCCGCGCGGATCGGAAAAATCAATGCCGATCCCCAGATCCAGATCCGGGCTTACCTCCTTCATTCTCCCTCTGAAAAGATTTCGAAATATCAGCGTCTTTTTGGGAACAACGGACCCGACTAGCACATGATCAAACTTCCAGGATCGAATGGTTCG
This sequence comes from uncultured Verrucomicrobiae bacterium, assembly GCA_963775805.1. Taxonomy (GTDB): domain Bacteria; phylum Verrucomicrobiota; class Verrucomicrobiia; order Chthoniobacterales; family JAFAMB01; genus JAFAMB01. Next base: position 324,626 of record CAVZKG010000007.1, on the reverse strand, counting down.
CGCCACCGCTGTACCCGACAGATTCTTCGTCGGTAGAACCTTTTTCGCCAGTAGCTTTTCCTCGTTCCCCAAGGCGAACTTCGTCGAAGTATTGTTCAGATTAACCAGGAGGAACTTTTGCATGGTGTCAAAACTCTAGGGCACACTGACAGCAAAACTATAGCCGCACCGATAACCATCGAAAGTTCGAATCTGTTCTCTCGTGACGTCTGTCTTAATCGTATTTGCCGCATGAACCGATTCTAGGCTAGCGTGACACATGCTACCTCTCACGAATCGGCCTCGTCGGCTCCGCGCAACCGACAAACTGAGACGGTTGGTTCGGGAGACCCGCATGGAGGTCAACCAGCTGATTTACCCGCTCTTTGTTTCTGAGAAAGTGAATCGCCGCTCCGAAATACCAAGCATGCCCGGCGTCGCGCAACTCCCTTTGTCAGAGCTCGCAGCCGAATGTAAATCGATCTCGGAACTCGGAATCCCCGCCATCCTTCTTTTTGGCATTCCCGGCATAAAGGATGAAAAAGGCTCTCAAGCGTATGCAGAGAACGGAATTGTGCAGCAGGCTCTCCTCGCAATCAAAAAAGCAACCCCGGACCTGATCGTGATTACAGATGTCTGCCTGTGCGAATACACATCTCACGGCCACTGCGGCATCGTCCAAAAAGAGGGGGACGATTACCAGATTCTGAATGATGTATCGGTCGAACTGTTGGTGAAGACGGCGCTCAGCCATGCTGCCGCGGGAGCAGATATCGTCGCGCCAAGCGATATGATGGATGGTCGTATCGGTGCGATTCGTTCGGCGCTCGATGCCCATGGGCACGACAGAGTCACCATCATGAGTTATGCCTCGAAGTTTTGTTCAGCCTTCTACGGGCCGTTCAGGGACGCGGCGGAAAGCGCCCCGCAATTCGGCGATAGGCGCACCTACCAGATGGATCCGGGAAACGCGTTGGAGGCTATGCGCGAAGTCGCTCTCGATGTGGAAGAAGGGGCAGAGCTGCTGATCGTTAAGCCTGGCCTACCCTACTTGGATATTCTCTGGCGGGTAAAAGAGCGATTTGAGCTACCGACAGCCGTCTATAACGTGAGTGGCGAGTACGCGATGATCAAAGCGGCGGCGAGAGCGGGTTGGCTCGAAGAAAAGCGGGCGGTTCTGGAAATGATGACCGGTTTCCGCAGAGCGGGTGCTGATATGATCGTCACGTATTGGGCAAAAGACCTCGCCAACTGGCTAAAAGAGTAGTGGCGCAACTCGCACCCGTTGTGAGTGTTTTTTAAGGTATATGAACTTTAAGTCCCTTCTCTACGCGGTGCCCACCATGGTCCTGTGCGCGACCTTCTCCATCGCGGTGACAGCCAAAGCCGCCGATGCCACTCCAGCAGCCTCCCCGGTTGCCGGCGCACCTGCTCACCATAAATTTACCCCAGATACATTTAAAGCCGCCCGATTGACCCGCTTGAAGAATCAGGTCGGTTTGACACCCGATCAGGAAGCAAAAGCCAAACCGATCATTGATCAATATGTCGATGCGCTCTTCGCCGCCAAAGGGAATAAAGCGAAGCAAAAAGACCTCCGGGCAAAGTATGAGAGCGACATTTACGGGATTCTGAACCCGGATCAGCAAAAGCAATTCGCAGCCGCCGAAAAGGAATCGAAAGCCAAAATGAAAGCGGCACGCGCTGCGAAAGCGGCCAAGCAGGCCGCAGCTCCTTCCCCAGCTCCGGCTACAACGAACTGAACTTTCGCAGCTTAAACCGACAACGGCACTTGCCTGAGCCTTGATCCCGCGCATTGCAAAAACCCGATCATCCAATCGTCCCTAAACGCCCCGAACCCCGAACCCTGAACCCCGAACTTCGAACTTCGAACCCCAAACCCCAAACCCACCCCACTACTCCGCTTGAACCGGCGAAGGGTTTTCAGTTTTTGCTGGTTCCGACTTTCGCAGTTTTGTCGCGAGGGCAAATGCAATCGCAATCAACACTCCACCAGCGATAAACGGAGTGTTGCCATATTGAATATGTGGACGAGCATGGTCCCCGGCGAGCAGGAATCCGGCAAGGATCGGCCCAAAGACGCGTCCCAAACTCCCGGCGGATTGAACAAGTCCTAACACGCGTCCCTGCAAAGCGGCAGTCGCCCCTTTCGAAGCAAGAGCGTTCACTGTCGGCTGCGACAGACTGTTGCCAACTGCGAGCCCCGCCGAAAACAACAAAAAGATAGGCAGGGAACCCGCCAGTGGCATTAACAACATCGAAACGGACATGATCGCGAATCCTGTGATTGCCAGGCTGACGTCTCCGAAACGCTTCGCAAGCTTCCCAATCCCGCCACCCTGGATTGCGGCACCAATCAGGCCGAGCATCACGAAGATGTAGCTGATCTGACTCTGGTTCAGCTCGAACCTGCGCTGTCCTACCTGCGGATAAATCATGGTCACGATCGCGAATCCAGCGATCGCGATGAAATAAGTGATCGTGATAACCCCGAGCCGCCAGCTTCCTGCCTGTTGAAACGTCTGCTTCAGGTTCAGCGGCCCTTGCTGACGCGCAGTGTGTCGCTCCGGCTCAGGAAGGACGACCCACATAAGTATCGCGTTTAGCGTCGAAAGAGTTGCAGCAAACCAAAACGGTGCGACCACCGACCATAGGCTCAAAATGCCGCCGATTGCCGGACCTAGTACAAAGCCGATACCGAACGCCGCCCCGATTAACCCGATCCGTTTCGATCGATTCTCCGGAGGGGTGATGTCCGCGATATACGCCGATGCCGTGCCGACACTCGCACCGGCCACCCCGGCCAGAATTCGCGCGAAAAAAAGCATGAGCAAGGAACTGGCATCCGCCATCAGAATGTAACCGGCAGCCGATCCGATGAGACTGCAAAGCAGAACCGGTTTACGCCCGTATTTATCCGAAAACCACCCAAGCACCGGCGAAGCCAAAAACTGCATGAACGAATATGAAGCCAGCAAAAATCCAATTTGCGCTTCCGTTGCATGAAAGCGCTGCGCGTAGAGCGGGAGAATCGGAATGATCATTCCGAACCCAATCAGATCGATAAATACGATGGACAATATGCTGGCTAACGGTGATTTCTTCATGCTTGTTTACTTCCGGTCCTGCCGGAAATGAGGGCGAGATCGACTTGTTATTGCAGTTACTCAAGGGACCCTTTTGTGACACCTAATTGAAGGTACGCTTTCATGTCGCGCCACACTGCATCCCCGGGAACGTTTCCTTGTAATAGTTGGCGATAAGTTCGAATTACGCGAAGCGCTTCGGATCGCGTTTCATTGAGAAACTCCACTCTGAATTTTCGCAGCCCGGCTGCCATCAACGCTTGCGCACAATGTGCTCCGGACTGAGCTCGCGCGTTGAACACGGTATTTCGGCAACCAACGTCCGCTTTCACGACGTGCTCCGAACCGACCCGATCGCGAAGTTTCAACTGATGCCGATCACAGGGGCGGCCACAGTTTGTGTGATCCGTTCCCTCTGAAAGGAACGCGGCAAAAACACAGTGCTCCATATGAAACATTGGCATGTGCTGATGAACCGTGAGTTCAAACCGGTTGCCGGGATCGTACCGAAGTAACGCAAGCACTTCTTTCAGGTTCAAATCGTAAGAGATTGTCAGTTGGTCGAGCCCCTGTTCCAATAGAAATTCGGCCGTCAATGGGTTCGCTACATTGAGCGAGAAATCGCCATGCAACCGAAACCTTTTCCGCCGAAAGAACGCAATCGAACCGAGGTTTCGGATGAGAACACCAAATGGCTTGGCGTTTTCGATCAACCGGAAGAACCCTTGCTCTCCCGGCTTCTGAATTCGCGGAGTCGCCAAAAACGCGTGGGCGCGATTCCCGATCTGAGCGATGGCCTGCGGGTATCGGCGAATGTCCTCAAAATCAATGTAAATTGTTTCTATACCTTCCTCGATCGCTACTTCGATCTGGTCAGCCGTGCGGCAGAGCACGACCATTTCGACCGGGTACTGTTCTCGATGCTTTGGAGACTCGGGCAGCATGTGCCGGAGCACAGCTTCGCTACGCACAGTGATTTCTCCGGCCTCGGGAGTACCAGCCACACCGGAGGGATGCGTACCGATTGCTAAATCCAGCCGAGCGATTGCAGCCCGTCGCAACCGATTGATTTGGCCGATAGGCAGGAAAAGGTTGCTCTCAACGCTGATCTCAAGATTGCCCAACCGGTACCTTGTCTCCCCGAGTCGACTTAGTTGTTCCCGGAGGACTTCTGAGGTGAGCGAGGAAGATCTTGCAAGAGTTAGTGGAATCTCCGAACAAGCTTCCGCGATTTTACCGCGCGCGGATACCTCTAACCGTAACGGTTCTCCATCCGCACCGGTTACACGGATATCAATCGGAACGCGTACCGGTTCCGGATCGTGTGAGAAAGTCTGTCGCAGCTTTTTGTTCAGAGCCGGATCATCCGTCTTCCATATCCGGTCTCCTGTTCGTACCTGCTTAAAGTCGATCTCTCCATTCCCAAAATAGAGCCGATCTGATCTGACCTCGTAAAGTCTTCCTCCTTGTTCGTTTTCCGTGTCTGGACCGGAGTCAAAGACAACGCCGTCTCCCGGTTTTACGACGACATTCGAATGGAGTTCGACAAAGTCCAAGCCGACTTTTTCAACGTACCCGACAAAAGCCCCACGCTTCTTCCCGAATCGGCCATTAACAAGTTGCTGATGATTGACGCCGTTAAGCCACCCTGAGTAGAACCCCCGCGAGAACGTCATCTCCAGGCTATACAGATCTTCGTCAGGAACCCCAGCAACCCGCGCCTCGAGATTGGACACAACTGACATCGCACGATCTATCGCATCACGATAAACTCGTGTCACGGCTGCTACATACTCCGGCGACTTCAGTCGCCCTTCGATCTTGAAACTTGCAACGCCCAGCCGAATCAAGTCAGGTATTTGATCAATGCCGGCCAAGTCCTGAGGTGATAACAAATATTTCTTGTCACCCAGGTCCCTCAATTGACCGTCCACCAGTAACTCGTACGGAAGACGGCATGCTTGAGCGCACTCGCCGCGATTCGCACTTCGTTGACCAAGCGACTCGCTCGTCAAACATTGGCCGGAATACGCAACACAGAGCGCCCCGTGAACGAATACCTCCACCGGGAATTCGCCGGTCGGAAATCGTTTTAAATCTCGCAGTGAAAGTTCCCTGGCCAACACAGCCCGTGTGATGCCCAGATCGCGCGCTAGCTCCAACCCCTCCGGAGAGGTGATCGTCATCTGCGTCGACGCATGCAATTCCAAACCCGGAGCGACTTCTCGTGCAAGCCGCGCCAACCCAAGATCTTGCACGATAATCGCGTCTACAGAGGCATTGGCGAGTTGGCCCAGCAAATTCGATGCGTCCAAAAGTTCGTCCGTGAACACCAACGTGTTGAATGTCACAAAGCCTCGTACATCGTGCCGATGGAGGTACTCCATCACTTCCGGAAGCGTCTCTGTCCGGAAGTTGTCGGCTCGCATACGCGCATTGAATCGCTCCACGCCGAAATAGATTGCATTGGCGCCGTTCGCAACGGCAGCACGCATGCACTCCCAATTGCCTGCTGGGCTGAGCAATTCCGGCCGCTTCATGCGCCATACCGTAGCGCGCATCCCTACAGGGCGCAAAGCCTGCAGAGTTCAGCAATGGCTCAGGCCGCGCAGAGCCGATCTTTGACGCGGTGAATATTGCATCTCCTGCAATATTCAGGCTAACGCTTTGCGTACAGACTGGAGTGTTCCTGCCGAACCAAGTTTTTCATTCTTGTGTGCGATAAATTTCGCGTACTCGCTCACAAAAATCTTTCCAGGGGGCCTGAAATCGAATTGCTCAGGATGGTCCCGAAAATATTCACGGTGAACGCGGGTCCAAACCATTCGCCCATCCGTATCAATATTGATTTTGGTTACTCCTAATTTCGCGGCCGGCAAATACTCGTTTTCGTCGACTCCACGTGCACTCGGATCCAGTTTTCCTCCCGCGGCGTTGATTCGCCGGACCTCTTCCTCGGGGACGCTGGAGCTTCCATGCATCACAATAGGGGTTCCCGGAATCTCTTTCTCAATTGCCTCGATGACCTCAAAATGAAGACTTTGCTTCCCTTTGAATTTAAACGCTCCATGACTTGTCCCAATCGCCGCAGCCAATGAGTCGCATCCGGTTTGTTTGACGAATTGCACAGCTTCCCGAGGATCGGTGAGAAATGCGGATCCTTCCTCCACTTTGACATCTTCTTCCACCCCTCCAAGCCGGCCCAGTTCCGCTTCTACGCTTATCCCTTTCGCGTGGGCGCGGTCCACGACCCGTTTCGTGATCGCTACATTTTCCTCAAACGATTCGTGGCTGGCGTCGATCATCACCGAACTATAAAAACCGGAGTCGATGCAGTCGTAGCATGTCTCCTCGTCCCCATGATCCAGATGCACCGCGAAGACAGCCTCTGGATAAATCTCTTCGGCCGTCCGAATCATCGCTTCGAGCATGCGCTTATCCGCGTAGCTGCGAGAGCCTTTAGAAATTTGGATAATAAATGGCGCTTCGGAATCGATACATCCCTTAAACAGACCGAGAATCTGTTCCAGGTTGTTAATATTATAGGCTCCGATCGCATAGTGCGAATAAGCAAGTTTGTACAAACTCGAAGTCGTTACAATCATCGTTCCTACCTCCTAAAAAATCATCGTGGAACTGTCAATTTCCGGCTGCCGTCCTTCATAATCAGCCCGCTTTTTTAACTCTATTTTTTCTCCGACCAAACGGATCACTTCCCGCGCTATGGCAGGAGCAGCCGATAGACCGGGTGAACTAATGCCAGCAACGTGGATCATGCCTGAATCGATTTCCGAGGACCCAATGACAAAGTCGTTCGTGCGAGTGCAGATCGACCTGGATCCTGCGATAACGCCAGACGTCCGATCCATTCTCAATCCTGGAATGATCTTGCGCCCGATATTGCCTATCTCCTCAAACTTCTCAATAGTCACAAGCCGTGCATCCTCCTTCGCCACCCCATCCTCTGCGGTTGGACCAACGAGGACGTGACCGTCTAGCATCGGCGCCACAATCACTCCTTTGCCATGCACAGTCGGGGTCATAAACAAAATGTGATTTCGGATCGTGCTCCGTTCAGTTTTCTCAAGGATCCGATACTGTCCTCTTCTAGCTTTTATCTGGATGCTTTCGTCATTGATCATCCTCGCAATAACGTCTGCGAAGTGCCCAGCCGCGTTAATGATCAGCCTTCCTCGCAAATTCTCAGTGTGCGCGCCGTTCGTTCTGGTCTTGATATCAAACTCGTTTTTTAGACGCGTGATGCCTGTCACTGAATGCGATAGCCAAAGAGTCGTTCCGTTTCGAATCGCGTTAGCGGCAAGAGTATTAGCAAGGGATACAGGGTCAACGACAAAGGAACATGTACACAACAGAGCCGCGACAACTGCAGGATTCACATTCGGTTCAAGCTCCAGACATCTTCCTTGATTCACGATTTCCAACTGGTCAGCCGGTATCCCATTCGCTATCCCCTGGTCATAGAGATGCCGTAGTTCCTCCTCTTCCGCATCGTCAAATGCGAGGACGAGCGAATCGACTTTCTCGTGAGGAAATCGCAGGTCCCGGAACCACTCGTTCTCATACAGGTGACGTCCCTCGATATTCAGCGTGGCCTTTAGGGTCCCCGGGACGGGATCGAACCCGCCATGGACCACACCTGAATTCCCTGCCGATGTTTCTTGCGCAATCCGAGAATTCTTTTCGACCAGGACAACCTTGAGCTCATACTTGGACAGCTCCCTTGCAATGGCGGTGCCAACAATACCCGCGCCAATGATTATGACATCAAATACTTGGGATTCATTCATGTTTATCAGGAAACGAGTTAAGAGCTTGAGGGATTCAAAATGTGATGCCAAGAGGTGCGGTACCGATTCGTACCGCGTATCCTGACACTATACGCTTCGTTTGAGAGTCAGGCATAAACACAATGCTTTGAATGATCCAAAGCCATTCGCCAGCGGCCCAGCAGCTCTTCGCGCCGGCTGCCCTCGACTTGGTCTCGCAGAGCTTGAGCTGACGAACGTCCAAGCCGCTGAGTTTTTGTAAATTTCATTTGGACCAAATTTCACCGGTTCGTCGGCAGCCCGAAGCGATCAACAGTGCAACGTTTAGAAACCAGACCCAACAGAACCGGCGAGTTGATTTTGAACAGGGGGATGCGTCTAAAAACAACCAATAGGCGAATACGAACAAAGCGTCAATACTGTTTTCACAAATGTTCATCACTTGTTCAATGCTCTTGTACGTATGTGCATTCTTCCGAATTGCCTACCCTCTTTCCCGACCGTAGAGTCTGGGATGGCCCGCCCAGAAATCCTCAATGCTTTGGCAGTAAAGGTCGCCCGGCTCTATTATTACCAGAACCTTACGACCGAAAACATTGCGCAGGAGCTGGGGCTCTCCCGTCCAAAAGTCTCGAGGCTTCTGACTCACGCCCGTCTAGCCGGCTTGATTGAAATTCGAGTTCATGATCCAGAGGCGCACCCGCAGGAACTGGAACGTGCGATCCGGGATCGCTACCATCTTTCGAACGTCAAAGTCGTGACCGTTCCCGTCAATTCCGCTGAAGATGAATGGTTGAAATCCGTTGCAGTATTCGCGGGCAAGCATCTCAACAGCTTGATTCACTCGGAGATGGTCATTGGGTTGGCGTGGGGAACAACCACCGACGCGATCTCGCGCTATCTGACTCCCAAGCGATGCGTCCAGGTGGATGTCGTTCAACTCAACGGATCCGGAAACGTATACTCGATCAACAATTTCTATATCGCAGATATCTACACCCGATTCGCGCTAAACTATGGCGGACGCGCCCATCTATTTCCGGTCCCTGCTTTCTTTGATCACCGGGAGTCCAAGCAAACAATGTGGCGGGAACGTTCCGTTCAACGTGTACTAGAGCTCTCTGCTAAAGCGGATTTGCTCGTCTACAGTGTGGGGGCTGCGAACTCGCGAATTCCTAGCTACGTGCATGCGGGCGGGTTCCTGGAGGAGAGAGATCTCGAAGATCTGGAACGGGAGGGAGTCGTGGGCGACATCGCGACTGTCTTCTTTCGATACGATGGCACCTACGACAATATCTCTCTGAACAGTCGGGCAAGCGGCCCTGATTTATCACTGTTCAAGCGATGCAAACACGCTTTGTGTATCGCCTCGGGTTTGGACAAAGCAGTCGGGATTCGCGCTGCTCTTAAGGGCGGCCTGATGAGCGAACTCATTGTCGACGAACCGACTGCACGCGCGTTGCTCCGCCCCGAAGAAGGGATCACGGAACTGGAACCGTCTGGGGGTCCAGGCAGCGTCGGTTACGGGAACGAGCCCTCCTCGTAGGTGAGCACATTGGGCACATGCGGCGCTGTTCAGTTCAGATCCCGAACTCTGCGGGGAGCCGACCAGATTTTACGGCTTGCCGAAGTGCGTCGTGGTCCGCTTCGGTTTGATCGGCATACGATTTTGCGAAATTGGCGATCGCCCGGTCAACTACGTCCCCTTTTCCCAGAAAGCCTGCAAGCATCGTTGCGCCGCAAGAGCGGCAATGTCCTTTTGCGAGCAACGCACCACAGATCCGGCCGTAGTCCATTAACGCGGACCCGTCCATCCCTTCAACGGAAACCGCACCTTTCATATCTCGAAACTGGCGAACGTAATAGTCGCGACTATCGACGGTGGTCCAACCCAGCAGAGGATCGCTAACGGTTTGAAGAGTCTGCTGATACTCGACGACTCGCTGTCCCTGATGTTTATGCCACGCTGTACCGCCATGAATGAATGAGGCAATACAGGATCGGCGCGACTGTTTCATCTGCAGGAAGACCGCGTCGTTCGCATCATTGCCGTGCAAGAGGACCACAAAAGCTCGCAATCCGACACTTCCGACGCCGACCACCTTATGCGCCACATCAACGACGACGTAAGCTTGTAGCAGCCTGCGCCAATGCGGTGGCAACGTCGTAAGATACTGTTCCAGCCCGTCAATTAGCCGCTCTTTTTCGTCCTCTGTTACGTGCGTAACGACGGGCGGCTGATCCACGATGCGGCGAACGCCATCCTGCTCTCGCGTTAGCTTAGGAAGCGCACGATCGCTCGTCCGTAAACGCGCCAGATTTGCCGCTCGCTCGATCTCCGCCCTCAGAGACCAATCGGCCATCTGTTCCCGCATTCGATCAATGTCCATGCGATCGAATGATCTGGCCAGCAGCGGTTGGCCAGCCAGGCGTAAGATTTGCCGCCGGTATGCGGCGGCGCACCAGACGGTGGCATCCGCGCAAGTCGATTCGGCCAATCCATTCTGCCTGCCTGCGACCCAGATGCTGGTAGCCAATCTCCAGAGATCCCATTCCCACGGACCGGGATGCGCCTCGTCGAAATCGTTCAGATCAAATACCAGATCCCGTTCTGGAGAAGCGTAAAATCCGAAATTTCCGAGATGGGCATCGCCGCAAATCACCGGCTCGATACCAGTTCGCGGCAAGCCCGAAAAATCCTGTGCCATCAAAGCAGCCGACCCGCGAAGAAATGCGTAAGGTGACGCAACCATGCGCCCGACTCGGACGGGGATCAGTCGCTCAGACCGATCCGCGTGCGAAGCTTCGATCAAACCAATTGGGTCGGCTCGATCCGGTTTCGGTCGCCATTTCCCAAGATCACCGCGCTTGATTTTATCCCGGATAGCGCGCCCAGCAGACTTTCTCTCTTCGAAAGTCGGCAACGCATTACGCAATTCATTTGCCATACGGACTCCGTGTTTCCAGATGTGACTTCCAACCGATCGTTAAAACTATTGTCGCGGATTTCGACCGAAGCTGCGGCATCAGCCGCAGGCTACATTGAACAATTCATCCAGGGGATGTCCACACACTTGCACAACATTTGATCATTATCTCGGTTACATTTGTTCATTATCAATGACGTAATCGTCCTCGTACTCGTTTCTCGACGCTGCTTGAACATCGATCGCTATCACCGAAACGCTTTGGTTTTGTAGGCTATCCTGACGCGTGGAGGCGAGGACGAGGACAATTTTTCAATAGGGACCACCGTTGGTTTTTTTGATGCATTTTCTCGCTTTTGCCTATTCATTTTGCTTTGAAAGCGCGGTGTCTTTTCGCCCAACCGCAACGGTCTGGTACATTGTGCTCGCTCCCTTCCTGACATTTCTGCTGCTGATGGTTTCCGGCAGATTGTCGGGATTGATCATTTTATTCGTCTCGCACGTGGCGCTCCTCGCGATCACGCTGGTACCCACGCTGCAAGGATTTGGTCCGGTCGTGACGAAATTCTCGACCAATGCAAAATCAGCCTGGCTAACCATCGATGATGGTCCGGATCCCCGAACGACTCCGCAAATCCTCACGCTCCTGAAGAAGTTTCGCGTACAAGCAACTTTCTTTGTGATTGGTTCAAAAGTAGCGCAAAACCCTGAACTAACTCGAATGATTCTCGAGGCCGGCCATACGATTGGGAACCACACTCAAACACATCCCAGATTCACTTTCTGGCGGCTCGGTCCAAAGCGTCTGGCAAAGGAGATTGACCAATTCGAAGCGACGATTTCTTCCCTTCATGCTCCTGTCCCGATCTGGTTTCGGGCACCTGCCGGCATGAAAAATCCGTTCCTGCATCCTATTCTCGCGGCTCGGGGCCTCCATCTAATCGGCTGGAGCGCGAGAGCGTTTGACACGCAGATCGATGATTCGCATCGCATTGTGCATCGAATCAAAGACTCACTCTCGCCCGGAGCGATCATACTGTTCCACGAGACAGAGCAATCGGCTGTCTGCCTTGAGGCCCTTGAGCGACTGCTTTGTGAACTCACTGAGGAAAAATTTAAGTTAATTCTACCGCGCCCCAGCGACCTGTTAGCCGGCCGCCGGCGCGCTTTGCCCGAAACTTGTTGAACACGCGCACGTCCGGGCGACACTTCGTAACAATGGATCAGTATTATGTGGTGCTCGCGGAAGCTTTGCGGGACCGACTCGCCGTCATTGCCGATCATCAACTTCGAGAGCAAAACCCAGAAGCACAGCTCGCCCGGTTGAAGAGTGCCTCGGAGCGAATTGGGCAATTGCGAACCAAACTGCCGGATGATGCGGATCCAATGCTCATCCATTATCTTGACCGGATGAGTCTGAGTAAAGCGCTCGAATTCATCGAGGAGCAGTACTTAAGGTAGTGTTTTGACCAATGCGAATTGCCGTGCTCGCGGATATTCATGGGAATCTGCCGGCTCTCGAAGCGGTCGCCTCGGAGATCGATCGACTGCGTCCCGACCTGATTTTTGTTGCAGGAGATTTTCAAAATCGTGGTCCAAGTCCGCGTGAAGTGACTGAGTTCATCACCAGTTCCGGCTGGACATTACTCCGCGGCAATCACGAAGATTATGTGATCAGGCAAACGGAAGAGTCACTGCCGCAGGACGCAGTCGACTACTATAACTGGCTGCCGGCTCGTTGGACGGCGGATTTAATCGGAGATTTTATTGAGGCGGTCAAACGACTTCCGATCGCGATCACTTTTAACGGTCCTAATGATCATCCTGTGACGATCGCGCACGGCTCTCCGCGATCGAACAACGAAGGATTTTTCCCTCGGACTTCGGACGAAAAGGCGATCGAAATGATCGGCCCGAACCCTCCGGAACTGCTCTGTGTCGGCCATTCTCATCTGCCGCTTGTACGTGAGATCAATTCAACACTCGTCGTGAATGTCGGATCTGTTGGATTTCCTTTCGACGGCGACCAACGGGCGAGCTTCGGGGTGATCTCCTGGGACAAGGATCACTGGGTGTCGGAGATTCGTCGAGTCGCATACCCGGTCAATCGTGTCATAGAGGAACTCGGTCGAGTCGGTTTTTGGGAAGGCGCCGGCCCGCTCTCCTGCTTGATCCGACGTGAACTGGAATCGGCACGCCCCCATCTTTCTCCCTTTGAGCGTCTTTTTGGGATGTTGCTACGGCATGGAAAGCTACCAATCCGGCAAGCGGTTAAAGCCTACATGGAGATGTCACAGGCTGAAGTCGAAGCAGAGCTTGCAAAGACCTTTAGGAAATAGAAAGGGCGCAACATGCGAATATTGCGCCCTGTACGTCCAGAAGATTAGGACAGATGTTTCTTATCGAGAATAGAGCTCGACGACAAGCTGCTCGTTGACGATCGGAGCAATCTCTTCACGCGAAGGAATTCGCACAATCTTGCCCTGGAATTGGTCTTTGTCAGCTACCAACCAATCTGGAACAGGCTGGATCTGGGTCAGTTCAAGATTCCGCGTCACAAGCCGTCTCGAACCAGGTCTGTCTTTGATGATGATCGTATCACCCGGCTTAAGGTTGTAGGAAGAGATGTTAACCTTGCGGTTATTCACCGTCACATGTCCATGCGAAACCAGTTGGCGAGCGGCGCTGCGGGAATTCGCAAAACCAAGCCGGTAGACAACATTGTCGAGCCGGGTTTCGAGCATCTGGAGAAGGGTCTCACCTGTCACACCTCGTTTGCGTAGAGCTGTTTCAAAGTAACGACGGAACTGTCGTTCCATCAGACCATATTGGTGGCGCAGCTTCTGTTTTTCGGCCAGCGCAGTTGCGTATTCAGACTGCTTTCGGCGTGACCCTTTAGGGCCATGCATGCCGGGAGGATAATTTTTTCTTTCGAGCGCTTTGCTCGGACCGAACAGGGCAACGCCAAAACGTCGACTGATTTTTGCTTTAGGGCCAGTGTAACGAGCCATGGTAAGTTCTATTCTTTCTGCCTGATCAGACGCGGCGTTGTTTCGGCGGGCGGCAACCGTTGTGTGGCACCGGCGTCACGTCCCGGATCACGGAGATATCGAGACCGATAGCCTGTATAGCACGAACCGCGGATTCGCGTCCTGCGCCTGGTCCTTTGACAAGCACTTCAACTTCCTTCAAGCCATGTCCCATGGCTTGGCGGCAAGCGTCCTGTGCCACCAATTGCGCCGCGTAGGCAGTACTTTTTCGGGAGCCTTTGAATCCCACCTTACCGGCGCTCGACCAGCCAATCACATTTCCGGTCGGATCAGTAATCGAAACAATCGTATTGTTGAAAGTTGCCAGCACATGGGCAACCCCGCCAAAGACGTTCTTACTACCTTTGGCTTTAACAATTTTCGGCTTGTCCGCCTCGCCACCATCAAGCGAAAGGTTCACCTTTGCGCCGGGAGCGGGTGCGGAGTCTTTTTTTGCCTTGGGCTTCACCGCGCGCGCGGTCTTGGTCGGATCGCCGGCCGGAGCGGTCGCAGGTGCGGCTGGAGTTTCCGTTGGCGCCGCCGTGCCCGTCGGAGCTGATTCGGTCGGAGCGGCTTCCGGTGTTGAAGCTGGCGCCGGGTTCGTAGGTTCGTCTGGCATTACGTTGTTCTGTTAAATTAAACTTTACCTGCCTTGGCGTCCTTATTGCGCTGTACGCCGACAGTCTTGCGTGGCCCTTTGCGGGTACGTGCGTTCGTCGATGTTCGTTGTCCACGAACGGGCAAGCCTCGCACGTGGCGAATACCTCGGTAGGATCGAATCGCCTGCAAGCGCTTGAGATTGCTTTGGATGTCCCGGCGAAGATCTCCTTCAATCAGCAGTCCACTTCCGTTGATCGCATGGACAATCTCTCCCAACTGTTCCGGAGTAAGGTTCTTTGCGCGAACATTGGGATCGATGTTGGCTTGTTCAAGAATCTTCTTCGCGGTCCTCGGCCCGATGCCATAGATGTACGGCAACGAAGCTTCGATTCGCTTATCTCCAGGTATATCCACTCCAAGTAATCGAGGCATATCCAATTATCCGGGCTCAGCCCTGTCGCTGTTTGTGTCGCGGATTTTTACAAACCACACGGACCACGTTTTTTCTCTTTATAATTCTGCAGCTCTCACAGAGCCGCTTTACCGACGGTCGCACTTTCATCCGATATAGCCCTCACGGGACAAAAAAACGCGGCCCGAGAAGATACCCTCTCAGGAGCGTTCTCATTAAAACAACCTTACTTTTGCCGGAAGGTTATTCGGCCTTTCGTCAAGTCGTAGGGAGACATCTCTACCATAACTTTGTCCCCTGGCAAGATCCGAATGAAATGCAATCGCATTTTCCCGGAGATATGCGCCAAGATACGATGCCCATTCGGGAGTTCCACCCGGAACATCGTGTTCGGCAGCAACTCAATTACCCTGCCTTCAACTTCGATGACGTCTTTTCGCGCCATGTCAGAATCTCTGGTTCACCTTTCGTCACTAAAACCGTGTGTTCAAAATGCGCTGAGGGCGAATGATCGGCGGTGACGACCGTCCAGTCGTCATCCAGAACCTTTACCGCCGCCGTTCCCATGTTGACCATCGGCTCAATCGCCAGAGTCATTCCAGCCTTCAGTTTTACCGTCGGCCCCGCGGTCCGATAATTCGGAATCTGCGGTTCTTCGTGCAAGTTTCGTCCGACCCCGTGGCCCACGAACTCTCGCACCACGCTAAACCCGTTCGATTCCACTTCGTCTTGAATCGCCGCACAGACGTCGTTCAGGCGGCGCCCTTCCCGTACCTTTTCGATCCCTTTGACCAGCGCATCTTCTGTGACCGCAAGAAGCCGTTGAACATCGTCGCTGATTAAGCCGACAGGGATTGTCGCAGCGGTATCTCCAACAAACCCATCCAAAACGACGCCGACATCCAGTTTTACCACGTCGCCATATTGAATTCGACGCGGTCCACCAATCCCGTGAACCACCTCATCGTTTACCGAGATGCAGATGTGCCCTGGAAAACGTCGGTAGCCAAGAAACGCGCTACGGCACCCGGCTTCTGCCATCAGCTTCGCAGCACTTTCGTCGACCTCTTTCGTACTGATCCCCGGGCAAAGCATAGCGGAAAGCTTCTCCAGGATTGCGCTAGCCAATTTGCAAGAGGCTCGCATCCTTTCAATTTCCTGCGGTGTTTTAATCGGAATCATGCGGCGATCAGTTCGCTAACAGTTTTAAAGACCGATTCAACTGAGCGATTTGCGTCGACGCGCGCAAATATACCTCGTCTATCGTAAAAGTCTGTTACGGGTACTGTTTTCTCCCGATACTCGGTCATTCGAAATGCCAGCGCGCCGATATTATCATCATCGCGCTTTTCGAGTTTGCCTCCGCAGTTCGGACATGGCTCGGTAGCATCCTGCACATGTCTTCCGACGCTGATTACTTTCCCGCAATTGGAGCATGTCAATCGGCGGAGCATCCGAGCCTGGATCACCGGTTCTGAGGCATCCAAAAGAATTGCTCGTTCGAGCGGCGTCTGACGCTCACAAAGCAGTAGTTCGAACTTTTCGGCCTGCCTGACCGTTCGCGGAAAACCATCGAAGAGAAAAGAGCCCTTCGTCTTGTGGAGCCATGCTGCCGCCAACTGCATAACCATCTCGTCTGGAGCCAAACCGCCAGCTCCGATTATTTTTGCGGCCCGGAGGCCGATATCCGTTCCTCGTTTTGATTCGGTTCGAAGGATTGCCCCTGTCGAAGTAGCCGGTATCGCGAATCGATTATGCATCAACTCAGCCAACGTTCCTTTCCCGGAGGCCGGCGGTCCTAAAAGAACGATTCGCCTCTTCACCCGACGCAACTATCGCTGGTTCACAAAAATCGAGACAGCTACGCCGACGACCGCCAAGACCGCGAAGGCCAGCCACATCCACAACAAGACGCTTTCCTTGACTACCTTGCCGGCTCCTGAAGCAACTCGTTCAAAACGCCCCCGTATCCGGCCCTTACGCAAGAAGCCGTCGTAGTGCCGCTGGATGAGATACGTTTCAACCTGCCGCATCGTGTCCAGAAGAACACCGACAATAATCAGGAGGCTTGTTCCACCAAAAAATCGCGCCGTCATCCGCGGAACTCCAAGCCACGTAATCATCGTTTCCGGAATGACAGCGATGATTGTCAGAAACAGAGCACCCGCGAAAGTCAGTCTGGTAAGCGTGTATTCAAGAAAATCGGCCGTCGGCTTCCCCGGTCGATAACCAGGAATATAACCGTTGTACTTTTTGAGGTCGTCTGCGATTTGGGTCGGCTGAAATTGAATAGCAACCCAGAAATAGCTGAAGAAGAATATTAAAGCAGCAGTCATAACGTAGTGCCAGACGCCCACGGCCAAAGCGTTCGACAGTATGACCGCCCATTCTTGATTCCTGAACGCCATGCTCAGGATTGTTGAAGGAAACAACAGGATCGCTTGAGCAAAAATCAATGGCATCACACCAACGGAGTTAACCTTCAACGGAAGATATTGGGTCTGTCCTCCGTAGACTTTTCTGCCGACCACGCGTTTTGCGTACTGAATGCTGACCTTCCGCTGGCCTTGAGTCAGCGCGATGACGGATGCAACGACCAAAACGAGGAACGCAATCATCAAAACCAGCACAATCGGACTGACGCGACTAGGCGCGCCGCCGGTCGGAACGAATGTGTTCCAGACTTGGACCAAGGCGCCAGGCAATGACGCAACGATCCCGACCGTAATAATTAGCGATGTTCCGTTTCCGATACCCCTGTCGGTAATCTGATCACCGATCCACATCAGGAACATTGTTCCAGCACTAAGCGTAATCGTTGCGATGATCTGGAAGGTGAGTCCTGGATTCTCCACGAGAGGCCCGAGCCGCGCCGTAACCGCCTCGATTCCCTGCAGAAACGGATTCGAACCCGGGTTCTGCATCGAAACGGCAAGGAGGTATCCCTGAAAAATACAAAGAGCAAGTGTGACGTAGCGTGTGTACTGGGTAATCTTCTGCCGGCCACCATCTTCTCGCGCCAATTTGTTCAGGCGCGGAACGACCGCGGTGAGCAACTGCATCATGATCGACGCGCTGATGTAGGGCATGATCCCCAGTGAGAAGACGGCGCAATGCTCCAGCGCGCCACCGGCAAAAATATTGAACAACGCGGCCACGCCGCCACTGGCCGTTTTCGCCATCGAACTCTGGAACCACTCATTGAGAACGTGAGCGTTGACTCCAGGGATGGTAATCGCGGCCCCTGCCCGTACGATGACCAGCATCGCGATCGTAAATAGGATCCGTTGCCGAAGCTCCGGAATTTTAAAGATATTGGTGAAAGCGGAAATCATGGACGCGAAGGCTCGAAACTAGCCGCGAACTACGACGGAGCCACCATTCTTTTCAATGGCTTGCCGTGCGGTCTCGCTGAATTTGTCCGCTTCGACCGTCAGCTTTTTCGTCAATTCACCACGCCCCAGAATCTTAATCCCGTCAAAACTTCCGTTGATCAACCCTTTCTCGCGAAGGAGCTGTTCATTTACGGTCGAACCCTCTCCGAGCTGCTCGAGGTCGCCAAGGTTCACAATCGCATAAACGGTTTTGAACTCCGCGTTGTTAAACCCTCTCTTAGGCAAGCGCCGGATAAGAGGCATTTGACCGCCTTCAAATCCGAGACGGATACTGCCGCCGGATCGCGCCTTTTGTCCCTTGTGCCCTTTGCCGCTGGTTTTACCGTGGCCGGAGCTCTCACCACAACCGAGCCGCTTAACCCGATGTTTTGACCCCGGGCGGGGCTTTAATTCGTGTAACCGCATAAATCGTGAAATTGAACTTGGGACGCTCCAAACCACGTCCCGGTTTTAGTCGTATCAAAATTTGTTCCCGCAGACTCGATCTGCTATTACCTTGTCACGCAGCCTCCGCGGGGAAACGCACTTATCGCGTTCCCTTCCCACGTAGCTGAAGGATTTCCTGCCGACGCCGAAGTCCACGCAGCGCTTCAATAGTCGCTTTTACAACATTTGCGTGATTGCTGGATCCCAAAGATTTGGCTAGAACGTCTTTAATGCCGGCAGCTTCCACGACGGCTCGCACGCCGCCTCCGGCGATCACGCCAGTGCCAGGAGACGCAGGACGCAGCAAAACTCGCCCACCGCCAAATTCGCCGATCACCTCATGCGGGATTGTGTTCTCCTGAACGGCGACAGAAACCATTGAGTTCCGCGCCGACTCCGAAGCTTTGCGAATGGCTTCAGAAACTTCATTCGCTTTGCCAAAACCGTATCCTACGCGGCCTTTGTGGTCGCCAGCGACAATTAACGCGCTGAAACTGAATCGACGCCCACCTTTCACCACCTTCGCGCATCGGTTGATGAACACCACCTTCTCGGTCGTGTCGCCTTTTTGTCCGCGATCGCCCGAGTTGTCATTTCGACGATTTCTAAAATCTGTTGCCATATATCTTTGTGGTGAGGTAAACCCGGTCTGATCCCACCAATCAGCGCTAGAACTCCAGTCCGGCAGCGCGGGCCGCATCGGCCAACGCTTTCACTTTGCCGTGATAGCTAAATCCTCCCCGGTCGAATACCACTGCTTTGATGTTCTTTTGTAAACTTCTTTCGGCGACAAGTGCGCCAATCTTTTCTGCCGACTCAACATTTGCGTTCGTTCGGCGAGCTCCTTTGACGGCCGCTTCAATCGTCGAAGCCGCAGCGACAGTCGTGCCGGAAGCGTCGTCGATCACTTGCGCATAAATATGTTGACCGGAAAAATGCACAGCCAGACGCGGGCGCTCAGTCGTGCCAAGCACTCGCTTGCGGATACGTTTGTGCCGAATCTTTATACGATCAATGTTAGCCATTTTACTCTCCTGGAGCAGACTCTTCGAGTTCCCGAGTCCGCGTCAAAATTACTGAACCGTCTTGCCCTCCTTGCGGAGAATCTGTTCGCCTGTGTAGCGGATCCCTTTACCTTTGTAAGGCTCAGGAGGATAAAAGGCGCGGATATCTGCGGCAACCTGGCCGACCAGCTGTTTGTCGATTCCCTCAACCAATAGCTTCGTGTTCTCCTGAACCGTGATCTTGATTCCGTCCGGAATCGAGAAAATCACAGGATGCGAGTACCCAATGCTTAGGTTCAAATTCTTCCCTTGCACTTGAGCTCGAAAGCCGACGCCGTGGATCTCAAGTCCTTTTTGGAAGCCCTGGCTCACGCCAACGACCATGTTATGAATCAAGCTGCGTGAAAGCCCATGCAACGCCTTCGTCGATCTGTTCTCCACTGAACGATCCAGCACCGCCTCCTTACCCTCGATCCGAAGCTTAATCGCTTCCGGCAATGCCCATTCAAGCTTGCCCTTCGGGCCTTCCACCTTGATCGAACCGGTGTCAGACACCGCCAACTTCACTTTGTCCGGAATTTCGATCGATTTTTTTCCGATTCGAGACATTTCGAAACCTCCTTACCAAACGAGCGCCAGCAGTTCACCGCCGACCTTTTCTTTGCGTGCTTCCCGGCCGGTTATAATACCTCGTGACGTCGAAAGAATCGCTACGCCCATTCCACCCAACACACGTGGGATATCGGTCGAACCGACATATTTCCGCAGCCCAGGTCGGCTAACCCTTTTGAGACCGGTCAGTGCTGCCGTCCGATTGACAAATCTCAGCGTCACTTTGATTTGGGCCGGTTTGCTCTCCGTATCGATCTCGAATTCGGAGATATAACCTTCCTGCTTCAAAATTCGAGCGATCTCCTCTTTCATCCGCGAGTAAGGCGCCGTCACATCGTTCCGATGCGTGCGTGCCGCATTTCGCAGTCGCGTCAGAAAATCTGCGATCGGATCTGAAAGATTGCTCATTATTTTTTCTCCTCTGCGGCCCCTTGTGTGGGCTGCTTCTTGTCGCTGAACGGAATACCCAGTTCTGTCAAAAGTGCTTTTGCTTCCGCGTTTGTTTCCGCCGTGGTGACGATCGTAATATCAAATCCAACATTGCGTTTGATTTTGTCGAGATCCACCTCAGGGAAGATTGACTGGTCCTGGACACCCAGTGTGTAGTTACCGTTACCGTCGAATGCCTTAGGCGATATTCCGCGGAAATCCCGAATTCGCGGCAAAGCCATTTTGATCAGACGTTCCAGGAATTCATACATCCGGTCTCCGCGCAAAGTCACCTTCGCACCGATTGCCTGCCCCTGACGGAGCTTGAAATTGGAAATACTCTTCTTCGACTTGGTTTCCGCCGGCTTCTGACCCGTTATCACCGAAAGCTCTTTCTTCGCATCTTCGAGAGCCTGCTTGTAATCATTGACGTTCGCCGAAATACAAGTGTTAATCACCACCTTCTTAACCTTCGGAACTTGCAGAACGTTCTTGTACCCCAACCGCTCGCTGAGAGCTGGTATGACTCGTGTCTGGTACTCTTTGTATAGTTCAGCTTGCATCTTTCACCTTCCCTCGACTCTTCTTCGCCGGTTTCACTTCACGGTGCTCGACCAGCTTTACATTCGAAATATGAATCGGACCTTCACGAGTGATGATCGCTCCGTTCGGATTGTCCTGTGATTTACGCTGCGTCTTCTTGATCAGGCGCACGCCTTCAATCAAGACCTGTTGCTTCTTCGGAAGGACTTGCAGCACTTTGCCGGATGCACCCCGGTGGTTACCGGAGATTACCGTCACTTCGTCCCCTTTCTTCACATGGAATCGCAACGAGCTCATAAAACCTCCGGAGCGAGCGAAATGATTTTCATGAAATTCTTCTCGCGCAATTCCCGAGCCACCGGCCCGAATATACGCGTGCCTCTCGGGTTCAAGTCTTTGTCGATGATAACGATCGCGTTGTTATCGAATCGCAAATAAGAACCATCATCCCGTTTAACCGGTTGTTTTGTTCGGACAACAACCGCACGGACCACTTCACCCTTCTTCACCGTCCCATTAGCAGACGCCTCTTTCACGTTGCACGTAATGATATCGCCTACGGACGCATAAGGAGTCTGCTTGCCGATTACCCCGATCATCGTCGCCAAGCGCGCGCCGGTATTGTCGGCCACATCCAACCAGGAGCGAATCTGAATCATGTTTTCAACGTCTCCAGGTTAATGCTTCAGGACCTCGACCAATTGCCAACGTTTCAAGCGGCTCAACGGTTTGGTTTCTTCAACGCGCACCAGATCGCCAACTGCACATTGGTTCTGTTCGTCGTGCGCATACAATTTTTTGGTCCGCTTCACAATTTTCCCGAACTTCGCGTGCGGGACACGGCGGACCACCGCGACCACGATCGTCTTTTCCATTTTGTTGGAAACGACCTGACCGACACGGGTCTTCCGAAGATGCCGCTTCGGAGATTCAGACTGATGCGCCGGATCAGTCGGGGCTTCGGTGGTCGCAACGCGACTCTCCGACGTGCCGCTGTTCTCAGCTGCCGTGGCAGTACCTTCAGTATTCACAGTCTCTTCACTCATCTTAACTTTCTAAATTCCTGTTGCCGGCGCTGGCGCCGACATTCCGGATCAACTATCCGATTGCTTGGCGCGCTCGGACAAAATCGTCTCAATGCGCGCAACTTCCCTTCGACTAATCCGGATTACGCTCGGTTTTTCAGCCGCGCCCGTTTGCTGCTGCAGACGAAGATTGAAAGCGTCTTTCCGCAGTTCGTATCGCCGTGCAACTAGCTCATCACTACTCAATTCACGCAGTTCCTTGATCTTCATAGCTCAAACTTTCACGCGCTTACGCAGTCACCGCATGCTGTCGGCTGATGAACCGGGTCTTAACCGGAAGCTTGGTCGCAGCCAATCGAAGCGATTCACGCGCGACCGATTCGGTCACACCGTCTAGTTCAAACAGAATGTTCCCAGGTCGAACCGTCGCAACCCAAAACTCAGGATTCCCTTTTCCCTTACCCATTCGAGTTTCAGGCGGTCTTTTGGTCACGGACTTATCTGGGAAAATCTTAATCCAAAGCTTCCCTTTTCTCTTCATATTGCGAGTCAGAGCAACACGCGCAGCCTCGATCTGAGTGTTGGTGATCCAGGCCCGCTCCAACGTCTGCAGGGCATATTCGCCAAAGGCGATCGAGATATTCCGGGTGGCGTTTCCGCTGCGATTTCCTCGCTGCGTCTTACGATACTTCACCCTTTTTGGCATCAATGGCATACTCTATCTCCCGGTAAGATTATCTGGCGTGTGCAGGAGCGGGTTCACGCGTTCCGCCTTCACGCTTTTGGTTTTGTTCCGGTGCCACCGGTTCCGGCCGGCAGATCCAGCATTTCACGCCAATCTTCCCGTACACCGTGTTCGCTTCCGCGAATCCATAATCAATTGGAGTCCGAAGGGTATGGAGCGGGATTTTTCCTTCGCGATACCATTCCGCACGCGAAATTTCGGCTCCTCCAAGTCGGCCCGAACAACGGATCTTGATCCCAAGCGCCCCGAAATCCATGGTTGTTTGAACCACTTTCTTCATCGCGCGCCGAAACGAAATACGGCGCTCAATCTGGAGTGCCACGTTCTCGGCAACTAACTGCGCATCGAGTTCGGGCGTCTTGATCTCCTGAATATCGATCTTGACCTGTTTCCCGCTGGACATGCGCGTGATCTCTTCGGTCATCTTCTCGATCTCGGCACCCTTGCGTCCAATGACAATTCCAGGTCGGGCCGTGTAGATGGTCACCCGGATGCTGTTCCAGGCGCGTTCAATCACGATTTTCGAAACGGCCGCCATTGCGAGCTTCTGCTTAACGAATCGTCGAATCTGGAGATCGGCATGGAGAAATTCCGGGAACTCCTTCGTCGACGCATACCAGCGCGAGCGCCATTCCTTGTTCAGCGCGAGTCGAAATCCAATTGGATTAACTTTCTGTCCCATATTTACTCTTTCTCTTCTGTCGGCTCGGGCTTGTTAACAGGCTCTGTGGACGCAACCGGTGAATCGGTCTTTGTCGTTTCGGGTTCAGCTGCGGGAGCGGTCTCGCCGACCGGTTCTGTTGCAGGCTGTTTCGTCTTTGATTTCGATTTCTTGCTGGCGGCAACGGTACCTTCGCGAGCAGCTCGGGACCGTTTTGGGCGTTTTGTGGGCGCCTCGGGCACCAATTCATCGCTGAGCACGATCCGAATGTGGCTCGTTCGTTTTCGGAGCGGACTAGCTCCACCGCGAGCACGCGCTCGAAATCGCTTGAACGTCGGACCTTCGCCGACAACTGCTTCTTTGACCAGCAGCGTGTCGACCCGAAGATCGGCATTATTCTCGGCGTTTGCGATCGCGCTTTTCAGCGTCTTTTTCACAAGTTCGGCCGCTTTCTTCGGGCTGAACGTCAATAGGTCGAGCGCAGCAGAAGCGGAATGACCCTGGATCTCCCGAGTCACTTCACGCGCTTTGAACGCCGAGATTCGCGCATATCGATATGTGGATGTTACCTGCATCTCTATTCCGTCAGAACCAGACGCTCCTTATTTCGCAACCTTGGCGGTGTGGGCCCCATGTTTC
Source organism: uncultured Verrucomicrobiae bacterium (assembly GCA_963775805.1). Classification (GTDB taxonomy): domain Bacteria; phylum Verrucomicrobiota; class Verrucomicrobiia; order Chthoniobacterales; family JAFAMB01; genus JAFAMB01. Next base: position 300,306 of record CAVZKG010000007.1, on the reverse strand, counting down.
TTGAAGGTTCGGGTGGGCGAAAATTCGCCCAGCTTATGCCCAACCATGTTTTCGGTCACAAACACCGAGTTAAATATCTTGCCGTTGTGCACCAAGAACGTGTGACCAACAAAATCAGGGGTAATCATGGATCGGCGCGACCATGTTTTAATCGGTCTTTTTACGCCACTGCTCATCTTCTCGACTTTTTCGAGGAGCTTGACGTCCACGAATGGACCTTTTTTTAACGATCTGCCCATAAATTACTTCGCCTTCTTCCTGCTCTTTCTGCGTTCAACAATAACGGAATCACTTCCTTTATGTTTGCGACGCGTTTTAAAGCCTTTCGACAACTGGCCCCAGGGACTAACCGGATGATGGCGGCCGCCACCGCCCTTGCTCTTGCCCTGGCCACCACCCATCGGATGGTCAATCGGGTTCATCGCCATCCCGCGGACATGCGGACGAATACCGAGCCAGCGACTGCGTCCAGCCTTGCCGCTCGACACGTTCATATGCTCCACATTGCCCACTTGCCCAATCGTGGCGTACGCATTTTCATGAATCTTCCGGACTTCACCCGACGGCATTCGAACCAGCGCGTACCCTGCTTCGCGGTTACTAATCACGGCTTGCTGCCCTGCGCTGCGTGCCACTTGGCCGCCTCTGCCCGGGATGATTTCGACGTTGTGAACCACCGTTCCAAGCGGGATTGCCTTCAAGGGAAGCGCGTTCCCAAGATCTGGAGCGACATTATCGCCGGCAATCACCTGGGCACCGACCTTCAACCCGTTTGGTGCTAAAATGTACGCCTTTACCCGACCTGGGTATTCAAGTAACGCTATACGGGCCGATCGACTCGGATCGTATTCAATCGCGGTCACGGTTGCCGCGACATCCCGAAGTTTGCGTTTGAAATCGACAACGCGATACTTGCGTTTGTGGCCGCCACCGATATGACGCGACGTCAGACGCCCACGGTTGTTGCGTCCTCCGCTCCGTTTTAGCGGCTCGAGCAGAGATTTCTCCGGCTCTTTCTTAGTGATCTCCTCAAACCCAGGCGTCTGTTTGAATCGCTGAGTCGGGGTAAGCGGTCTGAAATTCTTTAGTGCCATGTTTCGGCCTCCTGCTACACGAGGTCAATCTTCTCACCCTCGGCGAGCGTGATAATCGCCTTCTTCCAATGTGGGCGCCGGCCAAAGTCAGCTCGACGTTCCCGTTTCTTTTTGCCGGCGTATTGGGCCGTGTTCACTCGGACAACTTTTTTCCCGAAAATCTCCTCGATCGCCTGCTTGATTTGAATTTTGTTCGCACGCGGATCGACTCGAAACACGTACTGATTGTGCTTCTCGCCAAGCAGACTGGCTTTCTCGGTAAGCCGGATATTCTGAATCAAATTTCTGGGATCGTTCATGCCAGTCTCTCGGCCAATTTGGCCAATGCCTCGTTCGTAACGATGATCTTCTGGAACGCGAGCAACTGCTCTGTGTTCACTTCACTCGCCGTGTTTAATAGAACCGGTCGAATGTTTCTCGCGGCTTTGTAAGTCGCCTCGTCAAATTGAGTCGAAATAACCAGCACTTTCCGTGCGTCGGTCAGCGTCTTCAGGAATGCGACAAAATCCTTCGTCTTCGGCGCCGCCACCTTGATCTCACCGGCCACCAACACATCACCGGCAAGAATCCTGGAACTGAGCGCTTTCAATAATGCCAGTCGCCTGACGCTTTTCGGCACCGTCTTGGAGTAATCCCGCGGCTTCGGACCAAAGACCACACCACCCCCGGACCACACAGGAGAAGAAGTGTACCCGGCACGGGCTCGACCCGTTCCTTTTTGGCGCCACGGTTTCTTACCTGAATAAGCGACTTCCGCTTTGGTTTTTGTATTGGCCGTTCCGCTTCGACGGTTTGCACGCAAAGCAACCACCGCATCATGCAAAGCCTGCGTTCCGCGGCCGTTTTCGATTACGTCAATCTTGGCCTCTTTTGCCGCATCAATTGTCAACACGGTTGCGCTCATTCAGCTTTCCCTCCGTTCGCATCCTGTCTTTTCTTCGCAGGTCGCAACACGACATAACTTCCATTCGAACCCGGCACAGCGCCGCTCACCAGAATGACTTTTTCATCAGGGCGAACTTGGACGATTCGCAAATTCTGCACCGTCACTCGTTCGTCACCGAGGTGGCCAGGCATCCCCATGTTTTTCCAGACACGCCCAGGCGTTGACCGGTTCCCAATTGCACCGTTTCGCCGATGCGTCTTGGATCCGTGCGCAGCCGGTTGCCCCGCGAAGTTGTGCTTCTTCACAACCCCTTGAAACCCTTTTCCCTTGGACCGTCCAATCACGTCGACGAATTCCCCCGGCTGGAACTGGTCAAGCCCGATCGTCGTCGCTGTGTCAACCGCTGTCCCGTCAGCCAACCGGAATTCCCTCACGAATTTCTTCGGTTCGGAGTTCGCTTTCTTAAAGTGTCCAACCAACGGCTTGGTGACACGCGATTCCTTTTGTGTATCAAAACCTACCTGAACGCCGGAGTATCCATCCGTCTCTTCGGTCTTGACCTGCAAGATCGTGTTATCACCAGCTTCGATGACAGTCACCGGAGTGGCTTTCCCATTCGCGTCGTAAACGCGCGTCATCCCTACTTTTCGGCCTAAAAGTCCAATCTTCATTCTTTTCAGGAAAGACGGTTAAATCTTAATGGTGATATCTACCCCGGCAGGGAGATTCAGTTTTCGTAACTCGTCCACCGTCTTTGCCGTCGGCTCGATGATATCGAGCAAGCGCTTGTGCGTGCGGACTTCGAATTGGTCCATCGACTTTTTGTCGACGTGCGGTGAACGGTTCACCGTGAATTTTTCGATCTTAGTCGGCAACGGAATTGGACCGGCAACCTTTGCGCCGGTGCGTTTAGCCGTTTCGACTATCTCAACCGCAGACTGGTCCAGCATGCGGTAATCAAAGCCTTTGAGGCGTATGCGGATGCGTTGACCGTTCGCCATAAATCATGCTCCTTTCTGATCCAATACCGCCGCAACAATCTGAGACGGCACAGGTTCAAAATGAGACGGCTCCATGGAATACGAAGCGCGTCCTTTCGAAAGCGACCGGATCGCAGTCGCGTAACCAAACATTTCAGCGAGCGGTACCTCGGCATGAATGATCGTCGCGAAATTTTTCGCTTCCATATTCATGATGCGGCCACGACGCCGGTTCAAATCACCCATCAGATCGCCCTGATACTCCTCAGGGGTCACGCACTCCACCTTCATGATCGGTTCGAGCAGGATGGAGTTTGCCTTCTTGAACGCGTCCTTCATCGCGAAGATCGCGGCGAGCTTGAACGCCAATTCGTTCGAATCGACGTCATGATATGACCCGTCGACGATCTCCACGTAAAAATCGATCACCGGGTAGCCACCGATCACGCCGTTCGTAAGAGATTCATCGATCCCTTTTTTGACTGCCGGTATGTATTCCTTCGGAATCGCGCCACCGACAATCTTGTTCTCGACCTCGATCCCTTTGCCTCGCTCCCGCGGTTCGACTTTCACAACAACGTGCCCGTACTGACCGCGTCCACCGGACTGCTTGATCAGTTTCCCTTCACCTGTCGCCTTTTTAGTGATCGTTTCCCGGTACGCAATCTGGGGTTTACCGGCGTTCGCTTCGACTTTGAACTCGCGCAACATGCGATCCCGGATGATTTCCAGGTGCAATTCGCCCATACCGGCAATGATCGTCTGGCCGGTGTCTTCGTGCGTGTAGACGCGGAAGGTCGGATCTTCTTCGGACAAACGCTGCAGCGCGTTCGCCATTTTTTCCTGGTCGAGCTTCGTTTTCGGCTCGATCGCCATCGAAATAACGGGATCCGGGAATGAAGGCGGCTCGAGCAGAATCGGGTGGTCCTCTTCGCAAAGAGTGTCTCCGGTCGTAATGTTCTTAATTCCAACGATGGCTGCGATATCGCCGGAGTAACAGATGTCGACATCCTCCCGCTTATCGGCCTGGATCTGAATCAACCGGCTGATACGCTCGCGCCGGCTTGTACGCGGATTGTAGACCGTATCTCCTTTCGATAACTTGCCGGAATAAACGCGGAAAAAGACAAGCTTTCCAACGAACGGATCACTCCAGAGCTTGAAAGCGAGCGAACAGAAATTGGCGTTATCGTCTGTCGGTGCGAGCACTTCTCCGCCGTTGTCAGGGTCAATTCCTTTTGCAGCCGTAATATCAAGCGGGCTCGGTAGATAATCGACGACCGCATCGACGAGGTATTGGACTCCCTTGTTCTTAAAAGCAGAACCGCCGGCTACCGGGATAAATTGATTAGCGATGGTAAGCCGGCGGATTCCCGCTTTTAGATCTTTTGGAGTAATCGGCTTTTCTTCGAGGAAGAGAGTTCCGATTTCTTCGTCGAGGTTGGATACCTGCTCGACGAGGTCGTTATACGCCTTGTCGATCATCGCTTTGTGCTCCTCCGGGATAGACGTCACTTCGTACGTGGATCCGAAGGCATCGCTATCGGAATAAATGATCGCCTTTTTGTTGATAACGTCGAGCTGACCCTTGATGTGGTCTTCCTTACCCAACGGTATCAGGATCGGCCAGGCGTTTGCGCCGAGCTTTGTCCGGATCTCTTTGACGACGTTGTCGAAGTTCGCTCCGACTTTGTCCATCTTGTTGACGAAACAGATCCGGGGGACGTTGTACTTGTTTGCTTGCCGCCAAACCGTTTCAGTCTGGGGCTGGACTCCCGCCACACTGTCGAACACCAGGATGGCACCGTCTAATACACGCAACGATCGCTCCACCTCAGCAGTGAAGTCAACGTGTCCTGGAGTATCGATAATGTTGACGCGCTGTGGCTGGTTTTCAAAAAGCTTAAAAACGCCTTCTTCCTTGCGCTGATTCCAAAAGCAGGTTGTCGCGGCTGAGGTAATCGTAATGCCACGTTCCTTTTCCTGCTCCATCCAGTCGGTCACTGTGTTCCCGTCATCGACATCGCCGATTCGGTGAATCATTCCTGTATAGAACAGGATCCGCTCCGTCAGAGTGGTCTTGCCGGCATCGATATGCGCGCTGATTCCAATGTTCCGCGTACGTTCCAGGGGGTAAGCACGATTTGGAGAATTCGGATTAGTCGTCATAACACTTGCCTTCTCTATTGCTAGAACAGATCCAGACATGTCGGTTACCAACGGAAATGCGCGAATGCCCGGTTGGCCTGCGCCATCTTGTGTGTGTCGTCCCGCTTCTTGATCGTATTGCCCTGTCCAGTTGCGGCATCTCTGATTTCTGCAGCGAGATTGTCCGTCATGGTCCCTCGACGATTCTTTGCAAAATTCACGAGCCATCGCATGGCAAGCGAGACCTGGCGATCTTGCGAAACTTCGATCGGAACCTGGTAAGTCGCACCACCAACACGGCGCGACTTGACTTCAAGCCGCGGTTTCGCGTTTTCCAGTGCTTTGAGCAGAGTGTCGAGCGGATCCACCGAGTCCGAACCTTCACGGCTCCGTTCGATCGCTTCGTACACGATTCGCTCAGCGACAGATTTCTTTCCGCTGCGCATGACAGTGCTAATGAGACGGGCAACCACCGGGCTGCCGTAGCGGCTGTCTACCGACTCAATCTTATGAATGACTCTGTGTCGACGTGACATGGTTTCTTTCACTGCGCGATCCGGTCTTCACCGGATCACCGCAAAAACTCTACTTCTTTTTACCTTTTCCAGCGGGGGCACCTTTCCCACCTTTGCCTGCAGCGGCTGCTTCCGCGCCGGCTTTTGGCCGTTTCGCACCGTACTTCGACCGGCTCCGTCGACGTCCGTCAACCCCGAGGCTGTCCAAAGTTCCTCTGACAACGTGGTAACGAACCCCCGGAAGATCCTTCACTCGGCCGCCACGAACCATGACGATTGAGTGCTCCTGAAGATTGTGACCTTCGCCGGGAATATATGCGATGACTTCGTACCCATTGGTCAAACGCACCTTGGCAACTTTGCGCAGTGCCGAGTTCGGCTTTTTCGGTGTGCGCGTCATCACCTGCACACATACTCCGCGCCGTTGCGGGCAATCAGTGAGTGCCGGTGATTTTGATTTCACCGCCATCTTCCTGCGACCCTTTCTAACAAGCTGGTTGATCGTTGGCATGTAACAAAATTCGGTTTAGTCCCAATCGTTCAGAGATTAAAAAAACCGCTCTGGCAGTACGGACCTATCTTCCGCCAGAAGCGGGGGAGCGTGGACTATATAAGTTTTCCCACGCCGCGCAAGAGATTTTTCCTCCAGACCATTTTCCCAAAAAACCTCGAAAATGGGACCGAAAGAGTACCACATGTTTTGCCGCTTTCATGCGAATTTTGAGTCTCCGCTGCGGATATTGTGGATATATGACTTATAAGACCTGCTCGTCGTATATGACAAAACGCCTCATCACGTGCTATTTTCGTCGGAGTGGAAGGTGATCGCTGGCGGGATTTATTTTCTGCCAGAGGAAAGTCCGAACACCAGAGGGCGGCATGCCTCGTGAAAACGAGGGGACCTGGGAGGTAACTCCAAGGTCACGGAAAGTGTCACAGAAAACAAACCGCCCGGAAGCAGAAGTTGTCGGTGTCGGTTGTCAGTCAGAGAGAACAGAAATTAGAAAACCGCAGCTTATGAGGGCACAAAGAGGTGGTCTTTGCCGCCAATATTCTGGGAGTTTTAACTGACAACGGACACTGATCACTTCTGCTTCTGGGTAAGGGTGAAATGGCGGGGTAAGAGCCCACCGGATCCTGGCGCAAGCGGGGTCGCACGATAAACCCCATGCGGTGCAAGACAAAGCAGAGGAACGAGTTGCCCGCTCAGATTTCTGCGAGAGCAGGAATACATCCTCGGGTAATAGTCGCATCCGGAGCTGTTGTGCCGGGCACGTGCGCGAGCACGTGAGATAAATGATCGCCGATCGCGAAAGCGAAGACAGAATTCGGCTTACACCACTGTAATCGAGGCCCGGTCGAAACACACGATTCGGGCCTCGACCATTCCGGCCCCGACGAATGTCGGCACTCCGTGTGCATTTCTCACGGGTACGTGAGAAATGCGAGCTAGACTTGAACCATTTCTGCGTTCGTGTAAGTAACAGGTCCCGCCTGTTGCTCAAATTACAACCCAGCCTGGCAATGCAAAACAACGGTATACTCTATAATAATATTGTCGAAACAGTCGGCCGAACCCCCCTGGTCAAGCTGAACCGTGTCACTCGTGGCATCGAAGCCACAATCGCGATCAAGTGCGAATATTTTAACCCTCTCGGCAGCGTCAAAGACAGGATTGGAATGGCGATGATCGAGGCGGCCGAAATCGATGGCATCATCCAACCCGACACGGTGATTGTCGAACCTACAAGCGGCAATACCGGCATTGCTCTTGCCTTCGTCTGCGCTGCGAAAGGGTATAAGCTTATTCTGACAATGCCTGAAACCATGAGCCTGGAGCGCCGGACCTTGTTGGCAATGCTCGGAGCGAAACTAATTCTGACCCCTGGCTCCGAAGGCATGAAAGGAGCCATTGCACGCGCCGAAGAGTTGCTGAAGACAACACCAAACTCCTGGATGCCGCAGCAGTTTAATAATCCCGCCAATCCAGCTATTCATCAGAAAACCACCGCCGAAGAGATCTGGGCGGATACCGACGGTAAAGTCGATATTCTCGTGGCCGCGGTTGGGACAGGGGGCACCATCACAGGAGTCGCCGAAGTGATTAAAGAACGTAAGCCGGAATTCAAGGCAATCGCCGTTGAACCAAAAGATTCACCTGTCATTCGGCAGACGATGAAAGGCGAGCCGCTCAAACCGGGTCCGCATAAGATTCAGGGAACAGGTGCCGGATTCGTACCGAAAAATTTGCACCTGGACATCGTCGACGAGGTGATCTCTGTGTCCAATGAAGACGCATTTTCAATGGCCCGACGCTTGGCAAAAGAGGAAGGAATTCTCGCTGGGATCAGCTCCGGAGCGAATGTTTGCGCGGCAATTGAAGTGGCGCGCCGCCCGGAAAATAAAGGGAAACTGATCGTAACTGTTGCGTGTTCGACGGGCGAACGCTATCTCAGCACTGCGCTAGCCGACGAAGCTCGAGCAGAAGTCGGCGGCTAAGACCGATTACTTAGGTTTTTTATTAACAGAATGACTAGCCAACCTCCGGAAACTCCGCCTCAGCCAATCCCAACCTTTGATCCGGAAATAATCTGGGCGGTTCACAAACAGAAAATAATCGCCGGGGCGCTCGTCCTGGTGGTCTTGCTGCTCGGGGCGGGAATTTTTTACGTATTAAAGACGATGAACAACGAGAAGGCTGAGGCTGCTTATGCTGCGGCCGACTCCATTGAGACTTGGCAAAGTGTCGTTCGGGATTTTCCGAATTCGGTCGCAGCCGGCAACTCTTATCTCAGAATTGGAGAGGCCCAGCGGAATGCCGGCAAATTGACGGAATCGGATAGCGCATACAACTCGTTCGTGCAGCAGTTTTCCAAGCATCCGCTTTTGGTTGCGGGATACATGGGACTGGCGGCGAACGCCGAGATCGAAAATCATCCGGACAAAGCCCTCGAAGCTTACAAAGGCGTCGTCGACCAGTTCCAGAATTCCTATCTCGCCCCGATGGCACTCTTCCAGGAGGCCAGACTAACGGAGGAAAAAGGAAATCTGAAAGAGGCGCAACAACTCTTTGAGAGCATCGTACGCCGATACCCGGAGAGCACTTTTTCCTCGGAAGCTGGACGTCGAGCAGGACAGGTCGCAGATAAACTCGCCCTATCGAATAAAGGAACGGAATCCAAACCTGCGCCTTCGACATCGGCGACGAAATCGCCAGAACCTTAGATCCTGCCTATCCTGCTACGCTGGGACGAGACGAAAGTCTGTCCCGGAACCGGGGTCCGATTTTCCTTTCGAATCGGGCGTTCGCGCGGAAGAATCCAGGAGTTCCCCCTGTTTCATCTCGACTTTGCCGATCGAAAGTTCTCCAAAAAATACCCCACCCTTTTCCACGTCGAATCCGCGCCCGAATACAACGCCGGTTAAGCGTCCTGTCTTTTGAATAACAACTTTGCCGGTCGATATAATGCGACCGGACATTGTTCCTTCTATATCAACGAGTTCGGCACGCACCGGCCGGACAAATTCCACTTCGCTCTTCCGCGGAATATGGACCGATTTCGCCTGGATGCTCCCGCTCAGCTTTCCCTTGATACGAACATGCACTTCGCCGCTGCAAATCAGGTTGCCACGCATGGTTCCCTGAATTTCGGCGTAATCACAGATCACGCGGTTGCTATTGAGATCACCCTTGGAAGTGATGATCAAACGCCCACGGGTCCGGATCGACCGGCTGTAATTGCCGATGATCCGGTAATCCTGCAGATCGATGTAAGCTCCGCAAAGCGGGCAGATCGTGGAGTTGGCGCTCTTCGGCACCTCTCGTTTACCGGCACATTCAAAGCACCGAGCAACAACTGTCCTCTGGACGCCTAACAGGCCTTCCAGCTTGTGGAAGACCGAAGGCTGTTTCTCTGCCTCTTGCGGCTCATTCTGTTTTCGACCCTTACCTAGCTGAATGTAACCGCTGCATTTTCGGCAGTAGGTAGACTTCGCAAGCTCAGGTTCTAACTGAATGTTACCGCAATGAGGACATTGAACTTCGATCCGTCCTTTAACAGCCACTCAGAACTCCTTAACGTGGAGCACCGACCTTTTGCGGCTCGTCTTTGTGCGCCGGCGCACCTAGATCCTTAACGATGTTTTTGTTTGGAGTAACCTCGGATTTACCAACAAAAGTAGCGCCTTCTTCGATCACGAGACGCGCGGCTTTCAAATCACCGATCAGTTGGGAACGAGCGTGAAGTTCGCACCTCTCCTGGACGGTAATATTTCCGTGCACTTTGCCCTTCACGATCACGGTCTTACTTTTGATTTCGGCGCGGACATCCGCATTTTCCCCGACTGTCAGGATACCATCGACAGAGGTAACCTCCCCTTCGAGATTTCCATCAAAGAAGAATTCGTTCGCAAATTTGATCGAGCCTTTAATTTCAACATCTTTCGCGAGGCTATTTTTGTTGGGTGGTATATCTGCCATAACGGGTTTTGATTGTGTTACGTTTAATGGTTCAGCGGCCAACGGAGCAGGCGGCTTCTCCCCAGACCCGGCTTCATCCGTAGGTGCAGTCTCTCCTAGTTTATGGGGGATAAACTTTTTAAGCACGTCCGCAACTATGTAGAGGCCCAATAGGAGTGTCAACGACTTCTAGCACCGATATGTGCCAACTCCTCCGCCGGATAAGTCCAGATCTCGCTTAGCGTCGGATGATAATGTGGAATCGATGCCAGCGAAGCGGCTGTCGAATGAAAATGCATTGCAACCGCCACTTCGTGAATCAGCTCTGAAGCATCCGGGCCGACAACGGCTGCTCCCACGATTTCTCCGTTCTTTGCGTCGACGATCAGTTTGACGAACCCTTCCGTTTCTCCGCGTACCATCGATTTGCCATGATCGCTAAACGGATATCGAGCCATCTTCACAGCCAACCCTCGCTCAGCCGCTTCGCGCTCGGTCAATCCGACGGTGCCCATTTGCGGCTCAGGAAACATAATAAACATCTTGAGTCGGTAATCGATCGGATCCATCGATTCACCCGCCAGGATCCGCTTAGCATTTCGCGCGGAGAGTTCACCCTGTTGGATTGCGATATGCACAATTTCGTAAAGGCCAGTCACATCGCCCGCCCCAAATATATGGGGCTGCGATGTTTGCATACGATCGTTTACGATGATCGCGCCGTTCTCTTTCGTTTTGACGCCCGCTTTCTCGAGTGAAAGACCCTGGACAGCCGGTTTTCGGCCAAGAGCGTAAAGAATTTCATCGGCTTCAACGGTTTGCGGCTTCCCTTTGTGTTCGTACAAAACTTTTTTGAGGCCCGCCACTTTTTCGACGCGGGTCAGTTTCGTGCCGCAAATTACTTTGACGCCACGCTTTTCCAACGCTGCCACGAGCGCTTCCGCCACGTCTGCATCGGCTTCCTTCACAACCTGGCTGCTTCGCTGCAATACCGTGACATTGATCCCAAGCGCGCTGTAAAAATGAGCGAACTCGATAGCGATCGCGCCACCGCCCAGGATCACAACCGAATTCGGAAGATTCTCTGCTTCCAACGCAGTGTCGCTATCCAGGTAACCGGCCTCCTCAAGACCCGGTAGATCAATCACATTAATTACCGACCCGGTCGAAATCAGCGCGGTCTTTGCCTCGATTTCCGTCTCACCTCCGGCCATCAAGTTCACTTTCATTTGATGCGAATCAGTGAACTCCGCCCAGCCGCGAAGAAACTCAAACTTGCCGCTGTTCAACTGTTCAACCCGATAGTGAGCGAATCCAGCAATCAACGCCCGTTTTCGCTGAATAATCGCTTTGGCGTCGAAACCGATTTGCTTGGCAACTAACCCGAATTCGTTTGCGCGTCGCAGCGTCAGAAATCGGTTCCCGGATTCGATTAGCGTTTTGCTTGGCATGCAGCCCCGTAAGATACAGAGACCGCCGACTTCCTTTCCTCCCTCCACGCAAACGGTCTTCAACCCGGATCGTGCAGCCTCTGCGGCGGCAGCATAGCCGGCGCTACCGCCGCCAATCACCGCAAAATCGAATTTTTCCATCGTCCGACACCTTACTGCAGCCACCGGCATTTCCAATCCCGACCAGCCCACAGAACCTTCTGACCGCTCATTTTCCCCGGATCGGGCGTGGCACAGCAAAGATTTGGCGCTTGAACGTCCTAAATATGCGAAAATCCCCAAAATATTGGGTTCACCATCGCAGTGACCCCCAACAAATTGGGTTTGTTCCTCGCTTGCAAATCGTTGCGTTCAACCCTATTATACATGTCCAACTTATCGTTCATCAGGTCTCGTCTTATTAGTTCAGACCTGTCTCTGTGATATGGCAGAAATCTTGAATTACGGCGCTGCGCAAATTGATAAACTCGAGGGTCTAGAGGCGGTTAGAAAACGGCCCGGGATGTACATAGGGGACCCAGATGAGCGCGGGCTGCATCACTGCGTTTTTGAAGTCCTCGACAACTCGATTGACGAACATCTGGCAGGGTTTTGCACACGAATCGACGTGACGGTTCATATCGATGGCTCGGTCTCCGTTCGCGATAACGGCCGCGGCATCCCGGTCGAGATGCATCCGAAATTTCAGATGCCCGCAGTTGAGCTCGTTCTCACCAACCTTCATGCCGGTGGTAAATTCGGTCAGGGTGCTTATAAGTTCTCCGGCGGACTGCATGGCGTCGGCGCAAAATGCGTTAATGCACTCTCGGAATGGTTCAAAGCGGAGGTGACACGAAACGGTAAAGTCTACCTGATCACATTTATCCGCGGCAAAACGAATCGCAAACTGGAGGTCGTCGGCGAGATCCAGAACAAGAAACATTCCGGCACGCTGATCACGTTTCTGCCTGACACGGAAATCTTTACGATCACGACCGATTTCAAGTTCGATATTCTCGCGAACCGGATGCGCGAGCTCGCGTTCCTGAATCAAGGACTCGAGATCCACTTGATCGACGAGCGGACAGAACCGCATCGGAAAGAGGTGTTCCTCTACAAAGAAGGAATCCGCGAGTATGTCAAGCAACTCGGCGAAACCAAGCAACTGATCCATCCGGAACCGATTCTGGTGAGTGGGATGCGGGAATTCTCGGTCGACGACAAACCGGAGGTTTGTTACGTGGACATTGTTCTACAGTACACGGACGCTTACTCCGAAGCGATTCAATGCTTCGCCAACTCGATTCCGAACAGCGACGGCGGAATGCACTTGGAAGGGTTCAAAGCCGGTCTGACCAACGCGGTCAAAAATTACGCGAAAGCGAATAATATTCTAAAGGACAAGGATCCCGATCTGACTGGTGACGATCTGCGGGAAGGTCTTGTGTGCGTGTTGAGCGTTAAACTGACCAACCCGCGATTCAGTTCGCAGACAAAAGGAAAGTTGGTCAATAACGAGATCAAGCCGGTCGTACAATCGATCACTTATGAGGGTGTGAGCCGGTATTGCGAAGAGAATCCGGCCGTGGCCAAAAGGGTCATCGACAAATGTCTGATGGCTGCCCGTGCGCGCGAAGCTGCCAGAAAGGCTCGCGAAGCTGTGCGCAAAACAGCGCTCACCGGCGGCGGACTTCCTGGGAAACTAGCGGATTGCTCAGAACGCGATGCAAACCTCACAGAGCTTTATATCGTAGAAGGCGATTCCGCAGGCGGTTCCGCAAAGCAAGGGCGTGACCGGCGGTTCCAGGCGATCCTCCCAATCCGTGGCAAGCTTCTAAACGTCGAGAAAGCACGTCTCGATAAAGTGCTCCAGAATCAGGAGATCCAAACGATGATTACCGCCATCGGCACCGGGATTGGTGATGGCGATGGGGAGGGTTCATTCAATCTCGAGAAACTGCGCTACGGGCGGATCATCATCATGACTGATGCCGACGTGGACGGCTCTCATATCCGAACGTTGCTCCTGACGTTTTTTTACCGTCAAATGACAGAGCTGGTCCGTCGCGGGCACATCTATATCGCCCAACCGCCCCTCTATCAGATCAAGCGAAAGAAACGCGAGGAATACGTCGACGACGATTCGCAGCTGAACAGAATTCTCATTTCCCTGGGCGCCGAAGAGGTCCAGCTAAAACATCTCAATGACGGCCGAATCTTTACGAAGGAACAACTGGGCGAGATTCTGGATCTTCTCGAGCGGCTTTCGAAATTGAGCGAATCAATACGGAGGCACGGCGTCGATTTCGAGGAGTATCTCTCAAACCGGGAACCGGGTTCCGGCAAATTGCCCGAATACGTGGTGATCGTCCGTGAGGGAAACAACGAGTACGTAAAATTTTTCCACGACGAGGCTCCGCTTCGCGAATTTGCCAGCGCGAATCTGGATCTGGATCTTTATGACGAGGAGCCTGCGGGAGAAAATGGGGAATCGATACAAACTCCAGCCGCTGCTCCTCCTGTGAACGGAAACGGGGCCCCTCCAGTTGCCGCGTATATGCGCCGAAGAGCCCGACGCATCGAACTGCATGAGTCGAACGCGATCGCAAAGAATTTCCAGGAATTGGAAAGACGCGGGATGACAATTGATCATTACTCGACCAGAGATGAGCCGATTTTCGAGCTGATCGAAGGCGAAGGCGATCGGATGTCCGCTACCCCTCTATTCTCCATTCCAAGAATTCTCGATTCGGTCAAAGAGATCGGGCGGCGTGGTGTTCAGATCAAACGCTTTAAAGGACTCGGAGAAATGAACGCCAAAGAGCTCTTCTCGACAACGATGGATCCCGCCCGACGCAAGTTACTGCGTGTCGATCTCAATGAAAACAATGCCAGCGAGGCTGACAAAATGTTTACAATTTTGATGGGGGACGTCGTCGAACCTCGTCGCGCATTCATCGAAGATAACGCGCTTAACGTGAGAAACCTGGACGTCTAGGACGTTACTCGCCCACGGTTCGAGCTCGCCGTTAGCCGTCCGACTCATTTGTCGTGAAAGCGGAGCGGCAAACGTTGAACGGTGAACCCTACTTTCCATGCCGATCCTGCCAAACGAAAAAGTTGAGCCGGTAAACGTCGCCGAGGAGATGTCGAAGTCGTTTCTCGACTATTCGATGTCGGTGATCATTTCTCGCGCGTTACCGGACGCCAGAGACGGGTTAAAACCGTCTCAACGTCGAATTCTGTACGCCATGAATGGTCTCGGTCTCCAGCCGAACCGGAAACACAGCAAGTGCGCGAAGATCGTCGGTGAAACGATGGGTAACTACCATCCGCACGGGGACATGGCGATTTACCCCACCCTCGTGCACATGGCGCAGTCTTGGGCGATGAGAGACACTCTCATCGAAGGCCAAGGTAACTTCGGTTCAATGGATGGCGATCCTCCAGCTTCGATGCGGTACACAGAAGCAAGGCTGACGCATCTTGGCGCGGTTCTGATGGAAGATATGGGGCTGGATACCGTCGATTTCGTCCCGAACTACGACGAAACCACGACCGAGCCGACCGTCTTTCCCGCAGCATTTCCGAACCTGCTCGTAAACGGAGGAACTGGCATCGCCGTTGGAATGGCGACCAACATTCCGCCGCATAACCTTGCCGAGATTGTCGACGGTGTCTGCGCAATTATCGATCACCCGGATATTACCGTGGACGAATTGCTCGGAATCATCAAAGGCCCTGATTTTCCGACCGGATGCACGATCTATGGCATGCGCGGGATCCGTCAATACGTCGAGTCGGGTCGCGGTAGCATCAAGGTGCGCGGAACCGCAACGATCGAAGAAACCAAAAACGGGCGGGAACAGATCCTCATCACCGAGATTCCTTTCAACGTCAATCGTGCGGAATTGATCAAGCGGATTGCGGGCTTGATTCAGGAAAAGGTGATCACCGATATCAGCGATTTGCGGGATCTTTCGGACGAACGGACCCGCATCGAGATAGAGCTGAAACGGGATGCGAACTCCAAAGTTGTCCTGAACCAACTCTACATGCACACCGCGATGGAGAGCTCTTTCGCGGTTAACATGCTGGCGATCGATCATGGCCGGCCAAAGCTGCTTTCACTCAAAGAGGCACTTCTCTGCTACATCGAACACCGTCGCGACGTCGTTTTAAGACGAACCCGTTATCTGCTGCGCCAGGCTGAGGCAAGAGCTGAAACGCTTGAAGGGTATCTCATCGCCCTGGCTCACATGGACGATTTCATCGAAATCATCCGCAATTCCGCAAACCGCGATGAAGCAAAAATCAAGTTGCTCGCTTATGAGTTCAGTCGCGAAGCGGTGGAACAAATTGGTATCCGAATCCGAAGCGAAGCACGTCTTTCAGACGGCCGATATATCTTCAGCGAACAGCAGGCGGACCAGATTCTGGAACTGCGCCTCTATCAACTGACCGGCCTCGAACGCGATAAAATCATCGACGAATACGGCGAAATCATCCGGAAAATCGACGACCTGCTTGATATTCTCGGCCGCGCCGACCGGGTGATGTCGATCATTAAGGATGAACTGATCCGAATTAAGGAAAAGTATGGGTCCGAACGTCTCACCGCCGTCCTTCCGGAACAGGGCGAAATTGCACTCGAAGATCTGATCGCGAACGAAGGATGTATCATCACCATCACTCACGGCGGCTACATCAAAAGAACTGCCGAGAGCGAATTCAGGGCGCAACGCAGGGGCGGCCGCGGCGTGATCGGGATGACCACGCGAGAAGGGCAAACAACCGGGGACCAGGGAGACTTCGTCGAACATCTGTTCACAGCGAGCACGCACGATTCGCTCATGTTTTTCACCCAAACGGGTCGTTGCTATGTTGAAAAGGTTTATGAGATCCCGGAAATGGGTCGCGCTTCCAAGGGGCGTGCCATTGCGAATCTCCTCGAATTGCGACCCGAAGAGAAAATTGCCGCCACGCTTCGCATCGCAGCGGGCCAGCAATCTGCAAATGAATCCGGAGACGACGGGACCTGGAACCCGGCCCTTCATGTCATGTTTGCGGCCAGATCCGGCATCGTCAAAAAGACGAACCTGGCAGATTACGCGAACGTTCGTAAAGGGGGCATTATTGCCATCCAGATTGAGGAGGGCGACGAACTCATCGACGCGCTCCTAACCAATGGTATGGACGAAGTGATCCTGATCACACGCAAGGGTATTAGTATTCGGTTTCCCGAAGGCGACGTGCGCGACATGGGCCGAAATGCCGTTGGAGTCTGGGGAATTCGCTTGGAACAAGGCGATGAAGTGGTCGGAATTGCCAAGGTTATTTCAGAGGCCCAATTGCTTGTGGCTGGATCCAACGGAATCGGAAAACGGACCGGCTTCGACGAGTACCGAATACAGTCCCGTGGTGGTAAAGGCATCATTACGATGAAGACCGGTGAACGAACCGGGGATCTGGTCGGAGCGTTGACTGTTCACGATTCCGACGAATTGATGCTGATCACCACAGGTGGCCAGATGGTGCGGATCCGGGTGAATGAGGTCCGGGAGACTGGCCGCAACACCATGGGCGTCAAGCTCATCGATCTCAGAGAAGGTGAAACGCTTCAGGATATTGCGCCGGTTGTTTCGCAGGACGATGGCGAAGAGGTAGAGAGCGTAGAAAACTGAAATCGATTCACAACACCGTTTGACGTTCCTGTCGGTTCGTTGAGCTTTCCTCAATGAAATATCGCAGATTAGGCAAGGCGGGAGTGAAGGTAAGCGAACTCTCGTACGGTTCGTGGCTGACATTTGGCAATCAAATCTCCGACGAACAGGCGGAGCTCCTGATGCGTAAATGCTACGACAATGGAGTGAACTTCTTCGACAACGCCGAAGGTTATGCGCAAGGTCGTTCGGAGCTGGTCATGGGCAAGATCCTGCAAAAGGTCGGGTGGCCCAGGGACACATGGCTGGTTTCCAGCAAAGTCTTTTTTGGAGCTGCAGAGCAACCCCAGAAGCCGAATCAATACGGCCTGAGCCGGAAACATGTCTTCGAGGCGTGTCACGCCGCACTACGGAGGTTGCAGGTCGATTATCTCGATTTTTATTTTTGCCACCGACCGGACCCTGAAACCCCCATTGAGGAAACGGTCCGCGTGATGAGCGACCTCATCGCACAGGGTAAAGTTCTTTACTGGGGCACCAGTGAATGGAGCGCACAAGAGATCATGCAAGCCTATACTGCTGCAAGGCAATACGATCTAGTGCCGCCCACCATGGAACAACCTCAATACAGCCTCCTCGTTCGCGAGCGCGTCGAGAAAGAGTATGCAAGGCTTTATTCAGAAATCGGATTGGGCACCACAATCTGGTCCCCTTTGGCCAGCGGATTGCTGACTGGGAAATACAACGATGGAATCCCGGAATCGAGCCGGCTCGCGTTCGAGTCCAATGAGTGGTTGCGAGAGTTTGTCCTCAGTGAAGAACGCATCGCGAAAGTAAAAGAATTGGCGACCATCGCTAGTGACCTTGGCATTTCGCAAGCCGTGCTTTCTGTGGCATGGTGTTTGAAGAATCCGAACGTCAGCACCGTTATTCTGGGTGCTTCCAAAGAAGGGCAACTGGAGGAGACCTTCACGGCATCGGAAGCGGCAGATAAACTGACCCCGGACGTCCTCGAAAAAATTGAGCAACTCGCTCAGAACAATCCGGTTAAGTAAAATTCTTTCCAAGAGCGGCTGGTGCGTTTGAATCCATTCAACCCGGCCGATCACCCATTACAACGTGCTGCAATGCGGACATTTTAATGTTTTTTTGACGGGTAAAAACCCGCTTAAAATCGTCGCAAATCGAGTCTGGAAATTTTGTTCCTAACTCATCTCTTTCCGGTTGCGACTCGGTTTTTACCCTCTAAACTAAGGGCACTTCTCTTATGGGAAAGCGAAAGAGAAAACTGTTATACAAAAAGCTTCCCGCTCTCCGGCGCCCCCTGTTCTCCACGGAAGGTGAGTACTTTGACCTCAGAAAGCTATTCGACAAATTAAATGCCGAATACTTCAGTAACGCATTACGAGGTTATACGATCACCTGGGGCCGGAAACGGAAGCTCCCCCCAAAAGAATATTTTGTCTTCGGAACGATTCACGAAGAAGACAAGATGATTCGAATTCATCCATTGTTGGACGCGCCGTTTGTTCCGAACTGGTTCCTCGAGTACGTCGTTTATCACGAAATGCTTCACGCGGTTGTACCGGAGGAGATTGACGAACACGGTCGCAGAAAAGTTCACACGCGGGAGTTTTACCGGCGTGAACGCCAATTCCACTGTTACTACCGAGCAAGACGCTGGGAGGACGAAAATCTCGATCGGTTTTTGCGCTAGAACCGCGCTTTTAACGCGGCTTTTTGCCTAGATCACCAGCTGGCTTAACGGTCGTGGCCGGTGTATTGGCCCCTGTGGCCGGCTTTGTCGCGGCAGCTGTCGGAGCCGGTGTCGCCGCGGGCCGATTGGCGTTGAGCTTTGTAATCACCGAGTCACTGAAATCGTAATTGTCTCGCGAATAGAGCAGAACCGGAACGATATTGTTGGCGCTAAAGCCCGATCTGTCGAAAACCAGATCGTAATTCTGAGCTTTGACCTGATCGTTCACGACTTTCATGATCTCGTCCACAATCCCGTCACGCATCCGCTTCAACTGGTCTTGAATCTGCTTCTCGCGCTGTTGACGGAAATCGGAAATCTCTTTTTCAAGGCCTTTCGTGTCCGATATTTTGGCGTCCCGCTCTTGAGCTTTCTGGTCCTTGGCGGCACCACTTAACTCGGGCTTGTTCATCTCCTCGTTCAGCTTGTTGATGACATCGAGATTCTTTTTGTACTCGTCCATCCGCTGATCGAGCTCGTCCTTGTAAGCCTTTTGTGCCTCTTTCAGCTTATCTTCGGCGTCGTGAGTCTTGTAATACGCGGTAAAAACCTTTTGCATATCGATCGTCCCGATCTTCATTTGAGCTTCCGCCTTCGACGCGAAGCCCAAACTCAAGAACGTCAGACCGATTATTGTGATCAATGCGGATTTCTTCATAAACTAATTAACTGATGCGATTCTTGGGTACGTGGAACCAGATGAGACCGGGCATTTGAACTTTCGTTCAAAATTGGTACCCAACGCTAAATTGGAATTGCCCGCTCTTGCTGCTGAAAGAGTCTTCCTGGATCGGAAATCCGTAGTCGAGCCGTAACGGGCCGATCGGTAGATCCAAACGCACGCCGATACCAATGTCCTGATTGAATCCGCCAGAAGTTCCCTTCGAGGTCTGAACAGTCTCCGGGCCGAAACTCCACGAGCCAGCATTCACAAAACCTGCATCGTAGAAGATAGCGCCACGAACGCGCTCAATGATCGGAATAGTCAGCTCGACCGTGTACCGCAAGAGTGTATTACCACCAATCGCGTTACCCTCTTCATCCTTCGGACCGACATCGCGGAATTTGAAGCCGCGGAGCGTGCTTGCACCGCCGAGATATAGTCGATCAAACAGTGGCACGATATTGTCTCCATTCCAATTTGTGACGGTGGACACTTCTCCGTTTAGCAACAGGATCATGTCAAACGGCAGATGGAAATATTGGGCTGCGTCGAGATCAAATCCATAAACCGCAACATCTCCGCCGAGCGGACCGCCGGCGACATAGCCCGTCAAGTCGATTCGGGTTCCTTTCCGGGTGAGAAACGCACTGTCTCGCGTGTCATAGGTAAAACCGAGCGTCACCCTGCTCTCAAGATTGGAGGTCCCCTCTTCGTTGATGATATTCTGCAAAGTCGGGGTGATAAGGCTCGATTGGATATCGTACAACTGAATCTCCTGAATCGTGTAGTCCAACTTCGCAGAGAGGAAATTCGTGATCGGCTTGCGGAGGAAAATATCGAATCCGTAATCTCGCTGGTTGTAAACGTCACTATAATAATCGTACTCGTCCCAGAACAAACGTCCGCCCAGCGCAAGGCGTTGATCGAGAAAATAGGGTTCACTCAACTCAATCGACGCGTCCTTCGTTTCCGTACCAAGCTGAACTCGCGCCCGGAACTTTTGCCCTCCACCAGTGAACGTCTTCCAGTTCATGATGTCGAAGTTGCCCTGGGACAACTCCGCAAAACCCAAAAGTCCGTCCGTCGTACTAAAGCCTAAACCAAAGTTCAGATTACCAGTCCGCTTTTCCTGAACGACGACATTCAGATCTTTGCGCCCCGGGATATTCGTGTCGCTGGCGAAGGTGTCGACTCGCTCGAAGTATTGCAATCCTTCGAGACGCTTTTTGCTGATATCAACACGCACAGTGTCAAATACGTCACCAGGGGAGAGAATAATCTCCCGTCGGATGACTTTGTCCTTCGTGCGCGAGTTACCGCTGATATTGATCCGCTCAACGAAGGATTGACCGCCTTCCTCCACTTTATAGGAAAGATTGACCAGGGCCGGACCGGCTGGCGTCGTCTCGACGTTCACTTTCGCGTCAGCGTACCCGGCAACACCATAGGCGTCTTCGACCGCCTTGATATCTTTTTGCACCTTTTGGGGCGAAAACACTTTCCCTTCCGTAACCTTGATCACCTTCCGGAAGTTTGGCTCCGTCACGATGTGGAGCCCTTCGATCGTCACCGTGCCAACATGATAGCGTTGGCCCTCAGTGAGGTAGATATCGATAGCAACATTCTTTCTATCGAGGCGATCAATCTTTACGTCGTTCACCTGGATATCGGCGTATCCGTTATCCTGGTAGAGCTCTTTAATCTTCTGGACATCTTCATCGAGCGTCTGGTTGTTAAGGCGCCCAGCACCGGTGAGGAAGCCAATCATATTATTCTTCTTGGTCTTCATCTCCTTCCGGATCCGCTTCGCAGTGAGCGCGTAGTTGCCGTAGAACCGAATCTCTTTGATTACCGATCGCTGCCCTTCGCTGATCGAGAATATCACACTCGCCGTTCCGCGGTCCTCGTTCACGTTCACTTTGTATTGAACGTCAGTGTCCGGATATCCACGCTTCTGATAGAGCTCAACCAACTTTTGGCGAGCCTGCTCTAGCGCCTGCTCATCCAGAGGTGAGCCGGTTTTGATGTTCAGTTCGCGCCGAAGACGCTTGGTCTTTACAAGCTGGTTACCCTGAATCGCAACTTCCGTCAGCGTCACGCGCGTTTGCACGACAACGATCACTTTTACTCCGTCCGGGAGCGGTTCTCCGTAGATTCTGACGTTCGTCACCAATCCGGTCGCATAGAGCGCCCGAACGTCATCCTCGATCGTCGTCTCCGAGTAAGGCTGGCCAACGGTTGTCTTTAGATTTGAGAGAATTCTCTGCCTGCTCAACGTCGCCGGACCAGCGTATTGAATCTCGATCTGCCGCACGATTGCCGCCGGCTGCGAAGGAGGAGGAGGCGGCGGTTGTTGCCCAGGAGGCGCTTCCTGACCTGCCGGCGGTGGCGGAGCCTGCTGCCCCGCGGGGGGCTGCTGGGCTCGCCCGAGCACTGTCAGCGAAGCCACAACGATCGCTACCAAAATCCAGTTGCGGCTGAGGGAACTCGAGAAATTCATAGTGTGAAAAATCGACAACAGATCAGAGCGAAATCGCGTAATTCATGACGATGGCGTTACAAACGTCAACAGAAAAAGAACTCCCAACTTTGCGGCGCTCACGAACTCCGACTATCAACGGCACGATTGATTCGTCAATTCGACGATATCAATTCGACGTCAATTCATACCAATTGTTTCGTGTGCGTGCCTTGTACCCGGCATCCGAGATCAATCGCTCGATTTCATCTCGGGTGATCCGGAAGGAGGTTCCGGCTTTGCTGACCACGTTTTCCTCCATCATTACTGACCCAAAATCGTTCGCGCCGTATCGAAGCGCCAGCTGTCCTATCTTTGGACCTTGTGTCACCCAGGAGCTTTGAATGTTCTCTATGTTATCTAGATAAATCCGCGACAGCGCCTGCATCCGGAGATACTCAGCCGATCCGACCGGCGTTGCTTTCAGTACGACGTTCTCCGGCTGAAATGTCCAGCAGATGAACGCCTTAAATCCTCCAGTTTCATCCTGGACCTCGCGCAGTCGGTCCAAGTGCTCAATTCGGTCTTCAACCGCTTCCACATGGCCAAACATCATCGTCGCACTGCTGCTAAGTCCCAGTTCGTGCGCGATTCTCATGACATCCAGCCACTGGTCACTATTGCATTTCAACGGGGAAATTCTGTTCCGCACGCGATCTACCAGGATTTCTCCACCTCCTCCCGGAATCGAACCCAGCCCGGCGTCCTTGAATTTCATGATCACTTCCCGCATCGGCATCCGAAAAACTTCGGCGAAATGATTAAACTCTGGCGGGCTGAACGCGTGAATATTGACCTGCGGATATTTTGTCCGGATGTGGTTGAGCAGATCGAGGTAATAATCGATACCTAGCTTTGGGTGATGCCCGCCTTGCATCAGGATCTGGATGCCGCCAATCGAAACCAGTTCATCGATCTTTTGATCAATTTCTTCGTGGCTCAGTACGTAATGGTCTGCATCCCGTTCAGTTCTGTAAAAGGCGCAAAATTTGCAGTAAACATTACAAACATTCGTGTAATTGATGTTTCGATCGACGATGTAGGTCACAATCTCGTTGCCCCTGCCTTCAAACGCCCCGGCTTTCGCGAATTCGCGACGGCGATCAGCCAATTGCCCAAGTTCATTCAACGGGAGACGATAGAGTTCCATTGCATCGTCCGCAGTGATACGTTGACCATCGAGAACCCTTTCGACAACCCTTGCATCCAACATCGTAGTGTTCATCAGCTCTCCCATACTATTCCGTTATTTCGCGCTGCTCAATGAAAGGCAAGTCTTCGTTGTGGGCCGATCTAATCGGATTTAATTGATTTGCCTCCCCGACATCTGGTTGATTTCGAGCTGGGACATCTGATTGTAAAACGTTTGTGGCGGAAAATTTTTACCAGGCAACCGTAGAAGCTCCGACGACCGCCTTCGACCTGTCGCTGCGTCCTCCGTTATTCAGTGAATTCCAGGGGCAACTCCGCGTCCGCGAACGACTCGAACTGATGGTGCAGGCCGCCAAGCAGCGCGGCGACGTCCTCGAACACGTCTTGCTCAGTGGCCCACCTGGACTGGGAAAGACGACGATTGCCTACATTCTAGCCAACTCGATGGGCGTCAATATCAAGACCACCAGTGGTCCAATGATCGAACGCGCCGGGGACTTGGCCGGTATCCTGACGACGCTCGAACGAGGGGATATCCTGTTCATTGACGAAATTCACCGGCTCCAGGCTACCATCGAGGAGTATCTCTACCCCGCGATGGAGGATTATCGGCTCGATATCATCATCGATCAGGGTCCGAATGCACGAAGCGTTCGGTTGAACCTCCCAAAGTTCACAATGATCGGCGCGACGACTCGATCAGGTTTAATCAGTGCTCCGCTTCGATCCCGCTTCGGGATGCACAGCCGGCTTGATTATTATGGGATGGAAGACCTGAGCGACATTATCCATCGCAGCGCCGGCCTAATCGGCGTGAAAATCGATAAGGGAGGCTGCGATGAGATCGCCACTCGCGCCCGCGGCACACCCCGCGTCGCAAACAACCTTCTTCGCTGGGTGCGTGATTATGCACAGGTAAAGTCCGACGGATTTATCACCCAGCCGCTCGCCGATAAAGCGCTCGAGATGCTGGATATCGACCGGGATGGCCTGGATGAAATGGACAAACGTCTACTTGAAGCGCTCGTCGTCCGGTTTCAAGGTGGTCCGGTTGGCATCAGTTCGCTTGCGGTGTCCGTCGGAGAAGACACGGGGACCGTGGAAGAGGTTCATGAACCCTACCTGATCCAGGAAGGATTCATTAAACGCACTTCCCAAGGTCGGGTCGCCATGCCAAAGGCCTATGCTAAACTTGGTCTCCAGGCCCCCGTCGGTCGCCAGGGAGAACTGCTTTAGCCTGGAGCTTGAATGAGATGCAATATCCACCGCGTCGCGGTTGGGAGTGTTTCGAACTTCACTGACCACCGCGATTGTTTCCTGACGCACTTCCCCCAGGTTGCTGATTCTCCTGGTACTTGATGGTCGAAGGCCAGACGATACGCCAAGGCTGCTGTTTTAATTTCCCGGTCAGCTCTTTCAGATCGTCCACGATCGGTCCAAACCTCGGAAGGAGCCTCCCTAACCCTCTGTTGAGCGATTCGAGAACCACTTTCAACTCTGCCGATGCATCCTTGAAATTGGCGAGGGTCTTCTCAAGATTGTTGTCCTTCTCGAGCTGATTCATCACGTTTTTTACGTTCGCAAGCACGCTCTGGACACTCACAAAAGTTGAATCGATCTGCCCCCCCTTGTCCGTAATCACCTTTAAATTGGAACCGACTCCTTCAAAATTTTTGAGCGCCCTCGTCAAGGAAGCGTCGGGAGCCGTCAGCATTGTCAGGTTGTGCGAGGTCTTCTGCAACTCGGCAAGCGTCGCTTCCGACTGTTTCAATGCAGGTTCAAGCTTCTGGATAATCAGTGGACCCACTTCCGCGAGATCGGGTGCGCGGCTTCCGACAAATTTCGCTCCGGGTTCAGCAAGACCGGATTCCGGGTTCCCATTTGTAAAATCGACTACAAGCTCCGCTAACAACCCAAAACTGCGCATCGAAACGCTCGTTTCCTTGTAGATCTGGGAATCTTCCGCCACCTGAACCTGGACCATTGCCTCGTAATTGAGATTGTGTGCAGGTCGGTCGTTGATAGGCACCGGCGATTGAATTCTGTCTACGGTGCCGATTTTGCGTCCTGCCAACATCACGGCGGCACCCGGTTTAACGCCAGCCGCGTTATCGAAATAAACGTCATACCTTTTGAGAGGCCTGAACAATCCAGGCGAGGAAATGTACAGGACCAAGCTCACCACAAGGCCCAGCGTCACCAGCACCAGCAAGCCCGTGCGAACTTCATTCCGAAGAATCTGCATGTAGCGGTGTCTCCGTGATCGGTCCTTCCGTTGTGCCTGTCACAAATTGGTGAACGACCGGGTTTGAAGAGGTGCGCAACTGATCAGGCGGACCATCCTGAATGATTTTTCCCTGGTACAGCATAGCCATCCGGGTAGCGATCTTGAATGCGCTTTCCATTTCGTGAGTGACGATCACTGAGGTCGTATTCGTTTTCTCAGTCAAACTTATAATCAGCTCGTCAATGACCGAACTGATGACCGGATCGAGTCCGGCGGAGGGTTCGTCGAACAGTATTAATTCTGGCTTCATCATCAAAGCACGAGCAAGACTCACACGCTTCCGCATCCCGCCGCTTAGCTCCGAAGGGAGCTTTTCTTCTGTTCCACTCATTCCGACCGTTTCCAGATTTTCTACGATTAGTTCGTCGATCTGCTTGCGCGATTTGCGGCCTAATTCCTCCACCGGCAATGCCAGATTCTGCCGGACCGTCATCGAACTGATTAGAGCCGAGTATTGGTAAACCATGCCAATCCGGCTCCTTAGTGTGTTCAAGCGGCTCCGGCTCAACTTCTGGACTTCGAGGTGCCTGTATCGAACCCGCCCCGAAGTTGGTTTCAAAATTCCAAGGATCAAACGCAACATCGTACTTTTGCCGCCACCGCTCTGACCCAGGACAACCAATCGGTCGCCGGCAAATATCTTGAGATCGATCTCGTCCAGGACCGTCTTATCTCCAAATCGCAAGACGATATTTTCGAGATGAACCAGCGGCGTCTCGCTCATCCGGTAATTCTCGTTACCATAATATTGAACAACGTATCGAACCCGATAACGGTGGTAATAGAAACCACGACGCTGTCCGTTGTCGCTTTGCCGACCCCTTCCGCGCCTCCGGTCACCGTCAATCCCTGATAACAGGCAATTAAGCCAATCAACAGTCCGAAAAACATCGCCTTAAATAAACCTATGACAATATCGCTGATGATGAAGCTCGTCAGAACCGCGTCAAAATAGGCGTCCGGCACAATATTTAAGAGCGCCCAGGAGATTAACGCCGAACCGATAATTGCGGCGACGCACGAAAGCACAGAGAGGCAGGGTGTCAAAAACGCAATAGCGACCAGTCTCGGTGCAACTAGAAATCGCAACGGTCCAATCCCCATCGCTTCAATCGCTTCCACTTCCTCTGAGACCTGCATCGTCCCTAATTCGGCTGTGTAAGCCGCCCCAATCCTAGCGGCCAAGACGATTCCGGTCAGCAGCGGACCGAGCTCGCGGGTAAACGCAATAGAAATTAACGTCGGAACGAGGCGTTCGGTCCCAAATTTCTCTAACTGATACCCCGTTAACAGGGCCATCGTGAGTCCCAGAAAAAACGAAACCATCAAAACCAGCGGAATGGAACCAACCCCGGTGCGATCGGTTTGGGCAAACAGCATCGATAGCCGGAAAGGCAACCGACCCCGGCGAATATTGTCCCCTATTTCTTCCAGCGTATTGAGGAGCAGCCAAATAATGCTCCCGATGTGTTGGAGAGCAAGCCGTGTTAAATAGCCAATCTGGTAAAGCAAACCACTCTCTATTCCGGAATCACCGTGCAGGACGCAAGTAAAATTGCTAGTGCATTCAACGCGACTGTCCCACTTCCTCTTCTTCTTCCTCCGTAAAAAACAATCCGCTCTGGCAAAGCTTGGCGTATTTTCCATCCAAAGCGAGCAGTTGGTCATGGTCGCCGCGTTCGACAATCCGGCCACGGTGCAGTACCAGGATCTGATCAGCATGACGCACCGTGGAAAGCCGGTGAGCAATGACAAAGCTTGTCCGTCCAAAAAGCAGACGATTCAGTGCTTCTTGGATCTGGCGTTCAGTCTCGGTGTCGACGCTCGCGGTGGCTTCGTCGAGAATCAGCAGCGGCGGATCCTTCAATATCGCCCGGGCAATCGACAGACGCTGTTTCTCTCCAACGCTCAACCGAATGCCGCGCTCCCCAACGGGAGCATCCAGACCAGCCGGCAACCGGAAAACGAATTCGTTCGCATTCGCGGTCTGCAACGCCGCAAAAATCTCTTCATCCCCCGCATCTAACTTTCCGAACAGGAGATTCTCACGGATCGTACCGTTAAAGAGGAAACTCTCCTGGCTGACAAAACCGGTCGCACTTCGGATCGCATGTTTTGACAAAGTCCGAATCGATCGTCCATCGATCAGAATGTCGCCCCCAGACGGAGCCAATTCGTAGAAACGCAACAATAAACTCACCAGTGTCGATTTCCCGGATCCCGTCTCGCCCACCAGCGCGATTGTCTGCCCGGGCTCTGCCACAAAAGAAATATCCTGGAGAACCGGCTCAGCCTCACCGGGATCGTCGTACGAAAATGAGACATCTCGATATTCAATGCGACCGACGGGGCGAAACGTGTTGCGCTCCTGGATATCCCGTTCAGCAGGCTCATCCAGAATCTCGAAAACGCGCTCCGCGGCTGCACGCGCACTTTGTAACATCTGGTTCAACGTGTGTAGCCTTCCAATCGGTTCGTAAAGGAATCGCACCAGAATCAAACAGGCCACCAATTCACCTATCGCCATTCGCCCCTGAAACACAGCAATGCCGCCGAACCCGGTCACGATCACTAACCCGCACGAAACCAGAAATTCCATCGATGGGTTGTAAATCGCCCAGGCACGCATCACGACAAGCGTCGCATCGTTCAATCGCTGGCTTGCCTTGTTGAATCGCGCGTGTTCGTTTGTCTCCCGGGCGTAAGCCTTGATCTGGCGGACTCCCGATAGGTTGTCGTGCAACAACGAGTTCATAGCGGAAGCCGCCTGGCGTTGCCTTCTGTAGCGGGATTTGGCGGTCACTGTATATATCAATGCCCCTGCCGCGAGAAACGGAATCGGAATCATGGTCAACGTTGCGAGCCAGGGCTGGCGAAAAAATAGCATCGCTCCCACGATGAACACCTGGAGAATCGACACCGTCCCCTGTTCGATCCCGTCGATTAGCACCCGTTCCATCGAGTTCACGTCTTCCAGGACGCGCGTCATGATGTCGCCCGTCGCGCGGTCATCGAACCAGCGCAGCGGCAGTTTTTGAATGTGGTCGTATAAATCGCTCCGAAGGTCGAAAATGACCTTCTGTTCGAAC
Organism: uncultured Verrucomicrobiae bacterium; assembly: GCA_963775805.1. Classification (GTDB taxonomy): domain Bacteria; phylum Verrucomicrobiota; class Verrucomicrobiia; order Chthoniobacterales; family JAFAMB01; genus JAFAMB01. The sequence goes on along the minus strand of CAVZKG010000007.1, from coordinate 271,665 downwards.
GTATTGTTCAGGATAATCCGAATCCCGTTCGAAATCCCTTGCACCACAAACGCCGCAACCGCGACAAGGGCTAACGGCAGGATCAACTCCGGCTTTCGGTCACGAATTCCCTCGTCTATGATACGCTGCGTTACTGTCGGGAATACGATCACCATCAGCGTCGCCAAAACGGCGAATGCGATTGTGCCGCCGGCCATCCATGGGTATCGCCGAATGTAGTTGAAAACTCGTAACGTCGTCCGCATCAAATCATCGAAATCAAAAGGAGTGGCATTCTACCATTGATCCGTTAAATCGGGAAGGTGCCGGGAATTAAGGTGCCAAACCTAGACCCAGCCTGCGTTGCACACAAGAACCTCGAAGAGGTTGGTTCCTTCCCGCGCAGGTCCATTCGTTCTTCCAAGCCGCTTTCTAAGCGGCTCTTTAGCCAGAAAATCTCTTGAGCGCTCGGGCTCGGGAGATTTTCAGACTAGCGTGACCTCTTGAATTCTAGTCCGGGAGCCCTTAATTCCACGAATCGTGCAGCCGAAGAACCTTCCCATCTATGAACTGGAAACCGAGATCATCGAATCGCTTGGATCGCTGCCTCGTTTGATTCTTCGTGCGCCGACCGGTTCCGGGAAGTCGACCCAGGTGCCGCAAATGATACTCGACGCCGGGCTCGCAGGGAGCGGGCAGATCATCATATTGCAACCACGCCGGTTGCCAACCCGCATGCTCGCGGCGCGAGTCGCGCAAGAAAGGAATGTACGGCTTGGTGAAGAAGTCGGGTACCAAATACGGCTCGACAATTATTCGAGTTCAAAGACGCGGATTCGGTTCGTCACCGAAGGCGTCCTGCTTCGCCAGATGGCAGGTGACCCAAATTTGTCGAAAGTATCGGTTCTGATTTTTGACGAGTTTCACGAACGCCATCTCTATGGCGATATCGCCCTTGCACGCGCGTTGGAAATCCAGGCCTCGACACGGTCAGACCTCAAAATCATCGTCATGTCCGCAACACTGGACACGGATTTGCTGGAAGCCCATCTGCGTCCATGCCGGTTGCTTAGCTCAGAGGGCCGGACATTCCCGGTCGATATCGAATACTTAAAGCGTGAAACGATCGATGAACCGCCATGGGAGCTTGCTTCAGATGCTCTGAACCAGGCCGGGGACGACGGTGGGGATGTTCTGATTTTCATGCCGGGCTCTTACGAGATTTCGCGCACGATTCAGGAGCTTAAGCGTTCCAATTTCAAAGGTGTCGTCTTCCCGCTCCATGGCGATCTCTCGCCGCGGGCGCAGGATGCCGCCGTTGCAACCTACGAGGAACGCAAAGTCGTGGTCTCGACAAACGTCGCCGAAACTTCCCTGACGATCGACGGGGTGACGCTCGTGATAGACAGCGGTTTCGCGAAAATTGCAAAGTTCGATCCGCACCGCGGCATCAACACATTGATTACTGAGAAGATCAGTCGGGCATCCGCCGATCAACGCGCCGGGCGGGCAGGTCGGACGGCTCCCGGTCGCTGCATTCGGCTTTGGTCAGAGCGCGACCAGTTGAACAGACGCCCACAGGATCTACCGGAAGTTAAACGCCTCGATCTAGCAGAGGTGCTCCTGACTCTCAAAGCGGCCGGGGTCGCCGACCTGAAGCAGTTTCGGTGGATCGAGATGCCGGATTCGAACTCGCTGCGTCACGCGATCGAGCTCCTGGAAGATCTAGGGGCACTCGAACGCGAGACCGGGCAAATCACCCCAATTGGACGGCGTATGCTCTCGTTCCCGGTCCATCCTCGCTATTCGCGGATGCTTTTGATGGCAAACGAACTGAATTGCGTTCCCACCGTTGCGCTCATCGCCGCGATTACACAAGAACGGCATTTACTCAGGCGCAGCGAGAATAGCCAAATGGATCACGACCGCGAGTTACTGCTCGGTCACGAAGTTGAATCGGACTTTTTCGTCCTGATCCGCGCCTGGCTCTACGCCCAGGAGCACGGCCCGGATCGGGCTCGGCGCCTCGGGATTCGTTACACGATCTCACAACAGATTGCTCCGGTGTATGGACAATTTATTGAGATCGCCAAAAACGAAGGGCTGAACGTCGATAAACCGGTCGATGAATTTGACGCCGAAGCACTCGGTAAATGTATGCTCGTCGGTTTCTCGGATCATTTAGCAAAGCGTATCGACGCCGGAACACTGCGTTGTGATCTGGTTCATAAGCGACACGGAGTGCTTGCGCGTGAGAGCGTCGTTCAAAAGAGTCCATTGTTCGTTGCCGGAGAGATTCGCGAGATTCAAGGTCGTAACGAAGAACTGATCGTCCTGCTTTCTCAGGTCACAGGGGTCCGTGAAGAATGGCTGCGCGAACTGTTTCCGAGCGATTTTCGCGAGGTTGAACAAGTTTACTTCGATCCTGGAACGCGTCGCGTTCAGGCCGAAAGGGATCTGCTTTTTCGGGACCTGATCATTCAGAGTGCGAAACTTGATTCTCCACCCGCACAAAAGGCATCGGAACTACTGGCAAAGGAAGCACTGGCCGGCCGCTGCCCGCTGGTGCATTGGTCTCACGAAGTAGATCAATGGATCGCTCGTCTCAATTGCCTGTGCGAATGGTACCCAGATCTGGGATTGCCGAAAGTTGATGAAGATGCGCGTTTTTACCTCACCCAGCAGATCTGCCACGGCGCCGTCAGCTACAAAGAGATCAAGGAACGACCCGTCTGGCCCGTGGTTAAGTCCTGGCTCTCGCCTCTTCAACAACAGGCCCTCGATCAATTTGCTCCAGCCCGGTACGAATTGCCCAATGGCCGGCACGCTAAGTTGCTCTACACCGAGAACAGGCCTCCTATGCTCGCCGCGCGCATCCAGGATCTATATGGCGTCGAAGGTTCGCTGGCGATCTGTGAGGGGCGCGTGCCGATCCTGCTGCAGATTCTAGCGCCAAGCCATCGTCCGATTCAAACGACCCAGAATCTTTCGACATTCTGGAAGGAGTCTTATCCAAAGATCAAACAGGAACTCCAACGCAAATATCCGAAGCACGAATGGCGGTAGTTCCCAAATAAGGCATATACGTCGTATAGGTCATATACGTCGTATATGTCGGCCCACCGGCACCCACACCCTTCGAAGAGATCGTCAGTTCGAGTTCTCTCGCCACGCCTTCCCTGACTGATAGCTCAGCAGCCGGCGTTGGTAATAGGGAATGTCTTCCGAACCTCCGAGCAGAATCGCTTTCTCTTCCCATTTTTGCGCGTTGCTAAAATCGCCCGATTCGGCGTACCCCGCCGCCAGCACGTCCAGCACGGTGTCATCTTTCCAAAGGGTAAGCTTTGCTGCCTCCGTTGCGAGAGCCACGGAGTTGGCTCCATTCCGAATCTGTGGATCCGAACTCGTCGCATAAACCCAAGCAGCCCCAGCGCGGCATGTCGGATCGGTCTTCGAAAGATTGATTGCAGTCTTAAAGTCGGTCAGTGCATCGGCTTTGCGCCCAAGCCGGCTGTAGGCGTTCGCCCTCAAAGTATAGAGCTGTGCCATGTTCAACCGGTTCGCATCCCCTCCGTTGTTCTGAATCGCGGTATTCACCGCATCGATGACATCTTTGGGCCGGTTTAAATTCGACGCCGCCGCTGCTCGAGCTGCCTGCAACCACCACCGTTCCGGATGCTGTTTCCCCGCTTTTGTCGCGGCTTTGAAAGCTTCTTTCCACAATCCGTTCTGCTCAAGCGCCCCGATCTCGCTGGCCTCTGCCTTTTCTTCCGGAGTGAATTTGTGGCCCGGCGGGAAGATCTCCTCCGGAACCTGTTCCACCGTTGGTCCCTGAGATCGGCTTGCTCGATGATGCCTAGCGTAACCGTGCCCCGATCCTCGACCGTGAGAGGTTACGTGGTGATTGGATTTTGCAAGACTATGCGATGCCTTGTGATTCGAGTGGGTAGTCTGTTTCGCGAGCGCGGAAGTGGTTTCGAGTGAAAACAACAAAAGGAGTATGCAAAAAATCTTCGACTTCCACATCGACTGTCAATCCGTTCAAGTCGGACTATATCGGCCACTGTTGCCCGAGGCTCAAGCGAAAGCAGACAACGAACTTGCTTCAACCTGGTCCGATCACCGGCGCAAAAAAGGTTGCGCGTTTGACTCCAGCACTTAGCACACGAACCTGTACCTCATGAAATCGGCGGAAGAACTTAGGAACGTCACAACGGAAGATCGCCTGAAAGGCGCCATCTGGGGCCAGTTAGTTGGAGATGCCGCAGCTCTGGGCACACACTGGATTTACGATCTGGATGAGATTCAGAAACTTTTCCCAGATGGCGTCAATGGATTCGAAACACCCTCAGAAGATCACTATCATTCCGGAAAGAAACCCGGTGAACAGACTCATTACGGAGACGGCGCATTGGTCTTGCTTGAATCGATCGCCGATCACGGAAAGTTCGACGCGCGCGAATTTGGGCGCAGTTTCGTGAATAGTTTCCGACCCGGTTTGTATACCGGCTACTTTGATCATGCGACAAAGGGCACCCTGGACAACTACGCAAAATTCGTTGAAACCGGCTCCGGCACTGATTTCGATTTTCAGCAGGGTGCTGACGACGATCAACTCGCGGCCGCCTCCCGTCTTGGCGCACTTGTCGTGCGGCACTGGAATGAACCGGACCTTCTGACGATTGTCGACCAAGCCACACGCGTTTGCCAGAATAACGAACAGGCGGTCGCCTATATGAAGTTCAACGCTCTTCTGCTGACCGAGCTTCTGAATAAAAGCGATGTCCCAGCCGCTTTGACCAATGCAAAAGAGAAAATCGCGGCGCTTGAGCCGAACCTGGGGCCCGGGATCAGGCTTCAGGTCAATCAGGCGATTGATCTTATCTCAAAAGAGGTAACAGATGCCACATTGGCATTCGGTCAATCATGCCCGCTGCCAAAGAGCTTTCCTTCTTCGATCCACGCTCTGCTAAAGCACGGGGATGATTTCGAAACTGCTATTCTGGCCGTTCTTCGAGCCGGAGGCGACAACGCCGGACGCGCTGCGATGGTCGGAGCCTGGCTCGGCGCGCATCTGGGAATCAACGCAATCCCAGAACAGTGGATAAGCCGGTTAGCTTTTCGCCATCGGATAGCCAAGGCCATCGACAAAATCCTCGCAGATAAAATCGGTTAGAGATCTGTCCCGATACTCTTCATTTCAGCAGTCCCATGCGCCCCACTGGGCCCATATGCCTCATAGTTTTTTGAGCGCCAACAGAACAGCATGCAGTTAGCCCAAGCCTGACAGGCTACCGACCGTAACGCCCGAACGAGTAGCCTTTGCTTGTCCGGAAGCCTTTAACCGGTCTCGCAGATCCTTTGGCCTCTTCGAAGAGCGCCGTATAAACGTAATTGAAGCCTTCCAACCTTTGCCGCGTGATTTTCTGGCCGACGTACTTCTCGATATCCAGCATCGCCTTCATTTCCTCGGCAATCACCAACGTAAATGCGTCCCCCGCCTGCTCGGCCCGGCCGGTCCGCCCAATCCGGTGGACGTAATCCTCTGGGTGAAGCGGAATGTCGTAGTTGATCACATGCGTGACACCGGCAATGTCGAGTCCGCGCGCCGCAATATCGGTCGCCACTAGCACTTCGAACTTGCCGGATTTGAATCCGTCTAACGCGATAATTCGATCTTTTTGACTTCGATCCGAGTGCAGAACGGCAACGGAATGTTTCAATCTCTTTAACCGATCCGAGATCTCGTCGGCAGCTTGCTTGGTTCGCGTAAAGACGAGCACGCTCTCGTAATTCGTCTTCTCCAGGAGTGACACCAATAGATCGAACTTCTGTGCAGAAGCGACCGGAAAGAATGCGTGCGTCACCGTCTCGGCAACGGAACGCCGTATGCCGATTTCAACTACCTCGGGGTTTTTTAGTACCCAGGAGCACAAACTCTCGATTTCAGGCGGAATCGTCGCAGAAAAGAGAAGTGTCTGACGAGATTCAGGGCAGAGCTTAACAATCTTGCGGACATCCGGCAGAAAACCCATGTCAACCATTCGATCCACTTCGTCCAGTATGAGGATCTCGATCCGATCTAGCTTCAACAAGCCCTGGGCCTGAAGGTCCAGAAGGCGGCCGGGCGTGGCAACCAGGACGTCGACGCCGAAATTCAATAGACTCTTCTGTCGATCGTATCCGACACCGCCGTAAAACACGCCAATCTCAATCTCTGTAAAGCGTGCGTAGAGCTGAAACGCAGTCTCGACCTGGATCGCAAGTTCTCGGGTCGGCTCCAGAACCAGACATCTCGGAGCCCCGCGTTTTTTAAGACGCGTCAACACCGGCAACGCGAACGCAGCGGTCTTCCCAGTTCCGGTTTGGGCAGATCCGACAACGTCTTTTCCCTGAAGAATAAGTGGAATGCACCTCTCTTGAATCGGTGTCGGCTCACTAAAGCCTAGGGATTGCACGCCATGCACCACCGCTTCTTGCACCCCAAGGTCCTGAAAACTCATTACGCCCTCGAATTAAGGACATTCTGCGAAATAAGCAAATCCGTTCGGAGCAACCCGGAATTCCGTGGTTGCAGGTCAGCGCGACTTGCGTGAGATGTGGCGACGGCGCGGAGACGATTTCCGTGGCCCAATGTTGAACCGAAAACAAACCAACGACACGGCCAATTCTGTGGATCAAGTCCAATCCAAACCCAGCAATACGAATCGGCGGGTCCTGTTTATTTGTACGGGCAATTTTTACAGGAGCCGTTTCGCCGAGGCGATCTTCAATCACTACGCCGAGCAACGGAAGATCCCATGGACCGCGTTTTCGCGCGGCTTGGCCATCCACCTTGCAGAAGGTTATCTTTCAACGTTCGCAGCCGACGGGCTCACGGCGCGCCAAATCGAGCTGCGACACACTGGACCGTCAAGAATGCAACTATCCGAGTTGGATCTTAAGACATCGGATCGCCGCATAGCCTTAGATCGATTCGAACATTTTGATATGCTGTTAAAACAATTTCCGGGCTGGGAAGATCGCATCGAATACTGGGAAGTCGCTGATCTACCTTATCGATCCGCAGAGGATGCGCTTCCCGAGATTGAGCGAAAAGTGGTTCGATTATTGGACGAGGTCTCGAAATGAGCGACATCCTATCCGTCGATCTTCCAGGAATCCAAAAGGTGGGAAGCGGCAAGGTCCGCGAGGTATTCGACCTGGGCGAGACACTCTTAATCGTCGCTACTGATCGAATATCGGCGTTCGACTGCATTCTCCCGGATCCGATTCCAGGTAAAGGAGAGATTCTGACGCAGCTCTCGGCATTCTGGTTCGGGAAATTCCACCAGGTCCCCAATCATTTTATTACGGCAGATTTCGAGCGATTTCCGGAACGTTTGAAACCGTATGAGGAATTGCTTCGGGGTCGGTCCATGATTGTCCGAAAGGCGACACCTTTTCCAGTTGAGTGCGTCGTCCGAGGATACCTGGCCGGATCCGGTTGGAAGGAATACCAGGAATCCGGAACGGTCTGCGGCATCAAACTCGCCTCCGGCCTCGAACAAGCGGCTCAGTTGCCGGTGCCGATCTTCACTCCAGCCACCAAAGCGACGTCTGGACACGATGAAAACATCACGTGGGCCAAGTACCGCGAGATCTTGGGCGCCAAGAACGCCACCACCGTGCGCGATCTTAGCTTCGCCATTTACAGTGAAGGCAGTTTGTACGCGGTGAACCGGGATATCATCATCGCCGACACGAAGTTCGAATTTGGCCTTCACAACAACGAAATCATCCTGATCGACGAATGTCTCACGCCTGATTCCTCGCGATTCTGGCCGGCTGATGTCTACAGCGTCGGCAAAAGTCCGATAAGCTTCGACAAACAATTCGTTCGCGACTATCTCGATGATCTCGATTGGGACAAGACCCCACCCGCTCCTAGCCTGCCTCCAGAGGTAATCGAAAAGACGGCTAGCAAATATCAAGAAGCCTACGACCGCTTGGTGCACTAGCGGAGTCGATTTTTGATTTAGCCTTGGAAACACGGATTTCTGAGTGGCACCGTTCTTCAGCCCTGGGAAATGGACCCCAGATATGGCCAGTCCCCGCAAGGGGCTGCAGAAGGAAGTCCACTTGGAGCGCGATTTTAGCTCTTCCGGGCTGATCCCCTCTTGGATCCCCTTTTTCCACGGTTGACGCCGCCGGCTCACGAGCGTTGCCGCTCCGTGGCACCCCATCGCTATATCAAAATCCTCGCTAACCGTAAAACCTAACGACCCAGGCTGCTCTCTCTCCACTTGCCGCTGGGCAGATCGTCGATTTTCAAACCGGCGATTCGGACACGAATAAGTCGCAACGTCGGATGCCCAATCGCCGCAGTCATTCGGCGAACCTGGCGGTTCTTACCTTCGAAAAGACAGAGCCTAATCCAGCAGTCCGCCACATTCTTGCGGAAGCGAATGGGAGGATCCCGAGGCGGAATATCGGGTTGCGGATCCAATAACGACGCAGTGCATGGCAAAGTTAATCGCCCCTGGATCGTTATCCCACGCTCAAGTTGACCAATAGCCTCCGGGCTGGGTATTCGCTCGACTTGCACCCAGTATTCCCTCTCGTGCGCGTGTTTCGGATTCAACAACCGGTCGTTCAGACTCGGTTCATCACTCAGAAGCAGCAATCCCTCCGAGTCCGCATCCAGACGTCCAATCGGGTAAACATTCTTCGGGAAACCAAACTCTGTTAATGTCCGATGGTTTGAACCGTCTGGACTGAACTGCGAGAGGACTCCGTATGGTTTGTTGAACAGCAGCAGCATCATCCAGATGCCCTTTTGACCCGCTATACTCGGTTATTCTTTCTCAGGGCCGACCGGGTTTCCGTCTTGTTCGCGCCCGAGCGTCCAATCCGGTGGATCGCTTGCTGGGAACGATTCTTCCAATGCTTCTTCCACCTCGAATTCAGCCGGATCGTTCTGAGCCGGTTTCTCTTCCCCTTCACCTGGTCTGTTCGCGCTCATGATAGGATCTTCGAACTCTATCCAATCTTGGCAAGTGCCGACACGGTAAAAAAGCGGGGACGCTCGCGAGTTCGAGGCCACAGAGTTTCGGATTTTTGGGTTTTCGTTCTCCGGACTAGAGCGCTATCGCGTTGAACTAACCCCATTAGACGGCACGACTTTAATGTAGAATAGGCGTCTCGCCTGTTCATTTTCGGGAACGGTTTACCACAAAGGCGCGAAGGACACAGTGCGGCGAGCCGCAACCGAATGGATGCGGTGTCGGCGTGTCGGCACTACAAAGAGTCACCTCCGATTTTACTTCTTAATTTTTCCTTCTTACTTCTTCCTTCTCCATCCATGTCATTCGCTCTGCTTAAGACTGATTCCTCCTCGCGCGCCAGGCGGGGCTGGCTGACGACCCGGCACGGGGCCGTCGAAACACCCATCTTTATGCCTGTCGGCACTCAGGGTACGGTCAAAGCAATGGCGCCTGACGAACTTCATTCGGTCGGTACCCAAATCATCCTCGGGAACACTTACCACCTGTTCCTGCGACCCGGTCTGGAGGTCATCAAACATTTTGGAGGTCTTCATCGATTCATGGGTTGGGATGGCCCGATTCTGACCGACAGCGGTGGGTTCCAGGTCTTTTCGCTCTCGAAACTTCGCCGGATTACCGAAGAGGGCGTTCAATTTAACAATCACATCGACGGTTCTCCCTGCTTCATCAGCCCGGAAATCTCCATGGAGATCCAGGCAACCTTGGGATCCGATGTCGTCATGGCATTCGACGAGTGCCCTCCTTATCCCTGTGAATTCAGTTACGCCGCAGACAGCTTGGAACGCACGCTCCGCTGGGCTCGTCGATGCCGCGACTGGAGCGCAGCCCAAGCCATGGAGAACAGACAACTTCTTTTCGGCATCGTCCAAGGTGCCACCTTTAGCGATCTCCGGGAAAAGAGCGCTCGTGCGCTCGTTGAAATGGAGTTTGACGGCTATGCCGTTGGCGGCGTGAGCGTTGGCGAACCGGAACCCGAGATGATACGAGCGATTGAGTCCAGCGAACCTTTCCTGCCTGCGGATCGGCCACGTTATGCCATGGGCCTCGGCACGCCGCCGCAGATCGTTGAAATGGTCGCACGCGGCGTCGACATGTTCGACTGCGTTCTTCCCACACGGTTAGCGCGAAATGGAACAGCCTTCACAGATGCCGGTACCCTCAATTTGAAAAATAATCCCTTCCGGCTCGATGAACGTCCAATCGAAGAAGGATGCCTTTGCAAAACTTGCTGCACATTCACGCGCGGCTATATCCGTCACCTGATCAAAGCGGAGGAAATTCTCGGTCTGCGCCTCATCTCCATCCATAATCTCCATTTCTACCTCAACCTCATGCAGCGAATCCGCGACTCAATCGAAAACGCGACATTCGCCGCTTTCCGCGAAAAATTCGTAACCACCTACGTGAAGCACGCCCAGGAGGATTGAGCCACCAGTAAATGGCGCCCCCATCACCAAATAGTACTCCTCCACGTAATCGTCCTCGATTCGAAGAGTTGGCCGCGAACTTCGCCCCGATCCTACCAAAAACATCCGACCACCACAAACCTCCGAGCCCCATCCAAACCCTCCCTGCCCCATCCTCCAACTAAATTTCCGTCCCCACAACTGTGCTACCTTCCTCACGATGAAGACCCGTCTTATCCCCCACACCAGTCTGGAAATCTCTACGCTTTGTCTTGGTACCGCAGAGTTTGGATCTGCAATCGACGATGCACTCTGCGCGACAATCATCGAAAAATACCTCGATGCCGGAGGGAACGTGCTCGATACAGCCGAGATCTATGCTTCCTGGCTCCCGGGCGGCGCTCACGTAAGCGAAACGTTTCTAGGAAACTGGCTTCGCAAACGCAAAAATCGCGACGGAATCGTTATTTCGACAAAAGGTGCTCATCCGAGACTCGACTCAATGGACAAACCCCGGATGTCAAAACCGGTCGTCCAAGCGGATCTCGATTCGAGCCTTCAACGTCTCGGGATCGATCACGTCGATATTTACTGGCTTCACCGTGATGACCCCAGCACCCCGATCGAGGAAATCGTCCTCATGCTGGAGGATTTTCGCAGGGCGGGGAAAATCCGCTACGCTGGTCTGTCCAACTTTACCGAAGCCCGCGCGGAAGCCGGCAGAGTTGCAGCCGAAAAATTGGGGATTCAGAGTTTTATCGGTGTCCAAAACCAATGGAGCCTTGCGAAAGCGGACGGTTCAAAAGGGGATCCGACTTGGGCTTACACCGATGAATCATTCGCTAAATGGCATGCGCTCAATCATATCGCAGCGTTTCCGTACACCTCCCAGGCAAACGGCTATTTCCGGCGTCTGGAAACCGGGACGATCGAGCAAGCTTCGAAGAATGTCCGAGCGCTGTTTCATACGCCCCAGAATCAAGAGCGCTTCAAACGCATTCAAATACTCCAATCTGAGACAGGGTTGAGCGCCGGCCAAATTGTTCTCGGATATCTCTTGGGCCATCCATTTGCGGTCTTTCCGATCATCGGTCCAAAAAAAGTGAGCGACTTGGAAGCATCAATAAACGCCGAGAACGCGACCCTCACAGCGAAGCAAATTGCGTTTCTATCTAACTAAAACCACTTGACAAATCGGCTTTCCTTCCCCACCTTCCTCCTCCCTGTGCGATCGGCGATTTCTGCCGGGCCTCGGGGAAAGCTTAACCGTATGTCCAGCCAACTTCTTGAGGAAGCGTCTAAAATCATTCCAAACACCGCGCTTTTGGTGAACCTTGTTTCCAAGCGCGTCCGGCAATTGACCATGGGCCATCGCCCCCTCGTCGAAGTGGGACCGCGCATGTCCAACGCCGACGTAGCGTTGAAAGAGATTATCGACGGCAAACTGACCTTTGAGTTTCAGAACGAGGAAACCAAAGTCTAGCGGGACAGGTTCCCCGCTCGCGGAAGCGACTTATGTCCGCAGAGATTGTTTCCAATCGCCGGGCATTTCACAATTACGAGATTCTTGAACGAATCGAAGCAGGAATTGAACTCCAGGGAACGGAGGTCAAATCGATTCGTGCCGGCCTCGCAAATCTCAGCAACGCTTTCGCGCGGGTTGAGAACAACGAGGTTTTTCTCTACGACGCGGACATCCAACCGTACAATCGCGCGAGCCACACTCAGCACGAACCGAAGCGTCGCCGGAAGCTGCTTCTTCACAAATCGGAAATCACCAAGCTTTTTTCAGCGAGCGACGTCGAAGGACAAACTCTCGTCGCGCTCCGAATGTATTGGAAAAACAGCCGGGTGAAAATTGAGCTCGGACTCGGACGCGGAAAAACAGGTATCGACAAGCGCCACGACCTGAAAGAAAAGGCCGTAAAACGCGAGACCGATCGCGCCATGTCCGCCTTCAACCGCAGACACAGCTAGCGCGACAGTGTCGCAAGTCGCGGCTCAGGACAGAACCCGGAACAACCCAACCATCTGCCTCCGCGCTTCTTCTTTCCCACTTCTTAATTCTTCTTTCTTAATTCTTACTTCCGAGTTCCCCATTCTGCCTTCTGCCTTCTCACTTCTTCCTTCTAATTCTGCCTTCCCCTGGCCGGAAACGCCGCCAAGATCTTATTCACCGCCTCTTTTGAAACCTCCTTGAAATTATCCTGGCTCATGTCCGAGCGAAGGTGCGTCTTCAACCAACCTCTCCACAAAAGAACGTTTTTCTTTGGATCAATGAAATCGATCACTAAGATGCCCTGCGTCGCTGCTCCGGGACGATTCGGATCCTGGAACTTCGAAAGATCGGTTTGAGCTGCCGGCCCAGCTGTGATCGGGTAACCGAGATAATTATCTAAGGTCAGCACATTCTCGTTATCCGCGAGTACGATGTGGAATCCGACCAGTAGATCAGTCTGACGCAAAGGGAAGAACCGGTATCGCTTGACGTTCAGCGCCGCGAGTATGTCCTCACTTATCAGGCCGCGCCAATCGGGGTTGGTGACAGCCGGCTGGCTTTTGTCCGGCAGAAAACGAAATGTCGAACGCCCGAGAAATACGGCGCCCGGCGTCGGTTCAGTTCCGCTTTCTACGCCCGAGGTGCAACCTCCAACAAACAAAACGAACATACTAACGCAGACGATCGCCGCGAAACGCTGGATACAGAGATGACTCATACCATTAGAGAAGTGTTCCGGTATTTTCTAACCGGATTTGCCGTCTTTTAGATCCGCAACCTATCGTGATTGTCAAGCTGGAGAGCAATGACCACGTGACCCTACAAAACATTCAGCCTCGCCTGCTAGGTTCTTCGAGCTTCGTGTTCTCCTCCAACGCAAGCCTGCGCCGCTCAAGAAACGCGTAAGCAGGAACCATGTAGAAAAACGTCGTTAGCAAACACCAGATCACTCCAATGGCACATACCATCCCTAACCCGCTTAGCGCGGGATTCTTCGTCGGAATAAGGACGGCAAAACCGGAGAATGTTGCCAGACCACATATTGAAAGCGGTTTCAAGACGTTTGCCAGATTCTCCTGCAAATCTCCTTCTCTGCGACTAACAACGAGAAATTGAATTCCGTAATCAACGCCAATCGCGAGCACTAGCGGAAACGCGAGTGTGTTAAGCAAGTTCACCGACAAATGAAACACCTTGAGAGACGCTACCAGCGCAAGCATCGATAACGCGAGTGCGGTGGCGTGCACAAACCAAAGCGAGAACCTCCTGTACACCACCCAGAGCAACACAAGGATTAAGATCCCGACGATCGTAGTGAACTCGACAAGTTCGCTCTTGGCCCACGGGATCAGATCCCACAAGGCGTACGACCAGCCAGTGACAATCGCATGCGGATCCGCGGAGTGAATCAAAGCTCCAATCTGCTCCTGCTCTGATTGTGTATGAATCGGAGTCTTCGGCTGAACATACCCGGCCGCAATCTTTGGGTTAGTCGCAAAGTATCGATCGATTAAAAACCACCAGCTTGATTTCGGTGGAAACAGTCTGGACCAGTCCGGCATACCGCTCTGCGTCTGTTGCGCCTGCAGAGCATCAAGCAAAACGAAGATGTTTTTGAACGAATCCTCTTCAAAGCCGTTCTTGGCGAGACTGTCACGAACCGCTGCTTTGACTTTCTCGAAATCAATCTTTTTCAGTTCCAAACGATTTTGCTCAACTAGGGACGGGGAGAGAGCCAAGGCAACCGGTGTGCTGACAGACTTCAACTCGCCGTTCTTCTGCGCCGCTTCCAACCGCTCGGTGATCCGTACCCAACGATCATGAAACTCTTCCTGAGTTTTCGCATTCACGAGAATCGTCACCGGATCTGATTCCTGCTTCATTTCATGCGCAATTACCTGCAGCGCAATCGATGCGGGAATCGTTTTCGGTTGAAGCGAAACAGGGTTGGTATCGAAATTCAACGGAATCAGCGGTGCCAAAGCGATCACCGCACCGACAACTAGCACACCAAGCGAGACAAACAAAACCGGACGCGGTTCCCGAAACATTGCCGCGACATAACGTGTCGTCCCAATTAAGAGGAAGTCCGCCGTTTTAGGCGGCTTGGTGCTCTTGAAGAACAGAAACAACAAAAGCACCATAAACAGACCTGCAAACGCCACACCAAGCGCAACCAAAGTCCCCAATTGGCCGAACCCGGAGCTCTGGCTGAACTTCAGCACGAGAAACCCGATCGCAGTGGTAATAATCACATAAAAAATCGCCGCCCCCGTATCGCGCACGGAAACAAAGACTGCCTCCTCGTGAGTTTGGCCAATTCGGCGCGCCTGCTGATACCGGCCGAAAAGCAGAAGGCTGAAATCAACGCCGACACCAACCAGGATCGAGAAGAACGCAATCGCAATCACATTCAGCGAGTGAAATAAGAGCATCCCGGCCGCCAGTGCGACGAGCGCAGACAAACAGAGAACAATGACAATCCCGATCAACGGAAGAAACCGTCGAAACGCGAGATAAAACAGGCCACAAACAATCGCAATCGAAAGAATCGCCGTCCACGTGACATCCGACTCCATGCTCTTCGAGATCTGGGCCACAAACGCGGTCCTGCCCGTGACGTAAACCCTCGGCTTGTATCCAGTCCACTCGTTCAGAATCCGGTCCCGGAACTGATTCACTTTATCCATCACCGCCTGGCATGACGCAGCATCCAGACCGGGTTGATTCGTAATGATCAGCGCCAAGTCGAACAGCCCATCCGAGGAAGCCAGGCTACTTCCCTGATCCATTGCCGAGCTTGAGCCAAACGGTTTCATCGCCCGTGCAAAGAGACCAAGCTGATCAAACGTTGCTTCAAGCTGCGTACGAATCGAGTCCCCAGTCATCGTGTCACGGATTCGGGTCAACCGCGCATCGATCGTTGCTGGTTCGAGTTGGGCCATCGCATCGTCGAAATCCGCCTTGGGCAAATTCAACAACAGCAACGGAACAATCCCCTGGACTTCATCCAATCCTTCCTGCGTCTCCAACGGAATCCGATCGAAAGTCCGAAGCACCCACGGTTCCTTCTTCAATTCCTCCATGAAATGGGTCTTGAATGCATCGACATCATCCGCATGACCTTCTTCACCGAGGAATCCAAACACCATTTGGCGCGCCTGAGCAAAATCGTTATTGAACTCCTTCAGCCCTGACACCGACTCGAATTTT
Source organism: uncultured Verrucomicrobiae bacterium (assembly GCA_963775805.1). Taxonomy (GTDB): domain Bacteria; phylum Verrucomicrobiota; class Verrucomicrobiia; order Chthoniobacterales; family JAFAMB01; genus JAFAMB01. The sequence continues at coordinate 256,021 of CAVZKG010000007.1, read as the reverse complement.
GACGGCAATAAATCGAGGATCTCTGAATCAAAATTCCGACGCTTAACGATGATAAAAACCGATAGGACGGCCACCGCGAGCGCCATGATGACGAGCCCTTTGGTTCGACGCGTAATCAGGTTGGTAAAGAACTCAGGTAGCTTCGTCCGAGAGAAAGTGAATCCGGATCTTGATTTCATTCAGCAAAAAATTGGTACAGGGAAAAGTGGAGAACCCATTACGGTACGCCGTTCAGTGTTGCAAGTCGGCCCTCCTTCAGACCTAGGACCTCTTCAACCGCCGAAACCACTTCCTCGACCTTCACCGCTTTCATACAACGAAAGTCGAGCGGGCATTCCCGTAAAAAGCAGGGACTACATTCGACATGATGACGAATGACGATGTGCCCATCACCCAGCGGCCCGGTGAGCGCCGGTTCCGTCGACCCAAAAATTGCAACGGTCGGCACACCAAGAAAGGTAGCCAGATGCATCGTCCCGGTATCATTTGTCAAAAGTAACCGGCACCGTTGCAGATGTGAAATCAACTCCGAGAGCGTTGTGCTTCCGATCAGATTGGTGGCACAGGACCCGAGCACCTTCATTAGTTCGTCACCAATCGATTTTTCTTTTGCGGTCCCGAAAATCAGCCAGTGAAATCCGTGCCGCTTCGAGAGTTCCAATGCGGTTGGACCGAAATCCATCCATCGCTTTGCGGGGCCATATTCCGCTCCCGGACAAAGACCGACGAGAAGTGGCTCCGGCACCTGCCGTTCCGGCCTCTCAAGTGCCTTTTCCATATTCGCGCCGATGCGATGGGCGATTCGCAGATAATGACCGACCTGGTGCCGAATCGGTCCAGGCGCCGATGGTTCGTCTATCACCTGATTCAAAAGCATACGCCGCCAGCGGCGCGCGTAACCGACCCGGCGCGGAATCCCGGCCAACCAGATTTCCAGCGCGCTTCGGACAGAATTCGGAAATAGGATCGCGACGTCGAATCCAGTTCGAATTTTTGCCGCCACGGCAAAAACGGAATCGTTGGGCTCGATCGAGAACACTTCGTCCACCTCGTGCACGAGGTGCCAGAAATCGGCCAGCTTCGCGCGAGTCAGAATCGTTAGTCGAACATCAGGTCGGCCACGTTTTATCCGGCGAACCGCTTCCACGCTCATCACGGCGTCCCCAAGCCAATTGGTCGATCGCACGAGAATTCGGAACGGGGATAGCGGAGCACCGTTCGCCGGGAGGTACACACCCCGTTTGTATTCTTGCAGCAAGAATTTCGGGGAGGGCGTTTTCCAACGCTGATGGACCCAGAACCAATCGCTTGGCCGTTTCACAATCAGCGATTCCAGCGCGTGATTGATTCGATAGGTCACTTCCTCGGTCGATCCCTCTTTCGGAATGAATTCCCCCACTTCCAAACGCCATTTCCCTGGACCAGCCGTTATGACCGCCACCGGCAACAGTTCCGCACCCGTCTTTGCCGCGAGAATCGCCGGCAATGGACTGGTTGAGGCCAGACGATTAAAAAAAGGCGTCCAGATCCCTTTATCCCCGGCATGCTGATCAACGAGAATCGCAAGCATACCCCCCTCTTTCAGAATGCGCGTGCTTTGCGTCAGACCATGTTTCCGTTCGATCATCTCAAGCCCGGTCCTGCTCCGAGCCTCGCGGATATGCCTGTCGATGAATCGATTCGGTAATGCCCGGTAAATCACTCCATGCTTCAGTTTTCCCTGCCGCACAAACCTCGAGCAAAAGATGAATAGCTCCCAATTCCCGATGTGATTGATCGTCCAAAGCACACTCGCAGCTCCGTTGATCCGGTCCAGTGCGCGTTCGAAATTGGTTAGATCGAGGTATTTCTCAACTTCCTGCCACGGCTTTTCCACGAGCGCAAAAGCGCACAACAGATTCGCCACCAGATCCATGAAGTGCTGTTTCGCACATCGATTCACTTCTTCCCGGGACCAATCCGGGAATGCGATTTTGATATTCGCACGCGCCAATTTGCGGTAACCGCCAAGCACAAGATGCCCAAACCAACCAATTGCCTGACCCGACCTGAACACCCATGAAACCGGCAAACACCCAAGAAACCAGGTCACACCCCGGAACAGAAGATAAACGCAATAATCAAAAGTATCCGCAATCCTGCTCATTCCGATTTCGAGCTAACCCTTAGCGCGAAAATCTCACAAGCCAAAGCCCTTGTGAGATTTTCGCGCTAAAAAAGCCGCTTCAAAGAAGCGGCTCCGGAGCAGATCCGGATCTGTCCCTATCAGCGTTTCCGCAGCCTTCCTTCGCGAAGGGCACTCTTAGAATTTCCACGGCACCCTACTTCTCCCCTCTTCCTTCCTCTCCTACTTCTTACTTCTTACTTCTTCTTCCTAGCCTCTTGGATGAAACTGCTTATGCACAGCCTTCAGCCTGCTCTGCTCCACGTGGGTGTAAATCTGCGTCGTCGCAATATCGGCGTGCCCGAGCAATTCCTGGATGATCCGAAGATCCGCTCCATTTGCCAGCAGATGCGTTGCGAACGAGTGCCGCAACAGATGCGGATAAATATTTGTCTCAAATCCAACGGCCGCCGCGATCTCCTTCAATATCTGCCAGATTCGTTGAGTAGTCAGTTTCTTCCCATGCCTTGAAAGAAAGACTTCGTTTCCGGTCTTCGTCTGGACCAAGTGAACCCGTTCCTGTGTCAGGTAACGATCCAGTGACTCGCACGCGATCCGGCCAACCGGTACCAACCTCGTCTTCGAACCTTTGCCAATCACTCGAATAATTCGCTCCTGCAGGTTCAGATTCTCCAATCGCGCACCGGCCAACTCGCTGATTCGCAGTCCGGACGCGTAAAACAATTCCAGGATCGCCCGGTCACGCAACGGAAACGGACGCCCCTGAAGATTGGATTCCAACAAGCGGGCTACTTCTCCTTCGTTCAGCGTTCTCGGCAAATATCGCGTCAGGCGGGGCAAAGGCAGCAGTTCCGCCGGATCGCGATCATTCATCAGACGCATCTTCAAGAACCGGAAGAAAATCTTGAGCGCCACCACGATCATTTTCATTGAACCCGGAGCCAGTCCCCGATCCTTCTCGGACGCCAGAAAATCTGTCAAAACAGCCAGTTCGACTTTTCTCGGAGAAACCAACTCCTTCTGCTTGCCGGCCCATTCCGCGAATTTTTCCAGCGATCGCCTGGTCGAGAGTTGATAATTCTCAGACAACCCGCGCTCGGTCGCCAAATAGAGAATAAACTGATCGATAGCCTCCGCGAAGTCGACTTCCACTCAATGCGTAATATCGGATTGCCACGAAGGACACGAGCGTAAAATCCGCGATTCCGGCCACCCGTCAGCCCCAGGGCACGCAAACAGGCAAAAAACGTCTTGCGCTCCGGCAACTCCGTGTCACGCTTTTAGCCCGAATTCCTCTCAAACGCGGGCATAGCTTAATGGTAAAGCTCCAGCCTTCCAAGCTGGCTATGCGAGTTCGATTCTCGTTGCCCGCTTCAAGTTCCTAACGCTAAACAACTTACATCATGTTTGGACGACGCCAAAAAGCTGAGTCAGAACAAGTTCAAGATAGTCTGTCATTGTTCGCTTTTGTACCGCGCAAAATTTGCCAGTGTTTTGAAACCCGATCCTCATAGACTGAGACAGATCGACCATCTGCGGATCGACCCAAAAGAAAGTTGAGATTTCCATTTGACGGCATTTTTCTATCAATCCAAGAATTTCGTGCAAAACGCAGGGCTCACATCGGCACACAATGGATCATAGCTATCCACAAAGAACCTTTTTCTGGCCGCCCGAGAGGAAATTCGGTTTTGCTTTATTGAGCGCGTCATGCGTTCACAATTGTTATCGGAGATAAGTCGGAGCGGTCGGCGTCGCTGGTTACAAGTCGACGAAATGCCGTTCAGTAGGGCGATCACCTACAAGCTGATAGACGCCGAATTAATTTCGAGCGTTGTCGTCACTTGGCCCGGGAGTAAGCGAGGTCGACGCCTGATCGACAGCGATAGCCTGGACTCATATCTGGAAGGCTTAACCGCGAGACAAGTTCGGACCCCTAGAAATGCAAATGCGCCAAATAAGCAGCAACGCGCATAAACGGTTTTATGAGTGACAGATAAATGCCACCCAAGCAGGGGTCGACTTCCCTCGGGTAATCCGCCTTCCATAAGCCCAAATGAACACTTCATTCTGGACAAACCAAAGGTTCCAAGCCGGATAGCTTCGACCTCAGGATCGAACTCTCGCCTCTGATTCGACCAGGAGGGCAATCTCAACATTAGCTTCCGCAATCGCCTCATAGACCGGCACGGAAACGCTTTCTGCTTCTAACGAGACGACGAGACAATAATTCGCACCGCCCGCATTATCTCTGTGATCCCATCCCTTGTGGGCTCTAACCGCGATGCCGAATTGGTCAGGCAGTTCATGTCCAGGGATCCGAGCCCAATCCTTTTGAATTGTGCCATTGCCACGATGCGTTTCGCGAGCATCACCATATTGCGACGTGTGGTGGAGGCACCACTCAAGTCCAGGGTATCTTCTCGGTCCGCTCTCTTCCCCAGCGACCATTCTCTTACCGAAGGATCCGAATGGCTCCCCAATACCACTTGAACGCCAATCTAACCAGGTTGCGAGGTATCCTCGACGACTCGCCCGAGTCCGGCGCGGCACAGAACTGTAACTCAATGTTACATCAATCCTAAATATCGTATCGCCGGAATGATTTCGGAGTTCGTCGGGAATTGTTACCTGATAGAGATGAAGCTCCGAATTCTGTATGGCAACCACACTTGGGGTAACGAATGTCACTCGATGTGGCGCATTTTGAATGGCCCGCTCCATCGTCGGGATGCCGAAGCCCATAAGGCGTAGCGCTCGATCCGCCGTCCAGCCTTCCGTGTCTAACCACGTCGGCCACCGAGCGCTGTGTACTATCAATCCTCAGTTCGTCAATCTTAGCGGCCCACGCACTCATTCGGTGAACCTGACAAGGGGTATTTCCAGAAATTGAATGATTAAAAAGCCTTGTCCTCTTCGATGGCGCCTGAAACTGCGAAACAACGTCCTCGATGTATCTGGCCGGGGGCAGATTCCTTGGGATCTTATTGTCTGTGTCCAAAACCCGAGCATTTTGCAGCCAAATGCTCGGTTGAATTGTTCCACTTCGAGGAATCTGACCCGGATAAAGTACCGCACCTGCAACACGCGTCCCATGACCACCATTTCGCACCTCATCTTGAACCTCGTTCGCGGTGCGACCTGGTAAGAAACATCGCGACGACGGCGAATCGATTGCGGGTCGGAGTTGCCGATCTAAGCTTCACAGCATCGTCGGCGGCTATTCCTGTGAGTAGCTCCCCCCTATAGAACTCTATAAGCTCTTTTAGTGCCCCGAATCGCTTCTCAGCTTGCACTGCCCAGCTGCCTTCTGCTTTCACAAGCGCCTCTAAACGCTGAGATGCACGCCGTTGCTGGAGAGCATCATCGGTTTCGCCAACTCTCTTTCTGACGACAGGAATTTTGTAGCTGCGAGTTCCTTCAGCGGTTTGAATCGAGGCATCAAAAATATAATCTTGATTTTCGCCGAACGGCCAGAGTTCCATGACTGGCCCTGACAGAATCTTTGATAATCGACTAGGGTCCCCCGGGGAACTGAAGATCTCGAGCAAATTTGCCGCTGCTCCTCCGCCTTTATCGTTGTTTTCAAATCTTTGAAGGACCTCTTCGATTCTCGCCAGACTGAGATCCTCGACTGTTGCTAGCAAGAAGCCACCATCGGCTTCAGCGACTAGCTCGACCCCCAAAGCAGACGCGATCGCGTCAGGGTCAACTCCTTCAGGAATTCTCATCATGAAACTACCCCCCGCGGTTACAATCGGCAGATTCTGCGCCCTCCGCCGTTCGCGTTCTATGCTAGCTAAATCTCTAAATCGCCCGATTGCCTCTCGAAGTCTTCTTAGGTGAGCCGGCCGGTTGTTCTTATTCGAGTCGACCTCCGCACTTGCGCCGGGTCGAGGGAATTTTGGCTTGAAGGTTCCAACGGCTGACAGCCGAAGGTGGGGGAACGCTGGTATTTCTGGCATCTAAGACTTGAGCGTCGCTTAACTCTGAATCCTGCTAGTATACTCCCGCGCCGCTTCCTCAAGATAGTGCGTACTAACTACTCTTGCACCTTCCATTACGCAGTTCTTTGCGGCGCTGCGAGCTATTTGCACAACCTCAGAACATGACAGGCCATCCAATTGTCTAGCAAATGAGGCCCAATCGATCTGCTTTTCAGTCGGAATCGCCGACAAAGTAGACTCCAAAAGTTTTGCTATTTCGGAAGTCGACGGAGGAGGAATTCTTATCACTTCGTCAAATCGTCGAAACAAAGCATTATCGAGGGCAGAGTCTAGGTTTGTTGCCGCAATGACGAGACCATTGCCGCGATAAGCCTCCAGGCATTCAAGCAGCACATTTGTAATTCGGTTTATCTCGCCAACATCATTTTTTTCTGTTCGTGAGCGTGCCAAGCTGTCGCACTCGTCCAACAGTAAAGCGCATGGATATTTTTCTACTTCGTCAAACAGCCGTCGAAGGTTACTGAGCGTCTCTCCGAAGTAAGACGAGAGCAGTGTGTCGAACCGAACCTTGTGAAGAGGTAACCCTGTATTCCAGGCCAAACGCTCCGCTCCTAGGCTCTTACCGCACCCTGGCGGACCATAAAGCAAAATGCGATGGCTTGGTTTCAGACCGTGGACAGCCAGCCGATGTCTTGCCGCGAATTCCTTTTCGATTCGACGGAAACGCCTTTCGACCTTCTCCGGCAGGACCATATGATGGTGAAGCTGCTCGTGAGGGATTACGTGGACAAGCGGAGCAGAATCTCTCTTGCTCAGCGGCAGCGCAGCCAATCCAGCAGGGGCCTCGTAAGCTTTGGCTGGTCCCTTTTTTGCAGAAGTGTCTAGAATTCCTTGCAAATCCTCTGCTACGTTCGCGTGGCCACGAGTACGCTCGTCTTCAACGATTCGACGACACAATGCTTCTACATCACCGGCACTGCCAGTTTGAATAGCAGAGAAAAGGCGTCGCAGAAGTGCACTATTCATCGGCCATCATGTGTCGTAGGATATCACATCCCACAAGGGGTAGCGATATCGCTTCCTTATATCCACATTTCCTTAGATTGTCACTGTCGTTCAATCCGTCTTAGAGTTTTCCACCTTTCAAAGAACGCATTTAGACGTGCAGCAATATGTTCAGAAGAACACTTTACTACAAGAGAGCGGCCTTGTCGATCGGGATCGGCGCCGCAGCTGGATTTTCGCTCGAAACTCACGACCTCCCTTTCTAGAATCCTTGAAGGATGCTGAATTAGGCTGACACGGGCATCAATTGAATCGAAAACGAATGAGTTTTAGTCTTGGAGTCTTACAGCTTGTACATGCCCCATCTGGGGTCATGCATAGTACCCTCGACGGTTTCAACTTCGGCGCCAGTGGCTTTGAAGAGTTACTTCAGAATGCTCGAAACATCCTTACGACCCCCAAGGGTACCCAGGTTTTGCACCGAGATTTTGGTGTAGAGATGGGCTTCAAAAGGGCTTCTTCGTTGCAGGAGGCACAACAGCTTTTCGAGAATGAACTTGAAAAGTTATGGGAATTCGAGCCGCGCATTAGACGTTGGAAGTTAGCTTTCAATTCAACAGGCTCCGAATTGAATCCCGTAGTAACGATCCTCACAGATTAGCAAACCGGTCGGACCTCACGCATGTTAGGACCTGGCTGTAGCGATATGTGAATACGGCTACATTGTCAGAGGTTCGGGTCATTCGCGGCTTGTTGCCATCGCTTTTTGAAAAGCTCGATGATTGGCAAAGAATCGGGTGCCGACGTAACCACGGTATCCTTTGAGCCAAGATCTTTAAGTGAGTGACCGAGTGTGTAAGCGGTTAGGTTATCGATGATGATAAAGCGATCGTGAAGGTCATCCTGAAGGACCCGGATTTCTACATCGCTAAATTGTCTCTTGAAATCCTTTAACGCCTGGGCGTCCGCAGGCTTGGGCCGAATAGCATTGTGGATAATGCGAATGCTAACCGCATTGTGCTTGACCGATAACAACGTCAGCAAGCGAATTCCAATGTACGGGTCGATCACATCTATCTGTGTGCGAGCACTCTCAAATAATTCGCGGAGAATCAGGTTCCCTTCAAAAAACTCGCCCGACTGTACCAAGCGCTGTTGCAACCCACCTGTGCTACCGGCATTGAACAGCAGGTCGATCTCGGCCTCGCAAAGGTGTCGCCAATGCTCGAATTTCTGGTGAAGCGTTTGCGCACGAGGAATTGCTGGGTGCCCCATAACCACGCGCCGCAGGGCCTGTTCCGCAAAGCTGATCAAGCGTGCAGGCTCCTGCCAAACCGCTCTCTTAAGGTCACTTTTAGTCGGATCGTCAAGTGGCATCCCTGGCTTCGAGAAAACTCTTTCAGCGTCCTGCAATACGGCGCTCGCTGTTGCTCGTATAAGATTGATAAATTCCTCTGTCAGTAGCGCTTCGATATCGCGACTATCTGTTCCGGTGTCTGCCCGCGCTTCGCTCACGACTCGGCGTTCGATCTCTTTGATCGCCTGCTCCGGGTTAGGATGCTTAGCCGACAGTATCTTTTGAAATAGTTCTAAAGCTTCCTCGCGATCCATCAGCCCTCTATACTACGGGTTATTCTCTACGGAGAAAGACTTTCTCCCCGGCGAGCCCCAAAGCGGTCTCGCCTTCCTCATTCTCCTAGGACGAACCCAGGTTCGCCTAAAACCACTCCTGTAACTCCACCCGCTGCGCTGACATACTTCAAATGCCGGCGTAAGATCGGCCGCAAGTGTACCGTCTGCGGCTTAAACAGCCTGCGGCCCTCTCTCGGCAGGCCTCGGTGTCCCTTCTACTTAAATCCTCGACCCGTTTTCGCAAGCTCGGCGGCTCTTGCGGCCCGATCCGGTTTTACCCCGGACGCTCAAAGCGATGCCTTCGCTTCCAAACGAAAAATATGCAACAACATATTTTTCAATTCGAAAGCGAACCTCGAAACCATTCGGAAGCTGCCCTCAAAGCCTCGCCGAGCTTCACTATCTGTGAAAAACTGGAACGCTATGGAACTAACGCGCTCAGTGTCGAAGAACACTTGGTTTTGCTTGTTGGAAAACAATCCATCGCCGCTGCTTTAATTCGTCACTTTGGCAGCGTTAAGGCCCTTTCCAGGGTGGCTTTGTTTGATATTCGGCAATTTCCCGCAACGGAAAGCCGAAGCGCTCATGGGTGCCTTGATCAACAATGCAGCGCGGCGGCAAGAAGATTTGGCTCGAATGGCGACAGAGCTGATGGCGCTAGTACTCTTCAAATCTCTGCGGGAAGCCTAGTATCGAATCCTCTCCATGCCTTCGAGGAGAACCTTCTGACCGCGGCGGTCATAGATTCAGTTAAGCTCAATCCAGGCTAATAGCCGCCAAGCCAGCGTGATAGAATCCGAAAGCAGTCCCTTGTGGGCCAAGTCCCGGCGCAGCATGTCTGGCAGTAGATGAGCATCCTGGGGGAAGAACCGAATCCCGGTATGCGATGATCGAGCAATTATCGGTTCAGTACGGGGTCAAGGAAAGTTGTTCGGCATTGAGGGTATCTCGCAGCGCCTTTTACCGATGGAGAAGCGGGCAGGAGAGCCGGCGAGCCAGGGAACAAAGAGAATTGATGCAAAAGATCGAACAGGTCTTTAAGGCCCATGCCCAGCGCTACGGCAGCCCCCGAGTGACGCGGGCGCTGCGCCAGAAGGGCCGGCGCGTAGGCAAAAACCGAGTGGCCCGGCTGATGCGCCAGCAGCAACTGGTGGCACGTAAAAAACGGGCTTTTCGTCCTAAGACGACTGTAGCCGCCGAGCGAGCGGAGCCCAATCGGATCGCCAATCTGGTGTCTCAGCGGCCCAATCAGATTTGGGTCAGCGATATTACCTACCTGGCGGTGATTTTGGACCTTTTCAGTCGCCGAGTGGTCGGCTGGAAGTTGGACGATCGGCTCGAGGCCGCTTTGGTGCACCAGGCGCTGCAAAACGCCCTGGTGCTGCGTCAGCCCCGAGTTGGTCTATACTTTCATTCTGACCGAGGTTGCCAGTACACCAGTCAGCTGGTGCGCAAACCGCTTGAGGTGATCCAAGCCATCCCGAGTATGAGCGCTCGAGGGAACTGTTATGAAAACGCTAAAGCCGAAGCGTTCTTCAGCAGCTTAAAAACAGAATGTTTTCCGGTCAGCAACTGTTTTGAATCCAAGGCCCAAGCCCGAAGTACCATTTTCGAGTACATCGAGGTCTACTACAACAACCAACGTCTTCACAGTGCGTTAGGATATCAGAGCCCTCGTCAGTATGAATCCCGTTATCAATCAGAAAAAAGAACCACTTTTTCGAAAGAAAAAGTTACAGCTACCCTCTGTGCAGAAGGTGGGGCGAAGGTCAAGGTCGCAAGCCGGCATAAACGGCCTCCTTCCCGCGCTCAGCGCGGGAAGGAGGCCGTTTATGCCGGCTTGCGACCTTGACCGCAGCCTAGCCTTCTGCTTCTATAACAAGCGAGAAAAACCAAACACACTCGTGTCCGTTTTTTCGGGGGAAGTACACCTATCGCTAAGAGACCCCGTTCGGCAGACAAGTCCTCCACTTGCGAGCGAAAGTGAAAAAAGCTTTTATTTTGACCTGTGAGCTCAAGGGCTGGGCTCGGGGGGGCCTGACTGACTGGGTCCAGCTTCAAGCCGCGCCGCCGCCTCTTGTCATTCGCCAGCGGCGACCCCAACGAAAAGAAGGCTCGCAACCATCATCAAGAAAAGAGGCGCGGCCATCGCTCATAATCTTGTGGCGATGAGTCGGGCCCGTGTGAAAAGCGCCGATGAGCACTCAGCCAGGACGTTCCGGAACTCTCAGGTACCCCGATCCTTTGTGCGGTACGCGGAATCGGGCGCACCTTGGACTATGCGATCGAGGCTGCGAAAGAAACTGATCGCCCGCTCTACCTTTTGTTTGTCCGCGAACAACCGGTGATCGCTCCAGGTGACCGCAAACGAAAATGGGCTGAAGATGATGAAGCAGTGTCGATTTTCAAGTACGCGAGCGAAAAGGCACATGGTCTCCGGCTTCTACCTTGTTATGCAGTGAGTGACTCAACCGCGGACACCATTGTCGACATAGCGGCGACGGTCGGGGCTTCGCATCTCATTGTCGGCGCACCGCAACGCAGCGCGCTCCTCAACCTGTTACGGTGAGTGGAGAGGCTGGAAGTGTTGAGGATGCAATACCACTCATTCGGAAGACGGTGCCCGATCTGACGATCGTAGACATTTCGTTGAAAGGCTCCAGTGGACTGGAGCTCATCAAACATATAAAAGCCCTATCCATTGGCTTACCAGCGCTCGTCCTCTCGATGCACGATGAAACTCTCTATGCCGAGCGATCCCTACGCGCAGGCGCCTCCGGATATATAACGAAACATCAAGCGGCTGAGGAAGTTTTATTGGCGATCAGGCGGGTGCTTGCGGGAGATATCTATCTTTCCGAGATGATGACTTTGCAATTCCTGAAGAGTCTAACGGCGGCCCAAACCACGAGTTTAGCCAGACCGCTCGATCGTTTAACGGATCGGGAATTGGAAGTGCTGGACTTAATCGGACACGGCCACACGACCCGTCAGATAGCTGATATACTTCAACTCGGCGCAGCCACCGTTGATACATATCGAGCGAGGATTAAAGAAAAGATGGATTTCTGCAACGCAACTGAATTGCAACACTTCGCAATCAGATGGGTCCGTGAGCGCGAGTAAAATTTCTTAAACCGAAAGCGTCAGATTTCATGTATCTGGAATCGTAAATTGGAAGAAGCGGATCTTGAAAACTGCGGTTGCAACACGAGACTGTGCATTGTAAACGCCACTTAGATCAAAAAGCAAAGCCGTTTCCCGATTACATCAAGTCCGCGCACTGGACCAAGACCACCCGCCGGGCGCCTATGTCAAAAAAGGCACACCAATGTGAATCTTACTATGCAAAATAGACCGCAACGGTCGCGTAAAGCGAAGCACCGGAGGCCGCTAACAGGAGTGTTGACGGAAGGCGAAGGGCGGCTTCCTTCCGGCTACGCCAAAGCGTGCCAATCCCGCGCCCGGCAAAGATCATTGCCACGAGGAAAGGGATGACGTATGCGATCCCGCCTCTTCCCGGCGTTGAGCAAATGTAAGCGGCAAATAGTAAGGCAGTACTTGCTACCACGGTGTTCAAGATGATTGATTTGCTGCTCGTCAACCGCCAGATTTGGAAGCCCAGCGCAAGTGTTCCTAGCGACACCGCAACTAGAATAATTGATGCAGAACTTTGACCCATAGAATGCTCCGTTCTATCAGGCCACGTCCGCGGGAGGAGAGGATTTATCTGTAAGTTGGTAATCTGGGTACGCCTCAGCGCCCATCTCCGGGATATCCAGACCCACAATCTCATCTTCTCGTTTCGAACGGAGTGGAATAATCAGGTTAGAAAGCTTGAACCACAAAAGGGCGAAAAGGGTCACGAAAACGAAGTTTGTCAGCGTACCAACGAATTCCGCGCCGAATTGGCTCCAATCACTGTAAGCTCCGCCGAATAGAGGGCCGAGAGCTCCGGTCACACCCTGATCGCTCCAACCGTCCGTAAGCAGCTTGTTGAACTTGTCGATCGTCTCTTTCGCGCCGTCATTCGTAATAATCTGTACGGCGCCGTCCTTGATGAGTTTATGGACCCCGCCCCACCCCTGACCGTAGCTGCCATTCGCCAAAAGGCCAACAGATAGGACACCCCAGGATCCACAAGTGCCGTGCACGGAGATGGCTCCCACTGGATCATCAAGTTTTAGAACTCGCTCGATAAAGAATACGGAAGCGACCACCAATACGCCCGCGACCGCACCGACAATTACGGCTCCCAATGAACTAACAAACGCGCATGGCGCAGTGATAGCCACCAGCCCGGCAAGCATGCCGTTGCACATCATCGACGGATCGGGCTTGCCAAATTTCCACATCATCACAAGTGTCGAAAACAATGCGCCGGACGCCGAAGCCAGCATCGTGTTAACCGCGATGATCGCGATCCGATTATCTGTTGCGGAAAGCGTTGATCCTGGATTAAAGCCGAACCATCCAAAAGCCAGAATAAACGTACCAAGCATTACCATAGGGATATTATGTCCCGGGATCGGTCGCGGTTTGCCGTCCGGTCCAAACTTCCCGACGCGCGCTCCGATTACCCATGCTCCCGCAAGCCCGATCATGCCGCCCGTTTGATGTACGACCGAAGATCCGGCGAAGTCCACATGACCATGACCTAGACCGAAATTCATGCCTAATTGCGCGAGCCAGCCGCCGCCCCATACCCAGTTACCGAACAGAGAGTATGGAAGCATCCCTACCCAAAATCCATAGATCATGAAATTTTTGAAGTTCCACCGCTCTGCCATCGCGCCGGTCGGAATGGTCGCCGTAGTGTCCATGAAAACCATCTCAAACAGAAAAAGGCTGAAGATCGCCGTGTCGAATACGTCGTTCCCAAGGAAAAACCCTGCACCGCCCATGAGACCGAATGGTTTGCCGAATATCGGAAGCGTAACTTCCTTGTTCAAAAGTAAAATGCCTTGACCCAGCGACGGCTGTCCCCCGATCGCTCCAGGCGCCACACCAAATCCACCGAACATGATCGCGAAACCGCAAATCCAGAAGCCTAGCATCCCAAGCCCGTAGATCATGAAATTAGTCGACATTACGTGTGCAGCACTCTTGGCCCGACATAGGCCGGTTTCGACGAGCGCAAAACCCGCCTGCATAAACATGACGAGGAAGCCAGTTACCAACGTCCAGGCGACATTGATCGAAATCTTGTTATGAGCAACATTCTTCACCAGTTCCGAATTTGCTCCCGCTGTCGTCTTTCCGGCGTCATCGACGGTTGGTTCTCCGGTGCTCAAGCTAGTTTTGGGATCGGCTTTCGCCGGAGCGGGCCACGTCAGGTCAATCCCCGTTCCATTATTGTTTGCTGTTGCCGTCGAATCCGGAGCAACTGGAGTCGGTGCCGGCGATGCTGCTGAAGCAGCAGTCGGAGAAGCCGCTGGGGCGGCTGCAGAAGGGGAAGGCGAAGCATCCTCAGCGAAGATTGATTCGGTCGCGAGAATCGTGCAACAGAATAGAGCAGGCAGAACCGCGTATTGGATGATCTTTCTGTGAACTGGCATTTGGATTAGGTTCCTTGGTCGCAAGTTGTCCGGATGAATTCAGAGGCCTCGATATCGAGAGAGTTCCCTACGATGAGACTGCTTCACCATTAAAACCTCCCTTGATCGAAACGGTTAAAGTCGCGTCCAGCGACAGCACGCCCCATGCCATGCCTTGGAATTTTGATTTCATCTAGCAGAAGCAGTTAGTGGATCGCGTTCGCTCGTGAAAAAGCGCGAAACGAGCCAGTCGCCCCTACACCCTGTATAGATTGTTGTCACAAACTACGCTACATGGATGTAGTGATTTACTATCACTGAAAGGTCCTTGTTTGAGAATTACACGAGTACGATTTGATGCGTATTGCCTCTACGACTCGCGCTAAGAAGCCTGTCCATTTTCGCTGCAGGCGAAGCACGCGTCTCTAGTTGAGTCGAGACATCTCGATTTGCTATTTCCTCACCAGGTATTGGGACCACATGACCCGGGTACCGGCGGCAGGAGCTGAATTCGAGACGGAGGATTGCGCTACTTGTCTGCTCGGAAGTTCCTTCGTTTTACGGCCTCACTCGAGTCGTCCACAATTTGTTTGCATCGCCAAGGTGGCGCTAGGTAAAGCTGCAGACCTTGCAAGCGGCCTTCTACTTCAAGATCATGAAACATGCTCCCACAACAATCGTAGGAACGATCGCCGCGAGAAACAAGCGCCATGGGGAAATGCCGCTCTCGCCGAACTCGTTGGCGAGAATAGCCTGTCCTACAGGATTTGGCGCGTTGGCTATCACCGTTAATCCGCCCCCAGTCACCGCTCCAGCCATCACCGCATACTTAAGCTGCTCAGAAAAGTTCGGGACCAGGGAAGCGAGATAAGTTATTGCCGCATTGTCATTGAAGCCGGTCAAGATAGTCGCGCTGATCATCAAAGGCCATTCGCTAAGTCCTCCCAATACCGGCTCCAGCCACCATTGCTGACAGGTGCCATGGAGAACGAGGGAAGTAAGGAAAAAACCAACCATCATCGGTCCGCGAAGCGACCCATTCTCTTGATGACGACTGGTAGCTTGAAGAAAAGCCAGGTAAAACAGAAAGCCGATGATGACGAGCGTCGAATAGTGAGCGGTGGCAACCGACCAAGTTATGAACAGCAAGTGTATTGCGGTGATCCGCCTGGGTATCGGACGGCTTTGCGTTGCATCGCTGAATCGAATCGGTTTGAGCGAGAACAGTTCTTTCCGATAACGGAGAAAATAAGTCGTATTGGAAAGAAAGGTGCCTAGCGCGGCCTTCCATCCAAAGTTACCCAGCATGTGAAGAAAATCCCACTTCCACGTGGCAGCGACCATGACAACCGGTGGCGCCGCAAATTGAGTTAATGTTCCGCCAACTGATATTCCAACGAACAAAAGGCCGAGCGTGGCGTAACGAAGCTCCGAACTGGGGTTTAAACAATAGAACCGGTTGCGAAGCAAAAGAGCACAGATCGTCATTGCTCCCGGTTCGGTAATAAAAGAGCCTAGTAATGGACCCACGCTTAGGATAGTCAACCACCAGGAAGCCGGGCCGTACCCGCCGATCGCTGCGACGCTCGCGAGGGCTCGTTCAGCAATTCCAAGGATTGGCCTCGCACTCGCCATGGCCATGATCACCACGACAAAAATCGGTTCCGCGGCGCTTACGCTTGCGCCGTAACTCACAAGCGTCGGCCACCCTTTCATGAAGATGATAGTCAGGAATAAGGGGATCAGCCAAACTCCGAATACCGCTTCGACCTCTCCCATGAAACCCCATGCCCGCGCTCTGAACTCAAGTTTGTCGCGCCGCCGGACTGCCGCCCGACCCAATTCGGGATGCATTTCTTCAGCTTCCAGCGCATCAAACTTATGCTCGTAGCGGCGAGATATCTTAGTGAAGGCCGGGGTCAGAAAGGTATGCAGGATCGCGAGGAAGAAGATCAGAGTGCTGATGAGGTTGAAAGGTTCGACTCTAACACGATGGACAAGCTTGTTGATCAGGCCCGGAATCTCCTTGTCATGATAATCAGGGAGCGGCAAAGGAAAGGCCTCCCGCCGGAGCACCGGAAAATGATCAGCGGCCTTCCCCGAGCGACCAGTGAAAAGCGATGTCACGAAAAACAAAAAAATGAAGATACGCAATAAGCTGTTATTCGCCCGGAACCTCCGTGGTCGGATCGTCCGCCTTTCAGATGGGCAGCCTTCAGGCAGCCTCACCATCATTATCTCTTCAGTTGTGAAATTCCCTTCGCTAAACATCTCCCGCGCCCTGCAGCAATTTCCAGACCCATGGCTCAATGCTCTGTGTCAATGGCTCTTAACTCCGCCGTGCGGTCTACTGCACCGACGCCCGTTGCCAAGGGACCTCGCAATGTTAGGTTCGGTTCTTAATGGCTTCAAATAACGGGGAACAAAGGCCGCAAAATGTGGTGGCGGATTTCATCGCAAAACTCAAGCAGCTTCCAAAGTGGCTCTTGGTCGCATTTACATTTGTGACTCTCGCTTGCGCTGCGGTTCATGATAGTCTATGCCAGCACCTCACCGGCACTGCCCTAGCCGAGCAATTTCTGGTGGAAAAGCTAGCGGCAAGGGGAGCTCCAGAGGTAGCAGACGCCAACCGCGTGGTCAGTTTGATCGAAGATGCCGTCTCGTTGGCACGCGGCCTTGCGGCGGGGCTTTTTCCGCTCGAAGCCGACGGCGGAGACCTTCCGACTGCCCTTCGCAGCTGGCCTTACATTTATCGAGCCGATTCAATGTGACTTGTCGGTTCAAGGCAGCGGAACCGGCCGTTACCAAGGATAGAGAAGCCTTCAGACCTTCTCATGGGAGCCGGCTTTAATGCCGGCTTTCCGGTGAGCCTTCCTCTCGGACGCTCGGCCGTAGACCACTCCACAGGCCTGGTCGGTCGCCCTATTGCGTCTCGACAATCCGGGGGAACACTCTTTCAGGTGTGAGAAGAGATAGGGACAGGTCAGATACAATAAGTGAGAAGCAAGAGGACCAGGTCGGATAGACGATGGGACCAATGAGGAAAGGACGTTCGATTGGGCCCAATGGCTGCAAAGCTTCGACTCGAAAGAGAGACGAGCGTCAGGCAGAAATAAAGACGAGAGCGCGCAGCGATGCGATCACAGCCTTCGCATCCTGCGACTAAGCAGCAATATCATTTTTCTGGTTTCATCAATTCGTCATAGACAAGCCGGAAAGCTTCAGGGCCGACGCTGATTTTTCCCCGAAACGGATTGTCCAATGCAGCAAGCAGGAAGATCAAAAGACCCAAAACCGCCGAAAACATTACGGTCATCCAGGCATGCATGCTGAAACTCTTCATATCAAAAAACCAAGTCATCGCTATGTTCAGGAACGCGCCGATCAGCAAGACGCACCACATCGTCGAAGGGAGTCCTACAACCGCGCTTCGCAGCCGGATCCGGCGAAGCTCAATCATGCGGTCAAACTCTCGATATGCCTCCGCCTGCAAGGTCTTCTGGCCTTCTGTAACCGGTTCGAAATTGGCGAGTCCAGTCTGAAACTTCGCAAGCGTGGGCCCGGTTGTTTTCGGGACGATCCCTCTGCGTTCCAGTGGCCAAACAATGTAGATGATCTCATGGATGTAGTCGCGCAGGTCGGATTGAAGGCTAGTCCGCGCCGGCTCAGGAAATCCGCTAACATCCCGGTAGAGACCGGCGAGTGCCGATGCTTCTTCACTGACTTTATTGTCCACGTCCGAGTATGCCTGCCAAGTCCCTACGGCGAGCAGGCCCAGTGTGATTCCGTAAAAAAGACATCCCGCCCCCAGGTAATAGCCTACGACGTCGTTATGCGAATGCTCAAGGCCATGGACGCGCCGGACCCATTTTCGGGTCGCGTACATCCCAATCAAACTGATCACTGTCGTGACCAGCACGGCGAGAACCCCAAACAACCAGATAGGCAGATTGTATACCCAGTACATGTTCATTTTTAATTCCAAGTCGCGCGAAACTATTGAGCAGAACTCGATCTCAGAATAAAGACCGCCAAGAGTAACTATGGCAACTCTGACGGTCCGTTATCGGTCGGCGGTAGCCGACTAATTTGGGTGCAAATTGAGGCCGATGTTTTATTTGACTGCGGCCAAAGCTTCCGGATCGAGTTCGAAGAGAACAGTAGGGACAAGTTGAATAAGGGAGGATTCGAACTACACGTTTATAATGTGTTGCGCACTCTGTGCTGGCGGCGACGCTTCAGGGCCATGCCAGCTTAGTCGGTGCCGTGGCAGTCACACCCGATTATCCCGAACCCGACCTGTCCCTCTTTCTTCTAGCAAGTATACAGGCCTCGAAGTAGGTGGTCCATTATTGTGCGGTCTTCAAACACCGCTCATGCCAGATGCGCGAAACTATCTAGGGTTTAAGCCGGCTTCACGAGGCGCCGTTGCTCAGGACGGTCGCGTCGCAGTCATTTATTTCGGCAGCTCTTGGCCGCTCTGCTCGCGCACCATGTACTCGGCGTACCAGTCTGGCCAGTTCGAGTCGGCTTGCCCGGTCCGCGCCTCGTGCTGCCCGTGGGCGGCCGCAGCGCGCCGAAGCGCGCTCGCCAGATCGTTCGCCGACGCGAAGGTCGTCGTGGCGGGGTCAACGCGACCGGCCAGCCGCGCCGTGATCTCCTGGAACAGCCAGCCGTTACCGTCCGGGTCACTGAACGAGGCGAACGAGCGGTAACTGCGATGCTCGGGATCCGGACCGCTGACCCGGAGCCGCCCAAACAGGTAGGGCTCGTCCGGGCCGGCGTACACGCCGCCGGCGTCGTGGAAAACCTCGCTGATCTTGACGCCGCGAGCGAGCAGGTCGTCGCGGGCGGCGGCGATGTTGGAGACAATCAGATACAGGCCCTGGGCGGAGCCGGGTGCTGCGGCGGTGACATTCTTGCCGAAGATAACCGAACATCCTGAGCCAGGCGGCGTGAACTGGATCACACGGAAGTCGTCACCGTTGTCATAGTCGGCGTCGAGCCGCCACCCGAGCCTCCCGTAGAACTCCTTCGCGCGATCGACATCCGAGGCGGGGATGACGACCACTTCGAACTTCGTCTCGACTCTTGCGACGCTGACCGCGTCAATACTACGGACTTGATCCGTGCTTATGGCTGCCTCCTCGGTTGTGTGTGGGAAGACGTTGTATCAGGACATTTACTTTTCATCAAGTGGGTGCTTGCGCCTAGGAACTGTCCGGAAGTCTACTTCGCTTTACTTGCCGTACGTCAGCCGCGCGATCCGCTGAAACAGCTCTGCCTGTTTAGGAAAGCAGTGACCCGTCTCAGCCAGAGTCTTCATCGGCAGTTTGTTCGTGATAGCCAGCGTCAGCTCGCACCGCGAACCCCTCTTCTTCACCATCCATGAATGCCCGCTTCAGCCTCGAAAGTTTCAGCCGGTGTGTGTCCAAGGTAGGAAGACAGAGGGACAGGTCGACGCAATCCGAAAGGATGACGGGGTGCCCACTTCGCAAAGTGCAAGATTCCACTCTTATTAGACTATACATTTGAATAACAATTTGCTCGGCTTGTTAGCTGTTACAGGCCTTAGCACATTCGTCGCGCGTTCTGCCATGGCGCAAAGCATCCGATTTATTTTGTTCTGGAGAATGGCGGAAGCGAGGTTGCGGAGTATTCCAGCTCCGGATCAGTGATTAACAATGATTCCATTTCACTCACCAACGCGACCGGCATTGCCAAAGCGAACGGTGACCTGTTCGTGACAACCGCTGCTGGCAGCGGCAACAATGTTTTTGAGTACAACGCCACAACAGGCGCAGGCTTAATTTCAGATATTTGAGTCGGATTCGGTAGAACGGCCGAGGCGGATAGGCAGGGCGCATTGCACTTCGGCAGATCGTGTTCTTGCCGCAAACGGCAAACCAAATCTTAGTGCACCAACAGAAGGGGACAGGTCAGATTCGAAATAAGCCAGGGAGCGAAAAGAGGCGGACAGTTCGATTCGGCACAATCGGGTCCGATAATCGCCGCACCGTCTAAGCTGGCATGGATTTGAAGCGTCGCTTTGATTTCCCTCGTCGCCAGCACAGAGCGCACAACACATTATAAACGCAGCCGCTCCGTTGGACTCGCGGTTCCCCGTAAGACCGAAAGCCTGCAATATTTGACCTGTCCCTCCGGTGCCACTCGACCGTGATCTTCGTCGGCATTTCATCGTCACCGCCGGCTCTCTTTGACCTCCGGTATTCTCCTGCTATTCATGCCGCGACTGTCGAATTTTATTGGCGCAATTTGTTCGATCATCATCGCCCTGGCAGGCATTTCCCACTTGTAAAATGGGTGACTGGTCAGCCGTTGGATAACGAAACCGAGATTGAAAGGTAGAATTTTTTGATGACAAATATTCGCGCCTTTGGCAGACTGCCGCGGAATTAAGCAGTAAAGTTTGAGCACATTTGTGTGTCGGATTCGAGGTGAAGGACACATTGAATTTCGCATCCCCCCAGTACAGGCCAGGTTGAATTAAGTAACACATGATAGGACTACCGAGAAAGACGCCCTCCGTAATATCATATATGATATATTTCTGGCAGCGGCGTAATGCGGTCGGCAGGGTTGTCTCGGCCAATAGCCGGTGCTTGCATCATGGCCCACAAGCGAGGGTGACCCGGAGGTTCATGTAGTCGGTGTGACCATCGCCTCAACGAGTAACGACGCGCTACCGATCCGGAATTGCCGTTGAAGAACTAAAACAAAATACCCCCATACCCCCAAAACGTTAGGAACTTGCTCTATGCATTTAGCGCGTTACGCCACCACTACGGTGGCAGCTGTTTCATTGACACTCGGGCTGATATCAGCCGGGGCGGTACACGCCCAACAACCCAAAACAAATCTGCTTTCGCAATGGGACAACGGTTCCGACGCGGCAGCGATCGCCAAGCTCGGCGATATGTTCAAAGCGGCCGGCGGCAAATGGGAGTCAACCTCCATTGCTGGCCACACCGCTAATACGCTCGCAAAGTTGCGGGCAGACGTTGTTTCCGGCAATCCGCCGCCTGCGGTCCAGCTGAAGGGACCGGAAATCGCCGAGTGGAACGAAACCGGGATGACTTTAAACCTGGACGAAATCGCGAAGGCGGAGAATTGGGACGGAACCGTTGCAAAAGAGCTTCTGTCCGTTATGAAACCCAAGGGCTCCTGGGTTGCGGTACCGATGAATATCCATCGTATCAATTGGCTCTGGGGCGGCAAAAAGGCGTTGGACAAAGCCGGGATTAAGTCAATGCCTTCGACCTGGGATGAGTTTAACGCCGATTGCGAGAAGGTGAAGGCTGCCGGCATTATTCCGATTGCCCACGGTAGCGCGGATTGGACCGATGCAACGACTTTCGAGATTGTCGTCTACGGTATGGACATCGACCTCTACCGTAAAGCGTTCGTTGAGGGGAACACGGACGCGATGCGCAGTCCTGGAATGGTCGCCGCTTTTGAACAGTACCGCAAAATGATCAACTGGATGGACCCGGGCATCGCTGGGCGGGCGTGGGACGCTGCTGCCAACATGATGTTGACTGGCCAAGCGGCATTCTTTTTCATGGGTGACTGGGCAATCGGCACATACAACGCCGGGGGATTCAAAGAGGGAGTCGACTATCTTTGCGGTCAAGCGCCAGCTAATAATGGCAAGCCAGGCTTCATCTTAAATAGCGATTCAGTCGTGTTCTTCAAGCAGAAGGATCCTGACTATCTTGCCGGTTCGAAGCTTCTCGCCCATCTCATCATGTCGAAAGAGTTCCAGACGATTTTCAACCAGGCGAAGGGTTCAATCCCAGCCAGGCTAGACGTCGATCTGAGTAACGGCTTCACACCCTGTCAGCAAAAGTCACAGGTGGACCTTGGCGAAGCGATCAAAGCCGGCACGTTAGTGCGCAGTTTTGCTCATAACATGACTATCCTGCAGAAATACCGTGGTGCAGCGATGGAAGTGATTACAGAATTCGTCAACACTCCAAAGCTATCTGCAGCCGACGCTGCGAAGCAGATGGCAGACGCCGTCGAAGCGCAACAATAGAGTAAGCTAAACGAGGGCGAAAACGATCGTGGTCGAGTCTGTGAGATTCACACCCGAAAGCGCGGCTCTGAAGAAGAGCCGCCCGCTTCGTGAACGGCTATCGAGCATCCTGCCACAGCTCGTTTTGGCGCCCTCTCTGCTCGCGACATTTATTTACGTCTTCGGGTTTTGTGGTTGGACAATCTGGATTTCGCTCTCGAACTCCACGCTCATGCCCGACTATTCCATCGCCGGTTTCCATCAATACGCGGAATTGTGGACTAATCGGCGCTGGGGTATCGCGTATAATAACCTCTTTCTGTTCAGCGCGTTGTACGTCGTCGGAGCGACATTTATCGGGCTAGTGCTAGCCATTCTGATCGATCAACGCGTTCGCGCAGAGGCTTTGTGGCGGACAATTTATCTTTATCCGTTGGCGGTTTCTTTCGTCGTCACAGGCACGGTGTGGCGTTGGCTGCTCAGCCCGTCGACCGGGATCGAGAGCGTTATTCAGCATCTTGGTTGGGCAAGTTTCAAATTCGACTGGATCGTTCAGCGCGAGATGGCGATTTACACGATTGTGTTTGCCGGCATTTGGCAGGCGTCCGGCTTTGTCATGGCGCTATTCCTCGCCGGGTTGCGTTCAATTGATCCCGATCTTATCAAAGCGGCGCAGATCGATGGGGCGACCATGCCGCGGATTTACCGACGGATTATCCTCCCTGCAATTGGGCCGATCTTTATCTCTGTGCTGGTGGTGCTACTGCAATTCGCCATCAAGACCTTCGATCTGGTCATTGCATTGACGGGGGGTGGACCCGGAATCGCCACCACTGTGCCGGCGATCTATGTGTATGATCTCATGTTTCAGCGTGGCCAAATGGCCGAAGGAGCTGCAGCGGCGATCATGATCCTGGTTGCGTTATCCCTCGTACTAGTTCCTTATACGATCTGGAGCAATTGGCGTCAGCGCCGGGAGGCTAGCAATGGCTAAGGCAGGATCCTATGATCCGCTCGGCGCGTCGGGCACCTGGCATCGGCACCGAGCGAAGCTTGTCATCTACGCGCTGCTAACGTTGTTCGCGCTCTATACTCTGTTGCCGCTTGCGGTCGTGATCCTCAATTCATTTCGCGATCTTCCCGACATCAGCCGCAACGGCCTCATCGGTGTGCCGCAAAGCTTTTCGCTCAAGTACTGGGCGATGGCGTGGAACAATTTTTGTGTCGGAGGTACCTGCGAAGGAATAGAGCCTTTCTTCTTCAACTCGGTTGCCATGGTCGTGCCCGCCACGATTATCTCGACCGCGATCGGCTCTATCAACGGCTACATTTTATCCAAGTGGCGCTTTAAGGGTTCTGAGGTTCTGTTCGGCATCCTCACTCTAGGGGTATTTATGCCTGGTCAGATGGTTTTGTTGCCCTGGGCGCGCGTGCTCGGTTTACTTGGTCTGACAAATTCGACTACCGGTCTCGTGCTTATCCACTGTGTCCAGGGATTAAGCTTCACGACACTGTTTTGCCGCAATTATTACGTGCATATACCTGATGATCTTATCAAAGCGGCGCGAATCGACGGCGCTGGTTTTTGGCGGATCTTCCGAAAGATTATCCTGCCGCTGTCGCCTTCCATCTTGATCGTTACCGTGATTTGGCAATTCACGAACATCTGGAACGAATTTTTGTTTGCGGTCATCTTCTCCTCTGGGACCCATCAACCGATTACCGCCGCTCTGATCGCACTGAGCGCCGGCGGAACTTCCGTGCACCAATACAACGTTGAAAGCGCTGCCGTACTGATTGCCGCTTTGCCGCCACTCCTGATCTATCTTTTTGGTGGTCGGTATTTCTTGCGAGGGCTGACACAAGGGGCACTTAAATAAATACAGATAGGCATGGCGTCGCTCACGATTAGCAATCTTAATAAATCCTTCGGTTCCGTTCAGGTACTGAAAGGCATTGAACTCGAAGTTCGAACAGGCGAATTCGTCGTATTGGTAGGACCCTCCGGTTGTGGAAAGTCGACGTTGCTCGCGATCATTGCGGGTCTTGAAAGTGTCGGCGCCGGTGAAGTCAGGATTGGCGACCGGGTCGTCAACGATGTGCCGCCCAAGGACCGCGATATCGCGATGGTGTTCCAATCTTACGCGCTCTACCCGACCATGACCGTGCGCGGCAACATC
Source organism: uncultured Verrucomicrobiae bacterium (assembly GCA_963775805.1). Classification (GTDB taxonomy): domain Bacteria; phylum Verrucomicrobiota; class Verrucomicrobiia; order Chthoniobacterales; family JAFAMB01; genus JAFAMB01. The sequence continues at coordinate 231,557 of CAVZKG010000007.1, read as the reverse complement.
ACCTTTGGCATGGAGAGCCGCGGCGTACCCAAAAAGGTGCAGGCGGAAGCTCTCGCCCGAGTCGCCGGGCTTCTTCAGATCGAAAGCCTACTCGGGCGCAAACCTTTTCAACTCTCCGGTGGTCAGCGTCAGCGTGTCGCCATGGGCAGGGCGCTGGTGAGGGATCCTGCGTTATTCCTGTTCGACGAACCGCTCTCCAATCTCGACGCCAAGCTGCGCGTTGAAATGCGTACGGAGATCAAGAAGTTGTATCAACGCCTCGGGAAGACGACGATCTACGTCACGCATGATCAGGTCGAGGCGATGACACTTGCTTCACGTATTGCAGTCATGCATCAGGGACGGCTGCAACAATTCGCAGAACCGCGGACGGTTTACGACCGGCCAGCCAACATGTTCGTGGCCGGTTTTATGGGATCGCCACCGATGAATTTTCTACAGGCTCGGATTGCGAATTCGGGATCAGCAGGCGTCCTCCTGGCCGAAAACGAAAAGCAACCGATACTGTTGCCCCTGTCGGACGAAATCGTTAGATCCGTCGGGAGTGGCCGTCGTGTGGTGCTCGGGATCAGGCCGGAAAATCTGGTCCGCTACGATGCGCGTCATTTAGAAGACAAACCCTATCTCGGCCGGATCCAAGCCGCAGTCGAGGTTGTCGAGCCGACGGGCGCCGAGAACATGGTGATTGTTCGAATCGGTGGGGCAGAAGTAATTGCACGCTTTGAACCGGATTCGACGCCGGCAGTTGGTGAGACCGTAACGTTGGCGGTTGATATGGCGAAGGCGTGTCTGTTCGATCCGGAGACACAAAGTTTGATTTAACGCGGATCGAATCAGAGGATTCTCTTCCTTCGTGTCGTTTGACGAGCAGTTGGCTGGTGCCGTTCCAGACGCTTTCAGTCTGAAAGCGACCGGCCGGATCGATGAAATCGGCCAGCAGACCGCGCGAGACGTTGCATGAGCAAGCGGAGGTAGCCAAGCGGGTGCCGACACGCTTGTCGAACATCTCCGGTCAGCTATGAACGTTCAAAGGCTCTCTGAGACGTTCAAACTTCGATCGCACTCTTCGCAGATAAAGAGGGGGCGTTTGTGTGTTCGCAGAAAGGAGAAATCCCACAGGCTGGGGTTTCTCCCGATAAAAGCAGATCGACTCGAACCTTGTATCATCGAATCGAAGAGCAATTCCACTTGGAGATAGAGGGACAAATTCACTGGAGATAGAGGGACAGGTCGGATCAGCGAAGGGACTATGCGGATTTGACCTGTCCCCCGTTTCTTGTTGAGTTCGAAGGAGCGGGCTCGATAGTTGTCTGTCCACCGCGTTGAAGACTTCTGTGGCGTATAACTGTTTCGCAGGAAATCTTGGTTTCCGGTGACGACAATCAAATCGGGTGCGGGCATCAAATCAGACGTGAGAGTTCTCTCTTCGAACCCTCGAAGCTTCACGCTGAACGCAGCCGATTTTGAGTACGCGGAGCAAACGGTTATCTTCCCGCCTATGGACGAGGAAATCCGAAAGCGCCTCGGAGAGAACGAGGCATCGATAAAGGAGTACGCAAAACAGATTGCGACGCTAAGGGACGATTTAAAGGTGGCGCTCCGGTTCAGCCATCCGAACGTCGTTCAACAAGCCCGGCATTACGTGAACAATTTAGGATCACACGGTCTGTTCTCCGGCGGTCACGTCCACGACGCCGAATTCGACGAAATGGTTAAGGGATTCTTGGAGAGATACGGTCTATTGGATGGCAGCACGCTTTAAGAGAAGACATAAAAGAAGAAAGAGGGATAGGTCGGATTCGAGATAATCGGGTGGTTGTGACTCCCACGGCACCGAACAAGCTGACATGACCCTGAAGAGCCGTTTTGATTTCCCCGTCGCCAGCACAGAATACACAACACATTATGAACGTGTAATTTCGCATCGAATCCTCCTAATTTGACCTGTCCCTACTGTTCTTTTATGTTCTTTTATAGCTTCAGAAGAAGCTCCGCATTCCGGTGCGCGATGCGCTCTCTATCTGCGGTACTGACGGGCAGTTGGTCCAGAAAACCGCGCGCCTGTCGCATGGATTGAAAAGGATAGTCAGCTGAGAACATGATTCGATCCACGCCGACTTCCAGAAGCAGGTTCAGGAACGCCGCAGTGTAATTGAAGCCGCTGAATGTGTAATGAACGTTCTCCCGGAGATACGCGCTGACGGGGCGATTTAGTTTTGTCAACGCAACATTCATGGTGTCGAGTCTAGGCAACATGAAGGGAAGCGCTTCGCCCATATGCCCAATCAATATCTGTAAGCGTGGATACCGGTCGAATGTCCCACCGAGGATGACACGGATAAGATGTATCGCAGTTTCAATGTGCCAGCCCCACCCCGGGCCCGAGAGTACTTCCGTCAGGATCTGTGAAAAGCCGGAATAGGATGCATTGATGACCGATTCGGGAGGCTGTGTCGGGTGGAGGTAGATAGGCACGTCGAGGGCCTCGGCGCGTTCCAGGATTGGCCAGAAGAATTGGTCGTCAAGGTACCGGCCTTGAATATGACCGTTGATCACCGCTCCTTTGAAGCCGTAATCGCGGATCGCCCGTTCCAACTCGGCAGCGGCGGCATCAGGAGCGGCTGTCGGCAAAGAAGCAAATCCCGCGAAGCGAGCGGGGTGATTTCGAACTGCATTTGCAAGAGTCTCGTTCGCTTCGCGAGCAAGCGCCACCGCTTCAGTCCCACCCAACTGCTCGAAGCCAGGCGAGGTAAGCGACAAGACCTGCACATCGACGATTGCCGCATCCATCTCAGCAATCCTGTTGTCTCCGAGGTCGCATAGTTCTGCGAGCACCGCAGCGCCGCGACCTCCGAAGCTTTCGGCTTGTTCCTTTAGCTTGCGCCCCGGTCCCTCCAGGAAAGCCGAAGTCGCGAAGTGTTCTTCAAGTGTGATCGTTCGCATGAGCCCTTTCAGTATGCCAGACGAAGACAGAGGGACAGATCCGATACGGGATATTTCGCCTATCAGACTGAGGTATCAGCGAGAGAAGGTACACGCGCTCGCTTATCATGAGAGATGCTAAGGTATGAGGAGTTCGGTGCGATATTTCGGAGCAAGCTCCTGAGTTTTCTTCATGAGCCGTGCCTGGTCCTCCTTACTCGGCTTAGGAGGTGGCGTTGTCCGGGTCGCGACCTTAACACCCACCTCCGCGAAGAACTCTTCCTGGCCGGCGGGCGCGCAAATGCAGAGCAACCGCGCCGGCTCCTGAGAAATGTTCGTAAAAGAGTGAGGTGCGTTGGCCGGAATACCCAAGGTTTCTCCAGCGCGAACTACCGACTTTTGACCGCGGAATGTCGCTTCGATCTCGCCCCGAAGGAGAGTGAACGATTCCTCGAATTCGTGCCGGTGAGGAGGCGGTCCACCGCCAGGTGGAATGAACATGTCGATCAGGCAATAGCGACCGTTGGTGTCGCATCCTGAAAGCAGAATCGTGTAGGTATCTCCAACGAGACCGATGTGACTGAGGCCCTCGTCTGTCTCGGGCCTCGCAAGCTTCAGGTTTCGTTTGAGATCGTCCGCGCGAAGCGGCTTGGGAGCCGTGGATGTGACGCTGTGTTCGTTCATGTTGCTTCTGTTGATGTAACTGGACTTAGCTACGGCACTTAAAGACGGGTGCTCCGCTCATCATCGTGGGCTGCGAGACGCAGTTCCTTCCTGCAGCACGGGCGACAAAAAATACGACCTTTTTCCTTCAAGTTTTCCGGACATAAGCCAAAATCCTTTGTTGAACGTTCGTTCGTCCGGCGATGGATGGTTTGGAGAAAGTCTTCGCTCGTGCGTAAAATGCCGGCCGAGCAGGGGCTGCGACCAGAAGAAGACAGAGGGGACCGGCGGGAAGATATTCTTGTCGATAGACGACAAAAGTCCAAAGGCTACCGCCAACCCGAGTGTCACGCACGGTAACTACCACACTTTATAATCGTGTAATAGACAACGTCGGAATCCTCCAATATTTGACCTGTCCCCTCTCTCCTTTCCTCATATTATCGAGACAAATCGACGAATGAACTCCAGGCTTGAACTACCTTGTGCGTCTTTATCGGTCGAGAACTGAAATCCTAAATGGTCAGCGGAGATTTCCAGAAGCAGAGCCAATCAACTAAGTCGGCCGCCGAGTCCGCCTAGAACTACTCAGGCCTGACCCGCAGAAGCACGTCGGGTTTGACTGATATTTCCCCACTAAACGGTTGGTCGTGCGAAGCAATAAGCAGGACCGCAACCACAACCCCTGCTCCAAAGATCCCCATCGCAATCGCCGCGCCGGATCGATTGTCAATATGCACAATTGCAATCGCTACGAATATGCATGTGGCCTGTGCAAAAAGGCAGGCCCATTTAATCCAATTCACCCTGGCTCGGCTTAAAATGATTCGTTCCCGCCGGGCATCCAGACCGTTTTCGATCGCTGTGACCAACTCCCGTTGTGCCAGTGTCTGCCCCTCGCTTTTTGGCGCCAGCGAGAGGACAAATTGCAAGGCTTCTCCCAATGCAGGCGATTGAACTCTCAAGGAAGCTGACTGATTTGCCATCATTGGCCACTCAATATTGACCACCTCGTCGATGTGTTGACGGACAAAGGTGCGAATCTGGTTTTCCGGATCACCGGGGAAATTCGCTGCAAGCAACGTCACCATTCGCATCGCGCTTGCCTCGCGATCAACTGCCAACTCGGCGCGATCCATATCGCTCCAGACCTGCGCTCCGATGAATACGACAAGGAGACCAAAAATTGTGCCCAATACAGACATCAATGTTGGAGAGACACCTCTGAATAATCGTCCCCGGTGTCCTTTTGCCAGCGAGGCAACGACCGCGAAAATAACAATGGCGATCAAATACACTGCCGCAAATATGGTCAGCGCCATGACCCAAATCGGAAGATTGATAAACCATTCGCCCATCTAGCCAGGGATAATACTCATCCAAACAACCTCGCAAGGATACACTCGGCAGGCAGGACGATTGCAAAACCAAAAAGCGTGATACGGAAATCAACATTTGCCAAAACAGACAGGGACAGGTCGGATAAACGGAGAGGACTAAAGGGAAGGATGTTGGATCGGGACTCATGGGTGCAAATCTTCCGCTCGGAAGGCGGACGGGTGCTTTTAGGCAGATATTGAGCAGCGGTACGTGTAGTAGAGCGCTACACGGCGAACCTACATTTCTCGCATCCCGTGAGAAATGCGCACCGAGCTCCCTCATTCGTCGGGGTGAATGTTTCTGGAGAATGCAACAGCTCGAGCACCCCGCGAAAGTGACAATTGAGTTTCTGGATGGGATGACCTCAGCCGCTTGGTTGGACTCGCGGTTCCCGTAAGACCCAAAGCCGCTCAGAACGGTCCAGCACCGTCAGCGGCCTGCCGGTGTGATCGCGTTTGTAACCAAGCTTTGTCTTGAGGTTGGAAAAATGCGATTCCACAAAGGCCTGACTTCCCAGGATCACTCCATCGGTGAAGTAGCGGATTCGGCAACGCAAAACCTCTGGTAGGGAAAGTTCACCGTTTTGTTCATCCACCACTCTTTGAGCGGTGCGCAGATCGAAAGCCGGACGATTGGCTTTAGTGTTTAAACTCCCGTGCACAAAGAGGTATTTGCGATACTCGCGACTGACTTCTTTCCAGGAAGCTGTCTCTGGCTGGCCCAGTATTGTTCTAATCCCCTGGCGAGCTAGCTCACAACCCTTGCCGAGCGCCTCGCCATAACCGCAATAGCGATAATCTTTAGGATCGGCACACAGACCTGCCCGAACCGGGTTGAGGTCGATGTAAGCAGCAACGGCGGCCAATGCCTCACCCCCTTCAAGCAGAACACTCTTAAAACGCTCTGCCCAAAGCACCCCGTAGCGACCATGACGTCGGTTGTAGCCTTGGGCGAAGCGACCTTTGAGTTCCTTGACGAAGATCGAGATATCGTACATGCGCCTGCGGTAGGGCTCCAAGAGTCGTTGGATCGGACCGGCGCCATCCGGTTGCTGACGCAAGCGCTCTAGCTCCTGTTCGAGAGCTTGGCGACGCGCCGGGCCGTAGCCGGCTTCGATACGTTCAAGTAGATCGAGCTCGGAAAGTGCTTTGGCCTCGGGGACTTCGCACAGCATGTGGAAGTGATTAGACATCAGCACATACGTCAAAATCCGTACACCGCTAAAGGCCTCCAGCCGTCGCATGAGTCGCACAAATCGTTCGGCCTCAGCGGAGCCGTGAGCGGAAGCATGGAAAATGAATAGACGGTCAACCACCCTGGAAACACAGTGGTAGAAACTCTGACCCTCAGCCTTGACGCGCGGAAACCTCATCGGTGTGAAGCGCAACATACACAACATAATAATAAAGTGTAGCACAATTTGCTCAAATGCACCAATATTTGACCTGTCCCTCCAGGCCATGCGGTCCCTCCAGGCCATGCGATCTATTGCTATCGGAGTGACCGTGAAATAATTCAATGGATAGATTAACCCCCCGCTTACAGACTGTTACGTGCTTCCTCACACTTCTACTTCTGATCTCGGTGTTTGGCGGGCAAGCGTATTGCGCTGAAAGCAATGCCACGAAAGATCCTGGCCAAAGCTCCCACGCTTCGCCAAAGGCAGTCGTGATCGAGTTTTACAGATGGTACTTGGGAGAACTCGCAAAAAACCGAAATCCGCTTCAAGACGATCATGCTAAAATCGAGACTTACGTGTCGAAGGCACTGATTCAAGAGCTCAACAGGCGCACCAATAGCGAAGAAGGCTTGGCTGAGGACTACTTTATTCGGGCACAGGACTACCTCGCTGATTGGGCTAATAACATTTCCGTTTCTGGAGTGCATGTAGAAGCTGCAACGGTCTCAATGTCGGTGACACTTGGAAACAATCGAAGGTCTAGACACCACCTATCGGTGATCCTCATAAAAAAAGGGGATGCGTGGAAAATTTCAAAAGCAAGCTAGTCCGCTCTGCGAAGAAGAGCTGAATCATACCCGCGGTATCTTACCCTACCGCTCATCGCAGCTTCAGAAAAACGCAAGAGTCGTGTCAACCTCCGGCAATTTCTCTTAGAGTTGTTATATAGATGGAACCCCCGACAGATCCCCAGCCCAAATTCAAAACCGCAAGGGGACAACTTCGCGCGCACCATTCACCATTCAACTTAGGTTTGCCAGGGGTTTCGAGATTCAGAAGGTGCGCTTTTGCCTCAAGGCCACCAGCAAATCCTATGAGTTTGCCGTCTGCGCCGATCACCCGATGGCACGGTACAACGATGCCAATAGGATTCCGTCCGTTTGCCGCGCCAACTGCTCGCATCGCGTTCGGGTTCCCAAGTTGTTTTGCCAGCTCACCGTAGCTGCGCGTTTCGCCGAACGGGATCTTAACCAATGCCTCCCACACGCTCTTCTGAAAATCTGTACCGCGCATATCCAAGCCAATCGAGAATACAGTTCGTTTCCCCGCGAAGTACTCGCAGAGTTCGTTCTCGGTTTGGAGCAAAATGGGGTGAAGAGGATTTTCCACGAGATCCATGAGACGTACGCGGCGGGGATTGTCGTTTTCCCAAAGGATGGCCACTAATCCTTTGTCGCTCGCAACGAGCTTGAGCTTACTGATGGGGGAATCGATGAATTTATACGATGCACTCATAACCCATTTTCTTGAAAATCAGGAAGAAAACGCAAGGGTCGCGACTTTGTTTGTAACAATTTCCTTTTGAGTTCTTTTCAAGACAAATCATTGACGCATCGCCCGGCCCAAACTCAAAATCGCAACCCTGAAAAAAGAGTGGCGGAAACTCTTCTCCTCAGGCATTGGGGCGCGGAGATTTCATGTGTGTCAGTCACAAAACAGAACATTTTGTAAACGTGTAGTTGCTGATGCTAGTATCCTCCAATACTTGACCTGTCCCTCCTCTCCTCTGGCCATTTAGCTCCACCACCCCCTAAATCGAACGTTCACGTCCCGCCGTCGAGCGCGACGTCAGCTCCTGCCACGCACCTTCGTGTCCCGCGATGGATGAATGCCGCATCGAAGCCCGTCGATGAGGAGACCGACCATGCGCTGTGCACGACCGTCATCTTGGGCGGGCATGCACAGGCTTGCGACAGCATGGAGAAGGTCATCTGGTTCGACGTCGTTGCGTATCTCGCCGGCGGCTACGGCAGACTCAAGAAGCATCCGCACTGCGGGTCGGACTCGTTGCTCGAAGTACGAGCGCAAGGTTTCGAAGGCCGGATTTCCCGAGTGTAGGGCCGGGGCGAGCCCGCGTTTGGTTGCAACAAAAGTGGCGTATCGTTGCATCCATTTTGCCAGTGCCTCGCCGGGCGCGTGCTCCACAGCGAGAATCGGGGCGGCCTCTGCACAGGCGTCGATTTCACGACGGAAGACCGCTGCAATCAGATCCGCACGCTGCGGAAAATGCCGATAAAAGGTGCCGATGCCGACCCCCGCCCGCTCTGCAATCTCTCGCACCGGAGCGTCCACACCCGAGGTCGCGAACACTGCCTTGGCCGACTTCAGCAACGCGTCCAGGTTGCGTTGGGCGTCGGCACGCACGCGCCGTTCCGCGTGGCTCCGAGGCTCGGCGCCATCACCGGGGTCTTCCAGTTTATTACTCATCACAATCCGAATTGACAAACGGAACAGCGTTCCGTATAAATATGGAATGCCGTTCCGTTTAACTGAAATTAACGCAACACGGCGCCACTAACAACCAATCATCGGAGATAGGAGAAAGATTATGCGGTACCGCTCGCTGGGACGAACTGGCATCAAGGTTAGCCCCTACTGCCTAGGCGCAATGATGTTCGGCGCGGTTGGCAATTCCGACCACGACGAATCAATTCGTATTATTCACAAGGCGTTGGACGCGGGGATCAACTTCGTCGACACGGCCGATGCATATAGCCGGGGCGAATCGGAGGAGATCGTCGGCAAGGCTCTCAAGGGCCGTCGCGACAATATCGTACTCGCCACCAAGGCGCACCTTCCGATGGGCGATGACCCGAACCAGCGTGGTAATTCGAGACGCTGGCTTACGCGTGAGTTGGAGGCTTCGTTGCGCCGTCTGCAGACCGACCACATCGATCTCTACCAGATTCACCGGCCATCACCGGATACCGATATCGAGGAGAGCCTCTCGGCACTCACGGATCTGATGCGGGCCGGCAAGGTCCGCGCGATCGGATCGTCGACGTTCCCCGCCTCAGAGATCGTCGAAGCTCAATGGGTTTCGGAACGGCGCGGGCTGGCGCGTTTCCGCACCGAACAACCGCCCTACTCGATCCTGAATCGCAGCATCGAACGCGAGGTGCTGCCGGTATGCGAGCGGTATGGGATGGGCGCGATGGTGTGGAGTCCACTCGCGATGGGCCACCTCACCGGACGCTACCGCAAGGGCCAGGAGCAGCCGGACAGCATACGCACCAAATATTTCCCAAAGCAGATGTCTGACGAACGCAGGTTGGATGCGGTCGAGCAGCTCATCCCCCTCGCAGAGGAAGCCGGGCTGTCACTGACGCACATGGCGTTGGCCTTCGTGGTAGCTCACCCTGGCGTGACGTCGGCAATTATTGGTCCACGCAAAATGGAACACCTCGACGATTTGCTTGCGGGCTCCAACGTTGTTCTTAACGACGAAATCCTGGACCAGATCGACAGGATTGTTCCGCCCGGAACTGACGTCGGATCAATAGACGCGAACTACAACCCATCGCCAATTACACAAACAACCCTGCGCCGCCGTCCGGTCTCCGAGCGGTCAGCTGCGTGATGTGACGATGAACAAGCGGCGTTAGCCCCAATAAATCACAAGTCTGAAGTATAACTCTCTAATAAAGTGTTGCGACTTGTGTGAGTCTCTTTCCGAGCCTTCGGATGGGGTTTTTTCGAGTCGGCGGCGGATTTTACCATCGGCGGGGCACTGGATCGGCGCTTTAGCTCCTCTTCAAGTCAGAGCTCGGCCAAAGAGCCACCGGGAGGCGCTCTTGCCCGCATCTAATTGGGCTTTATCGAGCTTTCTATGTCGCTGATGGCAAGGCACGCAGACGTCGGTGAACTAATTCGAAGAACGCCTTGAGCGGATAGGCCGAACAGAGTTCGATGTGGATTCGCCTCACGCTCTGGGTCAATCGGGCTGCAATCTTAAAGATTAAAGAGACGCAATCGGATCTGGCCAATCGATGCAGACTCAAGTTGGGTCCCTTTTAAAACTTCGGCCTTCAGAGTGTGCATGATCAGATGGGCAAAAGCCGAGAACCATAGCCGCAGTTGGTTGGAGGCCATCCAATGGGTGCTGGTGCGATCGGCAAACAAATCCAGTTGCTGCTCTTTGATGCGGTTTTCCATATCCCCACGCGCACAGTAAAACTTCTCGTAGAGTGCGCCGGCTTCAAAGCGAGCTGCCTGGGTTGCATCACCCCAACCATCCTTGGGCAAGTTAGTGACGATAAAGCGCGGGTTATCGCCTTTGGGTAAAATCTCGGCTTTACCAATGACCCGGCGTGCCTTAGTCCAAGTCGAGAGAGTCGAGTATTCAAACTCGGTAAAACTGCGGCAGGGACGTTCTACTTTTCGCTCTTCAATCTGGCGCTTTAGGTTCTCAAAAGTTGATTCCAGCTGCTCTGCGAGCAGATCATTACGTCCCAAACCTATGCAGTAAAACACCTCATTGGCCTCGCACCAGCTCATGATTGGCTCCCGGGCAAATCCGCTATCGGCACGTACGACGATGCGAACCTTCTGGCCAAAACGCTTACGAATCCCTGACACGATCTTCTGGAGTGCCTCGACCGTGCCCTGGCTAGCATCACGTTTGCAATCGCGCAACTTGGCAAAGAGCGGAATGTTAGCGCAAAAGCAGTAAAGCGGCAGGTAGCAGCAGTGCCGATAATAGCCGTTAAAATAGGCCCCTTGCTGATTGCCGTGAAGTGGATCGTCGGTCGCGTCAAAATCCAAAACGATCTCGGAGCTTTTGCGTGGAATGGCTTTGACTCCACGCTTGATTAGCAACGCTTCGATCAACTCGGACTGCGCCTGGATTTTGCAGTAACGGCTGTCAACGGCTTGAGCGCTCAACTCCAAAGGATTCAGTGTCGAGTGAGCAGCCAGAGCTTTGCCTTTATCGCGATCCGCCATCCGATCCTCTCCGAATGGATCGCTTTTGCCGCAAATCAACCCATGGAGCGGATCACGGCGCAGGTGGTCATGATCATTGAGATCTTCATAGCCCAAAACCAAGCCATCAATGCGCTGACTCACCAGTTCCTGGACCTGGTGCTCGATAAAGCGCTGATCGCGGTAGTCAATGAAACAGTCCGAAAAATCTCGTAACAATGCGCTGTGGCGTTCCAGTTCGCGCAGAATGACAGCGCCCCCATCACTGGAAAGCAAGCCTCCCTGGAAATCGACCTCTATTTTTCGACTACCTAAATCTTGAAAAAGATATTGTTGCTCACTACAGTCTGTCATTGAAGCGGCGTCCTTTTTGTTAAGTTTAACTTGTTTGCTACCAAGAACTTACAAAAAATAAACGCCGCTTTACAGCTTTTAGTGTGAGATTTCCGGGTTAGCCGCTCATCGATGCAAAAGGAAAGAAGAGAGAGGGACAGGTCGGATGCTACTTAAACGCCACGCCGAGAGCATTCCAGTCAATCGCGCTCACGCCGCCCCGCGTTTCTTACCCTTTTTTGTGTTCAGGCTTTCTTGAAGCGCGGCAACAAGATCTATGACGTTGCTCTTTGCTGGTTTCGGAGCAGGGGTCTTGCGTACCTGGCCTTTAGACTTAGCATCGATCAATTTTTGGATCTCTTCAGTGTAGGTGTCCCGGTATTTCGCCGGTTCAAATTTTCCGGCCATTCCCTCAATCAGCTTTATCGCGAGATTCACCTCATTTGCGGCAAGTTTTTCCTTGGTCGGTAACGAGAGTTCCTCGATTGGCCGGATTTCGGAGACATACCGGAGGGAGTTGAGCGCCAGGCCTGAACCTTGAGGTTTCAATACGCAAAGATTTTCTCGATTGCGTAAGACAAACTGCGCGATCCCTACCTTGCCGGACTTCGCCAAGGCCTCCCTAAGAAGAGCGTACGATTTGCTGGCGCCTTTATCGGGTTCGACATAATACGGCTTTTCGAAATAGAGACTGGAGATTTCCGACTCGTCAACGAACTCTTGAATTTCGATCGCGGCAGATTTCTCAGGGGCAACGTTGTCAATCTCATCGTCAGAAAGAACCACAAAGTGGTCTTTCTCTATTTCGTAGCCTCGGACAATGTCCTCTGCGGAGACTTCTTTCCCGGTTGATTCAGCAACACGCTGGTACCGGATGCGGGAAAGATCCTTTTTGTAAAGAAGGTTGGAGTTAATCCCTTGGCTCTCCGTTGCCGAGTAAAGCCTTACAGGAATATGAACCAAACCAAATGCTATCGAGCCTTTCCAGATCGGTCTCATTTCGGATTGTATGATAAATCGTCATTACTGCTTCGTCCATCGTGATTTACGCGACTGTATTTAGACCAGGGATTGTTATTGAAGATTTGTTCCCACAATATCTTGTGTTCCTCAACCCAAGCCCATACAATATACAGGCATGACCGAGGCGATCCGTACCAAGTGGAAATTCATTGTCGAATTCGAGGATGAAGAAACGCAGAAGATAGCGGGCACAATAGGGCGGGCCGGAACGCGCGAGGAATGCGAGATGCTCATCGAAGGCGAGGTGCAGGAGCGACGCTCGCTCGGCTGCGTTGTCATAAACGCAGAAGCCGCCGAATTTTGCGCGCAGTGCGAGGGAGAAGGAAGCATTCCAGTTGAAGACAACGTCGTGGCAATCTGTGATTTTTGCGGCGGCTGGATTGGCTCGGTTTCAAGAATTGGGCCCAGATATTGGAAAACATCATCGGCCTCCGGCGTGTCGAAAAAATCCCCTCTCCGCGCGGCTTCTTAATCGGAAAGTGACAATCTTGAACGAGCTGCTAAATCCGTCAAGGTGAGCCAACTCGCAGTTCTTAGCCCCGGGCGCAATTCAAATCGCCCTTTCCAAATGCAACCAATAAAACGTCCAAAGATTCTGTGATCTTTCGTCGTATAGTTTTGCATTCGCGTCCGAAATGTCATTTGGCTGAAAAACCTCAATATTCATAGCCATCCCGTAGTGGGTAATGGCCTAAGTGATGGATGTGTTTAAAAGCTCCATCGAATAGTTCAGTAATTTAACCTGTCCAATCTTAACTAGGTTTTCCCGGAGGACCTCAAACCCAAGTTTCTCAAACATGGGCTTCGCGCAGACGGAAGCCTCCGTATACACTCTGTTCACTCCAAAACTGAAACAGGTTTCAATCGCATGAGTCACCAGTGAGGTCATGATGCCACGTCTTTTGTATTTCGGATTGACGTAAGCGCAATCGATGTGGCCGTCCGGATCAAGTTCGAGAAATCCCGAAATCTCTGATCCGGTCACGGAGACAAATGGACGCTTGAGTTCGCAGCGCTTCTTCCAGTGTTCATAATTCACCTCTCGCGAAGTCCAGGCAAGACACTCCTCCAGAGTATAAACTTCGGAGGCAATTTCATGGACGGCCCTGGTGAAGATTTCCGCGATGACAACATGATCGCCATATTGAAATACTCGAATCATTTCTATAGCTCTATAGCCACCCCTTGCGCGTGAGCGAAATCATAAGAAAGGGGCTTGGAGAAGTCGGTTTGCTCTGCCAGTCAGCGGGGGTGGAATCGCATGTCATAGCTCAACGTCAAATAATTAACCATTAACACTGACACTCCCGGAAGAGGGAGAAACCGCTCGCCCGGCGTGATGCACAGTCCGGTAGCTGGAGACCAGCCAGCAAAAGTGGCCATATACCTAAGAAGACCTCGACAAACGGTCTAACGTTCACTTTCCTCTTGGGATAAACCCCGGCACGCCAGTCTCCACGACTGCATTGAATCTTTGCCGCGTCTTGATCCCCTCACTAATCTCTTTAATTGCGTCTTCAGGAAGGGTGGAGATATCAAAGTTCTCCTTGATGCGGCTAGGGGTTTTGGACGTGGTAAGAAGAGCCGTGCCACGTTGGATCGCCCATGCAAGCAGTACTTGGGCAGGGGTTTTGTTGACTCTCTTAGCGATGGAGGTAATCACAGGATCGTCCAGCAACCTAGGTTCTGAGCTATGACCCAACGCCGCAAAGGCTTGCAGCACGATACCATGTTTCTTGCAAAACTCGAGGAGCTCCCATTCTGGGAGATATGGATGGGATTCTACGTGAATAACGGCAGGCTTTATCCTCGCGGATTCAACAATCTCTTTCGCCTTTTCCACATTCACGTCCGACAATCCAATGGCATTACACCTCCCCTCGTCCACAAGATCCTCCAAAGCTTTCCAAGTGTCCAATAAAGTCACTCCTTCATCATAAATCACTTTGCCGTTCCCGTCCCTGGGGTCTTGCTCGTCTCCAGGTTGAAAGGCAAACGGGGTATGAATTATATAGAGGTCGATGTAATCGAGTTGCAGTCGCTGTAGACTCGCCTCAAAAGCGGGTTTGACACGTTCAGGGCGGTGGTTGCTGTTCCAGAGTTTTGTGGCAACAAACACTTCTTCTCGCTTGATCTTGCCCTCCTTAAACACCTCCTGCATGGCCTCGCCGACCTCTTTTTCATTTCGGTATCGTTCTGCGGAATCGAGTTGGCGGAATCCTACTTCCAGTGCGGTCTTTGTCGCCAGTTTGGTTTCAATAGGGTCGGGAATCAGGGTGCCAAAACCAAGCGCGGGGATCGTACCAGATCCATTGTTGAGAGGTATCTTTGTATGACGAAGGTTGTCCTGTTCTGTTGTCGTTTTCATATGAGCAGCCTGCTACGGAAGCATACTCAATTTTTCTGCCTGCGCGCCGTGCGAAATTGACACCGAGGCGGTCTGACCAATTCGCAGCGCCGTTGGCACCGAACTGTCGACCTCAATACGCACGGGAAATCTCTGTGGTAAGCGGACCCAATCGATGGTTGGACTGACTGAGGGCAGCAAAGCAGTGCCCTCACCTGCGGAACCGTCCGTCACGAAAACGCCCCAGCCCACACTGCGAACTGTTCCCCTAAACGGTAGATCTTCACGGCCCATTAGCGAGATTGTCGCTATATCACCCTCGGAGATGTGCCGAAGTTGCGTTTCTTTGAAGTACCAAGCGACCCAATACGAATCCCTGTCTACAAGCGCCATCACTTGTTGTCCAGCCGAGGCATAGGCGCCTTCGCTGATATCCATGTTCGTTACCTCGCCATTGACCGTGGCGTAGATGTTTGTGTAACTGAGTTTCAATTCAGCCGTTGTCAAATTTGCTTTTGCCGCAGCTAAATTTGCCTGCGCACTGTCGTAGCTGTCCTGGGCGTCTTGGTAATCCTGCACTGCATTTACCCTTTTCTGATACAACGCCGTCTGTCTATCCAGGTCTTGCTTCCTCTGAGTTGAAGCTGCCGTTGCAGCCGATACCTGTGCCTTGCCTCCGCGACCGCCGCACGGTAATCCGCCGGATCGATCTCGAAGAGCAGATCCCCCCGCCGAACATGCTGATTATCAACCACGGCAACGCGGATGATCGGTCCTGGCACTCGGGGGGCAATGCCCACCACGTTGGCGCGGACTTGCGCATCTCGTGTCCATGGATCGTTATTATAGTGTTGATATTGACTCCAGACGACCCAACCGCCAGCCGTGGCTATCGCCAGGGTGACGCCATAACCTAATATTTTTGCAATCATAGATTCACCAACCAATCTGTTAAGCCGGCCAGCAAGACAACCAGCGCGATGAAGAAGAGCGAGACGTTTCCTACATAGCGTGTGAGCCGGAAGCGCTCCAGCACCATAACGGTCAGCCAAGCTACCAGGAAACCGAGAACTCCGGCGACCAAGTTCACAGGAACAAGAAAATCGAGAAGGTTAAATTCGGGATGTGACGCATTCATAAATTAACAAAGTTTAGCTGAATTTTAATCTTGTGTTGCGGCCAGGGTCTAAAAATCTCGTTGCTTTTCCAACACAACTCCTAAAGGAAATAATCCCCTGAGTATTCTACTAACCGCAGGTTCAAGGCGATGTCGCCACACTCTTGCATGAGCTCCGCTGCAACGAGATACTCGTTCACATCCATTAAAGTCTCTCGCGATTGCTCGTTTGAAGCAGGATGCGATTGTTCATTTACTTTTAGCCGTTCCATCCTCTGCTTTAATTGGTCAATCAGACCTTGAACCGGAGGTAGAGTCTTCTTGTTGTCGGGCCGACAAAATAAACAGCCGAGGGCCTCCATCCAGGAGCGATAGTCTTCATGAAAGCCCTCTAGATAAAGACTAGATTCTTGCGAAGCCGCAACCTTGGCTCTGACCAATGCCAGACGCGGCATTTGAGCGGAAAGGCTAATCAAAATAGGAACCAATCTGTTCCACTTTGTCTGTTCTTGGCGTAGAAGCCTGCTGACTCCTAGCGCTGCCGTTGTCCGTGCAATATCCAAAGGCAGAGCCGAAAGAATCGAATTGATACTACCCATTGACACCTTTGAGTTCTCGTCCAAAGCCAATATGGCAGCCTTACAAAATCGGCCGGCTGCTTCCCTCAATTCATTCTGGGGCAACCTCGGCCATAACACACGTGTTATAGTTACCCCGATCGTCAGGCCGATCATCACTCCTAAGCAGCTGTCCATAATGCTTGCAAATGGAACCGGTTTTTGCGCGTCAAGAGCGCCTAAAACGGAAACGAGAAAGAGCGTCCCTAACATCCAAAAGGTCAGTCCGGGAGTTTTCGAAGCAAAATAACCATGCGCGAACATGATGCAGAACAGGATCAGATTCATGACCCAATAGTTCGACATCAGGGGCACAAGAACGAACATGATAAGTACAGTCAAGAATCCGTACAGAGCCATCCGGAGGAGGTGTTGAAAGGAACGAACATGTCCGGAACGACCGAGTGGTATCTCGTAGGAGGTAAAAATCAAGGCGAGCCATGCGGCAACCGGCATAATGGGCGCACCCGGCAGATGAAGCCATACGAGCAGAAATAGGCTTACAACGCTGATGAGGCCTCCTTTCAAACCGATGATGACCAGACGTCGATCGATCTTCCGCTTGAGTTTGGGCGGATCAGACTGATCGACCGTATCTTGCGCGGAACACTGCAGCTGGCTATCCAAAGCTGCCAGGCTCAGCAACTCATTCTGTATGCGTCGAAGGACATCCCGAAAACGGAGATCAGCCGCTAGTGATCGGCCGGAAGTTCCTTGAGCTCACCAGATCGAAGCGAACGATTGATTTCTTCATCCAAAGCTTGGAATGCACCCGCGAGGATAGAGGGATCTTGTGTCGCAGCGCGTTCAACGCCGCAGCAGCGGTACTCGAATGAATCTTTTACCGCATCCAGTTGCGCCGAGAAGGGCCGCGTTAGCACCTTGCAGTCAACCGGCAATTGACTCAGATCGAGCACGGCTTGAAAAAGATTTCGTAATGAATTCCGGATGTTGTAAAGGACGGCAGTGTTTGCTTTGAAGTATGAACTTTCGCGTCGCTCCGCTACCAGAAGGCCCTCGAGCGAGAGCAACTTTCGCAGCACTGCTGTTTGCTCCTGCACCAGTTCAGCGTTAGAACGGGTTCCCTCGCTGAAGTTTCGGAGCTCAACCTTGGTTAAACTCTTGAGTTGGTCGACCAATGAGCTAGCGAGTCGCTGAAATTCTAGTCGTGGACGCCGAAGCCGGAACAACGGAGTGACAATCAAAACAGCACAGATTCCCACATAAGTTTCTTCGACTCGGCTAAGCGCAACAGACCACTCTTTGCCCGGTTGAGCTAGACCGGTGCTTTCGACAATAATAAGGGTCACCCCGGTCATGAAATACGCATAGGGAGACATTTTTGAGCTGAGATGTCCCACTTTGTAGCTGGCAAAACACATAACGAGGAACGTCACACTCAGTAATAAAACCGGATCAGAAAAGTGTTCACTCATAAGCCAGACACCCAAGATTGCGCCGACCAGGGTGCCCACACAGCGAAAGACCGACTTGAGCACGATGGATCCAGGATGATAGTGAACCATCATCAACGTCATCACGGTAAACAGGGACCACTCGGGGTACTGCAGACGAAGAGATTGAGCGATAAATAGCGCCAGAATACCGGCCAGCCCCACTTTCGCGCCGTGCAGGATGAACATGTGGTCTGGCGAAGCAATTGGCGCTGCTGCTACTTTGACGGCAGTTTTTTTCTTACCAATATCACCGTCGACCAGCACTCGACCGGATGGCGCAGTTAGCTTCTTGGACTTGCCCACACTCGGGAACGTGTCCCTGACATCGGAGCGGGATTTGATAAATGGCAACGTGATTCCGAAACCAATTCCTGTGGAAGCACCACTTAATATTGAAACCGAATTTTGCGTGCCGTTCATGCTGTTCTCGTTTTGATTCGACGATCTTCGGGATCTCTCTAGGCATGTTGCGCGCCAACCTCGATTCTTCAGGTGTTACTCGCTGCCTATCAGTTACTTAGGCGCAAAAGGATGTTAAGTGGAACTCCGAACAAGTTTTCGTCCTTGGTCGTCTTCTTGGACCATTTAATCAACCTTCTCTCCGTCACTCGTCATGCGCATCGAAGCACAGAACGGTACAGTTTTTCAAACGGGCCGAATTTCGTCCCGGGAAGAAAGAGACAGGGCAGGAGGGACAGGTCGGATGCGGCATAGCAAGCCGTCGAGGATTCGCGTTCCCGAAGAATAAGTCATATACGACCTATAGGACTTATAGGACCTATATTTCGCCGGCGCTTCGCTAACGATGCGCTCGACCGGTGGATCACCAAGCGCCCCGAAATCTTTCGGCGCACTTGCTTCGATTCTAATTGCTTAACTAAAGCCCAATATCGGATGCGGCGTATACGGTTCCTCGAGCGACTTAATCTCTTCCGCTGTCAGCTGAAGCGAGACGGATGCAGCTGCATCTTTAAGGTGTTGCAGCTTAGTGGCACCGACGATCGGTGACGTGATAGCCGGTTTGCTAAGCATCCACGCAAGTGCGATCTGCGCACGGGAAACTCCGCGTTTGTCGGAGATCTCACCTAAACGATCCACAACTCGACGATCGCTTCTTCAGTTTGCGAATACAAAGTTTTGCCAAACCGATCAGTCTCGAATCGCTTCGTGCTTTCACTTTCCCACGGACGGGTGAGACGGCCTCGTGCGAGCGGGCTCCAGGGAATGACTCCAATCCCTTCGGACTGGCAGAGCCCCATCATTTCGCGCTCCTCTTCACGGTAAAGCAAATTGTAATGATTCTGCATAGAAACGAAACGGGACCATCCGTGGAGATCGGCCAGATAAAGCGATTTGGTGAATTGCCATGCGAACATGGAAGAGGCGCCGATGTAACGCACTTTGCCGGATTTGACGGCGTCGTGTAGCGCTTCCAGCGTTTCTTCGATCGGCGCGCTGTAATCCCACCGATGGATCTGATAAAGATCTATGTAATCGGTCCGCAAAAGGCGGAGGCTATCTTCGAGTTCGTGAAAGATCGCTTTGCGGGAGAGGCCGCTGCCATTCGGCTCGTCGCGCATCGAGCCGTATACTTTTGTCGCAACGACAACGGCTTCACGACGGGTGTTCGTTTTAAGGAAATTTCCAAGCACCTCTTCACTGGCGCCGCTTGAATAGACATTGGCGGTATCAAAAAAATTGATTCCGAGGTAGAGTGCCTGGCGCAGGTACGGCTGACTTTCTTCTTCGTTAAGTGCCCAGGCATGCCTGCCGCCTTTGAGTTCGCCCGTCTCGGGTGCCCCATAAGTCATGCAACCGAGACAGATACGGGAGACCTTGAGACCTGTTTTACCGAGATTGAGGTATTCCATTCTTTTGGTGGGGTGGCGTGTTGACCAAGCCCACTACCAATCGCGTCTGCGGTTTTATCGGAACACGGGTCGGATCCTGACTGTAGGCGATTTCGGCGAACGCAAGAAGCGCCGCGAAGACTAAGATGATGCTCACGAGCGAGTTGCGATATGCGGTTGCCCCCATGGTCAAAGTCTTTAGTATCGCGTAACTCGCATGGCCGCTTACGATTCCACCGATTACGCCGATCGCAACTGGCGGCGATTTGTTCTATTCCGCGTGCTCTTCAATTCGCGGTTTTATTACCCTGTCCTGGCGGTGATGTTTCTCGACCTCGGCCTCAGCCCAACCCAATACACGTTGCTTAATTTTGCCTGGGCACTTGCCATTGTCTGTACGGATCTGCCGGCCGGCGCGCTCGCGGATCGCATTGGACGTCGCCCTCTAATCATCGCGGCTGGAGTCGCAATGGTGATGGAAATGACAGTGCTCTGCTTCGCTCCCATCGGTGGAGGTGCACTGCTTTTTCTCCTTTGCCTTGCCAATCGAGTGCTCAGTGGTGTTGCAGAGGGCCTGGCGAGTGGCGCAGATGAGGCACTCGTGTTTGATTCCCTCGCAGAGAGGGGCCGATCCTCCGAATGGCCGAAAGTACTCGATCAGGTTACGAGGTCTCAATCGGTGGGTCTCGTGGTAGCCATGCTCATCGGCGGAGCGATTTATGACCCCAAGTTTATGAACAGCGTCGCCACCACTCTCGGATTCTCCGGCCAGTTTACGCAGAGCACGACCCTTCGTTTTCCAATCTATCTCAGCCTGTTCACCGCTGGGCTCACGCTCCTTACCGCATTAAGTATGCGGGAGAATAACTGGAATTCCAGAAGCAACGTTGCGGATAACCGCGCGTTTGCGCTGAAGGAAACCTCAGTCGAGGCGGTGGTAAAGGCGGGGTGCATGGATCTTGCGAGTGCCGCTGGCGCTTTTCGTGATATTGACTGGACTTCTACTCGACTCCGCCATTCGTCTGTTTCTGACGTTCTCCAGTTCCTACTTCCGATTGATTGACTTGCCTGCAGCCGTTTACGGCTTGGTCTGGGCCGGACTTGGCGCGCTCGGTTTCGTTGTCTCTCCAGTCGCAAGACGCATGGTACAGAAAGGATCGGCTGCAAGAAATTTCGCATTGCTCGGAGCCATTACGCTGGCAGCCCTTGCAGGGGTTGCGCTGCGCTGGCGGTGGTGGGGGGTAGTCTTCACATTCCCACTCGGGGCATCGATCGTCGCTATTGGGTTTCTCCTTTCGTACTATCTGAATAGTCTTGTCGAGCCGGGTCGCCGCGCCACGGTGCTCTCGTTCAAAAGCGTTGCGTTTAATCTCGGTTACGGCTTTGTGAGCCTACTCTTTGCATTCATGCTGCGTGCCTTGCGGGACGGCGACAGCGGCGGCGCTGCCGAAGAAACCTTTGGCCGTGCGCTGGTCTGGCTACCGGTGGGACTCGCGCTGGCGCTCGCTCTGCTGGCATTGTTTTTCCAGCGGCATGCTGCCGAGTTGCGGCAGCCAGCAAATCGTTCGGTCTCAGCGGAGCCGTGACGAGAAGTCCGGAAGATAATTCGACGGTGAACCGCCCCAGAACACAACGGTGGAAACTCTGATCTCAGCCTTGATGCGCGGAAACTTCATCGGCGTTAAGCGTAGAGCACACAACGTTTTACAAACGTGTATTTTTGGATGCTCGAATCCTCCAATATTTGACCTGTCCCTTCGATTCGCCGTGTCCCTTCGATTCGCCGGTTCCCTCTGTCCGTTTTGCCGCTGGGCTCACGCTCCATACCACGTTGAGTATGCGGGCCATCAAATGTCTGACCTGTCCCCTTCGATTCTCTTTACCGCGTTGAGCATGCGGGTCTCCAATATCTGACCTGTCCCTTTCGATTCGTTGTGTCCCTTTCGATTCGTTGAGCCGGAGGAGCGCCACACTGTAGTGCGTGGCCTTCGACTCTATGGCGCGGCCCTATCGACAAGCGGCGACGAGAAGGCGCTCGCTTCGCCGCTCAACATTGTCGCGCCATGAGATTCACAATCTTTTGCCACTTTTCCAGAAGTGCACCCGGAATCGCTTGTTCCGAATCATGGCTCCGCGAGTGCAAACCTCGTTCCACCAGACAGAGACTTCTTTCAACTCGGTGCCGACGCTGCCGCCCAGATCTCGCATAGCGCTCAAAATAGCCGATCCACCCCCATTTTTTCCAGTAGAGAAAAACGCAAGGGTCACGTCATAACTTGCAACATTGTCTATGGACGTTACTTTAAAGACTCATTATTCGCGGATCACCAGCCCGCAAAGGGACAAATTCGCGCGCACCGCGCCAGCATTTCCTGAGCGCCGGCAACTTCCAGACTAGTCGTTCTCCGCTTTTGCAGGATTCCGATTCCGCATCCACGCAAAGTTTTTACCGAGTCGGCCATTCCAATTTCGTACCTGGCTCTCCAACTTTGGATCACCGTACAAGCCTGGACAACAGCCGAATTGTTCCCAAAACGCCTTCGAAAAGTGGCTCAAGCTCCGATAACCGACTGCAAACGCGGCCTCGGTCACATTGCAACGCCCCGAACGAAGCAGCCTTTCGGCACGCTCCAGGCGGACCTGACGTAAATATTGAGGGATCGTCATCCCTGTTTCCTGTGAGAAACTCCGGCTAAGCTGGTAAACTCCGCAACCCACTTCGGAAGCCAACATTTCAAGAGTCGGTGGGTTTTCGTAATCCCGATCAAGAATAGAGCGCGCCAACTCGATCCGTTTGCGCAAAGCCAATTTGTCGCGAGCCGAAACCGCCGCACGCTTGGGTGAAGGAAGGTCTTCAGGTTCAAACAGGTAGTAGCTAATCAGTTCAAATACTTTCGCCTCATACCAAAGCGGCAATCCAACGCGGTTCTCAATGGGCGGTTCGATAAGCGCTAACGAAAGATTCTGAATTCCAATCGACATCGGTTCAGCCCACGCGAAAGCAGCGTCGCCATGCATCTCGTTGGCTAGGAAGTGCTGCACCGGGAGGCGGAACGCGGCAAGCGGCACCCGGGGCTCGAGCGCTTTAGCCCAGTAAGCTTTGCTCAGCTTTACGATGAGAAAATTCTGCGCTTGCGACGCGTCGCGACATCCCCCCAATAGTGTTGGGGCAGCGCTCCCGTAAACTGCGACCGTCCGCAGTCCAATGGAAACGGAGGTTCCTCCCATATGCAGACTCGCACTTCCCTCCAAGTTCAGGCAGAGGATCACGGCCCCTGGTTCGAAATCCTGATTCCAACCACTTTTTCGTCCGGCACCAAACCGGTGATGGACGATGCTCACCCCTGCAAATCCACGGTATAGCAGACGCTGACCCTTCGTATTTGGTGCGTTGATCATGGATCGGAAACACAAAACAGCTAATCTTATTGAGAATGATTATCAATCGCAACGTTTGAGATCGATTTTTCGTCACTATCCGGGCCGGCGTCAACTGTCTGCCACTCTGTTCAGTTGAACGGTGAGCGCAGGCCTCGAAATCGGTTGCCTCGAAACGACGTTCCGGCGATTCTTGCCTGACGCCTCAAATCGGGAGGGATTTGCGAATGCGTTTTATCCGTTCGATATGACGGATCCTTGGGCTCTGGAGGGCTCAACGCTTTGTTTCTTGCCGAAAAACCGGATCAGGGCCATCGCGATTCCTGTCCAAACAAGAAATATCTCACCGATCGCTACGATGACAGCGACACTTTGACCTAATAGCCCCCCGGCCTCGCCCGTGTGGATCGGACGAACCCAAGATCTAATTTTCCGGGCGGTATTCTCAGCCGAATAGGGCTCCCATTGACGCTCTTCGCCCGTCGTCCGGTCGAGCGTCAACCTCGCTATTTTGTCAGGACGAATCTCGTCTCCAGAGTCAATGAGGAACACCCCGTTCGCGCGACCTGTGAATCGCTGGCTGATCGAATGCCAGTCCGGCACCTTCTCTTTCGCGTGACTCCAGAGCAAATCGAGGCCTCGAACATTGTGTATTGCCAGCGAATCTCCTGCTCGTCTACCGAGCGGACGGCCGCCTTCGTTCCGGCTTTCCGGCATCGGACTTCCCGTAACTCGGAAAATGAGATCATTGGCCCAGTCGTAAGACATGATCACACCAGTGACGGTGACGACCAGCAGAAGGGGAGAGCACCAGAAACCGATAACATTGTGCCAGTTCCAATAACGCGCGCGTCCCGGAGGATTGAAATTGAAGATCAGCCCGCGTTGAACCCGGCTTCTCGACCAACGTTTCGGGAGCCAGAGGCAAAGGCCGCTAAATAAGAGAAAGAAATAGCAGAGGCAAACGGCGCCGGTAATCGCCTTTCCAATCGGTTGTTCGGTCCCTTCCAATGCCAGCCAGCGGTGCCAGGAGGTCATAAATCGAAAGAAACCACGGACGGCTTGATGCCCACCGCCAATCACATCTCCCGTGTACGGATTCACGTAAAGCACGTCGTCATTGCGGCCGAGGTTAAACACCGCGGATCTGGAAGGGTCCGAATAAAGAATCAGCCCCGAAACTTCAGGGCGCGAATTCTGAACATTCGCGATGAGAGATTCGACATCGAGTGCGTGACCCTGCGCCGGTACGGCGACGTTACGTTCCCCACTTTCGGCCAGCGCAATGATTTGCCGTTCGTAAGCGATCGAGATGCCGCTCACCGCCATATTCAGAATGAACAAGCCACCGGCCAGTCCGAAAATCAGATGTGCCCAGAATAGGAGGGCTCGCAACCTTAAGATCACCTCAAACCTCAGCCCACCGGCGGAGCAAGTTATGATAGACGCCAGTTAACTTGACGGTGGACTGTTGGACCGCAGCATGATCGGGAGAACCGCCACCGAGCCGCTGTATACCTTGATCGAGCTCCAATAATAGCGAGCGCTGGCTGTCATCGCGAACCATGCTTTGAATCCAAAAAAAAGAACAAGTTCTTGTCCCTCTCGAGACTGGATTCACGTGATGGAGGCTCGTCGCGGGATAAAGAACCATCTGCCCGGCGGGCAGCTTTACGCTCTTACCTCCATAAGTATCCTCGACGATCAGTTCGCCGCCTTCGTATTCCTCGGGTTCCGAAAAGAACAGCGTCGCTGAAAGGTCGGTTCGAATTCGCAACGGCGCACCCGGAACCTGACGCACCGCGTTGTCAACGTGAGTTCCAAATGACTGTCCTCCGGAATATCGGTTAAAGAGCGGCGGAAAGACATGCAGCGGCAGGGCGGCGGCGAAGAACAATAGATTCCGTCCAAGCGCTTTCAGAACTATCTCACCAAGCAATCGCGCCGCGGCATGATTCTCCGGAATCTGCAGATTATCCTTAGCCTGTGCCGATTGATGGCCGGCGGTCGCCCGCCCGTCGATCCACTCGGCGTTATCCAAAATTGCCCGCGCCTCGGTGAGCTCTTCCTTAGAAAGAATGTTAGGTATGGTTAGAAGCATCTCTATACAAATACTAGAATTTTATACTGGAAGTAATAGTCACCGAACGGCCGGCTCCCGGGATGGCGCCGCCGTTGCCATAGGTGGCGATATAATGTTCATCCCAAAGATTGTAGATGTTAACCTGAAAGCTCAGATTCTTCGTCGCCTGATAGTTCAACATCGCTTGCTGAGTCCAATAACCAGGAACCGACGTCGTATTTGAAGTGGAACCGTATTCTTTGTCGACATACTGCACGCCGGTGCCGACGGTAATACGAAACGGGAGCGAGTAAGTCGTCCAGAAGCTCAGTGACTGGTTTGGGGTATACGGTAATTGGTGGCCGGCACTTGGACCGCTTAGAAAGCGACTGGAGAGAAGGGTATATCCGCCGAAGACCTTCCAATCTTTGGTGACATTTCCTTGTGCTCCGATCTCAAATCCTTGCACCCTGATTTTTCCATCCAGCACAAACACACCACTCCCGGTTGGTAATGAAGGATCAGAGATACGCGCGTTCTCCATGTAGGTACGGAAGATTGCGCTTGTCAGCGAGAGGCGCTCTTCGAAGAAATCCCATTTGGTTCCGATTTCGTAAGCCTCGTCGCGCTCAGGCTGTAGACTGGAAGTATTTGCGGTTAGACTGGCGGGCGTGGAACTATTGCCGGTGGTACCTTCGATCGACGGATCGTATGACGTGCCATATCCGAAATAGATACTTCCATTCTCGGTCGGCTTGAAAGTCACTGCAGTCCGCCAACTTAAGAGATCGTTGGATTGACGGGCAGTGTACGACCCGGCCGTCGCAGTCGCCGGATTCTGAGCCGAAGCGTCAAGATGATCGTAGCGGAGACCGCCGCTTAGAATCCAATATTTCCCCAGCTTCATACTATCGAAGAGCGCAATAGAATAGTCGTTTAGCAGCGTATCCGTTTGCGGTTCCCACGTGACGGGAAAATTGTACGGGTCGAGCGGGTTAGGGTTGTACAATGACGTCAGAACGTTCGACCCACTCGCGGTTCGGGTATTCTCTTCCTGTTGACTTGCTTCGAGAGCGAGGACGAGGTCATGATGGATCTTCCAAGTATCAAAGTTTCCAAGAACCTGGAATTGATCATCGAGAATGGAATCAAATTGGCGTCTCCCCCTCAGTTCGCGGGTCATTTCACCGGCTGGATAGTTAGCACTCGTAAAATTTCCGGCCAATTGTCCTGATGGAAAATAATTCAATCCGGTATCAAAACGTGGAGGGGTTGTGATTTCGTCCGTGTAGGTTTGGCCGTAACGTCCGGTGTTGAGGATTCTGAACCCGTTTTTGAAATCGTGTTCGAGGATGACCGTGCCCATATGGGTCGTGGCATTCATATAGTCACGATTCACAAATCCATAAAAATTGCTGTAGTCGACCGGAGCGACTTGGTTCAGGTGACTTGCAAGCCCGGGATTAGTTGCCACGGCGGTGGCGTTGATCGTTGGAAGGCCAAACGTGGGAAGGTCCTGTTCTTCGAGAAAGAAGTACCCAAGGGTCAACACAGTGTCTGTGCCCAGACCGAACGAAAGAGTCGGATTGGCGCCCCAATGACTATTGTAGATCCGATCTAATTCAGAGAACTCGTTGTACTGATAAACTGCATTGAGGCGGAATGCAGTCCCCGGAATCGGCGTTTTCAAGGGCGTGTTCAAGTCCCCCGTCGCCCGGTAGTAATCATTGGTGCCAAATCCGAAATCCCCTTCAAATGAAGGAGTGAGCGAAGGAGCCTTGCTGATCAGGTTTACGGATCCTCCTGTTGACCCGTAGCCGCTGTAAGCGGAAGCCGGTCCTTCAACCACTTCAATCTGCTGGAGATTGAACGGATCGCGGTTATAGACGCCAGTATCCCGGACACCGTCAACGTAGATATTATCCCTCGCGTTGAAACCGCGGATATTGAAATTGTCCCCGGGAAGTGTTCCTCCCTCGCCGGCCGTGAAGGTGATCCCGGGAACATTCTGCAAAGCTTGTTGCAGAGTGTTTGCGTTCTGGTCCTTGATAAGTGCCTCGGGGATTACGGTAACAGTCTGCGGTGTATCAACTAATCTTTCGGTATATTTTGTGTTTGCGGAGGCATCCTGGTGATAGGCGTCTTGCGTAGATCCCGTCACAATCACCTGGTCGAGTTCGCCGTGTAGCGGAGCACTGTTCAAACCACCCTCACTCTTGCCCGAGGGAGAGGGCGAGGTTTGAGGAGAAGCGTTGTTCGCTGTTGAATGATCGCCAACTGTCGCGATGGTATCAGCCCCGCTGGAGGCATCAGCCATCACCACCAAGTTCAAAAGAGACATAGCGCGAAGGCAGTAACTGTTTTGCTTTCGGACAGTGGTTCCTAATCGGACTTTCGACATTCTCAGTCTCTTCCATGTCCGGACATCCTGCGCTAATGGACGATTGCCGGACGATAGCGTTAGATTGCGGTAGTGCCCCCGTTTACGCCGGTTATTTCCGCCGGTCGGTCCACAGGCAGAGAATGGCCCCGTTCAGCCATTCATCTGCCTCTCTCAGTTCTTTGACGGTTGTGTGGGTGGCCTCGTGTGATGTTGAATTCACAAATTCGAATCCATCGGATAAAATGTTGTTAAATGCGCTCCAAACGGCTGCACGAGCGCAAAGAAGGGCCTGTTCACTCCGAGCTAATCCAGGCAAAGCGGATTCTCCTGTCATGCTTTTCATTACAAATTCGACGAGAAACCGTGGCCGAAATTCGGCAATTAGGCGACAACCAAAACGAAATGAATCTCGTGACAATTCATCGAATTTCGACTGTCCGTACTGAATCCAGTGTCGCGCAATGGACAAGCTCTCGGTGGCGGCTTTGGTAACTTCATCCATAACGTCTCCTATAATTTGTTGCCGGCTTGATAGCTCTCGCACGGCAAGACGGCAAAGAACGTGGATAGCCTGGCAAACTGCCTCGCCACAAAAGACGTCGACCTTTTCGAATCCGCGCGCATGCAAAATGGCGGTTCGGGCGGCCGCTCTTGGTTCCTCGAGTTCTCCGATTCCCGAGTCCGCAAGCGCCAGCGCTAAATTCGACCAGGCACCTGCATTTAGTGCCGGAAAATCCGCGATTGAAATCGACGCTGGAAGAGCAATCACTGCGAGTGCCTTACGAAAACATCGCTCTGCCTCGCAGCCTGCTGTTCCCTGTCGATGGAAGATGATTCCACGATTGATCCAGGTGATCGCCAGCCGCCGGCAATACAGGCTATTCTGCTCCAGCGGCAAACTTCGAAGGAGGACGAGCGCTTCGTCATACGATCGGACCGCATCACTCCAGGTCCGGCATTCTCCAATTCGAGCGAGCGCATCACCTCGATTCACGAAGCCTGCACTCAGCGCATAACGGAACCAGGGTTCATTTGCCAAAGGTAACGTTCGTCGAAGCGCAATCGCCTTGTCGAAACAGCAGACTGCTTCCTTCAGGGTCAAGACGGAATTTGGTCCCTCCAAGAGCTCGATGCCGCGATGCATCCAATCGCTGGCCAACTGATTTTTAAGTGACTCCGTTTCGCCGGTCGACAGCATCTTCCGTATTTAGAAGGGACCGGGCGTTCGCGCTGACGGTCGATTGCTGTTGATTGACGAAACATTGCGGCACTAAGGCGCATCATATGGCTATCCGCCACGCGTTGGCAGCGTCTTGTTCCTCCCGTATGCGGCCGGCATTAGGAATCAATCCATGTTTATTCTCGCAATGTTGACAGAAGCCACATATCGGCTATGTGTGGGTATGGCGATGAAAGTTGCGACCAAAGCTATCAACGGTCCATTGAGCCGCAGCGAGTGGCTAATGGTGTTGAGCAGTGGGCTTGGTGTCTTGCATCACATTGATCATATCCTGCGCTTTGACCATAGTGGCTGGCCATTCAGAGATATTGTGACTCCTTTCACTTATAGTCTGCTCGTATATCCCCTCCTCGCAGTGGCCTTTTTCTGGCGCCGCGCAGTCTGGACCCGTTTTGCGATCGTGGTCCTAATATTCCTTTTAACTCAGTCGGCCCACATTTTCCTGGAAACTCCCGGCCAGCAATATTGCGTTTGGGCTTACAACGCCAGTTGCACGACTGGCAACGCAGCTGGCATGCCGAATCTGCTTGGATTGCGCTCTCCACTCATCGGAGCAACGGCCGTGCTACTTTCTTGCGCGTTGTCCGTTACTCTAATTGTTACATGCGTTTCACTCTTCTTCGATGCACGTCGCGCGAGGACATGAACCAGCCGCCAGACTTCAGTTGGTCCACGATGCGATTTCAGAGACCGATCGCGTCCGACCACTGAACATATCTCCTCGCCGATAGCGGCCGGGCGCTAGACTGGTACTTCATCGCATCGGGAAAACTGTCCATCTGGAGATCTGATGTGGCTGCTCGAAATGCGTCGGCTACTGGTAATCTTAGTTCCAAGTAAAGGTGTGTCAGCGCCACAAGCTTCTCGAGGTACGAAAACTGACGGATATCAGTCGTATTCATAAATAATAGAATAGTTGGACTCTGTTTCGCATTAGTCGGCCGCAGGTTGAGGACCGCCTTCAATTCGGCGGAGGGGTTCTGCGATCGGCGAAAGAGTTGCGCCCAATCCGTCGACGACCGTTAAAATATACAATCCAAGGAAGTGGATTGTAGCCAGTAAGATGAGAGTTGCAATTCCAGCGCCCGCCAGGGATATGCGGAACCAATTTGACCAATTCGTTGCTCGATTACCGGGAAGTGTATCGACGAGAACCTGCCCATCGGGCGCCACCTCGCGAAGGTGTTGGTTTGCCATAATGGCCTCAATAAAGGACGTCAACCATCCATGAACTAATGATTCCGGACGGACGCGGAAAAAGCCGGAACGAATGGCTGGAATGGGGTACTGAACGCGTCGAGGTAAGTGACGTGTAAGCGAACGGGCGTATCGGATGAATCGCCTGCGATTGGCAGGGAAGACCTCAGCACGATTCCACCACGAGAACGCGATACGCTGAAAACGCTGCCATCACGCCTACCACCCCTCTCTGGGCGCCCGCGCTCGGACTCTGTTTGGCCGCGCTGGGCAATCAGTCTTCCGCGCTTGCTGGCAAAGGATTGAAGCACTGCTGTTTACAACTAATTTGAGTCCATCCTAATCCCTTGATGAAAACCAAAAAATTACATCGTGAGCGCGATCCGTTTCTACTATCGGGCAAGCGCCGGTGGCGTCAGTTCCATTGGATCTGGTGGCAAGCCAGGCGCGATAGTGCGACAAACAATCTATTGAGCCACCACCATAAGCCTGCCTAGATTGTGCGGTTAGTCGTCCTGAAATGATGAATCAATCCGCTAGAGAACGCGTGAATCCATGATCGGCTTTCATCTGTTGGTTTTGCTTCTCAACACGCCCGGCGACGAGCCGAGCGTCGTCGAAAGGTTCTTCCATTTCGGCATCGGAATCCCGCTTTCGGCACTCCTGCTCATACTAGCCCTGCGCTCGAGTGGGGAGCATCGGGCCGCGCGTCTCGGTTTCGCTCTATGCGCTCTCCTGTTTACGTTGAGCGCATCTATCGTGCAAATCGCGCTCGCCCTTGGCCAATCACCTCAGTCGCTGATTGTTATATTAGCCGGCGACTTTGCATTCTGTGCGGGCGCAGCCTGGCCGGTGACGGTTCTTGGACTCTGGGCGACGGGCTCTTATCCATCTACTTGGAGACGGCAGGTGGGCCGAGTCGTTTTCGTGGCAGCTGTTTGTAGCGCATTTTTGCTGAGCTTCGCGCGCATCACCGGACTGCTCAGGTGGCTGGCTGACGACGTTTGGACATTAGAGAATCCTCAGGAAGGGCTTGATATCAATGCGTTCAACGGCCTGTTTTTTCTTTGGCTTGGCGCCTTAGTCTTCTTGCCTGGGCGTCTTCGTGGACGGCTCTCATGGATATCTGTAGCCGCCCTGTTGATCGGTATTGCCTTGGCAAATCTCCACGCATGGGAAGAGACCTTGACGTATTCCCCGGAATGGCTGCACTCCGCGACCCTCTTTACAAAGGCATTCAGCGTCCTGCTCATAATCGCCGGCGGTCTCTTCGAGTTTTCTCATTTTCGCTTTAGTGACATCTTTGCGCAGCAGGGTCTCCGCATCTTGTTGGGTGCGTTGCTCGCCCTGGCGAGTTCAATTCTCGCGCGCAGTATCTTTGGTTCCTGGCTAGGCGAAAATGTCCACTCGCGCGCCTTGGAGATTGTCGGGTTTGCCGTAATTGTCTGGCTCGCGATTATCTGCTTCGCAAAAATTACGATGCTGATCGATTGGCTGGTTGATCGGCAAATATTCCGTCAGGCAGACTATCAGCTTGCTCTCACATCGTTCCGTGAAACCATCGCAACCGAATCTGATCCAGTCCGAATTTCCCATACGGGAGAAGAGTTCGTAAGAAGCGCATTGCGGATCGAGGACGCCGTCATTTGCGCAAGCGATACTCCAATGATTGTATCGGCAGGTCCAGTCGGCGCGGAATCTGTCCGCGAATGGAAATTTCCAATCCAGAAAGGAGAAGAACCAGCCGCATTCTGCCTGAAGATCTCCCTCGGTCCGAGCCGCCAAACTCTCTTTAATGCGGAGATCGATTTCCTGCGCGAAGTCTGTCTAGCCATTGGGCGCCGCCTGGAAGCGACCGACCGGGAAAAAGAGAACATCGAAAGGGCTCGCCGCGAGGCGCAGCTAGTTAAGCAACTGGTGGAAGCGGAGCTACGTGCCTTGCGAGCTCAGATCAATCCGCATTTTCTCTTCAATTCATTAAATAGTGTCGCGGCACTGATCGGGGCTGAGCCCCAAGCCGCTGAGGAAATGGTAATCCGACTGGCCAAAATCTTTCGGCATGTGTTGACTTACCACGATCGTCCGTTCAGCTCGGTCAAAGAAGAGATCTCTTTTCTGAAAACCTATTTGGAAATCGAAAAGGTTCGATTCGGCGAGCGACTTCAGGTCAAATTTGATGTCCAGGATTCGGTGGCGCATCTTTCGGTGCCAACGCTGATCCTCCAGCCATTGGTGGAAAACTCGATCAAGCACGGACTCGGATCGAAGGTCGGCGAGAACCAATTGATCATTCGTGCTCGGCAACAAATGGAGCACCTCGAATTATCGGTTGAAGACAACGGTGTGGGGGCAAATCTGGAAAAAAAGCATTCCCGGCACAGTTCGACCGGGTTGGGACTCCGGAACGTGGAAGATAGACTGCAAACCGTTTACCGTGGCGGCGCCCGGTTTACTTTCGAGAGCCAGCCCCGCATTGGGTCGCTCGCCAAGATTTTTATTCCGATACAAGCGTCGCATGAAAAGACTGCGCTCGTTACTCATTGACGACGAACCCAACGCTCGAATACGTCTGCGTCGGTTGCTGCAGGACGAGGAACACGTCGAGGTAATTGGCGAAGCCAAAGATGGACTCGAAGCAGTCACTGAGATCGAGCGGTTGAGGCCAGATTTGGTATTCCTGGACGTGCAGATGCCCGGTTTGGACGGTTTTGAAACCTTGAAAGCGCTGCCACCAGAGTTGCCAATGCCGTTGGTCATCTTTGTCACCGGTTTCCATGAACATGCCATGGCTGCATTCGACGCCAACGCCATCGCTTATTTACTTAAACCAATCGAGCCGGATCGACTGCGGGACATGATCGAGCGCGCCTGGCGATTGCAGCATTTTGCCGAAGGTCGCGCCCAAGCTGCTAACGAAACCCATCAATTTGCAGCGAGTGTTCCGACTAACTTTCGACAGATCGTGGCCCGCAAGCTGGATCGTTTCTTCCTGCTGGGCCCGGAAGAGATACTCTATTTTTACATGGACCACGGCATCGTCCGAGCACGAACCGGTGACGACAACGTGTGGGTCAACTATCAATTGAGCGATCTGGAGAAGGGCTTGCGTGAGTTCAACTTCTTTCGCGCTCATCGCGCGTCGCTCGTTAATTTACAACGGGTCAAAGAAATCAGGCCCAGTCCACGCAGCGCGTTCCTACTAATCATGGATGACACCGCCCGAACCCAAATCGAAGTAAGCGAACGTCAAGCGCGCATACTTCGCTCGATCATACCGGGACTTTAGTGGTCTCGCCAACGCTGAGTAGATTCAACGATTAAAGACGAGCAAATTTCCAGGGCCGGCCATCATAGCAAATCAGCCGATCCAGAATCGGGCGGCAGCGGCCAAACGCCTGCCGTAGTTTGTAATTTCAACCCAAACCCCTTCTCGCGAAACATCGTAAGTGATGTGCGCAGCCAAATTCGCGTTGATACCCGCGAAACTTCCCTCGAAGGGCTCGCAAAAATCCGTTTGGCCCGTAAACTGAAACATCGTAAGTCGATATTGTCTTAAAGGGCATATCGGACAATGTCTCATCCATAATCGCAATCGTCCTCGAACTCGTCGTCGTCCTTGATCGTTTTGACGCAAGGGGCTAACATACCTTCTATCATCGACAGACATTTTCGAAGCCGCGTTCCTTCGTCCACCTTGCTGGGCCTGTATACCAGGGACTCTAACACTAACAATCGAGGACGAAAACGACGACGAGTTCGAGGACGATTGGAAGGGCGTCTCACGATCTTCGTGCCATTTAGACGTCACCTAACGACTGCATTGTCGTAGCTAGACTTGCTACAGCGCGCAAGAAGCGGAGAGTCTGTTCGTGTTAGCTCTGCTTTAGCGAATTTTTGGTGCCGAAGACAGACGTTATTCGGCCTTTCCTTTCGCGTCTCTCTTTTTCTATTGGCGGCGGTATACCGAGTAACTGGTCTTCGCCCTATTGAGCTGCAGGGAGGCACGTTGCTGGTTCGCAGTCCGCATCGCCTCGGCAAAGGAATTCTCGATTCGAGACTCTTCGGCCCGGACTGCGATGAGGGAAACGCCTCGGAGACGTTGAAGTTCGGCGGTGCACCAGCGTTGTCCATATTGCTCTACCAACGCTTCTGCTTCGCCGATGGTTTCGAGGGATTCAGTGATACGACCGATATGGCACAAGGCGTCGGCATTCAACGCCAGTAAATAAGGCATATCGAGCACAGATGCCGTTCCTCGATAATCGTTCAGCCCGCGTTCGATCCAGGAAAGGCCTTCCTTTAATTGACCCGAAGCGCTTCGAGCCCAACCGTGCAGAACATTTCCTACCGCTAGCCAATACGGAAAATTCTGCCGCGTCGACAGGTCGATCAGCTCCAACGACGTGGATTCGACTTTTGCGGGATCATTTTCAAAGTAGCCGACAATCCCTGCAAACCATAATACCTGTCCCAACGCGTGCATGTCTTTCAGTCTCTTTGCGGTCGAAGCTGCTGAGACAATGCCCTCGCGGCAGGAGACCGCATCTCCCATTTGGCAGTCGCACAAGGCTTGATAAGCCAAACAGGATACAACCGGCGCAATGGGCTCCTCGACGGGAGATTCCAATACTTTCGCATGCCAAATTCGAAGACCGTGCCTCGCATACCTTCGGGACTTCATGAAATCACCCGCAAAGAATCTCGTAGCCGCCAGCGCACGATAGGCGCCCATCATTAACACAGCCTCTTTATGTTCTTTTGCCCGCGAGCGGATTCGTGCCGCTAGCTGCATCGTTGCGTCAAGTCTATCGGTAATGAGTGAATAACGCCATTGGCCTACAAGCGCTACATGCAGAAGCAGGGGATTGTGAACCTCCTGGCACAAAGCTTCGGCGCGCTCGTAACAAATTCGCGCCTCCGGTGCGCCCAATCCCCGCGCGGCTGTCAGATTAAGTCCGGCTTGGGTCAGAATGAAAAGCTGATCCTCCGGGGTAAGGCTTTGTCCTTCGATATCATCCGATGGCAGGCAGCCCCAGTGTCCTCTTTTGAAAAAATGGGCGAGTACCAGCAGTAAAACCCCTCTTGCTCCAAGGACATTCACAGCGAAGAAAGCGCTCCCCTGTTGGATCCGAGGAATGTAAACATTGTGGAGCGCCTCACGAAACAAGCCAGCATTACAGCCGAATATTACAGCTGAAAATAGAGGTTCCATTTCTCTAAGACTATTTGGCATCTGCGGTGCCAGCTTTTGATAGTGAAAATAGAGTCGCCTGTTGCTCTCCTTCCATGCTTGAGTTCGCTCCGTTCGCAGTTGTTCGCCGAAGTATTCACGAACGAGCGGATGAGTATCCAGGTGACCAGGATTGCGCGGATCCTCGGGACTCAACAGCCGGGCCCGTCTTAGCCTCGCAATAATCGAGCGTCGCTCGCTTCGATTCGATTCGCTGAACGATTCCGTCAATCCCCGGATCGTCGGTGGTTTCAAAAGGACCTCGACTGTATTTTCGCTTATCGGCCGATCAAATAACCCTAATAGACGTAGGAGCGATATCTCTGCGCATTCCCCAAACCATTCTTGATAGGATGCCATCACCTTCCGCGCATGGCCCCCTTGTCGTACGTCGTGAACAAGGCGCTTTGCAACTTCTGCCCGAAACCGAATCTCTCCAGAGTAAGCGTCCGTCAAATAGCTGCCCAGCAGCGTCAATGCGAGACAATGACCTTTGAACTCGTCGCTAGCTTGTCGCAGTTCCTCTTCATCCCCCCTGACACCCATTGCCTTGAGCAGCTTCGCGCCGTCGGTGCGATTGAGCTCTTCAAGATCGCGGCGTCGGACGGATGAGTGTTCATATTCTTGGAGATCGGCGATGGTAAGTCGCGTCGTTATCACACAAAGACCCTGATTAAAGCTGGATAGTTGCCGCAAGAGAGACTGAAGAGAGGGTTCACGAATTCGCCCCTCCTGCGGTCCCGGGGGATTCTGCAAAGGTTCCATGCCATCCAGAACCAATAAAGTTCGGCGATCCGAAACGAGCCTCGCCAATCGTTCGCCCTTCTCCCAAGGCGTTCCAATGTGGGGATCGGGATCGCCAAACCAGATGAGTGCGGCATCGATGAACTCATCCGCCGATGAAGAAATCCCGCGGGTACCCTGCCGATAGAAGGACCATCCGAAGACGCGGTCTGCAGGATGATAATTCAGAGCCGCCAGTTGCCGGAGCCAGCAATTGACGAGCGTAGACTTTCCAACGCCGGCCCATGCAACGATCGACACGATGTTAATCTTTGGATTCGCCCATGCGTCGTCGAGGAATGTCAGATCCTCCTCGCGACCAAAAACGTCGCCTTCCGTTATAGGCAACCTTCCAATTGAAAGTTTTTCCGGTCCAGGTCTTATCGTATTTGCGCGACTGGCGGAACGCCCACCGGAGATAGGCTTATTGTGCGAGCGCTGACTCGCGATGCTTCTTCCAACGCCAAGGGAATCCTGGATCCATCGAAGCTTTTCATGAAGTTGGCCCGGAGTCTGGAAACGTCGCTTTGGATCTTTTTCGAGCAGACTCGCAATGAGTCGGGTAACAATCGGCGGCAGAATCTGCAACCGTTCCAGTGGCGCGGGCACATGCTCGTGCTGGTGTATCACTTCAACCAGCGACCCCGTGAACGGCAATTCCCCGGTCAGCATCTGCCAAAGAGTAACGCCAAGGGAGTAAAGGTCCGAGCGAATATCCACGTCGGCTCCTGCAAATTGCTCGGGACTCGCAAATTCCGGTGTCCCGGCGAAAGCCGCAGGCATCGAAACCGGTAGCTCACAATCCAATTCTTCTACTGCCTTGGACAGTCCGAGATCAATAATTTTTACTGTTACAACTCTTTCCTGTTCCAAGCGCAACATGATATTGCCCGGCTTGATGTCTCTGTGCACAAGCTTCTGCCGATGCACAGCCTCCAGCCCCTTTGCAATCTGCGAAACGATTTCCAAAGCAAGGTCGAGCCGGACGCGAACGGACCGCTTAACGAAGCGCTCGAGAGTTTCTCCTTCTACGAACTCCATCGTATAGAAGTAACTGTCTCCGGTCCTGCCCAAGTGTAACACTGACGCTACATTCGGATCGCGAATGCTCGCCGCCGCGCGCGCTTCTCGCAAAAAACGGACGGTTGCCACCTCGTCGCCCAAGTATCGTTCGCTGATGATTTTCAAGGCTACCGGACAATGCAAATCAAGATCGAAAGCCTTATATGTGACACCCATTGCGCCTCTGCCCAATTCGATCGGTCTACCATCTTCGCCAGCAATCAATTCATAATTCTCAAAGCGCCTTAAGCCACACCCAATCCCCTGCTCAACCTCCAACCCTGGTTCCAACGAGCATGGCAAACAGATATCCCCAAACGGTTCGAACCCCCTCAGCGGCCGGCCACATCTCCGGCACACCCGATCGTTACTGATGTCTTGAGGTTTCATGCGCGACACCCGAGCTGAAAAGCTTTAACCGCCCAAAAGAGCACGTAAATAGCGCAATTCCTCGTCAACTTCGTCCTCGCTTCGCACTGTGCGGGCCACCTCTTCGCGCAAAAGAGTACCGTAACGGCGTCGGAGCCGGTGAATGGCGGTCTTAACACCGCTAAGAGTCAAACCCGACGAGTCGGCAATCTCTTGGTAGGATGTTTCCTCCGCGTCGCACAGGAAGACATGAAGAATTTTGAATAGCCGCCCTTTACCGTCCGACTCCATCTCGACACGCAAGCGCCCAAGAGCAACATCCACTAGAGCGGCAGCCCAATGCGCGTCAAAATAATGTCCGGGCGCCTCTTCTTCGCCCGTCACCAATTGGTATCGAACTTCCGCTTTATCTACGTCCAAAAAGACTATCCCGCGATCTCCGCCCCGCTTCTGGGACCGAGCTTTTTCGGCTGCATGCGCGAGAAAATGCTTCAGGGCACCCAGCAGAAACGAGCGGAATCGGCCTCGTTGCGGATCCACCCGGTTGAGAGTGGATTTCTCTACTAAATGCAGGAAAAAGTCTTGCGTAAAATCTTGCGCATCCTCTCGACTGTACCCGCGCCGGCGAATAAAAGCGTAAACCGGATAACAGTAGACGCTGTAAAGCTTCTCCAAAGCAGTTCGCCCTGCGGTCGCGCTCCCTGCACTCGCAGTCATCACCATATCCCACCGGGTAGTAGGAAAACTCGGCGGCTCCCCGCCGGAGGAGCTCAAGGGCGCATGCATCACACAAAGTCTTATTCAGCCATCCAGGACGCTCAAGGAAAAAGGCTCCCGAGGGCGATTCTCCGCGTTCTCATTCTTTTTTTCTTTCAACTGAAACTTTGCCGCAAATATTCGGGAGAATATAGTGTGAGATTGAGTTTGGCTGCACCCAATAAACCCCAATCCCGCAATAATTATGGAAACGACATTATATGCGTCAGTCGCAGAGCTCGCTCGAAGTATCGCTAGCAAGCGGAGGCGACTGCTAGAGGTCGCACAGTCGGAATTATCCCCTGTAGACCTATCCTACATCACCGGTTTTTGTCACCGTCTCAAAAGGTGAATGCTCGAATCAAGCTGCTTTTTCTGGCGATTTTGGCATCGATTCCTTGCGGTTCGGTCTTTTCCACCGAATTCGACAAGCAGCTTGCCTTGGAAGGAGTGACCTTCCACGTTCAAACCGAGGAGGAAATTGTCGACAGCGTCCTTAAGATTACGCTCTCTGGAGAGTATGCCGGCACTCCACTTGTGCGCTTGGAGGTGCCAGGGACCGTCGCGAACATTGATGTAGCCGACCTGGATGGGAGTGGAACTCCAATCCTTTTTATCTTTGTCAGATCGTCGATGGACAACGCACGGATGACTCTCGTTGCATATGCCGCGAACCGAAACAAATCTTTAACTCCCGTCATTTTGCCGGACATTACCGAGGACCTAATTCTGGGAGCTGACTATGCTGGTCACGATTTCCTAGCGCTGCAGGACGGATGTCTCGTCGACCGCTTTCCTCTTTTCCGAAAAGGGATCTTTCTCGGATCATTTCGTGAAGTCCGTTATAAACTTCAGCGAGGTGGAACCGGTTGGAGTCTACAACCCGTCGATATCATTGAGTATGCCGGTTCGTGACAATTATGATTGGCGGTTCGTCCAGCCCAGCCCAAACTTAAAGCCGCCAAAGGCATAATTCCGTGCGCACCGGATTTGAACCTGGGGTGCAGCGAAGCGGAGCCCCAGGAATCTGTTAAGGAATAGGACTAGCCCGCATTTTGCACCACGTAACGGTACGCAAATCGGCGGGCAGGTTTTTGAGATGGTGGCACGTCACCGGCCCGAATGCGGGCTAAAAGATGCCGCTAAAGCGGCATCAAGAGACAGCGCAGCCTAACCTCCGTTGTTTTTCTGGTGCCGGGGTCAGCACCGCTTTTGTCTCAACCGCCGAAGCACTCCAAGGAGGAACAAAAAAGTTCTTTCAGTGGGAAGCTCGAACTTAGCCACAACCGGATTCGACGCGTGTTGCGGGTTATCACTGCCCCGATTTTCCAGTAAGCGCAAACGGATGGTGGGAACTTGAGCTCGTGCCAACTCAGTTCCTTTTAATCCGATTCGGCGCAAGGTTTCTACCAGCACGTAAGCGGCCGAAGAGAGTAGAAGCCTGAACTGATTGGCCCACCATGCATGGCAACTGGTCCGATCACTGAAGAGCCCAAGCTGTTGTTCCTTGATACGGTTTTCCATCTCTCCTCGAGCACAGTAAAGTTCGTCATAAAGCCTCTGGGAGCCACCTTCGAGATTGGTCAGCACATAACGCGGATTGGCTCCTCGTTCGCTCTGTTCGGCTTTGGCAATAACCCGCCGTTTCTTGTCCCAAGTCTTGGCCTTGTACTGGAACTCTAGTAAAGAGGCGCACTTTGAGACCACTTCGTTGGTGCTTGCGCAGGGCGCGCTTCTGTACCTTGGCCGACAACGCGTTAAGCCGTTCATTCTTGGCAAGGCTAACGATATAGCCCACATCAGCTCGCTCGCACCAACGCAGCATCTTCCAACGGCAAAAGCCGCTATCAGCTCGCAGGATAATCTTCACTTGAGGCCAGCGTTTGCGCAGTCCCTTGACCAACAACGACAGGATCGCCCACGCATGTTTAGCCGAGTCGATGTTGCTTTCGCGCAGGTAGCTGACCAGCAACTGTTCACTACAAAAGACGTAGAGCGGTAGGAAACAAAAATCGTAATAATAACCGTGGAAGTGTCGGCCCTCTTGGAGCCCGTGGACTCGATCGTCGGTGCAATCAAAGTCCAGGATCAATTCCTTGGGAGCAGACTCGAAGCTGGTGAGGAACTTTTCAAAGAGTATCTCCTGCATCAGCCATGCCTCCTTGCGCCCAGCCCGATTCTCCAAGCGGCACAGTGTCGAAGAACTGGCCAGTTCTTCGGTTCGGTCAGCTGCACTCTGCCAGAGCAGATCCTTGCGCAAAGAGTCCTGATCGTTGAGATCTTCGTAGCCAAGCGCCAAGCCGTAGATCCGCTGCGCCAGCATGCTCTGCAGAGAATGTTCGATCTTATCCGGATCGCGCTTATCGGGTAAGTGTCGTGCCAAGTCCTGGGTTAAGCCCATGAATCGATCCACCTGGCGCAGCAACATTAAGCCCCCATCGCTGCTGATGCTTCCACCTTCAAAATTGCCTTCAATCTTTCTCCCACTAAAGCCTGGTAATTCGAAGCCTAGCTCATTACATTCTGTCATTAGCGAAGTCTCCTGTCGGTTCGTTTGTAAGCGATTCGATCCTAACAGGTTATATAAAAGGCTTCGCTACTTTTTTGCCCTCATGATGAAATATCCGGGCTAGCGCTCAAAAGGCGTTACTCTGGTACGCCTTATGAGAAAAAAAACCCGCGCACCGGGTTGTTGTTGCTGAAAGCGCGTCGGAATTTCCTTCTCAGCTTATGGCTCTGTAGCTCGAACTCACCTTGGAACCGCCACCAACAGCGTTTTCATTGTGTTTTCGTCATCTCAGCCAGGTTGTTCATCGCTATCAGTGTGTCTGGATGCTCCTTACCCATGACCCGAACCATGGCCTCGAGCGCCTGCTCTTGGAGTTTGCGCGCCTGGCGCTGCTCGCCTAGCGCTTTCAGCGTCTGGGCCAGGTTGTTCATCGCTATCAGTGTGTCCGGGTGCTCCTGGCCAAGAAGCCGCACCCTGGCCTCGAGCACTTGCTCTTGAAGCTTGCCCGCTCCGGCCGGTTCGCCTTGCTCGCACAGCGTTGCGGCCAGGTTATTCATCGCTCTAAGTGTGTCCGGATGTTCCTTACCAAGGACCCGAACCCTGGCCTCGAACACTTGCGTCTGTAGCTCGCGCGCTCGGGCCGGTTCGCCTTGCGCTTTCAGCGCCTGAGCCAGGTTATTCATCGCTGTCAGTGTGTCCGGGTGCTGCTTGCCAAGAAGCTGAAGCCTGACCTCGAAAACGTGCTCCACTAGCTTGCGCGCTGCAGCCATTTCGCCTTGCGCGAAGAGCGGCAGGGCCAGATTGCTCATGGCTCGCAGCGTGTCCGGGTGCTCCTTACCAAGGAGCCGAACCATAGCCTCGAGCACTTGCTCCTCTAGCTTGCGCGCTCCGGCCCATTCGCCTTGAGCGTTAAGTACCGCGCCCAGGTTGAGCATCGCCGCCAGTGTGTCCGGGTGCTCCTTACCAAGAACCCAAACCCTGGCCTCGAATACTTGCTCCTGGAGCCTGCGTGCTTCAGCCAGTTCGCCTTGCGCATACAGCGTCACGGCCAGGTTGTTCGCCGCTTTTAATGTCTCGCGATGCTCCTTACCTAGTAACCGAACACTGGCCTCGAGCACTTGCTCTTGGAGCTTGCGCGCCCCGGCCAGTTCGCCTTGTGCTCCCAGCGTTTGGGCCAGGTTGTTCGTCGCTTTCAATGCCTCAGGGTGCTCCTTACCAAGAACCCGAACGCTGGCTTCCAAAACCTGCTCTTGGAGCTTGTGCGCTTCGCCCAGTTCGCCTTGCGAGTAAAGCGTCAGAGCCAGGTTGTTCATCGCTGCCAGTGTCTCCGGGTGCTCCTTACCTAGTAGCTCAACCCTGGCCCCGAGTACTCGCTCCTCTAGCTTGCGCGATCCGGTATACTGGCCCCGCACGAAATCGTGGCGGGCGATCCAGGTGGCTAAGTTCACCTCTTGTTGATTGGTCCAGGTGAACGAGGTCAGATGCCGGGCGTGCGTCACTTCGTTTTCAATTCGGGTGTGCTCACGAATGT
Organism: uncultured Verrucomicrobiae bacterium; assembly: GCA_963775805.1. GTDB lineage: Bacteria > Verrucomicrobiota > Verrucomicrobiia > Chthoniobacterales > JAFAMB01 > JAFAMB01. Next base: position 189,185 of record CAVZKG010000007.1, on the reverse strand, counting down.
CACCTGCCACGCTGAGCCGCCGGCAAAGTACTCTTACGGCCGCATTTTTCAGCTGCTTGAGGCGATCATCATTACGGAATGCAGATCGCACCACTCGGCTGATCAGAGTGTGAACACGCCGGCTATCGCGCTCCACCTTCTCGCACAGACTCAAGGAATCGGCCTGATCCATGGCTTCCAGGACGGTCTCCCGAACGCCCTTCTTCACGTTAACAGCCTCAAATACCTCGTGGATAAAACCACTTGAAATGGGCGCAACGGCCAGCAAAGAGGCGAGACACAGAAATTCCTGCCCTTCCTTCCCGAGCGCTTGGATGCTCTTAAGAAAGGTTCGAGTGATGCTACGGTCGTGACCGGTCGGCAGGCTTTCCTTCAACAGGGCGCCGTACTCTAACGGCTCGTGCTGCTGCGATTGGCCCAATTCGCGCAAATACTCCTGTAACGACTGGACGCCTCTGGCCAAGTAACTCCCAGCCACTTCCACGCCTAACGGATGGTAGCCCAACGCCTCCGTGAGTTGTTGGGCAGCTACGCCCTCCGCAGTGTCTTTGATGCGGTGTCCACGAGTCAGAAGCGTCACTGCTTCCTCTGGCGACAACACTTCCAAGTCGAGCTGATGGCCGAACGCACCGTATTCGCGGCTGCGGGTAGTGATCAGGGTCGAAGCGTTTGTCCCCCGCGCAAACCAAAACCGCTGAAGATCGTATGCGGTTATATCAGAGGGCACATCGTCGACGATGAATAAACAATCTAAACCGCGTACGTCTATCTGGCGCCAGAAAGCCGCCTCGATCTCCTCCGGTTTGAGCCCCTCAAGCGCTACCCCTAAATCCATTGCAAAGTGCCTGAGCTGATCTTGACGCACGGCTAGCCGACTTTCTCCATTCAGCGACCCGCGACTATCGTCATTGCCATACGCATTGATCCAAAACACCCCGCCTGGAAAAGCCGGACCAAACCGAAGGGCATATTCTCGTGCCAGCAACGTTTTTCCATTTCCGCCGAGGCCTCGCACCTGCGCGGCGCTCTGACCGTACGCGCCGCTGATGAGGCCAATGCGATTGGCGGTCAGTTTGCATGGAGCTCCCAAAGTTCATGAACGCGGCCAATGAAGTGCGGCGCAGAGACCGGAACCATACCGTGATATCCGGGCAAAGGCTGTCGCGCAGCCGCGGCGAGCGCGCCATCAAGTGAGGCTGCGCGAGTCTGCATTACGCTCACCAATTCCGCCAACCCGGCCGGGTCCTTCGGGAGGGCGTGCGCTTTGAGGTCGCGAAGCGGGGCCGGGATATGATCAAAGGCAGGTTCGGGATTGATGATGCGGACCCGGTCCTGGGGAGGTTCCTTGGCGTGTTGTGCTGCCAGCCAGGCCGAAACAATCTCCTCCTGGCAGGCACCGCTCAAGGAATAGGTTCTTGAATAGAAAGCCACCAGGAGCTTTGAGGCGGCGATCCCTTCCCGGATTTCGCGCGTGATTGAAGCGCCTTCGTCGATAGCAGTCTCATCCCTGAAAACGCGCAAGCCGGCAGATGTCAGGGCCTCATGCAACGGTTGGACTCGAGGAAGGTCATGCCGGCGATAACTAAAGAAGATGTCGTAGATGCCAGCCATGGGCTCCAATCACGCTCTTTTCGGGCTCGCGGCGCCCCTAACATGATGCGTTCAGTCGACAGTCCAAATAAAAGCGAAATTTCTGACGGATGTCGATTGACCAAGCCAGCTACTCAAGAGGGATAAGTTTGTATTCATTCCTAAGAGTCTCTTCAACCTTTCGCATGACGCGGCGGAGATCTCGCCAGTCGATGGTGAACTGGCCCAACGAGGGGAATTGATTCTGAATCTCATACGGCGACCCTTTCCCATCTTTTGCCGTGACCCACCACCCGCGAAACGATCCGTTCCATTTTTCAAGGAACGGTCGAAAGAGATCGTTGAGTATGCGATTGATCAGGACACCGAGATGTTCCTGCTTAGATTCCTTAAACTTTCCGACCGGAAACTTGCGCATTATACCGCGACACTCCCTGAAGAAGTTATATAGAGAGTCCAGGCTCTCAACATAGAGTTCCCCGCTGAAATCCTCGCAAGTCGGATCGCGCTGCTTCCCGATAACCGCGACCCGGGTGACAATTTCGGTATATAGTTCCCAGGCGCACTGCCGATCATCCTCGCTCAGTTTCGCGCCAAGCTTGATAAGTCCCAGGTCAAGCTCAAACGACCCTTCTTTTATTTCTGGCATAGCTAATCATCGCACCCCTGTCTAAGACAGCTTCTGAAAAACTAGTCACAGAGAGGCCTCGATCTCCAGTTAAATAGGTGGTCTGAAAATAGAAGAAACTGTCAGCAGAGTCTTGGACAATGGTAGGGCACTCGAGGCTGTTTAGCCAAGTGTATTCGATGGGTCAATCGGTACCAGAATCAGAGAAGAGTTAATCTTGCGGTTTGCTATTCAGCGACTCTACGAAGGGTTTGCCGCGGCATTGCAGCTTTGCCTCCAGTTTGCGGGTGCAGTCGCATTCGGAACAAGCCCACGGCTCGGTGCCGTTCAAGTCACGGCAATTCCGCCGTGCGTGGGCATCTTTGACGGACAGCAACTCGAAGTATTCTTCCCAATAGGGACGTTCTTCAGCCAGCGGAGTTGAACAGTAACAGACTTCTACCCAACGAACTGTTCCATCGTCGTCCAGGCGCGCGAGTTTCATATCGCAGAGATATTCGTCTCCGGCGATGGAGCCGTGCCCGAGGGATTGATCGCGGATCGAGCGGAGCAGATCCTTCCCCCGTCCAGGTTTCACTCGAGCTTTGACCAAGTATCGCATCTACGAGAACATACACGAGTCAGACTGCGCTCCAAATGTTCGGGTTGAAAGGCGTCCTTGAGTAAGCGCTGCAGCCTAGTCTATCGAATTGCGGCAATCGGCAAAGGCTTCGCCGCAACTTTAGGCTCGTCGAAGATCTAGATTCAAAATCTCTTCCGTCCTCTGCACTTGTCGGCAGCGCTCGAAGACTACAAGAGTTCTCCGTCTCTCCGCCTTAGGCGATCAACGGTTCGAGTACATCGTTTGTTCCCGGAATCTTGACGTAATGAATCCCATGTTCCGTACTGATTTCCACGATCCGGGCCAAGTCGGGGGCGCCGGGCTTGGCGAATACCTCGGCGCATCGCGCGTAGAAAACCTCGAAGCCTGCCGGCACCATCGTTATAAGGACGCGCGCCGGCGCGTCACCTACATTCTTGAGTGAATGTACCGACATTTTCGGCGCTAGAACAGTTGAGCATTCCGGTACCTCCTGCCACGTCCCGTCGACAAGGAACGCCATGCGTCCCTCCTGCACGAAGAATATTTCGTCCTCGCGCTCGCGGTAGTGTGGAGGCGGGCCAGGATTGTGCGGCATGACGATACTCGTGCCCACCGCGCTGCGCCCTCCGTTCTGTTTGCCGGTGATGTGGAAGATAATCTCTGTGCCGAAGGCGTGCACAGTTTCACCGCCACCGGGTGGGACGATGATGAGCTGCTCGGGTGTGGGGAGGTTGCTCACAGCGGCACGGTATCTATTGCCATCGCGTACGGCAAGCACAAACCGCAGGGATAAATGCCCGTTTCGGAACGGTGCGAATATTATAATTAATACATCCTTTCGGGCCGCGTCTTCAGCGCTCCTCTCACAGAAATAATCGATCCTGGGGCTCTGCTTCGCGTCACCCCATTATTAGATGTAGCAACGCCTTCGGCGCTTGGGCAGATTGCCCATACTATGCGCTATCCAAATTCACGCCGACGTTTAACATTCTGCGTAGGCCAAAACCATAGTATAAATGGTTGTTAGTTAGGATGCGACCTATCCGCTTTGCCTAATCTTGATTCTAATAAAGGTTTCCTGAGCGCCGAAGGCGTGTTGGATTTAAGCCTGGGCTGCAGTCCCGCGCAGAGCGGGACAGAGGCCCAGGTATTGCCCGCTTGGAAGTTCCATATCCAGTGTGGCAGAATGCCTACGATACCTTGGAGCCCATTCCGCGCAGACGACCATAACGCAACCAGGCGAAATCCTCGCAAAAAAAAACAAGCTTTCCAAAACATTGTAGTGTGAAGAACACAGCTAGGCGGTACCTCATCATCATTAAGATCGTATCGTTCGACTAACTCATTTGCGAATTGAACCGCTCGAGTATCAGCCTCGGGGTGCTCTCCAAAATAGTTAACCGTCAAATCATCGTACAACAACTATGAAATTTTGGTCGCTCAATGCGACGAGGGAATTACCGATTCGATAGTGTACTTTGCCTCGCTTCCGGCAAAGCATAAAAGGTGATCAGGTCAGATTTCTCAGCTCCCGCAACACAACGGACAGCATTGAAAGATCAAGGGTCCCGGCGGATTTCAGTTCGGCGAGCATCTGCTGACTGCGTTCCAGTGCGCTCTGGTTTTGCACTTCCCACTCCTTAACAAGCGCGTCCGGCGCTTTTATTCGCCGGGTAAGTTGCAGCACCAGGGCGGTAAGCTCTCTTTGCAGGGAGGCGACATCGTCTGTAAGCCCCGCTTTTGCGAGCGTTTGCCAGTGGGAATCCGAAAGCAAGTTGCTGATCTGCCTGCGCAGCCAGGAAAGTTCCAATTTCCCGTCCAGGCGAAAATAGATCGCGGCCACTTCCTCGACGCTGCGATCCGCTTGCCTAGCAATCTCAACGATATCGAGCGCGGAGTATAACAAATCGAAACTTGCCAGACGCATAGCGAGATCGTTTGGAACTTTGTTTTGGGTCAAGCGTTGCGCTGCCTGCCTGACGGCGTCGCTAAGGTCTGCAGACAAAAATCTGTTGAGACCCGCTGCGAGCGTTTTGACCCCGCCGGCAAATTGCTCGACGGTTTTCGCAATGTCATCTTTCAAGTTCCGATAACGCAGGAACCACAAGGTTGCACTCGCGATCAACCTTTCGGAATCGATCAGCATTTCGGACTGGACTGCATGCGGCACTACGTCGTCGAGAGATTCCAGCGCTCTCCAAAAGGAGCTAAAATCGAATATTTCGCGCGTGAGTAAATAAGCCCACACCACATCCGGTGCCCGCGCACCGGTCTCCTCCTGCATGCGGTGCACATATGTGCTGCCAACCCGATTGATCATTTCGTTAGTGATATGCGTCGCGATGATTTCATGTTTGAGTGGATGACGCTCCATATGCTCGCGATAGCGCTCGCGAAGCGGCGCAGGAAAGTAGCGCGCTAGTGCGGTGGCGATGTAGGGATCGCTTGGCAGGCTGGACGCCAGCAATTCATCGTAGAGCGTGATCTTGCTGTACGCGAGGAGCACCGCGCGTTCGGGCGAAGTTAGTCCGGTATTTGCCACCTTGCGCGCAGTCATTTCCTCGTCAGAGGGCAGAAATTCGATTTCGCGGTTGAGCCTTCCAGCCTTTTCCAGATATTTGATGAAGCGCAATTGGGAGTCGAGCGGCATGCTTTTTCGCACGCTCAAAGATTGGGCCTGGAAATAGTTGTCGCGTAGAACCAGCGCACCGACCTCATCGGTCATATCCGCGAGAAGCCGATTGCGGTCCGACTCGCTCATGCGTCCTTCTGCGACGACTGCATTGAGGAGTATCTTGATGTTAACCTCATGGTCCGAGCAGTCCACACCTGCGGAATTGTCAATTGCGTCAGTGTTAATCTTGCCGCCGTTAAGCGCGTATTCGATCCGCCCGAGCTGAGTAAACCCGAGATTTCCGCCTTCCACGGCCACGCTGCATCGAAGATCTTTGCCGTTTACTCTGATTGCGTCATTGGCGCGGTCGCTCGCTTCCGCGTGGGCCTCTTGAGATGCCTTCACATAGGTGCCGATTCCACCATTATAAAGCAGATCCACAGGCGCCTTGAGCATTGCCCGGATCAGGTCGGTCGGGCTGAGCAAGTTAACCGCAACTCCCAAAACCTTCTTAACCTCAGGGGTAAGCGAAATCGATTTCGCACTGCGGGGGTAAACGCCGCCCCCTTTCGATATTAGCTTTGAATTATAGTCAGCCCACGAAGAGCGAGGGAGGTTGAACAACCGCTCGCGCTCTTTGAAGCTTGCTTCCGGATCGGGATCAGGGTCGAGAAAAACATGGCGGTGATCAAAAGCACCAACAAGTTTGACGTGACGGGAGAGCAACATTCCGTTTCCGAACACGTCGCCCGACATGTCGCCGATTCCGATTACGGTAAAATCTGTAGTCTGAGTATTGATCCCCAGTTCGCGGAAGTGCCGCTTTACCGATTCCCACGCGCCGCGCGCGGTGATTCCCATCTTCTTATGGTCGTAGCCGATGGAGCCGCCAGAGGCAAACGCATCGTCGAGCCAGAATCCGTATTCCTTTGAAACGCCGTTCGCTATATCGGAGAAGCTCGCCGTACCTTTGTCCGCGGCGACCACCAGGTAGGGGTCGTCGTCATCGTAACACACCGAATCTTTTGGTGGAATAACCTCGCCGGCAAGAAGGTTGTCCGTCAAATCCAGCAGTCCCCGCAGGAAAATCTGGTAGCATGCAATCCCTTCTTTCATGAAAGCTTCGCGCTCGGCGGGAGGCCGCTTCACCACGAATCCTCCCTTCGAGCCAACCGGGACGATCACGGTGTTCTTGACCATCTGCGCTTTCATAAGACCAAGGACTTCGGTACGAAAATCTTCCATGCGGTCGGACCAGCGCAATCCTCCGCGGGCTACTTTTCCGCCTCTTAGATGCACTCCCTCAACGCGCGGCGAGTACACGTAAATCTCGAACACGGGCTTAGGTTCGGGCAGCCCCGGGATAAGGGCCGGATTAAGTTTAAAGGAGAAGTAAACCTTGTTCGCGCCGGAGGCGTCCTTCTGGAAATAATTGGTGCGGAGCGTCGCCCTGATCAGAGCGAGAAAACGCCGGATAATCCGGTCTTCATCCAGACTTGCGACCGAGTCAAGAGCATTTTCAAATTCGTCCGTCAACATCAGGATTTTGACCCCAGCTTCAGCGGTGCTCGCAGGATCGAAACGCGCAATAAACAGTTCGACCAGTCTATTCGATATTGCGGGGTTTGCGGACAGCGCCTGTTCCATATACGCCTGGCTGAAAGTAAACCCAGTCTGCCGCAGGTATTTGCTGTAAGCCCGCAATATTGTGACTTCGCGCCAGCCGAGATTTGCCCGCAGCACCAGCTGATTGAAGTCGTCATTTTCAATTTCGCCGGACCAGGCACGCGCGAATGCTTCCTCGAACGCTATTTTTACCTGGCTAACATCGAGCTTACCGGCTCCTGGGTGACTCATGCCGAAATCATGCAGATAAACCGGGGTCTTCCTTCCGGTTCCACCTTGTACTCGAGCTGTTCAAGCACTTTGACGCCCATATGTTCGAGCATGGGCAGGCTTGAAGAGAGGGGGATCGGCTCTCCTGAGTGGAAAACTTTCAGGCGCAAAGGAGTGGCGCTCCCCTGGTTCCCTGCGTAAAGATTCATCGCAAGTTTTTTCTCCGCTCCGAGAGTATCGATGATCTCGGCGTCGACAACCGCTTCTCTGGCTGAACGTTCCTCGCGATAGCCTGCAGGAAACGCGTGCTCGAAACGACGATAGAGCTGGTTGGCTCTTTCCTCGCCGAAATGAACTTCGAGCGCGTCCCGAATGTCATCCTGCCAACCGCGTGCCGCCTTGACGATCTGCTTCTCGATCTCGCGAACGTCGAAATCAGGCACGCTTCCCGGCTTAGTGCGAAAGATGATCTGCACCCGTGCCAGGATCGACTCAGACAGAGTTACGGTTGACTCCGAGCTGATGCCATTGACCGCCTGCATCAGTATCTGCCGGAATCGCTCGCTCAACTCGGCGCTGTGCTTTTCACGCGGCACATAGATCAGGCACGAGACGAAGCGGCCATAAACGTCACTCCACACAAAAAGCCGTGTACGCTGGCGCTCGCCGAGCCGGAGCATCCCCATTGCGTTCTCGAATAACTCGTCCTCCCGTATTTGGAGGAGGTCGTCGAACGGGTTCGCTTCCAGGATCGCCACCAGCGCTTTTCCCAAGTGACCGTTGGGATCAAACCCTGCGCGCGCCACGACATTTGTCCACTTACGGCGCAGCACCGGGATCTCCTCAGGACGTCGATGATAGGCGGTGGAAGTATAGAGCCCCAAAAAGCGCTGCTCGCCCAAGACCCGGCCTGTGGCGTCGAATCGCTTTACACCTACGTAATCGAGATATCCGGCACGGTGCACCGTGGCACGCGAATTCGCCTTGGTAATCACCAAAAGTTGGGGAGCGCGTGCGAGCTTCCTTACTTCCGCGGTCGCCATGGCAAAACTTTTTGAAATCTGGGTCTTGCCTGTTTCACGCAAAATGCCAAGGCCTGAACCGGGCACGACGCGCAAAACGTCTTCGCCACGTTCAGTAACCAAGTCGTAATCGCGATAACCCAAAAAAGTAAAGTGCCCCTCCTTGAGCCATTGCAAAAAGTCCTTCTCCTCATCAACTACTTCGGGATTGAGCGCTTCGGGATAGGGCTTTCTGAGATCGCCGACAATGCGATCCAAGTTGCCCCTCATTTTCGGGTAATCCTCAACCGCTTTGCGCACATCGGCGAGAACGCGCGAAAGCCCTGCTTCCAGGTCAATCAGCTTTTCGGGATTGGTTTGCCGGTCAACTTCGACATGCATTAACGACTCCGAAGCCCCGCGCTCGCCAGCTTCCCAGGGCAGAATTTCACTCAGAAGGCCATTCGCGTCCCGATGCGTCCTGATCACCGGATAAATGATCAGATGGAGAGTCAGCCCTTGGCGGTTAACCTCCATCGTCACCGAGTCCACCAGAAAAGGCATGTTATCGTTGACGATCTCGATAACCGTATGCGTTGAGTCCCATCCGTCTCTGTCCGTTTGCGGATTGTAAACTCGCAGCTTTGGTGCGCCGGACTTGAATTCTTTGATGAAATTCAGGTGTGCCAACGCAGCGCCGCAGAGATTTGAAGGGCTGCGCTCGGAGAGGTCTTCCGGATCCACTTGGCTGTAATACCGGCGAACGAACGTCTCTGCCTGGTTACCCCCCTCCCCCGCTCTGCTTTGAAGCAGCGCCGCAACTTTCTCAATTGTTTCTGCGTTTTCGTTTTGCGTCTTGACCGACATGCAGCCTCCTAACGGTTGGGGATCGAGAGCAAATGTCTCAAGCCAAAAATATGGCCCATTTCCAAACCGAGTTAAATGAGAATAACAGGCTGCTGAAGACTGCATTGACGAGCAGGTTCCGAAGGGCAACCCGCGGCGGCATGCGTCGATGCGAACACGCTCAACAAGACGCTTTTAGGATTTGAAATAAAAAGCGCCACATAAACCTTGCAGCGTTTTCAGCGTGCGGATGCGTTATCGCTTGATGTAGAGCAAATCCAATGGAGCAAACTCTACTTCGGGCACGATGGGGCGTGCAACGTGCGGAACGAAGCGCCAAGGTAGTCCTGCGACTAACTCTGGGATTGGATATTCTCTTTGAAAGATACGCGAGCGCCGGTGTTTTGACGCGCGAACTTGCATAGCGTCACCTGGCAGTGCCGGATCGCCTTGAGGAAGAGCGTCGATTTTAAATGCAGTGAATTCCGGATCGGCAACAAATGGCGGTTTGTCGAGGTCGTGCAACTCCTCAAGTGGCCACAATGGATTTCCAGCCTGATATCGGCCCAGCTTTCTTGGATCACTTCGAACCTGGTTGAACTTTCGTCGCAACATAAACGAAGCCTCCTCTTCTAACGCAATTTAGTCGTTCTGACCATCGATTTCAATAGCCCGAAAGGGTATGCACGCCGATTTAATGATTAATTCGATGTGAATAAAACGCGAGCGTCGCGTCTTAGTTTACAACAATTTATATCGATATTCTTTAAAGCGCCACCGAAGGGTCGCGTCTTAACTTATAACATTTCCTCTCAACGTTCCTCCCAGACGCGAACTCTATGACCGTCATGGCCAGAAAATTTTGATCGATGATATGGAGAGGATTCGATACTAATCGCTCTGACCAAGAAACGTCTATCAAGCCGAAGCCCCCATTTTCCGGACGTAAATTCCTAAAGAGATGACAAGATTTTTATCTCATATTTGCATAACGATCCGAGATTTTACCCGCGAGTTGGCGAGCCAATCTTGTGGGCCGTCGCGAAGCTTTGCCTAATAACTCCGCAGCAACTTTATGAACAGAATGCAGATCGAAGAACTACTAGATAAGATGACGCTCGAAGAGCAGGTCAGTCTGCTCACGGGCGCCGACTTCTGGACCACCGTGCCGATCCCGCGTCTAGGTGTGCCGGCATTCAAGGTCACTGATGGTCCGAACGGCGCGCGTGGTGGTATCTTCAAGGACGGGCCGAGCACCGCCTGCTTTCCTGCGGGCATTGCGCTGGGCGCCACTTGGAATCCGGCGCTGATCGAACAAGCCGGCGCTGCGCTTGGCGCCGAGGCCAAGCTCAAAGGCGCACGGGTGCTGCTCGCGCCCACCGTCAACCTGCAGCGCACGGTCTACAACGGCCGCAATTTCGAGTGTTACTCAGAAGATCCATGGCTGTCGTCCGAATTGGCCGTGGCCTTTGTGCGCGGCCTGCAGTCGACTGGCGTGGCGGCGACGATCAAGCACTACGTCGGCAACGAGAGCGAACATCAACGCATGAGCATAAGTTCGGAAATCCCCGAGCGCGCCCTGCGTGAGCTCTACCTGCTGCCTTTCGAGCGCGCCGTCAAGGAAACCAGCGTAATGGCTGTGATGACCGGTTATAATCGCCTCGACGGCATTTTCATGGCTGATCACTACCACCTCGTCACCCAGGTGCTGCGCGAGGAGTGGGGCTTCGATGGCCTTGTGATGTCTGACTGGATGGCCAAGCACGACACCATGCAAAGCGTGCTCGCTGGCTGCGACTTGGAGATGCCTGGCCCGGCGCGCGAGCGCGGCGACAAGCTGGTGGTCGCCGTGCGCGACGGCCGCTTGGCCGCAGACGCGGTGCGTACCTGCGCCCGTCGTGTGCTGCAACTTGCCGATCGCCTGGGCAGCTTTGCCGACCCGGTAATTCCGAACGAACGGGCCGCCGACCTTCCCGCTCACCGCGCGCTGATCCGCCGGCTCGGCGCCGAAGGTGCGGTCCTGCTGAAGAACGAATCAGACGCTCTGCCGTTAAACCCGCAACCTGGCCAGACCGTGGCGCTGATCGGTCGCGCCGCGACCCTGCCGCAAATCATGGGCGGCGGAAGCGCCAATGTGAATGCCCATTACCGCGTGGCGCCAGCCGACGCACTGCGCGCAGCCTGCCCGGGTGTCCACTTTGTTCACCACGCAGGGGCCGACCTGAACCGCTACACGCCGGTGCTGTCTCAGCCGATGACGCTGGAACTGTTCGCCAGTAGCGACCTGAGCGGGTCAGTGGTCGCGACCCAAATCGTTCCCAACAGCGAGGTGCAATGGATAGGAACTGCACCGGCCGGAGTTAACCCAGCCGCATTCTCGGCGCGTACGACGCTGCACTACGTCGCGGATGCCGACGGCGAACACGCCTTCTCGCTGATCTCTGCCGGAGTCAGCCGCGCGAGGCTAAACGGAGAACCGGTACTAGATGCCTGGACCGGCTGGGAGCGTGGGGACACATACTTCACCTTTGGTTGCAACGAGGTGGTCCACCGCCGTGACCTACGTGCCGGCGAGATCGTCGAGCTGGTGGTCGAATTCAGCTCGGTTGTGCCAGCCGGGGACGCCCCGGAAAACTTCGCGGTGTTGCGCATTGGCGCGGCGCGGGTGCTCGGCGAGCTCGACATCGCCTCGGCGGTCGAGGCCTCGCGCGCCGCCGACTTGGCCATTGTCTTTGCCGGCCTCAACGCCGAGTGGGACAGCGAAGGTCTGGATCGCCCTGGAATCGAGCTGCCGCATCGTCAGAACGAACTGATAGCTCGCGTGGCCGAGGCCAACCCGCGGGCCGTGGTTGTGCTGCAAAGCGGCTCGCCGCTGCTGCTACCTTGGCTGGATGCAGTGCCTGCGGTGCTACAGATCTGGTACCCGGGCCAGGAATGCGGCAACGCAATCGCCGACGTGCTGCTCGGCGCTGTCGATCCAGGCGGCCGGCTGCCTCAGACCTGGCCGCTGCGTATCAAAGACACCGTGGCCTTTGGCGACGCTCGTCAATACCCTGGCGTCAACGGCCATGTCGCTTATGGTGAGGGCCTGTTGATCGGCTATCGCCACCATGAGGCACACGGCATCACGCCGCAGTTTGCGTTCGGCCATGGGCTCTCATACAGCACCTTCGCGCACGACGGCCTGGCCCTTGATCGTTCTACACTGCAGCCCGGCGAGAAGCTGAACGTCATACTGACGGTGTGCAATACCGGCACGCGCACCGGCAGTGAGGTGGTGCAGCTTTATGTACACGACGAAGCCAGCACTCTGGTCCGACCGCCGCAGGAGCTGAAGGCCTTCGCCAAGGTCAGGCTGCAACCCGGGCAGACGCAGAGGGTGAGCCTGACGTTGGACATGCGCGCATTCGCCGCGTACGACGATGTGCGCCGCGCATGGGTCGCAGAAGCCGGCAGGTTCGAGGTGAGGCTGGGCGCATCATCGGCCGACATCCGCCAACGTGCCTGGGTGACGCTGTCGACCGAATGGGTCGAGCCGGTCAACCGCGAACCGACGCGCGCCGTACAGCGCACGAACTAATTTCATTGCAGCATTCGTTGCTATATTAACGTGACCCGAATGGATCTTCGCGCCATTAGCTCCGCGTCTTATGACCGCGTGTACGCATTGAATGTTGATTCTACACTTAGAACTTTTTGTAGTAATGTTATTATATAACGAGTCGCCCTGCCCAATCGTAAACGCAAAAGTCGTGTTTCAATCGGTGAGGATATTGAAGCCACGAGCGCTGCGCGTGCGTCCGTTAACTGGCGCGTCAGTGAGCACGAGCGTTGTGCCTGGAGTGATGAGAGCACGTACGTCAGCCAGAAAATCGGGCGCTATCGCGACTTTCTTCGCGAGGTCTTTCAGATTTGGAGGACGGTTGCCGCTGCTGGCAATGGAAATCCAATCCCGGCGCCCGGTCACATCCACCGTCGCCAGCGCGGAATAAGCGTACGAACCGGATAACCGTTCGATGCCGCCGACCGGTGCGCGTCCGATCTCGACGCCATTGCGATAAACGTAGACCGCGCGATCCGCACCGCTCACGATAATTGATACCGGTCCCTTGGGTGCCGTTTGCGGGGCCCAGACTAAGTTGCCTGATTGCGTCGCTCCGGTCTTCCCCGAAAAGAGCAATCCCGGCTGTGTCGATTGCGAAGGCGTGGAGCGATTATCTGCAATGATTACCGTCGTGCCGAGAGTCGTGACCCTGTAAAGTTTCGCAGCGAAATCCACCGGCAACCGCACGCAACCCGCCGAAGCCGGATAGCCTGGCAATTGCCCGGCGTGGAGCGCAATACCGGTCCAGGTCAACCGCTGCATGTGGGGCATCTTAGCCCCTTTGTAAATACTCGATTCGTGATCCACTTTCTTTTGCAGAACCGTGAAAACTCCTGTCGGCGTTGCCTTACCCGGCTTACCAGAGCTCACGGTCGATCGTCCGATGCGGACACCGTTGCGATATACGTACGCTATTTGCTCCGGCAGACTTATGAACACGACCACCGGTCCGGCCGGCGAGACTTCGGGATTCCAAACGTAATCGCCAGGCTTGAGCGCCGACGTAAAGGGCTTAACCGGACGGCCTTTGGTAAAGTCCGCCGCAGCATCAGTGACCGAGGCCGCGAGGAGCGAGGCAATGAAGATGACAACTAGGGAGGCGTATGGCATCGTCTTGTTTACTTTCTCATTCACTTACGACGCAGCCTGGGCTCCGTCGCCTCTGTGGTTTATTTCATTTCGTCGGAAAAGCAATGTGAGTTTGGCTCGCAGCAATTTTATTAGCATTCATCGTGCTTTCGGATAAGACGTCGAACAAAGTTTAACTTTGATCTGTCTTTCGCCCCCGTCCAAGTGGCAAACTCTGTAGCAAGACAACCACAAGTCGAATCAAACCGAGCCCCCGAATACCAAAGGAGTTGATCAATGAACCGAAGAGAAGCCATGGCCGGAATTGCCACCATTGCGGCCGGAGTCGCGGTCGCGTCCCAGGCAGAGGCCGAATCGGCCGACGGAGCTAATCCGGATTTAGCTCAGATTCGCGCACTACTGCGAGCGCACGACGAAGCTTTCACTAACCATGACCTCAGTGGCATCATGGCATGCCTAACAAATAAAGCCGCGATCATGGGCTCCGGACCCGGAGAAATCTGGTCGGGACCGGCTGAGATCAAAGTGGCTTACGAGCACTTTTTTGAGGGTTTTGACAAGGGGGAACAAAAATTTGAATACCAATTCAGAATTGGTGGTGTGACCTCGGAGATGGGCTGGATGATGACGGCCGGGAACGTCAACGGAAAAAAGGATGGGAAAGAGATCGCGTTTCCCCTCAACCTCTCTCTGACTGTCACGAAAAACGAAGGCAAGTGGTTGATCGCGGCGATGCATTTTTCGACGCTGACAGGCGCTTCAAACCAAGGAACAAAAGCAACTTCATAACCGGCCATCGGATTTCTAGCTTATGAATGATGAACAATCGAATGAACCGGCTGTCACCGATGAAAAATCAGGGCTCTTAGGTCGCCGTCTGTTCCTTCAGAGCATGGGAAAATGGTCCGGTGCGGCAATTGCTGCGGCGGTCTTTGGAGGTGCGTGGCTCGCTGCGCCGCCAGACGCGGAAGCCGGTGCATGGATCAACCGACGAGGCTACGGCGGCGGTGGTGGTTGGATCAACGGTCGGCGCTACGGAGGTGGCGGAGGTTGGATCAACGGTCATGGTGGTGGAGGCGGTGCGTGGGTAAACCGCAGAGCCTACGGCGGTGGCGGTGCCTGGGTTAACCGCTGGTAACAATAAACTCCACGGAATCTTGGCGTGCCGCAGGAACTCCATCAAACTCTCAAGTTCCTGCCGACGGCCTTGGCGGAAGAACAAGGCGATCGTCTTTTCGTTGCGCTGGCCCGAAGTCGAGACGAACTCTCCCGCTGGCTGAGAGGAGCTCCTCTTGGTCTGCAGTGGATCCAAATCGAAGGATTGATAAGTGATCCCTACGCTTGGGCGCAGGCCGCGTCTGGCACCTCTCGGATCCCGCTCGACGTCGTCCTTTCCGACCCCGCTTCGGAGTTCTCTGATCTCTACAGATTGGTGGATGTTTACGCAAAGCATGATATCCGCGTTACGATGCCGGCCGCGCCCGGTTTTTTGAAGGCAATTAAGCTGGCTGCGTCCTTACGGCTCCCAGTTCGAGTCCTGCCTGGTCAACCAACGCCCGAGGTGCTGGCCGAACTCATGGAAGCTTTAGATTTTTACCTTCATGAACCAATGGTCGAGACGCCCGTGGAATTCTTCCACTCATTGCTTGCGAGCAAGTGTTGTGGCGAGGAAGGCAGCCTGTGGATGATCCTTGAGGAAGATCCGTCGGCGTACTTGCACTATGATGAGGACGGGCGCCCGAAGTTGCCTCGATTGAGCGGCTTTCGGCCGTTCGAGATTTCCCCCGAAGACTTTGTCGAGCAACACCTCAAGAGTCTTATCGATCAAAACGCCGAATGCGCGACCTGCCCCTGGCAGCGGGTCTGCAGGGGATATTTTAAATGGCCGGACCCACCATACACCTGTGAAGGAGTGAAACAGCTATTCCTGAAAATCGAATCAGCTGCAGGGGAGATCGAGCGGGACCTTGCTAGTATTCAGGAACAACCCCACTTGAGCGGGAAGGATAAACCGTGAGTGGCCGAGTGTTTAGCGTGATCCTCCTTCCGACTTCGGAATGCAACGTTGCCTGCGATTATTGCTTTGAACACAAAGAGCCTCACCGCCTCTCGTCCGTACTCGTCCCTTTACTAACGCGCCGCCTGCTTGACCACCTCGAACAGGAAAATATCGAGGAATGCGAAATTTATTGGCAGGGCGGGGAGGCGATGATCATGGGGCCTGCATGGTTTGGCGAGGCCGGCGAGCTCATGGACAGCGCCGCCGTCGTCCGCGGGCGCCGGTTTAGACATTATCTTCAGACCAATCTGATCAGCTATTCCTCCAGTTGGAACGAAGTTCTGCACAAGATGTTCGGTGGCTCGCTCGGTACGTCGATGGATTATCCAAATGTGCATCGGAAACTGTTCAAGGGCGGTGCGGAAGCTTACACCGAACTTTGGACCAGACGGCTGCACGAAGCGCGCGCGGCGGGAATTGAAATCGGCGTGATTGCAGTGCTCCACCAGGCTAGTCTCGACGCGGGACCAGAGCCCTTTTACCGCTATTTCGCGGATGAACTTGGTCTCGATAGTTTCCAGGTCAATACGCCGTTTCCGGGCGGGCCGGCCAGCGAGGTAGAGGGTAGCTTTCACCTCGACAATAACGAGCTCGCGAAGTTCTTAGTTGGCCTCTTCGATGTGTGGATCGAGCGAGGCTATGCGTCGGGCGTGTCACTGGGTCCGTTTGATGCCTTGATCCATCACTTCACCGGTGCGCCCGCGCGCTTGCCCTGCATCTGGAAAGAAAACTGTTCCAACCAATTCATTTCCGTGGATTCCAAGGGCACAGTCGCACAGTGCGATTGCTGGGTCACCAGCTACCCTGAGTCCTTTTTCGGGAACATGTTTCGCGAGCCCGATCTCACGCGGATGTTGCGGGAAAGTCCGGCGCGGCGCGAATTTGTCGAGCGGCCAAAACATCTAATCGAGCACGAAGACTGTCTATCGTGTCGTTATCTTTCCATCTGTCATGGTGGCTGCCCCGTTAGAACCTACAGCGCGCTTGGCACGATGCTAGCGAAGGATCCATACTGTGAAGTTTACAAAGCTGTTTTCGGCCGCGCTGAGAGCTACGGACGGAAAATCTTGTGGAGTCGATTGGCTGGAAATATCAACGCGGTAACCCGTTGACCCTAGTCCGCCGTCTGATAGAACTGACACCCGGGCCTCACATCTGCTTATGAAACCCCACCAGTTCGTCCTTCCAGTTTTCTTCGTTGCTGCAATTGGTTTTAGCGGTTGCGATCGCGAGAAAACACCGCCGCTCGTTGCGGCTCCGCCACAGGTATTTGTCGAAGTCATTGAGCCGCGTGACGTGCCGATCATCGAAGAATGGATCGGCACTCTGGATGGTTCGGCAAACGTGGATATCCGCGCCCGTGTCCAAGGATATATCCAGGAGATCGCCTTCAAGGAAGGTTCAACGATGAAACAAGGCGACCTGCTTTTGCGGATTGATCCCAGACCGTACGAAGCAGCGCTCGCGCAGGCGAAGGCCGAGCTAGGTCAAGCAACCGCCGGACAGCAAAAAACTGATCAGGACGAGCAACGTCAGTCGGAACTTTTTAACAAGAAAATCGGCAGCCAACAGGATTACACCAATGCGGTGCAAGCCAATCTGGCGGCGAAAGCTCAGGTCGAAGCTGCCCAAGCGGCACTCGATCAGGCCCAGTTAAACCTTGAATTTGCCACGATCAGCTCACCGCTAACGGGAATCGTCGGCCGCACCGATCTGAGTGTCGGTGATTATGTTGCAGCCGGGAGCTCGGGTGTCCCGGTGACAACCGTCTCGACAGTGGACCCGATCAAACTTGTCTTCTCGATCAGCGAGAAGGACTATCTCGAGTTCGCCGATCGGATCACGGCGTTGCTCGCCCAGCCTTTGGATCAACGTACGGCGAGCGCCGAGTTGATCCGCGCCGACGGCAAGATCCATCCATATAAGGGACGCTTCCTCGCGGCGGATCGGCAGGTTGATCCCAAAACCGGCACCATCCGGATCAGTGCAATTTTTGCAAATCCGGGCAATATCCTCCGCCCGGGCCAGTACGCGAGGCTACGAGTCCAAACCGATAAACGGACTGGAGCACTGCTCGTCCCACAACGCTCGGTGCTTGAGTTACAAGGCCGAAACTTTGTCTGGGTGGTAGACGATGCGAACAAAGTGTCGCAGCATAAAGTGACGGTGGGTCCCCGGATTGGCAGCGACTGGATCATCGAGGAAGGGCTGAAGCCGGGCGAACGGGTCGTCGTCGAAGGCCTACAAAAAGTGCGGGACGGCGCCACGGTCCAACCTGCCATACTCCCACCCACAGCTGCTGCCGCAGCGGATGCGGAAACCGTTAAGGAGTAGCACGCCATGGCTCAATTCTTTATCCGCCGTCCGATTGTCGCGATGGTAATCGCAATCGTTACAGTTATTCTCGGACTGGTCACGCTATCGCGGCTTCCAATCGCAGAATACCCCCAGGTCAGCCCTACTCTGATCGAAGTGAGCGCCAATTACCGGGGCGCAGCCGCAGAGGCGGTGATGAATTCAGTTGCCACGCCTATCGAGTCGGAGGTCAACGGCGTTGATAAAATGCTCTATATGCAGTCGTTCAGCGCGAACGACGGCAAGATGGTCCTCAAAGTCACATTCGATGTTGGCACGAATGTGGACATCATGCAGGTCAATACGCAGAACCGCGTCTCAATGGCCACCGCCCAACTCCCCGACGCCGTGAAGCGCGAAGGAGTGACCGTCAACCGTTCCAGTCCCGACCTGCTGATGGTGCTAGGTCTCTATTCACCAAAGGGTACCTACGATGCCGTCTTTCTAGGTAACTATGCGGACATCAATCTGGTCGACGCAATCAAGCGCGTTTCCGGTGTCGGCGACGTAAAGAACTTCACTGCGCAGGACTATTCGATGCGCGTCTGGTTGCAACCAAATAAAATGGCTGCGCTGGGTATCACGCCGGAAGATATCGCAAGCGCCATCCGCGAGCAGAATGCCCAAACACCAGCCGGCGTCATCGGCGCCGAGCCCGCTCCGTCCGGTCAGGAAAAACAATACAACGTGCGCGCCATCGGTTTGCTAACCGACCCCAGACAGTTTGAGCAAATTATCGTGCGCTCCAACTCGGACGGCTCCCAGGTAAAGATCAAAGACGTGGCTCGTGTTGAGCTCGGCGCGCAGACTTACGCGATGCGCGCACGCCTCAACCAGAGCCCTGCAGCGGCACTCGGCGTCTATCTCGCTCCAGGTGCAAACGCCTTACAGGCAGCCGACCAAATCAAGCGGATCCTCAAAGAGCGCGAAAAACGATTCCCGCCTGACATGAAGTACGAGACGACGCTTGATTTCACGGCGCCTATTAAGGCGTCGATGCATGAAATTGAGCACACCCTGATCGAAGCAATCATCCTCGTATTAATAGTGGTCTACATTTTTCTTCAGAGCTTTCGGGCAACCATCATTCCGATGCTCACCGTGCCGGTCTCTTTGCTAGGCGCCTTCATCGCCTTTCCCTTACTCGGCTTCAGCGTCAATACCCTCACACTATTTGGTCTCGTATTGGCGATTGGAATTGTGGTGGACGACGCGATCGTCGTCGTCGAAGCCGTACAGCATCATCTTGAACACGGCCTTGACCCACGAGAGGCGACGGTGAAAGCGATGAAGGAAGTTTCGGGGCCGGTCATCATGATCGCTCTCATTCTCTGCGCCGTGTTTATGCCTGTGGCCTTCATGGGTGGCGTGACCGGACAGCTCTATC
This sequence comes from uncultured Verrucomicrobiae bacterium, assembly GCA_963775805.1. Classification (GTDB taxonomy): domain Bacteria; phylum Verrucomicrobiota; class Verrucomicrobiia; order Chthoniobacterales; family JAFAMB01; genus JAFAMB01. The sequence continues at coordinate 169,593 of CAVZKG010000007.1, read as the reverse complement.
AACAGTTTGCTATTACCGTCGCAGTGGCTGTCATTTTCTCCGCTATTAACGCTCTTACGCTCAGCCCGGCCCTCTGCGCGATACTGTTAAAAAAACCAAAACCGGCTCGCGGTCCATTAGGGTGGTTTTTCGGTCATTTTAATCGTGGGTTCGACCGGGTGACGAGCAGCTACGGCGGGATCGTGAATATTCTCGTTCGTAAAGCCGGTCGATCGATTTTGTTGCTCGTGGTTGTGGTGGGTGCCATTTGGCTATTGTCGAAGTCAGTTCCGGGTGGATTTATACCTGACGAAGACAAAGGCCTACTCTTTGTGGCCGTTGAGTTGCCGGAAGGCGCTTCGCTTCAGAGATCGGACGAGGTACTCAAAAAAGCAGAGAAGGTCGTCGCGGAAACGAAGGGCGTGCGATCTGTGTGCGCAATCTCAGGATTTAACATTCTCACCGGTCTGAATATGTCGAATTCGGCACTGATATTTGTCGGGCTCGACGATTGGAAAAAACGGGAAGCGCCCGAGCTGCGTGCCGCTGCGATCACGCGAGTGTGGAATCAGAAATTCTCCTCTTATCCCGAAGCACGTCTCTTCGCTTTTGGCCCGCCGGCCCTACCTGGCTACGGAAACGTCGCGGGGTTTACGTTTCAATTGCAGGATCGATCGGGAGGCTCGGCCGAAAACTTGGCAACGCAGGTCCAGCGATTCATTGCCGAAGCATCCAAACGGCCGGAGATCGGACGCTTATCGACGACATTCCAGCCAACGACGCCGCAGTTGAACATCGCTCTCGACCGGGAAAAAGCGCGAGCCTGCGGCGTGAAGGTTGACAGTGTTTTCCAGACGTTGCAGGCATATCTGAGCGGCCTTTACGTCAACGATTTCGTGCGCTTTGGTCGCGTATTTAAAGTTTTCCTCCAGGCAGAGCCGGAGTTCACGCACCAGCCCGATCAGATCGGGAAATTTTTTGTCCGCAACCAGGACGGCCATATGGTGCCGCTCGACACGCTAGTGGATGTCGAGCAAACAAGCGGGCCGAACTTCGTTTCGCGCTATAATCTTGATTTAGCGGCCGAGATCATGGGAACGCCCGCACCCGGTTACAGCTCAGCACAAGCGCTCGCAGCGATTGAAGAGGTAGCGAATAGCATGCCGAGCGACATGGGTTATGAGTGGTCGGGACTCACTCTTCAGCAAAAGAAATCTGAAGGTGAAGCTGGGTTGATCTTCGGCATGGCGATGCTGTTCGTTTTTCTGCTGCTCGCGGCGCAATATGAAAGCTGGACGCTGCCGTTCGCAGTCCTGCTTTGTACACCGCTCGTCGTCCTTGGGACATTCATCGGATTGGTTTCGCGCAACTTCGATAACAATGTCTACGCTCAAATCGGTCTTGTGATGCTGATCGGATTAGCGGCAAAAAACGCGATCCTGATTGTGGAATTCGCCAAGCTTAAGCGTGAAGAGGGCAAGTCCCTTGTCGAGGCCGCCCTCGAAGGTGCGAAACTGCGTCTGCGCCCAATTCTGATGACTTCATTCGCATTCATCCTTGGTTGCGTGCCTCTGATGCTCGCGAGCGGTTCTGGCGCCGCGTCACGCGGTGTCATGGGAACCGCCGTCGTGTTTGGGATGACGATTGCGACTCTGATCGGTATTTTCCTCATTCCCGTCTGCTACGTCTTTGTCCAGGGGCTCGCCGAGTGGGGACGCAAAAAAAAGCCGGCGAATCCCGCAACCCGACCACCGGAGCTTGCAGCGCACTGATCGACGAACTTCACAAAGATGAGTTTGGCGGCGGCGTACGAGGCTTGATCGGTGGCGGATCAGCGGCCAGTGATGGCCAGAATGTGCGCCGGATATCGTTCCCCTTCAATCGCGATCTCAGCCGCTGCGCGCTTGATCTCTGCGAGGTTGTCGGTACTCAGCTCGACGCCGTCCGCGCCTAGGTTCTCTTCGAGCCGGTGGAGTTTCGTGGTGCCGGGGATCGGTACGATCCAGGGTTTCTGCGCCAGGAGCCACGCGAGCGCGATTTGTGCCGGTGTCGCCTTCTTCTCGCCTGCGATGCGCTTCAGCAGATCGACGAGCGCCTGATTCTTCTCCAACGCCTCCGGGGTGAAGCGTGGCAGTATGTTCCGGAAATCGCCCTCACCCAGTTTGGTTTCTTTGTTAATTGCGCCGGTCAGAAAGCCTTTACCGAGCGGGCTGTAGGGCACGAAGCCGATGCCCAATTCCTCACAGGCGTCGAGAATCCCATTGGTCTCCGGTCCACGCGTCCAGAGCGAATACTCATTTTGAAGCGCCGTGATCGGCTGAACCGCATGGGCGCGGCGGACGGTCTGCGCACCTGGCTCCGAGAGACCGAAATGCTTGACCTTACCCTCGGCGATCAGGTCCTTAACCGTGCCGGCTACCTCCTCGATCGGAACGTTCGAGTCGACGCGATGCTGGTAGAAGAGATCAATCACCTCAATGCCCAGACGCTTGAGCGACGCGTCGCACACCTCTCGGATGTGCGCGGGGCGGCTGTCGAGACCCACCTGTTTCTTCGTCTCCGGGTCAATCTTAAAGCCGAACTTTGTGGCAATCACCACTTGGTCCCGCATCGGCTTCAACGCTTCACCGACCATTTCCTCATTGGTGAAAGGGCCGTAGATCTCGGCGGTGTCGAAGAAGGTAACGCCGCGCTCAACTGCAGCCCGAATCAGCGCGATACCCTCGGCCTTACTGAGAGAAGTAGCGTAACCGAAGTTCAGCCCCATGCAGCCGAAACCAATGGCAGAAACTTCCAGACGACTGTTTCCAAGTTTGCGCGTTTTCATTCTTTTGATGTCGTTAAAATACGACTGAACGATTCAGGTGCAGCATGCGCTGTCACGGAAAGTGGTTAAATCGCCTTTGATGCCAAGCTACTGGAGTACACCCTATGATCAAACTTATCCGTTATGCGCATCTGCTATTGTGGTTAATTTTTCAGGAAACCACGCTTGATGCTACTCCTCTCGGACCAGCGACTTGGGGATCGCAGCGCTCAGACTAAGAAGCGCAAACGGACAATTGCGGACGGGCTGTTCACCTCCAAACGTTTAGCGCTAGCGTTCAGTCTTGAGGCAATGGGGGTAATGTGTTCATACTGCGACGCGCATTTGCCAGGAGTAAAAATCGATGAAGATCTTCGGCTTAAAGGAAATGGTAATCGAGCCTGAGCAGAGCTTAGGCAATGGCGTTTTCCGCGCCGGTATCTCACAAATGGTCGCGTTCGTAATGGAACCGCTCACCCAACAGAATTGGAAGTTCTGGAGTGATTACGCGGGATACATGAAAGCATGTGCCAAGGGAAGCAAGCATCAGGATCAAATCGATATCGCTATCAAAGGGTTCACCAACGCGCTTGATTTGATCGATTCGCGGACTGCAGCGGTCTTTGTGGTCTATTCGACACTGGATGTGAGCACGGCCGAAACCGACGACGTCATGAAGATGATCAACATTCAGATGTGCATGACCGTTACCACCAGCGGGTCAATCTCGTATTTTCCGGTCGTCACACACATGGGAATTTTTCGGTCACCGCTCTTGTCCGCGGACCTGGGCAAACTTGACGGGGCCTTGGGCGAGATCAAGAGCGTGCTGTCAAAGCAGCCGGATTTCTACAAGGGCAAGCCCGCCAAAGCTATCTCCTTGGTGCTTCACTCCTTCGCGGCCCGGGCGATGGTGACAATCACGAACGGACACCAGGCGAAGCTCATGATCACGGCACCCGTGGAACACATGGGCGGCTTGTTAAGTGAAGTGGGCAACATCTTCGCCGAAAAAATCATTCCAAACTCCAACAGCAGGTCGTCGTTGCTCAACATGCGCCAGCCGTCACTCAGTTCGTCCAAGATACTTCTGAGTAAGTCCTTTGCGTCGCCGAGCAACAATCCGACATCGAATTCAGGAGCGACGCCATTACCAAACATTGAAGAGACGCCGACACAACTCCTGACCGTGCCGACTCAGGAAGGAGGAAACTCGGGAGCTCTGAAATACTGTCTGAATCTGTCGCCGATGGGTTCGTCTCTGAAAATCTGGTACGATAAGCAAGAATACGAATGGACGCAGCTGCAGTGCGGTTGGCTGTTCACACTCGCCTTCAATCCTTCCCATAAATATGCAGCGACGTTTACGAATCTTCGCGTGCTTCGCGAATTGCACCAGGACATCACCATCTCATCTGGGCCGCATCAAGCAAGAGTGGTCAACTTGAAATAAACCAAAGCAGCGGTCTGAGCGGGACTTCCATGACCGCGTTGGTGATTGCACGACCGCTCTAAAAAAAGCAAAAGTAGCCGATGGTTTCATTATCAGATTGCCTGCAGGTGAATCCGAATTTGCGCTATTAGTTATTCGTTGCCCGTAGCGCTTCGTCCTCGGCCTCGTAGTCGAATGGGTCGTAACTTGCAATTGCGGGAGAACATTCGCACCGATCGCCCGTCAAAGAAAAACAGCCGATGTCCTAAATTCGGTTCTTTATTCGTCGCAGATTTGAACCCCGAAACGCGGCAACCAAAAAAAGGAGACAAATGCTGACGTCGCCAAAAATCGTCGACAGAGCTGAACGACCGTATGTGGCAATCAAATCGCGCATCACTCTGCAGGAAATTGGGCCGACTGCGCAGAAGTTGATGCCGGACCTTTTCGGATGGCTGCACAATCACGCGATACTACCCGCGGGTCCACCGTTTTTAAAATACAATGTCATCGACATGAAGCGGGGGCTCGAGATCGAGTTCGGCGTTCCGACCCCAACCCCGGTTTCGGGGGATGCGCGGGTGCTCGCCAGCACGCTCCCATCCGGTCGCTATGCCACGCTCATTTACCGAGGTCCCTACGACAGGCTGATTGAGGCCAACTCGGCTCTGATCGACTGGGCCAACGAAGAGAAGATCAAGTGGGACATGTTGGATACCGAGGAAGGCGATCGGTTTGGTTGCCGCCTCGAAGTCTATCTGACCGATCCGAAGACCGAACTCGATCCCCAGAAATGGGAGACCGAAGTTACAATCCGCCTGGCGGATTTAGTGAGCGAGCTCCGTTGAACCGAAAGACGCCGCGTTTGCCGTCATCCCAAAAAAATTTACCAACCGAAGCTCACACCGCTTTTCACACCACCACCATCGTTCGATCCGCCAGCGCCTCCGAAGAAGACCGGGTCCTCCTTTTTTTCGCCGTTTGTGGTGGTACATGCGCAGAGTAACAGCGAAGACGCCAGTACCAAAATGGCCATGACCACGACGCTCCCTCTGCGTAAACAAAGAGTCATAATGATGCTGTCCCTCCGGGACACGATATGTTCACCCGTGATGCTTGGCCTAAGTTAATGCCCACAGCGTTGGGAGATCTCATACTATGGACTAGTAGTTTCGTGCAAGTTACTAATACCTGTAGGCGCGCACGGGACGCTCGCTTCACACATTTCACTTCGTGTGCGGCATGATTGATTCATGCCGATTCCTAAAACTCTCCCATCTATTGATTGGCTGTGATGAAACCTTCGGGAGTTCCGTCCTCCGGATTGACGAACACAATATCTTTGGGATCGCGGCGCGGTGTGTCGATCGAGAGGAAAATCACAGGTTCTGCCAGGATCTTCGGTAATGCGTGGACGGTTCCGCGTTTGAAAAAGAGCAGCTCTCCAGAACCAAATTCCGCGGTGGTACTTTCATTCTCGATCCAGAATGTGCCTCGTCCTGAAAAGACGTAGAGATATTCGTCACAGTTTACGTGATAATGCGGAGGAGTTGGCTTGTAGACGCGAAAGACACGCGCACTCGCCGCCTCTCGATTGGTCAGGTAACGATCCACCAGCAGAGTGGTGGCTGTCTCGGGCAACGTGGCCGCTATTTTGGCGATGTCGAATCGGCCAACGTCGATGGTTGCTTGGTTCATGTTCGTTCCGTTAGGCTTCGTAGTTCGGATTCAATTCGCTTTTCGTTCGCAAAGATAGCGCCGTTCTGACAGGGGTACAAGACTGGTCGCCGACGATGCGAGAATTGCAACGGCAGCCTAGGCTGTAGGCTGCGTAACGAGACCGAGGCCCAGGTACAAAACTATCCGGCAAATTGTTGTAAGTTAAGACGTGACCCTAATCTGCTTTGAGGTCGAATCTGAGGAAGAGTAGGAAATCCAAAGGGCCTCATTTTCGTGGTAGGGTTGCAAAGAATCCGCACAGAAGGTTTTGATCCAATCTCGCCTTCGGCGCATAGGCCGTTCCGTCAATATTCTAATCCGGATTAAAACCATTGGACAAATTGTTATAAGTTAAGACGCCACCCTTTATTCTCAATGGCGAAACGGCTAACCTTCTATTTAGCGTTACGGCCCCGAAGGGAAATTGCCACAACGAACGAACGTCCGGTCGAATGTGATATGTATTGCTTATGAGCGGAGAAACGGTTCTTGTCACGGGCGGATCTGGTTTTGTCGGCGCACACTGCGTTGTTCAACTTTTACAGGCGGGCTATCGCGTACGGACGACGGTGCGTTCGCTAAGGCGTGAAACGGACGTGCGTGCAATGCTGCAAGCGGCCGGGTCTGGCCAAGGAGAGGCGCTTTCATTTTCCGTGGCAGATTTGATTTCGGACGCAGGCTGGCCGTCGGCTGTGGAGGGTTGCAAATATGTGCTTCACGTCGCATCGCCATTTCCATCACGCAAACCCAAGAACGAGGACGAGCTAATCATGCCTGCGCGCGAAGGCACGCTCCGCGTTTTGCGGGCCGGACGTGACGCGGACGTCAAACGGGTGGTGCTGACCTCCTCGTACGCGGCAATTCGGTATGGACACGAAGAACAGGTGGCTCCGTTCGATGAGACGAGCTGGACGAACGTCGAGGGCAAGGATGTCACTGCCTACGCAAAGTCTAAAACATTAGCTGAACGTGCGGCCTGGGAGTTCATCGAGCGTGAAGGCAAAGGCATGGAGCTTTCCGTGATAAACCCTGTCGGCGTGTTTGGACCGGTTTTGGGACCCGATTTTGCGACCTCCGTTCTCATTGTGCAGCGCTTTTTGGACGGGGCTGTGCCCGGCTGTCCCCGGTTCTCGTTTGGCGTGGTCGATGTACGCGACGTGGCGGACTTGCACATCCGGGCCATGACCCATCTCGCCGCCAAAGGAGAGCGTTTCCTCGCCGTTGCAGGAAGCGCCGTTTCAGTCCTGGATGTGGCGAAGATCCTGAAAAGACATTTAGGCGAAACGGCCAAGCGGGTACCAACCAGACAAATACCTGACTGGCTGATTCGCTTCGCGGCACACTTCGTTCCTGAGCTGCAGCTCATGGTTCCCGAACTGGGAAGAACCAACAACGCCACCAGTGAAAAAGCGAGGCGCGTACTCGGCTGGGCGCCGCGCTCCAGTGAGGAAGCTATCATCGCGACCGCCGATAGCCTCAAGCGCCTTGGTCTCCTGAAAGAAAGTTTGACCACCGCGCCGCGCTAGCCGGCCGCTGCCGTACTCTCGCGAATGACGAGTTCCGGCTGTAAGCGCTGAATAGGTGGATCAACCGGTTGCCGGTTGATCATGCTCAAAAGCACCTCGACGCAGCGTTCCCCCTGGTGGACAAAATCGTGGTGGATCGTGGTCAGAGGGGGCTCGAAAAACCGTGATTCCGGAAGGTCATCGTAGCCGGCCACCGAAATCTGCCGAGGCACCTGGATGTTCCTGGCGTGCAAGGCCCGAAGGACGCCCAACGCCATGTGGTCATTTGCCGCCACGATTGCGGTGAATTCCCCTCGGGCGATTTCCAGCAGGCGATCTGCGCATGCAAACCCACTCGCCGCACTCCAATCGCCTTCGACACAGGGACCGCGTTCCAAGCCTGCAAGTTTGATGGCCTCTGCCCAACCCTTTCGACGTTCCTTGGACGCGGACCAACCCGGCGGCCCGGTGACGCAGGCAATCCGTCGATGACCCAAGTCGAGCAAGTGCTGGGTGGCGACCCGCATCCCGTATTGCTGATCCACGACCACCGAGGGCACGTCTGGATGTCCGGCATCCAGCGTTACAAAGGGAACTTCACGGCAAAGTATGCTGATAAAATCGAAGTTTCCCGGGATGCGAACCCCGAGCACAAGCCCGTCAACCTGGTGCTCGCACAAATCGTCAATTGCCGCCCTCAACAGGGTTTTATTCGAGCGTTCCAGTCCGACGAACATGAGGTTATAACCCCGCCGCTTGGCCGTTTCTTCGACGCTGACCATCACCTGCGCGGGACCATAGTAGGTGATATTGGCGCCCACCATGCCGATCACGCTTGAGCGTCGCGTGGCCAAGCGACGCGCCACCAGGTTGGGCCGGTAATCCAGTTCGGCAATTGCTTTCAAGACCCTGGCCCGGGTTTTCCCTGAAACCAGCGGGCTATCGTTAACGACACGCGAAACGGTCTGATAGGAGACGCCGCAGTGTGCGGCCACATCATCCAGTGTAACGCTTCGGGAAGTCGACCTAATTAGATTGTCCATTGAAATTACCCAGCACTGAATAACGACCAGCAGCAGGCCAATCATCAAGAGAAAATTGTGGGCGCTCACAAATATTACTTGCAACGCGGAAGATTTGCATTGAGATGTGAGCGCCCACAATTCCCGGACGTCATTCCCTACCTTAAAAACTGTTCTTTTGGCTTTGTGAACCATTCCATGGCTACGATGTCATTGCCGAATCGCCCGAAGCGAAAAGCTGATTGAAAAAAGCCCCCAAATCATGCACCAGCACCGTAAATCCGCCCTGTTGTTCCTAGCGCCTTTCCTGACGGTATTTGTCATCTTCTATCTGTCTCCGGTATTGTACGCCGTTTACCTGAGCCTTTTCATCCGGAAACGGATTGGCATTGGCCCAGCAAAAGAAGTATTTGGGGGCTTCGCAAACTATCTTCGGGCGATTCAGGACGGGGACTTCCTTAACGGCATCAAAAACATGTTTACTTTTGGTGTCGTTCAGGTGCCCGTCATGCTCGGTTTGGCGATTATTCTGGCTCTGCTCCTTGACCAGTCGCGTGGCGTTTTCATGAAGGTGTGCCGGACGGCATTCTTTATGCCTTACGGAATCCCGACAGCGATAGGTGCCCTAATCTGGGGTTACCTGTACTCGCCGAACCTTTCACCTTTTAACCAAATTTTGAGTGCGCTCCACTGGGGCGGGATCAATTTCCTATCGCCAGGATTGGTGCTCGCATCGATCGCCAACATCGTCACCTGGACATGGACGGGCTACAACATGATCACACTGTTTGCGGCGCTGCAGGCGATCCCTCAAGAGCTGTACGAAGCCGCCCGTGTCGATGGCGCTTCGCGGTGGGACATTGTCCGTTCCATCAAGGTCCCGTTGCTGATGCCCACGCTGAAGCTGTTATTCATTTTCTCGGTTATCGGCACTTCGCAACTCTTCACCGAAGCGTTTGTCCTGCGCCCGCTTGGCTATGTCGCGGACAACATCACCCCTAACCTTTACCTCTATCTAACTGCGGCACGCGACGCTAACTACTCCTACGCGGGCGCCCTGGCCATCCTGCTTGCGCTCCTTATATTCGCGATCAGTGGGCCCTTTCTACGCCGCATCGGTTCTCGATAGAAAGCCCGAAAGTTTATGGCCTCAAATCAACCATTCTCCTCAACCGGCTCTGGCGATGCGGCTCTGTCTGCCGTATCTCCGGGGACCGTAGTCGCGCCGCCCCCAGACTCTCGACAGGATGCTGGCAGTTCCCGTCTCCCGGGCGCTTTGCGGAACATTGTTCTCGCAGCGTTCCTATTCTATTGTGTGCTGCCCGCAATGTGGATCATCGCTGCGATGACCAAGGATAACGGCCAGCTTTTCTCCACCTTCGGTTTGTGGTTTGCGAGTCCCGTGCATCTTTTTGAGAACCTCGCCGGCCTCTTCACCTACCAGGACGGGATTTTCCTGCGGTGGTTTGGTAACTCCCTGATTTACGCCGGCTCCATCACGCTGGGAAGCACTCTCATTTGCGCCATGGGCGGCTACGCCTTTTCCAAGTACGAGTTTCCGGGCAAAGCGTTTCTGTTCAATTTTATCCTGGGAACGATCATGGTACCATCGACAGCGTTGGTGTTGCCTCTGTTTCTGATGTTGAACAAGGTCGGCTTGGTCAACACGATGTGGGGTGTTATTCTTCCGAGCCTGGTGAACCCTTTTGGCCTTTACCTGATGAAGACATTTTGGGATTCCGGCTTCCCAAATGAACTGATCGAGGCCTCACGTCTGGAGGGGGCAACCGAATGGCAGATTTTCTGTCGCATCGGAATGCCTCTAATGCAGACCGGTCTGGTAACAGTTGCTCTGCTCTGTTTTGTCGGGGCGTGGAACAACTTTTTTCTACCATTGATCGTATTAAACCAGGACAGTCTCTTTCCACTCACTCTGGGGCTCAATGTATGGAACAGTGTCAGTTCCAACGCGGGCGGAAGACCGGTCTATAACCTTATTGCTTTGGGTTCGCTGATCAGTGTATTGCCACTCCTGTTTGCCTTCATCGTCCTCGGCAAATATTGGCGCGGCGGTTTAACAGCAGGCGCCACGAAAGGCTAAACGCTATCCGATAACCTTGAAATCCTGCGATTGATTTACCGCTTGAGATTTCCAACTTCAAAAATTTCACCGTGAATAAAAGTTATACCTACGATTCGTTTCTGTACGGCGTTGTTTACTATCCGGAGCAATGGCCCGAAGCCCGATGGGATTCCGATCTTGCGCGCATTGCCGAGACCGGAATGAACGTGGTACGAATGGGGGAAGGAGCCTGGAGCATCTGGGAACCTGAGGATGGGCGCTACGACTTTTCCATGTTCGACTGCGCGCTTGAGATTTGCGAAAGGCACGAACTTAAAGCCATTATGGGCACACCGACGTACACGCCGCCGGCGTGGCTGACCGAACGTTACCCGGAAGTATTGCGCGTGAGCTTTGATGGAGCGCACCTGCGGCATGGTTCAAGGCGACACTACAACTACACGTCACCGATTTATCGACAGAAGTCGGAAGCCATTACGGAGGCACTAGCCGAACACTACAAAGTTCATCCGGCAGTGATCGGCTGGCAGATTGACAACGAACTCAACTGTCATTTAGACGTCAGTTTTGCGGCAAGTGACCACGAAGCCTTCCGCATCTGGTGCCAGGAACGGTACGGTACACTTGAAGCCTTAAACCAGGCCTGGGGCACAGCTTTCTGGTCGCAGACTTATAGCGCCTGGGATCAAGTCTGGCTGCCGCGGCCCACTGTTACTTATCAAAACCCAAGCCTGCTGTTGGACTTCTATCGGTTCACCTCGGACATGACGATCCGGTTTGGGGTGATGCAACGACAGATCATCAAGCGAATCGCGCCTCATCAGTTCGTGACCCACAACGCTTTCCAATCGATGACGAGCGTGGATTTGCCAAAGTTTGTGCAGGAAGCCGTTGACTTTGTGTCGTACGATTCTTACCCGGAATTCAAGGTTTGCGACCTCAACCTCCCGACGCGATTTCGCGACCGTTCCGAGTCGCGGCTTCTTTCGCGAATGCGCGGAGTTTCTTGCAAGTTCATGGTGCTAGAGCAGCAGTCGGGCCCAAGCGGCCAAATCGGAGGGGGCTTGAACGGCAACCGCGACTACCTCCACCCCACTCCTAAACCGGGACAGATGCGGCTCTGGTGTTGGAACTCCATCGCCAATGGAGCGGACGGCCTCCTGTTTTTTCGCTGGCGTTCACTGCCCTATGGTTCCGAAGCCCATTGGAACGGCCTGCTGTACCACGACGAGCGCAACACGTGGCGACTAGAGGAAGCCAAAAGGCTCGGGGAGGAAATCAAACGGGTGTCCCCAATCCTGACCGGCACCCGCTGTATTTCCACCGCAGCGATTTTGTACGATTACGACAACCAATCGCATGCCCGGATCGAGCGGGCCACTGGCGATCACCGCGAAGCAAATGAACTGAGCGTGTTCCAAGCCTTGTCGGAGCGGCATTTCTCTGTCGATGTGCGTTCTTTATCGGACGTTCGAGAAGCAGGCGACCTGGCCGGTTACGAAATCGTCTTTTTCCCCCACGCGCACATATTGACGGAGTCCGACGTGCTGGCATTGCAAACTTATGTGGAAAGTGGCGGTACGCTGGTTTTCGGTTGCTGGAGCGGTTACCGGGATCGCAACCATTGGTGTTACGACGCGGCCGGAAAATCCTTTTACGAGAACCTGGTGGGCATACGAGTGGCTGATTTTACGGTGGTGACACCGGGTGAGACCTCCTCGATCCGTTTTGACCATTCGGAAACGCTACTTGAATCTCCGATCTTTAACGAGGTCCTTGTCGGCATCGATGACAACGTCAGCGTGCTTGCCTCCTATATGTCTGACTATTACGCGGGTCAACCTGCCGTAACCGTTCATCATAAAGGCAAAGGCCGGGTAATCCATTTTGGGAGTTTCTTCACGCCTGAGAATGTGACGGCGCTGTTGGACGCGCTTTCGATTCAAGATCCGCTTGCGCCGTGGGCGGATATTTCTGCCGACGTTCAGGCCATGGTTCGATCCAATGAGACTGAACAGTTCTGCTTGCTGTTAAATTTCACCAGCAGACCGCAGCCGGTGACCTATAGAGATTCGACCGTTGATCTACTGGAAAGCAAAGAACTGCAAGGTCGGTCAGAAATCCCGGCCTATGGCGTACAGTTTATTCGCTGCGAAAGAAATTCCTTAACGAGCAGGCAAGTCCAAGGAAGTAAAAACTAGTTATTCGATCGCGCTAATCGTGGATCATCAAAACAAACAGCGCAAACTGCACGGCTCAGCGAGCGCCTGGTGGTGAGTCGTTATTTATTCAAAGGTCATTTGCGCGAGAATTTCGAAAGCCTTGTCGAATGACCCGGTTGCCTCGGCAAAGCGAAGAAACTTTACTCCTTCGACACAGTTTTCCGGCGAATCCGGCTGGCTCTTTAGAATCTGCATCGTCTCGGCGATGTATTCGGCCAGTGGCATAGCGCGGGGATCGTTCGCCTGGTGCGACCCTCCCAGTTCAGTCTGCACATAAGGTGGAATAATCTCCACCACTTGCACCGACGTGTCCCGAAGTTGCGCCCGCAAAGAGAGCGTGTAGGAATGAAGCGCCGCCTTCGTTGCGGAATAGGTAGGTGCGCCAGGAAGCGGAACGAACGCCAGACCTGAAGAAACGTTCAGGATCGCCGAATGCGGTTGATTTTGAAGGTGAGGAAGCAGTGCCGCGGTGAGACGAATGGGCCCGAGCAAATTAGTCGCAATCATCGCCTCCACATCGACGAGTTCTTTCGGTTGCGCCTTTAGATTCTCCTCTCTCGCGATGCCTGCGTTGTTGATTAAAACATTCAAGTCGGGATGCAGAGTCGTAATTTGGGCCGCAAATGCGCGGATAGCGCTGGGATTTTCGATATCCAAAGCAAGGGAAGTCATTCCCGGATTAGCTTCAGTCGTTTCATCCAAGACCTTCTGTCGCCGGCCTGCGATTATGACCTTGTTGCCCAAAGCGTGAAAAGCTTCGGCTAGTCCGCGACCGATACCGGAGCCACCGCCCGTGATGAGAATGGTATTATCAGTGAGTTTCATGTTGGGGCAATGTCTACGTTGTAAACATTGTTGTCAACGTTAACATACTGTAAAATATTTTTCACCGATGTAAAATAAACCGATGAAAGCGCCAACTCGTCCGTACCATCATGGAAATCTCCGTGAATCGTTGCTTCGCACGGCGGAGAATGCCTTGGAGTCGGGTGGCGTTCGGCGCGTGACGTTGCGTGAACTCAGCCGCGAACTGGGCGTAAGCCATACCTCGCCGCTCCGTCACTTTTCAAATAAACAGGCGCTGCTTGATGGACTAGCAATCCGCGGGTTCGAACGGTTGAGCGCTGTCCTAAGCAGGGCCGTCAAAGACCGTGGGGAAGATTTCGGTGCGCGTTTGACTAAACTGGCCCGTGCTTATGTTGGTTTCCAACTGAAGCATCCTGCTTTATGCGGACTAATGTTTGAAGCCAAGCACCGTACCGATGCTCCACCAGAATTACTTGAAGCCACCGAACGGGCCTTCTCCTATGGACCGATCATTTTCGCGGAAGGTCAGACAAGAGGCGAAGTCACTGCGGGCGATCCTGCCCGTCTGTCTCTGGTCGTTTTTGCCGCCCTTCAGGGAATTATTGCCATCTCCACCGACGGAAAATTCAAAGGGGTGTCCCTGGACGTCCTTGTCCCCGAAATCATTGAACGCATAGTTCTTGGGATGCACGCGAAACCGTAGTGCACAGCATTTGCTGTTGAGCAACACTCAGATCCTTGACCCGGGTGCAATATCCACGGCGGCGTTGGGAGCGTCGCTGGAACCAAGACCACCGGGTTGTGAACTGTTCAGCCATTCGCTGACTGGATCGTAATAACATACAAAACCAATCCAAACATCCTATACGGGCCCGCGGCATTCTTCGATAGTCGATGCCGACAACCACCCGAACCGAACGATTCACACTCCCCCAGACACGGCCCGCATCTTTCGATCCTTTCAACTCTATTTCATTCAAATGCTCTTTGATCCTGCAATGAAACGCTTCAAGATACTATTATTCTGTGCTGCAATCTCGGCCCTTCCGACCGCGGCTTGGTCCGATACCGTCGTCAAGGTCCTGCATATCCAATCAAACGCTGCGATCCGAGCGATCTGGCAGGAAGCTGCCCAAAAATTTGAAAGCGCTCACCCCGGGGTAAAAATCCAATGGGATTACCTTGAAAACGAGGCATTCAAGGCCAAGCTTCCAACGCTTCTGCAATCGAAGGATCGCCCCAATATGTTCCATAGCTGGGGCGGTGGCGTGATGGAGGAACAGATTAGCTCGGGAATCTGCCAGGATATCACCAGTCAAGTCTCTGCAGATGGATTCAAGGAGACTTTTGCGCCGGCCGCGCTCCAGAACTTCACGGTCGACGGCAAAATATACGGCGTGCCGAATGATCTCGGTCCAATCGTGTTTTGGTACAACAAAGCGCTCTGCGAGAAAGCCGGGGTCGATCCGACAAAAATCCAGACCTGGGACGATTTTCTCGACGCGGTGAAGAAGTGTAAAGCCGCGGGTATCACTCCGGTGGCGGTCGGCGGCAAGGATAAATGGACGATCCACCTTTATACGACCTATTTGATTATGCGCGTCTTGGGTAAAGAGGAAACCGACGCCGTATACGCAGACAAGGATGGCGGATTCGCCAATCCGGGAGTGGTCAAAGCTTTTCAGCTTTTCCAGGATTTAGCTTCGCTTCAGCCGTTCCAGAGCGGGTACCTGGCGAATAGCTACTCGGAGTCGGCCGGCACGTTTCACGATGGGAAAGCGGCGTTCCATTTAATGGGCAACTGGGATCTAGTGGAAGGCCGCTCGGCTGCTGTGGATAAGAAGGGTCTGTCCGATGATCAATTGGGGTGGATTCTGTTTCCTGAAGTTAAGGGAGGCAAAGGCAAGTCGACTGACCTTACCGGCAGCGTTGACGGATGGCTGGTAACGAAGGATTCCCCAAAGGAAGCTGTCGAATTCCTGAAAGTCTGGCAGGACAAAGAGACCCAAACGAAACTTGCGTCTGCCGGACTGTTCATTTCCGCCGTTAAAGGCACCGCGGACGCCATCCAGGATCCGTTATTAAAAGGTATCGCCCAGGCAATCGACAAATCCGAATGGTTCGGACTTGCGATGAATGTACTGACGGGACCTGATACCGGACTTGTATTCGAAGACGTCTGTGCCGATCTCGCGTCAGGCAAGACCACACCCGAAAAGGCTGCCAAAGAGATCGAAGAATCCTGGCAAAAGAATAAGCCTCAGTAGGCCGATTGCAGATGACTTATCCCGATGTTTTTTCCGATGCCCGATCTTTTCCCAAATGTAGACCTTAATTATACGACCGTTACGCCGATCTCTTTAGAAGATTCTCCACGGGGTCAGTCAGGTATGGCGCATCAACTTAACCGGGTCGAGTTCACAGGTTTGATCAAAAACCGGTCGCTCCGAGGTCTGTCGCAGCAGGAGATAAGAAACGCGATGGGGAAAGCCGGGCTAAGAGAAGCGCATAACGGTCATTTCATCATGCGACTGATTGCAAGAGGACCTGATTCTGGAATTAACACTCTGGAAGACTTTGCGCACGCGCTGAATGATGGTCTCAGGCAAGCGGGCGACCAAATGGGAACGACGGAGGTCGTGCTTCGCAGTGGCCGGGCTAAAGTCGTACTCAATGCGGCCGGTGAGTTCATCACCTTCACCCACATTCGTCGATAGCCGGAAAAGCGAGGCGCAGCCCTGTGAGAAATGCTAGCTAGGTTTATCCGGCTATTGAGTTGGCTCGGCTGCCACGGGAGTTTGCTGAGATGCCGCAAGTGTGATAACCGGCAAACGGCCATCGGTTTTCCAGGGATCTCCATCCCCGTTGTGGCCTTCAGGAGGATCCTGAAATCCATCTTGCCAATCGACAGCACACACTCGATTGACCCGTTGAAGGTCGGCGATCAAACCGTCCCGTTCGGCATCAGTATCGGGAGCAATATGATGCGTGATTCTCCCGGTTGTATGACTGAAACCAACGCTTCGATCAAAAGTGATCGCTCCAAGCCAATAAGGTTTGCCTGACGGACTCGGCTGTGGCACCCGCCAAAATCGCACGTGGTGTCGCTGGCGTGCATCGTTCCCAACCGGCTTCTCAAAAGCGAGATCCTCTCGGTGGTTAAACAGAAAAAGATTGCTCACCGGCGCATCCTCGTAGGGTCGGTGAAAAATCGTGCTCTCCGCTATCCGCAAGCTGCTTCTCAAAGTGATCGGATCGGCCGGGTACCAACCGGCTGCCAGCAACGCCCCAACAAGATCAGTCTCACTGCCGATAAAAGAGAGATTAACCGGATCCCCGGGGTTGCCGGATCCGGTCCTCGTGAACCGTGGCCCATTCGTGACCACCGGATGGCGCGACCAATGAAACTTCCACAATTCCGGCACAAGAAGATAGGAAGCCAGCAACCAAATCGCCAGTAGCCCAAGCAGCCCCAAAACCATTTTGACAGCAACACCTTCGAATATTCGCGTGAACGAACCCACAGTGCATAACGAAGTGCCTAAAAACTTCTCCCGTTGCAATACGCGATTCAAAGGACAGAAATCATTCCGCCATCCACATAGATGATTTGCCCGTTGATGAAAGAGGAGGCTTCGCTACAAAAGAATATGACGGCGCCGGCGAGTTCGGCCGGATTGCCCCAACGCCGTGATGGGGTCCGGCTCTTTCACCCAGGCGTCAAATTTCGGATTATCTGCCAGGACCTGTGTCATTTCCGTAATGAAATACCCCGGTCCGACCGCATTTATCTGAATGTTGAACTGAGCCCAGTCCGCACACATGGCTTTGGTCAGCATTTTGAGCCCTCCTTTTGCGGCGGTGTAAGGTCCTGTCGTGGTTCGAGCTGAATCGCTCATAACGGAACAGATGTTTACGATCTTTCCGGCTTTACGTGAGATCATGTGCTTGACCACTTCCCTGGAGACAAGCATCGCGCTGGTCAGATTCGTATCAAGCACCTCGCGCCAGGTGACCAAATCCAGCTGATCGAGACTGACGCGGCGCTGGATGCCGGCGTTATTGATCAGGCAGTCGACCGGTCCTGCCGATTCAAGCTCGCCAACGGCGGCAATGACCGAGGCCTCGTTAGTCACATCAAAAACGCAGCCTTCGGCGGACAAGTCTTCCGAGCGCAATCGCTCAACGGCGTTTCCGAGTTTTTCCGGGTTCCTGCCGTTGAGAATAACTCTCGCTCCATGTTGGGCGAGACCGCGAGCGAGTTCAAAACCGAGACCGCCGTTGGATCCGGTGACAAGAACACGTTTATTGGACAAGTCGAAGAGAGAACATTTCATAAAGAACCTAGTTAAATGGAGGCGAAACGGCGTGGGATTTCCATCGCGAAGACACAACGGGTATTGACCGAAGATGTAACGGACCAAGCGTTAGCCCCATTTTTAGCGCTATCAAGAGGGATCGTCGATGCCGATCGGTACGCGCTATCGGCGCCAACCCTTCTCGCTGTCGGCATCTCAGGCCTCCAACAGCTTGGAGGAGCGTTTTACGTCGAGCCTCTTTTCGGACTACGCTTCCCTGTTGCCATCGGTATTGCACGCTGGCATTGTGCTGTTGACGGCTGTGGCCGACCCAAAGGTTTTCACGAACGTAGCGACTTCGGCGAAAGAGACAGCGCAAGCCGCCGCTTATCTTGTTTTGGCGCAATCCGATGGAAAGGCTAACGTCGCTGTTATCAAATGAACTCACTCGAGAATCTCGTACCTCTCGGCTCGGAACTAATCCGTTTGGCAACGGGTGCAATCTGGAGCGAAGGACCCGCTTATTTTGCCAGCGATGAAAGTGTCGTCTGGAGCGATATACCAAATAATCGTCTCCTACGTTGGTCCAAAGCGGACGGAATGACCGTCTGGCGCAGCCCGGCCAATTTCGAAAACGGTCATTATTTCGACACTGAAGGGCGGTTGCTCAGTTGCGAGCACGGGAGGCGCTGTATCAGTCGCACTGAACCAGACGGTTCGGTGTCGATTCTTGTGGATCGCTTCGAAGGGAAACGGCTCAACTCACCCAACGACCTTGTGGTGAAGTCTGACGGCACCATCTGGTTCACCGATCCTCCATACGGAATCGCCAGCAACCGGGAAGGGTATCAAGCAGAAAGCGAACTCGGCGACAATTACGTCTTTCGATTCGATGCTGCGACGAGCGAACTGAGCATCGTCACAGACTACGTCGAAGAGCCAAATGGACTCGCGTTTTCACCTGACGAATCGGTACTGTACGTCGCAGACACATCCTGTGCGTTTCGCGCTGACGGCAACCATCACATCGTCGCGTTCGATGTGATCGGGGGACGCACCGTGTCGAATCCGCGTTTGTTTGCTGAAATTAACCCCGGTGCTGCAGACGGGTTTCGCGTTGATATATACGGAAACATTTTTACGAGTGCTCACTATGGGGTTCATATCTATGCGCCGGATTGTACGTTCATAGGCAAAATTCCCGTTCCGGAAATAGTAGGGAACGTCACCTTTGGCGGCCCGGAAAAAAACATCCTGTACATCGCGGCGTCCACGTCGCTCTATGCCATTGCTCTCAACACTCGCGGAGTGCAGGAGCCATGATCACAGAACTTGGATTTGTTGGGACTGGACTGATGGGCAGCCCGATGCACGGCGAAGAACCAGAGCGCACTGATCTTGGAAATTGAAAAATTGTTGCAATCGGGCAAAGCCGAGCCAGTTCACGCGAGGTAATCCTGCAGACATCGAATCACGACCTGACTCAAGCGCGAAACAGCCGGCTGCAACAAGCTCTCGGCCTGAATCATCGTGACATTGATGTGTGGCAATTTCGGCGTGCCGGAAAGAGTTCTCCGGCTTTGAAGCTTCTTCGGCAACCCGATTGGTGTACGAAGAGAGATTCCCAAGCCGGCTTCCAAGGCAGCCCAGTTCGCCGCAAGACTTGGGCTGGAGAAAGTCTGAATCCAGGGCACTCGCGATTTCTTGAGTACATCGGTCGCGACGTCATAGAACAGACACGGAGGCTCCAACAGAACGAGCTTCCATGGTTTGACCATTTCCTCGTGCAAGGGAAGAACCCAAACCATCGGCACCCGGGCCACACGAATGGAAGTAACCCCGGGCATACCTTCGCCGAGCGTATAGAGAACAGCCAGATCCAGAGCCCTCTGTTTGACCTTCTCAATCAATCGTGAAGAGGTATCGACCTGCACGTGCATCTGAATTGCAGGTTGCGCTCTTGAGAATGTGGCCAAGGCTGCTGGAAGTACTGCTTCGGCAAAATCCTGCAGTAGCCCAAGACGAATCTTTCCTTCGAGCTTAACACCACTCGCCGCCAAAAGCGCTTCGTCATTCAACGTCAGCATTCGCCTGGCATAATCAAGCAGGACCTCACCTGTCTCCGTTAAGAGCAAGTGACGTCCGTTCCGGCGAAACAAAGGGAGACCGACAATTCCTTCCAACCGTCGCATCTGTAGACTGACTGCGGACTGAGTCCGCCCGACGAGGGAGGCGGCTTGCTTAAAGCTCCCGCGTTCGACAGCCAACGACAAGGTACGCAGCAGTTCGAGATCTAATGCAGGACTCATGTCGCTTCAGTTTAATTCATTGCCAGGATGATTTAAATCAATTTTCCTCATTTCATTTTTCGCGTTATCTGGACGTATCCTTTATGAATCCTGACCTTACTCATGCTGTCCTGATGCAGTATCAGACTCCGCTCCCGGATCAAACCGACCTTGGGATCATTCGGAAACGGGTGGCAGATCTTAACCCGATATTCGATCACTATCCCGGACTGCATTTCAAGTTGATGGTTGTAAACGACTACCATTCAGCACCGATCAGCGAATACAGTTCAATCTATCTTTGGCATGACTTGCAAAGCATGGCGAGCTTCCTGACCAGCGACCGGTTTCATTCCTATATCGACGCTTTCGCGCGGCCGCCCGTGCGTTGGTGGTTACCGCAATCGATCATCGGAGACTTTCTATCGCTGGGCCGGGCGCAGTTCGTGCGGCGGCAGACGGTTGGCATTCCACGAAAGTCAAATGCGGGAACGTTTGTGAGCGATTGGACTAAGCGCGCGGCAGCCGATGGAGCACTGATTCAGATTATCGCTTTTGACCCCGGGCAGTGGGACCTCGTCACGCTCACTCTTTGGGAAGAAAAGCCTGAGTTTCAATGGAAATCGGAACTGTACGCGATTGAACATGTTTCGGTGCCTGGCTGAGTCCCGACTCAGATACCCGAAATCAGCGCTATCCGATAATTGATTTTATCGTAACGACCAAAGCCTGAGGTTTGCTTGTTTTCGGCCGGCAATCGCGGCTCGCATAGACCCACCAGACAGGTTGAGCGCGAACTGATTGGTCGAGCGACCCGTCGGCGACTGGTTTACGACAGTCTCTGCGACGTACACATTAGCAAAACGGTATTGCACCATGCCTGCAGTACCTAGTCGACTCGCTGCAAGAACGATAGATCAACTGATCTCCACCAGAGGAGAAATTATGGAATTCCAGGCAGATTTTATTCTCTCCGAAGAGATTAAAGAAACGATGAAGATCATGCCGGGTGACCGGACACGAGTTTCGCCCTATCTCAATCGTAGCAGAAAGCCAATGCAGGAATTGAGGTTCAGGCTCGGAAGTTATTTCGAAAGGCACAAACACTCAGATTTGGTCGGCTGCTGGTCGTCCGATGGGATCGAGTTAGTATTCTGTCCGTCGGATCATACGGGAGTGTGGACCGGACGGATCATCAAAGGAGTGCTCGGGAAACGTACACAGGCAATTCTGGAGACGATCGCGAAAGAAAAACACCTGATTTAGAGATGAAAAAATAAGAGTGAGCGATCGGCCACAAGCAAATTCCGTCAGTGTCTGTATTTGATTCGGAACGTCTGGAGGAGTATTTATCGGTTTAATTATGGAAGTCCTTCAGACACTCTCCCTTGCTCTGGGGCTCGCTGCACTTTCCGGGTACAGTTTATACCTGACCGTCTTCGCTTCCGGGCTCGCCATCCATTCCGGATGGGTTCATTTAGCACCGCAGTACGATTCGCTCGCTGTTCTGGGTGATCCGGCTGTTCTTGTCGTTTCAGGGCTCCTGTTCGCGATCGAATTTTTTGCGGACAAAATCCCGTGGGTCGATTCAATTTCAGATGCGGTCCACACGTTCATCAGGCCGATCGGAGGCGCTTTTCTTGCCACCCGGGCGCTCGGTCATACTGACCCAGTATTCGAAGTCATCGTAGCGCTTCTTGGTGGCGCGATGAGTTTTACATCCCACAGTCTCAAAGCCGGCACTCGCCTGATAGTCAATAGTTCACCGGAACCATTTTCGAATATTGCCGTCAGTACTGCGGAGAATGTGATGGTTGTAGGCGGAGTCGCACTCATCTGGAAATATCCGATAGCGGTCTGCTCTTTTCTTTCTCTCGTGTTCGCCGTCACGATTTATTTCCTCCCGAGGCTTTGGCGGTCAATCTCGACGAACCTCTGGTTCATTTCGAGAAAGCTGAATCAACTTCCTGTGGCCGGTGATCCCGAAAAACTCCCGACTCACCTGCCTTCGGCCTATGGGGCTTCGTTGCGGCGCCTAATTGGTGATTCCGCGACCGTGGATTGGGCCGTGCCCTGCGTTTCAGCGAAAGGCAAGTTTCTAGAGCCGAACCGGTTCGGATTCCTGGTCGCAACGACGCAAGAACCGTCCAAGGTTTACTTTGCCACAAAACGAACGTTGCTGGGCGGCGCGTTCAAAATGGTGGAGATCGAGCGGTTCACAGCATCACTTGAACGGCGTCTGCTTTGTGAGGAATTACATCTGAATACCCTGGAAAAGAATCGTCACTACAGCTTCAAGTTCGATCGAAGCCGGGTCGCGCTGGCAACGAAAGTTGCCGCGGCACTCGAATCGAGGGTCGAGCAGGCTCGGCCGCTCGCTCTCGCGTAGCCAAATCAGATTCCACAGTGATCCGCGCCATCGACACGGATCACTGCGAATTTCCAAGTTTCGGAGACCGGTTTCTCGCGACGTTCTACGCTAATCCGTTGTCTTTCAGGATCTGCTGCGCATTGGTGCTGTCGATCCGCATGGTTGGGAGCGTGATTTTCTTTTCCACAGTCTCGCCGTTCACAATCTTCAAACCCTGGCGGACTCCTTCGGCTCCCGGAGTGGCATAGAGGAAGGTGGCAGTGAGCTGGCCTTTTGAGACCCAGGTGACTCCTTCGTCCGGCAGTCCGTCGATTCCAAGGATTTTCATTTCCTTTTCACGTCCGGCATCCTTCGCTGCGAGATAGGCACCATAAGCTTCCGGATCATTGTGCCCATAGATAAGGTCGATATGATCAAAGCTCTTGAGAGCGGTTGCCATCACTTCGTACGCCTTCTGCTGTTTCCAGTCACAGTCCATCGGTTGCAGCAGCGATTTTATCCCGCTTTCCTTGCTCACATGCGCGGCAAACCCGTCATGGCGATCATGAGCAGGCTGAGTCCCCATGCCACCCCAGAGCTCGACGATATTTCCTTTCGCTTTGCCTTCTCCGCCCAGCAGTTCCACGGCATATTTACCGACTTCGTTGCCGATCAAGACATTATCACCGCCGATGAACTGGTTATACTTATCAGTCTCGACGTTTCGATCCAGTATGATCACAGGAATCTTGGCGTCGATTGCCTTCAGTACGACTCCGGTCAATCCGGCTGATTCCTTGGGACTGACCAGCAAAACGTCGACTCCCTGTTGAATCAGATTTTCGACGTCGGCTACCTGCTTCTCGGTCTTGTCCTGACCGTCCGTGATGATCAGTTCGAGTTCGGGATGTTTTGCAGCTTCCTTGATCATGTCTTTGTTGAACTGGACGCGCCACGGTTCAACGGTCGTAACCTGGGAAAAACCGAATCGGTATTTTTTCGATTCGGCTCGAATATAGAATGGTTTAAAAACCGTTGATGCTGCCGCGGCAACAACCGTTCCTTTAATAAACGATCTCCTGTTCATAAGGGGGGTGCTTCTTTTTTTCTCTCTGTTTGCTTCATAGACCGGCAAACTGCCGGCGGTACTAATTGAAATTGCCAGTCAAAGCCTTTTCACCCATATCAGGTCTGCGGATGCGTTCCTGCCTCCTCGACACGATGCGGATCGTTTCGCTTAGTTGAACGGCGATCAACAATCGGGAACAGGGCTCGGATCTGTCGCCAGAAAAGTCCGCCCTGTCCCTCCTGAAGGAGCACGGCCGCCAGAATGATACCGCCCTTCAAAACCAGCTGGGTGTTACTGTCGATGTTCCGTAGTTGCAAGATGTTGCCCAGAAATCCGAAGATCAGTACACCGACCAGTGTTCCGATCATCGAACCTTTTCCGCCCATCAAATTCGTGCCGCCGATAACCACTGCCGCAATCGCATCGAGTTCAGCGCCTTCCCCTGCATCCGGCTTTCCCTGTCGATATTGGGCTGTATAAAGGACCCCGGCTGTGGACGCGAGCATTCCGGAAATCGCGTAAACAGCGATTTTCAGCTGATCGACCTGAATTCCGGCTAAGCGTGCTGCCTGTTCGTTTCCGCCGATCGCATAGATATACCGTCCGAAGGTGCTGAATTTCAGCACGAATCCAAAGATCAATACGGCAATGAGAAAGAAGATTCCGGGAACGGGTAAGACCTGGAAAAGCAACGCACGCAGTATATCGAAATCCTCTGTCGCGTTGGTCCCGGAATAAACCGGATGAACCGCCATGTTCGATCCTCCCAAAAGACGTGCGACTCCGAGAATTGCAACCATCATCGCGAGCGTCACGATGAAGGGCTGCATTCTTCCTTTGGTGATGAACAGTCCGTTGATCGCTCCAAACGTGAGCCCGACAGCCGGTACTGCAAGTAACACTCCGGCAACACCGAATTTTGGACCGATCTGTGCAACGGTCCAGAAGAGTGAACCGATCGCCAAGACCGCTCCAAGACCGATGCCGGCCCATCGAGCAACCGGACTCGCTTTCTCAACCGGCTTGGTTGCACTTTTGCCAGCGTGAATGGCGATCAACGGCACCAGGTAGGCACATAACAAAAATGTGACCAGCGCAAGAAGAGGGATTGCCAGCATCGAAGCGTTAGTCCAGCCCTGTTCTGTCAGAAGCATCGCACAAACAACTGACCCCAACGCCATCATTGAGCCGACGGAAAGATCAATGCCACCGGTCAAAATTACCAAGGTCATTCCAACTGCGATGATCCCATTGTTGGAGACTTGGCGAAGAACGTCGGATTGGTTGCCCGGCTCCAAAAATATGTTCAGCCCTTTTCGATTCACGGGCGAAGAAATGATCCCGACCGCATAAAGGACAGCCAGTCCCCAAAAAAGCTTTGTCTGCAGCAGGAACTTTCCGATGGATCGCACAGCACTTTTCATCGAGCCATCTCAAGTTCACCGAATTCGGGTTGAATCGCCCCGCCAGGAGAGGCGTATTCGAGAATTGTTTCGTGCGAAAACTGTTCCCGGCTAAGCAAGGCTGTGGGGCGACCTTCTCGCAAAACAAGAATGCGATCGCTCAGCAATGTTAGTTCCGGCATCTCAGAAGAGACGAATAGAATCGCCAGACCTTGCTCGGCAAGCGTCCCGATCAACCGGTAAATTTCGGCCTTCGCACCCACGTCAATTCCACGGGTCGGCTCGTCCAGCAGCAACACACGAGGTTTCGTCAAAAGCCACTTGCCGATGACGAGTTTCTGCTGATTCCCTCCACTAAGGGTTCCCGCTGCCTGTTTAGGACCGCTGGCATGGATTCCGAGATGTTCGATCGTCTGGTCCGCCAACTTCAATTCTTTGGCACTGGAGACCATGCCAAATGCAGCAATCGTACGGAGCACCGGTAGTTCGGCGTTCCGGTCGATCCCCGCGCCGAGCACCAATCCGTCCCGTTTACGATCCTCGGTCACCAACGCGATTCCAGCCGCCTTCGCAGCCACCGGATTTGCGAGTCGGACAGTTTTCCCTTCGATTCGCACCTCGCCCCCGGAGGTCCCTTTATGCAACCCGAACAGGATTTCCAGTGTTTCCGTCCGGCCGGCTCCAAGCAGACCTGCGATGCCCAGCACCTCGCCGGCCGCTACCGCAAAACTGACATTCTGCACAAGCATCGGACGAGCGAGTGTCGGCGCTGGATTTTCAAGCCAGAGATCGGCCACCTCCAATACGGCCTTCCGAGTCGCCGTATCCGATTTCCCGCTTGCGAAGACCTCCTGGAGCTCGCGGCCAACCATCATCCGAATGATGTCACGGCGGTTCGCACTTTCCTTCGGCATGCTTCCAATCAGTCTCCCATCCCGCAGGACCGTGACACGATCGGCCAGCGCAAAAACCTCCTCCATCCGATGCGAGATATAGACGATCGCAACGCCCTCTTTCGCTAGTCGACGTATCACTTGGAACAAGCGATCTGTCTCGTTGATTGACAAAGCCGACGTTGGCTCATCCATGATCAGGATCCGGGCGCGAGACACAAGCGCCTTCGCGATTTCGACCAGTTGCTGTTCGCCAACCCGCAACTTTGCAACCGGCTGATCAATACGACCGTGGAAATCGAGAGGCTGCAGAATTTCTCGTGCGGATCGAATTTGTTGTTCCCGGTTTACAAAGAAAAGAGAGCGAATCTTTTCCTGACCGAGAAATATATTTTCATCAACGGCAAGCTCAGGAACCAGACTCAGTTCTTGTTGAATCATCGCGATACCGGCTGTCATCGCGTCGCGAGGGGTGGCCATCCGGAGACTTTTGCCTGCGACAAAGATCTCACCGTCATAGGGATCGATCAGACCTGCCGCAATTTTCATCAGAGTCGACTTCCCGGCACCGTTCTCACCCATGAGCGCGTGGATCTCTCCTGCGCGAAGCTCAAAATCTACATTTTGCAGCACCTGTGTGGGACCGAAACTTTTTGAGATCCCACGCATTTGCAGAGCCGGAGAAATCGGCGATTCGGGTTGTTCGGTGGTTCCAACCATAGGGGCTAAAAAGGGCCAATCGAAGGCCGGAGAAACCTGAACTGCACAGGAAAAGCATTTTTCGTGTGCCGAACGTGATTGCTCCGCCGCGGACATCGCGGAATACAAAATTCGGGGGGTAATGTAAACCTTTACATGCAGTTATCGGTTGTGGCAATTATTGTCAAGTCTGCTCGTCGATTCTGGTCCCCGGCGCGCGTCTGCCCTTGCAATGACTCTCACCGATCTTGCCAAAGAGCTGAACCTCAGCATCGCTACGATCTCGAGAGCTCTCAGTCGCCCCGAAGACGTCGCTTCACACACACGCCAGCGAGTTCTAGCCGCTGTCCACCGCCATGGGTACAAGCCCAACGGAACGAGCCGAGCCCTGCGTACGCAACAGACCAGAACAATCGGCGTGATCCTATCCGATATTCGCAATTTTTTCTTCGCAAACCTGGTCAAAGCAATTGAAGACGAAGCTCGAGCAAATGGGTACACCCTTTTGATTTGCAATGCCGATGAAGACAGCGCCAAGGAGGAAACTGCGCTCCAACTTCTCCTGGACCGGAAAGTCTCCGCTGTCATCAATTGTTCGACTGGCGCCAATCTCGATCTTCTGCGTCGATTTCAGAGGTCAGGTGCGATTCTCCTAGATCTGGACCGCGAGTCTGGACTGAAGAATGTCGATACCGTGGTGATTGATAATCGCAAAGGGGCTGAACTTGCCGTACAGCATCTTGTCGAGCTTGGACATCGCGAGATCGGAACTATCGCCGGGCCACAGCATTTATCGAACGGACGGGGGCGTTACGCAGGATACACGGGCACCCTTGCCGCTCATGGGATCCGAATAAGAAAAGGATTCGTTCAGTTCGGCAATTTTCTTCAGCAATCCGGTTATCAATGCGCTGAGAAGCTATTCAGCCTGCGACATCGGCCAACCGGATTATTCGTCGCCAACGCCGAAATGACCGCCGGTGTCATCGCCTATTTGCGCCAAAACAACGTGACGATTCCGGGCGATATTTCCATCGTCAGTTTTGATGATTCCTTCTGGGCGCGCTACATGGACCCACCGTTAACCGTTGTCGCACAACCGGTGGAAAAGATGGGAAAAAGCACCATGGAACTTTTGCTCGCGCGGTTGCGGGGCATCAAGCCGGTGCAAACACTGATATTCGAGCCCGAACTGATCATACGTCAGTCCACGGTGCCGGTTCGCACTTAGAGGCACGGAGCGGGGAGGAGGACGCAGAGAATTGGATTAACCACAAGGCACAGAGTTTCGGATTTTTGAGGGGTGTTGTTTGGACTATTGCGATGTCGAGTTGGACGCACTCGACGCACGTGAACGAGGAGAAAACCCGAGCGTGTCAGAGAATCAACGGAGGATAGGCTTCCAGCCTGTCCATTCCCGGGAAGGGTTCACTACAGAGTTACAGCGGCGGAGCCGCAACCACAAGGATGCGGTCTCGACGTGCGGGAGTATCGGGGTGTCGGCGAATAACTTAGTTAGAATTGGCATCCTCCAGCGGGCGGGCTGAGGACGCCCTCAGGATCCTCGCAGAAAAACAAGATTTTCAACCATGCGGCTCGGCGAAATCGGTTTCAAGCCCTGCGGTCAGCCTCCGACGAACAGGCAGAATGCGAATCGAAGATCGCCGAAGGCCAATTCCTTGCTCCGAATCTATTAGGTGAACACTTCCCGGAAATGGACAGGCGAGACGCCTATCCTACTGCAAACTCTGCGCCTTTTGCGCCTTTGTGGTGAACCCATCCTCTGTGTCCTCCTCCGTAATACCCGTTCCTCGCTGACGGCCCCAAGCGCAAAAGGCAGATTCTGGTCTAAGAGCAACACATCTGTGGCCGTTGACGAGGCGCTTCCTTTTCGCGACCATTTCCCTCGATGCGCTGGTATTATGGGATGGGCGGACAAACGCGGGGGCCGGTTGAAGAGCCTACCCTCGAGGCGCTCGAATTGTCCGGAGACATTGAGTGGACTACGCCGCTCTGGCGCGAGGGAATGGCCACATGGCAGCCGCTTGGAGAAATCTTTAAACGGCCTTCTGTCCAATGCCATGAATGCAATCGGACCGTCGGTAAAGAGGCGACGGTTCGTTACAGGGATCTTTGGCTCTGCCCGAGATGCAAAGAGTTATTTTTCCGGCACGTACTGGATGGCACGGCGAGCGAAGAAGCTAAAGACTACGCCGGATTCTGGGTGCGATTCTGTGCGCGCTTGATTGACGGATTATTCTTATCGGTCTTCACCGTCCCGCTCACTTTGATTAACGAAGGTCTGTCGATCCGGTTGATCAGAGGCGCGTCCGCACGCGGGTCGACCAGGTTCGAAGATTTTCCGCAACTCGGAACTTATCTGACTCTTCAGGCAACGTTTGTTCTGCTCGCGTTCGCGTTGGCGATCGCTTATGAGATCTTTTTCGTCGGTCGCTTCGCCGGCACACCGGGAAAACTTTTGCTCGGGGTGCGTGTTGTTCGTTCCGATTTCTCGCGGGTCTCCTACTGGCGAGCAGCAGTTCGAGTCCTTGGTAGAATGCTAAGCGACATGACTTTGTATATCGGATATCTCATGGTCCTATTTGATCCGCAACGCCGAGCGCTTCACGATTACATCGCGGACACGAGAGTGATAAAGAAGGAACAAGCCGCATCGACCGTGCGGATCGAAACATTTTAGACGGCATGGCCACACATTTGAATTGCGCCCGATGCAGTGAACCAATCCCAGTCGTGGCCTCCGGGAATGGCGAAACGGTAAGGTGCCCGACATGCAGCGCAAACGTTGACGCAGTCATCTTCCCAGCTTTCTTTCGGGAGGAACCTGCTCAAACCAAATTCCAACTTGCCGAGGGTTCGGACGCTCGCTGCTTTTTTCACTCTCGATATCGCGCATTAATCCCGTGCAGTGAATGTGGACGGTTCCTATGCGAATTCTGCTCGATCAATGTCGGCGCGCGAATTCTCTGCGCCGAATGCGTTTCAAATCTGAGAAAACAGAGGAGCGAGTCCGGACTTGTCCACCATGCGGCCCTGTTCGATAACACCGCGCTCTTTCTAGTGATTGGCCCAACGGTCAGCCTGTTCTTTAGTTTGTTTACGCTTTTGTCGGCCCCGGCCGCGCTCTTTCTTTCGTTCTACTACTGGTCAAAACAATGGACGTTGCTGGGCCGGTCTCGCGCCCGTTTCGTCATCGCGATTCTGTTCTCCCTCCTGTTACTGGGGGGCTGGGCCGTCGCCATTTACACCATCGCGACATCGAGGAGCTTTCGATCCTAAGACAGAACCATGGCGTACACTAAGATTTCAAACGGCGGTTTATTGATGTCGATCCTTCCCGGATTGAGAACGAAGCTTTATTTCGGAACCGATCATCTCCTCCTGATCGAACAATTGATACTCGTCGAGCGGTACAAGCGAATCTACTTTCGCGACATCCAGGCGATCACGCAGACGGACAGTTCCCGGTGGATTGTGTTCAGCATAACGTGGGGGCTCTGCGCACTGGTCAGCGCATCGATGTTGCTAATTCACCATCCCGTCGCTCTGATCATTGGCTTTTTCTTCACGTTGCTATTCGGGTTTGCTCTGCTTCAAAGCGTTTTGCAGGGGCCAACTTGCATTGTCCGGCTTCAAACAGTTTCACAGAGCTACCGGATTGCGCCGCTGGAAAGGGTACGCGTGTTTCGCAAAGGCATGGAAACGATCGAGCCGCTCATCCGAAACGCGCAGACGCCAACGGGACCCGTCTCGACTACCGGCAAGGGGCATTAGCCCGAAAATGGATATCGTTCTTCAGAGATGCAGCATCCATCCTAACCGGGAGGCGGTCGTCCGCTGCCCAGGATGCACCGGCTATTACTGCAGAGAATGCGTTACCGAACACGAAGGAAAATTCTTTTGTTCAAGCTGCCTCCAGAGGAAAAATGAGCAAAGCCGGCCAAAAACCCTGAGGGGCAGCTGGATCGCGACGAGCGCCGGCATCACCGCAGGAATTACCATAGCTTGGTTTGTTTTTTATCTGGTCGGACGCCTGCTGATCCTGATTCCTCCGAATTTGCATGAGATCCAATATCTTAAAGGAATCGGATAGCTGGCTGCATACGCAGATCGTGACTGTATGAAAAATGAGAGGACGGCGCTCGCGGTGATCGAAGAAGCAATTCAGCTGCTTCGTGCCGCTCCGATCTCGGTGTACGCACTGTATGCGGCGGGTGTCGTACCGTTCCTATTGGTTTTCTTCAATTTCTGTGCGCAGATGAGCTACAGTCGCGACGCTGCCGTGAGTTGCGGGCCGTCCGCGTTCGTCGTTGCCGTTTCGTATTTCTGGATGAAGGGAATGCAGGCATTTTGCTGTCGCGAGCTCATATGTGTTTACACTGGCAACATCACTCCTTTGTGGAAACCGCGCGAGATGCTGTCCATTTGGAGCAGACAAATCGCGGTTCAGCCACTCGGAATGATCCTAAAGCCCCTCGCCTGGCTCCTATTTCTCCCGGGCGCATTGATCACAACGTTTTTTCAAAATATATCTATCGTCGGCGGAACTGGATCGAATGACGTTAAGAAGAGTTGGAATTCGGCCAGGCTATGGCCCAAACAGAGTTTGGCGGTCTTCGGTATGATTGCATTGCTCTCGCAGATCCTTCTGTTCGACCTGTATATGCTGGTCATTGCAATTCCAATTGCCCTAAAAAGTTTTCTCGGTATCGAAAGCTTTCTTACGCGGAGCTTTTCCTGGGTCTATTCGTCCGTTCTGTTTATCGCCCTCGCGGCGATAGCCTATTTCCTTACCGATTTACTGGTCAAAGCAATCGGGGTCGTGCGCTTTTGCGACAGCGAAGCACTGGCGAGCGGAGAGGATCTTCTGCGAAGACTACAAAAGGTGAAACGCTCGGAGGGATTTGTTCGCGCACCTTAAATCGTCTGTCGGAGTTGAATCGCGCCTCGGCTATCTGCTGCCGGTCGCAACGACATGCCTATGCAGATGGCTGCTTTTCGCGGCTGCGCTCTTAACTGCTGCGGCAAACGGCCAACCCGTATCGTCGACAGATGTGCGTGCACCTCAAAGTCTGTCGCAGACTGCATTTGACCAGCAAATACGAAAGGTATTAACAGGTCCTGAGTTTGATTGGCGCCAGCCTCGTCTTTCAGATTCAAAAGCAAATTCGGCTCTTCAAAATTGGATCGCCTGGATCGGAAAGTCGATGTCTCCTCTCCGGGAATGGTTGAGCGGAATGTGGCATCGGCTGGGGGCCTTTCTTCGAGGCGTTCGCTATATTCCTCAGGACGCGACGAAAGCAGAGCCAATCGCATCGGAGTTACTAAACTTTCTCACCTATCTCCTCCTTGTGGTGATCGCGTGTACTCTCATTGTTCTTGCGATGCGTCTTTTAAAAAGAAAGCGAGTACCGCTCACGAAAGCGGTTGTTAGTCCGAAGAGCCCGGACCTCGCGCAGGCGGAGATCGCCGCGAATGAGCGGCCTGACGAAGAATGGTACAAGCTTGCGCAAGAAAAAATTGCCGTTGGAGACTTTCGCCAGGCCCAACGGGCGATGTTTCTTGCCATTCTCTCTTGCCTGGCATCCCGACGGTTCATCACGATTGAGCGCTGGAAATCGAATTGCGACTATGAGATCGAACTCGCCCGCAAAGCAAAGCATCTACCCGCACTTCCTCAGCTTTATACTCAAAGCCGGATGGGATTCGAGCGCTGCTGGTATGGAGCAGGAACGCTGACAGCACAAGACCTCGAGACTTACGGCACCATTTACGAAAGGATACGGCATGCCGTCGCCTAAGTTCGGGGTAGCGACCGGCTGGATCATCCTGATAGGGTGTCTGTCCGCATTGATCTTCTTCGGTTACCAAACGCTGCAAATACGCTTGGAAACCGGGGATTCGCTCCCTGAATATTCGACCTACCGCGCGGATGCAAAGGGCCTGAAGGCGCTCTACGACAGCATTAGCGAAACCGACCGGATATCCGCCAGTCGCCGGCTGCAAACTTCGCTCACTCTTCCCTCAGGTAACAATCGGACCCTTGTTTTCGCTGGATGCTCCCTGGCGGTGCCGGTGTCATTGGAGGAATCGAAGCTTTTGGACCATTGGCTGGTGACAGGCGGCCGATTGATCGTGGCATTCCGTGCCGAAGACTTTAAACCTCAAGCCGTGGACGGGAATACTGGTTCCGGCGATCGCCCGCGCCAGGACTCGCCCGTTCCAATCTCGTGGCAAAATATCATTCAGCGATGGGGTGCCAATTTAAATTTAATCAATCAGTCTTCGAAGCGAGCTGCCATCTCCGAGCTATTCGCGACACCCTCCAAGTGGTTCAGTCGCTATGCCTTCCATGAACTGGCCCCAGAATGGCGGTCGATCGCGACTCTGGCCGATCAAAACGTTATTGTGGAGAGAGCATTTGGATCAGGATCGATTGTGTTGTTATCTGACTCCTATCCTTTGAGCAACGAAAGTCTGGCCACTGATCGCCAAACCAGATTCCTCATTTGGCTCATCGGTGATCGTTCGGGGATTGTATTCGATGAAATCCACCTCGGGATAGAAGAGCATGCCGGAATTATGACTCTTGCCGGGCGTTACGGATTGCAGGGAGCATTGATAAGTTTCGTAGCCGCGCTTCTGTTCTTCGTCTGGAGATGCCAATATTCGTTGCTTCCGCGAAAAGAGCCCAGCGCAGCCGACATGATTGTTCAAGGTTCCAGTTCAGAACAGACTTTTCTAAACTTGCTTCAACGGTCTGTACCGGAGAAACGTTTGCTCCAGGTTTGCATCGAAACCTGGATAAAGACAGCGAGACCGAGTGCGAACCAGCTCGCGATCGCGAAGGATTTTGAGATCACCGGAGCCGAGTTAACAAGAGCTGTCGAGGGTTATAACAAGCTAACGACGCTCCTTCACGAAAAAATATGAACCAAGCATTGGATGAGTTAACGGACATTTTGGCTCGAGCCCGAGTCCAGGCAGCAAAAGTCGTCATTGGTCAGCGGCTTCCGATCGACCTATCACTCATCGCAATACTGACGAATCAACACGCACTCGTGGAGGGTGTTCCCGGTGTAGCGAAAACGCTACTCGTCAAGACGCTCGCACATATCTTCGGCACGCCGTTCGGCCGCATCCAGTTCACGCCGGATTTGATGCCAACCGACATTATCGGCACGAATATTTTCAATCTGCATAAAAACGAATTCCATTTCGCGCCCGGACCGGTTTTTACGACCTTCCTTATCGCGGACGAAATAAACCGAGCGCCGAGCAAGACGCAATCGGCGCTGCTTCAGGCGATGCAAGAACGTCAAGTTACAGTCGACCGAACAACATATGATTTATCACCAAATTTTACCGTGTTCGCGACACAGAATCCGATCGAATACGAAGGAACCTATACATTGCCGGAGGCCCAGAAAGACCGATTCATGCTCAAAATTCGGATGGATCTCCCGGCCAGAGAGGAAGAACTGAATCTCGCTGAACGAATGTTAGGGGAAGAAGCTCCAGAGCTGGTTCTTAACAAAGGTGATGTGACGGCTGTTATCCAGGAATCGGACTTGCCTCGCTTGCGTGCAGCACTTCACCACGTTCTTGTGAAACCCGAGTTGCTAGCATACCTGGTCGATATCACACGAGAGACCCGACGTAGCGAAAGCGTGCTCGTTGGAGCGGGTCCGAGGGCAACGCAGGCCCTTCTACTAGCAGGTCGCGCGCACGCGGCGTTAAACGGCCGTGATTTCGTCACGCCTGACGATCTGCGCGCCTTGGCGCAATCGGTGCTTGAACATCGGCTCGTGCTGCGCCCGGAATTTGAGATTGAAGGAACCGCTCTCGACTCTGTCGTTCGCAGAATCCTTGAAAAAGTTCCAGTTCCCAGATGATTGCCCCACGTCTCAGGCTGGTATTTGTGATACTGATCGTAACCGTGCCTCTGGCTACGACCGCGGGTCTGCGCTCGGACCTCTGGGCGGTCTCAATCCTTCTGATTAGTCTGGTTGCCGTCACGTCATTATTAGATCTGGCGTTTGGCCTCAGGCGGTATCAAGAGCTCGAGTTTGAGCTGCCGGAGAATGTTCGAGGGACCCTCGACGAGCGCACGGAACTCGAGGTCCGGGTAAAGCCCTCATCCGTCAGAAGCGGAGCAATCCGAATTGCAATTGATTTTCCCGACGGTCTTCAACCGGAACGCCCTGAGACCGTGCTTCAATCGAATTCTTCGGAGAAGGTATTCCAGGTCCCGTTGTCCGGGAGAGTGCGAGGCTCTTTCCATGTCCGGACTATCTACTTCGATTGGCGTTCCTTGTTGGGCTTGTGGGTGTATCGAAATCGCCGGGCAGTCCAGTGCGAAGTCCGGATCTATCCAAACTTGCGTTCTGAAGGGAGACAAATTGCGCACTTTTTAAGTCGTGGCGCGATAGGGGCACATGCCCGGCGGCAAACGGGCAGAGGGCGGGAGTTCGAAAATTTGCGAGACTATGAACAAGGCGACAGCTTCGACGCGATCCATTGGAAAGCCACAGCAAAACGACGGTTCCCGGTCACCAAAACCTTTCAGCTGGAACGTTCGCAGGAGATCTACGTCGCAGTCGACGCTTCACGTCTGAGTGCGCGTCAATTGCCAGAACCGTTTTCGGATGGCTATAAGAGAGTGACAACAACCCATTTGGACCGAGCAATTTCGGCAGCACTCCTGCTTTGCATGGCTGCCGAACGTCAGGGTGATCGTTTTGGCTTTCTCTGTTTTTCCGATAGAGTCAACCATCTTCTCCAAGCGCGCTCAGGTTCCACTCATTTCAGCGCCTGCCGCGAATTGGCGGTGTCGCTCCAGTCGCAAACCGTCTCGCCCGATTTCACGGAAATCATGGCGACGATAAAGAATCGGCTAAAACGCCGCTCTCTATTAGTTTTCCTGACATCGCTCGATGATCCGGTGATCGGTGACGACTTCGTTCGGGCAGTCGAACTACTCGCGAGACAACACCTGGTGCTTGCCATGACAATTGCACCGGTCGCAGTCCGACCGCTCTTCGATAAGGAAGTCGTCAACGGCGTAGATGAGATATATCGAAGGCTAGGCGGACATCTGAACTGGACAAAGCTACAAAATATACAACGTATTCTAGCCCGAAAGCAGGTGGAGTTTCACATCGTGCCGAATCAACAAGCAGGTCTCCAACTTGTCAGCCAGTATATGAACCTGAAGAGACGGCAGTTGCTATGATTGTCGACTTGAAACAGTTCATCGAAGGTGAGCGGCCGATCTGGGAAGAATTGGACAAAACGCTCGCTAAAATCGAAAACGATTCCCTCTCGCACTTCACGCTCGAAACCGCTGAGCGGTTGCATTACCTTTATGAGCGTACCGGCGCCGCCTTGATCAAGATCTCGACATTCGCCGCAGAACCGAATCTCATTCATTCTCTCGAGGCTCTGCTAGCACGCGCGTATGCAGAGGTTCGCGAAGGGAAATCCCGCCAAGAGAGACTCTCTGTCAGAGTCTGGTTGTTCCGGACTTTTCCACGAACGTTTCGGAGACATTTCCGCTTTTTTATTGCGTCCGTTGCGCTCACGATCCTGGGAGCACTATTCGGCGGAGGAGCTGTTGGATTCGATCCAGATGCGAAAGCCGCGATCGCACCCTTTCCGCATCTACTGGAGGATCCCGCAGCCCGGGTAAAGGAAGAAGAGAGCAAGGTGAATCCGGCACTTGCCCATTCGAGAGGACAATTCTCAGCCACTCTGATGACAAACAACACTCGCGTCTCGATCCTCGCCCTAGCTCTCGGCGCCACTTGGGGAATCGGAACGGTGATCCTCCTGTTCTATAATGGGGTGATCTTGGGAGCTATTGTCTGCGACTACGTTCGAGCAGGCCAATCGGTTTTCCTGATGGGATGGCTATTGCCTCACGGCGTCATCGAGATCCCCGCAATATTGATCGCAGGGCAAGCCGGTCTCCTTCTCGGGCAGGCGCTGATCGGCTGGAATTCGCGCGAAAATGTTAGTGAGCGTCTTCGATCAATCGCCGGGGCGCTCGTTACGCTCATCAGTGGCACAGCTCTATTGTTAATCTGGGCAGGATTAATTGAAGCCTTCTTCTCGCAATATCATGAGCCTGTTCTCCCGTATTCGTTCAAAATCGCATTTGGCCTCACTGAATTCGCAGCGCTTGTTTTCTATTTAAGCGTAGCTGGCTCTCGTGGTGGCAACCCAAGCGCCAAGACTAATGGCATCAAATCTCTGACGACCTGATACCGAGTCGCCCGATTCTCAACGATCAGATGCGCAGCAACACCTTCACAATCCGGACGGCCGAAGGCATCAGCTTTACGCAACCGCTTGCAGGGCCGGTGACCCGTTTTCTAGCTGTCTCCATTGATTTAGCGGCCATCGGTGTCGTTTCGCAATTGCTCGGAACGCTTATGTTGCTGACATCGATCCTGAATTCAGACGTCGCTCTCGCTTTCAGAACATTTTTATTTTTTATTGTTTCTGTTGGTTATTCCATACTTTTTGAATGGATATGGCGCGGACAAACTGTCGGCAAGCGCGTGTTGAAGATCCGCGTAATTGACGCCGACGGATACAGGTTGCGTCCAGCCCAGATCGTGATCCGGAACCTGTTACGAATACTGGATGCTTTGCCTGCGTTGTATGCCGTTGGCGGTATTGTTTGTTTGATCTCAAAAAAGTATCAGAGAATTGGTGATTTAGCCGCGAACACTCTGGTTGTATATGTTGCATCCGAACGCATTCCAAATTTCGAACTGTTATTCGGAGGAGTTTATAATTCGCTTCGGGCTCATACGCACCTTGCTGCGCAGCTGCGTAAGCTGATTACGCCCGAGGAAGCGAATATTGCACTGGAAGCTATCTCCCGGCGGGATGAATTGGAGCCGAGTTCCCGATTGGAGCTATATCGGCAGATCGCGGTCCACCTGCGATCAATCGTCGCCTTTCCGGACGAAAGTCTCGAAGGACTAACCGACGAGCAATATGTCCGAAACATAGTCGACCTTATCTACCGGCCTGCGTCGTAGGGGATGGAGATTGGAGTTCGAGGTTCGAGGTTCCGGGTTCTCGTCGTAGGATAGCGGTCTCGCCAATAGGGAATCATCCTTCGCCCAAGCTACGGAGGTCAGGCAGCCTATCCTGATCGTGACTGCGATGGTTGGGCTAACGAATAATTCCTCGATCGCTTTTCTCGATAAATTGAACGAGGTGGCGCACTTCTGGGACGTCCGAAAATGCCCGGTCCAACTCCGCGATCGCCTGTTTCGTGTTCAGATCAGACCGATACAAAATTCGGTATGACTCTTTTAAGACGCGGATTACCTCCGGGGATACGTTGTGCCGTTCAAGCGCCACGTAGTTGATTCCACGAACGACCGCTGGGTTTCCGTCGGCAATCATGAACGGCGGGACATCCTGAACGATCTTCGAGCAGCCACCGGTGATCGCGAATTTTCCAATCCGGCAAAACTGATGAACAGCGGTCAATCCTCCGATGATCGCGTATTGTTGAACCAGGACGTGGCCAGCAAGCGTTCCGTTGTTCGAGAAAATCACATCATCTTCGACGACGCAGTCGTGAGCAATGTGACTGTAGGCGAGAAAATTTCCCCGGTTGCCGACGCGTGTCGTAGAGCCTGCGGCCGTTGCTCGATTGACCGTTACAAACTCCCGAAAACTGTTATCGGCCCCTATCTCGAGATAGGTTGGTTCTCCAACATACTTCAGATCCTGCGTTTGTTGCCCGATTGAGCAATGGGAAAAGAATTTGTTACCTGTCCCAATATCGGTCGGACCGCAAACGGTGACATGGTTCTGAAGCCAGCATCCGGCTTCAATAGTGACATCGCGCGCGATTACACAATAGGGGCCTACGAAGACGTCCGGAGCAATCCTGGCCTCCGGATCTACAACGGCAGTCGGATGAATCGTCATTGCACAACGAACGCAAACGTTAGTGTGCCTTCTGAAGCGACTTCCCCATTCACGAGGCATCGACAGCTTGCTTTACCAACATTTGATTTTGCCCTCAAAAGCTCCGCCTCGATCACCAGCATATCTCCGGGTATCACCGGTCTGCGGAATTTGACGTCGTCCGCACTCATGAAGTAGCCAATTCCGTCTGTCTGATTGGACCGTTTCCGAAGGAGAATGCTCGCCACCTGCGCCATCGCTTCGACCTGCAAAACTCCAGGCATTACCGGGTGTCCAGGAAAATGCCCTTGAAAATAGGGTTCATTGATCGACACCTGCTTCGAGCCGACAATCTTGTTGTCCCCTTCAAAAGCCATGATCCGATCGACCATCAGAAACGGATACCGGTGGGGCAAAACTGCCATGACATCCTTCGCATCCATCACACCGGTACCAAAGGGAATCACCTGCGGGGGCGCCATCGCCTCGAGCCCGGCGTAACGCTTGGCCAGAAGTTTGGTCATGTCCGCATTTGCCGCATGGCCAGGCTTTACCGCGATCACGTGCCCGACGAAACGGCACCCGGCGAGATACAGATCCCCGACAATATCGAGAATTTTGTGGCGAACAAATTCGTCCTGGTACCGCAGGGGCTCTTTGCCCATGACCGATTCCCCACGGACAACGATCGCATTTTCAAGGCTTCCTCCCCGAATTAACCCTTTATCGAGAAGTGGTTTAACATCTTCGTAATAAACAAATGTGCGCGCTTTGGCGATATCACGCTGGTAGATTTCCGGGGTTATCTCTGTGGAGTAATACTGAGTGAATCGACCATCGGGACCAACCTGAGTGCAGGAGATCCGGAATGTCCGGTCGGGAACGATTGTCAGCAATGATCCCGATTTTGTCTCGATGTGAAGCGGGTCGCGTATTTCCATCGTCCGGCGAAGCGCGGTTTGTTTCTCGATGCCGCATTTGTTGATCAACTCAACAAAGGGATACGCACTTCCGTCGCCAATCGGCGCTTCACTTGAATCCATTTCCACCAAGGCATTGTCGATCCCCATTCCACATAACGCAGACAGGACGTGCTCGACGGTCTGCACTTTCACGTTCCCTTCAGCAATGGTGGTGGCTCGCTCAACAAACTTTACATGCTGAACTTTGGCATCGATGGCCGATTCGTCCGGCAAATCGATCCGCTTGAACTTGATACCGTGATCGATCGGCGCCGGATTCAATCGCAGGCTCACCTTCGAACCCGTATGCAATGAAGTACCGGTTAGACTCGCGCTTGTCGCCAAGGTCTGCTGGTAGAAAAATGCCATATCTGAAGGGGATCGTGTTACCACACCCGAGTTCCCGGCGCAACTAACCGCTTAAAAAGCGGTTAGCCCGCGTCCAGCCGGTGCTCCGCACATCTATATGACTTACCCAGCACGCGCAAACCGATGCGGTAAAGATCATTGATGGCCAGCCGCGAATTCCGCAAATTTACCGTCCTTTAAGTGGATTCGACGCTGTGCGGACTCGGCAACTTCGGCACTGTGCGTAACGACAACTAACGTCGTCATGTTTTCCTCGGCTATTTGTCTGAAGATTTGCAGCACAAGTCGAGCGTTCTCTGCATCAAGGTTTCCGGTCGGTTCGTCCGCAAGCAAGAGTTTGGGTCGATGGACAAGTCCTCGTGCTATCGCCGCTCGTTGCATTTCGCCACCGCTCAATTGATGCACAAAGTGGCGCTCCCTCTTGTCCATTCCGACCAGTTTGAGCAGTTCACGCGCACGGCCGACAGCCTCCCTGGATT
Source organism: uncultured Verrucomicrobiae bacterium (assembly GCA_963775805.1). GTDB lineage: Bacteria > Verrucomicrobiota > Verrucomicrobiia > Chthoniobacterales > JAFAMB01 > JAFAMB01. Next base: position 129,247 of record CAVZKG010000007.1, on the reverse strand, counting down.
TGACACCTTGAAACTCGAGAGGGACCGAAACATTCTCCAACACGCTCAGTGTCGGTAAGAGGTTAAAGAATTGGAACACGATCCCAAGATCGCGAGCCCGGAATTCCGTCAGTTGTTTATCGGAAGCATTTTGAAGAGCCAATCCGTTGACGATCACTTCCCCGCTGTCCGGTTTATCCAACCCTCCGATAAGGTGTAAGAATGTGCTCTTGCCGGACCCCGATTCTCCTGTCACAGCGACAAACTCGTCGGCTTCGATCCTGAGACTAACCTCATCCAGTGCCAAAACTGTATTCTCGCCTTGCCGATATCGACGGGTCACATTCCTTAGTTCAACCATGGCATTGACCGATATTCTAGAAGCGCGGTGAATTCACCTGATCCCAAAGTGCCCTCAGTCGGAATTGGTGCACGCATCGTGTATGAAGATCACCGGTTTCTAGTGATTGACAAACCGGCAAATCTTCTCGTGCATCCAACCGGGCCCGGAAGACCGGAGACGCTTTGGGATGAACTGAAGAGGCTCCTGGCTTATGAAATCGTCAATGGGGCTCAGATCTGTTTCATTAACCGCCTCGACCGTGAAACGAGCGGTTTGATTCTTATCGCGAAGTCGCGCGACTCCGCTCGGCAACTCGGCCTGATGATGGCGAATCACCGGATCCAGAAAATCTACATCGCAATCGTTTTCGGTTGGCCGGCCAAGGAGACTTTTAACGTGGACGAGCCATTGGTCAGGCAGGGAACTGTCCGACCGTCCAAAATCTGGCTGAAACAAACGATCGATCCCGACGGGTCACCCGCGCACACCCGATTTTGTGTGCTGAACCGCTTTAAGAGAGCAGACCGCCAATTCGCCTTGGTTGAAGCCAGACCGAAGACAGGGCGCACCCATCAGATCCGGGTGCATCTCTCCCATGCCGGTTACCCGATCGTCGGTGACAAAATCTATGGCCCGGATGAGAGTTGTTACCTGGAATTCATCGAAACCGATTGGACACCCTCGTTGGAAGCCAGACTGTTGTTGGAACGACAGGCACTTCACGCATCGGGCCTTTCCTTTGAGTTCGAAGGAAAACATTTCCAGTTTGAATCTCCGTTGCCGAGCGATATGAACAGGTTTTTTGCGGAGGGTAAGGTTGCCCATCCCGGAGAAGAATTCACCCCAGAGGCACGGAGAGACTGAAGCGGACGCAGAGGATTGGATTAACCACAAGGCGCAGAGGGCACAGAGATTTGGAATTTTTGGGTCCGGCTGTCCGGACTGGAGCGATATTGCGTTGAACCTGCTCAGGGACGTGATGCAGGGAAAACGCCAGAACGGTCGGGAATTTCAAAGGAAAGGCTTCCAGCCTGTCCATTCCCGGGAACGATTGGACAGGCGGGACGCCTATTCGTTTATTCCTTCAAGGTTGCTTCGGCTGCGAAGTAGAAGCTGCTGCGACCGAATTATCATTGGCAGCCCTCAGCTTCACCGTTTCGCCGGCGGCGAGTCCGGCGCCCGGATCAAGAATTACACGGTCATCCGGAGATAATCCTTGGTTGACCTCAATGGAAGTTCCGAGATCCTTGCCGATTTTGATCTTTTTCAGTGAAACCTTATTATCCGATCCGACCGTTGCCACGGTGATTCCATCCGCGCGGAAGATCAACGTATTTGCCGGGATCAGAAGCGTTCGCCGTTCGCCCCCAGTACCGAGATGAATCTGGACATAGGCTCCAGCAAACAGCCGTCCGTCAGGGTTAGGGACATCGATCTCGGTTAGTAATGTGCGCGAGGTTTGATCGATTGCTCCGGCGGTACGAACAACCTTCCCTGGAAAGGTTTTGCCAGGCACCTCACTGAACGACAAAGCAGCAGTGCTCCCGACTTTTACATCCTCTGTCATGCTCTCAGGCACATTGATGAAAACACGCAGAGGATCGATCTGCGACACAACGAAAAGTGCATTCCCGGAACCGGCATTAACGATCTGACCGATATCCGTGTTGCGAGCTGTCACAATTCCATCAAAAGGAGCTTTTAACAGTTTGAAATCCTCGAGCGCCTGTAACCGGAGCAGAGCCGCCTGATCCGCGTTGACGCTGGCCTGTTTCTCTTTGAGATCGCCTTCCACAGAGTCGAAATCCTGCTGCGCAATGACTTTTCTGTGAAGAAGATCCTGGTCTCGCTGATAAGTGGTATTCGAGAGCTCCAGAGCTGAATTGGCTTGCACGAGGTTGGCTTTTGCCTGGTTGAACTGTTGGTCAACCTGCGGCGTGTCGATCTCGCCCAGTACGGTTCCCTGTTTGACCGGGGAACCGATATCGAAATACCACTTCTTCAAGTAGCCAGTCGTTTGGGCGTGGATCGGTGCCTGAACGTAGGCCTGTGTCTGACCCTGGAGGTCGACCTCGATTTTCGCAGGAGCCTGGTGGGGCTGCGCAACAGCTACCGTCCGATTCGCTAAATTTTCGTCCGTCTGCCGTTGCAGTGAAGCCGTCCAGGAAGCGCGCGTATTAAGCCCGTACACAACCGCAATGACCAAACCGACGAGAAGAACCAAAAAGAAAATCGCGAGTCCTATGCGTCGCGTCTTTTTGCGAGCAGGCGGCTGAGTGTTGGGTTCGTTATTCTCGGGGGGCGATTCTTCCACGGGAACTCTTTGAACGAGTGTCTCATCCATTGTCATTTAATCGTGTGAATAAAAGAAGAATCTTACGGGTTCGCGACTTCCGGCGTCGACGACTGCTCGGGAGCGCCTGAACGTCGCCTTACTAACATAAACACCGTTGGAACAAAAAAGAGGGTGCCGACCGTGGCAAAAATCAAACCTCCGATGACTGCACGACCGAGGGGTGCATTTTGCTCGCCCCCTTCGCCTAGTCCAAGCGCCATCGGCACCATGCCAATAATCATGGCAAGCGCTGTCATCACCACCGGCCGAACACGGATATATCCGGCCTGGAGCGCCGCGCGGTAAGAATCGTTGAATTCGTGTAATTTTTCCTTGGCAAACGTGATCACCAGAACGCTGTTCGCGGTGGCGACGCCCATACACATAATCGTCCCCATCAGAGCCGGAACACTGAGCGTCGTCCCGGTGATAAAGAGCATCCAGACGATGCCAGCCAGTGCGCACGGCAACGCCGTGATGATGATGAACGGTTCAGTCCAGGACTGAAAGTTCACAACGACCAGGAGGTAGACAAGAACGATCGAAAAAGCCAGACCGACGTACAATCCAGTGAACGAGGCCTGCATCGTTTTGGTTTGCCCCCGCATGAGAAGGATACTCCCTTTCGGCAGATCCTTTTTCGCTGCGTCGACAATCTCCTGGACCTTGTCCGATACGTAACCGAGATCTTTCCCATCGACGTTTCCGTAAATGTTGATTACCGGCCGAATGTCGTAGTGGTCAACAACCGGAGCCACTGTGCTTCGAGAAATACCCGCAACGTTCGCCAGGATTTGCGAGGTAACACCCGAACCGCCAAGAATCGGCAGGTTCCGCAACGCGTCCAGCGAATCCATTTGGTATTGCGGGGCCTGCGCCGTCACCGAATAAGTGACGCCATTCTTGGGATCGACCCAAAAGTTAGGGCTCACCTGCTGCGACCCGGCCAAGGCACCCAATACGCTATTCGCGACGTTCTGTTCCTGTAACCCTAAAATCGACGCTTTGGTTCGATCGACTATGATTTTCAGGTTAGGGACAGTATTGGGCTCCTGAATTCGAAGGTCAACCAGCCCGGGGACCGTGCGCAGCTTGTCGACGAGCCGGTTAGCGAAGCCGGTGTTGGCATTTCTGTTCAATCCTTGCACCTGGACGTCAATGGGAGCAGGCAGCCCGAAGTTGAGAATCTGCGCGACTATATCGGCCGGTGGAAACCAGAGTTCGACGTCCGGAAACTGCTTCGCCATCCTGGCTCGAATCTCGCGAACGTAGGTGTTCGTTGGATCGTGATGCTCGTTGAGGGAAACGAGAATATCACCATCGGCGGAGCTTACCGTCCCGGACGTGTTGTAGGAGAGATTGATGCCGCTGTAAGGTATTCCGAGATTGTCGATGATCCCTTCTAGCTGGTTTTTCGGAATGATTTGGCGCAGCATCCCCTCGATTTGGTCCGCCGTCCGAGCAGTCTCCTCAACCCGGGTTCCCGGTTGCATGCGGACATGCATCGTGAATCGTCCTGCATCCACTGCCGGAAAGAAGTCCTGACCAAGGAACGGAAACAGCAACATCGAAATCGCCGCAAATCCGATGACGCCAATTACGGTCACTTTCGGGTGGCGCAAGCAAATGCTCAAAAGATCGCGGTACCCTTCCCTGAATCGGCTAAACCCGGCTTCGAAAGTTTGCGAAATTTTCCCGAAAATGGTTTTCGGTTTTGGATGTTCCGTCAAACGGTGATGCTCCATCTCCGGAGGCAGCAGATATTTTGCGAAAGTCGGAACGACCGTTCGCGACAGCATGTATGACGCCAGCATCGCGAACACTACCGCCTCGGCAAGTGGCACGAACAGATACCGAGCGACACCTGAAAGGAAGAAAATCGGAACAAAAACGATACAAATGCAAAGAGTCGAAACGAATGCCGGAACGGCGATTTGAGCCGCCCCATTCAAGATGCATTCTTGCATGGTCCCACCCTCGGCCATGTTCCGGTGAATATTCTCGATTTCGACCGTTGCGTCATCCACGAGAATACCAACGGCAAGCGCCATTCCTCCGAGCGTCATAATGTTAATCGTCTCCCCGAGAGCGCTCAGGACGACAATTGAACAGAGAATGGAGAGCGGAATCGAAACGCAAATAATAAGGGTGCTTCGCCAACTACTGAGAAACAACAGGATCATCAACGCAGTCAAACAGGCCGCAATAATCGCTTCCCGGATGACGCCTTGAATCGAGGCGCTAACAAAGATCGATTGATCGGTGAGAAGCGTTAAATTCAGACCATCTGCGCCAGGCGGCAATGTCTGCTTCACTACCGGCAGTTTCTGTTTGATCCCCTCCACAATATCGAGAGTGGAAGCGCTGCCGGTCTTCTGGATATCGAGCATTACGGCTCGTGCGCCGTCAAAACGAACAATATTTGTCTGAGGAATGAATCCGTTCCGAACATTGGCGACATCACGGACATAGATCGTGCTGCCATTGGGATTGGTCTTGATCGGGATTGCGTTCAATTCCTCGATCGTCTCCGGACTGGCGTTCATACCGATCTGATACTCGAACTGTCCAATCTTCATCGTCCCGGAGGGCAGAATGACGTTCTGATTCGAAATCGTGTTCACCACGTCGTTCGGCGTCATGCCGAGCGCCTGGAGCTTCTGATAGTTAAGGTCGACCGAAACATATCGTTGTTTGCCCCCGTACGGATAGGGGACGGCTGCCCCTGGTACCGTAATCAACTGGGTTCGGACAAACTGCAGAGCCAGGTCGTTGAGCTGTTGTTCGGACAGGTCTTTGCCCGATAACCCGATTCGGAGCACAGGAACATTTGATGCGGTGTAGCTGAGAACCAACGGAGGGGTCATACCTACCGGCAGCTGTCGAAGGACAGCTTGTGAAATCGATGTGACCTGCGCGATTCCGGTTGGCACGCTCGCGCCCGGCTGTAGAAAGACCTTCACGATGCTGCCGCCATAAATGGACTGCGACTCGATGTGCTCTATGTTGTCCACCGTCGTCGTCAATCCGCGCTCAAACTGCGAGGTGATGTGCGATTCCATCCCTTCCGCAGACATCCCGGTGTAGCTCCAGAGAACGGAAATTACCGGGATATTAATCGAAGGAAATATATCCTTTGGAGTCCGGGCAATCGCGACCAAACCCGCGATTAAAATAAGAATTGCGAAAACCGTGAAGGTGTAAGGCCGCCGAAGTGCTAATGCTACGATCCACATTTCTTTAAGTAGGAGTTCAGCTCCCTAGGCTTGCTCTCTGCATGATCTCTCGTGCATTCCGTCGACTCTTCTCATTTCAGGGGCCCGGGTTTCTCCTGGGGGCGTCTTCTAACTGGCAGAAGCGCCTACTTATTAAGCAAATGCCTTGCCAGGGAGAAGTTCGGGGAAGTTGTCGGTTGTCAGTGGGACGGGAAGGAAACGGTGTCGGTTGCCGGTTCACGGTTTGCGAGCAACGATTAACCACCAAACGTGATCATCCTGCCGATCGCCAGGTCGCTCAGCAGCCGGCCGATCGATGAAACGGTTGTCCCGGCTGAGTACTTCAAAACCTCTTTGGCGAATCTCCTCTTCTGCTACAGAAGCGGCAATTTGGTATTGCTGCACCTGGATTTCACGGGACTCTCCGTGGTATGACCGAGGTCCACGATCGAGGACAACGAGTCGTCCATCTGAGCGAAGTGCGCGAAACGTGTGGTCCAATACGGCTAGGGGATTCGTGAACTCGTGATAGGAGTTCGCAATGAGCACGGAGTCAACGGCGCCCTCGGGGAGACGAGGATCGTCGGGATCGCCGTGAATGACGCGAATGTTGGGTTGATGGTGTAAAAACGCTCTGATCCACAAGAACGTCAGTGACTCACCGAGAATGTCCTCCGCCAGAACGCTGCCGTGCCCGGCAACCTTCGGCGCAAGCTTCATTGAGAAGTATCCTACTCCACAACCCACGTCCGCTACAACATTCCCATCTTTCAGTCTAAGGGACTCGATCACGTCGTCCGGCCGTTGCCATCGGTCCCGCTCACCTTCTGCCACGTATAATCGATCGAGGGTTTGAGTGAGTTGGTAGATCAGGAACAGCGCTGCGACGATTGTAACAATCAGAACAAAAAAGAGAGTTACCCGGAATCGATAGGCCCCGTGTATCTGATCGTCGGGAACCGTGCCGAAGAACAATCGCAGGCCTCTTGTACGCTTGTACGCCATAAGCGTCTGCCATTAATTACCTTCAGCCAGGATTTTGCAAATCAACCCGCTGATTCCGGAAGTAAGCTTGAGTCAGCTTGTGTGATTTTAGGGGTCGATATTCTGCTCAGCCCTTGCCCACGACGCTCTTCCTTTCGGATCAGAACCAGGAGCCTGCAGCTTGGAAAGCTGCCTGTCCGACCAACCTCGAGACCATGCGCATGCGGTTGGAGTACTACTTACAAGTGGGTCCAGCTGAAAACGATCACCGAGGGTGCGGTCTGATCAGTCAATATCTAGCATGAATATTTTGCCGACTCTCAAAGCAACTCAAGGCGTGGAATCACCCTCATGCCTGGCATAACGCCGGACAACCGCAATCCGTGACTGATGCAGCAGCCAATCCCCGGAGACGTGCCCATCATCTGCGGAAATCTACCTGTTATGCTCGACCGAGCTGTAGGGCAGAACACTCAGTGCGACAGAGTCGGCAACGTGTTCCTTCGTGATCACGCCGAGCACATCATCCGCCGACGGTTCGCCGTTTCCACGAACGACCACAACCATCATGGCGCCTCGCTGCCACATTCGCCCGATAACGCCGAACATAATGTCTTCTTCGTGAGCGATGGTAAATTCGCGACTTGCGACATCGTTGAGGGTTATTCCTGTATAGGCATTCTCGAGTCCTCGCCGGATTCCGGTGTTGACGCGCAAGACGCCCACAATTCTAGAGTCGTTCAAGACAACGACGTGCCGAATTTTGCCGTTGTGGCTTGGCTGCCGAAGAAACGTGTCGAAGCTCATTTGTGCCGGCAGCAGAAGAATATCTCGGTCCATTACGTCACGGGCCTGATGGACAAGAAACATATTTGCGTGAAGCGCTTTAGGAATGAAGTGACGACGGCTGACCAGTTTGATCGTGTAGATGTTCTCTTGTGAAAGGATTCGCCGGATCCCGATGCTGATTGCGACTGCGACAATCATAGGCATGACAATATCGTAGTCGCGAGTCATCTCGAAGATCATCGTGACGGCTGTCATTGCGGCGCCTGTTCCTCCTCCAACGACTGCCGCCATGCCGACCATGGCAAATGCTGGGACGCTGAGGTTCAACGATGGAAGAACCCCTGAGGCGAAGGCGCCAAAAGCGCCTCCTATTGTGGCTCCCATAAAGAGGGAAGGAGAAAAAATGCCGCCCGATGAACCGGAACCAAGGCTCAAGGAGGTTGCTGCCAGCTTGCACACGAAGAGCAACCCGAGTAGCGAGGTATTAGAAAGACCGCCAAGGAGAACATCCTGGATCGTAGCGTAACCCACACCCTCGACGTAGTAATGCCCAAACCCTTGGAAAAGCGCATATATCATGATGCCAACTGTCAGCATCCCGATGGTATGCCGAAGGTACGGGTTGTGCACACGATCGAAGACACTTTCCGCCCAATGAAGCCCTTTTATGAAAGCAGTGGAGGCCAGTCCGGTCACCACACCTAATAGAGCGAAAAGGAGAAGAGCTCCCAATGATATCGGATGGTGTAACATCGACGTTAGGCCTGGCGTTCGGAAGGCCGCGTCGGAGCCAAAGAAGAGGCTCCCAATGAAAGTGGCGGTGCCGGTTGCCAGGGCCACTGGCAAGAATGTACGGACGCTGACTTCCGGCATCATTAATTCGATCGCGAACATGACCCCGCCGATTGGCGTATTGAAGGTGGCTGCGATTCCAGCGCCAGCGCCAGCCGCCACCAAGGTAATTCGTTGCCAGGCCGTTAACGGCAATACCTGTCCGATCGTGGATCCGAGAGACGCGCCAATTTGAATAATTGGTCCTTCTCTCCCGACGGCAGATCCTGTGCCGATTGCAACGGCGGAGGCCAGGGATTTCACCGCCGCCACCACAGGACGAATCCGTCCTTCGGCGTAATAGATGGCATCCATGACCTCAGGAACCCCATGACCGCGCGCTTCCGGCGCGAATTTTGTCACGAGTAACGTGACGATCAGGGCTCCGATTACTGGGACTAGAACGACGCAGATACCCCATGGGCTCGCGGGCGTGTGAGCATTCGCGTCGTAGAAAAAAGAGAATCGGCCCAAGAAAAAGAGGTTATGTATGAAACCGATTAGAGCACGAAACGCAATCGCTCCAAACCCGGTAACGACGCCAACAAGAACTGCAATCAAAGAAAGACGAAATAGGCCGATGGACGTTCGCAAGTTGGAGTCGCTGGTCATGTTGGTTAATTTGTCACAAAGTTTTCTTTCTGTAGAATCCATCCTGCAGAGAGTATTGCAGAGATCTCGGTCGGTCGTGATCAAAAGTGTCGGTCCGTACGGCAATGAATTAGCCCGAAACCGCTTGCTCTGTAGACCATTCAGGCCCCTGCGCTACTCAGGACGCACCCCCTCGTCATAACGCAGCTCTTGGGACAAGGTGTCTTTTAACGAAATTCGCTTGTCAGCGCGCGAGACGGGGTTGCCTCTTGGCCAGGTCCATCGATTGGAGTAAAATTCTTTTCTCGACGAACTTCAAGCGGTAAGCCTTTGCGCAATGCCCTGCTCAAGCTAGCGGGTGTTGCATACCCAGGCGGCGTTCCGATCGATATTAAGCTTTCTTTCACTAATAGAAAGTTCGCGCGGAAATCCCTAGCAAAGCTGCTTTCTTGGAATTTCGATAAGCTGATTATTGCTCATGGCTTCTGCATCGAAAAAGACGCAAAACATTTCGCAGAGCGGGCATTCCGATGGCTCGGCCGCTAATATTCGATTTCGATTGGGGATCTAGAAAGTGTTTGATCGCGGCTCGTTCTCTTCTATTTGGATCGGCGGTACCTGCGAGCCACATACTAAGAATGACTCCCGAAGTTCCAACGGTCGAAGCGATTTCGTAAAAGCTGAGATCGCAATATTCCACATGGTTCATCAGCCTACTGATCAAAATGGCCCCGCGGGCTGGATTTCTGTCGTTGCATATCGAATGTGGACGCATAAATGTGTTCAGTGGATTAGACGCGGCTATTCTGACGATTCTGTAGTTCTCAGAAATGAACGAATATCCGGCGAGGATAATCGAGGACCTGATGGTGTCGGAGACCAGCTTTTAGAGGCTACATAATTTTGCCTTGGATCCGCTAAGGCTTGCTCGAGCGCTGAGAGCACTACATCGTCATTGTCCGCAAAAAGTATTTTCTCGTTCATACCGGTGGTTGGAGATCTATGCAGACATTGTGCCAAAGTTGCGGCGGCCTGAAAATAGGCCAAGTCACCCGCAGATCTACAGGGGTGAATCTGCTTCGCCTCCAACCAAATTTGGTCGTGAAGTGATCATGTATGATAAATCATTTGCCACGTGAGCCCAGGGTCGACCCAAGTCGGTGTGGGCACTTCGCTGGAGTAAAGAGGATTATTGACGCATTCCAAAAATTGCCTACGCTACTTTGCGCAATTTGAAACTAGAGAGGTGGAAAGTGGCTCATCCAAACTGCGTTTTGAGAGCCGTTAAATCAAATCCAAGACTGCGTAAGCGCTGACGCAACGTAAGCCGAGAGATGCCAAGTAAACGCGCTGCGTGGAGTTGGTTGCCGCGAGAAAATTTGATCGCGCGCAAGATGAGTTCGCGCTCTAAGGTTGACATGGTTTCCGAATAAGCGCCGTTTGATTCTCCGCGTGCAGCCCGGTTAAGTTTTTCATTGATCAGACCCGTGATCGACTCCGTCGGATTCCCCGGCGTAGAGGGACTCAAATCGACAGCGAAACGGATGTTGCTGAGCGTGATAGGATAACCCGGACGGATGAGGAGAGCCCGCTGGATAGCGTTCTCCAATTCCCGCACATTGCCTGGCCATGGATGTTCCTGAAGAAATTCAATCGCCTCTTTGTGGATTGGCGGCGGGGATATTCCCATCTCCCTGCTTATTGCCTGCAGAAAGTGTTGCGCGATTTGAGGTATATCTTCGAGACGCTTCCGCAAAGGCGGGAGCCTGATACAAGCAACGCTGAGACGATAGAAAAGGTCCTCGCGGAATTCTTTGTCACGAACCGAAGTAACAAGATCGCGATGGGTCGCCGCGATGATGCGAACATCGATCGAGATTGGTTCGCGGCCTCCGATCCGGCGAATCGTCCTTTCCTGTAGCACGCGCAACAACTTTGCCTGCGTTTGCAACGTCATGTCTCCGATCTCGTCGAGAAAAATTGTCCCTCCCTGCCCCAGTTCGAATTGGCCGAGGCGGCGCGCCTGAGCACCCGTGAACGAGCCGCGCTCATAACCGAACATTTCGCTTTCCACCAGGGTTTCAGGGATGGCTGTGCAATTCACAGCTATGAAGGGTTTGGCCGCCCGATCGCTGTGACGCCAGATGGCGCGCGCGACAAGCTCTTTTCCGGTGCCCGACTCTCCTTGTATCAGAACGCCGGCGGAGGTTGCGGCGACACGTCCGATTTCCTTGTAGACAGCTTGCATAGCGGGACTTTGGCCAATTAGCGACGCCGAACCTTCCTTATCATCGACCAAAGAACGGGAGTGAGGCGCTAAGTTTTGCGCCACGACATTCTCAATCATTGTCAGAAGCTCCTGCATCTCGAACGGCTTCGTGAGATAGTCATAGGCGCCCCATCGGGTCGCTTCGATAGCCAGTTCGGCGCAGCTGTGGGCCGTCATCAAGATGATCGGCGTGCGCCGACTTCCTGCCGAGATTTGCTTAACGAGTTCCAGGCCGCTCAGCTCGGGTAATTTGAAATCCGTGACCACGGCGGAAAACTGCCCTTCTCTCGCTCGCTCCAGGCCGAGCGTCCCATCGGCTACGGTCGTCACGCTGTATCCCGCAAGCGACAATACGCGTTCGAGAGATGTAGCTAGTGTCTGATCGTCTTCAACGAGCAAAATCTGTTTTTTCATCACGCTCTAAAGCGGCAAGACGATCTCGAAGTTCGTCCCGCGCCCAATTTCGGTCTGATATCTCAAAAATCCTCCATGTTGTTCTACAATGCGAGCGGCGATCGCCAGACCGAGCCCGGTTCCCGTTGGTTTTGTAGTGTAGAACGGATCAAAGAGGCGTTTTTGAACCTCGACGGAGATGCCTTTGCCGTTATCCTCCACTTCGATCACCGCCGAATCAGAGGGATTCCCGCCTATGTTCATACGCCGGCAATCCGCCCGCAGTCTGATTCTGCCATTTTCTCCGATGCTTTCCGCACCGTTACGAATCAGATTTAATAGAACCTGTTTCAATTGCTCTGAATCCGCTCGGATCGTGATATCACGTAGGCAATCAATACTGATTTGAATGTTCTTTGAGTTGAGTTGCGGCTCCATCAGGTCATGAATTTCACGGAATAGGATGCCAATCGCAAGTGTCGCAATACGAGGTTTATTCGGTCGAGCAAACAAGAGGACTTCTCTAACGATTCGCTCAAGGCGAGAAATTTCGCCTCCGATGACCTCTACGTCTTCTATAGCCGCTGATCGCTCTCCTATCGTCTTCCTTAGGGTGAACACGCGCGCGTTAATGGCCGTCAGCGGATTACGAATCTCGTGTGCAACTCCAGCGGCGAGAACGCCCAAAGAAGCCAGTTTTTCCTGGCGTTCGATCTCGGCTTGGAATTCCACGATTTTGCGACGGAGTGGAGCGATCATTTCGCGGTAAACCAAGGCGACCGCCCACGCTCCGAGAAGTATCAGAAAGCCGAGAGCTCCAAAAATGATTTCTTGCAACAAAGTTAATGATTTCTGCGCTGTGTCGACTAGTTGGTCCGTCGCCATTCGCCGCGCGCTCTCCAGTTCGTATCCAAGACTGAGTAATTGCTGGGACGCGCTTTCGATTTGTGGCACAACATTGGAGGCGTTGATGGTACCTCGTTCATTGTTGATTGCGATCGCGTTTGCTTCCGACCTGTAAAACTGGAGTTCCCTTATGACTTGCGTGACTTTTTGCCGTTCAAGCGAAGTTCCGGGCTGCTGAACCTTCAGCCAGACCGCAAGGGCGTCCACATCGTTTGTGAAGCTTTGCCAGTCCCCTCGATTCCGGCGCAAAACGAAGCGAAGCAAAGTCGCGTTGAGCGTTAGTACGGCGGCCTGAATGTGCTCGGCGATGTGAAGACTTTCTATTCTGCCGCTGCTGAAGCGAGCACGCAATCCGGCAACCTCTCGCCAAGTAACTGTCGCCGCCCCAACGATCACAGCGGCCAGTATCCCGATCACTAAAGTCAGGAGAAGGAGGCGCAAGCGTACCGATGACTTCATTGGCGAACTGGTCAGAAAGTTACCATAGGTGGTTCCACAGTGATCGGCGCACTCTTCTCAATTCGAGTCATGTTCGTGAGGACGACTGGGAATCAGTGGTATTTTAACACTACTTTGGCTTTTGGCACGGTGACTGCATAACAACGATTCTCCTATGAAAGGCAGAATACTCCTCGTCGACGACGACGACGATGTGCTTGCCGCGTTACGCAAGGCACTCATGAGCGAGGGCTACGAGGTGATCGTCGCAAGAAATGGTCGAGAAGCGGTGGAACGTTTCAAGGAGGGTCACGTAGATATTGCTTTGTTGGATCTTCGAATGCCGATAAAGGGTGGGTGGGAGACTCTGGACCGGCTCACGACAATTCATCCTCTGATACAGGTAATTGTGATTACAGCCCGTCCGGGACAATATCCGGCGGCCGCTGCCGCCGGGGTCGCTGCGTTAATGGAAAAGCCTCTCGATCTGCCGTTGTTGATTCAATCAATCGACGAGTTCATATGCGAGCCAGTCGAAGGTCGCTTATCGCGATTTGCCACGAAACAACCGGCGACTCGGTACCTCGTTGCCGAACAAGAGCAGATATAATTTGTGTTACTACTTCATAATTGCGCGCGCCGACGAACAACGCAATCGCTTCAAGCCGGCGAGCAGTGGAACTCAATCCTTCAGCGTGCAAATAATGCGTCGTGCTCCGGGGTATCGGCGAGGAATCGGTAGCTCACCTATCCTGTCAGAATCTTGACCCGATAGGCACACCGACGCGAACCACTCAGGATGTGCTCTTCGCGTTCGATCTCGACATTCGGACCAAGTACACTCCGAAAGAGATCGAGCTCGGACGCGCAGAACCCCTGACAAACGGTGGCGGCGGCGCAAATTGGGCAGTGATTTTCTACAAAAAGAAAACTCCCTTTGCCGGTGCCAGCGACTTCCGCCATGTAACCTTCTTCCGTACGGATCCGAGCCAGTTGTTGAAGTTTCTGTTTTAGCGACAGAGCGGGTGCGATCCGTTCTTTGTACGCGGCCACTTGACTGACAGCACGTGATTCCAGGACACGTTTCAAACCTTTTTCTCCAAACGCGTCTGCTACGGCTGCAATCAGAGAGAGATTCAGATCCGCGTACGCATCCGGGAAAAGCCCGTCGGCTTCCCGGGTAAGTTGCCAATGTTTGGCAGGACGTCCGATCGGGACTGGACGTTCCTCAACCGTCACCAATCGGTCCGAGGCGAGTTCGTACAGATGCTGGCGCACCGCCATCGCGGTGACACTCAGCCGCTTGGCCAATTCCGACGATGTGAGGGGTCCCTCCATTTTAAGGAGGTTCACGATCCCACGCCGCGTTTTGCGATCAGCCGGATCAGGTTGCTGCAAACTCACGGGCATTTATAAATGTTTCTCTTTACAAAGTCAAGAAATCGAGGAGAATCATTTCTATAGAAAACTCTTTACAAAGTAATTTCGAAGCAAAGGAAACCGTTTATGTCTCTCTCCGATTCAAGTGTGCATCAGTCGCTCGCCGGTATGCGCGTCGCGGTCACCGGCGGAACTTCGGGCCTTGGGTTGGCGCTCGTTCGGGAATTGGCAAATCGGGGCGCCATAGTTGCTTTTGTGGCGCGGACTTCCGTGCAAGTCGAACGTGTCGCGGGTGAAATTTTCCGATCGCACGGGATTGTCGGTGACATCTCAAAGAAAGACGATATTTACCCTATCGCCCTTCAGATCGCCGGTGCACTGGGTGGACTCGATGTCCTGATCAATAATGCCTCGGATTTGGGATCGGTCCCGCTGCAGCTTCTGGCAGACACAGGATGTGAAGATTTGGAGCGTGCATTGGCCGCCAATGTTCTGGGACCGTTCCGGCTGACGAAGGCGCTTCTTGGAGCGCTGGCTTCCGCGGCCCGCCAACGCGGAATCGCCCTTGTATTGAACGTCTCCAGTGACGCGGCGATCAATGCTTATCCGCGTTGGGGCGCCTACGGCATCAGCAAGGCAGCGTTGCACCATCTCTCGCATATCTGGAACGAAGAACTCAAGGAGGAAAGCATCCAATTTTTGTCTCTTGATCCGGGCGACATGGATACACCCTTGCACGCCCTCGCGACGCCTGGCGCAGACCGGTCGGACCTCAAACGGCCTGAGACCGCCGCCAAAGAGTTTGCCGATACGATTGCCCGGCTCATTAGGACCCCCTCTAAATCGCCTTCCGCCAACCGCGAGGAATTTGTTTCATGATCGCCGCAGAGAGGCCCGTTCAACGTCGGCCCGGAGCGAAGATTCTTGCGGTGGATCGCTTGGGAGAAATCCGTCATTTGAGCCGCGCCCGCCTCGCCGATTTATTTAGACCGGGCGACCTAGTCATTGCCAATGACGCGGCCACGCTGCCGGCTAGTCTGACTGGGTGGCATCTGCCAAGCGATCAGGCGATCGAAATCAGGCTCGCCGGGCGCCGTTCGCTCTCGGGCGATGACATTCATCGTTTCACCGCGATTTTGTTCGGTGCCGGCGACTTCCGTGTCCGCACCGAGGACCGCTCTCCGCCGCCAAAACTCCTCGTTGGTGACACCCTGCTCCTGGGACCGTTGCGGGCGACCGTCACCAGAACGCTCAGCCATCCGAGGTTCATCGAGATCACTTTCACTGGTTCGCCGGACGAGATCTGGAAAGGTCTCGCTCGTCATGGCCGCCCAGTTCAATATTCGCATGTGCCGACTCCGTTGGCGCTCTGGGATGTCTGGACGGCATTTGCGGCCGTGCCCGCCGCGTTCGAAGCGCCGTCGGCGGGATTCGCGCTCGACTGGCGCTTGCTTGCGTGGATCCGAAAAAATGGAGTTCAATTCCTCGCGATCACGCACGCAGCCGGTCTCTCGTCCACAGGCGATCCCGTCCTCGACGCGCAGTTGCCCTTGGACGAGCCGTACGATGTTCCCCAAAAGACTGCCGCTGGAATTAGAAACGCGAAAAGCGAGGGCCGTCGAATCATCGCCGTCGGAACAACGGTTGTGCGCGCCTTGGAGGATGCGGCGAATCCGGATGGGACCGTTCGAGCCGGCCCGGGGCTGGCGACACGCCGGATTGATCGATTCACCCAATTGCGTGTGATCAATGCAATCCTTTCCGGCACCCACGAGCCGGACTCCAGCCATCATGATTTGTTGCGTGCGTTCGTCGACGACGCAACACTTCGCCGGATGGATCACGCTCTCGCGGACCAGCGCTATCTCACGCACGAATTCGGTGATTCCGTGTTCGTAGAGCGCCAAGGAATCAATACCTGAACTACATAAATTCGCGGCGCAGCCGAGCGAGAAATGATTCAAGCACGTCGCGTCGAAGCTCGTAGCTGGTGAATTTTCCGGAACGCTTCACGGCAATCAGGCCAGCGACTTCCAACTCTTTCATGTGATGCGAAAGCGTCGGCGCCGTGATGTCAATACATCCCCGCACCGACTCGCAAGCCATCGGCTGCGTGGAGTGACTGATTCGCTTAATAATTTCGTACCGACGCGGATCGGCAAGCGCTTTTGCGATGTTCTGCACTTGATCCTCTGTAAGTTCAGTTGTTTTGGACGTCGGCATTTTTTCACCACAACGAATCGCGGGGGCCCCCGCGACTCGTCCTAGTTAATGACCTCTCAATTCATCAAGAGGCTATACAATTCTTTCGAAGGATCTTGATCGACGCAAGAGGAATGATCTGTTCAGAGCTCGTGCATTACCGCAGTCCACCCGAAACGAGAATATGTTCGCCGGTCACCCAGTGGGAGTCATCGGAGGCAAGAAACACCGCGACTGGTCCAATATCTTCGGGCTGACCGCCGCGGCTCAGGGGGGTTTGCGCTATGAGCGTCTGGATGAAGTCGCTACCGACTAACCCGGAGGCATGCACACCCTCTGTCTCAACAAATCCGGGGTTAATCGAATTCACCCGGATTCGCTTCGCACCGAGTTCCTTCGCAAGAACACCGGTTACTGCGTCCACGGCGCCTTTGGTCGCAGTGTATACAACAGTGGACGGTGGCGTTTGCCGGGACGCAACCGAACCGATGTTGATCACGCTCCCACCATCCTCACCGAAATATTTCGCCGCTTCGCGCGTGGCAAAAATCAGACCGAGAACATTCGTGTTGAACTGGCGATGGAATTGCTCCTCCGTAACCGCCTCAAGCGGAGCAAACTCATAAACGCCTGCGTTGTTTACCAGGACGTCCAGCCTGCCAAATGCGCGGTTGGTCTCAGCAAAGATCCGTTCGAGATCAGCGACTTTGGCGACGTCTCCCTGAATCGCAACAGCACGTCCGTTGCGTTTTGTAATTTCGTCTACGACACGATCGGCCCCTTCTTTGCTGGAGGCATAATTGACAACGACATTCGCACCTTCAGCTGCGAGCGCTTTGGCGATTCCGGCACCGATCCCTTTGGAAGCACCGGTGACGACAGCGACTTTACCGAGTAACTTGCTCATAATAAAAGAAAAACAATCTAGGTTAGGTTAACTTCGATAGTTGTACAATCATCTAATTGATGAGTCAAATTGTTTTGTTGTGGCGCATAGAATCGTTGATTTGTGCGACAACGCGGGAACGTCGCGAAGTACAGGAGCATACGCGTCCCGCGTGTCGCCTATTTCTGCTGCCTGGTCTCCCTGAAACTTAAGAGCCAATGGCGTGACACCTAAGTTTCCACGAGCTGAAACTCAGGGTCGCGCCGGACAAGAAACGGTTCGACACGCGCAAAGACTCGCGGAGAAACCATAGCGATAACGGTCACATGCCCAGGCTGGTAGCCGACGTCAATCACATGACTCGTTCGATGTAAAAGGGAAAGCAGATCCGTTCGGTCGAGTGGCAGCGCAAGTTCTACCTTCGAGACTCGATCGGCGAGCAGATCGGTCATCCGATGCAACAGTTCGTTAAGACCTTGCCCGGAACGCACCGAAATAAAAATAGCATCTGGAAAATGCAACCTCAGTGCGTGCAACGTTGATTCGTCCTGCACAAGATCCATCTTGTTCAACACGGTAAGCATGCGCTTCGATTCCGCTCCCAGTTCGTCCAGTACTCGCATGGTCGTTTGATAGAAATCGAATACCCGTGGATGACTCGCGTCGAGGACGTGGACGAGGAAGTCCGAGACCACCGCCTCCTCGAGTGTTGCTTTAAAGGCTTCGATGAGACGATGCGGCAGATTCCTGACGAACCCTACCGTGTCGGTGAGTAGAAGATTCTGACCGGAAGGAAGCATGACGCGGCGAGTTGCCGTATCCAGCGTCGCAAACAATTTGTCTTCGACGAGGACTTTCGCTCCCGTCAACTTTTTCAATAGCGCGGATTTGCCGGCGTTTGTGTACCCGACAATCGCGGCATTTGGAAGCGGAAGACGCTGCCGTTGTTTCCGCTGAGTTGCTCGTCGAGACCGCACGAGTTCAAGATCGCTCTTCAGGCGATCGATCTGTGCACGAACCAGCCGCCGATCTGCTTCGAGCTGCGTCTCGCCCTCCCCTTTTCCGCCCAACCCGCCTCCCTGACGGCTAAGGTGACCCCATGCGCGCGTCAGTCTGGGAAGAGAATACTCCATTCGCGCAAGATCCACCTGCAATCTGGCTTCTTTCGTTTGCGCTCGTCGCGCAAAGATATCGAGAATCACCTCTTCCCTGTCGATCACCGCCAGTCCTGACAAAGCCTCCCAGTTGCGCTGTTGCCCCGGGCTCAGCCCGTTATCAAAAACGATCACGTCCGCTCCAAGTTCCTTTGCCCGCTCGCAAATTTCCTCGGCCTTTCCCGACCCGACATAATAACGCGCATTCAGTGATGGAACTCGCACAAGCAAACGGCCCACCACGGGGATTTCGAGTGTATCGACGAGAGAATCGAGCTCACCCAGAAGGCTCTCCGAATCGGCTTTTTGCGCGACCTGCGCGTAAACACCTACCAGAAACGCCTTTTCGGCCTGCTTTGGTTTATCCTTGATATCGAACATCAGCTATTTCCTAAAGAACGTCACTACGGCATTTGCCACGAGTTCAACCTCGCCATCGGTCAATTCCGGAAAAATGGGCAATGCAAGAACCTCTTCGGCCGCTGCTTCAGATTCGGGAAGCGACCCAAAACCGAGGTGTGCAAAGCACTTCTGTTTGTTAAGAGAAACCGGATAATAAATTTCTGTACCGACTCCGCGGTTTCCTAAATACGCGCGGAGTGCTTCTCGTTTCGAAGTACGAACTACGAATTGGTGATAAATATGACCCCGTTCATCGAGCTGGTCCCGGGACGGTTCCCCCGGTGGAATCAGCTCTGTTCCCAGCTCAGCGAATTCGCTCCGATAATGCTGGGCAATGGCATTTCGCCGATTGGACCACTTCGAAAGGAAAGGAAGTTTCTTCAACAGGACGGCCGCCTGGAGAGCATCCAGACGGAAATTACCGCCGATTGATTCGTGGTAGTATTTGGGTTCCATCCCATGGTTCCGGAGGACCTTCATCTGTCGCCCCATCGCTTCGTCTTGAGCAATCGCCAAACCGGCATCACCGAATGCGCCCAGGTTTTTAGTCGGGTAGAAGCTGAAATAACCGAATTCAGCAATCCCTCCTGCACGCTTAATTCCCGTTGAAGAAGGGTACGCCGCGCCAATCGCCTGAGCAGCGTCCTCGATAACAGTCAATCCGTAGCGGGAGCAGATCGCCTGAATCTCGTCCATCTCGCAGCACAAACCGAACAGGTGAACGGGTATCACCGCCTTTAAAGTCAAACCATCGCGGGTCCGCACGCTGTTTCCCTCCGTATTACAATGAATCGCAAGGAAGGACTCCAGTTTCGCCGGGGACAAATTGAAGGTCGACCGGTCGATGTCCACAAATACCGGTTTTGCACCGAGGCGCGTGATACATCCTGCCGTGGAGAAAAAAGTAAACGGCGTCGTGATCACTGCGTCACCAGGCCCGATTCCAAGAGCCATCAATATTAAAATCTCGGCGTCGGTCCCGGACGAGACCCCGACAGCATGCCCCCCGCCGCAAAGTGACTCCATTGCGTTTTCGAAGTCATCCACCAGCGGCCCCAGAATGAAGCTCTGATGATCGCAGATTGAAGCGATCTCACTTAATATCTCTTCCCGGAGTGAGGTAAACTGCCTCTTGAGATCGAAAAACGGTACGTTGGTCACTCGCCTTGGCAGTCATTATCAGACTGGTGTGCTGGGTGTGCAAACCAAATGAGACGGGACGTGCTTAAGGGCTTCTGGTCAACGCTCTAAAAGCATGTGGATGGCGCATCCAAAGTCGAGGACCCGACGTAATAAAGGCTTCGCCGGGCAAGCGAACAGAAGAAACTATAAGGCCGCAAGGAACTTACAATGCGAATAAAAGGTGGAGACCATTATGAGAAAACTTGCCTTCCCGTTTTTCCTCTCAATTTTCGTTTGTGCCGCTCTGCAGGCTGACGATCAAAACCCGGTCCAGAAAGCTGGAACTACCGTAGACAAGGCCGCCACCAAAACAGGTCAGACAGTCGAGCATGGCGCACAAGCCACAGGACGAACGATAAAGCATGGCACGCAAGCGACAGAACGGACTGTCGGCAAAGGGTTGAAAAGCGCTGGGAACACCCTTGAAAAGAGCGGAGGAAGCAGTTCCACAAGGCATCACCGAAAATCTTCGGCGACAACCAAAACATCCGCTTCTCCTACACCTGCTAGTACACCACGCGCAACACCGGAACCCGCCACTCCAACACCGGCTCCGGCTCCAGCTACGCCCACACCAGCTCCGGCCACCCCTGCTCCGACGACGCCTGTTAGTCCGACTCCGTCGGCCTAAACAGAAAAATCTCTCGAACGCCGTGCGCTCGAGAGATTTTCTCGCTACGGAATGGATAGAGTCTTTCCGCGTTATGTGACTAGAACTTCTTCTCGGACTACCTCGCCTCTTAGATCATAAATTTGTGTGCCGGTGATGCGGACACGGACAAACTCACCGACAGGCGCATCGCGGGAAAGTATCACTCGCGTATCGACTTCGGGCGCGTCGTCTGCGGACCGGGCGATCAACGGCTGTTCGACAAGCGCCTTGATTTCCCGGCCCACCATCCCCTGGGCAAGTTCACTCGCGATCTTTTTCTGTAAACGCATCGCACGGCGGTAGCGGGCGTTCTTGATCGTCGCGGAAACCTGATCCTCCATTTTTGCGGCGCGCGATCCTTGTTCTTGCGAGTAGGTGAAAATTCCCAACCGATCAAACCGGACACGCTCGATAAACTCGAGCAGCGATTCAAAATGTTTTTCGGTCTCACCTGGGAAGCCTACAATAAAAGTGGTCCGCAACCTGATACCCGGCACCGTCTCACGAAGGGCGACGATCAGGTCCTCGATGTGCTGGCGGGAGGTCTCACGCCGCATCAATCCGAGCATCTCCTCGTGGATATGCTGCAATGGCATGTCGACGTACTTCACGACTTTTGAGCTCGCGGCGATCGCTCGCATCAGCTCCGGGCTCCAGTGCGCCGGATGCGTATACAGAAGTCGCACCCAAAAATCTCCGGGAATTTCTTCGATCCGCTCCAGGAGCCGCGTTAAAGTGGGGCCTCGCTCCGAATCAACTGGCTGGCGCGGCCCCGCTTTCTGATCCCAAAGATCCATCCCATAGTACGTCGTATCCTGGCTAATCAGATTGATTTCTTTTACGCCCTCTTGGACCAGGTGCCGGATCTCAGCCACCACCGAATCGATCGACCTGCTGCGATGTCGGCCACGCATTTGTGGAATGACACAAAAACTGCAAGGATGATTGCAGCCTTCCGCAATTTTCACGTACGCGAAATGAGACGGGGTCAACCGAAACCGAGGCGTGGTGTAATCCGGCACATAGCGCGACTTTGGCGTCACAAAATTCAACGGCGCGACCTTCGCGTTTCCCTTGGCCAGAACGTTGCGAACAATTTCTCCAGCTTCGGCTATTTGATCGAGGCCCATAAATGCGTCTACCTCAGGAAGTTCATTCGCAAGATCGGCTGAGAATCTTTGCGACATACAGCCGCTAACCACGAGCTTCTGACCTGGCCGCTTATGGAGTCCGCGGGCCTGATGTGCGTCGAGGATTGCCTCGATCGATTCTTCTTTGGCCGAATCAATAAAAGCGCACGTATTAACGATCACCACGTCGGCTTCCTCGGCATTGGCCGTCACTTCCATTCCGTTCGCCACGATATCGCCGAGCATCACTTCGGCATCGACCAGGTTTTTTGCGCATCCGAGGCTGATCATACCCACCTTCACGGTGGGCGGTGTCCGCAACACCTCTGCGGCAGACAAAAAGCGACTGCTAAGTTCCATGGATCAGATCAGTTGATGACGATATCATTCGACCCGCCCGAAACGGGCTGGCCGTCTTCCCTAACCTCGACTGCAGTTTTGTCAACTGCGTGAACCCAGAATCGTTTTCCTTCGACAACAATCGGACGGCTATCGGGTCCTGCGTAGCCCTCAAAAACCGGCTGGGTGCTTTCGTTGTCCTTTGTCACTCTTACATAGGTTCGTCGGAGGAGCCGGACCTCGATCTTTTTATCCGGAAGCGTGGAGAGAGCGGTCTGAATATTGGCATCGGCCGGACTGGCGGATTGCGTTGCATCCGCAGGCATTGCCCGCCTGACTTCGACCCCGTCTTCAACGCGACCAGGTTGTTCCGCAGGCGTTGTTGCGACTTTGGCCTCCTCAGAGTTGGGGGTCCCTTGCGCGTCCACGGACCTTTCTCCGCCCGCAGGAGAAGGAGCTGCCAGCGATCTGAGGGCATTGGCATCGGGAGTCGCCGCATTTGTCGCCTCCACAGAGGGATCGGTTGTTTGCTTGTCGATCGATCCGGCGCTGCCGATGCTTGCGACTCGGGGGACATTCAAAGCGAGATACGAAAAGACCGGCACCCCGACGAGAACGATCAGAATCAACACCACGACAATCGCAGGCGGTACACGAAACCCTCTTGGTTGTATCCGCTGTTGCCACGGCGCCTGAGTCGACTGGTAGGAGGCGGAGATCGAACTCAAGTATTGGTAGTCGCCCATCGAAATCGAGCGCGAGATTTGGAATGTCTCCAGATCCTCCTCGATATCGACCCCGAGAAACTTCGCGTATTTCGCCAGGAAACTCTTGGCGTAGGTCAGGTTAGGAAAGTGTGAATACTCGTCGGCCTCGAGATCAATGAGGCGATCTGGTCGAATTTTTGTTCGATCGGCCACCTCTTCAATATCGAGTTTTCTGGCGAGTCGAGCCCGCTGTAATTTACTTCCAACCGATTCCACCATGACTGCTGACCTTGCTGAGCCGTTTAAAACTTATTCGGTGCAGGAGTCTCCGCCAAAGAATGTACAACCGATACCCTACACGAGAGCGTCCAAGTCCACCAAAATTTCTCGCGGCTTTGCTCCGTCCCCTGGCCCTAAAATGCCTCTCCGTTCCAATATATCAACCACTCGTGCAGCGCGTGTGTAGCCCAGGCGCAACCTTCGTTGAAGCATCGACGTGGAGGCTTTCTTTTCCTGGCGGATAATCTCAAGACATTTCTCAACGAGCATCTCGTCTTCCTCAGTCACGTCCTCTTCAACGCGGCTCGAAGACTCAAGCTGATTTTGGATAGCCGGATCAAATGTCGGCGCTCCTTGTGCAGAAACAAAGTCCACCAGGCTCCGGATTTCGTCGTCCGTTACCAACACGCCCTGAGAACGAATTAATCGTGAAGTCCCGGGCGGTCGGTAAAACATGTCCCCCTGTCCCAGCAATCGTTCGGCGCCGTTCTCATCCAGGATAACGCGGCTATCGAGCGCCGATGCAACCTGAAACGCAATGCGAGTTGGAATGTTGGCCTTGATAACGCCGGTCACAACATCGGCCCGAGGTGTCTGGGTTGCGACGATCATATGAATCCCAGCTGCTCTGGCCATCTGTGTGATTCGTGCGATAGCGCTTTCTACATCGGCCGGCGCGGTTTGCATGAGGTCGGCCAATTCGTCAATGATCACGATGATGTAAGGCATCCGATCGGGAATAATCAGATCGTCGTCGCGCGGCACAGAAATGGAGGAATCCGAGGCTTCTTCCCCCGTACTCGATATATCGCCGGCATCGGGTGATTCCTCGGAACTTTTTTCAAGATCCAGTTCGCGCTGCGATTTAGGTTTCGGCCGGGCATTAAACCCAGTTACGTTGCGAACACCAACTTTTGCGAAAATCTTGTACCGGGTCTCCATTTCATTCACGACCCATCGGAGAGCTAACAGCACTTTCTTTGGGTCCGTGACCACAGGCATCACCAGGTGCGGTAGAGCATTGTACATCTGCATTTCGACGACCTTCGGATCGATCATCACAAAACGCAGATCTTCCGGGCTGAATCGGAACAGGATGCTGGCGATAATTGCGTTAATGCAGACACTCTTTCCGCTTCCGGTAGTTCCGGCGACCAAACAGTGCGGCATCTGCGCCATGTCACCGAGAATGATTTTGCCGTAGACGTCTTTTCCTAAAACGATCGGGATCCGGTTCTTAGTTTGAATCCAATCCTCCGATTCCAGAATTTCACGAAGGGTAACTTTTACTTTCTTCGAGTTTGCTATCTCAATTCCGACTGTGTCTTTGCCGGGAATTGGTGCCAGAATGTTAATGCGCTCGGCGCGAGTGGCACGAGCCAAGTCACGTTCAAGACTGGAGATCTTATCGACGCGAACCCCACGGGCCGGATAGAGTTCATAACGGGTGATCGTCGGTCCGCGGGTGATGTCGCCCGGACTCGCTTCGATGTTAAATTGCTTCAGCGTATCGATTAATACATGCTGGATTAGCTTAAGCTCAGCGGGATCCGCAGCCTTGCGTCCCTCAAGATCAATCGGCTCCAATAGTTGCACAGTCGGGAGCTCATAGTTTTCGATATGCTGTCCTGCGATGCTCGCGACCTGTTCCTTCTCACGCCCTTTCCCTTTCAGTTCAGCGAGCGACGGCCTCGGTCTGTCTGGAATTGCAGCGGACGAATCGATAATTTTAGGTTCGGGATAGCTCGCTGCCTCCTGCTCTGGCTCGTCGGGCATTATCCCTTTTTTCTTCAATTCGCGCTCGTGCTTCCGAATCTCACGTTCAATCTTTTTCTGGTTAGCCTCAAGACGCTCCCGCTCATTGGCCGCCTGCATATGGCGCCGTTCGGACTCCAGAGCCATTCGACGGAAAAAATCTTTAGTCCCCTGAACGGAGTTTTTAACCAAGTAAATCGGACGGATGCCGGTCAGCCAGATGAGGCTCACCAAATAAATGACCGAAAGCGAAATGATCGATCCGATGTTTCCGAGCATGCCCAACAGAAGCGTTCCAAGCCAGTAACCGCTCCAGCCGCCGGGCCCCATAATGTTAAAATCATGTTTCCAGGCATGCAGAAACCAGGGTTGCAGATGGGCAACGGAGGCGCCGCTCACAATGAATACGACCGCCCATTGCAGACGTTTCAATATTCGAAACCCAGGCAGAAAAAGTTTCGCTCCGCCGAATCCTAAAAGGATGGTGGCGATCAGGTACGAGGCACAGCCCAGTGTCATGTAAAGAAAACCGGCGATGACAGCTCCTGTCGGTCCAATAAAATTTTGAGCCGGGTTATTAGGCGGGCTGACTGAGCTAAACCAGACCCACGAAGGCACGTCCTTCGGAGTGTACGAAATCAACGCCAGGAATAGAATTGTCCCGACACCGATCAAAATCAGACCCATTACTTCGTTCCAAGCGTTATGCTTTCGAGGCTGCGCCATGTCAGCTCGCATTGTAATTCCTAGTTGTGGGCTTTCAATCGAGAACCGACGTTCTCTGAATGGAGTTACGAGCTCGAGGTTCGGAGCTCCGTGTTCGAAGTTCGAGGTTCTGGGTTGACCAAATACAAATCCAGAAGCCGGAACCTCGAATTCCGAACCTCGAACTCGGAACTCCGAACCCGGTTACTCCATATTTTGATGGCGTCACTGCAAAGAGTCGTTACCGTTTCGAGGTTCGCATCGTTCTAAAGCCGCCGTATGCAATCTCAATGCCTCACGTTTCATCCATTATATAAGGAGCGAGTCTGGGGTGGTCGCCGATTAGCAAGTCATTTCGGGCGAACCCTGCCGGGTGAAAATCCAATAGGCGAATCGTGGGAGCTGGTCGATCGCGTGGATGCGCAAAGCATTGTTTGTGAACCGGAATTCCGGGGTGTTTCCCTCCACGATCTCTGGATGGATCACCGTCGAGAGATTTTCGGCGACGGTTATCACTTCTCGCGGTTTCCGATTATCGCAAAAATTCTTGATGCCTCCGATATCCTTTCCCTTCAGGTGCATCCGGCGCCAAAACACCTGACTCACCCAGAAGAGGAGCCGAAATCGGAAATCTGGTATTTTGTCGCAGCCAACGAAGGATCCGGGATATACGTAGGTCTGAAACAGGGTGTCAGCCGTGACGATTTTGAATCGGCGCTGGCAGAGGGACGGGTCTCGGACCTGCTTCACCATATCCCGAGCATTCCGCATCGCTGCATTTCGATCCCGAGCGGCCGGCTTCATGCGATTGGAGCGGGAAACGTCATTTTCGAGATACAACAGAACAGTGATACGACCTACCGCGTTTTCGACTGGAACAGGCTGGGGCTGGATGGCAAACCGCGAGACCTTCACATCGAAGAATCGCTCAGAAGCATTGATTTTGACGATTTTGAGCCGGCGCTGACACAATCCGATGCGGAAAATCTAGTGGATTGGCACTGCTTCAGCGTGGACCGCTGGGTGCTTAACGCAGGCCGGCAGGTGAACGGAAAGCGTAAATTCTCAGTTTTCCAAGTTGCGACCGGCAGGGTTTCGTTCGGTGATCGTGTTTTCGGTTATGGAGACCTATTCATCGTGCCGGCGGACTACCATCTCGAGGTCCTGACACCGATCGACGGGACGGCAACTGTCCTTCGTACAACTCTGTGACTTTCTGTGCTCAATAAAGGTTTAAAGAGCTCCCAAACGTTGAATGCAAGACGATTCCGGTTGCGAGCCTCCCGCCTCGTGATAAACGAAAGTTTGGTGGTTTCACCTGTGTTACCGAAATTGACGATGGTTATAATCCACACTACGATCGGCTCGTGAAAATTTTCACAAAATTGGCTCCGCAAGTGATTGGTACGGCAATGTTCCAGCGAGCCGTTGAGCTGATCAATCCGCACCTTTACACAGTCGAACAGCGTATTCGCGAACAAGCCAAAGGATTCGATCCCGCCATTGAAGGATATTTTGAGTATGCCTGTGGCAGCAGCGGCAAGCGGCTTCGCCCGGTTCTGACATTACTCGCTGGGGCGGCGACCGGCCCGGTTCGAACCAGCCATGTCGACCTCGCTGTGATCGTCGAATTGATCCATCTGGCGACCCTGGTTCACGACGATATCATGGACGGGGCGGACATTCGACGCGGGCAACCGACCGTGAACGCCAAATGGGGCAACGCTCTGGCGGTTTTGCTTGGAGACTGCCTTTTTGCGCACGCGCTTAAGCTCGCAGCGGCATTCCCAAATAACGAGATCTGCCGTCGAATTGCACACGCGGCAAAAGAAGTCTGTTCGGGGGAAATCATTCAAACACAACGCCGGTTCGACTTGAACCTGACCATTGAAGAATATTTCCGGGTGATTGAGATGAAGACGGCCGCGCTTTTCGCCGTAGCTACAGAGCTCGGTGCCTTTATCAGCGAGTCCGATCCGGAACTGATCACGGCAATGAAAAGTTATGGGCTGAAGCTCGGCACCGCCTATCAAATTTACGACGATTGTCTCGATATCGCGGGGACAGAGGACAAAGCGGGAAAGACTTTAGGGTCCGATCTTCGCAAAGGTAAACTGACTTTGCCGGTGCTTTATTTTCTGCAGACGGTCGAACCGGATGAGCACCATCGATTCAGCGAAGTGCTGCTTAGAAGCAACCCCGAAGAGCTGGACGGATTAGCCATGGAAGTGGTTCGACGCGGCGCACTTCGCAGAGCAGTCAATACGACGAAGCGGTTAGTCGAGGAGGCTCAGCTCGAGCTTCAAAAGCTGCCCACGAACAAATATTCGCTGGCGATGCAGGATATTGGAGATTTTCTGTCGAATATCGTTGACCAGTTTGCTGCTGCAGCATAACAAGTTTTAAGCTTGTTCTTGCTTGCATGCGTGGACTCAGAATAGAGGAATTACCCGACCAGCAGAAACCACGCGAGAAGCTGCTTCAACGAGGCATTGACGCGCTCACGGATGCGGAGATTCTCGCCATTCTGCTTCGGACCGGGGTCCCAGGGTGCAACGTCGTCGAACTCGCTGAACAACTTCTCCAAAAGTATGGGAACATAGCCTATTTGTCCCGCTGTTCTGTCGCGGAGCTTTCGGGTCTCAAAGGAATTGGACCGGCGAAGGCGTTGCATCTGGCCGCCGCATTCGGTCTGAGCGCACGCCTGGTCGCAGAGCGGGCCGCCTCCGAACCACTTGATAAGCCGGAGGCGATCTACCAGATGCTTGGAGCTGAAATGCGAACTCTGGACCGTGAATCCCTTCGATCTGTTCTGGTGGACGCACGCTGCCGTCTGATCGCGGTAACGGAGGTCTCGCTGGGAACGCTAAACGAAAGCCTTGCCCACCCACGCGAAATCTTTAAACCCGCAATCAGCCATTCTGCTTATGGCTTCGTTCTTGTTCACAATCATCCATCCGGGGATCCGGCTCCAAGCGAGTCTGATATCCGGTTGACGAGGCGCGTTTCCGAGAGCGCTCAAATCCTTCAGATCCGATTTCTGGATCATATTATTGTTGGGTCGCCGCAGGAGAATCGCCTCGGATACTTCAGTTTCAAAGAAGCAGGTATCCTGAGTTGACGGCACTCCGTGCGCATTTCTCACGGGACGTGAGAAATGCGGGTGGAGGGCTCTTCAAGCAGAAGTTCCAACGTCTCGCACCTGGATCGAATCGTTGCGCCCAAGCTCCGGCCGAATGTCAGGTTCCTCACGGGCGATCGACGAGGATAACTGCTCCCGAGTGTATTCGATAAATCGTTGCACCAGCGGTTCGGAGGGCTCCTTGCGCCAAGCAACACCGTAGCGAATTCTCTGCCCGGCCGGGTGCAGCGGAAGAAATCGAACCCCCGGGGCAGGCTGGTGACAGATATGCTCACCGAAAATCGAGATTCCAAACCCAGCTGCCACGTACTGGACTCCGGTTCGGGCGCGATCCACTTCCTGCACGACTCTCGGGCTAAAGCCTGCCCTCTGACAGAGGCGTGCAAGCCATGAACGGTAGCTCGGTGCATTCTCTCGCGAAGTTAAAATGAAATTTTCGTTCTTCAGCTGAGTCAGTCGGACAAACGGCCGGTTAGCCAAGGGATGATCGCTCGGAACTCCGACTAGAGGTTGCTCCTCGACGAGGCATTCCACTTTCAGGCCAGCGGGGGGCTTCCCGTCGATGGGCCCGACGAGCCCGACGTCCAATCGATGACTCGAAAGCGCCTCCAGTTGCGCGGACGGCACCATCTCAGTCAGCGTGACTTCAACCTCCGGGTGTCTATCCCGGAATCGTCTCAGCACGAGCGGCATCCACTCGTGGCTCTGAGCTCCGATAAATCCGATCGCCAAGTGACCCGTCTCCGCTTTGCCAATTCTCCGAGTCTGCCTGGTAATTTCGTCCAGATCCGAAATGACTTTCTTGGCACCGCGAAGAAACTCCCTGCCGGCGCCAGTTAACTCCACCCGCCGACTGTTCCGCTCCAGCAATAGCACTCCAACCGAGTCTTCGAGCAGCCGGATCTGAGCGCTAACCGCCGATTGTGCCACGTGCAGAATGGCTGCTGCCCGGGTAAAACTCAGTTCTTCTGCAACGGCAACGAAGTAACGCAAATGACGGTACTCCAAAAACGACGCGTTCATCTATCACGATTGCAGATTGCAGCTAGCGCAACAAGCTATTTTTCTTATCGCTCGATTTCGGTAATTATCTGGTCTGTATGAAATTTTCGAGCGCACCATCGGCCGCTTCGACCGATCCAGGAATCGCGGCTCTTTCGTTGAACCGAATCGCCCCGATGAATGCCGCATTTTCGGCGGTTCGCCGTGATCGGATTGCGCCGCACGCGAGCGAACCGACAAACAGATGGATCGCATTGGCTGTTATTCTCGTAGGCCCTTTTCTCGGTGTCATCGATTTTTTTATCGCCAATATCGGAGTGCCTTCGATTCGAGTTTCGCTCGGGGCTTCGTTCAGCGAGATCGAACTAGTCATTGCCGGATATGGATTGACGTACGCCGTTTGTTTGATAACCGGGGGTCGACTCGGAGATATCTATGGCAGAAAAGCTACCTTCATGGCCGGAATGGCCGGTTTTACGCTAACTTCGGCTTTTTGCGGCTTGGCGCCGACGGCCGGATGGCTGATTTTCTGGAGACTCGTTCAAGGCTGCACAGCGGCAGCGATGTTTCCGCAAGCGCTCTCCTTTATCCACGTTAACTTCAGCGGATCCGAGAAACGGCTCGCCTTCAGCCTCTATGGAGCAATGATCGGATTTGGATCGATCGTCGGCCAGCTCCTAGGTGGATTTCTCATCCAGGCGAACCTGTTTCAGCTGGGATGGCGCCCGATCTTTCTGATTAATCTGCCGATTGGAATTGTTACAATCGTCAGTGCCTCGTTCGTCCTTAGAGAATCGCGCGCAGAAGCGGCTCCGAA
Organism: uncultured Verrucomicrobiae bacterium; assembly: GCA_963775805.1. Classification (GTDB taxonomy): domain Bacteria; phylum Verrucomicrobiota; class Verrucomicrobiia; order Chthoniobacterales; family JAFAMB01; genus JAFAMB01. The sequence goes on along the minus strand of CAVZKG010000007.1, from coordinate 98,440 downwards.
ACTGGACCTGATCGGCGTCGCGATTTTGACCGTCGGATTGGCGCTGTTTGCATATCCGTTCATGGAGGGACAACAACAGGGCTGGCCTGCCTGGGCTTGGATTTCATTGTTGGCCTCGTTCCCTGTGCTTTGCTTGTTTTGGCACTTCGAGCGCCACCAATCGGAACGGAATCTTTCTCCGCTGGTGGAGCCTCGGCTATTTCGCGACAAGGGTTTCGTCATCGGTCTGCTCGTGACCTGCATTTACTTTGCGGGGCATACTTCGATGTTACTGGTGTTGAGCCTTTACCTGCAATTCAGCCTCGGTCTGAACCCCATGTACGCTGGAATCGCGCTGGTCCCCTTTTCGTTTGCGTTTTTAATTGGGTCGAGTTTTTCAGGAAAGATAAACGGTTACCTCGGGCGCGGCTCGCTGCACCTTGGAGTGGGCGTCCTGGCCATTGGCATTCTCGTGCTGGCGTCCCTTGCGGCGCCGGTTCCCGGTCACTTGAAGCCGAGTTTTGTGATGGCCTGTTTCCTGTACGGAATCGGGCGCGGCATTGTAACCGCACCGCTATACAACACCGTGCTCAGTGGAGTTCCGCGTAAAGACTCTGGAGCCGCATCTGGCGTAACGTCGACCATGCCGCAACTTGCAAATTCGGTTGGAATTGCCCTGATCGGGGCCGTGGTGTTTGCAGTAATTCCCAAAAGCGGCGCGACTCCGGCGGATTACGCTCATGGATTTGTGGTCTCATCCATGATCAATCTGGTCCTGCTTGGGGTGGCGGGTGCATTGATTTTTCTGATCCCGACAACGCGCGGTCGAGACGTTCCTGCCGGCCATGAAGCGAGCGCGGAGGGATAAGAAGTTCGCTTCCTGGATCGACAAACAACGTGCATTCCGTGGTAAAACCCCCGGATGATTCACCACACGGCGATCATTGATCCGAAAGCGGAGATCGCATCGGACGCAGTTATTGGCCCTTACGTCTTGATCGAGGGGACGGTCCAAATCGGATCTGGCACTGAAGTTCAGGGTCATGCGGTCATCACCGGAACCGTGCAGATCGGGAAAAACAACCGAATAGGGTACGGCACCGTCATTGGTTCGCTACCGCAAGATCTCAGCTTTGATCCTAAGGCTAATTCCGGGATTGAGATAGGTGACAACAATGTCCTGCGCGAATACTGCACGATCCATCGAGGCACGAAAGAGGGAACCGTCACTCGGATAGGATCGAACAACCTTCTGATGGTGGGCGCTCATTTGGGGCATAACACACGACTCGGTGACAGCGTCATACTGGCCAATAATGTTCTGCTCGGCGGCTATGTTGAAATTCAGAACCGTGTATTCATCGGAGGAGGAAGCGTTGTACACCAGTTCACGCGGATGGGCGCTTTCTCGCTGATGCAGGGCCTATCGGCAATCAGCAAAGATGTGCCCCCTTTTGCGATCGAAGCCGGGAGGAACAGTGTCTCGGCGATCAACGTCATTGGCCTCAGAAGGGCGGGCTATGGCCCGGCGCTACGAAACGAAGTGAAAGAGGCATTCAATCTGTTTTATCGGACCGGATTAAATGCAAGCCAAGCGGAGCAGGAAGCCGCAAAGCGTGCATGGTCACCGGAGGTCACAATTTTCTGGGATTTCGTGTCGAGCACGAAGCGCGGAATCTGCTCGATGGTACGCTGGGGACAGGTCAAAGGAGCCTCAATCCTCGGCGAAGAGGAATAGAGAGATCTCCTCCCTGAGCGATTTGTTTGGACCCCCTTGAAACCTTTTTAATTGATCAATTGCTCGATGTTGGCTACATACGCCAACTTAATGACCAACGAGCTACGATGTATCTTAGCCGGGCTGGCACTCCTCTTTGCGGGCTGCGCGACAAATGCAGAAAGAGGCCAATCAACAGCGAACGCGGGCAACGGCCAAAACCACCGACACAAAGTTGTTCGAACGACGGCGTATACCGCGTCAGAATCACCTCATCGGGCAACCGTGGTAAAGAACGCGATCGGATCGCATTTACAATCAGGTGAGATTAGCAGTGCTGCCGCGGATTGGTCGCATTTTCCGGTTGGCACAAAGTTTCGTGTTGTCGATACCAACAAGACCTATGTCGTCGATGATTACGGTTCGGCATTGATTGGAACGGACACAATCGATTTATATGTGCCTTCGCGCCACGTGATGAATCAATGGGGCGCGAGACGCGTCACAATTGAAGTGCTCGAAGAGGGTTCCTACCTCAAGAGCTTGGAATTGCTGGAATCGCGGCAGCGAAATTGGTGTTGCAGGCAGATGGCAAAGAATATTCAGAAGCAGATGGGCAACACCTACTAAGCGGTGAGGGTATTCGTGACAGGCGGCGCCGGCTACATCGGCAGCATCTGTGTCGAGCAATTGCTGGCTCGGGGTGATGAGGTTGTCGTCTTTGACAATTTATCAGAAGGACACCGCGCGGCGGTCGACCCGAATGCGACTTTTGTGCGGGGCGATCTAAATGACACAGGATCGATATCTGTTGCCTTGAAGCAATTCGCCCCCGAAGCGGTCATGCATCTCGCCGCGAGCGCGCTTGTCGGGGAGTCGATGACAGATCCCGGAAAGTATTTTCATAATAATGTCACGGGCGGCCTGAACCTGCTTCGGGCGATGGTCGACCAGGGTATCAAGCGAATCGTGTTTTCTTCAACCTGCGCAACGTTCGGGACGCCGGAGCGGGTGCCGATCGATGAACAGACGCCTCAGAAACCGATCAACCCCTACGGCGAATCCAAGCTGATCTTCGAAAAAATCATTCATTGGTTCAATCGGGTGCACCAACTCACTTTCGTCGCGCTGCGATACTTCAACGTCGCCGGGGCCTCGGAAAAGTATGGCGAGGACCACAAGACAGAAACGCATTTAATCCCGAACATTTTGCAGGTCGCGCTTGGCCGGAAAGTTAATGCCGAGATATTTGGGACTGATTTCGATACTCCCGACGGCACTTGTGTTCGCGATTACATTCATGTCCGGGATATTGCTTCCGCTCATCTTCTGGCGCTGTCCGCGGGAAAGAGCGATTCCTATAATTTGGGAACAGGCCGCGGTACATCGATTCGGGAAGTGCTGGACGCTTGTCGAAAAGTGTCTGGGCATCCGATTCCAACGATTGAACGGCCTCGAAGGGAAGGAGATCCGGGTCGGCTTGTCGCATCATCGGAAAAGGCGAAGCGCGAACTGAACTGGAAGCCGGAGTTTGACGACATTCACAAGATCGTCGAGACGGCTTGGCAGTGGCACAGTGCGCACCCAAATGGATACGCCGGATAGAATCGACGAGCCCGTTGATTCACAGAATATTCGCTTTCTCCGACAGGCCATACCAGTCGGCTCTGAAGGCGGCTAACCATCTAACCGAGCCGGGGTTTTTCCTTGCATTTCAAACGTCCAGATGTTGGCTACTGTCTTACTTCCGTCCGTCACACATTCTTCATGAGGTTCACGACTCTAGGTCTGCTTTTTTTTCTGCTGCTGCCGTTGAGTCTCTTTGCTCAAGCGACGTCCGGTCCTGGGGCCGCGGCCCCAGCTCCCGCTCCAGCGAAGAATTCGGAAATTGGCCCGTTGTTGCCATTTTCAAGCGGTCAAAAAGGGGGCGGAGCAGTCCCGATTGAGATCAACTCGGACTCCACCGAATATCGAGGAGGCATCGCTATCGGAATTGGCAATGTCGTAATCCGCTACGGAGTCGTCACGATTTATTGCGACTACGCGGAATATAATCCAGACACACATGACATTGTCTTGAGGGATAACGTCCGTTTTTTTCAGGACAGGTACGCATTCACTGCCGATCGCGCGATCTATAACGTAGAAACCAAACGCCTCAGCATGAGCGATTTTGGCGGCCCGAAACAGCCATTCGAGGTACTCGGCGACACGGTTCTTTCTGTTAAGGAGAACGAATACACAATCCTCGACGGCCTCGTCTCGACCAGCGACTCTTCGAAACCCGATTACATCCTTCGCGCCCGGACAATGAGAATTTACTCGGGAGATCGCATTGTTCTCTCGAACGTGACGCTATTCGTCGGCCGCATGCCGGTCTTATGGTTCCCCTATCTTTACCAATCTCTTAACGATCAATCCAGCTACAACCTGGCTCCAGGATACAATTCCGACTGGGGAGCGTATTTGCTGAGCGCATTTACCTTTCCAATCAGCAGCAATATCACTGGGACTCTCAGGATCGACTTAAGGTCCTCCCGAGGACCTGCATTAGGATTAGACGTCAATTATCATTTCGGCGAAGCCAGAGAGACATTCGGCAGGATGCAGATCTACGGCCTCGAGGACCAGGAACCCAATCTGAACGAGACCGCGCTGGGCCGAACTCCAGTCGATGCTGGCCGCTATCGGCTTCTCTACCAGTCGAGAACGGACCTTGGCGATGACATCTTTGCGGTCGTCGACTTCAACAAGATGAGCGACACGTTTTTCCTGCAGGATTTCTACCCAAACATTTTCGCATACGACCCGCAGCCGGACACTTATCTCGAACTGATGAAACGGGGTGAGGCCTATACCTTGACGGCATTGGTTCGTCCCCAGGTGAATACCTTCCAGGAAACAACTGAACGCCTGCCTGAACTAAGCTGGGAAGTTGCTCGGACACCTCTTTTCAACGGACCAATTTTCTACGAATCAACCACTAGCGGCGCGTTCCTGCACCGGGCATTCGCAGCGCCTACCGGCAACCAATCAGTCGACCTCACCGCCGGCGCGCTGAATCCTGACTACCAGGCATTCCGTTTTGACACGTTCCACCAGTTTTCGCTTCCTAAAACCTATTTCGGCTGGCTCTCCATCGATCCCAACGTAGGTTTTCGTGCCACCTACTACAGCACCACCGGCACGTTCGACGAGGCAGACGGTACAAACGGCCTCTCAGAGGGGCTTCTGAATGAACGAGGCGCCCGAGTTCGGTTCGCAATGAACGCCGGAGTGGAAGGTTCTTTCAAGCTGTCCAAAGCGTATGAAAGCGTGCAAGCTCGCTGGCTGGGCCTTGATGGATTACGCCATATCATCCAGCCCTACGCAGACTTTTCTTGGGAATCTCAACCATCGGTCTCTCCTTCCGACATTCTTCCCTTCGATCGTTACATTCCGAGTACAAGGCTTCAGGCAATCGATTTCCCGCAGTTTACTTCGATCGATTCGCTGGATCGATGGTCGATATTGCGGCTCGGAGTCCGGAACAGACTGCAGACACGCAGGGATTCCTCTACGATCAATTGGCTGGATGTCGACACCTATTTCGACGTACAATTTGACGACCCAATCGCGCAATTGACTCCGCCAACAAGCACCAGTGTTTCCCGTACGACGCCGCTCGCGCCTTCGAACGAACTTTTCTCCAACGTCTTTAATCGTGTCCGGCTCCAACCTGTGCCTTGGATGTATCTATCTGTCGATTCACAGGTCCCTCTTTTTGATAAGGGCTTCTGGGAGATCAATACCTCCGTCGACTGGACTGTGAGCCCGAATATCGAGGTCCGCATTGGGCATCAATATCTCCAGAGCAATCCCTTTTACACGGATAGCAGCGAGGTCTCTTTCTATACCTACCTGCGACTCAACGACAACTGGGGCTTTAGCATTTACGAAGACTACGAATTCAAGACCGGGATGCTGAATCAGCAAACTTACGCCCTGCACCGGGACCTCAGCAGCTGGGTTGGCGCCATCGGCCTGAACATTACGAATAACGGCTCAGGAAAATCGCAGGTCGCGGTTGTCCTCAGCTTTACACTGAAGGATCTCCCCCGATTCGGCTTACCGGTCAATTTGGACGTCGGAAATGCGATTGGCGAGTGAGGCAGCGCCTGGCTGTCGCCAGTTAACCTTCTACTGGACAAGAGAACGAACCTCGCTATCTGAGAGGCTCGCTTTTTAAAGGACGGTCTATGGATATTGCAATAATTGGTTCTGGTTATGTCGGTCTTGTAACCGGCGCATGCTTCGCGGATGTCGGACATAACGTGGTTTGCGTCGATAATGACCAGCGCAAAGTCGAAAACCTTCAGAAAGGCATTATCCCGATTTACGAACCCGGCTTGGAGGAAGTCGTTCATCGCAATGTATCGGCAAACCGGCTCCGGTTTACGACCAGCACCGCGGAAGGAGTTGACCAGTCTCAAATTGTCTTTATCGCCGTCCCCACTCCGCCGCAGCCGGACGGCAGCGTCGACCTGACCTTTATCGAAAAAGTTGCACGCGAGATCGCTGAAGTTCTTAAGGAGTACCGCGTGATTGTCGACAAGAGCACTGTCCCGGTCAAAACCGGCGAAAAAGTTGCCGACACCATCCGCCGATACACCAAGGGTGCCGTGGAATTCGACATCGTCAGCAATCCAGAATTTCTTCGAGAAGGTTGCGCTGTTTCCGATCTGATGAACCCGGACCGGATTGTGATTGGATCAAACAGTGATCGCGCACTCTCGCTGTTAAAAAAGGTCTACGAACCGTTTATGGCTCCGATCATGGTCACCGACATCAATAGTGCCGAATTGATCAAGCACGCGGCCAACTCGTTTCTGGCGTTGAAGATTTCCTATATCAACGCTCTCTCAGCGATTTGCGAAGCCAGCGGAGCGGACGTCGAACGCGTCGCTGACGGCATCGGGGCGGATAAACGAATTGGACGGAGCTTTTTGAATGCCGGGCTTGGCTACGGAGGATCCTGCTTCCCGAAGGATGTCGCCGCATTCATCGCTATCAGTGAGGAGATCGGGGTCCCCTTTACGCTGCTGAAAGAGGTTCAGCGTATCAACCAAAGCCAGATGGACCGGTTCATCAAAAAAATAAGGGAAACCCTCTGGGTATTGAAAGACAAGCGGATAGCGGTGTGGGGTTTGACATTCAAACCGGACACGGACGATGTTCGAAACTCTGTAGCGATCGAGCTAGTCGTACAATTGCTCAAAGAGGGAGCAATTGTGCAAGCCTACGATCCGAAGGGTACCGAAAAGGTCGCAGAATTGAATCTATGCAAGGGCGCCTATCTTGCCACCTCTGCGCTCGAAGCTGTCGAAAATGCCGAGGCGCTTGTTCTGGCCACGGAGTGGGACGAATTTCAAAGCATCGATTTCCTTCAGGTTCGGAAGAAAATGCACACCCCTCTCATATTCGATGGGCGTAACTTATTTGATCCGGACACAATGAAGGAATTGGGTTTCGTTTATCACGGGATAGGACGCGCCAACAGGCGCTAAGTTTTGCATCGCGAGGGAACAACCTGGGAGAGGGTGTACAAGGAATGGTGCAGCTACAAATTTGGTCGGGCACGATAATACATCCACCTAAAGAGAACGGCGCAATACACAATGTTCGCGAAAAGAGTTGGTTGAGGTTGCAAACGTGTGCGCCGGATCGATTCTGGAATTTTTAGTTTGATCTCAAGAGATTTTTAGTCCATCAAAAGCGTGAATTGGACCTATGAATTTATCGGATATCGCCGCCGATAAATCGCAAATTTTTGTACCAGAAAGATTTTCATAGTTCGATTTCGGTAGACGTTCTGCGGAATTGTGGGACCTTAGCTCCCGTCCCGCAACGTTTTGCCCCCCGAGCACGATTCGGCGAGATCAAGGAAAGGTCTATGTCAGGCAATAATCCGCGACTCAGTTGCATGCATGCGCTACAGCGTTGGGAGACCAGCCGCGAGTTCGCGGACGAAGTGCTCCACCAGGTGCTGCAACGGTCTGGGCTTAACAATGTAAACAAAAGTTTCGTAACTGAAACTTTTTACGGAATCATTCGAAATAAGTCGTATCTCGATTTTGTAATCCAGAAATTCCGTCCCACCGGTCTCGATATGCCGACCCGGCAGATCCTTCGACTTGGGGTTTATCAGCTATACAAAATGCGAATACCAGACCATGCCGCGGTGTACGAGACCGTTAACATCGCAGGTCCCGCCAGGACTCTTGTGAACGCTGTTCTGCGCAAAGCGATCACCGAAAAAGATGGCATTTTGGCCCAATTGCAAGTTGCTCCGCCACACATTCGTTACTCACATCCGGAGTTTCTGTGGCAGAAATGGGAGTCCCGACACGGCGGCAAACTTGCGGAGGAACTTTGCGCATGGAACAACGAACCTGCGAGAATTTACGTTCGGGCAAACAGGCTTCGCGTCACTCCGGGGGAGCTTACGGAGAGTTTCCCAGGGGCGAAACTTGTCGAAGGTCATACCGATTGTCTTGAGGTGGACCGGCTCCCTCTCTCGTGGATCGCTTCCGGAGTTGCTTACGTTCAGGATCCAAGCACTTTGCTGGCCGGCGACCTGCTCAATCCAAAACCGGGTGAAGTCGTGCTCGACGCATGCGCCGCCCCTGGAGGCAAGGCGGGATACATGGCTCAGAAAATGGAAAATCAGGGACGTCTGATCGCGTGCGATTATGACAAAGTACGACTTCTGAGGCTTGAGCAGAATCTTAAGCGGCTCGGTGTGACAAATTCCACAGTTGCCCTGGTCGACTGGCTCCAGCAGTCTGCTCCGTTCGAGCCGGGATCGTTTGACGCGATACTGGTGGACGCGCCCTGCACAAATACTGGGGTGATCCGAAGACGCACCGACGTCCGCTGGCGCCTCACTCCGCAGGATTTCTCCAGAATGCAGTCGCTACAGAGTCGGATTGTGAAAGCAACCTCTGAGCTTTTGAAATCGGGTGGTCGGCTGGTGTACAGCACTTGCAGTATCGAGCCCGAGGAAAACGAGCGAGTGGTCACGACGATCGACCAAGAAATTCCGGATCTTCATTTCGCAGAAGCCAAGTCATCGTTGCCGATAAGGGATCGTGTTGACGGCGCGTTTGCGGCTCTTTTTATAAAAGCCTAGCTAATCCTATTTCTCGCGAAGCACGTTGTTCTTCTCGTCGAGCACAATCACTTTCGGCTGGTGTGTTCCCGCCTCTGCAGGCTCGAATAGCCCAAAGCTCATGATGATTAAACGGTCTCCCGGTTTGCCGAGGTGTGCGACGGCTCCATTAAGCTCTATGGTCCCGTGACCTCGAACAGCGTAAATGACGTAGGTTTCAAAGCGTTCTCCGTTGGACAAATTGCCGACCAGAATGCGCTCATATTCTTCGAGCTCAACCAGTTCGGCAAGATCAGCGGAAATGCCCAGACTGCCCTCGTAATTTAAGTCTGCCCCAGTCACAGCAGCTCGATGAATTTTCGATTTTAGGAGCGAAATATGCACGGCCCGCAAACTAGCCTTTTATTTTGATTTGTCACCTCCACCTGATCCTTCCGACGGTTTGTCAACGAAGGATTAATTTCAGCCTATTTGGTCCAGGATTCGTGCAAGTTCCCTCACAGGCCATTGTCCGGGCGCCACGGCGTCACTGAGCGAAGCGTACACTAACGCGGAGCCCAATCGCGGAAGTATCAGCCTGGAGAGTTTTCCGAATTCGCCCATCCCCATCGCAGCGATTCGCTTGCCCGAATTAAGTTGCAAAAACCGCGCCAGCGTCTCGAGATCGCGCCAATGGGAAGTGTTCGTGGCGACTTTGAATATCCGATTGTCGCTTGGACGGCAAAAATCCGACATTTCCTGCAACCGTTTGATCGATGGCGTTGTCACGAAATCGTGAAACGAAAGAATCACCTGTTTCCCTTCGGATTCCGCCACTTGGATCAGTTCCGAATATTTCTCCAGATTCCTGAGTTCGACATCAATCAGGTCGCAGTAAGGCAACCATTTTTTAAGCAATTTGATGCGCTCATTCTCCGACAATCCGGGGCCTCCCCCTTCCTCGATATCCCGAACTGTCAAGATCTTTGGATGCCTAATATGCTGCGACAAAGATTCAATTTGTCCCTCACTTCGATAGAGCAAATCGACACGAAGCTCGCACAGATCGAACGATTCGGCCGAGAGATCACCGATCTCGGAAAAATCTCGAAGAGATGCAATCACGGCTACAATCCGCGTAGTGCGAGGTTTCATGATATTGAACAGCTAATGCCGCGGCAATTGTTCATAAAATCTGAGCGCTTCAATTTCGGGAACCAGGTTCCGCAACGGATAGACTCCGTTCGCGCCGCCCGAAGCAGGGTCCTGGATCAGGTAATCAAACCCGGTCTTGCCGACGATAACGACGAAATGAGTCACACCATTCGGGAGCCGGACACGAATGATCACCGGGTTTCCATGCTCGAGATTGGAATCGATTAGAAGATAGGAGGGCAAATTCTCGTATGCGTGGCGCACCAATCCGGGGTGAAAATCTGCAGCCTTTTCCCAGTAAAGCCAGCCTTCCGGGGTGTACCCCCCGTTCTCGGAAAGAAAGGCATTTAATCGTCCAGGATCGATATCCTGGCCATAAAAGGAGAGAACCATCGCCGCGGAAGTAACCGCGCAACCGGCTTCACCCATTGTTGAGGGTGTCGGTCCTAACTCGTCTTCACCCCAACGTGGATCGCCTTGTGCGAAACGCTGCACCGGAATCACCAGCCGGGAAAAAAAATAGAGGCCCCCGCTGGACGAAATCTTCCTGGTACCGGTGTAATATTCCCATCCGGCGAAGACGACTGATGCGACGACGACGAGCAGAAGGAGAGCCGCACCGATCTTCCGAAGCCGGACTGTTTTAGGTTCTTCGCCAACTCGAGACTCGGCGCTCTTGCTCGTTTGCATCTGGTTTTTGGTGGACCAAAAACTCGCGCGACGCAACAATTACCGAATCAGTCTAATGTTAGCAATGAATCGATCGCGGTGCGCCGAACAATCATTTTGGTTCAGCGGCTTCAAAGCGCGAATTCCGATGGTTTGCACATTTGTTTTATCCGCCCTGAGTCTTCTGCTCAATTCCTGCGCGTCGATTCATCCGGTTGGGAACAGTAAAGCGACGCTCTGGCAGGTCCGGGGAGATCACAACATCGTCTATCTCCTGGGGTCGATTCATGTCCTGCCAAAACAGGCGTATCCGCTCAATCCTGCTATTGAGCGAGCATTTGACAACTCCACTGCGGTCGCGTTCGAGATCGATCTCAACCGGGTGACCAAAGCCACATTCAAACAAGCTTTTGGGGCGACCGCATTCTACCCGACGGGAGACTCGCTCTCGAAAAATCTCCATTCTGAAACGGTTCTGCTACTGGAGCGAGTGCTGCCGGTTTACGGTCTGTCGCTGAAACAAGTCGAACAATACAGGCCTTGGTTTCTCGCAGAGACACTGAATTCGCGAGCGCTAAATATGGCGGGATTCAGCGAGAGCCTCGGAGTCGACGTTCATTTCTACCGAAAAGCACTTACCAACCACAAACCGGTGCTTGGCCTTGAGACGGTTCACGACCAAGCGCAAATCTTTAAAGGAATGGATGATGCCCAGAACGAGCGCTACCTTCTAACAACCATTTACTCCCTGCCCGTTTTTCCGCAGATCATGGCAAAGCTTGTGAAGGCCTGGGAAACCGGAAACGTTGCCGCACTCGATCAGATGGTGAACCAAAACAAAGAGACTGACCGTCAAGGGCACGAGGCTCTGTTTTCTAGAAGGAACGCCAAATGGCTGCCTGAGATCGAGCGTTTGGCGCACGAGCAGGGCAACATACTGGTAATCGTCGGCGCCGGCCATCTCGTAGGCAGCGATGGTGTTGTGGCGCAACTGAAGCAAGCCGGTTATTCCGTTAACCAGCTTTAGCCTGTCTTCGCGAGTCCTTGCTACTCGGCTGCGCCACTTTGCTCGGCTCGTAGCGCGTCTGAGATTTTCTCGACCTTAATGAGATTTGTCTTGCCCGGCATGTTGTAGGGGGTTCCCGCAATAATTGTCAAAACGTCATCTGGCTTTGCTCCGAGCACCTTCGTTGCGGCATCCACACTCAGCCGTACCAGGTGCGCTGTCCCACCGACCGCTTCGCAAAGGATCGGTTGGACACCCCAGATTAGAGCGAGCTTGCGAGATACTTCCTTCGACGAGCAGAGCGCCAATATTGGCATCTTTGGTCGATGACACGCGACTCGCCGGGGCGTTCCGCCGGAGGCTGTCGCTGCAATAATCGCTTTGGCGGTGACCGAGTTTGCAATCGCGTGAGCGGCGTGGCCCACAGCCGCTTCGAGGTCGGCGCGATCCGAAACCGGAGGTGGGGTTGGAAGTTCGCCCGTTATCCATGCCTCTTCGGCCCTTGCCGCGATAGTGGCCATCGTTGCGACCGCTTCCACGGGGAACCGTCCGACTGCAGATTCTGCCGACAACATCACGGCATCGCTGCCGTCCAGAATTGCGTTCGCAATGTCGGCTGCTTCAGCTCGAGTCGGTTTGTGGAAATTGATCATCGACTCAAGCATTTGTGTAGCGGTAATGACCGGCACACCCTCCTCGCGGCAAACTCGAATGATCCTTTTTTGCGCGATTGGGACATCTTCGAAGCTCATTTCCAGGGCGAGATCGCCCCGGGCCACCATCACCCCGTAACACTCGCGCACGATATTCTCGATATCATCGAGCGCATTTTTCCTTTCAATCTTGGCGATCACCGGGATCGATGCGCCTCTCTCCGCTAGCGCCTGCTTCAGAAATCGCACGTCGGAAGAGGATTGAACGAAGGAAAGCGCCAAAAAATCGAGCTCTTCGGACACCGCAAAATCGAGGTCCTGGTAATCTTTCGTCGTTAGCGAAGGCAGCGAAACGAGCCTATTCTTCAGATTCACGCCTTTGTTACTTTTCAGCTCGGCGCCTCGGATAATTGCGCAAATGACGTCTCCGGACGCGCGAATCTCCTGCACTTGCAGTTCGATATTTCCATCGTCGAGAAGGATAACAGCGCCGGGCGCCACATCCCGATGGAGTCCCTTAAAACTCACCGCGATTCGCTCCGGATTGCCAATAATTTTCTCGGAGGTTAAAACGACTTTGTGCCCTCGTTGCAGCTCGATACTGCCGTTTTCCATCTCCCCAACGCGAATCCGCGGACCTCGCAGGTCACCCAGAATGCCCACGAACACCCCCATTTCATCCGCGACCTTGCGTATCCTTTCCACCAAAGGTTTAGCCACCTCTGCGGAGCGATGTGAGAAATTCAATCGCGCCACATCCATCCCTACGTCGATCAGCCGTCGCAACATCTCTTCGCTATCGCTTGCCGGTCCAATCGTTGCTACAATCTTCGTTCGTTTAGAAGGTCCGCCCATCTTTGGATACTGGCCGAAGGTGAATCCGACGACAAGGCCGAACCGTGGCAAAGTCACACCGCGACGGCACCGCCTCCCTGTTTGGGTCTGTTGTGTTGTCATCAAGCGATTTTCGATTCACACGAAAATGCGGACCTTGAAAGTTTAGCGTGGCTTTGGACCGGGCAACTGCGCGAGAGTAGACGGAATTCACGCAATGATTACGATAGCGAAAGAAGATCCTCGTTCCCCTGACGCGTTGCGATTGCTATCCGCGTTCATCGAAGATGTTAAAACACGTTACGACACCCCGCCTGCGGATGTCGGCGAATTTGATCCGGAGTTGGTGTCGGTGCCGAGAAGTGTTTTCCTCATTGCCCGCCGCGACGGGGTCGCCGTCGGATGCGGCGCACTGGTTCCGATGGACGAGTTCAGAGTGGAGGTCAAACGGACGTTCGTGGCTCGCGGAGAAAGAGGGCACGGGTTTGCCACTTTGATATTGGAAGAGCTCGAACGCTTCGCCCGCGAGTTCGGTTACGATGCCATGCGTCTTGAGACGGGAAACAAACAACCGGAATCGATTGCGCTGTATGCCAAGGCAGGATTCTTTCGTATCCCAAATTTTCCTCCGTACGAAAATGATCGATCGGCGGTTTGCTATGAAAAGCGAATCTAAACGGTGCGCGCGAGATTTCCGCGCTAGGTCTTGGGAGCTTCTTCAACGAGATCAAAACCGGCAAAACGGAGTGCTTTGATCGCATCGTTCAAGTGGCGGTCGCGCACGAGAATGTAGTCGGTCTCGTAAGTGCCTACGGGTAAAATCCCGACATTGGACTGCGCCAGCGGCACCGCAACAGAAACCAAAATCCCGACGAGATCCAGATCGAGCGGCCCGACGATTTTGAACCCGCGCCAACCGCGACTTGCCTGGAACCCGGCAGGGACAAGATGTTCCTCGCAGATTACGGAAAGTTCATCCCGCGTACGGCTGATCGACAGGAAAGATTCGCCCCCAGCCCACTCGGGAATTGGAGCGCTGACTTCAAGCCGACACACCGCGAGCCGTTGAGCCAGGATGATCAGCTTTAGCAAGGGAGGATTCATCGGGTCCGCAACATGGCATCAAACTGCTTTCATGCCAACGGGAGTTTTTGTCGGGATCGCACGATTCCAAAGGTGCACAGGCGAATTGTTTGCTTTTCGCCGGGTTGAATGCATCCTTTCGAACTCTTCCTATGCAACGGCTCCCTGGATTTCGCGATTTCTATCCCGAGGATTGTGCGCGCAGAAATTATCTGTTCGATCACTGGCGCCAAGTCGCGAATTCTTTTGGCTTTCAGGAGTACGACGGTCCCACGCTAGAACCAACGGAACTCTACAGAAAGAAGAGCGGTGAAGAACTGAAAACTCAGTTGTTCCGTTTCGTTGAGCAAGGTGATCGAGACGTCTGCATGAAACCGGAAATGACGCCAACCCTGGCTCGTTTGGTCGCAGCTCGGGCGCGCGACTATCGCAAACCAATCAAATGGTTCAGCATTTCCCCTTTCTTTCGATTCGAAAAGCCACAGAAAGGCCGACTCAGGGAGTTCTATCAAATCAATTGCGATATCATCGGAGATGACTCCCCGGCTGCTGACGCGGAATTGATTGGGCTTGCTGTCGCTCTGCATGAGGTCTTCGGCCTCAATGAGAATGATTTTTTTGTGCGCCTCAACAATCGGAGCCTTTGGGCGAAATTTCTGAATGAACGGCAACAGCCAGCCGAAAGGCTATCGGAATTTCTCGCAATCATTGACAAGCTCGGACGCGACACCGAAGCGAGCACGGCACGTAAATTGGAAACTTTCCGGATTGGACTTGCGGAAGTTCGTGATTTTCTTGCGACGCCTGCAACGTCGATGCCCGGATTTGAGGGGCTTTTTCGAGAACTGCAGTGGCGCGGCATCGACAAATACGTGGCGCTGGATCTGACAATTGTTCGCGGACTCGACTACTACACGGGACTTGTGTTCGAGGTTTTTGATCGTAAGAAAGAGAATCGGGCACTTGCAGGAGGCGGCCGGTACGACAATCTGATCTCGGCAATAAGTGATGGGGAGACCGATCTACCAGCTGCCGGCTTTGCCATAGGCGACGTCACATTGACGAATCTATTGGAAGAGCTCGAACACACCCGGGACCGCATGAATGCGGCAATGAAGTCGCCTCACGGAGTTTTTCTGGTAATAGCGGACGAAAACCGGCGTGGCGAGGCGATCAAGCTCGCCGCCGATTTGCGTCGAGCGGGGATCACGGTCGATTATTCGTTTCGCCCGACAAAGGTCGGCCGGCAATTTGAGCAGGCCGAAGCGCTTCGGGCGAAATTTGCTGTTGTGATCGGCCAGGAATTTCCGCAGGCGCGACTCAAAAAACTGGCTGACCGCACCGAACAAATCCTCTCGGTGGAAGACCTTCCCGGAGCGCTGGCAAGCGCCGGCTGATCTACAGCAGACTTTTTCAACATGTACCGCACAAATCACTGTAATGAACTGAGAGCTTCGGATGTCGATCGCACCGTTACGCTTGCCGGCTGGGTCGACTCAACCCGCGATCATGGCGGTGTTATATTTGTCGATCTCAGGGACCGCGAAGGACGCACCCAAATTGTTTTCCGCCCGGAAGAATCGGCGGAATTGGCTGCCGCCGCTCAAACGCTGCGCAATGAAGATGTCGTTCAGATCGAGGGCACCGTGGCGCGCCGGATTGAAGGAACGCAAAATCCGAAGCTTGCGACGGGGGAAATCGAGATTGTAGCAACCCGGTTAAAGATTCTAAACCGGTCGGACGTTCTTCCGTTTCCGCTCGATTCAGATGTGGGCAACGAGGATCTTCGACTCGCACATCGCTATTTGGACCTGCGCAGAGCATCTCTCGCGCGGAACCTGAAAGTCCGGCATCAAGTAGCTAAAGTCACCCGGGAATACCTCGATCGGAATGGGTATCTTGAAATCGAAACACCGATCCTGTCGAAGAGTACCCCCGAAGGAGCCAGGGAATTTCTGGTCCCGAGCCGCCTAATCCCGAATCATTATTACGCGCTTTCGCAATCGCCTCAGCAATACAAACAGCTGCTGATGGTTGGAGGGATCGAGAAATACTTCCAGATTGCAAAGTGTTTTCGGGACGAAGATCCACGTGCCGACAGGATCACCGAGATTACTCAGATCGACCTGGAAGCCTCATTCATCGATCAGGAAGATATCATCCGATTGATCGAAGGGTTGCTGAAAGAGATATTCAAGGCAACGCGCGATGTCGATATACAGACGCCATTTCTACGCTTGAACTATCGCGACGCGATGGATCGATTCGGAATCGACAAACCCGATTTGCGATTCGGGATGGAGCTCGTCGATTTAAGCGAACTGTTTTCAGGGTCACAATTCAAAGTCTTTCGCGGAGCGCTCGATGGTGGAGGAGTCGTGAAATGCATTAATGCAAAAGGATTCGCTCATATCACAACCGGTCAGATCGAAGATTTGACCAATCTGGCAAAGGAATCCGGCGCAAAGGGGCTCGCATTTATCAAGGTCGAAGGCGGCGAGTGGAAATCGCCAATCGTAAAATTTTTCGCAGAGGCCGAGAAAGAGGGCCTGAAGCAGAAGCTCGGTATTGAAGAAGGGGACCTGCTGTTGTTCGGTGCAGATCGTTGGGAAGTTGCCTGCACCGTTCTCGGGCGGATCAGACTGAAGGTGGCCGAAATTCTCCAACTTGCCACGAACCCAGATGAACTAAAGTTTCTTTGGGTTCTCGATTTTCCGTTGCTGGGTTACGACGCGGCGGAAAACAAATGGAGCGCCATGCATCATCCGTTTACGCGCCCCAACCGGGAAGACATCCCACTCCTCGATAGCGGACAGTACGGCAAAATACGCGCCGAAGCTTACGACGTCGTACTGAACGGTGTCGAGATTGGGGGCGGCAGCATCCGAATACACGAACAAGGATTGCAGTCGAAACTTTTCCAAGTTCTTGGCATCGATTCCGAACAGCAAAGGAAGTTATTCGGTCATCTGCTTAAAGCGTTTTCTTTCGGCGCCCCTCCTCACGGTGGAATCGCACTCGGGGTGGATCGTCTGGTGATGTTGATCACCGGAACCTCGAATATCCGTGAAGTGATTGCATTTCCAAAGAACAGTCGCGGACATGATCTAATGATGAGCGCGCCGAGCGAAGTGCCGGACAAGCAGCTCCGAGAACTTCATATCCAGAACCGTAAAACTCAGTAGGTCCAAAACGAAACGCCTCCAACAATGAAGTTGGAGGCGCCGTAAAAGATTGAATCTCCTCAGTTCAGGCTAGCCCGCGTTTCGCACATCCCTGTGAGAAATACGCACGGAGCGCCGACATTCGCCGGAGTGAGTTGTTCAGGCTAGGAACCCGCCGGCTTTTTATCGGCGCCTCCATCCGGCTGGGCATTCGGTGCCGGAGTATTATTTGCACCCTTTTTGATGCTCAAAAGCTCTAGGTCAAATACAAGCGTCGATCCCGGCGGAATGTCATCTCCATAGCCTTCATCGCCGTAAGCAAGATCGGAGGGAACATAGATTTGCCATTTCGAACCGACCGGCATCAATTTAAGCGCTTCTGCCCATCCCTTGATAACGCCGTTCACCGGCAAAGTGAATGAACTTCCGTGCTTGGCGGAACTGTCAAATTCTTTGCCGTCGATCGTCGTGCCGCGATAATTGGTTTCGACGATATCGCTATCGCCCGGCTTATCGCCCGTCCCCTCTTTGATTACTTTATATTGAAGCCCGCTGGCAGTCGTTTTGACTCCCGGTTTTTTGGCATTGTCATCCAGAAATTTTTTACCGTCCGTTTTATTCTTTTCGGCCACGGTTTTCATTTCATCCTGCTTTTTGGACATTGCAGCCTGCTGTTTCTGCATCATTTGCTGCTGAAACGCCTGGAGAGTCTGCTGCACCTGGTCGTCGGTCAGAGCCTTCGGTTTATTGCCAAGCGTATCTGCGATACCTTGAGAAAGAGCCGGGATATTCAGATCAAGCTCAAGCCGCTGCAACGTTCTACCAATGTCCACGCCCAGGCTGTAACTGATTTTGTCCTTGTCGTCCTTAAGAGCTGAAGATGGAGGAGTGTTGTCAGTCGGAGATGGACTCGGTTTCGCGTCGTCGGCGTAAGAGGCAAACGCCGAACAGATCAACAGAGCCAGGAGGGTAATTCGAATCCGTTTCATGATAGTGGCGAGCAGCCTCAACGCAAAGCCCGCGGGCTGCAACCCATTTTTCCCCAATCACAAAGGGGCAATTCAAGGGAAGAAAAGTGCGCCCAAACCTAATTGCTCTGGTCGTCCGTCCGTGAAGAATTATCGTCCGAATCGTCGGAATCATCGTCCTTGGAATCCTTTTTGGGAGCAGGTTCATCTTTGAAAAGTTCGCGCAACAAATCGCCGACAATCGGGGCAGCAACCGTGCCACCGTGAGCCGATTCGCCAGGAGCCCCTTCATAAAGCGCTGCAAATGCGTACTTCGGAGCGTCCGCCGGAGCGAACCCGGCGAACCACGCAGCAGTACGTTCTTTCTTTTTTGGGCCCCACTGTGCCGTACCGGTTTTGCCAGCCACCTTGACATTTTTGAGGTCAGCAGCGCCCCCCGTTCCACTCGAAACCACGTCCGTCATCCCTTTTCGCAGCTCATCCATCGTGACGGAACCGAGCTTGAAAACATCCCTGGCTCGCGGGCTATAAGCGTAAACAACCTCGTTGTTAAGCGTTTGGACCTGCCGGACGATCTTGGCCTGATACAATGTCCCGCCATTCGCGAGCGCACCCATCGCCTGCGCCATCTGCAGCGGAGAAATTAAGATGTCACCCTGACCAATTGACAAGTTAGCAAGGTCGCCGCCCAGGATGTGGCGGTGATAGGTTTGCTCCATGTATTCATCGGTTGGAATCCTGCCGTCCGCTTCGCCATTTAGAAGTATGCCCGTCTTTGCACCAAGCCCGAACCGCTTTGCCCAACTCACAAGCGCATGCGATCCGATTTTTTGGCCTGCTTGATAAAACCAGGTATTGCACGACTGCGCCAACGCCTGACGAAAGTTGAGATCCCCGGAATCCGTTTTCTTCCAATTCCTGAAAACGATGTTACCGATTTCCAAGGATGAAGGACAGTCGAATTCTTCCTTCGGTTCGATGGTATGGGTCTCAAATCCCGCCACTCCGACGAAGACCTTGAACGTGGATCCTGCCGGGTAGGCGGATCGATAAGCACGCGGCAGCATCGGAATATTAGGGTCGCTCGCAATTTTCCTGAACTTCTCCTCCGAAATCGTCGGCACAAAGTCGTTCGGATTGATCGTCGGCCATGATGCGAGCGCCAGGACTTCGCCGGTATTCGGGTCCAGAACGACCAGAGCACCGCGCTTCGCCCGCTTTTGCAAAATCTTTTCGGCGAGACGCTGCATATCAGCGTCGAGCGTCGTCACAACGTTGTAGCCGGGCTCCGGCTGAACCGCGATGCGTTCGCCCGTTTTGTTTCCATCCTTGTCGAAAGTGAGATTCAGCTGCCCTGGTTTCCCCCGAAGCTGATCGTCGAAAGTTTGTTCAATCCCCTCGCGGCCTTCACTTTCGGGCCAAAGTGGCTCGTTATTCTGGAGGCTGCGCGTGCTCTCGCGACTTGTGCGTCCGGTATATCCTACGACTTGTCCTGCAAGCGATCCCTGTGGATAAATTCGCACGTAAACCGCTCGCAGCGTTAGCCCGGACGGCAGATGGCCTTGTGCCTTTGTAACCTCATCGGCAGGGACATCCATAGCAATGTCGAAAGGAATTGCACCACGGTTGCGATAATGTTGAACGGCGGCTTCGCCCGAGAACCCAACCGGCCGCGTTGTCAATCCACGGGCGGCTTCAGCCTGCTGGTTAACGAAGTTGACGATCTGCGCGTCGGTGAAATCGAACGGCGTCGGGAACACAACGCTCAGATTGTAACTGACTCGCGTCTGCGCAAGCGGGACCCCGTTTCTATCCGTGATCTGGCCCCTGGGTGCGGGTATGGCAAGCGCATAGGTCGCAGCCTGCCGCTGTGTTTCCCAGCTTGGCGTCAATGGAGTCGAACTCGCTGCGGCGCCCTCCTGGCCATAGAGGTCCGAACCCAGCGCCAGGAGTCCGATGCAGGTTAGCAATGTCAAGCGTCCGAGCATGAAAGCCGTAAACTCAGCATCCTGCCGAGGATGCGCAAGGAGTTTCTATTATTAGGTCCGATCCCGAACTGACGCGTCAACGTTTCAGAACATCCGTTAACGATGCAGAAATTGAAATATCCCTTCGGCAAGTTTTGCGCTAATTCCATCCACCTGCTCGATCTCTGCAACCGATGCCTTTTTAAGACGGTCGACAGAACCGAACGTCCTTAACAGCGCCTGTTTCCTGTTTTCACTCACGCCGGGGCAATCATCCAAAATGCTTTCTGCGATCCGTTTCTTCATCAGCAGCTGATGATACCCATTCGCAAACCGATGCGCTTCGTCGCGGATTCGCTGAAGCAGCTGCAGTGCACCGGAATCATCCGGCAACTGCAGAGGTAGCGGCCGGCCCGGGCGATAAATCTCCTCAAATTCTTTTGCCAGACCAATAATTGCGACATTTTCGAGGCCCAGGCGTTGCAGCTCCTTGCAGGCAGACCCTAATTGCCCCTTCCCGCCGTCCACAATAATCAGGTCAGGGACACGCACCAATCGTTCCGGCATCGTACGTTGAATTCTTGTAATGGATTCTTCCGGGCTCTCCTGACTGAATTCTGCCAGATCCGGCGCAGCGTTCCGATGCTCCAAAAGAACACGTGAATAGCGCCGCCGGACGACTTCCGCCATGCTTGCAAAGTCGTCCTGGCCTTTCACTGTCTTAATCCGATACCGACGGTAATTGGATTTATCCGGCACGCCGTTCCTGAAGCTAACCATCGAAGCCACGATGTGCGTATCGGAAATATTCGAGATATCGAAACACTCCATCACCAGTGGCGGACCGGATAGCCGGAGCGCGTCCGCCAGACTCTGCAGATCGGCTTGAGGATCGATGGATCTTGGCAACGAACCTCGTTCGAAGCGACGCGCAGGCCGCGTGGTTCGACGAAGGTCATCGAGCATATTGCGCATTTCCGCGGCTCTCTCGAACTCAAGATTTTCGGCCGCCTGCTTCATCTCGATTTCGATCTGCTTGAGCATTTCGTGGCTCTGTCCTTCCAGGAAGTCACACGCTTCCAGAACGCGCGCCTTGTATTCGCCAAGTGTCACTCGTCGGATGCAGGGCGCTGAGCAGTTCTTAATGATATGATCCATGCACCGGTTGTAATCGGTCTGACCCGGTTCGGACACGCGGCAGGCTCTGATGCCAAACCGTTTTCTCATCCATTTGAGCGTTGTACGAAGAGCCCCAGCATGTGCAAACGGTCCGAAGTACCTGGCTCCATCATCTTTCTTCAACCGACTCAATTGGAAGCGTGGGATTGTGTCCGACAGGTTCACTTTCACTAGAAGAAATCGTTTATCGTCACGGAAGCTGACGTTGTATTTCGGACGAAACTCCTTGATGAGCTTGCCCTCGAGCAGCAGCGCCTCGGGCTCATTGCGAACGAGATGAAACTCAAAGTTCCAGATACTATCGAGCAACGCCCGCGTCTTCAGATCTGCCGTCATCCGCCGCGACGGCATAAAATATTGGCCAAGCCGCTTACGCAGATCCCGCGCTTTACCGACATAGATCACTCGCTTTAGCCGATCTTTCATCAGGTAGACGCCGGGTTTGTGTGGAACCTCGCGCAGTTTAATGTTCGGATCTGGCTTTTCTGCGAGGACGAACTCGTCCATAGGCGGGACGATAAACGCGCATAATTGAAATCACCAGTCGAATTCCGGCGACGCATCGGCAGGCCTGGTCGCTGAATGAAAATGCCGAAGGACAGTCTGCTAGGGCGGTACCGACCGGCTTCGCGTCTCTTCTCTGCCTGACACGAATGGAACAAGTTTGCACTTCTCGGTCAGGTGCATTTAAATAGAGGGCTAACCATAATGAACTGGCTTGTTCTCCTCATCGGCCCGCTTGCACAGGCAGCGGAAGCCTCTCCGAGCCCTGGTTCGACCCAGGCGACGCTGCTGCAATTGTTGAAAGCGGGTGGCTGGGTGATGGTCCCGCTTATCCTGACTTCTGTAATCACGCTTTCGCTGGTGATTGCGTGCCTTTTCAGTCTCAGGCGATCCAGCGTCGTAACCCGACGATTCATGGAGACGGCCGAAGCTCTTCTACGAAAGCGAGACTATCTTGGGTTGATCGCAATCTCCAATCGCCATTCGGAAGCGGTCGCTCGAATCACTGCACGGACACTGGATTTCGCAACGAAGAACCCGGCCGCTTCGGCTGTAGCGATCCGAGAGGTCGCGGAGACCGAAGGGTCCCGGATCGCAAGTAGTCTGAATCATCGGATTGTGTATCTGGCGGATATTGCGACGTTGTCCCCCATGCTCGGGCTTTTGGGGACTGTGATCGGGATTATCAATTCTTTCGGAGTCCTTGCCAGCAATACGACGCAACCGCGTCCGATGCTCCTAGCGCATGGTGTCTCGGAAGCGCTCGTTACAACGGCATCCGGGCTTGTGATTGGAATTGTTGCGATGGCATTTTACACAATTTTTCGCGGGAAAGTGGCCTCAATGATTTCAGACCTCGAATCTGCGACTTCTCACATCGTGCACATCATTACCACTCAGCACGCTATTCGGAATCCGGAGCGATCTCAGGTGCTGGAAAACGATTAGATCTGATTTACCACCAATGAATTTCCGTAAACACGCGGAGCCGAGAGTCTTCGGGTTTATGATCGCGCCGATGGTCGACGTTTTGTTGGTCATCCTCGTATTTTTCATTGTCACGTGGAATTTTGCTTTGAGCGAAAACGAACTGGACGTTCGCGTACCGACTGCGACAAAGGCGAATGAAGCCCAGCCCTACGTTGGTCAAGTCGTAATCAACATCAAGGCGGACGGAACGGTGATCGTCAATCGTCAGCAAAAGAGTTCGCAAGAACTTCTCGACCTTCTGAAAAAGCTGTCACAACTTTATCCAGACCAGGCAGTGATCGTCCGTGGTGATCAAAACGTCGATTACAAACATATTGTCGACGTCCTTGATATTTGTCGTCAGGCGGACATCTGGAACGTTGCCTTTGCAACGGGTAAAACTGACCGATGAGATTGCGACCTTGGAATATAGTTACTTGCGGCGTCTGTCTTGTATCGAGCCTGCACGGCCAGGACGTGAGACGAGCGCTCCCGGTAGTAACGCCAACACCGTTTCAATCCCAAGCGCCGGCACCTCGCGCTCAGCCTGTCATTCCGGACGATCAAACGGGCAAGCCCTTCATCTTGAACGAGAACCCGCCGTCCGGGCAAACATTGCAACCTCGGGCACCTGGCGACAATGCACAGGATCCAAAAGCTTCCGCCGGTTCCGCAGCGGAACCAAGCTCGAAGGACAACGACGCTAACAGTCAGGATGAAATCCGGTTGGCGCCCGGCCAGAGCACCGACGCACAAAATGGTGACCCGGCGAAAGCCCAGCTCGCGATTGCGGACGGACTTTACATTCGAAAGCTTTACGATCTCGCGGTGCCTGAGTACGAGAAGTACCTGGGGCAATTTCCAGGTGATACAGGAAGGGCTATGGCCATGTTTCGACTGGCAGATTGCTACTGGGCCCTCGGACAAGAAGAACCGGCGCTCAATACCTACCGACTATTGGTCGATGAGGTTGGCACCGGCGAGTTTGTCGGTAGCGCCGCGTTTCGGTTGGCCTCCAAGGAATTCGACAAGAAAAACTTTCAGAATGCCGCGCCGCTTTACCAGAAGGCGTTCGAAAATGCAAAATCACCAGAAATCAAGCTAACCGCGCGGTATTATCAGGCGAAGTGCCTGGAATTAGTCGGAAAAAAAGGGGAAGCAGGCGTTGCCTACGCCGACGTGGCAAAGATGCCCGGCAAGAATCCGTATCGCGACGCCGCCCGGCTTTCGCTTGCCTACTTTGCTCTTGAAAACGGTCAAAAGCAGCAGGCCCTCGATCTCTTCAGCGACCTTGGAAACGATGCGGCAAAGCCTGCGGTCAAAGCCGAAGCACTGACGCGCGCAGGAATACTTGCGGCCGACCTGAAGCAAAAGGATAAGGCCGACCAGCTTTTTAAAGCCGCCATTGCATTGAACGCCGAGGGAAAATGGAAGCAGATCGCCGAATTGGAAGAAATGAAATTGCAATATGAAGGCGACCGATTTGCGCAAGTGCTCGATTCATATGCCAAAAGCACCAATACACTCGGAGACGAGACTCGTCCGAGCGTGATGCTCCTGGTCGCAAATTCGTATCGTCAGCTCGGGAAACAGCAACAAGCGCTCGATCTTTACAACGAATTGATCCGCATCTATTCAAATACCGAAGAAGCTTATGATGCCCGGTATCAGCGCCTAGTTTCACTCGATGCAATCAAGGATCCTACCCTGGTTGCAGAGGTCGATGCCTACCTTGCGACCGGACCAGGGCGCGAGCGAGCTGACAAGGCGAAACTGCTAAAGGCGCAAGCGCTTTTCCAGCAAAGACGATTTGAACCGGCGGCGAGACTTTATCTTGAGCTTGCAAATTCGACGCTTGCGGATCAGTACAAGGCCGATTGCTACTATGCAGCCGGATTTGCTTTCCTCCAATTGAACGACAATCAATCCGCAATCCACGCGTTCACCGGTCTGATTGACAAATATCCGAAGCACGCGATGACGGCGAAGGCGATTCTGAAGAGGGGCCTTCTCTTCCAGGAAGCGAAAAATCTTCCGGCCGCAATTAACGATTTTAACCGGATAATTGCGAACTATCCTGGATCGCCTGAAAGTGAAACGGCATTGCTTCAGAAGGGCTTGACGTTGGGTCAGCAGGCGGATTATCCGCAGATGACAGCGACATTTCGCGACCTGCTGAAGAACTTCCCAAACACTAGCGGCGCTGCGCAAGCCAATTACTGGATCGGTTGGGCTGCGTTCGAAGCAAAGCGATACAACGAAGCGATTGCACCGTTGTTGAACGCACGCGAATTGAGCCCGGACGAATTTGGAGAAAAGACAACGCTCCGTCTCATCCTCTGCTATCAGAATCTACAGAAGAAAGAAGACGCGGCGAAAGAAGTCGACGATTTCATCCAAAAAGATCCCCAACGAACCTCCATGGTGCTTGACGTTTGTCGATGGCTCGGAAGCGAGTTCTTCAACGACAACAACTCGGCACAAGCGGCGAAATACTTCGGACTGGTGACCAAAGACGTGGACCCTACGAAGATTGACAAGGCTATCTGGCTTAACTACGCAAAGTCGCTCAACGCGCTTAAGAACTATCCGGACGCGGTTCCGGCCGCTACTCATTACCTGGAGCAGGCAACCGAGCCTGCGGAACGGGCTCAAGGATTCCTCGTATTGGCCAGTGCCCAACTAGGCGCCAAAGATCTGGACGGAGCAACGAAGTCGTCGGAGCAAGCACTAACGCTTCAGCCAGAAGGCCGGATGAATGCGGAAGCGCGGATGTTAATTGGCGATATCGAATCCGCTCGCGGGAATTACGAAAATGCTGCGCGTTCCTATATGAGCGTGGCCGTTCTATACGAAGACCCAGACGTCACTCCTCGAGCTCTAGAGCGTGCTTACGAAGCGTTTCAAAAAGCCGGGAACGAGCCACAGGCAATCAAGACACTTTCCGAGCTGAAGACCAGATATCCAAATTATACGATGAAAGTCTCAACGGCTGGGTAAAGTTGACCTTCTGACGGCGATCGCACGCACAAAGGTGTAAACATTTAATTAGTCGAAAGAGATATTATCGGAATGACGTTTGCCCGGTTATTCAGTCTGCCAGACCGGCCCAGAAATCGGACTTTAAATCAGTTCATTTCTTTGCTTGAGCCGATGGATGACCGCAATCTGGCGAATCTTGTCGCTCGGTCGGAATCGGTGACCAGAAGGTTTTTCGGAAGAACGATGCGTCTGTTCGCGCCACTCTATCTTTCAAGCGAGTGCATCAATAACTGCAAGTACTGCGGGTTTTCCCGCGACAACCCTATTTTGCGGGTCACATTATCTGTCGACCAGGCAGAGACCGAAGCAAGATATCTGGTCGACCAAGGATTTCGAAATATCCTGCTCGTTGCCGGCGAACATCCGAAGTTCGTTTCCAACGGCTATCTTGAGGAGGTGGTCCGCAGGCTCGTCACGTTCGTTCCGTCGATTTCCATCGAAGTTGCACCAATGGAGACTGCAGAGTATCGACCGCTCGTCGTCGCAGGCGCCGAAGGCTTGATCGTCTATCAGGAAACTTACGACCGCGCCACCTACGCTGAAGTGCACACATCCGGGCCGAAGCGAAATTTCGACTGGCGATTGGAAACCCCAGAACGGGCGTATGCAGCCGGGTTTCGACGCATTGGAATTGCCCCGCTTTTCGGTCTCGCGGAATGGCGATCCGAGTCGATCGCACTTGCTGAGCATATTGATTACCTGCTTCGAAAATGTTGGCGTTCGCAACTGACGGTCAGCTTGCCTCGTCTACGACCGGCAGCGGGAGGATTTAATCCACGACATTCTTTGCCGGACTGGGAATTGATACAACTTCTCTGTGCGCTCCGATTAATATTCCCACAGGTCGGAATTGTGCTGAGTACTCGCGAATCAAAAGAGTTCAGGGACCTATTGATGCCGATCGGTGTGACCATGATGAGCGCCGGAAGCCGTACCGAACCAGGTGGATATACCGGGCAGGGAACGGACTCGTTACACCTGACGGTGAAGGGCAAGATCACTGATTCCGCTTGCGCCAATTCCAAAGCAGATGGGCAATTCGAAGTGGAGGACAGCAGATCAGCTGAAGAGGTCGCAGCAGCCATTCGCGCAACCGGTTTGGAGCCGGTTTGGAAAGACTGGGACGCTGCGATCCTGTCGGTATGAAACTGACTCTCAACGGAGAAACACGAGATATCGATTCGTGCCCGACGATCGCAGATCTACTCGTTTCGCTCGAGTTGAAGGAGAAAATGGTGTTGGTGGAATTAAACTGTCAGGCGGTACAGCGGCTCGATTTTCATTCGGTCAAACTCAGGGACGGTGACACCGTTGAGATCGTGCGAATGGTAGCCGGTGGTTAGTTTAAAATGGGCACGCACTAATGCCACGCATCGCTCAGGAAACCGTCGAACAGGTCGCGGCCGCTTCGGATATCGTGGCGGTGATCA
Organism: uncultured Verrucomicrobiae bacterium; assembly: GCA_963775805.1. Classification (GTDB taxonomy): domain Bacteria; phylum Verrucomicrobiota; class Verrucomicrobiia; order Chthoniobacterales; family JAFAMB01; genus JAFAMB01. The sequence continues at coordinate 70,992 of CAVZKG010000007.1, read as the reverse complement.
GTAGTTATTTTCCGCTGAGACGCGCTGGGACGGAATTTCGAGCGCACTGCCCATTTCATCAGGAAAAAACCCCGTCCTTCTACGTCAATCCATCCAAGCAATCGTACTACTGTCACGGGTGCGGTGCCGGCGGAGCCGTGTTCCAATTTTTGATGCAGTACGAAAACGTCGATTTCCCTGAAGCGATACGCCGTTTGGCGACGCGAGCCGGAATATCGATTGTGGAAGAGGAGTTCAGCGCTGAAGAAGAAGCAAAGCAAAGTCTCCGGAAACGGCTCCTCCGTGTGCACTTTGAAGCGAGCGCGTGGTTTCATCAGAATCTCCTTCGCACCAAGGCAGCCGGAAACGCGCGATCGTATCTGCAAACGAGGGGAATTAATATAGAGACCGCGAAGAGGTGGCAGATCGGGTATGCGCCAAAGAGCTGGGATGCACTCACGGAATGGGCGTTAACCGCCAAGTTCACCAAAGAAGAACTCGTCCAGAGCGGGCTCGTAAAACTTCGGGAAGAAGGAAATTCGCGTTCCCGCATCTACGACCGGTTTCGAGACCGGTTGATGTTTCCGATTCATAACGACATCGGAGAGGTGGTTGCATTCAGCGGGCGAATCCTTGATCCGCAGGCTCCCGGCGGCAAATATGTGAATTCGCCGGAAACGCCGTTATTTTCAAAAGGGAATCTCTTGTTCGGTTTGCATCAGTCGAAGCGGCACATTGCAAACGCTCGCCAGGCGATCGTTCTCGAAGGCCAACTCGATCTGATCAGCGCATTCGAAGCCGGGATCCGAAATGTGGTGGCCCCTCAAGGAACAGCCCTGACAGCCCGTCACACCTCTTTGCTTCACCGATTCGCGGACACAGTTATTTTATTTTTCGATGCGGACGCTGCCGGCGAAAAAGCCGCTGAGCGCGCGCTCGAAGTTCTGTTCGCAGCCGGGCTCCAGGTCAAAATAGGCGAATTGCCTCCTGGCGAGGACCCTGATTCGATGATTCGCAAATCAGGACCAGACTTGTTTCGCGCGCGCGTCGACGCAGCGGATGATTTTTTTGATTTCCAGATCAATCGCAAATTGAGTTCGACCGAAGCAAACACAATCGCCGGCAGAGTGGCATTTGCTCGAAAAATCTCGCACTTTATTGGACTGGTTCAGGATCCGGTTTTAAGAGACACATTGGTTAGCCGGTTGGCGGTTCGATTGAAAATTCCAAGAGATACGCTCCAGCAAATGGTGCGTCTGCCGACCAAGCAAACGCAGGGCGCAACAACGATCGCAGAAGATGTTGTCACGCCCCAAAGCTTGATGCCGCGCCATGATTTGGCAGTTATCTGCAGGGCGGCGCTTGTCGACGCTAATCTTCTAAAAGAAATTCAACAACAGCCATGGCGCTCCATTCTGCAGGAGGTTAGCGGAGCCGGATTGCTCGCGAAGATCTTTGAATCGACGCTGGATCCTCACGAACCGTCGAGTATCGCTGCTTTTTTTGCATCGCTGGAAAAGTCCGAGGCTGCGGTCCTTTCACTCATTCTTGCGAACAAGGAATTAAACGAACAAATGGGCCAACTGTTCTGGACTCGCCTTGCTATTACTGAACTGCAACGCAGAAGGCGGCAGACCGAAACAATCCTTCGGCTTGCAGGTGATGATTCGGTCGTCCAGGAACAGGCGAAGCACGAGCTCAAAGAAATCCTTGACCTAGAATCCTCGTTCACAGATATTTCGCGACTTTCCAGCCGGGCACAGTGACCAACGTGGACTTACCCAATTGTACTCATATCTAACTCCCCCTCTCTCGAAGCCGCGGCAATGGAATTCGTAGGTGGACATGGCAAAGCGCACTTCACAAAATTCACTGAAATCGAAGACTGCCAAATCGAAACCCACCGATGAGGAGAACAAGCCCAAGAGCAACTCCAGAAAATCGCCATCTCCTGTTCGGAAGGTTTCAGCGCCCGCAACAAAGGAGAAAAGTCATCCAGTCGCAGTACCGGCGTTGACGGATGTGGCTGTAAACACCAACGGACATACCCCGTTAGCGTCGAAATTGATCAACGCTGATCCGGCTTTTGATCTCCAGGAGCGAGTCCGGGACATGGTCAAACTCGCCAAGGAGCAAGGTTACGTCACTTACGACGACATCAACGAAGCTCTTCCGGAGAACATGGCGGATCCGGAGGAAATGGAGCAGTTGATCAACCGGCTCCGATCGATGGAAGTCGACATCATCGATTCATCCGAAGTCGATCGATACAAGGACGGCAAAAAAGACATCGACGACGAAGAGGAAGAGAAGGATCAAAAACTCGATATCCTCGACGACCCAGTTCGTATGTACCTAAAGCAGATGGGCCAGGTTCCACTGCTGACTCGGGAACAGGAAGTCGAAATCTCGAAGCGGATCGAAGATGCCGAGATGATGGTACAAAAGTTCATCAATCGATTCGGTTTTACTTCGAAATCGCACCTGGACCTTGCCCAGAAATTGATCGAAGGCCGCGAACGATTTGACCGCGTGATCCTGGACAAAAAGATAGAGAATCGCGAACGGTACATGAAAGGGCTTCCGAAGCTCTGTTCCCAAATTGAACGAACCAGCCGCGACGTCGCGGTTCTCTACAGCAAGCTGATGGAGGCTCGCGAATCGGGAAAAGAGTCCGGCGCTAAATCGGAATTTCAAAAGGCGCACACCGCCTTGATGAAGCTCTATCCAAAATTCTATTTCAAACAAAAGGTTACAGAAGAATTTGTGCAGTTGGCGGACGACTTTCTGCGAGTCCTGAACAATTTACAGAATGAAATCTCGCGCGCTGAACAAGGATCAGCAGCTGCAAGAGAACGGTTACCAGACTACAAGAACCGGTTACGCGATCTCGAATACAAGCTCTGGCTTAAGCCGGAAGATTTCGCCCGCCAGCATGGCGATTTAAAAGATTGGCTCAAGCGGGCCTTGCGCGCCAAGACCGAGATGGTCGAGGCGAACTTAAGACTCGTGATATCGATCGCAAAAAAATACACCAATCGCGGCCTCTCGTTTCTCGACCTGATTCAGGAAGGCAACATGGGCCTGATGAAAGCCGTTGAAAAATTTGAGTACCGACGCGGCTACAAATTTTCGACCTACGCGACCTGGTGGATTCGCCAAGCGATCACTCGATCGATCGCTGACCAAGCGCGTACCATTCGAATTCCCGTGCACATGATCGAGACGATCAACAAGTTGATGCGGGTTCAAAAGCAATTGGTGCAGGAGTACGGGCGCGAGCCCACTCCCGAAGAGGTCGCCGAAGAGATACAGCTACCTGTTGAACGCGTACGCGCCGTGCTCAAAATGGCGCAGCAACCGATCTCGCTGCAAAGCCCGGTCGGCGACAGCGATGACACCAGTTTCGGCGATTTTATCGAGGATAAGGGAGCGGAGAATCCAAGCGACATGACCGCGATCGTGCTTCTGCGCGAAAAGATTCGAGATGTGCTGGATACCTTAACCGAACGGGAACGCCAAGTCCTTGAGCAACGGTTTGGCCTTGTGGACGGTTACAGTCGAACGCTCGAAGAAGTCGGCCGCCAATTCCGCGTCACGCGTGAACGCATACGGCAGATCGAAGCAAAGGCACTCCGAAAAATGCGACACCCGACCCGGATTAGGCAGCTCGAGGGCTTTCTCGAAGCCGGAGAGTGATCGAGCATTTGCTGTAAGCCTTCAAGTCCCTGCCAACCCTCTGCTTGGATGACTCTGAGCCTCCGATTTCTCATTGCTCCGCGACCGGCAAATCTCCTTGAGTCAAGTCACAGAGCGTTGTACTCGTTACTTGCTCTACAAATTTAAGAGAGTCAGTCGTGGTCTGATTGAAACTTTACCCAATCTCCGGTGTTCAATTCAACGCGATGAACGATCCAGAACGCGATCAACTTTGGCACTTGCTCGGGAAGGCGAAGCTCCAGGAGCCTTCCCCTTTCTTTGCTGCCAAGGTCGTGGCTTCGGTCCGCAAATTAAAAGCTGACCGTCGAGTTTTCTGGGCAAATTGGTTACGGTTTGGTCTGCCAGGGGCGGTTGCAGGCGCTCTTGCAGTGTTTTTGACAGTATTCAGCGTCCGCGTTGAACACAAGGTAGTGACCAGACCTGCAGCAATTGTCACACAGAGTGAGCCAAGTGACCTCGAGTTGATAGCCGATCTGGATACTGCGCTTTCATCCGAGGAATCTTCCGTATGGTTAGATTCTTCGTCGCACTGATTCTTACCGCTTTTGCTATCGCGGAGAGTCAGGCTCAGATTGCGACACCCTCACCGTCGACAAGCCCGACCCCGCAGGCCAGCACCGTAAGCGCCGGGAAGTTTGACCAATTGCGCAAAGAATTCGATCAACTCTCGACCGAACAACAGGAACGAATCCTCCAAAATCTGCATCGCTGGCAGGAACTGAGCCAAGACGAACGCGAGGTACTGCGGCAGAGAGAGCGAGTCCAACGCCAAAAGCAGGAAGCGTCAATCAACGAAGCATATCAGAAATCGGGTCTACAACTGAGCGACGAGCAGAAGGCGCAGTTTCACAAACGTTATCTCCAGGAAAGGCGGCGCTTGGAAGAACAGCTCGCCCACGATATCCAGGAGAAGCGGCAGGTTGGTAACGCGGCAATCATTGAGATGCTAAAGAAGGAATTCTCAAATCCAAACGCCAAGTCAACGCCGCAGGCGGCCCCCCACTGAACGATCTTTGGCAGTCTTCTGCCTGTGGATCTCTGAGACTGATAACAAAACCGGCGCTACGGGCTACGTCGTTCGTCGACGAGCCGGATGGTAGTCTGCCGCATGGTACGAACTTCGAACAAGCGGCCCAGACGCGACATATTCGAATCCTTTTTGTTCGGCGACCAGTCGATAAAGATCGAAGGCTTCGGGTTTGATATACTCCACCACCGGCAAGTGACTCGGGGTCGGCCGCAGATACTGACCGAGAGTCAAGACTTGTACGGTCGCTTCGCGCAGATCATCCAGTGCTTGAAAGAGCTCTGTTTCGTTCTCGCCGAGGCCCAGCATAATTCCGCTCTTCGTGACGACTCCTGGATCAAGCTCCTTAGCAAGACGCAGTACGTCGAGAGAGAGCCGATATTTCGCCCGCGAGCGAACCGACGGTGTCAGCCGTTCAACCGTCTCCAAGTTATGGTTAAAAATATCGGGGCGCGCATCAAGGACGCATCGTAGCGAATTCTCCTTGCCGTTGAAATCCGGAGTCAACACCTCGATCACTATCTCGGGATCCAGGTTGCGGACCGCTCGGATCGTCTCGGCAAAGTGATTCGCTCCGCCGTCTGAAAGGTCATCGCGCGCGACCGCCGTGATCACCACATGTTTCAACTTCATCCGCCGGATCGCCTCCGCGACCCGCGCCGGTTCATCTGACTCCAAAGCGAATGGCTTTGCGGTCGAGACTGCGCAAAATCCGCATGCCCGCGTGCACCTTTCGCCAGCGATCATGAAAGTGGCGGTTCCCTGGCTCCAGCACTCCCAACGATTTGGGCACTGTGCCGACTCGCAGACGGTATGAAGTCGGAGATCGGAAATCAGCGACTTCGTCGAGAAGAATACAGGACTGGAAGGGAGCCTGACTTTGATCCACTCAGGCTTTTTTGTTTGATGCAACGACGGATCGATTTTCGAACAGGACATCTGTGCGAGCAAACTACCGGCTCAAAGTTCGAAAAGCAACCAGTCGGCAACCAACAAACCGCGCAAATTGCAGCCGCGATCGCGGACTATCGCTTGGAGAACTGGAATCGCTTGCGCGCGCCGGGTTGACCCGATTTCTTCCGCTCTTTCATTCGAGGATCACGAGTCAGAAGACCTTCTTCCTTCAGTGCTGGACGCATCGTTGCGTCATGCGAGAGAAGAGCCCTGGAAATCGCCAAACGCACCGCCCCCGCCTGTCCCACGATTCCGCCTCCGGTGGCCCGGACACTGACGTCAAAACTATTGCTCGTTTTAGTCACCTCAAATGCTTTGAGTACCGTGAACTGCAATGAAGGCGTCGCGAAATACTCTTCTAGCGGACGACCGTTGATCTGTATTTTCCCTGTTCCGCGCGAAAGACGGACCTGAGCGACTGCTGTTTTACGGCGACCTGTAGCGGCAAATGCCTCGGACATATAAGTAAGTTAGATTAAGAGACCGCGATCGGTTGCTGTGCTTCGTGCGGGTGGCTATCACCTTTGTACACTTTCAACTTCGTGTAAAGAGCGCGCCCGAGTCGGTTGTGAGGAATCATTCCCTTCACGGCGTGCTCGATCAACAATTCCGGAGATCGCTCCCTACGGCGACCGGCGTTTTCTGACTTATGCCCGCCAACATAACCGGAAAAGCTGGTGAACGTCTTCTGAACCTCTTTTTTCCCAGTCAACCGGACCTTCTCCGCGTTGATGACAATAACAAAATCTCCGGTATCGACGTGCGGAGTGAATACCGTCTTCCCTTTACCTCGAAGGAGGTTTGCCACAGTTACGGCAACGCGGCCAAGCGAGCGGTCCTTGGCGTCGACAATATACCATTTGCGCTCGATATCACTCGCTTTAGCTGAAAACGTCTTCATGAAGGCTTCCCAAAAAAGAGTCCGGAACCTATGGTTAAGTTAGCGACCTGTCAACGGGTTTCTCCGCTCGTGCGTGAGAATCGACAGGATCGCCAGGCCGCCTTGCAAATGCGCATTCCGCCTCCATCATAATCCCATGCGAGTTCCCTCACTCATAGCGATGCTCAGCTTCACTTTGTTCGCCGGTTTCGCCAAAGCCCAGGATGTTTCTACTTTGATTAAAAAGGCCGATGCGCTGGATGTGCAGGAGCGAACAATTGACGCTATTCAAGCCCTTAAGCAAGCAGAAAAGATTGATCCGAACAATCCGAAGGTCCTGGTCAAGCTTTCCCAGGATTATTCCGACGCCATCGACGTCGCCAAAGAACAGTCCGAAAAGAAAGCCTATGCGACCCTCTCCTTGGAATACGCGAAGAAGGCGGTTCACACGGCGCCAGACGACTCGGACGCGCACGCCAGTCTCTCGATCGCCTATGGGAAAATGACCGACTTCGTCGATAACAAGACGAAGATGGAATACTCGAAGGTTGTAAAATCCGAGGCGGAAAAAGCGGTTGAGTTGAATCCCAAGAACGATCTGGCGCTACTTGTTCTGGCTCGGTGGAACTTCGACATGGCAACGCTAAATCCATTTTTAAAAGCAATCGCGCAGACTTTGTACGGGGAGATGCCACCTGCCTCAAAGGAGAAGGCTGTGGAATACTTTCAAAGAGCGATAGCAGCGGCACCAGACCGCATCATTCACCACGCCGAGTACGCGCATGCATTGGAGGCGATGGGAAAAACACAAGAAGCAAAGGCAGAGTGGCTAAAAGTCACGCAGCTCAAGCCAACCGATTCTGGAGATCGCGATTATATCGCCGAAGCCAAAAAGAATCTGAGGTGACTCCAGGCTGCGATGCTACAGCCCTGCGCTTCGAGATCACGCTTCCTTACGTTTCGAAAACGCCAACGCCAACCACCCGCTCAGTAGCCCAAGTCCCCCAATTGGCGTGATCGCGCCGAGCCATCTAGCGTTAGTTAGCGAGAGTACGTAGAGCGATCCACTGAAAATGATTATCCCGCCAAGCATCAAAACAAATGCCCCGCGTGGCACCGGGCGCCACCCGCTTACGACAAGCAGCACCAAAGCGTGCACAAGATGATACAAAACGCCCGTCTCCCAGATCTTCGTCGTTTCGTACCTTTCAAGAAGGCCGTGCAACATGTGCGCTCCGAACGCACCAAACAGTACGCCGCTAAATCCCAATATGCCGGCAATACACCGGGCTGTTCGATTGTTCATTGTCGCTTCGCAGTTCGATCTCCGAATATCGCTGTGCCAACCCGAATCAAGGTGGCCCCTTCCTCGATGGCGACCCGGTAATCTGCGCTCATCCCCATCGACAGATGAGGAAGCGGAAACCGCAACTCCTTTTCCAAAAGATCACGGAGATTACGCAGCGCCACGAAATACTTCCGTGAATTCTCGGGATTCGCGGCGAGCGGCGGAACTGTCATCAGGCCTTCAACCTGCAACCGGTCAGCACGTGCAATGCGTTCGACCTCCCCAATCAGTTTCTCTGGTGAAAATCCGAATTTCGACGATTCTGCCGCGACGTTCACTTGCAGCAAGATTCGAGGGAAAAGACCGAGATCGTTTGCGATACGTTGCACATCCTCGAGCAAATCAATCGAGTCGACTCCATGAATCACTTCGAAAAGCGGCAATGCCTGCCGAATTTTGTTGCTCTGCAGATGCCCGATCAAATGCCACCTCAACTTCGCAGGTAGATCCGGGATTTTCGCTTTTGCTTCTTGTACCCTGTTTTCGCCGAATAAAAGCTGTCCCGCCTCGACCGCTTGCCGGATTATTTCGACGGGATGGGTTTTGCTCACGGCAACCAGTTGGACGCTCCCTTGGGCGCGACCCGAGATTCTCTCGGATTCGGCAATTGCAGCGCAGACTGCACGCAGATTTTCAACGATATCCGGCTCCATTTATCCGCTTTTTAACGTATTCCGCACAAAAATTCGTGGCAAAGAATTTACTCTCGATCCGCTTATCTCGCCTGAACAACTACTTGGCCAACAACCCCATCGTCAGCGCACCTCCTGAAACCAGCGCCACCGCATCATAAGCGGTAATAGGCCCGACCGATTCATCGACCACGCCTTCTGCTACCCGACGCCGCGAGAGAACAATCGGGCTCAGATGCCTCGAAATCTCGCTGGTTTCCGGAATCGACATGCCGTCTACGTACCGGCTAACGACCGGAATCACTCCAAGTCCGAGCGCCAACATTGGTCTGGAAGCGTCGTAGACACGTTCGAAACATGACTTTGCATCAAAGTAGACGAACAAGTCGTCTGGATCTTTCACCAGTTTTGAGACCGCTTTAAACTGCTCATCGTTTTCCAATCCCGGGGCGTGCGTTCGAAGTCGGTTCACCAGATCCGAAAATTTCGATTCACTTCCGGCAACGACCAGATGCCGATCTGCCAGTCCGAAAACGATCGATGCGCTCTTGTTCACATGCATCGAATAGGCGGGAATCGTCGCGATCTCCGTTTTAGTGCAACTTTCCGGAAATTTCTCGGCAACGACCTGATCCATCAGCTGCTTGAATTTGTCTGGATCGATTACCTGCAACGAGAATGCGGCGCTCATTGAATCAGGTGCCGAGTCGCGGTCAACGATGATTTCGGCTCCCGAGACGAGCTTATCCAGATCGTCCGGCTTAATGCCGAACGCTTGCACTTTGCTCATATAATCCCGTATTACCTCGGCCAGCGCCGACACCTCTGCAAATCGATCGCTCCACCTCCAGATCTCGGAAAGGGCAACGCGTGAAGCTATATAACCGACTGTCGATGCACTCGTCATCGACAATCCCTGACGGTCGAGCGGCCCGGTTGCCGCAGGAGGACCGGTTAAGGAAAATACGGTATCGCGCAATCGCGCTCCTTCGATCGTCGTAACTGCCAGCACCGCCCTGCTCTTGTGCGGCATATCAGGCTCGGGATACTGCCAATGGAAGCCGGTGACCGAATCGAATGACGGTTCCCCTTGGACAAATGTCAGCGCATCGTAGTCCAAAGGCACATAAGCTCGACACTTGCGAAACCGCTCCTGCGATTGTAGGCCGGTCGACTTGGTTTTGAAATTCCGGACTGCCTCCTGCAACAATGCGACGCTTCGGCTCAACAACGTCCAGGAGCCAATCTGCGTGTAAAAAGACTGCCCCAATAGAGGCGCCCTTTCACTGCCCTTTTCCAGCTCGTCGGGTCGCATCTGCTGACTGCTGACTCCAAATAGCGCCTTGGAGAGGTTCGCGATTTGTCGTTGCGCAGTCGACGCATCCCCCGCAGTCTGCAATCCGAATATCCAACGGTCGATCTTCGGCTCCGTCATACCAAAGAACAGCGCACTACACCGGAGATCAGCAAATGCGCGTCCGGCCACTTCCCAGTTCGCCGGAATCTTCGAGATCGGTTTCTTGAGAAAACGCTGGACGGACGGCTCTTCCAACATTTGCGCGATAGCAGTATCAGGCCAGCGCTTTGCCGCTCGATCGACCTTAGGCAATTCAAGGTAAAATAGACATTCCGCGGGCGCGATCTGCGCGGGTAACAACGATTCCGCTTCTCGCTGCCAAAGGATAAATACTCCGGTCGCTACCAACAAAAAGAGCACCCCCCCGGCGATCAGTCGTTTCATTTAAAGCCTGATAAGAATGCCTCCTTCGGCCGCATTGTCGAGACCAGAGGTTTACGAGTTCAGGTTTGGGCGTTGGAGTTCCAGTTCCTGGTTTGGACCCGTAAGCCGTAAACCACGGACCGTTACTTAAACCAGCACGGGCTGCTTTCGCGCGGAATCTTCTGACTTCGAACGAGACTGGTGGAATGAAGAACGATACTGGGCCAATGCACGAGCCCACGCCGGGTTCATCATATCCGACGGAGTCTTCCAGACAAGGTTGTGCAAATAAGCTAGGGTTTCGCCGTCGGCTAGAAGGGCTCGCTTTTGCTGGGAACTCAATGAATCAGGCCCCTCTTTGAAAAGCTTTGTTGCGAGCGATTCGACATAGCCATCGACACCGGGAGACTCGATCTCTCTGGCCCGCTGAAGCGCAACGTGCACGGCATTGTAAAATGGATCCAGGACCGCATGAACAAACTGGTCCCCATCTCTGAGCTGCAATCGAAATTCTGCCGCAAGTTCTTGCGGAGGATAAAGCTCCTCCGGCGTCTTGAAGAGACCACGAAACAGATCAGTCCGGGCACTGACCCGGGCAAGTGGGATCGCGGCCACCAACCCGAATAGCAGCGGAGAAATCCAGGCCAGATAGGTTGGACCAATCCACCATGCCAATGCCCCAAGTCCGAGCCCTGCAAACGGCAAGGGCCAATATTCACGAAAAATTTCTTTCCATCCCGGTCCTAAACCCCCGTCTCGCGTCTGGGTATTCCACGTGACAGTCTGGCCAGCGATATTGCGCAGGACAAATTTGGTATGAAACCAGACCAGCACTGGAGCAGTCACTATCGAGAACAGCGTTTCGACTATTGCACTGGCCAGAACTCGCACTGCTCCCCCGTAAGAAGCGACCTCTTTTGGCCGGGCGAAAAGATGGAGCAGACTCAAAACCTTCGGACCGAACAACAAGATTAGAGTCATGATAAACAGCACACCGGCGGGGGCCCACGAAATCGATCCAGGTCTTGCCTGCAACCGGTCAATCCCTGCCTGCAGCGCGCCGAAAAGAACAAACAACACCAGTAAAGGTGCCGAAGCGTACGCTAATATTCCCTGCACCAGGTGAACCCGGCTGATCGGACGAATATTCTGAGCCAGTAGAAACCACATGTGCTGCAGGTTCCCCTGGCACCAACGACGGTCCCTTTTGACATATTCTGTCAGGTTTGGAGGTAAGCCCTCATAACTGCCATCCACGTCGTACGCGAACCAGACATCCCATCCCGCGTTCCGCATCAGGGCCGCTTCAACGAAGTCGTGGCTGAGCACCCGCCCTCCGAGTGGTTCCTTCCCGGGCAAACCCGGGAGCGCGCAACTGGACAGGAAAGGCGACACTCGAATGATAGCGTTGTGGCCCCAGTAATTACCCGCGCCTTGTTGCCAGAAATTCAGGCCCGCAGCAAAAATTGAACTGTAAGCCCGCGAAGCGAATTGTTGAATCCGACCAAATAACGTCTCCGCTTTTACGAGTCGAGGCATCGTCTGGATAATTCCTGCACGAGGGTTTGACTCCATTAGCCGAACTAGAGTGGCAACGGCGGAACCGGTCATCAAACTGTCCGCGTCCAGAACAACCATATACCGGTGACGGTAGCCCCAGCGCCTGCAGAAGTCCGCGATATTGCCACTCTTTCGATTCACCGGAAGCTTCCGGCGGCGGTAATGGATTTTGCCGAACCCGTTGATTTGACGGCAGATATCTGACCAGGCCAATTCTTCTTCGACCACTTTTGCAGGGTCCGTCGAATCGCTCAGGATATAAAAATCAAACGAATCAAGCTCCTGTCTTTGCTGTAGCGATTCGTACAGCGCCCGAATATTCCCAAACACAGTCTCGGCGTCTTCATTGAACACCGGCATAACCACTGCCGTCGAAGCCAGCGGCGTCTGTTCATCGAGTGTATTCGTGATCTTAAGGGGTTCATGCCCTTCCGCGAGAACCAAAAAGCCGAGAAACGCCTGCGTAAATCCAAATGAAAGACTCGCGAACAGGATTGCGAAAATGACGATGTCGGCGACCTCAAGCGAAGTCCAGCCACGCGCCCCGACGATGTCGATCATCATCCAAAGCCCGAGAGCAAAAATCCCAAAGGTGACATATGCGACCGCCCAACGACGCTGTTCAATCTTTCGTTGAATCACTGCTGCGTCGTCGACTGTCGAAATCAGCTGAACGAATCTCCCTGAACGATCTTTATCACTCATAAATCTGACCGGAAGCCAAATTAGATTTCTAAGCCAGCTCGAAACGTTTGCCGAGAAATCACGCTCTGTAAAGGCTGGTTACGACCAGGAATCCAAGGATTCCAAGTCCGATGATCCAGCCGATCAAGCGATTTGCGCCCAATGGCGAAAGTTTTCCCGCCAAAGAAATCAACCCCTTTCCATGCGCAGAAAACTCCAGTGGGCGCGCCACAATGCTCGCCACTTGGAGATTGGGCGCTGCCTGCAGACGGACTTCTCGCAACGCCTGTTGGAATTCTTCAGGCATCTCGTCCGTCCTTCCAAGCAAATTCCCGTCCGCTCCCTCCGTCAGATAGAGTCTTACGCGCTGCTCTACCGATCGACGATCTTCGGAAACAGCTTCACCGATCAGATGTCTGAGAGCTTCGTCGAGCGTTTTCTGAGCTTCTTCAAATGCAAGTTCAGTCGCCGGCGTCAGAGGCTCCTGACGTTTTCGCACAATCGCGCGTTCGAAACTCGTGAGCAGGATCAACTCTCGATCGACGCTCTCCGGTGTTCGCAAAGCATCAAGGTAATCGTTGATCCGTTCCCAGGCCTCTTTCCACTCTGGAGACGAATCAATCCCGATTCGAAGCAGCGTTAAATATTCAGCAGATATTGCCATTTCTCTGAGCAGAAGGTGTCGCGCCTCAGTATAACACAGCTCAGATCCAAGGGCCGTGAATTGTCAGGATCGAATACAGTAAAGCCAACCAACCATCCTCGATCAGTCGGCGTAAACTGGACATCCTTCACCTGGCCCCCTGCCCCCGCCAGAATGTACGGCTTCAATTCTGCAACCGGGATCGTCTGCCCGCTTTCCGGCTTACCATACTCGACCACAAACCGGGTTTCATTCGACCCTGGACTTGGTCGTACGGTCGTCGAAAGGACTCGAAATTGGTTTGTGTCCGGTTCGTCGCCACGCCATTTCAGCTGATACGCAAACTCGAAGCTCGATCCGGGCTCCGGAAGATTCTGCGGTTGCCAGCCGGCCACGACATTGTCCGAGTATTCGTCGCTGCTCGGAATTTCGAGCATTCGGACATATCCCGGTCCAAAATCGCTCTTAGGAATCATCGTGACGCTCGGTCGCATATGATATTCCGCCTCCCGATCGAGGTAGTCGTTAACGTCCCGGTCCCTCTGTACGAGGGAATAGGAAAGTATATTGGAAAAAAGACGGACATTCACTGCCCGAGGATTACTAAGTGGCGCCCAAAGCTTTTCGCCTGATGCGGTGTCGAGCAGCAACCCATCGGAATCATGCACCTGAGGGCGAAATTCCCGGCGATGAAAGTCCGTCTTATTCATCGAAAATTCAGTTTTGCCCGTTGGTTGATAGTCGGGTTTGAGCGTCGGTTTATTCACCGTATTACCACCGAAGTAGAACATGCTCGTCAACGGCGCTATAACGATCACTTCGGGTTTCTTCCGAATGAAAATTGTCGCTTTGACATCGATGGTAGTGATCACGCCGTACTGAACATCGAACTGGTACCCACCCGTGAGGCTCTCGCTGTCCAATAGTGCATAGAATTCAAGGTGATCATCCGTGGGATTCGGTTTGCGCATCCAGAATTCGCGAAAATCCGGAAATTCCTCAGGCCCGTTGATCCCGGTATTGACTCCCAAACCACGGGTCGACAGACCCCAGTGCAGCCCTTTGGCTATCGCTCGAAAGTAGCTGGCGCCGAGGAATGACATGAATTCGTCCTGCACACCGGGCTGACTCGATGGGACATAGGTCTTGAAGCCAACGAACGTCTCATGTCCACTGAATTGGAGCGGTTTATCGTAGTAAAAGTATTCCGGCGAAAAAGGGATGTCGCGCAGTCGGTCTTTTTCGATCCCCTCAAACAGGACCCGCCGCTTGAAATAATAACCCGGATGAAAAAACCCAAGCCTATATGGCGCGTCGGGCCAGATCGAGTGCTCTGGTAAAAAACGGATCCGACGATAAAGGTCGTAGTCGAGATTCTGAATCTCGAGCGACAAGTCTTGATTCTGAACTTCAAAAGCGTGTTTGGAAAGTTCCTGAGCCTTCTGCACGACATCTCGATACCCGAACACATTCTCCTCTTGGGCGACTGCGGCACGCACCAATATCAGAGCGAGAAAGAGGGCAAAAATTTTCATACGCGGAATGACGATGGCAACAGCCTCTCGTCCAAGTCAACTGGCAAAATCGTTTTGGAAGAAGGCTCGCTCAACCGCCACAGAAGCGCGCGACAGCTTGAGATAGGAAGATTCGGTTCAGGGAACCCGTCTGAGCAGACCGATCATAACTCCTTGGATCACGAGTTCCGCAGCTGGAATGAGATCCGGATAGGAGGGATTCTCCGCCTTCAGAAATGGTTCGCCTTGATTGACGATATAACGCTTCAAAGTCGATTCACCGTCAATTAACGCCGCAACAATTTCCCGATTTTTTGGGACACGCTGCTGCAGAAGCACGGTATCCCCGTCAGCGATCTGAGCGCCAATCATGGAATCCCCGCGAACCTTTACGGCAAAGACTTCCGCATTGCCTTGAACGCCAAACGCCGCCAGGTCGACACCCAACTTTGTGCCTCCCGTTTCGGAAACTTCCGCCGGCATACCCGCTGGAATCTGTCCAAGCACCGGCACAGGCCGGAATCCGGAAAGAAATCGCAAATTCGGATCAACTGCCGACCGAGCTTTTCCCGGAGTTCTGTTAATCACGCCCTTTCGTTCCAGAGCGCGTAAATGGTTCATCGCAGCAGTTTGACTTTGGAACCCGAAATAGGCCTGGATTTCGCGGCTCGAAGGCGGGAACCCGGTTTCTCTCTGTTGTTGCCGAATGAAATTGAGAACCTCTTTTTGCCGGTTGGTAAGTTCAGACATATCCAGATGTTCAATCGAACACTATCCGGCGTAAACAATTCGCGCAAGAGGGAATACGCACGTAACGCTTTACTCCGGCCTGCCGTCAGATGATTGTTGCCAGCTCCCTTTCCTGAATCGAACTTGCAGTGTATGCCGGAAACCCTCTTCGAAGTAGTATTTGCTGACGAAAAATGGTGGTTTCGTTCTCCATCCAAAGAAGCATCGTTTTCAACGAAGATTGAGGCCGTCGAAGCCGCGATCCACGCCGCTCATTTCCAAGACAGAGTCTTGCTCCGCATCCATCAGGAAGCCGGACCGAAAGAAGCGGAACTGTTTCTCAACTCCGCGGACCCAGCCGCCAGTTCTTCGATCTCTAGTATGAAACCTCGCAAGGAGATCGACCGTGACACGGCGCGTAGCGTCCATTTCTACGCAAACCGGCCGACCCAACTTCTCAGCAAACGCATCGAGGAGCTGAGGGATGAAGTTCCGATCGAAACCTTCGTATATCGCGGAGGCGCGGCATTGACCATCGCAGGGGTCGCATTGCTTCTTCTCAGAGGAAGAAGGAGGGCCGCCTGGATCTTCACTATCGCGATTGCAGCTTTCCAACTGCAATACTCTTATCAGGGCCGGAACGGATTGACAGATGCTTTGAGAAGACGTGGCTACAGATCGCGCAAAGAGATCGAGGCGGAGAAATATTCGCTCGAAGCGATTCGCGGTGATTTTACGGCCGTGGCGGGTCTATCCGATCCCGTTGAGCGCGCCCGCAAATATCTTGACCTGTTCCTATGAATCGCTGTCCGACGGTTCTGAGCCTGTTGCTGTTTTGTTGTTCCGTAGTTTGCGGTCAGGGAATCCCTTTCATGTCGAAAGATCCGAACGTGGTGATCGTCTCGCTGACGAAGTCGATGCCGGTGGGCGGTGGATATTCGGCAACCGCAAGCGCCACGCGCGATCTCCAAGCGGCTGTTCAGGTACAGGGGGGCCAGCTTCGCGTTGATCCATCTGCCGCTCCAACGACTTACTGCTCAGGGGCGACTTACCTGGTTTTCGTTCAGGCCATCAAATCGCTCGTGCCGGAATCGCAATTCGGGCCAAATGTCGCTCAGGCACTCGCTATTCGAGGGCAACCGGACGGAGTTGGGATCTGGGGCCGCTGGAATGCAAACGGTCCCGGTACTGCCTGTCTTTTCCGCGAACTGCGACTCGGACGCAATTTCACCTCATTCGATGAGGCAAAGCCCGGCGATTTCATGAAGATATTTTGGAATACGGCCGTCGGCCGACGCGAACACGGCCATTCCGTGATTTATTTGGGACAAACGGTTGTGGACGGCGTGGAACGGGTTCTTTTTTGGTCGAGCAATCAGCCAGGGGGCTACGGTGATAAGGAGGTGCCACGATCCCGGATTGCCTACGCGATATTTTCCCGACTCGAATTGCCTGCGAACATCGAATACTCGGGCACGCTCCCCGCGAAGAACGGTTATCTTGCAGGCCTCACGTCAAAAGAATCGTCGATCAGCGAGGCGCTATCTCAGTCGGCAGTCATAAGCGGCGAATAAAACAGAACCCAAATCCAAACTTGACGTGTCAGCAGGAGGGTCGAACCCGTCGCTGTTGTGCCGCCAAATTCAATTTGCATTTCACCAGATTTGGCTCACGATTGGCGGGTGCGAGCCCCCCGGCGCGCGCCTGAGGGTTAAAAATGAGCAAAAAAGGTACTCAGAAAAATAGTGACTCGCGAAGAGCGGCCGATCTGACACAGGATGAAAAAGTGTCGGTGCCGGGAACGACGGCTACGGGTCCCAGCGACCCGGAAGACAAACTGAAGTTTGAGGACTTGGGAGCACTGCCGGCAGGATACGGCGATATGTTTTTGATCGCTCGTGATCCGCATTGGCTGTTCACGTATTGGGATTTTGATTATTCGAAATTCCCGAAACCGAGAAAGCTGTTCCTCGAAGTCTACCGGGAAGATGAACTCGAGTCGACTATCGAAATCAACGAGGTCGCGCGTAACTGGTATATCCCGGTCAAAGCCGCGGCAGCCTCGTATAAAGTTCTCTTTGGGTATCGGGATGCGAACGACGAACGAACCGTTGTCGAAAAGGCCGGCCCAGCCCAAACACCGCCGGAATCGATCAGCCCGAACTGGGATACCCAATTTGCGACCGTCCCGTTTCATCTAAGTTTCAATTTTCTTCTGGACGTAATTTCGTCTGCTCGATCCGACGGTCAGCCGCTCGCTGACACGTTGGCCCGTCTACAGCAAGCGGCAATCGGCAGTTCGGAAGGAGTTTCAAGCTGGGGCAGCGAACAGGTCAAAGTTCTCGAGACATTGCTCGGAAAGGACTTTCTCGATCGGCTCTTCTCCATGAGTTCACAGGAAGTTCTGCACTTTCTCCATGCCGAATTGAGTGGACGTCTAGACTCGGAATCGGCTAGCGAACTGCTCGCGAAAGGCCGCTTGGCGACGTTGCTGGCGCCCGGCGAGTCGAGTTTATTCAGCGGTTCCATCCAGGAATTCGTAAGGCAGGAAATGTCCAGCGCTGCAGTAAGCAGCTTTGGAGGCGCTGAATTCGGCGGACTATCGTCTGGAGCTTTGCTCGGCGGAGTATCGTCTGGAGCTTTGCTCGGCGGCAGCGAAACACTCTCAAGCTGGCAGGTAGGCGTCAGCTCTATCATTTCGAAATGGGAACGAGCACTTGTTTCGCTCGGGCTTGGAAGCGAAGTGCTTGCAAGCTGGCGCGCTGGACTCGGCGAAATCGCGTCCAGTTTTAGTGGCGCGATCAGCTCTTATGGGCTCAGTAGCGAGTCGCTGGCAAGCTGGCAGACCGGCGTCAGTGAAATTTTTGGTAAATGGGAATCGGTCCTCAGTTCTTACGGAGTGAGCAGCCAGATGCTCGCAAGCTGGGAAACGGGACTCAGTGAAATCACATCGAGCTGGGGAACTCTTCTCAGTTCATACAGCCTCAGCAGCGAAGTTCTATCGAGCTGGGAGAAAGCGTTTAGCTCGTACAGCGTGAGTTCCTATTCGCTCGAGTCCGGATTGGCATCCGAGCAGTTATCAAGTTGGGGCCTCTCCAGCTGGAGCGGCTTGGAATTTGGTCTTTCGAGTTGGAGCGAGCTCCTCTCTGAGAGCAGCCTCTCCAGTGGATTTGGGGCCAGTTGGAGCGCTCAGCCCTTTGGCGGACGCGAGTTTTTCATGCACGTGAACGCCGAAGTGATCTTTTATGGCGGAACCGATCCGCAAGCAAAAGTCACGATAGCAGGTCGACCAGTGCAACTTCAGCCGGACGGCACATTCCGTTATCACTTCATCTTCCCTGACAACGAATTTGAGATTCCAGTCGTTGCGGTCTCACCCGATGGGGTCGAAACGAGGTCAGCTGTTCTTTTCCTACAACGAGATACTAATCGATACGGTGACGTAGGAGCGACAGCGCAACCGGAGTATTTGGGGACACCGATGGGGCAGAAGAATTGAGGGAAAAGCGCCCCGCGGCGCTTCGGTGCCCAATGATAATGTCCCGGGCTCTCGTGTGTGGATAAGACGAACGAAATTATTTCTGAACTGAAACGATCGTACGCGGCAGAGCTCGAGACACTTCAGAACTATCTCGCAAACTCAATCGATCTCGACGGCGCGGCGTCAGAGCCGCTCCAACGTTTGCTTGATGAGTCGGTTTCGGTACGGCTTAGCCACGCGCGCCGATTGGCGAAACGAATCCATCTCATTGGTGGGCGTGTGCCCGGGTCTCTTGAACTTCCGAGGAACCAAAACGATTTGCAGCCGGTTCCGGACAAAGCGGATCCCCAGGCGGTAATCAATGGATTGCTTCGCGCTAATGAGAGATCGATCGGAAGGTACGAGAGAATTCTCACGTTAACTGAAGGGGCCGACTACGTCACCCAGGATCTCGTGATCGATCTGTTGTCAGAAGAGCGAGAGCAGCGCCGCGTGTTTCTAAATCTTCTGCAGTAACTTACGCATACTTCGCGTGCACAAGCGGGCAACGGACCGTCCGTCATCGCTTGCTTTTTCGTGACATGCTTGTTGTACTCTTTGCGGGTGTATGTCGTATCCAAAAAAGGACCGGTTCCTTGAGCGTTACATGCAGTATCTTGAGGTCGAGAGGAATGCCTCCCCGCGCACGGTCATCGCCTACCAGCATGCGCTAACAAAGTTCAAAAAATTCGAAGGAGAGAAAGTTTCTTGGGACCAATGCACAGCGCGCCAGTTCCGCGAATTCCTTTTGGACTGCATGAAATCCGGAATGGCCCGGTCCTATGTACGTCTCACATTTGCGGCGCTTCGTAGCTTTTATAAATATCTCGTCGAGCGAGAGGGCTTTACAGATAACCCACTCAAAGAAGTCCAATTACCAAAGTTGGAGAAGAAACTTCCGGTCGTGCTTTCAGTGCCCCAGGTTGACGAACTGCTGGAGACCCCAAAGAAGAACGAGCGTCACTCCCAGGCTCCGGCTTGGGCCGCAGCCCGTGACATGGCGATGATGGAACTTTTTTACAGCAGCGGACTTCGATTAAGCGAGCTTGCAGCGTTGAATGTAGCCGATGTTGACACTTTCAGCGAAACCGCGCGCGTCATTGGAAAGGGACGCAAAGAACGCGTCGTCCCAGTTGGCGAGCTCGCGCTTAAAGCAATTCAACAATACCGATTTGAAGCCAACGTTCAGACAGGTCCGTTGTTTATCAGCAAACTGCGGAAACGCATTTCGCCCCGATCGATTTGGCTGATGCTCAAAAAACATCTCGCTCAAACCTCCATCCAGCTTCGCATCAGCCCTCACAAGCTCAGGCACAGTTTCGCAACTCACTTGTTGGACAATGGCGCGGATTTGCGCAGCGTGCAGACGTTACTCGGCCACGCGAGCCTATCGACCACCCAAATCTACACTCATGTCACCGTCGAGCGGATGAAGAAAACCTACGACGAAGCTCATCCCCGATCGTGACCCGCAAACCTTACTATGTCTACCGCTCGTAAAATCCCCACCCGATCCGAAGTCCCCGAAGGCGACACATGGGACTTGGCACATCTATTCAAAACTGAAGAGGATTATCGCAAATCATTTTTGGACCTGAGCGATCGCTTCTCAAGGATTACCGAGTTTAGAGGCCGTTTAGGGGATTCTGCGGAAATACTCCTCGGTTGCCTCGAATACGAACGCCAACTCGATATCATCGCCGAGCGACTCCAACATTATGCGGGACTCAGAAACTCAGAAGACAGCTCAGACAATCGGAATCTCTCTCGCAAAGCAGAACTCACGAATCTGCTTACGAAGGTCAACGAAGCGTGTTCCTATGTCGCTCCGGAGATCCAATCGATTCCGGACGACAAATTTCAGCGTTTTCTGGATGACTCCCAATTGGCGAATTGGAAAATCTCCCTTTTTCGCCTTCGCCGATACAAGCCGCACACATTGTCGGAACCGGAAGAACGGCTCTTAACCCTCGGCTCGCCTGTGATTCGTGCCCAGTCTGAAACGTTTTCACAACTCACGAATGTCGATCTGAAATTTGGAGTCGTGACGACCAAGGAAGGCGAAGAACTACCGCTATCGCAAAGCACCTATTCGTCGTTCCTCCATAAACAAGACAGGGATTTGCGCCAAAGCGCATTTCATCAGTTCTATCAAGAATTCGACGACCATAAGTATAGCCTGGCTTCGACCCTGGCGGCTTCGGTACGTGCAGACGTGTTCTCGGCAAAAATCCGAAATCATCCCTCTGCGCGTCACGCATCGATGTTCTCCGATAACATTCCAGTCGCGGTGTACGACAACCTGGTCGCCACGGTACGAAACAACCTTCCAATTTTGCATGACTATTACGAACTTCGCCGGGAGCGATTGAACTTGCAGGAGATTCATCAGTACGACACCTACGTACCCCTGGTTCAGAAAGTTCAAACCAACGTCACTTTCGACGAAGCGATCAATCTTGTGGTTCAGGCTCTCGGTCCATTGGGCGACGATTACGTCGCGACTCTCAAAAATGGACTGAACTCCCGCTGGGTCGATCGATACGAAACAAAAGGGAAAAGAAGCGGCGCGTTCTCATCTTCCAGTTACGGAAACCCGCCCTATATCCTGATGAATTACAAGACGGACGTTTTTTCCGATGTATTCACTCTGGCTCATGAGGCGGGACACTCGATGCACAGCTGGTTTTCACAGCGGCATCAACTCTTTCAAAATTACGGGTACCCCATCTTCCTTGCTGAAGTCGCATCGACGTTTAACGAAGAATTGCTGACTCACTCTCTTCTGCGACAAGCTCAAGATCCGGCGATGCGAGCCTATCTGATTGATCGCCAGATCGAGGATATTCGAAACGTTTTGTTTCGTCAGACAATGTTCGCAGAGTTCGAAAAACAGGTGCACGAAATTGAAGAAACGGGCGGGCCTCTGACGCTCGATGTTTTCCGCAATGTCTATCGTGAACTGCTTCAGTCCTATTTCGGACCGCGGTTCACCATCGACGTGGAGCTCGATCTCGAATGCCTCCGGATCCCTCACTTCTATTCGGCATTTTATGTCTATAAATATGCCACGGGGATTTCCGCAGCTGTTTCACTCGCAGATCGAGTGCTGAACGGTGGCAACGCCGAACTGGAATCCTATCTAGTTTTCCTGAAATCAGGCGGTTCCAAGTTCCCCATCGACACCCTGCGGGAAGCGGGTGTCGATATGGAGTCGCCTGAACCGATCGAAAAAACGCTGATTCTATTCGGAAAACGGATCAGCGAATTACGTGAGCTCCTGACAGCGAAGGCTTAGCCCTAGCCTGGATATTGCACGAGATACAATATCCACCTCGTTAGTAGTCGGCTTGCGCGCCTTTCAGATTCTTTTTCGCAATCCACGGCATCAATCCGCGAAGACGCGCACCGGTCTTCTCGATTGAATGCTTTTCACCATCCTTCAAAAGCCTTTTATAGTTTGGCAAACCTGCTGCGTATTCTGCGATCCAGCCTTTGGCGAATTTACCGTTCTGGATCTCCTTCAGAGCTTTCTGCATTCTCTTCTTCACCGAGCCATCAATGACTGCGGGTCCGACCGAAACATCGCCCCACTTCGCGGTCTCAGAGATCGAAAATCGCATTCCCGCAATCCCCGATTCATACATCAAATCCACAATCAGTTTCAGTTCATGCAGACATTCGAAGTATGCCATCTCCGGCTGATACCCGGCTTCGACCAACGTTTCGTAGCCGTGTTGGACCAACGCTGTCAGGCCACCGCACAAAACCGTTTGCTCGCCGAAAAGATCCGTTTCGGTCTCTTCCTTGAATGTCGTCTCCAGTACGCCGGCTCGTGTGGCTCCAATCCCTTTGGCCCAAGCCAAAGCGAGCTTCTTCGCTTGTTTGGAGGGATTCTGATAAACTGCTATTAGTGCAGGAACACCTTTTCCTTCGAGGTACTGTCTGCGAACAATGTGTCCAGGTCCTTTTGGAGCGACCATGAGAACGTCGACTTCCGCTGGCGGCACAATCGTTTTGAAATGGATTGCAAAGCCGTGACTGAACAACAGGGCTTTACCCTTTTTCAATTGAGGCGCAACTTCACTTTCGTAGATTGCCGCACTCTTGAGATCCGGAGTCGCAAAGAAAATGATATCAGCTTTTTCTGCCGCTTTGGCAACGTCGAGGACTTCAAACCCGTGCTCGGCAGCCACCGTGGCGGATTTACTCCCTTTGTACAGACCAATGACGACCTGTACACCGCTATCCTTCAGATTGAGTGCGTGTGCGTGACCTTGGGATCCGAATCCAATTACCGCACACACCTTGCCGTTGAGATGAGCGAGGTCAGCGTCTTTATCAGTGTAGACTTTAGCAGGCATAATTTCTCTTCTGTTCTAAGGGGCGATTACTCGACTCGAGCCATGGCGACTTTGCCAGTGCGGGTCAAATCACTGATTCCAAAGGTATCCATGAGTCTGAGGAATTTACTGATTTTGCTTTCGTTTCCGGTGATTTCGATTGCGAGGCGCTTTGGCTGAACATCCACGATTTTGGCGCGGAAGATGTCGCATATCTGCATCACTTCCGAACGATTGGCGGAGTCCGCATTCACGCGAAGCATGACCAATTCACGATCAACATATTCGCCATCCCGAAAATCTTGTATTTCAATGACATCCACGAGCTTGTTGAGCTGTTTTGTTACCTGTTCAAGCACCGTGTCGTCTCCGCGTACGACGATCGTCATTCTGGACGCAGATGGATCATTGGTGGGCGCGACATTCAAACTATCAATGTTGAATCCGCGTCCACTGAACATGCCGGCGATCCTCGCAAGGACGCCGAACTTGTTTTCAACCAGAACAGATATCGTGTGACGCATAACAAGGGAGAGGAATCATCCGGGGAAAGCGCTCAAAATCAATAAAAATCTCCGATCACCCATTTTTGATCCAGTTGTACTCCCTTTGAACCCGTGCAACTATTTTCGGCTCTGCTTATGCCAGTCTTCACGCCTCCCGAAAAACGCTACGCCGGATACATTTTTGATTGCGACGGCACACTTGCCGATTCAATGCCGGTCCATTATCACGCGTGGGCAACCACAGTTCAGAAGCACGGTGGCCAAATCCCGGAGGAACTTTTCTACGCGCTCGGAGGATGGCCAAGCGATAAGATGGTTGTGCATTTGAACGAGCTGTTTGGCACGGCGCTCGATCCGGGCACCGTGGCCGATGAAAAAGAATTATTTTACATCGAACATATTCTAACGATCCAGCCGATTCCTGAGGTCGTATCCTTTGCGCGGGAGGTCGCGCGTTATGCAAAAGTGGCAGTGGCTTCCGGAGGGGTTCTACCTATCGTAACTCAGACGTTGAAGGCGATCGGGATGGAAAATTTCTTCCCAGTGATCGTTACATCGGAACAGGTTAACCGCGGCAAGCCGGCACCCGACATATTTCTCGAATCCGCAAGGCGCATGGGAGTGGACGCTAATGATTGCCTGGTCCTTGAAGATAGCCCGGCTGGGTTCGAAGCGGCCAAAGCGGCGGGAATGGATTACGCCGTCATCGGCAGGCCGAGTCGCTCCTAGTCTTGCGACCTAACTTCCGAATCACTTTCCGGATTCGGTTAGTCTCACAATCTAACCCCATCCTCACTCAAGATTATTCTTAATCGCGACTCGAATAGGAGTTATTTGCACGCCCAGTTTCCCGGCGTTCGATCCCCCAGCGCAACATGCGTTCGGCGTCATCGAACAGCATTCGATGTGTGCCGCCAAGCTGTACCAAAATGATATCGCTGCCCCCCTCAGAGACACTCGAAACAAGACAACGCCCGCTTGCTTCGGTATATCCGGTCTTCATGCCAGTGAAGATCGAGGAGCGCGTAACAAGCTTGTTAGTTGGCTCCAGAAAGCGACGTCGTCCTGAGCTGTAAGTAAATGTGAGTCCCGGCAAGCGCATGAACTCGCGAAGTGTAGAATTGTGGTAGGCGGCAAATGCGATTCGCGCCATGTCACGTGCCGTCGAGTATTGACCTGGTCTAGGCAGACCGTTTGGATTGACAAAATGACTGTTATCAGCGCCTAACTCAGCCGCTTTCTGATTCATTACGGCTGCAAAGGCAGCAATGCTTCCGGCATCATTTCTGGCCAGGCAGACAGCGGCGTCGTTGCAGCTATGGACAAGCATTGCGGCCAGCAGTTGACGTTTTGTGTAGATCTCCCCTGGTCTGAACCCGAGTTTTGTCGGTTCGACCGCGCAGTCCTCCGGAGAGACGCGAACCGTGCTATCCAGTCCGCCATGTTCAGCTATCAGTAACGCAGTGATAAGCTTCTGCGTGCTGGCAACTGGGCGCTCGATGTCCGGGTTTTTGAAAAACAACACCGTCCCGGACCTTGCGTCGATCATCATCGCAGAACTCGCTATCGTCACCGGCGCACTGGACGGAAAAAGAGGCAACGAAGAAATCGACGCAGGCGTTCCGGCCACCGCCGCCACGCTGGCCGCTTTCACGCCCTCAGTCGCGGAGTCACGTTGCAGAGGGGCATCCGATTCGCCGCCGGTGTCCGCCGGCATTGCTCTACACACTTCCGTGTCGCGAGCCTCGCCTTGTTCGATTCCGACCCAGCCAATCCAGATGCCGACCACCAAAAACAGAATCCTGCGATCCAATTTCACTCGCGTCTCTTATTACAAATTCGACCGTCGCGCAACCGGTGTAATTTTGAAGCGAAATTTGTTCGGTCTTCTCTCTGATCGCGCTAGGATTCGCGCACATGAACTTTCGTATTGTTCAACTGGCCGCCTTCGGCGGCCTGGCGATTCTTTTTGCTGGTTGTGCAGAGCGTTCCCTCCCCGAGTACGAGCCTCCCCTGAAACGCAGCCAGTTCATGAAAGTGCGCACGACCGCCTACACCGATACCGAGAGCGATCACCTGCGGTACGGAAAATCCAATGCCGCCGGCACAACCCTGCTCGGAGCAGGAGAAGTTCGCAGCGCCGCCGCGGACTGGGCAAGATGGCCCGCTGGAACCAAGTTCATGATTTTATCTACAGGCCAGGTCTACGAAGTTGACGATTATGGTTGGGCGTTGTCCGGCCGAAACACCATTGACCTCTATTGCCCCAACTGGGCACAGATGAATAACTGGGGCGTCCGTCGGGTCACGATCCAGATTTTGGAATGGGGCGACCCCTGGAAAAGTTATCACATCCTCAAGCCGCGTCGTGACTATGCTCACGTCAGGCGAATGTTGGACGAAATCCAAAGATTCTATTGAGCCGCTTCGTAGTGCAATAATCTGGCGAGCGCTTTGTCCTGCGAGGTCCTGGGACCAGCCTGATCATCTCCTGGAGATCAGTCTTTGTAAGACGATGAATACCAATAACAGGGCGCCGATGAAGATCTTTGTCCACCAGCTATTCAGCGTGCCGTTGAACGTGATCATCGTTTGAATCAGGCCAAGAATCAGGACTCCCATCAAAGTTCCTGGGACAAATCCGACACCCCCGGTTAGCAGAGTCCCACCAATCACCACGGCCGCTATCGCATCCAGCTCCAGACCCACAAACGATGCCGGATTTCCCGACTGCATGTAGAAGGTAGAAACGATTCCTCCACACGCGGAGAAGAATCCTGCCAGCGCATAAGTTGTGATCTTCGTTTGCCCAATCGGCACACCCATCAAACGAGCGGAGCTTTCGCTCGATCCGATCGCGTAGACATTGCGTCCGAATCGCGTGAAACCCGCAATTAACGTTCCTATGATGACCGATGCCAAGAAACAGATCGCGGTAAACGGCAGCACCGCCTTCGGCGCAACCAGAATTGAAAGTTGCGGTAGAGCGTCGGCATAAAACGGATGATCTATCGCAATTGATTCAGGATGGATCACAAATCCAAGGCCACGCAGACAAAAAAGGCCCGCCAGCGTCACCAGAAAAGGTGGCATTTCAAAAAAGTGAATGAGACAGCCCATGAAAGCTCCAGCGGCGCTTCCGATACAAAGCGCAATACCCATCGCAAGGAACGGGTCACAACCAGCCTGCAATAGACTGGCAATCAGTATCCCTATAAAGGCTACCATTGAACCAACCGAAAGATCGATACCGCCAGCCAGAATCACGAACGACTCGCCAACAGCTGCAACACCCACAAATGCGTTGTCACCCAGCAGATTGACGATCACGCGAGGCGTACCAAAATTGGGGTAAAGAACAGAACCGGTTGCAAAGACCAGGATTAGAACGAC
Organism: uncultured Verrucomicrobiae bacterium; assembly: GCA_963775805.1. GTDB lineage: Bacteria > Verrucomicrobiota > Verrucomicrobiia > Chthoniobacterales > JAFAMB01 > JAFAMB01. Next base: position 43,840 of record CAVZKG010000007.1, on the reverse strand, counting down.
AGCCGTCGCCAGAAGCGGAATGTACTTACGGTTTAGACGAGTCATGCCGCGAAGCTGTGGAAAATTTATGCGGAAGCCGGGCACCGAGCTGTTTTAAAACCATCCCGAAGAGGTGAAAAAGCCGTGCCGTTCGAGCGCGGAATAAATCACTCTGGAAAAGACAAACTCCGATAATAACGAGTGCCTTCGGTACCGGGGAGACATCGGAGCTCACATTTCGAGCGTATAGCGTTGTCGTCAGCGTCTGGATAAATAGTGCACCGACGGCTGCACCCACAAGATAGAAGCGACCTCCCTGAAGCGACGTCCCGCCCACGACAACGGCCAAAATCGCATCCAATTCGAGATACAGCCCAATATTATTCGCGTCCGCACTTTTGATATTTGAGCAGGCCACCAACCCGGCTAGTCCGGCACACAATCCCGAAAAGGTGTAGACCATAAACTTAACCTGTCTCGCGTTAATACCGGAGTAGCGACTCGCTTCGTCGTTATCACCCACGGATTCGATAAATAAACCAAGCGCGGTGCGGCGCACCAGGCAAAGGGTCAGCACAAGCATCACGAGCACGATGGTCAGGGTAAATGGCAATCCGAAGAGATGCCCGTTTCCCAAGTAGACCATGGTTGGGTCGATAAAGTTAATAATTTGACCCTCCGTGATCAACTGAGCAACACCGCGCCCGGCGACCATCAAGACTAAAGTGGCGATGATGGGTTGAATTCCGAATCCAGCGACCAGCAGGCCGTTCCAGGCACCCGCTAGGACGCATACACCCAACGCAGCGACAATCGCTACGCCGGCGGGTTGTTGGTCAGTTACCAGCAAGCGGGATGATACCGCCGCCGAGATTGCCATCACCGCACCGACAGACAGATCAACGCCGCCTGTCGCAATCACCAAAACCATACCAAGCGACAACAGCATGACTTTCGCCCCCTGATTTAGCACATCGATCCGAGAACCGTACAAGTGCCCGTCCAATAGCTGAATATGAAAGAAACCAGGCGTGAAGAATTGATTAAAAAGCAGCAGCAATCCGAGTGCGCCAACCGTCCAAAAAATTCGCTGCCGACGCAACGAATAGAGAATCGCGCCAAAGACTATCCAGAACAGCAGATCGGACACCCAGTTAATCATGCAGGTGGCCGCTCCATATCTGCCGTTGCGATGGACCGCATAATAGCTTCCTCCGAAATGTCAGCCTCGATCAGTTCTCCAACTTTTCGACGATCACGTAAGATCACCACGCGCTGACTTTGGCGGACGATTTCTTCGAGCTCTGAACTGATGAACAGCACGGCCAACCCGTCCTGCCGAAGCGATTGAATCAACCTCTCAATTTCGGCCTTCGCTCCCACATCAATTCCGCGAGTGGGTTCATCGAGAATGAATAACTTCGGTTCGGTCGCAAGCCACCTTGCAAGCAGTACCTTTTGCTGATTTCCACCACTGAGATTGCGCACTAACTGCTCCCGATTCGGCGTCTTAATATCGAGCGATTGAATAAAGCGATCGGCAAGTTTCCCCTGCTCCGCAACGGACAGTCGTCTCCAGGTTCCCCGGCCGGCTTGCAATGCCAAAACGATGTTCTCCCGGACCGTGAGGTTGGGAATGATTCCAGCCATTTTTCGGTCTTCGGGCGTCAGCGCAATGCGAAGTCGTATAGCCGCACGTGGCGAATTGAACCTGACGGCTCGACGATTGATTAAAAGTGTGCCCTGATCCGGCCGATCGACTCCGAAAAGGAGGCGAGCCGTTTCAGTTCTGCCGGAACCGAGAAGTCCCGCGAGACCGAGTACTTCGCCAGGTCTGATCTCGAGGTCGATCGGATGAATGAATCCTTTCCGACCCAAAGCCCTTGCCTCAAGCATCGGCTGCTCGGATCGGATTGTAGCGAGACTTGCTCTCTTCCGTTCCAAAGCCTCGACCTCTTGGACATCCTTTCCGATCATATGAGAAACGAGCTTGATGCGCGGCAGCTCCTTGGTTGCAAAACAGCCGACACGACGTCCGTTTCGCAGGACGGTAATCACGTCGGAAATCTCGTAAACCTGCTCAAGAAAGTGGGCGATGAAAATAATGCCGAGACCGGTTTCGCGCAGTTTTCGAAGCTTCTTGAACAACTCTTCGACCTCCGTCTTGTCGAGACTGGATGTTGGTTCGTCCAAGATCAGCAATTTTGCGGAAATATCGAGCGCGCGGGCAATTGCCACCATCTGCTGTATGGCTATCGAATACGAGGAAAGCTGCCGTTTCAGATCCAAGGAGAGATCAAGTCGTCCAAGAGCGGCCCGAGCACGCTTGGCAATTGCGCTCCAGCGGATCGCACCCAGCCAGGTTGGCTGGCGGCCTAGGCAGATGTTTTCGGCGACAGAGAGGTGCGGAATCAAATTCACCTCTTGGTACACCGTGCTGATGCCGAGCCCCTCCGCCTCGCGGGGCGATTTCGGCGCAATAATTTTGCCGTCCAGTCGCGTTTCTCCAGCATCCCGAGGAAAGACGCCGGTCAAGACTTTGATGAGCGTGCTCTTGCCAGCACCATTTTCTCCCATCAATGCGTGGATTTCGCCCCTCTGCACCGTCACATCAACCGCATCCAGTGCCTTAACACCGGGGAACCCTTTGCTAAGTGCTGTTATCTCTAGGAGCGGAGTAGCCACTTCGCGATATAACTACAAAATTCGGGCGCTCGTCCATCCGGTTCGAGCGCCCGCTTTGAAACATCGGAACGCGTTAGATTAGTACTGTCTTTTTGGCAGTTCTTCAGCCGCCTGAGATTGTTCGTAGACCCCTTCCTGGGTAACTACGCGTTTTGGCACTTCTTTTTTGGCAGCAACCGCTTCGACCAAATCAAACAGCTGCGGGCCAAGGAGCGGATTGCATTCTACCGTGACGTTCAGTTTGCCGTCTTTCATCGCTTCGAATGCGCCGCGAACGCCGTCAATCGAAACAATCTTTATGTCGACGCCAGGCTTAATGCCAGCTTCCTCCATCGCCTGGATCGCTCCCAGCGCCATGTCGTCATTGTGTGCAAATAACAGGTTAATCTCTTTGGCGTCGGGCGTTTTCAAAAATGCTTCCATCACTTCTTTCCCTTTGGCTCTCGTGAAGTCGCCGCTTTGCGACAAGACGATCTTCATGTCAGGATTTTTAGCCAAGACCTCCTCAAAACCTTTCTTGCGATCGATCGCCGGCGCAGATCCGACGGTGCCGACCAGTTCAGCGATTTTCGCCTTGCCGCCAGTCAGTTTCACAGCCTCATTCCCAGCGCGCCGCCCTTCCTCGATGAAGTCTGAACCTAAAAACGATACATACAACGAAGGATCAGAGACCTTCACAGCGCGGTCCGATAGGATGACAGGTATTCCGGCCTTTTTTGCCTCTTGTAAAACGGGCTCAAACCCAGTCTCAACAACGGGGGAAAACGCGATCACGTCGACTCCTTCAGCAATGAACGATCGGATCGCTTTGATCTGGTTCTCCTCCTTCTGTTGGGCATCCGAGAAACGGAGATCAATGCCTCTCTTGGCGGCTTCGGCTTTGATCGATTCGGTATTAGCCGTGCGCCAACCGCTCTCAGCGCCAACTTGAGAAAATCCGACTACGAGTTTTTTCTTCGGTTGGTTGTCGTCAGCGAATGTTGTTGTAACTGAGCTGGCAACAACCACCGAGAGGCCTACTAGGCCGACAAAACGATTAAAGAATCTGATTTTTTTCATTTTTCCGGGGGGCATTAAAATTTATGAAGGGCTTTTCTATTGCTCGAGTGAACGTTCACGAATCGTGAACGTTCACGGTTATTTCATTTTTTAGACGCTATGCAAAGACAAATCAAATCGAAATTGTCTAAGAAATTAGCAGCGGTCGCCGCCGCGGACGTCCGCCGTTGATCGCAATGCCACGCGTACTTTTCCGCTCAACGAATGTAGGCTGGATTGTTCGCGCCCCGCTTTGCATCCCATTCAAGCATTCCACCAGGGACTGGACGCTGAGCTTCCCTAGAGTCGCAAAATCCTGCTTCATCGTCGAAAGCGGCGGCCCAAAAAAACCGGCTTCCGGGATATCGTCAAAGCCGACGATTGAAATATCCTCCGGAATCTGGATACCGCTTTCCTGGAACGCTCTAATCGCTCCCAGAGCCATTTGATCGTTAGCCGCAACAACCGCGGTGAATTTCCCCCAGTTTTTTGCGATCATCGTTTTTGTAGCCTCGAAACCCGATTCAGCTGACCAATCCCCTTGAACGAGAGGGCCATGCTCTAACTGCGCAACTTTAATCTCCTTCTGCCAACCCAAATAACGCAGTTTGGCCGCTCTCCAACCGAGTGGTCCTTGCAAATAGGCAATTTTCTTATGACCGCGCTCAATCAAATGCCTGGTTGCAACCCGGGAACCCAACTCATTGTCAATCGAAACCGACGGAGCTTTAAATCCGAAATCGGAATCGACCGCAACGAAGGGTACGTTTCTCGACAAATCTTGAAGGCCGCGAAGATCGACCTGCAATGGAAGATGAATCAGTATACCGCAAACCTGGTAGGCGCAGAGTTCATCGACGGCGCGACGGATCTCGTCGATGCTCTCCTCGACGATGCCGCTGAACATGAACCCGAAGCCAAGTTCTTTGACGCATTGTTCGCTGTTCGTCAATACCTGAGAAGGACCGTAATAACCTGTCGCAAACGTAACCAATCCAACCGTTGTTGAGCGCCGGCTTCGGAGTTGTCGGGCTGTCATGTTCGGTGTAAACCCGACTTTTTTCATGACTTTTTGGACGCGTTTCCTGGTTCTATCAGAAACATCCGGCATCCCATTGATGACTCGGGACACCGTCTGATAAGAGACTCCTGACAAGGCAGCCACGTTTTTCATCGTGACCTTTTTACGACCTGTGGTTCCGGACGACCGCATACCGATTTTCTGGGGTAAATTCTATATCACACGAAAAAAAAGTTACGAACAGCTGGTGGATCGGCTTAAAGACGTCGAAGCGGTGCAGAGCGTCAAGAGCGATAACAGAAATAAAGAACCAAGCCAAACACAGAACTTCCTCGGAATCGCTTAAGAGCTCGACACGAATAGACTTATCCTGGGGAGACTTAGCAAAACAAGGCTATATGCTATGTATACGAGAAATGTTAGCCGTATGAATCAGCGTTCCCAGCCGATTTCCAAGCTGTGGATCTTGGACTTCGTGCATTAGTTCGCGCTGCGCCCGACGGAGTCCCACATGAAAGCAAGAACATCCGATTGTTCGTCAACGATCTTGCTGATGGGTTTGCCACCTCCGTGCCCCGCTTTCGTCTCGATTCTAATCAGGACCGGATTCGCACACCCCTGGGCGGCTTGCAGTGTCGCCGCGAATTTGAACGAATGCCCGGGCACAACCCTGTCGTCATGATCCCCTGTTGTGATCAATGTCGGCGGATAACAGGTCCCCGGCTTAATGTTCTGCAACGGCGAATACTTGATGAGATAGGCGAAACCTTCAGGGGTATCCGAGGATCCGTAATCGGATTGCCACGCCCAACCAATAGTGAATTTGTGAAACCGAAGCATATCAAGAACCCCAACTTCGGGGACAGCCGCACCGAACAGATCCGGGCGTTGCGTGAGAACCGCGCCAACCAATAGGCCGCCGTTCGACCCGCCAACGATCGAAATTTTTCGCGGATTCGTATATTTTTCTTTGATCAGCGCTTCGGCAGCTGCAATGAAGTCGTCAAATACGTTCTGCTTCTTTTCCTTGATACCGGCTTCGTGCCACTCACGACCATACTCTCCGCCGCCACGCAGGTTTGGAAGTGCCAGCACCCCCCCCTTTTCGACCCAACTCATATAGACTGCCGAGAAGGATGGCGTCATGGAAATGTTGAAACCACCATACCCGGTCAAGTAAACCGGGTTATTTCCGTCGAGGGCCAGACCTTTTCTGGAGACGATGAACATCGGGATCTTCGTGCCATCCTTCGACTTGTAAAACATCTGCCGAGTGACATACAAACTGGAGTCAAAATTGAGATTCGGCTTCTTGAACACGCTGTTTTCGCCGGTCTCGACGTCGTAACGATAGATGGTTGTCGGGTAAGTAAACGAAGTGAATTGGTAGAAGAGTTCCGAACGGCTGGGATCCCCGGACAGAGTTCCTACGGTTCCCAGGGCCGGAAGGCTGATTTCGCGTTCCTTGCTCCCATCCGGCCCAAAAACAGTCAGTCGATTCTTGGCATCCACCAGGTATTTGACTATGAGCTTGCCTCCAACGACCGCGGCGTCTTCCAGCAGATCTTTCGATTCCGGTATGACTTCTTTCCAGTGGTCCCGGCCTGGGTTTCCAAGGTCGATTTCGATAATCCGATACCGAGGCGCATTGAGATCGGTGACAATATATAGATGGCTCCCGATCGATCCGATGATTTTGTATTCGGATTCGAATTTGTCGACGATCGGTTGGAAATTCGCATCGATCTTTGGAGCCATCGGGTCGCCGAGATCTTTGAAATAGAGGAGATTCTGCTGCTCTGTCCCCTTCTCCATAATCGTGAAGAGATAGCGGCCGTCATACGACACCTCCGACTCGAACGTCAGGTCAGGATCGTCAGGCCGCTCATAAATCATTTGATCCTTTTCTTCCGGCTGCCCCAACAAATGATAATAGATCTTCTGATTTGTCACCTTCGCCAGATTCTCGTTCCCGGTCGGTATTGGGAACCTTGCATAGAAAAAACCTTTACTATCCTTGGTCCAGGTTGGTTCGGAAAACTTTATCCACTTGATCACCTCCGGCAGATCTTTGCCGTCGTCGATATCCCGCACTCTGATCTCGGTCCAATCCGAGCCGCTCGCCGAAACGCCGTAAGCCATATAGCGGCTATCTTCGCTCACCGTTGTACTCGACACTGCCACCGTCCCGTCGCTTGCGAACTCATTCGGGTCCAACAAGACGTCCGGGGTATCGCTCAGTTTCTTCAAAGTGTAGAGGACACTTTGGTTTTGGAGACCGTCGTTCTTGCGATAAACGTAGCGATGTCCCTCCCAAACCGGCACGCTATAGCGCTCGTAATTCAAAAGCTCCGTCAGCTTGTTCCGAAAATCTCCACGATCCGGGAGTTTATCCATGTACCCGGCTGTAAGGGCCTCTTCCGCTTTTACCCAGGCAACCGTTTCCGGTGAGTCTGTGTCTTCCAACCATCGGTACGGATCCGCGACCTTTGTCCCGGAATAGTCGTCAACGACGTCTCCTTTTTTGGCGGCCGGATACACAAGCGGTTGTGCAACCGCGACGACAGCGATTGAACCCAAAACCATCAAAACGGCCCGAAACATGCCGGGAACGAAAGCACGGAACATCGGTGAGTTCAATTTACCAAGGTCGATCCCCCCTTAAAGGCAGTGTTCGCATCGACTTTACAAAGGGTGGACAGCACTCCATATTCCCGCCCTTATGTGGCTGAGCATTCTGATTCCCATACTCCTCACGATCCTGGTGATCGTCTGTGTCTTACTGACACTTGTTGTGCTCATGCAACGACCTAAAAATGAGGGGCTCGGCGCAGCATTCGGGAGCGGCGTCACAGAGAACATCTTTGGCGCCCAGACAGCGTCCGTTCTGGTCAAAGCCACGGTCTATCTCGGCTGCTTTTTCTTTGGACTGACTTTGTTGCTCACAGTGTTGACTGCACGGCGCAGTTCAGAACAACGAACGGGAGTCCTGGAGAACGAAGTACGCAAAGCGGCCGTTCCCGTCGCTCCTCAGGCGTCTGCCTCGCCGGCGGCGTCTGTGTCGACACAACCGGCCGTAAGTGCAACTCCTTCCGCAACCGCTTCTGCGTCGACATCTCCCTCTGCGACCCCTGTCGCATCGGCTTCGCCCTCTGCGGTGGCCAGTGCTTCCCCGTCGCCAACTGCTGTGAACGCGACTTCAGCCAGCCCAGCGCCGGCGGCTTCCGTCTCTCCCGTCCCGTCCGCCGCGCACCAGAAGTAAAGCAGAAACCCGGCAAGGAACGATCGTTCAGCGCAACGTGTTCCATTCCAAACCAAATCTCTGTTTCTTCAAGGCACCGGCGGCAAAAACTTTTCTGCGTCCGGTCACTCAATGCCTCGGGATCATTCTGGCTCTGTTGACTCTGAGCGACTGCGGTGCAGGCGACAAACGAGCCGATCTTGTTGTGTTGAACGGGGCGGAACCGGAATCGATTGACCCAGCGGTAATCACCGGGCAGCTCGATGGCCGAATCTGTTATGCGCTATTCGACGGTCTCCTGCATTTCGATCGATTCGGCAAACCGCAGCCTGCAATCGCGCAACGTTGGGAGCTATCGGACGGCGGAAAGATCTACACATTCCACCTGCGTTCCAACGCGAAATGGAGCAACGGCGATCCGGTGACGGCGAGCGATTTTTTACTTTCCTGGAAACGTGTCCTCCAACCTGAAACGGCTTCCGAGTACGCATACTTGCTCTACCACATCAAAAATGCGAAACCGTTCAACGAGGGAACTCTCGGGGATTTTGAGAAGGTTGGCATCAAGGCAGTCGACGCAGCGACTTTTCAGGTCGAACTCGATGCGCCGGTACCTTATTTTCTCGATCTATGCGCATTTGCAACGCTGTTGCCGGTTCACACTCCGACAATCGAAAAATTTGGCGATGACTGGATCAAGCCGGGTAAGCTCGTCAACGATGGTCCCTTCCTGTTGAAAGAATGGCGATTAAACTATCGAATCCGGCTGGAAAAAAACCCCCGATACTGGGACGCAGCACACGTCTCGCTGCAGACTGTGGATGCATTGCCAATCGAAAACTCGATTACAGCTTATAACTTCTACGCATCGCATGTGGCAGATCTGATTCTCGACAAAGGGCTGACTCCTTCTTCGCTGATCCCGGAGTTGAAAGTGCGTCCGGATTTTCACGCTGCGCCGTTTTTGGGGACTTATTTCATTCGATTCAACGTCACGAGGAAACCATTCAACGACGCCCGGGTCCGTCAAGCGTTTGCGATGGTAATCGATCGCAACCGGATCGTGGAGAAGATCACCCAGGCGGGTGAACCACCGGCGTTTTCATTTACTCCGCCTGGAACCGCCGGTGGGTATCAACCGCCAAGGATGTTCGGACGCGACCTGCAAAAGGCGCGAGAACTGATCGCTGAAGCAGGATATCCTGGCGGCAAAGCATTTCCTTCCATCGCCTACCTGTATGATAACAAGAAGCTCAATGAAGACATCGCGGTGGAGATCCAGAACATGCTCGGCGATGGATTGGGAGTGCATGTCGATCTTCAAAAACAGGAATGGAAAGTTTATCTGAATTCTCTGTCCAAGCTTGATTACGACTTTGCGCGTTCGAGTTGGGTAGGAGACTACGACGATCCGAACACTTTCCTTGATTGTTTTGTGACCGGGGGTGGTAACAATCGAACCGGTTGGACCAACAACGAATACGATGGCCTTATTGCGGCTGCTGGAGAAGAGCCGGATGCCGGGAAACGTTTGCAAATTCTGCAACGCGCCGAAGAAATTCTATTAAATCAAGCCACACCGATCTGTCCGCTCTACTTTTACGTCGGTATTCAGATATTCGACGGGAAAAAGTTCGGCGGGATCGAGCCAAACCTGCTCGACGAGCACCCGTTTCGGGAGATGTACAAGAAATAGCACGGAAATTCCCCGTCGCGTGGTAGTGTTCCGGAATCATATTTTCCATATTAGCGAGTGAAAAGCCTCCGGTACCGGATCGAGTATATTGGCGTCAGTTTATTTGGGCGCATCATCCGTTTATTGTCGTTCAACATCGTGCAGAAACTCGGCGACGCCGCGGGCGCCCTTGTATTCTGGGCTGATCGTAGAGGCCGCGCGGTCGCCCTCGCCAATCTCTCGACGGTATTCGGTTCAGAGCTCAGTCTCAGGGAGCGTCGCCAGATCGCGCAGCGATCACTTCAAGTGTTCGGCAAAAACTTTCTACAGCTGTTCTGGACTCCAAATCTCGCGCCCAGCACCGCTGAGAAATTTATCTCCTTCGAGGACCCGTCAAAGTTCCAGGAAGTCCTCGAGCATGGCGGACCGATCATCGCGATTACGCCACATTTTGGGAACGTCGAACTGGTTGGTTCATTTCTCGGTCTGGAGGGGCTTGGGCTTACAATCATTTCTGCACCGTTCAAAAACGCGCTGTTGACGCCTCTTTTTCGAAAGCTGCGCGAAGCGACCGGTCATAAGATCATCATCCCGGACAACGCAGTGGCCAGGCTGTTACAAGCGCTTCGTCGCGGCGAATCGGTGTTTCTCTTCAGTGATCTCACTCTCAAACTTAGAGATGCTGCGGTCGTAATCGATGGATTTGGTCTGAAAATGCGCGTCACGCAGATTCACGCGTTCCTCCACTTACGGACTGGGGCACCGATCGTGCCCTGGGTCACCTTGCCACGATCAGGTGGAGGATACATGATACGGCTTCTTCCGTGGCTGCAATTTCCGCCCGGGACGTCGTACCAGGAAATCACTCAGACTTGCTGGAATCAATTCGAACCGTTGATCAGGGAACATCCAGATCAGTGGCTTTGGCTCTACAAACACTGGCGCTACAAACCGTCGGTTACCGCTCGGACCTATCCTTTCTACGCAAATAGTTCCACGCAATTCGATCTCGAGGTTGAAAGCCAGGAGCATCCGGAAAAAGCTCAATCTCTCGCGGAACAGATCCGCGAACACGCGCGTTGGCAGCGAGAGAAGCATTGAGCGTGGGCATCCACCTGCGGCGAAATTTCAGCCGATCAAGGGACGCGCTCTGGAACCGCAAAGCTTAGGAACGCCGTTCCGTTCTCTTTTTACTCGTTTGCAATTCTCCCTAATGAAGTAAAATAGTGCGCTAATTAACCGTCTGTATGAGAAGCCATTACGTTCGAGCCTTATTTGCCGTGACATCGATTGGATTCGCCCTCCTTACCGGGTGCGCCCTGACAACGACCAGTATTTCGGGGCCCTATCGGGTCGTCGCTTACAAACCGAGGAGCCCGGACGCAGTCCGTGTGAAAGTGTCGCTGCAAAATCGGATGGTTTATGTCATGGAAGGGAATCGACCGTTGCTCGTGACTCCTTGCACGATCGGGAAGACTGGTGACACTACCCCAACCGGATCATTTCACGTGACCGACAAGATCCGCAGAAAACGATCTGCGACCTACGGCTTTTGGGTTCGCGGAAATGATGTCCGACCGGGAACAAGCGATCATGCCCCTGGAAGCGGTTATCATTACGTCGGTTACCCGATGGGATACTGGACGGAGTTCAAGCCAGCCTACGGTTTCCACCAGGGACCTGTCTGGCCAATCGCGCATTCGCACGGTTGCCTGAGATTGGACCCGCAGGCTGCGCCTAAGTTTTTTGAGCTCACGAGAATCGGGACGCCAATCAATATCGCACAATCGCAACCTGAAGATCAGACGATCGGAAAGGACGTTGTGCGTCCGCGCGGTTACCTCGAACCGGATCCTCCAGGGGCGTTCATGGTTTCCGATGCAGTCTTTGCGCCCATCCCTGGACCGCTCCTGCAAGACCAGTAATTTTGATGCCGAGCAATCGGCAGGTTTAAAGCATGTCAGCCGATTCTACACCTGCTCCTGTTAAGCCGAAAAAAATCAACCTGCGCACCCCTGACGTAATGGCGCGGGTTCAGGAGCAGGTTCGGTCACACTACCGCAGCGTCATTGTCGAACGGATACGCGCGAACGGCGGAATTCTGACGGTTCGTGATACAACGCTCAGGCTCGCCAAACAGTTCGGTTTTTGCTACGGAGTTGAACGCGCGATTGATCTCGCATACGCCGCTCGAAAGGTCTTCACCGACAGTCGGCTCTTTATTCTCGGAGAAATAATTCATAACCCGCTCGTCAATGAGCAGATCGCCGCGTTAGGGATCAAAAACTTGCTGGGTACCGGTCATGAGGCAGAGATCGAGGACCTTACTGCACAAGATGTTGTGATCGTTCCCGCTTTCGGGACAGACCTGATTACGTTGAAGAAAATCCAGGATCGCGGTTGCCAGATTGTCGACACAACCTGCGGCGACGTCATGAGTGTCTGGAAACGCGTAAGGCAAAATGCGACCGAGCAGGTCACGTCGATCATCCACGGGAAAGCCGAGCACGAAGAGACAAAAGCCACCGCCTCACGCGCACTTGGCCTCGGAGGTGGACATTACCTAATCGTTCTTACGCTCAAGGATACAGACTACGTTTGCGATTACATTCGCAATGGCGGTGTTAAACAGGAGTTTCTGGACCGCTTTAAGGATGCTTATTCTCCTGGCTTCGATCCGGATATCCATCTGGAAGCCGTAGGCGTTGCTAATCAGACAACCATGCTCCGAGGCGAGACAGAAGAGGTCCAACGAAGAATCCGGATGGCGATAATCGATCGGGACGGCCCAGAGCGCGCATCGCGGAATTTTCGATTTTTCGACACCATCTGCGGTGCTACCCAGGAGCGACAAGATGCTCTCAGCAGGCTTCTGCAGGAAAAGATGAATCTGTTGCTCGTCGTCGGCGGATACAACAGCTCCAATACATCCCACCTGGCCGAGATGGGGGAAGAAAAGCTGCCGACCTATTTCGTCCGAAGCGCGAGCAAACTTGAATCCGCAACGCGGATCACGCACTATAACCTCCACGAAAAGCGCGAAATTGTGACCGAAAACTGGTTACCCGAAGGCCCGATCATCGTAGGCATCACCGCGGGCGCATCGTGTCCCAACAACCTGATCGAAGACACGATACTTCGCGTATACGAGTTGAGAGGCATCCATTCAAACGAGGTCCTCGTCGCTTAACAAGTGATTCGTGCGTGGATTCGTTCCTGACCGCCCTGCATCACTTCACCGCGGTACGAATCAACAGAGTAGCGCGCCATTCGATCGACGCGAGTGTCCTCGCCTGGCTGCCTGTTATCGGCCTCGTGGCCGTCGTTCTTGCAATCGGCTTTTACCTTCCTCTCGCCTCGGTTTATTTTCCCATCGAAGTCGCTATTGTGCCTGGACTGATCGCCGTCAGCTGGCTGAGAGGATTCAAGCCAGAGACCGATTTTTGTCAGATCTGTGACTTGTTCTTCGGTCAGCGTCGACACTTAACGGAACGCCCCGTTGCAGGTGTGCCGGGAGTAAGCTGCCTCCTCTTTGGCATCCTGCTAAAGTACTCGGTCCTGCGGCAATTCTATCTCGCCGAGTCAGTCAGACTTTTGTCATTCGGTATAATGACCAGCTTCATTGCTCCGCTTCTGAAACCGGCGAAAGAACGCCGATGGTTGACCATCCTCGGATTGGCGTGGCTTGTCGCCACCAACCTCACGGTGTTCGGCGACGCCCAGACCTTCTCTTCTCACCACGATCTCGTTGATCAACTCCGTGGACCGCTTTTGTCCATGGCCGCCGTCTATTTTTCCGTTCGTCTGACATTTTCAGTTCTCGACAGAATTTCGTCACCGAACATTGCTTCGTTCGTTGCGGAGCTTACTGCGTATCTTTCCTTTTTGATCGTCCGGTATCATTTTCTGTGACCCGGCCTAACGCCTGCTCGATTTCGATTGCAGCCATGAATTTCGCCGACAGGCGAACCGTTTAAAGTGACTTGGCCTTCACCCAGCGTGCACAAAAACATTGGCCATATTAGGGAACGTCTATTGCATATTTGTACCCATCGTCCAAGTACGAACGCTTTATCCGGGGACTCTGTACCGAAACCATGCCACCATGCAAAAGACCAAAGGCGCAAACTCTTTCGACTGCACTACCGAGTGTTTGGTTGCAGACAACTGAAAATTTACCGCCTATGATTAGGGACGTTGGCGGTTCCCAGAGTCTCTGAGACGCACACATCGCGCGATTGATCGTTTGATCGCGAGAAGCCACCTCGAACCCGCCGCCGCTCAACGAATAACACCGAAGTATGCACGAACAAACTGCTTCTGTTCTATCCGACCCTTCCCTCTTCAACAATCGTGAACTAAGCCTGTTAGAATATGATCAGAGGGTTTTGGAAGAAGCGTGTGATTCAAGTAATCCGCTTCTCGAACGCTTAAAATTCCTTTGCATTGTTGCGTCAAATCTCGATGACTTTTTCGAGGTTCGAGTCGCTGGTTTGAAACAGCATCGGCAAAGCAATATCGGAGGGTTTGGACCTGACGGGATGCGGCCCGGCGAACAACTCGCCGCAATCTCGTCGCGCGTGCGGCGTATGGTCACCGACATGTATCGGGTTTGGAACGAAGAGTTAGCTCCCGCCCTAAAGGAACAAAACATTATGTTCCTGCGATACAACGAGCTCGCACGGGAAGAAAAGCGATATTACGCCACCTACTTCGAGAAATCGGTCTACCCGGTTTTGACACCGTTGGCGGTCGACCCAGTGCATCCGTTTCCGCAACTGCTGAATAAGAGCCTTAATGTCGCTGTGGAACTCGAAGGTACGGAGATCAGCACCAACCTCGGCGTCGTTCAGGTCCCACGGATTTTGCCAAGACTGCTTTTATACAAATCCGAAAAGAAGGAGGTCTATCGGCACATCTTCATAGGAAACCTGATCCAGGCTCACGTTGCGTCGCTTTTCCACGGAATCACCGTGAAAGGCGCGTATCAATTTCGAGTAACGCGAAACAGCGAACTCTATCTCGATGAGGAGGAGACCGATAACCTCTTGAGATCCATCGAGCTGGAGTTAAGAAAACGGAGCCGTGGAGCAGCGGTTCGTCTCGAAGTCCAGAAGGATTGTCCCGAGCACATCGCGGGTCAACTGCTAAAAACATTTAGCCTGACAGAAGATGACCTTTACGTGGTCGACGGTCCGATTAATTTCGCCCGGCTTCTGCCGGTGATTTCGGAATTTGACCGCCCGGCGCTCAAGTTCCGACCGTTTGTTCCTGCGATCGTCACCGCCCCGGATGAAGAAGAGGACATCTTTTCGCAGATCCGGCGCAAACCGATTTTGTTGCACCACCCCTACGAAAGTTTCCAGACAGTGATCGATTTCATCGAGCAGGCGGCGGAAGACCCGAACGTCCTGGCCATCAAGCAAACGATTTATCGCACAAGCGGCGATTCGCCGATCATTGCGGCGCTCGCGCAAGCCGCGCAAAGCGGAAAACAGGTCACCGCTGTCATCGAGTTGAAAGCCCGCTACGACGAAGCGGCAAATATAAAATGGGCAAGATTTCTCCAGGAAGCGGGAGTCAACGTTGTCTACGGGATCGCGAGCCTGATCACCCGGGCCAAGTTAGCCCTGGTGGTTCGCAGAGAAGGAGACCATATCCTGCGCTACCTTCATCTTGCAACTGGGAATTACCACCCATCGACAGCAAAACTTTACGAAGATTTCGGTTTGCTAACATGCGATCCGGAGATCACAAACGACAGTGCCGAGCTGTTCAACTGGCTGACAGGCGTCTCCGTTTTTCCTGATCTGAAAAAGATCAAAGCGGCTCCCAAGTTGCTTCGCGAATTTGTCCTCGAGATGATTCACCGTGAAACGGAGCACGCCAGGAACGGCAAACCGGCAGCAATTTTCGCTAAGATCAATGCAATCGTGGACGAAGAAGTGATAAAGGCCCTCTACCTCGGATCCCAGGCGGGTGTAAAGATACGGTTACTCGTCCGCGGTGTTTGTTGTTTGCGCCCGGGTATTCCAGGCGTAAGCGATAACATTACCGTACGCAGCGTGGTAGGCAGATTCCTTGAACATGGGCGAATTTATCGATTTGAAAACGCCGGCAACTCAGAAACTTATCTCGCAAGCGCCGATTGGACTGCCAGAACATTTTACCGGCGAGTCGAAGTCTGTTTCCCTGTAGAGGATCCTGATTTGCGTGAACGCGTCGACAAAATGATCGACATCTATTGGGCTGACAATGTTAAGGCGCGGGAGTTAAGAGAGGGCCCGACCTATGTTCGTCGCACACCGGGAGAGACACCCATCGACTGCCAGGCACATTTCCGAGAAGAGGCTCGACGTCGCAAAAAGACGCACGTCGATGTCAGATCTCTTGTCATCAAGACAAAATCCAATACCGGTCCAGCGGCGCATCCGGGGGAAAAACTTGGGCAGCCTGCCTGAGATCAAGGCAACGCTACCACTCGAGCGCATACGCCGCCTGAACCCCTCCCGGTGCAAATCCGGTCTCAATTGCCATTCCCATCGCAGCCACATCAGCCCAAGGTTAAGGCAAAAGGGAATGCCGGCTTTCAACCAACCAGATCATGTTTCCCGGCCAACCAGTTCATCGACTTCCTGGCGTGTCGGCATCGAAGGGGCTGTTCCAGGTCGAGTCACCGATATCCCGGCAACTGCGCATCCGTACATCGTCGCAGCTTCCAGACTCTTCTTTTCAGCGAGTGCAACCGCGAACCCGCCCGCAAACGCGTCGCCTGCACCGGTGGTTTCGGCTACCGGTCCATATCGAAATGCTGGTAACAAACGCGATACGGCTGGTCCTTTCACAAAAGCCCCTTTTTCGCCAAGCGTCAGGACAACGTTCGAAACACCGAGTCCGATCAATCGATCCGCGATCCCTTCGACATCATCAAGCTTACCAACCAATTTCTCGCCGAGCAATCCAAGCGCCTCGTTCTCGTTCGGAGTCAAGTAATTCACTTTCTTGAATATTTCCTTCGGCAGAGGGACCGCAGGCGCAGGATTTAATATAACAGGGACGCCGGCTTCATGAGCGATCTCGATCCCGCGGATCGTTGGCGGAATCGGCAACTCGAGCTGGGTCAGAAAGATATCCGATGTTGCGATCTGATCTCTGGCTTTTTCAACCTCGGCAACCGTTAAATTACCGCATGCTCCCTGAACAACGATAATTGTATTCTCCCGGGTCTTTTCATCGACGATGATCGTCGCAGTGCCGCTACTTTCGTCGGGATCTTCATAGATCAGATCGGCGCTCATCCCTTGTTCGCGATAGAAGGTCCGGGCCATTTCACCAAACGCATCGCGCCCAAGTTTTGTGATCAGACGGACCTCGGTGTTTAGCCGAGCCGCAGCGACGGCCTGATTCGAACCTTTCCCTCCCGGACCGAGCTTAAATGCGACGCCAAGGATCGTTTCTCCCCAGGCCGGCATCCGGGCCGTCCGGCAGGTCAAATCTGCTACAAACGCACCCAAGACGCAAACGATAGGCTTTGCCACCGGGATCTCCTTTCCACTATTTGTTTAGCACGACACCTTTTTTGATCAGCACACAACCATAAGGCCGCTGCTCACCGGTGGCGACAATGGCGAACGCGTTCCGGGCTCTTTCGTAAAATGCATAGCGTTCAAGCTTTGATAACGCCAGATGTTTGCCCTCCACCTCATCAATCACTTTCTGGAAATCCTGTTGAACTTCCGGAAGATGATCCGGCTGGCCGACGACTTCCATTCTTAGGGCAGGATCGTCTACGAACGTGTCCAGAGGAATCAATTGCAAGCAGGCTTCCAGCACCGCTGGAGCGGAGATTCCGTCCAGACGGACAAGCCGTTTTGCCATTGAAACGGCAGGGAAATGAGCGTCAACGATCGCGATATCGTCTCCGTGCCCCATCGAAGCCAATGTGTGGAGCAATTCCGGTGTGTGAAGCGGACTGAGGTTCTTGAGCATAGTCTGTGTTCTTATTTAACGGCGCCCATTGTTAGGCCCCTGGTTAGATATTTCTGAAGGAAAATCGCGATAAGTAATCCCGGTGCAATAGCGATGATAGCCGCGGCCGAAATCTGCCCCCACAAGATTTCGTGCCCTCCGGCGAACTGCGCAATCACAACCGGCAACGGTGTGACTCTCGAGCCACTGAAAATTACGGCGTACGCAAAATCGTTCCACGCAAAGATAAAGCTAAAGAGCGCGGCAACCACCAGCCCAGGGGCAACGAGCGGAATCACAATCAATCGAAATATCTGGAAAGGCCCCGCACCATCAACCTTTGCCGCTTCTTCGATCTCCCGCGGCACATCTTCGATAAACCCTTTTAATATCCAAATCGCGAACGGCAAATTGAAAACCGTGTATGATAACACAAGGCCTGCGTATGAATCGACTAGCCCGGCATATCGAAATATAACAAATAAAGGAAGAATAGTCGCGATCGGCGGAAACATTCGGATCGATAGAATCCAGAATGCAAGATTCTCACGTCCCACCTGAAATCGAGCGATTGCGTAAGCCGCCGGGGCTCCCAGTGCAAGCGCAACAATCATCGACGAAAAAGCAATAATAAAACTGTCAGTCAGCCCTTTGAGAGCTCCACGTCCCAACGAATCAGGGTAATTCGACCAGTCGAGATGTGCGGGCAGCCAGACAGGCGGCCGAGTGAAAAACTCACCACGCGCTTTCAAACTGCTCGAAATGATCCAAAAAAAGGGGAAAAGAAAAAATGCAACGAAAGCCAGCAGCGCAGCCCACTTCAACAGATCAAGTATCAAGCGTTTAGACAATTCAAATGCTCCTTCGTTGGATGAATGTTAAGAAAACTTTGGCAGCAATCGTCACGAGAATCAGTTGAACGAACGACATTGCCGAGGCGTAACTGGGATTGAAAAATTTAAAACCCTGAACATAAGTATAAAACGTTAGGGATTCGCTGCTGTTCCCTGGTCCGCCTTGAGTCAGGATATAAACGAGATCAAACGTTTTAAACAGGTCGACACCGCGCAACAGAATCCCGATACCGGCAACCGGAATCAGCAGCGGCAGAGTAACATTGCGAAACATTGTCCATCCGTGCGCTCCGTCCAGACGCGCCGCTTCAACGATGTCTTGAGGGAGACTTTGCAGCGCGGCGAGAATGATCAGCGCCAAAAACGGGGTCCATTGCCACGTGTCAGTTAGAAAGATTGAGACGAGAGCTGTCTGTTGCGACGCGAGCCAGGCAGGTCCCTTCACGCCTAATCTCGCCAGAATATCGTTCAGCGGCCCGTATGTCGCATTGAAAATCATGCGGCCTTGCCAACCGGCGACCACCTGCGAGATCACAGATGGAATTAAGATAGCGGTTAATAGAACGGTCCGACCACGCCGGATATTGTATAATAGCGAAGCAATCACGTACCCAAGAACCGTTTGAGTAATCACACCCCCAAGGACCAATAGAATGGTTCGCCATAACGCGCTTAGAAACCGGGGATCTTTCGAAAGAAGCGTGAGATAGTTGTCAACGCCACTCCATCGCATCGGTTGCGGTGAACCGAATTGTAGATTCGTAAACGAGACGACAAGCGAAAATAGCAATGGTCCGATCGTGACCAGAAAGAGCAGCCCGACCGCTGGCATGACCATCAGCCGGGCAAAATTCTTTTCTTCCGCGCCTAGCATTATTGAAGCAATCCGGCGGAGCGATAGCTTACTAAAGCGTCGGTCCAGAATTTCTTCTGCGTGTCAACTCCAAGTCTTTCGGTGATTCCTTTCCATTCTTCCGCCGCACCGTCGAGCGCGCTCTTCGGGTCGGCCTCACCCGACAATGCCTTGTTCACTGCAAGATCCAGCGCGTCTATGTACTGTGCCGCGCCGGGGATGTTCAAATCGGGGAAACCGTGCTTCAGATTTTCTTCAGTTGCTGCCAAGTAAGCTTTTCTGGAATCCTCATCCGAGAATTTGTAGTGCGATTCATCCGTAAAATGGCTGATACGATAAGGATCCTGGCCACTCCAGTTTGCGGCAACCGTGATCGGGCTCTTATCCAGGGAAAGGAACTTTGCGACCCAATAAGCGGCCTCTTTATTCTTTGAACTCGCCGGGACCGCCAATACGCGACCTACCGGCATTGGAGTTCGATGCTGTACGGTACCGTTCACCTCGGTTCCCGGGACCACTGCGAAACCTACTTTACCCACTACTTTGCTAAGCTGCGGATCAGCCGTTTTCTTGCCGACATCAGACCACTGCACCACCATCGCAATATCGCCGTTCAAGAACGCGTTCTTAAGCTCTTCGTAACCGTAACTCAGCACGTCCGGGGGACAAAACTTGAGACTGTCGGCCATGTTCTGAAGACCTTCCACCGCCGCAGGTGTGTTGATCGTAGGATTCATATTCGCGTCAAAATAGATTCCACCCGCGCTCGCGAATCGCGCGAGAAACCATCCATAACTGAATCCTCTTGCGCCATATTCGCCGGCCCCGTAGAAAGGCCGATCAAGCGCTTTTCCGGCAAGTTTTTCACCCTGCTTTCGAGTAAAAAATTCCGCCACCTGCAGCCAATCTTTCCAAGTCGCAGGAGGAACCAGTTCCCGGTTGTATTTTTGCTTGAATGCCGCTTTCTCGTCCGGATTATCGAAAAGATCCTTTCGATAATAGAGTTCAAGGACGTCGCCGTCATAAGGGAGCGCATAGACTTTTCCTGCCCATTTGCAGTAAATCTCACGATAAGGGGGTTCGACTTCGTCGAATTTAGGATCCCAGACCGATGCAGGCGCCTTCTTCATTAAATCATCCAGAGGCGCCAGATACCCATTACCGGCAAAATCACCAATGTACGAAGGGTAAAACATGACCATGTCATAGTCACCGGAGCCGGCGACGAAATCGGTCTTAAGTTTGTCGTACAGCCCGGTAAATGTCGCACCGACCTGCTTGATCGTAATTCCCGCCTTGGCGAAATCGTCGGCGTACTTATTAAACGCTTCCATGTTTTGTCCAGCGTCACCGACAACGGTCACGGTGACATTGTTAAACTTCGGCATTTCACCGAACGCACTGCCGACGGCCAGTGCACAGGCTCCGAGAAGAGCGGCAATAATATTTTTGTTCATACGGGGGTATTGGAACTCGTTCAGGGAGGTCGAACCGTTTCGCCGGACTTCATCCATCAAACCCAAGAACTGCAACGGATCCGACCCGCTTTGCGCGAACCATCCACCCATTCGGCGGACAGAACCAATGCGCAACTGTTGCAGTTTCCTGCATTTGTTGACCTGCTGCAAATAAAATTCCGATCTGTTAGAATAGGTTCTGACAGGTCCAATCCGCCTTCTGAAAGGAGAGGACTATCGAACTTTGCTATACACCCTGTTGACAATCCAACAGGAAAACCTACGGTTCGCCAAATGATGTTATAAACAGCATTTGAGCAAATCCGCTAGGACTTCCCCAGATCGCACAGAAGCTTGATGACCCCTAAACGTAAAGCCGGTAAACACTCCCCGGAATTTCAGCGTAGTCGATTGAGAGTCTCCTCCGATGAACAGCGGGAGCACCTCATGGTCCAGGCCGCAAAGTTATACCACGAACTGGACAGGACCCAGAGCGAGATTGCAAAGGAGCTCGGTCTAACACGTTGGCAAATTGGTCGTCTATTGAGCGACGCAAGGGCGCACGGTGTTGTGCGAATCGATATCGTACCGAGATCGCCGCGCAGGCCGAGCCTGGAAAGCGAGCTGCAACGCCGCTATAAACTTCGCGAAGCGGTTGTTGTCCCGGTCACACTCGTGAACGAAGGTATCATTCTCGACAGCGTTGCACTTGCCGGGGCCCAGTTCATCGCCTCCCTTTATCCGAAGCCGCAGATGTTCGGTATATCCTGGGGCCGAACGATGGCCGCCATGGTTCGATGGATGCCGCATGGCTGGAATCAAGGTCTTCATGTAGTCGTGCTCAACGGGGGAACTGGCCGAACAAGTTCGCCGACGCAACCAGTCGACGTTGCCGTTCGCCTCGCCAATTCCGCCGGTGGATTCGCAACAATTCTGCCGGTCCCGGCAATCCTCGGATTACAATCCACAAAGGAGGCGTTAGAACGGGATCCTGTCATATCGAGTGTTCTCGCACTGGCAGAAAAGGTGCCAATTGCTTGCTTCACGATGGGCGCACTTTCCGAACAATCGGTTCATGTGGAGTCGGGTCACCTTACCAAACGAGAGGTTGCTTTGCTCCGCAAGAAAGGGGCAATCGGAGATATCCTGGGGCGCTTTATTAATCTGGATGGCGAAATCGCTGATCAAGAGATCAATGCGAGAACGGTCGGACTCGATCCCATTATGTTGCGTCGCAAAGAATACTCAATCTGCGTTGCAGGCGGCGAATCAAAACATCGCGTTGTGCGCGCCGGGCTCAGGGCCGGCTATTTCAATGTATTGATTACGGACGAAAAAGCCGCGAGCTATCTTCTACAAAACAGATAAATTTAATTTCTCGCTTACGCACTCAGCAGGAGGAATCTCTATGCGCACGACATCGGTCGACAAGCCGGCAGCGATCCACCAGCCGGAAACTGCAGGTCGAAACAATGGCATTCCATTGGATCTGGGATGGCTAAAACAAGTGGCCGTTAATCGAAGCGCAACAGAACGAAGGGCAACCACACTCACCACGCGGCGTACGGTCAAAAAACAGTGGCAGGCTGCGTGGCTTCTAAAAGCGGTCAGTTGCCTCGATCTCACCACCCTCGCCGGAGACGACACCCCGGGCAGGGTTCACCGGCTCTGTGCGAAAGCTCGGCACCCTGTCAGGGCCGATCTGCTGGAATCAATGGGGGTCGCTGATCTCGGGATCACCGTCGGAGCGGTCTGCGTCTATCCCGCTATGGTTCCGCATGCAGTTCATGCGCTCGAGGGATCCGGTATTCCAGTCGCTTCGGTTGCAACTGCTTTTCCTGCCGGGCTCAGCCCCATGAGCTCGCGTCTCGAGGAGATTCATTATGCCGTCCGCGAAGGTGCTGCAGAGATCGACATTGTCATCTCGCGGCAGCACGCGCTCACCGGAAACTGGCAGGCTCTTTATGACGAAATTGCCGCCTTCCGCGAAGCGTGCGGCGAAGCGCATCTCAAAGCAATTCTTGCCACCGGCGAACTTGCTACACTGCGAACCATCCAGAAAGCCAGTTTCGTCGCGATGATGGCAGGCGCTGATTTCATCAAAACATCGACAGGCAAAGAGAGCGAGAACGCAACTTTACCTGTGAGCCTCACGATGGTACGAGCGATCCGGGAATATCGGGAACGAACCGGACAAAATGTCGGTTTCAAACCGGCTGGCGGAATTCGGACGGCAAAAGATGCAATTGCCTGGTTTATCCTGATGAAGGAAGAACTAGGCCGAGAATGGCTGGAGCCTGAACTGTTTCGGATCGGCGCCTCCAGTCTCTTGACGGATATCGAGCGTCAACTGGAACATTACGTTACCGGGCGTTACTCCGCGCAATATCGCCACCCGATGCCTTAACTACCCTTCTGCAAGTCTGCCTTTCTATGAGCACTGTTCGCAAGATCTTTGAAACAATGGAGTACGGTCCCGCCCCCGAACAGGCGGATTTAGCGTTGAACTGGCTCGAGGAGCATGGGTACGCGATCCAGCCGTTTATCAACGGAGAGTTTGTGAAATTCATGGATGAGTCGTATTTCGAATCGATCGATCCTCGCGATGGAAAGCCGCTTGCCCGGCTCGTCCAATGCGGTGAAATCGAAGTCGATGCGGCGGTCGCGGCCGCCAATGCGGCATTCCCGGCTTGGGCTGGACTGACTGGCCACGAGCGGGCCCGATACCTTTACGCGATTGCTCGCCAAGTCCAAAAGCATTCCCGTCTGTTCGCTGTGGTGGAAAGCCTGGATAACGGAAAACCGATTCGCGAGACTCGCGATATCGATGTCCCACTTGTCGCCCGGCACTTCTATCATCACGCCGGCTGGGCCCAGCTCCGGAATGAGACTTTAATTGGATACGAACCAATTGGCGTTTGCGGGCAAATCATTCCCTGGAACTTTCCGTTGCTGATGCTCGCCTGGAAGGTTGCTCCAGCGCTTGCGGCAGGTAATACCGTCGTACTGAAACCAGCGGAATTCACCTCGCTCACCGCGTTACTGTTTGCTGAGATTCTCCAGCAAATTGCCCTGCCCAACGGTGTCGTGAATATCGTCACTGGGGATGGTGCGACCGGTGAACTGATCGTTCGGCACAAAGAGATCCATAAAATTGCGTTCACAGGATCGACAGAAGTCGGGCGAATCATTCGCCGCGAGACAGCTGGAACGGAGAAAAAACTCTCTTTGGAACTCGGCGGGAAATCTCCTTTTATCGTTTATGACGACGCGGACCTCGACGGCGCAGTAGAAGGTGTAGTTGACGCGATCTGGTTCAATCAAGGCCAAGTCTGTTGCGCCGGAAGCCGCCTACTGGTCCAAGAAGGGATCGCCGCAAGGATGATCGAAAAGCTCCGGGAACGAATGGAGAATCTTCGTATAGGCGATCCGCTCGACAAAGGGATCGATATTGGTGCAATCGTTGCCCC
Organism: uncultured Verrucomicrobiae bacterium; assembly: GCA_963775805.1. Lineage (GTDB taxonomy): Bacteria > Verrucomicrobiota > Verrucomicrobiia > Chthoniobacterales > JAFAMB01 > JAFAMB01. Next base: position 19,599 of record CAVZKG010000007.1, on the reverse strand, counting down.
GGTCCAACTCCAAAAGATCAAGCAACTCGTTGAAGAGGGCATAGCGGAGGGGGCGACCTGCTGGCAACCAAGCTGGGCCGTCCCGAAAGAAGGTCTTTTCTATCCTCCGACGCTGTTCACAGATGTCGAGACTGCGTCGGCGCTCGCGCAGGTCGAAATCTTCGGACCGGTGCTGGTCACCATGACGTTTCGCACTCCTGCCGAATCGGTCGAGCTCGCCAACAATACCAGGTACGGTCTCGCAGCGTCGCTCTGGACGGAGAACATTAATCTCGCGCTCGACATCGCGCCGAAGCTAAAGGCAGGCGTCGTCTGGGTGAATTCTACCAACCTGTTCGATGCAGCATCCGGGTTCGGTGGTTACCGGGAAAGCGGCTTCGGACGCGAGGGCGGCAACGAAGGGATGTACGAGTACCTGACCGCAACATGGGAAAAACACCTGCCAGAGTACGACCAGAACGAGGTGCTACTTCGTCCCTATCCTTCGATCAAGCCGCCTGATCGGCCACGCGGAGACGCCCTGATTGATCGCTCGCCAAAGCTGTATATCGCGGGCAAACAGACTCGCTCCGACAGCGGGTACAGCTATTCGATTGAAGACGCAGGGGGCCAATATGTCTCGGAGACTGGCTTGGGCAATCGCAAGGATATCCGTAACGCTGTCGAATCGGCGGTGAAAGCAGGTAGCTGGTCCCGGTCGACTGCGCATTTGCGCGGACAGATCCTTTTTTATCTCGGCGAAAATCTATCGGTGCGGGCGGCGGAATTTTCAAACCGCCTTGCATCCTTGACCGGAGTCGGCCGGCACGACGCGAATTTGGAAGTTCAGAAAACGATTGAACGACTGTTCTACTACGCAGGATGGGCGGACAAATACGACGGGAACGTCCATCAGACGCCGTTTCGCAATGTCACACTCGCCATGCGCGAACCGTGGGGAGTCGCCGGCGTCGTCTGTCCGGTTGAACAACCATTACTGGCACTCATATCTCTCGTCGCTCCTCTGATCTCAATGGGTAACCGCGTGGTGGTGGTGCCCTCCTGGCGATTCCCATTGCTTGCAACGGATCTCTATCAAGTTCTGGATACGAGTGATGTGCCGCCAGGGGTGGTCAATATCGTTACAGGACACCCGGATGAATTGGCAACCGTACTCGCCCAGCATGACGAGGTTGCGGCGCTTTGGTACGTCGGATCAGCGCGAACCAGCGCGATAGTGGAACGCGAGTCCATCGGCAATCTCAAGTCCACGTGGGTGAATAATGGCAGACGGCGCAATTGGTTCGACGATCATCAGACACAGGGTTGGGAGTACCTGCGCCATGCTGTTCAGATCAAAAATATTTGGATCCCATACGGAGAATAGCAGCGGACGCTCAAGTCGGTTCTGAAACAATGCGTTCACGGGAGCGGTTACTGGAGCTATCTGCTTCCATTTGCGTTACTAAAAATATGTCCCTTCCTCAAACTGAAATTTCACAGTGGAGCGACCTGGAATCGCGTTATAGCGAGTTGCAATCGCGTCAATTGACCACCACAAACCTCTACTCGTTCCTGATCGAGTGGAGTGACTTACTGAAAACGGTTGGAGAAACCGCTACTTATCTGCAACTCGATTCCGACCTCAATACCGCGGATCCAGCGGCACAGGAACGCCTTTCACACTTCTATCGGGTTACCCAACCGGCGACCACGATCGCGGACGCTGGACTACGCCAAAAAGTTTTAGCGCTCCAGAACCCCGATGTCCCGAGTGATGCGACTCTCGTTCTCAAACGCATGCAAACCGATGAGAGCGCCTACAGCGAGAAGAACGTGCAGCTCGGCGCCGAAGAATCGGATATCGTCGCGGAATACCATCGGATGACAGGGAGCTTGATGGTCGACTATAACAACGAGCGCCTCACGGTACCGCAAATTCAGCATTATCTTCAGAGCCCTGATCGAACCATTCGGGAAACTGCATGGCGAGCATGGCAAAGGGCGAAGATGGGGCTCGCGCCTCAGCTCGATGAGATATTCTTAAAGCTTCTCTCTTTACGCCGCAAGATGGCTGAAAATTGTGGTCTCAGTCACTATCGCGATCTCGTCTGGCTCAAATACCATCGCTACGATTACACCGCGGAAGATTGTTACAAACTACACGAGAGTATTGAATGCGAGGTGGTCCCATTTGCGACTGAACTGCTCGAACAACATCGCAGAATGTTGAGCGTGGATCGGCTTTTGCCGTGGGATTTTTATTGGAAATCGCCGGTTGACGCTGCAGGCCGTCCACCGCTGCGGCCGTTCGAAACCGTGGAGCAACTCGAAGAAATCATTCACCGTGTGTTCACGGCTCTCGATCCGGAACTCGGAGAACAATTCGAAGAATTTCGAAATGGATTTTGCGATTTGGCCTCGCGACCGAACAAAATGAGCCACGCCTACTGCACGACTTTCCCGAAACGAGGTATGCCATTCGTTCTGCAGAATGTCGTTGGCTCTGAGAACGACGTACAAGTGACACTTCATGAATTCGGACATGCGTTTCATGGGTACGCTAGCATGCGGTCACAGCCCCTCATCTGGAACCATTTTTCCGCCACCGAGTTTGTCGAAGTACCTTCCCAAGCAATGGAAGTATTGGCCATTCCTTACCTCTATAAAGAAAAGGGAGGGTTTTATTCCGACTTGGAGGTGAAGCGCGTTCGCGAGAAACAAGTTGCCGGCGTCATTCATCTACTGACGTGGATAGGGTTCATGGATTCTTTCCAACACTGGCTCTATGCCGAGGCCCCAGAAAAGGTAACAATCGCGGACATGGACAAGAAGGCAACCGAACTGGTCTCTCGGTTTATGCCGCAAACCGATTGGAGCGGATTCCCAGAAGAATTGCGGAAGACTTGGCACTACAACCATATTTTCGGCTCACCGTTTTACTATATCGAGTATGGACTAAGCTGGCTTGGAGCTTTGCAGTTGTGGCAACAATCGCTCGTAGATCCTGTTTCGACCATGCGCCGGTATCGCTCTGCGCTCACGTTTGGAGATTCCAAAAGCGTTCCCGAACTCTTTCGTGCCGCAGGCGCTACCTTTGCCTTTGATCGTACAACCGTACGCAAGACGGTGGGATTTTTGAGGGAACAGCTTCAACTCGATTAACCATGCCCGATCCAGGTAAAGCGCTTGGACACCTCTTGCGCACAGAACCGAGTGCATGAAGACTGGGGCATGATCGTCATTCACATCCACGTGCAAGTAAAACCGGAGTCCGTGGAGGATTTCATTCGAGCAACACTTGAAAATGCCGGCAAGAGCATCCATGAACCTGGGATCGTACGATTCGATTTCGCCCAACAAGCGGATGATCCAACCCAATTTGTGTTGGTAGAAGCTTATAAGGATGAAGCAGCCACCAAAGCGCATAAAGAGACTCTTCACTACTTAAAGTGGCGGGACGCTGTCGCCGACATGATGAATGCCCCACGCGTTCCAGTAAGATTCTCGTACCTTTTTCCTGAAAACATAGGTTCATAGAGATGCGATTCGAATTCGCCACTGCAGGACGAGTGTTATTTGGGCCAGACTCGATCAAAGAGATCGAGTCGATTGTTCGCGACCTGGGTCGTCGTGCATTAATCGTGCGAGGGAGCGACCCTGAGCGGAGTAGGGTCCTGGAAGGAATGCTGGAAGTTTCCAGGGTCGAATTTTCCACGTTCGAAATCCAGGGCGAGCCGACTATCAAAAGGATCGAGGAAGGCGTCGCAGTCGCTCGAGAATTTAAAGCGGAAATGGTTATCGGTTTGGGAGGTGGCAGTGTGATCGACTCCGCCAAAGCGATCGCGGGCCTTGCGACGAATACCGGTCTGATACTGGATTATCTTGAAGTAATCGGCAAAGGTAAGCCGCTAAGCATCCCAAGCCTACCCTCCATAGCGATCCCCACCACTGCCGGAACCGGCGCAGAAGTCACGCGGAATTCTGTATTGTCGTCCCCCGAAAAACGCGTGAAGGTCAGCCTTCGGAGTCCTTACCTTCTTCCCAGGTTTGCGATCGTCGATCCCAATCTGACGTTGGGATTACCCCCTGCTGTTACCGCGTCGACCGGGTTAGATGCATTAACTCAACTAATCGAACCTTATGTCTGCATCCGTGCCAATCCGATGACGGATGGATTTTGCCTCGAAGGTATGCGCAGAGCTGCGCGTTCGCTGAGACGCGCCTATCTATCCGGCCAGGATTCTCCTGCTCGCGAAGACATGGCTTTGGCAAGCTTATTTGGAGGCTTTTCGCTTGCCAACGCAGGGCTTGGGGCCGTGCACGGATTTGCCTCGCCGATCGGAGGGACATTTCATGCGCCGCATGGCGCTGTCTGCGCTGCTTTACTTCCCCACGTCATGGATATCAATATTCGGGCGATCCGGGAACGCTCGGACAAAACTCCGGCACTCGAACGCTACGAAACGATTGCGCGGATTTTGACGGAATCCCCGACCGCAGCGGCGACGGAAGGGATTCAATGGGTTGCTGAACTCTGCCACGAATTGAATGTGCCAAGGCTTCGAACCTATGGAATTGCGGAAACCGATTTTCCTGCACTGGTCGAGAGCGCTGCAAAAGCAAGCAGTATGAAAGCCAATCCGATTGTGCTGACCGCGGATGAACTAACCGAGGCGCTGCACCGGGCGCTGTGACAAAGAATCGTCGGGCGAGAGTCTTTTGACAGCGCGCCTGTCGCGCTTTACACGGAGCTATCTGGAATCGAGGAATGGTTCTTATCGGGAGTTCCCTGTGGATTTGCGAAACAAATCCCTCGAATCGGATCCAATCGCGCTTGCGCGCCGTGCCTGAACGCGATGTTTCTTCGCCCGTGCCCAACTGGCAAACCCCATAACACGGGGATCGAAAGGGGTTCCACCATCTCGCGGATCGCAATCTTCAGCAAATCGTCCCGCCCAGAATGCGCATCGTTCCCGGTGAATTCTCCGAAACCAATCCCAACGCATCCGGCGAGAGAGCCGCTCCGGATTAGTTGCCATAGACTTCGTTCAATTTTGTAGATCGGTTCGTTCACATCTTCTAGAATCACAATTGAGTCATTCGCGCGCATCGAATGACCGGTTCCGGCGAGGCTCCCAATAACGGTAAGATTCCCGCCAATCAGTCTACCTTGGCTCTCCTCAGCGGGCCCGCAAAGCAACTCACCAGGAAGAGTCGTGTCGGTGCCTTCCGACAAAAGGGATCGAAGTGCCTGCCAGCTCTCTTCGTTCACGAATTGATCGCCGATTCCGAGACTCGCCACCCCAGGCCCATGGACAGAGACAATTCCGGCGTTGGCCAAAGAGATATGGATCGCCGTTGCATCTGAAAATCCTATAACCGGACGTCGATCGAGAGCATTCCATGGAATGTCCTGCAACAATTGAGCCGTCCCCGAACCACCTCTTGCAAACCAAACTGCATCGATATCAGGCGAAGTGAGCGCCCAGACTAGATCCGCGAGCCGCGCCTCGCGCGGACCCGCATAATACCGGTGTTGATCGTAAACATGCTGACCAAGAGAGTATTGCCAGCCGGCTTCGAGCAATCGTGAAAGAGGCGTTTCCAGCTTGGCCGGTTCAACGCGTCCGCCAGGCGCTACGATTGCTATTCGAGCACCTGTTTTCAGCATCGGAATTGACAGGTTGACCATGGAATATCTTCGACGGATATCACGTCTCTCGCTACACAATCGATCCGGGGACTAGGTTGAGCGTTACCTGTCCCGGTCGTCCGTTCAGATTCAAGTAGGAGATCTTCGCCGGCGTCCGCGCGATAACCTTCCCTCGCCGCACCACGCACAACCGTGTCGCTTTCAGTCGAATCGCTTCGAATGGATCCTTCGCCTGAAGTAGAACCAGGTCGCCTCTGCATCCAGGCTCAATCCCATACTTCTCGAGATGCAGGATCTTCGCCGCGTTCAACGTAACTGCGTCGTAGCATGCTCGAATCGAATCGAGTGCCGTCAAATGACCTACGTGCACCGCCATATGGGCCACATCAAGCATGTCCCCTGAGCCGAGCGCGTACCATGGATCCATAACGCAATCGTGCCCGAAAGCCACAAGCACGCCGGCAGCCATCAGTTCCGGTACACGCGTCAGCCCGCGCCGCTTGGGATAGGTGTCATGACGTCCTTGAAGCGTGATGTTAATCAGCGGGTTGGCAATCGCTGCGACACCCGATTCCTCGATCAAAGGCAGCAGCTTGGAAACATAATAGTTATCCATCGAATGCATCGAGGTGAGATGCGACCCTGCGACCCGCCCTTTTAGCCCAAGCCGTTTCGTTTCCGCGGCAAGCGTTTCGATGTGTCTCGATAGCGGGTCATCCGATTCATCACAATGCATATCCACCAGAAGACCACGTTCCGCCGCTATTTCGCAAAGACGCCGAACAGACGCCGTGCCATCCGCCATCGTCCGTTCGAAATGCGGGATACCGCCGACCACTTCGACCCCCATATCCAGGGCGCGTAGCAGATTGCGTTCAGAAGTCGCCGATCGGTAAAATCCATCCTGCGGAAACGCGACCAGTTGGAGATCAATGTACGGCGCAACCCTTTTTTTAACTTCAAGCAGCGCTTCGACCGCGAGCAACCGGTCGTCGCATACATCGACATGACTTCTGATTGCCAGCAATCCTTGCGAGACAGCCATATCGCAATAAGCAAGCGCTCGTGCAATCACCGCTTCCTGGGTCAGATGCGGCTTCAGCTCACCCCAAAGCGCGATCCCTTCCAACAATGTACCGGATCGATTCATGCGCGGAAGACCTAACGAGAGCGTTGCGTCCATGTGAAAATGGGCGTCGACAAACGGAGGCGATAACAAATGCCCTGTTGCATCGATTTCTTCGGAGGCAGTCGCCCGAAGTCCGGGCTCGACCGCCGCAATGCGGCCTTCCTCAATCCCGACGTCGATCATGGTTCGCCCGTCCGGCAGATTGGCATGACGAAAAATGAGATCCATCACAGAAAGTTGTCCGTGACAGAGTAAGTCTCAGTAAAGAAGATTCGTTCGTTTACCAGTTCGGGACGAGCACGGCCGCACCCCGGATCCGACCGGAGCGCAATCGATCCAGCGCTTCGTTCGCGTTCGACATCCAGAACGTTTGCGTTTCCGTTCGCACGGGAATCGTCGGAGCAAGACTCAAGAAGGATTCTGCGTCGGCTCGGGTCAGATTTGCGACCGAGCAGATGCTTCGCTCCCCCCAGAGAAGAGCGTACGGGAACTCTGGGATGTCACTCATATGGATCCCTCCACAGACGACACGGGCACCCTTTTTTACGGCGTGCAACGCGTCGACGACCAACGAACCGATCGGTGCAAAGATGATCGCAGCATCCAGGGGATCCGGAGGCAATTCGTCCGATCCACCAGCCCAGGTCACCCCAAGCGATCGAGCGAACTCCTGGTCGCTTTTCTTTCCCGGCCGTGTGAATGCATAAACTTGGCGTCCCTGGTGGATCGCCACTTGCGAAATGATATGCCCGGCACCGCCAAATCCGTAGATTCCCACGCGACCTGCCTCTTTCGCAGGTCCAGCCATGTTCAGGCACCGGAACCCGATCAAACCGGCGCAGAGAAGAGGCGCAGCCTCCACTGGGCTGTAGGACGGATCAATCGGAAAGCAGAAATCTGCGTAGGCCACCACGAACTCCGCGTATCCCCCATCCAGCGTGTACCCGGTGAACAGGGCATTCTCACAAAGATTTTCACGGCCTGATTTGCAGTAGTCGCATCGCCCGCATGTACATCCAAGCCACGGAATTCCGACTCGCGCTCCGATCCTGTGGTGCCGGACCTCCGGTCCGCATTCCACAATTTCTCCAACGATTTCATGCCCAGGAATCAATGGCAATTTTGGATTCGGCAATTCGCCATCCACAACATGCAGGTCGGTTCGGCAGACCGCACATGCCAGGACGCGTACCAGGACTTGCCCGGGTCCGGGACGAGGCGTCGGGAACTCAGTCTCACGAAGAGGCTTTCCCGCTTTATCCAGCACCATCGCTTGCATACTAGTGAGTAGCGATAAACCAATATTACACCAATCGCCGCATCGTTTTTATTTCGGGATTACACTTCCTGACGCGACCTTGAAACTTTCACATACCCCTTCTAACATTGCATCCTGTTCTCAATGGAAGCACCGAAAAGCGAGCAATCCACTATTCGACCAGGATTCAGTTCCGTGGCAAAACCGGCGGTTTCACCATTCAATTCCTGGATTAAAACCAACGGATTCATTCTCGGACTGTTCGCAGTAGTCGTTCTGGCATTTCTATTCCCCGATCCCGGCTCACGAACTGGCTGGATGCATCCGGACCTCGTTCAAAATGTCGGCATCGCTCTCATTCTCTTCCTGCAAGGACTATCGATGCCGCTTGAGCAAGTTAGAAAAGGGGCTGGGAACTGGAAACTGCACGTGATCATTCAGGCGTTCACTTTTCTGATCTTTCCGCTTGTCGGTCTCGCATTCACCGCGCTCGTGCAAAGAATCTGGCCAGACGAACCGCCCGCTGTCCGGGACGGATTTCTCTATTTGTGCGTCCTGCCCTCAACTGTCTCCACGTCCGTGGTGTTGACAGCGGTCGCGCGCGGGAACACGGCCGCAGCTATTTTGAGTGCCGCATTTTCTAACATCGTCGGTGTCGTGCTGACCCCTGTGCTGGTCAGCTTTCTGATCCACGCGGCTGGAAAAACTGGATCAACATCGTTTGGACCGCTGCTACTGCAAATCACGACGTTAACGCTTCTTCCTTTCGCTGCAGGCGTCGGTCTTCGTCCGTTTATTCGGCATTGGGTCGATGCAAATAAGAAGTGGGTTAATAGAATCAGCAATTGCGTAATCCTGTTCTTCGTTTACAGCGCCTTTTGCGACTCCGTGAAAGAGAAGATCTGGCACGAGTATGGATTGCTTTTGACGGCTCAAATTTTGCTCGGCGTCATAGTGCTTTTCGGCGCGGTTTCCTTTCTGATTTATCTCACATCTCATTTTGCGCGATTAAATCGAGAAGATTCCATTGCCTGCTACTTCTGCTCGGTTAAGAAGACGCTCGCGATGGGGATTCCACTTGCGATGCTAATATTTGGTTCGCGAAATGATCTGAGCCTGATTCTTCTTCCAATTATGTTCTACCATCCGTTCCAGTTGTTCACGAACGGATTGTTGGCAAATCGCTGGGCGAAAATCGCGCAACCACACTCTCCAATCGCCGTTCCGCAAAATTAGCAATATTTAGAATTCGGTCGTGGAAGCTTCTGAGGGTTGCTCTATGGCCAACACTCACGATTGTCGGTCGCCAAGTTTCGGTCCGCAGAAGCCTGTAGAGTTTCGCTTCAGATTCTTCATCAAGAGCGGACGTCGCCTCATCGAGAAATAACAGCGTTGGTTTTATCAAAAGGATCCGGGCAAAAGCGATCCGCTGTTGCTCGCCTGGCGACAATTTCTGACTCCAATCCTGGACTGTGTCCAACTGATTTACGAACTCTTCAAGGCCCACGATCTTAAGCACATTTTCCAATCTTGTTTTCGGTTCTGGATTCTGCTTCTGCACACGTGGATAAAGAAGTGCGTCTGAGAGTGTTCCCAGCGGAAGATAAGATCGTTGCGGGACAAATAGAATCGATCCCCTCCCGAGACTGATTTCCCCTCGACCGAAAGGCCAGAGACCGGCAATCGCCCGCAGCAATGTGCTCTTCCCCGCGCCCGACGGACCAGAAATCAAAAGCGACTCACCGCGGGCTTGTTCAAAGGTGACGTCATGAAGCAAGGATCTGCCGTCCGGCAGCATGAGATCGATTCCGTCGACAAGTACTCCCGTGTGTTCACGGCGAACGACGATGTTCTGTGGCCAGTTTTTAGCCCTGGAAATCGCGTCGAGATGGTCCTTGAACCCGGAGAGCCGCTCGGTTACCGCCTGCCAGGCCGCAATAGTCGTATAGGAACCGATAATAAATGACAGCGAATCTTGAACCGAACCAAATGCACCAACGACCTGCATGAGGCCCCCCAGCCCGATCTCCTTTGCGAAAAAACGGGGCGCAACCACAACGATAGGAAAGATAATCGCAATTTGATTGTAGCCGGCCGTAAACCAGGTCAGGCATTTCTGTCGCTTAACGATCTGCCAGAAGTTTCCGAATAAATTCGAAAACCGATCCTGAAAAACCTGACGCTCGACCGGTTCGCCTCCGTAAAAAGCGATGTTTTCGGAATTTTCGCGCATCCGGACGAGACTGAATCGAAAATCGGCTTCGAATTTTTGTTGCGCGAAATTAAGCGGCACCAATGGACGCCCGATTTTCAATGTTAACCAGGTCCCGACTCCGGCATAAACGAGCGCCACCCAGACCAGGTACCCCGGAACATGGAGTGTACCGAATCTACCGAGAGGAATACTGGCGGGACCGGAAAGACCCCATAGAATAATGATAAAGGAAACGAGAGAGACAATTGAGGTCAGCAGGCCGAGCGTGAGAGTCAAAACATAGGACGTGAATAGGTTCAAATCCTCCGAGATTCGTTGGTCAGGGTTATCCGTTCCGCCACCAACTTCCAGATGATAGTAAGCGCGGTCGTTCAGCCACGCACTCAGATATCTTTCGGTCAACCAACGCCGCCACCGGATTTGGAGCATCTGCGTGAAGTAGAAGGCGTAAACCGCCATCACGATATAGCAGACGGCAAGCACGCAGAAAACGATCAACTGTTGGGAGAACAAGGCGCCATCCAATTTCTGGAGTGCATTGTAAAACGTGTTCCGCCATTCGTTGAGGCGGACTGAGACGTAAACATTTCCAAGGTTGAGCGCAATGACAGAGAGAAGAAGTCCCCATGCTGACCATTTCTCTTCAGAGCCCCAGTACGGCTTCGCAAGCCGCCATGCGTTGCGTATCGTGTTCCGATTTACATGTTCCATCGCAATTCCCATTCGGGATAGAGTTGGTACTTCCCTCTGATCTTTGGTGCGCAGGTTCAGTCGTGTGAATCCCGCGTCCGGGTGAATAAACGCCGTTCGCCTGACCGGACCGTTACCGGAACATTACAAATCGGTATGGACGCAACTCGGTAGGTTTCAGTGTTTCAGGAAGACTAATTGAGATTTTCGCGTTACGTATCAGCAGATATGCTCTCCCCAGAACAGGCGCGCAGAAGGCGCTCGGTGACGCGCGGCGAGTCACATTCCAATGACCCCAGGCGATTATCTTCCGATGATCTCGATGAATATTCGAGTTTGGCCAGGGTCGCCGATCGGTTGACGTTCGAAAAACATCAAATCGATTACGATCGCACAGGGCGCTACAACCCACTGACCGATACCGAATTTCCGCTGTGTATTCGGTTGTTTAATTACAGGCACAACGATTTTACTGCAGCGATGACATGGCACGAACACTTGGAACTGTGGATTCCAATTGATAGTGAAGCCTTGTTCCGGATGGGGGATCGCTCGGTCAAACTTGGTCCCGGCGATCTGCTGATCGTCGACAATCTCAAGTTGCACACGGTGATTGATGCCCCCGGTTTGAATGCTCGGGTGATTTCGATCGGGTTCTTGCCCGAATTTGTCTACAGTCTCGGTTCGCCCTCCTACGATTATTATTCGCTGCTTCCATTTTTCACGCATCAAGCGGGAGAGCCGCATGTTGTTCGAACGAATGCACCGCTTTACCCAATCATGGTGTCCACTCTTGCGGACCTACTTGAATGCTATTTCGCACGCGACCTCTATTTTCAGGTCGGCTGCAAAGCTAATATGCTGCGGTTGCTCTATGTACTGGCGAAGCATTTTTGGGTGTCCGAATCGCTACGATCCCTAATGATTCGACAGCAAGCAACTGCGGACAGACTCAAACCCGTGTTTGAATATATCTCCACGAATTATATAGAAACCATAGCGGTCGAAAAGGGAGCGCGCCTTGCACATCTAAGCCCGTCGCGATTCAGCAGGGTCTTCAAACAGTTATCGGGAATGACATTTGTGAACTACATCACGCATGTCCGGCTCTCTCGCGCTCTCCGTATGCTCAGAGAGAGTTCAGCCACGATCGCAGAAATCGCGCTTGCAACCGGATTTTCAGATCAAAGCTATTTTGATCGACGGTTCAAAGCCGCTTTCGGACAAACTCCAAACCAGATTCGGAGGTCGATCAACAGGTAGGAGGCGGCACGGTCAAGCCAACTTATGCCGGACAAAGTCGAGTGATTTGCGGAGAATCGCTTCAATTTCGACAATCTCAACAGGGGAATTGTTTCGGCAGGGTTGCGCATCCAGAGTCCGATGGAATCGAAGCGGGATCTCGATCGCCAGATTGAGATCGGGGCGAGCTTTTACAGCCTGCAGGATCATCGGACAATCGACGTCTCCCTCGCCGATCGGGACAAAATAATAGCCGTCGTTCCGAGCCTGGACATCCTTGAGATGGACATGGCCGCAGCCACGCATCGCGAGCACCGCATCCTTTGCGGGATCAATCTGGGCAGGCCTATGTGAAACGGTGTTCCCTGCGTCATAATTCAGCCGCACGTACGGTGAATCAATTTTTTCCAAAAGATTCAGGCCATCCTCGGCCAGATTGAACAGGTTATCCTCTCCATTTCCAGGATTTTCCAGCCCTATGATCATGTCGAGACGCTCGGCGTGCGCAGCAAGAATTCGGATGTTTCGAAAAAAGCCGTCTGCATTTGTTCGATGCGCAGCGTTGGTGTTGATAATTTTGGCTCCAAGGGCTCGGGCAAAATCCATTCTTCGAGCGAAGACTATGTCCGCGTCTGATTTGCCAAGATCAATGTGTGAGGAAAACGCGTGACATTGAAGACCGCTCTGTTTCAACCATGTGGCATACTGCGGGACATTCGACAGGCTGAAACTGCTCTCGTTAAAGGGTTCGGTATAGCCAACGATAAATGCAGGTTCAACGTATTGGGCTCCGATGGAAGCAATGCTGTCCAGCATCGCAGGAAACTCGTACCCGTCGTAGGGAGCGGCCGAGATTGAAATGATTCGATTGGACATTTTAGCTTGGTTTGCCGGGCTCACAAATCATTAGCGATTTGTGAGCAATGCAGATTGAATTGATCTATTTCCAAGGCATATGCTTGTTAGTAAACCGCAAGTAAGCGACAAGAGCCGGAGCGATCAGAACAACCAATGCACACAAATAAAGCGCGGAAGGTGCACCTGCTCTTTGTCTGACGTAACCGAGGATCCAAGGTCCGAAAAAACCTCCGATATTTCCTACCGCGTTACAGACCGCCATTCCGCCGGCAGACGCTGCGCCGACGAGAAATGAGGCCGGCAACGTGTAATAAACTGGAACCGCCGATAAAAATCCTGCGGTGCTGATGACCATTCCGAGCAGCGATGCCCACGGCGACGACGAAACCGCGGTGATCACGAATCCGACCGAGAAGATCAGGGAGGGAATAATGAAGTGCCAGAACCGTTCCTTTTTGGAGTCCGAACTTGCAGCCCACCAACACATGACAATTGCGCCGATAATATAAGGAATCGTGCTGAGCAGGCCCACTACTGTGTCCGTAACGCGGAATTGCTTGATGATTTGAGGCATCCAAAACACGAGCCCAGTTAGGCCAAACACAGTGGCGGAATAGGCAATACCTAGTATCCATACTTTCCAGCTTAATAGAGAGGCTTTGAGGTCAGCGTGTCCGTGAGAAGCTACTTCTTTGCGCTCCCGCTCCATCATGTGATCGTAGGCATCCCGCTCTTCGTCGGTCAACCACTTGGCCTCCTTTGGCGTATTAGTGAGATAGACTAAAGAAACTACCGCCATAACAAGCGCCGGAATACCCTCGAGAATGAAAAGCCATTGCCAACTCTTCAGGCCGACAATGCCATTCATGTGATCGAGAATCAGACCCGAAAGCGGTCCGGCAATTATCGATGAGAGTGGCAGTCCGAGGTAGTAGTACGAGATTACTTTCGAAAGTTCCCGTTTCGGGAACCAGATCGTCATGTAATAGATCAATCCTGGAGCAAGGCCGGCCTCGGCAAAACCCAAGAGAAATCGTACGATCGATAAAGAGATGATACCTTTGCTCAATGCAGTGGCCATGGACAACAATCCCCACGTCACCATGATTCGGGCGAACCAGACGTTGCACCCGAAGCGCCCTAACAGAATGTTGCTAGGCACTTCGAAAATCACATAGCCGACATAAAAGATGCCGGCCGCGAACCCGAACAGCTCGGGGGTAAGATTCAAGTCAGCGTTCATCCGTAACGCGGCAAAACCTAGATTCGCCCGGTCGATGTAGGCGATCAGGTACATGATGATGATCATCGGCACTAGCCGATTCTTGGCCTTGCGAACGGCTCCATCGATTACCGTCTCCGCGATAGCAGCGGTTGTGGAATTGGGGCGCATAGTAGTCAGCTCTCTGTCAGTTCTGGAGGAAATCGCTCGGTCAAGCCCGGATATACATACCGCCATTCACATCAATCGTCGCCCCGGTGACAAACGAAGACATGTCCGAAGCCAGGAAAAGGAAAGCGTTGGCAATTTCTGTAGGCGTCGCGATCCGTCCCAGCGGAATTCCGGCCACGATGCGATCCATTATTTCCTGGCTCATCTTATCGCCGCGGATGTCCGTTGCGACCATCCCAGGCGTTACTGCGTTTACCCTGATCTTCTTTGGCCCAAGCTCACGGGCCATATCCTTTGCCAGCCCCAGCATGCCGGCTTTTGCGGCTGAATAATGCGGTCCACCGAAGAATCCGCCACCGGTCTGAGCGGACACCGAAGAGGTACACGCAATCGAGCCTCCGCCACGACTGATCATGTTCGGAATAAATGCCTGAGAAAGATACAGCATTCCGCGCAAACTAACATCCACCACGGCGTCGTAGTTCTCCGGTTTAACATCCATAATCCGGATCGGTTGTGTAATCCCCGCATTATTAATAAGGATATCGACGCCTCCGAAATCCTGTATAATCTGCTTTGCTACCGCCTCGCAGGCCTCTTTCTGCGTCACATCGCAAACGTATCCCCGATGTTGCTCACCCAGCATTGCAGCCTTCTTTTGAGGAAAGCTCCGTTCAAGATCGAGAAGCGCGACTGTTGCACCTTGTTCGGCGAAGAGACGTGCTGTCGCAAAGCCAATCCCATTATCCGTCGCCGCACCCGATATCACCGCGAATTTATCCTTTAGTAACATAATATTAACTAGTTCTTTGATAGACCGCCTCCTGGTTTCGACAAGCAGCCAAAATTCTGTCAACCTAGAGGAATGTCTGCTCGTCTATTCGATTCAGGGGGCCAGCTCCAGGTTGCCAATCAAAATACTGGTTGAATCGAAAGCGCCTAGAAGGATTGCGCTCACTTTTTGTGCGATTCTGCTGGCCCAGTGCGAAGAACAGCGTATGGATGCGGCGACTGATGGAGATACGACATGGCTAAAGTCGTCATACTCGGGGCAGGTGTGATGGGTTCCGCGATGGCAGTCGTAACGGCCGACAACGGCCATAACGTTGCTTTAGTAGGCACTCACCTCGATGAAGAAATCATAAGTTCAATTGAAAGAACCAGTCTACATCCCAGACTGAGAGTAAGACTACCATCGTCTGTAACTGCTTATCGGTGGGAGGGCTTGGACCAAGCTCTAGGTGGTGGCGCTGATCTTCTGATTTTGGGCACCTCTTCCGCTGGTGTCGGCTGGGCGATCGATCGCATGGTCGAGGTCGAGTTGAATCCGCTGCCAGTGCTCATGATCACTAAGGGCCTCGTGACAAGGGAGGCCTCTTTTGAGCTCTTGCCCAAAGTCGTCGCAAAGGAATTCGAAAGGCGAACTAGCCGGCAACTAGCCGTTATGGCGGTCGGGGGGCCCTGCATAGCGGGCGAGCTTGCGGCGAAGCGCGATACTAGCGTCGTGATAGCCGGAAACGATAAGGATATTCTGAATCGCGTCGCCGATCTGGTCGGGACGCCTTACTATCACCCCAGCACCTCGCAAGATCTGGTCGGTGTTGAGGTTTGCGCCGCCTTCAAGAATCTGTATGCGATTGGTGTCGGCACCGCTGCTGGCAGACTCGAACGCATGGGAAACGCTGAAAACGGAGCGATGATGTACAATCTTGCCGCCGCGCTCTTCACTCAAGCGGTGGCTGAGTTATCGATTCTCGTGGGTCATCTTGGCGGCGACCAGGCGACCGTGGTTGGACTGGCAGGCACGGGCGACCTGTATGTGACCTGCCAAGCGGGGCGCAATTCCCGCTTGGGTCGGCTACTGGGGCTCGGCATGACCTATTCACAAGCCAAGGCAGACTACATGCCAGACGATACGATCGAGGGGGCCGAACTGGCTCTCACGATCGGTCCAAGTTTGGCGATGATGAACGGGGCACTTTCTGCCGCGCGAATGCCGCTCACTCGCGCGATCGTTGACGCGATTTGCCGAGATCAACCATTCGAGCCAATTACATAACGTCTGAGAACCTTATCCGACTTGGCGCCAATATGATTGCTTCGCAAGATGTCGTGGTGAATCCAGGCCAAAGAACCATCCTATTTGCCTAAATGACTTTGGCTATGGAAACTCTGGCTTCGATCCGTTCAACCGTCCCCGCTAGACTTCGCCAAGGCTTCCGCCGTCGCTAAAGCTATGGCGGACGAGTCGTCGGGCAAGCTGGGACGGGGCTATTTTGCTCACTCAGGCTAGGTCCCGTAGAGCCGATCGCCAAAATCCCCCAGCCCAGGCAGAATATACTTTCGGGTATTTAATTCGCGATCGAGCGCAGCCGTGTAAATCTTGATGCGCGGATCAACAGCTTCCACAGCGGCCACCCCTTCCGGAGCGGAAACGATCGATACAAGGCTAAGATCAGCCGCGACTGCTCCTTGAGCCGTCACGACCCCGATTGCCTGGGAGGCAGATCCGCCAGTTGCAAGCATCGGATCGAGAATCAGTACCCGTTTGGAAGCAAGCGGCGGGAGCTTGCAATAGTAACTTCGTGCGATCGCTGTTTGCTCGTCCCGTTCGAGACCGATATACCCGACGCTCACACTTGGCAGGAGATCCGCAAACGGTTGAACCATCGAAATCCCCGCGCGTAGTATCGGCACCAGGACGATCGATTGAGACAACACGCGACCTGAATGTGCCTCGAGTGGAGTATCAATGGTCAGTTCCTGGGTTTCCACATCGCGCGTCGCTTCGATCGCGAGCAAGAGGCTAATCTGGTATGCAAGCGTCCGGAACGTCGCCGGTTTGGTGGTTCGATCTCGTAAGTGCGTTACAACGTGGTCTGCCAGCGGATGATTGAGTAGGTGTAACATGGATAAACGGTCATAGTAATTTTTGTCATCGAGTTGTCTCGCATATTCATGTTCGTTCCGGTGGAGCGACTGCTCCCGCTATGGCTTCAATATGCTTTCTGAAATCAGGATCTTCCCCTTCCAGCAATTCCGATAATGCTTTGCGAAAATCGGACCGCCGGCACCATTCGCGCATGTAATCCTCCCAAGAGAACCAAAGCCGTCGCGTCTGCTTACTCATCCGTTCTTCGTAGACCAGGATGTATGCGCGCTCGAAGATCGATACTAAAATCCCGAACAGTGCCTGTTTGCGCTCCATTTGCTCTTCACTCAACTGGGCCAGATGCCCGTTTTTTCGGAGGAGCTGTAAGTCAGAATTATCCAGCACTAGCTTGAGGAAATTCGTGTATTCATCCGACAACCGCTGATAGAGCTCCTCCTCGTCCACAAATCTTTCTTTCCTTCGTTCAATCACGAAGACGAGAATCGCAAAGGGCAGCGCGAATGTTTCCACCAGGTAGAACGAGAATTCTACGACCTCAATCCAATGCATCCGGCAGCATCGCCGATGATCTCTGACGCCGCCAGTGCACCGGGTGCTCGCGATGCGGTATCGGCGTGTGGCGTGCTTCTTTTCTTCGTAACTTGACCGGGACATTTGGGCGTCGATGTTTCACTCCATATGCGCGTCGTTGTCATTGGCGGGACCGGACACATCGGGACATACCTCGTCCCAAGATTGGCTTTTGCCGGCCATGAAGTTTTGAGTGTCAGCCGGAGCAAACGCGTTCCATACCGTAAACATGGCGCTTGGAGCCGGGTGACAAGCATTGAGTTGGATCGGTCAACAGACGGACAATCCGGGCAATTTGAAAACGCGATCCGGGACCTGCATCCCGACGTCGTGATCGACCTGATCAGTTTCACCTTGGAAAGCACGGAGTTGTTGGTCTCGGCACTCAAGGGCCAGATTGAACATTTTATCCATTGCGGCACCGTTTGGGTCCATGGACCAAGTCTCCAGGTTCCAACGACCGAAGAAACTCCGCGCAGACCGTTCGGTGAGTACGGTATTCAAAAAGCCGCGATCGAAGAATACCTGCAACGGGAAGCGCGTCTGAGTGGTTTCCCGGCAACAACCTTGCATCCAGGCCACATTGTCGGACCGGGATGGGAGCCGCTGAACCCAGCGGGACATTTTAATCTGGACGTTTTTCAACGCCTCGCAGATGGCGACGAACTCAGCTTGCCCAATCTCGGAATGGAGACCGTGCACCACGTCCATGCGGATGATGTTGCGCAGGCTTTCGCACAGGCCGTTGCAAATCGGAGTGTCGCCCTGGGCGAAAGCTTCCATGTAGTTTCGCCCGCGGCCCTCACGCTGCGCGGCTACGCAGAAGCCGTCTCCGCATGGTTTGGGCATCATCCCAAGTTACGATTCTCTTCATGGGATGAATGGAAGTTGACTGTCTCAAAAGAGGAAGCGAGTGCGACTTGGGATCATATTGCGCACTCGCCGAATTGCAGCATCGAAAAAGCCAGAAAACTCCTGAATTACCAGCCTCGTTACGGTTCGTTAGAGGCCGTGTTCGAATCATTGACATGGTTGATCGAGCGTGGTCGTATCAAGGTGCAGACAGCCACGTCTTAGCTAGTCGACGCTTATTTCTGAGTCAGCCCACGAATGACCGAACCGATGATTGCACCGGCTCCGGCTTCCTGCACAGATTCGCCAGGACTCACAAGATATGGACTGGATACGGCAAGAACACTTTCGCCGGGTTGCAATTGCAGTTCGAGGACAGGCAGCGTTGTTCCGATGACTCGATGATTCATGATAGAATGGATGGTTCTCTTCCGGATTGCTTGCCCGTGTATCAAACAGGAGGCGGTTTTGCCAGACCAATGCGGTTTGGCAATGGATTCGCGATCCATGGAAAGACGCCGTCCAAAAGCCCGACCCATCACGCCCAAAATGCCAGTTCTGACACTGTTTTCCGGAGGGTGCAATCTCCTGATCCAGGCCTTCTGTACCGGCTTGAAGCAGGCTGGTTGGGCGGTAGTTTTAAGTCGGCGCACGAAGAAAGAAACAGAGTGCAGGCCAGTGCAGAGATTACGCCTAAGACTATAGATCTAGGGAGGGTCATAATTTCATGATTACTTTGTTTGACAGCCATTTAAGCCAGTCTGTTCGAGGCTAAGGCCCGGATGGCGCCATTTCGACACCGTTCTTCGCAAAACCTGACGGGAATCGAAGTTTCCGGATATGGCGGATGGGCGAGCTGTACCG
>CAVZKG010000006.1:0-63188 GCA_963775805.1 uncultured Verrucomicrobiae bacterium | reverse complement strand
TCAACGCCTTCACGCTAGATTTGTTTTTACCGTAGTTCCGAACCTCAATCGTCATTGGTGATGTGGGAAATCGACCTAGAAGCACACGAAAGAGGAGCATTGAGCGAAGATGATATCCGCAAGTCTCGTGAAATAATTGAGTACAAGCGCGAACGTTTCGGAGTTTAATAATCCAGCTTTACTCCACCACAAAAGCATACGGTCTCAAGACCTCAAAAAACCGCTGATAACCTCAGGCTCTTGTATCGTGCAATTCTGACGCGCGAGGCTTTTTGCGCTCTAAATAAAAAAGCTTCCGGTCGTCTGAAAGCCTCTTTCGCAGAGCAGCGTTTTCTTTACGGAGTCTCGCTATATCTGCCGTATTCCTTTCGATCTGGTAAGCAATATGGGCTCTCTGCTCTGGCGACAACTTTCCGTTCATGAGTTTTTACCTCCGATATCGCGTCAAACGATTGAGTAAAATGGCACTTTTTGCCATAATTCCCATCGCGAAACGATAGAAAAGGAAATCACATGGAGTCTTTGCGAGAACTCTTGCTGAGGTATCCCGATCTTAGACTCAAAATCGATCGGCAAGATCAAATGCAGGGACTGCAGGCATTTGAAGCCCGGCTCTGGCTTCAGAGCTTCGCAAATGACTCGGACAAGAGATTGGACTGGAATGCTACTCTTGCGTCCGAAAATGCCGAATTGAGGTCCAAGATCCAAAGACAAGCGAATGGAAAGCCTTATTTATCTGATTCTCAATTCATTGATTCCCACAAGCCTTTTCAAAAGTCCTTAAAGCGGATCTACTGGATTCTTGAGACGGGCAATCATGTGGATTTGACATACCTCGACCGCTCTACCGTAAATTCCTTCCTCCTGAAAGGCTCAGCAATCGCAACGAAATCCAGATGGTCTAGAGGTCTGGGGGTCATTCAGGAATTCCATGCTTTTCAAGAATTGCGCGGAGTCTTTTTCTAAATTCATCCGAAGCCTCATCAACTGCTCTGCCGCCTGTTGTTCTGTGTACGAAAATATTGAGCAACTTAAGAAGCTCAATCAATTCTGAAACGTCGGCTTTTAACCTAGCGATATCACTTGAATCCTGGATAACTGCGTCTTCATGACGTTCAACGTCATATTTTAGATTCTCTAAGGGATCTTCCATGCGTGAATCATGCCTCCCCGCATGTATTGAATCAATTAGTTGTTGGCCTACTATCCCCCATGACAGACAAAATCTTTGAACGCAATCATACCAAAGCCAATGACTGAACCGTTGGCAGGAATCACCAAAGTGGCGGACAAGATCCGCGGAACCCCAAAGGATGCCTCTAGAACGCTCCAGGAGCCGATTCTAGCGCTTCTGCCTGATTTCTACAGCATCCTTGCTACGCTTCGAATCCTCTTCCTTAAGCCATTTACGCACGAATCGTTCATGAGCAGCACTGAGAGTATCGCAATACTCTAGTTGTTCTAGCTTCTGAAAATTTCTCTTCACCGATTCATCGCATCTAATTGATCCGGAAAACATTGGTAACGCTATATCTCTTAACTGTTCTAATCGCGTTTTTACTAATAAATTTACATTATAACTTTCGCTGCTGCATTTTTAAGCACTACTAGATGCAAAAAAATGGCGCGTTTCCACTCAAATTAAAAATTGAACAGTGTACGAAAAGCTCGAATCGCTACGCCTCCGTGCACTTTGCACTGGTAGGGACCTCTAGTACGGCGGGCCTAACCACCTCACCATTTTGCACTTCATTTCTGTTCTAGGAGCGCAGTTTCTCGTTCCTAGGTTTGATCTCTACTGTTTTTATGGCTGCAGACGCTGATGACGCCATGTACCGAGTGTAAATTTCTTTTGATGCTGTCCCAACTTCTGGTGCTTTCAATCTGTCCAACGGATTCTGCACGATCCATCCTTCATGTTCAGTTTTTCGGCTTTTTTGTACGCAATGAATTTCTGAACTGCTTCCGCAACTGTGATTGGCCGAATGTGCGCACCCGTTCTCTCCCGATGATCCAGCACCTCCATCAGCTTGTTAACATCGCCAAGCCTGGAACGAGCAATGTTGATCCAGGCTCGTTCTTCTGCCGTTACAGATTGCCTGCCGTGCTCTTGATGCTCCTTCTTGGTGTCATCAATGAACTTCTCCGCGTCTTCCTTGGTGGCAAAGTACTTGTCCCGTTGCTTTCCGTTATTTTCAGCCCATTTAGCAGGAATGGTTACTCTCCAACGTCCAGTCTTGTGCAAGGAAGGAAGCCATTCTGGAGGAGGCTTACCGTAAATTACCGTAGTACATCCCTAGAAGATGCCATATTGGCACTGTTTGCAAGCTTTTGATTAGCGCTTGTGTTCAATCAGTAAGTACTGAATTGCAAGCTACTTACGAGTGGCGACCCTAACGGGATTCGAACCCGTGTCACCGCCGTGAAAGGGCGGTGTCCTAACCGCTGGACGATAGGGTCTTTCGAGGAGAGCGGAATATGGCAGGAAGAAGTGGGTACGCAACAGAAAAGTGCTCGACATGAAATCGGTCCTGCTGAGACATCGACGTTGAAACGTCCGGCTACTATCATGTTGCCCCTCCCGACTTCACCAAAGCCATGTCGGACGAGTCGTCGGGCAAGCCAGGACACAAGCGGCCTGGCACTCTCTTTAGCCTTGAAATTTTCATATCGACCGCATTCTTCGAACTCCGAACTCCGAACTCCGAACTCCGACACGCCGACACGCCGACACGCCGACACGCCGACACGCCGACACGCCGACACGCCGACACGCCGACGCACACGCCGACACGCCGACACGCCGACACGCCGACACGGCCCTCCCTAAGGCCCACGCCTTCCCGAGAGAACCGCAGTTGCCGTGCGACGGATGGATCCTCGGTGCTGCGCAAGGGCCGCCGAGGCGCGCGAGGTGAGGGAGGCAGCGGCAGATCGGTTCCGGAGCAGATCGGCGATTGCTGAAGACAGCGCGTCGGAGGAATGGAGTTGGACGATTCCACCCGCTTTGCGCAGCGCATCGACGATATATTGAAAATTTTCCATGTGCGGCCCGACGACGACCGGTTTGCTGACCAGGATCGGTTCAACCGGGTTCTGGCCGCCAATCCCATAAAAGCTTTTTCCAACAACCACGACTGTGGCGGTTGCGTACCAGTCACGGAGTTCCCCGGTCGAGTTCACAACGAGGATTGCAGGGTTTTGTTTGAAATCCGGCTCGGAACGCAGTGTAAACGGTATACTGGATACCCGTAGAAATTGCGCGATCTCGGGTGTGCGCTCCGCGTGTCTCGGGACCAGGATCAGAAAAAGATCGGGAAACTCCGCCTGGAGCGTCCGGAAAGAGGAGACAAGAAGTTCTTCTTCGCCACGATGCAGGCTGCCCCCGAGCAACACCGGGCGTTCACTTCCGACTCCGTGGCTTATGAGCCACTCGGCAAAGCGGGAGACCGTACCATTCGGCAAGTCCTCGGTATCATATTTGACGCTTCCGGTGACTGTGATCCGCTCGGCTGGGAACCCGATTCGCTTCCATCGCGCAGCATCTTCCCGATCCTGCGCGAACAAGGTTGTCACATTTTCCCAGAAGAGGGGTCGCGTGATCGCGCGCAAAGCGGTGTACCGCTTTTCCGATCGATGCGATAGCCTTGCATTGGCAAGATAAACAGGGCAGCAATTCAATTTTGCAATCGCAAGAAAGGAAGGCCAGAGATCGGAGTCGATCAGGATCGCTTCTCGCGGCCGGACTCTTTTCCAGCATTGCTGAATAATCGGGTAAAAATCGACCGGATTGTAGATGATCTCTATCCAGTCCCGATTCTCACGGCGCTGCTGTCCAAGAGCGTAGCCGGTCGATGTCGTCGTCGAGATCACCGCGCGAAAATCGGGTGATTGACGTTTGAGTTCTTCGACAAGTCGTAGCGCCATCCCGATTTCACCGACGCTGACGGCTCGGACCCAGCTCCATTCCTGGCCGGCAAACCGTTTTCTCAGTTCCGGCGAGTAAATGCCGAAACGTTGAAGAAAGCCTTTAGCGTAACCGCCACGTTTCAACATCCGGCGCAGATAGAATGGGAAAGTGACGATCAGTGCGATCGGGAGCAACAGATTGTACAGGAGTAAGAGCATCAAGCGGATAGTTCTTTGTGGATACAGAATAGCAGCTCGGTGGCCCCATATTTTTTGGCTCGTGTCACCTCCCAATGGGGTGACACGACCGGTTCATCGGTAGGAGCTCGCTCCAGGACAAGCAAGCCATTGGATTCAACGGTTGTCGCCAGAGATTCGTTCGTCAGCAGTTCCCCGACATAATTACGGTCACCGACATCTTTCTTGTACGGTGGATCCGCAAACACAAGCCGGTATCGATCTCCATTTTTCTTGAGAAATCGAAAGACATCTTCCCGAATCACTTTGCCGCTGAGCCTCGCCTTCGAAAGATTGGTTCGAATCGCTTCGATCGCTTTCGAATGATGATCCACGAAAACCGTTTCCGCAGCGCCTCGGCTCAGAGCCTCAATCCCGTACGCACCGCTCCCGGCAAAGAGATCGAGTACCTGTGCGCCGTATACAAAATCGCCGAGCGCCGAGAAAGCAGCCTCGCGCACCATGTCCATCGAAGGACGCAAATCGTGCGGCGGAACCGTTAGCCGGATCCCGCCGGCGGACCCGGCAATGACTCGCATACGTTAAGAACGGGAAGAGTACGACGTTGCGGCCTCGATGAAAGGAGGAAGATTCGGCTTTTTTTGATTTCTTCGACTGAAAATCTGTCCGATGCGAAAAGAATTTGCCCACCGTGTGCCTCACCCGTTATCAGGCGTACCCGGCCGAGGCGCGCCCTCAGGAATTTGTTCTTTCTCACGGCGATCCAGCCGGAGGATCTTTCGTATCAGTTTGCCTCTATCGCCGATGATACGATCCACAAGATCGGTCTGCGGTTTGGACACCGAACCAGTGACCTGAAAATCCACGTAACTCCCTTCACCGTCGGTGGGCTTCGCAAAATTGTCTTCGAGCTCGCTCGGAATCTTTTGGGTGAGGAACTGACTCAATGTCAGACGCCCATTGAGATCCAGTTTCTGACCGGCATCGACGGTCCCGGACAAGTTCACTGCGCAGTTTTTAGAGATAAGACGGAGCGAGTTCACTTTGATGTCCTGGCCAATCACACTGAAATTGGAGTGCGCTTCCTCAAGGTCGAGCCGTTGCAATTCGTCGATCTGGGTCCAGCGCCCGAGCTCTTTCAACATCGGGAATTGATCGAGGTAACCTGTCTGTATCTCGAGGCTGCCACCCCCTTTGGCGAGTGATGGATCTTTCATAAATCCTGCCAGTTGAAAGTTGCCCTTCAATGTCCCGTGGGCACGATCAAGAATTCCGCCAGCCCGTCCCGCGATCTCGTTTACGTTAACCCCAGTCAACTGCAACCGAACCCGGTAAGGCAATTCCGGCACGCTCAAATTTGCATGGAAACTTCCCTGGATTTCACCGCCCAACACGTGTGCCGTAATCTCCCTCAAATCGACGGCGCCATTCGAAAACTTTACGGGAGAGGAGATGTTGTCGACCTTCACCGAATTGGAAACCGATACCGACTCGATCCGAATCCTTCCGTCGTACTCACTCTTGTGGGCGTGGATTGCACCTTCGATTTCGCGCAGCGTCGCAATTGCCTCGCCATCGGAACCGACCAGATCGACCGTCGTATGCCGGACTTTGAGTTTGCGGATGTCGACGGCGAAGTTTGCTGGAACCGGGATTTCTTCCTTAATGACCGGCTTTTCGGCCCCGGCTTTCTCTGGAACACCGTTCTCTGCGGTGGCCGAATCATTCTCAGGCTGGGAAGGTGACGGTACCGGAACAGGGGCCGCGTTGACTATCTCAGGCTCCTGCTTCAAATGTTCTGCCGTCACAATCCGGATTTGCGCACCACTCAGGAAGACTTGTCGAATAATAAGTCTGCGCTTCAGAAGCGGCAACAAATCGCACTGGATCCAAAGATCCTGCACTTGGACCATCGGATAATTGACCGAGGGTTCCTGGACATTGACACCCTGGAAATGAAGGCCAGTCCATGGATCAAAGCTGGTGCGGAAAACCGAGACCGGGTATCCCAGATTTTCGCTGACGACTTCTTTGAACCATGTCTGCGTATCTGCAGACTGGAGAAAGAGATTAACCGCCAACAGACCCAGTCCGGCTAGACTGCCAAGAGCGGCCACTGCCAGAAGCGCTACCTTAATAATCCGTTTCACAAAGCCGAAGAAAACGCCAAGACGTACAGTTAACGGCGAATTGCCGGGTCGACAAGGGCAACCAACGCAATCATTCTCACGCGGTGTAACGCATGGACATACGCGTGTCATTCCATTTTGAATGCTGGAACGTTGCCAAGTAAATTTTTCCCTCCGCAAAAATATCTGCAAAGCAGAGCCGATCCACAAGAAGTCAAGCGTAACCGACGATAAACAATCTGTGCGAGATACTTGTTTTGGCTAGACTCTTTCTCGATGGCCGAGAGCCTTCCTACCCAATTCGCTGAAAATCTCTGGGATCCTCCTGCTACTGCCAGGGTCTGGGAAAGGCTTGCGTCCACAAGTCCAGCCATTGTCCGAGCTTTGGCCGATTCGCGGGAACATGCGACTGCGATTTTAAACTTCCTGACCTTTTCGCCGGTCTCTCTTGAGAAAATTTGTCGTCAACCGCCGCTGCTCGAGTGGTTATGCCATTCCGATGTCCAGAATCCTAAAGTGACGACTCGATCCAAATGGCACGCTGATCGCGAGAATCTTTCATTTCGCGATTTGAGGTTCTGGAAATCTCAGGAAATGCTTCGAATCGCTTTCCGCGAAATCAGTGGGCTCGCGGGATTCGCGGAAACCACGCGAGATATCACCGCAGTGGCCGAACAGTGCGTCTCCGAAGTCTGCTCCACCTGGTTTGAAAATCTGGCCCGGCGTTTTGGGCGTCCTGAGACAGGGTTCTGCGTTCTGGCGATGGGTAAATTTGGCGGTACGGAACTAAACTACAGTTCCGACATTGATGTTCTCTTTTTCTATGGCGAAGAAGGGGAGATCAGTCCGCGATTAAGCTATCACCAATTCTTCACGCGTCTGGCTGAGAATATTATTCGGGCTTTCTCCGTGACTGCGGACCCGCTGTTTCGCATCGATTTGCGGCTCCGGCCGGAAGGCGTGCACGGACCGCTTGTCCGGTCGCTGGGCAGCATGGAGAACTACTATGCCGGGTACGGCGAAACTTGGGAGCGCATGGCTCTGATCAAAGCCCGTGGCGTTGCCGGCGACCGTGAACTCCTCTACGAATTCAACCAGCGGCTCCAGCCGTTTATTTTTCCAAGAACAGTTTCAAGCGATTTGATGGAAGAGATCGTTGTGGTCAAATCGCGAATCGAACGAGACATTGTGGGCGCCGTCGATCTGCATCGAAATGTAAAGCTCGGTTATGGTGGCATTCGCGAAATCGAATTTATTTTGCAAACCATGCAACTCCTGCATGGATCGAGAAACGCATTTCTGCAGGAACGAAACAGTCTCAAAACACTCGATGCCCTGAAACAGTTGAACATTTTGCCGCCCGAGGAAGTCCGGCAACTGAGCGATGCTTACATTTTCTTGCGCGCAGTGGAGCACCGGCTCCAGATCCAGAACGAGCAACAGACACACACATTGCCGGCTAGCCCTGAAGAGTGGACATCCATCGCGCGCACTTTGGGATTTCGGGAAGCCGGACCGTTTGCCGGCGTGCTATACGCCCACACGTCTGCTGTTCGAGCAATTTTCGATCGGTTGCTGAAGGATGGAAACGTGCGGCGATTGGAGCCGAATCTCTCATTTTTCACCGATTCCGAAGGAGCATCGCGATCTCTCAAGGCGTTGCGCGACGGTCCGTCTGACGTCCATGTAGCGCCGAGGACGCGCCGGCTTTTCACGAAACTCGAACCGGAATTGCTGGCGGCATGTGCCGGTGCCGCGGACCCTGATTCGACATTGAATCGCTTTGTTCGATTTGTCGATTCGTACGGAATTCGAGGTCTGCTTTTTGAAACGTTACTCGCAAATCCGAAACTCCTCGAGCTACTCGTAAAACTGTTCGATTCGAGCGCCATATTTAGCGACGTGGTAATCCGTCGTCCGCGCCTGATTGAAGAGATCACTCGTGGGCAGAGTCTGGGGAAAATCCACTCCCGGGATTGGTTCCTGGAAGCGCTAAAGCACAACGACGAAAAATTGCCTCCATTGGAATGGGTACGCGCGTTTCGCCGGAGCGCTGTCGTCCGCATACTGTTGCGCGATATCCTGGATATTGCCTCCTCGGAAGACCTGCAGTTGGAGATGACCAATCTGGCGGAGGCCTGTCTTGAGTATTGCTGCCGGCAGTTACCGAATCCGAATGCGCTCACCGTCCTGGCGCTCGGCAAATTTGGCGGATCCGAACTTCTTTACGGAGCCGATCTCGATATCGTTTTCATCGGAAACGACATCGCAGCAGGCGCCCAATTGATCCAATCAATGGGCGCCAGGATGGCTGAAGGATCGGTTTATCCGTTGGACAGCCGGCTGCGGCCAGACGGCGAGAAAGGTGTTCTGGTGACGCGGCTGGCGGCTTACCAGGAGTATTTCGAGAAACGTGCACAATTCTGGGAGGTGCAGGCGTTAACGAAGGCCCGTGCTGTATACGGATCGGAAAGCGAAACACTGGAAGCGACAATCGACGATATCTGGAGACGCCGCACCGAACAGGTTGCGGTCGAAGAGGAGATTGGTCGGATGTATCGCCGGATTGTGAAGGAACGCGCAAAAGGGGAGGACAGCCTCTTTTTCAAAACCGGCAAGGGGGGTCTGATCGGCATCGAATTTCTCGTTCAATCTCTCCAGATGAAGCACCAGCTGCGCGAACCCAACACGCTTCAGGCAATCGAGAAACTAACCGGCATTCTGGGCCCGGACGAAGCCAGGGATTTGCGGGCGACCTACCGGCTTTTGAGGCGCGTAGAATCAATTTTGCGCCGCGTCTCGAACAAATCTGTCTCACAACTTCCATCCGCTCCCGATGAGCTTCGTCTCCTATCGATCCGTATGGGGTTCGAGAATCAGCAAGATTTCCAATCGCACTACACAACGGCTCGAGAACGCGCAGAGACGATCATCTCCAAATATCTAGTCGCCGACTGAAAACCGGTCGAATTCAAAGTCGTATATGCCCATGCGCCCAATAAGCCGCATTGGGCCCATAACGTGTAGCTGTCTATATCTCGGAGTCCTCAAGGACGACTGCACTAACAATGACAGCTCAGGCGCCAAAATTATGAATTCTTAATGAACCGTTAATTGATTCGTTGCCGTTGCGAATGAACTTGTTTCATGCGGCCGTTTCTCTTCCTGTTCGGACAAAGTCAAGACGGCCAAAGAGTAATCCGACTGCAAATGAACGAGACAGATACGAAGACTCCAGTGACGACGCCTATGAATCCGAAAAAAGGGCGGCTGTCGAAACTCCCTCGACTCCTGATCCTGACCCTCCTCCTTCTCGGATTATGCTGTGGGGTTTGGAGCGTTGCGTCGCAGCCGAAGCCTGATAAAGCGGCAAACGCCGTCGAATCGAGAGTTGTCCCGGTTGTGAAGACCGTCCGCGAAAACCTGCGGAACGATGTCACGCTGCAGGCTGAATTTATCCCTTATCAAGATATCCAGGTGCACGCGAAGGTCTCCGGCTACGTCAAATTGATCAGGGTCGATATCGGAGACCGGGTTAAACAGGGCGATCTGCTTGCAACGCTGGAGATTCCGGAATTGCAGGACAACATCAATAAAGGAAAAGCTAACCTTTCTGCGACTGAGCAGGAGATTGACAAGGCTCAGGCGGACTACAGCAACTTGCAGCTGATTTATCAGCGGCTCGCCGATGTCGCTAAAGCGCATCCGAACTTGGTTGCTCAACAGGATCTCGACACCGCCAAGTCCAAAGAGGTCGCCGCCCTCGGAGCCCTCGGAGCGGCGCAACAGCATCGTGACGAGGCGCAGGCCGAACTCGGACGATTAAACACACTTGCCGCCTACGAAAGGATCACAGCTCCATTTGACGGAATCATCACGAAGAGGTTTGCGGACCTTGGTTCGCTTATTCAAGCCGGCACTTCCTCGGACACGCAATCGCTCCCACTGGTTGAGCTGGCTCAGGATGACCTGTTGCGGCTCAGATTCCCAGTGCCGGAGGCTCAGACGCCGCTGATCGAAAACGGCAGTAAAGTCGATATAACCGTGCCGGCTCTTGACCGGAGCTTCGTCGGAACGATCACCCGCTATGCGTGGCTGATCAACACATCAACCAGGACGATGACGACTGAGGTCGACGTAGAGAATCCGAAAGGCGTCATCAAGGCCGGCATGTACGCCTATGTAAAGCTTCCATTGCAGGTCGCAAACCAGGCGTTGGCGGTGCCTCTGCAGGCGCTGACAATTGGTGATAACCCGACCGTTCTGGTCCTGGCGAAGGATGGCCGTTTGGAAGAGCGAAAGGTCAAAGTGGGAATCCGGACGGCAGATGAAGCCGAAGTAGTCAGCGGCCTGCAGGAAGGGGATCCGGTGGTGGTCGGCAATCGCTCTGGATTAGATCCCGGCGAAAAGGTAACGCCCAAGTTTATCGATCTTCCCAAGATAGAATTAGCGCAGAACGACTGATCCTCTATGTCACCAGAAATACCGCTCGATATTCTTATCAGACTTTCCGAGTTCGATTCTTGTACAGTCGCTGACGCAATCGAAACGTTTTCGGTCCGGTTACCGAACGAAGGATTCAACGATTCAACCATCCGCTGCTTCTTCCCGCAGTTCGCGCCGATGGTGGGATTTGCATACACCTTCAAAGTCAAGTCCAGCGTGCCGCCGATGAAAGCCGATTTCTACCTGGATCGGATGACTTGGGCCCACATAGAAGAGTCGACGACACCAAAGATTGTCGTCGTCCAGGATATCGACTCCAAACCGGGCCGGGGAGCACTCATCGGGAAGACGCAGGGTCCGATTTTAAAGGCGCTTGGGTGCAGGGGAGTCATTACCAACGGCGCAATCCGCGGTGTTAATCATTTTGAAAAGCTCGGGCTTCCGGCGTTCGCCTGCGGGTTTTCGGTGTCACATGGCTATGTCCATCTGGTGGAGGCTGGGACACCGGTAAACATTGCCGGAGTCCGCATCAATCCTGGCGATCTGATTCATGGGGATGTGAACGGCATCGTCAATGTTCCCCTTAGCCTTGCGACTAAAATACCGGAAATAGCCGAGAAGTTAAGAGCGCGCGAAAAAGAGTTAGCCCGCTTTTGTCAGTCAGAGGAATTTTCCATGGCCAAACTCGCACATCTGGTCGAGGAGAAGCGGTTTAACCATCAAAAAAATTCTGGAGACTAGTGGGCCGGTCTCGCACTTTGGTGCAGTAGTGCCTGCTGTTAGTTGAATTTTGTTATGTCACGTTTCGCTATTCGCTACCCGTATCTCATCATTGTTCTCTGTCTCGTGATCGGCGTGGTGGGGACAAGCAGTCTCGTCCGGATGCCTGTGGATCTTTTTCCGCCGATCAACATACCGGTGGTGGTCGTGGCGACTTTTTATTCGGGGATGCCGCCCGAAGATATCGAGAATGATATAACCGGGACTTATGAACGCTTTTTTACCCTGGCGAGCGGCATTGATCATATCCAGTCGCGTTCCTTGCCGGGAGTTAGTTTGATCAAGGTCTTTTTCCATCCCGGTACAAATGCAGATAGTGATGTCACCGCGATCTCAAACCTCGCGATGGCGAATCTGCGGCGATTGCCTCCTGGAACGTTGCCCCCAGTGGTTTTAAAATTCGATGCCTCCAGTTTGCCGGTATGCCTCATTACGCTGCGCGGACAAGGTTTGAACCAGGCAACGCTTCACGATCTCGCCCAGTACAACGTGCGAAACCAGGTCGCAAGCACCCCGGGTTCATCGGTGCCGCAGCCTTTTGGCGGCAAGGTCCGACAGATACAGGTCTACGTCGATCCGCTTAAACTTCAGGCATATCAACTGAGCGCGATGGATGTGGTGGACAAGATTAACAATTCTAATCTCATTCTGCCTGCCGGCGACGTGAAGATCGGTCCGTTCGATTACAATCTTTATACGAATAGTCAGTTGAGCAACGTGGACAAGATCAACCAGGTTCCACTGAAGATGGTGAATGGCCGCCCGGTACTGGTTGCCGATGTCGGCCATGCTGCAGACGATGCGGCGATCCAGACGAATATCGTTCGCGTGAACGGCCAACGATCAGTCTATATCCCGGTTCTCAAGTCAGGGGCTGACGCAAATACCATCGCTGTGGTGAACGGTATTAGGGACGCTGTTAATAATCTCAGGGATATACCGTCGAGCTTACGAACGAACGTCGTTTTCGATCAGTCTGTATTCGTTAAGACAGCCATCGAAAATCTGATTCATGAAGGGTTGATCGGTCTGGTGCTGACCGGTCTCATGATCTTGATATTTCTCGGCAACGCGCGAGCGACACTTGCGGTCTTTCTTTCCATTCCTTTGTCCGCATTGACCGCCTTTTTGGCCCTTTATTCGGGCGGCAGTTCGATTAACGCAATGATCCTGGGCGGACTGGCATTGGCCTTTTCCCGGTTGATCGATAACTCGGTGATCGTCCTGGAGAATATCTTCCGTCATATGGAAATGGGAGAATCGCCGGAGGTCGCTGCGGAGAATGGCGGAAAGGAAGTCTCGTTGGCCGTCCTGGCCGCGACTCTGACAACGGCTATCGTCTTTTTTCCTGTCACCTTCCTCTCAGGTGTAAGCCAGTTTCTCTTCACAGCGTTGGCTTCGTCCGTCGTGCTTTCACTTTTCGCGTCGTATTTCGTCGCGATGACAGTTGTGCCCCTTTTCTGTGCGAAGTTAATCAAGGCGCACGCGGTGCATGAAACATCCGCGAACGGTCATCAGGAACCGCCAAAAGGCTGGTGGGCACGGTTCAACTGGTCGTTTAATCGCCGTTTCCATGCCTTCCTGGACCGCTTTGATCGTGTGCAAGGGTTTGCACTTGCTCGTCCTGCTGCGACCGTGATTGCCATCCTGGGGCTGTTCTGCCTCAGCTTTGCCTTGTTGCCAGCACTGGGCCTGGCTTATTTTCCAAGAACCGATCCCGGTCAGTTTATTATCAACCTTAAGGCGGCAACGGGTACCAGGGTCGAGATAACGGAGCAGGAAGTGGCGAAAACCGAGAATTTGATCAGAAAGATTGTTTCGCCTCACGATCTCCGGCTGATCGTCTCGAATATTGGAGTAACACCTGATTTATCGGCGATTTACACGACGAATTCTTCCACCCACACGGCCTACGTGCAGGTTAGCCTGAATGACGGACACACGGTGGGCAGCTACACGTACATCAACCGGGTGCGAGCGGCGATGCAAAAGGAATTGCCTGAGCTCTCCACCTATTTCCAGACAGGCGGACTGGTCGACGCCATCCTCAACCAGGGTTTGCCGGCACCGATCGACATTCAGGTGAGCGGGAACAACTTGAAAGAGGACGCGAAGATCGCTGCAACTCTCCGCGATCGTGTTAGCCAACAACCCGGGGTCGCAGACACCTATATTCCTGAGGATGTGGATGCCCCGTCGCTTCAAATCCAGATCAATCGCTATTACGCTCAGGAGATGGGGATGGACGAGCATGAAGTCGTGAGTAATATCATTACTTCTTTGACATCGGATGGGGTGATATCGCCTAGCTATTGGGTTGATCCTAAGAGCGGTAATCTCTATATGCTAACAGTCCAGTTCCCGGACAATACGATCCGATCCCTGGAAGACCTCAAGAACCTGCCCATCCGTTCATCGAAACAACAAAATACGACGGCTCTGGGGAATGTCGCGAACCTGAAGCTAATCGAGTCGCCGACGGAGGTAGATCATTA
Source organism: uncultured Verrucomicrobiae bacterium (assembly GCA_963775805.1). Taxonomy (GTDB): domain Bacteria; phylum Verrucomicrobiota; class Verrucomicrobiia; order Chthoniobacterales; family JAFAMB01; genus JAFAMB01. The sequence continues at coordinate 49,231 of CAVZKG010000006.1, read as the reverse complement.
CAAGCTTTTCAGAGTGGTCGATCTCTACGTTTCGACCAAAGGCGAGGAACTGAGCCACGTTGCTTCCGAGGTGCAGAATATTGTGGATCAGGTTAAAAAAGGGGCGCCAAGCGATGTGCGAATCAGCATCCACGGAATCGTAGATCCAATGTGGACGTCGTTCCAATCTTTTGGGTTCGGGTTAATTCTTTCTCTGGTATTAGTCTACTTGGTCCTGGTCGCGCAATTCCGTTCGTTTGTGGACCCATTTCTGATTCTATTGGCAGTTCCACCTGGGGTGGCTGGTGTCTTGCTAATTCTGACTACGACCGGGACCACGTTGAATATCATGTCGTTGATGGGACTCGTGATGATGGTTGGCATTGTGGTTTCCAATAGCATTTTGATCGTCGAGTTTACACACCGCCTTGTAGACGACGGCATGGATCTGAGGGAAGCTGTGCAGTTCGCGGTTCGTGTTCGGCTTCGCCCTATTTTGATGACCTCCCTGGCAACTGTGATCGGGTTGATTCCGATGGCTTTGGCCCTGGAAGCCGGCAGCGAATCCTATGCGCCGCTGGCACGTGCCATCATCGGCGGGTTGCTTGCATCGGTGGCCTTGACAGTATTTATCGTTCCCTCGGCTGTCCTGCTCGTTTACCGCAAACGCAAAGTTGCGCCCAGGTCACAGGTTCGTCAGCCCGAGTTGACGGCGACGCATTAACCGCCGAAAGCTTATTTTCAGTGGATAAGACATTCCGGTTCAATGGTATTGCAGGCTTCGCTTTGGCGTTCTGCTCCTTAACCTGCAGCATCCATGCTGAGGTGACTCTCAAAAGATCTTCGGGTATTACGCACCAAACCGTGCAGAGCGCTGTGCCGAGCAACATTACCCTGAACCAGGCCGAAACAATCGCGTTACGGCAGGCGCCTTCACTCGGACAGGCGATGTTCACCGCTCAAGCCGCAAAACAGGTCACTGTCGAAGAGCGATCCGGGTTTTTCCCGCAGATCGTTGGAGACGTTATAGCGGTTGGAGCAAATCGGACGAATGTCCGGATTGGCGCGTCGGGCGGTCTGAATAATCCTACCATCCTGAGCCGGCAATCGGATGGGATTAACGTGAGTCAGATGTTGTTCGACTTCGGTAAGACGCTGAACCTGACCGAAGCGGCAAATTATCAGGCGCTCTCGGAAGCGCAACGTGAGCAACAACAAAGAGCGCTGGTTCTGCTGAACGTGGACAGAGCTTACTTCAATCTTCTGAAAGCGCGTGCGCTGTTGCGGGTTGCGAATGAGACAGTCGCCTCAAGGCAGATCGACTACGACGAGATCAATGCCCTTGCGACGAGTAAATTGAAATCGGACCTTGACGTGACCTATGCCCGCTCGAACCTCGAACAAGCCAAACAACTGGTACTTGAGGCCGAGAACGCTGTTGAAATTGCAAATGCCGAACTATCCAATGCGATGGGCTACAGCGCCGTTCACCAGTTCTCGCTGAACGATCAACCGGCACAGAAGTTCACCGATGAAAAGGTCGGCACTTTGATTGAGGAAGCCTTGCAAATCCGCCCTGAAGTGATGGCGCTTCGGGACGAAGTCAGCAGCGCCCAACGACTCACCGCTGCCGAAAAAGCGGCCAGGCTGCCACACGTTGATCTTTTAGGAAGTTTTGGAAGGACAACCATTGGGGACTCCGACGTCCAGGGTAACTACGCTGCTGCCGGAATTGATCTTGAAGTCCCGCTCTTTACCGGTGGATTACTCTCGGCCCGCCAGCGAGAAGCGAGTCTCAAAGCGCAGGCCGCACAGAAGTCTCTCCAGGACGAAGAAGATCAGGTGGTAAAAGAAGTGAACGCATCCTGGTATAACGCGTTCACTGCACTGAAGAATATTGATGTTGCCGATACCCTTGCTTCCACGGCCGACCAAGCCCTCGACCTGGCTCAGGCACAGTATAAGGCCGGCCAAACCTCGATCATCGAATTTAGTCAGGCACAATTAAATGCCTTGCAAGCCGAAATCGCAGCCGCATCGGCGAAATACGACTACGAAATCGATCGCGCCTCGCTGGACTATGAAGTCGGTCTACTAGCCTATCGGGGCCAAGGACAAGTATTCACCGGAATCGTACCGGCGAAGCGCAGGTAAGCGTAGGGCTCCAGAGCGAGATTTGAGATTGGAAGCACTACCGGAGAACGACCTTTTCCAACGCGCATGCAGCGCCGATCCGATTTCCAATATGGCTTCGCGAGATCGAATCCCTGGAAAGTTTTATAAAAAAAAATGAGCGCTGTAAGCGCGACCGGTATGGTGCCGTTGGACCAGAGATTGGAACCCACCCACGCAAGCATGAAACCTTTCCAACGCGCCCGCACAGCTTCGGTGCTCAAGATTAAGTTTTTTACGCCAGCGGAAGTTGGACAATGATTCGGCACCCGCCGGTGGACCGATTCTCAGCCTTCACAATACCGCCATGAGCCGTGCAGATCGATTGAACGATGGAGAGGCCTAACCCGGTCCCGTCAATCATTCCGAGCCGAACCTCGCTCGATCGAAAAAAACGGTCAAAAACGTGTGGCAAATCCTGTTCCGGGATTCCAGGGCCGGTGTCAGAAATTTCCAATCGGGCCCGGTGCGCGGAGACATTTACCCCGACATTGATCGCCCCGCCCTCAGGAGTGAATTTGATGGCGTTGTCCAGAAGATTGACCGCAACCTGCCTCAGGCGAACTCGGTCGCCTTCGACTTCCACATCTCCTTCCATATCGGATGTTAGCCTCACTTTTTTCTCGTCGGCCAATGGTCCCATCTGATCCACCGTCGTGGTGACGATCTCAGACAGGTTTACTTTGACATGCTCCATCTGAGCGCCTCCGGAGTCCAATCGAGAGAGCGACAGGAGACACTGGACGATTTTGGATAGATGCTCAGTTTCTTCGATCAGGCTGTACATCGTTGCCCGTACATTGTCGGAAAGGCTGTTCTTCAACAATGTAGTTTCCAGTTCTCCATGGATAATCGTTAACGGCGTTCGCAATTCATGAGAGGCATCTGCAGTAAAACGATTCACGCTTTGAAAGGATTCATCCAGCCTGCCAATCATTTCATTCAGTGTCTTGGACAAACTCGCGATTTCGTCACCTGTCTCAAACACCGGAAGGCGCTTGTGCAGGCGATTCAACGTGATATTTCGAGCGGTCGCTGTGATCTCTTTAACCGGCGAGAGAGCCCATTTAATGACCAATGATCCCCCCAGTTGGCGACTGCCAACACGACGAATAATCCGATTAGCATCGCGACCAGGAAATTGTGCAGGACTGCTTTGGTCTCGGAATCGGATCCGCCGACTTCGATGATATATTTCTGGTCCTTGGTTGCACACGGGAAAGAAACGATTAAAAGATCGATTTTTCCAACGCGCTCTACACGAGTCGTTTTGTGGGTAATGCTAGTGGAAGGGAGCGAAATCTTCGCAGGATCGAAACTTTGATCGTTCGGCTCATTGGAGATGTAAACGACTTTGCCCTCGGCGGTAGTGACGCGCATGAATCGATCAAACGTTTCGGGTGCATATCTGGATTCGATTTCACTGTCGAAATACGTTTCCCCTTTTTGTTCAACATTTGTTAGCAGGGATTCGGCGATACGCTCCGCACGATGGGAAAAGAACTCCCTTAAATAAAGGGAAAGAAAGTGGTCCAGACGGAAATAGCAGTAAGCTCCAAAGGCTAACCCCAAAGCCACTAATAAGGCGCTATACCACGCGGTAAGTCTGAATCGGATGGAACGGATGTTCATGCGCCGCTTTGGTCGCTCATCGGTCTGAAAGTACGCCAGGACTCGCTGCCTTCATTGGTCGGTTGCGGTGTTGAATTGCGGGCTCCTCGGAGGTTCGTAAAAATTCTGTTCTGGATCCGAGATCCTTGTTGTTGGCCGGCCACTCGGTACTCCAGTAATTGCGCATCCCGTCGATAGCAAGGTCAGAACGCCTGTTAGCACCAATAGCAGGAAGACCTCGAATCGCCTGAATAATCCGGACCGAAATTTGGATCCGGTTAGCTCCTCGTCCGAAATGTTCTGCGATTTCAAGGTTCTCCTCCAAGGTCGGCCAGTCGTGATCGAACACTTTTTCTAGGTCTGGAATTCGTCGCTAAGTGTGTAACCGACGCTGCGAACGGTGTGAATAAGCTTCTGATGAAACGGTTCATCGATCTTTGTGCGCAGTTGTCTGATGTAAACGTCGACAATGTTGGTAAGTCCTTCGAAACTCTGGTCCCAGACATGTTCCATGATCATCGTCCTGGATAGCACCCGCCCGGCGTTTGCTGCGAGATACTCCAGCAGAGAATATTCTTTCGAGGTAAGTCGGATCGTAACGCCGTTTCGCTTGACGTGGTGATTCATCCTGTCGATCTCCAGGCTTGAAACCCGAACCGTATTGGAGTGATTGGCTTGTCCACGCCGTAGCAACGCCTTGATTCGAACAAGCAATTCGGCGAACGAAAACGGCTTGGTGAGGTAGTCGTCCGCTCCCGCTTCAAAGTTGCTCACCTTATCGTCCACCGCATCACGCGCCGTCAGTACAATGATTGGCACCGTGGTGTTATGGCGCCGTAACCTGGAGATCAACTCTGTCCCGCTTATCTCAGGAAGCATGAGATCCACAATCAGAAGATCATACGATGTTTCCAAAGCCATCTGCAGTCCGATACGCCCGTCCCTTGCATCATCCACCGCGAATCGTTCCGCTTTCAGACCAAGAGTCACGAACCGGACAACCTTTTCTTCGTCTTCTACAACTAGGAGTCGCATTTTCTAGAATTAATCGGTTTTGTTTGATTTTCAGCTTGACTCAACGATAACAAATCTAAGCCTTTCTCAATTTGAGTCCTGATAAAATGTTGGATTTGACGGACAAATCGGTTCTTTCCGGGTCACCACTGAACCCGGCGACCCTTCCCCGATAGGGTCCGCGCTTCAACAACGAGTTCGGTTGCCAATTTTTTTGTGAGCTTGCAAACCCGCTCTCCGGCTACGCCCGCGAATCCACCCAGATAATGTCTCAGCCGCGCAGTTCGAAGTTGAACGGATTCTTGGTTGGCCGTTGTCGATAGATTCCCCGCGATTTCGCAGAGTCGCTCGGTTTCTACCAAAAGACGCGAAAGCCGGCGCCCGTTTTCCGCCGTCAATCGAGTCTGTCCGACGACACTCTCGAGTTCACCGCGCGCGTTTGCGACTCGATTGCTGCTCTTGTGGATCGCTTCCCATGGGAAACTGGTGCCAATCTCGAACGTCTTTTCAACGCGCCCGATCATTTCGTCTGCCACAACACAAAGTTTTTCAATTTGAGTTCGGGCATCGGCAGGTTCGAAGGGCCGATCTGAATCGGCGACCGGCAGGGATTTCGCTGCCATATGCAGCCTCTGAACCGGAGCAAGCGCCCGTCTAATTAGAAGCCAGCTGCCAACACTCGCTACCAGAAACGCGACGCTCAATCCGACTGGCAGTAGCGGTAGCGCACTGTGCAAAACAGTCCGGCTTGGTCGTCTGGGCGTCCGGACATCGACAATGTACTTTTGCGATCCGACACGGAAAGGGGCGGTCGCGATGAGATATTGGCTATCGCTCGCTTCGTTCCTCTGGCTGGTCGCTGCGACGTCCGGCGCTTCTGAATCCCGATGCGTCTTTATTGTCGTCAAACTTGGAGTAGTCGGTTTTTCAAAGTCAATCGGCCCATCGCCGGTAGGATGGACAGTCACGAGGATGTCACCCAATTCGGGAGTCTTTATCACTTTAGGTGCCAATATTTGCCCCGTGTGCGCAAAGGTGGCGCTGGTCTGGTCGGCTTTGAGCGCCAATGCATTTTGCACCCCAATCGTGAGGAAGCAGTCAAAGCACTTATAGGTGTACGCTGCAAATGCGACCGCTAGTACCATCAAGAGCCAATCGTACGACGCGGTTAACCTTAGAAATAACGAAGACTTTTGCACTGCTTCTATTGTTGCCGGAGTTGCCTAACGATAAATGATTATCTAAACTTCTCAGTTGTTCTATTAGGCACTCCGGTCGTCGAACATTGCTTGAGCAACATCCAGGGCTGTTAACTGCATGGATTATTGAACAGTCGATTCAGGACCAAATGGCCATGGACGATCGTAACCCCGTGTCTCGGTATTGTACTGCCTGTGCTGGATTTGCACGTAGGAGTTGTTCGCGTTCTTTTGAGCCGCGGTAGGCGTTGTCGTACAGCCACCAGCCAATGCAGTCGATGCAACCGCTAAAGACATTAAAACCAGAGAGATGGGCTTTTTCATAGTGTGATAGGTAAGTTCGATTTTAGAGATAATATTAGATTCTGATGCAAGGTGCGTGCCGTTAGTAAGCACCGAGCCATCCGTGAAAGATGATCTTTGAATACCTTGCATACTATCTGTATAAGGCCGCAGAAATGGTAATCAATTAACGCAACATTAAGATTCAATAATCTATTCGATCCCAACGTCTTGCCCCACGGAGACAGGGAGGAGGGCGCAGAGAATCGGATTCACCACAGAGGCACAGAGAGCACAGAGTTTCGGATATTTTGGGTCATGCTGTCCGGACTGGAGCGCTGGCGCGTTGAACTTGCTCGAGGGACGTGGACGCGGGGAAAACGCCAGAACGTTTCGGAGCTTAAAGTAAAATTGGCTTTCAGCCTGTCTTCGATTGGCGTCCCGCCTGTTCATTCCCGGGAAGGGTTCACCCTAGAGGCGGGGAGAGGAGGGCGCAGAGAGTCGGATTCACCGCAAAGGCACAGAGTTTCGGATTTTTTGAGGTCATGCTGTCCGGACTGGAGGGCTGGCGCGTTGAACTTGCTCGAGGGACGTGGACGCGGGGAAAACGCCAGAGCGTTTCGGAGTTTAAAGTAAAATTGGCTTTCAGCCTGTCTTCGATTGGCGTCCCGCCTGTTCACTCCCGGGAAGGGTTCGCCACAGAGGCACGGCGCGGCGGCCCTGTCCGACGTAGCTTTAGCGAAGTTGGAAGCCGCAACCGCAGGGACGCGGTATCGGCGTATCGGCGACTAATTAGTTAAAATTGGTTTTGGGATTTATTCGACCGTCATCACGCGCACGATTGACGCCATAAAAATCCCTGCAAAACTCATCGCTCCGCCAAACGCCCTCCGAACTCCGTACTCCCGACCCCCCGGTGGTCAATTCCTCCATTCCATGCAACTGTCCGCCACCGCATTTCGATGACCCGAATCCACCTCTACAACCATGTTGAAGACGCCTGGGAATCAAGCCTTGCCAACTGGCTGGATCAACGCTCTCGCGCAAGTCTGGAGGGAGAAGAGACCTGGCTGGTCGCCGGTTCCTATTTTCAGGCGTCCTGGATCCGTCGCATGGCGCTTTCCCGGAACAAATCGCTCTTTGGCATCCAGGTGTTTGATCGCCGACGATTGCGCCGGTATTTGGCGGGCCTTTGCGGGCTGCCGGAGCAATCTCTCGGGCGCGAAGTCGTGCAGCTTCTTATTGACTCGGCAGCTGCCGAAGTGGCCCCAGGTTACACCGGCACCGGAAATCTCTTAAACGCGCTTGACCTGTTGGGTGCCTCCGGAGCCCTCAAGCAACTCGGGCTGGAGACGGTGTGCACGCTGCTCGAAGTCCCGGAACCGTTGCAAGCGACGATCGGGGAAATCATATCTTCACCCTATTGGACTGCGCGGCTTGATTCGTTGCTTCTCGATCGGGTGACACTTCAGAAAAATCTGCGTGTTGGATTCTTCGGGCTTGATGCGGACAACATCCGCGAACTCCCCCTTCTTTTGTCCGCTGCAAACAGGGCGACCCAATCGGTTTTCTGGATCGCGCAACCGCTTGGCAAAGAAGAACTTGGGTTCAATTGGATTACTGTCTTGGAAAACGCGCTGCAAACCGAAGCGAGCGTTTGTCCGATTGGAGAAGCATCACGTCGGTTCGAAGATTTCCTCGGATATTGGCAGGGAGGCACCGGGTCGCGACGTGTCGTTCTTCCGGAAATCATGATCGGCAAACGATGGTGTGACCAGGTGAACGGGATTGTGCGTCGGGTAACGAAAGCTTTGACGGAAAAGGCTCAGTCGGTTCTTGTCGTGGTCTCGGAAAACTCACCGACAGGAAACGCCGTCGTGCAGGCCTTGATTGCTCGCGGCATTGCGGTCGCGGACGAAGTACGAGAAAGAAGGGCTCTCCCACGCGCGGCGGAGGTGCAGATTGCTGTCGCTCAGTTCCTCTTTCGCGATCGCACCCCCGAAGAATTTTTACGCATCATACAATTCTTGATCCGTTCCCAGAAATTCTATCGTTCATTTCGAGGTGCACTGATTCGATCCTTTGAAATCCGTCAATCCCGTTCTGTCGCCTTGCTGATCACAGATGAATTAAGGGAGAATTTCCCATGGTTAATTGATCTGGAGGAAGCCCTTCAACCGCTCCCGGAAAAAGCGACATGCGCAGAGTTATCCCGGCTTTGGCGGTCTATTTTGGACCGGATTTCGGTTGTGACAAGCAGGCATAGTGCAGCGTTTGCACCGGTCCATTTTTCCGGGGAACAACAGCTCTTGAACGACTTAGGGCCCGTGATTGAAGGGCGCCTGTTGGCTTCGCAGCTGTTCCTGCAGTTTGTTATCCGCTCGCTATCGGCCCGGGTTCGGGAACCGCATCCCGAGTCCGATCATCGCTATTCGAAAGTCTGCGTTGCCACTGCCTTAAAAGCGCATGGAACCTCCTGGGATTGCGTCATCCTCGCCGATTCCGTTGCGGATGCATGGCCCCGGTCTCCGGCTCCAAACCCACTGTTATCAGACGAATTGAAGATCCAGCTTCGCTCGCAACGGTTTATTATTCCGACCGCTTCTGAGCAGCGCGCAGCACAGGAAGAACGTTACCTGCAGCTGGCGTATTCTGCAAAAATGCATCTGGTTCTCGCCCGGCAGGAACAGGACGAAAAAGGTATCGAACTGGTCCCAAACAATCTGGCGACATTCGCTGCGGAGTTCCTGAAAGCCAAGACGTCGCGTGTACGCTCGGAGCCGGTACATTCTCCGGAAGAAGTGACTGCGAGATTCGCAAAAATCTGCGCGGCCAGGTCTGATCCGGATACACCGTTTGACGCGTATTTTCTTAGCTTTAAAGGAATCAACTTTCCAACCCGCGAATGGCATCCGTCAGAGTTGGAAACGGTCTTTAAAACACCTGGAACCTTTGCGTTCCGGTTGATATTCGGATGTGAGCGGGAATTTGATCGCAGATTCACCCGGTCGGCATCCATGACAGTGGGACGTCTCACACATCGTTTGCTCCAACGGGGATTTGCCGGATCCGGCCAGTTTAGGCCGCTTGATTCATCCGCAAAATGGACAAAAGAGGAGTCTTGCATGCAATTTTTGCATGCAATGGAGATCGCGGCAGCCCGGATGCGAAAGGACCTGATGCCGCATGGCGTCGACCTCTGGTGGGAATCGATTCTCAACAAAGCATCCATGTTCGCGACGCAAATGCTGGAACAGGTCAGCGCGCGCTTTGAGGAGAACCAATGGTACCACTCCGAAGCGACATTGACCGGCACACTATCGACTGCAACTGGTGACCTTAAGCTGGAAGGACGAACAGACCTGATCCTCTCGAACATGCAGGACCTCGAATCGGCCAACCCAATCATCTGCGATTTCAAGACCTCCAAGCGAATCCAGCGCTTTGACTCCGAACGCGGAGAAAATCTGCAATTCCTCGGGTACCGAATCCTGGCGGAATTGAACGGTGCACAGGGAACAGAAATTCTGGTGATAAAACCCGACCGCTTGAGATGGCTCAACCTGCCGCCAGACGAAGCACTCGCCGAGCTAATCAGCCGGCTCGCGCGTCTGCAGACGGATAAAAATTTTGGGAGGCGGCCCTCGGAAAAATGGGAGCAGACCGAGAAACTCCCGATTGCGACGTTGCCGATCGATGCCGCTGTTCTGGAGCGTAAACTCGAGCTGACGTGGAACTAAACATCACAGACCAGGCGGCGCGGGAACTTTTCTGCCGCGATATCGCCAGAAATTTTTCCGTGATCGCAAGCGCGGGAGCCGGCAAAACGCGCGCCGTCGTCGATCGAATCGTGACGATCGCCAAAAGGCGTCCCGACGATTTGTTGCCGCGCCTCGTCGTAGTGACCTATACCAACAACGCTGCGCACGAATTCAAGCGCCGAGTTCGCTCCACCTTGTTGCAAACGCTCAAGAGCGCATCTGCGAGAGCTGTTCTGCAACGTTTGGAGCTCACCTTTTTTGGAACGATTCACAGCTTCTGCATTCGATTGCTCCGGGAACATCAAACGCACCTGCGGTTGCCGGACCGGCTCATTACACCCACCGATCCGGTTCGTAAGCGTCTTTGGACCGAATTCGTTAGTAACCCGGAGTTCAGCGGGGCGTTCACCGGGAACCCGCTCGTCTCCGAGATTTTGAGATTTTGCACCTGGCAGGAGATTCTGGATCTGGCGGCTCAAATCTCCCAACCGATGCTCCGGCCCGTTTTGTCCGTTTCGGCGCCGTCCATTGACCTCGCACCTATCGAAAATTGCGTCGTACACACACGGAGCTTGAAACGCAAAGAGCAGATTTTGAGCGATTTCGGGAAGTTTAAAACTCACCTGGAAAAGAATCGATCTGGGCTTGTCGTTCCGAACGCGCACACCAAGGCGGGAGGCCTGGCTGAAGCCTGCTCAAGCGTTCTCGAGCCGCTCGTGACCTGGCTCGAAGAAGCCACGTTATCGATCGCAAGCGAGATCGCTCTAAAATTTCAACAAGAGTGTCATCGCCAGGGCATCGTCAGTTTTGACGACCAAATCATGCTCTGCCGTCGATTACTCGAACACCAGCCAATTCTCGATCGGCTCAGGGAACGTAAGCACAGCGTCATCCTTGATGAAGCGCAGGATACCGGGCGATCGATGTTCGAGATCCTGATTGAAATCACGCGGCCGGTTGGAGAGGGGATCGGTAGCTGGCTCACGACAAGCGGCGCCGGACCAGGACCGGGGCGGTTCAGCATGGTTGGTGACCCGCGCCAATCGATTTACGAGCGAGCAACACCGGAGTTTTATCGCGATTTGAACGAAGCATTCCGCAAAGGCGGGACGGGCGATCTTCTCCGTTTCCAACGCACGAGGCGATGCGAACAATCTGTCGTCGAAACCGTCAATCGGATTTTTCAAAATGCTGAGACAAGCGACACAGAGCTGCGATACGACGATCTTCTGGCAGACATGGATGCTGGTCCCGGTTACAACGGCCGGATTCAGATTTCACCCTCCGTTCCCGGCACAAACAGACCTGTCGAGGAGATATTTCAAGAGGAATCCCAAGCTCTCGCCGAATGGCTGAGCGATCAACGCAAGACCGGGCTCGGGATTCGTTCCTGGAGCCAGTTGACGATCATTGCGCCTCGGCACGAATGGCTTTCGATCTGTGCCGATCAACTCCGGAAAAAGTCGCTTCCATTTGTTTATCGAAACCAGAAGATCAAATGGACTGAAGTTCCTGCGTTCACCTGGCCAGTTTCCGTTTTGTACACGCTAGCAAACCCTTGGGACACATTTGAGCGGTTCGGAGTACTTCGGGAAATCTTTGCGGTCGCGGACACGGCGCTTGCCCTTTGGCGGCACGACCCGCGAGAGATCAGTCCAGAACTGTCAGAAGCGATCAACGTTCTGAAAGATCTCGAAACAATCGTTGCCGAGGACAAATCGATCACGCTTGCGCGTCTGGTCGAGCAAATCATCAGCGATTGTCGCCTCGAATCACGGCTTCATGTCGTAGGCCGCGACCCGGCTGATCTCGATGGCATCCGCCACCGCGCCTTTAACGCCGACATCAACAACCTGACCCTGCACGCCTGGCTCGACGAACTCCTGTCACGGCTGGACGAGCCAGCAGAAATACAAGCTGGCACAGCGGACGCCATCGAATTGATCACGAGTTATTCTGCCAAAGGATTGGAATGGGACATCGTGATTCCGCTCGGGTTCGGTCGAAGCATCACTCCGGTGCGAACCCCGGGGTATCCCAGCTTGGTTGAGCGAGGATCGCTTCAGCGAGTGATCTGGAACTCGGCAAGTCGAAGCGCAGAACAGGAGAAAGCGGAGACCAAAAATGATGCCGTCATTCAGGCTGTGAACCGGCGCTTACTCTACGTCACGCTGACTCGAGCCCGGCACGCACTGCTGTTTCCTGCAATGGCGTACAAAGAAGCAAGAGACTCGTTCCAGGCTGCCTCCGGGTTCAACCTCGACCAAATCCCGGTCGTCGAAACGCCCTTGCCGTTGGCGGCTGTGGCCTTTTCTGAATCTCGCTACGAACAGAGCGATCTCCCGTTTGAAGGCACCGACGACGCGCTTGCAGCGAAACGTTCCCATCAAATCCCTGAACTGATCCGTCCCCATGCCCTAGCCAAAGACGACGACCAGCCGGAGAACCAGTTTACCGAAGAGGAAGCGATCGAACAGGGCAGCTATCATTATGGCCGTTGGTGGCATCTCTGGATCGAACGATTCCCTTGGCAATCACCGTTAGCAGACCAACTCCAGCACGCACGAACCATTGATCTGACTCTCCCGTTTGCTGAACGCGCCGTTCAAGAGACTGCAGAATTCATGAGCTCTTTGGAGATTCGCGAGCTTCTTGCCGCCGGCGAATGGTTCCGACCCGAAATCGCCTTCTCTCATCCTATCAACGACGCGCAATGGATGGAAGGCGTCATCGATCTCGTCATCGGAACACGATCAAAAGAAATCTGGATTATCGACTGGAAAACCAACCAGAAAATATCAGGGCAATCCGACTCAGAATTCGCCCAATCCCTCCGCGAAAAATATCTCCCCCAACTCGAATCCTACCGCACCGTCCTCGAACAAGGATTTCGTCGCGAAGTCACCCGTCTCCTCATTTATTCCACCGTGCTTGCGCGATTCGTGTGAGAAGAGAGGATGCACCACGGAGAAGGGGGGATTCACCACGGAGGCACAGAGGACACAGAGAATTTAATCAACCACAAGGGACGAACGATAGTAGCCCGGCGTTTCAACGCCGGGTCTTAGCGATATGATGTGCAGCGTCCCTGCGGGACGCTAGAATGCGGAGCCGGGTATATTGATTTAATGGCATTGGCGCGGATCGGTCGCCCCCGAGCACTATCAAAATTTATAAACCGTCACCGACCGGCGAAACTAAATGGGCTTCCATTCTGAGGCTGGGAAGCCTTGGAAGCCAATCGAACTCAGGGCGGAAAGGCAATCCTATTACGTTTCAGACGTTCGAGATGATTCCGGTGAGTTCAACGCGATATCGCTCTGGTCCGGACAGTCGTACCCCAAAAATTCCGAATCTCTGTGTCCTCTGCGCCTTGTGGTTAATTCAATCCTCTGTGCCCTCTTCCGTTCCTCTGCGCACTCCTCTGCTCTTGGCCCACCACCGAACTCCAAACTTCGAACCCGAACCTCCCAGGCGCTGCGCGCCAAGCGCCTTGAACCCGGAACCTCAACCCTCCATAGTTCCTAAATCTATGAAATCCCCTGTGAAAGTTGCTGTGACCGGGGCCGCCGGCCAGATCGGATATTCCCTTCTGTTTCGAATCGCATCCGGTTCCATGTTCGGCCCGGATCAACCGGTGGAATTGAAACTAATCGAAATCCCCGAGGCACTCAAAGCGCTCGAGGGCGTTGTCATGGAACTCGAAGACTGCGCGTTCCCAATGATCACGAAAATCACGCCAACAGCCGACCTGAATGAAGGGTTTCGCGGCGTCAACTGGGCGTTGCTGGTCGGCAGCGTGCCTCGAAAACAGGGGATGGAACGCAAAGATCTGCTCGGGATCAACGGCAGAATCTTTACTGGGCAAGGGAAAGCCATCGAAAAGAACGCCGCCCCCGATGCCCGTGTTCTGGTAGTCGGCAACCCTTGTAACACCAATTGTCTTATCGCGATGAACAATGCGAAAGGGATTCCTTCCGAGCGCTGGTTCGCCATGACCCGGTTGGACGAGAACCGTGCAAAATCGCAACTGGCAATAAAGGCCGGTGTGCATGTCACAGATGTCACCAACCTTGCCATCTGGGGGAACCATTCCTCGACGCAATACCCCGACTTCTTCAATGCAAAGATCCAGGGCAAAGATGTCCCTTCCGTGATCACCGATGACGACTGGCTCAAAAATGTCTTTATACCCATCGTTCAGCAGCGTGGCGCAACGATCATCAAGGCGAGGGGAGCTTCGTCCGCTGCTTCCGCCGCGAACGCCGTTGTCGACACCGTCCGTTCACTTGTCACTCCCACCCCGGAAGGCGACTGGTACAGCGTCGGAATCTGTTCTGATGGAAGTTACGGTGTCGAGCCAGGCCTGCTCAGTTCTTTCCCTATCCGCACCGTCGGAACCGCCGGTCGCGAAGTCGTCCAAGGCGTCTCCCTTAACGCCTTCAGCCAGGAAAAGATCAGCGCGTCCGTCGCCGAGCTTCTCGAGGAAAAGTCACTCGTCGCCGAGTTGCTCGGCGCCTGAAGGGAGAAGTTAGAAGGCAGAAGGCAGAATTAAGAAGGCAGAAGTTTGCTGCTAGAGGAAGGAGAGTAGCTGAAGGAACAGACCGATCTGCAGCGTAGGACGAAGAAATTTGCCCTGCGGGTCGTCGGGATGTTCGGTTCGCTGCCCAAGAGTAGCGAGGCGCAAATCTTGGGGAGACAGCTGGTGCGTTCCGGAACGTCTGTTGGTGCAAACTACCGCGAAGCGTCTCGTGCACGGAGCAAAGCCGAGTTTATCGCAAAGTGTGGCGATTGCCTGCGCGAACTCGACGAATCTGCCTATTGGCTGGAGCTCCTTGTGGATGCCGAAATTTTAGAAGCGGAGAAGGTTTGCGACCTCCAGCAAGAATGCGACGAATTGACCGCAATCTTCGTTACAGTCATCAAGCGAGCCAAAGCGAAATAGGCAAATTTATTACTTCTGCCTTCATCCTTCTGCCTTCTTACTTGATTATTGGCTCCCCAAGGCTATTTTCTGCGTCCTTCCCGCAACGCACCGCTAGCTCAATTGGCAGAGCAAGTGACTCTTAATCACTGGGTTGTTGGTTCGATTCCAACGCGGTGCATGCCTTATTATCAGCGACTTACGTTTCTTTTTACGCTCGTGCTGGGTATAGAAAAACACCGTGCTTAGCCACTTTTCCTAGGGGCGACGAAGTCCTTTATTCCAAGGAAATCGCATTGTCCACCTGTCTGCTGGATGGCTTCTTGCTACCCTTCCTGCTGAATTGCACTTTGAATCTTCGATTAACCCGTGCATCGTGAGCGTCGCATTTAAGCTCCAGCGAACCTGAGGAAGAGCCGAAGCTCCAACCCGCTCATCACAATCGCGCTGCACCCTGATATCTAAGGGAGATACACCACTTTGCGAAATACGCGTAAGCCCAGCGGTTTGCTATCGGGGCGTGGCCTGGACGGAGAGCGGGCGTTTTTTAACCTGTCAGCGGGTGGAAGGTCAGGCCCCGCTCGACCTCCTCCCGGCGCAGCTGTTCGATTGGTCGATGAGGTCATTCTTCGTTCGGCCGGGCGTTATAAAATTCTATTCCCGGACGGCCTGTGAAATATGCGGGCTAGTGAAATTGACTGTCGATTCTGGGAAGCGGTCAGGCGCCGCCGCATCGGGCCAGGATCATCAACGCAACGGGGCGCCCGTGTATCCGGAGAGGAAGCTTTCGATTCCCTGGGATCCTTCCTCGGCTGCCTGCTTAGGATCAGCTCCACTCAGTTGGCAAGCTTGGATAGTATCCGAGACCACTTTATAGACCTCCGGTGGAACCCGAGGCTCACTTCTACCGGTCAGGACTACCAAGTCCTTAAATAACTTCATCGGGGCGCTGCTGTACCCTCCTTCGGCGGTCCCTTTCTCCAAAGCCGATTTTCGCGGCGAAACGCCACCGTTCGCCTTGGTACACCAATCAACGACTCTTTGAATGGAATCGTCCTGCATGGAACCCACTGCCCAAACACAGAACTTTGCCGCTTCCTCGGGATTTTTGCCCTTCGCATTGGCGACGAAGGCCCATCCACCGCAAATCGTTCTTTGCTGACCGTTGGGAGGTAAGGGATACGGGAAGACGCCATATTGGAAATCCTTAGCGTTATCCCGCAAGGCGCTAACGCCCCAGATGCCCAGATTTTGCATGGCACAGAAACCTGAAACCAAATTTCCTACGACGTCTCCGGCATCGTGGCCCAAGACGTTGCGCGGAGCGACATTCTGCTGAATGGTGTCTTGCCAGAACTTCAGAGCCTGAACGGTAGCCGGCGATGCAAAGCCGCTGTGTTTTCCGTCTGGCGTGGCGATATCGCCACCTCCTTGCCACATAAACGGGTACCAGGTGAAGTTCTGGTAGTAACCCGGTGCAGTTTCGAACAGGCAGCCAAATCGGTCCCCTTTGGTCAGCTTGTGCGCGATTTCGATGAACTGATCCCAGGTTTTCGGGATATCGCTCTCCGAAAGTCCAGCCTCCTCGAATGCCTTGATGCTGTAAAACATCGCCAAGGGTACAACGTCGAACGGGATTCCATAGATCTTTTCATCAACGATCCGGGTTTCCATCACGTTTGGGAAAAAGTCCTTTTTCGCGGCGTCCTCGACGTAAGAGGTGAGGTCGACCAGAACGCCACCATTGTAGTAACGAAGAAAGTCCGCGGGGCTGATTATGAAAATATCAGGACCCTGACCCGCGGCGAAAGCCGTCTGTAGCTTGGATCCACGTATATATTCTTGAGCTGGGACAAACTGCAGCTCGACCTTCACATCGTGGGTCTCATTCCAACCTTTGACACAGTCTTCAAACCATTTGCTTTGAATACCCAACTCTCTGGAGGGCGCATAGAACTGCCAGAATGAGAGTGTTTTTGTCGCGGCTGCTTTTCCAGTAAAAACAAACGGTGAGAAAACTGATGATACCGCTGCAGCTGCGGCAACCTTTCCTCCCCTTTTCAGAAGTTCTCTTCGGCTAACGTCGGCAACGGGCTGAGGGTCACCTGAGCTCATATTCTCGAATCTGTGTCTACCATAGTGGATTTGATGCCCGATGTCATGCTTTCGCAGGATTGCCCTTAAAAACTGGTGGAGCGGAGCATTGGAAGGGTGATAAGGCATTCCATCCAACCTGTATTTACTCGGTTTGCAACCAAATCGATCGGGGAATCTGAATCTTCGTTTCGCATCCAAACATTTCGCGCAGCGTGGTTTTATTCATGGGAGGAAGGAGCGGTTTTGGGAAGTTAGGTTGTAGGTCCAGGTCAGTACGCGGGGGCTGGCGCATCTGTTGGTTGCGTCCTACGACAAGCCGGTGGTTAAGCTATTTCGGAATCACGTTGAAGGTCAACAGTCGGTGTTTCCAGGTATCCCCATCCTTGACTTCCACTGCTGACCAGAAACCCTCCTCCGCCACCCGCTTGCCATCTGGCAATTCAAAAGTCATACACCAGTTGCCATTGCACGACATCTTATCGGGAGCCAGAACCAGCACCGCAGTGGGGTCCGCCTGGACCCAGTGTTCAATGACGTGGACATTTTTGAATAAGTCTCCGAAATAGGTTTCAATCTCTGCTTGCCCGTGGAGCGGTCCCTTGTTGGTGACAAGCACCGCATCTTTAGTAAAGACAGTGCCCATCTGAGCTGCGTCATTACTCTGGATGGAGGTAACATATTTTTGATTCAGTGCATCAAGTTGAGTTTTGGTTTGGGGATCAACTGTCCCTTCTTTTGGCTGGGCGAGCGTCTGCAGGGCAACGGCCAGAAACATCAGCGCCACCATAGCGGCAAACGGGAGCGCACTACGTCGATTTATTGTGTTCATTTTTATGGTCCATTTTTCGGAATTTCTTTGTCGCCTACATACGAGCGAAACCCTGGATTGGGTGGTAATCGCTCT
Source organism: uncultured Verrucomicrobiae bacterium (assembly GCA_963775805.1). GTDB lineage: Bacteria > Verrucomicrobiota > Verrucomicrobiia > Chthoniobacterales > JAFAMB01 > JAFAMB01. The sequence continues at coordinate 31,288 of CAVZKG010000006.1, read as the reverse complement.
GAATTGTCTGCACATCTTGTTCTCCGGAAAATTGCGCAGGAAGTTTCAAGAAAACGCAAAAAGGAGCCAGGAGCGCTATGGGCGAGAGCGCTTGGAGATGGGAAAACCTAACTCGTCGTATTCAGAGAAGGTTCTCCCGCAGGCTTGACTTTCGACAGCGGGCTCAGAATAGCTCCTGGCTCCGACGGTTCGGATTCTATTTCCGTTTTAGGCTAATCGGAGATTGCACCGCCCTGGCTCTTTTTGTCTGCGATATTCCGCGTAGGTAGCTTCAGCGCGTTTCTCAAGCGAAACCGATTTCTGTTCCTTTGCGATTGTTACAGCTTCGCGAAATGAAGCCTCGACTCGGAGCTCCTCGGCACCCAAGGCGGCGAAAAACACTCCGCGCATCCGGTGCAGTTCGGCGCTGCAATAGCCGTGTTCAAATTTTTCAGCAATTCCTACCGCCTCGTTGATCGCCTCGAGAGCTTCAGAGGTACGATTCGCTAGATGTAATGCATCAGCCTTTAGTGGTAGAAAAGCTGTCAGGTCCAGCATCGTGTCGGTTGCCCGAAGATCTCGTATTCCCTGCTCGATCCGCGGAATACCTTCCCCGGTGTTCCCGGACGCGCTGCGCGCCCAACCGCGCGAAATAGCTCCTATCGCCAGCCAATGCACAAAATTATGCCGCGTAGAGAGTTCAACCAAATCCGACGCCAATTGATCCACTTTAGCAGGATTGCGCTCAAGGAAAGCGAGACTCGCTGCAAAAACTAGCGCCAGGACTAATGCGTTCGTATCCTTCAGTTCCTTTGCTATTGAAATCGCTTCGTCCATCAGGGCGTGGCAAGAGGCGGTCTCTCCGAAATGCCAGTCGGACATGGCTTCATAAATCAGACAGTTGACGACCGGCGATTGGATCTCTTCCGCAACAGGAGACCGGACTCTTCCCGAGCGCCAGAGCCGAATACCAAGCCTGGCCTCCTTCCGCGCGGAGCCGAACTTGCCCCAAAAGTAATAAATGGCCGCGAAAACTTGGTGTGCAGCTAGCATGAGCCCTGCGTCATTCTGTTCCCTCGCCAGCGCATGAAGTCGTTCGGCAATCTGCATTGCAGCAGACATCTTGTCACTATGAAGTGTATAGCGAATTTGACCCAGCAGTTCCATAAACAGGAGCCGGGGACGATTCACCGAATGAGACAAGGGCTCGGCGCGTTCGTAACAAATTCGGGTCTCGGGAGCTCCAAATCCTCGCGTGGCGGTTAGATATAGCCCCGCCTGCATGAGGAGGAAGAGCTGGTCTTCTTCCGTGAGACGTTGTCCATCGATAGCCGTTTCGATCAGCGAGCCCCAGCGCCCGCGTTCGAAAAATTGACCTAAGACCAACAGCAATGGCCCTGTTGCTCCAAGAACGTTAGCCGCAAAATGGACATCCCCACGCTGAATCCTCGGAATATAAACTTCATGCAGAGCCTCTCGAAACAGACCGGCGTTGCAGCCGCAAATTGCTGCTAAGAAAAGTGGCTCCATTTCCGCGAAACTGTCCGGGAGCTGCGACGCAAGCGCTCGATAATAGTTAAAAAGTCGCTTGTTGCATTCCTTCCAAGCCTCGGGTCGTTCGGCTCGCAATTGTTCACCGTAGTACTCACGAATCAAAGGATGGGTATCGGTATCGCCCGGATTGTGAGGATCTTCCCCAGCCAGAAGTCGTGCTCTTCTTAGTCTGGCTAAGAATCGTCCGCGATTCAGTCGGGCTCAAATTCGTTAACGACTCTGTCAGGCCCGGAATCGCCGGCGGTTTTAGAAGCGCTGCAATCGCCCTTTCCTCAGCTGGGCGATCAAAGAGGCCTAACATGCGCAGAACCGACAGCTCAGGACCTTCACCAAACCAGGTTTGGTAAGATTTCATCACTTTCCGGGCGTGGGCTCCCTGTCGTACGTCGCGCGCAAGATGTCCCGACACTTCGTTACGGGAACGAATGTCTCCGTTGTACGCATCGGTCAGATAGCTGCCCAACAGCGTCAGCGCCAGACAATGGCCGCTGAACTCATCGCTGGCGCTGCGCAACTCCGCTTCGTCTCCCTTTGCGCCCAGCGCTCGAAGCAGCTGTGCTCCAGCATCGCTGGATAGATGTTCCAGGTCACGACGGAGAGCTGACCTACCCTCGTAATCCGACAGATCTGCAACCGGCAACCGCGTGGTAATCACGCACAGACCCATATTGAAAGCAGCAAGCTCTCGCAACAATGCCTGAAGGGACGGGTCCCGTAACCGCCCTTCTTGTGCACCCGGGGGATTTTGGAGCGGCTCCAGGCCGTCCAGAACCAATAATGTTCGACGACATGCGGTGAGTTTCGCCAATCGTTCGCCCTTCTCCCATGCTGTTCCGAGCCGTGGATCTTGATCGCCAAACCAAGTCAAAGCGGCGTCGAGAAATTCATCGGCAGACGAAGTGTCGCCGCTGCTGCCCTGTCTGTAGAAAGACCAGCCAAATACGAGTTGCGCAGAACGATACTGTTCAGCGGCCATTCGTCGGAGCCAATGATTGACCAGCGTTGATTTTCCGACTCCGCCCCACGCCACAATCGTAACGACGTTGACATCCTTGTTTGCCCATGCACGATCCAGAAAAGCGATATCCCCTTCTCGACCAAAAACATCACTTCCGGTAACGGGTAGTCTGGCCAGGGAAATCTTCTCGGGCGCAAGTCTTGCCGGCGACTTGCGAGTTCTGATTCGCGAAGTGGTAGAGGGCGCCTCCTTTAGATTTTGACGAGTGATTCTGCGTCGTGCGTCGATAGCGCCTGTGATGGTCGGTATCGCATGCAGAAGTTCGACCGGATCCCGAAAACGCTCCCGGGGGTCTTTCTCGAGCAGTACCTCAATGAGAACAATGACTGGCTGCGGAACAACTCCAAGCCGGTCGAGCGGCAACGGTGCATGCTGTTGCTGATACATTACCTCTGCGGAGGAACCCCTGAAAGGCGCCTGCCCGACGAGCATCGTCCAGAGCATTACACCAAGCGAGTAGAGATCCGAGCGGATGTCGACGCCAATTCCGGCGAACTGCTCCGGACTAGCGAACTCCGGAGTACCTGCAAAAGCTCCGGGAGCTGAAATCGCAGCTTCAGCAGGCCCTGCGTCAGGTGCGGGCTTCGCCAGCCCAAGGTCGATGATCTTTGCGATCACAGGGCCTCCCTCCTCCAAGCTCACCATGATATTACTCGGTTTGATGTCTCGATGAACGAGCTTCCGCTTGTGGATCGCAGCCAAACCGGCCGCGACCTGCGTCGCGATTTCGAGCGCCACCTTTATTTCGAGCCGGCCGAAGCGTTTGATGAGATTCTCCAGCGTTTCTCCCTCGACAAACTCCATCGCGTAGAAGTAGTTCTCGACCGGTTTTGCCTAGGTGGAAAACCGAGGCAACATTCGGATGACGAACGCTCGCTGCCGAGCGAGCTTCGCGCAAAAAACGATGTCGCGCCGATTCATCCTCGAGATATCGCTCGCTGATGACTTTCAGAGTCACGGGGCAGTGCAGATCGACGTCGAACGCCTTGTAAGTGACACCCATGGCACCACGACCCAACTCCATGGGAGTGCCGTCGGTGTGGGTAGCTACTTGGTAGTGACCCAAGCGCTCCGCGCTTGCCGTCGGAACTTCCTGCTCTTCCCATATCGGATCCAATAAGCAGGCAAGACACTGGCCGGCAAAATGTTTGCCACATTCAAGCAATGCCCCGCAGCTTGGACAGCTCTGGTGGGATTTTTCGGTCGAAGCACTCATTGTGGTTTACGCGCAGATTGCAGTCCTATGCCCTCAGTGCGGCTCGAAGAAAGCGAAGTTCCTCGTCGACCTCTACAGGGGTGGCGACCGTGCGAGCCACTTCTTCGCGCAACAACGTTCGATAGCGCCCTCGAAGGCGGTGGATGGCCGTTTTTAGCGCTCCCAAGGTCAAACTTAGTGCATCGGCGACTTGTTGGTAAGAAGCGTCTTTCCCGCCGACAATGAAACCTTGGAGCGCTTCGAACAGATGTCCCTTGCCCTCTGATTCCAGCTCTTCACGAAGCCGGGCAAAGGTTGCTTCGACTAGCGCGGCGGCCCAGCGCGCCGCAAAGATTTTCTCGGCCGTCATCCCTTCAGGCGCCGCAAGCTGGTAACGATCCTCCGCGGCGTCGTCATCCAAAAACACCCACTGGCAGCCGCCACCCCGTTTGGCCGATCTGGCGCGTTCGGCGGCATTGGCTAGGAAATGATCCAATGCGCCCAGTAGAAAGTTGCGGAACCTGCCCCGCTGCGGATCGGCCCGTCCCAAGGCGCCTTTCTCCAACAGGTGGACGAAGAAATCCTGCGTCAAGTCCTGTGCGTCTTGGCGCCCGTAGCCGCGTCGGCGGGTGAAGGCGTAAACCGGATAGCAATAAAGACGATAGAGCTCCTCCAAGGCAATCCGAGCTTCCGCGTCGCCGTCAGCAGAAGCGGTTACCACCAGCCCCCACTGGGTCGTGCGGAAATTGGGCCGGCCGCCAGCCGTCGAGTCAAGTGGCGCTTTCACGAGTCGGGATTTTGCCAGAACGAGCCTGTGACGCTCAAGAAAAAGCTCCCGAAGCTCCGATCTCCTAAGAATCGACCTTTTCTTACAGGTTGAAACGTTCCCCGCATCGCCATTCCCCTGGCGGGAAAACCCTCGCGACTCCCGACACTACGCCCCGTCGGGAAGGTTTCCGTCTCGATATCCCTCAGGCCCCACGGCTAGGCGTTCACAATCCGCTCACCCCTCCTCACCATAAAATTCGACATCACCCCTCGAGAACGCGGCAGCCCTTGCGAAATACGCTGCCTTGGCTGGGCATATCCGGGGCGAATTCCTGAACCGATACCTTGAGTGATAAAAACGGAGTCCACTATCGGGTCAACAGATCGACGTTCTGTGTGACTTCGGATCCCAGGGTTTCGGGTTCGAGTCCTGCCGGGTACTGGAAGTAAAACGAGTTAATACGATTTAAGGTGACCATTCGCTTCCTCGGCATCTTCAGGTTCCGCGAGCGGGGATAACACTTATTCAACGTTCGAGTGGATGTTAATCCGAAGATGTGAACGGGCAGCAGCTGTGGCCACGGGTCGGCCGATGGATTCCGTCGAACGGTACACTAGATAGCCTTCGAGAAAGACACGAAAAGCGTACTAAGGTAGCACTGTGAATCCCCTCAGCAGCGCCGCCGAGCGCTGCCTCACATCCGCCGTGATAAATTCTAGCTCTCCCGCGACTTTCGCCGAAGCGAGATGCAGCGCGTCGTTGGTGCGGATAAAGGTCGGCGGTTTTTGCGAAAAGCACGCCTCAAGCACCGTGCCAAATTCTCGTTCCATATCCGCCGTCTCCGGTTGAATCACGATGTCGGCTGCTGCAATATCCGCAGTCAACTCGTCATAGAGCGCGGCAGCTTCGCCGCTCGGGAGAACGCCTTCCGCCTCCCGGCGCCTAAACACGGTCCGCATCTCATGCCGCGTAAGCGACCCAGTCGCCACACGGCTTGCGTTTACAGCCAACTCGCGGAATTCCGTGGAATCCGACTCCTGCACGTAAAGCTTTACCAGCGCTGAAGAATCCCAATAGCTCATCAGCAACGCTCAGTGCGGATGTCGTCGAGGATCTCCTGCAGTGGGACACCCGTCTTGCCAGTAGCTCCGCGGTGCCGCAGTCGGTCGAGCTTTTGGAGCCAGCGTTCGCGTTGCACCCGCGATCCCTCCGTTATCGTTGGGCGCGCCCCGAGTTTTCGGGCGAGGTGTTCGAGCAGGATCTCCTGTTCCGGATGGGGCAGTTTGTCCACGGCGGCTTGAATTTCGGAGAGCGTGCTCATGCGCGGAAAAGTAGCACGTCCCGTTCATCGCTGCCAAGCCAGTCGACAGGTGGACAAGGTTGCATGCGAGTAGGCAGGGCAGGGAGAGCGGCGGATTTGCACCTGAGTTTCTTGGTCAGGCGCTATTTTTAGATTAGAACAGGTTAACTGATGTTATGCCTCGGAGCCGCCAAACTGGCGCCATTTGAATAGATTGCAAACCGAAGACGCCAAGAGGAGCATCCGGCCAGCCTACCATGGGGTGACTGCAAAGTTGCAACACTTCCACCCGGATCCGGTCCGCTGCCGCGGTTTGGCTAAGAGGTATCTAGTGGTCCGAAGCCTTACAATCCAAGCCGTACGCAAGTGTGGCCGAATCGGTTCTGCCGAACGTCAAGTATTGCGGGGATACCAAAATGCCTCCTTTCACGAAGATGTCATATTTCTTTGCACGAACGTCGTACTGGCGAATTTCACCGGTCGATGGTCCACCTCCGCTAATAGGAACGAAGAGATTTCCATCCGGGCCGAACAATATCGCCTGAGCAAAGGCGCGAGGTTCACCTCTGTCGTAGAGCAGGATGCTCTCAAGGAATCTGCCGAAGCGATCGTATGCTCGGATGGAATCCACTGCCGCTGGATCTATTGGGTTCGAATTAAAACGAAAACTCGTAACATAAAGATTCCCGTTCGGCCCAAAAACCAGCCCATCTGGGCGATTCAGGCCGCCAATGCCGCCGGTATCGTCTATAAAGACACCTTTGAATTGCAGAGTGTTCGGGTCGAACTTGAGCACTTGGCCGCCGTTGCCGGCACCCGCGTCTAGTGTCAGATTGGGACAATTGGAGACATAGAGGAGGCCGTCGCGAGGATTCAAGACCATGCGGCGTGGAAAGAATCGTTTAGCAAGATTTGGGAGGTATGGCGGCGGAGCCAGCTTGCCGAGAAAATCACTATTTCCGGCAAAGACGTAGATCGCGCCCGGGTCAGCCCTGTCCGCGTTGTTGCCAGTAGTATTGGAAACGTAAAGAACACTGTTGAGTAAAACGGTTGCGTGCGGTATGAAGGGTGCGTTGGGATCGTCTTTTTCAACCAGAAACCCCGCGAATTTCGCGGTTCTGAGAAGGAACTGTTGTATGTCCCACGAGAACTTCGTCCCATTATTCTGATTGACGACGATAAGTTCGCCGCCTGCTACCACGAGACCAAATATAGAAGGGCCGCTCAGCGGGAATTGCGGGTCCGTTTCCGGGACGAAAGTTTTGCCTTTATCATTTGTGCCGCTCTTAGCGTTAAAACTTTTCACGGTATTGTCGCCTCCGTCACCGACGTAAAGAGTATCAGTTTCGGGGCCGAGGGCAGGACCGTTACTTTGGTCAGAGGCGTCATTTCTAATGATCCACAAGGTCACCACAAGAAAGACCGCTAATAGCTTTAGAGTTTGGCTTTTCATATTAGTTCTGATGTTGATTCTTCCGACATTCGCAGCTTGACAGGAGCCACTAGCGAGATTCTGCGTCCTGCGACTAGGTTCGGCCTCAATGAGAATTAGCAATCTGGAAAAGGAAGGCATTTGGGGCTCATGGCCATGGAGAGCAGCTGAGTAAGACTGGAGGGGATATCGCCCTCACGGACAAAGCCCACTAACAGCGGGCTGTCGGCTTGTATAGCAACGCCGGCCCCTGTTCTTGATAAGTTACATTCCATTTTCCTGTTGCACCTACCTCATTGCCGACCGCATTTACCTGATCGGCCATAATTATTAAATCTACTTCGCGCGTTTAAAATTTATATGGGGAACGAAGGCTCCCATCGTCGGATCCGGAATAGGCTTCGTTGTAGTAATGTTCAATTCGTTTTCCGTGGGCATCGCAAGGTTATTGGTGCCGTCGGTTCCATCCCATTGCGGGAACGTACAACGCTCGATGTGAACGGTATAAGTCTTCGTCTTCTCGTCTACCGTGTACGTTCCGAAAAAGCAGTTCACTTGCCCGACAGGGGTTCGAGGACTAGTGCCCTCGGATTTTGGACGGTCAGCAGATATTATCTGCCAAGAATAGTGGCCATTTTGATCGAAAATAGCGATCCCTTCGACACCGGGACCCCACGGTTCGTGCTTTATGCCGTCTTCGGTCTGGTCGTACACCGAGTCCAATATCCAAGTGCCTACGATTAGTTCTTTGAGCGTCTTTTGTTGGCCGAGTGCATCGCTGGGAGGCAGGGCAATTCCGAAACATAGGAATGCCAAAGCGGTCAATGCGAGCGTAGTACGTCGGTTCATTGTGTTCATCTCTTTATGGTCCATTTTTCGCCATCTGTTTGTCGCCTACACGACGAGCGAAAAAACTGGACTGGGTGATGATCGCTCTGTCGGGTGGAATATATTTTCTGCACATCTTGTTCTCCGGAAGATTGCGTAGGAAGTTTCAATAAAACGCAAAAAAGAACAAAAGGGTCCGTTAGTGTCACAACCATCCAACGAGCCGCTCGTCACGGAACGTTGAAGTCGAAAGAACTCTGCCACCCGCTGCAGGGAAGAGACCTTCTCAGGCCGATTCGCTGAGGGCGCTTTTTCTTGAGCGTCATAGGCTAAGTCACGTTTAGTGGACGCGTTACCTGGAAACGGGGTGGCGGTTGCCATCTCAGCAATTACCGATAGGACTCTTTTATCCTGCCTCATAACTTATCGGCCCGTTGCGGAACCCGGTCCACACACCCTCACGCGGAATGAATTCCGTATTTCTTCGAAATGGCCGTTATGCGGCTCATGTCGTACTCTGGCCGGGCCCATTCTTCTGCCGCTTCGGCGAAGAATCGTTCAAATCCCGCGGGAGCGATATTGATGAACACGCGGATAGGCTGATCGGTATTATTTTTGAAGGCGCGGACCGTTCCGCGGGGTGAGTATATGCAGGTACTCGGGAACACGTCGGTCCAGGTAGCATTCATTAAAAAACTAACCTGGCCTTCGAGGATATAGAACCATTCGTCCTCGCGGTCGTGCTAATGCGGTCCCGGACCGCAGCCCGGCGGACTGATACTGAGAAAAGCCGTGAACTTCTCGCCGGTTTGTTCACCGTCGAGCAGCACGACCACTTTGTGGCCAAACGCATCCAGCGGGCGGCCTTCGTCGGCTCGTACCAAGAGAGAACTGCCGAGCAGTGAAATGGGTGGGTTAGTTCCGAAATTGGACGGATTCAGAGACGGAGTGTTTGGAAGGGAGGGGGGATCGGACGACCCTGGGTTTTTTATCCGGGTTCCGTTCTTCCTTCGCCATTGTGTCACCATTATAGCTTGCGCACGCATCAGTGTCTACGACACGCAGCCCGTGGCCGGACCTTCAACCCCCAACGCGCCGTATTTGAAAAATGACATCAGGTCTGCCGTTTACATGGTCCCCAACGTCCACTGCCTCGAGGTCTTAAGTCGGAGTACTCGGCCATGTTTCCTCTTACAGGCGGCCTTGCGAGCCTGGGCCCTGAGTCTTGTGCAGGCTGATGACCGGGCCACAGTCGACCGAGTCGAAGCATTTACTGCTGTCCTCGCTCCAGTAGCGGAAGTCGGTCTTTGAAAAGTGGCTAAGAAATCTGGTTTCTTCTCCACTTTTCCTGTTCATCCCTGCCTTTCTATGCGCTTCTGTGACCTGATGCCAGTTATTTTTGAACGGCTACTCGAGCCTATTTTTCGAGGGGCAAGAACGGTCAAAGCGGGTCAGGACGGATCAGAGCGACACGCCGACAGCAGTAGACTCTTAATCACTGGGTTGTTGGTTCGATTCCAACGCGGTGCATTCCTCAGTATCAACGACTTAGAAGGAATTAATCACTCGTTCCTAAAGATTAGCTCGGCCACTATTTCAGATTGGGATAAACTGTCGAAAAGGGTTTTCAGGGCCCTGAATGAGTTGAATGTTGACCTTTGATTCAGGAAGCTATGGATGCCTCCGCAAACCCCATCACAACAAAATACTGTCATTCGAATGCGTTCTAGATCGACATCGACTTCTCCCAACATTTTGATCGCTGACGATCAATCGGCCGTACGAGAAGCACTACGGTTATTGCTCAAGAATGATGGGTATCAGACCACGCTCGGCAAGCGTGCTCGACGGTACGTGTGCCCCGGCTCAGGCGACACTGCGGCCGCATTACCGGCGGCATATCAGGTAACCTCAAACCCGTAAACGGATGCGAATATTCAACCACCCGAATTCTCGAACACCGCAGATCAACGTCCTGTCGAACGGACGCTATCAAGTCGTCATCAGCAACGCTGGCGGCGGCTACAGCCGGTGGCGTGATCTTGCTCTAACCCGGTGGCGTGAGGATACGACCACCGATTCCTGGGGGACGTTTATCTACGTGCGGGAACCGGAGGAAGAGGAGATTTGGTCCGCGGCTTACCGGCCGACAAACTCTCCCAGTGAAGAGTACAAAGTGACGTTCATTCCCGGTGGTACAAAATTTTCTCAGCGGCGGAATCGGATTGAGATCGAAACGGAGATTTGCGTTTCGCAATCAGACGACGTGGAACTACGCCGGGTAACGTTGACCAATAAGTCGGACGGGCGACGAACGATTCAATTGACAAGCTATGCGGAAATTGTTCTTGCAAATGCTGGAGCGGACGCCGCGCATCCGGTATTCAGCAACCTGTTTGTTCAGACGGAATTTCTCAAAAGCGAGTCGGCGATTCTCTGCAACCGGAGGCCTCGTTCGAAAGGAGAGCCCGCACCTTGGCTGGCTCACTTCATAGTGGGCGATACGGGAGCGGTCGACGAACTAACGTGTGAGACCGACCGTGCCAGGTTTCTCGGACGAGGCCGGTCAACAGCGAACCCGGTCGCGATGGACCTCGGCTCTTTGTTAAGTAACACGGCCGGATCTGTCCTTGATCCGATCGTATCGCTTCGGCGAACCTTTCAAATTTCACCGGGACAGAGTGTTGATGTTGCGTTCTTTATCGGTGCGGCCGATACACGGGAAATGGCGTTGGCTCTCGTCGAGAAGTACCGAGCACCGGGGGCCGTTGACGAATGTCTCAATCAGACAGCAACTCGGCGAATGTCGAGTCTGACCGGTTTTACAGAAGAGGAACTCGATCTCTATAATGAGCTGGCGGGCGCCTTGGTGTACGCGGATCCGATGCGCCGGGCCGCTCCTGAAGTGTTAGCGAAGAATCGTTTGGGCCAGAGTGGGCTCTGGCGGTTCGCAGTATCGGGCGATATTCCAGTGGTCGTGCTGGCTGTGGGAGATCTAGCAAAGATCGGGGTCGTCGAAAAGCTCGTTCGAGCGCACGCGTACTGGCGCGCGGTTGGTCTGAACACGGATTTGGTTGTTTTTGCCGGCTCCGGTTCAGACCTATTTCCGTCTCTCAAGGATCAGGTCGTGAATCTGGTCAAGGCTGGATCGTTCGGTGAAATCATGAATAAGTCAGGAGGCATTTTTGTTCTAGATTCGGCAAATGTCTCGGAGCAAGAGCTCGCTTTGTTTCAATCGGTTGCGCGAATATTCCTGACCGATGAGAGCGAGTTGCCGCCAACCCTGTCTGATACCGCGGATGATTCCAGCCGGTTCGGGCCGGCGTTGTCACCTGTTCGTGGTCACTTGGCCGGTAAGCCAGCGCACACTGACGCTCGGGAGCTGCAATTCGGCAACGGAGTTGGCGGATTCAGCCGGGATGGAAATGAGTATGTGATCACGTTATATCCGGAGCAGGAGACCCCTGCGCCCTGGGTCAATGTCATCGCGAATGCTTCCTTTGGAACGCTAATTTCCGAGAGCGGAAGCGGTTATACGTGGGCCGAAAATTCACATGAATATCGGCTGACCCCTTGGAACAACGATCCGGTGACCGATTCTGCTGCAGAGTATTTTTACCTTAGAGATGAGGAAACTGGGCGCTTCTGGTCACCGACACCATTACCGGTTCGGGGCCAATCGGCGTATCTGATTCGGCACGGATTCGGCTATTCAATTTTCGAACATGAGGAAGATGGGATCGTTTCCGAATGCGCGGTTTTTGTTGCTGCGGAATCCCCTGTCAAATGCATCCACCTGGCTCTCCGGAATGTGTCAGCCCGTTCGCGCACGATTTCGATCACCGGTTATTGGGAGTGGGTGCTCGGCGATCTGAGGCAGAGACACCGGCTGTTTGTGGAAACGGCGCAAGATTCAGCAACTGGGGCGCTGTTAGCTTGGAACCGTTATAACGCCGATTTTTCTAACCGTATCGTGTTTATCGATGTGGATGATAGCGGCGCATCGTACACAGGTGACCGCGAGGAATTCCTAGGACGCAACGGTTCGGTGTCGAGTCCGGCCGCGATGAGTCGGGTCCGGCTTTCGGGGACTGTCGGGGCCGGCCTGGATCCTTGCGGTGCGGTACGAACAGTTTACGCATTGCTGCCAGGGGAAGAAAGAGAAGTTGCCTTCCGCGTCGGCGTTGGTCAAAACCTGGAGCAAGTCCAAGGTCTGGTTCGCCGATTTCGAGGCCCTGAAACGGTCAGGAGCGAGTTAGGCGAGGTTCGCGCCCGTTGGAAGCGAACGATGAGCGCGGTCCGCGTGGAAACACCCGATCCGAGTGTGGATTTGATGGTGAATGGCTGGCTTCTCTACCAGGTTCTGAGCTGCCGTCTCTGGGGTAGAACGGGCTTTTACCAGTCGGGCGGCGCATTCGGATTTCGCGATCAGTTGCAGGATGCCATGGCTCTTGTCCACGCCGAGCCGGACCTGGTCCGCGGCCATTTGATGCGCGCGGCCGCTCGCCAATTTCGGGAAGGGGATGTGCAGCACTGGTGGCACCCCCCGTCGGGACGCGGTGTCCGGACCCATGTTTCGGACGATTTTCTATGGCTTCCGTACGTTACCTGCCGGTACGTTCAATGCACAGGTGATGTCGCGATACTTGACGAGAAAGTTCCATTCCTGGAGGGACGCACGCTCGGTCCGGAGGAAGAATCGTGGTACGATATGCCGCGCAGTTCAGATGAATCAGCGACTTTGTATGAACATTGTGTGCGCGCCGTCGAACATGGGCTGCGGTTCGGCGAACACGGTTTGCCGTTAATGGGCGGCGGTGATTGGAACGACGGGATGAATCTCGTCGGGCGAGAGGGAAAAGGCGAAAGCGTTTGGCTGGCTTTTTTCCTTTGTGATGTGCTCCAAAAATTTGCCGATCTGGCACGATCTCGGCAGGACAAAGATTTTGCCGACCGCTGCTTGTTGGAAGCAAAGCGAGTGCAAACAAATATCGATCTGCACGCTTGGGATGGCCGCTGGTATCGCCGGGCCTATTTCGACAATGGAGAGCCACTAGGGTCCCACTTAAATTCGGAATGCCAGATTGATTCGATCTCACAGAGTTGGTCTGTGCTCAGCGGAGCGGGAGATCCTCAACGATCTCGCTGGGCGATGCAATCTGTCGCGGAACGCCTGGTGCGAGCCGATGCGAGTTTGATCCAACTGTTAGATCCACCATTTGATCGAACCTCTTTGGATCCCGGGTACATCAAAGGGTACGTGCCCGGAGTTCGTGAGAATGGCGGCCAGTATACTCACGCCGCAGTGTGGGCCACGATGGCATTTGCGGTATTGGGAGACCATGAAAAGGCCTGGGAATTGGCACGTTTGCTGAATCCGGTTCATCATGGATCGCGCCAGGATAAAGTCCAGGTTTACAAGGTCGAGCCATACGTTATTGCAGCCGACATCTATGCGATTCCGCCTCACACCGGCCGGGGTGGTTGGACCTGGTACACAGGTTCTGCGGGTTGGATGTACAGGCTACTGACAGAAACATTGCTGGGTTTGAATGTGGAAGGTAACCGCTTGCGGTTGGAGCCGCGCTTGCCCGACGCGTGGACGACCTGTCAAATCGAATATCGCTATCATCAGACGTTGTATCGAATCGCGATTTCAAGAGGAGCGACTTCGAAAGGCGGTATCCAGATTTCTCTGGATGGAACACCGACGCGAGAGGAATCGATTCCTCTGGTGGATGACTGCCGCAATCATGAGGTGGTAGTCAGATTGCCTGCTGTTTCGGCGGGGTGATCGTCGAAGGATTGCGCCTTGCCAATCACTCATATTTCCCAAAATCTCCTGTCGGTTTGCTTTCAAGCACCAATCGAAAGAACTCTTGTACGTGTTGAAGAGGTAGAAACCATGCCGAAGCTAATTTGAGTGTTTGGATATCCGCTGCAAAGGTGCTGCGAAAGGCATAATCGCGTGATTGATAGGGATCTACGGTTTTAATGCGAAATAGGTAGTCACAATGCCAAACTCAACTCTCTACGTAATACCTGAAACGCACACGAACAAGCAGGATCAGGAGCTAAAATCAGCGCTTGTCGACCTTGCTAGCTGGGGTGCGATTAATGTCTTGTTGGAATCTGTTCTTCTCCACGATACCAGCGGTCAATCGGTGAATCTCTACGGAATCGAGGAAGAGGCCTCAATTAAGCGAGCGAATCTCGTTCTGCACCATATTCAGAACATCGTGCAGACTGTATTAGGGAACGCGAACAATCCACGTGTATTCGCTTTGTCGATCGGCGCAAAGCACATTGATAGTTCGACCCTGGCACCCACACCGCACTACCAAGGCAAAAAGGATCTGCCGACAATCCTTGGGAACAACATTGTTGCTGGTACCCAAACGGTGGACGTCCTTTATGGGAACCAGAGTGTCGCGACAATCGCAGCGAAGGCGTTGGAGCTGAGCGACAACCTTTCCTGGTCCAAAAAATGGCCGGCACAAGTCAGATTGAAACTCTACGTCGGCTTTGGGATTTAATGGGAAGGTTTCGGTTGTCAGAGGAATGGTTGGAAGGCAATTGTACCGATAGAGGGGAAGATATTCCGTGAGTACGTCACTCTTCCGCTGCACTTGACCCGAACCGTTCGTTCCACTGCCTCCGAAAGCCGTTAAGGATTGACGGGTATACAATCCAGTGACGGAAAGGGGCAATGACAGCCATGTAGAGAGGCGTGAACCGACTGAGTCCGAGGACGAACACCCCAATATACAACCTGTAGAATGTCTCTTCTTCTATGAGGGCGACCGACAAGGCTCCATGCACAATTCTGTTTCTTAGCTCGGAGAGATGCTCGTTCGGAAGGCGGTATAGAGCGCTAAAGCTACCCTCAGGAGTGCCAGGCTTAATGAGCGATTTTCGGCAAACATCAACCGGTACCCGCGAAATGAAGGTCGGAGTCGAATTCAAATCTGACCTTTGATCCCAGCCGAAAGTCTTCCCGACTGCTCGGCGCAACCGGAATAGGGCCTCAACAGATGGAGACCGTCCGGTGAAGCGCAGCGGCGATTCTTTGAAGAACTGATGAAGAGTAATTCCGGGGCGCCGATGAACCAGATCAATAGCCCAAGCGTCATGCAGTGGTATCCCCGCGAGAACCGTGTGAACGCTCAGAGGAAGTCTCTCGAATTCTCGCTTTGGAACTTTTGGCATCAGCTCACCTTCGTTTGCAGGGACTCGCTTAGAACTTACGTTGCCGCGATCATGGCCCTCTTTCTTCAGCAAAAAGTATCAGCTTCGCAGGCGGCCTTCTGTGTACCTGATCTGGTCCTGCAACACAACGGGATTGAAGGTATCAAGGCGTGAGCGCAGCAAGGCCGACAAAAAAGCGTCGAACGTTAGATGCGCTTCCCCAGTCAGCGTGGGTCGGCTTTGCGCCTCGCAGCAAATAGGGTGCAGCAATCTCGAGCAAAAAATGCCGCCACGCGTGGGTAACGGTGCCGGGATGAAATGATCTTGTCTACTATTCGAAAAGCCAAAGCATCCCGAGACCTACCGGCACGATTTTGCGGATGCGCTCATGGCTAATGCGTCTTTCAACTTTTTCAATTGGATGGTCGGGATTGCATGCCGTTGAGCGTGCCCTTGAGGTTAATGGCAATCTGGCGATCGAACTGCTCGTCCGTGGATTCCGCGACGGTCGCGAGTTGCATGATGCCTGCGTTGTTCACCAGCACGTCCACGCCGCCGTATTCCTTTTCGGCCGCGTCGAAGAGACGGGCGACCGCGGCGGAATCGCTGACATCCGCCTGAACTGCCACCGCGCGGCCTCCCCCTCTGTCGTGAAAAGCCGTCCCCCCGTCAAGACACTCGCGGACCTGGGGTCGTGGCGCTGGGTCGAATTGTCGGGGACCCAGTTCCAAGAGCCGAACCGGATCGCTCTTCGCGGCCTGCAAGGGAAGAAACAGTCCCTGGTGGTTTCCCCGGTGCTGATCGCGGAAGGCGTGACCAGCATCCGCGAGGCGGTGCTTGCCGGTCTCGGGACGGCGGTCCTGCCGGATTGGCTAATCCGCGAGGACATCCGCGACGGCAGGCTCGTCCGTCTGTTGCCGGGCTGGCGCGCGAGCGATTTACCCATCCACGTCATTTACGCGCCTCAGCGGCATCTGCCCGTGCGCGTCCGGGCGTTCGTTGAGTTCGCGATATACCGTCTGCGGCAGAGGCTGCTTGTCGAGGAATTGTCATCTCCATCAGAAGATGCAACTCGCGGAACGTAAAATTCCGAAAAGCAGAGTCCCCAGAACCAGCCTTCTCAAAGAACGTTCAGCACCTCGTAGCAGGCGCCCATGGTGTGATAATCCACCTTGCCGGCTGGGCTTTTTTCATCACTATATCGGCGATTGTCCCGGCTAAGAATTCGGAACCAGGCGCCGTACCGGTGGTCGACAAAGTTTTCCCAACTATAGGACCAGATGCGGTCATACCAATCCCAGTATTGCGTTTCCCCAGTGCGGGCGCCGAGCAGGGCCGCGGCAGCGAGCGACTCGGCCTGTACCCAGAAATATTTGTCGCTATCGCAGATGGCGTCATCAGGGGCGAAACCGTAGTATAGACCCCCGTACTGATCATCCCATGCTTTGGCCATCCCGGCTGAGAATAGCTCTCCGGCGCGAATCACTAACCAGTCCGTATCGCCTCCAAGATGATCTTTGTGACGTTCCAGGATTAGAAGCAGCTTTGCCCATTCTGTGAGGTGGCCCGGCTGATACCCCCAAGGTCGAAAAATGTTGGTCTTGTCGTTGCGATTGTATTCCCAATCCACGGACCAATCGGGATGGTAATGTTCCCAAACGAGTCCGCCTGAGAGTTGTGCCTGCCGCAGAGTAATATTGCGGGCAATAAGCAGGGCGCGCTCCAGGTAGCGACGCTCTCCCGTCGCTTCGAAGGCGGCGATCAAGGCTTCACATCCATGCATGTTGGCATTCTGGCCGCGGTACGGGAACAATGTCTTCCAGTCGCCGGTCGCCTCATCCGCGTACAGACCGTATTCTTGCGACCAAAATCGTTTTTCCATGAGATCGAAAGTCTCGCTGAGATATTCCTTTCCTTCGTCCAAGCCCGCACGGAATGCGTAGGCGTAGGCGAGAAGTACAAACGCAAGACCATAGCAATGGTTGGTGCCATCTTCGATCTCGGCTTTGTTTTCGAGGAACCTCAGTACCCACGCATACCCGCCGGTGACTGGATTGCGATGCACGTTTCGAAGGAACGCCAGGCCGTGTATCACTCCCTCAAGGTACTCCTGCCGGTGAAAGTGTTGATAGGCCATCGAATAGGTAAATACAAACCGTGTACTGCTAACCAGGTGGCGCGTTACGGAGTCATAGATGGTACCGTCATCTTTGAGGTAGTGGTAAAATCCTCCGGCAGGATCGACCGCACGAGGGTGGTAAAATCCCATGGTATGCTGCACATGACCCAGCAGAAAGTCTCGGCTGTGGAAGTCGGGGGTGGTGGCGGGCATAAGAAGACTTATTCGTTTGAAAGCAGGATTCGAGGTTATGTCAACGGACCTCGGAGTTCACGAAAATAGATGCGCCAAAGGCGGAAATTGGGCTGGTTCCGTTTCCGCCTAACGTCACGCTTTAAGAATTGGCAAAACCGGACGTGCGCGTTACGGACCGCGCAATCGCACTGTAGCAATGCAGAATGAGGTTTACTCACCTTGCATTCAGCAGGATTTTTCCGCTTCCTTAATTGAATCTGAGGTAGTCGCTCTCTTGAACCTGCACCTCGATATGCGGGGCATAGATTAAGCTTAAATCTCGTCCGCAGAGCAAACTTATGAAGATATTGGCGGCAGTGTTTCTAGCGATGTTGACGGGGATGTGGGCGGAAGCGGGACCCCAAACAGCCAGAGGTCATTTTCAGCACTTCTCTGCTTTTCGCCCTCGCCTGGGTGGCACACATTTCGTTGCCCGGTCGGACAATGGTGTTCAACGCCATTTCCACTACGGAATAGGGGGTGTAGTGATTTTCGATCCGCTTGTTTATGGCAGCTATTACGATTCCCCGGCCGACGATACCGTTTACCAGGGACAGGTCGCTCCTCAGGATGGTGAGAGCTTGCCATACGCAGCGCCCACATCGAACCCCGACGTCGTGATTAGTCCCTATGAGCCGTATGCGACAATCGGGGTCGCTGGCATTCCACATGGAGCCGAAGTCCAGGACCCGGTTTCCAATCTGGTCTTCCTCAACCCGTGAGGGAGGCGGATCTTCTATTGACTTCGCTTATCCGGACTAGCTATTCCGTGTTCGGCCATGGGAGCGACGGTGCGACAAACCTCATGCCGAAAAGAACGATGTTAAACTTTGCTCCCGCGCTCGGCCATTGATTGCAAAAAGTTTAACCGTCCGCGCAACGATCCCGATCGAGCTCAGCAAGGAGGCAGGGCCTCGGGTAGCAGCGATTTCTGTACTCCCGGGTTTGGCCGATTTTTCGATCAATCGCGTCGCTGAACTAACGCCCAGTATTTGGGCTGCCCGAATAGGCCGAAAGGCGAATTGACTCCGACCAAACTATCCGCACTCACTATCCTTCGTCTGGAAGGCCCGCTTTCGGCGAGCGCACTCGCTTCCCGGCTGGGCATCCTCCCACAGTCACTCACAAGAATTCTGGCGGACTTGGAGACAGAGGAGCTGTTGACGCGCACCCGCGACGCGTCTGATGGCCGAGAACATATTCTGGAGCCGACCGCTAAAGCGCGTTCACTGATGCGAGCGGAAGGTATCCGGCGCGACACGATCATCCGCGAATCCATGGAACGCGCGCTGACGGCAATTGAAATCGACCTTCTTCTGCTGGCCGGCAATGCGATCAACAAACTGGCGGACGCGTGGAACACTTCGCCCAAAATCAGGTCGAGAGGAGAGGAGGCGGGTTTTTGAATGAGACTGCTAATCCTCAGAAACGCGACAGCGTTCGCCGGTCTGGCAATTTCATTTATGGGAAGCGCTGTCGCTGAACCCGCGACCCAGGTCGAAGCGCTCCATCTCCTCAATCGTCTGGCTTTCGGGCCTCGGCCTGGCGACATCGAACGCGTGATGAAGATGGGAGTGGACAGCTATATCGATGAACAGCTTCACCCGGAGACAATTCCGATGCCGGCTGAGCTCACCGATCGCATGGCTAAGCTTAGGCAGGGCGACATGTCGCAAGCTGACCTGATCACGACCTATCGCAAGGTTATCAAGGCTGCAATGGAAGACGGGACCGGCGGCGCACCGGGCGGAGGGTTGGCGGTGCGGAATGCACTGTACAAGAAGATGGCAATTCACTTCGGCGAGCTAAGACTGATGCCGGCTATCTACAGTCCGCGGCAACTTGAAGAGGTAATGGTCGACTTTTGGTTCAACCATTTCAATGTCGTCGCGGGCAAGGGGCTAGATCATGTGCTCATCGGTGATTACGAGCGCAAAGCGATCAGACCCTATGCCATGGGCCGATTTCGCGACTTGCTCAGCGCAACGGCTAAACATCCGGCGATGTTATTTTATTTAGACAACTGGCTTTCAATTTCTCCCACCGCCGATAGCGGGGCTCACATACCTGGCACCCGGAAGCCGACTGCCGGGCTTAATGAAAACTACGCTCGAGAGCTGATGGAACTCCACACGCTCGGCGTGGATGGCGGGTACAGTCAAACAGATGTGACGACGCTGGCGCGAATGTTGACTGGCTGGTCATTCGACCCTCGTCACCCTGTGAATGGCGACACTTTTCGGTTTTTTGCAAATCTTCACGACGACAGCGACAAAATCTGGCTTGGCAAAAGCGTACCGGTTAAGGGCCGAGCAGAAGGAGAATGGGCGTTCGACGTACTCGCATCCAGTCCGGCTACCGCGCGCCACATCTGCTATGAATTGGCCCAGTACTTTGTTGCGGACGATCCGCCTGCCGAACTTGTTGATCGGCTGGCGCAGCGATTCTTGGCAACGGACGGCGACATCCGTGCTGTTCTTGACACTCTGTTTAAGAGTTCCGAGTTTCGCGACCCGGCAGATTTTGGCGCCAAATTCAAGACGCCCTGCCAGTATGTGATCTCGGTGGTCCGCGCGGGCGGTGTCGAGGTCAATAACGTTCGACCACTGTTGGCGGCAATGAATCGCCTTGGGATGCCGTTGTATGGTTGCCAATCTCCCGACGGCTATAAGAACACTCAGGAGGTCTGGCTCAATCCGGATGCTCTCGCGCAACGCATCAATTTTGCGACTGGAATTGGTCTGGGCAGGTCTCCACTTGAAGCCGTGATCGACGATACAATCGATAACGACCCGTATACGACCGGCGTTCCTCACAATTCTGCTACCCCTGGCGCATCCGGACAAGACACAGCATCGGCTGATAGCCACCCTCTGAATGTAAGGACGGTGCTGGCCACGGTCGGAAGTCAGATTTCGCAACAAACCCGCGCAAGAATCGCAGCGGAGGGGCCATCGGTTCTCGATGCGGCCCTGGTGCTGGCCAGCCCAGACTTTATGCGTCGTTAAGACGGAACGGACCGTGAGTTGAAGAACCTGGATATGAGGAATCGAAAGGAAACAATACAATGAATAAGTTCAATCGAAGAGCTTTCTTGAAAGCATTGACTTGGGGCGGCTCGGCCTCCCTCGCGGCCACCCACGGTGCGTGGGCCTTGCTCTCGCCGTCAGCCGGCACATCTACCAAGCGTCTGATTGTCGTGTTTATGCGGGGAGCTGTCGATGGGTTGAGCCTGGTGGTGCCTTATGAGGAAGAGAATTATTATCGTCTTCGGTCGGCAATCGCGATTGGGAATCCGGGGAGCGCCGACGGAGCCCTGGATCTCGACGGGCACTTTGGTCTGCATCCTGCACTGGCGCCCCTTATGCCGTTCTGGAAAGAGGGTAACCTGGCCTTTGTGCACGCGGCTGGCTCGCCGGATCCAACCCGCTCGCATTTTGACGGGCAAGACAACGTTGAATCGGGCACACCGGGAAACAAAGCGACTCCCGATGGCTGGTTGAACCGGTTGGAGGGTGTACTGCCGGCAACAGCCGAAGTGCGTGCTGCACCCACACGCGCGATCAGTGTTGGCGCGCTGCTCCCAAGGATATTCAAGGGTCATAACAAGGTCACCACCATTGCATCGGGCGCCACGGCCCTGCGACCTGCGGTGCTTGACAGGCCAAGCGTCAGCAAGGCGTTTGAGTCTATATACGGCGATGACCCTGAAATGGGACCGATGTTCGCCAATTATCTGGCAGCGCGGAGCGACGTGGTCGCTGCTATCAATCATGCCGACCCGGAGATGGTGGCGGCGAACAACGGAGCCCCATCTTCTTACGCATTCAGCGGTGATGCTGCGCGTCTGGGAACGCTTATGCGGCGGGACCCGCGTGTACAACTGGGATTCCTGGCGGTGAGCGGATGGGATACCCATGCCAACCAGGGTGGTGTAAGCGGTCAGCTGGCGGACTTGCTTTCGCCGTTCGCGGAGGGCATGTCCACGCTTGCGCGCAGTCTCGGATCCGCATACGCAGAGACGACGATTGTAGTGCTTTCAGAATTCGGCCGGACCCTGGCGCAAAACGGGAACGGAGGCACCGATCATGGCCACGGCAATGTTATGTGGCTGATGGGCGGACCTGTAGCGGGCGGAAAGGTCCACGGGGAATGGCCGGGATTAGATGACGCTGCGTTGCACGAGGGTCGGGATCTGGCCGTCGCAACCGACTATCGCATGGTCCTGGCTCAGGTATGCGAGCGACATCTTGGACTTACCGATGTCGACCTTTCGGATGTCTTTCCTAACATGCCAAAAGCAACGCGTTCGATCGAGCTGATTAAAGGATAAAGCAGTCGTTGTGAAGATTGCCGCATCGCGGCTAGTATCAAAAGAATAGCTAGTACTACTATTCCACGATGGCCAAACCGCCTCGCAACCTATTTTGATGCGCGCACAAGGAGACACAAAGAACGGGCTTTAAAGTGGGCTTTTTGTAACAGATCTATCGCAACAGGGTGAGAAATGAATTACAACCATTGTTTTGATGGATCTTGACTGGGTCTATAACCTGCCAAGTTGGTTATTTGCTACACTCACAATGGTCGGGGCGGACAACAGGGTCGTGGGATCCGGGCCGGTCTTGCCCGGGATATCCTTTGCCTGCGCCGTCCACGTTGTCCCATCAAAGTCCGCGTTCCACAATGTCACATCGCTGCCAGCGCCCTTCCGTTTCCGTCATAAGAGGCGGAAGGTGCTCATGACAGCGAGGAGCTCGTCGACCGACATGTGCCAGCCTGCACCGCCGGCCATGGTTGTCAGGTCACCCGAATTCCAACCGTTTCCCGAGACCGGGAAATTGTACGCGAGCGCATCGACAGGCTCGTGAGATAGAGTCGGGCCGGTGACACCGGACGGAGAGAACACGTTGGCCTTAACGTACGCCTGATAAGCCAGCAGAGTTATGCTATCCCAAGAGGAATTGTCAAGAGACGGCAATGGGAACGACCAGTCGACCGGAATGTTTCCGTTAATTGTGGAGATTAAGATCCGGCACAACCCGAAGTTCATGTTTTGATAGGAATATTGGCCGAGATGCGTGGTCCCGGCCGCAATCTGTTCCTTCATAAACTCGAAATCGGAACGTGATGAGCTATTTCCAAAGGCGAGGCCGGACGTATGGGTCATGAGCTGCTTGAAGGTGATCATATTGACGCTAGGCCCCTTGCTCCAGTAGCCCGGTAAAAAGTCGATGATCGGCGTGTCATACGACATGCCTTTGTCGTTTAAGAGTTTGGTCATGGCGATGGCGGTCACGATCTTGCTAAGGCTGGCTACATGCATCCGGACATCGGGCGTCCAGCTCTCGCTACCGTCCTGAGGTTCTTTCGCCCAGTTCCAATCGACAATGGCAAGCGTCGCCACCCCGTCTACGCGCAGACGTAGCGAGTAGCCGGCGGTTAAGTTGGTCAGAGCGGATTGCAGGGCATCGATAAATCCCTGAATATTGAACTCATAGCTCAGGCCTGGTTGTGGGAGAAGATCTTGAATTCTCGGTGCGTCCTCGCTGCCCCGATCCGAGACTACCCCTACCACCTGCTGAGGCCGCATCACATGCGCGCGTATCGCGGCCTCCTCGACGGTTACACCTTTGATTCGCACCAACTCGGCGGCGAGTTTAGCTTCGTTGTCATTCATACTTGAGATCTCGAAGTTGGACCCAGACGAAGATCCCGTCTATGCGCACTATGGAGTATGTTTAAACGAACATATAAGACGAACGCCTGCTTGCCGCTAAAGCCGTCCTTATCTCTTCGAGCATAGCCCACGCTCGCAACCGAGCCGCTCTCGAACGTTCAATTTCTAGTACAATTAGTCGGTTGTGTGTTGTGTATTAGTTTTGATTCGATGCTCGACACGATTATACGTCGATCGGAACGGTGTGGCGGTTTTGTTGTAGAGCTTAATGTAGCGAAGAAGCGGTCGAAGCAGCACGCAGTATGCTTGTTATCGGAATCACATAACTGCCAAATAGCGGTGGAAAATCCCGCCATTGATCATTGAAGGTCACAAAGCCGATCAAAGCTCCCCGAGTTGCATAAACGAACGGTTTGCAACAGCTACAATGCCGCTAACTTTGCGAGCCAAAAACAATCCATGCTGCCCAGCAGATGAACAAAAGACCGCTAATGCGGCTGACTAATTGGTTCGCTGGGGTGATCTTCTCTAGCAGAACAAAAGTGCTGATAGCGGCGACCCATACCAGGTTCATTACACCAAAAGCAAAGAGGAGCCCCATCAATGCCCAACAGCAGCCGAGACAATAGCCGCCGTGCTTCAATCCCATCCTAAATGCGCCCCATGAGCCGTCTCGCCATTCCGTAGCCAAAAATCCCATTGGAGATCGGCAATGAGCCAGACAGGCATATTTCAAACGGCTGAACTGAAAGAGACCTGCGATAAGCAACAACCCCCCGCCTAAGACGTTGCTTCTACTCTCCATCATCGGCGAAACCAACGCCGCCGTAAGCAGGCCCCATTGCGCCAGGGTGGCAAGTGCGCTAAAACTGGTCCACGCAGTCAGATAACCCAGTAAAAACTGTCCGGTGGCCGCGAATGTGCCATGCTGTTCGCTACGGCGCCGCTTTATTTCAGCAAAAAGCAAAATTACCGGGCCGGCAGCGGGGACCATCATCGCAACCATCATGACCACCCACATCAGAAACACGAGGACAAGGTCCCAAGCGCTCCAATGCTGCATTGCGGGCATGATGACCATGTCTATCCCGACGTCCATGTGGCGCATTCCCCAGTCCAAGTAGATCAGGTATATCCACGAGAGAATCCCGATCCCCGCCAGACCCAGCGCGACGATCGCGCGATCGCGCTTGAACACTTCTAACGAGAGGCGACTCACGGATATGCCGGTTCACGCAGACTGGTAAGCGAACGGGGAGAAGAATCCATTCTTGTTCGACACCTCCCACTTCAAGCCGTAATCACTGAATCTCATTTGCCTGGATTTTGCTACGACGGCTGGAAAGCCTGGGACGGCGGTGAATGGATGGTTAGCGATCGTCACATCACTACCATCTTGTCCAGGTAGCCCCTCAATCTCTGCATCGGCGAAATCGCCGAGACGCAGGCTGCGTCGATTTCCTTGAGAACGATATTCGATGGGCGCTGCCTTAACTCCTAGAACTTCGCCAATGAGCGGCGCAAGACCCGCCAGATGCCCGCCTGCTTGACCGGAGAAAATTTGAGTCAAAGCATCCTGCTGAGCTTGGTTTGCCCGTTCGTCCACATAGAGGGCGACTTTCCACTTAACCTCCAGCATGTGGCCGGGCGCATAAGCTGCAAGCGCGGTGTTGAGACCATCCAGATTGACCTCACCAAAGTCACCCTGGTCGATGTGCCAGGCAAGCAGGACGGTGCAGTCCCCACTCGTAGGTGGGCTCAGAAAAACACATGGACACGCAGGGTCACAATTACAGGCTTCAAAATAGGATCCGGTAATTTTCCATGAATCAGGCATAAATTGGGCTCCATTTTAGGCGATAGAAGCTCTTCCGCGCAACTGGGTAGGATCGAGCTTAAAGAACCTCAAAGGCTGAGGTAACAAATTAGCCGGAAGCGAGCAACCAAATTATACATGGTAACAATTGAACCGTTCGGTTTAATTATCTTGCCTTTTTTTTTTGTGCGCCATATAGTGAACCGAACAGTTCATAACGGAGCAGTGAAAGTTAATCTGCCCGCGCAAGAGGAAACGCCATAAGCCACCTACAAATAGCCGTTGTTGTGGGTGTCCTCACTGATGGCGGTCGAGCGCAAATCTGAATCGCAGATAAAAGTATCCACCAAACTCCAAGAAAAGGAAATGACATGACCACCTATACACATCAAACCGCAACAACAAAGGCGATGCGGCTGGCTTCGCTGGTCACCGCAATGAATGTCCTGGTCGCGAGCGGTTTTTCCGTCGCGGCGATCATTCGCCCGCAATTCGTAGTGCCTGCCCGCTTCGTTTCAACAGAGGCGTCGTTGATATTGGCCATGTATGCGGCGGCGCGCACGATTCCGCTGGCTTTGTTTGTATTGGTGGCGATCTACAAACGTGCAGCGTCTGCGTTGTTGATCCTGGGTACGCTGGCGGGCGTCATGCAATTGCTGGATGCCGGAATAGGTCTATTTGAACATGATCTGGGGAAATGCGCTGGGCCGCTCTTTATCGCCGTCTGTCAATTCTTCTCAGTGTATCTGCTTCACAGATCCTTGCGGAATACGTCACAAGCCGAGCGGGGATGAGCACGCGCCCGACGACGGCGAATTGCTCCTGGCCGGATAAATCCGTTAAATTCGTCATGCGTAGAGGCGGACGGTGAGGTGATCGTTTGACCGTTTTCCGTTTGATGTGAGTTTTCCCGTATGAACACCGAACGAAGACTCGACCTTGAGGCAGGAATCAAGGAACTGGCCGAAGCAATCGAATCTTTCCCGAAAGATCATGCCGGCAGGTTCAAACCAGACGCCCAAATCGCTTTTGATGGTCAGTTGAAGTCGTATGAAGAACTTCTCCGATTGCGGAAAGTAAAAGAGGAGGAACTAAAATCTCTTCCGCCTTCATGATTTGTAGAGTGTAAGGAGAAGAAAGGAAGGCAGTCATTTTCGGACTTGCTCTCTGGTGTCTTGTGATCTGTTTCGCGCGCGCGCTGATCGGGTGGACTATTTTTTTTGCCTCGTTGATGCCCGAAACGAAACCAGACGATACGGATGAAGAGGTTCCGAGCCCACGAGAAACGCATTCCCCTGGAAATCGACGCGGATGATTGGGCGCTGTCCGCTACTCTGACCTGTCCCTTTTTTCCTTACTATTGCTCTTAAGATTCGAGCCAAAAGGACGATCTGCCACAGTCAACGACTTTTAATTATCTATGAGGAACAGGATGACCTTGGATTTCGATGCCACGATTGTGGGTGCAGGTCCGTTTGGACTATCGGCTGCGGCTTATTTGAAGGACAAGAAGCTCGGTGTAGGCATTTTCGGCGACCCCATGAACTTTTGGCGGAATCACATGCCCGCCGGCATGTATCTCCGTTCCAATTGGGCTGCTTCGCATATCTCCGATCCGCACGGCAAGCTCACGCTGGATCACTTTAAGGCCGATACCGGCACCCAGTTCGGCCAACCTGTTCCTCTCAGGAATTTCGTAGAATACGGCCAATGGTATCAGCAGAAGGCGGTGCCGGAATTGAAAAGATGCCAGGTAAGTGACATCGAGAAAATTTCAAACGGTTTCAAGGTAACGTTGAGCGACGGACAGGTTTTGAGTTCCAGGCGCGTCGTCGTCGCCACCGGCATAGCTCACTTTCCATGGGTACCGAAGGAGCTTGACGGGTGCCCGAAATCTCACGTTACGCATACCTCGAACCATTCCGATCTGAGCCGTTTCCGCGGTCAGGAAGTCCTGGTGGTCGGGGGTGGGCAAAGCGCTCTTGACGCGGCGCGGCTATTGAAAAGCTTAGACGCTAAAGTAGAAATTGTCGCCAAACAGAATGAAATTCGGTGGGTCGGCCAGCATGCGTGGCTGCATAAGCTCGGTATCGTTTCTCGGTGCCTTTATTCAAATTTCGACGTCGGCCCGGCGGGCATCAGCCGGCTTGTGGGCTTCCCGAATCTGTTCCGAAGATTACCGCGCGGCTTTCAGAATCGGATTAGCTATCGAGCGATAAGGCCTGCGGGCACTGGTTGGCAACGTCCGCTTCTGGCGGAGGTCCCCATGACAGTTGATTGCCGTGTCACTTCCTCGGAGATCATCGAAGACAAAGTCCACGTGAAACTGAGCAATGGCACAGAACGCCTGGTCGATCACGTTATCGTAGGCACCGGCTACCGAGTTGATACAACGCGTTACCACTTTTTCGGTCCTACAATTCAGAAATCTCTGAAGACCGTGTGCGGTTATCCTGTTCTGGGCCGCGGACTCGAATCGTCAATAGCCGGCCTTCATTTTGTCGGCAAACCTGCTGCGTGGAGCTTTGGTCCGCTGCTTAACTTCGTTTCCGGCTCTCATTTTGCGGGCGCTGAACTTTTGCGGGCATTTTCCTGAGGCACCTTTCCTAACCGGGATGAAGACACAAAAGCGTTTAAATTGTCCGGTTAGCGCATATTCCACAAAATAATTGCAGCAATCAATAGATTCAGGCCAGAGGCACGATAGACTTGACTCTCGAAGCTCCGGTCGGGGATTTCACCAAGGTCGAGCAGGTCGCCGCCGATAATGACGAGGTCGTATTCGCCCGCGTTCGTAACGATCCATTCAAAGTTATGGGATGGATTTCTGCGGGGTTATCAGATATTTTTCGCCTGTTGAACGTTTGCTGTACGCCGCAACCGTCTCGGGAATCAATGCTTCGGTTAACGATATTTCCTGCGTGTAATTGCTTGCGAAAGTGGTCGTTAATTCTCTAAGCACCCGTTCTCGTAACCGCTGCGCATCTGTCGGGCCGATCTTTTGCATATACCAGCCCATGAGCCAACCGCCGATGTTCCAACCCATCCCAAAATCTCGCGCAATGATTGTCGGGCCCCGATCGAGCATCCCGTAGAGATACATTTGCTTTAGGACGGAGGAACCGTACCGGTTATAGACGGCAGAATTACGGCTGAGCGCCGTCTCCATACGTGACAGGATCGTCGCCGCCAGGGTTCCACCTCCGATTGCGTCGAAGGCAAGCGTTGCACCCGTTTCAGCGATTGCATCGGTCAATTCTGGCACAAAGGAGGTTTTCGAACTATTGATCACGAACTCCGCACCGAGCCCACGAAGGGTGCGCTCTTGCTCGCTATTTCGGACGATGTTTACAAGCGGGATTTTGTCAGCGAGACAGACTCGAATAAGCATCTGCCCCAAGTTCGATGCTGCGGCTGTATGAACCAACGCATGATGGCCTTCCCGGCGCATCGTTTCGATCATGCATAGCACGCTCAGAGGATTGATGAAAGCAGACGCACCTTGTCTCGAAGTGATCTCGTCCGGTAACACCATGCATTCTGATGCTTTGGTAGTCTGGTAATGCGCGTACATGCCCGGAGCCCATGCCGCGACCCTTTTGCCGGCAAAGTCTTGCGCCTCCGCGCCTGCCTTGACCACGATGCCTGCGCCCTCGGTTCCAACGCGCATCGCTTCATCAAGTCGGCCGGCGAGAGCTGCCATGTGCGTCTCCGGGATCTGTGCAGTCAGCGTGGGGCGTTCAGCGCTCCCAGCTGACCGCATGGTTGACAGGTCCGCGGGTCCAAGCAGAAGCGAGAGGTCCGATGGATTGATTGGCGATGCCTCCACTCGGATAAGTACTTCATCCGGCGCAGGCGCCGGCGTGACCGCTTCATTTAACCACAATTCCAGAGTACCGGCAGAGGTGATCCTTGAGCATAATTCGAGACCGGAGATGTTCGTAACCGCAATCATGAATGTCGCTTTCGATCGGACTGGCGATGAGACTCGGTTGCTATACCTCGAAAAAAAGCCGGAGCGTCACCTACAGGTTTCAACGCCGTCCTCGGGAACGTATCAATCCAGAACGTGTCCAGCCCGGCGGAACCAAATTTTCAGCCGTCGATCTGCGGCAATAGCTCGTTATGATTCCACTGATTGCTCCCATTTGTCATCTTGCCGTCAACGATTGTTACCTGAAAAGCCCCGCGCATTTTTAGCCGCTTACCTGTGGCTGGACGGTCCTGAAATGTGCCGCTATGCACCACGGTTCCATGCCAACTGCCCGTCACACGATCTCCAGACGACACCAGTTCATCGACTGTCAAATCAAAATCCGAAAAGGCTGAGCACATCAGTTTATGAAACTCCTTGAATTCTTCGGGTCCCTTATGTACTTGGTCAGGAACCAAGCCGTCCACTATAGCGCCAGGCGCCAACAACTCGTCAATGGTTGAAGCATCACCGTTGTTCCAAACCTCGGAGAACCATCTTCTTACAATAGCTTCATTTTTATCCATAACGATGAGTGTCTAACAAAAAACCCGCAAATGGAACCAGTTTAGAACGGACAGCTTCCAACCTTTAAAAGCCTCCGATGATCGAAATTACTAGCCTTTGTTAGTGTTTTTACGACGATCAAAAATCGTTTATAGGCGCGCTTGATTGCTATCCGCTGATGATCTTTGGCTTCAATCAAAACGTGCCATATTGAAACCCTGCAAACTGATCCGGACAACAAGAAGCGTTTTGATTTTATTCCCGCAGCTTCGTTAAGCCTTCGCCATGGTACGTGCTCGCCAGCCCAACGTGTTCATCGCCCAGCTATATTCCCCATCGCTTAGGCCATCCAGGTCAAGTATCTTCGGCAGATTGGCCATAGCGTTGGTTACAGTTGCTCCCAATCGCTGAACGGCGACCTTGCGATCACTGTTCGGCTTGGTCGTGACATGCGAATAAATCTCGCCTTGCATCCGCAACAGCATTAAGAATTTTACCACGTCCTTCCTGGCATTCGGATAGTCGTCGATGAGCTTGTCTAAGGCAGCTACCTGTTCTTTTCGCGAGGCGATAGCACGGAATGAAACATTCTGGTCACTCGCTTTCTTCCACTGCGCCAGACTCGGAATGTTCTGCGGAGCATCCGGATATTTACTTTCGAGCTCGGCCATCTTCACGGCGATGGAATGTTGAAGGTTATTCAGCTGATCGAGATCGGCCTTCGCTTTGTTCACTGCTTCCAGCAACCCGGCCGCGCCCTGGATGAAGGTACTATCGGAGATTCCGTGATAGTAGCCCAGTCCGCCGGCCTTGAGTGCCTCCCATACACAACCTGTACAATTGTACCTAGCGCTAAAAAAAGCGTACATATTCTCGTTCAACCGATCTTCCCGGAGACTCTTCTATACGGCTCGTTGACACGCCGTAACTTAAATTCCCATATGCGAGCTTTAGAGCCGGCAAATTGATTTTGAAATGAGGTTCTTTCTGTCCAAAAAAACCTTCCATGGCATTCTTATCCTCCTGGTACCCAAAATTGTCGGTCCCAAGATGCTTGAATCGGGAATCTTCTGGACTTTGAAAGGCGCATTGAGTGGATTGCCCTGTGCTGACCAAGTGATGTAGTGCTTTTCACCCTCTTTTGTTTCCAGTTTGATTGCCGCGTGACCTACGCCAAGAGTTGTAAAAACCCCGCTGAGCATCCAAATGCAGACTGTGGCTTTTTCCATGATTTGCGATTCCTGGACTTTTACCGCGTTGCTTAGCAAAGCTGTACTGTAATTGCACGATTTTTTACGGAGTCGAGGATAAACAGACATATTTGTGGAATGAATCAGTCACCTGAACAAGGCCTCAAAAAAGAACTTCCACCGTTACCAAATTGCTCACGCCGAACGTCTCAACCGTGAAAGCCCGAATCAGATCGCACACACAGAGTATCCGAACTTTGGATTTTTGGATCGAAAACGGCGAAGTCTTCGACTGCTACCGACTCCTTCACCGCCCGTAATTTCCGCCAAAATAATGTTCTAGAACAAGAATGTTCTCGTTTGTCTGTAGGTGACATCATTCCGCCGTTAAACCAGTCTTCCACGATCCTAGCCTGTTGTTCCACATTGAAGTCGTCTCACGACAATTTCCTTGTATTTCTGGCTAATCGCATAGGGCTTTTTTTTTTTTACGTCATCCTTTCGAT
>CAVZKG010000005.1:0-436825 GCA_963775805.1 uncultured Verrucomicrobiae bacterium | reverse complement strand
ACACCAGCCCTGATACCATGGCGATCAGCATCAGCACCACCACGGCCCGGCGTACCAGACGCCGGGGAATCGGCGGAAACGGGCGTTGATTGACGTGATGCAAATGGGCCGGGACAAGCGGAGTACGCATCCACAGAAGCCCAACGGCAATACAGAACACGCCGGGCGCGATGAAGGCAGCGCGCCAGCTCACGGCGTTGGCCAGGAAGGCAGTTACGACCGGGGCCAATGCGACCCCCAAGTTGCCAAATACACCGTTCACGCCGATGGAGCGGCCGGGTTTTTCACCAGCGGCCTCGACGAGCATTGTCGTTGGTGAAGGGGAGAAGAAACGAGGGACAGGTCAATTATTCGCCGGCGCGATAGTGCCCCGGGCTGCTGTTTGCAGCCGCTTTCGATTCCGCTCCAGTTTTCGTACTGCGATCCGCCCAACAAGGTCAAACGCGTGTTCGAGAGGAATTCGAGACGGAGGAGCGTGCGCACCGGGCGCCGTCGGCGCTGGCAGCATTCCGCCGGTTCGACCTAGGAAGCCGGGACAGCCCGTTCCAGAGACCGACCCTATTACCTTCGCAATCGCGGAACTACAACTAACTTTCAAAATTGAGGAATCTCCCTCGAGGTTCATGCAGTTCACCGTTTTCCTTTTGTTTCAGTCTCGCGGTGAGAGAGGGCATCCCTTTGGAGCCAGCCGACCTTACCTCTGTGGTCGCCGGTGACGACGACGACTTTCCGCCAATCGGGATGTGCGGAATCGGTTTGGTCGGTAACTCCGAGTTGCGTATTGAGTTTGAGCTCGCCGAGGGTTTTGCCTTTGCCGGGGTTATCCAGTAGAGGGGTTTTTTCGAGCTTGAGGTACTGCGCTTCAAAGGATGGCAAGGGAAGGGACTGAGCTCCGAAGATGGTTTGGCTTCGGTTCCAGAGTGCGACCGTATCGAAGAAGGTGGTAGAGGGAGCCACGGCCTTGGCGCTGAAATTGTCTTTCCCCGGGAGTTTCGCCAATGGACCTACCGCCGGACGCAGTTCTCTTTTGGTGACTTTGGGCGAGCCAGCCTCCTTGTCCCATCCCCATTTAACGCTGCCGTAGTAGACGCCCTTCTGGTTGCCCTCGACGGCGAGGGCCGCGCCCTCGAAGGACTGGGACACTTTGACGCCAGACAGCGAGGTGGCTCGGGGCTGGTCGACTGCGAAAGCGTCCGTGGGCTCCGCTCCCTTAGTGCGCGAGCCGAATTGAGCCTGGCTCGGGCGCGAGTGAGCCATTTCGTTGTCCCCTGACGGCGGGTCTTGCATTTGCATGAGAGGCGTTCGCAGGGATGGATGTTGGTCTATACTCGCGCCCGGAGCCTCCATGTCAGTCTCGGCCAGACGTCGCTTTTCGGCGGCCTCCTTTCCTGTTTCGACGGCACCCTTTACCTTTTCTTTTTCTCCTTCATACGGGCTGACGGACTTTCCATCGCGCAAGGTCTGGGCCCATTGGGTCAGTGCGATCTTTGTGGCGTCTACCGTCTGATTGGGCGTGAAGCGTATCTTGATATCGATTCCGTCCAACGTCTCGTTGAAGTAGTCGGTATTGAACCTCCCTCCCCACGTTTCCACGTAGCGCCGGAGCACGGGGCGGGAGCCCGCGGGGGCTGCGTGGAGAGAGCACCGTTCTGAACCGGTGGTGCTGAGCGCCAGGTGGGCGGCTGTGTCGGCCTCCCGTTCGGTCTGGTCGAAAGGGCTCCCGATTTCGAAGGGTGTGGGGCGATCGGCAGTGGAAGGGTGTTGCTGGACTACGTGCGCCAATTCATGGGCGAGCAAGAGCCGGCCCGGCCTGGTATCGGGATGGAACTCGCCCTGACCGAAGACAAGATCTTTACCAAGGGCGAATGCGCGCGCGCCGATGGTTCGGACCGACCCGACCGCTGCCTCGCCGGTGTGGATGCGTACATGGCCGAAGTCGAAGCCAAATCGATTCTCGAAAAAGGTGCGCGTTTGCGGCTCGAGAGCTTGCGCGGGACTTTGCAGCGCCGCATCGACGGCTTGGCGGGTTCTTACGTGAGGAAAGTGCGGCTTCGAGACAGCGGTCGTATCGGCCCGCTGCTCACGTGCAAAGAGGGGCATAGGGACATTTTATTCCGCGTTTTCGCTCCTCACAACGAGAGTTTACCGCATGGTTTCACGAGATGTGAGTGCTCCGCGACTCTGCTCCAACGCAATCGCTATTTTGCCTTTTTCAGCGAAGCGTCGCTGCAACGCGCCCAGCCAATCCTAAAAAGCGTCGGGTTGATGAGCTATTTGAGAATTCTCGGCTTTGCCTGGCGCGGCTGCGGAGCGCATAATGACATCGTGTTTTTGGTCCGCCCAGTCTATTCCGATGTAGGCGGCTATCGCTTCGGCGGGTATCGCTGAAGAAGATTCTTGCATTTGAGTAGTCCCTCCAAGGATTCGAAGTTTCGCGCCGCCTGAGTAGTTAAAGCGAAATTCTTGTAGAAAGACGCAATCGTTCAAACCCTCTTCAAACCTTGGGGTTAGCCCAACAAAGGTACGTAAAGTCCCACAGAAATGTGTTCTAGATCGCTCCGTTCAGGACCGCTTCCTGGTGAGCCTTTTCGACCGATTTTTGGGTTGATATTTTTTTTTGGAACCCGTCCAGGTCAAACTCCACGATGAAGCCTTGCCAAGCGGGTGCGGCAACAAAGATCGAGACCACCAGCCCCATCGGCCGTCCCATTGGGATCGAATAATCGTAGGGTTCCATGGGTGATCTCTGGAGCTTGTCACTTGCCTCCTACTACTTTGTAAAATGTTTTATGTTTGCCGCTCTCCACTGGATTCTTCTGACGACGCTTTTCGTGCCAATCCTTACTATGCTGGGGATCGTGTGGATATTGAGAAAGATACGTTCGTCGCGCGGGGAGCGTCTCCCGTATCCGAAAAGCTCCTACGACCTGCGGGCGAAAGCCTGCGAAAGGAGCTCGAGAAATTGGACGAGCAGGTGAACGATATCAGCGGATTGCGGTTTCCGAGATCCAGGTACGTTCGAATCTACGATTCAAAATCGCCCATTAAATCAGTTCCATCTCAATCAGGAAGCGGGACGGGGCCTTGTGCCACCCTCTGTAGCTCTCCGCGCGGCTGAGTATAAGGCACTCTTTCGTGCGGGTTATTGCTACAAAGCAGTTGCGTCGCTCTTCCTCCATTTCTGCACTCCGATCACCCCTATTCTTACTTTGAAACGAAGGCATGATGTCCTCCGCGAGACCAATGAAATAAACACGGTCGAACTCCCTCCCTTTGGCTCCGTGTATTGTCATCAGAGTGACGGTGCCGAGTTTCGGAGTGGGTTCTTTAGAACGGAGCTGTAACTCCTGCAGGAATTGATCAAGCGGCGCGGACTTTCCGATATGCCCGGCGATGTCACGGCTTAACTCGCGCCATGCCGCGATATCCTCTGCGAGATCGGAGCTCGGATCGGTAGCGGTCGGCCACTTTGCAAATTCTGCAACAATGTCCTCCATCGCCATCTTTGTCGCTGTGGGGTCCTTTGCGGATCCTGAAAGCAGTCCCAGAAGACTTGCGTTTGCCGGCTCTAAGTCTTTCGCACCTGCTGCATTTAGCCACGTCATGAGATAGCTGCGTCCCGTCGTCTCAGCTTCGCTAATGGTTTGCTCCGGCGAAATCGATATATCAGCAACACGGTTGAAGGCCTCGACCATAACGGCGAGGTTCCGGCGATCTAGCGGTCGTGTGATCTGGCAAACGGCCGCTACAAGCCATCGGAATTCCGGTGACAGGAAATCATCTCGGCACTGCGCGATTGCCGAAGGGACGTGAAATTCGTGCAGTGCCTCATGCATACGTTCCAGCAGTGCTTTGGTCCGCGCAAGCACGGTCGCTTCCGCCCACAAGGAGTGGTCGAGGTTGGCGATTTCCTGGGCTACACCGGTAGCTTCCTCTTCATCCGTGTCAAAGACGCGGATTTGGATATGCTGAGACACCGGATACTTTGTGTCCGTCTTACCGGCAACTAGTGGCTTTTTCTTGCGCGTTCGCTGTGCGTTGTACACGACGAGGCGGTTGGCAGCTTCCACTATCGCGGCCGGACAGCGATAGTTCGTCGGAAGCTGAATGATCTGAGCTGAAAAATCGGATAGGAAGGATTGAATCTGCTTATAGTTAGCACCGTCCCACTCATAGATAATTTGGTCGTCATCGGCGACGGCAAAAAGATTGCAGAAACCATCGCCGGCAAGAATACGGATAAGCCTATATTGTGCGCTGTTGGTGTCCTGAAACTCATCAAGCAGCCAGTGTGAGTAGGACTTGCGGTATCGAGCGGCAATCGCAGGAAACGTTTTTGCAAGTCGGTAAACTTCGAAAATTAGAGAGTTGAAATCCAAAGCATTGAGGCGGCGCAGTTCCTGCTCATAGAGATCGTAGGTCTCTGCCGCCCACTGGCGATCATGCAAGTGGCCGAGAGCCTGTGCCGCCGAAGACGGCTCGATAAGCCTTGACTTCATTTGATCGATGAGACCGAGGTATTTTACACAATCAACGTTTACTGACTTACCGTCGGCGCGTGCGCGACGCAATGCGTCCTCTAATACGGCCTTTCGGTCATCATCGGCAGAGTAGATGGCGAAATCGGGATTAATTCCGAGATGAACTCCATGCTGTCGCAATATCTGGCCACAGAAACTATGAAAAGTTGCTATGGTGGCGCGCTTCTCAAGCCCAGGAACAAAGGCTCGGACACGGCTTCTCATTTCGTCGGCGGCCTTATTCGTGAAGGTTAGCGCGAGTACGCAGAAGTTTTGTTCCCTAGAGGAGTCAAGTAGCCGGGCTATGCGGCACGTGAGCACCTGTGTTTTGCCTGACCCAGGTCCTGCCAGGACGAGAAGCGGTCCCTGGTCCCATCCCACCGCCTTGCGCTGAATCGCTGTCAGCTTCTCCAAAGCAGGTTCAAGCGTGTTTGCCATCAGGTGAAACCTCTTAAACTTGTGATAGCCGCTCGGAAGACATGCGGCATCCGACAGGCCAATGCGTTGGCTTTTGCGAGCCTGTCGTTCGTGATTTCCGAGAGGTATCGTACTCCGAAGAACTATGAATTAACTTTTTGATTTTTGAGCGTGCCATTTCCGTTTTTGGATGTTAGGACGTCCCGCGGGTTCGACAGAACGGTTTCGGGTGTTGTCTTTTCTGAGCTTATTGCTTAGCGATCCATTCGTGGAACTCCTCGATTGTTTCAGGGAACAGGTGAACGCACCCTTTGATGCACAGTTGGACGTGGAGGCGTCCTTCGCTTAACCGTCTGCGGGCTTCGACGTAGTTGAACCTTCCAACCTCCAGCAGGCGTTTGTGTATGGCGTCGAGGGGATAATTTTGCCTAGTGGTTGCAGGATACTGCTGCACATGGCGACAGGCCGCATGCAGGAGTTTGTCCCAATATGTTGCGAGGTTTTTGGCTTCATAACGGTTATCCTCGTAATCGATGCGAATAAGCATCGGGTTTCGGGTATCCTGGCTGCCGACGATCGCGGATCGGGGGCCGATGAGGGAGAGCGAATAAGGTTGTGGAACGTATACACTCAACGACCTGGCTTGTGTATCAGGAATTCGTATGACCATTGTTCGCGGGAATATTGAGTACGCAGCCGGAAGTTTTTCCGACTCGCATCATTTGACTCACGCATTCTCAAAGTCCGGGCAAGGCGATTCCAATCCTTGTGTTAGCCCGCTTAGCTACAACGTTGTTGCGAGTCCTCGCCAGCTGGTTCAATGCGCCAGGCGAGAGGAAGGCCAAAAAAGAGGCGGCAACGCACGCTTCGCATCAACTCCCGCACATTATAGCGGCTTGAGGTCCTTTTCGCGCCAGCTGCCGAGGCCTCTTAACCCGCTGCTGTGAAACTTTTGCCCTCCGATACGTACGCTTTGAAATCACCGCCTCAGCGCTACAGACTAATGGCCAAGAGAGAGGTCGACGATCAAGTCCTAAGTCTGAGATCCGATCCGCGACGTGAACTAACAAAGAATTTGGGCCGGTGCTAAAAACCTCAGTTCTCGCCGCCCAATGCGATACTCGACATTATCTGTTCCGCTGCAGTCTGGCTATTTTCCAAAGCCCGATCAATCGATTCCTTGCCCGCGAGGACTGAGGCGATATTTTGTGCGGCCACTTCAGCGATCGATTGAAATCCCGGTGTCTCGACAAATTGAATACCTGTGTACGGCACCTTTTTTATGCACGGATTATTCGGGTCGGCAGACAGGATTGCCTGAAGAGTAACCGCCGCAAATGGGGCTGCTTTCTGGTACTCGGTATTGTCGTATGTTGATTTCCTTGTGCCCGCTGGAACGGTTACCCAGCCGGTATCGGCGGCAACCAGATTGATATACTCCTTAGAAGTCGCCCAAACTGCAAATTCCTGCGCAGCCTCCCTATTTTTTGTGGACGTCGGAATTGCAAACGACCATGACCAAAGCCAGTGCGACCCGTTCACCGTTGCTTCAATCGGTGCCTGGGCATAACCGATTTTGCCGGCAACCTCCGACCGGTTGGGATCTTCGAGCGACCCGCCCGCCGACGTCGCGTCGATCCACATTGCCGCTTTCCCTTTTTCCATCAGTTCAAGATTCTCAAGAAATCCATTAGAAGTTGCGTCTGGTGGGCCATCCTTCTTTAAAAGATCGACATAAAATCCGATCGCTTTCTTCCATTCTTCGGTATTAATTGTCGGACGCCAGTCCATATCAAACCAAGTCGCACCAAACGTGTTCAACAACGTGCCTATATACGCCATGCTCTCTCCCCAACCCGGCAGGCCGCGAAGAGTAATTCCATAGATTCCCGTGGATTTGTCGGTCAGCGCATCGGCCAGCTTGGCAACA
Source organism: uncultured Verrucomicrobiae bacterium (assembly GCA_963775805.1). Taxonomy (GTDB): domain Bacteria; phylum Verrucomicrobiota; class Verrucomicrobiia; order Chthoniobacterales; family JAFAMB01; genus JAFAMB01. The sequence goes on along the minus strand of CAVZKG010000005.1, from coordinate 429,958 downwards.
TCGTCGTAGGTCGGATTCTCCGGCACTTTCAAACCCTTGGCATCGACTAGATCCTTCCGATACATCAACATTGAACTTTCGCCGTAAAATGGAAGCGCGAAAAGCTTACCGTCGCTAGAAAGACCCTCTCGAAGCGATTTAAAAACGTCCTCAAGGTCGTATTCAACCGGCAATTTCTCAAACGGAACTAGCCAGCCTCTCTTGGCAAAGATCGGCGTTTCATACAAACCGATGAAAACCAGATCATATTGCCCGGCCTGTTGTGCAACATCCGTAGAGATCCGCTGACGAAGGGTGTTTTCGTCCATCATCACCCAGTTTACTTTGATGTCCGGGTGTCCTGTTTCAAATTTCGAAGACAGTTTCTGCAGCTCAATCATCTCCGGATTATTGACCGCAGCGATCGTAATCTGTTTTTGTTCAGCAAATAGACTGAACGAGCTGAGCAATACTGTAGCTGACAGTGTAAAGATAAAGCGCATCAGTAATTATTTCCTTAAATCGGTTTTGGAGACGCTTCCGTTGCTAAAGACACGAGATAAATCGAGTCCCGACAAATAACAAAACAGGCAATCCGATTACATTCCATTTTCCTCGGTTGCGACAGAACTTACTAACTTCTCTTTGATGACTGCAGCCCAACGGCGATGAGAATGATCAACCCCTTAACAACCATTTGGTAATACCCTGAAACGTTCGTTAGGTTCATGATGTTATTAATGACGGCCAGAATCAGCACCCCGATAAAGGTGTTCAGGGCCGTTCCACGCCCGCCGTTCAAACTAGCTCCGCCAATTACAACAGAAGCAATCACGTCCAGTTCCAGACCAATACCGAATACCGGCGAACCGACGGTCGACCGTGCCGTGTTTACAATTCCAGCCAGCGCACTGCATGCTCCGGCAATCACATACGTCGCAAATATGTAGCGCGTAACTTGAATTCCGGACAACCGGACAGCTTCTTCGTTGCTCCCAATTGCCGTTACAAGTCTCCCAAAGGAGGTGTACTGCAGCACAAACATAAAGATACCGATCACCACAAGCATCAAAATGACCGGCAAAGGCAGCCCTAAAATGCTGCCTTTATCGAACGCTAGCAACAGTGCACCTTTCTCGCTCACAAAAATAGGATGCCCGTTAGATATCAGATAGGTAATGCCGCGTGCGATCGTCATCATAGCCAACGTGACAACGAAGGGAGGTATTTTACGGTATGCAACCAAAAAACCAGCCGCCCCGCCGAAGAGACATCCCACGCCTAAGGAACCAATAAGGGAACCAGGCAATCCATAAGATCCCAACGCCAACGCGCATACCACACTTCCGCAGGCTGCTACGGAGCCCACACTTAAATCGATTCCACGAGTCAGAATCACTAAAAGCATTCCCATACTGAGAATGCCGAGACCGGCAATTTGCCGAAGTATGTTTGTAATGTTGCGTTCGGTTAGAAAACTGCTTGAAATTAAGCTTGCAGCGATCAACAAGCCTACAAAGACAAGGGCGATGTTATATCGCACAAGAAACGAAAAAATTTTCGACGCACCCGATTGGGGGTGGGAATTCGATGTTGTAGTATGGGTTATTGCTGTCACGGTTTAGTTGTTCCGGTTTCCTTTTAGTTTTTTTCGCTTTCTTGGAGACCTCGCAGAGCCAAGCGCATTATATTCGCCTCCGAATACTCCTCTTTTTTCAGCTCACCTGAGATCCGCCCTCGGCTCATGACGAGAATACGGTCACTGACCCCCATCACCTCCACCAGGTCAGATGAAATGATTACTATCGCCATCCCTGCCGCCGCGAATTCTTCGATTAATCGATAGATTTCACTCTTGGCTCCGACATCGACGCCGCGGGTTGGTTCGTCGAAAATAATTACTTTGCACCCGACATCGAACCATTTCGAAAGAACGACTTTTTGCTGATTACCTCCCGACATACTGGATACCGGGTGGTTTATGCCCCCGCACTTGACTGCAAGCCGTTTGACCAAGATGGTAACGGCGCTGTCTTCCTTTTTTCTCGAAATTTTTCCGAACAGCCCCGCAAACTGATTCAGCCTCGCCATCGTGGTGTTTTGTTTGATCGGAAGTGAAAGGACGCATCCTTGACCTTTTCGATCTTCCGGAACCAGCGCAACGCCCGCTCTCACCGCATCTTTCGGCGATCGAAAGCGTTGAGGCACTCCGTTCAGGTAGATTGTCCCTTTGCCTTTCGGATCCGCCCCAAAAACCGCTCTCGCCGTTTCCGTACGCCCGCTCCCAACGAGTCCGGCAATTCCAACGATTTCGCCAGCTTTGACTTCGAGAGATACACCGCGCACAATGTTTCGCACGTAAAGATCCTCGATCTTGAGTACTGTATTTCCCACTGTGCGGGGGACTTTCGGGAAAAGCGACTTCACTTCGCGACCGACCATCATGTCGATCAGTTTCTTTGTATCGATCGACTTCGTTTCCACCGTCCCTACCGTCGCGCCATCTTTTAGTACGGTAATCACGTCGGAAATCTGGAATATTTCCTCCAGCCGATGGGAGATATAGACTATGCTCACGCCGCGTTCTCGCAAGCGCCTGATCATATTAAGCAGGCTCTCGACCTCAGGCGGAGCCAATACCGCCGTGGGTTCATCTAGAATCAGCACTCGCACGTCACGGGAAAACGCTTTCGCGATCTCCACAACTTGCTGATACGCGATCGCCAAATCCCCGAGACGCATGCCAGGATCGATATCAAACCCGACCCTGCTGAGCACTTCTTTTGCCCGGGCTTTCATTGTCTTCCACGGGATCAGACCCGGCAGTTCGCCGAGAAATATATTCTCGGCGACCGTTAAATCGGGCGCAAGAGCCAGCTCCTGATAAATGATTGAAATCCCCAGGTTGCGAGATTGGATCGGGTTGTGGATTTCGACCTCCTTGCCGTCCATCCGAATGCTTCCTTCGTCCTTTTTATGCGCCCCGGAAAGCACTCTCATGAGGGTAGATTTTCCCGCGCCGTTTTCCCCCAATAACGCGTGCACCTCTCCTTTCTTGACGGCGAAAGTGACCCCGTTCAGTGCTCGGATTCCCCCGAATCGCTTATGGATGTTTACCATTTCAACCGTCGGTGTCTCTGCCATAGTTGATTCTGCCATAGTTAATACCTCCCGCTCTGAATAGGTCACTAGCTCTTGAGATTTCTCTTTTAGTACTAAAAAACGGCGTCGGCCTTATAATATTTGTCGACGTTCTCTTTTGTAATACACGCCGGAGGAGTTAGCGTAATTTTTGGGAACCCCGCCGGTAATTGACCTTTCGCCGCCTTGATCGCAATATCCACTGCTTCCGTGGCAATGGCTGCCGGGTCGTTCAACCCCGTCGCGCCATAGTCTCCCCCCTTCTTGATCTCTACGAGCGCTTCCTTCTGCCCGTCAGAAAATGCGAACACTTTCACTTTGCCGGCAAGCCCGGCGTTCTTGATCGACAAAAGGCCTCCGAGCGCCATGCTGTCATTCTCCGCTACCAGAACATTGACATCCTTGTGAGCGGTCAAAATGTCATCCGCAGCGCTCTGGCCGCCTTCCTGGCTCCATTTTCCCCATCCTTGCCCTGCGATCTCCCAATCCGTTTTACCGTACTGGCGTAACTGAGCCTCGCTAATGCCGACAAAGCCTCCATCTCTGCGGGCTTCACCAACCAAATTTCCTTGTTCACCGCTGAGGAGAGCTATTTTCAGATGGGCATTTCCGAGTTGCTTCACGATCTCCTCACCGACCAGTTCGCCGTTCCCATTCGCAGACGACTGCACAGTTGTCACGGTATCGGCCGAAGGATCGATACTGCTGTCCATCTCGATGACCGGGACTTTTGCTTCGGTGGCCTGCTTTGTCGCCGGAACCAACCCTTTTGCATCCTTTGCGTTCAGAATCAAAACGTCAATGCCCTGCGACAGCATGTCTCCAACGTCATTGATCTGTTTCGTCATGTCGTTCTGGGCATCCGTCGAAACGACGATTGCGCCCGCAGCAGCCGCTGCTTTTTTCGCTGCGTCCAGCTGCGCAACAAAGTAAGGCGCAGAAAGGGCATACATTGATACTCCGATTTTGATCTGCTTATCAGCCGCTCTGACAGTCGTCGAAAGCGAGAGCGCTGCTATTAGCAGGGTGCTGAGTCTGGGGAGGCGGGACAGTATTTTCATTTTAGTGAAGGAAAAGTTAGTATTGGGTAATTAAGTCCGTTTAAGCGTCCAATCTCAGGACGGTCAAGATGTTTAACAAAGTTCTTCTCAAATTTCCTGCAAAACCGCGATACCACGCAACGGATGCGGTGTTTTGCTATTTTCGAGGTAGAACTGTGCAACGCTCGGAGCTGCCCCGACTCGTTGAGCGGGCGGATAAGAACCATTGTGCGAATAGGAGGCCAAGGGATTCAAGACGTACAAATCGATTGGTCTTAATGTAACGATAATTCCCATAACCTTCGGGCTGGCGGCGGATCAGCGAATCGCCGCGTCTGACATTTCTAAGCGTCACGCTTAGCTTTCAATTACCCTCAAATTGTTGTTGTTCGAGGATGACAGATTCTATATGAAGAAAGGCCCAGAACATGCACAGGAGTTGTTTGGAGTGCGGGCCTGGGAACTAAGCAGAAGAATTCCCAGAGCGAAATCTGGATGGATGATGAGCTTGTTGGGTGCAAGTTTAGAGATATGCGGCTGGAAAAAAGATTCCGAAAGCTCTTCGAGCAGCTCTCGAGTGATCTAGGCGAGAGCATCCCGATGGTACACGAAGGAGTTTGTCTTCAAGAGTGAAGATATTAACTCCGTCGGCAAGCTCAATAAGGGCGCAGCGGGAAAGAATCATCTTGGACGGGTCCAATACGTGCCAGTTGCGGAATCTTGATGCACTCAAGTCTAGCGGTCACCGCAGTGGGCTTCCTTTAGGATTAGCAGCGTACCCATTCCTCCAGCACTTTCAGGTGCTGGGGCAGCGCGACTTCGGCAACCTCGATATCGGGGTGCCAGTATTTTTCCCATTCGACCGAGAGGTATCCCCTGTAACCGCCGGCGGCCAATAGTCCAATTATCTCCCGGACGGGGACCTCTCCCTCGCCCAGCGGCGTGAATTCCCAACCACTTTTGCGGCTCGCCGAGCGTCGGGCATCCTTGACTTGCACGAGCTTGACCCGAGAACCGATATTTTTGTAGACATCGGCCGGGGTTTCTCCCATCCGGTGAGGGTGATGTGTGTCCCACAATGCGCCGACCCACTCGGAGTCCACCATTGCCAGCAGCTCTGCGACCACCGAAGAGGCAGAAAAGCAATCGTGCGTTTCGATGGCGACGGCGACACCTAGCCGTTCAGAGAGCGGAATCGCTTTCTGGAGCACCTTTGCGGCTGCTTCCATCTGTGCACGTCGCGGCCGTGCTTCTTCGGTCAGTGGGCCGCCGTAAACGCGCACAAGCGGCGATTCCCACTCATGCGCGAGTTCGAGGTAGCGGCCGAGTTCGGGGCCTGCACCATCTGCGATGAGAATGATTGAGCTGTCCACGGATACGATCGGCAAACGGGCGGCGGCGATTGTCTGCTTTACCCGCATGCGTTCCGCGGCAGACATCGAAGAGTCAATCAAGTGTCCGTCGATCAGCCGGAGCTCGACACCCGCGTAGCCCCAGGAGCTAGCCAGCGAAGTCGCGTCTGCAAGAGTTGCGTCGGGGAAAGCTAAAGTGGTGAAGGCAATTGGCAGCCGGTTCATATGCATTCTTTTTGCGAAGGGGGCATTTTCTCTCCAAGACTCCTCGCGAAAGCCTACTCACATTGAAGCCATTTGCAGGGAGGAATTTTGCAATTAATTTAGCGATCGGAAACCGGTTTCATGAATAGCAAGATGCCCGCGATAGTGAATTATGCAGCGGACCCCCACAGCGTGGAGCTTCGCGAAGTCCCTGTTCCGGAAATCGGTGACGAGGATGTGTTGCTCGCTGTTCAAGCAGTCGGCGTGTGCGGCACCGATATTCATGTGGCCTACGAGCGGCATACCGGAAGAATCAACTATCCGGTTATAATGGGACATGAGTTCGGCGGGATAATCGCTGAAGCGGGTAAGAACGTTCGCGGCTTTAAGCAAGGCGATCGCGTTGTCAGCGAAACTGCGGCGGTCATCGATGAGAATTCCCCTTTTGTTCGCCGCGGCCTTTATAACCTGGATCCCGGCCGGCGCGGGTTTGGGTTCGGAGCGGACGGAGCGATGACTCGGTACACGAAAGTTCCGCAACGTATTCTGCACCACATTCCTGATGCGCTGCCTTTTGAAATCGCAGCGCTAACAGAACCCTGTTGTGTGGCGTACAATGCCACCTGTGGCAACGCCCGCATTTTTCCGGGCGATGCAGTAGCGGTTGTTGGGCCGGGGCCGATCGGTCTGCTTTGTACGTTGATGGCGAAGCTTTCCGGCGCGGGCGAGATCGTTGTTATTGGGACTGCCGCTGATGCGCAGAGGTTGCAAATCGCCAAGCAGATCGGCGCGTCTGCGATCATTGGAGCCAACGGCGAAGATGTTGTCGCGTGGACGCGATCGCTCCGTGATGGATACGGGTTCGACCTCGTGATCGATGCCGCCGGCGTTTCCGCCACGCTGAAGCTTGCGATTGATATCGTCCGGCCTGCCGGTCAGATCAGTAAGGTTGGTTGGGGAAGACAACCGTTCAATTATTCGCTGGATCCTTTAGTTCTAAAAGCAGTGACGTTACAGGGCAGTTTTTCGCATAACTGGCCGATGTGGGAACGTGTCATCCGCTTGCTTTCGTCGGGCCAATTGAACTTCGGTCCCGACTTTACTCGCTTGTTTCCGCTGGCGGATTGGCAGAAGGCGTTCGAAGGCATGCATTCCGGCGAAATTGTGAAAGCAGTTTTGCTTCCAACGCAAAGCTCGGAGCCGGGGAAGTAACTTCGCGCAGCATCTCCGGAGAACCTTCTCCTTTCAACTTGCACTACCTGGGCAACCCAAAACCCTGGTAATTCTGCCCTTACCGTCACTAGAACTGGTAATTTGTGCGCTGCGTGTGTTACAAGCGTCTGAGCACATGAAGGCGCACTTTTACCCGTCCAGGGGCTCATGGTGCGTCATTATCCCTGGAGATCGGACCGCTCCGGGCAACGTCGCACCCGGTCCTTCCCGACCCAGGAACTGGCCGAGAACTTTTATCTCCGATCATCTCAGGACCGAAGAACTGAAATTGACCCCAGTCTGCCTCCGATCGCTTAGTCAACCTGACGTTGGTCGACCCGAAAAATCCCTCTCTCAAGTGGCCTCTTGCATATTTGGACTTTGTAGACTGGAGGCGCCAAAATAAATCCTGACGATAATTAGTTATCAACTTTGGTCGAGTCGCTTTGGCGACATTGACCGCGATAATCTTTGGCCTTGCTCCCGCCATACGACTTCTGCGTTCCGAAGTCTCATCCGTTCTCGGCGCATCCACTACACGCTCTTCTGCTGGTAGTGTTCACAACAGCAGAATTCGCCGGGTCCTAATCATAGCGGAAGTTGCACTATCCTTGTCGCTCCTAATGATTGCAGGGTTATTTATCCAAAGCTTTCAACGGCTGCTCCAAACGGATCCTCTCTAGCGAAGCGTCAAATGACAGCTACACTTCTCACGATACTAGCATCAGTTGCGGCGATTTCAGGATGCACTGGTCTCTACGGTGTTACGTCCTATTCGGTTGCTCAAAGAACAAGAGAGATAGGCACTCGCATGGCGCTTGGGGCAGATCGGACGAACATAATATTGCTGGTCCTCGGTCAAGGCTTCATTCTTGTTGTTATAGGGCTGATTGCTGGAGTCTTTATTTCCCTACTCTCGAGTCGAGCCTTGTCGAATCTATTGTATGGGATTGAAGCGACTGATGCGACGACTCTTGGACCCATCGTACTCTTGATGACCGGAATAGCGTTAATCAGTCTGTATATCCCAGCGTATCGTGCCTCGACTGTTCAACCGGCATTTACTTTGCGCGCCGAATAGCGTGCTTTGCCAAAATTTTGATTTGTGCTACCACCAAAACGTGAAGAACCCTGACGTTTTCTTACTTACTAAGTGTCTCTTGAAAATCGACCGAGCCCGTCGACGCGGATTGGCAGAACCAAGGAGCCGGACGAGACCGACAAATCACGCTAATCAGCTATGAGTGCCGCCCAAACCGCGAAACAAAAAGCGGGCGGACATTGGCGCATGCCGCTGTTTCAGAGCATCTTTCCGCTTGATCGTTCCGGGCTCGTTGGCAATTTAGCCGCGGGCATATCGCTAGCGGCAATGAACATTCCGCAGGCGATGGGTTACGCCAAGATCGCGGGAACGCCGGTCATTACGGGGCTCTATACCTTGTTACTGCCTCTGGTGGCTTTTGCTGCCTTGGGTTCGTCGCGCTACCTGGTGGTGGCGTCTGATTCAGCCACTGCCGCTATTCTGGCGGGGGGTCTGTCAGGGCTGGCTACGGCCGGCAGCGCAAATTACGTTTCGTTAGCGGGGTTGGTAGCGCTGCTGACGGCCGGGTTCCTGCTGCTGGCTCGTTTACTTAAGCTAGGCTTCCTTGCCGATTTTCTGTCACGAACAGTCCTGATCGGCTTCCTTACCGGTGTCGGATTCCAGGTTGGGATTGCCGTTCTCAGCAACATGCTCAAACTGGAAGTGCACGGCACAAATCCGGTCAGACAGTTGTTGCAGATCGTGCAGCAAATGCCGGAGGCGAATATCCCGACTCTTTGCCTGTCGGCGGGAGTGGTGGCATTGGTGCTGTTCTCCCACCGCTTCGTGCCGCGGTTTCCCGGAGCGCTTCTCGTCATGGCGGGGGCAGTGGCGTCAAGTGCAGCATTTCATTTCGCAGAACACGGCATACAGGTGGTCGGTCTCGTTGCAGGCGGACCACCTCATCTTTCTATACCGCCGCTCAATTGGAAGCTCGTTCGGGAACTGCTGCCGGTAGCCGGATCCTGCTTCGTGATGATCGTGGCTCAAAGCTCGGTCACCGCTAGAGCCTACGCCGCAAAACATCATCAGACGCTGGATGAGAATCGCGATCTGCTCGGCATTTCCGCAGCCAACGCGGCGGCAGCTTTGAGCGGAACCTTTGTAGTCAACGGTAGCCCGACCCAAACTGCAATGGTAGAAAACTCCGGTGGCAGCAACCAGTTGGCGCACCTCTCGACGGCGCTTGTGGTCATGCTCGTGCTCCTTTTCCTCACTGGTCCTCTGCAGTTTCTTCCGGTCTGCGTGCTTGGCGCGATTGTCTTCACCATTGCCGTCCGTCTGGTGGATTTGCGGGGTTTAAGAGATCTGCACGACAAGAGCCCTGGCGAGTGGCTCCTTGCCCTTGTGACAGCTGCTTCCGTAGTTCTCTTCGGCGTGGAGGACGGCATCCTGCTCGCCCTTGTGCTGTCGCTGCTTCAGCATGTGCGCCACAGTTACAAGCCTTCGGTAGGGGTGAAAACGCGGACAGCCGACGGCAATTGGCAGATGAGTGCCCTGGACCAAGGCCGGATGGCCGCGCCGGGGTTGCTGGTGTATTGGTTCGGGTCGGATCTGTTCTATGCAAACATTGATCGCTTCGCCACCGAGGTGCGCAAACTGGCCATCGAATCTTCCTCGTCCGTGCGCTGGCTTGTCGTGGACGCGGGAGCGATCACGAGTGTCGACTACACGGCGGGGGGCACTCTTAAAGGGCTGGTCGAGGATTTGACGAAACATGGCGTCACGTTCGTTTTCGCTCATATAAGCGAGAGCCTGAAAGCGGATCTCGATCGGCAAGGTTTGAGTGAGGTCATAGGCCCGAACCAGCAGTTTGATACATTGCGGGAATGCCTCGCCGCTTACACGCTGCGAACTCAATGAACATGTTGAATCCGTTCCCTGCCAGACAACTGGAATCCGTCAAAGAAGAAAGTCCAGCACCACCTTCATGAAAATGTCCGGCGATTCCAAGTTCGATAGATGCACTACGGGCAAAATAACCAATTTAGGCTACGCAGCAACCGTCACCGGTTGTGAAAACAGATAAATTTTTCATATCAAATGGTAAATTTCTCTGAGGACGATTCGTATCGGCTGCGCATAGATTCTAATCGAAAGAGATGCGATTGTGTCCTGTGTGCAGGAAGTCGCGGCGATTTCTGTTCTGCCCGAACAGGCATGTCACTGGCCAGCGTATCCCGGCGTTAAAGTCATACCGCTGAGTGGAGAACGTTGGAAGCGCTCGGTCGGTCTTATCACTCCTCGGGTGGCTGCTCCGCTGCCGGCTGTTTCTTGCTTTGTGGATTTTCCTCCGGGCGAGTGCCCACCAAATGTTCCAGTAGTTAAACGATCCTTCATACGGCAAGTCGCCGCATGGCGTCAGCTAAAGTTTCGCAATTTGTGACCCGTACCTTCGAGCCGAGATGAAAATGGGACATAATATTCAAACCGATGTCCTTATGCGGATTCGGAATGACTCTCACGACCTGTTCGACATGGCTGATCACAAAGAGATCCATCACCGCGCCAATATAAGGTGCTCCAGCATGATCCATCGACTCGAGGTCAGTCATATCAGTCAAGACGCGAAACCCGGGGCGCATCTTTGATACCTTCACGCCGACTTCCTCAGCGCATCTGCGCATCTCATCTAAATCCACTTGGCCCGACCAATTGATCTTGATCAGACGTTCGGCATCGCTGGCTTCAACCGAGAACATGATCGAAAGAAAAAGTGCATAGCAGAACCAGTGACTACGCACGAGGAAAAATGCCCACTTCTGTTTTATCGATTTCTTTCGTCTGAATGTTGAAATTTGAGATGTGACCCTAAGGATTTTTAAATCTTGCCAAGTGCATAAAAGTCTATCACCCTGATATGGTTTTCGAGCTCTTCCGGCACGCCATAGCGCCAATTGGTGGGGCTGCTGGTCGGATTGCTCATCTCTAACCTCGAACGTTCAAAACACCGTAACTATTCCATGCCTTGTTGCGGAAAAAGATCGAATACCCCTGCTCCATTTCTATCTGCGCCGTGTAGGGATCGAGTCCCGACCATGCATCGACGGCATCTTTTTCCAGAGCCGTTTTGCCATCCGGGTGTTGAAGCGGAACCAGCTCAATATCGTTCTCGCTCAAATCCACACTTGCGAGGGCGCGCAGCAAAAAGATATGCGGGTCCGTACCACGTGTACGAGACTAAGGGGATTGTAGTAAGCCCAATCGATATTGATCGCGTTCACGGGCTCTTCAGCGCTTCCGTTCGTTGCCCAGAGAAGAATACCGAGCAGAGCGGCCGCAAGGGCGGCTTTACTCGAAATCCAATGAGCAATGTCTGTTTCATTCGTTCTCGCATTCGCAGCATGGTTTTGCGCCATGCCAGGGCAACTTGCTCCTGTCGGATTCGGTAAAAGGCGCGTGGATGTTCGACGGTTTTAAGGCCTGCGGATGACATGCGTTTTCCTCCCAAACACCTTGAATTGGCCTACATTTGTCTACTCATCAAGTATTAATTGGATCACCTCATGAAGTTGGATATCAAAAGACAAAAGTTTTCCCAGGGCTCAGCTACCTGGGGCTCCGCTTCGCGTTACTCCGGGCTACGAGCCAGTCTCGCCTTCGGCGCTTCGAATCACGTCATCCAGTGAGGCAGAACCCCAAAGTTTGTCGCGCGATATTTGACCTGTCCCAAACGGCGCACAAAATGTTCACGACACAAAAAGAAGTGAGATTTCGGATCGGTTTCCTTTGGGCTTTATGGTCCGACATGCAGCACCACTTCACGCCGGTGCGAGTGGTGCCGGTGCTCGAATAAGTAAAGGCCTTGCCACGTTCCGAGCATCAACTGTCCATCGGCAATCGGCACAGAGAGTGAGGTCTGTGTGAGAGCCGACTTGATGTGCGCGGGCATGTCATCGGAACCTTCGGACCGGTGCGTAAGGTAGCTCATTGCGGGATCGTTCGCCGCGGGTACCAATCGCGCAAAGAACGCTTGAAGATCTTTCCGAACGTCCCGATCGGCATTTTCCTGGATCAGTAATGATGCAGAAGTGTGACGCACGAAGAGAGTCAATAGTCCGGTATTGACCTTGAGTTCACGCACGAAGTCAGCGGCTTCATCCGTGAATTCGTACAGACCCGGGCTCGAGGTTTGAATAGTGATGATTTTCTGCGGCATAAATTAGCGTGGAAATCTCAAGAGCCAAAGCGCTCTTAAGATTTCCACGCTCTCTGTTTCGGGCGATCGTGATTGGTCAGCCATGCGTTGCCAATTCGCGTTTCTCTGAGTAAGATCGAGGCGCAAATCAACCTGCTCGCAGACCGCTCTGGATTTCCTGGTGAATCAACCGCGTTCTGAAATGCGCGCGTTGATTTGTCGAACATATGAAACAGATTTTTAATGGATTGAGTCTCATGAGCGCCTTCGCTCTTTTTGTCTTGGCTGCCGGCTGTGCTCAGACGGAGCGTACAGAAAGTCTCCTCTCTGCGGCCGGATTCAGGGTCGTTGCCGCGACAACCCCCCAACAGCAGCGCCACCTTAAGACGCTCACTCCATACAAAGTGACGGCAGTCCAGCGGAACGGAAGACCATACTATGTTTATCCGGACCCATCTCAAAACGTGATCTATGTCGGTTCACAATTTCAATATTATCGCTACCGAGATCTACGCCTGGAAAGAAATCTGGCCCAGGAAGATGTTCAAACTTCTGAGTTGAACGCTGAGCAGGCGCAGGACTGGGACGTATGGGGACCCTGGTCTTTCCAAGACCGCTGAAGATCCAGCGAACGGACGCGCCCTTCCCGGGAAAAACTCACCACAGAGACACGGAGGAGGACGCAGGCGCCGCGCAGCAGTCCGCCCACGGCGATCCAAGGGATCCTTTGTCACCAAGGAAGCGGTTTTCCGAAGTGAATATAAGCGCCATTCGGTCCGTCCTTGCCAATCGTTGCAAGCGCAACGCTTGTCTTCGCACCATCTTCGATTTCCATGGGCGCACTTTCGCCTCCCATCTCTGTCTTCACCCAGCCTGGATGCGCGGCGTTCACTTTGATTTTTGTGTCCTTCAGTTCGTAAGCGAGCTGCACGGTAAATGCATTCACAGCCGCCTTAGAAACATTGTAAGCCGGCACATGGTAGCCGTAAGTTGGTGAACCAGGCATGGAGTGATACGTCGTGGAACCAAGGATGCTCGATAGATTGACAATGCGTGCTGGAACCTAACCCGTTACGCGTATTCGCCAACCTTGCTATGATTCGCTCTTAGAGGAATCGTGAGAAGATATTGTTTATGACACCCTTACTCTTTACTCCGCTGCAATTGCGAGAGGTCCAGCTTCGAAACCGAATCGGAGTTTCGCCGATGTGCCAATATTGGGCGAAGGACGGTTTAGCGTCAGATTGGCACTTGGTTCACCTGGGCGCCCGTGCTGTCGGCGGAGCCGGCCTCGTGATGACGGAAGCGGCCTCTGTGGAAGCACGCGGGCGGATCACTCCCGGAGACCTCGGGATCTGGTCGGATGAACAGATTCCGATGTTGTCTCGAATCGTCGAATTTATCCACTCAAACGGCGCCGTGGCCGGAATTCAACTTGCGCACGCCGGGCGTAAAGGGAGCGCTACGCGTCCCTGGGAAGGGAGTCGCTCTCTGACCGATGAAGAGGGAGGATGGGAAACGGTTGGCCCGAGCCCAATTCCCTTTGGTGGTCGTAACAATGAACTCTGGCGTGTACCGCACGAATTGACCGAGCAAGAGATCGAAAAAGTTCAGGCAGCTTTCGTGGCAGCCGCCCAGCGGGCTCTGGAAGCGGGATTCCGCATCGTTGAACTCCATTTTGCCCATGGCTATCTGGGACACAGTTTCCTCTCGCCGATCACCAACCAGCGCACCGATGGCTACGGGGGATCCTTCGAAAACCGGATCCGGTTTGCGGTGGAAACCACAAAACAAGTGAGAGCGGTCTGGCCCGATTCTCTGCCGTTAGCGATGCGCGTTTCAGCTTCCGACTGGATTGACGGGGGTTGGGATATCGAACAGACGGTTGAGCTGGCTAAAAAATTGCAGCCTTTGGGAGTAGACCTGTTCGATTGCAGTTCTGGCGGTATCGCTCCGGGAGTACGCTACGACACGCGCACGGCCTACCAGGTTCCGTTTGCGGAACGTGTCCTCAAAGAGGTTGGTCTTCCCACCGCGGCGGTCGGCTCAATTACCAAACCAGAGATAGCGGAGGAGATCCTACAGAATGGCCAGGCGACATTGATCTTCCTGGCTCGAGCAATGCTGGACGACCCGAACTGGCCGTTGCACGCGAGCTTTCAGTTGAGCAGTCGCAGCGAAATGAGCTTGCCGCCTCCCTATGAGTATGTCCTCAAAAACCCAATCATTGCAGCACACAACTGATTGGCAGACTCCACTATGAACGTATTATACAGCACCAAAGTCGCAGCAACCGGTGGCCGGCATGGCCAGATCCGTAGTGAGGATGGATTGCTTGATATGAAGCTTTCCCTTCCTCGTGAACTTGGCGGCAAGGGAGATGCAACGAACCCGGAGACCCTTTTCGCCGGCGGCTATGCCGCCTGTTTCGAGAACGCAATCTTACGCGTAAGCCGTGAAGCGGGCCTTAGATTCGCAGATGAAGATGTCAAAGTTATCGTTGAAATTGGCATCGGCCGAAACGACGCAGGCAATTTCGTTTTGTCCGCCGCACTCGCGATTACAATTGCGGGAGTCGACCAGGAGAAAGCAGAGCAGCTGGTTGAGTCTGCAGACAGAATCTGCCCCTATTCCAATGCCATTCGGGGCAACGTCGAGGTTCGAATCACCGTTTTGGCTCGTTAGTTACTTACTTATTTTGATATCGATAAACACGTCTCGATGATTCCTATAGAGCCAGTGAACGGATCTGGAGTGCCACTCCCCTTTCGCTGAATAACTCCAGAACGGCGGATCGAGACAGTAATTTCTGAAATCGTGTCCCCCGTAGACATAGGTTAAAACGGCCTTAGCTTCTGAGCCTTGCGAAAACGCAAATGACATCGCAGCCAATTGTAATGCGAGAATCCTTTTTCCCATGATGCGTTCATGAATAAATGCGAAACGGACCCCTCGAGTGGATGCATTTATTTGCCAGACGGGCAAAAACGGTGGCCGAATCCCAACCAAACGAGAAGTTGACAAGGATGTATGGCCCGAGCCGTCTCTCGCATAGCGAGACACCAACCGGGAAGCCGATTTTCGTGTACGACGCCGATTGCTATTTTTGCATCCGCTGGATTCGGCGGTGGAAAGAAACTGTCGGCGAGAAGGTCGATTTTAGGTCGTTTCAATCGGTCGGAGGTCGGTTTGCCCAAGACATTCCGGTCGATCGGTTTCAATCGGCCGTTCATTTGATCGAAACCGACGGATCCATTTTTCGAGGAGCTGAGGCTGTCTTCCGGATGCTTGGCTACGGCAACCGGATTGGAAGCCAATTCGGACTCCAGTGCTACCGTTACGTACCTGGATTCAAGGCCTTAAGTCGGAGAGGTTATCAGGCGATAGCCGGGCATCGAGACCTGGCCTCCATTCTTACGACGATGCTTTGGGGAAAGGGAGAAGAGGCGGTTTGCCGGCCTACGTATTATCGTGCCCGTGACTGGTTTCTCCGGTTGCTCGGTCTTGTTTATCTCATCGCATTCGGTTCGTTCTGGAGCCAGGCCGATGGGCTAATTGGCCATGAGGGCATTTTGCCCGTGGCGCCCTGGTTGGAACAATTGCGGAATCGATTCGGAACGGAAGCGTACCGGATATTCCCGACACTCTGTTGGTTCAACTCCAGCGATGCATTCCTTCATCTTTTGTGCGGGACCGGTGTCGTGCTGAGTCTTCTGCTCATTCTGCAGGTCGCGCCGGTTTTCTGTCTGGCTCTTTTGTGGGGGCTTTACCTTTCGATCAGTGTGTCGGGCCAGGTTTTCATGAATTTTCAATGGGACGCTCTGCTTTTGGAAGCGGGTTTTCTGAGCATTTTTCTGGCACCATTTCGATTCATTCCTTCCCGGCGCTCGCGACCGCCCGTCTCGCCGTGGAGCCATTTTATGCTTCGCTGGCTCTTGTTCCGGCTGATGTTCATGTCGGGGATTGTGAAGCTGACTAGCGGCGATGACTCCTGGTGGAATCTCACCGCGCTGCACTATCATTATGAAACCCAACCGCTACCAACGCCGCCGGCATGGTGGGCTAACTTGCTTCCTCCCTGGTTTCAGGCAGTCTCGATAGTGATTCTGTTTGCGGTCGAACTGGGAGCGCCCCTTCTGCTTTTTTGCCCCCGACGTATGAGGCTGACAGGTGTTGCCGCGTTGATAGCCTTGCAGGTGTTGATTGCGTTCACCGGCAATTATTGTTTTTTCAATCTTTTGACCATCGGGCTCTGTTTGCTTTCGGTCGACGATTACTGCCTGAAATCTCTCGATACCAAACGTTCAACCGAGGTTGTCGGCGTCAGATGGCCTTCCTGGATTGTTGTCCCGATCACCGCACTAACGCTTCTGTTTAGCGTGCCGCTGCTTTGGAGCGCGTTTTTTCCTGAAGCGGATTGGCCGGCGTTTATCAGTCTGCCTTATTCGTATCTCGAGGCCTTCCGTTCACTTAACGGTTACGGGTTATTCCGAGTGATGACGAAGACTCGACCCGAGATTATCGTAGAAGGAAGTCAGGACGGAGAGACTTGGGAGTCGTACGAGTTTAAGTACAAGGTTGGTGATCCGCAACGTGCTCCACCTGTTGTCGCCCCTAACCAACCAAGGCTCGATTGGCAGATGTGGTTCGCGGCCCTGGGTGACGTCCAAGGCGAGCCATGGTTCATGAATTTTCTGGCGAGACTGCTACAGGGTTCCAAGCCGGTTCTAGGATTGCTGGAAAAGAATCCTTTCCCCAGTTCACCGCCTCGATACATCCGTGCTCGTCTTTTTGAGTATCATTTCACGAATTCCCTTGAGCGACAGCAGACCGGCGCATGGTGGAAAAGGGAAGAGGAAGGGGTCTACTGCCCGCCGGTCACGCTCCGCACCGAGGAACCGTAGCGCCTTCTGACAATCGACAACCGACACTGACAACTTCCCATTATGACCACCCCAAAACATCACTCCATTCAGTCCGTACAACCTTATCTCAATTTCGATGGACGCTGCGAGGAAGCGGTCGAATTTTACCGTGCTGCGCTGGGTGCCGAGGTGAATATGCTAATGCGTTTTAAGGAAAGCCCCGATCCCAGCAATTGCCCGAGCGGCAGTGAAAACAAGGTGATGCACGTGAGCTTGAGTATCGGCAATTCGACCGTGATGGCTTCCGATAGTCGATGCCAAGGTAAGCCGAATTTCGAAGGCTTTTCGCTTTCACTCACGGCTTCCAACGAGGCCGAAGCAGAACGCTTATTTGCTTCGCTTGCAGAGGGAGGAGAGGTGCAAATGCCATTGATGAAGACGTTTTTTTCCCCAAGCTTCGGGATGGTCGCGGACCGCTTCGGCGTGTGCTGGATGATCTTCGTTCCCGGCGAAGCCCACTGAAGCGTCACTCAAGATTAGGAGATCTTATCTCGCTGCTTAAAAAGTACTTACAACTATGTACTAACTTCCCTGTTCGCGCGTTTGAGAGGATTCGGAGCCAGGGCCGCTCTTCTTGAGAAGCAATCGGCGGTATCGTTCAGCTGCGGTTAGAAACCTTTTCGAATTTCGTATTTGTCCAGGAATTTCCGACATTTGTGAACATCCGCCTGGTCGAATGCCGCATTGCCAACCTGCCGTGCGGTGTCAACGATATCACGGTGAGCAATTGAGCGGTGTTTGAGGAGAATCTGCAGATCCTCTTTGAACGAATCAAGTTGCTCCTTGTACGCTTTCAGCTCGTCTCGAATCTCATCGAAGCGACGGTCAATTTGTTCGTCGTCCATACCCTTAAGAATGACCCACCAAAGCGACACGATTCAAGTTTTATCTTGACTTTCACACACCCTATGCACGGCAATTGAAAAAACAGTATTGCATGCTGATTGAGCGAGCAAAAAAATTGGTGATTTCGCTCTAAGCTTGGTGTTATGGTTTCAGACCTACGAACACGCGCCTAAACGTCAATGATCTGATCGTTCACAGAAGCGATCGTTCCGGGTTTCCGGACGTATCCGTCACGATCCACGAGCTTACCCCGGAGAACGCCTACTCGTTCGAGCCCGAGCGGTGTAGCTACGCATTCTGGTACCGGCCCCGGAGAGAAAAGGGTGATACTTGGGTCACAGTCCGGGAACTTGGGCTGAAACATCACCGGGTCTGCCGCGACCATGTGCTGGTATCCCCACCGTTTACGCCCGTCTGGGGCGAATCGGAAAAGGCGGAGGGACGCGTTGCGCGATTCAGTTTCACCCCCCGTTTTTTTGAAGAGATAGCCGACGAAGTTGGCCTGCGCCGATCAGGTCTGAAAGGTTCCTGGCACGCATTTTTTGCGATCGATCAACGTCTCGAATCGCTCTGCTCACTCCTGATGGACGAAACGGAGAATCAATGCCCGAACGGCCGAATATACTTCGAACCGCTTAGTCGTGCGCTCGCTGTCGCAGTCCTCAGCACTGTACGCAATCAACAGGAAAAGCGGATCAAGTCGATCGCGGTACCACCTGGAATCGGTCGCGTGGTTCAATGCCTCGAGACCCATTTTGACGAAGATCTGTCATTAGATATGCTGGCTGCGCAGGCACAGCTAAGCCGCAGTTATTTCGCCCAGGCGTTTCGACAGGCGACCGGTTATTCCCCTCACCACTACCTGCTGCGTGTCCGGCTCAGCCGGGCCCGGCAATTGTTGAGCCGGGAAAACAAAGAGATTTCTCTGAGTGAAATCGCCGTCGCGTGCGGCTTTTTCGATCAGGCTCACTTCAGTCGACATTTTCGACGGTTCTTTGGCACCACTCCGACAGCGTTTCGTCAACAGAGCCAGGCCAACCCGCATCGCACAAAAGAGCAAATCGTTGGATAAGCGAGATTGCGATTGATACGCTTTGTTGTTGAACGAGCAGCGATTGACCTTGAGGAGTCCTTGCCGGAGGGCCAAGCGAATCAGTTGTTTACCCCTTGACTCAAATAGTACAATGAACATTAAGCCTCTGCTTTTCTGCGCAGCCTTAGCAGCTCTCCCTTCCGTCGCATTTTCGGATAGAGTCATTAAAATTCTGCACCTTCCGGCCAAACCGCAGTAGAATGAGCGAAACTCTTTTGTCCCGCGGAGGGATAAGGGGGTTTTGTGCACTATCCCCTCCAGACGCATTTGGCCTCAGCTAACATTCATCGTAAACCACCCCAAAATGCCAGTTCCACGAGATTCATCGCGACCCGATACAAATGTGGCGATGCAAAGCCCGACTGCGCAACCTAAGGCTGACCCGCCGGCATTCGCCGAAGAGCGGCAGGTCGCAGCCGCGCCGCCCGGTATTCTGCAACGTTTGAAAGAACTTTCAGGCGGCGGACAATTGAAGACTCTACTGCTGTTTCTTCCGCCGGCATTGTTGTTGTTTACTTTGTTTGTGACGTTACCGGTAATCGAAGCCTCGTTCTACAGCTTTTTTAACTGGAACGGCTACGGCGCACCCACAAAATGGATTGGTTTCGACAACTATATGCGGGTTCTGAACGACCCGATATTTTATCGGTCGCTGATGAACAACGTCTGGGTTGTACTGGTTTCCGCGTTCATTCAGGTCCCACTGGCATTGTGGATGGCGCTACTGATCTCAGACAAGAGCAAGGCCAGCGTTGTCTTTAGAGCCATCTTCTTTCTCCCGTACATATTAGGCGAAGTCGTTGCGGGCCTTATCTGGCGTTACATGTACGATGGCAATTACGGAGTTGTTGCCCTCATCTTTCGCGCGATCGGACAAGAACCGCCGCAGGTGCTGGCAACGGAAGGTTGGGCAGAAGCGGCCCTGCTCTTAGTGGTGATTTGGAAATATTTTGGTTTCCATATGGCTTTGTTCATCGCCGGACGCCAAAGCGTGCCCGACGATGTGCTGGAGTCTGCTCAGATTGACGGAGCAACCAGACGGCAGGCAACATTTCATATCATCCTTCCGTTGATGAAGCCGGTGGTGATTCTATCACTGTTTTTCAGTATTCTAGGATCCCTCCAATTCTTCTCGATGATCATCCCGTTGACCGACGGAGGACCATCGAACTCTACCCATTCGGCGGTCTCCTTCCTATATACTTTCGGCATTAAACGGATGCGAGTTGGTTACGGAAGCGCAATTGGGGTGACGCTTTTTATCATCTGCGTTGCGGTAATGCTCATCTACAAACGGCTCTTCATGAGGCAGAAGGCAACGAGGTAAACGCTATGGCAACGACACGACGTCCCGGTCTTTTTATCTATTACCGATGGCTCCTGCTGCTGCTGGTGGCGGGCCTTTGCCTGCTGCCACTCTGGGCCACGGTGATCGGCGGATTCAAATCTTCTGGTGAACTGCGTACGAATGCACTTGGACTTCCACGCCAATGGCTCGTCGACAACTACATCTCGATCGTCACCAGCGGGCGATTCTGGCAAATGCTAGGTAACTCTGCATTCATTTCCGCTGTAACAGTTTTTCTGACGCTGTTGATCAGCTCGATGGCGGCTTACGTGCTCGCGCATCTTCGGTTTGCTGGGGTCAAGTGGCTTGGCAACTATCTCGCGCTCGGACTAACCTTTCCGTTCGCCACAGCGGTCCTTCCGGTGTTCATCCGTGTGCGCGATCTCGGATTGCTGGATAGCTACTGGGGAGTGATCTTGCCGCAGGTTGCGTTCAACCTCGGGTTTGCCGTGGTCATTTTGCAAGGCTTCTTTGCGGAGTTGCCCAAGGAACTGTTTGAAGCGGCCTTTGTAGATGGGTGCAGCTATACGCGCATTTTCTGGCAGATCACATTGCCCCTGTCGCGTCCGGTTCTGGCAACTGTCGGAGTGCTTTCCTTGGTCGGGAGCTGGAACGAATATCTGCTTCCGCTGGTCATGATCAACGACGACAATCTCTATCCGTGGCCTCTGGGTATCATGCAGTACCAGGGCCAGTACGGAACGGACTGGGGAAAGGTGCTGGCATTCGTAACCCTTACTCTCGCACCGGCAGTGATTTTCTATCTGATGGCGCAGAAGCATATCATTGCGGGATTGACGTCTGGCGCGGTGAAAGGGTGAGGAGGAAGTTGTCGGTTGCCAGCGTCAGTCAGTTGTCAGTGTCGGTTAATTGGGCAGAGGCTGGTGGCTTTCGGGCTTTTGCTGTTGTTTTGCGTATGTTGGACGGCAGGAGGGCGACTTGGAGATTGTCCTGGTAGATGATTTGTGATGCGGGCGGGTTCTTGCGTCGTATCACTTGCATTATAAAACCTTTTTTCCGACCGTAGGCGGCCACGAATCGGCCTACCTTGTTCCAACCGCTTTCTGTAAAATAAAAGCGCGCTCTCGGATTCCGTATCGGTGGAGCGGGCAGGCCGTGGCGATTCATAATTGGGCCAAAGCAGGTGCCTGCGCCGACCATCTCTCGATACTTAGGATTCGGTGGAATAACCCATTGCCAGTGAGTTTCCTCCCCAGGGAGGCATATACCCTGAATCATTCTAAGGTCTGCAATGACGCGATAGATCACAATGGTTGAACTCGTTTACATGATAGACGCCGCGAATCGTAAGACTTGCACGGGCCGGCCATGGATTTTGCACCTGATGGGAATATGGGGCTCATGAGGCCGATGGGGCGGATGGGACTGTAAAATGGACGTATTGAGGCTGGGAAGAAGAAATTGGATTGAGGCACCGGATTGCTTACTCTCAATCTATCGAAATGATGAAGGGCGACGCCGATTGGTTGTGTTTCCTTTCGATTCACTTTTCGTTGATCTGCAGTTTGCACCATGAAAATCTGCTACTTAAGCCCTCCTTACGCGGACCTTTCCTTCGAGACCCAATTGCTAAAGGGGAGCAATATCGAATTGGTCGCCAGCAAGGTAAAAAATTCTGAAGAAGCTCTCGACGCAGCGAAGGACGCAGATGCAGTTTTGACGGCTGTGGTTCCGATTGGGGCTGACCTGGTCGCCGGGCTCCAAAACTGCCGGGTGATCGTGCGCCTCGGGGTTGGCTACGATCTTGTCGATCTCGCGAGTTGCAGAAAAAAAGGGATTCAGGTTTGCAACGTCCCCGACTATGGCACCGAAGAGGTGGCTAACCACGCGGTCGCACTCTGCTTCGCTGTTCATCGTCGAATATTGTCATATGACAAGACTGTTCGAAGCGGACGGTGGGGGCACGTTTTGTCATGGCCGATTCATCGACTCAGTACGCTTCGCGTGGGTGTTCTTGGTTTGGGTCGGATTGGAGGCAAATTCGCCCAATCCATCCAACCGTTTGTTCGCGATGTTGTGGGCTACGATCCATTTCTTAGCTCTCAAGATTTCGAAGCGAAAGGTATTGTGGAGATGTCGGTGGAATCGATTTTCGAGACCAGCGACATCATCAGTCTACATCTGCCGCTTTCCAAGGAGAGCCATCACTTCATCTCAGACGAAGCGATTGCCCAGATGAAACGAAGCCCGATTCTGATCAATGTCAGTCGCGGCGGATTGATTGACGGTGTTGCGCTGGCCCGAGCGCTCGAAAATGGCAAGCTTTCCGGAGCAGGACTCGATGTATTCGAGAATGAGCCCAATGTGCCGCCGGAATTGGTGAAGCTGGAGAATATCGTTTTGACTCCTCATGTCGCCTGGTATTCGGAGGAATCTGATTTGCAACTACGCCGAAGTGCGATCGAAGAGATCATTCGTGTACTGGGCGGCGAGCCGCCAAAGAATCCGGTGTAAGGGGTTCAGAGTTCGGAGTTCGGAGTTCAGAGTTCAGAGTTCGGGTTTGGAGGGTGGTATTTGAAGGTGTGAGGCTTGGAGCGTGAGTCGGCCTCTTGCAAAACGGGTCGGGCTCAACTATTGGAATCGTCAAAATGATGAGATTGTTGCAAGCGGTTGGTCAAAACAGCTTGGCCGCCGCTGCCGGGCTCGGCGATTTTGCGCTGTTCGCCTCGCGCGCTGTAGCTGTGGTGCCGGCGACTCGACATTTAGGGCGACGATGGGTGCGTGCAGTTCACGAACAGGGTGTTCGCTGCTTGCCGGTGGTGACGATTGTCGGCATATTCGCGGGGCTCGTCCTTGGGCTTCAAGGCTATTACGTCCTCGCTCGATTTGGTTCGGAAGGGCTACTCGGGACGTTTGTTTCGCTTACTTTGACCCGAGAGCTTGCGCCGGTGCTTGCTGCACTCATGATCGTCGGTCAAGCCGGTTCTGCGATCACCGCAGAGATCGGGATTCATCGCAACAGTGAACAGATTGATGCGCTGACGACGATGGGAATCGATCCGATTGGGTATCTGATCACCCCTCGTCTGTTTGCTGCGCTGGTGGTTTTCCCAATATTAACGATCGCATTCACCCTCGTTGGGTTGGCAGGCGGTTATCTTTCGGGGTCGCTATTGCTTGGGCTGGATCCGGGCGTTTACTGGGCCGCTATCCATTCATCCGTTCGACCTGCGGATCTGACCGAATGCTTGCTGAAGGCAACAGTGTTTGGAGTGTTCACCATCACGATCTGTTGCCATAGCGGATTCACTACCCATCTCCGGCTCGGTGTCTCCGGATCACGCGCGGTGAGTCTATCAACGACACGCGGCGTGGTTCTGGCCAGCATTGCAACCCTCGCGACTGATTACCTCATTACCTCGTTTCTCGTATGATCGGGCTGTCGGCACAATTGATCCTGGACGTTACCGGCCTCCGCAAAGAATTCGGCGGGCATCTCGTGCTGGATTCTGTGGACCTGAGCGTGCCACGAGGCAGCATCGTCTCTGTGTTTGGCCGAAGCGGCACGGGCAAATCGGTGTTTCTCAAGTGTCTGGCAGGCTTAGTCGCACCGGATGCCGGTGTCGTTCGATTCGATCAGACGTCCGGCGGCAATATTCGTGCCCGTTGCAGCTATCTGTTCCAATCCAATGCCCTGTTTGATTCGCTGACAGCTTTGGAAAACGTTGCCCTACCTCTGGAACAAACGACGCGACTGTCCAGAAACGACATTCTGCAGGCATCGCGAGAGGCCCTTGCGAACCTGGGGCTAGAGAAATTCGCGGATCATTTCCCGGCGCAAATGTCTGGAGGAATGCAAAAGCGCCTGGCGCTTGCACGGGCACTGGCAACACGCCCTCACCTTGTTCTTTTCGACGAACCGACCGCGGGCCTGGATCCACCTGGGCGCGCGGCGGTGTTTGAAATGATCGTTGAATACCGGCGTCAATTTGATTTCACGGCAGTCATCGTGACTCACGATGTCCCTGAAGCGCTCGCTGCCAGTGATCGGGTCGCTCTTCTTGATGAAGGCCGGATACGTTTTGAAGGAACGCCTTCCGAGTTTGCGGCCTCGGACGATATCATTGTGAAAAGCTTTGGAGACAGTAACGTTGCAATCCGGGGAAATCACGACAACTAGTTCGAGTCGAACATGAAACAATCTAACATCGAGCTTTCAGTGGGTGCGTTTGTCCTGATCGGCATTGCGGCAATTGTCTGGTTCGCGCTGCAGGCTGGAGCTGGAGTCGCTGTCGGAGGATCGAGTTATTCGGTCACTGCGCGTTTCTCAAACGTGGGTGGCCTCAAGTCGGGCAGCCAGGTGTTTATTGCGGGTGTCCCCATTGGTCGGGTTAGCAAGGTCGACCTCGATCCCCAATATGCTGCGATTGTTCATATGAAAGTGAAAGAAACGGTCCAGCTACCAATCGACACGATTGCTTCAATCAAGACCAGCGGACTGATCGGTGACAAATTTATCGCTCTCTCGCCGGGCTCCGATATTAAGAATCTCGCGCCCGGCAGCATGATCACCGATACGGAATCGGCGCTGGATCTTGAATCACTTATCAGCCGGTTCGCATTTGGGAACGTCTCGTCGTCGCCCGCTCCTTCTCCTTCAGCGCCAAAATAATTATGTTGCTCGATCATTTCCGATCCATTTTGAAATACACTCTCGCGATATGTTTCGTGAGTGTGACAGGCAGCGTTTCCAATGCCGCTTCCACTGATGATCCGGCCGCGTTACTCCGGAGTTCCGTTGACGAAGTTCTTTCGATCGCGTATTCCGGCCGATCGGCCGACAGCCTGGCAGAACGTGTTCGCCCGACTTTGGAAAAGTGTTTCGCATTCGATCTGGTCACCCGTCAGGCAATGGGCCCCGGCTGGCGGCAATTCTCGGCAAGTGATCAAAAACGTGTTACGGAGTTGTTCAGTCAGCTGGTAACCCGGACCTATGCGGCCCGCGTTGTCGGCACGCAGCGTCCGAAAATTACCTTCGGGTCGCCCGCTTCGCTCGGGCCTGATCGATGCGAAATTCCGACCCAGGTCACCACGACGACCGGCAGCGAGCCGTTTGCGGTTTCCTACCGGTTCGTAAAACTTCCTGCCGGATGGCGAATATACGACGTTCTCATCGAAGGGGTCAGTTTCGTCGCAAACTATCGCTCGCAATTTGACGAACTGATCCAAAAAGGAGGCGCTCCGAGTGTCATTCACACCCTCGAAACTAAGCTCGCTTCACCGGAGTTATCCCGTTCATGAACCGCTGCATTTTGGCCCTGTGCGCATTTTTGGTGAGCGTATCGGTTTTCACAGCGTCCGGCAAAACCTCATCGACTCAAACGACGACAGCCACTTCTGGGACTGCATCGGACGACTTCACCGATACTGCTGTTCAGAAGGTGAACGATCCTTTTCAGGGATTTAACCGGGAGATGTTTCGTATCAACGACACGCTTTTCAAGTACGCGCTAAGACCTCTGGCGCACGGGTACGCGGCGATAGTTCCGACACCGATCCGTACCGGGGTCACCAACGTGTTCGACAACGCGCAATACCCGGTGCGATTCATCAACTGCATTCTCCAAGGCAAAATAAAGCGTTCTGCTCAGGAAACAGGCAAGTTTCTGGTCAATAGCACGATCGGGGTCGGTGGATGGATGCGGCCCTCTGAGCGGATGCCGGCCATCGCGAACGTGCCTGCCGCTGATTTTGGACAAACCCTGTATGTCTGGGGTTTCTCAACGGGACCATATCTCGTCATACTGGGACTGGGCCCGTCCGATTGTCGCGATCTGGTCGGCTTAGGGGGCGACTTCGTGATGTACCCTCTCAACTGGCACGCAGTGGGATTCATGCACCATGCGTTGATCAGCAATACTATCAACTTTTCGCTCGGTGCAGCAAAATTTGTGAACGGGCTTCCAAAAACTGTGGATACATATGATCAGGTCAAGTCCGCAGCGGTCGATCCGTACATTGCTGTCCGGGATGGTTATCTCACACTTCGCGCGGCTCAGGTGAAAAAGTGATCTTAAGGTCCGACAGCCGCCTCATGGATTTCCATATTTTTTGCCGGCGTTGATTTCAAACAGCACTACGATGCCAGACTCCTCTCAATTACCAGAAGGCGAACCTCTCATCCGTGCGATTGCCATGCCGGCGGATGCGAACCCCTCTGGGGACATCTTTGGCGGCTGGTTGATGTCCCAAATGGACCTTGCTGCAGCGAATGCCGCAAGCCGCCGATGCCGGGGACGGTGCGCAACGATTGCCGTCGACGGAATGAAGTTCCATCAGCCTGTGTTTATTGGAGATGAAGTGAGTCTCTACGCTCAGGTTGTTCGCGTAGGCCGAACGTCGATGACGATTCGAGTCGAGGCATGGCGGCGAAGCCGCACAGATGAGATTCGGACCAAAGTGACGGAAGCGACATTTACCTTTGTCGCAACGGACGAAAACCGGAGGCCGAGACTGGTGCCCCCTGAATAGCATGGCATGTACAGACAAGCACCCGTTATCGGCGTAGGTTGTAGTCTTTCATCACCCAAGACAATAACTTATCGCGAACTTCGATAAACTCCTGTGAGCTTCGACTTCGTGGCCGAGGCAAGTTTGGCCGTATCTCGGCGATCACGCGGCCTTCTTCCATGACAAGAACCCGATCGGCGAGCGCGACAGCTTCCTCGACATCATGCGTAACGAGCACGGCCGTGAATCGTTCGCGCAGCCAGATCTGCTCGATCAGATTCTGCATCTCCAACTTGGTGAGTGCGTCGAGCGCGCCGAGTGGTTCATCGAGCAGCAAAATCGACGCTTTACTCGCGAGCGCTCTGGCCAGCGCAACCCGCTGCCGTTGACCGCCGGAGAGGATAGAGGGCCAGTCTTTTGCGCGTTGCTCGAGGCCAACCATTCGCAATGCTTCATCTGCTACTTCGCGGCGGTCCCTATTTCGAATGGCTCCCAGTGCGACGTTGTCGATCACTGTTTCCCAAGGCAGCAGGGCTGCGTCTTGAAACATCAGGCGAGCTTCACGATTAGAACCCTTAAGCGGTTCTCCTCCGATTTGGATCGAGCCATTGCTTGCTGATTCGAGGCCGATCAATAAGCGAAGCAAAGTCGATTTACCGCATCCGCTGCGTCCGACGATGGCGAGGAGTTCGCCCTGTGCAATTTGAAGGCTAATTTCCTTCAAAACCTGCTTGGTGCCAAACCACTTTACGACTCCTTCGAGCTCAATTGCTGAGACCTCATCCTCAATCGCTCTCCGTAGCTTTTTCCGTTCTTCAACTGCTATCATCTGAGGCTCCGTTGTTTAGTTGTAGGCGGGATTCCAGCGCAGTAACCATCGCTCCAGAAGCCGTGTCAGGCTGTCTGCGAGTTTGCCGAGAAGTGCATAGAGAACGATTCCGAGCAGCACAACGTCCGTCTGCAGAAAGTCGCGAGCGTTCATCGTCATAAACCCGATTCCGTTGTCCGATGCAATGGTTTCAGCGACGATCAACGTCAGCCACATCACGCCAAGCGCGAATCTGAGGCCGACAAGAATCGAAGGCAGCGCACCGGGGAAGATAATCTTTTGAAAGAGTTCAACCTGGGTCAGACCGTAGACGCGTCCCATTTCAACCAGGCGCTGGTCAACGGATCGGACGCCGTGAAGAGTATTGATATAAATCGGGAAAAAGACACCTGTCACGATCAAGAAAAGCTTGGCTGATTCTCCGATTCCAAACCAGAGGATCACCAGCGGAATCATCGCAAGATGTGGGATGTTGCGGACCATCTGAATCGAAGAATCAAACAGCGCCCGCGCCCAATTGGATAATCCAGTGAGTAAGCCAAAAAGAAATCCGAGCGATCCTCCGATCAGGAGTCCGATAAAAGCGCGCTTGAAACTTTCAGCCAGGTGCAGCGGCAGTTCGCCGGTCAGCGTCAGCCGCCATCCTGATGCAAGGACAGCCAATGGCGACGGGAGTACCCGCGGCGAAATG
The DNA here is from genome assembly GCA_963775805.1 of uncultured Verrucomicrobiae bacterium. GTDB lineage: Bacteria > Verrucomicrobiota > Verrucomicrobiia > Chthoniobacterales > JAFAMB01 > JAFAMB01. The sequence goes on along the minus strand of CAVZKG010000005.1, from coordinate 401,608 downwards.
GCTCCATATTGCGAAAGCAACTGCCAGACAATCAGCAGCAGAACCGGGATCGCCCAAGGCGCTACAAAAGAAATGACCGAGCGTTTCATTTTTGTTCGGTTACAAGATCTGACTTTGTGCTCAGGAGGCCGCGGCGCGCTCCGGCGCGAATTGATTCGCCACGACTTCCCCGGTCATCGGGACTGAAGAAGGTTTATTTTCCGCGCTCGCATCATGCGAAATCGGCAGGCGTGGGAATAGAAGCTCTGCAAACTGGTAGGCTTCCTCCAAATGGGGGTAGCCGGAGAAAATAAACGCGTCGATTCCTATCTTGTTGTACTCTAGAATCCTGGCTGCAACCGTATCGGCACCGCCTACGAGTGCAGTCCCGGCACCTCCTCGAACAAGTCCGACGCCTGCCCAGAGATTCGGGCTGACTTCCAACGCCTCACGGGTGCGCCGCCCTTGATTTTGTTTTTGCAATTCGAGCATGCGCCGCTGCCCCATGGAATCTTGCCTTGCAAGTGTCGCTTGCGCTGTATCGACGGTCTTGTCAGTCAGGCGGCTAATAAGCCGATCCGCATCTCGCCAAGCTTCCTCATCTGTTTCCCGAACGATCACATGGAGCCGTATGCCGAACCGGAGTTGGCGCCCGTGACGCGCTGCAGCTTCTTGGGCACGCGCGATTTTATCTGCGACCAGCGCCGGAGGTTCACCCCAGGTCAGGTAGTAATCCACGTGTTGTGCTGCAACTTCGATCCCTGCATCCGAAGAACCGCCAAAGTAAAGCGCCGGATAAGGTTCTTGAACGCCTTTGAAGATCGATTTTGCACCTTGGACTTTGAGATGTTTCCCCTCGAAATTCACTTCACCTCGGTCGGCCAGAATCGATCGCCAGATGTGCAGAAATTCATCGGTTATTTCGTACCGCTCGCCATGTTCCGAAAACACCCCATCTCCGGCGAGTTCGACAGGATCACCCCCTGTCACGACGTTGATAAGAATGCGCCCATTGCTGAGACGGTCGAATGTGGCAGTCATCCGGGCAGCGAGCGTGGGTGAAATCAATCCGGGTCGGACCGCCACCAGAAATCGCATCCGACTGGTTTCGCCGATCAAGGCTGAAGCGGTCACCCAAGCGTCTTCGCACGAGCGACCGGTCGGCAAGAGCGCTCCATAGAACCCGAGAGAATCGATTGCGCTTGCAATCTGGCGCAGATAATTGAAGTCGAGGGGGCGTCCTCCGGTGTGCGTTCCGAGGTATCGTCCGTCGCCGTGGGTCGGTATAAACCAGAAAAGCTTCATTTTCGTTCCTATTGCTTCGGCTGAAAAACGGCATCTGCGGTTCGAACAGCTGTTGGCACCACCCCAAGTCGAAAGAACGTATCGGCAACCAGCTGCTGGTCGGCAATTGTTTCGGCATTCATCGGCGCCGCATCGTAGCGAGCTTTTCGAAGCTCCGATTTTAGCATCACTGCCTCTCCAATCCCAAGTTTGGCGGCAAGGAACCTCGCCGTTGCGTTCGGATCCTGCAAAGCGCGTTCACCGCTCTCGCGAAGCGCTTCAAGCAAAGGAATCACAATCTCCGGGTGCGCCACCAAAAAGCTTTTTCGCCCGAAATAGAACTCTCTGTGAGGGCTCAACCCTTTTCCGTTGCGCAGTTCCCGCGCTTCCCCATCCACTTCCGCGGCGGCATAGAGAGGATCCCAAATCGCCCAGGCATCGATCGAACCGGACTGAAGTGCCGGTCGCGCGTCAGAAGGCTGAAGATAGATCGGCTTGATATCGTTGAATGTTAGTCCGGCTTCCTCAAGAGCTCTGGCAAGCAGAAAATGCGAACTGGAACCTTTCGCAAAAGCAACTCTTTTACCTCGAAGATCGGCTACCGACTGGATTGGAGAGCCTTTCGGTACCACGATCCCGGCACTCTCCGGCGCCGGAGAAGTCGCACCGATATACTGAAACTCGATACCGGCTGCCTGCGCGAATATGAGTGGCGCGTCCCCAGAGTGACCGATATCGATACTCCCGCCGTTCAGCGCTTCTAGTAGAGGCGGCCCGGAGGGGAATTCGGTCCATGTAACACGGTAACCGAGAGGAGCCAGCTTTTTCTCGAGACTCCCATCATTCTTCAATAAAAGAAATGCGCCAGACTTCTGGTACCCGATTCGGACAACCTTTTCGGTATCTTCTCCGTTCGCAGCAACCGGGACGACCAAGAGAATGCCAAGAAAGAGCGCTAAGAGGGCAGTAAGCAACCGGGTTGAAATTCTCAAAACCACCCGGAGACGTAAGTCTACTAAGCAGATATAGTCAAGGTTGAAGTCGAGTTTCCGTTGCGTGGGGATGGGCCTTATGGGCCTTATGGGCCTTATGGGCCTTATGGGCCGGATGGGCATATGGGATGGGGAGCGGATGGGCCTATGCGTGGCTCGCTTCGATGCGCCGTGAACTTCTCACTCGTTTGCAAACTTGTGGGAGGTTCAGGGTAGCTGTAGAATGCCGGCTTTCAGCATTTTCAATGTATGTGGCCGATAGGCGCTCGTGTTTTATGGCTTGTGATCGGACTACTAAGTCTCGGCAACATTCATACCGCGTTCGCCCAACAAATTGCTCCCCCATTCGGTTTCTATTGGGGCCAAACCGAGAAAGAGATCGCGAAAGTTCTCTCGCGAGCAGGCGCGACCATCGTTGATAAATCGGTAGTCCAGGGACGGGACTCGTGGACCATTCAGGGCTTGATTCAACCTGCACTGAAGCAGACCATCGTCTACTTCGGCACCGGGAAAGACCTGGTAGAGGTTGAGCTTCAATACCAGCGTCCCGAGTGGGATCTGGTGGCGTACGAACAATTCCTCGATAGCGCTAAACAAACCCTCGAATCACGATATGGACCTGCGACGGTCCTGGTGAAAGATAAAAAACCTGAGGGCGACGTGATGCAGACGGTCGTTGGATACCAGTGGCAATTCCAAGGATGCAGTATCCAGCTCTTTTTCTTTTCAGCGGAACGGGATAGTGACGTCTTTCGCTCCGTGAGTTTGCATTACCGAGCGGGCTGATAGTCCTCGCGTTTCCGCGCCTGCGGTGTCATTGGCAAATCAGCCGGAACCAACTTGAATTCTAATATCATCTGTTCTTTTAAAGAGACGAACGCCTTCGAAAGAGACTCATGAACAGTCTCACGAGCTTGCTTTCGTCCAAGATCGCGACTCGGAATAATCTGTTCTCCCAACCCAATCCGGACTGAGACACGACGGAACGGGATCCAATTACTCGGATTGTACAATCGGTCGCTGCCAAGGATCACCGCCGGAACGATCGGTCTGCCAGAGAGAACGCCGAGCGCGGCCGCGCCCGGCCACATTGGCGCCCCTTCGAGTACCGAGACGCTACCAGCCCTGATGCCGCCTTCTGGAAAGAGTCCGACCGTCCGACCTTCCATCAACCTGTTCACTGCAGTGCGAACTCCAATGCGATCCAATCCATTCCTGCGCACCTTAAAGGCTCGTAGCAAAGAGACGAAGAACGCACTCACGGGATTCTGAAATAACTCCTCCATTGTCATCCAATCCAAATAATGCGGCAGCCAGGCACCCAAAATGGGAGGATCGAAATGGCTGATATGATTGCACGCAACGATGTACCCCGGTTCGCTTGGGAGACTTGAGAAGTGGACTATTCGAATCCGGCAGACCGGGAAAAGGATCACTCGAACAATCCGTTTGCAAAGCCCTAGAAATATTCGCTCAACGAACCAGGTGTTACCCATCTGAAATTTAAAGAACTGCGCTACCTGTTGGCGAGAATCACGCGACTACCGCAGTGGCCGATCGGGCTGGATTGCGTTTGCGTCAATCCGAGTTTTCTGCCCCACTCCCCTGCCCGCGCCTCTTCAATAATCAAAAAGACTTGGCGCTCTCCTCTCCATGCAGTAGCGACCTCGTCACGCGTGAGGAAATTCGATCGCCCGATGCCGAGGGAACGCGTCGCAAACTCAATATTCAGATGTCCATCGACCCAATAAATCGGCTGATGAACATAGAAAAAGAGAGATGTCTTTTCGTTTGGATCACCCTGCGCGATGATCCTGGTTTCTGGCTCTGCCCGTGATCCGATCACTTCGCCGATTCTTGCGGAAGAGAACTGATCCTCGACCAGCTCCATACCACGGGTGCCAATCGCAAAGAAGGCAGCCATCAAAAGTGCGAAACCCGCAAAGCAAAGATCAGTTTTTCCTTTTCGATCGAGTAAAAAGACCGCGATCCCGGTGACAAGAGCGAACGCGGAGGCTTCCCACAGCAACGGGATAATCCCTTTCCAAACAGCCTGCGGCAGGATTTGCAACACGTTCAAGATGGTGTCGTCGATCAGAACGGCAGATTCGGGTGCCCCGATGGAGCCGTTCCCGTGGGATATCGCCACGCCAATCGCTGCCGCAAATCCCGCGAGACCGACTATTGCCACAACGATTGCGGGGTATCTGAACGAGATCGAGCGCTTTGTCACCGCCCAACCAATCCAGACCGCGACGGGCGCCCATGCGATCATCAGGTAATAATCCTGAATATTGGAGAAGGTGATTCCGAGGGCGACGACTACAAACCAAGCCGAAAGAATCACACCAGCGTCGCTGATCCAGGGGCTGAGTTCCTTCCGTCGCATTAGCGTTGCCCTGATCGCCGCCGGAAATAACAGAGTGACCGGGAAAAGCAGGACCAGCTGCTCTGCCCAGAAAGCCAGCAAGGGAACATGGTCGCTATCCGGCGGCCATCTCCGGCTGAGGGCCGATCCCACTTGCTCATTTAAGAAATGATCCCTGATAAACCCGGGATAACGCGTCTCGACCATCAGGTACCAAGGCGACACGAGAAGAGAAAAAAGGATCCATCCCTGTGGTCGCAAAACAAGCCGGCGCCACGCAGTTCGGATCGATGGCCTCAGCAGAGCAGCAATCGATATCGCCACGACCGGTACGATCAGCCCATGAACGCCTTTTGCGAGCGTTCCAAGCGCGAGAAACAACCAGACGGCTGTAAGCCACCGGTCCGCTGCCCGCTGATCTTCCAGGAGCGCTCCTGTCTCGAGCGCCATGAGGAACGACCAGAACGCGAAGGCAACAAAGAAACATAAAAATGGTTCCGGCATCACAAGATGCGTGAAGAAGAAAGTGGAGGCGAACATCGCCACTGTAACGGTTCCAGCGACGCCCGCTGACCAACTGCCGACCGTTCGACGTGCAATCAACCCCGTTCCGACGAACCAGCCGATGGTAGCCAGGGCCACCGGAAAACGGGCGCCAAACTCTGTGGTTCCAAACGCCTGCATCGAAATCATTTCGCACCAATAGACCAATGGAGGTTTCTGCAATCTCGGGACGCCGTCCTGGGTCGGAATCAGCCAGTCATTCCGTGCGATCATTTCTCGGGCGGCACCAGCGTACTGGCCATCGATCTGGTCGAACAATCTCGGGACAGCGCAAGTCACGAGATAGACGAAAACCAACACTCCCAATCCAAAAACCAAGGCTCTTGAGACCTGCGGGTGCTGCGGATGAGTGCCCTTGTAGAGGCCGCGTGAGCCATCCAGTTTACGGGAGGCCAGAATCCGCGGCGGTTCGGTAATCTGTTGCAAACTGAATTTCTGTTGCAAACCGAATTTCGGAGACGCATCCGAATATTGGGCAACAGCCTCCGCATCTGGCTTTCGTTGCGTTCTAAAGCTTAGGAAAGTCCGCCAAAAACGATCATCCATGCCAGGCATGTCTCAGACGTTATCCCTACCAAAAAATCAATTCATCGCACAGTGCGACAGGTTAATCGCGCAGTCTGTTTCGACAGACCAGGTCTTCCAAGGCACCTCAAAGTCCACGCAAATCGAACTCGGTATTCGCCGATACGCCCACACGCCGACCCCGCCTCCATTTGGTTGCGTCCTCCGTCGTCGCTCAATATCTCGCCCGATCACGATTTGGATTCGGCGGCCATTCGTTTCAATTTGCCAGCTAACGAAACTTTGGTCGCTGATGACATTCGATCGATGAACAGGATTCCGTTTAGATGGTCGGTTTCATGCTGTACTGCACGCCCCAAGAGTCCCGCGGCTTCGAATTCGATCGGATGCCCCTGCAGGTCAAGTGCTTTGACCTTTACTTTGGCACCTCGAGAAATCTCGGCCGTTATCTCCGGGAAGCTGAGACATCCTTCATTCCCGAGCACCTGCTCGTCTCCAAGCTGCAACTCCGGATTAATCAATACCAACGGCATGTGCTCCTTTGGATCGACTTCTTCTCCACCGATCCACATTTGGCTCGGGCGATTTTCAGCATCGCTGACGTCGATCACTGTCAGTCGAAGCGACCGACCGATTTGCTGCGCGGCAAGTCCCACACCACTCGCGTCGTACATCGTCTCAAGCATATCCGCAGCCAGCGTACGGATTTCATCGTCGATCTTTTCGATCTTTTTCCCTTTTGTCCGAAGCACAGGATTTCCGTATTTGACGATATCTAGAATCATTTCTGGTCGGGCGTTTTAGTGAATGTCGGGAGATTCTTAATCCCCGCTTTTTTCAGTGCGTCAAGCACCTGAACTAGAAACCCGAATGAGACTTTTTGGTCGGCCTTCATAGCCAACGGCCGGTCTGGGAACTTCTTCTGCACATCCTCCAATGCAGCGGAAAGGTCGTCCACGCTATTCAAAGGTCGCGTATCCAACACGATTTTCTCATCGGCGGTGATTGCAAGCACAACCGGATCGGTCGGATTAGCGGCTTGCGTGGCAGTCTTGGATTCTGGAATTTTGATCGCGAGCTCTGACTGGGCGGTTTTGAACGTTGTGGTAACGATAAAAAAGATCAGAAGCATCGCAAAAATGTCGATCAACGAAACGATGATGATCTGCGGGGTGCGCTTTCGTTTGACGTAAAATCTCATCGGGCAGCGCCCTCTAGCGTATTGGACTCGGGAGTGAACGTCTCAGCTGCACGGCTCCCATGAAAAATCTTCTCCACAAGATCGATCATGAGCGATTCCATTTCGACTGCGAGGCGTTCGACACGCCTGGAAAAATAGCTGTACGCGACGAGGGCCGGAATCGCGATCGCCAAGCCCACAATCGTTGTACTGAATGCTTCACCGATACCGGAAGCGATTGCCTTTAGATCCGCTGTGGATACGGCTCCCGAACCGATGTTGCCGAAGACCCTGACCAAACCGCTCACCGCGCCGAGCAGACCCAGCAAGGGGGCAATACCGACGACAATCTCGAGAATGAACAACCCGCTCTCGAGACGAACGATCTCTTGCCGCGCCCGTGATTGGACGATTTCGAGTGTCTCCTGTTTCGTGGCGTTGTACGGACGAACGGCGACTTCGACAATCCGCGACAGAGGCGACTCATCGTCCTGAATCAAATGTCGAAGGTGCTCCGGCTCATCCCCTGGTTTGATCTTGTTGATCTCTTTTTCGATTAACGTCGGAATCACGGCTGCGCGGCGCAAGGCAATCAGGCGAAGGAGAATCACGATTAACGCGACAAACGAACACGCCAGCAGGACGCCCATAAAAATGCCGCCCTTAACAAAAAAATCCAACGTGTTATCGAACAGAGCTAAGTGAAACATGGCTAATATGAAGTAAACGACATTGTAAATTCCATCCGACCGTCTGGGCTTACCGAAGACAACTCCTCTGGCATTGGCGGTATTTCCGCGTCGAGAATCGACTGCAATGATGCGGAGGCCAAGCCTTCATTGGACGAATTTCTGATCACCCTGACATCCTCCACTCTTCCGTCAGGCAGGATATAAAATTTGATTTGGACCGTACCGACGCTGATCACGTCGCTCCGTTCTCGCACATAATAATACCATCGCGAACCGACGGCATCCGACACGGCTTTCTCGAATCTCCCCTGAGGCGTCCCGACAGCGGCAATCGAGGCCCGTCCACGACTATCGATATTGCCCTGCATTCGGGTGACCCGTTGTTCAGGTCGATAAGCTGTGATTGGAGCGCGGGGACGCTGGGGACCTGTCTGCTGTTTGCGCACCGGTGCAGGTACGGGTGTCGGCATCGGAGTTGGTTCCTCGCGCAGCATCGCCAACTGATCGTCAGAAGGAACCATCTCCGGGGTTGGAGTCGGAGTTGGTGGCGGCGTGGGAGTTGGGGTTGGCGTCGGAGGCGGAGTTGGCGCCGGTGTCGGAGTCTCCTGCTGCTCGGAAGTTTCTTCCTTTTGGTCCTTCGGTTGCGCTTGAACAAGATCCGGTGCATCACCGGGATCATGCGCGAACGTCGGTCCCTTTTGTGCTAAGGACGAATCTTCATTCTTAAAGCCGATATCCGGCAATTCTTTCCCCTCTTGCGTCGGCACCGGTTGAGTCCCTGTCGCGGGCTTTTCACTGGCGGCGGCTGTGTCCTTATCGGACTCGAAGGCAGCGTTATCCGGTGCCTTGTCCGTCTTTTGATCATCGTTTGTGCGGAGATACTGGCGCTGTTGTGATTTCGGCTCGTCCGGAGGAGGCTCGTCCAGAACCGTTAATTCCGGGGGTGTTTCATCCGGTTTTTGCACCGGGGCAGACACATCCGGCCAGAGTGCGATCACCTTGCCCACCCCGAGGATGATTATTACGTGCAGAATGAGCGACCCAACGATCGCATAGATGATCTTTTTCCGATCCGACATCGACAGACCGGCGTAGAGTAGTTCTGCTATCCAAACAGCTCAAGTGATTAGAAAAACAATTAATTGGCAGGAAATCAGCCTGAATTTCTTACGAGGCGTGAAAATGCGGATCAGGGCCTCGCAAAGGCGCCGATCCGATTAATCAAGCCACTGAAGGAACGATCTTTCCCTCGATTAACTGGCCAACGAGGTCCACGACGGAAAATTGGGAACACCACCGGATATCCGCGTCTTTGCCAATCTTCCGCAAACGGCTGCCGTTCTGAGTATGCCGGAGCCATTCGTAGAAATCATCGCCAACCTGTTCGTAAAGGCTCCGTGTGATCATGGCAGAGTCGGTGAGTCCTTCGTCGCCAGAAAGTCGAGCCACTAACGCGCCGGCTGCGATGGCATCTTCCAGGCTGAACTCTTCTTCGGTCCCGGCACAGACTAGTAACAGGTTGTTGGGATGATGGGTGAAAAGATAATTCGCCAGTGCATCGATGTTCAACAAAGCGCCAATCAGAACGCTCCGAGCTGATTTCACACTTTCGATTGCAACGGTTCCATTGGTTGTGGTCATCACCACCGTCCGCCCTTTTGCTTTTTGGAATTCCTCGGGCGAATTGCCCAAATCGAATCCTTTCGGTGGCAACCCTCCTCGTTCCCCGGCCAGCAAGAGGCTCGGATTTTTTGTTTTCAAGACGCGCGCCTGCTCCAGGCCTCCGACTGGAATGATCGAATCAACGCCGGAATCGAGTCCGGTAATGATGGATGAGGTTGCGCGTAGAACGTCGAACACAACAGCAGTCGTATCGGTCAAGTCGGTCGCCGAGATTCTGCGAATTTCGCTTGGACAAAGAGCTACTTGAATCATTGCCTTTTTCGGTAGGTGAGTCGCCAGTGGTGAAATAGGTATTGTTGCGCATAGCCCGCATATGGGCCGAAGTAATCCGCCGCGAAGGACTTCATTTCACGCATCGAAACTTTTGGACGGCCTGCAAAATAGACCTCGCTCATGATGCGCGAGATCCAGACATCGATCGGCACGGCATCTAATCGTCCGTATGCGAAAAGCAGGACGCAGTTCGCGATTTTTTCTCCAACGCCCGGCAGGCTGCACAAAGCAGTGCGAGCCTCGTCGGTGGATAGATTTTGCAGCATACGGAGGTCGACAGCGCCGGAGGCGACAATGCCGGCGGTTGCAATCAAGTTAGCCGCGCGAAACCCGAGCTTGCAATCGAGCAGTCGCGCCAATGGAATATCGGCAACCTGCTCGGCGGTGGGGTAGCTGAATATTTCCTGCCCCTCTCCTGCAAGCCGGCAACCAAAATTTCTGCGGACGGAGAGCGATATGGCCCGGATATGCTGGACCTGTTTGAGAGCGGAAGTCAGGAAGGTCGCAAGACACTCCCACTGAGGTTGCCGGATGATTCGTAACCCGCGACAGTAGACTGCCGCTACGCGCATCACGGGGTCCGCCGGAAACGTTTCCAAGATCTCCAACATCGGATGGTCCAAAGAGAAATAGTGAGCGATCAGCGCGGCATGTTCGTCCGGGACCATGATCGAATTTCCATCCTGTTCGACGTAAACGGGCACCCGATCAATGGCTCCGACGAAACCTCCGGCCGACTTGGTCCAATGGAACACCTGTCCGGAATTCAGCGTCTTTTCGAGATCAAAATCGGGCGCTGGGACAGACTGGAGACGGGATACTTTCCGCTTCGGTTCCACAAGATTCGCAAAAACAGACATCAAGGCGCGAGGCGGTCAATACTCCACGACCCGTTCCCGGTCGGCAAATAAAGAAACCGATCATGAAGGCGATTTTCTCTCCCCTGCCAGAACTCGAATCGCCGAGGGAGAAGCCGATACCCTCCCCAGAAATCTGGTAACGGAGGTGCGCTGCTCTGGTATTGCGTCTTCAGCTCGGAAAGCTTCTCCTCTAGAACCTGCCGATTCCCGATCGGAGCACTTTGGCGTTCGGAAGCGATTGCGCCGAGGCGGCTCCCAATAGGACGCTTGGCGAAGTACGCCTCGGATTCCGCCCGACTGGTCTTTTGAACGATACCCTCGACCTGGATCTGGCGTTCCAACCAGGGCCAATGGAAATTGAGGGCAGCGTTTGGGTTTTCAGCGAGTTGTTGCGCCTTGCGGCTCTCGTAGTTGGTGTAGAAGACGACTCCATCCCGGTCGAATCCTTTGAGTAGTACCACCCGAATGGAGGGCACGCCCGTTTGCGAAGCTGTTGCCAGAGTCATCGCATTCGGTTCCCTTTCGCCGGCAGTCCGAACGGATTCTTCAAACCAATTTTTGAACTGCTCAAAAGGATCTGCAGAGAGATCCTTTCGGTGGAGTCCGGACAATGTGTATTCCTTCCGCAACTTCTCGACATCAAAGACCGGATCCATGGTTCGGGAATTTTTTCCGAATTCATCGCCTTGTCGAGCGTCAAACTCGTTACGAAACCATTCAATCGACTCCAGTCTCGCCGTGAGATGCCTCGCCGTGATCGATTGCGTCGAATGATTTTGGGTTCGGTTGCCGACATGAAACTTTTTGCATTGGTGTTTTTGACCTTTGGTTGCCTTTCGCGAATAGCGACCGCTCAATATTCTGTGCAGCTCGATTTAACGGAACAAAAGGCTTATCTGCTGTATAACGATCGCGCGGTCATGGAATCCCAAATCAGCTCCGGCCGCCCCGGCCACCTCACACCGACCGGGACATTTCGTATTACAAACAAAGACCTAAATCATGTTTCAAGTATTTACGGACGGATTGTGGACAATCGAAATCGGACAGTCGTTGCTGATGCCGACGTCGACATGCCTACGCCGGCCGGCATGAAGTTCGTCAACGCGCCCATGCGATATTTTATGCAATTCGCACCCGGAATCGGGCTCCACGCCGGATACCTGCCCGGTTACCCGGCCTCGCATGGCTGCGTCCGGATGCCAGGGCAGAAAGCGATCGCGTTCTTCAACGCGCTCCATGTCGGCGCACCGGTCACCGTATTCGGCTCAATCCCGCGAACTCGGCAGTACCAAGCCGACAACCGGGAGAACGAGCGCGATGGCAATCGGTGGTACTACGATCGGTTCTATAACGATCCGGGTTACTATCGTGGGCGCGTCGTGGTTCCCGGGCCATTTGGGTATTGGCCTAATTGAGTTTCGAGTTCGGGGTTCGGAGATCTGAGGCCAGAATCAGGGTGCGTGTGACGTCGATATTGGACAGGCAAGATGCCTATCCTACAACGATGCCAGTGTAGGATAGGCATCTTGCCTGTCCAGTTCTAGGCTTCGAGGCAGCCTCCTCGTAACCTTCCTCCGTCCGGCACAAAAGCCGCAACCCTCAATAGTAGTTGTCCCCTTGGATCTGGCCGGTACCGACAATTTTTCCGGCACCGTTGACGAGATAGAACTTCCCGTAATCTTCGTCTTCATCCTTGAAGTCAATTGCCCAGTATCCTTGGTTCGCACGCCACTCCACGCGGGTGACCTTCGAAAGCGGATAAGGATATTGTCTGTTCGCACGCATGGCGATTGCCACCGCTGTCTCCTTTGGAACTCGGCCGGGAACAAACGCATCGTCGGAGGATTCACATCCGACAAAACAAAGTACTGCAATAATTAAAACTACCCAGTGACGCATTGAGGGCATGGTAGGGCTTCCGGCCATGTTTTCCAGCTTGAAATCAACCGTATCACTGAGGAAGATCGCAGTCATATGTCTATCCGAGCGAGTCTGAACGACTCTATTGCTGCGATTCGCACAGTCTTCGAATTGGAGGATCAGGTGACCGAGGCGGCGGATCTGCTTCGCGCAACCTTGCTTTCGGGTCACAAAGTCCTGGCGTGTGGGAATGGAGGCAGCGCATCGGACAGCGCTCATTTCGCGACCGAACTTGCCTGCCGTTTTATCGGAGACAGGCGCCCCTATCCGGCAATCTCGCTCACCGGGGACGGAGGGCTCCTAACGGCGACCGGAAATGACTACTCTTTCGCTGACCTATTTTCCCGGCAAGTCCTGGCATTTGGCAGTTCCGGTGACTTGCTGGTGGCGTTGACCACCAGTGGAAAATCGGAGAACGTCAAACGCGCACTTGAACAAGCCAAGGAACTGGGCATGAAATCCATCGCCCTGCTCGGACGGGATGGAGGCACCTGCCACGGGTTGGCGGATGTCGAGCTCCTGGTCCCCGAGCAAGTCACGGCGAGAATTCAGGAGGCCCATAAAGTAATCATTCACCTGATCTGCGAGCTTGTAGAGCCCTCCTTGTCAAAACAATAACCGTGCAGAACTATCTGTCTGCGGCGAGCTTCGCTTTCGGAGCAATCATCGGATCATTTCTGAATGTTTGTATCTATCGGATTCCGAGGAATATTTCGCTTCTTCACCCGGCAAGATCTTTCTGCCCTACCTGCCGGTCTTCGATTCCCTGGCACCTGAATATTCCGATTCTGAGCTGGATATTCCTGCGTGGCCGCTGCGCCAAGTGCCGCGCACCGATCAGTCCGCGTTATCTCGTCGTGGAAACTCTCACCGGAATCTTGTTTGCGATGGCCGCGTGGCTGGTTCCCGTCCCGACAGTTTTTTCAGTCTGGGTGATTCTCTCAATTCTCGTCGTCATCACGTTCGTCGACCTGGAATTTTTCATTATCCCGGATTCGATGAGCAAGGGAGGAATGGTTGCCGGTCTGATTCTAAGCCTTCTGACACCGGGATTGCAAAACTCGTCGACCCCACTGGAAGCAGGAGTATGGTCCCTCATCGGAGGGGCCACCGGTGCGCTGATTCTTTATCTGATTAGCGAGCTCGGAAAGCGGGCGTTTGGCCGCTACACAGTCAAACTGGAAGCACCAGCGGACTTTTGGCTCGAGAATTTGCGCTCCGAAGAGCTGCAACTCAGAATCGGCGAAGAAATTTTTTCGTGGGACGACCATTTTGTCCGTCCCTCCGATCGGATCATTCTCCATGCGACGGATGTCGAAGTCGACGGAACCGGGTTTAAGGATCTGGAAATCACATTTTTCCATGATCGCGTCGTCGTGAATGGGAAGAAAATCGATCTCGAGAAAATCAGAACACTCTCAGGCCGAACGATCGGCGGCCAATTCCCCCGTGAAGCGATGGGATTCGGTGATGTGAAACTGATCGCTGCGATCGGCGCATTTGTCGGTTGGCAGGGAACTCTCTTCACTATTGCAGCCGGCGCGTTCGTCGGCGCCGTAATCAGCATCGTGGCAATCGCGCTGGGGCATCGAGAGCGTTCCGCGAAAATTCCGTTCGGACCCTACCTCGCGATCGCCGCCGTGATCTGGTTGTTCTGGGGCAATACGATTGGTCTGCTATACGCTCGGAAAGCGGGACTGGCCTGCATCACGCACAAATCATCGATAATTTGTGAGCAATGCAGACTATGGGAGCAGAATTCTCCGGTTACTTCCGACAATTCCGCCGCTTTCCCCAAGACAACCGTCTCAAAGAGCTCGTTACAATTCATCTGTTTTGAAGCAAGCTCTTTGATCAACTTGCGATCGCCGATGCCGAGCTACCGCTTACCTCTCAAGGATCGTGCCGCCGTCACCATATTGTTCAGTGACTTCTCGACCTCAGGCCATCCACGTGTTTTCAGGCCGCAATCCGGATTCACCCAGACTTGAGCTCTCGGAAGAACGCGGAGCGCTTTTTCTAATAAGCCAGTGATTTCTTCAACGGAGGGCACCCTCGGTGAATGGATATCGTACACGCCGGGTCCGACTTCGTTCGGATATTGGAACGTACGGAAGGCCTCGAGCAATTCCATCTCGGAGCGGGAACTCTCGATGGAAATCACGTCGGCATCGAGTGCGGCGATTGCTTCAACGAAATCGTTGAACTCGCAATAGCACATGTGAGTGTGAATCTGCGTCGAATCTTTCACGCCCGAGGTGGCAAGTTTGAAGGCGTCCACGGACCAGCGCAAGTATTCAGCCCAGGCAGCCTTTCTCAAAGGCAATCCCTCCCGCATCGCGGGTTCATCTACCTGAATCACCGAAATGCCGGCAGCCTCGAGGTCAACCACTTCGTCACGAATCGCCAACGCGATCTGGCGTGTCGTCTCCGACCGTGGCTGATCGTCGCGAACGAAGCTCCATTGAAGAATCGTGATTGGACCGGTTAGCATTCCTTTCATCGGTTTCTTTGTCTGATCTTGAGCAAACCTGGACCATCGGACCGTCATCGGGTTTGGTCTTTGAACATCTCCAAAAAGAACCGGCGGCTTCACGCAACGTGATCCATAGCTTTGGACCCATCCGTTCTCGGTAAAGGTGAATCCACTCAATTGCTCACCGAAGTATTCGACCATGTCGGTTCGTTCAAATTCGCCGTGAACAAGGACATCCAGGCCAATTTCATCCTGCCAGCGCACAACTCGGGCGGTTTCCTGTTTCAGAAAGGATTCGTAATCACTCTCGGCGATTTTGCCTTTTCGGTAGTGAGCCCGGGTCGAACGCACCTGTTCCGTTTGCGGAAAGGATCCAATTGTTGTGGTCGGTAAATCGGGCAGCTGCAGATGTCCCTGCTGGACCTGGCGGCGAACCGGATACGGGTGGCTCCTTTTCAAATCTTCTTCTACGACGGACTGACTTCGCTTCTTGATTTCTGGAAGATGGATTCGCGCGCTTTCGGAACGAGCCCGGTGCAGTTCGCGGTTCCGAGTCACGATCTCTTCATTGCCTTCAACTGCCTCACGCAGCTCGGAGAGCTCGATCAGTTTTTCCTCGGCGAACGAGAGCCACGATTTGATTTCCGGATCGAGTTTCGTCTCGTATTTCAATGAATAGGGGACATGCAGCAGGGAGCATGAGGGACCGATCCAGACACGTTCCTCTCCGACTGCCGAAACGACCTTTCGTAAGATCCGGAGGGAGCGCTCATAATTGTTGCGCCAAATATCGCGGCCGTGAACGAGCCCTAACGAGATGATTTTCTGCGCACCGGCATGTCTAATCAAATCATCGAGTTCATGTTCAGAACGGGCGCCGTCGACATGCAATGCGTGCACAGGGAGCTCCGCGAATGCGGAAAGATTTTCACCAAGATCATTAAAATAGGTCGTTACAAGAATCTTTAGCGCAGGCACTGCGTGGGTCAGACGGGAATAGATCTCATTTAAATGGAGGCGTTCCGTCGGTGACATATCGAGTGCAACAATCGGTTCATCGAACTGAATCCACTCCGCCCCCGAAGCGGCCAGGATCTGCAAAACTTCACCGTAAATATCAAGCAACCCCGGCAGCAGACTATATCGATCAAAATCCCGGCCGTGAATCTTGCCCAGCCGGAGAAATGTTGATGGCCCCAACAATACCGGCCTAGCCCTTATCCCAAGCTTGTGCGCTTCTTGAAATTCATCAACCACCTTGGTCGATGAATGTGCGAACGGCTGCCCCTCACGGAATTCCGGGACGATATAATGATAGTTCGTGTCGAACCATTTGGTCATTTCCATCGCGTGAACTCCAACCGAATCGGAATGCGTATTCGAATGGGCAGAACCTCCTTGCTCATGCGGGGCGCCGTCGTCGGAAACTTTGCCGCGAGCCATTGCAAAATAGAGTGGCAGATCCGTTCGCAAACCGTCCCATTCAAAGCGTTCCGGTACTGCACCCACCATTGCGATGGTGTCTAGAACGTGATCGTAAAAGCTGAAGTCGCCGGTCGGAATGAGATCGATTCCTGCAGATTGTTGTTGAAGCCAGTTCAAGCGCCTCAACTCGGACGCGGTTTTTTGAAGCTCGTCGGCCGTTTCCGCGGCGCGCCAATAATTTTCGAGGGCCCGCTTCAGTTGGCGAGTCGCGCCGACGCGGGGATAACCGAGATTATGAATTAGGATCCGAGATCCCATGGTGTCTCCTTTTCATTCTTGCGATGAAGGTTGTGTAAAATCGTCAGACGAGGTGTTCGGACTCCAAGCTTCTTGGCCACCCGTGTGACGCATCCTCGCCCCCGCCTTCACCGGTTTCCCGATTGGCTTTGCCGCGTCGTCACTCAGACGGAGAAACGGTGCGTGGAGGTCTGTAGCTCGTTACCGCAGCGGGACTGTTGCTGATTCTCACGGCATTCCCTCTGTTCTGCGATCAAAACGCGAAGGATATAATCCTCGCTCAAAATCAAAGAACTCGAACTCAGATTACCGGGTCTCCGGAATACGTCAACAGCAGCGAAAGTTTCCAGGGTCCATTTTATTCCTCTTCTCCGGTCGCCTTGCAACGGGGGAATCCGGTGCGAGAGGATATTCAAACTCGATGAACAGTCATATGAATTGGAAGATTCGACTTCAGCGTAATCGCGGGCTTTGGTCGGATATCCTGGCCAGGTACCAGTTCCAGGCGCCAATTGCGTAAAAGAATCGCAAGGATAAGTTTCAATTTCATCCATGCGAACCCTTCGCCGATGCATTGGCGGGGACCGCCGCCGAAGGGAAAGTAGGCGTACCGCGGAAGCTGCTTGCGAAAAGCTTCCGTCCATCGATCAGGCTTCATCTCCGTTGGATCAGGAAAAAACTTTGCAGATCGATGCGTGATCCACGGGCTGACAAGCAGCAGGGACCGCTGCGGGATTTCAATCGTTCCGATTTGGAGGTCTTCCATCGCTCGTCTGCCAATGATCCAAGCCGGCGGATACAATCTCAACGATTCATGAACCAATTCATCCAACAGGGTCAACTCAGACAATTGAGCCACAGTCGGCGGCGGATCTCCAATAACCGTTCGCAATTGGGTTCGGAGGCTGTGATCGAAATCTGGATTCTGCGCCAGTAGATAAAAAGTCCAGGATAACGCATTCGCCGTGGTCTCGTGGCCCGCCAGGAAGATCGTCATCGTCTCATCTTCAATCTGCTGATCTGACATCCGTGTTCCGCTTTCCTCGTCTTGAGCCGCAAAGAGCAAACTCAACAAGTCCAACGTTTGGTAAGGACTGGATCTGCGTTTTTCGATTAAGCGTCGAACAGTTCTGTGCAGTTCTTCTCTCGCGGCCAGAGCGTTTCGAATCCTCGCGACGCCCAGCTTTGCAAGGAGTCCGGAAAACGGCACTAGGAACAGCGGAAACGCACCGATCATTTGTGCCAGAAGCTCTCGCACTTTCTTCGCGTCGCCGTCGAACTGCAAGCCGAACAGAGTTTGGCAAACGATTGACAGGGTGAGCTCTGTCATCGCGGCGGTGATATTGACCTGCTGTCCGTCATTCCAAGAAGCCGATAATTTTGCAGCGTGATCAACCATCGGCTCCGCGTATGCTTGCAAATTCCTGTGATTAAATACCGGTTGGATGATTCTTCTTTGTTTGTGATGTAATTCGCCCTCGCTGGTCAAGAGTCCGTTCCCTAACGTTTGTTTGGCTCGTTCCAGGCCACGCCCCTTTTGCAATTTCGCGTGATTCACCACCAAAACCTCTTTGATCAGATCTGGGTCATTGAAAACAAAGACTCTCTCCCTTGCGAAACGGAAGAAGAATACGGGAGCGTTGCTCCGGCTCAAATCCAAGAGGAATGAGAATGGATGCCGATTGACCAGCGCTTGAGTCATTGCCCGGCAGACGACGAACTGGTTCAACCGTACAGGTTTTACATTCATTCGCTTTTCAAGATGCAGTCCCAGCGCGTGAACCTCTTCGACGGTCGGCGAGCACGCCACGACGAAATGGTTTATTTTTGCCTCTGATCATCCTGCGCGAAGTTAGCGCACAGCGAGATTTTTAAACTTGGCGGGGCCGTCGTATAGGGACAGTGGAGACACCCGTTGGCGCAACAGAATCCTCGACGGAGATGATACTCCGCGGTGAATACCATGTTCCCGTTGCGATCGAAATAGTAATCATTCACAGCGTTGCCCGACGGCGCAGGCAAACGATCGGCTCTCACCCTCCGGAGAATTTCGACGGGATCGTTCATCTCACGTGAAAGCTCGGCGAGCATTTGAAGACAGGTGCGGCAAATGCACGCCGGCTCAAAGCGGTTCAGTCCCAAGGATCGTACGATGTGCCCCGGAACCGCGATCTCCTGGCACCAGCAAGGTCCTTTGTATAAATAGCCTTTCGCGATGCGACATCCATTGTCCCCTTCGCAAATCGGGCACCGCTCATCGCAATCCAGAGAGACATTTCCCGTCAATCGAGGAGCCTTTTGCTCTTCGGAATCGGTCGTTTCCATGTTTTACGTTTGAAGACTCGACCTCTGGAAGGGCACGCCAGGCTCGAGCCTCCGAATTCATTGGCAAGACTCGCATATCGTGCCGTTCATTGCAGCCTCAATCGAACAAAGGACCGGCGTAATGGCCGGCTCCGATTTTCTTCGCTCGCGATTGCTGGAATCAATGCCCGATTTGTTGATCGTCCGCAAATAGTAGGTGGTCTTGAGTCCCCTCTCCCAGGCCTCGCGATACATGAATGAGGCCAGCCGAGCGTCATTCTCTGCAAGAAATAAGTTCACCGACTGCGACTGATCGAGCCATTTTTGACGAACTGCGGCACACTGGAGCAACCAAGTTGGTTCAACCTCAAATGCTGTCTTGTAAAGACGTTTCATTTCTTCCGGCACCCGCTCAATTCCCTGGATCGACCCGTCAAAATATTTAAGATCGGACAGCATTTCCTCATCCCATAAACCGAGATCGAGGAGTTCCTTCACCAGATAGCCGTTTGTACGGACAAACTCACCGGACAAATTCGATTTGGTGTGGATGTGTTTGTAGGTCGGTTCTATGCAGGGTGTGCAACCCATGATGTTGGAGATTGTCGCAGTCGGCGCGATCGCCAGGCAGTTCGAGTTCCGCATCCCCTGCTGACGGATCTTAGCGCGTAGACTATCCCAATCCAGGCGGCTCTTGCGATCAACCAGCACCGGCATGCCGCGTTCCTGTTCGAGAAGTGCCAAGGTATCAAGCGGCAGAAGCCCGCGATCCCATTTCGAACCTTCAAACGTCGAATACCTGCCACGCTCAACCGCGAGGTCTGCCGAGGCCGCGTATGCGTAAAAAGCGATTGCTTCGGTGATCTGATCAACGAAATCAACGGCTTCATGGGAATCAAATGCGATCCGCTTAATGTAAAGCGCATCCTGGAGACCCATGACACCAAGCCCAACGGGTCGATGACGCAGATTCGCTCTCTCTGCGGCGTTAGACGGGTAGTAGTTGATATCAATCACGTTATCGAGCATCCGCATGACGACGCGAATCGTAGCCTCGAGACTCGCATGATCAATCGAGCCATCTTCATGCAAATGATTTGGAATGTTGATCGATGCGAGGTTACAAACCGCCACCTCTTCCATGCTCGTATTGAGTGTGATTTCGGTGCAGAGGTTCGAACTATGAACGACGCCTACGTGGTCCTGAGGCGATCGGACATTCGATGGATCCTTGAAAGTGATCCAGGGATGGCCCGTCTCAAATAACGCTTCGATCATGCGCTTCCAGAGCGCCAGCACCCGGATCTTGCGGCCATAGATAGCACCGGACTCGGCCAACGCTTCATACTGGAGGTAGCGTTCTTCGAACTTGCTCCCATAGATTTCGGGCAGATCCCGGGTTTCGTCTCCTCGAAACAGGGTCCAGGTCGCGTCTTTGGTGAGGCGGCTTTCGGAGATGTCGCGGAGGCGTTTCATGAATAGATCCGGAACCCAAAGCGCCGTGTTCATATTGTGCGTGCGGCGTCGGTCATCTCCGGTCTCTTTGCGGAGATCGAGAAAATCTTCAACGTCGGCATGCCAAAGCTCGATGTAACTGCACAGAGCACCTGGGCGTTTGCCTCCCTGGTTCACGGCGACGCAGATGTCGTTCGCCACTTTCAAGAATGGGATTACGCCAGAAGACTCCCCATTCGTACCCTGGATATGCGCGCCAGTGCCACGCACCGCGCTCCAAGAGCAACCAAGTCCTCCCGCCCATTTTGAGAGCACAGAGAATCGGCCCCAGGTCTCGGCAATCTCCTCGATTGAATCCCCGCAATGAAGCAGGTAGCAACTCGACAACTGCGGACGCCGCGTTCCAGAGTTAAAGAGCGTCGGCGTGGAGGAACAGGCTCGTTTGGCCCGATAGATCCCGTAGAACTCCTTCGCGCGCGTTTCGCGTTCTCGCTCCAGCAAAGCTAAACCCATCGAAACACGCATCCAGAAAATCTGAGGCGATTCCACACGGCGCCGCCCGTCGTGCCGGCTTGGATCTTTTAGATGGATCAGGTACCGGTCATACAGATTTTGAATCCCAATGAAATCGTACTGCAGATCGGCGTATGGATCGATTGCATCGGCGATTTCATTCAATCGAAACTCGGCGAGTCGCGAATCAAGGCGTCCTTGTTGAATGCCATTCGGGATGTAGTCCAGAAAGGCCCTCCGATGCGCATCTTTGAGCCGGTCAATTCCGTCGCTTGTTTTCCAGGGCAACGTCTCTTCGTAGATGTATGTGAGAAGAATACGTCCCGCAAAAAATCGGCCATCGGCGTCGACATCCAGCAGATTTTTCGCATTCAGAATAACCGTCTCGCGCTGCTCCTCCGGTGTGAGCGAGAGGGAAACGCTGCGCATCAGCCGTGCGATTAATTCTGAGTCCGAAAGAGTCAGGTTCAAACCGATCCGCGCAAACGAAATCCGACGTCGAAGATCGCCGACGCAGCTTGGAGCTGCTAACTCAAGTTGTTCGGCGGCATTGGCCGCGGATTGAGCGTCGATTTCGCGCAAGACCGCGCGTCTTGCGCGATACTTGGCGTAGGCCAGAGCGACCAGCCCGTAGTTGAGCTCAACCAAAAGGCTCTCAACAAGATCCTGCAACTCCTCGATATGGATAAAAAGAGGGGACTCTTTCTTCACGCGAAATTCCACTTCCGCCTGCAACTCCTTGCCAACCGGCGGATGTCCAACCGCAACGCAGGCTGCATCAACCGCTGTCTCGATCTTTCGCCCGATCCACGGGACTACCCGCGGTTTCATCGATTTCGCGCCCGGAAGGTCGCGCCGGATTACGCGAGGAAACTCCGAGGCCGAAGCCAAACCGAGGTTTGCCACCAACTCAGGTGATTCTGTATTCATTGCCGTAATTCCCGGTTAAATCAGATCCTCTTCGCTGGTGTTCTGGACGCTTCCACGTGTCTGGTATTCGGTCACACGCGTCTCGAAGAAATTCTTCTCTTTTTTCAGAAAGATCACTTCATCCAGCCATAGAAACGGGTTTGCCGAAACGCCCGACAACCTCGGAAGATTGAGACTCTCAAGACGTCGGTCGGCATTGTAGTCGACATAATCGAGAAAATCTTGCTGCGTCATGCCAACGATGTCTGCAGGAAGGCAATCGCGCACGAATTCCTTTTCGAGTTCAACACCTTCTTGCATGAATGCGACGAGTTCGGAACGGAACTCTTCGGTCCACAGATCTGGATTCTCCTCGATCAGCTTTTCGAGAATGTATCGTCCGAGCGCGATGTGATTCGATTCGTCGCGCAAAGTGTACTGAAACATCTGACCGATACCGGTCATTTTGTTCTGGCGGTGCAGCGAAAGGATCATCGCAAAGAGCGCGTAAAATTGCGTCCCCTCCATGACTTGGGTAATCCCGAAGATCGCCTTGGCGAACTTTTGTTTATTCACGGTCTGCGTCAAATCAATGCCCATTTTCAATTCGGGCAGGTGCCGTGTGACATAGGCATTTTTCTTCCGAATCGACGGTACATCCTGAAACTTCGCGGTCACTTCATCGAGGTTGATATTGAGGCTGTCGATGATGTGCAGAAGCGAATCCATGTGGATCGATTCCTCAGCAATTTGCCGGAGCGAGGCATGCTTCAACTCGGCGGCAGTCAGATTATCCTCGATTACATGGAGGACGCTATCACCCACGATTCCCTCCGCCGCAGAAAAGTAACCGACCCCCATCTCGATGATCCATCGTTCGCGTGCGTTGAGCTTACCCGAATTCCACATCGCACAATCCTTGGTCATGTCGATGACGTCCGGTTCCCAATGATTAGCCTTCATCTGCTTATAGATGCGATAGGCTTCGTGATACTTGAGCGGCAGAACATTCAATTCTGCACTTCGGATCCCATTAATGACTCTTTTGCCGGCAAGACGGGCCCGGGCCTTTTCTTTGTCGAGGCGGAATGTACGATTTTGAAACGTATAGAGAACTTCACGTCCCTCTTCCTGCTCTTCGGACAAGCTCTCAGCTCGCTCTGACAGACTTAACATTGGATGGGTTATTTCTACTTGAGCGCCCGCCACGGCGCGATTGGATCATCGGAGCGAAAAGCAAAATGCCTTCCCATCCCCGAGCCGGGATCCAGAAGGCGGCAAAGGCAGCATTCGGCATCCCATCCTCTCTTTGGCGAGAGAGTCGCCCCGGATACCAGGCCGGGGACTTGATGAGCATGAAAAAGCAGGTCTTCTGACTCCGAGGTCATCCTACCGGCCCCGCCTTACCACGCTTTCGCGCAGTGACTTCATTGGGACTTTCGTCTCTCGTTACAGCGGCGCTACCGCACGGGATTCCCACCCGTTTCCCTATTCTCCTCCGACCGTAGAGGGAGGCACTTTTTCACGGACATACCACTAAATGTAGTGGTGCATTCAAAGAACTCCCCCACTAATAGCGGTAACGGCGACGGACAGTCAAGATTTAGTTCCTTCGAATCGAATGAATTCGTTTCGAGAGAAACTTCCGCTCGGATTCCAGCTCGGTGAGTTGCAGAGCCCTCTGAAATTGGTCGGCGGCAACATCATAATTGTGCAATTGCGCGGCAAACTCGCCGCGGACAGCGTAGAGCAGATAGTAAGATTCCAATTCTCCCCTGGCGATAATAGTCTCGATCGCCTCCATCCCGGCGGCCGGACCGCTGACACGTCCCAGCGCTACCGCACGATTCAGTGCGACGACTGGAGAGCGGTTGATCGTCGTCCAATGATCATAGATCGATAGGATTCGCTTCCAGTCCGTTGCCTCATAGTCCGGGGCGAGACAATGGCATGCGGAGATCGCAGCCTGGAGATGGTATTCGCTGAGATAAGCCCCTTCGGCAGCTTGTCCGAGATGAACGATCCCTCGATCGATCAGTGAACGATTCCATTTTGAGCGATCCTGTTCCTTCAGACGCAAAATGTTTCCATCCGCGTCTAATCGGGCCGGCAGCCTTGCGGCATCCAGCAGCATCAGGGCGAGAAGTGCATGAGTTCGGGGCTGATCTGCCAAAGGATGCTCGGTAAGAAGCGTTGCGAGTCGGATCGCTTCGTAACAGAGGTCTTCTCTTACCAGGTTCTTCCCTGAAGAGGCCTTGTAGCCTTCGTTGAACATCAGATAAAGTGCCTGCAGCACGCCATCCAGCCGGCTCGAGAACTCCGTTCCATCTGGAATCTCAAATCGGATACCGAGTTCTCGGATCCTTTGTCTCGTTCGTGTCAGACGCTTCGCGATTGCGGCTTCTGTCGTTAGAAAAGCTTTGGCTATCTCGGCCGGACTGAATCCGCAGAGCGTCTTGAGTGCCAGCGCAGTCTGTGCCTCGGCAGGAAGCATCGGATGGCAGCAGACAAAAAAGAGTCGCAGCCGGCTATCCCTTATTTCGGTATCGAATACGGGCATGTCGGCATCGGCCGAATCTGAAGACCATCGTTCGACGGAGGCGATGATTTCGGGCTGCCGCTCTCGCAGGAACTTTTCTCGTCGGAGAAGATCGAGTGCCAGATTCTTCGCTGTTTGCGTGATCCAGGCTGCGGGATTCTTGGGGACGCCGTAATAGGGCCAGGTCCGCAACGCGCGGACAAGAGCCTCCTGCACAACGTCTTCAGCCAGTTGCAAACGGTCGATCCCAAAAATGCCTGTCAATACCGAGACTAGTTTCCCGGCTTCGATCCGGAAAAAATGCTCCGCCAACCGGGAAACATCACCTGCCGGCACCGGTTCCAGCTCGTCGTGGCTCAAACTCACAAGCTTCATTGCGCCGCGTGCGCTAGCTCACGGCCCAAAAGTTCGAATACCGGACATTGTTCTGCGACGGGCCGGACCTCGACGATCATCCCGTATTCGAGCGAGGGGCATCGTTTGGCAATCTGAAGCGCTTCCTCAAGATTCGTCATTTGGAGCAAGAAATACCCGCCAATCGCTTCCTTAGACTCAGCGAACGGGCCATCCGCAACGGCTTGGCCTTTCTTTTGAGAAACAACGCGGCCCTCATTAACAAGAGGATGCGCAGATTTGATCTTGCCCTTTTCGATCAAGTCCTCGTACCAGGCAGACCATTTGCTCATCACCTGCTGCAGCTCTTCCGGGGAACGTTTCCGATCCCAGTCGTTTCCACGAAATAGCAGCATGTAGTCGGATGTCGTTGATTGTGTTGTCATATCTCTTATTTGGGTTTGCTCATTTGGACGACGAACAGGCGCCCACGGTTCAGGACAAATATTTACCAAAGCTTAGCAGAATGCCGAGTGTAATTGGATCGGACTTGGCGGCCTGTGGGGTCATGCGAGAAGCGGTTTCAAGACCGAGTGGTATTTTGCTTTAAGAGCTCTTTTGCGTGGTCGACGGCGGATTTGGTTTTGCCGCCAAGCATTCGAGCGATTTCATCGATGCGAGTTACACCACTGGCCTCTGTTAACGTTGTCCGAGTTCGCCCCTCAGAAATCGTCTTCATGACTGTAAAGTGACGGGCTGCTGCTGCCGCGACCTGCGGCATATGGGTGATTACGACCACCTGCCGGGTATCGCCGAGGGATCGCATTTTCGCCCCTATGGAATGCGCAATCTCGCCGCCGACATTCGCGTCGATCTCGTCAAAAACAAGTAAACCAACCAGGTCTTGTTGGGCCAGGACCGTTTTCAGCGCGAGCATGACTCGTGATATCTCGCCGCTGGACGCGACCGCTCGCAAAGGCTTCAGTGGTTCGCCAAGATTCGACGCGAACAGAAATTCAACGGTCTCAAAACCGCTTGAGCGAGGTTCTTCGAGTGGCTCCAATCGGATATCGAAAGCAGCCTGGCCGAATCCGAGATCGTTTAAATGCCGGTGAATCGACTTTGAAAGAGCCACTGCCGTTTTTCTGCGAGAAGCGGACAGCTCACCTCCAAGTTTTTCAAGCCGACCCGTTTCGGTTAGAAGTTGCGCTTCGATTTCACCTAGCAGTTCATCCCTTCGCCCAAATTGATCGAGCCGGGCTTTCAGTTCCTCCATCAGTTCGAGAAGACCGTTTTCATCGCGCCGATGCTTGCGCTGCAGGGATTGAAGGAGATTCAGCCGTTCCTCCATCGAATGGAGCGCTTCCGGGTCGATATCAAGGTTCGATTGGTAATCCAAAATGCTTCGCTCGAATTCTTCGACCTCGATCGTCGCCGACTCGTGGGCCCGGAGTAGATCGGTGGCCGATGCATCCAATCGTCCGATTTCTCGCAACTGCCGCGCGATCTCGGCCAAACGTGAGAGAATCGAGTTCTCCTCACCGGACAGTTCCTCCAACGCGGCACCTGCTGCATCGATCAATCGTTTGGAATTTGACGCGACGTTGTACCGAGCCTGCAGCGCGTCCAATTCAGATGGCTTCAGGTCTGCCGATTCGAGTTCCTGGAATTGATGGCGCCAGAGATCAAGATTCTGATCCGTCGTCTGGTCGAGAAGCTCCTTTTGCTTCTTGCGCAGATCGCTCAGTGATCGGAACACTGCCCGAAATTTCTCCAGCAGATCGCGGTGAGCGGCAAAAGCATCGATCAGCAGGAGCTGATAATCGGGTGAAAAGAGCGATTGATGATCGTGGGGACCGTGCAGATCTACAAGGCCGTCGCCAACCTCTTTCAGAACCCCGAGCGTCGTCATCGATCCGTTGATGAATTGCCGGCTACTACCCGAAACCGATAGAACCCGCTTCAGAAGCAATTGCCCCTCTTCACACCGATCCACACCCTGCTCATCCAGCAGCCGGTTTACACCGGTAACGTCATCGAGTTCGAATGCCGCTTCGACCGAACACTGGTCTGCGCCCGTCCGGATGAGCGTTTTGTCCGCCCGCTCGCCGAGGATCAGCTTGAGAGCGCCCAAGATCACCGATTTACCCGCTCCGGTCTCACCCGTCACGACGCTGAAGCCGGGAGTCAACTCCCAGTCGAGCGATTCCACCAGAGCGAGGTTCCGGATTCTCAGCAATCGTAGCGTTGCAGGCACAGATCGATTATGTAAGGGTGCAGCGGTTTTTTTCAATAGATGCTCGCAATCACATTTCTGGGCACAGGAACTTCGATGGGTGTACCCATGATTCGGTGCAACTGCGAAGTCTGTCGATCCACCGACCCTCGAGATCAGCGGACCCGTTCGTCGATCTACGTCCAGGCGGATGATCGATCCTGGGTCGTCGATACCGGACCCGAATTTAGGATTCAGGCGTTGCGCGAAAACATCCAGACACTGGACGCAGTCCTTTATTCGCACTCGCATGCGGATCACGTAATGGGGTTGGACGACCTAAGGCGATTCTGCTCAGCATCGGGCGCGACCATGCCGATTTACGCTTCCGTCGAAACGATGCAGGGCCTGGAGAAAGCGTTTTCGTATGCGTTCAGCGGAAAGTTTAATTACCCCGGATACTTGCGACCGGAACCACACGTTATCGGCGGTCCATTTTTCCTTGGAAAAACTGAAATTCACCCGATCCGTGTAGAGCATGGCAGCGCGCATGTACTCGGCTACCTGTTTCGCCGGGAAAACCGCTCGATTGCCGCGTACTTGAGCGATTGCAAATACGTCTATCCGGTTGGACTCAAGATGCTCGAAGGAGTTGAGACGCTGATTCTTGGGACGCCGTGCAGACGAGTGCATCCGACGCACATGAACATGATGGAAGGCCTCGCCTTCGCGCGGATGGTGAACCCGAATCGCACTTACCTGACCCATCTCAGTCACGATTTCGGTCACGCCGCGACCGAGAAAGAACTCCCGGAGAATACTTTCCTTGCCTACGACGGGCTTCGTCTCGACGTCTCACAAGCTTGAATGGCTCGTGAGATATTCGAGCTAACGCTCATGCCTGTTTCCTTTCGGAGGGCACTGTCAAAGGCCAATTCATAGTTCACCGCTTTGAGGTCGTCGAAAATAGGCGTGACGAAGCGAGACGCTCGTTGTAACCTGCAGAATCGCCCGCTGAGTTGTTCAGATTAATTAAAAAATTTCCGATGGACACTCTTGCGAATTTTGTTATAACATGTTGTAATTATGTTCTATAGTGACAACAACTCGCGCACTTTCCTTATGCTCATACGTTTCAATTTATCTTGACGCGTGCTCGCAAGCGTCAACGAAGGTCGGCGAACCGCCACGGACTTTGACCGACAAATGGACCGAACTGGAGTGGCAAGCCATGTGGTATTCCGGAGCGTTCGGCACGATTTTTCGATCCGTTTCAGGGTCTCTCGTTGAAATTGTGCAATTCGGATTTTGGAACCGTGAATCGGGGCCAGACTTTGTTCATGTTTCTATGAGGATCGATGGCGGCCCGATCCTTGAAGGCGACGTTGAATTCGATATGCATGTCGCGGACTGGGAGCGCCACGGCCACTCGCAAAACGATGCGTTTGATAATACGATCCTGCATCTTTTCCTCCACAAAGGTGGTGCCAGTCATTTCACGCGAACAACAGCTAATCGCGAGGTCCCACAGATTCATCTCCAAAGCGAGATTGATCTGACGAGGCTGCTCGACCCACCGATCGCGCATCCGGGGCGCTGCTGTGCACCTTTGAAACAGCTTCCCTCCCAAACTGTCAATGATCTGATCGAAACCGCGGCACACGTCCGAATGCAAAAGAAGGCGAATCAACTTCAACGGGCTGCCGCTGCTCACGGTTTGGACGATGCGATCTTTCAAGCAATCGCCATATCGCTTGGTTACAAACTGAACAAGATCCCGTTTCTGGTCCTTGCGCAGCGCGCAAATCTGAAACTGCTGCGTGAGCATGGATCCGCCGCCGAAAGCCTTTTGTTCGGCATGGCCGGATTTCTCGAGGACAAAAGAATCAATCAGGCGTCGCCTTCAGACCGGGACTATTGGCGAGTTCTGTGGCGCGATTGGTGGCAGCTCAGAAGCCAATATTCGCACCTCATCATGAGCAAAGGCCTTTGGAGATTCGGGATGACAAGACCGGGTAACCATCCACATCGCCGTCTAGGCGCTTTGGCGGATTTGGCGCGGCGTTGGAAGGAATTCCGGATATTAGCGCCTCGGCTCGACTCCGTCGGAGAATGGATCGGCAAACTCTCGCATCCTTTTTGGGATCATCACTATACGCTCGGATCAAAAGCCACACTGAAACCGATTCATTTGCTTGGTGAGGCGCGCATCAAAGAGATTCTCGCCAATGTGATCGAACCAATGCTGGTAGTGACGAACCAAGCCGATTGGGAAACGTACAAGCGGATCCGGGCGGAATCGGGGAATCGGCGTCTAGCGATCGTTTGCAAACGTCTGTTCGGAGATACAGAACGCGGATTCGAGCACGTTCAGTTTCTCTATCAACAGCAAGGATTATTGCAAATATTCGAAGATTTTTGCCTCGCCGATACGACCAACTGCGTCGACTGCCGCTTTCCTGAGATGGTGGCCAAGCTCGTCGAATAAAAAAAAGCGCCGGGATAACTTAAAAGTCATCACCGGCACTTCCCCCCAACGAATTCCTATTTCCAGAGCGTTCGAAACTCTCTCGAAAGCTTACGCTTGGGAAATTTCTGAGCTAGCTGCATCCCTGCGAAGTTCCGCACTCTGTGCAGACACCGCATGCCCCGGCGCGAATCACTTTCGTGCTTCCGCAATGGGAGCAGCTCATACCCATGTACATATTTTCCAAAGCGGCCTGGACGCGGTCGGCATGCAATTGCGAGAGACCGTTGCCGTTGGCAGACGTTCCTTCTGAGTTAGACCGATTAGTTACCACGTCAATTACTTCTTTTTCCGCTGTTCTTGGCAGTTCCGCGACCGGGCGATTAATCGCCTTTTTGTCGATATCAGCGATCTCCTTCATCGGAAGGTCGGGCTGAGTACGGCTCGGCGACGTCGCCTCCTTGTAACCTTTGATAAATTGGCATCCCAACCACCGGAAAATATAATCGGTAATACTGGTGGCGTTCCGAATGTCCGGATTTTTCGTAAAGCCGCTCGGTTCAAAACGCTGATAAGCAAATTTTTTCACGAGACTTTCAAGGGGCACTCCGTACTGAAGAGCCAACGAACTCAAGGTTGCAACCGTGTCCATGAGTCCACCGATTGTGCTTCCTTCCTTCGCCATCTGGACGAAAAGTTCGCCCGGCTGCCCGTTCTCGTACAAACCGACTGTGATATACCCTTCGTGGCCTGCGATCTCGAACTTGTGCGTCAGCGAAAACCGGGTATCCGGCATCCGGCGGCGAGAGGGCAGCTCGATTTTAGCCCGCAACGTCTCGATCTGCTTTTCCAATTCCACGATCCGCCGCTGAAACACCTCAGGCCCCGCGTCGGCTTCGGCGACTTCGCCGGAACCCATGTCTTTGGTCTTTTTTGTGTTGAGCGGAGCTGATCGTTTCGATCCGTCACGATAAATTGCGACGGCTTTCAGTCCGAGGCGCCAACCCTCGATATAGGTGCTCATGATCTCGTCGACCGTCGCGTGGCTCGGGAGATTGACCGTCTTTGAAATCGCGCCACTTAAAAACGGCTGGCATGCAGCCATCATGCGCAGGTGCCCGAGATAATGAAGACTTCGTTCGCCTTTGTAGGGTTTGAACGCGCAATCAAAGATCGGCAGATGCTCCGGATTGAGTCCGCTTTTGATCACAATCTGGCTCTCAGGAACTGCGACATCCTCGATCGTGTCGTGTTCGTTGATATGAGCAAGGATCTGCTCAATCTGATCCGCGGGATAACCGAGTTTTTCGAGTGCAGGGCGAACCGTCTGGTTCACAATTTTCAGCATTCCGCCACCAGCCAGTAGCTTGTACTTCACAAGAGCAATATCGGGTTCAATACCGGTCGAGTCGCAATCCATCAGGAACCCGATCGTTCCCGTCGGCGCTAGCACTGTCACTTGAGCGTTCCGGAACCCATCTGCCGAACCGATGCGGAAAGCGTTGCTCCATACTTCTTTTGCATGTTCCTTGAGCGAACCGAATTCGATTGAGTCTTCGATTTGATCGCAGTATTGCCGATGCAACCGGATAACCTCCTGCATAGGGTCTACGTTGTCCGGGGCCAAGGTCCGGGAGAATCCGGTCGCCCTCGAATCATGATATCCCTGGAACGGTCCCATCGCTCCGGCTGTACGGGCACTTTGGAGATAGGCTTCGCCTGTCATGATAGCGGTGATTGAACCGGCTAATGCTCTGGCTTCATTCGAATCGTATCCGTAGCCATAGCTCATCATGAGCGCGCCGAGATTGGCGAAACCGAGCCCCAATGTTCGAAAGATATGACTGTTCTCAGCGATTTCCTTGGTTGGATAGCTGGCGTTGTCGACCAGTATTTCCTGCGCCGTTATGAATACTCGAACGGCTGCTTTAAATCTTTCCACGTCGAACCCGCCGTCGGCTTTCTTGAATTTCATCAAGTTCAGCGAAGCGAGATTGCACGCCGTATTGTCGAGGAAAAGGTACTCTGAGCAGGGATTTGTGGAATTTTGGCGCGCTGTTCCTTTGCACGTATGCCACTTGTGAATGGTCGAATCGAACTGCATCCCCGGGTCTCCGCAAATGTAAGTCCCTTCGGCAATTTTTCGCAGCAGGGTGCGCGCATCCTTCTTGTCACACGGTTTGCCGCTCACAACCATGCGGGTCCACCACTCTTTGCCGTCAATTGCGGCCTGCATGAAGTCGTCGCTCACCCGAACCGAGAGATTTTCGTTCTGGTACATAATCGAGCCGTACGCTTCGCCATTGTAGCTCCCGTCGTAACCCTGTTCGATGAGCGCCCATGCTTTCTTTTCCTCCTTGGATTTTGCGTCAATGAACTCTTCGATGTCGGGATGCCAATCCTTTAAAGTGTTCATTTTGGCTGCCCGGCGAGTTTTACCGCCGCTCTTGACGACGTTGGCAACCTGGTCGTACACGCGCAGAAACGAGAGAGGCCCGCTTGGGCGTCCTCCACCACTCAGCTTTTCCCGGGTACTGCGCAAAGTCGAAAGATCCGATCCGGTTCCACTTCCGTATTTGAACAGCATCGCCTCGCTGGTCGCCAAGCGCATGATGTCTTCCATCGTGTCATCGACTGACTGGATAAAGCACGCTGATGCCTGAGGATACTCGTATTGGGTCGGCGCTCGTTCGGCTTGGCCCGTGGCCCGATTGTAAAAGTAGTTCCCTTTTCCGGCCCCCTCGCCAACTCCATACTGCTGGTAGAGCCCGACGTTAAACCAGACCGGACTGTTGAATGCACCATGCTGATTAAGGCAGAGCCAAGTCAGGTCTCCGTAGAATGCTTCTGCAGAAGCGCTATCAGCGAAATACCCATCCTTCATTCCCCAATCGGAAATCGTCCGCGTGACACGATGCGCCAGCTGTCGAACTGAGTTCTCCCGGCCGCCGGCATACGGGTCAGTCCCATTGGCGATGTCTCCATAGAAATACTTCGATACGGCAATCTTTGTAGCCAATGCACTCCAGGACTTTGGAACCTCCACATCCTCCTGGCGAAAGATCACCTTTCCGCTGTCATCGGTGATCTCGGCGACCCGACGTTCCCACTCGATCTCGTCAAACGGAGATCGACCTTCTGCGCTGAAAAACCGTTCGAATTTCAGCCCACTCTTCTTCTTGCTACGCGCGCGAGTTCCGCGGGTACGCGCCTTCAAATCACTGGCTCGGACACCGGCTTTCAATTTAATCATGTGGGGCCTCTTTCCTGAAAAATTGGGTTCCGCTGATTATAACTTGTGAATAACCGTCCATGACGGGCTAAAATCCTGTGTTTAACTTGTGATTTGTTGGGGATAAGTGGCCCCGTATCCCATTATATAGCACAAGCGTGGTCCATTAAACACTAGATCTTGTACCCATCAAGAAAAAAGCGCGAGACGCCGAAGAATTCTTCGAAATGTTTCGACGTGCTTAAAACCCGGTTATTCGGCACAAAAAAGGCGGCCTCAATGGCCGCCCAATCTCGCCACCGGTGATACGCTCTCGCTTAACGCACCAACTCCCCTCTGGAGTCCGGTTTGACGGCGGTATTTGTGGCCACTAAGCGATGATCATCCGCGAGATCCTTGACAGCCCGCGAAATCCCCTTGTCTACCACGGCAACCTCCGTTCCGGCTGTGATCCAATTGTACATCTCAATCACGTCACTGGAAGCCATCCGAATGCACCCGTAGCTGGCTTTTTTGCCCAGAGTGTCCTCTTGGGGCGTGCC
This sequence comes from uncultured Verrucomicrobiae bacterium, assembly GCA_963775805.1. Lineage (GTDB taxonomy): Bacteria > Verrucomicrobiota > Verrucomicrobiia > Chthoniobacterales > JAFAMB01 > JAFAMB01. The sequence goes on along the minus strand of CAVZKG010000005.1, from coordinate 368,578 downwards.
GTGGATGTAGATGCACCGGTGATAAGCGTTCTTGTTGCCGTAATCCAGGCCGCGCAACCAGATGATGCGGCTGACGATAGGATCCCTGCCGGGCGCATTGACGGAAAGCACTTCCCCAGTGAATCGGCGTCCCTCGAAAACGCCGCCGTACGGTACCGTAGCACCAATTTTTGTTGCCACCGCCAGATGCCCGGTCGGGGTGCACCAACTGCCGAGAGAATCTCCTTCGCCGTAGCGGGAGGTGGATATTTTGTACGTTTTATAAATTTTGCCGTTCACGACGACAGCCATTTTCTGCTCGGGAATACTGACGACAAGCTGAGTCTCAACGATCGCTGCCGGGGTTGGAGCCGGCGTCGCGGCAACAACAGGAGCAGGAGCTGAAGGCGAAGTTGCGGGCACCGGTGTTGTCGGCGGAGCGGGACTTTGGGCCCGCCCGAGCGTTACAACTCCGGCCAGCAAAAGAGTATATACAAATTCTTTTCCCATCTTTCTCCTAAACCACCGAAATATCCCTCTGACTCCATTGAGGGCGGATGAAACGTTGCCACATCGAGCCAAAAGCTACGTAAGCAAACCCAATCTGAAACAACATTAAAAACGGTACTGACAGAAATTCCCTCGTTTGAAAAGCATGAAATACAAAGTAGGTAAAGTAGAGGGCGAAAATAAATTCGATAAATGGGATAACCGTACGTACTGCGGCATAGCGTCTGGTATTCCACTGTTGCTTAGCGATTTCGATCCCATATTTCGGTGTTCTGCAGAAGTCCGAACTGCGATTGAAGACAGCCTCCAGAACAGCTCGAGCATTGTTGATCGATAACCCGATTCCAAGCGCGAGCACAAACGGGAAAAATAGAATGTCCCGTTTCCAATCCTTCGGATAAAGCTCCCGTTGGGCATAGAGGTAAAACACCGCGGTCGATACAGTTGTTGCGGCAAAAATCGGGAGATCGACCAGCATCACTCGAAAGGCGCCGCCAACCGTTGAAGCGGCGGCCCCAGCGGAAGATGGGTGCAACAGAACGCAAAGGCACGCTAGCAGCAGGTAGGCAAAGTTCGCCGTCAGATGCGCCGTCGCTTCGAACTTGATAAACAGAGGAAGTTTACTGCTCCAGATGCGAGGCAAAACTTTTTTGCATGTCTGAACAGAGCCTTTAGCCCAGCGATGTTGCTGAGATTTGAATCCATCGATATCAACCGGTAACTCCGCCGGAGTGACGATGTCTGCCAGAAAGATAAACTTCCATCCGCGCAGCTGAGCACGATAACTCAGATCAAGATCTTCCGTTAATGTATCGTGCTGCCAACCGCCCGCTTCGCCGATGCAGCGCTTTCGCCACAACCCGGCTGTTCCGTTGAAATTGAAGAACCGTCCTGTCCGGCTTCTGGCGGTCTGTTCAAGAACAAGGTGTCCATCCAATAGGATCGCCTGGGCACGCGTCAGCCAGGAGTAAGATCGATTGATGTGTCCCCAACGGGTTTGAATCATCCCGACTTTCGGATCACAGAAGTAATGGATGCAGTCGTGCAAGATGGTTCGCGGCGGAACGAAATCGGCGTCCAGAATGAAAAAGAATTCCCCTTTCGCCCTCTTGAATCCGTTGTCGAGTGCTCCGGCTTTAAACCCGATCCGGTTCTCCCGACGAAGAACGGTCGCATCAAACCCCTGCTTCTGGAGATCTGCCACCACGCGATTCGTCATTTCACGCGTTTCATCCGTCGAGTCATCCAGCACCTGAATTTCCAGTTTCTCCTTTGGATAATCGAGCTTGCTGATGGCATTGAGGAGCCGCTCGACGACATACAATTCGTTGTATATCGGAAGCTGAACTGTCACCATCGGCAGTACATCAAAGTTTGAAACCGCTTTCGGCTTCCGGTGCCGGTTTTTGAAGTAGAGATAGAGAATGGCATAGCGATGAATGCCATACGCAGACAGCCCTAGAATTACAACGAAATAGCAAATTGTCCAAACGTACATCCCGACGTGTCCATGCATATTAGTCAGTGATTTACAGAGGGTTAAGGCCTGCGAATCCCCGCGTCATGATGCCCCTTTGCCTTTGATGGTCAAGAGGAAATCCTTCGCATAACATCTCTGGCCAGACGACTGCAAAGAGGATAAATTCGCGCGAAAGGGGGATGCTCACCGGTTTGTCGCCTTCGATTTTTGCCAGATTCGTTGTTGTTTTTGGTCTCGTTTTCGCCGAACTCGCCGAGGCTCAGCAGGATTCGGACATTACTTCCGATCCCCATTTCCGCGAGGAACTTGGCGTCAATCAATACACGACGCCGTCCATCGAACAGCTATTTAACGCATTGGACACCCTCAAGCCGATACCTTTTCAGGAACTGACCCGTGCTCCCCGCGCCCTTCGTCTGGATAACCGAGTCAAATATGCTCTCAGCTTCGGCGTGCTCATCGGAGATGCCTTTCTCGCCGTCGAGGCTGAAGAAAACAAAGAAATAGAACCACTCGGCCGAGAACTGCTGCGTCGAGCGAAAGGGCTCGGCGTCCAGCAACGCGTCAATCGACACAGCAAAGAACTGCTCGATCTCGCCAAACAATCCGACTGGAACGGTCTCCGCAAGGAACTCATCGTCACTCAAAAAGATGTCGAAAAGGCAATGCTCGATTTGCGTGACGAAGAAATGGCTCATCTCATCAGTTTGGGAGGATGGATTCGCGGGCTGGAAATCGGCGCGGCAAGCGTTGCCACAGATTTTTCGCCTGAACGCGCCGCAAAGCTCGGCGAACTGGATTTACTCGATTACTATCTGCAGCGGCTCGACACCTTATCGACCCCATTGAAATCGTTGCCGCTGATCGCAGAAATCACGGCGGGCCTGAAACAGGTTCGCCAAAAGCTGGCCGATTCACAGGCAATATCGCAGGAAGATGCGGCTACGATTCAGACGATCGCAAGAAACTTGATCGCGTCGATCGAAGGCGATGGCGCGAACGCCCAGCCGGGCAATTCGAATTAGCGTCACCGCCCCGCAAACGGCTTTACGGCGCTAAAATCGGGCAACCCCACCGGTCTCTCTGGGCGATTCCAGCGGACTGGAATAGTTCCGCGCGAAAGCCGCATAAATGCTCGATCACTAGCATTTATGCAAAGAAAATAACATTTCACTTTTATGTTCTTTTATTGTTGCGAACAATCCTTTGGCATGTTATTTAAGCTCTCATAATTTGGTATGACCCGCGATCTAGAACCTTTTCCGCCAGGTCCATCGATGGTGAAAGCCGTTGACGAGATGATTCGAAACTTGGAGCAAATCTCTGCCGATCCTTCGATCATCGGCAAGTGCCCGGAGATGCCAGGAATCGTTCTTGATAAAATCCTCTCTTCCGGTGTGGATCGTGACGGGCCGGAGTACGCAAAAGTCGCGCGGGACTATGAATCGTTGCGGGCAGATTATCTCAAGGCACTGGTCATGCACCCGGTTGGCCGGGCGCTCGCTGCGCTGGCCGTTGGATCCTCGGGAGTGGAACTCATGGAGCGCGGCCGGCCGCCAGCCGTTGTCGCGGAAGTCCGAACCGCTCGTACGGGTCAAACCCGCAGCAGGCGCGAGTCGTTTAATTGCCATCATATCGTTCCGAAGAGCCTGCGGCCGCATGCCAACTCCGTCTCAATCAATCACCCAACGAATTTTGTGGTCGCGAAAACCACCAGACGCGGGCTGGATCAATCGGAAAATCCGCATCATTTCTGGCATAGCCTGTTTCTCCATCCGCAGACATACAATGCGCCCGGCGAACCGCATCCTGTGTATGTCGTCCGTCCTCTGTTTCCATTTTATCCACCGATCACGCAAGGGTTTCGCAACGTAGAGGAACTGCGGAGCAAGCTCGCCCAACTCGGGGCGCCACCTTTGCCGGAAGCCTGGGAGAACCGGATTTTGGAATTTTCGAAAGCGACACAACACAAACCGTATTCTGTCCCGAAAGAATTCCATGAGATCACCCGATTGTTTGGTGATCTTTACAAGACGCTGAACAAAGACCCGGAGATGAACCGTCAATTGCGAGCCAGCCTTGCGGAAAAGGCGAGCCGGCTAGCGGCAGATTTTCTACCGGCTGGCACCTACCTGAACGGGAAACCGTTGCCGGCCAACCACACGATAAAAACCGTAATTCCCATAATCGAATCTCAACAAAAGGTCGAGACTGTCGTTAATCCAAGCCGAACCACTCGCAAGCGTAAGCCAGTCAAAAACCAAGATCAAAAAATCGTCACCGTTCAACCGCAACTCAACCAGCAAAAGGTATAGCCCCATGCCTGTTAACCGACGTTATCTCAAAGAACTAAGCGACATATTCGTCGATGACCTCAAACGGTCCGAATATTACCAACAGCTCTCTACAGACCATAGGCAGGATCTCGATAACCGCCTCAGATCCGAGTTGGAACAGGGTTACGTTCCGTTGGTACCCGGTGCTGAAAACAAAGACCTGGCACGCCTTGCGTTCGCTCTGGTTGATCAACTCAACGTCCAGCTTCCCGAGGTTTTGATCGACATTCTTCGTCAAGTCGACGGATTCGTCGCGAACGGTGTGACGATGTACGGAGTGGATGGCGATCTTCGAGATGATCAGTTTGATGCAGTCCCGGGACTTATCGCGGAAAACCTATTCCATTGGGCAAGTTTTCCGGAAGCAATTCAGAAATATCTATTCATCGGTGACGGTGATCTTTGGTATTTCGCGATAGAATTGGCCACTGGAGATCCGGTTGTGCTGCACAAAGGAACACTCAAAGAGGCGCACCGGTTTTCGAGCCTGGAACAATTGGTGGACGATATGGTTCACCAGGCGCTTGGTTATTTTGAAGATCTGGCAGACGATTTTGAAGACGAACCAACCGATGATTCGGCATGGTTCCAATTCTCGCGCAGCTAGTCTTATCTCGCTGCATATCGCATGGAGGCACGTTTATGATTATGAACACAATCGACTATCTTCCGCAGGGCCAGGACCCGGTTAGCAGTCAACATCTGATCGGTCCCATTTTTGATTCGACTCCCTTGTTGGGCAGGAATGTCTGGCAGGAAGCTTTCAGCCAACTCGGTGCGTTCACGGAATCGAACGCAGATCCAGAGCTTTCATTGGAGCAGCAGCAATATTTGCGGGATCTGAGCGTTGACCGTTTCCTGCATGCAACGCTTGAGCGTGAGTTTGTGCTGCTGGAAACCTGGCTCCGCAAAAACCGCCTGCAACCCGAGGCCGAGAAGGTCACAGCCTTCTTGCAAAGAAAGACGCAGCTTGGACCTATTGCCTGGATCGAGCAGCAAGAGATGCTTTACCTCTGGGCATTGCGAAACGAACGGGAGGAATTGGCGACGTCCATTTTAGGATGGCGACTCCTTTGCGAGGAACTTGCCGACTCGTTGCTCGAGTGGTCGCCAGTGAGCGATGAGGATTTGCGTCGACAAGTACTCAGGTTTTGGCAGGGGTCGCACGGATTTTATCCGCAGAATCGCCTGAGAATATGGGCCCTCAGATTCCTCGAAGACGCTCGCGCGCCGCAAGTGCTTGTCTGGGAAATGGCCGTCAATCAGGTGATTCTGGAAACGCGTCCTGAACTTCTGATTGAGATTCAATAGTCTCCTATGGACAATCCTTTCGATCGTCCACCGATCAATGTCAGCCAGTCGCTCCTTGGAGGCAGTGTTCCAACCTGGACGGAGGATTTTTTGGGGGCTGTATCACCGGTGGCACCTGAAAAAGCGCGCCTGCTGGAAAGCCTGCGAACCGGGGAGGATCCTACGATCCGGGACGGGGTAAATCTTGCGCTGAACCATCTGCTCGATCCGGAATCGCCGAAAGATGGGTCGGGGAGAACTGCCTTTCTCGTCCATGACGGCACTGGGACGGGCAAATCATTTCAAGCGGTCCTGGCCGCTAAAGCGATTGCTGGCGAAACGGGAGAGCCGGCGCTTCTCGTCACGAGGACAAACCTGATTCCCCCGCTCATACGCGATCTGGATCGACTTGGGCTGGATGGTTCGAAAATTGAAATTGTCGGCATCGAAAAGCTCGGACCTTTTCTGAAAGGGGCACAAACCCGACGGGAACGATATTCAGTGACAATTGTCGACGAAGCTCAGGATTGCCGATTGCCGGAGGTACGGAGACTACTCGACAAGGTTCCGTCTAATCGGCAGCTTTTTTTTAGTGCCACACCATTTCATAACATTAATGACTTCTGTTACTTTCATTCGAAGCTGACTGGAAGATCAGTTCAAGAGGTCAAAAATGACCTTGCTTCCAAACCGGACCTGCTCGTCGCGGTCTCTGACCAAATAAAACAACTCACAGCGGCGGGAGCAATGGTGCATCGTGAGTTTCCTTTTTACGGAAGATTGCTTCCTGCAGAAACGCTTAGCCTGCCGGCCGCGTCCCATACTGTCGAGAGACAGCTGATCGAAGGTTATACGCGATTGATCAAGACGAGCGCTCTTCCGACGCAACGCCGGCTGGCGGAAGAGCTTCGTAGCGAAATCAATACGGCATCGGACAGCACTAAGATTGCTTCGATCTTCCAACGAACGCTGGAAGCACTTTCGCAGAATAAAAAGATTATTCTGTTTGGAGAGAATGTTTCGACGGCTTCGCGCATTCTGAAGGATGGGGATGGATTGCCGAAAGAGACGCCAGGCATCCTTTCAGCCGTGAAAGCCACTTTGGCAGCGCACGGGATCGAGTGCTCGTTCCTCGAAGAGTTTCCTAAGGCCAGCGAATCGATACCGTCTCTTGCAGGGACACGGTCTGCGATCGAAAAGCGAAACTCAGAACAAATGGCTCGGTTTGTGGATGGCGCTTACAAAACAAACGAAGTTGGTCAGAGATTAGAGGTCCGAGGAGAGGACGGCCGTCCGGTTTACGCACCGAGCCTGACAAAAGTCATGCTCATCCCCTACTCTCAAGCGGCCGGTTGGCCCGAATTAAATCAGCGCTTTTCTGCTGCTCCTGAAGTTTCGATCATTTTAACGCCGACGGCGAGCGCCGATCAATTCATGCAGGCGATAGGGCGCGGCAGCCGTCGAAACAGCCAGGGACCAACGGATGTTGAACTGGTCGCGAACGACAGTCGAGCCGATTGCCATCGACTGAGCCAGCTTTTGCGCGGTTTGCAATTTATTGCAGCGACCGGATCTCCGGCAGTCGCGCCGTTCGTAAAGCTCACAGCCGATCTTCTGGAACAAGCGACGACGCAACGGGCCTTACGGGACCAGCGATTGATTCAATTGCAAAAGGGCCAACGCGAACGAAGCGCCCGAATCGTGGACCCGAATTATGCTCGATCGCCGAGCGTCCGACCATAACGTATAGGCTGTCCGTTTCCCGATAAGGATTCACCACGGAGGAGGGCGCAGAGTTTCGGATTTTTCAGATCTTGCTGTCCGGGCCGGAGCGATATCGCGTTGAACATGCCGCACGGACGCGGACGCGCGGAAAACGCCAGAGCCTTCGAGACCTTAAAGTAAAATTGGCTTTCAGCCTGTCTTCGATTGGCTTCCAGCGTGTTCATTCCCGGGAAGGGTTTACCACCGAGACGCGGAGACAGGGCGGAGGGCGCAGAGAATCGTATTGACCACAAGGCACAGCGCGGCAGTAGCCGCAACCGCAGGGATGCGGTGTCGGCGTGTGGGCATATCGGCGTGTCGGCGAATACTTACTCGGAACGGTATGGTCCAGCGGGTGGGCTGTGGCTGGACAGGCGAGTAACCATCCTACATTTTGGAAGTCAGCTTCGAGAATGCCCTCCCTTGCGGCAAATGCTTGGTGGAGGCATGCTAGGCGAAAATCTCCTTCTGGAGCGTTTCAAATGCATCACACCAAATAAATGAAGTGCGCCTTTCCAACCTTTTTCGCTTCGTATGGTTCTCTCCGCAGGCGCAGCCTCTCGAGACAAGGAAACGCTGTCGTACGCGGACTTCAGTTCCATGGGAATGGATTGTTGCGTGGGCTTGGATTTCTCCAGCGTGGTTACCCCGGTGTGATTGAACAACCCGGCGTCGTTGAAGTCGAAATTTACCGGGTTTTAGACGAAGAGGTTTGGGAGAAATTGGATCGGTATGAAGGGTATATACCAAATCTTGGTGAAAGGTCGCTGTTCTACCGAAAGAATGTCAGACTGCTGCACCCGGAGATCTGCGCCTCGGTTTACTTCCTAGGCAGAGAGATACCCCGCGGAAGGCAACGCCGGCCGCGAGAGGAGACTTCCTCGAGAGAATCTTGGAAATCAGAGTACGCTTCCGCAAGCGCTCGGATTCGGAACGACTTTGCCTTTCGATCTCATCGAAAATCGTCGATTCGCGCCGAAATCAGCCCATTCCGGGCCCCCTGAAAGATTTCTGTATTCCGCCATGGCGCGCAGTCCGATTCGCATTGATAATCACTCCGTGGCGGTCGCAGTTGATGTATCAGAAAGCCGAGACCAATATTTAGACAGTGAAATCTGCGAAATCACTGTCGCAATCAGGATCAAGTTTATGGATACTCCATTCGCAATCGCGACAGCTGTCGAAAAAGAAACCGGGAACAATTATCGGATCGATATCGGAATCATCGTCCCCGTCACACTCGAAAAATTCCGTTTAGACCTAAATGAGCTGGTGGATCATCCCCATCAAATCGGCGGATTCCCGCTTTCCGGCGAATGGGGAAACGTTGTCGTCACGACGCGCGGTCTTCCCCGATTGAAACCGGGCGACAAGGTTCCGGTTGTCGTTCAAGAGTAATCCCGCCAACAAGTCGTTTGCGTCCGGCGAGGATCGAACTCACAACCTTCGGCTCCGGAGGCCGACGCTCTATCCAATTGAGCTACGGACGCGAATTGGTGGACGGATGGTAAAGCTTCTTCCCAGTAACGTCAAACGTTCCACGGACGGCGCTCCTGTATCAATACGGATGATTCGCGTCGACTTTCGGCTGGAATGACTTAATCGCCTCTAGTGCTTGCTGCACGATATGGGGAACGACGGAGAATCTATTTTCACCATTCACTTGCGAAACTGATCACCTTGGTATTTGGAGATACTCCAATTCAACCGTCCGGGAATAGTTTCTATGCAAAAGGCAGTTCAGAGGATCCATTTTTTAGGTATATGCGGAACGGCGATGGGGGCTGTGGCCGCCGCTCTGCGCGATTTGGGCTATACCATTACCGGGTCCGACGAAAACGTCTATCCGCCGATGTCCACGTTCCTCGAGGCAAAAGGAATCAAAGCGTCGAGCGGTTTCAAGCCAGAGAATATTCCGGCGGGTGTCGACTTGGTGGTGGTTGGGAACGCGATCTATCGCGGCAATCCCGAGGTTGAAGCGGTCTTGGACCGAAAGCTCCGTTATCGTTCGCTTCCAGAGACTCTTAAGGAATTTTTCCTGCAGGAAAAATCGAATATCGTTGTTACCGGAACCCACGGAAAGACGACGACGACTTCGTTGATTGCTTGGCTTTTCCGGCAAGCAGGGGCCGCGCCTGGATTCCTGATCGGAGGGATTGCCAAGGATCTGGCGCAAGGCGCCTCGCTTGGCGATTCGAAATATTTCATTCTCGAAGGAGACGAATATGACACCGCATTCTTCGACAAACGGTCGAAGTTCCTGCACTACCTGCCGGAGACCGTTGTGATCAATAACATCGAGTTTGATCACGCCGATATCTTTTCGAGTCTGGATGAGATCAAGCTCAGTTTCCGGCGTCTGGTTAACGTCGTGCCGCGCGCCGGGTACATCTTCATCAATGCGGATGATCCAAATTGTGCGGAGGTCGTTGCAAAATCGATGAGCCAGGTTTTGACAGTCGGATTTGACAAGAATGCAACCAACCGAATCAGTGATGTCACGTATCACGGCGACGGTTCCGAGTTCGCTTTGGGCTGTCATCGATTTCAATCCTCGCTGGTCGGTGAGTTCAACGTGCGAAATGCGGCGATGGCGGTTGCGGTTGCCCAGACGTATGGATTGCCGCTTGAAGTCGTTCAAAACGCCCTGGCTCGATTTACCGGAGTTGCACGCCGACAAGAACTCCGGGGAGAAGCCAACGGGATCAAAGTCATCGACGATTTCGGACATCACCCGACCGCGATTCGCGAAACTCTTTTCGCGCTGAGGCATCGCTTTCCGGGCCAAAAAATCTGGGCCATCTTCGAGCCACGGTCCAATACTACACGCCGTGCCACCTTTCAAAGCGCGCTCCCGGAGGCACTGAAGAACGCGGACGGAGTTATATTGGCGCGCGTTGCCAATCTTGAAAAGTTGCCGCCGGAGGATCGGTTGGATGCGGAACGCGTCGTCAAATCAATCCAAGACTCTGGGATTCCGGCGTTTTACGAACCAGGAGTGGAGGATATTTTGCACCGGGTAAAACCTTTGGCCAAACCGGGTGATGTCATCGTTGTATTCAGCAACGGGGGCTTTGAGGGGATCCATCAACGTTTACTTACCGAGCTGGCGGCGGAATGAATTTCGAGTTTCAGACGCATCGGGTCCACGACTACCGATATCTAGTTAAACGTTGGCGAAGCCTTGCACGAAAGGCCGGGCTAAAAGGCTCTGTTTATTGCACCGTGGAAGATTTCGAATTGTACTGTTTCACATCACCTGCTCTCAAGGATTCGCCCGGGATTTACCTGTCCGCGGGAATCCATGGCGACGAGGCGGCTGCCACCGAAGGACTTTATCAGTGGGCCGCGCTTTATCAGTCGATCCTGCGTGAATTACCGGTAATGATTTTCCCCTGCCTGAACCCTTGGGGACTGGTTCACAATCGAAGGACAGACTCGGAAAGCCGCGATCTGAACCGGTGCTATCACCTCGACGACTTACCGCGGATCACCACCCAAAAGGAACTTCTCCGCGACAGAAAGTTCAAGCTCGCGATCTGCCTGCACGAGGATTATGACGCACAGGGAGCCTATTTGTACGAGGTACGCCAGCAGCTGACGACCTTCGGGCGGGAATTACTGGCTGCGGCCGGCTTTTACGTCCCGATCGATGCCCGCATCACAATTGAAGGCAGGCGGGCGGACCAAGGTTGGATCGCAAGGAAATACAATATCAAAAAGTTTCCATTTCTCGCAGAAGCGCTCTATCTCGCGGTGAACCATAGCGAGCGCACGATTACCGCCGAGACACCCTCCGAGTATGATCTCTGCGCCAGGGTGGAGGCCCACGTTGCGATTATTCAAAGGGCAATTGAACTGAGTTTCATTCGAAAGGATTAAAGAACTACCCCCCAACCGCCCCTTCGCCGCCGGGCTTTGTCATCTCGATTGGATCAAGCGCCTTGTTCAACTCGGCGCGTGGCAACACCTGCTGCGCCTCGCAGATTTCGCGCACCGTTTTGCCGGTCTTCGCGCTCTCTTTGGCAATTTCAGCCGCCCGATCGTACCCAATAATTGGGGCCAGGCTCGTTACCATCGCCATACTGCGTTCGACCAGCTCCTGACAATGCTCACGGTTAGCTGTGATGCCGCTGACGCATTTGTCCTGGAATGCGCGGACCACGCCTGTCAGCAGCCGAATGCTCTCGAGAAGGTTGTGCGCGATCATCGGCATCATCACATTCAATTCGAGATTTCCGTTCGCGCCACCCCAACAAACGGCTGTGTCATTTCCGATGACTTGCGCGCAGACCTGCATCACTGATTCGCACATCACGGGATTGACCTTTCCGGGCATAATCGAACTACCGGGTTGCGTCGCCGGGAGCTGGATCTCTCCGATGCCGCACCGAGGTCCGCTACTAAGCCATCGGATATCGTTCGCGATCTTAAAGAGGCTGACCGCCAGGGTGCGGATTTCGCCGCTCGCTTCAACGAGTCCATCCTTCGCTCCCTGCGCTTCGAAATGATTGCGAGCCTCCCGAAAAGAGACTCCGGTTCTGTTCCACAGATAGCCCATCACTCGCCCCGTAAACTCGGGATGACAATTTAGCCCGGTCCCGACGGCCGTTCCACCGAGCGCCAGTTCCTCGACGGCGGCAATGGCATTTCCTGCGCGCAGTTTCCCGTGTTCGATCTGTTTAGCGTACCCACTGAACTCCTGGCCGAGGCGGATGGGAGTCGCATCCATCAAGTGGGTTCTGCCAATCTTGATGATATCCCAGAATTCCTGTGTTTTCGCCTCCAGACCATGCTGCAAATGCTCCAGAGCCGGCATCAGTTCGTTCCGAACGGATTCGCCCACGGCGACGTGAATCGCCGTCGGAATGACGTCGTTGCTGGATTGCCCCATGTTGACATGATCATTGGGATGGACAGGATCTTTCGTGCCGATCGGTTTTCCGGCAAGTTGACTGGCACGATTCGCGATGACTTCATTCGCGTTCATGTTCGTACTTGTCCCGGAACCGGTTTGAAAAATGTCGATTGGAAAGTGATTGTCCAATGCTCCTTCGATGACTTCTTCGGACGCCTGAATGATCAACCGAGTTCGAACTTCATCGAGCTTGCCAAGGTCCCTGTTTGCCTGCGCGGCAGCCCACTTGATTAACCCCAGGGCACGAATAAATGGACGGCCGAACCGATACCCGCTGATCGGAAAGTTGAGGACCGCTCGCTGAGTTGACGCTCCGTAGAGCGCGTCAGCAGGCACTTGCATTGAGCCCATTGAATCTTTTTCGACACGTGTATCCATAGTTGGGAGTGAATACTGATCCGCTTGCCTCTCAGAAAATGAAAGTCGATTCTTCGCGAATAAGTGCCAATCCATTTTTGCAATTCGTTACATTCACAGAGCAACTCGAAAGGTCTTCCCTCAGACACACCAATATTCTGCGACGTTACGAGAGATTGTAGCGAAGACCGTTTAAGGCGCTGGACTTGTATAAATAAAGGCCATATATACGCGGGGGTCGCACTGCCGATTTGAACCTTTTTTTGAGCCCTTTTGTTGTTCCAAACCTTTATTTGAATTATCCGTGAGTGAACCGCCAAACCACAATCTCCTCACCGTAAAAGAAACTGCAGAGTACTTACGGATCCCGCTTCCAACTGTCTACTATCTCGTTCAGAGGGGGCAGATACCGGCGATCCAAATCGGAGGCCGCTGGCGCGTCAAGAAGTCGTCTCTCGATCGCGACATCTTGCGCCAGGACAAACAGGGCCAACCTACGGTGTTGGTGGTCGACGATGATCCTGGCCTGCAGGAGCTGTTTAAAAATTTCTTAAAAAAGATCGGTTTCAGTCGCGTCGTTGTCGGCGCAGCCAAAGAAGCGATCAGCAGCCTGCGTAAGCAGAAATTTGATTTGATGTTTCTGGACATTCAATTGCCGGATATGCCCGGCGATCAGGTATACAAGGCCGCCAAGCATATTGATCTGGAACTCAATGTCATCGTAATCACCGGGTTGCTGGACAGCGATATTCTGGATAAGATTCTGCAAATCAGTCCAGTGACCGTCCTGAAGAAACCGCTGAAAGTTGAGCAATTAATGCAGACTATCAAACTGCTTGGTCACTCCATAACGCGAGGCGCGCAATAGAACGAATTCGTTCTATTGTCGTGTGTCGACTATGGGGTACACGTCAGCCTCGGTTGAACTAACGTAAATAACGTCGCCTGTGCGCGTGGTTTGTCTGTACCTGTATCCTGCGCACGGCGCTACAAATCAATGCAACTATCCAGACGATTAATCGTTTATTTTCACACTCATTTCATTGCAACGCGGATCGAACGAACCCGCCCGCGCGTTAGCACAATGGAGAGAGATCTCTTCGAGCGACAAAGTTGGAAAGACTGGAGTAAACGAGCAGGATCTCGTACCCCGCCTGGGATAGCACCAGAGCAGCGGGCACTGAGTTGGTTATCACATATAGTGAACGAATACGGCTCGGAAGAATCTGTGCAAGAGCGAGAGTCGTGCTGCCAGCGTCGAGAATAATTGTGTCTCCCTCGTGGATATAGGCAAGCGCTGCAGAAGCAATAGCGCTCTTAGGCAAAGAACGCATATTCAGTCGCTGGAGAAAAGAAGCGTTGAACCGACTGCGATGCGTATACGCTGCACCGCCGTATGTGCGCTGGAGCATTCCCTGTCGAAAATACCGGCCAACTCGTTGGACACACCTCGCTCACAAGTTGGCGAGCCTCATCTCAAACGATTAAGCTTTGACAGGGATCTCGATCGGATTGCCGTCCCATTGGTTTGCTACCCAATCGTAATGGGGATCGTTAGTTGCCGTAATCTTCCTAACATCGCCAGCAAGAAAATTTAGATAGTAGGCGTTAGTGCCTGGGGCTTTCACGACGGGATGATAACCCTCATGCACCAGTATCAAGTCTCCGTCCTGCACAGTCATGGCGACATCGAGGTCCGTGTCCCGAGTATATATTCGCTGAATTGCAAAACCATCCGGAGGAGCCAGCCGATAGTAGTACGTCTCTTCGTGATAGGAAGAATTGTCACGCGTGTCATGCCGATGAGGAGGGAAACTTGACCAATTTCCGCTCGGTGTGCGGATTTCGTACACCGTCAGGCGTTCACTCGACTCGTCGGAATCCAGCAATGCGTTGACGCCACGCTTCACGTTCGCATCGCCTCGTATCGAAGCCGGAATCTCCTCGCGTCGGATGACTCGCGGAGGCAGTTTTCCCAACGCCGGCGCGCCACCAATCGCGACCTCGAACGGTTCTACTGCCATGATCACATACTCTGTGCGCGGGGGCAGATAGATGATATCCGTCAGTTCACGGAAGACATCCTTCCTGCCAACCGTGTGGGACTCACTGTTATAAGCAACCGTGGCATGTCCAGTAAATGGAACGATGACAACTTCCTGACCTGTCGTATTTCCTTCGAACTTTTCGCCGGAGCTAAGAGCTACGACGCTGTAAGAGAGATACTTCCATCCGGCATTTTCCGGGCGAATATCGTGCCGGTATGTCGATTCGTTGTCCGGCCTGTAGTGACGCTTCATTCCTGTATTTCCGCAATTTTGACCGGCCGGCTTTCGCGCCAGCTTTTGGCTGCAGCCAACCCAAGTCGCAATGTTTCCAGGGCATCTTCCGGTCCCGGCGCTACCGGCCTGCCTTCAATGAGGGCCGAAAAGAATGATTCCATCTCGACTCGATAGGCAGCCTCAAATCGATCCGGAAAATTCTCGAAGTGATCGAACCGCGAACCAAAATCCTTCGCAAACAGCAGTGGCGTTTTTTGCGAGGCCTCGATCACGACCTTGCCAACGGCACCAGCAACCTCCGTTCGGATATCATAGCCCCAGTTCGAATGGCGCGACGTTTCAATAACGCCCAGCGCCCCGTTGGCGAATCGTAGCATCGCGACAGCCGTATCAATATCGTTGGCTTCGGAGAACTTTTTGTCGAACAGGACAGTTCCCCACGAATGAACTTCGTCCACTTCACCCACGAGGTAGCGTGCGAGATCGAGATCGTGGATCGCCATATCCAGGAAAATCCCACCGCTCTTGACCAGAAACTCCAGTTTTGGCGGATAGGTGTCACGGCTTAGTGCCCGAAACAGCTCGATGCGTCCGAGTTCACCCGCATTAATTTTTTCCTTTGCCCGCGCATAGCCAGGGTCAAACCGGCGCATAAACCCTAATTGAACCGGGACTCCTTGCTTGCGGACAAGGCTCACAACACGCTTCGTTTCGGCCAGATCGAGTGCAATTGGCTTTTCGCTGAATACCGCCTTCCCTGCTAAAACAGCGAGCTCAATCAGCCGCGCGTGTGTATCAGTTGGCGTTACAATCACAACGGCGTCCACACCTGGATGGGCAATAGCCTTTTCGACTTCTGTATAAGCAACTTCTGCCCCTGAAAGAACTTTGCCGCGCTGGGCCATTTCCAGGTTGGTATCCGCAACGGCCACAACTTTTACGTGCGAGAGGCCAGCAACATTGCGCAAATGTGTTTCACCCATTCGACCAAGTCCGACGAACGCAACGCCAATTTTCGTTTTGCCACTCATATCTCGCCTATCGATTGATAGACTTATTCATCCTTTCTTGGCAGTCTTGAGGTAATCAGCAACCCTCTCGCTGACGCGCAGACCGGAGAGCCGGAAATGGTCCAGGAGATAGTCGTTCGGAGCAGATTCTCCCCAGCGATCTTCGATTCCGAACCGGATAACGCGTTTCGGAAGATGTTCCGTGAGAATCTCCGCGACGAGCCCGCCAAGTCCTCCGAGGACAGTGTGTTCCTCGACGGTAAAAACGATCGGAACAGTCTCGCAGCTATTAACGATCTCTTCGAAATTCACCGGCCTGATCGATGGGACGTGAAGCACCCCAGCTGAGACCCCTTTCTCCGCAAGATAATCTGCTGCCTCGACGCAACGGGCGGTTTGCGTGCCGGTGGAAATGATGAGCAGATCCTTCCCTTCCCGCAACTGATAGGTTCGACCCGCGCTGAAACGATAATCCGCATTGAATACCGCCGGACCAGCTTCCCGGCTCAGCCGCAGGTACACCGGTCCCTGGTATTCGGTTCCCCATCGGATCATTGCCTCGCATTCAAATTCGTCCGCGGGCGCCAGAACCGTCATGCCCGGCATGGCACGCATAATCGCCAGATCCTCTACGTCTTGATGGGTTTTTCCTGTGTACCCAGTCAAAAGCCCCGCGTACGCCGCCCCGATCTTTACATTCGCATGGGTCTGCGCCACGAGCATCCGGATAGGATCGACTGCGCGATGGGTAAAGAATATGGTGAACGACGATAGCCAGGGGACAAACCCCAAAGTTGCCAATCCAGCCGCTACACCAACAAAGTTCTGCTCGGCAATTCCCATTTCGAGAAACTTGTCTGGGTGCGCCGCGGCAAATTTGTCCGCCTTCGTGGAGTTGGCCAGATCTGCATCCAGAACAAGCACGTTCGGGTTGGTTTTTGCCAGGTCGACCAAAGTGTCACCAAAGACATCACGTAACGGCTTCACGCGGCCACCTCCTCAATCCCGAGCTCTTCAGCGACGAGTTTCAGTTCCTCTTTTGTTGCGATTTTGGAATGCCATTCATATTTTCCTTCGGTCAGGCGTAGGCCTTTACCCTTGATCGTGTGTGCCAAAATCATTGTGGGTCGATCCGAGTCACCATGGCGCTTAGCTTCTTCCAGCACGGGAATCAGCTTCGAATAATCATGCCCATCGGTCTCGAGAACACGCCATCCTAGCTTCTCAAATATTCCTTTCAGATCGGTACCGGCCCACGGATCGCGCTTGTCACCTCTGTTTTCTTCCCCGGGGCCGAGAGGCCATCCGAATTGCTGGAGGCCGTTCCAATCCAAAATGGCGGTCAGGTTACCGAGTTTGTAGCGAGGCGCCATGTGGGCTGCCTCCCAGATCATCCCTTCCTGCAGTTCGCCATCTCCGATCACGACAAATGTATGAAATTTTTCTCTACGAAGCCGCGCGCCGAGCGCGAAGCCCAATCCAACGGAAAGACCTTGTCCAAGTGATCCTGTCGAAGTTTCCAACCCTGGGAGCTTGGTCACATCCGGATGCCCCTGAAGCCGGGAGTGCTCCTTGTCGAATGTTTTCAATTCTTCAACCGGTAAAAAACCGCGCAATGCTAAGACTGTGTAAAGACCGATAGCCGAGTGCCCTTTTGAAAGAATAAAACGATCCCGTTCGGGCCACCGAGGTTCTTCAGGCCTGACCTTCATAACGTGGAAATAAAGCGCTATTAAAAGGTCCATTGCCGACATCGGCCCGCCGACATGTCCAGCGCCACTGCGGGCGACCGTGCTGATCACAAGCCATCTTCCGCGTCGAGCAAGCTGCTCCAGTTCGTCATAGTTTGTCTTCACACTCATAATTATTTTTCGTTCACCAATCGTTCCGGATAGACCCTGCTTTTCGCGCGACCTGCGTGGCGAAGTTCCGTGACGAGGATACGTTGCTCTTCGGTCGTTTTTGGGGGGCGATGCTATTTCGCTTGGTTTCGAACTGATAACAGTGCGAAACCTGCGTCGTCAAGCAGAACCAAGGTGATTCTAGACTGTGCCTACGGTAGCTCGAAAATCGTGCAAGCCAAAGCAGTACCGGTTCCAATCTGCGTATGAGAGCGCAGAAAGGTGCCTATGAAACTCGGTTTTCGAGCGAACAAACAAAAGCTTTCGAACGAAATTCTTAGCCAGTTTGCGTTTCGCGCACTTACTTGATGAAATAACTCAGATTCTCTAGCTCGATTGCTAGATTGACGTTGTTCACAGCCACATTGTTCGGGACCTGCAGAAATATAGTGGAAAAATTCAGAATGGCCTGTATGCCCGCCTCGACCAACTCGTTCGCAACCGATTGAGCAGTGGATCCTGGAACAGTCAAAATCGCTAATTTGACGCAATGCTCAGCCACGAATGATTTCAGGAGATAGTTCGGCAGGATGGGGATATCGAAGCGGTCCTCTCTTCCCACTTCTTCACGAATGTCGAATGCGGCAATGATTTCAAACTCTTCTTTGGCGAAGCCGTCGTATTGGATCAGCGCGGTGCCCAAATTTCCGACTCCAACCAGAATAACCGGCTGGAAGCGCGCGGTCCTGATGACCCTTGCAAGCTGTTTCTCCAGTGACTCCACTTTATAGCCGAGGCCTCGTGTGCCGAACTGACCCAAGTAAGTGAGATCTTTTCGGAGCTGAGATGGTTTAACGCCCGCCGCTTTTGCCAAGACTGCCGAAGAGACTGTGTCGATCCGGCCTTTTAATAGTCGTTCAACAATCCTGAAGTACATCGAGAGCCGATAGACTGCCTGACGGGGGACAAGAAACTTCGACACCCGAAGAAAATATCGAATTCACCCAAACGCGTCAACGGGAGGCGTGCTTGGGATCGTGTGGGCGTGTGGGCGGTGCAAAGACAGTCGTGAACGGTTATTTGAAAAATCTGGATCCGAGTGCCCCTAGATTTTCGATTTCGATCTTGCTGCCTGCGAGGAAATTCTCCGGCCCATGCTCGATGACGACGACCCAGCAAAACGTGGCAATCGCAAAAACAATCAGCCAGAGAACTGTCCGAAAATACCGCACTGAGAGAGTTTACCCTCCCGTGCAAATCACCGCAAGCCGGGCGACTCGCGATGTCAGAGGAACAGTTTCCTCCGGGTCTTGCGACGCAGGACATATCCTGGCTACATTGTGGGTGTGAGCTATCAAGTCTTTGCGCGAAAATATCGACCAAAGGTTTTCGACGACGTTCTAGGTCAGGATCATGTCGTCCAGACCTTGAAGAACGCGATTCAACAGCAGCGTCTTGCTCACGCCTATCTCTTTGTCGGCCCACGCGGTACAGGGAAAACTTCAACGGCTCGAATTCTGGCTAAGGCAGTCAACTGCATTCACGGACCGACGGCGAATCCATGCGGAGTCTGCGACTCGTGCATCGAGATTTCCCAGGGAATCAGCCTGGACGTGCTCGAGATCGATGGCGCTAGCAACAACAGCGTCGATCAAATCCGCGAACTCCGGGACAACGTTCGGTTTGCTCCTCGCGGAAAGTATAAGGTCTATATTATCGACGAAGTTCATATGCTTACGCAGCAGGCGTTTAACGCGCTGCTTAAAACGTTGGAAGAACCGCCTGCGCACGTGATTTTTATTTTCGCCACGACCGAGCCACACAAGGTTCTGCCCACAATCCTTAGCCGTTGCCAGCGCTTCGATCTGCGGCGGATTCCGGCTCTGATTATCGCGAAACATCTGGAGTTCATTGCCGGCCAAGAGGGCGTGAACCTAGACCGGGCAGCCGCTGCGGCGATTGCGGTGGCGGCAGAAGGAGGGCTTCGCGACGCGGAGTCAATGCTGGACCAACTGGTCGCGTTTTGCGGCAGTTCAATCGCCGAAGCGCAGGTCCTGGAAGTATTCGGACTTACCGCCGAACACGTTGTCGCTGATTTGACTCGGTCGGTTCTGAAGCAAGATGGAGGAAACACACTTGCGATCGTTCACCAACAGGCCGAAGCCGGCAAAGATCTGACCAAACTTCTGGGCGATCTGCTGGCGTTCTTCCGCAACCTCTTGATTTTCAAAATTGATCCCCAGAGTCTCCGGGAAGAAATCAGTGACCACGCACGAGAGACGTTAGAGGAACTGGCGCCGGTCGTTGAAACGAAGAAACTCCTGAGAGTAATTGAAACGACATCGGAGGTTGAAGCCACGATAAAGTGGACTGCAAACAAAAAGCTGCATTTGGAGATCGCTCTTATCCGAGCGATTCAGACAATCAACGAAGTCGGGTTGCAGAGCGTTATCGATGCTCTGGAGAACCTGCGGGACGGGACCGCTCCTATTCAAACGCCAAAGACTGAAAGACCTCCGAAAATTGATAAACCGGTGGCGAAAACGCCGGAGAAGCCACAAGCGACCGTTGACGAAATTGCGGCCAACCCGCGAGAGGATCTTGTGCCTGCCGACAAGCCTCAAATTCTACAAAGACCGCCGGAGGCGACAGAGAAGAAACCGGCTTTGGCAGAGCCTGGGGATTCGGCATGGCCCCGAATACTGAACACCATTCGGTTGCGACGGCCATTGATTGTCTCGTGGCTCGAACCTGCAACGCCATTTTTCCCTGAGCCTGGAACGCTAAAATTGGCATTCCCAAATAATCAAGTCATTGCGGTCGAGTCGTTATCCCGGCCGAACAACCGGAAACTGCTCGAAGAAGTTGCCGGGGAGGTTCTGGGAGGTGCGTGGAAGCTGGATTTCGAATTTCGTGATGATCTCCCAACTCCAGGCAAAGTGACCGCAAAAGCTCAAAAGGCTGGTGACCCAATGGACGAATTCAAAAACGATCCGATGATTCAAAAAGCACTGGAACTGTTTAAAGCAGAGATTCAGGCTGAAATTTAGTGTCCTCTTCTCGAAATTGCATATGCTTCGTTGCGATCAAATGCCTTGAAAAACCGCCGACTGACTTCCGGTAAAGTGTGTGTTATTTCGGGGACAGGAAACTAAACGATGAATATCCAGAAAATGATGAAGCAGGCTGCAAAGATGCAAGAGCAGCTGAACGAGGCGTTGGCAACGAGGACCGTTGAGGTCAGTGTCGGTGGCGGGAAAATTACGGCCGTTGCGAATGGTCTCGGCGACATCCTCTCGATCAAGATCGCCAAGGAAGTCGTTGATCCGGAAGACACAGAAATGCTGGAAGACCTGATTCTAAGCGTGGTCAAACAGGGGATCGAAAAGGGCAAAGCCCTGGCACAAAGTGAAGTGGGTCGTCTGACATCCGGACTTGGACTGCCTCCTGGAATGCTGTAGTAATTTTCGCTTGAATCAACCGCGGCCGGGATTAAGGTCTTGGCCCACCAGACTCCTGAGTAGCTCAGCGGTAGAGCGGTCGGCTGTTAACCGATTGGTCGTAGGTTCAAATCCTACCTCAGGAGCCAACTTCTCGGGATTCCTGAGATCTCCTCTTCTGGAGCCCTTTGTTGAAGGCATCCACGGCTCGAAAGGCCAACTCAGCCGCCGCGTTGACATCGGTGATGGTCGGTTGCAATTGCAGAAAATATTGCCACGCCCGCTCTTCGTATGACTTCAAATCTCTCTCATCATTCATGACGGCGACGATAGCCGACACCGCTTCGCCGCTCAACGCTTCGAAATCTCGGCGACCAATGCCGCGACGACAAAAACAGGGGCAGAACAGGCTTGGTCCGTGCAGAAAAAAGCGGCGGCCTTTGGCAAGGTCGGATATGCAACGTCTGGGTTTGGGAGCGCCCCTTCACGGTCATCAAGCCATTCGATGCGTTTGAATGTGATCGGTTGGCGAATAGCCGCTCGGAAGAGTTCCTCGGCCTTCGGATCATCTTTATGCCCGACGACGGTGATATGTGGCGGCGACAACTCCAGTTCGTCGGCGGCCAGAAGTACGCCAGCCACCTGGTACCCTCGATGTTCGATTGCGGCTGGGTTGTTGACGTAGCGCATTGCTCTTTCGGCGATGGTCCTGTAACCGGTCTCCCCGGTGTAGTGCCATAATAGACAAGCCAGTCTGGCCAGATTCACGTTTTCATCCAGCTGCGGCTTCGATTTGATCCCGCCAATGTTCGGACTCGTGACAAATCCAACATCGGTTGAAAAGTTCTTCGAAATGTAGTCGACCGAGCCCATCGCCTTTTGGAGCCAGGAACGATCCCCTGTGCAGCTGTATAACGCCAGAAAGGCTCGTCCCATCGATAGCGTGTCGCCGAGATAAGGGCCGGAATCGTCTGTTTCATCGTGCCTGAACCCGCCACCGGGGAGCGCTCGATGATCGCAAATCCAAAGGGCCGATCGGATCGCGTCCGCAAGCGCTGCCTTCTGAGCGGAAACCGAGTAGAGCACCGTCAGGGCATTAATCACCCAACCGTTTTCGCGAGCGTAAACATGAGTGTCGACCCGCGGGATGCCCTGCGTTCGTCGTTGGCTATCGCTGAGCTTGAAGTAACCCGCCGCATGCTCGCCGTCGACGAGGTCTGCATCCTGGCTTGTGTAAAATGCACCATCGGGAGAGGTTAGAAACTCCCGCAGATAATCACGAATTCGGTTTGCTGCTTCCAAATAGGTTTCATCATGCCATAACGCGTATGCAAGTGCGTAGATTCGAAGGTTTTCAGCCTGCATCTGCACAATCTTTTCAAAGTGCGGATGGACCCAATCTCCGTCGGTCGAATACTGGTAGACTCCACCCCATGCTGGATCGAGCAGATTAAGTTGCGCACCGAGCGTTTCACGCGCCATTCGTTCCAGCGCCCGATCACCACGCAAGGTCTGGGTGATGCAATACTCGATCGTATCCCAATCGAGGAATTTTTGACCGCTACCCCAGCCCAGGTTGATATGGTCATAACTTTCAACCAAAGTCTGGCGTAATTCGTTCCTCTTCCCCGGATTGATAGTATCCGCACCGCTTGGAACGAGAGGCGTTTCTGCGACGACAGAAGGACCGGGCGTTGGATCGTCGATGATAGCCTGCAACATCGAGGCCATTTGCTCGGGAGGAAGGTAACCGCGCCGTTTTACGATCTCGCTGCCGTCGTTATTAAAAACGACGGTCGCCGGCCAGCCGTAGTCCTCGTATCGATTCGATAAATCAGGGCGCGAATCGGCGTCGACCCGGACAGCGAGATAGCGTTGCCCGATTAAACGAGTCACAGCCGGATCCCGGTAGGTGACATCCTCCATGACATGGCACCAGTGACACCAGCTTGTCCCGAGGTCGAGTAGAACGAAACGCCCCTCTCGTTTGGCCTGGTCAAAGATCGAATTGGACCAGGGCTGCCAGACAATCGCGTCACTTGCCGCAGTGGCACTTTCAAACGAGAGCAGTGCCGCCGCAAATAGAACCCATAAAGAGCGATACACTGCGAATCTCCCGGCTATTTCTTAGAAAACGCGTTCGTCGAGTAATCGAGCTCTGATTCTCGTTTCTCTCCAAACACGCGCTGTAGAAACGCGTCGATCGAGATCAATCCGGGCCCGAAAACCAGGACAATCAAAGCCGCCATCAGGAATGGGAACGGATCCGCTTTTACGAACTTGTCCGGATCGCTGAATATGCTGGCGACGGCCTCCAGATCGGCACTGACATACGCTACACACATTGAAATGGTGACCATCAGCGCAATCGGACGTGAGGCTAGACCGACGATCAAAAGCAAACCGCCGAAGCATTCCAGAGAACTAACAAAGTACGCATTGATATGAGGAGCCGGAATTCCGAGACTTTTGAAGAACCCTATCACCCTTTGAATGTTCGAGAGTTTGCCCTCGCCGGTCTGAAAGAGTTGCCAGAAGAAATAAACGCGCAGCGCCAGTAAAAACGGGGATCGCAGCAGATTGGCGAACGCTACGAGGAGCCTGTAAGCGCGGCGGACCAGATTTAGTATTCCACTCATGATCGGTGACAGAACCAGCCAAGCGTGGACCAGGTATCAAACCATTGCTTGATTTCCGCAGGCCAGTCGACGTTTGTTCTTTTACTTAAGGTGACCGCTTCGAGGCACGCGTCTTCCACCGTCACTCCCTGGTCGAGTGACTTCAAGATGGCATATTCCTCTTGTTCGAGGCGTTTGTAGTAGAGGACGTTGTCGTGCCGGTGAACGGCGAGATAAATATTCTCCCGCTTCGGGAACCGAACCCGTTTCCGGCGCCCGCTCGCTTTTGGTGCAGCATTCTTCGCGTTACTCGCTTCGCCACGAAGTCCGTCTGTTTCCTGTTTCTTAACGGCGATCAGAAAATCGTCCACCGCAAAATTCAATTCCAACAGCGAAATATACGGTTGAAGGGCAAGCTTTAACTTGGATGGAGGGGTATCGAGGATATCATCCGGGGTGAGCGGCTCCTTAGAAGGTCCGTCAAACGCGACCACCTGCGCCCACTCAAATCGAACCATGTCGATGGCCAGTTCTTCTCTGGGAGCACACCAGTCAGGCTCGTCCCTCAGAAATTGTTCGAGCCGATTTCCGAGATTGCGAAGCGTGTACGATTCCGACGGATGACGTGTCAGATACGCTTTCGCGAGCTTCATAAACTTCCGCTCCCCGACGATTGCGCGCAGCCCCGGGTAGTCGTCGTAGAGACAGTCAAGAACTCGATACCAGTATTGACGGTTGTAGATTTCAAGACGCTCGAACGAAGTCAGCCGGTCATTCGGCTTAATAAACTCCGAAGCGACCGATATCATTGGAGTGCCGTCGGTCCACCGCTTCTGCATTCCCCATTGAGGTGTAAGGGGACGAAACAGCGCTTGAACCATCACGCGCTGCAACTCTTTCAGCTCAGCGTGTGAACTGATTTTATTTGGCGGCCGCAATGAGCTGCTTGTCCCGGAATTGATTGGCTTTGAGCGCTTCATTATGAACCTCGTCAAACGACGGGATGCGATCATCCCACTCGAGCAGCGTGGCAGTATTTCCTACCTGTTTCATCGCATGGGCATACATCTTCCAGACCGGATCAAGCACCGGGTGATCATGCGTATCGAGTATATACTTTTCGAATTTGGAATGACCAGCAATATGGATCTGGCCCACCCGTTGATGGGGAATGTTATTTAGATAATCGTACGGATCGAAGCTGTGATTTTGCGACGAAACGTAAATGTTATTCACGTCCAGTAGAATGCCGCAATCCGCCTGTTCAACCACCTCACTGAGAAACTCCCATTCGGTCATTTCCGAAGCATGATATTCGGCGTAGCTGCTCACGTTCTCGACGCAGATGGGGACTTCAAGAAAATCACGCGCCTCTTTGATTTTCTGCGCGGTGTGGTGCGCCACTGAAAAGGTGTACGGCATTGGCAACAGGTCATGCGTGTAACGGCCGTCGACACTGCCCCAGCAAAGATGGTCAGAAAGCCACGGGGTCTTCGTGTATTTAACGAGTCGTTTGAGCCGCTTGAGATGCTCGCGGTCAAACTTGTCAGCTGAACCGAAGTAGATTGCTACCCCGTGCTGGACCACTCGATACTGTTCGAGGATCGTGTCGAGCACTTCGAGCGGTCGACCACCATCGACCATGAAATTCTCGGAGATGATCTCGAACCAATCAACAACAGGCTTCTTCGCGAGAATGTGGCGATAATGCGGCACTCGCAAACCAATGCCTATGCCATATTCCGTGTATCCGTTAAAAGCGTTAGCGGGCATATTCCTAATAACTTTCTAACAAACTGGCTTTCGGCTTTCGAGGAGGAATGGGGCCGGCACATATCGCCGCGCGAGAACACCCTCCCCGAGTTGATTGTCGATGGCCAGCGAGAAAGCCGGCCAAACAGACTTCAAGGGGGCTATCGGACTAGGCACCCTTATTGGTCGCGCAGCCTCCTTTGCCTTTGCAAGAGTTTTTGCCTTTGCAACCGGCATCGCTTGTCTTGCAACCGCCTTGACCTTTGCATTCGTTCTGCCCTTTACACCCATGTTTGCCTTTCTCAGTGTCTGCCAGGGTCTGCAGCGCTACACCAGCGTGGGAGGTGGTAGTACTCGCGGCATAAGCACGAACCGCAAAGGAACCTGTCATAAGGCCGGCGACCGCCGCGCCTGCAATCACTGCTTTGGATGGTCTAATCATCTTTAACTCTTTCTAGTTTTTATAGTTGGTGTCTGGTCACCTTCGCAACAGCACAGCTGTTTTAAGAAGACGATCAAACGTCTGGTCTCTTAACTGTGCGCCCGTTTGCATATAGGTAGATGCAGGCCCGGACCTGTTATTCCAAAATAAAATTCAGGTCTCCCTTCTTGACGGCTTTGGCCTCTGAAAACGGCTTCAGAATGCGTTATCGAAACATCGTCGAAGCGATTCCGGCATTACGACAGCGACTCCCCAATTAGACAGGGCCAGATCGACTCCAGCGCTCGCATGTTAATTGTGCGACGCGCCTCTTCCGATACAGCGCGCGGACGGGGATGATCAAAACGTCCTGCAACAGATTGAAAACGCGATCCGTACCGGGATGTCGATAGCGCTCCGCAGAGATCCCCGCCGATAATTCGCACATTTTGCCTAAGAAGCGTCAACGCCCATACAATATCCGAGACCGCATACCGCCCATTCTCCCAATTTGTGACTGATTCCTCTTCGCTGAGGCAATCAAGGTCCACAGTGACGTAAACAGGGAGACTTCGGATTGATTCGACAAATCTTGTGAAATGAGTCTGCCAATTCCCCGATAAGACCGGATGCAACCACGATGGGTAATCCTTCCCTTCGCTTTGCCATGGAGCAATCCATAGGCGATCTGAGCGGCAAGCCAGTCGATTTCCGAGCAGGCGCCATGGGAAAGTGCACTCGAAGCTGCCACAACCCCAAACTGCGACTTTTTGGATCAGCGGATTTTCAAGGGCTCGATTCACCCACGCGCCGCACGACCAGTAGGGTGGACGCACATCCCAGTCAGGATGATTGTCAAACGATACGATCGCGAAGTTCTCCTTGATTTGCCGGACAAACAGAGGAGTCAGATGATGAAAGTCCCCTGACCCAGACATGATAAATGGACAAAATTTGTCCCGGAACTCGCCAAAAAACGATTCAATCGAACGTTTCTTTGTTATAAACCGCAACGAGGGGCCAAAGGATGATGCATCCACAACCAAGGGGGCTTTGAATGAAGGCGAGAACTTGAAATCCCAGGCGTCATCCAGTCGAAGCCGGATGGTTTCTGACGTCTTCGTCTGCGGATTGGATCCCTTACCATAGTTCATTTGCATTCGAGAACTTTCGAACAACCGGGTCGTACCGAGTCGGCTCCAGCAATGGCAGGATTCGCTTAAAGAGAGGATTCAAAAACCTGTTTGGCGCACGCACATAGAGATCAAGTGGTTCCAGGTCCATTCGAAAATGATACTTTGGATCGTAGTTCAACGGTGCACTGTGATAGGTCTTAATACCGTTTTTGAGAGCCCATACAATCGTGTCTCTCAGCGTGACAAAATAAAGGTGATACTCGAGCGCAACTGAGTAATCGAGTCCGATATAGTTATCCCGGAGTACGTTCTTGTGCACAATGGTCGACGCAAATGCCACGATCTTGCCCCCTTGACGCCAAATAAAAAACCGTGCGCGGTCGTTCATTCGACGCCCGAGATTGCACCAGTATGATTTGGTCAATTCTTCGAACTTGAGCTCCGATCGGCCCAAAGTCTGCCGATAGAGCGGGTGAATCTCGTCGACGAAGGGGGTTATGTCGTTGAGGACCTCGAACTCAGTTTGATGTTCGCCCTCCGTTTTGCGAAATTTCCGCCGTAAGTTTTTCCGCATCGTGTAGCTGATGCGTGATTTCAGAAAATCGTCGAAATCGTTAAAATCAAGCTCCAGTCTTGTTGCCGGCATGCTGGGCACACGCGTATAACCGAATTGTCGCAATCGATCGAGCGATTCACGATACGATTTCGGATAGTCCTTAAATACGATCAGCATTGCCTTTAGACGGCGTGCGGATGCCACCAGGCTCTTCTGTAACGCGTCGATAGTCCATGCAATATCCCGGCTTCTCAGGTCCAAAACGATATCCCCTTCCCCTGCGGAAGACCCGACCATGAGCATCCGCAATTTGAGAAATCCCGGAAAATGGCTTCGGATCCGGGCCAGCAATCCACGAACCACTGGAGGCATCCCTGTTGCGAGATCTTGACTTACGATCAGGAACGGTTGTATAGCCCGGGTCCTCCCAGTATCGTCTTTCAGCAATAGATAATAATGCGCAAATTGATCCTTTAGCGATTCGTGTACAATCTCATAATACCGGTGGTCCAGAGGAGACTGGTCCAATCCGGCAACCCAAACGTTGTAATCTTCACTAGGAACAGAATCGGCTACGACGGCTGACCCAAACGTGGTTTCAATACAGATATGAACAGAAGAAGCGTCTGACGCCGAGAGGCCAGGCTTGGTTTGGGTATCTGTCCCTGTTATTGAAGAACCTGAAGGCTGCATGTCGTAAAAATCATTTAGCTGTCCGCTGACAGTAATCAAGCACTGCGGCCTGAAGCGGTGCGTCAGCAAAATGCAAACCGGATAATGGCGAAGAGCGGCAAATCTGCAACTAACATTCTCGAGCGTACCCCGACCGGGCTACAGGGGCGACGCTTTATTGCAGTGCAATGGTTTCCGATCGGTTTGGTCCTTCTCAACGCGATTTTGTCCACGTTTGCGGAGTTGCTGCTCAAAATTGGTGCAACCCAGCCGCCCACCGTGATTTTCCCGGGGTCGATCTCATTCCTCTCGACCCTCTTCAACGGATGGGTGATTTTGGGCATCGTCGCGTACATCGGCAGTCTATCCTTATGGCTCGCGGCGCTTCCGCGACTGCCGCTTCACCTGGCCTATGGCTTGTCGTCCTCGGTGCATCTGCTGGTTCCTTTGGCCTGTTTGCTCGTCCTACACGAGATAATTCCGATCGGGCGACTCGTGGGAATGCTCTTTATTCTGGGAGGAATCGTGATGTTGGCGTTTTCGCATGAATAGTCTGCCCGTCACAATGATGACTTTATCCAGTCTCGTAATGCTGGTTTTTTCCCAGCTCGCGTTGGCTGCCGGCGAAGTCTGTCTGAAACACGCGTCCGGCTCCGACCACAAACCGATTGCAAGCGGACCAGTGCGCGCGGCGTGGTATGCGATCGGGATTACTTCGATGGCCACATGGTTTTTTTTGTGGCTGCACTTGATGCGCATTTTCGAATTGAACCGCTTGTTCGCGTTCGAAGGAGTCAGCCCGCTCCTCGTGGCGCTTGCATCCGGGCTTTTTCTTTCAGAAAGAATCACGGCCCGCGCCTGGTTGGCCTCGTTCCTGATCGCAATCGGGATTAGTCTGGTTGCGGTATTTTAAGCGGGTCTTTGGGGCTTGCCCCGACTAATGTCGGCACTCGGTGCGCATTTCGCACGGAGACGTGAGAAGTGTGGGTCTAGGAATCGGCAGTCAGGACCTGTGCGCCTCTTGGGCAGGAACTAGCGGTGTGCTCTTCGCCGGAAGCGACGGATCCAGGAACGCCAATGCGTGCGGAGGCTTGATCACGCGGGTGCCCTCTTTCAATTGCTGTTCCGCGATCTGCTCGTGGAGATTCTTCATCTTGGTCCAGTGCAATTTTGGACGGAAATGATGTTCGGCGTGGTATCCGTTATTAAACCAGATCGCATTGTAGATCTTTTCATAAGAGCTCACACCCCAGGCAATCGGTTTATCCGGGTTTCCTCCGAAATGCAGGAAATAGCCGTTCAGATAAGAGAGGCAATGGCCTAGATAGTAGAATGGCAAGAAGTAAATGATGAACTTCCAGTTCAATACCCCCATCAAAACAAAGAAACTAAGGAAAGCAACGATCTCGAATACCCCCCAGTACGCCTCGAATTTGCTCTTGCGCTTGATCTCGAGAAAAATTGCCTTCGGATCATCGCGCATATAGCTCAGGAAGATATAACTCCAGACGTTTTCCGCTTCACCGTCGTGTCCGTGGCGGTAAATCGATAGCCAGTCCACCGTTTCACCTTGCTCGTCTGGCTTGTCGCTGTTCCCCATGTGATGCCGGTGATGCACATACTTATAGAAGGTTTGCGAGAATCCCAGGGAGAGGGACTCAATCAACGCGAACAAACGATTCAACGGGTGCCACGTGAAATAGGGATTGTGTATGAAGTTGTGCGAAATCCCGTTGATGTTCCAGGAGATGCTGATCGAATAGACAATCCCCATCACACCGAGTACCCACCAGGGAGCAATCGGGAAAAGCGCGAATAACGTGAGGACGTACGCAAAATGCAAAAACCCGCAGAGGACTGGTAATACATCCCACTTCGAATAAGCCAAAATCTTCATACGCAAATCACTGATAAGATAGTTGCGTGAATTGCGCTACCCATAGTTTTGAGACAGGACGGGACCGCAGAAGCGTCGAATTGTCCGAGAAACGCTGCAACGTCGCCAAGTAAAGCAGCATACGCGTCCTGCGGGTGGGCTATTTCTGCTGAGTCGCCTCAACTGCCTACGCCCGGATATCGCGATCCTTCGTTTCGCGGAGAAACAGCATGCCGATAATGAACGTCGCGAGCGCAACTATAATCGGGTACCACAACCCAGCGTAAATATTCCCGGTCGCGACACTCACCGCCGCAGCGATGAACGGTAAAAGTCCGCCAAATATCCCGTTTCCGATATGGTAGGGGAACGACATTGAAGTGTACCGAATCTGAGTTGGGAACAGCTCCACCAGGAACGCCGCGATCGGCGCGTAGACCATTGTCACGTAAATAACGAGAATAAAGAGAACCACGATCGCTCCCGGGTAGTTGATTTTCGCGGGGTCCGCCACCTTGGGATAACCGGCAGCCGCCAAGGCCGTACCGAGTGCCTTGGGTTCATACCCTTGGACCTGTGTGGAACCTATTGAAAAGCTGATTCCACCGGCGGCCTCAGGCGGTTTCACAGAGAAGGAGTACCCACGCGTATTTAGATCTGTCTTGACCTTTTCAAGATCAGGCCCCTCCGAGGCAGAGACCACGATCGGCGAGCTCTTGAGGGCATCAGCAAGGGCGGGATTAACATATTTCGTGAGCTGGTGAAAAAGTGGGAAATAGGTCAACGCGGCCAGAAGACATCCGGCCATGATGATGTGCTTGCGTCCGATCCGATCCGAAAGCCAGCCAAAAAACACAAAGAACGGAGTCCCCAACAGCAATGCAACGGCGATCAATGTATAAGCCGTGGTGTAGTCTTTGAGGCTCAATGCATTCTGAAGGAAGAACAAGGCATGAAACTGTCCCGTGTACCAGACGACTCCCTGGCCTGCAGTCGCGCCGAATAACGCGAGCCAGACATATTTTGCGTTCGGCAACGTCAGGAAACTGTCACGGAGCGGCGCTCTTGATCCTTTGCCCTGCGCCTTCATTTCCGTGAAGATTGGAGATTCCTGGAGTTTGAGCCGGATATAAATGGAGATCGCGAGAAGGACGACCGAAAGAAGGAACGGAATTCGCCAACCCCATGCCTTGAAATCCTCTACGGACAGCCAGTGCCTCAAAATACCGATTACTGCCAGCGACAGGAAGAGACCGAGAGTGGCTGTCGTTTGAATCCAGCTGGTAAATAGACCCCGTTTACCGTGAGGAGCGTGCTCAGCCACATAGGTCGCGGCGCCTCCATATTCACCACCCAACGCCAACCCTTGGGTGACCCGGAGGAAAAAGAGAATAATTGGCGCTACCCAACCGATTGTCGCAAACGTCGGCAACACGCCGACCAGTGCGGTGGACAAGCCCATGACGGTAATGGTGACCAGGAACGTGTATTTTCGACCGACCAAGTCTCCGATTCGCCCAAAGACAAGTGCACCAAATGGCCGAACCACGAATCCGACTCCGAACGTCAGGAGACTCGTCAGGATTGCAGTGACCTGATTGCCAGGAGGGAAGAAGAGCCCGGCAAAAAAGACGGCTAAGCTACCGTAGATATAAAAATCGTACCATTCAAAGACGGTGCCCAATGACGAGGCAAAAATCACTAGGCGATGTTTGGCGCTTATCTCGCGACTGTTCAGTTCTGAAGCGGGGGCTGCTGGAGTAGGCATACTGTTCTTGGGGGGAAGATTGCGCTTGTTTCGGAGCGAGAGAGCAGGCCGAAGCAACCCGCCTCAGCTCGCTTTCCCTGCGAAGATTTCACCCAGACAAGCACCCCATTTCGCATATGGGATCTGAACCAATTGGTCAAGACAATCCAACCTGTTCGAGAGGCTTTCCCCACAAAATTAGCGGAATTGCCTTCCTGCGATGGGAAATTCCGGTGCCGCCCCCCGCATCGCTCATCGGCTCGAAATCATTCGAGGTTGTGAGCAACCCAGGCTATCCGCTGTGGGAAAGAATTTTCGAAAGGAACTGCTGTGCGCGGTCCGTCCCAGGGGTGTTAAAAAAGTCTGATTTAGTCCGGTCTTCCACGATCTCTCCGTAGTCCATAAAAATGACGCGATCGGCTACCTCGCGAGCAAAGCCCATTTCGTGCGTAACAACCATCATCGTCATCCCGTCCTGCGCCAATTTTACCATGACATCCAGCACCTCCTTGATCATCTCAGGATCAAGCGCTGAAGTTGGTTCGTCAAAAAGCATCGCAATCGGATCCATCGCGAGAGCGCGCGCTATGGCCACTCGTTGTTGCTGGCCTCCAGATAGTTGCGCAGGAAACTTGTCTGCATGCGACGCCAGACCAACCGTTTCCAGGAGCTTGAATCCTTTCTCGGATGCCTCCTGTTTTTCGCGTCCGAGCACCTTGCACTGGGCGATGGTCAGGTTCTCAATCACCTTCAGGTGGGGAAAGAGTTCGAAGTGCTGGAACACCATTCCGACCCTCGAGCGAAGTTTCGAAAGATTCGTTTGGCGAGCACCGACAGAAATACCATCTACGAGGATCTCACCTTCCTGAAAACCTTCGAGTCCGTTGACACATTTAATCAGCGTTGACTTACCCGAACCAGACGGTCCGCAGACGACGACAACTTCGCCTCGGGCGACTTCCGTACTGCACTTCTTAAGGACGTGAAATTCGCCGTACCACTTCGAGATGTTCTTTATCGAAATCATAGTGCCGTTTTCGCCTGAAGGAACCGGACAAGCATCGATGCGCCAAAAGAAATAACGAAGTAAACCCCTCCCGCAAACAGAAGAAGTTCGACCAACGTCCCATCTCGATTCCCTGTGTTATAGGCAACGCCGAAAAACTCTGTTAACCCAATCACATAAACCAGCGATGTGTCCTGAAAAAGAATGATCGCTTGAGTCAGCAACAACGGCGTCATCCTGCGAAACGCCTGCGGTAAAATGATAAGGCGCATCGCTTGACCGTTTGTCATACCAAGCGCCAATCCCGCGCTGACTTGACCCCTCGAAACACTTTGGATCCCCGCCCGAATAATCTCCGCGTAATAAGATGCCTCAAACAGGGCAAATGCCACGAAAGCTGATAAAAGCCGGATATCCATATTCGACCGTCCGAATAGGCCGGATATCAGCTGCGGAACCAGGAGATAAAACCAAAGCAACACCATCACAAGCGGCACAGAGCGAAACCCATTCACGTACAACGCCGCCAGCCCGGATAGAAACCGGCTTTTAGACAGCCTCAAAAGCGCAATCACGGTCCCGAGAATGATCCCAACAAAAATTGCGACTCCAGTAATCTGAAGTGTCTGGACCATCCCTGCCCATAGATAAGGCAGCGCCCCGGGGATTGAACTCCAGTCGAACTCGTACATCTATTGACGGCCTCCGACAAATCCCGGCAATCGGGCAGCATGTTCAATTGCTCTCGAAGCGATCATGACGCCGATATTAATGATCCCGTACAGTAGTGTTACCGCGATAAACGCTTCGTACCAATGGGCAGTAAATTCACCTAATTGCTGGCTTTGGCGCGACAGTTCGGCAAGGCCGATCGTGGATGCAACCGCGGAGTTTTTGATCGTGTTTAGAAATTCCGAAGTGAGCGTCGGCACGATGATTCGATATGCGACTGGCAAAAGAATCAGTCGATAAACTCCAAACAGATTTAACCCCAGCGCCAGACCGGCGGCGCGCTGCCCTTTTCCCAAGGAATCAATGCCAGAACGTACTTGTTCGGCGACACGCGCCGCAGTGAAAAATCCAAGGCACAACACGCCCGCAATCAGTTGTTGCAAAAGCGGATTAACCGCTTGCTTGAACCATGTTCCAAGCCCTGGGACTATTTCTGGGAACACAAAATACCACAAAAACAATTGCACAAGCAGCGGGACGTTCCGAAATAATTCGACGTATGCAGTCCCAATCGCCGGTAAGAATTTGCCTGGCAACGTTCGAAATACTCCCACAATTGAACCGACGACGAAGGCGAGCACCCATGAGCAGATTGAAAGAACCAGGGTCCATTCTAATCCGACGAACAGGAATTGGAGGTAATTGCCCGTTCCATCAAACGCTGGCTTTAGAAAAATGCTCCAATCGAGTCCGGTAGCGAGTATCAGCATTTGTCAGGTTTTCCTGGTTCACCAGAATCCCCACCATCCCGATCCCAAAACGCAGGCATCCTGTCGGCATTCACCGTTTTCATGTTACCCTTTCGAGATCCCCGGGCTTTCGAGGTCCTACTGAAGCGCTTTGTCGTTCGGGCTGTTGAAGAGCGCTTTCATATCGTCGCTCAACGGAAGGTTCAGGTTCAATCCCTTTGGCGGAATAGGAGATAGAAACCACTTTTGATATAATTTCGTCGCTTCGCCGGAGGTCTCGGCTTTTGCAATCGTATCGTCGACAAGCGCCTTAAACACGTCGTCACCTTTTCGCATCATCATCCCATAGGCTTCTTTCGATTGCGGCGTTCCTACGATCACCCAATCATCCGGCCGCTTTGCCTTGGCCCGCTCTCCGGCCAAGAGTGCATCATCCAGCATGAAAGCCACTGCACGTCCGCTCTGCAACGTCAGAAAGGATTCGCCATGATCCTTGGCGCTGATGATGTTCATTTTCATGTCCTGTTTCTGGTTTAATTCCCGGATCAGGCGTTCCGATGTCGTGCCGGCTGTTACGACAACATTTTTACCCTTCAAATCCGGAAAATCCTGGATCCCTGAGTCCTTTCTGACGAGCAACCGGGTTCCGACGATAAACATCGTGTTCGAAAACGCGGCCTGTTGCTGACGCTCGAGATTGTTGGTTGTGGATCCAGACTCGATATCAACCGTCCCATTCTGAATGAGAGGGATACGGTTCTGTGAAGTGACCGGAGTCATTTTGACCTGCAGGTTCGGCAGGTTCAGCTTCTGTTTGACGGCATCAACCACCATCATCACCAAATCTTCTGAGTAACCAACCACCTGGTTCTTATCGTCATAGTAAGAAAAAGGGATCGACGACTCGCGATGTCCAACCGAGATGGATCCGGCGTCTTTGATTTTCTTAAGCGTTCCAGTTAATTCGTCCGCAGCCCGAACATTGGAACCCACAGACACCAAACAGAAACTGAACACAACCAATAGTGCGTTTTTGACGGCGAAAGCATTTCCCATGGCGCCATGGAGTATAATTTCCAAGACTGGACTTTGTCCCGCAAAAAGCGAATCTGTGATTTTTACCCCCATGGCGACTGATATTCCGCGGCATCTTCCCGAGTCAGGTGCCTGGTCATACTTGGATAACCCCTTCCTTCCGGCATCGATCCGGGGAGGGGATTTCTAGCGTAGAGAAATATGAGACCCTATTGCCCCCTGGGAATTGGCGCATTTGCTCTTCTACTAATGACCTTTGGGGCGAGTCTCGCAATTGGACAGGAGATCAGGGTCCGAACGGCCTATTACGGCCCGTCGGATGGCCCCAGTGTCGATGTCAGAAGAGAGGTCAAGCATTTTGCGGAGTACGGCGAACCGTTCCGCGTCGGAAGTGATTCACTGCGAATCGACATCCGTACAAACTTGCCGTGTGTCCTGGTCGTAAAATATGAACTCAACGGCCAGCTGATCACTGAGCGCGTCCGGGAGGGTGATGTCTTCTATTTCAGAAACGCCCGGGGCGTCGATGCCGGAGTACCAGATCGAGGTCCACCGGCGCGAGTCATCAGGGCCGTGTATGGAACGAAGGATCGATACGTCGACGTCACGAACATTGTTCGCTCTCTCATGGATGGAACCGGACCGTTTCAGGTGTCGAATGAGACATTCGGTGTTGATCCTTATCGAGGTGAGCGGAAGTGGCTCAGGATTATCTATATCCAGGCCGGAATGCGACGGAATGAGCAATACGCTGAAGGAGACTTGGTTCAGCTCCCCTAGCCCGAATTTCTCACGAGGCTACTTGCTCCACGCCGATACGGATTGCTCTTTCGCAAACGGCTGCTCCTGTTTGCGGCGCTCGATCACAAAGGTGTTGTTGTCTCCATACGAAGCCCATGGCCCGGAAGGCACCTCCTGGAAATCAACGAAACGCCAGTCGGTGAGATCGGTGCTCCCAAGCTGCAAAAAATCGCGCACAGCCGGGGAAACGTCCAGACCGGCGCCCCCATTCAGATTGCGCCGGGGGCGATCACTGCCAAAAACGTATTCCCAATGGTCGCTGCGAAACGGACCGACATCCTCCCACTGTGCATAGCAGATCCGATTCCCTTTCCGGATCGCCACCCAGCGCCCCTTCAAAACCGATTGCCCCGATTTTTCAAACGTTTCGCTGAACCAGGGAATTATTTTTGGGGATTCCGGCTTTGTACGTCCTCCGCTGACGTCATTGAAAGGAAGCGCTATGTAAAACGGATTCTGCCGGGGAACAAAACGGGCCGGGATGAATCCTCTCCGTTCACTTGCCACCGGATTATCCGAACCTCCAAAATTCCGCGCCCAATTCGAATCCCAAGCGCTTGAACGATTCGGAATAGGATTGTTTCCGGCAGGCGTTTCACCGATCCAAAAAATCGTCGTCACAATCTGCGCGTGCCAAGGATATTTTTCAGTCGGAGGGTTGAGCGGAACAGGTTCGATGTTCCCGGGCTCGACGTTGAAAAGCATGCTTTCCCGCAATTTATCCCGATTCTTGCCGGCTTGGTCGGCGGTTCCCGGTGCCGTTTGTCCGAAGAGAGCGGAGACTCCTGTCGTAAAGAGTCCGCACAAAAAAATTACCGAGAGTCCATTTCCAGCCATTGAAAGCGCTTACCGTAGAAGCGCTTTTTATGTCTGTCAACGGCGCAGATTGCCCTGAATTTGTCGACGATTACGGGTCAACGCCCAAATCCAGTCTTCCGAGACCATTTTTTCGCCGTCAAACGGATAATTTTTGTCAAATTTGCGCACCCCTCGCTGCACGTCCAAAATAACCGTTTTTTGTCCCGTCAATCCGTCGGATCAAGTTCGAGATAAGTCCGGGAAAGCACTTTACCGGTCTGAGGATCCAGCTTTTCTATCCGGATTTGTTTGAAAATTGTCTTTCCTTCGATCTGCTGCGCCGAAATTACCTCAAACCTCTTCACCGGTTTCCCCTGCCAATTGTATCCCTCTGCCTTGATCAGCGCTCCACGATCCTTGGCGATCCAGAGCCGCACCGTGCCGTACTCGCTACTCCGATTATCGGTCTGCACGAGGACGATGGAACAGGTAATTGTTCGAACGCGTTGTTCTCCCTCAAATTTCGCGTTTCTCCAGTAGATGAACCGGAGAGACAGGTCTTCGTAACTTATATCGGTGCCGCGGACCGATTCGGTCAATTTTGAACCCGAAATCAATTGTTGCCCGCCCGATTTTTGGTCTGTCAATGCTGCACCGTTGTCGTTCAGTTGTAGCCGGATTGTCTCCGGTGGGTTGGAAAACGTGTAGACGAACTCTGTGCCTTTTAATTGCAGCTGAAATGGTATCGGATCGCCGTTTTCCGGTCTCAACCGACCTGACAATGGGCGGCTAATCTGTGCTTGAGCCGATCGAATCTGATCCAGGATGGCGTTGGGATCGTCTTGGGCGAGTGCCAGAGTGGGCAGCAGGATCAGCAACGGGAAGAGGACGCGGAATAATTTCTTTGCTTGTTTCATGTATCGGGTCTTCTTAGCTTACGCAGGCCTGCGGGTCTGGCATGGATAAAACTCTCCTCCTTCACATCAACCGGGAATGGACGAATCCGTTTTTAGACAAGTTGATGGCAACCTTCACAAATTTTGATGTTTGGATGCCGGTCCTTGTAGTCGTCGGTCTGATCTTGTTGTGGCGAGGAAAATTCCGGGTTCGAAGTTTTGTAATCGTTACCCTGCTCTCACTCGCTCTGACGGACGGCCTTTTCACACAATTCATGAAAAAATTTGTTAACCGTCCACGCCCCACTCAAGCGCTCGCGGAGGTAAGAGAGGTCAGTCTCGAGAAAACAAAACCCGCAATTCTTGGTGTCTGGCAACCTGTCCAGGTTTCGCTCTCAGAACCGCCAGAGGGACCTGTTATCGGCCGATCCTTTCCGTCGGGTCACGCTATTAATAATACTGTCATCGCGACCCTTGCGATTCTGTTCTTCGGCAGGTTGGGCTGCCTATACATCATCCCGACCGCGCTGGTCTCTTACTCGAGAATTTATTGCGGTTCGCATTGGCCAAGCGACGTTTTGGTTTCAATCATTTTAGGGATCGGATTCAGCCTGCTCTTCGCAGGTGTGGCAAACCTGATTTACCAACGGGTCGCGTCGAAATGGTTCCCGAAGTTCTACCGGAGTCGGCAATCGTTATTCGGCGCGAATCCACAATGAAAAGTCGTATTCTGATTCTCATTGGATTTTTGCTTGTCGTAACGGCGATTCGCCTCTGGCTCGCCGCAAATCTTGAACTCCTGCCCGATGAAGCGTTCCACTATCTCTGGGCGCAACACCCGGCTATTTCCTATTACAGCCAGGGACCCGGTATCGCGATGGCGATCCTGGGCGGGACCTCGCTGATCGGTCCAACCGAATTCGGTGTCCGATTTCTGAGTCCTTTTCTTGGGCTTGGGACGTCGATTTTTGTTTATCTGCTCGGGTTGAAGTTGGCGCGTGAGAAAGTCGCATTCTGGTCGGTCATCGCCGTGAATTTTCTGCCACTTTTTAATCTCCAATCTGTGTTCATCACCATTGATTCTTTGTCGGTTTTCTTTTGGGTCACTGCCCTCTATACTTTCTGGCTTGCACTCGAACGCAACAAAGGATTTTCTCTTTACTGGCCGCTAACCGGTGTTGTAATCGGACTCGGTTTTCTCTGTAAATACGAGAATGCGCTGGCGCTCCTATCGATCCTTCTATTTCTCCTGGTCGCGAAGAAATATCGGAAAGAACTCGCGCGACCGAACTGCTACGTGCTCTTGCTTTGCTTTGCTCTATTTCTTGCGCCACCAATACTCTGGAATCTGCAGCACGATTGGCTCGGACTGGAAAATTTCTCTTGGCAGGAAATCCAGAACTCTTTCGTCAAAATCCGAATTTCCCATCTGAGCGAATCGTTCGGTACGCAGATCCTGCTTTATTCGCCTTTGGCTTTAATCTGCCTGGCAATCGGATTCATCCGGTCGATTGGACGCGCATTTCAAAACAGCAAGACCTGCCTGCTCTTGACCTTCAGTTGGCCGATTCTCGTCATTTACGTGATCCGAGAGTTGCATCAGATCGGCGATCCGGCATGGACCGGTCCGGCAACAATTATCCTGACGATCGTCGCGACTCATTTTTGGATTCAGAGCGCGAGTCGGATGCCGGTCTCTGCAGGCGTTTGCATTGCGGCTCTCGGTCTGAGCGGTGCGCAGGCTGCGGCCCTTACCGACACTAGATTGCTCGCCTCGTTCGGTGCAGTTCTCCCCGAAGAATTCAACGAGGTGTACAGCCCTGCGGATTGGAAAACGATCGCACAGACCGTTGACAAATATCGGGCAGGTCTTGAAAAGAAGCTCGACACCAGGATTTTCATGATCGGAAACGACTATCGGACGGCGTCTATCCTCTCTTTTTATTTGGCTGACAAGCAAACCGAAGGTCCGGGAGATCCCCCTGTTTACATTCCTGAATCCCAGGATTTTCAGAGCGAGTTTTCGTTCTGGCCGCGCTACGATGAATTTGTTGAACCCGATGCTTCCGCACAGCGCGACACAACCTTCACCGAAGAACAAGGGGTCAACCGGTTCATCGATCGCACTGCCCTCTACATTACGGATGCACCGGATGCGGCACCGCCCCAGAATCTCCAAAGCGCCTTCACGCGCTGGGAGCTTTTGACAGTCTACGAGCTGCAGCGAAAGGATCTTCCCAACCGGCAGATTCGGATATTCGCCTGCTATCAATACCAGACACTTCCTCTGTGATGACTCCAAAAGTCTCGGTCATAATTCCAGTTTTCAACGAGGAGGGAAATATAGGGCAGTTGCAGACGGAACTCGAGAGCGCGCTCGATGGCATCTCACACGAACTGCTGTTCGTCGATGACGGTTCCCAGGATCGAACCCTTGAGCAGATCAAGCCTGGGCCTTGCATCCGGGCGATCGAATTTGCTCGTAACACAGGCCAGAGCGCAGCGATGTATGCCGGACTTTCGGCGGCGACTGGCGAAATTCTGGTGTTGATTGACGGCGATCTGCAAAACGATCCGAAGGATATTCCGAGATTGCTATCGGAAATTGAACAGGGCGCTGATCTCGTCTGCGGGATTCGGAAGAAACGCCGGGACACCTGGTTCAAGCGGATTCAAAGTAAAATCGCGAACTTTATCCGGAGCCGATTCACAAAGGATGGAGTGCACGACACGGGGTGCACGCTGAAAGCGATGCGACGAGACTGTCGGGAAGCCCTAATTCCATTTCACGGGATGCACCGCTTCATTCCCGCTCTGATTAAAGGCCACGGCTACAGGATCAAAGAGATTCCAGTGAACCATCGGACTCGGCAGCACGGGACGAGCAAATACAACTTTGGCAATCGCGCGCTAAACGCCACCATCGATATGTTTGGCGTCCGTTGGTTACTGGCGCGCCAAATCAAGTTTGAGCTAAAGAGCGAGAAACCGAGGGAAGTCTCAAAGTAGAAGGGACTCGGATTCACCACGGAGACACGGAGGGCACAGAGGATTTAACGACCACAAAGACGCCTAGGCCGCAGAGATTCGGATTTTTTTGGAGGGTCTGTCCTGACTGGAGCGATGTCGCGTTGAATGCGCTTCAGGGACGTGGAGGCGGTGGCGCAGGCAGAACGCCTGCGCTACCTTGGCGGTGCCACTCCGTGGCACTTCACTACTCGAGCGCTGCCTGAGCGGCCGCCAGGCGTGCCACTGGAACCCGGAACGGGCTGCAGCTCACGTAGGAGAGACCGATTCGATGACAATATTTTACGCTCTCCGGATCTCCACCGTGCTCGCCGCAAATACCGAGTTTGATATCCTCCCGGGTCTTATGCGCATTGTCACGGGCGAGCTCCATCAGCTTTCCAACCCCCTTCTGGTCGATCGTCGCAAACGGGTTGTTCTTGATGATTTCCAGCTCCTGGTACCCGGGTAAAAAACTACCCGAATCATCACGACTCATGCCAAGCGTGGTCTGCGTCAGATCGTTGGTGCCGAAGCTGAAGAATTCGGCGTCCTCCGCGATCTTGTCCGCCACAAGCGCGGCTCGAGGGATTTCAATCATCGTTCCGACCAGGTAATTGAACTTGGTCTTTTTTTCTTTCGCAACCTCGGCGGCAACGCGATGAACGATGTCGATCTGGAGCTTTAACTCCTTTGGAAACCCGACAAGCGGAATCATGATCTCCGGTTTCACCTTGATCTTAAGTCTTTGGACCTCCGCGGCAGCCTCAAAAATCGCACGCGCCTGCATTTCGGTGACTTCGGGAAAACTGATTCCCAAACGGCATCCGCGGTGACCAAGCATCGGATTGAACTCGTGCAATTCTTCCACACGGCGATGGATTTTTTCGGCAGGAATTCCGAGTTTCTTTCCGAGGTCGGCCTGTTGCGCCTCAGTCTGCGGCAGAAACTCATGAAGCGGCGGATCCAAAGTCCGGATTGTTGCCGGTAATCCCTTCAGCTCTTTGAAGATTCCAACAAAGTCCTCTCGCTGAAACGGCAGCAATTTTGCCAGCGCGGCTTTCCGCTCCTCTAGCGTGCTGGCGAGAATCATCTCCCGCATCGCATCAATGCGATCCCCTTCGAAGAACATGTGTTCCGTCCGGGTTAAGCCGATCCCTTTTGCGCCGAAGGCGATTGCCGTCGCGACCTGTTCCGGTGTGTCAGCATTTGTGCGGATATCGAGTTTGCGAATTTTATCTGCCCACCCGAGCAGCGACGAGAACTCCTGAAACGTCTGACTCTTTTTCGGGTCGAGTTTTTTCTCAACCAACACCTGCACAACCTCAGAGTGCGCGGTCTTAACCTCGCCGGCATAGACTTCACCGGCCGTCCCATCTACGGAAATAAAATCCCCCTGTTTCAACGTGACCGGGCCGGCGGTCAGAGTTCGGTTCGTGTAGTCGATCTGGAGCGTCGACGCACCGCAGACGCACACCTTCCCCATCTGTCGTGCCACCAAGGCCGCATGAGACGAAACGCCTCCGCGTGCGGTAAGGATTGCCTCCGCGGCAATCATCCCGCGAAGATCCTCCGGAGACGTCTCGACTCGCACCAGGATGACCGGTTTGCCTTTGTTTGCCCATTCCACCGCGTCCTTCGCGTTGAATACGATCTGGCCACTTGCCGCGCCTGGACCGGCTGCCAGTCCTGTCGCAATCTTCTTCGCAGACTTGACACTCTGCCGGTCGAACACCGGCGCCAGCAGATGCGACAAGGAATCAGCGGGGATTCGTTTGACGGCTTCTTCCTTGCTGATCAGTTTTTCCTTTACCATTTCCACCGCAATTCGGACCGCCGCGATCCCAGTTCGTTTGCCGTTACGGGTCTGAAGGATATATAGCCGGTTATCCTCGACCGTGAATTCGAGATCCTGCATGTCGTGGAAATGTTTTTCGAGCGTTTCGCGAACCTTGAGCAGTTCCTTGTGGGCAGCAGGCATTTCCTTAGCCAGCGCGGCCACAGGATTCGGTGTTCTTACACCTGCAACAACATCTTCACCCTGTGCGTTGATCAGATACTCGCCGTAGAATACCCTTTCCCCTGTCGCCGGGTCGCGTGTGAATGCCACTCCGGTCGCGCTGCTGTCCCCTCGATTTCCAAAGACCATTGTCTGAACGTTGACTGCCGTTCCCCACTCATGCGGAATATTGTATTTACGTCGATAGACAATCGCACGGTCGTTGTTCCAGGAACCGAACACTGCCCCAACGGCGCCCCAGAGCTGCTGGTGCGGATCCTGCGGAAAATCTTTCCCGGTTCGTTCCTTAATGAGCGCCTTGAATTTTGCCACCAGAGCCTGGAGATTCTCAGCGGTCAGCTCGAGGTCATGTTCAACCCCCGCCTCGTGTTTAACGGATTCAATGATTAGTTCGAACGGGTCGTGATCTTCGTTCTCGCGTTTCTGCACTCCCATCACAACGTCGCCGTACATCTGAAGAAATCGACGGTAGGAGTCCCAGGCGAATCGTGGATTACCGCTTTTCTCGGCCACAACCTTCACAACCGCATCGTTCATTCCGAGATTAAGGATCGTGTCCATCATTCCGGGCATCGAATCCCGGGCGCCGGAACGAACGGACAACAGAAGCGGGTCATTCTTGTCGCCCAGCTTTTTACCGGCCGATTTTTCCACTTTCGCCAATGCGGCATCGACTTGAGCGTTCAGTTCCGCAGGATAGGTCCGCTTGTTGTCGTAGAAGTAGGTGCAAACCTCCGTGCTGATCGTAAAGCCGGGAGGAACCGGCAATCCGATCCGTGTCATTTCGTGCAGGTTCGCCCCCTTACCACCCAACAGGGGTTTCATCTTCCCATCGCCGTCCGCTTTGCCGTCTCCGAAGTAGTAGACGTAGCGTACCTTAGTGGAGCCTTGCGATTTTTTGTTTGCCGGTTTTGCCTTCGTCGAAACCTTCTTGGAAGCAACCTTGTTAGCCTTCTTCACTTTTGTTGCCATAAAGTCATCTTGGAGATCGAGAATTGGAGGGAGCGCATAGCGCTTATTCGAGAGAGAAGTGACACTAGCGAAGAGTCACCACCTGTCAACGCCGTATGGCGCCGGAGTATTGAATCCGGCTGCTAGCGAAGAATAGAGCGGAAACGTGCAACAAAGCCCCCTTGCAGCCGCCCATTCAGTACAACGTTACTCCTCAAATTTTTGTGATAGAAAACTAGAATGTTCGATCGGGTCGACAAGCGCAATTGCGTTTCAATCCCGGCTTGTCAGTAGACCAATTGAAATTATCCGTGTGTCGCAGGCACCCGATCCGCCGTTTGGATCACTTCACCGGCCATCGCCATGAACTCCTCAAGGCCCGTGCTCGGAATGATGATCGTATTGCGACGACCATGAGCTTCTTCCGTAATCCGCATGAATCGGCCTCGTTCGTTTTCTCGAAATTCAATGTAGAAATGCTTACGCTCAACTTGGAGTTCTTTCGTGATGATTACGTTGTCCATGATGATTGGGAGGGGATGCCACTTAAACTATCGGTCTCTGTCCGGCCGCGACCGTAGGAAGAACTCTGCTTAATGACACAAAAGGCTGACACAAAAGGCATTTACGGTAAACACTTTAATTGTCGTCTCCAGGTTCTATTTTGCAACCCTTCATTTTCTCGCAATGAACGCAAAATCGATCCGTTGTTTGAGCAAATCGATTCGCTTTATCCGAACAACCACCTGGTCCCCGACGCCGAAACTCATCTTCGTACGACGCCCGGTAATCCGTTGACGCACCGGGTCAAAAATGAAGAAATCCAGATCGATCGACGAGATCCGAATCAACCCGACGACCAGCGCCTCCTGCAATTCCACCAGAAGCCCAAAGTTTCGCACTTCAATGATCGTGGCGTCCAACCGATGGGGCTTCCTCGCGAGCCCGGAAAAGTATTCCATTTTCTTCAGTCGGACCGCTTCGCGCTCGGCATCCGCAGCGGT
This sequence comes from uncultured Verrucomicrobiae bacterium, assembly GCA_963775805.1. Classification (GTDB taxonomy): domain Bacteria; phylum Verrucomicrobiota; class Verrucomicrobiia; order Chthoniobacterales; family JAFAMB01; genus JAFAMB01. Next base: position 323,655 of record CAVZKG010000005.1, on the reverse strand, counting down.
CCTTTCTGTAGTCGAGATATGCTCGCAAACCGGTCCAAGATCGCTGGAGCGCGGCGGTTTCGCGCCACGCCGCTGCAGCATTGAGGTGAACGCTCGATGCACAATCAAATCTGCATATCGACGGATCGGGCTGGTAAAGTGCGTGTAATCTGATTTTGCGAGACCGTAATGACCAATCGGGTCTGAGGAATAAGCCGCCCTGCGGAGGCTGCGCAACAGCCCGATTTTCAAAGCTCCCTCTTCATGCCTTCCAACGATCAATTTCAAAAAACGTTGCATCTCTCGCCGTTGCGACAGATCACCTACCTCGATGCCGTATGATTGAATCTGTACCCGATAATCCGCGAGCCGTTCAGCAGCAGGATCTTCATGGATCCGATAAAGCGACGGGACCATTCGCTTTTTTGTGTCACGTGCGACAATTTCATTCGCCAGAAGCATGAACTCCTCAATGAGTTGATGAGAAATATCGTTCTCTTCGCGAACCAGACCGACTGCTTTCCCTTCCCTGTCCAGGAGGACGCGAACCTCCGGCATATCCAGCTCCAGAGCACCCTGTTTGAATCGCCGTTCCCGGAGTATCGCCGCAAGCCGCCACGCCTGGTGTACATTTCGATCAAGTGCATCGGCCGGTTCCCGTTTCAAAATGGCTAACGCTTCCCGATAAGTCAGGCGACCGACGCTGCGAATCACCGTCGCCGCAAAACGATGCCCCTTGATTCTACCGGATCGATCGAACTCAACAAAAACGGATTTCGTTAGGTGGTCCTCATTCGGCCTCAAGCTGCAGGCCAGATTCGAAAGCCGTTCCGGCAGCATCGGAAGTACGCGATCAGGAAGGTAGACACTGTTTCCACGAAGCATTGCCTCGCGATCCAATGCGGATCCCGGTTTTACATAATGCGATACATCCGCAATATGAATGCCAACAGTCCAACCACTGTTGGTCTCCACCACATGCAGGGCATCGTCAAAATCGCGTGCGTCGTCCGGATCAATCGTAAACACTGACACCGATCGCAAATCCTCCCGTGTTCGCAGCTCTTTGGTAGAAATCTCGAGTGAAATTTCCTCAGACTCCTTTATGACTGCATCCGGAAACGCCACCGAAAGATCGTACTTCCGGATGATCGAAAGGATGTCGACCCCCGGTTTTGTTGCCGGTCCCAGGACTTCGACAATCTCCCCTTCCGGATTCAGATGTCGATGTTCCCAAGGCTCAAGACGAACCACCACTTTGTCGTCGATCTCCGGTGCGCGAGGCGTTCGCCCCGCCTCGATCGTGACGTAGATATCGTGCACAAGGGCCGGTTCATCCGGAACGACGTAGTAGAAATTCTTCGACCTCTGTAAGGTGCCGACGATCGTGCTGTTCGCGCGTTCAAGAATCTTAATAACGCGGCCTTCGCGATTCGAGCGTGATCGCCGGACACGGTCGGAAACTGGACGGTCCCGCACAATCCTTGCCACCACCCGGTCTCGATGCATCGCCGTCCCCTGATTCTCGGCGGAGACGTAAAGATCCCCTAATCCATCTCCAGATTCATTGATCAAATATCCGTACCCATCCGGATTGACCTGCAGGACGCCCACCATGAGGTCCGCCTGCTGAGGCAGGACATATCGATCCTTGCGGATGCGTGTGATCTTGCCGGCCTCTTCGAGTTCGTTCAGCAAGCGCCGGAACCTTGAACGGTCGCTGATCTCAATCTTCAGCTGTTTAGCGAGTTCAGTTTTGTTGAGTGGCTGGTAGTTTGCCGATCCAATGAGTTCGAACAAGCGTTCTTCTAGCGATTTCTTTTTGCGGGGGCCCATGTATCCTAATGTTCAGCGACAATACGGTGTTCCCGCGGCAAGTCCATCGTTCTCAGTTGCAGAGCAATCCACTTGCGCTAGAATCGTTTGCCTGCGCAGAGTGTCGTTCACCCCGGACGCACCGAGCAAAGGAAAGTCAGATGCGGGTGTAGTTCAATGGTAGAACGTGAGCTTCCCAAGCTCAATACGAGGGTTCGATTCCCTTCACCCGCTTTCGCCCGCTCGTTCCTCGCGGGCTACAGCGCGGCAGGGCCCGCTTGTGGATGCGCCGATCAACGAAATTTACCCAAAGGGCGAAAGCGTCGCGCCGAAGGGCCGCCTCAGCGGCCCGGAGGCGGACAAACCTAACATGCACTACGTCTACATTCTCGAATCCGTCGCGGTGCCCGGTCATTTCTACATTGGCTACACCGACAATCTGCGGCAGCGCTTGTGCCAGCATCAGGCCGACGTAGACTCTCATGCTGCGAAGTACCGTCCTTGGAAGCTCAAAACCTACCTCGCATTCGAACAGAAAGCGACTGCGGTTCGCTTCGAGAGTTATCTCAAATCCGGCTCTGGTCGGGCATTTTGTAATCGTCACTTCGACTAATGGCTTGTCTCTTTCCACCAACCTCGACTACTACCGGCTTTAGGCGACTATGCTGGATTTTTTTTAGCTGCCCAGGCGAAAGCGTTTTTGCTTTGTTAAACGCCACATGCGTTCACAATTGTTATCGGAGATAAGTCGGAGCGGTCGGCGTCGGTGGTTACAGGTCGACGAAATGCCATTTAGTAGAGCGATAACCTATAAGCTAATAGACGCCGGATTAGTCTCGAGCGTAGTCGTTACCTGGCCTGGAAGTAGGCGAGGTCGACGTCTTATCGACGGCGATAGTCTGGACTTGGATATTAGTTTCGTAAGTTCTGCCGCAAGTCCGGACTCCCGAGCCGAAAGTTGGATTTGGAAAAGGACTTCCGGGTTATACGAATCCAGGATCTTGGCTATGTTCCGCGTCAACATTTCCACGGTCGACGTTCCGCTTAGCGGTTTCCACTGCTCCGAGGCGTACTCCTTCGATTTTGAGTACTCGCTTTCCCGAGCATTAACCAGCGCGTAAAAACTGTCTCTGAGTTGCTAGCCTCTTCAGCACCCTCCGCGAAAACGTCGCCAACTACATAATCAATGACCACCGGACCTATGGGTTCCTGCATTTTACCGACCTCGAAGTAAGAAAAGCCGGAACTCGACGCCAATCGATTCGACACGCAGAGGAAGAAGCAAATGTACTCAAAATAGACCTGAAGCGTTAGCTTAGATCGGTCTTCTTCTGGAACAAGCGGCGCGAGTTTTTTTACGCAAAACCCAGAAATCAAGCGTTATGATGTCACGATAGAAACCGTACATCGGTGAATTCTAAATGATTCACTACTTCGGTTTCTTTCTGCCAGGGGTAGGTCGCTCTTGTAGGTGGGCCTCTTCGAGAAACAACCCCCGGAACCGTTGCATCATCTCATCATTTCGTTTTATGAGAGGCTTGAACAAGAGTTCAAAATCCCGTTTACACCGAATCCCGAAAATGTGTGCACTGATTTCCATACAATCGATCAGGATGCCAGCTCCTTGTAGGACCGCTAATTCGACCCAATCACCATCGGCTGGGCCGTAAAGGAGAGTCTCAACTGCGGTGCCTTCTGGGTTGAACTTCAGATACTGCTCCAATTCGATATGGCCAGCGTGCGTGGCTTCAGAAAAAAAGGAATAGAATCCGAGATAATCCTGCTCCAACCCACAAGTTTTGGCGATTTGCCACATTGATGGAAGCTTCCTTTTGACTCCCTTTTCATCTTTTAGAAGTTCTTCCGCTTTCGCGATGACCGCATCCCAGTCTTGACCTTTAAGTTTTTCAGGAACCGGAAGCTTTCCGGATTTCATATCCTTGAGACGATCGGCTCTTCTTTTCTCACCGAGCGCTATTAACAAAACGGCTGCCTCAGGTTCCTTTAAAAGATACGCCAGTTTGAACTTCGCCTCTAGGATATTTCGGCAAGTTGCTCGTGCTTCGGAAGCGAAGCCCTTCTGGGTCAGCAAGATCAACGCTTGGTACGCAGTCAGAGCACGATGGAACAATGCAGCGGCAAATAGAACCTTTAAGTTCCTCGCCCCGATCCGCCAGAGGTTTCGATATTGATGAGCTTTCTCGTTGACCTCATTCAAGTAGAAGAAAAGCTGCTTGTGCTCTCGCCTAATCGCTTTGCTCATTTCCTCGGCCTGGTCGCTCAAAAAGCCGTTAAAGGAGATTTCAGTTGCCACGGTCTATCCTCGCATTCTTGTAGCTGGACTTGAATGATCAACGCGCCGTACACAACTTTTCTTTCATCGAACCAAGCGCCCCCGCCGGTCAGTTCGGTCCAGGCCGTTTCCAGCGCACCAATCAGACGGCCTAGCGGGCTCGTAGCTCGATCTTCTGACGCGCCTTCTCCGGCCGCTGACACAGTATCCTGTATGTTTTTAACGAGCTCTTCATACCCGTCCCACTGCCTGCTTGGTGTCAGTAGAGGGCGGCCACGTGGGTCACGGGTCGTCGTTCGCTCGGGAAGCACAACAAGGGCGCTACCTTCGGTCGCAACACCAGGCCGACCCGCCCGACCGATGAGGTTCGTAAATTCCTGCAAGCTGAGAACCTTAGTTCCTCGGCAAACGCTTGGAATTAGCAGAAAGTTGACCGGAAGGTTGACCCCTTCCGAAAGTGTGGAGGTCGCGATAATGACCCGCACATAACCTCGGTCGATTACAGTCTTCAGGCGTCTTGCTAGGAGGCCAGGCATTTTGCCGTGATGGACAGCGATGCCATGGTTCAGCAATTTGTATTCTATAGACTCTGTGCTGAAGTAGTCAGCAGCGCTAGCTAAACAGCGTACCAAAATTTCGTCTGTCTCATCGACTGCGCGATAGTTTGGCAGCTCATTCTCGGCCCAGTGATCCATCACGTCCGCGCATGTCGTAGCGAACGCTTCGGGATTTTGCGTGAGAGAAATTAAAACTGAAGGCTTAGAAACCATCCGGACGCTCGGCTGCGAGTTGCAATGCGCCCACAGCGTTGGCGCTCTCATGCGTACCTCCGGTCCTGCGGTGGCGTCTATGCCACCCGGAAGCGAAGGGAACGGACTTCGTACGTAGGGCGTATCTGCACGCCGCTCGTCGTCGAACTTTAGCGAGCGGCCGTCCATGAAGGCATAACGAATGGTGTACTGGCCGGTAGAGGTGACTTCGAGACACCCGAGCATTTGCCTAGTGCTACGATAAGACGATGTTGTTGGAGACCCATCTGGATTTCCATCAATCCATCGCGCCAGTGCAGGTGCCGCGTGCGCTGCCACTGCGGAAAGCGCCAAGATGCGAAATTCGTAGGTATCACGAGCGCGGAGTATCCTAGTGCCCAAGAGCTCCAGTCGGAAGGCGCGCGACGAACCGTCCTCTAGCCCGCTCAAACGGGCTTCGTCCTGCTCGACCATGTGGGCTTCGTCGACGATGACGAGCCGCACCCGGTCAAGAAAGAGAACACCAAGATAGCGCAGTAGTGCGTCGGCCTTCTCGAATGTGCAGATAACGATAGTCGCACGATCGGTTTGAATCCACGCATCGGTTGGACCCCAATCGACGCCGCCATAGAGCCCCGTCACAATAACAGGGTCAGCGGCGATTCCCTTCAGGTCCCGTGCAAGTCGCTCTTCGACCTCTGCAGCTAGCGCCCGTGAAGGAACAAGGTAAAGGACCAAATTCCCCTGAGCTAACCCCGCAAAACCGAAAGTATTATTCGGTGGATCTGCAAATAGGCCCTGAACTGCCGCAAGCGTCGCCACGGCCGTCTTCCCCGACCCGGTTGGCGTACAGAGTACGAATGATGTGTTGTCACGGAGCCGCTCGATCCCGGCAGCTTGAGCCGGCCACACTAGCCCGGAAATCTCACACTAAAAGCTGTAAAGCGGCGTTTATTTTTTGTAAGTTCTTGGTAGCAAACAAGTTAAACTTAACAAAAAGGACGCCGCTTCAATGACAGACTGTAGTGAGCAACAATATCTTTTTCAAGATTTAGGTAGTCGAAAAATAGAGGTCGATTTCCAGGGAGGCTTGCTTTCCAGTGATGGGGGCGCTGTCATTCTGCGCGAACTGGAACGCCACAGCGCATTGTTACGAGATTTTTCGGACTGTTTCATTGACTACCGCGATCAGCGCTTTATCGAGCACCAGGTCCAGGAACTGGTGAGTCAGCGCATTGATGGCTTGGTTTTGGGCTATGAAGATCTCAATGATCATGTACTGCAAAATCCAGACGCAGTCCGAGTTGATCGAAGCGTTGCTAATCAAGCGTGGAGTCAAAGCCATTCCACGCAAAAGCTCCGAGATCGTTTTGGATTTTGACGCGACCGACGATCCACTTCACGGCAATCAGCAAGGGGCCTATTTTAACGGCTATTATCGGCACTACTGCTACCTGCCGCTTTACTGCTTTTGCGCTAACATTCCGCTCTTTGCCAAGTTGCGCGATTGCAAACGTGACGCTAGCCAGGGCACGGTCGAGGCACTCCAGAAGATCGTGTCAGGGATTCGTAAGCGTTTTGGCCAGAAGGTTCGCATCGTCGTACGTGCCGATAGCGGATTTGCCCGGGAGCCAATCATGAGCTGGTGCGAGGCCAATGAGGTGTTTTACTGCATAGGTTTGGGACGTAATGATCTGCTCGCAGAGCAGCTGGAATCAACTTTTGAGAACCTAAAGCGCCAGATTGAAGAGCGAAAAGTAGAACGTCCCTGCCGCAGTTTTACCGAGTTTGAATACTCGACTCTCTCGACTTGGACTAAGGCACGCCGGGTCATTGGTAAAGCCGAGATTTTACCCAAAGGCGATAACCCGCGCTTTATCGTCACTAACTTGCCCAAGGATGGTTGGGGTGATGCAACCCAGGCAGCTCGCTTTGAAGCCGGCGCACTCTACGAGAAGTTTTACTGTGCGCGTGGGGATATGGAAAACCGCATCAAAGAGCAGCAACTGGATTTGTTTGCCGATCGCACCAGCACCCATTGGATGGCCTCCAACCAACTGCGGCTATGGTTCTCGGCTTTTGCCCATCTGATCATGCACACTCTGAAGGCCGAAGTTTTAAAAGGGACCCAACTTGAGTCTGCATCGATTGGCCAGATCCGATTGCGTCTCTTTAATCTTTAAGATTGCAGCCCGATTGACCCAGAGCGTGAGGCGAATCCACATCGAACTCTGTTCGGCCTATCCGCTCAAGGCGTTCTTCGAATTAGTTCACCGACGTCTGCGTGCCTTGCCATCAGCGACATAGAAAGCTCGATAAAGCCCAATTAGATGCGGGCAAGAGCGCCTCCCGGTGGCTCTTTGGCCGAGCTCTGACTTGAAGAGGAGCTAAAGCGCCGATCCAGTGCCCCGCCGATGGTAAAATCCGCCGCCGACTCGAAAAAACCCATCCGAAGGCTCGGAAAGAGACTCACACAAGTCGCAACACTTTATTAGAGAGTTATACTTCAGACTTGTGATTTATTGGGGCTAGTGCTCGGCGGTTGGCAAAGGCCGACCTTGCGAATTGAACTAGTGCTGCGCTCGCGGCTTCGCTGGACGTTTGGCGAAGCCGCCCGATGTGTGGCCAAAGACAGGTCTCAACAAATCGGCGACCGCTCGCCGCTGTGAGCTGGGCAAGTAAATAAGAATAAGGATCGCGACTACGGAGCAGGCTTCCCGCGAGATTCTCCAGTTTGGTCAGCGCTCGCTCGATCATTGCATCGTTACCGGTCCGCAAATACGAGCATACAGTTCCGATGCACATGACGACGTGTTGAAAGGTGTGCGTCGTCACATCCGATGGATCGATACGATCTGCAATTTCAAGTGCGCGGCGCTCTTCCCAAAAGCGCCGTATCGCTTCAAGTGTCGCTGGGAAGTACCCGCGCAGGAATTCACGTATCAGAACCGAAAAGGGCTGATCTTCTGGCACGCGACGGAGATGGCCGAGCGCCATCGCAGGATAATCAGCCAGTTGATAAGCGGCTGCGGCGAGAAGATGCAGCGGCGCATCAGGAGGCTTCAGGCTCGATTGCGAAAGCCATTCGAGGATTTCCGCAGCTCGTTTGATTCCCGCGCGCCATTCGCCATCAGGGTCCGCGCTCCGCTCAAAGATGCCGCACTGAAGCAAAAGCATCCCTCGTCGAGATAAACGTCGACATCGCCGGGCACAAAGCTTGGCAAGCCTTCGCTACCCATGTCGCGACGCAGTCGCTGACTGTAAAGTTTGGCTTGTCTTTCAGTGAGCGCACTGCCGGCCAAACTACGCCGTACGTCCCGTGCAATCTCGACAGTCGCTGGGTTCGGCATATCAGTTTCCCCGATACAATGTGTTAACGATGGTGTTCAGGTCCTCGAATTGGAATTCCATGGCTTCGAGTCTTCGGGTCGCAGTGTAAGCAGCATGCGGAGCGTTTACGGCCATCCAAGCAACGCGCTCCGCCTGTGCGGGGACCCGGCCGCATGTATAACCAACACCGTCGTGACGGGTTGCAGTCCGAAACCCACCTCGCCAAAGCTTGAGCAAGGCTTCCTGCCATCTTTGGGCTTCGCCTGTGTCGTATTCTTCGAGCAGATTGATGAGTTCACGGACGCCAGAAGGTAGCAAGCGCCCCGCGGCAAGCTTCTCATGCGCTTCTTGGATTTTGGCATTGTTATTCGTGGCTAGGCACTTCGCTTCTAGGGCGAGAACGTCGCTGATGTCGTTCTGGCCATTGAGCCGAAAGGCTAAACCGTCGTCGCCGGTGCGTCCAGGCCGTTGCTCGGCGATGCGATCAGAATCGTAGGTCTCGCCGGTCCGTAATCGCTCATTGATCGCCTCAAGATGCTGAAATTCCTGATCGTGCAGCCGGAACAAAAAGCTGGTACGATCCAATCCTGATGGCCGTGCGCGCCCCAGTGTTCGACTGCTAAGATTGCGAGCGTTTCCCCGAGATAGCCCTGCAGCGTCACGCGATGAAGAAGTGCGGGATAATTCGCGGCTGGATCATGTGCCGGATCGCTAAATGGGGAAAGGTCGTCTTCAAAGCCACGCCGAATTCGCATTCGAGCGTCCTCGAACGCCTCGTCGAGATAGGCGACCATTTCATCTCTGATCGCGGCCAGTGCAGCTCGGTTCTCGCGCCAGACTCTCAGTCGGTAACGGGCGTGCGTGCTCACTAGGCGCTGATCGACAAGCCAAGCATTCAAAAGTGCAGGCGTGAGACGCCGAAAGCGGATCATATGAACTTATCCCTCGGTGGCTCGTGCTTACCCCTGCATTTGAAAACCTCCGGAAAACACCCCCTTGGCAAGATCGGATACTCACTGCGGTCCGTCAGATCGCTTTTTTTGCGACGCGCTTTCATTTGGGTGTGTCGGAAGGCTTTGCCCGGGAACCGCGCTTAATATCGCGAATTATTTGGGAATATGGGCTGCTCCGCGCAAATCGAGTGCGAACGGTAGCACATTATTTCCGAACGGCGAAAGTCGGTCGGTTAGGTTTTGCGGATTTGGAAGGCTGTTTATGCAATAGATGAGTTCCCTGACGAGGACTTGGCTTGGCGTATCGAATGGATCGGTGGCGTTGGCTGAGTATCCACTCCAAGAGCTCTCTTCGATAAGTTTTGGCGATCCAGTCGAGCGCCTCAGGCCCACTGCCCAGCCCCCCCGAGGCCGGCGAGTCGAGCTTATGAGCGACGACAATCAAGTCGTGACGGCTCATTTCGGGCGGCGGATGCCCGGTTTAACGGTAAGCTGATCCAAGCTGGAGGGATCTGGCGGAGTGCTTTCGATTTCGAGAGGCATGTCGGTGCGAGCCGTTGGTGTTGCTACACATTGACGTAGCTACTCTATATCTACTCCGTTTCGAAGCCGCTATTGCTCGTGAACTTCAGTGTTCGGCTGTTCTCCGCGACCGTCCGCACGACGTTGTCAGGAGTGCCTCCTGGGATCTCCGCTTCGATTTCCAGAATGACGCGCACCGATGATCCGACGAGCCCTACGAGATGCGTAACAACCTCGTCCGCGATCCTACCGGCGTCCCGTCCGACACGCGCAGAGTCAAGGGTCACCGTGCCGTGATATCGCCTGGGTTTGGGCGGTGGAATCGATCCGGGCGGATGACCAGTCGGTTTCGTGGGCTCAGGTACCGGGGATATTGTGCCGCCGGTATCCAGGCCCACTAGGGCAGGTGGCTTGGTCTCTTGGTCGATCTGACGCCGGGCGACCTCCGGCCGCACGAGCAGGCCAGTGTCGTCCTCGGTGACATTTACCAGCGCGCCGAAACGAAGACCGCGATAACGACCTGCAGACTCGTCGTAGTTTTCAGCATAAGCGAAGGCATCGTGCTCCCAGGTCAACAGCGCAAGGCCAGCGCGAATAGCATTCAGCAGAACGCTGGTGGTCTGTAAACGCGACAGATAAAGATAGCGGCCGAAGTCCTCGACAAGCTGTCGAATCGCAACGTGGTCCCCCCGCCATAAGGGCACGCGGTCCATATCCATGCGGAGGCGCGAAGCGGCGAAGCTGGCCACAAGCAATTCATCGTTTTTGAGCTTCTTGCTGGCACGATCAGCTAGGGCTTCGCTACCTGAGAGGCGAGCGGCGACGAAGGAGCAGCTTCGAGAATATTTTGAAGTTCGCTTTCGGACTGAAAAATATGGTGTGCCATATTTTTTGGCCGAAAGCGAAGCGAAGCAAAGCGACCCACGGAAAGGGGCCGTAGGAGCAAGAGCGCGGAACGCGGTCGAGGATTTAAATGGAGGGCACCGACGCGAAGCGTTGGGCGTAGGCCGTTTAAGCCGCAGACGGCACTCTTGCTCTGGAGGCCGCCCTATTCGGCCCCGATTTCGTCGCAAAGGCTTCGCCAGTGCTGCCATTCGTCAGATTTGCGACAATGCCCGCCACACCGGATTTAAGGAACTTTTGGTTTACACCGGCGCCCGCTCGGCACAGTCGTCATCACAGGTCCGAAGGTGCTGGATTTCTATGGTGGGTTTTGCGCCCACCGGACAACGTGTCTCAAGGCCGATGGAAAAGACATCACGGATCTCAAGCTGATACTGAATAGCGATTCAAACGCGGAGAATGAAGCAAGCCCTCAAAAAAGTTAGAACTTGGCCAACGCGCGTACGGCAATATCGCGTCGGCCCTGCCTTGGCCACGTATCTACGCCGAGGTACCGTGAGATGGCTCCTTAGCGTATAAAATTACACGATATTCCGGAACTCGGAATATTGTGTATTCCGATAACGGAATATTGGTGGTTTGGTGTAGTGACCCCTATTCGGCTGAGTCAGACGTTTTTCGGTCCATGGTCAGAACAATGCGAAAGCGCGCCTTCCCAGCCATCATCTTCGCGTAGGCATCCGCCGCTCCCTCAAGCGGGACCGTCTCGATCATGGCGGACACGCCGCTCAGCGCACTGAACCGGAGCGTTGCGTCACCAATCGCGGGGGACCCCGTCAGGGCACCTTCAAGCTTCCGGCTCCCGAATATGAGATCCATGCTCGAGACCTCGTTCGGCTCCGGCCCGACGCCGAGGACGATCGAGACACCGCCAGGACGCAGGCCCTTGAAGGTCTCGGTGACCATCTTGCCGCCCGAAGCCGTTGTCAGAATGACCTTGGCGCCGCCGAGCGCTTGCAGAGCCTCGGCGGAGTCGGTAGCGGCGCTGTCGATGTAGTGGTGGGCGCCGAGTTTCTTCGCCAGTTCCGCTTTATCGGCGCCACGGCCAATCGCCGCGACCTCGAACCCCATTTGCCGATTTGCGCGACGGGGCCGCCGACATTCCCGAGACCGAGAACGCCCAACGTTCGCCCGGCCATGTCGTCCCCTATGAACCGCTGCCAACCGCCGCTGCGCAGCGAGGCGTTCTCGGCAACGAGATTGCGGGCACTGCCCAGGATAAGCGCCCAAGTCAGTTCGATTGTCGGCGCCGAGGTGTAGCCTGTATAAACGACCTGCACACCCCGCTCTTCTGCAGCTTTGAGATCGATCGAGGCATTCTGCGTCCCGGTCGAGGAGATCATACGAAGCTTGGGCAAGCGCTCGATGATAGTACGCATCATCGGCGTGCGCTCCCGCATCACGCAGACGATGTCGAATGGCTGCAGGCGCTCGACAACGGCGTCGGAGTCTGCGAGATGCTCGTTAAATACGGTGACGGTCGCCCGCGCATCTAGGACCGACCAGTCCGCGAGCGAAAGAGCGATGTTCTGGTAGTCGTCCAGGACGGCTATTCTAAAGGGTTCCTGCTTGTTAGACATAGCGGCCTCCGCATCCAGCCGATCTAGACATTAAAAAATAGATTTGCTTGCTTGAGGAATAGGCTTGCGTGTTGGTATTGAGCGCCATGGCTGGAATCGGGATACACGACTAGCTGAGCGTCTGGCAGTCGTTCCGGTAGTATCAACGCGTTGATTGGTTGGACCACGACGTCCTTATTGCCGTGAATAATCAGCGTCTTATGTTCTATTTTTTCCAACATCGTATATCGGTTGCTCGACGGTATTGTTCCCCATTCTCTAATGGCATTTAGTTGCCCCTCCGCCGACTTCTTTGAGACCGACCGATCGCGGTCATCCCGGCGCCACTGCAACCTTTCTAAGAAGGCTTTCCCGGCTGCTTGGCTAGTGTCGGTGGGAGCAAAAAACGCATCTAATAAGAACCTGACTGGATCCGCTTTTTCCTCGGCCGATAATTCAGTAAACGTCATTCCTTCACCGCCGCGTGGGCCTGTTCCTAACAGAATGATACGGCGAAGCATTTCTGGATGATCGTGGGCTAGTTGTTGTACAATCATCCCGCCCAGCGAAAAACCTACCGCATCGACCTCGTTCAATCCAAGAGCACGGCAAAACGCGACGACATCTCGCGCCATTTGTAAAACCGTGTTCGGCGTATCTCCCCCAGAACTTCCGACGCCGGCATTGTCGAATAGGATAACATCATGATCGAGGGCAAGACCATTTGTAACCAAGGGATCCCAATCGTCCATGTTGGCGTTGAAGTATTGAAGAAAAAGCAGCGGGGGCCTTCGCTTTTGCCGAATCGGCGATAGGCGAATCGAACGCCCTCGGTTTCAACGAATCGGGTAGGTGCTGTTTTATGCGAATAACTGCTCATATGTATGCTCCGGAATACTGGCGTTAGTAACGGCTACTCGGTTCGAAAAATCTGAGACTTGGATATTACAGGCTGTAATCGCCCCAGTAGCGTTCCAAGGCTAAAGACAGGGCTTTGGTTAGGATCGTCGAGAACTCATTCATGGCTATATATCAGTTACCGCGGAAAACGTGGTAAAACCACTGGCTACTATGTTCCCCACTATGCCGAAGCACAGGTCCGCCAGGGGGTCGAGGCTTGGTCTCAACTCCAGGATCGCTTGCGCGAACTCGCGGCCTTGAATAAGGAGCGTCTCATTCCGACCAAGGCAAAAAAATAACAGCCATTTCGCAACAGCCTTTAGCTAAGCGTAATGGTGTTGTCGACCCCGACCCAAAGGCCGTTACGCTGATTTGCGGCCAGTTTAATTTGGACCGGCACCTGGCGCTTCCCGCCCTTCGGGCGCTACCACAGGCCGTGACCCTCCGCGTCGGAATGGAAGCCGGATTTTCACCGCTGAGCGACACGCTGCGCCTGCTTCGTCGCGAAGTGGAGACCCAAAACTTTGGCAACGAGATCGTGGTGCGTAACCTTCTCTCGTCCTTGTTCGTTTACTTCATGCGCGATTGGGCCGACGCTATTTCTCCGGCAGCAAACGACTGGTTTTCGGCTGTGCGCTCGCCGCACATAGCGCGGGCTCTCGCGCGCATGCACGAGGCACCCGAACGTGCGTGGACACTCGAGGAACTCTCCCAGGAAGCTGGTTTGTCGCGCGCTGCATTCGCTCGCATTTTCAGTGCCTCGGTGGGTGAGCCGCCACATAGCTATCTGACGCGCTGGCGCATGGGTATCGCAGTACAGTTGCATGGGGACACCGATCTGCGACTCGCCGAGATTGCGCCGCGCGTCGGTTATCGGTCGGAATTTTCGTTCAGTCGGGCCTTCAAGTTGGCTCGAGGCGTCTCGCCGATTCAGTACCGCCGCGCAGCGCAGAGTCGTTCATTCCATGGGACACTTTCGCGCAAAGCGTAACAGAAGCTCAGCAACTTTCTCAGGCTGAAGATTTAGACTTCCTGCTAAGAACTGAAAGAACCCGTTGTCATTGTCGTCGCACATTTCAAGCGCAACGTTGGCTAAGAAAAACCGACGCGAATTGAGAGGATTCGTAGATGGCGAGACGGTGAAAGCCGAAATGAAACAAGTTGCCAAGAGCATCTCGGCTCGGCGATTCTAGAGTTCACTCCCATTCGTGTTCCCGATGAGGCACGCTGCGTCGCGCCGCGAAAAACTTCACCACTCAAAAGTCGAGGGTCATAGAAAAGGGACCGGTCACTGCTGGGGACTGCGAGTAGGGACACAGGATCGAGTGTGACGTGGCCTCATCGGCGCTCCAGCCGAACTGCATGGTGCCAAGTGCGATCGGGGAAACGAGGAGACCCGTCTTTCCGAGAGTACGATAACGAATTTTTGTCTTCACAAAGTCAGCCTATTTGCGCTGACGTAACCCGTCCAAGGAAAATCGATCGTAACGAACTGTTGCAAGCAATCCGGTGTAAAACGCAACAGTTATTAGTTGTACCGAAACTGCTTCCCACTGCTGACTCACCGCGCTGCCGAAGATTAATAGCAGCATCAACAGTGTACCAATCACAAGAGCCGGCCGAAGAAGCAGCCCAAAAAGCAAGAGTGTCCCGATGACCGCTTCACCGATTGCGATGCCAAACCCAGTAATATAGACGAGTGGACTCGGAAGAAACGTCGCAGCAAACTGCTTCAAAATTCCGTTCGCAAATCCGACTAGATGCGGCAAACGGCCGTACCCGTGCACGGCTATATCCAATCCCAATGCGGCTCGCGCCAGAGCGTGCGCAAGAGCAGCATCAAATGCAGCGTCGCTGGTGCTCTTATTCTTCATATAATCGGGCTTCGCCACGGCGCGCGAGGTCCGCGACACGGCAACCCGTAGGACAAGCAACTTACCCACTCCTGGCCCAAAAGATATCGACTTCCGCAATTCGAAAGACGGTCGACAACTCGCGTCTTTTCTCTGAGCTTTCCCAACACAACATGCAGGTCCAACGTCAGCCTGACCTTCCCTTCATTCTTGTCACTGTCTTTCTCGACACGCTCTCATTCAGATTCGTGATACCGGTTCTTCCCGCGCTCGCGGCAAAAATGACACCAGATAAGCAGATTCAGGCTCACTGGTACGGTCTTCTGCTTGTTCATGTCATGGCTCGCGTGACCGGTCAGCTTTTGACGGATCTCGAGCGGCACGTCGGCGTTGGCCATCGCCGAGTTAAAGCTGTGCCGGAGCGAATGGAACGATATCCGGGAAACGTCGCGCCCAAATTTTCCGTCTTTCTTTCGCGCCACGCCGTCATCGATGCCAGAGCGCTCCATCAGTCTCTTGAATGCCATGCTAAGCCCCGACTTCCCGGCCCCGGGCTTATTGAAAAGTTTGGGAAAAACCGGCCTCTTTGGACTATCGGACCTAGGTAGTAATACCAGATAATCGTACAAATCTTGATGGATCGGAACCTGAACAGACGACCCGGTTTTTCTTTGCACGAACGTGATTGTCTTCTCTGCCAAATCGACATCGCTCCAAGTGAGTCTCACGAGATCGAGCAAGCGCCCGCCTGTAAAGTATCCCGCAAGCACTAAGCCCGGCCAGTCTCCCTCTGCTACTTCGAGCAAGCGCTGGATTTGCTCCGGGTTAAATACATCTTTTTTTGCACTGCTGGTACGGATTGGCCGGACAGCGGCCACCGGGTTGCGATCGATCAATCCTTCCTCCAATGCAATTTTAAAAGGGCGCTTTAGGATCTTGATCGTCTGGTTCACTGTCCGGGGTGCCCGTCCTCCGGAGAGCCAGTGCTCCTTAAACGCGAGGAACGTGTCGGTTGATAATGCCTCTAGTGGCGCGTCGGCCTGGTCTCCGATGGCTCTCAGGAAATCACGAACGACCTGCTCGTAACGGGTCATTGTTCGAACACCAACCGCGTCCTTTTCGGTCCGAATCCATCGCTCGAGCCATTCGGATACTGACGGAGAGTCGGTTCGCTTCCCCGTGACCCGCTCGACAGTCTCAAGAACGATTTCTCGGATCCCGGCCTGGTCCAAGTTCCCAGCGGCGGCACGGTCTGCGGTATTTTGCCAAGCGTCCAAGATTTCCTTGGCTTCTGACCGCTTGCGCTTTTTCGTTGATTTCCGTACCCACCGACGCTGACCGCCTGGGGAGACAACCAGATAGACCCCGTACCAATAGGGCGATCTCGAACGGGCATCGCGAACGAGATAGGCCATTAGTTTGCCCAGTCCCAGGAAAATCGTGAAAAGTCACACATGTTTTCACACATGTATGCCTTAGTTTCTCGTCGTATACAATCGTCTTTCCCTCTCACTGGGCCGATCCGCTGCCTAGGAGCGTCACAACACGAGGGTTCGATTCCCTTCACCCGCTCCAAGTCGGCTCCCGGGCCTGTTCATTTCGCAATGCGCGGCTCGGAATTCAATTGACCGAGATACCCGTCCAATTTTGGAAACGAAATGTTATTTAGTGGGCGATAATCTACAAGTTTAGATTTGCCGCATTAGCTTCGAGCGTAGTCGTTACCTGCCCGGAAGTACGCGAGGTCGACATCAAATGAAAAGCACAGGGAGCGGAATTGCTAGCAAACACCGGGGCCACCGTTAAATCGGCTAAGACCAGCATAACGTTAACTCCAACGACCTTCCAAGCCCGCACTTCACACGTCCCCGTGAGAAATGCGCATGGAGCGCCACCATTCGTCAGGGCTAGCCCCGAACTCCGAAATACTTCGCGAGTAAAAGCATTCGCTCCGCCAAGCCGCTTGCAACGTTCAAGCTGGGGGCTCTCTTTTGCTGAACCCAAATTATTTCCCGCTTGTGGCGCGGGAATAAAAAAAGCCGAAAACCGGTAGTCAATTACGGAGTCACTGAATGAAAAGAAATCAAATCATATTGCAATTTATCTGTCCATCCAGCAGTGGTAGTTTACTTACTGACCATTGTTCCGGCGCTTTCTTAAACCACGTCCGGCGAGCAGTGTTACTAGCAGGCGTGCTCGGGGTAGCGGTTTTTCTTACAACAGGTTGTTCTTCACCAGGCACCGGATTTAGCCCATTACTGATAAGTCCATTTCCAAATAATACGCAGGCTGGGAATCCCCAAGACGACAATCTGTACCAACCACCGCGGAGCCCCGGATTTGACCCTGACCTCTTTGGCGGTTGAGCGAACGGGGCAGCGTCTTAGCAATGGAGCAATGGCGCGTCAACCCGCAAAAAGGGAAGACTTTATTCACAGTTTAAATGAATCAACATATAGTTAATAAACAGAGTCATGTCGGTAAAGCTACGCTTGGTAGTAATCTTTCCGGCAGCACTGATTGCCGAGATCGCGCGGTCAGCGTTTGCAGCGGTGATGCTTGCAGTTGCTGTCGTGCCTGCAACAGGTTGTTCCTCAACGGGTGCCGGCCGCGCGAAATCGTTCGGGAGATGATCTCGGCTCAAAAATCCGCAGTCTCGGGATCAGGGCCAATCCGGCCATCTTTGCGATCAAGGGCAGCGATCATCGCCAGGTCATCGGCATCCAACGAAAAATCGAACACATCGAAATTTTCGCGGATGCGCGACGGCGTCACCGATTTCGGAATCACAACGTAACCGCGATCAAGATGCCACCGAATGACAACTTGGGCTGGCGTTCTGCCATGCTTTCGGGCCATTGCTTTGAGCGATGGATTTTCGAGCACGGTACCCTGACCGAGCGGACTCCAGGATTCAGTAGCAATTCCGTGCTCCGTGTGGTAAGCCGCCAGTTCCTTTTGTTGAAAACCTGGATGCAACTCAATCTGGTTGACTGATGGAGCTACGCCCGTCGCATCGATAATTCGTTTGAGGTACGAGATCGTAAAATTCGACACTCCGACCGACTTTGCTAGTCCCTCTTCCTTCAACTTTACCAGCGCTTTCCAAGCCTCCAAATAGGCGTTTTGACGCGGCTTCGGCCAATGGATCAAATAAAGATCCACGTGGTCGAGACCAAGCCGGCTAAGACTTTCGTTCAGCGCGCTGCGCGCATTGGTGTGCCGGTCGTTCCAAAGTTTCGTTGTAATAAACAATTGGGCCCGCTGCACCGGACTGCCAGCGATTGCCTTTCCTACGCCAATTTCATTGCCATAAATCGCGGCCGTATCGATGGAGCGATATCCAGTCGAAATGGCGGTTCCGACCACTTTTGACGCTTCCTCATTTGGCACCTGCCAGACGCCGAAGCCAAGTTGCGGAATTACGTTGCCGTCATTGAGGCTAATGATTGGTTGGGTCGACATATAATGATTGGTTCTGTTCCTTTTTACTATCTTCTGTTCGAGCATCACTGTCGGCCGTGCAGCCCTTACAATATAATTATCATTTTTTATGTCCCATAACGAAATCTGATGTTTGCGGTAAATTTGATATCATTGAGCGTCACCAGATCACCTACTCACCTCAGTAGAATCGTTAGCAACTCATAAACGGATCGCTCCGTCCTTAGAGTTCCATGCGAAGCGATACAAATTTATATTAACAAGTCACGGGAAGTTTTACTGCCGACGGAATGGCCACGCACAATTAAAAAGGCTCGCACGCAGATATCCCTCCACGCGTCTGAATGCATTACGAGGCCACGCCGCGTTGGGTCAAGAAATTCTCCAAGTGATGCAGCGCGATATCTGCCTTGGCTGACATGGCTTCGATCGTCTCAAAACCAATGTGCGGCAGAAGCACCGTGTTCGGAGCGGTGAAAATTGGATGATCGGCCGGCAGCGGAGGCTCTACGTCAAACACGTCGATACCTGCACCGGCAAGGCGATTCTGATGCAACGCTTCTATCAAGGCCGACTGGTCAACGATCGGCCCACGGGCAGTATTTATCATTATAGCCGAAGGCTTCATTCGGGCTAACTGTTCGCGTCCAATAAAGCCCCGCGTTTCAGCGGTCAAGGGTAGATGCAGGCTAATGATGTCGCTCCGGCTCAACAACTCATCGAGCTCTACCTGCTGGATCACCACATCATCAATTCGGTGAAAATGACGTTCGAAACCGAGCACATGGCAGCCAAAGGCGTTGCCAAGGCGCGCAACTTGAACCCCGATGGCACCGCATCCGACAACTCCTAGAGTCTTGCCGAACAATTCGTTCCCGACCAGTTCGCGATTGTCGCCGGCGGCGCGGACGGTTGCATCCGCAGAGACGACCCGCCGCAACAGGGCGATCATCAGGCCAATGGCTAACTCACTCACCGCATGGACTGCGTAACCTGCCGCGTTATGTAGAATGATATTGCGAGCCTTGCACGCGTCCTGATCCACGTGATCGATACCGGTGAACGCTACACAGATCAACTTGAGATTCGGGCAAGCTTCGATCACCTCCCGGGAAAGCGGACGATTGCTCAGCAAGAGGATGTCAGCGTCACCAACTTTCTGGATCAAATCCGCATCGATCAAGCCTCGTGTGTCGCAGATGCATAGGCGATGACCGCCCTTTTCAAGCAGATCTCTGAGACGAGATCTGATGGCTGTTTCTGATTGGCCTAGCGGTTCAATAATTTTAATATTCACGAACTCTCCTTGGTTCAGCGTGCCCTGAGCGAGGCCGGGTATCTTGGATCAAATCAGCAGAATCTTCTGACGAATCGTTAAGGTCTCTACTCATGAGGTTACGAAAATTTGGATATTAGCGTCTCGAATCCCAGACGCTGAAGAGAGTCCGATTATTTTATTAGAACGCGGATGCTTTCAGTTTGAACTTCTAGAACAGATCGCACACCTGTTCAGGCACTTCCATGGTCAGAATGTACTCTTTTCTTTGACTCCAAAGAGCTATCGTGGACGACTAGAAATTCAGCAAAACTCAGGAAGCGTGCCTGTCAAAAATCCATCGGTAAGTGAACAACAATCGTGGTGCCCCGTCCCGCGGCACTTCGAATTTCTAGTTGTACACCGATATTTTCGGCTCGAGCTCGCATGTTGGAAAATCCGAATCCTTCTCTGCTCGCCGCCTGAGAATCAGCCATACCGGATCCGTTGTCAGTGACCTCAAGAACGCAGTTTGCGGCTCTTGCTGCTCGCGGCGCGATCGACCAGGACTTCATCGCCGTCGTGAAGGTGACTGAGGGGCTGGCTGAACTCGACGAACTACGAGATCGGCGGTGAGCTCGCCAAAAAAGTTTAGAGCCCAGAGCTTAGACCGCTATCCCGAACCTATCGGCAAGCGCGTGCCCGGGGGAACGCATGAAATAAGGAGCTCATCACAATGCTGAGGTGGGGCGTTGTTGCTCATGGGAGTGCATTCGGTCGGGGCGTCACTGCACTTGAAACAATGGGAGGATCAATTGCGGGAGGAAAAGCCATCCGTCCCGCGTTCTTGCTTGCGGACACAGCCGACCTGATTCACAGCAGCGCCGCCAGGCGGGCCTGGGAGCTGGGAGCGAGCCGATGGATCAGCTCCGATCCGGTGGATGTGGAAAACTGAGCCAATCTAGTGATCGGTTTTGAGGATGGTTCTCGAGGCAACGTCGTCGCGAGCGATGTGGGCCTGGGGAATTGCACACGCGCGTAAAGGCCTTCATGACAGACTGCGTGATCAAAGCAAACATGACTTCCAATGACGCGATCGAAACCTACGCTCCGGATGCGTCGGTTTTTTCCGACGAATATACCCTCATCCGGACTGCGCCTCGCCGGTAAGCTACAGCCAGTTCCGATACTGACGCTTAACCACCACGGAATCGCCTTCTGGACGACGGGGGCAACGGCATAGTGGTAAGAAGATAGCACAACAAATTACGATAATGTTGAAAGTGGAAATGTTATCCTGGCCGATCCAGCGCTATACCTGAAAAAGGAGGTCAACCCTTCGAATTGAATATGGGCGAAGACGATTTGCTCGAACTAACATTTCGCGTTGTTTCTAAGCTCTTTTGTCCGTAAGAATGTTCAATCGTTTGAGCACATTGGTTGGTCGTCGGAATAGAAATCATGGAGGACGATACATTATTGCGCGCGTACGAGCGACGGACGCGGCGATTCAACTTTTTGGTGATCTTGGTCGCCCTGTTGGTCTTAGCGATTGTGATCTTCTCATGGCGATTTCTCCAATAAGGCCGAACCATATTGGCGCACTAGTAGCCCACCGCGCCTGAGCCTGGTCGACTGGGCCGCCCGGGATCGGTCTGATCAGTAGAAGGCTCGAGATCTGAGCAAGAAGAAAGCAAGAGGCCGGTAAAGAGGGCAAGCGCTAAAAGTTTGGCTCGGGTCATACCTTGATTATTCCGGAAGATGCTCGCGATGGAATCAGTTTGCAAGGAATCGGCATGGCACGGAAATCGACGCGAGGGACAAAAGCCATTCCCCCCGGGCGCCTCGCGTTAAATTCACGCATAACGCCTTTGTGTGGTGAATACGTTCCTCTCTGCGCCTCCTCCCTGTCTCGGTGCCCTGTGGTGAATCGTTCCCGGGAACGAACAGGCTGGAAGCCTATTGTACGTTCAAGTCCCGAACGTTCTGGCGTTTTCCCGGCGTCCGAGTCTTTACCGCGAGTTCAACGCGACAGCGCTCCATTCCGGATAGCAGGACTTCAAAAGGTCCAAAACTCTGTGTCCTCTGCGCCTCTGTGGCAAATCCGATTCTCTGCGCCCTCCTGCGAGAATTTCTTCACGGAATCGATTGCGGACACGCCGATTCGGTAGAATTTCCATAAATATGGGAAAGATTCTGAAGTCGTATAAGGAAATCGAGCAGCTTACCGGATTTTCCAGAGATCGGCTTCAGTTTCTGATCGAAAGCGGTCACATCAAAATAAATCGTCCAAGCCGGAATCGGATCGCCATCGATATAAATGAACTCGTGAGAAATCTCCAAGCGCTGGATGTCTCGCAAAGTAAATTGGATTATTTGGCGGTAAAAGATCAGCAGACCCGTTTCGGCTACGATTCGATAGAGGTCGAAGGCACTCGTGGCGTCGACCCTTACTGAAGCGTGAACGAATCCAGGAAGTGCCTGTTCTGGCGATTGGAAGCGAAGCCAACCTCTTGATTCAGCGCGTGCAGGCTAAATTTCGTGAAGATTCGTCCGATTATTAGAATGGGGTCCGGGACTGATCTCGCAGTCCCGTGGCCTCGGAAGACGTCACCGACCTCTTAGCAGCAGGAGCCCGCACGATAGTGCGGGCTTTCTTCGGGACTTGACCGTTGCAACGGTCGGAATAGGATTTGGTGGCTCGTTGCTAATCTAGCAGCAGCAACGAACCAAATTGCCTTTATGGCAGGAGCCCGCATGGGTGTGCGGGCTCTCTTTTTTTGGAAACGTCCGCAAATTTGGGATCCGGGCGCTCAAAACGAAGTCGTATCAGTCTAAACGCGTATCCGCCGTTACGCCCAAACGCTGACACGCAACCACGACCCGGGCGCAGTGCGCCCGAGCCATGAACTTACAACGATCGGGGTTTTGCCTTACGGAACCGCCACCCAAACGTGGTGACCGTGGTGGAACGTCCAATACCCACGTTGATGGTGCCAGTAGCCGTAGTGATGATGGTGCCAATAAGGACTGTCCCAATTGTTATCTTCGATTACGACGGTCGCTGCCTTCGCGCTCTGGGAAGCCGCAAAAACGGTCCCAAACAAAGCGACTGAGAGGAGTGCAATTTTCATGCGTCCCTAAATAATCCGTTCGAAGAAAATGGCAAGCGAACGGTTGGCCAGATAAAACAGTTTAGTATTGGGACCCTCCTCCAGGCACATTGTCGATGGTGGAAACGAGTAGTTCAGTGAGCGCCATTGCGAGTTGCGAGGCGCCCAATGCAACATTTTCCGGGGTCGGCTCCCGGTCATGGAGAAGGTCCTTTTCGACCGCATATGCGACAGGCAGCGAATTCAGGAGGGCTTGTGCATAAAACTCTTTGTAGGTCATTCCTGAACCTACACAGAGATGGGAAATGAGCTCTTGAATCCTATCGCACCCGATCAAAAATTTGGTTGGATCGCCCACCTATCCACACAAATCCGCGACCGATTCAGTTTAGTGCTGGACCAGCACCCCGAACCAGACGCCAAACGGTGCAAGGAGAATCTTCGCCTGATCCATCGTTCCGCTTTCATAGCCATGGCCATCGAGCGGTTTCCATGGCTCCAGCAGTGGCTGAATCACTTCGCGATTGGAAAAATTGAAAAGGCAGAAGATCCTTTGCTTGTCCCACCTCCGCTCAAACCCAAGCACCGATTCGACCGTCTGGACGAGCGCAATATCTCCTTTGACGAGGGAAGCATACTGTTTTCGCCAGTGTACCAGCCTCCGGAAAGTTTGAAGAACTGAACTCGGATCCTTTTCCTGTTCATTGACGGCTAACGCGCGATGATCAGCTGGCAACGGCAACCATGGATTGGCAGAACTAAACCCGCCAGACGGCTGTTCGGAATTCCAAGGCATCGGTGTTCGGCATCCATCGCGCCCTTTGAAATCGGGCCAAAACTCGATCCCCCACGGATCCTGCAGATCTTCGTAAGCAATTTCCGCTTCAGTCAGACCGAGCTCCTCGCCTTGATAAATACATGCGCCTCCCCGAAACGCGAGCAGAGCCGCGAGAAGAAGTTTTGCAAGCGCGCGATTGTCCCCGTGCAGTTCGGATCTCTGCAATGCGCGGGTAACAACGCGGACATTATCGTGGTTGCTCAGCGCCCAGGTGATCCAACCTTCTCCCAATGCAGCTTCGGTCCGTTGAATAATCTCGATCAAAGACGAGGCGACGGGCGGCTGAAGCATCAGTTCGAAGTTATAACAGCTGTGCAAATGAAATCCTGTGCTCGTGTACTTGGCAGTCACAGCAATCATGTCAACATCCGCCACTTCGCCGATTGTGTATCGATCGTCGTATTGGTTGACGAGGGACCGGAGCTGCGCCAGCACTTCCAGCGTGCGCGGGAGATCCCTCGTGTTGGTCAGTCGCTGCCAGTTGAACGGATTGTTCGCCCCCGGTAGCAAAAGCATTTCGTTTCGATCGGAGTTGAACGGCGGATTATTTCTTAACAGTTCGTCATGAGCGAGGGTCGTGATTGCGTCGAGACGCAACCCATCGACACCTGCATCCAGCCAAAACCGGACCTCTCCGAACATCGCGTCAACGACCTCTTGGTTATGCCAGTTCAGATTGGGCTGGGTGCGCAGAAAATGATGTAAATAGTACTGCCTCCGGCGTGCATCCCATTGCCAAGCCGAGCCTCCAAAGACGGAGATCCAGTTATTGGGTGGAGTTCCATCCGGATTGGCATCAGCCCACACATACCAATCTGATTTAGGATTAGACCGGCTCAGACAACTCTCCAGAAACCATGGATGCCTGTCCGAGCTGTGCGCCAAAACCATGTCGATGATGACTTTCAGCCCTCGTTCATGCGCTTTCGAGAGCAGCTCAGCAAAGTCTGCATTATTTCCGAATATCGGATCGACAGCTCGGTAATCGCTTATGTCATACCCGAAATCGCGCATGGGCGATTTAAAGAACGGCGAGATCCAGATTGCGTCGACCCCAAGACTGGCTACGTAATCCAGCTTTGCAGTTATCCCTGCAAGATCGCCCGTGCCGTCCCCGTTCGAATCCTGAAAACTACGCGGGTAAATCTGATAGATGATCGCTCCGCGCCACCAGTCTGTTTTCATTTAGGATTTTAAGTTCAGATCTTGATTTTCCGAGTTTGGGGTGCCTGTGGCAGAGGAACACTCAGATTCTGAGCGAAATTTCCGCTGCTCTTTGCGAAGGAAGAACTTCTCGTCACATTTTTCAATTCATTTCATTCATTTCTAAATCCAGGCGCAGCACTAATGAAGCGAAGTTAGCCCCGCAGAGGCTCCTCGAGTCGACCGGCCGGCCTTCGCCGAAAACTCATCGAAGCGCTTCGGCTCGAAAGGCTTTTAGGCTAATGGTTATCGGAGTTGGCCGCCGGCTTCGGCTTGTTGCCGAATAGATCATCGATCTTTTGCAATAATTCGGGAGTCAGCTTGTCGGCCGCTTCGGACGCTTTGAGGTTCTCTTCAAGCTGGGCGACTTTCGATGCCCCGAGTATCACTGTGCTGACGTGCGGGTTTTTCAGACACCACGCAATCGCCAAAACCGATTGAGAAATACCCAGACTGGAGGCAAGCGCTCCGAAGGCTCGAACTTTCTCCAGGCGTTCCGGCTTCAACACCCATTCCCGAAGCCATCCATATTGATCAAGCCCGAGGCGAGCATCGTTGGGCAGACCGTCGTTGTATTTTCCAGTGAGCAAACCGCTCGCGAGCGGGGACCAGATCGTCGTCCCCAACCCGATTCGATCGTACAACCGGCCGTATTCGACTTCGACTTTCTCTCGTTGAAGCAGGTTATAGAAAGGCTGCTCCATGGTTGGAGGAACGAGATTGAACTGCCGCGCGATTCTATGCGCCTCCATGATTTCGTCCGCGCTCCAAACGCTCGTTCCCCAATAAAGAACCTTCCCCTGAGCGATTAAATCAGACATGGCACGGACTGTCTCTTCAATCGGTGTTTCAGGGTCAGGCCGGTGGCAGAAGTAAAGATCGAGATAGTCCACCTGCAGACGCTTAAGCGCAGCATGGCAGGCATCGAACACATGTTTGCGGCTCAACCCGTTCTGGTTCGGCTTTTGCGGGTGTGCAGCGGACCCGAAAAAAACCTTGCTCGAAACCAGCCACGTATCACGAGACCAACCGAGTTTCCGAAGGATTTTACCCATGACCAGCTCCGACCGGCCGGACGCATACCCTTCTGCGTTATCGAAAAAGTTTATTCCACCGTCGTACGCTTTGACCATCAAGGCTTCGGCGACATCGTCTGATATCTGGTCGCCAAACGTAACCCACGATCCGAGCGAGAGTTCGCTGACTTTCACGCCAGCTTTGCCAAGTCTGCGATAATTCATAAGCAACCCCACCGTTGCACAAATCGGCGGCGAATAACATTGGAAGCTAACTCTGTCCTCTATTTTAGATTGCGCAGCGGAGTCCGCGCAAAGTACTATCACACCGTGTTTCTAAGCTCGCATGCCTGGCACTTCCGATAGATCCGATTCGTTCGTCGCTATGCAACCGGTGCCGGAGGCCCGATCATGGGCAGAGGAAGTTGCCGGGCGATTGTGGATGCTTCAGGCAAGCTTCGCGGACGATCCCGCAGGGGCCCGGCACGATTATCTGGTCGAAGAGATCGAACGCTCGATCAAAGATGTCTCCGAAAGCAGACGCTCAGAATTTCTCGCAGCGCTCATGGAGCGTTTTCCCGGTCCGGAAAGGATCGATGCCCCCTATTTCAAACCGCCCGAAGTCGAGACGGTCGAGCGAACCGCCCAGGATGTCGCTAACGAGTTGATTTCCCGTTTATCGGAATTCTCAAAGGAGGAACGCGCGGCGCTTGCTCAAAAGCTCCAGGCACTAGGCCTCTTTGTCGCACATGGCGCCGGGATCGAGCTTCCGCTGGAATTGCTTGGCAAGCTTGGAATCACTCCTCAGGACGCGCTTGATGAAGAACGGCTGATAAAGCTCTTTTCCGGTCTGCTCGAGATGTTCGTGACGCTCGATCACTTGATATGGAACGTTTGGAAAAATGTAGCCCCGAAATCGAATGTACGCCGGGATCAAGGGAGCGATAATCCCAGACGAACAATCGGCCGATATCTCGCAGGGGACCGTGAAGTCGCGACTCTGCAGATCACTCAAATGCTAGACAAAACAAGGCAGCTCACAGCAGGGTTGCTGTCTGCCGTTGGGCCTGCAGGAGAGATATTCGCACGCAAATATCTAGAAAAATTTGCTCCCGAAAAAATTCGCGCCGGTGTTGAATCAAAATCACCCGGGTTCATTGCGAACATCGATCAGAAATGCTGGAGGCGGTACCTGGAGTTAGCAGCCGATCTGAGTGGGCACGCGGTGGAGACGGAGATGCTGGAAGGAATTGTCACCTACACGGAGGAATTGATTTCACGATCGGAAATCCGCGGCCGCTGATTCTTTGAACGGACTGAGGCTCTGGACGCGAGACTAGAATCTTATGCAAGTACACTGGCATGAAGGATTATTTCTGCTGCCGCATCATCTGCAGCGAATCCAACGAAGCGTCGTCGAGCTCTCTTCCTCCGAGCGGCGTCTGAACTGGGCTTATCCCTACGGTCTGATCGATGCACGGATTTCCAATGACGACCTGGAGAACATGCGGATACGCTTTGACCGCCTTCACGCGATTATGCCGAGCGGGCAGGAAGTGCTGTTCCCACGGGACGCCGAACTGCCAGCGGTCGACATTAAGCAAGCTTTCGAATCACGAGGCAGGTTCGTCGTTTATCTCGGCGTACCGCTTTGGTTCGCAGCGCGGGCCAACACCATTAATCCGGGGCAATCCACCGATCCGCGGGCGAAGATTCTTTATCGCGTTGCCGAGACTGAGCTGGCGGATGAGAACACAGGCGAGAACGTCAAAACAATTCTCCACCGAAGAATCAATGCCCGCCTATTGCTGGAAAATGAGGATCGATCGGATCTGGAAGTGATCCCTCTTCTGCGCGTAACGCGTGCAGCAGGAGAAGAAGTCGGAATGCCGAGGCGCGACCCCGAATTTGTGGGTCCCTGCCTGATATTGAACGGATCAGCA
This sequence comes from uncultured Verrucomicrobiae bacterium, assembly GCA_963775805.1. Lineage (GTDB taxonomy): Bacteria > Verrucomicrobiota > Verrucomicrobiia > Chthoniobacterales > JAFAMB01 > JAFAMB01. The sequence continues at coordinate 295,987 of CAVZKG010000005.1, read as the reverse complement.
ACTCTCCGTGAAATGGTCCGCGATCTGAGCGGACAGGTGCTAGCAAGTCGTCAGGAACTTGTACTCCAGATCACGCGAGGCGGTTTCAGCATTGACACGATGCGAGGAATTCAATTCGAGCAGGTGTTACGGCTGCAAACACTGAACCGTTACGGGGCCAGGCTCGAGGCGCTCGTTGAGACGCCAAATCTAGCGCCGTTCGAAATTTATCTGGAATTCAGAGAAATCCTGGGAGACCTGGCCGCTCTGCATCCGGACCGGGACCTCTATCAATCGGCGCCCTACCAACACGATAATCCGTATCCCTGTTTTAGCGAGTTAACTGCGAAGATTCGCGAACTTCTGCGGGGCAGTGTGGCTCCGAGCTTCCTGAAGCTTCCGTTTGTCAATACAAATGGGGTTCTGAAAGCCAGCATGACGGATGAGCACTTCCTTAAGCCAAGCGATTATTTTCTTGGTATACGAACCAAAGAAGATCCCCGGTCGCTGGCACAACTTGTCGAGGATCCGGATCGTTTCAAACTAATGCCCGAAAGCATGGCCGGACGCGCGATCCGCGGCGTGATTCTGAAGGAGGAGCGCTTCCCTCCGCTCGAACTGCCGGCGCAATCGAATCTTTACTATTTCCGATTGCTTCGAGGAGATAGTGCAAGGAGCTGGCAACAGATCCAGACCGAGCGCTCTGCCGTCGTACGATGGACCGGTAACGAATCTGCGGATTATGACCTGACACTTTATATGACTCTCCCGAAATCGGAGGCCTAGCTGCAATGACACCTCTCGAACTCTGCGAACCCATCTTTACCAAGATCTGCGTGCTCAACCGGATTGGCCGGAGCCGCGCAGGATTTCTTGATTACGACCAACTGCGCACTGAAATCGAACAATTGTTTGCGGAAGTTCGATCTACGGCGGAAGCCGATCCGGCATTGAAAGTTCAGTGGCAAAAGCTGGAGTTGCCGATGATCTTTTTCGTCGATTCGATGATTTCGGAAAGCGGCCTTGCGGCAGCATCCACCTGGAACCGCAGCCGGCTTGCCTATGACCGGAAAGAACTCGCCGGCGACGAGAAGTTTTTCGATCTGCTGGATGAAACGCTGAACGAATCAAGCGACGAAGCGAGCCAGCGACTCCTCGTATTTTACACGTCTCTGGGTCTGGGTTTCACAGGCTGGTATGCGGGTCAGCCAGAATATGTTCGCGGCAAGATGATTGACATCAGTCAGCGCCTCAAAACGGCGATGGACACCGACAAAACGGTGAAAATTTGTCCAGAGACCTATCTCAACGTGGATACGCGGGACCTGGTGCAACCCCCCGCCTCGCGGCTGGGAGGAATTGCGATCGTATTCGCCGGACTATGCCTGATCGTCGTGATGGTCGAGATTTACCTCTTCCACACAGCTTCTTTGGCATTAACGGATTCTCTCACTGCAATCGGTTCTCAAGAGATCTCCAAGTGAACGCCCGGCAATTAATCTTCGCGTGAAAGCGTTAGCCTTCCTTCTTAATGCATTCGCAAGCCTGGCACTCTGGGTCAAGCTATTGATTTTCTTTTTAATAGCTGTCGTTCTATTCGCTACTTACTACGTTTTCGGGGTTCAGGCGGCGTTACTAGTAGCCATCGGCATTGTCGGTCTATGGCTGCTGGTCGCTTTGTATCTCCTGCTCGTTTACTGGGTGCGCCAGCGCCGGGCCGCCCGCATGCGCGGCGACATTGCAGGAGCAAGCGCAAACAGCGGCGTTGTCGATGCCGCAGCGCGTGGAAGACTGGAAGATCTTCGAAGCAACTTTGCGAAAGGGATCGAGAAGTTCGAATCGGCAGGAAAAGATTTCTACGGGTTGCCCTGGTATGTGATCGTCGGCGAACCCGGCTCGGGCAAGACAGAAGCGATCCGGCATTCGCAGGCCGGTTTCCCGCCCGGGCTCCAGGATGAATTCCAGGGTGTCGGCGGCACGATCAACATGAATTGGTGGTTCACCAATTACGCAGTCATCCTCGACACCGCCGGCAGATTGATTTTTGAAGAAGTTGAACCGGGCGCAACGAGCGAGTGGCGCGAATTTTTGGGGCTCCTGAAAAAGAATCGATACAACTGTCCCGTCAACGGGCTGTTGTTGACGATTCCCGTCGAAAGTCTAATCCAGGATTCTCCCGAGGAAATGGAGCGCAAGGCTGCGAAAATCGCTCGCCAGCTCGAAGTGATCCAACGAGAACTCGACGTCCGCTTTCCGGTCTTTGTCCTCGTAACAAAGTGCGATCTGATCAATGGGTTCCGCGAATATTTCGAGTCGCTGGATGACCCGAGGGCCCAACAGCAGATGTTTGGATGGTCAAACCCGGCACCGCTCGACGCTCCGTTCAGACCGGAACTTCTCGAGGACCAGCTGAAAACGATTGCACAACGGCTCCGCAGACGGCGACTCGGATTGCTGATGGACCCGATTCCGGTTGAAGCAGGCAACCGGCGAACCGATGAAGTCGATCGGCTGTACGATTTTCCGTTGAGCCTGAGTGCGCTGGCACCTCGTTTGCGACGCTACCTGGAAACGATTTTTGTCGCCGGCGAGTGGACTTCACGGCCTCTGTTCTTGCGCGGGATCTACTTCACCTCGTCCATGCGCGAAGGATCCGCTCTGGACGAGGAACTCGCTCAAGCCATGGGTTTGCCGGTCGACCGTTTACCGGCCGGTCGCGCCTGGGAACGGGATCACTCCTATTTCTTGAGAGACCTTTTTCTCGACAAAATTTTTCGGGAAGATGGTCTTGTCACACGCGCGAGTAACACCGATCGGATGTTGCTTTACCGGAAGCTATTGTTTTTTGGTGCCGGAGTACTTGGTTTGCTATGCCTCCTTGTGTTCGGCGTTTTCGGCTTCCATTCCCTGCAGGAGAGCATCGGCGAGCAAAGCGGTTTCTGGGCGCGTGCGAGAGAAGGGTGGCGTGGAAAAACATGGGAACCGATCGTCGTGCCGGACCCGGCTGGGACGGCACTGTATCAATATCGCGGTGACCAACCGGTGGGTCCGGGGCTTACGGCGGAAACGCGGGCCGAATTTCATCACCCGGAATTTGTCATTACCGATTTCCACGAAGCACTCCGCGAGCTAGCTGCCAAACCTCTGGATATACCCTGGATTTTCAGCTTGTTTGCACATTCCGGCACAGATCCTGACCGGGGACGGCAGCATGCGCAAAGAGTGTTGTTTGAAGACAGCGTGGTAAAGCCTCTCCTGGATGCGACGCGTCAGAAAATGAGCGAACCAAACCCTGCTCTACCGGCTCGTGGTAAACCTGATCCAAGGTCACCTGACAAAGTCGCAGCGCTCGAAGCGCGAGCGCTCGCTGCGCTTGTTCATGTGGAGATCCTGCTCCGTCGAAACTTCGGTCAATCTGCTGATAACGCTCCCGGAACGAATTTTCTCGCGCCTTTAATCGAATATGTGGCGGACCGGCCAAACGAACCGCGGCTTGTCGACATCATGAACTGGACCTACACCCAGAATCCAGATGGCCGTGACAAATGGCCACTCGATTGGGGCAGCGGGGGTTCCACGCTTGCAGAGAACAGTGCGATCCGGGTCGGACTTGACCACTTGCTAGCCGGCGCTCGGGAACAGATTCAAAATCGAGCCGGCAATTTGCAGGCGCTGATTCAACTTTCGACGCTTGCAAAGCAGTACCAGCAGGTCGAAACCGATCTTTCCACCAAAACAGGGATTAAAGACGACCCGGCCGCCAGCGATCAGGCTGTCTCGATCATGTTTGATAAGTTGAACACCGCGAAAATCGCGATGGAAGAAAAATTGGCGGATCTTCGGCGGGCCGGAGTGTTCGCGGGTGGACCCGAAACGCTTGTCGGGGCGTACCAGAATCTCACGTTAGGAAATGAATCGCGTTTCGGGCAGATTGCCGCAATCCAAGCTGATATCGAAAGAGTCTTGCCAACCCAAAACCCGAACGGCAACGCGCTTACCAACATTCTCCAAGCCCTGCCAAAAGACGACGCCAAACTAGCACTTTTGCGAGAGATTAAATCGAAACTGACCGACATCTCCGATCAATTGAAAACTCAAGTTGCGGGTGCCATCAACCAGCCGCAACTGGACGAGTTCAAGGCGGTCGACGATGCGATTTTTGCGCCGGTGGCAGATCAGCAAGCGAGCTATCTTGCCCGGTGGAATTTGTACCGGGAATGCCGCGCAGGTGCACCGCAATATCAGTACAGCCCGGCCATGAAATTGATTGGCATGGGCTGGAAACCGTTTGAGTTGCTTAAAAGTGCACTCGTAGCACTTAGCGCAAAGGTCGAAGATTATCCGGGCAAGCTTAAAGAACCATTCGTGGCAACATGCAATTATCTTCTCCGGCGGGACGAAGAGGTGCAGCGCGACATTTTTGTCGCCAGTTATTTGAAGCAAGCAAAAGGTCTGCTGCGGACTTACGTCCGATTCCCGCTGCTATGGCCTCCCGGCCCCGACAATCTCACAATGACTGTCGATCAGCTTAGACAGATCAAGGTTGTGATTAACACGATCCGCAAAGATCTTCAGACCGATACATTCAATGCTATGCCACCACCGTCACGACAGGGCTTAACGGACATGGCAAAAGGTCTCTCGCCGTTGTCGGCGCTATGCGACACGATCCTGAAACCGGACGGCTCGGTTTCGACGGTTTCTATCACGCTGTTGAATGGCCAGGCACAACGGCAATTGTCCGGACCCAATCTTGCTCCGATGGCAACGCCAACTCCTCCCCCGACGCCGCCGCGCCGTTCCATCCTGAGCCAGTTATTTACCGGTGACAAACCGACGCCGACACCTGAACCGACGCTTCCTTACGATCCACGCAACTGGAACGGGATCATGCTCGTCGATGGTGGCAAGTCCAAGCCCTATCGTCGCGGGAGCGGTGTCTTACCGATCGACGCACCCGCGGATACATCGCTCGGCAAATATTCCATCGATGCTGCTTTTCATTTTTTCGTCTTTCACACACCGACTGGTGGCGCGTCTGAAGTCGTCGATTGTGGCGAGAACTGGTCAGCTCTGCGAATGATCGGGAGATTTGGAGGGAAGCCCGTAGACATCGGTCAGGTGTGGCGTGTCTCACTCCGACCTGGAGAACCGACCGCTGTCTGGGTTCAGATTACCTTCGAGTCGCCCCTCCCGGCTCTCGAGTCGTGGCCGACAGTCGATAGCCTGGGTCTCCGAGATTTCACCGGGCCATGACGCGATTCCCAAAGGTCTTTCTTCGCGAACCGCTCAACGGTAAAATTCACGTAGCCGGTTTCGGGAAGCATCCTGCTTGGGACGATCATATCGACGATATTGGGCTCGATACCGAAACGCTGGTACTAACTAAAAAGCTCCTCTACTCACAAGGAATCGCGAACCACCTAGCCTCCGGCGCCTGGGATCAGATTGAGAAGTCCGGCAACGCTATCGAGTTCAACCATCGTTTTTGTTGGAGCCGAAAAGGTCAAACAATCGCTGGTGGAATCTGGGCTTCTTCGGATGGCAAAGGGAGAACTCGGTTCCCAATGATCATTTGCGCTCAGTTAGAGGCCGAAGCCTGGAAGGCCATCGAACAACTCGTTGCCCCGATCGATCAGATCGGCTTGCAATCCAAGTCAGCCAAGACGCCGGCAGAATTTCGCGAGTTGGTCACCCACTTCGAAGTCGAACTCTTCCACTTAATCCGCTCCGATGTCGGGCCCCAGACCTTAACCGGGATGACGGAATCTCAGCAAAGCTCGATTCTTCCGGAACTGGTTATGCTCGCGGCCGCTCTCAAGACCAAGATTCAACGCGGTCCACATGAATCCGTACGATACAATGGATCACATTTCCGAATGGCCTCGATCCTATCCGGACCAGGAAAGAATCTGAGTTTCTGGTCTGCCTACTTTGCCGCACTCGGATTTCCAACGAGTCCTCCCTGTCTCGCAATTGCGGCCAATGGAAAACCCTGGATTGATCTCATTGTCGGCGAGCCGATCGACAACGATTTTTTTCTGCCTTCGAGCAAATCAGACGGCGCTTCCTGCCAGTTGGCTTCAGGTTAGTGAAACGGAACGGCGCAAGGCGGTACCCGCCGCCAGAGATTTTTTGCAAGCAATCAACCTCGGACAGACTACCGTCACGTCGCCGCAACGCTCTTCCTGGTGGACGAGTTTGTTCAATCGCTAACGCGCAAAACTTGGCAAGCCTCGGGGGGTCCCCAGAACCCAAAATACGACGCATCTTGCACGCAGCGCGCGATCTGTATCGGGTGCTATAACATTTTTCTTGGAAAGTTGGGTCCTTCGAAACTAGTCTGTCTGAATTATCTTGTCAGGGTAGACCACATGGCGGAGACACCTTTTTTTATCGCCGACCAAGAATCTCTCATTCGAAAAACTAGCCACTGCTCGAAAGAGTACGCAGGCCGTTTCTGACTTTCTTGAGAAGCGGCTATTGAGTTATCTCGATACGCTACGCTCACTCCTGGTGCCTGAGCGAATCCTGGGAAAATTTGCCGGCTCAAAATTCGACGTGCCCGGCGCAGACAAAGCATTGGCAGAACTTCAGGATAATTACCGGCGATTACCGGGCAAGCCGTTCGATTTTGCAAAGGAATTTGAAGCCGATTGGCTCTCTGAGATTGGCTCCAAACCCGAGATTCAGCGTTGGGAGTACTCCCGAGAGATTTCCACGGACTCCGGAAAGCGAGTCGTCGCGTTTACCTCTCCCACACGATGGATATTGTCCTACGGACCCGGTTATTCTGTTCCGCAGGCGATTCAAGCTTTTTCTCGAAGACAAGATCGACGTGGCATTGATCAGCTTCGTCAGTTCGTTGTGAACATGCTGGTGATGCAATCGCTGATTGCGCGCAGCGGAGGATTGACCACGCTGATCCGCGAGTTGCGGTACGATGTCCGCATAGATACTCATCCCGGCCTCAGCGGACTCCCAGTGGTTGTCGTCCAATCACAAGTCCCGACGTTCGTTCCTCCAGAAACGGTTATAGCCACCGCAACGGAGCTTTCCGGAATCAACGCCTTCATTGAATTGGTCGATCTGGAAGCCATCCGCGAACTCTCCGACCCGTTCAAGGAACAAATCGCTCAATTGATACCGGGTCAGGTGTAAGGCGAAAAACCGTACGCACAAGCCCGACAATCTCATTAGGCGAAGCGAACACGTGCTTCCATTATTTTCGCGTTAAGGTGATGTCAGCCAAAAGATGAAGAGGCGATTTCGCGCGATTGTCGAAGAAAGTTTAAAGCTTGAGAATTTGCCGTTTGTGATTCTGATTGCACTTTCGGCCCTCTCCCTCATTTCTCGGTTATGGCTGATGAGGCATTGAAGGCGAAGCCGGGACCGCCTTTATTCACGGAGGATTTTCTCAAGATGCTGATCGGCAGCGTTCTGATCTATTGGGGCCTCTTCGCAATTGCATTACCGGTCACCAACCTCGACTCCCAGGTTTATCACCTCGCGCGATTATGCGTCGCGGAGCGAGCCGGTTTTTGGCAATCGGCTTCCTGGAATTCGGTGCGCGAAGTCATTTTCCCGTGGACGTTCGATGCCGTCCACTACCTCTTTCTCAAGCTTGGGTGGGGGTTCGCGCTTCCAAGCTTTCTTGCGTTTATCGCGCTTCTGGTCATCATCTTTCAGCTAGTTGCTGCGAAGTACGGCAGAAAGCCTGCGTTCTGGTCTGTCCTGATCGTGCTCGCCATGCCGACCGTGATGCTGCAGGCGACCGCCACGTCGACGGACATCGCCGTGGCATTTGGAGCAGGCTGTTGGCTTTACGCAGTTGTTCGGTTCCGAATGCGCGGAAATCGATTTTATCTTTTTGCCGCTGCGTTGAGTCTGGCTTTTACCGCAGGTTGCAAAACGTCGGCACCTCCAATATCCGCGGTGCTCGCGATCTCGACCCTTTGGCTGATGCGTAAATCGCTGAAGGAAGCACTCCGATTCGCGCTGTTTTTTCTACTTCTTCTTCCATTCTTTTGCAGCATCGAAACCTACATTCTAAGTTCGCGTATCTTTGGCAACGCAATGGGCCCACCCGGATTTGTTCAGCCGCAAATGAATCGGGATGGAATCCAGGGAGCCGCTGCCAATATTGTTCGATACAATCTTTCCTCCGTCTCGACCGGAATCGACGGCATCGATTGCCGCTCCGGATTCCCTCGGATATTAGAAAATATTTGCCGGAATCTGCTCGGTCACTTGGGTCTCACCAACGTCGGTTACAGGACGGATTACAACGACGCGACCATGATTTTTCTAAAGGATGGGTCCGATTCCGGGTCAGACTATGGGCTGATTGGATTCATCGCGCTCGTGGTCGCAGCGGTTCTCATCTGGCTACCAAAACTAAGGAGATCGCCTTGGCCTTTCGTGCTCCTTGGATTCGCCTTCATGGTGTTCATTGGCACCGGGGTCGCCTGGATGCCCTGGAATGCCAGGTTCCTTTGCATCAGTTTCATCCTATTCGGTGTCGCCTTGGCGATCCTGGTCTTCGGTTCCTCCGGAGATAGCTCGTGGACTCAGGCAGTAGTCGGCATCGCCGTTCTGTGGTCGGTCATCTCGGTTCCACTTCATTGCGGACAACGCCGGCCTCTTGATTTCTGGAACTGTTTCTTTGCGCGCTCTGACCTTAGCTTTTTACAAAGGTGGGAGATGAAGCCCGTGTACGACGACGTGGTCACATTCCGTAAAGCCGCAAACGGTAGCGGGAGATGGTTTCTCGTGGCTGGAGAGAACTCCTGGACGCTTCCTTTTCTGCAAATGCCTGGGACTACCTGGGAACTGACTCCAAAATGGAATCAGGTGCTGCAAGCAGCTCAGAGCGACGATGCGTCACAGGAGGAATATGCACTGGTGTTGGATAATCCACTTCCACGGAATACCGCGCTGGAGGTCGAGAAGAACTATCCGCCTGCCGCCTGCATTGTTAAGATTCGACCCAATCCATAGACTTTTCCGTGCTTAATTCAAGAGGCGCACCGGGGTGCTGCTTCATTTTCAGCCAACAGACTGATCACAAGTTTGAAATACTTGTGAGCCGTTCGAACCATGCTCCCTCTCGTCTCAAAATCTCCACGCAGATCCGACTCGAAAATGGCCGGCGCTGTATCGGTTACCCTGCTCTGTGTAGAGCCCTAAACTCAAATACCCCAAATCCACATCCTTGCCTTCCACATTCCAAACAAAATGGCGGCCCAATTCGAATCCAGCGGTGACATAAGAACTGACGGGAGCAGTCCGCAGAAACTCCGTATAAATACCGTACAATTCTACCACCCACCCCTTTCCAAAAGGGATGGTCACTTTAAGACCATTCTTTAGTATTCGTTGATCGACTCCGATCGGAAACTGCTCGTCATCGTCACTCAGTGTATCCCCTTCGAACGTGCTGATATAATTCCCGTAGGTCAGGGTAAATGCAGGAAAACGATACGCGAAGGTATTTGTTAAAGCGCCCGCTCCGATAATCTCTCTGCTTCCAGCAGCGGCAACTGCAACCGCAGGTGTCATATCCCAGGAGAATGGTTGATCCGGTTTCGGAATGATCATTTTAACCGGCAGATCGAGCGTCAGACCCGTTTCGAACAAGCCGGTGTTCGCGATCTGCACATACTCGAGCGGAATCTGGTATTCTAACCTCACCCGATCAGTAATTTTGAACCCGCCAGTGATCGGAAACCCATACTCTTCACCGTGGTGTCCCTCGAAATCGAACGTTCCACCATCAAACGATACACTCACGGTATTATCATTGTCAGATCTGGCCATTTCCTCAGATAGTCCCCCGAAACCGTAGAACATGCTGTTTGCCATGATGGCGGTTGTGCTGCTCGGGGTGCCGTCGGATAGATTAAATCCCGGAGGGATAGCCTTTTTGGGAGAAGGAGCCGGACCGGAAACCAATTCCACCGATCCATTGTTATACGTGACGCGATAAACTTGCCCTTGCGGACCGATAAAATTCTGGAACTGACCGGTGATGCCTTTCGCCGCGGTCAAGATGGCAAACTGAGTACCGGGCACGGGCACATAACCACTCCCTAGCGTCAGCCTCAACGTGCCGGCCAAAGTCGCGTGCCCGGTTACAACTAGCTGCGTGAAGTTGGTTGGAGAAAGAATCAAGACATTGTAGGACCCTGTCGAGGTTTGCGTATAGTTGCCTTGAATTGTCAGGGTTCCGGGCGAATCGCCAGGCGCCAGCACACCGGCGAGAAAAACAGTACCCTCGCCCAGGTTAATCACGCCCCTTCCTTTCAAAGTCGCGCCCTCCTGCACATTGACAACGTCTGTCGCCAAACTCGAATCAACTTGCAACGTCCCGAGGTTGACATTCACTGCTGTCGCCGCAGTTGTCGGTGTGTTAATTATCCAGGTCCCGGATCCCTGTTTAGTCAAAGATCCGGCATCTGTAACCGTCCCTGTTATAGCCTGAGACAGGGTTGCCGTTCCGGTCCCGTTCAGAATCAAATTGCTGCCGGAGTTGGTACCCAAATTCAGATTCCCATTGATGGCGCTTCCCGTATATACCGTGACATTGCTAGCCGAACTCCCAAAAGCGATATTCCCTACAATCTTCGCGCCCGATTCGTTGATCAGATTTGCGCCACCGGCCGTGGAACCGATCGGTGCGCTGATCGTTCCAAAGTTATCTAGCGTTGACCCATTATTGATTACGACCAGTCCCGAACCGAATGCGTTTGCCGAATTGGCGATGACCGTGCCACCGTTGATCGTCGTTCCGCCTGAATAGGTGTTATTTCCTGTTAGTGTAAGCGTGCCTGCCCCGAGCTTCGTGAGGGTCCCGGTACCGGAAACCGCTGCGCTCAGAGTCGTTTGATCCGTAAAATTAAAATTGATGACACCACTATTCGCGATCGTTGTCGCGTTAAAGGTGCCGGCAGTCCCGCCAGCGCCAATATTGAGCTGACCCTCGTTGCTAATCGTTACCCCCTGGGCATTGACCGTTCCACCGTTCTCAACCGTGAGCGATCCCTGCAGGATTTCGAGAGAGGGAGGATCCGCTGTTGTTGCCGCCGCGGCGAATATCAGCACTTCTCCCTCTTCCGGCGGCGGGACCGGTATTGCATTCCCCAATAGGGTCAATGAGGCGCCCGCGCCTGAGACAATCACTTGGCCGGGTTGAGACGCCCCAAAAAACGTCGGACTTGCTTCGATGATTAGGAGATCGGCCGTGGCACCAGGATTTTGCACCACTGCCGGAGGAGCGTTTCCGACAACCGCAGTTTCATTCGCCGTCGGTGGCCCAGAGGCGGTACTCTCGAAATTGTCGGGTGGTGCAAGGGTCGTCCAATTCTCCGCAGCAGCCCAATCCCCATTGTTGGTCTGTCCGGAGACAGGATTGACCCAATAGACACTTTCCCCTTCCTGCGCCTTCGCAGAAATTGCAAATAAGGTTAGGACGATCACTGCGAGTCCCGTACACAGTGCACCGAACCTTGCTACTAACCGTCGCTTTGGACTCCGCATGGTAATAAAACTGCTATCAAAAACCTTCGTCAGGAGGAATAACTCTTTTGTCTAATTCGTCGTAACCGCCTTGACTTCCCGCCCGGTAGCCGAGCTCTTCCAGTTCGACTTCCTTAGTCGCGCTCTGAGACGCGCCACCGTGTTGTCGTTTCCATAAATTGCCCAAGGGCCGTTTGGGACTTCCCATGTATTGACAAACTTCCAGTCGCACTCATCCATACCGGTTAGCACCAGGTAATCTCGAACCGCTGGACTGACGTCGATCCCGGCGTCACGATTCGCATTCGGATGCGGGCGCTCGCTTCCGAAGACATATTGCCAGTGGTCAGTCTCGTAAGGTCCGACGTCCTCCCATTGAGCGTAACAGACCCGTTTCCCATGTCGGATTGCGACCCATCGCCCTTTACAGACAGATTCACCATCCCGTACGAATGCCGAATTGAACCAAGGGATAAACTTTGCGGCATCCAGTTTCGTGTGATGCTCGGAAACATCATTGTACGGCAATGCCACGTAAAACGGATTGAGCTGCGGAATAAAGATTAACGGCATAAAGTCCAGCCGCAAAATCGGATCATCCTCTCCTCCATAGTGCGCGATCCAGTCCGCGTCCCAGGCGCTCTGGAGATTTGAAACTGGATTCTGCTGCGAAGCTTGTTCGCCGACCCAGAAAACCGTAGCAACAATGTTATATCGCCATGGAAGCGGCGCGTCGATTCTCCGCAGACCCATCGCGAATGCATCCGGCGAAACACCGCCCCCTGCTGAAGACTCAGAATTATATGGATTTCCTGCTCCGTGAAAAACTGTCTGGGTCAAACTATTCTCTCTATTGATAACCGGGCTGTGCCCGGGCTGTGCAACCAGGTTCACGCTTTGCAAAGAACAGAGCAGAATCATCGGCAGCAAAGCGTTGCCGGTGATGCAATTCTTCGTCATAGTTGTTCACCTCTTTCAGACGGCCCGTCGGAATTCAGCCGGCATATAGGTCGAGCTCTATCACACCTGGTCCCGAGTTCGTGCTATTGGCCGTACAAACGGCAACGGTTTCATCGTCCGCCTCACTTGGCCAATAACATGCAGCGCATTCCCCTGGGACTAGCGTGAAAGGTCCAATCTCGGAATCGTCAGGCGATTTCTCTTGGACAGAGCCGGAAGAGAGATCCTTCCGAGTGCTTGAATCCGCGACGAGAACGGGACAGCTGCCGTCTTCTAACGGCACCTGGCCATGGCTAATGGCGATCCTGAAAGTTCCTTCGGCCGGCAGACTGGTTAGACATATCTTTATTTTCATAGTCGCTCTGGAAACATCCTTCTCCCGGTCAAACTCTGATTCAGCTGTTCTTCAGCTTGGTGCCCGCTCCCACAATGTGTCATTGCCCGCGCCATAAGCCCATTACCCGATGGGATGATTCCACATTCCCAATCCGCGGCAAAACACCGATGCCCAATAGTCTTATCGTCCCAGGACTCGCAGAAAAAGGCTGACCGCTGCGAAGATACCCGCAATTGTAAGCCAGGTTCTCCTGGCTGGTGTGAGCTGTCCCGCCTGCTGCAAATAATTCCAGACCGTCACAGTCAGAAAAATAATCGCAATATTGGTGAGGATCGTTTCGACGTTCATGCCAACCGCTCCATCGCTCGCAAAAAATTTCGGGAACGATATAGCTTAGTCGAGCAGGATCAGGCCTTTCGTTGCAAGCACTTTAGTAATACGCAATCCCTCCGGGATTACTTGATCCATCGCAACATTGTGTTCCAATCCCAATTCCTTCAGAAGCGTTCCTAAAGTCTCGGAGCCGTCGAATCGGGCTGCCAATTTCGCCAGGAGGGTGTCCAGGACCAGCTTAGCAGGCAGATCGCCGGTCCTCTCGAGGTAGCTACGTTCAGCGGTCCAGGCGCCCGTCCGTTGCACGGACTCGGTTATCAGGCGGATCTCCGGCGCAAACCTCGGGCGGCTCATCAAGAGTCTCTCTTCATTGTTCGACTCCACAACATCTCGGGTCGAATACCTCTCCCGGAGCGCTTCGCCAATCGGGGCGCTCGGGCGCTGTTGCATCTCCTCGATCCAAAACCAGTTTTCGCCAGATCTGCGTCGTAAGGTAATTAACCCTCCATAGATCGATTTCACCCGTCGATCCTTCAGATATCGGATTTTCTCACTAAAGGAGGGGCCAACGGATTCCGGATCGAGTTCCCCCTGTTCGATGGCTCGTTTGCGCGCGTACTCCGCAATGCTGAACCGGTAACCCCACCAGATGTGCACGTCGCAACGGCAAGTTTCAAACCAGCTTCGCAAACGCATCTCCCAGGGCTCAGCGTCGAGTTCTGCCCATTCGCAGAGCATCTGGAACACGCCATTTTCCTCAAGATATTCGGGAGCGATTCGTGCCAGCGATTCGACGAATCCGTCCAGGTCGATCTTGTTCTCGGTGTAAAGGAGGCCGCTTGTGGGCGCCAGAAGAAATGGCGGGTTGCTGACAATTGATTCGAATCTCCGTCCGGCAACGGGTTCGAAACGGTCTCCAAGCAGGAACGAGACGTTGCTAATCCCATTCAACGCCGCATTGATGCGAGCAAAGCGCAGCGCCCTGCCATTGATATCGGTCGCAGTGACCTTTGCGGCAAGAGGTGCCGCAGCCAACGCGAGTGTGCCACAGCCGGTACCCAAATCCAGGAAATTGCCTCCGAGACAATCGATGCGGCAATTATTCAAAAGCCGAGTCGTCGAGTTTAATCCCAGCACCAGGTCCTCCGCATGCGCGTGAAACCGCTGGCGAGAATCGAAGGCTAGCAAGAGGTCGTCAAATTTCTCGAACGTGCAAGCGGCTTGTAATCTCTCCCCGTTTCGCTGCAAGAGCTCGAGTTCCAGCAGCGTATTCAGTACGTTCGGCGGGATCAATTTCTGGACCGCATCGAGAGCAACCGCTTTGCCCAAATAGAATAACCGGACCAAGAGATCGAGTTCCGAGCTCACATCGATCGGCCACTCCAATTTGGAGAGTTTGGAAAGAGCACTCCGGGGCAGGCCGGAAAGACCCAGCCGGTTCAGGGTTTCTTCCGTGTAACCGCACGCCCCGAAGTATTGCGTGATCGCTTTGGCAGACTCCAAAGAGAGGTCCATAGTGTGACGGCGTACTGACTATCCCCAACAGTCCCACGTGGCTCCTCCCTTTCAAACTGCAAAACTGCGCTGGCTCGCAAATCTTACGGAACGAACTCGGTCGAAGTGGCTACAAATTCGGCTGGGAAAGTATCGAACGTGGATTTTTCACCAAGCTTTGGTAATTCGGCGACCACGTAACAGTCTGTGCCAACCGATTCGTGCGTGACCACATCGAACACCATCACGCAATGCAATTGCGACGGGTCAACCCATTCGGGCCCGAGAGATTGTCCGTTCGATTCAGCTTTTTTCTGAGCTGCTGCTTTTGCCTGCGTATATTTTGCCTCCTGCTTCTTGTTCGGATTGAGCGTTTGAATCGCAACGTAGCGCCCCGCGGGCCTGGCTCTCTTGCCGGCGGCAACGTCTGTAAAATATCCGTTCGCGCGATTTTGACCGGCCAATTTTTGGTCCGGTGCAAGCTTGCAAACGACAAGAACATAATGGCCAAGGCCATTCGGGCCGGTTAACCCGGCGCACCCAGCCATTAGCATTCCCAACCCCATAATTGATCCAACCAGCAAACGTCTGGATATCGTGCTCAATTGGCCGGCACGAAAGGCCATTAGAGAATCAGAAATCAAATTCATAGGAAGCTGACAAAGAGCCAGCATTATGCATGATTAGCGGCCGTTCGGAACAAGTTTCTTACAACTTCGGCCTATATTTTCACCGGTCGCCGAGCCTTTCCCGTGAACGGCTCACCACAGAGATACGGAGACACGGAGGAGGACGCAGAGGATTGCATTGACCACAAGGCGCGAAGGGCACAGAGGTTCGGATTTCCGGCGGCCCGGAACGGAGATACTTCGCCAGGTCACGCAACATCGATTGTATTGAAGCGTCGCTTTTTGTTAGCTACTTGCCGTTGAGTGTTTCGGCTCCCAGCAGGCGCGGGCAGAATGCCTGCGCTACCTTGGGGCTCGTCCCGCGCAGACGACCCTAAGTTAGCTTTCCGTCAAAGTACCAGCCTCCCTCCCGGAAGCGCACCCCGTTTGCTGCCACCCAGTCACGGATCTTGGCGATCGCCTGTTTCTGGTCGGCGATACGCATGTCCATTTCGAACGGGACGTCGCAACCATATCGAATCGCCAATTCTTCAGTCACCAGCGCGCGGATACGATTTGGCGTCTCCTCGGACGCAAGGGACGCAAGAGAAAGTCTGGGACTCATTGGTTGACCGTCGCGGTAGCACAAAGCAGGGTCGAACTTCCGCGAATTCGCTGACCACCAAGCGCTCCATTTGCGCGGATCCGACGAGAGTCGGCGTTCGTTACTGCCAAATGGTTTCCCGTCAGATCGAAACGCAATCCCTCCATTTGGCTGATGCACTTTTTCGTGATCGAATGATTCATCTTCATCGATCATTTCCGGAACGAAGAGATTCTCCCAAAGTTTAGCTCCGGTGACCGTCTGGAGCGACATCGCGGCTACCTGAGCGAGCTCCGGGACGGCCAACTGAGCGATCAAATACGATATGGTGGATGGAGCGCCGAGCAGGCCCAAAGCGATTAGCAAATCGCCCTGCGCTTTTGCCGCAGGCTTCTGCTTAAGAAGTAATTCCGCAACCGACTTCCCGCCGGCCAGACCGGCAACGATATAGGCCCACCCAGGCAAAGCCGATTTTCGCAGCAAAAAACTAAGCGCCTGCGACTCGCCGCGCCGAAGCAACGCGACAGCTGCCGCGAAACAAACGGCCGCGTCGCCATCGCCAAGCAAGTCAAAAGGGATCGACCTTCTGGACAGGATCCGGGAACGTCCCGTAGCCCACAGGATCGCCGGAAGGCAAGATCGCTCTGATTGGTTGAGGGCAGCGGCAAGCTCATTGCTGTTTTCCCATCTTCGCCAACCCAACACTCGCGCCAGAACGTTCAATATTACCGGGGTTCCGCCAGCCTTAAATTTTCGGATCAGCTCTTCACGCCATTCCGGCGGCGCTTCATGTTTGATCGCGTCAGCGGCCGCTTCAATTTTTGAGATTTCGCCCGAGTCGAGTTTATTGAGAACAGCATCAACAAGGTCCATTCGTTGATGACGGCAAAAGACTGAAACGGCCGCATAAAGTTCCCCGAAATCCCCCTCCTCCGCCTGTTGAAGACAAACGTCGAGAGCTAGATCGCCGCCTACTATCAAACCGTCAAGATGCGTCTCAAGACGGTTTTCAAGTGAAGCCAGTCCTGTCCACGTGGACACGTGATCGCGAATCGAGTTCCGGCGCCGCTCATAGAAAAACGAAGCCTCGGCGAGATACTCCTGATAGAGCTCGATTAGAAATACGCGGTACGAAGTAGCCATCCGTTCCGATTGTTTACGTTAAGTGCCCACTCGAACGCTGGATTTTTGCATGGCACGCACTTGGATTCCTGCCAGCTCTTCCATTCCCCGGCTCAGTGAAAGCTTGCCGCGCCAAAGAAGGAACAGCACTCGCTCCTCCGCGTTAATGATGACAGTGTCCAGGTGGGTTTCCAGATCAAAGTGTTTTGCTCCCTGCAATTCGACATCGATCATCGGCGGGGAATACCCCGGTAGGCGAAACGCGAGCCGACCACCCGGTGAAGCGTTCTCAACGAGTATGTTTTCGTCGCCACGAAAATATTCTGGGGCGATCAGCCCTTCGGAAGCGCTGTTAAAATATCGGTAGTCAAAATCGAGCGGGAGCAACGGCATCCGCTCGTCTGTCCATTTCTTATCGTAAGTTCCCCCGAACTTTGCTCGTGGTTCCCAATTGGGGGAAGTGAAACCAAATCCAGCCGGCGGCACGGTTGAGCCGTAACGGCGCAACGGTTGGCGTGAATCTTCGAGATTAGGCAATGAAACACCTTCCTGGAAACGCCCGTTCCTCGATCGAAACCCAATCCCAATAGGATTGCGAGGTTCGAACGCATGATTCTTCGGATCGGGATCACTTCGGTCCCATCCTCCGAACGCGCGTTCATATTGAAGCGGGATCCGTTCAAAAGGCTGTGGGTCGGACGCACCGACGCTGCCGAGTGTTTTTATCCAGAATCTGTCCCCCACGACTCGAACCGATTTTTCCACCGGACCGGCTCGTAACGAAACTTGCACTTCCGTCGTTCGACTCTTAGGCGCGTATGCATAACCGAGGAGAGCCACGTCTGTAGTAGCCTTAAAGATCGCGCATTCTGGTTCATACTTGTAACTGGATTTCTCCGGATCCCCCCAGTATTCGCCCGAGACATTGATGGGAGCTTGTTTCGTGGCGAGTTGCAGACTTCCATTTTTTGAGATCTCGAACGTCCCTTTGACGACACACACCATGGTTGGACGACCCTCTTTGTCGGCTAGGGGGAAGGCGTCGAACTCGAGTCCGCTATTGTTTTCTATCTTTGGATGCCGCATACGCTGAAGGCGCTGAACTGATCCGCGCTACTCACCCGGAAAAGGGGTCTCCATCGACGTCCGAGCCAAAGAGGGACAATATCGATATTCGGATTCTGTCGCTAACCCCCGTCTCTCGGCTAAACGGATCAGGGCCAAACCTTCGACGAACACTCTGCGTTGAGCGACAATGTGCGGCTCTTCCAGTTGACCGCGCGCTTTATTCGCTTCGATTTTCATATCCCGCTCCAGCAGAAGCGTTGCGAATGCGTCATCGAAATCGCTCTGATTGCGATCGTTCAACGCGCGACAGACCAGAAACCGGGCGCCCGCTTTATCCTCGGCATACGCTTTCCATCGTGCGAGAAGTTGATCGATTTCCTCATCAGATGGAGCCTGCTGCACGAACCGGTGGAGAATTTGTGCGTAAGCGTAGTCATCCTCATACTCGTGATGCAGGCGAAATGTGGACGGCGAAAGCGAAGAAATGCTGCGGGCGAGCACTAGATCACCGGAGGCAACCGAGTCGACGAACGCTTCGTAGCGTCCGGAACAATAATCGTGATCTTCGAAGCGACCAAGTTGATGCACTTTTGTAAGATACGTCTCGCGAGCTTTCCCGCTTCGAATCAAGTTATGGAAATAGTAATCCGGTTCGCCTTGAGTCAGGAGAACAATAATAGCAAGAGCACGAAGCTTTTCTGAGACTTCCAAGCTTAGCCTTCCCAGTTCTTCAAAAGGATAAGTCGGATTCGTGAAGCCCTGCATCCAGAATGCAGTTTCGTACGCCAAACTTTCTCCGTATTCCTCAAGCTTCATTAAGGGTCAGACTCGCTGGTATTTCCTAATGCGAGAACTCCAAGGGATCCACCCAGCTAATTCCTGTAAATCCGGCGGCATCGATAGCGTCGGCGACTTCACGGCGGACTAAAGTCGCCCAATAAAATGATTTCAACCGGAAAATCAATCGAGCCGGATCCACCTTTGAATCATCGATGACGAGCCGTTTCACGCCATCAATGACACCCTTGTCGAACTCGTGCCACCGAACTTGGGACGCTTCCTGGTCGATACAATCCACCGGATCGAGCGGATGAATGATCGAGTACTCGGTGCTGGCGATCTTTCCTTTATGATCGATGATTTTGACGGGAAGATATTCGACGTTCGGTGTCGCCCGTTCCTCAAAAAATGCTTTAAGACGACCGGAACCCACGATGAGCAGATAGGCGTTCAGCAGATTGTCGGTTAATAAAGTGTCATTGGGAAAGTCGGGGTGCATGTTGAACGAGGCTTCACTACCGAATGTTTCCGCCTTTGATATGCCTTTTCGAAACTGGTATTCCTTTGCGACGCCGCTCAACTTATGAAGCGCGCAGGCATGTTTCACGGCTCTGTCGGTCCAAATAAGAAAATTCGATTTCATGTTATCCCCATTTTCCCAAAGCTGCGACTAGCCTTTGGATCTTATTTGCTAGCGTACTATCGATTCCGGGGGCAGGAAAAGTCCTTTCCTCGACGGCACCATCGTCAGCCATGGAAAACGGAAGATACCATTTTGAAGTTGTGCCTCCGGTTGCGGACTGCGCTTCTTTTGCCGCATCCTGCCAGGCTTGGTGTGTTCCTTTGCTCCGGGTGGAGCCACGTTGATCCAACGTCGTCTTAAACTGCTCAGACAGTTTGTCCAGGCGGCTTTTCAAATTATCCCCGGGCGCGTCGTGGTTTTCTTCTGCCTGTTCCTCTATGGACTGCGCGAGATTGTTCATCGCCTGCGAGACCTCATATGTATATCCCTTTTTTGAATTATGGTCGTAATCGTGTTGGGGGATGTTCTGAAATGGCGGGGGTGCTGGACTTCCGGTCAACGCGCCGCCTGCCGCCAAGTTGCAGTACCATTTGATCGTGTGCCCCCAAAGGGGCATGGCTAACATATTGGTCTTCGCATTGATACACCACTTGGTCTGTTCCACAATTTTCTTGATGCTCTCTTTGATCGCGAGAAATTCTGTAACGCTCGCGATGCAAAGCACGTGATGTGCTTCGGGTCGTTTTGCTACACCCATTTTCCGGCCCTGCCAAAATGTGTATGTGCTCCATTTGGTCACTGCTTCTGTACACACCGTTTGGTACTCATTTCCGCACGGGCATTTATCTTTTCGCAACGCGCAAAACTCGCTGACCTTGATTCCTTCTGAGTGACCGGCCATGGAACGATTGTTTAGAAACTTTGTGGTTCAGGACCTTCAAGCACAATAGCGGCCCGGGTGCTCCATTCGGAAGAACCGGCGAGCACCGCGCGTGTGGCGGGCGCGTATTTTCGGCTAAAAGCGGTCAAGGCAAGGCACGTACCGACCGCTCCAAATGCAGAGCCGGTATCGCCAAAACTCGCGGCGGGGTACCATGTCGACAAAGGAGGAGTTTCCCCTTTCATGGCGCTCAATCGGAATAAGGCGTTTCCCCATTCAAAGGCTCGATAGCTTTCGCCGTTTTGGTCGCTGATTACCCAAAACGGATTCTCTTGAGTCGACGAGACTGGGTCCGAAGCATCCTTCAGAATTTTGGCCAAACCGACTCCCGTTGACGGTTCTCCAGAAAAAAGGGTGTTCGCTTCTTTCCCGATGAAAGCCGCCACGACCGATCCCGCTACCCGCGCGCCGCGCGAACGTGCCGTCCCACGATGCTCAAGCAAAATAAAGCCTGCGGCTTCACCTGGCTGCAAACCAGACGGAAGATCAGGACTCTTGAGCCGTTCTGTACTCTCGAGCCACGAAATCGTTCCTTCGTCCAGAAGTGAATCAACGCCTCCAACGATCGCATAGGTCACCGCACCCGATTTCAGGTCTTCGGCCGCTTTCTGAAAAGCATCAACGAACCCCGTACTACCTTCAGTCGATACCCATCGTAGCGCTGCAGGGGAAGAAAAGCCGCCCCTGCCGACTCCACACCGGAAAATTTTTATTGGGCGCCCTCGATCAAAGTTCCCGGCGTCGCCTGCCCGGAGTTTCTCTTCCAGACCTTTTCCCGTACTCTTCGATTGTCGATCTACGTCCGGAATCGAAACATAGAAGCCGACACGTCCGTTCTTTGCCACGGATTCGGGGATCTGTGATCGTAAATCCGCAAATGCCGCTTCTGCAAGTCGCACCAGACGTTGATCACCTTCGAATCCTTGCGTCAAAAGCGGTACGGCGTGTGCAACCACACCATCGATCGATCCATCGTCACTCGATTTGACCGGATAATTATCGAGTTTCATTGCCCGGCTCAGTCCCGCGCGGGCAGCGGCACAGGACGTGGGTGCGCTCAAACCGAGAGATGTCACCATCGACATTCCAGTGATTACAACTTGACCAGGTGTTGATTGTGCCGAACCCATCAGAGGTTTTTATTGCAAATGTAGCAAACCGGCTGAAGCGTTGAAGGCATCGGTATGATGGGGCCTTGAATCAAAGGAAACGGTGGCGTGTTCTTATCATTGTGCAGCATCGGATCAAGCGCGCGTGCCACCCCTTTGCCTTCAACCTTTACGTCGAACGAAAAATTAACGAATTCTGCCTTGCCCTTTATCTTGCCGGACACGACCCCTCCGCCGGCAGTACCAGCCTCGTCACCGGTGCTGGTTGCAAAATTGGAGTCCTGTAAACAAATCGGATTCCCATCGCACTTTACTGAAGAACTGCCTTGGGCCGTGTCAGATGACTTCGCAATATTAGGATAAGGAATCGGAACCGGGCCTCCCGGTGTTGGAGTTTTACAGACATCGGGAAAGGCAGTCGTTATGCCGCCGCTGTCGGCATGGACAACTGATAAATTATTGACGCCGACTGTGACGCCCATTTTTCGATTTCTTTGATTTAGTTAATGTTAACCGACGCGCCTTTGATCTTGTTAGCTCCGGAGGATCGGCTAACGATCTCTGTCCCTTTAATTATCACTTTTCCGTCGGCTCGAAGTTTTATCGAGCTTTTCCCGCAGACCATGAGTACCTCTTCATCGTCTTCGATACGCGTGCTACTCTTCTCGGATTCCAACCGGAAATCCGATCGCAAGGTTTCGGATTGTGCCGGTGCTTCTTCCGATCGCGAAACAATTGTGTCACGAACAAATCCCGCGATGATCGGACGGGCCATTTCCTCGTCCTCGAATATTAAAAGAACCTGTCTCCCCAAAATATCCCGCGCCTCTGCCGGTGGGACCACTACGACGGTCCTCGCTCGCAGCGGGCCCATTTCGTTACCACGGTAATCGACGATAGGAGCACCGTCTGACCCGATCTCCAATAGAGTGCCAATGCAGTAGTTTTTACCCACTGCAATCAACCCCTGGTTCAAATCGACAAAACCGGTTTCGCGCATTAATTCTCCTTGATTTGACTACCTTTGATGATGATATCGCCGCTCCCTTTGATGTTAATCTTGCCCCCGTCCAATGTGATGTCGCCGTTCTTTTTGAGGGTCAGAGTCGCGCTGCCGGTTTTCAATTCGATTTCGTCCTCGGCAACGATCTGGATTTTCTTCGCATTCAGTATGAATTCTTTCTCGACTGACTCTTTGTGCTGGCCGCTGACGCGCTCGATCAGATTCTTTTCTACGGCGACATTGCGATCACCCGAGACGTTCTCTGTCAGGTTTTTACCCACATTCAGCGTATTGTTGCCTCCGACGTTGACAGATCGATTAATCCCAACAGATTCTGATTTAGTAGCGCCAACAGTTTCCGCCATTGCGGCACCCACTGTCACGGCTAATGCTGCGCCGACGGTAAGTTCCATCGCAGCCCCGACGGTTTCAGCGTAGTTCACGCCAACGTTCTCCGTGAGACTGGACCCAACGACCACGGTCATTGCGGCACCGATCTGTTCCATGTGATTTGCGTCAACTTGGATCGATTTGTTGCGGTGGATCGTTTGAGATCTATCGCGATCGACCGTCTCAAATTTATCGCGTTGTACGGTACCGGTTTTGTCCCGCTGCACCACCTCCGTCTGGTCATTGCCGACTGAAAGTGTTTTGTCGTGTTCGACGATGCCGTTCTGATCCTTTTCGGCGTGGGTATACAGTTCCTCACTCCCTTTTTTATCTTCAAACCGGATCTCGTTATAGTTGGCCGCAGCGCCCCCCATGCTTGATCTTGTCTGGAGGCCGCTCCGCGTCTTGTTGTCGGGTAAGGCGTAAGTCGGCATCGTCTCTGGATTCCAGACACTGCCCACAATCACCGGCTCATCCGGGTTGCCTTCCACAAACGCGACAAGAACTTCCTGGCCTATTCGCGGAATCTGGATGAATCCCCATTGTTTGCCGGCCCAACTCGAGCCCACTCGAAGCCAGCAGGAACTGTTCGCATCCTTTTTACCCTGGCGGTCCCAGTAGAACTGCACTTTTACCCGACCATATTTGTCGGTGAAAATCTCTTCACCGGAAGGACCGGTGACGATCGCGTTTTGAACGCCGTGGACGAATGGTCTCGGAGTCTTGTACGCGGGTCGATACGGAAGCTGAAACGGGATACAGCCGAAGCTGTTCGTGTAATTGAATGTATCCCCCTGCCCTCCCGAGGTATACCCGTCCACGATTGAACCTTCGTGGATCACCGACACCAGGACATAATCTCCATCCGCATCAAAATGCCGGTCGAGAGTGAACTTGTGTCCGGCGACGAAATTTGTACAAGAAGACTTTCCATCGATCTGAAGCGTCTCGACGGCGGCCGCCTGCATCCGAAGTTTTACCGTCCGGTCTTTGTCATCGAGAATCTTCTGCAGCCGGCTCGATTGTGCGCCGCCGCTAGGACTGACCCCATCGAAACGGACCGCATACGCGCCTGGAAAATCGTACCGCTCCAGAGTCCCGTTGGTCGAATCCTTCAACTTGTGGGAAACCGTTCCGGCCTGAATCGAGTCGGTGATATCCGTTTTGGCTTCCAGGTTCTGCGTCGGCTGTTGGAAGTTGTGATCCCAAAGAGTGTACTTCCCGGTTCGCAGGGACTGAATTTTCCGCCATTCATAAATGTGATCTGCGATTCTCGCTCCCCCTTCGATCATCCCGTATCGGACGGTGGTTAATCCCGGGACTTCGTCATGCGCCTGCGACGAGTCCGCAACGATCATTTTGTGTCCGCTCTCGCTATGATCGAAGAAATAAAAAATTCCTTCTTCTTCCATCAGCCGGCTGGCGAAATCGAAGTCGGCTTCCCGGTATTGGACGCAATATTCACGCGGCTCATATTGCCCCTGGAGTTTCCATTCACAATCGATCCCGGTAAGAACCGCTTTGAGAATGTCCGGGACCGATTTCTGCTGGAATATACGGCTCTGCGATTGCTGCGTCAGAAGCCACACTTTCGGAACCACTTCTGCCGTGAATTTAGTGAAACGATCGTTCCGTTCGCCTTGCGAAAAAGCGGCGCAGATTCCGTCGACGTAACGCCACACTGAATCGCTTCCACTCCCTGGCGTCGAAACCTTCAATGTGATTTCTTTCCCGACAAGTTTGCTGAAATCGACCTGCGTTGAGTTGTCGGCGATCAAGTCGATCTCAAAAAGAAAAAGTGTACTGAGCGTCTCAGTCCCGCGGAAACCGGTTACAAGCAGTTTGTCGTCGCCAAGGGGCGTTGTGACCTGCAGAGCCCGATTCGATTGTGTGAATGTCGGCATAAATTCCGCTAAGCTCCACTTAATAGGGTCAGATCTGCAGTCTCAAGATTTTACAGATCCTTTTAAATCTCTTTTTAAGCTCTTGATCGATCTCCAATTGCGCCGAAGTGCGCCGCACAGCATCGCTCACCGCAGGATATTGAAGCCCGCCCACCGCGTCGCCGATCTCGCGCAAACTCATCCCTCCGTATCGGCGCGCGATCAACATTGCCAACTCACGACCCGGATCACCGTGCCGCTGACTCAGCTGCTCCCATGGTTCACTCCACAATTGTTCAATCGCAGCGACAACTCGTTCCCAGTCCACTGGCGGCGTTTCCAGTGCCCTCAACGATTTCTGCTCAATCCGGTCCCCTTGCATCGCCCTCCGGACTTTCATGACGAAATCTTTCCCACCAAGGATCAATCCTCCAGCAACTCTTTCTTTCCAGTCGAGCCCGAAATCTCCAGCACCGATTTTTTCCCTGAACCGCCGCCGATATTGACTCTGTTTCCCGTGGCCCGTCCTTGCCGGTAACCACGACAGAACTTCTCGCGTCGACAACCATTTCAAAACCGGCGCGTACCCAGCGTATGCCCGGTAGGAACTCCACTGGAACTCCTGTAGTTCCTTCACCATCTCGGTGATCTGCTCTGGGCCAGGCCCCCCAAGATCCGATCGGCCCGCCCCGAAGCGTTTCACTCGTACAGGATTGAGATGGATATATTCGTGAATGGTCCAGGCCGCTTCACTCGAATCGTGCAATACGGCCTTAAATCGCCCCTGGAACAACGGACCGTTTCTTCGAGTCTTGCGGTTGAACCAGATTGCGTATGAAATGTTCAGCCATCGCATCACCTCACTCAAGTTCAACCGGGGAGTCTCGATTTGCAGGTGATAGTGATTCGGCATTAGCACGTAGGTATGCAGCCTGACGCCAAATCGCTCGGAAAGCATAGCCAATAAAGTCTCAAACTTTTGGTAGTACGCTTCAGAATGGAAGATCACTCTGCGATCCAGCCCTCTGGCAATCACATGATACCAGGCTCCGGGAACCGTCACTCGAAGCGGTCGAGCCATTGCGCAACGTCTACCATTTTAATAGTGACGCGTCGATCAGCTGATCGAGCTGCGCCCGGCTGTACTTCTTGTTTCTAGCATCCTGGAGGTGAAACCGGATGCTTCGCTTACTTTCTGTTTATTCGTAATGATAGGCGAAGCTTCCATCTTTCACTGTCACTCCCACTTTATGAGGGGGAGCTCCTTCCATAAGCCGGTTCAAGAGCTCGCGGCTGATCTCAGGGAGAAGCGTCTGTGTCAAAATCGCGTCCACCATTCGGCCACCGCTCTCGAGTTCGGTGCACCGGCTGGCGATCAGATCGACGACCGCATCGTCGTAATTGAATTCAATGTCTCGATTTTCGCTGACACGGTTTTGAATGCGACTGAGTTGGAGTCGAATGATCGAGCGCAGCATCGCATCGCTCAATGGGTAATACGGTATAACGACTAAACGACCGAGCAGAGCCGCAGGAAACACTTTCAACAATGGCGCCCGTAGCGCTTTTGCAACTCCGTCCGGAGATGGCATCATCTCAGGGTCTTTGCACATGTTCATGATCAAATCGCTTCCGACATTGGTCGTGAGCAAAATGATCGTATTCTTGAAGTCGATCAGTCGGCCTTCGCCATCTTCCATCATCCCCTTGTCAAAGACCTGAAAGAAGATTTCGTGCACGTCCGGATGCGCCTTCTCGACTTCGTCCAGCAGCACCACGCTATACGGACGACGGCGAACGGCCTCCGTCAAGATGCCTCCTTCGCCATAACCAACGTAACCGGGAGGTGCACCTTTCAGCGTCGAAACCGTATGCGCCTCCTGGAATTCACTCATGTTAATCGTGATGATGTTGCTCTCACCACCATAGAGCGTTTCCGAAAGCGCCAGCGCAGTTTCAGTTTTTCCGACTCCGCTGGGGCCAGCAAGGAGAAAGACTCCGATTGGCTTCGTAGGATTATCCAGCCCGGCGCGTGACGTCTGGATCCGCTTCGCGATTGCCTCGAGACCGTGTCTTTGCCCGATAACTCTCTTTTCGAGGCTATCCGCGAGACTAAGCACAGCTTGAATCTCATTCTTGACCATTCGACCCACAGGGATGCCGGTCCAATCGGCAACGACCGAAGCCACTGCCTGCTCGTCGACGCTCGGGTGGATCAGAGGATTTTCGCCCTGAAGAGCCGTCAGCTCTTTTTCGAATCCGCGAAGCTTCGCCAGCAGCGCGTCGCGATCTTCCGGTTTGGGTTCTTCCTCCTTTGTCTGTTCAATTTTCGCAGGACCTTCTTTCGGCTGGGAGGTATCACCATCCAGGCGCAGTTTCCGACGCAGCCCCAGGATCTCGTCGACGACCGTTTTCTCCTTTTTGTAAGCGGCTTCGAGAGTCGCTAGCCGTTCCTTTTCAGTCTTCAGATCCGCCTCCACATCGTGTATCCGCTGGGCGTGATCGATGCCAATAGCCGATTCCCGGTTAATAATAGCCAGCTCGCTTTCAAGAGCCGAAATGCGCCTGTGACAATCCTCCAAAGCCGGAGGGGTTGCATGTTGGCTAATCGCGACTCTGGCGCAAGCAGTATCGATAAGACTAACCGCCTTGTCCGGCAGTTGGCGCGAAGGAATATAACGATGCGACAAGCGAGCTGCTGCGACCAATGCCTCGTCGAGCAGATGCACCTTGTGGTGCTTCTCGAGCACTGGCCCTAGCCCACGAATCATGAGGACTGCTTTTTCTTCGTCCGGTTCGTCAATTTTGATCACTTGGAACCGGCGGGTCAGCGCAGGATCTTTCTCAAAGTATTTCTTATACTCGGCCCAGGTGGTTGCGGCTATGGTACGTAACGTCCCGCGGGCAAGGGCCGGTTTTAGAAGATTGGCTGCATCCCCTTGCCCGGCAGCACCGCCGGCTCCGATCAAGGTATGTGCTTCATCAATGAAGAGAATAATCGGTTTTGGAGAGGCCTGGACTTCATCAATCACCTGGCGCAATCGGTTCTCGAATTCCCCTTTCATGCTCGCCCCGGCTTGAAGTAGACCAAGATCCAACGTCCTCAGAACAACCTCTTTTAGCGCCGGCGGGATGTCACCGGCAGCGATTCGCAAAGCGAATCCTTCCACCACAGCCGTTTTTCCGACCCCGGCTTCACCCGTCAGAATTGGGTTATTCTGGCGGCGCCGCATGAGTATATCGACGATTTGCCGAATTTCTCCGTCGCGACCGAGAATCGGATCGATTTCACCCTTGCGAGCTTTTTCGGTGAGATCGACCGAGAATTTCGCCAGCGCCTCCTGTTTGCCCATTGCGCCGGGAGCCATTGCCCCGCTGGTTTCCCCAGGAGCAGCTCCGGCGGCGCCGCTTTGCTCGGCCGTGCCGAGTGACTCTTCCGGCGATCCGGCGACCACTTTGTGGAAGTTGTCGGTGAGTGACTCCAGTTTTATGTTCGCGAACTCTTTGGAGAGACTCAGGAAAACATTACGCAGGCTCGGCGTCTTCAACAGTGCCACCACCACGTGCCCGGTTCGGACTTTGTTCTCCCCGAACAAAAGTGACCCAAACACCCAGCCACGCTCAACGGCCTCTTCGAGGTGGGGAGAGAAATCCGAGATCGATGTGGCTCCGCGCGGCAGCCTGTCCAAAGCCGCTGTCAAATCTGTTGCTACTCGCGAGCCATTGACTTCGAAATGTTTGACAATCTTGTGAACGTCTGAGTCGGCCAATTGGAATATTTGATTTAGCCAATGGACTAACTCGACATACGGGTTACCCCGGATTTTACAAAGGATAGTTGCACTTTCGACCGCTTTGTAAGCGATCGGATTTAATTTCCCGAAAAGAATCGATCTTTTGATTTCAGCCATGCGTTGTAGCCCCGAGTTCCGTGGTTCTACGTTCGGATTCGAATACTAGATTTTGTATAAATAAGTCATACGCCATTTTTTAGCGCCGGAGGTGATTCTCGCGGGCTACGGCGTTGTTCGAGCCTATCGTTATTGTCTATTCAATTTCACAGTCGCTATCAATGCTAAACGATCGCCGAGCTCGATTCCTTACTTCTTCAAAGATGATTGTCTTCTAATCGTAACTATCGGGATCAAAAACAGGATCGCCCGCATCCCGCGTAAACTCTTGGCTCTTAAGCCAGGAGGTCCAGCCAAGCATGGCTCCCTGGCCAAGAACGACGCCAGGAACATCCATTGCCTTCACGATACACTGGAGATCCCAGTATAACTCTTTGTTCACATAATTCAGGACCCAATCCTTCAAGCGCCTGAAGCTTGGACCAACGGGAACAAGACGTTGCAGGTCTGCGAAATCCATCGGGCCCATGAGTATTCGAAATTTTAACTGGGCCTCATACTTTCGTTCCCCGGCAATCGCATTGACGCCGAGGCTGCCCGTTTCGGGTGTTTCGCCCAGTCGGCACTGATTTTCTTTCGGAATTTTCATCCAGTATCCCTGAAACTCCCGGATCCTGGTCGGTATTTCGAAATAGTTCGCAAGGATTGCTTCGAGACCCTCAGCGTTGCGCGTTTGCGCGGTCAACCGTCCGGCGAAGTGGATCTTCGTCCAATCTGGCACCGAATCCCGATTCTGCAGCGAAGCGGTGCCAATCCCAAAAAGACTTCCGAAGTAGTCCGCATAACGCGCTTCAGCCGTCCGATCGAAATCGACACTCTTTTCGTTGTTGGCCCATGCCCGGTAAAAGAATGAAAGCATCCGGTGATGAAAAATGTCCATAAACCGGACAAATGTCGGGTCATGGGAATTTCTCATCCGGTCGCGCGCAAATTCCGTCAGGTGCTGCGGCAAGGGACCGTTTGGACCGAACAGACCAAGAAAATTCACGTGCATCCGAACGACATCTTCCACCTGCTGAATCTGCTCGATACTGGAGGGAGCGAAGGCCAAAGAGGGAATCTGACAGAATCGCAAATAGTCTTCTTCCAGACGCATTGAGGATCCGACTCGTGGCCATGACGGATGTTCCGCCTCCAACCGCCGCACCGCCTGGAAGAAATTGAACGCGTATGGCCGCAAAGCCATTTCCACGGCTATGCTATCTGACGTCTGCCGATTAGACTCGGCCATCGCATGATCTCCCCGCGTCGTTGTGAGACAATTGCGGTCTCGGTGAATGAATTAATCGATACGTATCGAGCGAAAAACTGCGATAGCACCGCTCCAAGAATAAAAATGCCAGAGCCTTCAAAAGCCGACTCATCGAAAATAACGCTCACCTCCAATCCGCGCGCGAAAGTTAGCGGACCTTCGCTTGCCACCCGTCGAATGATCGGCGATGCAGCCACCGATCGAATACCTTCGATCTGCCGGAGCGTGTATAGATCGTTTGGATTGACGTAAAGCTTCAAGAGATCCCGTAACGCGACCGCGCCATCTCCTTCTTTGCTGTCGAGGAGCGAGAGATAATTCAAGGAGAGATGATTGATAATTCGCCAGGAGGGATCTCCCTCCGCTACAGAAGCGATCGGGAGAGTCGGAGCAGCATACCAGCGAATGTTGGCAACGGGCGAATAAAGATCTGTGGCGAGATCGGTTTTTCCGGAACCGATCGGCAATTGAATCGGAAGATGCCTGTTGGTGCAGAGGGCCGTTATATTTAGCTGGTTTAGATCTCGCTTGTAGGGCGCGATCTTGGAGTCGACCAGCGAAATGAAAACCTCACTGCCGGCGTAGGAGGATACGGCTCCAAATTTCTTTTCTTTCGCGGTCAACACCCTCGGGATCCGGTTAACTGTATAGTAAGATCCGGTACGGGAATCGCCGTCTCTGGCGAAGTAGAACGCTTCGAAGCGTTGTTCTTCATGCAGGTCGGCCAAAACGCCAACGACCTGCTGGATTTCGTACACTTCGAAGTCAATGGGCCGGGTCCGTTCCGGCACGACGTGAAATTCGGCAAATCGATCAGAAACCAGAACCGGATCCAGTCTTTTTGGGAAGAGGTTTATGACCGGCGTGCAATAGAGCGCGAAGCTGTTTCCCTCAATGCGATTGTCTAGCTTGGGCTCGGCCGTCTGGAGTGCAATCACGATCTCCAATTTATCGCCGTCGCATCGCTGAATAGCCGCCAGAAGCCCGGTTAACTCAAAAAACAGGAACCGTTGTGGGCACGCAAAATATTCTTTGAGGAGCCTGTACCCTTCGAAGCTACGGGGCCCACTCGGTAACAGGGCTTCCTCTTCCGCAAATCCGACCCTCCGAATCGTTGAAGCCGGCAGGATTTCGCGAAATTCTCCAAGGCCCTTCGGCGCCTGGATTACTACATTCCTTCCGCGCGAGAAGATCTGTTCGTAAATCGCTATTGGAATTTCGTCCGAGCCCCGAAGGAAGATCGGAAGTCTGTCCAATTTCAACTCTTTGAATTTTTTGTCTCCGGTGGTCTGGAGCCGGATGACCAAGGCAGCCTTCGCTTCGAGAGACCCGGGAAGACCAAGTTCGCCAATTGAGCGCGTATAATACTTGGCATCGCTGATTTTTATCGGCCAAAGGCGCACCTCATGGGCTGTCCGGAATTGGCAAGGGGTTTCGTCGCTCTGGCTCCGCAACGCGGTTCCTCGCTCCAGCAGATAGCCATCCTCCGGTCCCGGTTCACGTGGATCGGGCTCGAAATGTACCACGCCCATGGACGGAACTGGGCAAAGGTAATGGGGATAAACCGTCTCCAGCAACGTCTGCGTGAATCGCGGAAACTCCGCATCCAGTTTCAAATGGACACGCGCGGCGAGGAAAGCAAATCCCTCAAGTAGCCGTTCGACGTATGGATCGGGACAGATTTCCTTCGCATCGCGGTCGAGTGCCAGCCTCCCCGCAATCTTTGGAAACTCCCTAGCGAACTCCGCTGCCATCTCGCGGACGTGGCGCAACTCGCTATTGTAATAAGTCAACAGACGCTCATCCATGACCGGCTTCCTTCGTACTACACTCGCTCGATTCCAGGTCGAGCACGGTCTTGATGAACAGCCTTTCCGGCAATGGATTCACCCACAATTCGCCGGTCAATTCGATCGACAGAACGTTGCGGTCGATTTTCGCCTTTACACTCAGTGTGCGGCGATTGATGCGAGGTTCAAACGCAATCAGGGCGTTGAATAGCTCCTTCTCTATCTCTTCGACATCCGGGGCGAGCCGGCCGTACAATTGGCGAACGCCAAAGTTGATCACCGAGCGATACGCATCTTCATAATCTGCGAATCTGGATTCGCCGGCTGTCTCGTCAGGAAAATGGCCTATGGAATTGAAAAGCCATTCCAAATCGCGAAGGACACCGGCCCGGTAACGTTGAACTGAAACGATTCTCTGGCTCCGGCTCTCCTCACGTGTCCCTGGCTCATCGTCTGTAAGACGGTCGAGCAGGCAGGGTTGCAATTTGTCGAGTGGGGTAAATGTCTCGGCCATTTTAGGAAGTTATCAGTGTCAGTTGCCGGTTGTCGGCTGAAGCTATGGTCCGAATATTGCCAGGATAGCTGGTTGGACAAGGGTTTCTAGTTGAAACGATTGTCAGCCGGCTAAGAGAATTTGCCGGACCATCGCGAGAAAAGGACCGCCGAATCAAGACTTTGGCTCCGCAACCTCTGCAGTGGCCGGGTCGGGTTGGTTGAACTCAATGGTTCGAACCTCCAGAAGAGGATACTCGTTTGTATCCGTGGCGAGCACGCGTTGTCCTAGTCCGGTATGAACGCCGATATGATCAAGCCATTGCGTCTTTCGCGCGAGTTTCAGGCTATTTTCCGACGCGGTTTCCGTATTCGCGTAGCGGGCCGGGATATGCCCCGATGCCTGGCCGGCATTCTCCCAAACGAATTGTGCAGGGGCCCAAACAAGGTCCCGCAAGTCGGTGACCGGTTCAATCAACACCTGACGGATACGGCAAAACGGCACCCAGTAGTAGTGCCCTTCAAGAATCACCTCAAGTACGGGGCCCAGTCTTTCGTCGGCATCGGCAATCCATTCAAATGGTTCTCCATTTATTTTGCCGGCGCTTGTCGGCGCCATCTCAAACGCCTGGTCACGCAATTTTGCTCCGGCGCTGTACTCGCCCTTCCCGAAAAAAGCCATTGCTTCAGCCAGAGAACCGATCCATTCCGGCGGTTCGCCAAATATGATCGGAGTCCGCTTACCTGCAAAAACTTCGCGCCGGATCGCCTCGCAGGGCAGAATAGGCGTGAAAATCCGCGAGAGCATCATGCTGTCCGAATCCATATCTCCGAGAACCTGCAGCTGCGTATTGGCTCGCGTCCAGTCCCCCAATATACTGAAGAGTTGGAATAAAAAGACTCGCGGCTTCGGATTCGCCGGATCATCCCGGACAACCTGCTGAAGAGATTTCAGCGTTTCTTCAAGTCGACCTTCTTTTAGCAATTCTTCCGGTGTCATGGGTTCTTTCAGTGCATGCGGTTCGATACTGGAATCCGGCCCTCAGTTTCGCGAACCACGCCGAGGGTTAGCTAGCAAACTCGCAAAGGGTCATCGCGCACCCGATGACAGCACCTCCCGGTTTTTCGCCGGGAGGTCGATCTGTTATTGTGAAAAGCGCGACCGGTTGGTCCGACCGCGCGATATGGAAGCGACTAGAGTTTTGTATTCCCTGCAATATCCCAGCCTGCTGGAATTGCAGTACCTGCCGCGCCCTTCGCATCCTGCGGCGTATAGTCGAGATTAAATTTCGCGAAATTCAGGGTGACGTTCTCCGTCAAACGATCTTCTCCACCAGACCCTCCAGTCGAAATACTGGTGATCAGGACTTCCTGAAGCTTCAGCTTAATGTATTCAACTGGGCTCCCACCCGCTTTGCGTACAGTCAGAAGCGCTTCATCGTAGTGAGAGCCGTTGCAGCAGGCCAAGACCAGTTTCGGTGTTGCAGAATCGACCCATTTTGTGAAACTGAGATCCTGAACATTGACTTTACCGGCTCCGGCGCCTCCTCCGACATGTGCTGAGCCACTGTTGGACAAGCCCCAGGACCAAGCCAACACGTCAATCTCCTTCTTGTGCTTGCTGTCATCCGACTCGCCGTCAACACCCTTAATCTTCAAAAATATGTCGACTGCCATATAGGTAACTTTTTCTTAGGTTATTGCGCCGTAACGTACGGTTTGTTTTTTTATCTTGCTCTATCGGACCTCGAGCTTCCTGCCCGCTGTGGCGCGCCAGCAAAGGCAATCGGCCGTCAGGATTTACATCTACTGGTTAAATTATTTCCCCTTTAACGAAGGGAGTTTGGAGACCAAACGCAGGGAGACAGTCAGACCCTCTAGTTGATAATGCGGTCGAAGGAAGAATTTCGAGGCGTAATATCCAGGATTACCCTCCACCTCGGTCACCTCCACACTCGCATCTGCCAAGGGCCTCTGCGCTTTCTGAGTTTCCGAAGCCGTTGATCCGTCGACGCAGAAATTCTTGATCCAATCGTTCAGCCAACGCTCCATGTCTGCGCGTTCCTTGAATGTCCCAATCTTATCCCGTACCATGCACTTCAAGTAGTGAGCGAACCGGCAGGTCGCGAACAGATAAGGCAATCTGGCTGACAAATTAGCGTTTGCCGTCGCGTCCGGATCATAATACGCGGCCGGTTTCTGTAGCGATTGAGCTCCAATAAACACCGCATAGTCGGTGTTCTTATAGTGCGATAACGGCATAAACCCGTTTTTCGCCAACTCAGCTTCACGGCGATCCGTGATCGCTATTTCGGTGGGACATTTCATATCCACACCACCATCGTCGGTCGGGAATGTGTGGACAGGCAGACCTTCCAGCATGCCGCCGCTTTCAGTCCCACGGATCTGCGCACACCAGCCGTAGAGTTTGAACGCTCTGGTGATATTCGTGCCCATTGCAAAGGCGGAATTTGACCAGACGTATTTGTTGTGGTCGGCGCCTTCCACATCCTCTTCAAATGCAAAATCTTCTACCGGGGAAGTTTTGGCTCCATATGGAATTCGCGACAGAAACCGAGGCATGGTGAGACCGATGTATCTTGAATCCTCGGAATCCCGAAGAGAACGCCAAGGAGCGTACTCCGGGGTCTGGAATATTTTCGTCAGGTCGCGTGGATCACTTAACTCGCGCCAAGTGTCCATGTTCATCACTGTCGGCGACGCAGCCGAAATGAAAGGCGCATGCGCGGCTGAAGAGATCTGTGCCATCCCGGCGAGCAACTCGACATCGGGCGCGCTGTGGTCGAAGTAATAATCACCTAACAGACAGCCATAAGGCTGCCCACCGGGAGATCCATACTCATCTTCATACACCCGTTTGAAGATCGGGCTCTGGTCCCAGGCAACCCCTTTGTATTTCTTCAGGGTTTTGCCGAGCTCCTGTTTGGAGACATTCATCACCCGAATCTTCAGCATCTCATCCGTTTCGGTGTTGCTGACGAGATGGTAGAGACCTCTCCAGGTCCCTTCGAGTTTACGAAACTCTTCGTGGTGAATGATCAGGTTCACTTGCTCAGTCAACTTGCGATCGAGTTCCGCCACCAGCGATTGAATGGTGCCAAGCACGTCATCCGAAATGAGGGAGGCGGATCCGAGCGCCTGCTGCGCAAGCGTTTTAACTGCCTCCTGTACCGCTGATTTTGCCTGATCGGTCTTGGGCTTGAATTCCTTCGTCAGAAGCGACTCGAACTCTGTGGTCTCGAGAGTCGACGTAGCGCCCGCCAAATCCGTTTGTGTTTGAGTATTCTGTTCAGCCATAAGCCTTAACTAGGATGCGCTCCCAGCCTCCTTTGAACTTTCCGGATTCGGCGTCGCGGCGAGCGCGCTTAAAAGCGCAGGATCGGCAAGCAACTTCTTCACAACCTCTTCTGCTCCCACCTTTCCATCCATGTACGTGATAAGATTGGAAAGCTGATTCCTCGCGGTAAGCAGTTTATTGAGCGACTCAACCTTTCGAGCCACCGCTCCCGGTGAAAAGTCGTCCATGCTTTCGAAAGTCAGATCAACACTCAGGTTCCCCTCGCCGGTCAACGTGTTCGGCACCCTTAATGCCACGCGCGGTTTTGCGGCTTTCAATCGGTCATCGAAGTTATCGATGTCGATTTCGAGGAACTTCCGATCTGCAACCGGGGCAAGAGGATCTGCCGGCTTGCCGGATAGATCCGCCATTACGCCCATGATGAACGGCAATTCAATCTTCTTCTGCGACCCATAGACTTCCACGTCGTATTCGATCTGGACTCTTGGGGCTCGATTCCGAGCGATAAATTTTTGGCTGCTAGCTTTGGATGGCATAAACTTGACCTCTTATATCGCGCTCTCGAGATCGCATTCCGCGTAACTAGACAATTCCGACCAGCAGGAGTTGTGCAAAAGACCTTGAGAGTTAATTAGTGACTCCTATCGTCTGTTTGCATTACGGCAGATGAAGGGGTTCTTCAGATAGACGAAGACAACCTGGAGAGACATCCTGCATCGCTCGCTTTCTTCCTGAATCGGTATTCCCGGGCGCAAGTTGAATTAGAACGCCAAATTTATTGGAATTTGTCAATGTGATAGTGCCTTTCGAATCTTGTCTCGAAGCTATTCTTCCGGTTTTTCGCCGGTAACTGTCCGAATCTGAGCGATAGCGTCCGGCGTAAGGTCATTGATGATCTCCATAAATCCCATTCCAGCGAGCCGGATCGCCCGTTTCAAGATCAATGGCACCGGGCTCGACGGCTCCGCCCCTTCGTAATACTGGCAAATCCTTTCAAGAAGCTTAATTACGTCTTCGCGCGATCGAACTTCCCCATCCAAAGACATTGAGCGACCGGCCGATGGCTGCTGAAGTGCGCCTCCGGAATCAGTCTCCACAGGAGCTGCAATCGCTTCACCTTTGACGAACGGAGCCACGTGACTGCGCATCGCGGCAAGTTCAGCCGATAATAGCGCCAAATCTGGTGCTCTGGAGGCTCCGACGTTGCTAGTGATCGACTCGTCGATCGATTGCTCGATCGAAATACATTCGTTTAGAATGCGAAGCGTCTCCCGAAGATCCTCCGGGTTCGAATCGCGGAATGCGGCGTCGATCTGGGACGTGGTCGGCGCTGGTTTATCGCCTGGCGCAGGCGCCCCTGATTCCGCGCGCAAAAGGTCCCCCAGGCCGTAGCTCCCCATTTGGATCGATTTGCATAGTGGCAACGCTCTCAACCGTTCAAGGATCTTAATGGGGTCGCCAATCGTACCAATTGGAGTGGCCAATGTGGCAACGATATTCATGCGTTGAAGCGGATCGTTATCGTCGGATGGATCCAGTTGCGGGTGAACGGTTGTCCAAAAGATGTCAATGAGTCCTTTAACCAGCGCCACGCTCTCTCGAAAACCGGCGAGCCCATCCAGTTCGATGGAAGTCGCGACAAGTGTCATCGCGATTCGGAGATCTTTGGATCGTGCAAAGAGTTCGAGACAACGCTTTTGAAGCTTTTTCCAGTCGGGAGGTTCGGCTGAGGAAAACTGCGTCTCCTCTTTGCCCCGCACCATGGTCTCAAGCTCCTGCAAACCGACATCGTATGAAAGATCCTCTCCGCACGGTGCTTCCGCTGAGATGGGCTTCAAGAGCTCTTCCGCATTGATCATGGGGTGCGATTAACTCGAGATATCGTCCGCCAACAGACAGGATCTGAATTGGCTTGTCTAGCGCTATTTGAATAACTCACGTTAACGGACTATGAATGCACCCGGAGAAGAGGGATCCACCGCCTACGATCAGGTCCTCTATCCGTCCGCTGTATTTCCGCAAACTCACCCAAACCGGCTCGCAACGGTCGCTTTCCTTCGGGGAGTTAACCCGGCAACGATTGGTCAAAGCCGGGTCCTGGAATTGGGATGCGGCGTCGGAAGCAACTTAACATCGATGGCATTTCATCTCCCCGGGAGTGAATTTGTCGGTATGGATTTGGCACGCAGGCCAATTGCAGCGGGTCAGGCGTTCATTACCAGGCTGGGGCTGCGAAATATTGTTCTCCATGCGATGGACGTATGCGAAGCAACGGCCGATCAATTCGGACGCTTCGATTTTATAATCGCTCACGGACTATATTCGTGGGTTCCGGAATCGGTTCGAGAGCGCATCCTGTCAATTTGCCATGAAATGCTAAATCCTCAGGGCGTCGCATACATCAGCTATAACGCCTACCCTGGAAACCATCTCCGGGACATGGTCCGGCGGATGATGCTATTCCATACCACCGGGATCGAAAACCCTCACGATAAAGTCGGACAAGCTCGCGGTCTCTTGAAGTTTATCGCCGAATCCACGCCAAAGCCTGATTATTATGTGGCGGCTATCCGATCTCAATTTGATCGCACCGTTAAGTACCCAGACGAAGCCTTCTTTCACGATGACCTGAGCGCCGTCAACCAATCCTTTTATTTCCATGAATTCAATTCGGACGCTGAGCGCCACGGTTTGCAATTTGTCGGGGAGGCTAGCTCCAATGACCTCTTGCCGGGAAAATTCACCGATGAAGTCATGGAACGAATGAGAGACCTTGAATCCGCGCCGGAATCTGTGCGGGAACAGTACAAAGATTTCATCCGCGGGACAGCGTTCCGGCAAACATTATTATGCCACAAAGAGATTACGCTTGCGCCGGATCTTATTGTCGACCGGGTTCAGAAACTCTACCCCTCGTGTGACGCCTCCTCTGAGCGGGTTGAAAGCGGGTCTAGCCCGGCGCTAACACGGTTCGTTCGGCCAACCGGCGCCGAACTGGAAACAACAAACCGGTTGGTTAGCAGCGCTCTTAAGATCGTGTGTGCCAAATGGCCGTGTGAAGTCGCGTTCGGAACTCTGCTGACCGAGGCGTCTCGCGATTCCGATTGCGCCGCGGGAGGTGACGTGGCCGAAACGCTTGCCGGGGCATTGTTGCGCGCTTACCGGACGGGCTTCATTCATCTGCACGTTGCTCCGCACCAACTCACGAATGTGGCCGGAGAACGACCCTCCACTAGCAAATTGGCGCGATATCAACTGACTCAAGGCGAAGCGGCCACGAACCAACTGCATGTCGCTATCAAATTTCCGGATCCTCTCAGCCGGCAGCTATTTCTGCTTCTGGATGGGACACGTGATCGAGAAACGCTCACAAATGAATTGATCGATTTCGTTCGAAAGGGCTTGGGTAAAGTGGTCGAAGACGGCGCTGCGGTCGAAGACATTGATCAAGTCGCGATCATCCTACGCCGCCGCGTCAACGACGGCCTGATCTCTCTTGCGCGCGAGGGAATGCTAGAAAGTTAGCTTCGGGGCTAAACTGCGCCTTTCAGGCGGCTTCGAAGCATGAAATCTCGTCGGGTCGCGTGTAGGATTGGCTTTCAGACTGTCTTCGATTGGTATCCCGCCTGTCCAAACCTCCCAGATATATTCCTTTGTTCCTTACCGAGGCGCGGTGGAAAGCACCAGCAACGAGGATGGACAGGCGGTGACGCCTATCCTACGATGACCTTGCCAAGCAAAATCGTCGAGTATTCCGCCCCGGTGTTGAATTCCACGCGGTCGAAGACTTGACGAACGAAGGGGAGTCCGTAACCACCGATACGTGATTCTTTCTGGAGAGCGGCTTTTTCGGATTCGGAGGTCAGTCCGATTCCCCAATGCGTGATCAGAAAAGTGATCGAAACCAGGTCGAGCTTAGCGTCGCATCGGATATGACCGGGATGACTGTTGTAAGCATGTCGATAGACGTTGGTGAATATTTCGTCACATGCAAGAATCGCGTTGTAGGTGTCCCCCTCCCCGAGCCCGGCGTAGCCCGCCCAGGCGTTGCAGAACTCTCGGAGATCCGGAATTGTGTCAGGAGAGACTTCGCACGCAACTGATGTCTCCGGCCGTGGAATGGAATCGATTACCAGCAAAGCCGTCGCGTCGTCCCGGTCTGCGCCACTTTTAGAGAATTCCCTCCATCCCGCTTCCAGAGCAACCAGGGGTTCGGACTCGTTGCCGACGCTGCCGGCCAGAGTTTCTGCGAGCGCGTTGTGGCCGAACTGCTCTCCCTCTTCATTTCGTGCTTCTACGAATCCATCTGTTAGCAGGATCCATTTGCGGCCGACCGCTAATGGTGCAGTGAATACCGGAAATTCGATCGCGGGTTCGACACCGAGCGGCGGATAGACCTCGCAAGTCAACTCTTCCCAACGATTCTCGTACGACAAGAACCGGGGCCGGTATTGCCCAAAGCAGCAGGCAGAAATCATGCGGCGTTTCCGGTCGATCAAAAGAACGGCGAGCGTGGTCAAACTTCCTGCCTCCTCCGCGGTTGCCTGAACCGAGTTGTTAAGTTCCGCCAGCCACCGGGGCAACCGCTCGGGACTGCAGGAAGCTGCAGTCAACGAAATCAATGTACAAACGCGAGCCGATTCGAGGGCCGCTGGGATTCCTTTGCCGCTTGCATCCCCCACTGCGACCAAAAGACATTGCTCGCCAACCTCGCGGTAGGCATAAAAATCTCCACCGACATCTGCCGCCTGTTCCTGAAAAACACGGATCTTGAGCGAGCCCCACTCAAAACTTCGCGAAGGCATAAACGAAACCTGGGCTTGGCGCGCAATCGATAACTCAGCGAGCCGATAGGCATCTTCGATTTCCTTTTGTTTGGCCTGCTCCCAGACTTGCATCCGAGTCAACGTTGCGGCAATGAGAGACCCGAACGCCGAAAACACCTCTTCGTCGAACAAATCAAACTGTTTGCGGTCGATCGGATTCAGCGCCTGCATGACGCCGTGGCAAACTTCGCCGTCCAAGAGCGGTATGGTGAGCATCGCCTGTGCGGGCGTTTTAGTTTCCGCGCCGATACCTGCGTAATGAGCTGAGTCGATCTGGGCATCGGCTATGTTCTCCGGCAAACGGGTCCGGTAAACGCGTCCAGCGATTCCTTTCCCCGATGGCACCCGGAGGACCAGGGTTTTCAGTTCGGCCTGCGTTCCTCGAATTAGCAGATCCCCCGTTCCCGGATCCGGCAAGCAAACCGAACAGGCGAGACAGTGCATGACGTCGCGGGAGGAACCGAGAATCTGGTCGATTAGACTATCGACGTTGGCGGCGCTGCTAAGCGAACGGGCAGCGGCGATCAGGCAACGATACGCCAGTTCCTTCCGCTCGGAGAGTTGGTCCATGAGATTTTCACTGTCTGGGCGACGGGCTCACCGAAGGCGTGAGTGAACGCGTCGTTGTCAAATAGTGGAACGGTCGACTATGAAATTGCTCCACTGCCTGCGTTGTGACTTGGGCGAGATTTCTGACCTGATCGCTGGCTTGTGTCACGGCGTCGCTCGTGTGACCCATTTTTCCCAGCAGTTTTTGAGCCGACTCAGCGTCTTCGCTGAGCCGTTTTGCGGTCTCTTCAAAAACGTGCAGGACCTGGCCAATGCTTCCCTGCTGTTTCCCCTGCACATCGGAAAGCTGGCGGATGCTTTCGCTGCTGGCCCGCAAGTTGCCAACGATCGCTTCCAACTGGCCCCGGATCGATTGATCTTGCTGACCTTCCGGGCCGTTTATAATTGCCTGGAGGCTTCCGACAAGTTCATCGATTTTTGATTCTCCTTTCGCATCCTTTTCAAGGAAAAGACCGCTGAGCGCTGCGACACCGCGGTCAACAACATCACCAATGCTCGAAAGCCGTTGGCCCGCCGCAACACCGTACTGTTTCACGTCGGCCATGGCATCATCAAATCCAGGCAGTACGGCTTCAAGTTTCGTTGCGTGAATACCGATGATCTCCTGGCCGTCGGCAAGTCTGGCGCCGGAATCGCTCGGGGCCTCATTCTCAGAATTGTTTCCGCCGGTTGGACGGGGAAGCCGCAGAGCGATGGACGCATCTCCCAGCAAAGTCGGTTCGAGATAGGCCTTTACGTCAGCTGGAATGAATAGCTTGCGAACAATGACTACCTCGACTTTTACCGCCGTTTCCCGGTTTCCAGGCGCGTAATCGAGCCGGGTGACATAGCCGGCTGGAATACCGAGAAAGCTGACCTTTGACCGTTCGTGAATCCCGGCGACATCATCAAAGCGGATCGTGAATGCCAGAAACGGTTTCTTGAACGGATTTACTTCGACTCCAAAATATAATCCGGCAAGCAACAACAGAACGATCGCAACCCCAACGATCAAACTGACTCCGCGCTTTTTTGGATCGCCATCGCTCATATGGACAAATTGCAGCCCGAAACGGCGGCAAGTCTAACATGCAACCATTGTTTAACTAGTAAAACCGCCTGGTCCAAGGCTGAAAAAGCGTTTGACCACTGGATGCGTCGACGCACGAAATTCTTCTGGAGTACCCTGCATGATGATTTGGCCCTGAAGTTCGCCATCCCGTTCGCCTCCCAACATAATCGCCCGGTGCGCGATTCGGAAAAAGCTCGCGATATCATGCGTCACAACAACCGCGGCAGCGCCGATCCGTCGAGTTAGCCGGATGAACATTTCATCAATTTCCTGGGTACTGACCGGATCGAGCCCGGAGGTCGGTTCATCCGCAAATACCAGATCTGGATCGAGCGCCAGCGCTCTCGCGAGTGCGACGCGTTTTTTCATCCCCCCACTTATACCGGAGGGGCGTTTCGATCCGTGATCCTCGAGCCCAACCATTCGAAGCTTCAGTCGCGCCGTTTCTGTCAAGATCGCAGCGTCCATCGTCCGGTAATGTTCTCTCAGAGGCAGATGGACATTCCCGAGCAGCGAGAGCGATTCAATTAACGCACCGGATTGAAAAAGCATTCCGCATCGGATATGCATTTCTTTCAAGTCTTTCCCTTTCATCGACCGCAGGTCGTGGCCAAACACCCTTATTTCTCCGGAACTCGGCGCGAGAACGCCTATCAGAATATTAAGCAACGTGCTTTTCCCGCAGCCGCTTCCACCCAGAATTACAAAGGTTTCTTCTGGATGAACCTCGAAACTGATTCCGTTCAGGACAGTGCGCCCGTTCGGGAACTTTTTTGTCACGTTGATTACCTGCAGAATGGGGGATCCCGAATCTGAGTTTCCGGCAGACACAGGTTCGATTTCCATATCGCTAAATCGTCAAACAAGCTGGATCGAGGTGACGGCCGCGTTCGCAAGTGTGACGACAACGACGGCCATAACGACCGACTGGGTGGTCGCCTCGCTGATTTCCCGCGACCCGTTTCGGACATTGAGCCCCTTGTAGAAGGCGATCGTCGCGACCAAAAATGCGAATAGCGCGCTCTTAATCAGAGCGACAAGGACGCTCCAGAAGCTAGCGCCGTCGAAAACATAGTAGATATAGTCGGTGACACTCATCTTAAGGACTGTGCCACAAAGCAGCCATCCACCGACGAGCGAC
The DNA here is from genome assembly GCA_963775805.1 of uncultured Verrucomicrobiae bacterium. GTDB lineage: Bacteria > Verrucomicrobiota > Verrucomicrobiia > Chthoniobacterales > JAFAMB01 > JAFAMB01. The sequence continues at coordinate 252,985 of CAVZKG010000005.1, read as the reverse complement.
GCATAGATACAAACCAAAGTAACGACAGGCAACATGATCTGAAAGCCGATGAAGCGCGGGACGAGCAAGTAAGATTCCACATCGATCCCCATGGTAAATAAGGCCTTAACCTCCTCGGAAACTTGCATCGCTCCCAACTCGGCAGTGACGGCGGACACGCTGCGTCCCGCAAAAATCAGAGCGACACCGACAGGAACAACCTGTTCGGTCAGGATGATCCATAGCAAACTCGGGACGATCTCCACCTTGCCAAGTTGGCTGAGCTGGAGCTCTAAAACGAGTCCCAAAACGAATCCCGCCGTCAGCGCGATCAAACTCGCCGCGGGAATTGCTCCGACACCAATCGAACGAATCTGAACGAGCACATTCTCAAATGTGACAGCGGAGGGACGAATCAGTGTTCGAACCGTTGCCTGCAACAATTGCATCACCAATCTGACATACCCGATCCTGGTACTAATCATCCAGCGGCCTCAAGAATCCGAGCCCCTTCAATCAAGCAACTCTTTGCGAGCGCTATCGGCGTCCGCAAACGTCAAGAGCTCCTTCTGCAAGCCCATCATTTCGAAGGAACCTTTAATTCGATCCGACATCCCAATAATCGCGACACGAGATTTATCACGATTCTTTCGCGCATAAAGAGTGATCACCGCCCAGACCGGACTATTAATAAAATCTGTCTCTGACAAATCCACCAGCAGCAATCGAATCTCTTCGCGACTAGCCCGCGCGAGGGAGTCTTGAACAGTCGACATCGCAAGAATATCCGCTGCGCCTTTCAAGCTGAGGATTCGTTCCCGCCCCTCCGTCCGCTCGCCAATGCTTAGCTGCGCTCCCCTCTTCATTGTAAACGAGGGTAGTTGCCCGTTTTCTTGATGGCGAGCTTTTTTGCCGGGTCCCAATTCGGCAATTCGCCGGCGATCTTTGCCGCACGAGAGATGAAAACGGAAACTCAGCGGACGATTCTTTCGCGAGCACTTATCAGACATTGACCGTGCCCGGTTCGAGCTATATCAATCGTTGGTCTGCATATGGCTCAACGGATTGGTAAATGCACTAATTACTCCGGTTGCAAGCTGGCGTATCGAAACGAGAAGATTACGGTCGTTACAAAGGATTTCCGCTGCCCGGAATGCGGCTCCCCACTGGAATCGCTCGGACCGAAACGCACAGTGTCGCCGGTTCTGATTCTATCGATTGGTGTTGGAATCGTTCTGATCCTGGCGGTCGCGGCGATCCTATGGACCCTTAATAGCGCGCCGAAGAGGCGCGTCGACGTGTATCAGTTATCGCCCACCCCGACTCTGACGCCGACACCGACTCCGACCCCAATTTCGACTCCGACCGAAACACCGACAGCGACCCCCCTCGATATTTCCACCCCTTCTCCAACTCCCGCCGCAAGCGTCTCCGGAACTCCGATCAATTTCGATATTACGTTGCCGGAGATCGCAGAAGTGAAGAGCGCAGTTCTCAAGCGCATCGATGAAATGCCCAATGTTTCCCAGCAGAACAAGGATCGCCTTTACAGCGCGGTCCAGAGAGCCAGAGGGATGGGGCGCTTGTTCACCGTATCGTTCGAGACTTCGTTGACGAAGATATCTCCCGATGTCCTCTCGGCGATGAAAGCCGAACTGGACAAACCCCAGCTGAAAGCCCTCGTGGACGATCCGACCCTGGTCCTGGTCATTCTTGGTTACGCAGACAAACAAGGCGACAACCAGAAAAATCTCCTGATCTCAAGCGCGCGAGCTGAGGAAGTGATGGATGTACTCAAGAGCCAGCTTGGCCTCCAAAATGTCATGCACGTGGTCCCGATGGGGGGGACCGACTTACTCGATCCGCGCGAGCTTGCGAAGAACCGAATCGTGGAAGTCTGGGGAGTCTTGCCTTAGCCGGAACAGATCGGCTCTGCGAGCCGATCTGTGACGCCGATTCTTCATTCTATCCAAGGCAATTTGAATTGGGATAGCATTCGGGGCTAACCCGGTTACCTTGACGCTTTATTGGCGATGACTTCGTATATGGCGTCGTGGATTTCAAGGTTCTGGTTCCAGTCGGCGACAACCAGGCTCCTGGATCGCAGGAGCAAGAGATTAATCTGACTGATCGCATTGTCGAAAATCTGGTCCAGTGCCGTCGACGGAGCGTCCCCGAGATCTCTGCAGTAACTGTCCGGACCGATCCCAGGAAACAATCGGAGAACGACGCCGATCGTCTCCCACCAGAGATCGGAAGGAATGATTCGAGCCGCCGTCTGCCGAACGCCAATATCCCGGACCAGGCGGTGCGGGCCGACTGAAGCGGCCCAGCGCTGATCTTTTGCCAGGATAGCTTGCAGCCGTTTGCCCAGACTATTTCCCGATTCGTGCTCAGTCGCCACTTCGCGTGCCAGGCTGAGCATGGAATCCAGAGCAATTGCCAAGGTGTTCTCTTCGTCGACAAGCAGGATCCGCACGGCAAGCACCGCGAGTGCGTACATGTCACAAGGCGATGTGAGCAGTGGCAATATTTCGAAGCTCGCGTTATTGACAGAAGAACCCTCCAGTTCTTCGAGGCCAATTTTCTCCGATGCGGAGAGATTCTGAGGAATTGTACGGAACCGCGTTTCCCCTTTTGCGAGGGCTTCGGATTCGTCGACGTGCCCAAAGAGATCGGCTCGTCCACCGGCAATCGGAATCCGCACGTGGATCAAATCACTCGCAGCGACACTCATGCGTTCGTCCGTTATGATTGTTGCTTCCAGACTCGTCCCGCCCTGGGCTGGCGGCAACACCCTGCGGATGCGAACGCTTGCTGTTCCCCGTTCCGCCGAGTACCTCGCTTCCGGCCTGTAAATCGAGCGCCCTTGTAACTCCGGGGGGACAAAGTACCGTGCCGCATTGGCGCCGACCGAGAGCGCCATCGCACAGCTCGACTCGGCCATGTCGACCTTTCCGCTCCAGAATAGCGGCAGCCCTGTTCCTACCTCAAAAAGCTGTACCCGGAAGCTATCAGCTCCAAGAACGAGAAAGGGCATTTGCTGAAACCGGATAGCCGTTCGTGTTTCCTCGATGGCCTGAAGAACCAAGTTTAATTTCAGATGGAATATTTCGAGCAACCGTCCAGCTCGACCTGCTCGCCCACTGAACAGATGAGAGCCTCGATAGAGAATCGCCTCAGCATCTGCGAGTTCCGAATAGGGCGAACTCAGGTGAATTGTCTCTTTTCCGCAAACAATCCCAGGCCAGACTTTGCCTGAAAGTAGATCGGCAAACTCAGTCAGGCCGAGAGGAGCCAGCGGGCGCACAAGGAGAAGGCCGCCGCCGGGGTTGAATAGGTGAAACCCTTTGAACTGCTCAGCTGCCGATCTGATTCCGGACGGAAGTGGCGCGTCGGTCGTTAAAGCCAGGAATACCGGATCCGCAACCCCTGGTCCGTTCCACAAATAACGATGGAGCGAGGAAGCATAGGGAGGCAGACCGGCAAGCTCCAAAGCCTTTTCATCCTCGCAGAGAATGAACGGGCGCCCCGAAACCGGTTCCACCGGGTGCACCATGGCCCCTTCTCTCTCGTCGACCAGCGATGGAGCAGGATGAGTGAATTCGGACCCCGTCTCAATGATCGTTCCCCGTTTGAGAGCACGAAACATCGCGGCACGCTCCGACCAGCGGCCATCCAGGAGCGTGTTCGTCAACTGCTCCAGGCGGGCGTGAAAACTGAAAGCAACTCGATCGACGTTCTGTACCCAAATCTCGACAGACGCCTTCGGATGTCCAGCCCGGTCGACGATACAACCAAGATAAATCGAAGAGTCGATTGTCTCCCGCAGCAGAATGAAAGGGGCTGAACTGGCTGCATCGACTCGCACAAACAGACAGATCGCAAGCGGTGCCTCGCGATCTTCGGCCCGGAGTGAAACCAGTCGATAGCCATTGAGCGGTTGGGCTTTATCGAACTGCAATGAAATCATTTCGACGACCCTAACATTCAAGCCGCCGAACGTCACCTCTGGTTTGAGCTGTTGAACGAAGAATAATTGCGCGAATTTACACCGCGGAACCGGCGGGAGGCGGATGCGTTGGCACCGTGAACACAAGCTTCACTTGCGACCGATGCGTTGGCACCCTGAACACCAAGGTGCGATGGAAAGAGGCCGCGACCCGCGTCGCCGGCGCGCTCAATCCAGGAGCAGAAGTTGCCGGAATAAAAGCCAAGAACGTGAGGGACAATAACGCCTTCTTCATGATAGCGAATGGAACCAGGCTGATCATCGCCGATTCTTTTTGAACTTAGTATTTACAGAAAATATAACAATGTCCCTTCGCAGGAAATACGCCGAATTCGATTTCTGTGGGTGGATCAGCACCGAATCGAGGGCAGATACGCGCCCTCCGACAGGAGCTCACTGTCGCGAACCAAAGGGCATCGACATCGTACTTCCAGTCTGATAAAAAACAGAATTAAAGTTACCAGTAACTTAACCTCAAAACCTCTATGTTACATATTATTTGGTCCATCATCCTTGGCTTCATCGCAGGTGCGATCGCCAGTTTCATCCTCCACACGCACCTCGGCTTCATTATGACGGTGATCCTTGGAATTGTGGGATCGATAGTTGGCGGATTGATTGCGAGGCTCTTTTCGAAGCCGGCAGACGGCGCTCCATTTCATCCGGCCGGTCTACTTTTATCGATCATCGGCGCGCTGATTGTGCTGTTCGTAGCAGGTAAATTCTTTTAGACCGCAATCCCTTGTCGGGCTCGAGGGAAATCCGCGCGCGCCCTAGCCCGTATTTTTCGCGTTTCTGTGTGAAATGCGGGCCAGCCACTTGCGCGTCGGTTTGGGTTTTGAAATCGGACGATCGAAGCCTGCATCTCTCAAAGAGAAACGCTAATCCGCGTAGGTCCGGACACGGTTTTTCCAACCGGGAAGCCAACGGTTTTCGCCTCGGGCTGCCGGGGAATTAGCGACGCGCCGGGCCAGAACTCTCTCAGCGGCCGCCGCAAATTCCCTGTTTGCAGGGCCATTTCCCATTTCCTCGAGAACCTGGAGCAAACCCCACCCCTCCCCGTGGTAGCGTTCAGTCCCCAGCGTACCTTCTCCCTTGAAGTTGACGTAATCCACCAGCGCATATAATCCGGACGGTTCGTCCGCGACGCGATCAAAATTTCGTTGGATTTTTTCTCGATCTTCGGCCGGAGCTGCCTCGAGCATCTTCGGCAGGGCGCGTTCCAGTCGCAGCCCGGCGAATCTAGCCTGAAGGCCAATCGTCCCGGCGAGCAAAGCCCTTAGCTGCCTCATTCGCGGAGATTGCTGATCTGCCAGAAATTGAGCGCGATCGGACCAGGGACAGGCACTGGCTTGAGCGAGCCAAACTGGGACAGATGCCTTTTGCGAAACGAGAAAGCGAACCAAAGGAGGGAAGCTCTCCTCAAAAGGTCCCCGCGCACCGGTTGGATACCAGATAAAATGGCCGATCCCAAGCGACGCGAAATCTTCTCCGTAATTCCATGCGGTCAAACCTGCCACCGTGGCACCCGATTCGTTTTGCCAGAGCCGGTGACCGATTCTTTCGGCCTGTGATTCAGAGAGCTGGATAGACTGAGCCAGCGACATTTCGGCGGTTCCAAGGAACATGGTAAAAGAGGCTAAAATCGGCAGCCCCCAATTCGGCGTTGATCGAAACTTCATTCCTGAAGGAGATATTCTGCCGATTTGATTGCGGCAAGGAAGTCCTCCCGGAGAATTGCGTCTTTCAAAGGAATTAGCTCTGCCGGCGAAGCAACTGCCTGTCGGAGTTGAAGTCCCCACCAGCCCACATCGTGCCATGCACCCGCCTTGTATCCTACGTTCCGGTAGATCCCAATACGCTCAAAACCGAATCGCTCGTGGAGCCGGATACTCGCTGGATTGGGCAGGGTAATCCCGGCGTACACGTTGTAGAATCCTTGAATTCGTAAGAGATCGAACAAAGCGGTGTAAAGAGCGGTTCCAATTCGCTGCCCGCGATGGCTTACAGAAAGATAAACGGCCACGTCAACTGACCATCGGTACGCTTCCCGATCACGGTGCCGGCTCGCATAGGCGTATCCGAGAATGTTGCCCAGGTGTTCGCAGACCAACCATGGACAGATTTCAGAGACGGTCCGGATCCGTCGTTGGATTTCAGAGACTGTTGGGCAGCTTGTTTCGAACGTGATCGGCGAGTTTCGGCAAAACGGTCCATAGATCTCAAGCAGCGCGTTGGCGTCAGCTTCTTCTGCCAATCGGATTATCCTTGTCATGCTGTCTCCTGTCCCCGGCAATAGAGGTTTTGCGGCAATCAGCCACCCTATTTTTGATATCGATATAAACCAATTAAATCGACCTGTGAACTATTTCCGGATGCCGTCCGGAGCGCGACCGCATTTTCACTTGGACACACTGATTTCTTCAAGATAGCATCCTGAACCTTTCGTATGTCTATTTCCTCCACTCCACCGTTCCTTTGGGGAACAGCCACGGCAAGCTACCAGATCGAGGGCGCGACCTCAGAAGACGGGCGCAGGCCGTCGGTATGGGACACCTTTTCTCACACTCCCGGCAAGGTGGAGCGATCCGAAAACGCCGACATCGCATGCGATCACTACCACCGTTACGCTGAGGATATCCACCTGATGCGCGATCTTGGGGTGGGTGCCTACCGATTTTCAGTTTCGTGGTCAAGAGTTATCCCGGAAGGCAAGGGACAACAAAATCAGAAAGGGTTCGATTTTTATAGCCGCGTTGTGGATGAGCTCCTCTCAGCGGGGATCACACCATTTGTGACACTATTCCATTGGGATCTTCCGCAAGCGCTTCAGGATCGCGGGGGATTCGCTAGTCGCGACATTGCCGGTTGGTTCACCGACTATGCCGTGCAAACGGCGGAACGTCTTGGAGATCGCGTCAAACATTGGATCATGTTGAATGAACCGTCGGTTTATTCACTTCTGGGTCATGCGCTTGGAATGCACGCACCAGGAGTCACAGACTTGGACGCGTTTTTTGCGGTGACGCACCATCTCAATCTGGCACAAGGGAAAGCTATTCAGGCGCTTCGGGCGACGGATCCGTCGTTCAAGCTCGGAACGACATTGAACCTCCAGCGCGGTGTGCCAGCAGACAAATCTAAAGCTTCCGCTGTGATGGCCGAGCGACACACTGACTTGTGGAACGGGTGCTATCTTAGCCCGCTTCTCGCCGGCGAGTATCCGGAAAGAATTCTTCCCGAGATCACCCCTTACGTGAAGGATGGCGACCTCGAAACTGCCCATCAACCGATCGATTTTCTCGGGATCAACCATTATTTCCGCGTTTATATCGTAGCGAATCCAAAGACTCCGATCGGTTATGATCAAGTCGATCCTCCGGCCGGACTTCCGCAAACGGCTTACAAATGGGAAATCAATCCGACCGAATTTCGCGAGGTCCTTTTGGAGGTGCATGAACGCTATCATTGCCCTCCGATCTACATCACGGAGAATGGTGCATTCTTTACAGACACAGTATCCGCCGATGGGAAGGTTCATGACGAAAAACGGATCGCTTTTCTGAACGACTATCTCCAAGCGATGCAGGAAGCGCGGCAACAGGGGGTGGATATCCGGGGCTACTTCCTCTGGTCCCTGACCGACAACTTCGAATGGGCTGCCGGCTATCGTCCGACGTTCGGAATCATCAGCATCGACTACCCCACGCAGAAACGGATTCCGAAAGATTCGTTCTATTGGTATCGAGACTATATTCGCGAGCACTCCACGTAGGCCGAAAATCTCGCGAGTGCGGTTGCCGGTGAGAAATGCGGGCTAGAAGGCAAGCAGCGCTATCGCGTCGCCCAATGCATTCCGCGACGGAATATTGTCGCCATCTCAGGTACGCCGAACTCGGCTGCCACATGTCCGAGTGAACTGTAAAAGACTCTGCCTTTTCCGTGCATCCTTTTCCAGACAACCGGCATTCGAACGCCCTCAATCCAGGAGCAATGTTCTCCGGAAAACGTCGTCGTTGCCAGCACCTGATTGCTCGGGTCGACGTGCATGTAGTACTGCTCCGACTTGTAATCGAAATCCTCGATGCCGGTCACAATCGGATCCATTTTGTCGATAATGTTGACCCGGTAGGAAATGATGTTTCCCGGATGCGCCACCCATTGGCCACCGGTCATGAACTGGTAATCCGTATTGGCTCGAAAGCTGTCACCCATTCCTCCGTGATACCCAGCAAGGCCAACCCCGGATGCAACCGCTGTTGAAAGATTTTTCGCTTCCGCGTCAGTGATGCTTCCCATCGTATAAATCGGCACGATCAAATCGAACCGAGACAATTCCGAGTTGGCAAACGCGCTTGTACTATTCTCCTTTGTGACGCTGAATCCGTCCTCAAAGAGGAATTTCTCGATAATGGCTGCACATTGTTCCGGCTGATGACCCTCCCATCCGCCCCAGACGACTAATGCGTTTTTTTGGCTCACTAGTCCAAAAGCCCGAGCCTTTGTAGAGGTTGCAATGCGCGTGGCCGCTCGCATCGAGTCGTGATCGGGATGGCCTGCCCGGTCTCACCGCCGTTCACAATGGTTTCCATTATTTCCACGGTATGTGCTACGAGGTCTTCCGCCGCCCGGTGTTGCCGGTTCGCCCGGATCGCGCTTGCCATCTCCGCGATTCCGAGGCTTCGATAATTGCCATCACCGAAACCATGCGTAAGCGGAATATCATTCCATTTTCCACCCTTTTCCAGGAGTCGAACCGGACCGCCAAAGGTATTGGGATCCGGCACTTGAAGGCTTCCTTCGGTGCCATAGATCTCGATCGGAAGGTGGGTATGCCCAGGAACGTCGAAACTGGCGTGAAAACTTATCACCGGGCCCTGCTCAAATTCCAGGAGCGCGTTGTAGTGTGTGAGAATCTCAACCGGAAACGTTCCTCCCTTGCTCGGACCCGCTCCGAACACGCGCGTCTCGAGACTGCGTCGTCCGATTGAGGTGACACGCCGTACGGGACCGAAGAAGTTGATCAGAGCCGTTATATAGTAGGGGCCCATATCGAAAACGGGGCCACCTCCCTTTTGGAAATAGAATTGCGGATTGGGATGCCAGCTTTCCGGCCCTCCCGTCATAATAAACGCCGTTCCGCCCACAGGTTTCCCAATCGCGCCGTCGTCGATCAGCTTTCTTGCGGTCTGCTGTCCGCCGCCCAGAAACGTGTCGGGCGCACAGCCCAATCTGACTTTGTGCTTACGACCAAGTCCAACCAGTGCTTCCGCCTCACGTAAGCTGAGGGTCAGAGGCTTCTCCGAGTAAACATGTTTTCCGGCCTCTAATCCTTTGGACGTCACTTCAAAATGGCTCTGTGGCGTGGTCAAGTTCAGCACGATATCGACAGACTCATCATGCAACAGCTCATCGACAGATTCGGCCTTCAGTCCAAATTCTTCCCCACGTTTCTCGGCATTGGAAGGCAGCGCATCCGCGCACGCTACGAAAGCCAGTTCGGGGAAATTCTTCGCGGCTTTGAGGTATGCGGCGCTGATGAAACCGGAGCCAACGATTCCGACACGGAGTGGAGTAGTCATATATTTCGGGAAGCGAAACAAACAACCGGTATTCGCATTGGACGGCAAGCGAATTCTTGATCGGGCCGCGAGGAAAACAGTTGCTGGTCCGCATCACTGCCAGTCCGGTTCGCGGCCCGCAAAGGGAGGTTTCGAACCGCTATTTGTTGTTCTGCTCCCAGGAATCTTCGATCGTCTTGGCCGCTTTGTCGGCCGTCAATTTCCCAGCGGCAATATCCGTGCACGCATCATTGAACACACGACCGGTATCCGGACCGAGCAACTGGTCCATGGCGATCGCGATCCATTGCGAGTTTCCGACTTCCTGAGCGATTGCCTTGAAGAAAGGCTGTTTAATTGACTCAGCTGTTCCTTTAACCACAGGAATGAACAAACCTGCTTCCGCAATCTTGTCCTGGATATCCTTCCCGAGCCAGACTTTCATGAAATCGACGGTCTCCTTCGGTGCGTCCTTCGCGACGAGCCACCCATCGACGCTTGCGAATATATCGTTCGCGTGTCCTTTACCTCCCTGCACTTCGGGAAAAAAGAACCAGCCAATTTTTTCGTCCGGCAACCCTTTCCCATCGGCCGAATCTGAACGCCCTTCCGTGAGATCCCAGACTCCCATTAGGTGAAACGCGGTTTTCCCATCGTGAAAAGTACCTGCCGCCTCAGCATAGGTGTTTGCGAGGAACCCAGGCTGAAATGGCTTTAGCGCCGCGAGATCTTGATAGAGCTGAAATGCTTTGACGGCTTCCGGGCTGGTGAATCCTCCGTTCTTGCCTGCGATCACAGCTTGCATCCCTTCCTTCCCCAAAACCCTCATCAGCAGGAACGCCGCGTAGAAATGGAGCGGCCACTCGTCCTTGCCTCCTGCCGCAAGTGGGGTGATTCCCGCAGTCTGGCACTTCTTTACGGCGTCGATAAAATCATCCCAGGTCTTGATTTTCGTCGGGTCGAAACTCGCTTTGGCGCAAAGATCTTTATTGTACCAGAAGACAATCGGCGCGATGTCGTTCGGCAACCCGTAGGTCTTTCCCTGATAAGTGAAATTTTGGACTCCGGCAGGATAAAACGTGTCTTTGAAGCCTCCCTCAGCGATCTCGCCGGTGATATCTTGAACGACACCTGCATTGATCTGCTCAATCATGACTCCTCCACCCCAACTGTGAAATAAGCTCGGGCGGTCCTTGGATTGCAGCAAAGTCGGCAACTTCGCTTTAAAGGCTTCGTTTTCGAGATAGTCAAACTGCACCTTAACTCCCGGGTGTGCCTTCTCGTATTCCTGCGCCGCCTGTTGCCAGATCTCGAGGACCTTAGGCACTTTCTGCAAGTGGAGTATTTTAATCGTTGTTTCAGCCGAAGCCGACAGGCATAGCAAACCGCAAAGGGCCAAAGAGAGAATCGCTTGAGACTTCATAGCATCGAGGGGGATTGAATTTCGGTCCGAGCGGCGGAAGCAAGCCCAGGACCGAATAACATCACTATCCTTCCGATAGCGTTGGCAGCCGTCAAGCTTTAATCGGGTTCGCGAAATTCGGCTTTTTCACAATTTTCAAACCTGTTCTTGTTTGCCTAGGAGTACATGCTTGTAGAACCGCATATTTTTAATTAACAACTCAAGTTATTCACATTTTCTAAATGTCTGCGCGAGGTCCAGCCACCATACGTAACATCAATCGATTTGAAGTCCTTCAAGCGATTCGCCTTCACGATAACCAAATCTCCCGTTCCGAATTATCGGATTTGACCGGGCTCAGCCAGGCAACCATTTCCAGCATCGTCGGACACCTGATAGCGGAAGGTGCGCTCATCGAAGACAGCGCTTCCGGCACAATTGGCAGAGGTCGCGGCCGTCCATTGGTGATGTTGCGGTTAAATCCGCAATACACCCATGTGATCGGCGTTAAAATTGCAGTTCACCAAATCGTTTTTTCGGTCACAGACTTTGTCGGTAACGTGGTCGCTTCAGACAACATTGCGATGGAATCTCCGAAGATGACACCCCCTCAGCTAGCCGCATTTGTGGTACGAGGCGTTCGCAATTGTCTGAAGAAAGCGGACAAAACGGTCGATGACGTGAGCGGGATCGGTTTCGGTCTGCCTGGCTTTATCGATTCGCATCGCGGCATTGCGTTCTGGAGCCCGGCGTTTGAGACTCCGAACCTCAATTTCAGGGAACTGATGCAAGCGAAATTCGACGTGCCGGTCTTTGTAGAGAACGATGCCAACCTGGTCACACTGGCGGAGCATTGGTTCGGTATGGCGAAAGGATTGGAGAATGCCGTCGTCATCACAATCGAGCATGGCACCGGGAGCGGCCTGATTTTGGATGGGAAACTCTATCGTGGTGCACAAGGCCTGGCGGCGGAGTTTGGCCACACAAAACTCGTATTCGGCGGCCCGTTGTGTCAGTGCGGCGAAAGTGGTTGCATGGAAACGCATACCGCTGCATTCGCGCTGATTCACGAAGCGGCCAGAGCAGGATTTCGAGTTCCGAAACGGCCGCTAGACTACAATGAACGATCCCATCTGCTGCAGGCGATTGTCGCCAGGGCCGAGGCAGGCGATAAACCGATGAAGCGGATCTTCGAGCAGATGGGCCGGTACCTCGGCTTGGGAATTGCCAATCTGGTGAATCTGTTGAATCCGCAGCGTGTAATTATCTGCCAGGGGTCGGTGCGATGCGCGCATTTGTTTGAAGAGAGCTTGCGTTCCGTCGCTGAACGGATGGTGATTCCCCCGCTGAAGCAAAATCTTGATATCGTGATTCATCATTGGGGAGACGAAGTCTGGGCTCGCGGCGCGGCAGGTTTGGTCCTGCTTGAATTGGACCAACGAGGTCGTCCAGAAAAATCAAAAGAGCCGGCGGCTATCGGAAATCGCAGGGCGCGCAATCGAAAAGTGCACGCAGCAACAAACCGTGCGTCAAATTAATCGGCGATTGAATCTAAACCGCTAAGCGCCTGGGCAATTAACCGGTTTTTTGCGACCTCTTTAAACAAATCAAGTCGCAGCGTGTCCATTTAACGTGAAAAATCTGTCTGTTTCGCCAGATTGTACCGCAACCGACGATGTGACTCAGATTTTGACCTAAGATCGAAATAACAGCCCTATGGAGAAGGCCGCGAGAAAAGAAGAGACCCGAAAGTTTCTCATCACGAATGAGAGCGGACTGCATGCACGTCCGGTTAGCGAGCTGGTCCGTTGCGCGATGCGGTTCAAGAGCGAAATTACGATCTCGGTGAATGGCAAGAAATGTTCCGCAGTCAGCATCATGGATCTGATGACCGCTGACATACGACGCGGCGCGGAGATTTCGGTCACTGCCGATGGTGTCGATGCCGGCAAAGCGCTTGACGCTGTCGGGAAATGTTTGAATCAGCTTGCGGAAAAAGGATTCTAATCAGTCCTTCCGCTTAAGTTGAGCGCCATGATTGACGTCGAAAAATTCGATGAGTTAATCGCTTATCTTCGCAACGCCCATCGAATCCCCACGAACGAAACACCTCGAATCGAAATTCTGCGCGGAGGCGTTTCTAATAAAACAGTTCTATTGATTCGGTGCGCGGGCGAATCCTGGGTGATCAAGCAGGCGTTGTCGAAATTGAGAGTCCAATCGGACTGGTTCAGCGATCCAGCTCGGATCCAAGTGGAAGCGGCTGGCCTTCGGCACTTGCCTCGTATAGCACCCGAAGGTTCAATCACGCCGTTGATTTTCGAAGATCCCGATCAGAACCTCATCGCGATGATGGCTGTCCCCAAGCCCCACGAAAACTGGAAAGAACATCTGCTCGCCGGATACATCGATCCGGACCATTTCCGAAAATTTGCGGAGATCGTCGGATCGATTCACCGTGGCAGTACACAGGCGGTTCATGAGTTTTCAAGACTGTTCGCTACAACGCGATTCTTTCAGACTTTGCGCCTTGAACCGTATTACGAACGGACGGCAGAGGTCGTGCCGGAAGCGACATCTTTCCTGCGCGAGTTGGTCCGTTCGACTCTTAGCCGATCGCATGCTTTGGTTCACGGAGACGCAAGCCCCAAAAATGTCCTGATTCATGGCGGGAGTCTCGTTCTGCTCGACCATGAAGTTCTGCATTTCGGAGATCCGGCATTCGACATCGGCTTCAGTCTCACCCATTTCCTAAGTAAAGCGCACCATTTGCCGGATCTCCGTCAGCGGTTGGAAGAGGGCGCGCGTCTCTTCTGGAATGTGTACCAGAAAGAGGTGCAAAATATGCCATGGTTCGAAGATCTTGTCGCTCGCGCACCGATGCACACTCTGGCAGCGCTTTTGGCTAGAGTCTGCGGACGCTCGCCACTCGAGTATCTCCGACCCAGCGAGCGCGTGATTCAAAAACATGTCGTGATTCAAATGATGGCCGAAAATCACTCAAGTATCGACGATCTGATCTCCAGCTTCATACAAAGAGTCCAGATATCAGACATATCTGAACATTATAGGGATGATTAAAATAACAGATTTTCATGCCGTTGAAATTCTCGATAGTCGCGGGCGCCCTACGTTGTCTGCAACGGTCAGGCTGGAGGAAAATGTTACGGGAACTGTTTCGATTCCTTCCGGAGCTTCGACCGGGAAAGCGGAAGCGAAAGAGCTTCGAGATCACGACAAGCGATACCGCGGTCTTGGATGCCGGAAAGCTGCCGCGATCATCCGAGGCCCGATCGCAGGCGCTTTCGTCGGCCGAGAATTTGAGGACCAAGAAGAGTTCGATCGCGCCTTGTGCAGGCTCGACGGCACGGCGGACAAGGCGCGACTTGGCGCGAACACCCTCCTCGCATGCTCTCTCGCTTTTGCCCGCGCACTGGCCGCCTATCAAGCAGTAGAGCTTTACGATTACTTTGGGCAATTGGTACCAGATAGAAAGCCTGCGCTTCCACGGCTTTCTGTTAACCTTTTCAGCGGCGGCAAGCACGCATTTGGCCAGGTTGCAATTCAGGATGTACTCCTCGTCCCGGCATCCGGAACATCGGTCTCGGACAGTTTGGCGATGATCTACGAGATTTACCAGAGCGCGGCGGAGATCATCGCGAAGCGATACAATGCTCGGGCACTAACGGCTGACGAGGGCGGTTTGGCGCCTCCTTTTTCTTCGAGCCTCGAAATGCTCGAATTAGCAGCGGAATCGATCGAATTGGCTGGGTACGAATTGGGCAGGGAGTTGAATCTGGCGGTGGATGTGGCGGCGAGTCATTTCGTTCAACCCGATGGCAACTACCGATTAGACGACAAGACCTTAACCCCCGACGAGATGATCAGCCTCTTGCGGACATGGCAGACTAATTTTCCACTCATAAGCATCGAAGACGGATTGGGCGAGGACGACTGGGCCCATTGGCCGGAGCTCTGCCTAGAGCTAGGTGAGCAGACACTAACGTTGGCTGACGACCTGACTTGTACAAACCCGGACCGTATAGAACAGGCGATCCAGTTGAAAGCCGCCAACGCATTGCTGCTCAAAGTGAATCAGATAGGCACTCTCACCGAAGCCAGAGATGCCAATCTTCTCGCCAGGAAGGCTGGCTGGAAAATTTCCGTCAGCGCGCGCAGCGGCGAAACCGAAGACAACTGGCTCGCGGATCTTGCAACCGGTTGGGCAGGAGATTTTATCAAAGTCGGTTCAATCACACAATCCGAGCGCCTGGCGAAATATAATCGATTGCTGGCGATTGAAGATTCCGGTGCGATCGTTTTCGATAGGTAAACCGGTTGAGGGCTTTATTTCAATGGTTGGCGAGATGAATCGTCCCAGGATGGATCCAAGAATAGCGGCGATGCCGCTTACCCGCCATTTAAATACAACGCGTCGATCTGGTTCAGAACCTCTTCCTCATTTGTTCTGTTGCGGAGATGCTGATGTATAAGTAATCCGGCGCGATCGTGTATCGGAACAAAGCCATGATATCTCGGTCGGACATAGGCCCCATCGAGTGTTTCCAATGTATCCAGGAAAAAGGAGTTCGCCGCGGCATTCACTCTCGCATTTAGCCACGCAAGCCGATTCCCAGGTTGCCCACCCGAATCGAAATAAAGAGAAGTCTGGCAATCTGGCCCGCTCACCCATCGCAAATACTCACACGCCGAATCGATGGCTTTGCAGGATGCCGACAAAGCCAAGCCAGCTCCTCCCAGAAGCGCTCCACGTGAGCCGGAGGTTTTTGTAGCGCCTGGAATATTGGTAAAATGGCAAACGGACTGCGCACCCCCGGTGCGGGCATAATTCGAATAACCGAAAAGCAAAGGGCAATAGGCTATTTCGTCAGTCGTCGACATTCGATCAAGTAATCGGGGAGGGTCAAATACGAAAGAGTCCTCGAGAACGAGTGGAACCAGTTTTCTCAAAAATGAGAGCGCACTGGCCGCTGTTTTTCGGCTCACTAGATAATCTTTCTGCCGGCCAGGCTGTTCACCGATATTCGCGCAAAGTGTCAGAAAACTATCGATACAGCCAATCGGGTTCAGAGGCATCGCAACCGGTACACGAGCCGCGAGCTCGAAAACTGCATCCCAGGTCCGCGGCACCGTGGACTTGCTTGGTTTCAATAAATCAGCCCGATGCGCGCTGACGTGCGCAGCAACATCAACCGCTACAGCCCACTGATGACCGTCATAGGTATAACTCCCATAGCTCGGACCGACGCTCTGCAGGCGTTGCTCTTCCAAAAACTTCGCAGGCAAGTACTCATCAAGTGGAAGGAGACATCTTGTGCGCGCCGCAGTACCGACGAATGGGTGATCGATCACGAGTAGATCGTAACTCGGAGCAAGGCGCTCAATGGACTGTTCACCGAATGCGGCAAGTGAACGTGTTCGCCATTGAATCTCAACGTTCGCGTGAATGCCGGAAAATGCGGACGCCGTCGCCAGCAAAGGCGCAACGCCGCGTGGATGATCCCAAGTAATGCCTCGCAGTTCGATCATCTCCTCGTTCTTGGAAATCCGCACGCTTTCACAGCCAAACGGATTCTAAAGTTGGTGCCGTGAATCGCATTACTTCCCTTGAAAATTTGGAGCTCGCTTCCCCATGAATGCCGAAATCCCCTCCTGGCCATCTGCGGTGGAGTACAGCGAAAGCAACGTTTGTTGTTCATAGGAAAGAGCTGTCTCTAACGGCGCATTCAACCCCTCATTCACGAGCCGCTTTAACGCTTGAATCGCAAGTGGCGCCTGCCGGGCAATTTTCTCGCCGAGCTCAAGCGCCACGCGCACTTCGTCATCCGCCGTTGCCACAGCGTTCACTATTCCCCATTCGTGTGCTTCCTGAGCAGTCAACCGACGTCCGGTCAAAAGGATCTCGTTTGCTCGGTTTTTCCCAATCATTCGCGGCAAACGTTGGGTTCCTCCTCCGCCAGGTACCAGTCCTAATGTCGGCTCCGGCAATCCAAATTGGGCCCGTTCACTGGCGACAATTAAATCACAAACCAAGGCTAATTCGAAGCCGCCGCCAAAGGCGAATCCGTTCACCGCTGCGATCACCGGTTTGGGGCTCTTTTCAATCTGCGCATTCAGTCGACGTCCACGATCTTGAAATTCCCGAAAGTCGCCAAGACTACCATTCCAATATTCTCCTATGTCTGCGCCCGCACAAAACGCTCTACCTGTACCGGTCAGAATCACGAATGAGCAGGAATCATCGCGGGCAACGTCGTCGAGATGAGTCGTGAGAGCGTCAAAGATGACTCTGTTCAACGCGTTCAATTTCTTCTCGCGATTGAGACGAAGGATAGCTGCAGCCCCTTTTCGTTCGAAGACAACGAGATCGCTGTTCATCACAAAACCCCTTCCCGTTCGAGCTCAGAAATCTCTGCATCTTGATACCCGAGTTCACGCAAGATTTCTTGATTGTGTTCGCCGACCGCGGGATTTGGCCGACGAATGCTCGGCGGAGTCGCGCTCATGGAAATTGGCGTACGGATCACTTTGAGAGGACCGGATTTCGGCTGGTCCACGGTCGTCACTATTTCGGCGGCTTGTACCTGCGGATCGTTGAACAGGCTTTCGAAATCATTAACCGGAGCACACCAGACATCACGCTTAGCCAAGAGTTCGAGCCATTCATTAGTGGTTCGAGTTGCGAGCCGTCCTTCGAGACGTTTCTTGATTGTGTCCCGGTCGTTGAAAGCTCCTTGAGGATTGCCTTCATAGGAAGCAACATCCGGCAGATCCAGCAGTTCACCGAGAACGCCAAGGGAATTCATTGCAAGCGCAAGATGCCCATCGCTGGTCGGATAAACACCATAGGGCGCTCCGATCCACGGCTGTGCGATTCCGGCAGCACTACGTTGCCAACGCGGCCAATTGTTGAGGTGCACAACAGCCTCCTGGCACTGGGCAGCAATGGCGGTGCTTAGCAGATCGACTTCTACTTTCTGGCCTTTCCCCGTGTGAGTCCGCGCCTGCAGGGCCGCCAGAATACCGCAGGCCACCATCATCGCGGCCATCGCATCACAAATCGAGGTCGCTATCGGCGTAGGCGGTTCTGTGGCACGTCCCGTATTGGCGGCCAAACCGCTCATCGCCTGGATCAGCAAATCTTGTCCCGGCCGCTTCACATAAGGGCCGCGCGAGCCATAACCGCTTGCGGAGCAGTAAATCAATCGCTCATTCAATTCGGATAGCTTCTCGAAACCAAATCCAAGACGGTCCATGACTCCAGGTCGAAAGTTTTCTACGACGACATCCGCGGTTTTGACCAGGTTATGAATGATCTGGCGCGCCTCTGTGTGCTTAAGATCCACCGTTAAGCTGCGCTTATTCCGATTCATCGAAAGGAAAAATGGGCTTTCGCCATTGAGGAATTTGCCCATGGCGGCCAATCCCCGTTCCCACTCCCCACTTCCGGGCCTTTCAACCTTGATGACATCGGCTCCCAGATCCCCGAGAAGCTGGGTGGCCCATGGACCCATCATCATCTGAGAAAAATCCAATATCCTGATACCTGCTAATGCGTCTTTCATTGTTAATTCTCTTTAGGCTTGTGCGAGCAAACCTCCGTCTATCAAAAACGGGGCACCCGTCGCGTAACTCGATTCGTCGCTTGCCAGAAACAACACAGTCCGCGCGATATCGATTGGGAGTCCCACTCGTTTGATGGGAATGTGTTCCATGGTGGAACGGTACCGATCCTCTTCATTGCCCTCCGCTCGCAAATTCGCTCGAAACACAGGCGTATCGATAGCGCCTGGAAGCACGCAATTTACCCGTATGCCATTTTCCGCGTATTCCAATGCCAAACTCCGCGTCAAAGAGACGATCGCCCCTTTGCTGGCATCATAGCTTGCTACCAATGGGGTCGTCGCAATTGCCCGCGCGGACGAAATGTTTACAATCGCGCCGCTTCCCTTTCGGATCATGTGCGGAATCACGTATCGCGAACACAAATAAACACTTCGCAAATTGGTCGCGATAACCTTGTCCCACTCCGCCGGCTCAGTCTCTATCAGACGTTTAAAGAGAACGATCGCAGCATTGTTGACCAGGATGTCGATCGCGCCGAATCGCCTGATCGTTTCCTCCACCAGAGCCTGGACCTGCAGTTCATTGCTAACATCCGTATGCAAATAGCAAACGATTTCTTCAGCGCCAATTTTTGATACAATCTCGTTCGCTCCGATATCATCTATATCGGCAATCGTCACTTGAGCCCCCTCGCTCGCAAACAGTGTGGCGATTGCCGCTCCAATCCCGGATGACGCCCCCGTTACAATGGCAACTTTGCCCTTTAAACGCGTACCCACACAGCTATAGCCAGAGGTGTTGCCACGAAGGATCTCCTTGCCTTCAAGACTCTCATTGAGGTGGAAATAAGCTCTCCGAAAATGTCCGCTCGGTACTTAGGTCCAATGCTAGTACTCGAAGATTTTGTTTTTTGGATCATCCACGTTGTCTTTCGTCAATATGCCTTGCGGCGTGTCGTAATGTTTCTCAAAATCCTTTTTTCCGTTTAAAAACTGAATTCCGTATTGAACTGCCAATTGCCCAATGGTGTACGGAGAAGGTCCAATCAGAGCAGTGACCACTCCGTTCTGTACCCCCTGAACCTGTGAGGCGCTGGACCCGTATTCGACCAGTTGTAACTTTTTCTCAGCCCCGGCTTCCTTGGCCGCTATTGTTACTCCGTCGCCTACAATTCCGTTAATTGTAAAAACGCCGGCCAAATCGGGATGCGAAGTCAGCAGACTCTTTAGAACCGTCGCAGCCTTGGTCGTATCATCCCCCGTGTAAAATGTCCCTACGTTGGTTATATCAGGGTATTTGCTTTTAATCTGCTCGCTAAACCCGCGCACACGATCATCTCCGGTACTTGTGCCGAGAGTTGTACTGACGACGGCGACTTTTCCTTTGCCTCCGATCACTTTCGCAAGCCCATCAGCGGCCTGCTGGCCTCCGGTGACATTGTCGAATCCGATACTCGTCACGGCAATCGAGGGATCTTTCAACGTGGTGTCGACCAAAATCACGGGGATACCCGCATTCACAGCAGCTTGAATCGGTTGTTGCATCGCAACGGTGTCCGTCGGGGCGATAAGAATCAAATCAGGCTTTTTTGCAATAGCCGCGTTCAGATACGGGATCTGGGTTGCGGGACTAAAGGCACTTGGCGAACCACTGAACTGAACGGTCGCGCCTTGCTTTTGCGCTTCGGCCTGAGCACCGCGATTGAGCGCGATATAGTACGGGTCAGAGGCGATACCAGCGATGTAAACGATGTTGTACTGTTTGCCGTTCGTCGATGTTTCCGCTGGTAGAATGGAGACCGTCGCCAGGAACAGGCCGACAGAAAGAGCCTTTCTGGCTAAGTTAGGATTGATGGCTATATGCATAGGGATAGCAGTATTATTACTGGGGGGTTGGTTAACGAGAGAGGATCAAAAACTGTTGGCTTAGTATTGTAATTCGTTTTATTAAACGGCGATCAATCGTTCAGGTGATGGAAACCATTTGTCGACGGCGAAGTTGATCGATCAATACAGCGGCGATGATAATTGCGCCAATCGCGACCGACTGCCAGAACGACGAGATGCCCACCACGTTGAATCCGTAGCTTAGAGTGACCGGAATAAAGGCTCCGATGACAGTTCCGGGAATTGAGCCGCTTCCACCAAACAGACTGGTGCCGCCGATCACCACAGCGGCGATTGCGTTGAGATTGTCGAGGTTATGGCCCTGAATGTCCGTAACGTGGAAACGGGCAAGGTCAAAAATCGCCGTTACGCCCGCCATAAAGCCCGAAAATGTATAGACAAGCACTAATTGACTGATCACCGGAACCCCGGCCAAGCGCGAACTCTCGAAGCTGCTTCCCACTGCAAATGTTCGGCGCCCGAATAATGTGTGTTTGAGAATTACATGTGCCAGCACCGCGGCAATTGCAGAAACGATCACCAATGTCGGCAACCCAAGGAAGAGACTACCGTTGCCGATCGTATTCGCGAATACGTCCGGAACGGGCGGTATCGTTGGTTGACCGGCTGCACCACCAGAACTGATGAGATCTCCGAATCCCATGGCCATGCTGAAGGTACCAAGTGTTACGATGAAAGGGGGCAGTCGCAGGCGCGCAATCAAAACTCCGTTCAACGCTCCGGCAATCAATCCCACCCCAATCCCGCCGGTCATTCCAACCATGATCGCAAGGAGAGCATTAGGATATTGTCCTCCTGCAACCTCTGCCGGCGTCCCACCCAACTGGGTGATGATCCAGGAAGTCGTGACGCCCGACAACATGAGGACAGTCCCGACGGATAGATCGATCCCCGCCGTGATGATTACGAAGGTCTGTCCTATGGCGAGCAGAAGAGTCTCCGAAGTATCCCAGGCGACATTGGTAAAATTCGCGCGGCTGAAAAAATTCGGACTGATGATGCTGAAAAAGACGAGCAATCCCAGTTCGACCAAAAGGATGTAAAGACTAGTGGAGCGCCGAAAAAATCCGGAGTGTTTTCTAGTCCCGCCTTTATTTTCGGCCGACACGGTGCCTTCCGGTGAGCCGGGGTCTCCTTGAGGTCGAATCGATTTGGCTATTGGCATGGGGCCTCGCTATTCCCTTTCGATCGCTCGATCTCCCGAGGCACCGGTCATGAACGCAACAACTTCACTCATATCGGCTTCACCTCTCGTCATCTGGCGCACGGTGCGACCTAGACGCAAAATCGTGATGCGGTCCGCGACTTCAAATACTTCCGGCAGACTGTGGCTGACCATGATAACCGCGATTCCGGATTCTTTGATTCGCTCGATCATCCGCAGGACCTTGTCCGTCTCCCGTATCCCTAAAGCCGCCGTCGGTTCATCCATGATGATGATCCGTTTTCCCCACGCCGTGGCGCGGGCGACCGCGATCGCTTGTCGTTGTCCCCCCGAAAGAGCAAGTACAGGCTGGCGGACAGAAGCCAACCCGACGCGCAATTTCTGCATTTCTTGCTCCGCCCTTTGCCGCATTGCGGTGTCGTCGAGAAATCCGAGCACTCCCAGAATGCCTGGGCGACGCACCTCACGACCGAGAAACAGATTGGACGCAACGTCCAGCGACGGCGCCAAAGCCAAGTCCTGATAGACCGTCTCGATCCCAAGTTCGCGCGCTTTTTGAGGGGAAGAAATTCGTACCGGCCTTTCGTCCAACAGGATTTCTCCTTCATCCTGTTGAAGTGCACCGGAGAGAATTTTGATGAGTGTTGACTTGCCGGCCCCGTTGTCTCCCACGATGGCCGAAACTTCACCCGGCCATGCGACGAGATTTGCGTCACGCAGAGCGATCACGTGGCCAAACCGGCGAACCAGATTTCGAACTTCGATGATGGGGGGAGTGCTCACAAGTTAGTTTGCGCCAGCTTGATTTCTTGAAAACTCGAAGTGGGGCCCGGCCGATACTCTTCGGTATCGCCGAATCTAATTCGCCGATAATAAATTAGGATCCGTCGCATTGTCAAACGTAAGGATTGGGAGATTTGACAACAAGCTCCCAATAATCCATTATTGGCGAATCCTATTCGTCAGGACGAAATATCAGTTCCATGATACACCCACAGACGCCTGAGGAGAGCGGCAAAGATTATGGAGTCGGCCAGTTTGTTGGCTCTGTGCAGAAGGCATTGGACATACTCGACGCTTTCGTTCCTCAGAAACCGGAACTGAGTCTGACCGAGTTAGCCGACCTTCTCTCTCTCAATAAGAGCACGTTGTTTAATCTTCTGCGGACTCTGGAAGGGCATGGTTACATTGCTCAGAGCCCCCAGACAAAACGTTACCGTCTAGGGATGCGATTTTTAGATCGAGCAGCCCTGGTGACCGATTATGCAGACGTCAGCCGTATAGCTCCTCCCTTCCTGGACGATCTGCGAAATAAGGTCGAAGAGAATGTCCACCTTGGAGTCCTTGAAGAGGGACAAGTCGTGTATCTTTATCGCGCACAAGGGCCTCACACGCTCTCCGTGAACTCCCGGCTGGGCATGCGGGTGCCAGCCCACGCTTCGGCGATGGGAAAAGCTTTGCTCGCTTATCGCACGGAGAAAGAACTGATCTCCGTTATCGAGCAACACGGACTCAAAGCATGCACCCCCAACACGATCACTGAATTACCCGCGCTGCAGGAATGTCTGCGTGAAGTCAAAACGCGAGGATACGCATTGGACGCCGAGGAGCACCATCTGGGCAGTGAGTGCATTGCTGCACCGATTTTTGATCTCCATCACAATGTGATTGCCGCCATCAGCGTCTCGATTCCATCTGTCCGAATGACAGGGTCGCGGCCAAGCCATATTATCCGTTCGGTCACCGATACGGCCCGGATCATTTCCGAACAGCTAGGCTGGCGCGCTGCAACCGGTATTTCGCGGGACCTGATTAAAGAAGAATCCGAAGTCGCCAGAAGCGCGCGGAGAACAGAGTGACGCAGGAAAGCGTATTAACAAGACTGCGCAAAAGCGGGCTCGTTGTAGTCGCCCGGCGGCTGGAACAACAGCATGTTGCGGCCGTCGCCGCAGATTTGGCAAGAGTCGGCGCTCCAGCTTTGGAAATAACGCTCGATGATCCAACAGCGATCGCTTCGATCGCTGAACTTCACCGGCAATGGAACGACCGCATGCTGGTCGGAGCCGGCACAGCACTTCATTTGAACGAGGCGCAAAAAGCCATCTCGGCGGGGGCGGATTTTGTTGTATCTCCGGTGTTCGTTCCTTCGATTCACCGGCTCTGCAAGCAGTCCGGTGTTCTATACATTCCGGGAGCGGCGACCCCTACGGATATTTTCAGAATCTTGAGAAGCGGAATCCAAGCAGTGAAAGTTTTCCCGGCGAGTCTGGTTACGCCCGACTATGTTCGCGATGTCCTGGAACCTTTCAGAGCATACGATCCAGTATTAATGCTAACAGGAGGACTGGCTATCGACAGAGTCGCTGCCTATTTGAAAGCGGGAATCTCGATCTTTGGGATCGGCAAATCGATTCTGGATCCAGCTGCTTTAATAGCGCAGGAGTATTCCCGGATAGGTGATCGCGCACAAAAGGTTCTCGATTTAATTCACGAGACAAAACAATGACCGGAGAATCAGTCATCGGTGTGGATCTGGGCACAACCGGATGCAAAGCCGGACTGTTCAGTCTTTCCGGAGAATTGCTTGGCTACGGTGCAAGCCCTTGTGCTGTGAAAAGGGGAGCCGCCAACTTGGTGGAGCAGGATTGCTCAGAGTATTGGGAGAGCGCGGTGGAATCTATTCGCCAGGCTCTTTCCAAAGTCGATCCAGCGGAAATCATTGGTATCGGCTGCTGCGGCCACACCCCCAGTCTGGTTTTCCTTGATGAAGCGGGCGAATCCGTCCGTCCGGCAATCACGTGGCAAGACAATCGCGCGGCCTCTGAAGCGGCGGCGCTCGATCGAGAGTTCACACCTCAACAATGGAAAGATCTGCTCGGACTTGATCTTCCGCGAAACGGGTCTTATCCCCCTGCCCGTCTTCGATGGTTGCGCTCGAACGAGCCCGAAACGCTTTCCCGAACACGTCAGCTATTGCAGCCAAAAGATTATCTTAACTATCGGTTAACCGGCCAGTTAGCAAGCGATTACTGGGGCAGCAAAGGGCTCGTTCATCTGAGGACCGGCGCACCGGTGAAGGCCTATCGCGAGATGTTTGATATCGATCCTTCATTAGCGCCGCGTTGCAAGCATCCGCATGAGTTCTTAGGAACGCTCACATCGAAGTCCGCAAGTGCGCTCGGATTAACTGAGGAAGTCCTTGTCGCTACGGGCTGGACGGATGCGATGTGCGGCATGCTGGGAACGGGAGCCCTTGCAAACAGTTCTTCCGCCTTCGACATCGCGGGAACTTCTGAGATCGTCGGTTTGACTTCACTGCAGGAACCGGAGAATCATCCCGGAGTCCTTGTCGCACCGGTTCTCGACACCAATCTTCGCGTTATTTATGGCCCCACACAGTCCAGTGGAGGAGCGCTCGACTGGTTTATTTCGGGCTTTCTTTCCAAGCAGTCTGCGTTCGATATTCAATCAATCGACGACCTCATTGGTCCGGATTCCGACGGACTTGTTTTTCTGCCCTATCTGGAAGGTGAACGAGCCCCGATTTGGGATCCAAACGCACGTGGGGTCTTTTATGGCATTTCTCTGAAACATACTCCCGGCCATTTCCTGCGTGCAGTACTTGAAGGTGTGGCTTTCAGCATACGCCACGTATTGGAAACCGCGGAATCAGCCAGCGGGGTTTCGACAAAAGATCTTTACATTTCAGGCGGAGGAGCAACCTCCTCACAATGGAATCAGATCAAGGCCGACGTGCTAGGCAAACGCGTCAAACCAACGCTCGTTCGCGACGCGGGAACGCTCGGAGCGGCAATCCTTGCGGCGCTTGCTGCAGGGGTGTTCCCCGATCTCAAATCGGCGGTTGAAGGAATGGTTCGCGAACGACCTACCGTGACTCCAAACGAAGAAAGCCACACCAGGTACGATCAACTCTATCAAACTTATCGTGAACTCTACAAACGACTGCGCGGTCTAGGTTGACGAGTTCGAGGTCCGGAGTTCGGGCAGTGATTCAATTTTTCGATAACTAGCAATATAAGAATCGTATGAGTGATATTCCCAATCCACTTCAAGCAGAAAACTGGGAAACTGCCGTCACACTCGAGGGGCTTGCCTTACCTTCTCGGATCGGAGTGTGTATCAATTATGGTGCACATATCTGGTATCAATTGCAAAGCGCCGAAGAACAGAAATTAGCTGCCCAACTCGGGATCAGACTCGAATCAGTTGACGCGAATATGAACGGTGAGCAGCAAGCCAGGCAAATTGAGCGATTTCTCAGCGACGGCATCGACGTGCTGATTTACAGCGCGGCTGATCCTGCAAATGCTTCGACCATGCTGGAGGCGGTTCACGCCAAAGGAATACCGGTTATTACTGAGTCCATTTGGGTGAACAGCCCTGCAGTGGCTGCGAGCGTTATGATTAACGATTACATGGGCGGTCAGAAAATTGGCCGATGCGCCGCTGCCGAAATTAAAAATTCGATCAAAGGCCCGATCAAAGTTCTGGATGTGACAGCCCCCTGGCTTGAGGAAGGGTTGCAACGCAGTGACGGATTTGTCTCCGGCCTGCGGGAGACATTCCCGGATGCCGAAACGGTTCGCGTGGATGGGCGGGCCGACATCGAAATATCCGCTCGGGTTGCCGCGGAAGTGCTTCAAGAAGATCCGGATCTTAATATCATCTTCGGGGTCGACGACGAATCCGCAATTGGAGGAAGACTAGCTTTCGAACGGTTGAATTTGTGCCTCGATAATGTGCTGATCTGCAGTTTCGGTTTTTCCGGCCCGCAGGCGTACGATTGGCTCGCGAGCGGGGTGTATCACGTCGTCTGCGCAATGTTTCCGGAATACCAGGCAAGAATGCTCGTTCATGCCGCAATTTACGCTCACAATCGACGCTGGTTGCCGCGTCACATAGCAGGACCGTGCACGGCATTGACGGCCAAGAATTTAGGGAGCTATTACACTCGCGCCGCCGATCAAACCGTTCTGAATCTTGACGCAGTTAGAAAGATATCAACTTTCGGGGAAGAGCTCCGCGGTCAGAATGCCAGAGCCGATTGACTAAACATGGAAGATCCTGCCAATGATTGACCAATTGACCAAATGCCACCCTGTTGAAGAAGCGCACTGGTTCCTGCAACGTGCCGCATTTTTAGAATGCCGTTGCATGGAGATTCTGGCTGCGTGGATCTGGAATACGCCAAATCTGGATTTGAAGCTGTCGTTTGGGCTGCACGCTTATGAGGACGCAACGCATTCCGATCTTTGCTTTCGACGCAAAAAGGAACTCCAGCCAGGGTTACCATCCTATGGATGGAATCGGATTCCTCTCGCGTTAAACGAACTGGATGTTCTCTGCCGGCAAGTCGCCACGGCAGACGTATTGTGTTGCAAACTCAGCGGGTTGTACGGTTCGCTTAAACCCTGGATTCTGGAAAAATACGAATACTACCTCCAGGAAGCGGACCCTATTCTCGAAGGTCCCACTGTTCGGATCTTGACTGACATCATACGCGAAAAGCGGCTCCAAATCGCGTCCGGCCAGGAGTGGCTGAAAGAACAGGTAAAGAATGACGTAGAAGCTCGCGATCATGCGGATCGATGGAGCAAGCATATTACCAAATGTTTAGAAGAAGTCATCGACCACGCCGCACAGAATAGCGAAGCGCCAGCGCCACTGGAGCCGCTGATGCGATTTACGGGCCAGCCTCCGGCATGCGATCCTCGACCCCATATCGTCTACTATACCCCAGGGCAGGGACCTTCAGAACCGGTCGAATTCGATCCAAAAAGTGAAACCGAAATCCAGCAGGTCATGCTATCAACTCTGGTTGTTGTCGAAGTTGAAGCCGCCGAGCTGGTAGGTCGCATTCTGGTGGAGTTTCCAGAGTTACCCTGGCAGATGCGATTCGAACTCTGTCGACAGATGTGGGATGAATGTCGACATGCTGCCTCACAGTGGCGCCTGTTGAGGCATCTCGGAGCGGAACTTGGTGTGCACCCTTCTATCGCCTACATCAATCGGTTTGTGGGCGATGAGCCTGACCCTTTAAAACGCCTGATTGTTTTACAACGTGTCGTCGAGGGTATTTCTGTCGATCAACACCGTCCTAGAGGGCGATACTTTTTGAAAGAAGGGATTATTCCGTTGGTGCAGATGTTTGATTACATCCTGGCGGACGAGGATAACCATATCGGTCTCTCATCATGGATTCGTGTCGTTACCGGCGACGACCCCAAACGTCTCCAAGAAATCTCACGATATCAGGCGGTGAAAGAGAAGGAATATTCCGATTACTCGGACTGGCTTGTGTCAAAGCGGCGTGATTTGGCACGGCTTTATCCGCCTTCCGGCAATTCTCCAAAATGAAGGCAACGATGGGATGAAAAACAGACGATTCGACTATCATATCGATGAAGTGGCTTGCATCAATTGCGGGAGCTGCAGGCGTTTCTGTCCGGTCGACGCGATCCCCTATATTAATCTTCAACATCAAATCGATATGGAAGGTTGTATCGGCTGCACAATTTGCTACGCCGTCTGTCCTGTGGACGCGGTGGAGGTGAAAGAGAAGGCCGCGCCAAGCCCTAAGGTCATATTTGATCCAGACGAAATGGAACGAGTTCGCAAACGGAATTGGGCGCGTGGACCGTTTTTCCAGATGCGGCGTCGCGGATTCGACAAACTTTGAACCGGACTTTGGAGAAACCGCGATCGAAAACCGCTTGATCAGCCAAGAGTCCTGGAATACTTATCGCTCCGCGTTGTGGGGGTATAGCTCAGTTGGTAGAGCGTCTCGTTCGCAATGAGAAGGTCAGGGGTTCGAATCCCCTTACCTCCACCATTTTAAAGTAGATAAGACTTTAGTTATCAACAACTTACGCAAGCCCCCTGAGCAGAGGGGGCACATTGCATACCAGATCGAAACGAATACGGCAGAAAGTGCGACTTTTCCCTGGCACAGATTGGGCGTCCCGATTGAAACACATACCTATTTGGGCATTCCATGGCGGAAAGGACGATATTGCACCGCTTTACGCAACGGTGTGAACCGAGAGCCCGCCAAGTCCGTGCGCGTGTTGGCCAATAAGGATTGATTTTATATGCCGTCTCCTGGTGATACTGCGAATTTGAAACACAACTTGGATGCCTTGGCTGACCTGGTGAACCGGAAGCCGGGAAGCAAACTCTCCTACAGTGCGCGTGATGGGCGATTTTCCATAGACGAACCATATGAAGTTCGAGGACAGGATGTTAAAGGCGCGATTCGCTTCTTGTGGCGGGATTCGATCACCAATGAGGAGTATTTTGGGAAACCTATCCGCGAAGTATTCGTATCGGCTCATGCTCAAGGTTCCGATGCTAAAGCAGCACTGAGCGGACTCAACGCTCTCAAAGCCACCTACGCCGGGGACCCAGTCAAACGCAACATACTGGTTGCGGTCATCCAAGACGCAAGCGACCGAGTGCATAAGGAACCCCTCGGTGTTATTCAGCTACGACAAGATTACAAGCCATATCTGAAATTTGGCCTCTCGCAGCAAATGTTTCTTCCGGAGACCAATAACGGGGTGTGCTATTCCTTTACCGTGCATTGGGCCCGGAGGATCCTCTTAGGCAAGGCGAATTTTGGGGTGAGCGATAATTCTCCAGACGAAGAGAATCCTGTCACGCTCGATTCCGCGCAGAAGGCGCGCATAAGAAGGAAGGTGGACGTTATCCGGCCGATGCACGCCGAACTCGGTCCTACGGGAAATAAGCACAAGGGGAACGAAATGATGGCCATAGCCAAGAAGGCGCCGTTTCAGAAATACGGCAACCTCGATATTGCAGGTTATGGGCCCGAGTTCCAGATTGATGTCAATACCTCCGGGAGCGACTTTATAATGAAAGTGTTGGACCATGCGGATAAATGTCGGAAGGTTTGGGGAAGTAATATTTTTCTCATCAACCTTGCCAAAGAAACGGAAGGCCACACCATCGGGATTCACCTCGACGGCACCCGGCATTTGTTTGATTCGAACGTTGGTGAGTTTGTCTTTCCAAGAGGCTCAGAGCGCGATCAGGCAAAATTTTTTAACAGGTGGTGGAAGTTCTACAATTTTAAATCCTTTGCGCTCGAGGCTGTGATGACAAAGCAGTAGCCGTGCTCGGCTACAATTCCCTCGGATCAGGAACTCCAGCAGGCGACTGTTTGAGAACGTCGCTCTTTGGGCCCTTCCAATAAGCAGCCGGCGTCAGGTCTCGAACTCCCCTCTGCGCAGCGCGCTCGAGATTGGGCGCTTCGGGGACTTCCACTCCATTGTGATAACGGCGACGAAATCGCGATGCCCAAGCGTCCCGCCCTTTAGCGTCGGAATCACCCAAGACAGCGTCCAGGACTGATTTGTGCCGGCCTCCGGTCATACTTTTGTAGGTGCTCGTATTCGCCGTGTACCCGTATACAAAACATTTTTTGAACCCCGCGTCGTAGAGCATCTGAGAAAATGTTTGTGCAAAGGTCGACTTACCCGGTCTCTCGGCAATCGCGCTTTGGCATACCCATAGTTTGATCTTTGCTCACAGTCATGACGCATTTCTCCTTCTCTATCCTAATAACATTATGCGCATGCACCTAAAACCCCAACCGGAATAAGAAACTTATCGGCCTGTTACGTTCTAGCTCAGGTCCGTGAACAGACTTTGGGGGCGTCCTGCATAGTAAACGGCCCCGCGGCTCTCCGCGCTCGCGGGAACTACCCTGAGTTCACGCATCTCAGCCATCAACGCTGGCTTGAGACACTGAAAAGGGTTGCAGACAATCATCGTTAAAAAGCCCATACAAAATGCTAACGACTTCCCACTCCAATCAATGGTGTAGAACTCTCCCGCTGTCCGTCACGCAATCTCTTCGTTGATTGTTAGTCCGCATCGGGATGTTTCTTTGGGCTCGGCGGGCCACGCTCAGGTGAGAACAACGATCTTTCCACCGGCTTTGCTTTCTTCCATCAGGCGAGAGCCAGCACGATATCATCCAAATGAAAGGTCTTTGCTATCTGAACACGCAGCCTGCCTGCCTCGATCAGCCTGGCCAGCTCATTGAGCGGCGTCCGCATGAAGTCCTCCGAGTCGCCGGCGTATACCGTCAGGCAAACTGCCGTGGGAATGGCCTCCATGGGCGAGAACTGATCGAATGACCACTTGTTTCCGACAATCCCGGTCATTCAGACAATGCCGCCCTGCTTCGCACACTGCAACGAGTCCTCGAGCGTCACGGTTCCGATCATCTCCAGTACCTTGTCGACGCCTCCGGGAAATCTGCGCTGGACCTCGTCCGCGATGGAACCGGTATCCGCGATAACATCGTCCACACCGCTTGAACGCAGCAGTTCGGTGTGCCCCGAATTGCGAGTGGTCGCTGCGACGAAGACCCGATGGTTCTTCGCGATGGCCGCCGCAGCAAGTCCGACCGATGTCGTCCCGCCGCGGATCAGCAACCGTTCACCTTCAGCTAAACCAAGCGACTTGAAGAGAGAGCCCCAAGCGGTCTGCAACATCTCTGGCATCGCTCCCAGGATCTCCCACGGGAGTTTGGTTTGAATTGCCTGCACCTGAGCGGCAGGGACGCACGTGTATTCGGCGTATGTGGGAATCGGAATGTTCTCGACCTTCAGAACCTCCGGCCCCCCAGGTTCGTGAATGACTACCGCCTTCATGATTGGCATAAGCAACCTCGGTTTATTTTTGGCTGCCACGATAAAACTGACGTTGCCTGTTCTATCGATCTGTCCGTAGTTGTCAGCCGCGAGATCGTTATCGCAAACCGATAACTATTTGATTCGTTACAGGAACGACTAACAATTCTCATAATCTCTACTATTACTAGCTGGACGGAAACCATTTCCTACTCCCATGCGCATAATCCACCTTTATTAGCTATTCGCGTAGGGCGAAGCAATCAAAGCGGTGTTCGACGGTCGGCAGACCGGATGGAAGTGTTCTTTGCGGAAGATAAATGTGGTCGCCGCGGCTCCGAATGCATGGCAGATCATGCGTAAGGTAACGTTTCCGCAAAAAATCGAGCGTGATATACATGATATTGTGTCATCCCCCAACCACGGATACAAAGCATGGGACTGGGTCGAAATGACAGCGCCTGGTTCACAGGACTTGGGTCGCCGGCTGCAGAAACATGGGATCAATCTATTGACACGCAACATGCCGCCTTGTTACGATCCGTCGCAGAAAGGATTCAGCCAAAAGCGGTAGATACCCATTGGACTCTCCAAGCAACCGCCTAGCAACGTAACTCTATGAAGAATACCCCGAATCTATTGTGTTCGTGGTCATTGTATGCTGCGACAAAAAGGAATTCATTCGCCTCGATGCACTCCAGAACGCTTCTCGTTGCGATTGGATTATTGTGCCTGTGTTCCCTAGCGGCTTTCGCAGCTGGAGATTCAAATGAAAACTCCTCCCTTGCAAATCAAAGTAACCCTCCCTCTCCGCCGCCGCCGACAGCACCACTGCCTCCTTCACCCGCTGTCCCCTTTGATTCCTCAATGCATTTGAGCCCAGAACAAGGAAGGGAGTATTGGGACAGATACGTTACAGGCGACTGGTACGGGTTGCGTACCATGCTCCACAACCGGGGTGTCGATTTTAACCTCGATTACTTCAGTGAGATGGCCGGGAATATCAGTGGCGGTAAGGACAATTTCAGCGGCTATCCCAAAGGAAATGGTGAGAAATGGGAGTATACGGACCAGGCGCTTTTCGGACTCGATCTGGACTTCAATAAAATGCTTGGGTGGGACGGAGCCAGTTTTGAGTTCTATGTGACCAAGCGTACTGGAAACAGTCTAGGCAATTTCACCAATCCTCAGCCGCTCCAACTCATTCAGGAAGTGTACGGACGGGGACAAACCTGGCGGATCACCGATTTTTGGTTCAAACAGAATCTATTTAACGACCTGTTGGAATTTAAACTGGGTTTGCTGAATATGAGTCAGGAATTCGGAGGCTATTACGCTTTCCCGTTTGAAAACCTGACTTTCACGTCGGGGATCACCGGAAACGTAGCGGGTTATAGCATGTTCACCTGGCCTGTGAGTCAATGGGGCATGGACTTACAGTGGAACATCAACAAGTGTTTATCTTTGAGAGCCGGCGTTTTTGCTTTTAATGACTACTGGATTTCGGGCCATAATAATAGTTTCCTCCGGCTCGACAATCCAGGCGGGACCAGCGGAGCCGTACTTCCGGTCGAACTCGATTGGAAACCGAAGCTGCACATTTTCGGAAAGGATCTACCGGGAGAATGGGTGCTCGGAGCCTTCGGCAACACGAACCATGAAGAATCCTCCGGAGCAGCTAAAAGCGTCCTAGCCGGTGCACCGGGTGCGGAACCCTTCATTGGAGGACGCTCCCTGGGAGATTACGGTGTTTATGGTAGTATCTGGCAACAGCTCAGTGCGCCAGATCCGCAGCGTCCAAAGACTGGTTTGAGTGCTTTTGCAGGGAGTATTTGGTTAAGTCCGCAGACCGCATTTCAGAACTTTGAAGCGTTCACTGGACTCTACTACTGGGCCCCTTGGTGCAAGCGACCATACGATTCCTGCGGTATAGCAACGGGCTATAATCGCGTCGCCGGCACCGTACGGGACGCCGAGCAGGAATTTAACGCCGCCCATCCCGGTTCCGGCTTCGGTGTACAATCCAACGAGTTTGTAGAGGAAATCTTCTACTCGTTCGATGTCTTTCACGGGGCGAACATTCAGCCGGATGTTCAGTACATTATCAATCCCGGCGGCTACCGCAGCGCCACGAACATATGGGTATTCGGAATCCAACTGAGCGTACCGCTGTAAGCCGGAGGAAACTCAGAATCGGCAGCCTCTGAAAAGAAAAATACTTCAATTTGCGCTTGTAGTCTGCGCGGCAGTTTGCGTTGGGCAGCAATCAATCCGCGCTCAAGACGTGGCGCCTGACGGTCCTGGAGAGAAGGCCAATTGGTTGCCTGCGAACAAAAGCGGCTTTGGCACGAGTCACACCACAGCGAGCAAAGTTTGGTTTACTCTGGAAGGCGGCCGCTTGAGCGAGGTTTACTATCCACGCCTCGACACGCCGAGTGTCCGCAACCTCGACTTCATCGTCACCGATGGGAGGAGCTTTGCGGCACGGGCCCAGGACGCCTCCAACTCCACCACACGCCTCGTCGGCCCCGACCATGTTCGGCGAAATAAATATGGCAAACCTGACAGCCTGATCTATCAAATCATCAATACCGATACGGGCAATCGGTGGCGCCTGACCACCAGCTTCGTCACGGACCCTTCTCGATCCTCACTACTCATCGACGTCGAATTTACCTCGTTGGATGGCCGGCCTTACCAGGTCTACGTCGTTTACCAGCCACAACTCGACAACCCGCCGGTGGAAGCACCCTTGGATCAGTCCGGTGTAACGGAGGGCAACGCACTGCTGAGCTCGGACGCGCAGATGCGGGTCACGAGCGCCTTGGTGGCTTCGCCCGCCTTTACGGAGACCTCTAACGGTTACCTCGGAACCAGCGACGGCAGCACGGACTTAAGTCAACATTTTCATTTAACCACCTTCTACCGTTCTGCGCCGCGAGGAACCGTGGTCCAGAGCGGCCGTCTTCCCTTAACCGGACTCACGGAAAGTCGGCATGTAACACTCGCACTTGGCTTTGCTGCCTCCGAGCCTACGGCACTTGATATGGCCAACGCCTCACTCGAGGTCGGATTCGATCG
Source organism: uncultured Verrucomicrobiae bacterium (assembly GCA_963775805.1). Taxonomy (GTDB): domain Bacteria; phylum Verrucomicrobiota; class Verrucomicrobiia; order Chthoniobacterales; family JAFAMB01; genus JAFAMB01. Next base: position 218,608 of record CAVZKG010000005.1, on the reverse strand, counting down.
GGTTTCGGATCTATACGCCGATGGTTGGACCCAGTATCTGCGTTCGTTACGCGGTCCTCCGCTTAGCCTTGAATCGAAGGATCAACGCAAGTTGTATACGGTTTCAGCAATGGTGCTCGCCGCCAGTGAAGACAAGACTTACAGGGGCGCCTTCGTTGCTTCCCCGACGATGCCGTGGGTGTTTGGCGCTGGTTTGTTTAATCCCTCCTGCCTCTATCACGGGGCCTGGTCTAGGGACATTTACGAAATCGTGACGGCACTGATCGTTGAAGGGGACATGGCTGGAGCCGGGCGTGCGTTGGATTTTTTATTCAATGTCCAGCAAAAGCCCGATGGCTCCTTCCCCCAAAACAGTAAAGTCGACGGGACACCGGTTTGTGGCGGCTTGCAATTGGACGAGGCGGCCTATCCGATCGTCCTCGCGTATCAACTGAAGCGTAAGGACACGGCCACCTGGAGACAGCACGTCAAGCCGGCAGCCGACTTTCTCGTGAACTTCGTATCGTCAGATGGACACCCCGCACCTTATACGCCGCAAGAGAGGTGGGAAGAGCAGTGCGGTTACTCACCATCGACCATCGCCAGCGAGATCGCCGGCCTGGTCTGCGCCGCCGACATCGCGCAAGCTAACAACGATGAAGCTTCAGCCCAGCTTTATCTCGCCACGGCCGACTCCTGGAGGTCGCAGTTGGAAAAATGGACGGTGACCCAGAACGGGCCCTGTCGCCCCCTACCCTACTACGTACGATTGACAAAAGACGGCGACGCCAACGCCGGGACCGCTTACAGCGTTGGTAACGGAGGCCCTGGCAGCGTGGATCAACGTGCAGTGGCAGACGCTGGTTTTCTCGAATTGATCCGCCTTGGAATCAAGCCCGCTTCCGACCGAGCGATAATCAACAGCCTCCAGGTCGTCGACGCACAACTCGGCATAACCACCCCCAACGGCATGTTCTGGCATCGCTACAACAACGATGGATACGGTGAAACCTCCTCCGGTGCTCCCTGGTTCCTGACAGGTCCCGAAACTTTAACAACGCATGGACGATTGTGGCCCCTATTTGCCGGCGAACGCGGGGAATACGACATAGCGACTCACAATGTTTTTGAAGCGAAGACCCGCCTGCTCACCATGTGGCATACCGCGAACGAAGGTTATTTGCTCCCTGAGCAGGTCTGGGATAATCAACCGCCTTCGGGCCAGACAGGCTTTGCAGCCGGTGCCGGTACGACTTCAGCTACTCCTCTGGCCTGGGCACACGCCCAATTCATCCGGCTGGCTTTTGACATTGCGGCTGGCCGCTTGCTCGAACAACCCGCGATCGTTGCTCGACGCTATCTTCAGCATCCAAGTGGTAATCCGGGTCATGATCCAGATTCACGAGATCGTGTGTCTATCAAGGGCCAGGGTAAAGGAATCAAATAATACCGGAGAATTTTGCCCGGGATTGGATTCAACCGGCACCACAAAAAACTCTCCAATCACGATTTTGCGATTGCTGTCGACCGTTAGGCGAAGAAATCCGAAATCGGTGTCGTTGTATTTGACCACTTTCACGTCATCCCCTTTTGGAATAGCGAGTCCGGGCGGAGCAACCACGTCGAAAGGAACATCTGGAAGCTCCTGTACGCTTCCCGAACAACCAATAGAGAGCTTCTCAATCGGTCCATGGCCGCCGCTGCCCGCGACCAGATACGGGATTTGCCAACCCGAACCATACGTATACGAGATCCGCTGGTAAAGATGGGCGTGAGCAGACAAAACCAAATCAGGATACTGACCGCTTTCGTGGAACGCCTGCTGCAGAATGTTGCCAAGCGGATGCAGGAACCCGGCTGGAGGCGGGTTCCGCGGTGTCGGACCGAGATTGGGGTCTCCTCTCTCGGAAAAATTCGCAGCGCCCGAGTAAGGTGGATAGTGAATGGCCACAAACACGACTTTCCCATCCCCAGCCCCTTTGATTGTTTTCAACGTTGAAACGAGCCACTGATACTGCGGCTTGTTCGGGCTTATCGGGTCGTCGAGCTGGCCCCCATTAATATCATTCGCGTAGAGGGCAACCACATAGCAGACCCGGGTTTCGAGCACCCAATAAGGATAGGGCTGATTCATGGTGAGCCGTTTCGCGTTCACGGCCTGGCTATCGGGGCTCTTTCGCCTTTTTGAGTCGCAGAAATTTTCCAGAAAATGGTCGATCGCACACTTCGATTCCCGCGCGGACATCTTTCCGTCGTGATTACCCGGAATCGCGAAAATATTGCGGCCGTACTTTACGAACTGACCGTAGAATTGCGCGCTGTACATCGTCGCCTGGTCTTTTCCAATCGGGTCGTTCGGATCCTCATCCTTGTAAACGAGGTCACCCAGATGAAAAAGAAAAGAAGCTCCGACTGCCGCATCGCTGCCTCCGAAGGCCTTGGGATCGGAGATCTGCGAGGACATCGCATTTGCCACTGCCAGCCCGGGTTGATGTTCTTTGAAATTGCCGGAACAGCCTACGGCATGGAAGGTCAAGACACCGCGGTTCTTAATTGCGAGCGCTTCGTCTGGATCGACATCTTTGAATTTTAATCGCAACACGGTGTCCGGAGGTCTGACTGGGATCGGGTTCCAGACGCCATGCTCGACACATGGCGGATAGGATGGCGCTGGACTGCCCGCTGGGATCGGAGGTGTAGATGGCATAAAGTGTTGAAGAGGCTTGGGCTCGAATTGCGGCTATCGAGACCGCTGCCGAGGCTCGTTTTGTGCGTTATAAATAGAACGACGATGAAACTCAAAGGCAAATCCGCGCTGATCACCGGCGCGGGAAGTGGAATCGGGCGATCAATCGCCCAGGGCTTCGCGCGTGCAGGAGCGCATATCGCAATAGCGGAACTGAACCTGAGCGCGGGCGAGTCCGTTGCGAACGAGATCTGTTCTTCCGGCGGGAAAGCCTGTGCGATCCAGATGGACGTCGCGAATGAAGACCAGGTCAACGCGGCAACCGCGCGAGTGGTGGAGGAATTTGGTTCGTTGGACATTCTGGTTAGCAACGCCGGGATCCAAATTATTAATCCGATCGTCGATTTCTCTTACGCGGACTGGCGAAAACTGGTCGCGGTTCATCTCGACGGCGCTTTCCTGACAACGCGTGCCGCGATGCGAGCGATGGTCAGAGGCGGAAACGGAGGTACCATCATTTACATGGGATCGATTCATTCCCACATCGCCTCCCCGAATAAGTCCGCTTATGTGGCAGCCAAACATGGCATCATCGGCTTGGCAAAAGCGGTTGCGAAGGAGGGCGCCCAATACCAGATCCGGTCCCATGTGATTTGCCCCGGATTTGTGCGGACTCCATTGGTCGAGAAACAGATTCCGGAGCAAGCTCAGCAACTCGGCATTACGGAAGAAGCTGTCATCAAGAACGTCATGTTGCGTGAGACCGTAGACGGTGAGTTTACCACGCTCGAAGACGTCGCAGAGACCGCGACATTTCTCGCCAGTTTCCCAAGCAATGCATTAACCGGGCAATCCATCATGGTAAGCCACGGCCATTTCATGCAGTAGTTCGAAAATCTCACAAGCCAAAGCGCTCGCGAGATTTTCGAACTCATTCCGCTGACTGCCGCACTTTTTCTTTCTTGGCTTCGCACTCTTCGCTGAGTCGCCGCAGTTCAGAGGCGAGCTGTTGCTGCAATTTTTCTACTTCTGAGAATTTGCCGGCCGCCTGCTCCCGTCGAATTTCTTGCGCCAGTAACAGTTCTTTCTCTGCAATTCTCGATTTGTAGAGCGAATCAATTTCCGCAATCTGAGCGCGCTGACTCTCTGTCAATTTCACTGACGGAGCCTGCTTCTCTAATCGTTCCATCGCGAGCTCGTAAGCTGATTTCATAAGATCAAAAAAACCTGTTTTGCTTCGATTGTCCAAAGCTTCCCACGAAACGGAACCGCAGTCGCTGCTACTTGGTTGGTGACTGTTTCTTGAACTTAATTTTGCCACCATCTGCTTCGGCCACAATCACATCTCCCTCAACAAAGTGTCCCTCGAGGATTTCGAGGCTCAAAGGATCCAAAACAAGACGTTGGATTGCTCTTTTCAGCGGGCGAGCTCCATAGACCGGGTCAAACCCTGCACGAGCAACAATCTTCTTTACTGGATCGGTCAGGACGAGTTGTAAATTCTGTTGTGTGAGCCGCTGTTCTACGCGGTTCAGCTGAATGTCGATGATCGATGTCAGCTCTTTCTCCGTAAGCCGGTCAAAAATGATGGTTTCATCGACGCGATTTAGAAACTCCGGCCGGAACTGATTTCTCATCGCTTCCATGACGCGGCGATCGCGTTCCTTGCGATCATCGACATCCAGAATGTACTGGCTGCCAATATTGCTGGTCATGATGATGACCGTGTTTTTGAAGTCAACCGTCCTCCCTTGGCCGTCGGTGATGCGGCCGTCGTCCAGCACTTGTAGAAGAACGTTGAATACGTCTGGATGCGCCTTCTCAACTTCGTCGAATAATACGACGCTGTACGGTTTTCGTCTCACGGCCTCGCTGAGCTGACCACCCTCGTCATATCCGACGTACCCGGGCGGAGCTCCTATCAGGCGTGCCACCGCGTGGCGTTCCATGTATTCACTCATATCAATCCGAATCATGGCATTTTCGTCATCGAACATGAATTCGGCCAGCGCACGGCTAAGCTCGGTTTTTCCGACGCCCGTCGGTCCAAGGAAAAAGAATGAACCGATCGGCCGGTTCTCGTCCTGGAGCCCGGCGCGCGCTCGCCGGACGGCGTTTGCGACAGCTGAAATCGCTTCCTTTTGACCGATGACCCGTTCGCCGAGCCGTTCCTCCATATGAACGAGTTTTTCCTTTTCGCCCTCGCGTAGCCGTGACACGGGAATCCCGGTCCAGCTGGAAACAACCTGAGCGATATCTTCCTCCGTCACTTCCTCTTTCAATATCTGCTGTGACTTCTGCAGTTCCGCGAGATGGCTGTTGTGTTTAGCCAGGCGATCGGCGAGTTCGGGGAGCCGGCCATACTGAATCTCGCTCGCCTTCCCCAGTTCACCGCGGCGCTGCGCCTTTTCCAGTTCAACCTTGAGGTTCTCGATCTGCTCCTGGAGCTTTCGGGACTGCTCGATGACCTGCTTTTCGCTTTGCCATTGGGCCTTCAACTGGTCGCTCTGCTCCTTGAGGTCGGATAACTCCTTTTCGAGGCGGAGAAGCCGTTGCTGACTGGCTTCATCCTTCTCTTTTTTGAGCGCCTGTCGCTCCATCTCAAGCTGCATAATCTGCCGATCGATCTGATCGATCTCGGTTGGCATTGAATCGAGTTCGATTTTCAGCCGCGAAGCTGCTTCGTCCACAAGATCGACCGCTTTGTCGGGCAGGAACCGGTCCGATATGTACCGGTGACTCAATGTAGCGGCCGCAACGAGCGCCGCATCCTGGATTCGAACACCGTGATGCACTTCGTAGCGCTCTTTCAACCCGCGCAGGATCGCAATTGTATCTTCAACAGATGGTTCCTCGACCATGACCGGTTGAAATCTACGTTCCAGAGCGGCGTCCTTCTCGATATATTTCCGGTACTCATCGAGCGTCGTCGCGCCAATTGTATGGAGTTCGCCTCGTGCCAGTTGTGGCTTCAAAAGATTCGAAGCATCCACCGCTCCTTCCGCGGCTCCGGCGCCAACGATCGTGTGAAGCTCATCTATGAAAAGGATGATTTCTCCCTCAGAGTCAGTGACCTCTTTCAAAAAGGCTTTGAGTCGGTCTTCGAATTCCCCGCGAAACTTTGCGCCCGCAATCATGGAACCGAGATCCATGGCGATCACTCGCTTCTGTTTCAGTGAGTCGGGAACATCGCCGCTCACAATCCGCCGGGCTAATCCTTCAACGATCGCCGTTTTTCCGACTCCAGGTTCCCCGATGAGAACGGGATTGTTCTTAGTCCGGCGTGACAGCACTTGCATCACGCGGCGAATCTCGTCGTCTCGTCCGATGACCGGATCAATTTTACCGCGGCGCGCAGATTCCGTCAGATCCCGTCCATATTTTTCGAGAGTCTGATATTTTCCCTCAGGATTCTGATCGGTCACGCGCTGCGAACCACGCACATTGATCAGCGCCTTCATCAGTTTATCCCGAGTAACCCCTGCAGCACGCAGTATCCGTCCCGCCGCAGATTGCGAAACATCAAGCGCCAGGAGGAAATGCTCCACGCTGACGAATTCATCCTTCAATTTTGACATCTCCGTCTCGGCGGAAGTGAGAACGGTTCGAAGTTCATTCCCGTAGTATTGGTCGCTGGCGCCGGATACTTTTGGTTTTTTTGCAAGCTCGCCGGCGAGATTTTCCTCAATCGATCTCGGAGCGACCTCTAGCTTTTCTAAAAGAGGCCGGACGAGACCGTCCGGTTGGCGTAGCAATGCCAGCAAGAGGTGCTCAGGTGTGATCTCCTGATGTTGCAGGTTGGAGGCAAGCGTCTGGCTTTCCTGGAGGCCCTCCTGCATTTTTGCAGTTAGACGGTCGATACGCATGACCTTAGTTAAGCGCCGGTTGTGGAACGCGTAAAATACTTATGAGTTCGAAGTTCAAAGTTCGGAGTTCAAAGTTCGAAGTTCCGGGTTAAACCTTACGGCCGTCATCTAAGCTCGAACTCGGAACCCCGAACCCCGAACTTTGAACTCCGAACTTTGAACTTCGAACCCGTCACCCGCGCGGCGCCCGGCGCGCTGCGCGCCTACTTGTCGAATTTCTCCAGGCGACGAAGAAAATCTTCGTAGTTCGATGCTTCGCGGATGACGTCATTCAACAATTCGATTCGATCGTCGTCCGAAGCGTGATTGAACGAGACTCTGCGCTGACCGGAATCCTGATCGAATACCACTTCGTCCCAATGGATTGAATGGATTTGGGAGTTGAATCTGGCAACGGATCGTCCGCGGAAATAGGCGCGGGTGGTTTCCGGCGGCATGAATATCGCCGTTTTAATGTCGTCCTCTTTCAGGATTCGCCGGACCTGATTTTCCCGGACGAGTTCATAGTAGAGTCCCTGTTCCCAGGCGATGTTGTGGTATTCGAGATCGATTGATTGGAGCCAGGGATCGGTCCACTCAAGTTTCTCGCTCTCCTGGAAAGTGTTGAGAAGGTACTTTTTCGCGACCCAGTCGATCCGGTCCGCGCACCGGGCAAAGTCGACTTCGAGATCGTTGAGCACGTTTTCCCACTCCTGAAGAAGCCAGATGACCTCTTCGTCCGACCGGTCGCAATACTTCTGCGCCTTTTCGAGATACAGCCTCTGTATATCGATCGCGGAAATTTTGCGGCCATCCTTTAGCTCGATGATCCAATTGCACGTCTGGTCACGGCTGATCGATTTTGTGGCATCGACAGGCTGCGCCACTTCGAGTTGTGGCGCCTCACGGCGCTCAATTAACTCCAGCACAAGGGACATCGTTCCCATCTTCAATGCTGTCGCAAACTCGCTCATGTTTGCATCGCCAAGAATCACGTGAAACCGGCGATACTTTCCGGGATCGGCATGCGGTTCGTCGCGCGTATTGACGATCGGGCGCCGATTCATCGTGTCGATGCTTACCAGAACGCTGAAAAAATCGGACCGTTGGGAAATCTGATAGACGCCGGGCTGACCTGAAGATCCCTCCCCTTCAATCCCCATTTTTCCCGCACCGGCAAAAATTTGACGGGTTACAAGGAAAGGAATCACATCGCTGACAAGCCGGTCCCAGGGAACCGTCCGGCTCATGATGTAGTTATCATGGCACCCGTAGCTGTGACCGATAAAGTCGGTATTGTTCTTGTAGAGCCGAACTTCGCGATCGGGACCAATTTTCTTGTTTCGGCGCCGGACGCACTCGCTCAGGATTCGTTCGCCCGCTTTATCCTGAGCCACGACGTCCCGCAATCGCGTACACTCGGGAGTCGAATATTCAGGATGCGCATGGTCGTTGTAGAACCGGGCGCCGTTGCTGAGAACGAGATCGCTTTTGATCTCTTCGAAACTAAGGGGACGATTTTTATCGAGCTCGTAGTATGCCGATTCGTCGGTATCCTGCATTAACGATTGCGCACGGAAGCCTCGAGCATCCATATGAGGATCTTCCAATTCATAGTCCCATTTCATTAGCGCGCCATGTTCCGTGTAACAGCGCACTAGCTCGATCGATTCGGTGACTACATCGACGCTTTCAACCCCATTTACGGTGATCCCGTATTCTGTTTCGATACCAAAAACCCGCTTCATGCAAATCGAAGGTGCGCTGGATTCAAAACCAGTTTAGATGACGTTAGATTCACCGATTGGCCTCGCGCTACCTCTGACAGGAGTCACCTTGACCACGTTTTCTGAATCATAGTCGATCAGTTTTAGCCAATCCTCCACGATATCTGTTGGCGGGAAGATATCGTTCTCTGCGTATTCGGTATTGAACGAGACAAGCAAGTCCGATTCGCTGATTCCTTCTTCCTGCGTCGAATTGATTGCGCGCTTAATCGCCAATTCTTTGGTTCGCTCGACAATGGAGGCGATAATCGCTCCGCTAACCAAGTCGCCTCGGTAAAGCGATTCGCGCTTCCCGCTGCGCAGGATGATATCCAGAAAACGATTGTCGTCTCTCCGCGAAAATTGCGCTTCGATCACCTTGTCGATCAAATACGCAACCGCTTGTGTTACACCTCCGGTTCGCTTGATCAATTCCGGATCGTAAGGCAGATCCTCGCCAAGGTAGATCTTAAAAATCTCCCGAGCGGATTCCTTATCCGGACGATCGACTTTGATCTTCCGATCAATACGCCCAGGTCGCAGAATGGCGGGATCGATCAGATCTGCCCGGTTCGATGCCAGAATAATGACGACCTCATTCAACGACTCGATTCCATCCATTTCGGTGCAGAACATCGGAACGAGCGTCGACAAAACATTGGAGTATCGGCCCGCTCGACGAGTGCCCAGAATGCTCTCAGCCTCATCGATAAAGACAAAGGGCAGATACCCTTCCTTCCGTTTTTCACGTGCAGTCGCAAAAATTTCTCGAACCATCCGTTCTGATTCGCCCACCCACATATTAAGGATTTCCGGTCCTTTGATATGCATAAAGAACTGCTGCATATCTTCGCCGGTTTTTTCCTTGAGCTGACGGGTCAAATTGTAGGCCGTTGCTTTGCCGATCAGCGTTTTGCCGCAACCGGGCGGTCCATACAACAGAAAGCCTTTCGGAGTCTGATGCCGGAATCTGGTAAAAAGGTCCGCGTGCAATAGAGGCAACTCGATCGCGTCTTTAATTGCGGTTAGAGCTTCCTCCTGGCCGCCGACTTTCTCCCAAGGCAGCTCCGGAACGGTATCGAGGTAATACTCGTCGGATTTCGACCGGCTAAGCACCTCAATCGCGACCCGATAATTTGTATCGACACGAATTTCGTCCCCGACTTTCAGGAGTTCTTTCATTAGGTCCTGAGACCGTTGCAAGACGACAGATTGCACGCCATGGTCCATCCCGACGCGTAATCGATCGGCACCGATCAGCTCCGTGATTTTGGTCACTGGGCCCGATAAATCGTAACCCAGATCGCCAACAATCACGTACGCTTCATTGACCAGAACGCGTGTTCCCTTTTTCAACCGCAATATGTTAATCCGCGGATCAACGTTGCAGTAATAGTCGGAACCGCCAACCACAATCTGTGCAGTCTCCTTGTTGGGACTGCCAAGAAAAGTCCCAATCCGGTTGGCTGGCGAAGTCACTTTTTTAATGACTTCGTCGAGTTTTTCGATCGTGTGCCGAGCCTCAGTGATCATCTCTTCCTGCTCGGCAAAGTTGGATCGCAAGTCGATCAACTCACTTCTTGTGGGATCGCCAGGAGGGAGACTGGCAATGATTCTCTCCAGGTATTCGAGAGGAGTTGAAGGCTCAGAACCAAAACCACCATATTCGGGCGCTCTCTCTTCGTTCATCTGTACTTCTTAATCGCTACGACTTCGAACTATACGCGGATTCCGAATCTGTCGCAAACCAGGACTTCTTTAGCGGCCCCGAATTTCATTCCGATGATTGCTCGTACGCCTCTCGCGAGAGGAGAATTTGAGATAGTTAATCACAAGTCATTTATTTAAAAAACGTGCAATTCTTCGAATCAGCGGTGTCGATTGGCGTTCAGAATGGCTATGATTAAGAAAGCGTTGCATCAATTTCTGGATTACTGATATTGGTCGCTTATGTTTGATCCGGTTTCCCGGGAACAATTTACGACCGCGTTTAAATGGATGTTGCTCGCGCGTGCGGTAGAAGAAAAATTGGCGAGTTTGTGGCGCGCCGGGAAGATATTTGGTGGCGTTTATCTCGGCAAAGGACAAGAAGCCATAAGCGCCGCGCTTGGTGTCGTGCTGAAACCGGGCGATATTTTTGGGCCGCTGATCCGGGATCAGGCCGGGCGACTGGCGTTCGGCGAATTACCTATTGATGTCTTTCGAGTCCACTTCGGTTCCCAGACCGGTTTGACGCGCGGACGCGACGGAAATGTTCACCGAGGCAAACCGGCGGAAGGCTATCTCGCCATGATCAGTCATCTGGGATCCCTTATTTCGGTCGTGGCCGGGGCGCTAATGGCGCGGCGATTCAAAGGAGACACGGTTGCAATCGGTGCAACAACGATCGGAGACGGTGGAACTTCGACCGGGGCGTTTCACGAGTCGATCAACATGGCAGCAGTGGAGAAACTGCCGCTGATCGTGGTCGTGGTAAATAATCAATACGCTTTTTCGACCCCAAACAGCCGGCAGTTCGCCTGCCGAGATCTTGTCGACAAGGCCGTCGGATACGGTGTCGAGAGCCATTCAGTCGACGGAACGGATCTCGCCAAGTGTTTGGAAGTGCTCGGACGTGCTGCTGAGCGCGCGCGCGCGGGGCATGGGCCCCAAATGGTCGTTGCCAGTTGCCTTCGATTAACCGGTCACGCCGAACATGACGATGCCTTTTACATGGATAAGCATTTATATCAAACCCCAGTTGGTCGCGACTGCTTGAAAGTGGCCGAGCAATACTTGCTCGAGAATCGCTGGGCTGATCAGGGCTCCCTCAACGCCTGGAACCGGGCCGCCAAGGAAAAGGTGGAAGAGGCGGTCGCTGACGCGCAGCGTGAACCGATTGCCGACCCAAGCGGTGAAACGTGGTGCCCTTATGCAACCGCAAGTATTGCGGAAGCACTTTTGGTTCGATGAGTATCACCTACCTCGACGCGATCCGGGAAGCGCAACATAAAGCTCTTCGAGACAATCCCCGTGTTTACATTTACGGGCAGGACGTGGCCACGTTCGGTGGTGCGTTCAAGGCAACCAGGAACCTTGCCAAAGAATTTCCCGGTCGCGTTTTAGATGCTCCGATCAGCGAAGATGCGATGGTCGGAAGCGCAATCGGCGCAGCGATCGAAGGAATGCGTCCGATCGTCGAGATGCAATTCGCGGAGTTTTCGATGATCGCCTTCAATCAGATTGTTAACCAAGCGGCCACGCTTTATTGGCGCACCAACGTTGCCTGTCCGATTACGATCCGATTGCCATCGGGAGCCAACCCTGGAAGCGGCCCATTTCATAGCCAGAACCTGGAGTCCATTTATAGCCATTTCCCCGGTCTGGTTGTCATGACCCCTGCAACCGTGGAAGATGCCTATACGATGTTGCTGGAGGCGGTGGAACTCGATGATCCAGTGGTCTTCTGCGAGCACAAATTCCTGTATAATCGGTTGAAGAGCGACCATCTGCCGGAGAGCAATTTGCCTTTTAATACAGCGAGAATTGCTCGACCGGGACGAGACCTATCGATTGTCACTTACAGTTCAATGGTGCACGAAGCGCTAAGTGCTGCGGATATTCTACGCAAAGAGAACATCGAGGTCGAAGTGGTCGATCTCCGTTGTATCAAACCGCTGGATATTAAAACAGTACTCGAATCCGTCGCACGGACAGCGAGACTCCTATGCGTCGGCGAGTCGTTTCCCTGGGGGGGTGTAAATTCCGAGGTGATCGCTTCGGTTGTTAGCCAGGGTTTCCATCTGTTAGACGCGCCACCCAAGCGCATCAACAGCAAAGATACGCCGATTCCGTTCCATCCCAACCTCTGGAGCGCTCATAAACCTTCGAGCCAGATGATCGCCGCCGCCGCGCGCGGGCTTTGTGACTGGTAGCAGTTAACTTCTCCCTCCATTATGCCGAAAGTTCCGATCGTTATGCCGCAGCTTGGCGAGTCAATCGCCGAAGCCACTGTCGTCCGACTTACCGTCAATGTTGGCGAGGAGATCGAGACCGAACAAGAAGTAATCGAAGTCGAAACCAACAAAGCCGTGATGAGCGTCACGACACCTTGCAAAGGGATTCTCGCGAGCTTCACGGCAGAAGTGAACGAAACCTACGATGTCGGGAGCGTTCTTGGATACATCGAAGCATCTGCCGAAGATGCCTCGCGTCTAAATGCGGTCGAACCCCCATCGAATGGGCGATCGCTTGCTGCCAGTGATCCGGTGGTAAGTGAGGATTCATCCCTCGCTCAAGGTCAACCTGCACGCAGTCTTGAAGTTCCCGTGGGCGAGAACGGCATCGGGTTCCAATCGCCTCGGGTCCGATCGCGGCTTTTCGAGCTCGGTTTAAGCCCTGCAGATATCGGTATCATTCCCGGGAGCGGGGTCGGGGGCAGAGTCACGATTCATGACTTGGAAAACTATCTGGCAGAGCTGAGCGAGCATCCGTCGCGCAAGGCGACTCCCATGCGACTGGCAGTCGCAGACTCGATGCGGAGAAGTTGGACACGCCCGCTTGCCACCCTCGGTGTTTCGATTTCGCTGGAGCCCATTCTGATTCACCGCAAGACCCTTTCGCCCGCTCCTGGTCCGGCCCTCTATCTGGCAAAAGCGCTTGCGGTCGCGTTGTCCGAGTTTCCGCAATCCGCGGCTCGACTGGCAGGCGATAAAATCATCCTGCCTACTTCCATCGACATCGGTGTTGCAGTCGAAGTTGAAGATGGCGTGATCGTGCCGGTTTTTGCAAATCTCGACAAACAGCCGCTTGCTGCGTTGCCCGCGCAGTATAAAAAGTTTCTGCAGGCAGCTAAGGAGAAGCGGTTACCCGAAGAAGCGAAACGTCCTGCGATTGCTTCCGTCACAAACTTTGGAACGCTCGGTGTTCACTGGGCAACCCCTATTCCGCTGCCGAACGAAACAATGATCGTCGGACTCGGATACGGTGAAAAGCGGCCCTTTTGGGACGAAAAATCTGGACAGTTTGTTCCACGTCTTGAGGCTGAACTCACGATCAGTTTTGATCATCGAGTCATCGACGGCGGACAATCCGGAAGACTCGTTCGGCGAATCACTGAACTTTTGGGGAAACCGGAGACATTGTAGTACGGAGATGGGGGTGTTTCTAAATTGCTGACTTGGCAGCCGGGTCTTCTGAGCTACTCTTCACGCTGAGTGTGAGACGCCTGTTACTGTTCGTTCCGCTGCTCTTCATCTTTTGCACCTGGCGGCTCAACGGTCAGAGCGAGGCCGGATCTGCGCCGACCAACAGTCACGTCTTTGACTTTTATTCGCATCTCCCCTATCGATCGAACCTCCCACGCCCCTCCGATTATTTCGGCTACGAGACCGGTGACTTTCTAACTACGTACGCGCTTTACGAATCTCTTTTGCGCGAATATGGAAAACACGCTGATCGGCTACGGATCTTTACCATCGGCAAAACGCCGGAACACCGCACCCAATACCTCCTTGCGATTAGTTCCGCTCGAAACCTTGCACATCTAGATGATATCAAAGAGCAACTGGGAAATCTCGCCGATCCAAGAAAGATGAAGGAGGGCCCCGGGCTCGATCAACTCATTCAAAACCTGCCAATTGTTGTCTGGCTTTCGTACAGCATTCATGGGAGCGAATCGGCAGCCTTTGAAGCCGGCATTCAGGTATTGTATCAGCTGATCGCATCCGACGACCCGGCGATCACCGAAGCGTTGGAACATTCAGTCGTTTTGATTAACCCCTGCCAGAACCCGGATGGGCATGAGCGGTTTGCGACCTGGTACAACGCCCATGGCAACGGCCGGAGCGAACAGTACGCTTTTGAACATCAGGAACCCTGGTCGATCAGCGGAAGATTGAACCATAATTTTTTCGACTTAAACCGGGATCTCATCTCGCTCTCGCAGCCCGAATCGCAAGCTGCGGTCAAAGCGTTCCTGGAATGGCATCCGCAAGTCCTGGCCGATCATCACGGACAGACAAAAGAATATTTCTTTCCGCCCCCGGCAGAGCCGATTAACCCCAATCTCCCGGTGGAAACCGCACTCAAATGGCTGATAACCTTCGGAAAATCAAATGCCGCCGCCTTCGATAAACAGGAGTGGCCCTATTTTGTTCGCGAGAGATTCGACCTATTTTATCCCGGGTACTGGGATAGCTGGTCCTCTCTCCATGGCGCCACTGGCATGACCTACGAAACGGATGGCGGCGGCCCACTCGGATACCGCTGGACTCGTGATGATGGAACGATTCTGACGCTCCGGGACGGAATAGCAAAACACGTCACGGCTAGCATTGCGACTGTCATCACGGCTGCGGCCAACCGCGAAGCCAGACTGCGGGATTACCGAGATTTTTTCGAGTCGAGCCTAAAAGAACTGAAACGAACGTTTTATTTAATTCCGGACCAAAATCCACAGGGTGCGGCCGATCTTGTGGCTCTCCTTCGCGCCCAGGGGATTGAGGTCTCGAAATCCAACGTGGACATCACGCTATTGAAGGCAACTGACTATTTTGGCGATGCCCCGACTGAAAAAACGATTCCTGCCGGTTCGTTTGTTGTCGATACAGCACAACCGTACGGCAGGATCGCAACGGCGCTCCTCGAAAAGGAGACGCCTCAGGATGCCGCGTTCGTTCGGCGGCAAGAATCGTTACGAAAGGCAAACGAAGCAAAAGGCACCCAGGAGATGAAGCAGGACTACGAGTTCTACGATGTCACCGCCTGGTCTTTACCGCTTGCTATGGGCGTCGAAGCCTACTTTTCCGATGAGGCCGCTCATGCCGACACCACACGACTCGATTCGCAGATTTCGGACATCGTCCCGAGCTCGATTGCGCCAGGAGTCGCCTATATGTTCCGACCCTCTTCTCTGCGGTCGATGCGGATGGCGATTCAACTACTGCAGCAAGGGTATCGGATTGACACCTGCAACGACTCTTTCTACGCCGGAGACACCGAATTGCCGCGCGGGACCTTCATTCTCTGGGACGAGCGTAATCCAGCCAATCTTCGTCAAACGCTCGTGAAGCTCTCGGATGAAAACGGAGTTCCAGTGCAATCAATCCGTTCCTCGTTTCCTGGCGACGGCAATCGTGGCATCGGGTCGGAAGCCAACTTCTCCCTGAAGACGCCAAAAGTCGCTGTTCTTGCGGATGACCCGGTCGGACAGACTAGTTTCGGGCTTCTAAAGTACGTACTGGAGCAAAAGTACGGTGTGGAAGTCGTCCCGGTGCCTCTGGAAAGCCTTACCCGCGATGCTTACGACCAGATCAATGTCCTGATTCTGCCCGACGGTGAAGCTGCAAGGTACAAAAAGCGTTATGGGGAGAACGAGCTGAACGACCTGCGAGAGTGGATTAATCGCGGTGGCGTGTTGATCTGCATCGGTGGGGCGAGCGAATTTGCGGCCGATCCGGACGTTAAGCTTGTTCCTGCTCGAATCGTCGGAATTGCAGCCAAGTCCGACGCATCGGGTCCCGACGCGGGACAAAAACCGGATCGATCGGCTTCTCCGAAAAAGGAGAGCGCCGAGCATCGGCCAATAGAGATTCCCGGGGCAATCGCCAGAGCGCGTGTCAATCGAAACAGCTTTTTGACGATCGGTTACGACGCCGTTTCGATGCCACTCTTTGTCGAGGGGGACATCCTTTTCAAGCCAAGTGAATCAGGCTCCAATGTGCTGACGTTTGATGAAGACAGGCTTAAAATCAGCGGCTTTTTCTGGGAAGGTGACACCGAGCAAGTGCTTCACGGCACTTCTGCTCTCATCGACGAGCCGATACAGGCCGGCCATGTAATCCTTTTCACCTTCGAACCCGGATTTCGGATGATTTGGACCTCAACGATTCGACTTCTGCTGAACGCAGTTCTCTACGGACCGTCGCAGCCGCAAAACTCGGAATAGCTCGTAATGAACCGGCCGAGCATTAATTCACGGCCATAAGTTTTGCAAGTAACTGGCAGAGTCCATTCCAAATCTGCGGTTCGATCTGGACATAGATCGCGACGCAGACGAGCAGCATTAACAAGCCGGATTTGACCTCTTTCATGCGGAGAAACTCCTGCGTTCCGACAAAAGCAAGTTCAGTGCCTTTATTCTGCCAACTACCACAACAGACTCTCTACAAGCATCTTACGATGCGTGCGCTCCTTTGAAATCACTTCCCGGAAATCTATTTTGGTCCCATTTTCGGGACCGACAAATCCCGAAGACGCGAAAACGCGCCGGCGCTAAATCCAGGTCAGTGACGTTGTCGCCGAAGATGTGACTTGTGTTGGGCAAGATCGGCCACGATTGCCAGATGAGAGGGACCGGAGGCCAGTTTTCGAATTTCTGACCGCTCGAACTCGGTAATCGTTTGCGCCAGTCGAGGGTCCAGATCCCTCATTCGGGTGCAGAGCGTGTAGTAATAGGCACGCATGAATTCTCGCTTTGCCTCGTCTGTCATCGCGCCATCAGCCTCTTTCAAGAGAGCAACGGCACGAGCGTTGCGCATCGCCACTGCTCGAATCTCGGCCAGTCGAGCTTGATTCCTCGCTCGCTCCTCCGGCGAAAGCTGCTTTACCGGAGCCAGATTCGTGTTCGAATCGGGAGAACTTGGCGGAGGCGGTTGCATCGGTCCCAATATTGGAGGCGAAGCCGGCAGTTGATCTGAACCTGGCAACAAGTCGGGCGCACCCTGGGGTTGAGGGGTACCGGACGGCGTAGGAATCTCCTCAGTGGCAGAGCCGGTACGAATTGGAGTCGGACCGGGAGTTTCACCCTCTCCAGCCTTTGCGTCACCCACGAGAAAAATCAACGCCACTGAAGCGATCACGGCCTTCATACGATCTGTTTTCCTAACACATCGTATCGGAAATCTGACGATCACGCACTACGACATTCGCAGCATTGACCGAAATCGAACCTTGTCCAAGGGAGGTTTTGCGAGTTGCTTCAAATCCGCGCTACCTTGGCGGTATATCCTAATCTGCAAAATCCCGACAACTGACAACCGACACTGGCTACTCCTAGGAAGCAGCAAATTCTACTAAACATACGTAAATAAAAATCTCCCCTCACCCGGAAAACGAGCGAGGGGAGACTGTCTCTTCATTACCTAACCACGGAAAAAACGTTAGAACCAGATTTCCATCTGTGAGCCAAGCAACCAACCCTGATTGGCGTGGTTGTACGGCGGAACGCTGCCATTGGCTCCTGCACCGCCCGCAAAGTTAGTTGTGGTTCCGAAGTTTCCACCTTCACCCACTGGCGTGGTGGCTCCTTTGAGGGAATCACTCCAGATCGAGTAGGTTGCGAATATGCGGATTTCAGGACGCGTGAAATAGCCACCGCTCGGCTTGAGCGTTGGCGCGATTGTGAACACACCGATTCCCCCGCTTCGGCCAAAGGCGTTGGTCCCTGAGTAACCACGCACATTGTCTACGTAGTTGTAGGCGGCCTGACCTTGGATTGCGAAATTGTCGCTGATCCAAAGCACTGGGCGGACCGCAATTCCATAGAGGTTGCGAGTCGGATTTGACACTTTAATGTTCCCATTCGCGTCTTCACCCACCAGGGCATAACCCTGGTTGTTCTGATCCCAATAACCCCAGAAATCCATGGAATACTTCGCAGTAGGATTCCATACGAATTCCCAGCCCGCCCGAAACGTGTGCGTGTTCGATACAGGATTGATACTACCAGTCAAGATCGCGTTCCCGCTCGCATCGACGCCGGTCGCGTGGATATTCCGCGACCCAAGCCCCACTGCGGAACGGTTCACCTGATTCTCGAACGCCGCAACGGCATTGAACGATGGCACTTCACCGTTCGAACCGAAATCGGTCGCGCCCCAGCCGAACAGTGCGAAAAGTCGCAGATAACTCTTGTTGCCAAAGTCATACTGCCAGATCGCACCTCCGCCGATGCCGTACTGATCGCTTGTCTGTACATTGATCGTACGGTTTACGCCATTAATATCCGTAAACGTTGCACCTCCATTGGGCGTAACCGTTCCACCTTTGACGTAGTTACCAATCGCGATCAGATTGAGCTTACCAAATCCGATGTCGATATTCCTGTATCGCACATCGAATGTCTGCTTGAACTGGTCGCCAATCGTATTGATCTGATTCGGATCGGTGTTCAAATTGAGGTCATCCAGTTCTGAACCTATCCACGCGACATATAGATTGCCGGGTCCAATGTTGATATTGTACGCGCCCACGCCAAACCCTGACGTGTTCAACCAAAACCAGTCGTTCGGGTCGATATTCCATCTGTCATAGAATCGGTTGCCGGCCCAGAAGGTGACTTCCGGAGCAGTCTTAAAGACGTTCTTCATTTCGACATACGCTTCGTCGAAACCGACATTCACGGCACTGGAACCGACGGTAAAGTTTTCCCTGTCAATAGCCGTCGTGTAGACCAACGTCGTTCGGAATGAAACATCGGCAACATCCGGGCTGTCACCCAGGATGTGTGCCTGATTCAAACTCAATTCTGTGTAGAAGTCATTTTCATTTCCGAGGCGAAACCGCCCACCGTCGCCATCCGGGACTTCAAAGTTGAATCCGCCGCCACCGCCACTCCCGTTGAATTGGAAGCCGGCACGCATATATACGTTAAACGTAAAATTCCGTGTCAGCGACTTCAGGAAGGAATCGTCCAGCATCGGACCCGCAGCTTTGCCCGGTTCTTCTTTGCCATCTGCGTCGGTCAGAACGTGTGTATTCAGGATCGAACCGCCGTTGGCGGTCGCCTCAACTTGTTTTAATTTTGCTTCCAGCGATTCGATACGCTGATCGCTCTGACTTTGCACAGACTGAATCTGCTGCTCATACTTGTTCTCCATTTGATTCATCTGCGCTTTTAACGCTTCGATTTCAGAATTCTGATCGGTGCTTTGTGCATAAAGCCCATCAGTGGTCAGTACCATCAATCCAGATACCAACGTATACCTCAAGACATGCCTTAGTGGATCTTTGCAGATGCCTAAGCGCGTCGACTTTACACGGGGGGACATCTCTCGTGTCTGCCTTTCCTTGTTGTGTTAAACGGTTAGGTTCTTAACGAATCGCATTCTGCTAAAATCGCCATCCGGTGTCGAATATATGAATGCTTTTTAATATAGACTTCATTAAGACGGCGCTTGGCCATGCATCCCGCCAGCTTAATAGCTCTCCATAATGAATCTTGCACTACTACGGTTTGCACTTGGCAATCTGAACATTTTTTTGGATCCGGAAGTTATCGCATTATGCAATGATATTGTGATTTCCGTTACGCCTCCACAGCTGCTTCACGCGTATATTGGCTTCATCCGTTTCATGCAAAATGTAGCGGATATCAATGGCGTTTTCCTTACCGGCTCCACCGTTAATAACTTTTATTCTCTATGGTCGTTTTTTTTGCGGACTGCAGTTGCCACGCCTACTATCATTGCATTCCGCAGTGGTTGCGAATGACCTACACTGAATGCGGGAGAGTATAGTAGGCAAACAGTGATATATTTCTGCCTACCTAGTGCGCTACAAATGCTCACTCATCGGCGAGCGACTGCGAGAGACGGCGTTCCGCCTGCTTTTGGAGACCATCCTCTGAGCGCCGAAGGCGCGTGGGAATTCCAGCCTTCTCGCGTAGACACTTTCAATCGCAAACCGAGCACTTCCATTCTGGATTCGAGGTCAACGCCGCCTCCCCGCTCGAAGGGAGTTCCACATGCAGAGTATTTTCGCCTCTGTTCTACTTGCCTTCTTCGAAATTCTGCTAAAGCCTGTCTTGAGCTTGATCCACCCACAATAGGACTTCGATGAGCAAAGCAATAGAAAACCTAAAGGCCGCGCAACAGCGAGCCATGGCGGGCCGACCTAAGGTTGGTGGCTTCCCCTACCTGGCGGAGACCCTGAGGCGCGCGGGGGTGACACGCAACCTCTGGTTCTTGCCTGCATGTCAGAGTCTATATCTGACCAATGAGGGGCCGGTTGTAACGCAAGATCCACCGCTGTTGTTGGGAACAGCCGATGTGCCGCAGTTCAACCGAGAGTCACTCATTTTAGCGCTGCGCGCCGATCAGGCGGGGAAGAGCACGTTCCCAGAGTTCCTTGCAGCATCCTGGGCCGCAGGGGTCGTTCGCTATGATGTCGATTTCACGGCGCGCAGAGTCGCCTACTGCGGTTGCCAGGGTGAAGAGTACATTGAAGATTATCCGTCCGTAGAACTGTAGCTGGCAGCGCGTACAGGGATCGAACCCGTATTTCAGCCAAGAGGGCTCGCGCTCAAAATGGCAAGGCCGGAGCCCGGCAGCGGGATGGAACAAAACTGGATCAATTACACTTCAGTACTGCGGTCATGGTATCGATAACGGATCGCATGTCGATTTTGTGGAATTTTGTTTTTTCTTGGTCTCAGCCTAGATTGTTCGACCCGGGATATTTCGATGTGGTATCGTTAACGTACTCGGTAAAAATTATGGGAATTTATTGGTCATTGGATCAAAGGCCGACGGTGAATCCACGGGCTCTGATCTTCGACATGGACGGAGTTATCGTCAATTCTGAGCCGCTTCATCAATCCGCAAAGCGAGGAGCGCTCCGCTCCGCAGGCATCGAAGTTGGTGAATCAGATTTTGCGCAATATACCGGTCGCAGTGACCGCGCTATGATCACGGATTTCGCAAAGCTTCATGGATGCTCAGATGATGAAGTCGAAGCAATGCTGCTGGAAAAAGCCCGACTGTACGCATTGGGTGAACCTCAACTACTCCCTATCACCGGCGCCATCGAGTTTCTCTACTGGGCGCGTAAGCACTACCAATTGGCCATTGCGACATCTGCGACGCCGAGAAATCGTACGGCTACACTCGCAAACCTACGGCTAGCACAATTCTTCGAAGTAGCCGTAGATAGCGCTTCGGTCATTCACGCTAAACCTTCGCCGGAGATCTTCCTAAAAGCGATTGCCGGGTTGGAACTCCCAGCCGAAGACTGCTGGGTTATTGAAGACTCTGTCAACGGTATCGTTGCAGCAAGAGATGCGCGGTGCATTTCCGTGGGCCTCACCACCAGTTTTCACCGAACTCAGTTACTGAGCGAAGGCGCCAATCTTGTAGTGGATGGCTTTGGCGAACTTCGAGAACTGCTCGAGAGCATGGTTGTAACACCCGATACCTTGGCGTAGTCATCAAATACTGCCGCCTGCGGGCCTCGATTTCAGCGCTCCTGATTTCGCCATAACCCCGAGGCCGAGTACGGCAAGGAAAGCAAATGCCGCCGGGATGAAGAAGATTGCGGGGAGGCCGACTGTGGCGACGCCAAGAGCTCCAGTAAGACCGCCAAGAGCGCTGCTAACTGCCGGCGAGCTCATGAAGATTGCAGAAGCCGTAGCGACGGCAGTCGGAAGCAAGCGCTGTGCAGCGATGATGCCAAGCGACGCGAAAATACCCCAGACACCACCCATAAGGATCTGACCAGCGAACATGCCGAGCGCATTAGCCGTTGTGGCAAAGCAAATGTTCGCTGCGACGCCGAACGCCGCGCCGATGCACATGAGCCATAGAAATCCGACGCGTCGACCAAGCGGCAGGCAGAACGGCATGATAGCGAGTTCAACCAACGGTTGGATACCGATCACCGCACCACGTACCGCCGGCTCAAGGTGTAGCTGCACGTCCATGTAAAGCGGCAGGAAACCGTATTTGACGGACTCTCCGGCGTAAACGAGCACGTAGAGACCGGTGAACGCGAGTAGCGGCCGCATTGTGTGCCAGCGTGATGCCGGTAAGCCGCTCCACTGAGGACGAGTTGCTATCGGTGGCCTGATTTGGCCTCGCTTGAGGGTCCCAAGTGGGATGATCTGAGCAAGGGCGCACAGAGCGGTCATCCAGAGCATGGTGCGCAGGCTGGTCGCGGCAGCCAGCCAAGCCCCGACCATCGGTCCGATGACCCAGCCTGCCGTTAGAGCCATTCGGACGATCGCGATAACGCCCTCGCTCGAACTTTGCGCTTCCTGATCGAGGTCATCACGGACGGCTGCGAAGAGTTGTGAGGACGCCGCCACTGAAAATGCGAGAAACAGGCTGCTGATGAGGAATGGCATCCATACCTTTGTGGAGAGTGCGATCGCCGCCCATCCGGCGAAACCTGCTAGCGCGCACAGTCGGAACAGGATTAGCCGTTCACCTGTGCGGTCAGAATGATTGCCGATGAGGTAGCCCGCGATCGGCGCCGTAAGGTTCGTCAGATAGTAGAGGCCCGCGATCGGAAGGGGTGTCCCAAGTTCTTTGACCAGAAAAAGGACAATCTGCGGAGCCGCGGCCGAAGCGCCCAAGCCGGACAAGAACATCGCAATGGTGGCTCCGCGATAAAGCGGCGATGACAAGACCTGTTTGAGGGTACCGGAGGATCTTGATGAGGAGGACGCAGAGACATACATGGTTTGCACTCAAACGCGTACGCTCTTTACATCGACGGCGCATGAAATTCTTGCCTGGACGCGCGATATCGTTTCAATTGATGTAAGATAACGATAACGTAATCGATATCATTCCATAGAAAGGTTGTCAAACAAAGCTCTTTTGAATATCCTGTCCGTTAAAATGCAAAAGTAATGTTTGCCTTAACGTATTCGTTAACAAGAGGGGCTCTTGACGAACTTGGAGTTACGGTCCCGAATGAAAAGCGAAGACGAGGACTGACCGCAATGACTCCCTCTTCGACCTCCACTGTCCAACCAAAAGCATATATTGCCATCCTGCTCGTCTTGGGCTCAACGCATTTGCTCAACGACCTGATTCAATCGTTGATTCCGGCCATCTACCCAATCATCAAGGATAAGTATGCACTCGACTTCGTACAAATCGGCGTTATCACCTTAACTTTCCAAGTTGCTGGGTCGTTACTGCAGCCGCTGGTCGGACATTACACTGATCAGCATCCGATGCCGTATGCGACTGCCATTGGGATGATCTTCACCCTGGTTGGACTATTGAGCCTCGCCTTCTCAACAAGCTACACGGCGATCCTCATCTCGGTTGCCTTTATCGGCATCGGCTCATCGATCTATCATCCTGAGGCAACACGTATGGCTCGATATGCTTCCGGCAATCGGCAAGGCCTCGCACAAGGAATTTTTCAGGTCGGAGGACAGATAGGCGGCGCGCTCAGCCCGCTGCTTGCGGCTCTCATCATTTTGCCCCGGGGACAAATGACTCTCAGCTGGTTTGGAGCGTTGGTAGTTTTGGCCATGCTGCTGATGATCGGGACCGCTCGCCAGCACACAACCATCCGAATGCAGTTCTCAGCGGGGACGATGTCGCACTCCGGAGCTTTCGGCAGTCATCAATCGCACTCGCGAGCAGCTGTACGGCTTGGTCTTGGAATTCTTTCTTTACTGATGTTCTCCAAGCTAGCCTACGTAGAGAGCTTTCGATCGTTTTACACTTTATATCTCATCGATCGATTCGGCGTTTCGATCGCGACTTCGCAGCTGATGTTGTTCCTTTTCTTCGCATCCTCCGCCGCGGGCGTATTGCTCGGCGGTATAGTCGGTGACAAAATCGGCCGCTATAATATCATCTGCATATCGATCGTGGGGCCGCTCCCACTGACGCTTCTACTGCCCCATGTGGATTTCTTCTGGACCGGGGTTCTCACGGTTCTCATCAACCTGATCATGGCGAGCGCCTTCGCCTCCATCATGATCTATGCCATGGAGTTGGTGTCGCACCGCATCGGCCTGGTTGGAGGATTATTTTATGGACTCAGCTTCGGAATGGCTGGAATTGCTGCAGCTATTCTCGGTGCGATGGCAGATCGCATCGGCATTGAAAAGGTGTATGATCTTTGCTCATTTTTGCCTTTGGTCGGGCTTCTAACCTTGTTCCTGCCGAGAACAACAGGTTCGATTCCCTGAAGTGTGAACGGCACGACAATATGAGTGAACAGCTTTTCAGGTTAAACGGAAAAAGATGGGATCTTTAGGCTTTGGCATTAATTTCTCGAAAAAGTACAAACCGGAATAATTAAAACGTGGGCGCACCAACTATGGCGTGTTCGGAAGGTTCGGGTGCGCCCACGTTTGCCCGAGCACCAGTAGTTCGCGGCCCGCCCAAGTTGCGGACTTACAACGCAGGTATTTTCGGATCTCACAACGCTATTCTTGCAGAGATGCCAAGTCATCCACTGTTTCGTTTTGGCGACAACAACTCCGTAGATTTTCATGGGCAATATCGTCCCTAGGATTGGTTATTTTACCAGCAACCTATTTTATGCACGATAACCTTCCAGAGGAGGCACTTTTCCAGGATCTCAACTTACTTGTTAATAGGCTTTCAAAGAAAGAGCGCGCAGAGCTTGATAAAACGGAAAAGGCGCAGAAGGCAGAGATAGCTCAGATGCGGCAAATTAATAATAATCTGTCCGGCAACTTATCCGCTGTTTAGAATGGATGCGGGTGACCGGCATGTTGAAGAAGCAAGATGCCTCCGAATTGCTGAGCGATCTTCTGCAAAAGATTGATAGAGCGCCGTCAACCGAGCTTAGCGACACCAGTGAGGTCGTCTAGATAAGAACGTTGAATCTTGCTTTCATGTTAGGTCTCATTCTCAGTGGGGGAAAAATTTTGCGGCACCCGACACGACTAGAGTAGTCAGTCCTGTTGAGAGACCAAAACCGAGCAAATATTCCCGACATTCGCTCAATTCTTCACGGAATCGGGCACTCAAAGTATCTTTATGCGGCAGTTTTCGACACTACTTTCGTCTAGCCAGCTTAGCGGAAATCAAAGCGTTATACTTCGTCGCTATTAATCTGTGCGCCATTGTCTCTAATTCGGGCTAATTTAGTTCAATCATCGCGCAGGTGACTTTTTTTTGAATCGGGCAAGGATTCACGAGGTTCTGTATCTGCCATTCCATGCGGATGGCATTGCCGAAATTAGTTGGGAATATTACCCTTTATTCCAGACTCTCCAAATAGCGCACCTGATTGAAAGTCGGTTAACGAAATGTGCGACAGACTTTATACCGGACAAACTTACCAGTGGCATAGCGATGGACAATACGATGCAGAATGCAGTTCCATTGAGATGAAAAAGACCCGAATACCTATTCTCGGCGGCGGATTTGGAGGCATTTATGCGGCACTCGAGTTTGAAAGACGTTGCGACCCACAATTCGATGTGACACTGATCAGTCAGGATAATTTCTTCCTGTTTACTCCAATGCTCATCTTGAAGCAGTGTCCCTGGTCGACGTTCGAAGAACCCCAGCATACTTTCATGCCACCTCAATTCGCCTCTGAAAATATCCTGCTAACTTTCTCACTAGGCTGAGAATTCGATATGGAAACAACAACCGAAACTACAAATATTAATTCCGTAATAACCCTTGCGAAAGACCTGACGAAAGACTACCCGAGAAGTCCTCGGGAAACCCTCGGCGGCTACGTGATCGCGGCTCGGACGCTGGATAAATGTCGAGCAACGCTCGCTGGCACCCCAGGCGAATACCATTTCGATTGCCCTCTCGATAATTTCTTCTTCTCATTTACGGAAATTTCGGCGGTGGACTTCAAGAAATTCGTCGCAACAGGTGCTCACGACGAACAAGTCGCTAAATGGATAGAAGAAACCGCCAAAAAGCGCCCCAGGGTCGAAATCATCAAGTGGAACAATGATTGGCGCTACAGACGTATCTCCGAAATGCCTGATCCGATACAAGAGTTCATGGAGGATTATGTACCACAGTTCGTACCGGCAGAAATTAGGCATCACATCGACTATTTCTTTGACATCTACGACGCAGAAGAAAAGCGAATTCAGGCTTAGCCTCGATATAGCGTAAGATGCAATATCCATCGCGTCTAAGGTCGGCTCTTAGAGCCGATCTCCGCGGCAGTTCCATAACGCGCTCAATCTGATTCGCACCGCGACACAACTAGGTCAGCCCGCGTCAGCTATTGCTCGAATCCGTACGCGGGTCTGCCGCGGGCACTCCTCTCACAACCATCCGAGCCTTTTCAATCAGCTCTATTTCGTAACCCTCCGGGGCATCAACAAAACCAAAAATATCTCCTTCGGCGCTCGCTGTTGGACCGTCCGAAAGCGGATATCCCTTCGAAGCCGCAAAAGTCGCAAATTTATTCAGATCTTCTACCTCGAAAGCAAGATGAGTGATGTCGTAGCCGACGCTCACCGGGCCGCTAGGGTCGAACTTGCAGATTTCCAGTTCCTCCTCGCCTTCAGGAGCTTTCAAAAAAACAATTTCTGACCCGCGAGGGGATCGCAATCTTTCCACTTCCTTAAGTCCCAATACCTCTTTGTAAAACGAAACCGTCTTCTCTAAATCGGAAACACGATAACGCACATGTAGCAGTTTTTTAATCATGGGATCCTCTACGTTCTTTTCTTTTTGGCAGTTTCATCAAACGAAAATTCGACACGTGTTTAAAAATCGGCGATGGAGCTTCCTCCCATCGCCATCCCTCGTGAAGCTACCTCTTGACGCCGCCTCGGAGTTTGTATTCCACGTCCTTTAGGTAATGCAAAGCGCTTCTCGCTATTTGGTCTGGATCCGAGGAGCGGCTATCAAGACCGATCTCCATCGTGACAAAATCATTGAAATTCACTTCCATAAGTGCCCTCATAAAACCGATCCAGTCCACGCGACATTCACCCGGAAGAATGCGATCTTTGTCCGAAACGTGTACGTGAACAAGATCCTTTCCCATTATTCGCACATAGTCTGCAGGAATTTCATGACGATAAAGTACATGCAGCGTGTCTAACATTACTTTCACGTTGTTGCGTGTAACACTTCGCATTAACTCAAGGGCATCGTCTGCTGTTTCAATCAGGTTTGTAGCGGCTGCGGTGGGCTCCACGACTATTGTGATTTCTTTTCCTTCCGCATGCGAAGCGATCTTATCCAGGCAATTTTTGCTCCAGTCCCAAGCTTGTTGGCGACTCGTCGCGAACACTTGCCAACCTGCAATATAAAGTACTTTGGACGCGCCCAGATCTGATGCGAGATCAATTACTTCGTTGTAGTACTTGATCGTCGCCTCCCTCTCCTCAGGAAGGGGCGATGCGGGGTTAAGCCCTGGTCCTCCACCGGGTGTGGCTAGTAGACTCACCGCCTGCAATTGGCAGGACTCCAACAAGCGTCGCAACTGATTTCTTTTATCGTTACTTAAGTAGGGCGGCCACGCGTGCGGAGCTGCGCAACCTATTTCGACCCCATCATATCCAATGGACGCCAGTCGCTGAATTGCCTCCTCCAAAGGATAAGCCGGCAAGAACGATGGAAAACTGCTGTACGCCCACGTGTTGAATGCGTATTTCATGATTGTTTAATTTGAAATAGTTTGTCTCCCCGGGAAGACTCGAATGCCGATTTCAGAAGATAGGCCTCTCGAAAAAGAACCATGCGAGTTATTCTTGGCCCGTGAAATTATTTGCTTCGACAAACGACAACCGTTCAACCGCACTCCCAGGTTTGCGACAGATTCGACGGTAAAATGCTTCATATTTTGACACGATAATGTCGGCGGAGAATTGATTTCGAGCACGCTCAAAAGCGGCAAGCCCGAGCTTTCTCCGAAGTTCTGCGTCCTGTATTAAGTTCTCCACAGCATGAGCCATCATTACGGAATCACCAAACGGTACGAGCAAGCCAGTGATTCTGTCTTGAACTACTTCAGGGATTCCACCGACGCTTGGTGCGATACTGGGGCAGGCAAAATACATTGCTTCCAGAATGCTCAAACAGAAGCTTTCTGTTTCAGAGGTAAATAATCCGATGTCGGCCGTCTGCAGATAGTCTTCAACATCTCTGACATTTTCTCGGACGATCACTCGGTTTTTGAGTCCCAGACGGTGTACGTGATTCATATACGGAGAAAAATCGCCGCCCGCGACGACGACCAGTTTGAACGATTCCCGCGGGCGGACGAGTGCCACCGTCTCGAGTAACAAATCGATGCGCTTCAGCGGTCGAAGGTTAGAAGAATGAAATATCATCAACTCGTTTTCCAAACCGAGTTCGCGCCGCACTTCTTCGGGCGAACGCTGCGGAGCACGTGGTTCGAAAAAATTGTGGATAACTTCCATATCACCATCAAAACCCACAACCCGGCGCGTCTCTTGTTTTAGAAACTCAGACACGGTCGTAACCCCATCTGAATGTCTCAGTGCGTGATAGATGGCTGGAGCGTAACCACGATCATATCCGAGCAACGTAGTATCGGTGCCATGCAAGGTCGCGATCACCCGCGGTCGCTGCTTGGCGGGCAACATCGAACACGCCAGAATCGCCGCCGTGGCGTGCGGTACGGCGTAGTGAACGTGAAGGACGTCCAGTCCATAGTCTCTGCACACTTTCGCCATTTCAACCGAAAGCGGTAACAAATAATCGGGATACTTAAACAAGCCGTAATTGTTGACGGCCACTCGGTGGAAGAAAAGCCGCGGTGCGTTCTCAGGCATTCGGAACGGACGATCGTAACAAATGAAATGGACCTCGTGTCCACGACGCGCCAATTCCTCGCCAAGTGCAGAAGCCAAAATGCCACTTCCGCCAATTGAAGGATAACAAGTGATCCCAACTCTTAGGTGGCGCCGCTTATCCAGTTCAAAATCCTCGTGCACTAATGCCTGCTTCCTTTAAGGAGCCGAATAGGATCGGATCATTGGGATAAAGAGCCATCGCATAGTCGACGCCGGTGCGTGCGCCGAGTAAACGGGCGCGGGTCAGTTGCAATTCGATATAATTGCGGTTGGAAATCTGACTCGCGTGGGCTTCCATTGCCGCGATCCATCCGGGCAGAATTTCAGGCGCGGAAATATCGATCAATATGGCGTTGACATCGGCGGGCTCAGCTTCGGGTGTTATGGCGTAAAAAAAAAGTTGCTGAATCCTATGTGGTGGCAAAGCGCGGAGTTCCTTCAATCCGCCATAGCGAGCCAGTCTAGCTGCCTCGCGTACCAGTTTTCCCAGACGCCAATGATCGGGATGCTGATTCTCTATTAGAGTAGGAGCAAGGACCGTACTTGCTCTGACGCGTCGAATGATCTCCGCTAATCGGATCGCGTGAGCTACCCGATTTTCCAGGTGGGCATCTCCGTCAAGGGTGACGAACTCAACGGTGGCTCCCAACAGCTTCCCGGCCTTTCTTGCTTCGCCGATCCGCCGTTTCGGTGTTCCACGAGATCCAGATTCGCCACGCGAGCAAACAACCAAATGCGCTTCACGCCCAGCGCGTGTCTCGTTTAAAACGACACCACCACACCCAAACTCGATATCGTCGGGATGTGCGCCAAAGGCCAGCAACGGCAAAACCTTACTCGAAGTCTGTGTAGGCTTCATCGGATCGCTCAATCGGATCACGGTGGACAAAAGTGACATCCGGATTTTGATTCGGATGGAGATACTCCTGTTCGCTGGCTCCGGTTACATAGTGACTGCAATTCACGACGGACTGCATCCAGTGGAATCGTGTGTCGCGCGTCGGGCTCACTTGGTTCTTCGTGAACACTGCTGTCTGCAAAATAATATAGGACCCTCCGCCCTCATGTAGCTTCAATCTTCCGTCTACAAACCGCGCGCGGACAATTTCGCCTTCGTGTGGCACATCCACAAAGAAGTCCGAGATATCGCAGGCGGCCGCACGAAAATCCGGTGAACTTGAGCGCACGATCCGAATATCGGATAACAGGCCCAGACGAAGATACGTTTCTAGACAAAAGTCGGCGACTTTGCGTTCGCAAGAATTTCGAAAAGCCTGCACCAATTCTTTTCCGACATAGTTTGGTAACTGCCGTGCGGTTCGCTCGTACCAGCACTCGTCAATTTCCTTGCAGTAAAGCGGCGAATATTTTCGCTGCATACGGTTTCGGATCGCGAAGTTAAATTGCTGAGCTTCGTTTGTTTTTGGATCGCGCAGAACAGTTCTGGTTTCGCGCGAGTCGTGGTCGCTATCGTGGTAAAAGAAAACAATCTCCCCACCTAATTCATATTGGAGTCGTCGAGCGGTCCGGATCTTTGCAAATAGAAATCTCTTCGGAAAAAATCCGCACGGTTGCTGGCCAAAGCATATAGTCGTTGTGCTCATCGAGGCGTCTGCCACGCAGAATTTTCTCCCAGACGGTCCATCAATGCCTGCAATGCGGCGCTCAGAACAACACAAGCGCAACAACCAATGAGAGGATACCAGAGGTACGAAATTGTAAACGTAAAGAAGAGGATGAATATGAGTGTTTGCGATACCAGGGCCGCCCAGAAAATCGCCGTTCCGTCTACATGTCGGACAAAAAACGCCACGACAAAAAGGCCCAGCATCACGCCGTAGAAAATGGACCCCAGAATGTTGACCGCCTGGATCAAGTTCTCCGCGAGATTAGCGCAAAGCGCGAAGGCTATCGCCACCAACCCCCAAAATGCAGTTAGCCATTTGGGAGCAATCACGCTTCGGCGGGCCGCCGGACTACGGTTCCGAATCTGCCAATAAATATCAACGGTGGTACTAGAGCCAAGAGCATTAAGTTCTGCGGCTTTTGACGACAGTGCCGCCGCGAAGAAGGCGGCTACAAGCAGGCCGATCACACCGTGAGGCAGTTGGTCGAGAATAAAAGTGATAAACACATAGTCTGCCTCATTTCCTTTCGTGCCCGGATTTGCGGCTGAGAGAAACTGCGCAGCTTGGTCTCTGATTTTCACCCCCTGTTCATGAGCTATCAAAGCCGCTGCGAAAGCATCTCTCGCGGCCGGCAGGTTGCCAGAGTGCCTTGCCTTTAACCAAGTCTCGAGGCTTTGATAAATTCGAGTATGCGCCGACCTGAAATCCGCCTGGTATCCCATCAAACGGCTATCTGACTTGTGCGCGGCAATGTAATCGCCAAACGTTGCATCGAAAGACAACGGTGGTTGTTCGAACTCGTAAAAAACAAAAATAATCACTCCGAGCAGCAAAATGCTGAATTGCATCGGAATCTTACAGACTGCGTTTAGCATTAAACCAAGCCTGCCCTCACGTAATGGCGCACCCGAAAGGTAACGTTGAACCTGTGTTTGATCCGTGCCGAAATACGCCAGCATCAGGAACGTGCCTCCGAGCAAACCGGACCAAAATGTATATCGCTCGTGGATGCTTGTTGAGAAATTCACCGCATTCAACCTCTTGAAGCCGCCGGCCAACGCTAATGTATCCGGCAAAGTGACCCCCAAGGGCAGTTTCGTTACCGCCAAGATAAAAGCCGTAGCCATTCCTGCGAAGATTACGAAGCTTTGATATTTTTGGGTCACGGTTACCACAGCGCTGCCTCCGATCACGGTATAAACCACAACCAACAATCCGCTGAAGATGATCGTCAAATTCAAGGGCCAACGAAGGATCTTAGCCAGGACGAGCGAAGGCGCATAAATGGTCAAACCGGCTCCAAATCCGCGCTGTACAAGAAATAATACAGCCCCCAATAAACGGGTCTTTGTATCGAACCGCCTTCCAAGATACTCGTAAGCTGTATAAACATTAAGCCGTTGAAAGATTGGCAAAAAGACCGCCGCGACGACGATCAACGCAATCGGAACACCAAAATAAATTTGGACGAATCCAAGCCCAAAATAATATCCCTGCCCAGGTGTGGACAAAAACGTGACCGCGCTTGCCTGGGTCGCCATGACAGAAAGTCCCATGCTGAACCACGTGGTATTTCGGTCTCCCTTCAGGTAGGTCTCGAGGTTCTTCACTTTTCGCGTCCGCCAGATACCGTATATCGCAATGCCTAGCATCGATCCAATGAGAACGACGAAATCCAGGGCGTTCATGAAAAGCGATAAGTCAAAGCGACCAGTAGAACAATCCAGACGAAGAAGTTGAGAATCACGACAAGGTAGACACCTACCCAGGTGCGTGGCCACCGAAGACCGGTGTCATTCCTGGTCGTGACCGATTTATTGCGGACCAATCGTCTCACCTGGTGGAAATTGCTAGGTTAGCATTTTACGACTAAGCTCCTGCCAACGGCCTCCCAAAGAACCCGACATCGGCCACTTTAATTGAGAACGAGTCAGGCACAGCCGCTCTTTACTGCGCCTTGCACACAATCCAATGCTACATCATTTCTGTACGGTGAAAGGTATCGAAAACGCCGTTTTCTCCCACTTCATTGTCAATATTCCGCCATTAGCAGGATCTTTTGAAATCTCAATGGTAAATTGATCTACCGGCGTTTCCAAATTTTCCTTCTTGAGGTCGATGCGGGCAACATCCTGGTTCATGTCATAAGACCCGGGTCCGACTCCCCATTGGCCGATCTGCCTGTTGACGATCAATTTGGCAGTCCCGTCTTCACTCGGAAATGTCCACAGCGTATACGCTCCCGCTGGAACAGTACTCTGGCCTATTACAATCGCTTTTTGCGTTATCAAAAGCGTCGCTTCGTCGGCCCCAGTACGCCATATCTCGCCGAATGGAATTAGATCACCCCAAATCCTTCGTTCCTGACCGGTGTCCGGGTCTTTGGTATAAGGGCGCCCATAGACGATTATGACCCGGTCTCCATTGATCATCTTACTGATCGTCTCATGAGGGCTTATGCGCTTTTGCTGTCCAGCCAACGGCGGAGTGAAGGCTGCGAGGGCCGCCATTGCGAGGAGGAGCAATCTAAGTTTGTTCATCTGGCTCTGGTCTCTTTAGGAATCGCGAAAAGCCGCCCAAACAGTGTTAAGGTTGCATTCCGTAGGCTTCAGGAGTCTTCACGGCCAGGACTTCCGGCTGTTCGATCGTTGGCGGCTCCGCCAACAGTTCTTCAGCTTTGGCAAAGAGGGCTTTCGCGATTTCCCCGGATAGATGCGCATTCCGCGCCGTCTCGTCGGGAAATGTGTCGAAGATACCAAACTTATCCTGTCCCATTTTTAAGGCGTACCAGGTTGTAGTCCCTGATTCCGCTTGCACCATCTGCAGTGCCGATTTTAAAAATTCCTCTACATCTTTTTCCTTGCCGGGCTTCGCTTTAAGTAATGCCAATATTGCTAGGGTATCCATATTTTCTCCTGTTAATAATATAATAGAACGCTGGAAACGTCGCTTAATAAATATACATATAGTGAGCCACAATGAATACGTACTAAGTGAATTGTATAATTTCATTCATCGGAGCCCGACTAAAGAATATCACGAGCAAACCATTGCGTCGTTCATATTTAATGCGCCATCCATCCTGCTCTCGCGCGTGTTCGTCAAAATGCGTCGCCGGAATTGCATTCTCAGCGATTACGATCACGTGCAGCAATTGACCACTGGGCAGTTTGAAGCATGTCAAAGATAGCCGCTGGTTGTTCCAGGAAAAGGCCTTACAACCTGCCGTTGGGAGGGCAAGCAGCGCGGCACGCAGTTCCGGCGGCCCCGGGGCATTCATCGTAGCAAGGTACTCCTGAGTTTTGGCGAAGTTATCCGTCACGAGATCGAGTTGATTCGGCAAATCCGGTGAGGATAGCATCGCTAGATTCGCCCTCTGCAAATCGAGAAGCCATTCCCGCCTACCCCCCTGATCCATGTACGGCAGCAGAAAGCCACTCATTACTAATACTGCAGCGAATGCAAGGATATAAGTCGACCGCCACCGCTTCCTCCCATGCCCATTTTCCAAGCCGGCAACGATTACAACAAGCAAATCTGCGGGAGGCCGGATTTCGGCAAGCCTGTTTGCGATGAATGTATCAAAGATTCGCTGCTGGTTGAACCATCGGGCGAGGTCCGGATCGTGAGCGGCTTGATCAAGAGCTGCACGAAACCTCGGGTCCCTTGCATCAACGTCCTTTGGACGGTATGAATGAAGGACCAATTTTGCTGTGTCATTCGTCATTTCATCTACGTAGAAAAGTTTAACCGGAGTTCGAAAAGCCGGCTCGATCTGAGACAACGCCTCGAGCACGGTTTTCGCCTCCAGCGCGCGCGCAACCTCGTCAGTGAAAGACGGAATATCGTGAATCTCGGGACGAAATTCGATGGTGAAATGGCTGGTTTGCGCTCGTAACGACTGCAAAAAGTCCCGCCTTAGCGTTGTAAAAAGCCAGCATCTTATTTTCTTCGTGTCCCGGATCTGATGCGATCGCCGGGCCAATCTAAAAAAGGTCTGTTGGGTCAAGTCGCAGGCTTCCACCTCGTTTCTTGTCAACGACAAAGCAAACCTGTAAAGGGAAGCGTAAAATTGGCCTACAATCGATTCAATATCCTGTTCGTGAGCCACGGTCTTTTAAGTGTCGCCAAAAATTAAGGAGCAAATATCCGCGCGTTTTATTCCCAGGCTGATGCGATTGGTTCAGCGATTTTACTAAGTCGAAGGGACCTGCGATACAAGGAGGTCGGTTCTCACAGGCTGTGGCCGACAAATCGCACAGAGGGCTTCGAATTTCTACTCTCTAGCCTGCATATCGCATGAGACGCAATATCGGCCGTGTCAAAGTTCGGCTCTGCGAGCCGGTCTGCACGGCCGAAACTTCATTCTCTCCAAATGCACTGTGCATTTGGAGAGAATGCGGGGCTAACCCCGGAGAGTCCGGCCGCAGCCGGTTGGTTTCGCCCCTTCGGGCACATTTATGATGAATAAATGTGGGTTACTGTCCGGTGATTGCTATGAAAACCATTCCAGTTTTGCTAAATTAGCGTGCCTGCAATCCATTCATTCCACTATTCGGCTTCAGGCCGGCGGATATTGAACCGAAATTTACGAGGCTCTGGCTGCTTTCGTCAAAGCGAAATTCAGTGATCGCTCCTGCAGCTTCATCGAGTGTGTACAAGAACTGATTATTCGGAGTCAACGCTGTGTCCAGTGGCGCCGCACCTGCACCCGCTGAAGTCGTGCTAATGAAGGCGAGTTGACCATTTGCGGCAACCGAGAACAACGTCTCATCGCTTGCTCCCGCATTGGTCACAATCGCAAATCGGCCATCGCTGCTTACCACATCCCAGCAAGGCGCCGCGCCTTGGGTGGGTATCGACGCACTGACAACTTGGAGCGTTCCGTTGCTGGTAATCAGATAAGAAGACGTAGCTGCTCCAGTAGGACCGCCATCCGCTTCGGTAACAACAAGAACTCCACCTGGCGTGAAAGCACAGGCAAACGGCATATTGCCGCTAGATGTATTTGGCACGGCTGTTCCAGTAGTTCCATCAGCCTGGAGGGGAAAAACAACAATTTGATTTGAGTCGCGCTGAGGAACTACTAGAAATCGTCCATCGGGGCTGAAGGCAATATCGGATGAGCCTAGATCTCGCCCACCGACCGCCTCGAAATACCGAGTGGACGAAGGAATCGGTTCAAGTATTCCGTCCGACTGAATCCGAAATCCGGAAATGCTAGCAGTATCCAGCACATACAACAGACTGCCCCTTACTGCAATGCTGATCGGCTCCGCTCCGCCGGAGTTTACGTTCCCAATGTAAAACAATTGGGAGGGCGTCGACAAAAACGACGAAATTGTTCCACTGCCAGGGTTGACGGCAAAAAGATATTGACGATCCGCACTAAAGGCTAATGAGCTTTGAGACTGCAACGGGTCAGTTATTCCCCCGGAGCCCGTTCCGTGTGTTGGAACTGCTCCCGCAAAGTGAAGCTGTCCATTTCCATCTCGATTATAGACTAGGATCTCATTTTTCGAGGGATCGTTCGTCATCGCGTACACCGCGCCCCCGATTGCGAAGTTCTCATTTGTAACTTGGGCAATTGCTCTATCGGTAAAATGCGTTCCGGCCATAAGTACGGACGCAAGAAAATAAATGCTTTTCTTCATTCTTTTGTGATTCTATTTGGAAAACCGCAGATTCCCCTTTATCGGCGATCGATGATCGCTGATCCCGTTAGTAAAGAGATAGATTCTGAGATTTTATTCCGGCATTGGCATTTCCTTTGGAGTTTTCGACTTCACAAGGAATGTCCATTACACTCTACACTTATGTTCTTTTGGTATTGCGCAATGGATCGGCTGTCTAATAGCGATCATTAAATCGCACGAGCAAACCGCCGTACGCTCCCTCCACCCTCTCCTTATAGACGTTTCGCGCCGGGAATAAATCGATCACCGTCGGTCTCGTAGAGAATACCTGCCACCTTTAGGTGTTCGCTTGAAGGATGCCGCAAACTTCTAATTCGTATAAACAAATGAATATGTTTGCTTGATCAACTGTTCGATAGTTCAGTACCACCGAACAATATCATCGGGGCAGGGTCCCCTCTGCGGACGCCTCTTCCTGGAGGCTACAAACCAATCCATCGAATCTCATTATGCCATCACCACTCATCAACGCTCCTGATCTCACTCAACGTCCACCCCGTAGTCCGCGTTGTCGCCTTGGCGGACTGGTCATCCTTCCCCGGATGCTGGATAAGGCTCGGGCAACCGCGGTTGGGAAACAGGGCGCGTACCATTACAATTGCCCGCTAGATCAGCGTCTTCTCAATTTTCTAGGCGTTGATCCAGATGCCCTGATGTCCGAAATCAAGTTAGCCAAAGGCGATGGTGAACTATTAGAATGGATCTTGGAGAATGCCAATAACAAGATTGCCCCGTGGGACATCGAACACTGGAGCGCTTACCAAGATAAGCGAAGCCCTGACAGCGATGCGGAGACGATTCTATCCTTCGCGGACAAAGTCGGCAATTTCAGTAAGACGAGGGAGGACATCAAGACCTGGTTCGACCTTCTTGATCTAGATGACCACGCAAGCTTTGATGGCAAACCGTAATTCGGTATCCACGCGCAACACTCGTCCGTGCTGCCGGATCAAGCCGCACTCAACAATTCTGGGTTGTCGTTGAGTGAGGTATTAACTAAAGGCAAAATCGGCCATGCCGCCGTCAGATGCGAAGCTATAGACGAGTAGCGAACTTTTCGCCTACTTTATCAACCCAGCCTTCATCCGATCAAACGTGAGCACTACACTGACAATGATAACTAAACCGAGTATGCTCTGCTGAAAATACGCATCGACGGCGACGACATTCATGCCGTTTTCCATCACGCCCAGCGTGAGCGCGCCGATCAGAGTATTAACTACCCCACCGGTTCCACCCGTAAGCGCCGTCCCACCCACTACCACCGCCGCAATCGACTGAAGGATGTACACTTTACCCAGCGTTGGATCACCGCCGAATTGGCTGCAGGAAATCATGATCCCCGCGGCTGTCGCCGCAAATCCCGACAACG
Source organism: uncultured Verrucomicrobiae bacterium (assembly GCA_963775805.1). GTDB lineage: Bacteria > Verrucomicrobiota > Verrucomicrobiia > Chthoniobacterales > JAFAMB01 > JAFAMB01. Next base: position 181,127 of record CAVZKG010000005.1, on the reverse strand, counting down.
CAAACGCAAAGTTCCGTGTGCCGGAAACATTAATGCCGGACATCCACGACATTCGGATGTTACTGCCGATGTAGTAAATATTCCGGCCCACCAACGTGAACCGCAGAATCACGAAGAATGCTGCAAAAATTGCGAGTGTTTCTAACAGAAGATTCGGGACTCCGAAGGTAGCACCGTTCACGATATCGAGCATCATGTACCTTGGAGCCGGAACGTCAATTGGTAGCGGCGAAACGAGGAGGGCGACACTCGTCAGGATCCCACCGGTTCCTAGAGTCGCAATAAACGAAGGAATCTTGATGCGCGTGAGAATAATCCCGTTGATAAACCCCACCACGATTCCGGTAACGATACAGAACGGAAAGGCCCAGACTCCAAACGCCCTAAGTGAGATTACGAACAGAACCGAAATGAAGGACATCAACCCGCCAACGGAAAGGTCGATTCCACCGATCAATATCGTACTCATCTGCCCGAGACCGACGATTAGCAGGATCGCAGAATAGCTGGCGATCGTGTTCAGATTATAGGGCGACAGAAAGTTACCGTTCCCCATTGTAAACAGCGCGACCATGAGTGCAAGCAACCCGATCGCAAAGTAAATCGATTGTATCCGGGCGGGCTTCCTACGTCCCCTTGACTGCCGCCCAGTCCCTTGTAAAGCACTCTGTTTGACTCCATCCACTTCAATTTTCCTATGTTGCGAGGATCATACGATCATTGCAATGAGATCGGCAGGCCCGGGTTTCTTCTCCCGCGAACAGTTGAGTTCGCCAACCAGCCTTCGATCTTTCATGACGAGCACGCGATTGCAGAGACCCAAATCCTCTTCCAGCGTGTCGCACATAATAATCATGGAGATCCCATCGCCCGCGAGTTTCCGAATCAGCCTATAAATCTCCTCTTTCGCTAGGACATCTACGCCTCGCGTCGGATGGTCCAGCACCAATAGCCGAATATCGGACGAAAGCCATTTGGCAATGACCACTTTCTGCTGGTTCCCACCACTGAGATTTGAACACATAGTGGCGAATGACGGGGTCTTTATCCGGCAATCCGCAATCAAACTGAGAGCATTTCGCTTTTCGCGCCAGGGGCTCAGTAGTCCGGCAACTTTGAGCCGATCTAGTACGAGCAAATTGATGTTGTCCGCCACGCTCATACCGAGCGCCAGCCCTTCACTCCGACGATCTATCGGGACGTGCCCCAGTCCCATTCGAACCGTGTTTCTCGGAGACCCGGGCGAAAGCTTCTCGCCACAGAGCGTAATCGATCCACTGTCAGGCTTTTCCAGACCGGTGATACAGCGGCAGAGCTCTTCTTTGCCAGAACCGACGAGGCCGACCAAACTGACTATTTCCCCTTTCTTGATAGCGAAATTCACCGGCTCAAAAACGCCTCGTTTCGCCAGGTCCATTACGTTAAGTACGATTTCCGTTCCTGGCTCCCTCTGTTCGTTTTCGCGGTAGCGTTCCGCCGTAAAGGTGCGCCCGACCATCAAGTTCTCAATCTCGGAGATTTTTGCGCTGTGGCCAGCCAGTTCACCGGCATTATTTCCATCTTTGAGAACGACAATTCGATCCGAGTTCTCAACGATCTCCTGAAGTCGATGCGAAATCAGGACAACCGACGCGTACCGTTTGATTTCATCCAGGATCACGAACAATGTGTTCCTTTCTCCTTCGGTCAGAACAGTCGTCGGCTCGTCGAGAATCAGGATCGGATTTTCCCGCTCATACACTTTCGAAAGCCAAAGAAGCCTAGCAATCTCGACCATTTGCCGAACCGCCGGAGTTGCGTCGCGAATCGGTGTTTCCGGATCAGAAGTGACCTTCACCATAGAAAGGACCGACATAGCTGTTTTTCGCATCGCTCGCTCAGAAAGGAATCCAAACTTCCGAAATCCGATCTCGTGGCAAAGGAACAGGTTCTCCATGATGGAGAGATTTGGAACTAGTGATCCTTCTTGAAAGACCATCCCCACTCCATGCTGTGTTGCGTGTGAAGGATTTTTCAGTTTTACCCGTTCGCCACGTAGATGATAGGAGCCGCTGTCAGGCTGAATCCAGCCGACCATAATCTTCATCAGGGTCGATTTGCCTGCGCCGTTCTCACCCACAAGTCCGACCATTTCGTTCCGGTGGACGGTCAAGTTGACTTGATCTAGGGCGGTGACGCCTGAATAGGACTTGCTAATTCGCTCCAGTTGAAGAACAGGATTGGCCGCGTTTTGCATCGAGCTATTTTCCTGCCGTTATGGCTTTGGTCTATTTGATGAATCCTAGCTTTTTACGGTCGATTGTCAGTGCCACGGCTACTACGAGGACAATTCCATTCACGGCTTCCTGCGCGTATGGATTGACGTTCAGTAGAATCAACCCATCGTTCAGCGCGGTAACGATCAACGCTCCAAGCGCCGCGTTCTTGGCCCCGCCGATCCCGCCCGTCAACGCTACTCCACCCACCGCCACCGATGTTATCGCGGGAAAAAGAAGGTTGTTTCCAGTGATCGCCTGCGCGCTATTCAATTGGACCGCCAGGAACAACGCCGATAGACCGTAAAAAAGTCCAGCGACTCCGAAGACAATGATTTTTGTCATGTCCACATTCACCCCTGCTTGCGCCGCGAGCGTTTCGTCTCCACCAACGGCATACAAATAGCGCCCGAATTGAGTCCGGTCCTGAATGACCTGAACCACGATAAACAACGCAGTCGCTACGAGCGCGAGGTTTGGGACCCAGAAAAATGTCCCGTTGACGAACCCGGTCAATGGATTCTCAATCAAGGGAATTGTCTGGCCTTTGCTGACAAACACGGCTAGGCCCCACAAGACCCAACTCATCCCGAGAGTCCCAATGAATGACGGAATCCTAAGCTTTGTATTCAGCAAACCGCTCACTATACCAGCGATGCCGCCAAATCCGACGACGATCGGAACGATCCAAAGCCCGACATCGTTGGAGTTGAATTTGTTGTGAGCCAGGAACCCGACAAAGACAACACACAATGCGACTACCCCTTCGACCGACAAATCGATTCCGCCGAAAACGACTACTTGGTGAAGTCCAATCGCAATAATCGCAGGGATCGCCGCCAAGCTCAAAATAACCTGGAGATTTGCACCAGAAAAGAACTTCCCTTTTGTCCCGATCGTAAAGATCGCCACCACGAGTCCGAGAGAGACGAGCTGGCGGCTGATTCCACTTCTGCGTAGCCAGTTCCTTACTTTCTTCCCAAAGACCCTGACCCACGTGGACCCAGCGACGGAGGGAATTGATGAGCTTTTACTAGGCATGATTTCGCCGGCAGCTCTATTCTTTCAGCACACCCTTCGATATCGGAATCGAGCGTCGCTACGATTACATGCTTAATTCTACATCCAATCCAAATTGTTTAGGGGATCGCTACGGACCACTGAGAGAAGAAATTGCTAAGATCGTACTTCGGCGTGGACTCGATATAGTCACGAATCACCTTGTCCACGTTTTCTCGATTCACGTTCACGGCAGGAATCTCGAATTGCCGATACTTCTGTGGCAGCGATTTCACATCCAATTTTCCCTGCTTAGCAGCCAGTGCCATGGCCAGCCCTAGCTGAAACTGGTATTTGCCGTCGTTGAGAATGGTCGCTGCGGCAAGCCCGGACTTGATCGCGTCGAACATTTCCGGTATGCCGTCGGCACCTGTTACCAGCACCTTGCCGGCAAGGCCGGCTTCCTTCAGAGCCTGGATTGCGCCCATGCCCATATCGTCGTTCGCGGTCCAGACTCCATCTATGTCGGGGTGGGCAACCAGCATCGCTTTGGTCGCCTTGTACGCTTGGCTTCTGTCCCATTGGGCGGATTCCCACTGCACTAGTTGGACGCCTGGATTCTTCGCAAGCACGGACTGAAGTCCCTGCCAGCGTTCGCCGTTCGCCGTATCGCCGAGGCGCCCTTGCAAAGCGATGATCTTCCCTTGTCCCGGCGTCTTGAGCGTTTTAAGAAGCTCTGTCGCCGTGTACGACCCGGCGGCAACACCGTCCAACGCTATATGGGCAACCCAATGGGGGTAATCCCAAACTTTCACGTCAGCGGGTTTGCTCCACCAGGTAACGAAGTAGACGCCGGCTGGCTCAAGTGTCTTAGCGATCGGCAGAGCGTCCGACGCGTCATTGGGGTCGATGCAAAATGCGACGTTGGCGCCGGTGCGCGCCAGCTCTGCCTTTATATCGGTCAATCCCTTTTGGCTGTTCGCCTCGGTTGTCAAGACATCCAGCGGCAACCCGATCGCTTTCGCATAGGCAACCGACCCATCCTTGTACATAACTTGATATGGGCTCGAAAGAGTTCGGATCGAAATAGCTAGTGTCGTTTGCGCATCCGCGCCGAATGCGCCGGTGGAGGCCGCTAAAAATCCAAAGGCGCAAATAGAAATAACCGCGAATTTGATTCTAACTAGTGATCTATTCATGAAAATAAACCCGCCGCGGGGCATCTATAATCGCCTGCTAACTGAAACCGAAGCCTCGTCGCACGGATACGACGAACAGCAAAGCAGCCAGAAAGTCTTGTTATTGATAGGAATTAAAACCCGTCTTCTAGATATAATCTCTCAACGTTTGGTTTTACTGCTAGCACCTATTCCCAGTTTTAGGCTACCTGGTGGAGCTCACGGCAAAAAAAATCGCGACGCCGACCTCGGGCGTGGACTTGAGTGTCATCATTTGTGAAAGGGGGCATGCTGACAAAATCTACGGGCTCCATATCCCGTGCGATTGTCATGTTATAATGTCATATGATGCCTTCGGTAGCAAATGTCAAGCGCTCCGTTGGTAAAACGTGTCCGGTCAGCGACAGACTTAAATTGAGTCGCCCTGCTACTTTGCCAGCCCTAGAACCTATTACGGAACAACACTTGAAGAATGACTAGGCAAGTGCTTTTGATGACTCTTGAGCGAGTTGCCGATAACGCTCCTGGGCTCTTAGAAGATGGGTACGCGCCGCCTTGCGTGCGGCCTCAGGATTCGCACCTTTGATCGCTTCAAAAATCAGAAAGTGCTCCTTTTGAATCTGTTTAAGGTAAATCCGGCGCTGAGCGGGATTTTGCAAGCCACTCCGGATGCGCTGGCGCGGAATGATGAATCTTCCTAGAAATTCCAAAAATTGAACGAAATACGAGTTGTCCGCCGCTAAGAAAATAGCTTTGTGAAACGCGTAATCAGCGTCCGCGGCGGTTTCTCCCAATTCAATTTGCCGGTCAATCAGACTTAAGCACCGTTTCATACTGGCGAGATGGCGCTTTGTTCGTCGCTCTGCGGCGAATCCCGCAGCCTCCGCCTCGATGCTGATGCGCAACTCGAACACTTTTAGAACGTCGTTGATCGTCTGCAACTCATCCAGATTTATTCGAAATGGCCGGTTTCGCGCATCCGGTGAAACAAATGCCCCGACCCCCTGCCGCGTGATCACGAGTCCATCCGCGCGCAGGGCCGAGATTGCCTCTCGAACAACGGTTCGGCTTACGCCTGTCGCGTTGATTAGCGCCTGTTCTGTCGGAAGCCGAGAGCCCGGCGCCAATTTTCCGCTCTCGATCTCCGATGCCAGTCGTTTCACCAATCCACAAGTCAGATTGGGAGCCGGAATCAAGGGACTAAGCAAAAGAGACCGATCAAGCATAGTAAAAACTCAAAGGATTAAAAGTTCATCGTATGAGATGGTAAGAATATTCCCATCGGTCGCAATAGAAAAGCACTTTCCCTGGTGCCACAACGAGACAGCTGACCTCGTCTATTCTACCTGAAGTGACTCTCAATAGATGTGCGATTGGACAAATCGAACTGTTTTTGCCGCAAGCAACTTGGGACACGCCCGTCTGGTCCCCTTTCATGTCGACATAAGGATAACGAGCTAAGATTCCGAAACGCACAAGTAAAAAAGTGCGCCTCCTTGCGTAGTGGAATAAGGAGCGTCGTCAACGACTCACACAACAGGCAGATAACACAAAGCTGAGGGCGATCACCGACCCCGCAGGGCGTCCCATTTCTTCGCTTGGTACGGAAACCAACAATGAATCACCAATCTTTTCCATTATGCGAACGAATCATTCACTAACGGCGGCTGGAAGATCACTATTTAGCGCGCTGCTTGCTCTTTTTGTCGGCGGTGCGTTTCTATCGGCTGCCACAAACTCGTTTGGTCAAGTAGCCCTAAGCGCCGGTGAAGCCAAACCGCTTGAAGCTGGTTCGGCAGCTCCCGACGCTAAACTACGCGGTATGGACGGTAATAATGTCAACTTACACGCGATCCTTTCCGGACACCCAACGGTACTAATATTCTATCGCGGTTCCTGGTGTCCTTACTGCAATTTGCATTTATCTGACCTGGTCACAGTCGAGAAACAGCTCCGCTCGTTAGGATATCAGATTATTGCAATTAGCCCGGATCGTCCCGAGGAACTCAACAAAATGAGTAGTACGGATCATTTGAACTACCTCCTCTTTTCGGATTCACAAGCCGAGGCAATGGAAAAGTTTGGCGTTGCTTACCAAGTCAGCGACGCCGCCGTTACGGAATACAAGCAGAAATATAATGTGGACCTTGAAAGATCGTCGGGACAAACACATCATATCCTGCCAGTACCGGCCGTCTTCATCCTCGATGCCGAAGGCAAAATCGTCTTTGTTCATGCAGATCCGGATTACAAAGTGCGCATGAAAGGTTCTGAAGTGCTGGCCGCAGCGAAAGCTGCGGCAACTTCCTCGGACGCTCTCCAGAAATAGGTGTTGCGGAACCAGCCCAACATACTACCTCCATGAAAATGCCTTCGCTTGGAGATGCCTTGAGATCAGGAGCTTTCTTACACGCGCTAGACCAAGTTCCGCGGTTTATAGAAATACGATGAAGTATTTAAGCGGCCTGGGCGGGTGAAATCACGCGATTTTCTCCGTCACTTTTTGGACAATTTTCGATGAGTTCGGTAGCGCCAGACCAAGATGTACGGAGGAGGGCGCAGAGGATTAATTCACCACAAAGATACGGTCTTGGGTGTCAAGGGAAGTTTGAGACAGCGATGAGTTGAGGGTCGAAGGGAGTTTGTTTGTGGAGGACGGCGAAGATGATGCGCAGGAGCTTGTGCATGACGGCGGTGCGGATGGAGAGTTTGGAAAGGTCAGGACGTCGACGCTGAAGGAGTTGGCTCCAGAGTTTGATGGGAGCGCAATGACGGGAGGCAACAGCGGCAGGCATGAAGAGGGCTTTGCGTAAAAGGGCATTGCCGACCTTGGAAATGGGGCTTGAGCGATTGGATTGGCCAGACTGGTTCTGTCTTGGGTTGAGTCCGCAGTAGAGAACCAATTGATGAGCGGACTCAAAGTCTTTACCGGCAAGTTGGGAAAGGATTTTGGCGGCAGAGCAAAGTGCGATACCCGGGATGGAGCAGAGCAATTGGCAACGAGTTTTTAAAACCGGATCCGAATCGATAAGCTGGGCAATTTGGTGGTCGAGTTGGTTAATCCAGAGTTTGAACTGCTTGATACGTTCCAGTCCTTGCTGCAGGACAATGGCAGGGAGCTTGTCGGATAAGAGGCGATGTTTTTCCCTGCGATTTTTCTGACGCACCAAATCGCTGCAAAGGCTCTCACGAGCGACGACAAGCTCTTTGAGCTGTGCTTCAGCTGTGCTTAAGGGCTTGGTAGCAGCTGGGCGACGCTCCAGCAGATAGTGAGCGATAAGCAAAGCGTCGCAGGAATCATTCTTTGAACGGCGCAGTTTGGAGATACCGAAATATTTGACCTGAGCAGGATTAAGCAGACAAGCTGCCAGTTGAAGCTGCTGAAGGCTGCCAAGCAGTCTCTGAGAGTAAATGCCAGTGGCTTCTAATCCGAAAAGGACTCTTTTAAGATCGAATTTTCGGCTTTTGAGCGAATCGACGAATCGATTGATCTGCGTCTGATTATTTTCAAATCGCCCACGCCAGAGCAACGCCGCGTTGGCATTGAGCAGAGCGAAGTCGCAATAATGTTTTGCGACGTCAAAACCCAGGAAGTAGAGTGTTTTCATTGCTGGAGTCTTTCTAAAGAAGCTTCGGCAGGGCCTCTTCCAAAACGATCCTTGTCAATGCAGGCTTCCAAGATCGATCAGAACACCAAAATCTAATGATCTTGTTACCAATGATACGGTTCAGTTTTAAAGGAAGAAGCGGCTAGAGAGAGCGAGGAGCCAATCTTTGTGACAGGTTCCTAGACCGAGGCGCCAAGCGAGTTCTCCTCCTCCTCAGCCAAAACTTCGTCTTAAGCTTCCGCCCTTCCGGGCGGCTTCAAAAGGGGGTAAAATGTCAGAACAAGGAAGATACAAGGCGCAAAGGACGCAGAGGTTCGGATTTATAAGGTGTCGCTGTCTAGACTGGAGCGATGTCGCGTTGAACTCGCTTCAAGAACGTGGACGCACGGAAAACGCGAGAACGGCCGGGAGTTTAAAGTAGGATGGGCGTCTCGCCTGTCCATTCCCGGGAACCCTGCACCACGTAGCCGCAACCGAATGGATGCGGTATCGGAGTGTGGGAGTATCGGCGAGTCGGCGAATATCTATTTAGAATTGGTATCGTCCAATCCGTTCGCCTCACGCCTCACGCCTCAGCCGCCGAACGCACACTCGGCAGCAAAAAGCTGCTTGGACATGATTCAGCAATTATTCTTTCTCGGTCGGCAGATAAGGGCGCGCACCGGTCAGACCGTTCTTGACCGGTGCGGACCGGACCAGCACCAACCAACGTCGAAAGGACAGAAGCACGCCCTCTGTCGCGGAATCGCCCTAGACACCGCCAATGTGGGGAGCCAGGGCTTGATTACTACTTAGGCTTGCTTCCGTCGGTTGCGCAGCCACCCTTTCCTTTGCAGGAGTTTTCACCCGGATGTTTGCCTCCACCCTGGCCCTTACAGGCGTTTTGACCTTTGCACGCGTGTTTTGGTAGCTGAGTGTCAGCCATTGTTTGGAGTGAGACACCCGGATGGCTGGGCGTGCTCGCGGCATAGGCACGCGCGGCCATTGAACCGGTGAAAAGGCCGGCAACCGCGGCGCCAGCAATTAAGGCTTTGGATGGTTTCATGTAAGTATGTGACCTTGTTTCTTGTGTTTGGATGTTTTGGTTTATTTCGCTACAGTATAAATGAGATGCGGTGACGAATTTTATATTCCACAATTACTTCGCGGGATTTTTCGCCGCCGTAACCTTCGCCGGCACTTTTCGAAGATCAAGCCCAAAGCTGAAACATGTTCTCCGCTGTCTCGTTCGATTCGACGTGCTCAGAGTACACGTCCCGAACCAACGTAGGCTTACCTCCCGGCACTTCTGCGTCATAAGTCTCTAGGCTGACAATGGCGGAAGAGGTAAAGCACTTACCTGAGCTCCGCGCCTTTACGAAGATGGACTTCCTTAGTGGAACATCCGCTTCGGCTGAGCCCAAATACATAGCTATCCCATACTAAAGGAAACCGTATTGTTGGAGGGGCGTTGCTTGCGACGCCTTCGGCCGACAGGCCGAAAGGTATTGCGCACCACGTTGTAGCGACACTTTCAGTTTCCTTAGCGCTTGACTGCGTAACAAATCTTTTGCGTGAACTACGTAGTCAAAGCATTTCAGGCAGAAACGACCGTCCAGTCCACTGTCCCACATCTCCACGTGTGTCCATACTCCGCAGACTGTACAATGACCCAGTCCAGAATAAGCAGCCTGGCTGATCGAACCATTCATAGCGTTTCCTTTTTTAACCGACGCGAATGGCGGACACGCGCAACCCGAGAGCTTTGCGACAAGCGAACCGTCCAAAGAAATCGAGGACGAAGACGATTGTAGGTGCGGCTACGCCGCGATGCATTCTTGTGTGTAAGGTTCGGCGTAAATTGTCGACTAATCCTCCAGAAAGAACACAACGATGGCAATCGCGGAGGAAATCTGCCGGCGGCGGACTAATTTAACAAATGAAATAGACCACACCTCAGTTGTCGAGCAATTCCACTACCCCCTATTCCGGCTTGCTGTTTCCCTGGCGAGGAGCGAATCTGACGCCGCGGACCTGGTGCAACAAACCTTTCTCAAACTGGCCCAGAACTCGCATCAAATTCGCGACTTCTCTTATATCAAATGCTGGCTGTTTACGACACTCCGTCGGGAGTTCTTGTGCACAGTTCGTCGCCGGAAAAAGCACCTCGAAACGGAGTTTATACCTGATGTTCACGATCCGCCGACAAGGGAACCGGAGCCCTGGCGATCCTCGGATACGCGAATCGTTCTCGATGCTCTTTTGCGAATCGACGTTAAGTACCGAACCCCAGTGGAGCTCTTTTACCTGAGCGAGCTTTCTTACAAAGAGATTGCCGAAACTCTCAAGATACCAATCGGCACCGTTATGTCGAGGTTGTCGAGGGGCAAAGAACAACTCAAACAACTGATCGAGAAATACGCGGAATTGCGCAGCTGAAGTTTGAGCACGAAGAAATGACGGAATTTTTCCGTAAATGTGGGCTCATTATCCTAACTAAAAGAAAGGTACGTTTGAGATGGACAACGAGATACGAGACCAGGCAGCAATCGCAGAAAAGATCGGCATAGCGGTCGGCCGTCGCAAAGCTTTCGCGATGGCGGCGAAACTTGGATTGGGCAGCGCGGCGTTAGCCAGCGGGCTCGGCACAGGTTTGGCAGCGAATCCGCCGGAAGCGGCAGGCGGCCTGCCCAAGAAGAGCTACAAATTTGTTTTCGTCAATCACGTAACAACCAACGAGTTCTTTACACCCTCGATTTACGGTATCCAGGATGCCTGCGCTTTTTTTGGGTGCAGCTACCAATGGACCGGTTCCCAGAACAGCGTCGTTTCGGAGATGGTCAACGCGATGCAAACAGCGATAGCCGGGAAAGCCGACGGTATCGCTGTATGCCTTATCGATGCCGCGGCGTTCGACTCGCCGACGGCTAATGCTCTCGCCGCCGGCATTCCTGTGATCGGCTATAACGCCGACGTACCTGCCGGGAGCCCTAACAAGCGTCTGTGCTATGTGGGGCAACCGCTCTACCAGTCCGGGTATAACATTGCCACCAGGTGGCTGAAGTTGGTGCCGAAAGGCGGCCACGTCATGCTCTCTATCCCCACTCCCGGCACGCTGAACCTGCAACCTCGCCTCGATGGTTACATCCAGGCCATTAAGGACCATGGCAACACTGTCACCTACGACGTCGTCAACAGCGGCACAGAGCAAGCCACAGAACTGTCGCGGATTGAGAGTTACTACCTCAGCCATAAGGGCGTGGCCGGCCTGTTCGGCACCGGTGGCTCAGACACCTACTCCTGCGGTTTTGTGTCCGCCAAGTATGGTCTGGCGAAAAAGGGCGTTATCGCCGCAGGTTATGACCTGTACCCGCAGACCCTGGGCTATATTAAATCCGGGGACATGACTTTCACCACCGACCAGCAACCCTATTTGCAAGGCTTCGTGCCTCTCCTGCAAATGTACCTGTATAAGCTATCAGGCGGCGCCGTCGCCCCGGCGGATACCAATACCAGTCTAGCCTACGTCACCAAAGACAACGTCGACTTGTACCTTGGCAAGAGCCGCTTTGAGGGTAGCACCAGCGCCGAACCGACTTAGACAGCGAATTCACACGCCATATGTATCCACACGCTTATTGCGGGCTAGCCCACAAAAATCAAGCAAAAGCCGAAGCGACGACCTCATCGTGGGCTAGAAGGCTCTTAAACAGACGCTGCGCGTCTGTTTAAGAACCTGTTTTAAATGAATCGAAACAAACTGTTTTTAAACTCCCTTCTACAAAAAGCAGCGGAATTTTCCGGCGTAGCCGCAGAGTTCCGCTGCCACAGCCTGCATCGCTAACAAATCTCTAAGGAATTGTAAGCAAAGCACGCTGGATAGCTCTTAAGCAGACACTGCGCGTCCATAGTAATAGAAATTTGCGTAAAGAAAAAAATATGGTGCGAACCAGCGAAACCAACCAGGGAGCGGCGCGCAATGTTGGAATAAAGTTACCGAGCACAGCATTGGAGAGAGCGCTGGTCATCCTATCCCGCTACCGGGAGGCCAGCATCGCTGTCGTTGCCCTCGTACTCGCCATCTATTTCCAAGTCGGCAGCAACGGGGCGTTTCTGTCCTCGCAAGAGCTGAGTGTCGTCCTCCGCGACACAGGCCGGTATGGCTTAATCGCAGTGGCCGAAGTCATGCTGATGATCACGGGCGAGATCGACCTTTCCGTGGGCAGCACCTTCTCCCTTGCTCCGTACGTGATGGTCCTTATGTCCATTGGCTGGGGCGTTCCGCTGGCCATAAGTGCCGTCGCCGGCGTCTTGCTCGGCGTGCTGATTGGCCTCGTCAACGGCATCATCACCGTCAGATTCCGTGTGCCCTCACTGATCACCACGGTCGGCACTTTTTTCCTGATGCAAGGTGTTGTCGTATCGATTTACAATAGCCAACCCATCGTGGCGCCAGTGCAAGAACCGTTCAACAAGATCTTCGGCGAGAACCTATACAGCCCTACCGACTCGCTCTGGTCCTGGCATGGCCTGACGGCATTTACGCCCTTCCTGTGGACCCTTCTGGCCGTCGCTGCGATGGCATTGGTACTGAACAGAACGACCTTCGGCTTGCACACGATTGCTACCGGCAGCAATATCGTCGGGGCACGGGAAATCGGCGTGCGCACCGATCGGATCAAGGTGTACAATTTCATGATTGCCGGGGCGTTTGCCGCCGTTGCCGGTGTCATCAACACGACCCAGTTTGCCTCCGCCGATCCACTGGCCGGGGGCCCATTTCTTACCCTGCAGGCCATCGCTGCAGCAGTGATCGGCGGTACCTCTTTGCTTGGCGGTTCCGGCACGGCCATTGGCTCACTGCTCGGAGCGTTCGTGGTAGCAACGCTCAACAACGGCCTCGTGATGATGGGCGCCCAGGCCACCGTCTCCGACATCTACTTGGGCACCGCGATCGTTTTGGCCATGATTCTGAATGTGCAGGTCGACAGGATGCGCGCCCGGAGGCGCATATGAACCAGAAGGATGTTTCCGCTCTCAGTCCTGAGGCTTCGGTCATCCTCGAGATGAACCATATCAGCAAGACCTTCGGCGCCGTCACGGCGCTCCTCGACGTGAGCATCAGGCTCCATCAAGGAGAGGTACTGGCCTTGGTTGGCGACAACGGCGCGGGCAAGTCCACCCTTATCAAAATCCTCTCCGGGTTTCACCATCCGGATAGCGGCACAATTTTTTACCAGGGCAAAGAGGTGCACTTCGGATCACCTCGTGACGCGCGCGCCCGGGGCATCGAGACTGTCTACCAGGACCTCGCGCTGATCAACGACCTCAGCATCTACCACAACATGTTCATCGGGCGCGAGTACCACAAGCGCATCCTGGGATTGAAGCTGCTCGACAACAGGAAGATGCGCGATTTGGCTCAGACTTATCTCAATTCGCTGGGCATCCAAATTCCCAGCGTGAACAGCACAGTCGACCTGCTGTCCGGCGGGCAACGCCAGTCCGTCGCCGTTGCGCGTTCGATCTATTCGTCACCTACCATCTTGGTTCTGGATGAGCCGCTGGCTGCTCTAGGCGTGCGGGAGGGCGCCCACGTTCTGGGCCTGATCCAGAATCTGCGACGTCAGCGCGGCGTCTCGATCATTTTGATTGTGCACAACTATAACCAAGTCTTCGAGGTGTGCGATCGCATTAACTTCCTGCATTCTGGCGAGATCGTTCTGGACGCCTCCACCTCCGAGACAAGCGAGGAAGAACTAATCCGGATCGTTAAATCAGGCCTCGGCCGGCAAGCCATAACCGCTGCTGCAGCCGAAGTGGGGACCGGCGCTGGACCAGCACCAACTAGTGTATGAGAGGGCTTGTTAACTTTGCAAAGGAACCCTACTCAGCGGAATTGCGCGAGCTTCCGGTTCCCGAGATTGATGAAGACGACTTGTTGATCTCGGTCAGAGCGGTTGGCGTCTGCGGCAGCGATCTTCATCAATATGCTGGCACGCACAGCCGGCCGGTGAAATTACCCAGTCGTCTTAGGTTACGAGTTTTCCGGTCTCGTCGCGAAAATCGAGATCGTGTCAAAGATATTGGCAGCAGTAAAGCTATGGGCGTTCAGGGCGACGTGGCCAATATGCAGGATCTGGATCGCCTGTATGCGACCATCAAATCTGAGCACGACCATATCGACGTTCTATTCGCCAATGCCGGTCTCAGCAACGTGACACTCTTTGGCCAAGTCAACGAAGAAAACTTTGATCTGCACTTCAACGTCAACGTGAAAGGCCTTTTCTTCACGGTGCAGAAAGCGTTGCCGCTGATGAAGGACGGCGGTTCCATCCTGAGCCCCTACGCATGCGGCCTGGGGACGCACAAGCCGTGAACATTCTCGTGACCAGCGCCGCTGGAACCAATGGCGACGGTTATGGCTCGATACTGGCCTTCACCCTCGATGGCAAAATGCTCGGCGCGTTCGGCGCCGATAGCGGTATCACCGATCCGCGCGGGCTTCGTGTCCATCCGGACGGGGACCGAGTCTATGTGAACAACGGGGACGATCGCATCCTCTCTCTCGATCCGCATGGGCGCATCGCCGCCAAAACTGGTCCGATCGCCAACCTCAATCCCGGCGGCGGCAATTTCGGACCAGACGGTCGCTACTATATCGGATCGAGAACGGCGCGAACAATCATAGCCTTCCCGCCCGGTCTGCTCGGGTCGGGAAAAGCAATCCTGCCGAGCGGCGTCGTGCCCTTCCCGCGTGGTTTCGCCCTTGCTCCCGATGGCCGGCTGTTCCTTGCCTCCGGCACCAGCCCATCCGGCGAAGGCGATGACACGATCCTCGCCTTCGCGCCCGATCTGACGCTCTCCGCTGAGCGCTTCGTAGACGACACTCAACTGAGCCCACTCGACCTGGCGATCGCACCGAACGGCAACGTGCTCGTCTCCAGCGAATTCCCGTTTGGAGCGCCGGATGCAGTCACCACCGTTCGCGAATACGACGCCGGGAGTGGCAAGCTCGTACGCAGCTTTTCGCCCGATGGATCGGTGGGCTTCCGCAAGCCGCGCGGCCTGCGCTTTGGGCCTGATGGCAACCTCTACTGCGTCGCCCACGGCGAGATCGTCGCCTTCGATTTCGGCGATGGCCGATTCCTCGGCGCCGTCGCCCGATTGGACCGCCTGAACGGCCAGGCAATCGAGTTCTTTCCGTTACGCTGAGCGCAAGGGGATCTGTTCGCGCCGGACTTCAGACGGCGCGCGGTTGAACAATCAACAACATGCGAATTAATCTGGCGTTCTACGACCTTACGGACGGTCCTAAAATTGCAACCGCATCGCACGTCGAAAAGGTATATCGATTTTCGCAACGATGCTCTAAGGCCTCACATTCGGATCCGACGAGGGCAAGCCTATTAGTCCGTTGCTTCGCCCGCATTTCTCGAAGTTCAGCGATCGCAATGATTCCGCTTTTAACCTGCTACCGAAGCGAAAAGGCCGCGGAAAAGCGTCTACACGATATCAATCGCTGTGCGGCGCCGAACACGCACGCGGCGAGACTTGCCCCGTCCGTCTCGAGGAGAACGCCTAGTTTATTGGCTAGGTTTTGTCTGCGCTCTATTTTGGATCGCGGGCGATCCGTCTCTCCCCGGCAAGTTTTCTCGCCCGCCATTTTAACAGGGCATCTACTGAGAATCTCCCGGGTCCGAAGACAAGAACGATCAACGCAGTTAGTAGAAACGGGAAAGGATCAGCCTTCACAAACTTGTCTGGATCACTGAAAATATTCGATACGGCCTCGAAATCTGCCGTGAGGTAAGCGACGGTCATCGAGATTAGGATCAGAAGAGACAGGGGTCGCGATGCCAAGCCGATAATTAAGAGCAAGCTGCCGAAACATTCCAGCGAACCTACAAAGTACGCATTCAAAGTGGGCAGCGGAATTCCAAGGCTTGCGAAGAATTCCGTGACTTTTCCGATGTTTTCAAGCTTGCCTTTACCGGTGAGAAAAAGCTGCCAGAAAAAGTAGAGTCGCAGCGCGAGCAGAAACGGCGATTGCAGGACCGCGCCGCCGGCAACAAGCAGCTCGTAACCGCGGCGAAGTAGATTTGTTAGTTGTTTCATAATTGGAGCCGGCTCTTACGCCGGGAGCGTGCCCGTTCTCCCGCCTGAAGCGAAGCGCCTCGTTGTGAGATGATGGGACGCGGCAAGCGTGTCGAAATTCGTCGAAATCGCAGGCTGCCGTTTTCATATTTTGAGTATACTCATTCGTCGGAGAAGTCTTCAAATCCTTACACAATAGAGAGAGACGCGCGCTTTGAATGATCAGACCAAAGCTTCGCGATTTGAACTATTGGAATAGCGGTCCCCGGTTCCGTCTCATAATAAGCGATGGGTGCTGAAACTTCAGAACAGGAACTTGAGTAGCAATTCATTAGTTAGCAGACTCCAGCGATTTTCTACGGGAATGGAAAGCGACGACCGCCGCGCTGCCTTGACCCCGCAAACGATGACGAGGACGGTGCGGCACGCAGATGTTTCAGTGCCGCCCGGCACCGAGCCACTGCCTTATGCGTTCCTTGATCCGTTCTTTGGCCGATTCGGGAAAACGAGCCGTCGAGATGTTCTCCGCATACTCGAAAATGGAGCGGCTAGCATTCCGAATGAACGCAAGTTGCACCGCGAAACGCGCACACCGATCGCAAATTGCAAGATGAAGCCAAATACGGAGCCGATTGTGCAGCGACAACCGGCGATCCATAGACTGAGACAAGAGATCCGTCATGTCCTTACAAGACGGAGTGATCGTCTCGATCCAGGCAACTACTCTTGTGGGCAACCAGTTGTGCGATTTCATTGGATCAGAGCGATCCTTTATCTACTTAGTCGCGCGAAGAAGGCGAACCTTAACATCATTTTGCGGCTGCGCCGTCTGCGGGAAGTTTAATTCAACTAGGTTTGGCGAATGAGGATCGCAGGGACAGGATTTTAATCGATTGAGTCTCGCACGGAGGCACGGAGTAATTTTAAGTCATTGATCAGCCCCCCTTTGTTCAGCTCGTAAGAGAGAACTCGCTAACTTCGTGAACACCGTGGCCTCCGTGCGAGCCTTTCTACTTCTGACTTTTTCAAGGGGTCATGCAAACCACGCAACGGACCATCTCGCGCAATCACTCAGGTGTTCTTTCGCGCAGCGCTCGCTTTAAACGTTCCTTCGATGAATCCGGTAGAGTCTCGGAATAGCAGTCATCCACGCGCTCCGGAAACGAAGAGGCTATTTTTCGCAATGCCCGGAGCTGTTCTTCGTAACGCCGACACCAGGTACATATGAGGTAATGAAGCCGGAGTTTAATCCGAGTCGTGATTGGCAGTTTCACTTCCATTGATTGCGATAAGAGCTTTATGACCTCCCGGCATTTAGGTGTGTGATTATCTATAAAGCCCACCAGCAACCTTTCAAACCAGTTCCGTCCCGTAAGGAGAGAAGGATTCTCCGCGCGCGAAGAGGAAGATTTATCCACGCTTCTCATCGGTCTCGACATTCATTCTCGGCTTCCTTTCAAACCAATTCAACTCCAGACACTCGCGAAGAGCCATACGCGCCCGGTGTAGCATCACCCAAAGGTTATTCTGCGAAATCTTGAGCGCCTCACAAATCTGCGCGGTTTCCATCTCTTCGATCTCTCGTAGCATAAAGACGTCGGCGACACGCTGTGGCAGTTTGTCCAGGCAACTGCGAAACGTCTCCCAGAACTCTTTGCGATCCAATACGGCTTCCGGATCGGGCTTCCATTCGGCGGGGCCAAGATCGTGATTCCAACCCTGGTCAATGAATTTGTGAGACATTTCGTCTTCGAGAAACTCTAGATCGGTAAACGAGACCTCGTGGGCAAGTCTCCGAAAGTAATCGTAAATCTTGTTTTTTAAAATACCACAAAGCCAACTTCGCTCGGACGAGGTTCCCCGAAAATTAGCGTGCGTCCGGACCGCTGCGAAGAGCGTCTCCTGCACAAGGTCTTCGGCCACCTCAGGATGTCGCACACGCAGGAGCGCGTACCGGTAAAGACAATCGCCGTGCAGGTCCACCCAGCTATCCGGATTGACGCTAAATGATGGTTCTCGAACCGTGTTGGCGGCACCGCTGTCTGGCAGCTTCATCTCGATTAGTGTAGCAAGGTTAAAACCTTCGAGCGAAGAAATTTCAGCCAGCTTTTCAGGATGTTCGGCCTCGGCGAAGTTGTCGAGGTCTTGGTTCGTGCACGATGCGATGTGCGAGGTATTGCCGATGCGGAACAGAGCAGTGCGAGATTGCATCCGACTGATATCCCGACAACGCATTGTTGTAAAAGCCGGTATCGTTTCAAGCACGGCTAGCATGAGTCGGTACCAAATTTCTCAGGATTTGTGATCAATTCGATTGGAGGAGATGCGCTTTCGTGCTATCGAAGCGCACCAAGCGGGGAAAGGTGCGAAAATTGCACGGTATTATGGATGCTTCCCGCTTCGCTAACCGGCTTCTCGGGATCTCTATCCCAATCATGATGACCCGCCTAACTCGATCGACGACTAACCGGTGTGAAGCTTACTGTCACGTTTTCTGAGCAACGTCCAAATGTTCCGCGATTCGACTCGAACTCAAACCCTTGATTAGGAATGCGTAAACAACTCTTTGCGTGTACACGTCTAGAGTAAAGATGGCTGTCAACATGTTACAAGTCGGGTAATCTCGGATGTTTTTTCGAAGCTAATTGCTCCACTGTGTCGAGATTCGCTCCGACTGAATGAGAGCGAACTCATCAGGTACCTCGTTAGTTCGATTCACGAGGAGCGGCCTTTGGCAGGGTCGAAAAGAAGAATTCTCCGTCTGCATTGGCCTACGGAATTCCGAAAGTTGCTTTGATTTTTTGAATGAGCGTGCGACGTCCAGCCCGCCGCCGAGAGCGGAGGTTGCCACGGCGTAACATCTCGCCGATCAGGAGTGGAAAGTCGCTCAGGGTGCGGGTCGTCGAAAAATGAGACATTTCGGTCGCTTGCGCACCGTGAGTCCATGAAGAGGTAATCGGATTCTTTCTAGTTTGTTGACAGACCAAAAGTAGTGTGGGTGTAAAAGCTAATGCCTTTCCGGTCGGCTACCTTGCGTAGATAATCCAGTGCGGATGCGGCCGTGCCACGCCTCGCTCCACGTCGATCGAGCAGCGCTACAAGAACGGGCTTAGAAATGGCAATGAATCGACACCATGTTTCGATCCAATCTCTGGTCCGCGCAGAAAGCTGAGACCTGCCATGCATTGAGAAAATCACGAAATCTGCATGGGAGGCCGCTTGTGCAGCAGAATTGCCAATCTCTGGAAGTCCGAGCACTTCGAAACTCCAAAGTTCCAAGCAAAAGTCGCATTCGTCGACGAGCTTCCGAATCACACTATCGTAGAAATGCTTTGCCCGCTTGCCCGCTGCGCTGTCCTCGTAGATGATTACAACGTTAAATATCGGCCTGTCGACCAGGTCGAGCGTTTGGTTGGCATTAGTGACTGGCGAAAATTGCACGGTATTATGGATACTTTCGCCCTGGTCCATCGGCTTCCTGCTTGGGTTCTCTATCCCATTATGATGACCCGCCTTATGGCGTCCCGAGTTCTCCGGTCGGGAGATTGGCATTTCACAGAGATAAGTCGCGAAATCGGCAAATTACTTACAAAGTTTTTGCTTATTCGAAAAGACGCGTTCCGCCAAAAAAGGATCGCGGTCTAGACGTCGCAACGCGAGAAGAGGCCATGGTCAAGAAGATAGCCGCTTTACCGTCCAGCACGAGACCTAGGCCCGCTACCAGCAGCCTCCTATCCCGGCAATTGGGTGTATTTCCTACGAAAAAACGGAGGTGGACGATTGTTGATTCCGCTAATTTGAGGTTCTAGGCCCGCCAAATAGGCGGATAAATCACCCTAAAAGGGATACGCACGCACGGCCAAAGAAACGGTTCCGGGGCTGACCATGTTGACCCGAATATGGGTGCCCTTTAAATCCATCGTCCACGGGTTGCTCCTGACTCCTTGACTCCCGAGTCGGGGTTTTCAGCGCTCCAGCCGAGCCATGGTGCCGACCCATGTCACGCAAATTTGCGCGACATCCCAGAAGGCAGCGGGACCTTCACGTCCGGGGAACCGGAATCTTACCTCGATTCTTTCCTCCCGCCCTGCAAAGATCGGTACTATGCGAATACTCCTCAATATCCACATTCCCCACGAGCCGTTTAATGCAGCCGTTAGAGATGGCACTGCTGGTCAGAAACTTGGTCGCATTGTCGACGAAATAAAGCCAGAGGCGGTCTATTTCACAGAACAACACGGTCAGCGAGGCGCTATCATGATTGTCGAATTGTCCGATCCGTCAAAGATTCCCAGCCTTGCTGAACCATGGTTCCTCACTTTCAACGCAAATGTAGAATTTAGGGTGGTCATGACTTCGGATGATCTTAGAAGGGCTGGTCTCGATGAAATCGGGAAGAAGTGGGCATAGTCGCTTTTGAGTTCGACGCACGGGTATAGCGTCTGTGCGTGTTCAGATGGGCGGGACTCCCACCAAAAGGCAGCGGGACATCACGCGGCGATCGGGAACTTTGGCGCGTCCTCTGGCATGCCGGTCACTGTACTCCTGTTCCAGGCTGGCGCGACCAGCTCAAAGTGGTGATCACGGCTGGATTGCTCCGTGGGGAACAGTGGAACAATGTCCTCGACGCTCCATAACCCAGTCTGTAAGCCGTTAACAGAGACGGTGCCGCCGCTCCTGCCGCGTACGCGTGGGGCCAACAGGGGGTCGTGAAACACGATACCCTTGGAGGAGGTTCCTCCCGCGTGCGCGTGGAACGACCAGTGACATGATGGTTCTTGAGGAATCCTCATGCGGAACCTCCAGCGGGACGAAGTTTCTGGATACTGGACGTTTCAGGTTTTCGAGGATAAATCCAAACGTCAAAATCCTTATCGGAATCTGAAAGTTCCCAACGTTCTTTTTCTGGATCGGGATCTTCAACGTGATGCGTTGCAATTCCTTCCTTCTGGAAGGATTCAGCAAGTGCAACGAAATCGAGATCGGCTAATGGTCGGGGAAGCATCGGGCAATGTGAACGATTATTTGCGTTTCTTTTTGTACCGCCCGCGACATTCACAACCAGTTACGGCACCAACGAAGAGGAAAGGTAACCACCATTCCGAAGACCCTGGAGTTACGGTCGAATGCCCAAAGTCCGCAACAACGATGTCGTTTATAGTGTTTGGATACCCATAGTCAAATGGGCAACTCCAGCAGGTTCTCAGAGACTCGGTTGAGCCTATCGAATTTATTTCCTATCCTTTAATCCTTTGAAAAAAGCGCTGGTTGTGACGAAAGAGGGAATTTCAGACCGCAAATCGCAGTCTTTGTTCGATGTGATATCCTCTAAAACCCGCCACTATATGAACGTAGTCATTTGTGCTGCAATATGTCTCCCATTGATCCTGTTACTTTTACAGTCTTTTGCAGATGCGATCCGATGGACGTGGAATGAAATACTGGAAACGGAAGTCAGAACGATGCCATGAACTTTTCCGTTAAAGGTCACCGGGCAATTTTCACGAATCCAGACCGTCACGATTGCTTTTCAAACGTATCGCAACAGCCTGGAACTTTTTCGCTACTAGTCATAATCCGACCATGAGCGAAGAAGAAATTGAAGAACTCAAAGATTCCATTTCTCTGAACTGGCGAAGCTGCTGGATATGACTCCTCAGAGCACATTGAGACAAATTGAGAATCTACGGATCAAAGAGCAACGATGAACCTCACAGATTTAATCCGAGTTGCTGATGAAGAAACGCTTGGAATGCTTCGGACTGCTCTAGGCAAAGATACATTGGCTTGCCTGATTGTTGCGGAGATTAAGCGCAACTGTACTGTAGATAGGCTGCATAAAACAGCTCGTGCGTGCGCGTGAGAACTGGGAGTATAAAAGAAACACGGATTTTTGGTGGGCCAGGAGGAGTTATCACTCCAGGTGCGATGACAGCGGATGGCTGTTATATGATCTAAAATATGATTGATCTCATGCCTCTTTCAAGGCTTACAATACGGCAAATAAATAGCGAAAAGCCATGCTATCAGCGCTCCAATGGCTGAGGATATTACCGCCAGGAGGATTTTATCTCCGTTGCGTCCCCAGAACGAAACTTCTGATCGATACATTGTTATTACAACCCAATAGCATTTTCGGAACCAAACACTTAAGCCGAACGCGGAGACCACAAGTAACATCGTGTAAAAAATGAGTGCTATGTAGAAACCGCCATATACTATCTTTGAGACATTTAGCGGGGACAGCGACCCATCCGATATGTTTGCTATTATAGCCGTTGTCCAGACAAGTCCAGAAATACCGCCCAAAATAAAGCCGCCCGTTATAATAGTACTTAGAATTACCGCAACTTTGGTGTAACTTCGTCTTTCCAGGTACTTACAGATTTCGGCAAATTTAATCTGATAGGCCGATTCCGATTGCGACCGTCCAAAATTGTCGGTCTCACTGTATACTGCTCGTCGGATTTCTATACGACCATCATATGTTGTCACTCTTAACGTGGTTCCGTCCTTTAGTAGGAATGAGAGGAAGGTAATTTTATTCATCCTCGCATTGACGAGGTCACCAATTGAATCGAACCTATGTAGATCGTAATCATTCCGCTTTGCCGCTACAATAAGGAAAAGCTTATCAGATGAGCCACTAAATCGGTCCAAAATGCTTTCAATATCTTCCAAGTAGATCCGGAGCGGTCCTATATTCTTTCTTTGGGCAAAATAGGCCATTTGCAGTTCGAACGATTACAGCAAAAGTTCGGGCAGAATGCCATCTTCGTTTTTGCTCTCGCAATTGTTTTGCCATTGAGCGCATTTAACAGCTTCGTGTTTTGATGGGAGATGGAATGGTTACCATTGCTGCTGATGCACCTAAACCTTGCTTACGTCGCTGTTATAGGTGTTCTTAGTTGGTTCAGTTGTACTGAAATCCACCACAACTTGGCAATAAGCTTTATAAAAACCATAAAAGACTCAATTGCTTGAAACCTTGGGCGAAATGGAACGTTTATTCAGTGATAAGTGGAAATCGATAAAGGAAGCCGGAACCAGCGAATGTTGGAACTTCCGGCTTCTTTTTCGCTCTTCGATGGTTCAGAGAGAGCTTTATCTGCCGCGCTATGGCATCTAGTAGCCTATTTGCTGCGTTCTGTTGGCATTTGCCATTTGCGTAAATCTCAAAGATTGCGTCTAAAGCCATTCGAAACTAATCCTCTCCTCTCTGCTTAGTAAGGATCTGCAGGTAATGCTTCCTTCTTACAATCTCTTGCGTTCGAAGAAATGCCATTCCAGTAAAGGTTAAATAAAACAGTACATCTTGATCCAACTCTTCAGCCTTTGCTAACAGTTTTGCATATTGTTCTGGCGTATAAATCCCTCGCGTAGAAGTGCCAGCATCTGGAGGTTTCAATCTGTCTAACGGATTCTGTTCTATCCACCTTTCAAGAATGACATATGAGAAGAACGGTTTAAGCCTTTTCCAGAATGATTTTCTATCCCATCCTTCTTCTCTGTCTCACAGATAGTTATTGATGTTTGAAGCTGTAAGTTCGTCCAATCTTGTAGATCCGAACTGTTTTGTGAAATTATTTAATCTCCACAGGGATCCTTACTCTCCAACGTCCAGTTTTCTGCAAGGATGGAAGCCATTCTGGAGATGCTTGTCTTTTGCGTCGTTTGCTGATTGGCATAAAGGAGAGAGAGCTTACCGTAAATTACCGCAGTTAATCCCTGGGAGATGCCATTTTGGGCACTATGTGCAAGCTTTTGATTAGCGCTTGCGTTCAATCAATAAGTGCTTGATTGACAGACACTTAACGCTGGAAGCGCGTACGGGGGTCGAACCCGTATTTCAGCCTTGAGAGGGCAGACGTTCTCCTATGTGACATTTTAACCGACCGCAGTTTGCCCGCAGTTCGACTGCCGAAATAAGCGGTTTTTCCGGTTGGGTGACAACTCAAAATGTGTCGAACGACACCTTCATCTCTCGGGTTGGATCCTTCGAGGCGACCACGATAAATTTCTTTGCACCGAACGCCATAGTACCCCAGGCCACGGTATCCTCACCCATTTACCATGTTCAACAGGAACCAGGGTTGTGAAAAATGCTGCGTTTCCCGTAATTTCCACCATGTCGATTGGACGCAAGATGTTTGGGGTTACGTCTTCTTTTTTTACGAAAAGGCGATTCCCCCAATAATCCGTTGGGGGAGTCAGCCGCATCAAAAAGCCTTTGTGCGTCGCATTGCCTATCTTTAGAAATTCCGGCAATCCAAAGGGCTGTTGTAAAAGCCAAGGGATTAAATCACTGGGATTGATTTGAGGCTCCCCGGCTGCGTTAAAAATGCCTGTATCAGGAAACGGCAGGAAGCTTTCCTCGGGCAAGTCCGACGTTGCAGGAACCCGAAAAACCACCTTCGTCGGTTCAAGTTGTCCCTGTTTCGCCCAGAGCGTGCTCGCGCCATTGAATAGTCGTTCAGCGTCGGATTCGTCGAGACTCTCCATCGCGATAACCGTCTTTTTATAGTGCTTCGCCTTCACGATGGCGCTTTTCCAGAATCCTCCATGCGAGTAAAGAATCAGCACGTCTGTAGCTAGGTCTCGGTGTTTTTGCAACTGCTGCTCGACCCATTGTACACCTGCCTTGCGCTTCGTCTTTACACATTCAATACCAATGATGGTCTTCTTTGTGCCATCCAATCTTTCGATAACGACATCAACCTCGCGCTTCCTTTTAGCGGCAAAATCATATAAAGATTTGGATTCTGTGACCGTCGCGCCGTCGGTGGCAGCGTGCGTTTTAACGAGGTACACAATTTTTTGAAACTCGTTGGTTCTCGCTGGCATGAACTGTAGAAACTTACCAAATCGGAAGTTTACTTCCAAGACATGATGTCTTTTCCCGTTGCGTCCGAGGTTGAAGTTACGCATCGATACACATGCCCGACAAAATCTTCGCTAACGCGATCATCCCCGCACCCATGCGCGACCTGCTCGACGGCATCACCAAGGTTGCCGACAAGATCCGCACAACGCTCACGCGTTACGACATCACCACGATTCAAGGGCCACTTAAAGCAGACATCGACACGTTGCACCAACTGGTAGTCGAACTGGATGCGGCCTTCGAAGCGTCCAGGGATACGCCGAACGGTCAGTGGGTAACTCCTGGATCAGCCGCAAAGATTCGGGTAGATCAGATTGAGACCAACGCTGAGGCTTACTGGTTGCTGGTGCCGGTGTAGAGATTGCCAAGCTTCAACGCCGAACGGCGTAAGTTTTCTTGATCCACAGTGAGGACAGGTGTCAGCCCTTCCTTGGCACGTCCCCGCTTACCGGGTTCACAGCCAAAACCTCCAACCCTTCGCTCTCCTATAGGACTGCTCGCAGTAATCGGTACAGCTTTTGGCATAATCGCTCCAGCGACGGGTCAAGGCGCGCTTTTGGTCTATTGGAAGTCTGCCAAACCTATTCCAAAACTCGCTCGTAGATGGCTCGTTCCGCTGAGACGGGTCATACGAATTTGGTCCCAGGTCACAAAAGGATGACTCCCAATTTCGAGCGACATCCCAGCATAGTTTCCACCACTTTGCCCGCTCAGTACGATCCCGTTCTGGAGCCAGCTTTTTGAAACGCTCAAATTGTCGCTGCATGTGCTTCAGCGGGTCACCGAAGTTGTAGTATCCCGCTTCCTCAATCGGGTCGGGCTCGGGTTCCTCTTGCACATCTACATCGTGGGCAATTTCCAGATCCAAAGCAAGACAGCGGCGACCGACACGCGGACGCTGTTCAAGCGTTACAACCGGACCTCGAAAGAGGCTGACGCCGAGAAGTACTGGGCGCTGGTGCCTGCGAATTAGCGCGGAACGAAACCTTAGCCTTGAGAGTGGCTCGCGTTCTCCTCTGACTATTGAGCGTTGACTTAATTTGACTGAAACTTTATCTCCGCGACCTGGCACTCCCGCGCGACGCGCTTAAGAACTTTTTGACTTGCCTAGGTGTTGCGGGCCAGAAGGAAGTAGAACGGATGTGACGTCTTTCCCGGCTGGTTGATTTCCTAGGGACGTCTTCATGCGTGACGGACGCCATGAATGGATTTTAATTTCTTCCACTGTGTGACGACGCTTTGCCATAGAATTCCCCGGTCGGTAGGGCTTCGGTGTTTCCCTTTGAACTATCGATTTTGCGGCCTTGAGTGGATGTATAGACGCGATCTGATTACCTAATTCAGCCTCCAATCTCACGATCCCCTATGCCGTCCCACCTCGCCATCTTTACCACCCAAGAGCTCGCCGAACTTGTGTACCGCATGGATCTGGCAGGAGTCGTTGAACCGCTGCCGCCAGAGGCTGAGAAGCTGCTCAAGGAGTTTGTGAGCGAATTACAGTCCAGAAATCCGGAGTAACTGGTTGCTACCGCCGGGGGGACAGGTCAGGGACGCAATTTGTGATCGTAGTTCCAAGAGTGTATTATCGCGAGTGGATGCACGCGAAGCGCTTATTTCGGCGGCGAAGGAAGCCGCGGCGGCGTTAGGCAAGTCGACGATAAGTCGAGCAGAGTTCTCTCGCCACACCGGCATTAGCGGTAACCAGATCTACCAACATTTCGACGGCTGGAGGGACTTATGCACGCAAGCCGGTCTTCAGCCGCACCTTCAGAATGTACGCCTCAGCGATGAAGAGATTTTCTCTGCTATGCGCGAGACCTTCGTTGCTATTGGCGGATCGTTACGAGGGGAAAGTTCGAAAAGCATTTCCGCTACAGTGTCGACGTGTTTAGGAAGCGCGGGATGAACTGGGAAAGTGCGCTCGCCGCGTTTCGTGCGTGGGTTATTAAAAGTGACCCGTCGTTTCCGTTTTTACCGCAGCTTCCGGTTAGTGCAGCGTCAATAACTGAGGGAAGAGGTTTTGTGCCGCGGCAAACTGTTAGAGAAGGTCAAATATGGCAACCGAGAGGCGGCAGACAGTTCGGAGAACTTTTAAACTTTAGAGGGTTGCTCCACGCGCCGGTTGAGGAGCAAGGGGTGGTATTTCTTTTTGGGATGATTGCTCGTGAACTTGGATACATAGTCGAATCAGTGACGACCGGTTTCCCTGACTGTGAGGCAAAGCGTCGCGTAAGTAACAGTCGTTGGGAGAAGGTCCGCATTGAATTTGAATATCAGAGCCGGAATTTTAGCACCCACGGGCACAATCCGAATGGGTGTGACGTCATAGTCTGTTGGGAGCACAATTGGCCGGAATGCCCCGTAGAAGTTCTGGAGCTAAAGTCCGCAATGCAAGAACTCCGGAGCGAAAAAGACTCGCATTGACCGTCGTCGATCCCGCTTGCACGATTTTTAGCTCCGGCAAAAAATTTCGATTTTTCATCCGCTTGATGCCTGCGCGTTATGCAAAGCCTTCATACCTGGACCCATCTACGCTCTATTGCCGTAATGGCTTGCGCACCGTGATCCTCGCGCTCCTTAAGCGTGTTCTCGATGAACTGCTTTGCGGTATCCTCGTCCGGGAAATAATGGTCTTTGCGGCGACCACCGGACCACTTCGCTGGTACGGTTACACGCCACCTTTTTCGACCTTTGTGGAAGCTTGGGAGCCATTTGGGTACTGCCTGCCGTTTCTTTCGTCGCATGTGTACCGCAGTTTGCCCGCAGTTTGCACCAGGAAAAGGCTTTTTCGTACTATTTTGATCGCACCGATATAGGCTCCATTTCGCTGTGTAAGTGCTTGATACTGCGAGAGCAGCGCGTACGGGGGTCGAACCCGTATTTCAGCCTTGAGAGGGCCGTGTCCTAACCGGCTAGACGAACGCGCCAAACGGAACCGCAAATCTATCGCGTCCCGCCGCAAACTCAAGCGTTTGGACCAGCGCGTCGCTGCGTGGCTTTGTCGCGCATTTTCCCCTATCAACAGGTCAACTGCCAGGGTACCCAAAGATGAGCATGAATTCCCTTCTGTTGTCATCGATTCGCGGCTGAAAATTCTCCCATACCAGTTGCAGCTTTGTGGGTGACAAAATACGCCATTGATCTTTATCGGGTTCACAAGGGCTTTGGCCCAACTCCTGTTTGCCAGTTGGATCTTTCCAAAACAGGTCGTTCACAGTCAGTTGATCGACAAAATCTACGTTTACCTCCATGCGTTCGACGGCACCATTCCACACCGCAGCCGTAGCGGTTGTGTAATAGAAAAGTCGTACCTGTCTATCCTGGGAGGCACTCGCCTGACTTCCGTTTGGAGCCCGATATTTTCTTTCAATCACAACATCCTGATCCGGAGGAAACGCGACAGGCACCGTATGCCATGCCATGAGAACCGCATCCTCTTCATTCTGGGCGGCGAGAGCATAAATCCCATCGCGCATTGAGACCCAACCAAATTGAAGTTCGGTTTCCCTTTTTTGCCCGTTGACATAGGTCTCTACGTTTTGCAGCGGGCCGCCTCTGTCTCCTTCAAACATTTCAGGGCGCTTGGCGTATTCGGGATCTTGCGCACGCCGGCGACTGTCCTCAGCTTCTGCTGCGCCAAAATCCGGAAATCCGACCAGCTGTTTTGCAGGGGCATCTTTCTTCTTGCTGCGGAAAATAAAATGGCAATCGACGTCGGTGAATTCTTTTCCCAACTTGATATCGATTTTCTCCGATACCATCTGGATCACGCTGGTCGTGCCGCTCACACCGCCTGCGGGAAAAGGTCCGTCACTACCCTGATTCAGCGCCGTGTCATCGCACCACGCGTAGCCCGGAACCATCGCAATGTAGACCAAAACAAGCCAGATTCTTTTGAGCAGCATAAGAGGACTTAGATGGTTCTACATTTTACGTTTCCCGATTATCCAGGCGGAAGTTTCGAATGTCCCTCAACACGGAGAACGGATTCACCACGGAGGAACAGAGAGCACAGAGTTTCGGATTTTCTGAGGTCTTGCTGTCCGGACTGGAGCGTTATCGCGTAGAACCCGCCACACGGACGTGGAAACTTGGAAAACGCCAGTGACTGATATCAGAATAGGCATCTCGCCTGTTCAGCCCGCGAGTCGACACCAGTCCAACTATGTATTCGCCGACACGCCGACACCGCTCCCTTTCCAGGCTGGACAGGCTGGAAGCCTATCCTACGTTTGTTGAGAGAGAATCATGACAAGAAGAATAAAAAATTCATCTGAACCGGCTAACAGCGCCGATCAAGGCGTTCCCACGATTCGGAGCAGCATGCGAAGAGATCCGAACAACGGCATGCTTTACGACGATTGTCTGGGTTTCGACAAAAGTGTGTCCGCTCTGGCTCTGGGCGGAATCATCTTAACCACATCTCCCGAAGCAACTTCCATCTTCGATGCCTTTTTCGCGGCCGGCGGCACAGTGCTGGACAGCGCCTATGGCTATGGAAAAGGTCGAGTCGACCGGCTTTTGGGAGAATGGGTGAACAGCCGAGGCGTTCGCGAACAGGTCGTCGTGATCGCGAAAGGGGCGCACACACCCCATTGCAGACCGGACGCCATAGCGCCCCAGCTCGAGGAATCGCTTGACCGAATGGGGACAGATTATGCCGATCTTTACTTCATGCATCGCGACGATCCGTCTGTGCCGGTTGGAGAGTTTGTCGATGTCCTGGATGAATTGTGTTCAGCGGGAAAAATGCGGAAATTTGGGGGGTCAAACTGGAGTCTCTCCCGGATGGATGAAGCGAACGCGTATGCGCGATCTCAAGGCAAACGCGGGTTCGATCTGCTATCGAATAACTTCAGTTTGGCCGAGATGCTCACCCCGATGTGGGCAGGATGCATTTCATCGTCAGATCCGGAGAGCCTGTCGTGGCTGCAGCAAACGCAAACCCCAATTTTTGCATGGTCGAGCCAGGCTCGCGGTTTCTTCACCGATCGTGCCGGGCGCGACAAACTAGAGGATCCGACACTCGTTGCCTGTTGGTATAGCGACGTTAATTTCGCGCGTCGTGACCGGGTTCACGAACTGGCAAGGCGCCTGAAGGCCTCTCCGGCTCAAGTTGCGCTCGCCTATCTCTTTGCACAGCCGTTTCCGATTTTTCCGCTGATTGGGCCTGTGACCTTGGATGAGCTAAAAGATTCAATGGGAGCGCTCAAAGTCGATCTGAGCATCGAGGATGCGAACTGGCTCAGGAACGGGGATAATACAGGAGACATGATCGGATAAAAGTCTCGCGAAGGGACTCCCATCAATCTGGAATAAGATGCAACTTCTGAAGATCGTGTTGGCTTGGTAATTGGGAATTGTCCCAGCCTCCACCGAGTGCTTGAACCAGCGCAACGCTTGCAATCAGCCGATCTTCCTGAACCAGAAGGGCGTTCTGCTGGTCGGTCAATAGCGTGACCTGTGCGGTAATGACGGTTGTATAAGCGACCGTTCCCGCCTGATACTCATTGAGCGTGATGTCGACCGCGTTTTTTGCAGCTTCCACAGCAGCCTGGTCCACTCCAATTTGCTGGCCAAGCACTCGCAAACTGGCAAGCTCGTCTTCCACATTCTGAAAGGCTGCGAGGACGGTTTCGCGATAATTAGCGACACTTTGGTCATACACCGCGCAAGCCGCGGCAACGGCCGCAGAACGCTGTCCACCCGAAAGCAAGGTCTGGCTCGCGCTTGCCATGAGAGTCCAAACCTCATTCGAGGCAGAGAATAGACCGGGGATTGCCCCTCCGGTAAAGCTTAGAGCCGCTGAGAGATCGATGGTTGGATAATAGGCCGCAACTTGAACGCCAATGAGCGCGCTCTGTTGCTGCATCTGTCGCTCCGCTTCGGCGATGTCAGGCCTCCGTTCAAGCAATGCAGAAGGGACAACTGCCGGGACAACCGGAACGCGTTGCGCTAGTGACGCCGGAGGAATCGAAACCTGCGACGGATCTCTCCCGACAAGTAGGGCAATCGCATGTTCGCTCTGGGCTCGTTGAACGCCGACATTCACCGCTGCAGCTTGAGCCGTCAGAAGTTGCGCCTCGGCGTTAATCACGTCCGAGCGCGCAGCGGTTCCAGCGGCGTACTGATTTTTGGTGATATCCAGCGAGTGCTGAAAACTTTTCACAGTATCGTCCAGCAGGTTCTTGAGCGAATCGGCAAAGCGCAGTTGGAAGTAATCCGTCGCAAGCTGAGCCTGCAGCGACAGCTTGACCGCTGCAAGTTGCGCGGCGGTGGCCTGAGCGTTCGACACGCTGCTTTCAACATTTCGGCGGACCTTTCCCCATATGTCTGGTTCCCAAGTTGCAGTCCCTCCCACCGAATAAGAGGTAATCGGGGATCCTGTCACCCCAGCCGATTTCTGGCGTTGAACCTCTGGCGCGACGGCCAGCGAAGGGAAGAAACTCGATTGCTGTTCGTGGACTTCGGCCCGCGCTTCTTCATATGCGGCCTCGTTTTGCTTCAGCGTTTGATTTGAAACGACGACCTCGTTCTCGAGGCGATCCAATATCGGATCGCGATAGATCGACCACCATGCGCCCCTGTTGATCGTGTCATTAGGAACAGCGCGCTTCCACCCTGCATACTCCTTGTAATTGACCGGAACGGTTGCGGAAGGCCTATGATAGTTCGGCCCAACGGCACATCCTCCAGCTAGAATCAATACGGCGATTGAGGCAGATACCCGAGCGACCGGTCCGAAAAATATCATCGTTTGGAATGTTCTATTCCGGCTTCAACGGGCTGGGCGCGCATCAGATTCTGCTGCGCAAACGTGCTACCGGATCGAAACCGTCCTGCCGATCCACTCCTTCGTTGCACCCAATTGTTCAAGCGATCAAGGTAAAGATAAACCACAGGTGTCGTATATAGAGTCAAAATCTGGCTAATAACCAAACCTCCGATGATTGATACGCCGAGCGGACGCCGGAGTTCAGAGCCATCACCGCTTGAGATCACCAGAGGCAGGGCTCCGAGAATCGCCGCGAAAGTGGTCATCATGATCGGACGAAACCGGACCAGGCTCGCTCTGCAAATCGCCTCATAGGAACTCAATTTTTCTTCGCGTTCAGCCTGGAGCGCAAAATCGACCATCATGATCGCGTTCTTTTTGACGATACCAATCAAGAGAATCATCCCGAGCATGGCGATGATGCTGAACTCCATGTTGAACAGGATGAGCGCGACTAAGGCGCCTAACGTGGCCGAAGGTAACGTCGAAAGAATCGTGAGCGGATGAATGTAGCTCTCGTATAGGATGCCCAAAATCACATAAACCGCTGCCAGCGCTGCCAGGATCAGGATCGGCTCGTCCTTCAGCGAGGACTGGAACGCGTTCGCGGTTCCCGCAAACGTCCCGTGGATGGAGCCAGGCATTTGGATCTGGTCAATCGTCCGCCGAATGGCCGTCACCGCATCGCTGAGAGAATACTGCGGCTCCAGGTTAAAGGAGATGGTTGAGGCGACAAATAGACCTTGGTGGTTCACCGAGAGCGGAGCGTGATCAAAAACATAGTGGGTAAACGCGGCGAGCGGCACCATCGTTTCGGCCTGTGTGCTCACTGCATCGCCACTCGACGCGCTGGATCGCCCAGTTGCGGCGATCGAGTTGGTGGCTTGGTTTACCGCTGAGTTGCTGCCTGCGATCCCCGGAACGTTGGAGGTTCCCGCTGCGGCCGATACGGCCCCTGAAATGGTCGCATTTGCGGAACTGGAACCTGCAGAACCGGTAGTCGCAGCGATCTCGGACTGCGTCGTGACGGTCCTGGCAACCGCATTGGTGGATTGTGTACCGCTTGCGACTTGGCCGGCCGTGCTGACATAGAGCTCCTTGAGCGTCTGCGGGTTTTGCCAATATTCTGGTGCAACTTCCATGACCACCGAGTACTGATTCATCGCGTTGTAGATGGTGGAGACCTGTCGCTCTCCGAACGCGTCGTACAATGTGTTATCGACAGCGCTTGGAAGCAGCCCCAACCGGCTCATCGTTGATCGATCAATTTGCAGATCGGCCTGCAGACCGTTTTGCTGCTGGTCGGAATTGAGATCTGTCAGTTCCGGACACTGCCTGAGAGCCTCTACAAGCTTCGGAGTCCATTCCAGCACCTGGCTCGTGTCGTCGGCTTGCAAGGTGAACTGATACTGAGACAAGCTTTGACGGCCCCCGATGTGAATATCCTGCATCGGTTGGAGGTAAAGTCTCGCACCTGAGACCTGGGCCAGTTTTTGGCGCAGCCGGGTCGTCACGACGTCAACGGAGTCTCGTTGGTCTGTCGGTTTGAGCGTGACCCACACATTTCCGGAATTTGTTTGTTTTCCGCCTGTATTTGCCACAACCGTATCCACAGCGGGGTCGTTTTGAACGATGGTCTGGATTTGTTCCAGTTTCTTCCGCATGAGCTGAAATGAAACGGAGGGATCCGCTTGGACACCTCCTAACAATGTACCGGAATCCTGCTGTGGAAAAAACCCTTTCGGTACCACGTTGAAGAGATAAAAATTCAGCGCAGTAGCGCCAATCAGCACCAGAAGTATCAGGAGCGAATGCCGCAGAGACCAGTGGAGCGTTGATTCGTAAAAGCGCAGCATCCTCTCGAAGAACGATTCCGTCATCCGGGATAGAGGATCTTTCCGCACCACTTTTTCTCGCCGTAACAGTCTGGAACACATCATCGGCGTCGCACTCAACGAGAGGACGAGTGAGATCATCACAGCCACTGACAAAGTAATCGTAAACTCTCGAAAGAGGCGCCCAATAATGCCGCCCATCAGCAGAATCGGCAAAAACACCCCGATAAGCGACAGGCTGATCGAGAAGACAGTAAACGCAACTTCCTTCGTCCCCTCCAGGGCGGCTTCCATTCGAGTTCGGCCGAGCTCCATGTGCCGTGAAATGTTCTCGAGCACGACGACCGCATCATCCACGACAAAACCGGTGGCGATGGTTAAAGCCATCAATGAGAAATTGTTCAGCGAATAACCGAGCAAATACATCGCAGCGAAAGTGCCGACGATTGAGATTGGGACCATTACCCCCGGAATGAACATTGCGCGCTCGTCCCGCAGAAAAATGAATACGACCAGAATAACAAGGACGACAGCAATCACCAACGTTTGCTCGGTGTCTGCTAGAGATGCGCGGATTGTCGAAGTCCGGTCTCCGGTTAGGATCATTTCCGTTCCACCCGGCATGGAGGCTTTAAGGACGGGAAGTATCGCCAGGATCCGATCGACGGTCTGAATGACATTTGCACCGGGCTGCTTGTAAATGACGAGTGTCACCGCGGATTTGCCATTGATCGATCCCGCATTGCGCAAGCTCTGAACCGAGTCATTGACTTTCGCGATATCGGAAAGCAACGTTGCCCGATTATTGCGATAAGCGACAACCAGCCCCCGGTAGTCTGCCGCGTGAATCGCCTGGTCATTTGTATTGATTTGGAAATGGCGATCCCCCTCTTCAATGGCTCCTTTCGGACTGTTTGCATTTGCTGCTGCCAACGCGGCCCGCACATCTTCCAATCCGATCCCATAATGCGAAAGCGCGTCTGGATTAAGTTCGACCCGGACGGCCGGCAGCGAACTGCCGCCGACATCCACATTCCCCACCCCTTCAATCTGCGACAACTTCTGCTCCAGGACAGTCGCCGCCGAATCGTAGAGCTGGCCGGCGGTCCGGGTGGTCGAAGTTAGTACCATCAAGAGGATGGGCGAATCTGACGGATTGTATTTTCGATAGGTTGGATTGCTCCTGAGATTGGAAGGCAGGTCCGCTCTCGCAGCATTGATCGCCGCTTCGACATCACGTGCAGCTCCGTCGATATCGCGCTTTAACGCGAACTGAAGTGTAATCTGCGTGCTGCCAATCGAGCTGCGAGAGGTCATCTCGGTCACGTCAGAAATAAAGCCGAGATGCCGTTCCAGCGGAGCGGCTACGGTCGCAGCCATGACGTCCGGACTGGCGCCCGACATAGTCGCCTGGATCATCAGCGTCGGGAAATCGACTTGCGGCAGCGGAGCAACCGAAAGGCGCATAAAAGCCAATGCGCCCGCAAAAGCGATTCCGATCGTCAGCAGCGTGGTGGCTACTGGCCGCGAAATAAATAAGGCGCTGAAGTTCATTTATCCACGAGGAGAAAATCGGTGGCCGACCCGATCCAAAGCCAGATAAATCACGGGAGTCGTGAAAAGCGTTAACACCTGACTCACGAGCAAACCTCCGATAATCGCAATACCGAGTGGTCGCCGAAGCTCGGAGCCGGTTCCGGTTCCCAGCATCAGAGGCAAGGCTCCGAGCATCGCGGCCATCGTTGTCATCAAAATGGGCCGGAACCGCAAAAGACACGCTTCGTAGATCGCTTCCCGGGGCAATTTCCCGTAGTCGCGCTGCGCTTCGAGAGCAAAGTCGACCATCATGATCGCGTTCTTCTTCACAATACCAATGAGCAGCAAAATGCCGATGATTCCCATGACGTCCAGACCACATCCGGTCAGCATCAACGCAAGTAAGGCTCCTACGCCCGCAGAGGGGAGCGTTGAAAGTATCGTAATCGGATGAATGAAGCTCTCGTATAGGACACCCAGGATGATGTACATCGTCACGATCGCTGCCACCAAAAGGAAGATTTCGTTGGTGAGTGACGCTTCGAAAGCGGAACTCGCTCCACGGAAGTTTGCGATAAAGCTTTGAGGAAGCTTCATATCGCCAAGCGCGGCGCGGATTGCAGTGACCGCATCCCCTAGTGCAGCACCCTGCGCCAGGTTGAACGAAATGGTTGCTGCGGGAAACTGACCAAGATGCCCAATCCGCAAAGGCGTCTGTTTGATTGAGATTGTCGAAATCGCCGAGAGAGGCACTTGTCCCGCTCCCGAGACGGTACTGGTTGACGCGGAGGAACTCGGCACGTAGATCGATCCGATCGATTCCAAGCTCCGTTGTAATTTCGGTGCTGCTTCTAAAATCACCCGGTATTGATCAGACTGTGTAAAGATGGTTGAGGCGATTCTCTGGCCGAACGCATCATAGAGAGCGTTATCCACGGTAGCAGGTGTCACTCCGAATCGAGCGGCGGTCTGTCGATCGATCGTGATATTGGCCGATAGACCGCTCTGCTCAAGATCGCTGGCCACATCGGTGATTGAAGGAATGGCCTGCAAGCGCGTGACCAATTTCGGGACCCAGGTGTTAAGTTCGTCAAGGTTTGCGTCCTCAAGAACGAATTGATATTGTGTTGCGCTCACCGTTGTATCCGTCGTCAAATCCTGGACCGGTTGAAGGTAAAGATTGATTCCCTCTACGCCTTGAGCCTCGCCTTCGATCCGCCGCACAATATCAGTGGACGACAACTTCCGGTCGTCATGAGGTTTTAGACCGATCAGAAAACGGCCGCTATTCAAGGTCGTGTTGCTGCCGTCAACGCCCACAAAGGAAGATAGATTGACAACGTCGGGATCAGCCAAGATTCGTTTAGCCAGCTGTTCCTGGCGTTTGACCATTGCGTCATAGGAAGTCGATTGCGGAGCCTGGGTGACACCTTGGATCAGACCGGTGTCCTGGACCGGAAAAAATCCTTTGGGAATGATGACGTAAAGCCAGATGGTCAAAGCCAGAGTGGCGGTTGCAATAACCAGGGTAATCCCCTGGTGTCGAAGCACCCGTGTCAGCAGCGCTCCGTAAACTTTGATCATCCCGTCAACCGTATGCTGGCTCAGTCTTTCAAATCGGCCCAACTTTTGCTCGCTTTGATGCCTCAGCATTTTCGCGCAAAGCATCGGCACCAGCGTCAGCGACACAATGGCCGACAAGACGATCGTAACAACCGACGTGACAGAGAATTCGTGAAAAAGACGCCCGATCACATCGCCCATGAATAACAGGGGAAAGTGAACCGCGATGAGTGAAATTGTGAGCGAAACGATCGTGAATCCGATCTGTTTTGAACCTTTGAGCGCCGCCTCCAGAGGGCTATCCCCCATCTCGATATACCGGCTGATATTTTCGATTACGACAATGGCATCATCCACGACGAAACCGGTCGAGATCGTGAACGCCATCAGCGAGAGGTTGTCCAGATTAAACCCCAACAAGTACATCGCAGAAAGCGTCCCTACCAAAGAGAGCGGCACGGAAAGACTGGGAATAATCGTGGCGCGCAGGTTACGCAGGAAGAGAAAAACGACCAACACCACAAGCGCTACGGAGAGACAAAGCTCGAACTCGACATCTTTTACCGAAGCACGAATCGTAACGGTTCGATCGGTCAGAACCGAGACTTGAACAGAACTCGGGAGCGTTGCTTCGAGCGTCGGAAGGAGCTGCTTAATATTGTCGACTACGCTGATGACGTTTGCACTAGGCTGACGTTGAACTTCCAGGATGATCGCCGGGGTCGAGTCCATCCAAGAGATGAGTTTGTTGTTTTCGGCAGCTTCAGTCACATAGGCCACGTCGAACATTCGGACCGGCCGACCGTTTCGGTAGGCCACGATGGAATCTTTGTATTCGTCCGGGCTATGTAATTGGTCGTTCGCATTGATTGTGTAGGACTGGGAAGGCCCATCGAAGTTGCCCTTGGGCGTGTTGACGTTCAGATTACTGATCGTTGTACGAAGGTCGTCGATATTGAGCCCATAGGCGGCCAGGGCCCGCAGGTTAGCCTGAATCCGGACCGAGGGGCGGTGCCCGGTGCTGATGCGGACCAGCCCGACACCCGGTATCTGCGACATCTTTTGCGCCAGACGATTGTCGGCCATGTCGGCCACCTGCTGCAAAGGCAACGTCTTCGAGCTAAGGGCAAGGGTTAATATCGGCGCGTCCGCAGGATTGACCTTTGCATAAATTGGAGGCGCAGGCAGATCAGAAGGGAGAAGATTGTTGGCAGCGTTGATAGCCGCCTGAACCTCTTGTTCGGCAATGTCCAGATTGAGATTCAGACTGAATCTCAGTGTGATGATCGAAGCTCCAGCCGAACTGGATGACGACATTTCTTCAAGGCTCGGCATCTCGCCGAGTTGCCGTTCAAGCGGCGCAGTCACTGAGGTCGTCATCACCTCGGCACTGGCTCCAGGATAGAATGTCTGGATCTGAATGGTCGGATAATCGACCTCCGGCAACGCGGAGATGGGAAGAAACGTGTACGAAACCATTCCCGCCAGGAGGATCGCAAGCATCAGGAGGGATGTCGCCACCGGCCGAACTATGAAAAGGCGAGACGGGTTCATCAGTCGACAGGTGTGGAGACCACCTCACGATTTTCATCGGCCCGGAGCGGCAGCAGATTCATATCAGGAAGCATCCGCAGGGTGCGCTCCCTGTCCGTTGCCACTTTCGTTGCCGTTGCCTTTACCATTCCAATTGCCGCTTCCGTCGCCGCCTTGGTGATGATGATGCGCTCGGGGCGACCCATCGGGTTGAGCTGAACCTTCCGGTTGTGCCGACCCATCCGGTCGACTTGCTCCCTCCGGTTGTGTTGAGGCATCCGGTTGTGGTGACCCATCCGGTCTCCTTGAAGATCGGTGGGGTCGTCCAGACCAGTTGCCCGAAGGACGTTTCTCGGGCAACTGAACTTTTGCGCCGTCATACAACCGGTCGACTCCATCCGTCACGACCATCTCACCTGATTCCAGTCCTGAGAGTACTGCGGCCTGCTCTCCATCGATTGGCCCCTGTTTGATCACTCGCACGGACACTGTCGAATCCGCGTTCACGATATACACGTAAGCACCGGGAGCGCCCAACTGGATCGCCGAGGTCGGGACCATTACGGCATCTTGTAAGGTATCTACGAGCAATTTTGCGTTGACGAACTGTTGGGGGAAGAGTTTCCCATCCTTGTTGTCGAAAATTGCGCGCAATTTGACTGTCCCGGTGGTCGTGTCGACCTGGTTATCCACAGATCCCAGGGTACCCCGGGTTATCTCGGTGCTGTTGCTTCGATCAAAGGCCGTCACCGGAAGGACGGCACCGGTCACCAAACGGGTTGTCACTTTCGAAACCTCGTCTTCTGTCACTGTGAATATGACCGTCATCGGGTCCATCTGCGTAACGACTACCAGACCTGAACTATCGCTGGTCTGAACGTAGTTGCCTTCGTCTACCTGTCGAATCCCGACCACACCGTCCACGGGTGAAAGAATATGACAGTAATCGAGATTGACCTGAGCGCTTTCGACCAGACCCTGGTCCATCTGGACTGTTCCTTCGTACTGATGAACAAGGGCGACTTGAGTATCGTAAGTTTGTCGCGACACCGAATCCTGGGCGTTGAGCTTAGTGTATCGAACAAGGTCTACCTTGGCATTCTCGAGCAGTGCCTTATCTCGTCCCAGTTGCCCGACTTGCTGGTCCAGGACCGCCTGGAAAGGACGAGGATCTATCTGGGCGAGAAAATCCCCTTTCTTTACATGCTGCCCTTCCGTGAAAGCGATTTTGATTAGTTGCCCGTTCACTTGCGGTTTCACGGTCACAGTTGCCGGCGGCGTCACCGTTCCAAGGCCTTGCAGAAATATGCGGATATCTCCTTTTTTCGCGGCTGCAATCCCGACCGTGGTTGTCATCCGCGACCGCATGCCAGCCGCGCTTGCCGCAGGTTGCCTATGGGAGATCCAGTACCAGAGGCCGAAACCGACCAGCGCAAGAAAAGCCAGTCCACCTATCCAGCGAATCAGACGGATCCCCCATCGAGACTTTGGCTTGGTCGGTTCAGTTATCAGCAACACGAGGTACACCTCCTCGGAATTGATTGCACGCGGTCAAATAACTTCATTTCGCTTAGGATGCATTTCTTCTCTCGTGTAAGCGCCCAAAAAGACGTGTACGCCGCGCTCCGGTTTCAGTTTGTTTTCGGATTTGTCGCCGAGGTGGCGCGGAATGCTGAATCCGATCGGATAGGACTTCTACGACTTATAGGACCTATACGTTTTATAGGACCGATTTGCCCTATACCCCTTTCGCTGTCGTCGAGACCCAGATGCCGGAGCGGCTTGATTGATCGATTGCCTCGAGGATTTCCCGATTTCTTGCGCCAAAATCAAAATCGGGAAAACAGTTTTTACCTCGGCCAATTGCTTGAATCAGATCGTGCACCTGCACGCCGGTAAGCGTCCGTTGACGATGGTGACCTAAATCAGGGACCAGGCCGGCCAAGGTGACCCACACGGAATCCTCAAGGACATTTGAATCCGATCCCGCGTTCAGCGAACGCCTCACGAAATTTCCCAGGCATTCCGGAGTCCGTCAGCGTCAAGGAAATAGCTGAAAGGCTTGCGAAGCTCTCCAGGTATGCATGCCCGAATTTGGACGAATCCGCCAGCACATAAGTCTCGTCTGCAGACCGGATCATGGCTTGTTTGACTTGCGCCTCCAACGAATCGGCCGTGCTATATCCGTGTGCAACGGTAATGCCGGAGGTTCCTAGAAATGCGCGGTCTGCATGATAACGTTT
This sequence comes from uncultured Verrucomicrobiae bacterium, assembly GCA_963775805.1. Lineage (GTDB taxonomy): Bacteria > Verrucomicrobiota > Verrucomicrobiia > Chthoniobacterales > JAFAMB01 > JAFAMB01. The sequence goes on along the minus strand of CAVZKG010000005.1, from coordinate 140,642 downwards.
TAGCGTCTTAGTCGCCGCTGAGCCAATCAGCGCCAGATTGCTGTCGCTTACCTCCCCGCCCGTCAGCAGAATCTTGTAATTCGTTTTGGACAATTCCAGTGCTGCCGGGATGGAATTTGTTATGATAAAGAGCGATTGGAAATTACCTCGGAGTGCTCGAGCAAGGGACAGAGTTGTACTGCCGGCATCAAGGAGAATGGTAAAACCTTCAGCAATGTAATTGAGCGCCAACTGTGCGATCGCATTCTCTCGGTGTGCTTGAACAAGTCGACCCTGAGATGAGCAACTCTCACCATTGGAATTCCGGTGTCTCGATATCCGTTTGTCAAACGCCTCGAGATTTCCTTGAACCGCTATCTCGCTGACTTCGAAACGAGCGGCTAATTTGCCAGCCCTTATGTGCTTAAGTTTCTCGCCAAGTCCGCCAATATTATTCGTAAATTGAATGCTCGTTGTTCGTGGGGTGATCATGGGTTGTATTTTTTGGGCGTTGCCGCCTTGTCACGCAGTTACAAATTGAGTTACTATGAGGTATTTATGCCTCTAATTCGGTTTGTTTTAAGACAAAAGTATCGAGCAATTTAAAACTCATATCGCATCATACGGCGTCATTCAGAGGTGTCAAGAGGCAGTTAATTGAAAATGACCATTGAATTCCTGCAGCCGTGCTCGCGCTGAATTTACGCATCGATAACAGCTTGAACCCATTCGATTGAGGCACTATGATGCGATAATGAAATCCCGGGAGGCGGTCGTTGATTTTTTGGAGCAATGAGAACTAAAGCCCGACCCACTATCGATGAAATAGCAAAGGCAACCGGCGTTAGCCGGGCGACCGTGGATCGCGTTCTTCACCGGCGTCCAGGGGTTGATCCTCGCACGAGGGATCTTGTCCATGGTACTCTGGTTCAATTGGAACAAGCCTATGCTCAAGCACTGTTGCCAGCTTCGAAACAAAGAGGCACCAAACGCCGGTTCGGTTTGATCATTCAAGCTGGTCAGGCCTTCTCGCAATCCCTCATGGCGACGCTAGAGGGGCAACGCAACGGGGACTTCTCACAGCTTGAAAGCCATTCTTGCGAATCCGAGACGGCGACGATCGATATGATTCGTCGTCTCGGTGAAGAACTCGATGGTGTTGCCATCATCTGCAAGAATGTGACACCGCTTGTGATCGAACTGCAACGTGTTCGGAATGCCGATAAACCAGTAATTGCCGTTGTTTCCGATCTTGACCGTAGTGCGCGTTTCGCATATCTCGGCATCGATAATCGAGCCGCTGGCCAGATGGCTGCCTTTCTGTTGGGGCGTCATCTGGAACACCGAACGGATGCCACCGTGGCGGTTGTCGTTGGGAATGTTTCGTTCCGGTGTCACGAAGATCGAGAGATTGGATTCCGCTCGCTCCTGCGTCAGAAATTTTCAAATATCAAGCTATTGGAAATCGTAGGCAATGACTCGAGTGAAATCGCATACGACGCTACGCTAAAGCTTTTTACAACAAACCCGAACCTGGCCGGACTGTACAACGTTGCAGGCGGCAATCGCGGCTTAGCCCAGGCCTTATCGCACATGAAGCTGACTTACCGTCCCCTCTACATAACTCACGAGTTGAATCACGTCACAGAGCCGCTCCTGCGGTCAGAAAGAATTGATTATCTCATCACACAAGATCTCGACGAACTCCTGCATCGCACCAAGCGACTGCTGCAAGAAGCCGTCGACGGAAGTCGGGATTTGCAAGAAGTGAACCATCTTCCCATCCGCTTATTGACGCAGTTCCATCTCAATTCCGAGTGATCGTTGGAGGAGCCGAAGCCTCACGTTACCCTTCGGCAGATATATTACTATGCAAACATGTTGTACTATTTAAACGTCACTTAGGTCGATTAAGATCGAAGAAAGCAGTTAATAGGGGCCCCGAATTAAAACCAGTTGTGTTAAGGTAGCGCGGGAAATTTATCGCCATCAGTGTTACTTCAACATGCCGTGAGAGTAATGAGCAAAATTAGGCAAAAGAAGCAAGCAGCCAAAAGGCAATCTGTGGTGACGATGGATGAACGTCATAAACGTATTCTCGAGTTGTTAGGAGACGAGGGGGAGATAAGGGTTGAGGCTTTGGCAGACAGACTGAACGTTAGCCAAGTCACAATGCGGAAAGATCTGGACATCTTGGAAACGCAAGGCCTGATCGAACGAATCCATGGCAGCGCAATCTTCTCTCCACGCAACCGTTTCAACGTTACATTTTTAGAAGAATTGCAGACGCAGGCGAACGCAAAAAAACTGATAGCCCAAGCGGCTGTCGAATACATCAAGGAAGGCGATTCAATCATATTGGACGCTGGGACCACGACCTACTGGCTGGCTCAGGCCTTGGCTGGAAAATTCAAGTCTCTGCTGGTAATCACGAATTCGCTGCCGGCTGCCTTGGAATTGTCCAAGGCAGGATACAAAATTTTGTTAGTTGGAGGGGAAGTGCTTAACCACAGTTTGGCTTTGACCGGTCCCATCACTGTCAACAACCTGGAGAGCTACCATGTCAACCGAGCTTTCTTGGGTGCATCCGGGATAAGTTTATCCCATGGGTACAGCACCGCCGATTCGAATGATGCTGATATTAAGGAACAAATGATTCGAGCGGCTGAAGAGACCTATATTTTGACTGATTCATCCAAATTCGAACGGAACTGCCTCGTAAGTTTTGCCGATTTTTCAGATATCCATTTAACGATCACAGATTCGGGGATTTCTTCGAAAGTTTTCAAGGAGTTCCAAAAACGCGGCATCGAGCTTCGTGTCGTAGATTCTAGAGTGAATGGAACACAAGGACCCTCCAGTGGGCAATTGAGAGAAGGGTTAAGGTACGATCACTCGGGCGCTTTAGCACGACGTCCTCAGATGATGGAATGACGTCGGCATGCCAAGGTACGCGGGCGACCGGCGAGTGTGCCGGTCATGAGCCATGGACGCGCGTCGTATCCCGTTCGTTGCGCGTCGCCATGTAACTTGGACACATGGTTCGGCCCATGAGATGCGACTTGCGGCAGTCGCCGGATCCATTGCACTGCTCTGCGGCGCGCAAGATACCCCGAGCCTCAGAGAATCTCAGGACGGTCTTGAATTGTCTCACCGCCTGGCCTGGTTCGTAGCGCAAGTTCGCGTCCATCGGAGGCGTGTCGGTGATCTTGCCCGGGTTGAAAATCCCGGACGGATCCCATGCTTGTTTTATCTCGCGAAACAGAGCATAGTTCTTGTCGCCGACCATCAGAGGCAGAAACTCGCCACGGAGTCGCCCGTCGCCGTGCTCTCCGCTCAGTGAGCCGCCGTAGCGCTTCACTAACCGCGCGATCTCGGTTCCGACGATGCGAAAGAGCCTGCGATGCTCTTGATCCTTTAGGTTCAGGATTGGCCGCAGATGCAGTTCTCCCGAACCGCCGTGAGCATAGTGCACAGCAGAGAGGCCATGGCGAGCGAGGATATCGTCGAAGTCTCAAGCTGCGCGGCGACGGCGGAGACCTCCTCGCGTGTTTCGGCGGCTAGGTCGACTGCGAGAATGGCGCGGGGATTTCCTTGGACAAAAAAGCGGTTCTGCCGCTGCTCAAGATTTGCCTTGGTGCATTCCAGGATGTTGTCGTCCATCAGCTCGCAAGCACGCGGCGCGTGACCCAGTGCCACCAGATTGGCCCGGAGAGCCTCATCGATCGTGGTACAGTGCACGCAGAGTAGTGCGGTCTCACGCGGTGGCAGCGGTTCGCAGGCCAACGTGATCTCTGTTAAGAACGCGAGCGTCCCCTCGGAACCGGCAAGCAGTCGGCAAAAATTAAAGGGTGGGCCATCTGGGGTGAACGGCACACAGGCGGCAAGCAAGTCGAGCGCATAGCCAGTGTTGCGGCGGTGGATAGATGGTTTTGGAAACTCGCGCGAAATCTCTGCGCGATTACCGGCGTTCCCAAGCAGTTTGTTAATCTCGCGGTAGACCGCAGCCTCGAGCGTGTCGCCGGAACATTTTGCTGAAAATTCTACCGCTGAGAGCGCACCAAATTCGGCTATCGACCCGTCACTCATCACTGCGCGCAGCGATACGAGATGCTCGCGGGTACTGCCATAGACAAGGGAGTTGGCACCGCAGGCGTTGTTACCGACCATGCCTCCGATCATACAACGGTTCTGCGTGGAGGTTTCGGGCGCAAAAAAAAAGTCCGTGAGGAGCAAGAGCTAGATTAAGTTCATTACGGATGGCGCCGGGTTGAACACGCACCCGGCGTCGCACCGGGTCGATCTCCAAAATGCGAGTCATGTGGCGCGACACATCCACCACGATGCCCGCTCCGACGACTTGCCCGGCAAGCGACGTGCCTGCCGTGCGCGGTATGAGCGATGTGCCGTGCTCACCTGCAAAGCGGATGAGTTTGCAAATATCTCCCTCGCTTTTAGGCAGTGCGACAGCCTGCGGCATCTCGCGATACACGGACGCATCGGTCGCATAGAGCGTCCGCGTGGTTGAGTCCAAATGCAGCACGCCTTCCAGTTCAACGGAGAGGCGTTGGAAATCGGAGAGACTTGGTGACATCATGAGTTTTGCGGAGAGGGTTTTGGAGAACGATCTTAAGCCGCAACCGTCCGTCTTCTCCGAACTCATCCTGGTTTCGAAAATCATTATCCGGCCCGGTAATCGCCGGTGATATATACAACCAATCTAGGTGTTCCCTAGCATAGCAATTCCCCAACTAGCTTTTGAATTCGCTCGCTCAACCGGGACGCCGACATTTGAAATAGATCCAGCAGGTAATCGTTTGGCGCCGACTCTCCCCAACGGTCCTCGATCCCAAAACGTACGACCCGCCGCGGCGAGGTTTCGGATAGCACTTCCGCCACCAAACCGCCCAACCCACCGTAAATGCTGTGCTCTTCCACAGTGACCACCACCTTGGCCTTCTCGGCTGCACTCACGATTTCTTCTTTGTTGACCGGCTTGATTGAGGGCACATGCAAGACCCCCGCGGAGATCCCCTTTCCGTCGAGCAACTCAGCCGCCTGAAGACAACGGACGCTCTGCGGACCGGTGGAAATCATCAACAGATCACTGCCCTCCTTCAGCGAAATCGTCTTGCCGGGCACAAAGCGATACTGCTCATCAAAAACGTCGGGAGAGGCATCCCGTGCCAGACGAACATAGACCGGTCCCTCGTATTCGGTGGCCCAACGGATGATGGCCTCGCCTTCGATCGCGTCAGCGGGAGCCACGACGGTCATGTCGGGCATCGCACGCATAATCGCCAGATCCTGGACATCGTGGTGCGTCTTGCCGGTAAGTCCCGTCAACACTCCAGCATAGGCCGCGCCGATCTTCACATTCGCGTGAGTCTGGGCAACTAACATCCGAATCGGATCAAGAGCCCGATGGGTGAAGAAAACCGTGAATGTAGAAAGCCACGGCACATATCCCAGCGAGGCTAGCCCGACCGCTACGCCGACAAAGTTTTGCTCAGCGATTCCCATTTGCAAAAATCTGCCCGGATACATCTTCGCGAATTTATCCGCCTTGGTCGAATTCGCTAAATCTGCGTCTAATACGACGACGCTCGGATCGCTCGAACCCAAGGAAACCAGCGTATCGCCAAAGACATCTCGTAACGCCTTCATACTCCCGCCTCCAAAATGCCAAGTTCTGCAGCAACAATTTTCAGTTCCTCATTAGTCGCGATCTTGGAATGCCATTCATGCTTGCCTTCCGTGAAATGCACGCCTTTGCCTTTGACAGTATGGGCGATGATCATCGTTGGCTGATCAGAATCGCCCGACGCCTTCGCGCTTTCTAAGGCAGGCACAATTTGCGAGAAGTCGTGCCCGTCAATCTCAAGGCAACGCCAGCCAAGTTTTTCGAATATGCCTCGCAAATCTATCCCGGACCACGGGTCACGGCGGTCGCCACGGTGCTGTTCATTGATGGCCAGCACCCAACCGAACTGCTGCAGGCCATTCCAATCCAAAATGGCGGTCAGATTTCCGAGCTTATATCTCGGTGCGATGTGCAAAGCCTCCCAAACCATCCCCTCCTGCAATTCCCCATCCCCCAGCATCACAAAGGTATGAAACTTCTGGTCCCGCATCCGGGCCCCTAAGGCGAATCCCAAGCCGACCGATAGGCCCTGCCCAAGAGAACCCGTCGATGTATCCAGGCCGGGAAGTCTCGTTACATCCGGATGGCCCTGCAGCCGAGATCCACCCTTATCAAAAGTTTTGAGCTCTTCAAGGGGAAGAAATCCTCGAAGCGCCATCACGGCGTACTGACCGATCGAAGAGTGCCCTTTCGAAAGAATAAACCGGTCCCGCTCGGACCACCGCGGTTCTTCCGGCCTGATATTCATGACGCGAAAGTAGAGCGCGATCAGCATGTCCATCGCCGAGAATGGGCCACCCACGTGCCCGGCACCGCTTCGCGCCACGGTGCTGATCGCCAGCCAACGTCCTCTCTGAGCGAGTGCTTCCAGTTCGTTATAGTCTATCTTGTTACTCATAGTTGCTTAGGTTAACAATTCAGTCTTGCAATTCCGAGATGGTCTTTTGCACCGCGGGATGTCGAGGCTCCTTTCTCTAAATAGCCCTCTAACCAGTGCCTGTTTTGTCAGTTGCCCCCGGAAGCTAGTCCGATGTAGCTCGATATGCAGGTTCGATAGCTAGCTCGCAATTTTGTCTGAGGTTTTGAACACAGTTGGTTAAGCGACTAAGGATTGGTGGACACCCACGTCCCTGAGCGAACCGACTGGTCTATGGCCTCAAGGATTTCTTGATTCCTCGCGCCAAAGGCAAAATCGGGAAAGCACCGCTCGTTTCGGCCGATGCCTTGGACGAGGTCGTGCACTTCGAATACCTTGATATCAAAATACCCGAGTCCGCCGCCGGCAAAATCAAAGCCAAAGAAAGCCGAGTACTGGGGAACTTGTGAACCGCAATAGATGGTGGTGAAGCCTCGGTCGCGCTTTTCATCTCTCATTCGGAACACCTGAAGCTCATTGAATCTTTCCCCGTTGTTCACGATCGTACCCTCCGTTCCGGAGATCTCCCAGAACACCCCAAATACCCGTCCGGCACAAATCCGAGACGCTTCAATCACGCCGGCGGCTCCGGAAGAAAATTTTACCATGGACTGAATCTGGTCCTCATTTTCCACGATACGTTTTTTCGCGTCGGCCGTCACCTTGCTGCCGTATCCGGCATCAAAATCCGGCACGGGACGTTCTTTAAATATTGTCTGAGCTTGGGCGGACACCGCAGCAATGTCGCCCATCAGGAACTGCGCTACCGACACCGTGTGTGCGCCGAGATCGCCCAACGCCCCAGTGCCCGCAAGGTCTCTCGAACAGCGCCAGGACCACGGCAGTAACGGGTCGTTGAAAAAGCCTTGGTCGAATCTCCCACGGAAGCGCACTGGTTCGCCGATTTCGCCCCGATCGATGATCTGCTTGGCCACTAGGGCGGCCGGCGTCTTCACATTGTTGAAGGCTACGAGCGTGTTAACGCCCGCTTTCTTGGCCGCCGCCGCCATTCGCTGGGCATCTTCAACCTTCACCGCCATCGGCTTTTCGCAGTAAACATGTTTGCCCGCCTCGAGCGCAGCTAAGGCCACATCCACGTGCAAATGGTTCGGTGTCGTGATGTCGACTACATGCACGTCGGGGTCTTCAATCAAGCGCCGCCAGTCGCCGTAAGCTTTGCCAAAACCTAGTTTACGTCTGGCTTCTTCGGCTAATGAATCGTTTTGATCCGCAATGGCGTACAAGACCGGGAGGCAGGGCAGATTGCGATACAACATTCCGGCCCGCCGGTAAGCGTCTGTATGGGCTTGTCCCATGAAGCCCGAGCCAACCAATCCAATGTTTAAAGATTTTGTCATTGTTAACCTTTCGGGGAACTCGATCAGGAGAGGAGATTCTGAACGTACTGGTAGGCTTTCTCCGTATAGATCCGCGGTGCAGCTTTGGCTGGGTCTTGTTCCGCCTCTACTACCACCCACCCGCTATACCCGGATGACCGAACAAATTTGCCAATCTCCGTATAGTCGACATTGCCGTCACCCGGGACTGTAAAGACTCCTTCCCTGACTGCGGAATTAAAAGTCACATCATTTTTGCGTGCCCAATCAAGGACGTCTCGACGGACATCCTTCAGATGGATGTGCACCACTCGATCTCCAAAGCGCCGGAGAACTTCGCCGTAATCCGCGCCGGCAGCATAAGCATGGCCAGTGTCCAGAAGAAGCCCAACCTCCCGGGGTGTGGCCTCACAAAAAGCGGCGATTTCTTCCGCCGTCTCGACTAGCATCTTTAAATGGTAGTGGTACGCCAACTTGATGCCTCGTCTATTCAACCCGACGGAGAATTCTGCCAGCCTCTCCGCATACGCTCCCAAGTCGATTGATTTGAGTTTAGTTCCTCGGCTCAAGGGCTCGTCCCAGGGAGAATCTCCTTCCATCATTCCGCACTCACCATAGACAAGAACCTGGCAACCACAGCTCTCCAATAATTGAACATGGTCTGCGGCCGCCTTCCATTCGGCTTCTACCGATCGCTCGCTTAGATACCCTGAGTACCATCCGGTGGCCAATCGAAGCCCATGGCTAGACAATTTCGATAACAGTTCGTGGGCTTCCCTCGGAAATTTCCTCCCCAGTTCCACCCCGTCATAGCCATTGTCTGCCGCATCCTTCAAACAGACTTCCAATGGAATATCTCCGCCTAGTTCTGCCAGGACGTCGTTTGTCCAACACAATGGACTGACTCCCAAATTGACTTTTGACCCGGAAATTTTTGAAACCGTCATTTTCGTAATTCAAAAAACATGTTTTAATTTGTCCCTTTTTCAGGCCCACAGTAGGCATCCATTTCTGCTCTCTCCAGTGCCCCTTCTCAGATGGCTTCGACACCGGTCCAGGCGCCTCCAGACGCGAAAGAACGCATGGCCGACTCCACAAACGCTACCCCGCGCGCTCCGTCGGTTGCATCCGAGAAACCGAGCTCATTTTTTGTGTAATTCCTGCCTTCAGATTTGGCCAGAATGGCTTCCGCCACCTCGGTGTAGATGTTTGCAAAGGACTCGAAGAAACCCTCAGGATGACCAAGTCCCACCCGAGTCCAGCGCTTGGCCTCAGCCGAAAGTCCATCGGCTCCCTGCGCCAATATTTGCCGTGGGCCATCGAGCGGAGAGTACCGCAAATGACAAGGATCTTCGTGGTGCCAGGCCAAACTGCCCCGATCTCCATAGACTCGGATTCGAAGACCGTGTTCGTTGCCAATCGCCGCCATCGACGCCCAGAGCGCCCCTCGTGCCCCGTTGGAAAATCGAAGCAATAAATTCGCGTTGTCCTTGATGGCCCTGCCTTGCACTATCTGGCTCAACTCCGCGGCTACTTCAGTGACTTCAAGCCCGGTTACGAATCGTGCAAGCTGATGCGCATGCGTCCCCAAGTCGAAAAGAACGCTCGCATCGCCCGAAAGAACCGGGTCGGTTCTCCAGGCCGCCTGTGGGTGGCCCTGATTTTCAAGCAACTTGGCGGCCCAGCCTGACGCGTGTTCGGCCTGCACGACGCATACGTTGCCAATATCACCGTTTCGAACCATGCGCGCAGCATGGCGAACCATCGCGTAACCGGAATAATTATGTGTCAGGCAGAGAAGCAATTCTTTCTCTTCGGCCAGGCGCTTTAGCTCCTTTGCCTCTGCCAACGAAAGGCAAAGAGGCTTATCGCAAATCACATGGATTCCCGATTGCAGAAACTTCTTCGCGATCTCAAAGTGGCTGTCGGTTCGGGTGACAATCACCGCGACATCGATTCTGTCGCTTTCCCGCTTGGATTCAACTTGCGCCATGACGCTGTAATCGGGATAGACACGGCCCGGATCGATTCGAAGTCGTCTTGCCGCTTCGCGCGACTTCTCAGTGTCCCGCGAAAAGACGCCTGCAACCAGAACGCATTTGTCGTCAAGGCGCATTGCCGTCCGATGCGTTTCGGCGATCCCCGCGCCCGGTCCACCCCCAACCATTCCGACCCTGATTCTTCTTGTTTCTTCCGTCATAACGCTTCGGTCGATCTAAAGAAATCGCATGGCAATTCTTGAGCCTATTTAAACGCCGTTCTTCTGAAATTTAGATTTGCTTTTTGTAAGGAGAAGCTATACGCAACAACTGTTACTTGGTTCCTTCGTTCGTAAGCTATTCGTAAGCCGATCGTCAAGGAAAATAGCTGGTTTTGCAATTCCTACAAAATATATTGGCGATTCCGGTACTTTCACTTGAAAGTTAACGCAATAAAATGAATTCTTTGAGATTTGAGACCAATGACTAGGTTTTCTTTGCAAGATCCGGATCTATTTCGCCGCCAAGCCTACGTCGGCGGCCATTGGTGTGATGCCGATAACGGCGCAACTCTGGACGTCAACAACCCCGCCACCGGGGAGATCTTGGGAACCGTACCCATGATGGGAATTGCCGAAACTCGACGTGCGATCGAAGCGGCGAAGGGCGTTTGGGACCAGTGGCGTCGCAAGCCTGCCAAGGATCGAAGCGGTCTTTTGCGAAAGTGGTATGAGCTGATGTTGGCAAACGTCGAAGACCTGGGGAAGCTGATGACCGCGGAACAAGGTAAACCGCTGGCCGAAGCTAAAGGTGAAGTCGCTTACGCCGCTTCCTTTATCGAGTGGTTCGCCGAGGAAGCCAAACGCGTTTATGGAGACACTATTCCTTCGCCTTGGAATGATCGCCGACTGGTGGTTATCAAAGAGCCAATTGGAGTCTGTGCGGCTCTTACTCCTTGGAATTTTCCAGCCGCAATGATCACACGCAAAGCCGGTCCAGCGTTGGCCGCGGGTTGTACCATGGTGGCAAAGCCCGCAAGCTCCACCCCGTTTTCGGCCTTGGCACTCGCGGTACTGGCAGAACGCGCTGGCATCCCGGCCGGTGTTTTTAGCGTTTTGACAGGCAGCTCGAAGGAGATTGGTGGAGAAATGACCTCTAATCCGGATGTCCGTAAAGTGACGTTTACGGGCTCGACCGAGGTGGGTCGCCTGCTCATGAAACAGAGCGCCGGCACGATCAAAAAGCTTTCTCTGGAACTAGGTGGGAATGCCCCATTCATCGTTTTCGATGATGCGGATCTGGATGCGGCTGTCGAGGGTGCGATCATCTCCAAATACCGCAATGCTGGTCAGACCTGCGTTTGCGCCAACCGTCTGTATGTCCAAGCGGGCGTTTATGACGCCTTTGCCGAGAAACTCGTCGCGGCAGTCAAGAAACTTAAAGTCGGCAATGGCTTCGAGCCAGGCGTTCTCCAAGGTCCTTTGATCGACCAGGCTGCAGTGGAAAAAGTCGAGGAACATATCCAAGACGCCATTTCGCAAGGTGCCCGCCTTCTCCTGGGCGGTAAGCGGCATGCTCTGGGCCAGACCTTCTTTGAACCGACCGTATTGGCGGGTGTGACTCCTCAAATGAAGGTGGCTAGAGAGGAAACTTTCGGCCCATTGGCTCCATTGTTTAGTTTTGACACCGATGAGCAAGCAATTCAAATGGCCAATGATACCGAATTCGGACTCGCAAGCTATTTTTATAGTCGCGATATCGGGCGCATTTGGAGAGCAGCAGAGGGGCTAGAATCTGGAATGGTGGGTATTAACACTGGCCTCATTTCAAACGAGGTGGCGCCGTTTGGCGGCGTTAAACAATCCGGGCTCGGCCGTGAAGGATCCCACTACGGCATCGAGGAATTCGTGGAAGTCAAATACCTTTGCTTTGGGGGTCTTAACAACTAAGTAAAGTATTGGACTCATACCGCGCACCATCTTTTTACAGATATAATGAATAAGCTTGATCTTTCCATCGACTTTTTGATTACCTTTAGCTAGCTATACCCCCCAAAAAAAGTCTGAGGAGCACGTGCGTTCGAATCCTGAGAACGGATCTCCTTAGTTAGAGATAGTTATCCAATGGTTAGTAAATCACCTTCAGACAAGGCGTACCGCAGGCAGCGTCGAAGTGAATTACAAGTTGGTAATATGCAATCACTACTAAGGGGCGAAATCGCTAGCTTTGAGTATGAAAATCGACACACGCTTTCCCACTAAGTTCGATACCGTTTCCGACGCGCCTGAACCGCTTCGCAGTGAGTTGGTAAAAAACTTACCATCAGAAGAAACGGTCCGTTTACTTGTGCATGCTCCGGCTTTTCCAACCGGAGATGAAAAGTCGCCGGCCACCCTGCTCGTGGTGACGAACAACGGCTGGATCGTAGTTTCGGAAACTGAAGACGCCGGCACCGCCCTGGTACAGTCCGACTTCAGTAACACCTTGTTTTTTGAACTGACATCTATTCTTCTGTCGGGCCAGCTAATAGTAGCCTTTTCCGAGGCAGGCAAGGCGGACTCCGTAACGATCAATTTCGAAAGAGTCGAGGACGAGTTTTATTATGAGGCCATTGATCTGATGCTCGCGGGCATCGATCCAGGACGGACTACCGTCGACGGGAAGGGCCCGAACGAGATTTCAATCTTTGAGGCTTGGCCGATGAAATTCCGGAACGAGGCGGAGCGTTATTGGCCCAAGGGGCAGCGGATGCTGGCTGCTATCCAATGGCCAGCAGACCAACTTGCTCCCGCCGGGGCACTGTTGATGACGGAACGGGAGCTTGTCCTGATTTCAGAGGGGAAAAAGTCTTCGGGAGAACTCTCCGCGGTAACTTCTTCTGCAGAGGAGCCGAAGGAAACGCCGGCTACGCCCGTGCTGCCCAACCCGGTGGATCCTACCGAGACACCTTCAGTTCCGGGAAATGTTTACGAATTTGCGGACACCATCACCTTTATACCTCGTGTTCGGCTGGCGGATTTTCATTTAAGCCATCAGGAAAGCGGCGTTCTTACTCTTCAGCTACGGGCCTCCCGAGGGGAAGAAAAACTGGAGATCACCTTTCCCTCTGATCGCGAAAATGCCGTATTGAAGGGGATGGAGCAGATGATGCTTTCGACGAACTCCGGCGGTCCAACCACAAAGAAAAGTTAGTACCGGGCTGTACTGGCCCACTCCGCAATAAACCGAGTGAGAATACTTTATGTCGAGAACCGACCTGCTTTGCCTGAATAGAGCAATCAAACCTCAGATTCCGCTGGAGGAATTCCTGAAATTCACGGCTGAGCTGGGCATACGATACGTCGAGGTCCGGAACGACTTTACCGACAAGGGTGTCTTGGACGGATTATCAGACGCCGCCCTCCAGAGAGCCTTCAAAGAGACTGGTATCAAAGCGTTGACAATCAACGCCCTGTATCCCTTTGAAGACCTCAGGGTCCTGAAGGAGAATGTCGAGAAGCTGAAGGATCTGATCGCCGAAGCCAAGCGGATCAATTGTTCACAGATCGTGCTCTGTCCGTTGAATGACGCCGGCGACAAGCGTAGCGCCGCCCAACAGAGTGATGAACTTGTGACCGCATTAACCGCCTATGGTTCATTGTTTGCCGAAGCCAAGATGATCGGCTTAGTCGAGCCTCTGGGTTTTGAAATCTGTTCCTTACGGACCAAGAAGATCGCTCTGGAAGGAATTGCCAGGTGCGAATATCCGGGTTCCTATCAATTGCTTCATGACACCTTTCATCATTACTTGAGCGGTGAAACGGAGTTTTTCCCAAAGCAGACCGCCATCATCCACGTTTCAGGCGTTCTGGCCGGCAAGACAAAAGTAACAATCACAGACGAAGACCGGGTCCTGGTGACCAAGGACGACATTGTGGATAACCGTGGCCAGGTTGCGGCCCTGCTGGACGGCGAGTGTACAGCGCCCATTTCCTACGAACCATTTTCGCCGCAAGTGCGGGAACTGGCGCTCCCTGAGCTGAAGGCGCAGCTCCAAAAAAGTATAGGCTACTTGTTCGGTTGATATCCTCCCAAACGGATAGCAAGGCTTTCGAGAACGTTGGCGAAGCAAAATAACGATTTAAAAATGGCTATTAGAATCGGAGTTATTGGAACCGGAAACATCGGGCAGGATCATATCCGCCGTATCACTCAAGCCTTGTCCGGCGGAAGTGTGGTGGCAGTGACCGATATTGATCCCGCGCGGGCTCAGAAGATTGCCAAGGACCTCGGCGGCCGGGCCGAAGGCACCGGACAAGATCTCATTGCAGCGAAGGACGTGGATGCCATTATCGTGACCTCGATTGGTTCGACCCACGAAGAATTCGTTTTGGCGGCGATTGCAGCGGGCAAGCCAGTGTTCTGTGAGAAGCCTCTGGCGACTACGGCCGCGGCATGCAAACGCATCCTTGATGCCGAAGTCGCTTTGGGCAAGCGCCTGGTCCAGGTCGGTTTCATGCGTCGCTATGACGCGGGCTATCGCCTTTTGAAGGAGCTCGTCACCAAAGGGGGCATTGGCGCTCCGCTGATCGCTCATTGCGCCCACCGCAACCAGGCGGTCGGAGACGAATATACCACCGAGATGGCCATCACCGATACCGTCATCCACGAGATTGATATCATGCGCTGGTTGCTCGACGACGAATATGTTTCTGTCCAAGTCCTCTTTCCCAAAAAGACCAGCAAGGCTTCCAAGCACTTGGCCGATCCCCAGATCGTCCTGCTTGAAACCGCCACTGGCGTCCGGATCGACGTCGAAGTGTTTGTCAATGCCACCTACGGCTATGACATCCAGTGTGAGCTGGTTGGTGAAACGGGTGTGGCCCGCCTACCCGAACCTTCCAACGTGCTGATGCGGAGCGAGGCCAAGCTTAGCGTTGATATTCTCACGGACTGGAAAAAGCGATTTATTGCATCCTATGACGTCGAGTTACAAGAATGGATCCACTCTGTGGCCTCTGGCAGAATCAGAGGTCCGTCGTCCTGGGACGGTTACGCCGCCGCTGTGACTGCCGATGCGTGTGTCGAAGCGCAGAAGAATGGCAAAATAGTGGCCATTAAATTGGGTACGCGTCCAGACCTCTACCAGGACGACCTGCCATCTCACGTTTAGAACGGAAGAGAGAAACAGATTACGAAACGACAAAGGGAATTCACTGTCCCCCTCGCAACAAATGAATATTATTGGCAACTGAAGCTTGGAAAATATCGGACAAGACCTCAGGAAATACTCCATTTCATGACAGTCTTGTTTGAAATTACAGGCTGACCCTTCCGCGTCGCGGAGCACCCCCCAAGAAAGAAGCATAAGAATGAAAATGATGAAACTCGCTAAGTTAATCCTTCCAGTAATCGCCATATTGGCAATTGCGCTGGGCAATACAACGGCCCTCGCCGACCAGAAGGTGAAGATCGGCGTAGCCATGGCCCTGTTCGACGATGTCTGGCTGACGAATGTTCGGGATGCAATGACCAAGTGGGCCAGTACCCACCCCGATGTCGACCTGACCATTGTCGATGCGGCCAATGACACCGCCAAGCAGGTCGGCCAGGTGGAAAACTTCCTGGCACAGGGCATGGACGCGGTGGTTATCCTTCCGGTGGACACTGCGGCGACCGGACCAATGACCAAGGCTGTCACCAAAGCTGGAAAACCTCTAGTCTACGTCAACCGCCAGCCCGCGAATCTGCCAAAGGGTGTTGTCTATTCTGGATCCAAGTCTATCGAGGCCGGGATCATGAATATGGAGGAACTCGGGAAGGCCATGGGAGGCAAAGGCAACTTGGTGATCCTGATGGGTGAACTGGATAATGAAGCCGCGATTGGCCGGACGGATGGCATCAAACAAGTGGTGAAGGAAAAGTTCCCGGACATCAAGATCACCCGAGAGCAGACAGGTAACTGGCAGCGCGTCCAGGGCAAGACCATCATGGAAAATTGGCTGGCGTCAGGCCAGGAGATTGACGGCGTGGCCTCCAACAACGACGAGATGGCACTGGGCGCCCTGCAAGCGATCAAGGCAGCGGGAAAGCTCGGCAAGATCCCTGTTGGCGGTACGGACGGCAGCCATGACGCTTTAGAGTCAATGGAAAAGGGTGAACTCAACAACACCGTGTTCCAGGATCCCGTTGGCCAAGGCAACGAGGCTGTCAACGCAGCTTATCTGATGGTGAAGAAGGAACCGAATCCGAAAGTGGTGGACGGGGTCATCTGGATTCCCTACCAGAAAGTCACTAAGGAGAACTATAAGACATTCATGAAGTGAGTCATTGCTAGAAAAAGAAAGGAGCTGGATATGGAAAACGAGTACGTGCTCAGCATGGAGGGTATTTCCAAGCAATTTCCAGGTGTTCGTGCCCTTAGCAATGTCCAGCTCCATGCCCGCAAGGGATCGGTGCACGCCTTGATGGGCGAAAACGGGGCAGGTAAATCGACCCTGATGAAATGTTTGATCGGCATCTATGCGCCGGATTCGGGCACCATCACCTTCAAAGGTGAGAAGCTAAACATCACAAATACTCACTATGCCCTCTCCAAGGGCATTTCGATGATTCACCAGGAACTAAGCCCAATTCCCCAGATGACGGTGGCGGAGAATATATACCTCGGTCGTGAACCGACGACCTGGTATGGCCTGGTGGATATGCGAAAAATGAACCGCATGGCCGGTGAACTTTTAGATAGGCTTCACATCAAGATAAAGCCAACCGCGAAAATGCATGAGCTTAGTATTGCCAATATTCAACTCGCTGAAATCGCCAAGGCTGTTTCCTATAACTCAGACTTGATCATCATGGATGAACCGACCTCGGCTATCACGGAGGCGGAGGTGGAAGGACTTTTTACTATTATCCGATCATTGAAGGCCCAGGGATGCGCTGTGATTTATATCAGCCACAAAATGGACGAGATCTTCAAGATTACCGATGAAGTCACTGTTTTCCGTGATGGGCAATACATGGGCACTGATGCGACCGCCGATTTAACCGATGCGATCCTGATTGAAAAGATGGTGGGACGGACTCTGACAGATATGTTTCACAAGGAAACAACAGATATGGGTTCTGTTTTCCTGGATGTGCAAAACTTAAGCGGCAAAGGATTTCGTAATGTTAGTTTCCAGGTTCAGCGCGGGGAGATTCTAGGTGTTGCTGGCCTCATGGGAGCGGGGCGCACCGAATTGATAGAAGCTGTTTTCGGAGTGACCCGATCCCATGGCGGAAACATCACTGTGGAAGGAAAGGCCGTCAAAATTAGTTCCCCCGCTGATGCCATTCGAAGTGGCATGGCCTTACTGACCGAAGACCGCAAACTAACCGGCTTGTACCTGAATGCCAGCGTTCGCGAGAATATGTTTATCGCGAACATCAATAGCTACATGATAGGACCCTTCATCCACTTCGCAAAAATCGGTAAAGATTGCGAAAGGATGCGGGGCTTGATGCGCATCAAGACCCCCAGCCTTTTGGAAATCATCAGGAACCTTTCCGGTGGCAATCAACAGAAGGTATTAATCTCACGTTGGCTGTTGACCGAACCGGATCTGCTGATCCTCGACGAGCCAACGCGCGGGATTGATGTCGGCGCCAAATCGGAAATTTACCGGCTAATGACCGAATTTGTTCGGTCCGGCAAGGCAATTATTATGATTTCTTCGGAGCTACCAGAAGTCCTTGGAATGAGTGATCGAATCCTGGTCATGCACGAAGGCGACAAGGTCGGTGAGCTTTCGCGCACAGAAGCCACCCAGGAAAAGATTCTCCAAATGGCTACCGGAATGAGTTTAACTGCATAGAAAGAAATGTATGGCAAGTCCTGTAGTCACGACCGCTAACAAGCCAGATAAGCGACAGCAGATGAGTCACACCGTCTCGGTCGTATTCAATAAATACGGCATCTTCTTAATATTTATCGTGATGATCGTGGTGGCCTCGCTGCTGTCACCCGCATTTGTGAGCACCACTAACTTGATCAATATCGTGCGACAGATGTCCGTCGTTGGCCTGATCGCGCTTGGTGTGACCGGGATTATCGTCAGTGCAGGCATCGACCTTTCGTCTGGCTCTGTTGTCGGCTTGACAGCAGTCGTGGCGGCAAGCCTGGCTCAGTCGCCCGATAATTCAAGTGCCTTCTATCCTGGTCTTCACCTTCCCTTGCTTGTGCCGGTGGTTGCAGCCTGTCTGGTTGGTGCGTTGGTAGGCCTGATCAATGGCTTTCTCGTTGCTAAAACCCGCATTCCGCCGTTCATCGCGACCTTGGGTACCTATACTGCGATTCGCGGCGCCGCCAACCTCTATACTAGCGGTCGCCCGATCTCCGATTTGACGGATGATTACGACTTTATCGGCCAGGGGGATGTTTTCGGGGTCCCGGTTCCTATCATCATACTGGTGGTCATGGCGATCGTGACTCATATCCTCTACGCCCATACCAAATTCGGGAAATACATCTACGCGATTGGCGGCAACGAACAGGCGGCGCGGGTTTCGGGTATCAATGCAGCCCGGTACAAGATGCTTATCTATGTGTACGCCAGCTTCTTGGCCGGGTTGGCTGGAGTGGTCGTTTCATCCCGCATTGGTTCCGGGCAACCGGGGCTTGGCGTCGGCTACGAACTTGATGCCATCGCGGCCACGGTCATCGGTGGAACCTCCCTCTCGGCGGGCGGAATCGGGACAGTGGCAGGCACGATTGTGGGTGCGCTGATTATCGGGGTATTGAACAATACCCTTGACTTGATGAATGTGTCGGCTTTCTGGCAGCAGATTGTTAAGGGTTGCATTATTGTGGGGGCTGTCATTCTCGACCAACTCAAGAACCGCGGGCGGAAGTAGTAGTTTTATTTTCTTTGTCCGGATCCCGAGTCCCGGCTGGAAAATATTGTATGCCGTTCCCAATATCATTGCCTTCGTCTCGAATCGAACCCGCGGCCGAAGCGCAAATCTTGCGATGGGGAATTCTAGGCTCAGGTTGGATAGCCGAGCGATTTATTGAGTCGGTGCGAGCGCACACCAAACAGGATATCGTAGCTGTTGGGTCCCGCAGCAAAGAGCGAGCCGCGGAATTCGCATCCCGCATGAGACTCAAGCAAGCTTATGGCGATTACAGGGAGTTAGTCGCGGCTGACGATCTCGATGTGATCTATGTAGCGACCCCGCACAATTCGCATAATCAAGGGGTCATCCTGGCACTCGACGCCGGCAAGCACGTGCTTGTGGAGAAACCGATGGCGCTCAATCGCGCCCAGGCCCTCGAAATGGTGGAATTGGCCCGTCGGCAGAAGCTGTTTTTAGCCGAAGCGCTTTGGACGTTCTACCTTCCAAAATTTGACGTTCTTCGCCAACTTCTGGAAGCCAAGGCCATCGGTGAGATCAAGTCTGTTTTTACGGATTATGGCGAGTACTTTGCACGCGATCACCGAATCTTCGATCCTAAACTGGCTGGTGGTCCGCTCCTGGACTTGGGCACTTACGCTGTTGCGCTCTTGACCGAGATTTTTGGCATTCCCGAACGGGTGATCGGGCTAGGACAGCCAGATCCCCAAGGGGTCATCGGCCAGCTATCAGCTATCCTGACAGATGCGGCTGGAAATCAGGGAACCGTCTCGACGACCCTGTATGGATTCACGCCCACCAATGCTGTAATCGTCGGCACCGAAGGGACCATCCGTTTTGACGGCCCCTTTCACCTTCCTGGGCCCTTCACGGTGGTCTCAGCCGACGGGTCACAAATGCTACGCTATGAGGAACCTCGCGGACAGCATTTCGAAGCTTGTATTACGAAGCGGCCGAAGTTGCCCGCCGCATCGGCTCCGGTGAGATGGAAACGCCGCACCGAATGCTCAATGCATCGCTCGGAACCATGGCGACTCTCGACATGATTCGTCGCAGCATAGGCATCGATTTCGCCGCTGCCGGCTTGCTCGAATGACCCTCCCCGCTGGGGGGAAAGTAACACTCAGGTCTATTTCGCAAGATAGGACTTTCGCAGCTTGCATGCGACCGTGTAAGCCGGATCAAATACATTCCCGATATCATATTCGACCAGTTGCCCAAGGAGAATGCTCGCGCTGGTTTCGTCCAGTCCATAATCCTGTTTGAGGGCGACTAGCATTTCGGTTGTTGCATGCTGAAGCGCTTGGTCCAGCGGACGAGCATTACCAATTGTAAAGATGTAGTCGGAATTTTCGCCTCTCGGCCAATTAATCCTTTTTCCTTTGATCACTCGAACGGTGAATTGCACATCCATCGAGATCTCAATTCCTGTTCCGACAATTTCACCATCGCCCTGGATCGCATGACCATCGCCGAGATGAAAAAGTGCACCTTCTACGAACACAGGAAAATAAGCGACTACGCCGGTCACAAAACCTCTGTAGTCCATGTTCCCTCCGTGCTCTCCCGAGGTCGCTGTCGAAATAGCTTGTCCACCGGCCGGCGCGACGCCGAAACAACCAAGCATTGGAGCTAGCCGAACCTGGAGATTGTTCAGGCCTGGAATCGCTTTCGCGGGCATCGCCGTCCCCGTCTGATTGTCGACCCGCCATTCGATAAATTCGCCTCGAGGCAAACTTTGCGCGAAGGAAGGATCCACGACATTCGAGGCAACCACAGTGCCCGTGTGGCCATAAGGACGATTCGGGGTGATTCGATCCAGAAACACCACAAGGGTATCGCCGGGAGAAGCCCCCTCGACATAGAACGGGCCCGTCTGCGGATTTCCACGCTGTGTGACCTCCCGGCCGGCTGCATCTTTGCCTAAAGAATCGACGGTCGTTGTCAGAACCGTGTCGCCATCGCCGATTCGAAGCACTGGATCATGTGACCCTAGAGAGATGTGATAACGAGTTGGCTGAAAATGATGAATCGCCATGGGTTGGACAATGTAGGATAGGCGTCTCGCCTGTCCAGGACGTCTCGTGAAGAGAACCGAATCCGATCGATATAAGACATATATGACGTATACGTCTTATACGACTTATATGCCGGCGCCGGAGTGGACTGATTGTCGGCCTGGGTCGTTCCGGGTTGTTGCGACGGCTGTGCGCCTCGACCGTCTCCTGTCCATGGCTCGGCCCTGCTCGCTGCAAAGTAGCCTTCCTGAGTATTATAGCAGTAGAAGGTGGCATAGTGACTGGGATCCCGCATGTAACTCTCCACATTGTTAGCTTGGTCTTCCGAGAAGCTCTCCTTAATGAGGTGCGGCTCGGCAGGTCGCAATGGCCGGTCTAACCATGAGCCTTCGCCGGGTTGTAATCCTTTCCCGGCTGGACCTGAACCTGGATGGAACTGGATCGAGAACGTCCCGTCGTGGTACTCCATCGCGATGTCGTAAGCGCCGCGGATTCGCAAGGGAAATTCTTGCGGCGGTGTCAACGCGAAAGCGGTGCCGCACCAGACCATGGCAAGAAATAGCACAGAAGCGCAGGGTATTGAGGTTTTGCGGTCAGTCAGTTGTTGCATACAAGAGTTTTCCGATTCGATAAGCAGAAGTTCCAAAAGCGCTTGCGAGAGTTTCGGGCTAGTGTGCTTTCCCTAAGACAATATGAAGACCAAGATGATCCGTTGGATAGCATTATTCATAGGCATTACCGCGTTGTGCTATGATGCATCGGCTTCCAACAAAGTCTCTTCCATTCTACCTGGCGTTTCCATTGCCGGTTTGCGACTTGGCCCCGATGGAGCCGAGACGCTGCGCAAGCTTGGCAAACCGTTTGCGACAGACGACGGAATGTCGCAAACTCGACAGGTATGGAAACTCCCAAGACCAGGAGATTTATTCGATACCCTTTTCATTCATGCAACGAACAACGGAGCCACCGACACGCAACCGGCAGACGGCTACACAATCGATCTGATCCGCGTCACCGCAAAACGGTATAAGACACAGCAGGGCATTTCTGTCGGGAGCACACTTGATCAAATTCAAAAAGCGTTCCCTGATGCCGCTCCAATCGACACAATTCCGACCGTCTACGACGCATCCAAAGAAGGGATCGCATTTGAGTTTGAAAAGACGCCGGCGGCAAGCTCGGTTTGTATCGCCATCATGGTACACACTCCCGGCGGTGGCCAAATCGCGACTCAGGAGAATGTCGGAGCGGTGATGGAAGAACACGGGAAAAACTAAGAATGGAATATCAAAAAGTTCGTCACCGAACTCGATCCAACTCCTGTCGGCAATCGATCTAAGAATTGACCGGCGAGTTGGCCCTCAGTGCTGTGGACCTTCCAACTCGATTGCCTTATAGCGAGGGAGGTCTCTGCCGGGTATTGTCGGCCGCTGACCGAGGGGTGACGATCGCCCGACGTTCGTATTCTCAAACCCGTCGATCATTCCTTTGAGCCGCGGCTCTAACTTCCGCATTTCGTCGCACATCGTCATATAGTAAACGCGCAGATATTCGCGCTTAGCTTCGTCGTTGTGCTCACTTTGAGCCTTTCGCAAAAGATAGACAGCGTACGGATTACGAACGGCGATAGAGCGAATCTCGCGGAACCGGAATTTGTCTTTCTCCGATTGTTCAGCAGAATTGGGGGTTGGCAGCAGCGACCCCGGGATAACCGTATTGATTCCTTGCGGAAGCAAGTCGCGCAACGCAGGAGTAGGGCTCGGTTGGGCTGGAAGCGCGTTTGTATTAGGAAGTAACTGCGGCTCCTGCTGCGGTTCCGGACTCGGGGAGGCAGCGGGTGATTCCTGACCGGTGCTTTGTTCTGACTGCGGTGTCGCAGTCGGAGTCGGAGTCGCGTCAGCTTGCTGAGCGGAGGCGTTCAGTCCAACGAACAGAAGGCCGCCAAGCAGAAGCAGGATGAGTCTGATTCCCAGACTGCTATTCCGAGACCAGCACACGATTTTCAGGATCCAGATCAAACAAGTTAAAGCCGTCACAAATTCGCTGGTCGGGCCGGCGGGATTCGAACCCACGACCTCTTGAACCCCATTCAAGCGCACTACCAAGCTGTGCTACGGCCCGATTCCAAAGAAGCGAAAGATGCGGTGCCGGGCCGGCTTTTTCAAGCAGGAAAAAACCACCCAGCAACCGCATCCAGATTTGCGCGAGCCCGCACCTTTGTGCGCCGCTCTCAAACGTTATTTCAAATATCCGCCTTGTTTGACCGCGCGTTCCGCTGTGGTTTGACTCGACTTTAACGCTTGGTCAACCGTCATTTTGCCGGCGAGGATCGCGGACACATTTTGTCCAACCTGAGTACCGATTGCCTGGAATTCCGGGATCCCGACAAACTGAACTCCAGTGTAAGGTACTTTTTTGATGCATGGATTGGTAGGATCCGCTGTCTGCATCGCTTTGAGCGCTACCGCGGCAAACGGCGCCGCCTTCTGGTAATCGGCATTGTCGTAAGTCGATTTCCGAGTCCCTGGAGGAACGATGGCCCATCCGTCGGTCTGTGCGGCCAGCGTAATATACTCTTTGGAAGTGGCCCAAAGGGCAAACTTGAGGGCTGCATCCGGTTCTTTGGCGGATTTCGGGATGGCGAGCGCCCAGGACCAAAGCCAGTGGGAACCATTCGGGGTCACGGCAATAGGCGCCGAGGCAAAGGCGACTTTATCGGCCACCTGGGACTCCTTCGCATCAAAGAGAGGTCCCGCACCAGAGGTCGCGTCGATCCACATGGCTGCTTTGCCGCTCGCGAAAAGCGAGAGGTTTTCGTTGAAACCGTTTGAACTTGCTCCCGGAGGCCCATCCTTCTTCAACAATTGAGAATAGAATGTGAGCGCCTTCTTCCACTCAGGTGTGTCAATCGTCGGTTTCCAGCTCATGTCGAACCATGTGGCACCGAAAGTATTCAGGAGGGTATCGACAAAAGCCATATTTTCGCCCCACCCCGGTTTGCCACGAAGCGTGATGCCGTAAATTCCTTTCGACTTGTCGGTCAACGCGTCAGCCCACTTCTGAATATCATCGTAGGTTGGCTGATCTGGTACGGTCAGACCTTTGGCATCGAACAGATCCTTTCGGTAAATCAGCATCGAGCTTTCTGCGTTAAACGGGAGGGCATACAGCTTGCCATCATAAGAAAGGCCGTCCCGAATCGATTTGAATACGTCCTCGATATCGTAATCGGCAGGAACATTTTCTATCGGGTGAAGCCATCCTTTTTTGGCGAAGATTGGAGCTTCGTACAATCCGAGATAAACCAGATCAAACTGGCCGCTTCCTTGCGACACGTCGGTTGTTACGCGCTGACGAAGCACGTTCTCTTCGACAACAACCCAGTTTAATTTGATGTCGGGGTTCTCCTCTTCGAACTTGGCCGAGAGCTTCTTAAGCCGGATCATGTCCGGGTTATTCACCACTGCAAGTGTCACTGTCTTCTGCTGTGCATTGACCGCGACGCTGGCAAGAATGAGGGCAAGGAATGCAGACACTAAGCGTTTTATCATGAATGGGGGGTCTCCAGTTACCGATGGAAGTGGCCGAGATATTGCTTTGACCGTGCTTGGGGACCATCGATGGCGAGTATTTGTTCTGGAGTAGAGAAAATGTCAAGAATTGATCTTTACCGGATCGAATTCGAGCGATTCAGGGATCGCTCTCGAGTACTTTTCGGGCACACACCTCATCGGTAACCAGCCCATTCATCCAGCCACCTCGCAGCCCCCCTAGAACAGCCGCCGCTTTTCGCTCGCCCGCCGCAAAAGCGATCACCGGCTTCTCTACAGGTCGCGGGATCCGGATGCTCGTGAGGCGCTCATCGATGGAAGTGTGGACCGGTTCGCCCGACTCGTTGAACGCTCTGCCCAGGGTCTCTCCAACAGCCCCGCCCTCCACGAGCTCCTTCACCATCTCTTCATTAATGAATCCGTCGCGCTGCATCGGGCAACCGACGCCCATTTCTCCCAAACCGACGAAAGCCACATCTGCTTTGGCCGAGAGAGCTTCTACAACACGATACAAGCGATGACTGCACCACTGCAATCGTTCTTCCGCTGAATCCGCGAGCCAGGGAGAAGGCAACAGAAAGTATTTGCTGTTCGTTTTCTCTGCGGTCTGGAGCGCGACATCGTAGCGATTGCTGGACCCATCGTGCGCAATCGCTCCGACGAGGGAAACCACTCGATGTTGTGGCCGTACCAGATTCGGTAACTCGTCGACCACCGCTTTCATGGTTCGGCCAGAACTTACAGCTACGATTTTGGGTTCTGTGTCGCTCAAGTAGGTTTCCATCACTTGAGCACCCGCAACCGCTATTTTTCGAAGGACCTGTTCTGGAGTGTCGTCGTTGGAGGGTACCACTTCGCACAAAACCATCTTGTGCCGTTTGCGCAAAGCCGTCGCGATCTCGAGGCACCCAGTGATTTTGTGATGAATCTGGACCTTGACTATTCCTCGCTCTAACGCCGCAGCAACCAACCGTTGAGCGGCAGGACGGGAGATTTTCAGTTTCCGTGCAATCTCCTGCTGCGTGTCACCCGCTACGTAATAGAGCCACGCGGCTCGAGCAGCGAGGTCCAGTTTTTCTTCAATTTTGTGCGGGGAGAAACTCATAATCGTCTCAAGTCATAACGATATTAGAGATAGCCGTTGCGTGTTCTTGCGGATACGACAGCCAATTCCTGAATCCGTTTGCGCAGCTGATTCGAACTGACCTCTCCATCTGTAAAATCCGGGCGCGTCGCATAGACGATTCGCGGAATAATCAGACAGCGAAAGTCAAGCATCAGGCTGTTTGCGAGACTCATGATCGACATGAAGCTCATTGCTCCTCCTGCCGCGCATAAGAAACCAACGACTTTGTTTTCCCAGGAATCGCCTGTGAGCTCGATCAGATTTTTCAGCGACGCATTGGCGTCAAAATTGTAAATCGGAGTCGCAATGATCACGACACGGGCTTCTGAGATCGTCTTGGAAAGCGGCGAAACGCTCGGATGACCATAGGCGGACTCGCCGTCGCAGAAAGGCAGAGGCGAATCGCGCAAATCGATAAACCGCGCGTCCACCCCTTCATTCCGGTAACACTCCCGGATGTAAAGCGCCATTGCCCTGCTCAAACTACTGGACCTCAGCGACCCGGAAACGATCACGTACTCACCAACGGAATCCATTCAGAGAAGATACAAGCGCATGCGCAGAAGTTTCGCCAGTGGGATTTTATGCGGGGAGGTTGGTGGATCCAGCGATTGTGGCGATCGCGAACAACCGACGCAACGCCCCCCAAAAAAATCATTAGGCAATTCCTGATTGGTCGCTCATATTAGCGCCCTTCCGCAGAATCGGGGCGTAGCTTAGCTTGGTAGAGCGCCTGGTTTGGGACCAGGAGGTCGCACGTTCAAATCGTGTCGCCCCGACCATGACTGTTGATGGCAACAATCCCATGTACTCGCAAATAAGGAAGGCCGACGATGCCGGGAACGAGATCGAACTAACCCTGGACGCCGGGAACTGGGCCGCCATTGGAAAATGGAAAAACTCCAAAGGCGAGACAGGTCCAATTGAGGTGAGCGCCCAAGGAACAGAATACAACCTCGCGGTTTATCTTGAAACTCATCCGGTAGACAATTCGCCAGAGCTCAAAACTCTTATGGTCCGGGCGGCTCAGGAAATCCTTAACACCCCGCAAGACGAGGATTAGCCTGAACATCTCACAACCCCGAAAGCTTTTAACAGCGTAGTATTTCGGAGTTTGCGGCTAGCCCCAGCCAAGGTCGGCACTCCGTGCCCACCTCTCACGGGGACGTGAGAAATGTGGCTGACTAGACTCGCTTTCCTGGATGCGTCGCGTTCAGGTAGGGGCCCTGTGCAAACAGCTTTTCTCGCAATGTACCGGACCGGTATTTGTTCTTGTAAACGCCCCGGCGCTGAAGTTCGGGGACCAACAGTTCAACGATGTTTTCGTACGTTTCCGGCATCACCGAATAAGTCAGGTTGAATCCGTCGACATCTGTCTCATTGACCCACTCCTGGAGTTCGTCCGCGACATGGCTCGGGGTACCAGCCACGACCGGACCACGTCCACCCAATCCGACAAATTCGGCAATCTCTCGAATCGTCCATCGCCGGTTTGGATCACTCACCGTAAAAGACTCAAGCGCCGACTGATTTGCATTTGAGTTTCCCGCACGAAGATCATCGTCCAATTGATAGGTGCTCAGGTCGACGCCGGTCCAACCGGACATCAACGCCAGTGCGCCTTCATGATCGATAAACGAACGATATTCATTCAGCTTATTTTTCGCTTCATCTTCGGTTGGAGCGACAACGACTGTGAACATCAGAAAGATAAGTATTTCTCCGCGATTAAACTCCGCAGCGCGTTGGCGCAAATCCCGAACGTATTTCTTTACGATGGACGCAGACGGAGCAGACACGAATACGCATTCTGCATGCTTCGCGGCAAAATCTTTTCCACGTCGCGAGGCGCCTGCCTGGTAAAGCACGGGCGTCCGTTGTGGCGAAGGTTCACTCAAATTGAAACCAGGGACTCTATAATGTTTTCCGATGTGATGGATTCCGTGAACCTTCGCAGGATCCGCAAATAAACCGCTCTTTTTGTCCCGCCTGACGGAGCCGGGTTCCCAACTTTTTTCCCAAAGCTTGTAGCAGACCTCCATGTACTCTTCTGCGACCTCGTATCGATCATCGTGCTGGGTCTGTTGATCGAGCCCAAAGTTGCGTGCAGCGCTATCCAGATAACCGGAAACAATGTTCCAGCCGAAACGGCCCTTGGTGAGATGATCCAATGTCGAAGCCCGGCGCGCAAACGGGTACGGATGTTCGTACGTCAACGCACAGGTCACCCCGAATCCAAGATGTTCAGTGACCGCGGCCATTCCTGAAATGAGCAGCATCGGATCATTCACGGGAATCTGGATCCCGTTGACTATTGCGGCGTCCGCTCGGCCTCCGTAAACGTCGTAGGGGCCAAGAACGTCAGCCAGAAACAAGCCGTCAAACTTTCCACGCTCCAGCAAGCGAGCCAAATCGGTCCAATACTCCAGATCAACATAGCGATTGGAACGGTCCTTGGGGTGGCGCCAGAGTCCGGGTGCCATATGCCCCACACAATTCATCGCAAACGCATTGAACCGAATCTCCTTGCTCATAGCCACGCGTGCCGCGGCGGTGCAGTCTGATTTAAATAAAAGTTACCGATTGCGTGATATTTCCAACGGACCGGGTCGTGCAGCGTGTGCACGCGCGCATTTCGCCAGTGGCGATCCAGCTGAAATCTTTCGAGAGTCGACTGTGTCCCAGCCAGCTCAAACAACTTGTTGGTAGCCTCAATTGCAATCTCCGTGGAGGCAATCTTTGCCTCAGCGACAGCAACCGCCGCGGCGGAAACCGTTCCATCGCCCGGATCCGCCGCCGCACGATCGACCTTCTGCGCGGCTCTTTCCATCAACGCTTCTGCTGCATGCAATTGATAATGGAGTGAGCCCACTTCGTGAATGGTGAGCGGATCCTCTGTCGCTTTTTCAATCTTCGCGTCGATCCATGGCCGCGACCGGGTTTTCACAAAATGAACGGTCTCATTGATCGCAGCTCTAGCAATCCCGACATCGATCGCCACATGGATGATTTGAGAAAACGGTCCGCGCGTCGTCGGGCGCTGATAGTTCTGGTAAGAGAGTAAGATTTGATCCTTTTTCACGCGCACATCTTTCAGAAGGACCGTTCCACTTGCCGTTGTACGCTGTCCAAATGCAGACCAATCGTCGATCACAGTGAGCCCTTCGCTCCGGCGGTTTACGATCGCAACCACGCGGTTCCCATCAGAATCAGTGACCCGCACCGGGACCCAATGCGCAAAGAGAGCCCCCGTGCAGTAAAATTTCTCCCCGGATAACAGATACCCCTCCCCATCGGGCACTAACTTCGTTTGATTGTCTACAACAGTCTTACCGCCACGCTCGACAGCCGCGTTTCCGAGACGATCCCCTTTTAAGATTCGATCGAAGAAAAAGCGCTTTTGCGCATCCGACCCCACCAAGCGGATCTCCTCGATGTTCGCGTAGTGATTTTGTGGAATTTGTCCCAAAGAAGCGTCCGCTTCTGAGACGATCGCCACGACCTCGGTAAAAACGGCGGTCGAAACGCCGGCACCTCCAAACTCCTTAGGTATCGTAATTCCCCAAAGGCCGCTCTGCGAGAACCACTCGATTTCGTCGATTGGCAGCCGTCTCTCCTTATCGCGTGTTCCCGATTCAGGACGGATCTGATCGGCGAACCGCCGCGCAACATCCAACGCTTCCTGTTCACTCTCGATTCGATGTGCTTCGGCCATATTAAGAACTTTCTAGCGTGTATTAGTATTCTTTTGGTTCATCTTCAACCGGGTTTTACCAGTCCGATTTCACCCCTATCTGACCTGATTCGCTCTAAAATCAGTTCCAGGTATTGACTAATCAGGAGCTAAATAATCCTTGATATACAATATTGTTCCGATAGACATTCTCGGCCCAATAATCATGACCCAACGATTGCCCCCCCGGCAGGATTGCCGTACGTCGGATCGTGCGGTCGCGGAATCGCGACAAGCGAGAACATTCGATACGAGCTCGGGCCCGGCGACATGCTCATCACAAAAGGCGGAGACGAGCACTCTTTAGTTGTTACCGAAGAGATGACAGCTGTGTATTTTTACGGAGTCATGCCCTCTGGTGGCCGGTTCGGATATCTATATCGCGGAATCGATCCCGATTTCACCGAATGGCAGAGGTCGAGCAGATAGGAGTTCCGGGTTTGAGGTTCGAGGTTCGAGGTTTGGAGTTCGAGGTTTGGAGTTCAGGATTGAGAAGGCAGGCCTAATCTATCGGGAACCTTTCGGGCCCCGAACTTTGAACGTCGAACTTTGAACTCGGAACCCGGTTATCACAGCCCCAAATCCGAGAGACCGGGGTGCTCGTCTGGGCGCCTGCCAAGCGGCCAGAAGTACTTCCGTTCGGATTCTGAAATTGGGAGGTCGTTGATACTGGCAATTCTGCGGGCCATGAGTCCATCTGGATTAAATTCCCAATTCTCGTTTCCGTACGATCGGAACCAGTTTCCGCTGTCGTCATGCCATTCGTAAGCAAACCGTACCGCGATCCGGTTTTCGCGAAACGCCCACAGTTCTTTGATGAGCCGGTAATCCAGTTCTCGGTTCCATTTTCGCGTCAGGAATTCAACGATCGCTTCACGTCCCGACATGAATTCGGAACGATTCCGCCAAACGCTGTCAACCGTGTAGGCCAGAGAAACTTTCTCAGGATTGCGGCTGTTCCAGCCATCCTCGGCGAGGCGGGCTTTCTGTTTCGCGGTTTCCAGAGTAAAAGGAGGTATCGGAGGCCTTGTTGTTAGTTCAGCATTCATGATTCGTTGGCCTTGAGATTTTCAAATAGTAGCACGACTTACGCTACGATCGCTTGTCAAAAACAGGATTCAGTCTGAAGCAGGTCAACCATAGGATAATCTTTCAGTCGGAGGATTTAACTGTCATTATTCGAACGATTGCGGAAACCGTAAACAGGGCGATTCTAATCGCCGAATGTCCAGACCATCGAATCGCGAAAAGATACTGAACGTCGGCCTTCGCGTGATGCATAAGCGCGGATTCACCGGCGCCAGCGTCCGCGATATCGTCGAAGCTGCCGGCGTCCCTCAGGGATCTTTCACTAACCATTTCACCTCGAAAGAGGCCTTTAGTCTCGAGATACTCAATCTGTATTTTGCGAAGACCCGCGAAGTGATTCGCGAGACGCTTCGCAACAAGTCGCTTCCTCCTCTTAAACGGATTGGCGCCTACATTGATGCCAATAGAGACTTTCTCAAAACAGTTGGAACGGAAAACGGGTGTCTGTACGGCAACTTTACCGCCGAAGCGAGCGATCATAGCGAGGTCATCCGGCAACGCCTCATCGAGATATTTGCGGAGATCCAACAAGCAATCGCCAATTGCCTGAAGAGCGCCATAAAAGCTGGCGAACTGCCACCGAAATCGAAGTGCAATGAAATTGCCGGATTTGTAGTTTCCTCTTTACAAGGCGCAATATTGTTAAGTAAAGCGGAACGCAGCCTGGCACCTTTCGATCGCTTTAAGCAGATCCTCTTTTCGACGATCCTGAAATTTTGATTTGGGGCGAGCGTCTTTTGTGGATAGGCCGATTGACGTAACCTAGTCGCGACCCTAGTCGCAATCGTACTCGTGCTCCTGCTCGTTCTCGTTCTCGATTTTGGCGCGCCGTCCACGACAGGGCGTCGCTGGTCAGCCTTCTAGTGACAATCGCAATCGCACTTTGCAAGCCAATGGTACACAGGCCCGAGTACGAAGTACGCAAATGGGCAGAATCCCTGCGCTGCCTTGGGCCTGTTCCGGACAGACAGCCCCTTATTTCTGCCTTTTTACTTTTTAATTCTTAATTCCTACTTTTATCCTCTTGCTTCCCGCCGCGAACTCCCCAAACGGGCTCTGATAATGCGGGGCCTCTTGGTCCGCAAGCGAATCAGACCTGAGTAGTGGGAACAGCAGTTCGGCGACTCGGTACGCTTCCTCCAGATGCGGGTACCCGGAAAAGATGAAGCTTTCGACGCCCAAGGCGGCATACTCGAGAATTCGCGCCGCAACTGTTTCGGGATCTCCAACGAGTGCCGTCCCCGCGCCACCACGGACCAAACCGACGCCGGCCCAAAGATTTGGACTTATTTCGAGTTTATCCCTCTTCCCGGAGTGAAGCTCTGACATCCGTTGTTGGCCGGCAGAATCAAAACGCGCAAACGTCTTCTGTGCGGCAGAAATCACGTCGTCAGTGACAAACCGAATCAGATCTTCGGCGTCCGCCCATGCCTGTTTTTCGGATTCGCGGACGATCAAATGAAGACGAACTCCAAACCGCATGGTCCGTCCGTGACGCGCAGCTATCTTCCGCACTTCCGCAATTTTCTCGGCGACCTGGGCTGGCGGTTCGCCCCAGGTGAGATACACGTCGACATGTTTCCCCGCGACTTCATGCCCGGCCGCAGAAGAACCGCCGAAGTAAAGATCCGGATACGGTCTTTGTAATCCTTGATAGAGCAGCTTGGCTTCCCGGACCTCAAGATGTTCACCCTTGAAATCGACTGATTCCATCGAGCTGATACGCCGAAAAATCGTTAAAAACTCGTCCGTTAAACGGTACCGCTCGTCATGTCCAAGCAAGACGCCGTCACCAGCCAACTCGACGGGGTCACCCCCGGTGACCACGTTGATCAACAGACGGCCTTCCGACATTTGATCAAAACTCGCAACCATGCGCGCCGTAAGTGTCGGAGAGATGAGACCCGGCCGAACCGCAATCAGAAAGCGCATGGAGCGCGTGAACGGAAAGAGAGCCGAGGCGACGACCCAGGCATCATCGCATGACCGGCCAGTCGGCAATAAAGCACCGTAATAACCGAGTTGATCGACCGCCTCGGCTATTTGGCGCACATATCCAAACGTCGTTCTCCGGGCACCCAGAGGCGAAGCGAGATAGCGGCTATCGCCGTAAGTCGGAATGAACCAGAAAAGCTTCAAGGGCGGCATTTTGCGCAGTAACCTATACTATCCTGATATAGTCAACCCGGAATTGCCAATAGACAGCAAGCAGCGACCGAATGCCGACCAAGATTGCACTTGAATTGTAAACGATGGAGTCATTTGATTGCGGTCGATTCACTTAAATCGACCGATTCAATCGAGATAGCACCACTCCCACCGTATGAGCACGAAAGTTCACCTCCGCCATCTGATCAATAACCGAACGGAACCGGTACGCTGGGAATGTTTCCGATACGTTCTGCTGATTCTTCTGGCTGTGACATTCGTCAATTGCACACGCTGCCTCGGAGAATCGCCCAGTCTCAAACTGGTCCGCATCGGATACCAGAAATATGGTAGCTTGAGCGTCGTCAAAGCACGGCACAAGCTGGAGGACCGGCTCAAGCAACAAGGAATTCAGATCGAGTGGGATCTCTTCCCAGCCGGGCCGCAGCTCCTCGAAGCGATGAACGCCGGCGCGATCGACTTTGGCCACACCGGCGAAGCTCCGCCCATTTTTGCGCAAGCTGCGAATAACCCTTTCATTTACATCGGCAACCAAAGCCCGGACCCCGGCGGCGAAGCGATTCTTGTCGCGGCGAATTCACCAATTGCATCGATTGCGGACTTAAAAGGACGAAAAGTCGCCTTAAACAAAGGGTCCAATGTTCACTACCTACTCATCAAGGCGCTCGAGAAAGCCGGATTAAAATACTCCGACATTCAACCGGCTTATCTGCCGCCTGCCGATGCGCGCGCCGCATTTGAAAGCGGGCACGTGGATGCATGGGCAATCTGGGATCCTTATCTGACCGTCGCCAAGTCGGCAACGAAGGCGCGCATACTCACCGACGGAACCGGAATTGTAGCGAATCGTGAATTCTTCCTCGGCGACCGGAATTTCGTCACAGCTCATCCGGAGATCCTCAACGATCTGACGGACGCGATCAACGAAGCTTCTGAATGGTCAAAGCAACGCCCGCGTGAGGTCGCGGAACTGCTTTCCCATGAGGTCGGAATCGATGTCGACACACTTCAACAAATTACCGAGCGACTGCCATGGGGTTTCAAAGCAATCACACCGGATGTTATTGATGATCAGCAGAAGATTGCAGACGCCTTTTTTAATTTGAATTTGATCCCGAAAAAACTCGATGTGCGTGAGGCAACTCTTTCGCCCTGATGAGTTTGACCTGAACGAGTGTCGTTCTGCGGGGTACCGATTTTATTGGAACCGCAACGGGAAGAGGACGATATTGTGGCTACGGAGGCTATGATGATATGAAACTGCACTTTCTCCTTGCCGGTCTTGTCGCGCTTGGATTGATTGCATCGCAACCCAGTACCGAGGCTCATGGCGGCGGTGGAGGCGGCGGCTTTCATGGAGGGGGCGGTCGTGGAGGATTCCATGGAGGTTTCCACGGCGGCTTTCACGGCCGCGGGCGTTATGGCCGCTTCTTTTGGCACGGCCGATATTACTATGGGTATGGTCCTTGGTACGGCTTTTACGGATACCCGTGGTGGGGATGGGGTTATTACGGCGGCGGTTATTACGGCGGCGGCTATGACCCCTACTATACGTACGAAGGGGGCGACGACTACGATCAGGGTCAGGGTCAACCTCAGGCAGACAGCGGGAGCGCCCCTCAATTCAATAGCACGCGAGCGGTTCAAGCGGCTCTTGCGTGGAGGGGATATTACAGCGGGCGGATCGACGGAGTAATGGGTCCAGAAACCGAGAGCGCGATCCGATCGTTCCAGAGACAGCAGGGCATTCCGGTAACCGGTGCCATTGATAGCAACCTGACGAAGGCGTTGCAACGCCGCTGATTCGCGTGTGGACGAAACCGTGCTTGGCGTGCCGCATTGCATCCGAAGTGGCTACCGAGAAATTTTAAGCTTAACGCGCGAGGCGGACCGTAACTGGTCCGCCTTCGCATTGTCTGACAAGGCTTCAGATTGCTTCGGCGAAAGCTTCCCGTCGTAAGCCGAGATCCCTCAAGCAACTGCTCGGATCGCCTATGATCTCTTTCGACATTCTGACACTCTTTCCGAGGCTCTGCGCGGGTGCCTTCTCCGAGAGTGTTCTAAAAAAGGCACAGGAAAATCGGCTAATCCAGATCCGGTGCCTGAATATACGGGACTGGACCACCGACAAACATCATGTGACAGATGAACCCCCGTACGGAGGCGGTCCCGGGATGGTTATGAAACCTGAGCCGATCTTTGCGGCGGTCGAATCGATACGGACGGAGCGATCCCGTGTAATTTTGATGGGTCCCGGCGGACGGCGGTTCACCCAAGCGATTGCAGGCGAGCTGAGCCGGAATAAACATCTGATATTGATTTGCGGCCACTACGAAGGTGTCGATCACCGGATCGCTGAACATCTGGCAGACGAAGAGATTTCGATTGGCGACTACATCCTTTCGAATGGTGCTGTTGCCGCCGCGGTGGTCGTGGACGCCGTTGCCCGCTTGGTTCCCGGGGTCCTCGGCGATGGCGATTCGGTTGTCGACGAATCGTTTTCCTCGGGTTTGCTTGAATATCCGCAGTACACACGCCCGCAGGAATTTCGCGGTTGGAGTGTCCCGGAAATCCTTCTGTCAGGACATCATCGCGCGATCCGCGAATGGCGCGAAGAGCAAGCTCGGCAAAAAACACGCGAGCGACGCCCGGACCTGATGGAGGAACAGTGACTTTGGCGGAAGGCCCTTCGCGCTGAGATGAACATCAAGGTTCGATTTCCTGGCAAACTGCTTATCGGCCTTGCGTTGTCGGGGTCCCTTTGCACAGCGATCCTGGGCATTTTTTATTTTTTATGGTCACTCACGTTCGATCTGAAAGATGTTGGCAAAATCCCGGAGCGATCGTCGGTATACGACATGGACGGGAAGCTATACAGCCGACTGCGAGGTGAAAATCGGGTATTGCTTGAGACCGGAAGGATTTCGCGTTCGTTCAAAGAAGCGTTGCTTGCGCGTGAGGACTCTCGCTTTTATGAGCACCACGGCATCGACCCCGTGGGAATCGCACGAGCAATCGTACGCGACATAGTCCACCTTAGAGTGCGCGAAGGTGGTAGCACAATTACCCAGCAATTGGCTCGAAACAGCTTCCCGCTCGGAGGTCGAAACTTAAATCGAAAAATTTTGGAGGCATTCGTTGCGCTCCGAATTGAACAGTCATTCACGAAGGAGCAGATCCTCGAATTCTACGCGGATCGGATTTATTTCGGTTCTGGCGTGTATGGTTTGGAAACTGCCAGCCAGACTTACTTCGGCAAGAAATCGGCCGATTTATCCCTGGGAGAAAGCGCCATGCTTGCGGGACTGATTCGAAGTCCGAACCGTTACTCGCCGAGAACAAATATGGAGGGGGCTATCGCTCAACGAGACGAGGTGCTTGACCGGATGTCCGCATTGAAAATGATCTCATCGAGCCAGGCCGCGTCTACGAAAAGCGCTTCGATCAATCTCGCGAACAAGAAGGCCAGCACGACGCAGGAAAACTATGCAATGGATGCAATCTATCGCGAGGTCCAGGGGCTTGTGAGCCAGGATGCCATCGACAGCGGTGGACTTCGCGTCTACACCTCGTTGGATCCGGAACTCCAGCGTGCCGGCGAGCTGGCGGTCGAAGCCGAGCTCGCGCAGGCTGAGCGCAAAGCTAACTATGGACACCCGAAAAAGAACGAATTCTCTGGTGAATCACACGCGACAGGAGAATCCACGCCATACCTGCAGGGGGCGGTGTTCGCGATGGATAACCGCACGGGAGCAGTTCGAGCGCTGATCGGTGGGCGCGACTATCAGGAGAGCAAGTACAATCGCGCACTGCAGGCTTATCGGCAGGTGGGATCACTATTCAAGCCATTCATTTATGCGACAGCATACGGCCACGGGATGATGCCAGGGACAGCGATTGACGATTCGCCACTACGACGCGGAGAAATTTCAGCAGCACCGAACTGGCATCCCGAGAATTCAGATCATTCAAATCGTGGAATTCTGCCGGCTCGCGACGGTCTCATCTATTCGCGGAACACGATGGCAATTCGGGTCGGCGAACTAGCGACGCTCGATCGCGTTATATCGCTAGGCCAAGCGGCCGGATTTGCGCGTACGATCCCGCGTTTTCCGGCAAGCTATCTTGGCGCGTTCGAGTCTGACCTCAAAGATGTGACTGCGGCATATTCCTGCTTTGCAGCACGCGGTGAGCGCGCTCAACCGTATCTCGTAGAGCGTATCGACGACATAGACGGAAATGTGATTTACCAAGCGCATCCCACGTCGAAACAGATAATCTCCCCGGCCATTGCTTGGATGATCACTCAGACGCTTCGCGGCGTTGTCGAACGCGGGACAGCCGCTTCGGCAAAATCGCTCGGACTCACGCGAATTGCTGCAGGCAAGACCGGAACGACGGATAGTTATAAGGACGCATGGTTTGTTGGATTCACAAACTCACTGACATGCGGAGTTTGGGTGGGATTCGACCAACCGCAGGCAATCGAGGAAAATGGTTACGGCGCAACGCTGGCTTTGCCGATCTGGGTTAAGGTGATGGAAAGAGCATCTCGAAAGAAATATCCAGACGGAACCTTCCCTTCACCCGAGCCGCTGGTGCATGTAAAGCTTTGCTCAATATCCAATCGGCTTGCCACGGACGAATGTGCCACGGCTGGTGACGCCTACGATATCATGCTGCCGCAATCAATTGTTCCCACCGATTCATGTCCAATTCACCGCGACCAAAGAATTGGCGCCTCAAGCGATACCGGTGAACAAGGCACAGGGCCCGGAAATTTTACGAATCGATTGCTGGATTCGTTGCGGCATCTTTTCGGAAAATAAAACGTATTACCCTTTCCGTTGTATAGAGATCAGTCAATTGCCGCAAAACCGATGAAGCGGATTAGTTCTTGAATAGATCGAGTGCATTTCGCGATCATCGCCGGATTGCAGGAAGTTTCTATGAGACCTTTCATTCCACTTGTCTTTGTCCTTCTCAGCGCTTTTCTCAGAGTTTTGGGCGCTGATGTCGATGGACCAAGATTCACAATCACTGATCTCGGAGAATTGCATCCGACCGGGATAAATGACAGCGGAACGATCGTCGGCTTTTACAATCGAGACACGCGCCAAGAGGGCGCCCTGTGGGCCAACGGGAAAATCACACTTCTGCGCAACCTGGATCCGAAGAGCGGTCTCAGCAGTGACCAGGATCTTTTTCCATACTCTGTCAATTCGAAGGACGAGATCACTGGCAAAGTTGTCCAAGGTAAACTCATCACGAGCGGGTTTTGGTTTCATGACGGAAAATTCGACAGTCTCTCTACTAGCAGCCTTAAGCCCGGCGCACGCGGTGCCGGAGAGAATTATGTTCCTGTCGTAGTGAACGACGAAGAGCGGTTAGCTGGCTACGCAATGACACGACTATCAGATGGGACAATCGGATTTCGTGGCTTTTTTACGAAACATGGTTGGGACGGGGCCAAGGAGTTCCCGCTTGAGAAGTCCGGACTTCGAAACCCGGCGGTTGGAATCAATTCGAGCGGTGAAGTGATCGGCAATCTCACGCCGCTGCACGGCGGACAGAGCAGGGCGATCGTCTCTGATACCGAAAAGGAGCCGGCGCTCAATTTTTTGGGCTCACTCGGTGGCAACTACTCCGAGGCGACCGCAATCAATGACAAGGGCGAAATCGTCGGAGCCGCCGCCCTTGCCAATGGTTCAGTGCACGCGTTCCTTTTTGATGGCAATAATTGGACGGATTTAGGGACTCTGGGCGGCGCCAAATCAAACGCTTCCGCTTTGAATGCGGACGGCGAGATCGTCGGATACTCGGAGATAAAGAACGGTGGATCGGATTCGAATGTCACACATCCTTTCCTTTATAAGTCCGGCAAAATGTACGATCTCAACCAATGCATCGATCCAGCGTTACAATGGACGCTGATTGCGGCGACCGGCATTAACAAATCGGGTCAAATCATCGGCAACGGGACGATAGGCGGCTCTGCTCACGGGTTTTTGTTAACACCCAAACCATAAATGACGAAAACTACTTGGCTCCATTCTGGAAATTCAGGTAGGTATACCCTTTCAAGCCCCGCTCGTACTCGGCTAATAGTCGCATAGCCTCGTTTGGCTTAAGGCGATCGGACTTGATGGCAGCGTCAACCTGGGCCTTCACCAGGCGAATCAATTCGGGTTGATCCCACTGCGTCATGGAAAGGACGCTACCAACAGTGCTGCCTTCGATGACTTCCTCGATATACCATCCGGACTCTTCATCTTCGTCCAGGAAGACGTGCACTTCGTTGACGCGGCCGAAAAGATTATGCAGATCGCCCATGATATCCTGATAGGCACCCATGAGGAAAAACCCGAGATAGTAAGTCTCTCCTGGTTGAATCCGATGTAACGGCAGCGTCTCCTTCACATCTTGCAGATCAATGAACCGGTTCACTTTCCCGTCCGAATCACATGTTATATCGACCAGGGTTCCGTTGCGATCTGGCGGCAGATCGAGATGATGGATCGGCATGATTGGAAAAAGCTGACCCAAAGCCCAATGATCCAGTAATGATTGGAACACGGAAAAATTGCAGAGATACTGATCTCCCAGTGCTGTCTCAAGTTCTTTGACTTCGTCCGGCGTATAGCGCATTCCGCGGCAGAGTTCGACAACCGATTGCGCGATCTGCCAATAAATCGTTTCGATCTTCGCTTTGCTCTCCAAATCCAGCAGGCCGAGATCGAACATTGACTGGCATTGCTCTTTGATTTGCTGGGCATCGTGCAGCACTTCCATCCGATTCTGTTTGGTCAGCGCCTTCTGCGTTTCGACCATATCGTGGAAAAGTTTGGGATCGCTTTCACGCTTTTCGAGAGAAATGTCTGAACTTCCCTTTTCGATTGAACCGAAGGACTCCACCACAAGAACCGAATGATGAGCGACGATGGCGCGACCTCCTTCACTCACGATCACCGGATGTGCGACTTTCTCCGAGTCGCATACGTCAACGATGTTGTAAACAACATCCCTAGCGTACTCCTGGAGTGTGTAGTTCATCGAACTGTCGAAGGCGGTGCGTGACCCGTCGTAATCGACACCGAGCCCGCCACCGACATCGATGAATTGCATCGGATGCCCCATCTTCGACAGCTTCGCGTAAAATCGAGCGGCCTCCCTCACGGCGCGTTTGATCACGCCAATATCCGGCACCTGGGAGCCGACATGGAAATGAACGAGCACCAAAGATTCGGCCATTTCTTCATCTTTGAGATAGTTGCTCGCTGCGATCAGGTCGGCTGTGGACAAGCCGAATTTTGCGTTTTCTCCGCCACTGGTAGCCCATTTTCCCGAGCCCTTCGACTGAAGCCGGAGACGGAGCCCGATCAAAGGAACAACGCCCATTTCCCGCGAGACCTGAACAATCTGGCGGACTTCTTCAAGCTTTTCGACAACCATGATCACCTGCTTGCCAAGCTTTCGTCCAAGCAACGCGTTCTTAATAAATGTTGGATCCTTGTAACCGTTACAGATGATCAAACTTTCTGGATCGCGATGAACCGCCAAGGCGGCGATGAGTTCCGGCTTGCTTCCGGCTTCCAACCCGAAGTTGAACGGGCGGCCGGCATCCATGATTTCTTCAACGACCTCGCGAAGCTGGTTAACCTTTATCGGGAAAACCCCTTTATAGACGTTTTGATAATTTGCTTCGGCAATCGCGGAGTGGAACGCGCGGTTGATTGTCTCGACCCTGTGACGCAAAAGATCCTGGAAGCGGATAACCAATGGGAAAGCCATGCCGCGCTCGCGTGCCTCAGCGACGACGTCCATCAAATCGATGGTCTCGCCATATGCCTGAGTGGGCATCGCCTGGACATTCCCAGAGGCGTTGATATTGAAATATCCCCCTCCCCAGCGATCGATATTATAAAGCGCTATGGCGGACGGAATATCCCAGCTTTCAGTCATTTCGACGGCACAGTATTTGAGAAGGTCTCAAATTCAATGGTGAGCTTAAAAAAAACTGAGGCGAACCAGCGGACCTTTATGGTTCCCCATCGCTCTCTTCGGACTGGGAACTTTCCTCTTCCATCTTACGGAGAACATCGCTCATGTCTTCGACCTCCTGCCAGACTTCACGACTAACGTAGATTGGTGCTGTCTGCTGTGTTGCCATCGCGATGCAGTCGCTTGGCCGGGCATCGATCTCGACGATCTTCTTCTGCTGGAGTTCGTTTTCGGCGCTGAGAATCAACCTCGCAAAGTAGGTGCCGCGTTTCAGGTCGTTCACAATCACGCGTTCGACTTTTGCCCCGAGCGCTCGCAAGATGTGGCCGAGCAAATCGTGCGTAAGTGGCCTCTCTTTCTGGGTCCCACGCATAAACATCGTGATCGCGGCGCCCACACTTTGGTCCACGTAGATCACAAAGACCTTCTGCTCGTTGCCAATAAACACAGCGCAGCCGCCGCTCGTGGGAATCACGGCGCGCACCTGCACTTCGACAACGGGTTTACTCATAGGGCAAGCCTAGCCAGTCGCACCATCGCTTCAAGATCGGAATTCAATCTACGCGCCACCTAGCCTTGCGCCATTTCTCACGGGGAGGTTAGAAACGCGGGCTAGAAACCCACCGGATCGACAGGCGCGAAGAGACAACCGCGTTAACCATCCTGCTCCCAACTTCATTCGCCCGTCGCCACGTCAATTATGCGTTCCTGGATTTCCGCGTAAAAGTTTATCTGTTGAAGGACCATATCACGCCGCGAGAACCATTTTGGCCGTTCATGCATTGACAGCTCACGATTAGTAAAATTGAATTTAGTTGCAAGAATCAGTCGCGCCTGGTTGAGAGCGTTCAGCCACGCATCTGCGTGCGCCTGCGGAACGAGAAGCCGGCTCAGCTTTCCAGGACCAATTGCGAGCCTTGTAAGGTCGTCGCTCACAGTTTTTCTTGCGGATTGAAAGAGGTGGCGCAGTTCCGGGCGTACGTATTCGTCCCAGTCGTTTAGAAACTGCGTTTCTGTCGCCTCAGCCGGTTTGCTGTACAACCTTTCTTCGGCACGCCCGATTTCGCCACTCTCACAAACAACGGGCACCTGTCGAAGCAGATCAGCTTCTATTGGTTCGATGTCCGCGAACTCGATCCCTTTTTCCTTTTGCCCACGAATCATCATCTCATTGAGATTTCTCCAACGTCGCCAGCAACAGATAGCCGTGCAACTGCTGGACATAAAACTCAGCCCGCTCCCGGGCACCCGACCAGACAATGGACCGCCCTTTATGATGAACTTCCAGCATATGAAGTTGCGCTTTCTCTTTCGAGAACCCAAAAACACGCTGGAAGACCATCGTGACGTAACTCATCAGGTTCACGGGGTCGTCGTGCACAACAACGTTCCACGGAACTCCGATCGACAATTCAACCTTGGGTTCAACAGCGGTTTCAGCCATGGACACGCAAACCCTCATTCGATCCGTTTGAGGATATACGCAAAAATTCGTTCACCGATTCAACCGAGGTTTCCAGCAGTTTCACCCGAGCCGATGCGCCCGGCGCACCCACAGCCAATTCCTGCAACAGGTAGCTGAGAATTGCAGTCCGCGCCGGAATCGAAAAAGCACAGCATCGCACGGCATACAACGTCGCAAAATGCCCAAACGCGTCCCCGACTCGGATCGCTTCCTGGATTCGGGCTATCAATCGTTCGCTGCGCGGTGTACGCCGTTGAAGCAACAGACGGCCAGCATCGATACTGCTTTGTCTCGCCCAGGGTTTCAGGCAACGGTTCAATTCGACATCCAACCGGATAATCTCTCGAGCAGATTGCCGTTCCGCCAAACCGAGCACGCCCCCCAGATGCGGCAGAACGATTGGTTCGAATAACGATTGGAGCCATTCGGCCCAACTTTCTTCTTCGATTCGCCAGGAAATCGCGCGCGCCGAGTCAAAGTCCGGATTACATCGCTCGACAATCGTACTGAGTTCACTCATCGCAAAACTTGCGGGTGACGTGCGCATTCGCGCATCGTATCACGACTTGGTCCGCCTGCCAGCGTTATCGAGTCGGCAAACGGACGCATTTCGATATAACCGCGTTAAACGCGCCTACTCTCCGAGCAACCAGACCAGCTCCCCGTTCACGGGCTGGATTCCTTCGGAGGGAAATTCGTGGCCGCGTTCGAGTACTTGATCGATCACCGATTGCTTGGTCGGATCGTTCACAAGGAACGCGACACGCCGCGACGC
The DNA here is from genome assembly GCA_963775805.1 of uncultured Verrucomicrobiae bacterium. Taxonomy (GTDB): domain Bacteria; phylum Verrucomicrobiota; class Verrucomicrobiia; order Chthoniobacterales; family JAFAMB01; genus JAFAMB01. Next base: position 97,986 of record CAVZKG010000005.1, on the reverse strand, counting down.
ATTAATAAGCGGATAAGTAAAGGTGATGCGATGGGTATTGAACTTTGGCACGAAATTGCTGACGACATCCCTTTGCGTTTCTTTTAATGCTGCCGTTCCGGGAAACAGGGAGGCAGTGTGTCCATCACCCCCCAGACCGAGAAGGATCAAATCATGGGTGTACCGGGCCTCATTGAATCGCGCCGCTAGGGAATGAAGGACTTTTTCGTATTTCAAGGCTGCCTGCTCCGAGTCAATTTCGCCTTCCATTCGGAATACTTCGCCCGGCGTCGCGAGCGCGAGCAGCGACTCCGAAACCATCCGGAAGTTACTCTGCGCATCTTCCGGCGGCACGCAACGTTCATCGCCAAATGTGACAATCCACTTTGACCATTGATGATCCTTTTGGCCAAGTGCCTGGTAAATTGGTCGCGGCGTGTTTCCGCCACTGAGCGCTATCCGAAAAAATCCACGTTCTTCAATTGCCTGTGCTGCAGCGGTTTCGATGTACGAAACGGCGGTCTCTACAAATTGTTTGGTTCGAATTATCTCGGGATTCATAAGCATCGTACTGGGATGAGGAACTCGATTGTGCCGGCTCCGGGTTTAAGGTTTTGAAGATTGACGCAAAGAAGGGTCGCTTTTCGAAAATGAACACTGCCCGCGTGACCACCGATCAATACGCCGGCCAGTTGGCTGAAGTCAGGCTCGTGTCCAACTACCATGACGCTCGTCTTTCCCCAATATTTGTCGAGTCCAGAAAGAGCTGAATCGGGTGCCATTCCGATGGCGAGAAACTCTTCGATATGGACCAGTTTTGACAGGCCCAGTTCCCGCGCAACAAACTTCGCAGTCTGGCGCGCGCGGGTCAGCGGGCTGGATAAAATGATCTCGGGCAACAGGTCGTGACTGGAGCAAAATCGTCCGATACTTGCGGCTTGCCTTCTTCCCTTATCCGTCAGAGCGCGCAATTCGTCATTCGCGGCGTTTGGTTCGGCCTCGGCGTGGCGTACTAATAGAAGTTGCATGGCGGGGAAAGAAAAGTAAGGAGAGACAACACTTATGGCAAGGCTCACCCCAGACTCTTTGCAACAGGGCCAAATGCCCCGATGAAAGCAACTTCGATCGCGAGTGTCTCTTGCACATTTCGTGAGAAGGAATCGGTCATCGATTGAAGAGCTCCGACTCTTTCAAGCAATTCATCGGTTGAAATCCGTTCCGCAAGGCGCGCTGCCGAGGCTCGGTATTCTTCCAAATCGAGGTTCCGGTTCTCGAATTTAATCCGCAACGCATCTCCAAAAACTTCGCTCAATATCAAAATCAAATCGGTGCGCGCTTTCACGTAGCGGCTCTCGGTCAAAGCTGTCAGCCGTTGTTCGCGTTCGACCAGCCAAACCCCGTCCGTCGTCTGTTTGTAGGCCGATTGGTCCCTGGCCAGAAGTTCTGCATGCTCGGTTTCGATTCTCTCGCGAGTCTTTGTCAGCAGCCCAAGAAAGATGCGTGCGTATTTTAACGCGGTGACCACGGAAAACCCGTTGGCAAATATCAACTTGTATAATTCCTCCACGGCTGACGATTCGTCGGGAGTCAGTCTCTTTTCGCTCCTCTTAATTAACGTAACTTCGATGCAACGCGATCTGATCGTGTCGAGCAACACTTCCGGAAGCGTGGTCACCAAAATTAGTATTGAGTGATCCGGTGGTTCTTCCAACGTTTTCAGAAAAGCATTGGCGGCCTGAGGCATCAACCGGTCCGCTTCGTACACGACACCAAATTTCAATCTCGCGTCGTTCGCGCGCATCCGGAGCGCACTCTCAAGATCCCGGATCTGTTCGACGAGGATTCTCCTGGACTTGGACTCCGGTTCAATGACGTGCAGATCACTCGAGGTGGCCGACACACCGTTCGCAATCCGAAAGAAATTAGTGACCAATTGGCGTTTGCCGCTTCCGTCTGGGCCAGTGAACAGGAAGGTGTGTGCGAGCCGTCCATTCGCGAACGCCTCGCTCAAATAGTTCGACGCCTGTTCAACTGAGAAGGCCATTGATCTCGCTCCAAATCGATTCAGCCACCTGATCCTCAGTTCTCGACGCATCTACAATTTTCACGCGCTCCGGCTCAGCCCGGGCGATCTCCAGGTACCCGCGTCGTACCTTTTCGAAGAACTCGTCCGAGAGTTGCTCGATTCGGTCCGGTTGGCCGACCGGACGAACCCGGCGCAATTGCCGTTGGCGAGAGAGCGCTACGTCGAGGTCCAGAAGAATGGTGCGATCGGGTGTACATCCTTCCACAACAAACCGATTCAGTGCATCGATGAATTTCTGGTCCAGCCCGCGGCCGATCCCCTGGTAGACCGCGGTCGAATCGTAAAAACGATCGGACAGAACGATCAGTCCCTTTTCCAGTGCAGGCCGAATTGTCTCGCGCACCAATTGAGCACGGCTGGCGGCGAACAAAAGCAGTTCCGTTTCGCGGCGCATCGAGGTTCCGGCTGCAGCGTTCAGCAGTAATTCGCGGATCGCAAGCCCGATCTCAGTGAATCCTGGCTCGTGCACAGCCAGAACTTGTCTTCCAACCTTTTCCAGGCGCGCCAAAAGCCGCTTGATCTGTGTGGATTTACCGCACGCTTCTCCTCCTTCAAAAGTGACGAACAGGCCCAACATTCCAACGCCGATAAACCGGTGATCCGTGAAACTCAATACCAAAGAAGCGTATCTCGCCCGCAAAGGATGTTCGAGATCGTGGCTTGCGGCTGTTCAATGTCCGCCAACCGTGGTATCCCTCGGTGATGTCGCAATATTGGTTGGTGAAACAGGAACCGACAGCCTATTCCTGGGATCAATTCGCTGCGGACGGGAAAACCAATTGGACCGGGGTCCGTAACTTCCAGGCGCGCAACAACCTGCGTGCGATGAGAATCGGTGACCAGGTTTTCTATTATCACAGCGTGAATGGAAAGGCAGTCGTCGGAATTGCCAAGGTCACGCGCGCCGCTTTCCCAGATCCGACTGCAGCGGAGGGCGATTGGTCCGCAGTTGAATTGACGGCGATGAAGCCCATCGAGCCACCGGTCAAACTTGAACAAATCAAAGCGGAACCAAAGCTGGGCGAGATGCAACTTTTAAAGAACTCCCGCTTGTCCGTTCAGTCACTGACCAAGGACCAATTCGATCTGATCGTCGCTCTCTCGGGTCACGAGGGCAATGGGTAAAGGCCGCCGCATTCATTCGCCCGCAGGCACTGGAAAAAGCGGAGCGCGCCTGTCCCGGGAGCCCGTATTTCTCTTTCGCCGTCCTTGACGGGTGCGACTTCCGCCTCGAATAAGTCACCACCCTATGAAAACGCTGGGTGAAATTGCGAGTTATGTCGGAGGTCGCCTACGTGGCGATCCTTCTGTAACCATTGAGCGTGTCGTACACCCGGCTCTTGCACAGAACTCCTCCGATCTCGCTTTGGTACTTTCACCGGCCGCTGCCTCGTTGCTTGCGTCCGGCAAAATATCGAGTGCGGTGACTCCGGAAGAGCTTGGCGAACAGCCGATCCCGAATCAGATCGTCGTCAAACGGCCTAGACTGGTACTTGCAAGGTTACTCGAGCTTTTCGAACGCCCGGTGCACGTTTTCGCCGGCGTGCACCCGACCGCGATCATCGATCCGAGCGCGACAATCGGAAAGGAAGTTTCTATTGGACCATTCTGCTGGGTGGGACCGAACAGCAAGCTCGGCGATTCTTGCCGCCTGGTCGCCCACGTCAGCATCGGCTCGGAAGTGATCATAGGTGAACAGACACTTTTACACGCAGGTGTTCGCATTGGCGACAGGTGCAAGATCGGTGCTCGCGCGATCATCATGCCCAACGCCGCAATCGGAGGCGACGGATTTGCTTTCGTGACCGCCGAACCGGGGAGCATCGAATCCGCGATTGCAACGGGCGAGGTCCAAAGCTTTAACCAAGAAATCGTTCGAATCAATTCAATCGGGAACGTCGTAATCGAGGACGATGTCGAGATTGGAGCCGGCACATGCGTCGACCGGGGAACGCTGGGCGAGACCAGGATCGGCAAGGGATCAAAACTGGATAACCTTGTCCAGGTAGGCCACAACGTCACGATCGGGCAAAATTGCCTGATCGCCGCGCAGGCTGGTTTGGGTGGAAGTTCAAAAGTCGGACACCGCGTTGTGATGGGGGGACAATCCGGGCTCCCGGATCATCAATCCGTTGGAGACGACGCCCTCGTTCATGCCCAGGCAGGGATCGCCGCACGTGTTCCTCCGAAGGCAATCGTCATTGGATCGCCGGCGGGACCAAAGCGGCGCTGGCTGGAAGAGCAGCTCGAAATCAGACGGCTGCCGAAAATATCCAAAGAACTGAGAGAACTCAGGCAACAGGTGACGGAACTGACCAGAAAACTCAATTCTCTAAAACAGCCCGACGAGGGAAAATCCGATGTTCCTTCATAATTTGTCCCGCATGAGGTCTGCCCGGTCCCCTCTTCCTTTCCTGGGTTGACACCTCCTCACGACTGGTTACCCTTCAACGCTCCTAATGAAGACGGTGATTTCGACAACCGAAGCTCCTGGTGCCGTCGGCCCCTACTCTCAGGCCATCGCCGCCGGTTCGTTTCTTTTTTGTTCCGGCCAGATTCCACTTGAACCCGAGTCTGGCGAACTGGTGCAGGGAACCATTACCGAGCAGACCAACCGGGTGCTGGATAATCTCGCCGCAGTCCTGAGAGCTCACGGGCTGGAACTCGAGAATATCGTCAAAACGACGGTTTTCCTCACCGACCTCGCCAATTTCGCTGAAATGAACGCGGCTTACGGGACCTATTTCCCTAGCGCTCCGCCAGCCCGATCCACAATCCAGGTCGCGGCACTCCCGAAGAATGCTAACGTAGAGATTGAGGCAATTGCGGTAAAACCCTCTTAAATAGACTGACGTGGCCCGATCGATACTGGAAATATTCAAACAGACCAGCGCGTTGCTGGAGGGGCATTTTGTCCTCAGCTCCGGGCTGCATAGCCGGCAATATTTTCAATGCGCATTGGTACTACAGCACACGGATATTGCCGCGCAGATCTGTTCGGACCTCTCGGGAAAGCTCGTTGACGTGCAATGCGACGCAGTCATTTCTCCGGCCATGGGCGGAATTATCGTCGGCCAAGAGGTCGGGCGAAATCTCGGGAAGAGACATATTTTTGCAGAGAAACAGGACGGAAGATTGGTGCTCCGCCGCGGTTTTACGGTGACGCCCGGTGAACGGTTTATTGTGGCCGAGGATGTCGTCACGCGCGGCACGAAAGTGCAGGAGACCATCGAGATCGTGAGAAGTCATGGGGGCAACGTTGTCGCTGTCGGTTGCCTGGTCGACAGGAGCGGCGATCGGTCGCCGGATTTTGGTTGTAAGTTCGTAAGCCTGGTCAAGTTAAACGTCGAGACGTTCGAACCTGATAAGCTTCCTCCTGACCTCGCCGCCATCCCGGTTGACCGACCTGGCAGCAAGTAGAAGGATTGTTTATGGTTAGTTGGATTTTACGGAAGGTTCTGGGTTCAAAGAACCAGCGGGAGGTGAAACGAATTCGGCCGCTGGTCGAGAAGATCAAACGACTGGACCAGGAATACGAGACCCTCTCTGAAGACCAGCTCCGAGAGAAGACTGCTCAATGGAAAAAAGAGCTGGCCGGGATTGATGATCCTGATGAATTGAAGCTACGGTTGGCCGCGATCCTCCCGGAGGCGTTTGCAGTTGTCAAAAATAGTGCGCGCCGGCTTTGCGGAAAAAACATCCTGGTTTGCGATCAGCCGATTGCCTGGAACATGATTCATTTCGATGTTCAGCTGATCGGGGGCATCGTTCTCCACGAGGGCAAGATCGCTGAAATGGCGACTGGAGAAGGCAAAACGCTTGTTGCAACCTGCCCCATCTACCTAAACGCGCTCACCGGGCGCGGCGTTCATCTTGTGACGGTGAACGATTATCTCGCACGCCGTGACGCAGAATGGATGGGCGAGATCTACAAAATGCTGGGCTTGACGGTGGGCTGCATCCAGCACGACCAATCTCCTTCCGTTCGCAAGGCGCAGTACGATTGCGATATCACGTATGGCACGAACAGCGAGTTTGGGTTCGATTATTTGCGTGATAATGGGATGGCTACGACAAAGGAACAACAGGTCCAGCGCGGTCACTACTTCGCGATCGTTGACGAGGTTGACTCAATCCTGATCGATGAAGCGCGTACTCCTCTGATCATAAGCGGTCCAGCCACTGTTTCGTCGCATCAGTACGACAAATTCAAACCCCTGGTGGACCAGCTGGTTCGCAAGCAGACAATGCTTTGCAATCGTCTGGTGTCGGATGCGAAAGAACTCCTCGAGAAAGGCAACACGGAGGAAGCCGGCAGACTCCTTTTCAAGGTCAAGCTTGGCCAACCGCGAAACAAAGGCCTTCTTCGGATGATGGAGGACCCGGAAAACCGGAAAGCAATCGACAAATCCGAGCTCTCTTTTTATCAGGACTCCCGGAAAGACGAACTGGTCGCGTTGAAAGAAGAGCTTTACTTCAGTATCGACGAGCGTCACCAGGACTCCGACCTTTCCGAACTCGGACGTTCTTTTTTAAATCCTGACGACCCGAATGCGTTCGTTTTGCCGGATCTAATCACGGAGTTTACAGAGATCGACCTCAACCAGAGCCTGACTCAGGCGCAAAAGGATGAGGCAAAAAGAGAGCGCCAACAATATTGCGACAGCCAGGCGGAGCGGATCCACAACATCGCCCAGCTTCTGCGCGCGTTCTGCCTGTTCGAAAAGGACGTAGATTACGTCATTGAAGAGAACAAAGTCATTATCGTAGACGAACACACTGGCCGCAAGATGCCAGGACGCCGATGGAGCGACGGGTTACACCAGGCCGTTGAAGCAAAAGAAGGTGTCCAGATTGATCGCGAAACGCAGACGCTCGCGACGATTACAATCCAGAACTATTTCCGTCTCTACCATAAACTGGCCGGAATGACCGGGACGGCGGAAACTGAGGCCAACGAATTTCACGATATCTATAAGCTGGACGTAGTCGTTATTCCGACAAATCGACCAGTGATCCGGAAGGATTTTAACGATCGCATCTATAAGACTCGTCGCGAGAAATACAGCGCCGCGGTCGATGAGATAAAGAATTGCTACAGCAAGGGCCAACCGGTGCTGGTCGGCACTGCAAGCGTTGAGGCATCCGAGTTGGTCAGCAGAATGCTGAAACGGGAAAAAATCCCGCACAACGTTCTCAATGCCAAATACCATCGCCAGGAGGCTGAGATTGTCGCCCGCGCAGGACAACATGGCACAGTCACGATCTCGACAAACATGGCAGGTCGCGGAACCGACATCAAACTCGGGGATGCCGTATCGGCGCTGGGCGGATTACATGTCCTGGCAACCGAGCGGCACGAATCACGTCGAGTGGATCGTCAGCTCCGAGGCCGTTGTGCCCGTCAGGGTGATCCGGGTTCGTCCCGCTTCTATGTAAGCTTTGAAGATGATCTCATGAGAAATTTCGGTGCATCGGAACGGATGACATCGATGATGGAACGCTTTGGACTCAAGGATGGCGAAGAACTCGAACATCCATGGCTGAATAAAAGTGTCGAGACGGCACAGAAACGGGTGGAACAGCGCAATTATCTCATCCGGAAGCGCACACTGGATTTCGACGACGTCATGAACAAGCAGCGCGAGGTGGTGTACGCATTTCGGAATGAAACGCTCGAGACCACCGAACCGCGCAAGCTGATATTCGAGATCGTCGATGAGGTGATCCCACTAAGGACCCAGGAATACCTTCAACCCGGAGATGGTTCGGATCCGGATTACGACGGTCTGTTGCAGTGGGTCAATACGACATTCCCTCTGGGTCTTACCGGGAGTTCCGCTGAATTTGAGACCCGTTCCGCGGATGAAAATGCAAAATTTCTAGTCGACCGGATCAAACAATCCTACGAGCGCAAGGTCAGCCACGAGGAAAACGAAGCCGTGGCTGGACTGGAGCGCTACATCATCCTAAACGCGATCGATCGCCTCTGGCAGGAACATCTCTACGCAATGGACGGTCTCCGAGAGGGAATTTATCTCCGGAGCTACGGACAGAAAGATCCGCTGGTCGAGTATAAAACCGAAGCGTACGACATGTTTAGCCAGTTGATGTCGAGTATTAAGAACGAGGTTTTGTCGAACCTGTTCAGGAGCACGACAAATTTGATGGCATTCGAGCAGTTTCTTTCTTCTCTTCCCTTCAACGTTGCGCAACGTCCAGAAGGAGCGACGGGTGCGCGGCCAGCCCCGAGTGGGCCGATCCCAAGACGAGAAAATCTCGCTGCACCTCGCGAGGAACCTCACGAGAAGAACGGAGACGAACTCGAACTCGTCATTCCAGCCCAACGAAGAGAGACCTCAAAAGTTGGACGTAACGATCCTTGCGTTTGCGGCAGCGGCAAAAAATACAAGAACTGCTGCGGACGGATGGCTTGAGATTTTCGGGCTAAAGAGTTGCCGTACCTGGATGCGTCGAGTATATAACGGGCGTAACACGGGAGATTTCGTGCTTGAAGATGTTGTGCGCTTCCGAACCTGTTTGGGATTCACACTGCATCGCGTCAGGTTTCTTTCCCTATTGGCCAGGCGACTTCGGTAGACTGTTCATGGGATAGGCTAAACGCGCTCAATCTCCAAAAGTGCTCGAGCGCTCCCGGAAGTTGTGGTGAAGGTCTTGGGCGTTAAGGGTTAACTTCAGCCCAAACTGTTCTTTCTCAGTGTGCGTGGTGCATGCCCTTCGCCTTGTGAACTTCAGAATTGTGTTCCAATGAAATCCCAATCAATGCATTACCAAGGACGACGATCTCGTCGCGGACGGCGGAGACGATCGAACCGCGGAGCGACGCCAGTTACTCCAAATCCAAAACCCAAACCGACTCTGTGGCAGCGTATCGTCGGTTTTTTCAGCGGTTCTCCCGAGAAATCTCCCGTTCAAGGAGAGAAGCCTGCTCCCAGTGCGCCGGCAAAAGAAAAGGTCAGCCGCAAGCCGGAACTGGTGGAGGTCACTTCGCCCAAGCTGTACGTCGGCAATTTGTCATTCGATGCTACGGAAAGCGATCTTTTCGAGCTGTTTAATGGCGTTGGCCAAGTCAAAAATGCAGAGGTCGTCTGTCACAAATATACACAACGTTCCAAAGGCTTTGCGTTCGTTCAGATGACTACAATCGAAGAAGCACGACGGGCGGTTCAAGAACTTCACGACAAGGAGTTCCTGGGCCGAAAATTGGTCGTGAGCGGTGCCAAAACTCCAGATATGGAGCGGGCAGCCTGATTGATCTGATCGAAGCCTTTGCTGCTTCGAATGGCCCGCGTTCTCTTGCAGAACGCGGGTCTTTTGTTCTCCATGGACAAACTGAGATACATCGTACTTGCCGGGCCCACTGCGGTCGGAAAGACCGAGGTGGCAATCCGCATTGCGCAACAGCTGAATACCGAAATTGTCAGCTGTGATGCGTTTCAGATCTACCAGGGTTTGGACATCCTCACTGCCAAACCCACTCCTTCGCAATTGGCGTCAGCCACGCATCATCTGGTCGGTATCTTGCCTCTTGCGGAAGCATGCGACGCCCAAAAATACGCTCTCCTCGCGCGCCATGTCATCGGTGACTGCAATCATCACGGCGTTGTCCCTCTTGTGGTCGGCGGCACCGGTTTTTACTTGAAGGCACTGGAGGGCGCAATCGCTCCGTTGCTGCCGGGAGACGGCCAGCTGCGACAACAACTGGACCTTCTTTCGACGCCTGAATTGCTTCGCGACCTGGAAGCTCGGGACCCAGTGACTGCACAACGCATTGATCGACACAACAGACGCCGGATCGTCCGTGCTCTGGAGGTCTGCATTTTGTCAGGCAAACCATTTTCAGCCTCTCTGGTGCAGAAGGCGACAGACCCTCCGCTCGATTCCCTCCTACTGGAGAGAACACGTACAGAAATCGTTTCAAGGATCAACCGACGCGTCGACGAGATGTTCGACCAAGGCGTCGTCGACGAGGTAGCGGCGATCGAATCGATTGGATCAACTGCCTCACAGGCCATCGGTTTTCAGCCAATCCGGGCGTTGGTCGCTGGAACTCTTGATGCTTTTTCGTGCAAGGAGCTGATCAAGCGGCAGACTCGCAGCTACGCGAAGCGCCAAATGACCTGGTTCCGCCGACAGCAGGTCAAACCCGTACAGGCTGGAGCATCGATCGATTCCCTGATTTCGGCCCTCAAAAGCGCTCAAGAGAACCGAGCTATCCATTCGCACTCCGGCAACTAGCCTGAAACAGCTCACAAGTTTTCAAACTTGGGAAGCGGCTTGCCGGAACGAAAGCTTTTACTCGCGAAGAATTTCGGAGTCGCGGCTAACGCGGCTAACCCGAGATGAGATTCTCGCTCCCTCTATTGCTCGATCGTAGCGGGTTATTCTGTTTGCGACGCTTCTCGGGTCGCGCAGTGAGTGAATCGACCTCTTCTCTCGTCAAAAAACGTACTTCTCCTGACCGTAGCCCCCGATCCGTCAGCGGCCCGATCCGAACACGCTGCAGGCGTCGAACCTTGTAACCAAGCGCTGCGAGAACGCGACGCACTTGACGCTTTAATCCTTGCGTTAAAATGACTCGGATCTGCTGCGGGTTCACCTTCACGATCGAATCGAATCTCGCGCGACCTTCAGCAAGGTAGACTCCTTGTTTGGTCTTGGGAGCGTCCCTGAAGTCAAATTCCTTATCGAGCGTGACCAGGTACTCTTTTTCCAGTTTAAATTTTGGATGGGTGATTTGAAACGCCAGATCACCGTTGTTAGTGAGTAACAGCAGGCCCTCCGACTCTTTATCCAATCGCCCGACGTGCGCAAGCTTCGGCAGCCCTCGGGGGAGCAATTCGTAAATGCTCCTTCGCGATTTTTCGTCCGACCGGGTCGTCAGATAGTCCGGTGGCTTGTTCAGTAATAAATAGACGTATTCGCTGGCTCGAACGAGCCTGCCTTCGACCTTAACGTGATCGGTCCGAGTAATCTGAGTTGAAAAATCGACACAGACAGCGCCGTTCACGCTCACTCGCCCGTCGCGAATGAACTCCTCTGCGCCTCGCCGGGAAGCGATCCCGGCCAGCGCGAGAAATCGATTCAGCCGCATCTACGCGTCCGGCTTGGTCTTTGGCAAACCGATGACTTTATCGCCCGGCTTGAACACCCCGCGCTTTTTCAGCAATTCGACTCTCTCGAACCGCTTTAGCACGTTCCGTTTTGCTATGATGGTGCTGGCGCCTTTCAGACTGTGGTGTTGTGACATAAATTGCTCTTCTGAAGTGAAGGGGCGGAAGCTACGCTGACGCTGGCGAAAATCAACTCCTTAGCCGGAAAAATGTGCTATTGCACTTCTCGGCGGCTTGCGGACTGCCTTGATACTCGTCAAATCAGGCCGAGCTTCATTTTGCCGGCTTCGCTGATCATGTGCTGATTCCAGGGCGGATCCCAGACCAGCTCCACGTCCGCATCGTCGACGCCCGGGATCGTGAGGATCTTGGATCGTGCATCCTGCGCGATGGACGGCCCCATACCGCACCCCGGTGCGGTCAGGGTCATTTTCACCTCAACCTTTGTGCCTGCTGACGGCTCCTTGACTACCTGGCAATCATAAACAAGTCCAAGATCCACGATGTTTACTGGAATCTCCGGGTCATACACCGTGCGAAGTTGTTCCCAGACATCCTCTTCATCGACATGCTGATCCGACTTCTCCGTTTTCTCTTCGACGCTTGGCGGTTCAATTCCAAGCGCAACCGCGTTCTCTTCACTGATTCTGAACAAACCGTAATCGCATGCGACGGTGTAACTGCCGCCTAAGCTTTGAGTGATGATAACGGTCGTTCCAGCTGGTATCGTCGTCTTCAGCCCTGCCGGAATCTGGATCGCTTCGCAATCTTGTTTCAGCTCGATTTCGTGATTGTTATTCATTCGAGGGTCCTAAAATTATTTTCTTCTTTTCCTGCGTGGGCGATTGCATTCGTTGAAGCAGCGTCGGAGCAACATTCTTTTCCGCCTTCGGTTCCACGCCGGGCGCCAGAGCCGATCGCAACGCTTCTTCCACAAGCTGCGCACAATGGATCTTCAGCGGAGGCAACGCTCCAAGGGGAGCCGACAAATCCTCGCTGCTCATCGTAAGGGCTTCTTCAACCGTTTTACCCGATATCAGCTCCGTCGCAACGCTTGCCACGGCAATGGCCGTCCCGCACCCGAACGTCTGGAACGTCGCCTTGTCGATCACCCTTTTGCCATCGACTTCCTTAAATTTTACCCACATTCGCAACATGTCGCCGCAATCCTCGCTTCCGACTGTCCCGACGGCGTCCGCTCCGCTCATCTCCCCAAGATTCTTCGGATGCTTGATTGCTTCTGCAATCCTGTTGCCAAAATCATCTACTGGATTCATTCATTTACTCCATGTGATAGCGCGGAAGATCGGGATCGACCTCCAGACTCCACGCATCGATGCCACCTGTCATGGAACGAACATTCTGAAATCCGTGCCCGACAAAAAACGCCGCCGCATCCAGGCTCCGCACGCCGTGATGACAGACAAAAACGACTTCACTCTCTTTCGGCCAATCGGACATCATCGTGCTCATGAGATCCTCAGTGAAAAACGTTGATCCTTCGATATGAACCGCATCCCACTCTTCTCTGCTGCGAACATCGATCAACCGGAGCTGTTCACCCGATTTGAGTCGTTCAGCGACTTGGTCGGGGGCAATCTCAATCTTTTGATCCGCTTCGTGTCCGGCAAGAATCGTCGTGACGACCTCCTCTACGGGCAGGTTATCGTTCCTCGCGCAGACAGAGGCCAGTGTCTCAGTCGGACTAAATCCGCAGCTGGCGCACCCCCCGATGTGGTACGCACGGAAAAGAGCACGTTGAGCACCCGGGTACTCCGCAAGCAACTCCGTCATCGTGGTATTGGGATCGATTGTTCTCGTCATACTTACAAATCTCAGCGTTACATCATTTCTCGCGAAAATCAAAAGGGGTCAGCCTCCTGCCGTCCGCAAATTTCACAATGGATGCACTGAATCGAGGAAGAAATAACCTCATTGCTGCAGCGGTTCTGATCCTATTCGCGGTTTTCTACTACAGCCTGATCTACCGGTACGGACTCAATCTCGCGGACGAAGGAAATGTGGCGCTGATCAGCCAGCGGCTGATGCATGGCGAACGACCTTTTCGAGAAGTCATAACCGGATATAACGTGCTCTGGTTCTACCCGATCAGCGCCCTCTTCAGGATTTTCGGCCCGAATCTCTTGTGTATGCGGGCGTATTTTTGCGCAATCTCAACCGGATCCGGGTTAATCGCTTTTCTTCTGCTTCGCCGGCTCGATGCTCCGCTCTGGCTTGGGCTTGTTCAGGGAATTCTGGTGTTGGCGATCAATGGACAATATTTCAAAGCCTATATTCCGTTTCTCGTGCTTGCGAACTTGTTCGCGATCACCCTTTTCCTCACGAGCCAACGCAAGCCGCTAATCAGCATCGGCGCCGGACTTCTACTCGGCACGACCTATCTCATCCGAATCGATATAGGAATTTTTTTCACGGTTGTCTGGTTTTTCGTGATGCTCTTGCAGGCGATTTTGCTGAATCGCGCACTCGTTCCCAATCTCGTCGTGGCGAGCTATCTGATTCTTGGAACCGTGGCAATCCATTTGCCGTTTGTGTATGATGCTCAACATCGGCGATTTCTTCAGGGATTCGTTGAACAGTACTCCGACGTTGCGGCCGTGATCGCCGCTCCTGTCACAGCACACTGGCAGTTGTTCGCAGCCAAAAATCCGAATCCGAGCCCGGTCACTCCGACTCCAGGGAGCCCGGTGCAGAAACCGTCGACTCTCTTGCGACGACGTTCGTTCCAGGAGATCTTTTTGAAGTCCCCTTCGTTTGAGAAACGATTACTGGCGTTTTCGACCTACATCCCTCCTACGTTGATCTTTCTCTTGGGAATTACTGGAATTTTCCTCGCATTGCGTAAGCAGATTTCCACTGACCGCTGGCTGTTATTCTCGGCTCTGCTGGCCGGGTGCTTATGCGCTTTCCCACAATTTTTCTTTTTCCGGCCCGATCTACCGCACCTGATAGAGTTCATGAATGGTGGACTGGTTGCAGTCACCGCAGCCGGATGGATTCTTTGGTCCAGTATTGGCAAGACGGGCGTCTCGATCATCTTTGCGACGGCCATCGCGGTAGCCGAAATCGCCTACGTCAGCCTGGCGTTTGTCAGTCCGTATGGCGGAACAATTCTGGTCCGCATGAATCGAAGCGCGGAATTTCGTGGCGGAAACGGAGTGGATGTCTTCCTCAATCGTTCAGAATTCGACGAGATCAATTCGCTCTTCGAAGCCACCGTTCTAAACAGCTCGAAGAAGGATTACGTCGTCTGTTATCCTTACTTGCCCGGGGTAAATTTCATTACCGCCAGGCCAACGTTCCAATCGAGCCTTTATGTGGATGATATGGTCCACCCTCCAGATTGGCAGCAAATGGAGATTGCAAGGATCGAAAGATTTCGACCGGCAGTCATTGTGATTGACGATTGGAAAATTAATGGGACCGAAGAATCGCGATTTTCCCATTGGGCCGCGGCACTGACCAAGTTTATCGAAGACCGTTACCAGCTAGTCGCGGTGATCCGCGGTAAAACGGTGTTCGCGCGACTGACTCCAACGCCCTGAAGTCAGGTCACCTGTCTATGGTACGGATATTCGTACAAAGTCTTCTTCACCATTCGATGAATTCGGAACAGGTCGCCGAGCATTCTCGCACTATCATGCAAAACGCGTACGCTGGAGGCCGGTGAATTTGTCCAGTGCACCGGCATCTCGACCATTTTAAAGCCCATCGCTTTTGCCAGCGAGAGAACCTCGACATCGAACGAGAATCCATCTAACCGCTGCCTGCTGAAGATCTCCTTTGCCGCCCGCTGTCGAAACCCCTTGAACCCACACTGCGTATCGCGAATCCGCAACCCGGTCATCACCTGAGCGATTCGGTTGAAGATCTTCCCCATCCATTCGCGCGAGGAATTTTGACGCTGCAAAATGCGGGTATCAGGATGCTGCCGATTCCCGACAAGCACGTCGATTGTCCGGTCTTTACGAAATCTCATGAGTCCGGAATCCAAATCCTCGAGAGGCGTGCTCAGATCTGCGTCTGTGAAAAAAATGCATTCGCCGCGCGCACGGAGCATTCCGCTTCGGACTGCAAACCCTTTGCCTCGTCTCTCATGATGGGTCAGGACAATGAGGTCGGGGTTGGACTTTGCAGCGGCTTCGGCCAAACCAAGAGTTCCGTCCTCGCTTGGTTCAACAACAATGATGATCTCATTCCGAAAATTCCACGACCGACGATGTTCACAGATTCGCTGGAGAGTCGCTGGCAACCGGTTTGCCTCATTGTAGGCGGGAATAACAAGTGAAAGGAGAGGCCGAATCTCGTTGGACATGTTGCTGTCTTCGCATATATATCTGCGCCTCTTCCCTAAAGGCTTAGAATGGCGAAACGTCAACTTCTATTTCCGACGCTCATACTGCTCCTTGCAGCGGTGATCCGCTTCGCCCAACTCGACATCAAGCCGCCTCATTTTGATGAAGGAATCAACGGATGGTTCTGCGATCAAATGGCGCAAAACGGCTACTACGCTTATGACCCGACGAACTACCATGGACCGTTGCATTTTTACGTTCTGTTTGTTTCGCTGAACCTGCTGGGGCGCAATCTCTGGGCTCTGCGCATTCCGGTTGTTCTGGCAAGCCTGTTCACCATTTTCTGGATGTTTCTCTTCAGGCCGTTCTTCAGCAGGACCATTTGTTATCTTGCCGCTCTCGGGATGGCTCTTTCACCTGGATTCATATTTTACAATCGTTATTCCATTCACGAATCCTGGATGGTCTTTTTTCTCACGGTGACCTGCTGGGGGATTCTCGGTGTCTGGACCTCGAGGAGAGCAAGGTATTTCTGGGGGCTAATTCTCGGTTTGACTGGAATGATTCTGACCAAAGAAACCTACATTATTCATGTTGTGGCATTTGCCGGTGCAGGTTGCATCTTGCTCCTCTTAGACCGGTTTTCGAAGCGCGAAGAACCGATCCAACCCACCGGAGCTTTGCCGGCAAAGCAGATTGCAGCCGCGATACTGATCGGCGTTTTCTTAATCGTGTTTTTCTATTCAGGAAATTTTCTCCATTGGAGCGGTTTAAAAGGCCTCTACGAGGCGTTCCTCCCATGGACCAAAACAGGGATTGACTCAGCAGGACACGGGAAACCGACCTTCGACCTGTTCCCTTTGATTCCCCCTTTTTTGGAGAGTCTGCCCGGTTTTCACCGGCTGGCCGCACTCAAACTGAACTGGTATTGGGTGCGTCTGCTACTTACCTACGAGTGGTTTGGTTTAGCCGGGCTGATATTCTCTTTGCGTTTTCTATTCGGCGGCCAGCCTGCGCTTCGTTTTCTCGCGTTTTACAGTCTGGCCGTGTTGTTCGCCTATAGCATCGTTCCTTACAAGACGCCTTGGTGCATCATCTCGATTGCATGGCCCTTTCTCTTTTTGGCAGGAGCTTTGTTGGAGTTTCTTGCGAAACGAATTCACCCCGTCGTGGCGGCCGTGGTGGGGATCCCTCTGTTAGCCGAAGCTTCCCGGGAATCGTACGATTTGAATTTTGTTCGATACGACAATCCGAAGGAATTGTACGTCTACGTCCAGACCGTCCGCGACTATCACAAGTTCATCGATCCGATTCTGGAAAAAGTGGCTAAAGATCCGCAGGCAAAGCGAAACCTTACTGGCGCAATTTATTTGGCGAGCTACTATCCAATCCCGTGGGTTCTAGGGGATATTTCCAAGATTGGTTATTACGGCCGAGAGGACGAGTGGCCAAAAAACTGCGATGCCGACTTTATGGCGATCGACGAAGACAAAGCCGGTGAATTGGAAAAGCATCTGAAAGACCGTTATTTCACTGTCGATTTCCAACTTCGCGACGGTATGGGCGACTGTCGTGCTTACTTTCGATTCGAAACATTCCGTGACATTTTTCCCGGTCGTGATCCCGACTTCGACCCAGCGCATCCGAAAGAATGAATCTTTCGCTCGTCGCTCTTTGTTGGATCGCCATCTCTACCCTCCTCGGGGTGGTCTTCGCCTACTCGTCTCTTGGACTCACCTCTTCGAGTTCTGCTGTTGCGTTGATCGTTGGAGCCATCATCGCCGCCCTGCCATTATATTTTCATAAGCGCCAGCCGTTGCCAGGCACACCGGATAAATACCGATACGTTGCGTTCGCGATCTGCACCTTATTCGTGCTGTTCGCCGTCAGAGAATTCAGTCAGGTAATTTTTGTCGTTAACGACCAGATCAGAGTGATTTCCCCGAACAATCTGGGAGATATTTGTCTTCACCTGACGCACATTAACTATCTCGCAACCAGTCCCCATTTCTGGCCGGAAAATCCGATCTTCGCTTTCGACAAATTGCGCTATCCGATCGGTCTGAACCTTTTCAATTCTGAGCTCAAACTCATCGGCATTGAGCCGAAACTTGGAATTGTCCTGGTTGGATTCCTTGGGTCTCTCCTTACCCTGCGCGCTCTTTACCTTTTCAACGGGTCGTTCGGCGTCGCTACCTTCCTGTTCAATGGAGGGCTGGCTGGATTTCTTTTTTTTCAGTCATTCGCGCTGAAGGACTACCAGACGGAAGTCGCATGGAAATCGATTCCCCTGGCATTGTTCGTTACGCAACGCGGATTGCTCTACGCGATTCCGGCCGGAATTTTCCTGTTGCATCACTGGAAAACGACATTTCTGGAACGGCGCAAAGAACAAGGTCTCCCTGCATGGGTCGAATGGCTTCTCTACAGCACGATGCCGTTGTTTCATCTTCATACATTTCTATTTTTGTCATTCCTGATTCTTTGGTGGTTTCTGTTCGGTGATCCGAATTGGCGTGCGCATTTCCTCCGCCTGGTCTTGCTCTCGCTTATCCCGGCAACGCTCTGCGTTTACTTTGTCACCGGATTCGCGAAGACTGGCGCAATCGGGTGGAAGATTGGATGGATGGCCAGTCCGAAAGAATCGCCATGGTGGTTCTGGCTCAATAACTTCGGGCTGTTTATTCCGGCGTGCCTTGCATTGCTCGTCTATCTATTAATTCCCGCCAAACCGCTGGAGCGCGACGCCCGGAACAAAATCAGGTTGTTGTTTTTTCCGTCGGCGGCTGTTTTCCTTGCCTGTTCGCTTATTAAGTTCGCCCCTTGGGAATGGGATAACACCAAACTCTTTTTCTGGGCATATCTGGTGATGATGTTCTGCCTATGGGAGGCGTTCTTCGCGAAGTGGAGTCCCTGGTTGAGAGCCCCGGCAATGGCTGGGCTTTTCTTTTCCGGTTTTATCAGTCTGGTCGGCGGCATTTGCGCCAATCCCGAAGGGTATAGTATCGGGAGTGCCGCGGAATGGCAGCAGGTTGCAGAGGCGACCCGGTCCTTTCCCCCGAGCACCGTATTTGCCACGTTTCCGACTTATAATCACCCGGTACTTGTCAACGGACACCGGGTTGTTCTGGGGTTCCCTGGGCATCTCTGGAGCCACGGCCTGAACTATCGGCCGATCGAAGAGAAATTTACTCTCCTCATGAATTCGGAAGCGGGATGGCAAAACATCGCCAAAGAATTGGGGGTCGATTATCTTTTCTGGGGCCCTTTTGAAGAGGAAAACTACCCTGATTCAGAGAAAGGATGGGAACAAGCCTGCCGTCTCGTCGCACAAGGTCCTTGGGGCCGGATCTACGACCTCCACAGCTTCGCCTCAAATTCTCCGGCTCAGAGCTCCACAGATGGCGGGAAAACCGTCGACCCGGATTCGCGGAACTAACCGGATGAATACTTCCACAAGTTTGAAAAACTCGGGCCTGTTCAGACTAACCCGCAGATTTGCACAGCCCGTCCATCAGCAACTGCCAGACGTCGTTGAATGCCGTGTCGATTGATGGATCAACCCAATCTGCAGCGTGGACCGGATGGTGAAACCGGACGGTGGCGAAGAGCACAGCCCGGCCCGCAGCCACGGGGTCGACGGTGCGAAATGTGCCTTCCTTCACACCAGAGCGGATGACCGCCGCAGCTAGCTCAACCAATTCGTTGACGTGAGCGGCAGCGACGGACCGGGCGTCGGACGCCAACGTCCTGAAGGCGGCGAAAAGCTCCGGATCCTCGGCGGCCCGTCGCCGTTTGACAGCGATCAGGGTATCGAATAGCCGCCGTAAGCGTTGCGGAGCCGGGCCCGGACGGGCGACGATGGCCCGCAGCGGAGCCATTGTCGCTTCCACCCAGCGGCCAACAACCAAGTCCCGAAGCTCGGCCTTGGTCGCCACGTGCCGGTAGACGGCCGCGTGGCTCACACCCAGGGCTCGCGCGACGTCCACCACTGTCGCCTTCGTCGGCCCGAACCGGCGGATGACCTCCTCAGCCGTGGCCAGAATTCGATCGCGAGTGAGTGGGACGTCGTCAGGGCGCATTTGAATCTTTCTATACGGCGGATCGCTCTCTCGGTCTTCTGCAAAGGGGACCAGTGAGCCTGCGGATCTCAATTCGTTACCGGTACGTTCGCAGCAGCGATCTCGTCCAACTCGACCAAGATTTGCGACGACAGCTTCAGCTCTCCAGTGGCCAGATTTTCCCGGAGATGGGTGGCCGACGAAGTTCCGGGGATCAAAAGGACATTGGGCGAACGGTGCAGCAGCCACGCAAGCGCGACCTGCATTGGCGTTGCACCGAGACGCTTCGAAACGGCCGACAGTGTGGACGACTGCAGCGGCGAGAAACCGCCGAGCGGGAAAAACGGCACATACGCAATTCCCTGGCGGGCCAAATCGGTAATCAGGCCGTCGTCATGGCGGTAAGCCAAGTTGTAGTTATTCTGCACGCAAACAACATCAGTGATCGCCTGCGCTTCGGCCACCTGAGCGGACGTTACGTTGCTAAGGCCGATTTGGCGGATCAGGCCTTTGCGCTTCAAGTCCGCTAATACCATTACCTGCTCGCCGATGGATCCTTCTCCAGTTCCATGGCCCGACCCCATCGCGCGATAGTTGACGATGTCAAGCGCCTCCAGGCCCAGGTTGCGCAAATTATCATGGACACCGGCAGTCAGGTCTTGGGCTGAGATGGCCGGCTGCCATGACTTGTCAGCTGGGCGACGCGCCCCGAGCTTGGTGACGATCACTAATCCTGCAGGGTACGGGTACAGGGCCTGCCGGATAATCTGGTTGGTGACATGCGGACCGTAGAAATCGCTGGTGTCGATGTGGTTGACGCCAGAATTGACGGCTTCGCGTAAGACGGCGATGGCAGCGTCCGGGTCCTTGGGCGGCCCCCAAACACCGGGGCCGGCGAGCTGCATCGCACCGTAGCCAATCCGCTGAACTGTGAAGGATGTCCCGGGAAACGTGAATGGCCCGCCAAGTCTGGTTTCATTATTTGTAACTGTATTGCTCATATGGATTCTCCACTGGAATGCTGAGACGACAGAGTGTACATGACAGATTACAGAAATCAAATAATGAAATCAGTAATTAGTGACAATTCTGAAAAAGTTCCCTTCAGCGACATCTCATTTTGAACCATCTTTTGCCCGGGACCTAAGTCGAGACGGCCTTTGGGTAGCAAGACAACCTGGCGAACGGTCGCTTTTTGCTTCACATAGAATGGGATGCCGTAGCCATCGGAGACATGACCTCGTCCGGTGAAAACCACCAATTTTATATTCGGATTGCGACGTGTGAATTCCAGGATCCGGCTCGCCATTGTCTGATCCCAAACATTCTGCGCGGCGAAAAACCTCCGTTGATCCGTCTCCCCCAACCCGGGGTGTCCCCCCATCATCCCTAGGAAATGTTCGTACGCGAGTTCGCTCGTTACGAAACCGGTTGGAAGCATCCCTTGCCCTGTGGCAGAAAGGGGCGTTCCTCGCGCAACTTTTTGAACGAGATCGGGCGCCGCGTTGAGTGCGATGTTCGGTACGTGCGCTTTTTCGGCCATCCGCAGAATCTGGGCGTACACGGGCGAGTAAATCCCCCAATGCCTCTGGAAATCGGTCTTCGCCAGCATCTCGTCTAGAGAGATCGAATGAGCCTCCCAAGCATCGAGTGCGGCCTGTTGAGTCTCGTCGAACATTTCCCATCCAATCGCAAATTTCGTTCTACGTTTCAGGAGGCCGTTAACCAGCTCCAATTCGTATTGATGGGTCGCGGGGTCGTCGTGAGTTTCTCCGACATAAACAACATCTGCTTTCTGGATTCCGTTCCAAAAACTTTGATCGAGATCATTCGACCGACTCTGTCGACCAGCGCCAGGATCAAGTGCGCACGCGCCGAGATAGAGACAGACAAGCAGTGGAGCCCAAGGCGCTAAGAGACGCATCGGCCAGCGTAGCCGAAGCTCGCGGGATGCGCCAATACTGGTCGGATTCTCGACGGATGCAAACCAAGCCTGGATCTCTCACAAGCGGAATCACGCGTGTTCGACGCAGTTTAAATTGCCGGTTCTCTTGATCCGCGTCCGGTTTCAGTCAACCGTACCGGCATGTCCTCTTTCGATCTTATCGTCGTGGGTGGTGGCCCGGCCGGATACACGGGAGCCATAAGAGCTGCTCAACTTGGACTGAACACGGCGATTATCGACAACCGAGATGTATTGGGAGGTACCTGTCTCAATATTGGATGCATCCCGAGCAAGGCGTTGCTGGCCTCCTCCCATCATTACCAGTTCGCATCTCATCAGGCATCTCGACACGGGCTGAAAATTGACAAGATTACCCTCGATCTTGCTCAAATGATGACGCGCAAACAAGCGGTCGTCCGGCAACTGACTCAGGGCCTTGAATTCCTGATGAAAAAGAACAAGATCACACGTCTTTTTGGAGTGGGACAGGTCGTTGCGCCGGGCAAAGTGATCCTCACAAAACCGGATGGGACACAGGAAGAACTTCAAGGGAACCATGTTGTCCTCGCGACCGGGAGCGCCCCTTCGGAATTGCCGAACATCACCATTGATCGGCAAACAGTTGTTACCAGCGAGGAAGCCCTCTCGTTCAGCGAAGTCCCGAGCAAATTGATTGTGGTTGGTGCCGGAGCGATCGGGTTGGAACTCGGGTCCGTCTGGGCCCGACTCGGATCCGAGGTCACAATCATCGAGTTTTTACCGCGGATCGCCGCCTTTTATGATCCAGACGTTACTCAAGTTCTTCAAAAGGCTCTCGAGGCAGATGGGATTCGATTTCATGTCGACACATCGGTGACGGCGATCACGCTGAACGAAGGGAAAGCAACTGTCGAAGCGCTCAGCAAGACTGGTGAGAAACTTCAACTCAGCGCCGACAAGGTTCTTGTCGCTGTGGGCCGTAAACCATTTACAGACGGTGCAGTCGCGAAAGATCTGGGGCTCAAATTGACGGAACGCGGACGCGTTGCAGTCGACGGGCAGTACCGAACAAATATTCCCGGTCTCTACGCAATCGGCGATATTATTGAGGGTCCGATGCTTGCCCACAAAGGAGAAGACGAAGGCGTCGCTTGTGCGGAGAGGATCGCCGGGAAAGCAGGACACATGAATTACGACGCAATTCCAAATATCGTCTACACAAACCCCGAGGCCGCCTCGGTTGGGCTCACCGAGGATATTGCAAAACAACAAGGCAAATCAGTGAAGGTTGGCAAATTCCCGTTCGTTGCCAACGGCCGGGCACTCGCCAACGACGAAGCACTCGGTTTCGCAAAAATCGTAGCTGACGAAAAAACGGACCGGTTGTTGGGAGCTCAAATTATTGGCTCTGGAGCATCGGAACTGATTGCAGAGGTTGTGTCTGTCATCGAATTCGGCGGGAGCGCAGAGGACCTCGGCAAAACGATTCACGCTCACCCAACTATGAGCGAGGCGGTCAAGGAGGCGGCACTGGCGGTTCACCATCGGGCACTTTCCATCCCCCCGCCTCCGCCACCTCGAAAGTGAATCGGTGCCCGAGCTCCTGAACGGAATATTGCTCAGGCGAATCAGGTTCTCAGAGACGAGCCTGATTCTGGTCTGGTTCACTGATCTCCACGGGAAGACGAAGACGATTGCGAAAGGAGCGTTGCGCCCGAACAGCCCGTTCGCAGGGAAGCTGGATCTATTTTTCCATTGCGAAATGCTACTCACTTTTTCTCGCAAATCGGAGATACACGGACTGCGCGAAGTTTCTATCAAGTCCCCTTTTGGAGAAATTCGCAAAAATTACATTAAAACGTCTGCCGGCGCTTACTTCGTCGAATTGATCGAAAGCGTCTCAGGCCTGGAAGATCCCGCACCCGATCTTTATCGATTGCTTTTGCGTGCTTTGGGATACATCGACAGACAAATCCCGGATATACGGGGAGTTCACTTTTTCGAGTCCGAACTCTGCAAGTGTCTGGGTCTGTATACCCCGGACCTCCATTCGGCCGCAGACAAACTCGTCGAAGCTTACGGCCAGTTACCGAGGACGCGAGCCAGTCTCATGGCTCTGTTGTAACATACGATCATTCAAATCGCTTGAGACGGTTCCAAATCTCAGAGAGCGGATGGCGCAACCCGGTGCAGATAAATATTGGGCGATCATTTTCATACGGCATGACGTATGGCGTTCCGAATTCTCCGGCAATTTCGACAGATTGGCAAAATCGACGCCACCGTCCTGGATCTCCATTCACGTGGATAATGACGCTCTCGTTTGGACCTCCGTTACCCCAGAGAAAATATTGATTCTCGCCGCAATAGACGCGCGGAAGATTATCCTTCCGTCCATACACCTCCAGGGCGGCTGCCTCCCCGTAATTTGCAGCGAGGATCACGACGCTTTGCTTCTCTGTCTCCGGCAACGAGCGATAGATGTTCGCGACCTGTTCCTCCAGAGACCTCCAGCCAAGTTGATCGGAAAAGATTTGGGTCAAGGGCGCGCCAACCGCCGCAGATTCTTCCGGCGGAGGTGCCAAATGCGTGCGAGCGATGTAGCGCGCGAGAAGAGCTGGTTCCAAGATCGGTAATGCGATTGGAGCCAGAACCAGTGAAACGACCGTCGCTGCACCCATCCATATGTTCCGCAGCAACGGATTGATGTCCGCAATCACCACCGATCCGACAGCAAACATCGTCGGATAAACGGGGAACAGATAGTAATCCTTGCCATGTCCGGCGACAGTGGCCACCGCGACAGCGACAAATGCGACGGAAAGAAATTGAGCGGCTCTCACTTTTTGCAGGAAAAATGGCGCAATCACGCCGGTCGCCCAGAGCGGGAATAGCAAGACGTTCATGGCGACTGCTTGTCCGTAGGCAAAATCCAGCGGTGCCCCCGTAAAATTGGCACCACTGGCGACGCGATGGAGGTGCAGTTCGAGGAACGGCCAACCATGTGTCGCCTGCCACAGAACGCTTGGCGCAGCGATCGCCGTTGCCAAAAGTGCGGCAACCCAAAAAGATTTCCGAACGAGCAGACGACGAGGCGAAGTCGTTGCAACACCAATGACAAGAGCAACGATCCAGAGCGCAATGCCGTATTTCGCTTCAAGGGCCGTGCCAGCGATAACACCTGCCCACGGAAGAACACGCTCGTTCTCCCGAATAATTGCAACTGCCAGAAGATAGGCTACGCCGGTCCATGCCATCGGTTCGAAGGTCGACGTTCCCAACGTGGTCGTGAGAGCGATGAGTCCGGGTGCAATCCCGGCCGCGAGGCCAGCTATCCATGCGGAAGTACGATCACCTCCAAGAAGTTTCGCGAATAATCCGGTCAGAGGCACAAGTCCGATTGCCGCGAGAACCGCGGGAAACCGTAACAACCAGACGTTGTCGCCGAACAGTTGCGTGATCGCGGCGAGAGCCGGGATAAGCGGTGGTTGATCAACAAAACCGAAATCAAGATGACGCCCACAAACAATAAAATAGAGTTCGTTGCGAAAAGCGTCATAGCGGCCTGCGAACGCAAATCGAACGACTCCAATCACCAGGGCGATGACCCAGATCGACGCCGGCCCAGGCAACCGGTTCGCCAGAACTCGGATCTGTCCAAATGGATCCCAACGAGGAAAGATATTCACGATCACTTCTCCACTTCTGCTGCCGGTAAAGAATCCGCCTTGGCTAGGAGGCTTATCAGTTCAGCGGCCAGAGAAAGAACCTTCTGCTCCACCGGCGTGAGACGCGATACCAGGACGGACGCAAGCCAGGAGTCTTGCCGGCGCGCATCGCTAGCCAGCAACTCTTGTCCGCTCTGGGTGATTTCAATCCACAACTGCCGGCGATCCAGATCATCGGGCCTCCGAGCGATCAGTCCACTCGCCTCAAGCTCCGCGATTAGCCGTGTCAGCGACTGTGGCTGGACACGTTCCGCTGCGGCCAGATCCGAAGCGGTGAGCGGTCCTTCGTGGAAAAGCAAACCCAGTATACTTCGCTTCGATCCGCTTAGATCATGAGCCGATCGCTCCGCCCGGAGCCGACGCACAAACCGGTGAACGCCGCGGCGCAAAGTTGTCGCTGTCAGCAATATTTCCGCTGAGGTTTCGTCTCTCATTTAATAAGCTCTATCTTATTGTTTTTTTGATAAAGCAATTGGATTGTTGGCTAAATCCTCTAATGGGACATAAATAAAGAGCACTTAGATAAGTTTCATGTTACTATTATGGGAGATGCCACCAAGTGGACTGTTCCCTCAGCCCACGTCGTAAGCCTGGGGAAGGGCACCCCGAATTAGACCTGTAAGGGCTTACTTTGAATTTCCGAACCTTCTGGCGGTTTCTGCGCGTACATGTCTCTGCAGCGAGTTCAACGCGACATCGCTCTGGTCCGGAGCCGGACCCAAAAATTCCAAATCTCTGTGCCCTCTGCGCCTTTGTGGTCAATCCAATCCTCTGTGTCCTCTTCCGCTCCTCTGCGCACTCCTTCCACCTCAAAGGCTTGCAGACATTCCACGAAACGGTTAGTGAAGCGATGGTTCCCCGTCATCATGATTTTTGGTTTTCTAGGTTTCGGTAAAATGGCGTCCGCTCTTGTGAAAGGGATGTTGCAGGCGGACGCGTGCAAGCCAGAGCAGATCGTCGTCGTTAATCGACACCCGGAAACGATCCAGGAGGATGTCGAAAAGTATCAACTCTCCCAGGCGCCTTCGCCGAAGACGCTTGTCCAACTTTCGGACACGATCGTTCTCGGGACAAAACCGCTCGATTCTGTCCAACTTCTTCGAGAAGTCCGGCAGGACCTGGACGGAAAACTTCTGATTTCGGTAGCCGCCGGGGTCAAACTCCAGGACCTGCAAGAGGCCGGGGGCCACCGAACAAGAGTCATCCGCGCGATGCCGAATACGCCTTCTCTGGTCATGCGTGGAGCGACGGCTTACGCGGTCGGCGACCATGCGACACCAGCTGATGCGGAAGTCGCGGAAAAGCTATTCTCGGCAGTCGGGATTGTATTTCGGGTTCGAGAACCGGTCCTGAACGCGGTTACAGGTCTGAGCGGGAGCGGTCCAGCGTACGTTTTTACTTTCGTCGAAGCCCTCGCGGACGGAGGCGTGATGATGGGGTTGCCAAGAGATATCGCACTGCAACTTGCGATCCAGACGGTGCTCGGGTCGGCAGAAATGATTCGGTCCACAAAGCTTCACCCGGCGGAGTTACGAGAAATGGTTGCGAGTCCTGGGGGGACAACGATGGCAGGTATCGAGTCTCTGGAATCCCACGGACTGCGTTACACGATCATGTCTGCCGTCCGGGCTGCCTCCGAACGCGCGCGCGAACTCGGCGGTGAGCGGTAGCTGCTGATTCCGATGTAGCCGGGGAATTTTGCTGCCTTAGTGAATATTCAAATGGTTTCCTACGACGAAATCCTGAACCAACTCCGCGAGAAATCCCTTTTTCGCGAACTCCGGACCGTCGAATGGGTCGGTGGTCCCTATGTGCGTCTGGATGACCGGTTGCTGGTGAATTTCGCCTCAAACGACTACCTCGGCCTTTCGCAGCATCCGGCGGTAAAATCGGCGGCGCGCAACGCAATTGAAGAGTTCGGGGCCGGTGCGGGAGCATCCAGACTGGTGACAGGCACAGAATCGCCCCACACCAGGCTGGAAAAGGAGATCGCGGCTTTCAAAGGTGCTGAATCATCCCTCCTTTTTAGTAGTGGATACGCCGCCGCCGTCGGCGCGATCACGAGCCTTGTGGGACCGGGAGACGTAATAATCTTGGATAAGCTGGCGCATGCCTGTCTAATTGACGGAGCAAAGCTCTCCGGCTCCGCGTTGCGCGTTTTTCCTCACAACGACATCGCGAAACTCCGAAACCATCTCGAATGGGCCCGCCAGACTTATCCCTCCGGCGAAGTATTGATTGTGACAGAATCGATTTTCAGCATGGATGGGACCTTTGCCGATTTGACCTCGATTGTAGAGTTGAAGAACGAGTTCGAGGTTTCGCTGATGGTCGATGAAGCTCATGCGACCGGGATTGTCGGATCGAACGGCGCAGGTCTTATCGCCGCACTCGGGCTCACAAATCAAATCGACATCCAAATGGGAACTCTCAGCAAAGCGCTCGGTTCAAGTGGTGGATTTATTTGTGGACCAGAGTCGCTGATCCAATTGCTTGTCAACAAGGCGCGCAGTTTCATCTATTCCACTGCGTTACCTCCTTCTTCAGCCGCCGCAGCTTCGGCAGCGCTTGAGATTGTGCGTTCACAGGAGGGAGAACAGTTACGGCTGCGCCTTCGACACAACTGCCGACTCTTTAGCGAGTCCCCGGCGATTCGATCTCTGAATCCAATCGGTGCGACCGGTCCGATATTTCCGCTGATTATCGGCGACGAAAATCGTACTCTGATCGTGGCAGAAGCACTGCGTGCCCACGGTTTCCTTGCACCGGCAATTCGTTACCCGACCGTCGCACGTGGTGCGGCACGTATACGCATTGCATTATCTTCCTCACACGATACAACACAACTCAGCGAACTGGCGGAGAGCATTCTTTTGTCCAAATGACCGCCCAAGCTGCCCCTACGCGGTTTGTCCCGCTCGCTTCATAGACAGGTAATTCCGGAAAAGGCGTGAAGTAATCGTGATTTTAAACTTAAATCCGGTGAAAACTTGGCGTAGAGAGCATTGAGTCAATGGAGTCAGTACGATTGTTACATAGTTTCTCTTGAGCACGCTCCACACAATGTTAACTGCGGTCTGCGTACGAGCGCTGGCGCTAGTTGTGCTTCTCGTCACCGTTGGCAGTGCGGTTGGCGATATTTGCGACGATTACGCCAGAGTGATCGATGCTCACATTGCGATGCTGCGGACGATCGAGAAGCGCGCTAATACTGTTTCAGACTCTAAACAGGCTGTTGACGTTATCAATCAGTACGTTGATGAAACGATTTACTGGCGTCGGCAAATGGCGCCGCTTGACCGTGCCGTATTCGAAATGGATCAGGGAAATATTGAAAACGCCCCACCCCTATGCCAAAAGGCAATCGAGCGTTTCAACTTCTTTGCCAAGGAGGACCTCGATCTTGCGGAGAGACTCGGGGATCTGTTGGTCAAGTATATTAACGATCCGGCGGTCGTTTCCGCCTGGCGGCGTATGCAGGATCTACCGCAGCAACACTAGCCTGCACCGCTCTCCATTTCGTAATATCTCCAAGCGATGTTGAGCTAGCGACACTTTTTATGCCGCAAAGGAACCATGATTACGACGAAAGCAAAATCAAGACGCTCTCGTCCCTGGAGCACATTCGTACACGCACCGGCATGTACATTGGTCGTCTTGGGGATGGCGCACATCATGACGACGGCATTTACGTTCTCCTGAAGGAGGTAATCGACAATGCGATTGACGAATTCATCATGGGATTCGGTCGTCAGGTTGATGTCACAGTCGACGGGTCCCTTGTCCGCGTTCGTGACTATGGACGCGGGATCCCGCTCGGCAAAGTGATCGAATGCGTTTCACAGATCAATACCGGGGCAAAATATAACAATGACGTCTTTCAATTCAGCGTCGGATTGAACGGGGTCGGTACGAAAGCCGTTAACGCGCTGTCCGTGAGTTTTGTCGTCACGAGTTTCCGAGATGGGCAGTTTTTTCGAGCTGAGTTTGAACGCGGAAAACTGAAGTCGCAGGAGAAAGGCAAACAAACGCAACCGGATGGGACCGAAATTCGGTTCGAGCCGGATCCAAAAATGTTTAAGGACTATCGGTTTCGAGACGAACACATTGCTCGAAGAATTCGTCTTTACACATTCCTCAATGCCGGCCTGAAGATTTCGTGGAACGGCACGGTCTACTTTTCGGCAAACGGTTTGAAAGACCTCCTGGAGGAAGAGGTCCGGGAAGAACCGATCTATCCGATTGTGCACTTCAGGGAGAAGATGCTGGAGATTGCATTCACGCACACAAACCGGCTTTCAGAAGACCATTATTCGTTCGTAAACGGTCAGTACACCTCTGATGGTGGTACGCACTTGAGCGCTTTCCGTGAAGGGATGCTGAAGGCGATCAACGATTTCACGAAATCAAAATTCGATGGGGATGACGTGCGCGAAGGACTGGTCGGGGCGATTGCCATCCGGCTCCAGGATCCGTTGTTCGAGTCTCAAACGAAGAACAAACTCGGAAATACAGAAATCCGAGGCGACCTCGTCAACAAAGTGAGGGAAACAGTCATCAGCCTTCTCCATCGCAACCCGGAGATTTCGGAGCGGCTCTTACTGAAGATCAATGAAACGCGTCGGCTGCGAAAAGAGCTGCAGGATGTGCGCAAACTTGCGCGGGAACGAACAGCCGCAATCTCACTTCGAATCCCGCAGCTCAAGGATTGCCGGGTTCATTTAAATCTTGAAAAGCAAGCGGGGAGCGACTCGATGATATTTATCACCGAAGGCCAATCCGCCGCCGGGTCGATCACCAGTTGCCGCAATCCCGATCTTCAAGCGGTCTTTACCCTGAAGGGCAAGCCACTCAACGTCTGGGACCTCAACCGGACCATCGTGTACAAGAACGACGAGATTTTTAACTTGATGCGAACATTGAATGTGGAAGAAACCGTCGAAGGATTACGCTACGGCAAGGTCATCATTGCAACAGATGCCGACGTGGATGGACTGCATATTCGAAATCTACTGATCACCTGTTTTCTCCGTTTCTTTCCAGACATCATCATCCGCGGGTTTGTCCATATTCTCGAGACGCCGCTTTTCCGCGTGCGCGATAAGAAATCGACGATTTACTGCTACTCGGAGACGGCACGCGATGAGGCGACGACTAAATTGCGGAACAGCGAGGTGACACGATTCAAGGGGCTGGGAGAAATTTCCCCTTCGGAGTTCAAGGCGTTTATCGGATCAGAAATGAAGCTTACCCGTGTCAATGTGGACGATGCGCACACCATTCAACCTCTTTTGCAGTTCTACATGGGCAAGAACACCCCCCAGCGCCGCGAATACATCATGGGGAATCTGGTCGTCGAAGCGTGACACTAACCCGCAATGCACCCGTAGCTTCGGCCTCTTCCGCCGGGGCGCAAAGGCTGAAGCAGCCTGAACCGTTTTATGCCGCCTGATACTGCACTTTTGCATCTGCCTGAAGATCCGCTGAAGGATCTCGTGAATGAGAACTTTCTTCAGTACGCCTCGTACGTTATCAGGGACAGAGCAATCCCTCAGCTCGAGGATGGACTCAAACCAGTCCAGCGCAGAATCCTGCATGCTCTTTACGAAAAGGATGATGGCCGATTCAACAAAGTCGCCAACATCGTCGGACACGCTATGCAGTATCATCCGCACGGGGACGCCTCCATCGAAGAGGCGTTGGTGAACCTTGCGAACAAGAGTTATCTGATTGAAGGGCAGGGAAACTTCGGAAACCTGTTCACTGGAGATCCTCCGGCAGCATCCCGATACATCGAATGCCGGCTTACGGATTTGGCACGTCAGGAAATTTTTAACCCGAAGCTGACCGAGTACAACCCGAGCTACGACGGCAGGAATCGGGAACCGGTGATACTACCTGCAAAACTTCCGCTTTTGCTGATGTTGGGATCCGAAGGGATTGCAGTCGGGCTTTCCACTCGAGTGTTGCCTCACAACTTTATCGAGTTGCTCAAAGCGCAAATCGCGATCCTCCAGGACAAAAAATTCAGGCTTCTTCCGGACTTTCCTCAGGGAGGCTTGATGGATGCAATCGAATACGATCGTGGCAACGGAAAAATCAAGCTGCGCGCCAAGATCGAAAAGCGCGAAAATTCGAAACTTGTTATTCGAGAAATTCCGTTCAGCACAACAACAGAATCTGTTATCGCATCGATCGAAGAAGCCGCTCGAAAACGTCGTATAAAGATCCGTTCGATCAATGATTTCACCGCTGCACAGGTTGAGATATTGATCACGCTATCGCCCGGAGAGGACGCAGAAAAAGCGATCACTGCACTCTACCACTTCACTCAGTGCGAGGTGACGATCCATTCCAACATCGTGGTGATCAAAGGAGAACGTCCGGTCCAAATGGATGTGGACGAGATCATCCGATTCAATACCGAGCGGCTTGTCTCCCTATTGAAACGGGAACTAGAACTTCGCCAAAGCGAACTCCAGGACGAATTGCATTGGAAATCGTTGATCCAGTTGTTCATCGAAAACCGGATTTACAAATTGATTGAAGAATGTGAAACCTACGAGGAAGTTCAGCAGGCTGTCTTAAAAGGTCTACAACCGTTTCGAAATCAGCTGGTTCGCGATATCACTCAAGGGGATGTCGAAATGCTCTTAAGTCTGCAGATCAAGCGGATTTCCAAGTTCGACCTCAAAAAAAACGAAGAGGAAAAACTCAAGATCCGGATTGCTCTCAAAGAAGTCGAGAAGCACCTAAAAAAACTAACCGAATATGCAATCGACTATCTGCAGCGTCTCGTGACGACCCATAGCAAGCAATTCAAGCGGAAGACCCATTTAACCACCGCCGAGGAGATCGATGTCCGCGAATTGACGGCCAATGAACTGGCGATTGCGTACGACAAGGAGCGAGGATTTCTCGGATACGAGGTGAAAGCTGATACCGCCTTTCGCTGTTCACCACTCGATCGGTTATTGCTTATTTGGGAGACGGGTCGCTATCAAATGGTGCCACCGCCGGACAAACTGTTTGTCGACAAGAATCTCATTTATTTCGGTATATTCGATCGGGACAAAATTTTTACGCTTGTCTATAACACTGCAAAAGCAACGTTTCTTAAGCGATTCGCTTTTGGAGGCGCGATCATGAACCGTGATTACAACTGCGCGCAGGAAAATGCCAAGATCAAGTATTTGACGGATCGCGCTGTCACCGAAATCCGGCTTCGATACCGGCACACCAAAGGATCACGAATCGACGAACAGTCATTCCAGGCAGCCGACTTCCCTCCGCGCGGCCCAAAGACACGAGGTAACCAGGTAACCCGCCGCACCGTCACGAGCGTAACCGCGAAGTAGCTAACCTGGACACCCACAAGTTTTTCAAACTCATGAATGTTCATCTGGCGCATTTCTCACGGGGAGGTGAGAAATGCGGGTTAGGGATACATTTTAGCGACCTCCGCGACAATTACGGCCAACTTCCCGGTCAAGCCAGGCCGGAGCGCAGGTTCTTTGTGATTCGCAAACAGAAACATGCTTTCTGATTGCGCGACCGTTAAAGCGTCATCCCCGATTTTATACGTCGCAAGACGGGACTTATCGATGGATCGATCATCCAGCTTATTCTTAAGACGATCGAACAGGAGCTCGTAGTTTCGATCTGGAACAGATAGAAGAGCGTGGAATCGTTCCGGCAGCCGCGAAGCGAGCACACCGCCACGATTCTTTACCAGCAGGCAGCCATCCAGTCCGGGCAACGCTGAAACGAGTTCAGCGACCTTCTTCGCATCGAGTTTGTCATCCGTGTGAAACTCGCTTTCCAACGGGTAGGAATCCCAATGCGACGCTATCTTCTGTGTGTTGTCGGTGAACAACAACGGCAACCCTTCCTCGCCGGAAGCCGGGAGCGCTCGTTTGGAATTGGCAGCTGGGCCGCCCAGATGAGAACTGAGTGCAGCGAGATCAGCCTGGAGCGCCCGGTGCTTGTCCCCTGCTTCCTTGATCGATTCCTCAAGGTTGCCTTTGGCGACCAGGAGATCGCTCACGCGCGTCTGCTCCTCTGCCAGTGATTGCTGCAACCGGCGCTGTTCTGCTGCCCTTTCTGAAATCTCCGCATGAAGATCGTTCAAGCCCGCATTGAGCCGGTCGCTCAGATCGGCATGCTGCGCGACAGTTTTACGCAAATCTTCAACTTGGCCAACCAAAGCGCCATGATCGGTCCGTAACCACTCGATATCGCTCAGAAGATCTAACCGCGTATTTTCAAGGGCCGAAATCTCTGCGCCATGAGTCTCTTTTTTCGTGGAAAGTTCGGACAGATGTCCGTGAAGTATGACAACATCTCCGATCAACGCTTCCCGGGCCCTGATTCGTCCATCGACCTCTTCACGCAGCGGCACCAGGCTCTCCTCCAAGGCGCTCTTCTCGTAGTGCGCCTGGGTCAATTGAGCCACTGTTTCCCGATGGGTGGCGATCTGGGCCTGCGTCGCTTCTTTGACCGCTTTGAAATTCTCGTGCGCCTCATCCAGTGACCGGCGCATCTGAGTCGTTTTGTTCGTCAGCTCCGAAACCAAGTCCGTGTGTACGTCCTGTTTTTGCTGAAGATTCGCCACTTCCTCATGCAGACGGGCAATTTCCTCGTTGACCCGGCCTTGCTCATTGAGGCGCGTCGCGACTTCTTCTTCCGCGCGCCGCACTTGCATCCTGACCGATTCTAAATCTTGTTTCGCATGCTGCGTGTCAACGACCGTTTGGGCGAGCCGGCGCGCGACTTCTTCGTGCTCGACTTTGTTTCGCATCAGGGCTGCGAGACTGCCCAGCAGTTCCTCCTCAGTCTTAGATAGAACAGCCCGCGTCACCGACGGATCCATGCGAAGCCACTGAGAGTCCCCCGCTTCAAGCTCGGCCGCCTGCACAGGACTGACCTTGAGTTCTTTCCCTTCCTCTGCAGAGATCTCTCCGACGCTCTGATCAGAATCT
This sequence comes from uncultured Verrucomicrobiae bacterium, assembly GCA_963775805.1. Classification (GTDB taxonomy): domain Bacteria; phylum Verrucomicrobiota; class Verrucomicrobiia; order Chthoniobacterales; family JAFAMB01; genus JAFAMB01. The sequence goes on along the minus strand of CAVZKG010000005.1, from coordinate 63,777 downwards.
GGCTCGGTCATTTCCATCGCATGAACACTTTCGATCGGCTCGGCTTGGTGTCGAGAAAAAGATTGTGCGCCCTATCTAGTAGCCCGCGATAGCGAGTCCAAAGACGACAACTGCAGCCAGCAGACAGTAATACCCAAAGAATTTCCAGCGACCGGACTCCAACCAGCGAGAGAGCAGACGGAGCGCAAGCAAGCCCGCAATGAAGCTGCAAACCAATCCAAACAACCCGGGCACAGCAAGACCGGCCAGATGCGAGGGTTGTGTCGTCTCGGTATGCGCTTTCAGAAGTCGCAAGGCTTCTCTCGCAATGACCGGTGGCGTCAGGACAACCGCTAAAGCAAAACTGAACTCTTCCATGCGATGTTGCCCCACGCCCAGCAACAATCCAGTCGAGATCGTGGCGCCTGAACGTGAGAATCCACGAAATGGCAAACAGAGCCCTTGGACAGCCCCGATCCAACAGGCCCGCGTAGCATCCACTTCGCCTCCACGCCTGTTTCGTTCTTTGCGAATCCCGGAATAAATGATCAACGCGCCTGCGGCGACCAGAGCTACCCCGATCAGAGGGAGCTGTGAAAAGAGCGTTTCGACTTCCGCCTTCTCCGTGCCTCTCAGAAAGATCTTTTCAATCAGCCACTGAAGCGCCAACCCAATGACACCTGTGATGACAGTCGCAATCACCACGTTGATCGCAACGTCCCGGAACGCCGCAACACTTGAAAAATAGTGGTCCTTCCACGCCCGCCAGAAATAGACGATCACGGCAAACATCGTTCCAGTGTGCAGCATGACGAGCAAAAAGGTCATCTCAGGACTCGACGGGTCCAAGCCCATCAGCTTTTCGGCAATAATGACATGAGCCGAGCTCGAAACCGGTAGAAGTTCGGCGGCGCCTTGCACCAATCCGAGTATAAGGACTTGAAGGAAATTCACTTTTTCCGTTTCTGTCTGATCGTTAAATTAGAACACCCGTTGCAAACGCTCACTGCGTGCCGGATCCGAACGAATCGCATGCACCTGGACGAGGCTTCAATTCGTTTTCCGGGTTTCCGCTCATAACCGGCGTACCTTTAGTTACGAGGATCGAAAACGCAAGCAGAACGCTTGGCGTTGAATTTAAGTCATCACCGCCGGGTGTAAATTCCGTTCGATTCAATCGCTCTGTATGAGCCGCTTTTCGAGTGCTCTCTTCCCTGAAAATCTCACAAGCAATTGGGCTTGTGAGATTTTTGCGTTAGTTGACCGATTACCGGATTCGGACTCTCTTTTTCAGGCTATGGATCCTAATGTTCGAAGATTCACCGGGTTTGCCGACACTTACAATCAACACCGGCCGCAGCTCCCTCCCGTAATCGCCGACATTTTGACGCAGATGGCCGGGCCGCGGCACCCTCTCCGGGTTGTCGACATCGCGTCGGGCACGGGGCTTTCAACCCGGCTCTGGGAAGGGCGGGATGCAACCGTTATCGGCATTGAACCATCGCCCGACATGCGCGCAATCGCCCAAAAGTTTCAAGCCGGTGATCACGATCAATCCAATACCACCTTCCTGGAGGGCGTCTCGACGGAGACCGGACTCCCGGACGCTTCGGCGGACATTGTGACGATCTCGCAAGCGCTCCACTGGATGGAACCAGAACCGACTTTTCAGGAGATTGCCCGTATCCTGCGACCTCGCGGCATCTTCGCAGCCATTGATTGTGAATGGCCTCCGACGATTCATCCCGAGATCGACGAAGTCTATTACGCATCCATGCGGCGCGCGGAAATCAGAGAACGGAGAGACGCACTCGCAAAAGGTGTGCGTCGTTGGCCCAAAGATGGGCATTTATCCCGAATCAAGGAGAGTGGCCTCTTCAGCTTCACGAAGGAGGTCTATTGCCACAGCGTCGAGGGAGGCGGGATTGACCGCCTGATCGGTTTGATCAAAAGCCAGAGCACCGTCGCCGAGTTGCTGAAACTCGGTGAAAGCGAAGAGACAATTGGCCTCGCGGAACTCCGCGAATCGGCCAACGCAATTCTCGCAGACCGCTCTTTGCCATGGTTTTGGAGTTATCAAATCCGGCTTGCGGTCAAGTAATGTAACAGAAGCGTTTGAACAGCTTCCGCGGGAGCCTGTCAAACCCGACTGACATGCGCCAGATTGGATCCCAGCTTTTTGCGATCATCGCCTTTTTAGCCGGGACTATGGTCACGACAGCCGAACCCTCGGATTATCACGATCGGCTCGATGCGCTCGGTTTCAATCTCGTTCAAAAACTCGATGTTTCCGGAGAGCACAATCTCGTTATCTCGCCCGCGAGCATCGAGTTTGCACTTGGAATGGTGTACGCGGGCGCCAGCGGAGAGACGGAAAAGGAGATGAATCAAGCGCTCGGCTTCAATAACGAGTCGCGAGATCAAGCTCTGGGCGAACTTGCTCACCTGCACACTGCTCTGATCAATCCAGGCGCAGGCGTTACTCTGAAATTAGCAAACGCAACCTGGTTCGAACGATCCATCGTCCTCAACAAATCGTTCGTTTCAGACCTCGAACAGAAATTCGATACGACGCTGCAGTCCGTCGATTTTAGCGATCCAGCCATTGCCTCGCAGATCAATCACTGGGTCAATGACGCGACTGGAGGCAAGATCTCTCATTTGCTCGACAATCAGCCCCCTCCTCCCTTGTTCCTGGCGAATGCAATCTACTTTCACGCGAAATGGAACGCGCCGTTTAACAGCCAACTGACGAAACCAGGTCCTTTTCATCCGGCGAATGGCGACGATCTGACCGTCCCGATGATGCACCGAACGGGCCTATTTCAGTATGCAAAGGGTTCTGGCTTTGCCGTCGTCGCGCTACCATACGAAGGCCAGCGGTTCGCCATGTACTGCTTTCTACCAGACCACCGTGTCGGCGACCTTGTGACGACCCTGACGAAAACCTCCTGGAAAGAGCTTACGAGTTCTCTTCGCTCGACAGTTGGATCGGTTACACTGCCGAAATTCAAACTGGAATACGGAGCAAATTTGAATCAGGCGCTCAATCAACTTGGCTTCGAAATCGCCTTTGATTCTGCTCAAGCCGATTTCCAGCGAATAGCGAATAACCAGCCGCGATTGTATATTAGCGAGGTATTGCACAAGGCCGTCCTCGAGGTCGACGAACAAGGAAGCACCGCCGCAGCGGTCACCGGCGTCACGATGCGTGCCACAGCGATGATGCAGCCCAAGGAGACTTTCAACCTGGTCTTTGACCGCCCTTTTGTAACCGCAATTGTCGACACTCAATCCGGTGTCATCCTCTTTCTTGCAAAGGTCACTGAACCCCGTTGATACAATGGTCTGACATCTTCTTTTTTTGCGAGGATTTCACGCGGTTGCGCTAGGCCATCTGCGCGGAACGAGCCCAGGCTGGCGACTTCGCTCAGTGACGCGAAAACATGACGCCGGCTCGCGTGTCTCCGGAGAACGTCGTGTTCGAACTCTGGCTTCGGATCAAGGGCCCCTCTGGCTCAGGATCTTCCTGAACGCAACCTTGGAGTCCGATCAGAAGGAGGAAAGTGAGCAGCATCAGCGGCAAGTGAGCCCTCAAAGAAATCATTTGCCGGTAACGTATAGCCGCAGCCTGCAGAATCGCCAAACGAGATTGAATTCCGTTTCCGGTTGAGGGTGTCTCTGAATCAGGGTAAGAGGTTCAATCCAGCGCAATAAACCTGCGCTGGGTGAAAGCCTGTCACTTGATCAGTAGAGGAAACAGGCGTTTCCGATCTCCAAACGAATGAGACCTTTCCTGAAAGATACGTTCCCGCAGACGGCACCTTTTCAAAAGGAAGGAAAACTCCAAGGCAGCCGAACAACTCCAGTCTGCAGATCCACGGCGCCGAAATGAGATTGTTGAAACTGACGGCGATATTTGTCGCGCTAATTCTAATCGGAGCGATCGCAAAAGGGAACAACGCAAGCGTCACCCAGCCCGCGTCCAATGATCAGGCGCCGCTTTGGTCGACGGATCTGAACGGAGACTACACCCTCGGCAGTAAGATAATGAAGGCGGCAGATTTTGGATCGCAGGCCGTTTCCCATTATGAACTCGAAGCGCTTCGCAATCTTCATCTGGTCGACAAATACTATCTCCAGCTGGGAGTTGACTCCGAGAGATTCGATTTTTCGCGTTCGAACAGCATTTATCCTTCCTCTATCCAAAGCATCGACGCGGAGATGTCGCTTTCGTATTGGACCGGTGACGACTTTTATCCCCTTCTGAAATTGCAACCGGGCATGTACTTTACGAATAACCATATCACGGCGAACTCGTTCGATATTCCGGTCCGTGCCGTTGCTGGAATTAAAACCACGGAAAACGTCTATCTCGTGCTCGGAGTCGATGCGGATCCATACGAGCAAGAGCCGATAACGCCGGTTTGCGGAGTCAATTGGAAGATCAACGACCAGTTCAATCTGAGAGCCGTTTTTCCAGAACCGCGATTCAGTTACAATCCGGACAAGAAAATCGAGTTGTTCGTAACTGCCGACCTGGTCGGGGGCGGTTATCGAAGCGGGCCGACGGACGATCGTCGCACGAGTAATGCAGTGCTGGATTACTCGGAATATCGCGCCGCCAGCGGGGTTAACTACAATCCCCGAAAGGGTCTATCGGTCGAAATGTCTGCCGGGTGGAGCTTCGAGAGACGTTTCGATTATTACCACGCGGGCCCGGATGACGCGGCCAAGAGTGCTCCTTACTTCAAGCTGGACCTCAGCATCGATCTTTAACCTGATATCCACCGCGGGCTATTGGGAAACGGTCGACCTTTGGTGACCGCTTACGACTGCCCCGGCATCAGGGTCCAGTTTCAAAAAGTCACTGATGGAGACCAGTGCGACAACGGAGATCAAAACGAACGCCAGGTGAAAATCCGCGATGGTCGGTGAGCCCGACGATCCATGGTGTATCAATCCCGCGACGCGCAAAGCGATCGCGCCCGCTGCAACGCCCATCCCCATCGTCATCTGCTGGATCATACTCGCAAAGGTCGTCGCCGCGCTCATCTGCGTTCCGGGGATATCGGCGAATCCGAGCGTATTAAGGCTGGTGAATTGAAGTGATCGACAGAGTCCACCGAAGAAAAGGATCGCAACGATCAGCGGCACCGGCGTGGTAGGAGTGAGGAATGCGCAAGCAAATAGCGACAGCGTCACCAAGAGACCGTTGCCGATCAAAACTCTGCGAAAACCAAATAGCCGGATGACCGGTGTAGTGATCGTTTTCATGCCCAGGTTACCGGCAAATACGGCAAGTACGAGCAACCCGGATGCGTACGCACTCAGGCCGAATCCGATTTGGAATAGAAGTGGAAGGAGGAATGGAATGACGCTAATCGCGATTCGAAAAAACGATCCACCCCGCATTGTGACAGCAAATGTCTGAATCGACAGGGAAGAAAGATCGATCAAAGGGGCGTCGTGCCGTCTTGAATGCAAGATCGTCACCGCCCCGGCAAACAGACTGACAGCAATCAATACAATAAACGAGAACCAGGGCGTGGGCTGTTGGCCCACCATTTCCAGGGCATACATGAGCGTCGCGCACGAGAGCGCGCACGCAATAAATCCAATAACATCGAAAGGTCGATGGGAGTCATCGCGAGTGTTCCTGATCAGCAACAGGGTCAATACGACTCCGATCAACCCGAGAGGAACATTCAGAAAAAAGATCCAACGCCAGGTTGCGTAAGTCGTGATGAATCCCCCAACGGGCGGCCCAAGCACCGGAGCGACCAAACCGGGCCACGTAATGTAGGCGACGGCATTCAGAAGATTCTCCTTTCGCGCGTTCCTCAACACGACCAACCTTCCGACGGGTACCATCATGGCACCCCCAACCCCTTGAAACACTCGGGCAACGATAAATTCGCCAATCCCGTTGCTCAAACCGCAGAAGACCGAGGAAACCGTGAAGACCGCGATCGCGCTTCCAAAGACGGTCCGCGTGCCAAACCGATCAGCGACCCAACCACTGATCGGAATAAAGACGGCAAGCGTCAGCAAATAAGCGGTCATTCCGACGTTCAGGCTGACCGGTGAAGCATTGAACGACTTCGCCATCTGCGGCAGCGCTGTGGCGATCACGGTACCATCCAGGTTCTCCATGAAGAACGCGCCTGCCACCAGCAATGTGATCGATAGTGAATGTCGGGAAGACAGAGACATCTCAGGGTGAGGACCGGAGAACGCGGATCATCTCAGGATTTCCGGTCCAAGCAGGTTAGTGGGATACGTTACTATCCGTTTTCGCCGCTGCGGTGACGTCTCCTTCACCGAGATGTCGCTTGAAAAGTTCGATCGCCATCCCGTAAACAATCCGCGCAGCAGCTGCATCATACCGAGCTCCTTCGTCTCGCATGAAGGCATGCGCTCCGTTGAACTCGTGCCAGCTGAAATTTCGATCAGCGTCCGCCAGAGCATTGTAAATTGTGGCTCGACCTTCACGAGGGACGTGCGGATCCTGGCGGCCAAAGACGACCAGCAACTCACCAGCAATCTCCGGAATTCGATCCAGTGAATTGTCGTTGAGCCCTTTCCCGAGACTTCTTGTGTGAATGTCCGTAGGATAACAGCAGGTCGCGGCGAGGACCTCACGATTCATCGCTGCGCGAAACGCAAGGTGACCACCAATACAGAAACCCATGACCCCCAATTTGCCTGTACATTTAGGGTGGGTCTTCAAATAGCTTAACGCAGCACGTGCATCGTTGTCATAACTCGACAATTCTTTGGCGATTTTATCGGCATTTCCCCTGTCGGCGCCGGCGGTGTCATAAGGCAGAACAGTTCCTGGTTGCTCCAGCTCATGAAAGATCTCTGGTATAGCAACGACAAAACCGTGACCAGCCAACATCGCAGCTGAGCGGCGAATCGGCCCCGTCACCTGGAAGATTTCAGAAAACAGAACCAGGCCGGGATACCGGCCTTCCGCTACCGGGCGCAAAATGTAGGTCCGCATCGGTCCCGCCGGGGTTTCGAGATCGATCGATTCGTCGTCTTTGATGGTCATAAGGTGACAGAATAAAGCGGAAAACTGGCGTTGCGCCAGTCAACCTCCAAGTTCATGCTCTCAAAACAACCTCTCGGTTTTCCCCCTATGATACTTAATCGTCACCTCCAGGATGTCGTTCAAGAGATGGAGGCCTTCGGCCATTCCAATGACTCGCGCGAAACCGAGCGCGCCCGCCGGATGCTCAATCTCGAGCGGGAAACAGCGGAACTCGTTCATATCCTCGTCCGCAGCAGCCGTAGAAAGCGAATCTTAGAAATCGGAACCTCGAATGGATACAGCGCAATCTGGTTTGCGGACGCGTTGCAGGGGATTCCGGGAGCCCAGCGGCTGATCACGCTCGAGCGCGACTCCGAAAAGGTGAAGCAAGCGCGACTGAATATTGCGAGCGCGAACTTCACTGAACAAATTGAAATCCAGGAAGGATCCGCGACGGAACTTGTGCAGAGCTTGCCCGGGCCTTTTGATTGCGTCTTCTTCGATGCCGATCGAATCAGCGCCCCTGAACAGTTACGTCTCTTGTTGCCGAAACTCGAAAAAGACGTTCTGCTTCTCGCTGATAACATTCTCTCTCATCCTGAGGAGGTGGCCGGGTACTTGAAAGAGTTTGAACATTTGCCTGAGTTCGAAACAACCACCGCCACGGTCGGCAAGGGTCTGCATATTGCCTATCGATCGTGAGGTTTGGACGCAGCGCCGATGTTTCGGCAAACGCATGGGCCTCATGAGCCCCACAGGCACTCGCGTCCGACCCGGACTGGGCTTTCCAGTAACGGAATCTTGGCCAATCAGCTTGAAACGAACCTGCAGCGCCGATATATAAACAGCTGACCGCACCGTCCCCCCCATTCAAACAAGGTGCGGCCCTATGTCGTACGCAAACGTCTCATTCAAACAGCGAGCGGCCGGTGAAACCATGCGGCAAGACTCGTGGTGGACACAGCCACTGTTCGTCTTTCTCGGTCTGTCGACATTCATTGTCTATTCAAGCTGGGCCGCTTTCCAAGGAGCCCACTATTGGCTTGCTCAAAATGGTGCCGACTATCTTTCTCCGTTTTATTCGCCTGAAATATTCGGTAACTCACCCCACGCGATTTTCGGAGCAAAGCCGTCTTGGTGGCCGGCATGGCTTTTATTCTCCCCCGCCCTTTTTGTCCTCTGGGCTCCAGCCGGTTTTCGGTTGACCTGCTATTATTACCGCGGCGCGTACTATAAAGCGTTCTGGGCCGATCCACCGGCGTGCGCCGTTGGCGAACCTCGAAAGGGATATCCGGGCGAAACCAGCTTCCCTCTGATTCTGCAAAATATTCATCGTTACTTTCTTTATATCGCACTCCTGTTCATCCTGCTCCTTGCGCACGACGCCTGGCGGGCGATGTGGTTCATCGATGAAGCAGGTGCAAAACATTTTGGATTCGGTGTTGGTACGATCGTTCTTACGCTGAACGTCTTGTTGCTCGGCAGCTACACATTCGGATGCCACTCCCTTCGCCATCTTGTGGGCGGCTTTCTGGATGAAGTCTCCAAGGTACCGGCGTGCGCCAAAGGCTACGCATGCGTAACCTGCCTGAACCGGCGCCACATGCTCTTTGCCTGGTTGAGCCTGTTCTGGGTTGGATTCAGCGACCTCTACGTACGGCTATGCTCGATGGGCATCTGGCACGATTGGAGGATTTTTTGAGGGTTCGTTGGCCGCAGACCCTGGATTACCAGAATTGCATCAGACTCTATTAAAATTTTCCTGATCGTTTTAAGACGCGCGTGAGCAACTACGAAACTCTCGAATATGATGTGCTGGTCATCGGAGCCGGGGGGGCCGGTTTGCGAGCTGCAATCGAAGCTTCAGCAGCAGGAGTTCGCGTTGGACTCATCTGCAAATCGTTGCTAGGCAAAGCACACACCGTCATGGCCGAGGGAGGAATGGCGGCGGCGCTTGCTAACGTCGATGATCGGGACAACTGGAGAGTCCATTTCGCAGATACCATGCGCGGCGGCCAGTATGTTAACAACTGGCGAATGGCTGAGTTGCACGCGAAAGAAGCACCTGACAGGGTTCGCGAACTTGAAGCGTGGGGAGCCGTATTCGACCGGACTGCCGACGGAAAAATTTTACAACGCAACTTTGGAGGTCATCGGTACCCACGACTTGCTCATGTCGGTGATCGCACCGGGCTCGAACTGATACGAACCTTGCAGGATCACGGCATTCATCAAGGAATCGAAGTCCATATGGAGCACACGATCGTCCGGTTGCTCCGGGACAACGAACGCGTTCTGGGCGCGTTCGGGTACGATCGGGAACGCGGCCGTTTTAAAATTTTCAAGTCCAAGGCGGTTGTGCTTGCGACTGGAGGAATCGGGCGCGCTTACAAAATCACCAGTAACTCCTGGGAATACACCGGAGATGGTCAATCGCTTGCGTTTCATGCCGGCGCAGAGCTGATCGACATGGAATTTGTCCAATTTCATCCGACCGGCATGATCTGGCCGCCCAGTGTGATGGGTATCCTTGTCACAGAGGGTGTACGTGGCGAAGGAGGTGTGCTTCACAACAACAAAGGCGAACGCTTTATGTTTGCGGACATACCGGACGCCTATAAATCGCAAACGGCTGACAATCCGGAGGAAGGTTGGCGTTACACACAGGGCGACAAAGAGGCGCGCCGCCCACCGGAACTACTGACCAGAGACCACGTTGCGCGATGCATCCTCGACGAAGTCAAAGCCGGCCGCGGTAGTCCGCACGGCGGTGTCTATCTCGATATTTCGTGGATTAAAGAGAAAATCCCGAATGCAGCCGAACACATTAAGAAAAAGTTGCCGAGTATGTACCACCAATTTATGCAGCTCGCCAACCTTGATATCACAAGCGAACCGATGGAAGTCGGTCCCACCACCCATTATGTGATGGGCGGTGTCCGCGTCGATGCTGAAACACAGATGTCGAACGTCCCTGGATTATTCGCGGCAGGCGAAGTTGCAGCGGGGTTGCATGGCGCTAACCGGCTTGGAGGAAATTCGCTCTCAGACTTGCTGGTTTTTGGAAAGCGCGCCGGTGAATTTGCAGCGAAATATAGCCGGGACGCGCAAGGAGGTGTCATCGACGAGGCGCAAATCGAAAATGCTGCGCGCGAGGCTCTCGAGCCTTTTGAACGCGCGGCAAAACCCGAATCGAGCAATGAAGGCCCTTACCAGGTGCAGCATGATTTGCAGGAAATGATGCAAAATTTGGTTGGAATCGTCCGCCGCGAGCAGGAGATGCTTGGGGCCCTCGATGCTTTGGACAAACTTTGGAAACGGGCCAGTAACGTCGTGGTCTATGGCCATCGGGAGTACAACCCAGGCTGGCACACGGCGCTCGATCTAAAACATCTCATCACGATTTCGGAGGCTATTACGCGTTCGGCGATCGAACGAAAAGAAAGTCGAGGCGGTCATTTCCGGGATGATTATCCATCCAAGGATCCGAGTGAAGCCAAAGTGAATATTGTCCTTAGCAAGGCGGAGGATGGCTCTATGCGTATTCGACGGGAGCAGATTCCGGCGATTCCGGAACACCTTAAACAGGTCATTGACGAGATGAAATGAAAACGGCGCTCTTCAAGATTTGGCGAGGGGATCCGAACGGCGGCAAGTTCGCGGAGTTTACCACGGAAATCTCCGAAGGGATGGTCGTGCTCGACGCCATTCACGCTATCCAAGCCAAACAAGCGAACGATCTCGCTTGCCGCTGGAACTGTAAGGCCGGCAAATGTGGATCCTGTTCCGCTGAAATCAACGGCATGCCGAAATTGATGTGCATGACCAGGCTGGACGCTATTCCTCTCGATCGACCGATTACTGTTGAGCCGATGCGCGCTTTTCCTTTGATACGCGATTTAACCACAGACGTTTCATGGAATTTTCGCGTGAAGAAAAAGATCAAGAAATTTAACCCACGCAAACCGGACAATCCCGACGGCACTTGGCGAGTTGCGCAAAAAGACATTGATCGGGTTCAAGAATTCCGGAAGTGCATTGAGTGCTTTTTGTGTCAGGACGTTTGCCACGTCCTGCGGGATCATCAAAAACAGGAAGAATTTATCGGCCCCCGATTCCTTGTTTTTGCCGCAGCACTCGAAATGCATCCTCTTGATACGGAAGACCGGCTCGCGGACATCAAAAAAGCAGGTGGGATCGGCTATTGCAACATCACGAAATGTTGCACGAAGGTTTGTCCGGAAAACATCTCGATTACAGATAACGCGATTATTCCCCTAAAGGAGCGTGTCGTAGATGAGTTTTATGATCCTTTGGGTAAGCTTCTAAAACTGCTACGCCCAAAGACCTGACAGAAGGAGAATATGTTTGAACTCAAACAGCTTTCCGCAGACGCAATTCCGGCCGCGCTCGAAAAAGCTTTGCGCTATCGTCTGCTCAACGAACCAGGAACCGCCGAAAGCATTTGTCACGATGTTCTTCAAATTGAGCCCGAAAACCAGCAGGGGCTGGTGACATTGCTATTGGCGATTACGGATCGATTCGGGAAAGGTTACTCTGTGGGAATCACGCAAGCACAGGAGGTTCTTTCGCAACTTCATGATCCGTACGAGCGGACTTACTACGCTGGAATCATCTGCGAGCGGCGAGCGAAGGCGCAGCTCCAACAGGGCCATCCTGGCTCTGGCCACGATGCGTACGAACTGCTTTGCGAAGCGATGACCTGGTACGAGAAGGCCGAGTCGCTTCGCCCGGCACGAAATGACGACGCCCTTTTGCATTGGAACACCTGCGCTCGACTCATCACGGGAAATCAGCTCACTCCTCGAATGGAAGAAAAAGTCGAACTCTCCTTGGAATAAAGATGCCTGCATATGGGGCATAGAGGTTGGATAGGGCGTAACGGCGCGGCGTGCGCCTTGATGGGGTGCATTCTCGCGTTGTGCGCAGGTGCGACAGAGCCGATTGATCATCATCTTCCTTCGCCGTTTCCCACGCCCTCCTTGCCGCGGCAAAAACTAATCGTTGGCGTTGCGCCTGGTCCACCGTTCAACATTCACAATTCGGATGGGAGCTGGGCGGGAATCAGCGTTGATTTATGGAAAGAGATCGCGTCTGACCTTGGGCTCGATTACGAATTTCATGAGACCGATTTGAGCGGGAACTTCAACGGTCTTGCCGCAGGTTGGCTCGATGTCGCCATCGGGCCGCTCACGATCACTCAGCGCCGGGAAGAGGTTTGCGATTTTACGCACGCTTACTTTTCATCGGCTCTGGCCGTCGCTGTTCCGATGAATCGCCTCCCGAACGATCTTCGGTTTATCGGCACTTTTTTTGACCGGCATCTCTGGGTTACCATCTTTCGGATATCGATCGTGCTGCTCGTTGTCATGTCTCTCGTTGCCCTCGTGATATGGCTGTGTGAACGCCGAGCGAACGCGGCCAGTTTCGGAGGCCAGGGACGACCGGTCCGAGGGTTTGGCGCTGCCCTTTGGTGGGCGGCTGTGACCATGACTACTGTCGGTTACGGCGATATATCACCCAAAACGTTCAGGGGACGTGTGATCGCTGTGCTCTGGATGTTCGTCAGCCTCGTGCTCGTTTCGACATTCACAGCAACGATGGCCTCGATTCTGACCGCTGCCCGGATTCATGAAGGTTCTTCCATTCAAACTCTCGGCGATTTGCGCAAGGTTCACGTCGGCACATTCGCTGAAAGCACGGCCGCACAATACCTCGCAGAACATCACATTGATTATATTACCAGCTCGCGCACGGAGCTATTTGATGCCCTGAAGAAAAATGAAATTCAGGCAATCGTCTATGACGAGCCATTTTTGCGATATGTGGTCCGAAACAATTACACAAAACAGTTCCAGGTGCTCTCCTTGAATGTGGACCCTCAGCTGTACGCGTTCGCAGTCCGAGAGGGCAGTCAACTACGTGAGTCAATCAACCGCGAGATGCTGCGGATGACTCACGAACCCGCATGGCATGATCTGCTTTATCGGTACATGGGCTATTCCCCTCGGTAATCCGAACTTCATCGGACAAGTCCGCCGCGCTATAGAGACTCGAACTACTTATGGCGCAGATGCTGGTTCCGAACGATGGAAGCATGCTGCAACACTTGAATCAGGCAACACCCGGAGCCGGAGTCGCTTCGAATATAAGTCAGAACGTGGATTAAATGAAAGGTACGCTCACATGAAGACGATCGAAGCGCGAATAACTAAGAACATCAAAGAGGATCCCAGCGTCGAGGAATGCGATATTTGGAATATTGAGGCATCGTTTCTTGACACTCTTCCGAGTGACGCGATGCGCATGACAACGGATCCCGTTGAAATTGGGGTTGATGAACTTGGGGTAGCTAGAATGGATAACAGGCGCACTGCCGTTACGATACGAACACGGTGCAAATCGCGGTTAATGCCTGGTGAAGTGATTCACCTTGGCTTCGAGTAACGGTCTGCAGCCTGATTCCGTTTCAGAAATTCCTGTAGAGCCGAAATCCGTTCCTACATCCTTGTCGGTGAGGAGTATAACGGTCAGCGCGCGGGGACCGTGGGCGCCGAGTACGATGATTCGTTCGATATCCCCCGTCCGGCTCGGGCCGGTGATAAAGCCGACGAAGCTGGGGTAACCGTCAGCGTACTTGGAGTGAAGCAAATCAAATGCGGAAGGGAGATCCGGCAGAAGCTGGTCAAGCGTCGCAATCAAAATGTGGTGCGGAGGCAGCACGGAAAGAGCGCGGCCACCCGCGCTTCGCGATGTGACCAGAATCGAACCTGTTTGCGCAATCAAGGCATCGCATCCTGTGATGCCGGCAGAACAACGCTCCAGCACGGCGCGATCCGGATTCTGTTCGACATAAACGGTTTCCAACCCCAGGGATTCAATCAGCGGATCGATCAACGGATGATGATGGACTGCCACCGAAGTCCAACGGTTCGCATCACGGATTGCCGCCAATATCGGACCGGCGTCTCCAATATTTTTGATGAGGTGAAAGTCAGTTTTGAGTTGAATCGATTTTTCGCGGAAAAGGGCGAGTCGGCCCTCCGGATCGACTGGAACCGGCGGCAACCATTCGCGCGCCGCTGTGCCCGCGGCAGACCCATGGTTCGCCGAATGTTCTGAACCATGCCTCACCGCAGGAACTCGGAGCGCCTCCCGGATACGACCCAAAATTTCTTCCCGTTTTCCGCCGCTCATCGGTTGCTCCAAAAGTCTCGGAAACTCTTCCCCGGGATCAACGGCAAATCGCGTGACGAAATCCATGCCCTGAGCGGCGCCGGCATGATCGGCGCGACGATTTCAGCAAACGGGAGGAACGGGCGGCTCAACCGGGTAAGCCGATTCACCAGCCTCGGATGACGCGCTAAAAAAGCGAACAACCGAAATGCGAACCGCTCGGATGGATCGGGCTCTTTGGCCGTTGCGTTCCGGCGATTGTGAAGCAGGTGATGATGGAGATTAATCTTCACCGGACAGGTCTCAGTGCACGCGCCACACAACGAGGACGCCTCTGAAAGATGCTTCCATTCCATCAACCCCCGCAAATGCGGCGTAATCACCGAACCTATCGGCCCCTGATAGGTGGTGTCGTATGTGTGCCCACCGACATTGCGAAAGATCGGGCAGACGTTCAAACAAGCCCCGCAGCGAATACAGTGCAAGGCATCCCGTTGCTCCGCATCAGCCAGGAGTTGCGTCCGCTGATTATCGAGGAGTATGAGGTGGAATTCTTCCGGGCCATCCACCTCGTCCTCCTGGCGTGGACCGCCGATCATCGAGTTATAACAGGTGATTTGCTGCCCGGTTCCGGCTGTCGCAAGCATCGGCAACAAAAGCGCAAGATCGGCCAATTCCGGTATGATTTTTTCGATCCCCATCAGCGCGACATGCACTTTTGGAAGCGCGGTGGTGAGGCGGGCGTTTCCTTCGTTTTCGGTGATCGATATCATACCGGTCTCGGCGACGCCAAAATTCGCACCACTGATACCGATATCCGCCTGTAAATATCTTAACCGCAACTCCCTGCGCGCGATCATCGTTAAGTCCTCCGGATTCTCGGAGGGCTTGGAATGAAGCTTCTCCTGAAATAGATCGCTGATTTCGTGACGAGTGAGATGCATCGCCGGAAAAACAAGATGATAGGGAGGCTCCTCCCGGAGTTGAACGATGTACTCTCCAAGATCCGATTCAACCACCTCGTAACCGATCGCCTGCAGGACGCGGTTGAGATGGATCTCTTCAGTCGTCATCGACTTCGATTTGATGATCGTGTGGGCATTTTTCTCTTTGGCGAGCGCCACGATATAATCCCGGGCTTCCTGACTGTTGCCAGCCCAGAATACCTTGGTACCACGTGCAGTCAGTTTATCGACAAACTCCACCAGGTATGAATCGAGATGGTTAACTGCCTCCCATTTGATTTCAGAGGCCCGATTCCGGGCCGCCTCCCAATCCTGGTACTGCGCCTTCTTTTCGTCTCGTGCCGTCTCGTAGCTATTCAGCGCATTACGGATCTTGGCTCGATGATCCAGGTCCTTTGTCAATCGAGTGGCGCGCTCTCTAAATTTCGATGCAAACAAGGAAGGCATAGACAAATCGGTTTAACGCCAAAATATCGCTTCCTGCGGGGAAGCAAGGATCTCAGCGAGGTGAATTGTTTTAAGACTCCTCTTTTGACGGCTCAGAAGCCCCTGGAGATGCATCAAACAACTCGAGTCGTTCGACACCAGGTATTCAGCGCCGGTCTCGAGCGCGGAAGAAGATTTGGTCTCCCCCATTGCCGTCGAGATCATTGGAAATTTTACCGAGAAAGTGCCTCCAAAGCCGCAGCAACTCGTCTGGTCCTGCATTTCGATCAGCGTGAGATCCTTTACGCTCTTCAATAATATTCGAGGTTGTCGCTTTACCTGCAGCTCGCGCAATCCATGACAGCCGTCGTGGAACGTCACTTTCGCCGGGAACCGGCTTCCAACATCGGTGACACCGAGCCGGTCCACAAGAAACGACGAAAACTCAAATGTCCGGTGGCTAACCTGAATCGCAACTTCTGCCCGGGGTGTGGATCGAAACAACTCCGGATAGAAATTCTTGACCATCGCAGCACACGATCCTGAAGGCACAACAATTGGATCTTCTCCTTTCAAGGCTTCAAGCACCCTCGCCCCAATCTCTCTGCTCTCCTCCCAAAATCCGGCGTTGAAAGCCGGTTGTCCGCAGCAGAAGATGCCCTGATTGAACTCAACCGTATGGCCCAGTTTCTCAAAAACGCGCACCACGCTGATCCCCACCGAAGGAAACAACTGATCAACGAAACAGGGAATGAGAATGTTAATCTTCAACGCAGAAATGCCTCAATCAGACCTCCATCGACCGTGATTATCTGGCCGGTCGTCTTACTCAAACGATTCGTTAACAAGAGATAAAACGCCTCTGCCTGATCACCCGGCGTAATCGGCAAATGAGTCAAGGTTCTATCCGCATAAAATTGCGCGAGCTTCTGAGTCAGCACTTCGGAAGGTTCCTCATCGCTATAGGCAATCTTATACTTGGAGAGGGACGCAATCACCCGGTCACGTGGGAACATGGCGCTACCCTGCACCACCGTCGCGGGCGCGACCGCGTTAACGCGTATCAGCGGCGACAACTCGATTGCCAATTCACGGGTTAAGTGATTTGCGGCGGCTTTGGAAGTGTCATAGGCAAGACTCCCTTTCTTTGCGACAACCGCATTGGCACTCGTAGTTAGCACGAGACTCCCAGGCAGGTTCTGCTCTTTCCAGATTTTCACAGCCTCGTCCGCAACAATGTACGAACCGGTGACATTGATCGCGAATGTTGTTGCCCATTTTTCGTCCGGAATGTGGCCACTGGAATCAGGAGAAAAGAAAACCCCTGCGGTGACTGCAATCGAATCGAATCCTCCGTAAGCCAGAACCGCTTCATTCAGCATTGAGCGTATCGAGGCGCGATCGGTGATGTTGCCGCTCAAGCCAATGGCCGGACCACAATTCGACAGACCGGATCCGGCAATCCCAATTCCAACTCCATACTTGTCGGTAATTTCTTTCGCAGTGGCCGCAGCTGCCTCTTTGTTTAGATCAACGCACACCACGTGAGCTCCATCCTTTACGATTCGGAGCGCAACCTCTCTACCGATGCCGGAGCCGGCTCCAATCACCACAACCACCTGTCGTGCGAGCTCTTTTTCTGGAGGCATCCTTTTGAGCTTCGCTTCTTCAAGCAACCAATACTCAATATCGAAGGCTTCCTGCTGCGGCAGAGCGATATATTCGTCGATCGCTTCGGAGCCGCGCATCACTTCGACTGCGCAATTGTAGAACTCGGCCGTCACCCGCGATTCCGATTTGTCTTTCCCCCACGCAACCATTCCTAAACCAGGAATCAAGACGACCGTTGGATTCGGATCCCGCATCGCCGGCGAGCCCGGCCGTTTGCACCGATTGTAGTAGTCCGAGTAGTCGGCCCGGTACTTTTCGAGACCAGCCTGGAGCTTCGATTTCAGCTCAGCGCTGCTTTCTTTTTGCGGATCCCAGCCCACGTAAAGCGGCTTGATCTTGGTGCGCAGGAAGTGATCGGGGCAGCTCGTTCCCAGCTCCGCCAACTTCGGAGCGGCGACAGAATTAACAAAGCGCAAAATGGCTTCGTCGTCCTGGATTGTTCCAATCAAGCGCCTTGTCTGGCTGACCTGGCCACGCAACCACGGAAGGATCGCCGCAAAGAGTTCAGCGCGCTTGGATGCCTCGAGCGACGCGACTTTTGGTCCCCCAAATGCCTTAGCGTCGCCTCCTTTTGCCTCATATCGGCGTGCGATATATCTCGCCGCTTTCTCAATCAAATTCAACGACAGTTCGTAACACTCTTTGTCATCATTAGCCCAGTTGATGAGTCCATGTTGCCCTAGAATGACTCCTTTCGCCTCCGGATGCGCCGAACAAATGTTTTGCAGCTCAATACCGAGCTCGAACCCAGGTCTGAGCCAGGGGGTCCAAACCACTTCGTCTCCATATATTTCCTTAGTCAGTTCCCTGGAATTCTTCGCAGCCGCAACGGAGATCGCTGCGTTCGGATGCGTGTGATCGACATATTTAAACGGGACGAACGAATGGAGCGGCGTATCGATCGAACTGGCCCGGGGATTAAGATTGAAAGTCGTGTAAGCCTGCATTCCGACCATTTTGTCCTCGGCCTCCGTTTTCGGGCCCCTGTTTGGCTCACTCGCGTAGAGGCTTTGCAGTCCGATCAGTTTCTCCTGGTAGAGCGAAGAAAAGTTTTCCTTTTTGCTAGTCCTCAGGTCTCCTCCGGAGCCTTTCACCCACAGCACTTCCACGAATTGCCCCGTCAACGGGTCTTTCTCGGCAATTTTGGAGGAAGTATTTCCACCTCCTGTGTTGGTTATCCGCTGGTCGGTCCCGAGGATGTTTGACCGGTAGACGAGCCGGCCGACGGGATCGAGTTTAGACGCTTCCGTATCGTCCCAAAGGTAGTTTACGTACTGGTATTTCATGTCACAAGATCAAGTCTGAGGAATCGTTGATAAGCAGCCTGCCAATCCGCTGTCACTCGCGGTTTGAAGGTCTGCAGGGAAAATGAATCACGGACGATTTCACGCAGTGCAGCGAGCGACTTGACATGTCCAAGGGCGATCGCCTGGATTAAAACGTTACCGATCGCAGTCGCTTCCGCCGGGCCGGCAATCACCTCGCGTTCCGTCGCGTTTGCGGCAAATTCGTTAAGCAACGCATTCTGGCTTCCCCCGCCGACGATATGCAACCGGTGAATCGAGTTTCCTGTTGCCTGTTCAATCTCTTCGATCGTCAGCCGATAAAGAAGCGCCAGGCTTTCGAGAACGCATCTGGCAAACTGGCCGGGAGTTTCCGGAGGCGGCTGGTGAGTCTCTTTGCAATAGTTAACGATTCGTTTTGGCATGTCACCAGGCTTGAGAAAGCGAGCCGCTCTAGGGTCGATTATTGAACGAAACGGCTCGGCCTGCATCGCCTCAACAATTAGGGCCGCATAATCAAGTTTCGTCCCCTGGCTGTGCCATACTCGGCGGCTTTCCTGCAATAGCCAGAGACCGATGATGTTTTTCAGAAAACGAGTGGTCCCGCCATATCCGGCTTCATTGGTAAAATTTAATTTCCGGACATCTTCGTTGATGAGCGGCGCTGGTAATTCGACCCCAAGCAAGGACCACGTTCCAGATGAAAGGTAGGCCCATCCTTCGCTCTCGTTTGCCGGCACGGCGGCGACGGCCGCAGCAGTGTCATGGGAACAAGTCGCCACCACTTGGATCCCGGCAAGACCGGTTTCTGTGCAGACATCCGGCGTCAACTCACCCAGTACAGTCCCCGGTGCGACTAGTTCAGGAAAAATCTTTTTCGGGAAACCGCATTTCTCGATCAAAACATCCGACCACGCACGGGTCCGCGGATTGTAAAGTTGAGTCGTGCTAGCAACACTCTCATCCACTCTCGGCACACCCGAAAAGAGATAATTGAAATAATCTCCGATTGTCAAAAAGCAGTCGGCGTAATCGAGCAGTGGTCCGCTCTTCTCCAGGTCGGAGGCCAGATGGTAGAGCGTATTGATGGGCATGAATTGAATGCCCGTTTCAGCGAAGATTAGTTCGGAGCCAATCTCAGCACGAAGTTTATCGTATGTTTGCTCTGTCCGAGCATCACGATAATGAAAAGGCGGCCAGAGAAACGGATGCACCGAATTGAGCAAGACATAGTCAACGCCCCATGAATCGACGCTCAGACTGGCAACAGGAACTTTCCTCTGCGCAAGAATTCGCAAACCAACCTTCAGCTCTTCGAAAATCCGCAAGACATCCCATCGAAGCGATCCAAGAACGCTGACCGCCGCGCTTGGGAAGCGATGGAGTTGCTCGAGCACCAGATGGCCGTCTTCCAGGCACCCGAGCATTACACGGCCGCTCTCGGCACCAAGATCGCAAGCAATATAGTAATTCGGATTCATGTGCGATCACGGGATAGGTCTTCCAGCCGATTGCCTCGATCCGGCCAGCCAAATGAAAGAAGGGAGAAAAAATTTCATCGAGTCACTAATAATTCAAGATTGATCATCACAGCTAACAAATCGGATTCCAAGTTAATCTATATGAAACACTTCATTCAGCTCCTGCGTAACCGGCGACTTGTCAGGATTCACATCCATTAGACTGGACATATGATCCCACCATCGACGGCAGATCGAAGTCTGGGCAATCCGCGCCCATTGCGCCTCATCCTCGACCTCGGCGTAGGCAAATAATTGTCCCGTTTCCGCAAGCAGAAAGATGGAGTAGTTATGAACGCTGTGTGCTCGAAGTGTTTCCTCGAGATCCTTCCAGATTGGATTGTGGCGCCGCCTATATTCCTCCTCGGAGCCACTTTTCAGCTGCATGACGAAACTTTTACGGATCATGTCAACACACCTGCGTCATTTCCATTCCAAGCACTGCAGCCAATTTTCTTAACTTTCCGGCGATATGGCCAACTCCGATTGCACAATGGTGCGCCGGGCCGTTTGCGTTCCAATCCGTCACAAAGCGACGAGCACCGATTGAAAATCGGTAGCGGCTGTTCGTATTCCCGATTTCCAGGATCGGTCCGGGCACAGAATCACCTTCTGCGACCAGGAACTTCAACTTCCGGTCGCCCGTCTCAGCCACGGAAAGCAACGTCACAGGCCCATGCCGGATGGACATCTCCACGGATAAACCTTTGCCAACTTTGCCGTGAAAGACGTCGAGAGGACGCACCTTTGTCTTCCCTTCCGCAATAGCGATATGGCCCGGCCCATCGTGCCCCATTAAAACAATATCCGCGTTGTAATCGATCGCGTAGAACTCGGTAAATGATCCACCTGCGCCAAAGCTATCCATTATCTTCATCGCCTGGACATTCTTGATTTCCATTTCACCGGCCGCCGGAATGCCTCGGGCCGTCAGAAGCGAGTTACCGAGTATGATCGAGCTGATTGTCTCCTCGTTCTCAAGGTTCCCTGATCCAAGATAGTAGTATGCAAACGAACCGAGCCGGTGCTCTTCTACGATTCGATCGAGGGCTACCGAAGTCGCTGCGGCACGCTGCAGTTCTGACTCGGAACAATCCGGCTGCACGTCGAAAATCTCGCGGAAATGCGCGACGCGATCACTGATTTCTGAAACGCTGACAGATCGACGCAGAGCGGCGAGTTCATCGACTTCCAAAATTTCGACGTGCCCGCCGAACCATGCGCACTGCTGGGTTACATCTGTGTAGATATCCAGCATCCCACCATAATAATGCCCCATGAGACCAAGGCGATTCTGTTCCATTAGGCTCGCTACTCGCGCCGCCTCGACCCATTCATCAATCTCGTGCCAGCAATCCGGGTCACCTTCCAGCATTCCGGTGACTTGGTGAAACTCGACCCCGGTCCGGCTGAAGACATTTGCGATCTCGGGCGTGGAACACGCCGCACAGTAGGCGAGCCATTCACCGGTCATTGCTGTGCGATTATGCATGCGGTTGAAAGCCTCGTAGTCGATCGCTGCCGCGGGTTGCAGATTCAAAATGACGACAGGCACTTTTGCCCGTCGAACGACGGGCAAAACCGTTGCCGACAAGGCGTAGGTCGTCACGTAGAGGAAAATGAGGTCGACATCCGTCCTACGGAATTCATGCCCCGCTTGCTCGGCTTTGGCCGGGTTGTCAATCAATCCTAAGTTTACAACCTGGACAGCCGGGCGTTTCAATCTTTCGGCGACCCGATCAACGTAACCGCTCAAACGCTGCTCCAACCCGGGGAATTGAGGCCAGTAGGCGTCTAGACCAACACCGAACAAACCCACATGAAGCGGGCTCATATTTCGTGAGGTTGTTGACATTTTACGGTTTACCAGCGTCTACGCGGAGCTCGCATGGCTGCTCTGGTTTCGTACACTTTCAGCACAGGCCCGCTCAAAAATTAAACTGGTCGATATTCTCGGCGTTGAAAACGGTGGGCGGACCAAGTATTACAATACCGTCCTTGCCAATCGTTCGAGATCCGAGCTTCCCAGCAGCAAATGTTTCGCCCTCTTTTCCCTCGATGTTGCCGGATGCAAGTTGTGCCGCCGCATAAGCAGCGAGATAGCCGAGATCCGCTGGACTCCAGAGTGCAAATTCTTTCACCGTCTCATCCTTTACGAACTCGCGCATCTGATTGGGCGTACCCAATCCGACTAGCGCGACCTTGCCTTTGTATGGACTTGTCGAAAGATAACGGGCGGCCGCCGCGATACCAACCGTTGTCGGACTGATTATCCCTTTCAGATCAGGATACGCCTGTAAAAGCCCCTGGGTTTCCGTAAACGATTTCTGATCCTCGTCGTTTCCATAGGCAATTTTAACCAGCTTCATCCCGGAGTACTCAGGTTTGGTCAACTCATCCTGCATGTATTTGATCCACGTATTCTGGTTCGTTGCATTCGGGGTCGCGGATAAAATTGCGATTTCACCCTGGCTATTGATCTCTTTTGCCAGCATCTGGATTTGCCCGCGGCCAATCCCCTCGCTCGTCGCCTGGTTGACAAAGATCGTTCTCCCTGCGGGCGCCGTATCCGAATCCATCGTCACCACACAGATCTTTTGCGCCATCGCGCGTTTGAGGTACGGGATCAACGCGTTCGGATCGTTCGCAGCGAGCACGATGGCATTTTCGCGCTGAGTGATCAGGGTATTAATGTAGGAAACCTGCGAGGAAGCGGACGGATCGGAGGGCCCAACGACTTTGCCATCGGCTCCCATCTCTTTGCAGGCAGCAATCGAACCACTCGTCTCAATAACATTGTACGGGTTATTAATATTTTTCGGGACAAATGCGAGTTTGAGACCCTGTTTAATTGGCTTGTCTTGGGCATGGGTTGCCACTGTAAACAGTGATAGTGAACAAACTGCGATTTGAATAATGGATGGCGTTTTCATTTTAGGCTGCACTAGGGGGTTAGTACTGTTCGTCGAATTAATTTCCATCTCTCACGCGCAGAGGCAATGAGATTTGGGACAAGGACACTCGCAATCAGGAGGGAACCGGTCACGATTCTTAAAATCTCGTTCGAGACGTCTGCCAACGTTAGCACATTGTTGATAACGCCTATAAGCAGAAGCGACAAAACCACTCCCGTAATCGATCCGCTTCCGCCTTGAACCGAAATGCCTCCTAGAAAAACCGCGGCAATTGCACTGAGCTCAAAACCTGTGCCGTTGTCCGCTCGGGAGCTGGAAAACCGGAACGTATAGATAATGCCGGCAAGTGCGCTAATTGCGCCGGAGCAAATGAACAATAACACCTTCAACCTGTGCAATCGAATGCCGGAAAACAAAGCAGCGGTCTGATTTCCTCCTATCGAATAAAGACTGCGACCGATCGTCGAGTGATGAAGGACAACCCAGAAAACGAGTGACAGGGCGATGAACAGAGCGAATGGCTCCGGAATAAACGTACCGGGGATCACGCCGAGCGCGAAAGCTGTGTAGTCTTGGGGGAAATCCGCCACAGCCTGATCACCGAGCAGTATAAAAGCAAAACCACGAAACAACGCGAGCGTTCCAATAGTCACAGCCAGGGAAGGCAACCGAAACCGAACAATGAGAAAGCCGTTCAGAGCCCCGCACAAAGCTCCCACTAACAGGCAGAGTCCAATCGCAATCGGTATCGGGCATTTTGCGTCCCAAAGAAGACCCAGCAGGCAACTGGAAAGCCCAAGGACCGAGGCGACGGAAAGATCAATCTCGCCCGATATGACGATCAAGCTGAGCGGCAAAGCCATGAGCGCTATTTCGACGAAGTTAGCGAGCAGATTTGTCCAGTTGTCCGGTGTCAGAAAGTCTTTGTTAACTAAGCCGCCTGCAAAGATCGCGACCAAAAAGAGAATCGCGAGAATTGATTCCCAGCGAATCCGTCGTGCAAGCCGTCGCGTCGCCGATTGCGCTTCGCTCATACGTGACTCCATCTAACACGTGACCGAAGCGCATGGCGGTGAGCCAGGAATGCGTCGACGGCAATCGCGAGTAACAGCATCGCTCCCTGAAATGCCTGTTGCCAGAATGATGGAACGCGCAAAAAAACGAGTGTGCTGCTGAAAACACTCAGCAAAAGGGCTCCCAGAACGGCCCCAACCACAGTTCCGATGCCGCCTGTAATGGCCACCCCTCCGACGACGGTTGAAGTGATAACTGTTAATTCGATCCCTTCGGCTGCCGTTGCGTCCACGGTACCGAACCGGGCGAGCCAGAGCGCACCGGCCAAGCCAGCGATGCCTCCGGAAATCAAAAAACCGATTGCTATCTGCCGGTTGACATTGATCCCGGCAAGAATTGCAGCGCCGGGATTGCTCCCAATTGCATAGAATTCCCGTCCCGTCCTGTATTGGCGCAATCCCACCGAGAAAAGAAGCAACAGAGCCAGTACAACCCAGGTCAGGACCGGAATACCCAGGAAGGTAGCAGTTCCAATCGCAAGAAACGAGGCGGGAATATTGACTGCATTGACTTGGCGCCCATGCACCCATGCATAATCCGCTCCGCGGAATATATAGAGCGTACCGAGAGTGGTTATCAATGCAGGTATCTTTCCCCACGCGACTAAAGCGGCATTGACCGCGCCTAATGCAAGACCGGTCGCAACCGATATCAGGATAACCGCGATATTCGGGATTCCAGGGTGATTCACGTAGAGCGTTCCGGATAGGAAAGCGGTGATCCCGACAATTGAGCTGATCGAAAGATCGATCTGCCGCATCAGAATGATGACTGTCTGGCCTAGCACTAGCAGCGCGATGATCGAAACGTTCAACATCAGATCCTTAAGACTCTGTCCGCTTAAGAATCGCGGATTGAGCAGGTCGGTTCCGACGGCTAGGAAAACGATCAACAGGATCAAGCTCGCCTGTCGGCTTCGCAGCAGGCTACGAAGCCAATCATTGCGTTGTTCAACGCCTTTCGATGCAAAGTTCACGCCCGGTTTTCGGCAACTGCCGACTCTTTTGCTGTTAGTCTTTTGACCCTGTTTGACCAGTGGCGGCAAACATGATGCCTTCTTCATTAGATGCTGAGCGCGGCAATTCCGCTGTGAGCTTGCCTTCGTGCATCACAAGCACGCGATCAGCCATTCCTATGACTTCGGGCAGATCGCTGGAAATCATAAGAATCGCCATTCCTTCTTTTGCAAGCCGGCTTAATGTTCGGTGCACTTCTGACTTGGCACCCACGTCAACGCCGCGGGTAGGTTCGTCAACAATCAATAGCCTCGGTCCCGTTGCGAGCCATTTCGCCAATACCACTTTCTGCTGATTGCCTCCCGAGAGCACGTTCACCGGCTCATCGATGTGGCCCTTTAGCTGCATGCGCTCCGTCCAAGTCGAAGCGATTTCCCGCTCTTTGCGCCCGGATACCAGTCCGAATCGACTCAACTGACGCAAAACCGTCAGCGTCGCATTGCGTTTTGTGGACATTTCCATCACCAAACCCTGTTGCTGCCTGTCTTCGGGCACAAATCCGATTCCTGCCTTGATCGCCATCTGGGGATTATGATTCGCGAGCACTGTCCCGCCTAACTTCACTTCCCCGCTGTCCAACGGATCAATTCCAAAAATCGCGCGCGCCACCTCGCTGCGGCCCGCACCGACCAAGCCTGCGAGAGCAACAATCTCCCCCTGGCACACATCGAAACTGATCCCCTTAAACACCCCTGCTCGACTCAGATCACGCACCCGCAAAATTGCACCGCCGATCTCCGCCGTTTCCTTCGGATAAAGCGCGTCAAGCGATCGGCCGACCATTTTGCGAATGACTTCGTCTGTGGTCCACTCCGGAGCGATTCCGGATCCGATGACTTTCCCATCACGCATCACCGTAATCCGCTGCGAGATGGTGAACACTTCGTCGAGTCGGTGTGAGATAAACAGAAGAGCGACACCTTTGTTTCGCAATCGTTCCACGACCTGGAAAAGACGATTTACCTCCTCGCGAGAAAGAGCAGCCGTCGGCTCATCCATGATCAGAACTTTTGCCTCAAATGTAAGCGCTTTGACTATTTCGACGATCTGCTGATCCGCGATGCTCAATCCCAATACCGGATCCCCGGGTCGAAGCGAGACCCCGAGTTCTTCCAAATGATCACCGACCGACCGGTGCATCGCGGGATAGTCAATCCATCCAAAAGCTCTTTTCGGCTGCCGATGCATAAAGACATTTTCGGCTATTGAAAGATCGCGAAACAGAGTCGGCTCCTGATAGATCACAGACACGCCGGCCCGTTGCGCCTGGGCAGTGGAACGAAAAACGACCTCTTGCCCGCCGACTTTGAGCATGCCGTGGTCCGGGGCATGTAATCCGGCCATAATCTTTACCAGTGTACTTTTACCGGCGCCGTTCTCCCCCATCAGGGAATGCACCTCACCCGGCAGCAAAGCGAGATGGACGCCGTCGAGCACTCGGGTGCTCCCAAACGATTTGTGGATATCCACCAACTCCATGGATGGGGCGAGCATGGGTCAAGGGTCTCCTGGGGCCGCATCGGCTGTGGCTGGACTGTACGGTTGCTCAGCGGTCTTCGCACTATCCAATCGCTCTAACGTCCCTCGAAGAAAATTCAGTGGCATAGAATGCAAACGAGGGCTTCTGAGGAGGTTCTGGTCGAGCCCACACCCAAGGCAAGATCATGGGCCGGTAATTTGGTATGTCTAGACAAAAAATTCGAAAAAAGCCTTGTGGACATCAAACGATTCTCCTACGACGATTTAGCGATCCATCCCCCCTTCCCGATGAACGATTCACAAGCTCGAAGAATCCGTGCAGCCCTCGATCATTTTGAGATCGAGACACCCAGCTGGGGTTTTGCCGATACCGGCACTCGTTTCGGCAAGTTTCTTCAGGACGCGGCCGCCATCGATATTAGCGACAAACTGGCCGACGCGGGACAAGTCCATGCTTTCACCGGGTTTTGCCCAACGGTGGCGCTGCATGTCCTCTGGGACTTCAAACCCGGTCAATCGGCGTCCGATATAGTAAAGCTAGCCAGGACTTACGGGGTCCAGATCGGAGCAATTAATCCGAACCTGTTTCAGGATCAGATCTATAAATATGGTTCTCTGTGCAACCGCGACCCTGAGATTCGCGGCGAAGCGGTCAAACATCTCCTTGAAAGCGGAGAGCTCGCAAAACAAACCGGGAGCAAACTGGTTTCAATCTGGCTCGCGGACGGCTCGAATTACCCGGGCCAATCGAATATCCGGTGGCGTAAGCGGATATTGGCGGAAACGCTCCGTCCATTGCACGAATCATTAAATTCAGAACAGCAGATACTCCTGGAGTATAAGCCGTTTGAACCGGCTTTTTATCATACCGATCTCGCAGATTGGGGAATGTCCTACGTCCTGGCAAAGGAGGTTGGACCAAAAGCCAAGGTTCTGGTCGATACCGGCCATCACTATTTATCGCAGAACATCGAGCAGATTGTCGCATGGCTACTGGACACTGAAATGCTCGGTGGATTTCATTTCAACGACCGCCGCTACGCTGACGATGATCTTACGTTCGCTTCGATCGATCCGTATCAGGCATTCCGGATATTCCATGAAATCCATTACTTCGGGTGGGAGACCGGCCGCGAACAGAAGATCCCCTACATGATCGACCAGTCGCACATCGATAAACCGAAGATTGAAGCAATGATTCAGACCGCAGTTATCGCCCAGGAGTTGTATGCGAAAGCAGCCGCGGTTGATCACGAGAAACTGGCGCGGCACCAGGAGCGAAACGAACAGATTGATGCCGAAGAATGCGTTCGCAAAGCGTTTTTCGCAGATATTCAGCCGTTAATTCTCGAATGGAGAAAGGAAAGAAATTTGCCGCTTGATCCGCTGGCTGCCTTTCGAACGAGCGGATACGAAAATCGTGTCGCATCCGAACGCAAGACGCGTCGCGAAAAATTAGGAATGACTGCCTCCGGTTCCTACGCCTGATCGACAGGTCGCCACCTGGAATCGAGTGTTAACGAAATCACGCCGGTC
This sequence comes from uncultured Verrucomicrobiae bacterium, assembly GCA_963775805.1. Classification (GTDB taxonomy): domain Bacteria; phylum Verrucomicrobiota; class Verrucomicrobiia; order Chthoniobacterales; family JAFAMB01; genus JAFAMB01. The sequence continues at coordinate 35,677 of CAVZKG010000005.1, read as the reverse complement.
TGATAATGAATCTCGGCATAGTCGATTGGCAGGTCGTTTAGATCGACAGTTGTTCGAATACGGAGCAAAAGTGGATCGCCTTTGTTGATCCGAAGACGCCGCGCAAGCACCCCGTTCGCAGAGATAGCGCGAAACTCCTCCAACGCATGAACCGGCGTAGTCCCTGTCTTTTGCCTGATTACCTGGTAGAGCGGCTGACTAAAATCTTCCGAGCCGGTTAACTTAAGCCGGGGATGAAACCAGGAGACGGACTGCAGAACCGGTCGATTGTCCCATCCCCTGACCTGTTCAAGACATTTAACAATGGATCCCTCTGGTATCTTCAGGGCAGCCGCCACTTTTGAGCTTGCCCGTCTTTCTGAAACTTCAAGAAGAAACGACTGGATCTCGATTCCTTTGCGCCGCATTTCTCCTGTCAGGCTAGCCCATGCCACCAGCCCGGATTGCACAACCTTGGTTCCAACTCCTTTCCGACGCACCAGCAGGCCTTGGTTAACCAGATTCAATATACTGTTGCGCACCGTACCACGACTAACTCCTAACTTTTCCGCCAACGTCAGCTCATCCGGAAGAAGCGCACCGGATGAATACGGCGGAGAAGATATTAACTTTCGGAGCATGCGCTCAATTTGAAGATGCAGCGGAATGCCGTTTGACCGATTCAGTTTTCGGCGCAGTAGAGTTGATTCAGCAGTGGACGCGGCCATAGTCCTTGTGTTGTCGGGTAACAACCTAGAATTCCAGTTATCTCGGGCAACGTAAAGAATGAATTCTATTATCACTGGAATATTTTCGGTTCGAACGTTACCGAGACATCTTATGAGTACCGGTCTATCTGCGGACGAAGAGATTGTTTCTACATTCAGAACTCTCCATCGTTGACTGAGACTTAATTCTGAGCAAATGCTCTCTGGGCAAAAAAAGGGTCAACGGGGCTTCCCGATCCGATTTTCACTCATTGACTATGATCACAGAAACAATCACCTGCGACACGCTCTCGAAACCGATCTCCCGAGTCGGCTTGGGTACCTGGGCTATTGGCGGCTGGATGTGGGGCGGAAGCGACGATACCGAATCAATCAAAACAATTCAGCACGCGATCGATGTTGGGATTAACCTCGTCGACACCGCGCCCGTCTATGGGTTTGGCCATTCTGAGGAGGTAGTCGGCAAAGCTTTGGCGGGAGATGGCCGGCGCGAGAAAGCGGTAATCGCAACAAAGGTTGGATTGGAATGGGTTGACGGAAAAGTCTTTCGCAACTCCTCCCCCAAGCGAATCAACGTTGAGATCGAGGAGTCGTTGCGGCGTCTACAAACCGACCACATTGACATATACCAGATTCATTGGCCGGATACGTCCGTGCCAATCGAAGAGACGGCAAAGGCGTTGGCCGACCTTCAACGCCAGGGAAAGATTCTGGCGTTGGGCGTCAGTAACTTCTCGCCGGAGCAGATGGAACAATGGCGAAGTGTTGCTCCCTTACACAGCACGCAGCCGCCGTACAATATCTTTGAACGCCAGATCGAAGCGGACGTCCTCCCACATGCCCTGGAGCACGGCCTGATCGTGTTATCGTACGGCGCGATTTGCCGCGGATTGCTTTCGGGCAAAATCACTCCCGGTCGCAAGTTCGAGGGAGATGACCTGCGGCTCAAGGATCCGAAATTTTTGGAACCCCGCTTTGCGCAATATCTGACGGCCGTGGATCGCCTGGCAGAGTATTCTCAGGCCGAACACGGGAAGAGCGTTCTGGCTTTTGCTGTCCGATGGATACTCGATCGCGGGGAGAAGATGACAGCCCTCTGGGGAGCGAGAAATATCGCTCAACTCGACTCAGTCGAGGAGGCCTTCGGCTGGAAGCTTTCGGCAAAGGACTACGCAGCTGTCGACCGGATCCTGCAAGAGTGCGTACCCGACCCTGTTGGTCCCGAATTCATGGCGCCTCCGATTGGAAAGCCATAGAACGGGATTCAAACGCCGGCCGAATCGGCTTTGCAGTCTGCGCCGCTCACAATCCATCCGGGACGTGGTCTCGAAACAAGGTGTCACACGCCGATTTTTGTTCAGCTCTAAACGAATTCTGGTAGACGGTCGCGTGTGCGGGATCAGTGCGGGCACCGATTTGACAGCGCACAAGCTTGCGCTCAAAAAAATCCACGAACAAGCAAACCTCCTGGAGCTCGCACGGGACGCCATCTTCGTCCGGAGTCTGGACGAGAAAATCTCGTTGTGCGCATCATTTTTGCAACAGGCGCTGACTTCCCACAGGGCGCCGCGTCAGCGGAAGAATTGAGTGTGGACGCCTTACTGAGAAAACCTTTCGACGTGTTTGCTTTATTGTCGACGGTGCACGCTGTTCTGAAATAGCGACCGGGTAGAGTGGCATCCTGATTCGGGTCGGCTACCAAATAATTGACTGGCGCGTCGCTAAAGAAACAGTATGTAGAGTGCTTCTGATTTCATGCGCCGCACGTTGGTTGTCGGATTATTTTTGATCATACTTTCAAGCACTTCTTTGCCTGCCGTTGCAGTTGATGAAGGCAGCTGGCTTTTTGATTCACTGACACCTCAGCCGGCCGGTACAAAATCCGACGGTGAACTGATCTACGAAGTTCTGCTAAAAATGCTGGACCGCTGGAACTCGCACGATTTGGAGGGGTATCTCAGTACTTACTGGAAATCGCCAAGCCTGCTCGTGGTTGTCGATTCGGAGCAATACAATGGCTGGCAGGAGCTTCGCGATTCGTATATCAATGGCTACCCTAATCCTGATTCGATGGGGTACATCACTCCAGCGAGGGTTCAGATTAAAATCCTGAAGCCGGATATTGCTTTGGCTCTCACCTGGTGGTCGATCTCCTTTCCGAATTCGAAACGGAAAGTTGTCGGTAACTCTACGATGAACCTGGAGCGATTCGACGACGGTTGGAAGATTGTTGCATCCCATTCCAGCACCACCATGTGAGCACTCGGAAGAATCCGCCGTCAAGTGAGGTAGCGCGCCTTGTGCCGACGATTCGAACTGGACCACAAAACAAAACAGCGCTCACCCTTACGGATGAACGCTGCGAATGGTTTGTTACGAAAAATTTACAAGCCCTCACCGCGCTGAATCTTCGCTAATCGCGGTGTCGGCTGCATTATCAACTCCCAAAGTAACGGCGAAATCCGGGTGAAGAAGGAAGCTCGTACAGTTGCCAATTATCGTCGGCCTTTTTGACGTTCGCATCCGGGTCGCTCTTGAAAACCTTCAACCCGCTCTCATTGGTGCAGACGTAGAGTTTCCCTTTATAGATGAAGAAGACATTCGGATCGATGTCACGCGCCCGATGCTTGCTCATGCTGTACGCGCAAAATCCACCGTACTGCGGCGCAAACTTGTCGGGACTCTTGTCGAAATCGGCTTTGTCGGACTCCGACGCAAACAGGTAGATCGCTCCGTTGTAAGTGCTTCGGATCGAAGACTTACCCTTTACCGCTTTGCCTTGTTTGAAATACGCAACCGGGTCGTATCCCTTGAGAATGACGCCGTTTGAATCCAGGTTAAGTTTTGGCCCAATTTTGGCCTTCGCCGAATCCTTGGTGTCCGCTTGAGCCAACTGCATCGGCTCGCTACCAATGCTGTTGTCTATCTGCCCGGACTGCAGAGACTCGGCAGCAAAAACCGTCGTCACTGCTCCGGCTGAACCGATTGCAGCAACGCATGCCGCCGTTAATAATTTGCTAATGATTTTCATGTCTGAGGTCTCAAATGATGTTGTTGCGCCAACCTCTTCTCTCCTTGCGAAGATGGCGTGATCTCGGCTCTTCACTAGCTAGAACATTTAGGGGATGCAATGGAAAACAACTCGATGGTCGCCCAAAGCTTTTGCACGGAGTTATGCTCTGCTGCCCGCTGAACGCGCCAGTTTCCCGAGGCTCTCACCCATCTCGATCCAGTATGCGTCCCCCAGAGACTTGCGGACTTTCTGCTGAGCCTGATCCCATAGCGGAATCGCCCGACTGAGACGCTCTCGGCCGGACTCTGAGATAAGAACGTTTCGCGTACGACCATCTCTGTTGACTACTTCGATCAAGCCCTCTTTGGATATCGCAGCGAGGTTCCGCGTGAGAGTCGTCCTTTCCAATCCAAGGATATCCGCCAGGCGCCCAAGGGAGATGCCTCCGGTGATACTTGCTGCGACGAGGATCGTGAACTGAGTGCTTCGCAACCCCGTCGGCCGTAACGCTCGATCGTAGGTTCGCGTGATTGCACGCGCAGCCACCCGAACTTTCTGGCACATGCAGTTTTTCATAGCGTCGTGCTCGTTCGGAATGCTCTGTTTGCCCATAAGTTTGCCTTTCCTAAACGTAGGGATGATCGGGTACACGCTAGGTGCCGCCGATACTACACTAGCACGGGACCAACCTCATCAATCGCCAATCGGCGCTCCCGTCGCAATTTCGTCAAGGAGGCGAAATGCAGCAATATGGACAGCGGAACCGCGAAAACTGGGATCATCACCAACGGAAAACTACCGATCATTACATTCGGTTCCTTAAGAGAAAAAATTTGGAACTTTGATGGCGCGCTCAGGAATCCAATTCCGATCGCCAGGATGAGGTCCGTGATCCCGAGGAAGTTCCAGAGTGCAACGAGGCCAGCGCTTTGGCTTCTCGCGTACGCGATGCTCACGAAAACAGCCGCGATTCCTATGAATACATCGCCCCAACCCGCCGGTAGCGCAAAGACCGCTGGCAGCCCACCAGCTGCGTACAACGCGATGAACGTTGCACCCAAAATCCGGTAAAGTTGAACACCAACCAACCAACTTTGAGGCACGGCATCGATCAACGCCCGGAGCGATTTTGAACACTTGAATATAGTCGCGCCAATGAGAATCGGCGCGAGGATAGCGACCGCAATATAAGGCACCGGCTGGGAAAAAGCCGACCGGAAGATGCCGGACGAACCCAAGAACAAAGCGGTAGCAAGCCACGCGAAAAACAGCACACCGAAAATTACGATAACTCTCGAGGGGTTAGGAACTGCACTCGGACGGTTGTGGAACGTCCGATAGGCACCAAAAAGGAGCGTTAGAGCGATTACGACATCGGCTCCAACAATCAGAAGGGAAAGAGCGAAAAACGCATTCATAATTTGATAAAGAGGGACCCACGACGAACCGCTCCGCCGCGGAATCAGCCAAACATTTAGATGTATATACACATGTGTATATACACTTTTAGGAAGATGTCAATTGCCGGATTTGCCTGACTCGCATTTCTCATGTCCTCGTGAGAAATGCATACAGTGCGGCGACTCGTCCGCCATTCTGTTTGAGTCGCATCAAGCAGGGAGGGAGCTTGCCCGGATCAAAAGCTCCTTTTTGCTTTTGCCAATCCAAACTTCTTGCTCTGGAGCGAGGTTAAAAATCGATAGGGTGCAATCTCGGAGGCTTTGTCTAACATAGCGATGGTATGCCAAAATCGATTCACGACCTGAGTGAGAAGGAGATTCTCGCCCTGGCCATTACACTCGAAGAGGAGGATGGGAAAATTTACGGAGAATTCGCCGAACGAATGCGGCCGAACTACCCGGAGACGGCAGCGGCTCTGGATGCGATGCGTGAAGAGGAGTCAGGGCATCGGCATAAGCTTAGCGAAACTTATCGCCAGAAATTCGGCGATTACATTCCCCTGCTCCGCCGCCAGGACGTCAAAGGTTTCGTAAACCGCAAACCGATCTGGATGAATCGCATTTTGACCGTCCATCAGGTCCGTAGTGAGATCGGGTCGATGGAACAGGAGACGCGCCGGTTCTACGAAACAGCAGGGCAGCGTACAACGAGCGCCGAGATTCGGGAACTCCTTGGGGACCTCGCAGCGGAAGAAAGTAAGCATGAAAAACTCGCCGAAGAACTTGAAGCAAGGCAGATTCAATCCGGAGCTCGTAAGGAAGAAGATCAGGCCGCGCGTCGCACGTTCGTTTTGCAAGTTGTTCAACCCGGGCTTGCCGGGTTGATGGATGGTTCCGTTTCGACTCTGGCCCCGGTATTTGCCGCCGCGTTTGCAACGCGAAGCAGCTGGGATGCCTTTCTCGTCGGCCTCGCCTCTTCAATTGGCGCGGGGATCAGTATGGGATTTGCCGAAGCTCTTTCTGACGACGGTGCATTGAGCGGCCGAGGCCACCCATGGCTGCGAGGCACGGTTTGTGGAGCAATGACGACGCTCGGCGGAATCGGCCATACGCTCCCATTCCTGATTCCAAATTTCTATTCTGCGATGGTGTTTGCGGTCATCATTGTGGCAATCGAACTCGCGGTGATTTCGTGGATTCGCCATCATTATATGGACACGCCGCTGTTGTCCGCGATTTTTCAAGTCGTTCTGGGTGGTGTACTGGTCTTCGTCGCCGGAGTATTGATCGGGTCGGCGTGACCAGAAAACAGCATGTTAAAGTTGTCGCCCGGGAACGCGGATTACGTCCAAGACCTGCATAGGAGACTCGTGCGCAGTTTAGCTGTTTTAATCTTGCTCCTCCTGCTGGCGGCCGGCTGTTCGAAAGCGCCCGAACAAGCCGGAGCCCCGTCCAACCAGCAAAACGATTCGGTATCGCATGAGGGCGAATCGATCTTTCAGACAAGGTGCTTTGTTTGTCACGGACGGGAAGGCAAAGGGGATGGACCTGCTGCTAAAGGCCTCGGCGCGCCGGTCCGGGACCTGACAAGCCCGGCGTGGCAGGATTCGGTCTCCGATGAAACCATTCGCTCCGTCATCCGGAACGGTGCCCGAGCCATTGGCGGCAACGCCGCGATGGCGCCGAATCCCGATCTGTCGGACGAACAGGTCGGGTCGCTGGTCAGGTATATTCGCGGCCTCCGCAGGTAGGGATGGCGCGGTGAAATTCGCGAGATCAGCACTGGCTCTTGTGCAATCGCTAATTCTCGGCAATGAATCAGGGATCGATTAACCGATGATCTCACGGCTTTTTCTTCTTTTTCTTTGCAGCATCTCCTGTCTGGCATCGGCGGGGAATCTCCCGATTAAGATTGAAAGAGCGTGGCTGCAGGCCGTCCCACCCGTTTCCGACGTGACCGCTGCCTACATGAAAATCACAAACCTTGGACAGACCCCGGTGCAGCTAACCGGGGCGTCATCATCGATTGCCACGAAAGTCGAACCGATGATCACGACCAGGAATGAGAAAAACGGACAGGAAATCATGGGCATGGAGGGCGTTGAACGTTTGGAGATCGCCCCCGGCGCCACTTTGGAGTTAAAGCCCGGCGGAAACCATCTGATGGTTATGGGACTGGTCTCCCATCCAAAGGAAGGTGACCATGTGCACTTGACAGTACAATTTGCACCGGGGAATGAACAGATCGACGTTGAGCTTCCGGTCCTCCAGCAGGAACCAAAATGAACAAACCTGTGTCGGAACCAGCAGCGCAACCTTCCCCTCTCGTCTCCTCCGGCGCCGTCACGCGAAGGATGGCCGTTGCTGCCGTTGCGCTCGGTGTCGCTTTGCTGATCAGCCTCCTGGTCACTCGCTACTTCGCGTACCACGACGTCCAGGCGAATTTTTACGGACAGGCATTGGTACCTGCAAAAGAGGCTTTTGATTTCCACCTTGTGGACCAGGAGGGCAAGCCGTTTCAGCTTAGCCAGCTCCGTGGAAAGTTGGTCCTATTCTCCTTCGGGTTTACCCATTGTCCAAACGTCTGTCCGACGACGTTGAGCGATCTGGCGAAAATCTACCGAGCGCTCCCGTTGAATGAACAGAAGATCGTGCAGATCCTTTTCGTCAGCATCGACCCGCAACGCGACACGCCTGCGATGCTGAAAGAATACGTTCCTTACTTTAACGATTCCTTTATTGGACTGACCGGCACGCAAAACGAGATCACCGAGGCCGCAAAAGCTTATGGAGCATTTTTCGAATATGTCCACGATTCGCCCGGTAATCCAGATTCCTATACTGTGAATCATTCCGCCATCACCTACCTCATCAGTCCAGACGGCAAATGGAAACTCCTGTACAATTTCGACCAGCTCACCGACTCAAAAAAAATGACCCAGGACATCGAGCGCATTCTCGCGGGTGCTTGATCTGTCTTACTCGAAAATCTCTTTGAAAAACGCCTGCATCTGATTCCAGGAATGCGTGGCGGCCTCAGCGTTGTACCCCACCCCATCGAGACCCGCGGCGTGGGCTTTGTCGGCATCAGGGTTTGAAAACGCGTGCAGTGCCCCCGAATACGCGATGAACTGATAATCAAACTTGCCATCGTTCATCGACTTCAGAAATGCGTCGACTGCCTCCTTTTTGACCAACGGATCCAGCGCACCGTGAAGGATCAGAAATTTGGCTTTCGTTTTCTGCGCTGCGTCGACCGGGGCGGGAATCAGGCCGCCATGAAATGTCACGACTGCCGCAAGCGGCGCCCCGCTATACGCAAGAGCAAGCGAGCAAGTACCTCCAAAACAGAACCCAATTGCAGCGACCTTCGTTTCGTCTACCAACCCAGTTTTCAGCAATTGATCAAGGGCCGCTTGGGCGCGTCCAACCATCAGCGGCGTATTACCATAAAACGGTCCCGCAAGCTGCTTTGCCTTGGCAGGTTCGGTTGTCGACTGCCCGTCGCCGTACATATCGGCTGCAAATGCCACGTACCCCAGATTCGCAAGTTGTTCTGCTCGACCTTTGATGTAGTTACTCAGTCCCCACCATTCGGGAAAGACAACAATTCCAGGGCGTTTGTCTTTTTCTGTGACCGAATCGTCGTAGGCCAGATACCCTTCCAGTTTGGCACCGTTCTGCTCGTAGCTGACCGTTTTAGTAACCAATTTTGCCTGGGCTGAAATCCCACAAACCGTAACCAAAAAGGCAATCGAAAGCGCTTTCATAATAATCCGCAGACTAGCTATCGCGATTGAGATTGTTTAATTGAGTAAACGCGGCCCCAACCGCTGGCAATGCGTTCATTCGCACGTGAACCTCTCACAAGTTTCGAAACTTGCGAGAATTTCACCCTGACGCACCTGGTTTCGAGTCTCACAAAATATCCATCCTCAGCGGACGGACGCATCATTGCGTTCCACATTTTCCTGAATCGCAACGATGTTGTAGGTCCCATCGTTGTCCCGAATCACAAGAGTCACATTGGAAGTCCCGCGCACTTCCTCGCCTCGATCACCAAGCGCAAACCCGGCGCGATACGTCACGATGTATTGGTCTGGCTGCCGCCCAGTGTGCGCCACAGGATCACTCAACAATTCGTACTTTCTTCGCTGCCAACGGCGCCGGAATTCGATCGCATCTTTTCGGATGAATTCATCGTCAACGATTCCTTTGTCGTAGTAATTCACACTGGAAGCGTAAAACTGCATCAGGCTCTCGACGCGATCAGAACCTCCCGATTCGACAAAGGCTTGTACAAACGCGAGCAGACTCGGTTTCATTGCAATTGTCTCGGTCGGCGGACCCTCCGGCACTGCAGGCGGCGCCTCATTTGCAGGCGCTCCCTGGCCTCCAGCCGACTGTTCGTCGGTCGTTTGGACAATCTTCGGCGCAAGGATCAGAACCGTAGCGTCTTTGGACTCCGAAAAAATCACCTGATCCCGGAGAGGTGTCGTGCGATTGGACGGGGTAAACCCACCAGGGTAAGCGGTCAAAATCATCGAACGCGCTTCGTCGATTGGGATTGCGAAGTTAATTCGTTCCGGAATGGCTCCCATTGTTTTTGCCAGTTCCATCGCATTGATCTTCGCAACGACGATCCCGACCACTTCTCCCCGGTCGTTCAGAAGCGGACCACCACTGTTCCCAGGATTGATATTGGCATCGATCTGAAACAGCTGGGTATGTTCTGACCGTCGAATCGCGTTTATTTTTCCGTCATAAGCGGAGACCTCGTACCCGATCTTCGAATACATTGGGAACCCCATGGCAACCACTGTGTCGAGTACGTTCATCGATCGCGACTGACCAATCGGCAGTGTCGGATATTTCGTTCCTTCGATTTTGAGGAGAGCAAGATCCTTGTCCGGGTCGGTTGCTATTATCTTGGCCGGAAGCCGGTTCCCGTTCGACAGAATAACTTTCTGATCCCGGGAATCAGCGATGACGTGATTGTTCGTCAGGATGTAACCATTGGACTGAAAGATGAATCCGGAGCCCGATTTTATGAGTTCCTCTCCGAATAACGGAACGGATCGCATCCCGCACACGACCAGAAAGACCCACAAGTAGCATGTCCGATTCATCCGAAAGAAATTGGCCGCTAGTAAATCGTTCTATTGGCAATGTCGCGAGCCTGAAAATCTCACAAGCCCCTTTGTTTGTGAGATTTTTGCGCTAGGGCATTTTTAAGGTCGCGCGCAGCGCGCTCTTGAGGCTTTGCGAATATCGGATTCGTTGCTCCAGCGAATCGCTCCGGCCGTCCAGACCGGTCAGCGTGATCCGGAAGACACGAACAGTATCGTTTGGCTCGAAAAGCCAATGCACACTTGGGGCTGACACGGCCATGAGACCGGCAGTTTCATTCCACTCTCCCCCGTCAAGTTGCGGTGCGACGTCGCTCACCAACTGAAGTGGGACCGGATCAGTCACATCATCGATGCGTATTGAGCTGAATGTATCCGACCGCTTCGGGCGAATCGCGAAGTTCCACCGGACATAATTGTTGCCATCCAATGTCACAGCCTGAAGAGTTGCTCCTGCCACAATCACCCGATCATTCTCGGCCTGCGCGAAGCCGGGGATCGGGCCGGAGCGTCCGGAAGAAGGACTTGAACAACCGTTCAGCAGGACGATCGGCAGGATAACAAACACAAGCATGCTTAGCCACGTGCGCAACATAGGCTGAACGATCATTCAGGAATCGGGCAAAGGACAGCGGTAAGTTGGGCGTGTCAGGATCCGAAAAGTCCTGAAGCCAGGTTGATGGAGAGAGCCAGAATCACCGTATTGAACAGAAACGAGAGCAGTCCGTGCACGAGAGCGAGGCGCCGCATTTCCTGCGAAGAAACCTGAACGTCCGACACCTGGCAGGTCATCCCAATCACAAACGAAAAGTAAGCAAAATCGATGAAATCCGGTTCCTTTTCGTTCGGGAACTCGAGGCCGCCGAAGACGTCCTGATCGCCGTCGCCGTCGCCATCGCTGTAATACCCGTGCGCGTAGTGAAGCGTAAAAACGGTATGCACGAGAAACCATGAGGAAACGACGGTCGCCACCGCGAGTGAGAGATGCTCCGCGAGTGCTTTGTGATCCAATCCCTTGGCACCGCCAATTAACATCGCCACGGAGACAAGACTCGCCACGGCGGCGATCAGTACGAAAACGAATATCGCGAGCCTGGCCGAGTCCTGGAGCCGAGCCGTGGGCACGGACGACTTGGCGTCCATTAGCAGTATTCGCGCCCAGGAAAGTAGAATAATAGACCACGCAAAGAAATTCCAAACCAGGATGATTTCGGCAGGCTGCTGAATTTTGCCGATGGTTAAAAAGAAAGTGATGGCCGAAATGATGAGCGCGACGATCAGCCGCTGGTGCGCATCAGTGTTTAGCAAAAGATTTTTAAATCTACCCATTATTTCCTCTCATTTCAGTCGATGGACCGCAAAGAAGTCAAAGAGGAAGATGAATACTTTGTCCGGCGCAATCATTCAATTGTGACGGAATTGTAACGTTGCGCCGATTGCCTACAAGGCACCCAACTGGTCTTTTCGGATGCGCACAAAAGCTACCCTACTATGGAATTATTCGGTGAAACCCTCGGCATAGCGACGGCTCTGTTTCTACTGCTTGCACTCCTGCTGGCACTCGGTTTTGAATTCGTGAATGGCTTCCATGACACTGCCAACGCGGTGGCTACGGTCATCTACACCCAGAGCCTGAAGCCGTGGATTGCAGTGACATGGTCCGGTTTATGGAACCTGATCGGTGTTCTGACTTCGACCGGCGCAGTCGCTTTCGGTGTCCTTGCGTTGCTTCCGGTCGAACTGGTGTTGAATGTCGGTTCCGGAGCGGGGTTCGCCATGGTGTTCGCGCTATTGATATCGGCAATTATCTGGAACGTCGGGACCTGGTATTTGGGATTGCCGGCGTCGAGTTCGCATACGTTGATCGGTTCGATCATGGGTGTCGGACTTGCAAACTCGTTAATTTCCGGTCACGTGTTCGGAGAGGGAGTCAACTGGGCCAAGGCCTCGGAAGTGTTCAGTTCATTGATTGTCTCTCCCATCGTGGGGTTTGTCTGTTCCGCCATTTTGTTCCTGGTCGTCAAAGCGCTCGTGAGAAAGAAGGAGCTTTTCGAAGCACCAGATCCGAACAAAGCTCCTCCTTGGTGGATCCGCAGCGTCCTTGTGCTCACCTGTACCGGAGTTAGCTTCGCTCACGGCTCGAATGATGGTCAAAAGGGAATGGGTCTCATCATGCTGATTCTAATCGGAATCATTCCGACGATCTTCGCGGTTAACCTCGACGCGGACTCAAAATCGATTGCTGATCTCGAGATCGCCGCTCGCAAAACGATGGCGATGCTTGACCTTGCAGGAAACGGCAAAAGCAGTGATGAGAAGACCTCTCAGGAGGTTCTTTCCAAATTCCTGAAAACGTCCGGGCAATTCAATGAGGATATTTATCCGGCGCTCGCATCAAAGGATCGTGACATTGTTAATCGGCTCAACGGCAAGAACAGTTTCAGGGACGTCCCCAAGGACGAACGCGCCGCGCTTCGCAGCGATATCTATCTGGTTTCCGAGTCGCTTAACAAGCTAACCAAAGAAGGGAAGCTCGGGGATCCAGAGCAGAAGCAAACTTTAAGTGATTTTCGATCAAAGCTGAAGCCAATGGTACAATTCATCCCGATCTGGGTGAAGTTTGCTGTCGCGTTGGCTCTGGGTTGCGGAACCATGATCGGCTGGAAACGTATTGTTGTCACCGTCGGCGAAAAGATCGGCAAATCGCATTTGACCTATGCACAGGGGGCCTCTGCCGAACTCGTTGCAATGGCGACGATCATGGCCGCTGACAACTTCGGTCTACCGGTCAGCACAACGCACGTTCTTTCCTCCGGCATCGCCGGTACGATGGCAGCCAACAGGTCCGGTCTGCAGGCTAAGACACTTCGCAACATCGTGCTTGCTTGGGTGTTGACTCTGCCGGCCTGCGTTTTGCTGGGCGCCGCTACATTCTCAGGCGCATTGTATATCGTGCTCAACGTGCTGCATTTCAATTGAAGCGGCCGATGGTTGCGCTAGGGCCGTCTGCACGAAACGGACCCCCAAGGTAGCGCAGGCATTCTGGCCTGCGCTCGCTGGACGTCGAAACTCCCAGGTTACTGGTTTGATCAATACACCGAGCTCCACCTTCAAGCGTCCCGCCGGGACGCCGCTCATTATTCACTATATCGCTAAGACCCGGCGTTGAAACGCCGGGCTACTTTCAGTTCCCAAACGTTCTTGCGTTCTCCGCGCGTCCCCTACCCTCCGGCGAGGTCAACGCGATATCGTTCCAGTCCGAACGACAAAACTAAAAAAATCCGAAACTCTGAGCCCTTTGCGTCTTTGTGGTTAATAAAATCCTCTGTGTCCTCCGTGCCTCCGTGGTGAATCCCTTCTACGTGCTGAACCCTCCTACCTGCTCGCTAGGCTACTCCGATTCAGTGGGACTCGATATGGCTCCATGCTGAAGCGCCCATTGAACAAAATCCGTGGAGGCATTTTTCGTTCCGTAGATGTTCGCCGAATTGATATTAGCGATCGATTGCCACTGAATGTTGCGGAGATCTGCGTTTCGAAGGTCGACACCACTCAAGTTCGAACCGCTCAGATCGGCTCCAGTAAGATCTGCCCCGTTAAGGTCTGCGTCCTGGAACGAAACGTCGTTCATTTTTGCATTTCTGAAGCTCCCGTTTCGGACATTGGCCGATGCGAAATTCGCGTAATCCAGCCGCGCGGATTCGAAGTTCCCGTTTCGAATATCGGATGAGGTGAAATTGGCGCGAATCAGGTTACCGCGCTCCAGGTCGATGCCTTGAAGAAACGCGTCGCTGGCCTCGACGCCGACAAGCGGGACCCCATCCCTATTCAATTCCTCAAGCGCCTCGATTCTGCCTCCTGAGCCCCCTTTGCCTTGCGCCGTGTTGATCACTTGCCAGGCTTGGTAGTGCTTTTGCTTTATCCTGTCTCCGCTCTCCGAAAAATAAGAAATCACAGCGAACAAGATCGAAAGCGTTCCGATATATTCCAGGACTTCAAGAAACGCCCAGCAACTCATCCAATACGCCAACCATCTGAAAGCCCACTCCACCCGATGCAGCGGCACAAGAATTGGATGCAGTGCGCGTCGGGAACTCTCTGTCCAAGGCTTCGGGATGATACGCTCTCTGAAAATGGGCATGTCGACAATTCGCTAGAAAAAGGTTTCCAATTGGATTCGTGCAACCTGATTCGTGCGAATTTTTCGGCGCCACGTCAAGAGCGTGATAGCTTAAAGTAAAGATGAGATCAACGTGTCTGCTTGGCGCGTTCTTGTTCGTTGCCTTTGTAATCGGCGCGAGCGGAGAGACAGTCTGCGTGAGCACTGTTGACGGCGCCATCGGCCCTGCAACGGCGAGTTACATCTCGCGAAGCGTCGATTTAGCGAAATCCGAAGAGGCGCAATGTCTGATCATTCAACTGAACACACCGGGCGGCCTTCTTGAGTCGACCAGAGTGATCGTGCAAAAGCTACTCGGTGCACCCATTCCAGTCGTTGTGTACGTTGAGCCGACCGGAGGCGCGGCAGCAAGTGCGGGGACGTTTATCACATTGGCCGCAAGTGTCGCCGCAATGGCTCCAGCAACCACCATTGGCGCGGCCCATCCGGTAACGTTGGGCGGACTACCGGGCGGCGGTCAAGCGCAACCCGACCAGACGATGACCCAGAAGTTGGAGAATTTCACGGTGAGCTATATTGAAGCCATCGCCAACCGGCGCAACCGAAACGTCAATTGGGCGAAATCGGCTGTTCGTGAAAGTTCTTCGATCACATCGGAGAAGGCGTTGGAGTTAAAGGTGATCGAAATCGTTGCACCGAACCTCAAAGATTTGCTCCGACAACTGGAGGGACGCATCGTAGACGGCCGCCAACTTAAGACGGCAAACGCGCAGATCGTCGAAATTAAAATGTCGCCTTCCGAGAGGTTCTTCCAGCTGTTCTGGCGACCGGAGACGATGTTCATCCTGATGTTGATAGCAATCTTCGGACTGGTCGGCGAAGTGAGTACCCCGGGAGCGATCCTTCCCGGCGTCGCAGGCGCAATCGCTTTGGTGGTGGCGTTGTACATGGCGGCGGCTCTTCCGGTAAATGTCGCGGGACTTCTCTTGATTGGATTGTCCGCTGTTCTGTTTGTCATCGATCTCTTCGCCACCACTCACGGCGTGCTGACCGGGGGCGGAATCCTGGCGTTTCTCGTCGGATCTCTGATGCTCTTCGATCAGCGCGACCCATTGTTCCGACTCTCAATGTGGTACATCATTCCCAGCGCTGTTTGCGTCGCCGGATTCTTCCTGTTTGTGATCGGGAAAGGGGTGCGATCTCAAAGACTCCCCGCTAAAACGGGAAAGGAGACGATGTTGGGCAAAGAGGTCAATGCCTTGACACCAATCGATTCTGAGAGCGGAAGAGTCTTCTTTGAAGGGGCTTACTGGAACGCCAGAAGCACCGCGACAATCGGTCAGGGAGCACCTGTCAAAATCGTGGGAATCGAAGGGTTAACGTTGAAAGTCATTCCCAAAACCTGAAAAAATTCCATGATAGAAGAACTGACAAAATTCCTGGGTCTGGTGATCCCTATCTTTGTCCTCGCGGTGATCATTCTTCCCCAGTGCGCCCGCATTCTGCGCGAGTACGAACGCGCCGTAATTTTTCGCCTGGGGAAGCTCTACGGAACCAAAGGCCCCGGTCTGATCTTCCTGATTCCATTCGTCGACCGAATGGTGAAAATGGATATTCGCGTGGTCACGATCGACGTCGCGCGACAGGAAGTGATGACCAGGGACAACGTCCCGGTGTCAGTCGATGCGGTGGTTTATTTTCGCGTAGTCGACCCGGAAGCAGCGGTCGTGAAGGTCGAGAACTTTCTCAAAGCGACTTCTCTCATTTCCCAGACCACATTACGAAGCGTACTAGGACAAGCCGAACTCGACGAACTGCTGTCTCAGCGCGACAAGATCAATCTCACTTTGCAGGAAATCATTGACCGGCAAACCGGTCCGTGGGGAATCAAGGTCACTTCCGTTGAAGTAAAAGATGTCGTTTTGCCGGACGGAATGAAGCGCGCCATGGCTCGACAAGCCGAGACCGAACGAGAACGGCGCGCTAAAATCATCAATGCCGAAGGTGAATTTCAATCCGCGGAAAAGCTGGTGCAGGCAGCCGCGATGATTTCGGCGCAACCCATCGCCCTTCAACTTCGCTTCCTGCAAACGATGAAAGAAATCTCCAGCGAGCACAACACGACCACGTTTCTGCCCGTCCCGATCGATTTGTTCACGCCGTTCTTGCAAAAGACCGAAGGCCAGAAAAAAGAGACATCGTAACCTGCACTGGTCGTATCGCCGAACGATCTCGAGTTTGTGAGCGGGTCAGACGTTGCTAGCGGAATTATGCCGGCTGCGGCGGATAATAGGTTTTTGCCACGAACGTCATGCGCTGGCGTGCGGCACCGGGGGTGGCCCCTTCCTTGGAAGGAGGAGTCCGATAATACCGATGCAGCCGAGAATCGCACCGAGGGCAATTGCGGCAATCCCTGACCAGAATAACATGCCATCGTTGTTGCCGTTTTCCGGCAACTGGTAAACCAGGTGTTGCGGCCCGCTCCCTTCGTTTTCGACACGAACGTTCGTCGCCCCGGGTGGCAGTTCGATCCGAGTCGTCTCTGTCACAATCGGCGAATACGGCGAGGATTGGCTGACAGATTCGAATATCCAATCCAGTGCGGAATTCGAGACAAATCTTGCTTCTTTATTGATCTCTATCGCCCGGTAACCATCCTGTCGTACCGCCGTTATAGCGCGTGCAGTAATCGTCGCGACAGCAGTCCGATCCATGTCGTTGCGTTCGAGCTTGAAGTCGTCCAAAGCGTACTTGGCAAACCGCCGCTTGAAATCCCGCTTCAACAAATCCGGATGATCTCCGTACTCCTCTCTCCAATTTTCCCACTGACTGGCTGATAAACGGAATGTGACTGTCATTGTTCCGTCTCCATACGGATTCACTTTAACAGCGACATCCGTGTTAATTGTGTCAGCCGCCAGGGCGAAACGCGTGACGGCCGCCATCGCCAAAACAACCATCGCTAATGCCCGTATTGGTCTGTTCATGGGAATCGCACTGTATCCAGCAATTGCAGAAGGATCTGTTTATTGTTTTGAAAAGTGGTGCTCGGGGACCCGGCCGCAACTCCGACCACTCCTCCTGTCACCGGTCGAAAAACTCCAAACCATTGCGTGTTCGACGAGCCGACAGTCGTGTGTCCGAGCACAACGGTGAGATTGCCTTGATTCTTCCGGTCATCGACCCTCAAATTGGCGCCGGCGTGAGCAAAAGCACGTTCGACAGCCCTTAGAGCCTCAGATGTCGAATTGACGTTCGGGACCTCCACCACGTCGATTCCCATCTGAGTCGACGGATCGTACACACGGTACGTTATGCCAAGCCCCTGCGGAGCCTGAGCCGCCTGCCACGATTGCGGATAGGAAAAGGAGACGAGGCCATCCTTCGACTGGTACTGAACCAATCCTTGGCCACCGGTCTGCGGCGGAGTCTGTTCTTCCTGGTCGTTCTGCCCTTGCTGTTGTTGTTGTTGATTCTGGACAACGTTATTGTTATTCCCTGCCCTAGCTTCCTGCTCCCGCTCAACGAACATTGCTTTGAGTTTGTCGACATCAACGGTGGGTAGTTCCGGTGAAGAATAGCCCTGGCCGCGATACTGCTGGACCGAATAAAAAATCTTGTACTTCTGTTTACCCAGATCGTCCCAAGCCATCTGAACGGCTTTTTCAAATGGAACATCTTCCTTTTCGCCAACTGCCTTCGGCGTGATCGCCGTACATTCAATTGGGATGCTCTTATCGCCGACCTGCACCACTGTAAAGGCGTGCCCGGGCCGCATGACGATATAGGCCTGGCAGCCCAGATGATCCATAATGGACGCCCAGAGGATCGCTAGCTCAATGCAAAGGCCGTTGTTCGAAATGATGACGTCACGTGGCAAACGAACGGTCTGGACAAGTGTTTTAATATCGCCGATCTCAACTGGGACCCCTTCGGCGCTTGCATAACGCATCCCGGTTTCGCGCATGTATTCGTAGGTTGCCTTCATCAATTCGGCGACCTGTTCGGGGTCTTGGGTCGCCCCTGCCAGTGTTCCACCCATCTTTTTGGTGATCGCAGCGGCATACTCTTTCACCACAGGATCATTCGGAGTCACCATGCAGACGACAAACTGCGCGAGATTCCACTGGTCATACCAAGTCAGCATATCGTCCGCCGGAAGATCGCTATACTGAACCTCGTTCACGCCATAGATCGTGAAATCGTCCCGGAGCACCTGTTCTTTCGCCTGGCCCCCCTCCTCTTTCCAATCCAGCTTGATCTCAAGAGAAGCCGTTGTCTGGTTGGCAAGGCTTGTGATGCGATCAGGAAACTTCGGATAATAGGTCGCAACCACTGAGGTTCCGGGCGGCAGATCTCCGCTCACCTGTGGCGTCGTCCATGAGATGTAGTCGGGGACCTGATAACTGATCGTCAAATCATGGACAGGCCGTCCTCCGGTGTTTTTAAGAACGAGTTTACTCAGAAAATATCGGCCATCAGCCACTTGCTGATTAGCGTAGACCTTATAACCGAAACTCATGATCGATTTTCGAATCGTAGGAGTATCCCACGAAAGCGTACCCGGCTTGGGTCTGGTGAGTGCCCAGAATCCCAAAAGTCCCGCTCCACCAACGACCAGGACAAAACCACATGCAAGCAATGCGATGGTCCGCAGATTTCTAGACATAGTGAATCAGATTAAATTCAGTTCTTAGCCCTTGTTGTCCCGATCTGCGTATAACACTCAGCACGTGAAGCCAAGCGTGCCTTAGTAAATCCTCCGTGAAAGCCGCAAGCGCGACAACCGATCGGCCCGTCATCCTCTATGATTTCGGCAATGTGCGTGCGAACTGTAGCCAAAAATCTGGCTCAAATCGGGGAAAACGCGCACCATCCGAGTTGGGACCCGGCGGATGCTTGAAATGAATGATTAACCTGACCGGCGCAAAAAAGTCGAGCTGCAACTTAGCCTGGATATTGCGCAAGTGCGGACATTCGTCGGGCTAGCTAGCTAACCGCAAACTCCGAAATCCTTCGCGAGTAAAACCTTTCGCTCCGGCGAGTCGCTTCCCGAGCGGCTTGCAACGGATAAAACAGGTTAGGCTCCTCCAAGCTCTTTCAATCGGATTGAAAGTGATTCCGCCTTGGCTGTTTGTCCCGCCTCCCGCAGAGCCTCGATCGCTTCAGTCAACGCGCTCACCAGTTTCGGGTGAACATTGTGCCGATGGACTAATTCTTTCGCCATCTCCGGATCGAGCCGGACATCATAATCATCCATCGAGTCGGCGATAAACCAGTTCAACGGATCATTCAGATCGACTTCATTCTTGCTCATAACTCGGCTCCAGATGGATCATGCAGCACTTGATTCCGGCTAGTCGCGATGCAACAGACGCGCTCCGGACGACATTTACCTAAGCCTATGGTGGAACGATGAGCGAATAGAAACTTGCGGCAAAAACCGGGCCGACATTCCCTGTGGCGGCGTGTGGGCGAATACTTAGTTAGAATTGGTTATCGTCCGACGGGCGGGCTGGGCGGGACGTGGACACGGCGAAAACCCCAGAACGTCAGTGAGTTCAACGTAGGATAGGCGTCTCGCCTGTTCATTCCCGGGGAATGGTTCACCTCGGCGGAGTGCACAGAGACGGAGAGCGCGCAGAGAATTGATTCAACTGCAAAGGCACGAAGGGCGCAGAGGCTCGTGGGCCGGCACCCGACCAACTCAAACGCCTGCATAAATCACAGTTCCGGGGTCGCTCAATCCAGGCGAGAAAGAGCGCAGCCCCCCTGCGATGACGTTCCCTTGCGAAATATATGGCTAGCTCGACTTCTTAGAGCTCGTATCCAGGTATTCTAAAATTTGATCTGCCTGTTCTCGTGTGGGCTCTCCTTGCCCCTCCATCCACCCTGTCAGCGTCTCCGCTGAAACCCCGATCGCCTCGGCGATATCGGCGGCATGCTGAGCAATAATGTCCCGATAGTTTCCCAAAGCGGTGAATTGTTCTTCGGTCGGTTGCATGAAAGAACAATAGCAGAGAATCGGGCATAGCGCCTGGGCTTGACCGCTCCATGGCTGTAACCAAATGTCTTCGTAATTTTCCACGATCCCGTTTTCATCGACATCGAGGATCGTTTTAAAATCGCTTGTCAATTGCGATAGAGGCACTTCCCGTCGACGAGGCGCTCGTAAGACTGCGGAAGAGCTGCCACGGTGCACTCCGGAAATTTGACCCATGCCACGCGTATCTGTGCCTTGGCGCACATAAGGCCTAGCCGATTGATTGCAAGCGTGTTAGTCGACGGGCTTAAGCCCAGGTACTTTCCCACGCATCGCTTTCTCCAGAGTTTACGCTCCGCCGCTCTGCTTCTGCGTCCCATAAAGCGGAGGTGCATCCGAACCTCCGATTGGCGCACCCGGCGCCTGAGGCGAACTCGAGTCGGAATCGTCCGAGCAACTTGTGAGGAGCGCGAGAAAGGTAACGATCAGCAATGCGATGATTCCCGGTAGCTTATTCTGCAGCATATAATTTATTCGAAAACAGAAGCGGATTTGGCTGTATTGAACCGGTCTCGAATGGACGCTGTCTTGTTCACGACTTTCGCCCTGAATACCCCCCGGACGGCGCCACCGCGAACCGGATAAACGACGCACATTAAGACAGAAATCCAGGAAGTACAAACCCTGCTCCCGGAGATTCTTGTCGTTAATGGCCAACCCGATATGCTGTCGGTTATGCCGCAATTCATGACTAGAGTGGAACTCTACGGGGCAACCGCTGATGACTACCTCCGGTTACACGCTGCGATGGAAGACCGGGGGTTTATGCGCACCATCGTGCTCGAGGATGATTCGGTTTGCATGCTGCCAACGGCAGAGTACCTCCTGCGGAGCGGCTCTCTAACCACCCAGCAGGTCCTGAGTGAGGCGCAAAGCGCAGCTCGGACTGTGTCGAGCAGTTTCGGCGTCGTTGCGGTCCAAGTCGACGAACCACCCTGGGTTTTTGGTTTGAAGCCAACGCGATAAATACGCGTACGGCCGATTGAGTTACCCTACCTAATCTTGGGCACTGAGGATAACGAGCGACGGCTGACCGGCTTATTGGTTAAAGCCTCCTAGGCGCACCAGCACCGGTCGATTCGGACGATCCAATGTTGCGTCCCGTCTCTTCCGTTACGGTCGATATTAATATCATTCAATATGTATTGCATATGGAAACTATAAGTGCTTTGGTCCGCGCTTATGTTGAACATTTTGGAGCGTCGAAACCGACCCGCTCTCTCTTCTCGCACTTTGCAAAACATTGCTTTCGTAATCCTGCTTCAGGCAGCGATTTCCTCAAGGTTACACGCCCAGACCCAGGTCTACGCAGGACCAGGCCATACTCTGGCGCCTGGATTGGGGCAGGTCATCAATAATTCGGGTTTCGACGGTACCAGCGCCATCGGATTTTATGCCAACGGCGGCACGATCAACCTTTCGAACAATAGCGGCTACGCCAACACGAACGGGTCGGGCACTGAAGCGATCCTGGCAACGGTGAACGGCGGCACGTTTCAACTCAACGGTGGTGCAAATAACAATGGATTTGTCGCAACGGGATCCGGAGCCTCCATTTCTGCGACCGGCGTGACTCTGTCGGTCACTTCACCCACCAACGCTTCTGTCGGCATTCAGGCGTTTGGGGATAGCAATGGAGGAAGCAATGTTTCCCTGACAAACACCGCGGTGACGGTCAATGGTCCAGGCAGTTACGGACTGATGGCTGGCAACGGCTCATCGAAGGAGGAGTGGACATTGTTCGAACTAGACTCTCCGATGGTCTGCGCAATTTAACCGGGACCTATATCGGAGCGGGCGCTGCGGACGCGCACGTGGCGAGTATTTATGGCGGTTCAGCCGGTACAGTATCGTTCAGCGGATATACCGCCGGGATTTACTCCACCTTGCTTGGGCAATCGAACTGGTACATCGATGCAGTCGTCCAAGGGACTTATTTCGACAGCGCTGATGCTGGTTCGAACGCAGGCGAGCATATCAACACGGATGGATGGGCTCTCACTGCGTCACTGGAAGCTGGATATCCGATCAAGCTCGGCGCCGGATGGGCAATCGAGCCATCGGGTCAAATCATTTACCAACATTCCTCGCTCGGATCGGCAAGTGACGACTTTGGAAATATGTCATTTCCCGACGCAGATCTATTTCGTGGACGACTCGGTTTGCGCCTCGTTGAAAAGGTAAATTCGGCATTCAGTTTCTGGGCGAGAGCAAATTTCTAGCACGACTTCGGCGATGATCCGGAGACGGATTTCGCTTCATTGCAGGGACATAACACGGTCGGATTTGAGACGCCGCTGGGCGGGACCTGGACACAGGTTGGCGTGGGCGCCAAGGGTTACGTACGGAAGTGGCTGGCCTTATTCGCAAGCGCTGATTTCAATTATTCGATTGATGGGGCAAGCAACTCAGCCTGGGAAGGGAGAGTGGGTATACAGATCGTCTTCTGACGAATAGGACATTCCGTTGGAGTATTCGGGTGAGACGATTGAATGGCTGGTACGTTTATCGATTCGACGCCGCTAAATAGACGGGAAGAACAGCACGCTGGCAAAAAAAAGCAGGCAAACACCCGACAAAATGATTCCTATGATGCGAGCAATGGCGGGCGTGAGAATGCCCTTATTAACTTGATAGGAGATCTGGGTGAACCCGATCCAGGCAATTGGGAGAAGAAAGAACCATGGCCAATACTTCTCGATGAACTGGAAGTAAGGGGACGACGTGATATCGCCGTTCGCGTTCACCATCCCTTTTAGAAAGATTGCACCCAAAATAATGAACACGAACTGGGTAAGTGCGAAGGCGGTCGTCATAATGGATCTCCCTTTTTGAAGCTCCTGAGGTACAACCGAAAAGGATAAGACAGTCTACGTCCCCGCGCGAAGGCAAAGGTGGTTTTCTGAGAAAAAATTCGACAGCCGGGAACTTCGGCCATCGCAATTTGGAATCGGACGACCCCGCTCCGGGACTCTTCCAAAGCGATGCAAATAGACGATACCAATTCTAAATGAGTATCGCCGACACGCCGATACGCACACACGCCGACACCGAATACTTTCGGTTCCGACTTCCGCCGTGGTGAATTCCCCGCGGGTTGAAGCTCCCCTTTTCACCTTTGACCCACCCGGGACAGACGGGACGCCAATCGAAGACAGGCCGAAAGCCAATCCTACGTTTGAACGTCCAAGGCACTTCCCCTGTCTTATATCACTGGTTAAGGCGATTCGGGCTTGTGTGCGTTGTCCAGCCAATTCCTTGGCGCACCGGGCCCGGATCACTTTTTTTATCCCTGCCCAGCGCTCTGCCACAATCAGTATCGGGCGTTTGATTCTGTGGCAATATCAAAAATTGCGGGCGGAAATCCGGAAAAATCCGACCCGGATGTGATTTGCTTGGAGCAAGTGGGCTTTGGCGGATTACTGGAGAACGAATTCTACCGGTAATCGTCATTCTTGTATCAATTTCCAGGAGGGATAATGGCAATCTTGATGCCTTGTCGAGCCCACGCCAGCTCCAGCGCCTTCTGATAATCCTGCAGCGGAATTTCGTGCGTGACGAGTTCATCGACTTTGATCTTTCCGCTCTCAAGGTAGTCTAACGCCCTCGGAAAAGAGTTCATCTGAGCGAACGAACCTTTGATCGTCACTTCACGGCGCATGATATCAGCCGGTTTGATTTGAGCGAGCGCGTGGTCCGGATAAACGGCATAGACCAGGACCGTACCACGGCGACGCACGAAGCCCATCGCGTCCTCAAGCAGTTGTGTAGAACCGGTCGCTTCAATCACGTAGTCGAACCCGTTAGGACTAAGCTCTCTCAGGCGACGTCGGTGCACTTCCGGATCTTTGCGATCAATCGCCACGACATCGTCGGCTGCCAAACGCTCGATGAGATCCAGTTTCGGGCCCGCAGGAGCCGCCACAGTAAGATGCGAGGCGCCATTCAGTTTGAGCAATTGCCCTACGACTTGTCCCGTCGGACCAGCGCCCATCAAAAGGACGTTGCTGCCAGGCTTCATAGCGAGAACTTCCATTCCATGACAAGCGCAAGCCGTGGGCTCGATCATGACGGCCTGCCGTGATGATAATTTATCAATTGGGAATACCAGATTGGAACGAAGTTTGATGTACTCTGCAAAAGCCCCGTTAACCTCTACGCCAATCCCACCCAGGTTTTCGCACTCCAAAAAGTCCCCTCGCTTGCAGTAAAAACATTCGCCACAAGGCATCGTGGTGCTCGCCGTGGCTCGCTGGCCCCTCTTTAGTCCTTTGACCTCCGAACCTAACTCAACGATCTCACCAGAAAATTCGTGGCCCGGAGTGAGCGGGAAGCGCGGTCCAAAATCGCCTTCATGAACGTGTACGTCCGTACCACACAGACCGCATGCGTCCACGCGCAGAAGAATTTCGTCGGGTTTGATTTTCGGGGTTTCAACATCACGGTAGCTGAACTGTCGAGGGGCGTCGTAAACGATGGCTTTCATGGTAAGTCTATACTGCAGAGAAGGTTCGATATCGCCAAGTATCGATCGAAAACGTCATCGAGCTGAACTTTCAGCTTTCGACTGTAATTCAGTAACGAACGAGGTCTGTTCGAAATCCGATGAATCCGAAAAGCCTGTGAGCCAAATTGCTAGGAGGTTGCCTGAAAGCTTGGATCGGGACAGGCGAGACGCCTATCCTACATTGCGCACTAACTGATTTAGATCTCAAAAGAGCCGTTGATCTCCGGGACTTTGTTAGCCTTGTCCTAAACCGAAGCGCCCGGAGAAAAAATAACCTTTATCCTACCAATTACCCCAATTATGCCAGTTGGGCCAATTATGCCAGTTGGGCCACCCACCGTTTCCCCAGCCTCCTCGCCACCAATTGTGCCATCCCCAGCCAGGATGCCAGTTGTGCCAGTTTCCCCACCACATTGGTTGCGGCTGCGCAGAAGCTTCAGCGCCTTTGTAGACCTCAGTTCCGGCAATCTGAGCGGAGCATCAGGCTTCCACGCTCGATTCTTCACGGGCTGTGAGTGATCAAGTCCGCTCCTTTATGTCGAGTGCAAGGAAACGTGTGCATATTACGCCTACTGCGGCGGAGGAGCACCTGCGAATAAATACTATGAGAATGGGGGCTTCAACATCGCGAAGCAACAAGGCACTTCACGACACGGACGTCGACAATTGGTCGTTCTGGCTGGACCTCCTGATTTTGCTCGAAACGATTCCGGCCATTCTTGGCGAGTGCCTAGACCTACTCATCCTCGGAATACGCATATCCCTTCAAAACTTCGAAAAGACGGCTGTACTCTGGAAATTGTACCTCGGATGGCACGGGCACGTATTCGAACGATTGATCGTGCGGTTTCTTGCCCTCGGAGACGCCCTCAATAATTACGAATTCTGGCTTTCGTGGAAACATCCAAGCGTGGAGATCTGCACTCTCGTCAGAGAATTCCCATCGCGCAATTTCGGCGTCCTGATCGAAAACCTCGTGGACTCGGAAACCTTCGGCCTCGCATGCTCTCGATAGACCAAAATAATCAATCTCAGCTAGGGGTGTTGCATTCATAGCGGTTAGGGGTGGATGTCCTACATTAGACATCTGAATTCGATTTCCGTTCGTATCGGATTTTCGCGTAGACCGGCTCCAGGACGAAGCAGCTATTTCAGGTAAAGGAAAGCGACGTCATCGTCGGTTGACTCCGGCGGCCTACAGGCTTGCGCAAAAGTCCGCCAGGTTGAGCAAGAGCCCGCAAGATGTTTTTCCTTTCGCCGGTAAGCTCGACACATGAACAAGGAAAAAACATATGAGCCATAAAAATGCGAAAAATTTGACGGGCAAGGTAGCGGTGGTCACGGGCGGTTCGCGAGGAATTGGAGCAGCGATCGCTAAGCGGCTGGCAACCGACGGAGCAAGCGTGGCGATTACTTACACAAAGGGCGCGGACGCAGCCGCTTTGGTTATTAAAGAGATTGAACGTGCCGGTGGAAAAGCCATCGCCATTCAAGCGGATGCTGCCGACGCCGAGGCCGTTAAAGCTGCGATCGAAAAAGCCGTTTCGACCTTCGGCCGACTGGATGTTCTGGTGAACAATGCCGGCACGGCCATCCCGAAAACATTCGAGGAGACCACGCTCGAGGAAATGGACCGCGTGATTGACATCAACGTTCGCGGCGTGTTTGTCGCGACGCAGGCGGCACTGAAGCACTTGCAGGATGGTGGTCGCATCATCACGATCGGCTCAGCTGTGGGCGAGCGCGTGTGGACACCCGGCCTGGTGCCTTACGCTGCAACAAAAGGGGCCGTGAAGATTTTTACCCAAGGATTAGCCAGAGAAGTAGGGAGCCGAGGTATTACAGTCAATAATGTCCAGCCGGGGCCGATCGATACGGATTTAAACCCCGCCACGAGTGATTGGGCGGTGCCACAGAAGGCTGTCACCGCACTCAACCGCTACGGACACGTGGACGACATTGCGGCGATGGTTGCATTCGTCGCCGGTCCGGAAGCGTCTTACGTCACCGGCGCGAACCTGACCGTCGATGGCGGAATGAACGCCTAAGTATCACTATAGCAAGCCGACGGTTAGTCACGATCTCGACTTAGGCGTGATAACACTGGCTAGAGGTAGCAATTACTAACTACCAACTCTATGGCAATACCCTGTGGATCCCGGCAGAGCACTTTAGTTGCGTTTCCATACTGAACATTAGCTACGCTCAGGACGATGAGGTCGGGTCCACCATTTTTCCCCGATCCAATTTTCAGGTAACGCCTTGAGGGTCGCCAGCCTTCCCAGAGCCCAATGCCCCCGACTTTGCTCCAGGCTTAAGAGACGTTCTGCAGCACGACAGAGAATCTTTTGCCGATTTTCCATTCGGAATTGGAAGGCAGTGTGGCAACGAACATTCCATTCTCAACTGGATAGACGCTTTTCGACCAATCCTGCTGCCAGGCTTCTCCAGTGTCGGTTGAAAACCCACAGACTATTTCCAATTTCTCGAGGCGAGCCTGCGTCGCAATTCCGCTTTGGTCGTTGTGCTCGTCAAGGAGGAATGTCACTTCCACGACTCGGACCTTAACGCCGCCCAAATCCCTTTCAGTCGCGGGAGTAATATTCTCGATTGTTGCTGTACTTTTATTCACGAGTTTCGAGTAGCAAGTAGGTCCTAGAGGATCGAATCGGACGCTCCGCATCCTGACAATTCGTCTTGCGAACGCTCTCCGCTCGTATCAAGCCAGCCGATAAAGAAGGCCGCGATTGACAGACCCACTCTTTAGCCCCGCAGGCCATGGCCTGGTTTATCTCTCTGGGCCCACCTGGATTCGAACCAGGGACCAAGGGATTATGAGTCCCCTGCTCTAACCGCTGAGCTATAGGCCCTTAAGACGCTTATTCTGAGAGAGTTACAAGTCGCGAAATCCGCGATTTTTGATTTGAGATACGTTTCAGTAATACGGTCTGTAAAAATGGCGACAAACATCTGCAAGACCGAATTTACCAAAACGAAAACTCAATTCCTATATCGCCGCAGGAACGGAATCTACTACGCCCGTGGATACGTCAACGGAAAAACTGTTTGGCATTCACTGAAGACGACACTTTATAGCGCAGCGGTCGCCAAACTCTCCCCGCACTGACCGAAATCAGAAACAGCGCCGCGATCGCGCTGACAATTGGAGTGACGAACCTGGAGGGACTGATTGACCAGTATCTGGCCGGAGTCGAACGGTCCGTCGGAATCAAGCTATCGATTTGGGTATTGAAACCGGACTCGCGACCAAGAATCCATTTGCCGAAGTCGGAAAGTTACGACCAAAGAAAAAGCGGTTCGAACTGCCATCGACTGATCCCGCCTTACGTCTTTATTCTGGTTCTGGCAAATTGCCGTTCGGGTCCGGAAACTTATCAGTCCACAGTTCAATCATTGTGAATCCGGTGAGTTTTTCTTTGCTAAAGCGAACGTTAATATGCTCTCCCGGCCACAGTGGAGCTCCTTCGAAATTCGGATCTGGTTGGCTCTTCAGTAATCCCAGACGATTGGCCATCACGGTAGCCTCTTTAAGTGTCAGCTCGAACTGGCCTTCTTTTGGTCCA
This sequence comes from uncultured Verrucomicrobiae bacterium, assembly GCA_963775805.1. Classification (GTDB taxonomy): domain Bacteria; phylum Verrucomicrobiota; class Verrucomicrobiia; order Chthoniobacterales; family JAFAMB01; genus JAFAMB01. The sequence continues at coordinate 7,174 of CAVZKG010000005.1, read as the reverse complement.
AAAGCCACTCGCGTCGCGACTAGTGGCTGGCCCGTGAAAGTCGCCGCCATTGTGACGCGATGAAATGTCCAACTCATGGTCCACCCCATCAAGGCCGGAACATCCGCGTTGTGGTATCCCATCCCATAATACTTAGTCCAAGCTGATAAAGGTTGATTCAGCGGTAGCATGATCAATCCCTTTTCTCTTTGAATCTTAATTTGAACTGCGAGCGGGCTCGCTTCGGCCAAATCACGTAAAGCGGCAAGAGTAAGAATAAAGGCTAATAAAATTCTCATTTTGGCCGAAGCGGGAACATAGCCAAAGTGTAGGCTTATCACTTGTTTTTCGCAATCCTCAGCGCGCGCTCGGCCTCCCCTTGCATGCCGCCAATTCGTGTGTTACATACTGAGCCGTATGGTTCAGTATACCGGGGCCGGCTTCGATGCCTCGTTCGCCGCGCTCTCGGACGCCAAACGACGCGGCGTTCTGGAGCAGCTCGGGCGTGCAGACGCTTCGATCACGGACCTTGCCGAGAAGTTCCACATGACCCTCACGGGCATGAAGAAACATGTTGGCGTCTTGGAGCAGGTGGGGCTCGTCACCACGGAGAAGGTCGGGCGCGTGCGGACCTGCAAGCTCGGCCCGCGCCGACTGGAGGAAGAGGCGGCATGGATCAAGATGTACCGCCAGCTCTGGGACGCACGCTTCGACGAGCTGGACAAGGTTGTCGAGGAATTGAAACGGAAGGAGAAGGTCGATGGACGTAAGAAGAGAGAGTGAGCCTACCCCCATGAAGAACCGCACGACGGTGGAACGGAAGTCCGAGCGTGAGCTAGTCGTTACGCGAACCTTCAACGGCCCGGCGCGCATTGTGTTCGAGGCGTGGACCAAGCCCGAGCTGCTCAAGCGGTGGTGGGCACCGAAGTCAACAGGCGTGTCCCTGCTTTTCTGCGAGGCGGATGTTCGTGTCGGGGGCAGGTACCGTTTCGAGTTCGGCCGCGAGGCCTCAAAGCCTATGGCGTTCTTCGGTAGGTACATCGAATTGACACCGCACTCGCGCCTCGTCTGGACTAATGACGAAAGTGACGACGGTGCCGTCACCACGGTGACCTTCGAGGAAAAAGGTGGCAAGACGCTGTTGGTCATGCACGAACTCTATCCCTCGAAGGAAGCGCTCGACGGTGCCATCGCCGGGATGGAGGGTGGGATGCCCGAGACGTTCGAGCAACTGGACGAGCTTCTCGTCACCCTGGGCGCGAGCGTGGGACGGTCATGAAGTCGTCGATCTCGCGGTCGGCCGCCTGGAACCGTAGGCGAAATTTAGTGGTGGAGTGAACCGGGATTCCGATGACTGTTGGCCCGAGCAACAATGTGAATCCGATAGCTCGGGAAATCAGTGATCCGGCGCAGAGACAATTTTCGATGGCGATGGTCAAAGAAGCTGTAGCCAGCAGCTATAAGAATTTCAAGTACCTGGCTCGCTTGGATCTGCCGTTCATCTAAGTAATCCAGATGCAGTTCGAGGAAAATATCCGGCTTCCACTGTGTTAGCACATCCGATGCACCACGCAGAACTTCGTATTCGAACCCTTCGACATCGATCTTGAGGATGGAAGGAACAATTGACCGGTTCCTGCATAGCTCATCCAGCGTAACCGTTCGCACTTCGACCTTCTCTGTCGAGCCCCAGGTACTTCCATGAAAAGGGCGCTCTTGGATGAAATTGTTACCGGTGTCCAGGATCATCAGCCGTGTTCCACTCCTCTCGCCAGCGGCGTGAGGCTCTATCTGCAAGCGTTCCCCGAAACCGTTCAAGGTCGCAATTTCTTTGATGGTCGAATACGAACGGGTGGAAGGTTCCAGCGCGAAAGCACAGTTTTGCGGATGAAGGCCGCAGTATAAGGCGGAAAAAAAGCCTTTGTGAGCTCCGACATCGATTAGAACACCAGGTTGATCAGAGACTGTGCAAAAGGATCGAAGCTCGCCAGAATTCTCTGACTCTTGGATGAAGGCTTTTAGATCACCGATCCACGCGGTAGGAACTCGAAAGATAGTTTGCTTGTCGCGGCCTACATAGGCGACGTGCTCTTGCTCTTGAACGAACACGGGTTGCGGAGGGATCGTTCCAGGCTGCGAAAACAGAACCGATTTTATATCGAAAAGAAATTGTTTCGAGAAACAGCTTCGGAGTAAGCGTCGGAATTGTCTTTTCATACGGATGTCCGGCAACGATAAAAAATGACAACCGATTTGCGAAATGACGATTATTTTCCCAAAAGGAGCGGCCAGTTCTTCGGGAAAATAGCAAATTGATCAGCATGGATCCTCAGGATCTCGACACAGGTGTTTTCACTGCGGAGGACGTAGAAAAAATCGCTGCTTTCAAGGTTTGTCTCATCGAGAAAGAAATTGTCATTGGACCCACGCCTCCTGGAACAGGTGTGTACGCTGATACGCGCTCAGCCCTACTTTTCCTTCTGTCCCTCTTTTCCTCTATTGCAAATATGAGCGTCAGCTAACATTGTTCAACATGAGATGAGTAGGGCGTCACAAATTGAATCCGCGCCCAGGCGCATTCCGATACAAGGGCGCGGAGAGAAACGGGTTGCGGAGTTGCTGCAAGCGGCTGCGGCGATCTTCGCGGAGGTGGGATTTGAGGCGGCAACAATGCGTGACATCGCAGAGCGTGCCGGAGCATCGATTGGATCGCTCTACCAGTTCTTCCCCAGCAAAGAGGTCGTTGCACGGGAGCTCAAGACTCAATATTGCCAGGAACTGAAGGAGCTCTGGGCCAGCCTGGTCACCGTAAGTGCCAAGACAACGACCAGTCGCCTCGTGGATCAGTTTCTCAATGTGACAATGAGGGCCTTCGAGGAGCGCCCTGCAATCATTCACCTCATAGACGCGCCGCGCTCCACCAATCCCGCCGCCGACATCAGAGAGTCACTCCGACAGCAGCTCGTGGAATTATTTCTTAAGCGGAAGCCTCGGATGTCCCCGATCAAGGCGCATCGCTATGCGGAAATTACGGTGCAAATGGTAAGGGCACTGTTGTGGCTTTACTTGGATGCTGAGCCCTCCGAGCGACAAGCGCTTTTCGACGAGATAAAGTCTGCGCTCGTAACTTATTTGTCGCCGCGATTGGCATAGTTCAGGATCACACCGCTCGCTCTCAGTGAATCGAGCGTTGGAGGGTAGTCTGTGGTGAAGCACGGGTAGTATGAGCCTAAGCTCATATTCTGTTTGACAAAGATGAGTGGGCGCTCATGTTTGCTCAAGAAAGACCTCAGTCACCAGTGCGAGCGAGCGCTTGAATGCAACCTACCTCTTGCCACCATCTACGAACACGGATCATCTCTTCTTCCGCCAATAAAACGCGCCAGCGACTCCTGGATGCTGCGACTGAAACATTGAACAGGCGCGGCGTTCAAGGCGCCACTACGCGTGGGATCGCTCGAAGAGCAGGTGTTCACGAAGCCACCCTTTTCCGCCATTTCAAAAGTAAGGAGAGGCTTCTCCGCGCGATTCTCGAGCGCGAGTTGTCCGAGCAAGCCACGATTTTGGACCAATATTCCTCAAGGAGAGAGAACCTGCGGGAGAGCATGGAGAAATATGGGCGGCACTACTATTCGTATTTGGAAAAGAATAGAGGCTTTGTGGGTGCGTTGCTTGCGGGTCACGTATTGCCCAAATCGATTGAGACCCTGATCCTCGATGTAATCCATCCGGCGCGTAAACTGCTGGTCTCTCTCCTCGCTGATGCTCAGAAATCGGGATTAATTCGGAGTGAGATACACGTCGAATGTGCACTCGACGCCTTTAAAAACGCGCTCTGCGCCGGGGTGTTGCGCCAGCATGCATACGGCCTCCAAATCTACTCGGCTGATGCCTATATATCGACCGTAGTCGAAATCTTTGTGCGTGGAATAGAACCGGCCGACAACGGTGACGTTAGGACCGTCCTATGACTCAACAAATCGAAGAAGAACGAACCGAAATCCGTACAACCGTTCGTGATGACAGGAGGGAGGGTAGTTCGAAAAGCGGGAACACTGCTCGTTCAGCGAAGCGTGTCGTAACCACGTTTATCCTCGCAGTAGCATTTTCCTTCGCGGTGATCGTCGGCTTGGTCTACATAGTCAATTCTGCGGCCTATCAGTCCACGGATGACGCCTTTATTGACGGCCATATCGTTCCAGTTTCGGCGCAGGTTGCAGGGCGGGTTCAGTCTGTTTACGTCGATGACAATCAGAGCGTAAGCAAAGGTCACTTGGTTGTAGAATTGGATCCACGCGATTTTGATGTTGCGGTTCGCCAGAAAGCCGCCGCTCTGGCTAGCTCTCAAGCGCAGGCAGTCGCCACGCAGGCTGCAGGTCAAGAGGCGATCGCTCACGTCAAGACAGAGCAAGCTACCGCCGAGTCAGATCAGGCAACAGCCGCCGCGGATGCCGCTCAGAGTGAGAAAGCTCAGAGCGACTTGAAGCGTAACGAAGACCTCTTCGAGACGAAAGTGGTCTCACCCCAGGATGTCGATCAATTCAGGGCCACAGCAAAATCCGCACAGGCGACGCTGACAGCGGCAGAAAAGAAGGTGCTAAGTGATGAAGCGTTGGTAAGCGAAGCGCAGGCACAGGTGGATACCTACGTAGGCTTACTACAAACCGCCAATGCTCAGATCCGTGAGTCGGAGGCTAACCTGGCAAGCGCAAAGTTAAACCAATCCTACACGCGTGTATTGGCACCGGAATCGGGATGGGTGACGCAGAAATCGGTCGAACCCGGAGCTTACGTTCAGCCTGGAGAAAATCTGTTCGCGCTTGTGCCGAAGCAGGTCTGGGTCACGGCCAACTTTAAGGAAGATCAGATCCGCCAGATGCGGCCCGGCCAACCAGTCGAGGTCGAAGTCGATGCACTGCAGGGTCAGAAATTTCGCGGGCACATCGATAGTATTCAGGCCGGGAGCGGAGCTCGATTCAGTCTTCTCCCGCCTGAAGATGCGACAGGGAACTACGTGAAGGTCGTCCAGCGTGTTCCGGTAAAGATCCTATTTGATGAGACGTTGAATACCGCGAACGGGCTACCATTTGGACCGGGTGAATCGGTCGTTCCGGTCGTAAAAGTTTCTGATCCAAATTACACGCCGATTGGTGTCGGTATTGCGTTCACAGTGATTGCTATCGGTAACTTGCTGATCGTATTCCGAGCCTTGCGAAAGCGCCCCGATGCTGAACGTGTTCGAGACGCAAGGTAATTTCTTCGCTGCGCGCTATGGCTATTGCACCAGATTCGTCCAACTCTCCTCCCCAGGGCAAACCAGCCGTCAATCCGTGGTTTATCGCCATGGCCGTCATGTTAGCGACCTTCATGGAGGTCTTGGACACGTCGATTGCGAACGTGGCCCTGAATCACATCGCCGGTAATCTTTCGGCCAGCACGGACGAGGCGACTTGGGTTTTGACGAGTTATCTCGTGTCAAACGCGGTTGTGCTTCCCGCTACAGGCTGGCTGGGGCGTTTTTTTGGTCGTAAAAGATTCCTGATTGTCTGCATCGGGATCTTCACTATCGCTTCCGCTTTGTGCGGCTTGGCTTCGAGTCTCGGACTATTGATCCTCGCCCGTATCATACAGGGCGCCGGAGGAGGTGCGCTTCAGCCGATCGCTCAGGCCGTCTTGCTGGAAAGTTTCCCGCCACAGAAAAGAGGTGCGGCAATGTCTGTCTACGCGATGGGCATCGTTGTCGCACCGATCCTCGGGCCGACCGTGGGTGGATGGTTAACCGATAGTTACTCATGGCGATGGGCGTTTTATATCAATGTCCCAGTCGGAATTCTTGCCGTAATTCTCTGTTCCATATTGCTCGAAGATCCTCCTTACCTCAAAGAAGATCGGCCCGGCAGAATCGATTTTATTGGCTTCGCTTTATTGGCAATCTGGATCGGGTGTCTGCAGATACTTCTCGACAAAGGCCAGGATGACGACTGGTTGTCCTCAAGCTTTATCAGATGGCTTGCCTTTGGCGCCGTTGTTGGTTTCGTTTCGTTTCTGATCTGGGAGTTGAACGTTGAACAGCCCATCGTGAATTTACGCGTCCTGCGGGATCGAAATCTTGCGATCGGCTCCGTTTTATTGTTCTTGCTCGGTGCAATTCTCTACGGAACAACTTCGATCCTGCCGCTATTCCTTCAAAACCTGATCTCCTATACTTCTTTGCAGGCCGGTCTGGTGATGAGCCCGCGCGGCATTGGAGCGATTCTAGGAAGTATCGTTGCCGGACGCATCCTGGCAATCCCAAGGATCGATGGGCGGGTGTGGATTAGCGGTGGGTTTGCAGCGTTAGCATTTTCGATGTTCATTTTTGGTGGTCTAACGACTCAAATCGCTCCTGGCAACGTAGTGTGGCCAATCATTATCAGCGGTTTTGCAACGACGACGATCTTCGTTCCAATGGCAACGTTTTCGATGGCGACTATTTCGCGTGAAAACCTTGGCGAGGGAACGGGCATAACCAATCTTTTGCGGAACCTTGGGGGAAGCGTCGGGATTTCGGCGATCACTGCCCTGGTATCACGAGGCGCGCAGACGCATCAGGCGCTTATGGTGGGTCATTTAAGCCAGTATAGCCCGGTCTTCAACACAGAACTCGCCAAAATACAGACCACGCTTACGCCACAGGTCGGTTCTTCGGCTGGCCACCATCAGGCATATGGTCTGATTTATCAGACACTGCAACAGCAAGCCTCACTCTGGTCATACCTGGACGTCTTTCGGATGCTTGTGATCGTCTGCCTGGTCTGTGTTCCCTTGGTGTTTCTGTTTAAGAAACGTAAGCGCCCTGTCGCTCCCGGAGAGCTAGTTGCTGCGCATTAAGCTCCGAGCTAAATCGAATTTCTGCGCTTCCTTACAATATGAGCATCTGGTCACATTGCTATAGGGCAGAAGGAGGGACAGGCCAGAATATTGGTGGATTCAGTTATATTTCACTACATTTTTATGTAGTGTTGTAGGGCAGAAGGAGGGACAGGCCAAAATTGGTGGATTCAGTTATATTTCATTACATTTTTATGTAGTGTGGTGCAATACGCCTCGCTCCTATGAGGTTTCCGCGCGTCAAGGCTGAGGGTCAGAGTTTCTACCACTGTGTTTCCAGGGTGGTTGACCGTCTATTTATTTTCCAGAGCAGAAGGAGGGACGG
>CAVZKG010000004.1:0-602493 GCA_963775805.1 uncultured Verrucomicrobiae bacterium | reverse complement strand
CATTAAGCTCCGAGCTAAATCGAATCTTCTGCGCTTCCTTACAATATGAGCATCTGGTCACATTGCTATAGGGCAGAAGGAGGGACAGGCCAAATATTGGTGGATTCAGTTATATTTCACTACATTTTTATGTAGTGTTGTGTGCAATACGCCTCGCTCCTATGAGGTTTCCGCGCGTCAAGGCTGAGGGTCAGAGTTTCTACCACTGTGTTTCCAGGGTGGTTGACCGTCTATTTATTTTCCAGAGCAGAAGGAGGGACGGGTCAAATATTGGTGGATTCAGTTATTTTCATTACATTTTTCTGTAATGTTGTGTACAATACGCCTCGCACCCATGAGATTTCCGCGCGTCAAGGCTGAGGGTCAGAGTTTCTACCACTGTGTTTCCAGGGTGGTCGACCGTCTATTCATTTTCCATGCTTCCGCTCACGGCTCCGCTGAGGCCGAACGATTTGTGCGACTCATGCGACGGCTGGAGGCCTTTAGCGGTGTACGGATTTTGACGTATGTGCTGATGTCTAATCACTTCCACATGCTGTGCGAAGTGCCCGAGGCCAAAGCGCTTTCTGAGCTCGAGCTACTTGAACGCATCGAAGCCGGTTACGGCCCGGCGCGTCGCCAAGGTCTCGAACAGGAGCTAGAGCGCTTGCGTCAGCAACCGGATTGCGCCGGTCCGATCCAACGACTCTTGGGGCCCTACCGCAGGCGCATGTACGATATCTCGATTTTCGTCAAGGAACTTAAAGGTCGCTTCGCCCAAGGCTACAACCGACGTCATGGTCGCTACGGGGTGCTTTGGGCAGAGCGTTTTAAGAGTGTTCTGCTTGAAGGGGGTGAGGCATTGGCCGCCGTTGCTGCTTACATCGACCTCAACCCGGTTCGGGCAGGTCTGTGCGCCGATCCTAAGGATTATCGCTATTGCGGTTATGGCGAGGCGCTCGGCAAGGGTTGTGAGTTGGCACGCCAGGGGATTAGAACAATACTGGGCCAGCCAGAGACAGCTTCCTGGAAAGAAGTCAGCCGCGAGTATCGCAAATACCTCTTCGTACACGGGAGTTTGAATACCAAAGCCAATCACCGGGCCTTCGATCTGCGCACCGCTCAAACAGTGGTGGATGAACAAAACGGTGAACTCTCCCTACCCGAAGTTTTGCGTTGCCGGATCCGCTACTTCACCGATGGGGTGATCCTGGGAAGCCAGGCCTTTGTTAAATCGCATTTCTCTAAACTAAAGACAAAGCTTGGTTACAAACGCGAGCACACCGGCACGCCGTTGACGGTGCTGGACCGTTCGGACAGGCTTTGGGTCTTACGGGAACCGCGAGTCCAACCAAGCGGCTGAGGTCATCCCATCCAGAAAACCAATTGTCACTTTCGCGGGGTGCTCACACTCTTGCTTTCTGCAAAAACATTCACCCCGACGAATGAGGGAGCTCGGTGCGCATTTCTCACGGGATGCGAGAAATGCGGGGGCGTTGTGTAGCGCTCATCTGTATGTATCGCTGCTCAATTCCAGCCTGAAAACCGTCGCCTGCCTGGTTGTCTTGCTGGTTAGTTCCTCCCTAAAAACGTTTGACCGCATCCGAACTCGAAGGTTCGTATCCCCGATCCCCCTTCCAAGCTCGTTTCCTTTGACCTGCTACCTAATCTGACCTGTCCCCGGACAGAAGGAGGGACAGGTCAAATATTGGTGGATTCAGTTATTCGCTCATTACATGTTTCTGTAGTGTTGTGTGCAGTACGCCTCGCACCGATGAGGTTTCCGCGCGTCAAGGCTGAGGGGCAGAGTTTCTACCACGGCGTTTCCAGGGTGGTTGACCGTCTATTCATTTTCCATGCTTCCACTCACGGCTCCGCTGAGGCCGAACGATTTGTGCGACTCATGCGACGGCTGGAGGCCTTGAGCGGTGTACGGTTTTGACCTATGCCCTGATGTCTAATCACTTCCACATGCTGTGCGAAGTGCCCGAGGTCAAAGCGCTTTCCGAGCTCGAGCTGCGCACGCTGCTCAAGGCTGCAGGAGTGGCGATCTCGACCGGCGAAGCGAAATCGGTCGATTTCCGGCGCCGATCGACTAGCAAGATTTAGCCCTCTGCCACCTCATCTATGTGTGCCTGCAGGGGTCAAACGCATGGTCGTAATTCGATGGCCTGAGCGAACGATGGACCTCCCTGCGTTTGGCGGCGTGTTCGCCGATATCTGCGGAGTATTCGCCAGCAGCCAGAGCCCGGTTGCGACGGTCCAACTCCTCCTGTGATCGAGGCAGAAGAATCGATCCGCCTGAGGAGGCCAGCGCCTGATTCGCTTCTACGAAGGGACGGACTATCTTTTCATAGGAGGCGAAGGCGTCTGCCGGGTTCGAGTGGGTCGCCAGTTCCCCGGCCAATACAAAGGCCCCGACCAAAGCGAGGCTGGTCCCCTGCCCAGATAGAAACGAGGGTGCGTAAGCGGCATCGCCAACGAGCACCACGCGGCCCGAGGACCAGAGTGGCACATTGATTTGGCTAACGGTCAAAGTAGAGATCGTCCGCATGCTGCATCGCTTCGACCAGACGGGGCGGACCGGCGATGCTGGCCCCTGAGATGAGCACCTTTTTGTTTGTTGTTGAGGCTTGCGCAGGTGAAATATTGTTTGTCTCACCGATAAGATCCATGTGTGCATCTTAATACTTCAATGCGACAATGCGACAACGCGACAACGCGACAATAGTCAATAAGATGCACGATTGCATCTACCTGTGACGACGCGGAGGATTTTGAAAAAAGCTGTAAGGCGACGAGGAAACGCGCTTGACGAGGCTATTCTTGGAGCCGCCTGGGCCGAACTGCTCGACAGTGGCTATGCCGACTTCACGATGGAGGCTGTCGCGCGACGGGCTGGCACCAGCCGGCCCGTGCTGTCCCGCCGTTGGCAAACCCGTGCCGATCTCGCTGTTGCCTCTATCGGATATTACTTCCGGAAAAACCCCATCTCTGTCCCCGACCTCGGGAATGTACGCGATGAACTAGCGATGCTTTTGCAGAAAGTCTCCGACAGAGGCACGAGTACAATCGCCAAAGTTTTGTTCAGTATGCGCGACTACTTCGTCGAAACAAACTCGAACCTAGCCGACCTCAGAGGACAACTCAGAGGTCGCCGAACTATCGAAGAGGTGCTTCAGCGCGGTGTCACGCGTGGGGAGATCGATCCCAGCAAGCTCACGGAACGAATCGCTTCTCTGCCCATGGATCTCTTGCGAAATGAAGTGTTTATGACACATCAATCAATCCCAAAAGCGGTGATTTTTGAAATAATCGACACGATTTTTCTACCTCTTGTATCCCCCGGGAAAGCGCTACCAAGACCCAAAAAACGTAGGGCGATCCAATAGAATTCAAGGGCGGCGGGAATTCATATGCGACCGCACCGCCGACGAAATAACCCTCGACAGAGTGGAGCGAATCACGATTTAAGCCGCACTGATTTTCCTTTTTGTGACACTTAATAAATCTTCTTTTTGAGAAACGTGTTCAACGATTTCGTCGGCACGAGACAGAAACCGCTTCAGCAAGGGGGCACTATTCGACTTATTGTATCCCATCATCAGGTCAATGGTTGGTGACTCACCCTGCAGTGGACGAGCGACAACAGACGGAATCAGCATATTTTTTACATAAAGCGGAGCCAGCCCAACTCCGCCAGAGGATTCCACCAGCGACATCAAGGCGGATAGGTTCTCAGCTTCATAAGTTGATTTTAACGTGATTCCAACCTTCTCCGCATAATCATTAATCACAGACCTCAATACGGGTGCTGTCTTCGCCGGATGGATAAATTTTTTCTCGCGAGCCAACTCGTGTGGAGGTATTGCCTTTCGCGCGGCCAGGCGATGACCGGTCGGAAGTATGACCATCAGCGGTTCTTTGATTAAAAGCCTGAAGGCAATACCCGACGTATGCTTCTCATTTCGAAGAAATGCCACATCTACGTTGCCTCGCATCAGCGCAAACGCAAGCTTCGGTGAGGTTCGGCTGAAGATCATAATATCGATGTCTGGCGCTTCCTCGCGCAGGATGCGTAGCGTGTGAGGCAGCCATGTCACTTCCTGCCCTATCAAAAAACCTACCACGAAGGCTGGCTCCTTAGGCTGCTAGGCTTGACGGGCCGCTTCGGCCGCTGCTTCTATCTGCATTAACGCCAGCCTGACGTGATCTAAAAAAACCTTTCCGGCCGCCGTAAGAGCAATGCCTCGCGCCCTGCGCTCCAATAACTTTACGCCGAGTTCAATTTCGAGGTCCCTTATCTGCCGGCTTAAGGATGGCTGGGCAATGTGCAGTCGCCGTTCAGCGGCATTGGATAGGCTGCCTTCTTTAGCGTGAGCTGCGTCTCGGATTTCTGCCAAGAGCTAAACCGAATCCTTCCTGAAAGAGAAAAAATCGCGACCCGACGGGAGGGAGGATTCACCGGAAAGTTTCAGATAAATTGCCAGCTCAATCCAGGCGGTACCTATTCATCAGATTTTGGCCATGCGAAATGCGTCAATGCCATTCATTCCAGTTCCCTGCCCGATGGTACTTACGTCGGCAGCGCCGGCGGTTTCGTGGTCGAGTCCGCGGATGCCAATTTTTATTACTCCGGCGACACTGCCCTCACGCTGGATATGAAACTCACCAGCGAAACTACCAAACTCAAATTTGCCGTCCTGACTAATACGCAGTTCTCCATTGGAGCCCACATCATGGCTTGCTTGGGTCAGGCAGCGGGTGAGGAAGTCAACTCGGCTGCGGCCACTCACAGACGCTGCAGGTGGGTATCGCGGAATTGGGTCGGATACTTGAGGCCGAACCCAAGCAGACGATCGATGCCGATGTGGGCGGTCCAAATCAACCCGTAGGGAAGCAACCAATATTGCTTGGCCAGGATTGAGAGGGCGATCAACAGCAGAGGCGGAACTAACACGTGGAAAACGTTGTAGACGATCGTCCCAGCCCGAACCCCCAACAGATAAGCTAACATCGACAAGTCGGGTGCCAAGACCAGAAGCACAAAAAGGATCCAGCTGGCATCCGTTTCTCCGTAAAGAAGAATGCTGACGACAAAGAGGATGCCGCCCTCAGCGCGAAGAAGCAAATTGGGTCGGGTAAGCACCAGCTGAACCTAACACAAATGACCCATTTGCGGGTATCGAAGCAATCGTCAGGTTGAGCCACCAAGTTCCTTGCAGGGATGATTGTGGCCCGATTAGGCTTGCCCCCGACCGCGAAGGTCCTATTAGAGAACCAACACACCGACTGGCTTTTGTGCGATTCACTGATACACATCATCTTGCTTTCTGGAGAAAAACAGTCTGTTTGGCTGTTTGTCTGACGGCGACCAGCTGCGCGAGTCATAAGCCGCCGGCACCTCCGCCGCCAACATTCCCTCCGGTTCCGGTCGTGCAGCTTCGACAGCTCCCTGCTCTTCCACCGCGATACTCATACGATCGAATCGCGATTCTGACAGTGGAAGCGCAGCCCGGAGACCAACTTGCGCGTTCGATTATCTGGATCCGGGAAACAGCCGCGCAGAAAGGAGCGGACGCATTAGTCGTGCTTCGCGATATCGAATCCCCAAAGAAATCGGGTAATCGCCAGGTGCCGGTCCGACGGATCACGTATCTGGCAATCCATCTTCGCTAACGCAGTCTCCAATTCTGAAGATTAGAGATCCAAATTCGATTTAAGCTGGGCGTTACAGATTGAAATGCTCCCGGAATTCGTCCTCAAATGCCTCCAGGTCCGGGCCGGTCACGTCTGAGATACAGAAATAGTTGAATCCTGAAATGTTTCCGGCGCAGAACTGGTAACCGCGCTCAGATCGAACCTCCATGTCAATCTTGTGGTCGCCCGCCGGCCAGATAAACAGATTAATGACATGTTTGCCATGTTCGTAGACGATCGCCGCGACCGGCCTCCGATCCAGCATATCGATGCGCCCGCCCCTGATCGGGTAACCGGCTTGTGACAGATCGGGAACCGGTGGCGAATAATCCAGTTTTCCGTTGAACCATGGCCGAACGGTATGCTGATCTCCGGAGGCACAATCGACCAGATGTGAAACCATCAACGATCGAGCGTGATCGGAAATCGCGTCCGCAACCAGCCGGTCGTCTTTGGGCGCCGATAGCGAGAACCAGGTCCAAGACAGCGCACAGCCCAGGGCCACGAGGGCTGCCGCGTAGGCCAGTTGTTTTCCACGGAGAACAAACCACGCGATTTTCGGCTTCGATTCGCTCCGCAAGCTCGCGCGAATTTTTGATCGGAGTTCAGGAGGCGCTTGGTAAACAGGCATATTCGATCGCACTAACGCTTTGAAATTGGTAATTTGCTCGATCGCTGTTGTGCAAGCTGCACACCCCTCCAAATGCGCTTCGAATTCCAACTGGTGCGCGAGGTCGAGTTCGCCATCCACGTAGGCATCCAGCAATTTGCCGGCTTCGTCACAATTCATTGACGGCCTCCCCGCTTTGACGTTGAAAAAACTCCTGCTGCAGGCGCCGACGGGCCCGGCTCAACCTGGACATCACCGTGCCGATCGGCACCGCAAGCGCCAAGGAAAGTTCTTTATACGATAATCCTTCAAACTCGTAGAGAACGATTATCTCCCGAAACTCAGCAGGCAATCTTTGCAAGGCGCGCTTCAAATCTTCTTTTCTCTGATCACTCACTATCTCAATTGCTGTGCGGTCGAATGCGATAATATCGGCATGTTTTTCCTCTTCATAAGGAATGAGTTTCTCGTCCAAGCCGCGCTTGTTCAACCAAGTATAGGCAGTGTTGCGCACGATCGTCAGCAACCATGCCCTGCCATTTCCTCCGCGGAATCCGTGAAATCCTTTAAATGCTCGCAAATAGGCTTCCTGCACCACGTCCTGTGCGTCGTACTCATTATGAACAACCCAACGCGCAAGATTGTACGCCGCGTCCAGAAACGGAAGGAATAGTTCTTCAAACTGCTGCCGTTCGTTTCCCATTAATGTATGGACCCTGAATCGGTGTGTTTTATTCCTGGCGCACTGTGCAGCGGGAAAAATGCTTCAAGCAGGTCTCCAACTGGTTCTACAATAAAACAATACCTGGTGCGCTAAGTGCCAATCGCAACCACGATAATGACCTGGCCATCACGCCACTCGGGACCACGAATAAAGAGCGGGCTTTCTCGGCCCACTCTTGCCTCAGTCTCCATGATCCGCCTCTCTCCTTCGACGAAAAGTAAACCAACTACGTAACGGCCGTCAGAAGCGCGGGAGAGACTCGTGATCGTCACATGGATACCCCTCTCTGAGAGGAGAGGCATTTCCGCGCCATCGCCCACGGCAATTTCGTGCTGGGCAAGAAGGTGGTAATTTGAAAATCCGAACGACCGCCTCAGGCGCGGTCCATAGGTGACCAATCGTACAGGCAGTTCGGAAGGCCCGACGGAATTGGAGGCATACAATAGACAGCTCCAGGCATGAGCGCCGCCTTGGGCCGGGGAGGGCTCGACGATCATCAACAAAAGGGAGCCAACCATCAACCAAAACCGCCAGCTCGCTAAACTGGCATGCCGACTCCGAAATAACCCGGATTTCGATAAGATACCAAAAATGCCAATCGCGCTAACGCTCCCCATTTCTCAGCTGGTTCATTTTATTGCGACCAATGAATCAGTGGTGGGGATCCTGCCCGGGGGGTAATTTGTCGAGGCCCTCGAGCTTGATAATGGTCATATCCTTTTGACTATCGACCGTTGCCTTGATCTTTGGGTCTGCGGTCTTGGTCTTCAGCACTTCCGCAACATACTTATCCCGTGGATCGGAATAATCGGGCCGCGGAATGAAGGCGAAAAAGAGCGCAAATCCTGCGGTGATAACAC
Source organism: uncultured Verrucomicrobiae bacterium (assembly GCA_963775805.1). Taxonomy (GTDB): domain Bacteria; phylum Verrucomicrobiota; class Verrucomicrobiia; order Chthoniobacterales; family JAFAMB01; genus JAFAMB01. The sequence goes on along the minus strand of CAVZKG010000004.1, from coordinate 594,620 downwards.
CAACACCACCCCATACCATACGCGGCAGACCAAACCAGAAACCGCCGCCCGGTCTCTTTTTCGCAGCTCTATTTGGCCCGATCTCGGCTATGATCTGGGAGTTGAAAAAGTCCGGACTCGCTAGCTGGGGGCGATAATCAGAGTTGCGGAGCAAACATTGCAACTTCAGAAAATCGTCTCTCTCCTGTGAAGACGAGGCATGTTCGCGTTCAAACGATTCCAATTCTTCGCCCTCCAGCGCCCCATCGAGCCAAGCGGTATATCGTTCTTCAAAGGTTTTCATACACGTCTTTTAAGAGGACCTGCAGTTTCTTGCGGGCATAAAACAATCGCGACATAACCGTACCGATCGAGCACTCGAGGATTTCCGCAATCTCGCTATATTGCAAGTCTTCCATTTCTTTCATGACAATTACTGCACGGTGTTCGGGAGAAAGCCTACTGATCGCCTCATTGATCCGCTTCCGAATATCGCTTCGTTCCAGTTTTTCATAAGGAAGAGCATCTGAGGAAGGGGTTGTTCTGGACGCCGGTTCAACATTTGAAGGTGCAATCCGATCGTCAAACTCGGTTTCGCCATGGATCCCTTTCCTGCGTAGCGAATCGATCGTCACGTTGGTCATGATCCGATACAGCCAAGTATAAAAAGAGGATTCCCCCTTGAATCTGTGAATTGATTTCCACGCTTTGATAAATCCGTCCTGAGCGAGATCCCAAGCGTCTTGCTCGTTCTGGACCATCCCGTACACCATCATAAACGCCTTGTTCCGGTATCGGACGACCAGTTCGTTAAATGCGTCAGAATCTCCGGCCTGACATCGGTGCACCAGGACTTTATCGTCTGGCTCGACTGGATCGCTTTGGACCGCTTCTAATTTAGACGTGCGGCAGTCAATTTCATTCAACGCGAGAATTCCTGGTTATCACTCTTACGCTCCGTAACGTCTTCGCCATTCGGCTCGGAGATCGCCCATCATGACGATGATGCTGTCTCTTACCTGGAAGATACGTTCGTAGAGCTCCTGGAATTGGCGTGATTTTAGGCTGCCATCGTGGCTCATCTGGATTGCGGCTTCGACCGCTGTGGAGATTGCTCGAAGCGCGCGTTTCAAGTAGGCGATCGTCATCCCGATTTCTTCGGTATCCCGATCGCTCAATGCGGCCGCCAATTTGGCGCTCGCGACCGCAACATGGGAAGCCAACTTCACACCGACCGGGCTTGACGCCACGCTGGGCATTTCATCAAACAATTGATCGATCCAGACGGTCAAAGAAAAAGCATTCTGATAAAGCGGATGCGATTCGAATACTTCCTCACTATCTTCGTCCCCGTCCGTATCGACCTCGAAATCCGGTTCGAATTCGATCCCGTCAACATCTTCGGCAGGCTGGTCGACCAGATGGGTCCATCCCATTTCTTGAGCGATGATTTGATCGCGATTCGGGTCGTCAATGTATTTCTCAAACAGCTCCATGTAGCGTTCTGTCTTGCTATCCTGTTGTTGGAGAAAGCGCTCCCAATCGTACTCATCCCAAGCACGCTCTGGCTCATCGTAGAAATCAGCCATACGCCGTTCCTTTATCTCAGGTTACTGGAACCTGCAAAGCTTTTGTCTCGCAGGGTTTGGAGACGCAGCTGACCACAAGCCGCGTCAATGTCATGCCCTTTTTCTCGTCTTATCGTTGCGTCCACGCCACTTTTTTCGAGCGCGCGAAAGAAAACCTGTTGGCGCGTCTGCGATGGACGCTTCCAAATTAAGCCCTCGACTTTGTTGTAGGGAATCAAATTAATTTTTGCTTTCAGCTTTCGGGCTAACCGGGCCAATTCAGCAGCCTGATCCAAACCATCGTTGACGTTTTCGATCAGGATATATTCAAACGTAATCCGTTGCTGTTTCCTTTCGGTGTAATATGCGCATGCATCGATCAACGCCGTGAGGTTATACTTACGATTCACGGGCATGATTTTCTGGCGGACTTCGTCTGTTGCGCCATGCAGAGAGATCGCAAGCCGGATCTGGAGCGGTTGGTCAGCCAATTCACGGATCCGCGGCGCGAGACCGCTCGTTGAAACCGTAATATGGCGCGCACCGATTCCGATACCCCATGGAGCGCGGATAATTTCGATTGCCTGCAAAACATTTTGATAATTCGCAAGCGGCTCCCCCATCCCCATAAAGACGATGTTGTTAATCTTTTCGCCGCTCAACGCTTCGACTCGCAGGATCTGCTCGACGATCTCGCCCGCATCGAGGTTCCTCGTCCATCCGTCAAGCCCGCTCGCGCAAAATTTGCACCCATACGCACATCCAACCTGCGTCGAGACACAAATCGTTTTTCGATCAGAGGGCGATCCATAGAGCGCCGGACTCGCCGGAATCAGGACCGATTCCACAAAATTGCCATCCCCGAGCGCGAACAGGAATTTCTGGGTTGTGTCACGCGACCCGGTTTTGCGAACACAGTCAAGCGGCGCTAGCCGGAAGTCTTGATCAAGTTCACCGCGCATTCGTTCAGATAGATCGGACATTTCTGAAAATCGACTAACCCTTTTTTGGTAAAGCCATTGCAGAACCTGTTTAGCCCGATAGGCAGACTCGTTGCGTGCGGAGACCCACGCTTCGAGCTCCGACAACTGCAGGCTGTAAATTGATGGCTTCTTATCCATTACCCTAGCATTTGAGCATCCCACAAATCATTACGGGTTCAACCCGCATGCTTAGAGGCAGGTTCAGGCTTGTGGTTCTGCTTGCGAGACGATTCTCACCAGCAGCAAACAGTGGCAGAGTCACAAAAAACCGCTGGACTTGGGAGGCGAGATCAATCAATCGTTCGCCCCTACCATCATGAAGTGTTACGAGATCTTCAGCAAATTGTCTCCGGAGCTGACGAACGAAATTTTTAGCTACCTGTTTGATTCAGAAAAGGCGGTTTACAAGGCGATTATTCAAAATGTCGCTACCCGCCGTAAACTGAGACCGGTCTTTATCGAGCGCAAACCCAGGAACGAACGACATGCCTGGCTGCATCAGGCCCTTTCGATGAAAGGAGCCGATGATATTGTAACCCAGCTGTTTCAGATCTGGCTTCTCGGTGCGCACCGGGCAATGATCTGCGAATTCCTCGATTCATTAGGAATTGCGCACGACGGGAAAGGCGTGGTGGAAAATTTGCCTTCGGAACCTCCACCTGGAGAACTGAGCGAGAAAATTTCGAAGCTGCTCGAGACCCATTCTGCCGAAGTTGTCTCTGTCTATCTTCATGCCTTTCAGGCAATGGATGACACCGGTTGGTCGGCTCTTAACGATCTGCTCGCCAACGATCCCCACCTGGCATTGGGGGCGAAAGCGCAGGATGGAGAGATCCACCCCGGAGACGCAGCGCAGCCATAGCCGCAACTAAATGGTGCTGTGTCGGCGAAGATTTGATTTGGCCAGGTACTGGATTGAGGCGGCTTAGTGAGTGCCAGCGACGTCGATATTGAACAGGCGAGACGCCAATTGTAGACAGGCGCTAAGCCAACCGGTGGCGGAGAAAAGGGTTCACCTCAGAGGGTTTCTGCCTTCTCACTTCCTACTTCTGCCTTTTTACCGCGCTCCGCTCTTGGATCGAACTCGAAGATTCAGAATTTCGACAGCGGTAGAAAAGGCCATCGCGGCATAAATGTAACCGCGGTCGATATGTTGGCCAAGGCCATCTGCGACCAGCACTACACCGATCATAATCAGGAACGCCAAAGCAAGCATTTTGATGGTTGGATGGCGATCGACGACCCGGCTGATTGCGCCTGCAGCCAGAAGCATGAGACCGAGTGCGATCGTGATCGCGACGATCATCACCGGGATATCGTTCGCCAAGCCGACAGCTGTGATCACGGAGTCTAACGAGAAAACGATATCGAGTAGTACGATTTGCACAATAGTCGCCCAGAATCGGCTGCGAGCCTTGCTGGCACCGTATTTTGTCTCCTCCTCAGGCTCCATCCGGGCATGGATTTCCTGTGTGCTTTTCGCGATAAGAAAAAAGCCACCGGCGATAAGGATCAAATCTTTACCGGAAAATTCGCGCGAAAACAGGGCGAACAATGGTTTCGTCATTCCCATTAGCCATTTGATGCACAACAACAACAGAATGCGCGTAATTAGCGCGAATGCGAGCCCGGTCGTTCGGGCTTTGGCCTGCTGACCTTGCGGAAGCTTCCCCGTAAGAATTGAGATGAACACCACGTTGTCAATCCCGAGAACAATTTCGAGAATCGTCAACGTGACGAGGCTAACCCAAGCATTGGGATTATAAACCCAACCGATCCAATCCATAGCGGGTGACCGTACCTACGTGGCGATCTGCAAAGTGTCAACGCTGCTCTGCGAACGAGCGATCGCCTCATCGGTTTAGTTGATTACATAATTTTTGCAGGCTAGCCTCTTGCTTCGGATGATGCACAAATGACCAACGTTCCCTGCACTTTGAAAATCAGATCCAACTGATCCGGCAGCGGCCGGACGTATGCCTCCTCCTTGTGACTCGATCCACTAAATGAAATCGTACCGCAAAGAGCTCTGGTTCGAAACGGATCGCCGGAGGCAGTTTCTGAGCATAACCCCTCAAATCGAACAGTGCGTCCGGGAAAGTGGCATCGCCCAAGGACTTGTTTTAGTGAACGCGATGCACATCACCGCAAGCGTTTTCATTAACGATAACGAAAGCGGATTGCATCAAGACTTCGAGCGCTGGCTTGAACAATTGGCTCCCGAAAAACCGCACTCGCAATACAAGCACAATGGTGCAGAAGATAATGCCGACGCGCATCTCAAACGGACAATCATGGGACGTGAAATCGTTGTGGCGATCACGGATGGAAGCCTGGACTTCGGACCGTGGGAAGAAATATTTTACGGCGAATTCGACGGCAAACGACCAAAGCGTGTTCTGGTAAAGATCATCGGAGAATGAGAACAGCGCTCGAAGCAGAAGTCTTAAAGTTTATCAGCCAACCGGAATCGAACAAATTCGAAGAACTGGCGATCGATCTATTTAACTATCAACGTCGCGCGAACCCGATCTACGCCCAGTATTGCTCCTTTCTCGGTACGCCAAAGAAAATCGATTCCTGGGAATTCATTCCCGCAGTCCCTCAAGTCGCGTTCAAACGGTCCCCAGTCCGCTCGTTTCCAGCCGAGCTGACAGCGACAGAATTTCGGACCAGTGGCACCATCGGGGAGGGCCATGGACAACATTTTTTCCCGTCGTTGCTATTGTACGAAGCTTCCGTCCAAAAAGGGTGGGATTATTTCCATCTGCCAAGGAATCGGTTTGTTCTGTTCCTGCAACATCCGGCCGACGCTCCGTATTCGTCTCTCAGCTCGATGGGCGCCATACTGACCGCGTCCGATCGCTCTCGATTCGTAATCGGAGCAAACGGTGACCTGGAGATTGACCGGCTGATGCAGTTGCTGAAGGGGGGCCCCGAGCCACTGACTTTGTTCGGCACGGCTCTCGCGTTTCTCCATCTAACTGAGCGGTTTCCGGATCTCAACGTTCAACTTCCGAGCGGAAGCATCGTGATGGAGACCGGCGGGTTCAAAGGGAGCGGACGCGAGATCAGTAAACGCGATCTATATTCGCAAATATCTCGTCAATTCGGGATCACGACAGAATCGATTTGGAACGAGTACGGGATGACTGAATTGAGTTCACAATTTTATTCCAACCACATCGCCCGCGCCCACCAGGGACCGCCCTGGGCCAGGTTCCAGATTGTCGACTCGGAAACAAACGGACCAGCCTCTCCCGGTAAAATCGGTCTTGTCCGTATTATCGACCTCGCAAACCTATGGTCGGTCATTGGGATTCAAACACAGGATCTTGCTGTCGAACAGCCGGAGGGCGGGTTTCTCCTGCTAGGACGGGATCCGGCGGCGCTGCCTCGGGGATGCTCCCGCGCGATGGATGAGCTTCTCCACTTAGCGGGAAGCTAAATGGATCTAAATTCCAGAATCGCATCCGTCGCATCGGCCGCCGAACATTTCCCATGGCTTGGCGATCTGAGCGTGCCAAGCATCTCGCGCTGGATTGAGCTGGAACTCGGGGAGTCGCTCAACAGCACAGAGCCGCTAGTGTACGGGAAACAGAAGTACCTCATTCTTCCGCTCGATCCTGTCCTGCACATTGTCAGCGGCAATACTCCGCACGCTGCGCTCCAAAGCCTGATTCGCGGCGTCATTGTCGGAACGACAAACTGGATCAAATTGCCGACCGAAGGGCTCCCGGAGATCGACGCCTTCGCCGAAGAATTGCCACCCGAATTACGACCGGCACTGTCAAAAACAGTTCAGGAGACCTGGATGGAAAAGGCCGAAGCAGTTGTTATTTTTGGCTCGGATGAAACCGTTCGAAATGTTTCGCGACAGATTCTGCCTGCTCAACGTTTGATCGTACATGGTCACAAAATAAGCCTCGGATTGGTGCGGAATGAATGCAGTCCGGAACTTGCAAAACGGATAGCCGGCGATTTGTTCGTGTTCGATCAACTCGGTTGTCTTTCGCCTCAACTACTCTACGTGGCCGGTGATTCGAGGAGATTTGCCCGGGAGCTTGCACTGCAATTTCAGAAAGCTCCCCCAACCCGGACTCCGCCCGTGACACAGCAGGAAATTGCGGCTTCTCTCCGTTCTTTTCGAGAGGAATGGAAATTCCGTGCGGCCACGATACCCGATGTCAATATTTGGGAAAGCGACCAATCACTGGATTGGGCTGTGATTCACGACCCTTCGTCCACTCTCTCACCCAACCCATTGTACGGAACGATTTTTGTGAAGCCGATGCCCACAGACCTTCGATCGGCGTTGTTACCTGTGCGCCGCTACATCGCGACGATAGGGGTTGATCCAGTCGATCGGGCGCTGGTGAAAGCCGCCATAAATATTGGAGCCCAACGGGTCTGTGCAATCGGTCAAATGCAGAATCCACCGGTTACCTGGCATCATGACGGGCAGCCGACCTTGGCTAGTTTCGTTCGCTACATTGACGTGGAAGGGCTGGCTGGCGCATAGTGCAAAATTCGCCGCGGCGCCGCTATACCAGGCTCGACTTGGTGCACTGGCTTGGAATTTAAGGAGAATCGCACCATACTGTGCGGGCTATCGTTAGTCTTCGGGCAGCCTAAACATGAACTCATGACCCAGCAGCTTCACAGTTACCTCGGATACTCCTACCCATGGCAGCTAGCCGAACTGGTCACGAAAATTTGGCCAAAAGATCGGTTAGCACAATTGCCACAGGAGCATCATCTCAGACAGCTCTTCGACATCGCCTACCATGCAAGCCTGATGCGCGATGAAGATCGGCCGGTTACGTTCAGACTGATCTTCGGCGATCCCGGCCTGCTACCGCCCGGCGACGGGCCTCCGAGCGGCCTGATGCCATTGAACCTGGATCGGCCTCGCCCATTCAACGAGCAGGAGATACGTCGTCTATCGATGGCTGCGATGTATTTCCGATCGATGATTGGTGTCTGCCCGAGTTTGCACCATGATTTGCATATCTGGGGTATGGTCGTCTCGGGGACACGTTGGCTGAGCAGCATCGCCGGCGGCCGATATCACGGCGCGCCGGAGCCGCATTCACTGGTCATTCATTCGCTCGGCCCTGGTCGACTGACGATTCACCTCGGACGAAATCGCATTGCGACCCTTGCGGGAGGTCGAATTGAATCGAATGCATTCGACCTCTTCGAATCGAAATGGTTGCAACAGATCTTTACCGAGGTTCGAACAAGTTTTTTGAATGAAGCGTTCGGCGGAGATTCTGATGCCAAATTCGTTCCAGTCGACGTCGATTTCGTAAGAAAGATGACTTACAACATCATTCTCCGCGCGTTAGCAGTCGTCCGGAACGGACGCCACGGCGGAACGCTGGTGATTGTCGATCCGGACGATGAGGGCATTCTTCGGGATCCAGCAGCCGCCGTCCGGTTCAAGTATCTGATTGGTGATTGTCCGGCCCGCAGGCGTTACTCGCACATGTTGACACAAGCGATCCTCCGTCTTTCGAATCTGGCGAGCGGGCCAAGAGCCGGATGGGTCGACTATCAAACCTTAATGGATACCGGGTTGAGCGATCTGGATGAGGCTCTGTTCGATTTCGCTCATTTTCTGGCCGACCTGATGGCCGTGGATGGCGCGCTGGTGGTAACGCAAGCTTTGGAACTGGTCGGGTTCGGCACGGAGCTTCGGTACGAAGCTCCGAACCTGCGAAGTGTCCGCCAGGCACTCGACCTGGAAGGAGAGATCTGGGCGAACGAACCGCTGGACAATGTCGGAACACGTCATCGAGCCGTTTACCGGTTCTGCAAAGGGTACCCGAAGTGTCTGGCAATCGTCGTTTCGCAAGATGGCTCCGTTCAGTTCGTCAGGAACCACAACGGCGCGGTAACCTATTGGAATCAGCTCTCCTGGTAGCTCCGATGCGGACTCAAAGGACCGGAGAACGGTCACTTTCGCTGCATGAAGCGCGCCGGGCAGTCTTATTCGCTCAGGGCTTCGGACAACGAACGTCGACGAAGGTAACGCACAGAAATATTCACGCGGTCTCGAGGAAAATCGGGATGCTCCAGATTGATTCTGTGAACGTGTTGATGCGGGCGCACTATCTCCCGATATTTTCGAGACTCGGTCCGTACCAAGTCCGACTTCTGGACGAGATCAGCTACTCTAAGAAGCGCCGGCGTTTTTTTGAGTATTGGGGTCACGAAGCCTGTTTGTTGCCTTTCGAGCATTTTCCCCTTCTCCGATGGCGGATGGAGAGAGCTGGGAACTATGTCGGACTCTGGAAAGGAATAGCCGACTTCGGAAGATCGAAACCGGAATTCGTCGAACGCGTTTTTCAGATCATCCAGCAATATGGTCCGACGAGCGGCGGAGAAGTGGCGAAACACCTCGCCGAAGAGCGCCCGCGCGGTGCACGCGGATGGTGGGGATGGTCGGACAGCAAGGCCGCGCTGGAGTTTCTCTTCTGGTCTGGCCGAATCACCACGGCGGCGCGCCGCAATTTTGAGCGACTTTATGACTTGGTCGATCGAGTGATCCCAAGTGAAATTCTGAACTTGCGAACGCCGTCGCCGGAAGAGGCACAACGCGGCCTCATCCTCGCGGCCGCACAAGCGCTCGGAGTGGCGACAGAAGTCGATTTGCGGGACTATTTTCGACTTCCAACGCATGAGGCACGAGCCAGAATCGCAGAACTGGTCGAAACCGGTGACCTCCTTCCAGTGAACGTTGAGGACTGGCGTGCTTATCTGTATCGGGATGCAAAAATACCGCGCCGGATCGATGCACAGGCGCTGGTTTCACCGTTCGATCCACTGATATGGGAGCGCACGAGACCACAACGGCTTTTCGGATTCCGCTACCGGATCGAGATCTACACCCCAGCTCACAAGCGCGAACACGGTTATTACGTACTCCCATTCCTGTTTGGAGACCAATTGGTAGCTCGCGTTGATCTCAAGGCAGACAGAAAACGGGGGACGCTTCAGGTCCTCTCCGCAATCGAGGAACCCGGAGTTGATCGATCCAAAGTTGCCGGTGCCTTGGCAAACGAGCTAAGAATGCTCGCGCATTGGGTTGGCCTGGAGAAAATATCTGTTTCGGACCGCGGCGCACTGGCGACTCCATTGCGCAGTGCCATTCTCAGCAGAGAATAGAGATCTCGAGCCGTAAAAACAGCTTGGAAGATCTGCAAATCGTTCCCATATTCTCGCCCGGAATGAACCACGCTCTAATCGCTCTAGAAGATGGCCGCGCTTTTTTTGGGGAAGGTTTCGGAGCAACCGGAACGGCGGTCGGCGAAATCTGCTTTAATACTTCTATGACGGGATATCAGGAAGTCCTGACCGATCCGTCGTATCGAGGTCAAATCGTCACGATGACTTATCCCCTGATCGGGAATTATGGTGTCAATGCGCTCGACCAGGAAAGCAGGGAGCCGCATGTCCGCGGATTCGTCGTAGGAGAACTCTCGCCGATTACGAGCAGCTGGCGAGCAAGCGGATCTTTAGACGACTACTTAAAGAAGTGGAACATCTGCGGGATACAGGGGATCGACACGCGCGCGTTGACCAAACATCTGAGGGTGCGCGGTGCCATGCGGGCATGCGTTTCGACAGAGATCAAAGATCCGCAGGAAGCCGTACAACGGGCGTTGGGCTCTCAGGAGATGCAAGGTTCGGATTACGTCAAGGAAGTATCGACACGCGAGTTGTACGAATGGGATCCGGAGGACAAGCTGAGTCGCGACTGGACGATCGTAAAAGGTGGCGAGGAGCAAGCCGGCGAAGTTCTCGAAAACGGGCAGGTCCTCAAATCGTTGCCTCCAATCGAACATCGCATCGTCGCGTATGATTATGGGATCAAATACAACATTCTCCGGCGTCTCCGGCAGAACGGATGCAAGGTGACCGTTGTTCCCGCCGGCACCACGGCGGAGGATGTCCTCGCATTGAAGCCGGACGGTGTTTTTCTGTCAAATGGGCCTGGTGATCCGGGTGCGCTGCCTCATCTGTCAAACGAGCTGAAAAAGCTGTTTGGCCGGACTCCAATTTTCGGTATCTGCCTGGGGCATCAATTGCTCGGATTGGCTTACGGTGGAAAAGTATTCAAGTTGAAATTCGGCCATCGCGGCGGCAACCAGCCAGTGAAAGATCTGAAGACCGGTAAAGTCTCGATTACGTCGCAGAACCATGGTTTTGCCATCGATGCGGAGTCACTCCCCTCCTCGGTCGAAGTGTCGCACATTAACCTCAACGACCAGACCGTCGAAGGGATGCGGCACACTGGATACCCGGTCTTCAGCGTGCAATATCATCCGGAGGCTTCCCCTGGGCCTCACGATGCGAGCTATTTTTTCAGAGAATTCGGCAAACTGATGGATGAGCATCGCTCCTGAGATCGTTTGCCCGGAAACTCCACCGTGGGATTTGCATTCCCTTGATGCTTTGGCTTCGACCTGGGCGAAATGCACCAGAATCATTCTCCGGGAAAATCTCTCCGGAAGACGACCTCGCTGGGGCACCGAGGTCCGGGTCGGGTGGTCTGGCGATCATTTCCATGGACTCTTTCTCTGCCAGGACCCGAACCCTTGGGCCACCAAAACAAAGCGCGACGACGCTCTGTGGGAAGAAGAAGTTGTCGAATTGTTTCTGGATCCGTTTGGCGATTCGCTTTCTTATTTTGAAATTGAAATCAATCCGCTGAATACCGTGACCGATCTTTTTATCCGTCGTACCCAGAGCGGATTAAAGAGAGACTTCAGGTGGGATTGTGAGGGCCTGGCGACAGCCTGCGGCACTCTTGCCTATGGATGGGTAGCGGCGTTTCAAATCCCATTTGCCTCTTTGGGCGATTGTCACCCCAGCCGGTCCCCGATCTGGCGAGCGAATTTTACTCGAATCGATCGGCCCTTGAATGAGCCATGCGAGCTATCGGCATGGTCGCCGACACTCACAAAGACGTTCCATGTCTCCAGGCGATTTGGATTCTTGCGCTTTTAGCCCGAAAATCTAACAAACCGAACCGCTTGTGCGATTTTTGTAAGTCTTGATTTTTCCGGTGCAACGGAGAGAGTCCGGGGTTACTGAACATTAACTGCGAGTAAAACAGATCCACCGATTGCGAGGAAACACTATGGACGAACAACAGGATCCACAAAATACGGCCAACGCCGCTAATTCCCAGGGTGGCAGCACCCCGGACGACTTTAAAGCGGCTGCGGCCGCGAAAGCGGCTGAGATTCGGCGCGTAGCGGAAAAGAAAGCGGAAGAACTTCGACAATTAGCACAGGCTAAGGCCCAGGAATTCAGCGGTGCAGCAGGAAGCGCCTGGACAGATGCGCGATCGAGAGCAAAGGACTGGCATTCCGGTAGCGAGTCCTATATTCGCGAAAATCCGACCAAAGCGATATTGATTGCGCTCGGACTGGGTTTTCTCGTGGGACTGATGTTCCGGAAATAGTTCATGGATCCCGACGTTCCGAGCGGGGCTCAACCACCAAGGCAGTCCACAAGCGACTCAGCGCGAAAGTGGGCATCGTCACTTATTGGCTATCTGGAGCTTCGGCTTCGGCTGCTCGGGCTCGAATCAAAGGAAGCCGGATTACATTTGCTGGTGCTGGCTCTTCTATTCGCCGGCACCGTGGTTTTCTTTTCCGGCTTTCTGGTGATGCTGCTGGTGTTTTTTCTCTACCTCCTGATGCTGATTTTTCATTGGGGTTGGGGTTGGAGCGCTCTAGCGTGTGCCGGGTTTTACCTCATCGTAGCCATTGCGGCCGCGGTGGTCCTTCGGTTCAGAATCGTCAAACCGCTCTTTCCAACGACGTTCGCCGAATTTAAAAGAGATCGTGAATGGCTGAGCCACAAGACGAAAGAAAGCGAATAACAGAGGAACTCGCCCGGTTGCGAGTTTCGCTGAGCGATCAGACTCTCCTCTTGCGACGAAACCTGGACGTCGGGGAGCACATGTCGAACTCGTTACGGAAGTATTCCTGGGGATGGATCAGCTTCGCAGCCATTTTCGGCTGGATCCTTTCGCGGTTGCCGGCGCGGAAGAAAAAAATCTATATCCACACCTCGAACACTGATAAGCGACCACGCGAAAGCGGCGGTTTAGCGAAGCAGATCTGGAAAGGCATCTGGTCGATTGCAAAACCGGTGCTGACCGCCTATCTCGCAAGGAAGTTAGGCGAAAAAGCGAAGCTGTTCGGTGCGAAGCGGGTGTAATGGGATATTCAATCGGATTGAGTTCCAAGCTAGCGAGAGCGTTCTGCCTATACGTAAAGCTTCGCGGGTGAATAGATTTTGTCCCTCCGGGACAAAAGCGCCTCAGGCTAAGTTAACGCATATGGGCTTTCTACATGCGGCCGCAGGACGTCGGCGCGCCTAAGGGACACTAGCTATCCGGGGACGACGCTCTCCTGATCCCATATCCATATCGATATCAGGATCATGACTACCTTCATAGCGTTCCTTATCAGACCTTGCGCCCGAACTTCTTCTCCAGCTCGCCGTAGCCAATCTGAATCATCGTTGGCCTGCCGTGCGGGCAACAATAGGGCAACTCGCAGGCCATCAGATCGCGGAGCAGCTTTTCGACTTCTTCGGCGTGCAATTCGTCGTTTGCCTTGATTGCGTGGCGACAAACCGTTTTCGCGATCACGTCCTCCCCCATTCGGAGGCGCGATGTTGTCACTGTCATGGATCGCAATTCATCGACAAGATGACGTATCGCGGTGTTTGGATCGTCGGTCGCAAAAAACGGAGGGATTCCGTCAATTTTCAAGGTCGAATTGCCGAACGGTTCCATCGCGAATCCCATTTTTTCGAGAGTCTCGAAGTTCGTCGCGATCCAATCGTAGTCTTTTGGTGCGACCGTGACCGTTAGCGGAATGAGGAGTCGCTGTGTTGGCACTCCTTGTGATTCCATCTGCTTCCTCAATTGCTCGAAGAGTATCCTTTCATGCGCCGCATGCTGATCAACGAGCACGAGACCGTCGGCGCTCTCCATCAGGATGTAGAGCTTGCCGAGGATTCCCAGCGGTTTGAATTCGAGCGGAATGGCCGCGTTCGTATCGGCGGTCATACGAGCAGAGGGCACTATTCCCGCAACCGCAGATTCGTTCGGTTTCTCCGGCGCTTGGGTTTCGACAGGGTGTATCGCGACGGGTTCGCCAGGAGCAGGTTCAAATTCAGCCCAATCACTTCTTAACGCGAATTGCTCTACCGGTGGGATGAGGTCCGGCGCCGAATCGAGCATGGGGAGCTGAATCGCAGGCCTTGGTACTTCGGCAGGGCGCTGAAACGAATGAGTCCAACGCTTACGATCTGCTTCAATTGTTTTGCGAATGATCTCAGAGACAACATTCCGGACAGTGTCCGGCGCGCGAAACCGAACCTCGCGCTTCGCTGGATGAACGTTGACGTCCACGCTTTCCGGATCCATTTCGAGGAAGAGAAACGTCACGGGATATTGCCCTTTCATGAGGGCAGTATGATATCCTTCGCGCAGCCCATGCTGGATCGTGATGTTTTCCACCGGCCGCCCATTGACGAACAGGATCTGCTCGGCCCTCGTGGATCGGCTCGACCCTGGTTTCCCGATAAACCCCGAGACCGTGATCCCATCCGCGGGCACCGATTCAATCTCAAGCAGTTGTTCGAGCAGTTCGGGACCGCGAAGATCCCGGATCCGGTCCGCAAGCATCTTTGCAGGCGGAGCCTGGAACAATAATGTCTGGTCGCGGATCGAGACGAATCCGATGCTCGGATGCCCGATCGCCTGAAGCAGCAATTGGTGTTGGATGTGGCTTGCCTCTGTGTTTTCGCTGCGTAAGAACTTGCGACGAGCTGGCAGATTATAAAAAAGCGAACGCACCTCGATCTGTGTGCCTGGGGCGTCCCCTGCGGCACGTACCGATTCGATCTTTCCACCGTGCACGATAATCTCTGTCCCCTCGAGGCCATCGTGCGGACGAGTGGACATGCGAAAGCGACCAACGCTTGCGATACTTGGTAGTGCCTCCCCTCGAAAGCCAAGGGTATGTATCTTCGCCAGGTCCTGCCCGGTCCTGATTTTGCTCGTTGCGTGCCTCTCAAGACTCAACAATGCGTCATCGCGATCCATCCCGATTCCGTCGTCGACAACGCGTACCAAAGACGCGCCGCCGCGCGCGATTGAGACTTCAATACGTCCTGCGCCGGCGTCGATGCTGTTCTCGACAAGTTCCTTGACAACCGATGCCGGTCTCTCGACCACTTCTCCGGCAGCGACCTGGCTTGCGACTTCGTCCGGCAGAAGAACAATTCGAGGCATAAGCGAAACTACATTGTACGGAAACCATCGAACAGAGAAGAGTGCAAGGTTGTCGTCCGTTGACTTTCTGCCAATGAGTCGCTTAATTAATACACGCAATGATCACTGTGACAGATTCTGCCTTTCGACGACTGCACGATCTCATCACGGAGAATCCGGACTACCGCGATAAAGGTCTCCGAATATTCGTTGAGACCGGTGGTTGTGCAGGGATGCAGTATGGCATGCAGTTTGATGAAGCAAAATTGGGAGATCAACGTATCGAACAGAATGGAGTCGAAGTGTTAGTCGATGCGTATAGCGCAAACTTTCTAACCGGTGCAACCGTCGATTATCTGGATGGTCTGACAGGGGCCGGCTTCAAGATTACCAATCCAAACGTTGCTCGAAGCTGCGGATGCGGCACTTCTTTTGAAGTCTCTCGTGAAGGGTAACAGTTCCTGGTCTGTGGGCGCCGGCTGAGTCATGAAAACGGTCGAGCTTGGACGATCTGGCCGGAGATCTCGCGAAAAACCCGAAAGCGACAATCTTTTCGGTTGGGCAGTTTTTATCTTGTTGTTATGCGGGTTCGCGGTCGCCTGCTGGATCGGCACCTTTTACGTCTTCACGCACCCGGAAGAACCGTTCAACTATCATATCCTGGCAAAGCTCAAGAAACTCGATCCGCCAAAGCGATTTGAACTGACTGCGGCGCCGACGGGCGAATTTCTAGCACCGGACAAGCTGCTCGCTAAATACGGTGCAATGAATGCGTGGCAAGTGGACGATGAGAGCAAACGATTACTTCGAGCTTATCTGCGAAACTACGATCATCAGATTGGGAAAATCCCTTATGTAACGGGACGATTCACGGTGCTCGACAGTGTCCCACTGTCACAGTCGAAGTTTTGCGATTCCGGTTTAGCCGTACTGGCCCAATCCGTGGATGTTCCGACCGTTTATATCGAGCACATTTTTCCGGCCGACAGCGATCAACTGCCGGCAATGCAGCGCACCTTGACCACCGGGCTGGGAATTGAACTGAGACGTTCTTACGATTTATCGGCTGTCGTTCACGTTGAAGTCCTCGGTGGCGGCCGTCTGCTCTTTACTTGCATTCCCTTGCTCTACGGCCCGTACGGCACCACACAAGGCGGATCGGGTTTCCACCTTAACCCACCGCAAACGCTTAATATGAAAGCCGGGCTGCCGCTCGTTACTCAAGCAGAGTTTCATGACGCCGATCAACGTTTGGCGCAGTATCGCCGCGCAATGGCAACACAGCAAACAACGGCCTCCACACAACCAGCAGCCAAGTCGCAGGCGGATTTAGTCGGTGTACAGCCGGTGATGACACCCGTTCCGACCCCTTCTGATAAAACGGCCGGGACTATGACCGGGCCCAAGCCTGTGGCAACGGCTCCAGCCAGCGTAACGGCAGCGACTCCGAAACCGGAGTCGACTTCATCCCCAAAACCAAGCACCCGAGCGGTTGTGGCCGCAACCCCCGTTGCGACCCCGAAAGCGACTCCAACACCTGTTGCGATCGTTGCCGCCACGCCGGCGCCGGTCTTGCGGCCTTTCCTCACCGCATCGCCGATGCCTCCCACCGATGGCCGAGTGGAGACATGGCAAACCTATCACCCTGGACAGATGCCCCGCGGACGCCTCCTGGATGTTGACCAAACATCGGAGCTTGCGGACAAAGGCGTTGGTGGGGCAACGATGTATTTACGAGGTGACTTTACGGTCACAGCGGTGCGCGATAACCGCGCTGTGCTGCGGCCCCGCCAGTCCTTGGCGGATCACGTTTTCAATCGCGGCAACGCCCGTATCATCGTCGAATATCAGCGGGGCGCGCCAACTCCACGAGAAGGTGATAACTTTCAGAGGAGCGGCAATCGGCCGTTCCAGATTGTGGACGTTCGCCGCGGTGCAGATGGTCAGGTGAACATTTACGCCCGCGAAGTCACCAGCGACGAATGACCGGCGCTTGCAGCGACCGGCGCTAGCAGCGGTCACGAGTTCGAAGTTTGGAGTTCGAGGTTCCGGCTAGAATTTAGTCGAACTTTGAACCTTGAACTCGAAACCGCTCTAGTCGAACTCGGAACTTTGAACCTTGAACTCGAAACCCCTTTAGTAGACGTCCCGTTTGTAACGTTTCTCTTTCCGCAAGGTTTCAACATAAGCCGCGGCGCCTTCTGGCGATAAGCTGCCCTCTTTCTCTACGATCTGGTGCAGAGCCACATCCACATCCTTGGCCATTCGAGCTTCGTCGCCGCACACAAAGAAGTGCGCCCCTTCCTGGAGCCAGGCGTACAGTTCCTTTCCGTTCTCCAGAAGACGATGTTGGACGTATACCTTATGAGCCTGATCCCGCGAAAAAGCGGTGTCGAACCTTGTCAGAATGCCTTCTCGCTGCAGCGTCTCAAATTCTTCACGATAAAAGAAATCGCTCTTTGAATGTTGCTCGCCAAAGAAGAGCCAGTTCTTGCCGGACGCACCGATCGCCTTTCGCTCCTGTAAATAGGCGCGGAAAGGTGCAATCCCTGTTCCCGGTCCGACCATAATAATTGGTTTATCGGTTTCCTCTGGAAGCCGAAAACCTTTCGCAACGTGCACGAACATCGGTACCGGTGCGGATTGATCGATCCGATCAGCAACATAAGTCGAAGCGACTCCCTCCCTTTTGCGGCCATGGCTTTCGTAGCGGACCGTCGCGATGGCAAAATGGACCTGCTCCGGAAATGCTTTCAAACTGGATGCAATTGAATAAAGTCGCGGCTGCAATTTGCGAAGCTTTGTGACTAACTCTTCCGGCACGAACCGGATCGAAGGGGCATCCAGCAGGAAATCAATGATCTCAAGACCCCAGATATAACGATCCAGATCCTTTTTTTTGTCCGGATGCATCATATCCCGCAACTCCGCTGAGTTCTCCCACTTCTCGACAATGGCTTCGAGAAACTGTTTGGAAGGCTGAGTGATCTGGTAATGTTTCAAAAGGCCTTCGCGAATCGAAAACGTCTCCCCTTCTTTGTTTTTGACTTCTTCGTCGCCCGAAAAATGTAGCGCCTCCAGGAGTTGTTCCACGAGTTGGGGATTGTTCTGTGGAAAAAGGCCCATAGAATCTCCGACCTCGTATTGAAGGCCAGATTCGCTCAGAGAAAACTCATAGTGGCGCGTCTCTTTCTCGGAACCTTCGCCAGTCAACTTTTTGTTAACGATGAGTCTCGCTGGAAACGGATTCTTGCGCGAATAGGGAGACGTTGGCGAGGTCGTGGACATAGAAGCCGGAAACATATTGGCGACTCGAGTTCCTGGTCAAGCGGTTTGGTAAGGGTGTCTGTGGTATTGGCGTATTAGCGTATCGGAGTATAGGGCTTAAAAGTCGGGCGGATATATCGATTCAGGAGGAGGTCCCTCTCAGGCTGCGCCCCTGACTAGAGGATTGAGCAGATCTTCTACACTGACGATCCCCGACGTTGCTCCTTGCTCGTCGACAACAACCGCAAGGCTGCTGCGGGCTGCCCGCAGCCGGCTTAATACCGTGATCGCCTGATCGTCCAGCTTCACGGTCAGAACGCGCCGGACATGTTCGCGTACTGTTTCCGTCAAGGTTTGATCCACGATCAGGTCGAACAAATTCACGACCCCGGCAATCCTGCCGGTCGGACCGACCACCGGGTAACGGTCAAACCGTTGCGTACGCGATAGCTCAATAAGCTCTGCGAGGGTGGTCTCGGGTCGAACGGTCACCATTCGGGACACCGGGACCATTACGTCCCGAATTTTGACAGAACGGAAATCAAAAACGTTGTGGATCATTTGCCTCTCAATGCTGCTAAGCATCCCCATCCGCTCGATTTCACTCGTAACGTCTTTCAAGTCTTCGCGGGCAACAAAGATTTCCCGTGGGCGTTTTAACCCGAGCACGCGCCTCGCAATGGTGGAACCTATATCGATCAAGGGTGTCAGGACTCTCGCAGCGAACTCCAGCGGAAGAGCGAGATATGCGAGACGTTTGTACGCTATCCGGCGAAAGATCGCTTGAGGCAGCAGCTCCGTGACAAGCAGAAAGAGCGGCAAGGCAACCATCAGGGTAACAAAGTACCCGGGCCAGCCAAGGAGGGTAACGAACAAATTCACAAGAAGCGCCAGCGCAACTATGTTCAGCAATCCGTTCAAGACCAGAGCTGCAACGAGAAGACGCGCAGGTTGTTCCAAAAGCTTCTGCAATTGAACGGCCGCACGATCCTTCTGGCGAGCCAGGCGTCGAAGCCGGAGTCGATGCAAGGAGAGAATTCCGGCTTCGGTACCTGATACAAAAAAGGATGCTCCAAGGCAAAACAGGAGCAAAAATCCGGTCATCGTTCCGGCTCCTGCGAAGCCGCATCCAGCTTTTCCACCGCGACTTCCAGAACACGTTTGCGACCGCTCTGGCGAATCTCAAAGCGGAGCGGCGGGATCTCGAGCTTGAGCCCAGGTTTGGGGAGATAACCAAGCAGATTGAAAATCAAACCGCCGATGGTATCGAGTCCTTCGCGCTGCAAATTGACCCCGACCCGTTCACCGAGATCGTCGAGACGTGCGCTCCCGCTTGCCAGCCATTTGCCTTTTCCGATTTCTTCGATATACAACTCGTCGTCTCCGCGTGGCACTGCGTCGCCAATGATCTCCTCGACAAGGTCATTGAAGGTCACGACACCCTCCGTTCCTCCGAATTCGTCCACCACGATTGCAAGGCGCTGGGTGTGCTTCAAAAACGCGCGTAGCAAATCCACAGCACGCATCGTTTCCGGAACAAAAGAGGGTGCCTCCAGATGCTCGGTGTAGTGCTCACCGTGGTCGAGCAAAAATCGCTTCACATCGAGGATCCCGAGGATCTCATCGGGGCTGTCGCCGTACACAGGGACTCTGCCGTGGCGCTTGATCCTGATTTGCTCAATGACCTGCTCGTTCGAAATGTTGTCTGGAATCGTGAACGCATCGACGCGGGGAGTCATACAGTCTTTCACTGATTTGTCTCCGAGCTTGATAATCTCCTGGATCATTTCCATCTCACCGGCGTTGAGTTCTCCCTCTTCCACCCCCATTTCGACTAGCGTCTCGAGCTCCTCATCGTCCAAGTGCTCCTGTTTTACCGGTCGTTCCGAGGCAAAAAAATCTGCGGTCCGTTCGGCCAAACCCTGCAGCAACCGCGAGAATGGTTCGGCGATCGGCATTAGAACTTTCAGAATCCGGATTGCGCTTTTCGAAAATCGGAACGGATCCGCCAGCGCGAGTACCTTTGGAAAAAGGTCACAAGCGCAAACGATCAATGCGAAAATCGCGAGCGCCTTCGTCCAGCCCGGAATGGGGACCGGAATCGCATCGACGAACACCAGGGCGATAATGATCAGCGGGATGTTAACCAAAGCCGCCGTTAGAAGAATGACGCTCAGAACACTCTCCGGGTTCGCCATCAATTTTTCGAACTCCCCCGCTGCGACCGGGTCTCGTTCTTTCCAACGGCGCACCTGAAATCCGTTGATCGAAAAGAGCGCGGTCTCCATACCGGAGAAAAACGCCGAGACGCCAGCGAGCAGGGCAAGAACAACAGACGTCAAGACAGCTATATATATCGACATTTTCCTCAGCCCCGCGTCAACGGCTTCCCCCCTTTCGACGGAATTTTCTTTGCGATCGCCGGACTGACAAGCAAATTCACCGGCAGGCAGAATGAAAAAGGGGGAAAGAATTCAAGCATATGTCAATTCGCTCAGCACAGGTTTGAAGCATCACCCCTGTTATGAAGGTTACTTTGTCTGTTTTAACGAGCAAAAGTATTACGAAGCGCATGACGTGCTCGAGCATCTATGGCTCGAGGAACAGGGGCCGACACATCAATTCTTCAAAGGCCTGATCCAACTCGCAGGCGCATTCGTCCATTTGCAGAAGCAATATTTGCGACCGGAGCATCCAACTGACGGTCGAAGACTGCATCCCGCATGGCGCCTTTTCAAGCTCGCGCAAAACAATCTCGAACCGTTCCTGCCGACTTACCTTGACCTGGACGTCCGATCGGTCCTCGACCTTTGTTCAAAGAATATGCTCGCGATCGAGACCGGCGAATTCAAACGCAACCCCTGGAGCCCGGCCTCAGCTCCGATGTTGGCTGGCGTTGCTCAATCCGGTAAGGACGACGCGGCTCCCCGCCCGTGAGGCCCATGAGGCGTATGGGGTGTATGAGACCGCCAAAAAAGAGGTCGCAGCGGACGACTCCCAGCAGCAAACCGAAAGATAGTTGACTTCGGGATTGCCATGGGAAGGAAGCGAAATAGAGTGTGCGCGAGTTTTGGATAAAATGCGGAACGCTGTAAATATTGTACTAATTACATTGACCGCCCTCGGAATTGTCTCCAGGGCGCAGGCGCAAATGGCTGCAGCCTATGCGATTACCGATCAGACCACCGGTTATGTACTCGATGCCTATCGGGGCGAAGAGAAACGTCAAATCGCTAGTCTGACAAAGATTGCTACCGGAAAAGTCGTGCTCGATTGGGCAACGAAAACCAATACGGACCTGGCGGCACAGGTCGTCATTCCTGAACAGGCGTTCGAAGGATTGGGCGAAACCAACCCGATGGGCTTGCAGCCAAATGACCTGATGAGCTATCGCGACCTGCTCTACGCGGCTCTGATGCAGTCCGACAATATCGCTGCGGCGACGTTGGCCTACTACGTCGGAGGAGCGCTCCGTCAAACTGGCAACGATAGTTTACGTGAACTGGGCGCGATCGAGGTATTTGCCTCTCAGATGAATGCATTGGCGCGGCAACTTGGCATGGAGAAAACGCTTTTCGTCAATCCTCACGGCATTGAGCCGCGTAAGGGCCTCCAACCCTATTCGACTGCATTTGACATGGCGAAACTGACTGCCTACGCAATGAAGGATGCCGCATTCCGCTTCTATGTCTCTCAAAAGGAGAGAAAGGTTTCGTTTAATCGTGGTGGACAAGTCTCTCAGTACCTTTTGCGAAATACAAATGAACTGCTGGGAACCAATGGAATCGACGGTGTCAAAACCGGTCAAACCGCGAGAGCCGGTCAATGCATTATCATTTCATCTCAACGCGATCCGGAGATCACCCAACAGGGCGGTACGACGCTCGTGACACCGAGGCGTCTGAATATCGTCGTTCTCGGAGCCACTGACCGGATCTCAGCGGCCAATGAACTCCTGCAGCGGGGTTGGGCGCTTTATGACCAATGGGCTGCGGCTGGGCGACCAAGCCAGGGTGTTCCTAAGTGACGCCGTAAAAGATTTATGCAGACTCGGCGCATCGGCGTACTAACTAGCGGAGGCGACTGTCCTGGGCTCAACGCGGTCCTGCGCGGTGTCACCAAGGCGGCAGAGAAGCTCGGGTGGGAAGTTGTCGGATTCCAGGACGGGTTCGAAGGTCTCTTGCCTCCCGTTCGTTACATCATGCTCGATGACAGGAAGACGGCTGGAATCATGCAACAGGGTGGAACGATTCTCGGCACCACGAACAAAGGCCATTTTGTTGCAAAAATTGGCGCCGGCGAAAGAACGCAGGTGCCATCCGGTGTCATTGACCAGGCACGAACCACGCTGGCTGAACTCGGAATTGAAGGCTTGATCGTGATCGGCGGGGACGGATCCCTGACGACCGCGCTGCAACTTCACGAGGCTGGATTCCCGGTTATCGGCGTCCCGAAAACGATCGACAATGACCTGGAGGCAACCGCCGTGAGCTTCGGATTTTATTCCGCGGTTCAATGTGTCACTGAATCGTTGGATCGATTGCAGTCGACAGCGATGAGTCATAAGCGCGTGATGGTACTGGAGGTCATGGGTCGCCACGCGGGGTGGATCGCGCTCTATGGCGGAATAGCCGGTGGCGCTGATATCATACTGCTTCCCGAAATTCCTTTCGAGTGGGAGAAGGTCGCTGAAGGGGTCCGGCGAAGGGATGCGGCCGGCAACCTCAGCACGATGGTTGTCGTGGCGGAAGGGGCGGTTGCCAAAGATGGCGAAAAGAAGGTCTCGCATGTCGGCAAACAGGGCGAGTACCGACTTGGAGGGATAGGCGAAATGGTGTCAAGAGACATTACGGACCGAACAGGGAAAGAATGCCGCTCTTGTGTTCTGGGACATCTGCAACGAGGGGGCGCACCGACAACGCTTGACCGATTGCTCGGAACGCGGTTTGGGGTTCAGGCCGTTCAGTTAATCGCCGAAAAAAGGTTTGGAACAATGGTGAGCTACCAGAATTACGAAACTCTTGCGGTGCCGATTGCGGAGGCCGTTCACCGATTGAGACTCGTGAACACAAACGACCAGATGGTCACAACCGCACGAGAAATCGGCATCAGCTTCGGCGACTAACCAGCAATAAACTCACAAGCGCTTTGGCTTGTGCGATTTTCAGCCCGGAGATAAGTTCTGCCCCTTATGGATCCGTTGCTTGAGCTCCTTCATCAAAACGCCAATATCCCTCGAGAGGATTTGGCGAAAATGCTGAATTTGTCGGTTGCAGAGGTGAATCAGCGGATCGCACGCTACGAAAGCGACCAGGTCATCCTCGGTTATCAGGCCGTTGTCGATCCGGAAAAGATCGATGCAGACGCAGTTACGGCGTTTATCGAAGTCAGCATTACGCCGGAAAGAGGAGGCGGGTTTGATCGTCTCGCCGAAAGAATCGCTCGATTTGATGAAGTCAAAAGCTGCTGGCTTATGAGTGGCGGGTACGACCTGGCGATCATGCTCGAAGCTGGGAACCTGCGGGAAATTGCACGGTTCGTCTCTGAGAAATTGAGCACAGTCGACGGGGTCGTCTCGACTGCGACTCGCTTCCGTCTCAAGACCTACAAACAAAATGGAATGCTTCTAAGCCAACCCTCCGCGGCCGAGAGACTGCCGGTAACACCTTAAACGGCTGCGACAATTAGGGCTCTGAATGCCGGATTGCATCGCCCGTTGCAGGCCGTAGCGCCCATTGACTTTTCCCATGGATTTTTCGAAATATATCGCTGACCGGGTCCTCGATATCCCGCGCTCGGGGATCAGGGACTTTTTTGAAGTGGTTCAGACGATGACCGATGTCATCTCGCTCGGTATCGGTGAACCGGACTATGTAACTCCGTGGCGGATACGCGAAGCAGCCATCTTTGCCATGGAGAAGGGCAAGACCGGTTACACCTCCAATCTTGGCACACCGAAACTTCGGCAAGCGGTTGTAAAATATCTTCACCGAAGAGTGGGTGTTCTCTACAGTCCGGACACCGAAGTTTTGGTGAGCGTTGGAGTCTCAGAGGCACTGGACCTTGCGCTCAGGGCCCTTTTGAATCCGGGCGATGAAGTAATCTATCATGAGCCGAGTTACGTTTCTTACAACCCAAGCATTGCCCTCTGCCACGCTGTTCCAGTCGCGGTCCAGACTTCGGCGAAGCATGAATTCCGGCTTTTGGCGGACGAAATCGAACGCGTCATCACGCCACGTTCGAAGGCTCTTCTGCTCAGTTTCCCAACGAATCCGACCGGCGGCGTGCTTCGACAGGCCGATCTCGACCCGATAGCGGCCGTTTGTCGACGCCACGACCTGATCGTTCTCTCAGACGAAATCTACTCTGAACTGGTCTACGACGCGTCGGAACATGCGTCGATCGCATCGTTGCCCGGCATGAAAGAGCGGACGGTATTGCTAAATGGATGTTCCAAATCCTATGCGATGACAGGGTTTCGAGTGGGATATGCTTGCGCCCCTGGACCGATCATCGAGGCAATGATGAAGATTCATCAATACGCGATTATGTGCGCTTCGAACATGTCACAAGAGGCGGCGATCGAAGCGCTGGAGAACTGCGATAAAGAGGTCGAAGCGATGCGCAATGACTACGAACGCCGTCGCAACTTTGTGGTCAATCGGCTGAATGAGATCGGTCTACCATGCCACCGGCCAAAGGGCGCGTTCTACGCGTTTCCGAGCATTGTTTCCACCGGTTTGACGAGCAAGGATTTCTCGCTTCAGCTGCTGAAGTCCAAACGAGTTGCCGTTGTGCCGGGGAGCGCTTTTGGGAATCCAGGTGAAGGCTTTGTGCGCTGCTGTTTTGCCACGGGTATGGACAAACTGAAAGAAGCTATGGACAGGATGGAGCAATTTGTCGGAGAACTCCGGCGGTCCTGACCAATGAATCAGCGGGTTACAAAAGCTGTCATTCTCGCAGCGGGGCGTGGGAAGCGGATGCGGGAGCTGACCAATTCAGTTCCGAAACCAATGGTGGAAGTTGGCGGAAAGCCGATTCTCGAGCATATCGCGGAGGGGCTCAGAGCGGCAGGTATCCGGAAACTTCTGATTATTATCGGATACAGAAAAGAAGTGATCGTGGACCATTTTGGCGATGGCTCAGCTTACGGAATCGAGATCAGTTATCAGGAACAGATCGCTCAGGACGGCACCGGAAAAGTGGTAGGACTGAGCAGGGCATTCTGTGAATCCGACCCGTTTATTCTCAGCTATGGAGATATCCTGGTCGATCCGGCGAGTTACATTCCTCTCACCCAACCCGGCAACGCAGAAATAATGCTCACCGTGCGCTACACGGAGGACCCTTCGAAGGGAGGTGCCGTCTACGTTAACGACCGGTTCGAAGTGGTTGACCTGCGCGAAAAACAGCCGACGGAGGAGGTTCGGACCAATTGGTACAATGCCGGCGTCTACTGCTTCAAATCGTCCATTTACCCCTACATCGATCGTCTGCAGAAATCGCAAAGAGGCGAGTACGAGCTAACCGATGCAATTCGCGCCATGGCGCACGCGGGCGAGCTCGTGCGAGCAGTCGAGATCAAAGGTTTCTGGGCCGATGTTCGGGATCCCGAGGTTTTATCCGCGCTAAACAAATCGAGATAGAGCACCGGTTCCCACAACTCTTTAAAGATTTGTGAACGTTCCGGGTTCTTTCGGTTTGTTCAAAGGACGATTCCAAAATATTTTCAGATACGAGAAATATGCGGATCGGTTTTGCACAGATTAATACGACAGTCGGCGCTATAGCTGAAAACAGTGTCCGCATCCTTGCGGCTTACGAGAAAGCAGTTACCCTCGGGGCGGACCTTGTCTTAACTCCGGAACTGGCTCTCACCGGGTATCCACCTCAGGATCTGGTTTTCAAATCGCAATTTGTTCCCGAGACGCTGGCGGCGCTGCAGCGGATTCGCGCTGAAGTCGGGGCTGTTCCGCTGCTCGTTGGCTATGTCGACTTTAATTCAGCCAAAACAGGAAAGCCTTTCGTCAACGCCTGCGCGGTACTTGAGCAATCGCAACCTGTCAGGAAAGTATTCAAAACCTTATTACCGACGTACGACGTCTTTGATGAAGCCCGTTATTTCGATCCCGCGCCGGACCAGGAACCGATCGAATTGATCGGGACGAAAATCGGCATCACGATATGCGAGGATATCTGGACGGATGAGTATCTGAGTTTTAATCGTGATCTCTACCAGGAAGACCCTGTCTCCGCGCTGGTCGCGAAAGGGGCACAGGTGATCGTGAATCTGAGCTCTTCCCCTTACAGCGTCGGGAAACCGGCCCTCCGTCGCAAAATGGTACGCAACCTCGCTGAAAGATATGGGGTGCCATTCTACTACTGCAACGCAGTGGGTGGAAACGATGAACTGGTTTTTGACGGCAACTCGTTTGCGATTAATTCCGCCGGCCAGACAATTCTGGAGATGAAGGGATTTTGCGAGGAAGTCCGGGTCGCCGACTCCTCCGCCGCGTCTGTCGCTGAAGGCGATCTGCCACCGGAAGCAGAGATTCATGAAGCGCTTGTCCTCGGTGTGCGCGACTACTTTTCCAAGTGCGGGTTTAAAACCGCGGTGATGGGGCTCAGCGGAGGAATTGATTCAGCCGTGACCGCCGCAATCGCCGTCGCGGCCCTTGGAAAAGAGAACGTCGTCGGGGTTTCGATGCCCAGCCAGTACTCCTCCCAAGGCAGTCTGGATGACGCAGCGGCATTGGCCCGGAATCTTGGCATTGTCCGGCACGTGATTCCGATCAAAGAACCGTTTGAGGTTCTCAAAGAGCAGTTCAAAGAGGTTTTCATCGGCAAAACCGAAGACACCACCGAGGAGAACATGCAGTCCCGGCTTCGCGGGCTGATTCTGATGTCGATGTCGAACAAGTTCGGCCATTTGCTGCTGACAACCGGGAACAAGAGCGAACTTGCGGTCGGATACTGTACGATTTACGGCGATATGTGCGGCGGTCTTGCAGTGATCAGCGACGTGCCAAAGACCATGATTTACCGGCTTGCACGTTGGGTAAACCGCGAACGGGAAATCATCCCAAACTCTTCAATCACGAAGCCTCCAAGCGCCGAACTGAAGCCGGATCAGACGGACCAGGACACATTACCGCCGTACGATTTGCTGGATGAAATCCTCGCGCTCTACGTGGAGGATCAATTGAGTCCGGAAGACATTGCGAAGCGGGGATATGAGCCTGACGTCGTTCGCTGGATCCAACGCCGGGTCGACATGAACGAATACAAACGGCGCCAGGCGGCACCCGGTCTCCGTGTCACGAGCCTCGCTTTCGGGATCGGCTGGCGTATGCCCATCGCCCAGCGTTATCTCCGCTGATTACTTGTAAATGAAAGAGTATCTAAATTCGCGCCAGAAAATGGTCGAGGCTGCCCTACAGCGGTATCTGCCGAAACCAACGGCTAAACCG
Organism: uncultured Verrucomicrobiae bacterium; assembly: GCA_963775805.1. Lineage (GTDB taxonomy): Bacteria > Verrucomicrobiota > Verrucomicrobiia > Chthoniobacterales > JAFAMB01 > JAFAMB01. Next base: position 567,043 of record CAVZKG010000004.1, on the reverse strand, counting down.
CAGACAATTCACAAGGCGATGCGATACAGTCTGTTCGCTGGTGGAAAACGACTCAGACCTATTTTGTGTCTGGCCGCTGCTGAAAGTTGCGGCGGAGAAGCCACCTCCGCATTACCACTTGCCTGCGCGGTCGAGTGCATCCACACCTACTCGCTCATTCACGACGACCTGCCCTGCATGGACGATGATGACCTCCGACGCGGGATGCCAACATCCCACAAGGTTTTCGGGGAAGGAATCGCAGTCCTGGCCGGAGATGCGTTACTGACATTCGCCTTTGAGCTTGCCGCTGAAGTCCCTGGATGGCCGCGCTATCCGCTGAAGGTGATCGTTAAGGAACTTTCGGTCGCCGCTGGAAGCCGAAAATTAATAGCGGGTCAGGTCGTGGATCTGGAAAGCGAAGGTAAACGCGTTCCTTTGCCGTTGCTGAGGTTTATCCACGAATCGAAAACTGCCGCTCTGCTTCGAGCAACCATCAGGCTCGGCGCAATGAGCGCGAACGCGACTCTGGCGCGGCTGGAGAGCCTGTCGCAATTCGGCATGGCGCTCGGTCTAGCGTTCCAAGTGATTGACGATATTCTGGACGTCACACAGAGTTCTGAAACGCTCGGCAAAAGCGCCGGGAAAGATGTTGCCGCCGAAAAAGCGACCTATCCATCAGTGATCGGACTGGAGGAATCGCGCAAAGTGGCAAAGCGATTGACCGAAGAAGCTCACCGATCGCTGCAACCGTTTGGGCGCAAAGCCGAAATCCTCCATGGCATTGCCGATTATCTGCTGGATCGGGAGTACTAGGACTAGGTTCGGAGTTCCGAGTTCGGAGTTCGGAGTTCGGAGTTCGGAGTTTCAAGGGTTCTTCAGGGACTTTGTCGAGGCTGAGTGGAAAGCCCCATGCAATTGGCACGGCATATATGTCTTATATTGCTTATGCGCAGATACTCGAATGCGTCTGCCATTGCTCTCAGAGCAAAAAAAACCATTTGTCAGTCTCTGTCCGCTATGGCAGTTTCGTCCCCTTTCGAATTAAGGACTGACCATGGCGTACGCGATCATTCGTTCCGGCGGTAAACAATACCGAGTGAGCCCCGGGCAAACTATAGCAGTTGAAAAACTCGCAGCAGAGGCTGGTGAGAAGGTGACTTTTGGGGATGTTGTGTTGCTGGCTGACGGTGCAACCGTCACCGCAGGAGACCCAACCGTCTCCGGAGCGACCGTGACCGGCGAGGTCATCGAACAGTTCAAAGATAAAAAAGTGATCGCATTCAAGTACAGGCGGCGCAAAGGTTACCACCGGACGGTGGGTCATCGACGCGCGCTGACCCGGGTCAAGATCGAAGCGATCGGATAGTCAGAAACTACGATTTTTCAGGAACGCATTTTTTTATGGCGCACAAAAAAGGTCAGGGTAGCGTTAAGAACGGACGCGACAGCGTCAGCAAACGTTTGGGCGTGAAAAAATTTGGCAGCGAAGAGGTCGTTGCCGGGAATATTATTGTGAGACAGCGCGGAACGAAGTTTTTGCCTGGTAAGAATGTAGGATTGGGTCGCGACTACACCATTTTCGCCTTGGTAGACGGGGTAGTACGCTTTGACAGGAGCGGACGCCGAGTCAACGTCGAACCAACTGAAGTGGCGCAAGCAGGTTCGACCAACTAATCTGGCAATCGATATTCCCTCCCGACGGAAAAAGCGCCTCGGACCTTGAGGCGCTTTTTTTGTTTTATATCGATGTATGTTCAACATCGTGCTGGTCGAACCTGAAATTCCGCCGAATACCGGCAACATCGCCCGGTTATGCCTCGCGACGCAAAGCCGCCTGCATTTGGTGGAACCGCTCGGATTTTCGATTAGCGATAGACAACTTCGACGCGCCGGAATGGATTATTGGCATCAGGTGGATTTGGTCTCTTGGAAGAATCTGGCCGATTTCGAGACGGCAACACGATCCCCTGTCCGCCGCTTCTTGCTGACAACCAAGAGCAAGCGAAACTATTGGGAAGCCAAATTTCGTGAAGGCGATTATCTCGTCTTTGGACGCGAAACGAAAGGGCTACCGGAAAGTCTTCTTTTGGCAGAGTCAAAAAATTGTCTGACAATCCCCATGGCATCGGGAGCGCGCAGTTTGAACCTTGCGACCGCTGTGGCGATCGTGCTGTTCGAAGGCGTTCGTCAACTTCAATGCAACCGTGAATAACGAGCCACAACTTACCGCAAGAGACCTGCATCGCTCTTTCAAGATCGGACCACGTAAGATCGAAGTGCTTAGAGGGATCAGCCTGGATGTCCATCGCGGGGAATCAGTCTTCCTATGCGGGGTGTCCGGCGCCGGCAAAACGACACTGCTTTATACTCTCGCCGGATTGGAGCGGCCGGAATCGGGTGAAGTCGTATTTGAAGGACACCGGCTTTACCGGAATGGCTCGTCCGCAGATGCCAAAATCCGAAACGAAAAGATGGGGTTCATTTTCCAAAGTTATTTTCTGCTGCCGGAATTAACCGCACTCGAGAACGTTCTTGTCCCCTCTCTTATCCGGAACAAGCAACAGCTCGGAAACGCGATCGACCAGCTTCAGAGTGTTGGTCTCGCAGAACGGATGAACCACTTGCCCAGTGAGTTATCCGGAGGCGAACAGCAGCGGGTCGCCATCGCGCGCGCATTGATCAACGATCCTGCAATTATTTTTGCCGATGAACCGACCGGAAATCTCGACACTGCGAACGGGAATGCGATCATGGAATTGCTACTTGCTTTGGCCAGAGAGAAGCAGAAAACATTGGTTGTCGTGACCCACGATCAGCGGCTCGCGTCGGCAGGTGACCGGCGCGTTGACATTCGGGATGGATTGCTTACGAACTAATGACGGAACCCTCACACAATGAACCTTAAAATCTATATCGACGGAAACTTTTACGACCAATCCGAGGCGAAAATTTCCGTATTCGACCATGGACTGTTGTACGGGGATGGAGTGTTTGAGGGGATTCGGTTTTACAACGACCGGGTCTTCCGGTTGGAGGAACATATCAATCGCCTCTGGGATTCGGCAAAGGCGATCGCGATGGATCTGCCACTATCGAAACCAGAACTCACCGCAGCGACGCTTGAAACGATCCGCCAGAACGATCTTCACAATGGTTACATTCGGTTGATTGTGACGCGGGGCGTCGGATCGCTTGGACTAAGTCCTGACTCCTGTAGACGTCCAAGCATCATCATCATTGCGGCTACAATCGCGCTTTATCCCGACGATCTCTATCACAAGGGACTGACGATGGTCACTTGCTCCACCAGGCGCACGTCGCCGGCCGCTTTGAATGGACGAGTCAAGTCACTCAACTACCTGAATAACATCATGGCGAAGCTTGAAGCTCAACATGCTGGCGCAGGCGAAGGAGTCATGCTCAATGAAGAGGGGTACGTCGCCGAGTGCACTGGTGATAACATTTTCGTCGTCAAAAACGGCCAGATCGCAACTCCGCACCCGAACTGCGGCATGCTATCGGGCGTCACTCGAGCCGTGGTCATTGAACTCGCCGAGAAAGCGAATATCCCGGCACGCGAGCAGCACCTTACCCGTTACGATATCTACACCGCGGACGAATGCTTTCTCACCGGCACGGCCGCCGAAGTGATTCCAGCGGTTCAATTGGACAAACGACTGATCGGAAACGGCCAACCGGGGCCGATCACACTAAAACTAGTCGACGCGTTCCGTGAGTTGACACGCACAACGGGCACTCCGATTTATCAGTAGTATACTTCAGCGACGACAAGACCGGTCGAATAAAGGGAGTAATATATTACAGGCATGATTTGTGACGTCTGCAAAACGAACACTGCGACAGTTTATCTGACGCAGATCGTCGATGGGAACATGAAGAAGATTAATCTTTGCGAGTCATGTTCCAAAGACAAAGGTGTCTCCGATCCCACTGGCTTTGCGCTCGCTGACCTTCTACTTGGGCTGGGCGAAACACAGCAGGTTGAACAGCCGATCCCGACCGAGCATTGCCCGGTTTGCGGATTTACACAGGCCGACTTCAAGAAAACGGGACGGCTTGGGTGTAGCGAGTGTTATGGAACATTCTCGGAGGGATTGGCTTCCCTGATCAAAGCGATGCACAAAGGGACCAAGCACACCGGCAAAGTCCCTGCCAGGCTTTTCAGAGGCATTGTACGGTCCGATCGATTGAATGAACTGAAACGAAACCTGGAAGAGGCTGTCTCGAAAGAAGATTACGAGTCCGCCGCAACGATCCGGGATGAGATTCGTCAACTTGAGCTGGAGGAGGACCATTAGTTTCGCGTCCCCTAGCCATTTTGACCGCAAAAAACGATAGACAATTTCGGGGATGGAACACTGAGATGAAAATCAGCTCGATCTTAAAATCTCGCGGGGAATGGTTGTCTGTGGACGGCGGGCGTCACCCGATCGTCATCAGCAGCCGAGTCAGATTGGCACGCAACCTGGCCAAAATGCCCTTTCCAGGTTGGGCCAAAAAGACCGAACGAGTCCGGATTCTTGACGAAATTAAGCCGGAGGTGGATAACCTGGCGCAGATGCGGAGCTCGTTCTCAGAACAGCTGAATGAACTCTCTGCAATGGAGAAACAGGTGCTGGTCGAGCGCCATCTTATCAGTCGGGAACACGCCGCAAAAGGGATGGGCAGCGCGGTTGCGATCAACCCGCATCAGACGATCAGCATCATGATGAACGAGGAAGATCATCTGCGAATGCAGGCGATGACTTCCGGACTCGATTTGCAAAAAACATATCGTCTGATAGACGACGTCGACACCGCTTTGGAGGCGCACCTTGATTTCGCGTTTGACCCGGAACTTGGCTATCTGACGGCTTGTCCGACCAATGTCGGCACCGGCATGCGCGCATCGGCGATGGTTCATCTGCCTGGGCTCGTACTCAGTGAACAGATCAACCAGGTCATCAACTCGATCAATAAGATCGGCTTGGCCGTTCGTGGGCTATACGGCGAAGGGACCGAAGCGATGGGCAATCTTTTCCAGGTCTCCAACCAGACGACACTCGGCGAAAACGAGACACAAATTATCGAGCGCCTCAATAAAGTAATCGAGACGTTGATCCAGCGGGAAAACCAGGCTCGCGAGAATCTTCTCGAGACAAAGCGCACGATGTTGATGGATCAAGTGGGTCGCGCATACGGAATTCTGACCCACGCATTTTCAATTTCTTCAAAGGAAGCATTAAACTTGCTGTCTGTGATGCGCCTGGGGATTGACTTGGGGTTTTTCCCGGAGGAGGGTCGGGTACTTACGAACGCATTGTTGATGGAAACACAGCCGGCACACCTTCAGCACATTTCCCAGCAGAAGCTGGCTGCCGAGGAGCGCGACCATTTGCGCGCCGATATCGTCCGGGAGAAGTTGAAAAACTTTCCTAAACCAAACAAAAATAAGTTGTCGGGCGGTCAGGCGGAGGGCTCGACATCGGAAGTGCAATGATGAATAACTTTACTCCACGTGCCCAGCAAGTCCTGGCTCTCGCCCGCAAAGAGGCGGACCGGTTCAACCATAACTATGTCGGCACTGAGCATCTTTTGCTCGGATTGATCAAACTTGGACAAGGTGTTGCAGTCAATGTGCTGCAAAAGATGGGGCTCGACCTGGAGACAGTACGGATGGAAGTCGAAAAGCATGTCGGCTCGCATCCTGAGACGAAAATGGTTGGGAACATTCCGTATACGCCACGCGTCAAAAAGGTTTTGGCGCTCGCCGGCAAGGAAGCCAAAGCCCTGAATCACTCTTACGTCGGTACGGAACATATTCTGCTGGGGCTATTGCGAGAGGGAGAAGGTGTTGCAGCCCGAGTCCTAAAAAGCTTGGAAGTTGATATCGAACGAACTCGAAACGAAATTTTAAAAGAATTGGACCCGAATTTTACACCGCCTGAGAGCGACGCAGAACCGCCGCAGGAGGGCAACAAGAAAGATGTTAAGACGCCCGCTTTGCGTGCGTTTGGACGCGATCTGACCGAATTAGCCAAAAAGGGAGAATTAGACCCGGTTATCGGTCGCAAGAACGAAATCGAACGCGTCATTCAGATCCTCTGCCGGCGAACCAAGAACAATCCGGTCCTGCTTGGCGAAGCCGGCGTCGGGAAGACGGCCATCGTCGAAGGTCTGGCACAGGAGATCGGCACTGGAAATGTGCCGGAACTGTTGCGGGACAAACGCGTCATCACGCTCGATCTAGCCCTCATGGTCGCCGGTACGAAGTATCGCGGCCAGTTCGAGGAGCGGATTAAAGCGGTTATGGACGAAATCCGGCGATCCAAGAACGTAATACTCTTCATCGACGAGCTCCATACGATCGTCGGAGCCGGTTCTGCCGAAGGCGCCATGGATGCGTCGAATATTATTAAGCCTGCGCTCAGCCGAGGGGAACTGCAGTGCGTCGGGGCGACAACGCTGAACGAGTACCGCAAATATATTGAGAAGGACGCGGCCCTTGAGCGCCGGTTTCAAACCGTGAAGGTGGAAGCACCGTCCCCAGACGAGGCTGTCGAGATACTTCGCGGTTTGCGTCCGAAGTACGAAGAGCATCATAAAGCACGTCTGACAGATCAGGCACTCGATGCCGCGGTGCGGCTTTCCGATCGTTATCTGACCGGGCGTTTCCTGCCGGACAAAGCCATCGACGTGATGGACGAAGCGGGCGCACGCGCACGCATCAACGCCATGACTCGCCCACCGGATGTCAAAGAGATCGAAAAAGATATCGAGACGATTCGAGCGGATAAAGAGGCCGCTATCAAAGCACAGGATTTTGAGAAGGCAGCTTCCCTGCGGGATCTCGAGAAGCAGACCAAAGACAAACTGGAACGAATTTTAGCCGAGTGGCGCGAACAGCGTGAAGAACGCGAAGTGGTTGTCACTGAGGACGACATCATGCACATCGTCTCCAAGTGGACCGGTGTGCCGCTGAACCGGATGGAGCAGAAGGAAGCTCAGAAACTTCTGAAGATGGAGGACGAACTCCGGACTCGAGTGATTGGCCAAAACGAAGCGGTCGTTGCGATCAGCAAAGCTTTGCGGCGTTCACGGGCGGATCTAAAGGATCCACGGCGCCCGATCGGTTCGTTCATATTCCTCGGACCAACCGGCGTCGGCAAGACGTTCCTTGCACGGTCCCTTGCCGAATTCATGTTCGGAGATTCAGACGCGTTGATTCAAATCGACATGTCCGAGTACATGGAAAAATTCACGGCCTCACGGCTGATCGGATCGCCTCCCGGATATGTTGGATACGAGGAAGGTGGTCAGCTGTCCGAAGCGGTTCGCCGGCGGCCCTATTCAGTCGTGCTATTCGACGAAATTGAAAAAGCTCACCCGGATGTGATGCATCTCCTGCTCCAGATCCTGGAGGAAGGTAAAGTCACTGACAGCCTGGGCCGCAAAATCGATTTCCGGAACACGATTATCATCATGACGTCAAACGTCGGTGCGGAACTGATCAAACGTCAGACCTCTTTGGGATTTGGTGCAAATTCTGGAAACGAATCGTACGAGCACATGAGGGACAAGATTCTCGAAGAATCGAAGCGGACCTTCAAACCGGAGTTTCTGAATCGATTGGATGACATCATTGTTTTCCACACTCTCAGCCGCGAGGATTTGGCAAAGATTGTGGAGCTCGAAGTCGCGAAAGTTATCGGGCGCATCGGAACCAAATCCATCAAGGTTCAGCTGGATCCGTCTGCAGTCGAATTCCTGATCGACAAAGGGTACGACCCGACCTACGGCGCGCGCCCAATGCGCCGCGCGGTTGAAAAGTACCTGGAAGACCCGCTTGCCGAAGAGCTTTTGCGCGGCAACATCAAGCCTGGCGACATACTGGATGTCCATGCTGCTGCCGAGATGCTTGAGTTTAAGGCGGTCCACGTCGAAGCCAGTCCAGCCGCTGCTTAGGCGGCCGGCCATTTGCGTTCAATTTGCGGCGTTCATCGGTTCCTCCGATGAACGCCGTTTCGCGTTTTGAGTTCCGGGTTCAGGGTTCAGGGTTCGAAGTTCCGAGTTCAAGGGTCAGAGTTCTGGTCCTGAAAATCTTACGAGCGCTTTGGCTCGTGAGATTTTCAGGCTAGTGTGTTCTGCATGATCTGGAGACTGCGAAATCGTCGCTCAGTTGACCTGAGCCGTTCGGGTCTGATCATGGGCGTATTGAATGTCACGCCGGATTCATTTTCCGACGGGGGCCGATTTCTGGAAGAGGAAGCGGCGTTCAGACAAGCAGAACGGATGGTGGAAGAAGGAGCGGACATTCTCGATATCGGGGGCGAATCATCACGGCCGGGATCCGAACCCGTGACTCTCAAAGAAGAACTTCGACGCGTGATTCCGGTCCTCAAAAGGATTCGCGCCCGGTTCCCCGATCTCCTCCTGTCGGTGGATACCTACAAAGCGGAGACGGCCCGGCAAGCGCTCGCTGCCGGCGCAGATATTATTAATGATATTTCCGCACTAACAGTTGATGAAGAGATGCCTGCTCTCGTCAAAGACTCAGATGCAGGTGTGATATTGATGCATATGCGCGGCACGCCGAAAACCATGCAGATCGATCCTCACTACGACGATGTTGTGACCGAGGTGTTCGATTACTTGAAATCGCGCGTCGACTTCCTGCTCCAGGCTGGGGTTAGCCGGGACCGAATTGCTATCGATCCCGGGTATTGTTTCGGGAAGCGTTTACAGGATAACGTGGAACTTGTCCGGGATCTGCGCCGGTTCACCAGCCTGGACCAGCCTATTGTGGTCGGAGTCTCGAGAAAATCGATGATTGCGCAGCTGCTTGGAGATCCGAAGTTGCCATCGGAAGATCGAATATGGCCAACTGTGGCTCTGACGAGCCTGCTAAGGGAACAGGGAGCCCACATCTTTCGAGTGCACGATGTACGCCCGAACCGTGAAGCGCTACGGATGACCGAATCGATCCTCTTTAATGATTAACCTGATTCTAGATCTCATTGGCGAGTATTGGAACGCCGCGATCGAGATTCTGCTATTGGCAGTCGCGATCTATTACGGCTACCTCTATTTCCGAGGAACGCGCGGCGCCAAAGTTCTGACAGGACTCGCGATTCTGTTCATCACGCTGACCCTGGTCTCACAGATTTTGAACCTGACGGTGATCAGTTGGTTATTGCGGAGCCTCACCGCATTTGTCGCGATCGCGCTCGTCGTCATATTTCAACCGGAGTTGCGCCGTGCACTTGCAGAATTGGGTAGTAGCCAACTCTTTTCGTCTGCGACCCAAAAAAAGGAGACCATCGATATCATCACCGATGCGGTGTTCGAACTTTCGAACCGGCAAATCGGAGCCTTGCTCGCGATCGAACGGGATACGGCTATCAGAAGCTTCGCCGAAAGCGGCGTGAACATCGATTGCGAGATGTCGGAGGAACTTCTGATCACAATTTTTTTCCCGAAGACCCCTCTTCATGACGGAGGCGTCATCGTTCGGAATGATCGGATTATCGCGGCAGCCTGCATTTTTCCGGTCAGCCAGCGAGAAGACTTGGATCGCACGCTAGGCCTGCGACATCGCGCAGCACTCGGCGTTACGGAAGAATCAGACGCAATCGCGGTTGTCGTCTCTGAGGAGACGGGAAGCGTCTCGATCTGCCATAGAGGAAAAATCGAACGCGAGTTCAAACCGGGACAATTCGAGAAACGTCTTTCCGAACTGCTGATGCGGGATAACGATCAATCCGATAACAGCGAAGGGAACACCTTGCCCGAGCCGGACACAACGCCCTGAATTCATGAAACGACTTTTCATCGAGAACTGGCGCGCAAAACTGATGTCCCTCGTCGTGGCAACGGCGGTTTGGTACTTGGTCAAAAAGAACGCCGACGTTTCGCCGGATCGAACCGGATACGATCAGCGCCCCGTCGTGCAAACGCCGCGTAAGCGCTGATTTATTCGCCATAGAGGTCCAACTATGAGGCGTATGGGCCATATGAGGCGTATGGGCCGTATGAGGCTCATGTGACCCATTTTTTACGCGTCGGTCGATCCCTTGTCGTGCAGTTATCTTCTTATTACTAGTTGATCTTCCCTGGCCTCGTCGCGAACATAGCCGGTGTCACAGAAACTTTTCGGGACGGATGGCATTCGCGGCACCGCAAACCGCGAGCCGATTACTGCTGCATCAGTCCTCAAATTGGCGCAGGCAGCGACGCGAGTGTTGGCGCGTGATTTGAGTCATGCAAAAGTCGTGGTCGGCAGAGACACACGTGCTTCCGGTGAAATGCTGGAATCGGCGATTGCGGCCGGTCTCACCTCCTTTGGAATCGAGGTCCTCCTCGCGGGCGTAATCCCGACTCCAGCCGTGGCTTACCTGACGGCGAGGAACGGGGCAGCGTTCGGAATCGTAGTTTCTGCATCGCACAATCCTTTTGATGACAATGGAATCAAATTCTTTGGTCCGACCGGACACAAACTCGGCGACGACGACGAGCGTGCAATCGAGTCGGAATTCGATCGCTCTGACTCTACCACCTTACCAACAGGCAAAGGAGTCGGCCGGATCCGTGTTCTTCGAGAAGCGACGGAAGTCTATAGCGAGTTCGCCGCTTCGACGTTTCCTAAGAGTCTATCGCTCAAAGGAGTCAGAATCGCGCTGGATGTCGCGAATGGCGCAGCGTTCCGTGCAACACCAATGGTCCTGTCAAAACTCGGCGCTGATGTCGAGCTCCACGCATTCGAACCGGACGGCTTCAATATCAACTTCGAGTGCGGAAGCACCCATCCGGAAACACTTTCGCGCCTCGTCCAGGATTCAGGCTCGGCATTCGGCCTTGCCCACGATGGCGATGCCGACAGGCTTCTCTTTTGCGACGAACATGGTTCAGCCCTGGATGGCGACGAATTACTGGCAATTGCTTCTCTCGACCTCATCCGGCGCGACCAGCTCAAACAAAAAACGGTCGTCGTTACCGTGATGAGCAACTTCGGACTGGACGATCTCCTGCGTCAGCACGGAGGGCACGTGTTGCGTACTGCGGTGGGCGATCGCCATGTAATGGATGCGTTGGTCCATCAAGAATTAAATCTGGGCGGAGAACAGAGCGGCCACATCATTTTCCGCGACTTTACGACCACCGGAGACGGATTGATCGCGGCGCTTCAGATCATCGCGATTATCCTGGAGACCGGCAAACCGCTCAGCGAACTTCGCCAGGCGTTGCACAAATACCCGCAGGTGCTACAAAGCATCCCGGTCCGCGAAAAGATCCCGTTTGAAAAGATCGCAGGCCTCACCTCGAAACTCCAAGAGGCGGAGTCGCGATTGAACGGCAAAGGGCGCGTGTTACTTCGGTACTCAGGGACCGAGCCAAAGGCGCGCTTGCTTCTCGAGGGGCCGGATTCGAACGAACTTCAACAACTAGCAAATTCAATCGCGGAAGAATTCGCAAAGTACTAGTATCTTAGGGTTCGTGAACTACCTCGTCACAGGCACCGACACCGGTGTCGGCAAAACGTTCGTCACAAGCGGACTTGTCCGATTCGCACGGTCTAAGGGAAGGGATATCATCGGCATGAAACCGATCTGCACTGGCGATAACAGCGATGTGCGTCAACTGCTCGACGCCAGCGACGGCTGCGAACAAGAGTACATCATCAACCCGATCTGGTACCGGACACCTGTTGCGCCTTACACCGCATCCATCATCGAGGAGCGCCAGATCGATCTCGCAGCGATTCGAAAAGCGTTCGATCACCTGGCGAGATACCACGCGAATGTTTTGGTGGAAGGATCTGGAGGGATAGCCGTTCCGATTCTGGCCGACTACGATTTTCGCGATCTTGCACAGGACCTCGATCTGAGCGTCATCGTGGTTGCGGCAAATCGGCTTGGGGTCCTGAACCATGTCCGGCTTACAATCGAAGCGATCCAGGCTGCCGGTCTGAATTGCGCTTTGATCGCATTGAACGCTGTAACTCCTGACTCAGATCTGTCTCAACCGACTAACCTGAGCGTTCTCGAAAACCTGGTCAACGTACCGGTGCTCAGCGTTGAGCAAAATCAGACGGATTTTGAGGAAATTGTCCGCCATCTGTAGATCGCGGTGCTCACAAACCTTTAGCCTGGATATTGCGTGAGACGCAATACCCACCTCGCCGCCTATCCAAGCGAACGCTGACGTAACCGGTATTCGGCAAAATAAATTTTCTCAGTTCGATCTGCAGTCGATCCATCGGAAAGCGAGCCATGAGCTCGTCGGCGATCTCCACCAGGAGTGTTTCGATCAAATGAGCACGGGTCGCTCCGACCACTCTTTCGACCTCTGCTGCTACAAATCCGTAGTCGACGGTCTTCTCGACCTGGTCATCCAGAGACTGGAAGTTTGTAGCGATTTGGAATCGGAGCGAGACCACCAATCGTTGAGAGGTTTCACGCTCCTCTTCGGGAACACCAATTTTGCCTTTCAGCTCCAGTTCATTGATTTCGATCCATTCGCTGAAACCACGCCGAGCCCGGACTCCAAGAAAAGGAATCAAGGTCGCCAAGTCCCGAATGATCAAATCAGGATCACTCGCAGCAAGCTTCTCCACCGTGTCAAACCCTGTCGCCACCGCCACCGCCAGAACTCCCCCCGATTTCGCGGCCTGGACATCATGAATCATGTCACCGACAAAGATCGTCTCGGCCGGATCGAGCTGGTTATCGTGGAGGACCGATCCAATGACATCCACTTTGTCTCGCACGCCCACATACGCTCGTGTGATAAATCGTCGGATACCGAACATCTCGGATTGACGCTCAAAATGGTCGACAGCAATCGTGCTCAGAACAAAAAGACGATAGCCGCTGGCCACCGCAAGGGCACAGAACTCCAGCGCACTGGCAAACGGCTGGACGTTCGTCTCCAGGAAGGAGCGGCGATAGATCGCATCGATTCTTTCCATCGGGATGCCCGGAAGCAGGCGTTCGTAAAAGAGAGCGACCGGTAACACGAACGAGCGTTGAAACTCCTCCTTGGACAGGGGCGTGGATCCGAGTGCGGTCAAGGCGACGTTGGTTGCTCGAAGAACCGCGTCGAGATCGTCAACGATCGTGCCGGACCAATCGAGAATGATGTTCTTAATCAGGGTTACGGCACAACCTCCTCGGGACAAGTCTCCTTCTCATATTTGGCAATGTAGGATAGGCGTCTCGCCTGTCCAGCCTCCTGGTAATCGGATAGGCTTCAAGGTTTTCGGTTCCCTACGAAGGCTCACCACAGAGGCGCGGCGACCTGTTCGAAGTGTCGTCCGCCATAGCTTTGGCGGCGGCGGAAGCTTTAGCGAAGCCGAAAGCCGCGCAGTGTCTCCGTGGTGAATTTTTTCATCGAAATGGACAGGCTGGAAACCCCTTTGCGTTAACTTAATGTGAGGGAGCTGTGGTTTTTGTCCCGGCTTGCCCGACGTAGCATTGGCGAAGTCGGGAGGGACAAGTGATAGGAGCCAGGCACGAAGTGCCTGGAACCGTAAGAAAAAACGATCCCTCCCAGCGGGACGGTTGAGTCGAGCTAAAGACTTGCTGGTTATTGGGGTGAACCCTTTCGGCACTATCCCAGACGGAAGCGGAGGTCTCGAATGAGTTTGCCGCCGAAACGTGTCTGCAATTTTTGCAGAACGAGCGATTTCCATTGCCGTTCCAGCTCGTAGAGAACGGTGGGCTGCAACACATGCACAACCAGCAAGCCCTGACGCAATTTCACAGGTCGTGAATGTCTCGCAAAGAAGTCACCCACGATATCGACCCAGGCAGAAATGATTTCTTCCTCCCGGAGCCGGGCCTCCAGTCCGAGCTTGGGCGCGAGCTGACTCAGGATTTCACGGATTGGAAGGCTTCGATCTGGCTGTTCATCGGCCTCGGGGAGACCGCGCCACTCTTCCAGGGCCCGCTTACGAAAGGAGTGTGCCATGACAAAAAAGGACAGCCCCGCCGTCAACGTGGACTGTCCTGAATGAGTTGCCGGATGCAACGAAGATTCCGACGGGCCTGCTATCCGTTCCCATCGCTTCCGATGGCTTCGACGGGACAGCCCTCCATCGCTTCTTTACACAGAGCCTCTTCGTCCGGACTTTCAGGTTGTTTATAGACAAAAGAATGACCACCGTCATCGTTGCGCGTAAAGTTTGCGGGGGCGGTTTCGCGGCAAAGATCACAATCAATGCATTGATCGTCCACGTAAAATTGTCCAACTACGTTCTGCGGATACTTGTTTGCAACATCAGCCATAACTTACCTTGCTACCTCCTTCGCGACTCCTGCAGGAATTAACGTCGCCTCTCTGCGTCCTCCCGAAAGCGCGCCAATTTAACGAATCAAGCCCAGACTTCAAGTCACTTTAAGAGGTCGTCGGTTTCAGGAAGTTTGCCAGTGTCGGTTGTCAGTTGTCAGAACTCCGACCACTGGAGCGAAGCCCTGACTCGCCATCTAACAGCTGACAGCCGTCCTCGTGAACAGTCAACGGGGAAGTTGTTGAAGAAAGTTGTCAGTGTCGGTTGTCAGTTGTTAGAACTTCGACCTTTGGAGGGCGCTCGATCCGCAGTTCAAAAGTTGATTGTTCTCTTCTGAGACAGTCTGACAGCTGGCAACCGACACTGACAACTGCTCCTGGCAACTTCTCGGAGTCGACGTACCGTTCGATATGACAGATCGGCCCGCGCTAAGTCCAAAGGAGGGGTGGCACGTATTGCACCTATTTTACCGAGTTGAATTTGGTCAATGGCAGCTTCTGACTTCTGAGGAGCGGCTTGGCGCAAAGACCAATCTTTCCAGACTGATCCAGGAAGTCCGAGCGCTGCCCACCACTCAGATCCTGACTTTCAGCGTGGTTTCTCCCAAGGCCGATCTGGCATTCATGTTATTGACGCCCGATCTTCACGCGGCCAACGGCATTGAAAAAAGGCTCACTTTGTCGCTTGGACCGGATGTGTTAACACCCGTTTTCAGCTTTTACTCGCTCACGGAACGCAGCGAATACACCACCACTGAGGCGGATTACGGAGCTTCATTAACCGCCGAAAAGGGCCTTGCACCCGAGTCACCTGAATTCGTGCGAGCAATGGAGGAGTTCCGTAACCGGATGCAAAAGTATCTTCAGGACCGGCTTTATCCGAACATGCCGGACTGGCCCGTGTTTAGTTTTTACCCAATGTCGAAACGCAGAAACAGCACCCAGAATTGGTACTCACTCTCGTTTGAGCAACGAAAAGAGCTCATGCTGGGTCACGCGCGGATCGGACGCCAATATGCTGGAAAGATTCGTCAGCTCATCACCGGGTCCACCGGTCTGGATGATGCTGAATGGGGCGTTTCGCTTTTTGCCCACGATGTCTTCGAGATCAAATCGATCGTGTCCGAGATGCGGTTTGATCCCGTGACGGCAGAGTACGTTGATTTCGGCGAGTTTTTCGTGGGCTTGCAACTGCCCCTTGATGATCTATTCCGGCGAATCCAATTGTAATGGAATCCGTTTCAGACCTGCCCGCTTCCGCTCGCGGCAAGGCGCGCGTAATGCGATCGGCTCTCAAAGAGATTGACCGGCTCCTGATTGCATATTCGGGAGGAGTTGATAGCACATTTCTGCTGGCAGAAGCTGCAGATGTTCTGGGAGATGCTGTTGTGGGCGTCCTGGCCGACAGTCCAAGTCTCCCACGTGCTGCGCTTCGAAGCGCGATCGAGGTTGCGAAGACATTCGGCGCCCAGGTCGAGGTGATTGCCACGACCGAACTTGATGATCCGCGATACGCGAGCAACCCGTTCAATCGCTGTTACTTCTGCAAATTCGAGCTTTTCACCCGAATGCAGGAGATCGCCATCGCTCGAGGGTTTCCCGCATTGGCATACGGAGAGAATGCGGATGACGCATTCCAGGTGCGACCGGGGGCTGAAGCAGCTCGCGAGTTTCAGGTTCTAGCTCCGCTCCGAATGGCTGGCCTCACGAAGGCCGAGATTCGGTTTTTGTCGCGAGAACGGGGTCTGCCGACAGCTGACACGCCGGCGCAGCCGTGTCTCAGTTCCAGAATCCCCCACGGAACAAGCGTGACACGCGACGCTTTGAGCATGATCGAGCAAGCCGAGGAGTTTGTGCGGTCTTGCGGTTTTATCGTTTTTCGAGTTCGATATATCGCTGGCGCTGATGGTTCGCCCTCGGCAAAACTCCAGATCGACCCAGCGGAAAGCGGAAAACTTGTTCAACTGGATGAAACCGTCAGGAAGGCAATTCGCGCCATTGGGTTTCGAAATCTGCTCATCGACCCGCAAGGCTATATCGCGCCCCAGCCTGCATTGTTCTCAAGTTTGCCGAAATCCGCGAACGGTTCAGGCTAGCCCTCATTTCTCACGTCCCCGTGAAAAAACTGCACGGAGTGCCGATTTTCGTCGCTAGTGCACAAAGTCCGGGGCTGGTATAGTGACGTCGGGCTTGGTGCAATAGATATTTGTTTTGCTCCTGCCGCCTGTTTGAGTTATTGACTCACTTCCCCTGGTCCAAAGGCAATACCTTAGTCAAGGGTTTAGTATGCATGCGATGATCTCAACTATCTTTTTTCTAGCCCAAGCCGCCGCTCCCGGAGGCGCTCCCCAGCCTGATTTGATTCAGACGCTCCTGCCGTTCCTGTTCATGGGCGTCATCTTCTATTTCCTGCTGATCCGCCCACAACAGAAGCGAACGAAACAACACCAGAAGTTGCTGGCAGACCTCAAAACTGGGGATCGCGTCGTCACTTCGAGCGGAATCCACGGCTTGATCGCAAATGTCAAAGAGACCACGTTTCTTCTCAAAGTAGCTGACAACGTGAAAATCGAGGTCGACAAAAGTGCAGTTTCGGGGATCGAAAAATCCTCGGAATCAAAGCCTGTCGTCTCGGAAGCAAAACCAACCACTTAGCAGTTAGTTCGCAATGAATGCGACGTTGACCTTCTTTTTCGGGCTCTTCATTCTTCTCCTTTTTGCCTGGTACTTCCTCACCACTAAGGAAAAGACAAAGCGCTGGCTTGGCACCGCTCTCACGGTTCTCCTTTGCCTGTTTTGCATCGATTCATTTCTGCCTTTCCAGCAGAAAATCCATCTAGGTCTCGATCTGCAGGGGGGTACGTCATTCCTGGTGCGTTTGGTTCCACCGGTTCCTGAACAGGGTGGCGCGCCTCGCGCGATCACGCCTGATATGCAGGAACAGGCGGTAGAGGTCATTCGAAAGCGCGTAGACGAATTCGGCGTCAGCGAACCGGTCATCACGAAGCAAGGGACCGATCATATCCTGGTACAGATCCCTGGACTGAACACGGCACAGATTGAAACCGCTCGCGAACAACTGCAGCGGGTCGCAAAACTCGAATTCCGGCTCGTTCACCCAAACAGCGATCAGCTTGTACCGCAAATCGAAGCGGGAACTGCCATTGCGCCACCCGGTTACGTAGTTCTCACTTCGCTTGAGAAGAAGAACGGCAAACCGGAAAAATTGCTCGTCAAGCGCCGTCCAGAGCTCACGGGGCAGGACGTAGCAGGTGCCCGGCCGGTATTCGAGCAGCGTGGGTACGAGGTTTCTTTGAAACTGACCTCAAATGGAGCAACCATCTTCCGGCATGTCACGGGCGAGTACATAAATAACCGCCTGGCGATCGTCCTCGACAACGAAGTAGTCTCCGCGCCGAATATTCAAAGCGAAATTCCGAACGGGGAAGCGGTTATTACCGGAAACTTCACCGCGGATGAAGCCAAAAACCTGGCGACGGTCATGGAGAATCCGCTACAGACACCTGTCGCGATCGATGAAACCAGGACGGTCTCCGCGACTCTTGGACAGGATTCGATCTTCCGAGGGATTGCAGCCGGATTAGCCGGACTGGCGGCCACTCTGATATTTGTTCTCATTTATTATCGCACTGCGGGTCTCGTCGCCTTTGTCGGTTTGGCGGTAAACGGCATCCTGTTGTTCGGGGTAATGTCGCTTTTCGGTTTCGTCCTCACCCTTCCGGGTATCGCCGGTATCATCTTGACGATCGGAATGGCCATCGACGCGAACGTCTTGATCTATGAGCGTCTTCGAGAAGAGCTTGAGCACGGAAAGAATCTGAAGCCGGCGATCGATACGGCGTACAAAAAAGCGTTCAGCGCGATTGTCGACTCCAACCTGACCACTCTTCTGAAGGTCGCCATTCTTTTTTGGCTCGGCTCCGGACCGGTCAAAGGATTCGCGATTACACTGACGATCGGCATTATCGCATCGATGTTCTCGGCGCTGCTTGTGACGCGGACGGTGTTTTCCTGGGGGTTGCAGTTAGGCCTCATCAAGAGCATTTCGATGCTCCACCTGATCAAATCGAAGAGCTTCGATTTTCTCGGCAAATGGCGCCCCGCGTTGATTGGATCGCTTATTTTGCTAGCCGCATCGGTTGCTGCGTTCGGTCTTCGCGGCAGCAAGATGTTCAACATCGATTTTACCGGCGGCGACTTTTTGCTCGTCAAATCAGCAACCGAGCTTCCAGAAGCAGATATTCGCGCGGAACTGGCCAAGATCGGCCAGGGGAGTGCTGTGATCCAGCAGGAAGCCAGCTCAGAACAGAATCAGGTTTCCCATTTCATTTCGATACGGTCCCCGTTCGGGACTGCGGATAAGATCGCGCATCAGCTGCAGCAAGGGTTTCCAAAGGTAAATCTGAGCGTGGAACGTTCCGAAGGAGTCGGCCCTGTCATGGGAACCCAGCTAGCGACAACTTCATTATTTGCACTCGGAATCGCCATCCTTGGGATCCTGGTTTATGTCACAATCCGGTTCGAATTTTCTTTCGCAATCGGAACGATCGTCGCGATGCTTCACGACCTCGCAATTACACTGGGCATTTTTGTAATGACAGGGCGGGAATTTTCGCTGGTTATGGTCGGCGCGATCCTGACGGTCGCCGGTTACTCTATCAATGACAAGATCGTCGTTTTTGACCGAATCCGTGAGGGTCTGCGATCGGGCCGTAAGGGCTCAATTCAGTATCTCATGAATGCAAGCATTAACGAGACACTGAGCCGGACGATTCTGACGAGCGGTGTGACATTGATCTGCATGCTTTCGCTGCTGTTTTTCGGTGGCCAAGTTCTCGCCGACTTCGCGTTCACAAACGTCGTTGGCGTAATCGTGGGAACCTACTCCTCGATCTTTATCGCGGCGCCCATCGTTCTCTGGTGGTCGAACTTGCGGAAAAAGAACCTGCGACACGAAGTGTCCAAACCGCAGCAAGAGACCGGAACAAAAGGGAAACCAGTTGCCGCTAAGTAGCGATTGACAAAACAGGGTCTGCGACCTCACACTTTTTGCAAACGTTTGCGGCGGCGCAGACCATGTGTTGCTACCAATCCCAGTCCCCCCAGCTTACCCATCGGTGCTCATCCCACGAGGATCGATATCGACACCGATTGATCTATCGACCGAAACCTTTGCCATGTCGACCATCAAGGACGTAGCAACCTTGGCGGGAGTGTCATACACCACCGTCTCGCACGTCATCAACAACACGCGCCCGGTTAGCACCAAAGTGCGCGGCGACGTTGAGGCGGCCATCAAGCGCCTGCACTATATCCCGAGCGCCGTGGCCCGATCGCTGAAACATCAGTCGACAAGCACAATCGGGTTGCTGGTTTCCAACTGCTCCAATCCCTATTTTGCGGAGTTATCAGCGGGAATCGAAGACGCCTGTTACCGCGCCGATTATAACGTCATCCTCTGCAACTCAGACGACCAGCCTGAGCGGCAACAAGCCTATCTCCGAGTCCTTCTCGAAAAGCGAATCGACGGGCTGATCATCTGTTCCGCCGGCGATGATGTCGGGCTCGCTAACCTTCTCCGACTCGCAAAAGTTCCCGTTGTCATCGTGGACCGTCAGGTCAAAGGAATTAATTCTGACCTGATCCAGGTCGACCATTTCAAGGGTGCTTATATGGCGACCCGATATCTGCTCGATCTTAAGCATAAATCGATCGGTTGCGTCGCCGGTCCTGATACAACCTCCGTTAGCAGTGACCGTCTGAACGGATATCGCAAGGCCCTTGCGGACGCTGGAGCGCCGTTTCAAACCGACTGGGTGGTTCGTGGAGATTTTACGGCGGAAGGCGGCTACAAAGCGGCGCGCCTCCTGCTGAAACGCGCTAAAGTCACGGCCGTATTTGCCGGCAACGACATGATGGGGATCGGGTTCCTTCGATTCGCCGAAGAACACGGTATCCGTGTGCCGAATCAGCTCTCGGTCATTGGGTTCGACGGAATCGATCTCGGACGTTACATCTATCCGGCACTGACAACCGTGGGTCAATCCATTCGCCGCCAGGGTGAATCTGCCGCGGCGACTTTACTGGAGCGTATTCGCAAAGGAGGAGAAGGCCGCCTCCGAAGAATCATACTCAATCCGGAGCTCATCGTGCGCGAGTCAACCAGTGCGCCGACCCAGTTCGTTCTGAGCCGGCACGAATAGAAGTAGTCAGTGTCAGTTGTCAGTTTTTGTCAGAACCGAAGTGCCAAAGTGGCGTGCAGAGGTTCTCAGCCTGTCTAGATACCCTACCTCTAGCCCCAAATTCTATCGTGTGCCGCTGACTAATTCTTCTCATAACAGCTTCTCCGCCTGTTCCCAGCTTTCGAGCCCTTCAGTTGCGCCTTGTTTCACGGTTGCCAGGGCTCCTGCCGCATTTGCGATTCTACCTGCCAGATTCCAGTCGAGGTTCCGGTGCCAGGCTGCCAGGACACCGGCTATGAACGCATCTCCGGCACCGGTGCTGTCGATCGTCTCAACATTGTGTGGTCGCAAATATTCCGATTTCCCCGTCGCTGGACGAATGTAGGCCCCTTCTTCACCTCCTTTGATCGCCACAAACTGACGAACGCCGTGCTTCAAAAGAGATGCGGCGGCAGCCTCCGGATCTTTCTCACCAGTGATTGCTTCGGCTTCCCGGCGGTTCGGACAGAAAACGTCAACGAAGGGCATTAACTCCAGAAGTCCCGGCCAGTCTGGTCCAGCGTAGTAAGCAACATCCAAAGAAACGAGCAACCGAAGAGATTGCGCTTCTTTAAATAACTCAAACATCGGTTCACCGTCCAGCCCTGGCAAAAGGTGCGCGTATCCAACATGCAGTGCACGTGATCCGCGCGACAACTCTGCTTTCAAGTCGAGATCAGCCGCCGAGAACGCCGCGCAGGCGCCGCCCGCATACAAGAAGCTTCGTTCACCATCCCCAAATACATGCCCGACGCAACAGGTGGTCTGCAGGGTGTTGTCGACTGCAAGAGTGACCGAATCGGCCCATTTTTCGAACTCCTGCCGAACCAGATGTCCGAATGGATCCGACCCGATGCGCCCGACAACTGAAACCGGCACGCCCAAACGACTCAAAGCAACCCCGGTATTTGACGGAGCCCCTCCAAGATGAAAACCGATCTCGTCGACAAGTGTCAAAGATCCGCGAGGGGGCTCACTCTCCAGTGTGCGAACGAAGATATCTCCAATGACTGATCCAGCGACAGTGATCATGCGCTTACTCAATGGTTCGTTTCAGGCCGCGCCGAATGCGAATTCAGCGCTGCCGTGAATACGAGGTGCGTCTGGTGGGCTTCCTTCGGCGTGGCACAGTAGAACGGTTGGAGCATCTTTTCTCTGCCGTGCGCCAACTCATCGCAAAATGCCGCCCACATCTGGAGGATGCAGTCCGTGAATCCAAATTCAAAAATATTTCCCGTAATCGTTGGGTAGGCGCTTTGGTACCCAAGATCGATCTGCTGCCATGCCTGCGTTCCGCCTGCCTTGTACTCCATGAGATTCAAGGTCTTTGGATACTTCGTCGAGAATGCCATCGAACGTTTCATCCCTAATACACGAATATACCAGGTATTCGATTCCCCAGGCGCGATCCGCTTGGTGTTGAACGCGATAGGGAACGCTGCTCCATCTTTTTCAACCTCGCCATAGATCGTCGCGTTGTCCCACGTTCTGCAAGGAACCCGCCCCCCTTTCCCGTCTGGCCGTTCTTTCACAATCTTCGAAAGTTGCGCCTGGACTCGTCGCGGAACCCATCCGAATCGAAGAGGAATATGCAAAGCGTGCATTCCAAGATCTCCCATGCACCCGTACTCCCCGTTAAATTCGATCATCCGTTTCCAATTGATCACTTTCTCCGGGTTGATATCCGATGAATGCAAAAGCCCGCTCTCGACTTCGATGATCTGACCGAAATCTTCTTTCATCAGGGCCTCGATAATTGCGATACCGCCGGGGAAAAATGGCAGCTCCGACGAGCAGCGAACCGTTACCTCCGGATGGGCGGCTATGACTTCCGTAATCCGCTCATTCGCTTTGAGATCGATGCCAAACGGCTTTTCACCCAGGAGATGTTTGCCCGATTGGATGATATCCGTATAAAACTCGGCATGCAGATTGTGCGGAACCGCACAATAAACGGCGTCCACATCTTCGCGTGCCAAGAGCTCATGATAATCGGTCGTGACGAAATTGAGCGTTGGGATGCTTGCTTTGAACCACTCTGCGGCTTTCGGATTTGAATCGCATGCCGCAACAATCACCGGTCGCACATCAAGACCGCTCAAATGAATCCATCGGGCCGCCGCGCTCGCAAACTCGCGGCCCATTAACCCTAAACCAATGATTCCAAATCGGATTTCGGTTGCCATAGTCTCATTTCAATAATGCCAGAGCCCTCTTCGCGTCCGCGCCTTCATGAACAATGCTCATCAGGGCACGCGTCATCGCCGCAGGCTTTTCATGTTGGATGACGTTTCGCCCGTAAACGATCCCGTGAACTCCCTGTTTCATCAGTTCCACCGTGCGTTCAATGATCTCTTCGTCCGGAGCTTTGCCGCCTCCGCGCACCAGCACCGGGACATCTCCGGCAATTTCAACTACTTTATGATATTCTAATATGTCCGTACATGGATCCGCCTTGATGACGTCTGCGCCCAATTCCACCGCCTGGCGCACCAGAGCGAGGATTAACTCCAGGTTTCCGTCCACCATGTAGCCGCCTGCCTTCGCATTATCCTGCATAACCAACGGCTCGATCATCAGCGGCATTCCGAATTCGTCCGCAACCGGTTTGATTTCACATATATTTTCGATGCACTCCGCATGCACGGCTGGCTGCCCGGGAAGGAGGAAAAGATTGATACAAAGGCAAGCCGCATCGAGGCGAAGAGCCTGTTGAACCGGGTCACTGATCATTCGGCTGAATAGGTAATCCGGCAGTTTTTTGCCATAGACATTTGCCACATCGACTCGTAACACAAGGGCCGGTTTCTGCTTACCAGGAACAGATTGCAGCCGGTGCGCCTGGCCGATCGTAAGTTGCACGGCATCCGGACCCGCTTCCAGCACCGCCTTAATAGCGTTGGACATATTTTCGATGCCGGCCATCACGCCTAATTCATTAAAAAATCCATGATCGAGCGCGACATCGAAGCATTTGCCATCGGCGCCGAACATTCTGTTGATTCGTGGTTTTCTAAACATCTCAATATGGGGAAGCGGGTGAATTGAAGTGGAAACGCCCTGACCGGATCCGGAAAGCGTGATTCGAGCAGGGCCTTTCAGGGGGGATTTTCTATTTATTTTCTGCGCAGAGTCACTGATTCCTTACAATCCCTTCCGGTCTTTGACAAGCAACGATCGCGTGCGGCGGTGATCCGCGGCGGTCACTCTCAAGCAGCGCATGATAGACCTCCAGTCCGGGCGGCTCGCACCAGCGTCGCTCCGAACGCGCGCCTGGATCTCCGTTCCTCGGTGGTAGCCCGCCGAACCCCAAACTGGAAACTTTGAACTCCGAACCTCGAACTTTTAAATCCTAACTGGATACGGTTCTTGCGTTTTGGAACGTCCGGATATTCACCAAATGACCGAGAGCGTCTTGACCTCGTTTGCCCATGATGTTGTCAAAAAGTACGCAGGTAACTTAGAGAACATACTAATTATTACATCAGTCAATTATTGTTGTTTTTATATATGCGCGCGAGGAATTTGCCGAGCAATAAGCCCGGATATTGCACGCGACGCATTATCCACCCGCGGCAAAGATCGGCTCTGCGAGCCGATCTGCGCGACCGATTGTTCAGACGAAAAGCTGGCACGTTACCACTTAGAGCGGTAAATAGTTGCATTTGAATGACCGATTGGTTACGCGTTATGCGCCTTAAAGAAAGCGAGGGCTAATGGCAAGATGGTCAAGCACATTTGTTTATGCATAAGACGAGCTGGCTATTTGCAACGGCCGCCCTGTGCATTATTTCTGGATACACATCAGCGCAGGATCTTTCACTGAGCAGACCGGGAAGCCTCGATTTTGCCAGTCCGGTCAGCGGCGATGGAGAATGGATCTTTACCGGTCTCCCTTTCAAAACGACGACTTACGCCACCTTCGGGTACGATGACAACTTATTCACTTCACACACCGATCAAGTCGGCAGCGCGTACGACGAGCTTGGTTTGAATGCGAATGTGAACGTCGGGAACGATCGCACACAGTTGACCGGGTCAGGGCAGGCCGGCTTTGATGCCTATTGGCAGCGGCCCGGATCGAAGGTCGATCCAAATATCAAGTTCGATTTAAATTTCAATCACCAGTTCAATGAACGCACCGTTGTCACGCTGGACTCGATTCTCACCTACCAGGCGCAGCCCGATGTGATCGCGGGCGTTGGCGTGCTGAACGAGGTTGGCAATTATCTTTACAGCCAGAACAGACTCAGCGTCGGGTTTCAGTGGACCCCGCGAATTGCGACTTTCACGAATTATTCGTTCAACGTGCTCAATTACGATTCACCCTCTCTCGGGGAATACAATGACCGAATCGAACAACTCATCAGCGAAGAGATACGCTATCTGCTATTACCGAACGCCATTGCGGTTTTGCAGTATCAATATGGTTACGAGGACTATGTGCGCGAGAGCGTCAGCAGTTCCCAATCGCACACCTTCCTGATAGGGGCAGATTTAACACCAAATCCTCGTTTGACCTTCAGTTTCCGCGGAGGTGCCGAACTGCGTTACGAAATCGCCGAATCGGATCTCTTTCCTTACGCAGAAACAACGCTCAATTACAAACTACGCCCCGAGGCGACAGTCGAATGGTACAATCGTTATGGTTTGGAGGAATCCGACGTGATGACGCAAGGCTATCGGAAAACCTATCGAACCGGGTTGAAACTGACCGATCGAGTCGGCGCCAAAACGGACGTGAGCGCGGCGATCTACTATGCCAACAGTGAGTACGCCGGTCCGTTGACGTTCACAGAGAATACTGTCGATGCGGAACTAAGCGGCAGTTACGCGCTCACTCGGAAATTCTCGATCACCACCGGCTACAGTTTTATAAGGGATTCCTCTGCGCTCTCCACCCGGACCTACAGCCACAGCCGAGTCAACGCCGGGTTTTCGTATTCGTTCTGATTTTGAGTGCGTGCAATGGCGAAAGGAATAGACCCGGGACGCGTCCGGTTCTTCAGCCGACTGGCGTCGATTGTGCTCGTCCTCGTAATCGAGCTTTGGCTGATGGCAACACCGAGATCGAGTACGATCACGATTTGACGAACCCGTTCTCCGAAGGTTCACAGGCTGGAAGCCTATGCTCCGGTGTCGGTCGACTATCGTTGCCAGAGAACTCTCATGTCTTCCTTGCGGTATCGCCTGCGCGCCGCGGAAGCCGTGACGTGCCACGTTTGGTATTCTTCCTCAGCACGCGGCCCGTTCCATACTTCTGCCTTCTTACTTCTACCTCTTACTTTCCCACCCCCGTTGGGACAGCGGTTGCCCGCGCAATTCCGCAAGTCCCAACAGGGAAATTCAGATTAAGCGCTCTTAGCGGTAGCGCCAATGGCCGCCGCCCCAATACCGGTGACGCCAATACGGATGCCGGTAGTAACCATAGCCCCCGGGGCCCCAATAATAACCCGACCCGTAGTACCCCGGTCCGTAGTACGCAGGCCCGTAGTATCCGGGCCCATAAAATACCGGTACAGGCAGCGGAATAGGGAAAAAGACGCCAGCTTGCGCCTTCTGCTCGCCGAGTACCGCTACGGCAAGAACAACGGCCAGAATGACAAAAAACTTTTTCATATCGTTATAATTTACAGACGCCTGCCCAGACGACCGGTTACGACCCAAAGTGTTTCAAACGAACACTCACAAATCAAACCGGGCCGGAGCATGCATATTCGACGCGCCAGCGTGACGAGTTATTCGGCCGAGATTATGATGATTCTTGCGAACTCGGGCGCACTATCTAGACCATCGGTCTGAATTTTCCGACGACGTTGCAGAGCCGTTCCGTAATCTCGCCGAGCGAACAATGTTCGACCGTTGTGATCAATTCTTCAAAAACGTTGCCGGCACCTTCGACGACATGAGTGAGCCGATCGAGACAACGCTCCCGTTCCGAAGCATGTCGCTTCTGGAAGTCCTCAAGCCGGTCTCTCTGCAGCTGTTTTTTTTCCTTTGGCGTTCGAATCATATGAACCTGCGGCCAGTCTTCGACCGGCGCATTGTACCGGTTTAACCCAATGACCGGCCGGATACCGGACTCGATCTGCCGCTCCAGCAAATGACTCGAAGCTTGAATTTGACTTCGCTGATACCGGCGTTCGACTGCTCCGATAACCCCGCCCTGCTCTTCAATGACACGGAACTCTTCAAGAATTGCATCTTCAACGGCCGTTCCAACCACCTTCATCCCAGGCGAACCCTGGAGGGTATTCATCATGTGTTTGAATAGCCCGCTTTCCTCCAACAAGATCGCTTGCGCATGCGCGGCGTAGCGGGCGTACTCCTCGCTGGGAGTGGTGAACGGCTCATCTGCTGAATTACTGTGACAGGAATTCGTCGCGTTCATACACGCGAGCACTAACTCTAGACTGGTGCGTGTGAGATTGTTTCTCCAGTCCGCTGCGATCAAGGACCGGCCGCTGGTCTGCGTATGAAGCTTCAGGATTTGCGCGCGCTTGTCGGCGCCGAAGACGTCCCGCATTCCAATTGCCCAAATTTTCCGGCAAATCCGAGCGAGCGCCACGTATTCGACATCCAGTCCGCAATCAAGGAAGAAAGAAAGCCGTGGTCCAAACCGGTTCACATCCATCCCGCGGCTCCGAAAGTCTTCAACGTACGCGAATCCGTTCGAAAGCGTGTATGCGGCCTGCTGCACGGGGGTCGCACCGGCTTCGCCGATGTGATAGCCACTGATCGAGATTGGGTACCATTTTGGCATCTGACGGGAACAAAAATCGACCGTATCAGCGAGAAAACGAAGGGATGGTTCAAGGGGAAAAATCAACTCGTTCTGTGCCTGGATCTCCTTCAAGACATCCGCCTGAACCGTGCCGCGCAATTTCCCGGCAACATCCGGGCCGAACCGGTGTTTTGCAGCCGCCACATACATTGCCAGCAGAATTGGGGCCGGTCCCGACACGGTCATGGAAACGGAGACATTGGGTTGATCGAGATCGAAACCGGCATAAAGCCGCTCCATATCCTCGATTGTATCGATCGCGACACCTCCTTCGCCGATTTTTCCGAAAACTCCATCGGCGCCCGCACCGACGCCATACAGCGTGGGCCCGTCGAATGCGGTACTGAGTCTTTTGCTGCGTTGATTGCGCGAAAGATAGTGAAATCGTGCGTTCGTGTCGTCCGCAAGGCCCAAGCCGGCAAACAATCGGGTCGGCTCCTCGCTGCTGGAGGCTTCCCCATTTGATCGATTATGGCCGTTAATCGGCTCCAGATATTGCTCCGGATAGGCGGCTGTCAAAAATGGGAATTTTCCAGGCGATCCTTCGTCCCACAAGAACCGAGCGATTTCCCCAGGATCATCGATGTCGGGAAGTGCGAGACGGGGCAAGCGGAGCCCGGTCGGCGTCGTTACGTAACCGATTTGGGCTTTGGTTTCACGCCATTGACGGAGCAACCGCTCGGCGTATTCCGGATCTGTCCGCGCTTTCTGGACATCCTCGACGCCGTGACGGCGGTAGGTTTCGACTGCATTCACAACTTGCCCGAGCGTTGTCATTGTGAGGAGTAAGGTAGCATACACATCTCTCGCCTGTTCGGTCGCCTCACATCTCAGGCTGCTTGACACAAATAGCACACACACAGGAT
This sequence comes from uncultured Verrucomicrobiae bacterium, assembly GCA_963775805.1. Lineage (GTDB taxonomy): Bacteria > Verrucomicrobiota > Verrucomicrobiia > Chthoniobacterales > JAFAMB01 > JAFAMB01. Next base: position 538,883 of record CAVZKG010000004.1, on the reverse strand, counting down.
GCGTATGCTCCTTTACCTGGCGACGTTCCTGCGTTTTTGGATAATTCAACGATCAAGCAGGATTTTAAAAAGCTGGTCGACGCCCGGATCCGCGTGACGATTGGCCTGCGCACGAATCAAAGTCTGCGCTCCTCGATCAGAATTGGAGCGGATCCGGGATTCGATCTCGGCAGCGGCTGTCCGGGAGCCGTGAAGATCTGATTTGTTCACGACGATCGCGTCCGCGGCGTCGATCATGGCGATCTTCTGTAACTGTAGTCGACTACCGTAATCCGGCGGCATGACCAGGACGACATGATCAACCAACGGCGACTCGATTCCGAAAGGGATCGCTTCTTGGCCGGTGCCGACTGTCTCGACGAGGACAATCTCGAATAATCCGCTTTCGACGATCAGCTTCAGACAGGAGTCGGTTGCCGGACTCAAGCCGCCCGATTGCCCGCGCGTGGCTAGACTTCGAATGAAGACCCGTTCGTCCTGCGAGTAAACCATCGTTGCCCGATCACCGAGAAGAGCGCCGAATCCGACGGCGCTGGGATCGTGGGAAAGAACCGCAATGCGCCGCGCCGGGGGGCGTAATCGTAAAAAACGCAAGACAAGCTCGTCAATCAGCGTGGTCTTGCCGGCTCCTCCCGGACCGGTGAATCCGATCACTCTGGTCATGGATTCCTTTTTTGCGGAAGCTTCTCCTCCTGCGAATCTGTTTTGCGGGTTGAGAAGATTTCCTTCCGCGAGAGTCAGTTGCCGGGACAGAAACCGGTCTGTACCCGACCACGAAGTGTCGTACGGCTCCGGAAACAGGTTGCCGCACAAGGCTTTGACATAAGCCACCATTTCCGCGAGCGGCGTGCCGGCGAAAAAGATTCGGTCCACGCCGTATCGATACATGATCTCGGCATCTTCCTTTGTAATTGTCCCACCGCCCCCGCCGAAAAGCTTTATTTCTGGCGATACCTGGTACTCACGCAGCTGCTGAATCACCTCTTCAAAAAACTCGATGTGTCCCCCGTTATAGGTCGAGATCCCAATGGCGGCGACATCCTCCTGAATCGCAGTCTGAGCAATCGATTTCGACGATCGATTATATCCAAGATAGACCACTTCGACCCCGTTGCGGACCAACTCGAGATTGATCGTGTTGATCGCGCTATCATGACCATCACAAATTGGTACGGCTGTCAGAATGCGAACGGGAGGCATGCGTGGGGAGTAGAAGAGCTTACTTGGCTTGGGGGGATTCTTCAAACATTCGGCGTTCACCGCTCACCGTTTGGCGTTCGTTCGGAACTGGGCGTTCAGGAGAAAGGTGAAACGCCATCGAATCGTGAAAGCGCGTTGGAGTACTTGAAGTTCCAAACTGGACAGGCGAGAGACGCCTATCCTACGGTAAGCGCAACGTAAGATTGGCTTTCAGCCTGTCTCCGCTTGCCGTCTCGCCAGCGATTACTCTTCGACCACTGCATCTGACAAGTCGCCCTTGCGGTCCGAGTTTGGAGGAAAATGAGCGGCAAGAACGGATCCGACTTTTTCGACGCCATGAACCAAAGCTTCGGTGAACTCTCCCCGCTTCAGGCTGGTTTCCATGGCTTCAACAACGCCTCGCCAGAACTCTTCTCCGCATTTCGCGTGGACCCCAACATCGCCGATGACCGCGAACTTATGCGAAACGGGAGCGACATAAATCAGGACTGCGTTCCGAGACGGTGTGTTAGCCAGCTTCAATTTCCCGAAACTGTTACCAGCGCTTTTTAGCGCATCACTCGTTTTGTGATGGCTGATATAAACGCGAACTCGTCCACTGGTTTTTGTTTCTGCATTCGCAATCGCCGCCACAATCCGATTGCGATCGACAGCCTGGATAAAATGAAGCGGTTTCATACTAGATCGAAGATGGCGGTCACCAGCTGCCACCAGCCCCGCCGCCGCCGCTATCGCCGCCGCCTCCCGAGAAACCTCCGCCGCCGTCACCACCTCCAGAAAATCCTCCTCCACCACCCCCACCGCCGCCACCGCCAATGAACCAAATCCCGCCAGACCTCCCTGAACCACCACCGCTGTAGAGCGTTCCTCGGCGAAGGTTTCGGAAAAATATGAATGCGAAGAGTCCGAACACAATCAAGAAGAAGAGGATGTTGATCACTCCATTGAACGTGAGCGACTGCTGCCGGTGGGTTTCGGCAACCGTTTTACCAGTCCCTTTGTATTCACCTTTCGTGGCAGCAATCATGGCGTTGACCGCCGCCGTCAAACCGCCGTTAAAGTCACCCGCCTGGAACCGTGGCGCCAGTTCATCGCCCACTATTCTCCGGCAAATCGCGTCAGGAAGAGAACCTTCCAATCCGTAACCGGTCTGGATCCAAGCTTTTCGATCGTTGACGAAGAGAAACAGGATTGCACCGTTGTTTTTCCCTTGCTGACCTGGTTTCCAAGCTCGGAATGCTGTCTGAGCGAAATCCTCAACTGCTGCCCCTGCCGGAAGAGATCGATAGATGACAACCAGAATTTGGTTTGAGGTCTCACGCTCCAAATTTTGTAGTTCCTGGTCGAGCTGCTGCGCTGTCTGCGGACTCACCAGAGAGGCGTAATCATTGAAATAATGATCCGGCTTCGGCGGAATATCTGAAGCGAACGCGGGCGTGACAAGCAGCCCTGAGGCGGCGACGAGAGCAAAAAATACGACAAGTTTGGCGATCCAGCGTTTCATCTCCGAAAAAACCGATCCAACTTACACTTCGATATTGCCGGTTGCCACAAACCGCTCACGGGCAATGGACCAACCGAGGTTAAGGCCGTTCGCACAGGTGCACAATCACTTCGGAGTGGGACTTGGAGTGAACGAGAAATTAACGCTCGGGGCCGCTTCAGCTCCCTGTGAGCTTTGGAAATAAGCCTTCGGCTGGAATCCAAACCACCCTGCGTAGATGATCGTCGGGAAAGAGCGCACTTGCTGATTGTACGATTGTGCGACGTTGTTGAAATCGCGGCGCGCCACTGCAATCCGATTTTCTGTCCCTTCGATCTGTGCCTGAAGGTCGCGGAAGTTATTATTTGCCTTGAGTTCGGGGTAATTCTCGCTCACTGCCAGAAGGCGCCCAAGCGAACTGCTCAGCGCGGTTTGCGCCTGTTCAAACTGTTTGAGTTGCTCCTCGGTCGGCGCTGTCGCAGCGTTGATCGTGACTTTCGTAGCGTTTGCACGCGCGTTGATAACATCCGTGAGCGTGCTCTTCTCGAAATTTGCAGCGCCCTGCACTGTTTGCACAAGGTTTGGGATAAGATCCGCCCGGCGCTGGTATTGAGTCTGGACGTTTGCCCAAGCCGTATCGACGTTCGTCGACGAACCAACCAAACCGTTGTACCCGCCTGCGATAGCCAGGCCAAATAAAACGACGGCCACGATAATAATCCCAAGGCATCCGAGACCAAACACGAAGGCTTTATTCATGGTATTGGCGGAAATATTGATGCCGGTAACCTGGAGAAGGCAAGCTCAAGCCCGAAAATCTCACGGCCTTAAACCCTGCAAGATTTTCGGCCTAGATCGATTGACGCTCCGAAAAAGCCCGGTTACTATGTACGGCTCAATAGAAAGCTATCTCGAATAATAGGATTTTTATGCCCGAAGTGATTGTGAGAAAAGGTGAGCCGATCGATAGAGCGCTCAAAAGGTTGAAGAACAAGCTCGATACCGAGGGCATCATGGAGGAAGTTCGTCGCCTGCGTGCTTTTGAGACACCTTCGCAAAAGGTTCGACGGAAAGCGAAATTGGCGGCAAAGCGCGGCAAGCTGAAATTTCGGTTTAATCCGTAACCTTTTCAAAGCAAATTACTTAAGGAGCTCCACTGTCTTTGGTGGAGTTTTTTTGTCTCCTGGTAGTTTGCGTGGCGGTCCGCAGGCGAAAGCGGCTTGCCTAGTCTTGGACTGTGGGAATTAGTTACCTCGTGTAAAACTTGACGATTGCGTCAACCAAGCCATCGATATCGTATTTTGCCGCTTCGACGTCCACGGTCAGACCGCTTTTCCGCATCGTCTCGGAAGTGACGGGCCCGATACTGGCTTTTTTAAGGTTCTCGGGCAGACGCAATTGCAATGCAATGAAATTCTCGACCGTCGAAGAGCTGGTAAATGTAATCAAATCAGCTCCTTCCGCCCGAAACCGTTCCTGGCTTCCCGTGGTGTCCGTTGTTTCTGGAACGGTCCGGTAGGCGATTGCTTCGTCCACGATCGCGCCCAACTCAGTCAAACGTTTTGGTAAAACATCTCGACCACCCTGTCCTCTGGCGAGAAGAAACCTTAAGTTTTCGATGCTGCCGGACTTCTGTAATTCGCTAATGATCGCTTCAGCCACGAATTCGGCCGGCTGCATATCAACTGCGAGATGGAAATCTTTGACTCGTTGCGCCGTTGCCGGCCCGATTGCGGCAATTTTCACGTTTCCAATGTTCCTGGCGTCGTCGTAGAGGCGGTAAAACATATTGAAAAACGACTCAACACCGTTTACGCTCGTGAAAATCACCCAATCGTACTGGAAAGCGTCGCGAACCAACTCACCGAATTCGAGCAGATTTTCCGGCGGTTCAATTCGGATGGTCGGTAGCTCATACACATCTGCCCCAAGAATCCGCAATTTCGCGCTGAGGGCGCTTGCCTGTTTTCGAGTTCGCGTCACCACAATTCGTTTTCCGAAAAGTGGTCGCTGTTCATACCACCGGAGCTTCTCTCGCAATTCCACGACCCGTCCAAAAACCGCTACTGCCGGTGGCTGAAAGCCATCTGACGCGGCAACGATCGACACGAGTTCTGCGACAAGAGTTTCCTGACGTCCAGTGGTTCCCCACCGAATGAGCGCAACCGGCAGATGAATATCGGCTCCATTCGCGAGTAGCTCCTGTACGATGGATGCCAAACGATCCATGCCCATCAAAGCCACCAAAGTCCCCTCTCCTTCGACCAGGGCTTTGTAATCAATGGCTGTTTTGCCTTTAGCAGGATCTTCGTGACCGGTGAAAACGGTGAACGAAGAAGCGATATCACGGTGGGTCAACGGAATACCCGCGTACGCCGGAACTGCGATCGCAGACGTCACGCCGGGCACGATTTCGAACCGGAGCCCCGCGGATGCCAATGCCTCCGCCTCTTCCCCTCCTCGGCCAAAAACGAACGGATCCCCGCCTTTGAGCCGCACGACGCGCTTTCCCTCTTTCGTTTTCTCAATAAGAAGCTGGTTGATCTCCTCCTGTGTCAGAGTGTGCTGACCCGCTTTTTTTCCGGCAAACACAACCTCGGCATCTGAGGGCGCCCATTTGAGAATCTGAGGATTGCAAAGGTAATCGTACACTAGAACCTGGGCCTGTTCGACCGCCTCTTTGGTCCGTATCGTGACGAGGCCTAGATCGCCGGGGCCGGCTCCCGCCAGAATGCAAAGGCCGCTACTTACTTTCTTCATAGATCTTTTTAAAAAGGGCCAATGCTACCGTCGCTGTTGGTTGATCCATTTTCTGCAAAAGAGTTCCAGAAAACGACCTTCCCTCTTCATCGAAAACAATCGCTTCGCAATGCAGTTCGCCTCCTTTTAACGAAGCGCGAACGCCCACCGGCAGATTGCAGCCCCCGCCCAACAATCGCAAGAACTCGCGCTCGACGCTGGTACAATAAGAGGTTGCCGCGTCATTGACCTTCATCAGAAGGTCTTTTAGGACGCGATCGACCGCCCTTGTTTCCAAGGCGATCGCACCCTGACCTGGAGCCGGCAAAATCTCTGAAAGTTCACTTACGAAGAGCTCCCGCGCCTCAAATTGCAACCGGTTGTGTGCCATTCTATAGCCCAATCGCTCGAGGCCGGCTTTCGCCAGAACGAGCGAATTCCATGCATCTTCATTCAGCAGTTTCCTGACACGGGTCGGCACGTTCCCACGGATGTCCACAATCTCTAAGTCAGGACGAAACCGCCGGATCTGCGTGGCCCTGCGGGGACTGCCGGTCGCGACGCACCCACCCCGAGGAATTTCGCTGAGGGAAGTTGCTGACTTGGAGATCAACAGATCGACCGAGTCGTGACGAGGCAGGACTGCGGCCAACTCAAGTTCTGGAGGCAGTTCGGTCGGCAGATCCTTAAGCGAATGGACGGCGACATCGATTTCCCGGCTGATGAGTGCCTCTTCAAGTTCCTTCGTGAACAACCCCTTACCGAGTTTCGACCCTGCGTTGCTGATATTAAGATCGAGCCGTTGATCGCCTCTGGTTCGTATTCCCTTAATCCTGACTTCGAGTTCTGCCGGCAAAGAGGATCGAAATACCTCTTTCACGATGTCCGCCTGTGCGAGCGCCAATTGGCTTGTGCGAGTGCCCAGAACGATCGTTTTCACGTGTTACGCATCAGGTTCTAACCCGCAATGAGCTCGTCGCCTCGATCTGTGAGCGATTCGCGCGAGCTGTGTGCGGTCCTCCCTCCCGCGATCTGCTTCAACCAGGATTCGAAATCGTTCACATGTTTTTCGATCAAGCCATCACAAGCATCGGCCTCGCGCTTTCGGGCCTCGAGCGTTCGTCCGGCAATCGCCTGGAGCGAATCCAGATCATAGACATAAACACCATCCATCTCGTGGACCGCTGGATCAACGTCGCGTGGAATGGCAAGATCAATGATGAACAGGGGCCGATCGCGGCGCGTTCTCAATACCGGTTCCAGTTTCGCTCGTGTGACAATCGCATGCGGTGCGGCCGTTGAACTGACGAGGATATCCAGATCTCGGAATTCCTGTTCCCAATCGGCAAATCCGATCGCTCGCCCACCGATGGCCTTCGCCAAAGCTGAAGCCTTCTCAAACGAGCGGTTCGATACGAACAATTGTTTCGCTCCGCGAGATTGAAAGCTCCATGCGGTCTTTTCGCTCGTCTCTCCGGCGCCGAGAATCATGATCTTGCGTCCGGTCAAATCCCCGAAGATTTGCTGAGCCAGGTCGACTGCGACCGATCCGACCGAGATGCTTCCGCGGGAAATAGCCGTCGTCGAGCGAATATGCTTCCCAACGTGGAATGCCTTTTGAAATAACCGGTTCAGGATTTTTCCGGTCGTTCCGGATCGGGCCGCCGCTTCATAAGCCCGCTTCACCTGGCCAAAAATCTCTGTTTCACCGAGCACCATCGACTCGAGACCGGCAGCCACTCTGAACAGGTGGCGAACCGAGGAAAGGGCCGGTAATCGAAAAATATGTTCGATTTCTGTCACTCCGACAGAACCATAGAAATCGTGAAAAATTGGTTCCACCGCGAGCTGCGAATCGGGCGTTACAATATAAAACTCTGTCCGATTGCAGGTGGAAAGGAGAACCCCTTCCTGAACATTTGGGATCCGAGCGAGACGCACCAGGGAATCGGGCAAAGCAGAATCAGGAATAACAAATCGCTCCCGCACGTCGACATTTGCCGTCTGATGACTGATGCCGAAACAGAAGATATTCATTAGAGGGAAGGACGATCCGAAATGAATCGGATCCCCCAGAACGTACTTAGCAACAAGCTAAATGCGATGATTGACAGGGCTGCAACCCACTTTGCAGCGACCATGTGGCGTATCCGGGCAGCAATGATTCCCCCGTAAACGCCCCAGACCAGAATTGACCATACCGCTTGCACCCAATTAATGCGGTCACCGATCAGGAAACCGGTCCCGATCCCGACAGTGAAAAGGATGAAACCGAGCCACAACAGCCGGGAGTTCGCAATCGACAACTCTGTAATCGGCGGAAGCCGGTAAAAGATCGAACTGGGGTGCCGTGTTTTCAGTTGCCGTTCCTGAACCAGAAACATGACCCCAGCTATGCAAGCCAGGGCAAACGCACCACAGGCTACCATCGAAAATGAGGTGTGCGCTTCAAGCCATGGATTGACCGCGATTTTTCTGGCGACCGGTTCGCCCGGTGCAAGCACCAGGGCGATAAACAGGAGAATCGACGCCACAGGAGCTGTGAACGCGCCCATCAGGGAGAGCCGATAACTGGATCCGATAACCAGGTAAATGAGGACCATCGACCAAGTCATAAAAACCAATACTTCGAATGGATTTGTTATCGGACAGCGGCCAACCGCATGCCCCCTCTGAAATAGAAAAATGTCCGTGAAAATAAATCCGGCACAAATAGCCCAAAAGGTCACCCGTGGCGTAAGGAACTTGTCGGTAACCAGGGAATAGACCGAGTAGCCGAAACCGATTACGAAGGAAATCAACGCAAACTCAACCCAAACTCGATCGGACAAGTTCATACACAGATTTCACGGAGCGAGGTCACAGAATACACAGATTTACGAGAAATCATCCACAGATTCCACCGATTTAAGAGGGACATGCCGCAGATTGCCCGGATCGGCTAAGCGGGTTTGCCACAGATTTCACCGATTTAAGAGAGACGCGCCGCAGATTGCTCAGAGCGGCTAAGCGGTTTGCCACAGATTTCACCGATTTAAGAGAGACGCGCCGCAGATTGCTCAGAGCGGCTAAGCGGGTTTGCCACAGATTTCACCGATTTAAGAGAGACGTGCCGCAGATTGCTCAGAGCGGGCAAGCGGGTTTGCCACAGATTGCGCAGATTTGAGAGAGATGACCCTCGGGGATTGACGACGAAGATTCGCTTCGAGAGGACAGGTAGCCAGGCTCCCTGTTTCCAAATCTGTGAAAATCTGGGTAATCTGTGGCTTATCTCCTCTAATTCCGCCGAATCTGCGGCTAATGCCTTTCTCGTTCTCCATCTGTGAAAATCTGGGTAATCTGTGGCTTGTCTCCTCTAATTCCGCGGAGTCTGTGGCTAATGCCTTTCTCGTGTTCCCCATCTGTGAAAATCTGAGCAATCTGTGGCTTATCTCCTTTAAATCTGCGAAATCTGTGGCTAATGCCTTTCTCGTTCCCCCATCTGTGAAAATCTGGGTAATCTGTGGCTTATCTCCTTTAAATCTGCGAAATCTGTGGCTAATGCCTTTCTGTGGAAATCTGGGTAGTCTGTGGCTTGTCTCCTCTAATTCCGCGGAGTCTGTGGCTAATGCCTTCTGAATCTGTGCAATCTGTGGGCTCTAAATTTTTTGCGGATGATTATTGACGTTCGCCCCGGATAATTCAGGGTTTTCGGGCATGAGCCGGATCAACGTTGAACAACTCAAATCCGCGATTCGCGATATCCCCGATTTTCCAAAACCGGGAATCATATTCAAGGATATCACTCCGATTCTAGGGGATGGCCCGCTCTTCCGCGCTGTGATTGACGAGCTTGCGCAGGAGGCGGAAAAGGTGAAACCGACAAAGGTCGTCGGAATCGACGCACGCGGATTTCTTTTTGGATCTGCGGTGGCTTACAAGCTTGGATTGGGATGCGTTCCGGTTCGCAAGAAGGGAAAACTTCCGTACAAAACTGTCGGATCCTCCTATCAGCTGGAGTACGGGGATGCGGAAGTCGAAATGCACGTGGATGCGATCCGCCGCGATGAACGGGTGGTCCTGATCGATGACCTGCTGGCAACCGGCGGCACTTCGGGGGCGGCGGTGGATCTCGTCCAAAAAGTGGGCGGCGTCGTCGGAGCGGCACTGTTCGTCATCGAGTTGGAGTTTCTCAATGGGCGCAGCAAGCTTCCTCCAGGTGTTCCTGTGTACTCGATGGTCGGATACTGACGGAAAGCGAAACGCACACCGGCTTTAGCGCGATAATCTCACAAGCGCGTTGGCTTGTGAGATTTTGGGACTAAGATCGCCTTTATTTATTGCTGTAAATGATTCGATTTATCGCAAAAAGAGCTGCGGGACTGGTTTTGGTGCTCTTCTGCGTCATTTCGATCACGTTCTTCCTTATTCACTTGATGCCGGGTGGGCCATTTGATCGGGAAAGGAAGTTGCCGGAAAATATCGAGAAGCAGCTTCTTGCGAAGTACAAACTGGATGGGCCGATTTTTCAACAGTACTTGAACTATTTGGGAGATCTCCTGCACGGTGATTTGCGTCTCTCGACGAAGTACCGGAATCGCACCGTGAACGAGATCCTGGCCGAAAGCTTGCCGGTATCCGGTTTGCTCGGAAGCATCGCCTTTTGCTTGGCGACAATTGGCGGTGTCATTCTTGGATCCCTCGCTGCGGCTAAACAACATACATGGATTGATCGCACATCGATGCTTGCGGCATTGGTTGCTATTTCGCTTCCGTCATTCGTAATAGGACCGATCCTGGTGCTGATTTTTGCGATTGATTTCCCGGTGCTCCCCGTTGGCGGTTGGGGAACCCTTCGAAGTCTGATCCTTCCATCGATCACCCTGGCAGCTCCCTACGCGGCCTATATCGCGCGCCTGACTCGATCGAGCATGCTTGAGGTGCTAACTGAAGACTTTATCCGAACTGCGCGAGCAAAAGGCCTGAGCAACACGGTCGTTATCTACAAGCACGGGCTCCGGGTAGCGATTCTGCCTGTCGTTTCGTTTCTCGGCCCGCTCGCGGCCAATCTTTTGACCGGATCGATTGTGGTTGAAAGTATCTTCAGCATCCCGGGCGCGGGTGGTTTTTTCGTCAATTCCGTCCTGAACCGAGACGGTTTCCTGCTCGCGGGGGTCGTGATCGTCTATTGCGCGCTCCTGGTTCTTTTCAACTTATTGGTCGACATCATCTACGGGCTGCTTGACCGCCGGATTTCGTTGTATGACTGAGCACCGATCCCCTTGGGTCAAGTTACGCCGCAATCCGGCTGTACTGGGGTCAGTGGCGATTCTTGCTATTGCAGTGCTTGCGGCAATTCTGGGCCCGACTCTTATGCCGTCAACAGCGGGTGATGTGACTCGAAACAGCTTCTTGCCTCCGTCCACCCAGCATCTGTTTGGCACCGACCTAAACGGACGTGACCTGTTGTATCGAGTAATGCTCGGGGCGCAAATTTCCTTGCTGGTCGGAGTGACCGGGGCGCTCGTCAGTTTCGCCGTAGGTATTGTCTACGGAATGATTGCGGGTTACGCCGGCGGGCGAACGGATTCGATCATGATGCGTCTGGTCGACATTCTATATGCGATTCCGCGGCTGATATTCCTACTTGTTTTGATCACTGCGCTCGATCCGCTACTCCGGAGGGCGATGGTTGACGAAGGGTTGCAGGGAATGGTCGGATATTCCAAGATTTTCATTCTCGTGCTCTGCCTCGGAATGACCGAGTGGTTGACGATGGCGCGGATCGTTCGGGGCCAGGTATTAAGCCTGAAATCCAGAAACTTTGTCGTCGCTGCGCGTAGCATCGGGCAATCCCACACAAATATTATATTTCAACATCTCCTGCCAAACCTGATGGGTCCCGCTCTGGTGTATCTGACGCTCACGGTCCCTGCAGTTATCCTGGATGAATCCTTTTTGAGTTTCCTCGGCGTGGGCGTTCAGGCACCGCTGGCGAGCTGGGGATTGCTATTGAGCGACGCGGCTCAGGTCATTAATCCGATCAAAGGTTATTGGTGGCTTCTGGTGTTTCCAGTGATCGCAATGTCGTTGACGCTGTTGGCACTAAATTTCCTGGGCGACGGCCTGCGCGATGCGCTCGATCCCAGGCAGCGGAAATAGCCGGCAAAACGGCGATTTCCACTGCAGGCTCGTTGGATTCGATTTGTATCCCGGCGACCGTGAGGATAGGGGTAAGCTCGCTTTTTTCTCAATGCGCATCACGAAATCTGTCCAGCGGATGAGGTCAATAGCCTATGGATTGCCCCGCCCGGTGGTTCTTGTGCCGACCATGGGCGCTCTCCACAGGGGTCATCTTGCCCTCGTGGATCGCGCAAAAGGATTCGCCGGCTCGAGCGGAACGACCGTGGCATCGATATTCGTCAATCCCACTCAATTCGGTCCGAAGGAGGATTTCTCAAAATATCCGCGCCCATTCAGCCGCGATTGCCGTTTGCTGCGAGAGCACAACTGCGACCTCGTTTTCGCTCCGGATGCGGCGGGCATGTATGCCCCCGACGCTACGGTAACGGTTATCGAATCGGAGCTCGCAACCGCTATGTGCGGCGCCTCGCGACCCGGCCATTTCAACGGCGTATGCACCGTTGTGGCAAAGTTATTTCAACTGGTGCGACCGGATTTCGCCATCTTCGGCGAAAAGGATTTTCAGCAACTGGCAATCATCCGGCGAGTGGTGCGAGACCTGAACTTCGGTGTCAAAATCATCGGCCATCCAACGGTGCGAGAGCCGGATGGATTGGCACTCAGTTCGCGCAATGTCTATCTCAGCGCGGAAGAACGCGCACAAGCGCCACTCATTCGGCGGACACTCCTCGAAGCCGAAACAGAACTTCGGAAGAAGCGGATCTCACAGCAGAATCTTGAGAAATGGATACGAAACGGGATTGAAAAGGCCTCTTTAGCCAGGATCGACTACGTCGCGGTGGTGGACCCGGAAACGTTGCAACCAAAAGATCCTGGGAGTCTTCCTGTTCTTCTCGCGACCGCTGTTTACTTCGGTACGACCCGTTTAATCGACAATCTCCTAGTCAGCCTCAAGTCCGCATAAATCTGTAAGGACTTGTGAGAAGTTCAGGCTACTATCCTGTTTCCGATTTGCGATGGGTTAACCTTGAAGAGATGCCGATAGATCAATGGATTTCCTGGACGAATTAAACAGTCGGGTGCTTTGCGGCGACGGTGCGATGGGCACAGAGCTTGTAGGGTCCGGAGTGCGCATGGATCTCTGCTTCGAGGAATTGAATGTAACCGCCCCGGATGCAATTTCACGAATCCACGATTCTTACGTCGATGCGGGAGCCCGCGTGCTAGAGACCAACACGTTTGGCGCGAACGCCGCTCGCCTCTCAAAACATGGGTTGGAGAACCAGGTCAAAGAGTTCAACCAGGCTGCCGTTCGCCTTGGAAGAAAATCGATCGGAACCCGAGCTGTCTATCTTGCAGCCAGCATTGGTCCACTGGGCATACAGGATCCGGAAGCGGAGCCGCCGGAGTTTGATCGCGCAAACATTTTTAAAGAACAGATCGAGGCGATCCTCGATGCAGGAGTCGATCTGATTTTTCTGGAAACGTTCATGGATTTCATCGAAATCCAGATCGCATTGAATGCGGTACGCGCTTTTGATAAACGCATACCAGTAATCTGCTCGATGGTTTGTTCGGAGGAGGGCCGGCTGCCGTCCAGCTTGCCAATAGTCCAGGCATTTCGGGAACTGATCCGACTTGGAGCAAATGTTGTCGGTGTCAACTGTGTGAGCGGACCACACGCAATGCTGCGCATTTTACGCCGGATTCCGATCGAATTTCCAATCAGCGCATTTCCAAATGGCGGATATCCCCGATATCTGGACGGCCGTTTTATTTACAATGCCGCGCCGGAATACTTCGCAGATGCAGCAAAACAGTTCGTTGCGGAGGGGGCAAATTTGGTTGGCGGATGTTGCGGCACCGGTCCGGAACATATCCGTGCGATGGCCGCAGCAATAGCCGGTTTGAGCCCGGTTCGATCAAAGCCGACGGTCCAATGGGTTGCGGAACCCGAGGTCGCGGTTACCAAACGTCCTGCTGAAACGAGTTTGTTAGATCTCATGGACAAGGGTCGAACCGTCGTGGTGACTGAACTTGACCCGCCTAAAACGTTATCGTTGGAAAAGTATTTCTCCGCTGCGCGCGCGCTCATCGATGCTGGGAGCGATTCCATCACTCTTGCGGACAACTCGCTTGCGATTCTGCGCGTCAGCAACCTGGCTATCGGAGCGATCCTGAAACAGCAGTACAACATCATGCCGCTTTTGCATGTTAGTTGCCGCGACAAAAACCTGATCGGCCTGCAAAGCGAACTCATGGGCATCGCAGCGCTAGGGATCAGACACATCTTGCCATTGACTGGAGACCCTGCGAAGTTCGGCGATCAGCCAGGGGCATCCTCCGTGTATGACGTGAACTCCATACAACTGATGGAGATCATCTCCGGTTTGAACAAAGGTTACAATTTTGCCGGCAAAACGATCAAACATCCCACCGACTTCGTTATGGGTTGCACCTATAACCCGAACGCGAAGAACATCGACGCTCAACTCGCCCGTCTGGAACGTAAAATTGCGGCGGGAGCCCGCTACGTAATGACGCAGCCAGTTTTCGATCGCTCATTGGTCAAACAGATGCACGACCGCACGAAGCATCTAGGAGTTCCGATCCTGACAGGAGTTTGGCCGCTGTTAAACGGGCGCCAGGCCGAATTTCTGCATCATGAAGTTCCAGGAATTATTATTCCAGATCCCATCCGCTCGAAAATGACCGGCGCGGAAGGCCAAGAGGGGCGGCGCCGAGGCGTCGAGATTGCGAAGGATGTGGTTCGCGCCGCGCTGGATTGCTTCCCTGGGATTTACCTGATCACACCGTTTCTTGCGTATGATACCACCGCCGAACTCGCACAGTTCGCCCGCAGCCTATAACAGAGCCGGTCGAATCCCGTGGTCGCTCATTATTCAAGGAGCAGGCCTGGCATTCGCTGTCGGTGTGGTCTTCCTCGCGTCGACCAAATATCCGATCGTCGAATGGATCGGAAACTCTCGGGAATATGTTCAGAAGCTGGGATTCTGGAGCGGCGTTGTCTATCCGATCGCATACGCCCTTTGTAACCTGCTTTTATTGCCGGGTGGCGTGTTGAGCATGGGGGGCGGCTTTTTCTTCGGGCTCTGGTGGGGATTTTTTCTGGTACTGGCCGGCAACCTCCTTGGTGCGACGCTTGCTTTTCTCATAGCACGCAAAGTCGGCCGCCAACGAATCGAGCGCATCCTCTCGAATAATCGGAGGCTGCGAATCCTGGATGGTGCAATTGCACGGCATGGTTGGAAGATCGTTGTGCTCTCGCAACTAAACCCGCTGGCGCCGTCGAGTCTTCTCAACTATCTCTACGGATTGACGCGGGTCCGCTTGGGGCAATGCCTTCTCTGGGTCGCATTAGGGCAGACACCCGGGCTTTTCCTGTACGCATTCATCGGGACACTCGGGCAATTCGGAGTGGATATGGCCCGTGGAACCCGGAAACCGGATTTGCATGACTACCTCCTTTGGGGCACCGGATTCATCGTTACAATCGTTACCACCTATCTATTGGGCCGGCTGGCGCGCAAAATCATGGGGGAAGCTGAGGCCGAGATGAGTGACCAACCTTGACTGAAGCGAGTTCCAGACTACCTTTGCGCACGGCGATCAAGCGAAAGCAATGTGTTGTTCAGGTGATGCCCAAGGCGCGGAGTTCGCGGTTTATCTCGACTACGGGATCGATTGTTGTTTCGGGACGTACGCTGATCTCAGCATTACCGAGGCTGGAATCATTTTGCGGTCGCGATGGAGATTCCCGCTTGGGACCCAGCTTGCCATGCGGATCTGCGCGCAGCCAACCGGTCCGGAAGATTGCGCTGTTTGCCAGGATTTGACTGGCATGGTTGTGAGCTGCGAGCGAATCGTAGATGAGCAGACCTGCTTCGAAGCGACAATCCTTTTCCTGGATGTCACACGCCCTGCGCAACGGGAACTCGGACGCGTTGCCGACAGGCTCGAGCTAACGAGCCAACTGAGTTAGCAAGCCAAGTGGCTTGCTACGGATGAACGCTCGCAAGTTTGGAAAACTTGTCAGTTGTTCAGACTAAGCTGTCTTTGATGCGGTTTTCGCAACCGCCCTGGAAGCCCGGCTCTTTCGGCGAGCTGCGAGATTCCTGTGGACCACGCCACGCTTAGCCGCTTTATCGAGACTCGAAGCAAGCAAACTCAATTCGACCTGGGCTTTATCAGTGTCCCCGGCCAAAACCGCCGTATGCAATTTCTTCTGCTGGCGCTTCAAGCCGGTCAGAACGCTCTTGTTCCTCAAAGTGCGTTGAGCTGTTTGTCTTGCGCGTTTCGCAGCAGATTTCGTGTTCGCCATAGTCTCAGGGTTTGGAAAGGCTGAGAAGCTATCACCTCATTGAGGTGTGTCAACATTCGAAGCAAATAAGCGCGAATCAGCTCTGACTGTCGATCGTCTCAGTGCTTGAGCTTTTTGTGCTTGGTCGATTCAACAAAGCGTTAAATACCCGCTTCGGCAGACTTTGTCCGTTCTCTTCCTGCTCAAGGCCGCTCAGCGCATTACGCTTCGCTTCTTCCCAGACGGCCGGAAATCCGGGCGAACTCGTTACCATGAATTTTTCGGCGCGCGCGTAAATTTCTAATTCACGCTGAATTCGCTTATCCGGATACTGATTCAGATTCGCGACTTTTATGCGCAGGTTTTCGTTCTGCTGCTTAATATCCTGCAGATCCAGACGAAGCCGATTTGTCGCCTCGGATTCCAGCTCGAGCTTGTCTGCGAGATGGCGTTTCAGGCGTTTGACTTCACCTTTTGTCGCGAACAGACGGATGAGCGCTAGACCGATTCCGATCAGACCTAGAACAACGCCGATCACAAATCCGAGGACGAAATGATGGTGGAGCAAGTCCATGAGAAGGGTGGGAGCAAGTTAGCGCCTCCTGAGATTCGATCAAGGAGTTCCGCCTGTCCAGCGTGGAGCGCGAGGAAGAGATTACCCGGATACGGTGTCGGCGTGTGGGCGTGTCGGCGGAGGAGGAGTGCGCAGAGGGACGGACGAGGACACAGAGGATTGGATTAACCACAAGGCGCAAAGGACGCAGAGGTTCGGATTTTTGGAGTTTTGCGGCCCGGACTGGAACGATATCGCGTTGAACACGCTGCAGAGGGATGCCATTTAAACACCCTTCTTCGTGCTACAGAGGTTCAACTTCGCGCAATTTCGAGAGGATTTTCATGCCGCCATTTTGGTAAGTTGTTCAACGTCAGCGTAGCAGGCGGCCAAGAGTGCAGTGATAATTCGTCTGCCTTTGGAGCTGAGTTGATAGCAGCGGGTGCGTGGAAGTTTTTTCAGAAGTCCGTGAGCGCGCAGCAAGGCAAATTGGCGAGTGAGCGCGACGCTTCTGCACCGAGTCTCTAGGACGGTCAGACGGAACTCGGAACTTCAAACCTCGAAACCCGGAACTGTAAACGGAGTGCCAGGGGGGAGAGTTGAACTCCCGACCAAGGGCTTATGAGTCCCCTGCTCTACCACTGAGCTACCCTGGCCAAACCATTCGCCGGTGAAGGCCTTAAGTTTCACAAGTCCGTGCGCATGGCAAGTCGACTTTAAGGCCAGCCACAGATTTCGCAGATTCAGAGACGTGAGTGGCCACAGATTTCACAGATTCGAATCTGAGATCGAATTACTCTGTCCCTCTGGATTCCTAAAATCTGCGTAATCTGCGAAATCTGTGGCCGGTATTTATTTTCGTTGGGCAGCAACCTGGCTGGGTTTTATCGCGGAAGCTTTGGCGCCGTATTGTTGGCGGATATAGCTCAAGACATCAGCGATATCCTGATCGCTGAGTTGATAAAACGGCGGCATGGTATTGGAGAATACAGGTCGATCCGCCGGCAACACTTTGGCAGGTCCTTCAAGAACGACTCGAATTAAAATGTCTGGATCACCGGCAACCAGTGCGTCGCCGTCCAACGCGGGTTGCAGGTTGGGGACGCCGCTGCCGTCGACCATGTGACAGGAGGCACAGGTATTCGTGTAGATTTTGGCACCGGCTGACAGCTGTTCCGGTCCCGATTCCGCTGATTGCGAGCGGACGCTCACAGAGATCAGACAAAGCGAAACTAATGCGCCAAGTCCGAATCCGTTTATCCACGGGTTAAACTGGCGCGTTTGTGAGCAAATTTTCATGCGACACTCTCAGTGAGCGTTCGAGTCGGCGCCCGAAGCGGGCCCAGTGTAAATGATTCGCCAAACGCGTCCCTTTTCTGAGTCAGCGACATAGAGAGACCCGTCCGGACCGGTCGCAATCCCGCAAGGCCGATAGTGAGCCTGACCCGGTGACCGGATCACAGGTATCCCAGCGAAATTGTCGGCAAACGTTTCGTACCCGCCTCCCGGACTTCCGGTGGGAGTAAAGGGGACAAAATCAATCTTGTAGCCCGCCTGGGGAAGAGGGGCGCGATTCCATGATCCGTGAAAGGCGATGAACGTGCCGTTTCGATATTTGGCTGGAAATTGGGACCCGGTGTAGAAAGTCATCTGCATCGGCGCCCAATGAGCGGGGAAAGCGACGAGCGGATCGGGATACTTATGGGAATCATCCCGCTTCTGATTGTTGCCACCGAATTCAGGCGAGATCATTCGCGCATTCTTTCGCGGATCCCAATAGGTGTAAGGCCATCCGAACGTCGCACCCTGCGTGAGCTTTTGCATCTCTTCGGCTGGGTTTTCAGCGTTATCCTCGGCGGTATAATCTTTCGGATCGACCGTGTTCAGCTGATCGCGCCCCATCATTACGATGTAAAAGGCCTTGGAGACAGGTTGCCAAGCGATCGCAAGATCGTGCCGCATGCCACTCGAGAAATGAAAGCCGTCTTTGAGCTGATCCTGGTTTTGAACATCCGGCTTGAAACGCCAGAACCCGCCGTGCTGCACAAAGAGCGACGCAGGATCGACACCTTTGGCTCCAAATGCACGGTCGGGATCGCCGCTGGCGTTAGATGGGCAACCGACTTCTACATAAAGGTCACCGCCACCATCGAATGCGAAGGCTTTTGATTCGTGCTCTCTTTGCCCTGGGGGCAAGCCGATCACGATGGGTTGCGCGGGGCCTGTGGGAACCAATTCCCCCGGTTTCAGCGGGTAGCGGTAGACCGCGTCGTTCGTGGAGAAGTACAGCCAACTCCCGCGGACGCAAACGCCGGTACCGGCCCCGAAATCGGTACCGAATGTTTGGATCACATCGGCACGCCCATCCCCTTTTGTATCGCGTAGTGCAATGAGGCCGTTCCGAGTTTTCTTGATATAGATGTCCCCGTCGGGTGACACCGAGATAAATCGGATCGGGCCCAACTTATCCGCCACAACGAGAGCGTGAAAACCGGGGAGCAATTTCAGCCCTCCATCATCAGGATCCGCTTTTGGGAGTGCCCCCCAGCTGGAAAGGCAACCAAATAAAAGAGCAAAGGCGAACAGAAGAACGACGCGTCGACTGGCCGGCGTATTCACAAATGAAATCTAACGGGAAGTCGACTATTGGCAAAATCGGCTCTCTAATAAAAAACGTTTTGCTCCGAAAAAACCGAAACATTGCGGTAACATCTTATTTTGGCGTGATAGTTGGAACGTCGGCAACCGCCGCAGCATCCCAGAGGGGTTGTCAGCAACGCAGGCTAGATTCTTGGTTGCGATTCGACAGGCAAATCTGTCTCATAAAGGGGCGTCTGCGGCTGCGTTCAAACGATGAAAATTGCCCTCGTTCACTATACTTCCTGGCCGATGATTGGCGGCGTCGAAAGCGTGATCCGTCAGCAGGCTCGATTGATGTCCCGACACGGACACGAAGTGACGATCATTTGCGGGGAAGGAAGTCAGTTCGAAAAGCGGATCAAAGTTATAGCGCTTCCCGAGCTGAATTCGGCCGGAATCGAGGTGCGCGCCGCTCAAGAAGAAGTGTACAACGGACGACCCGGACAAGCTTACTTTCGACTTCTTGAATCGCTACAAAAGCAATTATTACCATTAAGTAGAAATTTTGATCGATTTGTCGTGCATAACATATTCACAATGCCGTTTAACCTCGCGGCTACGCAGGTACTTGCAGGGTTCGGCGAGCGCGACCCAAAGGTCATTGCATGGACGCACGATCTCGCTGCTTCGAATCCGGATTATTATTTGCCGCGAGATCGGATATTCGACCTGATTCGCGAACGGCAGCGAGGAACCCGGTATGTCACCATTTCCGGCGCGCGCGCAGCAGAATTTCAGCAACTGACAGGCACGCAAGTGGACGCAATTGTTCCCAACGGACTCGACTTTATATCGGCGTCGACCCTGACTCCAGAAGTCGGGGAATTGATCGGGGACGAGTTGGCTGAATCAATCATTCTGCTCTACCCTACCAGGATACTTCCGCGAAAGAATATCGCTTTCGCGCTACAGATTGTGGGTGCGCTTCGCGACATCGGGCTCCGAGTTCGACTGCTGGTCACTGGCGCGCCGGATACACATAATCCGTCTGCAGCCGAACATTTCGCGGGGTTGCAACGGATGGCAAGAGATCTTGGAGTCCAGTCGCTGGTGCACTGGGTTAACCAGCTTTTTCACGTGGACGATCGTCAATTGCATAGTCTCTACATGGTTGCGGACGCTTTGCTTTTTCCGTCCAAGCAGGAGGGATTCGGACTTCCTCTCCTCGAAGCGGCCGTTCATCGGTTGCCAGTTTTCTGTTCTAACATCGAACCGTTGAAATCTATCGCGCTTTCCAGCACACTGTTGTTTGAGCTGCAAGACGCCCCCCGAAATGTTGCTGAGCGAATTCGAGGCTATTTTGACCACGACACGATCTTTAAAAGGAAAAAGCACCTATTGCGGGAATACTCTGCTGATCGGCTTTATCTCGAAAAAATGGAACCAATCCTCCGGGACCTGTTATGAATACCACGCTTACCCCAAATGAATTGCACCGATTGCTCAGTGCCGAACATGACGACCCCTTCAACCTGCTCGGGATGCACGAGAGCGGCGGCGAGTGGGTCGTAAGATCGTTTCGACCTGACGCCAAAGAATTGACGGTGATCGACCGATACACCGTCTCACGTCGATTCCCCGGAATCCGCATCGCAAACGAAGGATTGTTCGAGGTACCACTAACCGGGGTATCTTCCGCATTCGATTATTTGCTGGAGATCGTCACATGGTCTGGAGAAACCGTCCAATTCAGTGATCCATACTCCTACGGTCCGATCCTCGGCGAACTCGACATGCACCTTTTCCGGGAAGGAAACCATTATGACATCTATAAAAAACTTGGTGCGCACCTCAGCGAGATAAACGGCCACCCCGGGGCAACGTTTGCGGTCTGGGCGCCAAACGCTCAACGCGTGAGCATTGTCGGGGATTTCAACGGCTGGGACGGCCGCTGCCATCCTTTGCGCAAGCGTATCGAGGCGGGAATCTGGGAGATATTTATTCCGGGAATAACGGAAGGCACGCACTACAAGCTGGAGATTCGGAACTGCTTCGGTGAAGTCATTCTGAAAAGCGATCCTTTCGCATTCTACGGTCAGCACGGCATCCAGACCGCCTCGTTAGTATTCAATCTGGATCGGTTCAAATGGAGCGACGACGAATGGGTGCAAGCTCGGAAAGCAAAGCAATGGCATAGAGAACCGGTCAGCATCTACGAGGTGCACCTCGGTTCCTGGGCGCGTGTCCCGGAAGAGGGCAACCGATTTCTGAGCTATATCGAGTTGGCGGATAGGCTGATCCCTTACGTCAAAGATCTCGGCTACACGCACATCGAATTAATGCCCGTGGCGGAACATCCTTTCGACGGTTCGTGGGGCTACCAGGTGACCGGTTACTTTGCTCCGACCAGCCGGTTCGGAAACCCGGACGAATTCCGGCATTTCGTGGATCGCTGCCACCAAGAAGGAATTGGCGTTATTCTGGACTGGGTGCCAGGCCATTTCCCGAAAGATGCACACGGACTCGCACTCTTTGATGGAACGCATCTTTACGAGCACGCAGATCCGAGACAAGGCGAACACCGCGATTGGGGGACCTTAATTTTTAATTATGGTCGAAACGAGGTTCGAAATTTCCTTGTCGCCAACGGCCTGTTCTGGCTTGACGAATATCACGTCGATGGACTTCGCGTCGACGCGGTCGCGTCCATGCTTTACCTCGATTACTCCCGGAAACAGGGTGAGTGGGTGCCGAATGTGCATGGCGGGCGCGAGAATCTGGATGCGATCTATTTCATGAAACGCTTCAATGAAGTCTGCTACGAGCGTTTCCCAGGCATCATGACGATCGCCGAAGAGTCAACCGCTTGGCCTGGTGTCTCCAGACCAACCTATTTAGGCGGACTCGGGTTCGGGCTAAAATGGAACATGGGATGGATGCACGACTTTCTGCTCTACATGAGTCGCGAACCGGTGCACCGCAGATTCCACCAGGGCGACGCAACGTTCTCGATGATCTATGCATTTCACGAGCATTTCGTACTCGTGTTGAGCCATGACGAGGTGGTGCATGGCAAAGGGTCCATGGTGAACAAAATGCCGGGTGATCCCTGGCAGCAGTTCGCCAATCTGCGGATGTTCTACGCATGGATGTATGCACACCCAGGGAAAAAATTGTTATTTCAAGGGGGTGAAATCGGTCAGTGGGGTGAATGGAATCATGACAAAAGCGTCGATTGGCATCTGTTGGATTATCCGTTGCACGACGGTCTCAGAAAGCTGATCCAGCACCTGAATTATCTCTACAAGAACGAGCCTGCCTTTTGGGAGAACGACGATAGCTATCTGGGATTCGAATGGATCGACTTTCATGATGCAGACAACAGCGTTCTGACATTTGCCCGCAAAGCCGAATCGGATTCGTTGGTTCTTATCATTGTGAATGCCACACCAATTCCTCGTCATTTCTACCGGGTCGGCGCTCCAGGCGAAGGGTGGTACGAAGAGATACTAAACACAGATTCCGGTGTTTACGGGGGCAGCAATGTCGGGAATTACGGCGGCATGCACGCGGACGCGATTCCGTGGCAAGGACGTTCCCACTCGCTTTGCCTGACTTTGCCGCCGCTTTCGACGATCGGATTCAAAAAGCACGCTTATAAGTAAGCCTCACCCGTTAAGAGTAGCCACAGATTGCACAGATTGAAGAAAAGGGAAGCCACGCATTATCACAGATTATAACCGGTTCATTCCGATCGGTATCCCATCTGTGTAATCTGTGGCTGAGGCCTCCTGATTCTGTGCGATCACCACTTCAATCCGTTTCTGGCGCCGAGATGATCGAATCAATTTCGCCGTCAGCGAGAATGGTTTGAATCCGTTCACCCGCTTTCAACACCTGGACCGAAAGAATCACAGCCCCATTGGAATCGAGCGTGATTGAATATCCTCGCTCAAGTGTTTGTTTCGGACCGAGCAATCGGAGCAGATTTGCTATTTCTGTCATACGGTTTTTCTGAGACTCGAGCTTTGAAGCAATGATCCAGTCGAGACGAGCCTGGAGCGAAGCGAGCTCTGCCCGTTTGCCTTTCAACCATTGCTCGGGGCGAAAGAGAGAAAGGAATGCTGCCAACCTCTCGACTTGTGAACGACGCTGCTGCAAAACGTTCTTCCAAATTTCTGATATTCGCATCTCAAGTTGGTCGACGTTTTGCTGACGTTCAACGATCGCTCTCTGCGGGTCCCTCAGAGAAGGAGCTTCTGACAACCGCCTGAGATGCAAACGGTTCAGTTCGATGGCTTGGCGGATCAATCGATCCAAGGCCGTCCTGCGTGAAGCCAGGTCAGCCTTCAAAGCCAGCTGATCGGGAGCAACTAATTCTGCGGCAGCACTCGGCGTAGGCGCCCGATGGTCAGCGACAAAATCCGCGATCGTATAGTCAATTTCGTGACCGACCGCCGAAACCACGGGAATCCGAGATCGGTGAATACTCCTGGCAACACTTTCTTCGTTAAACTCCCACAGATCTTCCAGGCTTCCGCCGCCGCGTCCAACGATCATTACTTCGACTCCGAGGCGTTCCGCTTGCGCGCTTATAAAGTCGATCATCTCCGAGATTTCCCCGGCGGCGCCTTCTCCTTGAACCCGAACCGGGCAGATGAGAATCGAAAGCCATGGGCTTCGTCGCTTGAGAATATTCAGTATATCCTGAAGTGCTGCCCCTGTCGGAGAAGTCACCACTGCAACGCGTCGTGGAAATTTCGGAAGCTCCCTTTTTCGTTCCGAATCAAAGAGCCCTTCGCTCTGCAGTTTCCGTTTCAGCGCTTCGAACTTTGCCTGAAGCAACCCCTGGCCTTTTGGCTGAACCAGTTGAACGATCAACTGGTATTGGCCCCGCGCTTCATACACCGTGACCGCACCATATGCCTGGACCTGCATTCCGTCGGAAAGCGGGACCTTTGCCTGTGCGCCATACGATCGCGCAAACATCACGCAGGCGAGTTGCGCTCGATCATCCTTCAACGTGAAGTAATGATGCCCGGACGATTGCTTCCGATAATTCGAGACCTCTCCTTCGACCCAGATCTCTCCAATACGACTTTCCAACAGGCTTCGGACGGCACCGGTCAGGTCAGAAACGCTGTATATCGTCGGCATGCGGTTACGGTTCCCAGCAGGTCCGATCAGGGCATGACCGACGCCCGCCGATTCAAGATTTCGCCGAGCCGCTGTTTTGCTACATCAGCGTCCACAGTCGACGCTTTCAGGGGCGACCCCTCATACAACTGGTAGCTCGGCTCGTTTCCAGGCGATGACCCAATCGTGACAAACTCGACAGATTGGACCATTGCCGGAATATTCCCACCGAACCAATGAACGTCTTCCTGCTGTCCCCAAGTTACGGAGGCTAGAACCGATCCCGGAGGGTACGCCTCCCCTTTTCTCGCGTGATCGACAGCGATGTCGTTTCCGCAAAGGACCGACATCGCAGACTTATTCTTATCGATCGATGAAGTGATTAACCGCCATTGGAAGGGCTGGAACGGGAGATTACCTGACAAAGCCGGCTGACGGTTGAAAAGATCGCCGGCCGGAGGCCCACCCATGATCGGCATTGTGTAGACGAAATCATTTTTTTGGACGGGCAGATGGCAACTCATACACTCTTCGGAAAACGAACTTTCCTTACCGTATGGCACATAACTGGCGCCTAGCCATCGTCCCCATCCCCATCCATCCGTTGAGGTATATTTCCCGGCGTTCTTGACCATGAACTCAACCTGTTTGAATTCACCCGGTCGAACCGTTTCGTGCTCATCCAATTGCTGGTTCCATGCGATTTTTGCAAAGGCGGCACCATCCGGCCATGGCTGGATCTTGTTCTCGGAAATAGCCTGGATCGCTATGTCGTTTCCGAGGATTAGTCGCATCGTTCCATTGTCATAGCGATCAGTAGCGCTCACCAATTTCCAGTTTTTGAAGTCCGGGAAAAACTCAAGCCCATTCGGAGCCGGGTTCACATGACTTGGACCGTCAGTCGCAAGAACCCATCGTTCGAACTGATCCGTAGCCGCTTTCGTTTGCTCCGCCGAGGCAACGGTTAAGTCTTCCTTGGGATGCAGATACTGTTTTAAAACCGCCAGTTGCTCGGGAGTAATGGCAGACTCGGGGTGCACGAATTTATAGGAGGGAAAAGGCATCGCGCCGAGTTGGATCTGATTCACTGCTTCGTATAGAATCCCTTTCTGTTTCGCGGGCGGCAAGTTACTGAATTCAGAAAAATTCAAATTTTGGCGGCCCTTCTTGATGTCGTCCGCGACGATCCAGTAAGCGGGAACGATTTGATCGTACCAAGTCAACTTCGTCTCGTTTGAGTGACAGTCGTAGCAAGAGGTTCGAATAATTTTTTTGATTGGCTCCGGCGCCTGAAAATCGGCGACTGCGGGAGGGTTCGAGATCGCAGGACGAAAAAATTGAAGAGCGATAAATACGAGGAAAAGGACAACAAAAACGACAACGCCAATCCGCAAGACAAACCGGAAAGCTGAGCTCATAGCGACTTTGATCTCACCAACATTCGCACCAGATGAGCATTAGCAACATCAAGTTGAAGTGTCCGTTTCTCGCACCGTGCGTAACAAAGGGTCCGAATTGGTGCGCGATACAGGGTTCGAACCTGTGACTTCTTGCGTGTGAAGCAAGCGCTCTACCACTGAGCTAATCGCGCAGAAAGACGAGAATTTCGAGGATAGTTCATGGAAGTCTGGATGCAACAGTTTTCA
The DNA here is from genome assembly GCA_963775805.1 of uncultured Verrucomicrobiae bacterium. Taxonomy (GTDB): domain Bacteria; phylum Verrucomicrobiota; class Verrucomicrobiia; order Chthoniobacterales; family JAFAMB01; genus JAFAMB01. The sequence goes on along the minus strand of CAVZKG010000004.1, from coordinate 513,102 downwards.
TCGAATACAAACTGCCGCTCAGGCTATTGTTCCAACCCCGCAGCACGCCGAGCAATTTCTGCCGTAAGCCTCTCCAGCAGCCAATCCGCGAGGGAATCTCTTGTGGGGATGGTCTGGACAAGTCCTGCGGGAGTGCAAAATCCAAATCCAGGACCAAATGCTGCTCCGTTTACAATACAGGCATCCGTCTCGTTGGATCGAATTTGGTGTACACCTTTCTCAACGACATCGGCCGGATTCCCGTCCAGTTCGAACTTCCAACCAAGAATATAAGCCTTCGGAAACAGATGCCGTAACTGACGAATCAATTTTGGACAGGGCACGAGACGCAGCAGCACGGAATCTGCGTCGCTTGGGATTTTGGCAGCTTCTGATCGTCTGCCGGAAACGATCGTTTCGCCAACGCCGAAATCGGAAAGCGCCGCGGCGTGCAACACCAAGTCCACGCAGTCACGCTGTACGACCTTATTAAGCAGACGCTCGAGATCATTTGTTGTCTGGAAATAGGTGGCCGTTTCCAAACGCCAGATCGCGCCATTTCCCAAAAACAACTCGACGCGATGCCCCGCATCTCCAAACCGTCGAGCGAGCTTGACTGCCAATTCACCAGTCGACTGGTTGGTGATAAATCGCACCCGATCGATCGGCTCGCTGCCAGGGCCTCCCGTAATGACTATCCGCATTTGTGTTCAAGTCTCCTGTCCGGAAGTAACACAGCGCGGCGACCTGTCCACCATAGCTTTCGCAACGGCGGAAGCCGCAACCGAATCGATGCATGGTGCCAGGAGTTTTGCTTCGCTCCTGACCAGGCTGTGGTATGGTTGGGCAGAGACTAAAACGGCTCAGAGAAGGTTTTGAATCCGATAGAGCATCTCGTAGAGTGTTGCGGATGATACCGAGAGCAGCATCAGGGATATTGGCCGGTGGATACTCGGAGAAAGCGGTCATTGATATCGCGAGATCGCTCCGGGAAGAACTTGGGTCGAACGCTTCCCTCGGATTTGTATTTTTAACCAGAGAGTGGCGGCCCTATCTTGAGGACGCGCTCGAATTGATCAGGCTGCATGCGCACGTTCCCCAACTCGTCGGATGCTCGGCGTGGGGTGTTATCGCCAATCGAACAGAGATCGAGCAGGAACCTAGTTTGAGTCTGACTCTCATGTCGCTGCCAGCCGATAGCTTCGCTGTGATCGAAGTCAGCGAAGAGCAGATCGAAGAATCGATCGGGCCGGAGTACTGGCACGCGGCAACCGGTCTCGCGGCAAACGCGGTGACTTCCTGGATTGCCCTGGTCAATCCACTTTGTAGCGGGTTTGAAAGCTGGTTGGAGAGCTGGGGCGCAGCCTATCCTGCTTGCCCGATGCTCGGTGGGCTCGCTAGTTCAACCGATCCAGACTATTTCCTGGTGAAGGATGGAGAGTTAAGCGATGCACCGATCCTGCTCGTCGGATTTAAACCGGGTCTCGCTGTCCGTTCGCTTGTGAGCCAGGGCTGTCGCCCGATCGGTGAGGCCTCGCCTATTACAAAGGTGCAGGATAACGTGATTCTCGAGATAGGTAATTTGCCGGCCTACAAAGCATTGGAAGCGGCATTTTTGAGCATCCCCGCGGAACAACGTCATGCGGTGCGAAACAATCTTTTCCTTGGACTGGCGATTTCCGAGTATATCGACAACTTCAAACAGGGAGATTTTTTGATTCGCAATATCTTGGGAGCCGACCCACAAATCGGTGCCCTCGCAGTGTCGGCGCATCCAAGAGTCGGGCAAACGGTTCAGTTTCAATTGCGCGATTCCAAGTCCGCGCACGAAGAGCTCGTGATGGCGACCGAACAGGTGAAAGAAAAACTGTCAGGAGCGATCGCTACGCTGCTTTTCTCGTGTTCGGGCCGAGGCAAAAATTTGTTCGGGACGCGCGATCATGACGCGGAAACCCTCTCAAATCTGCTTGGAGATATCCCTTTGGCCGGCTTTTTCTGTAACGGCGAGATTGGCCCTGTGGGCGGAAAGACTTTTCTTCACGGATACACCGCTTCAGCGGTTATTCTTTGCGCCGCATAAACACGTCAATCGATTGCTTTCTTGTGGAAAATCGTCCCAGGCCGAATTTTGATCGAATCACCCCCGTCCCTGCGATTTTCTGCTTCGCGGACTATGCGACGGGAGCGTTTGAGAAGCTTCACGTTAGCACGTTCGAAGAAGCCGGGCAGTTGCGAAAAAACCGGGAACGACCGCACCGGCACGACTTTTATCAGATATTTTGGATGACCCGCGATGCCCCATCATTCAACATTGATTTCTATCATTTGCCTGTGGAAGCATTCGCCCTGGTTTTCGTTCCGCCCGGGGCGGTTCATACGTTCGGGGAAAAAAATCGAGCCGCAGGATTCATTTTATCCTTTCAGGAAGACTTTCTCCAGGCAGAGGGGCACACGGTAGACCTTTTTTTGGAATGTCCGCCGCTCGATCCTGCACAGATCCGGAACGTGCTATCAGTGCGCGGACCTTCGATTGAAATCGTTCAGTCCTATTGCGAGCGGATGTACGAGGAAACCAGGTCAAAACGGATCGGCCATCAGTCGGCGACCGCCGCTCTATTGCGCCTGCTTTTCGTTGAGATCCGGCGATGCCTTGACGCTCAGATTGCGTCGAATTCGTTCCGGAAATATTCCTCGTTAACCGCTCGATTTCTCCGAAAGCTTAATGCTCGCCCATTCCAGTTAACGACAGCGTCGGAGATCGCAAAGTTGCTTGGTGTCTCCCGGAGTTGGCTCAACCAGCTTGTGCGCCAGGAGACCGCCCGCAATTTGACCGATCATCTGCAGGGCAGACTGATACTTGAATCGAAAAGGCTCTTGGCTCATTCAGATCTCAACGTTTCAGAGATTGCATACGAGCTGGGATTCGAAGATCCATCGTATTTCACCCGATTGTTCCGGCAGGTCGAAGGACGAAGCCCCAGGGAATTTCGTGAAGTGTACCGGTAGTACGGCGCGGCGAAAAGCCGCAACCAAATAGATGCGGTATCGGCGTGTCGGCGAACACCTGGTTAGATGGGCATCATCTATTTGCTCCGCTTTGGAAGAGTCCCAGAGGGAACAACGATAGGGAACGACCTCGGAATCCTCGCAGAAAAACAAGTTTCCAACCATTGTCGTACAGAGACGCAGAGGATTTCCATCGCTCACGCCACGTGCCGTAGCGCATCCCCTACTTCTGCCTTCTTACTTCTGCGTTCTGCCTTTTACACCGGATCCAGTCGAAAACTCCTAGAACAAGCGCGAATCATTCCAATGAAAAATATGGTAACGGCCCGGGGATCGCGGATTGTTCAAGATATGACCGACTGGTCAACTAACCTTGCTTGTTCCCAGGTAATGCGCGTAAGTAGGCATCTGGATTTCTCTATCAATAAATAATTTATGTGGATCGTCCAGTTAGCTTTAAGGCGCCCGTACACTTTTATTGTTCTGGCTATCTTCATTCTGATCGCCGGAATTCTCTCCGTCTTGAAGACCCCGAAGGATATCTTTCCAGATATCAATATCCCGGTTTGTGCTGCGATCTGGAACTTTACCGGGATGCCGGCCGAGGACTTTGCCAACCGGATCACGTCGCCGTTCGAGCGAATTCTCACGACCGTCGTTAACGACATCGAACATATTGAATCCACGACATACAACGGCGTTGGTGTCGTTAAAATCTACCTGCAACCGAACGCGAGCGTTCCGATCGCTATGGCGCAATTGACGGCCGCTTCTCAAGCAGTTCTAAAGCAATTGCCTCCAGGACAAACTCCGCCGCTGATTTTGAGCTTTAGCGCCTCCAACGTGCCTGTTCTGCGCCTCGGCTTGAGCGGTGCCAACTTTTCTGAACAGCAACTCAACGACCTCGCGCTCAACTTCCTCCGGGTACAGCTCGTCACGGTCCCAGGAGCGGCTGTTCCGTATCCGTACGGTGGCAAACAGCGCGTGGTTGCAATCAATATCGACGATCAGCAACTACAGGCCCGGGGCATCTCTCCGGCCGATGTGATTAATGCCGTCAATGCGCAAAACGTTATTCTGCCTTCGGGCACGGCCAAGATCGGCGAGCAGGAATTTGATATCGGACTGAACGCGAGTCCAAAAACGATCAAAGAAATCGGCGACATCCCGATTCGTACCGTTAATGGAACGACAGTCTATATCAGGGACATCGCAAGTGTGACGGACGGATCGACACCGCAAACGAACATCGTCCGGTTCGATGGGTCACGCGCAACGATGGTTGTGATCCAGAAGAGTGGTAAAGCCTCCACGCTGGACATTGTCCAAGGGGAAAAGCAGCTCGTCGAGCGGCTTAAGCCGACGCTGCCCGAGGGGTTGAACATTCAGACTCTGGCCGATCAGTCAATATTCGTTACCGCCGCGATCGAAGGAGTGGTCAAGGAGGCTGTGATTGCGGGCTGCCTGACGGCCCTGATGATCCTGCTGTTCCTGGGAAGTTGGCGCAGCACACTGATTATCGCGGTCTCCATTCCGCTTTCAATTCTTTCCTCGCTGGCCGTCTTGTCGGCTCTGGGGGAGACCATCAACATCATGACGCTCGGCGGATTGGCGTTGGCAGTTGGTATTCTCGTCGATGACGCCACCGTCACGATCGAGAACATCGACCGGCACCTGGAGGAAGGGAAGTCTCTGCATGACGGGATCCTGGATGGCGCAGCGCAGATCGCTGTCCCGGCATTCGTATCGACTCTCTGCATCTGTATCGTGTTCGTCCCAATCTTCTTCCTGGGAGGCACCGCGAAATTTTTGTTCGCGCCCCTCGGGGAAGCCGTCATCTTTGCGATGCTCGCTTCGTATATTCTTTCCAGAACGCTTGTACCAACTCTCTCGATGTACTGGCTGGGAGGAGATCACGCGAAGCATAACCAAGAGGGAGGAAAAGGCGCAGCGCCCGCGAAACGAGGCAATCCAATTTTCGGAATATTCGGGGCGATTAATCGCGAGTTTAATCGTCGGTTTGATTCGTTTCGCGAAGGATATCGTGACTTGCTCGCGATGTGTTTAAGAAACACGCGGATTGTCGTCATACTCTTCATCGGTTTTGCTGCGGTGTCGATGGTCCTGGTTCCTTGGCTGGGTCAGGACTTCTTCCCGGCGGTCGATGCCGGACAGTTCACATTGCATGTCCGTGTGAAGAGCGGAACGCGGATTGAAGAGGTAGCACGGCAAGTGGATAAGATGGAGGTCGCGATACGGCAGGAAATCCCAAAGGATCAGCTAAAAGGGATAATCGATAACATCGGATTGCCCTATAGCGGCATCAATCTCACTTATTCGAACTCCGGTGTCGCGAGCGCAGCCGACGCTGATATCCTTGTATCGCTGGACGCAAAACATGATCCAACGGCTCGATTTGTTAGCAAGGTACGTAAGCGCATTCACAACGATTTCCCAGGCGTCATTACCTCGTTCCCGCCGGCGGATATCGTTGCCCAGATCCTCAATTTCGGATTGCCGGCACCTCTGGACATACAGATTATCGGCGCCAACGTTGCAGCGGATTCAGCGCTTGCATACAAGCTTGTTAACCAAATTTCGCGGATCCCGGGCGCCGTGGATGTGCGTGTACAGCAGCCGCAAGATACGCCGCGTCTTAACACTGTCGTCGACCGGACTCTCGCTTCACAGCTCGGGATCACGGAAAGCCAAGTTGCCAATTCTCTACTGGGAGCGTTAAGCGGTTCGGTCCAGACGAATCCAAATTTCTGGGTCGATCCGAAAAATGGAGTCAGTTACAGCCTCAATACACAATCGCCTCAGTACACTATCAATTCGCTGGATTCGTTGCAAAACCTGCCGATTCTTGGCCCGGCAGGAACGGGCACGGGTACGTCGACTTCCGGCATCTCGGCAACCGGCGCACCGACGCAGATTCTCGGAAACCTCGTTCAATTCAACAGAGGCAAAGAGGCTCCGATCGTGACGCACTATAACATTCAGCCTGTTATCGACATTTACGGTGCGACAGAAGGGAAAGACCTTGGATATGTCGCAAATCAGATTCAGAAAGTGCTAGATGGCGCCCAAAAAGATCTGCCCCGCGGAAGCCGAATAGTTTTACGCGGCCAAGTTCAAACGATGAGAGAATCGTTCGAAGGTCTGATCGGCGGTCTGATTTTCTCGATGCTGCTGGTTTACCTGTTGATGGTCGTTAATTTTCAATCCTGGACAGAGCCGTTGATCATCATCACTGCGTTGCCGCTCGCACTCGCGGGCATTGTCTGGATGCTCTTTATCACGGGGACGACGCTCAGCGTGCCCGCCTTAATGGGAGCGATCATGTGTATGGGCGTTGGAACGGCAAACAGCGTTCTGGTTGTCACATTCGCAAATGAAGTGTTGGAAGAGTACAAGGATTCGCACCGAGCGGCACTTCAAGCAGGATACGTTCGGTTACGCCCGGTGCTGATGACCGCGGCGGCAATGATCATCGGTATGGTACCGATGGCCTTGGGTTTGGGAGAAGGGGGCGAGCAGAACGCTCCGCTGGGACGAGCAGTCATTGGAGGACTGCTGTTTGCGACCGTCGCAACGCTCTTTTTCGTCCCGACAGTGTTCGCTATCGTCCGCAAAAACAGATACAACCGCCAGGCGCCCGTTGCCGCTCACAGTGCCAGCTAAAATTTTTTGGAGAGAAAAATGAGTCAGGGTACGTTAAGAGAATCCAAGCCATTGGAACAAAAGCCTCCAGCCACCGACCCCCCCAGCAGTCGAAAAGGAGTTAAGATCTCTTTTCTTGTCGGCGGGGTCCTTTTCATCGGGTTGGCTGTTCTGGGAATCAAATCCCGCACCGCAGCAACCACCAATCTTCAAACGCAGTCCAACGAAGCCTCCCAAACGGTCGTGGCGGTGATCCATCCGGAAGCCGCATCCACAACCATTCCACTGCAGCTCCCAGGTCAGACCAGAGCGTACATCGAAGCGCCGATCTTCGCCCAGACAAGCGGCTACCTCAAAAAGTGGTACTTCGAGATCGGGGCAATGGTCAAAGCTGGCGATATCCTGGCGGAGATCGATACCCCGCAGGTCGACCAACAGTGGAGCCAAGCGAAAGCGCAGCTCAAAGTGGCCGAAGCCGCTCGAGACTTGGCGGAGGTCACATACAAGCGCGACGAGGACCTCTTTAATCGCCGAGTGATCGCTGCTCAAGATATGGACACAGCCTCGGACACCTATCGTCAGAGCGTTGCGTCAGTCAACGCCGATACCGCCTCGGTGAACGCCCTAACCGCACTCGAGGACTTCAAAATTGTCCGTGCGCCGTTTGACGGCATCGTGACGGAACGAGACACCGACATCGGTGCGTACGTGCCATCCGGTTCTGGCGGTCAATTGTTTCGGATGGAACAAACATCACCGCTTCGAGTTTACATCAACGTACCGCAAACATTCGCGCGTTTTGTGAAGGAAGGCGTGCAGGCTGATCTGACATTGAACGAGCTTCCAGGCAAGAAATACCCTGCGCACGTGACCAACACCGCCGGGGCCATCGATCCGAGCTCTCGTACACTTCTGACCGAACTCGAAGTGCCCAATGAAAACCACGAGTTGCTTCCGGGCGCATATGCTCAGATTACACTGAAACTGGTTGGCAGCACCGGACTTGTGACAATTCCTTCCAATGCGCTCTTGTTCCGCGCGGAAGGTCCGGCAGTCGGGGTCGTTCACCCGGACGGAAAGGTCGAAATTCGGAAAGTCGTAATCAATCGGGACCTTGGGGACAAACTCCAGATCGCTGAAGGATTAAGCGAAACAGACCAAGTGATTATCAATCCTTCGGACGGATTGGCGAACGGCGTGGCAGTTACGGTGGCTACTCCGAAGCCATCTCCAAAGCCTGACGCAAAAGGATAAGAACACGAAGGAGGCGTAGATGCGTTGACTTAACGCAAGGCGCTTGCGGAGGGAGTGGATGGCTTTTGTTCCGGCTCGTCCGACGAAAACCGGGGTCACAGGCGAGACGCCTATGATACTTTCGGTTCGGCAACGTTCGTGCTATTAGGATTTTAGCGTAATCTGCGCCATCTGAAGCGGATCACTTACATCTGCGTTCCAAAATCACGAAGCTGAATGTATCATAGGCGTCTCTCAATGGGTAAGGCGCGCCTCGTATCCGGCAGCCTGTGGGCTTCTGGTGAGATTGAAATCTTCGCCTGCTAAGCAAGCGCCGCCTCTGCGCGGCGCACGATGCGGACGAAGCTCCGCGGATCAAGCGAGGCGCCCCCAATCAAAGCGCCGTCAATGTTCTTTTGACGCATCAATACTTCGGCATTCTCCGGCTTCACGCTGCCTCCGTATTGAATCCTTATGCGATCAGCAGTTGCCTGGGTTGAAAGTTTGGACAGGACCGATCGAATGTAAGCGTGTGCATCTTCGGCCTCGGCGGGCGTCGCCGACCGCCCGGTTCCAATTGCCCAGCAAGGTTCGTATGCTATGACAATCTCCGGCAGATCCTTCTGGGATACACCCTCTAGACCCTTCTGCGTTTGCGTTGCCAAGACTTCTTCCACTTTACCGCAGTCGCGTTCTTGGAGGCTCTCCCCAATACAAAGAATCGGGCGCAGGCCCGCATCCAGTGCGGCGCGCACTTTTCGATTCACGATTTCGTCTGTTTCACCGAATAAGCATCGTCGTTCGCTATGACCTAGAATGACGTACTTCACAAAAAGCGCCCGCAACATCGAGGCACTCACCTCACCGGTGAATGCCCCACTCTTTTCCCAATGCATGTTCTGGGCACCAATACGGACACTAGGCATTTTCTCCGAAGCCGAAACAAGTGCGGGGATAGCAGTGAATGGAGGGATGATTACGACTTCGACATCGTCCACTTCTCCGATCTCGGAAACAAAAGTCGCAAAGTAAGATTCAGCCTCACTTTGCGTCAGGTTCATCTTCCAGTTTGCCGCCAGAATTTTTTTTCGCATGGCTATTTCTCCGTTAAAGCTGCGACTCCAGGGAGTTCTTTCCCTTCTAACAATTCAAGCGAAGCGCCCCCACCCGTGGAGATAAAAGTCATTTTATCCGCGTATCCGAAAAGTTTCACAGCCGTCACGGAATCTCCGCCGCCGATGATTGTCTTTGCATCGGACTCGGCTAATGTCGCGGTGATTTCTCTGGTACCGTTTGCAAAGTCAGGTATCTCAAAAACTCCGACTGGGCCGTTCCAGACAATCGATCTTGCCCGCGCGATTTCAGCCTTGTACAGAGCTATAGTTTCCCGGCCGATATCAACCGCTTGCCAACCGTCACTGATGCCCTGAGCAGTCGAAAGCAAGGGAGTGTTCCGCGTATTCGCACCTGCTTTGAACTCATCGGTTTCAAGACTATCGACTGGCACGAGGAATTTGATCCCTTTTTCTTTCGCGAGCGCGAGGAGTTCTTCCGCCAGGTGAACCTTGTCCGCCTCAACCCGGCTCGCGCCGGTCGGAATACCCATGGCCTTAAAAAAAGTGTGCGCCATCGCTCCACCAATGAGAAAGACATCCGCCTTGGACATCAGCGCCTTGATCACTTCGATTTTATCAGAAACCTTGGACCCACCGAGGATCACCAGGAACGGACGATCCGGGTTTGCCAGTTCGTCATGCAAATACTGAAGCTCGCGCTCCATCAGCAATCCCATCGCTGCTTGCGGCAGGAACTTAGCAATGCCGGCGGTGCTCGCGTGCGCCCTGTGAGCTGCTCCGAACGCGTCATTCACATAGACATCACCCAGCTTGGCAAGGGCCTGTGCGAATCCGTCGTCATTCGCTTCTTCTTCTTTGTAGAACCGGACGTTCTCAATTAGAAGCACGCCGCCATCGGGCAACGCTTTAGTCGCGGCTTCCACCTCGGGGCCGATCACTTCCGAACTGAAGCTGACCGGCGGTGGAAGCATCTGCATCAAGTGTTCCGCAACCGGTTCGAGAGAATACTTGAGATTGCGTTGACCTTTCGGGCGACCAAAATGCGCAAGCAAAACCACCTTGGCACCCTTCGCACGCAAAAGTTCAATGGTCGGAAGGCTTTCCCTGATTCGAGTATCATCCGTGATTCGAACTTTTCCGTCGATCTCTTCCGTAGGAACGTTGAAATCAACACGGGCCACCACTCGACGACCTTTGACGTCAAGGTCGCGCACCGATAGTTTTGGCATATTTGGGGCTCCGGTTACAGGAGGTGCTTCAGAAGATCAACACATCGGTTCGAGTAACCCCATTCGTTATCGTACCAACTGACCAGTTTGAAGAACCGGCTATTCAGTCCAATCCCCGAAGTGGCATCGAAAATACTGGAGTAAGAGCTATGCAGAAAGTCCGTTGAGACGACATCGTCCTCTGTATAAGCGAGAATGCCCTTCAAGTAGGTATTGCTGGCGTTCTTCATCGCTGCAGCAATTTCCTTGTAGCTCGTTTCCTTTACTGTGCGAACGGTCAGGTCGACAACTGAAACAGCGGGCGTTGGGACACGAAACGACATTCCGGTGAGTTTCCCTTGCACTTCCGGACAGACCAAACCGACGGCTTTCGCCGCACCGGTGGTCGATGGAATCACGTTGATGGCGGCAGCACGACCACCCTTCCAATCTTTGCGGGAAGGTCCATCCACGGTCTTTTGTGTGGCGGTGTAACTGTGGATTGTCGTCATGAGGCCCTCCTCAATGCCGAATTCCTCCTTTAATAGAACGTAGACAAGAGGAGCCAGACAGTTTGTCGTGCAGCTCGCATTTGAAATGATGCGATGTTTCGATGCATCGTACTTTTCGTGATTCACGCCGATACAGACCGTGATATCCTCACCCTTTGCCGGAGCAGTGATCAGTACTCGCTTTGCGCCGGCGTCGAGATGCCCTTTTGCTTTATCAGCAGAGGTAAATAGGCCGGTCGATTCGATCACGATTTCCGCACCCAATTTTGCCCAGGGAAGCTCCGACGGACCCTCTTTTACAGCCAAGCAGTGAATCTTGTGGCCATTCACAACGAGTGTGTCGTCGCTTTCGAGATCAGGACTGGACTTCTCGCTGGAGACTTCACCTTGGAACCGGCCCTGCGTCGAATCGTATTTCAGCAGATAGGCAAGATTGTCCGCAGGAACGAGGTCGTTCAGAGCAACTACGTCAATCTCTGTGCCGAGCAAACCTTGTTCGACGAGTGCTCGAAAAACCAGACGCCCTATTCTCCCGAATCCATTAATTCCAATTTTGGTCATCGTTTACTATCTCTCAGAATTTTAAGTTTATTAAACAGAGCCAATTAATCGGGCTCATGATTCAACGTCAATGAGAACATTCTTGGTATACCAAGTACCAGGATTGCATGAGCCAAGCCGTCGAGCGGAGCTTGTCGGCGTCAGTTGACAGTTATAAGTCCTGTTGCGGCCAGGACTCTCCGCACATACGACTGGAAATCGAGGACAAAACCGTTCCGTCTGTGCTCCTACTGACAACTGGCAACCGGCACAGACAACTTCCTAAGCTGGTGCTTCTGTTAACCCACCGACACCTTCCGGTTGCGGACGCGCTGCTTCCGCAGGACGATCGTCTCGATTGGCCGGTGAGATTGGCGGAGGTGGATTGATGAGCCTTCCGTTATTGAGGATCTCACGAATTTGCTTGCCATCCAAAGTTTCGTATTCAAGCAGCGCCTTGGCGATCGCCACAAGCGTCTCTTTGCGCTGTGTTAAAACTTTAAGCGCGCGCTGGTAGGAATCGTCGCAGAGCCTCTTGACCTCACGATCAATTTCCTGGGCAGTTGCTTCGCTATAGGCTCGGGAACGTGCAATGTCTCGTCCGAGGAAGACATAATCTTCGTGTTCCCCGTATTCGACCATACCCAGGCGCTCGCTCATTCCCCACTCGCAAACCATTTTGCGCGCAATGCCTGTCGCCATTCGAATGTCTCCAGTGGCACCATTTGTGACGTCGCCGAAGATCAACTCTTCCGCAACACGGCCACCCATGATGACAACCAGCCGATCAAGCAGCTCGTTCTTACGATTCGTGTACTTGTCCTCAAGCGGAAGGTACATCGTTGAACCGAGGGAAGGGCCGCGTGGAATAATTGTCACCTTGTGAAGCGGATCAGTGTGTTCGAGCACCTCGCACAGCAACGCATGCCCTGCTTCATGATAGGCTGTATTTTCCTTTTCCTTCTCGCTGATCGCGAGGCTTCGACGCTCTTTACCCCATCGAACCTTGTCCCGAGCTTCTTCCATTTCAGCCATTGTAATGGCCTTCAACCCACGTCGAGCAGCCAGTAAAGCCGCCTCATTGATTACGTTCGCAAGTTCAGCTCCCGAATAGCCCGGTGTTCCGCGGGCCACAACTCCGAGATCAACTCCTTCGGCAAGCTTTACTTTCTTTGAATGAACTCGAAGGATCTCTTCGCGTCCCTTGACGTCGGGAAGATTCACGGTGATCTGGCGATCAAACCGACCAGGACGCAACAGCGCCGGATCCAAGACATCGGGGCGATTCGTTGCGGCGATAATGATGACGCCTTCCTGCGTATCAAATCCGTCCATTTCGACGAGCAACGCGTTCAGAGTTTGCTCACGCTCGTCGTGACCTCCGCCTAATCCGTGTCCGCGGTGACGGCCGACAGCGTCAATTTCATCGATAAAAATGATGCACGGAGCGGACTTCTTACCTTGCTCAAACATGTCGCGAACCCGCGAAGCTCCAACGCCTACGAACATCTCAACGAAATCCGAGCCGCTTATGCTGAAGAACGGCACATCCGCCTCGCCCGCGATGGCACGTGCCAGGAGCGTTTTACCGGTCCCGGGAGGTCCAACCATCAAAACACCCTTCGGAATCCGGCCCCCGAGTTTCTGGAATTTCTTTGGGTCTTTCAGAAAATCGACGATCTCCTGAACCTCTTCCTTTGCCTCTTCGACGCCGGCCACGTCTTTGAAAGTCACGCGGTTCCGGTCGCGTGCCAACATTCTGGCCTTGCTTTTGCCGAAGTTAAGCGCGCCTTTTCCGGCATTACGAATCTGTTGCCGGAAAAAGAAATAGAGAATCAGGAAAAAGAGCGCGATCGGTAAAAATTGAAGAAGCGCGGAGACCATGACATCCGAATCGGCTTTGATGTCGACTTTGTAGCCGCGGTTCTCCAGCTCGGTCTTTAGGTCCTTGTTGTACTCCATGAAGACCGTGGTCTTGAAATGATCAGGAGCGCCGGTCACAGAAGAGGGTTTTTTGGTTTTGTCGTACGCTCCGCGCAACGTCTGCGTCGAACGCCCTTCAGTCACGACCAACTGAAGCGGCTCTTCTTTGCTTATACGGCCTTCGTCGAGGTATTTTTCGAAATCGGTAAAACTGATCTCTTCAACATTTCCGTAGCTGCCGTTACGTGATAACAAAAACCCGCCTAACAGAGCAATTGCGCAGGCAAACAGGAGTATTCCGCGCCAATTGAAGTTGTTATCGTTGCCGAAATTTCGAGGGTTCTTGTCCTTCGAAGACCTGGGATCTGATTGTGCCATAGACTAAAACGACCTCCCACCGTAGCACATGGAGCGGCTCCTGCAAAGCAAGACCAGAAAAACGCGGCCACAGACGGCATAGAATTCGGGATCAGCGGTAGATTTCATAAAAAGAGAGGGAAAGTCGGGGTGCGGCGGACCCATCCAACGTCTCCTCCGCCATAGCTTTAGCGAAGTCGGAAGCCGCGACTGCGGGGATGCGGTATCGGCGTGTCGGCGAATCGCCGGGTACGGAGAAAGCGGGACGGCTAAAGATCTCGCAGATTTTGGCCGTCCCGTTCCGATTGCGAAAACTGTAAATCTTGTCTATCTGCGAGGATTTTGAGGTCGTCCCCAGCCCGCCCGCTGGACGATACCATTCTATTTAAGTATTCGCGGACACGCCGGTACGCCCACACGCCGATACCGCATCCCCGCAGTTGCGGCTTCCACCATCGCAAAGCTACGGCGGACGAGACGTCGGCCAGGTCCGCCGCGCGCCGTACCTTACTTCGAGGCGTATTTCACGCTACAGCCATAGGGCTGTGTTGAAGTCGTGGAAACTGGCTTGCCAGCCAATGCGGCGTCGAGCGCGGTCTTGACGTAATTCGTCGCAATTTTGACGTCGGAAAGATCGGTGCTCCGCTTGTTATCAATTGCACCTTTGTACACCACATTTCCTTTTGGATCGATGATGTACATGTCGGGCGTTGTTTTTGCACCATACAAGCGTCCAACATCGCCGGAAGGATCCAGCAATAGCGCCGTCCGGGCCGCACCATCTTTGGCGGCAAATTCATTCAGTTTATCGGCCGGGTAGTTTCCCTCTTCACCGGGCGCCGAAGAATCGATCGAAAGCCAGACGACCCCTTTCGAGGTAAACTCCTTTTGGAGCGACTGCATATTACCGGAGTGGTAATGCTTTCCAACAAATGGACAATCTGGCTGGTACCATTCGAGCACGACAAACTTCCCTTTGAAGTCAGCGAGCGTGTGGGTCTTCCCGTTTGTATCTGGCAGCGAAAAATCAGGTGCAACCTTCCCAATTTCGGCCGCCGCATAGCTCAACCCTGTCGTAGCCGCAAACAATGCGCAGGCGATAAATAACTTCTTGATCATGATGTTTAGTTTAACGTTCCGAGTCTGTGTTTGCTAAAGACAGCACTGCATTACGTTTTGTTCAACGCGTCCAGGACTGTCTGAGAAGTAATCAATTCTGGCAAAAGAACCGGCTGCGGTCCCTTGGCGCCGCCTGGATAAACCAGGTACATCGGGACGCCGGCTCTACCGTACTGATTGAGAATCCGCGTGATTTCTGGATCTCCGTTGGTCCAATCGGCCCTTAGGATTACAACGTTCCGTTTCGAGAACGCATCACGCACGGGCGGCGTATCGATTGCAAAGCGCTCGTTTGCTTTGCAGGTGATACACCAATCAGCTGTAAAATCGACGAACACCGGTTTGCCAGAGGCAAGCGCCTCCTCCAGATTCGATTTTGTGAACGGTTTCCAGACCATCTGGCTGGGCCGGGTAACGAACCGGTAGGCTGACCCAGCCGTTATCAGGACGCAAACCATAGCGGCCGCAGCGAACAGACGCGAACGTCGGGTGGAAACTGGAGTCCAGTACGAGCCTTTGATCCAGGCGAGCACGGCAATCACCAAGAGCAATGCCCCTAATCCGACAACGCCGTTGACTCCCCTCATCTGACCCAGGATCCACATCAACCAGAGCAACGTTCCCACCAGCAGAAATCCCATGAACTGCTTCAGCCGTAACATCCAATCACCTGGCTTCGGCAGGTACCGGAGCCATGCTGGGTTAAACGCCAGAACAACGTAGGGCAAGCCCATGCCAATCCCGATAAATAAGAAGACCAGGAAGGTAACCCAACCCGGTTGCGCAAAAGCAAACGCCGAAGCGGTCCCAAGGAACGGTGCAGTGCATGGAGTCGCCAGCACAGTCGCAAACACTCCTTGGAAAAACGCGCCGTGGTATCCTTGTTCGCCCGCGAGATTCGCGAGACCGTGCGTCGCCTTGGCGGAAACGGAGAGCTCGTAAACACCAAACAGGTTGAGCGCAAACGCAAATACGAGGCAGGAAATCACAACGATGAATCGATAGTCCTGGAACTGAAATCCCCAGCCTACCTGCGTCCCGAGCGCCCGCAGGAGAACCACGATCGCTGCAAGCGCAGCAAAACAGCCGATAATGCCACCCGCAAAAGCCATCGATAAACGGAATGTCCTTTTGTGATCATTATGAGCCTCAGAAACAAATCCAAAGATCTTGAGCGAAATAACCGGGAGTACGCAGGGCATGACATTGAGAATGAGACCGCCCACAAGCGCGAAGCCCAACATCTGCAAGACTGTGACGAGATCCACCGGCGAAGTCTGGCTGCTGGTCCCGGCCTGGGTTAGAGCCGTGTTGTCGGTGACCTCGTATCCCTTGCGGGCGTCTCCGGATCCGACCACCAGCACGCCGTTCATTCGATTGATCGTCTTAACCTCCGTGTCGATCGGGATGGTCAGTTTGCTCCCAGCTTGCGTGACATGCAAAATCACTGAATCCGCAGACGGGACAGGGAAGAAATCGAGAGCCGTTCCCGCAGGCACTCCACCCACATCTGCCACGAGACTCTTACCGGCACGGCTGAAACCCATCGTGATGGGACCAGTAAGATCCTTCGGCACAAGGGAAGCAAATTTCTGGAACAACGCCGCGGAATCCGAAGGAGTATTGGCACCTCCTGTCAGGTTCAGCGATAACTGAGCCTTACCCGGCACGCAAAGATTCTGACAGACAAGCCAATCAGTCTTAGCCTGAATCGTAATCGGCCCGGGAGGCAGCACAGCAGGCGCCTCCATTTCCGCGAACAGCAATACATCCGATGTGTAGTCGAATACTTCGAGGTTGCCCGGTTCCTTGTCTCGAACTGGGAGGGGCCACTGCAGATCGCCTGCTTTAAATCCAGCAGGTAACTGCCATTCGATTTTCGTCGGGATGCCGGAATCCCCTGAATATTTCCAATAGATATGCCAACCGGGTTCGATTTTGTAGAGAACGCCGACCCGGAACTTCTGACCCGGTTGTATCCCGCTGACATCTGCAATCAAGGCCGGTTTAACCAACTCCGTGCCATGGTAGATCTGCGCTGGCGCCGGTTCTGCGTACAGAGCCGCAAACCCGGCCAACCAGGCAACGGACCGTAACGCCCGAGTGAAGAAATGACGCATGACGATTTTCTTTTTGAAAACTTAGTCCAGCGCTCAATCGCGCTAACACCTTTTACATTAGAGCACCGAACGGGTGAAATGTTCCAAAATCGTATCACACAACTTTGCGGCGACATCAAATGTTTGACATTTCGGCGGGCAAGGGCTTGCCACGGACGTGTTGTTCCTTGTATCTCCAGGACTCTTCCAAAGCGGAGCAAGTAGACGATCAATTCTAACTAAGTATTCGCCGACACGCCGATACTCCCAGACGGCGACACCGCATACTGGTGGTTGCAGTATCATGCATGACGCTCGCACCGGCGTGCACACTGCATGTTCTGGGGGATAATCTAGTCCATTCGCTTGAATTTAAGGAGCTCTCTATGAACAATTTACGTCTAAAAAGGCATCTCTGGCATGCTTTAAGCCTTCGGATTGAAGGCAATGGCGCTGGCTGTCGCGATTATCATCCTGGGCGTAGTGGCGGGCGTACTCCTTTTCTGGGGTTCTGCTGGACGCCCGTCGTGGCTGGCTCGAGGATTGTGCCTGTTGCTGCTGATCCTGTGCGTCGTGGCAGCTTATTTCGCATGAGGCAAAGCATTCTTCCGGCGGAGAACCTGCTCATAGCCCGCGATGCGCTCGACGGTTCACTCTTTCCGTCGTTATCGCAAGCTACTGAGCAGTTTCCTGGAGGGAGAATGGACCGGTCACACTCAGGCGCGCGGGCCGGCTTTCAGGAGATCTCGAATTTCAGTGAGCAAAACCTCTTCATGCGTCGGACCCGCAGGTGCTGGGGCCGGCGGTTTCTTGAAGCGGTTCACCTGCTTGATCACCAGGAACAAGCAGAAGGCGATGATCAGAAACTCGATCACCGTGTTTATAAACATTCCGTAGGCAAATACCGGTATTCCTTTGTCGGAAGCCTCCTTGATCGAAGCTACGTGCTGTCCGTTCAGCACGATAAATAGGTTGGAGAAATCGACTCTTCCGAGAATCAAGCCGAGGACCGGCATGAAGATGTTATTTACCAGCGACGTCACAATCTTGCCGAATGCTGCACCGATGATGACACCGACTGCAAGGTCGATAACGTTTCCCTTAAAGGCAAAATCTCTGAATTCGTCAAACATTGACATTGTGGGCCTTATGTTCTGCGATTTGAGTTTTGATGTTGGCGTGACTTTCGCCGCGCATTTTCACGAATGAACACACAAAATCGCAATCAGGAAATTCAAATCTCTTTGACGGCATCGTAACCGCATCGTTGAAAATGCAGCGTGATGAACTCTCAGACCTGATTGCACGCGTCCGCACTTCTGACGAGGAGGCGGCCCGGGAGCTGGTCAAACGCCTTTATCCTTCGGTACTCAAGATCGCGCGGAACCATCTACCAAGACGGGAATCGGAGGAAGACTTGTGTCAGGACATTTTTTTGAAAATATTCGCTCGGTTGCACCAGTACCGTGCGGATATGCCGTTCGAGCACTGGGTATCGCGTATTTCGGTCAATACCTGTATCGATCATCTGAGAAAACAACGGAATCGTCCCGAGTACCGGTGGTCCGACTTCAGCGAGGACCAACAAGCGATCCTGGAGAATCTCAAAGAAAATTCGAGTCAACCCCCGGAACAATCCCCCGAAGAGAGCCGCGAAGTATTGGGTAAGTTGTTATTGGTCTTGAAGCCCGCGGAAAGGCTCGTCGTCCAGTGGCTGTACCTTGAGGAAAAATCAGTTGCGGAAATTTGTGACCTGACCGGTTGGAAACCGTCTAAAGTCAAGGTTACCGCGTTTCGGGCGAGACAAAAGCTCGCTACCGCTGTAAAACGACTGGAAAAATGAAAGAGGAAGAGAACGTTGAACGGCTTTTTGCCGCTGCGCGCCACGCGGAATGCGTGGGGAACCCCGCGATGCCTTCCGACTTCGCCGAAAACGTCCTGAGACGACACCGCATCAGCCTGCAAGAGAACAAGGCCTTTCTTCGGGCATCGATATTATCTGTGACAACCGCGCTGGTCATCCTCGGAACGGTTCTGGGAATCAACATCGAAACGGCGAACGCGTCGGGATCCGATGACCAGGAGTCGGCAGTCGAGATGGCCTACTCCGTATGGGATCCAATTGGAAACTAATCCTGGTATTCGCTGTCCTTTTTCTGACAGGCGGTCTCACCGGGTCTCTGATCACGCGTTCACTGATACGCCGGTCCGGGTTACCCGGTTCTCAGCACAATTATCACACCTGGACTGACGATTTGACCAAAAGATTGACGCGTGCGGCACATCTCACTCCAGAGCAAGCCGAAAAAATTCGTCCACGTGTTGAATCTGCGGTCAAACAAATGCAGTCTATCCAGATCCAGTCTATGCAACAGGTCAGCGACGCACTGGACGCCGTATTGACGGAAATCGAGCCAGGGCTGAACCCCGAACAACAAAAAGGCCTTGAACATTTCCGCGAACGCCACCGAGCTTTTCTTCAGGATGCAATCGCAAAACGCGAAGGCCAGCAATAGGCCGTGCAGATTCATCACAGATGCGGCGTTTGGCAGATTAAGGTTAACTGTCTTGATACCAGTGCCTTAAAGAACCAATACGCCGCTTTGCTACTTCTTTTGTGAGTTTTTCGGGCTAAGCCATCATCCCGGGCCCGCTTCACCAAGGTTTTTTACTGACCGCTGCCTGAGTCTGGTGTCCCGACTAAGACCGCATTAAGTTGCGAGGTAACGGTCGAAAGCAGAGCGTAGGTGGAATTCGTATAACTGATGCCAACATTGAACGTTTGATTTGTGCTGGTCGCAGTAAAAGTCCCAAGAACGTAAGAACCTACGTAATATTGATTCGGATCGAACGCGAACCATAAGGTAGGGCTTTGCACCGTCCCCGAGGCGACAGCAAAACCGCGAGGTTCCTGATCTGCGGCGTCGGTTTCAAAGAATAAGACGTTGTAGATCTTACCAACCGTTAAGTTGTTTAGTGTAACTGCAATGTTTTGGGTGGAACCGTTCACCGCGTTGTTCAAAACAGAGTTAAAAGCCGGATCGCCGGTGTTGGCTTGGGACAAGAGACCACTACGCTGCCCCACATAGTTTCCGACTGTGATTGTGCCAGTCGTATTGCTGCCTGAGTAAGTGCCGGAGCTACCCAGAGTGTCACTATAACCTTGGAACAGGTAACTGTTCGCAGTTTGCTCGGCGGGCGTATTTTCACCTAATCCTGCCGAGCCTGCGATACGCCCGGGAGAACTAACTAAACGAAGAACGGAGTCATCTTTAAACGTTCCTGCCGTTAATGTCATGCCGTCGCTCAAAACCGGCGTCGCAGCCAGCGAATCAGAGGATTCCCCATACTGATTCGACCCGGAAACGGCATAGTAGAAGGACCCGCCTCCGCGCGCGTCATCCACATAACTGCTACTCGTCGTGGTGCCTATTGGGAGAAAAGGTCCGCGAGGGGATGTCGCTCGTTTTACGGTGTAGCTGGTCGCAAATGGCGATGGAAGCCAGCTTAAGGTAACCTGAGCAGTGCCCTGCCGGAGCCAGACTTCGGTGGCGGTGAAGCTAGTTGGAATGACGGGACGGGATTCGCTCACCGTGACGTTGTTCAAGTTGAATGCGAAAGTGCTCGATTCATTTTTCGGTTTCTCACTGATCGTTGAATTTTTGATGGTCATGCTTCCCACCGCCTGCGGATTAGCCCAAACCGCATGGAAACCAGGCTGCGCCAGGCCGAAATTTCCGATATGCACATTACTCAGGATCGCATTGTCCAACGGTTGACTAGCCTCGATTGCAACTCCGTAGGCAAGACTGTCTTCTATATTTACATTCGAAACGGTCAGGCCTGGCAGTCCGGCGTTAGTAACTCCTGCGGAATTCATCGCGAGCCTGAGCCCAGCCCACCATCCAGGTGTGTTTGAATCATAGCCGCCGGTGCGAATCAGATCGCAATTGGCGACCGTTGTAGACCCGCTGAAGTAGTTAGTTCCTTCTCCAAAAAGCCCACTGATCAGGATGCCGCAGCCAACACTGATGTCCCGAAACAAGCAGTTTGTAATCTGATTGCCTGGGGCGCCGTAAATCGCGCCTCCGCTCGCTACGAAATTGAGTTCGGCGGTACAATGATCAATTACGTTATACCCAGGAGCATAAACCTGCGAAGCCGGAATCGCCTGCGTAATATCAGGGGTGGTAGGCCATATGGCAAAGGAGTCGTCGCCAGTGCCGCGGGCGGTGCAATTGAATACCAGTGTATTCCGCATCCCGACATTCAGGTTGTATCCATCCGCGATCAGATCCCGCATACGGCAATCACGGATGACCAATCCGTTTGAGTTACTCGGCCAAAATCCAACTTTGGTATGTTCTACCCAAATCCGGTCGATTGTGGATCCGGTGCCATAGGAACCAAAGAGGCCATCGTTTTCTTCCGGATCGCTCCGGTAATTGAGTTTTCCCTGAATCGAGAAATCAGCCAGATGAACATTGCTGCCGCCCCCTATCACGCGTACCCGGCGGGTTTGATCGGAATACAGATTGGGATCACCGACTAAGTTTGTTTGCCACATACCCGCACCTTGAATCGTGACATCATGTAAACCCAAGTCGCCTGGAATGGTGCTGGTGATGTCGTGCGTGACCAGGTAATTACCTGCCGGTATCCAGACTTTTTTGTGCTGAATAATTGCATCTCTGATGCAGTTAACAATCGCGGCTGAATCATCCGTGACCCCGTTACCGGCTGCATTGTACGGAGCGTTTTTGACCGAAAGCCAATCACCCGTCGCCGGCATCGCTCCGGGAGTCGGAACCTTCTCTAAATCGACCAGGGTGACGATATAGTAAGGCGACGCATCGCTTGCATCCTTCTGGAGACGTATTTTGTCGTTTGGCGCGAAATTGAGACCCAGCAGCCGGACTTCATTATAGAAATTTCGGGGAAAACCGTCGGACGGATTGTTGGTCCAAGAATAAAAGCCGTAAAGCCAGGAGTATTTTGAGGTGACAGCAAGTTTTTGAACAAACACACCATTCTTATAGAGGCTTATGGTCGAATCAAACCCTCCCCCGGTCGCCGTGTCTGGGATGCTATATCGTACAACCAGACTATTAGCCCATTCGCGAGCTTTGAATTCGACATACTGTCCAGTTTCGGAGAGCTTAATGCATTTTCGCTCCGCGGATTCCGCCTCAACGGTGAACGGCTGGTAGCCAGGACCCATTCGCGTTCCGTTGGTAGTCATTTCCTTGGAGTAATAGCTTATCCAGGGAACCGATGCGCCCGGAGAGGCGAGGGCGGATTGTATTGAGGCGGTAAGAAGAATCAGTGGGATAGCAAATCGAAATGGAGGAAAGGACATAGGATTGGAAGGTTAATGTTTGTCTGTCTGTTCGGGTCTTTCGGAGAAAAAGGTTACGGCTGAGAAACATTGGAGATGCCGTAGTTCCATATCGAGCGTCCGTGGGGGGTAGCGTCCTTAAGCTATCGAGGCAGCAGCAATACTTAATGCTTTAAGTTTAGAAGTCAAAAAGAAATTTAATGCTTTAAGTAAATCGCGCTAAGTTGCACGCGAATGAGACCTTCCTTGAAAGACCGGGGCACCCTAACCGATGTGGCCAAAGTCGTTGGCGTTTCTGTCGCTTCCGTCTCCTACGCATTTAGCCGGCCCGATCAGCTGTCACCCGAGTTAAGGGAGAAAATCCTGGCCACCGCGCGATCGCTCAACTATTCGGGACCGAATCCAGCGGCGAGGATGCTGCGAAGAGGTTTTGCTGGTTCCATCGCCGTTGTGTACGCCTCCCCGCTCTACCATGTTTTTCAAGACCCAGCGGCCGCCGGATTCTTGAGTGGGGTGGCCGAAGCGTGTAGCGCACGACGTCTCGGGTTACTGCTACTGCAATGTGGCGAAGACTATGAGAGCATCATTCGGGGCGCCGCCGTTGACGGTCTCATCATTTACACGATGCCGAAAGATGCGCTGACCATCCAAACGCTCGTCGATCGGGGCCTGCCGATGGTCGTTGTCGACCAATTCCTGCTCCCCAACGTCCCGTTTATCGGGATCGAAGATGGCGCAGCGGCCCGCGCCTGCGCGCAGCACATTAAGGCCCTTGGGCACAAAAGAATCGGCATTGTGACATTCCCATTGCACGCCGATGGATACACTGGGCCAATCGACAAGAAACGTTTAAAAAAAGCTTGCTTCGAAGTAGCCCGGCGTCGGATGCAGGCGTATCTACGTGCCCTTCTGCCTGAGGGGCCTGAGACTTCAGTTGAAATATGGGAATGTCCCCTGAGCAGCGAGGAGGGGGGCAGAACTGCGGCGGAATACTTCCTTAAGAAAAAACTTCGTCCGACCGCGATCCTGGCGACGAGTGACCGGTTAGCCCTTGGGGTGATGGAGGTTGCGCGCAAGTATCAACTTAGCATTCCGGGAGAATTAGCCGTGGTCGGCTTCGATGACATCCCCGCGGCGAAAATGAGCGCACCGCAACTGACGACCGTGCGTCAACCGTTCCAAGAAAAAGGACGTGCGGCCGTGGCGGCGTTGCTCGAGGAAAAGAGACCGCTGCGGACAATCCTCCCCACAAGCCTTATCATTCGTCAATCGAGCGATCCCACCATTGTTGGGCCGGATCAGGAAAGAGAAATTCACTGCACTTAGATGGCCGAAGGCCAATTCTACCTTTGAACCAATTGTCATTTGGTTGCGGCTCCGCCGCGATTTCGCGGCGAGTCTTCCTTACGCCACTCCCGCTAATTCGTCGGCTTGCACGTTAAACTGCAGATCGTAAAGTCTGCGATAGATCGTCGAACTCTCAAGAAGTTCGCGGTGCGTGCCGGTCTCGCGAATTTCGCCTCGGTCCATTACGACAATCTGATCGGCTTTGAGTACGGTCGACAACCGGTGGGCGATAGCGATGACCGTGCGTCCCTCCGATAAACGATCCAACGCCGCCTGGATCTCTCGTTCCGCTTCGGAATCGAGCGCCGACATAGCTTCGTCCAGCAACAACACAGGCGCATTTTTGAGTAGGGCGCGCGCGATTGAAACACGTTGCTGCTGACCTCCTGACAAAAGACACCCTTTGTCACCGATCACGGTCTCGTACCCGTTCGGTTGATTCACAATGAAGTCATGCGCGTAAGCCTGTTTCGCCGCGTCGATCACCTCTTCTTTGGATGCGTCCAATCGGCCGAAGCGAATATTATTCAAGATCGAGTCGTGAAATAGGAAAGTCTCCTGGGAGACCATGCCGATCTGCTCGCGCAGAGAAGTCTGCTTCAGCGAGTTGATGTCCAGCCCATCGAGGCGAACGATCCCCGCTTCCGGCTCATAAAATCGGAGCAGCAAGGAAAGAATCGTGCTTTTTCCGGCACCACTGGACCCGACCAGAGCGTAATATTTTCCAGGCGCGATATGCAGACTCAAATCATGCACGGCTGCCGGTAAACCGGGCCGATAACGAAAAGTAATGTTCTCCAGTCGAATATCTCCCTCGCTGCGGCGGCCTATTGCCACCGCATCAGGTTTATCCTGGATCGCCGGTTTGCGATTCATGATTTCGAAAATATTATTCGTGGCGTTGAAACACTGCTGCATGATCAGGTGAATGCGGCTGAGTTTTTTGACCGGATCGTACAGCACGAACATGCCGGCTAGAAGCGCCAGGAACTTGGCGGCGCTGAGATGCGCATACCAGACGTAAAAGAGCGCCAGACCGACACCAAGGGATGTGACGGCCTCGACCATCGGGCTCACAATCTCAATTGCCTTTCGAACGCGCACACCGCTTTTGAATTGTTCATGGCTGAGCTTTTCGAAATTCTCTGATTCCCGTTTTTCGCGCGCAAAGGCTTTGATCACACGGATGCCGGCAAAGCTTTCCTGCAGCATCGACATGATGGATCCCACCCGTTCCTCTTCGAGTTTCCCCTGGCGTCGAACCTTCTTTCCGTAATAAACGATTGGCACGAGGCAGACAGGGAAGAGAAGAAGACTGACGATCGTGAATTTCCAATCCAGACGGATAAGGACGGCAAGCGCGCTGATAATCGTCAGTGGTTGTTTGATCAGGTCACTGCTAATGCTCGTGAGAGCCGTCTGCGCCATGCGGGTATCATTTGCCACGCGCGAGATAAGGTTTCCGGATCGCTCGCGGTTAAAAAACTCCAGGGATTGGCTGAGGATATGAGAATAGAGCTTGCTCCGGATGTCTGACAGCACGCGTAGCGCTACCCAGGCCATGTAATAGCTGTTCAAATAATCACATAGGCTCCGTAAGATGATAATGAGCGGGATCGCCGAGCAGACCAGAATGACGGAATCGATCCCAGTGCCTGTCCCGTTCATGGCGTCTTTGAGGATGTCGACTTTGTTCCTGCCACCCGGAAAGATCTGTGAGTTAACGTAATTCAATACGAGCGGCATCATTCCGGAGATCACGCCGAAAAAGGCCCCGAAAGCCAGCGCCAGAATGAATCGAAACAAATGTGGTCGCAGAAACGGAAAAAGATCCCGATACGGCCCAACCAGCATCCGTACGAATTCGCGTGGGGAAGGTCTTTTTTTTGCCATGCTTAGCCCGATGTGCAGATTAATGCTCGTCCAGATTCCTGAAAAGGGTGTCCATACCACGAATCACACTTTCGGTCGACAACTCCGTCATGGGATACCCTTTTTGCCGCGGTTCAAAATGATCGAGTGGTTCGGGGTACCCGGCTCGGACGACTACGGAAGCGGCATGTCTCGGGCGCCAATGGAAAGGGTTTGTTGGCCCGAACAAAACAAGTTCGGGTCGGCCAAACGCTGCAGCCGCGTGCGCCGCGGCTGTGTCCACGCCGACAAAACAGGTGGCATGCCGAATAATTGCGGCGCTCAGCAGGAAATCTATCCGCCCGGCAAGATTGATTACCCCCGTTGAACCAGGCAACTCGGCGAGAATATCTGCCACATGCCGGAGCTCGGTTGGCGCTGGGCCTCCTGTGATCAAACAGGGCAATAGCAAACGGCTTCGCGCGTACTGAATTGCTTTCGCCCAGCGATCAGGAAGCCAAAATTTTTCGTGCCGGGCTGATCCCGGGTGAATCACCATATACGGACCAGGAACGCCGATTCCGCGTCGGAGCGTTTCCGCCGAGCGATCAATGGTGGAGTTCAGCTCTAGAAACATCCCCTGATCGGGTCCGATATCCCCCAAAGATCGAACAAGGTCAGTATAATGATCGATCGTATGCCTCTCTCGGACGGAAGACTCAACGAGACCAGTATAAACCCATGAACGCGCTGGACGTTTCGCAACGAAGCTGAATCCGATCCTTCGCGCGGCCTTTGATAGAAACATGATCAGAGCGGAACGATCGTTTCCGGTAAAATCGAGAGCGAGATCAAAACCTTTTTGAGCTAGATCGAACCAGAACTTGAACGACGCGCCTCGCTTGTAGATCCAGAGTTCATTGATTTGCGCTGCAATGGCAGGGGCAACGGCCGCAGAGTATTCCGCAAGTAACAGTGTGATATGAGCCTTCGGATAGAGTTTCCGGAGCGCGCGCAGAGCCGGCGTCGTCGCAATAACGTCCCCGACCCGCTTCAGCTGGATCACCAAAATAGAATTCATCAGACGAGTTGCGGCTGGCGAATTGCCATCGCAGCCCGATACGCCTCCAAAACCCGGTCGCGGAAATGGTCCCAGGTGAATTGCTCGACCGCTCGCTCCCTTCCAGCGGCGCCCATCTTCAACGCCAGATCCGGGTCACGGTATAGCCGCAGGATCGCTTGGCACAGCGCTTCGCCATTCCTGGGCGGAATCAAAATTCCGTTTAACCCGTCGACGACGACATCCCCGGATTCACGCGTCACAATCTGCGCAAGTCCCGATGCCGATGCCTCGTAAGTCGCTTTCGCACTTCCTTCGCACTCGGACGGAAAAACAAAAACGCTGCACTGCCGATACAAATCTTCCACTCGATTATCGAATCCAAGTATCTTCACCGACTCCGGCAATCCCGTGAGATAGGGCTCGATCTCGGCGTGCGGGTGCCCCGCGAGCCAAAGCTCCGCTCGAGGAAGTGCGAGTTTTTTCCACGCCTCAAGCAGGAGATGAACTCCCTTCCGCTTGATCAGTGCACCCACAAATAACGCACGGAAAACAGGGGGTGGAGTTCCTGGCCGAAACCGCTCGGTATCCACACCTCGCGACATCCTGAAAAGTTTACTCTTTGGAAACCCCGCAAATCGAAAAGTTTCCTCCGCTTTCTCCGAGAGAACCAGGAGTAAGTCAGCGAGCTCATATTCTTCCAACGATTGGTGGCGACTCGTGAGAAGGCGATTCAGCCACCGCTCCGGAAGAGGCGCGCTCTCCATGCGAATCTCTGCGTCCGTTCTTTGGGGCACGACATTTCCCTTGTGTCGATGCCAGGTTGGTATTTCAAGCACAGACGGGATACCAAGTTTCTTGGCGGTCCGCAGTGAGACCACTGATTCGCCGGACCATCCGTGAAACAGGTCGAAGGATCCTTTTCGGAGATAACGGCTCGCGACGCGGTCCAGGACCTTCTTCTTCGCTCCGTAATAATATTTGCGTTCAAGACCCGAAAAAAGACGCACCGGGTGCCATCGAAGCGTCAAGATTTTTGCCGGATCAAGATCGCCGGCCCGGTTCGCGTAGGCGATCGCCAGTCCTATCCGATTGTTAATCCCGCGAAGCGTCTCGTGCGCAACTGAATCGAGCCCAATTCCTCCGATCCGGGCAGAGGTCGCGTACAGGACATGACTCGGTTCTTTTTGCATCAAACGCTGCAAGGTTACGCCGGATACCGATCGACGCAAACCCCTACCCTCTGGTTGCGGTCTTTATCATTAGAATACTCGTACTCGTGATCGTCCGGTGGCGTTCGGCGTTCACGGTTCACGGTTCACGGTTCACCGTTCACCGTTCGGAGTTCGGAGTTCGGAGTTCGGAGTTCGGAGTTCGGAGTTCGAGAGTTCGAGGTTCGAGGCTCGAGATTCGAGATTCGAGGTTCGAGGTTCGAGGTTCCGGGGTTGGAGGGCGCAGTCAATACATAGGTAACACTTTTTGGTTTAAGGTTGCTTGTTTTTGACCGCTCTACTGTTCCCCCCGAATCGGGGTTTGGGGCAGAGCCCCATTCTCTAGTTCTATCCGGCTTTTAAGCCGCACTTTCGCTTTTTGTTCTTGGCTTGGTTGGTTTTGTTCGGGCCGATATCGGCGAGCGTGTCGGAAAAATTGTGTGTGGGTCACAACCTGAGATAAAGAGATGGAAGTGACCAAAGCAAAAAAAGAAAGCCAAGGAGCCAAAGAACCGAAGAAGTCAGGGATAGATCCAGCGATCATCGAAGAGCTGTTGAAGGATTATCAGAAGCCTGAGGACCTGACCGGCGCTGGAGGGATTATGGAAGAGCTGACCAAGCGACTCTACGAACGGGTGCTTGGAACCGAGATGACGCATTATCTTGGCTATGAGAAGGGCCAGGCGCCCAAGCTCGAAGTCGGTCAGGCCAGAGAGAACCATCGCAACGGGACCAGTAAAAAGACACTGGTCAGTGAGGATGGGAACTTGGAGATCGAGGTTCCCAGAGACCGGACAGGAGAGTTCTCTCCAAAGTTCATCCGCAAAGGGCAACGTCGCTTCGGAGGTTTTGATTCGAAGATCATCGCCATGTACGGCCAAGGGATGACGGTTAGAGAGATCCAAAGCTTTCTCGAAGAGCAATACAAGGTGGAGGTCTCAGCGGATTTGATCAGCACGATAACCGATTCAGTGCTCCAAGACGTCGTGGAGTGGCAGAGCCGGCCCCTGGAGAGGATGTATCCGGTGGTGTTTTTCGACGCTTTGCGATGTCAAGATCCGAGACGAGGGAACAGTTAAAAACAAGGCAGTCTACCTGGCCTTAGGTATTCAGCGCGATGGCACCAAGGAAGTACTAGGGCTCTGGATCCAACAGACTGAAGGAGCCAAGTTTTGGCTGGCAGTAATGAACGAGCTAGAAACATCGCGGGCTCGAGGACATCCTGATCGCGGTGATCGATGGGTTGAAAGGATTTCCGGAGGCGATTACGGCGGTCTTCCCCGAGAGCCGGGTGCAGACTTGCATCGTGCATCTGATCCGCAATTCGCTCTCCTTCTGCAATTGGAAAGAGCGTCAGCCGGTGGCCCGGGAACTCAAACGCATCTACAACGCCGAGACGGCCGAAGTGGCAGCCAAACGGCTGGAGGACTTTGCCGCCGGTCCCTGGGGAAAACGATTGCCCGCCATTGCCCAGAGCTGGCGAAGAGTCTGGGAGCAAGTGATCCCCTTTTTCGATTTTCCGGCGGAGGTGAGAAAAATCATTTACACCACTAACGCCATTGAAAGTCTGCACATGCAGTTACGCAAAGTGCTCAAGGCCAGAGGGCACTTCCCCAGCGACGAAGCGGCGACCAAGCTCATTTACCTGGTGCTGCGCAACATAGCCAAAAAGTGGCAAAAACCGCCTGTGACCTGGACAGCCGCCGCTGCCCAGTTTGCCATCCAATTCGGGGAACGCTTCTCGGGGGCCGAGCTCTGAGGGTGGGAAGAAAAATGAATCGCATACAACATCTTGCGATCGAGAAAATCGGGCGGAAAAAAAGACAAATCGTGGGCTCCGGAGGGCCTTGGCTCCAATACGCGACTTACCCACAATCGCCTCTTTCCGGGCCGCCCTGCTGCTGCGACGTCACGAACCCGTCCCGGGCATTCTCGCAGCACGCCGTCCCGGGGCGATTATGGATAAGTCTGGATGCCCTCGACTAACAAACCTTAACACGCTAAAACCAACACACCTTCAGCCAGTAACGAACTAAGAAAAACAGATCCACACACGAAAAAGCTGACACTACCGAACAAAATTCGCGCTCGAGGGCTCGATCCAGCCCAATAAAATCTTTGCATACCAGACTTCGATCCGCTCCTGGGCGTCAGCTTTTAACCCGACCGACCATCCTGCCAGGCTTGAGCTCAAAAACAGCTTCTGATCGCACCAGCAGATCCACCCATTCTTGTTGACTCGCCGCGTGGGCATCGGCCCATAGTCAAGCTCCTCGACCCCTCCCTCGTAGTGCCGGCTCGAGTTCTTGTAGATCTCTCCAGGGCAACGCATCCCTAAGGCTTCGTGCGGCCGTTGGTAGTTAAACTCCTGGCGCCACACATCCAGACTGGCCTGTTCGCCCTTGCCACAGCCTTCCAGCTGCACGCTGATGTCTCGATGCAGCCGCTCGTGCGCTCCATTGTCCTGCGGGTGCCCGGGCCGCCCTCTCTCTAACTCTATGCCTAGGGCCACCCACCACGCCGAGAGCCGGCTGGAGTCCATAGATGGCCTGCACGTTGGCAAAGGGATTGCCGTTATCGCTTCGGATCGCCTCCGGCAGCCCATGTCGCTCAAAGAGGCTCTCAAAGTGCTTGCGCACAGTCTCCGTGCGCGCGTTCTCCACCGCACGCAATTCCAGCACGTAGCGGCTATATTCGTCCCTCACGCTCAGCGGTTCGCATCGCTCCATCCCATTCCACCACCACCCTTTGAAGTCCACCGTCCACACTTCGTTGGGTCCTTGGGCTCTCCTCCCGGCGCTCAATCGCCCGCTTTCTCTGACCTGCTTACGCTTGCGTTTTTGCGTCAGCCCACTGCGTTCCAGTACCCGTTTAAAGCTGCTCTCACTCGCTGCTTGCCCGTGCTTCCTCACATACAACTCCCGGATCTTTCTTGGGCCCCAGTTTGGATGCGCGTTCTTGAGCCGGATCATCTCACACAGCTCCCTTTCCCCTAGACTTTCGGGCTGACTCTTCGGCCGCCGCGACTCCTCTACCACCCCAAACGGCCCTCGGTTCAAATATCGCTCCTTCCACTTGTACCCTGTCTTGGTACTGATCCCGTACTCCTTACACAGCGCCCGAAAATTCTTTCCCCCCATCGCTTTGAACGGCTTTGGTGCGATGCTTCGCTGCTGGCGCGATCCCAAAACGAATCGTACGCGTGATCGTCCTCGCGCTCGTACTCGATTGGGCGTTCGGCGTTCACGGTTCGGCGTTCGGCGGTTTTAAGGCGATGCTTCGACACTTGGTGCGATCCTAATACGGATTGTTCTCGAAAGCTTCGCGGGTCACTGAGCAGAATCCACGAAATCGCCGAACGCCGAACCGTGAACGCCGAACGAGGACGATAAAGCGAGGCCAGGCTCCTCAGGACTATCCCGTATTGCAACACGCTGTACTCGCTATCTTGCTGTTTTGTGTTCTCTTTGGTCATTCGAGTGGTTTCTTCTGCATGAAAATTGGCCTGGTTCGACGCGGATTTTCTCATACCGGTGGCGCGGAGAGTTACATCAAGCGACTTGGCCGGGCGCTCGTGGATGAAGGGCATCAAGCGACACTCTATTCGACCACGGATTGGCCTCTGGCGGAGTGGCAATATGGGAAACTTGTCCGAGTCCGCGCCACCAGTCCGAAACAGTTTGCCAAAGCAGTGCAAGCCATGGGTCAACCGGACGAGACACTTTACAGTCTCGAACGAATTCTAGAGTGCGATTGTTACCGAGCCGGAGATGGAGTCCACAAACTCTGGCTGGAACGTCGCGTCGCCCACGAACCGCGCTGGCGTGCGGCTTTCCGGTTCATGAACCGGAAGCATGGCGAAATTCTGGAGTTGGAGCGCAACATGTTCGAGCAAAGCGGCGCGCGGCATGTCATTGCCAATTCGCGCATGGTGCAAAACGAGATCGCGAGTGCCTTTGGTTATCCCAACGAGAAAATCAGCGTTGTCTACAACGGGCTGCCGGATACGCACTTCAAGCGAAAACCGCAATCCCGAACCGAGATGCGTCAACATTGGGGACTCCGCGACAAAGATGTCGCCATATTATTCGCCGGCTCAGGTTGGCATCGAAAAGGTCTGAAGTACGCCATCCAGGCTGTCGATGGAATTTCCAGCCCAAACGTTCAGTTGCTTGTTGCAGGAAAAGGAAAAAAGCAGGCTTACGCTCCCTCGAGAAAACTACGGTTGCTCGGTCCTGTCAGTGATATGCAATCACTTCTGACGGCCATGGACCTTTTCGTCTTGCCGACCGTCTACGACCCTTTCTCAAATGCTTGCCTTGAAGCACTTTCATACGGTCTGCCCGTCATCACGACTGGCACGAATGGCTTCGCAGAAATCATCGAATCGGGGGTCCACGGCACAATCATCGGACGCGCTGACGACATTCCTGCACTGCGTCAAGCCTTGGAAGAATGGCTTGACTCGGGACGCCGCCAATCCGCCAGTGAGCAATGCTCGGAACTCGCCCACCGTTACACAATGAAGAGCAACGTCGAACAGACCTTGCGAATTCTGGGAAGCCTCGCGTTGGGAAGGCAGAATTAAGAAGTAAGAAGGCAGAAAAACGGAAACTGCATGCCTGCCGTCTCTTGGGAACGGGAACAACCAAAACGGGAATGCCGCCGATGGATCACCGGCGACTCACCGCGACGCGAAACTTTTTTCTTCCTTCTGCCTTCTTACTTCTTACTTCCTATGTCCGGCGCTTCCGGATTGACGTCCGGTCCGAAATATCTCAGGACAACCAGGTCTTCGACGTCGCTCGTGTTTTCAAAGGTAACCCCTTCCCTGGCCGCGGATTCCGTGCAAAACACTTCGTCCTCGGTGAGCTCCGTGAACCGGATGAGTTTCGGGCAATCGAGCGTGAGCTTGTTCATTTTCCCGCTCCCTTGCACCACAGTCAGGCCGTATGCCCCATTGTCGCGGATGACACACTTCGCGCCTGGCTCCACCGTCAATTCTTTCGCAGTAAAAAGCTGTTCGCCGTTAACCTTCCCGTAAACAATCCAGGAATCTTTATACCCTTCTGAATCACCCACAGGAACCGGTTCCAGGTAGTGATTGTTCTTAAAGTAAGGATCAACGTTCGCTTCCCAGTCCAATTCGCTAATGATAAAATCCAAATCGAAGTGTTTATCGGGCGGAATATTTTTCACGAGCAATTCGCGCGGCACTTCGCGTCCTTCCACCAGGGACTGAAACATCGCGAACACATCTGAACCCCATTGCGGTTCATACGTGCACAAAGACCCTGGCGCGTGCAGGATTCCGGGTCCAATCAGCCAACCGCTCCCCGGCTTAAGACGATAGGCTTTCGACAGATCCAGGATTCCATTGTCTCCCTTGTTCCAATTCTCCAGACAGCGCCTGACATCTTCCTTTGTCGTCCCCGGTTCTAGCCCCATGAAGGTGTAGGGAAAATTGTTCCCGGTGTAGTTGTGCTGCGGTGGAAAATAATAGCTTTCTGGTTTCCCTTCCTGACCGACAAGACGGGCATGTTCCTGGAACTGGTGCATATGATGCGGGATCGGTCCCATGTTATCGAAAAATTTCGAGTACACCGGCCACCGCTGATACTTCTGCCAGAGCGCATCGCCAATTAGCTGGGCGCCGGTTTCTTCCACCGCATTGGCAAGGGTGAAACGGCTATCGCCAAACACGCAATAGCTAAGACCTTCATCCGGTGTTCGATTCTCGTTCGCCGCGATCGTTGTTGAAGCGAACCAGCGTTCGTCGATCCCCCCGCGATTCAGGCCGTAGGCGTAAAGATCGTCCGAATGCAGTTTCAGTCTGCGACCCGGTTGCAAGAATGATCTTGGAACCCAGCAGGGTGCCAATCGAAGGAGTCCACCGCTCTCTTCCAGAGCGGCATCAACCAAAGAGCGTACGTTTGATTCAACTGCTTTGAGGGAAGTAACTGTTTTCATCGGTTAGTAGGCGGGGAACTGGAGCGATACTGTACAACAACAGTGCTTTTTCGAGCTACTCCCAAAGTTTTTCGGCAATTTTCAAGGCCTCAAGATAGGTCCGATGCTCGCCACCTCTGCTCAGTTCTTCCTGCAACAGCGCTCGCAGCGAAGTTCCTCCGACGGGAAGCATCTGAGTGAGATTCAACTCACCCTTGAACGATGTCTCGAGAAAATCGCGTCCTCTTTTCACTTCCAGTCTTCCATCGTCCAGTTTGATTTTAATCTCTCGGATCCATGGTCCGGGAAGTCCTTCGAGTTTAACCACAACAAGGGATCCCGATTTGACGGATTTGAACCGGTACTCGAAATCGCTCTTTTCCTCCAACTCCCATCCCAGTTGCGCCGCGAGCCAGCAAACGAACAAAACCGCAGTGGTCCAATATTCCGGGTTATGAAAAATCGACAGTTCGCGAATTGAACCGATGCGTTGTGTCGCCCACGGATGATCAAACATTTGCGCCACGGCGAGTCTGAAATAGATCAAACGACGCCAGTTTAAATCGCACAACACACAACGCGCGCCAGCTGATGCGACTGAGCCGCGCAGAATCTTGATCTGCTGAGCCGGTTCTCTCCAGGAGTGGCTGTCAAAGAAGAAACGGTCAACCCATCGCCAGAGTTGTTGATCGATCTGGTTCGAAAACTGTCCCTGCCACCAAAGATAAAGTGGTAGATCCGAGTCCAGGTGGCTGAAGAGCAGATTTCTGATCAGGTCGGGGCTATCCCCGTCCAAGAGGAAGGCGATTTGTTCGCTGCAAACCTGCTTCGTGCCGGCCCCGGACAGATGGCAATGGACACTGATCCATGCTTGGACTCGCTGCTTGATTGCAGCACGATTTGCCGCCAACAGAATAACCCTGCATGCATTTTCTTGCGTGACTTCCGCCATCAGCTCGGTATTCGCGCTTAAAGCGTCCGGAGCCTCACTATAAACCGCAAAGTTAACGAGCGAGGCCCGGGTCAATACGTCAGCCTCCTGTTTCCAGAGCTCATTGAGTTTCCGGTTAATCTGGGAGACCTCTACGGGTGTCCCTCGAACGAGTTCCTCAATTTCAGGCATATCGGAGATAACTACCTACGAACGACATCCTTCCAGTGCGCTATACGTCCTATACGACCCATATGTCCTATACGACTTATTTTGATGCGACTTTTATTTTGATGCGACTTTCCACCCTGCGCCCAGCCGCCCCCAACTGACAACTTCTTCTCAAAATCGCCGCCAAGCCCTCCCGTCGTTTTCGATAAGTTGGTCGGCCTCGCTCGGCCCCCAACTTCCGGAAGGATAACGAAATAGGCCGGATTGATTCGCCCCCGAGTGCCAACCGTCCTCAATATCGTCGATGAATTTCCATGCTTCCTCGACTTCATCTCTTCGCGCAAAAAGCGTCGCATCTCCAGCCATCGCATCCAGGAGAAGTCGTTCGTACGCCTCCGGACTCGCCTTTCCAAATGAAGTGCCGTAACGGAAGTCCATTTTCACCGGCTGAATCCGAACATTCGCGCCTGGAACCTTCGATTGCATTCGAAGCGAGACACCTTCGTCCGGCTGTATACGTATCACGAGCACGTTTTGGGAACCGTCACGCACCCCTTCTCGATCTCGATTAAACAGTACGCCGGGGGCGTTTTTAAAATGGATCCCAATCTCCGTTCCACCTTTTGGCAGCCGTTTGCCGACCCGGACGTAAAATGGAACGTCCGCCCATCGCCAATTATCAATCAGAATCCTCAGAGCAACGTAGGTCTCGGTGAGCGACTTCGGATTTACGTTTTTTTCATCCAGATATCCGCCGACAGCCTGACCGTTTATCGACCCGGCCCCGTACTGACCCCGGACAACGTGCATTGCCACATCCTCATTCGTGATCCGGCGCAGCGACCGGAGTACCTTGACTTTCTCGTCCCGAATGGAATCGGCACTAAGATCGGTGGGCGGTTCCATCGCGATCAGACACAGAAGTTGCAGCAAATGATTCTGGACCATGTCCCGCAGGGCGCCTGTCCCTTCGTAATACCCGGCACGATTCTCTATCCCGAGTTGCTCGCTTGCCGTAATCTGAACGTGATCGATGTAGCGGTGATTCCAGAGATGCTCGAAAATTGAGTTCGCGAACCGCAAGACCATGATGTTCTGGGCGGTCTCTTTCCCGAGGAAATGGTCGATGCGAAAAGTGGAATCCTCGGCAAATGAATTGCTAACCGTCGCATTGAGATGCGTCGCGGATTTCAGATCCGTTCCGAACGGTTTCTCCACGATCACTCGGGCCCATCCTCCCTCTGGAGGTGTCGTGAGGCCAGAACTCTTCAAATTCGTTAGAATATTCTCGAATTGATCCGGTCCGGCGGACAAGTAGAAAAGCCGATTCCCGCGCGTCCCTCGGTCTTTATCCAGCTGATTCAGCCGTTCCCCGAGGCGTCGATATCCATCAGCATCCCCAAACTCGCTACGGTGATAATAGATCGCGCTCGAAAAATTCTTCCAGAGATCGTCATTGATCGTCTGCCTGGAGAACTTCTTTGCTGCCGTCTCAAGTTCGGTGCGAAAGATCTCGTCATTCTTGTCTCTGCGGGCGAATCCGACAACACTCAGCCCAGGCGGCAAATCGCCGTCAGCTGCCAAGTTGTAGAGAGCCGGGACAAGTTTTCTGTGAGTCAAGTCTCCGGTTGCGCCAAAAATGACAACGGAACAAGGTTCCGGCATTGCCCGGCTAGTGAGCCCTTGGAGCAGCGGATTTAAAGATATTTTGTCGGTCATGGCATCCGCCTTCCTACATTGGCGGCAAAACGAACTTACCTAGCGCCTTCGCAGGGGCAACCGCGGTGTTTGGGGATCAAAACATGTTCTTGGCCCAGACCTTGGACACTGTAGAAAGAATTGACAAATTTGGTCAGACACTTCTTTCCTTGGAAACCCGAGAAATCGCAACCACTCCATGCTTCCCAAAGGCTTTCAGCTTATGATTCGATTTTCAAGTCGCGTGTTCCCGTTGAACTTGCTGGTATTTCTTCTCCTCGCGGTTGCAACTCCGGTGTTTGGCCAGTTGAAGTGGGAGAATCCTGAACAGACCTTTACCGCAAAACCGTTGGATAAAGTCATCATCGCCAAGTTCCGATTTGCTAATGTTGGAACTTCATCTGTCAAAATTACAGACCTGCGGCCGTCGTGCGGGTGTACGACCGCATTGCTGGAAAAGAAGGAGTATGCTCCCGGCGAATCAGGGGAGATTGAGGCGAAGTTAAAGTTTGACGGCCGCATCGGCCACCAAGAAAAGTGGATTGTCGTCACAACGGACTGGATTCCGCCTCAGCCAGTTATACTGCGCATGACCGTCACCATTCCCGAATCGATTACGATTGATCCGGAGCTCGTTATCTGGCGCGTCGGCGATCAGCTGAAACCCAAGACAGTTCGGATTGTGGTCCCGGACGAGATCCCGGAAAAGATTGTTTCAGTCCAGGCCGACAATGCAGCGGTTAAGCTAGAACTGCGTGAGATCCGGCCTGGTAAAGAGTTGGAGGTAATAGTTACACCGGCGACCACGAATCAGCCAGGAGGCGCGACCCTGCTAATCCGAACCGATTATCCTCCGGAGAATCCGGTAACGCGCTATGCCTATGCGCGAGTGAAATGAGGATTGCTAACCCCAGGATGAACGCGTAGGTTTTGTCCTCGAGTAAAACGGTCGAGCTCCGCGAGCGTGACCACGACCGGCTTCGGCTTAGTCAGCGCTCTTTTTTAGCTTCACCAACAGTAAAACCCCGCCTCAGAGCAGACTGAGGCGGGTGTATTTCTTCCAAGGTCGAGGCCTTATTTGGCGAGACTGCTAGGCGCTGGCGGCGGGGTTGCTGGCGGCGGCGTCTCGTTACCACAACAGGCAGAAACGCTAAGCGCCGCACCAGCTAAGACCGCTAACGTCAAGTATTTCACAATATTCATCAGCGCAGTTAAACATCCCTCGTGAAACTCGGTCAAGCCTGCTGTCAAACGGAATCACAAACCCGTAGGATATAGCCGGTTCGCTTCGTCGAACCTGAAGAAACCGTGTCCAGATTCCGGTTTTGACTGTCACACACAGGGTAGACCATATCAGCGCAACTCGAGAATCGGGCTTGCAAAAATCGGCGAAAATCAAAATTGGCTTCTAAAGAAAGCTTCCCGGTCGCGCGGATTTTTGTCAGGTTCTTGGAACCTGAGCGTGTACCGCTCTGAATCGCCCCCCGAAGCCCAAGACAGCTAAATGTGAAAAATGTTTAAAATTTTTTTCACATTATTCTGGACATACACCTTACGACTCAGGTAAACGACTCAACTGTCCTTCATTAACCTCTACCTTAACCAAGAAAACCACGAGAGATGGATTCCCCCGTCGGACTGCCACGATTAAGTGGCTTGAAGTATACGTTAGTAGCCGGATTGGCGCTACTAACCACTGACGCGCTTTTTGCCCAAAACGCCGGTCAGAGTAGTGACGTGTCTGCGTTGCAGGCACAAATGAACCAGATGCAGCAGCAATACGAGCAGCGCATCGAGGCGATGGAAGCCAAGATGAAGGCACTCGAATCCAATGCGAACAGCGGTTCAATCCTTAATACCCGCGTCCTCACTGATGCGGACGGGAAAGAAGAACCAGGCAAGGCTCCAGCTCCAATGCTGGATGAATCCTTCCTGAAATCGCTGACCCGGAATTTCTCGTTCAATGTGTACGTCCGAGCCGGCTTCCAATTCAATGGCAGCGGCGGCGGCGGCAACTTCAACTTTGAAGTTCCAGATAACCCGGGTGGCCGGTTCCGTCTTGGTAACGAAAACGATCTCTACATGGAATTGAGCTGGAATCAGGCTCACATCCTCGGGGACAGCCCCGATGTAGCGGACGTTTCCTTCAGAGTTACGCCGAACTTCTTCACCCACGGTGTTGTCAAGGAGACCTTCCTAACCACGGATAGTTCCAACGGCGACTTCCAGATCGGTATGCGTGAAGCGTACGTAGAAATGAAGAACGTGTTCAAGAACGCTCCCGAAATTACATTCTGGGGTGGTCAACGGTTCTACGATCGGTACAACTTCGACCCGAATGACTGGTTCTGGTTGGATACATCAGGCTTCGGTATCGGCGCCTACAATATCCACCTGGGCCCCGGCAACCTCTATGTTGCATGGTTGGGTTCGATTCAGGACAATCTAAACCTGATAAACGATCCGAATCAGGTCAACACGGTCGGCGATCAATTCAAGCAGACACTCGATATCCGGTATAAGGACATCGACATCGGCTTCGGTAAACTATCGCTTATCGGTCTTCTGAACTATGTCAAAGGCGGCACGATCACACCGAATGGTGGATCGACCTTCACTGACATCAACGGCGGCGTCGACAACGTCCAAGTTCAGTCCTCGGACGGATACGGCGCTGGCGGCGGTCTAATCTGGCAGTATGACTTCGGCAATAAGAGCTATCTGCGAATTTTCGGATTGGCAGGATGGGGTGAAACCACCCTCGGCTCGGATCTCGGCGTCAACCAGGTTTCGGCCTTCGAAAACCAAGTTAACCGGCTAGTGTCCGGACTTAGCTCCAAGAGTGTTCACGCCTTGGGTGCTGGCGCGTTTGAAGGAAGCATCAACCCGAACCCGAATGCACACGTGGTTCGCGCCGGTTGGGAATTCGTTTGGAATCCGACGCCTTGTTTCGCGATGGATTTCTGGGGCTATTGGAACAACAGCAACCAGGGCTTCTCACTTGTCGGTCTGAACGGCAATGGCTCGCTCAAGGTCGCCAGTCCTACCAGCAACCTGTACGGGGTCGGTGTCCGACCGGTTTTCTGGCTCTCCGATAACTTCGCGATCCAGGGACAGGCAGGTTACAACTACGTCGACAACGTTCGTGGTTATTCCACCACCAACGCCTTCGGCAATAGCGGTTCATTCGGAGTCTTCACGATTGCTCCGACTATCAAGCCAAAAGGTGGCTACTTCACCAGACCAGAACTTCGCATATTCGCGACCTACTCGATCTGGAGCAACGGCCTCAAAGGATCCACAACGCCAGTTGGCGAAGGTGGCAACACGGGAATCACGACCGACTACTCAGGAAGCAACAGCAGCGTTCCTCCGTACAACCACAGCAACCAAGGTTGGTTGCTCGGTTCACAGATGGAAATCTGGTTTTAGGTTGCCTTTCCTAGGTTAAGACTTAAGTTGATCTCCCCTCGCCGATTCGTGCGAGGGGAGATTTTTTTTACCCCCAAAGACATTCCCCCAACGCACTGGATGATCGCGAAACTTCTACCCGGATTTTTGCTGCTCTGCACCGTCGTGCACTCATTTGCCTGGACCGATGGCGAACTTCTGGTTTGGATCGGCGGGGACAAAGGATCCCGCGGCCTCGCTGAGGTAGGCAAAAAATTTGAAAAGGATCTTGGCATTCCTGTCAAAGTGGAAACGCCCGATGGCCTGACTGATAAGTTTCAGTCTGCCGCGCAGGGCGGCAAAGGACCCGACATCGTATTCTGGGCGCAGGACCGGATCGGAGAATGGGCCGATGCAGGCCTGTTGAAGCCACTCGAAATCAAGGACGATTTCAAATCCGGATTCATTCCAATGTCCTGGGACGCCGTGACTCACAACAAGCAGATTTGGGGTTATCCAATCGCGTTGGAGGCCGTCTCGCTGATCTACAATAAAAAGTACGTGACCGGTGCGCCGCCAGTACAGCTTTCCGATATTCCGGGTTTTGCGGCCGATTTAAAAACCAAAAACCCAAACGTCATCGCGATCATGTGGGATTACAATACCCCTTACTTCAGTTGGCCGTTTGTCGCCAGCGGCGGTGGCTATCCGTTCAAGAAGATCGAAGGCGGCTATGACGCCAAAGATATCGGCGTCAACACCGATGGGGCGGTAAAAGGTTTGCAAGCAATCGTCGATTTGATCAATACCGGGGTGATGCCCAAAGGGGCTTCCTACAGCGTGATGGATCAAAAGATGAATAGCGGAGATCTGGCCATGATGATTAGCGGCCCTTGGGCCTGGGCGAACCTGCGAAAAAGCGGCATCGATTTTGGTCTTGCGCCGCTGCCGGGCGTCGCCGGCAATCCTGGAAGACCATTTGTAGGAGTTCTCGCGGCACTTATCAACCGTTCCACGTCGAATGCGGATATCGCCGCTCAGTTTATTGAAAAATACGTGGCGACAGCGGATGGGCTAAAGACAATCGACGCAGATGTGCCAATCGGAGTTCCGGCCCTGAAAAGCCTCGCGAATACAATGGCGACAAGCGATCCGTTCATCAAAACAACTTTCGAAAACGCCAAGAGCGGAGACGTGATGCCAAACATTCCTGAAATGGGGAAATTCTGGAGCTCGATGGCGACCGCGTTTCAAATCGCTACGAACGGGCAGGCGTCACCGAAATCCGCGCTCGATGACGCAAAGAAGAACATGGAAAAGTGAGCAGCGCAAAAATCTCACAAGGCAATCCGGTAGCCTCACAGGCACGAAGGATTTCAGGGTTGTGAACGATGCAGGCTAGATGGTTTTCAGTCCCGCGCATTCTGGTGGCGCTCGCTGTCC
Organism: uncultured Verrucomicrobiae bacterium; assembly: GCA_963775805.1. Taxonomy (GTDB): domain Bacteria; phylum Verrucomicrobiota; class Verrucomicrobiia; order Chthoniobacterales; family JAFAMB01; genus JAFAMB01. Next base: position 471,998 of record CAVZKG010000004.1, on the reverse strand, counting down.
TGGCGGGGCTTTACCTCGATTTCAGTATTTATCTGGCCGGCAATATTTGGGTCGCCATTGCGTTGCTCATCATTATCGGACTTGGCGCGTATATCTACCTCTCGGACCTTTGCTACACGTACCGCTATCTTTTTCCAGGGTTTTTGGGATTCGGCCTGTTTGTGATTTTCCCGATCGCTTACATGGTCTATCTAAGCTTCACAAAATACAGCTCGAAGAATCTGCTCTACTTCGATCGGGCGCTGGATCTCTTACGCCAGGAGCATTACACGATTGGAAGTACCACCTACAAATACAAGCTTTACGCCCAGGGCGCAGACCAATACATCCTCGCTCTCGAAAGCGATGCTGATCCGACACAACGCTTCGCCTCGCCTCCGTTCGCCTTAAAAGCCGGTGTGCAGCCCAAGGGCCCCCAAGAGACCGCACAGTTGACAGCGTTACCGCCAGGCGCCGAAATTCCGGGCACCCCTTTGGAGTTCACTCAGGTCACACGAGAAAAACTTTTCATGCCAATGCGCGGCCGGCAATTCTCGCTGCCGAACGATACGTTGGTCACGATGGAAGGGCTCCAGAAATTCGTCTCGCGCGCCCGTCTCTGGGCGCTTAATCCGGATGGGACGCTGACAAACCAGAAAGATGGTCAAACCATCCACCCGGATTTCAGTCTCGGCTTTTTCGTTAATAGCAAAGGCGACAAGATAGGCGCTGGGTTTCGTACTTTTTCCGGATTCGAAAACTATGCACGAATTGTGACTGATCCGCGCATACAGGCGCCGTTCTTCAAGATCTTCGTCTGGACGGTTGCATTCTCCGCATTTTCGGTCGGCTTAACTTTCGCCGTCGGGATGCTGCTGTCGGTCATTCTTGAGTGGAAAGAACTCAGATTCCGGCGAGCGTATCGAACTCTTTTGATCCTCCCCTACGCCGTTCCAGCCATTCTTTCCATACTGATTTTTAAAGGGTTATTCAGCCAGGAGTTCGGAGCGGTAAACGAGTTCCTCCGGGCAATCTTCGGATTTGCGCCCGAATGGGAAACCAACCCTTGGGCCGCCCGCGCCATGATCGTTTTCGTCAACGTGTGGCTAGGTTACCCCTACATGATGCTGGTCTGCACTGGAATGCTGCAATCGATCCCATCGGCAATTTACGAAGCAAGCGCGATTGATGGCAGCGGCCCAATCGTCAACTTTTTTGAAATCACTTTGCCCCTCGTACTCCCTCCGCTGGTGCCGATTCTGATCTCGAGTTTCGCTTTCAATTTCAACAATTTTAACCTGGTTTATCTCCTCACAGGCGGAGGTCCGAAAATGGTCGGAGGTGGAATCGCAGGAGAAACGGATCTGCTGGTAAATTACACATTCAACATCGCCTTCCGGGATTCCGGAACGAATTTTGGCCTGGCAAGCGCAATCGCCACTCTGTTGTTCATCATCGTCGGCTTCCTAGCCTGGATGAACCTGAAACTCAGCGGCAGAAACGTCAAAATATGAAAAAGTGGCCAGTGTCAGTTGTAGAAGAAGTAGTCAGTGCCGGTTGTCAGTTGTCAGTAGAGAAAGAAATTCTGAGGCCGCCGCGTCATACTCATACGAACTACTTACCGATAATCACCCCTAGCTCCTACCACAACTGACTACTGGGCTACTGCCTCCGACACTGGCAACTGACAACCGACACTGACAACTTCTTAAAATGACTGCCCAAGCAAGACTCAGGATTCGGAAAGCGTCTGCGCACGCGTTTTTGATCTGTTTTCTGCTCTTGATTCTGGTCCCATTTGTGATGGTGATCTCCGCCTCACTACGCCAGGGGAATTTTGCTCCGAGCCGGTTGTGGCCGGATAAAGTGAGCCTTGATCATTGGAAATTCGTCCTCGGGATCCCCTACAAGGAAGTGGTAAATCCGGCAACCGGCGAGACTCGGATGGTCACTTCTGAAACACCGCCACTGAAATGGTTTTGGAACTCGATCAAAATCTCTGTGATTTCTTCCGCCGGAATTATTTTTCTATCCGGAACTGCTGCTTACGCCTTTGCCCGGTTACGGTTTAAGTTCAGATCGACGACCTTGAGCGCGCTGCTTATCCTCCAGATGTTTCCGATGGTCCTCTCACTGGTCGCGTTTTACGTCATCCTGGATTTCACCGGACAATACGTTAAGTGGTTGGGCCTGAACACTCAACCAGGATTGATCATGATCTACCTGGGTGGCATCTCAAATTATATTTGGATGATCAAAGGGTACTTCGAAACGATTCCTCCTTCGATGGAGGAATCTGCACGGATTGATGGCGCTTCCCGGTTCCAAACGTTTGTCAGAATACTACTTCCGATCAGTCTTCCGATTTTTTCGGTTGTATTTATTCTCTCATTCATCTCCTATATGTCTGAATACCCGGTGGCATCCGTTGTTCTTCAGTCCAGTAACAACTGGACCCTGGCGGTGGGTGCCAACTCGTTTTTGTACGAGCAAGAAAAGCTATGGGGTCGATTTGCTGCGCTGGCGGTCTTGAGCGGCGTGCCGATCACTGTGGTTTTTTTGCTATGCCAAAAATTTGTCATCGGTGGGTTAACCTCCGGTGGCGTTAAAGAATAAAACCCCAGAAACGAATGCCATGAGCGAAGGTTCCGTTGAAATCAAAAATTTGGTGAAGACCTACACCGATGACCGAGGTCGTCCCACGTTCACTGCTGTTAAAAACATTAGCCTCCCCATCAGCGACGGCGAATTTATGGTGCTTGTCGGGCCTTCCGGTTGCGGAAAGTCGACTACCCTTCGCATGGTGGCGGGCTTGGAAAAGATCACAAGTGGCACGATCTCGATTGCAGGTCGCGTTGTAAACGACATGGAGCCAAAGGACCGCGGTATCGCGATGGTTTTCCAGAACTACGCGCTCTATCCGCACATGACGATCTTCAACAACATGGCGTTCGGCCTTCAGTTGGCGAAGAAGAAGAAAGATTTTATTAACGACACAGTCGGACGCACGTCGAAAGCACTCGGGCTTGACCATATGCTCGAGCGCAAACCGCAAGCCCTATCCGGCGGCCAGCGGCAGCGCGTCGCTCTCGGGCGGGCGATTGTTCGGAGCCCGAAAGTCTTCCTGTTCGACGAACCGCTTTCGAACCTGGACGCGAAAATGCGTGTCCAAATGCGCTCCGAGATTTCGAAACTCCACGCACAACTTGGATCGACGATGATATACGTCACGCACGACCAGGTGGAAGCGATGACCATGGGAGACCGGATTTGCGTCATGCGCGACGGCTTGATTATGCAGGTTGCCGATCCGTTGACACTCTATCGTCAGCCGGAGAATCTCTTCGTTGCAGGTTTCATTGGCAGCCCTCCGATGAACCTCCTGAAAGGTAAAGTCCAGAAACGTGACAACGGCCTGGTCTTCGTCGAAGTCGGGGATAAGGGGAATCTGACAATTCCGCTGCAAGGCCGACTTGAGCAGCTCGCAAGCAAGTATGTCGACAAAGAGATCGTATTCGGAATACGCCCGGAGCATCTGACCGACGAAGTCAAAGGAGAAGAGCATCTTACCGTCAGTTCGACAGTCGAAATCGCTGAACCAATGGGATCCGAATCGCTGGTCTACCTCAAAGGTGGTACAGGGAACCTGATTGCCAAGCTTCACGGCGAACGCAAGTTCGAGATTGGTGAGGCAGTGACGGTGCAGCTCAATATAGATAAAGCGCTCCTCTTCGATACGACCACCGAAGCTGTGATCCGTTAGTCATCTTCCCATGCGCCAGATCCTTGACACTGAACAATACGTTCAGGTGCCACCGATGATGCTTTCCGATCCGTTCTACCGGATCACCTACCTGATAAAGGAAGAGATCCGGAAATATAAATGGATCGAGGGGGAGAAAGGCCGCCAGTTAACCTGGGACCAGGCACGGGCTGAATGGTCCAAACTGTACAGGGAAAAGTTCGAGAAATTCGTCTTGGAGACGCTGGCTTTCCCTGAAGAATAGCTCTTCTCATTCGTTTAGCGCGGAAATTTCGCAAGCCGATGAGCTTGCGAGATTTTCGCGCTCAAACTTTCTGAAAGGACGCTTAGCGTCTACAGAATGCACGCGTTCCGCGCGTATCCTTTTTTGTTGTTTGTTCAGCAACCTTGGTTATTCTCCGCTGGCTTAGCCCACCATGAGCTCGTCGCTCCGACCTTCGCGTTTTATAACTCGCTAGTCCGTAAAACACGCAAAGGCCGGAGCGACGAACGCATGTTGGGCTATTTATATGGCACCCTTATTCAATTGGCTTCAGCATCGGGCTGCGGGCGTGCTCCTGCATCCCACCTCATTCCCGGGCTCGACAGGAATCGGCACTCTCGGACGGGAGGCGCGCGTTTTCATCGATTTCATGGCGAACGCTGGAATGAAAACATGGCAGGTTTGCCCACTTGGCCCGACCGGATTTGGCGATTCGCCCTATCAATGCTTTTCGGCGTTCGCTGGCAACCCGTATCTCATCGACCTTGAAACGCTCGTCGAACGAGGATTGCTTGAAGACAAAGATCTAGCTGACTTACGCAAACTCCCGGCAGACAAGGTTGATTTCGGTGCACAATGGATTCTGCGCTGGCCGGTGTTGAAAAAGGCTTTCTCCAGGTTCGTTTCCAACGGGTCACGCACCGATAAGAATCAGTTCACCGCATTCAAAAAATCGAAAAAAGATTGGCTCGATTCTTACACCCGTTTCGTCGCTTTGAAGCAACGTTTCGACGGTTGTTCGTGGCCATATTGGCCGGAAGAACTGCGTTACTTCGCGAATGCCAAAAAGGCGATCCCTAAATCAGAACTGCGGGACGAAATGGAGGCACAGGCGTGGTACCAGTTTGAGTTTTTCCGCCAATGGCTCGCGCTCAAACAGTACGCGAACTCTCGCGCCATCGAAATCTTCGGCGACATACCGATTTTTGTAGCCATGGACAGCGCGGACGCCTGGACCAATCCGAGCTTGTTCGAAATGGACGCTCGTTTGAATCCGCGTGCTGTCGCAGGCGTGCCACCGGACTATTTCTCGGCCGATGGCCAACTCTGGGGAAATCCGCTTTACGATTGGAAAAAACATCAAGCAACTGGATACGCTTGGTGGCTTGCACGGCTCCGCGGTTGCTTCGAGCTCTTTGACATCGTTCGAATCGATCATTTTCGCGGTTTTGACGAGTTTTGCAGAATTCCGCCCGACGCTGTGAATGCGCGTGTACACGAATGGGCGTCCGGACCCGGACTCGAAATCTTCGAGGCAATTAGATCGGAATTCCCGGGAGCGAAACTCGTGGCCGAGGACTTGGGCATCATCACCGACTCTGTGCGGCATCTGGTTGAAGCCACAGGACTGCCCGGGATGAATATTCTTCAGTTTGGGTTTGAAGGCGCGATGAACTATTTACCGCACAACGGGATTCTAAACTCCGTTTTATATCCGGGCACGCATGACAACGACACCTGCTGGGGATGGTTCAGAAAAGCGCCTGCGACCGTCCAGGACTTTGCCCGTCGATATTTGCGGGTGAAAGGAGACACGATTCCATGGGACATTATCCGCGCCGGATACGCTGCGCCTTCGCGTCTTTTTGTAGTGCCGGCGCAAGACCTGCTGAGCCTTGGAAGCGAGGCTCGGTTCAACATACCCGGCCAACCGTCGGGCAATTGGCAATGGCGTCTAAGCCTCAAACAGCTGGAAATCCTGCAAACCGAAACCGCCACCTACCTGCAAGAACTCGGGACCCTCTACGAACGGTCTTAGAAGAGGAAGTTGTCAGTGTCACAAAGAAGTTGTCAGTGTCAGTTGTCGGTTGTCAGTGGGAAAGAGATGATGGTTGGCTGGTGATTTACCGCCGGGTTAGCCCGACAGGATGCCACACGCCGACACCACATCGATTGGGTTGCGGCTACGCCGCCCTGTGCTCTTCCTTCCCTCTCGCACTGACAACCGACAACCGACACTGACAACTTCCTATTACCCCGGCAGCGGGTAATTCGAGGTGATCTGCCGCACTTCTGCTCGAACTTCGGCGAGAACGGCTTTGTCGCCACCGCAACTGAGGGCTTTGTCGATCAAATCGACGATTGCCATCATTTCTTCTTCTTTCATCCCGCGAGTGGTGACAGCCGGAGTGCCGATACGGATTCCGCCACCTTTGAAGACTGACTCCGTGTCGAATGGAATCGAATTTTTATTCACTGTAATGCCGGCTTCGTCGAGCGTTTCCTGAGCCTGCCTCCCGTTCAGCCCTTTCGGACGGAGATCAACGAGCATCAGATGGTTGTCGGTGCCTCCCGAAACAAGGCGATAACCCTTCATGTGCAAACTCGCAGCCAACGCTTTGGCATTCCGCGTGACTTGCACTTGATACTGTTTGAATTCGGGTTGCAACGCCTCGTGCAAACAGACAGCTTTTGCCGCAATCACGTGCATTAACGGCCCTCCTTGGATACCAGGAAATATCAGGCTGTCGATCCCTTTAGCGAGGTCGGGCTTGCACATCACGATACCGCCTCGTGGACCACGCAAGCTTTTGTGAGTCGTGGTGGTCACGAAATCTGCGATTCCAACGGGTGATGTATGCACGCCGGCGGCAATCAGCCCGGCGATGTGCGCCATATCTACAAACAAATAAGCACCCACCGCATTGGCTATTTGCCGCATTTTCACGAAATCGATTGCTCTCGGGTAAGCAGAAGCCCCTGCGGTAATCATCTTTGGACGATGTTGCAGAGCCAAGTCCGAGAGCTGATTGTAATCGATCTGCTCCGTCTCTTTGCTTACGCCATAGTGCGTAACCTCATAGAAACGCCCCGAGAAATTCGCCTTATTTCCATGCGTCAGGTGTCCGCCATGAGACAGGTCCATTGTCAGGATCCGATCCCCCTGCTGCAAAACGCTGAAGTAGACCGCCATATTGGCCTGGCTACCGCTGTGTGCCTGCACGTTAACGTGTTCAGCCCCAAAAAGTTGTTTGGCACGGTCGATTGCCAGCTGCTCGGCAACGTCCACAAACTCACAACCGCCGTACCACCGTTTGCCAGGGTACCCTTCCGCGTATTTGTTGGTCAGCACCGAACCTTGAGCCTCCATCACCGCCCGGCTCGTAAAGTTTTCCGAAGCGATCAATTCGATATTTTCAAACTGCCGTTTGCGTTCGTTCTGGATCACCTGAAAGATCGCGGGGTCGACCTGTTCCAAACTGAAATTCCCTGGTTGATTCATCGTAAAAGAGTCGCTGCTGGATTTGGCATCGAGTGCGCCGCTATCAATAAACTTCAAGACCCCGGGAAGCGCCCGCCGTATGATGTCGCGAGTCGTCTCGTATTCCTCGCGGCCCAATCCAATCGGATCGGCGACGTCCAACGATGCAGCGGTCTCGTCGAATTCTCGAAGAAGAAAAGTTTTCTCAATCGCTTCAGGAAAGAGGTACTGAATTGATTCCAGATGGCCGCGTGTCATCGCAATGATGCATGACGCGTCGCGCACCAGTTTATCCGAGAGAGGCATGCTTCGCAGCCTTGAAATATCGATTCGCAGATCGGCCAATACCGAAACAGCATGTGGACTGGGTGGCTGTCCAGGAAACGTACTAACCCCCGCAGATTGAACGCGGATATCGGGCCGGGCCGCCACCAGATGACGGAATAACCCCTCCGCCATCGGACTCCGGCAAACGTTCCCCGTACAAACAAATAGGATATTCTTGGCTGCGTTCAATATGCGCAAAGTGACATGTCCGACAGATCAGTTCAAGCGCTCTACGCTGGTTCATTCCCCTTGAGCTGGTGTTAATCCCAAGATAGCATGACAACGTTGAACACTGTTTCCGCTTTCGATCATATCCAGGCGCTGTATCGACTCCTGCTGATCCGGACCGGCCAACATGCAGAAGCCGAACGAGCGTTAAACGAGACTTTGACCCAGCCAGTGGAAGACGACGCCGGTAGTCCGGAACGAAAAGTGGAGTTGTTTCGTAAAGCGCTGAATTTGCCGGTGATTGTCTCACAATCGCCCGAGAGAGAGCTTGCAGGCTGGCCCCTCGCCCTCCATCACCTTCCTGAACCGGAGCGCTCAGCGATTACTCTTTTTTATCTTGAGATTTTCAGCCCGCGCGATCTGGCTGGACTTCTCGAAATCGGGATCGAAGAACTGGCTCGAATGATTGACGGAGCGAGACAAAGGCTCGAAAACGGCAGAACCAATACCAATAAACTCTGAAGCAATGGGGCAACCGCTTCTTCCTCTTTTCAGACCAGCGTATGAATACGCCCCGGAACTCGCCGAAGTCGCTTCAAGCGCGGGCGCAGAACCAGGATCATCACAACTCCTGCAACGGCAGATCGACTTTGACGATAAAGTTGCTTACGAGCTCTCCTTGTTAAAGTTGGCGGACTCGGAGGCAAAAGCGTTCGAAAGCTTGCTTACCAGGGCGGGCAACACCGATGGCCCAACCGCGTCAGCGGCGCCAGACTCTCACGCGCCTTTCGTGAAGCGTTCCCGCAACAAGTCTGAACCATCGGAGAGTGACGCCGTATCAGATGAAGAGGAAGACGAGGAACCGGTCAGAAGAGCTCCGAGACGCACGATTTTGTTTGCCGTAGGGGTCGGTCTGGTGGCGACCGTTTGCATGGTGATCTTTCTCATTTCAGACCGCTTAAACTCGTTCGAAGGCGCCGATCACATCAGCGAGTTGCTCGAATCGGCCAATAGTCTGAACGGAGACGAATTTGAAGCGGTCGAGACAAGAGCTGCAGATCTTCAGGACTGGTTCTTTCTCAAGCACGGAATGGAGCATTGCACGGTTCCCCGACAATTTGCGGACGTCAAAACCGTTGGATGCCGTGTATTCAAGTTCGATGGTGCCGACGTAGCGCAGATCATGGCCGTCACGGACAAAGAACTGCTCCTCTACATGTTTCAACCGAACGACCTGGGCGTTAAGATCCGGAAAGGGAAATGGGAGATCGTTGAGGCAGACAATTGGGTTGGCGCTGTGACGGGGCTAAAAGACATCTCCTTCCTGGTCGCATTCAAAGGGAACAAGGATGAGATGAAGGAATTCCTTTCGAAAATGAATCAGTAAGCCAGAAAATCGCTCGAGCGATTTTCCGGCTAATGAGCCGCTTAGAAAGCGGCTCTGATGAACAAGTGTACCTAAACAAATCCGCTATCACGGTCTGTATTGCCCGGGCGAAATCTTTTTCTTTGACCACATCTCTGCTTGGAATCGGACGAATCGAATCCTATATTGGTCCGTATGGTCGAAGTGTTTGTTATCTTCGGCTTTTTGGGCTGCCTTTTTGTGGCCTTTTTGCAGTGGCTTAGCTCGCTGCCTGTTTTTCCCGCGCTCGTGGCTGGCGCAATCCTCAGCCCGTTCTTGGGTTGCATCGATTACGCTAGATTTGTCCGATCCTGGAGATTGGGCGGTGTTCTCTCGAAACGAGATCCGATTCCACCGGAACGATTTTACTGGATCTCCCAAAGATGCCGTCTCCGACGCATTATTGCCAGGTGCATCCTTATCGGCACAGTTGCCTGGTTCAACGCTCTTATGCTTCCAGCTTCATCAGAGGTCAGCGCCATCTCAATCACAGGATGGGCTAACGCGAGTCTCGGGATATTAGCGTTAGCGCGCGCGCTGAGCGCCGGAGCGCTCTATTACAACGCCTCCCAACGCTTCGACGCTCAAAGTCCTGGCTTCGTCGGATTGTTTCGCCACGCAATGTACAAACTTTCCGACAACTACGAGTACCTTCACCCGACAAAGCGAGACCACGAGAAAGAGGAGGTCTACTGAGGGCACTTGGAGTTCGAGGTTCGGAGTTCGGAGTTCGGAGTTCGGAGTTCGGACGATGCGAGAGGACACGGTTATTAAAAGGCCATTGTAGTGAACTTTTTTATCTCGCTGTTCGCGGTCTGAGAAAGGTTTCTCCATTCCGCCTTTCTTAATTCATAATTCTCACTTCCGCCGCGGTAACTAAATCGTCGACAAGCGATTCAATTAAGATATCTTCCCGTCCCTAATTTTGACTCGATGGAAGGGTGGCTGAGCTGGTCGAAGGCACCTGACTCGAAATCAGGCGTACGAGCAATCGTACCGTGGGTTCGAATCCCACCCCTTCCGCCATTTCGTAACAAAACTGGGCACGCCCGGCGAGACCGGCGTGTGGGCGCAGTTCAACAAGCGCTTCATGAAGCCACTCCTCAGCCACTCGGCGCACGACGGGGCGCTCCCGACCCTGTTCGCGGCGACTTCGGGCCAAGCGGCTTGCGGCAAGTATTACGGGCCGGACGGGTTCTATGAACTGAAGGCCTGTGAAAGACGCCTATGTTCTGCCCGCTGCCCAAGACCCGGACGTCGCCCGACGTCTGTGGACGATTTCAGAAGAACTGACCGGCGTGCAGATCAGCATCTAGCGGCGTTCCGCACTTATCCGATCATTTCGTCTCAGATTAGCGATGTGACGGCCAAGATTCAGCTCAAACTCACCGGCCTTGCCGATGCCACGCTCAATCAATTTGGGTATGCGGGCCTTTGCTCCCGACCATCCGAACGTGGTGAAGAAAGTATCTTGAGTGTTCTGAAGCTGTGAACTGTCGGGCAAGCCGACTTGATTGATCGTCGCCTTGCAGGTGCTCAGTGCCTGCTTGTCGAACGACAGAATGCGTCGCACAAAGTTATCGACGAAACCATCAAGCTCCGTCTCAGGAATTGCCCGATTGATCCATCCATACCGTTCGGCGGTTTCAGCATCAAAATCGTCCGCACCCAAGATGATCTCGATCGCCCTTGAACGTCCCACCAGAAGCGGTAAACGCTGAAGAGCGCCACCACCCGGAATAAGACCAGTTCCGACCTCCGGTTGACCGAAAATGGCTTTTTCTCGGCTGGCAAATCGGACATCGCAGGCCAGGGCGAATTCGCTGCCACCTCCGCGTACCCTCCCACGTATGACCGCAATGCTCAGCACATCGCTTTGAGCGAGCCGGGTTGCTGCGTCGATCCAACGCGGCGTTCCGAAGCGGCTGCGCGGCGCCGCAGTGCTGTAATGAGCGATGAAAAAGTCCGAATTCGCACTCTCAAAGGTAACGACTTTCAGCGAAGGTTCGGCCTCGATCTCCTCCACAAGATCGAAGACCTCGTCGTACATGCGATCGTCGATCGCGTTGATCGGCGGATTGTTCAGCGTGACGCGCCAATGTCCCGACGTCCTCTTATCAGTCGTGATTCTCCTGGGAACGTCATTCATAGAGTTACCTCCGTTTCTTAGAATATCGTGTGAGTGAGGGGCGGCGTATGTCCGCCTGGGCAGACACATTAGTCTCAAAATTGAACTTTTAGACTCGCGAGTTCGCCTTTGCAAGTCTGAAGATCGGATCTATCGCGAGCCTCGGCGATCCGGCTTCTCGTCAGGCTATTTCGGAATGCGCCTGCGGAGCTGAATATCTGTGCGGCTCAGTTCCCGGCCGCGCGATGACCGTACTTTGAGCCGTTCGAGTTCGCTCCCGTCCGACGCGTCAAGCATGCGCACAGGCGCCGGCGAGGGCCGAAACATCCACCGGTCGCCCCACTGGCGCAACGCGATGATCGTCGTAAGAAGATCCTCTCCCATTTCGGTCAAGACATACTCCTGCCTTCGCCCTTCCTCGGCGATGGGTCTGCGTTCCAGGATTCCGCAAGCGACCAGCTTCTTCAGCCGAGCTGTCAGCAAATTGCGCGACATATCGAGTTGTTTTTGAAAGTCGTCGAATCGGGTCGTGCCACCAAAGGCTTCACGCAGAATCATAAGGGCGCCCCAATCACCGATAACGTCTACAGAGCGAGCCATGGGACATTCGGCTAACGCCCAACTTTTTCGCTGCATAGAGTCGCCTCCTTGGACCGTTCGTGGTTTTGCCGTGGGCACTCGCTAGCCGAGATTATTCGGCCCAACAACAGGGCAATGGTCCTATTTCGGCTGAGCGAAGAGGCTGCAGGTCTCGAAAAAAATCCTCGCGATATGCCGCCGATCCCTTTAAGTCTCATTGTTGAACTTATGTTAAAGAAACGATAACAATTCAAGCCGTGCGCGTGAGTGTGGACATGCTGACACTCCGTTTTTGCACGGCCACGTTTGTTTTCTTTCCCAATCGTCACTCAACAATGGGTGCCGACGCTAGTCTTAAAACCAAATCCCATGACCAACTCAAATAGTGATTCAACAGGTCTCGTTCCGCCGTCTGGCCTTTGTCTTAACTCTCTTCTGACGACCTCAGGAGAACTCGAGCTGAGCCTGGAAGCGAAAACGATCGATCCTCCTCGCCCGAACGAAGTCGTGGTGAGGATCGAGGCTTCTCCGGTCAATCCTTCCGATGTCGGGCTTCTCTTGGGCGGTGCAGACGTTTCGACCGCTGAAACAACCGGAGAAGGGTCGACTCGGCGAACGACTATGAGCGTTTCGGACGCCGCGCGCCGGGCCATGGCTGGTCGCCTGGGGGAAGCCTTGAGTGTCGGCAACGAAGGCGCTGGACTCGTGGTTGCAACAGGTGACCGCGCAACGGCCCTGATGGGGAAGACCGTGGCGCTGTTCGGCGGCGGTATGTACAGTCAATATCGCACCATCCCCACCGAAAATTGCCTGGTCTTGCCCGACGGTGTTTCCGCTGCTGAAGGGGCGTCGTGTTTCGTCAATCCGCTCACCGCGCTTGGCATGATCGAAACCATGCGCATGGAAGGTCATACGGCGCTTGTCCACACGGCTGCGGCGTCGAACCTCGGCCAGATGCTCAATAAAGTCTGCCAAAGAGACGGCGTGCCTTTGGTAAACATTGTTCGAAGTGCATCTCAGGCAGAATTGCTAAGGGAACTTGGCGCTCGCTACGTGTGCGATTCTTCGGCTGAAGATTTTACTACGACGCTCACCGACGCCATATCGGAAACGGGTGCCACCCTTGCCTTCGACGCGATCGGCGGCGGTCTCACGGCTAGCAAAATTCTGGTCGCCATGGAATCCGTCGCCGTTCGGCAAATGACGGAATACAACAGATACGGCTCCTCGGTTCACAAACAAGTCTACTTGTATGGGGCATTGGACACGAGCCCCACAGAACTCACACGCGGCTACGGCATGGCTTGGGGTATCGGAGGGTGGCTCGTGACTCCATTTCTTCAAAAAATCGGACGAGCACGGGCGGCCGAACTTCGCGCTCGTGTCGCTTCCGAGATCAAAACAACTTTCGCCAGCCACTATAACCAGACGGTGACGTTGTCGGACCTTCTTCAGCCAGAAGTCCTTCGATCGATTTCGCGCAAAGCGACTGGCGAAAAGTATTTGGTCACGCCGGCGCGCTCCTGACGTGCCTTGCCAGTCCTTCGCGGCGCACGCTTACCAGACGAAAGAAGGGACAGGTCGAATGTTAGTGGAATCGAGCATTGTCCGCGAGCTCCGCGGAGATGATCACGGTTCCGGCCGAGCAGCCTAGAACCTTGGACTTCGCGATCCGAAGTGCGACTGTGAGAGGGCATGCTGTTAGCGCGCGCCTTAGCGGGATTTGCCTTCCTGTTCTTGGTCATTGCGAGCGTACTCTTCGGTTTGGCGGGGACGCTGCGCGACGGGCGCGCATGGGTGATGCTGGCCGTGTTCTTTGGATGCGCCGGAGCCATCACCGTCTGGCTCTGGTTCCGTGACAAGGCACTACTGGAACGACGGGTGAAGGCGGGACCAGGCGCAGAGGCGGATCCGATGCAGAATGTGGTCCAGGCACTGGCCGGGAAGCATCTGTGCCAATACCGCCCGATGATTGACGACTGCCTGGGTTGTTTCATACAGCGTGAACTTGCTCCCGTCCCAGATTGACACTGAGGCGTATGGGGTTATGCGTCTCCACTGGAGTGACATAAGTCTCGTCGATCTTAACGGGGGGATTGCACTCGCGGCTTCCGGGTGCCGCGCGTGCTTCCGGTCTTCATTTCCCCTTCAGGTTCAAGATGGTCGCTTACCGCCGGTTTCTCTTCGCTGTAGATTACCTTCACAGCGGCCGCGGCAGCCTGCGCTTGTTCAAAGGTTTCGGCGACGGCGAGTGCCACATACTGGCCGCCGTAGGAAATGAGTTTCCTCCGTGTGTGCTATTCAGAATAAAATGATTCGCTTGATCGGCTCTCTTTGGTTTGCTTCCCGCTGAAAAAGCCCATCGTCACGATAATTTACCTGACACAATTGCTTTTACCCCGACGCCTCGCCAACTAGTCTATCGTACGCCTCAATGGTGTCGATGTCCCGTACGACATGGTCGGTTTCCATCTCTACCGTAAGCACCTGGTCTGGGTTTTGTTTGATCACCCGGCGGCACCCCGTGTCGCCAGTTATGGCAAGTAACAAGGCTTTATAGGTTGCCTTCACGAGGACCGGGTTCCCACTTTGTCCCCTGAAGAAAGGAACAACGATGCTCTTGTTGGCTTTACCTGCTTCAGCCAATGCATGAATCAGGAAGTCTACTTCACTAGGTTCCAGGAGGGGTTGATCCGCTAGACAAATCATAATGGCCGTCGTTTGATCAGGCACTGCGGCAAACCCAGCGCGTACAGAAGTGCTGAGCCCAAGCCGATAATCGGGATTCTCTACGAATCTGACCCCCTTGCTCGCAATCGCCCCTCTCACCTGATCGGCCTCATGCCCGAGCACGACGATGATCTCGTCAACATCGGAAGCCATTAAGGTATCCACCGCATGGGCGATTAGAGGTCGACCTTTGAACGGCAGGAGCAACTTATTGCGACCCAGTCGCGTGGACATCCCGGCAGCTGGCACAATAGCGGAGAGCATTTTAAGAAGTCTCCCGCAAATATCTTTCCGGTTGCCTGTCAAAGGTCTGTTTGCAGCCTGCGCAACAGAAATAGAGGGATCTGCCCTCGTATTCGGACTGATAGGTTGATTCGCCCGCATCGACCGCCATGCCGCAAACAGGATCTATGGCAGACTGCGAAACCTCTTCCGGGCCAAACTCCTCCTGTCGGGAGCTCTCTGGAGGACAGCGTTTTTGCGTCTGAATGATTTCCGCAATAATGCTAACCGCAATCTCCTGCGGCGAAGATGTTCCGATCGACAGCCCAGCGGGTGCTTTGATTCTGCCCAGCATTTGTGGAGAAGCACCTTTATCCGACAAGAGGCCGATAACCTTCTGCGCTTTCGCGTGACTAGCGATGAATGAAATGTAGCGGGCATCAGTGCAAAGCGCCTGCTCCAGCGCTTCCTCATCGTGTTCTCCTTGCGTCGCTACCACGATGAATGTTTCGGAGCCGTTGTGAATCTGGCCGGA
The DNA here is from genome assembly GCA_963775805.1 of uncultured Verrucomicrobiae bacterium. GTDB lineage: Bacteria > Verrucomicrobiota > Verrucomicrobiia > Chthoniobacterales > JAFAMB01 > JAFAMB01. The sequence goes on along the minus strand of CAVZKG010000004.1, from coordinate 456,698 downwards.
TGTAATTTCCTTGGCGATAAAATCGGCGTCAGGAAATAGTTCTCGCGTTGCCTCCTTGGAAACCACGCCAATCCCGTAACCGACCGCTTTACCGAGTCTCGACAAACTTTGAGCAGCCGGCGAGCGACCAAAAATCAGGATCCGAGATTTGGGCAGGACAGGCTCGATGTAAACATCTAAAGCCCCTCCTCCGTGGCAACTCATCGTGTAGTTCACTGAGCCCATTTCAGGTTCTGACTCTGTGGAGGGCGCAATATGGACAATTCGCGGACTCCCCTCCTTCATCGCCTGCAAGGCTTCCCGGATCACCGATGGTTGAACGCACCCCCCACCGATCCAACCCCAGACTTTGCCATCCGGCTGAATAATGGCTTTGTCTCCTGGCTTGCCCGAAACCGGCGGCTGATTTTTGATCACAATTGCCACCGCGAAGGGACAATCCGCGGCTCGGAGCTCGCCCGCTTTACGCAAGAATTCGTCAAACATTGGTTTACCGGCTCATCTTCCCGGCCTCAAGTGCTCCTCAAGGGCAAGCAGGCTTTGCAAATTGTGCGCAGGCGCAAACACATCGACGAAAGGGAGTGCCGCAGTGATTCCGCGTGTCACCGGCTGGTAATCGTCAAGACCGAGCAGCGGATTCAGCCAAATGAGCTTGGCGACGCGACGCCTAACTTTTTTCATCTCAGCCGCCAATTCTGCGGGCTCTCCGGTATCCCAACCATCGCTCAGTATGATAAAAACCGTCTTCCGGGAGAGTAAAGCAGCATAGCGGCTGTTAAACTCGCGAAGTGATCCCCCGATCTTGGTGCCTCCCGACCAGCCCATTGTTGTCTCAGAGAGCATTCGCAATGCGTTAGATATTCGCCGGCCCCGCAACAGCCCGGTGATCTCCACCAGGACCGTGCTGAAAATATAAGTTCTAACGTCTTTTGATTGCTTTCCAAGAACGTAAGCGAACTTCAAAAGGAAAAAACTGTACGGGTTCATCGAATCGCTGACGTCGAGAAGAATAACGAGTTTTGGTTGCTCGTTTTTCGGGCCCTTGTGGCAGAGATCTATGAACTCGCCACCGCGACTGACGTTCCGTCTGATAGTCCGGCGCAAGTCTATCGTCTCGCGGCATTTACGAATCCGAAGTCTTCTCGCCACTCTGTAACTCATCCGTCGCAAGAGGCGGGTTGCGATTCGCTCAAGTTCTCCCAGGTCGGCTTGCGTCATCTGTGAAAAGTCAACTTTTTTGAGCCGCTCAACGGCGCTCGCTCCGGAATAGGTTTTCCGTTCGCCTTCTCCTTCCAGCGCCGAGTCGTTGCCGTAAGCGAAAGCCGTTTGGGGCGCGGCCTTGCCTTCTCGCCCTGGAGATACCAACCGTCTTCGATTCGGTTTCCTGGATTTAGTCCCCGGTATTGGATCGGATTCACCCCAGAACGCCGCAAAAAGATCCTCGAATAAAACCCACTCGTCTTCAGATGAACAGAGAATCGCCCTCCAGGCGAACCTGAAAGCATTTCTATCCGCTCCCGCCACCGCTCCCGCAGCCTCAAGACACTCGATCGTCTGCCTGGTCCCCGCGCTCACCCCGTTCTCCCGGACAAAGCGGCAGAATTCGACGATCGACTTCGCTGAAAACATTAGTAGTTACAGAATTGGGAAAAGTTTTGGGCTCATCGATGACAAGGAATGATAGTTCTACTGGGGTGGGAATTTCCTGAATTCCTATCCTCTTGACCGAGAAAGTAGCTTTTCCAGTCCTTGGCTTCTGACTTTGGCAAGGTCGTCAGCGGACTTCAAGATACACCCCAACGTTTCCTCCGCAGCCTCTCGATCCAGGCTCGTTTTCTTAAGCACGATCAGTGATCGCGACAGGTCAAGAGTTTCAGCGACCCCCGGTGATTTGGAAAGTTTCATCTCTCTGATGGTATGAATAAACCGGACGACTTCTGCCCTTAGGTCATCGGCGATTTCCGGTAGCCGCGCCCGCACAATTTCCAGCTCCTTTTCAAGATCTGGATAGTCAATCCAGTGGTACAAACACCTTCTTTTGAGCGCATCGCTCAGTTCTCGGCTGCTATTGGACGTGAGGATAACGTGCGGCACCCGTTTAGCCCGAATCGTTCCGAGTTCAGGAATTGTAATTTGGAACTCAGCAAGCAATTCGAGCAGGAACGCTTCGAATGCCTCGTCCGCTCGGTCAATTTCATCGACCAGCAACACCGGGGCTCTTTCTTCGTACAAAATCGATTGCAATAGAGGGCGCTTAAGAAGAAAACCGGAGCCGAAGACATAGTTTTCTTTTTCCTCGATCGTTTTGTCGTTTCCTTCCTGAATCTTAATGGCTAGCAACTGCTTCTGGTAGTTCCATTCATAGACAGCAGAGTTGAGGTCCAATCCCTCGTAGCATTGGAGCCTGATCAGTTCCGTCTCCAGCATGGCAGCCAGGGCTTTTGCCGCCTCGGTTTTTCCGACGCCCGCGTGTCCCTCGATCAGGAGCGGTTTCTCGAGCTTTAGAAGCAGATAGACGGCCGTTGCCAAGGCCCGGTCCGCGACGTATCCAAGCTGCCCTAGCCCTTCAATCACATTCTCTATATCACGGATCTGTTGGGCCATGATTCAACGAACGTTCAAGTCCGCATCTTTTCCAAGCCAAGACGTGCAGGCTAGCTACGGTTCATCAGAGCCCTTGAACATTCGCCGAATAGAGCCGGCGACCGAATCCCGGGCCGCCGAGAGGAGAATAGGCACCGCCTGAATCGGTTTAGCGTGCTCCGCTCCAGCTTGCGCTGCAGCAGGATCACCCGATGCAGTCCTCTCTTGCTGTAACCGAGCGGTAAAATTCGCGGTAAACTGGGCAAACATCTGGTTTGACACCTCCTGGATCATCCGCCCGCCCATCTGCGCAAGCAATCCGACAACGTTCACTTCGGCAACGCTCCCGACTTCGGTGTGTCCGTCCGGAAGCGATCGGACGCTTCCTGTCATCTTCATCGACGCGCTGCCCTTGCCTCGAACATCCTGACCTTTGCCTACGAACTCGATCTCGTGTTGCTCATTATCGATTCGTTCGATATGAACCTGTCCCTTATAGTCAGTCACGCTCGGCCCAACCTGGATCTTGATCACTCCTTTGAACGTGCAGTCATCCACCGTTTCGGTGATCTGAGCGCCTGGCAGGCAATTCGCGACCTTTCGAGGATCACTAATAAATGCCCAGACGCTCTCCAAAGACTCTTGTACCTGAAAGGTCTTCTCAATCTTGATGGCCATATGCTTTATTCCGCGATCCCCTTCTCCTTCAGGATCTTCCAGATCTTCCAAGGTGAAATCGGCATATCGATGTGTTTGACGCCCAAGTGCGACAAGGCATCCACGACTGCATTCACAAAAGCCGCAGGTGATCCGACGTTTGGCGATTCACCAACGCCCTTGGCTCCAAACGGATGATGGGGCGACGGCGTACAGGTCTTGCCGGTCTCCCAGGTTGGAGTCTCTACGGCAGTCGGAACCAGGTAATCCATGAAAGTACCACCCTGAACATTCCCACTTTCATCGTAGGCAATCTCCTGCATGAAGGCGATCGCCAAGCCTTCGGTCAGGCCGCCATGAATCTGTCCTTCTACGATCATCGGATTAATAATGTTTCCGCAATCATCTACGGCGACAAAACGACGCACCTTCGGTTCCCCGGTTCCTTTGTCGATGTCCAGCACGCAGATGTAAGTTCCAAAAGGGAACGTCAGATTTGGAGGATCATAGTAATGGACCGCCTCTAACCCCGGTTCGAGGCCGGCCGGGAAATTGGTGTAAGCAGCGAAAGCAATTTCCTGAATTGTTTTAGCCTTGCTCGGTGCGCCTTTGACGAAAAATTTGCCGGGCTCCCATTCCAGGTCCTCCTCGCTCGCTTCAAGCAAGTGCGCGGCCAATTTCCTCGCCTTATCACGAATTTTCCGAGCTGCCATCGCTGTCGCAGCTCCAGCGGTCGGCGTGCTGCGACTTGCGTAGGTTCCCAATCCATAAGGTGCTGTGTCTGTATCTCCCTCTTCCACCGAGATGTCTGCCACTGGAATTCCGAGCTCTTGAGCAACAATCTGAGCGAATGTTGTCTCATGGCCTTGCCCCTGTGATTTGACTCCCATTCTCGCGATCGCCTTGCCGGTTGGGTGAACCCGGATCTCACAGCTGTCAAACATCTTGATCCCGCAAATGTCGAAGGTATGCGAAGGACCAGCACCCACCACTTCCGTGAAACTCGAAACTCCGATCCCCATCAACTCACCCTTGCGACGTTTTTCCTCCTGTTCCCTGCGAAGCTCGTAATATCCGATCTTTTCCAGCGCCACGTCCATCGCGGCTTTATAATTGCCACTGTCGTAATTCCAACCTAACGGGCATAGGTACGGAAATTTTTCGGGCGGAATAAAATTTTTCAATCGGAGTTCGACCGGATCCATCTTCAATTCCTGGGCTAGAACGTCCATTGCCCTTTCGATCAGGTAAGCCGCTTCCGTGACTCGAAACGAACACCGATAGGCGATACCCCCGGGGGCTTTGTTGGTGTACACGCCATCGACCTCACAAAAGGCTTCTGAAAAATCGTACGAACCGGTGCAGATACTGAATAACCCGGCCGGAAATTTTGAGGGCTGCGCCGCCGCATTGAACGCCCCGTGGTCCGCCAACGTCTTAACACGCAAGGCCTTTACTTTTCCATCTTGATCGGCCGCGATTTCGGCCTTCATATGATAGTCTCGGGCAAATCCGGTCGATTGGAGATTTTCAGATCGCGACTCAATCCACTTCACAGGACGACCCAGTTGAAGGGACGCCACCACGGCACAAACATAGCCGGGATAAATCGGCACCTTGTTCCCGAACCCTCCACCGATGTCAGGCGCGATGATGCGAATGTTCTGTTCTTGCAGCCCGGCGACCAGAGCAAAGAGCGTGCGGTGGGCGTGAGGGGCTTGTGACGTCTCCCAGACCGTTAGTTTGGTTGTCGCAGGGTTGTAATCGGCCACGCAACCGCAGGTCTCCAGCGGTGCTGGATGGCATCGCGGGAAGAAAGCGTTCAGTTCGGCCTTGACCGGAGCGGTCTGGAAGACGCCTTCGGTGGCCGCCCTGTCTCCGACTTCCCAATGAAAAATGTGATTGCTCTTTTCTGCGCGATCTTCCCTGAGGATCGGGGCATCGGCATCAAGGGCCCGATGCGGATCCACCAAAACCGGGAGATCGTCATAGTCTACTTCGACCAATTCAGCGGCGTCGGCTGCTGTATAGCGATCTTCGGCCACCACGAACGCGACCTCTTGGGACTGAAAGAGAACCTTTCCTGTCGCCAGTACCATTTGCTTGTCGTGGAAAAGCGTCGGCATCCACGCCAGTCCCGCCTTTTCAAGGTCCTGGCCGGTAATGACGGCGAGAACTCCCGGGAGCTTTTTCGCTTCTTGGCACCGTATTCCGGTGATCCTTGCGTGAGCGTAAGGGCTTCTCACCATGTGTCCGTAAACCATTCTCGGAAGGCTCACGTCATCCACGTAGGTTCCTTTTCCCTGGATGAACCGCAAATCTTCTTTTCGCTTCACCGAATGGCCCATACCGCCAATTTCTGGGGATGTTTTCTGCAGCATCTTATTCTCCGATCACGCCATTTTGTTCGCCGCGTACTGTACCGCCTTGACTATATTCTGGTACCCGGTACATCGGCACATATTGCCTGAAATTCCCCACCGAATATCTTGCTCGCTCGGGTGCGGGTTCTTTTCCAAGAGCGCACAAGCCGACATGATCATACCCGGGGTGCAGAACCCGCATTGAAGGCCATGCTCTTCTTTAAAGCCTTCCTGTAACGGATGGAGTTTGCCATTGTTGGCGACGCCTTCGATGGTGCGTATCTCACAACCATCTGCCTGGACGGCAAATACGGTACAGGACTTCACTGCCCTGCTATCCAAAAGTACAGTGCAGGCCCCACAATTTGTGGTGTCGCAGCCGACGTGCGTCCCGGTTAGCGTGAGGACTTCGCGAATGAAATGTACCAATAGCAGGCGGGGCTCTATCTCAGCCTCATGATCCGCGCCGTTTACTTTTAAGCGAACATGTCTTTTTGTGGCCATAAATATCTCGTCGGTTGTTGATTTTCGGTTAACGGACGGCCCGCTCACAGGCCCGAACCAACGCGCGTTTCGTCAGCTCCCGGACCATCGAAACCTTGTATTCAGCCGGCCCCCGAAGATCTGAACTTGGCTGCGCCTGTTCAGCGGCGAGCTGCGCAGCCTGGTCGATTTGTTGTTTATCCACTGTTTTTCCGACCAGAAAGGCTTCCGCGCTAGTGGCCTTGATTGGCGTCGCGCCAACATTAGTCAGGCCAATTCCCGCTCTCTGGCAAGCGCCTGCGCCATCCACGGTCACCTGAGCAGCCACGCCGACCGTGGCGAAATCCCCAACCTTTCGTTCCAATTTAAAATAAGCGCCCCCGCTGCCAGCGGGCGGAATCGGGATCCGGATCTCAGTAAGAATTTCGCCGTGCACGAGGGCGGTAGTGAAAACAGAAAGGAAAAAATCCTTTATCGGAATAATTCTTTCTCCGTGCTGGCCGACAGCGACGATCTCGGCTTCCAGCGCCAACATCGTCGCCGGATGATCATTCGCTGGATCGCCGTGAGCCAGATTTCCCCCGACCGTGGCCATGTTCCGGACCTGTGGATCTGCGATCGATGCGGCGGTATCGAGAATAATCGTGTACTTCGATCGAATCAGATCCGATGTTTCCAGGTCAGCTTCCCGTGTCAATCCGCCGATCTTCAAAAAGCCGGCTTCCTCCTTGATGTAATGAAGGTCCGGAAGCCGGTTGATATCGATAATGCATTCGGGACGCGCCAGGCGGATCTTCATCATGGGTATCAGGCTCTGGCCGCCGCTCAGAATTTTGGCCCCGTCTCCATGCTCTCGTAAAAGAGCAATCGCTTCCGAAACGGATTGCGGGCGGAAATACTCGAAGGATTGGGGGATCATTTTTTCGCCTCATCAAGCAAGCAACGATTATCCAAGCCGCACGTCAGAAAACAGTCACGCAAACTGTAGACCAAGCTTGGGTGACACCTTGCTCGGGGGTGTTATGTGGGGGGCTCGCGCGGCAGACGAGCAGAGCTAGCCAAACACTAAGTAGAATAGAGTTTCCGAACAAGAAATTTTATTTTTTGCTTTGGAGATGTGACTGGTTCGAGCCGGCATGCGCGGCTTTCAAGGCGCAGGTGCTACCTGGCCAGAAAGGCCAGGATTTGTGTCCTGAACGATTGAACCGATTCGTCGTAAACGAAAGACCGTTCTTTCAACCAAATAACTTTACCCCAAGAAAAAAATGATCCCGTTCAGGCAATTTCGGATTCCCGATCGATGTTCATGCGAACGAACCGGAAACCATCTACGTTGTCCTCATCAAGAGCGACTCTGAGCATTTTCCGCCCGAAGGAAAACTTCGGGTCTACCGCAGCCGGACAGGCGGTAACGAATGGGCAGCGCTGACAAATGTTCCGCCCCAGCGGGACTGCTACGTCAATGTCCTGCGCGACGCCATGGCTGTTGACGCGCTCGACCCATGCGGCATTTACTTCGGTACTACCGGCGGTCAGGTGTACGCCTCCGCGGACAGCGATGACACGTGGAATCCTATGGGTGATGCTGGCAGTGTTCTTTGGATGCGCCGGGACCATCACGGTCTGGCTCTGGTTCCGTGACAAGGCGCTACTGGAACGGCGGGTGAAGGCGGGACCAGGCGCGGAAGCGGATCCGATGCAGAACGTGGTCCAGGCGCTGGCCGGGCTCGTCTTCCTGGCGACCTTCGGCGTGCCGGGGTTCGACAAGCGCGAGGGATGGTCGAACGCACCCCTTGCCGTTTCACTGGTTGGCGACGCAATGATCGCCATCGGCTTCCTAATCGTCTTCCTCACCTTTCGCGAGAATACCTTCACCGCCGGCACGATCGAGGTCGCCCAGGGCCAACGCGTCATCGACAGCGGCCCCTACGCCGTCGTCCGCCACCCCATGTACGCCGGCGCGCTCGTCATGATCGCGGGCATCCCCTTGGCGCTCGGCTCATGGTGGGGCCTGATCCCGGCTGCCCTGCTTGTCCCGGTCCTGGTGTGGCGGCTGCTGCGCGAGGAGACCTTCCTCGTTGCAAACCTCCCCGGCTACGACGTCTATTGCGGTCGAGTACGCCACCGGCTGGTGCCGATTTTCTGGTAGTGCAGAGGCCGCCGAGGAGCGGCGAGCGAACGACTGTTTCGGGTTGAATCCGTCACATGACGCTTGCATAGATAATGCGAGGATTCCGGTGTAGTCTCGCGCAAGAAGAGAGTGAACACGAAAGCCAACCAGCACCTGGAGCATTCCATGCAAGAAGAACAAATACGTGAAGCCCTCAACGCGCACTGGCAGGCGTCGGCGGCCGGCGATGCAAACGCGGAACACGATATTTATGATGACAATGCCATTTGTGACTATCCCCAGTCAGGCGAGAGAATCCTTGGGCGGGCCAATTTGCAAGCCTTGCGAAGTCATCATCCCGGCAAGCCGTCAGGCTTCAAAGTGAAGCGAATTCTCGGAGGCGGTGATCTATGGATCACGGAATACACAATCACGTATCAGGGGCGACCAGCATTCACAGTGAGTATTATGGAATTCCGCAACGGGAAGGTCGTGCACGAGACACAGTATTTCGCGGATCCCTTCGAAGCACCCGCCTGGCGCAGCCAATGGGTTCAGCAGACCGCGTGACGCCACGCTGATTCGGTCATGTTCTAACAAGAAAGGTGACTCTATATGCGATCTGACATTATCCCCGGGGCGATCTTCCCCAATTATGAGCTTTCGGATCACACCGCGAAACATCGAAAGCTCTCCGAACTGCAAGGACAACACCCAATGGTTCTCATCCTCAGCCGCGGAGGTTTCTGCCCTAAGGACCGCCGGCACGCTGAAGGGCTCGTTCAGCTTCATACTGAGTTAGAGGTCGGCTATTGCCGGATGGTCACGATTAGCACCGACAATATTACAGAGACGAATGAATATCGCACCGGAGTCGGTGCCCACTGGCCGTTCCTTTCTGACCCTGGTCGTAAAGTCCAAAAAGACCTCGACATTGCCGAGTACACAGATCCTCTCCACAATCCGATGATCCCTCACGTGATTGTCCTCGAGCCCGGTCTTGTGATTTATGAAATCTATATGGGCTACTGGTACTTCGGTCGGCCCACGATGGACGATCTCCGGCAGGATTTACGGGCCGTCACCAAGAAATGCCGGCCGGACTGGGACATTACAACGCCCGAACTCAGAGCGGCGTGGCAACAGGGCCGAAAAGAAATCTTTTATCCTTACGGCAAAACATACGCCCAAACCTTGGGCGAACAGGACTAGCCCGCATTTTGCATCACGTATTGGTTACGCAAATCGTCGGGACGGGTTTTGATATGATAGCGGGTCAATGGCCTAAATGCGGGCTAAAAGATGCCGCTAAAGCGGCATCAACAGACAGCGCAGCTAACCCGCCGTTATTTTTCTGGCGCCGAAGTCAGCAACGCTTTTTCCTCAACCGCAGAAGCACTATTTCCAGCGTTACAAGTCGATTACGACGTCGCCCTTAGGTTGGGCGCAACAAATCAGCAGATTGCCCTGGACGGGGGCCTCGAGCGGTTCGGGTTGGTAGATTATATTGCCCGAGATTAAACCGCTTTCGCAGTTGTGGCAGACTCCCGTGCGGCATGCCCAGCGCACCGGCACGTCACAAGCTTCCGCGAAATCGAGAAGGCTCGAATACTTTGCACTCCAGCACACATCGAGGCCACTGCGCACAAACAACACTCGTGGCCCCGAACCCTCAGGTCCCTCCGGCGGGTGCGGAATCGCATGCGGCCGGTCGGCGATACCGGGCGTCATCGCTTTGCCTGGGCCGAACATCTCCGAGTGCACGTGGCTGTCCGAAACGCCCCAGGCCGCCAGTCCCTCTCTTAAATCCTGCATGAATCCAGGAGGCCCGCACAGGTAGAAATCGGCATCGCGCGGCAGACCAACTTTCTTGAGCACTTCGACTGTGATTCGTCCTGAAGCGTCGAAGTCGACGCCTGGACGATCTCGGGGATCCGGGCTGCTGTAGGCAATAAAGCTTTTGCCTCGCGGTAGCGCTTTGACCAGGTTGCGTGACTCCTCCGCGAACGGATGGTCCTCGCCGTTGCGGGCTCCGAAGAGCCACCAGATTTCGCGAGGCGAAATTTCGGCAGCGAGCGAATGCAGCATCGCCAGCACCGGAGTTGCTCCTACACCCGCACTGAGCAACACCACTTGCTTCTCGCCAGGGTGCAGCGTGAAATTCCCTCTCGGCGCCGCCACATCGATCAAATCACCCACCCTGACTTGATTGTGCAAGTAAGTACTGGCAGCGCCGTTCACCTCCAGCTTGATGCTCACCCGGTAGTGGTCTGCACTGGGTAAATCCGAAAGCGAATAGTTGCGCAATAGGACTGGACCGTTGGGCTCCGGTTGAATGCGCAAAATAATGAACTGGCCGGGCTGAGCGGCGACGAGTGGACGGCCGTCCGCAGGTTTGAACGTCAGTGATACCACACTGGCGCTTTCCCTGTCTACACGTGAGACTCTCAGCGGTCGGAATCCCGGCCACCCAGGCGGCGGACCGCTTGGCGGCGCGAGTCCTGGGTTCCCCGCCTCCGGGCTTTCGCTCGTCTTGGCTTGCAGGATCGCCTGAAATGAACCCCGCCATCCCTGGCTTAATGCCGGAATGCGCAGCGCCCGCGCCAGTTGCTCGGGGGCACGCTCGGGCAAATAAAGCAACGCGTCCATCTCTGCGACGCTCATCCGCTCCGGGCCATCTGCGACCTTCACAATTTCGTCGCCGGCACCGACTTCCCCCTCTTCCAATACACGAAAATAGAAACCGGGTCGGTGATGCGCGACCACCAGGGCTGCCATTTGCGGTTCGTCCATGCGGATGCCGAGGCGGTAGCAGGTGACCCTTGGCTGTGATACCTCAAATAATGCAGTGCCGATTCGGTAGCGGTCGCCAATCGACACTTCGACGTCGGGCAAGCCATCGACGGTGAAGTTTTCCCCAAATTGCCCGTACGAAAAATTATTGCGGCTGAGTTCGCGCTCCCAGTATCGATAGGAATCCAGCTGATAAACCATAACAGCTCGGTTCACGCCTCCATGGCCACCCAGGTCACCCTGGCCATCTCCATCGATATTCAGTTTTCGGACGGTGACACGTCCCACCACCGGACTCTTCCAGACGCCCGTGTGAACGGTTTTACCGCGCCACATGATGTCGCGTGGCAAACCGATGTTGACGGATACAAGCCGTGCTGCCATTCCTCCTCCCGTTCCTTTACCGGCGTAACACATTTCGTCTGGAGCATCCGCAAAAATTCTCGAATGCTGCGCTACCGCCCTTTCACCGGTTTAAGCGATTTTTTCATTGTTGAAGTCGCAGACCTTTCGGCACGAAGACGCGGTCCAATCCGTCGAAAAAGAACTGCACCAGCAGCGCGAGCAACGCAGCGGGAATTGCGCCCTCCAAAATCGTGCTGTAGTCGTTCAGATTCAACCCGCTGATAATTGGTTCTCCCAATCCACCGACCCCAATGAGTGCGGCGAGCGTAGCGGTGCCAACGTTAATGATTGCGCTGGTTTTCACTCCGGCCAAAATCGTGCGTGAGGCGAGCGGCAAGAAAACTTTCCAAAGTTGTGCACGTGGCTCTAATCCCAGTGCTGCGGCCGATTCCCGGACTGCCGTCGGGATGTCCTGCAAACCGGTGGCGGTGTTCCGAACGATCGGCAGCAGGCTATATAAAAAAAGAGCGAAAATCGCGGTTACGGGACTGATTCCGAAAAAAGGAATTGGCACAAGCAACGCAAGTAACGCCAGAGACGGGATAGTTTGGATCACTCCGGTGGTGGAGAGAATGAAGTTGCTGACCGGGCCAGGACGACTCGCCCGAATGCCGAGCGGTATGCCGACAATAATTCCGAGGAAAAGCGAAGCCCCAACCAATTCCAGGTGGCGCAACGTCCAGCCTCCGATTTCTCCAATGAACTCATTGGACCGAGAGACTGGCTTTTGACCAAGGTGAAGCGCGGCGGCCATGGCGTAATTTTTTGTCCGCTCGGCTTCAAAGTTTAAGCGCGTCATGAGCGCTTCATCGAACTTGCCATCGAGTTTCTCCAACGCAGCCACGGCACGGCTGTCCATACTAAGTCGGTAGAGAAACACCGCTTTATATTGTGGGAAAAAATGAAGATCGTCATCCAGCACAACAAGATCGTTTTCCGCGATTTTTGCGTCCGTCGAATAGGCGTCTTTTAGGTCGATCGAACCATTCGCCAGAGCCGCGTAGCCAAGGGCGTGATCGATCCCGCGTACGTTCCGCATCTGCAAACCGTAGCGCGCGCACAACGGCGTCCAGCCATCCTGGCGGTCGAGAAACTCGAGGGTCATACCAATTTTCAGGTCGGGATGATTCCGCAGGTCGCTTATATTGTGGATGCCAAGTTTGGCGGCGCGATCTCGCCGCATGACAAGAGCGTAGGTGTTGTTAAACCCAAGCTGCCCCGTCATCCCCACCCCACGTTGCCGGAGCAGCGCACTCAATTGATCCGTGCTCAGTGGCGGCTTCACTTTCAGGATTTCCTCGGCAATCGTGCCGGTGTACTCGGGATAGAGCGTAATATCGCCCTGTATCAAGGCTTGCCACAAGATGATCGTCCCACCCATCCCTTGCCGGACATCGGCTGCGAAGCCGGCGTTCTGCAAAGTCATCTTGGCAATCTCAGCCAGAACGTAGGACTCGGTGAATCTCTTGGAACCGACCACGATTCGCTGTGCTTGTGCCTCGGCGGAAAGCGCGAAAAACAGTAAAATTGCAATGATCGACTTCATAGAGCCTCAATTCCGCGTTGGGCGTGTAGAAATTCGCCAACGAAGTCTGAAGCCGGCCTGATCCGCAGGTCGTCGAGCGTTCCCGATTGGACGATGCGGCCTTCATTGAGCAACACAATGGAATCGGCGAAAAAGCCAGCCTCGGCCATGTCGTGAGTGACCATGACAACCGTCTGTTGCAGGCGCTTGAAAATTTCTTTCAACTCATCCTGCAGACGAACACGGACCATCGGATCAAGCGCACCAAGCGGCTCATCGAGCAGCACCACCGCCGGCTGAAGCATAAGCGCACGCATCAGGCTCACCCGTTGTCGCTGGCCGCCGGAGAGTTCAACCGGATAACGCTGGAGCGCATTTTCAGGGAGATGAGTCAGCACAGAAAGCTCATGCAGACGCGATTCCATTTGCTCAGCTGGCTGTTTGAGATGCTTTGCCATGAGCAATACATTTTGTCTGGCCGTCAAATGAGCGAACAACCCGCCCTCCTGAATCACGTACCCAATGCGTCGTCGCAAAGCCAGAAGGTTCGTTGGCGTGACACGATCGCCGTCAATTTCGATTGTGCCGCTGGTGGGCTCAAGTAAACCAATGATTAGTCTCAAAATGGTTGACTTGCCACAGCCACTCGGACCAATCAGCACGGTTGTCTGGCTGGCAGACACATCCAGACTTGTTTCGTAAAGGCCGACTGTCGTGCCGAACCTTTTGCTTACAGAACTGAGTTTGATCATTTTCGGAAGCTCATCTGTCGAGGGTTCGAGACGCGGTTATTCTTGATCGCAATCTTTAAACAGAAGCTCAACTCTGTTTTGCAGAGTTTGTCAGGCCGTCGGTTCTCAGATGTCGGCTGTTACCGAACGACAAGGTGCAGTACGCAAACTAAGTGCTCAAGATCGGTCCAAGACTCCCGAACACTCCATCCCGATCGCGCCGCAAGATCGGCAAACTCGGGAACGGAGTATTTGTATGAGTATTCCGTGGTAATCTGTTCTCCCTCGGAAAAGCCAATGCGAGCGCCATTCAGTTGCACGGACTGCTCGACCGTGCTGACCAGATGCATTTCGATTCGGCCGTGTTCTTCGTTGTAGAACGCGTAGTGACGGAAATTTTTCCGCGGAACATTGGCTCCAAAGGAACGATTGATTCGGTCGAGTAGGTTCAGATTAAAGTTGGCGGTTACGCCGCGGGCATCGTTGTAGGCCCGCTCAAGCCGGTCCGGGTCTTTCTTTAGATCTATGCCAATCAGGAGTCCACCGCCGGGACGACAGAGCACCGCTGTCTTGCGAAGAAATCTTTCTGCCTCAATCGGCTCGAGATTGCCAATGGTCGAACCAGGGAAAAATGCAACGATCCGTTGCAATCCCGGTGGGATCTCCGGGAGAGTAAAGTCGGTGGTAAAGTCGGCACACACCGGCAGAACGCAAAGACCGGGATAATCATCCGAAAGTCTGACCGAACTTCGCAACAAATTCGTTCGTGCGATGTCGACCGGCACGTAGGCTACCAGCCCGAGTAAATGGTCGAGCAGGATCCGGGTTTTAACATTGCTGCCGCTGCCGAATTCCACCAAAAGACATCCGGTTCCCAGCGCTTGGCAGATCTCGGTCGCGTTTTCGCGCAGAATGCCGATTTCAGTACGAGTGAGATAATATTCGTCGAGTTGGCAAATCTCCTCAAAAAGATGACAGCCAACTTCGTCATAGAAAAATTTTGGTGCGATCCGTTTAGGGCGCTGCGCGAGACCGCGTAAGATCTCGTCGCAAAAACCGTCTCGATGCAGCTCTGCATCGCGTTGACCGGATTCGTTACCGGCACTCATCGGCGGAAAGAGTAATTTATACGCTCAGTCCACTCAGGCCTCGGTTGGTGCGATTTTCTCCTGATCATAAATAACCTTCTACTCCCAACTATAATGGCAGTCGCAGCGAAACTGTTTCAAGGGAACGCTCAGAGAACGTCTTTGGCTAAACGAATTCCCATGAATTGCCAACGGGCATTTGGCGGGAAAAAATTTCGATAGGTCTTACGTATATGCGACTGCGAGGTAGCGCACGAACCACCCCTTAACACGTACTGGTTGCACATGAATTTTCCATTGTATTCGCCGAGTGCACCCGGAACGGTTACATAACCCGGATAGGGGGAATATGAACTATGCGTCCACTCCCATAGATCGCCAAACATCTGAGAGATAGATTCGCGGGTGGCCGATTCGTCGATCGCTTTCGGATGAAAAATTTCGTTCTCCACAAAGTTTCCGGCTCGCGGCAAATCTGCAGCCGCGATCTCCCACTCAAATTCTGTAGGCAAGCGGGCACCCGCCCAGCGCGCATACGCATCGGCTTCAAAATAACTCACGTGGCAAACCGGCTCGTTCTTGTCTAATTCCCGTAGACCACTGAGAGTGAAATTCGACCAATTTCCGTCACCGGCTTCCCAATACAGTGGGGCTTCCCAGCGCTGTTCACCGATCGTGTACCACCCGAGTGATAACCAAAATTCTGGCCGTCGATAACCGCCGTCTTCGATAAATTCAATGTATTCCCCGTTCGTAACGAGGCGAGACGCGAGATGGAAATCCTCCGCGAACTGCCGGTGCCGCGGCTCTTCGTTGTCGTAAAAAAATCCGCCGCCAGCGTGCCCGATCTGGTAAACTCCGGCCTTGAATGGCACCCATCGTATCGGAGGGGCCGCGGAGCGCACTGTTTCCGCGCGCTTGCGAAAGATGGGGCGCAAAGGGTTTTCGGAGAACACATGTTTTATGTCAGTCAACATCAGCTCCTGATGTTGTTGTTCGTGATTGATTCCCAGGACAATAATGGACGCAAACCGATTGAGGAGATCCTCATTTTCTAATATGCGTTCCATCAGCGCATCGACTCGATGTCGATATTCTAAAGTCTCGCTTAAAGTGGGCCGCGAAATAAGGCCGCGCTTAGGCCGGCAGTGCATCTTACCAGCGGCATTGTAGTAAGAATTGAACAAATAAGCGTACTGCGTGTTGATCGGCTTGTAGTCGGGCAGAGCTTCTTTGAGGACGAAGGTCTCAAAAAACCAACTAGTGTGCGCGAGATGCCATTTCGTCGGACTCACTTCGGGAACAGTTTGGACGACGCAGTCCTCAGGCTGAAGCGTTTCGCAAAGGTTTTCGCTCAGTTCGCGAACGCGACAATAGGCCGCGCCCAGGTCTTCCGACGATTCGCTTGATTGATTCCGGGATGTTCCGTTCACAGTTCCCGTCGAAGCTACTGGAAGGGTAGGCACAACCAAGACATTAGGAGAAAAGAGGGACTATGCTAGAGATTAAATCGGTTCCGGTTACCCGGTCCAAGTGCGCGCCGTGCGAAAGATCGGAAGTTGTCGTCGAAGTAGTTGCGCTACCAGGACGAGCCGCACCCCGATTCAGGTCATAGGCGAGACGCTTATGATACTTTCGGCTTCGTGACTCTTGGCGCGGCGGCTTTAAGCGGCTCGGTTCAGACCCTTCGATGCCCGTAAACTCGAAAAAGTACGAACGTTGCTGAGCCGAAAATATCATAGGCGTCTCGCCTGTGACCTTCTCCCGACTGTTTACTCATCTCGATCAAAACCAGCGCTAGATTCGCCGGCAAAACAACCAAAACGCAGACTCCAAAAAAGGCGGCTTTCGTTGATGCATATCGATCTCTGCGTCGTCATCGAAGTAGTCGCGCTCCTGTTTAAGAAAGCTCCTGCATTCCCAATCGTTTCTGTTATTTGTTGTCGTCAGTACAATCGAGAGCGCGCACAACGACGAATTTCTTGCGGAAAACGAGCGAATGGTCTGCGCTGCAGAATCAGAAAGGACCTGTTTGTGTCGAATGCATATGACGCTATCATAGTCGGAGCGGGGCAAGCCGGGCCCTCTCTGGCTGGACGTTTGAGCGGGGCCGGGATGAAGGTTGCTATCGTCGAGCGCGACCTATTCGGAGGCACTTGTGTTAACACGGGATGCACACCTACAAAAACCTTGGTCGCAAGTGCGTACGCGGCCCATTTAGCGCGTCGGGCTGCCGACTTTGGTGTAGTGGTCAATGACCAAGTCGGCGTGGACATGAAGAAAGTGAAGGCCAGGAAAGACGCTGTATCAGGCCAATCACAAAAAAGTGTCGAATCGTGGCTAAAGACGATGCAGAACTGCACGGTTTACCAAGGCCACGCCCGTTTTACATCTCCCACCGAGATGAGCGTAGGAACAACGCTGCTAACGGCGCCGCGCATGTTCATCAATGTTGGGGGACGTGCTCAAATACCTCCAATGCCCGGGCTTGATCAGGTCGAATACCTTACAAATAGCTCGATGATGGGCGTCGATTTTCTTCCTCGGCATTTGGTGGTGATAGGCGGCAGCTACATAGGCCTTGAGTTTGGCCAAATATATCGACGTTTTGGCAGTGAAGTCACACTAATCGAAATGGGGCCGCGTTTGATTCATCGCGAAGATGAAGATGTCTCGAACGCAGTGAGAGAAATAGTGGAGCGCGAAGGCATCAACGTGCGCCTTAACGCTGAGTGCCTGACCGTAAGGAAACAGGGCGCGGAACTGGCAGTGACGCTCGACTGCACAGACGGCAGTTCCGAGGTTAGCGGTTCCCACCTCTTGCTCGCGGTAGGACGTCGCCCCAATACCGATGACCTGGGCCTCGATAAGGCCGGCGTTTCTGTCGATCAACATGGTTACATCGAGGTCGATGATGAACTGCGTACGAACGTGCCGGGCATCTGGGCCATGGGAGACTGCAACGGGAAGGGCGCCTTTACCCATACGGCCTACAACGACTTTGAAATCGTTGCCGCAAACCTACTCGATAAAGATCCCCGGCGAGTGAGCGACCGGATCCCCGCCTATGCACTTTATATCGATCCGCCGTTGGGGAGAGCAGGGATGAGCGAGACCGAGGTGCGACGCACAGGGAAGCCCGCATTAATTGGAAAACGGCCGATGACGAGAGTGAATCGTGCAATCGAAAAAGGCGAGACTCAAGGTTTCATGAAAATAGTGATCGACGCGGAGACCAAGCAAATCTTGGGCGCCGCTATTTTGGGGACCGGTGGCGATGAGGTCGTTCACTCGATCCTTGATTTGATGTATGCCAAGGCGCCTTACACCGTCATGCAAAGAGCAGTCCACATTCATCCAACCGTTTCGGAACTTATCCCGACTATGCTCGGCGAACTGCAACCGCTTGCTAGCATTTAGCTGAAATCTTAGTTTCGTACTGTCAAAATCTTCCGGCATCCATTGGCTCATCGCCATTGGACTCATCGCGCATATGTGCGTGGAGAAGACCAACGCTGGGCCGCTTGGATACGCGGTCACGGCGGTAAAGACGCGACCGCGGGTTCCTCAAATGAGGAGATTTAGGCCGGATTTGGTGCACCAAACGCACCGCCTCATCCGAACGGGTAATTCCACCTTTCTCATTCGTCAGTTAGTTTCGGCGAGGAAATTGAATGAGGAAGTCAAACACTATGGAATACGATTTGATTCAGGCGTACGACCGGAGAATGAGAAGGTTTAACCTGGCGGTGATCGCATCCGCTTTGGTAGCACTGACGATATTATTCAGTTCGTGGCCTTTTCTGCAATGATCGAAGAACCAATGATTTTTCTCCTTCGTATCATGGGTGTGATTTTGCTCCTCGCGTTCTGCCTGTTTGGCTTGGCGGCCAGTAGGATGCATCCCTGTCCCAACCCAAAAAACTCACCATCCTGAGCGACCGCGAGATTTTCTGGCGTAACTCCCGGTCTCCCTCGCACGTCTAGCCAACTGTCCCAAGAGGACGTCTTCCGTTTGGAATACGGCGCCCTCAGCATAGGTAAAACGAAGGAGTCGCGTCCCTGGCCCTATAAGAACCGGCCAGGGACGTGTGTTTCATTCGAGGATTTGTCAGCAGAAGAACCTTGATATTTGAATGTCCCCTTGGTCTTGGCGGTTCAAAAACTCCCCAGAAGAGTCCCACTCCCTCTCCCCATTCTTTCCAAATTCGAAAATTCTCTTGAGCAGCTCTGAGAGACCCTCCACAGCGTGAAACCTCACAAGCCCTTTGGTTTGTGACACGGCCAATAGAGCGTATTTTGGCGTTTTGCGAACGCTTGTCCGACTAAGTTCTTCCAGAAATCTGGATTCTTAATCCATAGTGACAGGCCTCCAGCATTCAAATTGTCCCACCTCCCATGCCGTGAAAAACTCGCTCATTGCCCTCGTGCTGATTAGCCTCTGCAGCGGATCCTGCGCTTTTCATGAAGCCACGCAACGTACTCCGTTCGGTCCGAACGATCACGCTTTCATGGCTGCCCAGCCCTATCCGCGCGAAATAGCTCTCGGAAAGAAACGATTCCAGAACTTCATCCGACGGGCCAACGACAAACAGAAGGTCACGCTTGCACAAACTCCCTACGTCGCGATACGCGCATATCAGCTCACGGCGGACGAAGTGCCCTGGTTGACCACGAAGATGGCTCTGGGCAAAATCCCAATGAACGATTACTACGGCGCCGATCTTCTGCAGAATGCGGGGAGTGTCCCAGTCGAGTTTCTACTGGTCTTCGATCAGCGGACCGGAGAACTCGCAGCCCCGGAAGGGGTTCTGGTAGTTGGACATCCGACTCGAGGAAAAATCGGGTTGTATGGCGGAGTGTCGGCGGTTTATGGGAGCGACGGGTCCTGGTAACTTCGTTTTCCGGTTAATTGGGCAAAACACCGGTCGATTAATGCATCCAACCATCGAGACGAAACGCAATGCCAATTAATCGCCTTTATTGAATGAATCGTTATCTTGTCCTCTTTTCCGGGTTATTGGCACTACTTTCTGCCTGTGCGACTTCTAATTCGTCCAAATCTGACACGCGCGATTACGCCATCGAAACCTGTTATCCGGTATCGAACGAAATCCGTCTTGCTGAACAGCGTGCTCGCGACTACTGGCTGAAAAATGGGGAACGCGTTGGCCCAGAGCCTCGTTACCTAATCGTCGCAGCATCCTCAATGTTAGCGGCAGAGCTGAATGCCGAATTCTCGGTCAAACTCGACCACTCGGAAACCAGCGGTGCCTATTTTACTCAGGGCATTTCCAGCAGCTCCAAACAAGGAGTTCAAGGGTACCTGATTTTCGACACGCAAACGGGGCACGCCGTCAGCCCACAAGGGTACGTCATTGTCGATACGCCGCCTCGTGGTCAGATTGTGCGCGTCGCGCAGTACACCGCCCGATATATCGGATTCGGCGGATAGGACCTGTCGGAACAGCCTAATAGTTCCCCTGCGGAATGTAATCGACTGCCCCGGAGCCGGGAGGGGACTCAGGCGCGGTTTGGGGGTGCTGCGGAGCATTTGGATCGCTACCATTCACTGGAAGTCCCATCATTCCAGCATTCCAGCCAGAGTCCTCCGCGCAGCCGGTCACCAATACAAGGGCGCCAATTGCAACAACACCAAAACACAAGGTTAGCCAACCTTTCATGCCTGAAATAATCAGCATTCCGACACGGGATCACAAGCGGTTACAAAAAAAACATCACAAAAAAATCTCGCGAATCCGAACGCCCGCGAGATTTTCTGGCTAGACGATGTCAGCCGATCAGATCTACGTGCAGGTAACGGCCTCTTCAGAATCGTCTGGGAAGTCCAGAACCGCGATCGTGCGCGTTCCACGGGCGAACATCGAAAAATACAGGCAGGAAAAGAACGATTTTCATTCCGACGAGAACGCAGTCGCGAAAGCTCTGGCAGAGCCATTGGCCGCCTACGTATTCACTCATCGGAGCATTTTTTCCACCTATACAGTGGCGTACTTCTATTCTTCGGAAGCTCCCCCTGAAATCGAAGGACTCTCTGCAAACGTTTCCCAAGCCGGAATAAGGGCGTGGGTTACTTCGTAACAAGCGTCGCAAAATCAAAGAGAGCCGACCTGTCCGACGGTATCATTTGGTCGGCGAGGCCTGGCGGCGGGCGGCAAAATAGGAACCAACCACCAGAAGCGCAGCGAGCAACTGGGCAACGAGGGTCTCAATAGTCGGATAGATCGAAAACCAGACACCCATCCAATTTGGAATGACGTGCTCAAGCGCTGAAATCTTCGTCGTCGGCAGCCAGTTGGCGAGTTGCATCTCCTGCGCCTGTTCGCCAACCATGATCAGCAGCACAAATCCAAGCATCACTCCGGTCGACACCAGGAGCTTTCGATATGGTAATCGTGTGTGCGCAACAAACGTGAGCACCGCGACGAAACCCGACAATATCAGGCCGAGCAAAGCGCCCCATAGAACAATGCGTCCGCCCATCTGCAAGAAGTAGCTCTGCAAAAAGAGCACCACCTCGAAACCTTCACGATAAAGGGAAGCAAACCCCAAAAGGCCGAGACCCCAAACTAACCCCGACTCGGAGATTTCTGAGCCGGTCGCTTTGCTGAGGAGATCTTTCTTCTTCCGGTTCTGAAGCCCAATCCAACCGCCCCAATAAACCTTATGGAAAAACCAATTCATCACCACCAATAAGACCACGACAGCCAACATCCCCGTTATGGCCTGCAGCTGCAGCGCCGGGATGTTTTGCGCAAGATTAGTGACAATTCCAACTGCAATCACCCAAGTGACCAGCGTGGCAAGAAAACCAACCGCCGCTCCCGCCATCACCGGACGCCGTTGGTCCCGCTGATTGCCGGCCATACTCGCTGTGATCGCCGATAGCACCAGCACACATTCCAAGCCTTCGCGGAACACCAGCACGGCAATGTCTAGAATCGCCACTGACTTGCTCGTATGTGGCTGTGTCGGATCTGGAGACCCATTCGAAGTGAGTGCCTGCCAGACCATCACCCCGACAACGATTATCCCGGCGACGACGAGAAAAATCTGAAAACCGATCCGGGAGCTTCCGGATGTTCTAGGGGCCTTGTTCTGATCTGAATGATCAAGGGAAGAGGGGTGAACTTCGGCCTGGCTCATTTGTAGTGAGAATGACTCTCAGTCTCACAAAGTCAACCGATATCTCCGCCACAAGCCTGCGCGCATCCTTGTTTTACCAGCCGGACACAGAACTCGCCCTTCCCCTGATATTCGATAAAGAAGTGGACAATTCCGCCTGCCTAATCTAGCAATAGCCCATTGATGAGCACTGACGAGGTCCTCAAGGCTTTGCAACGGTATGCAAAGGAATCCGAAGAAACGGAGCGGCAGACAGCGACAAAGCTCGGAGTCACCGAAGCGATCCTGACCAATTGGCTCCGGGGTGCGGCACAGCCCGAAAAATGTATGCTGGCTCGATTGGCCGGATTTCTGCGGCGAGTCGGCTACATTTGATCCTCTTCGGGAAGTCACCTATCGAAGGCTAATCAGTCGCTGCGCACTGAACGACTCCATTCAGGGTCTGCTCTTACACAGGTACCTTTTTCCATTTCATGGCCACCAAACCGCGAATACTTGTCGTTGGCAGTTCGAACACCGATCTGGTCGTCTATTGTAACCGGCTGCCGAACCCAGGAGAAACTGTGCTCGGCGGCGAATTTCAGACCTTTGGAGGCGGCAAGGGAGCAAACCAGGCAGTCGCCGCAGTTCGCGCCGGCGGGGATGTGGCATTTCTAGGCGCGTACGGTGCCGACACGTTCGGAACGGATGCAAAAGCGCGCCTCGAGAAAGAGGAAATTAACACCGATTATTTCCACTGCGTGCAAGGCGCACCGAGCGGGGTCGCTCTCATCCTAGTGGATGGCGTAACGAGAGAGAATCTGATTGCGGTCGCCAAGTCGAGCAATGACGCCGTCGACTTTGAAATGGTGTCTGCTGCTCGGCCGATATTTGAGTCCGCATCAGCAGTCGTTTCTCAGCTGGAAATTCAAGATAGCGCCATCGAAGCCACGGCGCAGCTCTGTCACGAGCTTAACAAACCGTTTATTTTAAATCCTGCGCCATCGCGCCAACTTGCCGCGGTTATTTACGAAAGGCTTCACGTTATCGTCGTGAACGAACACGAGGCGAGGGATATCTCCGGCGAGCAGGAAATCGGAAACGCCATCGGCTCTCTCCACGCTTTGGGCTGCAGAAAGGTGGTTGTAACGCTCGGAGCCGAGGGCGTGATGTTCTCTGAAGGAGACAAAATCGAGTCCGTCGCTGCGCCTAAGGTTCACGCGGTCGATACAACGGGAGCAGGCGACTGCTTTGTCGGCTGGCTCGCAGTCGGAGTTGGCGAAGGCCTCTCTTTACAGGAGTCGGTGAAGAGGGCATGCGTGGCGGCCTCCATTGCGGTCACCAGAGCCGGTGCCCAGGCCGGGATGCCATACCGTCACGAAGTGGTTGCGTGACGGCGTGTGATGCCCATGAGCCACGCGTGGCTTTTGAAGCTCATAGGTTGTAGATCGCTAGACTTAACAATCCTGAATCCAGATCAACCTTTCGAGATCGTCGACCAATATTTGAGACCATGTTTCAAGTGTCTCTCGCTCCGCTCGAAGCTGGTCCGGTGTCAAAAATTCGATTCCCAGAATCATACTCTCCCGCTTTTCGGCGGAAGGACTGGCTAATTGGAGGATATGGACGACTCCAAGATGCACCTGGCCGACTTCGTTTGAATCATCGTTGATCAATGCCACCACGCGGTTACTTAACGGCCGTTCAACGATCAACTCTTCGTCGATCTCCCTTTGTACCCCGGCAAGATACGCTTCCTTATCCAGAGCGAATAAGCCTTCGTCGCGATCGTTCATGTGTCCACCGATTCCGATTGAACCCTTCGCGACTAGCCGTTGTTCGCCCGATTTCTTCCCTCGTTTGTATCGAAGCACCTTGCCTCCGCTGACAAGGATTGCGTACGGAATGATCTGTTTTAGACTCGGATCGGTTTCCGCCGACGAACGCGGTGCAAAGAAATTATTCTCCCGGTTCAACATCGGCACCAAATAACGATCAACGTCAAACTGTAGCCCCTGAAAAATCCCGATTGATTCCAGGAGATCACGCCGCACAACCAATACCATTTCTTCTTTCATAGGAAACTTCTGTCTACACTCTAGGAATTGATCGCACACTGCTCAATGCGAGAATTTGTTGGCGATCAATCTCAACCCGTTTCAGTTTGTCGCCGTGTGGAACTTTGATTATCGACGGCAGTTCGCGAGCGACAATAACTCCGGGTGCGCCCCGGAAGTAATGGAAGCGCTTGCGGGCTTGAACAAGGGGCACGTTGTCAGCTACGGAGCAGATGAACTCACGACCAAAGCGAAAGAGAGTATTCGCGCTCTGTTTGAAACCGATTGCGAAGTTTTCTTCGTTTTCAACGGGACGGCGGCAAACGGGCTGGCTATCGGCAACTATTGTTCACCACACCATAGCGTCCTCTGCCACAGCCACTCCCATGTCGAATCTGACGAGTGTAATGCTGTCGGTTTTCTGAATCAAGGGGTTCGAATTGTACCGGTCGAAGGCGCGGACGGAAAAATGACGATTGAAACGCTTCGACAGGCAATGCAGGGCCGGCGCGATGTTCATGCCTCGCTTCCCCGTGTGTTGAGCCTTACAAACGTGACTGAGCTCGGGACTTTATACCGGCCTGATGAACTCGCGGAATTGACGCTGTTCGCCAGAAAAAACGAGCTCGCAGTCCATATGGATGGCGCGAGGTTCGCCAACGCTGTTGCCTCGGCTGGTTGCACTCCCGCAGACCTCACCTGGAAAGCTGGTGTCGATGTGCTTGTCTTCGGCGGCACAAAAAATGGCCTGGCTTTCGGCGAAGCTGTGATCTTTTTCAAGCGTCAAGACGCGGCGGTATTTCCATATCGGATGAAGCAAAGCGGCCAGCTCGCTTCTAAAATGCGCTTTATGGCCGCACAATGGCTTGGCCTGTTGGACGCGGGTAAATGGTTGGAATACGCTACGCACTCAAATGCGATGGCGGAAAGGCTCTCTTCTCGTCTGAGCCAGATGTCGGCGGTCAAACTCCTGTTTCCGCGGGAAGGCAACGCCGTATTCGCCAAAATCCCGGAACCAGCCATTTCACAAATGTACGAGCTCGGCTGGCGGTTCTACACCCATGTCGGCCCTGGTGCCGGGGCCCGATTAATGTGCTCTTGGGATACCACCGCCGAAGAGGTGGACCAATTCGCCCAGGACCTTCAAAACGCTCTCTGACAAAAGCTCCACTTCTTAATTCTTAATTCTTAATTCTGCCCTCTTCCCTCTGCCTTCTCATCTCACGACTGCGGCAACAGCCTGAAACTCGACATCGCGCCACTAATGTCCGGGTCCTTGAGCGGTTGTTGGTCGTTTTCCTTCATTCCAGCGATCTCGTAGATCCGGGCGTTCGCCTCAAGCATATCGACCACTAAGCCGTAGTGTCGGCCATGGTAAACGGAATCGCCCGTAAGACGGTAACCCGGCATACCGTGCAACGAAATTCGTTGCAGGCCACGCCGAAAACCTTGACCGGGTCCGAAAAAGCGCTTTTCCAGTTCTCCGATGGTTTTTTCGTTCAAATGGAATTTTGGTCGCTTGGAAAGATCGACGTAACCGAGAAAAACGAACGCACTGAGATCGTCTCTCTGGGCACCGACTAATGTTCCGTCCTCCGTAGAGCCAATGGTTGTCCAGCTGGATTGGGTATGGTTGGATTCGCTATCCGGTAAACTGATTGAACAACCAAAATCCTCCGATTGCCAATAAGCCGCAGAAGCAGGGACGACAGACAAGACACAGAGGGCGAACACAGCACTAAGAAGCTTCATAGTTGGAATAGGGAGACGACAATCGGTGACATTGCCAGGCATGGCAGGTGGCGTGGGATAAGCTAATTCTCGGGTGCACCTTCCAATAAATCGGGTCATCTGGCGAGGAAGTAATTTTTCTGGCGCTCGCTGATCGGACGTTCGAGCCGCTCTAGCACCTGAAGCATATCCTCCCAAACCTTGCGTTTTTCAGACAATGCCTGATTTCTGAGGAGATACGAGGGATGGAACGTCGCCATCACCGGAATCGAATTAAATTCGTGCCAGCGCCCACGCAACTGTTTCATCGGCTCGGCTGTCCCAAATAAGCCGCGCATGGCCGTTCCGCCCAAGGCCACCATCAGCTTCGGTCGGATCAATTCGATCTGGCGCCGCAAGTATGGCAGACAGGTCTCCATTTCGGCTTCCGTCGGTTGACGATTGCCGGAAGCTCCGGGCGGCATGTCCGGCCTGCATTTAAGCACGTTCGCGATGTAAACATCCGATCGCTGATATCCCATCGTCTGGATAATCTTCGTCAGCAACTCCCCCGCCCTTCCGACAAAAGGTTCCCCCTGCATATCTTCATCTGCACCAGGAGCTTCACCGACAAACATAAGTTCTGCATGCGGATTTCCGACTCCAAAAACCACCTTGTGCCTGAATGCCACGAGATTTGGGCATTTCGTGCAGACGAGAACCTCCGCGCGTAGTTCCTCAAACATCCGTTCGACTTCGCCTGGTTGCTTTGCTTCCTCTGACACAGGCGAAGCCTGACTTGTTTCCGCAGGAACCGGCTCGTTGACAGCGACACTCTCCAAAATCGGCGGCACATCAAGATTGGGCGCGACCGGTTCTTGAAACGCGGCCACCGGCTCTACGTTTCCACCCGGTCTTGGAAGAAGACCAATTCTCTGAAGAACCGAATTATCCGCGTTCAAACTATGCTGAGCCTGAGGACCTTTCAGTCTGCTCAACATTTCGATGACCAAGGTCAGCCCTTGCTCGTATAATCCAGAATTCTTCAACGCCACTCTGCGCAAAATCGTCTGGCAATCCGGCTTCGAATTCCAACCAATTCTCGGTCAATGGATGAAAAAAACCGAGGCGCCACGCGTGCAGCATTTGTCTATCGTACGTCGTCGGTTTCTTCCCGTACACCTTATCACCAAGCACCGGATGTCCAATCGATTGAAGGTGGACTCTGATCTGATGCGTTCGTCCTGTAAATATCTGGCAAAGGACCAGCGCCAATTCTGTTGACTCTCCGATCACTTGATACCGGGTATGCGCCGGGCGGCCCCGGTCGAGAACTGCCATCTTCTGCCGGTGCACCGGATGGCGACCGATCGGCTTAACGATTTCACCTGTCGGCTTCGTGAAACCCGGAGCACAAAGCGCCAGATAGAATTTCTGAACTTTTCTGCCCGCAAATTGAGCAGACAATCGTGTATGTGAAAGGTCATCCTTGGCGACCACAAGGCATCCGCTCGTTTCTTTGTCGAGGCGATGCACGACCCCGGGTCGCAGCTCTCCGCCGATCCCACTCAGATTCGAAATACTATGGAGAAGCGCGTTTACGAGAGTCCCGGTCTGAACACCGGCCCCCGGGTGAACCGTCATCCCTGCGGGTTTATTGACCACCACGAGTTGTTCATCCTCGTATAGAACCGGAATCGCAATCTCCTCGGCCACCAGAGCCGTTCGTTCCGGCTCCGGTTCACGAACATCGATTTTGTCGCCCGAGCGGATCGTTTGTTTAGCTCGACACAATTCACCGTTCAATCGGATGTGCCCCGAATGGATCAGCGCTTGAATACGTGCGCGCGACAGCCTGTCGATACTCCGTGCCAGGAAGACGTCAAGTCGCGCCCCGGCTTCTGAAGGATTCACAACAATCTGGTCGAATCGCTGGTCGTCCACTGCAAAAGAAAATCAAATCCTGGGTGGCATTTTATTAGCCGGCCACGGCCAGAAAACTTTCGAGCAATGCTCCCGGATCGGGAGCCCGCATTAACGATTCGCCGATCAATGCCGCATGCGCTCCTGCGCGTACAACCCGGCGCACGTCGTCGACCGTCCGAATTCCGCTTTCGCTCACAATGGTGCAACCCTCGGGAACCTTCGGAGCCAACAGCTCAGTCGCGCGTAGATCCGTTGTGAAAGTCGCCAGATCTCGATTGTTGATGCCGATAAATTCCGCTCCGGCGTCCAGGGCACGTTTTAAGTCAATCTCGTCGTGAACCTCGACCAGGCAATCGATACCGACCTCTTCCGAAAGAGATTTGAACCGCTTAAGTTCAACATCCGTTAGCGCTGCAACAATCAGAAGAACCGCATCAGCGCCTGCCAGAGCAGCCTGATAAATCTGCACTTCATGGATAGTAAAATCTTTTCTCAGCAGCGGGCTCGAGACTTTGCTCCGAATCAATGCCAGGTAATCCAGATGCCCCTGAAAAAAGCGCTCATCGGTGAGTACCGAGATACAATTTGCGCCAGCACGTTCATAAACCAACGCCGTGTGCAGCGGATCAAAGTCGCTGGCGATCATACCGGCAGACGGCGACGCCTTTTTGACTTCGCCGATGAAACCGAATTTTACAGATGTCAGTTTCTCTCGAAATCCTCGAAACGGACCAAGCGCTAACGCACGTTCGTGCCATGTTTCCTTGTGTTTGATCCAAGGTTCGATCTCCTCTCGTTTGTGATCGATTATTTCGGCGAGACGGCTCATAGGGAGAACAATTTAGCACACGCTCCCAGCGGGCTGCGCCTATTTTCACGAGTGTTTTGATTTAGCCTTGGAAGGGGGAGTTCTGAGTGGCCCGTTCCTCTGCCCACGGCGTCAGCCGTAGGAATGGGATCCAAAATAGGACCAGCCCCGAAAAGGCCAGTAGAGGTATGCGGACGTGATCGCACTTTGGAAATCGGCTCCCTTTCAGGCATCCCTGCAGGTTTTTCTGCGAGGATTCCGAGGTCGTCCCCAGGCTAATGTCAACCTGACCAGGTATTCGCCGACACGCCCATACGCCCACACCGCATCCATTTGGTTGCAGCTCGCGCCGCGCTGAGGCTGGACAGGCTGGAAGCCTATCCTACATTGATGACGGCTACCCTGACCGTGTATGGCGGAGATCAACACAGAGCCGAAGTTTTATCCCCCTTCCATTTCCAGGCTGTTGCGCAGTGAACCTTTCTCCTGGCGACCGCCGGAGGTGGATTGCTGTACTCTCTTGGCTGATTTCGCGGTTACGGCTTTGGTATCCGAGGCGGACCTCACTCCGAAACCGGCTCTGGTTGATCAGCGTGGCTCCGGCGCTCACCACGATCTCTCCTTGAGCTTGCTCAGACGCTCCGCCTTCTCCTTGGAGAACCATTTTGTACAGATGGCGTCCGTTTCAATCGGACGGTTTCCGAGCCAATCTTTGCGTGAGGAACTCGGAGCGATCGGCAGATCTGCCGAGAAATCCATGTTGCAGGTAACAAACGGAATCAATTCCCATCGAGGCGCCATTTGGGCTCTTGGACTTCTCGTGTCGGGTGCCGCAATGAATTGCAACCGGTCTCCAGACGCAATCGCGCAGCGGGCTGCAGCTTTGGCGCGGCTGCGAGACGCTTGTGCTCCGATCGGTTACAGCCACGGTCAAGAGGTTGCAAAACGATACTCGGTTTCCGGAGCCCGCGGAGAGGCTTGTGCTGGTTTTCCGCACGTCATTTTATTGGGTTTACCGGCTATTCGCCGATCACGCTGGAACAAGGAGTCGGATTCGCAAGCAGGCCTTAACGCGCTGTTGGCAATCATGAGCAGTTTGGACGATACCTGCCTTCTCCACCGAGGTGGTCCGACAGCCCTTCGTGCGGCACACCGTGGCGCGGCCGAAGTGATAAAGGCTGGAGGCGTTTCGACACCCGAAGGATGGCAGCGCCTGCTCGAGCTTGACCGCAAATTGCTGGAATTGAACGCCTCTCCAGGCGGGAGCGCGGATCTGCTGGCCGCAACATTCTTTTTAGACCTCGTCGAAAACGTCAACGTGCCTCACTGACCTTCATGGAAAGACTCGTATTCGATTATCCGGCGTCGCACACGATCGCAAAACGCGCCCATGTCGGCGTTGTCGGTTCTGGCGATCTCGAAATCTTGCTTGAGCCTTCTCGCGATGAAAAGGCTCATGTAGTTGTTCGCACCAGTGTCGATGGTTACTCCCGGACCTGGCAACATGTGCTGGACCGCTTTTTCGCGCGATTCCAGGGTGCAGTGGCGATTGAGATTAATGATTTCGGGGCAACGCCCGGAATGGTTACGCTCCGTCTCCAGCAGGCGGTTGAAAGGAGTCAGACATGAATCAAACGCAGCCGCTCACAGCTCGACCGTTTCTAGACAGCGAAAGCTTTATCGAACTCAATGGTCGAGAACGGGCTGAAGCGTTGCTTGATAAAGGAACGTTTCGTGAATTGCTCGGACCGTTCGACCGGCTTGAATCACCTTGGCTAACGATGCAAGCGGTGGTGCCACAGGCGGACGATGGAGTGATCATAGCACGCGGCACGATCGGCGGACATCCCTCCGTGGTCGTTGCGATCGAAGGGAAGTTCCAGGGTGGAAGCATCGGAGAAGTATCCGGCGTCAAAATCAGCGCCACGTTGGATCTGGCACGGGAAAACGCTGAACAGGGCCGCACCATTCAAGTCATTCTTCTGTTCGAGACTGGGGGTGTCCGGTTGCAGGAAGCGAACCTCGGCTTGGAAGCGATTGCAGAAATCAATTCATCCCTCCTCTCACTTCGGCGATATGTGCCGGTTGTTGGTGTCATTTCAGGGCCGGTCGGTTGTTTTGGCGGCATGTCGATCACAGCCGCACTTTGCAGTTACCTGATTATGACTCGGCAGGGCCGGCTCGGATTGAATGGGCCCGAAGTCATCGAAGAACAGTCAGGCATCGACGAGTTTGATTCTCGAGATCGACAACTGATTTGGTCTGTCACCGGCGGAAGCCAACGCTACGAAACCGGGTTTGCAGATGATCTCGTCAACGATGATGTCGATTTGATCAAAAACGCGGTGATCAACGCTTTTGCGAATGGTCTGCCTCCGTCGCATCGTTCGGAACAAGTCGAGTTCTATCTCCGGCGCATCGCCGAAACGGATGTCACGCATCAACTGGACACTATCGAACTTCGCCGAACCTGGACCAGAAGGGAGAAATGATGTCCGTCGCACAACCCGTCCGCACCCGTGGCCGAGTCTGGTTTGACGCGCTCGCGGCGAACGACTCCACTCGGCTTCCGAGTATCCCTTCTCTCCTCGCTGCCGACATATCGTTGGACACGGAAAAAGTTCGGCTCCTAGCCATTGTACCCGATCCGAAAAGCCGCTTTCCATGCGCACGCAACGGTGAAGTCGGGCTCGAGGAAGCGTGGCAACTCTCGAAGCAGATTCGTGAACTGATGGAAACCGGTACCGAAGACCAGAAAGGAGCGATTGTCGCAGTGGTTGACGTCCCGAGCCAGGCTTACGGCCGCCGCGAAGAATCGCTCGGCATTTTCCTTGCCGCCGCAGCCGCTACGGACGCCTATGTCTCAGCCAGATTGGCTGGGCATCCGGTCATTTCTCTCATTGTCGGCCATGCCATCTCCGGCGGATTTCTGACACACGGCGCTCAAAGCAGCCGGCTGCTGGCCTTCCACGACCCCGGAGTGACCGTGCACGCGATGGCTAAAAAAGCAGCTGCGATTGTCACGCGTCGTACCGTTCAGGAGCTAGACGCCCTTGCGGCAACGGTCACGCCTCTCTCCTACAAGATCGAGGACTACGCACAGCTCGGCATGCTCCACAAACTAATCGAAGGCGTTGATCCTGATTCACCCAGCTCGGAACAGATCGCGAGAGTAAAGTCTGATCTGCTTGCCGCAATTGCAGATGCCAGAACCGGTCCTAAGTATCTCTCCGGCCGGCTAAAGAGCCAAGGCGCCCTCAAGACTCGACGTGCGACACTCGAAGTGCGGCGCCGGCTGTCGGAACAGTGGGAATCTGCCAATGGTTAGTCAATTGTTTCTTGACGAAGTGCGGCCTAACCACAAACGCCTTCGCTGTTACGGCTTATAGTAACGCTTGACGGTAATAACGCCTTGCGATACTATCCTAGGCCAACGAAATGATTGCGTCTTTCGATTGTGACGAAACGAAGAAGATATTTGAGGGAACAGTATCTAGGAAACTCCCTGGCAATATTCAGAAGACGGCTCGTCGCAAGCTGAAGATGATTGAGGCGGCCACTACGACCACAGACCTTAAAATACCTCCGAACAACAAACACGAGATTTTGAAAAGAACATGGAAAGGCTGGCACTCGATCAGAATAAACGACCAATGGCGGGTCTGCTTCTTGTGGGACAAAGGAACAGCGTCCAAAGTACAGATCACCGACTACCACTAAAATGAGCGATAAACTTGCACCAGTTCATCCCGGCGAGGTTCTTGAGGAAGAATTTCTCAAGCCTTTCGGCATTACGAAATACCGCTTAGCCAAGGATTTGAATATTCCGGCTACTCGTGTCGGGGAAATTATACATGGCAAGCGCTCACTTACTGCGGACACGGCACTTCGTCTCGCGCGATACTTTGGAAATAGCGCAGCGTTCTGGATCAATCTTCAGGGTCAATATGATCTCGAAGTCACCGAAGAGAAGGAACACGACCAACTTGAAGCAGTACATAGATTCCAATCAGAGGGGTGCGCCGTAGCCTGAAAAACAATCGTAATTTTGAAATGTGAAACCCGGATCAGGAAACAATCCGGGTTTTATATTTACCGCGCCGGACTTACTCCCTCAGAAAGTCGCCTTCAGAATGGTTCAAAGTGACTTAAGCGGAACAAAAGCCCAAAAACCGGGAATTTTTGGCCTCTCGAATTCCTGCGCCAATTGGCTCTGAGCGAAGCTGGAGCGGGTGACGAGACTCGAACTCGCGACATCTTCCTTGGCAAGGAAGTGCTCTACCAACTGAGCTACACCCGCATCTACTCGATTCGAGGATTGGAATGATGCGTCAGACTCCGGCGGAATCAAGAAATATTTCCGTCTTCCGACATCGCTCATAGCCTATCAAGATTTAAACCGTGTTTCGATCACCGATACCCCAAGCGGGAAACAGCCTGGCAACGAACTGCAAACAATCCTCCATGTATTTGCAAACATTTCAAAAAAATGTAATTCATACTCTGTCCGCTTTTTCTCCGAACACACCGGGTTACTTTGGCACCACGACGTAATGGATCCGCAAGAGGCGCTGGAAAAATACTTTGGGTTTCGCGAATTCAGAGAGCCCCAGGGAGAAGTCATCTCTGAAATCCTGAATGGCCAGGACGTGTTCGTGGTCATGCCGACCGGGGGCGGTAAATCGCTCTGCTACCAGTTGCCCGCCGTTCTTCTCGACGGCGTGACCGTCGTTGTTTCGCCTTTGATCGCGTTAATGAAGGATCAGGTCGACGCCCTAACCTCCAGGGGAATCCCTGCGACGCTGATCAACAGCACCATCCCTCTCGCAGAGCAACAACAGCGGATTCGCCGGATGCGCGAGGGCGAATTCAAATTGGTCTATATCGCCCCGGAACGCTTCCGCAGCCGTACATTCCTGGAGACACTCGGGCAGGTCACAATCGGCCTGTTCGCGATCGACGAAGCGCATTGTATGTCCCAGTGGGGACACGATTTCCGCCCCGATTATTTCCGGCTCGGAAACGTTCTCCAAGAACTCGGACAGCCGCAAGTGGCGGCGTTCACTGCGACCGCGACGCCGGTCGTCCGTACGGATATTGTTAAACGCTTGAACCTCGAGGACCCGGCTCTTTTTGTCGCTGGATTCGCTCGCCCGAATTTGCGCTTCATCGTCACCGAAACACAAAGTGAATCGGAAAAATTTAATCGGTTGCGCGATTTGATACGACGACACAAGACCGGAATCGTCTATTGCGCGACCCGTAAACGGGTGAACCAGGTCTCGGAAGAGCTGAAATCGTGGGGCATCCGCGTCGTTAGCTATCACGGGGGAATCGACGATTCGGGGCGCGAAGAAGCGCAGAACCAGTTTACGCAAAACAACTGCGACGTGGCTGTCGCGACGAATGCGTTCGGAATGGGGATCGATCGCGCCGATCTCCGGTTCGTCGTCCATTTCGAAATTCCGGGTTCCCTAGAGGCCTACTACCAGGAAGCAGGTCGCGCGGGCCGTGATAGCGAGCCGGCAGAGTGCGAGTTGCTGTTCAACTATGCCGACACGCGAATTCAGGATTTCTTTATCGAAGGAAGCAATCCTTCACTGGAATTGATCCGGAACGTTTACTTGCTCCTGCGGGATTTGGCAAATGATCAGGGCGAAGTCGAGCGCTCGATCCATGACCTCGCCGCACTCCTGGATCACGGAACCAATGAGATGGCGGTTCACTCTGCCATCACGATTCTCGACAGGCACGGCGTGATCGATCGCTACGATATACCTGGAAAACGTATCCGCGGCACTCGTGTTCTGAAGCGGGATCTCAATGCGTTTCAACTGCCAATCGATCACGCAGCACTACGCGACAAAGAAAATCGCGATCGAGCAAAATTGAAGTCGGTGGTCGAGTACGCGTACGGGCGTGAATGCCGTCAGAAAATTATTCTCCGATACTTTGGTGACAATGACTTCGCATCATGCGGCGCGTGTGATCGGTGTTCAAGGACTCGCGACAGGAAAATGCGACCGCCGACCGAAGAAGAGCTCCTCATCGTTCGAAAAGCCTTAAGCGGAGTCGCACGCATGTGCTATCGGTCACAAGAAGGTTTCGTGCCGCGCTTCGGGCGCAACCGCGTCATTCAGGTATTGGTTGGCAGTCAAAACAAGGAGATTCTAGACGCCGGCCTAAACGAACTCACGACATATGGATTGCTAAAGAAACAGTCGCCCATCTATCTGCACGAGCTGTTTCGCGAAATGGAAGAGGCGGAATTCATCTATTCGACCGGTGGCCAGTATCCAATGATCGGCCTCGCGGATCTAGGCGTCTCTGTGATGCACAATTCGGCTTCGTTCCAGTTGGCGTGGCCGGAAGACCACAAACCTAGGAAGCGCAAGGAACCGGACGCCCGTAAAGCAAAGAGCGACGCCCCATTCGATCATGTCCTTTACGAGGAGCTGCGCAGTGTGCGGGCTGTTATTGCGAACGAGCAAGGAGGTCTTCCACATTACTTTATTTTCTCAGAGGAGACTCTAAAGGCGTTTGCTCGACTGAAGCCGACAAGTGTCGAGAGTGCTCGCCGCATCCGCGGGGTCGGCGAAGTGAAAGCGACGAAGTATTTAGGTCCATTTCTTCGCGCAATTGAGAAGTTCGCGACAGAATCAATGTAGAATAGGCGTCTCGCCTGTTCATTCCCGAGAAGGGTTCGCTACAGAGACTCGGAGAAACGGAAGAGGGCACAGAGTTTCGGACTTTTTGGAGATTTGCTCTCCGGACTGGAACGATATCGCGTTGAATTCGCTTTACGGACTTGGACGCGGTAAGAAAGCGGGGACGTTCGGGAGTCAAAGGAGAATTGGCTTACAGCCTGTCTACGATTGGCGTCTCGCCTGTGATCTGAGCCGGAGTGCGGCTCGTCTTAGTGCACATCAACTTCGATGACAACGAACAGCTCCAGATGCACCGACGAGCCATTTCCTTTTTGGACTCTGCGTTTTTGGCTGCTTGCCGGCGAATCAATCGCCGCTTCTTTAATCCAGATGAGTAAACCATCGGGACAAGGTCACAGGCGGGACGCCTATGATACTTTCGGCTCGGCAACGTTCATCTTTTTGGTGTTACGGGCAATCAATGGCATTCGAGCCGCGCCGGTTAACGCCGCCGCACCAAGAATCGCGAAGCCGAAAGTATAATAGGCGTCTCGCCTGTTCATTCCCGGGAAGGGTTCACCAAAGAGCCGCGGTATACGGAGGAAGGCGTACCGGGAAATGGCGTCCGTTTAGATTTGGTGGGATAGCCAAGAATCTCAAAAGGCAATCCCTCCTGGTCAAAGGGAAATCGCTTCTTCCACTTGCCGTTCGATCATGCTTGGGTCGAACCTTGCCGTCACACGGAATCGGATTAACGGAAAGTCCGCTTTCTCAAACAGTTCGTCCAGCATCTGATCCCGAGTTCGCCGGTCGGCTCTTTCATGGGATGAATCGTCCAGCTCAATCGCTGCAACAGGATGTAAATCTGCCGGCTCCGCCAAAACGAAATCGACATGTTTCGATGCAATCGAACGAAACACCCTTTGGCGCGCAGCGCTGTTGCTGCTGCTAACATCGAAAAGGTCAGCGATTCTGACTTTTGAAAGAATCATCAGCCTGCCATCGATTGCCGCATCGAGCGCTTCATAAAATCTCTGTTCTGCCGGCGTCAACATGCTCCGGACCGGCGCTACCTGAACGGTCGGTTCAAGAAATGAGCGGACCACCCAAACCAGAACGATCAGAAGAACAACTCCGCCACAGCACAAAAAGATGATTGCGGTATCAGGAGACGCTGCGTGCATTCGAACGAGCCAAAGATTGCGCAGATTTAAGGACGATTGGCCACAGATTTTCGCAGATGGATGGCCCATCATCCGGAGATCAGTATCGGCCACAGATTACACAGATAAGACGAAACACTTGGGCTGCGTTCGCGAAGAACGGTTCCCTTCCGTGCTCCGTTTACCGCTCTGAGATCCGAATTGCCCACTGACCCAGATCCATGAGCAAAGCTTTCGGAATCAGTGCTATCACTCCCGGCCCGTGACTCGCACCGCCGTTCAGCGAAGGCTTCAACTGCGCGTCCAAGCCGCTCAGGAGAACTGCTCGTCACTGCTTCTGGCCGCTATTAGACTCCATCACCTCATTCCCTAATCTGTGAAAATCTGTGCAATCTGTGGCCGTTCCCTTCTGAATCTGCGCAATCTATGGCCCTCATTGCGAGGTTTCTCGTCCAACCGCTATTAGACTCCATCACCTCATTCCCTAATCTGTGAAAATCTGTGCAATCTGTGGCCGTTCCCTTCTGAATCTGCGCAATCCGTGGCATCTATTGCGCCCGAGCTTCTGTCAGGGGAACCTCCGCGCGGGGACGGTTCTGACGGGCCTGGACGCCTTGCCAATACTTAAGCGGAATTGAGCCGAGCCCGATGATAGCAACCTGACTCACCATGAACCCGATCAACGGACCAAAGGCTTGGTCCATGAATCCGTACGAATGGAGTCCCACACCGAGCATGTTTACGCCGAACCAGGAGAAGCTCGTTACGATATTACCGAACACCGTCATCACCGCCATACCCCTTTCCCGGGCATATCCGCCCCAGCGAGCGTGCAAGATGATCGCATTCCAGAGGACAATCAGAAGAGCTCCGTTTTCCTTCGGGTCCCACCCCCAGAAACGACCCCAAGATTGATCGGCCCAGATGCCGCCAAGGATTGTTGCAACCAGGCTGCACAAGGTTGCGAAGCAAACAACCCCGTACATCATTCGCCCCAGCGTTTTCGAAGTCGTCTCGTCAAATGACCGGGTAAACAGTCCGCGAAAGATATAGATAATCCCGATCAAGCCGGCGAGAAACATCGATGAATACCCTAAAGCCTCTCCGACCACGTGAGTGGCCAGCCAGCCGTTCGTATCCAAGACGGCCCGCAACATTTCCAGTGTGTCGCCGTCCAACTGCAGATTGTGCGCAATCAGCAAAGTGACAAAACCGATCACAGCGCCACAGACGTTTCCAATACCATTCTTGTAAAAGCGCTCGAGCACGATGCAAAGAAGCACAGATGCCCACCCCACGAAGATCGCAGAGCTGTATAGATTGGTCACTGGCGGACGTCCCTGGAGATACATCCGCGTGAGAAGACCGGCGGTGTGAATCAGAAACGCTCCAACCAGAATCAACGTCGCGGTCTTACCCAGGGTCCTGGGCCAGATCAGCCAGGAGAACAACCCTAGCACCAGGACGATCACGTACAACGTCATTGCCTGCAAAAAAGGTTGCGCCTCGTTGAAATCAAACTCGAGCTTTGGCCGAGAAAGCTTCTCGGGAATCGTCTTGGAAAGATAATCCTGATAGTCGTGCAAGATGGTGTTGAACGCGTTGACATCGTTCGCTCGGTAAGCACTGATCAGGTGCCCATAGGCAATCGCACCGTAAGGGACCTGGCCGCTGCTGATCGCACTGAGCAGTGATTCAGAAATATGTTGCCAGCCTTCGTTCTGCGCCGAATCCTTTGGGTTCGGAATTGCGTATCCGTACTTAGCCTGTGTCAGGCTCTTGTATCGCTCCGTGAGAACCAGGATCCTCTCAAAATCTTGCTCGTTGAACGGCTTTCCAGCGTCGCGGGCGTGGACCGCTTCCAGGCCCGGTTTAATCGCGAGCGCAAATGCGTCGATCTCTTTCCCAAAATCGGGTGAATCTTCCGCCTGGATTGTATTCTTGAGCTGAAGATAAAGCTGCAGACCATCCCGTAGCTTGATAATTCCACGTTGAAACGCGTTACGTGTTTCCTGTTCCGTCTGCTCAGCAAGCCCGGCTTGCTTTTCGATCTCGGCGAAGAACGGTTTCAGATCGTCGAAAGAATAAGATACAAAGCTCCCGTTTGCGTCTGCTGTCCCAAAGATGTCGAGAATATCCTGATTACTGACCTCGAACAATTTGGATGTGTCCGCCCGCTCGGCCATCATCAGGATGTCCAAGAGCCCCTGAGTCGGATCGATCACTTTCTTATCCGCTGTTGTAAAGGTCCCGTGATGATTCCACTCTGACAGCGAGACCCGGGCAAGCGTATCCATCGGCATCACCCGACCGCCAACAAGAACTGGGAGCCGTCCAAACCCATGGATATCGAGTCCCGGATTATCTTTGGCCGGCATCATTCGCGACACCGCCCAGAGAACGAGGAGAACAGCGATGACCCAGGGCGCGTACTTCTTCATTTGATCACCCGGCGTTTTACGAAGCTGACTAAATGCATTCCGAACTGAACCAGCATTCCAAATACAATCAGCGCGCACGAAATATACGGAATCAGCCAACTTGGATTCTGCGCCACTTGAAGAACGGTTGTCGTATCGTTGTTGTCAAAGCCGGCCTGGAAAAACGTGTACCCGCGATATCGCAGTGGGTTATTCATGAATATCAGGGATTCCCGGTCTTCATGCTTTGAAGGATCGGTGAGCCTGATCCGGCTCGAAAAGTTCTTGGCTATATCTGTGCCGGCATATCGGTCATGGCGAAACTGCAGGAGTTGAATCGCGAACGGCTTATAAAACCGTTTCGGGCGGAGCACGATCTGACAGCTCTTTCCAGCCGCGTCGAAACTGATGGCATGCGGGAATCCGGCCGCAAGATTCCATGTCCCAATCACGTTGCCACCCTGGATAACCGAAACGTTCGCCGCAGGTTCGTTCCGTTCGTTCTCCTTGTACGTCCGCTCCATTTCAACCGCGTCAGCCATCGGTCCAAGCGGAAGATGCGGATAGTTTGCTGATGGCAACTGAGAATGATTAATCAACGTCGCATTCGCATAGTAATCGTTGATCAGGACCTCGAGCGAATCTGTCGGAAGGGCGATTTTGTTCCCTTTGTATAGCTGCGAATCCGGTATCGAAATCACCCGATCGGAATCAGTGCCGCTCGTGTCGATTATCGCGAGTTCGTCGTGATAAAGGCTCTCCGAATAGTTCTTTGTTTGACCTTGGTCTAATCGCAATTGGCTTTCCCGATCGATGAAAATGTCCGCGAACAATTGGCCAACCAGAAGCAGGATCAGACCCGAGTGCAGGAAAAGGATTCCGATCTTTTTCCAGCTCAATTTAAATCGCGCAACGTGCGCAACGATCAGATTGACCAGCAGCAACGTCCCCACGATATAGCCGCCCGGGAACCAGGGGATGCGTAACCCGGTACCCGGAGGCGTCCAGAAAAGAAACAGGCTTTTGAAATACCTGTTCTCGGCCTCATAAACTCCAATATGAACTTGGTCGAGTGTACCGACGAATACCAACACCATCGCGCAAGCCAGACAAAAGATCGTCAGCTTCAGCGAGGCGAGAGGTTTTAGCCAGCGAACGACTTCAGACGTCATTGGTTGATTTCGGCTTCGTCGAGCCAGGGGGGGCTGTCTGTTCAGGGGCTGCCGGAGAACTGAAATGGAAAGAGCGGATGAAATCGAGGAATTTTGGGCGCTGCGTTTCCAGCAGGTCAGGTGGACCGGTCATTTTCACAAACCAGGTGCGATCGGCTGTCTGCAAGACCGCACCGAGAATTCGCGATGGCTTGGGATTATTATCCGCTGTACGAAAATCGATCAGGTAGGTTGGTACATTCTCGACATCGATCCGCTGGATCGAGCTCGAAAGTTCCTCATCGCTTAACGACGGAAGTTGCAACTGGCCTCGCCACCGGTTGAGGTTCGAGCTCAGACCACCTGCTTCACCAGGAAAAGCCGTTACAGAAATGTCCGCGGAACCGCCGCTTGCGCCATCAACCTTAAAACTTGCCAACCGCATTTCGGAGAGCGGTTGCGTATTCCAGCCATCCGGTTTTTTCCATTCCGCCGGATTATCTGTTGGTGGTGGCGGCGCCAGATTGCCCGTCCCGCTTTCCATCGCGACGTCAACGTTCTCCTTCGGGATATGATACACTTCCACTTTATCGTTGTTACAAGAATTGAGCGCCAGGCTGCCAGCAACCCATGCCAAAAATGAAACGCCTCTCAGCGCGCCTTTTCGCAACTTCGACAGCGATCCTGAACGAATCGCCTTTGGCACCTTCGATTCCATTCTTTACGTTTTGCCGGCCTTCATCTCCTGTCGCTTCTCGTATCTCAGTTTGAGCTCATCAAAATGCGTCGAAGGAAACCATTGGTACAACATGAAATAAACGATCACCCCAGTGACCGAAACATAGAGCCAGATCGGCATCGTAAACCGGCCCATTTTTCGGTGCCGATCAAACCGCGCTCGCAGCGCAGGGATGACCGTAATAATAACAAGGGGCAGGATCGTAAAGGCAAGAATCAGGTGGGTGACCAGAATGACGTAATAAACCGGCCGCACCCACCCTTCGTGTGTAAATCTGACGGACCCCTCGCCGACGGAGCTTAGAAGACCGAAATGGTAAGTCAGGTAACAGGTCAGGAACGCCGTTGAAGAAACGAGCGCGGTGACCATGCAAGTGATGTGGAGCCGTTTCCGGTCTCGCAGGATCGCGGTCCACCCGGCCACGATAAAGCAGGTACTAAGGCCGTTCAGGGTCGCATTGATAGGTGGCAGATCGAAAACGTTCATCTCAGACGTGGGCTACAGATAAAAAGCAAGCCCTAAACTAGGCGGGACCGCCAACTGGTCAAGGCTCACCCGCAGATTCGACCTGTCCCCAATCGCCTGAGCTAAATCCGATCGCCTGTAGAATAGGCGTCTCTCGCCTGTCCAGTTCGTTGTAAGAAGCTTCTTTTACTCAAAGAGCAAACGCGCCCAGCCAATCTCCTGACAATCGCGTCACTCTCGGACAGGCGGGGACGCCTATCCTAAATTTACGACCTCTCCCTTAGGGACAGGTCAAATATCATCGAGCTCCGA
Source organism: uncultured Verrucomicrobiae bacterium (assembly GCA_963775805.1). Taxonomy (GTDB): domain Bacteria; phylum Verrucomicrobiota; class Verrucomicrobiia; order Chthoniobacterales; family JAFAMB01; genus JAFAMB01. The sequence continues at coordinate 415,437 of CAVZKG010000004.1, read as the reverse complement.
CGAGACGAGATTCGGTGAATCTTCCGTTCGCTTTCCGTTGCAACCCTTCTTCTGATTGACTGGCCGGCGGCGGTCTGAGCAATGTGCTGAGGTGCCAGCGTCCACTCCGATCCTTGTCGTCAATAGCGGAAGTTCGTCTCTTAAACTTTCAATACTGGATCCGGAAACCGAGAAGACACTGTCGTCCGGGATCGCAGAACGATTGTCCACGGGGGGAGCAACTCTGAAGCTTCAAGACCTGGACGGAAAGAAGCACGAAGAAAGCATTCCGGGAGCGGACCATCGAAGCGCGCTACTCGGCGCGCTCAAAATTCTTGGACAGGGTCAACCGGTAGAAATCAAAGCCATTGGACATCGAATTGTCCACGGTGGTGAGGATTTTCGTGAACCGGTACTGATCACAGAGAGTGTGCTCAGCAGAATCCAGGAGTTATCTGAACTTGCGCCGTTGCACAATCCAGCGGGAGCTCAGGGTATTCGTGTCGCAACGGAGCTGTTCCCCGGCAAACCGCAGGTGGCGGTGTTTGACACGGCTTTTCATCAGACTCTGCCTGACTATGCGTTCCATTACGCCATTCCATCCGAGTATTACGAAAAGTACAGAGTCCGCCGGTATGGATTCCACGGCACAAGCCATCGATACGTCTCTTTGCAGGCGGCAAAACGTCTGCGCAAACCGATCGAAGAGACACAGTTTCTTTCCGCTCACCTTGGAAACGGGTCCAGCACTGCAGCAATCCGAGGCGGGAAAAGTTTGGACACGAGCATGGGCTTAACTCCACTCGAAGGTTTGGTGATGGGAACCCGAAGCGGCGACATCGATCCGAGTTTTCATCTTTTTGTTCAGGAAAAGGAAGGCCATACGCTGGAGGAGATCACTCAGATATTGACACGAAAGAGTGGGCTACTGGGCGTTTCCGGGGTGAGTCATGATATGCGAAGTGTCATAGGAGCGGCATCCGAAGGCAACAAACGAGCGCGCCTTGCTGTGGACCTCTTTTGCTACCGGTTAGCTCGCTCACTTCTTGGAATATCGGCCGCCTTGTCGTCCATCGATGCCGTAATTTTTACCGGTGGCATCGGTGAAAACAACGCTTCGATTCGGGCACAAGTGCTAAGTCACCTGGCGATTTTACATCCTGAAATCGATTCCGATCTGAATGAGCTTCATGGCAAAGGGGCAGAGGGACGGATCACCGGAACGTCCGGACTCTGCGCCCTCGTTATTCCCACGAATGAAGAGCTCATGATAGCACTGGAAACGTTCCGACTGATCTCATGAAACATGCATTTTTTCTAGCGCCCGCAGGAACCGACGTCGGACTGACAACCGTGGCGCTGGGTCTTGTCAGGGCTCTGGATCAAAGAGGTATCAGAGTGGCATTTTTCAAACCGATCGCACAGGTATCGGAGGGTGATTCAGGCCCCGAGCGATCGACCCATTTCATCCGAAAAACGACCACTCTGAGCCCAGCCGACCCGATTCCTCTCGCAACCGCGACCCGGACGATTTCCGAACAAGGAATCGATCAGCTAATGGCTCGAGTCATAGCCGCCTACGGAGAATCCACATCCACGGCTGATGTTGTCGTTGTCGAAGGTCTTCTCCCGGCAAAAGACGATTCGTATCTGGGCGTGGTGAACAACGAAGTCGTTAGAACGCTCAATGCTCAAGTGATCCTGGTCGCTGCTCTCGCTGGCAAATCGATTGATCAACTCGATGAGCAGATCGAATACGTGGCAAACGCATTTGGCGGCATCGAAAAGATCTTGGGAGTCATCGTTAACCGGTCCCCGGCCGGCGAAAGTCAATCCGATTCCGATCTGCGCGAAAGCCTCCGAAAAGAGAGTCGCATTTTCAGCCGGAACCAGCTCGCTTTGGTAGGCGTAGTCCCCGAGAGCGTCGAACTAACATATTGCCGAACGGTCGATATCCAACGGCATCTGAACGCTGAAATCCTGCACGCCGGCGAAATCAGCGAACGTCGAGTGAAAACCACGCATCTTCTGGCCAGAACCGTGCCTAATTTGCTTCACACATTGACGCCAGGCGCCCTCCTTCTTACGCCAGCAGATCGCAGCGACGTGATTCTCGCTGTCTGCATTGCGGCGCTCAGCCAGGTCCCAATTGCCGGGTTAATCCTGACCGGCGATGCCGAACCTGAAGAACGCATTTTACGGTTTTGCAATCCGGCCCTGGGAACCGGACTACCTCTGTTGCGTGCCCATACCAACAGCTACGATACGGCAACCAGTCTTTACGCGCGCACCTCAGAAGTCCCTATTGATGACCTGGAGCGAATCCAAGACGCGATCGAGCATGTTGCTCGAAACCTGGATACCGACTGGCTGATTTCGCAATCCAAGAAGGAACTCGACTTTCGACTTTCCCCGGCTGCGTTTCTTCATCAGCTCACTGGAAAGGCAAGAGCGGCAAACAAGCGCATCGTCCTGCCGGAAGGGTCCGAACCGCGTACGATCAAAGCGGCCGCTATCTGTGCTCGACGCGGCATCGCACGCTGTTTGCTCCTCGGTGATCCAGGCGAAGTGCGGACAGTCGCTAAAAGCCAAGATCTCGATCTTCCTGAAAATCTGGAGATATTGGACCCCGCAGAGTTGCGCTCGAGATACGTGAATCCGCTTTTCGAAATGCGGAAACACAAAGGACTATCCATGGAGATGGCCGCGAGCCAACTCGAAGACAATGTCGTGCTCGGCACAATGATGATCGCTTTGGACGAAGTCGACGGACTCGTCTCCGGAGCCGTGCATTCCACTGCGAACACAATCAGGCCGGCGTTACAGATCATAAAAACCAAACCAAATGCGAAGGCGGTTTCATCGATCTTTTTTATGTGCCTCCCGGAACAGGTCCTGGTTTACGGAGATTGCGCCGTTGTACCTGACCCTGATGCAGAGACCCTCGCGGATATAGCCGTTCAAAGCGCAGACTCAGCTGCCGCATTCGGCATTCCACCGCGAGTGGCAATGATCAGTTATTCCACTGGAGATTCCGGTTCCGGTCAGGACGTTGAAAAGGTTCGGGACGCGACCAGACTCGCGCAACAAAAGCGACCGGACATACCGATCGACGGCCCTTTGCAGTACGACGCGGCCTTCATGCCTGATGTTGCGAAAGCAAAAGCTCCAAATAGTCCCGTCGCAGGTCGAGCTACTGTTTTCATTTTCCCAGATCTCAATACAGGAAACACCACTTACAAAGCAGTTCAGCGAAGCGCAAACGTGATCAGTATCGGACCAATGCTTCAAGGTTTGAAACGTCCGGTGAATGATCTTTCACGCGGTGCGCTGGTTGACGACATTGTCTACACAATTGCGCTGACGGCAGTACAAGCTAGCCAGTAAATCTCTCGAGCCCGAGTTGGAAGGTCAGGTCAGGATATTTCAGGGGAAAACTTCGCTCCCTGCCAAGCTGCGAACGCTGGTCGGCGAAAACCGAACACCCATTTGCGACCGGCCGATTCTGGTCTTGCTTCTACAACCGCCGGATTCTGTTGAGCCGCCAATTGCTTACATGATCGAATGATCATGAAAATCATCCCGGTAAGCAAAAAAGCGATCATGCCAATCATGAAAATAACGCTCCAGGAAAAGCTCGCACTGATCCCGGCTACCCCCGAATCTCCGGCCACATTCGACGGTTCCTTGCATCCTTCGCAAGCCAGAACCGAAGGCAAATAGCTCATCACCGCGATGCTAGTGAGGGAAACAAGGCGAAGCATGGAGTTAACGATAAACATCTTCTTTCTCATGGCAAGGAATTTGGAGTTCGAAGTTCCGAGTTCGTCGCTCCCGACTTCGCCAAGGCTTCGTCGGGCAAGCCGGGACGAAAACATTGCACCGCGATCAACACTTTCGACTGAGAACAGTCTCTCGCAGCGAAAGGACAGGCGAAACCGCCTCTCAGTGAATTCGGAACCTCGGACTTCGAACTTCGAACGGTGAACGCCGTAGCCTACAAAATGTAGAGAATCGTGAAAAGAAATACCCAAACAATGTCCACGAAGTGCCAATAAAGCCCTGTGCATTCGAGAAATCCGTGGCGCTCCGGAGTTATCTTTCCTCCCAAGGTCCTAATTAACGTGGTGATGAGCAGCAGCACGCCAATAAACACGTGCAGGCCATGGAACCCTGTCAGCACGAAGAAGCAGGACCCCATGATCGCCGTGGTGTTGAACCAGAAACCTTCATTGTGCAGGCTGATCCATTCAAGCGCTTGATTCGTCAGAAAGAGTCCACCCAGCAGAATCGTTAACAGGAGCAGCCCAACCCCGCCCTTGCGTCGATGGATTATCCTGGCCTCTGCGAAATGAAGAGTGAAACTGCTCGCGATCAGACAAATGGTCGCGATGACCGTTTTGATCATCGTTTCCGCATTCTTCAATGCTTCTGGCATCTGCCAGCCGTTACCCGCGCCACCTCGAAGGACCATGTAACCGCATATCAGCCCCGCAAACAGCATCGCTTCGGAGGCGAGAAATGTGAGCATGCCGAAACGAACAATATTCGGCCCTCCCGGGTGTATGGCTCCTTCTTCGATTGTCGTGGCAGGCGCTTGCATGATCAGGGTGTCAGGATTTTGTGATAGATCGATATTTTCCAAAGGATGATCAAAACGGTGAACCCAACGGCAAATATGACAATTGCGATGGCCAGTCTTCGATTCTTTTTTCTAAAGTCCTCATCCATTACAGACGGGCAAAAGCCAGCGCTCCAAGTGTTACAGGAAGATAAATGATCGAGGCAACAAACAAGCGTTTCGCGGCCCGATCTGTGCCCGCAATCGCAAACCGAAATGACATCAAAAGGAAATATCCACCCATGATGATCGCCACAGGCAGGTACCAGAAGCTCGTAAGGTTCAGCATGGCCGGCAGAAAACTCACTGAGAGCAATCCCATGGTGTAGAGCAAACTTTGGCGCCCGGTGACGCGACAGTCAGGGTCAGACCCGGAAAGCATTGCAAATCCAGCCTGTTTGTAGTCCTCCCGATACAGCCAGGAGATCGACAAAAAATGAGGCATTTGCCACAAAAAAAGAATCGCGAACAGAATCCAACTCTCGAAGCTCGGTTCACCACGTGCCGCAGTCCAGCCAATCACAGGCGGCAGAGCACCAGGAATCGCCCCAACGATCGTGTTCAGTGTCGTCACCCGCTTGAGCGGCGTATAGACAAAGACGTAGATTCCAATCGTAGCGGCACTTAGTAGACCTGAATAAAAATTGGTCGCAATGCTCAACCAGAGTATCCCAGCGGCGGAACAGGTTATCCCGATGATCAGCCCTTCATCCAGCGTCATTCGACGTCCCGGTAACGGCCGGTTTCGCGTCCGGCGCATCCGCGCATCGAGTTCAATTTCGAACACTTGATTCAACGCAGCAGCACCGGAAGCCGCCAGCGCCGTCCCTGCCAAGGTGTGAAAGAGGTACAGAAGATCCACCGGACCGTGCCATCCGAATAAAAATCCGACCAGCGTCGTGACGAGCACCATCAACGTAATCCGGGCCTTACAAAGCTCAGAAACGTCTGCAACCCATCGCCGCGTCTGCGCTACGGGACCTCCGGGCAAACGGGTCAAATTCGGCTTCTCAACAAATGCGCTCACGCTTTGGCGACCTCCTTCCGCAGGGTCACCGAAGTAAAGTCTCGTCCAGCAGGTGCAACCATGACGGACAGGATAACGCTTAATAGGGCGCCGGTCATCAACGTAAGTGCCCCTACAAAGACATGGGACGTGGCGATATCAGCAGCTTTATTGCTCCAGATAGTCCATGCACCAAGGCCAAACTGCACGACCACAAGAAAAATCCAGAACCCGGCAGCAAAACGCACCGGCGCGGCGATGGCACGCGTTCGATAAATCGTGGTTCCAACCGCGGCAATTCCGATCACGATAAAAAGAGCCCAGACTCGATGAACGTACTGTAGCAAAATAAGCCCCGCGGTGATCGGCGGTGCCGCTTGTGCTGCCCGCGCGTCATTTATTTGCGCAACAGATCCGGCGTCGATCGGCGGCAAGACTTTCCCATAAGCCGTTGGGAAATCTGGGATCGACAGTCCTGTATGCGAATGGCGCATCGAGGCTCCCATCGCCAATTGAACGAACACCATCACCGAAACCACAACTGTCCAAAATCGAAGAGGGCGTAGTCCAGAATGATCGTGCTCAATTCGCCTCCAGAAACGCGACGTCACAAGCGCGATGGTTGAGACCAGACAGAAGTAGAGTTGCGCAAGGCAACCGTGAAAAAGCCCAAGCAACTGGTTGTGTTCTGTCACGCGCAATCCGCCCAGAACGCCTTGAATGATGACAGCCAGAAGTGCGATTCCTCCCAGCCATTTTACCCATTTCCGGTTCTCCACAATTGCCGCGAAGATACAAAGACCAATGGTCAAAAAGCCGACACCACTAGCTATCAGTCGGTGCGTGTGCTCGAAAAGGACACCCCCGACCCACCGCGAGACAGGGAACAAAAACATGTTATAACCGAAGCTGTTCGGCCAGTCAGGCACCGCCATCCCAGCTCCGTGGCTCGTCACCAGTCCACCGCTGCAAATCAAAGCCAAAATGCTGGCAGCAACGAAAACCGCATACCAGTGAAGCAAGCGCTTCGGTAGATCAAATTCTGCCATTCAGACTGGTTTTCTCTTTCGCGACTAATGCGCCGCGAGTTCCACAGACTCCGGTGCAGGTTGATTCTGGGGTAAGTAGTCCGCTTCCATTCCCGGCACGCTGTACTCATACGGGCCGTGGTAAACAGTGGGGGTGGTCTCAAAGTTACCGTGCCCGGGAGGGGACGGCGTCGTCCACTCGAGCGTATTCGATTCCCAGGGATTCTTCGGAGCTTTGGGCCCCTTGAAGATGCTATAAAAGAAATTGATCAGGAAAGGGACTGTCGATAATCCCAGGCAGAATGCGCTGATGGAGACAAAGATATTGATCGGTTGCGAGCTTCGCAGGTGATCGTACAACGGAGGATCCGCGATTCGGCGCATCATCCCATTCAACCCTAGGTTGTGCATCGGGAAGAACGTGCAGTTGAAGAAAATGAGTGCCAGGAAAAAGTGAATCTTCCCCCACGTCTCATTCATCATCCGTCCAAACATTTTCGGGAACCAGAAGTAGATCGCTCCAAATACACCGAACAGGCTCCCGCCGAACAGGACATAGTGGATGTGCGCGACAATGAAATAAGTGTGATGGATGAACAGGTCGACAGGCGTCGCCGCCATGTAAATTCCGCTCAATCCACCGATCACGAACATCGACACAAACCCGAGAGCAAAGCACATCGCCGTCGTGTAATGGATTGATCCTCGCCAGACGGTTCCCATCCAGTTAAACGTCTTGATGGCGGAGGGAACAGCGATGAGAACGGTGGAAAACGAGAAGGTCGCGGAAAGCAGAATGTTCATACCGCTGACGAACATATGATGGCCCCAGACGATAAATCCGAGACCGCCAATCGCCATAATCGCAAAGACCATCGCCTTGTAGCCGAAAATCGGTTTCCGCGAGTTCACAGCGAGGATCTCGGAAACAAGGCCCATCGAAGGCAAAATCATGATATAGACCTCCGGGTGCCCGAAGAACCAGAATAGATGCTGCCACAATAACGGTTGTCCGTAATTCGATGATGAGAAAAAGGTGGTACCGAAATTCAGGTCACAGAAGAGCATCGCCGCGGCTGCGGAAAGGACCGGGACAGCGAGAAGAAGCAGAATCGCCGTCACGAAAAGCGCCCAGACTGGAAGAGGTAGCCTGAACATCGACATGCCCGGCGCGCGCATATTGATGATCGTCGTAATGTAGTTCATCGCACCGGCAATGGATGCGAGACCATTCACGAAAAGACCGACGCACCAGAGACTCTGGCCCATCTGCGTTCCGTTATAGGCTCCATGTGAGGAGAGCGGAGCGTAGGAAGTCCAGCCGCTGGCGGGGAATCCGGCCGGAGCGAAAAAGCTGGATAAGATGATCAGCCCGGAAAACAGAAAGAGCCAGTAGGAAAGAGCGTTAAAAAACGGGAATGCCATGTCCGCCGCGCCGATTTGAAGCGGAATCAGGAAATTGCCGAACACGCCTATCAAAAATGGCATGATCACCAGAAACACCATCACAGTTGCGTGCATGGTGACGAGACCGTTGTAACCGCCCGGTTGAAATGCGCCGGCCGATGTGACGAGCCAACTCGGCAGTAGCGTTCCAATTACAGGAACAGGTGCATTCGGGAACGCGAGCTGAAACCGGACTCCCATGGCGAGCAGACCGCCAACCAACAGAAACGTCATACTCGTAAACAGATACTGTAAGGCGATCGTTTTGTGGTCCTCGGACCAGATGTACTTCCGGAAGAAACTCAACTCATGATGGTGCGCATGGGAGTCGTGTATCTCTCCCGGGATTGTGTGAGCGATAGTTTCTGCCATAACAATTTCCTACAACTATTTAGCTGGAGCCGGCGCACTGGCGGAGGAGGCGCTCGCAGCGGCAGCTAATTTTCCTTTGTACCATTTATCGAAGTCTACCTGCGAGACAACTTCGATCGGGGCTTTCATGTTGTAATGCCCAGAACCGCAAAGCTGACTGCATGCCAAGTCGTAACTTCCGATCTTTGTCGGAATAAACCAGACCCAATCGATTGTTCGCCCGGGTACGGCATCCTGGTAGACCCGAAATTGCGGGATATAAAATCCGTGGATAACGTCTCTTGAATTTAAGCGAATCCGGACCGCCTTGTTAACCGGAAGTTCGAGCACGCTGGATTGAAAGTCTTCCTTCGTGACCGGGTCATTCGGATCGTTGCCGAAAAGATTGGAGGCGCTCAGCAACTTGACATCCGACTGCCCGAGACTCCCCCCTGCTCCAGGATATTCGAATGAAAATCCAAATTGATACGCAGTGACTGCGACCTGCATCGTGTCAGCCGGCGGCGTCTTGTGGAGGACATCCCACCACATGTGATTGCTGTAACCCCAGAGCCCGATAAATATTGCCGTCGGGATGGCGGTCCAGACAATTTCGAGCTGGTTGTTACCATGACTATACGTTGCGCGAACGCCCTTCTTGGCCCGGTACTTAATCAAAAAATAAACGTAGACGATCTGGGTGAGAACGAAGACTACGCCTGTCAGATAATAGATGAAATAGGTGAGCTGATCGATCTGCTCGCCCCCTTTGCTTGCGACGTCGGGCATCCACCAGAGACCTGTTGTTCGCTCCGCCGCATGAACCGGCGTACCGATTGCCAATAGCAGCAGGAACAGCAAGACGGCAAATCCGCATTTTCTGTACTGAGATCGGTTCATACGCGACTCACGAGAAGCATACTTGGGAGGCTGATTCTTGTCATCGAGCATTCTTTACGAAGCGCCGGCAGGAGAAGCTGCCGGAGCAGGCGGCTGGGAAGCCGGGGCTGGAGATTGACCACCAGGCGCTGGAGCAGGTGGTTGACTACCTGGTGCCGAAGCTGGAGGTTGGCCAGCGGTCGCCGGAGCCGGTTTTCCGGCAGGCGCCGCGGCACCCGTGCCGTTTTTAACCGGCATCTTTTCGATCTCAGGCCATGTCCACTGGTCCTTACGATCCTTAAATTCCGCACGAACTTCCTTGACCAGATCGGCTGTGATCGGTGGCGCGTTATTGCCCCAATCTGAGCGTTCATAGGTCAGAATAGCTGCAACCTGTTGATCGGTATACTGGCCCTCCCAGGCTTGCATCGAATTATTGAACGGCTTGCCTCCGACCGTCACTGGACCTTGCAGCCCCTTGAGAACGATCGCGACCATGTGGTTCGCGGCATCTCCGAGAACCACATCGGAACCGGCTAGCGGCGGATACTGCCCCGGCACACCCTCCCCGCTTGCCTGGTGGCAGGTGATACAGTTCGAGGAGAAAAGCGCTTTACCAACCACCTTCGGATCGGGAGCAGATCGCGCTCCGCCAACCACGCCGAACTTTGGTTGGAAATCGAAGACGTCGGCACTGAACCCACCACTGAAAGAGAACAAATAAGCTCCCGCCCAGAAAACTCCGAGCCCCATTAGCCAAACGATCCAGATCGGGATCGGACCCCTTGAAGGCTCCAGTAATGGGGGCTCACCGCTGCTATTCGTCTCTCCGAAAGTCGAACCGGCATCTTGAGACGGCACCTCGGAGTGCTTCGCCGATTCTTCAAAAGGTTGTTCGTGCGTTGAGCTCATTCTGTCGCCTCAGGAGCTTCCGGCAATGGATAGTTCTTCTTCAGTGAAAGCAGGTATTCCACAAGCGCTTTGCCTTCCTCTGTCGGCACAACTTCGTAGCCCGTGGGAGGCGCTTCCGCGCCTCCGAGTTTGAGAGCATCGACCGAGGGTTGACCTTGAATTTGGCGAGTTACAAACAGCCATCGATACGCCGGCATCACGGCCTCGTGACCTACTGAATGCGGATTATAAAGAAGCTTGTAGTACCACTGCGCGTCAGTCTGGCGAACACCAACGTTGGTCAGATCGGCACCAAGTCTCGATGTTCCGAGAAACACCTGTCGATCGAACATGTAATCCCGTGCGACCGTCCGGCGTGTCCCCCACTTGCGATCGATATCAGTCCCTTCTTCCTTCTCGCGGATATATTGGCTGTGGCAATAGAAGCACCCGTTGGCCGCATAGACGCGAGCCCCTTGGGTTGCAGTACCCGCAACTCCTTGCGGAGCCAGTGCGCCGGTTGAATCGTCCTTGCTTTGCCTTAGACCAGCGAAAGTGAGGTATGGATAAGCGACTAAGCCAATCCAGGAAATCCCAAACAGCAAAAACACTCCCCAAAAGAGTCCAGTTTTCTTCTTCACGCGATGCTCACCTCTGCCGCACTGTTTTCAGGAGCCTTTTCCGCCTCGGAGACGATTGCCTCCTGTTGTCTGGCCGGGGCGGAAATCAGGAGGATCAGCACAAACGCAATTGCAAATGCCAGATTCCCGATCACCAGCAAAAGCACGCCGACATTTTGAATCGTAAGAAACGGCTGCAGAAGATCGCTCAGCGCGATCATCGGAACGTCGGGATCCGCCAAGCCAAATCCCTGGATCATTCCGCCGATTGTCAGAGAAAAATACAACAGTCCCAATCCAGTCACGAGGAACCAGAAATGCGTCGTAACGAGTTTATGAAATAGCCATTCTCTACCGAGCAAACGAGGCACGATATAGTAAATGGCGCCGAACAAGATCAAGCTCACGAACCCGATCAAACCAAGGTCCGTGTGAACCTGAGTGACAAAAGTGAATTGCGTGAACTCCGCAACCGAACGTAAGGAAATGATAGCTCCCTCGACGGAGTAAACTGTGTATATCATTGCGCCGGTCGAGATGAACCTGAGCGCTAGATCATCGCGCAAACCTCCGAATGCCCCTTTCATCGTTCGATGAAAATTCGTCGCGATCGCGAAAACCGGCACCAGCATCAGGACCCGCGCCACGATACCGGCCGTAATCATCCAGGCAGGAAGTGGACCGCCGACAATGCGGGTCATCCCAGTCCAGCCGCCGAACAAGGCTAGGCCCCAAAATCCCACCAGCGCCAGTCTTTCGCTATAAATTGGGCGTCCCACGATTTTCGGAATCAAGTAATAGGCCGCAGCCAAAGCAATGGGTGTGAGCCAAAGATCGAACAGACCGCCGACATACCAGTAATTGATGGCGGGTTGCGCCACACCCGGCACCGCAGGATTCCCTAGAGTAATGTTTGCGGTCGTATAGACCCAGGCAAACCAAAGAAATCCACCAATCACATACCATTCAGAGATATAAAGAGCGCCCGGCTTCCGATGCCAGACAATCGAAACCGCTGAAAGTCCAACCATCGCAAATCCAAGAAACAGGATGAACGCGGCGTACGACGGAAACTCAAGAAATGGTCGGCCTGTGGTCGTGCCGGCAAGCAGGCAGATGACACCCGATACCAATCCAAAGTTCCAGATCGCCCATCCGTAGATCGAAAGCACCGGATGGCGGAAAGGAACCGCCGTAAAGCGTGTCAGCAACCAGAGTCCCAGCGCGATACCTGTTGAAGCAATCCATCCGTAAATGAAACAATCCAAAAACGCAGGGTAGACCCGGCCGTAACTCAGCCAAGGTATTCCTGGCAATGTCCACCAGGAGTCCGGTTTATGAATCTGCGAAGAACTCAACAAAAAAAGAAGCGATCCGAGAACAAGCCAGATCACCGCAGAACCCAAGAATAGTAAAACCGGAGTGCGAACGGACCGGTCAATGGACGACAACTCCACTTTGGTTGCGGCTGAGGTTGAAATCGCGCTCATTGGTGACCTCCCTTTTCAGCTGCAGGCGCCGATGCAGGGGAAGCCTGCGGTTGCGGTGGAGCTGGCGGATTGACTGGTCCCGCCGGATGCGGCTTGTTCGACTGCAAATCGGTTAATACCAGATCCATTGCCCGGTCGATCGGTATTCCAACCACGCCTTTGCTTTTATCTACCCAGCGATACTGGGTCAGTATTTTTTCATTATCCGCGTTCAGATCCGCAAGATTTTTCAAGCGTGCCTCGGCATGCACTTGTTCCACATTTGGAATGCTCTGACCTTGCGCCGTCAGGAAAAAAGCCAAGCCGCCGAATAAGAGAATCATCACAAGACCGGTGATGATGATCGGTGCTGAATTCTTTGGTTTTTGTTGGGGTCCAGCCATCGATTTAGTTGCTCAATTTCAACGATTCAAGCAGCCGCGGATCCTGTGCGGGGAATAGTGAAGCGCCACCAAGCCGAACCAGGAAGATAACCGCGAGCAAAGGCCCGATCGCCAGCAGCGACAATAGATCCATGATGCTCACTTCGATTCCTTGCTGATGCAAAAACGGCATGATCGTCACGTACGTATCGATAAGGTGCATTCCCAAGACCCATATCGCCGCTGCAGTCAAAAATTTTGGGTTCCGTTTTGTGTACTGGAAAAGGAGATAGAAAAACGGAAGAAAAAACCGCCCGATCACCAGGAAGGTGTGCAGCACGTTCCACGATTCCACGTTGCGCTTAAGAAACCACTCAGTCTCCTCCGGAATGTTAGCGTACCAGATTAGCATGTATTGGGAGAACCCGATGTACCCCCAGAATATCGAGAAAACGAAAAGCAGTTTCCCCATGATGTGAAAATGTTCTTCGTTCACAAACCGGAGATAACCGGCGCTCTTGAGACCAACCACTACGAGGATAATGGTCGACATTCCCGCCCCTGCCGCACCGGCAAAAACATAGACGCCCCACATCGTCGAAGCCCACCTGTAATCCGGCGAAGAAAACCAGTCAAAGGCAATGAAGGTCGTGCACACGGCGAAAAGAAGAATGCCGGGGAACGAAAAACTGCGCATCTGAAGCGACCATTTTGGATCACCATCGCTATCCTGACGAATCGACGTCCGGCGAAAATAAAGCGCTGCGAAACTGAAGTAGGCAAAGTACAGAATCGCCCGCACCCAAAAAAACGGTATTACCAGCGCGCCGAGGCGCAGTTCGAAATAAGAAAGCTTGTCTCTCAAATGAGGATCGAGCACAGGGCTCTCTTTGGCAGTGATCCAATCCCATATGTCTCGCCGAACCAAAAACAGCGGGATAAAAAACAAGATCATCCACGGCAACATGCTGGCTAGGTTTTCCATCTGCCGTCGAACGACGATGCCCCATCCCGAGTCCGTCGCGTGATGAACGATAATCCAGAAAAAGCTGCCAATCAGTATCGTGAAGAAATAGAGGAACGCAAATAGGTAGGAAAACGCGAATTGCTTGCGCAAAGGACTGCCGGTCGGCGCAACGAAACCGACAATCAGCGTGATCGCCAAACAGGAGATCCCCACCCCAAAGAGCGCCAGCAAAATCTTGTTAACATTTCGGCTCTCAAAAACCTCAGGCTTTGGAACGGTTAAATGGTCGTGGCTCATCGCTCCTATCGAATTTATTTGGTTTCTGCTTGTGCCGGTTTATCAGGAGCCGCCGGCTGGGGCGCGCCTTCCTGTTTCCCCTCGTTCTGAAGCGACGCTTTTTGGTCGTCGGGAACATCGTCGATCCGCGCATTTTCGCTCCTTTGCAGCGCGCGAATATACGCAATGATTGCCCAGCGATCTTTGACGTTCACCTTGTCGCCGTAACCCATCATCGTGTTATGGCCATGCGTCAGCGTATCGTAGATCTGGCCGTCCGCCATTTGTCTATACTTATCCTGATGATAGTTGGCGATGCCGAGCAACCCATATTTCGACGTGATCCCATTCCCTTGCCCGGTCGCACCGTGACAGACAGCGCAATTGATGGTGAATTCCCTTTGACCTCGCTTGATTAGCTCCGCTGTCACCGGAATCGGTATCCCGGTCCCCCATTGGTCACCCATCTTTCCGGTATTGAGATAATCGGTTCCGGCTGAAAAATCGCCTAACGGCGAATCGATATCGTCCGCCGGCGATCCCGCGTTCTGCATTGGGTGCCCAGGGATATCAAAACCCATCGGGATTGTTCCATCGACCGGTGGACGAGCGGCTCGCCCGTCTGCGAAAAAGTCACTCGGCTTTTGAAACTTCACCTTATCCTGGCGTTTCATGTCGCCAAAAAATTCGATCGCGGTCACCTGCCGATGTTGGCCTTGAAAACCGAGCAACGCGATCGTGATGACCGTCACCAGGATAAAAGCGATGAGGAAGTGCTTAATCATTGGCGTAGACCAGAGAGACATCCTTGCCGCCGATCCCTTCGAGAAACTCACGCGTCTCGACCTCCGAAAACTTCGGATCCGTCGATTCGATCACTAGAAAAAAAGCATCGTTAGTCACCCGAATAAAAGGCTGGTAGTCGAACAGCGGATGATTCAGTCGTGGCAACCGGTTCAAAATAAATACTCCAAAGAATGCGGTAAACGCCGAAAACAGCACCGTCAGCTCGAACATCATCGGGAAAAACGCCGGGACTGTGAAGAAGTCCACCGGTTTCCCGTGCACGATCAAAGGGAAAAGATAGGAAGAAGGAATAAACTCAACCAGAGCCGCCGTCAGAAATCCGAGCGATCCTCCACAAAAAATAATGTACCCAAGAGGCGATTTGTTCAGTCCCATCGCTTTGTTCATTCCGTGAATCGGGAACGGAGAATGGACATCCCAGAACTTAAACCCAGCGTCCCGGACCTTCTCGGCTGCTTCATACAATTTCGTAGCGCTCGAGAATTCGGCAATTACCGCAAATGATGACTTTTTGAGGGCGGCAGCACTCATGCGTGGACCTCCGTAACAGTCTCCTTCCCACCGGGTGAAGGAGGATGATAATGCGGATCGGATTCAGGCAGCACGCTCTTCACCTCGGACATGGCGACCATTGGAAGGAATCGAATAAACAATAGAAAAAGCGTCAAAAAGATTCCGAATGTTCCAGCAAACGTGAACACGTCAACCCAGGTCGGTTGATACATGCGCCATGCAGAAGGGAGAAAATCGCGATGCAGCGAAATGACGAATATCACGAATCGCTCGAACCACATCCCGGCGTTGGCGCACATCGAAACAAAAAAGACGATGGCCCAATTCCGGCGAAATGCCCGGACCCACATGAGCTGCGGCATCACAACGTTACACGCGAACATTGACCAGGACGCCCACCAATAGGGACCAAAATAGCGATTCAGGAATGCGAATCGTTCAAACGGATTCGCACCGTAGAAAGCCACAAAATATTCCATGCAATAGGCGTAGCCCACGATCATGCTGGTGAGCAGCAACAGCTTGCACATGACGTCAATGTGATCCCACGTGAAAATGTCATGTAGCTTGTAGAGCGATCTGGCGGGCAACATCAAAGTCAGTACCATGGCAAATCCGCCGAAAATTGCACCAGCAACAAAATAAGGCGGAAAGATCGTCGTGTGCCAACCCGGCAGCACCGACGTGGCGAAGTCGAAGGAGACGGTTGAGTGCACTGACAGCACAAGCGGTGTCGAGATACCTGCGAGCACCAGGTAAGCCATTTCATAGTGGCGCCATTGCCGGTTCCCGCCGCGCCACCCAAAGGACATAACCCAATAGACCGTCCGCGATATCCTCCCTTTCGCCCGGTCGCGCATCGTTGCCAGGTCGGGGACCAGACCAAGATACCAGAACAAAACCGAGACAGTGAAATAGGTGGAAACCGCAAAAACGTCCCACATCAACGGGCTGCGGAAATTGGGCCAGATCCAGTTCGGATTCGGGACCGGAGCAAGGAACCAGGCCATCCAGATTCGCCCGACGTGAATGCCGGGGAAAATTCCCGCGCAGATCACGGCAAAAAGAGTCATTGCTTCCGAAGCACGGTTGATCGACGTGCGCCATTTCTGGCGGCAAAGATGTAGAATCGCGGAGATGAGTGTTCCCGCGTGGCCAATACCGATCCAGAAAACGAAATTGGTGATACCCCATGCCCACGCCACCGGAATATTGTTTCCCCAGACACCAACCCCGGTGAACAAAAGATAGAAGATGCAAAAAGTCCCAAAACCGGCAACGGAAGCGGTGATTGCAATCGATATCCACCACCAGCGAGGCGCCTTGTTTTCGACAATCCCGGCTATACGATCCGAAAGCCACGACATCGAATGGTTGTTCCAGACCAGCGGGTGTCGCGGCATCCGTTCCACAAACTCAGTCGTCGATGCGTCGGTCTCGGCCATTACGCGTTCCCTCCGGTAGTTGGCTTTTCGGTCTGCGGAAGCCCATGTCGTTGGTCGCCATTCTCATCGACGTTAATTTTGCCAACCCTGGCAGCGCCCGGCATCTTCGGATTCGGGTTCCGAATCCGTGCGAGATAAGCGGTTCGGGTCTGCAGATTGAGATACTCAAGCAGATGATAATTCTGCGGCAGCTTCTTAAGCCGTGAAACCCGACTTTGCGGGTCTTTCAAGTCTCCGAATACGATCGCTTCCGAAGCGCAAGCTTGCTGGCACGCAGACTGCACAGAGTCAGTCGGAAGCGTGAGATCCCCTCTAACGCCGGCTTTAACTCGCTGCGCAATCTTAGCCGTCTCAATACGCTGGACACAATAAGTGCATTTTTCCATCACACCACGGCTGCGCACCGTCACGTTCGGGTTTTTTTGCAGCTTCGAGACCTCGGCCATTCCCCATGGAGCCAAGGGCCCGAGGTAAAGCTCCGATTTGCCGAACGCCGGCAACCCGGTATCGATCTTGTCGATTGGACGATCGTTGTAGTTGAAAAAGTTAAATCGGCGCACTTTGAAAGGACAGTTATTGGAGCAGTATCGTGTGCCGATGCAGCGGTTATAGACCATCAGGTTCAACCCTTCCTCACTGTGAACTGTGGCGTTTACCGGGCAAACCGTCTCGCACGGTGCATTCTCACAGTGCTGGCACATCATCGGTTCCATCACCATTTCGGGGTCATCCTCAAGATGTGGATTGTTCTTATCTCCATCCGCGCTCGCAAAGTATCGATCGATGCGGATCCACTGCATCTCACGCCCGTCGTGCACCTGTTCCTTGCCGACAACCGGAATATTATTTTCCGCCTGACAGGCAATCACACAGGCGCTGCAGCCGGTGCAGGTGTTCAGATCAACCGACATCCCCCACTGATTTGGTGCGTTCAGTGGCGGATGACTGTAGAGCGACGTGTTCGGAGGAATGTCTGCGTCGATCCAAACAGCTTTGGCAAAGGCCGGATTCTTTTTGAAATCGTCGACTGTGCCTTCACGCACAAGGCCGCGACCTTCCATGCTGTAGTGATCCTGAGTCTGGACAAGAAGATACCCTTTCTTCTGGACCAGTTTAACAGTCGCTCGCGTGGCGTAATAAAGAGAAGTCGTCGATCGCAGTTGGTATGCGTTTGCACCAACGCCCATTCCAACTTTTCCGACCGCCCACCGTCCATACCCGAGCGGAAGGGTAAGCGAGTAGTCGGCGTGTCCGGGCGCGATCATGACCGGCGCTTGTAACTTTCTCTCTTCGACGGTGATCTCGATGATGTCCCCATCTTCCACCTGAAGCGCTTTGGCTGTCGCTTTGCTTAGCGAAATCGCATTGTCCCAGGTCAATTTCGTGATCGGGTCCGGCAACTCCTGCAGCCAGGCGTTATTCGCGTACCGACCATCGTAAACCTTGTTATCCGCCGGGAAAACGACCTCTATCGAACTCGGGTTTACTGGTCCGGGCAACGGAGTTGCCGTCTTCAACAAGTCCGGGAGCGCGTTCGGGTTTAACTCCACCTTTGCAGCAGAGTAAGCCGTCTCGTCCCCATAACCGTTCCGGAGAAATTTTGTCCAGGCAGCCTCGAAATCGGTCTCTTTTGCGAGCGATTTGAACGTGTCGCGTACGGCTTGAACTCCATTCGGTAGGGCCCCCAACCTGGCGAGAATATCGATCTGCGAAAGTCCCCCGAATAACGGCAGGATCATTGGCTGGATTGGCAAATATGTCCCATCCGGCGCCCGTTGGTCGCCCCATGACTCCAAAAAATGCGCCTCGGGAACGACCCAGTTCGACTGCGCCGAAGTCTCGTCATTGGCGTACCCAAGCCGTACAACCACCGGCACGCTTCTTTGAACCGATGACCAATCATTATCCGCGGGCGCCGTGTACACCGGGTTACCTGCAAGAATGAAGAGCTTTTGAATTGCGTGCGATTTCGCATCGGCAACCAGGTCGTTCAATCCTGCGGATTTAACCCGCGGAACACTGAAAATTTCCAGCGTTGATCCCAATGCACCGAGCGCACTATTCATCGCGAGCACAACACCCTGAACCCAGGCCGGATAACGATTACCGACCAAAACCAGGCTTCGGCCCTTTGCGGCCACTAAATCATTGGCACATTCCGTCAGCCAGCCATCCTCGAACTTAGTGCCCGTGTCAGTGAACTGTGACACCACGGCGGTCAGAACCCGGTCATTGGTTGATTGAGCCAACTTGCTCGCCAACTGCAACGCAAACGCGGGGATTTGAGAAGCCGCGCAACGGAAACGATGGTCCGCCATCCCGCCGGTCGGTGTGTATCGATTCTCAACCGCATAGAGGCGATTCATTCGATCCGCCGAGTCGCGAACGCGCCGGCGCCGGCTGAAATCACGCACCCCTTGCAGCGTCTGCTCCGAACCTAAAAAATCGCAATCCAGCGCTACGATGACGTCGGCGTTGGGAAACGCCGGCCTGATGGCGACATCCGGACCAAACAAAGCGCTGACTGCAGCGTCACGCTCCTGGAAACCGAGTGGGTCGCCGGTGTAAAATTTGATCTGCGGAAACTGCTCCTGCAGCGAGCGCAAAATGCGATCGCGCGTAGGTGAGAACTGTTCGTCCAGCAAAATACCGATTCCCGCGCCTTTGCTAGACTCGAGCTCTGTTCGAACGGCACCCAGGAATTTGTCGAAATCTTTCGCCGTCGACTCAACTCCATTGTAGGCAAAAGTCCGTGCGCGTTCCGGATCATACAGATCCAGGACAGTCGCCTGTCCGAAAAGATCAGTCCCACCGTTACCCGAAGGGACCAGCGGGTTGCCCTCCAACTTTGTCGGACGCCCTTCATAGGTCGTCGCGATCAAGGGCAAGCCCCCCTGCGGACCAGGCATCGACGTGGTGTACAGAACCGCCTTGCCTGGGATCAACCATTCCACGCTCTTGGTGTAGGGAACAACGAACGCTTCCGGCCGGCGGCAACCTGTCAGCCCAATCCCCGCTAATCCGAGCGAAGCACCCATGACGCGGAGAAAATTTCGACGCGTAAGCCCATCGGCCTCGATTTCAGCCGCGCCCGCTGGAAACTCGCGATGCAACCAATCCCGAAATTGAGGCGCGTCAGCCAATTCCTCCAGGCTGCGCCAATACCGTTTACCCTTCAGGTCCTCTGGGGGATGTCGAAAAACAGTTTTCATTAACGGTGGCATCCCTCGCAGGTTTGCGGCGGATTAATGTTCCACTGCTGTTTCAACGCAAGACCGGTTTGCTGTTGCGTCTCGCCGTTGCCCGGTTTCCAATCCAAATTGAACACTTGGCTGACGGGCCGCAGCTTGTTCTCGGGATGCCGGTGACAATTCAAACACCATCCCATCGAAAGCGGCTCCTTCTGGTAGACAACGTCCATGTGATTCACCTGGCCGTGACAGCTGACGCAGCTGATCCCACGATTGACGTGAACCGAGTGGTTAAAATAAGCGAAATCGGGCACCTGGTGAATTTTAACCCAATTAACAGGGGTGCCATTCTGCCAGCTCTGCCGGACAGCTTCCAGTTTCGGATTGTTCGATTGCACCTGCGTATGACAATTCATGCAGGTTTGAGTTGTCGGGATATTCGAGTGGGATGAAACCTCAACGTAAGAATGGCAGTAGCGACAATCCATACCGAGCTGGGTCACGTGGATATCGTGTGAAAACGGCACCGGCTGAATCGGTTGGTACCCTGCTCTAAGGTATTCCGGCGTAAGGTAATACCAGTAAGCAGCGGAAGCAGCGCCTCCAACAACCAGAAGACAGAAAATGATCTTTAACGGCAGATAGTTCGCCCACCGGGGAAAGATATTAGCCATGGGACATCTTAAAAAAGTTGTGCGGTGCGCGAGTGCGTCGCTGCAACCGGTGGCAAATTAGCTGCGCCTTTCTGGGATTTTTGGGGGGTAAATTTAGTTCGTTTCAAGCTGCTCCAAGCACTTTTAAAAAGTCCGAGGATATTTGCTTCGTTCGCGCACGCAACAAAAAAAACTGCGTGCACATTCGACCGTCAAATAGAACGGGCACACCTTAGCATTGCGCTTACGGATTGGAATGGGTTTTTTGTGATTCAATGAAGAATTTTTTTCGGAGCTCGTTGAAAATCAATGTCTCCATAATTTCAGTGCCAGACCAACTTTAAAAAAGCCGGCCAGGCTAGCATTGCTGCGGCTTCGCAGGCAACAGAGCGATGACCGGCGCACCGGTTCGGAACTCAAAAAAACAAGGTTCCCGCGGAGATTAACGACGCGAAGAACACGTGGGGAAATTGTAATAGACTGGCCGCATTCCCAACGTTGTCATGGGGCCAGTCTAAATAAACCGCGCTCTTTATTCCTGAAGAGCCGTCTCAGCTTCCGCGTTTCGGTCTTTCATCGCGGCCTTGCGGCTCAGCTTCACCCGGCCTTTGTCGTCGATTCCGATACATTTTACCCAGACCATATCGCCAACCTTAACGACATCTTCGACGCTCTTTACCCGGAAATCAGCGAGCTCGGAAATATGGACAAGTCCATCCTTGCCAGGAAGCACCTCAACGAATGCGCCGAAATCCTTAATGGAAACAACACGTCCATGGTAACTCTCGCCCACTTCAATTTCCTTGGTCATTCCCGTAATGATCTCTTTCGCGCGGTTAAGGCTATCACGGTTGGCCGAGTAGATATGAACGGAACCATCATCATCGATGTTGATCTCCGCCCCTGTCTCCGCAACGATTCCCTTGATCGTTTTTCCACCGGGCCCGATCAGCAATCCGATTTTGTCGGGGTGAATTTTGACCGTCTCGATTCTCGGAGCGTACTGGCTCAATTCCTTTCGCGGACCGGCGATCGCTTCGGCCATGACATCGAGCACCTTCATACGAGCTTCTCGAGCTTCGTGAATCGCTTCTGTCATGATCTTCAGCGAGATTCCCGGCAGCTTCAAATCAAGTTGGAATCCCGTGATACCGTCTCTGGTACCGCAAAGCTTGAAGTCCATGTCCCCGAAATGATCCTCGGACCCGATGATATCGGTAAGCGTCGTGTAACGCTTGAGTTGATCGCCTTCGAATTCGGTGACAAGACCCACCGAAATCCCGCCGACTGGCTTCCGGATTGGTACGCCGGCGTCCATCAGAGCCATTGTACCAGCACAAACGCTCGCCATTGATGTGGAGCCGTTCGATTCCATGATTTCGCTGCTGATCCGAATTGCATACGGAAACTCGCTTTCGGATGGAATGACCGGCTCAATCGAGCGCTCAGCCAGTGCGCCGTGGCCGATCTCGCGTCGGCTCGCGCCCCCGAAACGACCGGTTTCACCGACACTGAATGGCGGAAAGTTATAGTGCAGAATAAACCGCTTCGACTGTTCGCCTCCGGTGTATCCATCGATCATTTGCGCTTCCTCAGCCGACGCAAGAGTCGCAAGGGCAACCACTTGCGTTTCGCCTCGCGCGAAGAGCGCTGACCCATGGGCGCGCGGTAAAAGTCCGACTTCACCGGTCAGCGGCCTCAAATCGTGTAGCCCTCGGCCGTCACATCGGGTTTGCCGGTCAAGTATGCTAACCCGGAAAGCTTTTTTCTGGAGATAATCAAACGCCTGAGAGATCTCAAAAGGCGTTGCGTCTGGATACTTCGCGAGGATCGCGGTTCCGACTTCGCTACGCAGAGCGTCCACTGCCTTGCTGCGCTCCACTTTTCCAGGTCGATAAAGAGCGCTCTCGATCCGGTCACCCGCCACCTGGTATGCGACCTCAAGGAGATCGTCTCGAACCTGTAAAAGCGCAATTTCCCGCTTCGGTTTGCCGGCCGCCTCCATCAGTTCGCGCTGCATCTCAGTGATTTCGCGGACGAATGGCTGGGCGAATTCCAGTGCTTTAATAAATTCTTCTTCCGGCAACTGATCCGCGGCACCTTCGATCATGACGACTTCATCCGACGTACCGACATAGATCAGATCGAGACTGCTGTGCAGACGCTGTGAATGGGTCGGGTTAACGACAAATTGTCCGTCAATTCGTCCCACACGAACCGCGCCGATCGGTCCTGCGAACGGGATATCGGAAACGCAAAGCGCTGCCGACGCTCCATTGATGCTGAGGATATCGGGATCATTCTCGCCGTCGGCACTCAACAGGACGCTGATTACCTGCGTGTCGTAGAAATATCCTTTAGGAAACAACGGACGCAGAGGACGATCGGTCATCCGCGCAGTGAGGGTTTCCTTCTCGGAAGGGCGCCCCTCGCGCTTGAAATATCCACCGGGAATTTTGCCGGCGGCTGCCGCTTTTTCCCGATAATCGACCGTCAGCGGGAAGAAATCCTGTCCTTCTTTGACAGAGGTCGCTGATACCGCTGCGACCAGGATAATTGTTTCGCCAGATCGGACTGTGACTGATCCGTCCGCTAATTTTGCTAGTTTGCCCGTCTCGATCGTGAGATCGGAAGGCCCGATAATTTTTGAGACTCGTTTTTGCATTGAATGAGCCTCTGAGTAGGACGATGCGAACGGCCGATGCTCGCAGGTCCGAATTCCGAATTGAACTCGGCGCTCGGACCTAAGACCATGGCCATCTGCCTCGTTCTCAGAGGCAAAGGGTTACTTACGTAGATTTAATTTCTCAAGGACTGCCTTGTACCGGTCCTGGTCGGTCCGCTTGAGATAATCAAGCAAGCTTCGGCGCGTGGCGACAAGTTTAAGCAAGCCTCTGCGCGAAGAATGATCCTTCCGGAAGACCTTCAAGTGCTCAGTCAATTGATTGATTCGACGGGTTAACAACGCGATCTGAACGTCGGCGCTACCAGTGTCTTTGTCGTGAAGGCGAAATGAAGTCAGATCGATGTTCTCAGTCGATGCCATAGATGTAAAAGAGGGTGAACATAGGGGAATACTCCGAACTATCAAGCGATTTTACGCTCGATTACCGATCGTTACCAGATCGTCAGCCAATTCACCAAACGTCTTTGTTATTAATTTTTCACCAAGCGTGTTGATATTGATTTCGATCCCAAGCTTTTCCTCGAGATGGAGTACGAATTCAACCAGGTCGAGGCTCTGTTGTATCACCTCGCCTGCTTTCAACGACTCGATGTTCTCCTTCGGAATGTTTGGGAAGTTCTCCGCAAAAAATTCCGCCATCGCATCCAGGACTGCTTTCCGGGTTACCATAGGACTTGATCAAATCCGAACCCCGCCGCCGCACGCCACATGGAATCCAGCACCCATGGACAGCCATCGGATCGGTTGGCCCGGTTCTGCGCACCGTATTAAATTTTCCAATATATGCAAGATACTGACGCTGCTCATATTCGAACACGCTTTAAAATGGGTGAGCGACGGCTCCAGTGCTGATCGGTTCAGTCCCAGTTTCTTGGCAAGACTAAGCAAGAGGAGGATACCAGCAGGATGTATCGCCCATGCCGCGCCAGGATCCTTTTCGACCTGCAAAGTGCTCATCGCCTCGAGCACCTGGCTGCGAACTTGCGCTTCAAATTGCTCGAGCTCCCCTATACCGAATCGATAATAATCCGTGCCCCAGTCCCAACGGATCAATTGCGTGGCGTCGCCGCGCCATGCCGCCATTTTCCCGAGCTCAAGCGCGCCTTCGCCCGGTTCATCGGAAATCCACACCCCGGCGGCGCCGTCACTGAACGTGCATATCCCCTGCCAGTTTGACCGGGCGGTCGTTTTCGGATCGATCAACGTGGAGGTCGGCTCCATCGCCATGACTAAGACGTTCCGGAACTCCGGGCCAAGATTGTTGACGAGTTGAATCGTCCGGACGCTCCCAGTGCAACCGCCGTTGCAAATATCCATTTGGGTTGCCGTACGGCCAATCAAACTGGGAAGTCGTCGGCTCGTCCTCTCCGCCATTCCGGGAAGTATCAAACCTTCGCTAGAAACTGCGAATACAGCATCGAACGGCTTCGGCGGCGGCGCAGATTCGATCCTTGCGGCGATCGCATTAATTGATTCGTCGATGGAATTCGCAAAAGCCTGGGCATGCGCGGCGAATGAATCGATCCAGAGGAACCGCTCTGGTTGAGTGTAACGCGCGCGGTTCCCAATCAGAAGCAAACGAATAAAATCGTACAGCGATTCCTTCTCGGAGTCGGCGGCTTCCAGGGTTTGGAATCTTTCCGCGATCCAGCTCAGCAACTGCTCATTGCTAACCCGATACCCGACAAGCGGGGCATATATAGCACGAATGTAACGACTCACGGGATTAGTGGGCGCATCCTAGCACATGTGCTCATTGATTGCCGCACACATTTTAAAAAGCAAAGCAGACGATCTGCTTTGCTTTTTAACTGCCAACCCACCACTCCTCGAGAAGATCTTTCGGGATTTCCTTCAAAAATCGCGACGGGCGCTGGAGCCGATTGTCGGCAGATGCGTTCATCCAATACGAGGGATAACAGAGATAAAGCTGATCCTGGGCACGCGTACACGCGACATAAAACAACCGTCGTTCCTCCTCGATGGCATCCGCCGACTCAAATGAACGCGCACTTGGAAACATGCCGTCGGTAAGCCAGACAATGAATACCGCGGACCATTCCAGACCCTTTGCCTGATGAATGGTGGAAAGCGTAACTTTTTCGATTTCGCCCTCGACGGCACGGGCTCCATCAGAGTCGGCGGTGGACATCAAAGAAAGTTGACTCAAAAAATCGACCGGGTTCTCGAAGCTGCGCGCAAACGATTCAATCGCCGTTAAGTCTTCTCGACGCTGCTCGTGATTGGCGTACTTCGTTTGAAGGTAATCACCGTACATCGCCTCAAGAATGATGCGGATCATCTGCGCCGGAGGAAGAGGTTGACCCTTCGGCGCAATTTCATCGAGCGTATAACAGAGTTGTTGCCACGATTTCGCTGGCTTTTGCCCAATGCGGCATTGACCAAGCCAGGTCTCGAAGTCGCGCCTCTCGGAGACTGGAGCCGAAGAGAGCTGTTCCCATAGCTTGTCAGCCGTCTTCACGGCAACACCTGGCAGTAACCGCGCAATCCGCTTGAAAGCGACCTCATCCGCGGGGTTCACGGCGAATTTCATAAAGGCCGCCACATCCTTGACGTGCGCCTGCTCGAAAAATCGTAACCCGCTGGTAATCGCGAACGGTATGCCGGCCCTAGTCAGGGCAAGCTGCACTTCGAGAGATTGAAAATGCGCGCGGTACAAAATCGCCATTTCGTTTAATTCGATTCCTTCGTCCTGCAATTCCAGAATCCGTTGCGCCACAAAAGCGGCCTGTTGGTTGTTGTCGTACAAAGCAACCAAGGCCGGCTTGATCTCGGCTCCGTTCCGGTGTGCTCGCAACGTTTTGTGGAACTGCTTTCTATTTTCGCGGATCGAAGCGTTTGCGAGCTCGACGATTTCCGGAACGCTCCGATAATTCGTCTCAATTCGGTAAACTTGCGCGTCTGGATAACGTTTTGGAAAATCGAGGATGTTTTGGTAGTTTGCGCCCCGCCACGAATAAATCGACTGTGCATCATCGCCAACGACCATGACGCTCCGGTGATGTTTCCCAAGCAGATCGATCAAGTCCGATTGCAACCGGTTCGTGTCCTGGTATTCGTCGACGAGTATGAACTGAAAATGGCGTTGGTAAAACTCTGCGACATGCTCGTTCTCTCGGATCAATTCGACGGTCTTCACCAGCAGATCATCGAAATCGACCACGTTCGCTCCTTTTTTCCGTTCCTCGTATTTTCCGCGAAGATAATCGATCTGATTCGTCAGCGGCAGAAAGCGCTTGTACCTCTCCGCAATCACCTGTTGCACCGAGCGATCGGTGTTCAGCGCGAAACTGAACAGATCGCCCAGAATTTCGGCCGTCGGAAATTGAATCTGCTTTCTATCGATGCCTGACGCATCGATCACTGACGCCAACAAATCTTCCTGATCCTCGCGATCCATAATCGAGAACCCCGGCCGGAGCCCGATCTCGCCCACGTGTCTCCGTAAAAAGCGATTACCAATTGAATGGAACGTTCCTCCCCAGATGGCACGCGTCTCCTGCGGAACGAGTTCGGCAACTCTCGCGAGCATTTCACGCGCGGCTTTGTTCGTGAACGTCAACAACAGGATGGATTCCGGCTCAACTCCGTTGTCCAGCAGCCAGGCAACTCGATACGTCAGTGTCCGCGTTTTACCGCTTCCAGCGCCAGCGAGCACCAAGGCTGGCCCAGGTCCGGACGTTACGGCCGCGTATTGCTGGTCGTTTAGCTCAGCGCGGTAATCTATCGCGCTCGCGGACGCCGGAACCGTCTTGTGGAGGTGATATTCGCGAGGCATCGGAGATTATTCTAACCAAGGTTGAGGAAAGGTCTCCTTCGATTTGGACAGGGTGGAAAGAGAATGGACAACGTGGACAGGAACGGACCGAGTGGACCCACGGCGTGGTTACGGCCCTGAGCGTCTCTCTTTCCTGAGGCGGTACATCCTTTCTTTGAAGCCGCCTTCTTCTATAAATTTGTTTCCCAGTGATTCGATCTGCCGATCCAGTAACGACGTTGCAACAGTGATTAGCACCAATGCAGCCTTTGCTGCAATCTCCGCATATCTGGGCCTCCTACCCTGCCGGCCCGCCATAGCCTTCGCGAAGGCGGGTCCACTCTGTCCACATGGTCCATCCCGTCCATGCACATCCCGTACCCATGCGGCGACCGCATCTGCGCTCGTAAAGCGCGCCGCGATTAACTCGCGTCGAAGCGGTTCTTCGAGCCCCCATTGGTTTAAGCCGCGTTGCCGGAGGAAGTCCTCAAAATCAAGCCTGAGTTCCTCGAGACTGGCCCTTGTGACATTCGTAAGTTTCAGTTCGGTTTCTTTTGAGGTCGCACTGGCCTGGCTTCCTTCTGCGATGTTCTGGACCCCGCTTCGTGCGGCCTGCACCATCTGACCGTGGGTCCTGCTGCGTTTCGAAATGTACCTATTGCAAAATCGCACAGTCACATCGAAACAGAGCTCCGCGACCTGAAAACTTTTCAGGCGCCGATACCCGCCATGAGGCGGAAACAACGATTGGTTCGCGTCTGGCATGCACCCTCATAACATTTATATCAATTGTTGCACACATTCCCCGCACCAATATTCAAGAAATGTGCGCCCCCCTCGCCGATTTAACCCTGATCCCACCAGAAAACTACCGCAAGCCACCGACTCACTGTCCAAACCTATCCACCCAGGTACGCTTCCTTAACCATATGGTTCGTGCGCAGATTGGCCGACTCGTCTTCGAGGATGATTCGTCCCGTCTCCAGGACGTAACCATAATCAGAAACCTCAAGAGCAAGATTTGCGTTCTGTTCAACCAGCAAAATCGTTATTCCGAGCTGCCTGTTCACTTCCACTATCTTTGAAAAGATCGTTCTCACAAGGATCGGAGCGATACCGAGCGATGGTTCGTCCAGCATCAAAAACCGTGGCTTGGACATCAGCGCCCTTGCAATCGCCAACATCTGCTGCTCCCCGCCACTCAACGTCCCAGCCATTTGTTTTTCCCGTTCTTTCAGCCGCGGAAATATCTCGAACATCTGACCGAAATCTCTTTTTACTTCCGCGGAGCCTCGACGCCGATAAGCCCCCATCTGAAGATTCTCCAGAACGGTTAGATTCGAGAATATCATGCGACCCTCGGGCACCTGCGTAATCCCCTTACCAACAATTCGGTGAGGTGCCCAGTTCGTTATTTCCTGGCCTTCGAACAAGACTTTTCCATGCCGGGCGCGCAACAGGCCCGAGACAGCTCGCAACGTCGTCGATTTGCCGGCCCCGTTGCTTCCGACCAATGTGACAATTTTGCCGGTCGGAACCGACAGGGAGATTCGGTGCAGCGCTACAATCGATCCATATGCGACTTCCAGTTCCTGGATTTCCAGCATCAGGGAGTTAAGCACCCAAGCCGGTAGGAACTCAAGTCTAGCCCGCATTTCTCACGTCCCCGTGAGAAATGCGCACGGAGTTACGAATTTCGTCGGGTCCAGATTTGAGCCGTTCGGCCCCGGCCAAATCTCCTTCTGCTTGCAGCATCTGGGCCAGGTTGTTAAGCGACGTCAGTGTGTTCGGGTGCTCCTTACCAAGCAACCGAGTCATGGCCTCGAGCACCTGCTCCTGGAGCTTGCGCGCCCCGGCCAGATCTCTTTGTGAGTAAAGCGTCTGGGCCAGGTTGTTCATCGACGTCAGTGTGTTCGGGTGCTCCTTACCCAGTAGCCGAGCCCTCGCCTCCATCACCTGCTCCTGGAGTTTGCGTGCCCCAGCCAGATCTCCCTGTGAGTAAAGCGTCTGGGCCAGGTTGTTCAGCGACGTCAGTGTGTTCGGGTGCTCCTTACCTAGCAGCCGAGACATCGCACTGACCACCTCCTCCTGGAGCTTGTGCGCCCCGGCCAGATCTCCTTGGGCGTACAATGTCTGGGCCAGATTGTTCAGCGACGCCAATGTGTCCGGGTGCTCCTTACCTAGCAGCCGAGCCCTGGCCTCAAGCACCTGCTCCTGGAGCTCGTGTGCCTTGGCCAGATCTCCTTGAGCTTTCAACGTCTGAGCCAGATTATTCATCGACATGAGCGTGTCCGGGTGCTCCTGACCCTGAAGCCGAGCCCTCGCCTCGAGCACCTGCTTCTCGAGCTCGCGTGCCTTAGCCAGATCTCCTTGGGCTTTCAACGTCTGGGCCAGGTTGTTCAGCGACGTCAGTGTGTCCGGGTGCTCCTGACCCAGCTGCCGAATCATCGCCTCGACCACCTGCTCCTGGAGTTTGCATGCCTTGGCCAGATTCCCTTGTGCGTACAGCGCCTGGGCTAGATTGTTGACCGACGAAAGGGTGTCTGGGTGTTCGGATCCAAGCACGCGCTCAGAGCTTTGAAGGATCTGATCTGCCACATCCTGCGCTTCTCCATACCGGCCTTGGGCATGGAGCATTGCGGCAAGACCAGACAAGGCATCTAGCGACCGCTCGCCTTCTGGCTGATGGCGCTTCCACAGATCAGCCAGCTTGCGCCACCAATCGATTCGAAAACCCACGAAGGCCGTGAAATCAAATGGCTCTTCCAGTACGACGAAGAACGCATCCAAAGACGGAAAGTCCAATATCCGGTCATGATGCCTGTCGAATGCAACCGTCATCCCTTTCTGATATGCACTGAGATGTCTCGGAGAACACTCGGCGAGTTTTGAAAACCGGGCGTTTTTTTTGAAATAATCCAAGATCATATCGATACGCTCGCGAGCGACGGGCCGATCCTCTGCCTTTGCTGACTGATTTTTAATGAGGGCGAGTTCCATCAACCGATGGAACCGGAAAGTTCCGGGAAGATCGCGAATTTCCTCCACGTAAGAGTAATCTTCTCCGGTGAGGGCCGCGAAATGGAAACCGGCTGGAATCAAGCGTATCTCAACAAGATGATCGAAAAGCGCTTCATCGAAGCTGCCAGCGAGGGCCAGGCAACGAAAGGTTTCGAACACCTCTCGTTGCCCTGTTTGTAGATAGCGAAGAAAGCGGATTTGCAGTTCAGCCGGCGTTTGGCCTAGGTCAGCGGCTTGGAAATGAACCCCCTGCTCATGGACAATCCCATAGGCAAGGTCCAGATAATAAGGGTGAAATGACGTCTGTTTGTCCTGCCTGCGCTGCTCGCGAGTGACCGCAAGGATCGCGTGCGCATGATTTCGCAAATTGTCGGCCGTAGTCAGGTCTCCACGTTCTTTATGATAGGTCGCTGCCGATTCTAGAAATCTCAGCGCGTCTTCTCTCCCGAGTCCGCCAACACGGCGTTCACTGATTCGCGTCTGCCATTCCGTGTCGTAAAGCTCATCCCAACGGTTCTTATTTCGCCCGAGCAACACGCAACCAAAGCGTCCGGAGAACGCCCCGTCAGGATCCGTCAGCATCCCGCACCAGTCGGCAAAATATTTTTGGATGTCGTCCGCTAGAGCCGTTGATTGAATCCGTTCAAAACCGTCAATCGCGACGCAAAGCGCGTCATTGGGATGGTCCTCCAGCCATTGCTCGACATCCGCGGCTAAGACGGGCGCCAACTCCGCCTCCATCTCCTTTTCGGTCATAGATGCAGGGTTCAATCCGCGCTTACTCAACAAGCCTTTGCGATCTCGGTCGCGTAAGTAAGTCAGGGTTTTGCCGAGCAACTGAAACAGACCACCCACGGCAGAACCTGCAGTAGCGACATCGTAAACTCCCGCGGCAAACCTTGCGGATGCGTCGGCGAGGATCGTGGTGCCTAGCGTGGAAGTGCTAAGGAGATCCTTTAACACGCTGTCACTCAACGCAAAATTCTCACCTGGATGCTGCGCCCGCCAGAGAGCGAAATAGAGATAATCGAAAAGCGGTGTTTCAATGCCGGTTCCGCCTCGTATGCCGCGCGGTTTTGCCTCCCATAGCCTGGAACGCAAATGCCAGAAGAACTCGGCCACAGAGGAAGATGGTGTCCACCGGTCATGATCCAGATCGAGGGCAATTAAACGCAGACCCGCAAGCCCCTGGCCAAGTTCCTCGGTGGCTTTCTCCATCAATTTTGTTTTGCCGATCCCGCCGACTCCCCAAATACTCAGGATTGGCTTTTCAGGGCGTACGTCGTGCACCTGGTGGACGCTCGCCAATCGTTCGAAGAAATGGCGTAGAAGCTCCCGCTCATGGTTTCGATCGCTAAAGAGTTTTAAGGCGGATTGTCGTGCTACACGCTGGCTGGCGGCACTGACGGATCTGCGGATTGGCATACAAGCCAAAACGTACCACATTGGTTTGACCGGACAATTTTGTCCGCCATTTGAGAACCGAAACGAAAATTGGTTTCGGGATTCGGAAAATAGCCAGCGTGCCAAGGATTGAATTGAACGCAATTCCGGTTGTTGGCTAAGTTAAAATAGAAGGTAGACAATGATGAGCGAGCAGACTCCGATATCCGATTACCTGGTGATTTGCCGGGGACAATGGGACGAAAACCTCTCGAGGGATGAAATCCAGAAGGCAATCGACCAATTCTACATCTGGTATGATCGATTGATTGACGAAGGAAAAATGAAGCCGGGCCAACGGCTCACATATCAAGGTAAAACGGTCGGCCGCTCGAATGTGGTGACAGACGGCCCTTTTGGCGAGTCCAAAGAAGCGATTGGCGGTTACTGGTTCATTCTCGCTCAGAGTCTCGACGAAGCCGTACAGATCGCCAACGGCAATCCGTGTTTAGACTACGGCCTTTTGCTCGAAATCAGGCCCGTTGATCAGCAACCCGCAACCCCGGAAAATACCGGCCGCTCGTGACAACCGCGCTAGCCTAGGGGTTCTCGCCCAAGTAAGCTTCAATCACCTTCGGGTTGCTTCGAATCTCTTCCGGGCGCCCCTCCGCAATCTTGACACCGTGATCAAGGACGTAAATGCGTTTGCAGATTCCCATGACAACCCGCATGTCGTGCTCGACGAGCAGAATCGAGATACCAAACCGTTCCTGCACAAACTCGATCAGTTTCATCAAACCGCTTTTTTCGGTCGGGGTCATCCCAGCAGCGGGCTCATCCAGTAAAAGAACTTTCGGCTGCGTTGCGAGGGCACGAACAATCTCTAGCCGGCGCTGATCGCCGTATGGCAGGCTTTTGCACATCACATGGCGATGCCGTTCGAGATTGAATATTTTCAGTAGCTCGATCGCACGTTTCTCGATGTCGGCTTCCTCTTCGATGAACGCCCGCCCACGAGTCAAGGCATGGATCGGTCCATGTTTCAGATGGATATTGAATGCTGCTCGGACGTTGTCGAATACCGTGAGCGAACCAAACAAGCGGATGTTCTGGAATGTCCGCGCGATACCTCTCGCGGTGATCGCATAGGGTTTGAGTCCGTTCAGTCGTTCGCCACTCAATGCCACATCCCCTTCCGTCGGTTGATAGACGCCGGTAACCATATTGAATACGGTCGTTTTTCCGGCTCCATTTGGACCAATCAGCCCCACCAATTCTCCCTTATTGATCTCCATTTCAAAACGGGAAACGGCGGTCAGTCCCCCAAAACGAATGGTACAATTATGGAGTTTCAGAAGACTCTCCATCAATCAACCCTCGAACGTCCGAACCATTTTTTGAATGCGGTTCCGTCTCCGAACAAACCCTGCGGACGAGTGAGCATCATAAAGATCAACAGCAATGAGTACGGAATGAGCCGATTCTCTAAGAGCCCTCGATACGCCTCGGGAACGAATTGAGTGTGAGCAAGCGAGCGTAGCATCTCGGGCAAAATCGTCAGCAGAACCGCCGCAACGACCACTCCACCTGTGCTTCCCATCCCGCCGAGAATCACGATCACAACGACATCGACCGACACATAAAAATTAAAACCGTCTGGGGTAATGTACTGCCGCAGATGGGCAAACAGTGCGCCGGCAATTCCTGCGAAAAAGGAGGCTACGACGAAAGCAACCACCTTATATCGCGTAGTGTTGATCCCCATTGCCTCAGCGGCGACTTCATCGTCGCGAACCGTGAGAAATCCGCGTCCATAGGTCGAGTGAACAAGATTCACGACGACGTAAACGCAAAGAATTGCTGCTCCAAAGGTCCAGAAAAGATTCGTGTAAAGCGGGATTCCATTAAATCCGCGAGCCGCGCCCAGGAAGTCCGTGTTCAGAATGATTACCCGGATAATTTCACCAAATCCGAGGGTAACGATGGCGAGGTAATCCCCTTTCAAGCGCAGCGAAGGAACCCCAACGGCAAACCCGGCGACCGCCGCCAGGAGCCCGGCAAATAACATCGAAAAAAACATGGCGGCATTCGTCGCCAAAGGGCTCGATGGACCACCGAGCAAACCAAACACGAACGGATCCAGATATTTCGACCAGGCTGCAGAGGTGTAAGCGCCGATCGCCATAAACCCGGCGTGGCCCAGGGAAAACTGCCCCGTATATCCATTCACGAGATTCAAGCTCGTCGCGAGAACGATATTGATGCCAATCGACAGGATAATGTCGTAGTAATATCCGAAGGTCCCTGCGATGAGCTTTTCGCCGAACAGCGAGACGCACAGGCATATCACCAATGCTAGCGTCAGGCTGATCAAGCGCCGGCTCATACTTTCTCCTGCTCCACGCGGCCCAGGATTCCGTTTGGCTTGAACAGCAAAATGATAATCAAAATAGCGAACGCAATCGCGTCCCTCCATTGCGGGAACCCGAGTGCTACAACCAGAGTCTCAAGGATTCCAATGATCAGGCCGCCCAGTGCGGCTCCAGGAATATTGCCGATGCCCCCAAGAACCGCCGCGACGAACGCTTTTATCCCAGGCAGATTACCCATCAGCGGTGAAATCGACGGAGAATCCATCGACACCAGGATTCCTGCCGCGGCCGCAAGTGCAGATCCCAACGCAAACGTGAACGAAATCACGACATCGTTGTTGACTCCCATGATCGAACAAGCGGTCGGGTTAAGGGACAGGGCACGCATTGCGAGACCAATCTTGGTCTTCATGACGATAAACCGGAGGATGATCAGTAGAACAACCGTTGCGACGATGATCGCAACCTGAGTCGTCAGGATCGTGAGGTTGCCGAGTCCCTCAATCACGTGAACCGGGATCAATTGCGGGAAAGCTTTCGGCTCAGCACCGAACCGGTACTGAGTGAGGTTTTGAATCAAAAGGGAAACGCCAATTGCAGTGATTAACACGTTCAATCTGGGGCGATCTCTAAGTGGGCGATAAGCAAACCGCTCGATCAGGACGCCGATCGCCGCGCAAATCGCCATTGATAGCAACATGATCAAGCCGGCACCGGATAGGATAAATAACGTGTTTTGCGGCGTAAACGTATCGATGTCCCCAAAATGAAAAATCTGAGCAAAGAACGGCGCCAGCAGGAATCCAGCGTAAGCGCCAAGCATGTAAACATCGCCATGCGCAAAATTGATAAATCGCAGGACGCCGTACACCATCGTGTATCCCAGCGCAATCAAGGCGTAGATCGAACCCAGCGAAATGCCGTTCACCAATTGTTGTAGCACCTCTATAAGTCTGTCCATGGGTCAACGTTCTAGCGTCCTCTCCCGGAAATAGCATTCCCTGTTCCACATGATGGGCTGCGACTTAAAGGCAGTGTTAGGCTGAAACGATCTAATCCAGTTCATTCATTCAAGTCTGCGTCTGCTGGGCAGACGTTCAGCTTTCGCAAAGTCACGTTGCGAAAGCTACGGAGTAACCTGTTGCACCATCTTCAACGCGCCGTTGTCGATCTTTAAAATCACTCCAGACTTTGCGGCGTTGCGATTTTCGTCAATCGAAATACGCCCTGTGACCCCTTCGAAACCACGCGTCGTCGCCAGAGCGTCCCGGATTTTTGCCGGATCAGTCGATCCAGCTCGTTCCAGAGCCTGAGCCATGAGGTGGGCAGCATCATACCAGAGCGCGGCAAGCGCATCCGGAGTTGAGCCGTACTTTGCATGATAATTTTGTACGAATTTTTGTACCATCGGATCCGGGTCGTCAGCTGAGAAATGGTCGGTGTAATAATTTCCATCTGCGCTCTTACCCGCGACTTGAATAAGCACCGGACTGTCCCAACCTTCACCGCCGACAAACGGGCAATTGATACCGAGTTGTTTCGCCTGCCTCAGAATCAATGCGGCTTCGGTATAATAGCCAGGAAGAAAGATCACATCCGGATGCACCATTCTGACCTCCGTTAATTGGGTGCGGAAATTGGTGTCACCGCTGCTGTAGGAAAGTTCGCGCACAATCCGGGCCCCGCTCGCAACGAAGTATTGCCGGATCGCATCGGTCAGACCCACACTGTAATCTTGTTTAACATCCGTGATGATGATCGCCTGCTTCGCCTTAAGTTGGTCCAGCGCGAACTTTGCCATGATTCGACCCGTAAACGGATCCACAAAACAACTACGAAAAATGTAATCACCAATCTTCGTGATTGCGACATTCGTTGCCGAAGGAGTCAGCATCGGAATTTTCGCGTCCTGCGCGATTGGCGCTCCTTCCATTGTTGCTGAAGAGGTCAAATCCCCCAGGATCGCAGAAACGTTATCTTGTGAGATGAATTTTCGTATGATCGTCGCCGTTTCCCCTGGCTTGGATCCGTTATCATCGACAATGAGATCGATCGGCTGCCCGTGAACACCCCCAGCGCTATTGATCTCGCCTATCGCGAGAATGGCTCCCTGCTTGCTTGACACTCCAAAGGTGGATAACGCACCTGTCAAACAGGTCACCGCGCCGATTTTAATCTGAGCAGATACGATCCGAATCTCGCAACCAAGAAGTATCCAGACACAAAGAACAAGCCCGCATGGACCACGCAAAAACCTCATTTCGAGCTGGAAGGGTTTACTTTCTCAAAATACTGAAATGTCTGGCTACTGATTTCCAGAATCACCGCAGGTTTTGACGCGTTTCGCTCGGCGTCGATCGTAATATTGCCCGAGACACCGGGAAAATCTTTTGTCGCCGCAAGTGCGTCACGAATTGCGGATGGATCAGTCGAACCGGCCCTCTTGATCGCATCGAAAACGACATTCGCGGCGTCGTAACCGAGTGCTGCGAAATTGTCCGGCAGTGCTCCGAATTTTGCCTGGTACGTTTGGTCAAAGGCTTGTACGACCGGTGTCGGATCGCTCGCGGAAAACTGGTTGGAAAAATAGCAACCGTCCGCCGCTTTTCCGGCCACTTGAAGCAGGGTCGGATTGTCCCACGCCTCGCATCCGATCAGTGGGATCGTCAAGCCGAGTTGCCGCGCCTGCTTCAGAATGATGCCAACTTCCGGATAGTATCCAGGCACGAATACCACGTCCGGCGCGGCTGCTTTGATCGACGTCAATTGCGCGCGAAAATCGGTATCGCCGCTTGTGTAGCTCTGCTCGCGTACGATCCGGCCTGTTGCGCTCGTGAATGTCTCTTTGAAGAAACCAGATAATCCGACGCTATAGTCCTGCTTTACGTCCGTAAGTGTGGCGGCCGTTTTCGCATGCAGATTTTCCGATGCGAATCGGGCCATCAGGCGACCCTGAAACTCGTCGATAAAACAGACTCGGAAAATGTAATTGCCAATCTCTGTCACCTTTGGATTGGTCGCCAATGGCGAAACCATCGGGATTTTGGCTGCCTCGGCTATCGGCCCTCCCTCCAATGTCCCGGAAGAGGTAAGATCTCCAATGATCGCGACCACCTTATCCTGGGTCACGAATTTTCGGACAATTGTTGCGGTCTCTCCTGGCTTCGACTGGTTGTCTTCGGTCACCAGGTCGATCTTTCGTCCGAGGACACCGCCATTCGAATTCATCTGGTCGACTGCCAGTTGGATCCCCTGATGACAGGTCGTCCCGTATTGCCCGATCGCTCCTGTGATCGGATTGACCTCGCCAATTTTTATCGCCTCGTCTGCAGCCAGGGACGAGAGCCCGGTTAGCCATATAACAAAACAAAGAAAGACGCTGTGGCGCATGCTTTGCCGAACGCTAACAAGCGCTAAGCGGCCAGGGCAAGTTCATCGTTCGATCGACTGTGGGTCTCGCGAAATTCTCGACCTACGTTCTTAGGGACAGGTCAAATGTCGCGCGACAAACTGGGGCGAGTACCCAATAGTTCGAAATATATGTCTTGGAGGCTCTGCCTCATTGCATCACCTGGTTCGAGCGCCGAAGGCGCGACCGGTCTAGAGCCGACGCCAGAATAGGGACAGGTCGAATGTCGCCCGACAAACTGGGGGCGAGTACCCAATAGTTCGGCATATATGACCTGGAGGCACTGCCTCATTGGATCACGTGGTTCGAAGCGCCGAAGGCGAGACTGGAACGCCGAACGCCCCGCTACTCCCCGATCTTCTCGGCGATTTCGAACTTACCGTTTTTAACCGCCACAATCAGACCCGGCTTGGAAGCATTGCGATTCGCATCGAGCGATATTCTGCCGGTGACTCCGTCGAATCCGGTCGTCTTGGCAAGCGCATCGCGAATTTCCTGCGATCCGGTCGACCCGGCGCGTTTAATCGCATCGCAGAGAATCGAGGCGGCATCATATCCGAGTGCCGCAAAGGTATCCGGCGGCGATCCATACTTTGCCTGGTACTTCGTAACGAACTCTTTGACGACGGGCGCCTTGTCATCAGGTGAAAAGTGGTTCGTAAAATAGCAGCCATCGATCGCTTTACCGCCGACCGAAAGAAGTGCCTGATTGGCCCATCCATCACAACCAATAAACGGCATGGTCAATCCGATCTGTCTTCCTTGCTTAACGATCAGAGCCACTTCCTGGTAATACCCCGGAACGTAAACAGCATCGGGTCTTGCGCCTCGGATCGAGGTGAGTTGGGCCCGAAAATCGGTGTCGCCGGTCGAATAACTCTGTTCCCCTACGATGCTGCCGCCCAATTTCGTAAATTCGTCTTTAAAAAATTTCAGCAGATCGACGCTGTAATCCTGTTTTACGTCAGTGAGCGTGAATATTCTCTGGGCGTTCAGTTTTTGCTTTGCAAACCGAGCTAATACTCGCCCCTGGAATTCATCCAAAAAACAGACCCGAAAAATAAAATCACCCACCTCTGTGATTCGCGGATTGGTCGCAGTCGGCGTAATCATCGGGATTTTGGCTTCCTGAGCGATAGGTGCGGATTCGAGTGTCGCGGACGAAGTCGCATCACCTAGAATCGCGACGACTTTGTCCTGTGTGATCAGCTTTCGCACGACCGTCGCACTTTGTCCGGCCTTGGACTGATCGTCTTCCGTGACGAGTTCAACTTGCTGGCCGAGCACCCCTCCAGCCGTATTGATCTGGTCGAGAGCTAGCACAAAACCCTGATGGCACCCGATTCCGAATTGGGAAACACCCCCGCTCAATGGATCAACTTCGCCTAACCTGATCGTCGGAGCAGCCCAAAGCTGCGCCCCAACGCCGAAACAAAGCAGAGCTACAGCCAAGGAGCGCACAGCACGGCGACCTGTCCGACGTCGCCTCCGACGTAGCTTTAGCGAAGTCGGAAGCTTTAGCGAAGTCGGAAACCGCAAACAAATGGATGCGGTGTCGGCGTCTATTCGTATCGGCGTGTCTGCGAACACTTGGTTAGAATTGGTATCGTCCAGGGCGGGCTGGGAATGACCTCAGAATCTTCGCAAAAAAACAAAATTTCCAACCATCGCAGTATAGAGGACACGAGCCGCTTCCTCAGCGGCTCGAAAGCACAAAGCCCTTGCCAGCGCGTTGGATATCGCGAGAGATTTCTAGGTTAGCTCTTCGGCTCAATCGTTTCGGCGTATTTATACGCACCGTCTTTGATCGTGATAATGACGGCGGACTTTCGCGCATTCCTGTCTTTACCGATCGTGATCTTGCCCGAAACTCCCGGAAAATCTTCCGTATCCTGAATTGCGGCTCTCAGCTTGTCAGGATCGGTGGAATCTGCACGTTTGATGGCATCGGCCAACAGTTTGGCGGCATCGTAGCCGAGAGCGGCAAAAGCGTCGGGAACAGCGTTGTACGCGGCCTTATATTTCTGGACAAAATCTTTAACCAGCGGTGATTTGTCTTCGACAGAGAAGTGGTTTGAGAAATAGGCACCTTCGATTGCTTTGCCGCCAACCGGAATCAGCGAAGTGCCATCCCATCCGTCGCCACCGACGAAAGTAGCTTTGATACCGAATTGCCGCGCTTGCTTGGCGATCAGAGCCGCTTCCGGATAATAGCCAGTGATGATAATCACATCCGGATTGGCCGATTTGATATCGGTCAACTGCGCTCGGAAGTCCTTGTCACCGGAGCTGTAGCTCTGCTCCTTAACAATCGTTCCGCCGTTCTTGGAGAGATAGTCTTTCGCAATATTCGTCAATCCGACGCTGTAGTCCTGCTTTACATCGGTCATGAACGCCACGTTTTTGAGCTGCAGTTTTTCCAAGACAAACCGAGCAATAACGACCGCTTGAAAGTCGTCCGTGAAACAGACCCGGAAAATGTAGTCACCCGTCTGCGTCACTTTCGGGTTTGTCGCAGCCGTCGCGATTTGGGGAATCTTTGCCTCCTGGCAGATAGGAGCTGCTTCCAGACTCTTCGAAGAAGCAACTTCCCCAATTACGGCCACCACATGATCCTGCGAAATGAATTTTCGCACAATGGTCGCCGTCTCCCCTTGTTTTGTCTGATTGTCTTCGTTGATCAGTTCAATCTTTTTTCCCAGCAC
The DNA here is from genome assembly GCA_963775805.1 of uncultured Verrucomicrobiae bacterium. GTDB lineage: Bacteria > Verrucomicrobiota > Verrucomicrobiia > Chthoniobacterales > JAFAMB01 > JAFAMB01. The sequence goes on along the minus strand of CAVZKG010000004.1, from coordinate 375,558 downwards.
ACCGCCGGCGGCATTGATCTCATCAACAGCCATTTTAACACCGTTGTGCTGGGAGATGCCGAAACTGGCATTCTCCCCAGTCAACGAACCAAACTCGCCAACCTTGATAGTGTCTTGGGCGAATGCCGAGCCAGCGACGGCCAGAAAGAGGCTAAAAACCAGGAGAAACGGACGCTTCATCATGAGCGCCAGATTATTAGCAATCGAAAAGAAAACTGCAATCGGTTTCGGAGAACGCGAAAGGGAGCGTGTCGGCGTGTCGACGTGTCGGGGTATCGGCGACTACCCAGTTAGAGTGGGATCGTCATTCGGCAGGAGTATGATTGCGCGGGTTGCCGTAAGCCGAAAGCTTGGCAACCGAGAACTATCGCTCGCTAGGCTTTAGCCTTCGGAAAGCAGGCAAACTAAACGGTTTCATCGTGAACCCGGAACCTCGAACGAGAAACCCGGAGCCGCGGGCGTAGCCGCGTCCGAACGCCGAACGACATTGACGGGAATTCATATTCCAATAGGTTCGTCGCTATGTCGGTGGCGATTTCTTCCAACGCTCCAACCAAGAAGTTTTCAAAAAATCCGCTCATTGCTTTCTACCAATCTTCGATTGGACGAAAACTGGTTGTTGCCGTCACCGCACTGATTCTCGTCCTGTATGTTCTTGGGCACCTTCTCGGAAACCTTCAGATCTATCTCGGTCCGGACAAAATTAACGCCTACGCTAAATTCTTGCATAGCCTCGGACCCATTCTCTGGGCCGTACGCCTTGTGTTAATCGTGGCGTTCGTCACACATATCGTTGCGACGATCCAACTCGCCCAGGAAAACCGGATTGCAAAGCCTCAAAAATACGCGGTCGCCGGTTACAAGCGATCGACGCTCGCCTCCCGGACAATGATCATAAGCGGACTGATCGTCCTCTGCTTTGTGATTTATCACCTCCTCCAGTACACGCTCGAAGTTACCGATCCGCGATATCACGATCTATACGATTCGCTCGGACGGCACGACGTTTACCGGATGCTGATCCTCGGGTTTAGTAACCCGTTCGTTTCACTTTTTTATGTGCTCGGCCTCTTCCTGCTGGCCAACCATCTTTCACACGGCCTGGCAAGCATGGTTCAAACATTGGGAATTAATAATCGAAAGATCGCCGCTGCTGTGTCAACCGGCGGTCGAACGCTGGCTTGGCTCGTGTTTGCCGGATATGTTTCGATTCCTGTGACGATCCTGCTGGGCATCATCAGGTAACAATTATGGCAGCGACTCTCGACTCCAAGATTCCTTCCGGGCCGCTCGATAAAAAATGGGAAAAGCATCGCGGGGAATCGAAGCTGGTGGCCCCAAATAACCGGCCAAAGTTTGACATCATTGTCGTCGGTAGCGGCCTCGCCGGTGCCTCGGCGGCTGCCACGCTGGGAGAACTCGGATACAACGTTAAATGCTTCTGTTTCCAGGATTCTCCAAGGCGTGCGCATAGCATCGCCGCTCAAGGGGGTATCAATGCAGCCAAGAACTACCAGAACGATGGCGACAGCGTCTTCCGGTTGTTCTACGACACGATCAAAGGGGGTGACTTTCGGTCCCGCGAGGCGAATGTCCATCGATTGGCGGAGATCAGTCTCCAGATCATTGATCAATGCGTGGCTCAGGGTGTCCCGTTCGCGCGTGAATATGGAGGACTGTTAGCAAATCGTTCTTTTGGCGGCGTCCAGGTTTCGAGGACCTTTTACGCTCGTGGCCAAACCGGGCAACAATTGTTACTGGGTGCCTACCAGGCGCTCGCACACGAAATTGCCGCGGGCTCGGTCGAGATGTTTCCCCGGACAGAAATGCTTGATCTTGTCCTGATAGGTGGACACGCAAAAGGGATCGTGGTTCGGGATCTTGTGACCGGCGAAATCAGCACCCATGCTGCCGACACGGTGGTTCTCGCGACCGGCGGTTACGGCAACGTATTCTATCTCTCCACAAACGCGAAGGGATGCAACGTCACAGCCACCTGGCGAGCCCACAAACGGGGGGCACTTTTTGCAAATCCCTGTTTCACTCAGATCCATCCGACCTGTATCCCAGTCAGTGGGTCTTATCAGGCCAAACTCACCCTGATGTCCGAGTCCCTTAGAAATGACGGCCGGGTCTGGGTTCCGAAGCAGAAGGGTGATCCGCGGCCACCTGACCAAATCCCGGAATCAGAACGCGACTATTATTTGGAACGTAAATACCCTAGTTTCGGGAACCTCGTTCCTCGCGACATCGCTTCGCGCAACGCAAAGGAGGTGTGTGACGAAGGCCGCGGGGTGGGTTCAAGCGGTTTCGGTGTGTACCTTGACTTTTCAGATGCAATTCGTCGATTCGGAGAGGAAGAAATTCGGGAGAAGTACGGCAACCTTTTCGACATGTATCAAAACATCACGGATGAAAACGCCTACAAGACGCCAATGCGAATTTATCCCGCGGTGCACTACACGATGGGCGGGCTCTGGGTGGACTACAATTTGATGAGCAACATCCCCGGACTTCATGTCCTGGGCGAAGCGAACTTTTCGGATCACGGAGCAAATCGGCTGGGAGCCAGTGCTCTTATGCAAGGTCTGTCGGACGGCTATTTTGTGATTCCGAGCACAATCGCCAATTACCTCTCTACACAGCTCGGAAAGAAGGTCTCCGCCGACGCACCGGAGTTCAAAGAAGCCGAAGAGGCAGTCCGAAATCGGATCGTCAAACTTCTATCCATCAAAGGCAAGAAAAGCGTTACAACTTTTCACCGCGAGCTGGGGTTACTGGTCTGGGACAAGTGCGGAATGGCACGTGATGCCCAGGGTCTGCAGGAAGCGATGCAAAAAATTGCGGGGATGCGCGAAGAATTCTGGCAGAACGTCAGCGTACTTGGAGATGGGGCCGAACTGAATCAGGCCCTGGAGCACGCCGGGCGCGTCGCAGACTTTTTGGAGTTCGCCGAACTGATGTGCATGGACGCGCTGGACCGAAACGAGTCCTGTGGCGGCCATTTCCGATTGGAGCATCAGACTAAAGAAGGGGAGGCCCTGCGCGACGACCAGAATTATTGTCACGTCTCAGCGTGGGAATATGCGGGCCCGAACGCGCGGCCGTGCCTGGTGAAAGAGCCGCTCAGTTTTGAATACGTGAAACTTTCCCAGAGAAGCTACAAATGAACTTCAAGCTCAAGGTGTGGCGGCAGCCAAACGCTTCCTCTCCGGGCGGATTTAAGGACTACTCCGCAAATGAAATTCCTTCCGACGCCTCTTTCCTGGAGATGCTGGATATCGTCAACGAATTGCTAACGCATAAGGGCGAGGATCCGATCGCGTTCGACTCTGACTGCAGGGAAGGCATCTGCGGGATGTGTTCACTGGTGATCAATGGCGTCCCGCATGGCCCCGGCAAAGGAACGACCTGCCAGCTCTACATGCGAAAATTCGGCGATGGTGAAACGATCTGGATTGAACCGTTTCGGGCGGCGGCTTTTCCAGCAATCAAGGACCTCATTGTCGATCGCAGTGCGTTTGATGAAATCGTCAAAGCCGGTGGGTACATCGTCGCTCGAACCGGATCAGCTCCCGAAGCCAATTCGTTACCGGTAGCAAAGCATGTCGCGGATCTAGCGATGGAAGCCGCCGCTTGCATTGGGTGTGGCGCCTGCGTGGCGGCCTGTCCTAATTCTTCCGCTATGTTGTTTGTGTCCGCCAAAGTTTCGCATCTCGGTCTTTTGCCGCAAGGCCAGGCGGAACGGGATACTCGCGCTCTGCACATGGTCCGAAAAATGGACGAACTCGGTTTCGGCAATTGCCGGAACCACTACGAATGCGAAGCGATTTGTCCGGCCGAGGTCAGCGCGACCTTCATTGCCCGTCTGAACAGAGACTATGCCGTAGCGTCGACCCGTGAGTCATTGACGGTGGGATAGGCTGCCCATTCCGAAGAAGCGTTCACCACAGAGGAGTGGCCCAGAGGATTCGATTAACCACAAAGGCACAGCGCGGTGGGAGCCGCAACCGAATGGATGCGGTGTCGGCGTGTGGGCGTATGGGCGTGTCGGCGAATACCTGGTTAGATTGACATTGGCCTTGGGACGACTTTGGAATGCACAGAGTTTCGGATTTTTTCGGGGGTTGCCGCTCGGACTGGGAGCGATATCCCGGTGAAGTCGCTTTAGGAACACGGATGCGGGGAAACGCCAGAACGTCTCGGAGTTTAAAATAGGATTGGCTTGCAGCCTGTCTTCGATCGGCGTCTCGCCTATCCGACTCTCAACCAGCAATGAACCTTCTTAGCTAAAAACCCCCAACCACAAGTACGATTGCGCGAGAACGCTTTACTCCGCGGCAACATGCGCACCTTTTGCTGCAACGGATCGCCTCATGAAAAACACCAAGATGGCGAGCCCAAATCCAATCACCGCAAAGATGAAAAAGGCATCAAAATAGGAAAGCGCCGAAGCCTGCTGCTGACGCAGATTATCCAGGGATTGCAGGGCCATCTGCTGCGCACCAACGGGATCGCCGGTCTGCTGCAGGTAAAGAGGCTGTGCCTGCGATATGTAGGAATTCACAGCCGTATTCAGATTATCGAGGTTCTCCCCTAGCCTGAGGAGATGGAACTGCTCGCGTCTTTCGGTGATCGTCTGCCCCATCGATGTCCCGACACTGCCTCCTTCGTTACGGAGTAACGACAAGACTCCGACTGCAGCGCCTCGCAACTCGCGCGGAATATAAAGATAAGCGGCCACGTTAAGCGGTGCGAAAACAAGCCCCAATCCGCCGACCATGACAACACGCGCCCAGATGACATTGCTCGGTGCAATATCGAGATTCATCTGCGACATCCATAAATTCCCTGCCGCGAGAATTAGCAATCCGACGGCAATCGGCCAGCGGGCGTCGACTCCACGACTCAATAGAATACCCACTATCACGATCGCCATAATAGTGAATACACCCGCAGGTGATAACACCAGTCCCGCGTGAAAGGCGTCATACCCAAACAAAGCTTCCAGCAGGGCGGGTAATAATGTGCTCGATCCGTATAAAATCCCAAAAGAACAAAAGAGAATCAGGCAGGCGATCGCAAAGTTGCGATCCCGCATTGGCCGGAAATTGACAATTGGTTGGGAGCGGCGTCCCTCCCAAAAAATCAGTCCTCCCAGGCAGACAATAAAGAGAACACCCAGAATCTGAATCCTTCCAAAAGCGTCTTCGAACCAGTCCCATTCCTGACCTTTGCTTAGCAACACTTCCCAACAGACGATCGTTATGACTAGAAGTCCGAGTCCGATCGAATCAAAATTAAGAGGTCGCTTGAGAAGTGCTATTCGCTCGTCGCGCAAATAGTCTGGATCCCGAACCAATGCCCAGCAAAGACCAAGCGCAAACAATCCAACCGGGAGATTGATGAGAAAAATCCAGCGCCAGGAATATTGATCGGTAATATAGCCCCCAAGCGTCGGTCCAAGGACCGGAGCCAGTAACGCGGCGACGCCAAAGAGCGTCTGTGCGGCGCCCTGTTTTTCAGGCGGAAACGAGTCGAGCAGGATGCCTTGGCTGCAGGGCTGCAAACCGCCCCCGGCGAGTCCCTGCAGGACGCGGAACAGGATGAGTGCACCCAGGCTGTTTGCCATGCCGCACAGCACTGAGCTCATCGTGAAAATCGCTATCGAAATCAGAAAATAGTTTCGTCGCCCGAGACGCGCAGCAAGCCAACCGGAGATCGGCAGGATGATCGCGTTTGCCGCCAGATAGCTGGTCACCACCCATTCGCTATCGGTTACAGCCGAGGAGAGCCCGCCGGCAATGTAGCGAAGCGCCACATTCGCGATCGTGGTGTCAAGCACCTCCATGAAGGTCGGCACCACGACAGCAAAAGCAACAAGCCAAGGGTTAATCGCTCGTTGCCCCCCTGCGACGCTCGAGATCGAGCCAGCGGACGATTGAACGCTCATGGCGCAGGCGAAGTCTGGCTGACCGGTGATGAGGCAGTATCCTGCAGGAATTGTCCGGCATTCGGTCCGCTCGGCGGGGAGGTCAAGTCGACCGTCGGCGTCACCGAGAGGCCAACAAAGAGCGGAGCCTTATCTGGGTCGTAGTTGACGACGTCCACACGCACTGGCAACCGCTGCACTACTTTGACGAAGTTCCCGGTCGCGTTCTCTGCCGGTAATAATGAAAGCGTCGAACCTGTTCCGTTTGTAAATCCAGAAATGCGCCCTTCGAACGTTCGTTTTCCGCCATACATATCGAGTTCAAGTGCGACATGCTGGCCGATCCGCAAATTTCGAAGTTGCGTCTCCTTGAAGTTCGCATCCACCCATATATCGCGCAAAGATCGAATCGCCATCAGGCTCTGACCCACCTGAACGTTGTTGCCTGGATTGACATTTCGTCTGGTAATGACGCCGTCGATCTCGGCGAGGACCGTGCAGTAACGCAGATTGAGCTTTGCCTGGTCAAGATCGCGCTGCGCCTGCATCAGGGCCGTCTGGGCCTGCTTTAAATTGGGCGCGTTGCGGACGATCTCAGCGTAGATTCGATCGATATCCCCGGACGGATCGCGCCTGTAAAACTCGTCGATCACTTGTTTCGGCGTAAGATTAAATGACGATGGTGTGACGCCTAGTGATGCGGCTCCTTGAATGAGACTCGCCAAGGCCTCGCGGACGGAAGAAAAATTCTGATCGAGATTCGCCGGAACATCACCGAGCGACGTTCCATCGGTGGGTTCGGCCGGCAAACCTAGCGCGACTCGCGCCTCATAAATATTCTCAAGTGCTTGCTTTACCTGTGCTGTCGCTACGTCCAATGCTTCTCGCTTTTGGTCGTATTCTTCAGCACTCACCACCTTGGTTGCGAGCAGACGCTGCGCTCGATCGAACTCTTCCTGCGCCAGCACCAACGTGGCTTTTGATTGTTCCCAGGTCGCCACGCGCGCCCGGATCGTCGCAATCTGATTGTCCACGTCCTGGATCGCGCTGACCAGTTTGAAACGTAAGCTTCGGACTTGGGCAACCGTACTTCGTGTATTTGATTCGGCGACAACGATTGCTGCTTGAGCAGCATCCACAGCTGCCTGTTTGATGGAAACCTGCACTTGGTAGGGTTCCGGATCGAGCTCGACAAGGATGTCCCCTTTCTTGACGCGATTGTTGTCGTCGACCAGGACGCGCGCGACCTGGCCTGAGACACGCGGCGCCACAAACGTGACGTAGCCATTCACGTAGGCGTCATCTGTCGAAACTGTGCTGAAAGCCCGCATCACTTTTGGGATGCCGAGAACCAGCGCGACGATGATCACCAAAATGACGACTGGCAAAAGCCAGCGACGTTTTTTCTTGTTCGGTGGGACGGGTGACACCGGCGCATCCGCATCTACCGGACGCTCAGGTGTTGGAGTCTCGGCACTTTCCTTTGACATTTTTCGGCTCCTTAGGTTTCGGTTCGATCTGGCCGACGCGCCACCATCCAGCGAGAGCGCGATTCCCGTCGTAAAACCGGCATTCGGCGAAACTCCCGAAAAAATGGGGCGATTCAATTCGCCCGGCGCACCAACCAAGTTCCTCGTGCGGGTAAGCTCGTTTCGTTCTAACCGATCGACCCAACGACCGTCAAGATCGACAGCCGCTAACTTTTCCGAGTGCGGAGGTCCAAGTTTCCTTCCCACTTGAGCCCATCTTTTCTCCGAGCCGCTTCGTAAGTGACTTATTCACGCGATGTTCGCGCTAATGGGCAGGTGCCCGCTTTTTCGGCGCTTTGAAATTTTTGATCGCGAACGCTAGTCCCACTCCCATGCAGGCCGGTACGATCAATCCGACAAAACAATCCAGATAAGAGAGTAGTGAAGCCTGCTGATTCAATATCGCGTAAAGTTGGCCTTCTGCGCGATTCGCCGCCTCGATCGCCGAATACCCGGCGTGTATTAACACTGAAGCCGCGTGCTGCAACCAGTCGCGATAGATCGAGTGATCTGGTGTCAAGTGCTGCGCGAGAATGCTCTGGTGAAATTGTGCACGCTGCGCCAGGACGGCATTGGCAAATGTAATTCCAAAGCTACCCCCTTCGTTCCGGAACAAGTTCGTAAGACTGCTTGCCTTGTTGTTCGCAGCAGGCGGGAGGTACGAATAGGTCACTTGCGAAATTGGGACTATCAGAAACCCTAGCCCAAATCCCTGAAGCATACGCGCTTGGGCAAACGTGGCGTAGTCAGCGTTCAAGTCGAGGTGCGACAAATGCCACACGGCAATAGCAAGCACCGAGAAACCAATGACCAACAATCGCTTGGCGCCCCAGATTGGCGTTAACCGGACGATGAAAGGTGCCATGCAAACGATCACGATCGCCCCCGGGGTCAGCACCAGACCTGCCGTGGTCGCATTGTAGTTGTCCAGCGACTGGAGAAGCTGCGGAAGCAGCACTGTGGTACTGAACAGAATGAATCCGAAAAGGAAAAACATCGCGCACGCGATCGCAAAGTTGCGGTTCCCAAGCAAAGTGAGATCAACAACCGGATCCTTGTGACGCAATTCCCAAATAATAGCAATCACCAGCGATATTAATGCAATCACCGTGAACGCTGTAATGAAGGAACTTCCGAACCAATCATCCTCCTGGCCTTTATCAAGAACGACCTCCAGACATCCGAAACCGATCGCTAACAACAGGATCCCGACATAGTCGATTTTGCCCTGACCACTCGCCTTGATTCTTCGTCGTTCTTCAGTGAAGGCTGGCGGATCTGTCACAAGCCGGCTCGTCAAGAACACTGAAAGCAATCCGACCGGAATATTGATAAAGAAAATCCAGCGCCACGAGGAGTTGTCAGTTATCCAACCGCCCAGAGTTGGACCCAGCGCAGGAGCTAGCACAATCGCCATGCTGTAAAGGCCAAAAGCCGCCGCCCGTTTTTCGGCCGGGAAAGTGTCCACCAGCATCGCTTGTTCGGAAGGGGCCAGCCCACCGCCGGCAATCCCTTGAAGAACACGAAAGAAAATCAGGAGCCCAAGATTCGGAGCGATGCCGCACAAGAGCGAGCTCACTGTAAACAAAGCCACACAGGCCATGTAGTAATTCTTTCGTCCAAACACGCGGCTCAACCAGGCGCTGAGCGGAAGAACAACAGCATTCGCCACCAGATAACTCGTCAGGACCCAGGTCGCTTCATCGAGACTGGTACCAAGCCCCCCGGCAATATGCGGAAGGGAAACGTTTGCGATGCTGGTATCCAGCAATTCCATGAATGTCGCCAGTGTCAGCGTCAGGCCGATCCACCAGGGATTCACTGCGCGGCCGCTCGGGGTGATTGCGTGGCTCATAAGGTCCTTTTTGCAGTCGATTGATCAGCAACGTTTCGAGAAAACTCTCGCTGCGTTACTCGTGCATGCCGCCGCCGGAAGCGCCAAGAACCGCTGGAGGAAGAGGTTCTGCGCGCTGGCCATTGTCGACGGACCGACTATTCAGGTCCACCTCCGGCTCGACAGATTCCCCAGCCCAGAGACGTTCCAGGTCAGCAGCCGGTTCGTCGAAAACGATTTTGACCGGCACCCGCTGCACAACCTTGACGAAATTCCCCGTGGCATTCTCGGGAGGAAGGAGCGTGAACCGGCTACCTGTGCCGACCTGAAAACTTTCCACGTGCCCCTTGAATTCGCGGCCGGGAATCGCATCCACCCGGACTGAGACGGACTGTCCAACGCGCATCCTTTTGAGCTGAGTCTCCTTGAAATTCGCTACGATCCAGACTTGCGGCGGAACAAACGAGAAAAGCGTTTGTCCGGGTTGAACGTAGTTGCCAGGCTCGATACTCTTCTTTGTCACCCGCCCATCAAACGGTGCAAAAATCTTGGTGTACGATAATTGTAACTCCGCTTGTTGCACTTGAGTCTCCGCCTGTTTCTCCTCCGCAGCAGCCGTGACATATTGTGCAGACGTCAGCCGGATCTGCGCCTCTTGGGAGGTGACCTTCTTCGAGGCGGATTCGACGCTGGCGGCTGCACTTTTAGCCTGCGCGGCCGAGGCATCGTACTCTCTGCGATCGATTACATGCGTCTTGAATAGCTGTTCGTTGCGCGTGTAGTCGGCTTCCGCGTTATCCGCAGTCGCTTGTGCGCTCGCCAAATCAGCTTTGACTTCCCCCAATCCCGCCTCGGCAACTTTCTGTTGGGCTTCCGCCTCGTTCAGCTTGCTTGTGGCCGAAGCCAGGTTCGCGTCCGAATTCGCGAGCGCGACCTGAAAGTCCCTCGGATCAAGCTCGACTAAGAGCTCCCCTCGTTTCACCTGATAGTTGTCGTCAAAATGCACTGCTTTGACGTGAGCGGAAATCTTGGAGCTGACTTCGACGACATGCGCCTCGATAGCGGCGTCGTCGGTTGATTCAAAGCCGGTGTTCCGGATAAACCAATAGGTCGCACCAGCCACCAGCAATCCCCCCACCGCCAACAAAAGCATCTTGCGTGATCCGAACTTTTTTTTCTCTTGCTTGTTTGTCCTAGGCGAGGCATTGCGACTTCCCGATCCCGCCGGTTGTTTCTCTCCGATTTCAAGGTCGACGGGGGATTTTGAAGTGAGTGTTGCGCTCATAGGTCTAAAGGTTGTTTAAGTGGTTCAGGAGCATCAGGACGGGTGCGCGCGGCGGTTATCTCGGCGATCGCCCCTAGAGAAAACCGGCTGATATGTTCTGCGATCTCGGAAACGGCCTGCTCGTCGATCACGAAGCCCGGACTCAAACGTTCGAGAAGCGGACGGCAAATGACGTAGTAGAGGCACTGACCCATCACGCTCCCAGATACGCGGCGCAGTTCGAGCGGCGTGAATGAATCACCCGTTAACTCTCGAAGGGCCGGCAACAGAAATTCATCCCGAAACGGTCGAATATTTTTCTCGACCAACTCATCCAGTGCCTTCGTCGGGTCCGCAAACTCCCGAACCATCAACTTTCTCTTCCAAACAGGGCGCTTCGGATCCAGAAGCTGCTTTAAAAATTCGTAGATCAGTTCACGAAGTCGTTCATCCGGAGAGTCTTGGGTTCTTGCCATCACTTCCCGCCACACCGCAGGGATCGAGCACGCTTGCAAGACGACCTGCGAATAGAGTTCCGCTTTGTCACGGAAATGATAATTGACCGCCGCAACATTCACTTTCGCTCGATCGGTGATCTGCCGAATGGTCGCCCCCTCGAAGCCTTCATCGGCAAAAACCTCGGCAGCTGCGGCAAGGATCTTATCTCGAGTCGTTTCCTCGACCGGTTCAGCGGCTCTGGTATCGGGAATAACCATAGAGCCTATTTAAACGTTTGTTTGAAACAATCAAATGAAATGTTTGTTTTATATGATTGTTTGAATCTCGGCCGCGCAGGAGAACTTTTTTTCGTCTCTGATTTCAGTCATCAAATCGCCTTGGATTTCGAGGCGTTCGAAAAACCGGTTTAAGAATTCACATTGGAGAACCAAGCCCCGGGCGAAGCGTTTGTGCCGAGAACGTCACCGACGCCTCGCCGCCTCGCTCGAAATCCCGGTCTCCTGCCACTCACTCTTCACCGTCGAAATAATCCAGTGGATCAGAACGGAGAACCCGTCGTTCTGGCGAACGGACGACCCATTTACCGCTATCAGGGAAGAAGTTTGACTCCCCGATCGGATTATCGGCAACGACGTAAAGCAAAAGATCTTCGGTACTGTCGTTGATGATCTGATGAGGCTGACCAGGCCTGAAGATAAATGCGTCACCGGTTTGAATCGGTGAAGTCCCCTCTTGGTCGCGAACGGACCCTTCGCCGGCGATCACCAGGTAGAATTCCCACTGCGCACTGTGCGAGTGATAGGGGTAAGGGGTTTTCCCGGGTGGAATTCGACAAATCTCCACATCAAACGGATGTCGCTCGAGGAGATCCGTGGAACTTGGGTCACGGCCAAGTGCTTCTGAGATTTGCTTGCCAGCTCCTTCGAATTTGCCTTTCGGAGATCGCCAGGATAATTCTTCGATTTCGTTCGTGTTAACTTTGCGCATTGAACAGTTTTCGATTGATAACCGGCTCTTACGACCGGCTGCCGAACCCAATCTAGGCTCCGCCTCTACTCGTTAAAGCGCCGCTTGGGCAAACAAGCCTTCGACCGGTCTGAAAGGCAATCCGGCGAGCTGATGCCGTTCCGTCAAGTACTCGCTCGCATTAAAACTCAAGTAGACTTTCTTCTCCTCGGTCTCCCATGCGAGGGCTTTCAACGGCAGGTCGATCGCAAGTGAAGGGTACTGGATCATAAGCGGTGAACCACTCTTCGGATCACCGAAGATCAAGAGTTCCATCGGACGCATTGAGATCCCGACAGCGGCAGCTTCAGCGGCCTGGTCGAGACGAGCAAAGACTTTAATCCCTTTCGATCTAAGAAATCCCTCCAAACGGTCCACCGTTTCGTGCACAGAATAGTGGCTCTCGAAGCTCTTAAAGCCTGGGGCAGACATACAACCCTATTTTTCGCGTTTTGCCCAGCCGGTGCAAGCCAATTGCCAATTGATCGATGCCGCTAAGGCGACGTGATCGACGACTTGCCTGACATTCAAAGCTTTTTTTGATAGCGAGCGATCATGACCACGATCGAATATTGGACAGCGCTCGGTGCGATCGGAACGATCGCCTATTGCATCATTACGGCAGTGACGATGATCTTCCTCGGCGTCCAACTGTACGAAGCGCGACGCAACACACTAGGGCAGTTCGTCAACCAGTTGGGCAAAGAATTCGAGGAACTTAACGCGGCATTCGAACCATTTGTTTTCCCCGGGTCAAATCAGATGCCGTCGGATGACCAGGCTTTGCGATGCCTTCAATTCTTTGAGCGCGCGAAAAATTTGTCCGATATTGGCGTACTGAATATCCGCATTCTCGACGCCATGTTCGGCTATCAATTTTTCTCGTTAGTCAACGATCCGCACGTTCAGAATACCCTCCTGTATAACGAGGAACACTATTTTCCAGAAGTCTTCGCTCTTCACCAACAGCTCATAGCTTTGCGCACAAAGTCTGGTATCGAAGTTCCGCGGACGACAAGCGACTTGGCTGCGCGAGAACCGAACCGGTATGAAATAAACCTGCGCCACTACCAGGACAAACGGACCAAGAAGGGTTTACGATAGAGCAGGCAATTGACCGCAGGGGCCTCTGCCCAATTTCTGGAACTCTGACAACTGGCAACCGACACTGACCATTTCTTCTCCATTAAGCCACCAATGACACTTTCATCGCCTTTTGGCGATTCGACGCGAGCTCGAAGGCCGTGGCAACTTCTGGAAACCGAAACGCTTCGCTCAGCATCGGCGTTACGTCGACTTTCCCACGACTCAGGGCGGCAACTGCCCACCCAAATTCCTCCCGGAAACGAAATGAACCCGCCAATTCGAGTTCCTTGGTGATGATCCGGTTGACGGTGATGCTTGGGTGACCGGGCGGCAAATATCCAACCTGCACAATCCGGCCACCCCGTTTGGTGGCATCGATGCAGTTTCCGATAGCGCGCACATTGCCAGATGCCTCGATCGCGACGTCGAACGATCCACCATTCCGCGTAAAAGCTTCCATTTCCGACGCCGCCGAAGCGACATTCACGGTGTGTGTTGCTCCCATCTGCCTGGCAACTTGAAGCGGTTCATCGAAAACGTCGCTGACGACAATTTCCCCGGCTCCCGCCAACCGCGCTGCGGCAACGACCAAGGCACCGATCGGGCCGCTGCCCGTCACCAGCACACGACGCCCTAGAACATCGCCGGCTCGCGTCACGGTGTGAAGCGTAACTGCCAACGGCTCAGCACACGCCGCGGCGCGATAGGAGAGTGCATCAGGAATCGGAAAACATTGCTGTTCAAGAGCTACGAATAGCTCGGAAAAGGCTCCCTGCACGTGAGGAAACCGCGCCGCACTCCCATAGAAAAGAACATTGACACAAAGATGCGATTTCCCCGCCAAACAATAGTCGCATCGGAAACAGGGTCTTGTCGGATTGACAGCGATTCGCTGACCGACGTGTAGTTTCGTGACATACTTGCCAAGTTCAACGACCTCTCCAGCCACCTCGTGACCGAGCGTCAAAGGTTCACGAACCGTAAAATCGCCGGCCGATCCGTCGTGATAGTAATGTAGATCGGAGCCACAAACACCCCCGGCGCCGAACCGTACAAGGACCTCACCTTCTTCAGGTCGTGGATCAGGACGATTTTCAACTCTGAGGTCCTTGGCTCCATGGATAACGCAGGCAATCATAATAGTTTCTTCCTTAGCGGTTGGTCTTTGCCGGCAACGTCGCGACGAGAACCAACAACATCGGATCTCGAGCACGCTTCGTCTGAAAACAGGGGAACGCCGTCACCACCGTTCCAATCATACCGCCAGTTCGTCAAGCAGCAACCATGCAAACCCGTCAAAGCTGCGAGTGTGGGCGAAACTTACGCCTTGGCGAAGTCGGGAGGGAGGATCGAGACTAAAGTGTCCGTTTGAATAGCAATGTGTTGGCTGCCAACATGAACATTCCAAATCCGGCCAGACAGCCAATGTCGGTAAATACAGCCTGCAGCGTGGCGCCGCGCAGAAGCAAACCTCTCAACCCATCGACGGCATATGTAAAAGGGTCAAAATAGGTGATCGCTCGAAGCCATGATGGCAATGCCTCAACCGGATAAACAGCGCCGCTCGGAAAGTAGAGCAGAGTGTTCAACACCCCGAATATCGCACGAGGCAACAGAGGGTTATCCATTCGCGAAACGATGCACGACATCATCGTCATAAACGCAAATGAGCTGCAGACAATCAGGACAAGGAGAGAGAGAAAATGCAACGGTTGAAAGGCTGTTCCGACGCCCGCAAGAAGTGATCCGAAGACCATCAAGGAGAGCCCCCCGGCAGAAGCTTTCAATGTGCCGGCAATATTCATTGCCAGGACTAACTCGAATCGAGTGATTGGCGTGACAAGGTAACCCTCGTGAACCCCTCGCGACTTATCGTCGATGTAAGCCATGCCGCCGCCGATCATCACGGAGACGAACATCGCGAGCGCGATAGCCCCTGGAAGCATGTACTGCATGTATGGGACGTACGGATAGAGTTCAACCTGCTGAAGCGCAATCTGTCCCGCTAGACGCGACTGAACAACCGGTTGATTGAGCGTTGTCACCATCCCGCTCAAAGCCTGGGTGATCGCCGAACTGATAAACGCGTCGGTATTGTCGAGTTCCAACCCCAATTCAGGCCGATTGTTCGAATATACCCGCCGCGAATAGTCGGGAGGAATGATAACGACACCCTGGATCTTTCCAGCTCGCACATCCCTAGTCGCTTCCTGTTCGCTTCGATAGAGAACCGGTTGGAACGTCTTGGCATTATATTCAACGGCTTGCAATGCTTCCCAAACCCGACGCGCCTCCGGTCCTTTATCCGAATCCACCACCGCGATCCGAGCCCCTTGAATCTTACCCCCAAACGAATTGCCAAGAACGAGCAACTGCATTAACGGCAGTACAAGAGAGATCAAGACCAGCGCCGGCGAGCGCATAAACTTGCGCATCTCGCGTTCGATAATTGCTAGGACTCGTTGCGCGGACATTCTATTTTTCCTAAGTCTGCGTAGCTTGCAATCCGCGCCCGGTGTAGTAAGCAAAAACATCATTGAGCGAGGTGTTGATATCGGCTCCTGGCACAGAGTCTTTCAGCTTCTGGGGCGTATCTAACGTGATCAAACGACCGCGATCGACGATTGCGATCCGGTCACACAATTTGTCAGCCTCCTCCATGTAGTGGGTCGTCAAAAATATAGTGACGTGCCGCTCCCGCTGGATGCTCTCGAGCATATCCCAAACGTCCACTCGCGAGACCGGATCAAGCCCGGTCGTCGGTTCATCGAGAAAAAGTATCTTCGGGCTATGGACCAATCCCCGCGCGATCTCAACGCGCCGGCGTAACCCACCGGAGAGAGTTCCAACTGTCGCCCCTCTCCTGTCCGCCAGACCAACCATCTCCAGCAATCCACTGATCGCCGTTCGTCTCGCTCCACGACTAACTCCATAAAGTTTCGCGTAAATGTCGAGATTCTCTTCGACGGTCAATTCTGTGTCGCTTGTCAGTGCTTGCGGCACGACGCCTATTGCAAGTCGGGCACGATCCGGATTCATCGAGACATCTTGTCCGCAGACGATGATCTGACCACTGGTCAAAGGCAAAACCGTGGTAATCATTCGAATGAGGGAACTCTTTCCGGCACCGTTTGGCCCAAGGAGCCCAAATGTCTCCGCAGTCGTAACGGAAAAGGTGACGTCATTCACTGCCGTGAACTCGCCGAACCGCTTAATCACATGCTCGACAGTGATTGCGGCAGTCTGCTCTTCGCCGTTCGATTTCATGTTGCCTGCCGGTTCGAATTTGCGATCGGCGAAGCCGGTGCATGCTCCATCTGGTCCGGTGTCAGCACGACTTTGACACTCATACCGGGCGTGATCGTCAAACCAGGGTTCGGCACCGCTATCTTGATCGAAACCGAACGGACGGCTCGGTTGACCTGGTTGATATCGTACTGCGAGGCAAAATCTCCTTCGACGCTTTTGCAAAGCACTGTACCCTCCACAGCATGCCCAGACGGAAATTGAACCCGGATCTTCTCGCCGACGGCGATGTTCGCAGCAACCGTTTCTGGAATCCCGACACGAACCCAAGTGCTTTGAGGATCAACGATTGTCGCCACTGGAGCGCTTGGCCCCACCACCTCTCCCTGTCGCGCGACAAGCACCGAAACGACTCCCGAAATCGGTGCGACCACGTCGGTGTAGCTGAGACGAGCCGTCGCAGCAGCCAGTTCAGCTTCGGCATTTCGCAGTTGTGCTCTGGTCGACTCAATTCCACTCTTGGCGGCAAGTCTCCGATACTCGCCGGCCTGTGCATGCTTCACATCGCCTTCTGACGCGTGCACCTGTTCCTGCTGCCCCGCGACCATCGCCTCTTGGGACCGCAAATCAGCGGTCATGTGATCCAAGTCTTGTTGAGCAGAGACACCGCGCGTCGCTAACGTCCGAATTCGATCGTAGTCAGCTTGATTCCGTTGAAGCTGCGCCTGCGATAGCTCGAGTTGCGACTTTGCCGCTGCAAGACGGGCCTCGGCACTGGTCAGGTCCCCCGCTGTCTCGTCCAGCGCGAGTTGATAGTTAGACTCGGACTGAGACAGCTGAGCCCTCAGGTTCTCAACTGACGCGAGGTCGGCCTCTCTTTCCGCACTTAACTCCGCCGTGTCCAGGTTCGCAATCAACTGACCAGCCCGAACCGAATTCCCTTCCTCCACCGTCAGATGTTCAAGAAGGCCCTGAACCTTCGGGCTCACGACAACTTGATTTGCATCGACGATACCGTCGATCATCAATCCAGGTGTCCGGTTTGCTGTTACTAAATAGTAGATAAGCGCCAGGGCGAACAGCACCGCCAGAAAGATTGCAACTGCACGCTGACGTTTCATTTCTTAGATCCCGGTTTGCTCTTGGATGGCCGTTTTGCTGGGGTCGTAAAAATTGCCGCCTTGATCAGGTCCGTCGCTGCAGCACGCCGTCGGGCGGCGGACATATTCCTCGAACCGGGCAGGAACTGGGCGCTCATAGGCATGCCTCTCGCCGCCGTTCGAACCAACATGATGAGAAGCGGCAACACGGCGTCGATATCGACCGTTCGGAACTCACCTGCCTCCACCCCTTCAACTAGAACCCCGCGAAACTCAGCCAACAGCGGCACGATCCGGTCCATAAAGCCTTGGCTCAGCAGCCCGCCGATAGCTTCTGACGATAGGGTTTTCAGCATGTCCATTTCCTGCCCAAGCAACCGCGCCAATAATGGTTGCGCGGCAAGAACTTCGAAATTGGCGTCCAAAAAGGCCAACAATCTCACTCCCGGTCTAGCCGGCCGGCTGAGTGCCGCGTGGAGCGCATCTGTGATTGTAACAAATGCGCGATGGATGACCCCGACAAACAACTGTTCCTTGCTCGCAAAGTAGTAATAAAGAAGCGCTTTATTGACCGCCGCAACTTTGGCGATCTCGTCCATACGCGCGCCTGCAAGCCCTTGTTCAGCGAATTCCCTGAGAGCGGCATCGAGGATTACAGTCTTGGTGGCTTCCGCATTTCGCTTACGCTTAGCGGCCACCTGTTTGACCTGGGTTGAACTCATCACTTGTCTAACTAACTAACTATTTAGTTAATTGCAAATCGTTTCTTGTCTCCCAATTTTTTTAAGCCGTTGGTTGGTACCTCAACCCAATCTGTAACCAGGATGGCCGGACGGGATCCTCACGCGACGATGGCCCCGCCGTGCATCAAGAATTCAGCGCGCCAGTCATATCAGAGCGACTGAGCCTGGCACTTATCCGCCAAGCTTGTGTACCGAGACGGCCGCACCCATCCTGCTGAAAGACTAAACAAATCATTAGCGGATCGCCTCTCACGTGCTAGAAACTTTACTCCGCCCAAGTGAGGCTTGTGCCGGTCATGTTTAAGCATCGAATTTGGATAACGATCACTGTCATGGGCGTGGCCGCTGCCACGCCAATTGCCCTTGGGCAAGATATGACCGTCCAGCGATTGGATTCCATCAATGCAGATCCGACCGCTAACCAGACCATCGTGGAGCAAGTCTACCAGTTGATCCTGAAAATGGTTGATCGCTGGAACAACCACGATCTAGAGGGCTATATGAACGGTTTTTGGAAATCGGATGATCTACTTGCTGTCGTCGAGTCCGAAGTCCATTGGGGATGGACGGATCTCTACAACAGCTATGTGCGGGGATATCCCGACCGAAACAAAATGGGAAAACTGGACCTGCAACGCTTGCAGGTCCGATCTTCCACGCCCGACACTGCCGTTGCCCTCTGCTGGTGGAAGATTCTCCCCACAGAAAGCAGCGCGCCAGTGTATGCCACCGATACCATGCAGTTACAGAAATTCGCGGATGGCTGGCGAATCACCGTGGCACACACCAGTTTTGCTGCGCCTTGACTTGCCCGGCGCGAGTTCATTTGGTTGGCATCAAGACGTACTAGGCCGCGTTCAACGGGTGCGTCGGCATCAGGATATCCTCGTGCACGTTCAAGGGGTGCGTCGGCATCAGGATATCCTCGGTCACGTCTAACGGGTGCGTCGGCATCAGGATATCCTCGTGCACGTTCAAGGGGTGCGTCGGCATCAGGACATCCTCGTTCACGTTCAACGGGTGCGTCGGCATCAGGATATCCTCGTGCACGTTCAACGGGTGCGTCGGCATCAGGACATCAGGCTTAAGACTTCCCGAAAATGAGAGGTGCTGCGCCCGAGATTGAGCGAAACTTCGCAAATCGGTAGAACCGGTTGGCACAACGACAGCAAATGTCGATGCGGCGATGAAGAAGCTTGATATCGTTAGTAATGTTTTTTGCATAGTAGAGTAGTTAGGCAGTTACAGTTTGTCGCCTGCGAGCGGCTTTTCTAAACAGAAAGGCTACGTTGCCAATTGGAAGCAGACTTCTGCCAGGAATAACAACTCGCTTCGCGGCACCCGTATACTCGCTCCGAAAGCGCCTTAAGTCACCTCATAACGAGCGGCGAACGTGCGGTGGACAGTTAAATCTTAGCCTGGATCAGCCGCAAATCGTTGGAATACGCCTATTGTGCCCTACTCTCTTTTCTATAAGGCAAGAGGTTCCTCCGAACCGATCCTTGCGTGGCTCCAGAGCTTAAAAATCTAACGAGGCTTACCGTAGGTGAGATGCGGACCTAACCAATTTTATGCCGCGAATGTCATCACTTGGCGGATCGACTTGCCGTCGGCCAATCGGTCAAACGCCTCGTTAAGTTCGTCAATCGAAACGATCTCGCTTAATAACCGGTCAACCGGAAGCTTTCCTCGCTGATAGAGTGATATATATCGTGGGATATCCCGCGCCGGAACACACGAACCAAGGTAACACCCCTTGATCGTACGCTCCTCCGCGGTCAATTGAACCGCCGGTATCGAAAACTTATGTGCCGGATTTGGCAGACTCGCCGTAACCGTTGTACCGCCGCGTCTTGTGATTTCGTAGGCCAGTTGGAGCGCCGGCACTGAACTTGCCATTTCAAAAGCGAAGTCCACGCCGCCGCTCGTTAGATCACGAACTTCTTTGATCGCTTCTGGAGTGGCCAAGACCGTTTTCGTCGCGCCAAGACGGGACGCAATCTCCAGCTTTTGCGGATTGGCGTCGATGGCAACCACCTCAGCTGCGCCTACCACGTTTGCGCCGAGTAGAGCGCTTAAACCGACGCCCCCTAACCCAACAATCGCGACAGAAGTTCCCGCCGGTACTTTCGCCGTATTGATCACAGCGCCGACTCCCGTCAGAACGGCGCAACCGAACAGCGCCGCCTCATGGGCTGGCAAGGAATTGTCCACTTTGATTGCCGATCGGCGCGACACCACGGCATATTCTGCATACCCGGAAACACCGATGTGATGATAAATGGCTTTGTCGTGAAGCCGAAGATGCCGCGCGCCTGAAAGTAAAGTCCCAGCCCCGTTAGCGCGTGCGCCCGGCTCGCAAAGTGCCGGACGCCCTTCCATGCACGGAAGACAGGCTCCGCACGAAGGGACGAAAGCGAGCACAATCTGGTCACCCGGTTTCAGATCGGTCACACCGGCACCGCATTCTGTCACTTCACCGGCAGCTTCGTGACCCAACACCATCGGCAGCGGCCTTGGGCGATCGCCATTGATGACTGAAAGGTCGGAATGGCAAAGGCCGGTTGCCTTGATTCGGACTAGAAGCTCCCCAGGTCCCGGGGGATTCAACGCGACCTCTTCCACAACTAACGGTCTTGAGACGGCGTAAGGACGGGAGAGTCCCATCTCATTCAAAATGGCTGCTTTCATTTGTTTCGGGGGGTCAGAGAGGTAGGTTTCTCGGACGAATCAGTTTTAGCCTAACTGAAAATTCGAAGAACAAAACCCCCAAACTACCCCCGGTAACAATCCTATGTCAGGAATACGTCTCTACATGTTTCAGTGCGGCTCGCTAAAATGTAAGCTGCAGAACATCAAGATGAATCAGGGACTAAACGAACCTTATGAAATACCGGTCCCCTGGTTTCTCATTCAACATCCGAGAGGAAACGTCGTCATCGACGGAGGGAACGCTGCAGAAATTCTGGGCGATCCCTATGCTCACTGGGGTGGAATCACCGACGTTTATTACCCGACGATGACCGCCGAGCAAACCTGCCTTAACGAGCTCGCCCGGATCGGCATCGAACCCCACCAGATTTCATATGTCCTGTTTTCGCATCTCCACTTGGATCACACAGGTGCTGCAGGACGTTTTCCAGGAGCGATCCACTTTGTTCAGCGAGCAGAGTACGAGTACGCATTTACACCCGACTGGTTCGCCGCCGGTGGTTACATCCGGAAAGACTACGATAAACCGGGATTGGAGTGGTACTTCCTGGAGGGGCTGGCAACGGATCATTACGACCTGTTTGGCGACGGTTCCGTAAAGATGATTTTCACTCCAGGACATGCCCCCGGCCACCAGTCATTCCTGATTACGTTGCCAAAAACCGGACCGGTTCTGTTAACGATCGATGCAGCCTACACGCTGGACCACTGGAATGAGAAAGCGTTACCCGGATTTCTTGCATCAACCGTCGACACTGTTCGTTCTGTCAGGAAGCTGCACCAGGTCGTGCGCCAGACGGGTGCAATGGTTGTGACGGGACATGATCCGGACGCTTGGCCACAGTTTAAACAAGCGCCTGAGTACTATGAGTAACAAGAGCTCTCAAAATAAACAGTCATCGGGAAGAACTGAACACCGAACACGCCTTGAAAACTGAGATCGAGTCAACGACCTTCTTTTCCTATGCCATCGAAGAAAATCTCGATAGTTCTTGCCGATGTGGACGGCACGCTGGTGGACAGCCAGAAAAGGATCACTGAACGTGCGAAGGCGGCTATCCAGCGGCTGAGTGACGCCGGAATTAAATTCGCGGTGACTAGCGGGCGCCCGCCGCGGGGAATGACAATGATCGCGGACGAGGTCAAGCTCTCGGCTCCAATGGCGGCATTTAACGGTGGAATGTTGGTTGAGCCCGGTACGATGAAAGTCTTGAGTCAGCAAACACTCGACGATGAGACCGCGCGATCGGTGATCGAGCGCGTGGGTGGGTTCGGGCTGGATGTTTGGGTTTATGCAGGGGTCGATTGGTATCTCCACAACGTCGACGCTCCGCATCGAAAGAAGGAAGAGCTTACGGTGCGCTTCGCGCCAACCGTTGTGAAAGACTTCGATGCTGCGCTGAAGCAAGGAGTGGCAAAAGTTGTTGGCGTTAGTGACGATTTGCCTCTCGTGGCGAAAGCCGAGAAAGCAATCCAGGAAGAATTTGAAAATTGCGCGCTGGCAAAGTCCACGACCCAATCGCGCGACTGTGAGCCTCACGTCTCTGCAGCCCGTTCGCAACCATACTATCTCGACGTCACCCATCCGAACGCTAACAAGGGAGCCGTTGTTGAGATACTCTCTAAACTGCTTCAGATCCCAGCGGCGGAATTCGTCACAATCGGGGATATGCCAAACGACGTCTTGATGTTCAAAAAAAGCGGTTACTCAATCGCCATGGGTCAAGCGAACGATGAGGTCAAGAAATCGGCCACAGACGTTACGGACGGAATGGACGATGAAGGGTTCGCGAAGGCTATGGAAAAATTTTTTTTGAGTTGAGAAATTCAATTAAACCCGGTTCGGGCACTCCTTTTCACGCAGGGACAGGCGTCGAGTAGCCAAGTCTCTGCGACAGGCAATTTATTGCGGGACATCCTTACCCGTTGTCGTCAGCGTTAATTTCCCGTGCTTGACGCCTTTTACGGCGATTAAGTGCTCTGAGAGACGCTTGATCACGGATGCGCGCCCTCGAACGACAAGCACCTCGAGACAATTGTCATGATCCAAATGCACGTGGAGCGTCGAGATAATCGTGTTCAGATGGTCGTGCTGTAATTCAGTCAACGCTTGCTGAACCTGTGTTCGGTGATGGTCAAAAACGAGCGTAATCGTCCCGGCGACTTCTCCGTCAGCCGATTGTAAATGGTGCTCGAGCAGGTAGCCGCGGACCATGTTGCTAAGCGCAAGTGAACGGTTGCCGTATCCTTTTTCACGCGCCATCCGATCAAGAGCCTTAAGAAGAGACCGGCTAAATGAAACCCCAAAACGGGCTATCGGATCCTTTGGCATCCTGAAAGCCACTATCTCGAGGTTCGCCCGATCTGTCCAAACGATTCAGCGCCACCTTCCTTCCCATTAGGCGGCGCTTTCAATGCCGTCATTCCAATCTCGGATTTGTCGCGCGCCTCACTTTTGCACCGTCACGTTCGAAACGGCAGAGCTGCCAGAGACTTGTTCATTTCCTTTCTTGGAATCGTCGAGGACACCGTCCGGATTTGGAAGTACTCTGACGATTGCCATCATCCCTCCATCTTCGTGTTCGGCAATATGGCAATGATAAACAAAGTCGCCGACGTCCGCTCCGCGGAAATCCATACGTACGGTGACGCTTGGGTACGCATGTTTTGGGTTACCATCCCAAAACGGCACCTGGACGGTATCGAGGTACTGCCCCTGAATGGTGTGATCCGGTGAGGTACCATTGATCTGAAAATTATCCTGTGACTGAACCAGAAAATGGATCTGGTGAATATGGAACTCATGATTCTCAAGAGTTCGATTTTGTACCGTCCACTCTTCAACCGATCCCTGGGTTGTCACAATCGCGGGTGGTTCTTCCGGTGAGAACAACGTCGGGGTGGCCCCCTCCACCGTGATATAAAATTGCGAGGTTGGATTGTCCTCCGAAAAGTAGAGTTTCCGTTGTTTTGTTACGGGAGCGTTTTGTAGTCCTTCAAATCTCTGACGCCACCCTGAATCCTTCACATTGGGGAGACTTTCATTGCCGATCGTTTCTTGCGCACTGGAGCTGGAACCCGTCTGAATCGTCGCGAGGGTGCGTTGGGGATCATTATCGCCGTCTGGTCCGGTGTTAACGTTCAACGTAACCAACTGCGCCTGTTTCACATGAGAGGAAGGCGGGGTGACAAGAAACTCCGCTCTTCCGGCGGTTGGAATCAAAATATCTTTCGCACTAGCGATTTTTCCGCGGCGGCTTCCATCCTGCGATCCCACCGGTACACCATCCATCGCGACAATTTGTAACGGTTGAGTGACGCCATCGTATATCACTTTCAGGTCGAGCAGAGAGTCCGCGGACGCGTTGACGACGCGCCAGAGCTCCTTCTCGCCCGACGGTACGCGGATGATCGCGGGAACCTCTTGGGGATATGCAATCGGAACAAAATTCACGCTGAGGTCCCAGGAAGGAATCGAGCCACCGGGCGTCGGGTTGCCGGCGACGTTCTGATCCCGAATCAGTAAAATCTGCTCTTTCATCCCCGCCAGCTCAGGCTGCAATTCTTCGATTCCTTCGACAACAATCGCTCCCGACCCACCGCCTTGAAGTGCCGATTCGGTCATCCCATGGACGTGCGGGTGATACCAATAGAGTCCGGGCGGCTCGTTCTGAGGGAAAACAACATCATAGTGAAAAGTTTGCCCCGAGTTGACGATCGTGTGCAAAACGTCGTCTTGGGTACAGGTCGGCGACGTATTTGTACCATGAAAGTGGAGATTCACTGACGATCCAGTCATTACGGTGTCAGCACACGCCGGCGACGGAACTGTCATTTCGACCGGGGTCGCCGAGGTGTTGTTGGTCAGATTAATAATCAGATGATCGCCCGGTCTCACATGGAGCGTCGGATTCTCCATTCCGTCCGGAGTCATAAAACAAAAGAGTGTTCTGCCCGCCGAATCGATGGTGGTCTGATACGAGAAATTGACGACCAACGATCCGTTCCGGCTGAACAACGCCGGCGGATTTTCCACAACACTCCCGGCCGCAAACCGCGGACACGGATTGGTCGGGTCGACAACCCCCGCAGTGAGAATGCCTCCCGTAAGGCATGAGAACATCAGAGCCACCGTCCCGAGACAACGAAAAGCAACCGTAGATTTCACTCGCTTATTGAGAATGATTCTCATGTGCATGTCAACTAATAAGCTCCCTCCGACCCTTCTTAGTTTAGGGACCTTTCGCTAAGGGACAGGTCACATGTAGACAATCCCTGATCGATTCAGGGGCCTTTTTCTCAGGGACAGGTCACAGGGAACTTTCGCTGAGGGACAGGTCACATGTCAGCGGCCTTCGGTAGATTTGTGGGAACCGCTCAGGGACAGGTCATTTGAAGGAAATCTTTCAGCCTGCTCACGACATCTGACCTGTCCCTAATTTGGATGTCGCTAATTTGGATGGAGGAACCTTGCTGGGGGACAGGTCAAATGAGAATCGCTGATGGGCGCACTGCGCTGGATTGATCGTCTTGACGCTGGGAAGGAGGCAACTAAAATAGCCGGGCAACGCGCCTATGGGAAAAAAGGATTTGCGAGTCGACGCTTACATCAGCCAATCAGCTGATTTTGCCAAACCGATCCTCCGGCATCTTCGGGAACTCGTTCACAAAGCCTGTCCCGAGGTCGAAGAAACGATCAAATGGAGCCGTCCGCACTTCCTTCGCGAGAGGATGCTTTGCTCAATGGGATCCTTCAAGACACACTGTGCATTCGGATTCTGGAAAGGAGACTTGTTCCTGGACGAGAAATCCATGAAAGCGAAAACGCATTCGATGGGAAATCTCGGACGGATTAAGACGATTACTGACCTGCCACCAGATGATGAATTGATTGGATACGTCCAGAAAGCAGTCGAATTGAACAAAGCGGGAGTCGCGACTCCACAGGCGACTCGGTCGCAAACCAAAGAACCGAGAGATTTGGCGGTTCCAGTCGATCTGGAATCCGCACTGAAAGAAAACAGGGAAGCATTCGCGACCTTCCATGCCTTTAGCTATAGCCATAAAAAGGAGTACGTTGAGTGGCTTACGGAGGCTAAAACCGAGCAGACCCGTGAAAAAAGGGTTCGCACCACTATCGAGTGGCTTTCAGAAGGGAAGCCTCGAAACTGGAAGTACATGGCACGCCCCTCGTATTTCCCGCCGGAACGTGGGAAGTGAAAGCTAGTCCACTAATCGCTCGAGAGTATCATCCGAGCGCACACCTCGTCCGTCACGAGGCCGTTGATCCATTGCCCGCGCAAAGCCGCGAGAACCGCCCGGGATTTGTGTTCACCGCCCGAAAAAGCGATTACCGGTCTTTTGACCTGGCGGCTTAACTTTATGCTCGTCACCCTCTCCTGTGTGAGGGCGCGGACCAGAACCCCATCTTCGTCCAGAGCCCAGCCGAGGCACTCTCCAACTGCGCCCAAGTTGACTAACTCCGTCACCTCTTCTTGGGTTAGAAACCCATCCCGATGCAGAGGACACCCCACCCTGATGTCGCCGATCCCAACAAATGCCACATCAATCTGGTTCGAGAGATCCTCGACGATCCGGTATAGGCGATGATTGCACCATTGATTTCTCTCGTCCGGTGAATCGGCAAGGAGCGGAGCCGGAATAAGAAAGCATTTGGCGCCAATCTTTTCCGCTGCAAGCAGCGTCACCTCGTACGGATTGCTGGAACCATCCCGCGCGATTGTTCCCACCAGGGAGAGTAACCGGTGCTGTGACCGGGCAATTGTATTGAGTTCGCTGATGACCGCCTTGATCGTCTGTCCCGAACCGAGTGCAATGATCTTCGGCTTTTCGTCATTAAGATAGTATTCCACCACCTGAGCTGCCGCGACGGCGATCTTCCGGACGACCTGATCCGTGCTATCTCCGTTTACAGGAACAACATCGCAAACTCCGAGATTATATTTTTCGCGCAAAGCAAGCGCCAACTCCAGACAGCTCGCCACCTTGTGGTTGACTCGGACTTTAATCAAACCGCGCTCCAGAGCGAACGCCACCAGTCTTTGAGCGGTCGGCCGTGAAATCTGGAGTTTACGGGCGATCTCATGCTGCGTATTTCCAGCGACATGATAAAGCCACGCCGCACGTACCGCGACCTCGAGCTTTTCCTCCAGTCTGGATGATGTTGGATCCATGGCTAATGCAGTAACGGCAAATCAAGCCGCCATTAAGCTACTCCCGGGAACCAAGAATCAAGCCTGCTCTTTTTCGAGGCAACCGCGGACCAAAGCACCCATTGCATGTCCGTCAGCCGTAAACAGGCTTGATCCGCCCAAGCAAGCCGCCCACGACAGACTTCCAACAAATTCCATCATTTAACAGCAGTCACATTAAAATCGGTCCCAAAATCGTTCGCTATCGTCGTAAATGTCATTGAATAATCGTTGGGCGTGCCCATACCTATCGGTCCATTCGGGGTCTGGCTGGATTTCGCCGACGCTCCGAACAAGTCTGGAAGCTTCAGTCTCAGGATCCGAGAAGATACCGGATGCGACCCCTGCAAGGATCGCGCAACCAACCACTCCGCACTCAGGCTCGGAAGGAATCACGACAGGACAATTATAAACGCTTGCCTTGATCCTCAACCAGAGCGCGCTCTTGGCTCCTCCGCCGGCCGCCAGAATTCGATCGAAGCGGTAACCTCTCTGCCTGAATAAATCAATCTGCCGGCTGGTTGCGAATGCGACTCCTTCCAAAATAGCCCGATTAAGATGCCCAATGGTGTGCCGGCTGGTGAGACCAAAAAATTGGCCCCTCGAATTCGATTTTCGCGCGATTCGCTCCCCATTGAGATAAGGCAAAAAGAGTAAACCTTCGGAGGTTGCAGGTACATTTTCTGCCAGCCCAATCAGTTCGGCGTAGTCGCGTTCGCCATCGTTGAAAAGAGATCGCGCCCACCGAATTGCGTCTCCAGTGGCATCAACGATCGCAAATGCCGCCCATCCCCCGGTAATGCACGAAATGTTCGCAATCTCCGGTTCGGGATTCGGACGGTTCACAGCCATTGCAACGAGCGTCGAAGTTCCGGTGATTTCGCAGACCTGCCCAGCTCGGGTGACGCCTGAACCAAGGAGGGCCGCCGGGAAATCCCCCGCACCAACAGCCACTGGTGTGCCGGCACGCAACCCGGTCAGTTCTGCAGCTTCACGTGTGACCAATCCAAGGAGTTCCGATGCTGCAGCGAGCGGCGGCAATTTGTCCGGATCGAGATCGAGAATGCCCAACAATTCGTGGCTCCACGCATTAGTCCGCAGATCATACATGTAGCTGCAAGAAGCTTCACAAAAGTCGATCCTCCGTTCGCCTGTCAGTTTGAAATTAATGTAGTCTTTCGGCGCCAGAAATGTACGGGTTGACGCGTAGCTTTTTGGAGCGTTCTGCTTGATCCATGTCAATTTGAATGCCGGCCAGGCAACCGTCGGTGGATTCCCCGTCACTGCCCGCAAAGCGGCGACATCGTTCTCGTTGAGAAATTGGTCGACCAATGCCCGCGTCCGCTTGTCGTTCCACAACGGGACCTCTTCGAGTACAAGTTCGCCAGCCTCGTCGATCAGGACAGTTCCGTGCATCTGTCCGCAGGAAGCGATCCCCGCGATCCGGTCGGCTGCCTCCCGAATCTGTCCAAGCACATCACGGACGGTTCGCACTACGCCGTCCCACCAAGTTCTGGGCCGCTGCTGGGACCACATAAATCGCGGGACGATTTGCGAATACTCTATCGCTGCAAATGCGGCGATTCCTCCCGAACTGCTCACGAGTGCAGCCCTTGTGCTTCCGGTTCCGACATCGATCGCAAGCAGGAGATCCTTTGTCATGGGGGTACAGCGAAGGGGAAGTTTAGGAAATATCGCATCGGTTTTACCAACCAATATTCCGTTTTGCGCTGGATCCTCGCAATTGAAAGTGGCCACGACAGGAGATGAAAAGGATTCAGCGGAAATCTTTTGCATCATCGATTAAATAAAAGATTGACTTTTGCTCATTCTAAGATCATAAGTTCACACATTGGTGGCGGAGAACTTCGCACACGGAATCTTTTTTTAACCCCCAGCAACTATGCAAACGAATGATCTGGTGATCGACGGCGCGCGGCAGAGTGAACCGATTTTCACGCTCGAACAGTCGCCCGAACTGATGCTCGACGGATCGCTGCCCGCAAGACGGCGGTTTGAACTGATTCGGTTGGCAAAGCGAGAAGGTCAGCTTTCAATTGCTCAGCTATCGTCCCAATTCGGCGTATCGGCGGACACAATCCGGCGCGATCTCGATATGTTATCGGTTCGCGGGCTGGTTCGGAGGACGCACGGAGGGGCGATTGCCGCCGATTTTCTAGCACAGTCCGAATGTGGACCCGGTCAGCGAACCGGCGTGCGAACAGCGGAGAAGACTCGGATTGCCAAATGTGCCGCGGCGCTCATCAAGAATGGCGAAAGTCTTATCCTTAATGGAGGGTCGACCACGCGATTGTTTGCGTCGGAGCTCGCCGGAAAGCGAGACCTCACGGTGGTCACCAATGCATTGGGAGTTCCGCCCGTCCTTCCACACGACGCCGTCCGCGATATCGTTTTTCTCGGGGGAGAATACCGGCCTGAATCGAACACGACGGTTGGATCGATCGCGTTCTGCGGGGCGGTGCCTGTCAACACCGACAGCGCAATTGTCGGTGTTGGCGGGATCGCGCAGGACGGGCTCTACACAAGCCTGTTGCAGGATGCGACGATGACCGGGAATATGATTTCCCACGCCCGCAGGACCATTGTTTTGGCCGATTCCACAAAATTCGGACAACGACTTCTCGGGCACATCGCTTCTTTGGATAAAATCGATATCCTCGTAACCGATGCGACTCCCCCAAGAGAACTATTCAGGGCATTAGTCCAACTAAGCGTTCAAGTGGTTGTCGCTCCTCCGCTAAGCTCGGAACTGAACACCAGACTCACGCCGCAATATATTTAGCCAACGTTTCGCGTGCGCCGTTATCGTAGAAGCTTGCCAACGCCTCTGTCAGTTCGTTGACAAACCGAGGCGACCCAGCAAGGCTCTTGCTGAAGACAGCGTGGATCGAGAGTAGTTTTCTCGGGTCTTTCCCGCCTGCTTGGGCGGCTTCAACTAAGATCTTCGACATTGGATCGATGATTGGGAGCTCTTTCCCCTGGTCATCTTTGCCGTTCAAATAGCGGAACCAGCTTGCGACAACAAAACTAAGTTTCCGGATCGGTCCGCCTCTTTCGATTTGCTCGGTGATCGAGGGTAAAACAAATTTCGGGATTCGCGCAGAACCTTCTGTTCCCAGCCGCGAAAGCTGATCCCGGATTGCAGGATTCGAGAATCGTTCGATCAACGTCTTTTTGTACTCACCCAAATCAACGCCGGGAACCGCGGGCAACAGTGGCGTCACTTCAATCTCCATCAACTGTTCGACTAGCTTGCGGATCTGATCATCTGCCAGTGCTTCGTGTGCAAACTCGTAGCCTAGCAACATCCCGATATAACATAACGCCTGATGACTTGCGTTAAGCAGGCGAAGTTTCATTTTTTCGTATGGTAGGACGTCAGAGGTCATCTGCGCACCAACATCCTGCCAGGCCGGCCTTCCTAAGGGAAAATGATCCTCGATCACCCATTGCTTGAACGGTTCGGTCATCACCGGCCAACCATCATCAATTCCGAATTCATCCCTCACAAGTGCACGAAGTTCATCCGTAGTGGCTGGAGTAATTCTGTCGACCATACTGTTCGGGAATGCGCAGTTCGTCACCAGCCAGTTGTGTAACTTCGGGTCGCGGAGCTCCGCGAACGCGAGCAGCATCCTTTTGATGATATCACCATTGCCTTGCAGATTGTCACAAGACATCACCGTAAACGGTGCGGAACCGCGGCGGCGCCGCCGATCCAACGCCTCGAGGAGGTAACCAAAAGAACAGATCGGCTCTGCAGGGTGGGCAAGGTCGTGCCGGATATCGGGATGCTCTGCGTCAAATTCCCCGGTCCCCTGATGCACGTAATATCCGCCTTCGGTAATTGTCAGCGCCACGATCCGCCGCTCTTCATCCGCGAGTTTGGTGAGCACTTCCTCGGTATGGCCTGGCCCGAAAATAAAGTTCACCATCGACCCGATGACACGCGCATGCTCCCCGTGAGCACCACGTTCAACGACCGTGTACAAACAATCTTGAGCTAACAAAACATCGCGAATCCGCGAATCATGCTGGAGGAGTCCGACGCCGCAGAATCCCCACTCGTTGCCGGCTCCAAGATGGAGCAGGTCATCAGCGTAAACCGCCTGGTGAGCGCGATAAAATCCGCCGACGCCGATATGTGCTATTTGCTGGCCGACGCCGCGCCGATCATAAGACGGCACGCGCACATTCGGCCCGAGCGATTTGAGGTTTTTTTCATTAAGCTTCGTTGTCATTGGCTTGGTCCGATTGGCAGCGCACGACTACAACTTGAGCTGCATTAGTGGGTATTCTTATCTATACATATAGAATTCACATATTCGTGTCTAGCTATATTAACTTTACAATCGAATAGTGATCGAAGCCTGTCCTCGCGTCTGTTCCATACTCAATGACTATACTTTCGCTAAGTTTGGACTTTTTTGCCGCAGAGACAGCAAACGGCCAAGTCGGCGCCTCAATCTAAATCCGTCAAAAGCTGGCAACCAATGCGGTATTTTGCTGGTTTCTGTTGAAAATATCCGGTATGGATTTTGAGATACCTTGACTCTGAGATTGCCTAAATGAGAACAATTTATCCAGACAGGTGTATCCGGCCTTCAGACTGGCGCCGGATCAGATCAGTTCTTCTAAAACAGGAAAATCTATCAATGAATCGATTCGCCCCCACACTGTTAGTCGCCGTGCTGCTTTCTGCAATCACCGCGCTAGCACAGCAAAAGCAAGTTACAATCGCCGTGGTGAATAACCCGGACATGATTGAGCTCAAGAAGCTCTCTACAAAGTTTGAAGAGCAAAATCCGGACATTAAACTGAACTGGGTTGTGGCCGAGGAAAATGTCGCGCGGCAACGCATCACCACCGACGTTTCGCAGGGAAGCGGCCAGTTCGACATTGTTTTTATTGGTCTTTACGAAACTCCGATCTTCGCGAAGAAGGGGTGGCTGACTCCGATTGAAAATTTGCCTGCCAACTACGACGTAGACGATGTCTTCAAATCGCTGCGCGATGGGCTGTCCAACGACGGTAAATTGTACGCTCTCCCTTTTTATGGTGAGAGCTCGATGCTGATGTACCGTAAAGATCTTTTCGACGAAAAAGGGCTGAAAATGCCTGACCAGCCCACTTACGACGATATCTCCAAATTCGCTGATGCGCTCACCGATAAAGCCAAAGGACAATATGGGATCACACTTCGCGGCCAGCCTGGCTGGGGTGAGAACATGGCATTTCTCGACACTCTTTTGAACACGTTCGGTGCGACGTGGTTCGATATGAGCTGGAAACCGACGATTGACACGCCCGAATGGAAAAAAGCGATTACGTACTACATCGATCTTATGAAAAAGGATGGCCCTCCGGGAGCCACTTCCAATGGGTTCAACGAGAATCTGACCCTGATGACGAGCGGAAAAGCGGCGATGTGGATTGATGCAACCGTCGCGGGTGGGATGCTCGAAAACGCCAAACAGTCCACCGTTGCCGGTAAGATGGGTTACGCACAAGCCCCAATCCAGGCAACGCCAAACGGATCTCATTGGCTCTGGTCCTGGGCATTCGCAATCCCGAAATCAGCAAAGCAAGCGGAAGCTGCCCAAAAATTTGCGGTATGGGCAACATCGAAGGATTACATCAAACTGGTCGCCGACGACCTCGGCTGGGGTTCTATACCTCCCGGAACTCGCAAGTCGACTTACGACAATCCTGACTACCAGAAGGCGGCGCCGTTCGCAGCGACAACTCTTCAAGCGATGCAGACTGCCGATCCAACTAATCCTTGTATCAAGAAAGTTCCTTACACTGGCGTCCAATTCGTCGGGATCCCGGAATTTCAATCGATCGGGCAAGTTACAGGACAACAGATTGCAGGAGCCCTTGCAGGTAAACTTTCGGTTGATCAGGCATTAAAAAATAGCCAAAACGCGGCTCAACGCGCTATGATACAGGGCGGCTATATTAAGTAGCCAAATAGGAATCGAGAACTTTGTGCAAGCTGCCCGGATATACCGGGCAGCCTGCGAGCACCCCCCACACAAAACATGAGCGTACAAACACAGGCACAGCCCGTTGGATCAGCCGTGCCGCCGAAAAGAATAATTGATCCGGCCGAAAAGTTTCGGCGTCTGCTGATGATCCCTTCGGTCGTCCCTCTTTTGTTATGGATGATCGTTCCGCTCGTTCTGACGGTTGTCTATTCGTTCCTGCGCTACAATCTGCTAAGCGGCTCAGCAATCACGTTCGCAGGTTTCGATAACTACGGCTTTCTAGCGGGCGATGCTTCATTCATCCCCGGAATCATCAATACGGTTGTTTTCACGGCATCCGTCCTGGTTATTTCCGTGGTTCTGGGCGTCCTGCTTGCCGTCCTGTACGATCAGGATTTCTATGGCAAAAACGTGGCGATGCTC
The DNA here is from genome assembly GCA_963775805.1 of uncultured Verrucomicrobiae bacterium. Lineage (GTDB taxonomy): Bacteria > Verrucomicrobiota > Verrucomicrobiia > Chthoniobacterales > JAFAMB01 > JAFAMB01. The sequence goes on along the minus strand of CAVZKG010000004.1, from coordinate 342,002 downwards.
CTTGTCATTGCTCCGTTCTTTGTGATGCCCACGGTCAGTGCGTTGATCTGGAAAAATATGATCATGCACCCGGTCAATGGATTGATCAGCCTCGTCCTTCAGAGGGTTGGGCTACAGCCTATTGATTGGTTTGCCGATTATCCGATGATTTCGATTATCATCATCGTCTCCTGGGAATGGGTGCCATTTGCATTTCTGATCCTTGTAACGGCCCTTAAATCGCTCGATCAGGAACAAAAAGAAGCTGCCTCTATTGATGGTGCAGGACCGTTCAAGCAGTTCTGGTACATCACCCTGCCACACCTCGAAAAAGCGATCGGCGTGGTCGTAATGATTGAGACAATCTTTCTGCTCTCAATTTTTGCTGAGATCTATACGACAACAGCCGGCGGTCCCGGGAATGCGACAACGACGCTCGCCTACCTGGTGTATTCGCTCGGTCTACAGCAATTCGACGCAGGGATTGCGTCAGCGGGCGGTATACTCGCTGTGGTCCTTGCAAACATCGTGTCATTCTTCCTCGTAAGAATGCTCGCAAAAAATCTCCAGCAAGGAACCTGACATGCAATCGCGACTATTAAGCAAACTGCTCATCTCCCTGCTGGGCTGGGTTATCGCCGCCCTGTTTTTCTTTCCGATCTTCTGGATGGCGATCACAGCGTTCAAAACTGAAAAACAAGCGTTGTCACCGGATCTGTTTTTCATTCCGACGCTGGAGTCTTTCGGCGAGGTATTTGCGCGAAGTGACTATTTCATGTTCGCAATGAATTCGATCGTGATCTCAGTGGGATCAACGATCCTCTGCTTTATTCTCGCAATTCCCAGCGCGTACAGAATGGCATTCTATCCCACGCAAAAATCGCAAAGCACGATGCTCTGGATGCTTTCGACCAAGATGATGCCGGCAGTCGGTGTCTTGATTCCCATTTACGTGCTCTGGCAGAAACTCGGGCTGCTCGATAGCGTGCCCGGTTTAATCATCATCTACACGCTTATCAACCTGCCAATCGCAGTCTGGATGTCTTACACCTACTTCTCTGAAGTGCCCAAAGGCATCCTTGAAGCCGGGCGGATTGATGGCGCAGACACTTGGGGTGAGCTTTGGTACCTTCTCCGGCCGATGACCATGCCAGGCCTCTCTTCGACCGGGCTGCTGCTGGTAATTCTGGCCTGGAACGAAGCGTTCTGGAGCATCAACCTGTCGAGCGCGCACGCGGCGCCATTGACAGTTTTTATTGCTTCTTACTCCAGTCCGGAAGGCCTGTTCTGGGCGAAGCTCTCGGCAGCCTCATTCCTCGCAGTTGCACCGATCATGGTGCTAGGATGGCTAACACAGAAACAACTTGTACGAGGCTTGACCTTCGGTGCGGTGAAATAATCGCTAATCCGCCAGTTGAATCTTCCAACCCGAAAATCTCACGAGCTAAAGAGCTCGTGAGATTTTTGTGCTTTAGAGCCACTCACTCCGTGCGCATTTTTATGAAAAATGCGGCTTAGAAAGATCTGCCGCAAGACTGCGACGCAGCAGATACGAAGCGGTCATTACACCCCCGATCATCGCACCGGCGACACCAAGTGTAGCGACGTCCTGACCTGTGAGATACAAGTTCCGAATCGGAGTCTTTGGCCGGAGTGATCGCGCCCGGAAACGTGCCGGTGTCGCGCTCAATCCGTACGCCTCACCCCGCCGGTAACTCATGAAGTGCTTCGTGCTCAGGGGTGTGGATAGCTCGAAGTAGTCGATTTTACCGGACAGTGCCGGGACGTACTGTTCAAGCGCAGAGAGGAGCCGCGCAGAGAGATTCAATTTAAACGCCTCATACTCATCACCTCGTCGCCTCCATTCAGTTCCTTCCCAGCGTTTGAACCAGTCGTACGGAACCATCGTGACCGCTTCGACAGTACAACGACCTGGATGTCGTCGCTCGAATTCTGGGTCTTTGGCGGACGGGAACGAAAAGTAAATTACCGGGAAAGGAGCGGTCGGATCCGATTGGCTTCGCTCGACATTCGCATCGTGGTCCGACGTAGGATGGACCCAAATATTCGTTCCCGAAATTCCAAGCTTCGCGGCAGACTCTCTTGCCCCAGAGTAAAGGCAGAGATGGGCAGTGGAGGGGGGAATGGAACTAATCTGTGTCCGCATTTTTTCGAGTGCCGAACTCGAATCGATCAACAGATCATCGAATGTCCGCCGTACGCCAACATCGCTGATGATAACAGAGGCACGAATCTCGCGGCCGTCCACCATGCGAACCCCGATCGCTTTGTTCCCGCGTACAATGATATTCCAAACTTCGGCGCTGGTCACAATCTTACCGCCACTCCGCTCGATGACCGGTGCAATCGTCTCGACGATCCTTCCTGAACCCCCAACGGGATAATTGCCACCTTCAAAATAATGGCTGGCAATGACCGCGTGCATTGCGAAGCTCGCCTTTCCTGGAGGCAATCCGTAGTCGCCCCACTGTGCAGCCAGGAGCGCCTGCAATTCCCCATTCGTCGTCAGCCCTCGAAGCACGTCGGCTGTTGTGCGAGTTGCCCAATCGAGGAACGGTCTCCGAAGAAAACCTCCGATGAGAAAGGCGATCGGGCTGGGAATCGCCTTTTCCATCGAGAAGAGATCGATCTTGCTTCGTACAGCCTGAACCGCCGCGATGTAGCCGTCGATGGCAGCAGACTCCTGAGGAAAATATCCCTTCAATCGAGCCCTCAACCGTTCCACACCGCTCACGAGATCGTAGGTTCGATTGCCAATGATGACGCGGTCATAGACGTCAGGCATTCGGGCCCATTCGAGCCGATTATCAGTGATCCGGTCGAAGATGCGTCGAAGTAAATTCTCGCGGTCATGGGTTTCTCCGACGTAGTGGACACCGACATCCCATTCATATCCATGTCGTCCAAAAACATGCGTGTAGCCGCCTGGAAGATAATGCCGCTCGAGAACCAAAACCTTTTTCCCGGAATAGCTTGACAAGAGAGCCGCCGCGGTGAGACCACCAATTCCGGAACCGATGACGATTGCGTCCCACGAATCTTCGAGCGTCGATTTTTTGTAGCTGACGAAACTCATTTCGGCACCATGTGTGAAGGATAAAATTCGATGTTGCTCTTGTCAACATAACTGTTTGCCCTTCGAGCAAGTGCGCAATTTGATAGACTTCACCAATAATAATTAAAAACTTAATAAAGCTAGTGTTCAGATGAATTCCGGGCGCCCTTACCATCATGGAAAATTGAAACAAACCCTCGTCGATGCCGCTATCGCCTTGGTCGCCGAGGTCGGCACCAGTGGGTTCACTCTCCGGGAAGTCGCACGACGCGCCGGCGTCTCTCACAACGCGCCCTACCGTCATTTTCGTGACAAAAGCGACCTGCTCGCCGCTGTTGCCGTGCAAGGGTACCAACTCTTGACCACCTCATTGAAACGTTCGGCTGCGCAAGGCACCGACGCTGGCGAACAATTGAGATTCTGTGGACGCGGTTACCTTAATTTCGCGCTTCGATGGCCCCAACATTTTCAAGTTATGTTTGATCTACCATCGCACAGGGAGACCCATCTGGCCTATCATGCGGCGGGAAAGGAGGCGTTCGACACATTGCTCCGGCACATCACGCAATGCCAGATAACCGGCCTGCTTCCGGAAGGCAACCCGGAGCCAATGGCACTGGCTGCGTGGTCGCTTGTTCACGGGATCGCGAAGCTTGCGAACAGCGGCCAACTACCGCTCAGTCGGTCAGCAATACCGGTTTTCACCGATCAAGTTAGCAGCATACTTTTTGCCGGATACGTCGCTGCTCGAGAACGTTCCGTCACACAACCGGCGAACAAGGGCAAAAAAAGGCCGAGCCAGGTCAAAAACGGAGACTAGGCTGAATATTGCATGAGATGCAATATCCACCGCGCTAAGATCGGCCCGGCGAAGCGATCTGCGCGGCCGATTCGTCAATGCTCCACAACCGCTCGTATCGCGCTTCCCATTTCTCTTGTTGAAACCAGGGTTTTGCCTTCCGACCAGATGTCCTTAGTACGCAACCCGCTTGCAATGGTCTTGCGCACTGCCGATTCGATCCTTGCCGCTGACGCATCAAGATTAAAAGAATGGCGTAGCATCATTGCGACGGAAAGGATTTGTGCGATCGGATTGGCGATGCCTTTTCCTGCGATATCGGGCGCAGTTCCTCCGCTCGGTTCGTACAGGCCGAATCGGTAAGGGCCGTGCTGCCCCGTTCCTAAGCTCGCGCTCGGCAACATACCAATTGAACCGGTTATCATCGCCAGTTCATCGCTGAGAATGTCGCCAAATAGATTTTCCGTCACAACGACATCGAACGATTTCGGTGCGCGAATAAATTGCATCGCGGCGTTGTCGACGAGCAGGTGCGTAAGTTCAATCTCAGGATATTCCGCTGCGATTTTCTTTACAACAGAGCGCCAGAGCAGGCTGTTCTCAAGGACATTGGCTTTGTCGACCGAAACGAGCTTGCGTTGCCGTGATTTAGCAATTTCAAATGCCAGTCGCGCGATCCGCTCTACCTCTGACTCCCGGTAGACCATCGTATCGACTGCAATCGTTTCCCCGTTCTCCTGACGAGTTCCCTTCGGTTGCCCGAAATACAATCCGCCAGTCAATTCCCGTATACAAAGAATCTCGAAGCCCCCTTCAACAAGATCTGGTCTAAGCGGTGAAGCCGCCGCCAATTCCGGCAAACAAAGCGCAGGTCGCAGATTAGCGAACAGATTAAAATGTTTCCGCAACGGTAGGAGTGCCGCGCGCTCGGGCTGCTCGTTGGGAGGTAGTCGCTCCCATTTTGGGCCGCCGACGGAGCCAAAAAGAATCGCGGCGCTCGCTTCGCAAGTGACAAGCGTCTCCTTTGGTAACGCGGCTCCAGTTGCGTCAATCGCCGCACCGCCCACGAGGCACTCTTTTGATTCCACCTCGAACCCATCCAGCTCTCCACATCGGCGAAGCAGATCGATTGCCTCCGCCATAACTTCGGGCCCGATGCCGTCTCCGGCCAGCACGGCCACTTTGAATTTTTGTGACATAGATTTTGACCGGCTGATTACAGGGATGGTGTTGCAACGTTCCGAACGCCGCGCACCGCAAGGATAAAGTCCTCCATTTTCTTTCTATCTTTTAAACCTTCTCCGTTCTCCACGCCGCTTGCAACGTCGACTGCGTGGGGATGCGTCTTACGAATTGCGTCGGCAACATTTTCGGAAGTAAGGCCACCAGCAACGATAACGAACTTATCCAATTTTGCGCCGTCCAGAAGCCTCCAATCGAATGGAACGCCAGTTCCTCCAAACTCTCCATTCCGGCTCCCGTCGGCCAAGACTCCGAATACCGGATAATCGCGAATACGATCGAGGACGGCAGCCGAGGTCAACCTGACGGCTTTGATCAACGGTTTGCCATGCTGGGATAATGCCTGGCAAAACTCCTCCGATTCATCACCGTGAAGTTGCAGCGCATCAAACAGATCCGTGCGGAGCAAATCACACGCCTCCGTCATGGTTGGATTGACGAGTATTGCGACTCGCGCAACGTGCGAAGGCAATGCCCCAATCCACGCGGCTTCGGTACGCCAATTTATAAAACGTTTCGAACCAGGATAAAGATTGAATCCGAGCGAATCAGCTCCGAACTCGATCGCAGCGAGCGCATCGGATTCATTTTTCACGCCGCAAATCTTCACCCGGACATCATTGAAAGATTTCTTAAAGAAGCGCTTCAAATTGAAAGAGTTAGCAGTCACGGCCCGTTTAATATGCTCCGGTAATTTCCACGATCTGAACAAAAATCCAGCCTTTTTCGGTTTACTGTCCGCTGTTTCGAACTAATATGCGCGACATCGATTAACGGGAAATTATTAACGAGGAGTATGCGGAAGATGGAAGGCGAAGAAAAATCGAAAAAGGGCGCAAAGGAAAAGCGAAGTGTAAAAAAATCCAAGGCTGTGGCTCTGCCAGCGAAGGAAATCCCAGCGGCTGCAGCAGCGAAACCCTCACCAAAAGCGACCGCAGTGCCCGCGCCTGCACCCACCGCAACCGTGGTGCCCGTGCCTGCGCCGGTGCTGGTTGCAAAGGCTGAGAGCGTTGTAAAAGCGCCGCCCAAGCAGGCTGCGAGCAAAGTCAAGGAACCGACATTCGACGAGATCCAGCTCCAGGCATACTTCATCGGCGAGCGGCGCAAGAAATACGGCATTCCAGGGGACGACACGTCCGACTGGGTAGAGGCTGAGCTGACACTCAAAGCGCAGTATTTTTCGAAATAGGAAAGCGGAGCGGGCTGCGCGACTGCAATAGAGGTTCGGAGGGGCGCATCTGGATAGGGTCTTTGTCCCCGTTCCGGGCATCGATTGAGCGCCTTAATCTATTTGCGTTTCACTGGAGAACATCCAGCCTTCGCCCTCCGCTCTCGTGTTCACCAATACGATACACTTTTCCGATAGGTAATGAGCAGAGCCAGTCCAGGTTAGTTGTGGTGATAAAACGCTGACCTCGGGAGGGAAGAGCGGAAAAGAGACGTTTTCGCCGATCGGTGTCGAGCTCGCCAAAGACATCGTCGAGCAAGAGAAGTGGTGGTTTTTTGAATTGCTGCTCCAGTACTTTTGCCTCAGCCAATCTGAGAGCGATTGCAATGGTACGCTGCTGCCCTTCGGAAGCAAAATGCTCGGCCGGTTTGCCATTTACTTGAAGCTGAAAATCATCCCGGTGCGGACCTACGATCGTAACCATCAAACGCGCTTCTTGATCCGCCGAGTCGATCAGAGCTTTTTCAAAGTCATCAGTCGCACCCGGAAAATAGGAAAGGTTCAATTGTTCACTGCGGTCGCTGACCGATCCAAACGACTCGGCCAGATGTGGTCCGAGACGCTGGAGCAGGTCTGCGCGCATCATTGTCAGATTGCTTCCGAATTGAAGCAAAGGCTTGCTGTAAGCGCTCACTTCTTTGGGGCGAGAAGGAATCATTTTAAGATAACGATTCCGCAAGTGCACCGCTTTCTCGTACGACTTGAGAACGTCACGATATCCAGGAAACAACTGAGCCGCGACGAAGTCGAGAAACCGTCTTCGAATTTCACTGGGACCTCGGATCAAGGCGATGTCCGAATTTGCCAAATAAACCAACCTCGTGAGATCGAGATACGCACTCGCATTCTTTTGTTCGACTCCATCTAAAGCAATTTTGCGCCTCGTTGTGCTGTAATAAAATTGCAGATGATACCCTTCTGAATACCCATCGGTGACAAGCCCCTTTGCGCCATGACGGACCAGTTGAGCCAGAGAGTTCGTCCTGGGGGATTGCAACCGTGCCAGCACCGCGACGGCTTCCAGGAGAGACGTTTTCCCAGAAGCATTCTTGCCGATAATACAGGTTGATTCCGAGTCAAACTCCAATTCCATATTCGAGAAGCATCGAAAATCCCTGAGAGAAATTTTACTGACCATTTGCAATCGGTTCAGCGCGAATATCTCACTACTCCAACACCGCCATTCCAGTCTCGGACTTGGCACACTTGCGCTTCGGCTCCGGTGATTTTCGGGCTAGAAGATATCCTCAAACATGCCTCCCCCAATCAATCGCTCGCCGTCATACAGTGCGCAAACCTGGCCGGGCGTTAGAGCACGCTGAGGTTGATCGAACTCAAGCAAAGCGGTCCCTCCTTCAAGGGCCTCAAAAAAAGCAGGCATCGCCTTCGCGCGATACCGCGGCTTGGCTAAAATCTTTGCGCGGGTCGGTAGACTCTTGTTGATGTGCGAGAGACCGCCTAATCGACAGCGGCGGGCATACAATCCCTCTGTGTCGGCACGATCAAACGCAACAATCAACTCGTTAGAGTCAATCCGTTTTTCGACAACCACATACGCCTCGTTCGGAGTGTTGGACGGCACTCCGACGCCTCTTCGCTGCCCAAGTGTATAAAGATGAAGTCCTTTGTGCTGGCCAAGGTTTGCACCCTGACGCGTTCGAATCAGGCCCGGGTTGTCCGGAACAAATGCTTGGAGGAAATCGCGCATTTTCACCTCTCCGATAAAACAGATACCCTGGCTATCCTTCTTGCCGGCTGTGATGAGATTGAACTCGCTCGCTACTTTTCGCACGTCGGATTTGTGCAATTCGCCAACTGGAAATCGAGCATCAACGACCTGGTGTTGGCGAAGTAACGCAAGGAAATATGATTGATCCTTGGACTTATCAGCTCCTTCCATGATTCCCCACGAACCGTCTGCCTCGCGATACCGGCGCGCGTAGTGGCCAGTCGCAATAGCGCTAAATCCAGCAGACTTCGCCATTTCAAGAAAGACACCGAATTTCATCTCCCGATTGCACATCGCATCCGGGTTCGGGGTAATGCCGCTCTGATAGCCTTTCAGAAGATATTCAACCACTCTCGATCGATACTCGCGCATCAGGTTAACGACCCGAAACGGTATTCGCAGCGAGTTCGCAACCGAGCGAGCATCTTCGATATCCTGTTGCCAGGGACAATCTCCGATGATGTTTTCCTCATTGATCCAGTTCTTCATATAGGCCCCTTCAATGAAGACCCCTTCCCTGCTGAGAAGCAACGCAGCGACGCTGCTATCCACTCCTCCGGACATTGCTACCAGGACCCGCTCGGATTTCTGAGACACTTCGACAAAATTGGCTGGATGCGGCCAATTTGCAACCTGCCGCCATACAGCGCGCCTTGACCAAGCCGATTGATGTTCCGTTGGCGAACTCCAAGTCCAAGACCGGTGCGCACTTTTCGCTGGGGCGTGAGAAAGGCGGGCTAGAAAACTGTCCGGCCGCTGAAAGCTCTCGCCAATGTGAGTTCGTCCGCCGACTCCAGACCGGATCCCGCAGGCAGACCCTGCGCTATTCGAGTGATATTCACCCCTTCAGTCTTTAGCATTTCTGCGAGATAATTGAGGGTCGCCTCGCCTTCCACATCAAGGCTCAGAGCGAATATCAGTTCGTCCGGTCGCTCTTGTCGCACACGGTGCAATAAAGAATCAATTCGAAGGTCTTCCGGGCCGATGTGATCAAGGGGCGAAAGCCTTCCTCCGAGCGAATGATAAAGCCCTCGGAAGACGGCACTTCGCTCGAGCGACAGGATATCCGTCGGTTGTTCAACGACACAGAGACGACGCGCATCGCGCCCTGGGTCGCTGCAGATCACGCACTGCTCGGCTTCGGCGAAGAAGCCGCATCGGACGCAGGAGCGAATCCCTGCAACCGTCTTCGAGATCGCCTCAGCTATCTGCTCGGGACGCGCATCTTTCCGCTGGACGATCCAGAGCGCGATCCGTTCCGCGCTTCGTGGACCAATTCCAGGCATCCGGCGCAGCTGTCTGGTCAATTCCTGGATCAAAGGGGGAAAATCGACACGTTGCATTGGTTGCGGTTGAGCTAGGCCTGTTGACCGGATCCAGTCGTGTTGGTCTTGCGGTAAAACTCTACCACTTGCTCGCTAAGATACTTGTCCGGATCGTCTATCGCCGAAACCGGGACCAAAAACGTCAGATTTAAGTCGCGATCACGCAAAAGCTTAAGACCATACGGATAGTCTTTGAATAGCAAATTACAATAATCCGTGATGTTGTGCCCCATCTCGTTCGCCCGCTCCACAATCTTTGTAACAGCGGCGTCCGAGATCTCAAATCGAATGCCATGCTTCTGCGAAAACACAGCCGCGAATTGTCGAACCATCTCAGCCTGATTTAATTCGGCCTCCGCGTGGGCCTTTTCGAGAATCGCTTTCAGGGCTTTATCCGGCGCTTGCACAAGAGCTGAATCGATCACCAAACTGCGCACTCCCGAGCCGGGCAACTCGAACTTAAAATCCCGAAACAACCGGTCACAAACTGTCACCAATCCGCGAGCCCCGGTCTTCTCGAGCGCCGCTTGCGAAGCAATCACGCGCAGCGCTGCGTCCTCGAATCGGACATCAATCCCGAATGCTTCAAAAGCGCGGACGTACTGACGAACAACGCTGCCCTCAGAAGTCTTGAGGATTGCGAATAGATCCTCTGCCGCCAATTCATGACAAACAACCCGCACCGGCAAACGGCCGATAAACTCCGGTTCCAATCCGTAATCGATGAAATCACGCGTAGTGACCTCGGAGAGTACTTCGCTGTCGGACGCGGGCAGGGCTGTTTCAGAAAATCCAATGGTCGCGCGTCCTAGCCTCCGCTCAACCTGCTCTTTAAGGCGATCAAAAGCGCCGCTGCAAATGAACAGCACATTCCGCGTATTGATCACCTCCCGTTTTGCCTTGCCCTTGCGCTGAAATTCGAGCGCTGACTGGAGCTGGGATTGAATATCCATGGGGTTTCTTAACGGAACCTCTGTTTCTTCCATCAACTTCAACAAGGTGGTCTGGACGCCCCGGCCACTGACATCGCGCCCAGCGATACTCGAGCTCGCAGCTATCTTGTCAATTTCGTCGATGTACACGATCCCATATTGCGCTATTTCCACATCCCCTTCTGCCTTTTGCACCAAGCCGCGCACAAGATCTTCCACGTCTCCACCGACATACCCCGTCTCGCTGAATTTCGTTGCATCCGCTTTGACGAAAGGAACACCTATGAGATCGGCGATGTGCTTGACGAGGTAAGTTTTCCCGACGCCGGTTGGTCCCAAGAGCAGGACGTTCCCTTTGGTGTATTCCATGCGCCTGGCCGCTTCGGGATCCTCCTTCTCAAGCCTTCGAACTCGATTGACATGGTTGTAGTGGTCGCAGACCGCAATCGAAAGGGTCCGTTTTGCTTCTTCCTGCTTGATTACAAAACGATCCAGGTGCGCTTTGATCTGCTTGGGCGTCGCGTTGAATCGGAACGGATCAACCACTTCCTCAGATTCCTGCGGCGGCACTTCTGTCGCAGCCGGTTGAGTAAACGCGGAAACGGCAACGTTTTCTCCGAAACTCGCTTTCATGAACTCTTGAATCTTCTTCTGGAGTTCTTCCGGCGACGGAAATGGTGATTCAGACATCAATAACCTTAATGCGATGGCCAGTATCTGCAAACGGACGAGCGATCACCGACAGAATTAGCGGGTTTCTGAGACTTTGATCTCGTCCCAAAGCTCATCCATTTGTTCTAGCGGCAACGTGCCGAGTTCCTGACCACGCTCTCTGACGAGTTGTTCCATTGCCTGGAATCGATCGGAGAATTTGGCAGTGGCCTTGTAGAGTGCCTGCTCGGCATCCAACCCTTTTTTTCGCGCGAAATTCACAACTGCAAACAGAAGGTCCCCGAGTTCCTCCTCGAGCTCACTTTCGGATGCAATTTCCGTTTCGCGCAGTTCTTCACGTACTTTCAGCAGGGCTCCAGCCGAATCGCTCCAATCGAACCCGACCCTTGCCGCCTTTGATTGCACCTTTTGGGCACGCGCAAGAGCGGGCAAAGTTTTTGGAACACCATCGAGTGCTGATTTTCGCTCCTGTTTTTCGGCCCGTTTAATCACTTCCCACTGGCGCAGCACGGCCTCACTGTCGGGCAATCTGTTTTCACCGAAAACGTGAGGATGACGATGCACAAGTTTATCGGCAATCGCTGTGGCCACATCGTCCATCGTAAAACGGTTCTCCTCGGAAGCCATCTGCGAGTGAAGCACGACCTGAAGCAATAGATCGCCGAGCTCCTCTGCCATTTCCTTGTCGTCCGCCGCGTCAATCGCGTCGATCAGCTCATAGCATTCTTCGACGAGATGCGGTTTAAGGCTCTCATGCGTTTGCTCACGATCCCACGGGCACCCTTCGGGTGATCGAAGCTTGGCTACAATAGCGCGCAGACGGTCAACTGGAGATTCCATAATTCAATCTCTGCAGAGAGTACGCCGCGTCGAGAAAACCACAACCGGACAACACGCGAGGCGCACAAGCATGAGAAAGCGTCGCTGCCGCGACGATGCGCACAAACAATCCTTCGGGAAACTAACGCCGATCCTTTTCCAGCAGCTTCGCTCGAGCCCGCTCCAAAGCATCACGTTCTTGTGACGTTAAACTGTTTAGTCCGTTTTTCGAGATCTTATCAAGAAGATGGTCCATCTCCGCCGACTCGCTACCGCTCATCTCAACCGCAGAAGTTCGGGCACGACTCTTTGGTTTCGGAACGACCCGCAATTTTGGCCGGCGCCGAAGCGGGAGACTGAAGGAGGGCAATTCGCCGCCTCGTTGAAGGAATCGAATATATCCGAACGAAAACGCGCTGATCAGCCACAATTCGCCAAATGAAACCCACGACTGGGAAGAAAGATCGATTGCCGAGGCCAGTACAAGACTCGCAATTGCGACCCATTTGGCCGTGAGAAATCCACCCCACTGCACACTCGGGTAGAGGGTACAAAAGGCGATAAATAGGCCGATCATCACCTGGGTCTGCCCGAAAAAGAGGATTGGCGCATTGATGACCAGCGCCAACACAGTCAGCGTGACCGGTGGTATCAGGAGCATCACGCCGTACAACGTCAGAAAGCGGGCTTTACCGATGTATTTTTCGATTTCGACTGCGGAGACGTACAGAAACAATAGGCCGATAATGCTGAAGAAATTCGGAACGTCGACGAAAGAGTAAGTGAGTGCCTGCCAAATCTGGCCGCCGAGTATTGAATGCGAAGAATCGAACGCGAATAAAGAAATGAGGGTGTCCCAGGCACCAAATGCTTTGGCCAGAAATGTGCCGAGAACCCCAACGGCGTAGGTAACGGTTAAAATCGTGGCGCAATAAACCGGGTAGCCCCGAAAATAAGTGACCGGGCGATCCTCGTTGAAACTTGAGATCAAAGCCATATCCGAACTCTGTTGACCGAACCTTTCGTATTGTATAGGGAATTACCCAGCACGGCAAGAGGACAGAGGCTGTTTGCTTCTGTTCCCAACCGAAGGTAATCTCGAACCCGTAATGCCTCAAACCCTGGATGCGCCGGTTCACAAGCCGGGACCTCTGACCCGAAAGGCGCGGGAACTCGCTTCGGGAACGTTCCGGCGTCTGATGGGTAAGCGCCGGAGACAGCCGGACGAATTGAATCTTTTACCACTTCTCATCCAGGTCCTGGCAGGATTCACCAAAGTCAACGGAAGAATTCTCGAGGATGAAGTTGACTCGAGCCTCGGCTTCTTACGATACGACTACCCCGAGGCAGTCTACTCCGATCTTCGCACCCTCTTTCAAAAGGCGCTTAACGAGCAGCAGGACCTTGGCCAAATGGCGAAGCGACTGGCAGAGGAAATGCCGCAGGACCGCAAGATTATGCTCGGGGTTCAGCTCTACGACCTGATCGCAAAAGCGGGCATGCAGCAGGAACAGGTCATTGCGTACTATTCGTTCATGTCTCAGCTGGGCATGGCGGCCCAGGCGATCGATATCGTTTATCAGCTCAACGCCGCCGATGCCGTTGATCCTTCCGTTTACCAGAAAGGGACTTCGCCACTCGAATCGATCGTCCTGGGATCAGACGCGACGGCCGACGTGCAACTACCGGAATTGAGCCCGCAAGACCGGCTCATGGCGTATCGCTACCATGAACTGATTCTGTTTAAGAATTTGAGCACACGCCGTGTCAGCGTCCGCGGACGGGCGCTTGCCTACGGCGAGTTTTGCAGGGTTTATCCTGGCCAGCGTCTCCTCGTCGATGAGCAGGTGATCAGCCATCAGGACCTCGCCTTTTACTTTAACGCGAAGAAGAATGTCTACCTTCCGCAAATTTTCGTGAAGGTCGAGGCGGGTGACGAGATACAACTCGAAAAATCCAGAACTCGAGACAGTAGCCTGCAGGTCCAGTTTGGTCTCAAGGTCCAGGTCAAAGCACTCAAGAACGTCCCGGCCACTCTCAATGGAACTGAGCTCAAAGCCGGCGTGATAGTCTCAGGCAACCTGGAAGACCAGATCACTTTTGCAAACGGGCTTTTGCTCCCATTGGTCGATCTCCGGCGCGGTGCACGGGCGATGGGCGGGCGATTTCAGCTCAAAACATCGAAATCGGAGTATCTGGTCTCCAACAACCCCTCTCTTCTGGAGGAGGACGATATCCTGCTCAGTTCCGGCACCGGGGGAGAGGTTCTGTTGAGAATATCTTGTGACTATGACCAAAAAATCGGGACGCTCGAAGTATTGCAAGCGGATCGCCCGATCATGGTCGGAGAGACGATCGTCCGGAGTTCAGCGGCACTGACGGACGGTGATATCATCCGCATCGACAACGCTCAAATCCTGAGATGCGACTTCTCCGAGCGGATTATCGAAGAGGAACGCAACATCATTCACCAACTCGACGTGAGGGATGTTTCGCTCCGGTTCAAAACGGGTGATGTGGCGCTCGATGGCATCTCGTTCACGGTGACCCGAGGCGAAATGGTCTGCATCATGGGAGCGAGCGGATCGGGTAAGAGCACGCTCCTCAAAGCGATCTGCGGCCAGAACGAACCAACAAATGGCACAATCCTTCTGAATGGACAGTCTCTTTACGACAGTCTGGAAAGTTTGCGTGGTTACGTGGCCTATATTCCGCAGGACGACGCATTCGACGAACATCTCACCATTCTGGAAAACCTGGATTACGCCGCCGCAATCCGATCTCCCCACCTCTCCGACAAAGATCGGCTTCGCCGGATCGACAGTAAATTAATCGAACTCGGCCTTTCCGAGCGTCGAGACAGTGTGGTTGGCAGTTCGGTGAAGAAGTTTCTGAGCGGCGGAGAGCGAAAACGGCTCAATATCGGATTGGACATGATCAGTTCGGCCGACGTCTACCTCTTCGACGAGCCAACGTCCGGGCTCTCGTCAAAGGACTCTGAGCACGTCATCGAAATCATCAAGAGTCTTTCACACAATAAGATCGTCCTCGTGACGATCCACACGCCCACCTCCAAGATCTTCCAGATGTTCAACAAGGCGGTCCTGGTCGACAAAGGAGGACGGATTGTCTTTTTCGGGACGCCTCAAGAGACGCTTCAATACTTTGCTTCCGCAGAGCAAGAGCAACACTTTGGAACCGAACTGGGTGGATGCCCTTCTTGCGGTACGACCCGGCCAGAATTCATCTTTGACGTGCTCGAGACCCCATTGCGCGACCTCAGCGGTGACATCATTTACGAAGAGAACAGTCGAGGCCAATTGGTCCCTGCCCGCCGGTATTCTCCGGACTACTGGCGCGACAAATATGAGTCCTTCAGGCTGATCCAGGAGATGAGGCAGATTTCGTTGAAGCAAGAGCCTCAAACCGCTCTGCCGGCACCCAGTCAGAAGAAGGAATCGACCCGCTGGCACGATGAATGGGTCCGTTTCACCACGATCCTTAAACGGGCGTTCGTGAGCAAGCTGCGCAACCGGACAAATGTCTACACGACGATTTTCGAAGCCCCGGTTTTGGCGGCCTTGATTGGGTTCGTCCTGCGCTACGCCGAAAATTCCGAGTACAACTTCGAGTCAGCGTTCCATATCCCGACCTACCTATTCCTGGCGCTCGTCGTGGCGATGTTCCTTGGTCTGACGAATAGCTGCGACGATATCATCAGGGATCGCGCAATCCTTGAGCGGGAAAGAAATCTCAACATCCATCTCCCCTACTATGTGTTGTCGAAGTTTTTCGCACTGTCGCTCTTTGCAATCGTCCAATCGGTGCTCTTCCTGCTGATCGGCGACGCGATTCTCGAAATCCGCGGAATGTTCTGGCCCTACCTCTGGTTCATGGCAATTACGTCAATTGCCGGCGTTGCAGGAGGCCTCCTGATTTCCTCGCTCGTAAACGACGCAAAAACCGCGGCAAACATAGTGCCACTCGTCTTGATTCCTCAGATCATTCTCGGTGGGGCTCTGATCAAGTACGAGGAAATGAATCGGAATCTCGATTTTATCTATGTCCTCACTCGGGATCGTGCCGCGAAGGAGCAACACCAGGCGGACACGCATGCAAAACCGCAGGATGTCGAGGTTCCGTTGGTTTGCCAGTTGATTCCGATGCGATGGTCATATGAAGCGATGGTCGTAGCGCAGGCGAAACTCAATCCATTCACTTCGAGACAAGACATTTTGACCGACAAAATCGAACAACTCGCGAAGCAGAAAGTGTTAACCCAAGCCGAGAGCGACCGGCTTGACGATCTTAAGGAAACGCTGGCGATTCTTTCGGGGCTGGCCGGAGCAAACACGGCACAGGTCTACTCCAAGCTGCACGAGATCGACCAGATTATTTCCGGTGCCGCTCTGGATCGGAAAAAGTTCGATTCCGGTGGCGATCAGGTCACCGCAGAGCAACTATTCCAAAATCAAAAGATCACCGACATGCTGACGGACGCGCAGATGAAGCAGAAAGACTATACTTCGGACGTGCGCAACGTGTTTTTCGGACCGGAGAAGTATTACTTCGGTCAGCAACTGAACATCTTCGTCTTCAACTCCTGGATCATCAACGGATTCACTCTCCTGTTTCTGCTCTTTCTACTTGTCAGTCTCCATCGGCAGCTCAGAACCACATAAGCCGAATGATTCCACTCCGCAGGCGTATTGAAGCTGCTATCGACGCGCCATTCAAATAGCCGGTCGCCGCAAAGAACACGTGCGCGGTTGAAGCTGGCCATATAGCCGGCGAACTTCCTATGCATACGTCGAGTTGTCGGGCAATTTAAGTTAACCCATTGCGCACGGTCGTTCGGATAAGCAGCGATCACTCGCCTGGCCGCGATGGAGCTATTTCTCCGCTGGTGCAGCTAAAACGCCTGGACGCAAACATTGTTCAAGAATAAAACACCGCCTTAGAGGTATGAAACGGATCGAAAGCTCCAGCGATCATCCCAGTATTCGGGAGATGGCAAGCTTCTGGATACGGTCGACCGGATTCAAGATTAGGCGTGGCGTTTTCGATGTGTTTACCGATCTTCCTCGGTTCCAGGTTTGCGCGAAGTCCGACTTTGGTTTTGTTTGGGCAGAATCCACTACTCCTTTGATAACCGTTACCGATCCGCGCGAACGGGGACTGCAGTTTGGGAAGATTCAAAATCTCCGGGTCGCCGCCAAAGCACTGGACGGGCGCGTTCTTCGAGCCGAAAAGATCTTCAGCTTGTGGCGTCACTTGGGACCTCCGTTACGCACACGCGGATATTCCCTCGGACGCGAAGTACGTGCCGGATGCTTGATCCCCACGGTCGGAGGCGGACTCTGCCAGTTATCCGGCGCAATCCTCGAGGTCGCGATTGGCGCCGGCATTGAGATTCTTGAACGGCACAAACACACCGCACTACCCAGCGATATCGATTACCATGAGAACCGGGATGCAACACTCTTCTGGAACTATATCGATCTTCGATTACGCGCATCGGCGGACACGTTAATCGAATGCTTCTTATCGGACCAAAATCTGGTCGTACGCTTGCGCGGAACCACTCCTTTTCCGACCAATCGGATCCGCAATTTCCCTGAACCCCGCACCACGCGCAATACAGCTACCCGTACAATTGAATCCTGTTTCACCTGCGCAAAGGCGAATTGTCTTCGGCATCAACATCCGATCCCAGGTGGCTTCGAGCAACCGGCCAGATCGGCTTATCTGATGGATGAATTTCAACCGGAATTTGATCATTTCATTGGCGGTCGAAACCGGACGGTAGACGTCCTGATGATTCCGTTTTCGGCGCGTCCAGGCGAGGCCGGATGGACAATCAAAGAGAGAGAGAAAGTATTCGCTCCCTTCCCGTTTCGACTCCGCCGTGCCTGGATCTTGCGCAGGTCCGTTCGGCGCGGTTCGCCGCTTGCCGAGGCTCACAACCAAGTCGCAGCGCGATTGGCGGAAACATTCGCAAAAAGGATACCATTCGATGTCGATCACTTGTGCGTGTCACAAACCCTTCTCCCCTATCTACAGAAATTGGGTGTGCTCGGCGGAAGAAGTTTTGATGTGCTGATGTACCGTCAGCCGATCAATCGATTGCAAGACCGACTCGACGAAGCATCGAGACAATATCCGGCAAGCAAAAGTCTCGTCGACTTTCGCGCCCCGGAGTGGCTCGCGGTCGCAGAGGCGGAAGGACTCTGCGCGGCGAAGCGGATTATTTCTCCTCATCGTTTGATAGCGGGCCTCTTTCCAGGATCGCTCGCGCTCGACTGGGCGCGCTCTGTCGCAACCACTCCAAACCGCGGTTCGCTGAGAGACACGATTCTGTTTTTTGGCCCTACGCTCGCTCGCAAAGGCGCCTTTGCGGTGCGCGACGCCGCATTACAGCTCGGACTGGAGATTACTATCCTGGGCCGGGATCTCGAGAAGGGAGACTTTTGGCAAGATGTCCGCGTTCGCCGAGCCACTCTCGACACCCTTGAATGGGATAGGATCCACACGGTGATGCACCCGGCCTTGATCGAAAACTGGCCGCGCAAGCTACTCCGCGCCCATGCCGCAGGCGCCCGCCTGATCATTTCGCCTGAATGTGGGACAGAACTCTCATGTCAGATCTTCCGCTTTGACTTCAAAAAAGCGCGCGATGATGGCCGCTGTCTGCTCCCAGTCGCGCTTCTCTGCTCCAAGGAGTTTGTGCCCCGCTCGCGTCAGCCGATAAAAGCGCGCCCGACGGTTGTTGTCCGAGGGGCCCCACTCCGATGCAATTGCCCCCTCCTGCTCCAGCCTCAGCAGGACAGGATAAAGGGTCCCCTGATTGACTGAAAGCAGGTCGCCGCTGATCTGCTCGATGCGTCGGGCGATGCCATACCCATGCAACGGCCCCATCACATCGAGAGTCTTCAGGATCATCAGAGCCAGCGTTCCTTGAGGGACATCCTTTTTTTGTTTCATGCGGTTCCGTTCCGTATGCGCTTCATTTTGGTTACCAACAGGAGAGTGTCACCTTCTATTGGGAAAGCAACAGGAAAGAGAATGAGCTTCCCTTTCATCCTTCAACATTTGTGAGCCTTGTTATGCTCTCTCGAGAAAGGTCAAAACGAATCTTTTGGATGCAAACCTTCGCACCGCAGGATCAGCTACCTGACCCGCTTCAGCAGTGCTGGCGACCCGGCTAAACAACTTGCGTTGCCCGTTCCCTGACCTCCCTGGTTGGAACGCTCGTGGAGGGTCTCGTTCCAGGCGAAAAGCAAACTTGGACTTCTCGTTTTAAAGCGCTCCCCATCTGGGGTGTTCCACCGAACATTGCACACCCGAAGCTTCTGGCATGTGCATGCCCTGCATCAGAAGGACCGGGAATCGAGAATCCGGATAGGATGGGCGCTGATCGACGTGCTCATTAAAAGTTTCAGGCTAGATTCCTTTTAGATTCACCTATCGTGCAACTCACAACCGTTCCGGTTGGCTGGTTCGCTCGAATTTCGAGGTCACCAGAAATCATTCGTGCCCGGTATTGCATGATGCTAAGGCCCATCCCCTGTCGCTCGCCGGTTTTGGGTATAAACCCGACGCCGTCGTCGGATATGCGAAGGCTGCACATGTCACCATCATTCTCGAGTGCAATGGTCACGCTTTTCGCCTGGCTATGTTTGAGTGCGTTTCCCAAAGCTTCCTGCGCGATGCGAAACAAATGAATGGCTTTCTCGTTGTCGAAAACTACCGCCGCTTCTGTACAGACAAACGAACATGGAATGCCGGCGATCTTGGAAGTACTCTCCGCGAGCTCTTGAAGCGCGGCTTCGAGCCCCCCTTCGTCACGATCCACAGGAGAAAGTCCACGAGCAAGATCTCGAGTAAGCCGGGAGGCATTTTGAAGAAGATTCGCGATTTCTGCAGCCATTCCGGAAAGAGAATTTGATTCTTTCTCGAGTTGCCTTTTTAGCATGGAAGCAGTGAACCCGATTGCTGCTAGATACTGGCACACGCTGTCGTGAAGATCGCGTCCAATGCGTTGTTGTTCCCGTTCGCTGATACCAATGATTTCTTTTTCAAGTTGCTGAGATCGCTCCAGCAACTCCAGCCTGGCCCGAAAGGCTTTGCGCTGTCGGATTACGGTCCAACCAGCAAAGATCACGAGAAAAAAGAACATCAATCGGACGAGCCCGTCCCAGACACGAAGCCATTCGTTTGGATAAAAGTGGCCAGTCGCTCGATCCACCAACCACCAGGCCAAGGTGCTGATCATTGCGAAGATGACCGTCAATTTCCTGTCGCCCAGCCATGTCACCAACAAGATTGGGACTGAATAAAAGGGCCACACGGAAAGTTCGTTTGGAGTCACATAGTCGAAAAATGCGATGATGACAGCTAGAGCGACGGCCTCGACGAGCACAAGAAATCGCGGCTGCGTCCGAAGAACATTTACGAGATAGTCCACGGAGAGAGTAAGACGCGGGCGGTGAGGGAAATCAAACCACGCTTACGAAGCCTCAAACCGCGAGGTCAATCGTACAAGTCTCATCCGACGTGTGAGCGCTGGCTTCCGCCGGCTCATTCAGCCGATTTCACTCACGCTCGCGGACCCATCTGATGGCGAAATGCTGTAACTCCGTCCCATTTCGCATTTTCATCTTTTCCTTTATCCGGGCCCTATAGGTATCGATCGTCACGGCGCCCAGTTCAAGTCGCTGAGCTATCTCGCGCGTCGTAAGCCCTCTTCCAATTAAGTCCAAAACTTCGAGTTCGCGATCGGTCAGTCGATCGACCGCACTCGGAGTGTTGCTAACACTGTGCTCAGTGAGCCGCTTCAGAAAACCGGACGTCATCTGTTGTGAAAGATAGACTTCGCCGCCAAGCACTTGGCGAATGGCGGACAAAATCTCATTCGCTCCCTGATTTTTTGTGATATACCCGCCGGCACCTGCACGGAGAGCTCGTTCCGCGTAAAGTGATTCGTCATGCATCGAAAGCACGAGGACCGGAAGACCGATTGAAAGCGCTTTGATGCTCTTGATGAGCTCAAGCCCACTTGTTCCCTGAAGCGTGATATCGACGATCGCAAGATCCGGCGAGCTATTCAGGATAAGCTCGATTGCATCTTTCGCCGTGCCTGTTTGTCCGGCCACTTCCAGATCCGGTTCGAAATTGATAAGCTCAATCAGCCGTTCGCGGAAAAGCGGATGATCTTCAACAACAAGAACTCTTTTTTTGGCTACAGCGACAGGTTGTTCGCTAGGCATCGCGATGTCTCGGTTGAACTGGTTATTTCGCCATTGTAGCACCAGCTGTCCTCCTGGTCTACGAGCATCCAATCCTCCTCAAACTCATCGTCGTCGCTCGTTCCCGAAATCGCGTTCGCGACCTTAGCTTTGTAGAATGTCCGAAGCCGGACTAATGAGCAGCGGCAGCAATTTCGGATCGGCTCGGCCTGCGAGCCGGCTTCTTGAACAAGAACACCAGCGGGCCGCAGAGAAGGCAGATGATGACCAGAAGCCGGAATTGGTCGATATACGCACTCAGAGACGATTGGTCCAGCAACGTCTGATAGGCAAGTCCGTACGCCTGATTGTGGGCGGCATACGCCCCGACCTGGGGCGTCAGTGCCGTTTGTATTTTCGCGATCTGATCGTTGAAAACAGGATTGTACTGAGACAACTGCCCTACCAGAAGCGCCTGATGTGTTTGAGTGCTCCGTGAAACAAGAGTTGTGATCGCGGAAATTCCAACGCTGCCGCCAAGGTTTCGAAGAAGGTTCGTCAGCCCCGTTGCTTCTCCCAGACTCTCGCGGGGAACGGTCGCCATTGAAAATGTCGTCATCGGGACAAAGATGCAAGTGATTGAGAATCCGCTGATGATAATTGGAACAATAAAGTTGGAAGGCGCAACATCGGTTGTGAGGTTACCGAACATCCACATCGTCAAAGCGAGAATTGCAAACCCACCCGCGATCCAGGCGCGTCCATCGATTTTCGCGCTCGCCAGAATCCGGCCCGAAACAATGCTCCCGATAATAGCGCCGAAGCCGCGAGGACTCAATACAAGCCCTGCACTAAATGAAGTATAGGAAAGCAGGTTCTGCAGAAAAAGTGGCAGAACCGCAGTTGTTCCGTAAAGAATCGCGCCGACCAGGAATAAAAGCAGACAGCCGATCGCCACATTGGTGTTCAGTAAAATCCGCAGATTTACGATCGGATGTTCCACCCGGAGTTCCCAGACGACAAACGCGATAAAGCCAATCAACGCACCCCAAGCCAGAACCTGAATAAACCTTGAATAAAACCAATCTGCATCCTGTCCCTTATCGAGCATAACCTGCAAACATCCAATCCAGATCGTCAGCAAACCGAACCCAATGAAATCGATCCTTCCGGGCCGGGCATCCTTCATGTAGGCGGGATCCTCCAGAAGAATCGAGCAAAGAATGACCGCCAGAATTCCGATGGGAATGTTGATGTAGAACACCCATCTCCATGAATAGTTGTCGGTCAACCACCCACCGACGGTCGGTCCAAGAATCGGCGCCACCACAACACCAATTGCGTAAATCGACATTGCCGATCCGCGTTTCTCCGGAGGGAAACTCTCCAGGAGAACGGCTTGCGCGATGGGCTGCAGAGCGCCTCCCCCTGCTCCCTGGATAATCCGCGCGAGAATGAGCATCCCCAAACTGGACGCCAATCCGCACAGCGCAGAGGAGATGGTAAAAATGACGATGCAAGTGATCAGGAACCTCTTACGCCCAAAGAACCGGCTCAGCCATTGAGTTGCCGGCAGAACAACCGCATTCGAGACCAGGTAACTGGTCAGGACCCATGTCGCTTCGTCGGTACTTGCCGATAGGTTACCCGCGATGTGATTCAGCGCGACATTGGCAACGGAGGTGTCAAGGACCTCCATGAAGGTTGCCAACATGACTGCGATGGCGATGAACCAGGGGTTAACGGCGGGTTTTGCGCCGGCGGGCATTGTTGCAGACATTTCGCGTTTGAAGGGAGTGGCCCTATTTGGCTGACCCCTTCGGTTTGCTTCCCAAACCGCGGCTCAGTATGAAAAAGAGGCCGCCTGCCAGTATAACCAACGCGATTCCTACGGTTACCGGCGAATACTCCACCGATGCGACTTCGACGGTCGGCACGACCGATTCACCCGGGCCTAAAGGCAGACCGGACCCGGTATTCAATGGCTCGTCGAACAAAATTTTAACCGGAACGCGCTGCACCACCTTGACGTAATTGCCCGTAGCGTTCTGTGGCGGAAGCAGACTAAACCGGGCGCCACTCCCAGCCTGAAGACTGTCGACGTGGCCTTTGAATTTCTCGCCATGCAGGGCGTCTATCTCGATTTCCACATTTTGACCGGGACGCATCCGGCGGATCTGATCTTCTTTGAAATTGGCAGTGACCCAAACATTTTTCTGCACAAGAGCAAAAAGAGTTTGTCCAGCCTGGACATACGCCCCCGGTTCCACCGATTTCTGGGTGACCCACCCGTCTTCAGGCGCCACGATCGCTGTATAGGATTGATTCAATTTCGCCGTTGATAGATTGGCATCGGACTCGTGGATCTGCGCGTTGACGCTGTCAACCAGGCCCTGATACGCATTAACCGTTGCCCGCGCCTCGTTGACCTGGGCTTCGTCGCTCAGAACCTTTTTGTTGGCTGCGTCGAGAGTTGCCTGCGCAGATTTTGCGGTCGCGCGAAATTGGTCGAGGTCCTGGGCTGCCACCACCCTCGTTTTGAAGAGGTCTTCGTTGCGCTTCAGGTCGCTCTGCGCCTTGTCATTTTGTGCCGAATCCGCAGCCGCCGTGGCCTGGTCTGATTGGACGGTTGCCTGCTCCGTTGCGACATGCGCAATCGCTTCGTCCCAGGCGGCCTGCGCGGCCGCAGCCTGGGCTTGCGAGCTCTCCAAAGCGGCCGCTCGCTGTCGCGTCGCGGCTTCGAAGTCGCGCGGGTCAAGCTCAGCGACCATATCCCCCTTCTTTACCGACTGATTGTCGAGTATATGAACCGATTGTACGCGTCCGGCGACCTTCGCCGATACCGGGATGATGTGCCCATCAATAAACGCGTCATCGGTTGATTGTGACGCTGCCGAATTGACTAAATAGATTAAAACGCCAATGACGGCCGCTGAAAATAACAGCGCGACGACGAGAGTCAAAAAAACGCGTCTCGGCGAGTGTCCAACGGGTGTTTTGTCGACCAATTCAGATCTGCCGCTGCTTCCCGTGGAGGAACGTGTCTCTGCCGGAGCGACTTCAAGTTGCTGTGCCATATTGCTGTTGTCTTGGGTTCAGTTGTCGCGTTTCTCGATCCCACGGAGAAAAATATCGGACACGGTCGTGATATAATCGTCTGTCGTGTAGTTACATGGGAGAAGGGTCCCCTGTCGGAGCATGCCTGCGTAAAGAGCGTTTTTGAACGCGTCCAGCGCGCATTCGATATTCACATCGCTGCGAACCGCTCCCGCTTTCTGCGCATCCACCAGAATGCCGATTAATCTTTCACGAACCGGACGAATCACATCTGCAATCATCGTTTGCATCGACCTGGGCAATAACTGCGCCTCGGAGAGGTAAGCACGGGCGATCCCCTTTTTCTTCTCCATGTGGTAATAGTAATGCCTCGCATAGTTCGCGAGACTCTCCCGAAGGTTCTCTTTCCAGGAGAAAAATTTATCCAAAACCTCCACCTCGGAGGACATCCCTCGCTTAAGCACCGCGCCAAGCAACTGTTCCTTACTTTTGAAATGCCGAAACAGCGTCACCTCATTCACGCGCGCTTTGCGAGCGATCTCCCGTGTGGTTGCCCCCCGGATACCGTCCTTGGAAAAGGTTGCGACGGCGGCATCAAGCAGGCGTTCCCTCGTCTGATCGACGGAAGAACCTGCAAGGCGCTTACGCTCCGCCGGAACGGTAGTATTTCGCATGCAAGTACTTACTTGCAAAATCGATCAATGCAAGTGATTCCTGCGCTACGGTCTGCTCCCCCCGATTCCTGCTTTGGTCAGCCACTGCTTTGTGGTATGTTGGCCGCCCAATGAGTCCGACCCGGCACGCTTCCCTGCAAAGAGAAACCGCAGAAACCTATGTCTCCGTCGACCTCACCATCGACGGTTCAGGCATTTCGACCGTTCAAACCGGGGTCCCGTTTTTCGATCATATGCTCACGCTGCTAAGCCGGCACAGTCTGTTCGACTTGAAGATCGATGTTCGCGGGGATGTCGCAGTGGATTACCATCACACCGTCGAAGACACGGCGATCATGCTCGGTAAATGCCTGGTGCAGGCCCTGGGCAACAAGAGTGGCATCAAGCGCTATGGTTCGATTCTGCTTCCGATGGATGAAACATTGGTCCAGGTCGCTCTTGATTTGAGCGGGAGGGCCTATTTGCATTATGCAATGCCTTCGAACGCCGCATCGATCGGCCTATTTCCTTTCGAGCTCGTGGAAGAATTTCTGCGGGCGTTCAGTTCCAACGCCAATTTGAATCTGCACGTCGACGTGATTCGAGGACGAAACAGTCACCATATGGCGGAAGGGATATTTAAGGGTCTGGCCAAGGCACTTGACCAAGCTTGTCAAATCGATAGTCGCGTGCCGGGCATTCCGAGCTCAAAAGGGACATTGTGAACAGGAAACCAAAGATCGGATTGGTCGACTACGGATCCGGCAATTTACGGAGTGTCGCAAAGGCTTTAGAAGCGGTCGGCGCCCAAATCGAACCGGTAGTGGCTGGGCCAATACCCTCCAACCTGGACGGTCTCGTGCTTCCGGGTGTCGGAGCGTTTGGTGACTCGGTTCACCAGCTTCAGGAACGGGGGCTGTTTCAGCCGATACGCGAATGGCTGCAGAACGGAAACCAGTTTCTTGGCATCTGTCTCGGTTACCAGCTGTTGTTTCAAGGAAGCGAAGAGTCTCCGGGCATCGAAGGTCTGGCGCTCTTCGACGGCGTGGTACGGAGATTCCCTCATGGCAGCCTGAAAGTGCCTCAAATCGGCTGGAACCGGCTGAAATGGACGAAAGCAGCTTGGGATCGCTACTCGGAACTCCCTGAGGATCCATTCGTTTATTTCGTCCATTCGTATTATCCGGTGCCTGAAAATCGATCGATCATTGCGGCCACCACAGAGTATGGAGAAGAGTTTGCGGCCGCGGTCGTCACCGAAAATTTGTTGGCGACGCAGTTTCATCCGGAGAAAAGTCAGGAGAACGGATTGGCAATTCTGCGCCAGTTTGTTAGTTCACTAACATGATCATATTACCAGCGATCGACCTGTTGGACGGGCAGGTGGTGCGTTTGCGTGAGGGGAAACTCACAGATAAGACGGTCTATTCCGATGACCCGCTCGGTTTTGCCAGACGCTGGGAAGAAGAAGGCGGCAACTGCCTGCACGTCGTGGATCTCAATGCGGCATTCACAGGCGAGCCTCGAAACATTGACATGATCAAACGCCTTGTTCGCACCCTCAACATTCCGGTGCAGGTCGGAGGTGGAATACGATCACTGGAAGCGGCCACGACATTCATTGAAGCAGGAGTTTCGAGAGTCGTTCTGGGAACTGGAGCTGTCGATAGTCCGATTCTTCTGGAAAACCTGGTTAACAGGTTCGGGGGAGACAAAATCGCTGTCAGTGTCGATGCAAGGGACGGTCACGTAGCGGTTCGCGGCTGGACCGAAGTGACTTCGATTGATGTCCTCGATTTCATTCGGATGGTAGAGAAACTCGGTGTCCGGACAATTATCTTCACTGATATCGCGACCGATGGGACGCTCATCGGTCCAAATTTTCCCGCTTTGGAGAAGATTCTGGATAGCACGAAGTGCAACATCATCTCCAGCGGCGGGGTGGCTACGCTCGAGCATGTGAAGCATTTAGCAGCAATGCCGGGCCTTTACGGAGTGATTATCGGCAGAGCCTTATTCGACGGCACCATCGATCTGGAAGAGGCGGTGGCAGTCGCAAATTACAATAGCGACGCTCGCGGTGCCGTTTGATCTAAAAGAGGGACGGGAGGAGCACCCCTGTTGGGCAACCTCGTAGCATCTCCCCTCGGCGCCCCGCCTTGCAATAGTGCCCTCTTACTTCTGCCTTCAATAGGCCGCCTACGCTACGTAGCGTTCTTCCAATTCACTCTGCGACTGACAACTGACAACCGACACTGGCTACTGACCCCGACAACCAACACTGACATCTCTTCTCCCGCTCAGCGTCCCACGGTCTTCGGCAGTTTCGATAGATCAATCAAATCGGAGAGGATATTGAGCGTTTCGCGTTTGCCGGGATCGCTGTCCGCCAACTTCGACGAGTCATCGTCATCCAACGCAGCCTCCACCGGATTGTCGGTCGAGTGGTCTGTCTTGGCCTTGTCCGATTTCGCGACCGCTGCCGGGTCCGGCTTATGTTCAATCAGCTTTAACTCCGGTTTGTCCACATCCGCGAGGGTCAACTCAAAATCCTTCGTGTGATCGTCTGCTTCCGCCTTTTTACGGTCGTCCTCTTCTTTCGTACGCTGCTTTTCTTCCTGGGCAATTTCATCCCGCCGCGTGCTCTCATTCAACGACAGGCGATTACCCTTCAATTTCTCGTCCAGTTGCCGGGTGTCTTCTGTAATATCCTGGAATTGAGGATCTTGTGCGATACGATTAGCGGAACGTTGGCGTAAATCGTCAACGAAGAGAGCCTTTCGATTTGCGGTAACGTCGATGGGAGCAGGTTCAACCTCGTCATACTGCAATGGATGCTGCAGACCGGCCTCACCAAAT
The DNA here is from genome assembly GCA_963775805.1 of uncultured Verrucomicrobiae bacterium. Classification (GTDB taxonomy): domain Bacteria; phylum Verrucomicrobiota; class Verrucomicrobiia; order Chthoniobacterales; family JAFAMB01; genus JAFAMB01. The sequence goes on along the minus strand of CAVZKG010000004.1, from coordinate 314,405 downwards.
TCGTTATTGTCCGTCACCGACGGGAGTTTGACGTCAGATACAACCCCGCGCAGCTGAGTCGATCCACCCGCAACGCGGTAGAATTTTTGAACGGTTAGCTTGAGCGCTCCGGCATCATTCGAAGAGTTCCCAAGCATCGGCATGAACCGCCCCAATTCCAGCATTGTCTGCACGGTACCTTTGCCGAATGTGCTCGAGTCTCCGACAATCAATGCTCTGCCGTAATCCTGCATCGCAGCGGCAAAGATTTCACTGGCGGAGGCGCTGAGCTTGTTGACTAGAACGATCATTGGCCCAGAATAGAGAGCGTTTCCTTCACGGTCCTTCAGGACGTCGATATCTCCATTTGCGTCCTTAACCTGAACAACGGGTCCCTGATTGATAAACAATCCGCTCATTTTGATTGCCTCATCCAGCGAACCACCTCCGTCTTTCCTCAAATCGACGACCAACCCTTGTATCTGCTCCTGCTCAAGTCTCTTTAAGAGGGCTGCAACGTCCCGAGAAGTGCTCTTCCCGGTGCGCGATTTCTCCATATCCTGGTAAAACGACGGTAAGGTGATCCATCCGAGCTTTTGGATCGAACCATCTGGAAGGTCTTTTTCGATGATTTCGGCCTTCGCTTCTTGCTCCGTCAATTTCACGTTGTCCCTGACCAGTTCGACGACTTTGCGCTTGGATGGATCGGTCGTGCTTGCAGGAATGATCTGGAGGCGCACGCTAGTCCCCTTTTTGCCTCGAATCATTTCCACTACCTTGTCGAGCTTCAGGTCAACCGTGTCGACAAACGCATCCTTGCCTTGCGCAACGCCCGCGATTCGATCGCCAACGCTCATTTTTCCGCTCATCTCCGCGGGCCCACCGGGAAGGAGTCGCTGAACTTTCGCGTATCCGTCCTCAGACCGGAGCTCGGCGCCGATTCCGGTGAGCGAGAGGCGCATATTGATCTCGAAACTCTCGAGGTCAGAACGTCCAAGATATTCCGAGTGCGGATCGTAGGACTGGGCAACTGCGTTCAAAAAGACCTGAACCAAGTCGTCGTCATCCCGTTCGTCGATACTTTTCAAGAGCTGATCGTACCGGCGCCCAACGACCTTTGGACCGGGATCCACAGAGAATTTGTTCAGTTTCTCCTGGAGCAACTCGCCTTCGATCCGGTCTCTCCAAAGCGCGTCAGCCTCCGCGGCATTGGCCGGCCACGGTTCCTTGCGGCGGTCCAAAGCGATTGTCCGACTGCTTTTGAATGTGTAGTCCTTTTTTAGTAAAAGACGGACTTTGGCAACTCGATCCTCGACCCTGGTTTTGAATACGGCGTAAATGTCGCGCGCAGCCTGGATATCCCCCAGCAAGATGCTGTCTCCGAGGTTTGATCCGTATTTCTGATTGAACTGATCAACGTCTTCCTGAGTGAAAAAGAGTTTGTTGTAATCCAGATCCTCAAGATAGGTCTCAAGGATTCGCTTGGACATCTCCGGGTCCAGCTTTTGCTTGGTATAGTGCCCTTGCTCAAGCAGACGTCCGACCGTGATAGCGATCTGATGTGGATCGGCGGTGTTCGGTTTCTCTTGTGCGAACGCGCACGTCGAGTTGAATAGAACGAGGACTGCAAAAACAGCGATACGAGTAGTTTTCATGCGGCGACAAGAGTGCAACCTGACACAACAGAGACGGTATTTACGCCCCAAGCCTGATGTCTGACGGATTCCAAATCTGAGACTCTCTCTTCACAATGCTTTGGTCTTCCCATTAAAAAATTATTTAGACTCCTGACAGATATTCGCTTGCCACTATGCAATCGTGGTGGAGAGCCTGCAACTTTTCTGTTTACAGGACGGTCCCCGATTACACACTTGTAATAATGGCGTAAAGCTGTGGAGAACGATCCTGATTTCTGCCCCGTCTGTGAATTTGCCACTCTGGTCTCAATCTCCGAGCGAAAATCTCAGCCCGAATGAGATCGCTTTCGCTCAAGGTTAAATCAGCTCATCTCCGCTGTACGCAAACCTCCTCAGAATCTCGTACAACCGCCAGTAACGGGCGAACTTCGTCTGAGAGGTAGTCGGTACATGGTCGAAGGATTCCTGTTCAGGCAATTTCTCTTCTGCCAATCCTTCGATCACCAAAACCTCTTTGTTGAATGGGTAAATCCAGACGTGCGTATCAGTCATCTCGTCCGAAAACTCCCATCGATAAACTTCTGGGTCGCTGGCTGCGACTTGACTCACCCGAAATCCTTTCAGGCTCATCTCTTGAGCAAGCTCGAAGTAATCAATTTCTCGCAATGAAACCGGAGTCATGCTCTTGAATTTTCAATTTTGCCAAATTGGCTGAGCGCTCTGATGCGCTGAAACCGTCATCAATTTGAGTTTCCTGAATCTCCAGATTGTACTGCTTGAACCGAGCAGTGATGTTCGCGTCCTGTCGCTATACGGATGATCCGTTGCTTGTTCGTCAGTGGAAAAACGAATATACCAAAGGGCACGCGTTTGCGTCCGAGATGCCACCTTACAGATTTGACGGCACCGACTGAACCCATAATGCTTCACTTTCAAACTTTTACCGGCGGTATTTTTGACACGAACGCTTATCTGGTTCAAACGCCGGACGGAAATTTGTTGATCGACGCACCGACTGGTTCATCGGATTGGGTCGGAGAACTTGGGGTGCGTGTCGACCTGCTTCTGATCACGCATGGGCATATCGACCACTTCGATGATGCGGCCAAGATCAAGAGGGCCTCCAATTGTCAGGTCGCATTTCATAAGGATGGGATCCCGATGATGACCGACCCGGATTTCTACAAAAGACTGGGATTTTTTTTTGAGGCGGAGCCGGTTGAACCCGATTTTCTGATCGAAGAGTCGCCTCAGATCCAGTTCTGTGGCGTTCCCTTTCGCGTTCTCGTCGTCCCGGGGCACTGTCCTGGGAGCCTTTGCTTCTATTCCGCCGAACATGGAGTCCTCTTCGGCGGAGATGTTCTTTTTGCAGGAGGCATAGGGCGCACCGATTTGCCGGGAGGCGATCATACGTTGTTGATTCGCGGCATTCGGGAAAAGCTCCTCCCGCTTCCCGACGAAACCGTCGTTCTATCCGGCCATGGCCCTCAAACCAGTATCGGCCGAGAGCGGCACACCAATCCCTTCCTGCGCTAGCAACATCACCGTCGATCTATCGGGCGGCGCTTATTCAATTTAGAACGGATTTGATCTGATCCTCGGTGAGCTCCAACGGCTGGCCGGTCCAAACAATCTTGCCCGATTTATCGACTAGAAAAGCGGTCGGAATGTATTGAATGCCGAACTGCTCGTAAATCGACTGCGGCGTGTTGATTGCCACTTTGTAGTCCATCGGAATCTGCGACTGAAACTTCTTTACAGTCGCTGCGTCTTCGTCGGTAATTCCGACGATTTCCAGTCCTTTGGATTTGTATTTCGAGTACACCTCATTCAAGTGCGGAATGCTTTTGCGGCACGGAGGGCACCAGGTTGCCCAGAATTCTACAAGCAGCGGTTTCCCAGTAAGCTGAGCTTGCGGCCCGAGGTAATTCAAGGAGAGCGTCGGCAACTGGTCTCCTGCCTTCGGCACAACGAGCTGCGCTTGAGATGATGCCAATGGCACCGCAACCAGCGCGATCGCGCACAATGCAATAGTAATACTTCTCATCTTTAACTCCGTCGTTGGTTTCCTGTGTTGGCTAGATTTCTCAAATTGGTCCGGTTTTTTCCGCAAAATCGCTCTTTTAAATCAGTTTTGATGCGGCACAACCTCCGACAGGATAATCTGTCCTTCGGCCGCTAAATCTTCTCCGACACGTGCTTCAACCGCACATTGAACCAGTCCGCCGATATCGCCCAGTTTACGAGCGGTAAAGCAGATAGTTTCGTCGGGACGAACCGAACGCAAAAACTTCATGGATCGAATTCCGGCAAGCAGGTACATTTTTCCAGGCGCACCGACTGCTAACCCAGCAGTTTGTGCCATACCTTCCACTAAGAGTACCCCGGGTACGATCGCATTCCCGGGAAAATGGCCCTCGAAGAAAGTTTCGCTTTTTGCAAACGTCTTCGAGCAATACGCTGAAACGCCAGGCTCAAGGCTTTGGACGGATTCGATGAAGACAAACGGTGCACGATGCGGCAACCCTGCCGATATCGGATCCATCGCGTTGGGTAGATTCACAGCTCCTACAATCTCAGTTGTCACTGTCGGTTGTCACTTCTCAGACTAGCGATCGAAAGAACGATGATCGTCCGAGGTTATGGTGCTCAAGATTGAAGAGCACTTCGTTTTGCCGACTGTCGCCTCGGTTTACAGTCGACGCTATAGAGATTTCGGCGGTTGGAAGCGAAGCAGGCTTCTAAGTGGTTTGCACGATCGAGACCGCGGGTCGAAAGTCTGCACGTGGTAAGCGATTTTCCGGCAAGCAGCTATAGAGCCGATTTTCCTATTCTGGATCAGAAAGTGAACGGGCATCCGCTGGTATACTTCGACAATGCGGCGTCGACCCAGCACCCGACCTGTGTAATCGACGCGATCGATCGGTACTATCGAAAAGACCACGCGAATGTTCATCGCGGAATTCATGAACTGAGCAGTCGATCCACAAAGCAGTACGAGGATGCGCGGAATGTCGTTTCGCGGTTTCTGGGGGCAGACTCCTCCGATTCGGTCATTTTCACGCGTGGCACCACCGAAGGAATCAATCTGGTGGCAAGTTCCTGGGGCACCGCTCATCTGCGGCGCGGCGACACGGTATTAATCACCGAGATGGAGCACCACGCTAATCTGATCCCGTGGCAGATCATCACCCGGAAAACCGGCGCAACTTTGGCATACCTGCCGATCGATGGTGATGAAGGCAACATCGATTGGTCGGTCCTCGAACACCGATTCCAAGAGAGCAACGTTCGCTTGATCGCCTTTACTCACGTCTCGAACTCCCTTGGCTGTGTAAACCCGGTAAAACAAATCTGCAGCGTTGCGCGCCGGCACGGGATAGTCACGCTCGTGGACGCAGCCCAAAGCGCTGGGCACGCTCCGATAAATGTGCAGGACCTCGGATGCGATTTCCTCGTGTTTTCCGGCCACAAATGCTGCGGACCGACCGGGATAGGCGTTCTGTACGGGCGGCCAGAGTTGTTGGCAGATCTCGAACCATATCAATTCGGAGGCGAAATGATTTCGCGGGTAACGTTCGAATCGGCCGAGTGGAAGCCGGGCCCGCATCGCTTTGAAGCCGGCACACCTCATATTGCAGGCGCAATCGGTTTAGGCATTGCGCTGGATTACCTCGATAAAATCGGCCGACCCGCCATCCAGTCATACGATCACCGCCTTGCCCAATTGGCCTACGATCGGCTTTCTACGTTACCAGGAATCCGCATTCTCGGACCACGCACCGATCGTGCGGGGCTGGTCAGTTTTCAGTTAGGATCGATTCACGCGCACGATCTTGTGGCCTACGCGGATCAGTTCGGAGTTGCGATGCGAGGTGGCCATCATTGCACTCAACCGCTTATGCGTAAACTTGGGCTTCGGGCAACGGCCAGGGCGAGTTTCTACTTTTACAATACTGAAACCGAAATCGACCGTCTGATCGAAGTTCTCGAAAATGCTATTCGATACTTTGGAGATTAATGGAACTCGACGAACTCTATCAGACGATCATTCTGGATCATTCCAAGCGGCCCCGGAATTTTGGCGAACTCCCCCCTCCTGCCACCAAGGGCGAAGGGTACAATCCATCTTGCGGAGATGAAGTGTCTGTGTTTGTGACGGAGTCAACCGATCACAAGGTCGACCAGATCCGCTTTACAGGACAAGCGTGCGCGATCTGCATGGCATCCACTTCGTTGATGACGACGCAAGTAAAAGGAAAGCCGGTCGTCGACGCCCTGAGACTGAAAGAGTCCTTTATTGATTTTCTGACAAAGGAAACAGCCTCCTCAGTTGGTCTGGGGAACTTGCAGGCGTTCGGAGGCGTTAAGAAGTTTCCCCAACGCTTGAAGTGCGCCACGCTTGGCTGGCACGCACTCGCCCAGGCGCTGAACAAGGGTGCCTGAAATCCTCAGGAGCCGTGAGAGCTTCTCGCTAAGCGGTAGCCTTGTCGATCCCCAGCGGTGCCTCAGGCATTGTCGATGGTCTTGCCACCGTGTGTCGCTGGGCATGCAACTCCCTGTTCACGCAGAGGAAATGCCGGTAAATCGGCGGCTTCGAACCGACATGTAGAGAGCGCGCTTTCTCCAGGACCTCTCGCTCGGCTTTGGTAAGACGTTCTTCCATCAGAAGATACTCGGTCCAGGAGGGGTACATCATTTCCACTCGATATGTATTCGGTGTTCCGAGATCTTCGTGAAGCCGCCAGCTAAACGCGCCGTTACGCAAATTGATTAGGCGAACCTCCCGAAGAATTTCGATCATACTCCTGCCCACTTTCGAATCGACTTCGACATCGATCATGACAGCAACCGGACCGTCATGAGGAGAAGGAACATGCATTAATTTCTGAGAGGGTCCGTCCACCGGGGCAGGCTCGAAATCCAGTTCGCGCGTAAAATCGATTGAAAGCCAACGCTGCACCAGCAGCGACGCGAGTTGCAACAGACAGGCCGTGATCAAGGTTGCTTTCACTCCCCACATCGAAACGGATGATCCCCAAACCACCCCGCCAAGTGCGAGAGCGCCTTGAGCGCTCATAATAATGGTCGCGTTCATCCTGCCGCGCGCCCAACCCGGCATCGCTCTCTGACCGGCTACCCAAAGTTCTGATGCCGCCATCGTCCAGGCGGTCCCGGCAAGGCCCGCCGCGACGAAAAACAACGCCGTCGAGTGGACCGTGCCCATCAGTAAAAAGACTATCGCCACTAAAACATTTGCGAAAATCGTGACCGAGTTCGATCTGAATTTCCCACGAGCCCACGGTAAAATGAAAACTGCCCCCAGGACTGAACCGATTCCCATACAGGTGAAGACCAAACCCAGATTCGACGGATCCAGATGGAGTTCTTTTAAACCGACAACCGGTATCAGTGCGGGAATGATCGAGATGAAAAACGCGAATAAAAGATTGCGGAACACGACAATCTGAATGCCAGGTGCATATCGGACATAACGGATCGCCGTGACGAATGATTCCACGAAATTTTCCAATGGCAGCACTGAAGCTGGCTTTGGCCGTTTCAGACGTTGGATGGCAATCAGTAAAAGGAGGAAACAGACCGAATTAATGGCAAAAACGGCATTCGGACTCACGAACCGCAGTAAAAGTCCTCCCAACGCCGGACCGATGATGCCTGATATGTTCAGCTGCAAACCACCGAGTGTTGAAGCCGAAGGAAGCTCCGCGTTCGATACGATCTCGGGCTGAATCGATGACCACGCCGGCGAATAAAAGGCGAACCCAGTTCCGATCAGAAATACCGCTCCGAGAAGCACCCAAGGATTGATCCAATGCAGCCAACCGCAGATCGCGAGAATTCCAGCCGCAATTGCCAGCCAGATGGTCATGGTAAACATCATCTTTTTGCGATCGACCATGTCGGCGAGCGCACCCGCCGGGAGCGTAAAAAAGAAGAAAGGGAGTGAAGCCACGGTAGCCATCATTGAAAGGAAAAATGGCGACATGCTCACGCGATTCATCGTCCAGGTCGCTGCAGTATCTTGGGCAGCAACGCAGGTGCCGGATATCAGGCTCGCAATCCACATGCTTCGGAAAACTGGGTTCCGAAGCGCCGTCCAAGTAGAGTTAGCTGTCATAGGGGGGCCGAATTAACTAGTTACCAGATAATGTCGACAGGTTCCAGAAGCGGTTGCAAAGCGCATTCTTCGCTTGAAGGAAAACGGCCACTGCCTTTCCAATGCTCAGGCCTTTGAGTCCCCAGGCTTATTTGGAAACTACAGCTGTTCAAAAGGACTTAAACAGGCGATTCGGCATCAGCCTTCACAATCGGAACAGGGCGAACGTACGCGGTTTCCGGAGGCCGGTCAGCCGCACTATGCCGTCTTCCGCCCATGAGCTCTTTGTCAACCGAGATGAAGTGTCGCACGGTCGGTCCATCCGGACGGACATCGAGATTCCAGGCAGCCTCAAGATTTTCCTGTTCTTCCTTGGTAATTCGCTCGTGCTGGAGCAAATGCTCGGACCAGGATGCGACCAGCATTTCCAATCGAAAACTGTGCCAGTCCGATAGATCCTCGTCCAATCGCCAGTTATAAGCTCCATTCCTCATGTGCATTAACCGAACCTCGCGCATGTGATCCAGAAACTTGGACCGGTTTACCGCGTCAATCTGAAATTCAATTGTGATTGCCACAGGACCGTCTTCCGGATGGGGCACGTGAAGTAGCGTGTGATACTGCGTCGATGGCGGTGCCGGATCAAAATTCATTTTCCCGGTGAAATCGATTGAAAGCGGAAACGCGAGTGCAAGACTCGATAACAGGAGCGCCGCGGCAGCAAGCAAGGCAAACTTCGCGCCGAGGGACGCAGCCGCTCCACCCCAAATCAAGCCACCTAATGCCATTCCTCCTTGTGAAAGCATGATATGCGTTGCGTTCATACGTCCTCGCGCCCACGGCGGCATCGCACGTTGTCCCGCCACCCAGAGTTCGGACGCTGCCACAGTCCAGGAGATCCCGGCCAGCGCTGCCACTGCCAGAAAGAGAGGAGTAGACCGAACCATCGCCATGAGGACGAAAACGACCGCAAGCAGGATACTCGCAAGGATCGTCAGGGCGTTTGGCGAAAAATGCGCGCGCGCTCTCGGTATTACGACAATCGCGCCGAGCACTGATCCTATCCCCATACTTGTGAACAGGAGGCCGAGATCAGCCGAGTTCATGAAGACTTCCTTCAACGCAATCACCGGAAGCAACGCGGGAATAACCGAAATAAAAAGTGAGAACAGTGTGTTGCGCGTCAGTACCACCTGGATCCCCGGCGCATAGCGAACATAGCGGATTGCGCCGACAATCGATTCGAAGAAGTTTTCCAGCGGAATTTTAGATTGTCTTTCTTTCCGCTTCCAACGGGCGATTGCAACGACCGCCAGTAGGAATACCAAGGCGTTTACACCAAATATCCAGCTCGATCGATAGTGACTCAGGACCAATGCAGCAATGGCCGGTCCGATGATGCCGCAGGCGTTAAGTTGTAATCCACCAAGAGTCACAGCCGATGGAAGTTCCTCGTTCGAAACGACCTCCGGGATGAGCGCACTCCACGCCGGCGCGTTAAACGCAAACCCAACCCCAGTGAGAAAAACGGATGCCAAAATGACGAAGGGATTCAAGAGCCCCAATGCCCCCAGCACCGCCAGCATCCCAGCCGAAATTGCCAGCCAGAAATTCATCACACACAATAGCTTTTTGCGATCGACAAGATCAGCCAACGAGCCGGCGGGCAGAGTGAAGAAAAAAAGAGGCAAAGAAGCTACCGTCGACATCAGCGAAATCAGAAACCTTGACGAAGTAAGTGTGTTCATCGTCCAGGTCGCGGCTGTATCGTGAGCCGAAACGCAGATCCCGGAAACGACGGTAATTATCCAAAGCCTGCGGAAGACCGGGTTCCGAAGCGAGAGCCAAAGTGACGTGTTGCTGATCATAGGCCCAACAGAATTTGCCGAAACTCAAATGGCGGATAATTCACCGAGAGACACCCTGTGTCGTATCTCCGAAATAGCTCATAGTTTGTTGCGGTCAAGACCAGCCGTTGGCGGAATTGCCCTGCTTGGATCGCCCTGAAAAAGAGCCAACTGACTTCTGACAAAGTTCATGTTAATTCGAGGACAAGTCACTAGCTAATAAAGCCGTTTTTGCATTTTGCACAAAGAGCGAACAGAACCGGGGACGAAACCCCATAAGTCGTTGAACGACAAACTCCTTAAAAAGATCTCTTATTTCTTGACTTGATGGAGCAATGCCATATGCCGTTGCAGAAACCCTCCCGGTCTTCTCATCCGCAAAATCCGCCCCCAATGGTGACCAAACTTTGCCCCAAGATCATTCTGGAAGGCACTCGGCTGACCGGCAAAACAGATATTGCGCTCACGCTTAACGAACATCCGCGAATCGTCGGCAGACGCAAATATCGCTATCATTCTCCCATCGTTTCCGCCGAATGGAGCGGGTTCACAAAAGCGCCCTGGGGCGCGAGCCTGATCAATTTCGAACCCGAGGACGAGTCCATCGTCCTGGAAACCTATCGTACATGGGCAAAGCTATTCGAGCTCTACAAATATTACTCGTGGATCGTTGACCGGTTTCACATTTCGACCCAGGCTTCGAGACTGTTTTACGCCCACAAACGGTATGATTTCAGCTGGCTCGAGAAACGCTTGGCGAAACTCGGATTTCGGCTGGTCTTTTGTTATCGGCAACCGGACTCGTTCGAAGCAGCGCGCCAACGCCGGTTAAAAATCTCGAGCAACCCTTCGCAATATGAGGACGCGACGATCTTCATTCGCGAACAAGAGGTGGTGAAAGAGTTCGTCGACGCCTCCATCTTGCCCAAACTCGTCGTAGATGTCACAGACAACCGAGTCGACCGAATCGTGACTCAAATCGCAAATTGGCTGGAAGCCACGGGGGGCTTGACCGCGCCCGACTAGCAAGAAAATCTCTCGCCGCTCATGCTCAGGAGATTCCTTGGGTAGCGCAGTTGTTGATTTAACCAAAGAAAAAGCGTTTAATTCGATCCCAGGGTTAACCAATGGGCACTGTTTCCCCCAACGTGAAAAGACTTTTTCTGATCGTGGCATACTGCTTCGCCGCAATTCAGGCATTTGCTTGGACGAACGGCGAACTTCTGGTCTGGATGGACTCTGATCGGACTCGAACACTCGAACCGATATTAGAAAGCTTTGCTGAGAAATATGGAATTAAGGTCCATCTCGAAGCCCCTCAAAATATCACCGACAGCTTCCCAACAGCGGCTCAAGCCGGGAAAGGGCCGGATATCGTCATCTGGGCTCATGACAAAGTTGGCGAGTGGGCGGATGCAGGCCTGATTTCGCCGATCGAGGTCAACGAAGAGACGCGCGCACGATATCTCCCCCAGGCATGGGAAGCAGTCGCTCACAAGGGACAGATCTGGGGATTTCCAATCGGATTGGAAACCGTTACCCTGATTTATAACAAGCGGCTCTTGAGTGGCCCGCCGCCAAAGAATCTCTCTGATCTGGTCGAAGAAAATTCGAAGATTAAACAGGAGCATCCAGGTGTGGGTTGCATCATGTGGGATTACAAGAGCGCGTATTATTCGTGGGGAATCCTGGCAAGTGCAGGTGCCTATATTTACGCCAGAAACAAGGGCACTTACGACCTCTCAGATATCGGAGTCGATACGCCGGGAGCGATTCAAGGATTGTCTGAGATTCTGAAATTGGTGAACCTTGGGATTCTTCCAAAGAGTGTCTCCTACAGCACTGCTGAAGACTTGATGGGCCAGGGCAAGCTTGCAATGCTGATTTCCGGGCCATGGGCTTGGGCAAACCTGATGAAGGCAGGAATCGACTTTGGAGTCGCGCCAGTCCCGGGATGCGGTGACAAGCCGGCACGGCCCTTTGTCGGCGTCAGTGCCGCGTACATTAATCGGGCAAGCGCGAATCAGGACATCGCTCGCGAATTCATCCAGGATTATCTCGCTGCCGAGCAGGGGCTCAAAGCAATGAATGACGCAAAGCCGATCGGTATTCCATCACTCATTTCGCTTGCCCAGGAATTGGCTCAGGCCAATCCGTTGCTGAAAGAAATGCAAATCTGCATCGACGAAGGGGAAGTCATGCCGAACATCCCCGAGATGGGCCGATTCTGGAGCGCTCTCGGATCCGCTCTCCAGCTCGCAACGAACGGACAGGCCTCGGCCCAGTCCGCTCTGCAAGAAGCGGCGGAAAACATGCGCAAGCATTGATTCCGAAGCGTTTGCGAGCGAGTGGTAGTACAGATCGTCCCTGAACAAATGAAAGCCATCGTTTACGAAGCACCACGACAATTTAAATACAAGGAGGTCCCTGACCCAAAAATTGAAGCCGACGACGTTCTGGTAAAGATCGACGCGTGCGGACTTTGCGGGACCGATCTGCATATTCACGAGGGTGAATTCGCTCCCAGCTTTCCGCTGATCCCCGGCCACGAATTTACCGGGGAAATTGTTGCACTCGGCAGCGCGGTCAAAGGCTTAAACGAACGCCAGCGCGTTGTCGCAAACAGTAACGAGTCGTGCGGCAATTGCTTCTACTGCCTCCGCGGCGATCACCTGATGTGCCTCAATTTGCAGGCGTACGGTGTCACGAAAAATGGGGGATTTGCCGAATATCTTCGGATCAAAGCCGACCGGATTTTTCCGATCACCAATCTCTCCTCACGCGAAGCTGTCATGGTTGAACCAACTTCGTGCGCGGTTCACGGGATGGAGGTCTTGGCGATGAAACCGGGGAGCGATGTCCTGTTGTTCGGCGCGGGCCCCACCGGTCAGGTCCTGGCACAATTACTGAAACTCAATGGTGCCGGCCGCCTCGTCGTTGCTGCTCCGCCTGGGCCAAAACTAGAATTAGCCGGCCGATTGGCCGCAGATGAAATCGTCGCCATCGATCGCAAAAGCCCCGAAAAGCATCGGACCCGCCTCCAGGAATTGAACCCAACCGGTTTCGATTACATCGTTGAGGCGACCGGTTCAGCGGCTGTCTGTGAAGATACCCTCCTGTTTGCCCGGCGCGGTGGCACGATCCTCGTCTATGGTGTTTATCCTGAAAAAGAGACTGTGCGGTTTAATCCATTCGATTTGTTCCGCCGCGAGATCACAATCAAAGGATCATTTGCCCAAATCGATGCCTTTCCACGCGCGCTCTCTTATCTCGAAAGTGGCAAACTGAAGGTTAAAGAGATCGTGACCGACGAATTCGCGCTGGAAGATTGGTCGAAAGTCCTTGAACACGCCTGGGCGCGCAAAGGAATCAAGATCGCCTTGATACCCCCTTCATAAGCTGCTCGAATTTCGATGCGTTCCTAAGTTTTACTCCGCTCAAGAATCACTTGCGGGAAGCTTTCTCCATGATACAAGTTGCCCTCCGCCGCATCGCTCGGGTGGTGAAATGGCAGACACGTACGTTTGAGGGGCGTATGCCGTAAGGCGTGGGGGTTCAAGTCCCCCCCGAGCAGAGGAGAACATCGCGCGCGCCACAATTTGCCACACTTTTGATCGATTTCCCTACAGATTTTAAAAATCGATTTCGGACGTAAAATTGGCCATTCCTCTGGCAATGAGCAGGAAGGCTTTAAGGCGCTCAGCCGGCAAGGCGTTATCGGTAGGCATCTATGAGAGAGGCGATCACCGCTATCATGTGGTCTGGAAAGACGAGACCGGCAAGAGGTGCTTCGCCTCGCGCGGGTCCCTGGCGGAAGCCAAAACTTTCCAGACACAAAAAATCGCGGAACTAGAGCGGCATCGGGAAGGCAGGTTTAATCTCGATGACCGGGAAATGCTCAGCCAGGCGCGCGATCTAGCGTCCAGTCATGGATACACTGTCCTGCAGGCTCTTCAAGAATGGCATAGGGCGAAAGGCTCTACCAACGGCCAGCCCCTGGGTGAGGCTATTGAGAAGTTCCTGGCGGCCAAGGCTAGCCGATCTGCGGCGTACACCGATAAACTCAAGGCTGATATGCGGCAAGTTCAGTCACATTTCGGCGCTGACCGGCCAATCGACCGAATTCAGTCTCAAGAAATCGAGGACTTCCTGGACGCGAAAAAAGCAACTGGCCGGCGGCGCAATAATCTGCGCTCCGAAATAATCACCCTGTTCAGGTACGCCCAGATCCGCCTCCGCGCGCTCCATCGGGATAGAAAGACTGAGGCCGAGCTGGTGATGCGAGACCAAACAAAGCGCAAGCCCGTCGCAACGTTTAGTCCGGAGGAGTTTGAGTCGTTCCTAGGTGCCGTGCGCATCGAATGGCTACCGTGGCTTGCGCTTGGCGGCCTGGCCGGCATCCGCATCGATGGCGAGATATTTCGCATCACCTGGGAGTGCTTCCAATGGGATAGGCGGATTATCGACCTGACTCCGGCCATGACAAAAATGGACGATCGCCGGCTGGTGCCAATCTGCGACCGGCTTTTCGATATTCTCCAGCCACTGCGCCGCGATTCCGGACCAGTGATCTCTCTCAAAAAACCCGAAGATGAGACAGCCAGACTTCGGCGGGTAACGGGTATCCCATGGCGTCGCAACGCACTGCGCCATTCATTTTGCAGCTACCGGGTTGCGATCACTTGGAATATCCCACTAGTGAGCATCGAAAGCGGGAACTCTCCAGAAATGATCAAGAGCAATTATTGGGACCTCAAACGCCCCGGTGAGGGGTTCAAGTGGTTTGGGATCAATCTCCCGATACCGGCGCAACGTCAACAGGGGCCATTTCTGATGCATTTGCCGCTGACGGCGTGCTGATACAAAGATAGCCTAAATGTCTGTTTGGATTTGTTCCAGGTCCCGCTTCTGAATACGATATCCGGCCCCATTTAATTGCGTGGCAGCAAGTTTGCCGTCTTTAATCCAGTTTCGTATCGTCCTCGTTGAGACCTTCAGGTATCCGGCTGCCCCTTGCACTGTAAGCGGTTCATTGCCGAGTGCGCGAGCCACCTCGCGACGGAGTTCATCGGGATCGGATGTCTCGATTATCAAAACGTCGCCGACGATCTTCATAATCAATCCCTTGGCGGACAAGGTTATACGCGCGGCAGACTCACTCATTGCTCTAAATTTTGATTCCTATTTAGCGCCCGCGAATTAAGGGGGTGCCGCTTACCGTCTAAGGACTTCTCCTCACTCTAAGCCTCGCGCCAGTGATTGGCGGCCATTGGACGCGGCAAACCTCGCAATCGATCTGTCCTGATCGTAGATAGTCTTCATTTAATACTACACTAATTACACCAGTTCTCTTGGGACCTTCGGGACCGCGACATTTTCCGACTCTCTCGCGGACGGCTTTTGATTCTTTTGTGACTCGCCTGTGACTGTTTTTTTAGTTGACAGCTTGCGATCTTGATCAGCCCATAGCCATGCCACTGTGACCCCCATTAACTGCCCCAGACAATTTCTTCCGTTGCATGCAGCCAACATAGCAGCGTTACCGAAGACTGATTTTTTCGAAATTGCCGCTGCTTGCGAACCCTTATGCGCCTTCTTGTACTTTTGTGACCTAGCGATTCGGTCGAAATTTGGCGTGAAAGCTGTCAAATGAAATTTTCGACAATTTCTGTTTACCTGGCTTCCCGCCGCGAAACTCTTGAGAAGCTACTGAAGCAAGAGACAAGTGACTCTGGATCACTTTGTCATGGTTCGAATCCATGCGAGACAGCCACTTGATTTCGAAACACTTACACGATTCCTACTCAAACTAGATTTTGGTTGCTTGGACACTTCTTGGACACTTTTGAAGGTCGGTTGCGTCGCTTGATGCTCGTCCTGTCAGTGACCCTGAATCGATTTCTTTCAAATCGGTTGTTCGAGATCCGACGTTCCAGGCATTGGCTGGGTCAAAGATACCGGACGCACTGACGGTTCGTGCCGCACATTATCCCCGTCCGCGCCGCAACGCACGTGGCGGCTGACCGTAGATGCGCAAGAACGCCCTGCGCATGCGGTCCTTGTCCCCGAAGCCGACATTGCGAGCGATCATTTCGATCGACTCGGTTCCTTCCTGTACGCGAGGAAGGGCCACTTCCACGCGCAGCCGCTCGATTGCTCGGGCGGGAGTATCGCCAGTCTCTTTCAGGAACAAACGAGCGAATTGGCGCGCACTGATCCGTGCGACCTCCGCCATTCTTTCTACGGAAAGCGGCTCGTGCAGATGCTCTCGGGCGAATTCCAATGCGTCCCTGACCCGATCGGAAGCCGGCTCGAGCTCAAGCATGGTCGAAAACTGCGACTGACCGCCCGATCGACGATGATAGACGACCATGTCCCTCGAGACGGACTTCGATACATCGATACCGAAATCGTCCTCGATCAAAGCCAACGTCAAGTCGATGCCTGCCGTGATACCAGCCGATGTCCAGACATTGCCATCCTTCGCATAGATCCTATCGGCGTTGACGCGCACTTTCGGAAAACGTCTTTGCAGTTCGGCCGCGAACCTCCAATGGGTCGTTGCTACACGGTCATCAAGTAGTCCGCCCGCAGCCAGCAGGAAAGCTCCCGTGCAGACGCTCGCGACGCGCCTTGCCCGGGGCGCCAAGTCCTTGATGAGCGCAACAGTATCGGCAGCGCAATCGATAGCAGAATCAGGCGGGCCACCGGCAACCACGAGTGTGTCCAGGCGCTCACCGCGCAATGCTTTCGAGGTGTCAATGGGAACGCCCGAGCAGCTCGCGACGCTGCCGCCGTGAACCGAAAAAACCCTGGTAAGATAAGAGCCCCTATTTGGCCCGGTCGCTAAGTGCAAAGCGCACAACGGTCCGCTTAGATCGAGCAGTTCGAAGCCGGGAAAAACGATCATCCAAACGGACCGACGGCAATCCGAGACCATCGTTTTCCTCTTTCTCACAGCGCTACCCTGATCGGCTCAAAGGGGAACGTCAATGCAATATGGCAGAATTTGACGCAATTACGTCATTTCTGCCATAAACAGCTTCCTCTAACTTGCGGGCACTGCCATCAACCTCAACCGCACAAACTCATGCGGAATCCGGACATGACCATTTCTTTTATCAATCGAAAACTGCGTGCAAACGGACTCGAGTTCAACCTTCGGGAGATTGGAGTCAAAGAGCCTACCTTGGTGTTCATTCACTACGTGGGCGGAACGGGACGGACGTGGGACCTGGTTGCGGAGCAACTGTCCGAGCGCCACCGTTGTGTCGCCCCGGACCTTCGCGGCTGGGGTGGGTCGGACAAAGACGCGACTAGCTTCGACTTGCATACTCAAGCCGATGACATAGCCGCCATCATTCAATCACTGGGGTTTTCGCAATACATCCTCGTAGGTCAATCGATGGGTGGAAAGATCGCGCAGATCCTCGCAGCCCGCAGGCCGGCCGGCCTCGAGGGCCTTGTTCTAGTTGCGCCTGCTCCGCCGACCCCGATGGAAGTTCCGAAAGAGCAAAGGGAAGCTGCTTTAAACAGCTATCTGAGCCCAGCCGGAGTTGAGATCGCACTTACGATCCTCACCTCCCGGCAGCTCTCTCCTGAATTGCGAAAACAGGTGACCGACGACACCTTAGGAGGCACGCTCGCCGCAAAACGTGCTTGGTTCGAGCAAGGTATGACGCTCGACATCCGCGATTTGGTTGGCAACATCAACGTTCCTACCACGGTCGTTGTCGGAGACGCCGACAAGGTCGAGAACGAACCTGTTTTGCGACGCGAGCTCGCGAGTCGCATCAGCGGAACCGAATTCATCATCCTGCCGGGCGTCGGTCATTTGTCTCCTTTGGAAGCGCCTGGCGAACTTGCGGCCGCCATCACAACAGCGATCACGAAGATGCGATAGCGCGGTCGACAAGATTCGTTCCAGCTCTTTTAGGAGTTCGACATGATCACTGACATCAAAGTTCCCGATAGCAGCATTGCCCGTCAAGCCGAAGAGCTCGCGCGCGCGGTGTCCAGCGACATGCTCTTCAACCACGTCATGCGCTGCTACTGGTTCAGCGAGCTTTTTGCGCAGAAGCACGGCGCGAGGATCGACAGCGAGCTAATCTTCCTGTCGACCGTGCTCCACGATCTCGGCCTCACCGACCACGCGCCGGGTCCGCATCGCTTCGAAATCGAGGGCGCCGGCGCTGCACGGAAGTTCCTGGTGGAAAAGGGCGTGTCGAACGACCGGGCCCAGAAAGTCTGGGACAACATCGCGCTGCATACCTGGGACGTGAATCTGTTCCGGGACGACACCAGCCGCATCATGGAACTTGGGGTGCTGTATGACGTCGTCGGCGTTACGGATGCTGGGCTTGATCCCGCTGACGTCGCCGAAGTGGTCCGACGCTATCCGAGGCTGAACTTCAAGCGCAGGTTTAACGAAATCCTTAACCGCGAGCTGGACACCAAGCAACCATATCAGCACTTCCACCACATCTGCGCGACGATCGCGCACAACCGCGCGCCACTTGTGATGCCGGACGCTCCGACGGTGCTCAACATGGCGCCGTTCGACGAGTGACTCCGCTAGCGCGCCACTGACGTCACCAGAGAAAGAACTATGAGCGAAACATATAAAGCAATCGAGGTCACAAAGCCTGGTGAATTCTCTCTTGCAAACAAGCCACTCAGAGATCCTGGTCCAGGCCAGGTTCGCATTCGGGTCGAAGCCTGCGGAGTGTGTCACTCGGATGCCGCGACGGTTGATGGACTATTTCCCATCGAATGGCCAAGGGTTCCTGGCCATGAGGTCGTAGGAAAGATCGATGCGCTCGGTTCTGGTGTCCAAGGTTGGACGGTCGGCCAGCGTGTGGGGGTCGGATTCCTCGCCGGCTCCTGCGGTTATTGCGAGTTCTGTCGGAATGGCGACCTAGTGAACTGCAAAAATCAGGAATACACTGGCATCCATCATGACGGCGGATACGCCGAAGTGATGATCGCAAAAGCGAGTGGCCTCGTGTCGATTCCTGACGACCTGTCCTCCGCCGATGCGGCGCCGTTGCTGTGCGCGGGAATCACGACCTTCAGTGCGCTACGTAACTGCCCGGCAAAGGCTAGCGATCTTGTCGCCGTGCTCGGTATCGGCGGGCTTGGTCATCTGGCGGTGCAATACGCCCGGCATATGGGGTTCGAGGTGGTGGCGATTGCTCGCGGTAACAACACAGCAGAATTAGCCAAGAAGCTCGGCGCCCACCACTACATCGACAGTGCTGCGGCGGACCCGGCCGCGGCTCTGCAGGCGCTCGGTGGCGCGAAGGTCATTCTGATAACCGCGTCGGGAGGAAAGACGGTTGCCGCGACGTTCAAGGGACTGCGTCCGGGCGGCGTCTCGATCGCCCTCGGCGTCGGGCCGGAGCCAATCGACGTCACGAGCATGGATCTGATTTTTGCAAGCCGCAAGGTCGAAGGTGCCCTGACGGGAACGCCTGCGATCGGTGATGCCACTCTGCGCTTCAGCGCTCTGAGCGGCGTCTCCGCAATGATCGAGACCGTCCCGCTCGACCAAGCGGCTGCAGCCTACGCCAAGATGATGGCCGGAAAGGCGCGCTTTCGCATGGTGCTGGTGACAAAGAACGGCGCTGGTCAAGGTGCCGCTGAAGTAAGGCAAATCTGAACTGACCGGAGCAGAGCAAAAAGGAGAGAAATATGTCTACCCCATCACAAGCTAAGATGAGTGAGCTTCAAACGGACCCTAATCAGCCCGCCTCTGCATGGGGCTCCTTTGAAGAATTGTTTGGCAAACAGAAGTCATACTTTACCACAGATGCGACGAAGGCTTATGCGTGGAGAATCGATCAGCTGGAGCGCCTTGTCCGCATGCTCAAAGAAAACTATCAACGCTTTGCCGACGCCTCGCGCAAGGACTTCAAGACCGCCTCCCAAGAGAGCGTGTTCGAGGTGTCTGCGTCCATCGCAACAACTGAATTCGCAAAATCTCAGTTGAAGGAGTGGATGAAACCCGTCGAAGCTCCCCTCCCAAAGTTCCTCGCTGCATCCGGGCACAAAGGAATGGTGTACCGCGAACCTTACGGGGTCACGCTGATCATCTGTCCTTTCAATGGACCGCTGCTTTTGTCGCTGCGTCCCGCGGTTGCTGCTCTATCGGCCGGCAACCCCTGCATCTTGAAACTCTCCGAAGCGCTGTTGGCGACGGACGAATTGCTCCTGGAATTGATTCCCAAGTACTTCGAGCCGGAAGCTCTTAGCGCCGTGGTCGGTGGGCGCGAGATAGTAACGAATCTCTTGAAGCTTCCGTTTGATTTCATATTTCTCACCGGAAGCGTGGCTGTCGGTAAAGTGGTGATGCGGGCGGCAGCCGAGCACATCACTCCAGTATTGCTGGAGTTGGGAGGACAGAACCCCGCCATTGTCGATGAGACGGCGAACGTCCCGGATGCCGCCAAGAAAATTGTCTGGGGCGCGATGGCATGGGGCGGACAATGGTGCACTTCGCCGGGCTATGCTGTCGTTCATGAGTCCATCGCGGAACAGTTCGTAGCCGAATGTAAAAAGGCTGTCGTCGCACTCTACGGCGTGGACCCCAGGAGCAACCCGGACTACTCCCGCGTCATCAGCCCTGCCGCTGTCGAACGGCTTGCGTCTCTGATCGATCCCAAGAAGGTCGTTTACGGCGGCAAGTTCGACGCTCAGGCCTGTTATCTCGACCCGACCATCCTCTACCCCATTTTATGGTCCGACAAAATCATGGAAGAGGAAATCTTCGGGCCGCTTTTGCCTATCCTCACCTATTCCGACCTTGGTCCGCTAATCGCAAAGATCAAGTCGATGCCAAATCCACTCGCCGGTTACGTGTTCAGCCGCAGCCAGGAGGCGATCGACCACGTTTTGCAAACGCTTTCCTTCGGGGGAGGCGCCGTAAATCAGAGCAATGTCTTCTTGTTCATTGAGTCCATGCCTTACGGAGGAGTGGGAACCTCGGGCATTGGGAACTATTACGGGAAGTATGGCTACGATTCTCTCACGCACGCCAAATCGGTCCTGATATCTCCACCCGACGTAGCTATCGATCACCTGTTTCCACCTTACACGAAAGAAAAAGTACAAGCTATCGATCAATGGTTCGACTACTGAGATGGAACGTCATGTTGACATTCGAAAAGCACCAACGAAGTTCGCGCTCTTTTCAAGGGACAGCATACGATTAAATTGAGTCTCTTTGTTACGCGTCGCTCGGATCTCGCGCGCGAACAATTTAACGATTACCGGCTGAATAAATACTGGCCGATCGTTCAGACTGTTCCCGAACTTAGGAAGTACACTCGCCGAAGGCGAATACAAAGGTGTCAGTCAAGGGGTCAGTCAAATTGACTGACCCTGCAATTCTGATCGCGACTCTATTTTGACTCCTCCCAGCCTCAAGTCTACCCGCACCTCCTGTCCGGCTGGCACTCCGACCGATAGATCCGCTCCGGCCGCGTTCCTCGCAGCCTGCGGTCACGCCGCAACAGCGATGCGTGCGATGGCTTCTTAGCCGCGGTCGAAGTGCGCCGAGGTGCAAAGAGGATATGTTTGGAAGTCGCCGGGCCAACCAAAATGCGTTTAAAATCTCGGGAAGCGATGCGGGCTCTTTGCTTTCCCAGTATATGACTTCGGATCATAGGGTTGCAGGTTCGAGCCCTGCCGGGTCGCAGTGCTCGCGCCATAAATTGGCCAGGCCTTAGCCCTTCCTTTCTGCAGCACTCTTGAACTTGAGCAACGAGTGCGCTTTCCAGCCGCCAGCCGAGCTGACAAGTCTGGACTCGATGCCGTCCTCCGTCTTCTTCAGCGTGGACATCAGTTGACGATGACTGGGCGAGAATCATTCCGAAGCTCATTCTTTTTTACGCGCTTGACGGAAAAAGGTCAACGCCCCGGGCCGGATCTCGACGCACCCGGCTGACGTGCTTAAAGTTTGTTTCCGCGAATGCTACGACAAGCAGAACTCTGGCGCGTTCTCGGGCGGCGATTCACCGCGCGGCTCATCGCCGCAAAATTGATCGAGCCCGTCCGCGCGAACGGCGGGATCTTTTTCGACGCCTACAAGCTTCATCGCGCGCTCGGACGCGTTCAACGGGGCTGGCGGCTCGACGGTCATGGCAGAAACGGCTTCCGTGTCGAGACCACAAAAGTGCGTAAACGCACGCTCAAAGAGGCGTTCGCGGACTTCTCGTTGGATCTTTAGGACGCGGAGAGCGTCCGTGCGCACTTTGGCGGTCCGGACCTGCACTTTTAGGCTACATGTTTCTGAGAAAATCGCGGGGCTCCGAGCGCCCGCTGAGGGTGCACTGAGGTGGGAGGACCCAGACCCTGCGCAAGCTTATTCCGTTTCAAAGGGAGGGAGCTATTTTAGAGGATGGGATATCTTTTCTATGAATAATTGCTTGCGTAGACTTGGCGGTATCTTTTCTTTCTCAATTTCAGTACCAGCCCAGACAATCTTGCCATCTAGAAGCATGCTCACTTTCAATCGAACAGTCTCACCTTCCATAAATCACAACTAACTCTCGAATTCGTGCAGTGTCTTCGCCAAAGTGCTTTCAGCGCTACGAGCGCCCGCTGTGGGTGCCCCCCGTTTCGCAGGACCCAACCCGGAGGGCTGCAAAATTTTTCGGCTATCGGAAGGCTAAGCGGTTCGGTCAACGAGTTTCGCGTTTCAGTGTGAAGGCGGGGGTGAGATGCCGCGCAGCGCTACTGGTTGCAGCGATGCTGGTACGCTATCTTTGCGAAAATGGACGACGCAGACATTCGGAAACTGTTTGAGCCGCTTTTTGCTGACCTTCGAGGAAATGATTCTTTCCCTGCGAAGCGTCCGCTTCTAGCGCATTACACGTCGGTTGAAGTGCTGGAAGCTATTCTGCGAAACAATGAAGTCTGGTTTTCGAATCCTCTGTTCATGAACGATATCGAGGAAGTGCGCTTCGGAATGATTGCCGGTGAAAATCTCTTCCTCTCAAGTCCGCAGATTGAATCTGCGTGTGGAAGCAAGGAGCGAAGCGTTAAGCTTAAGGCGACGTTTAACTATTGGTACAACCAATTTGTCAACGATCATCTGCTTGACCTTTACGTTCTTTGTATGTCAGAACACGCAAGGGAGGATACCGACGGGCGACTGTCGATGTGGCGCGGCTACGGTGGTAACGGAAAGGGCGCGGCGATAGTGTTTGACACAGCCAAGATAGTTGCACTCGAGGACTCGCCCCTCATTATCGCGAATGTGCATTATGGAACGCGGCAGGCCCGAACAAACTGGCTGCAGGAGCGAGTAGCCCAGTTTGCCAATATACTGGCAAGTTCCAATATCCCTGACGACAAGCTCTTTCTCTGTTCGTTCTACTTCTTCCAGCGTCTGAAACTGTTTTCGATTTTCACGAAGCATCAAGGCTTTGAGGAAGAACGCGAGTGGCGAGTCGTGTATATGAAGGACAGGGATACGAAGAACGTGTTCGAGAACATGTTCAGCTATTGGGTGGGGCCGCGTGGCGTCGAACCGAAATTGAAATTAAAGATCCAAGATTTTCCGGGATCGCTCGAAACGGACGTTAGTCTTTTAAAGATCGTCGAGGGGATCATTCTCGGGCCATCGTTGTCATCACCGCTGGCGCGCGGTACCCTCCTAAGGATGCTGGACCAACTTGGTAGACCAGAACTCATGGATCGCCTTATGTCTTCAAGCATCCCGTTCCGGGCAGGTTAAGGCGTCTATCGCGTTCGGCGTTGTTAGTGAGAGCGCCTCCTCTTGTAAATTATACTAGCACTAACAAGTTAGCTGTCCTAACGACCCTAACTATATTAATATTAGCAAGCTGCCGGTCCTAACATGCCTAGCATTAGTCACCGGGCGGCCTTTTGGTTAGCCGTCCTAACCGCTTGAGGTGGTGTGGCTTTGTGAGCGATGCCATCGCCTGCCGCACAAGCTAACAACGAAGCAGTCTAACGAACGCGCGTATTAGCAGACCTGCACAGGCTGGGGAAGCGCCGGTTTGCCGTGTTCCCGCTCAAAAGCGCCCGCGTCCTTCCAGTCTACCAGCACCCGGAAACAGGACAGGCAGATAACCTTGTGCTGATCCACAGGCTTGACGTAAAAGCGCCAGACCGCGCCGGACCATGAAATAATCACCCCGGCGCTCTCCGAGTAAAATTCCGCCAAAGATAGCTATCTACGCTGGTGAAACACGGCAGGCGTCAGCGCATCGAGTTCGTCGCCGCAGGCCTCGCTGAACTCCCGCAAGAAGTCCAGCGCGCCGCTCTCCGTCATCGCGCGCAGCTCTGGCCAGGTCTTGTTCGGTAAAAATAGGTATCGACAATCATTCGAACGAGCTTGTCTACCTGTTGGGCAACGGCGGGGGTGGAGGCGACCCTCATTTTGTTGACCGAAGCGTAAAGGCCCACAAGCGGTGGAATTGCGGCCTGATCGTGCATAAGTGCATCAAGATATATTTTCGAAGCCTCTTCAATGAATTGTTGATAGAGCTCCTGCCTTCTTGTCTTCTCTTGCAAGGACCACTGTACATTCGCCTGCTGACGCTGTGTGACCCATGCTGCCGCAAAAGTCGTCAGCCCTCCGACTACCGATCCGGCTAAAGCGGCAAAGGCGGAAACATAAGCGATATTCACGTTGTCCCCGGATTTGGCAATTTAGCGAGGCACGTGCCGATGGCAGTGAGCGCATTTCATGACGTCAGGCCTTTCGCTGAGCCTTTCGCTGCGCGCGCCTGAGTTGTCCAGCGTTTGTTGCTTTGGTTGAACTCAACGATTTTTTTGCCCTTACGTTTCGTGGCGAGTAGCGCGCCCAGGCCGCTGGTCGCACCATGGGGTTTGTCGATGTAGTAGGCTGCAGTGACCCCTACATCGCTGTGACCCAAAAGATCTCGGGCGGCGCTGAGCCCGTGCAGGCGGTTGACCATACTGCCAAACCCCTTTCGAACCACCGGACGATGACGCCATGACGCCGGAGTATCTAACCGAATCGGAAATACGGCGCCGGGAACGGGAAAATCTTCTAGCTGTTCTGCAGAAGACCGCTTGGAAGATTAAAGGTAGCGACGGTGCTGCGGAGCTTCTCGGGGTTAAGGCCAACACTTTGATTGCCCGCATAAAGAAAATGGGTTTCCAGCGGCCTCATAAAAGGACACCGGAGGCCGCACAATAAGCGTATCTGGCACTGCAGCGGAAGCCCGATGCAGGCTAGTGCCGGGTGCGGCAGATCGAAGAGAATCCTTTTGAGCTTACTCAGCTTCTCCAGCACTCAGTGACTGGTGTTGTGACGCTAAGTTAAGCCGGATTTAGTTCGGATGTTTTACTCACTCCGAAGGCCCAGGAGAGCTTAGCCCAGGGTTTATATTCTCATGCCCCTCCGGGCGAAAGACAGTTCCGAACATTCCTTAACTTAGCGCCACAACACCAGTCACTGACTTGGAGCACTTCACCAAAATATCTTGCCTTCGCGACAAAAATTTGTCCGTGGGGACGGTCAAAACTTGGTCCATCTAAAATTTTGCACCGCGTTTTCCAGCTTCATTCTGATGCGCAACCTCCTGATGGACAGGCCAAAGCAATACGAACCAACGCTTGGCACGCAACCTGTTTTAAACAGAAGCGCTTCGATGGAAATCATCCACCTAACTCACGAGTGATGGCAAGGCGGAGATTGAGATGGTCGTCTGCCAACGCCCTGGCGAGGGTGGGAAGATTTGCTCTAGAAGCACTTTTTAGATAAGAAAACTTCAACCGAAAGATATTATTGAACACAACCCAAAAACTTGTTTCCATCGTCACCGGCGCTTCCAGCGGGATCGGCTTGGCCGTGACCCAGGCCCTGCTCGACCGCGGCTGGTGCGTGGTGGGCACCTCCCGCACAATTAGCGGCTCGAAGGAGCTTACGCCTTCGTCTGATCTCGTCCCGGTCGATGGTGATGTTAGCAAGAAAGAAACCGCCATCAAAGTGGTAGACGTAGCCCTTAAACATTTCGGCCGTATTGATCTGCTGGTTAACAATGCTGGAATCTATCTGCCGAAGGCGTTCACCGATTACACCGAAGAAGACTACAACCTGGTGATGAATACCAATGTCGCCAGCTTCTTCTACATGACCCAGCAGGTGATCCCGCAGATGAAGAAGCAACATTCCGGGCATGTGGTAAGCATCTCGGGAGCTTCCGCGGATCAACCGAGCGGCGCTGCGACCGAACTTTTGGCCGTGCTCTCGAAATCGCCGCTGCAGGCTGCGAGTAAGGCCTTGGCGCTGGAGTACGCGGCGAAGAACATCCGGTTCAACACGGTCTCTCCCGCCGTCGTGAACACGCCGATGCATGCCAAAGGCTAATCATGCGGAGTTGGCGAAGCTTCACCCTCTGGCCCGGATCGGTGAAGTTTCTGATGTTGTCGACGCGGTGCTCTATCTCCAAGGCGCCACCTTCGTAACGGGCGAAAACATTCGTGTGGATGGAGGGCTCCACGCCGGTCGGTAAAGAAACCATCCAATTGAGAAAAAACACAACTAAACAATCAACAATCAAGAGGTTAACAAATTATGAATAAACATCTTAAAATCGTAGTGATTGGCGGCAGCGGCCTGATCGGCCTAAAGCTGGTTAACAAACTTCGGCAGCATGGGCAGGAGGTAGTGGCGGCGTCACCTTCTTCTGGAGTCAACACCGTCACTGGTGAGGGTTTAGCCAAAGCGCTGACGGGAGCCCAGGTGGTCGTTGACGTGTCGAACGCCCCTTCGTGGGAAGACCAGGCCGTTTTGGAGTTCTTCGAAACCTCCGGTCGTAATCTTTCGGTCGCGGAAGCCGCCACTGGCGTTAAGCACCATGTTGCCCTCTCAGTTGTCGGCACTGAGCGCCTTCTCGCCAGTGGTTATTTCCGCGCAAAAATGGTTCAAGAAGACCTGATCAAGGCTTCCGGGATTCCGTATACGATTGTTCGAGCAACCCAATTCTTCGAATTCCTAGGCGGCATCGCCCATCTCAGTACCGTCGGCCAAACGGTTCATTTGCCGCCGGCGTTGTGGCAGCCAATCGCCGCCGATGACGTTGCGACCGAACTCGCCGAGATCACACTCGGTGCGCCGGAAAATGGCATGATCGAGTTAGCTGGTCCCGAACGCGTAGGTCTCGATGAACTAGTTCGAAGCTTCCTAGGTGCAACAAAGGATCCACGCGAGGTGATCACAGATGTTGATGCACGCTACTACGGCCTGGTAGTCAACGATCAATCGCTCACCCCCGGCGCTAATCCGCGCATCGGCGCTATTTCTTTTAAGGACTGGCTCCAACATTACTTAAGTCAGAAGAAAAATTAGTGAGGTGAGATCGTCGGTTGCGCCAAACGTTCTCGTTAGTCAGAGATTCGCCCAGCAATCCCGCCGACGCTCCCGGTCATGGCTCGCGCGCTCTCCGCGCGCGAAATCACGAATGGGCAGGTGAACGGCCGAATAATCCTGTGGTAACCTAAAAATCGACACCTCCGTCTGTCGAAAACACTGCGACTTCAGGTGCGCCCCTACCGCTAACCGCTAAGCCGGGTTCACCGGCGTCGTCGGTTTCGTGGTTGCCGTGCTGCTGCTCTGTACTGGAATCCCGCGTCTCATTCGCGACCTTAACACGGTCTCACACTGATGACGCCTACGTAAATGGCTATGTGAGGAACAAAGCTGCGGAAGCAATCTCCTCGGGGCGCGCCAAGCGTGCCAGAGGCGTCATCGCAGTGATCTGCTTTCTGGCTTCAGCGGCGCCCTCTTTGGACGGGAACTGCTCGTCGAACATCGGCGTGTCGACCGGGCCAGGGCTCAGTACGTTGGTCCTGATCTTCCGCTCCTTGAGTTCGCTGGTCCACGTCCGGGCGAACGACCGAAGCGCTGCCTTGGTGGCGCTGTAGGTGCTGCGGCCCGGAAAGCCTTTGTTCTTTCCGGCGGACGCCACAAGTATGATGGAAGCCCCATCATTCAAGTAAGGCAGCGCCTTTTGAACGGTGAAATAAGTGCCGCGTGCGTTGGTGTTGAAGGTCTTGTCGAAATGCTCAGGCGTCACTGTGGCGGCCATCATCTTTTCGACGAAGGCCGCGCCCGCAAAAATGACATCAATCTTGCCCTTCTTCGCAACGGTCTCGTAGAAACGATCTAGGTCATCGAGCTTTGAGATGTCGGTCTTTACGCCGGTGACGTTCTTGCCGATCTCCGCGCCGGCCTTGTCGAGCTCGGCCTGGCGGCGACCCGCGATGAACACATAGGCGCCCTCTTCAACGAACCTCTTGGCGGTTGCGAGGCCGATGCCGCTGCCACCACCCGTGACGATGGCGATCTTGTTTTTCAATAAAGACATTTGTTTCCTTTTTTGTTGGGCGCTGGTCCCGGGGATTGTTTGGTAGTCCCTTGTTACTCAGGTCGCTTTGCGTTCGGCCCCGAACAAGACGATGTAGATCACGCAGTGCGCGCCTGAGCGGTTGCGCCACTCGTAAAAGGCCCGTGAGTAGCAATGGAACAGAAAACCGGCGTAAGGATTGTTACGCCGAAACCTCCGTCTTGGTGAAGCGTGTGGAGTGGACTGCATTTCAGAGTTGCGACCAACCGCCATCGACCGGAATCTCGGCGCCGGTCGTGAAGGTCGCATCGAACGCGAGGAAGAGGACGGCCTTGGCGATTTCCTCCGACGTCCCCCAGCGCTTCATCGGGATCATACCGATCATCTTCTCCCTAATCTGGGCGGCCTGGTCTTTACCGGTAAACACTTTGCCGATGATCGGCGTGTCGATGGGACCGGGCGTCACCGCGTTGACGCGAATTTCGCGAGAAAGCAACTCGGCGGCGAGCGTCCGAGCGAATGATCGCAGCGCGGCCTTGGCCGCTCCGTATGCAGCGTTGCCGGGCATTCCTTTGACGTTGGCGACCGAGGTTGTGAGGACGATAGAGCCTCCCCGGTTTATTAACGGCGTGAGCTTCTGCACCGCGAAAAGCGGCCCCTTGGCGTTAAGGTTGAACATCTCATCGTAAACAGCCTCGGTTATGCTCTCGAGAGGCGCTCGGATGCTGAACCCGGCGTTGACGAAGAGCAGGTCGAAGGTGTCGAACTCGGCCTTCACCCGAGGGGCAAGGGCGTCGATGTCCGTCAACGACCGCGCGTCGCTCGAAACCACGAGGGCGTCCTCTCCAAGCTCTTTCTGCCCCGATTCCAGGCCGGCCTGCGACCGCCCCGTCACTAGAACGCGCGCGCCCCCATCGAGGAGCATCTTCGCCGTCGCGAGCCCCATGCCGCTCGTGCCGCCGATAATCACCACCTTTTTATCTTGGTACCGTTCCATATGTATTTTCCTTGCGAGGTTAGAGTTGTTTTGCTGATTTCTAACTGTTTAGTACGATAATAGACGGGATGGTCGTGGTCAAGGCATTTTAGAACTATTTATTTCAAAATGCCGTGGGACCTGTGAACGAACCGCGTAGCTCCGCAATCGCATGCTGATTCTGGTCACCGCGACCAGCGTTCCTTCAGGAAGGTTGAGTCGTGAGGCCCCGCGAGGCCAAGACCGGCTTGCTAATTACTAACTATTTGGTTATATATTGGAGCGATGGCCATTGTAAAGGAGTTTTGAACCAAATGATTCAAAATACGGCTAGGCCGCGGGGACGACCGCGCAGCTTCGACGAGACGGGGGCGCTGGAAAAGGCGACTCAGGTGTTCTGGTCGAAAGGCTATGACGGGGTGACAATTGACGATCTGGTCGCCGGGATGGGCGTGGGACGACCAAGCCTGTATGCCGTCTTTGGGGACAAGCGGGCGATATTCTTGCGCGTCCTTAGGGCGTACGCGGAGAGGAAAGGCGCTCGCGCCGCCAAGGCGCTCCTCTCGCCGCGCACTCTTCGTGACTCGCTCGCCGCCTTCTTGAGGCACGCCGTAGAAAGCGCGACGGAGAAAGGATCCGCTCGGGGGTGTCTTCTCGTGTGCGTCGCGCCGGTTGTGGACGATGCTGAAGTCCGGCAGTTCCTACAGAACGCGGCCGCCGGCGGGACAGCGCTGGTGGAACGTCGTTTCCGAGACGCGATCAGCGCGGGCGAAATCCCGTCCGACTTTCCTGTGGCCGTCCGCGCCAGCCAGATCATTGATTTTGCTCGTGGCCTTACCATGCGTGCGCTGATAGGCACGCCGCGCAAGACGCTTCTCAGGGATGCCGAGGAAGCGGCCGACTTGGTGCTCCTGCCGCGGCGCAGGGCATCAAAATGAGATCTCAGCACCGCAGAGCCACCCAATTCATGGGGATCTGTCGTCTCGTCCCTTAGAGTGTGCAACCGCGTGATGCTCCATCCGTCGTCGTCGATCAAGTCAAGACGCAGACGGATATTTTGAAGTTCTCGAACTTGCAGCAATTATTCTTGGAGATTGGGCTAACCGTCTCATCGACTGCCGCACCTTGGAAACATGAGCACAGACGCAAAATGATGCGCATTGCGCGAACGGTCATCGAAGCTGAGCGCGGCGGTGTGTCCGCGGTGATGTCCGGCAAAGCTGATCGGGCGACCTTCCTCAAGCCGTTCGACGAAGCCATCGATTCGCGCTTCCAAGCCGCCGCTTAATCCATTGATCGCCGCTCGCCCGTCGTAATAAGTTACTGCTGGGCGAGCGATAGATCTTAGACACCCATGGGCAACCTGACCGCAGCGATTTTGACGCTCGTCCTCATCTCGCCGTCGATTATTGTGCTAGCGGTCATCATCTACAGCCAAATACGTGAATTCTGGAGATGGATAGCGTCCTTTTGCTCTCGGGGGCTGTCCCAAGTGGATTGTGCAACTTCCTTACTGCGCGTACAGGCGAGGATGTTTCGTTCCGGGTGCGCTCGAACCGTTTCGAGCACACAGGAAATCGCCGGAGCTGATCCATCAAATGGCACCTTCAGCTCGAACCATCTTCATGGGTGATTTGGCGAAACCGCGCTGGTTTATTTATTGAGACTTCAGGTTTAGTTCCTTCAGCAAGGTCCGCAATGGGCTGGCAATTTTGCCCTGCTGCCAGACAATGAACAAGTCCCAGGTTGCACCGGCGTCAGCGAGGGGAACCATTACCACGTTCGGAACTTTCAGGTGAGAAATGAAGGCTGGTTGAATCGAAATCGCTTCTTCATTCGCTGCCAGGGCGAGAGATTCCACAAGACCATTTGCTTGGTAAATGGTGGCCAGGCGGGGACGGAAGCCGCCATACTTGCGGCAGAACTGAACGATCCTCTGGGCGTATCCCGGCACCGCATCGTCCGATCCCCGCACGAACGTTTCGCCCTTTAATTGTGAAAGAGACACCTGTCTTTTGGTCGCGAACCGGTGGCTGACGGGAAGCGCAACAAGGCTCCTAACAGTCGCCAATTTACGAGCATAGAAATCGCGCGAGAGCAGATCTATACCGTGCAAGGTCAGTGCTAAATCAATTTTACCTTGCCGTAATGCGATAATCATCTCGCCGGGCGTTTGATCCAGCATCTTGACTTTCAGCCTCGGGTAGGCGCGCCGCAGCACGGCCAGAGCCGGCTCAAGATACTCCTGGACGGCCGACGCAATATAGCCAATAAGCAACCGTTCACTTTCTCCGCGATTCAGCCGGCGGATCTCAGCCATGGTGGAATCATAATCTGCCAGCAGCGTTTTTGCCCTTTCGGCAAGGGCATGTCCTCCGTTCGTGGGACGCACCCCGGCCGATGTTCGTTCCAAAACGCGCCCACCGAGATCGAATTCGAGTGCTTGCATCTGTCGCGTGATGGCGGACTGAGAAATGCGCAGACGGTCAGCCGCACGACGGAGGCTGCCTTCCTCAAGGACCACTAAGAACAAACGAAGCTTTTCCAGCATGATTGAAATAGTGATGCACATTTTGCATCACTGCAATCACGAACCAGCATTAGCCACAAGGCTCGGGAAGACGAATGTTGGCTATATTGATAATAAAATGAAAGGACGTCTGTTATGGAAGTAGGATTTATAGGCGCCGGTAACGTAACGCGCACAATCGGCCGCCATTTGATAAATGTGGGTCATACCGTAGTCATATCCAACTCCAGAGGCCCAGAAACGCTTAGCGAATTCGTCGCTGAACTGGGTCCGGGCGCCCGCGCGGGGACCAAACAACAGTCCGCCGAGTGCGATATGGTGATTCTCGCGACGCGCTGGGTGAATGTTCCTGAAGCGCTTACAGGTATTGATTGGCAAGGACGAATATTGGTAGATGCGACCAACGCGCATAAGGATTCCGAACCCGATCTCAGCCTAGCGGGAGTCGCCCGGTCGCGGGCTGCGTTAAAGGGGCGCACCTCCAGCGAGATGGTCGCCGAGATGGCCGTTGGCGCGCGGACTGTGAAATCAATCAGCAACATGCCGATGGAATGGATACAGGACTTCTCGCCGGCCAAACCCCGAACCGTCATCTTTACGTCCGGCGACGACGCCGAAGCCAAACAGAGTGTAATCGAGTTAATCAACAGCACCGGACTAGTCGCCATTGATCTCGGCCCGCTTCGAACAGGCGGTGCAATGCAAGAGATCGGTGCTCCGCTTTCGGGCATTGAGTTTCACTTTGTCCAGCGTCTTCGTCGCCGCCGTCGTTGAGACTGAAGGACTATGAAAGCTATGAAAACGCAACATTACTTTATTGATCTGACTCAACGCCCACCTCGGAGCTTTCGCGCTCGTTTGGGCAACTACGTCGTTTTGGCCCGCATGCTCGACAAGGGCCGGGCGACCCTCGCCGGGAAGAATGGCGAATATCATTACGATTGCGCAACCGACCAGCGCCTGGTGCAATTTCTGGGCTTCGATCCCGATGCCTTGTTGAAGGAATTGGCAAGCGGCAAAGGTGACGGGGAAATGCTCGAATGGGTGCAGGCCAATTCCAAGACTCCGCGCTCTCCATGGGAAATCGAAGCTTGGTCCGCCTTCATGGAAAAACGCGGACCGGACAGCGACGCCGAGACCCTTGCGTTCTTTGCCGAACACCTGGGCCAACTTTCATAAACCCGGGAAGACGTCAAAACCTGGTTCGAATTCGGCGAACTCGATGACTACGTCAGCTTTGGAGGAAAAGCGTAAATGCACATTTTCAGAATCACCAAGAACAAAACCAAACAAGAAAATTTATGAGTAATAATAACGGACAAAAACTGGCGGGAAAAATTGCGGTCATCACAGGTGGAAACAGCGGGATTGGCTTGGCCACAGCCAAGCGCTTCGTGGAAGAAGGCGCGCAAGTCGTGATCACTGGTCGACGAGAGAAAGAGCTGAAAGAGGCCGCAGCCTTGATCGGGAGAAACGTCACGACGGTCGCTGGCGACATATCGCGCTTGGAGGATTTGGACCGGCTCTATGCCGTTGTGAAAGAGAAGCACGGTCACATCGACGTCCTCTTTGCGAACGCTGGCTGGGGTGAAGTCGCGCCGCTCGAAACGGCAACCGAGGCTCATTTCGACAAGACCTTCGACCTAAACGCGAAGGGCACGTTCTTCACAGTGCAAAAGGCCCTTCCCCTTTTCAAAGATGGCGGCTCGATCATCCTGACCTCCTCAGTCGCAAATGTGAGGGGAGATGCAGCGTTCACCGCCTACGCTGCGAGCAAGGCGGCTGTGCGCTGTTTCGCCCGCGGCTGGACGGTGGAACTGAAGGAACGCAAGATTCGTGTGAATTCGATGAGCCCTGGCCCAATCGAAACTCCGGCTTTGGAGAACGCGGGCCTCACCGCTGAACAGGTAAAACAGGCGGCAGCCCAGTTCGCCTCGGAAGTTCCGCTCGGCCGCAGAGGCAAGCCCGAGGAAGTCGCTGCTACTGTCGTGTTCCTCGCTTCCGATGAAAGTTCTTACATCACAGGCGTGGATCTCGCCGTCGATGGAGGCATGGCGCAGGTCTGACCCCGGAGCGGTCCCGTGCATGGCCTCGCCAGTCGGGGGACCACGCTTCTCAAACTTTAGTTCTAACACGAGATCGGAAAAACATTATGAAATGTGGAATTGTAGGGTTCGGTAAGATAGGCCAAGCCCTCGCCCATGCCTTCGCCCGCAAAAACATCGACGTGTCCGTCGCGAGCCGCCGGCCGCCCGAAGCATTGGCGCCGCAGGCTCGGGAGATTGGACCCACGATCGTCGCCAAGTCGCTGCGGGATGCACTCGAGGCCGACACCATCATCCTGGCTGTCCGGTTCGAGGAGCATGGCAGCATTGCGAAGGCCCTGCCGAATTGGGAAGGCAAGACGGTCATCGATGCGATGAACTCGCAAGCTCCTCTGGAGGAACTGGACGGCCTCCTGTCTTCCGCCTTTGTCGCAAAGGCGTTCACCGGCGCCAAGTTGGTGAAAGGTTTCAATCACCTCGCTGCGGCCACCTTGGCGACCGATCCGGTCGTCGAGGGCGGCCACCGGGTCGTCTTTCTGTCGAGCGACAACGAGGACGCGGTCGCTCCCGTAGCGGATCTGGCCAAACAACTCGGATTCGCACCCGTCGAGCTGGGAAAGCTCGACGAGGGTGGCGCGCTGGTGCACGCACGCGGCGACATTTGGGGCCCGCTCATCTTCGAGGATTTGTTCAAGAATGAACAGTGATCGAGCGGGGTCAGATTCGAAGGAAGAGCAATATTTCTACTAAAATAACCACGAAAACACGGAGGAAAGAAAATATGAGCGCACAAGAGAATGTCGAGACGGTGAAGAAATTTTTCGCAGCATTGCGCGGCGGCGATACGCAAGGTTTGCTGGCGGTTTCTGCCGAGGATATCGAGTGGATCGTTCCGGGCAAGGGCTGGCCGCTGGCCGGAACACACCGGGGACACGCCGGATTGACCGATCTGCTTCAGAAGGCTTCCGAAACGGTGGAGACTTCATACCCGACGCCCTTTGAGTTCGTCGCGCAGGGAGACCGGGTTCTGGTCATCGGCTTCGCGACGGGGAAAATGCTGGCGACAGATAAGGCGTTCGAGGACGACTGGGTCTTCTCCATTACCGTCCAAAATGGCAAGCTGAAGAGCATCCGGGAGTATGTCGACACGCAAGCTGTGGCGGAGGCCTCCGAGGTAACCGGGGACTCCACCGGCAATGAAGAAATCATCAAAAAACTCTATGCTGCCGGTGAGCGGCCGGGATTGGATCCCGAGAAGTTTGTCTCCTTTTTCTCGGAGGAAGGTTACATGTGGGATATGGCTTCGGGCACGAAGTTTCGCGGACAGGCCATTGGCGACTCTATTGCCGCCCTTGCAAGCGCTTTTCCAGATGTCCGCCGTGAGATATCGAGCATTGACGTCGCGGGTAACGTCGTGATCGTCGAGCATAGAATTCGGGGAACGCATCACGGTGAGCTGGCCGTTGGTTCCAAGACTGTCGCTCCCACGGGCAAGGTGATCGATGTTCCCTCTGCCGATATTTTCCGCCTCGAGAATGGAAAGATTGTCGCCTTTGACTGCTACCATTTGCCTTCCGTCATGCAGCAACAACTTGGCCTGGCCGACGGCTGATCGGGCTCGCAAGGAAATCACCACTTAGTTGCATTCGGCGAACTAGACGATTTGTCGACTTTGCAGGCAGGCCTAGGTCCACACTTTCGCAGTCACGGAGGACAAATCCAAAGAAGATGAAAACCGCATCACACATCGCCCGTATTCTTCTGGGTCTCATCTTCACCGTCTTCGGCCTGAATGGATTTCTCCACTTCATCCCATTACCTCTCCCGTCCGACGTCGCTGGGCAATTCATGGGGGCACTGTTCGTTTCCCATTATTATGTGGCGGTGTTCGCCGTTCAAGTGGCCGGTGGCATCCTGCTTCTAAGCAATCGCTTCGTACCGCTCGCGCTGACGCTACTCGGACCGGTCATCGTTAACATCCTGCTTTTCCACGTGACGATGGCACCAGACGGTCTTCCGATGGCCTTGGTTGTCACCGCGCTCTGGAGCGTGGTCTTTTTCCGGGCGAGGGCTGCGTTTACCGGATTATTTTTGCCCACGGTGGAATCGTCAGGCACGACAGATCTGAGGGCGCGCTGACCTCGGCGCCTTCTCAAACCAAAGAGAAGAATTCGGTATGAAATACGCCATCATTAGTTCGGGTATAATTGGAATCGCCCTTGCGCGTCTTGGCGCGTTCGCAAATCAAGTCGCAATCTCCAATACTTGCGGGCCGAAGACCCCTCGCGGTCTCGGCGCGAACGATTTCAGATGCTTGAGAAGCGTATTTGTTTCCAAGTGATCCAGGCAGCTTTGGCGGCCTTCTTGATCTCGGCACGCCACAGACTGGGAAAAGGCCCAATTGATTCATGAAACTACTTGGAAAAGTGGCGCTTGTTACCGGAGGAAGTCAGGGCATCGGCCGGGGAGTGGCGCTGCGGCTAGCCGTGACGGTGCGGACGTTGTGGTTGCCTATCGGAGCCATCCCGAAGAGGCCAAGGAAACATCCGCGGAAATCGAGGCGTATGGACGTCGTGTCGTTGCGTTCAAAGCTGATTTGAGCAACCGAACGGAGATCGACCGTCTGGTTTCAGCGGCATTCGGCCATTTCGGAAGCATTGACATCCTTGTCAACAAGGCCGGCGTCGAGAAAAAGGCTCCCTTCTGGGCGGTGACCGAAGAGGGTGGCGACAGCCGTTTTGAGCGTCCCGCCGGCCGGGTCATGGCTGTCGGTAACCCACGCGGTCCGAACGCCCCCGTTGCCAGCGTTGTGGCCGATTTGGCGCGTTTTGATTGGCGGCCCCGTGGTTCAGCAAATACGGTTCGCTTCCCCTAACCATTTACGTTCAATACGCGTTCATCAATGCCCTGGCGAAATTGGCAAATGAATGGTGCGCACTCTAAACCGCGTTATTCTGGGATTCTTCAGATCATTGTGGAAGGCAGACAATGGCCAAAACACATGAAAACTTTGTAAGTAGTTTGACTACAAAAAAACTACAATTTTGTTTCTGCTCGATTCCGCAGTTTTCCACCCCGATGGAAATTCCCGAGCGAAACTCATGGAAAATAGCGGAAAATAGAACCCTAAAGGCGGGTTCAAGCCCCCCCGAGCAAAAATGCCGATCTGTAAGTGGTTGTTTTTGAATAACTTATGTTCTAACCCGCTTGGCCAGATTCAGAATCTCGACCCCCGCCGCCTGATGTCCCGATTAAAATCCAAGACCACTCCAGGCGACACTCTTCGTACTCGGCTACACTCCTATCGACGTCTGGATCCAAAAGATGGTTATCGATAGTGATGGCGGACGACGAGACGTTCGGATGAAGGATTAAGCCGCATCAGCTTCGACGGCTTTCGATCCGTTAGTCGAGTTCCTCTAATGTCATGTTAATGGATGGATTCGCCTCAAATTCCGCATCGCAACGCAGAGCTTCTGCGATACTTTCATCTTCGTCGTGCAGGACCGATGGAAGCGCAAGTAGGTGTACTGCCAGGACAGCTCTCTCGGTCTCTGGTAAATCCAGTGCCAGTTTTGATTTCTGCTATGGTTGCCGCCGCAGAGGATTATCGACGAGGGCTCTTGTCACCATCGGTCCCCGTAGGCTGCGGATTTCTACATTGCCACTCAGGAGACGTACCCTAGAAGCTTCGTAAAACCTGCCTTGCCATGACATTATAAATCGCTGCGCTATACTCAGTCCATGGTTGCCAAGCCATCCCTGGGTGCTCTCTCCTCCACACAGACTTGTCAAGATTTGTTGACTGACCCCCTGACCTGAGCCACTCCGATCCGAGCGCCGTGATCTCAACGCCGCTGCGGCCGAGGGCACGGGTTGGCAGGGTCATTTCGCACCTCCCGTGGCTACTTCCCGCCGGAAACTCTGCACCATGAAATCGATGAGCTCTTCTAGTTTGATCTCGATTAAACTCTTGTCCACCGTCACCTGACCGTGCTGTATCACGTTGATGCGATCGCAGATTTCGAAGAGGTGTGTGTAGTTATGGTCTATGACTATGATTGAGATGTTCGCCTCCTTGGATAGACCCTTGATCAGCCCAATGATCAGGGACGTTTCCTTCGCGCCCATTGCCGCCAGTGGCTCGTCGAGCAGTAGGATTTTGATGTTCTCCTGCCGGACCGCGCGAGCGACGGCGATGGCCTGCCGCTGGCCGCCGGACAGCTTCGCCACCGGGGTGTCGACGGAAGGAATGTCGACTCCAATGTCGTCCAGAAACCGCCTCGCGGCGGAGCGCATCGCCCGGTTGTTGAGAAACCGGAACCAGCCGCCACGGGTGTGTTCGCGATTGAGAAACAGATTGTGGTACACGCTCAGCTCGCCAACCAGCGCCAGATCTTGGAACACAGTCTCGATGCCTTGCTGGCGTGCATGCTGCACAGAACGAAACCTAACCTCCTCGCTCTCGAGATAGATGCGGCCACCGTCCGGCCTGTACAGGCCCGACAAGATCTTGACCAGCGTAGACTTGCCGGCGCCGTTGTCGCCGACCAGACCCAGAACCTCGCCGCGCCGTAAATGCAAGTCCACGCTCCGCAACGCGACCACGGGACCGAAGCTCATCGAGATCTGCTCGGTCCGTAACACGTCCTCGACCGGTCCGCCGGTCCCGCTATTTGGCGTCATCAGCGCACCCTTCCCTTTCTGCGTCGCGCGAAGATCGAGAAGACCAGGCTGGCGGCGTGGGCGAATGACCCGCGCGGCCCTTTCATGGAAGTTGCCCGCTCGATCTGGACATTGAGGATCATGGCGAGCAGGATCGTCAGGCCGGTGACCAGGTCGAGCGCAAAGGAGCTGGCGCCGAGGATCAGGAACCCGTCCTTGATCATACCCAACACGCACGCACCGATGCAGGCACCGACCATGGTGCCGCGTCCCCCGGTGAGTGCGGTGCCGCCAATCACAGCGGAGGTCACGCCGTAAAACGTAAAGGTCAGGCCATCGGTGGCGGGATCGAGGCTGCCAAGGTGATAACCGTCCAGGATGCCCATCACCCCGCCCAGCAGCGCGCACAGCACGAAGCACCAGATCTTGATAGAGTCGACCCTGATTCCCGACTCCCTGGCGGACTCCATGTTTCCCCCCACGGCCACGATGTGCAGGCCGAAGGTCGTCCCTCGCAGCATCACGTGCAGCAATGCGGCGACGCCCAGCGCCCAGAAGGCCTCGGACCAGGACCATCCGCCCAGGATGCTGACCAACGTGTCCGAGCCGATCGGATTCGTCGGCGCCCCGTTTGAATAGATGAGGACGATACCCCTGAGAGCGAAGGCCATTCCCAAGGTGGCGATGAACGACGGCACGCGAAGCTTGACGGTGACCAGGCCGTTGATCAACCCGAGCCCACTGCATGCCAACAGTGCGAGGAGGATGCTTGGCAACACGGGGACACCGGCGTGATTCCAGTACGTCACGAAAAAAGGCGATACGATGTACATCTGGCCCACGGACAGATCGATCTCGCCCAGGATCAGGACCGGCACTTCGGCGATCGCAAAGATGGCGAAGGGCGCGATGAACTGAGACAGCACCAAGGCGTTGTCGAATGTGAAGAAGTTCGGGGACCCGATCGTGAAGAAGATGGCCAACGCGACCGCGACCAGGATGCCGACCAACTCGCTCAGGTGCTGGCCGATGAGCCGCTGCACACCCGATGCGGGTAGGCGGCGGCTCACCTCGCGCGGCTCCAGGGCGTTCGAGTTCATATCCTAGATACCCCGGTAGCGAACTTGTACAGACCGCGAATGAGCTGACTAGAAGCTGATCGACTTTGGCCGGGGGAACACGACCGGCGACGGACTCGAGCCTTCCCAAGTGTCCTTGTTCTGCAGATAGGCGTTGACAGTGTCTTTGGTCACATACTTGAAGCCGGTGTTGTAGTCCGTAGGCGTGATCAGTCCGCCCGAGATGTTGTAGAGGAACAGCTGGTAGATCGACATGGAGCCCTGCAGGTAGGCTTGCTGGTCGACCGTGAATGCCAGATTACCAGCGGCGATATTCTCCAACACGGGAAGGCCGACGTCAAAGGCGGCCCCGCCGATACCCTTGGTCGCCAGGTCCAGCTTCTGGATCGTCTTCGCGACGGCGACACCGTTGCTTCCACCGCTCGAGAACATGAACTTAACCTTCTGATGCCCTTGATACCAGGCCTGGATCGAGGAGAGCGCGGGCCCCTCGGTGGCGCCGACGCCGACCTGGACGAAATCGATGCCGGCCGGCTTGAACACGCTCGCGGCGCCGTCCATACGCGGCTGCTCATTGAGAGAGCCCGGGACGCTGATCATGCCGCCGACCAGGTCGCCTTGCTTGACGTAGGTGAGAATGCGCTTGCCCACCGCAACCCCGGCCTGGAAGAGGTCCTGACCGATGTAGGACAATACGTGGCTGCCGGCGTCGGCCGGAGCTTGGGCATTGTAGGCTACGACAGGGATTCCCTTGCCCAGCGCCTCATCCGTCACGGCGTTGAAGGCCTTCGGGTCGACCACAGCGACTGCGATTCCGTCGACCTTATTGGTAATCGCGACCTTAAACGCATTGACCATCTCGGGAATGATGTCGTTTTCGGAGCCAGTCCAGGTGTAGGAAGTACCCAGGAGCGCGCACATGTCGCTCGCCCCGGCTCGTACGGCATTGAAGAAGACGTCGGCAGTCACGTGACAGACAAAGGCAAACTTGTAGGCCGGGTAGCTGGGCCACGGATTCTTGGTAGGGGTGGACGACGCCTCGTCCGCAGCACCAGCAAGAGAGCCAAGGAATGGGAGGCTGACCGCCCCGATACCGGCATTGCGCAGGAAACGACGCCTGGATTGCGCGTACCTCTGCGGGTCGACTTCGCGCTGTGTATATTTGGCCATTGTAGGTCCTTTCTCCAAGATTCTGGAACAAGAGTTTATACTGCCTCGGCCTCCCCAGCCACCAAAAGGCAACACGAGCGCGCCGGGCATATGTCCCCAAGCTCGTACCTATAATGCCTTCTCATATCTTGTCACTACAAAAAATGTCCGCTTCCAGCGGCGGTCGACCATCTGAAACCGACGCTGCAGTTCCTTCAATTCGTCAAAAACCGCGCGGAGAGTTCTCGTCGGCACCGCTCGCAAGCCCAGGTCCAAATCCACATCTCGGCTGACGCTTACCAGCCCGCATACTCGGCCCGTGGTGAGGCTGAGAAGAGGCGCACCGCTGAGGCCGGGGCGGGCTTGGCCCTGTTTGAACTTTTCTAACCACTGGCCCTCTTCTGTTTCGCTTGGGCCTTCATATTCTACCGTGACCGAGTCGCCGCGAAAATTATCGGAGTACCCGTAGGCGTACGCCTCCTCGTGTAATCGTAAGCTGTCAGTCGACAAGAAAACGCAAGGTTCCTCAAGCTGTTCGCCCGTCATCCGCTTGCAGTAGGGATGGAAGCCGTCTTGCCAGGCACTTTCGAAGGACGCGAACCGGACCATTCAAGGGTAACTTCCAGGTTCGCTTCGCCCGAACCCTTCACCACCACGGCCGTAAGATGCCCCGACTCTATGGCCACCTTTACCCCGAATTTCACCGAAGCCTTATCGGGTTTGATCCGGTCGAACGTTCCGCGTAGTACCTCCACAGTTCCTTCAATGGTCTTGCCGATTTCACTGGAATCCAGAACGTCCGTGAGTTTGGCGACCCGCTGCTCTCTTCCCGATCGGCTGGTTTCGAAGTTCAACTCGGTTCCGTTCGGCAGCCGGACCTTGACGATTTCTGTGCCAGTCTCAAATGCCATAAGAAGACTTACTGTGAGGAAGCTTCAAATCGGGAAAGAGTTTCGAGCAGACGTCCATGGCTTTGCCATCCGCGCTGGCATAGCGATCTGGCCGACGCGGTTATTGCCTTCGTGATCTGATAGTCAAGCTTGCTTCGAAATACTCGTGTCGAAAAACAAAGTTCAACTTATCCGAGCCAGATGAAGAGACCAAACTAGATCGAGAGTCAATCGGAAAGAAACTCCTGTCCCCTCCCTTCTCGGTGCCGGATTGCCCATTCAAATGCCGCCTGTAGGTCCTCGCCGGCTGCAAACTGCGGAACGACATTCCTTATTGCCCTGAGAGGAGGAAATTCCCGAGCGAAACTCATGGAAAATAGCGGAAAATAGAACCCAAAAGGCGGGTTCAAGTCCCCCCGAGCAGAGGAGAAAAGTCGACTGACCAAAAAAGATCAAAGTTTGGCCGATTTCTGCGCCGCGTGACAGGGGCAATCGCTCCAGTCATTTCTTGCCAGTTTTCCTCACGCACTGCAGGATGTGTGTGAACTTGAAGCCAAATTGGAAATCCTGGTTCCTAGCAGTATTCCCAACCAGTGAGGACCAGTTATGATTTACGCCAATAGTTACCGCGGGAACATTCCCCTCGAGCTATACATCAAGCTGCAAAACACGTTTCCGCAAGCCAACGGGGAGTCCGACGCAATGTGGCTTCAGCGCGTCAAGAGAGACCGCATGCTGGCTCAGAAGATGTTCGGCACCCCGGAATTCAAGACTGAACTAATTCAAGCAGTACACCGGCGGACGATGGCCCAGGCCGGGGCACGGCGGGTGGGGCAACAGACAGCGGGGCCGGCCCTCATCAAGCTCACGAAGCCGGGCGATGCCAAAGCCAAGACAACTATGGCTCAAAGGTATAAGGACGAGTTCATGGTCGCGAATGAAAGCCAGTACAAGTACGCGACCGAAGCATATCAGCTCTTACTGGAACAATTTGACGCGGTCACGCCAGCCGACGGGAGCATCTTTTGGAACGGCATCAACGAACTGGCCTTGGCCAAACTGGTTGATCAGTGGAACACGGATCTGGGAAGCGAGGTTTTTGGACAGTTGGAGGCGACCACGGCCGCGCGCTACGTCAACAAGAAATTCGAATGGGAGGATGGCCCGTTCAAGAATTACTTTACCGAAGTATCCGACCGGCTCGGTCACGCGGCGCGGGGCCACGTCACTTCGGTCGTGCGCTGCGGTCTGCGCCACGACTCGATTTTCACGGTGACGGAATTGCCGCGTATGCTCAAGTCGATGGAAGACCTGATTAAGACGAAGCGGCCCCCGATCGTCACTGATCTCACGATCGTCGTCATCGAACCGAAGCATTTGGAGAATCGATCCGTGGCGGCGTTTACGAACAACGAGATCACGATGATTCCGATTGTTCGTCCCGTCGGCTGGAGAATCAACTGTCGCAACGAC
The DNA here is from genome assembly GCA_963775805.1 of uncultured Verrucomicrobiae bacterium. Lineage (GTDB taxonomy): Bacteria > Verrucomicrobiota > Verrucomicrobiia > Chthoniobacterales > JAFAMB01 > JAFAMB01. Next base: position 271,670 of record CAVZKG010000004.1, on the reverse strand, counting down.
TGCACCATCGATGGCCAAGTTGCTCTCAGTGCCCGTGTGCGCGAGTACTGGACGTTGCGGGGCCAAAGGCCTGAGAGCGCCGCCGCCACCAAGATTAAGAAGGACTTCGCGAAACTCATCAAATGGCCGTGATTTGGGATTATTTCCTAGCAGTCAGACACCATGGAAAATAGCGGAAAACAGAACCCAAAAATGGGGTTCAAGCCCCCCCGAGCAGAAATGCACACCTTTAAGTGATTGATGTTGAAGCACTTATGTTCTAAGATGCTTGCACGGATTCAGAATTTCGACCCCCACCGCCTGATATCCCGATTTATTTCGGAGAGCAGCCATTCAAGATACCGGACGACGCCGACCGCCTAGCAGCCGTCGCCCAGAAACAAATTGAGGCCTTCGCCCTGCACCATGGTTTCGGGGACGCGGAGCCCGCTTCGGCAAAGCGCTCTGAACAAACCTTGCCATGAAGCCGGCGAGGTCCGGACAGACGATCTCTGAAGATGAACCGCACGATCGAGGACTTGGCCGCAAGCTTCGCTACCTTAGAAGGGGTCGAAGCCTTGGTGCTGGCGGGCTCCATGACCAGCGGCTTGGCCGATGAGGGCTCCGATTATGACCTGCACGCATACACGCGTGAAGCGGTGCCGCTGGAGTTCCGAGCTCGGTTGCTGAAACCGCGTGCTGCCCGTCTGGAGCTCCACAATACTTTCTTTGAGTGGTCCGACGAGTGGATCGAACCCGATGGCACCGTCTTCGACCTCATGTACCGCTCGTGCGATCTCATCGAGGCCGACGTCGAAGCTCGGCTGGGCCGGGGCGAAGGCGCGGTGGGCTACTCCACCTGCCTGTGCCACTCGGTTCTACAGGCCCAGCCGGTGTTCGATCGCCAAGGTTGGTTCTGCGCCCTCCAGGACCGGCTCAAAGCAGCCCCCTATCCGGATAGGCTGGTGACGGGGATTATCCAGAGGAACCTACCGATGCTGGGGGCCAACATCCATTCCTACGAGCATCAGATCCGCTCGGCCTTCCGCCGGCGGGACCGCGTCAGCCTTAACCACCGCACCGCGGCTTGGCTGGCCAGCTATTTCGACATCCTGTTCGCGGCCAATCGGCGCTTCAACCCGGGCGAGAAGCGCCTGCTCGTGCAGGTCCAAGCCCTGCCCACCGCGCCCGAGGAGGTGGCCGCCGATGCGGAAGCCGCTTGCACGGGAGCCTGCAGCTTGGACCGTTGCGTGGTCGACCACCTCGAGCGCATGCGCACGCGGCTGGAGCGCTTCTTACGTTTACAAGGACTACTTTAGACCATTTCCTCAGGTTCCGGACACCGTTTAGGCGGCAAGCAGGACGTATGGTAGCCGGATTTTTTGCGGCGCGATCTGCCAGACTTTTCGAACCGTGGTGACCACTACAGTCCGCTCGCCTCGCCCATAGGGCGCCCGCTCGGCTACACGGATGATTTCTCACGCCTGAAGCTCGGGCACCGGAAAAGAAATGGTCCCAACGCCGACGACGTCCAGGCGAGGCATAGGAGCTACCAGGGAACTCCTGAAATAGAAATGGGCGCGCGATTCCGAACGGAGGCGCGCGTTGCGCAGGCGGGATAACGAGCTTAGATAAGAGTCGTCAAGTGTTATGCACACAAAAGAAAGGAATAAGCGTGAAAACTGTAGTTGAAGCAGCGGTTATGAGCATTCACGAAAACTCGGACGAAGGCACGGCGAGAGTTAACTTGCGCTGGGAAGGCAACTACCAAATATCCGATTTCGACGTCGATAAATTGGGCAAGGTTCTGAATTCCGAAGATGAAACCGAGCATAGCGGATGGGCGCTTGTTGAACGGCCTGTAAAGGTAACGGTAGGAAAAACTGTCCCTGTGAGAAGCTTACGTTTTGATTAATTTTTGGGGGCTGCCTCCACCGGAGAATTTTACTAAATACGGCAATCCGGCTCGTACTTGATCTTAGAAACCGAAAAACGAATTTGGGGATCCCTCCCGAATGGCGCTTAGTTAAGGCACGTTTGGGATAGTTTTGCCGATCGATCGAGCCGCTCTTTCGTAGCTTGTTAAGGGTTCTCGGTCCTGAGCGCCGAAGGCGCGACTTCAAGAGAGCCTGGGGTGGAGTCCGGCCTTGGCCGGACGAAGCCCCAGGAATATAGGAAAAATCGATCAAGCTCTGAAGGAGCGGGAGAAGATTCACGCCAGATGGCCTTGTTTCGCGGGGATTCTTGTCGCTCCTTCAGAGCTCAGCCTCGTCGTGGGTTCAGTTCCTGGGGCTCCGTCCGGCAAGGCCGGACTCCACCCAGAAGATCACGCAGCAATGCGCAGCGTCCCATCTGGCGCGACTTGCCGGTAGAGCGTTTGCCGGGTAATAGGTAGTTCCATAAATCCGTCACTTTCGTTTCCTTTTGTTCCGTGGCGGCCATCGAGGTTCCGGTCAGCGCTTCGAAGGCCTCAACGGCACCCTTTCCACGAGAATGTAGCAACTGTCTCCCGGGATTGCGGCAACTTCATAGTTCGGCTTTGTTAATGACTAATGCGCTCTGACATTAGCGCTGGAGACTATCTGAAAAGGCCGAAAAAAGACCAAAAGGTTGTTATGCATAAGGGGTTATGTGTCATAAAATTAGAGCTAAGTTTTGCGACCCTAGAGCGCTTACTCTGAAATGGATCTTGGTGAGCGCGGCCTGCGCGATAACACCCGACTCTAAGATTCGGAGAGCAGCCATTCAAGATACCGGACGACGCCGACCGCCTGGCAGCCATCGCCGAGAAACAAATTGAGGCCTTCGCCCTGCACCATGGTGAGGCAAAAACCCCACGGCGTGAAAGTGCTGGCCATCGGAAGAAGAGAGGGTAAAAGGGTTTGATTCAAAAAACGCGCTAGAATCAAAGATTCGTATGCCTCAACCCAGCAGTAACGTGTCTACGACCGGTTCGCCCTTTGCGGTGGCCGTCCTGTTTTTCGGCTACGGCTTCGTGATGGCCTCCTCGTACTCCCGGGTGCCCGGGATCCGCGATCAGCTGGGCTGTACCCCAACCCAGCTAGCATTCGCGCTGGTCTGCATGGGCGTCGGATCCATCCTCGGGATGCCTTTTGCGGGCCGGTTGGTCGACCGGTATTCCTCACGAGCTGTCAGCCTGTTGACCACTTTCATCGCCCTGGGCGGCTGGACCCTGGTCCCCTTGGCTCGTTCGGTGCCCGCGTTGGCGCTGATCTTGTTGATCACCGGGGTAGGGACCGGCGTCGGCGACGTGGCCATGAACGTGCAAGGCCACCTCGTCGAAACGCGCCGCCAAAAGGTCTGGATGCCCTACTGGCACGGGCTTTTTTCCGTGGGCGCCGTGGTCGGAGCACTTGCGGGCGCGTTCGCCGCCTCCCTCCGTCTGCCCATCGCGTGGCAGTTGCCGGTGGTCTCGGCTGTTTTTGCCGTAGCCATGGGGCTGGCCACGACGCGCTACCTGTCGGACGGCGGTCTGCACCCGAGCGCCGGGTCGAAACCGGTTAAAGAACCGATCTTTGACGAGCCGCAAGCACTCCCCTCGGCTCAATCGTCGGCGCGTCAATCGGGGCGCTCGACACTCACGCTGGTCGAAGTCTTGCTCGGGATCATGACGTTCGGGGCGACCCTAGGGGAGGGTGCGGCCAACGACTGGCTGACCCTCATGCTGGTGGACAACCGCGGGGCACCCCCGGCCCTTGGGGCGCTGACCTTCGCGGGTTTTAACGTCACGATGGCCTTAGGCCGGTTTACGGGTGGGGTAATCATCCAGCGCTACGGCCGAGTGCCCGTGTTGCGGGTCGCCGGCCTAACGGCCTGTACGGGAGTGGCGGCGCTGTGTTTGGTGAACTCGACCCTGATCGCCTTGCTTGGCGCCCTGGCGTGGGGGTTGGGTCTTTCGGTGGTGTTCCCTTCGGCGATGTCGGCCGCCGGTGAGGTTCACGGCCGGGGTGCTCGGGCCATCGCAGTGGTGGCAACGATCGGTTACGGCGGCTTTTTGCTGGGAGCGCCGCTGATCGGCCTTTTGGCCCACACGATGCCCTTGGATCGGGCGCTTTTAGCGGTGGCGGTACTGGTGCTGCTGATCGCGGTGCTGGCGCCCGTCGCCCGGGAGCGAGGCGCGCAAGCAAGCAAAAGCAAAGGATGAGTTTTGACCGAGTGAAGCCTTTTACACGCGTTTGTCAGCTCATCAGCCAACCACAGCCACCGCTTGGACATTTTTCCAAATCGCCGCGGCCTTGGTCATGAAATAACGAAGCTCGATGTAAAACTCCTCTGCGAGCCCTGGAGTCGCAACGCTGATTGGCAAAGGTCCTTTATGAATCATTGGTTGTATGGCTCAATGTAGTCATGTCAAAAGTCTGGCTAATTACTGGTTGCTCACGCGGGTTGGGCCGCGCCTTTGCAGAAGCGGCGCTTGCGAAGGGTGATCAAGTCGCCGCCACTGCTCGCAAAGTCGCAGACCTGGCTGATCTGAAGCAAAAATATGGGGAGCTTGTGACGCTCCTCTCACTCAATGTTACCGATGAAATCCAAGCGGAGATGGCAGTCCAGACGATCAACAAAACTTTCGGTCGCCTTGATGTGCTGGTGAACAATGCCGGTTACGGGAATGTCTCCCCCATTGAAGACACTTCCCTTGCTGAATTTCGCGCTCAGATTGAAACAAATCTTTTCGGCGTCATCATTTTAACCAAGGCTGTTCTGCCTTATTTTCGCGAGCGTAAAGCAGGGCGAATTATCCAGATCACATCCATTGCAGGTCGGATCGGGCCGATCGGGAGAGCGCCTTACGCGGCCGCAAAATGGGGTGTCGAAGGCTTCACGGAGAGTCTGGCCAAAGAGGTCGCACCGCTAGGGATTAAGGTGACCATTGTTGAGCCCGGGGGATTTCGAACCGACTTTGCCGGATCCTCAACTGTTCTGCGTGCTGGACGCCCCGAATATGATTCAACGGTAGGCGCCACCGCCCGGTTCCAGGAGAGTTACAATGGCAAGCAGCCAGGCGATCCAGCGAGGGCCGCGGCAGCAATCCTTACCTTGGCCTCGATGGAGGAACCGCCTTTGCGGATCGTATTGGGCAGCGACGCCTACGCCGCAGCAGAGAAAAACGATCTTGCGAAAATTGAATTGGGCCGAAAGTGGAAAGACTTGAGCTGCTCAACCGATTTACCCAAGTAGGGGGGTCGCGTCTATACATAACACAAACGCCCATCCAAGGAAACGGGACTTTTTTTGTGCTCAAGAACACATATATATTGTGTTGCCTTCGTGATACTGCATTGTCGTTCTCATGGCTCGCGCAACCCGGGTGGACTTCCCAGGAGCATGGTATCATGTTTTGAATCGCGGAACCGAGAGGCGAGCGATCTTCCGCTCGACGCGTTGCTGTGAAAAATTCATCGAGTTGCTGAGCAGCTTACCCGAACGGTTCGGGGTGAGGCTGCACGGTTACGCCTTGATGAGTAACCATTACCATCTCCAACTGGAGAGCCGAGAGGCGAACCTTAGCAAAGCGCTCCATTGGCTTAATGTCAGCTACAGCGTGTGGTTCAATCGAAAATACAGTCGAGTCGGACCACTGTTTCAGGGACGTTTCAAAGCCATCCTGCACGAGCCAACAGAAGCGCTGAAGATCAGCCGCTACATTCATTTGAATCCGGTACGGATTGCCGCCCTGGGCGGACACGAGACTCGCAACGTCGCCTCGCACGAGAGAACAGCGCAATTAGCGCGGCGTCGGGTGGATGCTTTGGAACAATACCATTGGAGTTCGTACGCTTTCTTTGCTGGAACCCGGGCAGCACCCGCCTGGCTATGCACCGAATCCATCCTAGCGTTCTTCGGTCCAGGCTCGCAATGCGAGCTCCGAAAGGCGTTTCGTCAACAGTTGAGGGAAGCGGCAGCCATAGGACGTTGGGAGACAGACTGGAAGGCGCAAGTTAAGTATACTGTCTTTCTCGGTAGCGCAGAATTTGTGACTCAGATGCGCAAGCTTCTCCGAGGCGACCGAGATCAACAGACAGGAGTCAGGCGAGGAGCGCTTGAAGCAGTGACCTGGACCCAAATCGTGCAAGCAGTCAGCTATGTTTGGAATGAGCCCTGGGAAGAACTGCTATCTGCTCGCGGCACCGGTGCACGCCAGACCGCTCTTTTCATCGGCAGAATTCGCGGTAGGCTGAGCCTCAAAGAACTTGGGCAACTGGCAGGCGGGATTCATCACAACGCTGTCGGCATCGCCATTCGCCGTTTCACTCAACGCCTCCAGGGCGATCGCACTCTCCTTGAAAAGGTCTCGCTCGTCCAAAAGGAACTAGAGTCTCGCTAACGACCGCTCCTTTATTGTATAAGAGGCCGCGTGCATCACTTCCCATTCCGCACATGAGAAAGTCGGCTCTCATCGTGCCGAATGCTTCCAATCGTCTGGTCGTTGGGCAGAAAACTGGTTTCTTTGTCTTTTGTATAGACGCGACCCCCTTTTGCCCCGTTAGCACATGAGAAAGTCGGCTCTCATCGTGCCGAATGCTTCCAATCGTCTGGTCATTGGGCAGAAAACTGGTTTCTTTGTCTTTTGTATAGACGCGACCCCCTTTTGCCCTTCCTTGCTCTCGCGACCTGTTACTGCAATGACTTATATCGCGAGGCCCGCAAGCGCGGGATCGCTATCGAGCGTGTACAGGTTGAGGTGACTGGCGAGTTCGGCGCCGAAGGAACAGCGGCCCGCAACATTTCCTATCGCGCATCTGTCGATGCCAAGGCTGCGCGAGAAGAAATTATTGATCTCATGCGGCATACGGACTCAGTGGCCGAGATCCAGAATACACTGCGATGTTCTTCGCAAATCATGCTTGCGTATTGCGAGGCGCGGGAGATCCAAGGACCGGCGTAAATAGGTCGGACAGCGGCCACCGGGTTGGGATCGATCATCCTTCCTTTGATGCAATTTTGAAAGGGTGCTTTAGGATCTTGATCGTCTAGTTCACTGTCCAGGGTGCCCTTCCCCCGGAAAGCCAGCGCTCTTTAGCGGTAGGAAACCGTCCAGTTTGGCAGGTCTTGAAGAGGAAAAGCGAGACGGTCTGACAGCTCCCCTCGAACTGCGCCGTTGAACGGCGAACGTCGAACCTTCAACTGAGCTTGCTGATGCCGAGCAACCGGAGCGTTTCCTTGTCGGGACCGCCTGGATAGAATTTCTCCAGCAGACGGTGGAACACCGAGTCTGGCGCGGACACGCTGGCAAAGAGCGTGGCGGATGATCGCAGCTTCAGATCGTCGGGTGAGCCGAAGATTTCAGTGGCATTGCTTCCCGCGTTGGCAACCACCGCTTCAGCGCACGCCAGCAGCCTGGAACCAAGGGTGGGATGAGCGAGATACGCGCGTATTTCGTCGGCGCTTTTGATTCCGTAGCGCCGCGCCATGGAGCTAGACCCCAGCCCATCGATTTGCGGAAAGATGTACCACATCCAATGCGTGCGCTTGCGCCCGTTCTTTACCTCCGCCAGGGCACGTTCGTAATCGTCCTGCTGCGCCAGGAGAAAGCGGTTAAGATCGTGAGGATCATTCATCGAAGGAAGGTGCGTTTGGCAACAGGAAAAGTCTAGTACCGTATGGCGTTCTCAAAACAGGCCGAAGCTTTTCAGAAACAAAGACGCGCGGAACTAGAGCGGCACCGGGAAGGCAGGTTTAATCTCGACGATCGGGAAATGCTCAGCCAGGCGCGCAATTTAGCATCCCGTGTCGGATACACCGTCCTTCAAATGCCCTCCGAGATTCTGAATTCTAACTCCTGAATTCTCTATTCCTTCTAACATCATCATGAGCACGCAAAATATCACTTCAACCAACACGCATAAACTCAGCGGCAAGGTAGCCATCATCACCGGCGCCTCCAAGGGTATTGGAGCTTCGATTGCCAAACATCTAGCCGCCGCAGGTGCGGCGGTCGTCGTCAATTACTCCTCCAGCAAAGAAGGCGCGGACAAGGTCGTAGCCGACATAGCGGCTGCTGGCGGCAAAGCGATTGCCGTGCAGGCGAACGTCGCCAATAAGGCGGAAATCGAGCGACTCTTTGCGGAATCAAAGGAGGCGTTTGGTCAACTCGACATCCTGGTGAACAACGCCGGAATCTATGAAATCGCGCCCCTCGGCCAGATCACTAACGAACATTTCCACCGTTTGTTTGATCTTAACGTGCTTGGCCTTATTCTTACCACCCAGGAAGCTCTCATTCATTTCGGACCAGAGGGTGGTAGCATTATCAACATCAGCTCGATTGTCAGCGCTTCATCGCCTGCCGACCAATCAGTTTACAATGCAACCAAATCGGCCGTGGACGGGCTGACTCGGACCTTTGCGAAGGAGCTTGGCCAGCGAAAAATTCGCGTCAATTCAATCAATCCCGGCCCGATTGAAACCGAGGGCACACATTCCACGGGATTCATCGATCGCTTCCAAACGCTCATCCCGATTATTCCGCTCGGCAGAATTGGTCAACCGCAGGACATCGCACCGGGCGTGGTCTTCCTCGCCTCATCTGATTCGGAATGGATGACTGGTGAAACGCTCTACGTCACGGGCGGGCTCCATTAATTTCAAATCGTTTCCGTGATCGAAATGTCTGCCTTCACGAAATTCAACTGATTCCAGCGGCTTAATCCACCGTGCGCTCGGCGGCGTCGCCGAAACCCAAGACATGCTCGACTTCTGCGGCCAGCACAACATCACCGCCGATGTCGAGGTGATCTCGATCCAGCAGGTCAACGAGGCCTACGAGCGGATGCTCAAGTCGGACGTGAAATACCGCTTCAGCATCGACATGGCCTCGCTCAAGTCCTGAACGGTTACATGAAAGGAAAATAGATATGGAAAATCACAAACTCGGAACAAGTAATCGGGAAATCTCGACCACCAACGGGAGCGCAAACCAGACTCGCGTCGAACGAACTCAAGCCCGCTGGTACCAGAGCAGACAACGGATCATCGGGCGCCGCCTGCGTGGCGTAGATCGCGAACATGGTTCACGGGATGATTTCCAATGACGCAATCTTGTCGCCCTGGAGCTCGAAGATAAATCGAAGGTCAACGGGGCTGCCGGGGAAATTCCCGGTGAGCCTGCTGATGACGATTACCATTTCGCCCTTTTCCTCGCACGCGAACGGTTCGCTCGTGAATTCATACTTCGTTGCGACCTCCGCCCTCCATTGCTTGATCGCGGCATGACCCTTGTAAGTGTGCGCCTCGTCCTTCACGATGGCATTCTCAGTGAAACAATGGTAAACGGCCTCGGCGCCAGCTTTCTCGGCGCTGAAGTAGGCGGCGATGGGTTTCGGTAGATTGAGAAGTTCTTGCTTCATAAGCGGAGTGGAAATCTATACGCCGATAACGCTGCTCGTCAGGAAATAAGCCTCGCCCGTTCGTCCGCATCCTGGAAAATAGCGGAAAACGGAACCCTGAAATGGGGTTCAAGTCCCCCCGAACAGGAATGCCAACTTTTAAGTGGTTGTTTTTGAAGCACTTAGCTTCTAAGACACTTGGACAGATTCAGAGTCTCGACCCCACCGCCTGATGTCCAGTGCCAGTTTCGACATCTGCTATGGTCGACGTCGCAGGAAGTCTAGTTTCCACGGCCTCGAACGCAAGGACTCATCAGAAAACCGCAACATTGTTTGAAGAGATCCAACGATATTTCCGGAATTTCCAGCGCGTCAGAGCGCTTTAACCCTTTTAGTGAAAGAGGCGAACAGGGCGCCGGCCCGGCAGATGAAGAACTCGTCTCGAATGCTCAAGCCGGGGACAAGGATGCCTTGGAAAAACTAGTCCGTCGTCACCAGCCTTGGGTCTTTAACATCGCCCTTCGTATGGTCTGGTACCGTGAAGCAGCCGAGGATGCGACACAGGAGATTCTTATTAAGGTTGTCACCAAGCTGAGCACATTTCGAGGTCAGAGCCAATTTCGGACCTGGCTTTACCGGATCGCTTTTAATCATCTGCTCAACGTGCGTAAATCCGAATTCGAAGAGCAGAGCATCACCTTTGCCGATATGGGTCTTGCTCTTGATGAAACGCCCAACTTTGATCTACCCGATCCAAAGAGCGTGCCCGTCGAACTGCCTTTGCTGGTTGAAGAGGCTCGCATCGGCTGTATGACCGGGATGCTCGTGTGCCTCGACCGACGTCAGCGTCTCGCCTTCATTCTTGGCGAGTATTTCGGTGTCACAAGTGAAGTGGGAGGCGAGGTTATGGAAGTCTCACCGGATAATTTTCGGCAACTCCTCTCCCGAGCAAGGCGAGACCTCTATCAATTCATGAATGAGAAGTGCGGCTTGGTCAACGCCGCGAATCCTTGCCGATGCGCGAAGAAGACGCGCAGTTTCATGAAGGCCGGCTATGTCAACCCAGACAGGATGGAATTTACGAAGGGCAGGCTGGCCAGTGTCAGCGATGTCGCTCCACATCGCCTGAACGAACTCGAAACGCTCGATCGAAAGCATGCCGAGCTCTTCCGCGATCACGGGTTTCTCGCTGCGCCTGATCTAGCCACCAAGCTCCGGGAACTTATCAGCCAATCCGCCGTCGACACCGAGATTAATTCTGCTGGGTAGCTTTTCTTCGAAGACCCGTCACAAGGCCCGGTATCGGATGTCTTAACCTGTAGCGCCCGAAGTGGCAAAAGGAAGGAAGGAGTAAATGAGTTTTCAACGACGATTAGAGAGGATAGCGACAGCCTCGAGCTTAATCGGCCTAGCATTAGGTTTTTTGTTTCTGGGCTGTCTGATACTCCTCAAGAGAGGCCAAGAGGAAATGCCGATTGCCGGCGGCATTGTCGGTATCGTGCTGGGCATGACATTTTTGATGTCGGCGTTTTCATTCTGGAGATATGAAACGTTCAAATCATGAACATCTACGACCCCTACCCGTTTTGGACTTTCCGAGACCGATCTTGAATCATTGCCGGGCAGCGACTCGAGAAAGGTGTCAATTGCCGGCTTCATTCACCAAAGCACGCTGGCTGCTACTTACCTTTCTCATCTAGCCCTCGATTCAGTTGAAATGCCGCGCTGATGAGCGCCATGTGGGTAAAAGCCTGCGGGAAATTGCCCAAATGCTCGCCCGAGGGGCCGAGCTCCTCCGGGTAGAGCCCCACATGATTGGAATATCCCAACATCTTTTCGAAAAGGAATCGCGCTTTTTGGATGTCGCCGCTCCTCGCCAGGCATTCGATAAACCAGAAAGAACACATACAGAAGGTTCCTTCACTGCCAATCAACCCATCTTCCGTCCGGTACCGATACACCAAGGAGTCATCGACCAGTCTTTCCTCAATTAACTTAAGCGTCGATAACCATCGCGGATCGGTTGGACCGATGAATCTTACCAAGGGCGCCAGCAAACAGGAGGCATCCAAGGTGGTGCCCCCCTTGGTCTGGACAAAGCTTTGCATTTCCTCGTTCCAGAATTCGTTATGAATCTGATGGTAAATTTCGTCGCGCACCTTGGTCCAGCGTTCCACTGCCGGTAAACTCCGTTTTGCGGCCAGGCGCAGCCCTCGATCGATCGCCACCCAACACATCAATCGGCTGTAAAATAGCGGCTGTCGACCTCCCCTCACCTCCCAGATTCCCTCATCCGGTTGATCCCAGTTTTGGCAAACCCAATCGATTAACCGCACCAACTGTTGCCACAACTCGTAGCTGATCGGCTCACCGTACTTGTCGTACAGATAAATCGAATCCAACAATTCGCCGTAGATATCGAGTTGCAATTGGTTCTGAGCACCGTTCCCTATCCTGACGGGATAACTTTTGCGATAGCCTTCCCAATGCGGGAGCACAGATTCCGGCAGATCGCGGCGTCCATCGGTTCCATACATAATTTGCAGAGGTTCGCCGGGCTGCAGCTCTTTGCAACGATCTTCCAACCACTTGATGAACGCTTTGGATTCCGATTCGAAACCAAGCCGGCTGAGAGCGTACAAGGTAAAACTAGCGTCCCGGATCCAGGTATAACGATAGTCCCAGTTTCGCTCACCGCCGATCTCCTCAGGCAAACCAAAGGTCGGCGCCGCCACTATCGACCCGTGCCGCTGGCTGGTCAGCAACTTCAGCACCAGCGCGGAGCGGTCGACGATTTCACGCCACCTGCCGCGGTAGGTCGATTTGCTGACCCAAGACTGCCAAAAATTAAGGGTCGCCTTAAACTCCTTGCCTTCGCGATCGCGGTCAATCGTAGGCGGACCGTTCTCGTCATCGTCGAGGATGAAAAAGACACTTTCTCCCGAACGTAAAACAAACTCCGATTCAAGCCTTCCTTCGGCGATGACCAAGGGTGTCTGGGCTCGGAATCGAATAGGCTTGGTCACATTCTCGTCGCCCTCCGGAATGAATATCGCCTGGTTTTCCGAAAGCAGTTTTACCTGATGTTTAGAGCGCCCATAATTAAACTGCGGATCACAGATCATTTGGAACTTAACCTCGCCGCGAACACACTTGGCTCGACGGACCAACTGGTGTGAGGGGTCGTACCGTCCTCCCTCGGCCTCCAGCGAAATCGGCATGAAATCACTGACTTCCCCCACACCGTCCGGGGATAGAAATCGAGTCAAAAGGATATTCGAGTTTAAAAGGTAGATCTGTTTCGGCCGCCGATGCTGCAACACGGGCGACAAGCTGAAAGATCCACCGCGTTCCACGTCCAATAAACTTCCGAAAATAGAAGGCGAGTCAAAATAGGGAAAACAAAGAAAATCGATCGAGGCATCTATACCAACCAAGGCCACCGTCTGCAGGTTTCCGATAACACCATAGTTCTCGATCGGCTTGTACTCTCTGGTCATTTTCACTTTCTATACCAATTCGCCCAGTTCATGCCACACTTCGTTCACCGTTCGGCATAGGCCACCGATGATCGCGACTGGAGTATTCATACAGATTCCGTCATCAACCAGCGAGCGGCAGCCTTTTGGCGTCGGCGGGCAGAACGCGGCCAACGGGCAGTTCGCTCGGACGCGAGACATCGACAGGACCGACTTCCTAGAAGCGGTATCGACCGCTTGGTCTCAGCTCGATCCGGACGTGTACCCGTTCGCACGCAGCATAGCCGGACAATTGCCCGCCCATGACGACCGGATGGATTTTCTCGCCGGGATCGATCTCATCCTCAGAGGTATTGACTCACCGCGGCGTCGCAGACGCCCTCAACATTGACATTAGCCTTGCACCGCGTACTCCTGCGATTACGACGCTAGGCACGAGTGCGACTGAGATGAAGGAAATCTTCTCCGTCTTGAAGCTGATTCTTCAACACAAAGGCAGAGATCGTAATGCTTCAGCTTACCCCTCCTGCCCATAAAGCGAGCACAGCATTCCCATCATTGAAACTGCCAGGAGCCAAGTCATTCTCATAATACTCCAGGAGACTAGAGCTGAATCCTGCCCTCGTCATGCAAATCCAGTGCAGTCAGCGTCGCGCACTACGGTGGTTATTTCGTCCATTTGCGTTTCCCTGCTTCTTGCGCCTTTCAGCTTCTTCCTTCAATTGCCGGGCGAACCCTTCGGCATTAAGACTGGGGCGAGAGACAAAAAGCGCAGCCAGGATGACCAAGGGAGGCAGCGCGGGGCGAAACGGGCGAGCAACTAAAGATGCGGGCAATGAATCCACGACCCCTTCAGTTAGTACCGCAGCTCCGTCATCGGCGATCATCTTAGCAAAGAGAGAAGCGACGCCATCCGATGTTTGCGAGACCAGTGCGGGAACAACGCCATAAGGCTTTAAGATCGCCCTTAAACGGGGCGCGTATTCCGGAAAGTCTCGACGTCCCAGCCCATAAAGATGAACGTTTTGCAGTATACGCGGAGGAATTTTGGACAATCTGGCCAACCTGTGGCCCTTCGGGACAACCAAGACAGGATCTAGGCGCGTAATCTCTATTAGCTCTACCCCGCGCAGCCTCGATTCGACTCCTCGAGGTATAATCGCCACGTCAATAAGCCCCTTAGCCGCCCGTTCGCAAATCTCCTTCGGAGTTATATCTACAAGATCGACCCTGACATTTCGTTGTAAGACTTTGAAATGTGCTATGGCCTTGGGCAGAAGGTACGAAACCAGGGAAGGCGCATAACCAACCCTTAAAACCTCGCGGGATTGATTACTTTGTACTCGCCGAACGACGCGATCGATATGTGCCAAGAGGTCTTGCGCCTCCTCATAAAAAATTTCGCCCTCTTGCGTTAGGGCCACCGATCTTTTTCCACGCGCAAGCAGCACGACACCGAGTTCCTCTTCAAGAGCCTTGATCTGGCGGCTCACTGCTGGTTGCGTCAAGTGAAGCCGTGCGGCCGCCTGATTAAAGCTACCACCGGCAGCGACTTCCATGAAGTAGCGCACCTGTCGAATTTCCATCGTCTTCGAATCCGAACTATTACCAAAAGTATGAACGATCCTAAGAACATTGCATTGGAAAACATCTGAAGAAGTCCTCAATGTTCATCAGTTATGCAAGCAAACTCTCCCACCTCGAAGCTTTCCGGAAAGATTGCCCTCGTCACTGGAGGAACTAGCGGGATCGGCCTGGCCACGACAAAAAAATTCGTCGCCGAAGGAGCCTACGTTTTCATCACCGGTCGTCGCCGAGCTAATCTGGATGAAGCGCTCAAAACGATAGGACAAGCCAATGTAACCGCCATCAACGGTGACGTCGGCAACCTTTCGGATCTGGACGTTCTTTTTGAAGCGATCCGAACCAAAAAAGGGCGCCTTGATATTCTGTTTGCCAACGCTGGAGGAGGAACGTTGAGCTCACTTGGTAACATTACCGAAGAACACTTCGATACTACCTTCAACACTAACGTCAAAGGCGTGGTCTTCACTGTCCAGAAAGCCCTGCCACTGCTTTCGGAGGGTGCTTCGGTTGTCCTTAATGCCTCAACCACCTCCGTCAAGGGAACTGCGGCGTTTAGTATCTACAGTGCAAGTAAGGCAGCGGTTCGCAACCTGGCTCGGAGTTGGATCTTGGACCTCAAGGGACGAAATATTCGGATCAACGTGATTAGTCCCGGAGTGGTCCCGACACCTGGCTACGACGGTCTCGGACTTACCAAGGAACAAATCCAAGGTTTCATCGACTTTCAGGTAAACACCATTCCGTCAGGACGGGTGGGCACTCCTGAGGAAATCGCCAAGGCAGTAACATTTCTGGCTTCGGATGACAGCAGCTTCGTCAATGGCATCGAGCTGTTCGTGGACGGCGGAATGACCCAGATCTAAGTGCAGTATGAATCAGGCAAAATCGATCTTCATGGAATAACTCTCAGCCATGCCGGACGTAGCAAAGGCGGCGCGCAACGTATGGTGCCACCACCATCACAAGCCGCGATGGGCTCGCGGCAAACGTCAGAGAACGAACTGAAGGTGCGCGCTATCGACGGCGGGGAATCGCTGAAGTCGCCTCCAAACCGAATTGATAAAACGGTATAAATAGTATGACCCACTTAAGGAAGAAGAACTATGCCCGAAAGAATTCACGAACTGCTTCTCCGTAACCTTCTAGAGGTTTTCGGAGAAGGTGACTCTGCGAAGCGACGCTCCGCTATAGAGGAGCTCTACACAGACGACTGTGTGGTTTATGTCCCCCCGGGCATCTTCGTTGGGCACGATGCACTCGATAAATTTGCAGGTGACCTGAGAGCCACACATCCACACTTCGCCTACGCACCCCACGCTTCTCCTCAAGCCCTCCACAATGCTGGTTGCCTAACATGGGGCTCCGGTCCTCGCGGCGGGGTGCCTGCCTATACGGGATTGGACGTAATCATCGCCCGCGATAAAAAAATAGCGGCTCTTTATGTTTTTCTCAACTCTCCTCCCGCGTGATCCGAAAGGACTATTTCGTATCGCCAATCCCGCGCGGAAGCATGGGCACACATAAGGTGTAATTTTGGGAATTATTTTGCGTGATTGTTTGGGCGATATTTTGCGCATTCGCTTACGCCCAAGGCCACAGCAGGCGACACTCTTCGAACTCGGCCATACTCCTGTCGACGTCTGGATCCAAAAGATCGATATCGATGGTGATCGCGGACAACGAGAAGTCGGGCTTCGTGACCAACGCTGCGGAACCGAGAGGCGAGCGATATTCCGCTCGACGCGTTGCTGTGAAAAATTAATCGAATTGCTGAGCAGCTTACCCGAACGGTTCGGAGTAAGGCTGCACGGTTACGCCTTGATGGGCAACCACTACCATCTCCAACTGGAGAGCCGAGAGGCGAACCTTAGCAAAGCGCTCCATTGGGCTGAATGGATCCAGTCCAAAATCCGTGCTACCCTCTACGCTTTATATGCTGCCGGCCACCCTCTACCTGATTGATCGTTCGCAAGAGCTCGCCCGAGAGTGGCAAGGGCAGTTTGTCAATTGCCCGGCGATCGAGATACTTTCCGGGGATTATTTTCAGAAATCGGCCGATGCCATCGTAAGCCCGGCCAATAGCTTCGGGATTATGGACGGAGGGCTTGATCTAGCAATTCGTAATGAGCTCGGTTTTGCAATCGAGCAGAAGGTTCAGGAGGTCATCGTCCAAAAGTATCACGGCGAATTGCCGGTTGGGTGCGCCGAAATTGTCGACACGAATGACATGCGCTGGAAGTACCTGATAGCTGCTCCCACGATGAGGATTCCCGAACTGATTCGCTTCACGATCAACCCTTATCTAGCGTTTCGCGCCATTCTCGTAGCGATCGAAAATTTCAACCAGGCGCATGGGGTTGCGGCGATTAACTCGTGTATCTGCCCTGGATTGGGAACCGGTGTCGGCGGTGTCAGCGCAGCGACATGTGCTAGACAAATGCGGGCCGCATATCAGACCATGAAGTCGGTGGCGCGGATCCCAAGCTACGAGGCTATTCACGAGTTCCACTCGACGCTGCTACGCCTTTGAGCCGTTCAGTGGCCTAGAAGTCAAAAATGTATGGCCAGCCGTGCAACGATTTTGCGTCCGTATGGCATACGCTGGCCAGTGTCGGCAATTGCAATGGACTGATTCCACCTCGCTAGGCTTCTTCACATTCAGTGGAAATGCGGCCCATGTTTAAAACACAAAACAACTTTGTATTTAGATTGACCACAATTTGCCGCACTTTTGCTTCCGCTCACTTCCACAGGTTTCTACCCTGATGGAAATTCCCGAGGGAAGCAGGCGCGCTAAGCTGGCCACACCTCGGCGGACAAAGCGGGCCGCTCTCAGTACCTCTTCCGACTCTGATTGCGGATCGAAGGCAAGGGCTGCCCGTCAGCGAGCTCGACGTAGGAAGTCGACGACGAGCTCTGTCGTCGCTTGCGGCTGCTCCTCCGTGATCCAGTGCCCGCAATCCGGAATGATCACATCTTCGACGTTGGTGGCAACACACCGCGTCACGGCGCCGATCATAGGGCCGAATGTAGCTTCGCCACCCAAGGCCAAGACTGGCATCTGAAGCTTGCCCCGCGCATGACGCGGGCTTCCGTGATCTGGTTAGGAACGTCTTCGACCAAATCGAGAAGTACCTGCGCGATTGCATCGTCAGCGGCCAGGCAGACGGGACGATTCGAACCAAACTGCCGGCTGCCGACCTGGCCCGCCTCTTCCTCGGCGCAACGTTAGGCATCCGCGTGTTGGCGCGGACGAGCTCGGAACGTGAGCTCCTGACCGGCGTCGTCCGCCCACTGTTCGCGCTGCTGCAGGCCACCTGACGGCGCCGATACGACGCTGCCTAAGTAGCGAGTGCTCTGCTTTTGGCTTCGTACTAGGAAAGCAAAAACCTCGGGAGCTTCCGTTGCGGGAGGAGTAGGAACGGCTTCCGCATCGGGTGCTTCGGTTTCGGGTACGGTAGCGATATTTACGATTTCGATACCAGAGGGCGAGCGATTAGAGCACTTAGGGAATGATTGTGAAGTATTTCGCGGCATCGTTGTGCCGAACAACGTCGAAATACGTTTGCTTAATAATCTTAACCGAATTATTCGGCTCTAGCGCCCTAGGGTATTGCCGAGCTTGGCCTCGGCCAGACCGGCTATCAGCAATAAAACAAGGAGGGCGAGTTTCATCTCCGGCGGCCTTGGCTTTGGTTATCGGCTCTTAATGCTGTTTGCGCGTCACCCGGTATTTGGCGTTGTAAGAGGTCTTCAACATCCTCCTGGGTCAATTCAATTCGATCGCTCACCGCTTCCAATAGTTCTTTGGATGGTTTGTCAGCGGCAACCAAGGCCCGAACTTCCGCGAATTGCGAAAAACGCGCACCCACCCAGGCAACATAGACGCTAGGGTCTAACCAATCGACGATTAAGACATCGAGATGTTTTTGGCCCGTTTCCATTAAACGCTGGTTAAATTGGTGACCGTAGAGCCACACTCCCACCTTGCCTCTGATAATGATATCCATATTTGTTAATTGCGAGCACCATTCTGTTTGTACACCTCCCGCTGAACCGGATTGTTCCCGCGACAAAATAGCCCGGACATGGCCCCGCGGCTCTGAGCAAAATCAATCAGCAACCACTCTAAGCCGAAGGCGCACAGCGTGATCCAGAAATTGACCAGGAAAATTTCCGCCTCACCCGTTTCATTTACGGTATTTTATACCCCGGACCAGGCCGCTTTCGCAAGCGGTCGCGGAAACTAAGAATATTTACCCTTTTCCCCTTAATTCCTGGAATAGGTATTCAACCAAGGGGCCGATGCAGGGCATGATCAGGGCGCGGCTGGACTGGCCGAGGGGAGCCGGGCTGGGTTTTGATTTTTCGCCGTTGTTGTTCCTTCAGGCTAGAAGTGTTCACAAACTATTCTCCGGTTTCCAGTAACTCTGCATTTTGGTGAACGGGTTCGGTTTCAGTTTCGGAGTCTCAAACGACGAGAGTCCTATCTGTCGTTTGTCCCCAATCTTGACGCGGTTTTCCAGACATCAATGATTAGTACGAAACAGTGCTGTCCAAAATAGAGGTATCTGGGTGGTGTGCCGCTGATTCTAAGCAGGTTGGCGGGCGTTAGAGCTGATTTTTCGAGAAGAACCCCTTTTGCTAGTTTCGGTCGGGAAGGATGCTGTCCAAATTGAACCGCTCGCGCTGCACCTGCGGAGATTGGGGTTAGATCGACGACAGTCCGTATGGTCTGCCAACTCTAACTTACAAAGCTTCCCCAAGGTCGCGTAACGGACGTCCGGCACCCAGATTTCGCTCGATGCTTTCGAGTGGTACTCCTTTGGTTTCAGGGACAAAACGATAACAAAAAAAGAGGCCTGCCAATGACAGGACGGAGTAGAGAAGAAACGTCGTGACATCGCCAAGGCCTTTCAGCAGGGTCAAAAACGTTAGCGACACCACAAAATTGCTAAGCCAGTTAGCCATCGTCGCAATACTGGACGCTTGAAAGAAATTGAAGACGGAAAGCATGAGGGTGCGCCGCCGATAAGGAGGCTTCCAGATCTCGGAATATCCTGCGCCGCCGCTCTCGACCACGCCAGGCTGCGGCGCCGGCAGCGCAGCCTTGGTCTCGGTCGCAACCCGGTTCTCGATCTTGGCCGTGACGCAGTCGGCTTCATCTGGCCGTCCATGCTGGGCAAGCCAACGGGGCGATTCGGGCACTTCGCGTCTGATCCACCAGACGAAGAGGGCGCCCAGCACCGGAACGGCAACCACCCAGCGCCAGCCAGCGATCCCCAGAGGATCGGTTGGGACGAGCTGCCAGGATAGAAAGGTGGCAAGCGGGACAGAGACGAATTGGATCGCCTGATTGATGGCAAAAGCCCGGCCGCGAATCGACTTAGGCACGAGCTCGCTGATGTAGGTATCGATGGCAACCAGCTCGACGCCGATGCCGACACCGGCGATGAAGCGCCACAGCAGGATGCCGCCGCGCGAATCCTGCGCCGCCATAATGCCAGTCGCCAACGCATACCAGAGCAGCGCATAGGTGAAGATGACGCGCCTCCCGAATTTGTCGGCGACGGAAGCGAAAACGATTGTCCCAAGAAATAGGCCGGCGAAGGTGCATGACAGGAAAGAGGCCTGGTCCGGCAGGCCGAACAAGCCGTTCTGCCCCTCCCGGAAAATCTGGCTGCGTATCAGGCCGGGCATCACATACGGGGTGAAGAACAGGTCGTAAAACTCGAAGAACCCGCCAAGCGACAACAGCACCACCAACCGCCAGACGTAAGCTGACGCAGGCAGACGATCTAGACGGGCTGTGATCGTGGCAGCTTGAGCCGAAGACATGGTTCTCTCCCCGCTTGGCGGCCTTTTCCAGCCTTGTGAGTCGCGGTCGGACGGTATTTTCGAGTCAGGATGGAATGCGTCGACCTGGATGTCGAGCGTCTTCATTTGGGCATTACAAGGATAAGGGTCGAGTCTATACAAAACACAAATGCCCATCAAGGAAGCCGGATTTTGGTTTGCCATTCCAACACATATATCTTGTGTTCTTTTTGTGATACTGCATTGTCGTCCTCATGGCTCGCGCAACTCGTGTGCGCAGTAGTCATAGGTCAACGGCTGACCCCCTGATTTTGCAGCCTTTTCGTTACCTTGCATGACGCTGGCAGAGGCGCTGCAGCGGCCTTATAGGGGTCAGTCAAATTGACTGACCCCTTTCAAGCCCCTTCCTCCTTCGACTTGAGTTCTATCGGAGGAAAGCATATTTTTGCGCGAACCCAAGCCCCGGAGATGCACGGTATGACAAATGACCTAAATCATTCGGAACACTGGATTCCCTTGGATTTTGAAAGCGCTAGAATCGATCCTGGCCAGCGACTGGGATCTCATACGCTGACGGTCAGCGGACACAAACCGCGCGACTCAGAAAAGGGGGCTCCAGTAAAATTAGCCCCAGCGACTTACATCGTTCAGCCAGCATATTGGGAGATATCGGTCCTGTGGGACGATACGAACGCGATTTTTCAGTCTTTGGTCCCTTTCGAGGTCTCGATTCCTCTTGATACAATCCGCGGCACCCAGGGCGTCGAGATCGTTGGTGAGAATCGTTCTGAAAAGCTTGCTCTCTAGGAAAGGCGTCCTTAGCAATTAGCCGGAAGTCAACCTTCGCTCAGGCTTCGTCGGACAGGTCGCGGCGCTATGTCTCTGTGGCGAATTCTTCTGTTCGCTTTTTTTATAGAGTCCACGACTTAGACTAGAGCAGGCGCCCGCCAATTTTCCGCATCCCCGAAAGAGTTTGATTAACCGGTTAATCGATATAGCCTTCTGGTTTGGCGCAGCGGCTGTGGGTAAAAGCGCAGGTCGATGCAGCCTTCCCCCCTAGAACCCAGGTTTTCCGTAGCACTATTCAACGCCCGAAGCCGGTCTCTCTTTGGCTGCCGTTCGGTTGGGGAAGAGCGTCCTCCTGTGCATCTACCCAGACCGCAGTGCCGATCCAAATCGGCTCAACCATCGATCGGAAAAAACCATGAAGAGAACGAATGACCTCACCGCTCTGCTCCCCGTACTGGCGGGCATTGTGTTAGTCGGAGTGGCCCACGCGGACACTAAGAACATGCGCATAGCGTTTTCCAACAACTATGCGGGCAATTCCTGGCGCCAAGCCATGTTGAAAAGTTACGATATCGTGACCAAGAAAGCGGTCGCGGACGGAGTTGTTGCCGCAGCGGATGTTTTCACGACTGCGGACAAAGAGGTCCCAACTCAGGCGGCTCAAATCCAGAATCTGATCCTTCAAGGGTACAATGCAATTGTCATTAATGCCTCTTCTCCGGATGCTCTCAACGGCGCGATCAAACAGGCCACTGATGCCGGAATCGTTGTCGTATCCTTTGACGGGATTGTGACCGAGCCGTCTGCTTACCGTGTCGTTGTCGACTTCAAAGATTATGGCGAACAGGAGGTTGAGCATCTTGCGAAGTGGTTGCCCAAAGGGGGGAACCTGTTGGAGATTCGCGGGCTTGCGGGGACTTCAATTGATGACGCGATTCATTCTGGCATCGCGCAGGGAGTGGACAAACATCCGGAGTTTAAGATCGTGAATAGTGTGGAGGGGGATTGGGACCAGACAACCGCACAAAAGGCGGTCGCCACGGTTCTTCCGTCGCTCAAGGATATCGTCGGAGTGGTTGATCAAGGGGGCGACGGTTACGGAGCTGCGCAAGCTTTTGCCGCAGCGGGATTGCAAGAGCCAATTATTATCATGGGAAATCGTCAGGACGAACTCTCCTGGTGGAAGGAGCAGAAGGCCAAAAACAACTACACGACTTGGTCTGCGTCGATCGCGCCCGGTGTTTCGACGCTGGCATTCTGGGTTGCACAACAAGTTTTGGATGGTCGCAAGGATATCCCTCACGACCTCGTTGTCCCGTACCTGGCGTTTACGCAGGACGACTTTGAAGCTGCACTCCCCAGCATTCCTGTCGGTGGAGTCGCAAGCCACGAATACACACAGGATGACGCGAAAAAAGCGATCGACGCCAATCTAAAAAAGTGACGATGGCCGCCGGCAATGCAGCGTTGTTCCCGATCGCTCTCGTTGTTCGATTGAGTCTTCGAACGTTGTGTCCGAGATGGCTGCAAACATCGTCAAGCTGACCGGCGTCGAAAAAAGCTTCGGCGCCGTTCGGGCCCTCGCCGGGGTCGATTTCTTTGTCGATTCCGGAGAGTGCGTCGGTTTGGTAGGCCACAACGGTGCCGGCAAATCGACTCTCATGCACGTTCTCGCCGGAACGCTGAGTCTGGATCACGGCGAGATCGTTGTCGATAGCACGCCGCGACCGGGTTACTCGGTGGTCCTCGCGCAGAAACTCGGAGTCCGCTGCGTATTCCAGGAGTTGTCTCTCTGCCCGAATCTCACGGTCGCAGAGAACGCTCGCGTCCTCCATGCCTCCATCGCCGGATGGGGATGGCGCAAAAAGGCCGCAGAATTGATCGGGCAAAAACTTGACGAGATCTTTCCCGGACA
The DNA here is from genome assembly GCA_963775805.1 of uncultured Verrucomicrobiae bacterium. GTDB lineage: Bacteria > Verrucomicrobiota > Verrucomicrobiia > Chthoniobacterales > JAFAMB01 > JAFAMB01. Next base: position 248,757 of record CAVZKG010000004.1, on the reverse strand, counting down.
TGGCATCGCTCCGGATGCTGTGGTTGGCGACCTTTCAATTGGAAAACGGCAAATGATCGAAGTGGCGCGAGCATTTACTGTCACGAAGACTCCCCTTCATCTTGTCATTCTCGATGAGCCGACCTCTTCTCTAGACAGTCACACGGCGAACCAATTGCTGACGCATGTGCGGCAAGTGGTTGCCACTGGGATAAGTTGCGTGCTGATTTCCCATCTCCTGGGCGAAATCCTGGAATATGCGGACCGTATTGTCGTCATGCGCGATGGAGCGATAGCGGCAACGGATCGTGCTTCCGGCTTTGACCGAGACAAGCTGGTGACCGTCATGGGAGGTTCGGCGGTGAGCAAGATCCGGGCGCTGCAGGAGCGCGCAGCGCCGCGCGGGAGTACTCCAGTGCGTGTACGGGCACAATCTCCGGCGAGCAACGAGGGAATTGAGCTGGTAGCGCATGAAGGGGAGGTTGTTGGATTAGCAGGACTTTCAGGGCATGGACAGACGGAGTTGCTGCTGTCGCTTTTCCGAGGAGCCACGCGGCGCCGCCCTGGTATTCACGTCGGAGCCCCCGTTGCATTGATCGCCGGAGATCGACAGACAGACGGCATCTTTCCGCTCTGGACGATCGCGGAGAACATCGGAGTGCGTTCGATCCGCTCTCTTCGAAAAGGACCTCTTATCTCTCTCGAGCTTGAAGATCGATTTGCGGAGCTCTGGCAGCAACGAGTCGGTATCCGGACGCCGGATATGCGCAATAACATTTTGTCGCTCTCCGGTGGGAATCAGCAAAAGGTGTTGTTCGCACGCGCTCTGGGATCCGAAGCGAAAATAGTGCTCATGGATGATCCGATGCGAGGGGTTGATGTCGGAACTAAGCTCGAGGTCTATGACCTTGTCCGGGCAGAGGCCGACGCAGGACGAACGTTTCTCTGGTATACGACCGAGTTGGAGGAGTTGAAGAACTGCGATCATGTATACGTATTCCGCAATCATCGGATCGTTGCGGATCTGACTCGAAGGGACCTCACTGAAGAACGAGTAATACAGTCCTCGTTTCAGGAGGCAGGGTGAGAGCGTTTTCGATTGCAGAGGGTGCGAAAATTCGAGGAAATGGTCCCGTTCTCCGTTTCCTTCGGGCAGCCTTGCCGGGGCTTTCGTTCGCTCTCGTGATCATCGGAATCGCCTCGCTGAACCCGAGGGCGATCAGCTACCTGGGGCTCAATCTGATGCTGAACCTGGGAATCCCGGTCGCTTTGGCGACCGTCGCGCAAATGTTTGTCATCACGGTGAACGACCTTGATTTGTCGATTGGCACATTTGTCAGTTTCGTTGGGTGCGTAGCTGCAACCTGGCTGCGCGATGCGCCTTTGCTGGGTGTCACCGTTCTTGCCGCTTGTGTTCTTCTCTACGGCCTGATTGGCGCCGTCATCTATCTGCGGAACGTTCCGTCGATTGTCGTAACTCTTGGAATGTTGTTCGTCTGGCAAGGACTCGCGGTCCTTGTGCTGCCCAAGCCGGGCGGGAAACCTCCCATCTGGCTTCATGACCTGATGAATTTTCGCACGCCGTACGCTCCGTTCCCGGTTTTTGCGGCCATTGTAATCGCCATTGTTGTCGAATTCGGACTGATGCGGACTTCCTATGGAGCCATCCTGCGAGGCTCGGGCGGTAATCCGAACGCGATTGGGCGAGCCGGGTGGTCGCTGCTCAAGACGAAGGTTGTGATGTTTATTCTCGCTGGTCTTTTTGGTGTTTTTTCCGGACTGGCGCTGATCGGGCTCACGACATCCGCCGACGCCAATATCGGAAAGGGTTATACGCTGCTCTCGATTGCCGGGGTCATTCTTGGAGGAGGAGAGTTTGTGGGGGGACGCGTCTCGCCGATCGGAGCGGTGATTGGGGCGCTGACTTTAACACTGGCTGGTTCGCTTTTGAATTTCATGCGGATCTCGCCCGATTGGCAGGTCGGTGCGCAGGGAGGAATTTTGATCATTGTTCTAGCCGCTCGCTCATTAATCAACCGGGCAGGGAGGGGACAACAGTAATGTTCAAGCGCCAGACCGGAGTCCTCACCAAGCCATGGATCTGGTCCTACTTCGGGGCGACCTTGGTCTGGCTCGCCGCGATCCTGTTTACGCACGGCTATGGGGCCGGCGGAATGATCACCGCCGCACTCTCGCTTGCGGTCTTTTCGGTGATCGTCGGCGTCGCGCAAATGTTCGTGATTACCCTTGGTCCGGGCAATATCGACCTGTCGCTCCCGGCCAACATCGGTTTGGCAAGCGCGGTCGCAATGAAAATGATGAATGGCTCAGACTCGTTGATTGCGGTCGGTTTTCTTGCCGCGCTCGCTGCAGGCATCTGTATCGGGTTATTCAACTATCTCCTGATCTGGCTGCTGCGGATCCCTCCGATCATCGCGACACTTTCAGCCAGCTTCATTATCCAATCCGCGGGGATTAGTTACGGACGCGGCCTGCAAATCAAGCCTCCGCCCGGGTACGCGAATTTTACGACCGCTCAGCTGTTTGGGATCCCGTTGCTTGCAATCGGAACAGCGATATTTACGGCTGTCGTCGCGGTGATACTCCATCGGACTGTCTATGGGCGGTCCGTGCTCGCAATTGGTCAAAACGATCGAGCCGCATGGCTTGCTGGTATCCCCGTCGAACGAGTGCGATGCGCTACCTACGTTTTGAGTGGAGCGCTGGGAGGAATCTGCGGATCGCTTCTAGCCGGTTACTTCCGGGGTTCGTCGCTCGAGATTGGAGATGAGTATCTGCTCGCGTCCATCGCTGTGGTTGTCATCGGAGGGACCTCTGTTCTCGGGGGAAAAGCGAATGTGCCGGGTCTGTGGGGTGGAGCACTTTTCCTTGTCCTGTTGTTGACGATGTTAAACACGTTTGGCGTGAGCGCCGGCATCCGGTTGGTCGTTACCGGGCTCGTGATCATCGGCGTCATTATCGCCGCTGGAGGCCAAAAGACAGGACGGTGAGCCACGAAAGCCCCCTGTGCGAACACGTTCGATAGAAGACCAGCCTTCGCACTTAGTACCTGTTTAGGTTTGCAAACCGGTATCAGGAAATTTTGCACAAAAGCGCACGAACATCACAGCATGCATTTCTCACGGCTCCGTGAGAAATGCGCACAGAGTGCTAACAAATGTGGGAAGTGATTGCATTGCGGTGCATAAGACTCGCTTGACTAATCCTATAGCGTTCAAATGGGTCAAAATTCGTTGGTAATTTCGAACAAACAGTGATGCAATTACGGCTCTGTTCGTCAAATTTTTTTGATCGCGTCCTATGAGAGTCAATAGCTTGGTCTTGGGATTGGTCGCAGTATCAATTACTGTCTCGCAACCTACACGAGCTCAGACAGTTGTAGCTCGAGTTTACCATGGAAATGATTTCTCAAGCTATTCTTTGGATCCACCGTACTGGAGTTATCACAAGGAATTTTGGCACCCGGAAAACGCCCATTGGCTCTATAGAAATCACCACTACGTCTTTTTTGATATAAAACTTGCTGCTCTCCGTGTTTCGGAAGCGGTTCAGGATCTGCACGCTTTGAGCAAGTTACAGCTCGCCATTTATGCTGACTACTGCAATCGAGAGGCCCAGGCTGCGCTGAAGGCTGGCTGGCGCGGATATGCTCAGGATTGGGAGAGACGCGGTGATTTTTGCCTGGCACAAAAGAACCGCGACGGCCATTAAACGCTGAGTGCGAGAAATAGAACATATGCTGGCGCAGACGCTCGGCGATACGTGGTGATCGAGATCCAGCTTGCACCGCCGTCCTTGGTCTGCAGAATCGTGCCATTCTCAACGTTTGATGGGCGTATGCTGTAAGGTGTGGGGGTTCAAGTCCCCCGGGTACGTAGTTTTAATCCAATTCAGTTCTACCTGCATCTCCTCTGTTGCCTTCTCGTGCCATTCGATTGATCGCCATATGAAACCTAATCGAGAAAAAATAGAAGCTGAAGATCTGGTAAAGGAAAGACTACCTCTTACCAAATGGGAGCTAACTCCAAAAGAAAAGGAGGATTTTGATAGGGCTATGCGGCTCATGTATGATGCCGCTGGCATTCTTCGCTACGATCTAGAGTTAGGGGAAGATGCTATCGGGAAAACCCTTAAAGAGTTAGCCGACTGGGCAACAAATTGACTAAGAACCGAGGGAACATGGAGATTCCCTCACCATTAACTCTGGGGTGAAGCCTCTAATCACTTGAAAATCAGTTGATGGTTGGTCCGGCGGTTCTATCGCACACTGGTGTTCTTCCACGCGTCGCACAAGTCGCGCATGGCCCGTGCGCAGACTATCAGCGACTCGATGGGCAAACCACGATCTTGTAGCCGAATTGCTCCAGCTCCTTTACCGAAAGAATCGGCGTCACCGCGCCGGTCAGCATATTGACGAACAATGGATGCTTCACCCGTATCGCGATCTCCTCCAGTGGGCTAGGTGCAAGATTGTTAACTTAAGGATCTCTCCAAGGCCGAACGCTGGCGAAAGCCCGGAGTTGCTTTTCGGCGAGGGCCGCCGATTCTTCCGCCGCCAGAGCCTGTCGCTCATCCGTTGAGATTTTCTGTGTTCTTGCAGCGCCTCCGACATCCTGTAAGCTGCCAGCGCTGCGTAAGAGGAATACCCCACACCTATGACCGACTCACCGGCAGTCGTTAGGCCCGCACCGATGGAAGGAGACGGTGTCTATAATCGCAGCTCGCGGGTGCAGGCTGCCGGGCTGTCACCGGCGGTGTCGCTGCTTGAGCAGGCGGCCAGGACCGTCGGACTGGCGATGGCACCTCAGGCGGTAGTCATCGCCGATTATGGCTCGTCTCAGGGGCTTAACTCGCTTGGCCCGCTGGCCGTGGCGATCAGCGCCCTCCGGGAGCGGGTGGGACCGGAACGGGCGATCTCGGTCGTGCACACCGATTTGCCTGACAATGACTTCACGGCACTTTTCCAAACGCTGGACGCCGACCCGAACAGCTATCTGCGCGGGGATCCTGCCGTGTTCCCCTCAGCGGTCGGGAGGTCGTTCTACGAGCAGATTCTTCCCACAAGCAGTGTCACCCTGGCGTGGAGTTCTTGGGCGGTGCAATGGCTGAGTCGATCGCCGGCACAAATCCCCGATCAGGTGCAGATTGCTTACAGCCAAGATGCGGTCGCGCGCGCAGCGTTCGCCCGCCAGGCAGCCGAGGACTGGCGCACTTTCCTCGCGCACCGCGGGCGCGAGCTACACCCAGGCGGTCGGCTGGTGGTGCTGACGATGGCCGTCGATGAGGCGGGAAACTTCGGCTACCAACCGCTGCTTGAAGCCATGTTTGCGGCGCTTACAGAGATGGTCACGGAGGGCTCTGTCCGTCCGGAAGAAGTCCGGCGCATGGTCATTCCGACGGTCGGGCGGAGTCGGGATGATCTGGTAGCGCCGTTCGCGGAGAACGGGTGTTTCGCTAGCCTTTCGATTGAGCAGTCGGAAGTGTTCCTCGGCGAAGATCGAATCTGGGCGGAATTCGAGCGCGACGGGGACGCCCATGTATTTGGTGCCCGATGGGCCGCTTTCTCGCGCGCCTCGGTGTTCCCGACGCTTGCTACCAGCCTGGAGGGCGGTCGAAACGATCCACGATCGGCCGTGTTCGTCAATCGTCTGGAGGCTGATGTGGCAGCGCGGCTGGCGGCAGCTCCGGAGCGGATGCTGATCCCTCTCGGCAAAATGCTGCTCGTGAAGGAAGGGGCCTGACGCGACCAACAAGATGTTACTCCAGCAGTTAGGCTAGTTACTACAAAGCAAATTAAGATGTTCCCGGTTCAGCCGGCGAGACCGTGGCCCCTCACTTCTAGACGCTCAAAAAAAGTGCATTGCAAGGTCGCGGCGGGAGCCCCGGACACTTGGGAGAGTTTCATCGCGAACTCAGCTGTTGAAGAGCTTTTTCGTAATTGCCTATCGCCTCAGCGAACCTGAGGAACTTGACTCTTTGTGCGCCAATTTCATCCTCGACGACAAAGTTATCAATGGAAGCATACTAGGCTCTTAACTAGCTATACTGGGCCGCCGCAAATCTGCATCGGGAAAGGCTTGCATTTGGCTTCTCACTTCGACACAAGAACTACGACGCTGCGGGCAGTCACTAAGTAAGAATTTTCGGAAATTGCAGCCTCTCCGCCCGGGTCCGCAATGTCACTCGGCGCCAGGAGCGCAGTATCGAGCGCGCGATACCAACCTCGTCCGGAAACCGTTGGCAACTCAAAATCTAGCGGTTCCCAGTACATATTCATCATGACGTGAAGATCCGAATCTTGCTCGAGGCCGCGGAGCGTAAACGCAAGGGCTCGAGAATTTGGATCATCCCAGCCAGGACTGTAAAGGCGACAGCCATGCCACGCGATATCGATCAGCCCGCGTTCGTTTGCCTCATCCTGATCACCCTCTAAGAAATCCCTTCTTCGAAGCGCTCGGTTACGTTTGCGAAAATCAATCATGTGCTGGCAGAACCGAAACATCTCACGATTTTTCTCCGCGAGGCTCCAATCAAACCAGCTGATTTCGTTGTTCTGGCAATACGGGTTATTGTTGCCACGCTGGGTACGTCGCACCTCGTCGCCTCCGCAGATCATTGGAACGCCCTGCGACACCATCATGATAGCAATGAAGTTTTTGATCTGTCTCCGGCGCAGATTCTCGACCTCCTGATCATTCGTCGGTCCTTCGATGCCGCAGTTCCAGCTCAAGTTGTCATCCGAACCATCCCGATTAGCTTCGCCGTTCGCTTCGTTGTGCTTACTGTCGTAGGAAACGAGGTCGTTGAGGGTAAAGCCGTCATGGCAGGTAACGAAGTTGATGCTGTTGATCGGCAGATGGCCGCTGCATTGATAGATGTCGGCGCTCCCGGCGATGCGCGATGCGACCGCGCTCACTAGTCCGGGATCGCCTTTCACAAACCGCCGAATATCATCGCGGTACCGCCCGTTCCATTCGGCCCAGCGATAACCCGGAAAATAGCCGACCTGGTATGCGCCCGCTGCATCCCAGGCTTCCGCGACTATCTTGGCGTCCGCCAGTACGTCGGACAATTCGATTGCCCAGACTACGGGCGGATACGGCACCAGCTTACCGGACTGATCTCGTGCGAGAATGGATCCTTCATCGAAACGGAACCCATCAACATGCATATCACGGACCCAGAATTCCAGGCATTCGACGATCAGCTTTTCGACGATCGGGTGATTACAGTTAACCGTGTTACCGCAGCCAGAGTAATCCATATAGTATTGTTTATCCGAGGGCACCAGATGGTAGTAAATCCTATTGTCCAGGCCTTTAAAATTGATGGTGGGTCCATCCTGGTTTCCCTCGCTGGTGTGATTAAACACCACATCCAGAATCACCTCGATCCCTGCTCTGTGGAAGGCCTTCACCATGTCTCGGAAGTCACGAAGGTGACTGCCCTCTTCGTACGAAACACAGTAAGCACACTTAGGAGCGAAGAAACTGTGTGTGCTATAACCCCAAAAGTTCGTTAGGGGTTTTCCATCCAGCGGACTGACGCGCATCACTTCCTTGTCGTCGAAGTCCATTACCGGCATGAGTTCTACGGCAGTTATGCCCAACTCTTTCAGGTAAGGAATCTTTTCGATGAGGCCGGAAAAGGTTCCCGGATGGGTCACTCCACTTGTGGGCGATTTCGTATAGCTTCCGACATGCAGCTCGTAAATGACGGTATCGCGCATCGGGCGGTGGATTGGCGTATCGCCTTCCCAATCATACGATGCCGCATCGATCACGATGCTGCGCAAGGAGGTTTTTGCATTGTCATCCGGCCCGCAAGCAGCGACTCGGTCCCAAAGGGCATTCGTATTACCTTTTGCGTAGGGGTCGATTAGTACCTTGTTCTTGTTGAATCGGTGGCCCGATGCCAATGAACTTTGACCATTTTTTCTTTCGCTATCCTCTCTTGGACCATGCACTCGGTAAGCGTAGTGCGCGCCGGGTCGCAGCCCTCTCACATAGACGTGCCAAAAGAAGAACGTCGAGTTCACGGCCGGATCCAGTGGGATTACTTGAGTGGGCTCTAAATCGTTTGGCTTATCAAAAAGCAATAGTTCTACTCTTTTAGCGTCATAGGAGAAGATTGAGAAATTGACGCCTTCAGCGTCCGGGGTTGCACCCAGGGGATGACGCGAACCCTTTTGGCGAGTCATATCTCTTTTCTCTCTACTTCAAGCCGAGATCCGACAACAAAGAGACAATTCTGGCGAAGCACGGTTGGCGCGTTCACCCGAATCTTCGAGCAATCTAATCATTTCCCCACCGCAAGGCGAAGGGATTTTCGGGCGATAAATCTATTTAGTTCGGTTGGGTCGACGATGTTGTGCTGGTCGTGAGTATATTAAAGTTTGAACCGCTCTGCGTCGTTCCATTCACGGGTTGATCTGTAACAATGAGAGTCGTCCCAGATGAAACCACTGCCCGCGCCTGCACCAGAAAGCTCTGTGGAATAACGAGGCGTTTCTCCAGAGCCTTGAGATCCGGCGCAGGAGAGCCACTTGCGCTTCCGAGCGCTTGCCATTGGCGGCTCCCGTCCGGAAGTATTATTGCCAAAGCGGCGTAGGCATAGCTCCCGGAGGGAAACGTGGCATCGACTCCGCCGATTTGCGCGCGACCAATTTCCACCCCGTTCCGATACACGTAAGCCTCGCTGTCCGCGCTGCTGAAGAGTATCGATACCGGACCCTCCGGTGATTTTTCCGGAGTCCATACGAACTGCCCTGGGGCGAGTGCAGGCGCTGGCCCGCTCGCGAACAACAACCCGGGACGGGACGTTGTGCCCGTCTTTGTCTTTCCATCGGTCACTATCACTGTCGATCCTTTGTCGGTGACTGTGTAAAGCTTCTGTGCGAAATCGAGCGGTAACCGCACGCAACCGTGGGAGGCTGGATATCCGGGTAAATTCCCGGCGTGCAACGCCACCCCCGTCCATGTCAGTCGCTGCATATAGGGCATCGATGCGCCCTTATATATGCTGGAAGTGTGTTTCTCGTTTTTCTGAAGGATCGTGAATACACCCGTCGGCGTGCGGTGCCCTGATTTGCCGGTGCTAACGGTCGAGCGCCCGATCCGCACGCCATTGCGATAGACATAAAGCGTCTGTTCCGGGATGCTCACTATAATCACAACTGGTCCGGCAGGCGAGGCAGCCGGCTTCCACACGTAGTCTCCTGTCTTCAGAGTCGGAGTAAGTGCCGCTTGCTCTGTCCCAGAGGTGAATTTTTCCCCGTCAGCGTGCGGAGCGCCCGCAACAATGAAAGAAATTGCACTTAGAAGCGAAAGCAGCCTTGTAAACTTTGCCCACCAGACATTCCGAGCGTTGCCGTCGATTTTTCCTTTTTCCATGAACTCCGCCACGAATACTGAGGAAACCGCCGACGTACAAACCAAATCTTTGTTCGTCAATTGCGATACGCAGGACGAGATTGACGAGTTCTGGGAAAAATTGTCCGAAGGCGGAGAGACCTTGGAATGCGGCTGGCTCAAAGACAAGTATGGCGGATCATTCCCACGTTGGTAGGCGAAACGTTGAAATCGAAAGAGACTGACAAGGTGCACCGAATGGTGAAAGCGGTGTGGCAGATGCAAAAGCTAGACATTAAACGCGTGAAGGCAGCGTTTGATGGCAAGGAATAGATCTAATGTTCCTGTTTTGCTGAAAAAATGAGGCTACATCTTTCCACGCCATTCACAAATAACGATAGGAATAGCTAGCAGAATACACCCCACGAACAGTATGAATATAGGCCAGAGTCCCACCAGGACAAGCTGGACTATTGCCCAAATTATCGCGATTAAGAATAGAACCTGGATAGGTGCACCAAAATACCATCGATCCGAAGACATCCTGGTGAAGCTACAGACCCTACGTGCATCCTGTCAAGGCTCCCTTGGGTAGGATCAGATCTCGTTCGGCTAGACGCTTAAGGTTTCAGGCCAAACCTGGAGACTTCGCCTGCAAATCAATCGTATTCTCGCAACGGCATTCAAAACAGTTTCTTAAAATCCTCAAGTTCCTCCCGCAGAGCTTGAAGTTCCGACCTCAGAGCGCACAACTCGAATTCGAGAACATCGAGGCGAGATTTCTCGGGGACCGACTCCGGAGTCGCTACCGATACGGCATCGGACGGGGCCAAATCGCGTTCAGCCGAGAGCAGTTGAACGTACCTTTTCTCCTTCTGCCCAGGTCGGGCCGGAATCACCCGAACAAGTGGATCGTCGCCGCGCGCCAGTTCCTCCAGGCACACCTCGACGTCCTGTAAAGTCTTTGGACCACACAGACGCTCGATTCGCGCCCGCAGTTCACCCGGAGTTTGCGATCCGCGCAACATCAGCACACAAAGCAGTCCAACTTCGCTCGCGTTCAGATTGTAGAGGTCGAGCAAGCTGTGCCGGTACTTCGACACGCGGGCGCCAGCGGAACGAACCAACAGCGCCAACTTTTTTGCACCAAGACTGTCGAGCCCGCGCTCGACCGTTTTCTCGTCGTAGCCGACAATCGGATCTCTGTTCGTGGTCTGATTGCAAGCAGCGGTGAGACTAACCAGGGAAAGCGGGTAGTATTCTGGCGTTGTCCGTTCTTTTTCGACGAGACAACCTAGGATGCGTGTTTCAACCGGCGAAAGATCTGGATTCATGGCTTGTTGATCAAGGATCCCGCTTTACGCGTGTCCGGCACTAATACGCACGTTTCCTCGCTACAAAAAACGAATCCATCAGCCGCGGGGCTCGGCGTCAAGGATGGAGATCGCCCGAGCATCGATCACTACTGATTGATCGTGATCGGTAGACCCGATTCTCCCGCATAGAACACGATTAGCTCGACCGGCTCGTCGGTTGTGTATCCACGATGCGTCGTTTCGACTGTTTCAGCCAACGCTTGTCCAGCCTGTACAATCTTGCGTTCGCCTGTGTCCCTTTTTTCAACCGTGAGATGTCCAGACAGCACATAGGCGACGCTGATGACGGGATGACGATGCCAGTGCAAAGCAGTGTGGGGTGGAATTGTGATTTTAAGCACCGTCACCTGCGGTTGGCCGGTGGGATACTTGGTGTAAGGAGTGCCATCCCAGGACTGCGTCGTCTGCAGAACCTGCTCCACCTTGATTCGCGGCTCGCCTGCGCACAAACCGGTTGCGATCAGCCAAATCCACAGACTAGGAAGGACACTCAATATCGTTAAATATCTTCTCATGGTGCGTCTAACGGTTTTTCTTCATGTTCAGCTCGACCTCGCGAGTGATGGTTGAATTTCTTTTTGGTCATTTCCAGGGCTCACATGCATGACCCGCGCGCTGGTCCGGTGCGACCGCGTGGTATCCTGCTTCGGCCAACGCCCGCAATTGATGCCGCCAAGAATACCACAATTCCGGAAAGCCGTGGCAAAGGACAACTAGCGGCCCTTTGCCCTCCTCGACGATGTGGACCTTCGTCCCGTTCGATCTGGCAAAGCGGTGATTCATTTCGTTGGCAATTCGATGACGCGAAAATGGGGATCCCTGTCCGCGTTCATCTGTCTCCTCTCAACTCATAGCAGGCGAAATCTGAAAACGAAATTACCAGTGGTTTGCAAATAGTATATTAAGTCTTTCAGTTCAGTTAGTTCGTCGCTTTTTATTAGTTCGATATCGAGCTAAATCTTCGCCTCCGGTCTTCTCTATCAGAGCGACGGACTATTTGTCTACCGTTCCTGGCGTCCGCAGACGACGACCTGGACGCCTTGCTGGCCAAAAGCGACGGCTCTGCTCGCTGCGAATTGTGAGTTCTCGCCGACCCACCTTCGAAATCAATTTCTGTTCTGGCACGGTTCAACAGGCCGGATTTATGCTACTGACAAATAACATTCATGGAATCCTCGCTTGTGACCGCTCGTTCAACGCGGTGCCGCTTGGGTCAATCAGCCCAGCGTTCTCCGGTGTTTCGACAACTCCGTAGGTGTCGTGTATCGGACGCGAACTGAGAAACTTAGTGTATGTCCATAAAGGTGTGGTAATTCCTGCCAATAGAATCTCTGACATACCGTTGGTGTAATCGACTTGGATTACCCGAGCTAGAGCGCCTGGAATAAGGTAGTAGGCTCGGAGATTTTCTACCATGTGCTGCACTCCCAAGTCGCTGTGGTCGTTCGTCATTTGCCGCACGTCCTGTTCAGTGACACAAGCGTATGGTCCATTGACTACGACCCACCGATACCCATCTTCCACCAAATTCTCGACGGGCGTTTCAGTCGAGTACCCCAGGACGGGCAAATCGTTTGCCCAAGCAGTGCAGGTCACGCTCAAACAAATTATTGAGACAACTAATATTTTAATTTTCATAATATTTCCTAGTCCTCCCTCATTTGCTATCAGCTAATGAAGCACCCTGATGAGACTGTCATTGAAAAATGAGGCCCTCTCCAATATGAATAAGATTAGAAGCAATACGGATTCGGTATTACTCACATTCTTTCTCCCAAAGCTTTGCCAGGACATTTATCCGCGTTCCGGCTTAATCGATATCTGCACCAGGAGTAGAAATAATAAAAATCGTATGATTCTATTGGAGTTATCGCAAAATCGCCTAAGACTTAGGCATGGAACTTCGACATTTGCGCTATTTTGCCTCAGTCGCGGATTACCTCAGTTACAGCGAAGCCTCGCGTCATCTCCACGTAGCTCAGCCGGCGATCAGCCAGACCATTTTGGACTTGGAGGAGGAGATTGAGGCCAAGCTGTTCGTGCGCAACAAGCGTAGCGTTCAACTGACAGCTGCCGGCACTGCGTTCCTCGGGGAAGTAAAAAACATTTTAAAGCGATCCGATGAGGCAAAGCGAGTGGCGCAAAGGGCCGCTCGCGGAGAGGTGGGAATCCTTCGCGTCGGCTTTATCACTTCAGCGATGGCGCCCATTCTTCCAATGGTCGTTCAAGCGTATACTCGCCGATATCCTGAGGTGGAACTTGAGCTTCATCATCTGACTTCCGGCCAGCTGATTGCAGCATTCGATCACAAAATGATCGATCTTAGTCTTTCGAGAGCGTTGCCGTCGGAACGACGTTCCGACTTTGAGGAGGAGCTAGTTTATACTTCTCATCTGGAGGCGCTCTTTCCCCTCAAGCATCCTCTGGCCAAAGAAAAAGCAATTAAGTTAGAACAGCTGGCTTCTGAACCTTTCGTGTTGGTGCATCGTGCAGAGGCGCCCAGCTTATTCGACCAAATTCTGGCGTGTTGTCGTCAAGCCGGTTTCTCGCCCAACATTCGATACCAGCCGGACCGTGTGTCAACTGTCTTCGTACTGGTGGAATGCGGTCTTGGCATCTCTTTAATGCCTAGTGACTTGCGCGGCTACGAGCAACCCAAAACCATACGTCGGCCCTTAGCTGGAGAGTACCCGTTTCCGCTAAATGCGGCTTGGCCGCGTGGATCTCAGAGCCCGACTCGGGATGCGTTTCTAAATATTCTGCGGGCTCGGAGGCCATGATCTAGCCTGAACATCGTGCTCGATCCCTATCGCGTCTGAGGTAAACGGTCGAATCGTAGAGGTGCGAGTTCGCGAAAACCAGGTTGTCAAAAAAGGAGATGTCCTTTTCGTTGTCGACCAATCCAGCGCGTTACTTCAGGATGGCGGCATTCGAGATGTTCGCCTTGGTCGAAATGCTGGGTCGTGCTGGCCGGCTAAGATTGATCCTTCAGTTAATTTTCTTTTTTTCTTACTTGAGCAATTCGGGGACGTATCGAAAGGTCCACGAAGCTATTACCCGCGAACACTGCATGGACTCGCTGATTCAAACCGTTTCACTCAATCTTGGCCCGCGGTCTTACCCAATTCAAATTGGGGATGGCCTGATCGACCAGGCCGGCCGGATTTGCAGCGAGTTGGGGCTCAAAGGCCATGCCGCTCTGATAACCGATCGTAACGTTGCCGCTTTGTATGCCAACCAGGCTTCGACCTCTCTCGAAAATTCCGGGTTCAGGGTCTCAAGTCACCTGGTTGAACCGGGCGAACCGTCGAAGTCGTTCAACGCTGCCACGGAACTCTGTGAAGATTTTGCCCGGCACGGCGTAAACCGGCAAAGTTTCGTTGTCGCTTTGGGCGGCGGCGTAATCGGCGATCTGGCTGGATTCGTCGCCTCGATTTATAACCGCGGAATTCCCATCGTGCAGCTCCCGACAACAGTAATGGCCCAAGTCGACAGCTCAATCGGTGGAAAAACCGCTATTAATCTGAGCGCAGGCAAAAATTTGGTCGGGACCTTTCATCAACCGGTCGCGGTTCTCGCAGATACGAAAACACTCCGGACTCTCGGCAAACGCGAGTGGAACGAAGGATTTGCAGAAGTGATCAAGTATGGGGTGATCCGCGAGCGCGGTCTTCTATCCGAATTACGCGAAGGGAACTGGAATCTGCAGGATCTAGTTCGCCGGTGTGCCGCGATTAAAGCTTCTTTTGTCGAATCCGACGAGAAAGAGCTCACCGGCAACCGGGCATTGCTGAATTTTGGTCACACGCTCGGTCACGGAATTGAGGCCGTCGCAGGTTACGGCCATTTGCTACACGGCGAAGCTGTCGCGCTTGGGATGGTTGCCGCGGCGCATCTGTGCGCGAAACGGGTGGGGTTGCCACACGAGGACGTCGAAGAACTGATCAATACGATCAAGCGATTCGATCTGCCAACCGTGTTACCCCGCCAGCTCTCGCGATCCGACATTTTGCAGAAGGTCTTTGCGGATAAGAAATTCGCTGATGGAAAAATTCGTTTCGTCGTGACCAGCAGACTGGGCGATGCGAGAGTTGCTCACGATCTCATCGCGGAAGATCTGGAATTCGGGTTGAGATCGATCGAATCGTAGCGGCCGTGACTCGGAAAGAGGCCTACATCGCTCTGAACATGGTCCCACATCTGGGCCCGGTCCGTTTGCGACGGCTGCTGGACGTCTTCGTCACGCCGGAACGCGTGCTCGCCGCCGGTCGCGACGAATTAAAAAATGTTGAGGGGTTGAATCAACCACTCTTAGCCACACTGGTTGACTGGGAATCGGTTGTCGATCTGCCAAAGGAATTGGCGCGGATCCGGGAATTTGGAGCAGAGGTAATAACCCTCGAGGACGAACTTTATCCCCCATTACTACGCGAGATCCACGATCCGCCGACCGTTCTGTATGTCTGGGGTAAACTGGAATCAAGAGATCAGCATGCCATTGGAGTCGTCGGATCCCGCCGGACTTCTCACTATGGGCTGGAGTGTGCGAAAAAGATCTCCTACCAGATTGCATACGCCGGTCTCACAGTGGTGAGCGGACTGGCGGCTGGAATCGACACCGCCGCGCACCAGGGTGCTCTCGCTGCGAAAGGACGGACGATCGCGGTACTAGGTGCTGGATTGCTTCATCTCTACCCACCGGAAAATCGCGTACTAGCAGAGAAGATTGCCGGATCCGGCGCGGTGGTCTCCGAATTCCCAATAGACACCACCCCGGACCGCCAAACCTTTCCAATGCGCAATCGCATTATAAGCGGCTGGGGATCCGGCCTTCTCGTCGTTGAAGCCGGCCTGAACAGCGGCGCCCTGATCAGTGCGTCCCAGGCTGCCGACCAGGGGCGTAACATTTATGCAATTCCGGGTCAGATCGATCGGCCAACCTCGCATGGCTCAAATCGTCTGATCCAGCAGGGTGCAAAGCTTGTGACGAGCGTCGATGACATTCTCGAAGATCTTCGGACACTTTTCCCGAAAAGCCCTGAGCTTTCTCCCAGCAGACCGCCGGGGCTCACAGCGGATCTCCTGAAAGTCTACAATGCGATCAGATCCGAAGAAACATCCATCGACGAAATAATTGAAGAGTCGGAATTGACAGCTGGCGCGACAGCCGCTGCATTGCTCCAACTTGAAACGCAACACCTGGTACGACAACTGCCCGGTAAGTATTTCGTCAAACTCCTGTAACGCATTTTTGTTTGCTACTTTTCAACATGGCCTCTACGTTCCCGACCTTTACGATAACCACCAATCCGGATCGGGCGCGTAACATTTGAAATGGGCAAAACGCTGGTCATAGCAGAAAAACCGAGTGTGGCCAACGATCTGGCCCGCGCACTAGGAAAGTTTGAGAAGAACGGCGACTACTTCGAAAACGAGCGCTACGTCATTTCCTCGGCGATTGGGCATTTGGTCGAGCTCTGCATGCCCGGAGAACTCGACAAGAAACGGGGCAAGTGGAGCTTTCAAAATCTCCCGATCATCCCAGACCACTTTGAGCTAAAACCGATCGAGAAAACCGAGCCCCGGTTCAAGCTGCTGAAGCGGCTGATGAAACGCGCTGATATAGAGGACATCGTGAATGCCTGCGATGCCGGGCGCGAAGGGGAACTGATTTTTCGATATCTTCTCCAGTTAGCAGGTGTTCGAAAACCGCTTAGACGGCTTTGGCTGCAGTCGATGACCCAGCAAGCCATCGTTTCAGCCTTCGAGAGACTTAGGACCGACAACGAGATGATACCCCTGGCTGAGGCCGCTGTTTGCCGATCCGAAAGCGATTGGCTCGTCGGTATCAATGCGACCAGAGCGATGACCGCCTTTAACTCAAAGGTCGGAGGGTTCCAGTTAACTCCGGTCGGTCGCGTCCAGACACCGACCCTGGCAATTCTCGTCGAGCGGGAACAAAGAATACGATCATTCGAGCCAAAGACGTTTTGGGAGTTGATGGGCGACTTCGACGTTCAAAAGGGAAGTTACAGAGGCCGCTGGTTCGACGAAGGTTTCACCAAAGATTCAGACGAAGAGCGTAAAGCTGACCGCATCTGGGACCGGGCAAAGGCCGAGGCAATCCAGGCGAAGGTACTCGGTAAAATCGGGCAGGTCACCGAAGAGAAGAAGGCAACGACCCAGGCACCTCCCCTCCTTTACGACCTGACTTCCCTGCAGCGTGAGGCAAATTCCAGATTCGGGTTCTCCGCCCGCCGGACATTACAGATTGCGCAGCAGTTATATGAACGTCACAAGGTCATTACATACCCGCGAACTGATTCGCGATATTTGCCCGAGGACTATATCGGGACGGTAAACAACGTCCTCTCCCGCCTCACGGACCCGACAATCGCGCCACACGCACACAAAGTCCTCGAGAACGGGTGGGTTAAGCCGACCAAACGCATTTTTAACGACTCAAAAATCACGGACCATAATGCGATCATTCCGACTGAGCAGACTCCGCGAAATCTGGATGACTCGCAGTCGCGGCTCTTTGACATGATCGCGCGCAGATTCGTAGCTGTATTCCATCCGACTGCACAGTTTGAGGTCACAACGCGTATCACCCGCGTCGAAGGCGAAGCCTTCAAGACGGAGGGGCGCATCATCAAAGATCCCGGGTGGCTCGCCGTGTATGGCAGACAGGCAGCGGGCTTGGATTCAGCTGATTCACTCGTAGAATTGGTCCCGGGGGAGACCGCCCTGACACGAGCCGCCGAAATCGTCGAAAGCCAGACAAAACCCCCTCCCCGATTTAACGAAGGAACATTGCTTTCAGCCATGGAAGGTGCAGGCAAACTGGTTGAAGGCGAGGAGTTGCGCGAAGCGATGGCGGCGAAAGGTCTCGGAACACCGGCGACTCGTGCGGCTATTATTGAAGGCTTAATTTTTGACGAGTATATCACCCGGGAAGGAAAGGACCTGGTCGCCACTTCCAAAGGAATTTCACTTATCACCCTGCTACTGGGAATTGGCATCAACTTGCTCTCATCGCCCGAGCTGACTGGGGAGTGGGAATACCAATTGAAGCTGATGGAACAAGGTCGCCTCGATCGTTCCTCCTTCATGGCAAAGATTAAAGAACTGACCCGCGAAATCGTCGACAAAGCGAAGAATTTCGAAAGTGACGTCGTTGAGGGGAATTATGCTACCGTCGAAGCCCGATGTCCGAAATGCGGGGCCTCACATCTCAAAGAGGACTATCGGACCTATCATTGCGAGACATGTGATTTTCGCCTTTTCAAGAACATCGCCAGCCGACAGCTAAGTCCGGATGAAGTCGCTACTCTGATCACCGAACGCAAAGTTGGACCTTTGAGCGGATTCCGTAGCAAGACAGGCAAACCATTCTCTGCCACCATTGCATTAAACAGCGAGAACCGACCAGAATTTCAGTTTGATGGAAACGGGAACGGGGATCGGGTCGAAGTCGATCCGCATCAGCACGCCCTCGTTGGAAAATGTCAGGTTTGCGATGGAGGCCAGGTTTACGACACGGGCACCGCGTATATTTGCGAGAATGTTGCCGCCGGAACGTGCACGTTCAAGGTGAGTAAAACGATTCTTCAGCGGGAGATTCCGCCAGACCAAATGCGAAAAATGCTCGTGGAGGGTAAAAGCGATCTTCTGCGGCGGTTTATCTCCAAAAAAGGACGTCCTTTCGACGCATCATTAACTTTGCTTAAGGGCAAGATAGGGTGGGAATTCGCAAAACGCCCAGCCCGGCCCAAGGCGAAATCCGAGTAGGCAGTCATCGTTTTATCGATGCATTTCTCACGCGGACGTGAGAAATACGCGCTAGACTGGTTGTCCGATCTTCTCTTCTCGCGGCTTCGGATCGAGCGCTTTGTTGGCGGATTTTGGAACGACTGGCTTGGAGTCAACCTCGTGTTTTCGAGGCTTGGACGCCTGATCCAGGAACAGGGCCTGCGCGTCGACGCGGTCCCCTTCGATCGGCCGCCTGGCATAGGTCAACCCAGCGCCTTGCTCTCGCGCTTTAACGTTGTCGTTCCAATAAACGTCTATCATCTGCTCGATTCTGGAGCGAAGTTCTGGCTCCTCGACCGGGAAACAGGTCTCTACACGCCTAAAGAAGTTACGCGCCATCCAATCGGCGCTCGCCAGATAAATCTCCGGATGCCCTCCATTTTCGAAACGAAAGATCCGGCTATGCTCCAAAAATCGGCCAACGATGCTCCGCACAGTAATGTTCTCACTCGTGCCGGGTACCTGCGATCGCAGGCAGCAGATCCCCCGGATCAGAAGCCTGATTTTTACGCCGACCTGCGAAGCAGCATAAAGAGCCTCGATCACTTCCGGATCGACGAGCGAATTGACCTTCGCAAAAATGCCGGATGACTTTCCTTTTCTGGCATTGTCAGCTTCCCTTTCGATCATTTTCAGAACGAAATTGTGCAGCGCTTTCGGAGCTGCTTTGATTTTCTTCAGTTCAGGGAATACAGAAACGCCTGTCAGCCAGTTGAATAACTCTGCAGCGTCTTCGGTCAGATCCGGATCGCATGTCAAAAGACCCAAATCGGTGTAAAGCTTCGCTGTCGACGGATGATAGTTTCCGGTCCCGAGATGCAGGTAACGCCGGATACCATCTTCCTCTCTGCGCACAACCAACGCCAATTTCGCGTGCGTCTTGAGACTCACGATGCCGTACACGACATGGACACCGGCTTCCTGCAAAGTGCGCGCCCATTTGATATTCGCCGCTTCGTCGAACCGTGCCTTCAATTCGATGACGACCGTAACCTGTTTTCCACTCTCGGCGGCTTCGGCAAGCGACGTCACAATCGGTGAATCACCGCTGGTACGATAAAGTGTCTGCTTGATCGCAAGCACGTCCGGGTCTTCGGCAGCCTGCTCAATGAAATCGAGCACCGTCTGGAAGCTCTCATACGGATGATGCAGGAGCACTGGCTTGCGCCGGATATGAGAAAAAATATCTTCCTGATCCGACATGCCCGGCGCCATTGCGGACGCAAAAGGCCGGAACTTGAGATCAGGGCGATCGACGTCGGAGACCACAGGCATCAGTCTTAGAAAATTAATCGGTCCATTCACGCGATAAAGGTCGTCTTTGGTCAGTGCGAATGTCTGCAGCAATTGGTCCGAAATGTGATCGGGGCAATCCTCTTGAACTTCCAGGCGGACAGCCGCGCCACGGCTTCGTTTTCGCAGCTCGATTTCGATCGCTTGCAGCAGGTTGTCCGTCTCTTCCTCGTCCAGATAAAGATCACTGTTTCTGGTCACACGAAATTGATAGGCCCCTTGCACGTTCACGCCGTGGAAAAGCGTTCCAACGTGCGCCTGGATCAGATTCCCAATAAAGAGATAACGGTAAATCCCACTCTTCCCTGCTTTGTACGGTAAAAGTCGCGGTAGTATCCTCGGGACCTGTACGACTGCCAGATTGGTATTCAATTCCGCCCCTTCCAATTCGACCGCGACATTCAGGCTCTTGTTTAAGAGTTGCGGGAACGGATGGACAGGATCAACTGCGAGCGGCGTCAGAACTGGATAAACAGATTTCTCAAAATAATCGGTGTAGTACTCCTTCTCCTCATCCGTAAGCTCGTCATAACGAAGGAAAAAAATGCTGTTCTTTTCCAACTCAGGCACGAGCGATTCGTTCCAGAGGCGGTACTTGTCGTCGACCATTTTTCGTACCCGGAGCGATACAGCCGCCAGTTGCTCGCTCGGGCTGAGCGCGTCCGGACCGGGAGCGCTGATATTGCTAAGCTTTTGCTGCTTTAACCCGGCCACCCGGACCTCGAAGAATTCGTCCAGATTCGAAGAGACAATGCAGAGGAACTTGAGTCGCTCGAGCAAAGGATTGTTTAGATCGTAACCTTCCTCCAGAACCCGCTCATTAAACTCCAACCAGCTCAGTTCACGGTTTATAAAAAGAGAGGGATCATCGACAAGAGCCACAGTCTGTTTTTCCATGTGTCGCTTCCGAGAAAGCTGCTTTCTCCGCATCTGCTTTTCCATCGTTATCCTAGGCTAATCGTTCGAACCAACGCCGATCTGTTACAATTTCGCAACAATCTCTCTCGCGCTCGATGCGTATCCGCAATCGTGGCAAATCGGATCTCTTCGCCGATTCAATCTCGCCGGTTGCCCGTCAAAAGCGGCAGCAAGAAATAAAGGAGATACCCTAGCGACGTGAGAAACGCCGCCACGTAAGTCAAAGCAGCCGCATCAAGCACCTGATTGACCGCCGCCACTTCAGATGGACCTCGGATAAAGCCCATATCCACCAGAAGCTTCTTCGCCCGATTCGAAGCATCAAATTCGACCGGCAACGTGATCATATTGAAAAGCATGATCACTCCCCAGGCAATGCACATAATCAAAAGCATCGGTCGCAGCAGGCCCGTCATGAAACCAACAATCGGTAGAAAAGCCACCGCCATATTCGCGTACCCAGCGAGTCCGGCCGCTGCCATTCGCATATTCAGCGGTGCATAGGCCATCTTGTGTTGGATTGCATGCCCGGTCTCGTGCGCCGCGACGCCCACCGCGGCCGTCGAAGTTCCTCGAAAATTTGCAGACGAAAGCACCAACCGTTTGTTCGTCGGATCGTAATGATCTCCGAGGAGATCGTTCGATTCAACAATCTGAACATCGTAAATCCCCGAAGCCATCATAATTCGTTGCGCAACTTCGGCACCTGTTAATCCTGATGACGCCGGAACTTCGCTGTATTTGGAAAATGCTGCTTTGACTCTCCAGGTAGCCCAAAGCGAAATGGCCAGTGTCCCGAGAAACAGCAGAATGCTAATTCCAGTCATGGTCCAAAGTACCCGATCTCAATCACAGAATCAAAGCAACCCACCGTGCGAATTTTTCTTTTCGACCCCGAGAGCCATGGTTACTTTAAAGGGTTTATGGGGAATCTTTTTCAGGGATATGAGCCGGGAAGTTTCTTCGACGAGATGTTCGAGTCGACCGGCAACATCCGCGGACACTACGAAACCTTGCTTAATCGCTATACCGGGATGTCGAGCGAGGAATTTCAGAAGAAACGAGATCTTGCCGACAACGCGTTCCTCACGCAAGGCGTGACTTTTACGGTCTACAACGATCAGCAAGGCACGGAGCGGATTTTTCCGTTCGACCTTATCCCAAGAATTATTCCGAAGACAGAATGGGAACATGTCGAGCGCGGTCTCAGCCAACGCATCACGGCGCTCAATCTATTTCTCCACGACATCTATCACGATCAGAAAATTATCCGCGACGGGATCGTTCCAGCCGAGATCATCCAGAGCGCAGCCCATTTTCGTCCCGAATTCATGGGGTTCGACGTCCCGAAAGATATCTATATCCATATTTGTGGGAGCGATCTAATTCGGGACGCAGACGGCAACTACCTGGTTTTGGAGGACAACGCTCGATGCCCTTCAGGTGTCTCTTACCTGTTGGAAAATCGCCAGGCGATGAAAAGGGTGTTTCCCAAACTCTTTTCACGATATGCGGTGCGACCGGTCGACACTTACTGTCTCGAACTGCTCGATCTTCTTCGGCACATCGCACCGAACGGCAATCCGGATCCGACTGTTGTTCTGCTCACCCCAGGCATCTACAACTCGGCTTACTTCGAACATTCGTTTCTGGCGCGGACCATGGGAATCGAAATTGTGGTTGGCGGTGACTTAGTGACCCAAAACGGGGCCGTGTACATGAAAACGACACAGGGGTTGAAAAAGGTCGATGTGATTTATCGCCGGATCGATGACGATTTTCTCGATCCTCGCGTTTTCCGGTCCGATTCCGTGCTCGGCGTTCCCGGCATCGTCGACGCCTATCGCCGCGGCAATGTCAGTCTGGCCAATACCATCGGAACCGGGGTTGCAGACGATAAGGTGACCTACTATTTCGTACCGAAGATGATTCGGTACTATCTCGACCAGGATCCGATCCTGCCGAACGTCGAGACCTACCTCTCGCACTTCGAGTCCGATCGGAAATACATCCTCGAGAATCTCCCCAACCTGGTCGTGAAATCCGCGAACGAAAGCGGCGGCTATGGAATGTTGATGGGGCCTCAGGCCACAAGCGATCAAATCGAAAAGTTCCGCGTCGCTATCGAAAAAAATCCACGTAATTACGTTGCGCAGCCCGTTGTTCGCCTATCTCGATCTCCAGCCTTTTGCGGTGATCACTTTGAAGGGAGACACATTGATCTTCGCCCTTACATCCTCTACGGAGAAAAAATAACCATTATCCCGGGAGGACTCACGCGAATCGCGTTGCGAAAAGGTTCCCTCGTGGTCAATTCTTCGCAAGGCGGCGGAAGTAAGGACACATGGGTGTTGAACGACTGAAAGGGCCCGGACGATTGAAGTTGCCGATAACGGTAGATGCGCCGGTCGCGAATAGGCCTCTTTCGGCGCCGCATGCCGTTGGTGTAAACCGAGCCCGCAACGAGTATTAGAAACAGTCACTTAATTTATGTTAAGCCGAGTCGCCGACGCTCTTTATTGGTTGAGCCGGTACACCGAACGCGCCGAAAACAACGCACGCATGATGGATGTCAATCTCCAGCTCATGCTCGATGTTCAGAATCTCGAAAACAATCAGCAGCATTGGGAATCAATTATCTTCACCCTCGAGGATACGAAGCTTTTCAAACGGCTTTACCCCGATCTCAACGGTGATGCGGTGGTTGATTTCGTGACGTTCGAACGAAAAAACCCGAACTCAATTTACTCTTGCCTTGCCTACGCCCGCGAGAACGCGCGCACTGTTCGTGAACAGATCTCGGTGGAAATGTGGGAACAAATCAACCGCCTCTACCTCCTGTTTTTGTCCGGAGACGCGAAGCGGATGTTTCAAAATAGCACCTACGAATTCTTCAAATGGATCTTGGAGGGGTCGCAACTCTTCCAGGGCGTGACCGACGCAACGATGGCGCATGACGAGGGCTGGGAATTCATCAGGCTGGGAACATTCCTCGAGCGTGCCGATCGTACTTCCAGGATTCTGGACATCAAATACCACATCTTGTTGCCGAGCGGCGAGGATGTAGGTGGCAACGTTGACACGATACAGTGGATGGCGGTCCTCAAATCTTGCAGCGCTTTGGAACCTTATCGAAAGCATTACCGCGGACAGGTTCTCCCGTGGAAGGTGGTCGAGTTTCTTGTAAAGAATCAGGCGTTCCCAAGGTCTATTCTCTTCTGCATCGATTCGCTCGACTATTCTCTCCATAAAATCACCGGTGTGGATCGGGGCGAATTCCAATACAAGGTCGAGGCGGAACGGCTATCAGGTAAGCTGCTCGCCGATCTGCGTTATATCACGATCGAAGAGATTTTTGGCTTCGGTCTGCACGAGTACCTGGACCGGATGCAGCTGCGACTCATCGAGATAAACAACGCCATCTACAAGGAATTTTGCGAGTGGCTCGAAGAGGATTCCAAAGAGGGCGAGAATCACGTCGGCAGATTACAGGTCCAGGCTCATTAGCACGACAATCCATCCTTTTCCTTCCGAGTGTGCAATGGGAATCGGGTTGTCGGTCGTCGCGGCAGGTCAACGTATCACGTCAACGCCGACGTAATCTCGAAGGGGCTCAGGGACTAGAATCGATCCGTCCGCTTGCTGGTAAGTTTCCACGAGCGCAACCCAGAGACGAGGCAGCGCTGTCCCTGATCCATTCAAAGTGTGACAGAAACGATTCTTCCCATCCTTATCTTTGAACTTCAGGTCCATCCGGCGCGCCTGATAATCTTCAGCGATTGAACAGCTTGAGACCTCAAGGTATCGCCCCGTTCCAGGCGCCCAGACTTCCAGGTCATACGTCTTTGCCATGGCGCTTCCAAGGTCGCCTGTGCAAAGTTCGATCACGCGATAGTGTAGTCCCAAAAGCTGAAGCACTTTCTCAGCATCAGCCGTTAAACGTTCGTGTTCTTCGTAAGACGTCTCCGGTGTCGTGATCTTGACCAATTCCACTTTGTCGAATTGATGCACCCGGATAATACCCCGCGTTTCCCGGCCGGCCGAACCCGCTTCCCGCCTGAAACAAGGCGTCTGCGCGACAAAATATTTCGGCAACTCTCCGTAGGGCAATATTTCCTCTCGATGCAGGTTGGTCAGTGGAACCTCTGCCGTCGGAATCAGAAACGCCTCTCCTTCTTCCAGTCCATAAGCGTCTTCTTCAAATTTTGGTAACTGACCGGTACCAACCATGCATTCGCGCCGGACGATATACGGCGGGTAAATCTCAACGTAGCCATGCGCCGATGTGTGCAAATCCAGCAAAAACTGAATCAGTCCGCGTTGAAGACGCGCTCCTAGTTTCGTAAAGCAAACGTACCCCGATCCACTGATTTTTGCGGCGCGTACCGGGTCAAACAGACCAAGCCGGGTTCCCAAATCGACGTGGTCGACGGGTTGAAAATTGAAGACTGGCTTTTCACCCCAAACGCGAACCTCCGGATTTGCGGTGGCGTCGGCTCCAATGGGCGCTCCTGGATGGGGAAGATTAGGAATCCCAAGCATCAAACGCTTCTGCGCCTGGTCAGCGCGGGTAACTTCTTCATTCAAGCGCGAAATTTCTTCTCCAATCGTTCGCACCTGCGATTGTTCTTCAGCGCTAGATTCATTTTTCGCGCGAAGTGCGCCAATCCTTTTGCTGAGTTGATTTCGCTCGGCACTTAGCCGTTGCAATTCTGTCTCCATCCGCCGTCGTTCGGAATCAACCTTCAAAACCTCATCAACCAGTTTCGAAAACCCGGGGTCCCGCGTCGCGAGGCGTTCTTTGACAAAATCAGGTTTTTCGCGTATCAGACGAATGTCCAGCATCCGGAGAGGCTATACTGGCTCTCGGTTGAGTAAACAGCAAATCAATGCTCGTGCTCCGCTTCCTTGTCCGGCTTGTTCTGAACCGGTGAGCCGGACGCGCGCAACCCGGGAATGCTCGCGTACCCCTCGAATCTTGAAGTCAAATCGGGATCAGCCGGATTCGGTTTTCCGCTCGGCATTTTAAAATCGAAAACGCTCACGCCGTATCGCCGAATACCGTCATAGGAACGCCCATCCGTTGAACCAACCATCACCGGTTTACCCGCTGATTTCGTTTTACCCAGGTAGATCATGACATGAGTGATCGGAATATCCCGTTCAGCCTGATACGTTCCCGACCAGAAAAGAAGGTCACCGGGCTTGAGTTCATCGAACTCAAATGAATCCGGGCTATGGCTTAGTACCGCGCGGAAATCTCCCTGCTTCCGAACCCAGGCATATTGCTCTGCCGAATCTCTCGGCACGTCTTTGTAGCCTGCATTGTTCAGGACGTAGTAAATGAAACCGCTACAATCCATGCCGCCGGCGGATGGGTCCGCGGATCCATACTTGTAACTCAAATTTTGCTCGGTAAGCGCAAGTGAGCTTCGAATCAATTGTTGAACCTCGGCCGGTTGACGGGAGAATCCTTCCAACGCTTCCGGCTTTATCGAAGCCGTCGAAGCAGGTTCAGTGGATTTCTGGTCCGAACCGCCTCCGGTATCGTGAGTCGATTCGGGACTTGGAGTCGGCGTTGGTGTAGGAGTCGGCGTTGAGCTGGGTGCATCCGACTCATCCTCTTTCGATCGAGCATGCTTGTGCTTTGATTTGGAGGTGGATCCAGAAGTGGATTTTCGATTTTCTCCCTCATTTCCGTCTGCGGCGTCTGATTCCCGGCTGGGAGAAGATTCTTCGACGGTTGAATGCTTATGCGCTTTGTGTTTTGCGACGGTATGGACCTTGCCCGATTTTTTGTGATGCTTCGGCGTAGGACTCGGCTGTTCGTCGGAATCTTCTACAAACGCATTTCGGACTCCGTTCTCGAGACTGTTTGAAAATCGGTGCAGGTCACGCAAAAGATCAGGCTCTGCGGCGCGCGAAGTCGTAAACCCGGTGCATCCGAGCAAAAAAATCGTGAAAATTCTCCTGATCATGCCTCCGCGATCCGTTCAAGCAACCTTCTGTTTAGACGGATTCCTGCTTGGAAATTCTCAATCGAAAAACTCTCGTTCGGCGAGTGCGCCTTGCAGTCAGGCAAAGCGAGTCCCAACAATAGCGTATCGATCCCTAAAACATCCTTGAACGATTGCGTGATGGGAATGCTTCCCCCTTCCCGAATAAACGCGACCGGTTTCCCGAACGCGTCCACGAGCGCTTTCTGAGCGGCTAGTGCAAACGTGGAATCTGGTTTCACCAGGTACGGTCTGCCCTCGTGTTGTCCGATGATTTCCATCTCAACCGTATTCGGGCACTGCTGCTTTAAGAATTCGTCTATCAGCGGGCGCAATTGGTGGGGATCCTGATCGGGCACCAACCGAAACGAGATCTTAGCAATGGCCCGGCTCGGGATAATGGTCTTCGATCCCTCTCCCTGGTACCCGCTTCCGATCCCGTTCACTTCCGCCGTCGGTCGCGCCCAGACCTGCTCAAGAAAGCTGTAGCCCGCTTCCCCGGACAACCGCGGTGAACCGGTTGTCGCAAGCCAGGCACTTTCTGAACTTGGGAGATGCTCCCAAAGCTCGCGTTCCCACTCATTCAGCGGCAACACCCGATCGTAAAATTCCGGTATCGCAACGTGCCCGGAATCATCATGCAACCGGGCGATAATCCGGCTCAGGACAGTCGCCGGGTTCGCGACTGATCCTCCAAAGATACCTGAGTGCAGGTCCGCGGACGGCCCTCGCAAACGGATTTCGAGGCACAAAATGCCGCGCAGCCCGTAGGTCAAGGTTGGCACTCCGGCGGCGATCATCCCGGTATCGGAAATCGCGACCACATCTGCAGCGCACTCTGATCTATTTTCCTCGAGAAAAGCTTCCAGGTTCGGGCTCCCAATCTCCTCCTCACCTTCGATCACGAAAATGAGGTTTACGGGGAGATCACCTTTTTCGTTAATCGCCGACTCAACACCAAGAATGTGGGCAAGGATCTGACCTTTATTATCCGTCGCTCCCCTGGCAAAAATCTTGTCCCCTTTGACGACCGGCTCGAAAGGAGGAGTCTCCCATAACTCCAACGGATCCGGCGGCTGGACATCGTAGTGACCGTAAATCAGGACAGTTTTGCGCCCGGAGCGATGCTCATTTCGCGCGACCACAACCGGGTGTCCGGGAGTCTTGCGCTTCTCCGCGCTCAACCCCGCTTTGCGCAATCGACCCACCAGCCAATCTGAGCAAGCTTCAATATGACTCTTGTACTGGCTATCAGCCGAAACGGATGGAAATCGCAGAAACGCGAATAGGTCATCTAGTGGATCCATAATCATTCCTACCAAATCACAACCCCCAATCAGACGCGAAAGGATTCACTCGCACCAACCTCTCAGTACCAGCCCCACTCCTCCAACCTACCCACCCTCTTTCCCTTCTTTCCCTTTTAGGGACAGGTCGAATGTCGAGCGCGATCTTAAGTTCCTCGTTTTAGGGACAGGTCGAATGTCGCGTCACCGACCTCTCCGGAGCTGCGGGGACACACTCAATTAGGGACACTCAATTAGGGACAGGTCGAATGTCGAGCACGCAGGCGGGTCAGGCAGGCTCGCCGTTTTGCTGATGTGCTAGAATTCAGGCATCGAGCCTCGACCCCCAATATGTTGAGTAAATCAATAAGTTACAGCCAACATATTGTATTTTGGGTCTTGTCACTGCCATGGTTCGCCGCTACGGTTTTGCCCATACTTTCATGTACCTTCAATCGCTCGAGTTGATCGGTTTTAAGTCATTCGCCCACAAGACCGTGCTGACGTTTCATCCGGGCGTTACTGCTATCGTTGGACCGAATGGATGCGGAAAATCCAATCTCCTCGATGCCGTTCGCTGGGTGCTGGGCGAGCAGTCGGCGAAGGCTCTGCGTGGAGGAGAAATGGCCGACGTTATCTTCAGTGGAACAGAGAGCAAACAGGCAGTCGGCATGGCCGAAGTCTCTCTTACTTTTGCCGATTGCGAAAAGGATCTCGGGACCGAGTACAATGAAGTCAGGATCTCACGACGAGTGTTTCGTGACGGGCGAGCCGAATACTTACTCAATAAAACGGTTTGTCGTCTCAAGGATATCCAAATGCTGTTCATGGATACCGGAATTGGTCGGACTGCCTATTCCATCATGGAACAGGGCAAGATCGACCAGATCCTTAGTTCGCGTCCCGAAGATCGGCGTGCCATTTTCGAAGAGGCGGCCGGAATCACCAAGTATAAAGCGCAAAAGAAGGAGGCTTTGCGAAAACTGGAGTATACCGACGCAAACCTGATCCGGTTGGCGGACATCATGAAGGAAGTGAAGCGACAAATCGGATCACTTCAACGTCAGGCGGGAAAAGCGCGACGCTACAAATCGCTTTTTGACGACCTGCGCACACTGGATACGCATTTCAGTCGCAGATCTCATGAGGAGCTTGTTTTAGCGATCAAAGAAGCGAACGAGGAAATTGAGCGCCTACGGAACCTGCATCAGTCTCTCGAGGAACAGGTTGAATCGCAGGAATTCGGTGTTGGAGAGCAGCGCAGGGAGATCGAAGCGCTTGAAGAGCAGATTGCGAATGGCCGTCAACTCGCGCAGGACCTGAAAAACCAAGCGAGCTCGGCATCTAATCGAATCGAATTTAACAACGAACGCGCCGCGGAAGCATCGGCCCTGTCTCTCCAATACAAGACGGACCTCGAGACAGCTGAACAAAAGGTTCTAGACCAGCAAACTCTATTAGACGAAACCGATCACCAGCTGACTGCGATTTTCGAATCATTGAATCTCGAAGAACAACAGTTACAGAATCAGCAAAATCAGGCCAACCATCTCCGGTCGCAGCGACAAGGTCTTGAAAGCTCTATTCAAGAGATTCAGCGTCAGATCCGTCAGCAGGAGAGCCAGATAGCGGCGCGACGAGGCGAACTCTCGAACACACTAAACCAGAAAAAAGCCTGCGAAACGCGCCTTGAACTGTTACAAAGAGAGTTAACGCAGACAGAATCGACACAAGCTCACCTAGTCGGCCTCGTATCAGTTACCAGCAACGATCTTGATGTGGCAAAAGGGAAGCTGCAATCAAGCAGAGACGAACTCAGCGATTGTGAGCACGAACTGGCAAATACGAGAAAGGATCTTCAGCAAACCGATACCACGCTCGGAAGCAGTCGCCGGACCTTAACCGAGAAGGAATCCAAGTTCGAAATCCTGAAACAGCTCAATGAAGAAGGCGCCGGGTTTGGATCGGGTACGCAAGCTGTCTTAAAAGGCCTCGACAAACCCGAACTTTATCGTGCGGCAATTGTCGGCGCGCTGGCGAAATTCATCGAGGTGAATGCAGAGTACATAGCGGCGATTGAGGCCGCACTTGGACTCCATCTGCAAGCGATACTCGTCCGCGAACCGATTATCGGAGAGTCGATCGCGCACGACCTTGTCCAAAAGCAATTTGGCCGAGCAGCCGTCGTTCCGTTTGGACCTCCCTTAGCGGATGCCGACGAATCACGAGAAGCCCTGCCTGTCGGCGCGCTCGGTTGGGCGCTGGATCAAATCAGCTGCGAACCAAGCGTTTCAGCGCTCGTCGCCCGTTTGCTTCGCGGCGTTGTTTTGGTCGCCGACCTCGCGTCCGCCTTTGAAATTAGAAACAGCAATCCCGGAATCGCCATGGTGACCGTCACTGGCGAATGCATTTCCAAAGAAGGAGTGGTCTTTGCAGGGGTGAGCAAGGATAACGGGAGCTCAGTTCTTCAGCGCAAAGTCCAAATCCGGCAGCTAGAGAAAGAATGTGCGGATGCTCGACGGATCGTCGAGGAGATTGAGCACAACCAAGCTCGCCTACGCATCGAGGTCGAACAGCGGGAACAGGCTGTTAGAGAAAAAAGAGAGGCTTGTCAGCGAGAGCAGGTAAACGCGTCAACTTTGCAGGGACAACTTTCCTTACTGGATCGTGAACTGCGAGAGGCGGCGGGAAAATTAAAGAGCATGCAATGGGAACAGAACAACGACCGCCAGCGCTTCGAATCTGCGACTGAGAAGTTGGGCACTCTTGAACGGGTGTTGGCCGAGAGTGATTCCGCACTTGAAGTGTGGCAGGCAAAACTGACGACGACTCTCGGTGAAGTTGAATCGCTGCGCAGTGACGAAGAATCCTTGATGAGCGTTCTGAACGAACTTCGAGTTCGCGTCGCGACGGAACGGCAGCGAAGAGAGAATCTTCAAAGACAACGCCAACCGTTGGCACTCCGATTAGGCGAGCTAGAGGAATTGATCTCTAGTCGCCAACGGGACCTTTCGAACTACGCTGCCCGCATTGAACAGCTTGCCAACGAGAATTTGGATCTCCAGACGAGGATCGAACAACTCCAAGCCGACCAACTGCTCGCGGAAGCAGAAGTCGAGGGACTTCAGCACGATAAGGTGGAACGGGTCGAAGCGCTTGAAGCCGTGAATCTGAACCTCCGTCAACTGCGCAAGCAATTATCGGATTGCCAGGATAGTCGAGGACAACAAGAGATCAGATCGACTCAACTGAACCTTCGCCTGGAGAACATTCGCGAACATCTGGCCCGGCGGTATCACGTCGAGTTGTCGGCCATCGAACCGGACTGGTACGCATTCCAGGTTTGCCTTCGAGAACAACGAAAACGGATCGAAAAACAATCGGAAGACTCGAACTCTGAAACACCGAACGTGGAGTCGGCGGCTTCTCAAGAGATCGACTGGGAATTTGTGCAAAGCGCAATCGCGGAAATGACAGAGCGCCTCGATGCGATGGGCCCGGTCAACCTGGAATCAATCCAGGAATATGACGAGCTCGAGGAGCGCCAGAAGTTCCTCGACGAACAACACGCGGACCTTGTGAAATCCAAATCCGAGCTACTCGACGTGATCAACAAGATCAATTCAACGACGAAAGAGTTGTTCGCCGAAACGTTTGAACAAATCAGGAAGAACTTTCAAGATATGTTCATTGAACTCTTCGGTGGCGGAAAGGCAAACCTGTTACTTGTTGACGATGTCGACCCACTCGAAAGCGGCATAGAGATCATCGCGAAACCGCCCGGAAAACAACTGCAATCGATCTCTCTGTTATCAGGCGGCGAGCGCACGATGACGGCCGTCTCCCTGCTTTTCGCGATCTACATGGTCAAGCCTAGCCCATTTTGCGTGCTCGATGAGATGGATGCGCCTCTGGACGAATCGAATATAAACCGCTTTATCAAGATCCTGGATCGCTTTGTCCATCAAAGCCAATTTGTTGTAATCACACACAATAAACGCACAATCGCCAAGGCCGACGTGTTGTACGGTGTAACAATGGAAGAGCACGGGATCAGTAAGCTTGTAGGGGTTAAACTCACACGCAGGGAAGAGTCTGCAGAAAGCACTGACCTAATCGGTACGGACCAGGCGAACCCGAGCATTGCAGAAAGCTTTGGAAAGCACGGCAAGCTGCATAGCGAAGCGTCGCAATGAGCCAAGTGGTTGCCATTACCGGTGGGGCCGGATTCATTGGTTCGCATCTCTCAGAAGGTTTTTCGAACGCAGGTTATGCGGCCAGAACTTCGCAGGCGAACGCGTCGCCGTGGTCCCTTTATTTATCCGAATAATCGCCGATGGCCTCAGTCCTACCATTTTCGGAGACGGTACCCAAACGCGCGATTACACGTTTGTAGATAACGTCGTCGAAGCAAATCTCAGAGCCGCGGAGCGCTCAGTACCCTCTGGAACTGTCATTAACATTGGGTCGGGCGAACGCACCTCAACCAACGAACTGTCTAAGACATTAAACGAAATATTGGGGGCGCAGAAGGAACCGACCTATGCGCCAGAACTTGAAACGGGAATTAAGCATTTTCCTGCGGATACGAAGCTTTCAAATGAACTTTTGGGCGATTACAACGTCACACCGTTGAGGGACGGTCTCGTACACACGGCGCGATGGTTTCTGAAAAACTCAGGACGCACTCAGCGCTACGAATAACACACAATCACCGGGGTCTCACAATATATCAATTACGAGCATCAATGGATTAACCAGGATATCGTATTCCATGCTTCGGCCCATCGTTTAGCGCCGGCAAACGCTTCGGCCTGCATCACGCGAAAATACTCAGGACAGGTCGAACCTTTTGTCAGGGATTCGAGAATATCCAACTCGTCATTCCACCGTTCTTCGGTTGCAAGGCTAGAACAGAGATTGAATGCGGCGGCGTAATCTAGAGGATTAAGCGCTAATGCGTGCCGGCAAAGGTCTTCTGATTGCGTATTCCGTTTCGGAAATGCAACCGGGCGCATTATTTGCCTGGCAATTGTGTATGCTTTTTCAAAGTTTTGATCCAGCGCGGCTTCGGATGCTTCAGCCCGGGTCAGTGTCCGTATTTCATCGGGAGTTAGCTGCGACCTTTCAGATTCCAATATTCGCAGCGTGTGAAGGTCTAAATTGGTCGGGTCGAGCGCAAGGACAGCCAGTTGCGGCGACGCATCTGCAAGCCTAATCGTCGCCAAGTGCAATTGCGGGTCCTGCAAAGAGGCACCTAACATCTGTTGGTAAAGAGCTGTTCTTTCTGCAGGCAGACTTCGTCTTAATGCCTCCCGCCAAGCGGCAATCGCAAGTATCCGGTTGGCCGGAACCCATGCCATCCCTTCACTTAGAGGGACAACGGCAAGTTTGGGTTCCAACAGACTCGCGTAGTGGAAGTCGATGATCGCCGGAATCCATTTCTTCTGTTGGACATCCGCGTAGCCACGCCAAATATAGAGCTCCCAACGCAGCGGTGTTCTCGCCAGTCCTTCCGCAATTGGTTCTTGCGCGTGACCCCAATCTGCAGCTGCCACAACATTCTGAATTCGTCTTTCGTTCGAAGCGTTCCGGAAAAGGATGACGGCAAGTGCGATCAGAGCGACGCTGAAAAATCGGCTCACCCAAAAAAGCATTTTCGAGCCTTCTCCGCAAAGCTTCGGCTGAGTACAAAGGGATGCCAATACCATCGCCGGCATAATCGTTCCAAGTCGATGACCGGGGACATCAACAATACTGTTTGTCAGAAACGCTCCAAGTGCGATCAACCCGACCAGGCGAACACGATTCTCCCGCTTGGACTTAATTCTTGCCTTCCGGACAAAGACTCCAGCAACTCCAAGCCCGCAGAACAGAACAGATCCCCACCCCAGTTCGGTTGCCATCCAGAGCCAATCGCTTTCCGGATGAACCACTCGTTCACCGTTTAAGCTGCTCTGTCGAACCTGCGGAAATATCGCCTCAAAATTACCCACGCCGGTTCCAGGCATCGGGGACTCACTCACAAGTTTCAGTGCGTCCTGATAGATATCAGCTCTAAAACCAAGCCCATGTGCCCACAAGTCCGGCAGCCTGCCAGCGAGGCCTCCTCCAACTATTAGAGTCGCCGAACAGACCAGCAACGCAACGCCACTCGCCACGGCTATCCTGTCCCACATCGATCGCTGTCGAAGAAACAACCAGACAAAGAGGCCGACGATGAGAAGACAGAGCGGCGTTCTCGAAGTCGTCAAGAGGAGGGCGGTCAAGCACAATGCAAGTGGCACCACCCAGAGAATTCCGTACCATTCCCTCCGACGCACAGAGATCACGCAAAACCCGGAAGCCAACATGGCGCCCATCCCCATCAGCGTCGCAGTTTGATTGCGGTTCGGGAACGGGCCGAATCCCTGGCTAGGACGCCAACCCGGGACTGAAATCGCTAGGAAATGCGCAACGAGCGCAACCCCAGCCAATAGAGCAATCCCGCAGCAAAGAACTTGAATGCCCCAGATGCGACGATTTTCCCTCCATTGCAAAACCCAAATCCCAAAGAAGATCGCAGACAGCATCACGCAGAACCGCACTAAACTGTGAATCGGTTGCAGCGTGACCATCCTCGAAAGCCCCGGAATCGCCCGTCGAATCGCTGAATGCCATCCCGGTTCGCCGAGCCATCGGACAGGCAGAAAACCCATCAGCGCGTAAAGTATGAGTCCAACGGTTCCGATCAGCACGGCATCCGCCGGGATAGCTCTCAACGGTCGGAACCATAGCAATAGAGCGATGCCAACCACCGGGACCACTTCTCCGAAAACGGATGCATCACCACCAAGGAATGCGGCGCTCAACGCCACGATGACGACAGCAGGCGCAATCCATTTCGAATTTTTCGATTCACGGCTCGGCGATGCATCAACGCCAGATCCACGCGCGAATGGGAATGTTCGCCTCGCATTGCTAACCGCTTCTCTTTTCTCGGGCAGATCGCTCAAGTCCAAAAATCTTTATGCCTCACGAACCGATAACAGCAACAAGAAACAGTTCCTACTCGCAAAATTGGATTAAACTACAGGGAGCACGGCAAGAACCGAACATAGATTGACCAGAACCGTGATTTCATTAATTATTGGGAGCGTTCAGCTTGCGCCGTGCAGGATCTCCGGCGCGGTTGGCAACCTGAACATTGGGCACATTTTAGAATGATTCAGTACAGAGTAAGAGGCATTTTTAACCTGGTTGTCGCCTGCGAAGCCGTTCTGACACTGATTCTTTTTTGGTTATGGATCACTTTGTATCAAGCCTTTATCCCAGGCGGCGATGGGATCAACCTCGCAAACTATGCGGGGTACAGTTTCCTGATCGTGATCGGTCTGTGGCTCGAATCAATTTTTCTTAGTCGCAAATTGATTGTGTTCCCAGTTGACCAGCCGACCATTATCCGCCAAATCCCTCAAGCGCTTAGGCAGACCGCAACATCCATTGGGTTCTTACTGTTTGTTCTGGTTCTCAGCAAAGACCGGTATCTGTCCCGTGTGTTTCTGATCTCTTTCATACCGGCCTTTTACGCGATGTTACTTTTTGGTGGTCATTACTTACCGAACTTGCTAGCCGGCCGTCTGTTCAGAGGTTCACGCGAAGAGAGGATGCTTCTGATCGGCAGTCCTAAGCGGGCTAGTAAGATTCGCGATTGGTTACAAGCAAAACGTGCGTACGGATTTCATACCATCGGTATCTTGACCGACGACAGGAATGCGCCCAACTCTTGGCCGGAAATTTTAGGGTCTACTGCTCAGCTAAACAGCGTGCTGACTCAGCATGGAGTCACTCAAGTGATCATTCTTCAACTTCCGGAAGCGACGTCCGGATTTGAAGAAATGATGAAAATAATCAATCGTCACGGCGCCCGGTTGCTGATCTTGAGCAATCTTGAAGAGCAGCTGCGTCGTCCGGTGTTCGCGTTCGAAGACAGCGGATTGAGCTTCTTTACCTTCCATCTGGAACCACTTGAGAATCCGTTTCACAGAGTCATAAAGCGCGTTCTCGACATGTCCATCGCGCTACCGGCGACTTTGATCGTTTTTCCTATCGCCGCTCTGATCGTCAAGCTCACTCAAATCGTTCAATCCCCAGGTCCACTATTTTACAAACAGAAACGCGCTGGGATTCAAAACCAAAAATTCGAAATTCTCAAGTTTCGCACGATGCACGTCGGTAACGTTAACGAAGCTAAGCAAGCTGCAAGCAACGATCCTCGCATATTTCCAGCGGGTCGCTTTTTCCGTCGATTCAGTATTGATGAAATTCCACAATTTCTGAATGTTATCGATGGCTCCATGAGCGTCGTCGGTCCGCGTCCCCACATGGTTGAGCATAATGACAAATTCGCAGAGCTGCTATCGAACTATCATATTCGCGCCTTTGTTAAACCGGGAATGACGGGCCTGGCTCAAGTACGCGGCTTCCGTGGTGAATCTTCAACCCACGAGGAGATTGCGGCACGTTTACAATCCGATTTGGTCTACTTGGAGAATTGGTCGTTAATCCTGGATCTTAGCATCATACTCCGGACAATTCGGCATATCATATTTCCGCCCAAAAGCGCACGGTAACAACAGAGAATTCCTGTTCTATATCGCACCATGCTGGTCGGAGGATTTCCCGCGTGAGTCTCGCTACCCATTAAACGGCCGGTCGGTGACTCGTCACTTGCTTCGATATTTCAGCGTCTTTGGAAAACTGTTCGAGTATCTCGCTCCAAGCGAATCGTGCAGCAACCTGCTTGGCCGCAGCGCCCATTTTTACAATCCGTTCCGGATCAGCCCACAACTCCTCAACCGCTCGCCCAATTTTATCCCGATCGGATGGTTCGACGACAAAGCCGCACTGATTCGTCATCACAACAGATGCTAGCTCCGATTCTCTGTCACAGATTGCGAGGACCGGTTTGCCCGCAGCACAAGCGCTCAAGAGTTTACTTGGGAAGAATGACACCCCCGATCCAGATTCCAACGAGACGACCATCAGATCGGCGTCGACCAACATCGAATTGTAATCAACAGAGTTCTGAACGCCTTTGAACCAAACATTCTGCATACCGTTTGACGCCTCGAGCAGACGATGTTTTTCTGCGCCCTCACCACAAACGATCAGTTGTATTGCGGGGTTCCGGACTAAGCGCATTGCTTCTATCAAATGGTGCAATCCCTGTTTAAAACCTAGGTTTCCAGAGTAGACGACGAGGAACTTTTCGGCATCGAAATGGTTCAATGCTCTGAACCGCCCTTTTGGCACTTCTACGAACCCTTCTGTACCATTAGGGAAATATCGTAATTTGCGCGAATCGGCTCCCCGTTTTCGTAAGATGTCGAGCATGCCTGCACTGATGGACGAGATGCGCCATGCTCCTCCGTAAGCAATTGACTCAAGTATTTTAAACGCTCGAATAAGAAACGACGACTTCACCATTCCAAGATTAATAGCGGCATCCGGCTGCAAGTCCTGCAAATGCAGCCAATATCTAGGGCCCCTAATCCAGCAATAAAATCGTGCGAAAGCTCCTGCTAACAATGGTGGCGACACGACGATCAATAGGTCGGGTCTGGGTATGAAAATCAGACGTACCAGCGAGTGAGCAACAAAGCTGAACTCGTGCAGAATGCGTCTTAACGTGCTTGTTCGCGCCGGCACATAGTGCCAACAACGCAGCACACGAACCTTATTGATTATCTCGGATCGAAATAACCGACCGCGATCCGAAGCCCGTTTTTTCCACGCCGGGTAGTATGCGAATGTCGTGAGCATGGTGACATCGCATCCCTCGGCCGCAAGATATTCACACGTCGCGACATTGCACGGCGCGATACCGGTTTGCTCCGGAGCGTAGTTAATTCCCCAGACGACTATCCGCATAATGTTTTCGCTCGTACGTCTTAATGACGGACATCCATTCATAACAAGCATGGAGTCGCGCAAAGTAATAGCCTTCGATTCCGTCCAGAAATCCTCGCTGGAGAATATAGATGTAGAGAAATCGAAGGAGGGGTCGCATTGGGAGTTGTCTAGAGAGAAGTTTAAGACGGCGACGCAGATTCACGCTTCCGTGCTGAGGTCGAGCGCCAGCCCTCTTCCTGCCGAGTTCCAGGGCAAGTTGAGCTTCCCAGTTTGAATACCGGTTATGCTTTTCGATGAAAGATTCCACGGTCGGAAATGCATAGTGTTCCAGTTCTGCCCGCAGGCGGCCGGTCTGCCCTTCAACGAATACATGCTCATGAATTTCCACGTCTCCACTGTTCGTTTCGCCTTCCACTAGTCTCTCAAAGCGGCCTGAGCTGTGTTTGAATAACCTCAAATTCCAGTTCGGGTAGTATGCATGTCTCAGCCATTTCCCGAGGAACATGAATCGCCGATTAATCCAGTACCCGTTGATAGGGTCCTTTCGCTCAACGACCTCTGCGATCTCCTGCGCCGCCCCTTCCATTACCACCTCGTCCGCGTCCAGCAAAAGGATCCATTCGTTTGCAAATCGAAGCGTCTGCAGCGCCCAATTCTTTTTTTTGGGCCACCCTCCGTCGTATTTGAATTGTACAACTCGGGCGCCGGATTCCTCCGCGATCTGGCAAGTCCCATCTGTGCTCTGGGAATCGACGACGAAGACTTCAGATGCCCACTCAACCGATCGTAGACAACGTTTCAGATTCTTCGCCTCATTTTTCACCGGGATTACGACGCTAACCGGAATTTTCATCTCTCGATCTTTTTGACAATTCGAGCCGGATTGCCGACGCAGACGCTATCGGGCGGCACATCCTTTGTAACAACACTCCCCGCTCCCACAACGCTTCGATCCCCGATTTTCGTCCCCATCAAAACAATCGCGCGCGAAGCGATCCACGCTCTTTTACCGATTACGATTGTTCCATGGATCAGCGGAAAGCTCGGATCCACATAGTCATGCGAAGCGGCGCAGAGGTAGGCGTCCTGTGAGATGATAGCCCCTTCGCCAATCGAGATTTTGACGGGATTGTAAACCTCGGCTCCATTGGCGATGCAAGCCCACGGCCCGCACTCCAAGTTCCACGGCGCCCAAATTTGTGCAGAAGGATAAATGTGGCAGCCACGCCCTATCCGCGCACCAAAACAACGCAACAGGAAAGACCGCCACGAATGCAAGGGTCTCGGAGACCAACGGAATAGCAGGATGTACACAGCCCACCAAGCCGACCGCGCAAATCGGTTCGAGACGGAGTATTCCTTAACCATCGCCGGAAATGATGTTCTTTAGCTCTCTAGCCGAGCCCTGAATGTCAAAGTGATTTTCAAAGCACTTCAAGGCTGCGACGCGCATGGCGGCACTTCCCTCCTGCAGCCACCGATCGATCAAGCGCTCGGTCCCCATTTGAGTATCCGGTTCAACAAATCCGGCACCGGAGACTGCAACCGTTTCTGCAATGTTTACCTGGTCGGACAGCAACACCGGAGCTCCAACCGACAGAGCCTCGGCAACGACAAGCCCAAAGTTTTCCTGGTGCGACGGCAGTATCAGCGCTTCGCACGCAGCTAATGCACCAGACTTGACCTCGCCGTCGAGCATGCCGGTAAATAAGATTGAGAGACCGTTCGCCGATCGCTTGAGCCGGGCTGTATACTGCTCATCGGCATCCGGTCCGGCCAGAATCAGATCCAAAGGAGGACGCATGCGAGATATCGCTTCGATCAGTAGATCACATCCTTTCTTTGGATGAAGGCGACCTAGAAAGAGTAGAAAACGGCGATTTCTCATCTGCGGGAATCGCTGGAAAAACGCCTCGCTCGTATTACGGTTATCCGCCGAGATCCTTTCGACACCCAGTGGAAGGATTCGTTTACAGTACCAGGCCTTCGGCAGGAATGTGCTTTCGGCAAGGCTCATCTCATTGCGGGAGGTAAATAAAACGCTCTTCGCCCGCTGCAACACTCTCCGTTCGGTAAGTGCCCAATAAATCTGTTTCTTCAAATGCTTAACCGGATATGCCGTTTTGAACCATGGATCGAGCATCCCGTGCGGAAAAACAAAATAAGGAACTCCGCTCCTCAACGAAGCCCTCATCGCGCCCACGCCGTGATATTGCCAAAGGCCGTGGACTAACATCGCGTCAAACGAGCCGACGATTGCGGCCAACCGTTCTTCGAGACCCGGATTATACCCATAATTCCCTCGGCTCCGTCCACAGCCTATCACTGCAATGGGGAGATTAGCGCTCCATTCTGGATTGTGTTCGTCAAGCGTTAGAATTGCGACTCGAATA
This sequence comes from uncultured Verrucomicrobiae bacterium, assembly GCA_963775805.1. Taxonomy (GTDB): domain Bacteria; phylum Verrucomicrobiota; class Verrucomicrobiia; order Chthoniobacterales; family JAFAMB01; genus JAFAMB01. The sequence continues at coordinate 208,436 of CAVZKG010000004.1, read as the reverse complement.
CCCATTGCCGTGTGCGCCGCACACAGTTGGCTGAGAAAGCTCACCGGGCCCCCCGCCGTGGGGTTCATGGTTCGAATCAAATGCAGAAACGAAAGGCTCATTCCGGTGCGATTGACGAGTAGAGCGTACGGTATTCAGTAATCATCAACTGCCGGCTGAACCGGCTCGCGTTCCGGTAACCGTCGGTGATATGGCGTTCTTTGGCGGTGCTCCCTTCATTGAGAACTTCGATCACCTTGTCAGCCCAGACATGGATGTCGCGCGAATCAACTATCAAGTCGGTAACACTGCCTGCAGCTTCGATCAGTGACGGTGCGCTGCTTACGATTGCTCGGCAACCACATGCGTTCGCCTCAATGACGGGCCAACCGAATCCTTCGTAAAGCGATGGGAACACAAGTAATTCAGCGTTACGATAAAGATTGGCTAGCTTTGAGTTAGGCACGTTTTGAACAAATTGAACGCCCGCTTCCTGTGTGGCGGTCGGCGGCCCGACCATCACGAGATGCGGAGCAGTGTCGCCTAAACGCCGCCGGATTTCCCGGTAGATTGATACAACTCTATCACGGTTCTTGTACCATGTATCACCTCCCACGTGCACGATATATCGGCATCCGTGCACATTGAATTCATTGGCGATTTCTGCAGAAGTCGTCGAAGGCGTTGGACTCAGTTGACACTCTTTGGAAGGGCGTGACCCCTTCATTCGCCCGGTCAGCTCAGTTTCAAAGACGCTGTCTAGACCAAGATATATTCTGGAGACCACCGCCTCCGACTTTTTGGTCAATCGCAAAACATCTGACTTTGTCGCATTCGAAATGCAAATAATATGATCCGCACGGCGCAGCCCCGCTAATATCCACTTCTGCAGCAAGCGACCCATGAAACCGGTCCGATGCTCGGGGATTTCGCCCAAGGCCGATCGAACTGCGAGCAGGTCGTTGCAGGTAACTACATTTTTAACCCGACGAAGCCAAAACAAATAAACCGCGTTCGAGTGATCGACGATATGGACCAGCTTACACCGTCGTGCGCGCACCATCAGCACAAACGGAAACAGAAGGTATTTGTCCAGATAACTCAGCCATTTCCTCGGAGTACCTCTCGCGATTGACCCAAAAAAAGAGATCGGGCGCAACACCTCCACATCGACACCGCACGATCGCAATCCCGACGCAAGCAATTCGGCGGATCGGGCCATGCTATGCTGGCCATCAAGCCGGTAATTCGCGATCAATAAGACTGCAGCCACTTGTGACCACGGAGAAAATCAGGTCAGCGAGATCCGGTCAAGCCAGCGCAATTTTTCCAGTCAACTCCGGCCTCTGATGGAGGGCCTTATCGCAGTCACGCCCTGGAAGCTGCCGCGAACAACGCAGAGCGCATTTGATCTACCGGAGCCGGTTTTCCGCACCAGATTTCGAATGCGAACACCCCCTGGTAAAGTAACATCAGCAGTCCATCGGCAGAACGAGCACCTCTTGTTCTTGCGAACCTGACGAGTGCCGTTTCCTGAGAGCCGTAGACCATATCAAAAACCAGGTGTCGCGAACTTATGCCGGTCAGTAATTCCGGACCCGGTCCAACCGTGGCGGCATTGACAATGAGATCGACTTCATCGAACACACTCGGAATATTTTCCCACGATTGAGCTTTGATTTCGGATGTGGTATTCACCGTCAGTTCCGCAGCCAAAACCTCTGCCTTATCAATGGTCCGATTGACCAAAACCAATACAGGAACGTTGAGACTGGCCAAATACCGAGCCGCGGCCTGACCTGCCCCGCCTCCCGCTCCAAGCAATCCAATTCGGAAAGAGGATACATTGCATGCGAATGATTCCGACATCGCCGCGACTAATCCTGTGCCGTCCGTATTGAATCCGAATAATTTTCCTGATCGATTAACAACCGTATTGACCGCACGCAGCCTCGCGGCCAGTGGATCGAGTTCATCGACGAGTTCGAGAGCCTGCAGTTTGTGTGGCAATGTCAGATTCCAACCGAAGAACTCTCTCTCGCGCAAGATCTGGAACGCTTCTCCCAGATCTTCCGGCCTGACACGCAATCGGTCATATCGATAAGGGATACGCAAAAACTGCAGCCCGGCATTCTGCATCGGCGGCGATAGAGAATGGTCAATGGGATCCCCGATCACGACAAACCGGAGATCACTGGTGGCCATTCGGCGCAACCCATCAAGTGAAAGCGACACCATCTCTCAAGCCAGTCTTTGTAACGTCCGGTCCATTCGCTGTAGAACCCGCTGTTTACCCATAATCTCCAGCATATGGTACAAGCTCGGTCCAACTGAACGTCCACTGACCGCTACTCGAGCAGGGTGCACTAAGTCCCCGGTCTTAGATCCCATATCGATCGCAACCTCCTTTAGTGCCGATTCAAGTCTGGTGGCAGTCCATTCCTCAACTTCCGCATATTTGTTTCGAAGACGATTCAACCGCTCAGTAGCGCCGGGCTTTCTGAGAGTTTTTTCCATTGCTTCAGGTTCCAAGGGAAAGTCCTCAGTGAAGAAGTAGCCGATCCAGTCAGGAACATCTTTGAACAGCTTTATCTTTTCCTTCACGATTTCCAACACGCGCAGCAAATACGTTTCGTCGCTGATCGCAAGCGCCGCTTTTCGAATGAAAGGCTCGCTCAATTCGTAAAATCGAGCCAAGGGCATTTGCTGGATATATTGCCCGTTTAACCAGTAACACTTGTCCAAATCGAACGCTGCGTTGCGACGATTGATCTTCGTCAAATCAAACAGCTGAATGACTTCCTCGATGCTGATCTTTTCGCGATTGTCTTTCGGAGACCAACCCAGCAGACAAAGATAATTCCGGACAGCTTCCGGAGCATATCCTTGGTCCATGTAACTCGACACGCTTGCCCCAGCATCCCGTTTGCTCATCTTTGATCCGTCTCGATTTAGTATCAGCGGAATATGCGCGAAATTCGGCGGAGCGACCCCCAAAGCTTCATAGAGTTCAACATGTTTCGCTGTATTGGTAAGATGATCCTCTCCACGAATGACATGCGAGATCTTCATCTCGAGATCATCGACAACGTTCACGAAATGAAAGATCCACGACCCATCCGGGCGGCGAATTGTCATGTCAGGATCCATGCTCCGATCAAATTCTATCCGTCCGCAGACAATGTCGTCGACAATCACCGGTTTCCGGGGTGACCGAAAACGAGTCGCACCCGCGTCTTCGTACACGAAACCTTTGTCATGCAGTTGCTGTAGATATCTTTCATAGATTGCGTTCCGCTCACTTTGAAAATAAGGACCACACTCTCCACCAACCTGGGCCCCTTCATCCCAGTCCAGTCCCAGCCATCGCAATCCCTCATAAATTACCCGGACCGCCTCCTCCCGTTCACGGCTTTTATCCGTATCCTCGATTCGCAACAAAAACGTTCCTTGATGATGACGCGCGAACAACCAGTTGAATAGAGCGGTCCGCGCCCCTCCGACATGCAAGAAACCTGTTGGTGAAGGCGCAAACCGAACCCTGACGGAAGAACTCATCGGGGAATCAATTCTATGCTCACGCCGCGGCGCAACTCTTTTTTGAATAATGATTTCACAGCGCCGGTTTTCGCTGCCAAAACGGTGGCTCCTTCCGGTGCCCCGAATTTTTACCGCGCCTCATATCGATCCTCGCTGTTGAATAAGTACTACATTTTTTATGTCCAAAATATCAACTTTGCCTATGCATAGAAATGCTCTCACATTAATTGTTCCGATCGCCGTCACGGCATTTCAAACGGCTTCCGCTATGCCGGCCGCTATGCCGGCAAAACATCCTGACTCGGCGCGTATCGCCTTTTACAAACAGGACACCGACCCGAATATGGACACGGGTTCGGACTCAGATGGCAGCTACGATGTTTTCTACGATCGACTCTCCTCCGATGGGCGTTGGTTTTACGATGACGATTACGGTTATGTCTGGCAGCCGAATGTTGCGGCCTCGACACCTGATTGGCGTCCGTATGCAGATGGCCACTGGGTTTGGACTGATCGAGGTTGGTACTGGGACTCAGGCGAAAATTTCGGCTGGGCAACTTATCACTATGGGCGTTGGGCTTTGTTAGATGAGGTGGGATGGATTTGGATTCCCGGTAGCAATTGGGCCCCGGCCTGGGTTTCCTGGCGTCAAACCTCTGGCGCTGATTACGTCGGATGGGCTCCGTTGCCACCGGAATCCCGATTCAATCCGAGTATCGGTTTCCATGGCTGGTCCGATAGCTATTACGACATTGGCCCCGCGGCGTACGCCTTCATTCGGATCGGTGATTTTGCTCGGCCTTCCTACCGGGAATTCTGCCTGCCGCAACAGCAGAGCGTGCAGATTATTCAACAGACCACCAACATCACGAATATTACGTATGTGAACAACGTAGTGAACAATTATGGCCCTCCTCACGATCGAATCGCGCAACTTGTTCAACAGCAAAGCGGTCAGACGCTCCCAAGTTACAAGCTCAATTACGCTGCACAGACACAGCCCAATGCGGCTTTCAAAACTTCGATACAAGGCAACCAGCTCAACGTAGCGGCTCCTCCCTACAAATTGAAGACTGTTGCTGCAGCCGCTCCTCAGGTCTCCAGGCAGCTAGGAAAAACTCAAGTAAACCGAGGTTGGCAGAACGTTCCACAAGCGCAGGCGCAACAACTTCGTCAGCAATATGCACAACAGGCGCCGGTTCCAAAGATCCTTCCGGCGAAACCAGTTCTTCCCGTCAAGCCACAGATTCAAGCCGGAGCGAAGCCGGGTGCCCAAGGTCCCAACGCGACGGGTACCGGAAACGCAACTCCGGCGCCACGGACAGAGGTAAAATCACCTGGTACGGCGGAAAGCGCGAAACCAAACGTTCAGGCTCCCGCCGCCACACCAGCCCAACAGCCCAAAACGCCTCAAACCGCTGCGGAGAAGAAACCCGAAATCTCGACACCTGCGGCCAAGGCAGAGGCAGCTCCTGTATCAGCTGGAAAGCCGCCTGGGAACGAAGCCAAAAAGGACGAAACGAAAAAAGAACCTGCCGAACAAGGCAAGCGCGAATCAGAGCCCAAAGCCGCACGTTCTGAAGAAAAGACTCCCGAACACGCGCCCGCCGAAAAGCCCAAGCCAGAAGAAGCGAAAAAGCCTACCCCACCAGCTAGCTCCGAAACCAATCATCCGGAGTCTCAGCCTGTCGCTCACCAGGAGAATCATCCCGAGGGCTACGCAGAACACCACGTGGCCGCCGAGCACTCCTCCAAACCAGCCGACGCACCAAGCCCCCACCACACTCCTTCTTCCAAAGAAAAGAAAGAGCCCGAAAAAACCGATAAGAATGACTAGTCCCCCGCCCTTCCAGTCCAAAGGGACAGGTTAAATAGCACTAGTCCAGTCCTGGATAATTCGAGATCTTCCGGTTGTCCAGGTTCTCGGCTATCTCTTCCCTTTTTGTCCCTTGTCGTTGGATCAAACCAGTTCTTTGCAATTATTAGCGATGGGGACAGATCGAATATCTAAGTACGATCGAGGTTTGAGTGTCTGAAGAACTTGCCACTGCAATTAATTGACACGGTAAGCCGGCGTCGACACGAGTTTGCGTTTCCGACGTGCCGAATGTATTTAGGTGAGCAAAGCGCTGCTCATCGACGTGGATAGAGATCGACCGTCGCTAAAGTTGAGAAACTCTGGACACAAGCCGACCCGGACCAGTGCTTTTTGGAGTTGGCGAACGTCCAAATTCAGCCGAATTTTCGGACTCGCAGACCCCGAAATGCCCAAAGAGCAATTGGCCCAAGCTCTTTAATCGCTGTCGGTCCACGCTTTCGCTGGTAGCCGACGTTTTCTTTCAGCTTTTGGCAATGATCTTCAACAAAAGTTCGACTTCCAAGGATCACTCCGTCGCTAAAGTAACGTATTCGGCAGCGTAGCTGTGCCTTAAGCGACAATTCCTCTGGTTCGCCGCCCATTTCCTTTTGACCATTCTCCGGTAAACTGCCTCGGCGACTGGCTGCATTACCCACACCAGAAGCAATCGATCCCCGGTTAAGAAGATGACTTCGATATTCTCTTAGCGTTTCTCTTTTTGAAGTTCCTTCCGGTAAGCCCAGAATCGTTCTGATCCCTTCAAGAGATGGCTTGCGCCCCCCATCCGAGGCTTCTGCGTAGCCGCAATAGCGATAGTCTTTGGGATCAACACAAAGAGCAGCTCGAACCGCGTTGAGATCAATGTAGGCTGCCACTGCCACCAGTGCTTGCCCGTTCTCCAATAGTACGCTCTTAAAACGCTCCGCCCATAAGGCACCAAAACGCTCCTCTCGTCGATTGTACCACTGGGCAAATCTACCCTTAAGCTCCTTGATAAATATCGAGACGTCATTCATTCGCCGGCAATAGGGTGCCAATAGGTTCTCCCATTGCTCATCCCCATCTTCACGGAGCGCCAATTCGTTGCGAATCTCTCGAACTCGATCAGGTCCGTAGCCAGCTTCTATGCGTTCGAGTACTTCCTCGAGAGTCAGTTTTCTGGGTTCAGGAACCTCGCAAAGCAGGTGAAAGTGATTGGACATTAAGACGAAGGTCAACACATTGACTCCGCTGAAGGCTGAAAGACGCCGCATCAGAGAGAGAAACTTCTCGCTGGAGTACCTACGTTTGCCGGCCGTCCCGAAGATGAACTGGCTGTCCACCACTCTGGAGATGCAGTGGTAGAATCCACGGCCTTGCGATTTGAGTCGTGCCAAGCGCATAAGAACTACTAAACGCAATATCATAACATTTTTGATATGTGTATCATTTTTTCAGAAATTCGACTTTGAAGGATAACCTTTTACTCAATTCGCGCGCTGTAATCCTCTGGCCTCATTGACTTAGGCAACTCTCCGATCGCACCTATCGAATCGAGCCTGTAAAATTGATTGTCCCGTGCTGCAACGCTCAAGGAACAACACTTACCCGTTCTTCGAGGTGCTCAGATGCGCCAACCGCTTCAATCAGACGTTTCCTTAGTTCTCAACTCGACAACATTCGACCTGTCCCTTTGCAAGAATGCTCAATCGACAACATTCGACCTGTCCCTTTGCAAGAATGGATGGTTCAGAAAGGTCCAGGATTTTTGGACAACTTCACCCTTCCCTTCGTTGATTCCGAGGCGATTGGCTTCCGCTCTCACTGTACTTCCCCCGAAAAAACGGACACGAGAATCGTGTTATTTGTTGGTTGTTGGATTGATCAGAACGCTGCACTCGAGTTCAAGGTCGCAATCCGGCATAAACGGCACCTGCCTACGGCCTGCCTTCCATTTATTCCATTTGCTCGCTTGAACTACGTTACGCATTCTGAAAAGGGATCACTGTAGCTTTTTCTGCGAAAAAGTTGGTTTTTGTTTTGTTCTTAAGCGCCTCAAATCCGGACGGAGTCTGGTAACCGAGCGCGCTATGAACGCGCTGATTGTTGTAGTAAACTTCGATGTACTCGAAGATTTCACGTCGTGCCTGAGCCTTGGATTCAAAGAGTTGTTTGGCCGGAAAACATTCCGTTTTGAGCGTACTGAAGAAGGCTTCTGCTTTCGCATTATCGTAACAGTTTCCCCTAGCGCTCATGCTCCGATTGGCCCCGATAACCCTTAAGGGTTTACATACCGCCTGACTCGAATACTGACTACCTCGATCGGAATGAAAATACATTCCCCTCTGTGGATCACGTCTGCACAGGGCATTGTCCAGGGCCTCCTGAACCAACTCTGCCTCCAAGGATTCTCCCAGCTTCCATCCGACCACTTTGCGGCTGAACAGATCCAGGATCACTGCCAGGTAAAGCCATCCTTCTAGGGTTGCCACGTAAGTGATATCACTGACCCAAATCTGATCGATATGAGTCGGCTCCAAATCCTTTACCAGATTGGGTACAGAGAGCTTTCCACTAACTGTGGTCCGAGGCCGGAATGCCCGCTTACGCCGGGCTCTTAAGCCATCTTTGCGCATCAGGCGCGCCACCCGATTCTTGCCATAGCGCTTCCCGGTTATGCGCAAAGTCTGGGTCACCCGCGGACTGCCGTATCGACCCTTATTGGCATCGTAAATGGACTTTATCTCCTTAACCAACTCGGCCTCCTCACGGGCTCGCTTTGACTGGGCCCCCTTCTGCCATTGGTAAAACCCGCTGCGCGATACGCGCAGCGCTTCACAACAGGGCTTGATAGCGTATTGCACCGATAAGACTTCTATCACCGCATACCGGGATTCGGCTCCTCGCCCAGTATGCTCATCGCTTTTTTTAAGATATCGCGCTGAGTCTTAAGGTATTGGTTTTCCTTCTGCAGCCGCCGTATCTCCTCATACATCTGCTCCGGAGTTCTTTCCTCCCCATCGACCTGGGCCGGTGCGAACTCCTTCAGATATTTCTTCTTCCACAGATTTAAACTGAACTCACTGACCCCAAGTTCCCGGGCCACCTGCGCAACGCTCTTGCCGCCGTGGATCACCATCTCCACCGCCTGGCGTCTAAACTCCTCTTTGTAGATGATATGCTTCTTTTTTTCTTCCATCGGGTTCTCTCATTTTCTTTGAGTTCCCGTGTCCGTCAAATCGGGGCAGGTTCACACAACGAGCGACATTTGACCTGTCCCTTTGTAAGGAGAGGAAGAGATTCTGGGGCCTGCTTGGCCGAGTTCTCGGTTGCCTGGCAGGAGTTTTCGTTGGAAGCTGCGAACCGATGAACCGAATCGTTGGTCTCGAGACTGAGTATGGATGTTTGATCTCGGAAGACCAGGCCCAAAGCCAAGCGGATGCGTGGCCAGTGAAGGCGAAGAATTACCTGTTTCGTAAGTGCCACGTGGGAGCAATCGACCTGCATTATCGGGACTACGAGGAACCGCCGGGTAACGGCGGTTTTCTTTTGAATGGAGGCCGGCTTTACCTGGATATGGGTCACCTTGAGTATTCGTCCCCTGAATGCCTCGATCTCAAAGACTTGGTTTCATATGATATCGCCGGGGATTTGCTGCTGAACAGGGCTCTTAAGGAAATGGGTGTCGAAGACCAAGTCGCGTTTCTCAAAAATAACGTCGATCATCACACCGGCGCGACCTTCGGTTGTCATGAAAACTACCTGATGCGTCGGGAAGCGCAGTTCACTCCTTCGGTGCTGGCGTCGTTGCTCGCGTTTTTGGCAACTCGCCAAATCTACACTGGGGCGGGCCGCGTCGGTCAGGCGAATCCGCTCGCATTTGATTTCGAACTGCCGGATCGACCGGGGCATGTCAACTATCAGATCAGCCAGCGAGCCGACCACATTGTAAACGACATTTATCAGTGGGTGCAATTCAACCGCGCGATAATCAACGCGCGCGATGAACCTCTCGCTGATTATCGAAAATACAGGCGCTTGCATCTATTGATCGGTGACTCGAACATGAGCCCCTTTGCCACCGCATTGAAGGTAGGAACAACGGTGTGCGTCTTAACGTTGCTCGAGGAGAACCTTCTTCCGACTCATATCGCATTACGCGATGCAGTGCTCGCGACGCGAGAGATCTCACGTGATCCGGACGGTGAATGGCTTGTCGAAATGGACGACGGAACAAGACAGGGCGCCCTCGATATTCAGTACCAATTTCTAGAGCACGCACACCGCCACCTGTCGGGTCAAGACGAAGAAACGGACTGGATCCTGGACAGCTGGAGTTTCACCCTTGATGCGATCCGGAGCAAGCCGGAGCTTTTGATTGGAGGTGTTGACTGGATCTCGAAACGGTGGCTACTCAACATGTTCATAGAGGAAGAGGGATTGACTTGGCAGGATCCGTGGCTGCAAAGCCTTGATCTTGAGTACCACAACATCAATCCGGCGAAAGGCTTATTCTTCGCACTGAAACCTGCAAAGGCTATCGGCGAATTCAATGCCGCCGTCCGACGCGAAGATGCAACCTCTACTCCGCCGCAGAACACGCGAGCAAAGGGTCGTTCCCGTGCTATCGCCCAGTTTCAAAAGCGAAATCTACCTTACATCGTGAACTGGGATTCCATCGCACTGGAAAGCCAGGACTATTTACCGATGCCAGACCCGTTCAACGCGTACGATAACGAGATTGACTTCTTTCTACGGTAATTAGCCTCGCTGAATATCTGAATTTGAGACGTTGCCAGGTCTGGTCAAAGACCCTGTGCCTCGCGATCTCTTCGTCTTCTCATAAAAAACTGCATTGAGTCATTCACCGCATTTTTGCGGAGCGGTTGACACGAAATCATTTGGTACAGAGTCGTTACGAGGACTACGCTTCGAGCGAACAGCGAAGGAAGACTCGAAATAATGACGACGAAAGACCGCGTGCCGCCTTCCCTCCTAACGGACCTTTATCAGCTCACGATGGCCTATGGTTATTGGAAGAGTCAAATGTTGGAGCACCAGGCTGTGTTCCACCTCTCGTTCCGCCAACAGCCATTCGAGGGAGGTTATGCAATTGCATGCGGTTTGAGCGACGCTATCGATTATCTCGAGAATTTTTCGTTTCATTCAGACGATCTTGATTACTTGGCCGAACTGCGCGGAAGCGACAGCAATGCATTGTTTGAGCCAGAGTTTTTGGATTACCTCCGGGCGCTTCAATTCGATTGCGATGTCGACGCAATTCCAGAAGGCAATGCTGTGTTTCCACACGAGCCGCTCTTTCGTGTGACGGGCCCCCTGCTTCAAGGCCAGCTATTTGAGACGGCACTCCTGAACATCATTAACTTTCAGACGTTGATCGCTACGAAATCTGCGAGGGTTTGTCTGGCAGCGAAAGGGAACCCTGTCATGGAGTTCGGACTGCGCCGGGCACATGGCCCGGACGGAGCGCTTGCTGCAAGTCGTGCGGCGTACATTGGAGGATGCGTGTCCACTTCGAATGTACTCGCCGGAAAGGTTTTTGGGATTCCCGTGAGCGGCACACACGCTCACAGCTGGGTAATGTCGTTCGAAAATGAGCGCGAAGCATTTGAAGCCTACGCGGATGCGTTGCCCGGCAATTGCGTCTTTTTGGTCGATACGTACGATTCGATGGAGGGAATACGGCACGCCATAGAAGTTGGCCGGCGTTTGCGATCGATTGGCAAAGATCTAATGGGAGTTCGCTTGGATTCCGGAGATTTGAACTACCTGAGCATTGTAGCCCGATCCATGCTGGATAAGGCAGGCTTTCAAGCGACCAAAATCATTGCCAGCAACGATCTCGACGAGCATGTCATCGCGAGTCTGAAGGAACAAGGAGCACTAATTGATGTCTGGGGCGTCGGAACAAAACTCGTCACCGCGTTCGATCAACCCGCCCTTGGCGGGGTCTATAAACTCGGTGCGATTCGTATCGGCGAGGGGGACTGGGAAAGGAGAGTGAAATTGTCGGAACAAACAGCGAAGGTCTCGAATCCGGGCTCGCTTCAAGTCCGTCGGTTCGAAGACGGCAAGGAATACCTGGCAGACATGATCTATGATGAATTAGACGGAGAACCTAAAGAACGGACCATCGTCGACATCGCAGACGTTCGGATCACCAGGCGAATCCCAAACTCGGCGCAACACCACGATTTACTAGTACCGATTTTCCGGCACGGCGAGCGAGTGTATCAACGTCCTTCCATTGACCAAATTCGGACTCTGACGCAAAGAGAACTCGCGCGATTTTACGCTGGGGTAAAGCGTCTTTTGAACCCGCATATTTATCCGGTTGGCTTGGAGACGACCTTGAACTCGAACAAATCACGCTTGATTCACGAAGCCCGAAACGTGCCTTTTAGACCCGGGCAGCACGACTGAGCACGATGAGTACCTGAAGCTGTCAATATGGACGCTCTCCTCGTCATCGACCTACAAAACGATTTTCTGCCCGGAGGCGCTTTGCCAGTAGCAAACGGCGACCAGGTAATCCCTGTGATCAACTCGATCCAAAATCGGTTTGATATCGTCCTGGCAACGCAAGACTGGCATCCGCCAGACCATGGCAGCTTCGCAGCCAATCATCGAGACCGCACGCCAGGCGAAGTGATTGAGCTTAACGGGATTTCTCAGGTGCTTTGGCCAGTGCACTGCGTCCAAGATACTTTTGGCGCAAATTTTTCAGCCGCGCTTCACACGCAGAAAATTGCCAAAATCTTCAGGAAAGGGACAGACCCCAAAATCGACAGCTACAGCGGTTTCTTCGATAACGGCAAAAAGCGCGCAACTGGTCTGGCAGATTACTTGCGGGAAAATGATGTCGACACAATCTTCCTATGCGGCCTGGCAACGGATTATTGCGTTAGATTTTCTGCGATCGACAGCGTCGAAGCGGGATTCAAAACAATCCTGATTGAGGATGCATGCCGGGGAGTGGAATTAACGCCTGGCGACTCCGCACAGGCGATTGAAGCTATGCGCGGAGCCGGGGTATCAATCATCCTATCAACCGACTTCGAATAAGTCGATCGACGGGACGATCACGACGCATCGCCTTGCAATCGTTGGTAGATGTCCCGCGTATTGATCGTAAGAGCTTCATCCACGAGGATCTTCGGATCGATCTCCAAGTTATCTGAAATGATCTTTCTTATCCGCGATAGATGCGGATTACCGCGATCTAACTCGTTTTGACTTGCCCAGCGCGCAGCCGCAACGATGAGACTTGAAACCTGTTCAGCGGTCAGTTTCTCGGTATTGATAATGATATCGAAATCGCTGCGATCATTGATATCGATGCCGTAGACTTCGAGGTAGCGTTTCCGGTTCTGTTCATCCCGTCGCAAGGTACGATAGAGTACCGACTCATAGCCGGCATGTTTATCAGGTTCGCGTTGAAAAATTCGTTTAGCCCGGGCCTCGAGCGGCGCATGGAGCCAGACTCTCAAATCCGCATCAACGAGCCAACCCGCCAGGCGAGACCCAACCACGACTCGCGGCCTTAAAGAAGCGCGCATCAGGTTCAAATCGGTAAGGAAGTCATAGATCTTGGTCTTCGATGCCTTCTGCTGGATCGTTTCAAAGGGGAGATCGAGGTCAGCAGCCAAATCTCGAAAAGTGTAATTGACCACGTCGAGACCAAGCGTGGCTCCAACATTGTTGGTGGCAGTCGTATTCCCGCATCCGCTATGACTGGAAATTGCTATCTTTAATGCTCTTGAATCAGAACTCACGAATTCTTACCTCAGGAGATCTAAATCTGAATTGGCCCACCCTTTTACATCCGCAGCATTTTGAAGCAGCCAGTCGTAGGTTCGAGCTATTCCATCCTCTAACGATATTTGCGGTTTCCAACCAAGCGCGCGAAGCCGGGTCGAGTCCAAAAGCTTTCGCGGCGTCCCATCGGGTTTACTTGAATCAAATTGTATCTCAATATCGAGGCCAACGATGCGCGCGATCAGCTGCGCTAGCTCCCGAATAGTTACGTCCTCGCCGAAACCGACATTGATGATCTCGGGTGAATGATAGTTATCCAACAGAAACCGCACTGCGTCGGCTAAATCGTCAGCATGCAGAAACTCTCTTCGGGGAGACCCACTCCCCCACAGAGTAACCTCTCGACGGCCGCTCTTTTTGGCTTCGTGGACTTTACGAATCAGTGCCGGTAGGACGTGCGACTTTTCGGCATCGAAATTGTCGCCGGACCCGTAAATGTTCGTCGGCATCGCGGAAATAAAATTCGCTCCGTATTGCCGGGTGTATGCTTGGCAAAGCTTAATGCCGGCGATCTTTGCCAAGGCGTATGACTCATTTGTCGATTCCAGCGGGCCAGTTAGCAGTGAATCTTCACGAATCGGTTGCGGCGCCAACTTTGGATAGATACAGGAGCTTCCGAGAAACAGCAATTTCTTGACGCCGCATTCAAAACTCGTCGCGATCAGATTGTTTTGGATCTGAAGGTTCTCCAGCAGAAAATCAACTGGATTATTGTTGTTCGCCTGTATCCCTCCAACCTTCGCTGCCGCGATGATCACAGCTTCCGGTCGATTTTTCGAAAAAAAGCCCTGCACGGCGCTTAACTTCCTCAAATCAAGCTCGTTCCGGGTCCGAATGAGAATTTCAGAAGACCCATTTTCCTGCAAATTGCGCACGATCGCACTCCCGACCAATCCCCTGTGGCCGGCAACAAATATGGATCTGAATGTCATAGAGCTTCTTCCGTACTGGGATTTCCTGCAGTCGTCAAACGACGATGGAACGACACCCGGTTTCGCATCGAGTTTGACGATAGTCAAAATTCCAAGAGAATGGTAACATCGTATGAACGTTGTGTTTGATCCGATCGAAGAGGTCCTCGACGAAATCCGTCAAGGCCATTTGGTCATCGTAACCGATGACGCCCATCGCGAGAACGAAGGTGACTTGATTCTGCCTGCGGAGAAAGCAACGCCTGAACTGATCAACTTTATGATCCGGTACACTTCGGGCGTCATCTGTGTTCCGATGGAAGGCAAAGATCTCGATCGCCTGGAGTTACCGCTCATGACCGTTCGCAATACGGAATCGATGCGAACCGCATACACGATTTCCGTGGATGCCAAGGAAGGAGTCTCCACGGGTATTTCCGCCGCCGACAGATCGCGCACCATCCGGCTTTTGTCTGACCCTCGCACCGACGCACAAGACCTTGTGCGGCCCGGCCACGTCTTTCCGTTACGGTACCGCGAAGGCGGTGTGCTCCGGCGCGCGGGACACACCGAAGCCGCGGTCGATCTTGCAAGGCTGGCTGGATTGACACCTGCTGGCGTTCTAGCCGAGGTGGTGAATGAAGATGGTTCAATGGCTAGATTGCCGCACCTGCTCGAGTTCAAACGGAAACACAATCTCAAAATCTGCTCGATCGAAGACTTGATTGCCTACCGGCGCGCCAGAGAAGTATTAATCGAGCGTCTCGAGATCGTTGACCTGCCCACCAACTACGGCGATTTCCAACTGCACCTATACCGTTCGGTGATCGACGACGTCCATCACCTCGCCCTGGTGAAAGGATCAATCTCTCCTGAAAAGCCGACGCTCGTTCGAGTGCACAGCGAATGCCTCACTGGTGACGTCTTTGGTTCACAAAGATGCGATTGTGGCGACCAGTTGCAATCCGCTCTTCAACATATCGACGAGGCAGGTTCGGGAGTTCTCGTTTATATGCGACAGGAGGGACGCGGTATTGGCCTTGCCGCCAAGATCCGCGCATACAAACTCCAGGAACAGGGGTTTGATACAGTCGAAGCGAACGAAAAACTCGGCTTCCCCACTGATCTACGTGAATACGGCACCGGTGCCCAGATTTTAGTCGATCTCGGCGTACGCCAAATCCGCCTCCTGACCAATAATCCGAAAAAAGTTGTCGGACTGGAAGGGTACGGCCTGAACATAGTCGAGCAGCTTCCGATCAAAGCCGAAGCTAACCCGCACAATGCCCGCTACCTCGAAACCAAGCGCGAGAAGATGGGGCATCTTCTTTAGAAATAAGAGAGTTCACGACGGGGAATGCGGTAAAAATGCGCGATAGCAATCAGATTTCGCAACCCGTTCAGTTACTGAAATCGATGAGCTAGAATGCGGTTCTTGCAGGCCCACTGCGAATGAGTATCGTCGGGCACTCATGTCGACAGAATTTCCGACGCAGCCAGAACCTGCAAACGACGCTCTCCGAATCGCAATCGTCGCGAGCGAGTACAACGAAATCTACGTGAATGGACTGGTCCGGTTTGCAACTGAAGAGCTTGTGACTATCGCACCGAACGCATCGGTTTCCCTAGTCCGAGTGCCGGGTTCATTCGAAATCCCGATCGCCGTTAAGTCAATTGCCAAGCATCAGAAACCAGATGCGATACTGGCGTTTGGTCTGATCTTCGACGGAGAAACACTACACGCGTCGTTAATAGCAACAGCGGTCACTGACGCATTGATGCATATCAGTTTGAGCGAGATGATTCCTGTCCTTCACGAGGTTCTGGTTGCAAAGAACGAAGAGCAGGCCAAGATTCGCTGCTTGTCACCCAACATAAATCGTGGAACCGAAGCCGCACGGGCCGCGATACGAATCATTCGGACCCTTCGGCAGATTCCGGAAAAAGGGTAGCTCGTATGGGCAAACGCCGCGAAGCCAGAGAAGTCACACTGCAGCTTTTATTTCATTGGGATTTGAACGCGCGACAACCGCTGGCTGCCGCAGATTTCGAGTCATTTTGGGCATTTCGTCCCGCGGCCCTCGGAGTTCAGACCTTCGCCACCAATCTTTTAAGCGGGATCGTCACAAACCAAGTCACAATTGACGAGAAGATCAGCAAATACACGGCGAACTACGAACTACGCAGAATCTCCGCAGTCGATCGCAATATCCTGCGAATGGCGATTTACGAAATGCTCTACGCGGAGGATGTCCCTCCGATTGTCGCTATCAATGAAGCCATAGATATCGCGAAAAAATATGGAACTGAAGAATCCGGGAAATTTGTAAACGGCGTTCTGGATCGGGTAAAACTCGATCTGAACCGCCCTTTGCGGACCGCTTCGAACCAGGTGACGTAGTGTATGGCTTTCGGGATTTTTAGAGATTTGCTCTCTCGATTCGGTGGTAAGGCCGTTGATTGGGATGACCTGGAGGAGAGCCTGATTCGAGCCGATATCGGAGTCCCGATGACGCTCCGAATCGTTGAAGAACTGCGCAATCGCTCCGACAAAATCACCGCGGACGACATCGTAGAAGTCACACGCAGGCAAATCGAACAGATTCTCCCGATCGCGAACCCGAAACTCCGGCCGTTGCCAAATCGTCCAAAAGTGATTTTGATGGCGGGTGTCAACGGAACCGGAAAGACAACTTCCACTGCGAAACTGGCATTCCTCCTGAAACAGAATCGCCACACCGTGATGCTTGCGGCTGCCGATACATTTCGAGCCGCCGCCATCGAACAACTTAAAATATGGGCAAATCGTCTTCAGGTAGAGATCGTAACGGGTGAATACAATGCCGATCCAGCGGCCCTTTGTTACGACGCTTATTCTGCGGCGCACAAACGGAACATCGAGTTTCTGATATGCGATACGGCCGGACGCCTGCACACGAAGAACAACTTGATGCAGGAGCTTGGCAAAATCGTTCGGACGCTGGGCAAGCATGACGAGCAAGCGCCGCACGAAAACCTGCTGGTCGTCGACGCAACAACCGGCAGCAACGCGCTTGTGCAGGCTAGAGAGTTTAAGCAAGCGATCGGCCTCACCGGAGTAATCGTCACGAAGCTAGATGGGTCGGGCAAAGGCGGTATCGCGGTCGCAATTCAAGACGAACTGGAGATTCCCCCGCGTTTCATCGGCACAGGTGAGAAGCCGAGCGATCTTCGCTATTTCGATCGAGACGAATTCGTCGCGAATCTACTCTGATCGCGGATCGTCGGCCGTAGCTCTATCTTCGGTCGAGGCAGCCGGCGGCGACTGTTTCATAAAGTGTAATTGCAGAATCCTGCGCCCGTCGGTCTGAGTGATTGTCACGAGATAGCTGTCGATCTGGACCTGCTCCCCCTGTTTCGGCAGGTGACCCAGCAACTGGACGACGTAACCTCCGATCGTGCTGACCTCCGAATTCTCCAACTCCAAATTTGCGAGGGTTTTCAGTTCATAAAGAACTAGTTGCCCTTGGACCACAAACTCGTCGTCGTTCAGACGGACGAATTCTTTGACCTGCTCCAGGTCAAACTCGTCTTTGATCTCGCCAACGAGTTCGCCCACGACGTTGTCGAGTGTGACGATGCCGACCGCGCCTCCGTATTCGTCTACGACTACAGCAAAATGACTCCTTTTCGCCAAAAACTGCCGGAGAAGCTTCTCCAGCGGCATGAATTCGGGTACGGGCATCAACTCCCTCTTAATTGCCAGGAGATCATGCCTGTCACTCTTCATTTCACGCATTAGATCCTTGATGTGGATCAATCCTACCGTGTTGTCGAGGTGACCCTGGACGAGCGGAAAACGAGTATGTCCAGATTCGATCGCAACCTGTACGTTGGCATCGAAGGAATCCTGCATATCGAGATAAATCACATCGCCTCGTGGCGTCATGATATCTCGGACCACTCTCTGTCGAAAATCGAGGGCATTGATAAGCAACTCGTTCCCGAGCTCCGTGCCTCCGGTCGCCTGATCCTCATTCTCGGTCAAGATGACTCGTAACTCCGCTTCGCTGTGCGCGAGTTCTGTGTCAGCTACCGGGTCCGTCCGAAAAACGGTTCTCATTATCCACGTTGAGGAGGCCTGAAGAAACCAGATCGCGGGCCTGAAAATGGTGTAAAAGAGGTGAAGTGGTGGGCTGATCCAAAGGCTGATCGCCAGCGCCTTTTGAATTCCGAGCCACTTCGGCGTTACCTCTCCTAGTACAATGTGCAAGTAGGTGATAATTCCGAAGCCGAGTGCGATCGAAACAGCCTTTACGATTCCAGGTGAATTAATGCCGATATGGACCAGAATCGGTCGAATTAAGCTGGCAACATACGGTTCACCGATCCAGCCCAGCGCAAGACTCGCGAGTGTGATACCGAGCTGGGTCGCGGAAAGATACGCGTCGAGCTGAGAAATCAGCCGGCGAGCGAGTGCTGCTTTTTTATCTGTTTCGTCGATCGCTTCCAGCTGGCTAGACCGGACTTTGACAAGTGCAAACTCGGAGGCAACGAAAAACCCGTTCAGGAAAACCAGCAGCAGGATGACGAACAAATTAAAAAGAACAGAACTGGGCGAGGCAAGTTGCGCCTCCTCATCGCCGGAACCGGCAATAGCCAGCAGAAATGGAATTACCGTTATCACCGATTCAATCGCCTCCAACCACGATGCAGAAGTTTGTGAGACTTCAAAACGGCAGCCAACTCGCGGGCAGTCAAGCCCGTAGATGCCACCTTTAAACTATCCAATAAGGCAAATGAGACGATGAAAATCCTGCGGTGGACTCTTGTGCAGAGTCTACCAACTCGATTTCGTGACCCCGGGAATCATTCCCTGGGAAGCAAGTTCACGAAATGCGATACGGGACAGACGAAAACGACGTATGAATCCGCGTCGCCGTCCACTTTCCTGACAACGATTGACCAAGCGAGTCGGACTGGCATCCCGCGGAAGTTGCGCCAAACCTTCGTAGTCGCCTTTCGCCTTCAGTTCAGCACGAATCGCGGCATACTTTTGAACTGTCTTCAGCTTCCGCTTATTCCTTTCAATCCAAGACTTCTTCGCCATAGCAGGTTCGGAAGGTAACGGAGGACGGATTGATTGCAACTCAGATTTTCAAAGGGTTTCATTCCAGAACTGGCGAAATGCATTGTTCCAGTTACGATTTTCCACCCTATTTCTGGCTTGCTCGCCCATTTTAGCCCGCAACTTCCCATCTTTGCACAACAGTCGTAACACACGCGAAAAATCCCCAACATCGAGTGCCCTGGTGATAAACCCGTCGATTCCGTTCGAGATCAACTCACAGGGGCCCCCCTGGTCTGAAACCACGCAAGGCAGACCGGCCGCTTTAGCTTCCAGAACAACGTTGCCGAATGTGTCTGTTGTGCTCGGAAACACAAAAATGTCGCTCGACGCGTACGCGGTCGCCAGCTCTGCTGCACGGAGATACCCCGTATAGCACGCTTCCGGCACCGTTTGACGCAATTCTCGTAAATAAGGACCGTCGCCGACGACCAGGAACCGAACCGGGAGTCCTTCGCTCGCGAGTTGCCGAACTGCTGAAACTGCGATGTCCAGGTTCTTCTCCTTTGAAACCCTTCCAACATATAGCAACCCGATCTCTTCCGGTTTCTTGCCGTATTTCTTCCAAAATACCTCGGTCCGGCTTTCCGGTGTGAAAAGCGCCGTATCAATTCCGCGTGGAAGGATCTTCAGCCTTTCGGCAGCAATCCCACGTTCGATCCAGCGCTGGCGGTAGTGCTCTGAGTTGACATACACAACGTCCAACTGGGAGTAGAACCATTGCATATAACTCCACGCCATCGTTTCCATGTAGTTATCCTGTGTCAGGACTCGCACGTATTGCGGAAAATCTGTGTGATAGATTCCGACCGTCTTCAGGTCCAACATCTTAGCAGCCAAAAGCGCCGATAATCCCACCGGGCCCGGGGTGCTGATGATCAGTTCGGTGAACCGTTCCCTTTGCACGTAATCCAGGATGTGCAGCACCGGAGGGAAACTAAGCTTTTGCAGCTCATATTCAGGCAGTTCGAACTCCCCGATGGGCGGAAAATTCTTGATCGGAACTTCCGAAATGTTGATCCGCTGTCTTGACGCTGCGACAATCAAATCAGCCCCAGTCTCGTATGCCGCGGCGGCCATTTTTCGAATGGTCGTCGCAACGCCGTTCACATCCTCAAGAGTGTCGGTGAACCATGCACGTTTCGTATTTTGAAGAACGTCCGGAATGAAATTCACTGTTGCTGAACAAATCTCTGTCAACCGTTTGCGTGAAGGCGCTTGACTGTGAAATCCATAAAAATAGGGGCCAAGCAAAAAGCCCATCGGCAATAAGGCGCTTAAGGCCTGCACAGCTTCGACCACACTGCCGGCGGTAATCTGCTGCACAAACCGCTGAAAAAACCGAAATGCCAACTGATTAAACACAAGCGCGACCATCAGAAAAGCACGACGCTCCGGCTCGTTGACACCCTCGGTCTCCTTTGCAATCTGCGCCTGCACATCCGAGCTTCCAAAATAGTTCGCCAAATCCGGCCAGATCGAAAGATTTGCAGGTTTCACCAACTCGAAAATCTTCCCCGACAGAATCCCGCTGGAAAGCATGGCAATTTTCTCGCCTAGGGTGAAATTCGTCGGATTTTTTCCCTCCATAAATCGGGAAAAAACAATCTCGAGAAACGCGAGGTTCGGGCTGACCGCGGTTGCGTACTTGTCTTTCGCAAACCGGTAGGCCGTGTTGTAGAGACCGTGCGCTATAACCAATGGGGTGCCACCCTGTCCCCGGATCACACAATCCCCTTTCCGGATAAAGTCGAATAATTCCCGAACGGAATCGCAATCCGGTGCTTCTGTGTAGGCCGATGCTGGAAATATTCCGGCGTGGTCGTCCGATCCTGCGACGAGAACCTTCCGCCACGACTCAGGGTGTGTCGGTTCTAACTTTTGGCGCTCCGAAAATCGCTGAATTGTTTCGGGAGTCAGAGACCTCAAAATGAACCGCATCGTGTCGCTCAACAGCGAATCTCGAAGTCCGTTTATCCCTTCGAAGTGTTTGAACAGCAGAACCAGCTTTTGGACATGGTCCGCCGATAGCTGCCGATTCATGTCATAGAGCGGATGGGCGACGGCGTGGTTGATACCTGCTTGCGCCAGGTATCGCTGGACTTCGTACAGATTACTTCTAAGAGGTTGAACCTCTTTATGTTGCGCTTCTGTAATGTTCCATAAAAGGAGATGAACTTTCACGTTATCATCCGGGAACTGTGCGGTCAGTTCCTCGCTGACAAACGTATTCTCCAGTGAGGCGATCTCCAGGCAACCGTCGATGCAGTTGTGGTCCGTGAACGTAACGTAATTCATCCCTTTCTCTTTCAGGCGCCGATATAACACCTTGGGATCGGAATAACTGTCCGGGAACTCGAACCGTCGAAAAATCCATTCAGCCGATCTGTCGCTGAACTTCGAATGGATGTGGAGATCGACTTTTGCAGGCATGTATCAGGGGCGCCTCAATTCACGGCTGAGGGTTACCTATGGGGCGGTTGATCTAACTTCTCAACGAACTTCTCGTAAGAAACGCACTCCCTCGAACGGGCGGCGACCGCGATGATTTCCCGGATCTGATTCCAGACGCGCACGTGATGCAGGTCGGGCGGATGAATCCCGATTCGCATCAACGGTGCACCCGCAAGGCTCAACAAGAGTGAACGGTTCCAAAACAGACTGGCCGTCGCACGCCATTTGGCACGGGTGCTCCAGACAAGAGACTGCGATCGCAGATCGCAGTCTGGTCTGAATCGCCGAACGCTGTTCAATCGTGTCGTGTAAAGGAAATCGAGATTCCGGACCGCGGTCTCCGCGCTTGAACCAAGCAACCAAGCCGGGGCGACGAACCCAGCGATTCTTCGCGACAGAAACGAGAGATCTGCCAGACCTCGCTCCAGAAGTCCGGATGCGGCATTAATTGACAAATCAAAAAACTCCCCCTCTCCGGCCGTGTAAAACTCAGTTGTTAATCTCTTCCGAAGCGAGTCACTTCTGACCGTAGGGCGTCGGTGAAAATACCCATGCAAAACTGGTTCATGGCCAGCCTCGACATTCTGCGCCAGCCAGTTTCTAAAGGCCGGATCCTCGGCGATTGGCGCTCGCCCATGGTGGTTCGGGATCACCAGTAGCGACGTTTGACCCACTCCTAAATCGCTGAGTTGGCTCAAGATCTCCTCGCACGAACCCTGGGTCAGGGGCGAAACATCATGGAGAGAGACGACCAGATTTTTCATAGAACCTTTGGAGTCTCTCTGTTATCCCAACGACCAGACAAACGGCGCCGCATGCGACGGCAAACCAGTCACCGTACCGTCCGTATGGAGTCGAGTCGAATGGGCCAGGTACGGCAATCTCTCGCCGTAAAACCTCTTCTCCTGACCCGGCTCGGCCGCCGGCTAAAACGTTCCCTGCAGGCGACACGATTGCGGCATATTTTTTCTGAGTGGCAAATATCACGGGACGGCCAAGCGACACGGACCAAAGCCGGAGATTTTGATAAAACTGTTCTGTTCCACCATGACCCGGAAATGCGTCAACGATCGCAATGATGACTTGCATCTGCCTCGCAACAGCCGCTCGCACCAGGCGCGGGTCTCCGGCTTCCCAATTGACGAATGTCACCCAGTTTACATCGTCGAACGCGACCGGATTGAGCGACCGGGCGGAACCGGTGCCTGGCTGAAAGAAATCGTGCTTGCCCGGAAGAAGTAGGACGTTTCTCACCGAGCCGGGAGTCACTATCGTGGCGCCGGTCAACGCCCCGTTCACAGCCGTAGTCCCACTCACCAATGCCACCGACTGACCGATTTGCGCTCCAATAAGCCGGGTGTAATCCCCCGGACCGAATCGGGCACACCTCCAAACGACTAGATTAATTCCTGTTTCCGTTTCCGTTTTGGTCAGGCCAATGTATCGATCGAATGAAACGGTATTAGGGACAATCAGCCCGATCGTTCGGTGCTCGCCGGTCGGTTTTCTCTCGAGCCACCAAAATCCCGCCACACCCGCGATGAAGATTACGCCAAGTGTGGCCGTCACATCAAACCGCGATGCCCAACTCATTCGCCCAGGCTCGAGTATGAGGCGTCGGACGCCGCTGATCAGAATGAAATTCGCAAATACCACGGCAAACGTCAGACCACTGGGACCCGTCACCGTCGAGATTTGGAGCAGCGGCAAACTGGACTGAACGACAGTTCCAACAGCGTTCCATTCGGGGAGCAGAAAACCACGTATCCATTCAAGAACCGTCCAGGCGGATGCGGTGATGAGCGCCGCACGAAGGTGAGCGATCGACTTGGTCCAGGCCTCCGAAGTAAACCCATATCCCGGCAGGATTGGTGCGATTTTCCGTTCGCGATTCAGGGCAGGAAGCTGAACGAGGAGTGAAACGATCGCACCCCATAGCGCGCCAACCGCTGCCAAACTCGCAGTGTTCCAAATCCAATCGACCGGACGCCCTCCTTTCAACAACCAGGAGAACGCTAAGCCTCCAAAAGTCCCTCCGAAAAGCGCACCTTGTATTAATGCCGCGACCATATTTTTCGGGAATAGAACCAATCCGACAATTGCCGGCACAAACCCGAACCATATGATCCAATCCTGATTCCAAGGAGGGAAGGCAATCGCAATGAGAACGCCTCCAACAGTGCTCAGCAAAGCTGCATAAAGACGAAGCAATAAATGTTTCACGAACAGGTCTCCTTACGGGCTTGCAACAATTCTACGGCGCATCGCCAGACCACGATGGCAATCAACGGATAAACAGCGGGATTGAATCGTTGCGGCAAGAGAAACGAAAAACAGCCAAAAGCGACACCTGCCACCAAGACAAACCATAGATACCACCGCAACAGAGGCGGTCGGGTTCCATCGTACCAGAGCCAAAGCCCAACCGGAAAATGCAGAGGGATCAACCACAATAGAGATAGGTTTTCATGTGCAACCCAAGCCCGGGTCCAGAATGAATACCCAAAAACAAAAATTCCAACCAACCCGAAAAGAATTAAAACAAGCGCCGTTGGCCATCGCGCAGCCTCCTTCCGGCGCACGGACCAAAATAACGCCCAAAGAATTCCAATCGCAGAAATAACCCAGACTGGGGAAAGAAAGGGAGGCGTCGTCGATAATGATTGTGGCGCGTAAAGTACCCTTTTTTCCAAAACTAGAGGCTGACTTCCATTCCTCACCGATTCGAAAGCTCGTTCAAGGTCCGCAGGAAGAAAACAGGCTTCTCTCGGAGTTGCCGGACGATCGGTCTCAAGCCCCAGAAGTATGGACAGTCCAAAACCAATCCACGGCATTCGCGCAAAGTAGGGGTCAAGCATTTGCCTGAATGTCTGCTGAACAGCGCCGGCAAGGACGATCGGTGAACCGGTTACCTTCTCGATGACGTCCCGCGGGCGGGTGGAACAGTTGTCCAACACGAAGTCATACTGATAATACCGGTTCTCGGGCAGTAGATTCGTTTCGAGTGCCTCGAATACTGCCTGTTTCTGGCCAGGTGCCAGATTGAGTACCAACTCCCTCACTCCTTGCCCAGACGCTCCAACCGACTGAATCTCTTCGTCACCTTCTGAAACAGCAAGTTGATATCGCAGATCTCCATGAGCGAATTTTAGATAGAAATTCGGCGTATCGAAATCGAATACGCCGAAATTGTACAGTCGATCCATCCCAAGCAACTCGTCTCTAATCCGGATCGCGCTGTGCCCGAAAGATTGGTAAAGTTCTTCGCCCGGTGTGTAGGTGATGAGCGTGACTTCGGAGCCCGCACTCAGCGCCGGCAATCGACCGCGTGCAGAGTCTTGGTCGGACGGTGCCGCCACTTGGGCGCTTGCCGGACAAAGGACGAACAACAAACTAAAAAGAGCGAAAGCCGCTTGAACAAATCTCACAGCGCTGGGTGCTTTGATTGCGGTATCTTCAAATGCCGGGATCTGCCACACCCTCAACCTTCGCCAACTCTCTTTTTCACGTCCCCCTGCAACCAATCCCACAACGTGTCCAGCTTTCGAGACAGAGTCGTCTTCGCTTCATTGAGCGAATCCGACGAGATTCCGACATTCTTGCCAAACAGGTAAAATTTAATTTTTGGCTCCGTACCCGACGGCCTGATCGCTGCTCGCCTTCCATCTGAAAGCTCAAATATTGTCATATTTTCTTTCGGTAGGAGATCCCCGTCACAATCCTGAATTCCACCTGCTGAATAATCCCGGATATCCACCACCATCGATCCGTCCATCTCGTTCGGCGGACCTGTGAGGTAGGACTTCGCAAGAATCCCGATCTTATTCGCGCCGTCAGCCCCCTCGAATATGAGCGATCCGTTCTTTTCCATAAAACAGCCGTACTCGAGGAAGATCTCGTCTAATAACTGATCCAGCGAAAGTCCTACCGACCTGGCGTATACCGCTACTTCGGCGATCATGATCGCCGCGCCGTTTCCGTCTTTGTCGCGAACGAAATCGGCACCACCGTAGCCGTAGCTTTCTTCGCCTCCGCAGACAAAATACGACGAGTATTTCAGCCGAGCATCGCGTGTCTCCTTCTCTGGCAAAGCGCGGTAATTATTGCGAATGTCGACGGGTAACTCTGCCTCATATTTACCCAATTTCGCCCCGATATACTTGAACCCGGTCAACGTTTCAATGCACCGCAGGCCCTCCTTCAGGGCGATCGCCTTTTGCAAATCCGTTGTAACGACTGTCTTCAAAATCACAGCCCGCGGCGTAGTTTCCTGGGTCAAGACCTGCTGTTCTTTCAATGTTTTGATTCGATAGTAGGCGAGCAAGGAACCGATCTGATTACCGGTTAAAAGCTGGATTTTTCCTTCCCGATCACGGCAGGCGACACCCAACCGGTCGGCATCCGGGTCAGTTCCCACGACAAGATCAGCGTCCTGAGCCTGCGCAAGCCGGATCGCCATAGAAAGCGCGTCGGCATTTTCCGGATTAGGCGAATTCACTGTGGGGAAGTTGCCATCCGGCTTGTCTTGTTCGGAGATCGTTCGAACATCGAATCCAAGATCTCTGAGTACAGGAACAGAAATTATACCACCCGTCCCGTGAATTGCGGTAAAGATGATTTTGAATCCTTTTTGCTGCGCGACCACGTCCGGCCGTAGAACAAGCGTGCGCAAACGCGTCTTGTAGACAGCATCGATGTCACCGCCCAGAAGAATTAGCCTTCCGCGATGCTCCGGAGGAACCGCCTCGTAGACCTCCCCGGCGACATCGCGAACTTGGGCAATGATGCCGCTCGCATGTGGCTCAACGATCTGAGCGCCATCCGAAAAATAGACTTTATAGCCGTTGTCATGGAACGGGTTGTGGCTTGCCGTAATCACGATGCCGGCCATCGCATTGGTATGTCGCACGGCAAACGAAAGCTCCGGCGTCGACCGGCTGGCTTCAAAAAGAAATACGTCGCAACCATTTTCAGTTGCAACTTTTGCGGCAAATTCGGCGAATTCTCTGGAAAAAAAGCGGGTATCATGAGCAATCGCAAGACTAGGGCGTCCACCAGATCGACCCACCGCCTGTTTCAAGTAAAGAACAAGCCCCTGCGTCGCGCGGCTGATATTATAAAAATTCATCGCATTCGTCCCAACACACGGGAACTCTGGGCAGAGTGATCCGGTCCGTTTTCCCTGTTCGACGCTCGTCACGATTTTTCCGATCGTCCGGCCGCGAAGGCCTCCTGTCCCGAACTCCAGAGTCTTGAAAAACCGGTCGTTCAGCTCTGTCCAGGCCCCTGCCTCGGTTAGCTCCTCGACAGTCGCGATATAAAGCGGGTTGTTCCCGCCGGTTAGAAGTTGCAGAATGTTCGCGAAACTGCCGGCCAAAAGCCGGCCGCTGTCAACCGCATGCTCGAGTGTCTCGCGCAAATCGCTCATAGAATAAGCCTGTAGCGTTCCCAATGGACACGCAAATTTTTATCATTCCAGCGGATAAAATCCGAATCGCGTCCAACAAAAGGAACGCAATTCGCGAAGACGCGACCAACGCGTTACGGCTGTTCGATGGCTCCGGCGACGGATTGCCCGATCTCGTGATCGACGATTTTGCCGGCCACTGGATCGTCCAGACAATGGACGAACGCAGGCCGGTTCTGGACCCCGGGATTGGATATCGCTCCCTCTATTGGAAGCCACTCCTTAAGACCAGTAAGCCTGCTCCAAATCATGTCGCAGGCACGTGCGTTCATGAGCCATTTGTTGTACGCGAATCCGGATTACGATTTGAAATCAATTTCAATACCGGTTATTCACCGGGCCTCTTTCTCGACCAAAGAATCAATCGACAAAAACTCTCCGCAATCGCCGGATGCAAGACGGTGCTGAATACCTTTGCGTACACCTGCTCTTTCGGTGTCGCGGCGGCAACTGCTGGAGCAAGCACGGTTAATGTCGATCTGTCCCGCCGTTATCTCGACTGGGGAAAGCGAAATTATGAGCTCAACAAGGTCGCAATAGACGCACACGACTTCATCTACGGCGACGTCTTCGAATGGCTCGGTCGGTTTCAGCGTCGAGGGACAAAATTCGATGTGATCGTTCTCGATCCGCCCACATTCTCCAGGGACAGGAAATCGAGTGTATTCAGGATCGAGGATCATTATGGGGCTCTGGCCGAACTCGCTTTGAGCTGTTTGAACCACGACGGGCTTTTGTTCTGTTCAACAAACTATCGTGCCATGGCTTTTGACGAATTTTTGAGGACACTCCGAAGCGCAGTTCGCAAACCATTTCGCGCAGAGGCCGGATCCATGCCGCCGGATTTCACCGGTGACAAATATCTGAAATCGGTCTGGATGCAGTTTTAGCGGCTCCCTTTTGTTCAAGCCGCGGTCCTTCGTACGCATTCGGCCACATGCCGCCCAGATATTTGACCTGTCCCTTAGATCGGGAGGTCTCGCCTTTTTGTGGGCGGACGACGTTTAGGGGACAGTTCTCGCTGCCAGGAAATTGCAACTCGGACCCCGACATTTCGTCTGTCCCTAACGCCATCTTGCTCTGAACACAGGACCTTAGTTGCCGTGAACCGAATCCAACATTTTACCTGTCCCTAACCCATTTGGCTCCGAACAAGGTGGTGTTACCCTGCGAAGGAATGCCTCGACATTTGATCTGTCCCTAAGACCAGGGAGGTCTTGCTTTGTTCGGCGTACGGCGTTTAGGGACCCGGACATTTCGTCTGTCCCTAAGACCGGGGAGGTCTTGCTTTTTTGTGGGGGTATGGCATTTAGGGACAGTTCTCGCTCCCCGGAAATTGTTATTGGAATTATGACTCGCTTCCTTCTTTCCATTCTTTGCCTCGCGACGATTACGTTGACCGGCTGTGACAATCGAACACGTGACGCGGTCCGGTGGGACCAGATCGCAGATGCGCAAAAATCGGATAAAGATGTGGAGCGCTGGACGGAGGCAAATTCTCCATGGAGCAACGTCCAACATCACACTGGTTTGGCCTGGTAGACTCGTTCAGATCACGACAGGCACAATCGTGAAAACCTAAATTCGGCGCCGAAAGCGGAAAATGTCAAACTCTGGAGACTCGAGGATTGTTTCGGAGATTTCGAATCGAGACTCGAACTCCGGAAAATAGGCGTCACCGCGATATTCGCCCTTTACGATGGTCACAAACAGCGAGTTGCATTGGTCGAGCAACGCCCGGTAAATCTCAGAGCCACCGATCACAAATACTTCGACTCCCTCCAATTCGTAAGGACTAGGATCGAACTTTTCCAAATTTCGAATCAATTCGACCCCCTCAAAGTTCCCTGTCCGCGTGACGACCAGGTTTCGACGTCCAGGTAACGGTCGTCCGATCGATTCGAACGTTTTTCGGCCCATCAAGATCGGGTTCCCCATCGTCACTTGTTTGAACCATTTCTGCTCCCCTTTCAAACGCCACGGGATTTGATTCTTCTCTCCGATCACCCGATCACGCGTCATTGCAACGATTGCTTTCATCAATCAATATTTGGTTTGGGAGACTTCACTAGACTACGGCGATCTCGTTCCTTTGCGCTTCGCTTAAACTCGCAAATTCGCAGGTGCCGACGGCGAATGCCCGAAATAAGACACACTTGCTGACTGTCTGATAGATCCAATATTCGCGCTAGACAGCGATGGGCGCTTTGATCGTTGGGTAGGGATTGTAACCAATCAGCTGGATATCTTCGAAGCGAAAATCTTGCAACCGTTTTGGGACGTATTCGAAGTGGAGCGTCGGTAGCGGGCGTGGAACCCGACTTAGTTGCTCGTGAACCTGTTCGAGATGATTCCGGTAGATATGGATGTCGCCAAACGTATGAATGAACTCGCCCGGTTTAAGATCGCAAACGGCCGCGACCATCTCGGTCAGCAAAGCATACGAAGCAATATTAAAGGGAACGCCCAGGAAAAGATCCGCGCTCCGCTGATAGAGCTGACAGCTCAGTCTTCCATCCTGGACATAGAACTGGAACATCGCATGGCAAGGAGGTAACGCCATTTGGGCGGTTTCGCCCGGGTTCCACGCGGTGACGATCAGTCGGCGGCTGTCCGGATTCTTTCTGATCTGACCGAGGAGCTGTTCCAATTGATTAACGGAACGACCGTCAGGAGTACGCCAGTCGCACCACTGGGCCCCATAAACCCGACCCAGATCCCCTTTTTCGTCCGCCCACTCGTCCCAAATCTTCACTCCATGTTCGTGAAGATACCCGGTGTTCGTATCGCCGCGTAGAAACCAGAGCAACTCGTACGCGACTGACTTGAAATGAACTCTCTTTGTCGTCAAGAGCGGGAAGCCGTCGGAGAGATCGAATCGGGCCTGAGCTCCGAAATAAGAGATCGTTCCTACACCCGTCCGGTCTTCTTTCGGTTTGCCTTTTTCGAGAACAAGGCGGAGCAAGTCGTGGTATTCTTTCACGCAGAAAAAAATGATCAGAGGATTACTATGCGGGGATCAAACCCCATGGCAATCTTCTTGGCTGACTTGGACCAGCTTGGCAACTGCAATTTTGACTTCCTGAAACGATGAAGCCGCAACATTTACCCGGCCTCGTCGATATGCAAAACCTACCTGACCATAGGGAGGTCGCAATCGACCGAGTAGGCGTCACAAACCTTCGATTCCCGATTCAGGTACGGGATAAAGCGCATTCCTTACAAAACACCGTGGCAACGGTTTCTTTGACCGTAGACCTGCCACAGCAGTTTAAAGGGACGCACATGAGCCGGTTTATTGAGGTGTTGAACGAACATGGGTCGGTGATTCATGTTGATAACATTCGGGTGATTTTGCGGCACCTCCAGGCTCGTCTCGACGCCAAGCAGGCCCATGTCGAGTTCGAATTCCCGTTCTTCATCGAGAAACGCGCACCGGTCACGGGTGCGGTCAGTTTGATGGATTATACAGCCAAATTCACGGCTACAGCCTCGCATGAGGACCGGGATTTTGTGGTGACAGTGATGGTTCCCGTTACCACTCTGTGCCCCTGCTCCAAGGCGATCAGCCGGTATGGGGCGCACAACCAACGCGGCCAGGTAACTTTCGCGATTCGGTTTAATGCCCCGATTTGGATTGAGGAGCTCATTCAAATTGTGGAGTCCGCTGCCAGCTCCGAGCTCTACAGCCTCCTAAAGCGCCCAGACGAAAAAGCGGTGACCGAACGCGCGTACGAACACCCGGTTTTTGTGGAGGATCTTGTTCGCAACATCGCTGTCATTGCCAACAAAGACAGTCGTATAACCTGGTACAAGATCGAAGCCGAGAATTACGAATCGATTCACAATCACAACGCGTATGCGATGATTGAGAAAGGCTGACTAATTACCGCCTTCGGCCTTCCGCTGCTGTTCCTGGATCTGGGTTTCGATCTTTTATTTGCGGCTCCCAATGCGGCAACCGGACCAGTCGATCGGTCGGTAGCGCTTTTACAGGACCGCTCGTTCGGCAGCCATCGTTGTTTTCGGTTGCGAGGCACCAAATTGGTAATACCTTCAGTGCTCGTTTCCTACGGGTTGGTAGCTCAATGGTAGAGCAGCGCCCTTTTAAGGCGTTGGTTCTGGGTTCGAGTCCCAGCCAACCCACTTCTCAAAATGAGAAGTTCTTCCCTCGGGAATCACCCCGAACTTAGTCTGACAGCTGTTTAGGGGCTGATATTGACCCGCGCCATTGCCGACGGCCGATGGCGTTTAAAAAAGTATGCGAATGCGGCGGGCCAGTTCGACGTGGCCGCTGTAAAGCAGAGCGACGTTTGGAAATATTTTGAAAGCCTCCCACCCGGCACCAATCGACGATCTCACTACAAAACAGTTCGGAAGCTTTGGAAATGGGCGTGTAATACGGGCCTCACAGACAAAGACCCTATGGAGACGAGGCGGTCTCCGTCAGCGTCGCGCGTTTCGTCCTCGACTCGCCGGTACGCCCTACGAATCACCCGCCGCCGGGGAGTTTGAATCCCACGATCAAAAGACGGTGCGGATCGAACGCGAGTTCGACTCGGTGTAGGGCCTGGAGTGTTTCGATCAATAATCCGGTTGGATATCCGCTTTGCTTGTCCGCGCTTAGCTCATGAACTTCAGTGCTTTACCGGTTATACCTCATAGCAACGTCGCTGCGCTCATATCGAGAACCGTACTTGGCCATAATCTCGGCATCATGCTCAAACCCGAGCTTCTCGTAGAGATGGATGGCCGCCTCACAGCGCCTGTTCGTCAGCAGATAAAGGTTTTCAGCCCGCATGGCCTTCGCCCGATCGATGATCGCAGCGAGAAGGAATTCTCCTGCCTTCAGGCCGCGCGCACTAGCCCGCACGCCCATTTTTGTCAGCTCAAAGCTCCCCTCTCCGGTCTTCTGTAGTGCGCAGGTACCAACAATCCCGAGACCTGGAGCCTCAACGAAAAGGATCGCGCCACCAGGTTTGACGATCCGCTCGTATGGGTTCTCTAGAACCTCCCGGTCGGTTTGTTCTAGGCGAAACATGGTGCTGATCCACTCCGCATTGATCTCATAAAAATCTTGCGCAAGATCGTCGCTGTATTCTCGAATGATCAGCGCCGCCTGCGCGGTACTAGCAACGCGCTCGTGGAATGCTTTGACAGCCAATGCTGTTTCTATCGCTGCGATTTGGTCCAGCAGAGGACCGGATAAGCCGTCGCAGATCTCTCTCACGGCGATCTCGACACGCGGCCAGAGAAACATCTTCGTCCGGGCCATCGCCGCCTCTCCAGCCGCGGTGAGGGACAGAGTGTGCTGACGCTGATCGGCGCCGGATGACGACTGGACCAATCCCATCTTGATGAGTTGGCCGGTGGTGCGCGTAACGCCAGGCTGACTGGTGCCGACCGCCTCCGCCAGTTGACCGACAGTCAACGGCCCGCGGTCGAGCGCGGCTAGCAATGGCATATGGGCTGGCTGCATTGGCAATCCCGCATCTCTAACGACGCGAGCGGCTCCCGCTTGCAATCGCTCGGCTAGCCGTTTCAAGCGGCTGCCGAGGAAGATCGGCCCCAGATCAGACACTATATCCGTCGTCATGTCTATAGGGTGTTATATAACATGATATATTACTAGAAGTCAATAAAGAAACCATTGTGAAGATGAAGAGAAGCCCTGTGGTCGCGTTTATACAAAACACGGACTGGCTTCACTCTGTCTGGCAGGTCCAGTGAGATTGTGTGACCAACTTGCAGTCGCAGAACAGACGTTGCCGTCCAGGGTAGCGTTTCCGATATATTGCCAACAGCGGCGCGAACAACGTACTGCTCACCAGCAGAGGAAGGCCAAGTCGAAGCAAGCCGCGCTTCAATCCTCGGAGTTCATCCAGCTCGCTCATGAGATCGTCCCGCTCCGCGAGAATGCGCTGGGCCCGCTGGTAGACGATCTCTCCCGCCGCTGTGAGCTCGCTCCGATGGCCGACGCGATTGAGCAGCGGCACCCCAATCTCGTCCTCGAGTTGCTTGACCGCCTTGCTGACCGTCGACTGTGTCGCGAACACGGTTTTGGCTGCCCGCGAGAAGCCGCCCTGCCGCACGACCTCGACGAAAACGCGCAGCGTCCGAAGCTCCATGCGAATTCCATAGCAGAATAGAGTGTAGTCAATCAATTCATTCTTCGAATGACCCGGCCGCGCCTAGGTTGGTAGCGATGGAAACCGCGGCGAGAAGCAGACAGCAAGGTTCAGGATGCTCGCTCGACGGGTCACCAACCAACACGTTGAATAACTCAACCCTTGCGATGAAAGGAAGAGAATCATGAAGATGAACAGACGCGCTTTCTCGACGGTCCTGCTTGCCGGTGCGGCAGCTGCAGTCGCCCCCATTGCCCTCGCCCATGCGCCCGAAGCGGGCAAGCGGGCGCAGCCTGGCTTCTACCGCTTCAAGCTCGGCACCATCGAGATCACCGTCCTCAGCGACGGCACGCTCGCGTTCCCGACGGAAACGCCGTGGGGCGATCGGGCCGAGGACGCAAGAGCCCTGCTCACATCCACGTTCCACACGTCTCGGCCGGAAGTGGTGCAAATCAACACTACCCTCGTCAACACTGGCGACAAGCTGATGTTGATCGACGCTGGCTGCCGCGTCGACAAATTCCAGAATACGACCGGCAGGTTGCTTGGCAACCTCGCCGCCGCGGGCTACGCTCCGGGCGATATCGACATCATCCTGTTCACTCACTTCCATTTCGACCACCTGTGGGGCATCAGCGATAGCAAGAACGCGTCGCTGCTGTTCCCGTCGGCCGAATTCGTTGCGAGCGAGGTTGAGTTCGCCTTCTGGAGCGATCCCGAACTGCCCAGCAAAGTGTCCGCCAAGCAACAGCCGGTGATTACCCAGACGAATTTGAGATTGGCCAGCCCCCGCCTGCGCCAAATCAAGGCCGGAGCGGAAGTTGTGCCCGGCATCACCACTTTCGACACAGCCGGTCACACGCCAGGCCACATGTCGGTGCACATCAGTTCCGGCAGCGAAGAAATGCTCCTCACTGGCGACGTCGTGTTCGACTCAGAGGTCAGCTTTCTGCATCCGGAATGGTCGTTCGGGTTCGACATAGACGCGCCAATGGGAACTAAGGCGCGAATGGCCTTCCTCGACCGCGCAGCGGTCGACAAGACCCTGGTCGGTAGCTACCATTTACCCTTCCCTGGTTTCGGGCACGTCGTGCGCGAGGGGAGCGCTTACCGCTGGCTGCCGGCAGATTGGCAGTGGACAACGGCACCACAGCTCGGCTCCCGCACTGCGTAGCGAGACACTCCCAACTCAACCCTTACGATGAAAGAAGAGAATCATGATGATGAATAGACGCGTTTTCTCGAAGACCCTGCTTGCCGGTGCGGCAGCTTCGTTGATCTCCACACGCGGCATGGCCGCAAACGCAACTGTGGAAAAGGCGCGTAACGTCGTGCTCTTGCACGGACTGTTCGCCGACGGCTCCTCTTGGTCAGAAGTGATTCCGCGCTTGCAGGCGGAGGGACTGAACGTCACCTCCGTGCAAAATCCCTTGACCACGCTGCCCGAGGCGGTGGCTTCGGCCGAGAGCGTGCTCGCGCGGCAGGACGGCCCGACAGTTTTGGTCGGTCACTCCTTTGCCGGCATGATCGTCACCGAAGCGGGCGTGCATCCGAACGTCTCGGCGCTGGTCTATGTGGCCGCGCGCGCACCGGATGCGGGCGAGGATTACGCAGCCTTGGCCAAGACATATCCGACGCCGCCGGCCAGTGCCGGCGTCGTATTCGACGGCGATCAAGGACGCCTCTCCGAAGAGGCTTTCCTGCGTGACTTTGCCGGCGACCTGCCGGAAGCAAAGGCGAAAGTGCTCTATGCCGTGCAGGAACCGTTCCACAAGGCTCTGCTCACCGGCAAGACCACGCACGCGGCATGGCGATCCAAGCCCAGTTACTACGCCGTTTCTACGGAAGACCGCACCATCAATCCGGACCTCGAGCGCTTCATGGCCAAGCGAATGGGCGCCCAGACCATCGAGGTGAAGGCCAGCCATCTCTCGCTGATCTCGCACCCTGAGGAAATCACGCGGTTGATCCTCAAAGCCGCCGGACAGCAAACCTGACGCGCGCAAAACTTGAGGCGACCAAACGAATGACAGACCTTGCAGTCGCCGAGATCGGAAAGGGTAGACTGAAACGTTTTGACGTGACCCAAAGTCAGTCGTTTACCGTAATTCTTGCACTCTACCGCTACTCGATGGTCGATTCCGGCCCGACGTTGGCAATCGTTGCTGGAACTTGGGACAATTCGGCTTTCTGGAGCATCAACCCGCTCTCACACTGTCTAGCGAAAACGCCAAGAGTTTCAACTTGGATCTCCTGAGCCAGGAACGTGACCGGCGTTATCATAGTCACCATTGGCGGCGGGTTTTAGGTGCAAGCCCAGGATGTCGTAAGAGTCTGCGCACGAGCAGAGCGCGAAAGCCAGAAGCGCCAGAATAAATATTCTCACCATTTGGAAAGTACATGCCGGACGATCCCTATGCGCCTCTCTGGCCTCAATCACGCTCAATCGAAAGAGATATACAACTGTAAATTCACTGATGCATCGTGCGCGTCAAAGCTCGTGGTGGCGCGACAAGTGAGGCACTGCGCCGCGACGCTGTACTTTGTCTTGTTGAGCTCTGTCTTCATGCGGAAAATCGGGTCGGAGTGGTTTTTGTACCTGGCTTTCGAAACACGTAATGGCCTGCACTGACTCGGCTTAGGGGGGTGTATCGATCGTATCCGACTAGCAAACACACGATGGCGGCGTGACCGGTTAGTTTCGGCTCGACGATGGTCGATCCGCAGTGGAACGAGTGGAAACAGTCCTGGGAGATGCATCTATTCTTGCAACTCTCCTGCGGGTGATTTTGCAAGTAACATTTTATGCGATTGTAATTTGCATTTGATCGGGGGTGCGCTCCGGAAGGAGCGAACACTGATCAAAATGCAAAGGACAGTGACCGGCTCTGGCGCGGGGCTCAGGCTAGCTCAAGTTGTTGTGCCTCGCCACCGATGCTTAGCGCCCCCATTTGTTACGGACGTGTTCCGACGCGCCCGAATGGATTGGTCTGCCATGTCCGAACACAGCCGCGTCGAAGCGAAGCGTGGCGACCTTGCGTTGGCTGCGTCTTCCTTCCTCGATATCCTCAAATCCTACTGGATCGTCGAGTCCCAGGATGTTCGTGCCAACGTCGCCTGCGATCAGTAGTCGCTCGCCCTGCCAAAGAAAGGCTACCTGACCTGCGCAGTGACCGGGGATGTGGACCACGTGCAGTCCGCCGGTGATTGGCAGCGTTTCTCCATCTGCGATGTAGCGATCTATCCGAACCGGTTCCATCCGCTTCTGCGGATGCCACGTAAAGCGGTATGCGGTACTCAGCAACAAGCCTGGCGCCGGGTTCATGGGGCGAAAGGGGCCACCAGTTTCGGCGAAAGGGGCGTCCAGCGCGTGCATGTAGGTGGTCGCGCCGGTTTCCTGAACGATCGCCGCCGCGCTGCCAATGTGGTCGGGATGACCGTGCGTGAAAATCAGGTGCCGGAGATCGCGCGGGGTGCGTCCAAGCTGCCGGATCGCATCGAACACAAGTGATGCCTTGTTGGGAAATCCCGCGTCCACGAGCGCAAGCTCGGGTCCACCATCGAGCAGCACGGCATTGGCCGAACCCAACGGTAGGAGATAGGCTCCCTCGACGATCTTCTTCAAGCCCACGTTTGCATTCACCTTTCCAAGCTGAACTTGCAATCTCGTTGCCGGAGCATTCGCACACCCAGATGAGGCAGGCAATGGCGAGTATCTGCCGCTCGTTGGTGATTTTCTAAGCTTCAACGCAATCGTTGAGACGCTGAATCGACAGGGGCACAACTTTTCATACAAGCGGATCCCAAAGAAAGATTTCGCGAGTTCCTTTCCTGGGGCAAACGAAATTGCCGAGATGATCGGTTACTGGGAAGCTCAGGGAAGCAACCGACCACGTTTTCGACCTGGGCTCGACTGCATTTCCCGGTTCAAACCACCTGAATTTATCCATTCACTCCTCAGGAAATACCCTTACGAAAATTGCATCATGGATTGTTCAAGTACTGTTGGCTTTTGTGTTCCTCGCCACTGGATCGATGAAACTTTTCGCCTTTGATCAGTTTGCTGCGTCGGTTCCATCTCTGGCGGATCAGCGCGGGCTCGTGACGTTTATCGGCATCGCTGAGCTGGCTGGAGCACTCGGCTTGATCCTGCCAGCTCTGACCAAAATCCTGCCGAATTTGACGAGATGGGCTGCCGTTGGCTTGGCCACCATCATGGTATTGGCCACTGGGTTCCACGTGTTGCGCGGTGAGTTCTCCCATGCCGTCGTGACGGTAATCCTTCTGGCTCTCGCGGCCTTTGTCATCTACGCCCGTGGGCTCCGGCCTCAGCTTGCCTCATAGCGGGGTCTATAACCCCAGGTACTTCAGTCTGCTCGTTTTTCGACAACTGGCGAATTTCAACCACGTCACAACGATCCCATGGGCGTACGAAGAGAAGGGCTTTACTCCTATTTTCCACCTTAGAGCTGAGCGTGGCACTGGGCGTGCTGTAAAATTTCTGCGTAGAATTGTCTATATAACCCAACTCTGAAACCCAACCCAAAACAGCCGAAAGCGTCAAGCGAGCGTGCGTAACTACCAACGAAATAGAAATTACTGATAACCACCATGGCAAAATATAAACTGGAATACATCTGGCTCGACGGCTACGAACCTATCCCGAATATCCGCGGTAAGACGCTAGTTAAGGATTTCGAAAGCTTTCCGACTCTGGAACAACTCCCAAACTGGGGATTCGATGGCAGCTCGACCAGGCAAGCGGAGGGACATAGTTCCGACTGCGTATTGAAGCCGGTTGCCGTTTATCCTGACATCACTAAAACGAATGCTGCAATCGTGATGAGCGAGGTCCTGCATGCCGACGGCACTCCTCACTCCACCAATGCTCGAGCGACGATTCTAGACGATCCGGATACTTGGTTCGGCTTCGAGCAGGAGTATTTCTTATGGAAAGATGGCCGTCCTCTCGGTTTTCCGACCGATGGCTTTCCCGATCCACAGGGTGAATACTACACCGGTGTCGGCTACAAAAACGTGGGACCCATCGCTCGCGAAATCGTCGACAAGCACCTCGACCTTTGTCTCGCTGCCGGAATTAACCACGAAGGCATCAATGCCGAAGTGGCCAAAGGCCAATGGGAATACCAAATCTTCGGCAAAGGCTCGAAGACTGCCGCGGATCAGGTATGGGTCGCCCGCTATCTGTTGGCGAGACTCTGCGAATCCTATGAAGTCGACGTCCAGTTGCATTGCAAACCTGTTCTGGGCGACTGGAACGGGTCCGGGTTCCATAGCAACTTCTCGACCAAATACATGCGCGAAGTAGGCGGCAAGGAATATTTCGAAGCTCTCATGGCGGCATTCGATAAGTACAAGAACGAACATATCGCGGTCTACGGACCGGACAATCATCTGCGTCTGACCGGTCTCCACGAGACCCAGTCGATTGACAAATTCAACTACGGTCTGGC
Organism: uncultured Verrucomicrobiae bacterium; assembly: GCA_963775805.1. Classification (GTDB taxonomy): domain Bacteria; phylum Verrucomicrobiota; class Verrucomicrobiia; order Chthoniobacterales; family JAFAMB01; genus JAFAMB01. Next base: position 169,700 of record CAVZKG010000004.1, on the reverse strand, counting down.
CAATCGTGGGGCCTCCGTCCGTTTGCCGCATAGTTTCATCAAAAACGGCTACAAAGGTTATCTCGAAGATCGGCGACCGAACTCGGCCGGCGATCCCTACAAGATCGCCAGCCGGATTCTCCAGACGATTGAAACGGTGCCTAAGCCGTAAGTTGCCCCAAACCGCGACGAAGGCGGCAATGCCAGTTTGAACTACGACAGGCCATGCTTCGGCATGGCCTGTCCGTTTGTCAAATCTTCCTCACAATTCTACTCAGCAAAGGTGTCGTCGCTTGTGCCCTGGACCGGAGCAGCTCATGTTGCCCGGTCTCCATGGAACAAGTAAAAGACACTTTACGAGCCACAGTCCGTGTCAGTTACGATGGCCGGGTCTACAAGACTTTTCGCGGCCCCGATGCCCAAGAGCGCTTTGCCAACGAAGTGAGAGTCCTTCGTCATCTCGAAAAGAAAAATTGTAACTTCGTGCCGAGGCTGCTGGAAGCGAATCCCGAGCAGCTCCGGATCACCACAACGAACTGTGGTGTCCGGGTCGAACACCTGGATAAACAACGCGCCGTTGAAATTTTTGCGGAATTGGAGCCCTATGGTGTGCGCCATGAGGACGCCGAGGTACGCAACGTGACCTATCGCCAGACGGACGGGCGCTTTTGTGTCATCGATTTTGAGTACGCCTCGATTCTTCCCGGCTACGAAGAACCTGCAAATGCATCATCCAAATAACGAATCCCTCTCGCATCGTCTGGAATGGTGGGGAGCTACAGATCGTGGAAAAGTTCGCGTGAACAACGAGGATTCCTATCTGGGTTTGCAGCTTGATTCCAAAGAGGTACACCATTTGGGTAGACACGGCGAAGGATCAACCGAAACCACTGATTTTGCCTTCGCAGTAAGCGATGGGATGGGCGGAGCAACCGGCGGAGAATTTGCCAGCCGGATCACCGTGGATCACCTCACCCAGCTCCTCCAACGATCGTTTAAACAGTCGGCACTCGGAATTGAAACCTATTTTGCCGACATATTCACCACCCTTTTCGACCATATTCATCGATCGTTAATGTTGATTGGAGGAAGTTACGCAGAATGCCACGGCATGGGAGCAACCCTCTCCGTTTGCTGGTTCACTCGAAGCTGGATGTATTTCGGCCATATCGGCGACAGTCGCGTTTACTATTTGCCGGCTAAAGAAGGAATTATAAAGCAGATCAGCCACGATGATACCCACGTTGGCTGGCTTCAGCGAAACGGCAAGATCAACGAACGCCAGGCGCGGACTCATCCGCGTCGCAATGTGCTACAGAAGGCTCTGGGCGCCGGCAACCAATTTGTTGATCCTCAGGTCGGCGCTGTCAGCTACGAGAGCGGCGATCTCTTTCTACTCTGCTCCGATGGTTTGGTGGATGGACTTTACGACAACCAAATTTTCGAAATTCTACGTTCTCCCAAAGCTGCGCATTCGCACGTAAATTTCGCTCAGCGCCTGGTGCTAGCTTCATTGGAGACAGCTGGCCGCGACAACACGACCGCACTTGTGATCAGGGTATCCTGAAAACGGACGCGATTCAGTCAATCGCGCATTGCACGATTCTGTTAAGTTTCTTAAGAATGAATTTGCAAGTCGATAGTCGTTGCGGATTAGGAGAGAAATTAGATTAACGCCGGGGCCCGAGAGGTGGACCCTCCTTCGATGGTTTGTTAGAGTGGAGGTTGGTTACTCTTTCTCCACACCTGTTATCGCCTCTGCCATTTGTGAAAAGAGTATGCTGCGATCAGTCTTTTCCAAATGCCTCGTAAAGGCGAAAGAGTTCCGGATTGCGTCTGAGGATGAGGCAACTCTACGCATCTAAATCGACCATTTGGCGGCTCTATCCCGTTCGGAATCTTGCCTCCGCTCCTTGTTTTGTTAATTGCACCTTTTCACGATGTCTCGGACTCAATTCCTGAAACGCAAACCGTTTCCGTGTGCCACTCACTCCGTTGCCGAGACAGAGCCAGGCGATGTCGAATTGAGACCGAACGACCTGTCCCAAAAAATAGCCCAGTAAAAAAGACGATTGACACTCATCGCTTCACTTCTCAGAAAGGCAGGGTGTTTTCGCAAATTGTTCCCCGGGCCAAGCGGAAAGACCACGGAGAAACTGGCTCATCACTGGCAATGAGTGCATCTGCTGCGGTCTGTGAGAAGCTAGCACCCCTCGGATGCTCAAGCGCTTCGCCGAAAAGCCTGAATGCAATTTGCATCCCCCGACAGCGTTAGCCGTGCCAGGACCATTAAAGTCCCAATTCAAAAAACATTAAATAAAGTCGCAAAAAATGGCTACAGCACCTTCAAATCAACCTGTACTTACCCTCGTGCCGATCCGGATGGATCGACTGCCGTGGGCTCATTTCCATTGGATGGTCGTTCTCGGGCTCGGTGTCAGTTGGATCCTGGACGGTATTGAGATTCAGTTAGTCTCAGCCTCTGGATTCAAAGACACCCTGGGCATGTCGAGCGCCGACATTGGTTTCACCGCGACCATCTACCTGATTGGCCAGGTTTGTGGCGCGCTTTTTTTTGGCCGTCTGACTGACCGATGGGGCCGAAAGAAACTGTTCATCATTACCCTCGGCATCTACTTGATTGGCTCAGGAATTGCAGGCCTGGCTTGGACGCCGTGGTTCCTTTACGTCTGGCGTTTTGTGGCAGGTATGGGGATTGGCGGTGAATACACTGCGATCAACTCGGCTATCGACGAACTTATTCCTGCCAAATATCGTGGTCGGGTCGATATCGCCGTAAATGGCACGTATTGGGCCGGCGCAATGCTGGGAGCGGTCTCCAGCTTCTTCCTGCTCAATCACGCCTTAATCCCTGAAGCCATCGGTTGGCGGCTTGCCTTTTTTGTCGGACCGGTGCTGGGGCTGGTAATCATCTTCCTGCGCCGACAGATTCCGGAAAGCCCGAGGTGGATGGTCACCCACGGTCTCGCAGACGAAGCAAATCGCATTGTTGACAATATTGAAGCCAGTGTTCGTAAACAAGGCATCACCTTGGAACCGGTCGATGAGAGCCGGGCCATGCTCGTCAAGCCGGAGGAATCGGTCCCCTTCGCGACGGTGATCGATGTCTTCCTGAAAAAATATCCCTCTCGGACCTTCCTCGGCATTTCGATGATGGTCACGCAGTCGTTCCTCTATAATGCAATCTTCTTCACCTACGCGCTAGTATTACAGAATTTTTATCATCTCAACGCGTCCGAGTCGGCTCTCTACTTCTTCCCGTTTGCAATCGGTAACCTGCTCGGACCATTACTGCTCGGTCCGTTATTTGATACTTTCGGTCGACGCAAAATGATCTTCGGCACTTATTTGCTAGCCGGAGTTGTATTGCTAATATCGGCCTATCTATTCAAAGAGGGCGCTTTGACAGCGACGACGCACACGCTCTTCTGGTGCGTCTCGTTTTTCTTTGCCTCTGCAGGTGCGTCTTCAGCCTATCTAACTGTCAGTGAAATCTTCCCGCTCGAAGTTCGGGGACAGGCTATTTCCTACTTCTTCGCCATCTCCCAAGTTGTCGGCTCGATGGGCCCGTTGATTTTCGCTAACTTTGTAGGCAACGGCACCGATCGCGTTCCGCTCTTCTGGGGCTATGTCCTGGGAGCCGGAGTGATGATTTTCGGAGGGCTGGTGGCCTGGTTCTTTGGCGTCAACGCCGAGGGCAAAGGGCTTGAAGATATTGCAGCTCCTCTCACGTCGGTGAAGACGGCCGACGCTTAGAAGCCGCTATCGTTCACGAAATGGGAATGCGATAGATTTTGTTGGTGGCCGGCATACAGCCGGCCGCCAACCGTTGCATCTGCATTGGGTCTGGGCGACATAGGGAAGACAAATGAGATAACGCCTTATGAGCACCGAGATCAAGAAAGCCGATGTCCGAGAATACCAGATCCGAGCCCATTTAACAGACACGTTTGGACGGCTGATCTGTAGTAGTCGTCACCATCACTTTGTCGTCGATGGACCTGCTCAGAACGGCTGTCCGGGCGAAGCTTTGACGCCTCCCGAGATTTTTCTTGCCGGCGTAATCACCTGCGGAGTCGAACTGGTGCAGGTATTTGCGAGAGACAAGAATCTGCCGCTGCGCTCCGCCAATGGAATTATCTCCGCCACGCTGGATCGAAGTAACCAGGCACGCTCCGACGTTACACTGTTCAACACTGTCCGGCTTGATTTTACGCTGACTGGGGTCAGTCGCGACGAAGGCCACCAGCTCGTCGATGCCTTCAAAGCTCGATGCCCACTCTTTGGCACACTCGCAGTGGCGACGCCAAAGGTTGAGGTGAACGTCAGCACTCAGAGGTGATCGCAGTATTTTTTCCCTTTTGACCGAATGGTTCCAAATTGCTTAGGCATTTCCGTTTAGAGCGGACTCCATCGCCTTCGGCGCTCGGGAATACGAGCCGATGTTTGACCTGTCCCCATTTCCTTGTGCATTCGTCCCGCGCCGCGGGCCTCTAGCTAGGCTATCGTCCCGGCGGGTCTTCGGCGCTCGGGAACGTGCGATGAAAATTGAGACCTAACCGGTCAACACAGCGGTCGCAAAGGCTCCTTATCTTCATATGGTTCTGACCTTGTCACTGAAGTTGCTTCAAGGTCGATGGGGTTGATTGGCCCTATCGTTGGCGGCTATCAAGGGCCATTGATCCGCTCCATGTCAGCCCTTTTCAACGCTTACGCCAAATGCGTCGAACCACCCACTTTTGGGATTCACCCTCCACGCGCATGGTCGCATCCAACACGAGTGTGGCTCCGCCATCGGTCAACCCTCGATTAACAACAAGGCTCGCATTTTTGCCGTCCTTCGTGCGAAAATGATAGCTTGTAATAAGCTGCGTACCATCTGCCGACCAGCGTGTCTGCATGGTATAGGGCCCGGTAATCTGCTCCGACCGGGATTCCACCGGGCCGTTGAAACGGAGATTTTCCGTGCGCGAAAAACCAGGGGCCCGGGTAGCAATGACAAGCAACTCCGGAGACTGCGTGTAGACGGCTTCAATCTTTATGGAAGCCGCAAGGTGGCGCTGCACAAGAGGAATTTGGAGTCGCTTCAGCAAAGAGTCGGGAGAGGTCGACGCTTTGAGATCAATGGCCCATGAACCACTGAAGTCGGTGGAGGCAACACATGAGCAAACAGTCAGGAAGAAACCACAGAGAACAGCCGCCACAGATCGCATGAGAAGAGCTTAATCGCGACCATGCATAGCGTGTAGAAAATTCGATCAAATCGGAATTTACAGGAAATAAAGCTTTTGAGAAATCAAGGGTGACAAGAACTAAGCCATGCTAAATCGCCCTGTGTAAAAACAGAATTGTTCCTCGATCGCATGGTTATTTAGACCATAGGTCGCCGCTGAATACAGATGCCGCCCCCACTTGCCCTGAGGATTTTCACGGAGGAATTTCAGCATCCGTGACTCGGCGTCGAGAGTCAATTTCTCGCCCAGTTCGGCATAGATCTGGTGGACGACGGGGATCGGGTCCCGAACCAGATCGGCGTAGGAAACATCCGCGAAACGACTCATTTGAAGATGGTCACGACTGGCAAAGAATTGTTTCAAATTTCTCAAGCAATATTTCAAGGCGCTGGAACCGGTTTCAAAAGGATCCACATCGGAACTAAATGCGCTTTTCAGAGTAAAACTCAGGTTCGCCAACGACGGGATAACCTGCGACGGCTGACGATAAGTGTGGATAACCTTTGCATCCGGGTAGACTTCAAATAGCGCCTCGAGTGAATGAAGATGCGCGGGAGCTTTGAGGACAAAACGGCGTTCCGGCAATTCAGGGCGCAAATGCTGTAAAAACCGCTTATGGAACGCGTAGACCGGGCGGTGGTCTTGTAGCTCCAACCAGAGTTCATATTCCGGTAGATCGAACATCGTGTCGAACTCTTGACTCAGGAAGCAATGGCTCATCATCGCGACGCACTCCTGAGGAAGATCAGCCGAAACGGGATGAATGGTCCGGAATCCCGGGACCAAGCGTTCGAACCATTTCAGGTCACGCCTGGTTCGTTCGAGCCGCCTCCGGGTATTTCCTTGAGCTGGCGAAGGATACATCACTTCCCATGTTAAAGGAGCTGCGAAAAGATCATAGTCTTGAGTGAGCAACCCGTGCAGCAAGGTCGTGCCGGTGCGCGGCAAGCCCGTTATGAATACCGGTTTGCGGATTTCTCGGTGAGAAATCCTGACATCCATTTTCCGATCCAGCTCCAAGTGCAGGCGATTACGCAGCAGCTGAATGACATGCTGATAGAAAATGAATCGCCCCAGCGCATTCAAATTGGCTTCCCGCTCGACTGATTCCAGCAAAAAGGCCATTGGCTCCAGAAAGCCACTGTCACCGAAATCGCTTAACGCTGTCTGGCGCTCCGCGACGGAAAGAAGGCTGGTAACGTCCAGGCGGCGCCCAGCTCCAGGAAGCCGTTCGAAGGCCGCAAGAGCTGCGTTGCATATCCGGCCAACTGGGCTCTGCAATCTCCGACAGGCCGGAATTCGCCGTCCTGAACGCACGTGACTGGAATCCGCCACAAAAAGATCCTGGGACTCTTTCATCCGAGAAACCTATCGAGGAATTGCGACAAACGGATTACCGCGAGGTGAAATTCTAGCGTCTGTCAAAAACGATCAGAGAAATAAAAATAGATTCAGAACAGACCACCCACATATTGCGATCATTTATGAATTGGGCTGTTCTGGAACTTTTCTCAAGGGTCACAATGTGGATTTGTCTAGTCATGGGGGCGGCCCAAGCTGCGCCCATCGACATCGGGGACGAACTGATTACCGAAAGCGGTTACATCCGCGAGTTATGGCGCATTCTGGCAGGGCCAGGCGCTCGATAAACTCCTAGCAAATGAGCCGTTAACCGTTCCCGTGATGTTAGTCCATAGCCTCTGGCACCAGGTAGACATTTACGGTGCGCTCCACGTATACGAGGCGATTCAAACCAAAAGATATAGACAACACAAAAGTCTTTCTGGTCATGGTCCCTGGTTTCATCATCAGCAGCGATTTGATGGCAGTGCAATCGGCCCAATCCGTTTTGGCAGTGATACCTCGGCGTATTTCCGCCACACGCTCGTTCGCCAGTTTTTTGATCATTTTCTGAAAAATGAATCCGGTCCGACTATCAAAATTTACGATTCCGGTGAGAACACGAGTTTTATAGAACTGCCAGTCGTCACATAGGCCAAGTGATAGCTAAATAGTTTTCGAACCAAGATTTTCGCAAGATTTGCCCTCAGACATCCAGACGGAAAAAACTCTTAATTCGCGACAAAAGATCGTGTTGCTGCATCGCAACTGGTTGCAGCGCCGCCTTGTCGAACATCGCAACGAATTGTTGTGCCTTGGCCGCTGAATGACTGAGCGATTCCATCAATTCAGGGCGCTCCTCCAGAATCGGCTTCAGTTCACTCCCCTGCAATTCGATCAAGTGACCTGGGGTGATAGCCGTGTATGTTGCCAGTGCTTGCATACCGATCAGGAGCGAAATGTCGTTGAAGGAATCGCCTGGTCCGAGTCTTCTCACGGCGAGGATCCGTCCATCCTGTACTTGACGCGAGATCTGCACGATCCCGTACATCAGGACGTGGGCCGAATTGATTTGCGCTCCTTGCACGAGGAGTTGTTCCCCTGGTTGAAAGTGGCGCCGGATAATCTTTGCGTTCAATCTGCTTTTCTCCTCGTCGCTTAGCGCTTCGAGCAGGGAAAGGTGATTCAAGACTTCGCTGTCCGGAAAAAAATAGATTGGAAGCGGATCAGCCGGATCGCGAGAGGCTGTCGGCGCAGGGAGTGGCGCTCCGTGAGTCAGGCCTGGGCGAGAACGTTTATAGAGCTGAGTAATAATCTGCGATTTCGCTTCCCCGGCGGACGCAATTGTAGCGGTACTAAAGTAAATCGCGTAAGTGACACGATCGCCTTTGATTTCTGTTGCTTCGACGGAGGGCGCCGGGCGTTCAAGGACAGCAGAGGAGCACATTGCTGCCTGCTTCAGGATTTCCACCGTATATTCAGGCTCGTTCCGACTGTCGACGACAACTGTCAGACTTCCACTGTATCGTCTAGTGCCGGTGCTATGGTTTTGGATCCGGATCTTTGCGATCGCGCTATTTGGAATTATAACCACGTCGTTCGCACTGTTTCTGAGATGCGTGGATCGCCAATTCGTTTCGATCACCTCCCCCTCAGCGCCGCCTTCCAAAAGGATCTCGTCTCCGACCCGGAACGGCTTTTCGATGCTTAGGGATATCCCGGAGAAAACGTCCCCGAGTGTGCTTTGAAGAGCCAACCCGAGGACGATCGCGATAATGCCTGAGGTCGCCAGCAGTCCCTGCAACGAAAATCCAAAAACGAAACCCATCATCGCCAGAGCGGCGCACACATAGATGGTGGCCGCAATAATATCGGAAAGAAGTTTGTTCTCTGTTGCGGTCTTCCGGATAGCGGTTGGTAACGCGAGCAGGCAAATCATTTCGCGCGCGGCCAGGCCCCACCAAAAGCAAACCAGAATCTGCAACCAGAACTCATGAGCTAATTGGCGTGGTCGAAATACTGGACGCAACGGCGAGCTGACCAGTTCAACTATTAAAAAGGTCTGGACAGCGAAGAAAATTGACCTGATCACGACCCGTGCGATTCGTCTGTGCCCGGGAATAAATCGCAACACGGCAAGATCAGCGATAACTGCCAGGCAGAAAACGAGGGAAAGATCCATAGCTCAATCGTATTTCTATCGAGGTTGGCCCGGATGTTTCAACCAGTTTCCCTTTCGACGAGCGAGCGCATTCCTCAACGACTGCAGAGTATAGATCGGCGAGTAAGTGCAAGAGAGGATATTCCGACCTTCTTGCCAACCGACAGAGTAAACGCGTAAAGAGATCCCGTGACCGGTAATACCTCAGAGAATCGCAACCTCAGCCCCACACCAGCTCCGACAGGCCTAGAAAATAGACATGGGCAAGTCAAAGTTGGAAACGGGCCCTCCTGGTCTGCTCGCGGCAGACCGGTTTACCGGCACTTATAACCTGTGAATCATCTGCGGACGATCAAACCGATAGTTTACATCCTCGGTCTCGGGGGTATTGGGCTTTTCACGCTGCTGTTGATCCGAGAAGGGGTTAGCCAGGTTGGTCTGGCAATTGCCCGGGCGGGTTGGGGGTTACTTGTTGTGTTTCTGTTTCATCTTCTGCAAACCCTGAGCGATGCTTCGGGTTGGGCGGTGCTGTTCCCTCGGGAGTCCAGAGTCTCACTGCCAAAGTGCTTTCTTTTGCACTGGATTGGTGAATCGATTAACAACCTGCTCCCAATGGGTCGTGTCGGAGGGGATATCATCATGACCCGAATGGCCGCGACCTGGGGCGCTCCTCTGAAGATCGGTATCGCCGCAATGATAGTCGATGTCACCGTTGGAGTTGCTACGAAAGTCATTCTCATCGTGACAGCGTGCGTCCTGCTGATCGCAACCACTGGCCGACATGACTTGGTTCAACCTGCAATCGCGACCGTGGTTGCAGGTAGTTTGGCCGTACTCGGATTCTATGCTGTGCAACGGTTTGGAATGTTTCGTTGGAGCGCCCTATTGGCATCCAGAATCAGTCGGTCATCCGACTGGAGCGCCCTGGTTGCGAGCGGTGAATCGTTTGACCAAACGATCATGCTTCTCTATGCGAGGCGTGGCGGTGTAGCAGGATGCCTTTTTTTCTGGGTATTTTCGTGGCTAATAGCTTCCGGCGAAATTTGGCTGGCCCTCTTTGCTTTGGGAATTCGTACGAGTTTTACAGCCGCGCTGATCCTTGAGAGCGCGGCGCAAGCGATCCGTGGGTTAGCGTTTTTGGTTCCCGGGGCATTCGGCGTGCAAGAAGGCGGGTACATTCTAGTCGGCAGTTTCCTAGGGATACCGGGTGAAATCGCTCTTGCGCTTTCGCTCATCCGACGGGTGCGCGAGCTTGTTGTTGGAATACCTGCACTGATCAGCTGGCAAATTATCGAGGCTATCCGGCTGGCCAAGTCAAAAGATCGCTGAACCGAGCGCTACCCGCGCCCGGGCTACAATGCCAAATAATCCCCCGAAGGCACTTAGATCCTTGGCCTGTAGACAAGCGCTACAAGATCAGTTACAGATATTCAATGTGGGAACCGGGCAAGAAGCCGCGACTTTCTGCGCTGAGATTCAGGGCTTCCTCGTATGGGCAAAGGTTAATTGAAAACCTTCGAGCATCCTGCTTTGCGAAAGCTCTGAGCACAGCCATCGAATCGATCAAGATCAACGCGATTAATCTCGAGTACCGCGGGACACGGAAGATGTGGATAAAACGGCGACGGCCAGGCAGCGGGCTGGTCTCAATCCTGGCGAATCTGTTTTTCTTTCTTGCGCGTGCACCGATACACCTATGGATAAACCTCCGGAAGTGGCAATCGTGGGAGATCTCCTGTTTTCGCCTGCTTTATGACCGGAGTTTTTGCGTTTTCCCAGAGGGTCGACGAACCGTCTGTGTGGACCAGGTCCAAGGCAAAAGCCTGCTGGATTATATTAATCGCGGTGCGCTCAGTATTCGGGAGATTGAAGCTGCGGCCAGAGAAATGCGTCGCGCACATGGACTCTGGTGCGCCGAATTCCGTGACTATTGGTCCCACAGCGATCCCCATCTCGACAATCTGATCTATGACGCAGACGGTGATCGGGTGCGACTGATCGATTTTGAGCTAATTCATCATAAATCGTTATCTGCCCTCGAGCGGCATGCGGACGATCTGATCGTGTTCCTGCAGGACCTTATGGGGCGCGTGTCCACCGAACAATGGTTGCATTTTGCAGTCGGATTTATGAACGCCTATGACATGCCCATGGTGACTGCCGAAGTTAGAAGGCGCTTAAATATTCCCAAGGGCTGGGCCGCGGTCTGGTGGAAACTTCGGACACATTATCTAGACTGGAAAGAGATGACCGAACGGGTTGAAGCGTTGAGCAGCGCGCTAAGCCCTGTCGAGTATCGTTCGAACCAGGAGGCGATGGAGAGCGACATGCGTCACTGACCATCGAGTTCGTGTAGAAAAAGCTGATCGTCCGGCAGCACTCTGCAGCCTTGTCAACCGCGTCATGACACGGGACTCACGGCCGATAGTAGCTTTCATCGAACATGAACGCTGCTCCGTAACAAACTACTTTAGAGCAGCAACATTGATTGCGGAGGTTGCAAGCTTGGTAAGCTTTTGGTCCGTCTGCTTCTCTTCTTCAAAAGTGGCTTGTAGAAGTTTTGTTCCTTCCTGATCCCGCAACAACTCGGCATACGTACGAGCAGTTCCATAACCGGCCATTTCGTAATGCTCCACGCGCTGGGCCGCCGCGATCAATCCGGCATCTTTAACCTCGGCATCGGCCTCTTCTTCGATCATTTCAGATCCTTCGGCAACGAGACCCTCCATTGCCTTGCATTTTGGGCCTCGCGTTGTCTGTTTGTGGGAAGCCAGTATCCGCTCAAGCCGCTCGGCGTGTAACTTGGTCTGTTCAAGATGTTCTTGAAAACCAGCCGCCAGCTCCTTGTTATGGGCCGCCTTTGCCATCTTTGGCAATGCTTTGATGAGTTGCCGCTCCGCGCTGTGTAGATCTTTCAACTCATGAATATAGAGATCCTCAAGAGTGCTTAATTCCATATTGCCGACAGTTCGTTCAACAGGAACTCACTGGACTCATTGACTATCGTTGCTGATAGAGCCTTCAGGTTAAGACCCTGCAAACCATTTTATGCGAACTGTAGACATGAATGACCAAAATATATCACCCGATGAAGAACCTCTCGACGACGATGAAGAAATGACCGGCGCCGTAACAGATCCATTGGCCGATACACCCGGCAGTCGGGGCCACAAAGCATTTGATCCGTACCAAGATACGGAAGCAACGGACACACCGGGGCCATCCCCGGCTGAACTAATCGAGGACACAACGCCGGCGAATGACGAGGAACTGGGCGGCGGAGAAGAATTATAGAAGTCAGAAGCCGCAACCGTACGGATGCGGGGTCGGCGTGTGTGCGTATCGGCGTGTCGGCGAAGACTTCGTTAGAATTGGTAGCTACCGTTTGGACGGTTGCACAATATTGAGTCGGAGCGTTATCACCTGAAACGGTGTCACTGAGATTGGGACCTCACGTCCATCCTTAATCGGAAGTTCCTCCACTTCCTCTTCCAAGATATTTACGATCGTTGCACGCTCGAGTTTCGGGCTAGACACAAGTAACGCATTGCTTCGATTGCCGTGCGGTTCGAATAGTCGGACAATCACGGCGTCGGAATCTTCTGCTCGTTTCAGGCAGGCAAGCTCGAGAGCGCCTCCTGTGATTCGGAATAGTGATGAAGAACCGCTCCCACCTGCAACATATCGAAGAGATGTATGAATCTCTTTGGCGGCACGAACCGTTCCATTCCGCCATGTACCGGAATGTGGGTAGATCGCGTAAAGGAATTCGTGATCGCCTTCATCGGCGTAGGGATCCGGGTATATCGGGGATCGAAGCAGACTAATGCCTAACAATCCCCCATGCGCGCTGTGTCCGTACTTGCCATTATTGAGGAGACTAACCCCGTAGTCTGGTTCGCTGAGATCGACCCAGCGATGAGCCGGCACCTCGAATCTGGCCTGGTCCCATGGCGTGTTACGATGATTGGATCGCCCGACAGCTCCAAAGGCGGTTTCCGCCCACATCTCGTGTGTCTGCACGGCCAGCGGAAAGAGGGCACGCAAGAGCCTTCTCCGTCCGCACCAATGGATGGCATTATGAATCTCAAGCACACGGGAATGCCTTCTGAGCCGGTAGGTCTGAACAATCTCGATCCCTTCATACGTGCGACTGACCTGTAATGCGACGCGCACCGGACCTTGTTCGATCACCACTGAGGGGGAGGCTGCAACCAATTCAATGCCTTCGTCCATGTACGAAGCATCCATATCCCAGGCGTCGAACTGGCGAGGAATGTCGGTGTACAACCAAAGCTGATTCCCGCGATCACTGAGCACTTCTCTCCGCCATTCCTTGTCATAAATCGAAAGAAGTGTGCCGTCTTCCCTCACGCTGATGCGGAGGTATTCGTTTTCGATCAAGTCAGCACTTGCCGAAATTTGAGAAACTATTGGTTTTGCTGCCCCTGAAGAAAGGCTTAAAGGGACGGCTCCGAGTGCCGGCACGATAACGTCATCTGCCATCACCAGAATCCGGTTCCCAGCGATTCGCTGGATCTGCGCTTCATGCCGGTCGCACGCAATTCCGATGACATCGACGTCTGTGTCGGCCGGCATGTCGACAACCAGCGTCCGATCGTAAATATCAAGGTTCCAGATCGACCCCGACAAATTGGGACCGACAGCGTTGCCTCCAAGAGTGGTTCCTTGAAGTTGGATCGACTCCGCGACAGCCGCTGTTAACTGCGCGTGCGCCGTCTCATAAACGGAGTGCACACTCGATCCAGGCAGAATGTCATGAAATTCATTGAGAAGCAGTACCTTCCAAATGCGATCGAGCGCTTCTTTCGGATAGATTGATTCGCGGATTAAACAGGCAAGCGTCGCCGCTGTTTCCGATTCGATCAGCCTATGTTCCAGATTCCGATGAAGTGACTTTATTTTGCCCTGTGTCGTGAAAGTCGCGCGGTGATACTCGAGGTATTGCTCACCGACCCAAGCGGGTAGGGATTCCGTTGAAACGCCTTCGTAAAACTCCGTCACTCGTCCCATCTTCAGGCGGGGCAATCCCGGAAATTCCCGCAAACGGGCGAAACGCTCTAGCATGTCACTGCTAGGACCTCCACCACCGTCACCGTAACCGAATGCTAGCAGAGTGTAGTCATGTTTCGATTTCCCGCCAAAATTTTGCCAGGTCTCTGCAACCTCTCGAGCAGTCAGCCTCCCGTTATAACCGTTCTCCGGGTTATTAAAGCTGTGAGCCAAAACACGGCTACCATCGATGCCTTGCCACCAGTAGAGATCGTAAGGGAACGGATTCCGATCGTTCCACGTCAATTTATGGGTAAAAAAGAAGGGTATTCCCGCGGACTGCAGAAGCTGCGGAAGATTTCCCGCGAACCCGAACGAGTCCGGGATCCAGGCAACTTTCGCTCGTTTTTCGAATCGAGTTTCGAAGTACCGCTGCCCAAACAACAACTGACGCACCCAGGACTCGCCTGATGGCAGGTTTCCGTCGGGTTCGACCCACATCCCTCCCAGGATTTCCCAGGAACCATCGCGAACTCGCTCCCTGATCACCTCAAACAACGAGGGATTGCTTTCTTCGATCCATGCATAAAGTTGTGCGCTCGATTGGTTGAACCGGAATTCAGGATAGCGGCTCATCAAACCAACGACATTTTGAAAAGTTCTCTGTGCTTTGCGTTTGGTCTCTTCCAGGGGCCAAAGCCAAGCCAAATCGATATGAGCATGACCGGTCAGCCAGACGCCGCCTTCGGGTTGGAATTTTGCCCGGATCGATTCGATACGACGAATCAGTCGGGTTCTTGCGTCGCGAAGTGCATTGCGATCTCCGGTCCTTAACGTGTCGGTCGATGAGCGAAATGTCCAATTTTCCCAGAGCGATTCCAGGCTCTCCCGGTTCTCATAATAGCTTCCACTTGCACGGCCTTGGGATACCGCTGCGATCCTGGCCAGGTATTCCTCCGTATCGCCTCGAGGTAGTGTGATTCCGGAAAACGCCTCATGGATCGCCTCGACAAGCGATGCCGCAATTGGCTTTCGGCCGTTTGACTCATGAAATCGGGCAGCGTCCAAGGCAGCAGCCGCATCTTCGTATAGAGAGCGAACGTCGTCATCAGGTACCAGGATGCATGCCGATTCGATTTTTGGGTTTTTGACCGGCGTGCCGAACAAGCAATGTGGCACTACTTCCGCCCGAAAATGAAGCGATTCCCCTCCGTTTGCGCTCTTGCAAACCAGATGCTCGCTCTGGAATGAGTTCAAGCCGCCGATGGCTTGATCGTTTGCGAACAGGAGCGCCTCTCCTCCCAGGTGAAACCGGCAATGGACTGGAAGACCAGTCCAACCGCCGGGCACCAATCCCGAGAAACGGATTTCAACCTGCTTTTCCAAGACAGGCCAATCCTCACCTGGACAGATCGAGACGTGGGAAGCCTCTGGTCGAGCTCGAAATTCACCCTGGTCCAGGCTGATGATTTCGCGATCCCGCCACGCGCTGAGTTCAAAGAGTCGATTGGAAAGACGGGCTAACGACTGTTGGAGCGGATCACGAGAATTTTCCACGGAAATAGACTTACCCGCGGGCTGCGATTGGCGCTACCACAAACGGCCATGCGGCGTGTATACGTCGTATAAGTCATATACGTCTCATATTTGAAGGCGGCCGGGAAACACTCGCAATGACGGTGGCGCCCATCCTTGATACAGGGGGTCCCTTCAGCTATGGAGACCGAAACAGTCCTACTTGGAGATTAATTCATGTTTATCGCGTTAACGTCCTTTGTCGGGATTTCCCTTTCACCCTTAATTTCTCTGATCGCCGGTCTGCTAATTTTGATCATGCCGCGTCTTCTCAACTTTATTGTAGCGATCTACTTGATCATTATAGGCTTAGTTGGCGTCTTCCATCTGTAGTGAATTGCCGTCGAGGCACCGGCTGCCCCGATTTTTCGGAACGCTGAGAGCTGGATACGTCCTTAAACGGCCACGGATACGAAAAGGAGAGGCCAAACCGTCGTGGCCCGGAAGATGATATATGCGTTATATCGAAAAATGTTTCCTAGGAACAACGCAAAAGAACATCTCTGTGTTATTGCAAAAAGCAGCTTTCTACAATGCACTTTGCCTGTTTACTGTTTCAGAGACGTTGGATTTGGACCGTTGAATGCAACAAGAACACTGAGGAGTTTTCGCCATCGAAACTGTAACTGACATCAAAGCTAAAACCGTTCGCCCTCAGGGTCGAAAACGGAGTCGCGTGTTGCGTGCGTTCATCTGGATCGCAGTGCTCGTACTCTTTGCGGGTGTGTTTTATCTCGTTCTCAACCATCAGCAAGAGGCTAAACCGCGGGTCGTAGTGCCGGTCACGGTAACGACTGCCACAGCTAAAAAGGGAAACATTGGGGTCTACCTCGAGGCGATCGGTACGGTGACTCCGGTCTATACGGCATCCATCTTTAGTCAAGTGACTGGAGTCGTCTTTACCGTCCAATACCAAGAGGGCCAGATCGTCAAGAAGGGAGATCCGCTGACCGACATCGACGATCGCCAGTACGTCGCGAACCTTTTGCAGGCGCAGGGGGCTCTCGAAAGAGACGAGAATTTGTTGGGACAGGCAAAGATGGACCTCGAACGCTACCAGGCCGCATGGGCCCGCAACGCCGTTGCCAAGCAGATCCTGGATGATCAGGAGAAATTGGTGCTCCAGGATGAAGGGACTGTGAAAAATGATCAGGGAACTGTGCAGTTTGACCAGCTTCAGGTTGAATACTGTCATATCACCTCTCCTATTGCGGGTCGCGTTGGCCTGCGGCTAGTTGATCCGGGCAATCTGGTAACGGCGGGTACTAGCACCAGCACAAATCCGCTCGTGGTGATCACGCAAATCCAACCGATCACCGTGATTTTCACGATACCGGAGGACAGCCTGGACGGAGTTCTAGCCCAGCTTCACAAGAACGCCAAGCTCGCCGTCGACGTCTTCGATCGCTCGGGCCAGAAGAAATTGGCGAGCGGCGAGTTGCTGGCTCTGGACAATCAGATTGATACGACTACCGGGACGGTGAAGGTGCGCTCAATCTTTAATAATGATGATCTCGCATTGTTCCCCAACCAGTTTGTCAATACGCGGCTGTTAGTACAGACGCTGGACGGTGTGACACTGGTTCCATCGGCAACGGTGCAGCAAAATGGTCAAACGTCGTTTGTGTACGTGGTTCAGGATAACGTTGTCCATTTGCGCAACGTCAAGACGGGGGTAACCGACGGCGGATTCACACAGGTGGATGGCATCAATCCAGGCGACGTCGTTGCGAACAGCAGTTTCGACAAATTACAGGACAACGCGAAGATCACTCTTGCTCCAGGCGGTAAACCACCTGTGCCTCAAAAGCAGGGTGGCAAGGGATCATGAGTCCGTCCAGCCCATTTATCTTACGGCCAGTAGCGACTTCTCTGCTGATGGCCGCGATCTTCCTGGTCGGTCTTGTCGCTTACACTCAACTCCCGGTGTCAGCACTGCCGGAAGTCGATTATCCGACTATCCAGGTCGTCACCTTTTATCCGGGTGCAAGTCCCGAGGTCGTTGCAACGACAGTCACAGCGCCTCTGGAGCGACAATTTGGGCAGATGCCAGGGTTGAACCAGATGACCTCCTCCAGCTCGGGCGCCACCTCCGTGGTCGTCTTACAGTTCAATCTCAGCCTGAATATCGACGTGGCCGAGGAGGAGGTGCAGTCCGCGATTAACGCTTCGCAGAGTCTCTTGCCGGCCAATCTTCCGGCACCACCGATTTATAGCAAGACAAATCCGGCCGACGCCCCTGTGCTGACAATGGCCGTGACTTCAAAGTCGATGCCGCTTTCACAGGTGGAGGATCTCGTGGATACCCGCCTTGCGCCCAAGATCGCGCAGCTAAGTGGTGTTGGACTAGTCAGCATCAGCGGCGGTCAAAAACCGGCGGTTCGCATTCAGGCCAACCCGACTGCTTTGTTGTCGTACGGCGTCAATCTGGAAGACTTACGCACGGCCTTAACCCAGACAAGCGTGAACGCGGCCAAAGGGAATTTCGACGGCCCTCGCCAGGATTTTCAGATCGATGCCAACGATCAATTGGTGACCAGCAAGGACTATCGAAACGTGGTGGTCGCTTACCGTAACGGTGCACCGGTGATGTTGACGGACGTCGCGCGCGTCGTGGATGGGGTCGAGAACAGCCAGCAGGCTGCGTGGATGAATGAGACACCCGCGGTGATCTTGAACATCCAACGCCAGCCGGGGGCTAACACGATCAGCGTGGTCAAGAGCATCAAGCAGTTGTTGCCCCAGCTCAAAGCGAGTCTCCCTGCCAGCATTCAGGTCACAACGCTCACCGATCTTACGACGGCCATCAACGCGTCGGTTGCAGATGTCGAGTTCGAACTGCTTCTGACAATCGTGCTTGTGGTGTTGGTCATTTTTCTTTTTTTGCGAAATCTGTTAGCCACCATTATTCCGAGCGTGGCTGTGCCGCTCTCACTGATCGGCACCTTCGCGGCGATGTATGCTCTTGGATACAGCCTCGATAACCTGTCGCTCATGGCTCTGACGATCTCGACCGGCTTCGTCGTCGACGATGCGATCGTGATGATCGAGAACATCACCCGATTCATCGAAGAGGGCGAGACTCCGATGGCAGCAGCACTCAAAGGGGCGGAGCAAATCGGATTTACGATTCTCTCGCTAACGGTTTCGCTGATTGCGGTCTTGATCCCGCTGTTGTTTATGGGAGATGTCGTCGGCCGCCTCTTTCGTGAGTTCGCCGTGACGCTCGCTGTCACAATTGTCATCTCGGCTGTGGTCTCCCTGACGCTCACACCCATGATGACCGCTCGAATCGTGCGTCACAATCCGAAGGAAAAGCAGGGCCGACTCTATCGAGCATCGGAACGCGTTTTTGAAAGCATGATCGCTTTTTACGGACGGACCCTGAAATTCGTCCTCGAACATCAGGTCATTACTTTATTGGTCGCCGTCGCCACCCTGATGCTCACGGTTTACCTTTATATCATCATTCCTAAAGGTTTCTTTCCGGTTCAGGACACTGGCGTGATTCAGGGAATTTCGCAGGCCCCGCCTACCATCGGGTCGAAGGCAATGGCTGAAAAACAGCAAGAGCTTGCGAAGTTAATTCTGCAGGATCCAGCGGTTGAAAGTCTCTCATCATTTATCGGTGCAGACGGGACTAACACGACGATTAACAGCGGCCGAATGTCGATCAATTTAAAGCCGCTGGAAGTACGAAAAATCAGCGCATCCGACGTAATTCAAAGGCTCAATTCAAAACTGGAGCAAGTCCAGGGAATCCATCTATTCATGGCTCCGGTGCAAAACATCACCGTCGATGACCGAGTCAGTCGCGCACAATTTCAGTACACGTTGGAGGACCCCGACGCGAATGAGTTGGACGACTGGACCAACCGTTTCGTGGATCGACTTCAAAAGTTACCAGAACTTGAGGGAGTAGCCACCGACCAACAACCGGGGGGGCTAGCTGTTCACCTTGCAATCGATCGTGTCACCGCATCCCGGCTTGGCATCGCGCCCACCACAATCGACAACACGTTGTATGACGCCTTTGGTCAAAGGCAGATCAATACGATGTATACCCAAGTTAACCAGTATCACGTGTTGCTGGAGGTCGAACCGTACTTCAAGCTGGATCCATCAAAACTTAGCCAACTCTACATTCTTGCCAACGCCTCGTCTGGAGCAACCGGCACCGCAGCCTCAACCTCATTCTCGGCCTCCGGATCCTCGTCCGCTGGATCAAACGCTTTGACGGGAAGCGCACTATACACACCGGCGGCCAACACTTTGGCCCCTCCCTCCAATGCGCTCTCGGCGAAGGTCGCCAGCACCGGTGCAGGGTCTGCAGGTTCGACCAGTTCGTCCATCCAGAACCAGATACCGCTGAGCGCATTCACTCATTTTAAGAGTATCAGTGAACCGCTCTCGATTAATCACCAGGGGCAGTTTCCTGCGATCACGGTCTCGTTCAATCTTGCGGAAAATTCGTCACTTGGAGATGCCATATCGGCAGTGGAAAAGACGCAACAGGACATGCACATGCCCGCCAGTATCCAGGCGGGCTTCCAAGGGACCGCAGCGTCGTTTCAAGCCTCACTTACCAATGAACCGCTACTGATTCTAGCGGCATTGGTCACCGTCTACATCGTGCTGGGTGTTTTGTACGAAAATTTCATTCATCCGATCACAATATTGTCCACTCTTCCCTCAGCCTGCGTCGGGGCATTGATTGCTCTGATTCTATTTCACGAGGACTTGAGTGTCGTTGCGATTATCGGACTGGTTCTGCTCCTGGGCATCGTGAAGAAGAACGGAATCATGATTGTTGACTTCGCGCTTCAGGCCCAGCGCGAGGAGGGAAAAGATGCGACAGAAGCCGCATATCAGGCCTGCCTACTGCGGTTTCGTCCGATCATGATGACCACCATGGCCGCTTTGTTAGCCGGCGTACCACTGGCTTTCGGCTCTGGGATCGGATCGGAACTACGCCGACCGCTTGGCATTTCGATGGTCGGCGGACTTTTATTCAGTCAAGTGCTCACGCTTTATACCACGCCGGTCATTTACATCTTTTTCGACAATCTCTCACGCCGGTTTTCCCGTAATTCGATCAGTCCCGAATCCGGAAGTGAATTAGATCACGCAGCGCCGGTATGAACATTTCTGCTCCGTTCATTCGCCGGCCCGTGGCTACAACCTTGATCACGATCGGCATTGCGTTTGCCGGGATACTTGCTTACCGGGTTTTGCCGGTCTCCCCTCTCCCACAAGTCGACTTTCCCACGATCTCGGTCAGTGCCAGTCTGCCTGGAGGGAGTGCCGAGATCATGGCGTCTTCCGTCGCCACTCCTTTGGAGCGGCAATTCGGTCATATCGCCGGTGTGACGGAAATGACCTCGGCAAGTTCGCTAGGGACAACCTCGATCACCATCCAATTTGATCTAAACCGGAACATCGATGGCGCCGCGCGGGACGTTGAAGCGGCCATCAACGCCGCGCGGACCTATTTGCCGACAAACCTTCCGTCCAATCCAACCTATCGAAAGGTTAATCCCGCGGATGCTCCGATCATGATCCTTGG
The DNA here is from genome assembly GCA_963775805.1 of uncultured Verrucomicrobiae bacterium. Classification (GTDB taxonomy): domain Bacteria; phylum Verrucomicrobiota; class Verrucomicrobiia; order Chthoniobacterales; family JAFAMB01; genus JAFAMB01. The sequence continues at coordinate 148,810 of CAVZKG010000004.1, read as the reverse complement.
TCTGACTTCGGACAAGTTTGGGCCCGCGAAGTTATACGATGAAGCCTCAACGGTCATCCAGCAAAAGCTCTCGCAGGTCCGGGGAGTAGGCCAGGTTAACGTAGGGGGCGGCGCATTACCCTCGGTCCGCGTAGACGTCAATCCTGCCCAACTTGCGAATTATGGGCTTGGCATGTCCGACGTACAGTCCGTGCTAAGCCTGCAGAACGCGGATCTTCCGAAGGGCCAGTTCACCAACGGCGACGTCACGACGGACATAGTCGCCAACGACCAGATCTCTCTCGCCGCGGACTATAAACCGCTGATCATTGGCTATAACAAGGGAGCAGCCGTCCGTTTATCGGATGTCGCCGACGTAACAGACTCGGTACAAAACATTCGAGCTGGCGGCTTTCTCAACGGGAAGCGCGCCGTCACACTCATTATTTTTCGGCAGCCTGGCGCTAACATCATTGCAACTGTCGACAGGTTGATGGCCGAATTGCCTTCAATAAAAGCCTCCATCCCATTCGGGATTGATGTCACCGTCGTGCTCAATCGCACCACAACCATTCGGGCATCGGTCAGTGACGTGGAGCGGACGCTCCTGATTTCGGTCATGCTCGTCATAGCGGTCGTGTTTATTTTTCTGCGTAATCCACGTGCCACGCTCATCCCGGCAGTTGCGGTCCCAGTGTCACTTATCGGCACTTGTGCCGTGATGTACCTGTTCGGGTACAGTATCGATAATCTCTCTTTGATGGCGCTGACCATTTCGACCGGGTTCGTCGTCGACGATGCCATTGTGGTCATGGAGAACATCACACGCCATCTGGAAGAAGGGATGCGACCGTTTGAGGCGGCACTCAAAGGCACCGAGCAAATCGGGTTCACGGTGTTTTCTATCAGCATTTCGCTCATTGCTGTCTTCATTCCTCTATTAATGATGGGCGGAATAGTAGGCCGTCTGTTTCGCGAGTTCGCTGTCACTCTTTCGACGGCCATCCTTGTTTCCATGTTCATCTCGCTGACTGCGACTCCGATGATGTGCGCGTACCTGTTGAAGAACGAACGCACAAAAAAACATGGCCGCATTTACATAGCCAGCGAACGAGTCTTCAACTGGTTCTTATCGCTCTATCGCAATAGCCTGGAATGGGTATTGGCCAATCCAACAATTACGCTCGTTGTTCTGGTCCTGACCATCGCGCTGAATGTCGTGCTGATCATGCAAATGCCGAAGGGGTTTTTCCCGCAGCAGGACACCGGAGCGATTGTGGGAGGAGTTCAAGGCCCCCAGGACTCCTCTTTCGCGGCGATGAACTATTCCATCCAGCAGATCGGCAATGTGATCAAAAGCGATCCTGCTGTGGCGAATGTTATCGTTTTCACAGGCGGAAATGGTGCAACGAATACCGGTTTTGTCTATATCGCACTTAAGCCGTTGGCCGAGCGAAAAATCGGGGCGGCGGATATCATTAACCGGTTGCGGCCGAAATTAAATCGGTTGCCTGTTGCGTCGGTATTCCTTCAGGCCGCGCAGGATCTTCGGATCGGCGGTCGATCCAGTAACGCATTGTACCAATACACGCTCGAATCCGACAGCGCGGAAGATCTCGCAAAATGGGGACCAAATGTGATGAACGCGATGCGACATCTGCCCGGCCTGCAGGATGTAAACTCGGACCAGCAAAACGGTGGACGCGACGAATTGCTAACATACGATCGCGTGACTGCCGCTAAGCTTGGACTTACCGTGCAGCAACTCGATTCGGCGCTGTACGACGCATTTGGTCAATCGGAAGTATCCGTTATCTACACTCAGTTAAACCAGTATTACGTCATTCTGGAAGTGGCTCCTCAATACTGGCAAAGCCCGGAGGGACTCAAATACACCTACCTGCCCAGCTCGAACAACGGTCACATCCCTCTCCGGGCAGTATCCACCAGTCAGTCTAAAACCATTCCGCTTGCGATCAATCATACCGGTCTATTTCCTTCGGTCACAGTTTCGTTCAATCTGGCTCCTAATGTCTCGCTCAGTGATGCGACGACCCGCATAGCGGACATGCAGCGAAAGCTGGGAACGCCTAGTTCGATCCAAGGTTTTTATGCGGGCACACTCCAGGCCTATCAACAATCGCTAAGCACGATGCCAATCCTGGTCGTAACGGCTCTACTCGCAGTCTACATCGTTCTCGGGATTCTCTACGAAAACCTGGTGCATCCAGTGACAATCATCTCCACTTTGCCCTCAGCGGGCGTCGGAGCGATGCTAGCACTAACACTCTTCAAAATTGATCTCAACATTATCTCGATAATCGGCATTGTATTGCTCATAGGGATTGTAAAGAAGAACGCTATCATGATGATTGACTTTGCTCTGCAAGTGGAGCGACAGGAAGGAAAAGGGCCCGCCGACGCCATTTTTGAAGCGTGCATGCTTCGCTTTCGCCCGATCCTGATGACAACAACGGCCGCCTTGTTTGGGGCGCTCCCGCTGGCGTTTGGGACAGGCACAGGATCCGAGCTCCGGCAACCGCTTGGAATTAGCATTGTGGGCGGACTTATTATGAGTCAGTTGCTGACACTCTATACAACTCCGGTCCTCTATCTGGCGTTCGACCGGCTTCGCCTGCGAATGCAGGGCAAGAAACTGGATGTATTTCACCATGGAGGCAAGTCTGTTCCGAGCGATGCATAAATATGTGAGTGATAAGTCCCGGCTTAATCGATTATTAACATGGAATACTGGAGCCTTCTTTTGGATGATACTTTTTGCCCTGTCAGGGTGCATTGTCGGGCCTAAATATCAGGCACCGGTTGCCACCATCGAACCGACACCGGCTGCTTACAAAGAGAGTCCGGGAGAGTTTAAGGAATCTCAAGGCTGGAAGGTAGCCCAACCTCAGGACGCGATGTTACGCGGGCCCTGGTGGAGAGTCTTTAAGGACCCGGAATTAAATGCCCTCGAAGAGCAGCTCAACATCAACGACCAGAACATCAAGCAATTCTTTGAAAACTTCATGGAAGCGCGGGCCCTGGTGGCTGAGGCGAACGCTCAACTCTATCCCACTTTGACCGCGAACGCGTCCTACACGAAATCAGGTACGGGGGCCACTGTGCCGGTGACGGCAATTCTCACGGCTCTGGATCTTTCCTGGGAACCGGATCTCTGGGGAAAATTGCGCAATGCTCTGCGATCAGCCCAATACAGTGCGCAGCTTAGCGCCGCCGATCTCGAGAACGAGCGATTGAGTGAACAGGCCAGCCTGGCCACATTTTATTTCCAGATTCGCGGCCAGGATGCTCTGGAGAAACTATTCAACGATACGATCGTAGCAGACCAAAAAGCATTGGATTACAATCGTGCGCAGTATGAGACAGGGATCACTGATCAGATCTCGGTGGTCGAGGCTCAGAACACGCTCGAAAATGCTCAGGCGTCCGCGACGAACCTTGGCGTTGCCCGCGCCCAGTTCGAACATGCGATCGCGGTCTTGACCGGTAGAGTTGCCTCCAATTTCTCGATTCCGGTCAAGGTCCTGGACACGGCTCCCCCAGCGATTCCAATTGGCCTTCCGTCACAACTGCTTGAGCGCCGGCCCGACGTGGCAGCCTCGGAACGTACGATGGCCGCAGCTAACGCACAGATTGGAATTGCCTACGCCGCATACTTTCCGACCGTCACTTTGAGCACCGGTACAGGATTTCAGAGCTCGCAATTCAGCACATTGTTCGATAAGCCGAATCGCACCTGGTCAATAGGACCCTCAGCCTCTGAAACGGTCTTCGACGCGGGATTACGCGGCGCAACAGTTCATCAGAATGTCGCAACCTACAACGCGGATCTGGCAGCCTATCGGCAGAATGTCCTTACGGCATTTCAGCAGGTAGAAGATGGGCTCGCCCAGGTTCGAATTCTATCGAACCAATTAATCCAGCAACGGCAAGCAGAGCAATCTGCCGAACAATTTTTGAAACTGGAGATGAGCAGATACCAAACGGGTATTGATCCATATGTCGACGTCGTCACTGCGCAGACCACGTTGCTGACAGACCAACAAGCGGTCATTACGGTCCAGGTGGAACAGATGACCGGAGCCGTGTCGTTGGTTAAAGCGCTGGGAGGAGGTTGGGACCATTCTCAACTACCCACCCCATCGGATGTCTCGAAACCGCCGACCAAGGTTGAAACGGAGATCCAACGATAGTCTGCACCTGGCAGCAAGCGCTCCTACTGTTCAGGCCAGCCCGCATTTCTCACGTCCCCTTGAGAAATGCGCACGGAGTGCCGCAAGTTTGAAAAACTTGTAAGATGTTCAGGCTAAGACATCGCGCTCGACCTACCTGGAAAGTCTTCGGGGTCGTGAGTGTTCATTCATTGCCTTAAACGGTGGTCCGCAGTTCAAGTTCACACCGTCAATCGCATTGTAGAGTCTAAGCATAACGGTGCGTGCCACCGGGCAATCTTTAGGGTATAAGGCACCCATGCACTCTCGTGCGGTTAGAGGTCTCGCTCTCCTTTTATCGTCCGGCGCATTCTCAATCGGAATACTGGCACAAACTATCTCTGGACGGCCCGCTGCATTCGTACGGGTAGAACCCGGGTTGGAGGAAGCGGTAAAATGGACATGGCGTGTGGCCCAATCCGATGAAAAAGATTGGGGCTTTGAAATAGCGACCCCGACGCCCTCGCCGACTCCTGCCGCGGCTGCTACTCCGGAACCAGAGGGCCGGCCCACTGTTTACGAAGTGAAGCACGGCGATGCACTGATCCTCATTGGTAGAAAGTTTGGCCTGACTGTCGAACAACTTAAAGCAGCCAACGGTCTGAAGAATGACCTCATTCGTGTCGGTCAGAAATTGAAGATCCCGACGATCGCCGAAGTGCTCGCTGCCGCTCCTACGCCCAAGAAACAGAAAGCAAAGGGATCCGCCGATTCAAAAAAAACTGCTGCGGATGCTGGAGCTGAATTCGATCCGATCAGGCTGCAGATTTTTCTGGACCGGGAGCAGTTTTCGGCTGGGCCAATTGGGATCGAACCCTCTGCCTCCTTTCCCAGACTGGTTCTCCTCTACGAAACGACTCATGAAGAGACAAAGGACGATGTGTCCCTAATCGCCAAAGCGAGGGCAACCGTCGGAAATGTGTTCACGCGCTACAAACTCAAGCCGGAGGATTTCCGATTCATAGAGCCAGCAACCGCGGCGGAAACTGTCCAACCAAAACACACTGCGCCCGGGTCGCATCTGCGCCAATCGAAGCATGCCGTCTCACCTGAACCGGCGCAGTCGGGACATCTAACCTACGAACAATTGACCGCTGCACGGACACTGATGTACCGGACTTCGTGGGAGTTCGTCGCGGAGCGATTTCATTGTCAGCAATCTTATCTGCGCATTCTGAATGACAAACTTCCGGTTTCGCCAGCAGCCGGCGCGGAATTTCAGGTACCAAATGTCGTTCCTTTCGAAATCGAAAAGGCGTTTGACAGCCCATTACAGCCGCAGGCGGATCCCAAGAGTCCTACGACTGCTTCTGTCATTGGACTATCGCAACTTTACATCTATGAAAGCGGAAAACTTGTTGCTGCGTTTCCGTTGTCTCCTGCGCGTCCGGGTCTTCATGGGCGGGGTTCCTGGACGATTCTCGACGTAATACCGCGTCCCCGGCTTGAGACAATGCAGGAATTACGACCGGAACTGATTAAAAAGCCGGCAACAGGCAGCGCAACTCCGGAACCAGTTTCGACTCCAGTGTCACAAAGCCCCCCGACCGAGCAATACCTTGCCGCCGGACCACGAAACCCGGTCGGAATTCTTTGGATCAATCTTGCGAAAACAGGGAGCACAGATCCCCTTCCCTACGGCCTGCACGGCACAAGCATCCCTGAGCAGATGCACAACGAGGAAAGCCTGGGTGGTTTTCGATTGGCTAACTGGGACATTGTCCGCGCTGTGCGCCACCTGCCTTCCGGCACACCCCTGGAGTGGAAATGACCTCCAGGGTGGAAATCTCCTGAGCCAAACTGATCGCGAGATTCATAAAAGGTGCGCCCGCGGGGTTGCAAGTAGCTACTTTCCATGGCGTTCTGCTGGCTTGAGGAGAATTTTGAGTCCCTGCTTTGATTCGGCGACCGACAGTGCATCAGGCCATGCTGTGAGTGGGTATCGATGACTGATCATCGCATTCACATTGATTCGCCGATCGGTCAGGAGCTTTAATGCCCGCGGCCACGAAGCGACACTCGACGCGTTTGTTCCTGTCACCGTCAGCTCCTTGTAACAGACTTGATCCTGATCAAAAGGAATCGGCTTACCGTACAAGCCCATCTGGCAGAAACGTGCTCCTCGCCGAAGCAGACTCAGAATCGTCTGTGCCGCGGGAGCGGCGCCCGAGCATTCAATTCCAACGTCGGCACCATAGATCCCAAACAGGTCCTCAACCAACGCGAGAAGATCATCTGTCGTATCCACGTTGATTGTCGCATCCGCGCCCAGACCCGCCGCAATCGAGAGCCTTGCCGAATCGGCCGAAGTACCAAGAACGATCGCCCTGGCGCCGGCCGCCCTGACAAGTTGCAGCGCGAGCAATCCGATCGGGCCAGGCCCGGAAATGACGACGTTGTCTGCCGGTTCCACCTTGGACCGATCCAGCACTCCGTGGATTGTGCAAGCGAGCGGTTCCGTCATCGCGGCACTCTCAAAATCGAGCGAATCGGGTAACCGAAAAAGATTAGCTGCAGGCACCACGACCCTCTCGGCAAATGCGCCGTCGCGTCTGGAACCGATGGAACGTCGATCCAGACAGAGATTCGGCCGGCCGCATCGGCAATAATCGCATTTGCCACAGGTTGAGAAGTAAGTCGAGGAGGTCACCCTGTCACCTAGGCTCCACTCTCGAACATCGGACCCGACCTCCGTGACCACTCCCGCGAATTCATGACCAAGCGTCACGGGAGGTTCCGTCGGAAACTCATCGAGATAAATGTGCAAGTCGGTTCCACAGATGCCTGCCGAATCGACCCCGATGACGACCTCGTTGGCACGGGGCTTCGGCTCGGGAACTTCCTGAACTTCGACGTGACCTTTGCCTCTGGCTAGCTTTCGGATAGCGATCATCTGGTTTCGAAAACAAATCTTATATGACCTATATGTCGTATAAGTCGTAGAGGTCGCAGCCGACCGCAAAACCGTTAACTGATATCGTTCGTCAAGACGATGCGGTATCGCGCTTTGCCGGCTTCCAGATGCTCAAACGCCTCGTTCACCTCGGACATCTTGAAGCTTTCTGTGACAGGTGAGATCTCGTGCCGAGCGCAAAATTCAAGCATTTTCGCGAGGGTCGAAGGGCTTCCGAGCGGGGAACCGGAAAAACTTTTCTGGCCGGAAAGCATCGGGAATACCCCCAGGCTAACCGGCTCGGCAATTGCTCCCACCGTGTGCAGCCGTCCTTTCGGCGCGAGCGCATCGATATACCCTTGCCAATCAAGCGTAGCATTTACCGTCGAAAGGATGAAATTTAGCGAACCGGAGATCGATTTGAGCTGCGCCGGATCTCGCGAATTAACAATCTTGTGCGCGCCGAGTTTGAGTGCTTCTTCCCGCTTGGAATCACTCGATGTAAACGCCGTCACTTCACAGCCCCATTTGTTCAGAAACGCCAGGGCCATGTGCCCCAGCCCTCCAATACCGATCACGCCGACACGGTCCGTCGGTTTGACATCGAACTGCACGATCGGGTTGAACACTGTCACGCCACCACAAAACAACGGACCCGCCTTCGAGAAGTCGACTCCGTCGGGCAGCGGTGCGGCCCAGACCCAGTGACAGCGGACCCGGTCTGCAAAACCGCCATGGCGATGAACAATGGTCTGTTCGCTACGCGCGGCATTGGAACAAAGATTATGATCGCCGGAAAGGCATTGGCTACAAGCCATGCAACTGCCGGAAAACCATCCGAGACCGACCCGTTGTCCCAGCTTATGCGAGGTGACATGATCACCGATTGCCACGATTTTTCCGACCACTTCGTGTCCGGGAACAAATGGATAGTCAGTAAACCCCCATTCGTTCTGGTACATCGAAAGATCCGAGTGGCAAACACCGCAATATTCCACCGCGATTTCCACTTGCTCGTCGCGCAATGGGCCTGGGTTGAATTCGAATGGCTTCAGTTTCTCTCCCTTGGCTGAAGCCGCGTAAGCGTGAATTATTTCGTTCATAAATGACCGGAGTTTTTTATTCGCTTCAGGTACAGGCGAAGCGAGAAAGCGCCGCCGTGCTTGCTATTGCGGAAACAGACGTCTCCCCGACCTTTAAAGTCAAGAATATGTAGCTTATGGCTCTCGAACGCCCATGATAGCGGGCGACGAATCCTCGGATCTAGCTAGTGGGCCAGATCCGAGACTGATGTTGCGTCGCTGCTGCAAATTTTCGCAACAAACCGGCGCATGACGGACGCTTCACACACGTCGGGAGTAATCCATCTGTTCCAAATCAGCGATTAGCCCCGGCCCGGTCGGATTCCATCCAAATCTTTTCCTTGTTATGGCGCTTGAGGCCATAAGGTCGTGGGTGGCGAAAATGGCCAACCATCCAAAGTGCGCTGCAGCTTCTTCCGGAGTTAAGGAAACAACTGGTACTTTCAAACCTCGGCCAATTGTTTCAGCAACATCTCTCATCCGTACGCCTTCTTCGGCAACCGCGTGGTATTTAGCACCTGCTTCATGGTTCTCCAGCGCGAGCCTGTAAAGACGCGCAACATCGCTAACATGGGCCGCTGCCCAACGGTTCATTCCATCGCCGACATATGCGGACACACCTTTGTCACGCGCTACCGCGATTGCATAGGTGACGAGTCCTTGCTTGCGGGTATCGTGCACTTGTGGAAGGCGCATCACCGAAGCGTGAACGCCCTTCGAAAGAAGTCCAAGAGCTGTTTGTTCCGAAACGCGCGGGAATGGGAAATCAGGTGGTATGACAGTATCTTCAGTCGCAAGCTTGCCAGGAGCAGCCAATCCTGCCGTCCCTGACGTCACTATCAGGGGCCGATCAGATCCGGCGAGTGCAGAGCCCAAGGTCTCAATCGCAAGTTTGTCGATTTTGCAATTTTCCACGAAGTTGGAAAAATCATGGATGAATCCCAAGTGAATGACCGCATCCGAAGCAGCAGCGCCGCTCTTTAAGCTTTCGATATCTTCCAAAGCTCCCGGCTGCGTATCGGCTCCAACCGCGGCGAGTGCTTGAGCACTGGCCTCTGAACGGGCCAAGCCCAGCACGCTATGTCCCCTGGCGATCAGCTCTCTAATGACATGGGTTCCTACAAATCCGGTGGCTCCGGTTACAAAAACATGCATGGTTATTTCTCTTTTTTAATAGTTTTCTCTTGGCTCCCAACCTTGCGCAAACTCAAAGAATCTGCTAAAGCGGAGCCAATCTCCGATTATATCTTTAACGGAGACTGTCTCCGTTTGCAAGAATTTTCAATATGCCTGCGAAGCGTTCACAATCTACCGAGCGAAAACAGCGGTCCGACGCACAGCAAAACCGCGAGCGCATTCTGGCTGCAGCGCGAGAAGCGTTTACTCAATCAGGGGCTAATGCCAGCCTCGACGACATCGCAAAACAGGCCGCTGTTGGGCCTGGGACTCTTTATCGCCATTTTCCTTCGCGGGAGGAACTTTTAAAGGCGGTGTATCAGGCCGGAACAGAAAAACTGGCCAAAGCAGGGCAGGAATTCGCAGAAACCTTACCTCCAGTCGAAGCATTACGAGCCTGGATGATGTTGTTCGTCGACTATATCGCTGAGAAGCAAATCATAGCGCCCGCGCTTAATGCGTTAGTTGGCGATCCTAAAAAGCTCTTTGAAGCTTCTTACGCCCAAATCTGGGAGGTCGTTCGCGCTCTGGTCAAACGAGCGATCAAAAGCGGTGACATACGAGAAGACCTTGATGCAATCGATCTGCTTCGGGCGCTAGTCGGCGTCGCCAACATAGCAACGACTCCGGAGTGGCAGCAAAGTGCGAGGAAATTGGTAGACATCCTCATTTTGGGATCGCGACCGGTCAAATAAGTCTCGGATGTTGTCAGTGTCAGTGTCGGTGGGCGGAGAAGTAGGTTGTCGGTGGCCGGATTGTGGTTGAGAAAGGCGAGAACCGGATGCAGGTGCGCCAAGATCTTGCAATCGCACGCGTTTGCAAGATCTTGGCGCTGCACTCATGTTGCAGCGCTTTTTTTCTTATTATCGCCCGTACAAACGACTCTTCGTGCTTGATTTCTCCTGCGCGGTCGGCTCGGCCATTCTGGAATTGGGATTTCCCCTTTTTGTCAGTTTCGTTGTGGACAAACTGTTGCCAGGAAAAAACTGGTCGCTCTTTCTGGGCGCTTGCGTTGTGATGCTCGCCGTTTGCTCTATCACCGGTGTCCTTCAGTTCGTCGTCAACTACTGGGGACATATGCTCGGAATCAATATCGAAACCGATATGCGGCGGCAACTTTTCGATCACGTTCAAAAGCTTTCGTTCCGGTTCTTTGATAACACGAAGACAGGTCACCTCATGTCACGGCTCTCCACTGATCTTTATGATATTGGGGAAATGGCTCATCACGGCCCGGAAGACCTGTTCATTGCCGCAATGACGCTCGCCGGCAGCTTCCTGATCATGCTCTTTGTGCATTGGAAGCTGGCGATACTAACATTTATCGCGATGCCCGTTCTAATCTGGCTCGCGATCGTCTGCAACCAACGCATGGCAAAAGCGATCCGGAAAATGTACAGCGACATTGCGGACTACAATGCACGCGTCGAGGATAATTTCGGCGGCATACGAGTCGTGCAGGCGTTCACGAATGAAGAACACGAAAAGAAATTGTTTGCGGAAAGCAACATGAGTTTTCGGCGATCGAAACTATCTGCCTATCGAATTAGGGAAGGTCGGTGGGATAGGTCTTATACGACTTATACGACTTATACGTCTAATGCGTTTTCTAGATCCTTTGCGAGATCTGGAGTTGGCGGGCTACGCCAGAGCCCGTTTGCCGGCGATCACGACTAGGGTTATTGCAGCAACCCCGACGACCACCGAGAGATCGATCGGTTCACCCAAGATCAAGTGTGCGGCATATATGGCTGCAAAAGGCATAAGCAGCTGCACCTGGCTCATCCTGGCAACACCACCCAATGCCAGGCCTTTGTAATAAAAGTAGAATCCGATCAACTGGCTGATCGATGTGACGTAGATCAATCCGGTCCAGGCACGAGGCGTCGTTGAAGCCGCCCATGATCCGTGGCGTGCAAGTTGAACCCACAATCCAGCTACTTCGAGCGGAAGCATCAATGCGAGAATCCAGCAAATCACCTTCCAACCGCCCAGATCTCGAGCCAATAATCCCCCTTCCGCATACCCGTAAGAACAGGCGACAAATCCACCCAGCAGCAGGAAGTCAGCCGAGGAAATGCCGGAAAATCGGGAGCGATACCCGCAAAACAGCGCGATCAGAATCGTGCCAAGCGCTGCTGAGATCCAGAATTCGATCGGCGCTCTCTCCTTCCCACGCACAACGCCAAACAGTGCTGTCATCAATGGGAGAACAGAAGCGAGAACGGAGGCATGCGTGGCCGGAATAGAATTCAGCGCGATCGAAATCGCCGTCGGAAAAATCAGGACCATTCCAACGGACGCGCCAAACAGCCGAAAGATCTGGGCCCTTTTTGGAAGAGCAGAGCGGCTGAGTAAAAGGTACGAAACCGCAACAAATCCCGCACCGGTTCCCCGCGCAAACGCGATTGTCATCGAATCGAATGACTCCAGGGCCAGTCGCGTGGCAGGGAACGTGCCACTAAAACAGAGGACGCCCAGAATCGTGTTGAACCAGGCCCCCCAACTTACAGGAGAACTGGCCGACCGGGTGGCGGGCACGTCTGGCACACAAACAGGTAAACGACTCACACAAGCAGCTTGACTTAGAATCAAGAACCAGAACAGATACAGTTATTCAAATAACGGACCAGAACAGTTCGTCGATCTATCTGCAACTCGCCGATTCGATCCAGACGCAAATCGACGGACAAGTTTATCGACCTGGCGAACGGCTCCCCTCTGTTCGGGACCTTTGCAAAACACATACTCTGAGTGTCGAGACGGTGCTCCATGCCCTCCGGATTCTCGAAAACCGCCTGTTGATCGAGGCTAGACCTCGAAGCGGTTACTACGTGAAACAGAGAATCCAGTTTTCGGAGCCGCGCACGAAGGCATTACGCCTGCAGGCTTCAGTCATCTCAGTTGGACGACTTCGATTTGAATCGTTCCGCTTAGGTAATTCGCCGGATGTCATCCCTTTCGGCATTGCGGTTCCATCCTCTCAGATTTTGCCGACAACAAAACTCAGCCGGATGATTGCGTCGCTGGCACGAAGCGCCAAATCCGAGGTGGTGAATTACACCGAGCCGGCCGGGCACCAAAAGCTGCGCAAGCAGCTCGCCCGTCGTTCGGGCGAAACCGGAGCATTCTTGACCGCGGAAGATTTTATCGTCACGAACGGTGCGTCAGAAGCTCTCGCATTGTGTCTGAAGGCAGTCTGCGCGCCCGGATCAGCCGTAATGGTCGAATCGCCCGGCTACTACGGAATACTGGAGATTGTTGAGCATCTCGGTCTCCGGGTAGTCGAGCTACCGACCGATCCCAAAAACGGAGTTTCACCGGAAGATATGGAACGTTCGATTCGAACTATTTCAGGTGTCGGTGCTTGTCTTCTCGTCACAAACTTCAGCAATCCGCTTGGCTGCACGCTCAGCGCCGAACGGAAGGCGGCGATTGTCGACCTGCTCGCGCGGCATGAAATCCCCTTGATCGAAGACGATATCTATGGTGACCTCTGCCGTCCGGGAGATCGTCGGCCATCGACGGCCAAAAGCTTTGACAAAAAAGGGCTTGTGTTGCTCTGCGGTTCAATTTCAAAAACGCTTGCGCCGGGACTGCGGATCGGGTGGGTTGCTCCGGGACGATTCAGGGCCAAGATTCTCCAGCTCAAAACAAATCAGACCTTCACAAGTCCGACGATTACACAATTGGCTGTGAGTGAGTTCCTGGAGCATGGCGCCTACGACGCGCACTTGCGAACGATGCGCGGCTGTTTGGCAGATCAGCTTCAGAAATGCAGTCAGGCGATCACGGAGTACTTTCCAAAGGAAAGCCGCATTTCCAGGCCACAAGGTGGTTTTGTGATCTGGATCGAACTGCCGCCTTCCGTAGACACCACCGACCTCGCCCGTCGAGCAATGAATCGACATCAAATTTCGATCGCTCCCGGGTGCATTTTTTCTGCCACGGGGCGGCGTTATCAGAACTGTTTCCGGATCAGCTGCGGCGCGCCATGGTCACCAAAATTTGATGTGGCAATTAAAACGCTAGCGAATTTGATCTAAAGAAACCTCAGGCAATGCCGATTACTTTAGAATTATCTCGATAATCGATATCGCACTATTTTTACCAGTCTACGCAATGCGATCCGTTTTTGGGACGGAATTACCCGCTGATGCGCAGAGTCCGTTAGCAAACGACGCGATTGATCGCCGCTGGACACTTTTTTGTCTTGCTTCTCGCTGGCGGCGCGAACCGGGTATTCGGTTGTGTGGCGTTCGGTTTAACCGGCGACGGTCATCTCTGAGGATAGGCAGGGATTAGAGACCGACGTCCCCACCTCATTTCAATCTTTTCGACTCGACTTGGAATGGAGATCCAGATACTGCCTCAATTACATCACTACGACAACGTAACGGTCCAAGAGCTGTTCAGTATCCAATCCAGGGTCCGACTGTTAATAATTTGCTGCCCGAGGCGTAACCTTGATCGTCGAGAAAGCAGAAAGAATTATAATAACAGTTAAAGAAAGCCCGCTGGAATCCGTTCTAGCAGCATGGCGGAATAGATGCCGCTAAAGGTGAGAACGATCGACATCTTTGTTTCTTCTCCGGAGGACGTTCAAAAGGAGCGCAGCCTGGTTGAGCGAGTCATTCGCTCGATTGCGGCTGAATGCGGGGTGCCAGTTACCGTTAACTACTCGAATTGGCTTCGGAAAGTTAACCCCTCGGACAAGGTTCCCGTACAAAATACAAACGGATCGGACGAAGGCCGAACGTGGCTTCGACCCTGTTTTTGGGAGTATCAAAACTCGAACCTCGACAAGGACTACCATGAACAGATTCCGAACACAGGATCATACGATCTAGTTATTTCGATACTCTGGTCCAAGCTGGGCACTAAATTGTCTCCGGCGTTCATCATGCCGGATGGGACTACGCCGAAAACGCCCAACGAATATGAGATTGCTTGGGTGCTGGATCAGCTTGTCCGCACGCCGGGGTTCCCAGAACTGCACGTTTATCGCAATCGATCGACGCCGACAGCTCCGGTGCAACCGCGGGAAGAACGAGAAACCTTCTTCAAAGAATGGGATGCCGTTCAGGATTTTTTTTTGACATGGGAAGGGAAGCCCGGATTCGCAGAGGCTCGGAGCGATTATTCGGATTTACAAGAATTTGAGTCTCTTTTTCGAGAGCACTTCCGCCTTTTCCTTAAGAGACAGGTTGAGAACGAGATTGTTCCTCGCAAGACTCCGGCGAGCGGAAGGTCGTGGGATTTCGACCCGTTCCGCGGACTCCAATTTTTCGATTTTGAGCATGCGCCAGTTTTCCATGGGCGAACGAAAGCAATCGGCGCAGTTGTTGACGCTCTCAACGAACAGGCAATTGGAAGAAAACCGTTTGTTCTTGTCCTGGGTCCGAGCGGCTCAGGAAAATCTTCACTGATCCGAGGGGGAGTTCTCCCGCTTTTGGGGGAGTTGGCGACCGTTATGGGAGAAGGTCCGTGGCGCCGGGCAATCGCACGACCCGGTTCTGCAACCGATCCCTTTGTTGCGCTGGCCGCCGCGCTTTTATCTGACAAGGCGTTGCCGGAGCTTCAACAAGGCAAATCCGAAGAGGCGCTTCAAACACTCGCCGCTGAACTCAAGGACCACCCGGGTGCATTGGCGGCCCGGATCGGGGAAATTCTCGATCAGATCAGCACGGAAGAACTGAATTCACTTATTATCCGGGAAAAGGAGCTGTCACCGGCAACCGGTCGGATTGAGAGCGTGGAGCTAGCCCGGCACCGGAGACTTCGCAGGGCGAAACCGAAAGCGCAACTCGCGATCTTTGTTGACCAACTCGAGGATCTTTTTTCGGGCAACTACCCGGAAAAGACGCAACAGGATTTCATTTCGGCCATCTCGGCTTTGGTTCACAGCCAAAGGGTTCATGTGCTCGCCGCGTTGCGAAGTGAATACTACAGTTCATACCAACAATTTCCTGAGCTGATCGCCTTAACGAACCCAAGCGGACGTTTCGACCTGCAGGCTCCAACACGAGACGAATACGGCCGGATGATCCGGTCTCCAGCGCAGGCCGCTGGATTAAGATTTGAAACGGAGCCGAAAACCGGTCAAAGCCTCGACGACAAACTTGTCGATACGGCTCTCGCTTCTGCTGATTCCCTGCCACTGCTCGAGTATTTGCTTTCGCAATTATACGCCCGACAGACCGTTCGCAAAGATGGGCTATTGCGATGGGCCGACTATCAAGATTTGGACGGGTTTGCTGGTGCATTATCGAATCACGCCGAAAGAGTTTTCAACTCGCTGAGCATCGAGGCCCAACAGACGTTCGACTTCGTCATGCGCAGGCTCGTTTTTCTTGATCATGACGGGCGCGCCGGTTGCCGCCTGGTGCCATACCGAGATCTTATTTCATCGCGTGAACTGGATAGCCATCTCCAAACCGGCGCGCAAGCCTTCGTGGATGCCATGGTTTCCGAGGGTCTCTTTCGCACCGAGGCAGATCACAAACAGGATTTGATGATTCAGGTCGCCCATCCGGCGCTTCTTCGAAATTGGCCAAGAGTACAGGAATGGCTGAACGCAGACCAGGAGTTCGTTCGGATGCGGGACCGGGTTGACGGTTGCATGAAGCTTTGGCTCAAGAATGGGAAACGAACACATGATCTTTTGACTCCTGGCCTGAGTCTCGCGGATGGCGAGACCCTGCTAAACCATTTTCACGCCTCGCTCTCCGCGGCACAGATTGAATATATCGAGAAGAGCATTACCGACCAAAAACGCAGCCGACGAACCACTTACGGAGTGCTTGTCGCGGTCCTTGTCGCGCTGGCTTGCGTCGCTACAATCGCAGCAGTTCAGCGCCTTACGAGCGATGGAAAAAGAGCGATCATCCTGGAGTACGGCAATCTCGAGCGAAAAATCGCAGAGCTCGCCCACAACGGCCACGGCTCGGATCAAGAGCAACTGAGCCAGAAGGAAGGAGAGAAAGTTTCGTCTCAACGTTCGGCGCTCGAGGCTCAAATCAAGACCCTGCAGGACAAGCTAAAAGAGATTGAACGGGGAGCCAACCTTGCAACCTCCCAACGTTCGGCGTCCGAAGCGGAACTAAAAACTTCCCAAGAAAAATTGCAGCAGGCGCAAGCGGCTTCCGGCGTTGCCGCTTCACAGATCGCTGCTCTGCAGACGCAGCTAAAAGAAGCGCAGGACAAATTTCAGCAGAACCAACAGACCGCTGAAACTGCCGCTTCTCAGCTCACGATCGTCAACGCTCAACTAAAGGATGCTCAGGAGAAACTCAAACAGTCTCAGCTGAGAGCCGAGGCGGCCACGACACAAAGGTCTGTAGTTGAAGCGCAGCTAAAGGAGACCCAGAGCAAGCTTGAGCAATCTCAGCAAGCATCCGACGCCGTCACTGCTCAACGTTCGTCCTTGGAAACCCAACTCAAAGAGGTTCAGGACAAACTTGAAGAAGCTCAACGGACACCGGATCAATCGAAGTCTCTTCAGACCAACCTGGAGGCTCAACTTAAGCAGGTAGAACAGCAGCTCCAACAGAGTCAACAGGCCGCAGAATCAGTTTCGGCTCAGCGTTCATTGCTGGAGGCTCAGCTCAAGCAGGCCCAGGATAGACTTCAGGTCTCGCAGCAAGCCGCTGAACAAATGGCAAATCAGCGCGGCGACATTCAGGTGCAGCTGAAGCAAGCGCAGGACAATCTCCAATCAGCCCAAGCAGCTGCGGAGTCAGCGGTTGCACAACGTTCCTCCCTGGAGTCACAACTCAAGCAGGCGCAAGAGAAGATGGCGCAAAACCAGCAGGCCGCAGATGCGGCCACATCAAAGCTCGCGTCCGTTGATGCTCAACTAAAAGAAGCGCAGGACAAACTCGTTCAGGCTCAGCAAACCGTTGACACTACCGCTACGCAGCGGTCGGGTCTCGAAGCGCAGTTGAAGGATGCCAGGAGCAAGCTCCAGCAAAGTCAGCAGGTATCCGCCGCAGCCGCGGCTCAACGATCTGATTTTGAAGCTCAACTCAAGCAGGTTCAGGAGAAGTTGGAATCGGCCGTACAGAACGCGAGTCAGGCTATTGCTCGAACTTCGGCTTTGGAGGCGCAACTCGCAAAATCAGAAGCAAACGCGCGAACAGCCCGACAACAGGCCGATGAAGTAACAAGCGGGCGTGATTTGTTAGAAGCCAAACTAAAGGAGGCCGAGAACAAAGCAGAGTTGGCGCAAAAGATCGCGGATCTGGTCGCGGCCCAGGTGCACCCGACGTCGAACGGTACTACAACGGCCGATCCCCAGAACAAGGAACCTGCAGCGACGGGCCGATCAGGCATTTCCTTGCCACTAGACGCGGGTCAAAACCCCGGAGCGAAAACTTCAACTCAACCATTGTCTTCTCCGGCCGAGCCCCCAAATCAGTAAGGCCACGCATCAGGACTCGGCAGGAAAAACCCGCCGTAAATCTGGTTCCCCACCCCATGGACGAAATATGAAGCCGACAGTTTATAAAGCCTGCATTTCCGTAGTTATCGCATTTCTGATTTCTACTTCCGTGAAATACACATACGGGGCAGACGTCCTCTACGAGGATGATTTTACAAACCTCGACCCGAGTTGGGGAACGGCGGGTGATATCCTGAGCGTAAAGGATGGAAAGTTAGTGCTCAAGCCGGTGCTGAACACGACACAGAGCGTCCTGAATGAGTCGAATGTTTTCGACGATGCCGATATTCAGCTCGACATCAAGCTGGCGGCAGGAGACCCCGTCGTGCCGGGCGGGCTGATATTCTGGGCAAAAGATTACTCTAATTTTTATTGTTTTAGTATTTCAGCAAATGGTTCTTTCAAGATCAGTCATTTCGTGACGGATCGATGGCTCACTCCTGTTGGGTGGACTGAAAGCACGGCAATCAACAAAGGCATTGGCCAAGAGAACAAGCTCCGAGTCGTAACCAAAGGTCGCCAGGCGACAGCTTACATAAACGATAAACAGATCATCAGCATCAACGGTCAGCCGCCGCAAGGCGGCGGCTGCGTCGGAATTTCGGGAGGGTCGGCCCAGAACACGCAGAATACCTGGGAGTTTGCGAGCCTCCGGGTTATCAACGCAAGTTCACAAGGAGGTGGAGAACCGGCTGCTCAAGCGGCTCCAGCATCTCCGCGGCCGGCCCCGACTGCGACACAAACTTCCCAGCCTGCTCCGGTCACGGCGCAGCCAACACCTGTTATAGCACAAGCTTCTACTCCTGCGCCGGCACCGGCAAACACCCCTGCTCCCCCACCAACTCTTCCAAGTCCGGCCGATCACAAGATCGCGCTACGACTCCATGGCTCAAATACGATCGGGAAAGAGCTGATCCCGACCTTGTGCGAAGATTTTTTGAAATACGAAGGAGCAACCTCTGTGCAGCTGAGGCCGGGCTCCAGAGATGATGAAGTTGAGATCGAGGCGGTGTTGCCGGGCGAGTCTAACGAGAACGTCACGTTCGAGATTCAAGCGCACGGTTCCTCGACCGGCTTCCAAGATCTCGCCAGTGGCAACTGCGACATTGCCATGTCATCTCGCCCTATCAATTCGGACGAGTCCAACAAATGTGCTGCGGCCGGACTTGGGAACCTAACTTCGTCAACGAGCCAGAATCTTCTGGGCCTGGACGGAATTGCGATCGTCGTCAATCGGAACAATCCGGTTAATTCATTAACGAAACAGCAGTTGGCAGACATCTTCACCGGTAAGACGAATGACTGGTCGCAGTTAGGCGGCACTTCAGGTCCAATCTATCTCTACGCTCCCGATGATAATTCCGGTACGCTGGATACGTTTAATTCGTTGGTGCTCGGTTCGCAAAAGATCTCGGCGCGCGCTTCCCGTTTTGAAGACAACGCGAGGCTTGCCGATGCGGTCGCAACCGATCCGAATGGAATCGGCTTAACCGGCCAATCCTTTTCACGAAGCACAAAAGTTCTCGGAATCGCCGATGCTGCCGGAAAACCGATTCTGCCGACAACGCTCTCTATCGCCACCCAATCGTACCCTCTCTCCCGCCGGCTTTATCTGTATATTCCGGCGAATCCTCAAAACAACTGGACGCGCAAGTTCGTTGAATTCACACGTCCGAAGCTGGAGGTTTTTTCCTGGTGGACATCCGGCGGTGAAGCGGCGGCGCTCAACGCTTTGTTCAATACATACAAACAACAATATCCTGGTGTGGGAATCATCAACGCCACCGTTGCAGGCGGCGGCGGCAGCGGCGCCAAACCGGTTCTCCAGACTCGACTGGCGGTCAATAACCCGCCCGATACCTGGCAAACGCATCCTGGTTGGGAATTGATCGGCCAATATGTTGCGCCGGGTTACTGCGACCCGATCACCGAGCTATATCAAAGTGACGACTGGAACAAAGCCTATCCAAAAGCACTCGTCGACATGGTGTCCCAAGACGGCAAAGCCTACGCCGTGTTAACCGGTGTACACCACGGCAACGTTCTCTGGTACAACAAGAAGTTACTGGAAAAATACGGAATTAAAATCAGTGGCGATTTATCATTCGACCAGTTCTTCGCGATTTGCGACAAATTGAAGCAGGCTGGCATTCCAGCGCTCGGGGTGGGTGACTCCGGGATCTGGGCTTCGGCCCAGCTTTTCGAAAATACGCTTCTTGGCGTAGTCGGTCCCCAAGATTGGGCTGATCTCTTTAGCGGTCGCGCGAGATGGGACGATCCGAGAGTGAAAAAGGCGATGGAGTACTTCGCGAAGATGCAGAGCTACATTAACCCGGATCACGCCAATCTTACCTGGGACCAGGCGGTTAAGGAATTAATGGACGGTAAAGTTGCGTTCAACTCGATGGGAGATTGGGCGGACGGCGAGTTCATCAAAGCCAATCTCAAGGAGAATCAGGACTTCGGGTGGGTAAACCATCCAGGAACCAGCGGATCATTTATTATCGTTGCGGATGGATTTACGCTCGCGAAAGGCGCGCCGCATAAAGAATCGGCGATCGCGTGGTTGAAAAGCATCGGCAGCAAGGAAGCTCAGGAAGCCTTCAATCCTTTGAAAGGTTCTATTCCGGCAAGGACAGACGTAGACAAGTCAAAATTTGACGTATACCACCAATGGTCAATGGACGAGTTCGCGAAGGACAAACTCGTTGCGAGCTGTGTTCACGGAGGCGCGGCCCCGGAGTCTTTCCAGAAGGCTTTAAACGACGCGGTTACACTGTTCGTTCAGAATAAGAACGTCGACACATTCGCCACCGCGCTGGTTCAGGCCGCCAAGAATATGGGCGCGAGCAACATTGGGCGGCTGCAATTCTCGAGTCAGAAAATTGAACTAGTCAGTCCTGTAATCCCTGCCGACGCACCGCCTGGGTATGCGGACGACGCCCGCGGTGCCGGAAAGCTGAACATCATCCTTCATTTTCATCCGGGGAGCACCCGGCTTGACGACGAAGCGATGGAGAATGTGCGGAGATTGATCGAATTGCTTCAAAGTCCTGCTTACCAAGGCAAAACTTTGCTGTTGTTCGGGTTCTCGGATAACATCGGTGGAACAAGATCAAACACCAGGCTCTCGAAGATACGCGCTCAAGTCGTCGCGGAAGAACTGAAAAAGCAAAATCTCAATCCGGCGCTTATTACCGGCTACGGGAAAGCCATGCCGGTCGCTCCGAACGATACAGAGGAGGGCCGCGAACAAAATCGGCGCGTTGAAGTCTGGCTACGGTAGGATACGTCCTATATGCGGAGACGCAGACTTCCGACCTTCCGGCTAATGCTCTCGCCGGACAGTCAGAGAGACTACCTCGCCGGCTGCCAGACTCTGATTCGTCTCGAGGCTTGCGGATCCGAATCCGGTAAGGGTCAATGTTTGCACCTTTAAGATCCCTGCGCCAATAGCCAAGTGACAAGTGATCGCGTCCCTTTCGGGTTCCTGAAGAATCGTTCCCCACGAACTACCATTTGACCAGAATTGCCGCGAGCGCTTCGTGGCAGTCGCGAAACTGATTCCGGCAGCGACGCCGTCGTATTGGAAGCCTGTCAGCGCCAATATGGCAGCCCAACTCGCCATCGCTCGTGCATAGTGATGCCCGCACTCCGCCTCGTTGAAGGGACTGCGTCGTTTCCCATCATAGCGATTACGAACCGCTTCGATGCAAACGAGGCCATCCTCCAGAGCTCCTTCGTAGATCATTCCGACGGCCGCGGTGTATTCAAATCCGGTCATCACTTCGTTAAAATAGGGAAACGGTCTTGTGGGTCTGTTGCCATGCGGATAGGAGGCCATCAAGAGAGCCGCCTCGTCGTTCAAAACATAGGAACGCATGTGATTGAAATGATTTTCAAAGCTGCGCCTGAAATTGAATTTCAGAACGCTGGCAAGTGCACGGGAAATGTTTTCGGGTTTGGCCAAATATCCGAGTCCTGTAATGTGCGCAAAAAACTGTCCAAAAAGCTGGTCTACAAGACAGCCCGCACCGAGCTGCAGTTCAGGGTTATCAAAGTCCTGAGCGCCCAAATTCCATCGCAGACCTTCGGCTATTTCCCCGCCTTTGGGCGGTTGCACCCGATGCTCGTAATATTCGCCGTTAAACAAGATTTCATCGATCAACCGGCTGCCATTCTCG
This sequence comes from uncultured Verrucomicrobiae bacterium, assembly GCA_963775805.1. Taxonomy (GTDB): domain Bacteria; phylum Verrucomicrobiota; class Verrucomicrobiia; order Chthoniobacterales; family JAFAMB01; genus JAFAMB01. The sequence continues at coordinate 126,821 of CAVZKG010000004.1, read as the reverse complement.
AAAAGCGCGCGGCATCGATCTGCAAATGTCTTTTCACCCATGCTGCGCGCCATCTCTTCGGCGGCCCTCAGTGCGCCAAGGTAGAGGAAGCCCATTTGCGGGTTGGGACCGTAATACTCCACGTCCATCGTATTGTGCTGGCATCCTTCCATGACACCGTCCTGGTCGGCATCCCACCCTCCTTCGACCCAGCAGAACTCAAGCGTCCTGCGAACCTGCGGCCAAAGCTTAGCCAGAAACGATTCCTCGCCGGAGAGTTTCCAATCGCGAAAGACCTTGATAATGCACCCCATTTGACCATCGGCAGCTGCAACCCCGAATTGCTTTCCGTACTCGAGCGGAAGGTTCACTCGAAAACTCATCAAACCGCGCTCGTCCACGGAATAGAGAAACTCTACCTCCCGCATGCTCCTGGCCAAATCACCAAATAGAAATGCTGTGGCCTGCTCGTAATTCCAGACATGCGTGCAACTCCCAAAACAGGATCCAAACTTATCCTGGCATCCTTCCCACCCGAACAGATAGCCGTCCGGTGTGCGAAAACAGGTCTGAGTCCGCAGCGTGCTCAGATTAAACAGGGCCGCCTCCCGGACCGCCAACGGCAGATCGCTTTCACAGATCGCGGCCACGAACTCTTTTGAGCGCCGCTCAAGCTCCGTCAATTGAGGAGCGACACTCCTGGCAACGTCCCACGCATCGGCAAATTTCTCAGAATAGTAGTTTCCAATGCGGCGAAGATCGTTATCCCATGTTTGAGGATTCCGGTCGGGAGCGCGCCACGACAACCGGTTCGGAAAATCCCACGTCAGCAAAAACGTGACATCCAATGTCCCATTGGCAGGAACTACCACGGACACCGCAAGTGAACCGGTAGGCGCATCCAATTCGCTCTTTCGCTCATCCAGACGCCCATCCACGAGAAGATCATCCCAGAAATCAAGAAGCGAATCGCCCCAGATCAGATCGGCCCAGCTCGTACGATAGGAAACCTGACCGGGGCTGGTTGTCGTCAGCGCAATTGTCCCCCATTGTTCAGCACTTGAATTGACGCCATTCGAAGCGAAATAGATGCCTTTCAGATTGCCGTCTTCTCTGAACGCGTTTCGGTTTTTCTGCGGCGCGCCCTGCGATCCGTCTGCGCCGATGAAATTCTGAATCGAACCACAAATCGTAGCACCGATATCTACCGCACGCTCATTGACTAATACGAAGCGCAGAACGGCAATGGGCAAGCCGCTCACGTCGGCGTCCGGCGGAATGAGGGGATTAAATGCTTCCAATCGGACCTGCAAGGGTATTTCCGGATCGCTCAAGAGGACACGCCCGAACGGATAACACGCTTCGAATCGGTGTTCATTGAACCGGGGTAACCCCGCATTTGGGACTGCGCTGCCGCTCCAGCCCTCATACAATTCTTCTGGGATCTCGCCTTCGAGCGCCTTGGCAATCGGATCTTTGCCAGGTTCCGCCACACGGATTGCAAAAAATCCATGGCGCGGAGCGAATCCTTTCGCGGGTCGATTGACTATTTCCCAATCGCGCAGATCGCCTCTGCCGCCAAGCGAGACTGTGCCTGTCCCGATTCCGCCCAGCGGTAAAGCGATCTTATGAGTGTGTTCTTTTTGATAACGACGCAGTATGGGCCAGCTCGACCCAGATTCGAATTCCATTGAGATTAACCTTTTAAGCCTGAGATGGCAGTTATCTGGTTTGGGACCATTAACGAGCCGAGCAGCATAAGCGGAGGTGCATCGATTAGGGGGAAGCGTTACGACGAGGGTAAAAAAACCGACCGAATGTTAGCGTGAACATCGTCGAGCGTCAAATTTTCATTCCGCCTGAGTCCAAAGCGATCCGACCATCGAGTCCAACACCCGAAGCCGGTTAAAAGGTCGTTTCAACTTGCTGCACAATGATCCATTTGAAATGTGATTCATTCGGTTTGCGAATCGGTTGATTTACGCAGTCTGAAGATGAGAAAGTCAGCCAAAACCGAAATTTTGAGTCGACCAGTCAATCCGGCGAACGCAGAATCAGAGAGGTTAATGAGACTGAGTCAACTTTCGCCCCCGGATAGCAAGCGTCCAACACTAAACGATGTCGCCAAAACGTTGGGCGTCTCACATCAGACAGTTTCGCGCGTCATAAATAACCACCCAAGGGTGCTACCCGAGACTCGCCAACGCGTCCTTCAAGCAATCGACGTGATGGGGTACAGGCCAAATCAGGCTGCGAGATTTTTGGCCAATCGTCGTTCGACTCTCATCGGTCTGGTGACAGATGACCCAGGCGTGTACGGACCTGCCCACGCGATCCTTAGTCTTGAGCAGGAGGCAAGGTTGCATGGCTATACGCTCATGATCTTTGGACTCCGCGATTTGACTATCGCGGAAGCCAAAATCGGTGCCGAGGAGCTGATTGCAAATTCGGCCGAGGGACTGATTGTCGACGTGCCGGTTGATATCAACCGAAATGCGCTGGCAAATGCTCTTGGGAAATTTCCGTTTGTCACTCTCGATATCGATGGAGGTGATCTGTTTCCGTCCTATCGAGTCGATCATGTCCATGGATCGAGACTGGCGACCCGGCACCTCGTCGCACTCGGCCATCGGCACATCGCGGGATTGATCGGGTACAAACCCTACAGAAGTTCGAAACTGAGGCGAAACGGATGGTTAGCCGAACTCAAGGCTTCTGGACTGACGCCAGGTCCAATCAGGGACACGCCCTGGACTCCGGAAGGCGGCTACGAGGCGACGAAGGAGTTAATCAAGAATTCGGCATCAAAATTCACGGCAATATTCGCCGCAAACGATTTGATCGCGATGGGAGCGCTGCTCGCGCTCCATGAAGCCGGGGTTGAAGTTCCACGGGAGGTGTCGGTGGTCGGGTTCGACAATATGCCGGAAGGCCGTTTTTTCCATCCGCCTCTCACGACGGCGACGTCGGACTTCGGCGTCATGGCACGAGAAAGTCTCGAAATTCTATTTGCTCGAATTCGAGGGACCCCAGGAGCCAATCTTCGGAGAGTCTTCCGGCCGGAAATGATCGTTCGCGAAAGCACCACGGCTCCTCGAAAGAAGCGAGTGTAGTTGCCCTAGGCCGCTTCCTTGTACCGGAACTCAAGCGTCAACACCTCACTCGAATAGGCGCGGTTGTCCCTGAATTCCTCAATGACCTGGGTGCAATAAGATTCCAGATCGGGACGATCAAGCCTCAAAGGAAGATGTTCGAGCACAGTTGCCGAGCTGTCAAAAGCGACCACTTCGATGTTCGATTCCAACCATGTACGCAATGGAAATAAAAGAGACTCCGAAGCGGAAGTACTGCCGGAGCTAAGCTTGAAATAACAACTTACACAGAGTCCGGGTCGGACACGCCTTTGAACGGAATCTCTCAAATCCAGAATTTCGTCGGCCTGCCTCGAAAAGAGGGGGCAAAGCCTTGCAATAACCGCTTCCACCGGATCACTGAACACCGGTGGAAGTTATCGAACTTTTTGACTTTGGCAAATCGCACGCCAAAGCGAACAAATAGTTGTTCTATTTCTGAAAAAAATCGCCGCACCAGTCGTCACCCGAGGTGACAGGGAAATGCGATTCAAATTTAAGCCCGGCGTCGACGTTGAATACGATCGCTTGAGGTGCGTGACGGTGGCATTCCCCTTTTTCTTCTCCAGTTCCTTTCCAATAAGCGCAGGCTGCGCAAGATGTCTTCGTGCTGGTTGATTCCATGGGAGGAATTTAACAGAGCGCCAGTCAACGAAACAAATTATAAAGGTAGTCGGACACACTTGTTGTTGAAAATCACTCGCAATCATCTCAAAACCGCCACGCGGACCCGACGCGAAAGTGACCGGAGCTGTATCGGTTACCCTGCTCCGTATAGAGTCCAAAACTTAGATAACCAAGATCGACATCCTTGCCCTCCACGTTCCAGACAAAATGACGGCCCAGCTCGAAACCGACCGTGACGTACGAGGAGACTGCTGCAGTGCGCAAAAACTCAGTGTAAATGCCGTAGCATTGGACGATCCACCCCTTGCCGAACGGCACCGTTAATTTCAGGCCGTTTTTCAAGATCGATTGATCCACCCCGACTGGAAACTGCTCGTCATCATCGCTCATCACATCTCCGTCGAAAAAGCTGATGTAGTTTCCGTACGTGAGCGTAAATCCCGGGAACCGGTATGCAAAAACATTCGTAAGTGCTCCAGCGCCAATAATCTCTCGGCTTCCCGATGCCGCGACGCCAACCGCAGGAGACGTATCCCAGGAGAACGGCTGATCGGGTGTCGCTATAATCAGTCTCGTCGGGAGCGATAGTGTCAGTCCTGACTGAAACGTCGCCGTATTCGCAATCTCCAGATACTGGAGCGGGATTTGATAGTCCAGGTTGCTGCGGTCGCTCACTTTGAACTCGCCGCTGATAGGGAAACCGTACTGATCTCCGTGGTGGCCTTGATAAGTGAAGGTGCCCCCATCGAATGAGACACCGATTGAATTCGCTTTTCCGGACTCAGCCATCTCGGTGGACAACGATGTAAAGTCGTAGAACATCGCGTCGGCCATTAGAGCGGTCGTGCTGCTTGGAGTTCCATCAGAGAAATGGAATATGGTCGGTTCAATCTTGGCCGGACTACTGGCGACAATCTGGACGACTCCATTTTTGTACGTGACCCCAAAGTTCCCGCCACCCGAGGTCACGATTTTTTGGAATGTCCCACTAATTCCCCCGGCCGCTGTCAGGATCGTAAATTGTGTCCCTGGTGCAGGGATATATCCGCTGCCGAGCGTGAGCTTCAGCGTTCCAGCCAAACTGGCGTGACCTGTCACATTGAGCCTGTCAAATTCGGTCGGTGACAGAATCAGCACATTAAATGTGCCGCTGGAAGTTTGAGTAAAATTTCCTATGAGCGTCAGTGTGCCCGGCGAATCGCCAGGCGCAAGCATGCCTGCGTTTACGACGGTTCCCCCGGCCAGATCGATAACGCCGGACCCCTTCAACGTCGCACCTTGTTGCACCATCAGAACGGCCGTGGCCAGTCTCGAGTCAACCTGCAATGTTCCGAGATTGACGTCGGTACCTGTTGGCGCGCTTGTCGGGGTATCGATTACCCAGGTCCCACTCCCCTGTTTGATCAACGTTCCGGCATTGGTTATGGAGCCTGTCACGGCCTGGCTGATTGTCGCCGTCCCGGCTCCATCGAGAATTAGCTGGTTCGTCCCAGAAGAACTCAGCGCCAAGCTCCCAGCTATCCTGCTGCCAGAGAAGAGCTGAACGGAATTACTCAGTGCGTTGAGAGCAACGTTCCCGCTGATCAAGCCCGAATTGGAAAGCATGGCGTTATTCCCTGCCATGGAAACCGCCGTTCCGCTAGATCCGGTCACGACGCCTGTGGCGTTGTTGGTGACTGTGCCGCCCCCGTTCAGTTCAACGCCTTGAATCCCTGAAATGGATCCGGCGTTCGTTACGGTTGTGGATCCGCTGGCGCTTTGGATCCCGATTAACCCCGTTCCGGTTATTGTTGCGCCCCGGTTATTTGTGATCGTTGCGCCGCCAGCAGCTGTAATCGCAGCGGTCAGCGAGGAACCGTCCCCGCTAACTCCTACGACACCACCGTTCACCAGGCTTCCCCCGTTGTTTAATTGGATAAAATTCTGGACCGTTATCCCGGCGTTCACTTGCAAAACCCCCGAGCCGTTTGCGCTCACCAAGCCGGAGCCGAACGCGTTGTTTACCCCTGCAACGAGAGTACCTCCATTAATATTGGTCCCCCCGGAATAAGTGAGGGCTTCGTCGATTGTCCAGGTGCCGGTGTTTTGTTTAGTCAGCGAATTAAAATTCGTGATCGCACCGGTCACGGCCTGGCTCAAATTCGAGGCCCCGGTTCCGTCGAGAATAAGACTGGCTTCGGTGGCGTCCCCCAGGTTCAAATCTCCAACAATTTGCCCTCCCGTGATCAGTGTCACCGTATTCGGGAACGCGGCGAGAAGCACATTCCCGCGAATAATACCGGCGTTGGACAGCGTCACGGTACCGCCCTGAGTTCCATCGATCGCTGTTCCAGCAGTCCCGATGATCGTTCCTGTGGACGCGTTCGTGATGGACCCATCGACCAAGTCGAACACTTGAATGCCCGTCGTGCCGGAGATCATGCCCGCGTTCGTTACAACCAGCGGATCCGGAGCTATTGCGGCAGCGCGCAGCTGAGACGCTCCCACCGATTCCTCGGGTCCTCCCTCTTCTTCTACTTCCCCAGCGATGGCCACGTCGGATGCATTGATAATGGAGGCTCCAGCCGCGTTATTGACAGTTCCATCACTAAAGACGACGACGGTTGGCCCTTCTTCTACCGGCCCGATAAGTGTCCCAAAATTATTCAGAGTTGCACCCCCCGCGAGAGTAACGTCGTTCGTCTGCGTCGTACCGGCGTTGATCTGCAGGGTGCTCGTAGTGCCGGTGGCCTGAACGAAGCTGGAACCCAACGCATTCGTTGCTCCGGCCACAATGGTGCCTTCGTCGATGAAAATTTCCCCCGCGAAGGAATTGTTTCCGGTGAGCGTCAGCACTCCGGGGCCATCCATGTCCACTTCACCTTCTCCAGAAATCTGCGCGCTGATCGTCGTCGCGTCTGTAAAGTCAGCTACGATCTCTCCATTGTTAACAATTGATGGTGCGTTAAAGGTACCGGCGGCTCCTCCCTCACCGATCTGAATCGTGCCGTTAAATGATTCGATTGTCACCGGCTGCGCTCCTCGAAACGAACCCCCATCAGCAACGATCACATTCGCAGTGTTCCCGGCGCCGATATCGAGCGTTCCGTTCTCCGTCCAAGTCGATCCTGCCCCTTCGATCTCGACAACTGACTGCGCGCCGGCCTCAATCGCCCCAACTTCCGTCCCGGAAGTGATCAAAGATCCTCCGTTCGTGACCGAGAGCGTCCCGGCGACAACTTCCAAAGACCGGCCAACTGTTAGATCCGTCCCTGAGAGCGTCAAGGAGGCACCGTTCCCACTCACATTCACCTGACCGGCAGCTGCGGCGATGACACCTCCTTCGCCGATAGTTGCGCCTATTAGCAATTGATTTGCCACGGCACCAGGAGTCCCAATATTGGGAGCCGGGACCGCGGTCGCCGGCGCCGTCCCATTGACACTCGCGCTTTCGGCCGCAGTCGGCGGCGCAGTGGCGCCCTCGTTGTTGAGCACCCAGTTGCCGGCTGTAAACCAGTTACCGTCCGCCGCTTCGGGACTCCAAGTCAGATCTTGAGCGCGCGAAGATTCCAATCCAGAAAACCAAACAAATGTAAGCGCCGCGAGAAGGAATGGGATGCGAAGCGATTTTTGCCAACCGTGACAATTTCGCATCCGTTGATACTAGCAATAATTTTCAGAAAAGGGAATGTTTGTACACTTGGAGATAGTTTTTCCTTTGCCCTCTCCTGTTCATACATTTGAAGAGAGATAACTTGCAGTGAGATGGATCTATCGGCTGACCCAATCTTTTGTGAATTGCTGACGGGTAGTTATTTTCGAATCGTCGGCCAACGGCTCATTCCTCCGGAACAGGAAACTCTGAATGCGGCGCTCTGGCTCTATGAGACAGCGCCGTTTTGTCTGTTGGCCCATAACACCGCGGAAGATCCGATTTTCATTTACGGGAACAAAATGGCCCAGGCCTGTTTTGAATACTCGTGGGGGGAGCTGACATCGCTCCCGTCCAGCCTATCTGCTGAACAAATGAACCGTAACGAACGCCGGCATTTGCTAGAGCAGGTCAAGCAAAAGGGCTTCGCAACAGGTTACCGCGGACTCAGAATCGCCAAATCCGGGAGGCGATTCTGGATTGAGGACGTGACAGTCTGGCAACTTGTCGACGCTGTCGGGGCGCTGCATGGACAAGCAGCGATTTACAGGCGGTGGCACGACGCGGGCTAACCCAAATACCGGCCAGAGCACGGCGGAAGTTCCCAGGCCTCTCTAGGGATCCCGGTCTTGAGGCTTTCTTCCAGAACGTTTCCGCTCATCAAATCTCGGTAATAGTCCGTCCAGCCAGAGACAGGAGACTGTACATATCCATGGCGGGCACCGCCATCTGCATCGCCTGCCGGCATCTGGTGCCCCAAGTCACGAAAATGGGCGCACACTCCGTGCAGCCATTCATGGAGCCATACTTCTCCGACAATTGGAATTCGCCAAATGTCCGATGGGGCATTGCCGACGGCGGCGTAAGTCGCGCCGTTTGACCAAGAGGAAGCCGCCATCCCAAGCCCCCAACCGCCGCACGGAACTGACGCCCCGTCGAAGAGGTTCCGCTGCGGCCACAGGACAAAAATCGAATCACAAGTCCGGGACGTCGCTATCTGGTCGATTTCCTTCCGAGTGTCATCCGGGGACGGCCAATAAAGAAAATCCCCCATTTTCGTCACCGATGTCAGCGTGCGCTCGACCGGATGAATCTGGTATTGGACAGTTGCTCTCTGAGAAGTGAGTGATTCGACCAGCCCAGGAAAATGGTCAAAAGATTCAACCGCGTCGCGCAGTTCACTTTCTGAAAGGGAATAGGCAAAACGCCGGTCGGTGTGCGCCGCGTCCAGAAATCGAACGTCTATCGCACGGTAGATGAGGAATGCGGCCCGCCAAATCGTCACCGTTCGAAGGGTAAACTGTTCAATTGCCTAATTCCAGCGGGTTGAGGCTTGCCAGTTTGATCCGTCCGCGTAGTGGTAGGCAGCGAATCCTATAGCGATGACCATCCATTCAACCAGCCCGATTCCGGTTACGGCTCGCGGTGTCACGAAGCGTTTCGGCGATTTCGAAGCACTTAAGGAGTTAAGCCTCGAGGTTCATTCCGGGCAATGTGTGGGATTGCTCGGACCGAATGGCGCGGGGAAGTCGACATTCATTGGATGCCTTTACGGCGCAGTGACTCGAAGCGGCGGTGCGCTTCAGGTATTTGGTCTTGATCCAAATCTGAAGGTCCGGAGCATCAAAGAACGAATCGGCGTTGTACCGCAGGAGAACGCGCTCGATGAAGGCCTCACCGTGTTCGAAAATATGGATATCTATGCGCGATTCCAGTCTGTCAGGGATCCGCAGAACCGGATCGAGGACCTATTGGAGCATATGTCACTTGGTCATAAGCGCGATGCTCAGATTAAATCGCTCTCCGGAGGGATGAAAAGAAGACTCACATTTGTGCGGGCTCTGCTTTCCGATCCGGAACTGCTGATTCTCGATGAGCCGACCACAGGACTCGATCCAGCGGTGCGCCATCTCTTATGGGAAAAGGTACTTTACTATCGCGAGGCCGGCAAAACCGTTCTCGTAACCACACACTATATGCACGAAGCGGAACTTCTCTGCGACGAGGTGGTCATACTCAATCATGGCGTTGCTGTTGCAACAGGGTCGCCAAAAGAGCTAATCCAGACAGAGACACCGGGGTTTGTCGGCATATTTGAATCGGACCAGGAAAGTGTCCTCAAAACCCATCTGGCGCCAAACTGGCAGACGTTTTTCCAGGCAAAACAATATTGCGTCCGTGCGCCACAAATTGAAGATCTTATCACGCTACAGGCCGCTTCGCGGGTGACAGCGATTCAAATGCGTCCGGCGAATCTCGAGGATGTCTATCTGAAACTCACCGGAGAGCAACTGAGTGAAGATGCGTGAACTCCTGATTGCCCTCAGGCTAGCATGGTCAGTGGTTGTCAGAAACTGGGTCGTCTATCGCAAAGACTTCCTTGCAAATATTTCTCCGACGCTTGCCGACCCCGCGTTGATGATGACCGCGCTCGGAATGGGCCTTTCGCCGTTTATCGGCAGCATCCACGGATTGAGTTACGCTCAGTACCTCGCACCTGGAATGGCGGCAACCACAGTGCTGTTCACCGCATTTTTCGAATGCAGCTACGGCTTTTATGTCAGGATGGCGTTTGAGTCCGTTTTCAAGGCGATGCTAACCACACCGATCGGGACTCGAGAAGTTGTACTGGGGGAATTTATCTGGCTATCGATCAGAGCCGGTTTAATGGCTGGGGGAGTTGGCCTTGTGTTGGTAGCGCTGAGATTGTTGCCCAATCCCTGGGCTGTTTTTCTATTCCCATTCATTGGGGCAATTCTTTCTATCCCTTGCGGTGCAATCGGCCTTCTCGCGTCGACCTATGTTCGGAACATCAACCAGTTCCAAACCGTTTATTCGTTTCTAATCGCGCCAATGTATTTCATATCCGGCACATTCTTTCCGATTGGCGATAATCCAGTTCTTGGAACCATCGTTCAGGTCTCGCCCTTCTTTCACGGGGTGAGCTTGCTGCAAATGGTGGCGTGGAATCGCTATTCGGCGATGCAAGGCTTGGAGCATTTAGCCGTAATTCTCGGTTACGGAATCGTCCTCGGATTTTGGGCGCATGTGCGAGTCCGGAGAAAACTGATCGATTAAACCTACTCCGTGCTCATTTCCTTCCGGTACTTCTGGATCTCGTCTTTGTATTCCTGCTCGCCCTTATTGTAATCGGCGGTCGAAATTTCGTGATTCTGATATTGGTGCTCAAGGCGTGCCCGTTTTCGCTCTGCAGTTTGCCTCTTCTTTTCGAGGCTCTTCCGCGCCGTTTTCAAGTTCGCTTTTTCCTGCTGATCTACCGGAGTCGCCTCCGTCTTCTTTTCGTTCTGGCTGACTGAAGCACCCGAAGAAGTTGGAGTCGACGTTGAGGTCAAAGTAGGCGTCGATGGGCTCTGAATCCCAGTGGCAACCGTTGGAGCAGGTGCCGGAGAACCAGGATGGTTTGGGTCCGACAGCGGCTTTAGAACGTCAGTTGTCGCAACAAACGGTGTAGCAGCTGGGGAAGGCGCAGCGGACGAGACCGGAGCCGAGGTCACAACTCGGGCTCCTTTGTGGGAGAAATGCTTGTACACAAAAAACGCGGCAAGACCAAAGGCAACAGCGCCGCAATCCCGCCAACCGCAATTAGACTGGTCGTCACAAGACTGGGCGTACTCCGGCGTCGACGAACGGTGGTCGACACGTTTTTCGGTCGGGTCCTCAGCGGCAAACGATAGTGTCTGTTCATGGAAGGTTTTGGCCCACAGTATACAATATGTTGTGGGGTGGAAAGGCATTTTTCGCAATATCTAGCCCTTCGGCGAATTATCCCCTAAATAGTGCACCCAAGCGTCCACCGATTGCTTGAGCAGCGGCGGCGATCGTCAGACCGAGAAAGAACATCGCCCAGACGCCGAGGGCGGCCGCAAGATAACGGCCTTCGCCAAGAATGTTTGAGAGCTCATAGGTGGCTTTGGCGATGGGATAATCCGCCTGTTTCTGGGCTAAAAGGAGAGAATCGGAGACCTCCAACATTGCAAACGCAAACGCGAGGATTGCGCCCGAGAAAAGATTGGCGCTAATCAACGGAATCGTGACGCGTGTCAACGCGCGGATTGGGGTGGCTCCCACGCTTTGTGCGGCTTCCTCGAGCGTTTCGCTGGCTTGTTGAAAGCCTGCCACGGCGGAGCGGACTACATACGGGATTCGACGGACCGCGTATGCGAGAACCAGGAGGATGAGGGGGCTTCCCGCCGGTGTCAGAAAGCTTAGAAGGCTGCCGGATCGAGTAAGAGCGAGATACCCGAAGGCCAGAATGAGACCCGGAACGGCAAGCGGAAGCATTGTCAGCGCATCGAGCAGCGTCCGCCCGAAAATTCGCGTTCTGGTGATCAACCAAGCGATTGAAACCCCAAGCAATAAATCAAGAGCAGTCGATAACGAGGCGTACACGAGGCTATTCTTAATGGCGGGCACCGTAAGATCGTTTCCGAGAGCATAAGCGTAGTGTTCGAGGGTGAAGGAATGGGGAAGAACAGACCGGTACCAATCCTTGGAGAAGGACACGAGAATTACACCGATCTGAGGTAGAAGGGCTGTGCCGGCAACAAGCAGGAAAAAAAAAGTGCAGAGGAGACCCCGGACTCCTCTCAGATGGACAATTTGTCCAAAATGCCCACCGCGACCAGGCATCGCGGGCGACGGGGTACCGGCAAAAAATCGGATGGCCAGATAGATCAGAGCCGAACCGGCAAGAGTCACAGTGACCAGGGCATACGTAAACGGGTTGCTATCGATTGTGCTTAACCCGTTGAAAATCTGAACGGGCGTGACCCGGTAATAATCGAACATCAATGGCACGCCGAGTTCAGTGAAGGCCCAGATGAAAACGATACTCCCTCCGGAAAAAATGCCTGGCATCACCAGCGGCAGAGTCACTCGCCAAGCCAAGCGGAAGCCCGTGCAACCGAGATTTTCTGCAGCCTCTGACAGGACCGGATCCACATTGGCAAGCGCCGCGACAATATTGAGGTACAGAATCGGATAGAGATGGAGCGCGTTCAGCAATACGATGCCCCACTCGCGTCCGGCGCTGAACCAGTCGATTACTTGATCGGGCTGAAGCAGTCCGACACCGTGGAGTATGGCGTTAACGGATCCTTCCTGGCCGAAAAGCTGCCTGAATCCAATTGCCCCAACAAACGGCGGCAACATCATTGGAAATAACAAAAAGGCCGACAAACCACCCTTCAGTGGGAACTCGAATCTCTGGCTGATCCAAGCCAAAGGAGCAGCAATGAGAAATGCGAGAACCGTACTGCCGATTGCGAGTTTTAAAGCGTTTACAAAACCTTCGACATAAATCGGGTTCCGAAAAACCTCGCTGATATAGGCGAAAGTAAACGCGCCTGTCTGGTCGGTAAACGCGCCTTGAACAGCCACGGCAATTGGCAGGAGCAGGAAAATCGCGAAAAACAGGATTGACCCGATGTAAAGAGAAAAGCTCCAGCGGGAAACCCCTTTAACGGAGTGCAGGGAAACCCGCATGCGATCGAGTATTCGGAGGGCAATAAAGCTTTTTTCGCCCGGATCGCCGGCTGGAAGTGTAGCATTCATCTGCTCCGTTCAGCCAGCCCTCCAGCTTGCCGATATTGATTACGAAACCAGGTCGTTAATTCTTCTGCCAGCAGAACTTCTTTCAAGCGGTCTGCCGACTGGAGCGCCTGACGGATTTCGCTCATCGCCACATCATAACGAACGCGCGATACATCGGTCAGTTTTTGAAAGGCGGGCGAATCGAAGGACTGATTGCCGATTTTCATTCTAGCCGCCACAAGCTCTTCGCGGGAATCAATACACATCACCTGAACCAGAAACCGAATGGCGGAAAATAGTGGCGCCGTCCACGCTTCGTGGTACTCGAAAGCGTGGCCCGAACGATAGGGATCGGCGTCGCCATCGGCCATGAATGCTTGAAGCGGCGGTCGGTAGAACTCTTTGCGAATCGGAAGTCGTCTCAACGCAAATCGCACGGGACCGCCGGGTGTACCAACCCGATAGTTCCAGAGTTTTTGGCCTTCTTCGGTGAGAACAAAATCAATGAAAGCCTTCGCCACTTGCGAGTGCGGAGACCCGCGCAACAGCGCGATAGAATCGGCTCCAACGGAGGTTCCACCGACGACACCAACGTATTTTAACCTGCTTCGGCCCTTGTTGTCGGCCACGGCTTCGCTCTCGAACCGGCCATAAAAATCGATGCACATCCCAGCAGCGGCCTCTCCATAGGCGACATCGATAGGGATTTTCGGAGCGGCATCGCTGAAGTATCGAGAATTCGCTGCAAGCCGAATCAGGAGCTGAAGTCCCCTTGCCCATCCCTCACGGACGGCCTGTTTTTCCAACTCAGTCTTTTGCAGACCAGAGTTCGAGGAGATCAGCTCTGTTAGTCGCTGACTCATCTGCTGCTGAATAATCAGTTCAAACGCTTTGGCGACCGATCCACTTTTTGTGGGATCTGCCAGCGCAATCGCATTAAAGAATCGGCCATCCTGCAAATCAACCCATTGAGTCGGCGGCACGGTTATTCCGAGTCGACGCAGAGTATCGGTGTTGTAGCAAATCCCAAAATCGGAAAGACAAACGCCGGTCCAGCGCCCTTCGGAATCCCAGAACTGCTCGCCTCCAAGCGTTCGAGGAATGGATAAATCCCCTGTTCCGCTGAAAAGTTCAGGGAACCGAGCCAGCACCCCGCTATTCACCAAAAGACCACGGCCAGCCATATTGATGAAGTCGAAACTCCCGCCGCCAAATAGCAAATCAATCCCGCACCCGGCATTGGAATGGAGAAATGCGAATCGAGCGCGTTGAGCATCTGAACCGGCGTCAACTTCTGCGTTCAAATGGGAGTTGGAATAACCGTCCAGGACTTCACGGGTCCAGGGGCGCTTCAACTTCCGGGTCCATTCGTCGCGAAACGAAGCTTCAAATTCCGAATTGAGATATCGTACAATCTCGGTGGTACCGCCTGGTAACCTCCAATCGATGTAGACGGTGCGCCCGGTCAATTTCTGGTAGTAATCCGAGAAAGCGCGGGTGAACTCGAACCGAATTGCCTCGTTGTGCGGTGAAACAATAACGAGTTTGTCCTGGGCTGCGTTCGTTCCAATCTGCGGATGGCGAAATAAGAAAGGGACCGAGAGGAGAACAGCCAAAGCAACCAGGATCGGTAGAAGTCGACGGATCATTGTTCGCCGAGCAGGATGATGTCGTCCGGATCGAAGCCCAGGTAATATTCGATCCCCGGGCGATAGTGAGCCGGTCGCGGATTGAACTCTGTCACCTTCAGTAGATCGGCGCCACAGCGAAAGAGGTGCTGCGCAATCTGGCCGAGATAGGCGGTTTCAACCAGGGTCGCGATCCAGGCCTGCCCTGATGGAGGCGATTCAGAGACGCGGAAAATTTCGGGGCGCAAACAGAGTGTCAACGAGGAACCGACGCTTGGCGCACCGGTGGATGGAATCTGAACCAACAGGTTGCGGTTACCGAGATCGACTTGCATTAAGTCTCTCCGGTCAGCGACGCGCCCGTTTAGAAAGTTTCCATCTCCGATAAACTCGGCAACAAAACGGTTTTTGGGACGGCGATATACTTCCGTCGGAGTTCCGACCTGAAGCAACTGCCCGGCATTCAAAATTGCCATTTGATCCGCGATCGCAAGAGCCTCCTGCTGATCATGAGTAACGTATACAGCGGTCAGTTTAAACTCTCGGCAGATCCGCCGGATCTCAGCTCGCATCTCAAGGCGGAGTTTAGTGTCGAGGTTTGACAATGGTTCGTCCAGGAGGAGGCAAGCAGGTCGGACGACCAGCGCACGCGCCAAGGCGACCCGTTGTTGTTGGCCCCCGGAAATCTCATGTATCTTCCGCTTGGCAAAACCCTCGAGCCGGACAGCTTCGAGCGCTTCATTTACACGTCGATCGATTTCTGTCTTAGCAAGCCTGCGTTCCTCGAGACCGAACGCGACATTCTTTTCGACCGTCAAATGTGGCCACAATGCATAGTTCTGAAATACCATCGCAGCATTTCGAAGATGCGGAGGCACGCTTGTAACGTCCTTGGCGTCGAATAGAATCCGGCCTTCGTCCGGCATATAAAATCCGGCGATATGCCGCAACAGGGTTGTCTTGCCGCAGCCGCTTGGACCCAAAAGGAAAAATAGATCGCCCCCTTTAATAACGAAGTCGACCCGGTCGAGAGCGGTGAATGCGCCAAATCTTTTGGAGAGCCGCTCAATCGTTATCATCGGTAGAAGCTAGCCTGGATATTGCATGAGATGCAATATCCACCACGTCAAAGATCGGCTCTGCGAGCCGATCTGCGCGGCTGGTTCTTACTAGCCAAAGTACTCGTAAAATTCTCGAATTATCCCGCATTCCTCTGATCCCTGTGAGAAATGCGCACCCTACAAGTTTGAAAAACTTCTGAGATGTTCAGGCTAGGAACTTCTGTGCGGCGTATTCATACGAACGAAGGTCGCCAGTTTTGCCTTGATGGCGTCGCGAGCCTCCTGCTCGCTTTGCGCGCCGAAGATTAGAATTTCAACACTTTGTTGGCCAACATTCCGTTAACCTAACAAAATTCGCCGCAACCGATTGGGCGCAGAATACTCTTCACGAGTTAAGGATCCGCCAACTCCGGGCTCACGTACTTGCCAATTCCGCAATAAAGCAAGCGATCACTGGAGTGACCCGTAACTGTACTGGGGATCTATGGACCAGAATGAGCTGAGATGCCAAATCAGAAGAAACCAGGGGAGAAACAGAACGGACGTTCTCAGTTGGCCTGAGGAACGCCCGCGGTCGAACGCGAGTACCCATTTGGATTTGCGGCATGCCAGCGCCAAGCGCTTTCAATGATTTCGCGTACGTGAGGGAACCGAGGGCTCCAACCAAGCTCTTTCCGGATTTTGCCGCTTGCCGCGACGAGGACGGCGGGGTCTCCCGCTCGGCGGGGCGCGATTTCCGTGCTGATCTTCGTGCCAGTCACTTCGCGTACTGTATCAACCACTTCCTTCACCGTAAATCCCTCCCCATTCCCGAGGTTGTAAGAGCGGCTCCCTTTGTCCAGCGCCTCAAGCGCCAGAATATGTGCCTGAGCCAGATCAACAACATGCACATAGTCCCGCACGCAGGTACCATCGCGCGTGGGATAGTCAGAACCGAATATGAGCGCCTTTTCCCGTTTCCCCATCGCGACTTGAATCACGATCGGAATAAGGTGCAGTTCGGGATAATGGTCTTCGCCCCGAGTCGGAGTTGCACCGGCGGCGTTAAAGTATCGCAAACAAGCAAAACGGACACCATAAATCCTGTCGAGCCAGTGCAGTAACCGCTCCAGGATGAATTTCGATTCGCCGTACGGACTGCCAGGGAGGATCCGTTCCGACTCGTCGATCGGCATTCTCTCCGGCTGATCGAAAAGATTGGCCGTGGAGGAGAGAATTACCCGTTTGACACCATGGTCGACCGTGCTTTGGAAGAGATTGAGACCGTTCGTTACATTGTCTCCCAAGTAAAAGAACGGGTTTTGCATCGACTCTCCAACGAGCGTCTTCGAAGCGAAATGCATTACTGCATCTGGACGATGCTGGGTGAGAACTGCGTCGATCTGTTCCCGATTTGAGAGATCTCCTTCGACAAACTGCGCTTTGGGATGCACAGCCTCCCGGTGCCCTTGAGACAAGTTGTCGAACACCACAACGGACTCTCCTTTGCTGATCAGCTCCTCGACAACCACACTGCCGATGTACCCGGCTCCGCCGGTCACAAGAATTTTCATGAGCGTTTCTCCTTAAAATGAGATTCGGACTGGTTGCGAAGGGTCTCAGCAACCTGTTCGGGAGTCAAATCGCGCTGTGCCTCACCGAGCATCTCGTAACCGACCATAAATTTTTTCACCGTCGCGGAGCGCAATAGCGGCGGGTAGAAGTGCGCGTGAAGCTGCCAGTGCTCAGTTTCATTCGAGCCGAACGGCGCCCCATGCCAGCCCATCGAATACGGGAACGAGACCTCAAAGAGGTTATCGTAACGAGTCAGAAGACGTTTCATAATTTGGGCGAGCGAAAGCCTTTCGGAATTGGTCAAATCGGGCAAGTGACCCACCCGTCGCCTGGGTATCAACAGAATTTCGTATGGCCAGGTCGCCCAATAGGGCACCATGGCGACCCAGTCTGCGTTTTCAACGACGACCCGGACTTCCCGTTCCTGCTCTAGTTCGAGTTTCAAATAATCGAGTAAAAGAACCGAACCTGATTCATGAAAATGCGCCAACTGGCGCTTCTCTTCTTTGGCCGGCTCGTTTGGAAGGAAATCACTCGCCCAAATCTGACCGTGTGGGTGCGGGTTTGAACATCCCATAATATCCCCCTTATTCTCGAAGACCTGGATCCATCGATATTCACGTCCGAGCTCTTCGGTCTGTTCAGCCCAGACATCCACCACGCCGCAGATAGCTTCGACCGGCATTTCCGGCAGAGTCCAATCGTGTCGAGGTGAAAAGCAAATGACTCGACAGGTGCCGGAGACAGATCGCGCTCGCAACAAACCCTCGTTGACTTCGGTGGTCTCAACATTGGGGGTGATCGCCGCGAAATCATTCGTGAAAACGAATGTCGAATCGTATGTCGGATTTTTTGCCCCGCCTGCACGGTTGTTTCCGGGACAGAGGTAACACTTCGGATCATACTGTGGTCGTGTGGCAGACGTGACAGATTCTTGTTTCCCTTGCCATGGGCGGGAAGTGCGTTGGGGAGAAACAAGTATCCAATCGCCGGTGAGGGCGTTAAGGCGACGATGGGGGTTCGCAAAGTTCATGAAATGGAACATTCTTGCGTGCGAAGTTAGTGGCAGTAAAGGCTGGGTTGACGCTCAATTGCGACAACCAACTAAGAGTGTTTCACATCGCGCCGCTAAAATCCCGGTATTTATGATCGATATGCTCCTCTTATTCAGGCTGCAGCGCTGTTCATACCCTTTGTTTAGCTGCAAACGATCGATTCTCGCGATCACGTGGGCTCTTTTGATTTTCTTGTGCAGTGTCGCCGAGTCGGAGGCGCGCAACGTGATTCTTTTTGTCGCGGATGGGCTTCGGCAAGGCTCCGTCAACAGCGCGGATGCTCCGACAATGAATCTGATCCGCCAGAAGGGCGTGTTTTTTGAAAATAGCCATGCGCTTTTTCCGACCCTCACCACACCGAATGCGTCTGCCATCGCAACCGGACATAACTTGGGGGATACCGGAGATTTCGGAAATTTTCTATATGCCGGCTACCCCCTTTCTGTCGCGGGAGAGACGCAGGTGCCGTTCATCGAAAATGATCGTGTGCTCGGAAACCTGGATGAACATTTTGGAGGAAACTATCTAAACGAAGAGACGTTGATTTCGGTTGCGACAAAGCACGGCTATAATACGGCCGCAATCGGCAAATTGGGTCCAGTCCTGATACAGGATGCAGGGGAGGCAGCCCCATCCCGTGGCAATGTCTCCGTTCCGGCAACCGTCATTATAGACGACACCACGGGTAAGAGCGGCGGTATCCCGCTCGATCCTAAAATTTCAAAAGCTCTCGTTGAAGCCCAGCTCGCCGTGATCGCCCCAGATCGATCAAACGGTGGACCCGCGAAAACGCAAAAAGATAACGGATTCACCGGCAATAGCTCCACCCCAGGAACCCTAGAGGCGAACAGGGTTCAACAGCAATATTTCGCCGATGCATTCACGAAAGTTGTGCTTCCTTTGTTCGCAAAAGAGGGGAAGCCATTCGTAGCGGTCTTCTGGTCGCGTGATCCGGACGGGACGCAGCATAACCAAGGGGACAGCCTGAACCGGCTTACCCCGGGAATCAACGGAGCGACGTCAAAAGCGGCCATCCACAATGCGGATGACGATCTTCTCCAGATCATGAACTTCGTTGCGGCAACACCGAGCCTCGCTAATGACACCGACATTTTTATCACTTCTGATCACGGGTTTTCGACGATCAGCAAACATGAGATCGACTCAACCGGTAAAGCGTTCACCACCAGCTACGCAGCGACACAAACTTACCGAGATGCGAACGCTCGTCAGGAAGTGAACAGCGGATTTCTGCCGCCCGGTTTCCTCGCTATCGACCTTGCACACCACCTGAATCTTCCGATCTTCGATTCGGATTACACAGTAACGATTGGCGCCACAGAACAATACAGAATGGTTGACCCGACAATAGGGCAACCGACGGCAGAGAAATCCGTCCGGCCGTTTTCAGGAAATTGCTTTATTGGCGGGACAGGCGCAATCGCCACGCCGACGGATGCGGAAGTGGTCGTCGCTGCAAACGGCGGATCCGATTTAATTTATTTAAATTATCGCAGCCCGGCGTTCGTGCAGGATCTGGTCGATTTTCTAACCAGCCTGGACTACGTCAGCGGTGTATTTACAGACCCTGAGTTTGGCCAAATTAAAGGTGCGCTCACGCTAAGCGATATTAAATTAAAAGGGTCTACAGCTCTGCCGGTCCCAGGCATCGTCGTCAACTTTCGCAGCTTTTCTGAGGACGTATCGGATCCGCTTCAATCGGCGGTAACTGTTTGCGATGCCGGGTTACAAGAGGGCCAGGGCATGCACGGGAGTTTTAGCCGAGCGGACACGCTGAACAACATGGAAGCGATCGGGCCAGATTTTAAAAAGGGGTACATCGACAAAGCGCCAGTCAGCAACGCGGATATCGCGCCGACTCTGGCGCACATCCTCAAGTTCGACCTTTCCTCAAAAGGTCAGCTCAAAAACCGGGTGATCGTTGAATCACTGATGGGAGGTCCGGAGACAATCCCTTTCCAACGCGGAATCAAAGAATCGGAAGCTAGCGCCTCGGGAATGCGAACCAAGCTAAGCTATCAACTGGTAGGCGATACCTGCTATTTTCAGGCTGCCGGGTTCGACGGTCGCACTGTTGGATTGCCAGCGACGGATAAGTAAATCATTGAGTGGACCGACGAAGAGAAGAACCGGCGTCTCTTTCTCTCGTCACCGAAAATAGCCGCTACGCGTCGCGCGGCGGCGCTAACATCATTTACCGCTTGCTCGCCGCCTCTGCCGTTCGCACCGCGTGGATCAGCGCCAGGCATCCAAGGACATTCAGCGGTCGATCGTGACCAGCGCTGCGGCGGCGCGAATTTGTTAGGCCATTCGATTTCTTCGATTTAACAGTCGCGCCCTGTCTCTTTAGAATTGAGTCGATCCATTGATTCGGTTTTTGCTCGATCGTTATCATATGTGTCGTTGGTATTCTTTGATTCTTTGTCTTCGTGCTAATGAACCCGCTGCGCCGCTTTAGTTGCTAGGTGAGCGACACTTACAAGTTCCCCGAGGCGTGTTCGATCCTGGTCATCACGATGGTTCCCTACATTCAACCAACGATCCGCCCCACTAAGCGAACCAGGTTATCCCATATCAGCGGATCGCTTTGGAGATACAGCGAACCGCAGACCATTAGCATTAGGAAACCTGTTGCTACCTCTCTCATGATGGGAGGTAAAGCACAATCGATGCCAACTTGATTCACTCAATCATAACCCGAGGTAAATTAGAGAGTTACGATACGGTTCTTTCAGATGGAAGTCGTTGATAGAGCGTGCATTTTCCCGATTCCGGGAGAAATCGATCCCAATATTGCAATACCGCAGAAATTCCCGGAATCCGCTCAGGAATAAGTTTGCAGTAAACCCGACGGCAATTTTTGCCGAACCGGTCCAAATTTTTGGACCAATTTTCCGAATCGCCAACGTATCGGGCCGAAATCTGTTCCCGGCTTGCGTTCGGTCGATTGTATCTTACCGAGTTACTAATGATTCCCTTTTCGGTTCTCGACCTCGCGCCGGTCGCAGAGGGTAAAACCGCTGCCGACGCTTTGCACAACGCCCTCGATCTCGCCCGACACGCGGAAAGCTGGGGGTATAAACGTTACTGGCTTGCTGAGCACCATAATATGCCGGGGATAGCAAGTGCGGCGACAGCTGTCGTGATCGGCTATGTCGCCAACGGGACCAAAACAATCCGTGTCGGGTCTGGCGGCATTATGCTTCCGAATCACTCTCCACTCGTCATCGCCGAGCAATTCTGTACGTTGGCAGCGCTTTATCCCGATCGAATCGATCTCGGACTCGGTCGGGCGCCCGGGACGGATATGTCCACAGCGAGAGCGCTGCGGCGTGATCCGGTTGCCAGCGCCGACTCGTTTCCACGCGATGTGCAGGAGCTCTTGATCTATACCGAGCCTTCCGTAGACGGGCTCCGGATCCAGGCGCTCCCAGGTGGTGGGAACGGTGTGCCAATTTGGTTGCTCGGTTCGAGTCTTTTCAGCGCACAACTGGCAGCGCAACTCGGGTTGCCGTTCGCCTTTGCGTCCCACTTTGCGCCGGATAACCTGATGCAGGCCCTCGCGATTTACCGTGAGCTGTTTAAACCTTCCACTCACCTTGCCCATCCCCATACGATGGTCGCTGCAAACGTCTTTGCTGCGGACACAGAGCAGGAAGCGACTCGCTTGTTCACTTCCGCTCAACAATCGTTTGTCAATCTTCGTCGCGGTATGCCGAGCCAGGTTCCACCTCCGATTGACAATATAACTGAGTACGCGTCTTCGTTTGAGATCGCGCAGGTCAATCACGCGCTCTCCTGTTCCGCAGTCGGTTCTCCGGCAGCCGTGGAAGCGGCGCTCCGTGCATTCATTACCGAAACAGGGACCGACGAAATCATCCTGGCGGGCCATTTTTACGATCATCAGGCCCGTTTGCGGTCGTTCGAAATCGCAGCGCAGATTCTTTCCCGGTGAGTGGGAAATGCGGAATTGGTCAGGCTTGGTAGGGTCGACCCTCATCGAGGTCGATGAAGTCGAACATAGTGTACACCGAACCAACGGCCATTCCGACTTCCCCAAGGCGGGCGTGCACTCGGTGGATGTACTTGTCGCGCCAGCATCGCTTTGAAAGATAGGCGTTCCAGATTTCGATTTCTTCGTCGTTCGGCCTGCGCCCTGCTGTCGTCGCCCATTCGAACAACTCGGAGTCTCCCAGCCCTTTTAGAGTCTCTTCTTCCACAGCGGCATAGTCGATCTGCAGGAAGCGGCAACAGATACCGTCGAATCCGCCCACAGCACCCTTCGCCTCAGCCCACGGCCCGGGAAGTTTTCCGCGGTGATGCAATCGGATTTTATCCAGCATGCGGCCAAAATGGTAGACACCCCCGACCGTCTCCCTCGGGCTCCGCAATCCTGGGATCACCGTAACCCGATCCGGCGCCGGTGGGATTCCGGTTGCTGGCGAATCGTTCGGAAAACGGGACGGCCGACCCTCCTCTGCATCGTACAAATCGAAAAACGTAGCCACAACGCGATCCGAGATTCCGGACTCTTTCGCTTCTTGCTGCAGCGTTTTTGCGGTTCTGTCTCGCCAGCCCCGTTTTTTCATGAAACCGTTCCAGACCTCAATCTCGAATTCCGATGGTTTCCGCCCGCGATTGCAGGCCCATTCGAAAAGCGCTTCGTCCGATTCGCCTTCTTTCACCTGTGTCGCAAATGCGCCGTAATCGATTTTCAGAAACCGGCAACAGCGGCTATCAAAAGCGTACGGGTTTGTCTCGCCAAGGTACGCATGGTACTGGCCAGGCAGATCCCCAGCCGCACAGAGACGTATTTTGTCGATCATCCGTCCAAAATGGACGATCCCGCCTACTTCATCATACGAACTTCTCAATTCAGTGATTTTCATTAATTTTCGCCAAGCAGAATGGGCGCGAGACTACGCTAGCAATTCCGGGAGCTCGTCGGCTCGAATCATCGGATAGATCGTGACCGGACGCAGCTTGTCGCGGTAAACGTAAGCTCCGACGTATCCCGGGGCCATGTCGAGGTTGTGAAATATCCAATCGCCGGCAGCCGCGATATCCCCTCCAATGTGAACCAGCCGCGCCGGCGTCTCCGGAAGGAGAGTGACCTGAAACAAATCGAGCGGGACGGTAAGCCCCTCACCGATCGCTTTCAGATAGGCCTCTTTTCGCGTCCAACATCGGAAAAACGCCAGGTTTCTCTCCTCACCTTCCAGAGATCGTAATTCACTAATCTCGGCGTTCGAAAAGTGGCGTGCCGCGATCGCCTCTGCATCTTCCAGCGGACGGAGTTCTTCGATGTCTATACCCAATTCACAGCCAACCGTGAACGCGTAGACCGCCATCTGCCCTGAATGCGAAACGTTGAACCGCAGCGGTACCGCACTTCGCAACTCCGGCTTCCCGTTTGGCCTGTGAGTCAACTCTATCTTTTCTGGCGATGAATTGAGATAGTGGCCGAGCAAGATCCGCAATCCGCTCCTTGATAAAACATAGAGGCTCTTCAACTTTGCGGAGCCGAACCGATCCGACCGTTGACGTTCGTCGACGGAAAGCAATAGTTGATACTGACCGACCACCGAATCGGGCGCGGTTAACCAGATTCCCCAAATCTGCACGTCCCGGCGGGTAAACAACGCGGAATCCCCTTTCACGATTTCCAAATTCATCCAAACGATTTCCTCTTGGCTGTTCCGTGTTATAGAAAACCTGGGCGCTCTAGACAAACGAACTCTACAAACGCACTAAAACGCTGGAGGAGACACTTGCTTTTTTTGGGGCAGGTCTGCATTTTGCAATTTATTCGCGTTCTGCAAGACAATTTAGCTAAATAAATTGCGCCCAATGTCGATTAACCGTAATGAATGTCACCCATTCATTGAGCCTGGAGAAACAAGGAGTGCGTGCATCCGGCAAACCGGCACAAATGGCGGTAGCTCGTCGTGTATCCGAAGCGAGCACTAACCAACCAAAGTCGTAAATGGCAGATCTCAACATTGCCGCTCGCCAAGAAGGCGAGCGTAAGGTCCTTTTGCGAAAAGCTATGGAGGCGATTGATTCGCTCCAAAGCCGTCTCGAAATTGCCGAACGCTCCCAGGACGAACCGATCGCTGTCGTCGGCCTTTCATGCAGATTCCCAGGGGCCGACAATCCCGAAGCCTATTGGAAACTTTTGAGCCATGGCGTCGATGCGATCAAAGAAGTGCCGCCCGATCGTTGGGACAAGGACGCATACTACGATCCGGACCCGTCCGCGCCCGGTAAAATGCACGCGCCGTTTGGCGGCTTTCTGGATCAGGTCGACCGCTTTGACGCAGGGCTTTTTGGCATCTCAGGCAGGGAAGCCGAGAGCATGGATCCCCAACAGCGACTTCTGCTGGAAGTCACTTGGGAAGCTTTGGAAAACGCGGGGATTGCCGCAAATAGTCTGCGAGGATCGCCGACAGGAGTATTTGTCGGGATAACAACTTCCGATTACGCTCGATTGGCGGCAAACAGCTCAGCGAGTCTCGATGTCTATACTGCCACCGGTGGAGCACTAAACGTCGCAGCGGGCAGGCTTTCTTTTGTGTTCGGTTTCACCGGGCCATCCATCGCAATTGATACGGCGTGTTCGTCCTCGTTGGTCGCTGTCCATCTAGCCTGCCAGAGTCTTCGCGCGCGCGAGTGCGACCTGGCACTGGCCGGCGGGGTCAACATGCTTCTTACACCCGAACCGTTCGTCTGTTTTGCAAAGTGGGGCATGATGGCGATGGATGGACGATGCAAGACTTTCGATGAGAGGGCGGATGGCTTCGTAAGAGCGGAAGGGTGCGGCGTCGTTGCGTTGAAACGTCTTCACAACGCAGTGGCGGCAGGAGACCGAATCATGGCCCTGATCCGCGGCAGTGCAGTCAATCAGGATGGTGCAAGTAGCGGATTGACCGTTCCCAACGGGCTGGCGCAACAGAGCGTGGTTCGAGCCGCGTTGAAGGCTGCTCGCATCCAACCTGAAGATGTGGACTACGTGGAAGCCCATGGCACCGGAACCGCGATCGGCGACCCAATCGAACTCGAAGCTTTGGCGAAGGTTCTTGGTAAGAATCGCCCGACAAATCAGCCGTTGCGTGTAGGATCGGTAAAAACCAACCTAGGACATCTTGAGTCAGCCGCGGGCATCGCGGGCCTAATCAAGGTGGTCCTATCGATGGGGCATCAGGAAATACCGCCTCAGCTTCATTTTCAAAAGCTCAGCTCACGAATTTCCTTAGGTCAGGCACCGATCGAGATTTGCACTCAAACGGTGAGTTGGCCCCGATCCTGGCGTCCGCGTCTGGCAGGAGTAAGTTCGTTCGGGTTTAGCGGCACGAATGCCCACGTTGTTCTGGAAGAGCCACCTCCTGAAAAGCAGTTAGATACCGAACCGGCGCGGGAGGATCGTTCAGTCCACCTGTTTGTTCTTTCTGCCGACACCGAGCCTGCGTTGAAGGAACTAGCTTTGACGTACTCCAAGCATTTCGGAGAAGGCACAGAACAATTTTTAGCGGACATCTGTCATTCGGCTATGGCAGACCGATCACCCCTCTCCCACCGCTTGGCTTTTTCAGCGCCAGAGATTGCGATAGCGTGCAAATCGCTCAATGATTTCGCTCTGGGTCAATTGAATTCCGAACTCGTGCACGGGCGCGTTCGCTCCGACTCCAGAGTCGCATTTTTGTTTGCTGGGCAAGGAACGGAACAGAGGGGCGCGGGACGGACCCTGTATGAAACCGAACCGATATTCCGCAATGCGATTGAGGAATGCGCAGTTGCGCTTACCAAGCACTGCGATCGTCCTTTATTGAAACTCCTCCACTACGTTGACCATTTTGAATCTGAGATCATTCCCGATGAAATTCGCTACAGCCAACCAGCTCTGTTCGCACTCGAGTATGCGCTTGCTTCCCTGTGGCGTTCTTGGGGAATTGAAGCGTCAGCGATCCTTGGCCACGGCGTAGGCGAATATGTAGGCGCCTGTATTGCAGGGGCGATGGCTCTCGAGGACGCGATAAGTTTAGTAGCCTTCCGATCGCGCCTCATTCAAAATTTACCCCGGGATGGTGCGATAGCCCGCGTGTTCTCCGGACAGGAACTAGTACGGAAGGAAATCACAAGCTATGCCGATTTGGTCGCTATCGCCGAAGTAAACTCGCCACAAAACACGGTAATTTCTGGGAGATCGGACGCTATTCACCGTTTAATTGAACGTTTCCGCTCCCTGAGCATCGATGCGCAATTGGTGTCGTCTTCGCACGCGCTCCATTCACCGCTTGTTGAGCCGATCCTGGGAGAACTAGAGCGATTTGCCGAAGGCCTTCCGTGTGCCATCCCAAAAGTAGACATGATCTCCACTCTTACGGGGCACCTGGTGGACGAAGATTTACCGTTGAATGCTCGATATTGGCGTCGACAGCTCCGCGAACCAATCCAATTCCAAGAATCGCTGCGAACTCTGCACACTCGCGGGATCCGGACCTTCCTCGAAGTCGGACCTTCCTCGACACTTGCGCGCATTGGTCGCCAATGTCTGCAAGACTCGGAGACGACATGGCTAACTTCGTTAAATCCGGCGGTGACGGATCACTATCAAATGCTGTCGAGCCTCGGAGCGCTCTTTGTTTCGGGCGCAACCCCCGATTGGCGGTCCTATGATAAACCGTATCGTCGCAAAAGCGTTACGCTACCGAACTATCAATTTCAACGGAAGCGTCACTGGATTCCCGTCTCGAGCCCTGACCCCGACCTCAAACGGACTGACGGTCATCCCTTACTTGGAACGCATGTACCTCTGGCATTCCATCCAGGAGAGCATATCTGGTTTGGCGAGATCAGTCTGGAAAAAGTCTCCTGGATCGACGACCACCGCGTACAAGGCGTATCCGTCGTCCCTGCGACTGCGTATGTCGAAATGGCCATTGCTGCCGCCGTCGAAGCGATTTCGGAATTGCCAGTGGTTTTGACACGGATCGACATAGCGAGACCACTGCAACTTAAGTCGGGTCGAACATTTGAGATCCAAACTCGCCTCGCGCAACAGGGTTCAGGAATCATTGAGTTCCAGATCCACAGCCGAAGAAAAAATCGAAATACGAATTGGACACTGCACGCCACGGGTGCGCTGAGAACCGGAGAGATCCGGATTCCGGATGAGAAATGGAACGAACTCGAACGAGTAGCACTTCAAAGGAACTTGACCCGTTCCTTGGATGGGAGCGAGTTCTATCGATTGCAAAGCGATCGGGGCAACCAGTGGGGACCCTGCTTTCAAGGCGTCACTCGGATCTGGCAGGGAAACGGAGAAGCGTTAAGCGAGGTGACAATCCCAATCGGCATCGAACAAGAGACCTCGAGTTATGTTTTTCACCCGGCTCTTGCGGATAGTTTGGGGCACATCCTCACCGCAACGATTCCTCTTGAAAAATCGAACGATGCTCTTGGTGGTGCCTTTGTCGGTGCGGGTATCGACGAAGTCCGACTATATCGGCGGCCTGAGGGCAGAAGATTCTACGCTTATGCAAAAATTCGCGGCAGGGACTCTACTGCGGATAACACCCTAGTCGGCGACGTCAAAGTGTTCGACCTCGCCGGAAACCTCATCACAGAGACGATCGGAGCGCGGCTGTGGTACTTGGACTCGAAACAACAAGAGAAGGCGCTCCGAAACGTGCAGAACTGGCTTTACGAACCTCGATGGATTCCGAGTGACAGGGATCTCGAACGGGCTCCAGACGCATCGGCGACCGGAACATGGGTCATTTTTCGCGATCGTCAAGGGGTTGGCGACGCACTGTGCGCACGACTGAGAGGACGAGGAGCAACATGCCTGTGTGTGGATTACGGGGATCAATTCTCCCGTTCGGGCGAAGCACTCATTACGATTCGGCGCGACCAAGCCTCTGATTATGACCAAATCTTCTCCGAAGCAAGGAAGCTGACACCTGAGCTAAAGCGTGTTGTGCATCTGTGGAGTCTTGACGCGCAAACCCTCGAACGCGCTGACCTAGCAGCTCTTCAAGATGCTCAGTCACTCGGACCGATCAGCGTTTTGAGGGTCGCGCAATCGCTCGATCGCCTGCGGCTAACGGTTCCTCCGAAGCTGTGGTTGATCACCGCAGGTGCGCAACCTGCAGATTCGAAGCCTTCCCCTATTTCCTTGCTTCAATCTCCGCTCTGGGGATTTGGTCGCGCCATCGCGATGGAATGTTCTGACTTCTGGGGCGGGCAACTTGACCTTGATCCGAGTGATACTCCGGACGCAGCGGCCGATATGCTGGCCGCACGGTTAGAGAAACGTAGCGCTGATGACCAGTTTGCTTTTCGCGGCGGACGGGAGCACGTCCTCCGCTTGGGGCGGCGGTCGAAAATGAGGTCAACGTCTGACCCGATCTCGATCCGGCCGGATGCAAATTATCTGCTCACGGGTGGGTTAGGTGGAATTGGACTGGTCATCGCCGATTGGCTGGTCGCTCATGGCGCCCGTCATTTGACTTTGGCAGGACGGACGGCAATGCCCTCACGCGAGCAATGGAACAACTTTGAGCGGGGATCGATCGAAGAATCCCGGATTGCGGCGATTCGCGAACTGGAGAAACGGGGCGCAAACGTGCAAACAAAAATTGTCGATATGGGAAACGAGGAATCGGTGCGGGAACTCGTTAACCAATGCTTATTGGGCGGTCAACCGCCGCTACGAGGTGTATTTCATGCCGCCGGCGTGATGCAGTACGAACCATTTTGCAACCAGACGCCGCAGCAAATACGAGATGTCTTGGCGCCCAAAATGATCGGAGGATGGCTTTTGCATCGGTTCTTGGCAACTGTTCCTTTGGAACTGTTTGTTCTATTTTCGTCTTCGTCAGCGCTCTTGGGTTCGCCAATGATGGGAGGTTATTCGGCAGCGAACGTTTTCCTTGATACGCTTGCTCACCATCGGCGAGCGATGGGTCTCCCGGCGCTGAGTGTGAACTGGGGTACCTGGGAGCAAGCGGGAATGGCCACCCGTTTTCAGACTGAACAGGAATCGAAACGCCATGGCCGGACTGGAGCCACGAAAGGGATCGGCACATTGTCGAATCAGGAAGCTTTGGAGGCCATGGAACTATTCCTGGATGAAGGGGATATCCAAGTCGGAGTCATGCCTATCGATTGGAAGGAGTGGCGGCGCTCCTACGGCGATATGGCAATCGCCCCTTATCTGTCGCTGCTGGTTTCTGGGGAAGGTTCGACATCTCCCGCTAAGAGCGCTGACGTCGAGACCCGCGAGCGAATCCTGGCCACGAACGCCGGTAACCGCTCGACCCTCGTACAGGATTATCTGAAGCAGGTAATAGCCCGAATTCTCAAGGTACCGATTGACTCGGTTGAACCCCAAAAGCCAATATCGGCGATGGGTTTCGACTCACTCATGTCGATCGAGTTGAAGAACCAAATCGATGTCGACTTGGGTGTGAGTGTCGCAATGGCGCAGCTCATTCAGGGTCCAACGCCTGCGGAGCTAACAGAATGGATAACCGAGCTGCTGGCCACAATGCAAACTCCTGACATGTCAAGAGGGTCAAATGCACCGGTTCTCGAATTTGAGGAGGGTGTGCTGTGAGCGATAAAATCGCATTGATGGATACCCTTCGCGAACAAGGGGTGACGGTCTGGGGCGAAGGAAGCCGGCTTCGGTATCGAGCGACAAAAGGGACCCTCACCGAGAATTTGCGATCGCAGCTGGCATCGCAAAAAGATACGATTCTAGTCGACTGGCGCGAGCGCGCCACCCGCGAAACTGTCACTCAAGCGGCCTCCCATGGGCAGCGAGCCCTTTGGTTCGTGCATCAGGCGAACCCTGGGAGCGCCGCGTACAACGTGGTCTTTTCAGCTCGGATTCGGTCCTCAATTGATCTGCCTGCTTTGCGCCGCTCGTTCCAAGCGTTGGTAGATCGGCACGCTTCGTTACGCACTACATTTCGCGCCGATTTGAATGGTCTTAACCAAGTGGTTCATGGCTATATGCCGGTCCATTTCGAACTTCATAGTCGGCCCGGTATCGAATTGCCAGCGCTGCGAAAAGAAGTTCTTGAGGCTTCTCGAGCCCCGTTCGACCTGCAAAACGGTCCGCTCATGCGAGTCGACCTGTTTTCGCGTGAGGTTGACGACTACGTGCTAGTTTTCAGCGTCCACCACATTGCCGCGGACGGTTGGTCACTCTTCCTGCTATTAGACGATTTGCGTCAAATCTATCCATCAGAAAGGGGCGGAACTGCGCCGCCGCCGCCCCGTCCCGGGCACGATATTCTCGAACACGCACGTTGGCAGGAAGCAATGCTCTCGAGTCCCGAGGGGAAGGAACACGAAGACTATTGGATATCCAAACTTTCGGGCCTCCATTCGTCTCTCAACTTGCCAACCGATCGTCCGCGACAGGCTTCGTTAATTGAAATAGGTGCATCGGTTCCTGTCGATCTGGGCGCGGAACTCAGCAAGGCGGTACGCGTTCTAGCCGCCGCAGAAAATACAACTCCATACGTTGTTCTGCTGACAGCCTATCACATTCTTTTACACCGATATACCGGTCAACAGGAGGTTATTGTTGGGTCGCCGACGTACGGTCGCGATCGCCCGGAGTTCGGCAATATCGTTGGTGACTTTATCAACATGATTCCGCTGTTAGGGTCGTTTCACAATGACCCAACCTTCCGGGAAATTCTTGCACAGGTCCGCCAAGCGGTCGTCGACGGCATACGTCATGGAAATTATCCTTTCCCGCTAATAGTCGAAAAGCTGCACCCAAATCGTGATTTTTCGCGCACACCTGTATTCCAAACCGTATTTATTCTCCAAAAGTTCAAAGAAATCGCGGGACTCGAAGAGATCGTCGGATACGGGGAGTCCGGCGTGCAAACCGAGTTTGCGGGTCTGGTTCTGGAACAGTTCTGGATTCCACAACAAGAAGGTCAATTTGAGTTGTCAATCGAGCTCATTGAGAAGTCCGGGGCCTATGGTGGCGTTCTAAAATACAACCCGGATCTATTTGAAGATTCGACGGTCACGCAGCTCGCGGAGAACTACAAAACGCTGCTACAGGCAGTAGTGGTTTTACCGGATACCAATGCATCGCAAATTCCAATCCTCACAAGAACCGAGCGGGAGCAACTGGTAGCAGGACTAAATGAAACCGACCGAGACTATCCAAAGGAGCGAACCGTTGTAGACCTCATTCGGCAACAGGTCGTCCGCAGACCGAATGCCGAAGCGGTTAGATACGAAAAGGTCGGACTCACGTATGAAGAGCTGGACACCATTTCTACGCGTTTGGCACGGCATCTCCAATCGCTCGGAGTTGGATCGGAGTCATTGGTCGGCGTGTGCATCGAGCGCGGATTAGAGATGGTCGTCGGATTCTTGGCTGTCCTCAAGGCCGGTGGCGCCTACCTGCCATTGGATCCCGCCTTTCCGGCGGAACGTCTGCGATACATGCTCGAGGACTCCGGAGCAAGAGTGCTAATCACCCGGAAAGGGCTTCTCGAAACGTTATTTTCGAATTCGACGCTCACAAAGGTCTGCATGGACGCCGACAAGGACGCGATTGAACAGCACGACAACGCACCGATACCGACTATCGCAAAGTCGTCCGACCGGGCATACGTCATTTACACTTCCGGTTCAACGGGTCTGCCCAAAGGAGTCGAAATTGAACACAAAGCGCTAACCAATTTTTTGTGTTCAATGGCCCGGGAGCCGGGAATTAATGAGGTAGATATATTCCTCGCGGTAACGACGCCGGCTTTCGATATCGCGGCCTTGGAATTATTCTTGCCTTTAACCACCGGAGCACGGATCCACGTGGCGAGCCGAGAGACGGTTACAGACGGAGTCGCTTTATCACATGTTCTTGAAGACTCGGGAGCGACCATAATGCAAGCGACCCCTGCGACGTGGCGCCTATTATTCGAGTCAGGTTGGGGAGGCAACCAGCGGTTAACGGCCTTATGCGGCGGTGAAACCATGGACCGTGAAATGGCACTCCGCTTGGTTGGAGCATGCAAATCGGCCTGGAATATGTACGGCCCAACGGAGACAACGATCTGGTCGGCGATCGCTCAAATTGAATCCAACGAGGTAACAATCGGGCGACCGATCGCCAACACGCGAATATACGTACTGGATAAAAATCTCGAACCGGTGCCGCGCGGAGTGGTGGGAGACTTGTGGATCGGCGGCGACGGTGTCGCCCGCGGATATCTTAACCGGACGGAATTAACCGCCGAAAAATTTGTTTCGGATCCGTTTCGCCCGGGAACACGTATGTATTGGACAGGTGATCTTGGCAGGCATCTTTCGGACGGACGTCTGGAGTGCCTTGGACGTGTTGATAACCAGGTCAAGATCCGAGGTTATCGTATCGAATTAGGCGAGATTGAGGCGACACTTTCTTCGCACCCAGGAGTACGAGAGTGCGTAGTAGCAGCTCGCAAAACGAACACAGGCGACGTGCGCTTGACAGCATACGTCGTTTCAGCAAGTTCTCAGCGTCCGACGATCGAGGAATTGCGCAATCGCCTCAAATCTGTCCTGCCCGAATACATGATTCCTTCCGGCTTTGTATTTCTGGACAGCATTCCTCTTACGCCGAATGCAAAGGTCGACAGAAACGCGCTGCCTGCTCCAGAATCAAACGAGCCGGATTCCACAGGGGGGTACGTACCTCCCCGCAACCAGGTAGAGCAGATAATGGCCGACGCTTGGAGTGAAATCCTGGAGATTCCGAAGGTCGGAGTCTTTGATCATTTCTTCGAACTTGGGGGGCACTCGCTTTCAGCGACGCGCCTTGTCGCGCGTTTGGAGTCGATATTTAAAATAGATCTCCCTTTGAGAAGTATCTTCATCGAGCCAACAATTGCTGGGCTGTCCAAGACGATCAAATACGACGACTATGCCGACAGGTACTATCACGCAGGCGAAATCTGCAGATGGAACCGGCTAGTCCCAGCTCAGCCGAAGGGCTCACGGGTACCATTCTTTCTAGTAGCCGGCTTCATGGATGCAGACGATACGCTCCGTGTCCTTTCCAGACTCATTCCTCATGTTGGTCTCGATCAGCCCGTTTACGGGTTTCAACCGCGCTGGCTTGATGGAGTGTCAGATCGGTACCGAGATGCGAACGAGGTAGCGACAGAGTTCCTGGTTGAACTTCGAGGCGTCCAAGCAAAAGGTCCTTATATTCTCGGAGGTGACTGCGCCGGCGGTGTTGTAGCGCTAGTCATGGCCGAAAAGCTCATGCAACAGGGCGAAGAAGTCCGCTTGCTCGTCCTTTTTGATACTCACCGACCGACCGTGCTTCGCTCCTTGGGGCTTGATTTGTACAATGCATGGAATCGGGCAAAGCATATTATTCATGTTCTCGCTCAAATTATCCGGAGCACTGGAAGCTCACGGTCGGCCATCCTAGAAGATCTGCGTCGCCGCAAGCTCGGCGCGGAAGAGACAAAAACCGAGGAGGTATCGGCCACTCGCCGCCTATACAAACTAAGAATGGACTATATGCGAACAATGTATCGCAATCGAGTTAAGACCTACCCGGGCAGTATCGCATTGATAATAAATGAAAAGCAGCACAGCTTCGACAAGAACATGGGCTGGCGTGGCGTACCGAAGGGTGGTCTCGAAGTTCACGTCACACGAGGCGACCACTGGACTCGGTATCTGCATGGAGAAGAGATCGCAAAACGACTCCTCAAATGTCTTGCAAGCGTCCAGGGAGAAAACACTCCGCTGCATGCCAAATAGTTCAGCCGTTCCAACCCAGGGTCTGATTTCAGCGCGAAGCGTGTCGATGCGATTTCCGATCGCTAAACGTTATCGGGAAATCTTATTGTCTCCGTTCAAGGCAAGGCGCCTTTTCACCGCCCTCAAATCAATCAACCTCGAAATCGCAAAAGGCGACCGGGTTGCGGTGTTGGGACCAAATGGCGCCGGGAAGACAACTCTTCTCAAACTTGTAGGAGGACTTTTACTTCCCACAGAAGGCGACATCCTGGTGAACGGTCACGACACCTTGCGCCATAACGCTGCGGCGAGAAGATCAGTCGGATTCGTTATGAACGAAGAGCGTAGTTTTTTTTGGCGACTAACAGGAACGCAGAACCTCGAATTCTTCGCTGCACTCGACAACTTGAGCGGAGAGAGCATGAGTGAACGCATTCGAGAGCTAGTCCATTTTGTGGGACTCGAAGAAACTGTGGACAAACCCGTTTCAACTTATTCGTCGGGAATGAAACAGCGTTTGGCGCTGGCACGCGGCCTGATCGCAGAGCCCGAAGTGCTGATACTCGATGAGCCTACCCGGACACTCGATCCTGTCGCGTGCGAAGACTTGATCGAGTTGATCAACGAACGGCTTCACAAGGGCTCTCGCAAGACGATCCTGATCGCGACACACCAGCTCGAAGAAGCAATAAAGCTATGCGACAGAGTTCTGGTGATCAATGAAGGGGAGCTAATGGCTTACGACCATATTGCGGATGTCAATGCGCGAGGGATCTCTCTTTCCGACTATTATCGTCAAAACGTGGCGGTGAAACGATGATGGCCCTATTGATACGCAAAGCTGCCGCTTTTATCAGACGCGATTTCCAGATCGAGTCGAGTTACAAAATGAGTTTTGTAATGAACGCCATCGACTCGCTGATGGTCCTGATCTTTTTCTACTTTCTTAACGGATTAGTATCCAGCGGAGATTCGCGATTTACGGCCCGATATGGTGGAAACTACCTCGCATTTGTGGTGATCGGCGTTGCATTTGCTCGGTACTTTCAATTGACGCTCAGGATGTTCTCAGACTCGATTCGTGCAGCTCAGCTAAGTGGATGCCTGGAGGCGATGCTGAGCAGCCAGACCGATTCACTAACGATCGTGCTGATGTCATCTTTGTACGGCTTGATTTCCGGAGCGTTGCAACCTTTGGTAATAATCGCCGCCGGAGTGCTTGTGATGGGTGTTAATCTCAGCCACGTGAATATTCTCTCGACAATCCTGGTTCTAGCATTTTCGCTTCTCACTTTCGTTGCATTCGGAGTGTTGTCGGCAGCAACGATTCTGTGGCTCAAGAAAGGTGATCCGCTTGCCTGGATACTCGGCGGGATGGGCACCATGCTTGGGGGCGCTTATTTTCCAATCGACATCCTTCCAGCGTGGGTTCAAAAAATCTCGTTTCTGATTCCAATCACCTATTCCCTTGATGCGCTCAGGCTGACAATCTTGAAAGGATACTCAATAGGTATGATCGTCCAACCGATAGTCACCCTGGGATTGATGGCGGCAATCCTCCTTCCTCTCAGTCTGGCTGTTTTTGCAGCGATGGTTCGGAAGGGCCGGATTGAGGGCACATTGACGCAATATTAATCGCTTTGCATGCAGGATAGCGCCGTCAGCGAAAAATCAGAAAATAACCGCCCTCAGGTGGAGGCCGTAAAAGGCTGGCTGGTAGAGGAGCTTGCCCGTGCACTCGGCGTCCGGCCCGAAACGGTTCCTACAAACGAGCCGTTCAGTCTCCTGGGGCTTGAATCCATCAAAGCCGTCGGTCTTCTGAACCGAATGGGCGAATACCTGGGTCGGAAAATTCCACTAACATTCGTATGGAACTATCCGACAGTCGAAACACTTGCGAATTATGTATGTACAACGGAGAAATCAAGTTCGAACAATCGAACTACCCGCTCTTCTTCGGCGTCGAACCGCCAACTTGACGTTGCCGTAGTTGGGATTGCGTGTCGATTTCCTGGCGCACCTTCTCCTGGAGCTTTCTGGGAACTGTTGAGAACGGGAGGTTGTGCCATTCGTCCTATTCCACAGCAGCGTTGGGATATTGACGCATGGTACGATCCGAATCCCGGCTCACCAGGAAAAATGAATTCGCGGAGAGCTGGTCTGCTCGAACAGATTGACCAATTCGATCCCGGCTTTTTTGGAATCTCCCCTCGCGAAGCGGATCAAATGGATCCTCAACAGCGCTTGGCTCTCGAGCTAACGTGGGAAGCGCTTGAAAACGCGGGCGCCGACCCAGAAACCCTGCGAGGCAGCCGTACAGGATTGTTTGTCGGAGTTGTTTGGCACGACTACGAAACTATCGCCCGAAAAACGGGTGCGGAGATCACGATCCATTCAGGAACCGGACAAGCATTCAGCATTGTCGCGAATCGAATTTCGTACGCGGTGGGATTTCAGGGCCCCAGCATCGCCCTGGACACGGCCTGTTCTTCCTCTCTGGTAAGCGTTCACCTAGCATGTCAAAGCCTGTTAGCCGGTGATAGCACGTTGGCGATCGCCGGGGGCGTGAATATGATTATTGATCCAGAGACCACCGTCGCACTTTCGAAATTCGGTGGCCTTTCTCCGACCGACCAACTCTCTGCATTCGACGCCGGAGCGAATGGCTTTGTGCGCGGCGAAGGAGGTGGATTCGTTGTTCTGAAATCGTTAAACCAAGCGCTGGCCGAGGGAGACCGAATCTACGCGGTGATTCGCGGAACCGCCGTTAACAACGACGGGGCCAGCAACGGCCTCACTGCTCCAAATCCGCTTGCTCAGGAAGCCGTTCTGCAAGAAGCCGCTGCACGCGCGCATCTCGCTGGCACCGATATTCATTATGTCGAGGCGCATGGAACCGGGACCCCTCTTGGCGATCCAATTGAAGCGTATGCGCTGGGCGAAGTTTTTGGCAAGGACCGACCGGCGAGTCAGCCATTATTGATCGGCTCCGTTAAGACCAATATCGGCCATCTTGAGGGCGCGGCAGGAATCGCAGGTCTCATTAAACTCGTACTTTCAGTCTATCACCGACAAGTTCCGCCAAGCCTGAATTATCGCAGCCCCAATCCCTACATCGATTTTGCCAGTTCACGCCTTCGCGTCGTGACGGAGCTCGAGACTTGGCCAGAGCCAGCAAAGCCGGCAGTCGGAGGTGTAAGCGCGTTTGGTTGGGGAGGAACCAACTGCCACGTTGTCGTCGAAGAACGGATGCGCAGTGACATTCATTTGCTGCCGTTAAGCGGAGCGGATCCGGTCACTTTAAAGCGGATCGCAGAGGAATTGCAAGTTGGTCTGTCTATTGGAGGTCCGAAACACAAATTGGCGGAAATCTGCGCCAATGCCATGAAGCACAGCAACTCGGGACCCGAAAGAGTCGCGCTTACTGCCTGCTCAACGGAGGAACTATGTACGCTCCTCAAATCATTTCTAAAGGGCGAACAACACCCACGCATCGCGATAGGGCGCGCTCCGGCAGTCCGACCGAAACTGGCATTCATTTTTTCGCCACAAGGCTCGCAGTGGCTTGGAATGGGGCGAAGTCTGATCGAGACCGAGCCCCGGTTCCGGGCAAAACTTGCTGAATGTGACCATGCGCTTGCCAAATTTGCCGAGTGGTCGCTATTCGACGAGTTGCTTGCCACGCCTGACGAGTCTCGTTTGAACCGCACGGAAGTGGTCCAACCGGCTCTCTTTGCTTTTCAGGTGGCTCTCGCCGATCTCTGGAATTCCTGGGGTGTACGACCTGACTTTGTCGGGGCTCACAGCCTGGGCGAGTGGGCTGCCGCATGCGCAGCCGGTGCTCTAGGGGTCGAGGATGCGATGCGGGTCGTTGTTGAGTCTAGCCGAGCCCAATCGCGGACTGGGCAAGGCGGTGGGATGGCTGTCGTGGAACTTTCTGAAGCGGATGTCGCCGCGCGTATTCAAGAATTGACCGGAAAAGTGTTTGTCGCCGGGCTCAACAGTCCTAGTTCGAGCGTGCTTTCCGGGGATGCATCTTGCCTGGAATCGATTGTCGCAACCTGGAAAAACGAGGGCCTGACCTGCTCACTCATCGACGTCGATGTGGCGGCACACAGTCCGCAGATGGACTCGGCAGCCGAGATTTTAAGGGCCTCTTTGACCGGATTGAATCCGGCGCGAGCGACGACGCAATTCGTCTCCTCTGTTACCGGTGACCATGTTGCCGGCGGAGAATTAGGACCGGAACACTGGGCACAACATGTTCGGCGCCCGGTGCTCTTCAGATCTGTGGTGGAGCGCCTCTCAAGGGACGGATGCACACTCTTCCTTGAGATCAGTCCGCATCCGTTGCTGGTCGGTGCGATGCGGCAAAATCTTGGCGCGCTTGACGCTGAAGGGATTGCTATCGGATCTTGCCGCCGCACCGAGAACGAACGCTTGTCGCTCTTAAAAAGTGCCGGCGAACTTTATGTTCGGGGCTGGCCGATTGATTGGCAATTGGTCGAGCGTGATGGCCAAGATAACGTTGCTCTCCCTGCTCAGTCGATCCCGCGATGGCAGGAGGCGCCGGTTGATCTCCGTACAGAAAAACTTTACGTTCTGCCAGTTTCAGGCCATACAGCGAATGCTCTAAGAGACCAAGCGCGCTCCTTCCGGCGCTGGCTTGAAGAGAAACGCGACACCAGCTTGGCCGATTTCGTTTACACGGCGGCCGCGCGTCACGCGCATCTCGAACACCGCATGGCAGTCGTTGGCGGCCATCGCGAAGCGTTATGTTCAACTCTTCGCGAGTTCGCGGAGGGTGGAAACCCTTCGAACGCATTTGTTGGAACGGTACGTTCCGGCGCACAGTCTCAAATCGCTTTGGTTTGTTCAGGACAAGGCCCTCAATGGTGGGGCATGGGGCGTGAGCTTATGGCGTCAAACCCAGCGTTCCGCATGGAGGTCGCCCGGTGCGCCGACGAAGTAAGACGGCACGCGACCTGGGATTTACTGGACGAATTGCGTCGCAACGAACCGGAATCCCGGCTGCACAAGACCGAATTCGCCCAGCCCGCTTTGTTCGCGTTGCAAATTGGGCTCGCAGCCGTCTGGCGGTCGTGGGGCATCAACCCTTTCGCGATCGTCGGTCATAGCGTTGGAGAGGTCGCCGCGGCCTATCTAGGCGGCATTCTCTCGTTTGAGGAGGCTGTACTTGTAGTCTGTACTCGCGCCCGCCTGATGCAACGCGCGGAAAATTCCGGCAGGATGGCTGCGCTGGAAATCAATCGATCCGCGGCCGATCGACTAATAGGAAAGCATTTCGGAAGAGTATCCGTCGCGGCAATCAACGGCCCCTCCTCGATCGTTATCTCTGGCGAGGCAACGGCGATCAACGAGATCGTGGAAGCAGCTAAATCCGAGGGAGCGCGTAGCAAGATTTTGCAGGGAGTGTACGCATTTCATAGCCCTCTAATGGAGCCGTTTCTGACAGAGATGACCGACTCGGTTTCTGGTCTGACAACGCGAAAAGCGAGAGTTCCAGTCTATTCAACCGTCACCGGCGCCCTTTCAACGAACGAAGATTTTGGTGCCGCTTATTGGAAGCGTAATATCCGAGAGGCCGTCCACTTCGCGGATGCCGTCTTCGCGATGCTCGATGCGGGCGTCAACGCGTTTGTTGAATTGAGTCCACACCCTGTCCTGTGCAGCGCGATCCTCCAGTGTGCAGCCTCGGTCTCGCGCAAAGCTCATGTATTCCCGTCGTTACGACACGCCCGCTCCGACCGGCAACAAATGTTTGAATCGCTCGGCGGAATTTACGCGGCAGGCGCAAAAATCGATTGGTCAACTGTGTACCCGGACGGCGGCCGTGTCGCGGAACTCCCGACTTATCAATGGCAGCGCACGCCTCACTGGTTCGAAGCCCCACCCACACCGGTGCTCTCAACTGTCTCAATACCGTCGCTGAAATCTGCTCAACGCTCTTTGAACCACCGCAAATTGAGTTCGCCTGGCATTCGTGGATTCATCTACGAGTCGTCTCTGCATCCGGCGTCGCTTGGGTTTTTGCGAGACCATCGGGTGTTCGGGGCAATTGTCGTGCCGGCGCCATTGATGACCGAAATGGTTTTCTCCTGTGCAACGGAAGCATTTTCCTCCACTCCGGCTGAAGTGGACGATTTTGTGGTGCACAGGCCGTTGATATTGACGGAGAACCGCGAAAGAATCGTTCACGTTGTACTGGAACCGTCGGTCGATGGAGTCGCAGGATTCGAATTGCACAGCGCTGAACGACTCGAAGAGACAGAACTCGATTGGGCTCTGCATGCGACAGGCCGATTGATCGTGCGCAGAGGACCTCTTCGACAAGATTTGGACAGTCCGGAGAGACTTGAAATAGACGCGGTCTTGAGTCGCTGTGCGGCTGCCATTTCTGAAAACGACTATTACGAACTTTTCGCCGCCAGAGGTGCACAATTCGGCCCGGCTTTTCGAGTAGTTGAGCAAGCAAACGCGGGTAGATCGGAAACGATCGCACGCATTCGGTTGCCCGAACGCCTCGCTTCGGAGCGTTCTGACTATTTGATCCACCCAGTACTCCTGGATGCCGCCCTGCAAACCATTGTTCTAACTCGTATCCACACAGCCGGGAAAAGAGAAACGGAAGAATCGCTTTGGGGCTTCGGTGGCTTTCGGCGTTTGAGGGCCTTACGCAGCACGGCTACTCAATTAATTTGCCATGCGGTTCTGGTTCCTCCGGAGAACGCCACGCCTAGTATTCTGCGCGGCGATGTCCGTGTTTCCGATGAGAATGGACGAATCGTAGCGGAAATTGAAGCCGTCCATTTCCATCCGATATCGCCGGATTCGCTGACCTCGTCGGAAGACCGAATAGCGTCAGGGATGCTGTTCGGAGTCGAATGGAAACCTTGGAGTTCTCCCGCGCAAATGCTCCGGCGGTCGGATCCGCTCTATCTCCCCGATATTGAACAATGCGAGAACCGACTTCGAACCGAATTGGCAAAGCACCCAACGGAATCAGATGCAGAGACGGAAACGATTGCTGCGCTGGACGTAGTCAGCGCAAATCTGGTGATTCGCACGTTTCAAGAATTGGGATGGGCACCAGCTCCGGGGGATCATATTTCCACGGAGGAATTGATCAGAAAATTAGGAATTGCCCCTCAACATACCCGGTTGGTGGCTCGGATGCTGCAGATACTCTGCGAAGAAGGTAAAGCCCGAGCGGTCAGAGACGAGTGGGAGGTCATCGCCAGATTACCGCAGGACCGTTCGGCGTTGACGATTCACGATCTTAACGATCGCTATCCCCAGTACCGTGCGGAGCTGGATTTATTTGAACGCTGCGCCGGCCATTTATCTGAGGTATTGCGCGGAGTGTGCGATCCACTGCAGCTGCTCTTCCCTGAAGGGTCGGTCGAAAAAACGACGCACTTTTACGAAGGCTCGAGGATGGCGCGGGGACCGAACCAGCTGGTGCGGGAATTCTTGCAAGAAGTCGTCGAAACGCTCCCACCAGGGAAAGTTTTGCGCGTGCTCGAAATTGGAGCTGGGACGGGAGGCACCACGGCTCACTTGTTGCCGCTGTTAAAGGATGTACCGTGCGAATACGTCTTCTCGGACGTTTCAAAATTATTCCTCGAGAACGCCCGCAAAAGATTCTCGGAATATCCATTTGTCCGCTACTTGCTCTTCGACGTCGAGAAATCATACAAGCTCCAGGGAATCACGGAGCGGCATTTTGACGTAATCATTGCGTCGAATGTCTTGCACGCTACACGGGATCTTCGCCGTTCGCTCGCCAATACGGAATCGATTTTGGCGTCTGGAGGTTTACTAGCCCTTTTGGAGGGAATCAAGCCAACCCGCTGGATTGACTTGGTTTTTGGCATGACCGAAGGATGGTGGCGGTTCGAAGATACCGATCTGCGATCTTCGCATCCGCTTTTATCGATCGAAAAGTGGAAGGAACTTCTGCTCTCGACCGGGTACTCCGACGCAGGCGGAATTGAAGCAAATCCGGAAAATGAGCCAAGCATATTTGAGCAGGCGGTGATTGTCGCCAAGACCGCTCCTCATCCGAAAATACAGGTTGAAATTGAGAAGACCGGACAAGCGGATTCCCGGCCCTGCGCGTGGCTGGTGTTCGGTGATGGTTCAGCACTCTGCGAGACCACAATCCGGTCGCTCAAATTACGCGGTAACCAGGTTGTTAGGCTCGATCGCGGAGAAACATTCGGGACTATCGCTAAAGGGCAATTTGTGATCGATGCAAGTCGTCCGGACCGGATTCGCCAGGCAATTGATGCAGCTCTGGCCGCAACCACGCTGCCGTGCCGCCATGTGGTTTTTCTATTGGGAACGAACGAACAACCGGAACCTGGTGAGATCGAACCTCTATACGACCAGGTGGTCACTCTTTTCTCGGATGCTCTCCGCGCGGCGCAGTCGATCATCGGCAGTCCTCTACAACCGACGGGTCCACGTTTATGGCTGGTGACATACGGTGCGCAACCTCCCCATCCATCCCGATTGCCCTCACTGTCAGGTGCATCGCTCTGGGGTTTGGGCCGGGTCCTTGCAGTCGAACATCCAGAGATTTGGGGGGGATCGCTGGATCTGGATCCGGACGCGTCCATTGCCGACAATGTTGAAGCGATAATTGAGCAAATCACGAAACCGGATAAGGAAGATCAGTCCTCAATTCGCGACGGTATCCGATTCGTTCCGCGTCTTGTCCAGCCAAGGAAAACCGAGGCCACGCAAATGCAGGTCGATTGGTCGATTCCCGGCTGTTACCTGATCACTGGTGGACTCGGTGGAATGGGGTTAAAGATTGCTCAAAACCTGGCCGCCCAAGGCGCGCGCAAGATCGTTCTTGTCGGGCGGACACCACTTCCGGAGCGAGCGACGTGGGAGAATCTTCACCGCGGCACCCCGGAGTTTAATCGGGTCTCGAGCGTCCAGGAGATCGAAGCAGAGGGAGCGGTAGTACGAACCTTCTCTGCGGATATCGCCGACGAACAGGACATTCTGAAGGTAATCAAAATACTCGGGGACGAAGGTTGGTTGCCGGTCCGAGGGGTAGTCCACGCCGCGGCGGCAGCGGACGACCGCCTTGTTCCACAGCTTGACTCGAAGAGCTTCGAGGCGGTTTTCAGGCCCAAAATCCTCGGCACTCTCGCTCTTGAACGATGCTTGTCGGAAGAGCCATTGCAGTTCTTTGTATGCTGCTCCTCTATCGGTGCGCTGCTCGGTCAAACCGGGCAGACCAGTTACGCCGCAGCGAATGCGTTCGTCGACGCATTCGTCCATCATCGACGTGCAAACAAACGGCATGCACTCGGAGTAAACTGGGGTGGCTGGTACGGCTCCGGACTGGCATTAACGCCGGGGGGAGAGCGCACAATAAAAGCGCTGGAACAACGTGGCATTTTAGGTTTTCAACCGTCACTTGGAGTCAAGACTCTGGATTTACTACTCCAGCAAGGCGCGACCCAGGCGGCAGTGATGCGCATGGATTGGGCAAAATTCCGTCAAACCTTCCCGATGGGCGAAGAGCCTCCGTTGCTCGCAGATATTGGAGCGGCTGCCCATCCTGAATCGGTCCAAAGAAGTTCGCAAGTTCCGGCCCGGCGGTTTCAAGAGCAAATGCGCGATGAGTTGCTTGCGATTAGTTCGGGCTTCGCGCGACGCGCAGCCTTGGAAATGCATCTTAAGAAATTGTTGGCGGCGGTCCTCAAGCTCGATCCGAACTCAATCGATATCGAAAAGCCTATGGGTATGCTTGGGCTCGATTCGCTCATGGGCTTCGAATTAAAAAATCGATGCGAGCAAACCACTGGGACGACACTGTCCGCGACGATGGTCTGGAACTACCCGACAATCTACGCCCTGGCGGGGCATTTGGCGGAGAAAATGGAAGTGTCATTGTCGGACACGGTAGAAGCGGCAGTTCACGATAAAAAGGACGTGAGCGGTTCAACTTCGACGGAAGGTGTCTCAACCGTATTGGCCGACGTTGAGCAACTTTCCGACGAGGATGCCCTCAATGCGCTTCTTAACGGAGGCCGCGACTGAAATGAGTGCGGACGGAGCAAAATCGATGTCTGCCATGAAATTGGCGCTCACCGCGCAGCGGCTACGCGCCGAGATGGGCGGGATCGATCTGATCCAGTCGGACCCTATTGCTGTCATCGGGCTTGGTTGCCGATTTCCCGGTAACGCTGCAACGCCTGAAGGATTTTGGCGCATACTTGAAGCAGGGACCGATGCCGTCCGCGAAATCCCGCGCGAGCGATGGGATACCGAAGCATATTACGATCCTGACCCGGCTGCTCCTGCAAAAATGAGCACACGCTGGGCAGGTTTATTGGATCAGGTGGACCAATTCGATGGAGAATTCTTCGGGATCGCTCCTCGGGAAGCGGCTGCCATGGATCCGCAACAAAGGTTGCTGCTGGAAGTCGCCTGGGAAGCTTTTAGTGATGCCGGGTATCCGCCTGAATCATTGAGCGACAGCACGACAGGCGTGTTCTTTGCCGTTTACAATTCGGATTACGCCAGATTGCAATTCAGCGATCCTTTAACGATCGGTGCGCACACAAGCTCGGGCACATCGCATGGGGTTGCTGCCGGGCGATTGTCTTACTTGCTGAATCTTCACGGACCAAGCATTGCGATCGACACTGCTTGCTCGTCTTCGCTTGTGGCCATCCATCTCGCGTGTCAGAGCCTGCGCGCCGGTGAATGTTCGCTCGCGAT
Source organism: uncultured Verrucomicrobiae bacterium (assembly GCA_963775805.1). GTDB lineage: Bacteria > Verrucomicrobiota > Verrucomicrobiia > Chthoniobacterales > JAFAMB01 > JAFAMB01. The sequence continues at coordinate 82,034 of CAVZKG010000004.1, read as the reverse complement.
AGCCGGAGGAGTGAGCCTTCTGCTCACGCCCGAAGAGACTGTGTCGCTTTCCAAGTGGGGGATGTTAGCACCGGATGGCCGATGCAAGACCTTCGACGCGTCAGCAAACGGTTTCGTGCGCGGCGAAGGTTGTGGAATCGTCACATTGAAGCGGCTCGCAGACGCGATATCGGATGGGGATCGCATTTACGCGGTAATCCGTGGATCTGCGGTAAACCAGGACGGAAGGTCTGCGGTTTTAACGGCGCCAAACGGTCTCGCTCAGCAGGCGGTGCTGCGCCAGGCGCTGAACAATGCTCGCGTAACCGGCGATCAATTGACCTACGTCGAGGCACACGGCACCGGGACCGCGCTCGGAGACCCGATTGAAATCGAGGCGCTGGCGGCTGTCATTGGAAACCCGCGACAGGACGGGAGCAGTTGCAGAGTCGGTTCGGTCAAAACAAATCTTGGGCACCTGGAAGCCGCCTCAGGCATTGCTGGTCTGATCAAGGTTATACTTTGCATGCGGCACGAAATGATCCCGCCTCATCTGCATTTCAAGGCGCTCAACCCTCTCATCTCGCTCGAAGGAACATGCCTGGAGATTGGAAGCGACGCGATTCCTTGGCCGATCTCAACCGCGCCTCGAATTGCCGGAGTGAGTTCGTTTGGATTCGGTGGCACCAATGCACACGTTATCCTGGAAGAGCCGCCGCGATTGCCGAATCGAAGGGGTTCGACAACGAACCCAAACCGCGGCCCGTGGATACTCCCTATTTCTGCCAGGGACCACCGGGGTCTCGCGCAACTCGCGCTCGACTATTCAGAACTTCTCATGGCCAAACGGCCAGAAGTGAACAAGTCGCTGAGAGATATTTGTTACACCGCGAGTCTCCGGCGTTGGCATTATCCGTATCGTGCCGCATTCGTGGGAGAGACGGCAGAGGAAGTAGCGGAACGGATTTCACGCTATTTGGAAGCAGCCACAAATCGGGAGAACCAATCCAACGAATTCGGGCGATTGGCATTCGTCTTTTCGGGGCACGGTTCGCAGTGGCCCGGCATGGGACGTTCGTTGTTAGAGAGTGAACCAGTTTTCCGCCAAACAATCGAAGAGAGCGACGCCGCTCTTCGAGCCGTGAGCGGCTGGTCGGTGCTCGATGAACTCGCACTTCCCGCGGATCGTTCACGGCTGGACAGTACCGAATATTTTCAACCCGTGCTTTTCGCCATCCAAACCGCACTCGCAAGCCTTTGGCGATCGTGGGGAATTACGCCATACGCGGTCATAGGGCACAGCGTTGGTGAAATTGCAGCCGCGCACGTCGCCGGAGCTATCAATTTGCGTGATGGCGCGAAGATCGCTGTGTTGCGAGGCCGATTAATGCAAGCCGCAGCGGCGACAGGCGGAATGGCAGCGGTCGATATTTCGGCTTATACAGCGAAAGAAATCATCACCCAGCACCAATTCAAAGTCGCTATCGCAGCAATCAACAGTCCAAAGAGCGTCACTCTGTCGGGCGAGTTGAAGGCGCTGGACGCCTGCCTTCAGGAACTAGCTTCGCGTGGCTTTAACAGTCACCGTTTGAAAGTTGATCGAGCTTTCCATACACCGGCGATGCATTCTTGCGCCGCAGCTCTGGAGGAGGCCTTGTCCGACATCACACCGGTGGGGGGAAACACTGCTATCTATTCGACGGTTACAGGAGCAACAATTCTCGGGCATCAGTTGGATGCAAAATATTGGCGGCGCAATGTCAGCGACCAGGTCCAATTCGCCAAAGCCTGTCTAACAAGCATCGATGCCGGTTTTTCGTCATTTGTTGAGCTCAGTCCGCATCCGGTTTTGTCGAGGGCGCTCACTCAATGCCTCGAAGCGTCCAGAAAGAATGGCGCTGTGTTGGCTTCGATGCGTCGCGGTCAGGACGAACGTACTTCGCTTCTCAATTCGTTGGCCTCCTTATTTTCGCTGGGAAAATCGATCGAATGGAAATCTCTGTATCGCGCAGGGGGAGCGAGCGTCTCTCTGCCATCCTATCCCTGGCAGCGGGAACGGCACTGGTTTACCCCGTCTCGCGAGTCAATCGCAAGAACCAAAAACCCACCCTCCACTGGCACAGCATGGCCCGGGCGTATTTCGCATTCCCCTTTTCACGCGGGAATCATCGCCAGCTGCGAGATCTCTTCGAGCGAGCCCTTTATTGATGAGCACCGCCTTCAAGGCGGAGCAGTTGTTCCAGCCGCCGCGATAATCGACCTCGCACTCACGACAGCGGCACGAGAACGGATGTACCAACGCGGCCTTGCAACACCTGTGCGCCTGCCTATCGAAATCTTTCTTTTAGAGGGCGTCGCGATTGATCAGCCAATCAGTATCCCGGACAATGAATCGCGTTCCCTTCAACTTGGCATTGAACCGGGTACAGTAGGCAGCAGGTCATTTCGCCTGTTCTCAGCGCCTTCGCGCCCGAGCGAAACGCCTGATGTATGGACGCTGCATTCGGAAGGGTTGATTCGGGACATCTCTTCGTTTGACCATTTGTCTCACACCGTATCAGAGCCTATGACACTCGAAACTGCCCAAGCGGCTTGTTACGAGGCTCTGAATGTCGAATCGCACTACGAAGAGATGCGAAAGCGCGGAATCGAGTTTGGTCCTCTTTTTCGTGGAATTGAGGCTCTCTGGCGAGGTGAACGATCAGGACTGGCTCGCATCACTACACATATTCGACCGGCTCTCGACGATCACGCGGTTCAACCCGAAACACTCGATGCCTGTTTGCAAGCAACCGCTGCGGTGTTTCCGAGCGAACCGGCCGAAGATAATCGCCCGGCAGCCTATATTCCAAGGGCAATCGACCGGCTTTGGATCTCTGGCCGTTTTGAAGGGGTCCGCTGGTCTTTTGCCCGTCTGCGCGACCAAACATCGGATCAAATCATTGTTGTTGACCTTTGGATGTTTGACGATTCAGGGGAATTAGTGGGTGCCGTGGCCGGTCTTCGGCTCCAACGCACTAAAATTGGTCAACTTGGGAAACCTAGTCAGACTCTCGGCAAGGACTGGCTCCATGAGATCCGTTGGGAAGAGCGACCGCTGGCGGCAACGGAAAGGACTAAAACCAGTGATATCCGCGGACGCTATCTTGTTTTTTGTGATCTCGGCAATCGATCACGCACGTTTGTTGAAAGCGCAGAACGTCTCGGCGCCGAATGCGTCGTCGTATGGCCGGGGAACGGTTTCCGTCAGACGGGGGAACGGAGTTTCGAAGTGGCACCCGAGGATCCGGAAGCATTCCGCACCTTGCTAAATGCACTTCGCCGCTCAGATCAATGGCCAATACACGACGTGATCCATTTCTGGGCTTCGGACCAGCAATCGGCGGAACTTTCTAATAATGATTCTCTCACAGTGGATCAACTTCTGTCCTGTGGAAGCGTGTTGCACCTGGTTCAGGCGTTGGCTGCGGAGCACGACCGGAATGCGCCTCGCCTCTGGCTCATCACGCGCTCTGCAACGGCCATAGAAGCAGAGGAGTTAGTGATTGAGCCAACCCAAGCCCCGGTTTGGGGCCTCGGACAATCCATCGGGTTGGAGCACCCCGAATTCCGATGCACAAATGTTGATCTGGATACTCCGCAAGCGGGCATACAAACGGACGTGGATCAATTGCTGGATGAGTTGGTCTCCTCGACAATGGGAAATGATAATCGCGTCGCCTTCAGGAACGGCCGCCGTTTCGTCGCGAGACTTTGCAGGCTCGATGAGTGGCCCGGACCCGCACGGGTTGATAAGTCAAATCGGTCAGTCGCTCTTCAGATGGCCGACAGCGGCCTCCTGGAGGAACTGCAGTGGCGATCCCTGGAGCGGCGAATGCCCTCTAAAGGCGAAGTAGAAATCCAAGTTACCTGTGCAGGTTTGAATTTCCGCGACGTGCTGACCGCGTTGAAGGTTGTGCCAAACCGCGAAGAACGATTGGGTGGTGAATGCTCAGGGCGGGTCGTTTCGATCGGAAAAGGCGTGACACGATTCCAAATCGGCGACGAAGTCATCGCCTTCGCACTGGGCGGCTTCGCCTCTTTCGTTACCGTTTCCACGGATTTAATTATTCATAGGCCGGAAACCGTTGCCCTTGAACAGGCCGCCGGACTACCAGTCGCTTTTTTGACTGTGTTGTACGCATTTGATGAGGTCGCTTCTTTGCGAAAAGGAGAGAATGTACTCATCCATGCAGCCGCGGGCGGCGTGGGGTTAGCGGCCGTTCAATTGGCAAAACTGGCTGGCGCGGAAGTCTTCGCAACAGCGGGCAGCCCCGAAAAACGGGCATTGCTCAAATCCTGGGGAGTGCGGCATGTATTCGATTCGCGCACCGTCGATTTTGCGGATAGCATCCGCAGTTTGGTCGGGGACCGCGGAATCGATGTTGTCCTGAATTCGCTCACGGGTGAGTTCGCGAAGCGAAGCCTGAAATTGGTCCGCCCTGGAGGTTGCTTCATCGAGCTGGGTAAGCGCGAATTGCTGACTCCTGTGGAAATTGCAGAGCAATATCCAGGGATATCTTACGCAGCCTTCGATTTGGCCGACGTATCGAAACAAAATCCCGAGTTAATCCGATCGCTGTTTTCAAAGTTCAAAACAATGATTGAAACCGGGCAGGTGGGAGCCTTACCCACTGAGTTTTTCACCTCAGACCAGATCGATCTCGCCTTCCGGCACATGGCCCAAGGCCGACATACGGGTAAGATTGTGATTCGGCTCGCAGTGGAGGAACGAACCGACGCCCTACCTTTTTCGAGCCAGCAGACAGACGGAACATGGGTCATCACCGGGGGACTCGGCGGACTAGGACTGGAGCTTGCTAAATGGCTTATTGCGCATGGTGTGAAACGGTTGGCACTCATCAACCGACATCCGCCTGATGCCCGTGCGCTTGGACATTTGGAGCTGTTTCGTAAAGACGACTGTTTGGTCGAGACGTTTCACGCCGACGTGTGTGAGGAGGAGCAATTGCGAGAAGTGCTCGATCAAGTTCGAAGCCGGCTTGGGCCGTTGCGCGGAGTCATTCATGCTGCTGGCGTTCTAGACGACGGTACGATCGTGCAATTGGATTGGTCCCGTTATCGCGCGGTAATGAAACCAAAAATAGATGGCGCCTGGAATTTGCACAAAGCGACGTTGCACGACCAGCTTGCCGCTTTCATTCTGCTGTCGTCGGCAGCCTCCGTCCTCGGATCATCTGGACAAAGTCACTACGCGAGTGGGAATGCTTTTTTAGACGCGTTGGCTCACTATCGGCATCAAAAGGGATTGCCGGCAACGACTGTCAATTGGGGCGTATGGGCCGGTGCAGGGATGGCATCAGCTCTCAGCTCCAAGCAGAGCGATCGGCTGGTGGCGCTTGGCTTCCGGCCCATCGCGATTCCCGAAGGAATTGCGGCGCTGGAACGAGTTCTGACACTTGGGATGACTCAGGTTGTCGCTGTCAAAGCGGACTGGGATTCGTATATCCGAAGGCTTCCGCACGGGAGTTCTGCCGCGCTCTTCGGACACTTTTTTGAAAACCGATCCTCCTCCGATTTGCGACGGAAGGGCCCGAATTTTCTTGAAGAGCTGAACACGCTGCCGCGTGCACGGCGCCTCGATCGATTGAGGGATTTTGTGAAAGTAGAAGTCGCACGCGCCCTTGGATTTGCCTCAGGCAAGCCGATCGACAGGCATCGTCCGCTGCATGAATTGGGTCTCGACTCGCTCATGTCAGTCGAGTTGCGTAATACGCTTGCGAGTGCCTTGGACTGTTCCTTGTCGCCGACAGTTCTTTTCGACTTTCCGACTATCGATTTGCTTTGCGGTCACCTCGCCAAAGCGGTTTTGAATCTGGGTCCCTCGTCGCAGCCGTCAACGCATGGCGAAGGACCCGCAGACGACCCCGATTTTAAGCGGCTCCAAGAGATGTCCGAAAGTGAAGCAGAATCACTCCTACTGGCAGAGCTCGATCACCCTGGAAAATTGGACGCTCATGAGTAACGCAGCCAATACGCAGGACCAGCTATCCCCACTCAAACGCGCCATTTTGGAGCTGCGCGAGCTCCGTGCTAGGCTCGACGAAAGCGAGCATCGCCAGAATCAACCCATCGCAATTGTTGGTATGGGGCTTCGGCTGCCGGGAGGTGCCCGCGATGAAGAGTCGCTCTGGCAAATACTCTCACGCGGTATCGACACGATTACAGAAATCCCAAACGACCGATGGGATGTTGAAGCGTATTTCGATGCTGATCCGGATAAACCCGGCAAGATGAACGCGCGCCACGGCGCAGTCTTAACCGACGTCGACCAATTTGATGCGGAGTTCTTTGGCATCTCTCCACGTGAGGCGATTAGCATGGATCCACAGCATCGGTTGCTGATGGAAAGCGCGTGGGAGGCGCTGGAAAATGCGGCGATCGCACCTGCGTCGCTTCGTGGCAGTCAAACCGGCGTTTTCGTAGGGATCGGCAACAGCGATTACTGGCGAATGGTTTATCGCGATCAGGAACGAATCGATGCATACTCAGCGCTCGGAAATTCCTACAGCGTCGCAGCAGGGCGGCTCTCTTATTTTCTTGGAACCCATGGTCCATCGATGGCGATCGACACGGCTTGTTCAGCGTCACTGGTGGCGGTGCACCTCGCTTGTCAAAGTCTGCGATCCCGCGAATGCAGTCTTGCTCTGGCTGGAGGAGTGAATCTGATTCTTTCGCCTGAAGCGCATATTAACTTCTCCAAGTCGCGAATGCTCGCGCGCGATGGTCGATGCAAAACGTTCGACGCAACGGCCGACGGATACGTAAGAGGTGAGGGCTGCGGAGTCGTTGTCTTGAAACCGTTGTCAGCCGCACTGACCGAGGGAAACCGGATTCTTGCCGTCATTCGAGGATCAGCCGTCAACCAGGATGGTCGAAGCGGCGGCCTGACCGCCCCCAACGGTCCGGCACAGGAGGCCGTTATCCGCCAGGCACTGGCCCTGGCTGGAATCGCACCTGGCGAAATTAGCTACCTGGAAGCCCACGGGACAGGAACGTCCCTTGGTGATCCGATAGAAGTACGCGCCGCTTGCGCAGCCCTGTGTAAGGGACGGACGCCGGACAGTCTGCTTTCGGTTGGATCGATCAAGACAAATATCGGTCATCTGGAGGCCGCAGCTGGGGTGGCCGGCCTTCTCAAAGTGATAGTTGCACTCAGGCGGAAGGAGATCCCGCCACATCTTCATTTGACGAAAAAGAACCCATTCATCGACTGGGATCATGAGGCAATCGCAGTCCCAACGGAGTTGACACCTTGGGAACCTGTCAATGCGAAACGCATGGCCGCCATAAGCTCTTTCGGTTTCAGTGGCACGAACGCTCATCTAATCGTCGAAGAGGCTCCGACAGTCACAAACCACCGTGCTGAGCAAGATCGACCAGTTCACATTCTCGCTCTTTCCGCCAGAAACGCTGAAGCGTTGAGGCAGCTTTCAACGAACGTCGCGAACCGTATTGAGACGGCGGACACCAGTCATATCGCAGACGTCTGCTTTACCGCGAACTCGGGCCGTTCCCATTTCTCACAGCGGATGGCGATTGTTGGCGAAAGGAGAGATCAGTTTCGGAGCCATTTGATCGAATTTGCAGGAGACGAGGCGCCTGCGAACGTGGACGGAACTGATACGCTGGCCACGAGTCTGTCGCCTGCGCCCGTAGCCTTCCTTTTTACGGGTCAAGGTGCCCAATACACGGGTATGGCGCGAGAGTTGTACGAAACATCGCCCACCTTTAAGCGGTCTATTGACCGGTGCGATGAACTACTTCGCACAATTCTTGAAAGACCGTTGCTTTCGATACTCTATCCAGCCGGCGGGTCCACTGACGGGATCAACAATACCGCGTTGGGTCAGCCCGCATTGTTTGCAATCGAATACGCATTGGCGGAATTGTGGCGCTCGTGGGGGATACAGCCGGCGGTCGTGTTAGGTCACAGCCTCGGGGAATACGTTGCGGCATGCGTAGCGGGCGCCTTTAGCCTGGAAGATGGTTTAAGACTCATAGCCGAACGCGGCCGACTGATGCAATCCCTCTCAAGCCGGGGCCGGATGGTGGCTGTATTCGCAAGGTTGGAGATCGTACAGGCCGCGATTTCAGACGCAAATTCAGTTTCTGTCGCGGCGATCAATGGTCCCGATCTCGTGGTTATTTCAGGCGACGCAATTCAGGTCGAGACCGTACGGAAACGAATTACCGAACAGGGAATTCGGAGCAAGGATCTTGAGGTTTCTCATGCGTTTCATTCGCCGCTCATGGAGCCGATTTTGGATGCATTCGAAGCTGCGGCATCGAGAATGACCTATCGGGATTTAGAGATCGGGTTTATTTCGAACCTAACAGGTGTACAAATAGACGCGCCGAACATTGGACGGCCTGAATACTGGCGCCGCCATATTCGAGAGCCCGTGCAGTTTTTAGGCGCCATTCGCGCGGCCGAGACGCTTGGCGTCAAAGCGTTCGTAGAAATCGGCCCGAACCCAGTCCTGCTGGGTATGGCGCGACATATACTGCATAAAGATCAATTCTTATTCCTGCCTTCCCTTCGTTCGGGGCGCGGAGACTGGCTACAAATGCTCGAATCCCTCCGAGTGCTCTATCTTGCAGGCGCTGAAATCGACTGGGCGGAATTTGATCGTGATTATGTCCGGACACGCCTGGCTTTGCCAACCTACCCTTTTCAGCGACGTCGTTATTGGATCGAAGCAGAAGACCGCCAGGTAAGGAGGACGCGCAGAGACCCGGCAAATCTCTGGCGAACAGTACGCAGAGCGGCGCTCCGACAATCGACCCAGACTCCAATTGGAGTAAACGTCGATAGCTATGCCGAGAAATGGGCCTGCCTCGAACGTCTGACTGTTGCGAATACGACCGAAATTTTACGTTCGTTCGGCGTTTTCACCCGCCCCGGAGAGGTGCACGATGCGGATTCGCTTGTTCAGAGGTTCCGAATACCATCGATGTATGGACCTCTACTGACCAGATGGATGATGCGTCTGACTGGGGCAGGATTGCTGCGGGCCGAGGTTGGCGGATTCGTAAGCGAAAAAGCGTTGCCGGACCTCGATTTGCCCTCCTGTACTCGAGAGGCGGACCAACTCCTCGCAGACGATCCAGATTTGCTCGCGTATCTCCGTAACTGCGCCGAAAAGCTCCCGGGCGTAATGGCTGGCAAAGAGAGCGCACTTGAGACCCTCTTTCCCGGAGGCTCTTCTGTTTTAGCCGAACGCTTGTATGCGGGCGCCAATATTAACCGCTATGCGAATGCCATCGCAGCCGCAGCCGTTGAAGCAGCATCGCTGGCATCCGACCTACCCCGGCCTTTGCGGATCCTGGAAATCGGCGCCGGCACCGGCGCCACATCCTCAACGCTCCTGCCTTTGCTGGACCCGGATCAGACGGAATACCTGTTCACTGATGTGTCAGAACTATTCTTGTCTCGAGGCCAAGAGCGCTTTGCAGACTTTTCGTTCGTCCGCTTTGCGGCGCTCGATTTAGAGAAGGACCTCGAAGCTCAGGGCTTCGCTTCCGCCTCGTTCGATGTGATCGTGGCGGCAAACGTCGTTCATGCTGCTCGAGACCTCGACGCGGCATTGAGACGAATCCGCCGGCTCATGGCACCTGGCGGCTTTTTGCTCCTGATCGAAGCAACCCACCACCATGCTTGGTTTGACATAACAACGGGCCTTATTGAAGGCTGGGAACACTTTCAAGATGACCTACGCCGAGATCACCCCCTTCTCGACCGCGAACGGTGGACGAGGGCTCTATCGGACCGCGGATTTGACGAAGTAGCCGCTTTTCCAGAAGAAAACTCGCCGGCAGAGGTTTTCGGCCAGCATGTGATTCTCGCGAGAACACCTCAATCCTCCGCTGAAATAGGATCCACGCCGATCGCTCCAATCAACCAACGGGCTTCGGCCCCGGCGCCTGATACGAACTTCTCTCACTCTGCAGAAGCGGCTCGTGAATTTCGGCAACGCCTCGAGTCAGCGCTTCCCGACGAACGACAAGAGAGAATGATCGAATATGTCCAGGCACGGGTAATGGCTGTCCTCCGCGTGGACGCAGATCGCCGTCCCGGGATTCGGGATCGGTTGATGGATCTTGGCATGGATTCCTTAATGGCAGTCGAATTGCGCAACTTCCTCGAAACGGGCATCGACCTGAAGGGCGCACTGCCAGCGACGTTGATGTTTGACTACCCCACGATCGAATCTATCTCCGACTTTCTTTTGAAATCTCTGTCACTCACCAGCACGGGCACAGAGCCCGCCGCGGAACCGCGCCAAAATGAACAGTCGGGTTCTCGAGCCCAGGAAATTGAAGCGTTGACTGAGGAGGAGGTGGAAGACCTTTTACTGAAGCGACTGGACAAAAAATAGCTCGCCAGCTGAAACGTCTCTTCTGACCAACATGAAACCGACTGACCTCTCGCCATTGAAGCGCGCGTTGCTTGCGATTGAAGAATTGCAGGCGAAGCTGGGTGCCGTCGAGGATCAGCGGAGCGCGCCTTTGGCGGTTATCGGAGTAGGATGTCGTTTTCCGGGAGGCGAGGCCGGGCCGGACGAATTTTGGCGATTGCTGCGTGAGGGACGTAGTGGAATTCGCGAAATCCCACCGGATCGTTGGGATGTCGAGGAGTACTACGATCCGAACCCCGATTCTCCAGGGAAGATCGCTACGCGTTATGGCGCGTTCCTTGAGAGGATCGATCGCTTCGAGCCGCAATTTTTTGGCATCGCTCCTCGGGAGGCGCTGACGATGGATCCGCAGCAACGCCTGCTGCTCGAGGTAAGCTGGGAAGCCCTTGAGCATGCTGGCCAATCGCCCGCCAAGCTCGGACAAACCCGAACAGGGGTATATGTCGGTGTCTGCGGCAGCGATTACGCGCAGCTGCTGTTGGAGGCGGGCGATCCGGCGCTAATCGATATGTATTACGCCTCCGGCATCGCACGCAGTATCGCTTCGGGGCGACTATCTTACTTCCTCGGCCTCCAAGGGCCAAGCATGTCAATCGACACAGCTTGTTCCTCGTCCCTCGTTGCAGTCCATCTTGCCTGCCAAGGGCTGCGGAACAATGAATGTCGTATCGCCCTGGCGGCCGGGGTGAATGTCATTCTTTCGCCCGAAGTCTTTTCTGCGTTATCGCGTGCCCGGATGCTCGCGCCCGACGGGAAGTGCAAAACGTTTGATATTGCAGCCGATGGGTTTGTCCGAGGCGAAGGTTGCGGCGTCATCGTTCTAAAACAATTGACCGATGCAATGGAAGATGGCGACCGCATCTTGGCTCTGATCCGTGGTTCGGCGGTAAATCAGGATGGTCCAAGCAGCGGACTGACTGCGCCGAACGGCCCCGCCCAACAATCGGTGATCCGTGACGCCTTGGCCAATGCGCGGGTAACTCCCGAGCAAGTCAGCTATGTCGAAGCTCACGGCACAGGGACTTCTCTTGGCGACCCAATCGAAGTGCAAGCGCTTAACGCCGTCTTCGGGCCGGGTCGAGAGGGCGCGCAGCCACTAATGATCGGCTCCGTAAAGACCAATGTCGGGCACTTGGAAGCAGCAGCGGGCATCAGCGGATTAATCAAGGTGGTGCTAGCTCTCGAACACCGGGAGATTCCAAAGCATCTAAACTTCCGACAGCCGAGCCCTCACATCCCCTGGGATCGCCTGCAAGTGAAAGTAACCAGCGAACGAGAAGGATGGATACCTCTCTCCGGCAAACGAATCGCCGGTGTCAGTTCGTTCGGATTCAGCGGAACGAATGCTCACGTGATTCTCGAGGAAGCGCCGATCGCCACCGCGAAAACGGTCAGCATTGATCGACCGCTGCACCTGCTCACGATTTCAGCCAGCACTGAAGCTGGACTGCTCCAATTGGCCGAAAGTTATAGTCGGGAATTAGAGTCGGCGGACTCAAACGCAATAGCAGATATTTGCCATACGGCGAACGTCGGACGAACACACCTCTCACATCGCCTCGCCGTAATCGGTGGCGATTCCAATGCGCTGGTAGAAAAATTGCAGCGGGCCCGTTTGACCGATTCTTCGGCCGATGGTGTGCGCGGTATTTGCGACTCAACGGATCGACCAAAGATAGCGTTCCTCTTCACCGGCCAGGGATCACAATACGTTGGCATGGGCCGACGCCTGTACGAGAATTCACCGACCTTTGCTCTCGCGCTGGACCGATGTGACGCTGCACTGCGCGGTCAAATAAACCGTTCGCTCCTGGACGTGCTTTACCCGAAAAGTGGAGAAGCAGTCGTACTCGACGAAACGCGATTCACCCAGCCCGCTTTGTTCGCGATCGAGTACGCGCTATGGGAACTTTGGCGTTCCTGGGGTGTACAACCCTCTTTTGTCGTGGGCCACAGCGTCGGTGAATATGTGGCAGCCTGCGTTGCAGGAATATTCAGTGTTGAAGACGGACTTGCGCTCATCGCCGAACGTTCGCGTCTGATGCAGGCTCAGCCAAGTGGAGGCGGCATGGCTGCGGTCAGGGCGCCTGTCGAGATGGTGCAAGATGTGGTTCAGTCTTTAGCTAACCACGTTTCGATCGCCGCACTCAACGGACCGCATCAAACAGTTATCTCCGGACGCGACACAGAAGTGAAAGCGGCGCTCAGAAGATTCGCTGACGCGGGGGTCACATTCCGTGAGTTGGTCGTCTCTCATGCCTTTCACTCGCCCCTGATGGACCCGGTTCTGGTGCCTTTTGAGCAAGCGGCGGCGCGATGCACTTTCGGGCCGCCCCGATTGCGGTTGGTTTCAAACTTGACGGGAGAAATAGTGTCCCCTTCTGAAATCACGCAACCGAATTACTGGCGACGCCAGATTCGTGAGCCGGTGCAATTTGCGAAGTCGATGCAAACGCTTGCGGAAGCGGGCTGCAATATATTCCTCGAGGTCGGGCCGAACCCTGTGCTGGTCGGATTAGGTCGCAGCTGCGTGACCTCTCCAAATACCCTCTGGCTGGGATCGCTGCGGTCGGGCCGTGACGATTGGTCGGAGATCCTAGGAAGTGTCAGCCAACTCCACCTGCACGGAGTGGATATCGATTGGAAAGGTTTTGATCACGACTATCCTCGGCGCAAGGTCGGTCTACCAACTCATCCATTCCAGCGCGAACGATACTTTGTCGACCGAAATCCTCGTCGTATAAGCAGTCCGTTACCGGCTTTGGAATTGCATCCGTTGGCACAACGACGCATCGATTCACCGGGCATAAAGGATGTGGTATTTGAGACTAGCCTGAGTGCTTCGTCTCAACCCTTTCTTCGCGATCATCGTGTTTTTGGCAGAATAGTTTTCCCAGCGACCGCTTATCTGGAGACCGGGCGCGCGGCAGCGAATCACGGAATCGGAGGACAAAATTGGGCCCTCGAAAACCTGGTCATCGGGGAAGCGCTCATCTTGGATGAGACGGAAACCAAGCGGTTCCAGGTCGTATTGTCTGAATCACTTAACGGGAGCAGGCGCCTTCAAATTTTCAGCGCAAACTCCGGTATGGGGCCGTCCGAAACAATTTGGCGGCAGCACGCATCTGGTTCGTTGCGCGAGACAACAGAAACAGACGAGCGGGAACAGATTGACATCGACGCCATCAAGCGGCATGCGGAAGCGGTTGCACCTGAATCATTCTACGCCAACTACGTCGATCGCGGACTCGATTTTGGTGTTCGTTTTCGCGGGGTTCAACAGGTCTGGAAACAGCCTGGGAAAGCCCTAGGACTTGTCGAAGCGCCACCGGCTCTGATCGCCGAGCAGGACCGTTACGGAATACATCCTGCCCTTTTGGACGCATGCCTGCAGGTGGTTGCAGAAGCGGCCCGAAACTCCCATGACTCAGATTCAGAGCTGTTTATGCCGTTGGGAATAGAGTCGTTCCGGGTCTTTGAGCCGCTCCCAGAGGCGCTGTGGAGCATCGCGACGATTACGGACGCTGGTAGGGCCCACAGTGAAATCATTAAAGCACTTGTGCAAATCGCCGACGAACGCGGGCGAATAATTGCTGAACTCCGCGGCATGTCTTTCAAGCGTGCGGATCCGGCATCGCTGGAACGCTCGATGCAGAAGAACATCGATGACTGGCTCTACGAGATCGTTTGGGAACCGCTCGATGAGGATACGGATCCGGCACCGTCTTCTATTGAAACGCAAATGACAGGGTTTTCGGACCTCGCAAATCCGGGAACCCCGCAACGAGGATCCGGATCGTATTCGGGCGCCGATGAGGCCTCAGTCCAAATCAACCAGCCAGAGGCAGCTTGTCGACGTTGGTTGATACTTGGAGACAAAGACGGAGTCGGACATCAACTGGCCACGCGTTTGAGCGCGAGCGGCGACCGTTGCGATCTCGTCGCTGGGAGCGGTGCGAACGCGTTCTCAGGCGATAGTGAACTCCTGGAATCACGGATCGATCTCAATGAATTGATTAACCGTTGCATGACTCCGGACGCTCCCCTGCACGGCATCGTTTATCTTTGGCCCCTTGACACCCGATCCGACCACAATTCGAACGAAGATCGCATAGAGCTCGAAGCAGAAACGTGGTGCGGTGGAGTACTGGATATTGTGCAAGCGTTGGCGCGTTTCCAGAGCAAAGATCCTCCCAGGCTTTGGTTCTGCACACGCGGAGCACATGGAATTGATGATGCTGACAAAGCGTTGTCACCAAGCGGAGCAGCCGTGTGGGGCTTGGGCAAAGTGGTCGCACTGGAACATCCGGAATTTCGTTGTGTTCGGTTGGACCTGGATCCCACAAGAACTCCAGATGAAGCCGACGCGTTGCGCGCCGTTCTGGAACTTAAGGATGGCGAAGACGAAATTGCGATCAGGGCAGAACGCCGATTAGTTCCCCGGCTTCAGCGCCATAAAAGATACCCTGACAGCGGAAATCTAATTCTCGGCAATGTCGATCGGCCGTATCAGTTGACCGTCGCGACGAGGGGCTCGCTGGAGAATCTTCAGTTGGATACGGTCGAGCGTCGTGCTCCGGGTCCTGGAGAGGTTGAGATTCGGGTCCACGCAAGCGCGTTGAACTTCAGGGATGTAATGAACGTGATGGGCCTCTATCCAGGCGACCCGGGACCGTTGGGAGCGGAGTGTGCAGGGGAAATCGTTGAATTGGGCGAAGGAGTCACCGAGTTCGCGCGGGGTGACTCGGTCGTTGCGATCGCGCCAGGCAGTTTCTCTGCATTTGTAACGACGGACACCGCGCGGGTGGCGCGAAAGCCCTCTCGACTGAGTTTCGAGGAAGCCGCCGCTCTTCCCGTCCCCTTCATCACTGCGGATTTCACATTAAATCATCTGGCCCGCATAAAAGCCGGCGATCGAGTCCTGATTCACGCAGCGGCAGGCGGCGTCGGTTTGGCGGCAGTCGCTCTCGCGCAGCGGGCGGGCGCCGAAATTTTCGCTACGGCAGGATCTCCCGAGAAAAGAGCGCTTCTGGAGTCAATGGGCATCGCACACGTGATGGATTCCCGTTCCTTGGATTTTGCGGACGAGATCATGACGATCACAAAAAATCGCGGGGTCGATGTCGTGTTGAACTCACTTGCGGACCGTTTCGTGGATCGCAGCTTTGACGTGATTGGCCAGAACGGGCGGTTTCTCGAAATTGGCAAACGCGGCATTTGGGATGCCGATCGTGTCGCGTCACTGAACCGTGGGATTCATTATTTCGTCGTGGACTGGAGCGTTGACGCCCGCACCGATCCGACTTTCATCGCTTCGATTTTCCGGCGGCTGATGGCAGAATTCGACCGCGGAGAGCTTCAACCGCTGCCATATCGGGTGTTTCCTCTTCGCGAAGCGAAAGCCGCGTTTCGTTACATGGCTCAAGGGCGGCACACCGGTAAAATAATCCTTTCTCATGAGGAGGGACTGCGCTTGGGAACGACAAAAACCACTATCCATGGGCAAGGGACTTATTTGATAACCGGCGGCCTCAGCGGCATCGGACTCATGACGGGGCAATGGCTCGTGGAGCGTGGTGCAAAACAGATCGTCTTGACGGCGCGCCATGCGCCGGGCTCCCAAGCCAAGGAAGCCGTCCAAGTAATGGAAGAACGAGGCGCGAACGTGCTTGTTTCGCAGACGGACGTTTCGGACGAGCAAGCGATGAAACACCTGTTGGCAGAGGTCCGGCTAAAAATGCCCCCTTTGTGCGGAGTCATTCATTCCGCCGGCGCACTGGACGATGGTGTTTTGCTGCACCAGACCCGGGATCGATTTCGGGCAGTTTTCTCACCGAAAGTACGTGGTTCGCTGATCCTGGATCGGCTCACGAAGGACGATCCTTTAGAGTTCTTTGTTTTGTACTCGTCTATTGCCACAGTTTTCGGCTCCCCTGGACAAGCAAGTTACGTGGCCGCCAATGCGTTCATGGATGCACTCGCCGGTTTACGCGTGGCTGCAGGCAAGCCTTGCACTGCGATCAATTGGGGGGCTTGGGCAGGCGCCGGGGTTGCCGTTAACCGAGGCGTGACAAATCGTGCACGAGAATCCGGTTACGGCGTGATTGATCCCCGCAGCGGTTTCCGAGCGTTAGAGGCCGCGATTTCCTCGAGACACTCCGGGGTGATTGTGTTTCCGGCAGAATGGCCACGAGTTCTTGAACATTGGTCGGATACCAGGCGCAGGTTCGTGAGCCTAGTCGCAAAACCAGGTGCACTAGCGCGTTCCGGAAAAGGGGAAAGTCGCGCAGAAAACGGAGCCGGTGTCCGTGATTCGTTTCGGCACGCAGGCGCACCCCCCGGCTCGACATCCTCCTCCTTCGCGGATGTTCTAGCAGCGACTTCGTCGAATCAGCGACGATTGCTCCTCGTCGACGCGATCCGAAATGACACCGCACGCGTCCTTGGAATTGAGAAGATGGAGTTGCTGCCCAATAACAGGCCACTCAGCGAACTTGGGCTCGACTCGTTGATGGCTGTCGAGCTGCGCAATGGGCTCAGTAACCGAATCGGTCGCAGTCTCCCAGCCACGTTGCTTTTCGATTATCCCACGGTGGACGCACTGGCCGGGTATCTGGGAAGCGAACTAATGGGACTGGAAGAATCCCCGTCCGGATCGTCTCCGAAACGTAGCCATGCAACAGGAGGATCCGATGTGCTGGATCAGATCGAGAGCCTTGATGAAGATGAAATTGAGCGGCTGCTCAATGAGAGAGGAGCAGCAAAAGAGTGAGCGAATTTCTCGAACGGATCACTAAACTGTCCCCGAAACGGCTGGCGCTGCTCGCCGTGGAATTGAATTCCAAGCTCGAGCGCCTGAACCGGCGCGAGACCGAGCCGATTGCGGTAACCGGGATCGGGTGTCGCTTTCCCGGTGGCGCGAACAGCCCGGACGCATTCTGGCGACTGCTCGCGGAGGGGCGCGATGCGATTGTCGAGGTACCCAGAACGCGCTGGGACATCAACGCGTTTTACGATCCTGACCCGGAGGCCCCAGGGAAAATGTGCACGCGCTGGGGCGGGTTCTTGGATGACGTCGAGCAGTTCGATCCGGAGTTCTTTGGCATTTCACCGCGCGAAGCGGCAAGGATGGATCCACAACAGCGCATTCTTTTGGAGGTGGTTTGGGAGGCGCTCGAAAATGCCGGACAAAGCCCTCAACATCTCGCCGGGTCGCAGACGGGTGTTTTTGTCGGTCTCTGCAATAACGATTACTTCCTCATGCAATTTGAGGATGGTCGGGAGGCGATTGATGCGTACGTCGCCACCGGCAACGCTCATAGCGTGGCGTCCGGACGCATATCGTATATCCTCGGTTTACAGGGGCCTTCTCTCTCCGTAGACACCGGTTGCTCCGCATCGTTGGTCGCAGTGCATCTAGCCTGTCAGAGTCTGAGAGCGGGCGAATGCCGCGCAGCTCTCGCCGGGGGCACAAACCTCGTACTGATGCCGGATACGACCATCGTCTTGTCGAAAGCGCATATGATGTCTCCCGACGGTCGGTGCAAAGCTTTCGACGCGTCGGCAAACGGTTTTGTCCGCAGCGAGGGCTGTGGAGTCGTCGTCTTGAAACGCCTCTCTGATGCACGCGCCGATAATGACCGGATTCTGGCTGTAATTCGCGGCACCGCGGCAAATCAAGACGGACGCAGCAATGGATTAACGGCCCCCAACGGCCCTTCACAGGTCGCGGTTATCCGGGATGCGCTTGCGAACGCGGGCCTTCAACCAGGGGACATAGAATACATCGAAGCGCACGGCACCGGGACCTCCCTCGGCGATCCAATTGAAGCTCGTGCGCTGGCAGAAGTATTTGGAACGGAGCGCCCGCAGGACCAGCCACTTCATGTCGGCTCAGTCAAAAGCAATATCGGACATACAGAGGCGGCGGCCGGAATTGCGGGCCTAATCAAATCAATCCTGGCGTTGCATCACGAAATCATTCCGCCCAGTTTGCATTTGAAGCAGCTGAACCCTCATATTGACTGGAACGGACTGCCCCTCCGCGTTCCTGTCACGCCGACTCCATGGACCCGAAAGCGCGGTTTGCGCGTCGCGAGTGTCAGTTCATTCGGATTCAGCGGCACGAATGCCCATGTGATCGTTTCCGATCCTCCCATCGAAGACGGGAACCCGGTTACGGGGCCGTCAAACAGACTCGGTCTTGAGAGCTTGCCGCCCGTTCAATTGCTCCCGCTAAGCGCCCGGAAAGAGCCTGCACTGCGGGCCTTGGCGCGGAGCTACGAAATGGCGCTGAGCGATAAACCAGATCTCGATCTGGCTGCTATATGCCGTACGGCGGCCCAAGGACGTTCGCACTTTGAACATCGTCTCGCGATCGTTGCAGACGACGTTGCGCAGGCTAAAGCGCGACTGGCGGCCTTCCAGCGCGGCGAAAAAGACACCCGCATTCGAACGGGACGCTCGAACAAGGCTGTCGTCCCGAGAGTGGTGTTCGCATTCACGGGACAAGGCTCACAATACGCGGGAATGGGACGCGAGCTTTTTGAAACAGAGGCAGTATTTCGACGAGAACTCGAGAAATGCGCGGAGCTGCTGAACCCAGTTCTCAGAACTTCCTTGCTGGATCTGATTCTCTCGAACGGCGCAAAGTTCGGAACCACACAACACGCGCGCAGCCTTCTGGACGAGACGGAGTACGCCCAGCCTGCAATTTTTGCGCTGGAATATGCTCTAGCCGTTCTCTGGCAATCGTGGGGTGTCCAACCGGACGCCGTCGTGGGTCATAGTGTGGGCGAGTATGTCGCTGCATGTATTGCCGGTGTCTTCAGTCTTGAGGACGGCCTGCACTTGATCGCAGTACGAGGAAGACTCATGGCAACGCTTCCGCGTGACGGCGCCATGGCCGCAGTTCTAGCCGAGGAGTCTCGCGTTGCGAGCGCGATCGCTGCTGAAAGCGGAGGGGTCGAAATTGCCTGTATAAACGGTCCTGCCAATGTCGTGATTTCCGGCCGAAGCAACGCTGTTGAGCGAATTGTGCGCAACTTGGCGCAGGAGGGGATTAGAAGCCAAAGGCTGGAGGTTTCGCACGCCTTTCATTCCCAGTTAATGGTCCCAATTCTCGATGCATTTCAGGGCGAGGCTGCTAAAATCCGGCTTGCGGACCCACTCGTTGCCGTCGCTTCGACCGTCACCGGGAAAATCGGATACCCGGGGCTGATGTCTTCTCCGGAGTATTGGCGTCGTCAAATTCGTCAGCCAGTGAGGTTCGCGGATTCGATCCGGGCTTTGCGGGAAACAGGGCGATCCGTTTTTCTCGAAGTTGGTCCGCACCCGGTTCTTTGTGGCATGGCCAAAGCCGCGGCGCCAGCTGACCAGGTCGTTTGGACTGCCAGTTTGAATCGATCACAAGGAAACTGGGAGACACTCCTGGACGCGGCTTCCACGCTGTATGTTCACGGAGTTGACTTTAATTGGACCGGTTTGCAAGCTGCATCCCAAGGCAAGTCCATTGACTTGCCTGTTTATCCTTTCCAACGCAGCCGCTACTGGTTGGAACGAAGCGATGCCAAATCCTTGCGAACGCCCGGTCACGCCGGCGAGGTCGGAAAATATTCCCATCCATTCCTTGGACGTATCATTGATTCCCCTGCGATCGAAGGGACCGTTTTCGAGCTTCAGTTCGGCGCAAACCGGCCAGCGTTTCTGAACGATCACCGTATCCTTGGCCACGTGATCATGCCGTCGCCGGCTTATATTGAGATGGCAATTGCGGGTCGCGCGGAAGTTTCCCACGTTTCGCTGGCCCAGTCTGTGCCATGTGAAGTTACGGACTTGATCGTTCGCGAACCTCTATTCTTACCCGACTCGGGTGGATGTCGGGTTCAGCTGTTTATCGAAAACGATCCACATGGTGGGAGCAGTTTCGGAATTTACAGCAAGAACGTACCAGAAAAGGACTCTGAGCATGGCACGCAGTTTTGGCGAACGCATGCCAGCGGACACGTGCACCTCGGCATCGGGATGCCAGAGGGAAAGATCTGGAACCGGGAGGGAGTCTGGGCACGATGTGCCGAAGAAATCAGTTCAGGAGCGTTCTATGAGTCGCTGGCCGAGGTTGGTCTAGAGTTTGGCAGTCGGTTTCGCGGAATCGCTCGTGTCCGACGGCGCGATGGCGAAGCGGTCGGTGAAATCAAACTGCCCGACTCATTAGCCGATGAGACCTCGCAATATCGTATCCACCCTGCCCTTTTGGACTCTTGTTTTCATCTGCTCGGTGCTGCGATCCCTTCGTCTCTCCGTCAAAACGCCTATCTCCTGATCGGCATTGAGCGTTTCTCACTCTTCACGCTGGCGCCAGAACGGTTTTGGACCCACACCGTCT
Source organism: uncultured Verrucomicrobiae bacterium (assembly GCA_963775805.1). Lineage (GTDB taxonomy): Bacteria > Verrucomicrobiota > Verrucomicrobiia > Chthoniobacterales > JAFAMB01 > JAFAMB01. The sequence continues at coordinate 61,190 of CAVZKG010000004.1, read as the reverse complement.
TTCATCCGATTCCCGGGTCGAGCCCAGAGACGTTGCGGGGTGACACCTGGCTTTACGATGACGATGGACGGCTTATCGCGGAGATCGTCGGGATGCACCTTAAGAAGGCCACAGCCGGCACCATCGCGAATCGGGACCGGGCCAATATCGACAGTTGGTTTTATGACTTGGCTTGGAGAGAGCAAGATGTATCCGGGAGCCAAGCCGATCGCACCGGAACAACTGCTTCCGCAGATTTTATCCCTGCGCCTGCATCGCTGGTGGAACAAGCGCAACAAAAGCTACGCGACGTGCAAACTGTCGAAGCGTTGACTGTATATGATGATTTGATTCCAAAACTGGAGAGCCTGAGCGGAGCCTTCATCGAACGTGCACTCTTACGCATGGGAGGGTCCCTGGAGCCCGATAGACGTTTTTCGACACAAGAGCTTGCGGACCAGTTGAGAGTTGTTCCGGATCAAGAGCGCTTGTTCGCACGCCTACTGGAGGTTGTTTCCGAAGGGGGCATTTTGAAATCGGAACATAACGGCTGGATCGTTCTCAGGCCACTTATGCCGCGGGCCTCCGACTTGCTGGCAGATGCCGAAAATTTAGCGCAGCAATATCCTGCATGTTCCGCAGAGATCTCTCTCACAGCGAGATGCGGTTACCGGCTCGACGAAGTGTTGCGCGGAACTTGTGATCCGCTGCATCTTCTCTTTCCCGGAGGAGATTTCGCCACCGCCGATGCGCTCTATCGGCATTCTCCCTTATCGCAAGTTTTGAATACATCTTTGCGAGATGTTGTTGTCGCGGCCTCCGAAAGTGCGCCCACAGACCGCATCGTTCGCGTCCTGGAAATCGGTGCAGGGACTGGCGGCACGACTTCCTTTCTGGTTCCGCACCTAAATTCGAACAATACACAATACGCCTTCACTGATGTTTCGCCCCTTTTTCTGGCACGGGGCCGAGAAGAGTTTCGAAGCTTTCCCTTCGTGAGTTTCGACCTGCTCGACATCGAAAAACCATTGCCTGGAAGCGAGGAACCGTCATTCGACATAGTGATCGCCGCCAACGCTTTGCACGCTACCCGCGACCTCCGCGAGACCCTGCAAAATGCGGTCAGTCTGATAGCCCCCGGCGGTTTGCTCGTTCTCTTCGAAGCAACCGCCAAGAAGCGCTGGGTCGATATAACCTTTGGTTTGACGGAAGGTTGGTGGCGATTCAAAGACAGGACCCTTCGACCGGATTCCCCCCTGCTTTCTCTCGAAAAATGGAATAGTCTCCTTCAAGAAGTGGGCCTTGAGACGGCGCATGTATCCCCTTCTCTTCGCACAGGGACTCACGCCGTTGAACAGGCTGTATTGGTCGGCCGAAAACCGTTGGCCACTAAAAATCTGGACGTAGGGGAAGGTAGCCCTGGTTTCTGGCTTGTTCTTGGCGATACGAAAGGAATCGCCGAAGAGTTCGCCAGCCTGCTTTCAGATCGACGGCAGGGATGTGTGCTGGTCTCCGAGTCCCCGGACTATGCCTTCGACAAACAACGAGGCGCAGCGATCGATCCTAAACAACGAGAGCACTTCACGCGTCTTTTCGCCGATGCGCTTTCGAGCGGAAAAGGTCCGTTACGCGGCGTATTGAGTTTGTGGCCAATCAATGTCGAAGTAACAGCTGGAACGATACCGGCTGAATGGGACGCTATGCAAGCGCGCATGGGTGGCGGAATGCTCTATACAACGCAGACATTTCTCGCAACGCAGTCTGCGCACGATTCTCGGGGAGCTCGGCTTTGGTTCGCGACTCGACACGCGCAGCCCGTCGAACCGGAAAAAAAATCTGACGCAGACCAATACCAGCCTATTCAAGCGATGGCGTGGGGATTGGCCCGCGAAATTTCACTCGAGCATCCTGGCAGTTTCGGAACCGTAATCGATTTGGACTCGCAGACGTCCAGCAGCGAGTCGGCAGCTTCCATTTGGCGTGAAATCGAAAATTTCGGCAGCGAGGATGGCGTCGTCTACCGAAACGGCCGGCGGTTTGTGCCGCGTATTGTGCGCTCTCAAGCGCCACCATCAACGGAATTGACCCTTCGTCGTGACGGTTCCTATCTCATTACAGGCGGCCTAGGAGGACTTGGTTTGCAGATTGCCAACTGGATGGCAGCGCGGGGCGCCGGCGAAATTTTACTCCTCTCGCGCCGCGAGTTCCCCGCGCGCAGTTCTTGGAGAGAGTTGGATCCGCAGAACGTAAATTTCGAGATCGTTAAGAGCATTCTTGATACAGAAAAACAAGGGGCAAATGTCTCCGTGATACAGGGAGACGCGGCCGATGAATCCGCAATGAAACGACTCTTCGACCGATTCAACAGAGAGGACTGCCCGTTAAAGGGTATCGTCCACGCCGCGGTCGAGCCCACAAGCCGTTCAATAACCGATCTTGACCTCGAATCATTCCAAAGAATGTGCCACTCGAAAGCCCTTGGAGCTTGGGTTCTTCACCGGCTGAGCTTGGGTATCGAACTCGATTTTTTTGTGTTGTTCTCCTCGACGACGGCACTATTTGGAGCGACCGGTCTCGGGCATTACGCCGCTGCGAATCAGGCGCTTGATCTGCTGACGCAACTGCGGCGCGATCAGGGGGGGCGGGCACTATCCGTCAATTGGGGAACATGGGAGGAAATGCGAGAGGCCACTGAGCAGGATCGGGAACAATTCAAGCAAGCAGGTCTTTTTCCAATGCCTGGCGAAATGGCTTTGGGAGCACTCGAACGGTTGATCGTCGCGAATCGTTCGTCAGCCATCGTGGCGTCGATTGACTGGAAGGCATTGTGTCAGGTCTACGAATTGCGTCGGCCACGACCACTTTTTTCTGAGGTCCGAACAACGCCAAGATCCGAGACGAGGAACAAGCCCGTCGCTAAGCCTTTGGTTCACGAGTCTGAGTTCAGACGCCGGCTCGAGAGTGCATCTGCCGGGCGCCGTCGCGAGATTCTGGCTGCGCACTTGCGTCAGCTTGCTGGTGATATTCTGGGTTTCGACTCCGCGCGCGAGATAGATCCTGTGCAAGGATTGTTCGACATGGGAATGGACTCTCTCATGGCTTTAGACTTCAAGGCTCGGCTGGAACGCAGCCTGAATGCGGAGTTACCTTCGACACTCACTTTCAATTACCCCACTCTCCAAGCACTGGTGGACTACCTTATAGATGGAGGCATCACGCTTGATTCTGCTCCGGGCCCGACCGACGTGAAAGAATCCGCACAAACCCCGATTTCCGAGAGGTCTTTGAACGGCAAAGAGCTCTCAGATGACCTGAGCGAAGATGAAATGGCCGCCCTCCTTCTCAAAAAGCTGGAGCAGATGAAATGACTCCATGGATCTTCGGGGGGCGGATCACGACAGCGGCCCGTTGTCGACTATTTTGCTTGCCTCACTCCGGAAGCGGCGCTTCTCAGTTTGCTCCGTGGCAACGCCTTTTACCTGCCGCTCTCGATTTGTGCCCTATTCAACTGCCGGGAAGGGAGAATCGATTTCGCGACACCCCTTTTTATCGAATCGATAGGATCGTCGATAGCCTCACGCCCGCTCTAGAGACGTTTCTGGACCGTCCCTACATATTGTACGGATACAGCGTCGGGGCCCTGATCGCTTTTGAACTGGCACGTCAGCTACGCAGGAAAAAGTTCGCCCCCCCGGTAGCCTTATTTGCACTCGCTCGATCTGCACCTCACGTTTTGCAAACTAATCCTCCCCTGCGCCATTTGCCGGATAATGAGTTCCTCGCGGAAGTAGGGCACCGATACGGCGGCATGGCTCCGGCCATTTTGCAGAATCGTGAGTTAATGGAGCTCATTCTGCCTGCTCTGCGCGCCGACATCACTGCACTTGAGACCTATGTTTGCCGCGAGGAAGAACCGCTGGATTGTTCGATTCATGCGTATGGGGGAACGTCCGATGCATCCGTGACACAAGAAGATTTGGGCGCATGGCGCCTCCACACAAAGAGTTCCTTCGACCTGGAACTCCTAAACGGAGACCACTTCTTCGTTCGGAATCATCAGCAGGCTATTCTTGAATCGATTTCGGCGTTGATTCCTGGATCGTCAACCTAACCCCCAAAACCGTTCAGTTGGCTTTCAAACTCTATGAGACCCATGGGGCGTATGGGAGCGTATGGGAGCGTCGTTCTGGCAGAGCCAGAACGGCGCTTCGGGGTTAGTCAGCCCAGCATTCTATTCGTCTCCAAATCTCTTCAGGCTCCAACGAACTCGATGACGGCGAGAGCGTTCGGCTGGAGGGTCAGCGTCAGCTGCCCTTTCGCCAGTTTTGTCGACGAGGCCGGTGGCAATATCGCGGCTTCGCGCAACGCAGCCTGCTGTTCACGACTTGGGAAATCGGGGCGGCCCATTCCCTGCCAGGCCTTGAACGGAGAACCGTGGTCGTCGTCGGCAAGGTAGACGCGGGCTTGTTCCGGTTCTCTAGCAAACCCTGTAAGGCGAATATCAAACGTTTTTGCGGGCCCCGTTTCTCTGGGCGCAACATAATTCCAGACCGCGAGTACAACAACGCCATCAGCGGATCGCCTCGTGAGCAGAGCCGCCGAATCGTTCAGGGCGAGTTGCTCATCCCCAAGGTGGCGAAGGATTTTGAATGCATTGTAGGAAGCTTTCGGGATGCGCCCTGTCGCGATGAGTCCAAAGCCACTCGTAAACACACTCTTGAACGGACCGCCTTCCTCAAAAAATGCGTCGGTAAAGGTCCAATAAGACATTTCGCTGACCAGGCCGCCGGTACAAAGCCGGATATTATTCGCCAGCCATGCGCAGACATAGGGTGAATCCAGTTGGACCCCGTCGAATCCTGCATTGTATTCACTCCAAATGATCGGCAGATCAGGCTTAGGCGAGGCTTTGACCTGTTGATAGACTTTGCGAACTGCCAGGGCGACCATGTCTGATTGCGGAATACTCTCTTCTCTCCCGAAGACATTCATTGCCGTGTCATTCGGGTAAACGTGCGTAGAGACGAAGTCGACGGGAGAATTTTTGTCCACGCAATGTTGAATAAAGCGGTCGACCCACGCGGCTTGTGCGGTTGCCGGGCCACCCACCCGGAGACGCGCGCTAACTTGTTTCAAGGCGGCTGCGGTAATATCGTACAGCTCGTAATAAGTCTCCTCTTTCGGGTCGCCGGTCCAAAAGTCGATATTCGGTTCGTTCCAAACTTCAAAGTACCATTCAGCGACCTCATCGATCCCATATCGTTCCACCAGGTGTTGAGCGAATTTGAAAATAAATTCCTGCCATTGCTTCGGATCACGGGGTGGCGCGACGTTCGGATGATACCAGAAAGGGTGTGGACTCGGTCTGGCTGCCAGCTCTTCAGGCATGAAACTCAGTTCGACGAATGGGCGCACTCCAATCTCCAAAAGGCCATCATAGATCAAATCGATTCTGGTGAAATTGAGCTTGAGATTCCCATTCGCGTCGAGGCCGTTGTAAATGCCGGCCTGGTGTTCGAAAATCCCGTGAAATCGGACGTACTGGACGTCTATGATCTCCTTCATGGCGCGAAGATCTTTGCGCCAATCTTCGCACAAGGTCGTCGAGGCGTGACAGGATCCGAACATATGCTCCCAGAAATGAGGGAAAGGAGTGGTGGCGCTCTGTGCGTCGACAATGATTTGTTGATCTTCCATAAAGAGTAGCGGGTTGGATTCCGGGGCAAAGACCAAGTGGTTTGCCGCTGAAGCGGTTGTTATTAGGGGGGAGTGATTGAACGGCAATCAAACGCTGGGTCCGGAATATATGCGTGCCAACGAGCGATGCGCAAATGGTCTCATCGTCGGCAAGTAAGGAGCTTACCGTGCCTGCGTGTTAGCTTTTGCTGTCGAGTAGCCTCAGAATCGTTGATTCGTCCATGAACGTAGGAACGTCGCCAAGTATCTCGCGACCCCGACGGATTTCGGGGACAGGGCACTGGCACTGTTCAATTCGATGTGTAATAGTGCCGATTTCTTCCAATGAACCGCGACGAATTGTTCCGTGTTTCCAAGGTTGTCATCCTTGATTTCGGTTCGCAGTACACGCAGGTCATTGCGCGGAGAGTTCGAGAGTGCCGGGTTTACTCAGAGATCTTGCCGTTTAGCGCCAAACCGGAGCAAATTCGCGACGCCGGTGCGCGCGGGATTATTCTGTCGGGCGGACCAGCGAGTGTCTTTGCGAAAGATGCACCCCAGATCGATCCGGAAATCTTCGGGTTGGGAATCCCGGTATTAGGTATTTGTTACGGAATCCAACTTATGGCTCGTCACCTCGGTGGCGTCGTGGAGTTTTCCGATCGGCGCGAGTACGGCGCAGGCACGTTGGAAGTGGTCAAGCCGAGCCCTCTTTTCGAAGGGCTCCCTTCGCGATTCCAGGTTTGGAACAGTCACGGCGACAAGGTCACCCAGATCCCAGAAGGATTCGAAGCCGTTGGGGCGACCGAGAATTCCGACTTTGGTGCCATCCAGCACCCCGGTAAAAACTTGTTCGGTCTCCAATTTCATCCCGAGGTCGCTCACACACCGCTTGGCAAGGATATCCTTGAGAATTTCCTGACGAAAGTTTGCGGTTGCCAACATGACTGGACCATGGGGTCGTTCATCGAGCAGAGCTGCGCCGAGATCCGTTCAAAAGTTGGCTCGGATCAGGTCGTGCTCGGTCTTTCCGGCGGAGTCGACTCGTCCGTCGCTGCCGCACTGATCCACCGAGCGATCGGTGATCAGTTGACTTGCATCTTCGTCAATAACGGCCTGCTTCGTTCACGAGAACCCGAGACCGTTCAGCGCATTTTCAGGGAGAATTTTCGTATCCGTCTCAAGTACGTGGATGCGACAAAGAGTTTCCTCGATCTGCTCAGTGGGGTCACGGACCCGGAAAAGAAACGCAAGCTGATTGGCGGCGAATTCATCCGGGTTTTCGAAGAAGCAACCAAAGAGTTGAAAGCGGAAGAATCGGAGGGCCATCATTATCGTTTTCTTGCTCAGGGAACCCTTTATCCGGATGTCATTGAAAGTGTCTCCATTTCGGGGAATCCCGCGGCATTAATAAAGAGTCATCACAACGTTGGCGGACTTCCGGAAAAGATGGATTTCGAATTGCTTGAACCATTGCGCCAGCTATTCAAAGACGAGGTTCGCCAAGTCGGGCTGGAGCTGGAGCTGCCAAAAGAGATTGTCTTTCGCCAGCCTTTTCCTGGTCCCGGTCTTGCCGTCCGAATCTTGGGGGAGGTTACCGATGAACACCTGGAGATGCTTCGGCAAGCTGACGAAATTGTCGTGACCGAGATGAAGGCGAACGACTGGTACTACAAAGTTTGGCAATCATTCGCTGTCTTGCTTCCGATCCGATCGGTTGGAGTCATGGGGGATGAGCGGACGTACGAGAACACGGCTGCGTTGAGGATTGTGGAGAGTCAAGATGGGATGACCGCCGACTGGGTCCGCATCCCGTACGAGATCCTGGCGAGAATTTCGACGCGGATCATCAACGAGGTCAAAGGTATCAATCGCGTCTGCTATGACATCTCCAGCAAACCGCCGAGCACGATCGAGTGGGAATGAAATTAAATCGACTTAGAGAACGGCCCGGCAAATATCTCGAGTTCGAGCGATCCGCGATAATTTAAAAATCAAGCTGGCTTATTGAGGACGATTCGTCCCGTTTTCAGGAACATGCGTCTTCTCGCAATTTCCGAAAGTCTCCGCTCCCGCTCCACAAATACCGCTGTGCTCGTAGCAGCTGGACGCCTCGCTCCAACCGGGATGAGCATCGCCCTATACGAAGGTTTGGGGCAGCTTCCCTTCTTCAATCCCGACTTGGATAATGATTATCCGCCCCCTGCTGTCGTCGATTTGCGAAAGCGGATTGGATCAGCTGACGGAATACTGATTTGTAGCCCCGAATATGCACGAGGTGTGGCAGGCGCGATGAAAAACGCGTTGGATTGGCTAGTCGCCAGCATTGAATTACCAGCTTCATGCCTTGCGGCATGTATCCACGACCTTCGTATTCGGTCCCCAATATAGTATCCGAGATACGCGCACTGCAGCGCTCCCCTGACGATTTCGTTGAGATTTGCAACTCCCAATCAAAGTCTCTGTCTGGCGCAAAAACAGGAAGAGACCTCTCTTCCTTTCGCCCTGGCGTCTGTCACCCAGCAAAGCCTGCCCCTGACCGTGGATGCAGTCGGCGAATCGTCACCAAAGAGGCTGCTGCTTGCGGTCCGCCATACCAGAAACGCCAATCGAGTCGTTGACGCTCAACGGTAGCATCCGGCTGGGCTGCCAGATATCGTTCGTAGCTCTTTGTGTAACGGAAGTCGACAATAAGCGCGACGCCCCCCGGCTTAAGCACGCGAAGTATTTCGAAGAGCGCTTGCTCGCGACCTTCTTTACGGGAGATGTTGTGGATCGCCAGACTGCTCGTCACCACGTCGAAGGTCTGATCAAAAAACGGGATCTTGCACATATCAGCAGTGCGCAATTCGATACGCTTGTCGACTCCTTCGATCTCAGCATTTTGCTTGGTGACTTTTTCGCTGTTCCCTGATTGGTCGACCGCGGACCAGAGATCAATCCCCGCGGTGGTGCTTGAAGCGCTAGCTGAAGCCGGATTTCAGCAAAACAATTTAGCAGATGGAGCCTTCTTGTTTTTCAGCTATGTGACATCCTTTTCGTATCAAGAGACAATTCTTCCGGCTCGATCAGCGTTTTTCTTTCGGACTTGAACAGATCTTAGCTGGTTTGACGGTGAGTTCGAAACGCGAACGCACTGCAAGCGACACCAGTTCGTAACCGTTGTTGGAGTGGAATTTTCAAAGAGCGGCGTTTACCCGTTGCCTCCGGAGGTGGCGAACAGATTCTAGGAAGAGTCATTGGCCGCCGCGAACCTTACTGGTGCTCGACACGGCGGCCGAAGGAGGCGCGCCGGGTCTTTATGAATTGCTGGGCTTTACGCTGGCTGGCGTGATTCCGGATTACGCGCTGTAACCTCACGGTGGATTGACAGGAACGATGATCTACTGGAAACGCCTCGGAGATGTCCCTGGTGCCCTGCTCTGAAATGATTTGCCGCATGCTCGTTGAGAATCTTCGTTTCTGTTCCCGTAGCGACCCCCCTGCAAAGATTTCCGTTCAGTCGAGACTCCTAAGGGAAATAAAAAGAGTGATTCAATGAAAATCACCGATATCCGCGCGACGACAGTCACGGTTCCTCTTGAGGCACCTTTGCGCCACAGCAATGGCGCCCATTGGGGCCGCTTTGTTCGGACGATTTTGGAGGTCGAAACCGACGAAGGTATCACCGGACTGGGCGAAATGGGCGGAGGAGGAGAAAGTGCCGAATTGGCCTTCTCCGGGCTCAAGAGCTACCTGGTTGGACACGATCCATTCGAACTAAATCGAATGCGGTACGCGATCTGCAACCCGACCGTTCCGTCCGTTTTCCACGGTCGTGTACAAACAGTCCTGCGGCACGAGGCGCTCGCGCTGATCGGGCCGTTTCAAACTCACTCCAATAATGCCCCAGTCGCCGTCTTGGTCGGCCAACACATCCTCAGTGAACAAAGCTCCGTGTGCTCGAAAGAAGGCTCCGAGGCCGAGATGAACCAAGCGGGGATTGAGGCGCCGTCGATCGTAGGAAAATCTCGTCGTACCATTTCGGGCCAAACCAAGAGTGGAAAGAGAGAGTCGAGGAAAGCTATTCTTTGATTCGGCCATCCGGAAAGTCCAAAAGGACCTTGAGTATATGCTGCCGTTGTTCCTCGATCAGGTCAAAAGTCTAGCCTGCGCCGAGAAAAAACCGTTTAATTCAGGCCCATATGTGCACAGAATAGGGTCGATGGGAATCAAATCCTCGGATCGGCTCAAACCATGCGAATAGCGATTTACCCGGGGAGCTTTGACCCGGTAACCAACGGGCATTTGGACGTCATTCAGCGGGCGGCAACTCTATTCGACGAGTTGATCGTGGCTGTGGCATTCAACGACCAGAAGCATAAATCGACTCTTTTTGAGGTCGACGAACGAATTGTCCTTCTGAAAGAGGCGTGCGAACACCTTAAAAGAGTCCGTGTTCTAAGACTGGAAGGTTTATTAGTTGATTTTGCGAAACGCCAAAAGGTTCTGGCGATTGTCCGCGGTCTTCGAGCGATCTCGGATTTTGAATTCGAGTTTCAGATGGCGTTGATGAATCGGAAAATGGAACCGACCCTCGAAACGATTTTCATGATGCCGAAGGAGGAATATACCTATATCAGCTCACGGATCGTCAAAGAAATCGCGCGATTAGGTGGCGACGTTGAGGCATTTGTGCCAAACTGCGTCGTCCAGGCGCTGGCAAAGAAGTTTCAAATCTAGCGCTGTGAGCTTGCCCAAACCGTGGCCGATGGCGTCGTCGCCACCGACTTGGATTGGGTCGAAAAATGAAGGGCATGCCAAACGCCAATTGGTTGGCGGGCAGGAGGTTACAATCATGAATGTACATCTGAAGCAGATTCCTGCGGAAGGGATTCACCTCGAGGGCAAAGAAGCGGCCGATTTCCTGGATCTGAACGAAAGCGAAATTCGCCCAGTCGGGCCGGTTGAATATTCGCTGGATGTCGGCTTGTCGGGCTCCGGCCTGTTTGTGACCGGAGAGCTGAGAGTCGACGTATCTCTCGAATGCGTGAACTGCCTAAAACAATTCATCTACCCGGTTAATGTTCAAAATTTTGCTGTGCAAATCGAGCTGAACGGCCCTGAATTGGTCGACTTGACGCCATGGGTTCGTGAGGATATCCTCCTCGCTCTTCCCGTTCATCCGCATTGCGATTGGGACGGTAAGACAAAGTGCGTTGGGCCACGGCTGAATAAAGTGGCTATAAGCGAAGACCGAAAAGTGCCGACCGCCTGGGATGCGCTGGACGAGTTGAATTTGAACCGAAGGAAGTGAGTTAGAGAATGGGAGTACCGAAAAGAAGAACCTCCAAGATGCGTTTACGGACCAGAAAAGCCGCAAACCGCTGGCACGCGCCCCAATTGACCAAATGCCCTCAGTGCAGCAGCCGAGTCCGTGGCCACACTGCTTGTCCTTCCTGCGGCTACTACCGTGGTCGCCAGGTCCTGACGATCGAGGTCGCGTGATCTCGCTCGTTGCCTGCCGGTGGTGCTGGTAGAAAGTTTTCCTGTTGATCGACGGTTTTTATTGCGTTAAGCGGCCTTCCTACGAGAATCTTTGGCAGTACGCTGAAGTCACTGCGCTATGAGGATTGCCTTGGACGCGATGGGAGGCGATTACGCTCCCAAAAACATCATCGAGGGAGCAGCACTCGGACTCAAAGAGTTTACCGAAATCGAAAAGCTGTTTCTGGTTGGCGACTCGACCGCGATCGAGAACGAGCTTAAACGCCTCGAGTGTACGGATTCACGAATCGAGATTTTCCACGCATCTGAAGTCGTCAATATGAAAGAACCGGCCGCGAAAGCGGTGCGGCATAAAAAGGATGCCTCAATCTGCCGAGCGGTCGATCTTGTCAAAAATGGATCGGCGCATGCCGTGGTCTCGGCTGGCCACACCGGAGCTGCCGTTGCTTCATGTGTCCTAAAGCTGAGAACGCTTAAAGGGATCGAACGTCCTGCTGTGGCCTGTTTGATGCCATCAGAAACCAAAATCTGGGTTTTGATTGACGCAGGTGCGAACCTCGATTCGACGCCAGATAACCTCTTGCAGTTCGCGATCATGGGGGCCGTGTTTTCGGAGCACGCACTCGGGAACAAGAACCCATCGGTCGCCCTTATGTCGATTGGCGGAGAGGACAGCAAAGGAAATGCCGTAACTAAGGAGGCATTCAAACTCCTGAAATCGAGCGGCCTCAACTTTCGCGGTAATATTGAAGGACACGACCTTTTTGAAAACCCAAGCGAAGTCGTCGTCTGCGACGGATTTACCGGGAACATAGTCCTCAAAACCTCTGAGGCGCTTGCGCACGCACTTTTCACCTGGCTGAAGCATGAGCTTTTCCGAACGCCGCTCCGGAAGCTCGGTGCAAAACTCGTCGAAGGCGCTTTTCGTTCGATCCGCAAAAAGACGAATTACGAAGAACATGGTGGGATGCCTTTGCTTGGTGTTAACGGCGTTTGCATCATAGCGCACGGTGCCAGTTCAGCGCTTGCTATCAAGAACGCAATTCGCGCCGCCATGCAGTCTATTAGACACGAGATAAATCCCCAAATCCTCAGGGAGGTCCAGGCTCACAATGAGAAGTTCGCCGCCACAGCCACGACGCCGTTCCGATAAGGCGAGAAGAACGGTTTCCGTCGTCGCCACAGGAAGTTACGTCCCGGAACGGATTGTCACCAATCTGGAGCTCGAAAAGGTTGTCGATACCTCTGACGAATGGATCCAGAGCCGTACTGGCATTCGGGAACGAAGAATCGCGGGCGACGACGAATCAACGAGCGACTTGGCGACCAAAGCCGCCCTTGCTGCAATGGAGCAAGGCGACGTTAAAGCCGAAGAGATCGATCTGATCATCGTCGCGACGGTGACGCCCGACATGTTCTTCCCGGCGACAGCCTGCTTCGTGCAGAGAAACATCGGAGCCGTGCGGGCAGCATGTTTTGACGTTTCCGCGGCCTGCTCAGGATTTCTTTACGCGATGGAGATCGCGCAGCAGTTTATTTCGACGCACGTCTACAACACCATTCTGATTATTGGGGCGGACAAGCTCAGTTCCATTGTCAACTGGTCCGACCGCAATACCTGTGTCCTGTTTGGAGACGGTGCAGGTGCGGCGATCCTTAGAAGCCGGGCGAACTCGCACGGCGTCATCACGACGCATATGGGAAGCGACGGAGAGTTTGCCGATATTCTGATGATGCCCGGCGGCGGAAGCCGCACTCCGATCACGGCCGAGAATGTTGGGCAACAACTCAATACTATCAAAATGCAGGGCAAGGAGACGTACAAACAGGCCGTCACAGCGATGTCCGATGCAGCGGATCGAGCTCTGACTGCTGCCGGCCTGAAATACGATGACATAGCTTGTGTCATCCCCCATCAAGCGAACATCCGGATCATCGAAGCGATTGCTCACCGGATGAGTCTGCCGATTGAAAAGTTTTACGTGAACCTTGAGAAATACGGAAACACCTCCGCAGCTGCCGTTGCAATCGCCCTTGATGAAGCGCATCGTGCCGGTCGATTCAAGATCGGTGACTTCATTCTGCTTGTCGTCTTTGGCGGAGGATTGACCTGGGCAAGTTCCGTCATCCAGTGGTAACAGACTCCGGCCGTGCAAACCGGATTGAAAGAAAAGTAGTTCAGCCAAAAGCGTGAAGGGCTGGCTGGCAACTAGGGAAATCTCATCAATTCAAGGAGACTTATTATGCTGATCGATACCCATGCACATCTAGATTTTCCGGAGTTTGAGGGCGAAGTGGAAGCGGTCGTTGATCGGGCAAAAGAGGCCGGCGTCAATAGGATCATCGCTATCGGAACGACGTTAAAATCAAGCAGGCAATCGATCCTGTTTGCCGAACAATTCCCGGAAGTTTATGCCGTCGTGGGAATTCATCCGACCTCTGTTAGCGAAGAGCGAGAGGACTTTTTCAGCGAACTCAGCGAACTCGCGGACCACCCTAAAGTCGTCGCGATCGGTGAAACCGGACTCGACTATCATCATCTCCCAAGCAGCCTTCGAAAAAAAGAGGTAAGCGAATCAACCTTTGGAGCCGACTCGACGGAAACAATTGAAGCTGAATTGGCCGATGAAGCCGAAGTCTCGGCTCAGGCATCTGCGTTCGAACAACATTTGGAACTCGCTGCAACAAAATCTAAGAACGTCGTCATTCACCAACGTGACGCCTGGGAGGATACCGTCCGAATACTTCGGCCTTATTCGTCGCGGGTCCATGGAGTTTTTCATTGCTTTACCGGGACAGTTGAACAAGCACGTGAAGCTGTGCAACTCGGTCACTACGTTTCCTTCACGGGAATCGTCACATTTAAGAATGCGACTGACCTGCTCGAAGTGGCAGCCTATGTTCCGGAGGATCGCATCATGGTCGAGACCGATGCACCATTCCTTGCTCCGGTGCCATTTCGCGGCAAACGGTGCGAACCGGCTTTTGTTCGTGAGACGGCAATCGCGATAGCCGCGGTTCGCAAAACGAGTTTTGAAACATTTTCGACACAAACAACCAAAACCGCGGAGCGTTTTTTCGGACTCCAAACGAATTCCTGATTCGTTCTGGTTTTCGCTCTTCACGCATTGATCCGTCCTGCGAATCGCTTCAATTCGCATTTTAAATTATGGTCAAAATCGAAATTGAACAAACCGGTGGCCTGCATTCGGTGGCCGTTCACACGCAATCTGGTAGCCAGTTGCAAACAGACGCTGCGCTCGATAACGGAGGCAAGGGCCAATCATTCTCTCCCACGGATCTGGTTGCGACTGCACTTGGGACTTGCATCACCACAACAATGGAACTTTATGCAACGCGCAATGGCATAAACATCGAAGGGACGAAAGCGAGCGTAATTAAGCACATGTCATCCAAACCGGTGCGTCGTATTAGCAAATTGGAGGTCGCAGTTGAAGTCCCGTTGCCGGCCAATCATCCGCGCCGGACGGCTCTGGAAACCGCTGCGCTCACGTGTCCGGTCAAGAAGAGTTTAAGCGCGGAGATCGAGATTCCGATTACGTTCTCGTGGCGGGACGATTTGTGAAAAAGCTGCTTGAAACCTCTTCGAACCTGCCGTAGGCGGTACAGTCAATTAGAGTCTTTTCGTTCGGGGAACTGTCAGCAGTGATAATCGTTGGCATTTAGTCCAGTGACGGACGCGCCTGCTCGAGAAAACTACAATGTGGAACCAAAGAAATGTCCGTTAAACTGTACGTTGGTAATCTCTCGTTTGCGACCACAGAGCTCGATCTGCAGGATCTTTTTGCGCAAGTCGGGACTGTTTTAGACGTTAAAATAATTCAAGATAAATTCACCGGTAAGTCGCGCGGGTTCGGCTTCGTTACCATGGAATCAGCCGAAGAAGCGAATGGCGCTATAAGCCGATTCAATGGGTACTCTCTCGATAACCGTCCTTTGACGGTGAATGAAGCGCGACCGCCGGAAGCTCGCCAGGACCGCTTTTTTGGCAACGAACCTTCACGCGGTGGCGGTCACAAGGACTCCCGAGGTCGCGGAGGCCGTGGTGACTTTCGTCGCAACCGCTAAGACTCCGGTACCGGCTTCGCGCGCAACGGCATAATTCGCCGGCAACAGCTGTGGAGCAGGTGGAGTACAAATTCCGGCTAATGTTTGAATTGGCGCTCCAGTCAAGGGGCGCCAATCTTTCATTTATTTCAATAGCTTGCTGCGCCGGATATTGTTTGCATTTTGCGATGGACGAGGATGGCGCAGGTCGTTTCTCTCGTATGTAAGTCACATGCTTTTGGCTAGTTCTTTCTCCGTCTCCTGACCAATTCCTTGTCAGCCCAAACCACATCCTCATAAGCGGCGCGACGCCGCTGGTATTTGCGGTAGAGCACCTCCCGGAATTCTTCAAGGTCTACTAATGGCGGCTCGTCGTAATAGGTCCAGAGTTCTTCGTCCGCGAGCTTGGACTGGAATCGCCACGAGCCACCGGTCTTGATCACGCGCACTTCCCGTTTTAGTCCATCGTCGGTGCGAACCACCCATGCGTGCCGGTTATGCATAAGGAAGGAACTTTAGTTTGCGGCATGCCGGCGTCCACGCTAATTGCTTCTTCCTTTGAGCGCTGGTCTTAAGTTTCTTGCTTACCTGATTGGAACGGTTCTGCTGGGTGCCGCTCTGGCGCCCTGGCTTTACTGGTCCGGACTCACCCTTGCCCATCACGCGGCCTTCAGCTTTCTCGCCAATACCGATTTCCAGCGATTTTTTAATCGATCTGTTCTGATCTCAGCATTGGTTCTTTTAATCCCTCTTTTGCGTTCGATCGGAATAGAACAATTCCAAAAACTGGGTCTCCGAAGGAACCCGTACCGGATCCGGCACCTTACGGGAGGCTTTATTATAGCCGCGTGCACGCTGGGCGCGTTGGGGGCCTGCTTTGTCGCATTCGGCGTCTTTGAACTGAAGAATCCATTCCCTGGGAACCTGCTTCCACCGATTCTTTTGACGGCGATCGTCGTCGCGGTGATCGAGGAAACCCTGTTCCGAGGCGCCATTCTCGGTCTTCTCCGGCAAACCTTTCCGGACGTCCCTGCTGCGATCCTTGTATCAGCCCTTTTTTCGGTGATTCATTTTCTAAGCCCACCAAAGGAACAGGTCATTTCCGTCCATTGGTATTCCGGATTCGCACTTTTGCCGCAGGCTTTCTGGAGGTTTTCGGATACGTGGGCGGTGCTGGGTGGTTTTGTAACGCTTGGGGTCCTCGGATTAATTCTCGCGCACGCGAGCGTGAGAACGTCGTCGCTCTGGCTCGGAATCGGAATTCATTCAGGACTGATTTTCGCCAAAATGGGTTTCAATAAAGTGGCCAGGAAGCTTGAGGATCTTACCCCCTGGTTCAGTGGCGATATTACGATCGGAATCGGATCAGTCCTGGTAATGCTCTTTCTCTGGCTGCTGATTTGGCTAATTTATCTTCGTGGGAAATCCAATCCCGATCGTGCGTAACGCGCTGCTGGAGCTGTTCTACCCTTCAAATTGCGTCTGCTGCGGATACGCTCAGTCGCCAGGGATTCTGCTTTGCACCAATTGCAGGGCGACTTCGCCTCCTATCCGGGAGCCGTTTTGCAGCAGATGCTCAAGGCCATTCGAAGGAAAAATTGACGCGGATTTCAGATGCCCGAACTGTGAGGATTTATCTCCCGCCTATGATTGTGTGGTCTCCAAATATCAGGCAAAAGGGGTGTTGCGAGACCTGATTCATCGGTTCAAATACGGGCGCCAATATTACCTGCGTGGGATTCTCGCAGATTGTCTTCTCGAGGCAATGGATGACCCTCGGATACGAGCATTCCCTGCGGATTGCATTGTCCCAGTCCCGCTTCATCCCGCGAGATTACGAGAACGCGGATTTAATCAAGCGGACGCTCTCGCCGAAAAAGTCTCCGAACAGGCAAAAATACCAATCCAACGCTGCCTCAGGCGCCGGCGGTACACGCAGACGCAGACCCAATTCGATCGCACCGAACGAATGCAGAACTTGCGCAACACGTTCGCGTTGCGCAAGAATAGCGACGTGCGCGGAAAACATTCTGTTCTGGTGGATGATATCCTGACAACCGGTTCGACCTTGCACGAGTGCGCCTTGGTCCTGCGCGCAGCCGGCGCGGAATCCGTACGCGCGATAACTGTCGCCCGAGGCTGACAAGACCGGGTGCACCGCCAATTATGCCTATTTTTCAGAAGCCGTCTCTTAAACTTCCAACCAATAAAAAAAGGGAAATGCCGGAGGGCCTGTGGCAAAAATGCCCCGACTGCGGGGAGGTTATTCATAATCTTGAGCTCGTGCAGAATCTCAAAGTCTGCCCGAAGTGCGATTATCATTTTACGATCTCGGCTAAAGAACGAATCGACAACCTGATCGATCCGGGAACCTTTGCTGAATTTGACCGTGATATGCTCTCGGTCGACGTCTTGAGCTTCAAAGGTGTCGCCGCATATGGGGACCGCCTCAAGAACTATCAGGAAAAGACCGGCCTTAAGGATGCCGCCCAGACCGGGTTTGGCACTCTGGAAGGGAAGCCGGTTGCTATTGCTGCAATGGATTTCAATTTTCTGGCGGCCACAATGGGTTCCGTCGTCGGCGAAAAAATCACGCGACTGATTGAGCGCGGGACAAAGGACCGCCGCCCAGTGATTATTGTTTCCGCATCCGGCGGAGCAAGGATGTACGAAGGAATGTTGAGCTTGATGCAGATGGCGAAGACCAGCGGGGCGCTGGCTCGGCACGCGGAGAAAGGGTTGCCCTACATTTCCGTGCTCACCCATCCGACAACAGCCGGAGTGATGGCAAGCTTTGCCTCGCTCGGGGATCTCATTTTGGCGGAACCGAGGTGTATGATCGGATTCGCTGGCCCCCGGGTTATCAAGGAGACAACCCATCAAGACTTGCCGCCAGGTTTTCAGACCGCAGAATTCCTTCAGGACCACGGATTAATCGACATGATCGTTCACCGGAAGCAGTTGCGCTCGACGTTGACAATGCTGCTGAACTATCTCGAACCAGGGAAGTGAGGTTCTCAGTAGACCTGGTGAACTCTCCTTATGATTCCGCGGTAGAATGGCTTTTCGGCACACAGTCCCGGGGAGTGAAACTCGGTTTGGAGAATGTCTATCGTCTGTTAACCGACCTAGGCAACCCCCAAAACGACCTGCGGTTTATTCATGTCGCCGGCACCAATGGTAAAGGGTCGGTTTGCGCGATGCTCGACTCGATTTGCCGATCGGCCGGTCTTCGAGTCGGTCTCTTCACTTCACCTCACCTCGTCCGCTTTAACGAGCGAATCCAGGTAGATGGGGTGCCGATCGATGATGACGCCGTCGTGCGCGGCATTGGCAAGATCCGATCCAAAATTGACGAGGAACGGCATCCCACATTCTTTGAGATCGCAACCGCACTCGCACTCGACTATTTCCGGGCACAGGGCGTTGACCTTGTGGTGCTCGAAACCGGGCTCGGCGGCCGTCTGGACGCCACTAACGTCGTACGGCCGCTCGTCTCTGTCTTGACATCGATTGATTTGGATCATCAGCTTTGGCTTGGCGATTCCCTCGGTAAAATCGCAGCCGAGAAAGGGGGTATTATCAAGCAGGGAACGCCGGTCGTATCTGGACCTCAATACCCTGAAGTTCGCGCAGTGCTCGAGCAAATCGCAGGTCGCTGCGATGCGCCAATCACTTTTGTTGAGACAGCGATCAGTCAGCTACCGATCGGGTTGCAGGGAACCCACCAGCAAATGAATGGTGCGATTGCCAGAACTGCGCTCGAAAAGGCCAGGATACGCGTCGGCCCAGAAGCCGTGGCAAACGGGCTGCAAATGGTTTATTGGCCTGGAAGATTTCAGCGCGTCGATGATCGGATCATTCTGGACGGTGCTCACAACCCTGCCGCAATCACGCAATTGATCAAAACCTGGCATGAGTGCGTCGGGCAGGAACTTGCAAGTATCGTGTTCGGCGTTTTACGCGACAAGGATCTGGAGACCATGATTGGCACGCTAAGCCCGTTGGCAGCACGGTTCTTCATCGTTCCGGTCCAAAGCCAGCGCACCGCGTCGACTTCGGAAATTAAGCGTTTTGTCCCGCAGCAGATTCCCGCGACTCAGTGCGCCGACGCCGCGGAGGCGCTGGATCTCGCCCGTCGATTCGAGGAGCGGATACTGGTGACTGGAACGCTCTTTCTAGTTGGAGAAGTATTGTCGATCCTTGACCCGGCCCAAGCGGCTCTTCAACCGAGCAATCAGTAGCAGTTGACAACATTCCTTTGGATTGTTATTTGCGTGTTGTGCCGGGGCCATACGTATTCGGACGATTGGAAGACCAGCCGTACGTCTGCCATTCTGGCAGCCAATCAGGGATTTCCTGCGCTTTTGAGCTCAAAAGCCCCTCCCGAGTGAAAATCCTCCCCTACTCCTGCTTACTGTGCATCGATCTGCTGGGAGATTGCCTTGTCACGCTCCGCTACACTTTCGCCGATGTCGAGATCTCACTGGGTAGAGAGTTCCCCGGCCGCGGACAGTTCCTGGATGATCTCGCGAACTTCCGAGTTGCGCGGGTCAAAGAGTCTCGTCAAGTAAAGGTTCGTATCCTCACCGAGCCGTCCTCAGAAAAGACACAGGTTTACTAGCCTGAATAGCTCACAAGTTTTTTAAACTTGTGAGTATTCATCGGCGGCACCCGAACCCCCTCTCTCAGCCTCGGACCAGGTGCATCAGGGTGTTAACTGGCGAACGAACCATTCGCGCGGGCTTTTCGTTTCTTCTCCTTGATTTCAAACGCCAGCGAAAGCACGCGCCGATATTTGGCCTGGCCGACTGCGACCAGACGGATGCTTAAATCCGTTTTCTCGTTGATTTCGTGAAGTGCGCGGTCAATCGCGCGCTGCTTCAGATTCGGCCAGTGCACAAGGCATTTTTCGCTAATTACATTCCCCTGCGCATCAATCACTTCGTCGACTCCGAGAACTTTTCTGATTTGCGGAATCGAAATTCGCTTGAGCACGACATGCCGCCATTTCCAGGCCCATTCGTACAGTCGAATAGAGTATTGGCTTGCCAGTTTGACACTGGCCCGCTCTGAATCCTCCTTCTGGTGATTCTTCAAGCGCTCAAGGTGCGGAACCACACCCGGGTCGAGGTGCAGCGTCATTCTTTCCCCAACTAACGTGATTGAACTGAGCCATCGCGCATAGAGAACCGAATTCTGCTTGTCTCCGTTGTGCAGCACAAGACGGTGATAGGTGAGCAATTTCATCGCCGCGGGCTGAAGATCGAAATCGTCAAAATCAAAAGCTGTCACCCCAGGTTTGAGCCGGTTAACTATGCCCATGACGATTTCTCGCTCATCCTTGGTCAGCTTGTAAAACGCCTCGATCAGATCGTCGCCAAATCCCAGCTGGTCTGCCGGCCCAGGAACTGGCAACGTATTAAAAACTTTGTTGTGTTTACGCACTTTACTTTCAGTGAATTAGAGTGTTACAGAAACTACATACAAAATTTCTGAAGAGAAACACTAAAAATGGCCACCGCGAAGGAAACTAGGCAGAGTACGGTAGAACCAGCCAAGTGGTCGTTTTCGACAGATGGAAAACAGCTGTCGGTCGACGATTTCCTCGAAACCTACCGCAAGGATGGGATCTTTTACGAGGGTAAGGAACAATGGCTGAAGGGCGTTACCAAGGTGACTTGGGAAAATTTCTTCCTCGTTTGCACGGAAGAACTCGATGATATCTCCCAGCGGGCCGCAAAAATGCTAATCGCTTACTGCCTTGAAACGGTCGAGGAGGTCTCTTCGCGGATTCGAGGGCCGGTTTCCGCCGCAAAAATCACAGAAGCGATGAAAAAGGAGTTCGAAGAGCAGTACGACAACCGGGTCTACCAATTTCAATGGGCGATGCGCCATGACGCTGTTCGGGACGCGGTGACGAATGCCGTGTTGAATCGCTGGGGCAAATAGCCCTGTTCAAACCGGCGGACAGCACCGGTCTCCGTTAGATCGGAGAAATCTCTAGCTGGAGGCATCTCCAGTTCGGAACGGACTTTTCTTGCCCGGCCGGTCAATCGTTTGCGAGGCAGCGCGCTCATGAGACGTTGGAAGGTCATGATCTTGTTTCTGCAGTTCCACTTTTTCGGATCATAAGAGAGCGTTTCGAAAATCAGCATCAATACTCATTGATAACTTTTTATTTTTATGTTGTATAGTCTACGTGACTGAAATTTCGACTGCTATCAAGGACGCCGATGCCTTTCTGGATTCCCTGCCGAGTGCTCAATTGACCGATTGCATGTCCTTGACGGATGGCGATGGCAATTGCATACGGCTCCCAGACTACAGCCCGGACGCGGGGTTGATTATCCTGGGAAGACAGGACGGCTTCGAGATTAGCGGGCGACCGCTCTTCCCAGGGCTCGATCGTCAGAAGGGCATTGCACGTATCCGGCCAAGATTCGCCATCCGAGTTGCCGAAAGTAACCGCATTGTGTACCAACGGCGCTACTCTGCCGACGAGACCTCTTTGGAGGAGGCAGTGGCGGATGCGTGGCGCTGGATTGGCCTTCACAAGCGACAAGCGCGTGCGACCTACATCTGCTCCGCGCCTCTCCTGGTTCTCTGGTTGACGGCAGGCCTGTTTGCATGGCTCTTTCAGCCAATCGTCGGATGGTTCAGCTTTCTGCCACTGTTGATCGGGTTTCCCTTTAGCTTCTATTTTGCTCCTCCCTGCAGGCATGGACGCAAGGTGACAGCGGAAATCGGCGGATTTGCCTGGGAACGCAACGACTTTTGCCGAGGCTGGCTCATCACCGGAGACACGGGCGCAGGGAAGACCTTCGCGATAAACGTCCTGCTGCATTCGGTTTTCCGGCATGAACCTGATTGGGGCGGCCTCTGTTGTGACGAAAAGGGCATTTATCACGAAACGCTCGTCCGAATGGCTCGAAAGTACGGACGCGAAAGCGATCTGCTTCTCCTTCAGACAAGACCTGACCACGCGGACGAAGAATGGGTGCCGCCCGCGCGGTTCAACCTCATTTCGGACCCGACAATTCCTTGGTCGACGTACGCCACCGTGATCGTCGACACAGCTTCCTCTCTAGCCGCAGGAAGCGAAGACAAAGGTTTCTTCAAAACGCAGGCACACGCAAACATCGGTCGCGGCATCCAATTGCTGCGACTACTGAATGTCACTCCTTCGATGCATCTGTTGCTGGAGGTGCTCCAACATCAAGCCGTTCTCAAATCCCTGCTGCAGCACCTGGAATCAATCAAGAACCAGGGAAATCCGGACGCGAGAGAGTGCTACGAGCACTTCTTCAACGCCTACCTTCGCCAACCTCCCGAGCAACTGGGAGGCGTCATCTCCACGATTTACAACTATCTCAACTATTTCACCAATCCTGACATCGTCGAGGTGTTCGGGCCGGAGCAAAACAGTTTCAATTTTTCAGCGTTGGATGCTGGAGCGATCATTTGTCTCTCCATGCCGCAAAAGTACCAGACAGAGCGTCGCTATGTTACCACCCTCCTGAAGCTGCTCTTTTACACCCATGTCCTTCGACGATTTGATCCGCGGCCTGCGGGAAAACGGCCAGTGACCGAAGACAACCTGCTCGTCTGTTGGCAGGACGAAGCACAACGATTTATCACCGACTCCGACGCGAATGTCGACGTTATCCGTCAGGCCAATGCAACCACGGTCATGGCGGCCCAATCGAAGCTTTCGTTTGTTCCCGCAATCGGCTCGAAAGAAAAAGCCGATGTGACTCTTCTCAATCTGCGCAATCGCGTCATATTCAAGGCAGCGGACCGCGCCTGCGCCGAGAGCTCTGCGGATTTCGTCGGCAAACGAATGCACTGGAAGAAATCGTACACCCGATCCAGAGGGGTCCGCAGCACAACACGCACACGCGAGGAAGAATATCTGGTGAAACCATTCGAATTAATGTCGCTGCCAAAATTCGTGGCAATCGTCAAACATTGCGAAAAAGGGCACCGCAAAGCGACGATTCACCCCATTGATCCTGAGGGAAACGTACCGCTTTGGTATCCCTTCTGGAATCGGATGGGGCGTTAAAGAGAATGCGCATTCGCTGAAATTGCCTGGTCGGCGCCAGAACCGATTACGGCAATAACCTACTCTCTCCTTTTCCTAACTAGCGAGATGCAAGCAACTTGTGAACTTTCAAAATAGGTTGGTTAACTATCTCAGTTAACGATAGGTCCATTGATAGATCATTTCTCAACGATATATCGATTCACAAGTTCAGTCCCGGACGAGGAAAATCAAATATTATTCAAAAATTAATTTTTCACTAATTTTGATCCGCGCAAGTCCGAGAGCGGGGCGACGCGCGAAGTGTCAGTAAATATTTTTTTTTGTAAATATGTCCCTTTACAAGGAAAAATAATGAAACCAACGTAACAGCACACTCGTCATAGAGATTACGAGTTTAACTAGACAAACTATGAAAAGAATCATCGCCTTAACCGTTGTCGTAATTGCGTCGCTCGCTTTATCTGCGTCTGCAGGGGAGGCGGTCGCCAGTTCCAAGGAGGTCGTTGCTCCGCCTCCACCAGTTCCGACAAGCTACTTCCGGGCAAACGAATTTGACCTCGGAATTTTCGGTTCTTACGGAGTCAGTTTCTACGACAACTTTCGTGCAATCGGAAACCACGCATGGGGAGGCGGCATCGACGGGGAGTACTTCCCTCTTCAATGGCTTGGGTTCGCGATCGACGGAGATTTCTTCAATGAAATTCCGCAAGACAACTTCGGGTCAACGGTGACGGGGAATGTGGTCTTCCGTCTCCCGTTAGACGACAAATGGCCCACCCTGCATCTCGCGCCGTATGTGTTTGGTGGAGTGGGTGGACTATTCAATAGCCACGACGATAACACCTTCCGTGCCGCGACATTTGGAGGATTCAACAGACATAACAATACAGACGACCAATTCTTAGGGGACGTGGGTGGTGGTCTCGAGTATCGGTTTACACCTCACATCGGGATTTTCACAGATGCTCGGTATAATATTGTTAATGGTGTGCGGAACAATTATATGCTGACTCGTTTCGGTATTCGCTACGCGTTCTAAGCACTCATAAAAACCAATATTTATAGAAATTCGTCCGCTGCGGTGTAGTACGGACGACAGGGCTATAAGGTAACGCAGGAAAAGGCCAGGCTTGTTCTGGCCTTTTCTTTTTTTGTCGAGCTGGATTGCCTACCGGTTGAGCTGATATTCAAAACGATTATGTTCCGGGAGTTCTCAGAAAGATACCGAGATCTCGCTCTTTACTTTAGAACCAGTTGCCCCACAGCCGCGTCATAGCAAAACTTTCCTTCGCGCGGATTCGTTCCGCCGAGAGCAAAGTGCAGTGACGCCAGGTTAAACTGTCTATCCACTTCCTGCGCTAATCTTCGCGCGCCCTGAGACCGATTGTACCCGACTCGCAGGAGAAGCGCCGTCACCGGACCTGTATCGACGGACAGATCCATTGCGAAGTAGCGCGAAAGAAAGTTGAGTTTTTGCCTGATTAGCTTTTCGATAATGCTTTTCTGCACATCTAGATCGAGAGGCTTAAAGACGATCCGTTCTGTGATACGGGCAAATAATTCTGGGCGCAACGCCTGGCTCGCAACGTCCAGAGCGATTCGCTCCATCATCGCGTACCGCGCATTTTCCATTTTCGCAAGATCTCCACTTCCAAGATTGCTCGTTAGGACCAAGTAAAACTTTGAAACAGAGACTCGCTCACCGGAAAGGGTCGTTATTTCGCCCTCTTCGAGTAACGATAAAAAGATATCGATCAATTGCGGATGAGCTTTTTCTATTTCATCGAAAAGCAGGGTCGACCCTTCGGGATGTCGACAACTTGCCGCTTCGATACGTTGGAGAAACTCAGGTAATCGCGCTTCAGACGAGTACTCGTTCATGAATAGAATCTCGAGCGCCGACCGCGATCCGAAAATATACTCGGTGAAACACTTCGCCGATTCGGTCTTTCCGACACCGGTCGGACCAAGAAGAAGGAAACTGCATTTGGGCCGATCACCTTGCGCGTTCAAACCGAGTTCAGCTGCCTGTACGGCTCGAACAATTCTTTCGATTGCGGCGTCTTGGCCGGAAATCCGCGAGTTCATATAGCCTGCGAGACCGGAGAGGTAAAACCGCCACTCCGCATCGAAACGAGGCCTCAACCGACTCTCTTCAGCCTGGCTTCTTTTGTCGAGTTGATACATGGGATCAATACTTTCCGGGCGAGCGTTCCCACCTCAATATCACTGCCCTCCTTGCGACATTGAGAGAGAACGCTTCGCACGGATGCGCTCCTTCACGGATTTGGGCTACGAACGACGACGTCGCTGTTTCCGGTTCCGGCCTCCGGCCGCTCGGTTTGTTCATCGACAGAGGCTCCGTCGCCTCCTTCCAGACGTTTGACCCGCTGATTCAACGCCGAAAGAAGAGTCGTTATTTTTCGTTGGGCGTCTGTCGTCTCCTTTGCGAACGAGGCGACATTGCCCGCAAGTTTCTCCTGGTTATCCCGTAGATCCGTCATGCCTTCATTTGCCTCCTGAATGCCGCGGCGAGCCTGAACCAACTCTCTAGCAGTCTCCCCGGGCATCGGCTCAGGAGCGTATTCCGGCCTCCGTAAACCGACAATCGGCCCAAGAATGACTTCGTTGCGATTTTTGGGCGAGCGAGTAACCCACGCTGGCGCCCCTTCCAGGCGATAAATAGCGTGTCTTTCGTGCATCACGCGGGGATCCCCCGCATCCACGTATCGATTGACCCCGTAGACCTTCACTGTTTCCGGCTGTCGCAGGCTCGCAGCCATTCCTCTCGCATCTACGCCTGTGAAGGAACGCTCGCGGAGGGTGGAGGAATTCTCACTGCCCGGAGGCACAAATAGAACCGACGGCTCGGAGCGGCAACCCGTCATCGCAATGATAAAAAACAGATAACCCCAATGTTTCATACATTATTTGTTTGTGCTATTTATTATCTGACCAAGTGCAGGCAGGAGCTGATTCGTCAATTCGTTAGGATTGACCGGCAATGCCCTGCGAACCTCGGAACGCTCCTGACTCTTAGCGAAGTCTGTATTGTCACGCGCCAACCTCACGTCGTCCGCCGCGACCACGGCCCTGGAGAGATCTATCGCTTCGGTGCAATAAACGTAAAACTGCTTTCCCGCTGGAACTCGCACGAAGAAACCGTCCCGCTCGATGCTGGATTCAATTTGGTCGGCATACCGATCCAGAACACTTTGCGTGGCGCCCACAGCTGGGTTGATCGCAAGGCCCTGGAGCGCGGTCATACCGAGCGCGCTGTTGTTCGTATAGACTCGGTTCCCGAGTATCCCGTTTGCGTTAGACGAAAATGCGCCGGCTATTCCACTGATGAGTGATGCAGCATATAGTTTAATGACATCATTGTTAGCGGTACGAATCACGTCCCCTCGCAATCCTGCGCTTCCGTCTGTGATCCCATAACTATCCATGCTGTCATCTTTCTCCATATCGAGAACCATTCCGCGTACGACCAACTCGCGCCCCAAGCCGTCTGGCTCATTCAGAACGAAAGTGAATTCGCCATTGCCAGCGATTCGCTCCCGCACTCGATCAACATTTGCCACTCCATGAACTTCAGAGTTCGCGCGGATGATTATTTTTCCATTCCACCAAAGATCGTCAGTTACGAGGCCAATGATCGGTGTCGCGATGTTGCTGGAGTCGACCGTGTTCACAAGCTGGCATTTCACGAGGCGAAAGGCAGGCGCGTAATCTCCTTTGGGCTCACGCGATTCGGCCTTAGCCGCCTGCGGATCAGCCGCGAAAATCGTCAATGGCGGCGTAGCACGTTTGGGCGGATCCTGGCGTTTTAGCGGATCCTCCACGACCGAGGGCTCTTCACGTAAGGAACGAATCTTCGGTTTTGTCAACGCGACCGGGTTAAAATTCCGAATCGAAGTCGTCATCGGTTCCGTCAGTTTCTCGGCGCCCAACTCCAATTCTTTCTTGCGTTCCGCAATCTTCTGCGGACCGCGCTGCTGAGTCAGCGCGATCCAAAGAACCACTGTGGCAAGTCCCATCACGACCCCGAGAGGCAGCAACATTCGGTTAC
This sequence comes from uncultured Verrucomicrobiae bacterium, assembly GCA_963775805.1. GTDB lineage: Bacteria > Verrucomicrobiota > Verrucomicrobiia > Chthoniobacterales > JAFAMB01 > JAFAMB01. The sequence continues at coordinate 33,858 of CAVZKG010000004.1, read as the reverse complement.
TCATCCATTTGTCCCACATTATGTGCGTCCTTTCCCTGCTTGGCCGCTTGAGCGGAATCATTCGCCTCGGAGGCCGTCACCGGTTTGCCTCGGTGCCGATGCGACCGTTTTGCTTTCTTTTCTCCGAGAACGGCCGCCGTGGGCGACTGAACCGCCACCTCCTTACCGGCCGAGGGCAGATCGTTCGGAGGTTCGTGCCATTCAGCAGACACTTTTGATTCCTGATTTTCGACGACTTGCCTCAAAACAATGTCGAATTTGTTGTTCACCGCTAAATCGTTCCGGTCCCCACTTGCCGACCCGGAGACCACAAAGAACGCAGACGTCGTTTTGCCAGCGCCCACAGTACCTGCCGCATCTGAAATCGCCTCCGGATAGATCTCCTCACCGACACGGATTCCGAGACTCTCCGGGTCGTATAAGAAATCCTTCCCCGATTGGTTGCTGAACTCGACCTCAAACCCTACGGAATCGAGCGCGTCATCCCGAATGACGCGGCGCAGCGTGACCTTGAGTCCATCCACACTCGATTCAGAATTCGGCTCAGCCACCTCCATGTTTTTGAACATGTCAGGTGCGCTGACCTTCAACGTCGGATAGGCCTTCAACTTATCCAGAAATCCGAGGATACGTGCCGGAGTAACCTGTTTGTTCCTCGCGGACAGGTCGCGCGGACTAGAGACCGTTTTCGCCGTGTTCTCCTCAAAAATTACCACGAAACTCGGATCGGAATCGGCCGTGCAAAACAGGCTATAGACCTTCCCATCGACAACCACGGTCAGATTCCCTTCCACCCCCTCGCGCATCGCTTTTAGAGAAAGGAAATTTGTCCCTTTGTTGAAAGAAATCTGGAAAAGGTCTGAACCTTCCGGAGAAGGATTCGGACTGAAACCGAACCCGTCGAGAGCCTCAATCTTGTAAGGAAATTCGAGCGTCGTGATTCCATTCGTTCCAGTCTTCACGACGGCCGGTTCATCCTGGCTCAAGGGCATCCTAACAACCTTGGAAGCCAGAATCTGATTGGCTGCCACTGATAGCGGGATAGCACAAGCCAGGAACGCAGTTAGCAAACGCATAAATTCTTATTCTCGTTTCTGCACTGATAGTTGTTCGGGCTGACCAAACACGTAGTCCGAAACTGCGAATGGATAGCGCCTGTTGCGCCCGAGAAAAGGATTTCGAACAAGCTTCAAGTTTAATGTCACCGGTTGCGGTTCGTTGACCTGTTCGTCTCCGATTTGAGCCTGCGTCAGCACCTGACCAACCACACGACTCATCACAACCCCCTGTCCGAGACGTTGTAAATCGATGCGACTGACCTCGATCTTTTGATGGATATTTTTCTTCGCAAATTCAGCCGCGACTGCCTTGAAATCCGAGTCCGCCTTTTTTGCGGCATCCGGCAGAAAAATTCGCTCCAGGGTTTCGGGCGCGTCGAACCCTTGGGGGCCCCGATCCAAAAATGATTTGGCGGCCCAGAGAGAGATGGTCTCCAGGATCTCATCGCTTTCTTCGATGGGGACCAACGGAGCGATGATTAGGGACTCCGTTCCATCCATTAAAGCGACTTTTTCGGGACGGACCATCGCCGTTACAATGCAGACCGGGATTACCAGGTGTCCGACAAGCGAAGCGATTAAGGCTATCCACAAAAACCGAACCGTCCGACGGCCCGTTGCCAAAGCATTTGCGGCAGTGGCAGATCGTTTGACTGGCTCCTCCAGCGGATCGCGAAAGACCGATGTGCCCTTCAATCTCGCTTCCGTAGCCTCAGGATGCGCCGGCGTGGTCTCATCGGATATATCGAATTCATCCATGAAATATTCCTGCTTAACGTTCAGGGGCTCTCTTCGTGACCTAAAATATTTTGAGCTTATTCTTCATCGATGTAGCTCCTTGCCCGAAAGGAAGATCGATTCCCTTGGTAGCCTGAGGATTGAACACCTCGGCGGCCTCCTTCGCCGATGATTCTAATCGCCCGGTATTCCAACCCGCTGGTCTCGCCAGCGCCCTCGGCTGCTCCGTGACCAATGAACTGTGCAGCGCTTCCAAATCGCTGCACGCCTGACGCGGCGGCTGCCATCAATCCTGCCACAGGCTTCGTTACAGCTGCGCCCGCCCCTACTGCAGCTGCTCCAGCACCAATCAAGCCTCTCGACCGACGTTGATGCGAAACCGTTCCAGCATTTTCGCCGCCCGTTTCGGTCGGACCGGTGTCACTTGCGTCGATCGGTTCGCCGTAAATCCTTTCAGGGCGATGATCCGAAGCCATGCCACTCGATCTACCCGGCAGTTCTCTCGCACTTCCAATAGAACCTGCGACGCCAAGTCCGGCAGCGGGCGCCCCCATTGCTCCCCCAATTACCGCCGCGGAACCCTGCCCAACCACAGACATCATTGTACCGACGAAACCCTGGATCGCCGCTCCGCCGCGAGTCACAACTTTCTGCGCATAGATCGGCGCAACAACATAGCCAATCAATATCCAGAGAAACACCGGGATGGCCGCAACGATAGCCACCAAAAGTGTTACAAAATTCTGATCCCCAGGCGTCGGAACGGACTTCAATATCGCCATCGTCACCGCATTGACCAGACTCCACCCAACAGGCCATGTCAGTACTCCGACAAATGTTAGGAAAAAACTGACAGCCTTACCCTTCAGGCTTCGATGGGCGCATTCGCCGATTGCAATCGGCATATAGGCACTGAATCCGATTACGACAACCTTCTGAACGAACAACATCAGAATGATCACGACCTTGCACAGCAAAAGCCAGAGAAGAAAAATAGCAAACAGCACTTCCCATGCGACGTGCTCCGCGCTCGATAGAAAGTTCTTTACCGTGCTGAACGCAGAATCGAAGAAACCGTTAGAGCCGGCTGATGACGCCGGGCCATGCGAGGCCTGCCCTACCTGAACCTTTGACTGCAAGGCACTTTCCAATTGCGTCAGGCTGGGCGCCTGTCCACCAGCAAGCGAGTAAGAGGTTCCATTGATAGAGAATGAAACGCCCGCCGGCATTCGCGCGAGCGCATCGGCCGCATTTTTCAACCACCCTATCAAAGTTGGGCCGGCGCTCATGCATGCCACAAGCACCAATGTCCGCACTAATGTTCCAAAGAACCGTCGCATCTCCGGATACAGAAACTCCCGCATGGTACCCACAGTTAACAACACAAAAGCTATCGCATACGCCGCCGGCATATAGACGCTCACCGCAGATTGGATACTAGCCACAAGCGCGTCCGGATTAATGTATTTATCGAGACCCCCGGCGGCCTGAGTATACAAATCTCCTGGCGAAGGGATAGAAGCCATACACGATCCTATTTCAGTTCGAACTCGCAGGCCCTAGCAATTGGTCTCCCAAATTGCTCAGTTGCTGATCTTCTGTCAGCATTTCCTGGACGTGTCTCTGGCGTGCCGCCTCCTGCAAACGCGCCTGATCGTTTCTATTTACTTCGCTCTGAACGAGCACCTTGAGTGCGGCAACCGAAACGCGATTCATATTGCTATCCAGATTCCCCTGAAGAGCTTGCAATTTCGCCTTCAGTTTTTCGGTTTCGACTAAAGAGCCCGCACTATTGATTTGAGACGCAGTGTTCCGAATGTCATTCTCAAGTTGGCCAAAAGCTTGATTTGCCCCTGAGAGTTGCCGGTTGTAATCATCGTTCATGTCCTGGATCACGCCAAATTTTTTAAAACTTGCGGTGTCATAGCTCACCTTTTGTCCAAATTTGTCGCGAAGATTGCTAACGTCCTGGTAAAGGCCTTGTCCTGTATATTTCAAAGCGGAAACGCCATTCGCAGTCGAACTAAAATCCGACACCGTTTTGCCCACTCCGGACTTAATATTATTCACCTCTTGAAAGAGCTGATTCAGTCCGAGCATATTAACGTAAGTATCCGGGTTGCCGAATCGACGCAGTTGTTCCAAATCTTGATTGATGATGTTAGTCAACTGGTTAATTTGTTCTAACTGCTTCTGAATCATCGTGGCGTATTTGGCGATATCTTCCACGTGCTGTATCTCCTGTTTGACTTGGCCGTACACTTGCTGGGCAATGTTCAGCACAGTGTGAATAGGGTCGTGCATAACGACGGTCGCTCGGGCGGCAGCACTGAGCCCTCCTATTAAGATAGATGTTACGACGATTCTTTTAATTTTCATGATTACTCCACAATCGGGATCACCACCTCCCGCTGAACTCGAATGACTCCGTTAGAGTCTTGGCGCTCGGGGATTGTTGCGTTGTAGTAACGGATCCGACCCTCCAGATCGTCATCTGCTGTCTTCTGCGCATCCTGCCGGGCCCAGTAAGTCCGTTTAACCTGATCGGAAATTCCTTTTGCGTAACCTTTCGCGAACTCGACCGGAACTTTCCGCGCATCAATTCCACTGCTGACCAGCGGATCGCCGTCATTCGTCAAGGCCTCGGAACCTTTCCCTTGGACGGTTAATTCCCCTTTCGGCACGGTTGGTCCAACGGTGCAACCGGCGAGCATTAAGCTGATTGCGATTCCGATCGGTCTCATAAGATTGATTGGGTTGCGGATTCTTCGCTGGCTGAAAGCAATTTTTCCGATTCTTCGATGATTCCAGTCACGATATTTTGGTGGTTACACAGTGACTCGGTCCGGCGATCGAACGTTTCATTGTCGCTCGCCGCTGCGTACAACAACTCGCGCGATGCCACGTTTTTAACCGTACCGATTAATCGCCGGATTTTGTCGTTCGCGACGTACGTAAATGCGCTGAATCGTTCCCTTGGATCCATCAATTCCGGGAGCGGGTACGAGTTAATCGTTTCGACAGTTTTCTCCGAGAGGCTTAGAGCCTCGCCGATCTCTTTTGCGTCCTCCCGGCTTTGCTGCGACGTCACCAGAAACATCTTTGAATTGCCGATTATCGCCCCGCGCGCCTCTGAGTGTTTAAGGACATCGTATTGTTGGACAACAGCGAGAATGTTGCAGCCGAACTTGCGCATCTGCCGATAGTATTCCTGGATCATTCGAACCCCTCCGGGGATTTCCAGGGTTCGCGCCGCCTCTTCGAATATTGCAATCTTCGGCACGGATCGCGGCATTGTTATGATTTTTTGGCGGCCATAATTTGCTACGAGGAAGTTGGCGGCTGCGCGCATCTCGATTGCATGCTCGGGAATTTGTCCCAACTCGAAATGGGCAACTCTGCCATCGATCCGGACGTTGCTGACACCGTCAAAGAGCCGTCCTTTTTCGCCCTCCCGGCTCCAGGCACGGAGAAGTTTCCCGATGCGGTCGCACTCTTCCCGTTCCTTCGCTCCGCCCCGCGGATTGAACAAAAGTTGTTCGACCAACGCACTGTGCGATGGGAATTGTTCCGGTAGAAGGTAGGCAAAGGCTAGGTCGCGAACGAGGTTAGCTGTTGCGGGTCTCTTAGCGAAATCGATGACCACCTCCTCCGTTAGTTCCTGAACAAAATCGGCCGCCTCATCCGGCTTCTGCACTTCCCAGTCCCGGAACGCTGCAAACGCGTCGACGAAGTTTGAATGGGAACCGCGCATCCGAATCTTGAGATACCGGTCGATCGCCGCAGCACGCCAGCGTAGTTCCTCGGCAGATTTTTCGTTGGCCACGATCCAATCGTTGAAAACGTCGGTATAAAGTTGCTGCAGATTTTCGACGATCATCGCGTGCCGCATTGCCTTGCGTTCGCCATCGAGCCCCTCATTTCCACAAAAGAGCATGCAAAGGCCCGCGCTGAATGCCAGGTGCGTCGGAGACAGCGGAGTTCCGCACGTATCAAGATAGTTGATCGTCAGATGACCGTCCGGGCTTACGATCACCGGTTGGCAACCTTGAGTTTGTGTGAGGACCGCATGCGAAAGCCCTTCCTCAACAATCAACCGAAACCCGAACCGATGGCCGATTTGGGCGAGCAGATCCGCGACAATAACCGACTTCCCTGCCCCGGTCATCCCGAACAGGACCCCATGCTGCGGAGTGTTCCCAATCCTCGTGCGGATCCCGACGAGATTGCCTCTAGCGCCGTTATAAATTGCTTCCGCTTCTTCTAAGTGTCCGGTGAAAGTCGCAGACCACGGAATTAGATCGGCAAGATACACATCCTCGGCCGGTAAATCGAACGCCCGATAGGTCCCGTAGGTCCAGCCCGGCCAAGTCTGATAGAAAAGCTGTCGAGCATTTTCCGGGATTGTCGCGTGGTGAACCACAGCGCCTCCCATCGAAATAAACGCGTTCTTCAGAGAGGCGCATCTGGCTGCTAGTTGTTCGGCTTTCTTGTGCCAAAGACGGACGACGAATAGAGCATTGAGCGGGATGACCTTGCCCTGTTGGAGCTCAGCCACTTTCTCTTGTTTCGCGACCATATCGGTCGCAAGCGACTGCTTACGTTCTGAGACCGCATCGATCTGCAACCGTTGGATATATTGTTCTTCCTTCTCGATAACCTTATCGACCCGTTTCGGGTAGACGTTCATCGTGATCGAGTACTCCTGGAAACCTATCCCGGTGAGCGCCGCCACGATGCCAGGAAACGTCCGCCGCGGCCATTGGCGAACCGCGAATATCGCGTGGTGGTAACAATCAAGTTTGAATGAGACACCTGCGTCGATCGACTCGGCGATCCCGTCTCCATGCATGCAGTTCTGCTGGATCGAATATCCGAGATCCAGCAGTTCCATCGGGTCAATTGCCGTAGATCCGAGATTCGTATTTAAAAGCCGGTAGTACATCAAAAAATGATCCCGATCGCCCATCGGACTGATCCGGCAATCCGGAAAGAGGCGTGACAAGGCTCCCATTGCGAACTCACACAATGCCTGGCTTTCCTTGCGGGAGAGCGCTTCAAAGTATTCGGCACCAGCTCTATCACCTGCGACAGGGACCTTTGTATCGATCACACGCGTGAAGAACAGTGAGAGTCGTTCCCTGCGGAGTCGTCCTTCCTCCATCGCTGCCTTGTAGCGCTCGTAGCGTTCCGCGCGGATCAACACGCCGAATTGACCGTACAACGGGTCCTGGCGACGCAACTTCAACGTCTCCCGATGATAGCGTTCCAGTTCGTAGCGATAATCGCTATCGATGCTCCATTGGATCTGCAGTGCAAACTCCTCCCCAAGAATCCCAAGGAGGATGCGAAGTCGCTCGTGCAAATCGTTCAACTGCGTCACACTGAAGGCGCTGATCTCCCCCGGTTCAACCTTGAACCCACGAGAGATCGCTGTCTTTTTCGAAGCACCGTCACCGAACCAGATCAGGTCATTCAGGAAAAATCCGTTTGGCATCCCAACCCGGGATACGCGTGAGAACCGGGCCGGTCTTTTCCGACTGAAAGCACCCGCCAGACTCTCGCAGGCATTGATGAGCGGCGCGATCATCGGTTTGGTACAAATGGATGCCGCGGCTGGATCCGCGCCGGCTGTAAGGATCGTCCCTTGATCAAGGAAGCGAACAGATCGACATCGAACCGCGGCGGCTTCCTGCTCCGAAATGTGACGATGTAACCGACTGTCAGAACCGTCGGCAGCAACGCTAAGACAAATTTCGCGAATAACGGCAGCTCATTATTCCCATTCAAAAGCATCGTAAGGATAAAGACCGAAACCATCCCCGAGACGATCACGGGAAGGCCAAGGTTTCCTTCAAATCCGAAAGCGTGTCCGGTTGATCGTGCACGCGGACGTGTGTCCGTATAAATGAGGCTGTCATTCATAGTCACAGTGTCTCCAAGCGACTAGAACCCAGTGACTGCGCTATTCGCCGCGCCTCCAAACATGGCGAAGAGCGCCTTCATCAATGCCACGGCCCCGGCAACGCCGATGCCGTAGATGACCGTCATTTTCCAGTTTTCGTCCCGTTTCGCGTTCAGGAACCCGGACATCACCATCACACACCCGGCAATGAACCCGAAAACCATGATGAGATTGAGACCGTTCTTGAGTGGAGAAATGAAACTGTCCAGGGATCCAGTAGACTGAGCGAATGCGCCCTGGGCGGATGACAAGCTCAATAACACCACCGTTAAGATTCTTCGCCAGCAAATGACGACTGGGATTCGGTTTTGAGTGAGTGAAAGCCGCTGTTTCATTTCACAACATGTTTACACGAAGTTATTGAAACTGACAATAACAAAATAACATTTAATTTTTGTGTACTTGTATTTGAGGCCTTGCAAACAGAAGAGTGTTTCAGGCGATATCTTTTGGAGACTTTCATTTATCGAACGTCCTGAACTCGTGGTCCGGCGCCTGGCGTTCATGATCCTTGGGGGCTCCGCTTCGCGTCACCCCAGGTTGCGAGCCATTCTCGCCTTCGGCGCTTGGGACCACGTCAGGCGCCTCGCCTGTCCAATTCCCAGCTTCAGGGCAGCCTTTTTTGGAGAATCTGCCAGAACGACAGTCTCTGATCCCGGGGCGCATTTTCTGTTAGAAATGCGGATTAGCCGCAATACTGTTCAGTTAGCTCTCAAGCGCTATGAGCCCCATAGGGCGTATGTGCCCTATGGGACCGCTAAAATGAAAATACTCGGACCGCCCGAACAACCCAGAAGCTCAAAACGACCTTGACACAGATGGCTATTCCGGGAAATCGATATAGAGAGACAAACTTTGACGCCAAGTATGTTGAAATTCTTTTCATCCCCCCTCGCGCCGGACGAATTCGTAACGAAATTGAAAACCTTTGTTGACGAGGAGGAAATCGACGCCGGCAGTCCGACACAGTTTAGCGGAGATCGCCCGGTGGTTGGGCGTTTTAATTCCAGTCGTTTCACACTGCAGCGCAGGGTCGGAATCCCGTGGTACCTCTGGTGGCTTACTCCGGGTCAATGGTTTAAACCGTTCGTGAATGGAACTGTGACAGCTTCGAAAGAGTCAGGAAGCAAGATCGAGCTCACTGGCGGGACGCCGCTCCTCGTCAAATTATTATGGGTCCTTGTGCTTCTTGGGGCGGCCGGGTTGATTACGGCCTTTGCTGTCTTCAGCTATCCTTACAATCTGAGTCACGATCCAGCGCACACGGCGCGAAATTTCCTCGCGGCAATTATGTTGCTGAATGTCGTCGCTGGAATACTTGTTGTTCTGCCGATCATCGGGTGGATTCAGACGCGTGGCCATCTCGCGGATATTTTGAAAGAGCTCCAGAATCATCTCGAGCTCCGGCCGATCGATTAACCCGGAATTGGGCCTTTGAACCCGTGCTACGACAACGCAGGCCCGATTGCCTCCGCCCTACCCCTTGACTGAGCCCGCGAGAAGGCCACGGACAAAGAAACGTCCAAGAAGAATGTAAATCAACGCAGTCGGCATGGCGACGATCACTGCGCCGGCCATCACGACATTCCAATCGACTGAGAAGGAACCGGAAAGGTTGTTCAGGGCGACGGTCACCGGTTGTGCGCTTGGAGTTGGCAGGACGGTGACTCCGAACAAGAAATCGTTCCAGACATTGGTGAATTGGAAAATGCCAACCACGACGAATGCGGGCAGCGCCAAGGGTAACATGACGAACAAAAAGATCTTCACCACGCCGGCGCCGTCTATCCGTGCCGCTTCGAGAAGTTCGCTTGGAATACCCGCAAAGAAATTCCGAAATATCAGAGAACAGATCGGCAGACCATAGATTACGTGCACAAGGACCAAGCCCCAGATCGTCCCGTATAACTTGATCTGTTCGAGGAATTGAATCAGTGGAATCAAGATGCTCTGGTACGGGATAAACATACCGAACACGAGCAGGGCAAACAGCACGTTCGTTCCTGGGAACTTCCATTTCGAAAAGATATACCCGTTAATCGCGCCGATGATGGAAGAGATCACAGTGGCTGGAATCGTCAGTTGCAGACTGTTCCCGAGGTTCGGAACAAGGCGCTGCCAGGCTTCGGCAAAACCGCCCCCGGAAACTTGAGTAGGAAGCTGCCACATCGTGGAAAGACTCACGTTCTGCGACTGTTTCAGGCCGGTTACGACCATGACATAGATCGGCATCAGAAAAAACGAGGCGACCAGCAGCAGAAAAATCAAGATGAGCCAATCCCAGATACTCCTGGGCAACGACTGGCGAAGATTGATCGAACCAATTTGCATTTTGAACTATGTCTTTCTAAGACTCCGCCAAAGGTACGGAACGATCACCATCGCAACGAGCAACAGCATTACGATTGAAGCTGCGGCGCCCAGATTGTAGCGCGTGGCTTTGAAAGTCATATCGAACACGAAGATACCCGGAACATCCGTGGCAAACCCGGGCCCGGTACCGGTCATTGCAAAGATCAAATCAAAAATCTTCAGAGAGACATGCCCGAGGATGATCGCGGTACTGACGGTGACGGGATATAACAGCGGCATAATCACCTTTGTGTAGACCTGGAATTCCGTGGCCCCATCGATCCGTGCAGCTTCGCGGAGATCATACGGAACCGTTGAGAGGCCGGCGATGTACATCGACATTGCGAATCCGGTCAACTGCCAGGATGCAGCGACCACCACAGGGATCAAGGCGATCGGAATCCCGAGATGAACGCTCAGCTTTTGAACCGCCGGAAAAACGTGACCAAGTGCGTCATTGATCGAAAAAAGCACGGAAGGATCCGTAGTCCATCCCGGCTTAAATGGGTGCGCTCCAATCGAGACGAGCCATTTGTTGAGACCTAACCCATCAAAAAGCAGGTTAATCCCGGTCTCCGGATTAAATATCCATCGCCAGGCGATCCCGGTGACGATGAACGACAAGGCGTAAGGGAAAAGGAAAACGTTTCGGAGGATCGTATGTCCGATCAGGCGCCGATCCAGAAAGAGGGCCAGCAACAACCCGAACCCGAGAGAAGTGGACAGGAAAAGGATTGTGAAGACTAGGACGTTCCGTAGATCGGCGTGCCAGCGCGGCATCGCGAACATCTGCTGATAGGTCAAGAACAACGGATCGCGCAGATGCCAATCCACGCGGAGCGTGCCCCACCGCGAAAAAGAAACCCAGACTGTGATCAGGATAAAGACATAAACGAACGTGAAGATTGCCGCCATGGAAGGCAGCAAAATCAGCGGAGGAAGAAAGCGTTCGCTCGAGAATCGCCTCCGGCCAGGCTGGGCTGGTTTTTGACTGGAGCGATCAACATGGGCGGTGGCCGTGGGCATTGGAAAGCGCGCTGTTTTTAAATAATGGCGAAATTGAATATAACCCGATACCCAAAGGCACGGCAGGCGGAGCCGCAGAGTCCGCCTGCCCTATCAGAGCTACCTTATTTGGTGCTTTGCGATTCCTTCGCAGCCTGCACGAGTGCATTCGCGAAGTTGTCGACATTCTTATCCACGATGAACGCGGTCACCGCATCGTTAAGAGCCTGTTGGAAAGCGGCGGGAGCCGCTTCGCCGTGCACGCAGCTTGGAAGCAGCGTCGCGGTGGCAAACGATTTCATCGACCACTGGTGGTACTTGTCGAACTTCGATTTGTCGATGTCGGTACGGGCAGGAATCGAACCTTTCAAGGGATTAAACGCTTCCTGTGCCTCCTTGCTGCCGATGCTCTTAAGCCAGGCAACGGTTGCATCATGGTGAGGGGCATTCTTTGCGAGCGTGAAACCGTCGGCAACGATGATAAACGAATCATCGGTCCCCGGATGACTGACCCATCCGAAATCGACGTTCTCTTTCTTGCCGGCTTTGAGGAATTCGCCGTCCGCCCAGTCTCCCATCGAGCTGAACGCAACCTTTCCTTCGATGAGAGCGCCGATTGCCTGGTCCCAGCTTAGAGCCGAGTGGTCCGGGTTCACGTAATCCTGCATCTTCGCAAAGTAAGTCATCGCTTGCTTCACTTTCGGATCGTCCCATTGCAGCTTGCCGCTGAAGAGATCTTTCCATCCCTGGCCGCCAACGACGCCGAGCAACGTGTTTTCAAACAGTTCGGACGAAGCCCAGATACCGGAATCGCCCACACCGATCGCCGGGATGCCGGCTGCCTTGAGTTTGTCGCAAGCGGCGAAGAACTCGTCGAAGCTTAATTTGTCTCCAACGGTGATACCGTTCTTTTCTAGGAGAGCCTTGTTATACCAGAGCCCGTTTCCTCGGTGCACGCCAGCGAGAACGCCGTAAGTCTTGCCGTCTTTCGTCAACAGATCGACCAACTCTTTGGGATACGCCTTTTCCCAGCCGGGGGATTTGTAGAGCTCAGTTATCGGTTCGCAATAGCCAGGATCGACATATTGGCCGATCAGTTCCCAACCGGGATGGCTCTGCCACGTGTCAGGAGGATTGCCGCCGGCCAAACGAGTCTGGAGCACGGGACGAGCGGCCGAACCGCCGCCACCGGCAACAGTCGCATTAATGATTTCAACACCGGGGTACTGTTTCTTATACACCTTGAACAGCGCATCGAGCGCTGCGGCTTCACCGCCGGATGTCCACCAGGAAAATACTTCGAGCTTCTTTTCGCCGGCTGCCTGAGACGACGTAAGAGGCGCCTGCACAAGCGCGAACACTGTCGCGAGGACAGCGATAGGGGAACAAAAACGCATATTGAGATGCATGACTTTCTTTATCTTTTCTATTGAACTGACTGATCTTTTGTTTTCTGAGGAGATCTTACAACTTTCGAGAAGAATCGGTTTAAAAGCTGCAAGCCGGACGTTCTGTCGTTCCTTGAAGAATCTGTCCACGTTCTGTGATCGCCGGCGTGTAAAACGACTGGTAATCTGTTTTCGGGGGGATAATAGATGGGTGTACTGACCACCTCCTTCAGAGTTGGGCCACGTTTTTACCGGAAGATTTCGTCTTACGCAGCAAGAAAGTGTTTTATCTGCGGACCACGCAGCCATCAATAGAGGTTAGCTTCCTGATTGCGATGAACTGCTGCAGGCCGTCCAAACTGACAGCATCGATTTCAGCGGTTGATTCAATATTTGACCGCAATGCGCTGCCCTTTCTGCACAGATTCCAGCACTGCAGTCGCCACCGCTAACGAACGGATCCCATCTTCGGCGGTAGTAAATAGAGTTCCTTTGCCGTTTACTGCGGCGTTAAAGTGCCGAACTTGGTGCGCATAAAGATTCTCTTGTGGCCCGAGATTTATTTCTTCTCTCTTATCACCGCGCTGGAGAAACACCTGGCCTCGGGGTTCCTGCGTCATCACATCTTCTCCAATCAGGGAACCGTCCGTCCCGTGAACCTCGAAACCGGTTCGCGCATGCTTGATGGTGAATGCGTCGTGAAATTGAGCCAGGAGGCCGCTCTTAAAGCGGATCGTGCCCATTACTGCGTCCTCAAGACCGCCTTGAGCCAACCCCTGATGGCCCGCCAACGCAACCACCTCTTCTGCGTCCTCGTCCAGTGCGAAATGAAGAGTATCGGCATCGTGAACCGTGATATCGAAGATCACCCCGCCGCCAGCGGCCGGGTTTTTGATGCGCCAGCCCTGCAGCCTGGGAGGAAGATAGACTGCGTGAAATACGCGAGCAGCCAGGGGTTTCCCGATGACACCTTCCTTGATCAATCGACGAAACGCACTGTGGGTCACTGCGTTCCGGAGATGATGGTTTGTCCCAAGAGTGACTTTACGTTCGCGGCAGGATTCCGCCATTTCACGCGCGTCCGAGATCGTCAACGCGAGCGGCTTTTCACAAAGTACATGTTTGCCGTGTGCCGCCGCCTGCAGAACTTCCGACTTGTGCCGCTCGTTCGTAGTGCTGACATACACAACGTCGACGTAGGGATCCGCAAGCAACGCTTCAACCGAGGAATAGGCGCGCGGAATTCCATTTTCCGCCGCATAACGCTTTGCTCGCTCGTCGTTCGAACTCATCACAGCGACGGCGGAACTGTCCGGTTGGCCGTTGATCGCTTCGATCATCCTGGTCTTCGCGATATCGCTTGCGCCGATCAAACCCCAGCCCAGCTTCCTGTTATCTGTCATATTCGATCCCGCTAACTCGCGCCTTCCGGTACAAGATTGGCATAATAAGCATCGGTTTCAGCCTCGAGTTGCGTAGAGGAGCTGAAGCTTCGAAGCGGTACCGACTGAAAAAGAGACCGGGACAGGAACAGGTAAGCTTCAGCAGCGCCATCGCATTCTGAACAGGGGGAAACCGCCGCAAATTAGATCGATCTAAATGCGCACGCAACTCAGTTTTTACGATGAGGTCTTCAAAGCTCGTCCGCTACGGCAGTCCGGCCATTGCCTCCGCGCTCCGAGAGTTGCATGGACGTGAGTTGCGGACCGAAGAGAATCAACGGACTCAAAATGGCGATCGAAACTCCAGGTATCTGATCAAGAAACACCATTTCCCAAAGAAGTGAGAAAAAATCCGCACTTCTCCTGCATCGTCACGCGCCGTCAGGAGACAATGCGATGTCGCCTGAACAGGAAGCGCGAAAGGAACGCCCAGCGCCATTCCAATCTGTGATTCGGAGCGGAGCTATCATGGCCTCACGCAGCCTTGAGGCCCGGCTTCCAGAAGATTGACTGGCACACCGATTGCTTATTTTCCGCACCAGCCCACCCATTACAAACCCGTATCTAACGATCGTTCCATGAAGAGAATCAAATCCTTGAAAATCCTTGTTTTTGCGACCGCTGTAGCGGTCGCGTCCATTCCCACTCTCGTCCACGCGGAATCGAGTGAGCCGATCAAAGTCGGAATCCTGCATTCGTTGTCAGGAACGATGGCAATATCGGAGACATCTCTCAAAGATGTCGCTCTGATGACCATCGAAGAGATTAACAAGAGTGGCGGCGTTATGGGCCACCAGCTCGAACCAGTGGTCGTCGACCCGGCTTCGAATTGGCCACTTTTCGCTGAGAAAGCACGCCAGCTTTTGACGCAGGATAAGGTAGCGGTCGTTTTTGGCTGTTGGACCTCGGTTTCCCGAAAATCTGTTCTTCCGGTATTTGAAGAGCTAAATGGGCTCCTCTTTTACCCTGTGCAATACGAAGGGGAGGAAATGCAGAAAAATGTTTTCTACACCGGTGCGGCGCCAAACCAGCAGGCAATACCGGCGGTCGAATATTTGATGAGCGCGGAGGGAGGCGGCGCCAAGCGCTTCTTCTTATTGGGTACGGACTACGTTTACCCGCGAACGACTAACAAAATTTTGCGTGCTTTCCTGCATTCGAAAGGAGTCCAGGACAGCGATATTAACGAAGTCTATACGCCGTTTGGGCATTCTGATTATCAGACGATCGTCGCCGATATCAAGAAATTCGCCGAAAGCGGAAAAACAGCGGTGATCTCCACGATCAACGGGGATTCGAATGTCCCTTTCTATAAAGAACTTGGCAATCAGGGCCTAAAGGCAACCGACGTTCCGGTTGTCGCATTTTCGGTCGGGGAAGAAGAGCTTCGCGGTATCGATACCAAGCCGCTGGTTGGCAACCTGGCCGCATGGAACTACTTCATGTCGCTGAAGAATCCGACGAACGACGCGTTCAAGAAGGAATGGTTTGCCTATGTGCAAGAACACAATCTGCCAGGGGGCGACAAACGCGTGACGAACGACCCGATGGAGGCGACGTATGTTGGGATCCACATTTGGAAACAAGCGGTCGAGAAAGCCGGCTCCACGGATGTCGACAAAGTCATCGAAGCAGCCTACGGCCAAAAATTCATGGCGCCTTCCGGATTCGAGCTCGAGATGGATCCCAATCATCATCTGCACAAACCGGTCATGATCGGTGAAATTCGGCCCGACGGTCAATTCAGCGTTGTCTGGAAAACGAAAGGGACCATTCGAGCCCAGCCCTGGAGCCCGTTTATCCCAGGGAACGAAAGCAAACCGGATCATCTTGCGAGCTTGCTTCCACTTGATCTCGGGATTGGGGTGACAACCGCGGATGCGGGTAGCCATTAGCGCATCGAGTGGTCTGTAACTGACCGAAAATGCGATCTTTTCTTTGTTCGCTTTGTCTGGCTCTCCTCGTTCTAGTCGGGGGGAGCCTTTCTGCCCGCGCGCTTACGGCTGACGATCTCAAGCCGCTGGCTGAAGACGATTTCGATGCAAAATCCCAAGCGTTGGATCGAATCATCGCCTCCGGCGATCCGGTCGCCCTCCGTTTGCTGGAAGCGATGAATGGAGAGAACGTCGTCGCAACATCAGATGACCGTGTTTTGATTCAAGATGGCGAAACGCTCAAAGATCCGATCACTGATGCAGCGGTGACGGTGAAACCCGGGGATGCGCAGCCGATCACATTGAACAATCGGCTTCGGGCGCGGGTGGCGAGTGGTCTGAGCGGACTAAGACTGCAAGCACCCGATCGAACGGTTCGCGAGAAGGCTATCAATGATCTGATGAACGCGCCAGACCCCGCGGCCAAAGCGTTGATCGAGGTTGCTCGCAGCAAGGAGGCTGATCCGGCACTAAAAGCTAAATTGGACCAGCTCTGGGCGCTTACAGCGCTGCAAGATCCAGATCCGGCAAAGAGACTACAGGCAATTGAATTGCTCGCTGCACGAAAAGACCCGCAAATGCGCAGTCTGATTGCTCCGCTGGTCGCCCAGAAAAAGGATGGCACCTACGCCGAGTCCGACGAAAGAGTTCGAGCGGCCGCAAACGATGCCCTTAAGGCGATCGCTTTCGAGGAATGGAAAATTGAAATGGCCGGTACCTTGTTCGCCGGACTCAGTCTCGGAAGCATTCTGCTACTGGCGGCGCTCGGCCTTGCGATCACATACGGACTGATTGGCGTAATCAACATGGCACATGGCGAATTCCTGATGATCGGCGCATACGCAACCTACCTCGTTCAGGAGTTTTTCCGAAGCCACTTGCCGGGCGCAATCGATTGGTATCCGGCGGCGGCTGTGCCCGCCTCCTTTCTCGCGGCAGCATTAACCGGTTTCATTCTCGAACGGGGAGTACTCCGTTTTCTTTACGGTCGCCCGCTCGAAACGCTGCTTTCGACATTCGGAGTTAGCCTTGTGCTGATCCAAATCGTGCGGACGATCTTTGGAGCCCAGAATGTTGAGGTCTCAAACCCTTCCTGGATGAATGGAGGAATCGCCATAATGCCGAATCTGATTCTCCCATTCAACCGAATCGCAATCATGGTTTTTGCACTCGCCGTAGTTGGTATCGCTTCGATTGTCCTGAATAAGACCCGCCTAGGGCTATATATCCGCGCAACGACTCAAAACCGAAGAATGGCTGCTTGTTCTGGAATCCGGACATGGCAGGTGGACAGCTATGCATTCGCATTCGGTGCCGGCATTGCCGGTCTCGGTGGATGTGCACTATCGCAAATCGGAAATGTCGGTCCGGATCTTGGACAGAACTATATCATCGACTCGTTCATGGTGGTGGTGCTTGGAGGAGTCGGACAACTCGCCGGAACGATTATCGGGGCGATGGGTCTCGGCGTGATCAGCAAGGTGATCGAACCATTCTGGGGTGCAGTTCTTGCGAAAATCGCGGTGCTGATTTTGATCGTGTTATTCATTCAAAAGCGTCCCCGAGGGCTGTTCGCTCTAAAGGGCCGTAGTGTGGAGGTGTGAAATGACGACTGCAACGATCGAGCCACCCTCAACGCTGACGTTGCCGAGCCGGCAACCGATGCTGAGCCCGCTATCCTGGCGAATCTTGCTCGTCGGCGTGATCGCGATGCTGGCGCTAGTACCGATCTGTTCGATGCTGATACCCGAAACAAGCCCATTTCATCTCTCTGCCTATGCATTGACGCTGATCGGCAAAATGATGTGTTACGCAATCGGCGCCCTCGCGCTGGATTTAGTCTGGGGATATTGCGGAATTCTCAGCCTGGGACACAGCCTCTTTTTTGCGCTTGGCGGCTACATGATGGGTATGTACCTGATGCGATCGATCGGGCTTGATGGCGTTTATCATAGCCATCTCCCGGATTTCATGGTCTTCCTGGATTGGAAATCGCTCCCATGGTACTGGCTCGGCACCGAACACTTCATCTATGCAGCGTTGCTCGTCGTTTTTGTCCCAGGCATCCTGGCGTGGACGTTCGGGTTTTTCGCGTTTCGTTCCCGGGTGAAAGGCGTCTATCTGTCGATTATCACGCAAGCGTTGACATTTGCGGCGATGCTCCTGTTCTATCGAAACGAGACTGGTTTCGGCGGGAACAACGGTTTCACCGACTTTAAACGGATTCTCGGTTTTCCAATCGCGGCGATCGGGACGCGCGCTGCAATCTTTTTGATCACGTTTTTGACGCTGGTCGGAAGCTACCTCGCGTGCCGATATATTGTGACGTCGAAGTTGGGACGCGTCGTGATGGCGGTGCGCGATACGGAGTCCCGGTTGATGTTTCTAGGTTTCAGTCCGCTGGGTTATAAACTGTTTGTCTGGACATTTTCTGCGATTCTGTGCGGGATCGCCGGCGCGCTTTACGTTCCGCAGGTCGGCATTATCAATCCGAGCGAGATGTCGCCCGGCAACTCCATCGAAATGGCGATCTGGGTCGCGGTCGGGGGGCGCGGCACGCTGATTGGTCCGATTATCGGTGCGTTTATCGTCAATGGCGCGAAGAGCTTCCTGACCGCATCGCTCTCGGACTACTGGCTTTATTTTCTGGGCGGGATGTTCGTGATTGTGCCGCTCTGGTTGCCGAAGGGCGTCGTTGGGCTCATTAAGCGCTTTTTCGAGAAACAATGAGCCCCGGTTCATCCATGAATGATGCGAAGCCGAACCTGGGAAGTGCCGACACCGGGGATGTCACCGGGCTGGCTCACGTCAACATTCCCGGCAAAGTGGATCTGTCGCACGGTGTGATCCTCTATCTTGACGATGTCAGTGTCAGTTTTGACGGATTTAAGGCGCTCAATAAACTGTCGCTCACGATAGAAGGGGGAGAACTGCGCTGCATTATCGGCCCCAATGGAGCCGGCAAGACAACCATGATGGATGTCATTACTGGCAAAACAAAAGCGGATAGCGGCAAAGTTTTCTTGGGCCAATCAATCGACCTCAAAAGGCTGGATGAACCAAGGATTGCCCGAGCGGGAATTGGACGAAAATTTCAGAAACCGACTGTCTTTGAACAGCACACCGTCTGGGAGAATCTGGATTTGGCGATGCACGAAGATAAACGTTGGTTCCACACGCTCCGGTCAAAATTGACAGGAGCCGCTTTGACGAAAATCAAAGAAACGCTCCGAATGATCCGCCTCGAGGAGGAGGCGTTTCGGCTCGCGGGAGAGCTCTCGCACGGTCAAAAGCAGCTATTGGAGATTGGGATGCTCCTGATGCAGGAACCGCTCCTGCTCTTGCTGGATGAACCGGCTGCGGGAATGAGCGATCACGAAACGGCTCAGCTTGCGGAACTCTTGAATCTGCTCCGTGGCAAATGCTCCATGATGGTTGTTGAACATGACATGGAATTCGTCGCTGCACTCAGCGGCACGACCGGCACAGTCACGGTTATGGCCGAAGGAAGCGTAATCGCCGAAGGAACGCTCGATCACGTCAAACGAGACGAGCGTGTGATCGAATCGTACCTCGGAAGATGATAGTTATGCTCGTCGTCGAATCAGTTAATCAATACTACGGAGGAAGCCACATCCTGCGGAACGTGAGTTTCACGCTTCCGACGGGCGAACTAACTGTTTTACTTGGTCGAAACGGTGTCGGAAAAACAACGTTGCTTCGTTGTTTGATGGGAGTGCTTCCAATCAGGACCGGCAAAATAAATTGGAACAACAAACCACTGGAGAAGATGCCCCCTTACGTCCGCGTCACAAATGGCCTGGCCTATGTTCCACAGGGCAGGGACATTTTTCCAAGACTTACCGTGGAAGAGAACCTTTTGGTCGGTGCGGCTGGGAATCGAGCGGTGCGATCCGTTTCAGAGGAGATCTACGGTCTCTTTCCGATTCTCAAATCGATGAAAACGAGACGGGGCGGCGACTTATCCGGCGGACAGCAACAGCAACTAGCAATCGGCCGCGCACTGATGGGGCGCCCCCAGCTCCTGATTCTAGACGAACCCACCGAAGGGGTCCAACCCTCCATCATCCAAGATATCGGACGAACCCTTCGCAAGATCGTTTCCGAGATGGGTCTGACAATCCTTCTCGTCGAGCAATATTACGATTTTGCGCAGCAGCTCGCAGATCATTACATGGTCATGAACCGCGGCGAAATGGTTGCCAGCGGTGCCCGCGCAACCATGGAGCAAGATGGAATCCGTGAAATGATCGCAGTTTAGAGCGGTTTTGGAAGATAGCATTCCGGAAGAGAACGTATTGGAATGTGGTTTTCGCGGTGGATCTCGGCCGAAGCGGGGGCAAAGACTGAGAGAGTTGATTTCAGGCAAAAGTAATAGGCATGCAGAGTTGAACGCGGTGTTGGACAGGCGGGACGCCTATCCTACATTGGTCATTTTGTAGTCATGCTTTCCCCAGACGAAGCCGTTCATGACCAATGGGCTGCCGAACTTCATGTTCGGTTCGCTCGCAGGAGAGATCGTACAGCACTGATTGAAAACCGGCACATCGGTCCGTTGGTGGTGCAGAAAGCGCTTTATCCAGAAGGAAAAGAAGTCTGTCATGTGGTGATTGTACACCCGCCGGGTGGCATCGCCGGCGGCGACGATCTAGGAATTAACATCGATCTCGAATCAGGAAGCAGCGCGGTCCTGACAACACCGGCTGCCACAAAATGGTACAAAACCGAACGCCTTCGATCTCGACAACAAGTCAGTATCCGAATTGCAAAAGGGTGTTCGCTGGATTGGCTTCCCGGAGAAAATATTTTTTTCAACGCAGCGCAGGTCGAATCGCGACTCTCAATGCAAATCGAATCGGGAGCGACCGCAATCGGTTGGGAGATCTCGTTGCTTGGCCGCCAGGCTTCGGCAGAGAAATGGTTGGAAGGTTCGATCCGGTCGGAAACCTCCATTGTGGATGCAAACAACAAACAGCTCTGGATTGAACGCATGATTCTGGGCGGGTCAAGCACCTTGCGTGTCGCTCCGCAGGGATTAGCCGGTTATAACGTATTCGGGACGCTCTGGGCAATCGGAGCCCGTGAACCGGCAATGCTGGCAGATGAACTGGCCCCGGAGCTGCCTTTCGATGCCGCGCTGCGCTCCGGAGTGACGACGACTCCAGAGGGTGTATTGCTCGTAAGGGCGATATCCCATGATGTGGAGCGGTTGCGGAAAGTCTTGATCGATTGCTGGGCGCTATTGCGTCCAAGCATCCATGGAATTGCCCCCCAGCCGCTTCGACTCTGGGCGACTTGAAATCATCGACAAATGTCGCTTTTTAAATCTAGACTTCAGCACGGCCAATGAATCTAACCCCGAGAGAAAAAGATAAACTGTTGATTTTCACCGCCGCGTTGCTCGCGGAGAGGCGTCTCGCTCGAGGCCTCAAATTAAATCATCCCGAAGCGGTCGCCTATCTCACCGCAGCGCTGTTGGAAGGGGCTCGCGACGGGAAGACTGTTGCCGAACTGATGCACTATGGAACGACATTACTCAAATCGGATCAAGTAATGGAAGGGATCCCCGAGATGATTCACGAAATTCAGGTCGAAGCCACGTTCCCGGATGGTACAAAACTCGTCACGGTTCATCATCCGATTGTCTAATTGAATCAATTAATTCAGGACCAGAAACAGATCATGATTCCGGGAGAAACACTGACAGAAGAAGGCGACATCGAATTTAACGTCGGTCGCAAAACAGTCACGCTATCTGTGGCGAATCGAGGAGACCGTCCGATTCAGGTTGGATCGCATTTTCATTTTTACGAGGTCAATTCAGCACTCGATTTCGATCGTGAACAGGCACGCGGATTTAGGCTGAATATCACGGCAGGGACTGCCGTTCGATTCGAACCGGGACAGCAACGAACCATCGAACTAGTTGAGCTTGCAGGCGACAGGGTTGTGTATGGTTTCAATGCCCAGATTATGGGCAAACTGTGAAGCTCGAGACTTGTCCCTGAAATAGCACTCCTTTCGACTGACTATGAAAATCTCTCGGCAAGCGTATGCGGAAATGTTCGGGCCAACCACAGGCGACCGGGTTCGGCTCGCCGATTCAGATCTCTTTATCGAAGTCGAACGTGACTACACGATCTACGGAGAAGAAGTAAAGTTCGGCGGCGGCAAAGTGATTCGAGACGGAATGGGCCAATCCCAGAGGACCTCAAAAGAGGCTGTCGACACCGTTATTACCAATGCTGTCATTGTCGATCACACAGGAATATTCAAAGCGGACATCGGCATCAAGGAGGGCCGTATTTCGGGGATCGGCAAAGCTGGAAATCCCGATATTCAACCCGGGGTGACGATCGTGATCGGACCCGGAACGGACGTGATTGCGGGAGAAGGCAGAATTGTCACTGCGGGCGGCATCGACACACATATCCACTTTATCTGTCCTCAACAAATTGATGACGCGCTCGCAGGCGGGATTACCACAATGATTGGCGGAGGCACAGGCCCTTCACATGGTACTTTCGCCACAACATGCACCCCTGGTCCGTGGCATATCGAACGCATGCTACAGGCCGCGGATGGTTATCCGATCAATCTTGGCTTTCTCGGCAAAGGGAACGCAAGTCAGCCGGAGCCGTTGCGTGAACAAGTCGCCGCCGGCGCAATTGGATTGAAGCTGCACGAAGACTGGGGAACCACTCCCGCGGCGATCGATCACTGTCTTGCAGTTGCGGAAGAGACCGACACCCAGGTGTCGATTCACACCGACACACTGAATGAAGCGGGCTTTGTGGAAGCTAGTATCGCTGCATTTAAGGGCCGGACCATTCACACTTTGCACACCGAAGGCGCAGGAGGCGGCCATGCTCCGGATATCATCCGAGTCTGCGGTGAACCGAACGTTCTGCCTTCCTCCACGAACCCCACCCGGCCGTACACGGTGAATACGTTGGATGAGCATCTCGATATGCTGATGGTTTGTCACCATCTTGATCCCTCAATTGCAGAGGATCTCGCTTTTGCGGAGTCACGCATCCGGCGCGAGACGATCGCAGCGGAAGATATCCTTCACGACCTCGGCGCGATTTCGATCATGTCGAGTGACTCTCAGGCGATGGGACGAATCGGAGAAGTCATCACGCGGACCTGGCAAACCGCACACAAAATGAAGGTTCAGCGTGGGCCTCTGCCCGGAGATTCAACGCGAAACGACAATCTCCGCGCCAAACGTTACGTTGCGAAGTACACGATCAACCCGGCGATCGCTCATGGAATTGCGCATGAAATCGGTTCTGTCGAAGTCGGGAAGTGGGCTGACCTCGTTCTCTGGGAGCCAGCATTCTTCGGCGCGAAGCCGACGCTCATTCTGAAAGGTGGAATGATCAACCTGTCGCTCATGGGCGATCCGAATGCTTCTATTCCGACGCCGCAACCGGTCCACTATAGAGATATGTTTGCGACTCGAGGTGGGGCGCTCTCAGCGACTTCATTAACATTTGTGTCCCAGGATGCCGCAAACGCCGGCATCGCCGAGCGGTTTGGTCTCCGGAAAAAGATCGTGCCAGTGCACGGGATTCGCGGTCTTCGAAAATCGGATATGATTTATAACGATTATCTTCCCAAGATTACAGTTGACCCAGAAACGTATCAGGTGGTCGCGGACGGAGAGCTTCTGACGTGCGAACCGGCCAAAATTTTGCCCATGGCACAAAGATATTTCCTGTTTTGATTTTTACGTAGCTCCATACAGACAATTTCACGAATGTTGCGGATCGAACGATTTGCTGATCTTCACTCCCAGAACACTGGAGAGGCGCAGCTGTTCCTGAAGCTAGTTCTACCTTTCGATCTGCGGCAGAAAAGCCGACTCAGGACCACACTCTCTGACGGAACAGAAATAGCGCTGTACATGCCTCGAGGGACCATTTTACGCCACGGCGATATTTTGCAGGCGGAAGATGGAACGTTCATCCGGGTGGAATCCTCTGTCGAAAATGTTCTGATTGTCACCGCAGCGAACCCTCATCAATTGATCAGGGCAGCGTACCACCTGGGGAATCGCCATACGCCGGTGGAATTGGGAGAAAACTATCTGAAGATCGAGACTGATCCCGTTCTGAAGGATATGCTGCTTCAGCTGGGAGTCTGGGTGAAAGAGGATTCAGCGCCGTTCCAACCGGAGCGCGGAGCGTACGGTGGTGGCCATAAGCATGGGCACGACGAAACGTTTGCCGAGGACCATGCGTTGGCAAATCAACTCTTTCACGAGCATCATGGACATGAGCATCGGGACCATGTCCACCATCCCCATTCCCATCCGCACGATGACTCCGGCAGTCACGAGCATTCGTAAACTCGTTGGCCTTCTTCAGCTCGCTTCTCCGGCACTTCCGATCGGCGGATTCAGCTATTCGCAAGGATTGGAAGGCGCGGTCGAGAGCCAATTGGTTTACGGTGGGGAGACCGCTCTGGAATGGATCCGGCACGGACTGCAGCTTGTCCTTGGTGCAAACGATCTTCCGATGGTGGCCATCCTGTATCGCGACTGGGAGTGCCAGAATTACACTGATGTGCAGCTCCACAACGCATGGTTCCTCGCGAGTCGAGAATCGCTCGAGCTACGCTTGGAAACAGAACAAATGGGATGGTCGCTTGCCCAACTCTCGTTGAGTCTGAATTGGCACGATGATACGCGCCGTGCCGTCATGCAGGGGCTGAAACCGATCGGCTTACCCACCGCTTTTGCTTTTACAGCTGGAGCTCTTGATATCGATGTTGAATCGTGTGTCACAGCATATTGTTTCAGTTGGATTGAGAATCAAGTTGCCGCAGCAATCAAAGCCATCCCGCTTGGACAGGTCGCCGGACAGAAGATCTTGTTCGCTATGCACGAATTCATTCCGGAGGTCGTGTTGCGCGCAATCGATGCTGGCCCCGCTCAGATCTCAACGTTCGCTCCGCACCTTGCGATCATCTCGTCGCGCCATTCCGCACAATATTCTCGCCTGTTTCGATCGTGAGGGCTCTTGCATGGAATTGCGTTGATGCACTCGAATAAATGAACGAGACAAAATAATCGTGAAGCGCACTAAACAATACCCTGCTCTCCGTGTCGGAATCGGTGGGCCTGTCGGTTCAGGCAAAACGACTCTTGTCGAAATGCTTTGTAAATCGATGCGAGATCGTTACGACCTCGTCGTAATCACCAACGACATTTATACCAAAGAAGATCAGCGGTTGTTGACGGTCGCAGACGCGCTTCCTGCCGAGCGCATATTGGGAGTCGAGACCGGAGGTTGCCCACATACAGCGATTCGCGAGGATGCATCGATCAATCTCGAAGCAGTCGACCGGATGCTGGAGCGATTCCCGGATGCCGATATCATCTTTATCGAATCCGGCGGCGATAATCTCGCAGCCACGTTCAGCCCCGAGCTATCCGATCTGACTATTTACGTGATTGATGTTGCCGGCGGCGAAAAAATCCCACGCAAAGGAGGCCCCGGAATCACCAAGTCTGATCTGCTGATCATCAACAAGATCGATCTCGCGCCGTACGTCGGCGCGTCGCTGGAAGTGATGGAAAGCGATGCAAAAAAGATGCGCAGCAATCGGCCATTTGTGATGTGCAACCTCAAGGATCAAACGGGTCTCTCCGTGATCGTGGAGTTCATCGAACGTGAAGGGCTATTGCACCATTAGTTGATGGAGCTTCTTAAGATCCCACCAAGCAAAAGTTCGGTTGGATTTCTGCAAACCGCACGATCGTAGAATCCATAGTCCCGTTCCAGATTGGAATCGCTTTTTTGCGTGATGATTTAAGCGCCGAAGGCACCGCCCTCATTCACGCCATTCTACTCTACTCCTAGCCGCTTGAGTTCCCATTTGGAATAGACCATCTCGGTAATTCCGATGTCTCCAACTGCGATACATTGTTTGAAGGCAGAGATTGCGCCGGACCGATTCCCAGCAAGCAATCTTTTCATGCCGACATAGTATTGAACTTCCGCAAGCTGCAGGCGCTCGGCATTCCCTCGACCATCGTAAGCATCCGCCGATTTTGGATCGAGTTGGATCGCCTGGCCGAAAAGCTTAACCGCGATGTCGGGATGATCAGCTTCCAGCATTGTCTTCCCCTGCTTTGTCAACTGCTGCGCGAGCGTATCACCAAATGCCGCGAACGGAGTAAAGGTCGCAGTGCAACAGCCGAGAAGTCCAATAACGAGAATCCCTCTTATTATAAAATGTTTTGAAACTGTGATGCGGAGCACATGAGAACAAATTCCAGCTTCCAAATCCAGACGGCGCTGGGGGGATTCTTCTGCTCAAGATCGATCGCAGCGCAACAATCTTTTCGGTCGACATAACTGACCGGCATTTATCACAACAATGCACCCCGAGGGCCGAAATCCTTGCCCTCTATTAGAATGCTGAAGCGGACAGGTCCCGGGCGCCTACTTGACACATCAAGTTTGTGTCCCAAGATCACGCCAACGCTGAACTTGTGGGAAAAGAAGTAGACGGCACACTGTCGATATCCCCCTCCCTCAACCTTTTCCTAAAACAACTGGTTCCTTCGCCCGGAACTCTCCTATTTAACGGCACCAAATGTCAATCCTCGCACCAGTTGCTTTTGAGTCATCCAGCCCAGTGCCATAATGGGCGCAACTGCAAGTAGCGACGCCGCTGAGAGCTTTGCCCAGAACAGTCCCTCGGGGCTCGAGTACGAAGCAATGAAAACGGTTAAGGGGGCAGATTTCGCGCTAGTCAAATTGATGCTCCAAAATGCTTCATTCCAAGCAAAAATCACTAGGATCAATCCAGTCGAAGAAAGACCTGGTAGCGCCATTGGTCGTAGAAGATACCAAAGCTCCTTCCAAAGATTGGCACCATCGATCCTACCAGCTTCAAGAATCGCCGCCGGAATCTCACAGAAGTAAGTGTAAGCCATCCATACCGCAATAGGTAGATTCATCAACGTATAAATGATGATTAGCCCAAGCACGCTATCCAACAGGCCAAGCGTTTTAAAAAGAAGGTAAATTGGGACCAAAACACCGACCGCGGGCATCATTTTTGTCGACAACATCCACAACAAACGTCCTTGCGTTTTCCGCGTCGGAAAGAACGACATGCTATATGCCGCGGGAATCGCAAACAGAAAACATACCAGCGTCGAACCGACGGAAATATAAATCGAATTAAGCACAAATGCCAAATAGTTGCTCCTGGCAAACACGTCTTTAAATGACTCGACCGTCGGTAGAAAGAACAGATCCGGAGTGTATGCTCCTTGCTCGGTTTTGAACGCGGTGATCGTCATCCAAAAGATTGGGAAGAAGATTATCACTGCTACTATCCAGGCGATTGTGCCAAATATGAAATTTGAATGCTTGAACATGGGGTTATCGCCCTCCTTTTAGGTTTTGCGCGAGCATTTTTACGAGAAAGTAGGCCACGATATTTGCCAGCACGACCGCCAGAATGCCGCCGGCGGATCCGATGCCCACGTTAAACTGCTGAATACCAAGCGAGTAAACGAGGAAGGCGAGATTGGTCGTTGCGTGCCCGGGACCGCCTGAGGTAGTCGCGTAGATTTCCGCAAAAATGGAAAGAAGGAAGATAGTCTCAATCATTACGACCACTCCCACAGATCGTTTCAGATGAGGGATAACAATATAGAAGAAAGTCTGGACCCTATTAGCGCCATCAATCGACGCAGCTTCTTTTTGCTCCGCATCCAGCGATTTCAGAGAAGTGAAAAGAATTAAAAAAGCAAACGGTAGCCACTCCCATGAAATTATTACAATGATGGAAAACAGCGGAAAATCTCCGAACCAATCAATCGGTGTTAACCCCAGACCCTTAAGCGCAAGGGCGACCAATCAATATACCGGATGCATGATGAAGTTTTTCCAAATCAACGCACTTACAGTGGGCATAACAAAAAAGGGCGCGATAATTAGCAATGTCGCTATGTTCTTCCCTATGAACTCGCGATCAAACAAAACCGCGAGCAATACCCCGAGAACAATTGTGACAATCAATACGGCACCTATGAGGGTAATCGTATTTATAATCGCGGGCCAAAACGATTCGTCCTGTAACAGAAATTCGTAGTTCTCGGTCCCTGCGAATCCTTTGACGTATGGATTCATGAGGCTATACCTGATGAACGAAAAATAAATCGTCATCGCAAGTGGAACGAGCATCCAGAGTAGCAGAATCACTGCCGATGGCGCCTGTAGGAGCGCCATAAGCCGAGTAACCTTATCCTGACTTTTGGGCATCGCCAGAGGCACGTTCACTGATTGAGTCGCAACACTCATAAGCACATTTTCTTTTTTGCCAAATTGACGTGCCCTTTAGCGCGTCTTTTGTAGCCGATCCCTGCACAGACCGGCCCCGCGCCCCGGGCAGGACCGGTCTGGTTCTTCACAGGAAATTGTCGATTGCCAAATTTCGGTTGATAACATCGCTTCCGGTAATGGTTTCATGGGGGAAGCCCACCTTCCAATTTGGAGCATGAATAAATCATCGAGTGGATTTCTTCCCCAACCCATTTGAATGCTGCTCACTATATGCCCTTTGTTTGAGACATTCCGCACGCGCGAGCATACATCCCAAGAACTTCCTGAATCCGGTGCCGAATGATTGCAAGTGGATCATTCGTTAATTCACCATTCCGGATTGCTTGAAAAGCAGAAGGTGTAAATTGGCTTAACAACGAAAGCGGAGCAGGGTTTTGTGACAGATTTTTAACCAGGACTTGGAAGCTAGCTTCGACGGCCGGGTCAGGCCAATAGTAACGAAGGCGATCGCTGAAACTGTATTTCCTCGCCAAGGCGCGTTCAGCCTCGTTTCCGCCGTAATAAGGTTGCCAATATTTCGGTTGGGATACCATTGCCTGTTCCAGCTTGATCCGGATGTCCGATACGGGCCTGTTTGTGATCCATTCCTGTTCAATATGGCTCAACGCGAATAGTGCTTCACGGGCGGCGTAGGTCAGTCCGGGTCCCACTTTCAGGATTGCAAAATGATCGCGAACCAAATTTGTTAGTGCCGCTTCGGTCTGGTAATCGGTCGAATGCGCTTCATACACAAGTCCATGATGGCTCAGTATGGCCTCACTCAATGCCTTGGCCTTTTTGGACTGATAGTCAATCACCCTGGCATGGTCAAATTCCACTCCAGGTTGAACAACCGCTCCGATAACCCGCTCCCATGCTCTCTCCAACCCTCGCGACCTAAACTCCTGCCGATGAATTTCAATGGTCCTATTGAGGTCTTCCACGCGGGTAACGGCCAACTCTTCAAGGTCTTCGTGCGCTCCCCCAGGAACCGGCACCTCGGTTCCGATGACGTAGTAGGGCGCACTCGCAGTATCTATCACGGACTCCGCAGCTTCGCAGAGATCCGTCGCGCGTGCGGCAACCACCTCGTCGCTCAACGGCTGAGGATCATCGCCACAGGCCATGCTAGCATCCAGATGAATCTTCGTAAAGCCGGCTCGAACGTAATCCTTGGTCATGGTTTTGGCTATTTCGATGGCCTGCGCGGCAGGCTCAGACCGCCAGGGATTGGGGCCCAGATGGTCTCCACCGAGGATTAATCGCTCGGCAGAAAAGCCAAACTCTGCTGCAATGGCGCGCACATAATCCCGAAATTCCCTAGGGGTCATACCTGTGTAACCGCCCTCTTGATTTACCTGATTACAGGTGGCCTCGATCAGGAGTGGCGACTGGTCCGCCTTAGCTTGCAAAACAGCTGCCTCAATCACTTGCCTGTGGGCCGAGCAGACCGAGTAAATGCCCTCGGTACCCTCGGTCCGATTGGCCTGGACTATCTTCCGTAGTACTGCGCTCATGAAGCTCTTTCCGCAGAAGCGATGAAGTGTTTGAGTTCGCCCAAGGTAGAATTGCCCTCCATCGGTCCTTGCTTCGTCACGGCCATCGCTCCCGCCGCATTGGCAAATGTCAAAGTCTGTTTCAAATCCATACCCTGGGCCAAACAGGAAATGAGCGTGCCGCCGAAACAATCGCCGGCTCCGGTCGGATCGACTTCGGTCACCTTGTAAGAAGGAACATGAAGTGAGTCTGTGCGGTCATAGTAGGTGCTTCCCTCAGCAGCTCTCTTTACGATAACCCTTTCCAGCTGCCATTTGCTAAATAACCGGCTCACAGCCTCGGCTTCTGATACGTCTCCGCAAAAATACCGCAAATCAGCCTCGCTCGGCAGGAGAATGTCACACTCTTTTAGTACGAACCCGATTGCTTCGCGGATGAAATCCGCAGACATAACCTCAGGACGGATATTTGGATCGAAGGAAACCTTCCCGCCGCCCTTTTTAACGTCTCCAATCCCTCGTTTCACCGCGGCAATCATGCCTTCACCAGTTAATGAAGTACCCATGACATGAAAAAACCGGCAACCCTTCGTTAAAGTGGAATCCACCGAATTCGCATCGATCAATGAACTCGCGCTATTTGCGAGATTGAAGATAAAGTCTCGGCTTCCTTCCTGGCGATAGGTTACGAACGCAGTTCCAGTCGGTAGCTTCGCAGTGCGTTGGATACCCGATACTACCACGCCGTCTCCCTTCAGACGATTGACGATTAGATCACCAAATCCATCTTCTCCTACCCAGCCCACCATCGCTGCCGCCGTTCCCGTCCTAGCCACCTGATCGGCAAAGATGGCAGGAGCGCCGCTAGGGTACGGACCAAGAAAAATACCGGGCTCAGTAAATTTCTGGCCCACCCGTTCAGCCATGAATTCGGCTAAAAGCTCTCCCACGGTTAGTACGTCACTCATGGAGCTAACTCATCCAGTTGCCACCGTCCACATTGAACGTCTGAGCGACGACGTAGTCGCTATCGCTGGAGGCTAAAAAGACAGCAGTGCCTGCATGGTCTTCGGGCAGGCCCATGCGACCATAAGGAACGGACTCGCCCACAATACGCTTTTTCTCACCCAGTGGACGATTTTCATATTTGGCAAATAACGCATCATTTTCGTCCCACATCGGCGTGTCCACTACTCCGGGCGAAATACCGTTGACATTAATTTTATCCTTAATTAACGCTAACCCTGCCGACTGAGTTAGGCTAATCACTGCGGCCTTGCTCGCGCAATAAACAGCAACGAGCGCTTCACCTCTTCGACCGGCTTGGGAAGCCATATTGATTATTTTACCGCCGCGGCCTTGCTTAATCATCTGGCTTGCAGCCGCTTGCGGCGTGAAAAGTAGTCCCCTAACGTTAACGGCGAATATCCGGTCAAATATTTGCGGAGTAATCTCCATAAATGGACCTATACTAACAATGCCAGCATTGTTAACCAGGATATCGAACGCGCCCGCTCGGTCGACCACAGTCCTCACCATTGCATCAATGGATTCCTGCCGCCCAACGTCCAGTTGAACTGCAAAGGCCGTTTCGCCCATGGCTTTTGCCGCCGTCTCAGCCTCTTTGATGTCAATATCGGCCACCGCTACCTTAGCGCCCTCTTCAGCATATCGCTCACAAATGGCTCGACCAATTCCTCGGGCCCCTCCGGTTACGACTGCGACTTTTCCTTCCAGCACTACACGCTTCATTTAGACTCCTAGAAGGATTTTTACCTTCTTTATTGTGTTATTCTCATGGTCGGAACAGCTGTATGCTCATGGTCCCCGATCATCTCCCCGCAGCGACCGACAGACCATGAGCAACACGCTCACTTCAAATAGCCTGCTTCCTTCACGGCGCGTTCTACGGCCGATTGGCTGCCTTTGAGTGCTTGATCAACCGTCATTTTCCCTGCCAATGCCCCGGAAATATTTTGACCGACCACCGTGCCAATTGACTGAAATTCGGGTATACCTACGAACTGGATACCGGTGTAAGGTACCGGCCGAATACACGGATTATTCGGATCAGCAGTCTGCATCGCTTTTAGCGTTACAGGAGCAAAAGGAGCTGCTTTTTGATAATCCGGATTCTCGTAAGTAGAAGTGCGAGTACCAGGGGGCACAGTCGCCCAACCAGCATCGTCAGCGACCAACTTGATATAGTCTTTGGAGGTTGCCCAAAGAGCGAATTTTCTGGCGGCGTCTGGTTGTTTCGCTTTTTCAGGGACCGCAAAGACCCAGCTCCACAACCAATGCGAACCATTTGGCGTCACGGCAATCGGTGCGTTGGCAAATGCAACCTTATCGGCTACCTGTGACTGCGCTTTATCGTATAGAGGGCCCGCGAGCGATGTGGCGTCAATCCACATGCCCGCTTTGCCGCTCGCAAATAGCGTCAGATTTTCATTGAACCCGTTTGAACTGGCCCCAGGCGGCCCGTCCCTCTTTAAGAGATCCACGTAGAAACTAATCGCCTTTTTCCATTCCGGAGTATCTACCGTGGGATGCCACTTTTCATCAAACCAGGTTCCTCCGAACGTATTGATGAGTGTGCCAAGATAAGCCATGTTTTCACCCCAGCCTGGCTTGCCACGCAGCGTAATGCCGTAAATGCCTTTGTCCTTATTGGTCAAGGCATCCGCAAACTTCTTAATGTCATCGTACGTCGGCTGCTCCGGCATTTGCAGGCCTTTTTGCTCGAAGAGATCTTTTCTATAGACTAAAAGCGAACTCTCTCCGTAAAAAGGCAGTGCGTATAGCTTTCCTTCGTACGATAAACCGTCGCGTAAGCTTTTAAAGACATCATTCAGGTCATAATCCGCGGGTATGTCTGCCATCTCTTTCAGCCATCCGCGCTTAGCGAAGATCGGAGTTTCGTACAGGCCTATAAACACCAGGTCAAATTGACCACTTCCTGTAGCTATATCGGTTGACACACGTTGCCGCAGAACGTTCTCTTCGACCACTACCCAGTTCAATTTGATATCGGGGTTCGCAGCTTCGAATTTTGGGGACAGCTTTTTTAATTCAATCATCGCGGGATTGTTGACTGTCGCGATGGTGACCTCTTTCTGCTGTGCCATGCCGCTAGCCATGGTAAACATGAGGGTGAAGCAGATTGTTGCCAATCGTTGGATCATAGGGATGTTTTCCTGATTACTCGATCTGGCGTGGTTACTATCTCACGCTCATAGACTCACGCGATTTGTTTACGTCACAACGCTCGAAGCGCGCGTATTAATATTATCACGAGCGGCCGATCAAATTTATTGGGGGATTCTTATAATTATCTTTTTCCTGAAATCAGACCGCCTCTTCTAAAGAGACTGTCGTTTATGTTTGCCATATTGTTAGCCTTATACTTTTGGATTTTCTGCTATGAGTCAACAACGTGCCGCGCTAATGTTTTCACGACTGTGAACGTGCATTGATGACTTCACAGCTCTCTTTCGAAGCAACAACTAAGAATTCGAAAGGGTCCGCGCACGAAAGGTCAAAAATGCGCACGGAATTATTCGATTTCGCAGTTTACGTCCATGAAAAGAGGCGGCGACGCGATGATCAGATCGAAGCAAGAAACATCAAGCAGAAGACTATACAGTGCCTGTTGCTCAATTCGAGTTGGTTGCAATTTAGAAATTGCAAGTATGTTGACCAGATCAAAACTGACAAAGGCCGAGCGCGCCGATAAGAGCACCGGTCGCGAATCGCCAAGAGATTCTATCGAACAGGGTCTTTTTACGCTTGTAAACTTCGAAGCTTCTATTTGAGAGGCGTTCCTGCGTTTTTCACGAGAGTGTTCCGGTTAACAATCGTGGTTTCTTTAGCATGAAAGTACGCAACGGAGTTCACGCTCGTAAACTTTAAGACCAGGACAGAGCGACTGACTTGGAGGTGGTTTACAGATGGTCGATAGACTCTCTTTAGCGAAAATGACTACCCTTGTACGAATATGCAAGGTGCTTGCGTAACGTGGATGGTTTGGCCTTTTACTTTTTTCTCATGAGTTTAATCCTTTATTTTCTTCGACACGGGCAAACGCTGTATAGTCGCGAT
The DNA here is from genome assembly GCA_963775805.1 of uncultured Verrucomicrobiae bacterium. Lineage (GTDB taxonomy): Bacteria > Verrucomicrobiota > Verrucomicrobiia > Chthoniobacterales > JAFAMB01 > JAFAMB01. Next base: position 5 of record CAVZKG010000004.1, on the reverse strand, counting down.
GACGT
>CAVZKG010000003.1:0-104788 GCA_963775805.1 uncultured Verrucomicrobiae bacterium | reverse complement strand
ATGTATTGCTAGGTGGATCGAGCCTCGGGCCGCAACGGTGGATGAAGTGCTGCGGGTACACCGCCGGGAGCACTTGGAGCGACTGCGACGTCCGATCGATTTCGATGGGGATACGCCATATTATCCCGGCATTGAGCAACACGCGTTGCTCTCAGCCGGTGCAGCGATTGAGGCGGTCGATCAGGCGCTCGCGGGTCAAAAGAGTTTTTCGCTGATGAGGCCACCGGGTCATCATGCAACCTCGGATCGGGCCATGGGATTCTGTTACTTAAATTCGATTACGATTGCGGCGCACCATGCCCTGGCAAAAGGATGCGAAAGGGTGGCTATCTGGGATTTCGATGCGCACCACGGGAACGGTACGGAAGAAATCGTTATGGGGGACGACCGAATCCGATTTGCGTCGATTCACCAGCATCCTTGCTACCCTGGGACCGGAACTGTTTCTAGAGTGAACGTTTTCAATTGGCCGGTCCCGCCCTGGACGGCGCCGAAAACACACTCATTTCTGGTCCGCGAAGCGCTGAAGCGCCTGATCGAATTCAAACCCGACATAGTGTTGGTCTCTGCCGGTTTTGACGCGTACGTCGGGGACCCACTGACGCAAATGGCCCTGGAACTCAACGATTTCGCGACCTTCGGAGGGTGGCTCAAGGAAATCGGCATACCGGCCGCTCCGATACTCGAAGGAGGCTACAGCGACGATCTTCCAATTCTGATTGAGGCGTTTTTGACGGGATGGAGCAACTAAGCGCGTCACTTGCCTCAATGCCAGGGTGTGACATTTCAGCGCCTCGGCTCGCGCCCCTTTAGGGCTTCATCGCGGGGAGGGCATTGATTCCTGGAGTTGCGTCCCGCAAAGCGGGCTGCACTCCCTATAGGCTAGCTGCCAGATAATAGAACTCCTTCCTCTGCTGCGCATTTACGCCAAGCGCTTCCAACAAAACAAAAGCGTGTCGATGCTATTCGAAAGCGACTAACAACCTTTTTTCCGTTGGTCGCCACGGCTTGTCGACTAGCCCGGGACCAATGGCCATCAGCTGAGCCAGCAGATGCACTAACATGAATCCAATGCGGCCAATCGGATCGCTGGCCATGTCAGGAATTTTATCGTGGCCCAAAAGAATCGCTCAAAATATCGCAGGCATTTCGGATTTCGTGAGTTGACCGTTCCCGAAGGTGGAAAGGAGGGACTCCAAAGTGGAGCAGCGAAAAGAAAATAGAAAGACTTTTCGGCACGCTTAGGGCCGGCTAATCCGGACAATGCATTCATTTAGAGCTAGTCGAACCGATCCGGCGGTTGTTATGGTATTTATTGTACGGTTACGTGGCTTGCACGCTGTGGGTTTTGCTCCTTTGGACACTACGTCAACCGAAAATGGATTTTGGGTAAATGAGAGCAGGTCTGATATAAGCATCCGGCGTCGAGCTAATGTCATTAGCATGAAATGAGCTGGGTCACGGTCATTTGGGCGATGATTGCGTCCGCGTGCCTAACGCTGGCTGTCGTGCATCTGTTGTTCTGGGGTCGGCGGCGTGAAGCGTTAGCCAATCTTCTTTTTGCCTTGGCGGCGATAGCGACGGCGGTCTTGGCGGGATTCGAGGTTGGTATGATGCACGTACAAACGATTTCAGGAATCGGTGCCGTGCAGCGGTGGTTCCATGTCCCCATTTGGGTGCTGTTCTTGTCGCTCGTGGGATTCGTGCGATTATATTTGAGCGCGGGGCGTGTGTGGCTCGCGTGGACTGCTTGCGGCCTGAGGACGGTCTCGCTGATCCTCAATTTTGTCTTCGTGCCGAATGTCAACTATCGGGAGATCACGGCTCTGCGACCTGCTTCATTGTTCGGAGAGCCAGTCGTTGTGCCTGAGGGGATTCTCAACCATTGGATGCTGGTCGGCCAATTGAGTTTGTTATTGCTCGTGATCTTCGTCGCGGATGCCGCCGTCACTGTTTGGCACCGGGGCGACCGCCGGCAGGCGCTGATGGTTGGCGGTAGTATCGTTTTTTGTGTGGTAGCAGGGACGGTGCAGTCAATTCTGGTTCTCTGGGGAGTCATTGATGCCCCGATTATCGTGACCCCGTTCTTCATGGCGATTGTGGCGGTAATGGGTTACGAGCTGAGCCAGGAGATGTTCAGCGCATCGTTGGTTTCCGACGAACTGCGTGAGAGCGAGGAGCGGATGAGCCTTGCGGCGGAAGCGGCCAACCTGGGCATGTGGGTATGGGATGCTGCAAGAGATAAGGTCTGGATGAGTGACAAGGGCCGGGCCTTGTTCGGTGTGGCGGCGGACGCGCTACTGGATGACGCAACGCTGATAGCTCGGGTCCACCCGGAGGACCGTGCTGCTCGAGCTGGAGCGATCAAGAGCGCATTGGAGAACGAGAGCGAATACTCAATCGAGTATCGCGTCATATTGCCGAACGGACAACTCCGTTGGATTGGCGCGTGGGGAAGGTGCACGAATATCCGGGATGGCAAGGGGGGCCGCTTACTGGGAGTCTCGATGGATGTGACAGGGCAAAAGCAAGCCCAGGACGCGCTGCGGGAGAGCGAGGCTCGTTTTCGCGCTTTAGCAAACACGGCGCCTTTGATGATTTGGATGTCGGGCACTGACAAACTCTGCACGTTCTTGAATAGAGGTTGGCTCGAATTTACTGGCCGTACGCTGGAGCAGCAACTTGGCAATAGATGGGCGGAGAGTGTCCACGGCGAAGACTTTGCTCGCTGTCTTGAGGTCTACGAAGCCTCCTTTGACGTACGTCAACCGTTCACGATGGAGTATCGATTGCGAAGAAGAGACGGTGAATATCGTTCGGTTCTGGCCAATGGAGCGCCCCGCTTTACCACCGATGGGACGTTTTTGGGATACGTCGGTTCTTGTATCGACATCACCGAACATAAACAGGCTCAAGATCGATTTCGGATTGTTGTGGAGGCCTCCCCCAACGGCATCATACTTGTCAACCAGGGTCAAATCATGCTTGTAAACGCCGGTGTCGAAAAATTGTTCGGGTATCGGCGAGAAGAGATCGTTGGAAAAGGGATCGAACTTCTGGTGCCAGAACGGTTCAGCAACGATCATCAGGCTCGGCGAACCGTGTTTCAGAATGGAGCTTCGCTCCGGGAAATGGGCGCGGGCGTGGAATCATTTGCCCGACGGAAGGATGGAAGCGAGTTCCCTGTCGAGATCGGAATCAGCCCGATTAAAAGCCCTGAAGGGACTCTGATTTTGGCCGTCATTGTGGACATCTCCGCCCGCAGGCAGGCAGAATCAGAGCGACAACAGCATCATGAAAAGCTTGCGCACCTGAGTCGCGTCGCGATTATGGGCGAAATAGCCGGGTCATTTGCACACGAGCTCAACCAACCGCTCACCGGTATTGTGAACAACTCGAGTGCCGGGCGCCGTTTCATCGCCAAAGGACGTGCAGAGCTGTCGAAGCTTGACGGGCTGTTGGAAGCTGTCATCGCAGACGCGCATAGGGCAGCCGAAATAATCCAGGGTATTCGGGGTATGGTACGCAAGAGCGAAGAAGTCCGTGGGGCCGTAAACCTCAACGATGTGATTGCCAGCGTGTTGGGATTCGTCCGCTCCGACGCACTCGGACGGCACTGCGCACTCGTTACGGAGATCGATCCGAATATACCGATGGTCAGCGCGGACCAGATACAACTGCAGCAGGTGCTACTTATTCTCGTTGTCAATGCATTCGAGGCGATGCGCGAGACACCCCTTTCGGAACGCCGCGTGATTGTCGGAAGCGAAAGGGATGTCGACGGTCGAATCCGAGTGAGTGTGCGTGATTATGGCGCCGGACTACCGGTGGAAGATCCGGAGCGGATATTCGAGCAGTTCTTTTCGACAAAACGCGAAGGGATGGGTATGGGCCTAGCCATCGCCCGTTCGATCATCACTTTGCACGGCGGTGATTTGGGGGCGGCGAATGCTGAAGGCGGCGGGGCTTACGTTTACTTTTCACTGCCGTTCATCGCGAATATTCAGGAAGATCGGGCAGAAATAGGCCAGACAGTTGGAGCGGAGAAAGCATGAAAGAGTCACGTGTTTTTGTGGTGGATGACGATTCGTCGGTTCGCAGCAGCCTGACTAATCTGCTGGAGTCGGAGGGTTACGCCGTCGAGATTTTCGCAAGCGCCGCCGAGTATCTGACGCGTGCAGTGCACCCCGGCCCGGTGTGTCTTCTTCTCGATGTTCAGCTTCCTGGGCTGAACGGCTTAGCGCTCCAGCGCAAGCTTACCGCAGAAGAAAGAACGGACCGGGTCGTTTTCATTACTGGGCATGGCGATATTCCCATGGGCATCGGAGCAATGAAAGGCGGGGCTGTCGATTTTCTGTCAAAACCGTTTAGAGACAACGAACTACTTTCCGCTGTCGCGGAGGCGCTGGCGCGCTCTACCGCGGATCGCGAGCAACGCGCTGCGGTCGTGGCGAGCCGGGCGCGGCTTGCAAAGCTCACTCCACGAGAGTTCGATGTTTTCCGGTTGGTGATTACCGGATTGCTAAACAAGCAGATCGGTGCGGAACTCGGGGTCTCGCTTCGGACGACGAAAGCGCATCGCGCCCGTGTGATGCAGAAAATAGGAGTGGGTTCGGTGGCGGAGTTGGTAATACTGGCGCAAAAAGCGGGTGTAACCCCCTCGGCATATGGTGCTAAGTGACGATGGCGGTTGTCTCGAAAATGTCATATCCTGTGAGCCAACCCTTCGATTTCATAAGGTCGTAGTCCTGTGCCAGTACATTCCAACCCTATATGCATTCTGGATGATGATGCCTCGGTTCGCTTTTCGATCGAGCAACTGCTCGATTCTGATGACTTCCAGACGCGGAGCTTTGAGAACTCGGAGGATTTTTTCGCGCACGTCGCACGCCATCCCGTGCCGTTAGTCCTGCTCGATGTCTGGATGGCGCATATGAACGGTTTGGAGGTTCAATCGCGGCTGCGTGAATTGTCGCCCGAGACGAAGGTAATTATGATGACCGGGCGGGAGACGCCCACGCTCCGCGCCGCTGGATTGGAAGGGGGCGCATTTGCGTTTGTTGCAAAACCATTTGATGACGAGTTGTTTCTTGCCCTTGTGCGGCGAGCTATCCGCTAACGGCATTTTCAAAATATCTGCCGGCCTGCGATCGTCGCTTGGTCTTGTTGAAGATATCAAACGGGTGTTAAATCTAATATAGTAACTCAGAAACTTGGCCGATTTTCATGGCCAGGAATTGTGGTATCCGCAGGAACATATTGCTAAGTGTAGCAAATCACTATGGGCGCAAGCTATTGGGCTTTGGTACGCTCTTCGAGCTGTTGCTAATACCGTTTATTTTATTAACGGCCCTCGGACGCATCTTTATGAAAATGAGAGCTCATTGGCAACTCACCACATCACCGCGATGGCAGCGGCGAACGTGTTCATGTCCTGTCCAGTGTGGACTTCGGTTTGACTGCCGAGGTAGTAAAGTTTTATTCCGATGTCCCGGCTGATCGGCAGGCCTACGCTAAAACCATAACCGATACTGCTCTCGTTGTTCTGTTCCGATACCCCGTTCACGCTGGTGGTGCCGCCATTAGCGTAGCCGATGCTGGCAGCCGCCCAAATGCCGGGGCGAAAGGTGTAAATCAGGTTCAAATCGCCGGTGTAGAGCGGGTCCTGCTGAAGTTTCCTGCCATTGAAGAACTTATCGTTGTCAGTATAGAACCAGGTCTGCGCGGTTAACTCCGCCGTCCATTTGCCCCAGTTATGCATCCCGCCGATCTGAGGACGGATCGTGAACCGGTTGTCGCCCAGGTTGATTAGTTTGTCGCTGTAATATTGGCCGGTGGGTAATTGCAGGCCGAGGCCGATGCCCAGGATCGTCTCGTTATCCGAGTTGGCCGAACGATAAGCGGCGAATTCTTTACCCTTCAGCGGTGGCGCCCCAATCAAGTTCACCGCGAAACGCAATGAGGTATCGTCGAAACCTGATCGATTCACCGAGGCAGGCACGCCGTTAAGCAGGCCCTGCCAGTGGCCGATCTGATAGGTCTGGCCAAGATCCACGCGGGCTGACTTGCCAAGCAGCTCAAAACTACGGATGTATATCAGCCCAATGGTCTGCACATTAAACTGGCCGTCTTGGATCTTGAGCGTGGGGTCCAGAGAGATGTCGCCGGCTGTGTAAGCGTAGCCCACGCCGGTGTAATTTGAGTTGACGGGCAGATGACTCCAGCGCCGCGGATCAATGTCTTGGGCCTCACCAAACCGTGGCAGCAGCAGAACAGCCAGCACCACGGCAAGCCACAGGCCGGCCGGGAAGAGAACAACAAAACGAGATTGTTGCTGGAAAAGCAAGAGTTTGAGTGTTCGAGATTGTTGCTGGAAAAGCAAGAGTTTGAGTGTTGCCGGCCCTGGCGCTAGCAAGGAACCAGAGCGGCAACTCCCTCCTTCACGAGCTGTGCAGGGCACGAGTTTGACTCGCGCCCCGCGACTGATTCGATATCAATGGTTGAATTGAATCACCACCGCATCGCCGCCTAGGCTGAGCATCAGACCCTGTCGCTTGGCAACGAGATGCATCACCACGCCATTTCCATTCTTTAGCCAGAGCTCGCCGCTGCTGGCATTACCCAAGGCGAAGCCAAAGCGGCCCTGCACATAGCTGCCGGCAAAGTCGTTCAAATTCTGTAAACCGTAAACGTCGCCTTTAGCCTCGATCTTAGAGATGCCGATCCCGCCTACGCCGAGGCCGCCGACGTTGAACGGGTACCTGTGGCCGTGGTAATAAAGCACCCCGCTGCCGGCGTTACCGCTGCCCAGATATGCTGCCTGTACCTGGGTCATTCGCACATAGCCAGATAGCGGCTTACCCTGCAAGCTATCCGTGCTCTGAGTGGTCGTGCACGCGCCAAGGCTCAACAGTAACGCAGTGCCTATCGTGGATAGCGCTATACGCAGGCTAATACCCTTCACGCCGGCTCGGCAACGAGAGCCAGCGTGAAAGTCGGTGAGTTTATGAAGTGCTGAAATCAGTTGTTTCATGCTATGCGAATATTTGAAACAGTGTTACAAAAAAAGATTATAATAGTGCGGCAACACATTAATTTCTCTTAGAAGGCCCATCGGAGGCCGAAATTGACCAGCATATTTCCAGGGCAAGAAATAAGTGAAATCCATGCCACCACCCCAACCGTCTGGGCTGCCGCTGGAGGAGAGGGAATAAGTGGTACCGTTTTCGAACGCGGTTTCCCTGGATCCCGCTCCGTTCGTTCCGGTTACATAGGTCGCGAAGACGCCGAGATCGAATTCGTTTCCTCTGAAATAGGAAACGGGTGCCGGTGGCGGGGGAGCGACCACTTCCTTCGAAGATGCAATCGGTTCTCCAGCGAAGAGGGCTACTGCTTGTGACGCTATGGCCATTGCGGTTAAGGCAATTAATCTTTTCATATGACTTAGCTGTTTAATTTTAGTTCGGAACGATCCTTGATATTTGGCCTCCTACTGTCGATAAAGGTCACCCATTTATTATCCGAAGCCAGAATATACCAATCACGCTAAGTTAAGGATATGGTACCTTAGTACGAGACCGTTATTTGCAAGACCGGATTAATTTTCGATCATCTAATCAAGTATGCGCTCTTGGAATAAACATTCTAAGGATTAGGCTCTTTTGAGAGAATTGGCAGCAAAGGTCTAAGGGACATATACAGCCAACGAGATCGCGCCTATGCCCGAAGTATATCGCTGTGAGCTTTTGCCGCAAAAGTCGACCAGGGTTGCAATATATAAGCGAAGGGTGACTTGTCAGCGTAGTTTGTCTTGATTCAACTGCTGGTCGTCTGGAGTTCGAGGTGCGAGACGCGGCGGGGGAGGAACCATATTCCCGCCGCTGGTCAGCGGAAAATGCATGCGGAAAAGTGCCGCAAGCATGGCAACGGAGTTGTCGCTCCATAATCCACCGTGACCCCAAATTATCTCCTTTGGTACACGCACGATCCAACACGGTACTCGGGCATTCCCGGTATAGACAAATTGCCATCGTCGCCAAATTTCGGGTCCGGAAGAAGGATGGATTTCATCGGGGCTGTATTCACCGTTACGGCAAAACCGATTTTCGTGACCATCATTTTTCTCGCTCGTATAAAAACTGTAGTCCGGATGATTTACCTTTATATTTGCTTCGACGGCTCTGTTCTCAACGGCTTTCAACCCTGCCGGGGGAGATGCATCTCCGAGCGGAACGACGTGGTAATTGATTAAGTATTTATTGTTCCCCGGGGTATGGTTGTAGAATTCCCTTTCGGAGATTTTTTTACCATTGCTGCCGGGGACTGGCACTCTATCCCAATGGGCGCGAAGATTTACTAAGTTGAAGAGTTGAGTTCCAATGGGGAAGAATTGTCCAGTAGCCTGGTCGTTCTCTGATTGGAGGATAACCAAAAACGGATGACTTTCGTCGATGGCGGCACCCACTTCAGCCCCGGTAGCTCGGCCGACGTAGGCGTGGCGTTTCGAGTCGTATTTATAGAGATAATCCAACTCCGACATTAGCTGGCGACTGCCGATGGAGCTATCTGCCGCGTTGAATGCCACCGCCATATCCCAAGGGCTGGTATTCCGCGAACCAGTGCTGCTCGCGTCAAGTATCGAATGAGAGATTGTATTCTCGAGGACCAGTCCCCCAAAAGAATGTCCTAGAAGCACGCAATGATGATTCAACTTGCCCGGAGCGCGCGCCGCTAATGCAAGCTCGCTAATGGTGGCCAAACAGCCGTTTTGGGCGGCAATGGTTGAACCGGCCGACTTGCGGCTCCAGAACGTCAAGAACTTCAAAACTGGCACGGTAACATCGACGCCTCTCCAGGCGATATAGACACCGATCACATTGATCTTTTGCTTCTTGATCTCGGGGAAACGCGACACGGTGTCGATGAAATGTTCGAACCGGCAGACGTCGCCTGAATTTGCATTATTTTGCCAGCCGTGAATGTAGACAAAGAGCAACGGGCTCTTGGCCTCGCGGATGACATTCAGTGCCGCGGTACGTTGAGATGTATCTAGCGCCGAGCCTTGATCTCCGAATTCGATAAAAGCTAACTTGTAACGCCCGTCGTTAGGTCCTCGTACAGAGTTCAGAGGTTCACTGGAGGTGTTGGCATGATACGGGCCGTACGCCGCGCAGGAAGTCAGAAGAACTGCAACCGCAATCGCTTGGACAAGGCGTTTCATTGTAGCACTTAAAAAAGAGGGATTCCCTGGCACACACGGATGTTCCTTTGCGGGATAGTATGGATAAAGTGCTTCAGAGGTTTAATCTAGTGAGCGGAACTTATCAAGCGTGAACAGGCACTGATATGGTATTTTGGTGCGATAAAACCGGAATAAGTTCGTGGTCGCTTCCAGAGCTCTTTGTTGGATCTTATTGAGATTTTACAAAGCTCAAGAAGATCGTCTTGTGCTTCTGAATCTACTGGGTCGATGCCGTTTGGCTCTGAGAGCTTGTGGCATGTTTCAGACGGATCTTGTCGTCGATGAGCATCGTCCCAAGGTACGATACAATTACAACACCGTATGGCATAAACTCACGGAATTTAATTACCACCTATTTCGTTCAGTCTCCTTGACTGCCCAGGCGGTACCGATTCCCTAACGACTCCGACTATTTCCGTCGCCTATAACGACTGTTACAGGCGGTTTGTTGTTCTTCTGGCATTAAAAATTACAAAGTTAATGAAAGTCCAACACATCGGTTGATATTCGATGAAGGTCTCTGCGTATTTGGCAAACTTCCTGCAGCAGGAAGACGAATCTCCAAAACTCATGCACGTAGAAGTCCAGGGCGTAGCCAAACGCGGCGGTGTTCCCTTTTTGGAACTCCAATCGTCATTCCGGGATGGACTCTTTCTGCTTCCGAACTCTGGGTCGCAAGTCAGCGAGCAATGCCGAGTGGGCCCGCGGCCGGATGAATGCGACATCCGAACAAGTTCCGCATGGAAGTCGTTGCCCCCTCCTGGAAGCAAAACTTACTTCAACGCGAGCGAATGACTAAGAATGTAAAGGATATTCTCATTAAGCTTCGCAGTCTGAGGACCGACCCAAATCCGCCCGAAGAATGGATTTCGCTTTCCGTGGAGAAGGAAGTTCTCAACAGGAGAGCGAGAACAGGAGGGTTGCTGGTGGATTATATCAACCCATAGAGTCCCCCGTTCGGCTGCCTGTCCGGAGCCGACAGCCGTTGCGAACAAAGGGAGAAAGTTATCACCGTTTCAGCTCGTATAGAACCAAGGTACAATATACAGTGCACCGCATGTCGGGGTAGTTTTGGGAAAATAATCTACTGAGCATTTCGCCTGAAACGCCATCCGGACTGCAGTTGTGCCCTATACAATCCGTTATGGCGCAGACAGGCGCTTGTTTTGTTAACTAAATTGGACTCGATGACTATGATGAGCAAAATCCGATTGATCTTCCCGAGTAAGGTAGTCGGGCTGATCCTCTTTTTATGTAGCCTGGGGTTGTCCGGCGGGCTCGCGGCGAATGTTGGGACTCCTCAGGGTTCGGCGCCCGACGCACTGGTATCGGAAGCTCGGCTAAGCCTGGCCGAAGCGCGGAAGACGGCGTCCGATCCAAAGACTTCGGTGGGTCACTACCTTGATGCGGCAGACGCGGCGGTCCGGTCTGTGGGGAAGACCTCGGGTAACGCGACCAACGAAGAAGCTCGTTTGATTTACAACGCTGCGTGTCAGGAAGTTGCGGTCTTGCTACAATCGTCGCCTGATCTTTGGAATCGGACTGAGATGATCCCTTCGCTCAATGGCAGCTACCAGCTGCATTTTGCACCCGGCTCGCACACGGAAGGGACTTGGGATCCAACTTACTTCAACTTCTTTCGTACACCCAGGCAAGTGCATGAAAAAGTAGGTCATCAGGAAGCTCGGATAAACGACTGGGGGGGCGTGGTCGTGGGAGTTTACAAGCCAGCGGATCCCAGGAAATACTTTCTCCCACTGGTAGGTTTGGCCGTTCCGGTGACGGCCGCTCTCGATTTCTCCCCGTCATCCCCCAAAGCCGGGCTTGCACGTGACGTCACGCTTGCGCTGTATGATCCCACAAGACGAGCCTCCCTGCAGGTCGCCGGCGTCTCGCGGCCGCTGGCTGCCGATTTCGGCGCTCCGCTCGCCTACTATCCCGAACCTGGATTATTGTTTGCTCTTCAGGCGGCGCTTCGTCCGGAAAAGTACGAGAACAGGGCGGGAATCTATATGCTCGAACCGTACGATCCAGACAGGATCCCGGTCATCCTGGTGCATGGCTTGATATCAATCCCTCAAATGTGGCTGCCAACGATTAGTGCCATCGAGTCCGACCCAAAGCTACGGGGCCGTTACCAGTTCTGGGTTTTCGCGTATCCAACGGGCGATCCGATGGCGCTATCGGCGCTTGAGTTTCGAGAGAGTCTGGCGCGGGTCTATCAACTCTATCCCAAAACGAAGAAAATGGTTCTGATTACCCATAGCATGGGTGGGATAGTCTCCCAAATGCAGGCTGTGACGACCAAACGCGTCCTTTGGGATGGTGTTTTTAAAGGGGATGCGGATCGGCTTTATGCTAAACTTCCAGCCGATAATATCGTCAAGCGCGCGCTGATTTTCGACGCAAATCCCCGGATCCAACGGATCGTTTTTATTTGCGTGCCACATCGCGGAAGTTATCTGGCGGTTAACTGGATCGGCGCGATTGGGAGTGCTCTCATTAGTCTGCCGGTCACTGTTTTAGGCGGAGCAATGGCCGTGATTAACGCTCCGCTTGAGAAGGATCTCGGCCTTCATCGGATGCCGTCGGGCGTCAGCGGCCTTTCCCCGCTAAATCCCGTTCTTCACGGACTCGACACGCTCCCGATCGATGCACCCTACCATTCAATCATTGGTGATCGTGGGAGAGGCGATACGCCGAATAGTTCGGACGGAGTGGTAGCTTATTGGAGTTCGCACATGACCGGAGCAAAATCGGAGTTAATCGTGCCCGGTCCACACGGGTCCTTTGCTCTTCCGCAGACTGTTGCCGAGTTGAAACGTATACTTCGGTTGAATCTGGCTGAAGGTAACGCGCCCCATCGAACCAAAATGTCAAAAAACCTGCGATCGACTGCCGGATCGAGTCGCGAACGGCCGGTTGGGTCTCTGTCGCCAAACCAAAGTCTTCCCCCCAGGCAACTCTCTGCTCTGCAAAGTGCGGGCTAGAATCACTACGGGGTTAAATGATGCAACTTAAGAAACCAGGCGCGAGATCTCACGCCCTGCACGTTCTCTATTTGGCGGCTCGTTGGTTTCTTTTAAGCATCGTCTGGTTGGTATTGGCGATCGGTGTTGCGTGGGCCTTTGGAGCGCTCTGTTTCGATTTTCCTGTCCCGGTGTTGCGTCTGCCCCTGGCGGCTTTGTTAGCGCTTGGCGCGATCGCAGCGGCTATTTTCGTGCGACCAACCTGGCGGGCACAGTTAGGGGTGGCAGCCGCAATCGCACTCACGGTCGCGTGGTGGCTCACGATTTCCCCTTCGAACACACGAGACTGGCAGCCTGAAGTTGCCCAAACGCCCTATGCGGAAATTGATGGCGACCGCGTCGTGATCCACAATTTCCGGAACTTCGACTATGTCACCAAAACCGATTTTCAACCGAAGTGGGAGACCAAGACCGTTCACCTTTCGAACCTCCGCGCTGTCGATTTTTTTACCAACTATTGGGGATCAACGCTTATCTGCCATACGTTCCTGAGCTACGATTTCGGCCCGGAAGGTTACGTCTGCATGTCGATCGAGACGCGGATGATGAAGGGCCAGGCGTATTCAGCGATCGCCGGTTTGTATCGGCAGTTCGCGCTCTATTATGTAATCGGCGATGAGCGCGACATCGTGCGACTCCGCACGAATTACAGGCTCGAAGACGTGTATCTCTATCGGCTGGTTGTGGCCACCCCGAAACTGGGCCGAGAGCTTTTTCTCGATTACCTCGATACCGCCAACTCGCTCCACGAGCGCGCGCAATGGTACAATGAGCTTACGAGCAATTGCACTTCGAACATCCGGCTCCACGTAAAGCACATCGGCTCAGCTCGGCCATGGGACTGGCAAATGCTTGTGAACGGAACGATCGACGAACATGCATATGACCTGAAGGTGATCGATACCACACTCCCCTTTCCAGAACTGAAACGCTTGAGCCATATCAATGACCGCGCTCGCGCTGCTGACCGCGATCCGGATTTTTCGATCCGGATCCGAGATGGGTTACCGGGAATATCGACTCCATCGGCGGGATTAAAGTCCGATGATGCGCAGCCCCCATCGCCGGCAAAGAGAGAGTGAGGAAGTTCCCGTAAGTTGAAAACGGCCCAAAAAATCTCACTGTTTTTTTCCCGCCCCGTTCGAGACCATGTAAGGGTCGCTTTCGAGCTTATCGAAACTGCTCGTCCGATTGCGAATGATCTATGACGAACGCCATCGTCATCCGCTTAATCGTATTCGCATGCGTCTTCGGTGCTGCGCTTTTTGGCATGTTTCTTCGCAAGGTTTTGCCGGAGAATCACCTGAGTGCTGATTCGAAAGACACCGTGAGACTTGGCATGGGACTGATTGCGACAATGACAGCGTTAGTGCTCGGCCTTCTGGTCGCGTCGGCGAAGAGTTTCTACGATACTCAAAGCAGCGAACTGACGGAGATGTCCGCCAAAGTCGTCCTGATCGACCGTGTTCTGGCCCATTACGGACCGGAGACTGGAGAAATCCGCGGTCTATTGCGTGCGGTCGCCACTCGCACGCTCGATCGGATTTGGGCACAACATCCCGGGCAACGTTCTCAAATGGCGCCCACGGCAGACAGAGGCGAATTTCTCTACGATAAAATTCAGGAACTCGCTCCAAAGACCGATGCTCAACGCTCGCTACAAGCTCAGGCATTAAGTATGGCAATTGATATCGGGAAAATGCGTTGGATGATGTTCGAACAGGGAAACGGCTTCGTTTCGATACCGCTGCTGGTTATGCTCGTTTTTTGGTTGGTCATCATTTTCACGAGCTTCGGCCTTTTCGCCCCTAACAACGCAACGGCCATCGCTACCTTATTCGTCTGCGCGCTATCGGTTTCAGGAGCGATATTCCTGGTGTTGGAGATGTATAGCCCTTTCAAAGGCCTGATGCAGATCTCTCCGGCCCCACTGCGCAACGCCATTGCGCATCTTGGCCAGTAGTCATTTCAGCGGTAGCAGCACGTTCGCGCCGCCCTGTCCGACGACAACCGATTGCGGGCTTTGACCGTTCCAGCGGCGCGCGATTTCAAGCGAGATAATTTCCGGATTTTGTCTAATCGCGTCTCCCTGGGTTTGGATCGCTTGCGCTTCTGCCTTCGCGCGGACCACGGTGATCTCGGCGTCCTTTTGTGCTTTCTGCAATTCGAATTCCTTTTGCAGGGCCTCTTGCTGCATCGTCATTTTGGTCTCGATTGCTTTCTCGAGCTGTTCCGACAAGTCGATATTGGTGATAGCCAGATCGTCAATTTCCAGTAATCCCGCGAGGCGCCCTTTCAACGCGTCCAGGATCTGGTGTTTCACTTCTTCTCGCGATTTGACGAAGTTTTCCGCCGTGTAGTGGGATGCGACTTCTTTCAAGCTTTCCTGGAACCGAGGGACAATCAGCGAATCGTAGGGATCGCCATTGTAATTACGGAACAAATTCACGACTTGGTCCGGGGAAGTCCTGTAGAGGATCTTGTAATTAACAGAGATCGTTTGAAGATCTGACGAATAGCAGACCGTTTTGTCGCCCTCGGTGTGTTGCTGGACACTCGCATCGAGGATCGTCTGAACCATGGGAAGGTAGAATGCGACACCTTCACTCAATGGGTTCGGGTCGACTTGGCCAAGCGTGACCTTTACGCCGCGATAGCCTGGCGGCACAATATGGCACCCTGAGAATGCCACGGTCGCGGCTGCTGCGATTATCACTATCCCGAGCTTGCGGCTTGTTTGCATGTAAGCCCCAACTATTCACGATGTCATGCCGGCGTCGAATCTTTTGAGCGTCAGGAGACTCGGAGGAGGCCGCAGAGGGACGAAAGTGGACACAGAGGTTGGGATTCACCACAGAGGCACGGCGCGGCGAATAGCCGCAACCAAATGGATGCAGTGTCGGCGTTTGGGCGTATCGGCGTGGCGGCGAATGCTTAGTTAGAATTGGCATCGTCTATTTGCTCCGCTTTGGAAGGATCCCGGAGACAAACGATAGTAGCCCGGCGTTTCAACGCCGGGTCTTAGCGATATGATGAGTGGCGTCCCGGCGGGACGCTTGAAGGTGGTGTTGGGTGTATTGATCAAACCAGTAATCGGGCAGTTCCCACGCCCAGCGAGCGCGGGCAGAATGCCTGTGCTGCCTTGCGGCCCGTTCCGCGCAGGAGACCCTGAAGCGACTCAGATCCTGAATCGAGCAAAATGCAACGCCAGGTATCCAAATGTTACAGAAATGTTGCACGTTTCGTTTTGTCGTCGTTCTCCCGACCATGAAAAGGTTTCGACCTCGCTAGCTGTATGAAAAGTGAAAACACCGGAGCGGCTGGCGAGATCGCTTGGTTCAACTACGCAAGAAAGCCAAAAACCTAACGAAATGAGAAATATCCAAACATTTTGCCTGGCGGCGCTTACCTTAGTCGCCCCAGTTGCCAATAGCGCCTTTGCGCAGGTGACTGCTGTATCTAAGAGTAGCGTCAGTACGACCTACCCGATTGAGCATCTCGTGATCATCTTCCAGGAAAACGAGTCGTTCGACCATTACTTTGCGACCTATCCCGTGGCGGCAAATCCGTCGGGGGAACCGAAGTTCGTTGCTAAGCCTGGCACTCCGACCGTGAATGGATTGACACCTGATCTCATCACGCGGAATCAAAACTCGCTGCAGCCGCAACGCCTGGATCGTTTGCACGCCGCGACTGGCGATCAGAACCATGATTACCCGAACGAACAATTGGCGTTTGACCATGGTCTGATGGACAAATTCCCAGAGAACACCGGGGCGCCTGAAGCGGACGGCAGCACGACGGTTGTGATGGATTATTTCGACGGGAACACCGTCACGGCTCTCTGGAACTACGCCCAGAACTTCGCGCTGAACGACGATTCGTTCGGTTCGACCCCTGGCCCTTCGACTCCAGGCGCGATCGAAGTCGTCTCGGGCCAAACGCACGGTGCAAGCCCTGAGATCGAAGCGACTGTCGTGGACGGGTCCGTGATCAACGATGACGATCCGGCTGGCGACATTGCTTCTGCTTCACCAACATTTTCCATGACCGGCACAAACATCGGTGACCTGCTCAACGCGAAGAACGTCACGTGGGGTTGGTTCCAAGGTGGATTCGACAATATTGCCCAGACGCATATGGGCGCAAATGGATCCCCGAAGGCCGATTACATTCCGCACCACGAGCCGTTCCAATACTATTCGCAGACTGCCAATCCGACCCACAAACCGCCTACATCCGTCAAAATGATCGGTCAGACCGACCAGGCGAATCATCAGTATGACATTACCCGGTTCTGGCAAGCGCTCGCGGCTCATAACCTGCCGTCCGTATCCTATTTGAAGGCGCCCGGTTATGAGGATGCACACCCGGGGTATTCGGATCCTCTTCTGGAACAGCAGTTCATCGTTCAAACTGTGAACGAGCTGATGCTCTCGCCAGAATGGAAGACGATGGCGATTATTATTGCTTATGACGACTCAGACGGGTGGTACGATCACGTCATGCCTCCGACGGTGAACGATTCCCAGACCGCTTACGATTTCCTCACCGCACCGGGACAATCCGGGGCAAAAACGCCGTTGGGCGACTTTCAGGGCCGTTATTCCTTCGGTCCTCGTATGCCACTACTGGTCATCTCTCCATTCGCGAAGGAAAACTTTGTTGATCACACCGTGACGGACCAGTCATCGATCGTCCATTTTATCGAAGATAACTGGAATCTTGGGAGAATCGGAAATTCGTCGTTCGACCAGTACTCCGGTACACTCCTTAATTTGTTCGACTTCAAACCCAAGAGCGGTCCGGAGACTCGCCAGCTGATTCTGAATCCAACGACCGGCGAGCCGATCAAGCAAGGTTGGTAACGGTTGAACCGAAACGAAGGAGATAGGCCGCCGTTGTCTAAGTCCGCCAGCGTTGCAAGGCGCTGGCGGGTTGTTTTTGTGTGGTTTAAGGCCTAAGCAAAGGCGAAACCGAAAACGCTCAGGCTGGATTTTGTGCCTGACTCATCGAAGATTCTTATCGGAGAAATTTTATGCAATGGCTCTTATGGTCCCTCGCATCCGCTTTTTTTGCCGGATTGACTGCACTTCTCGCAAAGATTGGTGTCTCCGGACTAAATTCGAACCTCGCTACGGCAATCCGAACAACTGTTATTCTTGTATTCACCTGGGCGATCGTTTTCGTGACGATGCGCGGGATTGATTTGCAAACCATTAGCAGGAAAACCTGGCTTTTTCTTGTTCTGTCCGGCATTGCGACAGGGCTTTCCTGGATTTGCTACTTCCGAGCGCTTCAAGTTGGGGATCTCTCCAAAGTGGCGCCTGTCGACAAGTTGAGCGTTGTCATGGCCATGGCTCTCGGGATTCTTTTCCTGAACGAACGTCTTACCGCCAGGCAAGGAATTGGCGGATTCTGTATTGCGGCGGGGGCGTTGATCCTGGCTTGGAAATGAGTCGCGGGGACCTGGCAATGAGCGGGGGGTCGAACCCGATCATTGCGTTACTTTCACGGAACAACGTGTTTCCCAGAATTAGCGCTGAACCGAGGAGCGGAAATGTTCGCATTCTTCTCCTTTCGTGGCTAAGCGGGAATATTTAGCTCATTGAATAACAATTCATGATTTTGTCATGACTTGTGGATGAATCCCGGCAAACTGCACGGTTGGAAAGCGGGAGCTAAGCCGAGCATTTCTCATTGTGCTTTGCAGGCGCAGAGATGCTTGCGGCGCGGATGTGATCAAATTGACTATTCGACCATGTGTCCGGTAATCGTCGTGGTCGCTCTCGAATCCCAGGATACATTTGGTTCTGCTCCCATTTGGAGCTTGCCGCTCGTATAGCGAAAGCGGAAGACAGGGCAAAACACGCGCTCGTAATAGCAGATTCTCATCTCGTAGGTGTCGTCTGTCATCCATGCGCCGCACGCGGCGACGTGTTCGTCCCCATTGCCACGCACATCGGTGGTCCCTTTTAGCCAGGTGGCGTATCCAACCTGAATAGGGTGCTCGCCGCGCTCGTCCCGCACGATAAGCGTGCTGCCCTCCTGGCCAAACTTGATTGTGACGCTCTCGATATTCAGATCATTCGTTTCGAGTTCATACGTTTTTCCCGACCATCGTTCCGCTCCTGGCGACGAAGGCTGCCCTTTCGGAACTGGCAAGGTTAAGATCGCTAACTTATCGCGGAGTGCTCGATAGGCTTGCGGTTCTGCGGGCAACGCTTTCGGTTGCATGGCGGGCAGCAGATGCTTCCACACCTGGTCCAGCACACTCTGCATGTCCTGAACGCCACCGATAATGGCCAGTAAAGCGTCCTGTTCAGGTATTACAACGCAAAATTGGCCGAACGCACCGTCGCCCCGGTAACAACCATGCCGGCACCGCCAGAATTGATAGCCGTATCCAACGGTCCAGTCGGGGTTGGTCTGCGTGTTACTGTTGTCGGAGTGGAGACTTGTGGCCTCGACAATCCATTCTCGAGGAACGATGCGTTTTCCTTCCCAGACACCCTGCTGAAGGTACATCTGACCGAAGCGCGCGATGTCCTCTGTTTTCAAGCTTAGGCCCGACCCTCCGATGTTGATGCCACGCGGATCGGTTTCCCAATAGGGGTTCTCGATGCCAAGCAAGTCGAACAGGCGCGGACGGAGGTAGTCCAGAAGGGGCTGGCCAGTCAGCTTGGTGATAATGGCCGAGAGCATGTATGTCGCCGCGGTGTTGTAGACGAACCATGTGCCGGGTTGGTGCTCGACGGGCAGTGATAAGAAAATACGAGGCCAGTTATCTTGTTGGTTCGGAACCCCAGGTCGCTCTTGAATTGCTTTGTGCCGAGGTTGCCGACCAAACAGGCTGACTCGATTGAAGTTCTGGAAAACTTGCCCGGTCGTGTCTTCCTTGTGGCCGGTGTTCATGGAGAGAAGGTGTCGCACGCGCATGGCTTTGAGGTTCTCACTTGGATTTGACGGTGCGTCGTCTGAGAAGAACTTCAGAACCGGGTCCTCCACTGTGAGCAGGCCCTCATGCACCGCCAGACCAATGGCCGTTGAAGTAAAACTCTTGCTCAGCGAGTAGAGAGAGTGAGGATTTTGAGGTCCGTAAGGAAGCCACCAACCCTCGGCCGCCACGTTCCCGTGGCGCAGAAACATGAACCCTTGCACCGCGTCCATCGGGTGCGTGTGCTGCTCGATCGCCTGGACGAAATCCAGGACCGCAGCAGAGGGAATGCCTTCGGCTTCGGGGTTGGTCCGCTTAAACTGGGTTGGGCTGGTCATCATATTGTTTCGCTCGTTTCGATTGAAAGATCATTGATCAAGGTCGGTATCTTTTCTAGTTCCATGCGGACCGACGGGTGTTCGTCTTTCGGAATCGCTTTCAAGGCTAAATCAAAATCCTCGTAAAAATGCCCGTCAAGCAATCAAGGGATAGCTCCGTCGGTTTCAATTCTGAGGTGCTTCGAGGAGAGAAGGATAAATAATGCGGAGTCAACGGGGATTTTTTCTTTTAACATCGCCGAAATTCGAGCTGAACGCTTTGTGGAGCTATCGCTACAATAATCGACCTTCTACTAAATCAACTTTCTACGATGAAACCTAAATCTGGAGATAGCCATGAATGAGTCCTCGACGATCCTAACCTCCGCCTCGGCCACGGCCGGGGACCACCGTCAAGCCGGCGCGGAATCCAGCCAACACCGCCAAGAAACAGGCATGAGTCACTTCCATTACTTCCCGAATTCGCATCGTTCGCATACTTTCTGCCGGACTTGACAACATGTCGCGCATAGCATTAAACTAACTAACCTCCCCTCCTGTTATGCACAGCGTCAAATTGCGGCGAAGTTTGTTAATGTAATCTGCGGACATTCCCTCGCAGATTACCACTTTTATAGGAACGCCCATTAGGGTCCGCACCAGAGAAGCTCTTAAATCACTTGTGGTGTCGTCGGATCAGTGCCTCTAGCGATACTTTCCGCACTAGAAAGGGTTCAGCTTTGTCATTCTACCCATAAGCGCTGGTGAGCGCCTAAGTTATCAAAGAAAATCTATTTCACATGATGCTCGAAATTTGGCTGCCTGGCATGTTTCTCCTAGGCCTTGTATCGATGGGCCTATGCCTTCTCTTCATGCAGGCTTGCGAATGAATCTAATCGGCGTTTGACGATGATCTTTTTAACTGCCGTCGTTTCACTGCTGTTGTTTATCTACTTGTTCGTGGCTCTGATCCGGCCGGAATGGTTCTAATCCAGACTATCACTGCCATTTCACTAGGAGTTTAGAATTATGTGGTTTCTACCCATCGCCCTAATTATCTTTACGCTGATCATGGCGATCCCTCTGGAAGTCAATCTGGAACTTTGCAAGCGATATGGGGTTCCGAAATAGCCTGTATTCCAACGATGTTTCCCCCAGCAACAATTCTGTCTCGTTCACACATCGAGTGTTAAGGGTCTCAACTGCCTTTTTGTCTTGAGTCAAAACTAAATAGAAGAAGGCGATGAACCAGCAAGCCGAGGATGATTTTCTAACGATTATCCGGTGCCAGCAACGCGGGAAGCTCAAGATCTACCTGGGGCCATGTCCGGGGGTCGGGAAGACTTACCAAATGTTGCTCGAAGGGAACCGCCTTAGGCGGCAAGGTATAGATGTGGTGATCGGCTACGTCGAGCCTCACCAGCGCCCGGAAACGATTACGCAGATCGCGGATTTGGAAATCATTCCACCACTCGTTGCCCATCATCACGGCATTACCCTGCACGAGATGAATGTGGACGCGGTTCTCGAACGAAAACCGACGGTGGCTTTGGTCGACGAGCTGGCACACACCAACGCTTCACAGAGCCGCAATCGCAAGCGCTATGAGGACGTCGAGCATTTGCTGCGAGCGGGCATTAATGTCATTACGACAGTGAACGTGCAACATTTCGAGTCGCTCTATGACATCGTAGAAGAAGCGACCGGGGTCCGCGTGAATGAGCGTGTACCGGATGAAATTATTGCGAAGGCGTATCAGATCGTGAATATCGATTTGCCTGCAGAAGACCTTCAAAAACGGCTTGAGGCTGGCAAGATCTATCCGAAGGAACGCGCGGAAGCGGCTCTTGAGAATTTTTTCACGGCCGAACATCTGACTCGGCTCCGTGAAGCGTCGGAACAAGAATCGAACGTCGGTGGCCTCGGCAAAGTGATGGTCGCGATCAGCAGCCACGGACCGGATCCAGGGCGTCTCCTGCGCAAAACCGCCCGGCTAGCCGCGCAACTGAACGCGCAATGGTATGCGGTTTACGTTCGGACGCCGGACGAATCGGTGGTCAAAATCGATGCAGAAGTGCAACGCCGGGTGTTGCACACCTTGGAAGCGGCCCAGAAAATGGGTGGGCTTGTAATTCTGCTGAAGCACGAACAGGTCGCTCAGGCGCTGGTGTCGTTTATAAAGGACTGTGGAATTACCCATGTCATCCTCGGGCAGTCGGGCAAACGCCGGTTACGGCCGTTTGATCGGCCATTGCATGACGACTTGATACGGGAGTTACCCGGGGTTTATTTAACGATTGTATGATTTCACGGCACCTTAAGGACCGCATGGTCGGCTTGAGCCGCCGCGTATTGGAGGCACGCCTTGTTATCTTCAGCTTCTAGATCAGGATAATCTTCAAGGATCTCTGACACGCACGCGGCAAGCAGATCAAGGACGTCTTTGAAGCGGATACGCATACCACGGATGCAAGGTCGGCCGCCGCACTCCCGCAAAGGATTGGCGATCGATCTAAGAGTGGCGGAGTCAACGGGGCTCGAACCCGCAACCTCTGCCGTGACAGGGCAGCGCTCTAACCAGTTGAGCTATGACTCCAGAATTTAGGGAAGCCGAAACTAGAACCGATTGCCTCGGCCTTCAACCGAAAAATTCGGCTGCGGAAGGAACGCGCTTTGTGCCTTCGGCGATGGCGAAATAAGAACAATCACGAAAACGAGTTGTCAGTCGATCACTTCGTCTTGTCGATCCAGCGAACCTTCAGTGCGTACAACCGATTTACCGTCTGAACCGATCCCAAGCTCGACCAAGAGACAGCGAGTTACCAGCGGTGCAGCGACATCGCAGTGACGAACCTCAAACGTCTGAATTGCGTTCTGTGTATTTTGTCCCAAAAACCCGTTGATAGGCCCGGTGTAATAGCCGCGTCGTCGAAGTGCCAGCTGGACCCGTGCTACGACAGGGTCGTTCAGGCTGAGGTGGGTTGCCTCGGAATGAACCATGAATTGAGTTCCGTGGTGGCAATCGAGACCGGTCGTGCGGGGTCGCCATTCTGCCGGTTGGTCACCCGCTCTTCCAGTGAGTGGGAGGCTGGCGAACCCCAGCATAATCATGACTAGCGCGGGAGATGATAGCATTTCTGATAGTACCTTCGTTTTCATATGGTTGCCATTTTTGTAAAGCGATCAGACTATGCTACTCGCTCGTTTAGTGCGCAGCCATCGGATCTTGCGCCAATAAACTAAGTGTGGTCCGGAATCGGTACTCTGTACTACAATGGTTGGAAATCTTATTTTTCTGCGAGGATTCGGAGGTCTTCCCCTATCGTTCGTCCCTGAGGGGCTGTTCCAAAGCGCAGCAAAATGACAATGCGAATCTAACTTCGTATTCGCCGACACGCCCATACTCCCATACGCCGACGCCGGCATCCATTTGGTTGCCGGCTTCCTCCGCCGCACCGTGCGCATTTCTCACTTGGATGTTTAAAAACGCGGGCTAGCTCCCTTCCTGCATCAGCACCTCGACCGCCTTTTCGAGCTGAAGGTCCTTGCCTTCGCCGACAGTTTTTGCATCGTTTCGAACCTTGATGTCCGGTTCGATCTGAGTCTGCTCCATGAATCGCCCTTTCTCGTCCCGGAAACCGACCTCTGGGATGCCGAGAACGAGCCTTGGGTCTTGCAGAATCTCCCACCAGACCGCCGTTCCCGTTCCAGGAATGGGCATGCCAATCAGCTTGCCAATATTCAAATGCTGATAAAGCCAAGGGAACAGATGGGCGTCGGAATAGTTGTTTTCTCCGGCGAGCACTACGCTCTTTCTGGACCATTTTTCATTCGGTTCCCAGCCGATGCTTTGGCCGCGGGGTACGAACTCAAGGTAGGGATGACCGCTTAGAAATGTCGCGAGAGCGTCATGTAAGTTGCCTCCGCCGTTTCCCCGAGTATCGACTATCAGCGCTTTTTTGCTGCTATCCCGTCCCAGTGCTTCGGAATAAGTTTCACGGAAGCTTTCGTCGTCCATTCCACGGACATGCACGTACCCGATTGTGCCGTTGCTCAATTTGTTCACGAGATCACGGCGCCGTTTTACCCACCGCTCGTAAAGGAGTTCATCCTGCTCTCCGGTGCTGATTGGCTTTACCGTAACATCGACCCGGCTGTTTTTCGTCGGATCAAAAATCCCCAAGAGGAGAGGCTTGCCGGCTTGATGATTTAGCAACGAATCGTATTCCATTCCGGGGGTGATCGTAACACCGTTGATTTTTTCGATAATCATTCCCGCCTGGATCGGCGCCGAAGCAGTCACCAGAGGACCTTTCTCGATGACTTCCTGAATCTTCAGTCCTGCCCCTTTGTAACTCCCGTCAAAGAACGCTCCGAGAGCGGCAGTCGCATCCGCATTTTGTTTTTCGGGTAAGAGCTTGCACCCGGTGTGACTGGCATTCAGCTCGCCAAGCATCTCACTGGTCATTTCTGAAAAATCGCGATCATTCGAAATGTAAGGCAGAAACTTGGAATAGACCGACTTGTAGTAACGCCAATCGACACCGTTCATGTCCTTGACGTAAAATTTCTCTTGAACCTGACGCCAAATATGTTCGAACAAGGCACCGCGTTCAGCGGATCCGTCGAGCTCTTTCAAAGCGTTGAATTTTGCAGGCTCTGCTTTGCCGTCGGCGACAGCGACCTTTGTTATTTTTCCCGAAGAAAGCACGAAGACGTTCTTCTCGTCCTTGTCCAATTGAATTGCTGCCGGAAACGGAATATCGGTTCGCGAGGCTTTGGGAGCTTCGACTTCCCAGAGTCGCTTCAGTTCGCCCTCGCGCGGTTTCAGCGACCAAAGCTCGTATCCTTTGTCGCTTTTGACCAGGTAAAGCAGAGTCTCTCCGTCGTTGGTCAGGCGGCCATCCTCTATTTCAGCCGAACCGAGAGTGACTCGACTGATTCGATCCTCAATATTTTTGAGGTCGATCTCGATCGGTTCGACTTTCTTTGGCGCATTCGCGTCCGGTTCTTTATTTTCTTCCTTTTTCTCTCCCTCGCTCTTCTTTTTTGCCTCGGCCTCCGACTCGGTGAGGATGTCGAATTCCGCTTTTGAGAGCTTGGACCTGTCGTAGGCCGCTTGGGTAAAGAACATCTCGTAAATATCGGCTTGGGCATCAGCCGAGCCACCATCGCCGTGGAGACCATATTTATCCGAAAACCAAATCATTGATTTTCCGTTCATCATCCACCGCGGACGGAAGCTGTCGTAGCCGCTATTGGTCAGATTAGTGAGCTGGTTCTGGCCTCCGGAGTCTATCAGGCCGGCCTCAGTCCCCCAACGATCCGCGGTCATGAAGCTGACCAAAAACCACTTTCCGTCCGGGGACCAGTCGTACCATTGGTCTCCATCTTCGTACGAATAGTTTCGATCGCCTGGGAGAATCAATCGTGACTGTTTCGAGTCGAGATTGATGACCTTCAGCGTCGTTCGATTCTCAAGGTAAGCGACCTCTTTGCCGTCCGGCGAGTACTTAGGCTGGAAGTTCTCCTGATCGTTCTCAACGATTGGATGGATATCGACAACGGTTGAATTAAAGAAATAAGGTTCCTTTTCTTTCGGTTGGACGATGGAAGCTTCGTATATTCCCCAGGGTTTTGCGTACTCCGCAGCGAACAGGATCCGGCGTCCGTCCGGACTAAACATTATGCTTCGCTCCTGGCCCGGTGTATTTGTGATCCGTTTGGTTTCTCCCTCGTCAGTTGAGGCAACGTAAATGTCTCCTCGAACGACAAAAGCGAATTCCTTCCCGTTGGGACTCAGACTTACTTCAGTGACATTATCCGCGTAGTTTTTGTTTTGCGTTTCTGCAATGCTGTCGCTCAATCCGACTTGGATACTGATCTTTTGCGGCTGCGATTCGCCGGCAGGAAGGGTGTAGATTTCTCCGTCGTAGCCGAAACAAAGCTCACCGTTGTCAGCGACGCTGAGGAAGCGGACTGGATTTCGCTGGAAGTTTGTTAACTGCTGAGGTTGGCCGCCAGTCAACGATAGTCGCCACACGTTAAATGAACCACTCTGCTCGGTCAGGCAGTAGATCGCACTTTCATCCGAAGACCAGACTGGTTCCCGGTTTTCGCCCTGGAAGTTCGAGATTTTCGCATGATCGCCTGTTTTTGAATTGTAGAGCCAGATATCGTGTGCCACTGAAAAAGTCTCATGCTTGCGCCACGGATCTTCGTATCCTTTGAGATCTTCGTACAAGATTTGGCTTTGGGTGCGGTCGTACTGCGCGTGCAAAGCGGGAGTGGTCAAAACCATTTCAGGCTCCAGGCCGCCTTGGACTGAGACCTTGTAGAGCTGAGTGAAGACTCGTTCGGGAAACATCGAGCTCTCTGCGGATCCCAACCGGTTTTCATTGAACAAGACAAACTGTCCGTCCGGAGTGAAGCTTGCCGGGGCGCTGTTCGTTGAATAGGTCGTGAGCCGTCGTGCCGGACCTCCCTGTGAACTCATCACGAACACGTCGTCGTGCCCGTAACGATCGGATGAAAACGCGATCAACTTGCTGTCCGGAGACCAGACGGGGGATGAATCATGTGCCTGTCCGGCAGTGAGCGCGACGGCCAAGCCACCTGTCGACGGAACGGTGAATATATGGCCGCGAAAGCTGAATGCGATCGTTCTGCCGTCCGGGGAAATGGCTGGATATCGCAACCAGAGAGGGTTGTTTTCGATTCCGAAGGCAGGAAGTGATCCTGCAGGATCGATCGCGAAAAGGGTTGGCGTGAGCGGGCTGAAGCCCAATGCCAGAAGTGCGATTGCGAAGCGAACAAGCGTAAATCTGGTGTTTGATGCAAGTGAGGCAGATAGAAACATCGGTACCAGAACACATGCAGATTACTGATTGTTGCAAATAAGATTGGTATTAATTTGGTGAGCTTAAAAAATCTGGCTTGATGCCGTGCTCGTCGTTATCTTCTGCGCTTACCCCGCGTTTTTGCGCCAGACCCCCTAAATTCGCTGCTTGATTGCCGACCCGAATTGTAACGAGACCGGGTTGTGGTTAGGCGGCGGATACAGAATGAGGCGGGTGTGTCCGGAATGCGACACTGACTGACATATGGCTTTGTTACGCGCGATCGACATCAGCAAGCGGTTTCTGGGCGTTCCAGCACTGCAAGATGTTACGTTTGCTGTTGAACCTGGGGAAGTCCATGCGCTGCTTGGAGAAAACGGAGCCGGCAAATCGACGCTTTTGAAGATTCTTGCAGGGGCCCACACGCAGGACAGCGGAGTTCTACAGTTCAATGGGCAATCGCTTGGTGTGCAAACACCGTCTGAACGGCAACACCAGGGGATTGTGACTGTCTACCAGGAATTCAACCTGATGCCGAACATGTCGGTCGCTGAGAACGTGTTTATCGGCCGAGAACCCGGGCCGGGATATTTCGTCGACTGGAAAGCGATGCGACAGGCCGCCGTCGCTGCGATTGAGCGCCTCGATTTGCATGTGGATCCGGCAACACCGGTGTCGGCTTTGAGTGTGGCCGAACAGCAATTGGTCGAGATTGCTCGTGCATTAACGATCAACGCAAAGCTGATCATTCTCGACGAGCCGACTGCGGCGCTTAGCGATCGCGAAGTGCAAAAGCTGCACGGAGTCGTCCGTGATCTGAAATCGCACGGGATTGGCATCATCTACGTCTCGCATCGCCTTGTTGAGATTCCGCAGATTTGCGATCGATACACCGTCTTAAGAGATGGTCGATTGGTTGGAACGGGTGATGTTGCCGGGACGTCCATTGACGACCTGGTTCGAATGATGGTGGGCCGCACCATCGAAGCGCGCGCACATGGAAAAAGCATCCGATCCGATCAGGTTGTTTTGAAGGTCGACCACCTTTCGAGAACGAAGAAACTGGGAGGACCGCAGGCTGTAACGCTGCACGACCTCAGTTTCGAGGTATACCGCGGAGAGATTTTGGGGCTTGCCGGTTTGGTGGGTGCCGGGAGAACGGATCTCGTGCGCGCTATTTACGGTGCAGAGGCGTTCGATTCTGGTCAAATCTTTCTGGATGAAAAGCCGGTCGTAATCAAGTCACCAGATCAAGCGATCGATCTAAAGATGGCGCTGGTTCCGGAGGATCGTAAACAGGATGGTCTTTTCCTGACTCAGAGCGTTCGTCGGAACCTGACGCTTCCAAGTCTCAAACGACTCAGTCGCTTTCGCTATTTCGTAGACCGAAACGCGGAGACGGAGTTGATCCGTCGGTTTAAGCAAGATCTCAGGATCCGAATGTCGAACGAGGATGTGATCGTCGGGACGCTTTCCGGCGGCAACCAGCAGAAAGTCATCCTGGCGCGTTTTCTAGCCCTCAAGCCGAAGGTTCTCTTTGTGGACGAACCGACGCGTGGGATCGATGTAGGCGCCAAGGCCGAAGTTCACGAGTTGCTGCGGCAGCTTGCAGCCGCCGGGACGGCGATCGTGGTTGTCTCATCCGAACTTCCAGAGATTCTTTCACTGTGCGACCGGATCATCACCGTCAGGGAAGGCCGGTTCACTGGCGAATTGGCCGGAGCAGATGCGACTGAAGAAAAGCTGATGAAGCTCATGACGCTGGGTGCTGGCGACACGCACGAGCACGCCGCAATCAACTAGTGTTGACGATCACCTATGACGGAAGCCACAGCCACTGAACCCGAATCCAGGCGGAAACGAATCAACTGGATCACTCTGCTCGAACGATTTGGCGTCTTGATGTTCCTGGCGCTCTTGATGCTCTTTTTCACCTCGCAAAATATCCGGTTTATCTATCCGAGGAATCTCTTCAATATTCTGTCGGACGTTTCGATCTATGGCGTGATGGCTGTCGGAATGACGCTGGTCATCTTGACTGCCGGGATTGATCTGTCGGTAGGCGCAATTCTGGCTTTTGCCGCGATGTGTGGCGCAGCCGTTTTAAAAGGGACCGGTGAATCGCGCGCGGTACCCGAGGATCCTATGGCTTATGGCGGTTGTGCCTGGCTGATTGCGCTGGTCGTAGCGACCGGGGTTGGTCTGTTTTGCGGTTGGTTGCAAGGCGTTGCGATTACACGGCTCAAAGTGCCTCCGTTTGTCGTGACGCTTGGCGGAATGACGGTTTGGCGCGGTGCGACGCTGGTTGTCGGAGAAGGATCCCCGATCAGTGGATTTTCACCGGGTTTGCGCTGGTGGGGGAGCGGTACTTTTCTATTTGTGCCGGCTCCGGTGTGGTTATTTGCAACGGTTACGTTCGTCGGGTTTATCCTGCTCCAATACACGCGGTACGGCCGGCAGGTTTATGCGGTTGGCGGAAATCCCGAGGCTGCACGACTCTCCGGGCTTCGTGTCAATCGTGTGCTTGTCAGTGTCTACGCGGTTGTCGGATTCCTGGCCGGGCTCGCGGGCTTCATGGAAATGGCGCGCCTCGACTCCGCTGAAGCCGTGGCCGGCGACGGGTTCGAGCTGCGTGTTATCGCTTCTGTCGTCATCGGTGGGACCAGTCTGTTCGGAGGCCTCGGCGGCGTTCTGGGAACGGTTGTGGGGACGGTTCTAATCGGAGTGCTCCTCAATGGTCTCGTGATTATGAATGTCTCCGCCTACTATCAGCAAATCATCATCGGCGTGATTATTGTTCTCGCTGTCGCGTTTGACACCTTCGCCAAATCGAAAAGCGGCAGCCTTGCAGCCCGTTAGTTTCTCCGAACCAAAACAACATCAAAAAATACCCTCCTCAATAAATGAAAATAAAGCATTCTATCTGTGGGATATTACTGGCCGCCGCATTTGTGGCGTTTCAACCCGCGTCGACCGCTCAAGCCAAGGACGAGAAAATTGTCGTGCTCGTCCCGAATTTGGCGTTTCCGTTTTTCGCTTTCGTGAAGGCTCAGGCTGAAGATGAAGCCAAGAAGTTGGGCATCCAAGTCACCGTTGAGGATGGCCAGGGTCAATCACCCGTTGAATCCAGCGAGTTGCGAACCGCCGTCACTCAGGGTGTCGACGGGATTGTGCTGATTCCGAACGATGTGAACGCGCTAACGCCGGCCACCAACGAAGTACTCGCGGCAAAAATTCCGATTGTCACTGTCGATCGGAATGTTGCCGGAACCACTGAACCGATCGCACACGTGGGCGCGGACAATGTGGCCGGTGGAGTTGCAATGGCAGAGTATGTAATCAAGAAATATCCCAACGGCGCCCGGATCATCTTTCTGCGTGGAGAACCAGGGAGCAGCCCCGCGATAGACCGAGCCAAAGGAGCGCTGGAAACGCTGAAAGCGGCTGGAGACAAATACAAGGTCCTTGCGGATCAGACGGCAAATTTTAAGCGTGATCAAGGGATGACGGTGACTCAGAATTTGCTCACCTCGATTGGCGCGCCGCCGGACGTCATCATTTGTTCGAATGACGATATGGCGCTCGGCGCCGAAGAAGCGCTGCAACAAGCAGGCATTGCCAAGGGGAAAGTGCTCGTCATCGGATTTGATGCGTTGCCGGAAGCCTTGGCAAAGATTCGTTCCGGTGATCAGACCGCAACGATTGAGCAAACGCCAGGTAAACAGATCCGAACCGCGCTTGAGATTATTGTCGATCACCTGCGCAACAAGACCCCGCTCCACGACGAGGTCATCAAACCGTACGTAGTCGATAAGGAGAATCTCGATAAGGCGGAACGAATCGGCGAAGCCAAGTAATTACCGGCCCGAAAATCCTCCGTTGCAGATCGCTTGAGCGACTTTCATGGGAGCTCATCGAAGAAACTGAAATGGCGACCGTTTAACGGTCGCCATTTTCATTTCGGTCATCTTGTGGACCGTCAAAGAATGGACCTTGCGTCCCAGGAAAACCTGTTACAACGTGCGATTACTTATGTTATAGATACAGGCAATTCTGTTCGGCGAACTTTCTGAGGACTTATGAGATTTGGCATCGTCATCGTATGGATGATTTTCGCTTCCAGCCAGGTTCTTTTTGGCTGGGGCGCCGAAGGACATCGGGCGATCGCGACATTGGCTGAGGAGCTGATCAGTTCGGGGACCCGCGCCAAGGTGGAGGCGCTATTGAAACAATGTGGAGAAGAGGACTTGGCAAGCGCATCGACATGGGCAGATGATATTCGTCCGAACGCACGCTCAGATAAACCGCGACCGCAGGACGCCGACTCGTTTAATCGCCAGTTTCCTGATAACTCGAATTGGCATTTCGTGGACTTGCCCCTGGGGACCAACTCGTTGGTTGACGCGGAGCGCTTTATCACTGGTAGGAGCGACGTAATCGATGCGATTGAACGGTGTGTTGCGGTTCTCGAATCGTCTTCATCGCCGGCTGAGGAAATCAACAGATCGGATGCGCTCCGACTCCTGGTGCACTTTGTGGGAGATATCCATCAACCACTGCATTGTGGCACCGGATTTTACCGGATCTCCGAAACCAGCCCACCAGTTCTCGTGACAAGCCCGAATGAAGCTGTGGGCCTACCAAATGACCGCGGCGGAAATGACCTGTTTTATGGGCCGAAAGATGAGCTGCACGCACTTTGGGATATGGACATGGTGGCGGATATCGCCGGGACCTTTGATTTTCGGTCTCTGGCCGCTTTCCTGAGACGCGAGTACCAGCGCCAGACATGGCAGCTAACGCAAGGAGACTATCATCACTGGCCTGAATCGTGGGTTTTGGAGTCTGTAAAAGCTGCCAACCAAGCTTATGCGGGCATCCGATTTAATTCCGTTGAGACAATGGGCGGCACCAACTCACTTTGGATCGGGATCTCGTTGCCCCCGGATTACGAAGTGAAAAATCGCGTCATGGCAGCGCATCAGTTGACAAAAGCGGCGGTTCGATTGGCTCAACTCCTGGATAAAATTCAGTGGCCATAGACGAAAAGCTCGGAAGATATTTCCTGTATAAGGCGTTTTTTGGTCAACGTTGGGCAACAAACGGACGATAGATACCTTAGATGATTTTCGACCGACAAAGCCTTCGGATGACGCGTTTGGTGTTGGGTTTTGCGTTGACATTCGCGATCACTGAGCCGGCGAATGCCGACGACACATGGCACAACGTTTATCATAGTTTGAGGCATTTCTTTACGGGTAAATCGGGAAGCAGCCCGACGCCGACGGTTCATCGCCATGTGAAACATTCGGAGAGTCACGAGAAAACCGAAGATTCCACTCAGCCCTCTCCTGCTGCTTCGCCGGCACCATCTGTCAACACCGCACAGGAGGGCGGATCTTCACCTGCCCCCTCCGCGACGCCTCGAGTCGTTGTTTTACCTGCAGCAACACCGGTTGCGTCTCCGACAGCTGCAACTTCCCAAAGCGGCGCCAACTCCGAAGGGGCCCAAAAGACACCCCGGCAAGAATCAGCTCAGTCCGAAAGTGCCGCCAAGCCTGACGAATCGGCGCCGAAATCCGAGTCCGGATCCGGGGTTGGGCCTATTCTGCGATCGCTGTCCGATCAAGGTGCCGCAGCCAGTCCCACTCCGACTCCGCGCTGATTGCCAGTCTTAATTTAGCGGCGCTCGCGACTCGCCAACCTGCAATTCCGGCGTTAGGATGAAGGCCAGAAAGATCAGGAAGAAAACATCGTAACAACGAGAGCTTATGGAATCTACGTCGGCACAGGACCAGGCAAAGAAAGTGGCTGCAGCCCAGGCCATTGAACGTTTTCTGAAGGATGGAATGACAATTGGGCTCGGTTCAGGAACAACTTCCCGATGGTTCGTCCGGATCCTCGGCGAACGTGTAGGGCAAGGGTTGCGAGTCACCGGTGTGCCAAGCTCGAAGTCGACAGGGGAACTGGCTCAGGAAGTTGGAGTTCCACTTGCCGACTTAAACGACGTGGGGCAATTGGACATGACAATTGATGGCGCGGACGAGATCGATGCCAACGGCCGGATGATCAAAGGAGGCGGCGCTAACTTGCTTTGGGAAAAAATAGTCGCGTCCGCATCGGAGAAGATGGTGTGCATCGTGGATGCATCAAAACGTGTTGAGCGTCTTGGCAAGTTTCCTTTGCCGGTCGAAGTGGTGCCGTTTGCCTGGCGAAGTACCGAGCGCCACTTGATGAATCTGTTCCAAGCGCAGGGGTTGGGCTCTCCGAAGATCGATGTGCGAGGCGGCCTAAACAAGCCGCTGATTACCGACAGTGGCCACTACCTTCTGGATTGCCATCTGGAGTCGATAGTCAATCCCGAAGCGCTTGCAGAAAAATTGAATCAAATTCCAGGCGTCGTAGAACATGGCTTGTTTATAGGCATCGCGACCGATGCGGTCGTTGGCTTTCCCGATGGGAAAGCAGATGTTCTGAACTTCCGCGTTTAGCCCGCATCGATCGCGAGTCGCTTGCGTCTCCTGATCGATGCAGCACTTGTCCCGCCCGTTATTCGATGACGCGGGAGATTGAGGCGAATACCTGAGTCGTCGGAATAGTGAACGTGACCAGCGGCTTCATCATCTTTGGCTTCTCGACCTCCCAAAGATCGCATTTTTCGGCCAGATCAGCTATTTCAGCGAACGTAAGTGAACGTCCCGAAAACCGTTCTGAGAGATAATCAGGTGAACATTCATGTCGAGTCGATTTGAATGATTGAATCACAGTCGAATCAGTGGTGTTCATAAAGTTAACTTGACCAGTTAGTAAAACTTAATTGCAAAAAAAAAGATTTTATCGGCTAAGTACTTGCATCCGAGACGCGCCCAAGTGGCGAAACACGCCCTCTTTCAAGGACTTCAAGACATTCGGATTGTTTTCAACTTTTGCCTGTCCAATAAGGCCATTTGCATAGCAGAAAATTTCGCGAGCCATTTCTACCGGGTCTTTGATGTCCAAAGAACCCTCGGCGTTCGCGTCCCGCAAGGCAGAAGCCAAGTATTTCATAGTCCGTTCCGATAGCTCGTGTGCCTTTCTCCGAATCTGCTCATCCTGGGTGCTCAGCTCCGACCCGATCGAGGCAAATGGACATCCACACATCTTGCCAAACTTTTCATACTTGGCTGTCTGATCCTGGACGACCAGGTCGTAATAGTTCTCGAGACGGATCAAGGGAGGGATCTGTGAAGAAAACAGACCATCCATGATGGCCTGCTTTTTATTCCAGTGATCTTCGAAAGCGGCCGCGGCGAGGTCGGATTTCGATTTGAAAGCGTAGTAAAAGCTACCTTTATTGACACCAGCCCGGTTGCAGATGTCGTCGACGCTGATCGACCCGTAACTGTTCTCCCAGATCAACCCTAGAGCAGTGGTAAGCAGTTTCTGTTTGGTATCACTCTCGCGTCTCACGATCACCACCTTAGTTGACTAGTTGGTATAGTGCAAGTGGAATTTGCCTATTTCCTTCGAAGAGCTCATGAGCAAAGTCCGCAGGAGATCTCCGAGTTGAAACCGATTAATATTCAACGACTCGGGGGAGAGCCTGCGCTTCTTCGACCCACTTGATCACATGGTCTTGGCTTGGAAGGACCTTCACATGATGATGCTTCTCATTAATCTCGGCCAATTTGGCGTGAAGATGGTCTCCTCGGCGTTGCGCGAGTTCCAGGACCGTGTCCACACCGGCAGCCCGCAGCAATTCGGCGTATTGGCGTCCGACGCCTTGGAGGCGAAAGAGGTCCGCCTGGTTTACCAAAGTGAGAATATGATGATGAGTGATACCGGTTTTTTCTTCGAGGTGTTTACGCCCGCTGGGGGTCGCCCCGGCTTCAAGAAGACCTTCGACCGTTGTGATTCCGACGGCGGCAAGTTTTTCAGTATGGGCCGCTCCGATGCCTTCAATTTCGTTGATGTGCGTCATGGTTCTGGAGGTTATCAATTTAACAAAAGCTAGAGGCTGCGCAGCTTACGGGCGAGCCTAAAGTATTCAGACGAAGAGTTTTCCGGATCAGGAGCGCGAGAGCAAGTGTTCTTGGGTTCGACCGGCCCCGAGATGAGACTGGGATGCCAAACAATAGACGGCCTCTCAGAACCTGTTATTCTTCTCCGTTTCATGAAGATCAACCGCGCACTCATTTCAGTTTCCGATAAGGCGGGTATCGTCCCATTTGCACGGCGGCTCACCGAACTCGGGATCGAAATTGTTTCGACGGGTGGGACAGCCTCTTTGCTTAAGAGCGAATCGGTTCCGCACATCGAAATCGAAAAGTTTACCGGATTCCCCGAGATCCTAAGTGGACGAGTCAAGACGCTGCACCCGAAGGTTCACGGTGGCTTGCTTTACTTGCGAGATAACCCGGACCATTTGCGTCAGGCAACCGAGAATCAGATCGCGCCGATCGATCTTGTGGTCGTCAATCTTTATCCGTTTGAAAGCACGGTGGCTCGGCCTGACGTGACGCTGGAAGAGGCAATTGAACAGATCGATATCGGTGGGCCGTCGATGCTGAGAAGCGCCGCCAAGAACTATCGATCGGTGACGGTTGTAACCGACCCCTCCGATTACGACATAGTCTTGGAGGAACTCGAAGAGCACCAAGGCGAAACCACATTAGCCCTCCGCGAGCAATTTGCGATTAAGGTCTTTCTGACAACTGCCCGATACGATCAGGCGATCGCAAATTTCCTTTGTCGCGAGCCGATTGGAAGCGGTTCTTTTACGCTGTCGCTCCCTTTGGAGACTCGACTGCGTTATGGCGAAAACCCGCATCAAACAGCCGGGTTATACGGTCATTTTCAAGATTATTTTCAGAAGCTCCATGGGAAGGAGCTTTCGTATAACAACATTCTCGATATCGATTCGGCTGGTCGGCTTATTCGCGAGTTTCCAGAACCAACCGTGGCGATTCTGAAACACACAAACCCGTGCGGAGTCGGCTCGGATCCGGACCTTCGCGAGGCTTGGATCAAGGCGTTTGCCACGGACAAACAGGCGCCGTTTGGCGGTATCATTGTTTGCAATCGCCCGCTCACGGAGTCGTTGGCGCGTGCGATTTCGGAGATATTCAGCGAAGTGATCATCGCTCCTGAGTTTGAGCCCGAGGCGAGAGCGCTGTTGCAGAAGAAGAAGAATTTGCGGTTGATGAAAATGCTTTCCGGATCAGGGGAGGAAACTGCGGAGCCGGACGTTCGATCGGTTGTTGGCGGTTTGCTCGTGCAACAACGAGATGATGCCAGGTTGCGAGAACCGGAACGTCACGTGGTTTCGGCTCGACCGCCGACGGCTGAAGAGATGAAATCGATGCTCTTTGGTTGGCGCGTCGTAAAGCACGTCAAATCGAATGCGATTGTTTATTCCGCTTCGGATCGAACACTCGGAATAGGAGCCGGTCAAATGGCTCGAGTGGATTCTTCGCGGATCGCGATTTGGAAAGCAAAGGAGGCGGGGCTTTCACTGAAAGGTAGCGCGGTCTGCAGTGACGCATTTTTTCCGTTCGCCGATGGATTGGTCGCGGCCTCTGAGTCAGGGGCGACGGCGGCAATTCAGCCGGGCGGTTCTGTGCGAGACCAGGATGTGATTGCCGCGGCGAACGAACACCAGATGGCAATGGTTTTCACCGGGGTACGCCATTTCAAGCATTAGTAAAAGCTATCGGCGGCAAGAAGTGAGCCCAATCACCGATCGAGCGGGAGACTTTTTTTGGGCGTCGAGCAGTATCCAGGAGTCTAAGAACCAATGGTTAAGTTAGGAGTCAATATCGATCATATCGCGACGCTGCGACAGTCGCGTTACGCGGATATGATTGATTCGCCGAATTGTGAGCCGGATATATTAGAGGCCGCGTCTGCCTGTGAACGAGCGGGCGCGGGCGGCATCACGGTGCACCTGCGGGCAGACCGGCGGCATATTCAGGACCGGGACGTTTTTCGTTTGAGGGATAGCATCATGACGAAACTGAACCTTGAGATGGGAAATACGCCGGAGATCGTTGAAACGGCTTTGAGAGTGCTTCCCGATGAGGTTTGTCTAGTTCCTGAGAGCCGCCAGGAGATTACGACCGAAGGGGGACTGAACGTTACTCGGCATGCAAAAGCACTCCGGCAAACGGTGAATCGCCTGCACTCAGCCGGAATTCCGGTCAGCATGTTTATTGAGCCGGAGGCGGCACAAATCGAAGCCAGCAGCGACTTGGGAGCGGAAGCTGTCGAATTGCATACCGGCGCATTCGCAAATCTGACGGCAGAGTTAAGGCAGGATGAACTGGATCGACTCGAAGCTGCAGCGGTACTGGCCAAGGAGCGGGGATTATTGGTGAACGCAGGGCACGGAATTAACTACTCCAACGTTCGTTTGCTCAAAGCCATTCCACACTGGAACGAATTTAATATTGGCCATTCGATTGTGTCGCGCGCTGTCTCGATCGGACTCGAAAATGCTGTTCGCCGGATGCTGGACCTTCTAAAGAGCTGAGAATGATTTTTGGGATCGGAATCGACGTTGTGGAAAATGCGCGAATTGCAGACGCCATCCGACGTCATGGGGATCATTTCCTGGAAAAGATTTATCAAACAGCCGAAGTCGAGTATTGCCGAACGATGAGAGACCCTGCCCCGCATTTTGCCGCTCGTTTTGCGGCGAAGGAAGCGGTTTCGAAAGCATTCGGGACTGGATTCGCCGGCGAATTCGACTGGAAAGACATTGAGGTCCGGCGGAAACAAAGTGGTGAACCTTTTATTGCTCTCCATAGAGGGGCTGCAGAACTCGCAAAAAGAGTGGGGGTCTGTTCAGTGCTCATTAGCCTAAGCCACTCGAACGATTATGCGGTGGCAAACGCGGTTCTAATCAAAGAGGGAAATAACTGATGCACTCCGACTACAAAGTGAAGCTCGAGGTATTTGAAGGCCCCCTTGATCTCCTCCTGTATTTGATCCGGAAAGACGAGGTCGACATCTACGAGATCTCGATCGAACGCGTCACGAGTCAGTATCTTGAATATCTTGAGACATTCCGGATGCTGGACCTCGAAATCGCCGGGGAGTTCGTCGTGATGGCGGCCAACCTGATCTACATCAAGAGCCGAAGTCTGCTACCGGTCCACCAGCAGCCTCCCGAGGAAGAAGCCGAGGAAGGCGATCCGCGGTGGGACCTGATCCGGCAATTGATTGAGTATAAGAAGTTCAAAGACGCCGCGTTTCAACTCCAGCGATGGGAATTGCAACAGGAAGGTCTCGTTGTTCGGGTACCCGGAAAGCCGGAGTTCGAGGATCCAGGTACCCTATTGAAATCTGAGGTAGGCATCTTTGATTTGATCAGCGCTTTTCAGAAGGTGCTGAAGAAAATCGAACTGAAACGAGAAGATCTTCGAGAGATATTTGAGGAGAGTTTTTCGGTTGCAGATAAGATTGATTATATCATTCGGACGCTGCCTGGCGGAAAATCTGTACTGTTCTATGATCTCTTCGTCTCAGCGGCCAGCCGCGCGGAAATCGCGGTCACGTTTCTGGCGCTACTGGAACTGATCCGGATGAAGCAAGTGCGGGTTTTGCAAAGTGAGCTCTTCGGCGAGATCGAGATTCGGAGCGTCCAGAGTTGAGCATCGGGGCCGGTGCTCGATCTCGACAGTTGAAACAGACGCGACATTCAGGCTAGCTTCGGTTTTTGCACCATGGTTACTCTCAAAGCAGTCGTTGAAGCCCTGCTTTTCGCATCTCAGAAACCGCTGTCGTTGAACGATATCTCGGCGGCGCTTTCATCGGCCGGTGACTATTTCGAAGAGGGATCGGAAGCTGCATTGCCCAAAGCCAAAGCAACGGAGATTGCCGAATGCGTGCAAATTTTACAGAACGAGTACACAGAGCAGGGACGGGCATTCCATCTCGTGGAACAGGTTTCCGGTTGGGTGCTGGTGAGTCGAAGCGAGTACCAGATCTGGGTTCGGCAGTTATTTCCCGATATGCGTCCGACCCGCTTGAGTGCGCCTGCGCTCGAAACGCTCGCCATCATTGCGTATCGTCAACCGATCACGAAAGCGGATGTTGAAGCGATCAGGGGAGTAACAGTTGACGGGGTGATGCAGAAATTGCTCGACGGTGGACTGGTAAAGATCTCAGGCCGTGCGGAGGTGCCCGGTCGCCCGCTTTTGTACGTTACGACTCAGCATTTCATGGAACATTTCGGACTGAAGAATCTGGACGAACTGCCAAACGCATCCGAACTCCGAGAGGTCGCATTGCCGAAGGCAATAAATCCAAGTGAATCTTCTGCAGATCAACCTCCGCCAGTTGAATCCTCTGTGGTGCAATCCGGGGTGCCGGACATATTGTCGCAGGGCTCAGGCGAAGCGGCCCTGCCGCAAAAATCCAACCCGGAGAGCAATGAGAATGGAGAACTCAAAGTTATCACTGAAACTGATCCGCAAGCGAATTGACCAAGTCGATACGAAACTCCTCGAACTGCTGAATCAGCGCGCTGATCTCGTTCATGAAGTTGGCGTTCTCAAAAAAGAGGCGGGCCTGACGATTTACGCTCCCGAACGGGAGGAATCGTTGTTGAAAGGGCTCGAACAGAAGAATAAGGGAAGGCTTCCTTCTGCGGCTGTTCGCGCAATCTACCGGGAAATTATGTCGGCGGCGCTTGCGCTCGAGAAGGGATTAACGATCGCATATCTAGGACCTGAGGCGACATGGTCTCACCAGGCTGCGCGCGCAAAGTTTGGGGCGTCCGTGGACTACGCTCCGCAAGGAAATATCGCAGACGTGTTCGACCAGGTTACGAGGCGACGAGCAGACTATGGGGTGGTGCCGATCGAGAATTCCGTTGAGGGGGCGGTAAACCACACGTTGGACCTTTTCATGGATTCGGAGTTGAAGATCTGTGCGCAAATCCTGCTTCGTATCGAGAACAATTTTCTCTCCAAAGAAGCGAGCGAAAAAATCACAAAAATCTATTCGCATCCGCAAGTATTCGGTCAATGCCGGAAATGGTTGAAAGCCAATGCGAATGAGGTCGAGTGGATCGAGGTCTCGAGCACGACGAAAGCGGCGGAACTGGCGTCAAAAGAGCCGGGTGCAGCTGCGTTGGCTGGTGCCATGGCAGCGGAAGTTTATGGTCTTGAGATTCGGGAACGGTCGATTCAGGACAGCCCCAACAATACGACGCGATTCTTAGTTATTTCGCATGAGACTTGTCCGCCAACCGGCTCGGATAAAACATCCTTGATGTTCTGTGTGCAAGATCGAGTTGGGGCACTTTATTCAGCAATTGAACCGTTCAACCGGCTAAAATTGAGCATGAGCAAAATTGAAAGCCGGCCCTCGAAACGGAAGAACTGGGAATACTTTTTCTTCGTGGATGTCGAAGGACATTGTGAAGATTCGTTAGTCAAGGATGCCATCAGCGATCTTGAGAAGCACTGCACGTTCGTCAAAGTGCTCGGCAGTTATCCGAGAACCGACGCGGTAGCGGGCTGACTTTTTTAGCGACCGACATAGATGGCTTCATCTGGCCAATCGGATTTCATCAGGCCGTTTTTCATATTGACCAGCGGCAGATAGTTCCGCATCACGCGGACGGGCGAAAGAATTCGCATCGTTGAAATTTCCTCGATCAAATCCTTGCCGTGATTTTCGAGAAGCGTCGGAATCAACTCTTCGTGCATTCTCTGAACGATATCGACGTCACTGTCGCCATCGATGTAAAGCAGAAGGGCCACTTTGCCGTCGATCTCTGCGATATGACTTTCGAAGACACGTTCGGTAAATACAGTCTTGCTCGGTTCCTTCTTAATGTCGTCCACGAGCTGTTTGTAGGTGATACCAACACCGAATTTGATGATGTATAGATGGCGCGCGGTAAACTGCTGCGCGCCATTACCGGTCAGGTCGACATTTGCATAGTAAGAGAGAATTCCATCTTGCTCCAGGCGTTGCCGTTTTCGGCTGACCGTGCGCACATTAACCCCTGTTAATTCCCCGACTCCGTTATCCGATTCGCGAGGGTCGCGAATGAGGTGACGGATGATCGCCTTTTCTTGCTCATCTATAATTCTCATGGCACTATCGAAAATCAGGCTCGAAAGGGAAGCACTGGCGATCCTCCCGAACCCGGTCATAACAATTGTTCAGTATCACAGGGGTCATAAATTATTCGAATGGGATGTTTTGGGCGACACAAATTTGTCACTGTTTTTGGAATTTCGTCTTGAATCACTCATCTGAAGCCGTAACCTCAGCAAGTTTGCCGCCATGAATGACGCAATCGCTCAAGCGCTCAACGGGCTTCCGGAATCGCTCTACCAACCGGAAGAAGAACACGATTCGTGTGGTGTAGGATTCGTTGCCGCGATCAATGGAGAAAGATCCAATCGCGTCCTGCGATTAGGCCTCACATCGAAGTGTAACATGGCCCATCGTGGGGCAATGGATGCCGACGCGAAAACGGGAGACGGCTCAGGGGTGATGACGCAGATCCCGTACAAGTTGTTTCGCAAAGATGTCACGAAGCTAGGGCATACGCTCTATAACGATACAGATCTCGGTGTGGGTTTCGCATTTCTTCCGCACGACAACGCTTACGCTCAGGCCCGTGCCAAAGCAATAATTGAAGAAGTTCTGGAACGACGCGAGTTATTTCAATTCGGTTGGCGCGAAGTGCCGCTCAACGTTTTGGTTTTGGGTGAGAAAGCGCAGCTGACGATGCCTCGAATCGAGCAAGTGCTGATTGGCCGGCCGGCTGGAATGAGCGACGACGAATATGAGCGCCGGTTGTTCCTCGCGCGAAACGAAATCGAAGCGCGTGCGCAGCACGATAACATTAAAAATTTCTATATCGCTTCGTTTTCGCATCGTGTGATCGTCTATAAAGGTCTGGTCACAGCGGTCACGCTCGAAAAATTTTATCGGGATCTCGACAACCCGGAGTTTGAAACCGCGATCTGTCTGTATCATGAGCGATACAGCACGAACACGTTTCCCACGTGGCCTTTGAGTCAGCCGTTTCGTGTTCTGGCCCATAACGGTGAAATCAACACAATCCGCGGAAACCGGAACTGGATGCGGGCGAGGGAATCGGAACTAGTCGCGGACGTATGGGGTGAAGATATCGATTTGTTGAAACCGATTATCCAACCTGGTGGATCTGATTCTGCCAGCCTCGACAACGCCATGGAGATATTGATGCTCTCCGGCCGCGACATCTTACATGCGATGACGATGCTGGTTCCGCCAGCCTGGCAAGCGGACGAGAAGGCAAATCAAGAACTGAAAGCCTACTACGAATATCACCGATGTTTTACAGAGCCTTGGGATGGTCCAGCCGGGCTCCTGTACAGCAATGGAATTGTCGCTGCGGCCTGTCTGGATAGGAACGGTTTGCGTCCGGCCCGGTACAAGGTCACTGAAGACGGGCTTGTGACGATTGGGTCCGAAGTGGGATGTGCTGAATTTGATGACTCGAAAGTTGTCGAAAAAGGACGACTAGCGCCGGGTGAGATGATCGCCGTCGACACGAAAGCAGGCAAACTGTTGAAGGATGCCGAAATCAAAAAGCAACTTTCGGCTGGGAAGCCATATTTGGAGTGGATCAGTGCCCATTTGCTCCGGCTCCAGCAAATTGCCGGCAAAACGATTCAGGAACCTTCTGAAGAGTTGGATATCCTAGGATTAACGCAGCAACAGGTTGCGTTCGGGTACACGAGCGAAGAGTTGGATATGGTGCTCAAGCCGATGGTCAAGGATGGCCAGGAGGCTCTGGGGTCAATGGGTGACGACACTCCTTTGGCAGTGCTGTCGCTTCAGCCGCGACTTCTTTACACCTATTTCAAGCAACTCTTCGCCCAGGTGACCAATCCGCCAATCGATCCGATTCGAGAAAAACTGGTGATGTCGCTGGCAACTCTCATGGGCTGGCGGCGCAATTTGCTCGGAGAGACTGCCGACCACGCGAAAATGGTCTATTCCGATTCTCCGTTGTTATTGCAACATGAACTTGACGCGTTGAAATCGATTCCTGGTCCGGATCATCAATCGGCGACAGTCTCTGTCCTGTGGAATATCGCGGACGGCGCGAACGGCATTGAACAAGCCGTGACTCGAATATGCGCTGAAGTCGAGCGGGCCGTCGATGACTCGGCCCGGTTAATTGTGCTTTCTGATCGTGGCGTTGACTACGATCACGTCGCCGTTCCGATGCTGCTGGCAACGGGCGCTGTGCATCATCACCTGACCCGAGCCGGTAAACGGATGAAATGCAGTATCATTTGTGATACCGGCGAAGCTCGAGACGTGCATCAGATTGCCTGTCTGATCGGGTACGGAGCGAGTGCTGTTTGCCCGTACATTGCGTACGGGACGATCCGCGAACTGCTCGAGAAAGGGCAATTTGGCGAGAGCGCTACCTATGAAAGCGCGGTGCGGAAGTACAAGGCGGCGATTGAAAAAGGGCTTCTCAAAATCATGTCGAAAATGGGGATCTCGGTAGTCGACAGCTATCGAGGCGCTCAGATTTTCGAAGCGATAGGGATTAGCTCCGAGCTAACGGATAAATGCTTTTCCGGAACTCCGTCCAAGATTGAAGGGATCGGATCTACCGAGATCGCGATGGAGACAATCACGCGGCATGAGCAGGCATTTGCGAAAGCGATACCCGAGGAGGGCAAGACGCTTGAACTAGGCGACCCCGGGTACTATCGCTTTCGGCGTCAGGGCGAGCAGCACGCGGTAACGCCTCCTGTGATCAAGAGCTTCCACGCTTTTGTTAAGTCGAACAAACCGGATGATTACAAAGCATACGTCGATGCTGTGCGGTCGGTTCGCCCCAATACCCTTCGAGACTTGCTTGAGCGAGTTTCGACCGGGAAGCAGGCGATTCCGCTGGACGAGGTCGAGCCGATTGAAGAAATCCGGCGTCGATTTACAACAGCCGGGATGTCGCTTGGCGCACTAAGCCCGGAAGCTCACGAGTGCCTTGCGATCGCGATGAACCAGATAGGCGGAAAATCGAACTCCGGTG
This sequence comes from uncultured Verrucomicrobiae bacterium, assembly GCA_963775805.1. Classification (GTDB taxonomy): domain Bacteria; phylum Verrucomicrobiota; class Verrucomicrobiia; order Chthoniobacterales; family JAFAMB01; genus JAFAMB01. The sequence goes on along the minus strand of CAVZKG010000003.1, from coordinate 61,378 downwards.
AAGGAGGGGAGGATCCGCAACGTTTCCACCGTCGCAAAAATGGTGATTGGCCAAATAGTGCGATCAAGCAGATCGCAGCCGGACGGTTTGGTGTGACTGCGGCCTATCTCGCGAGTGCGAAAGAGATCGAGATCAAGATGGCCCAAGGCGCGAAACCGGGTGAAGGAGGGCAACTGCCGGGACATAAGGTGACCGGATTAATTGCGCGCTTGCGTAAGAGCACGCCAGGTGTGGCGTTGATTTCGCCGCCTCCGCACCATGATATTTATTCGATCGAAGATCTGGCCCAATTGATTTACGACCTTAAACAGGTCAATCCGCGGGCAAAAATCTGCGTGAAACTGGTTGCGGAAGCCGGTGTCGGAACGGTTGCTGCCGGCGTCGCTAAAGCGCATGCCGATATCATTCTGATCAGTGGACACGAAGGAGGCACGGGCGCCTCCCCGCTCAGTTCGATCAAAAACGCAGGAAGCGCCTGGGAACTCGGAATTGCCGAAGCGCACCAGGTGTTGATGTTAAACAGCCTGCGAAACCGGATTATTTTGAGAACCGACGGCGGGCTTCGAACGGGAGAGGACATCCTATTCGCCGCGTTGCTTGGCGCGGAAGAATTCAATTTTGGGACGACAGCGTTGATCGCTTCCGGATGTGTCTATGTCAGGCAGTGTCATTTGAATACCTGTCCAGTTGGCATCGCAACCCAAGACGAGCGCCTGCGTGGGAAGTTCAAAGGCAAGCCGGAATATATCGTAAATTATTTCAATGGTGTTGCCGAAGAGGTGCGCCAGATCATGGCGGAAATGGGTTTGGCGAATTTCACGGACCTCGTCGGGCGTGTGGAATATCTTCGCCAACGGCAGGTGCCGAATCACTGGAAAGCGAACAAGCTCAATCTGAACCGGTTGCTGGTCAACGTTGCGAAAGATGACGATTCGCAGCCTCGTTATAACACATGGGAGAGAAATGATCCGCAGCCTGGCCGCCGGCTCGATGATTCTATTTTGCAGGATGCGCGCGAAGCCGTAAACGACCAGCTACCAATTACGCTTTCTTACCGGGTCAAAAACACCAATCGGGCTGTTGGAACGAAATTATCCGGCGAAATTGGCTACCTTTGGGGAGAGCAAGGTTTGCCGGAGGGAACGATTGAACTGGAGCTAAGAGGCAGCGCGGGCCAGAGCCTGGGGGCATTTCTCAGTCCCGGCGTCAAAATCACGCTTACCGGCGAGGCGAACGATTATGTAGGCAAAGGGATGGGTGGCGGTGAGATCGTGGTTAAACCGCCTGCCAATCGAAAGTACGTCGCGCACGAGAATTCGATTGTCGGCAACACCTGTCTGTACGGTGGAACCGGAGGTGGATTTTTCGCTGCGGGCCGTGCTGGAGAGCGTTTCGGAGTTCGCAATTCCGGGGTGACTGCGGTGATTGAGGGCGTCGGCGATCATGGCTGCGAGTACATGACGGGCGGCGCGGTGCTTGTTCTTGGCGAGACGGGGAAAAATTTTGGCGCCGGAATGACCGGAGGCGTTGCGTACGTGCTGGACCTCGACGATACGTTTCCACTCAAACTAAATGCCGAATTAGTAGTCCACGAGCGGCTCGTGGAAGAAGAGGACATCGTTGCCGTCCAAGGATTAGTCTATAAGCACCTTGAGCGGACTGAGAGCGACCGGGCAAAAGAGATCCTAGGAGATTGGCACCGGTACGAATCAAAATTTTGGAAAATCCGACCGATTCATATCCCGACAGCGCCCAAGGTGGACGTTGTCCCTCCCCGTGCCGCCGAGGAAACCCCTGTGGCGAAGAGCTAGCCTATGGAAGTTACGACTCAACTTGCGTTGTTCCTGGCCAACAAGCCAGGAACACTGGCCGCAGTCTGTGATGCATTGGCTGCGGAGGAGATTAACATCTTCGGATTAACTATCTCGGACACGGTGGATCACGCCGTGGTACGGATGGTTGTCAGCGACACGAAGAGGGCGCTGACGATTTTCGAAGAGCATGGCACGCTTGTGGTGGAAAGCGAGGTTCTGATGCTAGAACACGACAACAAGCCGGGGACGATTTCCAAGATCGCGAAGAAGCTCGCGACTGAGAAGATCAATATTGAATACGCCTACCTGGCGTCGGCTCCGAATGCAGAAAAGGGGCTTCTGATCTTCCGACCAAACAATCTGAAAAGAGCGGTCGAGATTCTTAACTGCAAGCCTCAGCAGAGCTAGCCGAAGATCTCACGATCGGAGAGATGTGAGATCTTCACTCTGAAGAGTTCTTTGGAAGCGGCTCTACTTCTTTTTCTCCGTCGTTGCGGGCTTAGCTTCGACCGTCGCGTCTGCGGCTGGTTGATCCACAAACTCGATATAGGCCATGAGCGCGGAATCGCTTTGCCGCGGGCCGAGTTTCACAATGCGACAGTAACCGCCTTGCCGACTCGCAGTCCGAGGTGCTACCTCGGCAAAGAGCTTGTGAACCGCGTCCTTTTGCCGCAGGAAAGAAAGCGCGACACGACGAGCGTGGAGATCGCCTCGTTTGCCGAGGGTAACCATCTTTTCCGCGAACGGACGCACGGCTTTTGCCTTTGCCAAAGTCGTTTTGATTCGGCTCTCCGCGATGAGGCTGCAAACCTGATTTGCCAGCATTAGATTCCGGTGCTCGGATTTGCGGCCCAATTTAATCGTCTTCTTCCCGTGACGCATAGTCAGTTACTAGATAGAAACCAGTTTCGATTCTTCAGCTCGTTCGCCGCCCATCGGAGGTTCGACCAAGCCTGATTCAAACTTCATTCCGAGGCTCAAACCGAGTTGCTGCAACTTCTCTTTGATTTCGTTCAGTGATTTCTTGCCGAAATTCCGATACTTCAACATCTCAGCTTCGGTCTTCATCGCCAATTGACCTACCGTCGTAATGTTGGCGTTATTCAAGCAGTTTGCAGCGCGGACGGAGAGTTCGATCTCGTTCACGCTCATATTGAGCAGTTTTTTGAGGCGTGTATTCTCCTGGCTGACTTCCTCAGGTGTTTCGTCGAACTCAACCTCGCTGTCATCGTAGTTAACGAATACGTCAAGATGATGTCGAAGGATTGCGGAAGCCTGAAGCAAAGCTTCGTCCGGGGTAATCCGTCCGTCGGTCCAGATTTCGAGCACGAGTTTATCGTAATCGGTTCGTTGACCAACGCGGGTGTTTTCAACGCTGTATTTGACCCGGGTGACCGGCGAAAAAATTGAATCAATAGGGATCACACCGATCGGCATGTCCGGACGTTTGTTCTCGTCTCCGGTGAAGAAACCGCGCCCGACTCGAACGTCGAGTTCTGCTTCGAACTTCTGGCGTTTGTCGATTGTACAGATAATCTGATCGGTGTTCAGGACGTCAATCCCCTGAATGGTTTGGATGTCGCCAGCGCTAACCTGACCCTCCTTGGTAACATTGATCGTTACCGTGCGTGGCTCGTGGTCGACCGCCTTAAATTTTATCTTCTTCAGATTAAGGATGATGTCGGTCACGTCCTCAACGACTCCCGGCAACGAAGCGAATTCGTGCTGAGCTCCGGTGATTCGAACCGATGTAATAGCCGCCCCCTCCAGCGAGGAGAGAAGTACCCTGCGCAAAGAATTGCCGACGGTGTGACCGTATCCGGCCTCAAATGGTTCGGCGAAGAACTTTACGTAAGTTTCAGTGGCGGTAGCCTCATCTTTTGTGAGGCTCTTTGGCATCTCAAAACGACCTAAACGAACAGGCATAAACAATATCTAATCGTAGCCGGGTTTCCCCTGGCGCGTGTGGTTGCAGGCCAAGCGGCCGCAACCCAGGGACCAACGGCTTCAATGGATCGCGCGGAGCGTGCAATCAGCCATAGGGGGGTAACCCTGTCAAGCTGATTCGGATTCACACCGCCGCCGCGATTGCTTTCCCGACTTCCTCTGTTGACGCTGTTCCGCCCATATCCCTCGTCTTGGGCCCGCTCTGGATGACTGTTTCGATTGCTTTCAGGATTGCGTCGGCAGCAGCCTGCTCTCCAAGATGCTCGAGCATCATGGCCCCGGACCAGATTTGCCCGATTGGATTGGCTATTCCCTTACCAGCGATGTCTGGGGCAGATCCATGAACCGGTTCGAACATCGAAGGAAAAGAGCGTTCGGGGTTCAGATTTCCCGACGGGGCGATGCCGATAGTCCCAGTGCATGCCGGACCGAGGTCCGAGAGGATGTCGCCAAACAAGTTCGAACCGACGACGACATCGAACCAGTCCGGATGCAGAACGAAATGAGCGGTCAAAATGTCGATGTGAAACTGGTTGGTTTTGATGTCAGGAAATTCGGCACTGATCGCTTTGAATCGTTCGTCCCAGAACGGCATCGTGATCGTGATTCCGTTTGATTTCGTTGCCGAGGTTACCAGTTTCCGGGGACGTTTCGCTGCGACATCGAATGCATACCGCAGGATTCGATCGACCCCGCGCCGTGTGAAAACCGATTCCTGCGTTGCGAATTCAAATTCGGTTCCGGTGTACATCCGTCCACCGACTGAGGAGTATTCGCCTTCGTTGTTTTCGCGGACGATGATGAAATCGATATCGCCTTGCTTCCTGTCCCTTAACGGGGATTGAATTCCTGGCATCAGGCGAACTGGACGTACGTTGGCGTACTGTTCGAATGCTCGACGAATTGGGATGAGCAAGCCCCAGAGCGAGACATGGTCCGGGACACCGGGATACCCGACCGCACCGAGGAAAATTGAGTCGTGATCGCGGATTTGGTCGAGACCGTTTTCCGGCATCATTCGTCCGGTTTCTTTGTAATAGGAACAGCTCCAGGGAAGCTGCTCCCAATCAAGTTGAATCCCGGCTTTGCTTGCCGCCGCGTCGATCACTCTAATTCCCTGTGGCACGACTTCTTTACCGATTCCGTCACCTGGAATTGCAGCAATTCGATATTTCTTCATTGATTCGCTAAAGAGCTTACGGAATCTCGGGAGTAGCGCAATGGTCCACCCGCTCGCAATTCGGCGAAAGCGAGTAAGTTTAAGGAACCGTTATCTTCACAATGTCTCAGATCGCCGAAGTTTACATTTATGAGGCCGTTCGGACGCCGTTCGGACGCGGAAAGTCTTCCGGCAAATTGCATACGCAAACCCCAGTGAGTCTGGTCAGTGCGCTTTTGCGAGAGCTGGGCCGCCGGCATCCGCCGGTCGAGAAATCAACGGATGAGGTAATTCTCGGTTGTTGTGAGCAGTATAACGATCAAGGCGGGAATCTTGCCCGATCGAGTGCGCTTCAAGCAGGGTATAAGGTTGCCACCCCCGGGTTTATGGTGTCTCGATTTTGTGGTTCCGCTCTGGATGCCGTCAACACCGCGGCCGCAAAAGTCATGGCGCGTCAGGCGGATCTAGTCATTGCGGGTGGGGTCGAAATGCTCTCGCTTTTCTCTATCTTCGGTGCAGGAGGCCCGATGATTTCGGACATCTCCTTCAAAGATGCGACTGTTCAGATTCCGCAGGGATTATCTGCCGATCTAATTGCTACTCTCTACCGATACACGCGCGATGATGTCGATCACATCGGAACCGAATCACAGCAGCGAGCGAATCGAGCATGGAGTAAGGATTTCTTCAAAGAGCTTGTGGTTCCGGTCCTCGGTGGATGCGGAGCGGTCGTCTCGTCCAGAGACGAATTATTGCGAGAAAACGTGACTAAGGAAGGTCTTGCGAGACTCTCTCCTGCCTTCGCGCGCGTTGGGGCGGAATATCGGGACTATCTTCGTCTTCGTTATCCGCAGGTGTCATCCGTCCGACACGTTCATCACGCTGGAAATTCCTCAGGGATCGCCGATGGCGCAGCCATTGTGTTGATGGGCAGCCGAGAGGCTGGGGAGGAATGCGGCCTCACGCCTAAAGCAAAGATTGTGTCGACTGCGAGCGCCGCAGACGACCCTTGTATCATGTTGACCGCGCCCCCGGCGGCGACTGTGAAGGCACTTGACCGAATTGGTCTTTTGGTTGGTGACATCGATTTGTTCGAGGTCAACGAAGCGTTTGCATCGGTCGTTCTTTATTTCATGGAACGAACGAAGGTGCCGTTTGAGCGAATCAATGTTGCTGGAGGAGCAATTGCGATGGGGCATCCTGTTGGTGCGACCGGCGCGGCGCTCCTTGGGACGCTCGTACACTCGATGCAACAGCACGATGTCGAGCACGGCGTTGTGACGATGTGCACCGGCTTGGGAATGGGTGTTGCGACAGTGCTTCAACGCGTATGAGACTCGATGAGATCGCTCAAATTTCGTGCGCTGAGTTGTTGGACACTGCGTTTGCTGATCGTCTTGAAGCCGCGCTTTCAGATGAGGCGGTGTCAATCCTGATGATCGACGCTCGGCGTGGCTCGAACGATCCCGTGACTGAATTGGATCAAATGATCGCCCAGGACCCGACGATCGATCGTCTCCGCATCTTGCTCCGGACTATGGAACAAGGACCCAAACCGGTCATCGGGCTAGTAACCGGTCCGGTCGAAGGCTTGGGACTCGAAGTGATTCTGGGCTGTCACGTTCGATTCGCGAATGCGGATGATTATGGATTCGGTTTCCCATGGCTCCAATATGGTTTGATGCCGGTTTTGGGAGGTACGCAACGGCTTGCTAAACTCTGTGGGATCCAATTTGCCGTCGAAATGCTCATGATGGGGAAAACTGTCGGAACCGCGGAGGCAGCTGAGGCAGGATTGTTCCAGATCGTGAACAAAAATTTGGTCGATGCCGGTCTCGAATGGGCAGAATCCCACCCAGACCCCAAGCAACCGTGGGATAAGATTACCGTCGAAAATTCGCTCACATTTTCGCAATCGTCGCCCAATAGACAACTCCTTGAACAAGCTTATCTAAAAATGCGGCGACGGATTTCTCCGGAGGAGGCGGCTCCAACCGCTATTCTTCGATGTCTGTATGACGGGCTTGAAAGGTCGATGGATGCAGGGATTCGCCTTGAGGCTGAACAATGGGCAGCGGTCAGGCAATCGACTTCCACGTTGAACCGGATAAATACATTGTATCGCGCGCGTCGGAAAATGCTCCAACGCACCTTGAGTGAAAAGCTGCCTATCGTACGAGTGGGGGTCCTTGGTGCCGGATTGATGGGCACTGGAATCGCATACACCGCCGCCCGCGCAGGATTCGATGTTCAGGTCGTTGAAGTCTCGAACGAGCTTTGTGAAAAATCGTTGAAACGGATGCAAAACATCGCATCGAGCGGCAAACATTTTGATCGGCAAGATCCGGTAGCGGCGCAGGAAGCTGTCCGGCGCGTTAATTGGAGCTCTGAAATCCGGAGTCTTGTGCAGTGCGATCTCATTATCGAAGCAATCTTTGAAGATGAAACGTTGAAGAAGGCGAAAATTGCCGAAATCTCCGCAATGGTCGGTTCAAACGCGATCATTGCTTCGAACACGACGACTCTGCCGATTTCGAATCTGGCGACTGCTTGCACTCTTCCCGAGAGATTCATTGGGACTCACTTTTTCGCTCCTGTGGATCGAATGGAATTGTTGGAGGTCGTTGTGGGCGACAAAACGGCTCCTGACACCCTCAACGCCGCGCTGTTATTTGGTCGGCAGCTTGGAAAAACCTCCGTCGTTGTCCGCGACGGGCCCGGTTTTTTTACGAGCAGAGTCGTGGCCGCTTACCTGCAGGAGGCGCTATTCATGGTTCGGGAAGGCGTTTCTCCCTCGCTGATCGACAACGTCGCTCAAAACGCAGGAATGATTCTTGGCCCTCTGGCAGTAACGGATTTAATGTCGCTTGATCTATTCAAATCGATCTTGGAGAGTCTCGCCCGCTATCGGCGTGGGAGTGCCATAAACGCGGCTGATGGCGTGGAAATTCTCAACAAATTCATCAACCGTTCGCGGTTAGGTAGAAAAACGGGAGCAGGCATTTACGACTACAACGATCTCCAGCAACGAGTCGAATCGGCAGAGATTCAAGCGATCTATCCTCTCGCAGCGACACAACCTTCTCCAGAAGAGATCGAACGACGCCTCTTTACGATTCAATCGATCGAGGCGCTCCGTGCCATAGGCGAAGGAATTATTGAAGATCGGTCTGCGGCTGATTTGGCTTCCGTATTGGGGTGGAGTTATCCGGCTTTTCGAGGTGGGGTGATCACGTACATCGAATCCATTGGGCGCCCGGAATTCGAACGAATTTGCAGCCTGTTTCAAGAAAGATTCGGGGACCGATTTGCGGTCCCATCATAGGAAGTCCAAAGGTTAAAATCCCCGGTGTTCAAGAAACCAGCACGTGAATCGGCGATTTTTCTTCGAGAAAATCCCAGCTCCCCCATATAATGGCGGCTCAACTTCATGATCCAGCGTGATTACCTGATCGTCGGCGGCGGCGTTGCTGGGGCCAGCGTCTGCGACGCGCTGCGTCAATATGACACTAAAGGCTCCGTGACGCTCGTTAGCAATGAACCTTACCTTCCTTACCAGCGCCCTCCGCTTTCCAAGTCGTTTTTGAAAGATGCCACTTTCAGTTTTGATCGGCTCGTGGAGAAGCCGGACGATTGGTACAAAAAGAAAACCATTGAAGTTCGACTCGGAACATTTGTTCGGGAGTTCAATATTGAGCGCCGTCTAGCGGTCCTGGAGAACGGTCAAACCATCGAATTCCGAAAGGCCTGCCTTGCAACTGGGAGCCGAGCCAGGCGTCCGCAGGTCGCAGGCGCAAATCTTGGTAATGTCGTCTACCTGCGAAGTTTCCGGGATGCATTGGCGATCCGTGAAATCCTTCTGAGCGAGAAGCACATTGTTGTCGTGGGATCCGGATTTGTGGGCGCCGAGGTTTCTTCTTATTTGATGAACTCCGGTGCAAAGTTGAGTCTGTTAAGCCGGGACAAGGTGGTTTGGCAGGAACTTCTCGATCCTGAAACGGCACAATGGCTGACCGATTCGTTTGTCGAGTCGGGAATTCAACTGCTCCTGGGTGAAAATCTGAACGGATTTGAGGGTAAGACTGTTATTAAGAATATTCAGACAAAAAGCGGGATGCGATTTCCGGCTGGGTTGGCGGTTGTGGCGATTGGGACGGAGCCGAACCTGCAATTGGTTGCCAACACGCCGCTAAGCAGCCCGAGCGGATGTCCAGTGAACGAATATTTGGAAACGGACGAAAAAGGGATCTACGCCGTAGGCGATATTGCATTGTATCCCGACCGCATTTACGGCGGAACGAAGCGGATTACCAACGTGGAAATGGCGCGGCTACAAGGTTTGACGGCTGGAGCGAATTTAACCGGACGCAAACGCCAAAAATTTGAGAGCGTGCCAACGTGTTCGAGTTCCGTCCTGGGAATGCATTTTGATTTTGTCGGCGACTTCAGTACTCCGCATCTCCTTGCGGAGGTCGACGGTCAGCGAAAAAAGAGGAACTTTATCGCCCGGTATCGCCGGGGAGAGACATTGATAGCGGCAGTGCTTTGCAATCGCACCCCGGCGGAAGTTGTAGCGGTGCAGGACGAGGTGAAAGCGAGCGTCCTGGCTCGAACGAAAAGATAGGCGAACGCGAAAATAGCGCGGGCGAGCGCTCGTTTGGTATTTGCGCTAAAAGATGGTCGGAATCCCTTCTTCCATCACGACGACTTTGCCTCCAATGTCGTGATGCTTAATCCCGGCCTGCAATCGCCGAAGCGGTTCGTCGGGGGGTTCAAAGCTGAGACGAAACGACCCGTAGTGCATCGGGACCATCAGACGAGCGTTTAGCTCCGTGAATGCACGGATTGCTTGCTCTGGGTTCATATGGACTTCCCGTCGAGTCGGCGGATCGTAGGCGCCGATTGGCAGCAGAGCGATTTCGGTTGGCAACCGCTCTCCGATCTCCGCAAATCCTGGAAAATACGCGCTGTCGCCGCAGTGAAAAATTGTCCGTTTGCCTAACCGCATGTGATACCCGCCGAAGCCGCGATGATTGTCATGGAGAACTCGAGCTCCCCAATGATGACACGGTGTGAGCGTGATGCCGACCTCGCCGATATTAACCGTATCCCAAGGGCTCAGTTCATGAATCTGATCAAACCCTAAATTTGCCACCAGATTTCCAACGCCGTTAGGGACAATGATTGGCTGAGCCGCTGCGATCCTTCGCAGTGTTCGCCGATCAAGGTGATCGAAGTGAGCGTGCGTGATGAGTACAAGATCGATCGAGGGCAGGTGGTGCAGCGGGAATCCAGGTCGACGAATTCGCTTAACAACTTTTAACCAGAGAGACCAGATTGGATCGACCAGAATGTTGAATCCGCGCCATCCGATCAGAAACGAGGCATGTCCGATCCAAGTCAGGCAGACTTCGTCCGGCCCGATTTGTGGAAATTCCGGCTGGTGCGCTTTTCCAATTCTCCGGGTAAATAAGGAAGGGATGTAAACCTGGGTAATGAAATTTCGTCGAAGCCACCCTTTACCAGGTTTAAGACTCACTCGGTGCCCGCGATTCTTGGAGAGATTCGACACGACAAAGGAATCATTATTGGTTGAATTATCCAGCAATGGCAAATCCCAGGAAGGAATTTTCAGAGAAATCCCAATTGCGAGACGCGATGCGCCAACGTTTGAGTGAACTGACATCGACAGATCGGCGGATACGGTCGCTGCGGATTTGCGAAAATCTCCGTCCGCTCCTGGCGGGCAGAAAACATCTGGCGCTTTTCTCACCTACTACGAGCGAACCGGATATCGACCTGCTTTGGAGTTTCGGCATACTCAGAGACTACTCTATCAGCTATCCGCGGTGTGAGGGGGAGAATCTCGTGTTTCGCACAGTCTCCACGTTGGCTGACCTCACTCCGGGTCGATATGGAATCAACGAGCCAAGGCCGGGACCAGGAATTGAGCGGTTTGAGCTGATTCTGGTTCCGGGGCTCGCGTTTGGTGCGGATGGAAGTCGCTTAGGTAGAGGCCGTGGATTTTACGACCGATTTCTTGCCACGGTCCCGACGGCGATGGCAGTGGGCGTCTGTTTTGAGTTCCAGTGCCTCTCCGAAATGCGGCTCGAACCGCACGATAGGAAGGTAAACGAAATCATCAGCGGCTAGAGAGGCACCGGTAAATCCATTTTGAATCGTGGGATTCGTACGACAAAGGGTTCTCCTTCGTCTGTCAGTCCGATAAATGCCCCTTCAGCCACGCTATTGGATCCGATCACGTGATAACTGTTATACGAAAATTGTTGCCCAGGTCGCAAATGCGGAAACTCACCGACGACTCCGTCTCCCTCGACGACGATCTTCTCGCCTGCCTGATCGCTTATGACCCATTTCCGACCTCGGATCGTGACAGTTTCGGACGATTGGTTGTCGATCGTAATAAAGTATCGGAATGGGTATGGTCTGTCTGGTGGCGCCTCGAGCGCCGGCATAAAGACGATTTTGTCGATGATTACTCGGAGATCGGCCAGTTCGCGGAAAGCGGAGCTCACCCGGCTACTATATATCGGTCAACTCACATGAAAAGTCTCACACGATGGAAACACCGGTAGCAGTGACGATCGCAGGTTCGGACAATTCGGGTGGCGCCGGTATTCAGGCTGACCTGAAAACCTTTACTCATTTCAAAGTCTTCGGCCAGACAGTTGTCACCTGCATTGTTGCTGAGGCCCCGGGAACAGTGCTCTCGATCCAGGCTGTCGACCCTGATGTCGTTCAAGACCAGATCGCTCTTAGTCTGAGTTGGTTGCCGGTCAAAGTGATCAAGACTGGCATGCTCTACAGTCACAAGAACATCGATCTCGTCTTTGAGGCTTATGAGGCGATTCCGCAGGCTCGCCGCCCGTTTCTAGTTGTTGATCCTGTGATGGTCGCCACAGCTGGCCATGCGCTTGTTCTGCCGGATGCAATCGAGTGTTACAAGACCCGGTTATTTCCGATAGCCGGTGTCGTCACGCCTAATCTGGATGAGGTTTCTGTGATCCTTGGTGAGCAAGTGGATTCTCTGGACAAAATGCGCGAAGCAGCCCGGAGACTGTATGACCAGTACGGCGTTCCGTTTCTGGTCAAGGGGGGACATCTACAAACTGGATTTGCTTTGGATATTCTCGTCGACTCAATGGGTCTGCATGAATTTTCGGAGCCATTCCGCCATGGCATACCGACACATGGGACTGGCTGTACATTGTCGGCAGCGATTGCCGCGAATATGGCTCTCGATCTCCCGTTAAGGGCGGCGATCGGAGTGGCAAAGAAATATGTCACTCGAGCTATCGCGGATTCGTTCCTTTGGAATGCCAATGGTGAAACGATATTTGCCTTGCGGCATTTCTGGAGCTAGCCCGCAACCGGCGAAGTCGGAGTCCTTGGCAGACATTGCCGCCGAACGTACGGCGAACCGTTCCGACGATCCACATCCTTGAAGGTTAGGTCGCGATGTGTCACTCTGGCGTCTTATCTCAGATACTTCTATCCTCAAAATGCATCGAATTACTCCCCTTCTGCTAGCCATTCTCCTTCTTGTCGGCTGCGGATCACGACACAAGCATCATGCTGAGGAACCGGCATACACGGGACCGCGTGAGGCGACAATCGAATGGCTCGGTCACGGCTGTTTTAGGGTCTCCTCCTCGATTGGCCTAAGTTTCCTAACGGATCCATTCAACCCTCAAACGCTCAATTACCCGGTAAAACCAGGCACTGTTCCCGCCGATGTCGTCCTTGTCACCCATGAAGACGACACCGCGAATTACACGGACCTTGCGAGCGGCTCGCCCATCATATTCCGAAGTTCGATGGCTAGCGGGGTAAATCGAGCAAGCGGAGTTCTCGTTCGCGGCATTCAGACAAGTTCGGAAAGCCTCTCCGCAAACGCCAAACTGAATGTTGCCTACACCTGGTCGATGGATGGGATTCGATTCTGTGATCTGGGCGCCATCGAGGATGCGGTCACCCCTTCTGAAGCGCTGAATATTGGGCGTGTGGATGTCCTTTTTTTGCCGGTCGGTGGTCCCCAGGATTTCACTGAGGAGAAACGTCGCCAGACGGTTGATAGGCTTCGTCCACGGATCATTGTCCCGATGATGTATTCGACGGGTTATTCCTCGAAAGTGCCGCTTGGCGGCCTCGACGCGTGGCTCTCCCATCAACCGCACGTGGTTCGCATCCGGGGAAACCGGTTTACGCTTACAGTTGCGCAGTTGCCCGAGATAACGACTGTTTTTGTTCCTTCCGTGCGTTGAAACGTACGTCATGAAAGTTTTAGTGATCGGCAGCGGCGGTCGCGAACATGCGCTTGCGTGGAAACTGAGACAATCCCCAAGGGTTAAAAAGGTTTATATCGCTCCCGGAAATGCGGGGACGGCGAAGATCGGTCAAAATGTCGACATTAAAGCTTCTGAACTCGAACGGCTTCTGGATTTCGCGAAAAAGGAATCCATAGACCTGACGGTTGTCGGTCCGGACGATATTCTTGCGGCTGGAATCGTGGATCTTTTTGAGAAGGAGGAACTCCCGATATTCGGACCGAGTCGAGAGGCGGCGCAATTGGAGTGGTCAAAGAGTTTTGCAAAACGGTTCATGGTACGGCACGGGATTCCGACCGCCCGATTTGGTGAGTTCGACTCCGCAGAGCGCGCGATCGCAGCGCTTGGAGAGTTTGGTTATCCGCTTGTGGTGAAAGCGGATGGACTTGCGCTTGGGAAGGGAGTTGTGATTGTCCAGGACCGTCAGGAAGCCGAAGCGGCTATCGACGAAATGATGGTGCAGCGGCGTTTCGGCGATGCCGGACGAAAAGTCGTTATCGAGGAGTTTCTTTCCGGCGCCGAGTGTTCGGTGCATGCCCTGGTCGATGGTCAGTCGTACTTGCTTTTTCCGACTGCTCAAGATCATAAGCAGCTCTACGATGGGAATCGCGGACCGAACACAGGGGGGATGGGGACGTTCAGCCCGTCGCAACGATTGGACGGGTTCCAGCTGGAAGAGGTGAAAAAGAGGGTGCTTGAGCCGTTCCTACAAGGAATTCGAGAGGAGGGCCTGCGATATCGCGGCCTATTGTTTCCGGGACTGATGTTAACCAAAGCGGGGCTGCGTGTACTCGAATTCAACTGCAGGTTTGGCGATCCGGAGACCCAAGTTTTAATGCCCCGCCTGCAGAGCGATATAGTTGACCTTTTCGAATCGACGATTACCGGAAATCTTGCAGGGGCAGTCGCTCGATGGGATGAACGGCCGGCCGTGTGCGTTGTGATGGCTTCAGGCGGCTACCCAGGTAGCTACGAAACCGGCAAGAAGGTCATCGGACTGGATCAGGTCGATCAAATGCCGGGCGTTGCTGTATTCCACGCAGGGACACGGGCTACCAATCACGGAGTGGTGACTTCCGGCGGCCGTGTTCTCGGGGTTAGCGCGCTTAGTGACACTCTTTCAACTGCAAAGCGGCTCGCCTACGACGGGGTAGAGAAGATCAAATTCGACGGAAGCTATTTCCGCAGTGACATTGGGTCACTGTAAAAAAAATCCATCGTCCGGATGTACAAACACATTTCCATTTGGTTCCTGATACTTGGCGCCGCCCAGCTTACAAAGGGCCAACAGTCGCCAGTGCCGACGCCTTCTGTGAGCCCGATCGCTTCCCCCACAGCGGTTGCGACGCCGACGCCCTCTCCGAGCACGACTCCGAACGCAAATGTTGCGTCAAACTCGGTTCTTGAACTGTTGGGGCACCTCGACCAAAGCGGCCTGCAACAAATCATCGACAAGCTGCGTTCGAAGTACGTCGATGCGAATGCGCTTAGCACACAGGAATTAAACGAGGCCGCGGTCGTAGGGCTCCTCGCCCGCATTGGACCCGGTGCCATGTTGGAGACAAAGGCGCAGGCCGAACAACCCGCCGCCGTCCGTCCATTTAAGTCTGATCTCATTGAGTCCCAGTTTGGTTATATCCGGCTTGGGAGTATCGCCGAAAGCGGTCTTCCACAGCTGGACGCAACGATAAATGGCTTTCATGACCATGGAGTGCAGGGTCTGATTCTCGATCTTCGAACGATGCCGGCTGGGAGCGATTTTGATCTTGCTGTACACATTTTGGGTCGCTTCGTTCCGAAGGGCAGTGTCTTATTTAAGCTTGTCGAACCCAAGAGTGGGCAGAGCCAGGCGTTCAGCTCATCCACAGATCCGCTATTCAGCGGACCCTTGGCGGTGTTAGTGAGTCAGGACAATGCGGGCACTGCAGAGACAATTGCCGCCGTCCTGCGCGCTCAAGTGCACGCCCTCGTTATCGGTCAGCAGACGTCCGGGCGCGCGGTCGAGTTCGCCCAATACGACATCGGGAATCAACTCGTTTTGACTTTAGCCGTGAAAGAAGTCGTGGTTCCGGGTGCATCACCCATCTTTCCGGGAGGGCTTATTCCAGATATTCGAGTGACATTTCCAAAGCAACAGCAGGACTCTGTATTAATGCTTTCGGATGAGAGTGGTATTTCCAATTACCTATTTGACGAGGAACGCCCTCACACGAATGAGGCTGCCCTGGTCGCGGGAAAAAATCCGGACCTGGATGCGTATGAAGCGGATCATCCGAATGGCAAGCCGCGAGTCCAACGGCTGAAAGACCTCACACTGCAGCGAGCAATTGATTTTCTGACCGCCGTCACCGTTCTCGGGGTGAAGTGATCTCGCGAGCGCGCGCTGCAGCAAAACTTTACGATGCGCCGGTCATCGCCTCAGCAACGGAAGAATTTCCGGTGGGCGATCGGCTCGAGAAACCGGAACAGAGCGATGCCGGCAGCCCAGATCATCATCCCTTTCACTTCGCGACGGGAGACTTTGATTCCCGGTCGAATTGCATCGGAATCGCCCAACAATTGGAGTGTTCGCACTCCGATTAGGATCGGCATTGCGCACGCAAAGCGCACTCGGAACGGGTGCACGGCTTGTACGTAGTTCCAACCTTCTTGAAGGTAGCCGTGAGCGCGATGGCGCCATTGTTCCCACTCTGGACGCGCGAGATCAGGATCGGTCGCAATCGCGGTCGGATCAGTGATCGGCAGGTAACAGCGCCCTGCCTGGAGATCAACGGTGAAATCTCGCAGAATGTTAATGAGTTGTAGCCCCTGGCCAAATTTTTTGCCTGCTTCCAGCATCTTGGTTTCGGGCAAACGCGCATAGCGTGGCCACGCAAGGTAACAGACTTGTGTCCAGAACTCTCCAACACATCCGGCGACAAGGTAGGTGTACTCTTCAAGCGAATCACGGTCCGGCAGAGCTTTGATGCCCGGTGCCAATTCAAACCTTTCGATATCGAGTGTCTGGCCGCGAATGATCTTTTTCAGAACTTCGTCCACCAAACCCTTATGAGATGGTGGAATTTTTGAGAGGGCGTCGAAAACGCGATCAATATTAGCCAATAGCAATTTCTCGGGCCCGTCCGGCTGTTTCGCCAGACAAGCGACGAGATTCAATTGATCTTTGGTGGAGGTTGCTGTGAGTGTCTGGGCAAACTGTTGGAGCGCAGTCAGTCGTTCCGTTGCGGGCAACTGATTCGTGTCCGCGATCGTGTCGGATGCCCGCGCCAGTAGGTAAGCCAGCGCAATTGTCATTCGGATTCGGATGGGAAGAAATCGAACGCTGATATAAAACGATCGGGATACTTCTTTCAGGATGGCGAGCAGTTCGAGGTCAACGGACATTGACGACCTCGATCTTGCTCATGTCGGCGTTTCCCAGTCCGTAAGTGAAAGCACTCTGGAGATATTTCGCCGTTTTTGACGCAGGCTCCAGTTGAGCGGCGCTCCTCCATGCATCGATTCGCCTAAGTGCAATTGCATCGATGGCAACCGGGTCTTTGCTTGCGTACAATGCTCCGTCCTGAACCGAATAGTTCGCGTCTCCGGTTGGTCCGCCTGCGTAGAGTGCGACGAGACTATCCATGAGCTGAAATACAACTTTGTCTCCGATTCTCGGATCTGAGTACGCTTCAGGAATCGTAGGGTCTCCATTCACAGGGTCCTCAACGAGCCGACGCCAGTTGTCCATGTTCGGGATTGTCATGTTAAACAACGCTCCAGACAGACCGCAGTAAACATTGTCGGAAAGCACGGGAACGTTGATGATCTTCGTGACGACGTGCATCAGGACGTTGCTCAAATGGCTTTGGTCACTGAGATTGTCCAGGACCCGCGGCCGCTTTCGACCTGGTTCCGGTGTGGAGTTTCTCGTCTGGTCGTGAAACAGATCAGGACCTCTGCCCACGAAAAGCACGTCTCCATAGATTAATTTTCCACTGATCGGGGAGGTGATCACAGCCTTCGCATCGTAGTTGTTCTCGGTCCACATGAGGCGGTAGCCCCCATTCCTCGCACGAAATCCGGCAGCCTTTAAAAGATCAGCGTCCCGGTCCCAAACCACGATGTTTTGCGGAGGGACACCCGCCGCTGCAAGCCCGTCGACGATTGCGTTCACGACGGCGGGGTGGGTGCCGAAAAGCGGAGCACCGCTGGCGCTCACTTTGATGCCAACCACATCGGAAGGTTTCACGAGCGACCCCCAAGCCGATGCAACCGTCGATTCGTTGGTCGCAGCCATCACAAGTTCATCGACCATCCGGTGCACGACGGAAGGGTTGGGCTCGAAGTCGGAAATGGCATCCGAGCTCGAGGTGCGATATACATAGGACCGCGCCGCAACCGGGTTTGGTTGCGCATCGGCGGCAGGTTGGGACGTCTGCGGTTGTTGGGCCCGGCACCAGTTCGCACTGGAAACGAACCCGCAAATCAATAACGTCACAACGACTCGGAACACGAGGGTGGATTATAGTCACGTTTATGCAAATCGAAAACGGAATTGAGGAGATCGGGGAGCTTCACCATCTCTATGTCCACATTCCGTTTTGTCCGAAGGTGTGCCCGTACTGCAGCTTCTACAAAG
Source organism: uncultured Verrucomicrobiae bacterium (assembly GCA_963775805.1). Taxonomy (GTDB): domain Bacteria; phylum Verrucomicrobiota; class Verrucomicrobiia; order Chthoniobacterales; family JAFAMB01; genus JAFAMB01. Next base: position 43,489 of record CAVZKG010000003.1, on the reverse strand, counting down.
AGGCATCGGATCGAAATAAGACGCAGGCGTTTCTCGATTCTCTCCTGATTGATCTGGAACGGCGCCTGAGCGCCATTCCTCGGCGGCGGATTCAAACGGTCTTTTTCGGCGGAGGCACGCCTTCGGCGCTTTCCGTCAAGCAGTTGGCCTACTTGTTTAACGGGCTTCATCGGCTACTCGACCTGTCCGATGTGATTGAGTGGACTCTGGAGATGAACCCGGCAACGGTTTCGCTCGAGAAAGCCAGGATGTTGCGCGACTACGGAGTCAACAGGATCAGCATGGGCGTTCAATCGTGGGACCCTGAAATGCTCAAAAGGCTCGGACGCGTTCATTCGGCGGAGCAAGCGGAGCGTTCTTTCCAAATCCTGCGGGAGGCCGGGTTCATAAATTTAAATCTGGACCTGATATTTGGAATACCAGGGCAGACTTTGGAGTCTTGGGAACAAAGCCTGATGAAAACGGTGAGACTCGTTCCCGAACATATTTCTGCTTACTGCCTGACCTACGAAGAAGACACTGAATTCTTTCGCAGGCATCAGCGAGGCGAATTCAAACAAGACACGGAGCAGGATGCCAAATTCTTCGACCTGGCTATGAGCGTTCTTTCGAATGCAGGGTACGATCAATACGAGATTTCGAACTACTCCAGGCCAGGACGAGAGTGTTTGCACAATCTTGCCTATTGGCGGGCATTCGATTACCTCGGGCTTGGTCCGAGCGCTTTCTCGACGATCGGAACGAGGCGTTGGCAGAACACGCCGGATACGGATCGCTATGTGCAGCAACTGCAAGCAGGCGTCGAGCCGATTAGCTTCCAGGAACAGGTCACTCCTCAAATCCGAACGGCGGAGACGATCGCATTTGGACTGCGCACGTCGGTCGGGGTCGCGGAGACAACGATGGACTCCTGGACCAGTGAATTGGATGCGCTTCGGCGCGCTGGGTACCTTGAGTCCGAGAATGCGCGAGTCCGTTTGACGGCGAAGGGGCGAATGGTTGCAGACTCCATCGCAGAGCTGTTCGTATGAAGTCTTATGACGTCGTGATCGTCGGTGCCGGACCAGCGGGCGCCGCCGCGGCGATTCTGACTGCTCGGGGCGGTCTGTCGACCCTTGTCCTTGAGCGGGTTCAGTTCCCGCGCGAGAAAGTTTGTGGCGACTGTTTAAACCCGGGTGCCTGGAAGATTTTGGATCGACTTGGTGTCTCTGATCTGGTCGATCAACTTCCATCGTCTAAATTGCGCTGGGTCAGTTTCGTCGATATGAGCGGCCGTTCGATTCGATTCATGCTCCCCGACCAACCCAGAGGAGAGCGAGGGATTCGAAGAAAAGTCCTCGATGATGCTCTTATCCATCACGCGATCTCTGCCGGTGCGGAAGTCCGGTTCGGGAATCCTGTCACGAAGATCGAAGATGGTTGGAACGTCACCGCCGATGGTGAGACGATTCATGCCCGGTTTCTTGTTGCGGCAGATGGGCGAAACTCTTCAGTTGCCCGCCTATTGTCGGATTTTCCACGAACACAAACAGATCGCGTTGCGTTGCAGACCCATTTTTCGATTGAATCGGAGGCGCACGTTAGTTTGCAGCTGTGTCGTCACGGCTATCTCGGATTTGCAACGATTGGCCAGGGAACGGGCAACCTTTGCCTTGTGAGTCGTCCAGGAGAGATCGAGCGTTCCCGCATTGAAGCGGCGGAGAAGTTCGGCCTTCGCCTCGATCAGCGCTGGCAATCGATCACCCCAATGAGCCGGTCGCCGATTCGATCACGGCGCCGAAACATGTTGTATATTGGTGACGCCAGCCGGGTAGTGGAACCGTTGACCGGGGAAGGAATTCTTTACGCGTTGCAAAGCGGTACGTTTGCCGCCGATTCCATTTGTGCTGCCGCGGCCGATTCTTCGGATCCGGCTTATCATTACTCAGAACAACACAAAAAGGTGTATCGTCATCGCCTCTGGGTGAATCAAATCGCCAGGCTGGCGGTATTGCATCCCAGGATCGCCGACCAATTTCTGCGCGTTTTGAGATTCAACGCGGGGCCGCTGAGATATCTCACCAGCAGGGTTGTTACAGACGGGTGAGGATGGGCGAATGCGCCTCACGGAGAGAATGAGAGTGCGAATGGGGCGCCGACTATCGTCTTCCAAATCGCTCGGCAAACCAAGTGCGAACTGGTTGTTGTTCGCCAAGCCATGCAAGGAAAAGGCCAGCTAAAAACAGTTCGAACGGAAGCAATGACCCGTATGGCACACGCGCAGTCGGATTCGACAGATTCGTCCAGACTAAAGGCATCATTTGCAGAAAAAGAAAGAGGCACAAAAATCGATACTCTTTCGTAGCGATTCGGAATGCTATCCAGACGCCGCCGATACTGAAGAGAAAGAGCAAAGGCACCCGCTCCATCTGGATCGGAATTCGAAAGTAGACATCGCGGAAGCCGTGGATCAGGCGCGAAATGATGCTTCGAACCTGATGATGCGCGAAATAATCGCGCCAGGTATACGTGGCAAAGCTCTCTCCGACATGGCCTGCCTTGTAGGTGTCGACCCACATATAGTTTTCGATATACCCATGGTGGAACGGCTCGCCATAATAGATCAGTCTCGGGACCCAGCTTGGCGCAGAAACACCGAGAAAAATGGCGCATGCTACCAGATACCTGCCGACGAGCCTAAGAATGAATCCAAAAAATGGTGGCCGATTCCGAGCCACCGTCGCATGTGTGACGAGATCACTCAATCCCATCGATCCGATTGCAGCGGCGGCCATGAAGAGACCATTCGGACGGGTCAGGTAATCGAGACCGAGGAACACAGCGCAGCCAAACAGCCATCCTCGTTCTTTCCGTTGTAGATATCTTACAAAGGTGTAAATCGCATAAATCGTCATCAGAAGATGGAGCGGCTCTGTCAGAATTCGGGCAGTGATCAGCCGATCAATGAACGGATTCGCAGCCAGGGCAAGGGCGCAAAAGATCGCGACGAAACGCTGCCGGAAAAGCGCGATTGTAAAGAGATAAACTGAAAGGATTGCGACCGAGTCGATAATAATATTAACCGCGCCAAGGTAGAACCTGTCGCCGTTTCCGAGTTTCATAGCCACTGCCAGGAGCGCGGGATAGAGAGGTTGCCGATGCGGACGCTCTTTCACGTACGCCATCGAGAAATTGCCTGAGGCAAAATCATGCGCAATATCGACGTAATGCACCGAGTCGCTCGATACCAGACGATCGCTTGTATTCTGATGTCTCGCATTGTGCGCGAGGACAAGGAGACAGATTACGAGGTGAACAATAAGGATAAACGCGATTGTCCGGTGAGGTTTTATGGTAAATTTCCCTCTCGGCCCCGGCACTTCGTCCGTTCTCATTTGACTAGCTATTACTTGCTGTTCCTGAATACGTCCAATGGAGATACGCCTGGTCTCCTTTCGCGCAAAACCTTTACCTGATTGCGAGCGTTTGAAGCTGATCCGCTTTCTGCATGATTTTCGCCAGTTAGAAATCCTCTTGAATAATTCTGCGCAAGGCACAATGCTGTCGCCCGATCTAAATGTTGAATGTTTTTGGTTTATTTTGCCGGCGAGCTTTTCTCTTCGAAACACCTGATGGGCAACGCGGCATTGGCGGATGCGATCGCGAAAGTCTCAAACCGTAGGTTTAGTTGCGTTCTTCCGCAGACACTCGAGGAACGCGAGGCAACGGCTCAGGGGATACGCGATAAAGACATCGTGACTTTGCTCGGATGCGACTTGGCGCTGTTCAACTTCGATGGTCCGGAACTCGATTCAGGGACCGTGACGGAATTCATGCTCGCGAAATTCGCGGATATTCCTTCCCTTCTTTTAAGGACCGATTTCCGGCGTGGCGGCGACCAGGGGGAGGACCAGTGGAATCTAATGCTCAGCTTTTATCCACGGACGAGATCGCTGTTTATTAACAGTATGAGAATTTATAAATCTGCGCTGATCACCGGCTCTGATCCGGTGCAAGCAGCGCAGCACTTGATCGACCAGATTGCCGGCATGGCTGTTGCCGAGTTGGATGAACTCGCTCAACAGACTCCGACGATCTCTAACGAATTAGCCGAACCTGTCTTTCGCTGGCTCGCGAAAATGCCCGGATTTAATTCTTCCGATAACGAGAAGAAAGTGATGGAAGCATTTGTTAACAAGCGAGCGAACGGACTCCTGCCCTAGGCATACGGCGCACTGAACTCGGGATCTATATGGCGAAAAATTTTCAACCTCTCATCGATGACTTGCGAGCCATCATTGAGACTTCGCGCAACGGACGGTTATCACAAACCGACGAACAAAAGGGCGCGACGTTATTTAAGGAATTGGTCTTGCTTGGCGGGAAACCGTTGTCGGGCGCTCTAGAGCTTCTGGGCGACCTGCCTTGGTTTGTTTCAGTCAACGGCACTTTGGAAGCGTGGCCACAATTGACGCCTGCCAAGCAGCGCAATTTTCTCTCGGCAATGAAGCCGCTCGAATCCGAAGCATCCCGCCGACTGAGATTGAGCATTGCACGCGGTCTGCACAAGATCGACCCGGCTTCGGCTCTTAAGCTTCTCGTGGCGACGCTTCAGGGCTTTCGGACCGAATCGGGGCTTCAGCCGAAGGATCGTCAGATTTTCTACAGCGTTCTAATCGGGAAGAACAAGCCGTGGCTCTTGCAGCTCGATCTCAAGGGATTGAAACCGGCTGAAGCGGAGCTGGTCGCGTTAACTGCGATCGAGTCGGCGGCAAGTGCACCTCCTCCGGCGGCAGTTTCCGTGTTCCAATGGGCGAAACCTTTTCAGCCGCTGAAGACGCTTCCGGAGCCACTTCAGCAGGAGTTGGGTAAATCCGTCAAGAAATGGAGCAGCCGATGGCAAAAGCAGCTTTCGGAGGAAGATTTGCCGCCGGCGATCAGCGAAATCCTTCAAACCAAGCTGGCCAAACCCGAGAACGAACGACCTTCGGCGGCTCCTGCGGAAACCGCGCCTCAACCAAAGGCGCAGGAGCCTGATCAACCGCCGCGTCAACAGGATCGTCGTCCAGCCGAACACCAACAACAGAGACCGCGCCCGTCAGGTTCCGGTGAAAACCGGCACGAGAAATCGCATCGGCCGAAACAGGAAAAACTCCCTGAGCAATCATTCCAGAAGTCATCGAACGCGGACCTGTCCGACCTGCTGAAGCAGATACAGATCCGGTACAACGATCTCAGGGAGGAGCTGCGGGTAGCGAGAAACCAAATCCGCCAGACTCAGCAATCACCAAAGCAGAGTGAATCTCCCGGAGTCGATAGCAGCAGGGAAGTCGGCAAGTTGCGGGAAGAAAATGCGCGTTTAAGCGAAACCGTTGCGAGCTTACGCGAAACTCTGAGCGAACTCGCAAGCGACAACTTTGAGGAGGCTGTAAGCCGGAAGGCCGATACGGAAGCGCCAGTGACCGATCCAGTTGAACAGTTTAAATCGCTTCTGACTCTCAGAGTCAGAGAGCAGATCGTTAACTTCAAGGCTCTGAATCGTGAAAACCACGCTGACGGGCTTCCTTTGTTGCTCGACAATATCCTTCGAACCTTGCAGGAAAACGGCATCGATTTGGAGAATATCGAAAAGCCCCCTCCAGAGGTGAAGCGAAAGTATTGAACTTCGATTTCGGGGACCGCAAGTGTCGTCGAAGTCGCTCGCCGTCACAAAAGGGTCTGGTAAGTGAGGTTCGCGAACCGCTGGAACAGTCCATGTTCGTCATACGGCAGATGCTGGGCGAATACGATCGCAACGAGTTTCTCTGACGGATCGATCCGACAATACGTTGTCGCCATACCGGTCCAACCGAATGAGCCGATTGTGCCCAAAGTGGCTGCCGAACCATTGTCGAGACGAACGGTAACACCCAATCCAAAGCCGTGTCCCGGTCCAAGATCGTGAAAGGGCGTCGTCGTGATCGTCAAATGGTTGGAAACCATCAGTTCCCAAGTTTTGCGCCCAATCAAACGGGTCCCGTCAAGCTCGCCTCGGTTGCACAGCATCTGAGCGAATCGCGCGTAGTCGTCTAACGTCGAGAACAACCCGGCGCCTCCTTGCGGGAAGTCGCGTTGACCCTCGATTAACTCTCCCTGCAGGCTCTGTACCTGTTGCAATCTTCGTTCGCTCCCGTGTTCATATACTTTTGCGAGGCGCTCTTTCCGGGAGGGATCGACCGCGTAAGAGGTGTCGACCATATTCAGTGGCCCGAGAATCCGCTCATTCAGAAACCGGTCGAGACGTTGCCCGCTGACGAGTTCAATTACTCGGCCCAGGATATCGGTCGAAAACCCATAATCAAACCGGGTCCCAGGTTGCCATTTTAAAGGCAGATGGGAGAGGGAATCCACCAGTTGCTCGAGCGAATTGGTGTGCCCCTCGTAGAGGGCACGATAGTATTCGTCGATAGGTTCCCCCGGGGCGTCGTAGACGAATCCCGAGGTGTGAGTAAAGAGGTGTTGGATCGTCATCGGTTTGTCCAATGGGACCAGCTTCGGATCGTGAGCTGTTCCACCTGCAAACACGCGAAGATCCCGGAATTGGCCGATATAGTCGGTCACCGGATCGAGCAGTCCCAGTTTTCCTTCCTCGAGCAGCGTCAATGCCGCAACGCTCACGATGATCTTGGTCATGGAATAGATCCGCACGATCGTGTCCCGGGTCATCGGAAGGCCAAGTTCCTGATTCCGGAAGCCGGTTGCAAAGGTGTCAGCGATCTGGCCATCTCGCACCAGTAGCAGGCTGACCCCGGCATGCTGGCCATTGTCGACAAAACGCTGAATCCCGCGATGTAACCGCTCCAGTCGGGCGGTATCGAATCCGAGTTTTTCTGGAGTATTCGAGGGCAAAAGATTTGGAGAAAGCACTCTTGCCGTTACCGCAAAGATAGACTGATGTAAACGCCGGGATAGCGAGTTGCGATCAAAACTTTCAAACTGCACAAGCGATCCGTGTTTGCGGTCGAATTCTTTTTTGACGCCGAAGCGCTAGCAACTGTGCGGACACTGCACTGTCGCGTACCTCTCGGCCGGTTGGGAGAGCGATCGCTGTTTCACATTGATCGATGCTGGAAATAGAAGTTTACCGGTTCGTCCGTAGATTTTGGATGAGGAAAGTGAAAAGCGGGATTGATCCAATGATGACGAGAGAAATTGTCACAGCGGCGAACCACTTGGTTGTGTCCCCTTGGGCATAACCTGTCCAGGCGTTCAACGCACGCGGGATCGTTCCGGCAAAGAGAAGCACCGTGGTCGCAGTGCCGCCAATGATCGCAATTCGGCGCGCATTTCGGGTGTAAACATAGGCCCACAGCAGCGAGAGGAGCGCAAATATTCCGGTGACGATCAGACCTGACTTGGCATCCGGATTGAAACCGAATTGACCGTTGTGGGGATTGTACAACACCGCAATGATCCCGACCACGATCAAGTAGATGCCGTGGAAGACGAATTTTTTGTTCATAGTTGAAGCGACAGAATTGCTCCGAGGGTCTCTAAGCCCTGCACAAGTTCCTCCATAGATGGTCGCGAACAATTAATCCGCATCGCAACGACCTTGGCGTCGGGTCTTGAAAAGAATGCTCTGCCACGGCTGAACGCAACGTTCTTAGTGAGGGCCGCGTGATAGGCCGCTTCGATGTCGATCTTTTCCGGCAACTCCACCCAAAGCAGGAACCCACCCTCAGGGACCCATGTCACCGCTTCTTTCGGGAAATGTTCTTGGATCAGTTTCGTGGCGAGCTTCCGGCGCTGGCTGTTGAGAGTTTTGAGATATTTAAGATGAGAATCGAGATCGGCGTTTTCCAGATACTTCCGAAATGCGACTTCGCATAAAGTCGCGGAATGCATGTCTTGCTGACATTTTAGTTGCGCGAAACGATCCGTATTTCCCCCCGGCACGCAGACGCCAATCCGGATTCCGGGCGCAACCGTCTTTGAAAAGCTTGTGACGTACGAGACAAGGCCCCCATCGTCGTACGAACGGATCGGGCGCAGCCCATCAATTTCCGATAGTTCACCATAGATTTCGTCTTCCAGGATGCGCGTGTTCATCTTGCGGCATATATCAACCAGCGAGCGTCGTGCGTCGTTGGGCATCGTCGCGCCGGACGGATTAGATAATGTCGAACAGACAACAAACAATTTAGGGCGAAACTGCTCAAACAAGTCGGTGAGGACGTCGAGATCGACCCCTCGGGCATTAGCAACCGAGACAGGTAAAACTCGGACTCCGGCGTCACCCAGCATCTCTAGAGTTGCGTAGTAGGCTGGGGCTTCGCAGGCCACGACGTCTCCGGGCTTGGCGAGCAGGCGGATCATTCCGTGGAGCGCCTGGGTGCAGCCCGTTGTCATCACCAATTCTTCAGGTGTTACATCGATTCCTCTTCTCCTGAAGCGCTCGGCAACTTTGGCGCGCAGTCCGCGATCTCCGTCCGGAGTGTGATAACCCAAGGCGAGATCCGGTTCTTCTGCAAATGTTCGCTCGAACGCTTGCTTAAGGGCGGCCTTCGGAACGCAATCTACGGAGGGCAGACCGGCCGCCAGGTTGATCAGGTCAGGATTGCCGGCTTGTCGCATGAAATCGAGCAGGCGGGCCTGGGGAGCGAACTGATAAGGTGCGTCCATCGCAGACACGTTCTCCTGCGAACGAAAATCTTCAAGGTGTTCTGGACAGAATTGTGGATCGTACTTGATGTAAAGGTCATCGTATGAACTACCGACATCTTGGCAAAACCGGCTTAAAGGTGAGCGAAATCTGCCTTGGAGCGATGACATTTGGGAGGGAGAACGAAGCTTCGGAGGAAGAGAGCTTTCAAATGATGGACCGCTTTGTGGCGGCGGGCGGCAATTTTATTGATACCGCCAACGTCTATTCGACCGGTGTCTCGGAAGAAATCGTCGGCCGTTGGCTGGCGAAACAGCAACGCGACGACCTTGTCATTGCGACAAAAGTCAATTTCCCAATGGGAAGTGGTCCCAATGATCGTGGCCTGAGCCGGAAACACATTTTAAGTTCGGTTGCAGCAAGTTTGCGGCGGTTGCAGACCGATTACATTGATCTTTATCAAGTGCATTGCTGGGACGCGAAAACGCCCCTGGAAGAGACCTTATCAACCCTGAACGACCTCCTGTCGAGAGGCGTGGTCCGATACATCGGAGCAAGCAACTACACCGGTTGGCAACTGCAGCGAGCAATCGATGTCAGCCGTGAGAACAGGTGGGATCCGTTCGTCTGTCTCCAACCGCAGTACAATCTTTTGTGCCGGAGCACCGAATGGGAGCTGATCCCGCTCACAGTCCGCGAAGGATTGGGAGTGATCCCCTGGAGCCCGCTGCGCGGCGGATGGCTCTCCGGAAAATTCAAGCGCGGGATGGCTGCTCCACCCGAAGGATCCCGGATTGAACTGGCGGAGAAAAAAGATTGGGGCGAGAAATGGAGCGCCTATAACAACGAACAGACGTGGCGCACGCTGGATGCACTTCATGAAGTGGCTGAATTGGTCAATCGATCTCCGGCGCAAGTCGCCATCAATTGGCTTCTGCAGAAACCTGGAGTCACGGCTCCGATCATCGGTGCGCGTCGAATGCAACAGCTCGAGAACAATCTCGGTGCGGCCGGTTGGACTTTATCGCCCGAACATGTCGCGAAACTCGATTCTGCCAGTGAGATCGCGCTCCCGTATCCGTACGATTTTATTGCGAAGCTAGGACGGCAATAGTCTTAATCGAATAGTTCCAGTTGGGCGGCGTTTTCTGGTGCTTCGCTTCCAAAACGGACTCCGAGGCCCAGTAGACGAACGCCCATCTGTTTTCGATCCAGCCCAACCCGCAGCAATCGAAGAAAACTTTCCATCGTTAGAGGCTGCCCGGCTCGCTCCACCGTTGTGCGACTAAAGTCCGCAAACCGGATCTTGACGAACACAGATTTGACCTGCTCTTCGGCGCCGCTGTTTTTGAGGTCGCTTGCCAGTTCCTCAAAGAGGTCGGGAACACGCGCTTCACATTGCGCCTGCGAAGTGAGATCAATCGTGAATGTCCGTTCGGTGCTTAGCGATTTCCGCTCTCGGTCGGGCGTCACCTTCCGAGTGTCGTCCCCTCTGCATAATTCATAAAGCTCAAGCCCGTATTTCCCGAACCATTCGTGCAACTGGATTTTCGAGCAGCGCTGCAGTTCTCCGCAAGTGTTGATGCCGAGGCGCTCGAATTTTTGAGCGGACTTGGCGCCGACACCCCAAAGCTTCTGGACCGGCAACGTTTCCATGAAATTGGGAATATCTTCCCGACGAATTTCGAATTGGCCGTTCGGCTTGTTCCAATCGCTCGCGATCTTGGCTAGCATCTTGTTCGGGGCGATTCCCGCCGAGGAGGTGAGGTGAGTTTTTTCGAAGATCAAAGTGCGGATGGTCTGTGCCAAAGAGGCCGGCTCTTCCTCTCGCTGCGAAACATCCAGAAAAGCCTCATCCAGCGATAACGGCTCCACGAGCGGAGTGAAACCGTAAAGGATCTCCCGGATCGTCGCCGATTCGCGCCGGTAAACCTCAAATCGTGTCGGCATGACGATCAGTTCTGGGCACCGTTGCAATGCCTGGAACGTCGGCATCGCTGAGCGCACGCCAAATCCTCGCGCTTCATAATTGCAGGTCGTCAGGACGCCGCGCCGGTCGCGCGCGCCGCCGACTGCAACCGGTTTGCCGGCAAGTTCTGGCTTATCACGAACCTCTATCGCGGCGTAGAAACAATCCATGTCCAAATGGATAATGCTTCTTGCCACTCTCCTAGGTAAGCCGCATTCCCTGAAGAGTAAATACCTGCCTGCTAGGGTTTGTGCGCCGGCGCCCACGGAGAACGCCAGGTTATAGCTGATTCAGATATGCGCGCGGCTCGCGGATCTCAAAAGTAGCTGAGTTCGTTCAGTCCTTCCTGAAGTTTTACGTCGACTGGATCTGCCGGCGATCCAGCTAGCATGTACACGAGCTGCATCGCACTGGCGTTTGTCGGCACTGACTTCGGATGATCAAGCTCGTTGTCCACGATCCATTTAGTCCCGTCGGAAAGGTGGTAGGCAACGAAGACATGACTGCCTTCCGTGCCGGTATTACGGATATGCCAGCGAAAGAAGATCAGCTGGCCGTGGATGCCGTTTGATGCCAAGCGCGAAGAAAGCGCGATAGCGTAATCCATACACTCGCCATTTTTTCCTTTGCCTTTGAGCGAACGATCGCTGGCGAGCCGGTAGTGTAACGGTTGACTTAGCGGGAAGGCGCTAAGCATTATGAACGGGAGGATGCAAATAAGCGGTACAAAAATGCTTTTAGACATCGCGTTTTTGTGAAGTGGGAAAGAGCATTTTTGGTGCCAAATCTTTACTGATTGAGCGGGCGTGCCCTTCGGCTCGATAACGCCCTGATTATCTCATTCCGGATCTCAGTCAGGGTGCGCGATTGCGTGGAAGGATATCGGGAAACGGTAAGGTACAAAAGCGGTCCCAGAGCGGAACGAACGACCGATTTGACAAAGGATTTGACTATGCGAGATATATCGTACTATATATCTAACTGCTTATGAAACCATATTGGTATTCTTTTCTGCCGCATTTGCGGCATCTTCGAGCTTCGTTCGCCGATTTTCCCGATTGGGATTTTCCACCGGACCAGTGGTACTCTGCTAAAGGGCGCCGCTGCGGCGATCGACACTTTATGCGTAGACATTGGAAACATCATGAAAAAGGGGCGTGGGGGCCTTGGGAGGAGTGGGGACCCTTTTCAGGCTTTGCCGGTGGACCTCAAAACCGCTTTTTTGAGTCCGGAGAAGTTCGTCTGGCGATTTTGTCGCTTCTTGGCGAAGGCCCAAAGCATGGCTACCAAATTATCAAAGATTTGACGGAGCGTTCCGGAGGGCTCTATCGAGCCAGCGCCGGTACGGTTTATCCGACATTGCAACAGCTCGAAGACGAAGGATTGATCCAATCCGACAGTCCGGAGGGCCGCCGGACCTACCACTTAACGCCCGAAGGCACGGCGGAGGTTGAGAAGGAGAAGGAAACGATTGCTCGCATTTGGAAGCGAGCAGAGCGCTGGGGAGATTGGGGACAATCGGTCGGGCCGGAATCGTTCACATTTTTCCGTCCGCTCGGTCTGTTGGTGAAAACAACTTTTCGTGCCGCGAAATGGGCCGCCGGCGACCGCGACCGAGAAGAACGGCTAACAAAAATTTTGGAGGAGACTCGACGCGCGCTCGAAGAGCTTTATCGGGCTTAAAGAGTTCCGCGTTTATAAAATGACACTATACGAGCTCCGTCAGACGTTGCTGACGCCGCCGTCGACGACCATGTCGGAGCCCGTCATGAACGAGCTCTCGTCCGACGCAAGGAAGAGAGCCGCAGCAGCCAGCTCCTCTGGATGCCCGAGTCTCAGCATGGGAGTGTAATTGGCGTAGCCCTTACGAATCGCGGCGGCCTGCTCGGGCGTGCTCGCCTGGGAGTCGAGCATCGGCGTATCGACGACGCCTGGACTCAGCGTGTTTGCTCGAATGCCGTTGTCCTTGAATTCGGCCGCCCAGGTGCGGGAATACGAACGCAGGGCCGCTTTGGTGGCCGCGTAAGTCGAGTGATTCGCCAGACCCATGTAATGCATGGCCGAGGAGACCAGGATGATCGAACCGCCTCTGCCCATCATCGGTAGCATCTTCTGCACGAAGAACAGGGGCGCCTTGGCGTTCAGGGCGAACGTACGGTCGTAATGGTCCTGCGTGATCTTAGGCAGTGGCAATTGCTCCACTAGAGCGGCGTTGGATACGACGACGTCTACCTTGCCCTTCGCGTCCCGGACGACGTCGGCCACGTGGTCGAGATCCTCAAGCTTGGACGCGTCCGCCCGGATCGCGGTGACGCTGGAGCCGATGAGTTGCACGGCCTGGTCGAGCGCTTCCTGGCGCCTAGCGAAGATGAAAACGTTTGCTCCCTCCTTTACGAAGCGTTGGGCGATAGCGAGCCCGATGCCGCTGTTTCCACCACTAATCACTGCCACCTTGCCCTTTAACTTGTTCATAGGCTTCTAACCAATTTCCTTTCTTCGGTTGGATTTGTGAAAGCACATGCGCTTGACCGCTACAATCAGCCGAGCTTAACCAGATTCTGAAACAGAAGGCCGCCAGGCTGGCCGTCCAGAACGTGAAGGGGTGCGCCACCTTGAGCGAGCTTTCCGACTTCGATCGGAGCGAAGCCAAGCCGGGTTGCTACGGCCGCGACAGTTGCGCTGGCATCGGCATCGTTGCTCGAAACGAACACGGCCTGGCGTTGCCCCTCCAGTGGCGGATTCGTTCCAAGTTGCGCCGCCGGGAGATGATTGAACGCCTTAACGAGACGTGCTCCGACAAATGCTTGGGACACGACTTCAGAAGAAAGGAGTGCTCCTAGCTCTTGCGGAGCAATGTGAAGGGCGTTTGTAAGGTCGACAACGATCTTGCCGTCCCACTGTTTGAATTGCCTCGCAACAGCCTTGTGAGCGGGAAAAGGGACAGCCAGGAAGATCATTTCAGCCTCGCAAGCGTCTTGGACGGATTGAGGAAAGACACTGGGACCTAGCTCTTCCGCCAAAGACGCGAGCGTCTCAGGTCCACGAGTGTTTGCGATCGCAACTTCGATTTTTTTGCCTGCGAAGATGCGTGCGAGTGCGGTACCAATCTTGCCGGACCCAATAATGGAATATTTCGTAAATCTCCAGTCTCTCAGCGAGTGCTGTGCAGTGTTGAGGGTTGACGAATCAAAAGTGTTTCCAACATCTGCCCCGCTTGAGTTCACGAATTTTCGTTTCGCGTTATGAGCAACTATGCGCGCGGTTCGCGAGGCAGCGAAATACCATGATTCTTGACTCCTTATAACTATTGGTTATAGCTGGCTATGGAGCTGCGCCATCTCCGTTACTTTGTCGCCGTAGCGGAGGAGGAAAATGTTTCGCGCGCCGCGTCAAAACTTCACATATCACAGCCGGGCATCAGCCGCCAAATTCACGATCTCGAAGACGAAATTGAATTTCTCCTGTTTGAACGCAGCGGTAAATCCGTACGTCTGACGGTCGCTGGAAAGATTTTTTTCGGCGAAGCCCGTGAAATTCTTCAACGCACCGCTGAGGCAGTGGAAAGAGCACGTGTTGGCCTCGCGCCTCAGGCGGAAATCAATGTTGGTTACGCGCCGTCTGGCACGGTGGAGATTTTACCACGCGCGCTGCGCGTTTTTAGGGGCAACTTCCCCGGAGTGCGCGTGACTCTGCATGACTTGTCCGCAGAGGATATGCTGCCGTTGCTCCTCCAAAAGAAGTTGGACATCGCGCTCACGGTGCCGCCGCACAAATTGCCGCCGGAACTGGAAATGAAAGAACTGGCACGCTACGAAGCGCGCGTTGCTGTCGGAAAAACACATCCACTGGCAAAATTAAAATGCATCAGCCTGAACCAGATAGCGTCCGAACCAGTCGCGGCATTGGCCCGCATTGATTATCCCCACTACCATAAACATCTCGGAAAACTGTTTGCCACAATCGGCTGCAAGCCACACATAAGCAGCGAGCACGACAGCGGGACCAGCCTTATGGCCGCTGTTGCGGCCGGGCACGAACTTGCTCTTCTGCCCAGCTGCGTGAGTGGTACGGCCGGGCCGCGCTTGAAACTCTTGAAGTTATAGCCTGCCCTGCCGCCGTGGTCGATCGTGGCGCTCTGGCGCAAAAACGGTGAAACAGAATCAGTGAGAGCATTCATCACCGCTGCCATGGCCAAATTCGCAAAAGATGGCCAACCCTCCGCCAGCTAATTCTTGGAGGCTTCACGCTTTCTGAGTCGGAAGGGTAGCAGAGGTGCAGGCATAAATTGTCCGCGCTATTCCTCTGGGACCGTTGCATCCTAAATAATGCGGTGAAACTGGAATCGTGGGCCAGCACTTGCCAATTACGAGAGGATTTCCCCATAAAACGGTCTCATCCCCGATTATGATATCGGCGAATATCAATCGCGTAAGATTCTGGTTAGTAACGAGTTAAATGCCTACAACCGCCTCAGATATTTTGTAGATTGACAGACCGGTTAAACAGGTTAATTTGCTCGCAGGTTTCCTGATAGTTTTTCTGGGCATTCTGGAAAGCGGTTCGATTAGAAACGCCAAGTCCGGGATGCTGAGAGAAATCGGAAAAGTGGTGGCTCGTCTGTAAAAGAGCGACTCTGGAACGAGTTCTCAACATTGCACCTGAAAAGTGAAATGAGGAGAAACGATGGAAATCATCAAGGGTATACATGACTTGGTTATCGTCGCGGTATTCACCGGGATCATAATCATTCCAAGGGCACTAGTGACGTACCTGGCGATTCGCCAGGACAAAGCAACGGACCAGCTTGGATAGCAACGATGCGGTTATATCCGTATTCGAAGCGTTTCAATCGGATCTATTAACCAAAACAAACCAATAGAGAAATGAGAACTATGGAAGCATTAATCTTCGCGTTAATCGCGACACGTAAGGGGTATTTCCAAAGGGATGTGGTTGTACCGGAGCCTGCAGAGTTTCGCAGCTTCGATCTTCGGGCAATTGCTCGCTCGTACGAGGCACAGGACGATTCGTCGAACAGACCTTCTGGTCGGCAGCAGACACTTGTGACTCAAGTCGCATCTTAATCGGACTGCAATAATGAGTCCGCGAACAATAACCGGTTCCCCCCAGACGCCCTTTTGCGAGAAGCGAGGGGCGGTCGGTGAGAAGCACAACCTGGCGTCTGCGTCAGGTATTGAGACTCACCGCCCACCTCTCATTTCTTGAGGGATTCCCTCAGCGGTAGCTGCAGTAATGCGGGGCTGCCGTAGCAAACCTCGAAGGGTCGACTTTTGGGGCCGGAAAAATTCGCGAAATAGCTCGTTCGGAGAGTCCAGGGGATGTACCAAGGGGGATTTTCCGAGCGGGCTTTGGCTTTTTTTGGGGGCGAGCAGCAATTGCCAAAGCGTTCAAGTCTGGCGGCTCGTGCGAGGAGCCATTTGTTAAGACGAAATCGTCGCCCGTAGAAATGGTTTGGCCACCGGGTCGTTGTGGGTCATAAATATCGGACGCCTGTTGGAGCAGCCGGACTCAATATTGATAGTCGCCACTTGTGAAAGTGTCGCGACAGAGCTGCTTGTCTTGGTCAGACTCCAGACATCGATCCCGAGAACAAAGATCCGGAGTAAAGCAATGAGGAAGTGTAAACATCTCGACGAGATCAAGGGCGTGACGCCCAGTGCGAAAGGCTGCGAGGAATGCCTGAAAACCGGCGGTTCGTGGGTTCATTTGCGCCTGTGCCGAATCTGCGGCCATGTAGGCTGCTGCGACGATTCACCCAATCGGCATGCAAGGGCGCATTTTCACAAAACCCAGCACCCTATCATCGAAGGCTACTATCCAGCCGAGGGCTGGGGATGGTGTTATGTCGAAGAGGTCTACGTGGAACTCCCTGACCAGACGCCACAGCTGGGACCAATCCCAAGATTCGTCTGAAGCGGGACATTTATCCTGAGCACTGATTCTGGGGGGCATTATGTATCTCCCCTAGAATCAGGGAATTACAACTACAGAACGACAAACATCCTTACACTGCAAAACACCCTGTTCAAAATGGAATGTCGTCCGGCTCAGCGTCGAGCTCCGGGTCACGCGGTTCGGACCTGGCGGGTGGGGCAGAAGTTCCGGAACTGCGCCGTGGTGGTGATGATGGGGAGCCGGCCGAAGATGATTCGCCCTCCTGTCGGCTGCCAAGAAGCTGAATGTTCTCGGCTACGACGCGCAGTTTAGAGCGTTTCTGGCCGGTCTGTTTATCGTCCCAGGTATCGAGTTGGAGCCGGCCTTCGATGAATACCGGGCGTCCTTTTTTTAGATATTGCCCCGCGATTTCTGCAAGTTTTGCCCAGAGCGTGACATCCACAAACGTGGTTTCTTCTTTTCGCTCGCCATCCTCTGCTGAATAAACGCGGTTGACTGCGAGGCCGATCTCAGTCACTGCGGTACCCTTTGGAGTGTATCGGAGGTCAGGATCACGCGTGAGGTTCCCGATCAAGAGCACACGGTTGAGATTAGCCATAGGACTGTAGTCTTAACGGTTTATGTTTTTGAACTTCGCACAGCGGCAACTGCCGGCAACCGTTGGTAGTGTTGGAGGAATATAGCCGGATCCAACTTAAACTTCCCGCGGAGTTTTGTAATCAACGCCGGATCTGCTTCAAAGATAAAATTGACGTAATAGGCCGAGTCAATATGACGCGGGCTATAGGCAAGCGGACGCTTATCCATTTTCTGGACTTGTTCGACCACGGCTCCTTCTTTGGCCAGCTCGACTTCCAGACGCTCGATGATCTCCTTCACACTGTCTTCCTGGCCGCGAGTATCAACGGCTAGCAGGCATTCATAACGTTTATTCATAATGTGTCAATATTAATCTGCTCGGTTGTAATTGTTCATCGCTGACACGATACCGTTGGCGGCCACGTGCTCGATTGCTTCAACTCCTCGTTCAATCGCCTTTTCGATGACAGGCTCTTCTGATCGATCGAATACGCCAAGAACGTGGTCTACAAGTTCTTCGGATCCGTTTACCGCACCGATCCCAACCCGCAATCGCATGAAATCTTCTCCCATATGGAGAATCATCGACTTCAGCCCGTTGTGTCCGCCATCACTGCCGGATGCACGCAAGCGCAGTCGGCCAAGCGGTAGCGAAACGTCATCGACCACCACCAACACCTCTTGCGGTTGGATCTTAAAATAATTTGCGAACGGGCCGATCGCCTCGCCGGACAGGTTCATATAAGTCATCGGTTTAACAAGATGAATGTCGTCCCATTTTCCCGACACTGCATTCCTGTTAACCGATTTCGAGAACGTCACTCCATGTCTTCCTGCGAGACGGTCGATCACCATGAACCCAATATTGTGTCGCGTCCCGTGGTATTGGGGCCCCGGGTTTCCAAGACCAGCCACGAGACGCAGTTGACCCATGCGAAACTAAGCGGACGGCGTTTCCGATTTGGCTTCTGCGCGCTTCTCTGTGATGACTTCCGGTGCCGCAGGTGCCTCGACCGCTGCAGCGGGCTCCTCGCCTACACGGGACGCGACGACGCTGAGGGCGGTCAGGTCGGCGTCCGTAAGAGCTTCCACTCCATCTGGGAGCTTTATGTCGCGGACGTGAAATGCTTCACCGATGTTTAGATTCGTAACGTCAACTCGAATGATGTCGGGAAGATCCTGCGGAAAACATTCCACTTCCAGGGAGCGCAACGAATACTCAAGCAAACCACCAAAGGTCCTGACTCCGAGAGGTTCGCCCACCGCTTCGATCGGAACTTCTGAAGTGATCTTCTCGGTCGCTGACACCGCATGGAAATCGACGTGAAGAAGCTGGCGTTTGAGAGGGTGATGCTGAACTTCCTGGATCAATGCCAGTCGATTGGTGCTCTGTTCGCCATCGGCGATCTCAAGTTCCACCAATACGTGTTCGCTCGATGCATGCGCCAACACATTGGAAAGTTCGCGGCTGTCGACCTGAAGATTGAGCGGTTCGGCCTGGGAACCATAGATCGTTCCAGGAACGAGGCCTTGCTCTTTGATTTTCTTTACCGAGTTTCGACCGACAACGGTCCGCTTCTGTGCTTTGAGTTTAACTTGTTGAGCCATGACGCTTAAGATTCCTTTGCATTGATCTCGAAAAGAGAACTCACCGATTCATTCGAGTAAATTCGCGTGATGCCCTCTGCGAGGACCTCCGCGATGGAAAGAACGGTGATATTACATTCAGGGTCGAGTTTCACCGGGGTGCTGTCGGTGGTGATAAGTTCCTGTATATACGACTTTTTGAGTCGTTCGTGGGCGATACTGGTGAAGACTGCATGCGAGACGCCCGTAAAAATATCTTTGGCACCGAATTTTTTAAGAAGCGTCGCCGCGCTAGTAAGTGTGCCGGCTGTTTCCGTAAGGTCGTCCACCATGATGACATTTTTGCCCTCGACTTCTCCGATCACTGTCAGGGCTTCCGTTTCGGTGGGACTCACCCTGCGTTTGGCAACGATTGCCAGCGTAGCGCCCAGCGCTTCAGCGTAAGCCGAGGCGAGCTTCAGACCGCCGACGTCGGGGGAGACAACGGCAAGATTTGAGATCCCTTTCTGCCGTATATACCGGATCAAGACCGGCGCTGCGTAAAGATGGTCGACCGGAATGTCGAAAAATCCCTGGATCTGCTGTGCGTGCAAATCGAGCGTCAAGACCCGGTCTGCTCCTGCTGCAACCAGCAGGTTCGCAACCAGTTTGGCCGTGATCGGAACGCGTGGTTGATCTTTGCGATCCTGACGTGCGTAACCGAAATACGGTATCACTGCCGTGATCCGATACGCGCTCGCGCGTCGGGCGGCATCGATCAGAATCAGGAGCTCCATCAAGTTTTGGTTTGTCGGGGGACACGTGGGCTGAACGATAAAAATATCGCGGCCTCGGATATTTTCGTTGATCTTGACCCGTGTTTCACCATCCGGAAACGAGCTCACGACAGCGTCGCCGAGGGGGACACCAATGGATTTACATATTCTCAGGGCAAGATCGCGATGCGCGGATCCTGAAAATATCTTCATCTCTCGGTTGAACAGAGTCATAGCCTGGCGAAAAGGAACCCAGAGTGTAAACCCGAAATCACGTATTGCAAGAGGCTCCGTCGCGCGGCGAACCTGTCCGGCGTCTCGTCCGCCATAGCTTTGGCGACGGCGGAAGCCGCCACCGAATGGGATGCGATGTCGGAGGTGGGCGTATCGGCGAGTCAGCGAATACGTGGTTAGAATTGGTATCGTCCAACCCACAGGGTTATCGTCCAACCCACAGGGTTATCGTCCAACCCACAGGGTTAGGCGAACAGTTCCGCCAGCTTTTCTCTGAATGGTTCCTCGTCTCGGACGGAGTAACCGGAATCGGCTTTCAATTTGACCTCGCGCCCGTCCGGCAAACGGAACCGCAGGTAGAGCGGTTGCATTCCCGGGTACTGGCGAACAAGGTCCCGGATCGCAACCAACCGGTTTTCGTTCGCTTTCTCCATAGGGATGTCGATCGTTAAGGACTTGATTTCCTTGTGTTTGCTGAGCGAACCAATTTCGTTCGTCACCAGTCGCAAATTTTCTTCCCGTTTATCGAGTTTTCCTGTGATTGCGACGATTTTGCCTTTATCGATTTCTTTCGCTGCTTTTGCGTAGACTTCGCCCCAAACCATGACTTCGATCGATCCGGTGAAATCTTCGACGATCAGAATCGCAAAAGGTTTTCCTTCCTTCCGTGTCAGTTTCTTTTCGAACGAGGAAATTGAGCCCGCGATCTTCACGATGGCTTTGTCCTCCTGATCCGTCAGGTCGCTGATCTGGATATATTTGCCCCCATCGATGAGTTCCCGGTAGGCGTCGAGCGGGTGGCCAGTCACGTAAAATCCAAGCAGATCCCGTTCGTGCCCGAGCTTTTCGGCGATCGACCAAGGGGTATAATGGACGGTCTCTCCGTTTTTCTTAGGAGCGGCCACCATCTCGGAATCGCCAAACAGTGAAACCTGCCCACTGCGCCTATCGCGATGGGCAGAGGCACCGGCGGACAATGCCTGATCGATTCGCTCAAACTGTTCGGCGCGATCTCTGCCGGTGAAGTCAAACGCGCCGGCGCGGATCAGGTTTTCCAGGATCTTGCGATTCACGGATTTGGAGTCGAGTCGGCTACAGTAGTCCTCGACCGATTTGAACGGACCGTTCTCGTCTCTCTCGGCAATAGCGGCTTCCATGGCGGATTCGCCGATGTTTTTGATCGCCGCAAGTCCGTACCGGATTGCCTGTTGTCCGTCTTCGTTTTCCGGGACAAATTTCAAATTGCTCCGATTGATATCCGGCGGCAAGATCGCGACACCGAGCCGTTGGCACTCCGAAACGAAGATCGCAATCTTGTCGGTGTTGTTGACTTCGTTGCTCAACAATCCGGCCATGAATTCAACGGGATAATTCGCTTTCAGATACGCGGTGCGATAACTGATCAGACCGTACGCCGCGCTGTGGCTCTTGTTAAAACCATAGCCGGCAAATTTCTCCAAGAGGTCAAAGATCGCGTTCGCTTTCTTTTCGTCGATGTCGTTTACGCGCTTACAACCCTGGATGAAATTGACGCGCTCTTTGGCCATCTTCTCTTTGTCTTTTTTGCCCATGGCGCGCCGGAGAAGATCGGCTTGGCCCAGCGTATAACCGGCCAAAACATTGGCAGCGCGTTGCACCTGCTCCTGGTAGATCATGATGCCGTAGGTATTGGCACAGACCTCTTTCAAAAGCGGGTGTTCATACTTGATCTTGGTCTGACCCTTCTTGCGCTTGATGTAATCCGGGATCAGTTCCATCGGACCCGGACGATACAAGGCGATTAAGGCAATGATATCGTCGATGCTGTTGACATCGAACTGCTTGCACAGATTGACCATCCCTCCGGATTCCAACTGGAACACGCCAATTGTTTCCCCTCGATTGAGCAGGTCGAACGTGGTCCGATCATCGAGCGGAGCGGCTTCCAGAGAGAATTCGGGTTGCCTGTCCCGGATCAACGTCTCCGCGTCGTCGAGCACGGTGAGCGTTTTTAGCCCCAGGAAATCCATTTTCAACATGCCGAGGTCGGTGAGAGGTCCCATCGCATATTGCGTGACCACTTCGTCGTCGTTGCCGCGGCAAAGCGGGACGTAATTATCGAGGGGGCGATCCCCGATAACGACGCCTGCAGCATGGATACCGGTATTGCGCGTCAAGCCCTCCAGAACAGTCGCATAATTCCAGAGTTGCTGGGTATTCTCTTCGGTTTCGACTGCTTGTTTCAGTTCGGGATTTTTCTCGAATGCCTTTTCCAGCGTGATCCCTAGCTCGTTCGGGATCATCTTCGCGACCCGATCTGCATCGGAGTAGCTCAAGCCGATCACCCGTCCGACGTCGCGAATGACGCTCTTTGCGCCAAGCGTACCGAATGTGATGATTTGAGAGACTGCTCTGGTGCCATATTTGTTCCGAACGTAGTCGATTACTTCGCCCCGTCGGTTCTGGCAGAAATCGACGTCGATATCCGGAGGGCTCACCCGTTCAGGATTCAGGAATCGCTCAAAGATTAATTCGAACCGCAATGGATCGAGATCGGTGATTCCGAGTACGTATGCGATGAGAGAACCGGCGGCAGATCCGCGCCCGGGACCGACTGGAATGGCGCGCTGTTTCGCGTAATGAATGAAATCCCAAACGATCAGGAAATAACTGACGAACCCAGTCCTCTCGAGCACGGAAATCTCGTAGTCCAAACGTTGCCGCAGTTCCAGGTCAGTCTCCGCTCGCTCGCCGTATCTCTCCCGTAGTCCGTTGGCGCAAAGCTCGCGCAAATACTCTTCGCGAGTCTTTCCTTCCGGTGGGGTGTACGCCGGGTATTTTGAAACTCCGAAATCCAATTTGAGGTCGCACGCCTCGGCTATGCGAAGGGTGTTCTCCAACGCATCCGGGACCTCGGAAAAGAGCGCGCGCATTTCCTCCGCTGATTTGAAATAGACCTCGGTCGGATAGTGCATTCGCCTTTCGTCGTGCACCATCGACCCTGTTCCGATGCAGATCAGGACGTCGTGCGCGTCGTGATGAGAGCGCTCAAGAAAATGGACGTCATTCGCCGCTACAGGTGGAATTTCGAGCTTTTTCGAGATCTCGAGCAGCGCGCGATTGCAAAGGTGCTGAGCCTCAATTCCGTGATCGTGCAGCTCGAGAAAGAAGTTGCCCGGCCCGAAAATATCGCAGAATTCCGAGGCAGATTTCTCCGCCTTATTCAAATCGCCTGCCTGGATTGCAACATTGATTTCGCCCTTCAAACAGGCGCTCATCCCGATCAATCCGGCGCTGTATTTGGCCAAGAGTTCCTTATCGATCCGCGGCTTGTAATGGAAGCCTTCCAGATGTGCGGCGGACACAAGCTTGACCAGATTGCTGTATCCTTCCAGATCCTTCGCCAGGATCGTGAAATGATAGGCTGCATCACGGGCCGAGGTGGCGCTTTTGTCGATCATCGAACCGGGCGCCATGTAGACCTCGCACCCAATGATCGGTTTGATTCCTGCTTTCACCGCCGACTGATAAAATTCGATCGCTCCGAACATATTCCCGTGATCGGTCATCGCGACAGCCGGCATCCCAAGACCGGCGGCCTTTTTCATGAGATCGGGAATTCGAATTGCACCATCCAGAAGAGAATATTCGGTATGGAGGTGCAAATGAACGAACGAATCAGTCGGCATTGCCCTCAACCTACTTCCGAGGCTCGCATCGATCAACGGGGAAGGATGGTTTTGGGACTGTCTTCGGTCGCATCGTAGGGTAGGCGTCTCGCCTGCCCACTTCCTGGGGAGCGGTCAACACAAAGACACAAAAGACACGGAGGAGCGCGCAGAGGAACAGAGGAGGGCACAGAGATTTGGAATAACCACAAGGCGCAAAGGACACAGAGATTCGGATTTTTTGAGTTTTGTCGTCTGGACTGGAGCGGTATCGCGTTGAACGGACTGCAGGGAGGTGGAAGCACCAAAAACGCAAGAACCTCCGGGAATTGAAAGTAAAATTGGCTTTCAGCCTGTCTTCGATTGGCGTCTCGCCTGTTCATTCCGGGGAAGGATTCACCCGGACGGAAGCAATCTCGCGTTGAACTCGGGCATGAACTTTGAAGCACCAAAACCGTAACGACGCTTGGGCATTGGATCTACGCGTCTCGCCTGCCCACCTATATCTTTTGGCGAAGATTTTCTCCCCCTAAGTCATGGATGGGCGACACAGCATTGGCATTTTCAATTTTTGTGGCAAACTGAGGACCTTCGGCGCCGAGGTGGCGAAATTGGCAGACGCGCCAGACTTAGGATCTGGTGGAGCAATCCTTAGGGGTTCGAGTCCCCTCCTCGGCAAGAACCCGCTCTAGGACTCGATCTCCAGCCGATATTCCTTCGTTTTCTTCGAGCGCTTTTTCGGCTTGTCCTGTTTGTCTACGGAATAACTACGGCTAAAATTCCCATCTTCGCCTGTTGTCCCTGAATGCCTAGAGGCGAAAATTGCTTCGGCTTCGGCAATTGTGTGGGCTGGATATTGATCCGGACTGAAAGTGCGCCGTTCCCGAAAGTCGAATATTCCGCCCGCGTCAGTATGTGGTCCTGGGTCCGGCCGCTCATGTCCCGAGGCGTCCCAATAGCGCGGCCAGAATACCATGCCTTTAGGTAAAGCTTTGCCCCAAACCCACGGGCCGGCTGTTGAATACCAGTGCAAGTCGGTTTTGCTTAAATCCGGCTCAAGGCCCGATCCCGCACAAATATCGGCCAGGTGTTTGGTCAGATAGATCAGGAGCGCCTGACGTTGTTCTCTGGTCGCGGCGCCAAATACATCAAAGAGCCGTTCAACCAACCGGTGCAACGCCAGGTCGTCACAATAGGGATCCTCGGGATCCATTTCCTGGGTTAATGCGGTGCTGTGTCTTTTCTCGTAAAGCCATTTACCGCCCAAAACGTGCCAATTTTGGTCCCGCTCGTTCCAGGTAGCTTTGAGCGTCACAAAAATCTGGTTGAGGCAATTGTCTTCGGTCATTTTTCGGCGGCCGGCCTCGATCGAACGGACGGTGGCGACTGACACGCCGATCCGATCAGCAAACTCTTGTTGGTGCATCGGTTGACCTTCCTCGCCGAGGATCTCTCGAAGTTTGCGTAAAGGGTTGTCGCGGCGATTTGGACGTGTAGCAGGCATACGCCATTCATACACGAGACAATAGACCTGTGCAATAGATACTGATTTGTCCTAAATGCGGGTTTCTCCTTGCTGTTTCCACATTATTCGCTGTACCAATACATCGTGTACAAATGAAACCTATGACAAAAGAGCCTATCCTTCAAAAGTTCATGCGACCCAGGAACTATGCCAAAAGGGTCGATGTCAATTGGCGGTCGATAT
This sequence comes from uncultured Verrucomicrobiae bacterium, assembly GCA_963775805.1. Classification (GTDB taxonomy): domain Bacteria; phylum Verrucomicrobiota; class Verrucomicrobiia; order Chthoniobacterales; family JAFAMB01; genus JAFAMB01. The sequence goes on along the minus strand of CAVZKG010000003.1, from coordinate 18,471 downwards.
ATTCGTATCTTGATGACGGATTGATTCCGAAATACAAGTTCGCCGGCGTCGTGCTTATCGATGTTGAAGAAGCCGACGCTATTCTAAAGAGCATGCCGGCGCCTCTGAGTGCCGCCGCTTTGAAACGCCGTGCGATGAAGGAGCACGCTAAATGAATCCTTCGTTTCCAACCCTTAAAACCCACGAAGCCGGCTCTGATTTCTCACGCCAGGCCGGCTCCGCTTCGAATTATGCAACTGACTCAACGTCTCTCAAATAATCGCGCAACTGCGCAATTCAAGCAAGCGCGACACCGGCGCCGGGAATTTGTGCCGCCCAACCTCTTGATGGTGCTTCGGCACCTCACAGGTTCTTCCCGAGACCGCATCGTATTCCGCGAACCAGGGGAGGCTGGATCATGAACGTCTGGATAAACGAGTACGTCGATCTCCAAGGCCATGATGCCGGCCGGCTGTTAAGTTTCTCGCCCGGTCTTCACATTGTCCTGCACGGCGAGGACTCCAACTACAAACCGCTCCACAGCGTCGGCAAGACTTGTGGCAAATGTAAGCGCCTGATCCGCGGTAGGAATATTTTCGCAACTCCGGAAGATACCAGGGTCCTTTCATGTGGCTGCGTCATGGTGCTTTTTGCAGCGCCGGCATTCTCCCACGATTGGATTGTCAAAAACTGGCGCATGTGGCGCCGGTTCAAGCGCGACGCCGAAGCTCAACTGGCAAGCGGAATGAACTAGGGAGGAGGGCCACAAAATGTTCGCAAACGGTGATCCGTTAGACCTCTTTCAAGAAATTTTCGGTGCCGAATGGGAAAAAATGCTCTCGAAACACACTGCATCGGATCAAGCGGAAGAAGGCGAATCGGCTTTTGACAGTCAACTCGAACTCGAGCTGAAAAATGACCATGTACAAGTTCGCCGGCTCGACTCGATCACGCCGGCGCCGGAAAATGACACTGTCTATAACGCGATCGCCTGGGATGACCCGGACATCCATGAGCTTGCCCGTTCGATTAAAGAGCGCGGCATCCAAGAACCGATCCTGATTAGCCGCGATGGGTTCATCATCAGTGGTCACCGGCGACGGATGGCCGCCCAGCTCGCCGAACTTGATCATGTACCAGTTCGGGTTCATCCGGTCAGCCGGGCCGAGAATCGGGACGAGTTTCTGAAACTGTTAGTCGAGATGAACTCACAGCGCATTAAGAATGCGAGCGAACTTCTGCATGAGACGCTTGTAAAGGTCGATCCGAAAGAGGCGCACCAAAAGATCGTCAACGATCGGAAGGAGAAGGACCAATTACGAGAGGGTAACACCCTGGACGTCGTTGACCCGGACTATGATGGGGAACGCTGCAGAATCAGCTCGGCCAAGCAACCGTTTCTTGACGCTGTGCGCAGGGTCCTTCGCGAGCAGCGGGAATATTGGCCGCTCTCCGATCGGCAGATTCATTATCGGTTGCTAGGTCCCAATGCGCCGCTCACGCATGCCTCAAAGGCGGATTCACAATATCTCAACAACAAGGCGTCATACCGCAGCCTAACTGATCTGCTGGCTCGTGGCCGGATCAACGGCTTGATCCCGTGGGAGGCGATAGAGGATGTCACGCGACCGGTTAGCGCGCATGGAGGTTTTATCAATCCTGCTGAATTTTTCCGGCAAGAATTCAAAGGATTCCTGAAAGGCTATTGGCGCAACCGGGTGCAATCGCAACCGGATCATATCGAGATCATCGCCGAGAAATTGACTGTCCAAACGATCCTCAAAGATGTTGCTAGCGAACACACGATTCCCTTGACCATCACCCGCGGCATGTCGTCGCTCCCGCCAAAGAAGGCAATTCGTGACCGGTACCTGGTCAGCAAAAAGAAAAAACTCGTCCTGCTCATCGTGAGCGACCTGGATCCCGCCGGCGACGCAATTGCAGAAGACCTGGTGAAAAGCTTCCGGCGCGATTTCGGAATCCAGGGAGATCGTATCGAGGCTTACAAAGTCGCGCTGACGATTGATCAAGTAGAGGAGTTTTCTCTTGAGCCGTCAATGGAGGCTAAGGACACCAGCCCAACTTACTCCGCGTTCGTGGATAAGTACGATATTACCGATGCCTACGAGCTCGAGGCGATGGATCCTGGAGACCTAGCAGAAACGCTGACCAAGGCGATTAACGAGGTGCTTGATATCGATCTCTACAATCAGGAGCTCGCAGCCGAAGAAGCTGATTCGGCACAAATCATCGCAGTTCAACAACAGGCTGAGCAATTCTTCAAATCCCTAAACTTGCTCTAAGTACAAATTATGAAAACACCTAACACTACCTCTCACTCAAAAGAGCAGCTCTCGAGGCCTGGCTACGGCATTGCCGCCGATCACGACCGCTTGCCTATTTCTAACTGAGGATTTCGCCACCGCGAGCCGGCGGCTGATCGCCCGCAAGGCGCTTGATACTTAACACCGCTGCCGACCACCGGGTGGCTATCGCCCGGCGGTCGCCAATGATTTTTTACGCAGCTTCGAACACAAACCCCAAAGGAGGGATTACTAATGACATCAGAGACATACACCGCCGATGAGGTTGCAGTCTATCCAAAAAATTACGAGCTTCGCCCATACCAGGATGTGCAAGTCGCCGGCACCGAAAAGTCCTGGATCACGTTTGACCGCGTGCTCGGCGTAACGCCGACGGGCTCAGGGAAAACCGTCACGTTTGCCGATATCGCCGACAAACGTCAAGTTCATGGCCGGGTCCTGATTCTCGCCCATCGCGACGAGCTGATTGATCAGGCAATCGATAAACTTCACCGGGCCCGCCGACTGTTCGCGGTTAAGGAAAAGGCGCAAGAGCGGGCATCACTGGAATCGCGGATCGTGGTTGCATCAGTTCAGACATTGGCCCGCCAGAATAGGCTGGAGCGCTTTCCGATCGATCATTTCGCAACCGTGATCGTGGATGAGGCCCATCATGTTCTCGCCGACAGTTATCAACGGGTCCTGGCACGGTTTCCAAGCGCCAAGGTGCTCGGCGTGACCGCCACCCCGGACCGCGGCGATACCCGGAATCTGGGGACGTTCTTTCAAGATGTCGCGTTCGAGATCTCGATGGTTGATCTGATCCGCCAGGGTTACCTGGCCCGAGTCAAGGTCCAGACCGTTCCGATCCAGATCGATATCACGGACGTATCCACGCGCGCCGGTGACTTTTCGGAGGAAGAAGTCGCGGCCGCCCTCGAGCCCGTCCTGGAAAAGATCGCGGTTGCGGTCGCCGCGCACGCCAAAGGCCGCAAGACGCTGGTTTTCGTCCCCCTGATCAGGATCGCCGACCAGTTTGCCGAGATCCTTTGCCTGCACGGGTTCGCCGCGGAATCGGTTTGCGGTGTTTCCAGTGACCGCGCCGAAAAGCTTGCCCGATTCAAGCAGGGCACGACGTCCGTACTGGTCAACGCGATGCTGCTCAACGAAGGCTACGATGAGCCCTCCGTCGATTGCGTGATCTGTCTGCGGCCGACGCGGATCCGATCGCTTTATGCGCAAATGGTCGGCCGTGGCACCCGGATTCATCCAGGGAAAGAAAACCTGTTACTGCTCGATTTCCTCTGGCTCAGCCGGGCCCACAATCTGGTCAAGCCGGTTGACCTGATCAGCCATGATGAGAGCGAGCGCCAGGCGGTCGCAAAAATGTTGGAAGAAACCGACGGCGATCTGGTCGGCGCACTGGATGAGTCGCGGGAACGGTCCCTGGCGCAACAGGTTCTCGCGCACCGAAAGCTTCGGGGCGAAATCACAGATCTCCTGGATCTGGTCGATATCATCATTGCCTATCAGGCACCGGAGCTCGAGCACTACGCTCCCACGATGCGTTGGCATTTCGATGAGCCGAGTGAGAAGCAATTGGCCTATCTGAAGCTCTGCCGGGTGGATCTCGGCATCGTACAGGATCGCGGGCACGCGTCGGCGATTATCGACGCTATTGTGCGGCACGCCGAGAGCACGCCGGCCAGCGATAAGCAGAAGAATTTTTTGCGTTACCTCGGCTACCAGGGCGACACCACGAACCTATCAAAACCCGAAGCAGGGCGGCTGATCAGCCAATTGAAAGGCGGTACTCATGGCCGGAACTGAGGGCGGGTATCCGCGATTCCTGCAAGAACTGCTCGAGAGTTGCCCGACGTCACAAAAAGGAAAGCATTCGGGTATCCACCAATGGCTCTTTAGGGTTGCGCGCTATTTGCATCGCTACCATACGCCAGAGGAAATCTGCGCGATTCTGGCTGACAAGAGCGCCAACTGCGGGCGTGACCTGGAACCGCACGAGATACCCGACGCGGTCAGGAATTCAGCCCCCTTCAAATGGGAACCGAGCGGCAAAAGTGCTGCTGAACGTCGCGAGGAATGGCTCAAAGATCCGAAAGTTACCCGAAGCAGACGTGTACCTGAATTCAGCCCAGACTTGGCTAGAGAGAGAGCGGCGCGGGTTCCGATCGACATCACGCCGGAATGGCTGAAGGTCCGCTCGCCACTCTCCGTCACCTGCTCGACCGATGATTATCTCCGAGCGATTACCGAGCCCGGAGAAAAAGTACAACTGTTCAACGTTTACAAAAGCCAGGGTAACTGTTGGCCCGATAAAATCAGAATGGAGCGCTGGAGCCAAATCCATTGGCCGGATGGCGCCTGGTTCCTCTGCAATCCGGTCGACGGGCTAAAACATTTCAATCCGCGCCAGGCCAGGGACAGTTACCGCAGCGAGGAATCAGTCACCTCGTTCCGATATGGCGTACTCGAATGCGATCACGAGCCGAAAGATATCTGGTATCCAATCTGGCTCAAAATCTTAGTCGGGCTCGAGCTTCCGATAGTCTCGATCACCGATAGCGCCGGCATCAGCGCGCACGCGTTGATCCGCGGAAACTGCACATCCAAAGCAGAATGGGACATCTGGAAACGCGACGTCTTACGACCATTAGTTCAACTCGGCGCTGATGACGCTGCGCTTTCCGCAGTCCGCCTCACCCGGAATCCCAACTGTTACCGCGGCGACCGCTTGCAGGAGCTCCTTTACCTCAACCCGTCCGCCGACGGAACCCCAATCTTTTACCAATAAGGGTTTCCAATGAATCAGCAGATTAATATCAAAGCCATCATCAAGGACTACGGGGTGCCCGGCTACGAAAACTCCAAAGGGCAACTGTCGAAATTGAACGAACCTTTCTGGGCGGCTTTTTACGCTGCGAACCAGGAAAAAGTCATTTTCGAACCGTGCGAGCGTGAGTTTTACGATTACGGGTCGGGTTCCGGAAATTTTAGTCCGAAAAGCTCTGACCTAATTCGCACCGAAATGGGTGCGCTTATTTTGGATGCCGCGCAAAACTGGTCGGGATTTGGAGCACTAGAGCAATTTCGTAATGCCGAAAAACTCGCCGGCGCAATCGCTCATCTGCGCGGCCAGGTCGAGGAACGCGACTTTTTTAATCAACCATCCTATTTCGCGCATCTGGGCAACTGTTCACTGGAGTTTGCCCGAGACGGCAGCAAATTTGAGATTAAGGCATTTTCACCCGATCACCGTTGCCGGAATCGATCACCGATCAATTTTGATCAAAAAGCAAAGTGTCCGGAGTTTCAACAAAGGATACTCGGCCATATTCCACCAGATGACGCAGTCCTGCTGCAAAAGTACGCGGGGCAATGTCTGCTGGGGCGCAACCTGAGCCAGCGCTTTGTTATTCTGGACGGTGTCGGCAGCTCTTCTAAAAGTTCACTGGTCCAAATCATCAACGGTATCGTCGGGCCGCGGAACGTTTACACACTGCGCACCCAACTTCTTAACGAACGCTTTGAGATCGGGCGCATGGTTGGGCGGACCCTGCTTGTTGGCCCGGACGTCAAAGGCAATTTCTTAAACGAACCCGGTGCGCATGTAGTTAAATCGCTGGTCGGCAACGATACGCTCGAAGGTGAATCCAAGGGCAGCAATCTACGATTTCCCGTCCAAGGCGTTTTTAATATCATCATCACCAGCAACTGCCGACTGTGCATTTTCCTGGATACTGATCAAAAAGCTTGGGAACGCCGGATCATCATTATCCGTTTCGATAATCCTTATGCTGGCCAGCGCATTTTCGAGATTGATAAATACCTCCTCATCCGGGAAGCACCCGGAATCCTCAACTGGTGCATTAATGGCCTCTCGATGCTTTTCGGAGATTACGCCAAATCCGGCGACGTTATCCTGACACCCGCTCAACAAAAGCGGGTCAGCGATCTGCTCGCCGAGTCCGACAGCCTGCGCTTGTTCGTTACCAACGAAATCACTCGAGACGATAGCAAGATGAGCAACGGCGAACATTATTCGCTGACGACTGAGGAGATCGTCACCAAGTACATCGCCGATTGCATCAAGGTCAAGCAGTGGACGCCCGTTGCCTCCGCAACAGCCGAGAAACGCTTACCCGATCTAATGTTGCGAAATTTCAGCGCTGCAAGGTGCAACGATCTGAAACGAAATGGCAAAAACAGACGCGGTTACTGGAAAGTCCGCTGGATTTGAACCTCGGAGAAATGTTCCACAAAATGTTCCACAGAAATGAACAAATGTTCCACAGAACACCAAATGTTCACACGGGGTCCGCTAGCTACCCGTCCGAGACGTCCGTTCGGACCTTTCGGACGGGGTCTGACATATTCCCCGCTGGGGAAAATGGAAAGCCATCCGCGGCAGAGCGGGAATATGTCAGACCCCGTCCGTAAAGTAGTACCGCGGGTGCCCCCTACTGGGTCTGTACCCGTCCGAGATGTATTACCGCGGGTGCCCCCTACTGGGTCTGTACCCGTCCGAGATGTATTAGTGCGTCCCCTCGGGAATTACCCGTCCGAGACGTCCGTAAATAAAACCGACCACTATGTTGAAAGTATTCTCTTTGCCACCAGTTGAAGGTGTTCACCCTAACCTGCTCCTTTGCGGGATTGATCCCAAGGGCGTCACTTACTGTCACCCAGGCAATATCGGGCTGGAGTGTGTTCGTGCTTCCTGTGATGCTCGGGTCAATGTTTGGCTCTATCTTCGCGATGGTCGGGTGCCGCTGGTTCCCATAAAATGGGCTCGGATACATTTCGCTCAGTTCAGCGCGAAACTGGACGCCATCGACGCAGTAGTTCGTTCCGCTAAAAACATCAAGTAACTGATTCAAGTTTACCATTAGTAAACTTGATTTCCGATTGCCACCGTGCTGTAAATCTCCGGCTTCTTTCGCTGCATCTAGCGTTTGGCCGAGCACAAATTCAGTGAATACTGCTTTTTCAACAACATCCATTTCGACGGTAATCCCAAGCCTTAATTGGCGCACGTATTCAGTCGCCAAATCAGGCTGCCAAAGGGAACACCGATGAGGGCCAGCTGCGCTACATCATGACCGGCCTCGCCTTCTTAGAGAAACGGCTGCGTCTCCTCAACGTCACGCACTTGAGTGCAGAGGAACGGGAGCATTTGAGCGAACACCTCACGGCGATCACCGAGCGGCTGGCCGAGTTCAAATCCTGAGGTGGAACAAGTGACCAGGTCGGAGTGCTCCGACGCGTGTAGGAGGCGCTAATGCGCGCCAAACGCGGGATTTGGCGGCTCCAGTCGATGGGTCCTTGGAAGCCTCAAAAGAGACTGACTCGGAGAGCCCAAGAATCTTACCATATTATATACAGAAATTTTTAATGTGTTTACCTGTGAATCGCCATCGGTGGCAATCACCCATGCTTCGCGTTGCTCTTCGGGCTCAAGTTTGGCGAGTGGCCGCAAAACCCTTTCGGCAATCGGTTCCGAGTTTTCCCCCATGGGGGAAACCTGTGGGCCCTAGTTGAGTGTGGCATAACATCGGAAAAACACGTGTTATTGACAATTAAGTCCTGAGTAGACTCAATAAGTCAGAGGTGAAAAGCACAGCAACGTTGCACCGTTACGCCCTTGCCCAGGCTGCGGCTGAGCTCGGGGTGCACGCCATCACGTTACGCAAGGCGCTTAAATCCCGCGGGATCGAGCCGAGCGGTGAGGGGTTCACGCTGGCCCAGCTGGTCGAGAGCCAGGGATCCAATGGCGATAGTTCGAAGGAAAAGAGTCTTGAGGCTCATGCGTCCTTCATGGGCTATAAAGCCACCCTGACCGCCTTGCAGGTGAGGGAAGCCGAAGGCCGGCTGATTGAGCGCGAAGCGGTGCTTGAGTTCTGTGCCGCAATCGTTAAGGCAATCTCGGGTGCGATCTGGTACAGCGACGCGTTAGCTGAAAAGGACAAGAAACGCTTTATTGGCCAGCTCTGCGGGGTAGCTAAAGAGTTCTGGGTCAGGCACGGCTGGGCGCTGGAACCGCAATATTCTTTTCGCGTGGGCGGCGAGCGAGAGAACAGGGATCGGCGCGAAATATGGTCGAGTGTCCTTTGCAGCTGGTTAGATGAAGCGTATGAGGCTAGAACGAAAGAGCGTGAGAAGGAAACCGGACAGGAAACCGACCCCGAGGGAATCGATCTGGGAGGTAGAACAAAGCGGCGAAGGCACCCTGAACCCCGTCGCCGTCGAGCTGTTCAAGCGGGGCCTGAAAGACATCAAGCCACTGGTGCCACCTGAGTATGAAGGGCTGATTCTGCCGGTGAGCGATCTGGCACTGGTCTTTGAAACCTACCTGGGGCTGCTTGAGGAAGCTCTCCTGGAAGAGGCTAATACTCGCGATAAGCAAGAGAAGGAACACCGCTTAATTTCCAGGCTGCGGCTCTCGATGCGCGAGAGGTTTGGACGATTCGACGGCGGGTTAATTCGGTTGCCTGCGGTGGAATAACCCATCTTAAAGACGCGCCACGCGAAAAAGAAAGGTACAGAGACGCGTAACGCGTCCGTGTACCCCGATCAACTCCCAACCGTTCGCGAGAAGATGGTCGCGGATCTGGGCGTTGAGGAGGGAACCTTAGATCGTCGTCATCGAGAGCGCCATGCGTATCTCCGACCGAAACTCCCAAAATTCAAAGAGCTGATCGGGTTCAGGAATAACAGAAATCGGATCTCTTCTTTCGGGCAAGAATTCAAGTCGATACGTGCCGAGTGGACCGTTGGGAATCAGTAGTGAATCGATGTCGTATAGAAAAAAGACTTTCCACCCTACTTAAATTCCGCAACTACCTGCGAGGTGGAAAGTCTACAACTCTTCAGCGTGATTTTACAACGAAACGTTGTTAGGATCATGTCCCAACGTGGATACCTACACCTTCGAATCAGAGGTCAAATTTTACCGAGAGGTTTTGCGAATTTCGTATGAACTCGGGAGCCGGCTTTTGAAGGAGGGTATTCTGAATGCAGATGCTCGAATGGCAGATGGGCGGCCGCTGTTTTCAATTTCGGAGAAAGCGTTAAAGCATCACTTTGCGGCGCTTGCCGGGTACAAAGCCAAACACAAGCGAGCACTGGAGAAAGCCTATGTCTGAGAAATCTTACTCGATCAGCCGCGCAATTCGTGACGTGTTGCAGCGGGGTACGCCGACTGGACGCGAAGCGGAATTTCATTTTGAAGAAATGCGGACCCGTGAGGCTAACAAAGGTTCACACAGTTGGTTGCCGCAAGTTGGCGCCGGGCCTGGGGCCGAGATCATTCACGCACCGTTTGGGCGCGATTTGGTGGCGCAACCTTATCCGCCTGGTGTTCCCGGCGGGGTGGCGAGTACCGGTGGCGGAAACTTGGTGGGTCATGCTTTGCAACGTTCGAGTCCACTGCTCACGTGGTCGAGTGCAATTTCGGCGGGCGCGACCGTATTAACCGGGTTACGCGAAAATCTGAGTATTGCTGCCCTGACGGCGCTCCCAGAGCCCGAATGGATTCCGGAAGTTGGTTTTTCACCGATAACCGATCCTGAGTTTAGCCAGGTTTTTTTAGGCGGGCCGAAACGGGTTAGCGGAACGATCCGGGTATCACGTCAATTGTTGATTGGCGGGGGTCCGGATACGGACACTTTTTTGATAAATGACCTCGCGCGTTCCTGCTCAAGCATGTTGGACCGTATGATTTTCTACGGTGAGAGCACGGCGAATCCGGATCAGCCGAATGGAATCATCAACACGCAAGGAATTTGGCGACTGGATATCGGCACCAATACGGCGAGCTGGGACATTTTCACTCAAGCCGAAGGGTTGATCGAGCTGCAAGATATCGGGCTGGCCAATTTTGGGTTCGTGACGAATCCGACGGTTAAGAAGGCGTTAAGGGACCGTCCGTTATGGACCAGCGGCAGCGCCCGAAGTCAATGGGAAGCCTTACCCAACGCGCACAGTTCGAATGGCATCCAGGGCAATCATATTTTCTTCGGCGCCTGGCCCATGTGCGTCGTCGGAATATGGTCGGATAGCGCAACAATTACCGTGAATCCGTACACGCAGGCGCTTAGCGGCCAGGTCGACATAACAGCCGATCTATTCTGTAATTTTTGCCTGCGCAATCCGCGTTTTTTCGGGGTGATCGACATTGACGCTGGTTCGATTGTGCCCCCGGGCCAACCACGTACGCAAAACACCAAGCGCCTGGAGGGGCCAACACTAGCGCCACCAGAGCCGACCGCGGCCTCGCCGACCGAATCCGAATTACGGACGACGAACGGCCCGAAGGGTAGGAGATAAAACGCTCATGCAAACCACTGAGAATCTCCCGCGTCAGCTGCGGCGAAAGTTGGAGGCCGCGCAGGATAATCCGCCAGTTATTCAATGGGACATCGACGAGCGCCTGGTCATTCCGCAGGCCGATGTTTTCTTCGAAGGGCGAACGTATCGCCCAGGCCGGACCGATAGGGACAAGAAAGGTCGGCTCGAGACAATCGCGCCTGAAACCTTTAGTGCCCAGATCGATGATCAGATCCGCGGCTGGTGGAAAGAGGGCAAGGTTTTTCTGCCCGACCCTTATATCGATTGTGGCCGGACTGGAAGTGGCGTCTTAGCGTTTCGCCCATGGCCGATGACGACAAACGACTGGGTTCAGCCGAGCGAATTTGACGGCGTTATGGTTCTGGTGAAAATCAAACCGTCTACCGTGCAACCAGGGATGCATATGCCTGTGCCTCAAGGTGGGGAGAGAATCAAGGTGCCACCCGGAATGGCGTTTTATTTCCCTTGGGTTTACGCCAAAAAATATATCGGGCACGGATACATGGACAAATGGGAATTGGCCGAATAATGAACGAGCCGGACATCGTTGTTCTTTACGCTGAGGGCCGCGTCATTGAGCCGGTGGCCGCGCGAAAGCGAAAGGTCGAGGTTCCCAGAGGGCGTTCACTCGCGAGCGGCAACTTCCATGCGGCCGGCGCCACCGAAGGGCAAGAGCTCGGCGCCCAAGGTTTCCGCGCGCTCGTCGATCCGTACGGCAGGCCGATCGAGCCCGCGGAGAATTCCTCAAAAAAAAAGGACGTAGAAAGCGTTACGTCTTCGGCGGGCGGTAACGGTCATGACGCCGATGGCGTGATTGCCAGTGAAGCGGCGAACGATCCTGGTTACCTGCATCCCGGCGAAATCCTCACGTCGGCCAGTGGCCGGCCCGTCCAACCACACGAGTTTCTGCGAACCTCGAATCGAAATTTCACATTTGGCCCGGCGGGTCTGCTGCGAGCTGTGAAGGTGCGGCAAGATTTGATTTTGATTTGCGACGGTCCGCTGATCATCGACCTGGTGTTTGGCCACCCCGATACGCTTATGGCTGAAGCCGGGAAACTGCTCGACGAAATGCAGGACGAGGCCCGCCAAAAAATGGAAGCCGAGGAAAACAACCGATGAAAAACTGTCTCCTCGCGGTCGCGGGGGCGGGCTGGCGCCTGACTCGCTGGCCCTGCCTCTCTGAGATGTTTTATGAGCTTTAAAAGAGCCTCGGGAATGGAATGGTTGACCGCGAGATTGAGCGCGCAAGCGAACGTGCGCAAGGTCCAAGGCGTGCCCTTTTCTTGGGACGTCGAGTTGCTCGAGGCAATCGACGCCTCGATTCAAAGTCTAGAGATGGTCGGGCACGGCCGGCGACGCTTCGACTTGCGACGACAGCCGGCTGATGTGTCCGACGTCGTGGAGGAAACGAGACTCTTGCAATCGTTTCGCGAGCTGATCGAATCCGTGCATGGCCCCAGGCAGGAACCGAGCGTCGGTGAACCAGGACCGCCAATCTTTGTGGATCACCCCACGGGCTGTTTGGTGAACGGAGCAGGTTCCAGGTGATAGCGAAGGGAAAGGCCGCGGATTCCGCGGGGTTTAGTCAGCGCCGGCAATTGAATAAAGGGCAACAAGCAATGGCTGTCGCATTTGCGTATCCTGAGCCAAAGCAAGGCAAGAAGAGAACCTTTTCAATTTCTGAAAAGGTTTCAGAAGGACGCCTGTCGCATTTGCTTATCCTGAGCCGAAAAAAGGCGGGAGAGGAAAAAAGGCTCAAATTTCACGCACCAAAGCTGTGCAGCTTATGGGAGTCTCCGAGTCAGCTTGACTGCTTTGGACTTTGACATTTGGCTCGAAACTTCTTTTGAGGTTTCGACACAGATTGTGTCGGAGGTTAGCTTCACGTTTCTCGCGTACCGTTGGCTTCTTATTCGGAGGGTCAGACGCGTGATGCGTCTCACCCTGGTAAGGGGCAGTTACTTTAATCTGGGGCAATCCACGTCAATTAGTTGTCAATGAATCTTCGGCCCTAGCTCGCAATCGGAAAAGGTTCGTTCGCTTTGTTTCGGTGCGCGGGGGGCCGCACCGCTTTGGCTCAGAAGCCGCCAGAGCCCGTCTTCTCTCGGACGGTCGGTATTGCAGGAGATACTGTCGCGTGACGCGACAGTATCTCCTTGGTTCGTGATGCTCCTGATTTTTTACCAGCTTGAAAGGCAGGGCTCAACCATTGGTCTCTAATCCATTCCAAGATCCATTCGGGCCGGGATTTGCCTTTGAAAAACGGGGCGCCGCCGTGCTGAACTTCGCGAATTACTGCTCGGTCCAAGTGCAGAATCTGCGCGAGTTCGGTCTGATTAAAGAACCGATAAGGTTCACGCTCGGCGATTTGGGTCAATGCCTCGAGCGGGGTGCGGTGGTGCGCGGTGGTTTTCATGGTTCTGGGGGTTCCGTTTTGGGTTTTTAAGGGCATCTTAGTGGCACCGAGCCGCAATGCGGGTAACAGAAGCCAGTGAGGTTCGCCTGGGAGCATGATTAGTCCTCTCTTCAAGTGCTCGCGACAAAGGGGACGATGGTTCGGCTCCCATCCGGCGGCAGGATGTCGAAGTAAGCCCGACCCTCTTCCTCGGTCAGGCCATGCACGTAAGAATCCCACATCACATCGCGTGAGTGACCGTTCATGAGGGCGAGCTTGTTCTCGTCCTTGTAGAGGGCAAGCCAGTGGGAGGTGAACGTGTGCCGGGCGCCTTGTTGCACCCAACCATTCATGCCGACTGCTTGCTGGGCCTTGACTCTGGCGGTTCGTAAGGCTGATTCGCCATAGGTGACTACCGGGCCAGATAAAACGCCACCTCGGGCCTCGTAGGCACGCAGCCAGGCGATCGCAGTGTCATTGAGTTCCGGATAGCGGGTCTGCTTCTTCTTGGTGATCCGCCTCGTCATGATGATTTTTTTGGTATCGAAACGAACAGCGTCCCAATCGAGTTTAAGAAGCTCGCCATCGGGCCGCAGTCCTTCGAAAAAGCCGAACACGAAATAGGGCAGGAGTGGGAGGTCGTAATCTAGAGCGTAGTTGAGCAATCCTCGAACATGCGCGTTGGAGATGATGGCGGCCTCGTCGGAGACAGACTCTTTTCTATCGACATCGTCAATCGGGTTCTCGAGCAAGATCTTCTTCTGGATTCCGTAGTTAAACACGGCCCGCCAATACTTGATGGCGTGATCGCGAGCTCCGAGGCCGAGAGGCTTCAAGAGTTTTTCCAGTTCGGCGGTCGTGATATCCGTTGCCAGTTTGGCGTGCAGTTGCGGGTAGCGGTCCCGATGCTGGCGATGAGCACCTTGATAGTCGTGATGACAATGGCTCTTGGTTTCAAGAAAGCGATTGTACAGCTCAAGGAAGGGAATGCTTGCGGTACGGCGTCCGTGCACTTCCTTGGCGATCCACGCAGCGTCCAGAAGACTGAGCCCGGTCCCTTCCAGAACTTTGAGTGCTTCGGCGCTTTCGGCGATGTGAACGGGCGTCACCGCCGACAAAGAGAGGCCGAAGTTATCTTGGCGGTTCTGGAGTTGCATCGCGGTGAGTGCTGCTGCCTTCTTTGTCGGGAAGAAGAGGCGCTTCTCCTTCCCTGTATCTGACAAAGAGGGCGGGATGGAAAGTTCCCACGCCGATTGTCCGAGCGCTTCGAGGCGCGGACGATGTTTGGGAATAAGAGAAGCTTTAGCCGGCATAGGTTCTGTCTACGGAATGTTGCGGAATCAATCTCGTTAAGCGGGTATCTATTGGTACACATAACACAGTTTTTCCCTAAGGCAAGCTTATTTGCCTACGTACCAATGCAGACTTAGGATCTGGTGGAGCAATCCTTAGGGGTTCGAGTCCCCTCCTCGGCATAAATTACTGTCAGTAAAAGCGTTAAATTATGGTTCAAAACGCTCAGAATTAAATGTTATTCTGATTGCGTCACGTATGCATCACGTTAAAATTTGTTTTTCCTAAGGAAATGCTTTATTCAACTAGCGAAAGCGGCTTGCGATCCACCGAGTGACTCTCAATAATTCGTAAGATTACGCGACTTGCCGACTTACTCCCGATGGAGATTCCTCTTCCAACGTGGGTTTGCGATACACACTGACGAAGTACATCGAACTTTTGCTGCCCGGTTACTCTGCGTCGGAAATCACGTTGGATTTCGGGAATGTCAGGCACTTTATCCCGGGTGCGATCGTAGGGACTCTCGCTATCGTCCGCTCCTGGGTGGCGCAGGGTCGTGCCGTGTATTTCAGCGGGCACGATACGAATACGATTTGCGGGTATCTTCAGCTTAGATTCGTCTCATCCTCGGGAGAGACGCCACTGACATCATCGACGTCAACGAAAATGACGCTGTTGACGTCCCAAATTAGAGTATAGCGACCAAAAAGGCTCTAATAGCTGCCAAGGGCGAGCATATGTAAAATTTCAGGACTGCAATCACGGCGTTTCTGAAGAAGCAGGACCGCGGCAGTTCGGGCGCCTAGCCGTTGTGAACAGTTCATAACAGCCGTCGGACCTGTAGAAGGCCTCTTTTGAGGGTCGAATTTTATGGAGATTATAGATTCGCGCTTCTAGCGTTGAAGGGGTGAAAACTGAAGCGTGCATCAACTCAGCGATCCTTTTGCTTAGTTTATTCGTGGCACACTTGGCCACTGCCCTGGCGCCTGTTACGACGGATGATGCCAAGCAAATCGCGGTCGACACGTATATTTACGCTTACCCGCTCGTTTTAATGGACATCACTCGGAAAGTCCAAACCAATACGATAATTCCGGACACAAGGACGAAGCACGCGCCGATGAATCAATTCTACCATGCGCCGGACTTCCCGGACGCGACCTTCACCGACGTCGTGCGAGCAAACGCTGACACGCTCTATTCGTTTCTTTGGTTCGACGTGTCGAAAGAGCCGCTGATAATTGATGTCCCAGATTCCGGTGGCCGTTATTATCTGTTGCCCATGTTGGACATGTGGACCGACATTTTTGCGTCGCCCGGCAAGCGCACTTCCGGCACAGAGCCACAGACCTACGCTATTACTGGCCCCAGTTGGCGCGGCGAGTTGCCTGCAGGGGTAACTGACATAAAAGCTCCAACCTCAGAAGGTTGGATTATTGGACGTACGCAGACAAACGGCAAAAGGGATTATGATAACGTACACAAATTCCAGGCGGGATTGAAGGCCATTCCGCTAGGTGAATGGAGAAAAAAGCGGTTCGAACCGCGGAAGGGAGTATTTGATGCGCGACAAAATATGAGTGCGCCGGTCGAGCAGATCGAGAAGATGAGCGCTCCAGAATTCTTCGCCAAGTTCGCAGAATTGATGAAGTTGAACCCACCCCATTCCAACGACTACTCGATCCTTCAGCAAATGGCCCGGCTCGGAATCGTGCCGGGAAAGTCCTTCGACCTAGCTAAAATTTCGCCGGATGCCAAGACGGCGCTGGAAGCAGCGGCCCCTACCGCGTTGGCTAAGATTAAATCTTACGCCCCGCACGCCTCGGTAAATGCGCTGGCCGCCCGGCAGACTTCTGCACATCCATTCGGGCCAATCGGACGCGGCTCAATCGCTCAGAGAGCGACAACGAGATCTGACTTTGAACGTCGTCGGTCCTCACGAGAGCAAAGAGCCCGGTCTTGGAAAATTCACACGAGAACTGTTTGAGGCAGCATTTCCAACTTGAAGGGCATGTGTTCGTCTGAACATATGGCGCAATGGCCCTGGATCCGAAGGAGCTTCAAGACGTTCTCGACGAACTCGCCGCTTCAAGAGCGTCCCGCAAAAATGCCTGGGCGAATCTTCAAGAGCTGCGCCGGGTTCTGAAGGACTTAGTTGGCGTTGATCTTCCACCGTCGGCCGTCAAAAACATTGCCATCGAGGGCCGTATTGTGAAGGACGGCGTGCGAAAGGTATTGGCAAAGCGGCAATCCGCGATAAAAGACCTCGTCGACGCGATCAAAGAGTTTCGGAAGTCCCCGGATCATCGGTCAATCCACGCGTTGAACAAGGCGCTTGAGCGCGCGGAAGAGCTTTTGTCTTAATCGCTCGATGTCGCGGTCAGTTCAGACTCACTCCGGACCAACGAACTCTTGCATTCCAAGTTGAACCCTATCTGATTTTCTACTAAAACCAAGGAGCCTTATCAAAGGAGCTTAATCGTGCCTTGGATCCCTGGTGAAAACATCGTTAACTGTGAAAAGTACCCAACCGAAAATGGCTTTGAGAAGGTCAAGCTGATTTGGAATAACAGCAACGGCTTGCTGGTAACCAAACAAGTAGGCGCGACTTGTGGCATTTATGCACTGCATGCCGCGGCCAAAGTTCTAGGCAAGCATTACGCCATACCACCAGCCAAGAAACAGGATTTGGATTCAAACTGGCGCCAAACGTGGCAAGCAGGAGGTTCTATTCCCGCACAACGCCCGGATTCCATTCTTTCGAGAGCCAAAAGAATGGGCCTAAGCCAAGTCGGTGAAATTAACGGAGCCGATGACTTGCAAAAGCTCGCCACCAGCATCGGCATCGCCACAAATATTCTAACCTTTAGAGACGCCGATCAACTCTGGGAGGGAATCGTTGCCTCGGTCGAAGCCGGGGACGCCATCGTCTTCCCGTACACCTCCGCCAACGATGATGGCGTAGTCGGAGGCATAAAAGATCAAGACGGTTTTACTCATTGGGGACTACTGTGCGGATATGGTTTAGACAAACAAGCTGAAGAAGATCCCCGCTGTGTCTTTATGACCACTTACGGTCAACACCACATGGACACCGTTTCCGACCTATACGCTTCCAACCTAGCGATTCAAGATTGGTCCGCCCAAAGATGGCATAAAATCCACGCATGGACACTTAAGCCCCAGACCCAAAAAGAATGGACCTTCTGGCAAACTACATGGATGCCCGATCTCGCTATCCGAGAGATCCTCATGGGTTGGGTTGAAGAGCCACGAAAGAACAATGATGGATTAGCTATAGGCACTAAGGAGAAACCTTTATACATACTGTGCAATCCGGGCTGGGTGGGGGCTATGGATAACCCAGACAAACCATTGGGGGTTTTCATGACAACCAGATCCGTTGATTTCACGGACATGCCTTACAAAGCTAACATGGCTGGTAAGTGCGTTGTCGTCACCAAGAGTTGAATTACCGTTGATCCCGTTTGTACACTCAACCCTTGCGTTCGAGCCGATCGGCACACGGGTAAATTCGCCGGCGAATAATGACGCGGGGATTTTGGATAGGGCTTGAAACTTCTTTCGCCCTCAAGGCTTTTTCAAAGAAGCAGGATGAATCCGACTCGTGACTGTCTCTTTTTTGCGAAAGTCTTGTTGTTTATACGGCAACAGTCCAGTCTGGCGGGATGCCACGGTACGAATTTTTCGTAGATGGCAAGCTAATCAGTCTAACAGTGCAGGCCGAGACCGCTGAAAAAGCGGTAAAAATCTTCGCCGCGCCCAATGAAAGCTTTGAAAGCAACCTATCGGCGAAAGCACATCGGGACGGTGTTCCTGCTTTGGAGCACGAGCTCGTTGACATCCTTGTTCAAAGCCAACCAGTTTGAGCAAAATGTGTGACGCATCCCTTGTTGGATCCATTTCGCGATGCCGGCCGCATTCCAATTCTTGATTCGGTGCAGATGGAGTTGCCGCCCAGAGTAGATGCAAACCTTGCCTTCGGAGCCTCCTCCACGTTGTCGGTAAACTTCCAGCCACGCCGCGGCATTTTTGCTGATCTTTGGGAACCGACGGCGATTAGTCTTTGAGACTTCCGGGCGCAAAGGTTCAACGGATAAAAAGTCC
>CAVZKG010000002.1:0-861585 GCA_963775805.1 uncultured Verrucomicrobiae bacterium | reverse complement strand
ACCCTCCACGCAGCCGGAGGGACCGCATGAACATCATTCAGAAAATTGAACAAGAGCAGTTGAAGCCGAATATCTCGTCGTTCAGGGTTGGCGACACGATAAAGGTTCACACCCGAGTAGTCGAAGGTGACAAGGAAAGAATTCAGCTTTTTACAGGCATCGTGATCGGCAGACGCGGCACCGGAATCAATTCCACGTTCACAGTTCGTCGTATCTCCTATGGAGAAGGTGTCGAGCGGGTGTTCCCATTGCATTCGCCCCGTATCGCCAAGATTGAAGTCGAACGTGCAGGAAGCGTCCGCCGTTCCAAGCTCAATTACCTGCGCGCCCGAAAAGGCAAGCAGGCGATGGCCGTAAAAGAAAAGTCGCAGAACTGATTCCCCTCAGTCGAGCGTATGCCCTGTGGCCTAGGATTCGAGAAACTTCTCTGGTCCAAAGGCACCAAATTCGTGGCGGGCGTTGATGAAGCCGGACGCGGCCCTCTTGCAGGTCCGGTCGTCGCCGCAGCGGCAATCCTTCCCGCCGATTTTTCCCTCCCCGGTCTTAACGACTCGAAACAACTCCCAGAAAAGCTGCGAAACACGTTCTTCGAAGCGCTAACCGGCCCAGGGGCTCTGGTTTGCTACGCCGTCGGAGTCGCAGACCCGGCGGAAATTGACCGTTTGAACATTTTGCGCGCCAGCATTTTGGCCATGCAACGAGCCGTCACCGCTTTGTCTGTGCAACCGGAACATCTATTGATTGATGGGTTGCCAGTCTCCACGTTCGCTCAATCGCAAACCGCGATTGTCGGAGGCGACGGAAAATCGTTGAGTATCGCGGCCGCCAGTGTGATTGCGAAGGTGACGCGCGATCGTATGATGGAACGATGGCACCGCGAATATCCGCAGTACAAGTTTGACCAGAACAAAGGCTATGGGACACGGGCCCACCTCAAAAGCTTGCAGATTCATGGACCTTGTCCAATCCATCGCCGCTCGTTTGAGCCGGTTGTTCAGACCACTTTTCTCTTTGATTAATTTTTCACCGAAACAGGGCGCACCTGCAGATCCTCGGCTCGAACTCGGACGCACCGGAGAGAAACTCGCTGCCGATTACCTTCGCAAGAGCGGATTCCGCATTCTCTACAAGAACTTCCGCGCACGCCGCGGAGGTGAAATCGATTTGGTTTGCCGTGATCGAAGAGCGGCAACCCTTGTATTCGTGGAAGTCAAAACCCGTACCACGGATGCGTTCGGCGCCCCGCATCTCGGAGTGACTCAAGCGCAGCAGCAGCGGATCATCCGGGGCGCAAAAGAATGGCTAAGACTCCTGAACGACCCAAGAGTCCCCTATCGCTTCGATGTGGTGGAGGTACTGATCAAACCGACACCCACGATCAATCTGATCCGCAGCGCGTTCCAAATGCCGGATGATATCTATCTTTGAGCACTTGTGCACTAAGTCCGAGACTTGGTGCAGTAGAATGAAATAATTGAATTGAAACGAATCGCGTGCGCGAAGTCGATTACCTGATCGTTGGACAAGGACTTGCCGGCTCGGTCCTGGCCTGTCTATTGCAAATGGCGCGAAAAAAGATTCTTGTGATCGATAACGCCCATCGCACAGCCGCTTCGCTGGCAGCCGCTGGTATTATCAACCCAATTACCGGAAAGCGACTCAACAGGCCTTTCCTCATCGATCAACTCCTGGCAGACGCATTCACAACTTATCCTTCGATCGAACAATTTCTTGGCGCATCGTTCTTCCAGCGGAAAACGGTGCTGCGCCTTCTCCAATCAGCCGATGAACAGGCACACTGGAAGGAACGCCTCTCAGCAGGCGACTACGCCAAATACCTTGGTTTAATCGAATGCCCACGCTTTTCTTCGAATTCTCCTTGGTTCGGCGGATTCGAAATTGCAATGGCAGGTCAACTCGACGTACCAACTTTTGTCCGCCAGACCCGAAATGCTCTGGCCACTCGCGATTCGCTCGCTGAAACCGAATTTGATTACCACGAGTTGAGCCTCTCCGATGGTTCAGTTCGGTGGCGGCAATACAGTGCCAAAGCGGTGATATTCTGCGAAGGCTACAAGCTTACAGAGAATCCATTTTTCAACCGGATTCAGCTTAATCCCGCTAAAGGCGAAATTTTGACGCTACGCGCCCAGGGCTTTACCGATGACAGGATTATTCAATGCGGAAAATGGTTGTTTCGCACCTCATTCGGAGAGATCAAAACAGGAACCACTTACACATGGGACCGCCTGGACGAATCGCCCACTCTGGCTGGACGCAACGAGATCGAACAATCAATCTGCAAATTTGCCGGATTCGATTACGAAGTCATCGCGCACTCTGCGGGTGTTCGCCCCGTGATCAAAGTCGATAACCGCCCCGTCATCGGTACGCATCCGGAGAACAACCGGCTCGCGATTCTCAATGGTCTCGGGTCCAAAGGTGCGCTTCAAGCCCCTTTTGCATCCAAGCAACTGATTGCTAACTTGGAAAAGGGAGCAATGATCCATCCGGAATTTGATGTATGCCGAAAATCGTTGTGGCAACTACGACGGAACGCCTGACTGCAGAGGCTGTGAACTGGATCGAAGAGGGCCTGTCAGATGGCGCTCTTGCAGTCGATGCAACCGTCGGCAACGGATATGACACACTTTTTCTCGCGCATCGCGTTGGCCTCCGCGGAAGGGTCCTCGGATTCGACGTTCAAAAAGCAGCGCTTGCTGGAGCAAGAGAGCTTCTAAAATTTGTCGGGGCGGCTGATCGGGTTTCGCTGATTCACGATTCTCATTCAAGGCTGGAAGATTATCTGCCGGTCGGCGCGATGATCCAGGGGGCAATGTTCAATCTCGGATATCTCCCCAGAGGGAATCGGCAGATCATCACACGTGGCGACACCACCGTCGCCGCTTTGCGCGCGATTCTTGATCACCTTTCCGACAATGGCCGGGTAACTCTCCTGGTTTATCGAGGGCATGCAGGGGGGCCTGAGGAATACACTGAACTGCGCCAATTCCTGGAGCAGCTTTCCGAAGATCAATGGCGAGTCGAAGAGCTGATCAGCAGCAGCGATTCCTCCATCGCTCCACGATTATTTCGGGTTCGGAAGAATTGATCCCATGGAACTGGTGTGCGCCGGCTCAAAAGCAAGCGCAGGAAATCTTGGCCATATACTACTGGACACTTCTCAATGACGAGAGGGGTCACAGGCGGGACGCCTATGATACTTTCGGCTCGGCAACGTTCGTAAATTTTGGATTTTACGGGCATCGAAAGGCGTAGGAAACGGATCGCTTAACGCCGCCGTTCTTATCATACTTTTCCAGTAGTATTGAATAAAATTTGAGATTTACGGTATTCTGTCTTGTCCGTAAGCGGCTCCTTTTATCGTTCCTTGCCGGCAACGAGTTTTCTGAAACTCGACTTCAGATCATGTGGCCTGTGCCACACTGTTAAAATTCTTGCAATTCAGCCGCAGATCTTGATTTTTCGGAAGCAATTCAAATCAATTTGGCGCTAAGTTGCGGCTTAAGTTCATCAAATCCATCGAGCATTCGACGACATTCCGGCAGATTGCACTGTTTTTTTCCAACGGGAAGCATCTAAAAAATGACGGATAATTGAGTAGACTTATTTAGTATAGTTTATACCTTCTTGCGGTAGTTTACTGCTATCTCGCCCGCTTTAACCGGACTTATTGCTATGTTATCCCTTCTTCATTTACCTCACAGAATCGCGTTTACGCTCAAGTCAAGACATGTTGCGCTTGCCGCGGCTGCTACCGCTGCGTTTGCCTGCGCAAGTGTAGCTCAAGCAAGTGAACCGGAGGCGCCCTCATGGAAATGGGTCGCATCCTGGACCGCAGCCGCACAAGGCGTCCTGAGTGGCCAGCCGGGAAGTCCCTCGCCTGACCTCGCGTTCGCGTTTCCCAGTTTCACAACCGGGGCCCAGGAACAGACGTTTCGAATCATAATCAAGCCGGACCTATGGGAGAACGAGGCTCGTCTGCGTTTGACTAACCTTTTCGGCACTCAACCCGTTACCTTTGGGTCAGTCACAGTTGCCTGGCAAAGCAGTCCCGGAAACATTACGCCCGGCTCCCTTCGCACAGTGACATTCGGCGGTCGAACCAGTGTTACGATCCCTGCCGGCCAGGAGCTCTACAGTGACTCTTTCGAATTGTCCGCGCCCGCTCAGGGAAACAACGCGTTGCCTTTGAACGATCACGGACAGCCCGGCGCAAACGCAACCGACCCATACCTGAATGGAGCAAAATTGGCCGTCAACTTGTACATCAAGGGAACAAGTGGACCGATCACGTATCACCAGGAGGCGTTGCAAACTTCCTATCTCTCTGCGCCCAACGCTGGAGATCGAACGCACGACACGGATGACAACAACCTCCCGTACACCACCACGAGCTGGTTTTTTCTGGGCTCCTTCGAAGTGAAGGCTCCAGCGACTACAAAAGTTGTTCTCGCGACCGGCGCGTCTGTTGTAGACGGCACCTTATCCTCATTGAACGGCAACGATCGCTGGTCGGACGACCTGTCACGGCGGTTGCATGAGGCCTTCGGCCGGGATGTATCAGTCGTCAATACCGGTCTCTCCGGTGACACCGCCGCATTGCCGCCGGCGGGGACAAGCGGATTGGCACAATTTTTTCAGCAGCGCCTCAACAGGGATGTCATCAATGTCGCCGGTGTGACCGACGTTATTCTGTACGACGGTCCCAACGACTACGGCTCCTACGGAATACTGGCTCCCACAACAATTGCTGCTTATCAGACGATCGTTAGCCGGGTTCACGCTGCTGGATTGAAAATCTACGGGGCGACACTGACTTCACCAAAAGGGGACCCGAGCGGCGGCTACGGCACGCCAACCGGCCTGGCTAATCGGGTTGTAATCAATACCTTCATCCGCAACAACGGCCTGTTTGACGGTGTCGAAGACTTCGACGCGGCAACCTACGATCCATCGACCGGTGGAATTTGGCCGCAATTCGTTCCAAACAGCACCACTGGCGGAACGACGGGTGACTACCTGCATCCAAATCGAGCCGGCTATCAGGCAGAAGCGAACTCGATCGATATCGCTCCATTCGCACCGGACAAACCTTAACCGTTGCCAAAGAATCGGATTTACGGGCGATCAACCCACGAGGGTTGATCGCCCTTTTGGCATTCTTGCGGTTCATTTGCCCTGGGAACCAAATCCGCATTATAGTGGCGCTCTCCAGATTATGCGCCTGTCTTGCCTACCCCTATCTCTTTGTTTTTGTATTCTTTCGGTCGGCGCCGTTTCGGCTGGACCCATGCTCGAAGGGTACAGCGAGGTTCACGGGAAAGACTACGCATTCGAAATTAAAGCTCCACGCAGCTGGGTTGTAGACGATGACGCCGCGAAAACCCAGGGACTCAGCCTCGTTCTCTATCCGACCGGCAATAATTGGCAGGAGAGCAGGGCTGTCATTTACGTCCGGGTACGCACCCTCGGACCAGCGGTCCAGAACATCACCGATCAGGTCAATGACACTCTTCGCAACTTAAAGGAATCAGGCAGTCCCGACGTGAAAGCCAAACATGTCCGGACTCTCACCACACAGGACGCGAGCAAAGCCGAGATTTACTATTATACCGGAGATCAATACGGGAATTTCGAAGCTGCCGCCTATATCAAGGCAAATGGTTCGATCCACTTCATCACCTTGTCTGCACGCGATGAAGATGCTTTCAAGCAGGCCATCTCCGCGTTCGATTCGGCCGTTGCTTCCTACGAGGATCTGACCAAACCTCCAACAGAGTCTTCGCCACCGTAGGACCATCGATGTCGCAAATAGAGTGGGATTCGCAGCTCTATCTACGCTACGGACGGGAGAGAACTCAGCCCTCCGTCGATCTGGTGTCGAAGATCAATCTCTCCGGACGCATACCCCGGGCGAATACTACGACTGGCTCGCTCCGATGTCGAAGGAGCTTCACATCTGGGAGACTGTCTATTTCCATGTGATGGAAAACGCCGAGGCAATCGTAGATTTCTACTCCGGCACAGGGCTCAAACCGTATCTGGAAGGATTGCCTTCGGCCGAACTCAAATGCCGATTTAAAGCATCCGTTCTGGAGATCTACAAAAGTCTCTTCCCCATAAGAGCGAACGGAAACGTCCTGTTTCCGTTTCGCAGAATATTTGCGATTGCCGTTCGCGCGCCGGATCCAGGTCCGGCGCAGCAGCCAAAATCTACTTAAGCACAGCCTCGTGGAAACACTTCCAGTCGTCGATCCGGTTTAGAGTCACCGCATCCCGAATTCCGATGTCCACTGGCAATCCATTTTCTCCGAGCACGGCCTGAACTGTCCCTTCATCATGGTCAAAGCCTCGGATCGCCTCATTTAGTTTTTCGATTGATCCGGCATCTAGCCGTGCACCAGATTGTTGTTTTATCCAGGTCTCGAACTCGCAATACGAGGGATGATCCTTCGTAATGTAACCAACTACATCTTCCTTCTTCAAATTCAGCCCGTCGAGGACCATTTGATCGAAACCGGTGCCAACAGCAGGATATCCATCTGCCAACAGTCCTTTTCCATCCAATGAAACTTTGAGCCAGAGACGAGGCAGATGCAGCACGCCGAGCGGTCCCACTTCTGCCGAACCGATGAGGGGAACAATCTTGTTCATAATATTTAGGGGGGTGGGTATGAGACTCTAACAGGAGGTCCCTCCCACTGACAACTAACATCCGACACTGGCAACTTCTTTCCCCACCGTGAATTCACTCAGGAACCTCAAGAATGTCCGCTGCGTTCCTGCACGTTCTTATTGAGCAGCTCAAAGTAATCACTATTTCCCCGCATCAAATCTGAGTGCGTCCCAACATCAACGATCATACCGTTCTTAATAAACAGATTAAAATCCGTCTGGAAGATATCTGGGTCATGAGTAATCACCAGTGTGGTCCGACCGCGAACGGCTTCCCGCAGGTTCGCGGCAACTTCTTGCATGGTTTGAGGATCGAGACTCGAACCCGGTTCGTCAAAGAGCAGGACCCGCTGTCTCCCACAAAGCAGTTGAGCAATCCCGACGCGTCGGCGTTGACCGAACGACAAAAAACCTTCGCCACTCAAACTCCGGATAGAATGTTGGAGAGTCAGGCCCTCTTCTTCCAAAAATTTTGCAACTCCAGATAACCGCAGAGCATCCTCAAAATGGTCAACGCCCGAGCGCTCTCTCCCGATCAGAACATTTTCTTCGAGTGTCCCATTCAGAAACTCGAACCCGGTCGGAAGAAACCCGATCAACTCTCGTTTCCAAATTAGATGCCACCCCGAAATGTCGACTTCATCGACATATATTTCGCCGTTTGTTGGCGACAGATCGCCATTCAAGAGTTTTCCCAACGTGCTCTTGCCAGAACCCGATTTTCCCGTAATCCCCACGACTGAGCCGGCCGGAATGTCCACGGTCACTCCGGTGAGAACCGGTTTTGTTGCGCCTGGGTAACAATATGTCACTTCCTTTAGCCGCAGCGAAGCGGGTGCAAGTCGTTCAGCAAGCTCAGTTAACTGCACAGGTGGCGGGCCCGGCATCGGTATATTCAGAATCTTTCGAATCTGGCGCATCGCCGGACTCGATCCCGCGATCATTAGGGGGATTGACGCCAAGGCCGATAGACTCATCAGCAAGAGAGCGAGCAAACTCTGCGCCTGGACAATCGCCCCTGGCGTAACCGGTACCACTCCACGCACGAGGAGAATGACGATTAAAGGAAGCGAGAGAGTTGTGACGATTCCTGCCGCCGCGGCCCTGGTCGACGAAATCAGGCTGAACCTCCGATTCGCCTTCCCAGTCTCCGACGCAAGGCGAAGAATTTCGTTCGATTCTTTCCGCTCACCACCAAAATAGACAAGGCGTCCAACGAGCTCGAAAAATCGGGCAACGCGGGCAGCTGATTGCCGGTTCAGCTTGTCGCTCGCTTCATTCGTGTGCCGTTCTGCACCGGAAAAAGCGCGATTCACAAGTAATTGGGAAGCCACCGCCACCGGAACGAGCAAGAACAGAATCTTCCAGCCATCGGGAATTCGATACAGACCGATTGCGTAGGTGATCGCTTTTGTCCCGTTCTCAAAGATTCCCAGCACTCCAAAAATCAAGAGAACGCTGAGACCTGCGGCGTCCCCCATGAATATCTTAATCGTCTCGCCAGTTTGTCGTAGGGCACGCGAGTCGCCCGGTTCAAGCGTCAGAGCTCGCAGAAGTTCGCGCTGAATCTGCAACCGGAACCCTTGATTCAGCGCGATCCGGAGCTGTTCGGCGGCGATTCCAACCACGGAAGCAACGAACAGAAGCGCCGCCATAAAAAACGCTAACGAAACCGGATCGCCAGAATTGACCGCGAACCCGAGAATACGCGTCGGCACAGGAAGAGTTCCCTCTCCTCTCCTGGAAGTTAGCGAATCGATGATGTGTTGCCCAGCGGTTGTCGATCCGAACAGAAGCGTTGCTTGGACAAATGCCATCAACAGCAGGCAGGCCGCAGGGAGAAGGAAAGGTAGAAAAAACGACCGGAAACTCCAGGCTAGCCGAACATCCTCCCAAAAGGTCGCGGGTTTGCTAGTCGGAGCATCCATTCGGCGTTCAGATCAAGTACGACTCTTTGCTCTCGACTCGCCCGGCCTTTCGACCGCTCGCCGACGTCCCGACTCACCAGCATCCGGCCTTTCCGCCTCTGACCAGGGTTCTGCCAAAAGCCGTAGCAATTCTTTCGCAGCAAGCGGCGAAAGTTCCGGATACACCGATAGAATCCTGGCAAGCAACGCCGTGGCAACGGGTGCCGCGAAGCTTGTACCGAATCCGTTCATCCTTTTTCCCTCGAGACAGAGCAGGTCCGAATGTTGACCTTTGGCGACAAACTCGACCAGATTACCGGGCCGGTAGAAAAATCGGTCCAGTCGCTCAACGTGCATCTTGTCGACCGAAATCACCGTCGGAAAATACGCAGGCCACTCACGCTCAGTGAAATCTCTGTTGCTGCCGGCGCTGATAATATGAACCCCTTTCACATAGGCCTC
Source organism: uncultured Verrucomicrobiae bacterium (assembly GCA_963775805.1). Classification (GTDB taxonomy): domain Bacteria; phylum Verrucomicrobiota; class Verrucomicrobiia; order Chthoniobacterales; family JAFAMB01; genus JAFAMB01. Next base: position 852,517 of record CAVZKG010000002.1, on the reverse strand, counting down.
GTCGACCCAATCCTTGAATTCCATAATGAATTCCCTTTCGCCCCTGCACCCGAAGCTGCAATTCAAAATCTGGTATCCTCGATCGATCGCCTCGAACGCTGCCCTTTGAATGATGTCCCGTTTCGAAGTGAGATCGAAAAGTCCCATTCGAAGAACACGAAAACTGCCAATCTCCGCTTTCGGTGCGAGCGTCCGAATAATCCCAGTGATCCCTGTGCCGTGCCCATTCACATCCCGGCCGCCTCCCGGTTCGAGAAGCACAGTGTTTCCATCCGAAATAAAGGCCAAGTCATCTGACAGTCTCAAACCGAGCAGCCCGGGGTGGGACGCTTCAATCCCGCTGTCCAAAACGGCAATCCGGATTCCGGCCCCGGTTCCAGAAACAATCGCCGATTGAGCTTCATCGAGTGATACCCAACGTTTCACCAGTTTACTTTCGTCTTAGATCCGGTTTTGCATACGAGACCCTCTATGAACGGCACTACAGTCCGCATATTTTGAGAGCTTTTTGGCTCGCGCGATTTGCGGGCTTAGTTGTTCCCATAACCAATTATTCGGGAAAGTAGTTTGAAGTCGAATAGACGGGTTAGCAGAGACGTCGCCCGGCCAATCTCTCGCATCGATTCCATATCAAAAGCGGTTCGCTTTTTCGCGCCACGCCGTCTCTCCGCGAGTTGAACACAGGAGACAATGCCACGGCACTGTTGCGCGTAATAAAATGGAACCGCAATCATCGCGGCGATTGGTGACTCTGTTTTGCGATCCACGCTCTTGTCATGGTCCGGATTTTTGCCGATCTCATTCTCGCAAAATGGTTGTCCGGTCGAAAACACCATACTGATTAGGCCGCTGCTCAGCGGCTGACTGAGCGTCAGAATTGTTTCAGCAGTCGGACCATTGTTGAATACCGCATCCAATTGCGGCTGGGTCGGGTTCGCCAGCCAGAGCGTCCCTTCGTCTCCGCCAGCTGCCTTAAAACCCTGTTCCATTACCGTCCTCATCAAGTCGTCTGCGAAATCGGTGAACGTTTCGCGCGTAACGAGCTTGGCAGCTTTATCGAGCCGATCCGCCAGGATCGAAGCGTGCTTACGCAAACGGGGATCAGGTAAAAGGGTGAATCGCATATCTTAATCTTACGGTTTCATCAGGCGATGGAAGCCATTTCTGACGCGGTCCGTCGAAACTGGACAGGCGCCTTTCCACCCAGTTACGACGATCGAATACCCTTTTTTTGCTCTCTTTCTGCCTTTTCCCTTCTGCCTTTCGCCCTTTAAGGTGGCACGGAGTGGTGCCTTTCCTTGCATGGCTCTGTTCTTCTTCAGTGAGACGTTTCGAGAAAGTTTGCAAAAACGCCGTTGTGCTTCGTCCTCCTAGTAACAACCCAAATCACGGCAATGAGCATCAAACAATACCCGGAGCCTCTCGGCTCAATTTTCCTGACCGGACCGGACGGATTCGTGTATGAATTCCCGGAAGAAGTCGCCAAACAACACCGAGTCTCGTTGGAAAGAATCAAAGAACTGGGACATTTACCAATCGCTCCCTACACCAGCCTGGTCCTTCCGGATGTCCACTCCGGGGACGAGGTTTCTGCCCGGCATTTTGTGCTCCGCGCGGATGGCCAATTTGGGCCACATTCCGATGTGCTCTACGGAACCGCCATTAACCAGGATGACGGGTATTGCTACACCGGGTTTCATTTCCATCCGGCAGGCAGCGATACTGCAAAATTTTTAAATTTCGCCGACAAGCATCCGGGCGCGCATTTGACCTAGTCTTTCTCATCTTTAATTATGAATTTCTCTATCCGGTCTGCGATCAGTTCTGTCCTCGTCGCCCTAACCTCAATTGCGGTCTTCGGTCTGTCAGAAGTTGGATTCGGTCAAGCAACAAACCCGAAACAGACTTCCGGGGTGGCAGATCTTGTCGCCAGAATCGCGCCTTCGGTCGTTTCGATCACTACCACGATGCGGTCCGACAAAAGAAATACGGATCCGTTTGCCAAGCAAAAGGATGCGGACGAATCCGACATCGTTGGTGAAGGCCAGGGGTCTGGCGTCATTGTCTCCCCAGACGGCTATATCCTCACCAACAACCATGTGGTCGCTGGAGCGTCCGGCATCATCGTCAGCCGAGAAGATGTTCAGAAAGACTATTCCGCCACTGTGATCGGGACCGATCCTGAAACAGACCTTGCTCTAATCAAAATAGAGGAAACAAATCTGCCGGCACTCCATTTCGCGGATCCCGGTTCCTATCGGGTAGGCGACGCGGTGCTCGCGATCGGGAACGCACTTGGTATAGGCCAATCCGTTTCGATGGGGATCATCAGCGCTATCGACCGGACCCTTGCTCCAGGCCAGTTCGAGGACTACATCCAAACCGACGCGGCAATTAACCACGGGAATTCGGGTGGTGCCCTGGTCAATCTCAACGGAGAGATGGTCGGAATAAACTCGGGATTCCTGCCCGGTGGTCAAGACACACAGGGTAAAAAGGAGGGCACACCGTCCGGTGTTAACCTCGCAATCGCGGCTCCGCTTGCCAAGGCAGTCATGGAAGAGTTGCGACAAGACGGAAAAGTTCGCCGCGCCTATCTCGGCGCCGAATTGGAAACGCTCACCCCGGGTCTGGCGGCAAACTTCGACATCCCGCAAAATCTAAAGGGCGTCGTGGTTGAATTAGTTCTCCGGAATTCTCCAGCCAACCAGGCAGGGTTGCAGGCCAAAGATGTGATCACAACGCTCGACGGGAAGCCGGTCCGATCGCGCCTGGAATTGGAACGAACGATCATCTTTTCGCCTCCAGGAAGCAGTGTCGAAATGACAATTTATCGCGATGGTAACAAGCTAACGACGAAAGTCGTTCTTCAGGAGAGACCACCGCCGAGAACCCAAGGAAATTCGAGGAATCAGTGAGATGACGATCCGTTGCACACCCAACCCGTAATCGGGTTGGTATTCTCTGGTTGAGGTGTTCCAGAACTAAGTCCTGTGGCCAAATCGAATCAAAGTTCAACCGCAGGGATTCCACCTAAATCATCGGAGAGCGAACCGTTTCAACCCAAAATTGTTCTGGATCTGGGCAAGCGTTACCTCCCGAAATTCAAGTGGTTGATCGCTGTCTACATCGTCGCGACGGTGGTCAGCCGGCCGTTGTTGCCTATTGCAATCGGCCTCAATCTCAGCCGGCTCACCAATTTTTTCCAACAGGAGCAGATCACCTCTGGTGCAAACCCGGCTCCGGTAACCAGTGAATCCTCACGCGCACAACCTTCGGCTGTTGCCGGAATAACCAAATCTGCAAAGCCTAACCCGATTCGGCGCAATCTCCTGACGACCTACTTCGCTTGGGTTTTTCTTTCCATAGCATTCGTAGCGATCACCGCATCGCTTCGGTATTTGACCAGCCTTTTAGACGGCAAAATGGCAAATGCGATGCGAATCGATACGTTTAACTCGATCCTCCGCCAATCTCCCGAGTTCTTCTTCGAGTACGATCAAAATCGACTGACAATGGTCGTCAACCAGTTCTGCACCCAAGCGCAGCTCGGGATCAGGCAGCTCTTGATGGATCCGCTCCTGCAGATATCCGGGATCATCATCGCGGGTTGGACCCTTTACACACAATTGGTTAATCTCCAGGGGACCGGCGGCGGACCGGCGTGGATTTCCTTCCTCTGCATTTCTCTGTTCGCGCTGATTTCCCCATTGCTCGTCAATTCGCTCGGCCGATTTCTGCAGCGGGAGACCTCTGCCGTCCAAAAGAGCAATCTCCGACTTGCCAGCCTCGTCGGCGGCGCTATCACCTCTTACGAAGAAGTCCAGGCAACCCGGGCAGAAGGTATATTCGGCAAGAAACATGAAGTGCTGCTCGATGAGCTCCTGCGTACGAGGATGAACCAGAGTCTCATCATCGAAAAGTTAAACGCGCTGAACGCGGCGCCAGGCACATTTGTGCTCGCCGCGCTGTTAGGAACGGCGGTTTACTTGGTCTTCTCGGACAGAGGTGGTAACCCAGGCAGCGTTGTTGCCCTCGCATTGATCACTCCACAGTTCATGAGTTCGATACAGGCACTTTCAGGTGTTGCCGTGAGTTCCCGGACAACATGGCCTGGCCTTTTCCTGGTCGCTTCGATCCTGGCGCGGAAGCCGGCGTCGAGCGAAAAACAGGCTTCGGAAGAGAACCATCCCTTGGACGGGACGCTGGAGGCTGTTAACGTCGTCTTTCGCTACCCGGGAGCAAATTTCCAGAATGTGCTGGACGGCCTTTCGTTCAGAATACCGACCGCGCAGAGAATTGGATTAGTCGCAAGGCCCGGTCAGGGAAAGACCACTTTTTTTCGACTCGCCCTGAGATTCTATGCACCGCAACAGGGAGAGATACGGCTCGGTGGTCAAGACATTCGAGAACTAAGTTTGGAGACTCTCCGCGCCAACATCGCGATAATGTCGCAGTTTCCCGGCTTTTTTCATGACACGGTTCGGGATAACTTTCGAATAGCTTGCCCGACAGCATCTGATGACGAGATTATATTTCTCTGCGAGAAGACCGGGCTATGGAAGATCCTGGAGCAGGCATTCGGCAAATCAGCTCTTGACGAACCATTCGATGCCGGAGGGCGATTCTCTGGTGGACAGCGCAAGCTCTTTGCGCTGACACGCTGCCTGTTACGCAATCCCAAAGTGCTGTTCCTCGACGAACCGACAACCGGGATGGGTCCGCTCGAGAAATATCCGTTGATTGAAGTGATGCAGCAAGCTTGCACAGGAAAAACGATCGTGCTTGTGGATCACGACATCATCTGGCAATCCCGGTTCTGCGAACAGATTCTTGTGCTTGAGTCCGGACGCGTAATCCAAGAGGGCGCACCGCTCGAACTACGAGCTCGAGAGGGTTTATTCAAAAGGCTCTACAACGAAGCCGCGCAACAATCGTAGGCTTCACATCAATAAAATTCCTTTTAGTGCAAAATCTCGCTGGCGGATCGTCTCTTAATTGAACAAACCTTTTGGGATTCTAAGAATCCCAGAATAAAAAAAAGCACCCAACAAAAGCTAAATATGAAAGTTGAAGTCAAAAAACCCGGAGAAGAACTCGATCCGAGCCAGGCAGGACAAGTCGCTAAGGCGACTGATGCACAGGGAACGGATGAAGTCGCTGCGCACAGCGCGATTGTTCATTTCACCTGTCCAAGTTGCGGCGCTGCACTCGAAGGAATAATGAACGTCGATCCGCAGTTGTTCATTTGCCCAGATTGCGGAACGCAAATAGTCGTCTCGGTCTAACGGATGCCCCCCGCATGCCACGGAGAGGCGACAGTTCAGACTGTCGCCATTCTGCGGCTTAAAGCCTGGACAACTTCTCGAGATAACTGTTTCGGAGACTCGGGATTTGCTAAAATTGCTCATAATGAACACCAATGACGAAGATCTCGCACTCGCAACGCGCGCTTTGTCGGGAGACAACGAGGCGGCCAACGCAATCTTCGGTCTGCGCCCTCAGCTCGTCAGTTATCTTGTCGGCAAAGGGGTCCGTTCCGGAACTGATGCGGAGGACGTGGTCGACGATATTCTCGGAGCGTGCTTTGGCGCCGAAGAGCGCACCAGTCGAGCCACGACAAATCGGTTGCTGGAGATGTACAAGGGCAACGGACCACTGATCGCGTGGCTCAAGATTTCGTGCTGGAATAAGTTCGTAAGCTCGACAAGAAGACCGCAGACAGGACCACTGGATGACAATGAGGAAACCGGCGAGATCAATATGCGCTTGTCACCGGTCGCCGCAGAGCCCGAAACGATCGCACGAATCGTTGCAGCTCTCGAATACGCCTTTTCCGAGCTTGACCCGCTGACCCTCATCTTTCTGCGGCTTGTCTATTTGGAAGGCGTAAATCAGTCTGACGTCGCCGCGGTGTTCAACCGTAACGATTCCACCGTCAGCCGACGGTTGCGCGACGGTCTTTCGGCACTGCGCCGTAACGTTGAAGCCTTTCAGCAGCGCGACATCGCCTTAGCACAGATCGAATGGCCTGACCTGTTATCAATCTGCCAGGCTCCGCCCGACTTTATTTATGAAAACTAATCCGCCCCAATCCAAAGACTTTAGAATCGTTTGGGAGTTCTTTTCCAAGCACTACGCAGAAGTCGAGGCACGAGGAGCCGAAGAACTGCGACCAGAACAAAAAATAGCGCTCGCCGCGCTGGCAAGCGGCAACGCTGACAACCAGTCGCGAACCGACCTGATACCGCTTTTGCGGAGCAATCGAAACGCTCTGAGCTTTCTGGCTCAACAGATCAAGATTGCCCAACCCGGCACGACTCGAGAGCAGGCATCATCAAGACGCAAAAGTCGAGGCACGAAGAGCCGAAGAACTGCGACCAGAACGAAAAATAGCGCTCGCCGCGCTGGCAAACGCCAAAGCTGACAAAACGCCGCAGATGCGGCCCAGAATCAGACGCAGGCTGGAATTATCTACTTCGTTCAGGCAGGTCGTCAGATTTTCGCACTACGCTCCAGACGGTTTTAATCTCCCTCGCCAGAATTTCAAGTGCCGCATCATTCGAGGCGATCCGAGCAGTAAGATCCATTAATTCGCTCCTTGTGAGTTTGCCTCGGGCAAACCATCGCAGTTCGGAGCGCAGCGCCAATGGCAATCGCGTTGCACGTTTTCTTCCAATCCCGATACGGCTCGGGAACGAAAACTCAATCATCGCCACTACGCGCCGGTCGGTTTCTCCCTCCTGTTCAAACTCGTCACTGCCACGCACTTAATATTAGACGAACGAGAAATGCCGCGACTGCGGGAAATATTCCGGTTGGGAGTCTTTTCTGAAAAATTCGCGAACATGCCCGCCCGAATTTTCGCGGGAACGCCTTACGATACCCTTGCAAGGGACGCTATTTGGAACCCTTGAAATCTATCAACAGCACTCGAATCCAAACCTGGTCCGGGATCATATCCCTCCACCGTTACCCCGCTTAACAGTCCTTCGTATTGGTCGCATATCGCCTGGCAATCTTCCCACTGAAGTTCAATTGCGGGGTCGAGAACCTTCAGATACTGCAGGGTAAGCTTTCGAATTTTTTGAACCGCCGCGCCAGTATCTCGTGTGATCTTTGAAGGGTGACAGCCCCAGGACTTGGCAAGATGATCCCGCTTTACACCGTGCAGATAGATAAGACGCAAAAAGAGTAACTGATATGGCTCAACCTGCCTGAACGCGTTTTCGAGCGCGATACGTAAGATCCTAACAACTTCCTGGTCTGCCTGACTATGCTTCGAGCAACGGTCTAGATCTACTTCGGTCAACGGTATTGATACCAACCCGCCGAATTCCCTGGAAGCCCACCAACTCTTCAGACGGGCATAGGCGACTCCACGAAGCCAGACGTTAAGTGGTCCCTGCCCATGATACAGTTTCAATAGAATCGCTTCACCTCGAGGCCGATTCTTCGCGCCAAAACAGTCAGAAATGACGTCGCCCGCAATTTCCCTTGCCTTTTCAATCGACCGCGCATCGCTCCAACGACAGCGGTCCACAAGATGACGTTCCAGATCTGGCCAGAACCGTGCAACAAAAGTGCCGGCAGCGAGCTCATCGCCTGACAAAGCCTCCTTTACCAAGTTCAAGTCACCTAAGTAAGGAACTGTGGGCGTATCCATTGAATTTCCCGGAACCGCTCTCCAATTGCAGGTCTCAACCTTCAATTTCGTCGCATTACGAGTACGATTTAGTCCAGTTTTTATATTTGTCAGACTAACTGTGGGTTGGTGATCACTATTTTCGCTTCGGTTTCTTTGATTAGCAGCGCAATTTCTCTCGCCAACTTCGTCTTGCTAGAGAGACAGGTTGTAAATCGAGATTTAACGAACCGTTCATTCTGCTCATTGTTTAATGAAAATCTTTGAAGAGGGACAGATGGTCGGGCGCCGCTATCAAATGGACCGATTTCTCGGCGAAGGCGCGTTCGGTGAAGTCTATCGAGTTCGGAATCTTCATCTCGGACGCCTGGAAGCATTAAAAGTCTTTAAACTGAGAGGGATGAATCAGATCGAAGTCGACGAATGCCTCGCGGAACCACGCCTCTTAGCAGACGAACGCATGCAACATCCCAATATCGTACGAATCTGGGATGCCGACTCTCTTGAACAGGCCGACGGCCTGATATGCTACTTCACAATGGAATATGTCAACGGTGGAAGCCTCCACAGTTATTGGGGCTCGTTCGGTAACCGGCTTGTTCCATTGGAGGATACCGTACGAATCATTAAACAGATTGCGAGCGGGCTTGCGTTGGCCCACCAGCAAAAACCCCCGATTGTCCATCGAGATATCAAACCGCAGAATATCCTGATCGGCTATGACGAAGATGGCCCCCGTCCGAGAATCAGCGACTTCGGTTTGGCGAAGCGAGTCAACCCCCTAACGTTGCTTGCTAGTGCGCGGGGTACCCGCGATTTCAAGGCGCCGGAAGTTTTTTCCGTCGGCGACTCCTGCGCGAGCGATGTCTGGGCCTTGGGCACGACAATGTATTTACTGCTGACTGACCGGTTTCCTTACGCAAATATCGAAGAGCTTCACCTGACCGAGGGCACTGCAACCGTCGCTTACTCGCCTGCAGGCCGATTCAATCCCAAAGTTGACGCCGGACTCGAACGAATTTTGGAACGCTCTCTCGCAAAGAAAAAGGAAGACCGGTATCCCTCCGCATCAGAACTCCTCGCGGACCTCAATGACTGGCGCCCTCGCAAAAAGGTTCAAACACCCGACGCGGATAAGTCCGGAGCATCAACTTTCGGCAAAACTGCCATGGGCAAGCCTCTCACTGTAAACGAACAAAAAGCTCGCGACCTAGCCAGGCAAGCAATCGAGTTGGGCCGCGACATTCGCAAAATTCAGGAAGCCGCTGATCTGATGGAGCAAGCTTTCAATCAGGCAGGAGAACTACGTAGCGAGTACGACTGGATGGTCACGCTTTGGCGACGAGGCATGATGGTCACCTAGACTCCTAGCCCAAAAATATTCAGACCCGAAACACAAATGGAGACAAACGTATACGCAGGATCGAACGGTGCGAACCGGTTTTCAATGCTGGATGAGACGGTGACGGTCGAACTTTATGCGAAGAATCCTTTCCGAATAATCGGTGTCAGATCCGACGCGACAACCGGGGAAATCGATCGCCGATACCAACGCGCTCAGATGGAATACGAGATCGAAGGCGGTCGCACAGCCGGCAAAGGTCTACTTGATCCCTATCCCCCATCAAATTCCGACGACTTGCGCGAGGCTCGTGAACGATTGGTCGATCCAAAGCGCAGGATTGTATCCGAGTTCTTCTGGCTCTGGCCGGTAACGGCTTCCGACACCGGCGACTCCGGTTTGGCGGCAATTGGCCGCGGAAAAGTACAAGAAGCGATCAATCTTTGGCATGAAGCGGCATTCGAAGGCAATTCAATCGCCAGTCACAATCTCGCAATTCTTTTCTCTCTGCTCGCCCTCGATCTAGAACGAACTCGCTTCTCCAATCCACTCTCACCTGCGCAAGCCAATCTATTAGCGAGCTATTGGCAAACTGCGATCTATCACTGGTGCGTTCTCTTCAAAAGCGAATCGCTTTGGAACCGATTCGCTTCCCGGATTACGGAACTCGATGACCCTCAACTGAAGGAAGACTTCGTCGCAAAGTTTCGCGCCGCGTTGCCAGGAGCCCTTATGCGCGTTCACGCGCAACTGGCACTCAAAGCGGCAGAACGGGATGACAACGCAGAACTTCGCAGGCAGAAAGAACTCATCGCGGCCTACGAACAACCATCGGAATTGGTCACCCATGGTTTCGAGGAACTCCTGACCCCGTTTGTCGAGCGAATCAAGGCTCTCTGCGCCACTGCCGCCAGCGCACTTTCCGATCCGGCACAGGGTCTCGGTGCCGCAAAGACACTCCTTGCTGAATCAGAACCGGTCCTGCGAGTTTTTGACTCTTTTCTAGCTCCTGGGAATGCAAAGCGAGATTACGCATATGACGATATCGCGTTGCAATGTCTCGGCTGCGGGATCACTTACATGAACAAAACCGGGGATTGGGACAGCGGGATTGCGCTGTTGCAAACCCTCAGCCCAATGATCGCCTCGGATGGGGCGAGAGAAAGATTAAATTCAAATCTCAATCAGGCTTTGATTAACCAAAAAGCTGCCTTGGAGGCAGCTGCGGAGGCCGCCAAAGCTGCCAAACGGGCGAACACCTGCTGGTACTGTGGTCAACGCGAAAAGGACGCCACAAGCACCAGAACATTGAAGTTCTTCGGCGATGTCACGCGCAGCGGAAACAGAACTCAATGGAGATCGCTCCCGGTCGATATTCCCCGGTGCAAACCGTGCAAAAGTAAGCACTTGCTCGCAAACTGCATTTCCATCCCACTCGCAATTTGTCTGGTAGCCGTCCCTGCGTTTCTCGTAGGTTTCGGCGCTCTATTCGTCGTTGGCGGACTCTTAAGAGATTCTAATCTGCCTGGACTCGTCAATTTGGCGATAATGGCGGTTGGCTTCGGGGTGCTAAGCGCGTTTTTTGGAGCGCTTCCTCGGTTACTTCAAAAGGCACACCGGACTGTTTCTTCGATCATTCCGCCAGGCACCAAACACGAATTTGACGTCAAAGCTTTTCCAAACGTGGACAACGCACTGCGAGCCGGTTTCCAGATGGGAACCAAGCCCTAGTTCAGAGAACTCCTCTACGACAAAATCATGAGCTTCATTGCATCAATCCGCCAACTCTTCTATCCGGCTGAATTCAGAATCGCTCCTCCCGATATGCCCCTCAAATTTTATTCGATCCTCGAGCGCTACTTTGCTTCCGGAGACGCGGACGATTCCAGGGAACAACATCGAATTCGAGTGTTCGATCGGAGCGGTCCATCCGGCGAATTTCCGCAGTTCCTTGCTCAGTTGGCAACCGGGCTATGGCGACTCAAACAGACCATGGTAAAGCCGGGGACCGAAGAACCCCTTGAGGAAACACGCCGCGGATGGCGACATTTCTCGTCGCTTTGGGATCTCTTGATTGAGAACGAAATCGAAATCCGGGATCACACTGGAGCCCCCTACCAAGCCGGCATGCCCGTGTCTGTGATCGCATTTCAGCCGACTCAGGGGATAAAGCACGAGCAGATCGTCGAAACAATCCGTCCAACTATCTTCTACAAAAAACAGATCTTGCAGGTTGGCGAAGTGATTGTCGCTTCACCGCCCGCGACCGAAGACAATCGGATATAGAGATGCGCTCAACCAAGTGACTAATCTTTACGACTAACTAAAACAGCCATGGCTAGAGCAACCATCGATTTTGGTATCGATCTCGGAACGACCAACAGCAGCATCGCGGTGATTAAGGGCCGCGACACTGAAGTATTTAAAAACAACGAGAACTTTGAATTCACGCCTTCAGCCGTTTGGATCGATAAAAACGATCGACTTTACGTCGGTCGCCGCGCCAAAGAGAGACTCGAGGACGACCCGGAAAACGCGAGGGCCGAGTTCAAATTGCAGATGGGCACCGATGCCAAGCTTGAATATAAACGAAGCGGACGATTGCTGGCCCCTGAGGAACTTTCAGCCGAGGTCCTCAAATCGCTGCGCGCAGATGTGAAGCAGCGAACAGGCGAAGAGATCACTAGCGCCGTGATTACGGTCCCCGCGGCGTTCGAGCTCCCGCAAACTGAAGCGACCCAGAAAGCGGCGCGATTGGCAGGGCTGGAGTTGTCTCCGTTGCTGCAGGAACCTGTTGCGGCAGCCCTCGCATATGGATTCCAACAGGAAAACAACAAAGTCCATTGGCTGGTATATGATTTCGGCGGCGGAACATTCGATGCAGCTTTGATTCAGGTTCGCGACGGTCACATCCAGGTCGTCAATCATGACGGCGACAATCATCTTGGTGGAAAGTTGATTGACTGGGCCATCGTCGAAAAGCTTCTCATTCCTGCTGCGCTCCGGGAACACAATCTGCCCGATTTTCGCCGAGGAAACGTGCGCTGGCGCGCCGCGATCGCGAAGTTGAAACTCTACGCAGAGCAAGCAAAAATTCGCCTTTCCCGCGACGAAAGCGCGGAGGTTATGATCGAATTTCTTTGCACCGACGCGGACAATCAGCCGGTCCGATTCGAACACGAACTCTCGCGTAGAGACGTCGAAAATGTCGTTGAACCGTTCGTCCGCCGTTCGATCACAAAGTGCCGTCAAGTGATCGCCGAGCGCAACATTGATCCAGGGCAGGTTCAAAAACTTGTTCTCGTCGGTGGACCCACTCTGACCCCACATTTGCGCGACATGTTATCGGACCCCAAAGAGGGCCTTGGTATCCCTCTCGACTTCAGCGTCGACCCGCTGACCATTGTCGCGCGCGGTGCCGCTTACTCGGCCGCCACACAATTAAATACCGGACAAAAGATTGCTGCAGGCAAGTTTGGGCTTGAGCTGAGCAACAGCTTTAGCCCGGTCGGAATCGAGACGGAACCATTAGTGGCAGGCAAGATCATCGCGCCCGGCCAGAAAGACCTGACGGGATTCACGATTGAATTCATCCATGCGCCACACTGGCGAAGTGGCAAACTTAATCTTAAGCCCGATGGCGGTTTTATGACCCAACTCTGGGCGGAACGCGACATCACTAACATCTATCGAGTCGAAGTAACGGATCCAGTTGGCTCAGCTCGTCCGACCGATCCGGAAACATTTAATTACACGATCGGGCTCACAACCGGAGGGGTGTTTCTCATTCATTCAATCGGCTTGGCTCTTGCGAACAATGAAGTTAGCTGGGTGTTGACAAAGGGGACGAGTTTGCCTGCAACCAGGACCGATCGCAACCGCCGGACCTCCAAGGCCACCAAAGCCGGTCAAGCCGGAGACGCTATCCGGATCGTTGTTGTCGAAGGTCCTAACAATCGTGCCGATAGAAATACCTATATCGGTGAACTCTCCATCGATGCGATGAAGCTGCGTCGCGATCTCCCGACCGGCAGCGAGGTCGAAGTTTCGATCCAAGTCGATAAATCTCGCCTCATCAAAGCGAAAGCCTTTATTCCGCTGCTCAACGAAGAGTTTGAAGGTGTGATCAAGCTCGAAATGAAAGCGCCGGACGCCGACATCCTGGCCGCAGAGTTTGAAGCTGAGAAAGTTCGCATGGCAGGCCTGAAGGCTGCCGCAGATCGAACCAAGGTATCGCGAGCCGGACAGGTGTTCGAGCAAATTAACCGTGAACAAATCATTGAAGACATCACCAGCGCACTCGACTCTGCCAGAATCGACCGGGACGCCGCGGACAATTGTCAAAAGCGACTCCTCGAGTTGCGTCGGTTAATCGATGAAATCGAAGACGCGGTCGATGTGCCAATGCTGATTATCGACGTTCGCGATGAAATCACAGAAGGCCGGCGACTGGTCGCACAAGTAAACGATCCAAACGAAGAACGGCAGCTTGAAGCGCTCGCGCGGGAGGCCGAGGAAGCAATCCAAATGCGAAATGCAGACGCGATTCGCAGTAAGTTAAAAGCACTCCGGGGCGTCGTCTGGCGGTTGTTAGCTCAGATCCCCGAATTCTGGATTGAGAGCTTTCAGAACCTTGAGAAACGGCGCGATTCGATGGAAGACCAGGAGTCCGCCGCCGCTCTTTTTGCGCAGGGAACGCGCAGCATCAACAACGGGGACGTCCCTGCGTTGAGTTCGGCGGTGCAGCAGTTGTGGGGATTGCTCCCGGGCGGCCATGATAATATTAGAGGACGCAAAACTGGGACGATTCTTTAGTCTATGGACCCACGCCGCTCACCGATTGGTCAAGAACCGATGGAGTCTCGGGAGACAGAAGCAAACACCGGGGGATGGCGAGTCGAGGCAGTCGAAGCAACCTGCCGAGTTCTGGCGCGTAACGGCAACTACCGAGATGCCGAACACCAAATCCGCGATTGGATTCGAAAGCACGGAGCCACCGCGCCCTTGGTGGACCTTCTTGCCCGGATTGCTGTTCAACAAGGCAAACTCGATGAAGCAAAACAACTCTGGCAAGCAGCCATTAAACTCGATCCAGTAAACCCGGTACATCGGGTGGCTTTGCGGAAGTTAAACATAGTCGCAAGCCGCGGGGAGCGCCCGGCATCGGTTTCGCCTGTCGCAAGGGTCATCATCTTTGCACTCGCAGCAATCATCGTCGCGCTGGTCGTCTTTATCGACTATTCCAAGATGCACAAGCACCATCCAAAACGGACTAACAAACCAGGCGCGGCTATACAATTAACTATGTCAGGCCGTTGGGTATCCTAGAATGAGTACTCGCAACGCATTCAGACCTAAAGAGTTTGCGCCTGACGAGCTCTTTACAAGCCATTTTCGTGGCTTAGCGGAGATCGGTTTGCTATCGTCCGTTTCATTTTCAGATTTGTCTCTTATTTGCCCAATGAACGGCTATCGGTAATGACCTCGGCCACGCCGTGAAAGGAAATAATTATGGAACCGCAACCCCAGAAGAAAAAAGCGGAACTTCAACCTAGGCAGGCCGGACTTGATTCAAGAAAACGCGGCGCCGGAAGGCAATCGGTTGCTGACAGCTCAAATCGAGGGGCAGCCTATATTTCAAAACCAGAGTTTACCGAAGACGAAAGACGGCCGGCTCCCAAAAGTAAATGGAAGCGGTGGGTTATCGTTTCAGCTGCAGCCGTACTATTGGGATTCGCGGCGCTCGAGATTCCGCACTGGGTGCACCCGCAACATTCAAGTGAATTTGTTTTGACCGCTGCGGATATCGATCAGGTGGCGACGGCAAATGCTCGAGCAGCATTGCGTGCCGGCCACATTCCGCCGGAATTGGCGAACTATCCGAAAGAGCTTTTGCAACGCATTGCCGATGGAGATGAATCACTTTATACAAAACGCCTGCTGCCACAGGACGCTGCCGAGATGCGCGTGCATGTGACCATTACACAAAATGGCGCGCTGATCGACGACGAGGAGTTGACTCCGGAGCACCCGAGCACCCGATCCTTTCCAGCTGGAAAAGATTCTCCCACTCAGTTCCATTTCACCGTGGACCAGCCAGGACCGTCCCATCAGGTCACCTGTTGGGTAAACTCTAAAAATTCCGGACCGATCCACACAAAGCCGATGGGTCAGGGGGAAAGCGACGATTTGCAGGCGAGAGCGCAATGAAGACTTCAATCCATTCCGAAACCCGCACGATTGTCTCGATGAGAGAGACGACCATTAATCCGTACGTTCTCATTGGCGTTATCCTGGCTATCGGGGGTGCAATATTCGGGCTGAATCGATTCAACCCCTGGTTTATGCCGGTCGTGTTTTTGGGTTCATGCGTTGGCATGGGCATTCTCATTTGGAATTACAGGAAAGAAACTGGACGAGAACGCGGAGAGGTAGTTGTAGCAGATTACGATAAACTCGCAGCGACAGATCTGACCCGTTATATACCCTGGCTAAAGCAGAATATTCGCGGTCAGGACGAGACGGTGACGGCGGTCGTTGAGCAGATACAAAATAACCTGTCTCTCGCACGAGCGGGTCGAACATTGGGCGCATACCTCCTCGTTGGTCCAACGGGTACCGGTAAAACGTTTCTGGCGCAAAGGATTGCCGAGGTGCTTTTTCCCAATTCAGAGCCGATTATTCTCGCGTTGAATCAATACAAGCATGCGGAGGACATTTTTACGTTGTTGGGTCCGCCTCCCGGAAGTCCCGGATACGAAGTCGGCGGCTCACTGACCCGTCCGGTTTTGAATAATCCCTTTCGGGTGATCGTTTTGGACGATCTCGATAGTTTGCATCACGATATTCAACATTGTTTGTATGACATCCTGGACACCGCGAGTTGCCGGGAAAAGAGCTCGGGCAAATTGGTCGATTTCAGCAAATGCGTCTTTTTTGGGACCTCGAATTCGGGCGTGCAGGCGATGCGCACCATGCGAACGCATCCTGTCGATCGAGCCACTTGGGTCGGTCGTGCACGTGATGCAATGGTTGAGGCAGGCGGTTTCGATCGAGCTTTCCTGGCCCGCTGGACAGATGTCTTCCTAATGGATGCGCTCGCCCCGTTACATGTCGCCGAAGTTGCTTGTCTGCAATTGCAACGCCATTGGCAACAATACGGAATCGAGATTCGCCATGTCGCCCCGAAATTGATCGTGGACGCAGTGAAAGGAAATATGGAGTTCAAGGATTATGGCGTGCGACAACTGAGCAGTTACATCCAGATGCAAACCAATGACGCGATCGCTGCCGCACGGAAAATGGGAGCTACGCAGGTCAATTTGATCATAGACGAGCATGGCAAGCTTACCATCGTAAGAACTGATTCGAATACTGGTCCGGCATGAACTGGCTTGGACTACTGCGCAATCAATGGTTCCAACTCTGCCTTATTGCCGCACTCTGCTCGGCTGCAGCAGGAATATTTGATCTGGTGACGAACACCGCGCCACCAATTCCGGCGCCTTCTCCGAAACCGTATCCTAGCCCGGGCAACCCACCAGCCTCGGCCACGCCATCCGCGGCCATCGCTCAGCTTCATGCAAAAACGGCGGGCCATTGGATTGTCGATGCATCCGGGGCCGGTGACTCGGACAGCACCGATCTACAGCAGATTGTGGAAAGTGCTGCCAATGGCGATACAATTACCGTCCGTCCTGGCCGTTACGGAGCGGCACTTTACATTGATAAAGATTTATCGTTTGTAGGCGAAGGGACTTCGCCGGCGATTCCTCTGATATTCTCCAGTCAGCAAAAAAATGTGCTCCACATCATGGCGGGCCACGTCACTTTCTGGAATCTTCAGATTGAACAGGACTATAATGTATCGGACGCCAATGGCGCGCTTGCCGCTCTTTATTGCGGAAAGCAGGCCCATGTTGAGCTCGCTCATTGTTCCGTTACGTCGAAAGCAAAATTCGGTATTAGCGCGGACGAGGACGCGCAGTTGGATGTGACCGACTCCAATATCAGTTCATCAGAGATCGGGTTTGGAATAGTCTTCTCTTCGCGAGCTCACGGCACCGTGACGCGCAGTACTTTTGTTAACAACAGATCCGGTCTGCAGGCCGAGAATCAATCTCGCGTTACCGCCGATGGTTGCACGTTTCAAGATAACGGATATCGGCAGCTGCACGCGAATGCAGTCTACGTTGGCGGGGATGGCGCTTCGCTCGATGTGGAGCGATCCACTTTCTCGAATAACTCACCGGGCGTCGCCGACGCGGAGGAAAGCGGTAAATTAAACATGACCGGATGCGTCCTCGAAAACAATGGGATTAGTTTGGAGAGTGACGGTGCTACAGACGGAATGATTGTCGTACAAACGGGGGCTCAGGCGAAATTGGCCAACCTTATCTGCAAATCCAACAAACAAGGAATAGCCGTATTAGCAGCCGGGAACGCCCTCCTGAACAATGTGAGCATGTCCAATACGGGTATTGCAACAAACAATACCCAATATGCAGTCTATTGTAATGCCATTTATTTGGATGGTGATGGAACGACTGTCTCGATCTCGGAATCCACGATTTCGGACTCCGTATACAACGGGGTTTTCGTTGCCGACAGAGCGAAAGCGACCCTCCAAAAATGTTCGATAAGCAATTCCAAAAATTTCGGCCTGCTTGTCGGAGCAGATACGGGTGCAGCACCAGCCTATGGATCGGTGACGGACTCATCAGTCGTCAGTAACCATCTCGCTGGAATCAAGGTTCAGTCTGGAAGCTCGGTTGAAGTAGATGGGGGAGAGATTAGCGGCAACGGTATGAACGGAATCGAAGTGCTTGGGAATGCCACCACCGCGACTATGACCAATCGTGTCCTGGTGCAAAAACAGGTGCAGACGGGTTTGCTGGCTTACTCGGAAGGATTAATAAATGTCAAAGATTGTACAATCGAAAGCAATCAATATGGCGTTCAGGCGGGAATCGGAAACAAGGGAAAGGAATTCGGGGGAACAATCATTCTTGAATCTTCGACGGTACAAAACAATAGCGCTTACGGAGCGCTTTCTTTCGCGGGATCAACGATCACTTTGAAGCAGTCCAATTTCAAAAATAATCAACAAGATTTTTGGCTGGGCGGCGGTATCATCCAACACTGACCATCAGTGTCCATCGCTACGACGGGTCAAAACGTTTCAATATCAAAATTCGAGGTATTTATGACCGACATCAGCAACATAACAGATTGGCCCGACATACTTGCGGGACTGGCCACAATTGAGACAGGAGCGGCGACCCGGATCGATGAGGCAGAATTACTTGCGCACCTCCGTTCCAGAGTGAAGGGCCAGGACGCGATTCTCGAGGATATGGCAAAATTTATCTGCGTTCAGGCGGCCAAGGAAAGAAGAGACAAACCGATCGCCAACCTTATTTTTTTGGGGCCTACTGGAACGGGAAAAACCGAATTGGCAAAGGCGCTGGCTGAATACCTATTCAAAGACCAGAAAGCGATGATTCGGTTTGACTGCGGAGAATTCACTTCAGCGGAATCGAAATCGCGTCTGATCGGATCGTCACGCGGCTACATTGACTCTGAGCAAGGAGGGGAGCTCACTCGGCCGGTGATGGCCAATCCGCGACGATTAATCGTGTTCGACGAAATCGATAAAGCGCATCCGGATATTGCGACTCTGTTTCTTGGACTCATGGGTGAGGCGCGCGTGACCGAGCAGGCAAGCGGAAAAACCGTCGACTACTCGCAATGCGTGATCATTCTAACAAGCAATGCTCACCATGAAGAGATAGGAGAAATCCAGAAACAGGTCACGGACTATCACGAAATGGTTAATGCGGTGAAGGGATATATGGCGAAAACGAACGACTTCCGGCCCGAGATTCTCGGACGTGTTGACCGAGTTTACGTATTCCGTCCCCTGGAAGGCATCGTCTTAGCTCAAATCGCCGTGCTTAAGCTCTGCGATCTGGCGGCTGAATATGGGCTTAGCATTGAGTTTGTTGCCCCGGAGTTGATCATTCAAGCCTTAAAAGCCAGCCTGAAAAGAAAGCAATTCGGGATTCGGGAATTGAAAAATATTTTGGAAGGAATGTTTGGGGAGCAATTGGCCAAGGCAAAAAATGGCAGGGCGACACGCGTTAGAATCGCCGTCGGCGATGATGGCAACGTGGTTGTACAAAATGCGTCTCAGAGCGAAAGCACGCCAATCAAGCGTACGACGCAAATGCCGGATGGACTCAAATAGACTATTCAGGATCGAGATGTCACTTAGGAGACGCGATCACGACTGGATATTGAGCCCTTTGACGAGGTAACCCGTGAGATTAAGCTGATGCTTGGCTACAATTTCCCTGGGCTCCGAATCAACGAGTTTCCAGACGCGTGAGTGAACGTTCTGGCCAACTAGAACTTCACCCGCTTTGGCGCCGGCACAGTAGCGGGAAGCGTAGTTCGCGGCGTCTCCGACAACTGCAAACTCCAGGCGTTCTGCATTGCCGATAAACCCGTTGAGCACTTCTCCGCAATCGATGCCGATGCCTATTCCGATGCCGATCTTCGAAGCTTGTCCTCGTCGTCTTTCACGGATTCCATTTACCTCGCGAACAGCCCTTTGCATTTCAAGGGCTGCTCGCACGGCATTTTCCTGCTGTCCGTCGTCGAGCCATGGCGACCCGAACACCGCAAAAATTCCGTCCCCGACAAATCGTTCGACAGTGCCACCGTAAGCAAATATCGCCTCGATCAAAGGTGGAAAGTATTCGTTTAACAGATCGCCCATTCTTCGCGGCCCTAACTCTTCGCTCAGTTTGGTAAATTGGCGGATATCCGAGTTCAGAATTGTTACCAGCGATTTACGCGTACCAACTGGCAAACTGTCATCCGCAGCCTGCCGCATGAGATCTTCGCGCACTGACGGCGGAAAACGGCTGCTGAAAAGCCGATTCGTAAATTCGATCTGCCGCGTTAGTGCCAGACGCGAACGATGTTGCGCAATGGCCATCGCGGAATATTGGGAAATGACCGCCATCTTGCGCAGATCGGCGGCCGTAAACGGATTTCTAGGCGTGGCGTTATCCGCACAAATCGCCCCTATTGGCTCGCTCTCCCAGATCAACGGCGCATACATGCCGCTCCCAACAGGATGATATTTCGCTACGTGCTCATCTGTCGTATCGGGCCAGACGAATCCTCGTCCTGTCGAGATCGCACGATTGGCCAGATGCTCGCTCACTGCAGGACGTTGCCCGCTCTTGGGAAGAAACGCTTGTAGTGATAGATTCCCGTTGTTCCGGTCCTTTAACAAAAGCGCGCAGCGCTGCACGCCCGGGATCAACTGCGCCACAGTGTCAACAGTAACCTGGCATATCTGTTCGAGCCTCGCTTGCGCGGCCAATTGCATTGGTAATCCACTGAGAACTTCGATCAAATGTTCAGCGCTTTCATGCCCCTCTTCCGAAACGACACCTTCCCGTCTTCGATCGTGATCGCCACCTGTGGAAATAGTTGCAGGCGTTTGGACAGTACCAGTCGCCTGGAACCGTAGCGTCGTTTCCCCAGTTACCACCTCCCCGCCAAGCTCGAAAAGCTGTTTGCCAGCCTCTTTTATCTCCTTTCCGTTCAATACGGTTCCGTGACGGCTTCCGAGATCCTCAATCCAGAACTTCCCGTTTTCCCAGGTAATTCGAGCGTGCCGGCGCGAAACGCGGCTATCGCTACTGAGATCGAGATCGACGGGATCCGCACCGTGGGATCGTCCAATCAGAATGGACGCGCTATTGAATTTAGTCTGAAACGTCTTTCCTTCGAACGTGATGGAAAGGGAAATATCCATCTCAATCGGCTGTCACGCCTGAGTCTTTGTGAAAACTGAGGAAGCCGTTCCGCACGCCAACGATCACCCCATCGCCGGCTACGAGTTGCTCGGCCAATAACAACTTCGAAATGCCTCCTTCCATTTGCTGCTCTATTTCGCGCCGCAAAGCGCGTGTGCCGGAGACGTGATCATCTCCTGCACTGACCAGCAATTCGATCGCCTCCTCGCGCACGCGCAACATGATCCCTTTGCTTTTGAGCTGGGACCTCAGCGGATCCAGCAACAAAATCAATATGCGTTTTAAATCTTCCCGTTTCAAAGTATGAAACGGAACGACAGCGTCGAAACGATTCCAAAGCTCGGGTCGAAACTCGCCGCGAACAGAATTCAGGAATTCCTGATCCGCCGACTGCTCATTGAGAAATCCAACTCGTCCATGACCACTCGCCGCATTGGAAGTCACAATAAAGATCGCGTTGGAACCGGTCGCGATCCGGCCGCGCGAATCTGTAATCCGGCCTTCGTCAAATAGCTGTAGAAAAAGGTTTAGCACTTCAGGGTGAGCCTTCTCAACCTCGTCAATCAACACAACACTATAAGGCCTCCTCCGAAGCGCACCCGTTAGCTGAGGTTCTTCGTCGTGACCGATAAAGCCAGGCGGCGCTCCGATCAATCGAGAGATCGAGTGTTTTTCCATGTACTCGCTCATGTCCAAACGGATCAACGCGTCCGGATCACCAAACAGGAACTCGGCGGTCGCTTTTGCCAATTCCGTTTTGCCTACTCCGGTCGGACCCACAAACAGAAGCACACCGACCGGACGTCGTGCAGGCTTTAAACCTGCATGAGCGCGCTGGATAAGCCGGGCCACCTTCTCACACGCCGCGTCCTGTCCAACAACGCGCAGGCGCAGCGCCTCTGCCATTCCGAGAAGCCGTTGCCGGTCCTCGCCGCTCAGGATTGCGATTGGTAATTTTGTCCTGTCCGCCAAGACTCTCGCAACGATTTCCGGCGTTACCAGACGATTGGAATGCTCGGGCTCTTCGCGGCCAAGCTGCGGCACCGCAACACGCGCACAGGATTCGTCGAGCAGATCAATCGCTTTATCCGGTAACCTGCGATCCGGGAGATAACACATCGAAAGCAGGACAACTGCTGCAAGAGATTCCGATTGGATCGTGACATGATGTTTCTCCGACAGCCGCTTCTTGTACGCTGTTTCCAAAATCTGGACGGCTGTCTCCGCGGATGGTTCGTCGATCTGAATCGGCAGGAAACGCCGCTCCAGTGCAGGGTCCTTTTCGATATGCCGGCTGTAACTCTCCCATGTCGTCGCACCGATGCAGCGCATCTGGCCACGCGCCAGGGCCGGCTTTAGTAGGTTGGCGATTTCGAGTGATCCGTGCCCGGTCGCGATAGTGTCGATCTCATCGATAAACAATATCAAATCGGGAGATCGCGTGGATTCGTCGATCAAGTGGTCGATGCGCTCTTCCAATTCACCGCGATATTTTGTCCCTGCCATGAGGCTCGCGAGATTGATCTGGACCAATCGCTTACCCTGAAGCGCGCGATCTTTCTTATGAGCGATTCGCCAGGCCAAGCCTTCCACAATCGCTGTCTTACCAACCCCCGGATCTCCTATCAGAAGGGGATTATTCTTGGTCTCCCGGCTTAATGCCTGCACCACTCGCAATAGCTCTGCATCCCGTCCGATGCACTCCCCGATCTTTCCCTCGAGCGCCATCGCCGTCAGGTCTTTGCCGATTTTTCCGAGTATCGACTGGCGCCGTTCAACCGTAGTACCCGTTCCACCGTAGTCCGCAGGTCGCACATTGATTTGCGCCGCTGTCGAAAGGATTCGCCGTTCGGCATCAAGGAGATTCACTCCCAGTTCACCCAGGAACTTCGCAACGATCCCCTCGTCGCCGTGAAGTAGCGCAGCCAGAAGATGGAGGCTATTTACCACCGGCGAATTGTTCGAAATCATCTGCTCGGCGCGTATAAAAGCAGATTTTACCGCCAGCGAGCGGCTGACCTTTTCCGATTCCGCCCGTGAATAACCGCCGGTGCCAAGCCGCTCCCGGATGGCACGCCGGAAAGCGACGGGCGAAACCTTCATCTCCTTGAAAGCGGACGCCACCGCCGTCGATTCGGCAATGACTTCCGCTTCAATCGCTTCGCCCAGATGACCGACGTGCTTCTCAAGACTGCAAACGCCGATGTATACGTGCCCGGTTTCGATAAACTGGTGCTGCGACTGTACTGTTTCAGCCGCAGCAACCTGCCATGCTAATCGGAACCCATTAGAGATTTCGGCCATCGAGCGCGCCTTTCATCGGTTCTATCTGAATTGGGACAGAAATCAAATCCGCAGAATCTCTCGCCGTCGTTTCAAAAGAGCTCAGACTCGAGTTCTCCCTCTTTAAGCGGTGGCCTGAAGACGAGTACGAATCTTCATCAGTCGCGAACAGAGTTCGCGTTGTGTAAGAACTGTATCGGCTTCTTTGCTTTTCCCAATCGAATGGGTGAGCACCGCATCTTGAGTCGCAAGGAGCGCATTCCGAAATGATTCGGATTGATCTGCGATTGCATCGAAAGCCCGATCAAGAAATGCCTGGTACTCCTGGCTCTCACGCCCCATCGGGTCCCCTTTCCACCACAGCGTCTGGAGGCGTTGCCATGCAGCATTCCGAGACGCGCCTCGATGTTTCGCCGCTTTGCCCACGAGTTTGCAAACCTCGACCTGGATATGCGCCTTGTCGAATTTGAGCGACTGAAGCAATCCCTCCATCGACGCGCATTTGACCCCATCCATGACAAAATGGTGCGGCGCAAAGTTAGAGAGTGATGATGCCGGAAAACCGGCACCCGATCGAATATCCACGTTAGTTCCCCTTAATATCTGTAAGTTGTTAGGTTGCGGCCGTTGCCCTTCTTCCGGAATCAACGGCTCTAGCTCTCTAACGAAGTGGAAAACGATTATTGCGCTCAGACCTGGAGTTCGGGTTCAGAGTTCAGAGTTCGAAGTTCGGCGTAGGATAGGCATCTTGCCTGTCCACTTCCCAGCTTCCAGGCTACCTCCTCACACTCGTCCTCGTCGTCGTCGTCGTCGTCGTCCTCGATTTAGGCGCGCCATCCACACGGTGCGCTCGGCGCTCGGCGTTCGGCGCTCGCAGTTCTCCACCGACACGAAAATTCCACAAGTCCTTTGGTTTGTAGGATTTTCGAGCTAATCTGGGGTACGTGAAAGGTTTGCAAAAGAGCTCAGACCAATTGCACGCACCCTGGGTTGATTCCGATTACGCGACAGCCTGGAGTTCCTATCGACGGCTCAGGCTCGTGGTATTTTCGTTCTTCATCGGGTCGATGCTCGAAATCCGATTCGCCTTTGTTGTTCCAGGATTCTTCTTTGCCCTGACCTTTGTTGGCTATTTCTTCCTCGCGGCTTGTCTGGCCAATTGGAAATGTCCACGGTGCGGACAACCTTTTTTTAGAGCCGCGTTCCTTCGCAGCTTATTCGGCGGTCACTGCTTTCACTGCGGACTTCCGAAATGGTGCGTATCCGAAACCGGAACCCTCTTCTCACGCCCGAAATTTCCTTCCGGATGGACGATAACGGATCAATGCCGCGAGCGGGTGCGTTTTCGATGTTCCCAGGGCCAATGGAAGTGACTGTGACGATGCGTCGTTGTATGCCGCCGATAAGAATGTCTGGGCCTGCTGCTGGTGTGCGGAGCTCCGACGTAATTGTGACGCGTTGTGTGCTCTGAACGTCTCTCCTCAGGAGCTTGCGGAGTGTGACTCTCACTGTGATGTGAAACTGTCGGAGGGGGATCGTACGGTGGCAACGGAACATCGACATGCTCCTGCGCCGTCGCACGAAACGCTGCCGTACAAACGACCAAAAACAAAGCAAACAAACCGCCAAAGACCTTCCAAATCGGACCTCTCGGTCGCAATGGATTCAAGGAACAAAGCGTAGCCGAAAACACGAAGGATAATTTCACAACGCGAGCACGGAACTCAGAAAGAATGTTTTGATATCAGCCAATCGATAACGTCTTTGACGTAGGTCGCTCCTTGCGAATTCGCCAAAATTTCTCTCGGAACGCAACGAACTCTTCCGAGGAATGGATAGCAGGGAACGAAGACCATTGCCCCGCGGCAATTCAAACCGATCCTCCCAAGCTCTTAAGTTCCGCTCGAATGCTTGTGCGATTTCTTCCGTTCGACTCGATGATGATGATGATGGTCAACATACTTGTCCGCGGCACTCGATAGCGGAGCGGAAATATCGGGAACCGGCGCTATCCCGGCATCTCCGAGTTTGTATTCTTCCAGAATCCCCTGCGCGATCCCATGCGCCACCTTCCGGCGGTAACTCTCTGTCGCAACCTTCTCTGCTTCCGTCGGATTTGTGATATAGGCGCATTCGCAAAGCGCACACGGAATGTCCGGGTTCCGCGTTAGCCGCAACCGTCGGCGAATAACACCGATATCTGTCTCGCCGGTCGCAGCGACAAGATGTCGTTGGATACGCGTTGCCAAACCGTGGCTATCCGGTCTCCAGTAAAAAGTCTTTGCCCCATGCATCGCGCGATCAGACACCGCGTCGTAGTGAATACTCAGGAGAACCGCCCCAGGACCTTGCTTGTCCGCAAGCCGAACACGGTCATCGAGTTCGATAAATCGATCGTCCTCGCGCGTGAGCAGCGTGTGCACGCCAGCGGCCCGTAACTCGTCTCGCACCAGTTTGGCCGTTGCGAGCGTCAGATCCTTTTCGCGCAGATAGATCGGCACTCCTCTCCCACTCAACCCGCCGCTGTCCTTGCCGCCATGTCCCGGGTCAATCAGAACAGTCGAAAAATGCCCCGGTCCCACATGGCCTCCCGGCGTCTCCGCACATCCTCCCAGGAAAAGACCGACCGAAAGCGCAATCGCGGCCGGCCACCAAACGAAACGATAAACCCTCAGTCCAAACATTCTAAGTGCCGCAAATTCAAACGGAAATCACGAAACACAAGTAAAACCGAATTCCGAACCTCGAACCCCTATCTCTCGACTCCGAACCTCGAACTCCAAATCTCGAACTCGGAACCTCGAACTCCACCCCCTAGTCCCCGTACACACCGATCGGCTCCGGGCCACTTGGAGCCGGCGTCGGGGTAGGCGTGGCACTGGGGACCGGAGTCGGCGCGGCCGGCTTGTAAAGAAACTGATACCAGTACTCAAACAATTCTCCTTGGGAGTCCGAACCATTTCGGGTGCCAACCGGAAACCAGCAGCCAATGATCAGGTTCGCCCCTTTATCGGCCGCCAACTTCTTCATCTCGAACGGATCGACGAAAAACCGGTATTGGACCGCGAGAGTTCCAGTTTTCCTGTAGCCTTGTTTCAGATACGCCAAGATCGTCTTCTGAAAATCCGCCTTCTCTGTCCGATTAAATTGCACCACGTCAAACCAGACAAGTGCAGGCGCCGCACCGTTGCTCTGATCACGATACAACCGGCTGAGATTCCCATAATAATTCCAGGGCTCCCCTGCTTTTCTCGTGTCGACGTTCGGCGTGATCTGACAGCTAAGAAAAAGCGACAGAGTCAATAGGAGTAAAAAAAGTTTCATCACGATGGCGGCGAACCGGAACGGAGCGAATATCAATTTCGGGCTACAACTATCCGGCATTGAATTCCATGTAAATTTGAAAGCTTCAGATCGATGAGCCGCTGCCGCCATGACCCGGAGGGCTGCCCGGACTTTGGCAGGTCATGAGGGCGCCGTTCTGCTTTGGAGAAAAAACCGTTCCAGATACGCTCGCAATGCTTCCCGATTCCCAGTTTCCCCTCGAAATCCGATGTAACCGTCCGGGCGAATCAACAGGAGGGTTCCAGACTCAGCGCTGCACTGGGCGTGGCCCTTGCCTCCTGCATCCAGGAGTGAAGTCGAACTGCACGACTCGCGGGCACTTGTGACGATGAGAGGTCTGACCTCACCTGCAAAGTCCATCGCAATTTGTTCGCAAATTTCGTGCGCCTCAGGTGCGGGCTCTTCACTCACGAAAATCAACAGGTGATGAATCGGTTCCCAAAGTAGTTCGTAC
This sequence comes from uncultured Verrucomicrobiae bacterium, assembly GCA_963775805.1. Classification (GTDB taxonomy): domain Bacteria; phylum Verrucomicrobiota; class Verrucomicrobiia; order Chthoniobacterales; family JAFAMB01; genus JAFAMB01. The sequence continues at coordinate 825,611 of CAVZKG010000002.1, read as the reverse complement.
AATCGCACAGTACGCCGGTCCGCTCCGACGGAGAATTCGCAATCGGGAACTCTGTCGCCGGCACGAAGCGCGTGGCCACCGTTGCCGGAAACGATCGAACTATGTCGATAGTGAATCCCGATCTCTGACATCGTCTCGACAATTCGGTCCTCCACGGTGTGTATCCCGGTCAGAATCGGAAGCAGCGCGTCTCGTACTTGTCGCCCGAGAAAATTCTGCGTCGTTCCCATTCGAGTCAGTCTATCAGTCAAACTCAAAACCATTTTTGCGACCGGTTCCCGCTCTTCATTGTAACTGTTCAGTATTGACTCCGGGGATCTTCCATCGAGAACCAAAGCCAACTTCCATGCGAGATTAAAGGCATCCTGGATCCCGGTGTTCATCCCTTGTCCACCGGCAGGGCTGTGAATGTGCGCCGCGTCCCCGGCAAGAAAAACCCGCCCTGCGCGAAACTCGGCAACTTTACGGTGCGAAATGTGAAAGCGCGACATCCAGGTCGGTTCACCCAACTTGATCTCCACGTGAGTCCGGGTCTTCACGTAATCCTTGATCTCCTCAAACTTCGGGTCCCCTCCAGGGCCGCCCTCAGATTCCGGTTTCGCAGTCGCGATAACGCGCCATCCGCCGTCCTTAAACGGAAACAGTCCAACCAGTCCTGCCTCCGTCAGGAAAAGATGGGCGTGAACCGGATCCAACGGGCTTTCCAATTTCAAATCCGCGAGAACAAACGTTTCATCGTAGGCTGCACCTTCAAATGGCGAACCAAGAAGTTGACGGACCCTGCTGTGCGCTCCGTCGCAACCGACGATCCATTGCGCGTCGATTGTTTCTTCTGATCCGCCAGAATCTCTGACAATGGCTCGAACTGAATCGGCCGACTGCGAAAGGCCCACCAATTCCCGTTCTCGTTCCACACTCATTCCGAGATTTCCCAAATGTTCGATCAGCAGTCGTTCTGTTTCCTTTTGCGGAAGGCTCAGCGCAAAGCGGTACCTGGAGGGCAACGCGTCAAAGCCGATGTGCCCAATCTGGCCGGTCCGATTATACATCGCAACGCCGGCCAACTGATGACCGGCCTCGAGTACCGGATCAATCATCTTCATTATTTGGAAGACCTCCAACGTACGCGGGAAAACCGCGAGAGCTCTGGAAGTCGTGACCGGGCCAGCCTCTTTATCGATGATTCGGAAGCTCACACCGTTCCGCGCGAGCTCGCAGGCCATTGTCAGCCCGACCGGGCCGGCTCCGACTATTAGCGTCTTGGCCGGCGTGGGTGGCATGAAGGGAATGGAGGGCACAGCGAAATATATTTACCACAAATACGAGACCGGCGCAGACCAACTCAGCGACGACGCTGCCGCCGCGAAAGCTCGATGTTAAGATTCAACTTCACTTCCTCTTCTTGTAGCTTGCGCCGCAGACGCATTTTCGTGGTCTCATCCGTGCATGCGTCCAGCTCTGATTTCAAACGCCCAATCTCGCTGAGCTGCTCCACTTCAACCGGTGCAAAGCCCGAGCTCTTGAGAAGCGAAAAACCAACACGTTTATCCTCGGGCCAACGAAAATAGTCATCCAGATTCAGCGGCTTTCCGGCACCCGGCAACAACATGCAATCGGTCTCCGAAAGCCATTCCTCGATCATCTTGTCGATTGACTTGGACACGCGTCGTTCCCCTCTTTTTGCAATAAAAAGGTTCTAAACAGATCGTTTCAAATCAATTTTTTTTAAAAACGCCCTCCGATACAGCTTCGCAGCATCACCTCAGAGCCGCCGATTCCACAACCCCGAACCCCGAACCCCGAACCTCGAACTCCGAACCTCGAACTCCGAACTCCGAACTCCTAACTCCTAACCGTCATCCACCGGCTCGACTTCTTCCGTTCGCTATTGCAGTTGCTGCGGATCCCGCGCCCGCACGGCCGGCAACTTCCGCGCCGGCATCGTGCGGCAATCGGGCGAAACTCACAAACGACATTCCGGCAATTAATCCCACCACAAGAAACGCCGGCATAAAATCGAACGCGATCAACTGGTGACTGTGACGTAACGTCAACGTCAATTGGAGCATCAACGCCGCGATCGTGACCCCAAAACTCAGCGCGATCTGTTGGAACGCGCTGGTGAAGCTGGTCGCCTGGCTCATCTCCGGCTGGTCGATATCGGCCACGCCGATTGCGTTGATACAGGTGAATTGGAGCGACCGAAAGAACCCGCCGATAAAAAGGATTGTGATCATCACGATCGTCGGCGTCGTCGCGGTAAAAATCGCCGGCGAAGCAATTAGAACGCCGCTCACGATCGCATTAACCAAAAGGACATTACGAAACCCGAACCGCTTCAGAATAGTTCCAGCGGCCGTTTTCATCCCGAGGGCGCCGACCGCCGTCACAAACGTTAACAATCCTGAGTTGAGCGGCGACATGCCAAATCCAAGCTGCAGCAGGAGGGGCAGAAGCAACGGCATCGCACCGACCCCAATCCGAAAGAGCGATCCCCCGACAATCCCGGCTCTGAATGTGGAGATCCTCAACAACCGCAGATCAAGAATCGGGGCCGCAGTGCGGCGGGCGTGCATAATGTAAAGGCAGACTGAAATGGAACCTGCCACAAAAAGCAGACCGGCAATCCATAGCGGTATTCCGAAGGCGTCCAGGGCCGCGGATGCTGCGACCAGTCCTCCCAGCCCGACTCCCGACAGGACAAAACCGGTGTGATCGAATTTATGACTCGTCTCACCGCGGACATTGGGAATGTACAGCGTGGCAAGAACAATTCCGAGAACCGCCATCGGCAAGTTAATCCAAAAAATCCAGCGCCAATGAAAGTACGTTGTGATGAATCCGCCGACCGGTGGACCAAGCACAGGTCCAATTAGCGCCGGCATCGTCAACCAGGCAAGCGCACCAACAAACTCCGATCTTGGTATGGTCCGCAAGATGACGAGACGACCCACCGGCACCATCATTGCTCCACCAATCCCTTGAAGCGCCCTTGCCGCCACCAGCTCTCCGATCGTATTGGAGAAGCCACACAGCGCCGATCCGAGTGCAAAAATGAGTATCGCAAGGCGAAATATAATTCGGGTTCCGAATCGATCCGCCACCCACCCGGAAGCCGGGATGAAGATCGCCAGCGTCAATAAATAGGAGGTCAGCGCCAGTTTCAGTTGGATCGGACTCTCGTGGAAATCCCGTGCAATCGCAGGCAACGCTGTTGACAAGACGGTCGCGTCGAGGTTCTCCATAAACAGCGCGCATGCCACAATCAGAGGAACCAGAATCCGTAGAGGAATTACACTGGTTCCGGGAATGTTCGAATTTGCGCCCCCATTTCCTGCATTTTGCGCTTGTAGATGCATCGCACCCCGGTGGGACCGGGCCAATCACATCGCATTCAAGTGCCCCGAGCGCAACCCTTGCGGTCGAAAGAGAATCATAGGGATTCTGTGTGTCCGCGCCACAATGGCTGGAATCTTGTTTTCTGCGAGGATTCCAAGCGTAGACAGGCGATTTCATCGCCGGTGCCTTGGGTATTGTTCCGTCCAGCTGCGGGCACTCTGTTACCTGTCTGGTTGTACTCGTGATCGTGCTGCTACTCGTACTCGATTTTGGTGCGCCATTGGACAAAACTTCGGGCACGACGCGCGAGTAGGATTGCTGACATTCTAGGTTGCCGGGCTGAGTTCCTCTCCCCTCTTCCTCCGCTGTAGCAAACGCACGATTTCCCGTCCTTCGCGCCCCGGATACGCCGACCGAGGTTGCATTTCCTCCACAAGAACAAAATCGTTTCCGAACAGATCGTCCAGTTCCTCTCGCGTTGATCCGAACGGCGGGCCACCTCCTTCAGGTGCCTCTCCTTCATCCCAGGGGTTCAGAAAAAAGACTCCAAGCAAGCGACCTTCAACAGACAAAGCACGGACGACCCCTCGCACATAGTCCGCTCGGCGCTCCGGCTCGATTGCACAAAAGCAAGTGTGCTCAAAGACCCAATCAAATCGATTCGCCAACTCCGCCGAAAGATCGCATACATCCCCGATTTGATACTTCTCCTTACCAAAGGGCCGAACCTGACACGCACGCTCGATAGCGCTCGGTGCAATGTCCAGGCCAAGGACCTCTGCATCCTCCGAAGCATCCACTATCGCTCGCGCGTCATGCCCGGTGCCGCATCCCGGTATTAACACCGCTCCCCGTAACGCTCCCCGGATCCGAATCCATTCCAGGAGCGGCGGCGATGGACCTCCCTTCTCCCAGGGGGTATCTCCGATCTGATATCTGCTTTCCCAATCCATTTCCTTGGTCTGGAAGCGAATTCTCAAAAAAAGAAGATCACACGTGCACACCAACTGTCAGGAGAGCCTCAATCAAAAACGCGATTCCGACCAGTCCCACCGCAATGCTGCCAAACCAAAACGCCCGCCGGCGAATCAGCACCGAAATCGCCCCTAACGAAATCGCGATCTGGAACATCGTGACGCTGCTTGCCAGCTTTTGATAGGTATGCAATCTCCGACGACCGGTTTTTTCGAGGTTGTCGGCCGTGTTTTGGATCTGCTCTTTTTCGTGTTCGTACGCCGCGATCTTCATCTTATCGGCATCGGGCACGGGCTTCCCAAGCGCATCGAGGATAGTATCCTTACTGATTATCTCCGTCTCCTTGATCCCTTTCGATTCGAAATAGCTCCACTGATCAGATGCTTGGATCTGGTGTATCATCGCTTCGTTCGCGTGGTGTCCCGCCATAAGCGACGCCACCGCAGCGAAACCAGCAAGTAACGCCGAGCTTAGTGCGACGCCCAAGACCCAGCGTTCGCGGGAATGCTCCGCATGCTCGTTGATTTCTTCGTGAAGTTGCTCAGTTGGGACCTCGGGGTCTTCCATCGATATCCATTAGCGCACGCTGACTGTGGCGACAAATCGTTCTAACTCAAAAATCTCACGAGCGCTTTGGCTCGTGAGATTCCCCGAATTCGGCGTGAAAATTTGCTTCCGGCGGTCTAAGGTTGGAGAAGGTAAGTGTGGACTCGATCAATCCCTCAGATCTCGAATCGCTTAAGCTGGAACAGGATCTGTTCAGATTCCTGCTCGAAAACACGCCCGATCAGATCTATTTCAAAGATTCGCAGGGTCGCTTCATCCAGGCCAGCCGTTCTGTCGCCAATTTCATGGGTGTTGCAAACCCCCAAGACTTGATCGGGAAGAGCGACTTCGATTTTTGGTCCCGCCAGACGGCCTTGGAAACATCTGCCGACGAAAAGAAGATTATGGAAACTGGTCTTCCTTTAATCGGGAAAGTCGAAAAGTTAACGTATCCGAATGGCAAAGTCTCCTGGGACTACACGTCCAAGCTCCCTCTTAAAGATTCAAAAGGAAGAACTATCGGCGTCTACGGAATCAACAAAGATTTTACCAAGATTAAAGAAATGGAGGATGCGCTCGCGGAAGAGCGGAATCGGTTGCGGACAACAACTGCGCAACTTGAAGCAAAGAATGCCCAGCTCGAGGCCGATCTGCGCATGGCAAGAGAGGTGCAACTGGCGCTCCTTCCCCGCGACTATCCGAAGCTCTCGCGCCTCGGCAGCTCCGGTTATAGCGCGCTCACGTTTGCCCATCTCTACCGGCCGGCAGAAGCGGTCGGCGGTGATTTTTTCGATATCTTCCCCCTCTCGCAAAATCGAGCCGGTGTCTTCATCTGTGATGTGATGGGGCACGGATTACGCGCAGCACTTATCACCGCGGTCATCCGAACTTTGTTGGAGGAACTTCGCCATTTGATGGACAATCCCGGACGCTTTCTCAGTGCGCTCAACCTTCAGCTGCGGGCGATTCTTGAACGCGTCGACGAACCCTTCATCGCAACTGCATTTTATCTGATCGCCGACGCTGCGGCAAAAAAAACCGAGTTCTCTAACGCGGGGCATCCCGTTCCCATCCGGGTTCGTCGCAACGACAACATTGTTGAGCAACTTCTAGAGCGGGATGGAAAACATGGCCCGGGGTTGGGCTTATTCGATAACGTCGCTTACTCCACTTTTCATTCCCCTTTTGACCCAAAAGATTGCATCCTGCTTTTTACCGACGGACTTTACGAGGTTGACTCACCTTCAGGAGAAGAGTTCGGATTGAATTCCGTCGTTGCAAGCCTGAGATCTCATTCAAATCTTCCGGCGGAACAGATGTTCAACGCACTGTTGACGGATGCATGTGACTTCTCCAACAAGCAGGAGTTCGACGACGACGTTTGTATCGTCGCGATTGAGCAATCTTGAGAGGTTGCGTGCTCAAGCGGACAATTTCCACCTGTGCGCTCGAGTTCTCAGCCCGCGTTAACCTCCAAGCCAAGCTACTGGCTGACGCGGTTCGTTCTCTTGCGACTGCTTGGCATAGTGTACGGAGTTGCATTCCTAACGACCGCCCTTCAGATCTTGCCTTTGATTGGCTCCGACGGTTTGTTACCTCTCGGTTCATACATCGACCGCGCGCGTCCATTTTTTGGCTCGCCACTCGCCGCTTTCTTCCGATTACCGTCGTTTTTCTGGATTGACCATTCGGACGCTGCACTCGTTATCACGGCTTGGATAGGATTCGGGCTCTCCTGCATTGTGATAGCCGGCTTTGCAAATTCAATTCTCCTCGCCCTGCTCTGGGCCCTCTACATGTCGTTCGTTCATCTTGGTCAGGATTGGTATGGTTACGGTTGGGAATTTCAACTCCTCGAAACCGGCTTCCTCGCAATCTTCCTCTGTCCACTCCTTGACCCAAGGCCGTTCCCGCGCCGTCCGCCGCCGCTGCCTATCATTTGGCTATTCAGATGGCTCATCTTTCGGATGATGTTAGGCGCGGGCTTGATCAAATTAAGAGGCGACTCAGCCTGGCGCGATTTCACAGCTCTCTATTATCATTTTGAGACGCAGCCTTTGCCGAACTTCTTAAGCCGCTGGTTCCATTTTCTGCCAAAGCCGATTTTGCGCGCCGGAGTTGGGTTCAATCATCTCGCCGAACTTGTTGCTCCCTGGTTTGTGTTCTGGCCTCGGCTCGCACGGCATATCAGCGGAGTTATTATTATCGGGTTCCAGCTCGTATTGATTCTCAGTGGCAACCTGTCGTTCCTGAACTGGCTGACAATCGTTCCGGCGCTCGCCTGTTTTGACGACGGCTTCTGGAGAAAGCTACTGCCAAAGCCGATCGTTCGTCTGGCAGAACGCGCTTCCGAGTCCGCCGTTCCCAGCAATCCGATGAGAATCGTTGGCTGGTGCGTGGTTGGATTGGTTGCGATCCTCAGCATCCAACCAGTTGCGAACATGTTATCGCCCCATCAGATCATGAACACGTCGTTCGATCCATTTGACCTCGTCAACACCTATGGAGCTTTCGGAACGGTCGGTCGGCAACGTCTGAACATTGTATTCGAAGGGACCGACTCGGATGAACCCGACGATCACGCTGAATGGAAGCCTTACCACTACAAAGGATTGCCGGTAGAGCTCGATAAAATGCCTCCGCAGATTGCTCCTTACCAACTCCGGCTCGATTGGCAAATGTGGTTCGCTGCAATGGCGACCCCGGACGAGTATCCCTGGACAGTTCACCTGATCTGGAAACTTCTGCACAATAACCCCGGTGCACTTAGCCTTTTCGCGGACAATCCCTTTCCGCAAAAGCCACCGCATTACATTCGCGCTTATCTTTACCAATACGAATTCGCTAACCCTTCAAATTCGAACGGCCAATGGTGGAGCCGCAAAGCGCTCGGCTTATGGCTCCCTCCCTTGGAACAGAATGATCCCCGCCTCATCCAATGGCTGCAACAGTTCGGATGGCTACGAGAACCTCCGACTAGCAACTGATCGCCTGCCACGGAGCTACACCGTCCCTTTCCCTTTCTTAATTCTTAATTCTTAATTTTGCTTCCCACTTCCCAGCTTCTTCGCCAAATCCACAAAGTCACCTGCAACAACGTCCCAGGCTTGCTCCGCCTTTAAATCGCTCGTCTGACGCGGGCCATATTCAGTTGAACGCGGCACAAACGCAGTTCGCATTCCTAACTTTCTTGCCGCCGCAAGATCGTAGTTGTGCGCGGCTCCCATCATCACTTGCTCGGGACGCAGATTCAGATAATGACACACCCCAAGATAGGTTTCTGGATCCGGTTTATAGTGGCGAAACAGGTCGCATCCGAAAACGACATCCCAAGGCAAACCTGCAAACTTCGCCAGATTGATCATTAGGGACAGGTTCCCGTTGGAGAGAGGACCGATAATGAATTTTCTGCGTAAAAGGTGCAACCCTTCCACCGCGTCTGGCCACGGAGCAAGCCGGTGCCAGCATTCCGTTAGAAATCGCACATCGCTCTCAGGCAATGTCGGAACTTTGAATTCTTCAAGGACTTCCATGAGGCCAATGCGATGGATCTCGTCCAGAATCGTCCACTCCATCTCACCCCGCCGAACGAGGTCCATCTTGGGCCAATACTTTGCGCGCCATCGATCGGCGAATTGATCCCATGCTAAATCCAAACCGTGCTCCGCTCCGAACCGATTCAAAGAATGGATCAGGCTTCCACGCCAGTCGACAACAGTCCCAAAAATGTCGAAAACGATCGCGCGTAAATCGCCCAAAGATTTGTCAGGCAAATGATCTGAAGGCAGATTTGTCATAATCCCGACCCTAACGCGAAAAACCCACGCAACCAAGGGCGCTGATGAGGTTCCGAGTTCGAGATTCGGAGTTCGAGGTTCGAGGTTCGAGGTTCGGAGTTCAAAGTTCCGGATTCGAGGTTCGAGGTTCCGCGTTAAGGGCTGCGGCGGCATAAGATTGAGCCCATCAAGATCGCCTTCCGAACTCCGAACTCGGAACCTCGAACTCCGAACCTCGAACCTCGAACCTCGAACTCCGAATCTCGAACTCGGAACCTCAAACATTGACGGAGCCGCGCTTTCCGAATACGCTCCCGAAGTCCCGATCCCGATTTCCCCCAGAAACCCCAAGAATTCCCGTATGGCTTCCCAAAGCGACCCCTCAGAATCAAAGCCGAGCGACCAACGGATGCTTCTCCGCGCAGTGATAGCTAGCACTGTCGGCACCTCAATCGAATGGTACGATTTCTTCCTCTATAGCACTGTCACCGGACTGGTGTTTGCCAAGGAGTTTTTCCCAAAGTCGGAACCTCTTATCGGCACATTGCAAGCATTCTTGATTTACGCCGTCGGATTCATTGCCCGGCCGATTGGTGCAGCCATTTTTGGTCACTACGGAGACCGGATGGGGCGCAAAGCAGCCCTTGTCGCGACATTGCTTCTCATGGGTATTGCAACGGTACTGGTAGGGTTCGTTCCCAACTACTCGCAAATCGGCATCTGGGGCGCAATCATACTGACTGTCCTGCGATTCATTCAGGGAATTGGCGTAGGAGGTGAATGGGGAGGTTCGGTATTACTGGCGATGGAATGGTCCAAGAGCCACAGCAACCGGGGGTTCATCGCTTCTTGGCCGCAATTTGGAGTTCCAGCCGGACTTTTCCTCGCGAATCTCGCCGTACTTGCGTTCAACGCAGTGGCTGGCGACCAATTCACCACATGGGGTTGGCGCGTTCCGTTCATCCTCAGCGCAATTCTAATCCTCATCGGTCTCTGGATTCGGCTTGGGATTCTCGAAACTCCCGTCTTCTCAAAGCTGGTGGCAGAAAACAGAATTGAAAAGGCACCTGTTGCCGAAGTGATCAAGAGACAACCGGGAGCGATTCTCCTATCGGCTCTTATTCGACTCGCTGAGCAGACACCATTTTATATCTTCACCGCGTTCGTGTTTTCATACGCAACTCAGCACCTGAAATTGACCAACTCTCTGATCCTGGACGCCGTATTGTTGTTTGCCGTCGTGGAGCTTTTCGCTATCCCCTTCTCCGGATATATCTCGGATAAGATCGGCCGCAAGCGAACCTATTTGTTAGGTGCAGGCCTGATGGTCGTTACGGGATTCGTATTTTTCGAATTGATAGACACCACTAACCCGGCTTTGGTGATTCTAGGCATCGTGCTCGGCGCAATTCCGCACTCACTCGTTTATGGAACGCAGGCCTCGCTTATCGCGGAGCAGTTCACCCCGCGTATGCGCTACAGCGGCGCCTCGATGGGTTACCAGCTTGCGTCCATTATCGCCGGCGGCCCCGCCCCGCTGGTTGCTGCGTGGCTTTTTTCCATTTATAAGTCCGGTACGCCGATCGCCGTTTACATATGCGGTTGTGCGTTGATCGGATTTCTCGCGACAGTTTTCATGCGCGAATATTCGCACCAGGATATCTCGGAAGAGTACGCGCACGTCGGCGGCGAATCCGCGAAATCAGCGCGCACCCCTTAGCGCACTTGGCATGCCGTGAATGGATTTTGTTACGTACGTTCTTCACGGATTTTGAGAGGCGTCTAAGGCATTCGAAACGAGCCTGTTAACGCCGTCGCGCCAAGAATCACGAAGCCGAAAGTATCATAGGCGTCTCGCCTGTGACCTGTGAGATGCAGCCGACTACTAAGATTGCGATACAAAGAAGTACCTATTTTTGTTCGGAGAGTCAGGGGAGCTCCCTATTGAAAAGATTGCTCAAACGAGAAAGAGTGATACGGCTCGAGTGGAAACCGTGAGTGATGCTTGCGGGCACGAGGTATATCCGAGACATGCCAGGTCACAGGCGAGACGCCTATGATACTTTCAACTCGGCTACGTTCGTTCTTCACGGATTTTGAGAGGCGTCTAAGGCATTCGAAACGAGCCCGTTAACGGCGTCGAGCCAAGAACCACGAAGCCGAAAGTATCATAGGCGTCTCGCCTGTAACCTGTGAGATGCAGCCGACTACTAAGATTGCAACACAAAGAAGCGCTGATTTTGTTCCGAGAGTCAGGGTACCCTCCTATCGAAAGGATTCCTGAATGGATTGCACAACAGAGATTGGGCTTCCCCAGTCGTTTCTCTGTGCACTCTTCTGTGCCTCCGCGCCCTGTGGTGAACCCTTCTTCGGAATTGGTAAGCGGGACGCTCACGCGCTCCTACGCGCTTTTCCGCGCAAGCGCAAGATCGGCGTCGACCATAATACGGACTAGATCTTCGAATCGCACTTTGGGTTCCCAATCGAGAACCTTTTTTGCCTTGGCAGGATTGCCAATCAATAAATCGACCTCGGCAGGTCGCTCGTATCGTTCGTCGTACCGGACAAATTTTTGCCAATCGAGATCCACATGCTCGAACGCTTTCTCAACGAACCCTTTGACGCTGTGCGTTTCATTCGTCGCCAGCACATAGTCATCCGGTTTGTCAGTTTGAAGCATGCGCCACATTCCTTCAACGTACTCGGGCGCGTAACCCCAGTCGCGCCGGGCGTCGAGGTTCCCCAGAAATAGTTCTTTATCCAACCCCAGTTTAATCCTGGCAACCGCCCGGGTGATCTTGCGTGTCACAAAGGTTTCCCCGCGGCGAGGACTCTCGTGATTGAATAAAATCCCGTTACTGGCGTGTAATCCGTAGCTTTCCCGGTAGTTAACCGTTGCCCAGTATGCGAATACTTTTGCGGCGCCATACGGACTTCGCGGCCAGAACGGTGTGGTTTCGGTTTGGGGTACTTCCTGAACTTTGCCGAACATTTCGCTGCTGGATGCCTGATAAAATCGCGTCTTGAGGCCCGCTTCGCGTATCGCTTCCAGAATCCGGATCGTTCCAATGCCGGTGACATCTGCCGTGTATTCAGGGATGTCGAAACTGACGCGGACGTGGCTTTGCGCACCGAGATGGTACACTTCATCAGGCTCAAGTTTGTAGAGCAGTTTCACAAGGTTCACCGAATCCGCCAAGTCGCCGTAGTGCAAAAATAGCCTCACACCGTGGACGTGCGGATCTTGATAGAGATGATCGATTCGAGCCGTGTTGAAGGTGCTGGCTCGCCGGACAATGCCGTGTACCTCATATCCTTTGTTCAACAACAAGTCTGCCAGGTACGACCCATCCTGGCCGGTGATTCCGGTAATTAGCGCTTTTTTCATCTAGGGTTAGCCACTTAGGGCAAACAGAAACGCAACGATGAGCGCCGTCCGCCGTTCGTCAACAAATATATCGTTTGGGGTTCACCGTTCGGAGTTCGGAGTTCGGAGTTCGGAGTTCGGAGTTCGAGGGCAATGTAGTTCGCCTGTCCAATTCCCAGCTCGAGGGCAATCCTCCAAAACGCTTCATCGAGCAACTCAGATTTCCCTCAGCCGTACATGCGTTCCCCGTGAGACACGCATCCGCCTTCTTCCTTCTTCCTTCTTAATTCTGCCTTCTGCCTTCTTCCTTCTTACTTCTGCCTTCTTCCTTCTTCCTCCTCCTCACTTCCTCATAGAGCTCCTCATACCGATCCGTCACATGCTCCAGATCGAATTCAGAAGCCATTTCCCAGCTTCTTTGACGCATCGCAAGACTCCGTTCTCTATCCGTCAAAATCGCCGCAAGTTGCTTGATCCAAAGATCAGGAGAATTGAGCGGAATCAAGCAGCCGTTGACGTTCTGCACGACACAGTCGCGAAGCGATGGAATGTCGGAACCGATCAGCAGCAGGCCGTATTTCAGCGCTTCCAGAACCGCAACCGAGAGACCTTCTACTAAGGAGGGCAAGATAAAAATCTCGGCTTCGGTCAATTTCTGTTCGACTGCGTTACGATCAACCCAGCCATGAAAATGGACCCGCGAAGAGAGGCCGAATTCAGCAAACGCTTTTTCGAGCCCTTTTCGCTCTGTGCCGTCGCCGACAATATCGAATTCCCATTCAAGGTCCCGGATTTTTGCGAGGACCGGCGGCAGGAAAAGGAGGTTCTTCTGTTGGTTCAAACGCCCAACAAAAATCAGGCGCGGCGGCCGGTTCATTGAATTGGGAATGACCGGTCGAGACCGCAGCGATATTCCATTTGGAATAATAACGGCCTTTCGTCCATAGGCATTTGCCGCCAATTCTCCCACGAAATGACTCACCGCCACAACATTTGCAGCCCCATTCCAGATTGGTCGAATCAAAGGATTCAACCATCGAAACAGGGCGTCAGTCTGTTCTGGGATCGCACCCGGAACGTCGCCAAGGTGCGCAGTGATTACGTAGGGACATCGCGATAACCCGCTGCATGCCAGCGCGAGCGCTCCTGTCGGTACCGCGAAATGCGCGTGGATCAGGTCGGGCTTAAATGCGGCAATGTGCCGCAAAGTAGGGATCGCGCTCGAGGCCAGGAATCCAGCCATTTCGAAAGGCGTACACTGATCGGCTCGCCGCCGAAATCCCCACGTACGGTAGACGTCAACCCTATGGACAACCTCGTGAGCAGGCGTGTTGTTGAATCGGATCGTTTGTACGCGCACACGATGCCCACGCGCTGCAATTGCCTCAGCGATCTCCTTCGCCGACCGTCCGCCACCCCCGCCCACCGGTGGCCACTCGTAACAGAGAGTCAGAATTCGCAGTTTTTTTTTCGGCTGTGCGGCGTTGGTTATCGAACTTTCGATTTGTGGCAAGTCGCTCCTTTAACGAGTTAACCAGGAAATTTCACGAGCGTTTTAGCTCATGAGAATTTTGGGCCAGAGCCGCTACCAGAGGGGAATGCTGCAGCAACCAAGCGCACCAGAGCATTCCACGATCATCGCGTTTGCCAGTGCGATGTTCGCCTAACCGCCGATTGATCCAGGTCCAATCGACTCCAGCCGGTACCGCTGTATCGCTCAGGTTCAGATCGCCCGCTTTGAACCAGTTTCCGATCGGACTGCCAAACCCCTTTTTCGGACGATCGATGACCCGATCCGGAATCAAACCGCGAACGGCCTGTTTAAGGATGAACTTCGTAATCCCACCTCGCAGCTTGTACGCCGACGGGATACGCCGGGCGAGATTTACGACGTTGATGTCCAGGAATGGGGACCTTGCCTCAAGCCCATGGATCATGCTAGCCCGATCGATCTTTACCAGGATGTCATCCTGCAAATAAAGCCGCACAAAGAATTGAATCGCCCGGTCGACATCATTCGTCGCCGAAGGATGATTCCATGCGGCAATCGCTTCCGAGTACAGCGCCTCCGGCTGCAATTTTTGACCGAAGAGGTTACCGATCTCCTCAGGAGCGAGCGGCCCCATCCATGTCGGTAGCCAGTACTCTTTTGGAAAACTCAAGCCACGGAGCGTCCGCTTTAGCTTGAAATCAAGGCTCATATTGGCATGCGAAACCGGAAGCCGTTCCGCCGCAGAGCGAATCGCTTGATTGATCTTCTTCCCGGTAAACGCCCGATAAAAATGGGCCGGCCCCAGCGCCCGGAAAGGATCGTATCCGGCAAATAATTCGTCGCACCCATCCCCGCCCAGAACCACCGTTACATTTTGTCTGGCCAACCTGGAAACAAGCGACGTCGGAACAATGGAGCTGTCCCCCATGATCTCGTCGAGGCACCCGGCCGTCGACAACGCGCAGTTCAAAAAATTTTGCGGCGAAAGAACCTGTTCATGGTGCGTTGTTCCGGCTGTCTCCGCACCGAGTCGGGCAAACTCCCGTTCATCAAATGATTTATCCTCGAAGCCAATACTGAACGTTTCAATCGCGGGATGATGTTTTGCAGCCAGAGTTGCGATCGTCGTGGAATCGATCCCCCCACTTAGAAAAACGCCGACCGGCACATCCGCCTGCAAACGGCAACGCACAGCCTCGCTAAGCAACTGAACGAGCTCTTCCCCCCAGACTCGCTCGGCGTCTTTCGGAACTGAAACAAATGGATCAAGCTCAAATTCCCAATATCCATGCACCTCGTACCGCAGCGTCTCGACAGAGACCTTCATCCAGTGGCCTGCCGGCAGTTTCCTGGATCCCGCCAGCAGCGTCCATGGCGCAGGGATAAATCCGTACGCAAAATATTTCTGCAACGCCTGCTGATCGAGATCCCCGGGGACCGAGGGATGCAAGCGCACAGCAGTTAGTTCTGATGCAAAAGCAAACGTCTCTTCATCGGCATAATAAAACAGCGGCTTTTTTCCAAACCGATCGCGCGCCAGAAAAAGTTCCCGCCTTTGGTAGTCGTAAATCGCGAAAGCCCACATCCCGTTGAGCTTCTCCAGAAGGCCGGGTCCCCATTCCCGGTATCCGTAAAGCAGGACCTCTGTATCGGAGTGATCCGTCTTAAAGTGGTGTCCTCGTTTCTCGAGTTTCACGCGCAATTCCGCGTGGTTATAGATCTCGCCGTTAAACGTGATCACCAATTTGCCGTCCCTCGTCGTCATCGGCTGTGATCCGGCCGCAATATCCAGAATAGAAAGACGGCGATGCCCAAGAAAAACGCGTCTCTCCTCGTCGACCCAATACCCTTCCCCATCCGGCCCGCGATGCGCCAACGCCGAAGTCATCCGATCCAGCACCAACCGTTCCCCCGCGCCTATGAATCCCGCTATGCCGCACATGGGAATACGTTCACAAAGTGAAGTTCCGAATTCGAGGTTCTAGGTTTCGAGTTCAGGTTCGGAACTTGCAGAATTTGGTGGGTTAATGGACGGCGATTTTGCAGAATCATTTGAATTGAATTTGCGACCGCGAAACGGTGAATGTTTTAAATGACGTATCAGCCCTCCAAATACCTTCCAGCTTCCTTCGCCAGTTCATTCAACTGATCGAACTCCTCCTGCTTTAAATAATCCAGATCAAGAGCATAAAGCAATTGAGCCCTCAGTTCGCCGACCGAACCCTTTGCAATTGATATATAATGAATAAACTCGCGATTGCCGTCCCGTTCAAAGCCTTCTCCAAAATTTGAATAAACTGAAAGCATCGTTTTCCGAAGGTGCGCGCCGAGCGCAATGTCATTCGAAAACACGCCTCGTCTGATAAGAATTGCAACCGCACGTACCAGCGTTCTGCATTTCTGAAAAGCCTCAAATTGCTGAAAATCGTCCATTCAACAAATGTAGTTACACAAAATAAAAATGTAACTCTAATTACTGACTGACTTCCAAATTTCGAACCTCGAACTCCAAACTCCGAACGCGGAACCTCGAACTCCAAACCTCGAACTCCGAACTCCGAACCCCCTACCCTCGCAGGGCCTCGATCTCAAGAATCAAAGCACTATGGTCGAGGGCCTCTTTTCCGGAGCCGGCAAGTGATTGAAACAGTTGTTGAACTCGTTCCGTGAGCGGCAGGCGAATCCCAAGGTCACTGGCTAACTTGAGAACCGCGTCCAGATCTTTGAGCTGATGCTTGACCAACCCGCCCGGAACAAAATTGCGATCCACCATCCGCTGACCATGAAGCTCCAGAATCCGGCTTTGGCAAAAGCCGCCCATGATCGCTTCCCGTACCTTGGAGGGATTTGCGCCGCCCACCCTTGCAAGCGTCAGACCCTCCGCGACCGCCCCAATTGTCACCGCCACAATGCATTGGTTCACGAGTTTGCAAAGTTGACCACGCCCGTGCGGACCCACATGCGTCACATTTCCCAACGCGTCAAAAATCGGTTTCGCATTCGTTATGTCCGCTTCATCGCCTCCGGCCATAATTGCGAGGGTCGCCTGTTCCGCTCCGACGGTTCCCCCCGAAACCGGAGCATCAATGTGACGCAAACCTTTTTTGTGAAGCAACCGCGCGTGATCCTCCGCAACCGCAGGCGAAATAGAACTCATATCAATCACCACGGCGCCGTCTCTGCATGTGTCCGCAATACCGTGAGAAAAGAGGAGCTCTGTAACGACCGCACTGCTATCGACCATCAAAATAACTGCCTCTGATTGACGCACGGCATCGGACGGTGATTTTGCCAGTCTGGCGCCCGCGCTGACGAGGTCCGCCGCCTTGCTAAGTGTCCGGTTCCAGACGGTCACTTGGTAGCCGCTCTTGACGAGATTCATCGCCATCGGACCGCCCATCAGGCCGATGCCCAAAAAGCTGACTGGTACTGGGGGGTATAACAGCATTTCGCACGCTGCACGCCTTTTGTGTTCAGGTCCAGCGTGAAACAGAGATACAACCCGCATTTCTTGAGGCCTATGCAGATTGGGTGCGTCGCCCAAATATCCGCCGAATGATTTGAGCGGTAAGATTTTCAAGGCATCATCGATCTGGACCATTATCTGGTTCGTGGCACACTCCACTCCATGACTACTCCCTCGTGGAATTTTCTGCGCCCGGAAGCGCGAGAGAACCTCGATCAGCGCGATTATTCAGTGCCGCAATTGGCTGAGAGACTCAGAACGCAAGGGATTGGAGCCGGTGAATTAATTCGACTCGCCGAAAACAACTCAATCCGTCACGAACTCTTGATTCCCGGGATGGAAATTTTCCCAATCAAATCATTCCGGCAACGCTATCGAGGCACGTTTACGGAATTAATGCGAGAGAACGAAGGAATTTTTGCCGAGATTGGTCTGCGCCCACGGCAATGGTCTGCTGCAACCATGTTTGCCGGATCTGCGAAAGGATTCCATATTCATCCGGCCTATATCCCGGAGGGACGCGCACCGGAAGAGTGGCTGCAGTATCTCTATGTTTCCGGAAAGGCTCACCCCACCGAGCGCCCATATGACCGGGAGCAATGGGACGTCATGTACCTCTTGAACGGCGTCGCTGAGTTTTTGCTGGTCGATGAACGTGCCGGGTTGACCCGGAGAATCGTTCGCGTCTATATCGATGGCTGCAACAGACCTGGCCCTGACAACGTCGGCATCGTGATACCCCCCGGGGTCGCACACGCGATTCGAGTGGAATCACGCGAAGATCTCTTTGCGATCTACGGCACCACCACCTTCTTCGATCCACGAAACGAAGGCCGCATCGCCAGCAGAGTTGAGGAACCGGTTCTGCCAGAGGAATGGGAACGGTATCTGCATGGTAAGAGCGCGTGACGACAAGACCCTCACCGGACCGGCGCCCGCCCAATATAAGTCATATAAGACCTATACGTCTTATATGTCATAACCGGGGGCATTCGCGCCTCTCCAAGCTGAATACTCTAGAAACTTGGGTGGTTTTAGGGTTCATTAACACAGAATGCGGATTTCCAGAAGAGCGGAGTACGCGCTCAGAGCGCTCCTGCTCATTGCCAGGGATCAGAACGAAAAGGTCCATCAGATCCAGGAGTTGTCTGATCGGGGAAATATCCCGGTTAAGTTTCTCGAGCAGATCCTGTTAAATCTCAGGAACGAGGGACTCTTAACCAGTAAACGCGGAGTCGGTGGAGGTTATTCCCTTCGCAAAAGAGCTTCGGATATCGTTGTGCTCGACATTGTCGAACTGCTGGACGGCCCTGTTGCACCCCTGCCATGCGCATTGGACCGGCCTGGAGAATTATGCGGATGCCCAGATCCAGCTCGCTGCCCGTTGAAACCCTTGATGCGCCAAGCCCGCGACGCAATCCGGGATGTCCTCAGCACAAAAACCGTTCAAGATTTGCTGGACGAGAGCAGGGACAACCAGGTGCTCGCGTTCGAAATCTAGCAGATTCACCATCCGAGGTATTCTCGCAAATGCTTTTGCGACCGACGGATGCTGACAACTGACACCCGACAACTGACCACTCAATGTCCAAAGGAATCATCCTCGCCGGGGGCGCCGGCACCCGGCTCTATCCGCTGACGCAAATTGTTTGCAAGCAACTACTTCCGGTTTACGACAAACCGATGATTTATTACCCGCTGTCGACGCTTATGCTCGGCGGAATCCGGGAAATATTGATCATTTCGACTCCAAAAGATCTCCAGATGTTCAGAGACTTATTCAAAGATGGTTCACATCTCGGAATCGCAATTGAGTACGCCGAACAACCCAAACCGGAAGGGATCGCGCAGGCTTTTCTGATCGGTGCGAAATTCCTCGGCGAACACGGCGCAACGCTGATCCTCGGAGACAACCTCTTTTTTGGAAAACTCAATTTCTTGCGCGACGCATTGGGAGTCAAAAAAGGAGGACGGATCTTCGGTTACCCGGTAAGCGACCCCGAACGCTATGGGGTGATTGAATTCGACGCCAACGGCCTGGCGATAAGCTTGGAGGAAAAACCAAAAATTCCGAAAAGCAATTTCGCCGTCCCGGGTCTCTACGTCTACGACAACGAAGTGATCGACATCTGCCGCAGCCTGAAACCGTCCGCGCGAGGCGAGCTCGAAATCACAGACGTCAACCTTGCCTATTTGAAGCGTGGCGCCCTTCGAGTCCAGAAACTCGGGCGCGGCATTGCCTGGCTGGACACCGGAACGCATCAGAGTCTGCTGGAGGCAGGCCAATACATCGCCGCAATCGAAAAGCGGCAAGGCTTGAAAATCGCGTGTCTCGAAGAGATCGCTTATCACATGGGATTTATCGATCACTCGCAACTCATCCGGAATGTCTCCCGTCTCCCGGACAGTCCCTACCGGAAATACCTGGAAATGGTGGCAGCGGAGTGAGCGGCGGTTCCATGGCACGCCGCCAAAAGTTGCGATGCGCTCCAAACAGTCTATGGTGGTAAACCCACTGAAAATGGGGGCGTACTGGTTTCGACTTAAGGTTTGAGATCCAGGCGGCATGCCGAGGATGACTCGTTGGCCTCGTAAAAATACCGAGTCAAAAAAATAACTGCTGAGACTAACGATCTCGCTCTCGCGGCCTAATTAATCCGTGACGTGTCTGACCCGACGCCTGCTGAGGCCGGACGCGACGACAGCAGGCTGGTCCGATGGCGGTGTGACCGCGCCGGAAGACGAGTGTTATTTCGTGGACACAAGAGTGAGCGTCGCGCGCCGATCCGCTAAACTCGCTCTATATAATGACCGGCTAAGCATGTAGAAGTTTGGAACGATATTCTTAAGGACAGGGGTTCGACTCCCCTCGCCTCCAAGTTGTTCATTATAAAACACTTACGTAAGTTTGGCAGTCCGAATTAATAACACGCCCCATGATAGCGCTGTTATTGTTACGCGGTCACACAAACTCAAGCACTCTCGAAATCTTCGGATTCCCATATTCGGCTCCCTCTACCGTTACGGTCAAATTCTGAACAGGTCGATACGAGGGTGCAGGGCGTTGGTGATATCACCAGTGATCAGGATAGCATCCGCCGGTTCCTGGCGCAGTTCATGCAGGAACTGCGCCTTCGTGGAGGTGTCGTCTGTCAGAAATTCCAAGTGAGGGTCAGTAACCCAGAGAGTGCGAAAACGCGTAGTAGCCATCGCGGTGTGTCACACAAAATTAGATCACATCGGCTTTATCTTCAATGTGTCCACCCCTCGTCATCTCCAACCGTCGTCCTCTTACTGAGTCTCCGTATAATCCGTTTGGACTCTTCGAAACGCTTCAATGGCTTCGTATTCGGCCATTCCCAATTGATCGTACTCCTGCGCGGTCGCTCGATTTGCGTTCTCTGCCTGTTGCCAGGTTTCTCCAGAACCATGCTCGATAAAGGGTTTCTGATTGCGTTGGGAACGATGATGGTAAAGGCACTCCAATTTGAGTGTCAGCTCAGCCGGGCTCAACGGAACGGTCATATCAATCTCGTGGGAAAGCCAAGCGCGGTCACTTGAGGCATAAAGCCAGAATTGGGATTTAGTGGGCCAATCTTCGTTACGACATCGAGCGAAGGCAGCCATCACCACGCGGTAAACGATTCCCGCGACGCTGCTCGGGTCCGCACCCGAACCGGTCAAATAGACCTGATGCGGACGAACCGATTTGAACAACGCCAGGATCCGTTCGATATCTCTCTCCGCAGTCACAAACTGTCGGTATCGACCCGCCTCGTAAAAGGAAAGATCGGCAAACTGGACCTTGTTAAGATCCAACCCGAGAATCCGGCACGACGCACGTGCCTCCGCTTTGCGGATCAAGCCTTTGAACTGTCGCAACGCGGCACTGTCCTCATCATATGCGGCCTTACTCTCAAGTTCCTCCGCAAGCGATTCCAACAATTTTGGAGTCTGTACCGAGTGCGACAGACGGATTTCGTTCAACAAGCTGATTGCCATCCGTGCTTCGTTGTCGGGCACACTTAAGTTGCCTGAAGTCAGGTACACAAATGTCAGGTCATGACCTTGGTTCACCAATCGATTGAGTGTTCCGCCCATGCCGATTTCTGCGTCGAGCGGTTCGGGACCAAACACTAACACCCGTTTCTGAGCGGGTTCAGCGGGCACCGGCCGGTTCGAATCATCGGAATTCGATTTGCCTCCGGGCCAGCCTGTGATCGTATGCTGGAGTTCATTGAAGATTCTTAAATTCAGTCGATAGGCGGATCCCGCTTCAACGAGTAGAGAGCTCAGGCCGTTTTCTGCATAGTCTTCATCCCGTAACCGGAGAACCGGTTTCCTCAGTTCGCCTGCGACCCACACTACCGCTTGCCGAATGAGCGGAGGATTCCATTCTACTTGTCCAACGCGCCACGGTGTCCGGAACCGTGTGAGTGCGGCTGCCGCAGCCTCGTCGATGAAGAAAGTGCAATTCGAGTGCCGTTGCAGGAAACTTGCGGGAACGGAATCCACCTGGTCTCCCTCGACCGACGTGCGAAGAATCCCTGCTTTTGAATCACCCCAGGCGAGGAGTTGAATCTCGCGCGCTTCAAGAATCGTACCGACCCCCATCGTGATCGCGTGTTCGGGAACATTGGCCTCACCGCGGAAATCGCGTGCAGCATCGCGTCGGGTAATCCGATCCAAAGCCACCATTCGTGTCCGGGAATCGATGCCGGAACCGGGTTCGTTGAACCCGATATGGCCGGTGCGACCTATGCCGAGAATCTGAATATCAATCCCACCCGCTTCCCGGATTCGCCTTTCATAATCCAGGCAGAACTCAAAGAGTTTCGACCGATCGACCAATCCATCGGGGAGATGCACGTTTTCGGGCAGAATGTCGACGTGTTGAAACAGTTGGACTGCCATGAATCGGTGGTAGCTCTCCGGATGATCCGGTGGGAGGCCGTAATACTCGTCGAGATTAAAGCTAACTACATTTGCAAAGGAGAGACCCTCCTCGCGATGAAGGCGAACTAACTCCCTGTAGAGTTTGACGGGTGTCGAACCGGTTGGGAGACCGAGAACGACATTTTTTCGTTCTGACTGGCGTCTGTGAATCAGGTTTGAAATCGACATTGCTACCTCTCGAACTGCCTCATCCGAGGTTCGAAAGACCTTCGTTTTGATTCGTTCAAATTGCTCTGCCTCGACGCGTGGAGAGTCCATGGGGAGAGGTATTCACTCGGTGCAAGCAACGATTGCACGGCGTTGGTTTCTTGTCTTTAACCCCAAAATCGCTCGAGGCCAAGGGCTCGAGCGATTTTCGAGTTAGTGTCGTTTCACTCGGAATTTGGACATTTCCAACGCCAAAAGGATGCTCCGTAGGAGCAAATCTTTAGATGTATCATGCTCTTCTGTTAGTGAAACTCCTGCGGCCGCCTCAATTTACTTCACCGCGCCAGAAGTTATTCCACGGATCAGTTGTCGCGAAAAGATCAGGTAGAGAAGCACCGGCGGCAGAATCGCAAGTGTCAACGCGGCGAGCACGGCGTTGTAGTCGTTCACAAATTCGCCCAGGAAAGCCTGCGCCCCTAATACCAGAGTTTTCGTTGATTCACCCGGTGCGAGAATGAGTGGAAACCAAAGGTCATTCCAGATTGGAATCATGGAAATGGCCAGCACTGACCCGAGGGCCGGTCGTACAAGGGGCAGGATAAGCCAGTAAATGCGATATTCGCTGGCCCCGTCGATGCGAGCAGCATCCGTGAGATCCTTTGGTAACTGCCGCATGAAAACCGTCAGCACAAATACGGCAAGCGGAATTCCCTGAGCGGCATAAACAAGGATCAATGACCAGAGATTATTCACAAGATGGAGCTCCACCATAATCCGCAGAATGCCCACGGTACCGAGCCGGATCGGTACCATGATCCCGATTGCCAGGTAGAGTCCGGTTAAGGTATTAAGCCTGAATTTGTATTCTGCCAGAGCGAAGGCCGCCATCGAACTGACTGACAGTATCAAAATTAATGAACCGGCCGTTACCAGGAAACTGTTCAGGAAGAACAAGTCGAAACGCGCCGTCGTCCCAAGGGTTCTGTAGCCGTCGAGCGTAAAGGTGGCGGCGCTCGGCAAATCAAACGGCGCCGCGAATATCGTCAACCTGTCTTTGAATGAGTTCAGGATAATCAGCAAGACCGGGAACAACGCCAGCAGGGAATAAAGCAAGAGCGCGGCGTGCGCGGGTAAGACTCTGGAGATCGATTTTTTCATCGGCACGTTAGTTTCCCTGTCCCCGAAACACCTCTCTATTTCGAGGACAGGACACTAGTAGCGAATCTCCTGTATCCGGCGTTGCCAACCAAAGAGATAAATCAACACTCCGGTGAGAATTATGATGAACATGATCCCCGCGATCGTAGAACCCATGTAGGGATCTGCGGACTGAAGCTGGTATCCGAAAAAAGTGCGAAAGAAATAGGTCCCCAGAACGTCAGAAGCGAAATTAGGGCCGGCCAACGCACCTTGGGTAGCGTAGATCAGCTCGAACGCATTGAAGTTGCCGACAAATGTTAGGACTGAAACGATGCCTACCGTCGGCAGTATCAAGGGAAACTGGATACCCCAGAAGGTCCGCCAAGATCCTGCTCCATCCACCCTCGCCGCTTCCACCAAATCCTCTGGAATACGAATCAAAGCGGCGAGGAATAACATCATCGGGATACCGACGTTTTGCCAGACGGAGATCAGCGAGAGCGCAACCAGGGCGGTGGATTCCAGCCCCAGCCAGGGAGTGTCAAGGCCGGCAAGCCCGATTGTTTGCAAGATGGTACGCGAGACGCCCCACGCGGGGCTCAAAATCAGCTTCCAGACAAACCCAATGATCACGACCGAAAGGATGGTTGGCGTAAAGATGATGGTTCGATAAATCGAGGTTCCCCGGATCCGGGCTCCGAGAAGAGCGGCAAGCAGCAATGCGACAGGATTCTGCACTAGCATATGGATGATAAAAAAAAGGGCATTATTTCGAAGGGCGTTCCAAAACGGTTTTGCCCATTGCTCCTGGCTGAATAGCGTTTGATAGTTCTGGACACCGACAAAAACAGGCGCCCCGGCCGGCCCTCCTTTGCTCAGCGAAAGCCAGAAAGAATCAATTAGCGGATAAATCATGAATGCCGTGTAAATCAGCACGGCTGGGGCCAGGAAAACCAGAATATGAAACGGAAAAGAGTGACGTTTCGGCATTTGAGGGGTCTGTTCCGCAATCGCAACTCCCCGCAGTCCAGACGGTTGTAATGAAAGTGAGCCGCCGGCTATCCCACAGCCGAGCGATCCTTACGGTGGGGCAGAAGGTTTCGCCGGGGGGTGAAGTTTCTAGCTCCCTGGCGGCTGCGGTTTGTACCAGGAGGCGAGGTTCTTTTGCACAACGTCGGCTGCCTGTTGCGGCGTTTCCGTGCCGTTTAAAATCTGAGCGCACGCATTCCAGAGGTCGTTTTCATTGTTCGGGTTGGCGTTCCGCGAGAGGATTTGATACGAACAACGGAAGGAGGCCTTATTGTCTTTGCGCCAGTTCACGAATTCTTGAGCGACCGGGTCGTCAAGCGTGTACTGCACGTTCGCGAGCGGGAAGAAGCCGGGCAGTGCATTGGCGTAAAGCTGCGCGAATTCAGCCGATGCGACCCAGGAAAGCAGAGTGCGCGCAGCCTCCTTGTTCTTGCTCGCAGCATTTAGCCCCAGCGCAATATCGGGATGGTCGTCAATTACAACCTCGGTTTTGTCCTCGAATGCGTACGGTCTAAACGCGCCAAGATCCAGCTTGGGATTCATTTGTCGGAACACTCCGATGTCCCATGATCCAGCCGGATAAATTGCGCCGCGTCCTTGGGCAAAGAGATTCTGTGAATCGGGATAAGCCAGAGCCTGGTAGCCCGCAGGCAGGTAGGGCCTCCACTTTGAGAGAGCTTCAAACGCGGCGAGAAAACCGCCCTGGTTGTACTTGGCGGACCCGCTGATGAGGGCTTTGCGGCCGGTCTCACCGTCCCACAGCGTCGGCCCGATGTTCTGGTAACCCATCGTCGCCGATTCCCATTGGTCCTTCGTGCCCATGACAAGCGGAATGTATTTTCCGTTCGTCTTAATCTTCTCAAGCACCGCAAGGAACTCTTTCTCCGTGGCAGGAACGCTTAGACCCAGTTCCTTGAAGATGGCTTTATTGTAGAGAAAGCCATGGATCACCGAAGCCATCGGAATAGCAAACGTTGTCTTTCCATCGTCGGTCGACCATCCGGCCTTTGCGACCTCCGAAAAATTTTCCAAACCGGGTAGATCGTTCAGCGCAACGAGTTGACCTGCGTTGTAAATCTCCAAAGATTTGTCGAACGGGCGGCAGGCAACCAGGTCGCCCGCCGTACCCGCCTTAAGTTTTGCGTCCAGAACCGCGTTATACTCCGTCGGCGCGGTGGGTGAAAAAACCACCTCGATATCCGGGTGCTTCTTCATAAAGGCGGGCAAGATGGTGTCCCGCCAGATTTTCAAGTCATCACTGCGCCAACTCTCAATCGTGAGTTGAACTTTTGCTTCCGCCCATACGCTCCCAATGCCGGTCAGACAGACTAGCCCTAACAGAAACGTCAGAGATTTTTTCAACATGAGACCTGTGATCGTAGAGAGCAATCGTGCCCAAAACAATCTTCAAATATCTCAGCTAAAGACTCTCCAGCGCGAGGGAGTCGATAGAGGAAGTGGCGGTGAAGTAGGTGACCCGGTGGCGGGAGCGGATGCTCAAAGTCGCCATGCTGACAAACTGGATCCCGGTGTAAGGGACAGGATTTTTGGTCGGCTTGGTCGGGTCAGCGCTTTGCAAGGCTTTCAATGAAATCTCTGCGAAGGGAGCAGCCTTTTGGTACTCAGGATTTTCGTAGGTTGATTTCCTTGTTCCTGGAGGAACGGAAGCCCAACCTTTTTCGTCTGCCACCAGCTTGATATACTCTTTAGAGGTCGCCCAAAGGGCAAACTTTTGAGCCGCTTCGGGCGATTTGGAGCCCTTCGGAATCGCAAACGCCCAGGACCAAAGCCACCGGGAACCGTTGGGAGTATCGGCGATTGGAGCATTTGCATAGGCAACCTTGTCGGCGACGTTAGATTGGGCTTTATCGACGACCGGGCCTCCCCATGCCGTAGCGTCGATAAACATGGCCGCTTTGCCGCTCATGAAGACAGTTGCGGTTTCATTCGCTCCGTTTGAGGTCGCTCCGGGAGGACCATAATTTTTCATAAGATCAACGTAGAAGGTGAGCGCCTTTTTCCACTCCGGCGAGTCCATCGTCGGTTTCCAGTCCATATCAAACCATTGGGCGCCAAAGGTGTTCGCCACGGTATCAATGTACGCCATATTTTCGCCCCACCCTGGTTTGCCACGAAGAGTGACACCGTAAACTCCGTGTGCCTTATCCGTGAGCGCTTCGGCCAACTTCTTGATGTCGTCGTATGTCGGCTGGTCAGGCATTTTCAAGCGTTTAGCGTCAAATAAATCCTTTCGATAAAACAGCATCGAGCTCTCGGCATTGAATGGAACAGCGTACTGCTTTCCGTCATATGAAAGCCCATCACGCAACGCCTTAAAAACGTCCTCGTTATCGTAGTCGGCCGGAAGGTCTTTGAATTCTCTTAGCCAGCCCTGGCGACCGAAGAGAGGGGCTTCGTAAAGACCAAGAAAAACGAGGTCAAACTGACCACCACCGGTCGAGGCGTCGGTCGTGACACGCTGGCGAAGAACGTTTTCTTCGGAGACAACCCATTGAAGTTTAATATCCGGATTCGCGGCCTCGAATTTCGCGGAAAGCCGTTTGAGGGTGATCATGTCCGGATTGTTCACTGTCGCGATGGTCACCGTCTTTTGCTGTGCGCTGACAGCGATACAGCCGCAAAGGGCTGCCAAGAACGTTGCTGCAATTATTTTCATGATTGAGTGGCGGGTCGAACGATGGGGGTAGGAAATTCAGGGGGGAAAACGCGACGTAATGAAACGATTAATCAAAAATAAATCAAGCTTTCATTTGAAGGTATTTTTCAATTGCATAAATGTCAGCGATTCGCGATGCTTTCCCTCGAAGTGCGGAAAAGCGAGCGTCTCATTGATGACCGGCGGCCAACGATTCGCGATGTCGCCCAAGCCGCACGTGTTTCGACTGCCACTGTCTCGAATTTCTTGCGCGGTAACCACTTTGTCAGCGCACCGCTCCAGCAGCGAGTTCAAGACGCGATCGCTTCACTCCAGTACAGCCGGAACCCGCTAGCCATGGGTTTGCGCACACAAAGATCCGGAATCATTGGGGTCGTGGTCCCGGACATTACTATCGGCTTTTTTGCCGGTATTGTGCGCCGGATCGAAATGCGCGCCGCTTATACCGATTCTCAAATTCTGCTTGCTGATAGCCAGGAAGATCCCAATTGGGAACAAAAACGCGTTGCGGCACTCATCAGCCGTCAGATCGATGGCCTCATCGTCATTCCGTGTCGCGATGATTCCCCCGCGCTAGCCGACTTGCACAGCGCCAAGATCCCGATTGTCCTAGTCGATCGGGTTGGGCGAGATAATCGGTTTGACAGCATCTGTGCCAACAACGTGGAAGCCAGTCTGGAAGGAACTCGGTACTTGATTTCTTTGGGACACCGAAAAATTGCGTTTCTGGCATCAGACCCTGGTCTGCAAAACATCAAGGAGCGAATTGAAGGCTACCGGCAAGCGATGCGGGAAGAGAAGCTATCAAAGCTTGAGCAAGTGATCTTGGCCGGAGACCCTCAAATACAGAGCGCCATGCGCGCCATTGAGCCGATACTATCGGGCCAGGAAAGACCAACCGCTGTTTTTGCTGCAACCCAGAATATGACACTGGCTGCTCTCAAGCTTATCTCGCAGCGCCGAATAAGCCTACCAAAAGATATTTCACTACTGGCTTTTGATGATTCCGAGTGGTTGACGGCGTTCAGGCCCTTTATTTCGGCCGTCTCCCAACCGGCTGACGCATTTGCCGATGAAGCTTGGGCCACGCTTATGACGCGGCTAAATAAAGACCGGTCTCCAAAACTGCACCGGGAGGTCCATTGCAGATTGATTCCGCGGGAATCCACTATCCGATGTCGAGACTAACTACGGATCCGTGTGAATAACCGTCCGCCTCGAGCCATCGCGCCATCGAATTCCTACAACGTCCAGTAGGCCTATCCGTAAACGTCCTCTTCTGACCAATCCGGTCCACGAATCAATCGGACTGGAACACCGACGACCTTTGACACGGATGCAGCCCATTTGTCTTTGTCGTTGCCGGGATGCTCACCCTCTCTGAATTCTGCGGCTGGATAGCCGGAGGAGTCGCTTAAGGTGTAATTGCCAAACTCATCGACCAAAACACTGCGGCCCTCCTCAGTCTCGAGCAGCCAAGTTTTTACGATCTTACTCATTTCGTCTTCTCAATCTATCTCACGGTTTTTCCCAATTGCCCGCCAGCATAACCGCTCACTAACTGCTACCATTTCCTTGAAAGCAAGCGCCGAATCTTTTCCCATCGAAATGGAGGTCGTTACCCGCGACATCATCTGACTCGCCGAACACGGTCAATTACGAATAAAATACTGCGATCGCCTGCCACTCTATCGCTAGGCATCGATTCAACGAGCCCGCCACGCCGCGGCCGCGAGAAGAATCACGCAGAGACTGCTGAGAAAGATAAACGCTTGCATCTGTGATTCGCTTTCTCATCCGCAGGACTCTTTGCCGGAGAAAAGAGCTCTAACGGCTGCCATACGACAACTTTAGAAAAAAATAGTCAGCCGGTTTGAAGGATCGTTTTTATCGATCGCGTTTGAGTGCCCAATGATTCCAAGGCGATTCACGTTCGCGTTAAGAGCGCGCACTACCTTTAGTGGACTTCTTTCTCCTCTCGTTCAGGGAAACATTGTAAGAAATCCAGAAGAGCGATCGACAGACCGCCGACTCATGTTCGTCGCGCGGCGTGTAAACAACCATTACACCTGGCCCCACCAAACCGGAACCGGAAGCGTAATGTGGCTCCGCCCAACCCCGCACAACAGCCCAATGGGCGCAGAGCAAAGGTAGCGTAAGGTAAATCGTTGGCGAAGCGAGGAGAACTCTTCCAAACTCCCTGCCGGCAATGAAAACGGAAGAGTCGCTGCTTGCGACGTCCTCGCTCAGTTGGAAAGAGATCAGGTTTACACTTC
Source organism: uncultured Verrucomicrobiae bacterium (assembly GCA_963775805.1). Classification (GTDB taxonomy): domain Bacteria; phylum Verrucomicrobiota; class Verrucomicrobiia; order Chthoniobacterales; family JAFAMB01; genus JAFAMB01. The sequence continues at coordinate 796,425 of CAVZKG010000002.1, read as the reverse complement.
CAACCGGCAGCGGACCAGCTTCGATATGCGGCCACGTTATCACCTCGTCCACTAAGTCTCGCAGCGGTTTATCGTCTCCGTGGCCGCTGCATTGAAGATGGAGTGGGCTATGGATGGTGAGTGGCCGTTTACCCTTGCGATTGGGGAGACCAGGGAAAAAGTTAATAAGAATTTTTTCGCTTTCGGTTATATTCACGTTTTACTTTCTTTCTCTTAGTAAACCAGATGGCTTGGGTGGAAGGCATCCACTCCGCCGACGGTCGCCGCAACTGGAGCACCCTGGTGCAGCGAGCCCACGGAGAGCGCATCTTTGAAGGCGTCGGGTACGTCCGGAAGCCCCTTGTGCGTTCTATCGGCGGAAGAGAAGGTGAGCCGTTTGCGTAGAAGATGACAAGAGGCGGGTTGCATTCAAGCGCTTGCTCTCACAATCGGTTGAGGCTTTATTCTATAAATATGATTGCTTGCTCACATTTGTCAACATAAACATGAGCGTAGGCTCGCACGCTTCATACTTCACTGCAGACGCCGCCTGCATCGCCCACCTCCAGCAACTACCTTCTGCAATTCCGCTAACTCTCGATTCTCTTTCGGATTGATGGAAGAGGCCGACCTAAAGCTGCTTGCCGCTCTTCTCGGAGCCCGGATCCGGGGAACCTCGATTTATCGAACCATCATCTTTACGCCAACCATCCTGTCGGTCGTGATCATTGGGTTTGTCTGGAAGAAAGTGATCCCGTTTAGATCCCTATCCCATCGCCACTGGAATCCTTAAAGGATCGTGGATAAACCTGATAGACGACTGCCTCTTTCCACCATCTGCGGCTATATCCATTGATCTTGGCCGATTCAGAAACTGAGAGATTCATTGCCCATTAATTGATCAGGAAAAGGACAGGGTCAAGCCAAACTTGACATATAGACTGATAAGTAATCTTGTGCAGGTAGACTGATAAGTTAAATTGTTTAATCGTGGTCACTCAGAAAAACAGTGAAGTCGAGGTTGAAGGTTTTCCATGGGCGTTGGCTGATTATGCCGGGATGAACGAGGATCTGCAGCGAAGCGAAGAGTAAGGAGTCTTAGTATGGAAATGCGAGAATTTGGGGGCATCGGAATACGCGCGTCGGTCGTCGGGTTGGGCTGCAACAACTTTGGTATTTATCAGAACGCTGCGCAGGCTGTAGCCGTCGTTCGCAAGGCGCTCGATGCCGGAATCAATTTCCTGGACATGGCCGGCGAACATGGGGGCGGGCTAGAGGAAAGCCTGGTCGCCGAGGCGCTGGGGCCGCGCCGCAAAGAGGTAATCATCGCCACGAAATTCGGGCAAACCGAACTGCTCGGGCTCAAGGATGGCTACCCTGTCTTCAGCGAGGACAAAGCTCGCCAAGGCGCCTCCCGCCGCTGGATCATGCAGGCCGTCGAGGAAAGCCTGACGCGCCTGAAGACAGACTATATCGATCTCTATCAGGTGCATGTCGCCGATCCCGAAACGCCGCGCGAAGAAACCTTGCGCGCACTCGACGATCTGGTGCGCCAAGGCAAGGTGCGCGCGATCGGCGAGGCGGCGACCTTTGCCACCGCCGACGACCTGAACGCCTCGCAAGCGATCGCCACCGCCAACGGCCTGACGCCCTTTGCCACCATGGAGGCCAATTACAGCATCCTGGTGCGTGACGCCGAGAAGACGATCATTCCCGCGCTGCGCGATCACAAGATGCGCTTGCTGCCCTATTTCCCCCTCGCCAGCGGCCTGCTGAGCGGAAAATATCGCGGCGGCGCAATTCCGACGGGCTCGCGCTTGGACCGGATGCAGTTCATCAAGGGTTTCTTACCAAAAAATCTGGAGGCTATCGACCGCCTGCAGGCTATCGCCGACGGGCGCGGGATCAAGCTGGCGCAACTGGCTATCGCCTGGCTTGCCGGCAATCCGATTGTCGGTAGCGTGATCGCCGGCGCGACAAGCGCCGAGCAAGTCGTGCAAAACGCGGCGGCGGGTGGTATCACGCTAAGCGCCGCCGACCGCGCGGAAATCGAGGTGAGCGCGCCCGGGCCCGTCCAAGGGTGACGGCATGTCCTAGGGGAGTGTGGGCGGTACAAGGGGTGCGGTAGGACGCGCAACCGGCCCCCCGGCTTCAGCTTCGATAAATCTCACGACGAGCAAAATCGCAAATTTTAATCAGGACTTTGATCCCGCCCCGTTGGTCGCTAACTTGACAGCCAAACTGATAAGTTATACTGCTTAATCATGATCGCTCAGAAAAACAATGAAGTCGCGGTTGAAGATTTTGCCATGGCGTTGGGGTTGCTCGTGCGCCGCATTCGCGCCGACACGCCGCCGGAATTGCAGGAATTCTCCTGGACACAAAAGGCGGTCCTCCGCCGCCTGGAAAAGCACGGACCGGCGACCGCCGCGGACCTCGCCCGCGCCGAAGGCGTCAAGCCACAATCCATCGGCACGGCCCTGGGGTTGCTCGAGAAAATGGGACTGGTCGAGCGCAAGGCTCACCCCACGGACGGGCGCCAGATCAACATCAAACTGACGGCCCGGGGCATCACCCTGCGCAGGAACACCAAGGAGGCGACGTACGCCTGGCTCTCGCGGGCCATCGCGGAACTCGACAGGCAGGAACAGATAACGCTTTTCAAGGCCGGTGAACTCTTCAAGCGCATGGCGGAAACGTCATGACAGCTTGCCGCCCAAATACAAAAAGGAATAACGCGTGAAACTCGATCCCCATAAAACGGCGTTTCTGACGCTGGATCTTCAAAAAGGAGTCTTCGGCCTCGTGCCGGATTCCGAACGCGTGATGAGCGTGGCCGCGAAAGCCGTCGCGTTCGCGCGGCAAAATCAGTTCCGCATCATACATGTGGGGCTTGGGTTTTCCGAGGGGCACCCGGAGATTCCGGATTTTGAGTCCCTGTTTTTGCAAGTCAAACAAAACAATCTTTTCGTCAAGGGCACTCCCTCCGTGGAATTTCACGGCGATATTTTTCATCCGGACGACCTCGTGATCTACAAGCAGAGAGTGGGTGCGTTTTCGGACAATCATCTTGAGCTGGTCCTGCGGTCCCGCGGCATCGAGCACCTCGTTTTTTTCGGTATCGCGACGAGCGGGATTGTTCTCTCGACGCTGAGACGCGCCTTTGACCTGGATTTCCGCAGTGTCGTTCTCAAGGATGCCTGTTTCGATTCCGATCAGGAGGTTCACCGCGTGTTGACCGAAAAGGTTTTTCCCCGGCAGGCCTGGGTCGCCGCGACGGACGAATTCATCGCCGCGCAAAAGGGCTGATTCAGAAGGACAGGCATCGCATCATGAGCCGTACCCATTCCGAAGGGCTGGAGCCCGGGGCCTGGAAAATCATCGCCGTCGCGATTCTCGGTCCGTTCATGTCGCAAATGGATTCGACGGTCGTGAACGTCTCGCTTTCGTTCATCAAACAGGAGTTGCGCTCGACCATTGCGTCGGCCCAATGGGTGGTCAGCGGCTATCTGCTCGCCCTGGCCCTCATGCTGCCGCTCAACGCGTGGCTGGTGGCCCGCCTCGGCGCAAAGAGGCTTTATTTGATCTGCTTTTCCTCATTCACACTGGCTTCATTCCTGTGCGGCGCGGCCACGACGATGCCCGAGTTGATCGGCGCGAGACTCATTCAAGGGATGGCCGGAGGTCTGCTCGCCCCGTTGGCCCAGTTGATGGTCGCGCGGCTTGCCGGAAGGCAGTTCGCCCGGGTTTTCGGATATGCGGCCGTGCCGATCCTGCTGGCTCCGCTGGCGGGACCGATCCTGGCGGGAACCATCTTGAAATACCTGGGCTGGCCCTGGCTTTTTTATATCAACCTGCCAGTCGGGATTTTGGCCGTGGTTCTGGCTGCCTGGATACTCCCGCAGCACAAGGCGGTGACCCAAAAGCGCCCCTTTGATCTCACGGGTTTTATCATAATCTCACCCGGCCTGGTGTGCCTGCTGTACGGATTTGAACAGTCGTCGCATCACGGGGACATCCGGGTTCTGGTTTTGGGTTTGGTGCTGCTGGTGGCGTTTCTCCGACACGCGCACCGGAGAAAATCGAAGGCGCTGATTGACATCGAGCTTTTCAAAATCCGGGATTTTTCAATCGCGGCCACGACCCAGTTTCTCGCGGTCGGGATCATATACGGCGGGCAGTTTCTCATCCCGCTCTTTTTGGTCACGGGCTGCGGCCTTACGGCGACGCAGACCGGCTGGATTCTTGGGTCCATGGGGGTGGGCATGCTGTGCGTGTATCCGTGCATGGGATATTTGACGGACAGGTTTGGCTGCCGCGCGGTGGCTTCCGGCGGGGTGCTGCTGAATTTTCTGGGGACCCTTCCGTTTCTTTGGATCGCCTTCGGCGGTTTCTCGATGGTGCCCGCGCTCATCGGCCTCTTTGTTCGCGGCATGGGACAGGGTGCCACGGGCATCCCTTCGATAGCGGCGGCCTACGCCGCCGTCCCGAGGGAAAAATTGAGCCTCGCCACGATGGCTGTGAACATTGTCCAAAGGCTCGGCGGCCCCACCATCACGACCGTTATTGCGATCACCGTCTCCTTGTCTGCCAATGTGACCTCCGCGTCGGCGCACGCGTTCCTCATTCCGTTCGCGGCGCTCATCCTGCTGCAATTGCTCGTGCTCGCAGCCGCCAGCCGCCTTCCGGTCCGCGATTCTTTCAGAGGAAATAGTCTCGTTGAAAGGAGGCACAGCGATATGTCCTCTCAGAAACAAAATTATAGCTTGGTTACCCTTAACGATCGCGTGGTACCAGGATTCGCAGGTATCATGCGTGAGTCGGTGCGAGAAAAAAATTCCCTCTCAGATCGTGAGCTCAAAGTGGTCGTTGCTAGTTCCTCGCATGTCTCGGGAGACAGGACGATTAAGTTTGCGAAAAAAGTGACGAAGCACATCCGGATCAGCCGGGGATGGAGCTTCGTTAATGCCAGTGTCCAGCCGATGGAGATGAGCAACTTGCCACTTCTCGGAGCACCTCAGCAGACCGAACGTCGTTTTACTGCCTGGATCGTGGAGTAGCGAAGGAGGTTATCCCAACGGCGGATGACAAACGTTGGCTGCCATTCAAAGCCAGTGCGATAGTTCGACTATCAAAGAAAGGAGTCGGGCCCCGATATGAAAGTTAGCGAACAAGGACATCGCTTGCATGATGCACAGGGTCACAAATTGGGCTTCTTGGCGGCTGCACTCTGGTATTCTAACTTTTTCTGGGTTCTGCCAGACAAGCATGTTTATATGGCGCTTGGTCGCTATGGCCAGGTGATTATGATCTTCCCGGACCTGGACGTTGTGGCGGTAACGACGGGCCACAAGGGATACCCGCAGAGCGAATTTGCCGATGCCGTTTCCGGCTCGGTGAAATCGGATACAACAATTCCAGCTGACGCAGCGGGCGAGAAGCTACTCGCTAACAAAATACTCGACGTCTCAACCGACAAGGCCCACTAGAGCTCGGCCGACTGCGAGGTGCATATGCGAAGGCCTCTGGTTGCAGAGCTGCTAAGAACGGCCAGTGTTGAGGCGGCGATCACCAAAGGCGTGGACGGGATGTTAGTCTACCCGATCGATGTCGATGCTCTGGCGCCGGCGATTCAGGAAGCGGTCGATGCAAAGATACCGGTTGTTACCGTCGATCGCCGCGTCTACAAGGTCCCCGGCATTCTAGCGCATGTCGGCGCCGACAACGTGAAAGGCGGCGAAGTGCAAGGCAAGCTGATCGAGAAGCTGTTTCCGGACGGCGCCACTATCATGAACCTCCAGGGTCAGTCCGGTTCGAGCCCGGCCATCGACCGCAACAAGGGGCTGCATAATGTCATTGATCAGGCCAAGGACAAATACAAATTCGTCTTCGAAGATACCGCGGGCTTTGATCGCTCGAAGGGACTGGCGATAACCGAGTCGGCCCTCGCGGGGATGTCGAGGCCACCGGACGTGATCGTTGCCGCGAACGACGACATGGCGCTTGGTGCGCTAGAGGCCCTGAAGGCTCGCAACCTACTCGGCAAAGTGAAGCTGATCGGCTTCGACGCTTTGCCCGAGGCGCTTGCGCAGATCAGGGCCGGCAACATGACAGCCACTATCGAGCAACTGCCTGGCGGCGAGGTGCGTGAGGCGCTCCAGATGCTGGTAGCATTTCTTCGCGATGGCAAAAAGCCGGACCAGCAGGTAATGCTGTTTACTCCGATTGCGATCACTAGCGAGAACCTAAATCACGCCGAGCGGCTGAACGAGGTGAAATAGACTGGGGGTATGTTGTTCACACGAGTGCCCCCGAAACCAGAGACCGAAATCTGTGTGGCCGCGTCGGCTCACGCCGCCGCTTCGTCAGAAGGAGCCGGTCCGCAAAGGCCCGCTGGGCCTGTAGGTGCTGATGACGACGCCCGAGGACGCAGCCTTCGTGTCGACCAGCGCGAGTTCGCGTGGCGGGGCTCCATCCGAAAAGAAACGTTTGCCTGTGCCGAGCAGGATCGGAAAGACGAGCAGCAAGACCTCATCAGCAAGCCCGTGTTCGAGCAGCACCGGTGTCAGCGTCGAGCTGCCCCAGACGATCAGGTCCTGCCCGTCCTTCGCCTTGATGCGGCGAACGCCATCGACGATGTCCGGTCCAAGGTCCTCGACCGGCCCCCATCCAAGACTGTCCGGCCGGTGGGTCGCGACGTATTTCGTCGCCGCGTTCAGACTGTCCGCCATCGGACTCTTCTCGGCTTTTGGCCAATATTCACTGAAAATATCGTAGGTTCGGCGGCCCAGCAGCAGATCGAAAGCGGCGCCCAGCCCCGCGACGATGGCTTCCCCCACGGACGGGTCGTGATGCGGCACCGCCCATCCGCCGTGGGGGTAGTCGCCGTCTTCGTTCGGCCCACCGGGGGCCTGGATTACGCCGTCCAGCGAGATATGTTCGATGATCCTGATCTTTCTCATAGCGATTCTTTTGTAGATTTTTTAGCGCAATAAATTTCTTTTGCTGGTTGAGTCGGCCTCATCGGCCTGGCATCGGATCGACGAACGGGATTTTCGGAAATGGACATCGTCTTGCCAATTTCTTTCGACGGTTTGGGTGTGCATGAGCCAACGTCCGGGCATCCAATGAACGATTCGTCTTATTTCGCATCCCTTCAATGGTGCGCCCTTGGCTCAACCCGTATCCCGAGACGACCTGGTGGAACGGTGAGTGTGATTTCTTTTCCATCGCGCCGCAGCCGTAATTTCCGGGGACTGCCATGCGTGGAATTAGTCACGTAAGGGAGCACCGTAACGTTCAGGATTATTCGACCATTGTACGAAAGGAGGGTGTCTCCAACCTTCAATCCAATACGCTCGGCAACCGTTCCAGGAAAGACTTCGGCGATCACGACGTCACACCCACTTAGCAGCCTGGCATTTTTGAGGTCAGTTTGGCGATCGGAGTTAGACGGATCTTGCTCGGCGAGCGTTTGCCAGATATTCAGACCTTTTTGATAAGCCTCCAGCGCTTGTGAAACGTTGCCTTTGGCAGCCAGAACATTACCGGTGCTATCGTAGCCCAACGCCAACTCACGCTGCCAATCGACATTGCTAGGAGTTTCAGCGACAAGACGCATTAAAATAGCTAGCTTTTGCCCGTACGCCTCGAAGGCCTCGTCAAGGTTTCCTTCGGCTCCCAAGGCGTCGCCAAGGTTGCTCTGGGTTATCGCTATGTCGTATTGAAAGTTGGAGTTGGTCGGATTTTGGCTGGCTAGCTGCTTGAAAAGAGACAAGGCTTGATGGTAAACGTCCACCGCCTCGACACTCTTGTCCTGGTCGCTCAGGGAATTCCCTGCGCTATTATAACTCAAGGCTAAGCTGAGTTGCCAGCTGGCGTTGGACGAGTCCTGGGCGACCAGCCATTGGAAGATGGGCAAGGCTTCACCGTAAGCCTCCATCGCCTCGGCAGGCTTGCCTTGGGCTTGCAAAACGTCACCAATCCTTTCGTAACAACAGGAGAGATTAAACTGCCAGTGCGTGTTAACATTGTCCCGCGCGGCAATATGTTTGGCGATGTCCAGGTCTTGCCGGTACGCATCCAGCGCTTCTGCGAGCTTGCCCTGCGCGATAAGGGTTTTTGTTTCTCCTGCTAAAGCGTCAACTTCCTGTTCGAGGAACTCGGCGGCGCGTTGCCGGAGTTTTGGATCGTCCGGCAATCGACTGAGCGAGTACCGGCGCAGAAAATCTGCGCGGATAGGGTCTTTTTCGAAGCCGGCTAGCGCCAAATGGATCAGTGGGTGCCATGGATCGAGGTTATAGGCGTGGTCGGCTTCGTATTCGTTCATCTCGGGTCGGATGATTAGGTCACACGCCTGTACTTGAGTGATTGTGTCGTAAGGATCCACCGGTCGAACCGCCGCGTTTGACAGCCGCCAGCGAAGGAGCCGGGCAAAATCGGAATCTTCATTCTGGTGTGAACGAATCTCGGTCTCGAGTTTGCCCATCTCCTCTCCGGAAAGAGTCTCGACCTCGCCGCCCCCGCCGATTCTTTTGCCTCCGAGCCAAACTAGAAAGTCAACGTACCAATCCGGTGGGGAAACATTCGCTGGCGCCACAAACCAGAGTCGCGCGGTCCTGTCATCAGCGGCGGTGAGCACCCGTCGCCCGTCCGGGCTAAAGACAGCGCTCCAAACGGTGCCAGCGTGGCCTCGGAAAATAGTCAAGAGTCTGCCACTTTCGACCTCCCAGAGTCGCGCGGTTTGATCTGTCGAAGCAGTGAGTACCCACTTGCCATCTGGGCTAAATACGGCGCTAACCACCATATCGGTATGCCCTTGGAAAGTGCGAAGCAGTTTGCCGCTCTCAACTTCCCAGAGTCGCGCGGTTTGGTCCCTTGCGGCTGTGAGCACCAGCCGGCCATCCGGGCTGAATACCGCACTCTGCACTGGTTCAGTGTGGCCTCGGAAAATGACTAGGGTCTTCCCGCTTTCGCTGTCCCAGAGCCGTGCGGTGTGGTCCCAAGAGGCGGTAAGCACCCAGCGGCCGTCCGGACTGAATACCGCGGTAGCAACCCCGTCCGTGTGGCCTTGGAAAGTGCTCAGCGGTTTGCCGCTCTCAATATCCCAGAGCATAGCAGTCTCGTCCGTTGAAGCGGTGAGCACACGCTTGCCGTCCGGGCTGAACACCGCGCTATTAACGATGTCGGTGTGGCCTTCGAAAGTAGCCAGCAGTTTGCCGCTCTCCGCTTCCCAGAGCCGCGCGGTCTTGTCATTTGACGCAGTGAGTATCCGCCGGCCGTCCGGGCTAAACACCGCGCTCACAACTAATTTGGTGTGCCCTTGGAAAGTGGCAAGCAGCTTGCCGCTCTTAGTCTCCCAGAGCCGCGCGGTCTTGTCGTTCGAGGCGGTGACCACGCGCTGACCGTCCGGGCTGAATACCGCGCTCAGAACTGAGCCGGTGTGGCCTTGGAAAGTGGTCGGGAATTTGTCGCTTTCAGCTTCCCAGAGTCGAGCGGTCTTGTCACTCGAGACGGTGAGTATCCGCCGGCCGTCCGGGCTAAATACCGCATTGGCAAGCGCGTCAGTGTGGCCTTGGAGAGTGGCCAGCAGTTTTCCGGTCTCAGTCTCCCAGAGTCGCGCAGTCCGATCGGTCGATGCTGTGAGCACTCGTCGACCATCCGGGCTGAATACCGCACTCCAAACTGAACCGGTGTGGCCTTGGAACGTGACCAGCAGTTTGCCGCTGTCGACCTCCCAGAGTCGAGCGGTTCGATCAGTCGATGCCGTGAGCACTCGTCGGCCATCCGGACTGAAGGCCGCGCTCAAAATCGGTTGAGTGTGGCCTTGGAAAGTGGCCAGTAGTTTGCCGCTTTCACTCTCCCATAGTCGCGCGGTCTCGTCATTCGACGCCGTAAGCACCCGCCGGCCGCCAGGGTCGAATACCGCACTACGAACTCCGGCGGTGTGGCCTTGGAGAGTCGCCAGCAGCTTGCCACTCTCGGTCTCCCAGAGCCGCGCGGTTTCGTCCCATGAGGCAGTCAGCACCCGCTCACCATCCGGGCTGAATACCGCTCCACTAAGGCCGTCGGTGTGGCCTTGGAAAGTGGTCAGCAGTTTGCCGCTTTCAGTTTCCCAGAGCCGCGCGGTCTTGTCATTCGATGCCGTGAGCACACGCTTGCCATCCGGGCTGAACACCGCACTAGTAACGATGTCGGTGTGCCCTTGGAAAGCGGCCAGCAATTTGCCGCTCTCCGCTTCCCAGAGCCGCGCGGTCTTGTCATTCGACGCCGTGAGAACACGCCGGCCGTCCGCGCTAAACACCGCGCTCACAACGACATCAATATGGCCTTGAAAAGTGGCCAGCAGTTTGCCGTTCTCCGCGTCCCAGAGCCGCGCGGTCTTGTCATTCGATGCCGTGAGTATCCGCCGGCCGTCCGGGCTGAATACCGCACTAGCAATCGCATCGGTGTGGCCTTCGAAAGTGGCCTCTGCGTGCGTAATCGGCGGTGAACAGACCTCGGGTATTGCGGCTACCGCGAGAAGAGATGATTCCGGAATGTAGCGATTTGCCCAGGCCAGGTATGCCAGCGCTTCCGCGTCCTTTCCGGCCTCGAATTTCTGCTCCGCGGTCAGTCGAGTTAATTGTGCCGCTTCCTTGAGCAACGATGCCATTTCGCGATTCTTCAGCTCCAATTTATCTCGAGCGGCTAGGGCTTCTCCCTTCTGGGCATCGGCGTCGTTTTTGGCATTCAATGCCGCTTGCTCAGCAGTCAACGCTTGCTGCTTTCGTTTTTCGGCATCGACCTTGGCGGTCAGGGCCTCCTGTTTCTGCGTGTCGGCGGCAAGTTGAGCGGCCACGGCCTGTTGCCTGCGCGCTTCGGCCGATCCCCTTTCCCTTAGCGCCCATACCGCCAGCGGCACGGATACGCAGGCAAGCAGCAGCGCCAGGCCTACGATCAACCCTATGAACCGGGCGCGCTGCCGACGGCGTCGGGCGGCAACCTCGCGTTCGAGCCGTACATCCCGGCTTCGACGGGCGACACTGGTCAAAATATCGTGCGTCAATTCAATCCGCCGGATCCCGCTCCGCTCCTCACTGGTCAGCAAGCGGGCGTCCACGAGCTGAGCGATGGCCTGTGCGGCCTCGGCCTCCGTCAATCCCGCCTTCCGGACCAGATCGTCCGTGGCCGTGTCCAGAGTGGTGCTTTCGCGAAAGCCCGCAGCGCTGAGCAGTCGATCCTCGACGAATGCGCGGACGGCCGAAGGTTGAGGGGCGAAACAGCGCTCGTAGAACTGCTTTAGGATATCTTCGGCGCGGCCTTCGAGCTGCCCGGGCCGAATCACGCTTTCTCCGGCTGCCATGCGCTGTTCGTTCAGCTCGGCGCAGAGCAGGCTAAGCAACGGCGGGACTGCGTCGATTTCCGCAAGTGGGATATCCGGCCCGACCCCCGCCACAAATCGCACAATCGCGCCACCAGTCGCGTCGGAAACCAGAGGTTCCAAATCGCTGCCAGGGCCGCAACGCAGGCGTCCCGGCTCTATAACTGCCTCCAGCGCCTGCGCCCCGGTAAGAAGCCGCAGTTCGAACCGGTTGTCCATCAGAGCGGGCATCCGGGCACGGTGACGCTCAAGCATGTGAAGAAAATCTTCGCGTAGGGAAAGAAGAACCTTTGCCGGACGTGCGGAGTAGTCCAGGCGTTCGGCAAGGGCGTCGTCGGTTTCAAGCCTGGCCCGCAAGCTCTGGGGAACACGATTTTCGACCAGATCGCCGAGCATTTCCAGAAAATCTGCCGCGGCACCCTGACGCTCGGATGTGGCTTGGCCCATCGTGAAGATTTCCTCGAACTGATCGAGTAACACAACCGGGCGCGGTGCCTCTGGCGCCGTGAGGCCGAACTCCGGATCATGGAACAGGAGCCAAGGTAGACTCGCGTCGACCGTGATGTGAGTCAATGAAGTCTCCACGCCGGGAAGGGCCGGTGCGAGTGCGGCGATGAGTGCATCGACAAATTGCTGTACAAGGGTTGCAGCCCCCTCGGCGTAATCGAGGCGGAGAACGATTGGCACAAAGCCTGCATCTCGCAGCCGGGGGACGAGCGCGGCCTGCAGCAACGAAGTCTTGCCAAGGCCGGATCGGCCGAAGAGCGTCGTGAGCGGTTTATGCACAACGCGTTGAAAGATGTCGCGCACCTCGGCATCGCGTCCGAAGAAATACTCGCGAGCACCCTCCGTAAAGGAACGCAGGCCGAGCCAGGGCGCCTCGGGGCTGACCGTTGAGATCTTGGGTTCGGCGAGGCTCATAAATGCCCTAACTTCCCCGGTATTTGCGCTGCAGCTCAGCCACGGTCCGCCCAAATTCCAGATTCGGCGTCCCGCAAGGCAGATGATTCCACTGGCAACCGGAAAAAATACGCGGCTCCTGCCGTATCCCGGCAGGCAACACCGGATGGATTAGCACCGGGAGATAAAACTCCCCGCGCTCAGCGTCGGAGTACCCTTCCGCGCGCTTCGAGGCCCAGTATCGTTCCCGGCGGAAGTAATTGTCTCCTACAGCGCTCTCGGTGGTCGACGAGATCACAGACAGAAAGAGTCCGCAATGTTTTCGCACCTGATCCTCCAGCTGAAAGTGAAAATTGATTCCTGTCCCGAGGCGCTCACGGTCGAAATAGACATCGCAGCCCTGGGCCTTTAAGCCCTCCGCAAGAGAGCGCGCCCCGGCTTCATCCTCCCGGGCGTAACTGATGAAAACTAGTCCACGCGGACCGGTCGTCCCGTCAAAGCGGCCAGGGCCGACTGTCGCAGGGTGGCGTTTCTGCCAGTAGCCGGCCAACTCTGAAGCAAACGCGGCCGGGTCACACTCGATAACCTTAATGCTGCGGCTGACTCCTCCGAAAAACATCACCATGCTTTGAGGCACACTACCCGGCGGTCCATCAGCGAACCAGGAGGCTAGTGTCACTCGGGAGAGCGGGTCCTGACGGCTGACTCGCAGGAAGAGGCGAGTGAGCCAATCGGAGAAATTCAGGCCGATGAGCAGCAGTGCGTGCGATTTGAGATCGTTGCCGAGATGTTTCATCACGTCGGTCGAAAGGTGCCGCGGCAGTTCGCAAATAAAATCCAGCAGGTCTTCCTCCCACGCGACGAATTCCCCGGCGGCTACCGACACTTTGCCAAGTACATGATAGACGGTAACACCCGCCAGTTCCGCGCGACGTGCCGGAAGGTCCTTGTTGGCTGCCCCAGGAAAAAACGCTTGCGTTCGCGTGGCTACCTCACCATCGAAACGCACGGCGTTAAGGGCCCGTTCCAGCAGCGGATCGAAGGTCGTGCTGAGATAAAGGTTGAATGCAGCGATCCCGGCGAGATATCGAAGGGTTTCACCCGGCTGTGGGCACCCCTCGCGCAGGATACGCGAAAGCCGGGTGTAGATCGCGTTGCGTTCGCCGCCGGCCAGAAGATGCTCGCGCGCGACGTCGTTCAGCGTCGGCGGCGAAGCGAGCCGAGCGCCGTTCACGCCGAGGCGCCTGGCGAGCTCTTGGGCGAGCCATGGATAGAGCGCTTCGTTAGCCTCGCCAAAAGTCACGGCATGTTCGCCAATGACCGGAATGACCTTTCCCTGCTCGATAAAATCAAGCAGGTCCTCCCAGAAATCGTCGGTCCCTATAGAGCTCATTCGGAGGTCTTCGGCGCCAGCCACGCACGGACGCGATCAGCACTGTCTAGCTGCCAAGCGTCTCGTGAGCCTGATAGCACCAATTAAAGGCGGTTTTGTGGGAAAGCAGGATTGGACACTTCCTACCACAACGTGGTCCAGCGCCACTACCAGTTAGATCACCCATTGGGATCCGAGTTTAGAGATTTTCGCGCAAATAGCGAGCCTTTGCTGACTAAGCCTCCAAGACGATCGCCCGGATTTCGGACAGACCGTTACCGAATCCATTACCCGGATCAAGGCATAGGCTTTGCCGGACGAATAACACCCTTTACAGCCTTCAGTTTGGCATACTGCCGACAGAGGCTTTTGTAGAACCTTCAACGATTCGTTCGTACAGGGCGACAAGTGTTTCCGCGCTGTACTGGGAATACCGGTTGAAGGGACCGGCGTTGGGGCCATGCGATTCAAGCTCTTTCGCGATCGACTGCACCTGAAGCGCCATCTGCAAATAATTGCCAATGTCGGCAAACCGAATGCGATTGGGATAATATTTTCCTAATTCGAGGAATGCTTCGGTCCTCGTGCAGATGAGCGGCTTCCCTAGTTCAATAGCCATTTTCGCGGGCCCGGAGGCGCTTTGACCAACTTCGAGATAAGGGCAAAGAACAATGTCGACCGATTGGATGGCGTCCAAAAAACGATCATCATCGAGGCTTTCCTGAAACTCGATGCGCTCAGCGATTTCCTCTTCCTCGATTCGCGCAATAATCAGTTGCAAATAGGGGTCACACTCTTTGGTCTTGAGGTCCACTATTGGATGAATCGAACCAAATATCGAAAGGCTGAACTCTCTCGGAAGGTGACGCATCATCTCGACCGCAGCGCTTACCCCTTTGTAGATTCCGATAAAGCCGAACAATCCGATCCGGACCTGCCGATCAACTCTGCCGTTGTCGTTGCGCTGAATCCTTGTTTTTTCCGTGCGACGCGATCTCTCTTCGGCTGACATGTAACAGAGCGGATGATCGTACACCTCCTTAAATCCCAGTTTCCGCAGCGTGTACGCGTCGAACGAAGTATGAGCAATCATCGCGACTCGAAACTCTTTTTCGTGAGCTTTGAGCAGTTTGAAAAAGGTGTTCCATACAAGATTCAATTTCTGGTGACGATGCGCCCACCGCGTCATTGCTTTTCCAATTCGCCCGGGTGATAAGCCTGCCAGACGCATCAATTTTTCGTCGGGTTCGGGGTGCCCGATGGAGTGAAAAGTCATGATCAACGGCCGCCTGGCGCGTACGATTTGCTTGAATCGCTTGACGATATCGCTTGGAGTGCTTCCAAAGGTCCCCGGTTCCCAATGGATGTTGATCCATCCCGCTTCGTTCAAAACTGCGCTCAGTGAAGCGACCGTTGCATTAGCGATTCTTCGTCCCTCGGGACTGAAATCGCGCATGATTCGCTGCTCCAGTGGAACGCAGAATACCTCAAGAGAAGGTTGCAGCAACCGTGCCAGATGGTTGATATAGCTTGAAATCCCACAAAACGTAGCTTGCGATCCAACGAGTGCGATTTTTGTTGGTTTTCTGCCGGTCGAGTTGGGTACAGGATCTGGCTTTGTATGCGGTGCAGCTGAATCCGCTTTCGTATAAACAACTTCGACACGACTTTCGGCAGCTTCTCTCACAGATCTTTCCGGGTCGAATCGCAGCATTTCAAACGCGCTTTCGACTATGGGATCATTTCTGCACGCGGCACCTGAAGGCGATTTAGACAAGAATTCTGCGATGTACCTTCGGCACACCAAATGCGGAGACTCTATTTGCGATAGAATCAGCGCCGATTTTTCTTCAGCCGTCAGCGCACCGACGCTAAATCCAGTGGGTGGTTCAAAATCATTCGAACGAGTGGCTATGAAATCGCTGCAGTAAACATATCGCGGACCGGAAGACAGTTGCTCGACAAGTTTGTGTCCGAATATCCAAAAAATTTTCAGACCGAGCGATTCGACGTTTTGCAGAAGCTGGAAACCGCTGTACCCCGCGGACCGGCAAGCTGGCTCATTGACTTCGAAGACAAGTTCAACATCCGGAAATCGGCGCAGGGTTTCAGTTAATCCCCACAGGGCGTAGAGCTCCGAACCCTCGATATCCAATTTGATTACGGCGATTCGATTGAAATTGTGCAATGGGACTAAGTCATCGAGCCTGACGGCGGGAACTCGTTGGCCTTCAGACTGAACAGTTCCACCGGCTCCGGAACCCGCGACCAATACGGTCGTGCTGCGATACCAGGCAGCAGCGTTCACCGGAAAAATATTTGCCAATTCGTTCGTCCGGATCGCAGTTGTCAGGAGCGCGAAATTTGATGGCAGCGCTTCGACCGCAAGGGTCCGGCACCCTTTTCTCGCGGCTGGGAGCGCAAATATCCCTATATTCGCCCCGACATCGACTAATTCATCACCCGGCGCGAGGCGTGCCAGGACGTATTCGCAGGAAGGATCTAATAGAGCTGTCGGTCGACGGACCCGGTTAAAAATTTCGTCTGAACGATTCTTGTAGGTCGCGAAAGTAACTTTCCCCGCGTTCCTGATCTCGTGCGTATCAAATTGCACAAGCAGGTCACTCTGAAGGAAGCAATCCTCCTCGCCTCCTGTTGATAGGCCCGCCTTAGCCGTATTGTTAATATCCCTCCTGGACAATGACGCATCCTCTCAAGCTATTCTTTCGTCGGTCAAGCTGGATTTCCGCCTAGAATCTGCTTTTTGAACAGGACAAGGGAGCACTTGGATGGATGTGTCCCTAGGTTGAAATCTCGGGCTGAATCCTTAAGTTCCTCTGAGACAAAGATCACCGCCAGGGCCCATGAAATCGCTCGCCGATTTCTTTCAGAACGCAGCAATCAAGAATGGAACTACATGAATATCCTGATGGTACTTACCTCGCATGACAAACTCGGCAACACCGGCCGAAAGACGGGCGGGTTAAGTCGATACCGGTTCACTCAAGCCTTCCGGGATTGATTGCTCGATCGACGCGCCGGGTGATTCCACCGCGCCTCCACGTTGCAGCCATCTGGCGATCTGTGTGCAAAGCGCCGACCAGAACGATCCCACGGCCCATCCGGCCAGGACATCACTCGGGAAATGAACGCCAAGGTAGATTCTGCTGATACCCACGAGGACAGAGAGAACGACCGCAACGGATAAGAAATAGGCTTTGCTCAAAAGACTGCGGGTCTGCCTGGAGACGATTCCGCCCAATGTCAGAAAGACCAATGCCGCGCCCATCGAATGGCCGCTCGGAAAGCTGGCACGGTCGAATGTAGTCAATCTTGGAACAAATGTCGGCCGTTCCCGAAGGAAAAAATTCTTAAGTAGATAGCTCGTGACCAGTCCACTCCCAAGCGAAACGACGAGGAAACCGGCTGCACGAAATCGGCGCTGCAAACAAAGAAAGCCGACGGTAATTGCGGAAGCTAAAGTAAGCTGGGTGCCGCTTCCGAGTGAAGTTATATCGCGAAATGAAGTGTATAACCACTCCGGCCCGCGTGGAATCTCGAGATTCTCCTTACGCCGACACGTGAGGAGGATCGCCTGGTCCAATTCGACCGTTCCTTTCCTCGCGATCTTTCCGGCCAAGGTTAAGAAAATCCAACCACAGCAGGCCGCTAAAAAAAGAGGAAGAAACGTGACAGTCTCCGTAACGGGCTGCAAAGGCGATCGATTCACGGGTGGGGAATTGCCTTTCATCGGATCGATGAACGTGCTGAAGATCTTCAAGGTACAGACCGTTGGGAGACCGAACGACTATCGAAGTTCGTCCGGCCCTTCCCCAGTGAATTGTTTCTATCTATTCTGAACGAATGGATGCCGCGCTAACGTTGACCTGGCTCTCTGCAATCGAAGTCAACTTCTCGTTGGCTTGTGCTTCTTCGTCGAGCGTTTCCTGCAGGTCGGAAGCAATATCCTTGTGTCCGAGTCTGTGCGCGAGGCTCCTGGCAGTGCCGTAACCGGCCATTTCGTAATGTTCCACCCGCTGAGCCGCACCGATTATTCCCGCATCGCGTACGGATGGTTCTCCTTTGGACTTGAGAAGGATCTCGGTTTCTTTAATCAAACCCTTCATTGCCTCGCACGTCTCGCCGGTCGCTGTCTCCCCAAGCTGTTCAAAAATGGACTCCAACCGGGTCACATGCCCTTTAGTCTGTTCGAGATGATGCTCAACGGCAGATCGGAGTTCTTGAGATGAAACTTTCTCCGCCACCTTTGGCAGGGCTTCTACAAGTTGCGTTTCTGCGTTGTGCAAATCTCGCAATTCCTCCAGTAGCAAGTCTCGCAGCGAATTCAGTTTTATTTGGTTAAATCTCATAACAAGGAGGTTCGTCCACGAGACACCTTCCGGTTGTTTGAATCGACCTTATCTCGGACTAAGTCACAGAGTCACAGGCGAGAACCAGTCTTCGCCAAGGGTATGGCGGTCAGGTGACCTATGATACTTTCAGCTTCGCGATTTTGGCGCGGTTCGGACCCTTAGATGCCGGCAAAATCCAAAATGTACGAACGTCGCCGAGCCGAAAGTATCATAGGCGTCTCGCCTGTGACCCCGGTTTGCCCGAATTCTTCCGCGAAAAGCATCAATCCACAGATCGCAAGCACAATCGTCTACAGTACTCCTTCACCTTCTCTTCACTGTGCGGTGGGGGATTTACCTCAAGCCAACGCGTCTTTTCCGCTTCATATTCGGTCCGCTTTCCGGCTGGCAAAGAATCTCCCAGATGGAAAGTCACAAAGTAAGTAACGCAATTCTGAGTCCAGTGCGGTAAGTTGCGTCGATTCACGTTGAATTCGCCATCGTGGTCGAAGAAGTTCATTCTTAATAACATTCGAATTTTGTGTTATGTGCTTCAAGAATAACTTTGCTGTCGGTTCGTGGATTGATGCTTTTCAGGAAAGATTTCGACGAAACCAGGTCACAGGCGAGACGCCTATGATACTTTCAGCTTCGTGATTTTTGGCGCTGCGACGTGAAGAGTCGCGGTTCGGACCCTTAGATGCCTGCCAAAATCCAAAATGCACGAACGTCGCCAAGCCGAAAGTATCATAGGCGTCTCGCCTGTGACCCCGGTTTGCCCGAATTCTTCCGCGAAAAGCATCACGTTCCCAATGGGACTCAGCAAAGCGTGAACATGATTCGGCATCACCACGTGCTCTGTCGGAGTTCAAAGCTCCTACCCTTCATGGCTTCCATTCGAGCCGGATCACTCCTTCTCGTTTGAGCAATCCTTTTAGAAATTCAGGTGTGTTGATCTCGCTCACTCGTCCTCTCCAGCGCAGATTGGAGGTCATTTGACTCAGCCTTCCCTCTTCATGGTACACGAACGCCCAGGGCCCAACTACATACCCTTCGGTTCGCAGAAGCGAGGCGAGTTCCGCTTCCGTGGGACCGTCGGCTCCGGCAGTGACGATCAAAGTCGCGCGGCGATCCTGCTTCCAACCTCTTTCAAACCTCTTTGCGGTTTCCAGGACGAATAAGCCCAATATCAAGCCAATCAAACCCAGGGCCAGCTGCCCTCCTCCAAAGCAAAGTCCCAAAACTGTGATGAACCACAATGTGGCAGCCGTTGTCAGTCCATGAACAAGATTCCCTTTCCGAACGATAGCACCCGCGCCAATGAATCCCATCCCGGTAAGTATCCCCAGAGGCAACCGCATCAAGTCCAAAACGGAGAACGAAGAACCGGTCTTACCAGTCAGTGGCAGCAGCAAATTTACTTGAATCATGCTGAACGAAGCCGCCAGGCAGACGAGGAGCGTCGTTCGCAGACCGGCCGCGTGACCATGTTCGGTTCGATTGATGCCAAGCAGCGCACCAGCTACGACGGTAAGAGCCAATCGCAACGCGATTTCCCACCAACCAATCGTCAGTGACATAATTGTACCAGCGTTCGCATCTCGCCCGGGTTCTCTTCACTATGCCTGTAAAATTCTTCGAAATTTGCTATGAATTTGGATCCGTGTTTCATGCTGGGGACGAACGGCGTGTTACAGCAATCGGAGCGAATATGCCGGCAAAATCGAAAAAACAGCAGATGGCCGCAGGTGCAGCGCTTGCGGCAAAACGAGGTGAACAAAAAAAATCGTCACTGAAAGGGGCATCGAAAGAGATGGAAAAATCGATGTCAGAGAAACAGCTCGAAGATTTCGCGAAGACAAAGCGAAAAGGGTTGCCAAGGAAAAAAGCGGCAAAATCCTGAAGCCTTTGTACCGCCTCCGAATCTACCTCTTCGTGTGCTTTTTCTGGTTCTTCGATTGTTTCGGCGTGGCCGGGGCAGTCGGTTTTACCATCTTCTCGTCCGCTCGCGCGTGATGGCCTTGTCCTTGTTTTTCCGGGGCATTCGTTGGTCCCGGGTAATTTTCCACTTCGCTCATATTTATTCTCCGCTTCAGGCGCAAATTTCGATCTGATCAGTTCGCAAATGACTAGCTTCTCGGATCTTGGCGAGCGCGGGTTAGGGAAGAAAATGAATAAGGCAACAGAACCGCATGGTTATCTCCACCGTGACACGAAACTCACTTTCGGGAGGTTCGACTGTTTGGAGAGCGGTGCACCAATTCCTGCCGCAGTAGAGCGATAACGGCTGCTTCCTCCGGCTTTAAATCGTCCCAGGCTGAAACCCGATCGCACCTTCGGCGCTTAAGACACCGTCTTCAACCGATCTCAATCGGCCGACGCACATGTCTCTAAGTTCGCTTGACTTCGCGTGATCCCCGGAAGCACGCTCTAGTGCACCAAACCAAGCCCGAGATCAGCCCGACAATTGGCGCCAACCTAACGATCAGCACTTCCCGCTCACGAAACGGTTATAATGACTCGTCAGTGACACAAAGCTTCGAGGAAAGGGAAAAGAATTTTATGCGTGATAAAGCGGGCGATGAACCCCTTTCTCGCGCGGTCGTCAACGGGATCAGACCGCCTGCTGAAGCGCGCATACCGGAATCACAATGGAAGTCCGAGATTACTACTTGCAGAGGACCGGTCAAAAGCCTCAAATTCAACAGAATTTAGCGCGTGAAAACGCATACTGTGTTGATCCCCCCAGAGGAAGCTTCGTGCCGAATCGTAAAAAACGTCGCGGCAACTATTTTCCGTCTGGGAGAGAACGCAGGTCCAGACGATGAACACAATCAACGAGACATCAAAGCGGCAATTGCAGACGGAAAAAACTGTTCTTGGCATTGAACTGGGTTCAACTCGCATCAAGGCAGTGTTGATCGGTGAGGATCATAGACCCATCGCTTCAGGAGGCTATGATTGGGAGAACCGGTACGAGAATGGCGTTTGGACCTATGATCTCGAAGAGGTCTGGACTGGCCTACGGGAGAGTTATCGGAACCTTTCCGAAGAAGTTTCTGCACAATACAATACTCCGCTCCGGACAATCGGTGCCATCGGGTTCAGCGCCATGATGCACGGTTATCTGGCATTCGATAAGGATGGAAATTTGCTTGTCCCGTTTCGTACCTGGCGCACCACCACGACCGCGCAGGCAGCCTCAGCGCTTACTGAGCTGTTTCAGTTCAACGTCCCTCACCGCTGGAGCATAGCCCATCTTTATCAGGCGATATTGAACAAGGAATCGCACATCAACGAGATTTGCTATCAGACAACGCTTGCGGGCTATGTCCACTGGAAATTGACAGGGGAAAAAGTCTTAGGGATCGGCGACGCCTCTGGCATGTTCCCTATCGACAGCAAGACTCATGACTACGACGCGAACAAGATTGCGTTATTTGATGAACGCCTGAAGACCGAAAATGTCAGCTGGAAGCTCTCGGACATCCTGCCAAAAGTCCTCGTAGCAGGAGAATCCGCTGGTCTGCTCACGGCAGAAGGCGCGCGGCTCCTCGATCCGACCGGCCAACTGCAAAGTGGTATTTCACTCTGTCCGCCAGAAGGGGACGCCGGCACAGGCATGGCGGCTACAAACAGCGTTGCGGAGCGAACAGGAAACGTTTCTGCGGGAACATCGGTTTTCGCGATGATTGTTCTGGAAAAAGGGTTGTCGAAATTACACCCGGAGATCGACATGGTTACGACTCCCGATGGCAAACCGGTTGCGATGGCACATAGCAACAATTGCACGTCTGATCTCAACGCCTGGATCGGTCTATTCAAAGAGTTCGTGGATACGCTCGGCGTAAAGATCAGCCAATCCGATCTATTCGAGATGTTGTATAGGAAGGCGCTCACCGGTGATGCGGATGCGGGCGGGCTTCTTGCCTACAACTATGTCTCTGGTGAACCGATCACAAATCTTGAAGAAGGGCGACCCCTGTTTGTCCGGACGCCGGAAAGCCGTTTCACACTGCCAAATTTTATGCGCGTGCATCTGTTTTCGGCGCTTGGAACATTGCGAATTGGAATGGATATCCTCTTCAAAGAAGAGCAGGTAAAAATCGATACGGTCCTCGGTCACGGCGGCTTCTTCAAAACAGAGGAAGTTGGTCAGAAAATCATGGCCGCAGCACTGAATGTTCCCGTGTCCGTAATGGAAACTGCCGGCGAAGGGGGCGCCTGGGGTGTCGCGTTGTTGGCAGCCTACACGCTCTGGAAGCAAAAAGGTGAATCCCTCGACGTTTACCTCTCCAATAAGGTCTTTGAAGGAGCCAAGAGCACAACGCTCCCGCCGGACCCGCTGGATGTTGATGGCTTTGCAACCTTCATGAAGCGTTACAAAGAAGGGTTCGCTATCGAAAAGGCCGCGGTCGACGCGTTGAAATAGTACTCAGCCGGCGATCATTCCCCCATCGACTGCCAACGATGCACCGATAATGTAAGATGCTTTGTCCGAGGCAATGAACACAATGGCATCGGCAATTTCTTCGGGAGTGCCGATTCGCTTGTTAGGGACTTGTGCTTCGAGAAAATTCGCTTTGTTCTCCTTGGTTTGTGCAAAGTGGTTGAACATCCTTGTTTCCACCGGCCCGGGGCCAATGATGTTGACGCGAACGCCTGTGTCGGCGAGTTCGAGGGCTGCGGACTTGGTAATGCCTTCCACGGCGTGCTTGCTTCCAACATATATCGCTGCGGTCGGGCCGCCGATTTTGCCGTACGCAGATGAGATGTTAACGATGCTGCCTTTGCCCTGCGGAAGCATAGCCCGGATCTCATACTTCATGCACAAAAGCACGCCAAGCACGTTTGTGTCGAAGATGGCTTGATAGCTCTCGATGGTAACGTCGGCAGTTCGACCCGGATTGCCCACGGTGCCAGCGTTGTTAACCGCAATATCGAGGTGACCGAAACGAGCGATAGTCTTTTCGACGAGATTCCTAACATCTTCTTCATGCCGCACATCGGTACGCACAAATTCCGCCTCTGTGCCGATCTCGCGCAGTTCAATGGCCAGCTTCTGACCTTCATCGTCATTTCGACCGGAGACAACGACCCGCGCTCCTTCCCGTGCGAACGCAAAGGCCGTGGCACGACCGATACCGGTGAGTGCGCCGGTGATAAGTACTGTGGGAGTGTTCGTAGAATCTTTCATGAATCGAGCTTAGCGACGAAAGAAAAATCATCTTGCGGGTTCTTGCTCATCCTGTCGCACTTTTGCGCATACTGCACTTGCTAGCCCGAACAACTCACAAGTTTTCAAGCTTGTGAGCTGATCATCCGCAGCACGCGGATGATCAGCCTTGGCAAACGATTCGACGTTACGTCAGCCGGCGATATTCGCTCGGGGAAATACCTACTTCTCGGCCGAAGATTCGAGCAAAATGACTTGGACTGGTGTAACCAACTTCGAGGCCTATCTCAATGACGCTCCTGTTGGTTTCCCTTAGTAGACGGCGAGCCTTCTCAAGGCGTAGATGAATAAAGTATTGGGACGGAGCGAGTCCGGTTGTCTTCTTGAAAGCACGGCTGAAATGGAATTCGCTCATCTCTGCCTCGCGAGCCAAACGGATCAGGCTAAACTCTTCTTCCAAGTGAGTAACCATCAGGTCCCTGACTCTGCGCAGCCTAAACCCCGGCAAGCCCCCTGTGTAGTCCTGGATGGTTTCATCTGTATAGTTGCGCACCAAGTGCACGGCAAGACTTTGGGCGATTCCTTCAACAAACAGAGAAGTACCTCTATGGCATGAAGACACCTCTTTATACAGGCCCTCTAATAACGCCGAGATAAAATCGTCTTTAAAGCCAGAGAGATCCCGAAGGCGTATGGCTCCCGGATCGTTCTCGAATGCCTCTTCAATGACACGGTTAAAAACCGGCAACCCCAGATAAAGATGCATGGTCGTAAAGAGTTCCGATCCGATTGCTCTCCAACGCACTTCATAGGGCGACTGGGATCCAGTCAAAAAGAAATCTCCTGCTTTGACGAGCGTCTCGAGCCAGGAGCCGCCGAGCTCGCGTTCCTCGACCACCGCGGCTCCGGAGAGAATCCGGACTATGCGCGGCTCGGCAACTGCGGGGTAAATGACGCTCTCCTCAATGCGCGGCTCGGAGTAGATCCGCACCAGCAAATTTTTCCACCCACTACTGGCGGCAATCAAACTCCCCTGGACATACTGGTCGAACGCCTCCGCAGAAGTGCCCTCAGGGATCGCAGTCATTGTTAATCACCAAAAGTGAATCGTTGCTGGCATTTTTGAAAAGGACAGAAACCATCCTACCCCGTGGCTCCGATCATATCAAATGTGGGGTAATCGGTGTATCCTTTCGGCCCGGACGCATAAACTGTTGGCCAGCTAACTTCGTTGAGCTTGACGCCCGTCAGAAAACGCTCTGGCAGATCAGGATTCGCAATGTAGGGACGACCAAAGGCGATGGAGTCCGCTAATCCTGTCTCTATCAAGCGGTTTCCCCGCTCTAGAGTCATATCGACATTTGCAATAAGGTGTCCATGATAGAGCGGACGAAAGTGTTGATACATGCCGTCGCCCCCCAGCTGTTCCAGCGGACTTCCTGTAAAATCCGTCGTTGCTCCCATCATTAGCAGGTGGGCGAGATCATATGCGTTTAGCTTTTCTACGACATACTCCATACCCGGCAGAGTGTCAGCGTTAGCCGCGAAGGGCCCTGATAAGTGCATCGGACCGACCTTGATCCCCACTCGAGCTGGTTCTACATGTTCGAGTACCGTCTCGACAATTTCGAAAAGGAAACGAGCTCGATTAACGATAGAACCGCCATATTCATCTTGCCGAAGGTTCGTTGCGCTATTAAGGAATTGCGCAATCAGATAGAGATAGTTCGCTTGTATTTGCACGCCATCGAATCCGGCATCCATAGCATTCTCTGCTGCAGTTCCAAATTCAGCGACTGCACGATGAATTTCATTTTTGCTCATCGGACGAGGAACGACCGTGGGCTTCCGTCCCAAGGGAGTAACGCTCTCCTGCTCCGGGTTCACATTGGAGGCGGACATTGGTAAAGCCCCATCGAAGAAATCCGGGTGCGACATCGCCCCGGTGTGCCAAAGCTGTGCATAAATCAATCCGCCCTTCTTGTGGACCGCGTGCGTCACTACTCGCCATCCCTGAACCTGCTCCGCGCTCCATAGCCCAGGGGTGTCGGCCCAGCCGTAGCCCGCTAGGCTGATCTCGGTGCATTCGCCGATAATAAGACCGGCAGAGGCGCGCTGAGCGTAATACTCGGCGTGAAGCTCAGTGGGTACGCGCCTGGGGTTAGCCGCACGCATGCGGGTAAGCGGCGCCATGACGATCCGGTTGGATAAGAGGAGTTTGCCCATCTGCACCGGAGTGAAGAGCGGCTGCGTACCTGGTTGGAAAATCTGGTTCAGCATGGGAGTAAAAAACCGTTTGGTTCACTACAAGAACATCTGGCTCCTTTGGCGTCAAGAATTGTTTTGCACCGATCGGTACATTTCCCGAGCGATACCGTCTCCTTTGCGCACGTCGTTCTCGTACCGGGCGTCGGCCTTGATGAACTCAGCCTCAGCACCAAGGGCGCGAATTTCTTCGGTGAGCTTGCGGCCTTCCTCCTCTCGACGGCCGGAAATAACAACGCAGGCACCCTCGTGGGCGAAAGCAAGAGCGGTGGCGCTGGCCGGGACAACCCCGGAGAAGCTGCTCCCGCTGACGCTGCATATTTTTCTACACGCGCCGGAACTCTGGACGTTCTGTTTTCCCCGGCCGGACTCGAAGAAGCTGCTGGATGAGCCAGAGCATCAGCACCTGAAATTCGATTTCAAAAAGGAGATGACGCTTTTCCTGCGAGCGATTTTACGGTAGTTTTGAACGACGCGAAAAAGAAATTTAAAATGTTTCTGATGACGAGAGAAATGCCCGAGCCCGCTGCGACCATAAACAACTTTATCAAGATTCTTACGCAGTCGTTGCCGCTTGCCTGCAGAGCCGGAATTCAGGATGACAGATGAGGAACAGCTACGGGGTTGCTGCGATTAGAAGCGAATCAAATACCATCATAACGTGAATACCCTCGCTTAGCCCAATAGTCCGGCGGCTCATCCTTCGTGTAGGTAATCCGGGTAATCGCCTTGATGTTCTTCAGGCCTAGTTTCATAGGTACAACCAGCCGAAGCGGAGCCCCGTGTTCTACGGTGAGAGGCTTCCCATCCAGATGAGTCGCTAACAAGGTCTGCGGATGCTGCGCTGTCACTAGGTCAATCGAAACGAAATATGGATCCGGATTCCCGTTTGCGTCAAGATTGACGGATGATTCGAGGTAGGCCCACTTTGCATGGGAGACCGGCGGATAAGCGTGCAAGAGATCATCGAATCTCAAACCGGACCACCATGCTATTGCGCTCCAACCCTCTACACACACGAGGCGAGTAATCTGGTCATGCATCTGGTGGCGCGCGAGAAGGGCTTCAATGTTGAGAGAAACCGTTAAGCCAGAGGAAAGCCCGTCGAGAGCGAGACGCCACCCGGGAATATAGGCTGGATCCGGCGTCACGCCGTTGTAGTTGTTCTTAAGCGGAGTAATCTGCGATTTAGTATAGGTGGGTACCAAATGATGCTGCGAATAGAGAAGTTCCGACACATCGTCGTCGAGTCGTAGTGCCTGGTCCAAAAGCCATTTGTTTTCAGGTTCAGTCGTGTAACCTTGAACGAGGCCTAACCGTTGCAACATATTTCGCGGCAGTTGCGATCCACCTACCGCGAGTGTGGCGAGCGCTCCCGCTCCGAAAAGCAGCAAATCGCGTCGAGTCCAGCGGCGGAGAATCGAGGGTTCGACTTCAATCGGTTCCACCGGCCGTTCGCTGAATACGCTCTGGAACATCTTCAGAAATGCGGATCGCCTGGTGGACTCGAGTTCCGTGCCTATCTTTTTAGAGGTCATGATCGGAGACTTCCTAGCGCTTGGTTTTTGTGGACCAACCGGTGATCATGCTCCGCATTGTGTCCCAACCGTCGGCGACAACCAGCATGACGTGCGGAATCACAAACATTATGAAAAATCCCATCAGCCAAAAGTGCCACACCCGAGCCGTGTCAAATCCGCCGAAGATCGCGGTGAGCCAGGAGAGTTGTGCCGGTTTGTGTATTGCCCATCCAGTGGCGACAGCGAGGAATCCGGCAACTGAAACAGCGAAATAGGCGAGCCGCTGCAGGGGGTTGTATTTTGTCCGGAAGCTAGGATGCACTGCCTTCTGCCGAGCCAGTATGGCGTACGGCAGGCCCAGGTAATATCTCGTCATTTGCAGAATGCCACGAGCATCGCTCAACCGTGGCAGCAGTGAGCGCCATCCGCCTCCGATGCAGAGCCCCGCAAGATACACCAGTCCGTTAAGCATGAACAAATACGCGCAGAGCCAGTGAAAAGGCAAGGCGAAGGCAAGCATATAGGGGCCCAGACTGCCCTGGTTATAGACCCAGTTCGCCGGGTCTGCGTACTGGTGAAGCCAAGGTATATGGGCACAAATCCAGATTCCGGCGTCAGCGAAGTACTCGAAGCTTCCAGTAGCCGGATTTGGAGGGTGTTGATAAATGGGCGAAGCCCAGTAGATCGATAGGCCGCTCAGAATCAGGCCGAGAAGAAGCGGAATGTTAAGCCAATGACTTATTCGTACTAAAATGTGGTGCTGACGAACGACAAGGGCGCGGGGCTTGGTAGCCCCCGCGCCTGTGGTCGTTGTTTCACAGCTTGATCGACCTGACGACACGACATATCCTCCGACCGTCACTTGCCATTTCCAGACGATGGCCCGCTGATCACCAGGATCAAACTCGTCGTGAGCGTGCCGTCCGTTTGCTTATCGGTCTTCGCGTAGGCTGTCTCACCAGCCGCCAGTTGAACCTCAGCCGGTACAACGCCAACGACCGCAACATCCGTCGGCACAGAAATGGTCTGCTCGCCATCCTGATAGCGGACGACCACTGTTCTTCGATTTCCCTTCTGAACGACGCCGTTGGTCGTTCGAGAATGTGACGCGGCTGCGCTCTTCACCGAAACAGATCCGTTGGTCATCCGGCCCTGAGCCGCTGAGCCGGGCTGTGGATCCAGTAGCACACTGCCTTCAACCGCACCTCGGAATTCTGACGGAAAGACGAAGATCTGTTTCGCCACTTGCTTTCCATCTGGTCCCGGCGCTGATGCGACACCGATGTAGTCATTATCCGTGATGTGTTCCAAGTCGGACGGAGCCACTTTATAGGTTTTGAGGGGCTGTACAATATTGATATGAAAAAGCCCCGCTTTGTTCTGGATTGTGATCGAATTATCCCCGATAGATTCAACCTTGCCAAGTGCACCCGATTGGGGTGGAGGAGCATCTTGAGCACGAGCGCTCAGGTTCAATCCAAAAACAGCTGTCAATAGAGCAATTACCGCAAAAGAAAATATACGGTGATAACTACGGTTGAGCGGCTGTTCCTTCTTGGTTTCGACACTCATCGACCTAGAATGTCCGTATTGACTGTATGGGAGCGTGACGATACCCAACTTTTCTTTGTTGATCGAAGTGTATAACATTACATTTTTTCCTGTTGTTCCGGCTAACGATCATTCATCGATTTTGTAACCGGTTGTTGAAGTTGCAAAACTCGCGGCTTCAGGGCGCCAGAATAGATAGAAACCTGATACTTAGTGCTTCAAAGGGGTGGTTGCGAGGAGGTCCACTTTGTCAATCTGCGGGGAAACCGCAAACAATTCGCTGGCTCGCGCTCCCAATGCCTTTGCAATTTCGCCAGTCAAGTGGGCATTACGGCCCTCTTCATTTGCAAAGGTATCAAAAATGCCGAACTTTCCCGAACCAAGCTTAAAAGCATACCATTTCAAAGTTCCTTTTTCATTCAGGGCGAGTGGCTGAGCTGACTTTAGAAATGCCTCCGCGTCAGCCTCTTTGCCTGGGCGTGCTTCGAGCGTGACTAACAATCCGACTGCTTCCATAGATTTACCTTTCTTTGTTGAATTAGTTCCGGCCGATTGAACCTGACTTGTGACACTCGGATCTTTTGGAACATCTTGAGCGAGAGAATTCGGGTTCAATCCAAAAACAGCTGCTAGCACCGCTAGCATCGCAAGAGGAAACTTATACTGACGTTTTGTGATGAGCGGATGCCGATTATTGGCTTTGACGCGTACCGAACCAACGCGTCCGTGTGGATTGGATGGAAGGCTGACAGTGCCCAACTTTCCATTGGTCGATTCGATTGATTGAAATGGAATGATAATCATAACCGTTTTTTTATGGATGGTCTGTTCTCCGCAATTGCGGTAGACCTACAGTATCGAGCGAATAGAACTGGCAGCAATTACCTCAGAGGTAATCAAGGGACTGCTATCGGCCGGCATGGACTCCTCCATCCACCCGAATGTTTTCGCCCGTTACGAACGTGGCGCCCTGGAGATAAAGCACCGCGTCGACGATGTCAGCAGTTTCACCCATCCTGGCGAGGGGATGAAACTTTGCCAGCACCGCATGATCATTTTTGGCATGCATCGGCGTGTTGATGATGCCGGGTGAAACAGTATTGAAGCGGATGTTGTTCCCCGCGTACTCCAACGCCAAGGCCTTACTCACCGCCGGCATCGGCGACTTCGACAGGACTGCCAAAAGTGCGGGCACGGCCCCGCTTGGCTGATCGGCAAGGGCGGCCGAGATGTACACCACATGCCCCGCATTTTGCTTTTTCATCTGCGGGATCACCTGCTGCGACATGTAGAAGAAGCTGGCGACATTGGTGTTCATTACCAGGTTGTAGTCTTCTTCGGTGTAGTCGGTGAACGCCTTCGGAATGAAGATTCCGGCGTTATTGACAAGCAGATCAATACGCCCAAAATCCTTGAGTGCTGTTTCCACCACCTCGATGGCGATTTCCTTCTTGCCAGCGTCGCCGTCCACAAGAGCGAGATCTTGAGACGATTTCAAGTCCTTCGATCGGCTGATGGAACGCGAGTTGGCGACAACACGGTAGCCGCGCTCGAGCAGCGCTTGAGTGAGGCTGAGACCGATTCCGCTGGATGCGCCAGTGACAATGGCGACGGGTTGCTGGGTGAAATTCATCGAGAGAGTTTCGATTGACACCCCTTTCTATAAAATTGAATTATTGAGAATGGCTGTTCATGTTTTGAGAACAATCGATCTGCAGGCTTTGGAGATCTTTAAAGCAGTGGTGGACTGCGGCGGAGTGACAAGGGCTGCTGCGCAGCTGCATCGCGTACCTTCAAACATCACGACGCGGTTGAAACAGCTGGAGGAACGGTTGGGTACCAAGCTGTTCCATCGGCACAGCCGAAAACTCCTGCTTTCGACCGAGGGGAAGCTGTTGCTCACCTATGCCGAACGCCTGCTCCATCTTTCTTCCGAAGCAGAATTAGCTCTCCGCAGCGGTAAACCTCGGGGAAAACTCCGAGTTGGGACCCTTGAGAGCACCGCCGCAGCCCGCTTACCGCCGGTTCTCGCGCGTTATCATCGGGCTAACCCGGAGGTCCAGATCGAGCTGGTAACCGGAACATCGTGCGGGCTTCTCGATCAAGTATCCCGCTATGCGATCGATGCCGCTTTCGTTGCCGGACGCTTCGAGCCAGAAGGCTTAGAAATGATGCCGGTCTTCCTGGAAAAGCTTGTTCTAATCGCCCCGAAGGAAATTACCAAAATTAAAAACGCGGAGGATATCCAGGGTATGACCGTGATTGCTTTTGCCACGGGCTGCTCCTACCGACGAACACTCGAGGAATGGCTGGCGCGTTCAAAGGTCACCCCTGAGCGTGTCTTGGAATTTGGGTCTTATCACGCGATTGTCGCTTGCGTCGCTGCGGGTACCGGAATTGCCCTGGTACCCCATTCGGTCGTTGACGCATTGCACGCGGAGCGCGACGTCAGCATTTTGCCGCCACCGATTGAGTTCACGGATGCCACTACGTTTCTTGTCTGGCCCAAAGAACATAGCTCTGCTTCTCTCGACGCCTTGCGTCGCGAACTGGCTCAGGAGGAAATCGGCCAACGTTGGGCTCAGTCCAAAGACTTCAACCCGGCCTCGATCTGGGCCGCGACAGGACTCCCTAAAAGACGGGAGCGAAAGCCGAGCTCCAAGGAGGTCCAGAGCTTAGTTAGAAGCAAATCCGGGTCGATCGGTTGAACGCCGCCACCGGGAGAGCGCGCCTGTGCGTATTTCTCATGGGGACCTGAGAAATGCGGGCTAAGTTTGGATGGATCTACCTCACTTCGATCCCTCTGGCTTCACCGCCTCCGCAATCTTCACTGCTGAACCTTCCGTGATGGAGTCGGATGGATCGAGAATAACAGTCTCCTCCGAGGTCAAACCAGACAACACTTCGACGCTACTCCCATAGTCGCGACCAATTGTGATCGGCACCAGCTTCGCCTGCCCGCCTCGCACGACGGCTACACGCAGACCTTCGGCTCGAAATAATAAAGTATTGGTTGGAATGGTAACCGACCGGGCCGCGGAAGGCAGCTTCCAATGCACAAACGCATACGCGCCCGGTAGAAGACGTCCGGTAGAATTATCGACATCAACCTCCACTCTCAACGTCCGCGATGTTAAGTCGATAGAGTTCGAGTCGCGCATTAACGTGCCGGCGAACTTCTCCCCGGGAAACGCATCCAGCGTCAACGTCACGCTTTCACCCGACTTGATCCCGGACGCATAAACCTCCGGCACCGAAATATAAACCCGAAGCTTGCCCACCGCTGCCAGATGGAACAGTTCCTTTGGAGCCGTGTTGTCACCCTGAATCAAATCCCCGAAATCCGTGTTGCGTGCGGTAATCACGCCGTCAAATGGCGCGTATACATGCTCAAACTCTTGCAGTTTTTGCAGCCGAGCGACATTCGCTCTGTCGGAGTCCGCGGTTGATCGTTTCGCGTTCAGGTCGCTAACCGCTTGATCTCTTTCTTGTTTGGAGACGACACTCGATTTCTCCAAATACACCCATCGGTCCGCGGTGACCTGCGCCAGCTGCAGATTCGCCTCTGCTGTTTTCAGTTGGTTCTCGGCTTGCTCCAATTGCTCATCCAGCTCGGGTGTTTCGATCTCAGCCAGAAGCTGTCCTCGCTTCACGTGAGCGCCGATATCGAAATACCATTGCTTCAGGTAACCGCTCGTCCGTGCATAAATCGGAGCTTCGGTGAAGGCTTCTGTATTGCCGGGTAACTCAATCGCCTGGTCATCCGAATCCCGGATAGCATGCACAACATTGACCACAGCAACAGAAGATAAAGTAACTCTCTTTTCCAATTGTTTTTCGGCATCAATACGAGACTGAATCCCGGAATAAACCAAAAAAGCGAGACTGACAATTAACAATATAGCGCCGCCGACCATGATCGCCCGCAGGGTACGCGATCGATTGCGCGGACTATTTTTCTCAACCTGGACGGCGACTTTGGTCTGTAGTCCAGCTATCGTTTCTTGCGATTCAATTGACATTTCTCTACTCTTCTTTTTTAGCTGCCGGCTACCGGCTCCAGCCGCTCGGCTTCATTGGTCCCGATTCTCGAGGTGCGTTGATGCAGCAGACTGAAAACCGCTGGAACGAAGATCAGCGTGGCAACAGTCGCAGCTAGCAAGCCGCCGATCACAGCCCGGCCTAACGGCGCGTTCTGTTCACCGCCATCCCCTAACCCGAGAGCCATCGGAATCATGCCGATGATCATCGCCAACGCCGTCATTACGACCGGACGGAACCGGGTTACTCCCGCTTCGATGGAAGCACGAACAGAGTCTCCGTGTGCCCGTAAACGCTCTTTAGCAAAAGAAACCACTAAAATACTGTTGGCAGTAGCGATTCCCATACACATCAACGCTCCCATTAGGGCCGGCACGCTGAGCGTGGTGTGTGTCAGAAACAGAAAAAGAACGATTCCAGTCAGCGCAGCTGGCAATCCTGTAATAATAATGAATGGATCCAGCCAGGATTGAAAGTTGATGACGATCAACATGTATACCAGCACCACGGCTAAGGCCAACCCTGTCAAAAGACCCGTATACGAGCTCTCCATGGTTCGCACCTGGCCACGGATCGTCAGGAACGTACCGCGCGGAAGCTGTTGCCGGCTATTATCGACGATCTTTTGCACATCTCGGCTCACCGAACCCAAATCCCGGTCCTGGACCGCCCCGTAAATATCAATCACCCGGCGGATGTTGTAATGCGTGATCAATCCCATCTCGTGGCCGCGGCGTACGGAGGCCACGTCTCCCAATATCTCGGTGTTACTTCCGCTGGCAGCTGGTAACGGAATATTGAGCAGGTCGTTTATTGACTGAAATCGATATTGGGGGGTCTGAGCGACTAAGTTATAATTGACGCCGTTCTTCCAGTTCATAAAAAACAACGGAGTTATCTGAAAACTCCCGCTCAGAGCGTTTAATACGCTGTTAGCAACATTTTGCTCAGTGTAGCCGGCTTGGAGCGCTTTTACGCGGTCAACCGCGACATCCAACGTCGGATTATCCAATGGTTGCTGTACCCTCAAATCAACCAAGCCCGGGACCTGCCTCATCTGAGCCATTAGCTTCTCGGCGATCTGTTGGCTCGCGACAACGTCATTGCCTTCAACCTGGACATCGATCGGAGAGGGAAGACCAAAATCAAGAATCTGCGTCACAATATCGGCCGGCAAAAAGTAAAAGGTGACGCCGGGAAACCGCTGTGGCAGCAGAACACGTAGGTCCCGGACATATTCAGCAACCGGACTATGATTTTTGGTGAGCGATACCAATACGTCGCCATCGTTTGCGCCTAACACACCCGATGTTGAGTGCATGGTATTGTAGGGGCTATAAGGCAGACCGATGTTATCCAGGATGTTGTCCATTTCTTTCGCTGGAATGTGTTGCCGGATAACGTCCTCAACCAAGTCGAACAAACGCGCTGTCTCTTCAATTCGTGTCCCTGTCCTAGCGCGAACATGCAGAATGAATTGACCGCTATCGGTGTCGGGAAAAAAGTCCTGACCTAGCCACGGCACAAGGAAAACCCCACATAAACAGGTTCCAAGAAACGCCGGAATAAATAGCTTGCGATGATCCACCAGGCTGGTGAGCAATCCGCTATAAGCGTTTCGAACTGAGTCGAATCCCTTTTCAAACCCGTATTGCAGACGGGCAAAAAGGTTTTTCAGATTCGGTTCATGATGTTTAGCCTTCAGTAGATACATCGCTAACGTAGGGACTAGCGTTCGCGAAAGGATGTACGAAGCCAGCATGGCAAACACCACAGCTTCTGCCAGGGGCACGAAAAGGTAACGCGCTACCCCGTCCAAGAGAAACATCGGAAGAAAAACGATACAGATACAGAGAGTAGAAACTAAGGCTGGGACGGCAATCTGGGCTGCGCCTTCTAAAATGCCATCGTGAAGGGAACGTCCCTGCCTTAACACCCGTTCGATATTCTCAATCGTGACCGTCGCATCATCGACCAGTATCCCAACAGCCAGGGCCAAGCCTCCCAGAGTCATGATATTGATCGTTTCGCCGAGAAGGCTAATGATCATAATGGAGGTCAAAATCGATAGCGGGATAGAGACAGCAATGATCAGGGTGCTGCGCCAACTCCCAAGGAATGAAAGGATCATGAACCCGGTTAACGCTGCCGCAATTACCGCCTCGCGGATAACCCCGCTCACCGCACTTTGAACGAAAATGCTTTGATCCGCCAAAGGCGTCATTTTCAGTGTAGGAGGAACAATCGTTGCCACGCGCGGGAGCAATGTTTTGACGCCACTCACCACACTAAGAGTCGATGCGTTTCCCGCTTTGAGGATACTCATCAGCACACCACGCCGGCCATCCTGCCGGACCACGTTCGTTTGCAACGCAAAACCGTCGCTGGCTGTAGCGACGTCTCGCACGTAAACGGTTGTGTCGCCCACCTGCTTGATCGGAAGATTGTTCAGTTCGGCCACGGTCCGAGGATACGTGTTGGCGCGTATATCCAATTCACTCTGGCCCAGTTTCACGGTGCCAGATGGGAGCACCAGGCTTTGGGTGCTTACGGCGTTGAGAACATCCGTCGGCGAAATGTTTCTCGCCTGCATCAGGTTGTGATCTAAATTGATCATCACCTGACGCTGCTTCCCACCGTATGGAAGAGGAATCACCGCTCCCGGAACCGTGATCATTTGCGTCCGGACAAAATTCAGCGCCAGGTCATTCAATTGTTGTTCGGAGAGACCTTGACCGGAGAGCCCAAGTTGAAGAATCGGTACGCTCGAAGCGCTGAAATTGATAATCTCCGGCGGTTGAATACTCGATGGCAGCAATCGAAGCGCAAATTGAGAAGCGCCGACCACCTGGGAGTTCGCTCGATCCACGCTGGTATGCGGTTGAAGAAAAATTTTAATGACGGCTGCACCGTTATAGCTCGTGGATTCTATGTGCTCGATATTGTCGACCAGAGTCGTGAGCACTTTCTCGTAAGGCGTTGTTAACCGCCCCTCAATATCTTCCGGATTCAAGCCAGTATACGTCCAGGCGACCGAGATCACGGGAATATCAATATTTGGGAAAATGTCGGTTGGAGTTCGAAGAATCACCATCGGACTCAACACAAAAATGAGAAGTGCAAAGACGACAAAAGTGTACGGCCGGGTGAGAGCGAGTTTAACGATCCACATAAAGCGCCTCGGTAACTCCGAGCATTCAGAAACGAGAACCACGCATCGGGAGATACAGGGATATCCCCCTACTTGACCGTTCTGTCAAGTATCAACCTCGGAAACAACCGCGCTCTAGTGCACCGCCCCGAAGGAACGCCAATTCATTTGCTTTCATTCGCGGTTTTTCCAAGCTTAGGATTATAAGCAATCGATAACAACAGGGACCGCAGCCCGGCTGCCTTTTCCGCCCCAAAAACTTCTTCAAACCGCTCCTGGGCCATCTGCCAGTAGGGCTTTGCCTCATTAAACTTGGCGATCCCCAGTTTGGTCAACGCGATCAATCGAACCCTGCGATCTCTTGGATCCGTTAACAGAGTGACAAAATTATCCCTCTCCAGAGGCCGCAAATTTTGCCCCAACGTCGATCGATCCAGTACCAGCTCCTCCGCCAGCTCTTGCACACTCGGCAACGCCGCACCTCTTCCGTTCAATGCCGACAAAATTCCATATTGGCACTGCTTCAGACCAGTTGGCGCCAAGATGGTATCATACATGTGCAGCAGCCGGCGGCCGGCTCTCCTGACGGCGCCAGCGTTGCATGGAGTGGTCCAGACCTGAGTTGGCGTCTCTAGCTCGTGGTTGCTAGTGGATATCTTCTTTCGAACACGCAAATGACCTTTATCCATCAATAAGGGGGCATCCCCGAACATTCCTCTATAACCGCAATTCCTTCGCATCGCAACCGGCGATGGCGAGACTTCATTATTAGCATTCGAATGCTGGATGTGTGTACCAATTCGACCTACGTATTCGCCGACACCGCCGATACTTCCGCACTCCGACACAGCATCCTGCACCTCCAAAAGGATTTTCCCGCCTCGCAGCAGATGGCTTACTGCCTCGCGGATTCGGGAAAGCGGGTAGATGGCGGTCACGGGCACGTGCAGTGCCCCGGACGCAACCAAGGGAGCTGCCGCGCGCATTGCCGGCACCACCTTCTTCTCATAATCAAAAAAGCCCAGGAAAAAGCCCTGTACCTGGAGCCGCTTGAAAATCAATTGCAGGGCGTTAACCGACATCGGTTCGCCACTCGCCGCGGCGTAGGACACAAGCGTGCCTCCTGCGGAGAGTGCCTGAACCAGTGTAGCGGTGGCCGTGCCGCCGATCGCGTCGACGCCCAGGCGCACGGAGCCATCTCCCACCAGGTGGAGCGCCTCTTCCGCTGCGCCACGCTCGTCGACCAGCACGATGTCGCCTCCGCCGGCTTTGAGTTCTTTCAGCAATTCGTGGCGGCGAACGAAGTTTATCGTTCGCAGACCACGCGCTTTAGCGATAGCAATCAGGGAACGGCCGACACCAGAGTTCGCGCTGTTTTGAACCACCCAATCGCCAGGTTTTAGCTCGATATACTCCGATAAAATGAGAGCCGCCGTTGGAGGGTTGCCGCTGAGCATGGAAAATTGCTGGGGATCGCCGTCGGGCAGCGGGAACAGGCTGGAGGCCGGTACGATCATTTTTTCACGCCAGGTTTGGGAGAGGATTGGTGCGAGCACGCGATCGCCAACCTTAACGTTCTCCACGCCGCGACCGACGGCGAGAACCCGCCCGAATCCTTCGTTCCCCACGACGGTCGGGAGAGCGGGACCGCTGCCCAACGCGTTGCGAACAAATAGGAGGTCGTGTTTGTTGAGCGTGGCGATTTCAATGCCGAGGAGCGCTTCGTTGGCGCCGGGCGGTTCCGGTTCCGGTATATCCACCACCTCGAGAACTTCGAGTGGATCGCCATAGGATTTGATTTGGACAGCTTTCATAAAGGACCTCTTTACTGACGGCGACCGGGTAACATTTCGGCCATCACTCTTGTTTCGGAACTCTGTGGTTCAGCTGAACGCGATCTTCCCGATATCGATTGCGACAAGTACAGGTTCCGCGATCATTGGCACTCACTTTTTTAAGAAACTCGAAGAGGTCAGCCTCGTCCCGCGGCAGCGCATCAATGCAATTGCAGGTTTTTTCAGTCTCGCTCCAGATTAAGAAAGTGTTGCGCCCGTGATTGGGAAATCTCGTTCAGTGTCAGTAAAAAACCGGTTGGTTCACTAAAAAGACATCTGATTTCTATGGTGTCAATAATTTTTTGCACCACTCGGTTCATTAGTCGATATTCCCGGGTATGGGACGACCAAAAAAATTCACCCGCCAAGCTGTCTTGGAGAAGGCGCTGCCGGTTTTTTGGAGGCAGGGGTTTGCTGACGCCAGCCTTCACGAATTGGAACAGGCCACCGGGGTGAACAAATCCGGCCTCTACGGCGAGTTCAAAGATAAAGAAGACCTGTTTGTGCAGAGCCTCCGGTACTACTTGGAAAGTCTCGAAAAGCAGGGGCTGCTCACGGCCGAGCCCTTGGGCTGGAATAACATCGAACGATTCCTCAAGATTGGACCAAGCACTTTGCCCGGACAAAAGGGATGTTTTGCTGTCAACTCCATTCGTGAGTCCGCAGTATTACCACCGGAAGCGGTTGCTATGATCACGCGAAGCCGCAACAAGATAAAGCAGATCTTGGCCAAGAACATTGAGGCCGAGCGCCCAAAGATGAATCCCCAATCCTTGGCGGAACTAATCCTGACTTATTTTACCGGGCTCAGCATGGAGCATAACCTGAGTACGAGCAGGCGCTCCATCGACCGAAATATCGACGATCTAATGAACATAATCCGGACACTGTGACACCCGTGCGGCAGGACCGGGCAGAAACTCCAAAATCCATTCAGGTGGAGAAACAGATGCTTGGACAGTTCCCACGGTGACAAGCGCCAATAATATCGATATCGGATACTGCACCGATTGGTAGAAAAGGTTTCTTGACACCTGAGGGAGCATCGCGCATCCGTATTGAACCATATGGTTTTTTATTTTCTATGGCAACCGTGATTCCACAATCGCTGGGTAAATTGAGTCGAAAAGTGGCTGTCATTACCGGCGGCACGGCTGGGATAGGACTAGCCGCAGCAAAGCTCTTTGTCAGAGAAGGTGCTTACGTCTTCATCACGGGCCGTCATCAGACGGAAATCGATGAGGCCGTAAAAGAAATTGGCATCAATGTGACTGGCGTTCAGGGAGACGTTGCCAAACTGGCTGACCTTGACCGTCTCTATGAGACCGTCAAGGCGAATGGGCGAATCGATATCGTTTTTGCCAACGCCGGTCTCGCTGAATTTTCTCCCTTGGCCAACATGACGGAGGAGCATTTTGACAAACTATTTAACATCAATGTAAAAGGAGCATTATTCACGGTGCAAAAAGCCTTACCGTTACTAAATGATGGCGGTTCTATCATTCTCACAGGCTCCGTCGCGGGTGTCAAAGGCACTCCCGCCTTCGGCGTCTATGGAGCCACGAAGGCCGCAATCCGCAATCTTGTGCGAGCGTGGACCGTGGAATTGAAGGATCGCCGTATCCGTTCAAATGTTCTTAGCCCTGGTCCGACCGATACTCGACAGGTGGCTCGGCAACCCGCGGAGGCTATCGCACGGATTGTCTCCACCATTCCGATGGGCCGTATGGGAGAACCCGATGAAATCGCGAAGGCGGCGCTATTTCTAGCCTCGGATGACTCCAGTTTTGTCACGGGCATCGAACTATTCGTGGATGGTGGCAGAGCCCAAATTTAAGTTGCGGCACTTTATTCAACCATAGGTCTTTTTCTGCGGCCACCCTGGCGGCGAATCTTCAAAATCCTCCTGACGCCCATAGGGAGTCGTATCCAAAAGGCTGTACGAGTCGCAGAGCGATTCGGTGCCACGAGCGTACGTCGAGTAAGCGTGAAAAACATCCGTACCCAAACGAAAGAAAACGCTGTGCCCGGGTTGTTCCCCTTTATAGCTCGCTTCACCGTATTTTTGGTCAAGTTCTGCGCCGCTTCGATAGTTGTACTCGCGAGGTGCCACGGTTTCATCCAGCGTGACATGAAAGTCGTAGTTAAAGTCACTCTCGAAAGATGAAAACCAGGGCACAGTCCATCCGTGGATCGCCCGATACGCCTCCAGCTTCGCTATCGGAGCACGGGAGATCAGTGCGAAACTGGTATCTCGTTCATTTAGCATCGAAAGTTTCCCCAGGCTATTCACGTAACCAGTGCACCCCGGACAGCCCTTTTCCCACTGCGGATCAAACATGAAGTGGTAGACGATAAGCTGTCGCCGTCCATCAAACAGGTCGTGCAGCGTTCGCTTTCCGCTTGGGCTGTCGAACACATAGCTCTTTTTAATACGAACCATCGGCAATCGACGTCGTTCGGCCCGAAGGCGATCGAGTTGCCGCGTCAGTTCCTTTTCATGCTCCAGATGCGCTTTGCGGGCGGTCAACCATTCGGCTTGCGGAACGATTTTCGGGTGAGGGATAATATCTTCCTGCATAATGAATTCCTTTCGGCTTGGTGGAGATCCGGCGTTGCCGGTTCAAAAGTCACTTTTCGATCGAACGAACGAGCCGCCACGCGGAGGACAATCATCTCTTCAAATTTCTGATCGAGTTCACATGGCGGCGTTTTGTGTCACCCGATGGTTTAATCGATCGTGCGTACAGAGAGGTTTCGCCTCCCTGGAAAAGAGGCCGGTCATTGGTACTAAAGGAGGGGCCCGGTAATCCGATAAGACTTGATGTACCGGAGTGCCTCCCTTTAAAAACGACTTATTTCGACTGCCCCGCACATTCTTTCAACCTGGGCTTGCACATTTCCGAATACACGAGGGAGGCATTATTTGCGACCCGCCGCACCCTTGGTACCAAACGTTAGCCGAAGAGTTGGGAGAAACGAGTGGATATAGAACCGAGATTTGTACAGACAACCAGTAGTCTAGCAACGCATCGCGGAGTGCCCCGCGATCGATTGAACCAAGTGGCACGGAACCCTCGGTTCATGGTGGCAACTCCGATCGCCTCGCACTGCGCTGCCTGCCAAAATCCACGGCAAAGCCGCTTTACCGGTCTCGGACTTGGCGCGCTAGGGCGCGTTTCCTTGGCGATCGTTACTTCGTGTCTCATTTCGATCAGTGCGCAGGCGCAGGATGCAACCTGGCTTGCGAGTCCCGGGTCAGGGGACTTTGATACCGGGACAAATTGGGCGCCTGCGACTGTCCCGACAGGTACCGCCACGTTCGCCACATCCAATACGACGTCGATCACTTTCTCAAATGTAGGCACCACATTTGTCGGCAGCTTTCAGTTCAATGCTGGAGCCCCGGCCTATACCTTCACCTTGACCGGTACCTCTAGTCTGGAATTCAACGGAACAGGCGTAGTCAATAATTCTTCCAACAGCCCGACTTTTTCAGTTACCAGCAGCGCCGGGGGCCTGTTTTTTGCCTCGGGCACCGCTGGCAATGCAATCGTCAACAATACGACGACCGGGTTCACGGAATTCGGCTTCTCGAGCACCGCAGGCATGGCTTCGATTTCAAACAACGGGACTGATAGTATCACATTTTTCGTTAACTCCAGTACAGCTGGTAGCGCGAGCATCACAAACACCGCAGACGGAATCACGCAATTCGCCGATTCGAGTTCGGCCGGTGCGGCCTCCATTACCAATGGCGACGGCGTTACCAACGCCGCTGGCGCCGCCGCGCTTTTTGATCAGACGAGCACGGCTGGCACCGCAACGATCACCACTAATCTCGGCGGGTTCACAGAGTTCAATGACTCGAGTACAGCCGGTAACGCCACAGTCATTACGAATTCGGGAGGAATCACTGTTTTTCAACAGACAGGCTCGGGTGGCCAAGCAGTCTTCATCACTAACTCGGGTGGCATTGTCGATTTTTCCCATCTCACTTCCACCGGGACAACTGCTGGGTCGATAGCGGGCGCAGGCAACTACAATCTGGGTTCGATCAATCTCACTGTCGGCTCCAGCAATCTGAGCACCGAAGTCAGCGGAGTAATTGCCGACGGCGGGTTTAACGGTGGCAGCGGCGCATCCTTGACCAAGGTCGGCACCGGTACGTTGACGCTATCGGGAGCCAACACCTACACCGGAGGAACAACGATCAGCGCGGGCACGCTTCAAATCGGGGACGGAGGAACAACTGGAAGCATCGTTGGGAACGTGACGGATAACGCGACCCTGGCGTTCGATCGAAGCGACAACGCACTAACCTTTGGAGGAGTTATCAGCGGCACCGGGGCTCTGGTCCAACTTGGGACGGGAACCACAACTCTGACGGGGACCAACACCTACACCGGAGGAACAACGATCAGTGCGGGAACGCTCCAGATCGGTGGCGGCGGGACAACAGGAAGCATCGCTGGAAACGTGACGGATAACGGGACTCTGGCGTTCGACCGAAGCGACACGGTGACTTTTAACGGAGTTATCAGTGGCACGGGTGGGCTGACGCAACTTGGCAGCGGAACGCTGATCCTGACGTCGAACAATCCGTTCACGGGGACCACGACAATTAGTGCGGGAACATTACAACTTGGAAACGGAGGAGCCTCCGGGGGCGTGAACAGTATTTTGATTGTCGACAATGGAATCTTGGACATTGATCGCAGCGATACCATTACGTACGGCGGATCAGTCATCGGGACGGGAAGCGGCGTCAAGGACGGAGCAGGCACTTTGATCTTTACGGGAAACAATACCTACACGGGTGGCACGACGATCAATGAGGGTGCGCTTCAAATCGGCAATGGCGGAGGTACAGGGAGTATCGTCGGGAACGTACTCATCAACGCCGCGGGTGCTACGTTGATATTTGATCGATCGGATTTTTTCACTCTTAACGGGTCGATTACCGGCATTGGCGGGGTGACGCTGGAGAGTGGGACTATCACGCTGGGTGGGGACAATACGTATAGCGGGGCGACGAATCTCACCGCCGGGGCGCTGCAGGCAGGTTCGGCCACAGCGTTCAGCGCCAATTCAGCTTTTACTGTGACTGGCGCTTTGGATCTGAACGGATTCAACAATACGATCGGGTCGCTCTCAGGTACCGGTTTTGTGACGAACATACAGCGCGGGTGCCCGCGGTGTTGACCGTAGGCGGTGACAACACCAGCACGACGTTCAGTGGCAGTTTTAACTCGCTGCCGGCAGCAGTCTAGGCCTTACCAAAATCGGGTCCGGAACTCTGACCCTTACGGGGGTTAGCGCCTACAACGGAGCAACGGATATTGCCGCTGGAATTTTGCAAGCCGGTTCCGCAACCGCGTTCACCGCAGAATTCGGCCTATACCGTTACGGGCACCCTGGACCTGAACGGCTTCAGCAATACCATCGGATCGCTTTCAGGAACCGGTACAGTCACAAACAATGGCGCGGGCGCGGCGGTGTTAACCACCGGGGGCGACAATACGAGCACGACATTCAGTGGCGTTTTGACCGACGGAACTGGCGGCGTTGGTCTCGCCAAGTCGGGAGCGGGAACGATGATTCTAACTGGAGCAAATACCTACACCGGAGGCACGACAATTGACGCTGGGACGCTCCAAATCGGCGATGGAGAGGCGACAGGAAGTATCGTTGGTAATGTGATGGATAACGGAACCTTGGCGTTCGACCGAAGCGACACGGTGACTTTTGACGGAGTTATCAGCGGCACCGGTGGGCTGACGCAGCTAGGCATTGGAACACTGATCCTGACTTCGAACAATCCGTTCACGGGAACCACGACAATTTCCGCCGGAACATTACAACTGGGAACCGGAGGACCCTCCGGGGCCGTGAACAGCGTTTTGATTGTCGACAATGGAATCTTGGACATTGATCGCAGCGATACCATTACTTACGGCGGATCAGTCATCGGGACGGGAAGCGGCGTCAAGGACGGAGCGGGCACTTTGATCTTTACGGGCAGCAATACCTACACGGGTGGCACGACGATCAATGAGGGCGCGCTCCAAATCGGCAATGGCGGAGGTACAGGGAGCATTGTCGGTAACGTGCTGATCAATGCCCCGGGAGCTGCGTTGGTATTTGATCGATCGGGGACCTTCACTCTCAACGGGTCGATTACCGGCACTGGAACCGTTACACAGGAGGGGACTGGGGTTGTCGTGCTTGGTGGGGACAATACGTATAGCGGAGCGACAAGTGTCTCGGACGGGACGTTACAAGCCGGTTCAAGCACGGCGCTCAGCGCCAGTTCAGCATTTACTGTGACCGCGCCTGCCGTTCTGGATCTGAATGGGTTCAATAACACAATCGGGTCGCTTGCCGGAAGCGGATTGGTCACCAATAACGGCGCAGGTGCAGTCGTTTTGACGGTGGGCGCCGACGGCACAGACACACTATTTAGCGGAGTATTAGCAGACGGTTCCGGCACCCTTGGGCTCATCAAAACAGGAGCCGGAACGACCGCCCTTACCGGCACGAACACTTACTCTGGAGGCACGACAATTACCTCCGGAACACTCCAGCTCGGCAACGACACTACAACGGGAAGCATCGTCGGGGATGTCACTGACAATGGTACACTCGCCTTTGACCGTTCCGACCTGGTCACTTTCACGGGAACGATCTCCGGGTCCGGTAACCTCGAGCAAATCGGTTCTGGAACTCTCGTTCTCACAGCAAACAATACCTTCACCGGAGGTACAACAATCCTACCGGGTTCGTCGATCCAACTCGGCAACGGCGGGACGACCGGTACTGTGGCCGGCAATGTCGTCGACAACGGAACGCTGCTTTTCGATCGATCGAACACGCTCACGTTTGGAGGAGTCATCAGCGGCAGTGGGAGCGTTCAACAGAACGGGACCGGCACTACGACCTTGAGCGGAACGAACACTTACACCGGCGGTACAACGGTGAACGCCGGGACGCTGACGGTGAATAATCCTCAGGCCCTGGGTTTTGGCTCGGTAATTGTTAACGGCGGAATTCTCAGAGCAGATCCTCAGCCAATCAACGTGAAAGGCAATTACACCCAGAACGCCGGCGGCACCTT
Organism: uncultured Verrucomicrobiae bacterium; assembly: GCA_963775805.1. GTDB lineage: Bacteria > Verrucomicrobiota > Verrucomicrobiia > Chthoniobacterales > JAFAMB01 > JAFAMB01. The sequence goes on along the minus strand of CAVZKG010000002.1, from coordinate 751,804 downwards.
GCAGTTACAGGTAGCCGGTGCCGGCACAGGTCAATACGACACCTTAAACGTAGGCGGAAACGCGAGCCTCAACGGCACCCTGCAATTGATCTCGCTCGGCTTCCAGCCCAAGCCCGGGAACGAACTGACTCTCGTGACGACCGGAGGGACGGTGACCGGTCGATTCGCTACCTTTTTAAATCCATTTACTCCAGGAGATGGAATCAAAACCATTGACCTTGTGTATGGCCGTGACTTCGTGGATCTCGAGTTCCTGGCCGTCCCGCCTCCGATCATTCCTCCCATCAATCCCCCGGCGCCGCCGCCGGTGATTGTCACGATCGATTTCGAGTCCTTTGCCCAAACCCCGAATCAGCGCGCAGCCGGCAATCTGCTGGATGAAACGCAGCTCAATCCAAAAATTGGCGAGCTGATTTCCTTTCTTTCCAAAGAACCTGTTTCGAATCTCCCGGGCGATCTGGAAAAAATCTCTCCCGATTCACTGTCGTCGTTTTACGAAATCAGTTTCTCGAATGCGAACCTCCAGCGGATGAACCTTGAAAGCCGCTTGGACGATTTGCGAAACGGATCCAGCGGATTCAGCTCCAACATGAAAACGAACGGGGCCTCCGTTAATCTCGAAGATAAAGAACCCGTTGACGGCAAGTCTTCCAAGAACCCTGTGGAACAAGCTCTCCAGCCTGGAGCAGAAAACCGCTGGGGAGTCTGGGTAACCGGCTTCGGTGATTTTGTGAATGTGGATGCTGACTACAACGCCAAAGGGTACGACTTCACTACCGGCGGAGCCAGCCTGGGGATTGACTATCGGCTCACCGACCAGTTGGTGGTTGGGGTCATGGGCGAATACTCGCACACCTGGACCAGTCTTAACCCGAGGGGCAACATCGATGTCGATAGCGGCCGGGGCGGAGTCTATGCAAGCTGGTTTGACCGTGGGTTCTATCTTAATGGAGGAATTTACGGGGGCCACAGCGTTTATGATTCGAGTCGCTCCACGATTGGGGGCATGGCTTCCGGAGGCACAAGCGGGGCGGAATACAGCAGCTTTCTGAGCGGCGGCTACGATTTGCACTGTGGGCATTTAAGCGTCGGGCCGACTGCTTCGCTTCAATACACCTATGTGAATATTGATGACTTTACAGAAAAAGGTTCACTGGCTCCGTTGGACATTCATTCGCAGTCCGCGGAGTCGTTACGCACCGACCTGGGGTTCAGAGTCAGTTACGCCTGGCAAATCGGTTCGGTTGTTCTGGAGCCCGCTTTGAGAGCTGCCTGGGAACATGAATTCAAATATTCGGCACTCCCGATTGCTGCGGGTTTCGTGGGAATTCCCGGACCATCCGATACATTTGTGGGGCCGGTCGAAGGTCACGACAGCGCGATCGTCAGTGCAGGGATCACAGCCTATTGGACCCCGGCGATATCAACCTATGTTTCATACGACGGTCAACTCGGCCGGGACCACTACGATTCAAATGCTGTAACCGGAGGTGTACGATTCAGTTTTTAATTCATTAGCTATCTCTTGGACAGGCGAGACGCTAATAAGCATTAACCTGGGCAAAGGATCCCAGGGTGAATGTGTTTTGTCCCGGAGGGACAGCGTGATAATAGCCAGGTACGAAGTGCCTGGAATCATTAGAAGAAAAGCCCCGTCCCAGCGGGACGTTTGAAAGGACAATTCCTTCGACCACCCCTCCAGGACGGGGATTTTTCTGTATCGTTATCCAGGCACTTCGTACCTGGCTCCTATCGGGCTGTCCCTTGGGACAAAATCGAGCCATCGCATCGAGTGCGCCCCCCTGGTGGCGTCAGGTTAACCAATCTGAATACCATCCGGAAGAAATCGGATGCAATCATCGCTCCGAGGGTCGAAACGTCTGTGTAGTGTCGACCACTGAATTCCATGAACATTCGTATCCTCGCGAGCTGGCGGACCAGATATGGATGCTATGCAACAGACCGGATGAGAAGCATATCGCTCTGGATTCTGTCGAAACGCTGAACAGCTTCCTGAGCGTTGCGTACCAGGCGAGCCTCCTTCGCGAGGAAGGCCGGCCGATCGAATGCCGCATCACGTTGTCGCAGCTGGAATATCTTGAGCCTGCCGGCTTGGCGGCAATCGGGTTTCATCTTGTTCGCTTCGCCAAGCGGAGGGCGTTTATTGAACAGGAGATCCGGCGACTGGGACCTGCAACCGGATTTTATCGAGCCATGCTCGTGGTCGAATGGACCCCCAGTCGCGGATTCGAGATTTCAGGCATGGTTCACACCGGCGCCTGGTCCAGGGATTTGACGGCGGCAATCGATTCGATCAATTATCCACTCCCCGATTGGCTGATTATCCATGTCCGAGGTCCTGGGAACCTGGTGATTCACCGCGGTTCGGAACGTCTCGTTACATTGTTGAACGGCAGGGTCGAAGGCCATGGGTTTGATTTGTTCGCCTCTACCTGGCTGCTCGAGCGTTATCGGACCGTCGGCGAGGGATTCTCGGATCAGAAGGCGGCACATCCGTTCGACTCGGTCACCGTGCGCGAAGATCTTGCCGAGAAAATCGGCGTTGCGTTAATGAGACGTATCATTCGGGAGGTCCGCAATTCGCGGCACGGCGGCACAATTGTGTTCGCTCCGCGATACCTGATTGGAAAACTTCTCGAGACGCGCGGTCCCTTACGCGCAAAGTATCGGGTCGACGAGGCCTGCACAGCCTCTCCGTTTGCCGTCATTCTTTCCGAAGTCACACGCCGATTGGGCCAGTTGGCCTTGGCCAAAGAAAAGACATCCGTAGGTTGGCAAGAGTACCTGGATTGGTACGACGAGTTTCCATATACGTTCAGTCAACAATTCGTTGAGCTCGCGCTTTGGCTTTCGGACCTCACAGCAGTCGACGGTTGCCTGTTACTCGATCATCAATTCACTGTTCTTGGGTTCGGCGTTGAAATTCAGGTCCCAAGCTTTGAAGACGAAATGGTGTATCGCGCCGTCGACATCGAAGCGGAACATTGTGTCCTTGAGTCCATGGAGAGCGCAGGAACCCGGCATCGGACCGCCTACCGCCTCTGCCGCGAATACGCGGAATGCCTCGCGGTCGTAGTATCGCAGGACGGCGCGGTCAAATTTGTCGTCAACCATCGCGACAAAGTGACTTATTGGAATCACCTGGATTTCTAGCCGGAAAGAAGTAGTCAGTTGCCAGAATCAGCTGCTGTTTCCGCTATTTTGAATGCGATCTTATCTAATCGGCTAAGCTCTATATTAATCGAGACATGCCGAGCCGCGCGGACCTCCATGGCAAAATCAAACAGTTGGATAGTCAGGGCTCTTTTCTCAATTTCGACGCCGACGAAAAAGGCACCTTCGGGATCCAAGCGCACGTTAGCCCCTGGTCGTCCAACCTGGACGACATCATTCGTTTGGTGGGTAGCACGGACGAGACCGCTCTCTATCAGCTATCGAATTGCGTTTCCGACTGTCGCTCTTGTTGTGCCTAATTCCCGGAATCAATCGTCAATAAATTGCAATAGCGGCGGGCTCAATCAAAGAAATTCGGGCTCGGCCGTTTTTTTTATTTGATATTCAACTTAAAGGTTTAATATTGTTTGAAGCATATTGGCCCGAGACGGCACCACCGTCAGTCCGCGAGCTGCGATTGTGAATCGGAGAAAACCTAATCTATGAGTAAAATAACCATACCCTTCTCTGGCGGATGCGCTTGCGGCGAGATTCGCTATGAATGCACTGCCGAACCGGTGATGATGCTTCACTGTCACTGCAGGGATTGCCAACGATCCAGCGGTGGGCCGTTCTCCTCTTTCGCCATCGTGCCGGCCGCCGCTTTCGAGCTCCGGCAAGGCGCTCTGCGCTTCCATGCCTCTCCCAGTGAGATGGGTGGCCAGACCCATCGGGGCTTCTGCTCGGAATGCGGCTCACCGATTAACCTCAAGCCCGACGCAGCCCCTCATATCGTCGCAATCAAAACGGCAAGCCTGGATGATCCGAGTTGGTTCGATCTGCAAATGGATGTCTGGACCTCGGACGCGCACACCTGGGATCAAATGAATCCCACGTTGCCAAAGTTCGAAAAGTATCCTTCCTAGCCTGAACATCTCACAAGTTTTTCAAACTTGTGAGATGTTCGTCCGTCCTCGAGCCGAATCTAGTAACTGGTAATATGTATGTTATGGGCATTGACTGCTAGATCCGCCAGAAACTGTTCGTATTAGCGTTCCACGCGCCTCGTAGACGTTGAAAGCTAGCTGAACGGAATGGGACTAAGATGCTATCGATAGCAGCCAAGCATATCCTGCCATGGAGATCGAATAAAGCCCGAGCAGTATTCCGTAGCCCGTAATCTGTTTCCAAAAAACCGGCTTAGGATCAAGCCACCAGCCAAAGAGACGGAATATAGCGGGCACAACCAGCCAGCCAAGCAGCTGGGTGCTAAAAAGGTTCCCGACAAAAAGCGATAGCCAAAACGGCACCCCTTTGGATTCAAGGAGCGGAACGCTGACAAAATATCCCCATAAAAAAACCGTTGGGTACAGTACGAGAAGCACGAGCAAGTTGCTCTTGAAGACTGGTACCTTGCTTTGGCGCTTACCGCTCTCTCCGCCTGACCAGAAATCGAAGCCATAGCTTGTCGTTCGGAGTCTTAAATTCGTATTAAATTCGCTCCCTTCCTGGAGGAGTTTTGCGCGTTGCGCCGATTCGAGCCATGCGTTCAGACTTTTTTCCGATTCGAATGTGAGAATAACTGTCCAGTCTTCGCGTACGCCGCGCATTGGAGGCTCGACTTTGTGTCCGAGGAATCCGCCAAATTTCGCTTCGGCGGCCGAGATGCGGCGCTGCCATTCGAGAAACGGCTTTTCTTTCCCTGGCTCGACACGGAAGGAGATAACAGCAGAGACCGCGGTTTTCTGTCGCTGCGTCTCATCTTCGCTTACGAGGTGAATATCATCGTTACCGACGAAGTAAGCTTTCACCTCGCCGAGCAACCGGCTACGATCTTCGGACTGAAGCCACGCGCGCGCGTTTTCCCGGGTTTTGAATTTCTGAATAACCACCCAGTCAACCTGTACCGGTGGTGAAGGAGGAATGACTTCCTGAACAATGAACCCAGGCGTCCGGGTGAGATGTTCCCCTACGCGACGTTGCCAATCGATATACGCACTATAGCCTTCGGTCGTGACCCGTGTCTGAGTCACAACGGCGACTCGCCCCTCGGGTCGATGAGTTTCTGTTGTCAATATTGGACTTTGTCCGGCTTGGCTTGGTACTTCTTCCACACGACCACCGCCTCATCCCGCAGCATCTGAGTGAGGGTGATCGAGCGCTTTTCTTTGGGTAAGGCGAGTTGTTCATAGATCGGACGATCGTCAAAGTTTCCGTATTCGAAGGCGTCCTCGACCGAGGCGCCGTAGAAAACTCTGTCAATACCAGCCCAATAGCAGGTCGCCATGCACATGGGGCAAGGTTCTGCGGAAGTGTAGAGGGTGCAGCCGGTGAGTTTGAAGCTTTGAAGCGTAATGCAAGCGAGGCGAATTGCTTCCATTTCTGCGTGCCACGTCGGGTCGTGACTCGCCACGACCCGGTTCATTCCTTCTGAGAGGATCTTGCCGTCTTTCACGAGAACCGCACCGAAAACTCCGCCGGTGGAATATTCCAAGGCCGCTCGCTGAGACAACTCGATGGCTCGACGCAGGAAAGGCTCGTGCTCTGTATATGACATAATTCGTTTTATTCTAAGGCATCAAATTGAGTGAAATGTTCACATGTATTGGCTCTTTAGGAAGCGTATTCTCCAAAAACACCATAAAACCCACCCCCAAACCGCGGCGACCTGTCCCTCATAGAGGAGTAGAATGACGATGCTTATCTAACTTGGTATCCGCCGATACGCCGATACGCCGACACCGCATCCTTGTGGTTGCGGCTTCCACTGCGTTGTGTCTCTTTGGTGAACCGTTCCCGGGAATGAACAGGCGAGACGCCAATCGAAGACAGGCTGAAAGCCAATTTTACTTTCAGTTCCCAAACGTTCTTGCGTTCTCCGCGCGTCCCTACCCAACAGCGCATCCAACGCGATATCGTTCCACTCCGGACGACAAACCTCAACCATCCGAAACTCTGTGCCCTTTGCGTCTTTGTGGTGAATCCAACCCTCTGCGTCCTCCTCCGTGTCTCGGTGTCTCTTTGGTGAACGCCTTCGCCGGGAAGTCCCTCGCTATCCGCGCCCATAAAGTGGCATGCCGGAAGCCATCATGGTGAGAAACGGGATATTAGCCTCCAATGGCAAGCTCGCCATTTGCAATACTGCCTCCCCGACATGCCTTGCCGGAATGCGTGGTTCCGCCATCCTTGTCCCGTTCGCCTGCAAGGCCCCAGAAGCCATATAAGCCGACATATCAGTGGTGGCATTGCCGATATCGATCTGACCACAGGCGATATTGAACGGCCGTCCATCAAGCGCGAGAGATTTCGTCAGCCCGGTGATTGCATGCTTGGTGGAAGTGTATGGGGCCGAATTTGGGCGAGGCGCGTATGCCGACACAGATCCGTTATTTATTATCCGGCCCCCTTGTGGCGACTGTCTTTTCATGACTCGAAAGGCAGCCCTTGCGCATAGCATCGAACCAAATAGGTTGACTCGAATAATCGATCGAAGATCTTCGACGTTCAATTCATCCAACGGAATAGCAGGCACGTTAATCCCCGCGTTATTGAACAGAAGATCCAGGCGGCCGTGCCGCTTCACCACCGTGTCGAAAAGCTCATCGACGGCCTTTTCTTCCGTGATATCAGCCAGGAACGTTTCGATCTCTCCCTTTCCATTTGCCGTCCGCTTGGTTTCCTCGAGGGGTTCGCTTCTGCGACCGGCAATCACGACTGTCCAACCACCATCACTCAGCGCGTGGCTGACTGCTCGGCCCACCCCACTCCCGCCGCCCGTGACAACTGCAATCTGGCTCTTTTCTGACATGGTCTGTTTCTTTCTAAAATCGAGAGTATGCCTTGAAGCAATTCTTTCAACCTTAGGAAGTCGAGTGACTCCCGCTTAGCATGATTAAACAATGCACACTGAGAATCGATTGATAAGATAATATTTTTAAGTGCGGGATTTGATCTCGTGCTAATCTATCGGACAAGCGGAGGAGAAATTACCACGATTAAAGCCGATCTCTCCAACATCTACCGAGACTACATCGCCTGCCTTAATCGGCAGGATTGGCCGAACCTTGGACGGTACGTTCATGATGAAGTATGTCACAATGGTCAACGGATCGGGGTATCAGGTTATCGGAAGATGCTGGAGAAAGATTTCCGTGAAATTACAGATCTTTATTTCGATATTCAGCTGCTGATTGCCGATTCCCCTTACATAGCAAGCCGGCTTCAATTCGACTGTAGGCCAAACGAAAATTTCCTGGGACTCCATGTAAATGGGAAAAGAGTTTCCTTTACCGAGAATGTGTTCTACGAATTTCGGAGCGGGAAGATCTGGCAAGTATGGTCGGTGATAGATAAGGTAGCGGTTGAAGCTCAGCTTTAGCGCACAAAATTATCCCGCGTCCCGATGAAAGTCTGGAATAAAAAAAAAGCACTAAGCCGCCCCTTAAAACATTGCGCGATTGCGTTTTAATTTGACGCTCATGCTGTAGCTGCTTTCCCTCCAGCGCCAACCGAGAACCTTATTGGCTCCCCTGTCTCGAGCAGACTCTTGAGACTGCTGATAATAGCCGGCCATCCGTTGTTGACGCCCCGGAATGTGGTCGGGTCTTTCTCGAGGTCTTCCGGCAGTAAGTTCTCGTGTATCAATCGAAAAGCCAAACCAATATTTCTCACTGAAGTTTCCGTTTACGAGCGCCTCCCAAAGTTTTTCCGGCGTCGTGCGGATGTATGTTGCGTAGACGAATTCCGGTTTTTCCATAGTGGTCATCCTGCATATTGTGTTGTTCGAGATTTTTTTTTAGATCGCTCAATGCCCGAAGGCGATGACGTTCATATTTACTGATCCAGCGCTCGTAGATCTCATGTAAAGGCACCGTATTGAGATAATGCAGCTTCTCGCGTCCGTGCCAGACGACATCCACCAGGTTCGCTGATGCCAGCAGTCTCAGATGTTTAGAGACTGCTTGCCGCGTCATATCCAGATGCTCGCACAACTCAGTCAATGTTTGTCCATTGTTCTGATGCAACGCATCCAGCAACTTTCGTCTACCGGGGTCTGCCAACGCTTTGAAGATTGCATCCATCTCTCATTAGGATATGCAACCAAACGGTTGCCTGTCAAGGCCGATCAACAGGTCAATTCTTGCAATAGCCAGGCTATCGGTGTGGACTTTCTTTCGTTACGACTTTCAGAAACAGATGCACCACGTCGTTAACCAAATGCTGTCCGAGTCTTCCGAAGAATTTTGCCGAACCATAGACCGCTCCCCATGACGTGCGATCGATCTCCAGCACAGCTTGGGCAGTAAAAGCGCCATCTGGTTTACGAGCAATCACCGCAGGGAAATCGAGCGGTTTGGTCACCCCCCTCAGTGTGAAGTCTCCCTTGATCTGGTAGTTTGGTTCGCCTGGCTTGACACCTGATCGAATCGTTACTGTCAGTATTTCGAACTCCGCGTACGGATATTTTTCGACAGAAAAAAAATCGTCACTTTTCAAATGAGAAATCAGATAAGCATTGAGCTCTGGATCAGCAATATCCGCGCAGCGCAATGTCGTCATGTCGATACTTAAATGGCCGCCGGCCAATAATCCCTCCTTTACATCGATCGTTCCTGCCCCCATTTGCACGCTTCCCGTATGACGGTTAAAAAGGTTTCGACCCATCCATTCGGCGACACTCGCGGCTTGATCGATCTCGTAGCGGCCACTGGCGATTTCGCTAGGCGTGTTTGAGCTTTGCTCGATCGCTTTCCCGCTGGCCTTCCAGCCTTCCAGACCGCCCGGCAAAACTTGAACGCTTTGGTATCCGGCGGCTTCCAGTTTCTTCACCGCGATGCTCGCTTCCAGGGTCGAATCATTTAAGCCGTAAACGGTGAGCGGCAGAGTGGTGTCAGGAAACGCTTCGCGAACTTTATCAACGAAAGCAGTCTCATAGACACACACGTTGACGGCACCCGGCAGATGTTCTGCAGCGAACGATTCTGCAGAAAGAATATCGATCAGAGACAAGGGAATCTCAGGCATAAATAATGATTGGTTTCTGGGCGTTGCAGGTTGAGGCCCGCGGTAAGGATATTCGATTATTCAACGGCCGGCATTCTGCCTTACCGTGGCCTGGTAATCCTTCCTCGCGAGCCTGCCGATACACCTGCCGGGATCATCGGCGATATTGGTCGTCGGTTACCTTTTCCATCCAGTCGACGACCTTCCCGTCGATCTGTTCCTGAACGGCAATATGCGTCATCGCCGTCATCGGCGTCGCGCCATGCCAATGCTTTGCGCCCGGCAGAAACCTGACCACGTCGCCGGGATGGATCTCCTCGACTGGGCCACCTTCGCATTGCACCCAACCACAACCGGATACGACAATGAGGATCTGACCAAGCGGATGGGTGTGCCATGCAGTTCGCGCACCTGGCTCGAACGTAACGCTCGCGCCCGCGGCGCGAGCTGGTTCGCTTCCCTGGAACAGAGGATCAATGCGCACCGTCCCGGTAAACCAGTCGGACGGTCCTTTAACTGAGGCTTGTGAGCCAATTCTTTTGATTTCCATCTAGAGTTTCTGCCGGTGTTCAGTGATTTTACTCTATCTCGTCAGGTGCCGCCCTCGGGATCGTGCGACAGCTGTCGTATTCTTGCGAAAAAAAAATGCGCTCTTCTCCAGCTACATTCGGGCGGTAGGAATCAACTTCGTTACTGGACAGCAAAACAATCAAGATCGTTTGCAAAAGCAACAGGGCCCAAAAAACTCTTGCGTATTTCCGAGAGACTCTCCTCTTCCTTGCCCAAAGTTCGGAGCATTCGGTGGGACAACACAAGCTGTTTAACATGTGCCTGCTGGGCGATCCGGCCGATCACAGAGGGAGGCATATGCAGCCACCGCTCAATCCCGGTTGCTCCTTCTGGAACTGCGTTGTGAGCAATCAATAAATCCGCATCTTTTGCCAGAGATACAAGATCCCCTTCTCCGTTTGTGTCTCCACTGAACACGATCGATTTGCCGCCAATCTCGACGCGCCACGCTAAGGCCGGCACGGATCCATGAACGACGCGAGCGGCAAATGCCGAAAGATGTTCGCCGCGAAATGCCACCGAGGAGGGATTCCCCTCCACGTTGTGAGGCTGCAACTCGTAGCCACCTTCCCCTTGAGGCACCAGGACCACGGCTAAATAACGGTAAATACCGTCCCGGCGATTGAAGAAAGCGCGCACGAAATCAACCGCGGAAGGAAACTCGCTGTTGCCCGCTGGCCCGTATACTGGCAAGGGGCGGGCTCGCCCTTCAAACCAGGAGGAGAAGATCAGTGAGGGAAAATCTGCGCTGTGATCAATGTGGAAGTGCGTAAACAGGATCACGTCAAGCTGAGACATTTTCGCGCCACTCTCTCCGAATCGTAAAGCGCTGCCACCGCCAGCATCTACTAAGACTCGTGCCTGTCCGTCTTGCCAGACCAGATAACTGCTCGAAGCGCGCTTGTCCTCTAACTCTGGCCCTCCGGACCCGAGCACTTGAACTGCGACACCTTCTCCGCCACACGTTTGGGACCAGGCTGGAGGAACGAATAGGCAAACAACGAAGAGAGCCAGTAAAGCGAGCGTCAAGACAAAGTGAAGATCGCTTCGACGCATTTTTTTGCCGGACGAAAGTATTAACCTCGCTGACGCGTACGTGGCCACAATTTCTGTCGATCTCACGCTAACGCAAGGCACCCTGTCAATCATTCCAGACAGGGACGCGAAGCCATCGTGTGGAAGAACAAATCGGAGTTCCGACGACCTTGCCATCCTGCCCAAGTTCGAACTTGACCCACCAGCCTTTATACAATCTCTGGTACACACCTTGGAAATTGCCCTGAGGAGTCGAGGCAGCGCTCGGCGAGGAGGAAGGCTCCGGCCGCGCAGGAGAAAGCGCAGAAATGTCAGATACCAACTCGGCGGTTGATACCCTGGGAGGCCTGAATTTCGGGTCAAAATCTGTATTCGCATGACGAACGGCATCCAGGACTACCAATCCCGCAATACAAACGAGTGCAGAGCCGGCAATCTTCCGCGCAATCGAATCGACCCGTGCCCGCCAGCGCCGTCGAGAGTCACGAGCAAGAACCTCTCGCAGAAACTCGTCGCTCGAGTGGGCACTGTGAACGAACCAGTCGCGATAGCCCGCTCGTTTATCAGAATCAGACACAGGGCACTCCGGCGCCGTTGTTGTTTCCGAAGGCTGAGCAAGTTCCTCGAAACTGACTCCGTGTCTCTCCATCAGGCTCATCGCTTTGGCTCGGGCCGCGGTCGCCTCAGCCTCCGTGCAACCTCTGGCCTCTGTCATCTCCAATAAAGCCCGGATCCTCTTTAGCGAATTCTCTTTGGTTGGCTCCACTCTGCTCCCTTTTTAAACCAACTCGAGGTAGAAAGTAAATAACCCGAATGGATGAGAGATCAAAGATGACAAAACCGGGAAACAATCGAGCAAATTATGATGAGCCAAGTTGTAACGTGGCCGATGCACCGTTTGCCCGATTCGGTTGCACCCTTAATCGCTGAACCGCCCCATGAGCACGCAAAAGTTCCCATGCATCTACGCCTCGAGCTCCTTGGGACGTTTGCGACTCGACCTGTACGGCGTGAGCAGGATGCATCCGGCAACGAATACCGCGATAGCCACGGAAGAGCTGATACGGTCCAGATTCAATCCGCCCGCGGTACTTGGTTTTGTGAGCAGATCGCCTAGTGTCGCGCCAAGCGGTCGAGTCAGGATAAAGGCCAACCAGAACAATATGGTGCGGGAAATTTTTGTGTAGAAATAGACTCCTGCGATAATCGCCAGGGCGATTGCAAAAACGAGCGCACCACCTTCGTATCCAAGCCCTGAATCGTCGGCGAAAAAATCTCCAAGCGCTGTCCCAAGCGTGTTCGAAAAAAGAATGGTCGTCCAATAGAAGATTTCGACTTTCGGCGACGCGATATGGTCGAAAGAAATGGACCCAAGGCAGATACGCCAGAGGCCTAGAACCATGAGTAAAATCGTAAAAAGTATAAGAGAACCTCCCACATAACCGATCCCAAGTGAGCGATCCGCAAAATCCGCTATCGTCGTACCGGCAGTTGTCGTGGCGATGATGACGATCCAATACAGAAAAGGGCGAAAAGATTTCGAAGTGATCTGAGCAACAGCTGTGATTATGAACAGAGAAAAGAAAAAGACACTGCTCAGCGCGTAGCCCAAATGCATCGTCATGGAAAGTGCATCTCCGCCCGTCTCACCCAAGGTTGTCGCAGCCACCTTGATGATCCAAAAAAGAAAAGCGACTTCGGGCACCTTGGTTATGCACATTGCGTCAGTCCGAGTGCTGAGAGAGCTCCTGTGTCCAAGTCCCTCACGAGATGAAAGTCGTTGGGTGATCGACATAGAAATGACGCATAACAAAAGCATCTAACAGCAGGCCCAAAAAAAGATGACAATTCTGTTATTTGGTTCCCTTTGTGCAGTGCGCCAATAGCGGAATCGTTTGCAGACCTCCTTACCTGGCGTCTAATCGCACGGTCGCAAGCATCATCGGCGGCAACGACTCTGCCGAGAGACAGATCAAACCGGGAAGAAATCGTCCCCGCGGTGCCTACGACAACAATCTTCTGCTCGAACAACATTGCGAGAAATGCATGGGTCCTACCATCATGGTCCTACCAATTGAGATGTGAGATTATGTTTGTCGATTGGATTGGCAATCAAGCATATAAAAATTGTTAATCACTTTGACGGTCCTGGCCTCAAATGGCTCTGCTGCACGCGGCTTACGCGTTTCTTAAGCTACTCAAGAATCACCGGAAAGCGCCAGCACGCGTGGCTTGACGCGGATCAACCTCTCACGAATCGGAATAACTTGTGAGAGGTTGAGATAAGTCCGTTGCCGCGTTTGACTGTTCCGAAATGGACGGCAATATTCTCAGAGCCACGCCGCTGAATCAAAACGCTCTTTGGTTAGACCAATGTGGTCTTGGCAGCACCCTTCGAAAAGGTGGTTCACTACGACCGACCCTATTTTCGCGAATCAGATGCATAAAGCAAACCCGCGCCGGAAACGACCTGACGCTTCGGATACTGCGAAGCCTCGATCAAAGAGTGGTTCTGTTCGCGTTTCGCATCGTGTTGTTCGGGAAGTGCAGGACCTGCTTGATCGTGGTACTCTCAAGCCGGGATCTTATCTCCCGTCCGAGCGCGAATTAGCTGCCGATTTTCTCGTCAGTCGAGGTTCTGTACGCGAGGCTCTCTCAATTTTGGAGACATTGGGTATTGTCTCTATCGAACCCGGACGTCGCGCTCGCCTTGTCGACCAGTCTGGCGCGGTGGATAAAATGCTGACCCGATGGCAGCATGCGAGCAGATTCAATGAAGCAGATGTCTTTGAGCTTCGGCTGGTTCTCGAACCCCGCGCCGCGCGACTTGCTGCCGAGAAGCTAAAGCCGAGCAATTTAGCGGATCTGACCGCCTCTCTCGCGACGATGAAAGATTCCGTTCGAGAAGGGGATCTCCTGAGCGCGGCGAACGAAGATTTCAATTTTCACAACATCATCGTCGCATTGAGCGGCAATCAACTTTTTAAGGAAATCCACAACCTAAATCGTGATGTGATCCTGGATTCGCAACGGTTGCCTCTGCCTAAACATAAGCGCCTCTGGGAACCATCCCAAGAGCACGCGCGAATTCTCGGGGCGCTCGAACAGCGCGATCCGGATGGAGCTGCGTACCTGATGCAAATGCATATCATCAAGGCAGCTGAGCGCATCGGGATTACGCTCAAGCCGTGAGAGGCGGCGTTCGGCGTTCGGCGTTCGGCGTTCGGCGTTAGGCGTTCGAAGTTCGAAGTTCGGCGCTTCTCGGGAACCGTTCCTCGGCCCGGCGGGCCGATGGGACTCAGCCCGGGTGAGCCCAGCGGAACCCTCGGGAATCTAGCCCCCACGCGATGCGCCCCAAAGGTGCGCCAGGACCGTTCGGCATTCAGAACACCTATTACACGATTTCCCGAGCCAACCAGCTGAGCTATTCAGGCAAATCGAAACAAACGATCTCATTTGCCACCCGATGCTTCGTCCAGAAATGCGCGCCGTCAAAGGCGAGCGAGCGACACTGAAAAGGGACACGTGCTACATGGCTCCGTTTCAATCCCATAAACGCGGACAAGGTCCCGCGATCCCATCCACAAGAGGCCGTGATGCCAGGCCAATCCCTGAGGGCTCACAGCGGGAGAGACTACGCGTTGCAGCTCCCTGATAATTGGCAGTTGTACAGTGCGCATGGTCAGAGCCCAGTCGAGTCTGTTCTTGAGATTGAGAATGGACTTGTTCTTTAATCGAGCGCATTCGTTTTGGCAAACTGATGGAGAACGTACCCACCGATCTTAATCCGCAGGCAAAGCAAATGGCTGATCCATCCATGGTACGATGCCTGGATGTACAAGCGCGGGCTATTTGGCCCCAGGAAGTCCCATTGATCCGTCGTTATCCGCTCCCGACTAACGCCCGTATACTCGATGCGGGCTGCGGCACGGGCGAAGGTGCTTCACGACTCGCCGAACTCTTTCCGGAAGCCACCGTGCTCGGTGTCGACGTTATTGATCACCATCTGGAGCTCGCGCGGTCGCGATACACCAAACTCGCGCCCCGGCTCGCATTCGAGCATCAGAGCGTTTTCGGCCTCGATGCCGCCGATCGCAGTTTCGATCTCACCGTATGCCGTCACGTCATTCATTCGATCCCTCATCCGGACCGAGTAGTCGCTGAGCTTGCACGGGTTACGCGCCGCGGGGGTTACCTGCATCTCATTCCAGAGGATTACGGCATGCTTCATTTTCAGCGCGGCTCGCTCGATCCGCGGGATTTTTGGCATCAGGCTCCGGCCAGCATGGCATCGGCAACCGGGACTGATCTCTTCATTGGGCGGAATATCTATGGGATCCTTGCGTCAATGAATGTTGAACAGATAACATTCGATTATATCGTTGTGGACACGCTGCGCGTGGGACGCGACATGTTCGCGGCCATCATCGAATCATGGCGTGACGGATACGCCGAGGCAATTGGCGAACTAACACCGATTAAGCGAGAATCTGCGGTGGCATATTTTGATCAAATGATCGCGAACATTCGCGATCCATACGGGTATGCCGTATGGATGGTACCGGTGGTGAGCGCCAGAGTCGGTTCGGTTGAGCCCGAATGACTTTGCAAAAGAGTTCGACGAGCCAAGTTGAATTCGTCCCAAACAAGTCCAAAAGCAGGTCCTGAGGCGATTAATAGTGGATATATGCTGTGGCGTGAGAAGACCGCCTCGGAACGACGTTTTTGCTATGCCCCTGCGATCCATTTTATTTTTACTCTCCGCCTTGGCGATCGCAATTCCAGGATACGCTCAGGCCCCCTCGATTCCCGACGCTTCCCCCACTCCGGCGGTATCGTCGCCGACACCCGCAGCCACGCTGCCGACTTCCGCAGCCACGCCGGTCACACCTCGGAGCAACGGTGTTCAGCCTTTGCCGAATCAGGATACAGTCACCCGTCTACAGATTTTCCTGGACGAGCATTCATTTGGTCCGGGCAAGATCGATGGACATTGGGGCGACTTCATCGGCAAGGCGTTGCAACGTTTCCAGGCAGCCAATGGTCAGCAACCGACCGGTCAGATTGATCCGGGATTGCAGCAGGAGTTGGAAAAGATTTCGCCTCTCTTTATTTCATACAGTCTGACCGAAAATGATTTCCATTGGGTTGGCAAGGTTCCCTCAAAACCAGCCGGAATGGCCCGATTGAAGAAAATCGTCTATCGCTCTGCGCTGGATTATGTCTCAGAACGCTTTCACGCCGATCCCACCTTTATCCGCACGCTGAACCCGGGCCGGAACCTAAATGATCTGAAAATAGGGAGCACACTCAAAGTGCCCAATGTGCAACCATTCCTGATCGAATCAATTCAGCCCGTGCCCGATCTACCTCCAAAACCGGAGTTCGCACAACGAGTTATCAAAGTGGATACGAAAGCCCGGATGCTCGATCTGATCGATGCAAACCATGTCATCGCTTCATTTCCGATAACGCCTGGATCCAAGAGTCTCCCTGCGCCAATTGGTACCTGGAAGATTGCGAAGGTCACGACTATGCCCATTTTCCGTTGGGACGAAGCGATGCTGTTTCACGGACGACGAAGCGGACATTTTTATACGATCCCACCCGGGCCACGTAACCCGGTCGGGATAGTCTGGATTGGTCTAAACAAAAAAGGAATCGGCATTCACGGCACGGAAAGCCCGGACACAATCGGTCGCTCCTCCAGCCACGGGTGCATTCGCCTGGCAAACTGGGACGCGGCTCGGCTCGTTAACCGGGTCACCGTAGGGATGACAGTACAAATCTACTAACCCCAATACTGTTCAGTTAGCTTTCAGACTCTATGAGGCAGGTGGGACCGCTAAAATGAACAGTATTGCTACTAACCCGCATTTTCGCGAAGTTTCGAATTCCTACGTTTCGCGTTTTCTGAAGCCAGAGCCAGCTGGTCTTTGTCGTTCCAGTCGGCACATCCACCCTCTCCATCCGCTCGCACAAAAGCAGCCGCGATCTCGGTGGTCCCTTTGTACTCGAACGGGTCCTTTCCGGCGATCATGACAATGTCGCGATAGTCGGCTTGAGCCATTGTGACCTTCTCGTCCGGCCGACGCCACGGAAGCAAAGATTCGGCGCTCATGTAGTGATTCACCAGTGAGCGGCGAAAACCACCTGCGGCGCGATTCGGCAATGACCGGTGAAGAAGATACCCGTGGAAGAATACGATCGATCCGGCACGCACTTCGACCGGGACCGAATCTTCGTCACGCCACGGGAAGTTATACGATTCGCGCGTACAGTCGAATCGCGTGTCAAAATGAAATTTCTGGGGCCACAAAACACCCTGTTTGTGGGACCCCGGAAGCACCCACAAGCAGCCGTTCTCGACCGTAGCATCATCCAATGCAATCCACGCGCCAACTAGCGATCGGTCGCGCGTCGGAATGAAGTCTTCGTCCTGATGCCATGCTTGCCCCGGCTTGCCACTCGCTTTGACGAAAAGCATCGATTGCATGCATTTGACGTTGGGACTGACAACGGAGATGAGAGTCTCCACGATCGCAGGGTGCGAAAGCGCATCGTGCATCAACGGCGAAAGCTTGTGCGGAAAATGGATGCACAACACTCGGCGCAACGAAGCTTCGTCAGACATTTCCGGCTCAGCAGCCGGAATTCCTGAAATCAGGCCATCCTTGTTGCGCGATAGCCGTGTCGTTTCAGACTTCAAAGCTTCGATTTCGGATTCGCTCAAAGCGTCGGCGATAACAGCGTAGCCATTTTCTTGAAAGAAGGAGGCGGCCTCGGCGGAGAAAGGGCGTTTGAAATATCCGGCGGGCAGACCGTTTGCCGGCCAGCTACCGAACGAAACTGCCCGCGAAACGCATCCAGCTTGACCGGGTTTCTCAACACGTACACTACTCATGCTCACGATCCTCGAATGATTTTCTCTTATCTCCTGGCATACGTCACATACGACTTATAAGTCTTATACGACATATACGACGCATCCGCGGCTCAGCGTTCAATCGGTGGCCACTGTGAGACGCCACCCAAGCCCTGCGCAACGGCTTGTTCGAGAAGATTGTTATGCCCAGCCCTTGGGATAGCGACGAATCTGATTCGACTCGGATCCAGTTGATAAAGGGCACGTCCCATACGAACTGGTATCGAGAGGTCTGATTTACCATGAAAAATCGTGATCTCAGGCACTTGCTGCTGCGAGAGAATCGCCCTGAGGGAAGCGATATTGTCGAATTGGTGCCGCAGAAGTGGTCCCAATGAAATCAGGATTCTTGCCCGGACCATATCCGCCATCGTGGTAAACGTCGAAATCAAGACGATTTTGCGCACCTGATGTCTGGCTGCAAATTGAAGCGCGGCAGCGCCGCCAAGCGAATGTCCTAGAACGGATATTGCCTCGAAATCAGGTTCCCAATGCTTCTGCTCCAAAAGCGCCCGGAACGCATTTTCCGAGTTCTCGAGGATCGCCTGAGGGCTGGGGCTCCCTTCGCAGACACCGTAGCCAGGATATTCGACAAGCAAAAAACCAGTTCTCGGATCAGCGACTTGAGGAATCAATCTCATCCAATCCAAAGCGACGCTGCCGTTTCCTGCGAACAGCAGCCAAATCGATTCTGGCGCTGCCTCAAAATCCGAATTGCGCCAATAGAAAGCGACCTGATGCCCTTGAGAAGTTTGAAATCTGATCTCCTGTACACCGGCTGCTCGTGCGTGTTCCGATTCAACCGGCTCGTAACGACGCGGAAAATAGATGAACCGGCGTTGAACGGTAACAACGATTGAAACCAATCCGACGATCCCAAGTGGCACGATAATCCACTTCATCTTGTCCAACATATTATTGATTGAACCTCCGAGACCAAATCAATCCTGCATTGCCGCTCGGAGGCACCCCGAAACGCCGAAACGCCGAAACGCCGACACGCCGACACCTCCCCTCTTCACCGTCCCCCACCGATCTCGAGGATCGTTCCAGTGGTATAAGAGGCAGCGTCCGACAACAGCCACAGGACTCCCTCAGCGACTTCAATTGGCGTCCCCGCTCGTCGCAGTGGAATTGTCGGACTCAGACGTTC
Source organism: uncultured Verrucomicrobiae bacterium (assembly GCA_963775805.1). Lineage (GTDB taxonomy): Bacteria > Verrucomicrobiota > Verrucomicrobiia > Chthoniobacterales > JAFAMB01 > JAFAMB01. The sequence continues at coordinate 732,944 of CAVZKG010000002.1, read as the reverse complement.
CAAACGATCCGGCGCACCATTTGCCGCGTGGATATCAGTTTCAATCAGCCCCGGCGCAACCGCGTTCACGCGAATTCCCTCCAAAGCGACTTCGCGCGCCAAGCCGATGGTAAATGTATGCACAGCGCCTTTGGTTGCTGCGTAATGAACCCATTCCCCAGAGCCACCTGTCCGCGCCGCTAAAGATGAAATATTGACAATTGCTCCACCGTGGCCGCCATTCCGGGTCGACATGCGTTTGACCGCTTCTCTGGAACAGAGAATCGTCCCCGCAACGTTGGCCGCGAGCACCTTTGCCAGGTTCCCAGCTTCAAGATTCTCGATGCGCGAAAAGCCTCCGGTGACCCCTGCGTTGTTTACCAGGCCCTTGATTGGCCCCAATTCCTGTTGAGCGACCTCAAAGAGATGAAGAATGTCCTTCTCCAGACTGACGTCACCTCGAATTGAAATGGCAGATCCACCGGCGGACTCAATCTCTTCCACTACCTGCCGGGCGCCGGATTCATTGCTCAAATAATTCACTGCAACCGAATATCCACGGCTCCCAGCGAGTCGCGCGATAGCCGCTCCAATCCCGCGACTCCCGCCAGTGACCACCAAAGTGCGACCAGACATCATATATCCCCGGACATTAGCAGCAATCGCTCGCCCGGGCGACTCATGCCCAGTTCCCGGCTATTCTGCTAACCCGCATTTCTCTGGCAGAAACTGTATGGCTCTCAGTCAAATCAGGCTTGGATTCCACAGTCTTCTTCTTTCGGTTGCTCACCCGTCGTACTGACGCCGCCCGAACGACTGTTCCTTGGCGGCAGGTGGCCCAGCCACCTCGAGCAAGCACGAACCAACCATGGGGCGGCAATCAGCACACAGACCAGGCGGACCAGGTGCACCGTCAGAATGATTGCGGTATCGCCATGGACCTCGGTCGCCACGGCCGCCACCGAATCCAGGCCACCGGGCGTCGCCGCCAAGTAGGCACTGATCCGATCAAGACCCATTTCACGGGCCAACATCCAGGCGACGCCAAAAGATCCGACCAACAGCAACAACGTCGTCACACAAACGGGGGCAAGTATGTCCTTGATCGCGGCTACCGTGGAGGGTTGAAACCTTCCTCCGATTTGAAGACCCATGACGACATAGGCTACCGCAAAGATCGGCCAGGGCCATCTCCCCAACTGCAGCCCTCCCAGTTCCAATAGAAAATAAAGGAGAGTCGGGATAAGAAATGTTCCAGCCGGGATGCGGGTCCGCATTCCGGTCAACCAGCCAACGAACGTCAACAGAAAAAGAATTGCCATCTTCCAGAGATCGAAGGTTTCCGCTGGCGAATCTCCACCAATGACCTCTTGTGGACGGCTCAAATGAGAAAACTGACTCAGAACAGGTGCGATGAAAGCGAGCGAAGCTAGAATCAAAAGCAACCGGGTGTACTGCATTACGACCACAAGCCGGGTGTCGGCCCTAAGACTGTCGCTCATTGCCACCATCTCCCCCGCTCCACCGGGCATCGTTCCCAGGAACGCGGTTGGGACGTCAAGACCAGTCCGTCGCGACAAAAGCCAGCCGTTGAAAAGGCTGGTCAAAAGAATGAAAAACACCGCGAAGGCAAAAATCAAAATATGGCTCGGTAACGTGAGCAGGGTCGCCGGTGAAAAACCAGCTCCCAAAGCCGTGCCGACCACTGCTTGGGCCGCGATATAAACCGCCCTGGGCAGTTCCACCGCCTCCCAGCCACGCACTGCAAAGAGAGCGGAGGCTACCAGCGGCCCGAAAAGCCAGATGGCAGGCAGGTGCGCGCCTCAAAGGCCAGAGCGAACAGGATCGCCGTCAGGATGAGAAGCACGAATGACAGTTTCATCTCTCTGCCAAGCCGCAGGCGGTCAGAACCTCCGACATTAGCCACAACCGCCCGATTCGCGGAAAGATCCGACGAATGGAAAGGCAATCAATCTCCTCTTTCATTGAGGTCATAGCGTCTTCAACGAATACCCGATCGTGATAACCCATCGTCTATCCACTTCTTATTGCTAACTTTGCGCGATTCGATCGAGAAGATCGATCGCCTCCACTAACATCCGCAATTCCTGCGTGTTTAACTTGGCGAACTCGCTGACCAGCCAATTTTGGCGCAATGCGCGCCCTTTTTCGAGCACTCTGCGTCCGGATGGCGAAAGGGAGACCAGGACCTGGCGCCTGTCCTCCGGATGTCTCATCCGTTTAATCCAGCGATGCTTTTCGAGGGAATCAAGCGTTTGACCGATGGTTTGCGGGCGAACTTTTTCAACCGAGGCAAGTGCGCTGGGTGTCATCTCTCCCTTCTCATCCAGCCACCCGAGCACACCTTGCTCGCTACGAGTCGGCGCATTTTCGTCCCCTCCTTCGTACGCACGCCGGATCAATAACCGGAGCACCGTACGGAGCTTGGCCGCCGCAACATCGATCTGGTTCATATCATCAGTATTACTGATAATATGGTTTACTGTCAATTTTGAGAAGGCACTCGTCTCACGTTCGAAGCTCGATCAAACCCGCTTTCTTTCATTAAAAATGCGTCCGGAGGCCGAAACAAACCCGGCAGGATTCAGTTTCTCAGTCTGTTTTTCAACGCAGCGGACCTTGCATTTTATATAGCATCCGGTTTACGGTTTCCCTCGATCTTTGACCGGTTGCGCGCTGTACATTTGGAGGCGCAAGGCCGTCTGCCCCAATTGAAGGGGACCTGCACTGCAATGCTTCCAAAAAATGAATTCCGGCCAGCCAGAAACTTTACGAACTCGTCCCTTGGCGATCTTGGGCACTCTTATATTCCTGAGTCGATGGCTTCAGGCGCCGCTGTATATCGGATTGATTTTTGCCCAGGGGGTCTATGTCTACCACTTCCTCAAGGAGCTGTGGCATTTGATCCTGCAGGCTCGCGTCATTGACGAGGCCTCCATCATGCTGACAGTACTCGGACTGATCGACGTGGTCATGATTGCCAATTTGCTGGTCATGGTCATCGTCGGCGGCTACGAGACTTTCGTCTCCCGACTTAATCTTGAAGGCCATCCAGACCAGCCCGAATGGCTCTCCCACGTCAACGCCGGCGTGCTGAAAGTAAAATTAGCCACCGCGCTCATCGGCATTTCTTCGGTGCATCTCCTGCAAACGTTCATCGAAATCAGCCATAAACCGGTGCCAGACAATGCAGTGATGTGGCAGCTTCTGTTACATCTGACGTTCGTATTCTCCGCCTTATTGCTGGCGATTACGGATCGCATCTCCACCCAGTCCGCAACGGCGGCTCGCGCTTTACTGGGTCACGACTCGCCGGCTAGCTAGGCACGCGGCGTTCACCGTAAGGAGGGCGCAGTTAGGAGTTCCGGTTCGAGGTTTGGAGTTCAGGGTTCGAGGTTTGGAGTTCAGGGTCCGAGGTTAAGAATCAATATTGACCGACCAAATAGGGCTCTTCGCTTTTCAATTGTGCCAAACGCTCCGCGTAATTCTCCAGCGCCGCTAGCGCTCCATTAAAGCTCTTTGGCTCCGGGTGAGCCAGGACAGTGAAAACCTTCATGTCCACGATTCTTGTTTATGGGAGCATTTTTGACAACTAGGCACTATTTTGTTACCTAGTCCCGTGTCTGTTACCTTAGTCCCTATCGCCTTCTGTCCTGTCGAAGTCACACTTCGGGTGATCGGCGGGAAGTATAAGCCGTTGCTTCTCTATTATCTCACCGAGCATCGGGTGCTGCGCTACGGCGAACTGCGAAGACTTGTTCCGGCCGCAAGTAAAAAAATGCTCACTTTGCAACTACGCGAGCTCGAAGAGGATGGTATCGTCAAGCGCAAGGTTTTTCATCAGGTGCCACCAAAGGTCGAGTATTCCTTAACTTCCCGAGGGACGACGCTGAGACCGGTCATGGTCGCAATGGGGAACTGGGGTGCAAGGCATTCAAAGGAATTTCGACTGGCGCGCGATGTTTAAATCCGGTGCAGCGGATGCAAGGCACACCACTTGCTACGGCCCTCGACTACGATGGTGTTTGATCCGTTCAATCGGTTTACTCCTCAAGATTTTCTGTTCAAAATCGCGCAGACTCCCGAAGAGATCGAAGGCTTCTGGGCGTTACGCAGGAGAATTTTCTGCGACGAACAGAAAATTTTCCGGGGAACAGACCAGGATGAGTACGATGCATTTGCGATCCCCATCGTCTGCGAAACTCTGATTGCGGGAATGGAGGATTCGGTTGTTGGAGTCGTCCGAATCGACGAGCGGCTACCCCAAGTCTGGTACGGTTCCCGGCTCGGTGTGGCAGAAGATTTTCGAAGCGTCAAAAAGATCAGCCCCGGAGTAGCACACCGAAATCATCAACCGGTCTACCGTGGGCTCGGCGCACTGGGCGCCGGACTGATTTACAAAGCAGTCTCGACCGCGCACGCGTTAGGCTGCCGCGAATTTCTTGCGACGGTACAGCATCAGAACGCGAAGTTCTTCCAACGCTTGCATTGGGAAGCGCTTGGTGAACTGGAACTGTTTGGATTACCCCACGTGAAGATGCGCGCCGATCTGAATTATTATCGGCCGGCTAAAACGATGTTTTAAGCTTCTTTGCCGGACATGGATAGCGATGAAACGAAGCTCGCCAATCTGGTTTCATTTTTGGCCACCGTTGGATCCATCCGGGACAAAGCAGAGATCCAAAACGCGTACGAACCGGCACAAAAGCTCGCCGGCGGAACCCGTATCGGAGATGATTGTGCTGCGATAAGGGATGGCGAAGGCTGGCTTTTGTTCGCGGCGGAAGGGATGCTGCCATCGTTCGTTGCGGACGACCCCTGGTTCGCCGGGTACTCGGCCGTAATGGTCAACCTCAGCGATGTTGCCGCGATGGGCGGACGTCCTGTCGCGATCGTCGATGTTCTCTGGTCACCTGGACCTGAGCAGTCCGGCCTCATCTGGGAAGGAATGAGTGCCGCGTCCATTGCCTATGGGATTCCAGTTGTCGGTGGACACACAACCGTCACAAAGGGAAGTGCCCCTTTTCTCGCTGCAGCGGTCCTAGGCAAAGCGAAGAGTCTGATTACCAGTTTCGATGCGGTACCGGGCGACGATCTAATCATCGCGGTCGATCTCAGAGGAAACTGGTGGAATGAAAAGCCGTTTTGGAATGCAAGCACTAAAGCCCCTTCCGAACGCCTGCGTACCGATATTGAGCTCTTGCCTTTGATCGCAGAAATGGGTTGGTGCCGTGCGGGAAAAGACATCAGCAACGGCGGAATTGTCGGCACACTAGCGATGCTTTTAAATTGCTCGGGCACCGGAGCCGAACTCTGGCTCGATCAGCTTCCAATGCCAGAAAGTGAGGATTTGGCCCGCTGGACTATCTCATTTCCCAGTTTCGGTTATCTCCTCAGTGTGCCACCGGCATTTAGCAACCGGGTGATCGAGCGGTTCACCGAACGAGGAATTGCGTGCGCCGTTTCCGGTCGAATCACGGCTGACCGTTCTCTGTTATTGAGTTACGGGGGCGCGCGGGCACCATTTGTTTTGTCGGAAGCGTCGGGCCCTCGCGCCAGGTCCCGGTGATAAGCACCTCTTTTGGATGTCTGGTGGTCCCGGTGGCATTTGCATGCAACCGCTCAATCACCAGGTCAAAAGCCGCTGAACCGACGACGTCGAGATTACCGTCGATACCCGCCGCGCTCCCCATTTCGTCAGATGTCCGATAAAGATAAGCCAAACCGATGTCCTCGGGAACGCGTATACCTCGTCGTCCAAGGAGTCGGCGCGCCGGAAATTTGTACACAAGCAATGAATCGGGATCATTCCGATAAAGCCAGTCACTAAACTCTGCGGCATCGACGTTCTCGCGCGGAATAAACGGCTCGCAACGATCCTTTTTGGGAAGACGCCGCTGCCAATCCAGAAATGCCGCAGACCAGAGATTGTTGGAGATTCGGTTGTTGAGCGCAGGTGCGATCAAAGTTGGACGCCGATAGCCGTGGCGATACATCTGATCCAGCGCCAGTTGGACATTAAAGAATCCATGAAAGTTTGCACGGTCGGCGACCACGCCTGGAAAATAGCCGCTCAGGGCCGCAAGACTAAAATCCGCCGCATCGAATGTCGTGTTCGGTTTTTCTTCACGCGAAAAGCCAAGCAACACACCGCGAATCGCCCTGGCACGCAAAGTAGCCCGAAGTCGGGCCATATCCCATTGATAGTCTGGCAGAGCAAAGATCTCGACTCGAAACCCGAGCTCGCCCGCCCGCCGCTGGATTCCGTCAAACTCCCACTGGCAAACATCCTTCGTTCGCCAGTCTAATTTTCCACCGTAATTGGTTACCAGCGCAATAACATCCACTGCACCGCCGCTTCCGCGTCTGCGGCGATTGGCCATCAGCGCACTGACAAGTGGATTCGGCTTGTACCCGAGCTCCTCCGCAGCTTTTTGGACACGCTGGCGAACTTCAAGACTGATTCGCGGGTCATTCCTCAATGCGCGCGAGACGGTTGAAGAGGCCACTCCAAGGCGTTGCGCAATTTCCGCCATACGCACTGTCTCGAACTGAATTGGCGGAATATTTTCCATCAGTGTTCGCTCGGCAGGAGAAGTGCAGACCGATTGCCAAGCGGTAGGCGCGCAACAATGTGCGCTAAAAACCTCGCCGAAACAGATGCTCCCAGACCGTAAACGGTTCGACCCATGCTTTAATCCTCACCAATACGACGAACCGGCCTGGTTCGTCTCAATCAGCAACTGTTCACCGCAACAATACTCATGCCAAAAGTCGAAAAAGAATTGCATAAAGCTGGAGACTTTCTCGTGGACTACGAAGAGAAGGTGTTTCCTGACGTCAAAGCCGATCCCGGCGAAAAAGCGCTCGTCACCTTTCATACCGTCGCCTTCGAGGGGTCGATCGGTATCGTCAATACCCTCGTTGCGACTCGCCTGCTGCGAAAAGGGTATGAGACATCCATCCTGCTTTACGGCCCCGGAGTCACACTAGGGTTTCAGCGTGGATTTCCGACACTCGGCGACGAAGCGTTCCCGGGACATCTCTTCGTTAATCAACGACTCACAAAGTTCATGGAAGAAGGAGGAAAGGTGTACAGCTGCCGGTTTTCTACACAAGCGCTCTACGGCCAGACAGAGAAAGCATTTATACCGGGAATCATACCGATCAATCCTTTGGATGTTCTAGACTGCATCCTCCTGCATAAAAAAGCGGGCGCGACGATCATCGATACCTGGACGGTATAACATGAAACGGATCAAGGCGGCCGCAGTCCAAATCGCCCCTGACCTTACAAGTAGTACCGGAACGGCCGATCGCGTGTGCGACGCGATCGATCGCGCGGCTGCGCAGGGAGTCGAATTGGCCGTGTTTCCTGAGACGTTCATTCCGTACTATCCCTACTTCTCCTTTGTTGCTCCTGCGGTTCTGATGGGGAAGGATCATTTGCGTCTGTACGAATGGGCAGTGGAAGTGCCGGGACCGGTTACGGATCGGCTTTCGAGATTGGCGGGACAACACGGGATGGTTCTTGTCGTTGGTGTCAACGAGCGAGACGGCGGCTCACTCTATAACACGCAGTTGATCTTTGATTCCGACGGTTCGCTCCTTCTGAAACGTCGCAAAATCACTCCGACCTATCACGAGCGCATGGTCTGGGGCCAAGGAGACGGAGCCGGGATTCGTATCGCCCAAACGGCAGTCGGCAGAATCGGCGCACTTGCCTGTTGGGAACATTACAATCCGTTGGCGCGTTTTGCCCTGATGGAAGAGCGCGAAGAGATTCACTGCGCACAATTCCCAGGATCGATGGTCGGTCAAATTTTCGCTGACCAGATCGAGGTGACGATCAGGCACCACGCGCTCGAGTCCGGCTGTTTTGTGGTCAATGCCACGGGCTGGCTGACTGATGAGCAGATCAACTCGATCACTCAGGATGATAAGCTACGCAGAGCGCTTAGGGGTGGTTGCCACACAGCGATTATTTCGCCGGAAGGAACACCGCTCTGCCCGAACATCATCGATGGGGAAGGGATGGCAATTGCCGAACTGGACCCTGCGTTGATCACAAAAAGAAAGCGCATGATGGATTCGGTCGGCCATTACTCGCGGCCCGACATATTCACTCTGCACATCAATCGAACCCCAAACTCGCACGTGCAAAGCAGGAACGACGAAACATTCGAACAATCTTATGGTAGACTTCCAATCAGCACTCCTGACCAAGAAACAATTCCTGCTCTCTGAGCTCCAGACACACGGCCTGCGCCTGCTCGATTCCAGCGCGGGCGTTGCGAGCCGTCGGGGCGGCGCAGGGCCTACGGACCACAAGGCCGTGACCGTACTCGGCACCACCATCATGGTGCCGGTGCACACGCAAGGAGCCTCGAAGTCCGCTTATATCGCAACCCCACCCGATCGGCAGGGCATCTCCCTTCTCAAGAGCGCGGATGAATTGGTCTGCGAAATTTCTTTCCCGCCCCCGCCCCGCTTCTACGGACTGACAACGACGGAAGGAATTCCATATTGGAAAATCGCTCTCCTTCATTCCCGCGATACACTGGCCACAACAGTGCTTCAGACCTGCGTTCGATACGGAAACAGCACAACCAAATGCCAGTTCTGCGCAATTGGCGAATCGTTAAAAGCCGGAAGAACTATTGCGCGGAAGACTCCGGAGCAGCTCGCTGAAGTCGCCGGAGCTGCTCAGCGGTTGGATGCGATCACAAATGTCGTCATGACCACCGGAACGCCGTCGACAGATGATCGGGGAGCGGCGATCCTTTCGGAATCCGCGACCGCAATCAAGCGAGCGACGAATCTGCCCATTCAGGGCCAGTGCGAGCCACCGGCCGATTTCAGTTGGTTCTACAGAATGCGTAACGCCGGCGTCGATTCGCTCGGCATGCACCTTGAGGCGTGGGACGAAAATGTGCGCAGGCGCATCATGCCCGGCAAAGCGGAAGTACCTCGCGCATTTTACCTCGAGGCATTTAGAGCCGCCGTAAAGGTGTTCGGTCGGGGACAGGTCAGCACCTATCTGCTTGCGGGACTGGGAGACGACGAAGCATCACTGCAAGAGGCGGCTCGGGTTCTGATCAATCTGGGTGTCTACCCGTTTATCGTTCCTTTTGTGCCGGTCGGTGGGACACCGCTCGCATCGCATCGTCCGCCAACCGCCGAATTTTTGCGAAACGTTCTCGGGCCGGTCGGGCAATGGCTAACCGAAGCCGGAATGACTTCGGACACGGTGAAGGCCGGTTGCGTCAAGTGCGCTGCCTGCTCAACGCTCTCAACTTTTGAAAGGCAGTCCGCCTCCTGCGCAACCTGATATGCCCGAAGTCTATTTTACAATTCAATTGCCGGACGGCGCTGAGAAAGAGTGCTATTCGCCTTCGACCGTTGTTCTGAAGCACTTCGCCCAGGGGGAAGAAATGTCGGTTGCAGAATTTCTCTCTCGAAGTCGAGAGGCGCTGGCGGCCTCTAGCGAACGTGTGCGCGCAAAGTACGGATTTGCGTGCAGTTCCGCCGCGGCGCAACTCGAGTCGATCCAGGAATGGACTCGCGCATATTCGAGCGACGACACAGTTCGCATCCTTCACATCTAAAACAGCATCTGTTTCCTCGATGAACGAGAACTCAACGCAGTCACCTGTCATCACGCCTTCGCAAACGCATTTCTCTGTTGTTGTGATTGGAGGAGGCCAAGCCGGACTTTCCGCCAGTTACCTCTTAAAAGATCGCGGGATTGACCATGTCATCTTTGAAAAAAATCGAATCGCCGAATCCTGGCGTTCAAAACGATGGGACACATTTTGTCTGGTGACACCGAATTGGCAGTGTCAGCTTCCGGGTCACTCTTATTCCGGCTCCGATCCGCATGGCTTCATGCTCAAGGACCAAATCGTCGAGTACATCGAAGCGTATGCTCGCCTGTTTCAACCACCCGTTTACGAAGGAGTCACTGTTTCGCGGCTTCGACGGGACGATACCGACACCTTCGAAGTCACCACGGATATCGGCGTCTTTACAGCAGATCATGTGATCATTGCGACAGGTGGATACCAGGATGCAACGATCCCGCGGATGTCAGAGCGGGTATCGCCCGATTTTTACCAGATTCATTCCTCGGACTACAAAAATCCGGAACAACTTCCGTCCGGTGAGGTCCTGGTCGTTGGCTCGGGCCAATCCGGATGCCAGATTGCTGAAGATATTCATCTTGCAGGAAGGCGAGTTCACCTCTGCGTAGGAGGCGCCCCGCGAACAGCACGACGTTATCGCGGAAAAGACGTGGTCGATTGGCTCGATGATATGGGCTATTACGACAAGCCGATTCAGGAACATCCGCAAAAGGAACGCGTTCGAACCAAGGCCAATCATTATGTCACAGGGCGTGACGGCGGTCGGGACATTGATTTGCGTAAGTTCGCCACCGAAGGAATGCAATTGTATGGCCGGCTCCAGGAGATCCGCGGACCCGCGCTGCACTTCTCCGGCGATTTGAAACAGAGTCTCGATCAAGCGGACGCGGTCGCGCAAAGCATCAAGAATACGATCGATAAATTTATTGAAACGAGCGGGATCAGCGCGCCGGTTGAGGCACGTTACAAACCGCTTTGGGAACCTGACTCGGAGGTTTTGAAACTTGACTATCTCGCGGCCGGAATCACTGCGATCATCTGGAGTATCGGTTTTCATGCCGATTACGGCTGGATTGAATTACCCATATTCGACGGGAAAGGTTATCCCGGTCACTATCGTGGAGTGACATCGGCCCCGGGCCTCTACTTCCTGGGACTTCCCTGGCAATACACTTGGGGTTCCGGACGATTTTCAGGTGTCGCGCGCGACGCGAAATTTCTCGTCGAACACATTGAATCCCACCGGACCGTCAAATCGCGAAGAAATGGTTTCACTCTCAATGAATGGGCGCTTGGGTCTTAGCAATCCTTTACTCAAACGGAAGGGTGTGATGCCCGAGCGGCTGGACTAAAGCGTGGACGTGATTCGGCATCACGACGTGCTCGCCGAGCACATAGCGTTGAGCATCGAAGTGGCTTAAAACACTTTCGACCATCGAGAGAACCTCCGGGCGCCCTAGAACGCATGCACCGTAGCCTGCGTCGAGCCAACGATGGATTTTCTCTGAAAAGCGGCGACTGAACTCCTGTGTCTGTTCATAGGTTCACGGAGGTGGGTTTTGCGCAAGCCAACGGCTCTGTTCCTCCTTGAATGCCGCCAGTTCGATTGATTTTTGCTACAGCCTTTTTGCAACTCTCCTGACATAGGGTTGTCACTTCCGCGTCTAGTTTGCACGCGCTATCCGACGATGCGCAGAGTCTTGAATCAAATCCTGCACTAAATCGCGAAGCGAAGGAGAACTAAAACTTATGACTATGATCGCTGAAAATCATCTCACGGTCCCGGCAACTTTCCCGGTGTTCAGTTTGTCTCGCCTGCTGCGAACAGTTTTCTCACCAAGGCCTGGGGAACGGGTCGCAATACTGATCGATCTTCAAGATCCTGACGATGTGGTGGACTTTCGGTTTTTGAAAGATTCCCTTCTCACGATTCAACGGCACGCATACGAGGTGTTTTACGAAGGTTTCAAGGAGGGCGTACTCGATGAGCTGAAACTTCGAGGCGGTGATCTATTCGCCTACACGATTACCGGAGGGAGTAACCTTGATCTCCCGGATCTCGCTGTGACTCCGCAGGGCAAGAAAGTGAGCCTCGAACGAAATGTCTATCCGGAATACGATCTCATCCTCTGTATCTCGACATTCTCGGCCACTGCGCCTTTGACTGCATTCGCCCGGCGATACGGTTTTCGTGGAGCAACATTGCACGGGCTTAACCAGACAATACTGAAAACCGGATTGGCTGTGGACTACGACATGGTGAGCCACAATGCCGAAAAGTTGCGGCTGGGGATGACGAACGCAGACTGGGTCGAGATCGACTTTTCCGTTGCTGGTGATCTGCACACGCTGCGTCTTGAGCTCGGTCAGCAGGAAGCGCAGAAAAGCCACGGACTCTGTCGTGGCGGACCCGATATTGCAAATCTGCCCGCAGGAGAAATTTATTTCGTGCCCACGAGCGCTTCGGGACTTTTCCCTCTCAAGTTCGAAGACGGAACGATTGGCTTGATGACAGTTGAAGGGGGTCGGATTGTCGACTCGCAGCTTCTTGAAGGAGACCCTCTGACGATCGAAACTCATCGGAAAAAAATCCATTCCGATCCGGTGACAGGAGAATTGGGCGAGCTTGGTTTTGGGACTCAGCTCTTGCCCGTGTCAGGCCGAGATATTCAGGATGAAAAAATTCTCGGTACGATCCATGTAGCAACTGGAAGAAGCGATCATCTTGGCGGTCATTTAACCCCCGACAAATTCGCGGACAGCAAGAACGCGACACATGATGATATTTTGTTCGCGCCACACAAGACACCCGAAATCAATGTCTCCCAGGTCCGCATGCACCGCGATGGCAGAACTGAAATTCTTATCGAAAATTTCACCCCCTCTCAATACATGGCGAACTTGCTAGGGTGAGTGCTACTCGTGCGGGCTGGCAGCTTTACTGTTCATAGTAGCAGTCCCATAGGCCTCATGAGCCCCATCCGCCTCATTGAGGTTGAGAGCTAATTGAAGAGTATTGAGGCCAGCGGAAAACAGCGTCGCATCGAACGCCCGCTGTGCGACATGAAATGTGGGCGATTGCCAATGCCAGATAATCGCTGCGAATCGCAGCATGACGACAGTGGACATCCCTATCGCCGCCGCAATACCACGGTTGATTTTCCGCTGTTGTAAAATCAGGTAGACGACAATACCCGCGATCGCGGCAGCGCTCGTGAAATTTCAGCGCTGTTTTGACAGAACAATCCACCTTTCCTATCGCGGACGATTCCGACCGCTCGGCAGACCTACAAGATTTAAATGCGCCGGCATAAACTGCGGGTCGATTTGAAGCGCTTCCCGGAACGCGGCTTCCGCGTCTCGCCACCTGCCCTGCTCCTTCATGATCAGGCCAAGGTTGTTCAACGCGTTGATATTCTTCGGATTGACCCGCATCGCATTTCGGTAGGCCGCTTCTGCTTCCGTCGATCGTCCTTGAATTCGCAGCAGATTTCCAAAGTTGTAGTGGACATCTCCATATTCGGGGTCTATCCGCAGCGCTTGGCGGTACACTGTTTCGGCCTCTTGAAAACGGTTCTGCGCCCTTAGAAAAAGTCCCAAATTCAAGTAGGCGAGTGCATAGTTGGGATCTACCCGAATCGATTCACGATAAGACGCTTCTGCCTCCGATGCACGATGTTGTAACTTTAGCAGGTTGCCCAGATTGTTGTGCGCCATCGCATAAGCCGGATCGATCTGGATCGCTTCCCGATACATCGTTTCGGCTTCCTGCAGGCGACCCTGCAACTTTAAGCACTTACCTAGATTCGTATACGACTTGGCGTCTTTCGAATCGATTCGGATGGCTTCACGGAATGCGGCTTCGGCTTCCGGTAATCGATTTTCTTTTTCGCTCATCAAGTCGCCAAGATTGTTGAGCGTCACCGTGTCTTTCGGGTTAACCCGTAACGCCGATCGGTACAAAGCCTCCGCCTCTTGCGAACGCGATTGGTCCTTCAGTAACTTGCCCAGATTGCCAAGAACACTCGAATTATTCGGATCGACCCTCAAAGCCGCCCGGTAGGCTCCCTCTGCCTCCTGCAAACGTCCCATATCTCTTAGCAGATTCGCAAGATTGTAGCGGGCAGGAACAAAGTCAGAGTTGATGCGCAACGCCTGGTTGTACGCCTCTTCTGCCTTCTTGAGGCGGTTCGTGGCTTTCATCAGAATGGCCAGATCGTAGTAGGCAAGTACATAGGCCGGATCGATCCGGATCGCTTCGCGATACGCCGCTTCCGCCTGGTCCGTTCGCCGCTGCTCGCTCAGCAGGTAACCAAGGCTCAAACAACATACGGCGCTCGATTTCTGAATACCGAAAGTCCAAGCCTTCTCAGCGATATCGACTCGACCTCGGGCACGTGCCGCAAATCCAACCGACATACAGTCGAAACCGGTTTGGACTCGGTTCAGAGCTAGACTCCAACCTTCATTCAGAATCGGATGGTTCTCTTCCTCTACAAAGTCGTTTACGTAGTCGACTACGTAATATTCTTCTTCTCTTCCAGATTCAGTCTCCCGCCCGATGCTCAAGAGCGCACTATAAAGCGCGACAGGCTTACATGCCTCATCGAGACCGGCATTAAACGCCTGCTCTGTTTGGCGTAGCTGAGGCGCCAGGGTCTTCAGATGGGATTTGAATAACTCAAACAGATCGTGCCGAACAATCGGAGATGTGAAGCCGGCTCGACGCCAGTCGCTTGCTGCACGGATGATCGCGCGCAGAGATGGATCGCCAAATTTGTACCGTTCCTTCAGTACTCGACCCGCAATGAAGGATTCGCCAAGGCTCGGCCCAAGATTCAAGTCAGGATACGCCTCCGTGGCTCGCTGCCTCTCCTCTTCACTTAGTTGGTCGTTGAGCTCAAGTAACGTCGCGCGCCGGAGAATCTGTTGAGCGTCCCGAGATAGATCGTCGTCGCTGTTGCCTATTAACACGGTGTAGGCTTTGCTCCGGATCGTTGCCACAATTTTCATTCGGAGTTCCCCGAGAACCAGATTCATTACCCTCACGTCGAGAGAGCCCTTGTTCAAATACCGATCAAGGTCGTTTAGCCATAGTACGCTCCCCCGTTCCCGCGAAAGTATTAACCCGTCGACGATCCGCGGGAGGTCCTCCGCCCGAAATGGAACGATCACTCGATTCGACGGTTCAACGTGCAATAGCGCTTCGTATGCCGTCCTAGTTTTTCCGGCTTTCGAAGGCCCGACTAATAGAACAAACGCTTTCTGTCTGATCGCGTTTCTCAGTTCAGCGTCTACGTTGCGTGGTACGTAAGGTGTCTTCCCACCGCGGTCTGCGTACCGGTCGCTGTATTCGGATCTAGCGACACCCAGCAGATCGTAACAATCGGCTTCGCTCACCGTCGGTAATGGATATTTTACGAATTTTGCGAGCAAGCTTCGACTGATCGTATAAGGCCGGAACTCCGGCCACCGTTCAACGATGTCCCGAACGGGCGAGGCGTACACGTGGCCACCATCTGAAATCCGGTTGTCGTCAGGACTCTCGGGATTCCAACGTATCAAACCAATCGCGGCCTGTTCCCGATCCGATCCAACCAGCACCGGGCCGCCGCTCATTCCGCCAAGCTGCATCTTGTTTCCGGCCTCGTCTGCATAGAGCAGAATAGCCGGTACGCCACCAAAAATTGAGCTCTGAAATTTGACTATCTTCCCATGGATATAAGGAAGATCCGGCCCTCGCTGAAGCGGATGACCTGCGCTTTGGAACTCATCCAAATCGTTCGCCTCGCAGGTTAGAGCAACCGGCTGCAGATCCGCCGGCAGCGCGTCCCCCAACTCTAGCACGGCAACGTCCAGTCTCGCATCTCCGTCGCGACATGTGACCGCAATTTCAGTGTTAACGAGAAACCGAAGTATAATTGGGTTTTCTCTGAACTTCCCTGTAAGGCGGTCGCCGACTACATGAAAGGCGGTCAACGCTACCGAGGAGCTAATCGCAAAAGCGGTCCCTCGAGTCAAAAGCCGACGGTCGCCGCTCTTAGACGTCGTGACCTCGAACACCTCGGCAATTGCCTCCCTCACATTCCGCTTCTTTCTCTATCCACTGTCGAAACAACGTTTCCCCAATTTGGAACAACCGTCGCCCGCGCCAGATTAGCCGGTTAGCCTAGATTCAGCGTATTTGAAACTGCATCGATTTGCGAGGCCTTCCTCGCACGCGCTGCATATTGCATCTCATGCAATATCGAGGCTAAGACCCAGGAGATTTCCAGGCTAGGCCTTGTTCCAAAGACGCGGATCCAGTTCCAACTTTTCTCCACGCTCGACTTTGATTTTTGTGAAGTCTACGTGCTGCGGATTAAGAACAAAATTCCGTTCAATCCGTATCACCGAACTCGGAACCGACAGCACAGCAGAGCGCTTCTGCAAAAGCCACTCTTTGCCAAACGCCTGGGCGGCCGTGATAGAGCCGTCCCCTTTAAACCGCGCAAGCCATTCCTCCGGTGGCGATTCGATCGATTCGATCAACACCTCATCAAACCGGAACCGGAAATAAACATATTGATCGTCCGGATCATATCCTCCCTGGTTGACTCGAAACTCAAGCACAGCCAGTGAGAGATGTTCCGATCCGTAGACTGCCGGGCTATTTTTTGGATTCCATCGTCCCCCGAATCGTCTTGCCCCTTCGCCGCTAAAGGCATCCGCGGCTCGTCGTACCCGGACGAGCCGATAGCCGATCATCAGCTGTAAACCCCCTGATCAATCCTTCCGAGTACATCCTCTACCTGCGTAGCCCCCAACGATGTATCCGCACGCTGCAACGGTGTCTCCCCTTCGAACACAGCCAACGCTGTGCTCATCCACCCTCGCGCTTTCTCCGGACTTCCGAAGACCTCACGCGCTTCGTTAAAAATCTTTGTCACCCGCGCCAGTCGATCCGATTCCTCGGGGCTAAGAATCCCTTGCGCCAGGCGCCGGTCGAACGTTCGGTTTGGTATATTGAGCGTACGCGCCAGTTCGCGATCGCTCATATCGAGATTGGTGGCCAAACTTTTGAAAATGCCGATCGACAACCCTTTGCGGACTGTCCTGATCGTAACCGGACCAGAGCCCTCACCTGCGCTGACGTGGTAGTCGGCCTTCGAAGAACCTTCCGCGACGTTCAACTTATAGTTGGCCGGCTCGTTGATTCGCTCTCTTTTAGCCATATGGCGTACACTTTAACGCCATTATGCCTAAATGCAATCTTTTCCTCTTTCCGTAGGCATTCTGCTCTTGTCGCTCTCTTTCTCCGAGCTGATTGAACCCAGGGAACGATTCTCAACGATCGTACTCAAAGAATCCTCCCGAGCCGCTCTGCGAGTGGCTCGGGAATGCGAAAATCTCTGAAAACTTGGCCTCCAAAGAGCTTCGCCTAACGAAGTCCCCCGCCCACTAGTAACTGGTCACCGGTGAGCCACGCGGAATCATTTGAGGCCAGGAAGACAGCCACGGAAGCAATATCACCGGGCTGCCCGGTTCGGCCAAGCGGTGTCTGAGCGACTGCTCCAGTCTCGAAATCCGAACCGATAAAGCCGGCACTGTGAGTGCCTTCGGTCTCGACTATACCGGGATTCAGCGCATTCACGCGGATCTTCCTCGGGCCGAGCTCGCGAGCAAGCACGCCGGTAATCGCATCGACAGCCCCTTTAGTAGCCGAGTAAACCGAGCTTGCCGGAGGCGTAATCCGACTGACCACAGAACCAATGTTGATGATGCTGCCACCCTCGCCAAGATGTTTGAGAGCTGCCTGCGTGGTGAGCAAAAGACCTAGTACATTAATGTTAAACATCTTGTGGAACTGCTCCTCGGTGACCGCTTCGATCGGGCCAAATTCGTACACGCCGGAGTTGTTCACCAGAATATCGAGGCGGCCAAAGCTTTTGATGGCTGCGTCAACAATGCCCTGCGCCTCCGCCGCCTTTGAAACGTCTCCAGCAACGGCCACAGCCTTGCCACCAGCCGTGGTAATGGCCGTCACAACAGTTTCCGCACCGGCCTTGCTGGATGAGTAGTTGACAATAACGGAGGCGCCTTCCGCGGCGAGTGCCTTGGCGATGGCGGCCCCGATCCCCTTGGATCCGCCCGTGACGATAGCGACTTTACCTGTGAGTTTGCTCATGTGATCCTTATTTTTTGTTCAGAGTTAGCTGTGAACCGTGCGTGCCCGCAGAGCTTGCATTCATTCTATAGTTCCGAACTTATGAACTATTGAACAAGGTGTCAAGTGCGAGTATGCTGCGCTCATATGAGGCCGCTGTTTCACCCTTCGGTTGAAGATATTACAGTCGAAGCCATCCTCCACGCCCTTTCAGACCCGGTGCGTGTGGCCATTTTTGCCCAGATCGTCGACTCGAACTGCTCGCGCAATTGTTCGAACTTTTTGAACGTTAGCGAAAAAACCATTCCTAAATCAACCCTCTCTCTCCATTTCAAGGCACTGAGAGAAGCAGGCTTAATCCGGAGTGAACGCCGAGGGGTGGAAATGCACAACACTTCCCGCTGCTCAGAAGTCGAAAAGAGGTTCCCAGGATTGATTGCGGCTATCATCAAGGCTCACTACGTCCAGTCGGGACCAAAATCAGAGACAATTAAAGCGCCAAAACAAAACCCTCGAATCAGAGGCGCGAAGGCGTAAGCGGGACTCTGGTCCTTCAGACTGAATTTCCATCTATTATCGTCGAAACCACAAACCAACGGATCCGATCTTCTTTACTTGCCAAAACGGGCCCACTACAGCTTGGATTCCTTGTTTGATCAGTTATGAGGATAAGTCGACGCAAAATCCGGGTTCGGTCCGGTCAATTCGAATTTGTTAAGCTGAACGCCAAGAACTTCGATTTACGGGACACATACCATCTGGTTTTGACTCTGAATTGGCCTCGGTTTGCTGCCGTCCTCTTCATTATCTACCTCCTCGTCAACGGTCTGTTTGCTACGTTGTACCTGCTCCAGCCGCATGCCATCGCGGAAATGCGACCATGGTCATTTTGCGACGCTTTCTTCTTTAGCGTGGAAACTTTGGCAACGGTCGGCTACGGACACATGTACCCGGAGACGTTCTACGGACACTTGATCGCCATGATGGAGATCATGGTCGGAATGTTTGGGCTGGCCGTGATAACTGGTTTGATTTTCGTGAGGTTCTCTCGTCCGACAGCGCGAGTGCATTTCAGCAGTGTAGCAGTCATTGCTCCGTTTGATGGTATACCCCATTTAATGATTCGGGTGGCCAACCTGCGGCATCAGGCGATGGTCGAGCCCGAATTCCGTATGATCTTGATGCGAAGCATCATCACGGCCGAAGGAGAAGAAATGAGACGCTTTTCCCAGATAAAACTCGAGTTTGACCATTTGATCACGTTCCCGGTCGTTATGACTGTCCGGCATAGGATAGACGAAACAAGCCCACTCTTCGGCATGACCGCAGAAGATTTTGAGCGACTAGGGGTACGCCTCGCTGCCTCCATTGTCGGCGTCGATACCGTGATTGTCGCTCCAGTTCAAAGTTTTGGGGACTATAATTACGATCAGATTGAATGGAATCGCCGATTCGTCGAAATCTACGAGCAGAGCAAAGAGCGCCTGTGGACGGTCGATTACGGCAGAATTGACGAGACCGAAGAAATTCCTGAGCTGCACAGGCTACAAAATGTTCAGAACAGATCCTCGTTACGCAGTTACAATGAGGTGCGAGGCGACGAAGTGGGCGTGTGAAAGCTTTTGAGAAAAGATCGTGATTTATAACACGTTTTGAAAGTGATTTTTAGGCTACTCTGTTAGGCTCTCTCAATTCCGAACCCTACGGCTTTTTGCTGTCTGCGCTTTCAGCGCTTGCTCTACTCTGAAACCTAACCTGGGGCTCCGCTTCGCGTCACCCCAGGCTAAAATCCATTCGCGCCTTCGGCGCTTGGGACTATCTCATCCAATGAGGCAGTACCGGACGCAGAACAGTCGCAGGTCTCGCTATCTTCTTGCTATTCGGATCAATCCGGAATTGGACAACCGACAACCGTCTTTTCCGTTGAGATGCTTTGGCTAGACCTTGTTCCGGTTGTACACGTCAAAAATCACTGCGGCTAACAAGACCAATCCCTTTACCACCTGCTGCCAGTCAATGCCGACACCCATGATGGACATGCCGTTGTTCATCACGCCCATGATGAAGGCGCCAATGACGGCTCCCATCACCTTACCAACGCCGCCTGAAGCTGACGCGCCGCCGATAAAAACTGCAGCGATCACGTCGAGTTCGAAACCGAGCCCGGCCTCCGGTGTTGCCGAGTTGAGTCGTGCCGTAACCACCAGACCTGCAAGTGCAGCTAATACACCCATCGTCGCGAAGGTGCCGAATGACAGTCTTTCGGTGTTGATGCCTGAGAGTTTAGCAGCCTTTTGATTACCGCCCAGTGCGTAGATGCGCCGACCGATAGTCGTTCGAGTCGTGATGAAAGCAAAAACGGCTATCAGGACACCCATGATCACCAGAATGTTCGGGAATCCATTGTAGGACGAGAGCTGATAGCTAATGTACAACACGATTCCTGAAATGAGGACATTTTCCAGCAGAAAGAACACTAATGAACTCGTTTCGAATAGGTGTTTCTGGCGACTCAGTCTCCGGCGAAAATTGCTAATGAACATGAACGCCGCGACAAATACTCCAAGCAACATGCTGGTGGTCCTGAAACCCTTCAGCAGAGGGAAGTCGGGAATAAACCCTGAACTCAGATGCTGAAACGAAGGTGAAAATGGGCCGATTTGACCGCCTCCGAGCAACACAAGTGTCAATCCGCGAAAAATCAACATGCCCGCCAATGTCACGATAAACGACGGTATCTTGTGATACGCAATCCAATAGCCCTGGGCTGCGCCGATCAGGCCGCCGGCGATCAAGCAGAGAAAAATTGAAATGCGGTAGTCGATGCCATAATTTTCCATCATTACTGCGCTCAACCCGCCAATGAATCCTGCGACGGAGCCTACTGACAGATCGATGTAACCGGCAACAATCACCAGTAACATGCCCAGAGCCATTATAATGACATAGCTGTTCTGGAGTACCAAGTTGGTAAGGTTAACTGGCCTAAACAACGTGCCGTGAGTCTGAAACTGAAAAAATAGCATGATTGCGATGAGGGCAATCAATAGGCCGTACTCGCGGAGATTGACTTGGCCGCCGGATTTGGCCTGTTTCGCCTGGAATTTCGGTGGACTTGATGTCGTTTCAATGCTCATGATTTCCCTGTGTCTGCGTAAAGAATAGCGCTCATAATTTTCTCTTGGGAAGCTTCTTTGGCCTCCATCTCGGAGACAAATTTCCCCTCGTTCATCACATAGATTCGATCACAGATCCCGAGTAACTCGGGCATCTCCGAAGAGATGACGATAACGCCCTTTTTTCCGTTCGCTAAGTTGCCGATGATCGTATAAATCTCGTACTTTGCTCCGACATCAATTCCGCGTGTCGGTTCGTCCAGGATCAGGATCTCCGGTTCGGCGAACAACCATTTGCTAAGAACAACTTTTTGCTGATTTCCGCCACTGAGATTTCCTACGATCTGATCGACGCTCGAAGAGCGTATATTGGTTCTCAGGCGATACTCATTAGCTACCCTCAGTTCCCGCATTTGATCGATGACGCCCATCTTGGATATGCCCGCGAGATTCGTGATCGTAATGTTGTTTTTTATCTGATCGATGAGGTTCAATCCGTAGGTTTTGCGATCTTCGGTCACATAGGCTATCCCATTTCCAACGGCTTTACCGATCGTGCTGCAATCAATTTTCTTGCCGCGCAGAAGAACATCGCCGCTGATCTTGCACCCGTAAGATCTCCCGAAAACACTCATTGCGAACTCAGTCCGTCCTGCACCCATCAATCCCGCGATACCGACGACTTCACCTTCTCTGACAAAAAGGTCGACCCCTTTGATGACCTGCCGCTCCTGGTGAATTGGATGGTAGGCTACCCAATTTTTAATTTCGAATATGGGTTTCCCAATATCGGGAGTTCGCTTCGGGTAACGGTCGACCATTTCGCGCCCAACCATGCTTTTGACGATTCGGGATTCGCTGATATTCTGCGCGTCCAAGGTTTCAATGGTTTTGCCGTCACGCAAAACGGTGATCCGATCCGCGACTTTCTTAACCTCGTTCAGCTTGTGCGTAATTAATATCGATGTGATTCCCTTTTGCTTAAACTCCAGCAAAAGCGTGAGCAACGCGTCGCTGTCGTTTTCATTGAGACTTGCCGTCGGCTCATCCAGAATCAAAACCTTAACCTCCTTGGACAACGCTTTCGCAATTTCGACAAGTTGTTGTTTTCCGATGCCGATATTCGTGATGAGGGTATCTGGGGATTCCTTGAGTCCGACCTGGTTAAGATGCTCCCGCGCACGCGTTTCTGCGATGTTCCAGTCGATGATACCGCCCTTGGCTTGTTCGTTTCCGAGGAACATGTTCTCGGTGATCGACAAAAGCGGCACCAACGCGAGTTCCTGGTGAATGATGATAATTCCTAACTTCTCGCTGTCAGAGATGCCGCGAAGATGGATCTCTTTGTCCTGAAAGAAGATCTGTCCGCTATAGGTCCCGGAGGCGTAAACACCGCTTAGGACTTTCATCAGCGTGGATTTGCCGGCGCCGTTCTCCCCAACCAGAGCGTGGATTTCGCACTCGCGAACCGAAAGATTCACGTTTTCAAGTGCTTTAACTCCGGGGAAAGTCTTGGTGATCCCCCGCATTTCCAGAATATTCATTCTTAAGTGGTTATGATTCGCCAGCCTACTAAAATTGAGAGTCGAAACACGCGCCTATTCGAGGATGTCGCAACTACTTCTGCGCCCATTCGCGAGATCAACGCGTGCAACGATTCATCTTCCGAAGCCCGCCAGTTACTTCAATTGGTCAGCTGAATAGTAACCGCCGTCGATCAGGACTTGCTTATAGTTCGAGATATCGACTAGCACCGGATTCAACAGGTAAGACGGCACAACTTTAACTCCATTGTTGTATGTCTTGGTGTCATTGATCTCGGGCTTGCTTCCGTTCAGCAAGGCGTCCACCATTGAAACGGTGACCTTTGCCAGGTCGCGAGTGTCCTTGTAAATTGTGGATGTCTGTTCGTGAGCAATGATCGATTTGACCGATGGAATCTCGCAGTCCTGTCCAGTCACGACCGGTATCGGCTGACTTTCAGTTCCATAACCGACGCCCTTGAGCGCCGACAAAATCCCGATGCTAAGGCCGTCATAAGGAGAAAGGACTGCGTCGACACGCTTATCGCTATAGTAAGCCGAAAGCAGGTTCTCCATACGGGCCTGAGCAGTCGCGGGATCCCAGCGCAATGTTCCAACTTTTTTCATCCCTGTCTGGCCGCTTCGGACCACCAATTTACCGCTGTCTATGTACGGCTGCAGGACGGACATTGCGCCGTCATAGAAGAAAAAGGCGTTGTTATCGTCCGGAGATCCCCCGAAGAGCTCAATATTGAAAGGGCCTTTGCCATCTTTCAAGCCGAGTTCTTTCACGATTGACTCTGCCTGCAGTACGCCGACCTTGAAATTGTCGAAAGTCGCGTAGTAGTCGACATTGGGCGTGCCGCGGATCAAACGATCGTAGGAAATGACCTTGATTCCAGCATCAGCAGCCTTTTGAAGGGCATTGGATAAGGTCGTCCCGTCAATCGCCGCAATCACAAGAACTTTGTCACCTTTTGTGATCATGTTCTCGATCTGCGCCAGCTGGTTTGGGATATTGTTGTTGGCATACTGCAGATCGGTTTTGTAGCCCTTGCTCTGGAGAGCCTTGACCATGTTGTCACCGTCCGCGATCCATCGAGAGGACGTTTTGGTCGGCATCGCGATGCCGATCGTACCTTTGTCCTGAGCAGCCGCGCACAGGGAAAACGACATCAGGCTTACCGCGAATGCCGTAAAACCAAGCTTGAATGAATTCATTTTATTTTTTGGGATTGGAACGCGCTCGACGTGAGCCCATGACTTCATCATGAGATGAAACGTAGATTCAGAGTCTAATCCGACAGAAACAGGTTTCATCGTCCGGGAGGAAGCTAGCTCCGTGAGCGCTCACAAGAAGTAGTGCGCGACTCCTTTTTTGACAAGCAGAATTCGTTCGACCAGCTTTACATTCCTTCCGAAAAGCGATTCACCTTAAGACCGTGAGACCTTCCCAGAGAAAGAAGAGCAACAACCTGACGATCAATGATATCGCTGAACTCTCCGGGGTCTCGTATCAAACGGTCTCGCGCGTTTTAAACGGGATGCGTCATGTCTCGCCCGCGACCCGGGAAAAGGTCCAGGCAATAATGGAACAGGTCCGGTTCCGACCCAACATGACCGCACGACAACTCGCCAGTCAACGCTCTACCACCGTTGGCCTGGTGACCTTCGCCACGAGCTTCTATGGACCGGCCCAGATACTGGCCAATTGCGAGCAAGCCAGCAAAGAAACGGGCTTGAGCTTCATGTTCAGCGGGATTGTCGAACAAAGCTCGCAAGAGATCCGACGTGCCGTGACCGAACTCTGCGCTCACCAGGTTTGCGGTATTCTGCTACACATTCCTTTCCGGATTGATCTGCGTGATCTCCGGGATGTCTGTCGCAATATTCCGATCGTCGCCGTCGATTCTGACTTGGGATTTAAATGCCCTGCGATCTACATCGATCAAATACTGGGATCTCGCATCGCCACGCAACACCTGATTCAACTCGGGCATCGAAAGATCGCGTATCTGCAGGGGCCCGCATTCTGGCGGGCGTCGGAGCTCCGCTTCGAAGGTTGGCTCAAAGAACTAAAGGCAGCCGGTCTGACTCCTGGGCCTGTTATTGCAGGAGATTGGACAGCGGAGTCGGGCTTTGAAACGACGCAGAAACTTGTCGCTCAGAACTGGGGCAAATACTCTGCGCTCGTTGCTGCAAATGATCAAATGGCGCTCGGAGCGATCCGCGCTTTCGAAGAAAACGGAATCCAAATTCCCGGCACCATGTCAGTGGTCGGATTTGATGACATTCCTGAGGCCGGTTTTTTTCGCCCTCCTCTTTCAACGATCAAGCAGGATTTTTCGGCCCTGGCGAGTTCGAGCATGAAATGTCTGATGTCTCAATTGGACTCGATTCAGCCGAGTTACGTGCGGACAATCCAACCCTTCCTCGTCGAACGAAACAGCACAACGACACCTTCGGGAGCAAAATTTTTCAAGACCAGGAAATATGCCGTCATCCGGTAACCCTTCTACGAATGCATCCAAAAAAAATCTCGATTGTTCTGTCCGATGTAGACGGAACGCTCCTCGACAGCCGGAAGAGGATCACCGACCGGGCAAAGGCCGCGATCCGGCATCTCGAGGAGGCGGGAATTAGATTCACTGTCGCAAGCTCTCGGCCGCCGCGCGGAATGAGAATGATCCCCGAACAGGTCGCTCTATCTGCTCCTATTGCAGCCTTTAACGGTGGGATGCTGGTCGACCCGCGCACGCTGGAGGTCATCAAACAACAAACACTCCACAACAAAATCGCTCGATGTGTGATTGACCGAATCGACGAACGCGGCCTCGATGTGTGGGTCTACGCCGGCGCCAACTGGTATGTGCGCAACCTGGACGCTCCTCATCGCGCAAAAGAAGAGAGTGTAATCGGCTTTTCGCCCATTCCAGTCGAAGATTTTGAAACAGCGCTAACCGAAGGTGTCGCTAAAATTCTCGGAGTGAGTGACGATTATGCCCTGGTCGCAAAAGTCGAGAAGGCGATTCAGGAGGAGTTTCAGATTTATTCGCACGCAAAATCGACCACTCAATCCCGCAATGGTGAGCCACTGGTCTTTGCAGCGCGATCGTATCCTTTCTACCTCGACGTAACCCACCCCAATGCGAACAAGGGTGCGGTCGTCGATATACTCTCTGAACTTCTCCAAATCCCGACAGCAGAGTTTGCGACAATCGGCGATATGCCGAACGACGTTCCGATGTTTAGAAAAAGTGGGTACTCGATTGCGATGGGGCAAGCCAGCAACGAGGTAAGGAAATCAGCCAACACGGTCACTGCCGGAATGGACGACGAAGGATTCGCAGAAGCAATCGAGAACTTGATTCGGAACTGCAACAAGGCATGAGGTGTCGTCCGGTTGGCACGAAGAAGGAGCTTGGTCATTTTATGGAGCTCCTCCCAAAAAGGATATTCCCTGGACAGGCGAGACGCCTATCCTACGTTTTGACGGCAGCGTAGAGAATCACGTAAGGGTCACGAGAATCACGTAAGGGTCACGTCTTAACTTACAACATATCTACCGAATGTTTTAACCATATCGTCTTCAACAAACGGGCCCTATGTTGGGAAGCGCTCCGGAAGATCGTGATTTCGATACGCTTCGATCAACTGCTTGAGGCGATCGATCGAAAAGCGCAGTTGCCGGCCTCGTTGGCTGCCTGCCACGCGCCGAGGTTCGTCTGACTCGCGCACAACGGTTCGACTCGGCACAATATCAGCCCCTTGTTCAATTGCCGCCTCCATGGACTTAAACTTGTGATGAGTGGCGATAAATGTACGCCGCGGTTCCAAGACTAGCGTAAATCCATGGTCGCCGTACGCTCGCGAAAACGCTCCGTCAATCGTAACGGCTTTGCCCGATTTCTTAAGAGGTGATTCCCCTTCTTCAACTTTCACCGGCACGTGTCCATTGACGATCATGCCTTCGGTCGGATCGACTCCAAATTCAGCAAGAATTTTTTCACAGAACCATTCCTCGTGGATCAATCGAAAGTAAGGATTTTTCGTTTCGTGGTGCGTGCGCGAGTCTGCGATAAGATCGCGCTCCAGAGTCGTAATGCGGTCCTTTCCAAATAAGGGAGAATGCGGCCCGCTCCAAAGATACCAAAACAGATCCAGATCCTCTTTCGCCGCAGACGGGCGCTCCACTAGCCGATAAACTTCGCGTTCTATCGCGTTAAAGAGAGCCTTACCGCGATAGAATCGCCCAGCGACCGACATTGGCAAAAATTCTCCCTTTTCATCGACCGGCACGCAGCCATGGAAAATGAGATGACCTTCTCGCACCACATGCATGTGTCCGCGAGCTGTCATCCAACGTACCTGGTCCGCCAGCTTTCGGCTTGCCAGAAAAGATGCTCGCAGGCGCTCAAGACATGCTGTCTCCTCCCCGCTTAAGCGATACGGATCTGCCAAATCAAGAGTTGGGAAAAATGCGTCCCTTAACGGATGAACGACACTCTCCGATTCGATAGTACCGGCGGCAAAATCAATGCGATGCAGGAGCCGGCGGTGTTCCAATCCCCACTCAGGATGACGGCTGATCGCCTGCCCTTCGAGTTTATACTGCATGATAGCGGCCGCCTTATGCATCAAATGCATGCTTCTCGCGTCCCACATTTCCCGGCCTTTGACCGCAAAACTTTCCGTGGGATCATCTGCATACTCGTTCCGGGCCAGCAAATCCAGCGGGGCCAGCGGAATGCCATAACCTTCTTCGAGTTGCAACAGCCGTTGATAGCGCAAAGAAATCCTCAACACCTGGCAAATCAGAACTTCCTGACCCAGAGCGGCGCCTAGCCACGCCGCGTCGTGGTTACCCCACGTGACCGTTACGTTGGGTTGTTGCATAAGGTATTCGACCACCCGATCACCCCGCGGGCCCCGATCCCAACAATCCCCGGCAATGATCAGCTCATCGATCGTCAAATTGCGAATCACGCGTCCGGTCAAGTGAATCAGACGCAAGAGGGATCCCTGCTCAGCCAATGCGTCGACAATCGCTTCGGTGTAGGCTCGATCTCTCCCTGCACCCGGCGCGTGTAAAATTTCGGTGAACAGTTCGCGGTACTCGACAGGGAAAATCGCTGTCGCATGGTTCAAGCTGTGCCGCGCAGCCAACACCCGAACAACGGCGAACAACTCGTGGAGCATCCTCAATGCATACTTTTTTTGCTGTTGCGGAGTGCGCAATGTGCGTTCCAATCTTCCAACCATTTCCGCCGGATAAAAGATCAGGGTCAACAACTCCTGAAAATGCATAGGAGTCAGGTGCTCTTGAAAGAGTCGCTCAACGAGCGGACGTAGCGTTCCCGAGGCGTTATTGATCACGTGGCGCAATTTTTGATCTTCGCCGTGTACGTCACTGATGACGTGAATGGTGCCTTGAGGTAGTGTTAATTCGGCCGAATACCGAGCGATTTCAGCGACAGCTGCATCAATATTGGGCACCTCACGTGCTAACGGCGACAAGTCGACCAATCTTTGCTCTTGCAACAGCGCTTCATCGTCCTCCGGATCCATTCTCACCTTGAGCAGAACAATTCCGTCGTAGTTTTACAAACTCTAACTCTTTAAGCGCCGAAGGCGTGGCAGAACCACAGCCTGGGTAACGCGAAGCGGAGCCCCAGGAACCGACACTCCACGGCGATGCGGCCTAAAGGGGCGCGAGCGAGTTACCGAAGCAACACATTTTCGATTTTAGTTTTTGATGCCGATAGATTGGCCTCGATCTCGCGTGATCAAATGAAGCGGAATCGGCGAAGGTAACAGTCCTGCCAAAATCATGCCCACTGCGAGCCGCTTTTTCTTGCGACCAGTATGATCAGTTCTTCTGATTCGTCCGTTTCGCTCCGAGGCCTTTTGGGAAACGCTTTGTATTCAGTCTCAAAATCCTGCTCGGCCAAGAATGCGTACAGCTGGTAATTGTTTTTGAGACCTTTGTCGGAAAACAACGATCGATTACCTCGATGGGGCAAATTGAAGATTATAATTCTCCCGCCTGGTTTGAGACATTTCGAAAAGCCTTTCAGGACTTTTCGAAAATCCACGTAGTTCAATGTATCCGAAAAGACGATTGTATCTGCGCGTTCTGTCTTTGCCCCTGATTTAGGATTTATTGAAAGAAACGCGCAGACCCTCAGCAGTGCTTTTCGGAAACTCACTGTCTCAAACTGACCCACCTGCTCTAAATCTAGTCTGACCCGCAGAATGTCTGGCGAAGCACCGTTATCGGCAGCTATATCGACACAGATTCGCTTACGTACCGGCTTTTGATCGATCAGTCGCGTCACAGGGGCGGCACCGCTGCCAGCATCAATAATTAAATTGCCAATCTTTTCTTCCGCCTCGAGCCTGCGAAACACGGGCTTCAATAAGTGCTGCTTCAATTCCGGGCCGTATGCTTCTCCCCAGTATTGTTGCCATGGGTTCGTTTCGTCGTCGAAAGGAGCATTTACAGGCGAAAATCCACGCACAGTCTGAGTACAAGATTTCCGATCCAATGATTTAGCGTGGGCACGCAATAATTTCATTTTCACAACTCCTTTCGATCGATCTACTACTTTGTAGTAGCACGGCTCGTACCACTTCTCTGTCGAACGCACTAATGGCTAAAATTGCCCGGTATTTTGGCGCGTCCTCAATGTGAAGAAATAGCGCGAAGGCCACGGAACTCGCCGAGCAGATCTGCGAAGTCCGCGCGTCGATGCTCAAGCGAACATTCTCAAGTGAAGGCAATCCGTTTTTCCGCGGTGGTCGAAAAGGCGGGAAGACCAAACGTGCATCTGATGCTCAGGGATCCACGCAATGACCGAATCCTCCAAAAAGCAATCAAGACGCACCGTGTAATGACCGTGCACCAGGGAGGCACCGGACATACCGCGGACTACGGTATCGTGGGATTCGAGAAAGGGGTGACTGGGCAAATCCTCGTTTTTCCCAAATCGATCAAAGCGTATGCAGGCCTTCGAATTGTGGGCGTCAAATACGAGCTTCTAAATGAAGACCCCGTTTCGAGATCTCAGCGCGATAACCGGCCGACGAAACGGTCGAAGCCTGGGTCCGATCCAAATCCTCAGAATCCCAAGCCCGCTCCAAAGCCGGTTCCTTTAGAAAAGATCGTTTATTTTCCGCTCCCTGACCCGGTGGAAGGAGAGGAGGACGCTGCAGAGCTCAAAAAAGGGATACACCGCGCGATCTGGTTGCTCGAGCAAGGAAAAGGGGAGGCGGCGCTTCGCGTGCTAAATGGGCTGGTGCGCTAAGTCCAAGACTGATGAAGGCACCACCAGGGATAATGCGAGCTGCGAATGATATGTGTATCAGCAATTGACTATGAGATCCATTTGGAAAGGGGCTATCAATTTTGGGCTGGTCAACATCCCAGTTTCCCTTTACCCGGCGACAAGGCACGACGAATTGAAGTTCCGATTGCTCCGGGTCTCAGACCTTAGCCCGGTCAATTACAAACGCGTGGCTGAATCGGATGGGAAGGAGGTGCCTTGGGATAAAATCGTAAAAGGGTATGAGTACGAGAAAGGGAAATTCGTTATCCTCAAGGAAGAAGATTTTGCGCGAGTCGACATTGAGGCGACTCAGACGGTGGAAATTTTGAAATTCGTCGCCATGGCTGAGGTGAATCCCCTTCTATTCTATAAGCCGTACTATATGGAGCCGAGCAAAGGGGGGGATCGAGCTTATATCCTGCTTAGGGATACGCTCAAGGAGACGGGCAAAATCGCTATCGCAAAAGTCGTCATCCGGACTCGGCAACACCTTGCTGCGTTAAAGCCACAAGGGCGCGGTCTGATGCTTGAGCTTATGCATTTCCCTCATGAGATTCTCGACGCTTCGGACTTCAAGGCTCTCACAGAAAAAGCTCCGACGAAGCCGGAAATGGCGATGGCAAAGCAGCTCGTTTCGAGTATGACAGACAAATGGCGACCAGAAGATTATAGCGACGATTATCGGGACGCTCTGGAGAAAATGATCGAAGAAAAAATTGAGCACCCGAACGCGTCAGCCCCTGCTCCCTCCAGGCACGCCAAATCCTCGAAAATTGTGGATCTCGTTTCGGTCCTGCAACAGAGTATTGAAAAGACATCCACCAAGACTGCACAAACTTCGCAAAAGACGGCTAAGAAGCCATCGAAAGCAGGCAGCCGTAAGAAAGCTGCATAGGTCGATAGGCTCCTGAAACTTTGCCGATGTCACTTAAGGAATACAAACGAAAGCGCGATTTCACCAAAACGGCTGAACCGCTCGATTCGAAGCCCCGGGAAGCTGAGCGCCGTTTTGTCATTCAAAAACACGCAGCGACGCGACTTCACTATGATTTTCGCCTCGAACTGGCCGGCAAGTTGAAATCCTGGGCTGTCCCAAAAGGGGTGCCCTACGAACGAGGCGAGAAGCGATTGGCCGTGCAGGTCGAAGATCACCCGGTTTCCTATATTGATTTCGAAGGCACAATTCCCAAAGGACAATACGGAGGTGGTACCGTCATGATATGGGACTGTGGAACCTACGAAGCGCTTTCCAAGAGTCCCGTCAAAGATCTGCGGAATGGTAAACTGCACTTCGTCCTTCATGGCAAAAAACTTTCTGGGGAATGGTATTTTGTCAGGCTTCGCGAGGAGAACACCTGGCTCCTGGTGCGCGGCGGCGAAAGCATGAAACCGGTTTCAAAAGAGGTTGATGATAGTTCTGCCGTTTCGGGAAAAACCATGAAACAACTCGCCAACGGCGATCGAATTTGGAATTCCAATATCTCCAGGACAAAGCGACTGCGCTCGATTCCCGTTCCGGGTTTTATCGAGCCGATGAAGGCAAAGCTGATTTCGGAGCCACCAAAAGTTGGTGACTGGCAATATGAAATCAAGTTTGATGGATTTCGCGCTCTTGCACTTAAAGGAAGCAACGAAGTTCGATTGCTCTCTCGCAACAACAAGGATCTCGGCTCCAAATTTCCGGCGGTCCTGGAGGCGGTCTCCGCGCTGAGGGTGCAAGAGTGCATTATTGACGGCGAAATCGTCGCGTTGGACCCGCAAGGACGTTCCTCGTTTCAGCTGCTTCAGCAGTTCGAAATGGGTAAAAAGAAACCGCCGCTCTTTTATTATGTCTTCGATATCCTCCGGCTCAACGGCAAAGACCTGCGTGCACGCTCGCTTGCGGAAAGGAAGTCGATCCTGGAATCGGTCCTTCCGGAACGAGACAACCTGATCCGTTATTCTGCGACTCTGGGTGAAGATGTGAATTCGCTTATTGAAGAAGTGCGGAAGGTTGGGCTGGAAGGTTTAATCGGCAAAAAGAAGAACTCGATATACGAGGCAGGGGCTCGCAGCGGGAAATGGATCAAGCTGAAGCTGCTGCGTGAGCAAGAATTTGTCATTGGCGGATACACCGATCCGGAAGGGAGCCGAAAATATTTTGGTTCGCTCATCATTGGAGTCTATCAAAACAAAGAGCTCATATTCTGCGGCAAGGTCGGCACCGGATTTTCTGAAATCGTCTTGCGGAATCTGCATACCCGAATGGAAAAAATCGCTTCCGACAGCTGTCCGTTTGCGGACCTGCCGCGGCCACGAGGAAACAAATGGGGGCAAGCCATCACCGCATCTGAAATGAAGCACTGCCACTGGGTCCAACCGAAGATAGTCTGCCAAGTGAAATTTGGAGAATGGACTCAGGACAATCACCTCCGGCAACCGGTTTACCTGGGTCTGCGAGAAGACAAACAAGCAGCTGAAGTCGTACGCGAAGGGCCTTCCGCATGAAAAGAAATCGCGCCACGCTCGACATTGCGGGAACGAAGGTGGACGTCACGAACCTCGATAAGGTCCTCTACCCCAAGGCCGGATTCACAAAAGGTCAAGTCATCGATTATTACGTCCAGATCTCTGATGTGCTGCTGCCGCATCTTAAAAATCGACCAATCACGCTCAAGCGCTATCCAGACGGAGTGGAAGGGTTCTTCTTTTACGAGAAGCAGTGTCCAGCTCATCGTCCGGACTGGATCAAGACAGCGAACGTTCCTAAGACGGACGGAGGCGAAATCAATTATTGCGTGATGGACGATCTCCCAGCTCTGGTGTGGGCCGCGAATCTGGCGGACCTCGAACTGCATACATTTTTACACGTCGCGCCGGCCATCAACCGACCCCAATTCATCGCATTCGACCTCGATCCCGGGCCTCCGGCCGACATTGTACTCTGTTGCAGAATTGGCCTTTGGGTTCGAGACGTATTCGCTGCGCTCGGCCTTGAATGCTTCGTTAAAACGTCCGGCTCAAAGGGATTGCAGGTTTATGTGCCATTGAATACCGCGGTGACCTACGAGAAAACAAAGGCCTTCGCCCACGCGATCGCGGAACTGCTTGCTACACAGGCGCCCAACGAAGTGGTCTCGCGTATGCAGAAGAGTCTTCGCCCCGGTAAAGTGCTGATCGATTGGAGTCAGAATGACGATAAGAAAACGACCATCAATGTTTACTCCCTCCGTGCAAAGGAGCGCCCCACCGTCTCGACTCCAGTGACCTGGGAGGAGGTGGAAGAGGCGTGGAAGAAGAAGAAACCGCTCAGCTTCACTTCGGATGAAGCGTTGGAACGGGTCGGGAAGAAGGGCGATTTATTCGCGCCTGTTTTAAAGCTCAAGCAAAAATTACCGGCACTAACGGCCCTTAGAAAACTGAAAACTTGAGTCGTATCTTCCTGATTTCTCCGGCAAATTCCAGCGGCCGCCGCGCTCAACTTCTTACCCGTCCCGGCGCAAGCTTTGAACTGGCTCGACAAGTGCAAATGGGCGAGGCTCTTTTGGGAGATGTCTTCGCATTTTGCAGCGGACTTTACTTCCGTGGAAAACTCACTTACGCGCGGCGATTCGCGACCCCGCCCTCCGGAGTCGAAGGGGTACTGATCATGACTCCGAGTCGGGGATTAGCGTCTCCGGAGTCAAGGATTGGGTTGGAGCAATTGAACGAGTTTTCTAACGTGGACGTCGCGTCGACCGAGCCGCGTTTTGCCGAGCCTTTACGGGAGTCCGCGCAAAGCTATGTCAAGAGTGAGTGCGATGTCGTGCTGCTGGGCAGCATCGCCACCGGCAAGTATGTGGAAACTCTTTTGCCGCTGTTTAAGGAGCGCCTGCTTTTCCCAGCCGAGTTTGTCGGGCGTGGCGACATGAGCCGCGGCGGGTTGCTTTTGCGCTGTGCCAAGCTAGGTGAAGAACTGGGTTATCTCCGGGTCGAGGGAGCGATTCGCAAAGGTCGTCGTGCCCCGCGGATTGGAACCATGTGACCATTGGCAGGCAGCGAGCGTGCTGCTTTGGTTGATGAGATTCTCGGGTTAGCTCCACCTCGTCCGAGTCTCCTCTCCGACCCAGAACCCAAGAATCTGCTCACCCTTCTCAAGCGCTTCGGACGACTCGTCTTCGGTCCAACCCTCCTCGACCATCTTGAGAAAGAGCGGCTCGAGATCCATTTTGTACACATCGCCGTTCGCGCGTTCGATTTCGATTTCCAACAATCCAACGGCCCGTTCGACAATTTCGGTCATAACCAGAGAGTACGGACGATATTCGACACGTGCAACACGATGCTTCGCCTGTTGTGGACCAGCCCCCATTTCTCACGTCCCCAGGAGAAATGCGCACGGAGTGCCGACATCCGCCGGTGCTAGCTGCCAGACTTGGCCGCGGCAATGAGTTTTCTGATGTTCTCACCAAGTTCACTTCGCCGGTAGAGCAAACCGACTTCCAGAAAGTGTGACCCGGAAACAAACGGTACGAAGCAAACACGACTTCCGGCAACGGCTTTGATGAACTCGCCGACGACCGCCACGCCTCGTCCGCTTTCAACCGCCGCGACGACGCCCAATGCATCATCACACTCCTGGCCGATGATAAGGCGACGCCTGTTACCGCAAATGACGCAATTCCATAGATTCGATTCCACTCCGAAGAGGCTAATACCTTCCAGGTATCAAGCCATGTCCAAAATGATATTTTCGCGAGCGAGACAAGTAAGGAATCTTTCAGGATGACTATGGAATCCAAAACGATGCAGACCGTCGCCATCGATAACTATGGCGGCAAAGAACTTCTTAAGTTACGAGAGCTTCCCGTCCCCGAAATGAGTCCAACTGAAGTTCTCGTCAAGGTGGAGACTGCTGGAGTCGGCGTGTGGGACGCTCTTGTGCGTCAAGGCTTCATGGAAGAGATGGCGCCGGCCACGTTCCCGTTGGTCCTGGGGGCCGACGGAGCCGGCACAGTCGCCGAGATTGGAGGCGAAGTACGGGGCTTCCGCGTGGGGGATAAGGTGTACGGATTTGCCTTTCTGAACCCCAAAGGCGGGTTCTATGCCGAAAAAGTGGTCCTGCTACCCGAACGGCTTGCCCTGGTGCCGAAAGGATTGTCGGTACAACAGGCCGGTGCCTTGGCGGTGCCGGGTTTGACCGCATTGCATGGTTTGGAAGGCGCGCTCAAGCTCAAGCCGGGCAACACCGTGCTGATCTTCGGTGTGGGGAGCGTCGGGCACGCGGCAGTGCAACTGGCGAAGCGGCTTGGTGCCCGGGTTATTGCGGTGGCATCGGGGGATGACAGCGCCGCGCTCGCGCGAACCGCCGACGCGGATGAGGCGGTCAACAGCAAAAGCGGCGATCTCGCCGGCTCCATCCGCCGATTCGCACCGGACGGGCTCGACGGCGTTTTGGCAACCGCGAACGGCGAAGGCCTCGCCTTGGCGATCGCTACAATTCGGTCAGGCGGGCGTCTGGCCTTCCCAAATGGTGTCCAGCCTGCCCCAAAGGGCGGCCCAGGTGTTGAGACGATTAACTACAACGGTACGCCCGATCGACAGACCTTCGACCGGCTCAATGCCCTGATCGAAGCTGGACCCTTCACCGTACCGATCGCCGGGACCTTTCCGTTGAGCAAAGCCGCAGAGGCTCACGCAGCGCTGGATCAGCATCGCCTCGGGCGATCGGTGCTTGAGACGGTTTAAACCTCGAAGAAAGTTGTTGGAAGAAGTTATCAGTGTCGGTTGTCAGTTGTCAGTGTTCGAAGAGGGAAGAATAGAACTTCGAAGAAGATCGGTCGGGTCACGTCTGAATGGCGCGGACAAGCGCTGTGGGCGCGTCGAACATCTTTTTCGGGCGGCTTCTATAGATTCAAAATCAAGCGCCATTTTTCCGGCCGCACTTACAGCGCTCACTCGCTCTGAAAAACCGTTCCTGGGCCTGCGGAGCGGGGTCAATGCACGATCGCGGCTTGCATCTAATAACAATTCATTAAAGAGTTTTACACGTAGAGATTCGACCCGGTTGATTCTCCTGATACGGTCCGAGAAATCAGGATGATACTGACTTCGTGACGGATGATTCCTGCAGCTTCTTCTTCCGAATCAATGCCAGGTTACGCCAATAGATCAGACAATTCGGGCCATTTGCCAAAATCCCGACCGGATCACGGCGAAAAACAAAATAGAGAGCCAGCAAAAGGCTCCCAGCAATGCTCCACCGCCAAAAAGACAGAGGAATAACGCTCTCTCCTCGTTTTTCGGACGCGATCCATTGGAGAATGAATCGGGTAGAAAAAATGATGTTCCCCAAAAATCCCAATATCATGAGGTAACTCCAATCGAGCCCAAAAAAACGGTGGATCTCTCCAATCCAGGTAACCGCAAACCATGTGAAACTCATGCGGTCAGAATACAGCGCAACAAACTCGGATCCAGCCCTGACCAGCCGGAATTGGCAAGACTGAGCCTACCGTTCGAACAGGCGATCGCTTACCCGGCTCATGCGTTAAGTGCCCAGGTCGACTCCAAGAGTCGACCTGCAGACCTCTCCGGGCGACGGTATCATCCGTTCTGACGATCTATTTTCGAGCTAAACCTTTTCCGGCGGATAAGTTGGACACTCCTCCTCTGACAGTTTCAACAGGGGGCAGTTTCCGAGTTCCAGCACAAAATCGAGCTTCGGTTCCGTGTTGAGATAGTAGTGAAAATCCTCTTTGAACTGTCCGGTCTGCGTCACTTCGATGCCTTTTACTTTGTAATCCTTAAGTACCTCATCGATGTCGTCCTGACTGATCCGTTCCTTAAAGTGGTGGAGTCCTTCACCGTGTTTCTGAATGAAAGCCTCGTAGATCATCGGACCATATACCGGCTGGATTAATTCGACCTGGATTTCACCGATCCAGCTTATGCCGATCAAAAACTTGAACGGTTCCGTCACTCGTTTGCCATCGACGTCCAGGTAATTCAGCGTCTTCTCCGTGAACGTAAGCACGGTCCAAGGGCCGACGTTGAGATTTTCGACCCATGCTTTCATGCTTTTTTCCAGGTCCCGGGTTACCCATGCGATTTGATGGATTTTCCGTTTTTTGTTGAGCTCGCGAAGTTCGTCGTTGGTCATTTGAGGAAAAGAGTTGGGGGTTGAATTCAGACTCAATAAAGCCGGACATCTTTGAATCAAAGTGGAAATTGTGAACTCAAATGCTGAATTTTGAGATGTCTCCCCCGGGGTCGGAAATTTGTCCGGTTCGGGCGTGTGCCGATCACCGGGTCAATATCACAACTGTGGTTGTTCAACGAGCGCGAATGGCAATTGCCCTGACGAATAGCGCGGAAAGATTCAGCAAATCTATCAAACTTTTGAGGCAAAGGCGTGCGAGAGATAAAGGAACAGAGCGCAGCCTAAAAGGAGCAGCAGTCCGGCAAACGCGATATCGATTCGCGATCCACTCGCTGAGCGCACCTCTTGGCGGTCAATAGCTTTGGCGGTCGCCACAAAACGGACAGCTGCGATCCCGACCATCGGGCAAGCCGGGACAAAACCTACTCGTCCCTCGGAAACCTATGCTCTGACCAGGAGTCCAATTCCTCTTCTCTTCGCCCCGTTCCCGGCTGACGATTATGATACTCAACTCGATTTGGCTCCAGAAGGAGCTCCAGCGTCGACATTGCCATGCAACGAAGTTTCTTTCTTTTTTGCAGGCGCCAAACCAGGAAGTGCGAATCACCAGGTCGCTGATGAACGTCAGAGCCGTTACCGCTGCACCGTAAAATGTTCATTCTGTGAAAATTTTCTAATTATCGAAGGCGTTATCTAATGCACCAAGTCTTCGCTTCGTCTTGCAAATGACCCGTCGTCTGAATCCCTGCTTGAGAAAAGCGCTCAGCGC
Organism: uncultured Verrucomicrobiae bacterium; assembly: GCA_963775805.1. Taxonomy (GTDB): domain Bacteria; phylum Verrucomicrobiota; class Verrucomicrobiia; order Chthoniobacterales; family JAFAMB01; genus JAFAMB01. The sequence goes on along the minus strand of CAVZKG010000002.1, from coordinate 695,298 downwards.
GTATCCGATAGACAGCGGTAAGGGCCCGACTAACAGCCAGAATACCGGCCGTGTGGTGTTCGCGGCAATGGACATGCCAATCAGTAAGAGTATCAGCACAATTGTGAATGTGCTCATATCCCTTCTATTCCAGGCGTAGTCGTTGATTTTGTGTGGCGTGGGAGAAGCTTTGATTTCGGAATCATCGAGCGAACGCCAAACGCGAGACGCCGAGCAACATTCGCGCGGTAAGGCGTCTGAGGTCGTTAGACTGTTCTCTACCAAGGAAACGGACGTTCGATTCTTCCTGTTTCCTCCATCTTTTAAATGAATACCCGAGTATTTCATTTGTTTTCTCGTGCTGATAATTGATTCGCTTTATTAGAACGACGAATCAGCCGGGTTGTTCAGGACATTATTGTGTGGTCAGTATCGGTTGCCAGTTGTCAGTGGGGAAAACGATTTATCCAAGGAATCTGATCGAAAAAACGGCCTGTGAGTCCGCTAATCTCAAAAGCGGAGCAAATTGACGATACCAATTCTGACCAAGTATTCGCCGACACGCCGGTACCCACACACGCCGACACCGCATCCATATTGCGGCTTCCGGCACCCTCTGTATCCCTGGGACAGATCAAAAATTGTTTGATTATACTGCTTGACTCTCCAGTAGCTGGAGGGCGTACGGGACAAGCATGCTGAAGATCGGCGACATCTCCAAACTGACTCAGGTATCGGTCAAAACGCTCCGTTACTATGACGAAGTCGGATTATTCAAACCGGCTCAAGCCGATCCGGTGTCCGGCTATCGATATTACTCAGTCGTTCAGCTCCGCCAGTTGCATCGTATTCTCGCGCTTCGCGATCTCGGATTTTCTTTGGAACAGATCGCCCGGCTCATGGACGAGGGCCCCTCTGCAGAAGAACTCCGAGGAATGCTGCGGCTGCGCCAGGCTGAACAACAGCAGCGCGTTTTGAAGGAACAGGAATGCCTTGAGCGAGTCGAAGCTCTTCTCAACTTAATTCAGAACGAGAGCAATATGAACACAGACGAAGTCATCATCAAAGAGACTGCGGCTCAACGAGTCGCATCAATTCGCGGGACGATTCCCGCGTACAATCAAGTAGGGCAACTCTTCGGAAAGCTATTCGATCTTCTGCCCCCCGAGACTGCGAAAGGAGCTATTTTCGCGATCTGGCATGACGAAGAATACAAGGAACAGGATGTCGATGCAGAAGCGTGCGTACCGGTTCACGAAAGATATCAAGGCGAAGCGCCGCTGCAAATCGCCCATCTTCCGGCGATTAAAGTCGCCAGCGCGATTCACCACGGCGCCTACAAAACGCTCAACCAAAGTTACCAACTCATCCTCAAGTGGCTGGAGGCGAACGGATATCGGATCGGGGGACCATTTCGCGAAATTTATCTGCATTACGGACATCCGGTGCGCCAGGATGACCCCTCATACGTCACAGAGATTCAGGTTCCGATAGCGAAGGCCTGAACCCCGACCATGGAGTGGCTTACATTGCCCCTAAAAGGCGCGGCAACTAGCATCCGGCGCAGGCGTAGCCAGTGCCTTCAAAACCATTAACCCCCCGCGCTTCTTTGTTTTGAGCAGCACCAGCAGCATTTCATTTCATGTTCGTATATCGGGTGTACATGTCCTCGCGCTTTTGGTTAGTCAGCTCCAATAGTCGCAGGATCAATAAATCCCCGAACAATAACAAGGCCGCCTCGTAATGGGTGCCCATGGTTAAGATGCTGACGCCGGCCGCTATATCCACCATCGTCTGCGCTGGCAGATAGATCACAACATCCACTGGCATTTGCGTCGCACGCGCCGGCTGCGCGGTCATCACCACCGTTCGTCCGCCCGCTTCGCGGGCAACCGTTAGCAGAGTTTCTATAGTCGGGAAATGTCCCGGCCCGGCGCTTGTAAAAAATACATCACCCGAACCGACAGGCGGAGTCACCATTTCTCCGACCACATAAGAATTGAATCCAGCGTGCATCAGGCGCATGGCTATGGCCGCCATTATGAGGCCTTCACGGCCCACCCCATAGCAGACGATGCGCTTAGCGGAGAGGAGCTCCTGGCAAAGTATTTCCAGCTGGGAAGAATCCAGTTTTGAGAAAACGGTCTCAAGATCCCGGCAGGCGCGAACGCCGAGGGCTTTCACATCGAAGTCATTTGCATTAACCATAAATCCGATCGCGCCTTCGGCGCTCAGGTGCACGCTAGCACTATCAAGTTAAGCCAGCCACGTGACCTTCACATAGGCTCATTCACCGACATCAGCTTCAGATAGTGGTCTTCCGACTCTTCATCGGCCGGAAACATGCATTCCATGCGAAGCTCTTGCGCGGTGATCGACAGAGGCGCTCCAACGGTTGTCACCAACGAAAAGAAATTCATCGTTTTTCCATCTTTGATGAAGCCAATCGGGATGTAAGGCATCGTGCTCAGGGATTGGGGCTTTTTCCAATCGGTTTTAACATCGGGATAAGCCTGCAACGTATTCAGCAGTTCTCCGGTCTTTCCGTCGACAACACGTCCAACCGATTCGCGGTAAACGCGCTGGAGTAATCCCGCGGTAACGTCCTTCCAATTGGCGATATAGGGCCGCATACCTTCGGGATCGAACATCAGATGCAACAGATTACGTGGCGGTTTTCGTTTCGCCATATCAATGAAACAATTAAAGAATCGGGGCGCGGCATTGTTGGTTATCGTCACATTCCAGTAGCGATCCATCACCACCGCAGGAAACGGCTCATGCTGGCGTAAAATTCGTTCCAGCGCTTTGGTGATGCTTTGCAATTCGGGCGCGTTCCATGCCCCTTCGGTATAGATTGGAGCGTAGCCGGCTGCCAGCAACAATGTGTTACGTTCGCGAAGAGGCATATCCAATGCCTGGGCAATCTCGAACAATGTTTGACGGCTGGGAACACTGCGGCCATTTTCGATAAAGCTAATGTGCCGTTGTGAAACGCCGGTATCGAGTGACAGATCGAGCTGACTTTTGCCACGCGTGGCACGCCAGTAACGCAAAAGCGGACCAAGTTGCCTGGATGGTCGCTCTATGTTGGGAGTTGTCGAGTTCATCGAGCGTTAACCCTGTCATACGATAGTACAGTCAGTCACAATATTAGAAAATCGTAACTTACCCTAACGCGCCTCATTGATGCCGAGAAGCGCGGACACCCGCCGGGCGCTTACGGAAAAAACGCAACGAGCCTGCATCGCCTGCTGCCGCACCCGATCCAGCACCTCTTTATCCTCCATCAACGCCTCCTGGCCCGCGCCACCAGGGATGTGCAGCACATCGAGTGGAGGCGCCTCTGACAGAGGGCGTCGGCCATCAGTCGTAAACCGCCTCCCTTCCTTAGGGTCACGTCTTAACTTACAACATTTGCGCGTTGCGCGATTTGTTGCCGAACCCGCCCTCTTCGTCACAAGCAATCGACCTCCGTTGCCATAATGGGGTGCGAACGGGTCGCAGGTTCTTACCGCGAACAGCGGGCGCTAAATCAGAATGGGTATGGCTTCTGCAATCTAAGGAAAAAGTAAGAGAGGCAGTTCGAGCATTTGTCGTAACCAGAAGTCCACCTGAACCAGTTCGCCCGAAATAAAGCGACGACGCCACATCGTATTTTATCGAATATTCGCCCCTAAACCCATATGCAGGTTAGTTCCAATCCACCGCAGAAATATCAATCAAGTGAGCCCCACGGACATGACGACACTGATCTCCGAACTTTACCGAGTATTTATATAATCAGTGGACCGTGACTATGAGCTCTCGAACAGAAGTCTTGATTGTGGGTGCGGGTCCAACAGGCTTGGTACTCGCGCTTTGGCTCACCCATCTACGTATCAAGGTGCGTATTGTCGACAAGGCTGAAGAGCCGGGGACGACTTCGCGTGCGCTGGTGGTGCATGCGCGTACTCTTGAATTCTATGATCAAGTCGGCCTCGCCAGCGAAATCGTGGGTCGCGGGCTCAAAATGGAGGCGATCAACCTGTGGGTTTCCGGAAAGAAGAAGGCACGAGTCGTATTTGGCGAGATGGGCAAAGGAATCAGTCCTTTTCCCTACGCGCTCATGTTTCCGCAGGATCAGCATGAACGCGTGCTTCTTGAGCGGCTCAGGGAAGTCGGCATCGAGGTCGAGCGAAGCACGGAATTGGTTCACTTTGAAAACCAGGAGGCTCAAGTAGTCGCCAATCTGCGAAAAACCGACGGGACAACGGAGATTGTAGAAACGGAGTTTATCGCCGGTTGCGACGGCGCCCGATCGGTTGTGCGGGAAAAGATGCAGGTTGATTTCCCTGGTGGCACCTATTCACACGTCTTTTATGTTGCAGACGTTGATGCAAGCGGCAACGCGATTAATAGCGAGCTCGACCTCGGGTTAGACGAGGCAGAATTTCTCGCCATATTCCCTCTCAAGGGAACTGGAAGCGCCCGTTTTGTTGGCAGCGTCAAGCGTGACGCGGAGACGCGCAGTGATCTTACGTTTGAAGATGTGAAGCCGCTTCTCATCAGTGGCCTCAATATCGACGTTCAGAGAGTCAACTGGTTCTCGACGTATCGCGTGCATCACCGAGTGGCGAGGAAATTTCGTGTTGGCCGCGCATTTTTATTAGGAGACGCCGCCCATATTCATAGTCCTGTTGGCGGTCAAGGCATGAATACCGGCATCGGTGATGCCGTCAATCTCGCCTGGAAACTCGCTTCCGTCTTACGGGCTCGCGCGAATGTCCAACTTCTCGACAGCTATGAACCGGAGCGGATTGCGTTCGCGCGCCGTCTAGTCGCAACCACTGATCGCGCTTTTCAGTTCATCAACAGAGACGGGAGGATTGCCCGTTTTGTGCGCATGCATCTGCTGCCGATGGTTATGCCGACTCTCTTCAGCTTTCGTGAGATACGACGGTTGATGTTTCGGACACTGTCACAGACATCTTTGAACTATCGCGGCAGTGCGCTCAGCGCAGGTTCGGCCGGGCACGTCAAAGCCGGAGAACGACTGCCCTGGGTCCGCCTCGGAAGCGGAGAAGACAATTTTTACGGTTTGCGCAGTCTCAACTGGCAGGCGCACGTTTACGGCGAAGCAAGTGTCGAGATGAAAAAGGCTTGCGATCAAGTCGGCCTCAGCCTGCGGTGCTTTTCCTGGTGTGACGCGGCACACAAAGCCGGTCTTGCCCGAAACGCTCTTTATCTCGTCCGACCGGATGGCTATGTAGGGTTGGCAGCTCCGAGCGATGCAGGAGCAATCCGAGAATACCAGGCGCGGCATGGCTTGGTATTCACGAGCGGGGAAATTGCTCCTTCGAAATGATACGGAATTTTAGTCTCGGCATACGATTTTTTCCTTTCGTGAACGGAATGCAGGTAGATTCAGTACACGATCGTGGCCTGGCGAGATTGTCAGGCCGATTGCTTCTGGCCGTAACGTGATCTGTCGCGAATAGTGCGCGCTGCAATACGGACCTGTTCACGCAACCACATATGGGCTGGTTCATTCGTTAGCCGAGGATGCCAGCTCATGAAGTAAGGGAACGCCTTTAGCTCGCGAGGAGGTTCGATCGTCCGTAAAGTCGATATCTGCTTGGTGACATTTGCCAAGGTGCGCGGGACGGTGAGCACCAGATCGGTCTGTGCTATCGCGAGAACGGCCGGAATATAGAACGGAATTCTGAATGCAACGTGGCGCTTTTGACCGAGTGCTTTGAGCGGCTGGTCAATCATTGCTTGGTGACCATCACCGGTCAGAACCATCGCATGCGGCAGTTGTAGATATTGTTTCAGTGTAAATCGGCGGCTCTTTATTCGTAGGCGTGCGCCGACGAGACAGACAAAGTCGAGGTTGAAAACGATCTCGTTTTCCAGCTCAGGTGGAACTTCTTCGGCGCAAAGGATCAGATCAATCCGACCTGCCGCAACCTCGTCATATGTGTGCGGTCCAACAGGGCTCAGAACTAATTCAGAGTCAGGCGCTTCTGTGCGCAGTCGCTCGAGCACATTGGGCAGCAGAATCGTCGAGCCATGGTCCGTCATTGCCACTCGAAAGTGTTCGCGACTCAGCGCCGGGATAAATTCCTGATCGTCCACTAGAGCGCTCAGCCGACGCATGATCGCTTCGGTCTCGCGCAGAATCCGTTCACCTCGCGGTGTGCGTTCATAGGTGCCGTCGGAACGGACAAGCAGAGGATCGCCAAACGTTGTCCTCAGTCTGTTCAATGCACGGCTCATTGCGGGCTGGCTTAAGAAAGCACGTTTGGCCGCGCGGCTGATGTGCCGCTCTTCCAACAGTGGCTGGATCGCCCGCAGCAGATTCAGATCAATATTTCTTATATGCGTGTCACTCATACAGCACATTTCCAGAATGCATTGGCTGAATATAAGAGAGTGAGCAAATTCGATCAAGAACAGAGAAGCAGCCGTGAAAATCGATAAAGCGTGGTTCTCAAGCCGGGCTGCAAAAAAGATTAACAGCAAAAGTCAGTATGAAGCAGACACTTACAATCCCAGAGACGTTCCTCGGCGTCGGCTACACCAAAAACCGGGCTGGGTTTCCACTAGAAGCGGTACGTGTTCTTGTGCCGCGGCCAGAGGCCGACCAGGTTCTGATCCGCGTCGTCGCCACGTCGCTCAACCCGCTCGAGTACAAACTTGCCGAGCTTAACTTCCTTGGACGGACGCCCCCTGTCATTCTCGGCCTCGACCTGTCCGGCATAGTGGTAGCCAAAGGCAGCGCTGTGCGCGGCGTAGAAGTTGGCGACGCAGTGGTGGCGATGGCCGATTTGAATGGCGACGGCGGCTGGGTCGCCGGGGGTGGTGGCGAAGGCGGCTATGCGCTAGCGCGGGAGTTCCTGGCCGTCCTCAAACCGGAATCGCTGAGCTTCCCTTCTGCGGCAGCGCTGCCGATGTGCTTCGTCTCCGCCTTCGCGAGCCTCTACGGCACTGTGGAATCCGGCGACGCCGTCTATATCCCGGGCGGCGGAGGCGGGGTCGGACATCTCGCTGTGCAGATGGCCGCGCGCGTCTTGGGGGCCGGCATGCTCATCAGCAGTGGCAGCACGCCACAATCGACTGCGCTGGCCCGGCAGTCTGGCGCGCATCACGTTTTCGACTACAAGCGAGACGACATCGCCGCCGAAATCTCAAAGCTGACCGGTGGCCGGGGCGCCGACGTTGTCTTCGATGCCACTTACAGTGAGCCGGGCTTCGTAGAGACGGCGAAGAGTGTGCGACAGGGAGGCAGCTGGATCGTGCTCGGAGTCGGGCCTGGAAAAACGACCCGACTCGTCGCAACTGAAAGTCCGGTTGAATCAATCTTGGCCGAGCGCAGCGCCAAGCATATCAACGTCAATCTGCTTCGCTACTTCTCCGAACCCGCAACCCTGGATAACGGGGCGAAGATCTTCCTGCAGCGCGGCATGACTCTGGCAATGGAGTGGGCAGTGCAAGGGTTGGTGATGCCGCATGTCGGCAGGATTATCGACAGCACCGTCGAGGCGATCAATGACGGGCTGCGGTCGCTGAAGGGGGGTAGCGGCACGCTGGGAAAGGTAGCAGTGATCGTAGATCGCGACCTTCTAGAAAGCTCTCCGGTGTACGACAGAGCCGCCTGAGGATCTGAAGTACCCAGCACTGGTAGCAGATTTCTTATCCGGCATATTCCTGATTGTGCCTACACTGATCGGTATGGAAGAAGTGTGAGCAAACGGTGAGGCGAATGGGGCCGATGAGCCCTATGGGGCGTATGGGACTAGATAGCCCAAGTGGAATTTTCGTGAGTCACGAGAGGCGATCGAGCCTTGAGGCGTCTCTTAAATCTCCACGTTGAACCCGAGGTCGACATCACAACCGGCTAGGCCTCCGCGAATACCCCGGTTTTCCTTTGGCAACTCTCGCAAGAGAATTTTGACATGATCCCTTGGAATGCCGAATAGCTCCAGACCTTCTACTATCAAAATACCAGGCATGGATTTGCGCCTCAGATTTAAAATGATTTCCGAGAAATGAAAGAAACGCTTTGCCTACGACAAAACTAATCGGCTAATTCCAGAGCCAGTTGGGTCGCTTCTTCGAGACTGATCGTCCCACTTGCTGCCTCGCGTACGGCTTTTTCCAGTAGCGTCGTTTCGCCGCGTTCTAACATCAATCGCCGCAAACGGTCGGGTGTCGGTTGTCCGTGGAGTTCATTCGCGATCTCCTCATCCACGATCAACGCTTCGTACAAGGCCTTTCGGCCCTCAAACCCGGTGCCGTTGCAATGGCTGCATCCTCGCCCGACCTTGAAAATCTCGACGCCACCGAGCCAATCAGGATCAATTTTCATTCTTCGAAGCTTCTCCGTCTGGGGAATTGGAACCTCCTCATCACAATGTGTGCACACCATTTTGACAAGGCACTGCGAGAGCGCCATACGGAGCGTCGAAGCGAGCAGATAGGGTTGGACGCCGAGCTGTAAAAAGCGGATCGGCACCATTGCCGCCGAATTGGCGTGAAGTGTCGTGATTACCCTATGGCCGGTGTTAACCACTCGCAACAAAGCATCTGCTGTCTCGTAATCGCGAATCTCGCCCATCATCAATATGTCGGGGGCTTCGCGCACAATCCCTCGGACCCAGTTTAGAAAAGTATTTCGGCCAAAGTCGCTGATCTCTACCTGGTTCACCTGAGGCATCACCACTTCAATCGGTGATTCCGCTGTCTGAATGTTGTGCTGCAGCGGGTCGAACTCGTTCAGGATACTGTAGATCGTCGTAGATTTTCCACATCCGGTCGGTCCGGAAAAGACTATCAAACCGGCCCGACCATGCAAAATCTGGTGAATTCTCTCGACGTACCTCTCCGGCAAGCCAAGCGATACAAGCGATCGAATTGAAGTGGCGTCCCGCTTCATTCGCAAAATGATCTGTTCGCCCGTCACATGATAAGAAGTGTGAATACGGAAAAGATACGTTCTCTGATTGTGGCCTATCTGAAACTGGCCATCTTGAGGAATGTCGATCCGTTCAGTGCGCAGTCCGGCCTTATCTTTCAAGACGGCGATGATCAGGTTCGCTGCCTCCCACTGCAACCGGAGCGGCTTCATCCAGTAACCGTTCGTTTTGTAGTGAACAAAGAGACCGCTAAGGTCCTCGGATCGAAGTTTGACGTCGGAAACATCCAGATCGATTCCGCGAGTGAGAATGAGATGAACGACGTCCTCGGTGGAGGTTTTACCCTGGGCGATTTGCCGGTTCAGCTTATCCAGATCAACCTGCTGTACCTTTTTGACGTGAATACTAGAAGTGTCGCCAACCGATTTAAGCCTATCTGCCAGGCCAGGAATATTGATTTTACTATTAGCGGCGTGTGCCAGCCATTTTTGCAAATGGCGTGGATCTGCGTCAACTTCGGCGAATGTGAGACGATGCTGATAGAGCTGGGCGAGATAGTTGTGATCGTCAGGGGAGAGTCTGTCGCTGACCGCAAGAGTCGCAGTCCAGTCCGACCAATAGACCGGGACTGCTTTGAACAAAGTCACGGTCAGCCGCCTCAATAACTCCTCCGGCAGCGCGAAATCGTTCAGATCTATCCATGGCCGCCCTTGTCCGTTGAGATATTCTCTCCGAAGAGCTACCTCGTTTTCAGGTAGTCTCGGCGTGATCATCACCCGATCCGCATTCCGAATAAGAAAGGCCCGAACCGATTCGGGATCGCACCAGACACAATGGACTTTTTTGGCCCCGAAAAATCGATTTAAAGCCAACCACCGAGGATGTCTAATCGCCTCAGCCAGCCCCGGTATCCAACTCGCTACAGTGACTTCGTCCGCCGTTTTCTGACCTTGTGAAAACCGGTAAGAGACCGGAATCAACGGGATACGGACTGGAGGCAGATAGATTTTCTCACCGGATACAGGGGTGTAATTGGTGATATCAACCGAGAAATGTGACCCTTCTTTATTGCTCCGAAACAACGCGGCGAACAGCTCTTTGGATGCACCGAAGTACTCGAACTGATCTCGACGAAACCGGCGGATTGTCCATTCGTAAAACGATGGGCGCTGCCAGGCCGAGAACAGGTCAGCGTCCTGGTCGAGTTCATCGATATATTCTTCAAATGCACTTGTACTTTCGTGATTGGTCCCATTCAGCGTGAAAGGGGCGATCAGAACCGAACACAAAAGACTCTGCAAAGGCTGTTCCACTCCGCCCAGGTTGCTCGATTTATCCGCTTGATTTAGTACTGGCATAAATCCCTCCCGGGATCACGGAACTGCGAAAACGCTCTGCGCTGTAATCAGGCTCGCGGCATGCGGCGTACCCACATTATTAAATCCGCCGCTGATCAGGATCGGATGAGGTGTTACGATTGTCAGATCGCCAATCAGAGTGCCTGCGTTTACTATATAGACGGCTGCAGTCGACCTAGATGAGCAGATGTAGAAGCTGCTTTTTCCTGTTGCAGGGGCGATCTTGGACGCATCGAAAACGATGATCGGCGGACCCCACGCACTATAAATCTGTCCCTGTGACACCTTGTAACACTTCTGTTCACCAGGACTCCCTCCAGTGATCGCAATTTTTCCAGCATTTTCGGAAACAATGCGAGAGCATTGGCGCCAAAGCCTAAGTTCATCTTTTTGCTGATTCGCGTTCGCGGGATACGGCGGTGCAGTCAACTCGTCCTTTGACGTTGCCTGAACAATCGACATTGGCAAATCACGACCAGTCAGAATTGTGGATTCCTGAGTCGATTTTGCCAGAGAGAGCCACTCGTCTTCGGCGGTACTTGTCACAGACAACGCTATCTGCGGTGCGTCAGGATTCGATCGCGCTCTCAGTCCGGCGTTCGCATCTAGAGTCACGTCCCCGAATGTGGCTACCGGGTAGGAAGAAGTCGCGATTCCACCATATATTTTGAGATTTCCGTTCACGTAGATACGGCCGATATTCGGCGTGACCGCAGCATTCAAAGCCATATCACCGCCTCCAGAATAAACGGAGAATTCGGACACTGGGATTTGCCGGATCGAGACGACCGGTCGCGTGCTGAGGGAAAGATAATCATAATCACCACTGGGTTTTGTGATGCCTAGTCTGGTCGCAGTTCCGATTAAGTCCAATTCGCTAGTAAACGCCGATGCTCCGCGGAATGGGTCGCTGCTATCGCTCAATTGAGTCTGGTTATCGTGCGTTTCAATTGCATCAATAGAGGACTCGACTGCGCCCGCCTCGATTGCGACGCTGTACATACCGTGCAAATAATCGCCAGACGATTGACCAGAGTTCGAAGAAAGTCCGTCAACGTCAACCCGCCCATTGGCTTGGAAACTCGCCGCGATAGCCGTATGAACAGCCAATAAATTCGCTTCGATTTGCTGTTCGCCACGATCCTGGTATTGCCTTTTCACTGCCGCTTTTTGAGCCGCTTCGGTAAAGGAGAAAAACATTTGCACTATAATCGCCGTCACCAAAACGACGCCCAGGCAGGCCATCAAAGCGTACCCAGATTCGCCTCGCCGCTTGTTGCTTCTGTCATCCATTTGCGTTGCTCCGGCTTCAACTCACCGCATATGAAGCGGCATTCCATAGGCTGAAAATGTCAGCAACTGGCCATCAACGGACAGTTGCCAATGCCCCTGTACAAGTCCCTGATCCTGGTTAAAAATTCCGTTACTCGTTGCAGCCGCCAAGGGAGTCACGTTATTGAGAGTCATCCGTGGCGTGTTAATACCGTTTTCATATCTCTTCAAAGTTTGAGCGACCGAGTCGTAAACAAACAGGAATTGTATCGGTTGCCCGAATTCTGTTGCAGATTTGCATTCGAGAACATTCCCTGCCGGCGCTAGATTCGTGGTCAACCCACTGTTATAGGCCTCGACATCGGAATAGATGCCCCACTCTGTCGCGGTTTTCGCGGCCTCGGTGATGCTTGACACAAAGCGGGCTCCCTGGTCCTCTTGTCGCGCTACTTGCATAACCGCTGTGGTTCGAAGGAAAACAAGCGTCAAGGTTTGTCCAACCGAAAACAGCACAACTGCTAATATTGACACCGTGACCAGGACCTCAAGAAGACTAAATCCTGTGGTTCTCCCCAGTAATTTACGATTTCGATCGGGTAATACCATTACTGACGATTGTTTGCATTATAATTTGCTCTGAATACGCATGGCCATCTGACTGACAGTTCATACTAATTGTAATATTCTTATACTCTCCAGGCATGCCGGTTTCATATGTTTGAACATTTACGGTAACAAGATAACGATAGAATCCTTTTGAAGTTTTAGAGACCGGGTCATAAACTTGGTAGAGATATCCCTGTCCGAGAGTGTCTCCATCACCTGGCAACCGCTTATAGTCGAGATACATGACATAATCGCTGTATTCCCGGAGCAATTCAGAAACCCGGTTATCGACGGCGGTATGTTTCGCCTGTAAATCAGACATTCGGAGAACTTCGAATGAACCCGCAACAGAAATTGCCAAGATAGCGATTCCAAGTAGAGTTTCGACGAGACTAAACCCGTTGTGTGCCCTGCGAGAAAAATACGTTTTTCCGTCCGTTCGCGATGGATTCATTTTGATTCGTATCGCGTCCTTCAAAATTCGTGATTCATTCGGCAGTGTCCTCCTTACTGGTGAGCCTGCTTGCCATCTCTTCCGTATGCCCCAGGAGGTGGTTCACCAGGTAAGTCGGCCATATTGCCGAGCATTTCCCCTTCATCGGATCCGGTGCGGTCCCTCCGTGTCATTGTCCCCTTGATGATCCGAGGCCAAACGATGATCACGAGATTTGTTCTATCCTTCATCTTCTGCCTCGAACTCAGCAGGTATCCGATGATTGGCAATTTTCGCGCACCTGGTATTCCATTCTCGGTGTAATTGTCAGTATCCTGAGTGATGCCGCCGATTACAGCTGCGTCGCCGCTTCTGACTTGTACGTCGGCGGTTGCAGTCCTAGTCGATACGATTGGCACAGTCGTATTCGTCCCGGGCTGGGCGGGCGATTGGCCTGTTTCGGTCGAGAGTGCCGGATTGATTTTCAAATCAATGATTCCACCCTTCAGAATACGACCGACGAGATCAATCGTAAGTCCTGTCGTGAAGGTGTACGGCGTGGTTGTGGCCTGAACATTCGCCGTCGCTGCGGTTTGCAGGAAAATCGTTTGTTGCGTTACGCTCCGTATCTGAACCGGGACGGCGGTCTTAGTGAATGTGATGGGCGAGTTGGTCGATCGCAGTTTCCCGCGTTGCGCGAGAGCCCTGATGGTCGCTGCGACATCCGGGAATTTCAATATGAGTCCATTGTTGAAAAACGGGCCGCCGAACCCAGCGGAAGTAATGCCCACGGGTGTCGCTCCAACATTACCCGTGAGCGTGAATGTTGCACCGTTCTGTCCCAGTGTATTGCTCCAATCAACTCCCCCGAACAGATCATCGTTCTTGGTGACCTCAATAACGTAAGTGTTAATCTGGATTTGATTCTCTTCGTGATCCCAGACACGGAGTTGCTCGGCTAGACCTTCGTGCTCGCGTGGCGTGGCGCGAACCATCAACGAGTTCGTTGATCGTTCAACCCAAACCGCGTTCTCTTTGCTGTTCCCAAAACCTCCAATTGAAAGCGGATCGTCAAAGGGCAACCCGGAGATAAAGCGAGGATTAGTCTGTTCGGTTCCAACCGAGTAGAGGGATTGGGCTCCAGCCGCAGCCTCCTGAGCACCGGAATAGGCGGCCGAACCTCCTTGAGCGTTTTTCGGCTTTGGGTACGCTGGATTTGAGTCACCCGCCGCTTTGACTTGAATCCCCAAGTATCCAGCTACAGCCTGAATAAGGTCCTCTGCGCTCTGGTAACTCAATGTATAGCGCCTGACTTCATAATAGCTCGGTGAAGCTATATCTGATCTCTCGAGCGTATAGACACCGGTTTCTCGATCAATCTGAATCTTGAATCCGTGCGCATGTGCGACCGCCTCGAATGCCTGAAGGGGTGTCATACTTGTGAGCAGAACTGATGTTGTTTCCGTCTCCGGTATTCCAGGTTCGACATAGTTAATACCTGCTTGTTCGGCCATGGTCCGAAGTATCCTGCCTACGGACTGATCTGTGTATCGGTGAGTGCGGGGGCGAGCCGGGTCAGAAACCGCCTGTTGCGGTTGTTCCGTCTCTTCGTGTTGTTTAATGGCACGCTCCAGATCGTCTGTTGTGGTCGGCGAAGGAACCGCTGTTGGCGTGCCGCTCCCCTGATCCGCTGCAGATCCCGGTAGGGCCGCGTGTTCCTGAGTTTGTTCCACCGCCGGACCAGCAGCTTCCTGCGCCGTTGCGGCCGCTACCGCTCCAATGCAAATCGTGACAACTCGCGCAATTGTTTTGAACATGGCCTGGCTTTCCCTTAGTTGCTGAGTCGCATTTTTCTCTTTTTCTTCTCCAGCTGCACCACATCCGACGCACCGTCATCCGGGAGTTGGAGATGGTAGATAGGCGCCTTAAAACCTGGCAGCACCAAATCGACGCCATTCTCCGTCACACGGCCTACTTCAACAACAAATGACCCGTTCTTGTCGGTTATCAACGGGAGGCCATAGGTTGCGGCCAATTGTTGAATACCCTGGAGATCCTTTCTGGCGGTATCCAAAGGGATCTTATCTCCTACACGAAAGTCCACCCCGTTGATAAGTGCGATGCTATCTACCGGTGTATCGCCGATTGAAATTCCGCCCACATAAAGCTGATTCTTTATCAACTGAACGATGCTCTCGAGATATCGACCGACCACATCACCACTAACTATACCGCGTAACTCCTGATGTTCGTTTATGATTGTCTTCGGTGCGTCTGCAGAAATGAAAGGGTCGCGACGCGATATCGAATAGTGATAAGTGTAAAGATCTGGCAACTGGACCTGGGCATGAAGAAGCCTGGCCGACGCAACCAGAATCAAAGCAAGAATAGTTGATCTATTCATTTATTTTGGTCCGGATAGAACACGGATAAGAAGCCGAGCTTCCAGTCCAGTTGGATACATCGAAAATGCTGGAATCTCAGGGGGTCTCGCGAGATCGACCCTCTCGAGGAAGAGAAACGCATTCGAGTTTTCTTGTTCGGCCAGAAAAGGGAGTAAACGGTGGAGTTCAAGCTTATTTGAACCCGCCTCGAACGAGATGCTCGATTCGCGACGCGCTCCGTCAACTGGTTTGACGACAAGACCAAAATCCCGAATCGCCTTCTCGATTCTGTTTTCAGTCGTATTGACGCCCTCTTTAGAATTACGACCGGGAACGGGCAACAGGCCATCATTGCCGCTAACTCGGACAATCCCGTCGTTCAATCGAGTGAACGTGGCTCCGATTTTCTCTGCACCAGAACGCAACTCCGAGATTCGGAATTCGACCTGCCGATTCGCGGCTTCCAATTGATCATTCGCAATCTGGGACTCGCTATTGATCTTCCAAAAGCCAATCAATGATACCGCTTCGCACACTAGGAGAGCGCCGAGCACGATGGTCAGAATAATTGCGCTGGTCGGGTCTCTCCTGGCGAGCGGACTGAGACTTTTGGTCATAAATCTCCCTCCGCATCAATTTTGTTAACTCCGAGAGGGAAATAGTTGCCATTGGCCTCAGCCTGCAGCGTTGCTTTACAGATCATCGAGGTCCTCGATTCTTTCGCGGCACAAGTGACGCAGGAGATCACACTGCTGCCGGGAGGAAGTCTTCCAAGTAGTTGATTTATAAAATCCTGCCAAATCCGGGCGTTGCCGCTGTTCAATGCGCCCTCCAGCGTGACTCTGTAACTCTCAGGGACACGAAATATCCCCGAGCTTATGGGTACTGGATGGTAGCCGCCTGCTTCCACGGCAATTCTCGACAGAGCGATTTCAGGCGGGATTGTCTGCTCAACTGCGCCTATCACAGCGCTCACCGGCATCCTACCGCGCAGAATTGGTTCCCAGGATTTGATCTGATCGAGCTGCGACTCGGTCTCTTTCAGGGCAAGAAGGTCTGCAGCCAACTTCGTCTTTTTCCGCAACGCGATTTCTTGCCGGTTCTCCTCCTCAACCTTGACGCGATTCTCATAAATCAGGAACAACCCCGACGGTACCTGCAGCCCGACCGCAACGATCAACGCCAATGCCGCGACTCGATAGCGGGAATCGTACCGGTAGGCTTGCTTTGCCAGGTTCTCCGGGGAAATGAAAAAGGGTTGCACAGCGACCTCGTTCTATTGTGTCGACAACCAGTTCAACAGGTGTGGGATCGGCTTATCGAAAGCAACCCGCTTCCCGGTTGACGTTGTAATAAGCATTGGCGCGCCGAGCGCCGCCCTGAGATGTTCCGCATCAATAATACTCAGACCATCCCGATCGAATTCGTCATCACCCAACTCTCCGGGGTTCGAGTGCCAAAGGTAAACGGCCGGATTCTCAAGACCGAACTGATCGATATTACGCCTGAACTTGCCCAAGGCATCGTCGATCGTCGGCGTTCGCAGCAAAGTTGTGATCTTTCCATCCCTGATCGCGCCAACGACGACACTATTACTGCCTGCCACAAGGATAACAGAATCTCTCTGAGCAATTGGGAGCGCAGCTTTGCACCACGCTAACACAGCCAACGCCAACGGAAGTATGGCGACGATTGCCGCCCCCTGGTCTTCGCTCCAGACTTCGAGTGGCAAGCAGACATTCTCCGAAAGACCGCTCACCAGGATCGGTTCTTCGGTCCCGACCTTGCCATTGCCAGAGAGCCGAAGATCAGCGTCCAGGACGTGCCAGCGGAAATCGTTCCGGTCCCAACCCGACAGTATTTGGCTCGGCGCATCACAGAGATCTGCCACCGCCTCATCAATTGTTCGACGGCGAAGCTTTTCGAGCGTAAAGAGATTCAAGAAAAGTTCTTCTGTCGGAGTATCGACGACGAATAAATGCTGGCACCGTTGTGGGACTCGATACCGGGATGCAAGTTTCGCCGTAACTCTCCTGCCATTCGCGCTTGGTCTGTAAGTCTGGCCATAGGACATGGTCGGCGGAGCGTCCGGATCGCGGTGAAGTTCATCCTCATATCCCAAAGCTCTCGCGCGATAAGAGACGAGCGCTTCAACCTTCTCCTCACCCAAGTGAAACAGGATCATCGGTTCCTGTTTTGAGAAGAGTCCACCGCTCAGATAGAACCGCAATGGCATTTCACGGATGAATGTTTGGATATCGTCCAGCATAGCTCAATCAATGGGTTCACATGTTCAAAAGCGTAGTGGATTTCACAACTGTATTCTTGTTATGTTCTTGTTCAGCAAACAAATTCAGAAGTTCTCTCGCCTGTGTCTCCAGCCGTTAGATATGATTGTAGATCTCGTACATCGGAAGGATGATTGCAGCGGCGATCATCCCTACGACCAGAGCAAGCAGTATCAAAATCACCGGATTTAGAATCGTCTTTATTCGTTCGGTATGAGCGTCCAGGTCTCGGTTCATCAAAACCGCCAAGCGTTCCAACTGATCTATATCTGATCCAGTCTCTTCAATGAAACGGAAATACTGAATGTTACGCTCCCCGATTATATCCGCTTCGGCTGCAAGGACATTGGCCAACGACTCACCTGATTTCAAGCCCATATGTGCGCGTGCAATAGCCGTCCGATATGGAAAATACCAACTGATATCTTTAAGGAGCATAAGCGCCGTCGGATTGGTCATCTTATTCTTCTTAAGTTGAGCAAATGCCGCCACAAAATTTGTTCGTATTCCCGCTAGTAAATACTGTCCGATCCCTGGAACTCGAATTACGAATCGATGAATCCATGCATGTCTTTTAACGAAAGCGGGCAATTGGACAAGACTGTGCGTGACCACGACCAATGCAATTCCTAAGAGAATTCGATGGTTGGCAACGGCATCGCTAACCGAAATCAGGAGCTGTGTTTGCCATGGCAATTCCCCTCCGAGATAGCTCAAAATGGAGCGAAATTGCGGCACAATGTATACCACCATGATACCGACTGTTATTGCCGCCATTAGCAGTGTGATCACCGGCTGTAATATCATCATGCTGCTTTGGTGCCGAACGTTCTCCGTTCTAGTCGCAAGAACACGGATGGATCTGAAGCTTTCGTGCAGGCTCCCCGATCGTTCGCCAGCTTCGAGCAATCCGGCGGCAACGTTGCTGAATAAATTCGGGAATTGCTTAGCGACACTGGCCATCGTTTCGCCACCTGCCACCATTCGTTCCATGGCGGCCACAACTAGTTGAAGGTTCTTCCCAGATGCCGATTTCCGCGAAATGGTAATCGCACATGCTTTGAGCGCGATTCTGGGCTCCATCCCAAGAAAAAGCGTGGCCTCAAGCTGCTCCATGAAATACACGATGTCTTTAGTAGAGATCTTGACCCATGCCAATGGATGAGAAGCGAGTCGTTCACTGACTTGTGCGACCGCAAGCCCGGAGTCTAGCAGCCGAGCCGTAACCTCTCCGGCCGATTTTCCTACCAGATTTCTGGCAAAGAACGGCCCATTGCGGCTCTCCTGAATAACGGCAACAAACTCAGACATTGTACAACGTTATACTGTTCTGTAATTACACTTTAAAGCGGATCGCTCGATCGAAGGCAAGCGATTTTCCTTTGACACAATTCTTTCTCAGAAGAGAACGGACTATTGAACGGATTGTCCTGATGCAAGACCATTGTTTATCATGACAACAATCGGTTTCATGCTCGGTGTGACATAACTGGGATCAATCGATTTGCTTAAGGTGACGCCGCTATTGAACGACCCGTAATTTGTGATCGTTCGCCCGCCCGTGCCTGCCATCAGCTGCGATTCATCGGTTACCTGCGTACCCATTACCATGAGATATGGTTGTAGATTGGCGAAGGTCACAGCTGTACCTGGGTCAGTTTCCGGGTTGTCGACCAGGTACTGTTGCTTCGCCTGCTGAATCGCATCGACCGCGGTCAATGTCTTCGTTGCGATTCCTTTTTCCATTCCGTTCACAATGGTATTGGTAGCCCACGTCACGGTCAATGCGCCGAGTAAGATCGCCAGTAATACCTGAATCAGAGAGATCCCTTGCTGATGTTTTTGATTGAATCCTTTGCTTTTCATAGTCTGCGTTAGCGTTCGATTCGTTTGAAGTTTCGAAAGGTGCCCAACTAACAACTGTCAATTCTCCGATTCATTCGATGCCAAGTCTCGAAGTTGAATTTCTCCATGTAGTTCGAGGGTAAACGCAGTGTTCACCGGAATCACCACGAGCTTGCCAGATTCGGAACCGATACGTGTCGCGGAGACTGCAAAGTCAGGGGATTTTACTTTGCCAATAACGCCGAGGAGTCCTTCCGGCCGATCGCGCAGAAGCGCTCGCACTTTCATCACGGTGTTGTCGAAAATGATCGTCCAGATCCCATCGGATCTTAACCTTCCACTCTCGTAGTCGAGGGTTCCTGATCCAACGACGTGGCTGCCCGCCATTATAAGGATCCTACCCGCAGGGGAGACGATCTCCTGGGTTACTACCCCATGGATCGAGACTGTCCGATCGCGACTATTTGAAATGGTGAGGCTCGTTCTGCATTGCATTGACAACAAGCCAACTGCTTGCACATCCGCCGGTTCCGAACGGATCGACAGCATTGTGACCTGCGTCGCTGCCGCAACGGGTTTCGCTTCGAGAGCGATCGGCTCCGATTTTGGTGCGGTGTCCACCGCGACACGTTGCATGAATGCACTAAAACTCTGTCGACATAAGAAGGTCGGATTCCAGATATGAATCGGCCAGGAAGTGATCGTCATCGCGGACGAGACAGAATTGGATTGATTTGTTGATGACGTCGAATGTTCCTCAATGCTCGTCTCCGGAAACCTCATTTTGAGCGGCGGGAATTGCGGACGGCGTTCGACTGCAGAATGAGTTAGATTCCAAAGGCTTGCGAAAAAAATGGCTGCCCAATAAGCCAAAGGCACCCAAGAGGAGGCTAGCAGAGACCGGATCATACGACCTCCGCCCCCTCTCGAACGAGGCAATCGATCATCCGCGGCATGATGGCGCGAGCCTGATGTTCGAGAAGGCCTGTGGAAAACCAATTTCTGTAAAGAGTTGCCAAAGCGATCTTCGGAGTAATCCCGATGACAAGAAGGTTGTAGTCAGTCCCGATCGTGATCCGGCCGAGGACATCGCCTTCGGACTGGAGTTCCTGAAGAAGCATGCGCGAGGTTGCGAATATCATTGCGGAGCAGACCCCCAAAGTGTCGGTATCAAAATCAGTGTTTGCAGCAGTCTTCGCCAGGACAACAGCGTCCTCCTGAACGATTAGCGCGCAGAGCGCTTCGGTGCTTCTCAAATAGTCGCGCAGGCAACCGGTCAACGACCGGAAATCCCACGCCATTAATTCCTTGTCGCTACCGCCATCCACCGTGGTTTTTCGTTATGTGTGCGGACCGTAAATCAGATTCAACGCTTGCGCAGTTGCCACGAGACGTTCGCGGAGTCCAGGGGGAAGGTTTTTGCCCTCGTGACCGGCCAGCACGAGCACCTGACCGCCGATCGTCAGGCTAATCAGGCACGCATTTCCGGCAAGCGTAACGAACTGGGTTGGGCCACCTTGCAAGCTCCCGGTAAACCGGACCAAATCCTGGACAAAGTCGGGAGCAAGACTCAGGAGCGACTCGCTTATTCCGCCGCTGAGCCCACCCCCGAGGACAGCACCGTCCACCAACATGATCACGACGCCGGTGACACGAGGCAGTTTCAAGATCAGGTCGGCAACCTTAGCCCCGTCCAGTTGGTCATCGATCAGGAAAAGTTCCTGTAAGGCTTCGTGCCCACTGCGACGCCCATCGCCACTCTGGACCTGTCGAAGCCCCGGCGCCCCGGCGCCACCGACCCTCGAGGGATAGCCCTCTCTTTTGGGCGTCGATTCCGGCGGCGTTGGCCTGGGCCGCCTAGTTTCCAGATTCCCCGACAACGCAACCGATTCACGAGATGAAGATCCATTTGATTTGGTGTGATGATGATCGCTCTCCGCTGTCGGGAGAACCGTTAGAGGTTCCGGAGTTGCAGAGGAGTTGTGATTCGCTGCCTCCCCAGCAGCACTGTTCGGTTCTTTCATCCCCAGAGTTGCCTGTGCAATCTCATCCTGTGACTGTGCAGGAGGCTCGGCAGGCGAAAGGTCCAATCCCGATTCACCCGACCGACTGTGTCCGGTTTCTTTTGAGCCGTTTCCCTGACCGGGGCGTAAGATGGCCTTCGCCGGCGGAGTGACCCATTCCGGCCTTTCTTTAAACCTGGCTTCGTCCTCTCGTGCAAGCTGCCCAAAAGGCGTCTCGAATCCAGCTTCGGAGCCTTGTGCATCCGAGGGACTCTCAAAAACATCTTCAAGCTGCGTAACGACGACCTGCAGCGGGATGCAAAACTCGGTTCCCGGATGGGGATCTTTTTCGAAAAGGGTGGGATAAATCTCCTGCAAAACGGCGGCCTTAACCCGTGTCCGTCCCTCGAGAATGCCGAGTATTTTGTCGGCAGGAAGATTGATTGCCCCACCGACATTGTTCCAGAGGAGGTTCGCGTGCCCGTGTCCGTCCATTAGATCGCCCGGAGAAAGAACGACAACTCTTTTGCCCAAGGTCTCTTTCTGATTCTCCCCGGCCATCGAATGGAGGGCGACCTCCTCTTTTCGTTTGAACAATCTTTGGAAATCCATTTCGTTTAGCGTCGAAACTCTAAACAGGAATTTGATCAAAACGCAATCTGTTTCGTTATTTTAATTACGTTTTATGTATTTCGTTACTCGAACAAATTTAAAAACTCATTGTTGAATCAAGGCGCCGGGATGAACGAGAGCTCAATTTTACGACTATTTGACCAGGAACGTCAGTCGATCGAGGATCGCGATGTAACGTTAATTCAGACGCGTTATACTGTTCGGGCTATTGGGCCCAAAAACTCCTGGGCAGGGATAGCCTATTACTCTTTTTCATCGGAAGAAACAGAGAGAGTCATCAACGGCGAAATTGAATTCTTCGAGAAACTTGGCCTTGAGTTTGAATGGAAAGTGTACAGTCACGATCAACCGAAGGGGTTGCTCGCGGAACTCGGTTGCCGCGGATTCCGTATTGGCGAAGAAGAGGCTCTCGTGATTGGGGATCTCCGTGAAACGAGACCCGGTCTTGAGAGATCGGCGACACCCGGAATCAGGGTGTCACCGGTGGTCGACGAGCAAGGGGTCACCGATTATATCGCGGTTGAATCCACACTCTGGCCGGAGTCCAAAAAAATGCGGGATCAGCTTCTTGCGATGCTCAAAGAACCAGAGCAGCGAAATATTGCATTCGTTGCCTACGAAGAGGAAAAACCGATCGGATGCGGTCGAGTCACGATCCCTCGTGAAAGCCGTTTTGCCGGACTTTGGGGCGGCGCGGTGCTGCCTGATTTTCGCGGCAAAGGAGTTTACCGCGCGCTCCTGAGCGCGCGAATCAATCACGTCTCCAGATTTGATTCGGTTCAGTATTTGCGCGTGGACGCCTTGCCAACGACTCGACCAATCCTGGAGAAGTATGGTTTCAGACAGATCAGTTCCACTTGGCCGGCGAGTTTATGAGTTTGGAGTTCGAAATCAATACCAGGTTCAATACATAGGTAACACTTTTTGATTTAAGGTGACTTCCTTTTGGTCTGTTTACTGTTTCCCCCGAACCGGGGTTTGGGGTAGAGACCCGTGCTGAGTTTCTAGTCGGCTTTTAAGCCGAAATTTTATCTATTGTTCTTGGCTTGGTTGCTTTTGCGCTCGAGGGCTCGATCCAGCCCTGCAAGATCTTTCCATACCAGCCTTCGATCCGATCCGCTCGTCGACCCTCCGTAGACTCTCTTTCCTCCAGAGCATTTGGTCTTCTTTTCCAAATTGCCAACGCTTTCAGAGTGTTACCTATGTATTGAACCTGAAGTGTTACCGATGTTCTGAACCTGCGTCCAGCCGGGACAGGGTTATTCTTCTCAAAACTTCAAGCACTTCGTCCCTGCCTGCCACCGTGCTGTCTCTTCGAGGCAAGATAGAATCGCACGCTTACGCTAGAGCAAAAAAGAAGCGCGCGGACCGGTCTTGGCATCCGAGTCCGCGCGCTATCTTTAACCTAAGTATTTAGCTGTAATTCTGCTCTGTTAAGCGGGAGCCTGAACGAGGATCGATTTTTCTTTCTTCTTACTCGACGTCGTGAAGTAGAAAAGCCCGTAGGCGCCCCAGACTGCAGCTATACCAAGCGCGAAGTACGGTTCTTTCCAACTCATACCCGCGACTGAGAAGGGCCCGATGAGATAGAACAGCATGCAGAGCAGATTCGCCAACAGGCCGAACACTGGAACGGCTACATGTTTGAATCCGTTGAACATATGGTGTTCCCGGAAGGCAATAATCGCAATGATGCAGGTCATCATGTAGAGCAGGAATGTCCCGAAGTTACTGGCCAGCGTGATAATGAGCAGGCTCTGCGGGATGTTGGCCGCAATATCATGCGGGAAAATCCCGAAGCTGTACCAGATGTTTTGCGGTAAACCTTTAATCGTATCGTCGGTCAGCGCTGCGCCGCCGCAGAAGTAAAGCACAATCCCAAAGACTCCAACGATCGCCGAGATCGTGGCAAGGGTCCAAACCGCAACGTGCGGTGTAAGATTCTTGCCATGCAGCTTACCCAAGTTACCGGCAATCTCTTCGTCGCGGCCCATCGCAAATGTGACACGTGCTCCGGTATTCATGCAGGCCAGAGTGGTCCCGATCAGCGCGAGAAAAACCGTGATCGCCTGGATGAACATGAACCACCAACCGGCTTGTGGACTTCCGAAGACCCATGTGCCTACGATCTGCATCATGTCGCCGATTGGTGCCGGCGACCCGGAAGCAGTCGTCATGGTGTAACCGCTGTTCAGGAAAAAATTGGCTCCGAAATATTCGAACAGATAGCAGAACGCTCCCTGAATCACGAGAGAGAGGAGCACCGCACGCGGTATATCCTTTTTAGCGTTTTTCGCCTCTTCACCCATCGAAGTCACCGATTCGAATCCGACCAGGATCAGAATGGCAACGCAGGCCTGGACGAGAACAAAGTTGAATCCGTGCGGCGCGATGACCGAACCAGCGCTCGTGTGAAACTGGAACGTATCGACCGGGTTCTTGGGATCGGTCCCCTTAGTTAGCGCCTGGTCGGGCGCATAGGTCAGGGTATAATCTTTATCAGTGCCGTCCGGGTTCTTTTCGAAGACGTAGTTACCATCTTTATCCTTCACCGGGTTCGTGACATCATTCCCTTTGTCATCTTTGGTGGTCGCCATCGCGATCACCTTCGAGACGGGGACACCATCCGGATTGAGGGTAATGCCTTTTGAACCTTCACCGTGGTTCATCCGGTAGCCGATAGCAATTACCGTGAAGACGATCAAAGCTGTGATCTGAATCACGTTAACGGCGAGATTGACACCGGTTGATGCGTTGACTCCGCGGTAGGCGATCCATCCGATAAAGAACGGAAAGACAAGGGCAAAGATAATCATTAACAACGGACTGGGGACGGCCGCGTTAAAAATCGTGGGGAACAATTGCCCGGCAAGATATCCGACGAGCAACGCTGTTACAGCCACCATCACCCCTGGATAGATCCAGTAGTAGAGATGACTGGCCCATCCAACGGCGAATTTTGCAATTCGGGCGAACCGAAATGCTTTCGATTTGGATAGGAATGCCTGTTCAGCGAAGAAGTAGGATGAACCGGCGCCTGGGTAGAGTTTGGAGAGTTCGGCATACGAAATGGCTGTTGCCAAGCAGAGCAACAGCGCAACCAGAATGCCGAACCACATGGAGATTCCGGCCATCGGCTGGCCGTATAGACATTGTTGTGCAAAGGTCAACCAAAGAAAAGCCCCGGGCGCAATGAGCGCCATGGCGTTAACGGTTAACCCGGTCAAGCCGAGGGTCGGCTTTGGTGCAGGTGGAATATTTTCTGACATACCTGTGGTAATAATTAATTTTCGCGGCGGAACGTAAGCAGCACCTGTGCCACACAGCCAAGAGCATTGTGGACCTTGACATTGTCCAGCGTGACGTCCCTGGGTACGCAAGATCGCAAGCAATGCGCGTGCCCGATAAGCAGTCAGGGTCGAATTAGGCACTGCAGCCGCTCTGGACGGCGCTCGAGAGTGCCCTCGCTGCGGAATCTATTGTACCCTTTTAACTCAAGTGCTCATTATGATACACAAGCGACCGGTCGGAAGCGCCCGGCGTACCTTCCGAATAGACGCGTCCGTTTCGAAAGCAAATTCGTATGACCTATATTCGAATAGCGAATCCTGCGTAAATTGACCTTCTCGCGAGAAAAGCCTTTGACGCAGTGGATATTGCATCTCATGCAGTATCCAGGCTAACATAGCGACCCTGTGCAGATACGAGGTCGTTGGTACTTCACTATTTTGCTTTTCAGCG
Organism: uncultured Verrucomicrobiae bacterium; assembly: GCA_963775805.1. Classification (GTDB taxonomy): domain Bacteria; phylum Verrucomicrobiota; class Verrucomicrobiia; order Chthoniobacterales; family JAFAMB01; genus JAFAMB01. Next base: position 669,856 of record CAVZKG010000002.1, on the reverse strand, counting down.
CAGCGTGGATTGGAGATTGCGCCGAAGCTGTTTTTTCACAGGACGAACAGAGTGTCTACGCCATCACGCCGAACGGGCTCGTTCAGTTCAATCTCGATTCGAAGCAACTCCAGCCGATTTCGACCTCGGCAAAATTCGATTCCTCGGCAAGCCATGGCGTGTCGTTATCAAATGCGGGTTACGTTCTTTTCGCTGGGAGCGACGGCATCACAGCATACAACCCGGATAAGAAGAGCTGGGTGACGGTTTGCAGGTCCCCGCGCGACACAGTGTCCACCGATGTCGCCTACAATTCTACGGATGGTTCGATTCTTTTTGAGACCATCGACAAGAAATACTCATTCAGCTACTGGCTTCTGCCAAAAGGGGCTACGAAACCAATTCCGCTCAGGCTCCGCCGCATCAGTTCTATGGCGGGATTTACATTCGATTCCCGCGGCCAGCTCTATTTTGGGTATAACGGGGATCTTTGGATAGGCGAGATCTGCAACTTGCCGGATGAACCGGAGACAGGTTTTTGGATTTGCGGGATCCGGGTAGGACCGGTTGCGGATCTTGAGACCAGTATGAGCACGCCATCCAACCAAGGGGTTGAAGAAACTGCGCCGGCCAGCGATTTGATTTACGTCCAACTGCACCGGCTCGGGGGCAGCGGCTGGGGTCAAATTGCGACGCTGACAGCATCGCCGATCAAATTCGATGAGGGAGAAGCGGCCGATGATTCGCTCCAGAAGCGGGTTGAACTCTATCAGGCGGAGCTGAAATCGCTCCACCTTCTCGGTGAGAACGGTTCGTACGGTTATCTCTGCGCCGGCAGAAGCGGAAAGAAAGTGTTTTATCGCGCACAGGATGCGCAGGATCAGAAAATGAAAATCTGGCTGGTGACAGATGGTAAAACGGAACAACTCGGCGACGACACGCTGCTTGGTTCTCCGGAGTAGCGGACATTGCAGTTGTCAGTGTCGGTTTTAAGACATTTGGGAAATGGGAAAGTGCAGCCAAGAAGCGACAAGATCTGCATTGCGTTGTTAGCCCGCCTCTCAATTGGGCGTCGTTTCGTCCGTTTTTGTGCTTCCGCGCAGAAGAAGGACCGGGCAAGGAGCGTGGTCCAGGACGAAGCGGGCGACATGGCCGACTGACTTCGGGCCAATCGCTGGCTTGCCGCCATCTTGAGCCCGAGCACACACGATCACGAGGTCCGCTCGCCATTCCGCGGCGCAATTCACAATTTCGCGTTCAGGATGTCCCCGCCTTTCCAATGTTTCCGCGCCTGGCAACGATCCGAGTCCCTCATTTAATATGTCATGCGACACGCTGGACTCAGTTTGGCGCATTTCGTCATCGCGGATTGGTGGAGGAACTGGTCGCCGCAAAAAGCGTTCGCGGGTTCGTGCGATGTCGTCCCGCGGAGAAGTATCGATCACGTGAAGAATGCCGACGGTGTTCGGCTGATTCTCTGAGAGCATCCGTTTTGCAAACCCGACGGACTCGAGGTTTGTACCATCGAGACAATATAGAATCCGCATTTTGTTTGACTCCTTTAAAGCATGGCCCAGATAGCGAGTGCGCCGGCTAAAAGCATGATCGGCGTCACCAATATCCCCATTTTGAAATAGTCGAGTCCAGACACTTCAACGCCCCGGCGCCGCAGAATCAACAACCAAAGCACGGTGGCGAGGGATCCGATGGTTGTAATGTTAGGACCGAGATCGCAGCCCAGGATTGTTGCGGCCAAAAACCCGTGCTGCACAGCCGGAGAGGCATGCGTCACTGTGCCCATCGCGGAATTCATGACAACCGCCATCGGGACATTATTGATCAGGTTCGTGCCTAGCGCGGCGCCTGCTGTTGCAACGATCACCGTGCCCAGCGTTGTGCCGCCGGAAAAATGCATCAATACGTTGCCGAACATCGCTGTGAGCCCAGTGGCTTCGATAGACTGGATGACAATAAACATTCCGGCGATAAACCCAAAAATCGACCAGGAGACACGTTTCACCGCCTCACGCAGGGTGGTCCGATTCCATAAAAGGGCGCCCGCCAGCAGAAGAACTGTGCCAACCATAGCGACAATCGAGATCGGGAACTGTTTCGTGGAAGCGACGATGTAACTGACAGCGACGACCAGAATCACCAAGCAAGTGTAACGAAAATAGACTTTGTGCTTCACCGCCTCCTGCATCGACGGCAGCCGGCCGAAATCGAAGTTCCCGCCGAGCTGTCGTCGATAGAGCAGAAAGAAGAAACCGATGTTAATGGTGATCACAACCAGGCTTGGAAGGAGCAAGAGGTGTAGAAACTGAATTAGGGCGATTGGAAACCGTGAGAGCACGATGATGTTAATCGGGTTGCTGATCGGCAACAAAAACGAGGCGGTGTCCGCAATGAATGTGCAGGCAAACATAAAGGGCATCACTGGTAAACGAAGCCTTGTGACAAGCACGTAAACGACTGGAGTCAGTATCAAGGCCGTCGCATCGTTGGAAAAAAACATCGAGATCAGGCATCCCAATAAAAGAACATTCAGGAAGAGACGCGCCGCACTTCGGCCGGCCAGGCGCGCAGCCAGGACGGCCAGCCAGTCAAACAACCCGGCAATCTCAGCGAGCGCTGAGAGGCCCATCATCCCTAAAAAAAAGAAAAACGTGTTCCATTCCCTGACCAATGTGGATAGAGCCACCGAGGGACTAACGAGTCCCAGCAGAAGGAGAACGCCAGCGCCCCCCATCGCGATGACGGCCTCGTTCAGCCGGAATGGCCGTATCATGATTCCTGCGAGTGTCAGGAGCCCAATAAGGCATGCAAGAATCGTCCTGACTGATTCAGGTATTGCAAAAAATTGAAACATCTTCGTCCAATACTATTCGATCCGGCGAATACGATGGATCTACTTTGAAATGGATGTCGACCAACTGAACATTAACCAGTCAACTATTGAGACCCCACAAAAAGCCTATGCCTCGTCCAAAGAAATATCGCGCAGTCCCGGGAAGCAATCGAAAGGCCCCAACCGGGTCGACAATTGTCGGAGAAGTTGACCCAAACACTCATCTTACTATCACCGTGCGTATTCGCCGGCCTGCAAGCAGCGAAAATCTCCAGGAGGAAATTTTGAAGCAGTCGAAACTGCTTCCATCCAAACGCAAGTACCTGACGAGGGATCAATTCGCGGCCAAACACGGCGCCGACCCTGCGGATATGGCGAAGGTAGCGGCATTCGCCCAGGAACATGGACTCACTATTGTGGAATCGAGCCGGGCTAAACGTTCGGTCAAACTCTCGGGCACGATTCGAGCGCTTGCGACGGCATTTCGAGCCGAGTTGCACCGCTACAAAAAATCAGAATCGGAATATCGAGGGCGGATCGGCTCAGTCAGCGTCCCGGAGGAACTGGCTGACATCGTTGTAGGAGTACACGGGTTTGACAATCGGCCGTTCGGAAAGCCGCATTACCGGTTTCTGGAAAAAGCAGGTGATCCGACGGCAGCCAAGCGTCGAAAAAAGAAAAAGAGTGCGGACACCAGCTACACTGCGCTTCAGGTCGCGGACCTGTACGACTTCCCTGCTGACCTCGATGGAACCGGCCAATGCATCGGCCTGATCGAGCTCAACGATATCAACACGACCACGAACGCAGTCACGGGCGCTGGATACAGCACGACCGATCTCCAGACGTACTTCTCGGGGCTCGATCTGCCATTGCCGCAAGTTGTAGCGGTCTCGACAGATGGTGGCGCGAACATGCCGGGACCTGATCCGAATGCAGACGCCGAAGTCACCCTGGATATTGAGGTTTCCGGCGCAATTGCGCCGGGCGCGAAGATTGCCGTTTATTTTACGCCGAACACTTCGCAAGGATTTATCGACGCCGTGACTCAAGCCATTCACGACACTGCGAACGCACCAAGCGTTCTTTCGATCAGCTGGGGCGGGCCTGAGGATTCGCAGCCGCAGCAATTTGTGACAGGGCTTGCGGAGGCGCTTCAGGATGCCGCGACCCTCGGCATCACCGTTTGCACGGCCGCCGGCGACAACGGATCCGCCGACACTCCGACGAACGACCCGAGCGCACCTTGGGACGGCAAGCCACATGTCGACTTTCCTTCGTCGAATCCATATGCGTTTGCCTGTGGAGGGACAACGCTGACTGGCTCGGGAACAACGATCACCAGTGAAGTCGTCTGGAACGATGGCACGCAGGGGGGCGCGGGAGGAGGAGGCGTCAGCAACCTGTTTGCGCGTCCGGCTTATCAGACCTCCCTCACAACGATCCCGGCATCGCCGACGGGTAACATCGGACGAGGTGCGCCTGACGTCACAGGAAACGCGGATCCAGAAACGGGATACCAGATCTTTTTGGCAGGCAACCAGCAAGTTGTCGGTGGCACGAGCGCAGTCGCTCCGTTATGGGCGGGATTAATTGCGCGCATCAATCAGGGATTGATCAGTGTGGGGAGCAAGCAGGTTGGATTTTTGAATACACTTATTTACAACTCTTCGATTGCCAACAGCGGCGCGTTCCACGACATCGTTTCGGGGAATAATGATATCACCGGAACATTGAACGGCCTTTACACGGCCGGCCCGGGCTGGGATGCAACGAGCGGGTTGGGCAGCCCGGACGGCTCTAAGCTGCTAACCGCGCTCGGTGGCTAGCTAGCGGATCGGGGAGGTTCCCGGAATGGAATAAAGAGAGATTTTCGGAGTCATATCAGTTGAGCGACCGAATTGCGCGCAGCGAATACTGCGGCAGTGCGTCGCAAAATTAACAACTCGATAATTGAACCTCACGGGTCGGGGGCCAATCGGGTTTTCCCGACCTTATGTTGTATATGAAAACGACGACTCTCTTTCCCTGGGCTATAGCAGCAGCATTTGTCACCGCGATGCCCGGCACCGTTGAAGCGATGTCCGGTCACGGTTTTGGCGGTTCAAGAGGAGGCGGTATTCACGAGTCCGGCGGACATTCATTCAGTCCTCGCAACGGATTCCGTGGCGCTCGATTTGCCGGCCGGCCTTTCAATCGCCATTTTGTGCGCTTTCACGATCGATTCTTTGTTGGTTTCGACCTCGTTGCGTTCGGATTTCCGTACTGGTGGGATCCTTCTTATTATTACGCGTACCCGTATGACGAAACGGCTTACAGTGCGTCGCCGGTTTACGACTACCGGTATTGGACAGGTATCGCAACAGCGGTCCAGAACGAACTGGCACATCGCCGGTACTACAGTGGACCGATCGATGGGATCGTGGGCCCCGGCACTCAGGATGCGATTCGGTCATTTCAACGGTCAGAGAACCTGCCTGTCACCGGGCTCATTGAACCTTCGCTGCTGAAGGCTTTGAAGCTGCCTCCCATACCGAGTGTCGCTTCAGCCTATTGAGAACGGACGCGCGATCTCGTCCAGTTCCGGCTAGGTCCCGAAGCACTCACCGTGCTTTTTATCATTTGCCTCTCGCAAGCTTTCGGGCTTGCGGGAGGCCGATTCCTTCCGCATTTCCCGGGAGCCGTTACAAATAGGGGCCTAAAGTCATTGAACCTGGGAGGTTTTTGGGTTTGTTGGTGGACCTTCCATGAATTTGGCATGTCCGTAAGACAGCCGATGGAGAGGCCAACAATCATTTCCTCCCCTGACATACATATGGCTAGACCAGTCACCTTGTTTACCGGCCAATGGGCCGATCTCCCCTTAAAAGATCTCGCTCCATTGGCGAAGAGTATGGGATTTGACGGACTCGAACTCGCCTGCTGGGGTGATCATTTCGATGTTAACGCTGCGGCTGGCTCCAAGGAATATTGCAAAGATCTCTGGAAGCTTCTGACAGATAACGGCTTGACCGCGTTTGCGGTCTCCAACCACTTGATTGGACAAGCGGTCTGCGACAACATTGATGAACGTCACCAAGCGATTCTACCGCCGGATATTTGGAAGGATGGAGAACCGGAGGGCGTTCGGCAGCGAGCTGCAGAGCAGTTGATCAAAACGGCGAAAGCCGCCCGAAATTTCATTGATGCCAAACCGGCCGGCGCGTTCAATTTTCCGGCAGTCGTACCTGGGTTCACCGGATCGAGCGTGTGGCACGCTTGCTACGCCTTTCCGCCGACAAGTCAGGAATTTATCCAAAAGGGATTCGACGACTTCGGGAAACGGTTCATTCCGATCCTCGACGCGTTCGACAGCGTGGATGTGAACTTTGCGCTGGAGGTGCATCCGACCGAAATCGCGTTCGACATTGCCTCAGCGCACCGGGCATTGGAGGCCGTCAAACACCATCGCCGGTTCGGATTCAACTACGACCCTTCCCATCTCGGTTACCAAGGGGTCGATTACGTAAAGTTTCTGCGCGAGTTCAAAGACCGAATTTATCATGCACACATGAAAGATGTCTGGTGGGGGCACGGCACCGGAGAAGTCGGTGTTTTCGGTGGTCACACCAGCTTTGGCGATCATCGCCGTTACTGGGATTTTCGATCTATCGGTCACGGCGATATCCGGTTCGAAGACATCATCGTCGCTCTGAACGACATCGGCTATCGTGGCCCGCTATCGATCGAATGGGAAGACATCCGGATGGATCGTGTCCACGGCGGGACAGAATCGTGCCGGAACGTTCGATCTTACGATTTTGCTCCAAGCGGCGTTGCATTCGACGCAGCATTCGAACGGGATAAAGCTTAGCTGGGAACGTCAGAAAAAGTCGGAAGAAATGGCTTGGCGCGCTCTCCGGGGCGCGCTGCAGGCTTCCCCAATTGAATCGGGCCCGCGCGTACGTGTCGCCGTGGATAACATGGTCTCTCCGAATGAAGTTAAGGATGCGATGCGCAAAGCAACCGGCTCCGTAAATTCTTTCAACTGTAGTATAGGTTTCGTGGCAATTCCGAATTCTTGGCACCGAAAGAGCCTATGAACGCCTCTACAGATCCGGTAGATCCGCAAAACAGGACAGACGTCCATTGGATGCAACTGGCACTGTGCCAGGCCAGAAAGGGCCTCGGGCAAACGAGCCCGAACCCGGCTGTCGGCGCGGTTATCGTCGGTGCGGACTCCCTTCTGGGAATCGGCTGGCATCGGCGTGCCGGCGAAGCCCACGCTGAAATTGAAGCGTTGTCCAGTTTGCAGGATCCGAAAATGGCTGCGGGAGCAACGCTTTATGTCACGCTGGAACCCTGCTCAACGACTGGACGAACGCCTCCTTGCACCGATGCGATCATTGCAGCCGGAATTGGGAGGGTTGTGGCCGGCGCGATCGACGTGAACCCAAAACATCTGGGAGCCGGCCTGGATCGACTGCGACAGGCAGGTGTAAAGGTGGCCGCAGGTGTGCTCCGGGAGGAGTGCGAACTGCTTAACGTCGGCTTCAATAAATGGATTAGTACCGGAACGCCTTGGGTAATTGCCAAGATTGCGCAATCACTGGATGGCCGGATCACGCGTCCCGCTGACGAATCGCAGTGGCTCTCCAACGCGCACTCGCGAAGGATCGTTCAATCGCTAAGGTCAACCGTCGACGCGATTCTGGTGGGAGCGGAAACGGTCAGACGCGATAACCCTAGGTTAACGGTGCGCATCGGCAGGCGTTCTGTCCAACCATGGCGCGTCGTTGTGACCCGATCCGGAAATTTACCGATCGATGCGGCACTGCTGACAGATCCGGACCGAGATCGTACCCTTGTTGTTCAAAATGCCGACTGGGATCGTTTGCTTAAGGAGCTGGGCTCCAGAGGGGTGACGCGACTTCTCGTGGAAGGAGGCGGAAATGTTCTGGGACAACTCCGGGACCGGCAACTGATCGACGAAGTGTGGTGCTTTTTGACACCCTTTTTGACAGGCGGGGAAAAGGCGAGTTTCGGTGGAATTGGGGTCGATCGGATGACCGATGCATCCCGGCTGGAGCGAGTGCGGTGCAAAAGGTTCGGAGACGATCTTCTCGTGAGAGGGCAGGTCTCGCGCGAAACGCACGCCGGAGTCGCGACTCCCAGTTCGTGAAGATTGAGTTCAGCAGAAACGAGGACCAAATTCTCGGTCATCGGTGATAAAACCGAAGTCGGCGAATGGGCACGATCCGATACGGCGCATAGTGGTATCGGCGATAATAATAAGGGCGATTATGGTGCTCGGAGTATCGCACCCCACCACGCGGACCGCGTAGGAACGGTGGTCTGGCGCTCGCACTCAGCGCCGAAGCCAAACTTACGATTATTACAAAAAGCAAAAGCGAGTACCGGACCACAAAACCTCTTATTCAGCCATTGGACGACGATCAGCGATGCGCTATTCGGCGTTCTGCCGGAAAAGATGCGCTAGCGCGCAATTTTCACAAGCCAAAGGAGTCGTGACCTGGCCGCGGAACAAGGATTCTAGTGGATAGGCGCTGCAGGATCTTCGGATCTAAACGGAACGAAAACGGGAGGTCTGTTTCTCAAAAAAAAGATCAAGCCCGGGTGTTGCCACCCGGGCCAATTTTGATCTTTCGCGGCACGGATCCTTCCTACGTTTAACGCGAGGGAAGGATATCGTCACCGAAACATCAGACCGGAAACCGTATCAATGAGCCGGTAACCGGGTCGCTTCGCGCACTCGTTAGGAGGCCTTCGGAGTCGCAGAAGCCTCAGGCGAAGCTGAAGGAGAAGCAGCCGGAGACGACTTCTTGTGATGTTTGTGATGATGATGAGTCGGGGACGTGGCAGGGCTGGCGCTCGGGGCCGGGGTTGGGTCAGCGGCGAAAACGCTGGATTGAGCAACAAAGCCGAGGACCGCAGCTAGAAGCAGGATATTTTTTGTCATGGCTATTAAGGGTGTCCCTTTTGAGGACGGTTAGTGGTAATTACTTTCAATTAAGCTGAAGCCTGGCCAATCACATCTCTTGTGGAGCTTCATCGACCAAACGCAGCACGCTCCAAACAGAAGGACCGGACTGCCAAGAGTCCATAATCCAATTGGCCAAAGCGGAGGCTGGTATTTGTTGCATGTTCGTCATGCGTCACCTCACACTCCTCAACACCTTGAAATACGCGAAGTTTCAAAAAAAGTTTCTGATTCGCACTCAAATCGACACCGATTCCGAGTGGTTGGTGCTCAGATCGTCCCTTGCGCTCCCTGTCGCTCTCTGATACCTGAGGGTGTGTTTTATCCCCAAGAATAGATTCGAAGAATGGCAGGTTTACAGCTCCACAACGTCGTAAAGCGGTTCGGCCAAGTCGAAGTCATCCACGGAGTCAGCCTACAAATCGAGGACGGAGAGTTTGTCGTTTTCGTTGGGCCTTCCGGGTGCGGAAAATCGACCATGCTCCGGATTATCGCAGGATTGGAAGATTCGAACCAAGGGGAAGTCTGGATCGCCGGGCGAAAAGTGAACGGAGTCGATCCTGCAAATCGAGGAGTGGCAATGGTTTTCCAGACACACGCCCTCTATCCGCACATGTCCGTTGAGGAAAACATGGGATTCGGCCTGAAAATGGCGAAACGGCCGAAACAGGAGATTAAAGCGAGAGTTGCACAAGCGGCGGAGATCCTTCATCTGACCCCCTATCTAAAGCGCCGGCCGAAAGAGCTTTCGGGTGGTGAACGTCAGCGCGTTGCGATTGGACGTGCGATCGTTCGCGAACCGGAGGTGTTTTTGTTTGACGAGCCGTTGTCGAACCTCGATTCGGAACTCCGTGTGCAGCTACGGCTAGAGATTGCAAAACTCCACACCGATCTACAGGCGACAATGATTTATGTCACGCACGACCAAGTCGAAGCGATGACGTTAGCAGATAAGATTGTCGTGTTAAACGAGGGCAGAATTGAGCAGGTCGGTGTTCCTGCTGATATTTACCAACATCCGGCAAATCTGTTCGTTGCGGGCTTCTTCGGTTCGCCAAAGATGAATTTTCTCAAGGTCAACGCTGAGCATACGGTTGATCGCACAATCGTGATTACGGGTCCGGATTTTCCCGGTCAACACATAAGCCTCGAACGAGCCAAGCCACCCGCCATTGCGCCTGGCGCAGAACTCACGCTAGGTGTACGGCCCGAACATCTCCAGGCCTGTGAACCCGGAAAAGGGTTAGGCACACTTGTCATCGAAGTTGTTGAGAATTTGGGCGATCTCACATTTATCCACGGATCAACTGCATCCGGAAGTCGACTCACAATGAACGTGAAAGGCTTCCAAAATTTCCGGCATTCCGATGCAGTCGGTTATACGTTCGATTCTGCTCACTCGCATCTGTTTGACAAGACAGGTAAGGCGATGTGATCGGTTGCGCCCACAGAGCTTCCGGCCAGGAGCGGTTTCCAGGGCTTTGGAGCTGGAATTTCTTTAGTTCAAATTGCCCGGGCCGCCCTTGAGCTCGCTATCGCCCGGGCCGACGCCTTCTTGGTTCATACAAGAACTTAAGGCAAGCGCACCGGCTACAGCCAGGAATGCAATGAACCATCCAAAACGTCGCAATTTCATGAGCGGCAACATAATTAGCGGACTGCTCGGCATGTAAAGCAATTTCGTGCACGGAACGAGCGCCAGAGCTTATCTTGGATCCAAGGGACTGGGCCCGATCGTGCCGGCCATGGGGGGTCAAACCGATCTTGCGACTATCCTCGGCGCGCCGAAGCAGCGGGTAAATCACACCTGCGGTCCAATTTCTGAACTCTTCCGCAGTCATTTGCCTTCCCGTAAGAGGCCATCAGCCCTATAGCCGTCACGGAGCTGCTGGTTTGTTAGACTGTGAGCCTGCCTTCTTTTCGCCTGACTGTGGGAATTGGACTTGCTGATCGATGAAAGACACGGACGGAAGTATGAGTTTACCATGCTGACCATGCGCCGTCAGCATTGCGACGAATTCTCGAATCGATGAATAAAGAATACTTGGGGCATTAATCGCAACTACTTGGATTTGCTTTTCTTCGGGAAATTCGCCGATTACCACAAACGCTCCCGTCATTTCAACGAAGCCCTCGTATGCGATCTTCCGGTCGCCGGCCGGACGGAATCCAACCCTCAAATCTACAAGCCACTGCCGCGGGTCGTCGGCACTTCGGCGATATACCGGGGTTGTGTCGATTGTGATCTGTGCGTTTGGAACAAATGACTCAGGCGCGGCCGGTTCTATATGTACCCTACCGATCCAGAATGCACTAAGCTGCAAGGGCGAGATTTGCATCTGGTGCTTGACTCTCAATTCGGTTTCGGTTCGTCAGCGGCTCCGATTGTTTAACCTCAGCGAAGAGGTCGTCATTATCCTGCTGTGCAGTGCCCGACTCGAGCCAAGTCACACTTCCGGAAACCATCGCTGGGCTGCCTATCTCGAACCAGTTAGCCATTGTTTTTTCGATTGCATCACTCCAAACGATTGCTGCAGTGGTTACCTGCAGGTTAGTGACTGTTGTTCCCTCTAGCGGTTCTATGCAGTGAGTGTACTTGGTCCCGATTGCCCGGCAGATTCGGACCATTGTCTCGAGGGTGAAATTGTTTGTCCCTCTCAAGAGGGCAGTAATTCGCGCAGGCTTCACCCCCAGAGACTCAGCCAACGCGGTTCGCGATATTCCTTTTGCCTCCATTTGTGCCAGAAGCTCTTCTGTAAAATCGATTTTTGCCCGTTCGATCTCGGCATCCACCGAATTGAGCGCTTCACTGATTCGATCCTGTAATGATTTCATTCCACTATTGGGATGTTGGGTTGGGTTCTCTGGACACTGAAATAATCGTTCATCCATTTTCGAGCCTGATTGCAGTCCTTTTGCTGCTGCTTTTTCTTGGCTTTGTCTGCGCCATAGCAGGCAATTAGAAGCCGGTTTCGATCGTAAAATGCGTAAAGTCGTAGGCCTCGAGCTGTTTTGAATGCATAGAGACGGTCGCCCTCGAAGTTAAATATTTCAGGGTTCAGAAAAACTTGTTTGTCAGCGACCGCCTGGATTCGCGCCAATAGTCGGCCATAGTCGGCTTTGTTTTTTCTTTCTGCTTCTTCGAGGCAGTCACGCGCAGGGCGCCTCCCGTCAATCTCAAGCAGCACCACTTAAACGCCCCCTTTACGATCGACAGTAGCCTTATTTGCAAGAAAGTTAACGTTTGCGTTAAATAACGTAAGAATTCATGCGGAAACAAAACGCAAAAAGGTCACCGGACAGCGAGAACTTGACACGTGTCAACGAATGCTGCGACCCTCAATCGACGCGATGTCTGGCAGCCCGCCGAGGAGCTCCCAGAGCTGATTCGTACCGAAAAACCGGTTCGATTCATGAGAAGTGTTATGAGTTTTGCACTTTTCAGGCCGATTTTCGTCGTAAGTCGTTGATTCTTAGGCATTGGCGGATGGGGCGGGATTCGAACCCGCGGTACCTTGCGGTACACACGCTTTCCAGGCGTGCCCAATCGACCGCTCTGGCACCCATCCGAAACGAGCCCGAGATATTGGTGCTGCACGCCCACAGTTTCAACTTGTTTTCTGAGAGGGCTCTCTGTGTCGAATCGAGACCGCTTTGGCAGCGGGTTGCGCCTACGTCGTTTTGAGCGCCAGAATCAGCGCATCCAACTCTGCTTTGAGCTCGCTCTGACGTTCCTGAATGACTTCCAGTCTCAATTGGTATCGGTGAAGCTGAATTGTGGCGTGATGGATGTGCCCCTTGACTTCGGTCAGTTGCGCTTGCGTCTCGCGCAGTGCTCGTTGCAACTCTGTTTGCCGGTGTTTTAGTTCCTCCGTGCTTCGGCCTTCGAATTGATACTTCTTCGGCGTCGCGTTCCGGGCAGCTTGAATCGCTTTCGCAAGTTTGGAAGTCGCCGCCTGTAAAAATTGAAGCGAAGGGCCGTGATACTCGGGCACCGTAAGCTTCGCGCCGCAATGTGCGCAATTGACCTCCATTCCGGCCCCATCCATGTCGATCGCCAACTCGCCACCGCAATTAGAACAGTCGAAAACGATGTCTCGCTCGGTGACCTGGACACCTGCGGTTTCAATTTGATCCGGAGATGGAACGGTTTCCTGCGTGGCTGGAGTTGGATTCGCGTCGATCATAAAGGATCTGCGCTGAGAGTAACCGTGACCATGCTAACGCGAAAATATCATAAACCAAAGCGCTTGTGTTATTTTCGCAGGAACGACCGTCCAGGTGAAGATGGTCGGGTGGGATCGCGGTAGACAGCGACAGCATGTCGCATCGCAAGTGAGACAGGCCGCGACAAAATGACCCTCATCGTCCATCTGCATTTCTGCGGAGGTTGTCTTAACTCCTTGAAATTTAGGTGATTACCGGAAACCAAGTTTACCCGATATTCTGGCACAGAGGCTGCATATGGGTCCACCACGACGTATGGCTAAGATTCTTGGAATTGACCTTGGAACCACTAACTCTTGCATGGCCGTGATGGAGGGTGGCGAACCGGTCGTCATTGAAAATTCTGAAGGCGCGCGTACTACACCTTCGATTGTTGCTTTTGCAAAGAGCGGTGAGCGATTGGTAGGCCAGGCCGCAAAACGACAGGCAGTTACCAACCCGCAAAACACGATTTTCTCAATCAAGCGGTTCATGGGCCGCAAGTTTGAAGAGGTTCAGGACGAAGCGAAGCGTGTTCCGTACAAGATTGTCAGAGCTTCCAATGGCGATGCTCATGTTGAGGTGCAAGTCGGAGGAGAACGTAAAGCATTCTCTCCGCCTGAAATCTCTGCGATGATTCTGGCTAAGCTAAAAGCGGACGCGGAAGCGAAGCTGGGTGAGACGATTACCCAGGCGGTGATCACCGTGCCGGCATACTTCAACGATTCGCAACGGAACGCGACTAAGGACGCCGGGCGCATTGCCGGTCTCGAAGTCCTGCGAATCATTAACGAGCCAACCGCTGCATCCCTGGCCTATGGCCTGGACAAGAAAAAGGATGAGAAGATTGCGGTCTACGATTTAGGCGGCGGTACATTCGATATTTCTGTGCTTGAGATCGGCGAAGGCGTTTTCGAAGTAAAAGCGACGAACGGCGACACACATCTCGGCGGTGACGACTGGGATAACAAAATCATGGATTGGATCATTGCCGAGTTTCGCACCGAAACGGGTGTAGACGTAAGCAAACAGTCCGACGCGCTCCAGAGAATCAAGGAAGAAGCCGAAAAAGCGAAAATCGCACTCTCTTCTTCGCAGGAGTACGAGATTAATCTTCCATTTATCACAGCGGACGCAACGGGCCCGAAACACATTCAGAAGAAACTGACCCGCGCCAAGCTTGAGCAGCTGACCGATGACTTGTTCGAGCGGACGATCCGGCCTGTGAAGTCGTGTTTAGCGGATGCGAAGCTTTCTGAAAGTGAGATCAACGAACTGGTGCTAGTCGGCGGTATGACCCGTATGCCGAAAGTGGTCGATACTGCGCGCAAACTGATTGGCAAGGAACCGCACAAGGGTGTGAACCCGGATGAAGTAGTGGCAGTCGGCGCAGCGATTCAGGGAGGTGTGCTTCGAGGCGACGTTAAAGATGTGCTGCTTCTCGATGTCACGCCATTGACACTTGCGATCGAGACCGCCGGCAATATTGCGACGCCGATGATTCCGCGGAATACGACCATCCCGACACGGAAACAGCAGATTTTTTCGACATATAGCGACAACCAACCGGGCGTTGAAATCAAGGTGCTTCAGGGCGAACGGCCAATGGCACGGGATAATAAGACCCTGGGGACATTCCATCTGGACGGTATTCCGCCGGCTCCGCGAGGTGTGCCACAGGTGGAGGTGACGTTCGATATCGATGCAAACGGCATCCTGAACGTCTCTGCGAAAGATCTTGGCACCGGAAAAGAGCAAAAAATCTCGATCACCGGGAGCAGTGGACTCTCGAAGGAAGAGGTAGAGAACCTTCGCAGAGACGCCGAGGCGCACGCGGAAGAAGACCGCAAAACCCGGGAAACAGCGGAAGCTCGCAATACCGCGGATAACCTGGCGTACCAGTGTGAGAAACAGCTGACCGAGCTGGGTGATAAATTGTCACCGGACCAAAAGAAGGGCGTGGAAGAAGCCATCAAGGATGTTCGGGAAAAGCTGAATGGGACGGATGTCGAAGCGATCAAAGTAGCGACCGAAGAACTTCAAAAGCGATTCCAGAGCATCAGTGCGGAGCTGTATAAGCAAGCTGCCGCACAGAAGCCGGGTGATCAACCGGCCGGTGGGCCTGGTCCTTCGGGCGAAACAGGACCTGCCGGAGCCGGCAGCGCAGCGAAAACGGATGAGAACGTTGTCGATGCGGACTTCGAAGTCGTCGATGACGACAAGAAGAAGAGCTAAAAATTTAAAAATTACCCAGCGAGCTGGCGGTTCAATCCTTCACCGCCGGCTCGTTGGTCCCTAGAACCTACATTAAATCAACAAGGAGGATAAATACGAGTATGGCAATTAACGTGAAACCTCTCAGCGACCGGGTGATAGTTCAACCGCTCGAAGAGAAGGAAGTCAAAAAGGGTGGTATCATCATTCCTGATACGGCGAAAGAGAAGCCGCAGGAAGGCACTGTCGTTGCTCTCGGTACCGGCAAGCTCGACGACAACGGTAAGAAGGTCGACTTCAATGTGAAGGTTGGCGACAAGGTGCTGATCTCCAAGTATGGCGGCACCGAGATCAAGATCGACGGCGAAAACTACCTCATTATGCGCGAGGACGATATCCTCGGCATCATCGGTTAAATAGAACTTTGGAAAACTGAGTTAGTAATAATATGGCAGCAAAACAATTGCAGTTTGATGAAGCGGCTCGGCACGCGCTTCTGCGCGGCGTGGAGAAACTCGCCAAGGCAGTGAAGGCAACCCTCGGACCATCCGGGCGGAATGTGATCCTCGACAAGAAGTTCGGTAGCCCGACGATTACGAAAGACGGCGTCACCGTAGCAAAGGAAATTGAGCTCGAAGATCCGTACGAAAACATGGGCGCGCAGCTCGTTCGCGAAGTTGCGTCGAAGACCTCGGATGTTGCTGGTGACGGCACCACCACGGCCACGGTACTCGCCGAAGCGATCTTTCGCGAAGGCCTTCGAAACGTGACCGCAGGTGCCAATCCGACCTCGCTCCAGCGTGGTATCCAGCAGGCAGTCGAAGCGATTGTCGCTGAGCTGGCAAAAATCTCGAAGAAGGTTTCGGACCGCACCGAGATCGCTCAGGTCGCAACTGTCTCGGCTAACTGGGACAAGACCATCGGCGAAATCATCGCTGACGCGATGGACAAGGTTGGCAAAGATGGCACGATCACAGTCGAAGAGGCCAAGTCGATCGAAACCACGCTCGAAGTTGTGGAAGGAATGCAGTTCGATAAAGGTTATCTATCGCCTTATTTCGTGACCAACGCGGAGAGCATGGAAACGATCCTCGAGAACGCCCACATCCTCATCCATGAGAAGAAAATCTCCAGCCTCAAGGATCTGCTCCCTGTGCTCGAGAAAGTCGCGAAAGCTGGCCGTCCGCTCCTGATCATCGCAGAAGATGTCGAAGGTGAAGCCCTTGCGACCCTCGTGGTGAACAAACTGCGTGGCACACTCCAGGTTGCCGCCGTCAAGGCTCCTGGCTTCGGTGATCGCCGCAAAGCGATGCTCGAAGATATCGCCGTTCTTACCGGTGGACGTTGTCTGACCGAAGACCTCGGTATCAAGCTTGAAAACATTACGCTCGACGATCTCGGCCGTGCCAAACGCATCACGATCGACAAGGAAAACACCACGATCGTTGAAGGCGAAGGCGCTACCAAAGACATCCAGGGTCGCGTCAGCCAGATCCGCAGACAGATCGAGGAAACGACCTCAGACTACGATCGCGAGAAGCTTCAAGAGCGTCTTGCCAAGCTCGCGGGCGGCGTTGCCGTTATCAATGTCGGCGCTGCAACCGAGACCGAGATGAAAGAAAAGAAAGCTCGTGTTGAAGATGCGTTGCACGCGACACGTGCAGCCGTTGAAGAAGGGATCGTCCCTGGCGGCGGTGTGGCCCTAATCCGTGCGCAAAAGGCGCTCGACAACCTCAAGCTCGAGGGTGACGAGAAAACCGGGCTCGAAATCGTTCGCAGAGCGGTGGAATCCCCGTTGCGTCAGCTGGCAGACAATGCCGGTCAGGAAGGCGCACTGATCGTTCAAGAAGTGAAGCATCGTTCCGGCAGCGAAGGTTACAACGTTGCGACTGGTGACTATGTCGACCTGGTGAAGGCCGGCGTCGTCGATCCAACCAAGGTGACTCGCTCTGCGTTGCAAAACGCTGCGTCGATCTCCGGTCTGTTGCTCACCACTGAGGCGATCGTCACTGAGCTTCCTGAAAAAGATAAACCGGCAGCAGCCGGCGGCCCAGGTGGAATGGGCGGTATGGGCGGCATGGATTACTAAGATCCGTCCCTCGATATCCGATCGTTTAATTAAGAAGGCCCGTCCGGTTCATCCCGGACGGGCTTTTCTTTTCCAGCGACGATCTCGACTTCAAGCACTACCGCACACGGAATGATTGTCGAGCTACGCGAACTGGCTGATCGCTTTAAAGACTTCATATCGCGCCGCGACGTCGTCTTGGGTGAGCGCTTTCAATCTGTCGATGCTGAAAGATTCAACCGAATAGCTGGCTAGCAAGCTCCCGTAAACCACGGCTATTTTCAGATCCGCGAAATCGAATTCCGTTTTTTTAAGTCCCGCCAAATATCCTGCAAATCCTCCTGCGAATGTGTCGCCGGCTCCGGTGGGATCGTGGATATCCTCCAATGGATACGCCCCGCAGCTGAAAAATTGATCGTTGCTAAGGAGCAAGCAGCCGTGTTCCCCTTTCTTGATCGCGATATATTGTGGCCCTAGCTCGATCAGTTTTTTACCGGCTTTGATCAAACTCGTCTCCTCGGTCAGTTGTCTTGCTTCCCCGTCGTTCAACACCAGCAGATTCACCCGCTTCAAGAGGTTCAAGAGCGCCGATTTGGTTGTAGCGATCCAGAGATCCATCGTGTCAGCAATCACGAATTGAGGATTCTCGACCTGTTCAAGCACATGCGATTGCAGCACCGGACTGATGTTCCCTAGGAGAACAATCGGCGTCTTTTTGTAAGATTCCGGTATGGTCGGACTAAAGGTCTCAAAAACATTCAGCTCGAGATCAAGCGTCCGCCGTTTGTTCATGTCCCACTCGTACTCACCCCACCAGCGCATCGTTTTCCCGTCCGCGACCTCAAGTCCCTCGAGGTTGATTCCACGGGATTTGAAAAGTCCCACATATTCCTGAGGAAAATCGGTCCCGACAATTCCGACGAGGTTCACCGGCGAAAAAAAGCTTGCGCTGAGCGCCGCGTAGGAAGCGGCCCCGCCCAGGACTTCGCGATGTTCTTCGAGCTGTGTTTTGACACTATCAATGGCGATGGAACCAACGACGAGTACTGGCATAGGTAGTTTGTTGAAAATCGAAACTCCCCTTACCACATTACAGATCGAGCGCACACGAAATTAGTCGTCCGGTTTTCGAGTGAATGGTACGAACCTGACAGGGCAGAGCGGACGCATCCGAGTGCCATCGCTTTCTCTTTCGACCAGAATCAATTCCTGACCACTCTGATTGCCGATCGGGATCACCATTCGCCCCCCAACCCGCAGTTGCCTCACAAGGGGCTGGGGAACGTGATCCAGGGCCGCCGCCACGGCAATCGAGTCGAACGGAGCCTCTTCCTGCCAGCCCTGATAGCCATCGCCGTTCCGCACGAGAACATTTTCATACCGTAGACGACGCAGATCGAATTCAGCTCGCAAAACCAACGTCTCAACGATCTCGATCGCAAAGACCTGCGTCACCAGCCGGGAGAGAACCGCCGCCTGGTAGCCCGAACCCGCACCGATCTCAAGTACCCGATCTGGCGCGCGCAATGCCAGATTTGCGATCGTGAGGGCCACGATGTATGGCTGCGAAATGGTCTGGCCGAAGCCGATTGGCAACGCGCTATCGATGTACGCGCTCGCTTTGACCTCGCTTGGAACGAATTCGTGCCTCGGTACCTCTCGCATCGCCTGCAGGACTCGTTCATCGCGAATCCCGCGACGCTCGATCTGCCAGGCCACCATTTTGTGACGTTCCTCCTCCGCTTTCCGATCGTCAGCGGTCGGCTCGCCCATCCCGGCGCCAAGCAACGAGATCACGGCAACAAAGTAGCTCAACTCCGGGCTCGAATTCTAAAAAAATTAACCTGCCGCCTCCGGAAATGAGTGCTTTGAGCTAAGCCTCGCTCTTCGACGGCCTCAGATGCGTGAGATGATACTCGTGAAATACCGCTTCAAACCCGGTCCCATCCGGGGCAGCCACGGTTCGTCCCACCTGGAGTTCGTGTGCAGGCGACAAGTAGGCGGTTCGGAACATCACCCACCCCACTCCGGGAGTAGAATACTCGATCGTGACGCTTCCACCTTTGCGCTTTAAGCGCAACCGAAGCGAACCGGGGTAGTCGTTGAACGGCAAAACAGACCAATCTGAAAAGTCGCGTGTTATCACCGCGCTGACATAGTGCACGCCGTGGACATATTCGATTCCGGTCTTCAGCCAGACTGTCTCGTCGAGCCGGACCATCACTCCTGCTTGATCATAGAGGGCTTCATATTTCCCGCTGAACTCCGTTTCGATCTGAAAATCCCCCAACACCGATTCGTAGAAGAAATGACCGCTATCCCTGATAAAACCGTAGTGTGTTTTGCGCCAGAAATCCGAACCGGACTCGGCAACGACAGTCAGGCGCTCAGGGGTCACTTCCCAATTTTTGGGCTCGTTCAACCAGGTCATACGGAACCTTTACTTGATGTTTGGCTTGAAATACGATCACGGAACCAGTGCCGACTTTACTTCTGCAGTCCGCTTCCTGATATCTTCGGCGAGCAAGAGTTCTGAGACGATACAGACACGTTTACACCCGGTGCCGACAATGCCCGGAAGATTTACCAATTTTACTCCGCCGATACAATAAATCGGCACCGTAACCCTTTGGTGTACGGTCCGTATGTCCGCGAGACCTATCGCTTTTGCATTCGGTTTGGTGGCGGTCGGAAATAATGGTCCGAATCCGATGTAATCAGCGCCTTCCTGTTCGGCGGTCTGGGCCTGAGCCACCGTGTGCGTCGACTTCCCTATAATACAACTGCGTCCCGCCATCTTGCGTGCTTCATCGACAGCAAAATCCTCCTGACCAACATGGCACCCGTCGGCATCCGCTTCTCGAAGCAAATCCGGGTAATCGTTCAAAATGAACGGCACCCCAGCCGCTCGGGTAATCGGAGCGATCGCCTTCGCAAGCTTCAAAATCTCTGATTTCGAGCACTCCTTCGCGCGGAGTTGCAGTATGTCGACGCCGCCTTCAATGAGGCGCGTAGCCACTAACTCGGCGCGATCAGGCGCGACGTAGGTGAGATCGACGATTCCGTATAGGAAACAGCTCGTAAGAGGGTTCACGGCTTCAGCTCAAGTCGCTTTGGACCTGTCATCTTTTCGACAAAACTCGTATCGAAATCCCCAAGGATGAAATCCGGATTCTGCATAATCTGCATCTGAAACGGAATTGTCGTCTTGATCCCTGAAATCAGATACTCACTCAGTGCTCGTCGCATACGACGAATAGCCGATTCGCGCGAAGAACCGACACAGATCAGTTTCGCAATCATTGAATCGTAGTTTGGGGGGATCGTGTAGTTTGAGTAAACGTGGGAATCCACCCGAACTCCACGGCCGCCCGGAGCATAGTAGAGATCGATTTTACCCGGAGACGGCATAAAATTGTTAGCTGGGTCTTCCGCATTAATCCGGCACTCGATCGCGTGTCCTCGCGGTTGTGCATTGGCAACATGCTCGGAGAGATGAGCGCCGGCCGCGATCAGAATCTGTTCCTTCACCAGATCGCAGCTATAGACCTCCTCAGTGACCGGGTGCTCCACCTGGATCCGGGTATTCATCTCCATGAAATAGAATTTGCCCTGGCGATCGACCAGAAATTCCATCGTCCCGGCATTCTCGTAGCCAACTGCTTTGGCAAGTTGCACCGAGCAGTCACCCATCTGCTTTCTGAGTTTTCTATCGACCAACGGTGAAGGACATTCTTCGATAATCTTCTGGTTCCGTCTTTGAATTGAACAGTCGCGCTCACCCAAATGCACAAGACGCCCATGGCTATCGCCAATGATCTGAAACTCGATGTGATGCGGGCGATCGATCAGTTTCTCGATGTAAACGCCGCCGTTGCCGAACGCTTTCTCGGCCTCACCTCGGGCCGCGTGAAAGCCTTGAATCAGACTGGCGTCATTGTGCGCTCCGCGCATTCCCCGGCCACCGCCACCGGCTACCGCTTTGATCATGACCGGATAACCGATTCGCTTCGCGATCTTTAGCGCCTCTGTCTCGGTTCCGATGATTCCATCGCTTCCCGGCGAGACCGGTACACCCGCCTTAATAGCCTGTTCGCGGGCGGCGTTTTTATCCCCCATCATCCGGATCGCGGACGGCGACGGGCCAATGAACTTGATATTGCAACTGGCGCAGACCTCCGCGAAATGCGCATTCTCAGCGAGAAAACCGTACCCTGGATGGATTGCGTCGACATCGCTGATCTCGGCGGCACTGATGATCCGATCGATTTTCAGATAGCTTTCAGAGCTGGGCGCTCTGCCAATGCAGACCGACTCGTCGGCGAGTTGCACGTGTAGCGAGTCCACATCCGCCTCGGAATAAACGGCAACAGTGGGTATCCCGAGTTCTTTGCAGGCACGGATTATCCGCAACGCGATCTCGCCCCGATTGGCGATCAGGATTTTGTTGAACACGATTACTTCACCCTGAAGAGTGGCTGCCCAAATTGAACGGCGGTCCCGTTCTCGACCAGGACCTCAACGATCTCCCCTTTGATTTCGGCCTTGATCTCATTCATCACCTTCATCGCCTCGATAATGCAAACGACGGTTTCTTCGGCCACTTCCTGGCCTTCCATGACATAAGGAGCCGAATCGGGAGAAGGCGCGCGGTAAAATGTCCCGACCATCGGTGACACGACCTCTTTGTAGTCGGTTTTCGCACCTGGCGTGGAAGCCGTTGACAGGGTTTGGCCGGCAGCAGAACCCTCCTTCGGCGGTGGGGTGCTGTTGACATGCTGCTCGTACGGAAATGAAACTGAAGGCGCCGGGTGACGATGCGCTTCAAGCTCGATCTTGAATCCCTCTTTCTCGAGTTTGAAGACAGCCAAATCGTTCTTTTTCATCAAATCGATGATGGCTCTGATGTCTTTTAATTCCAAAGTGGTATCTCCTGGGTAGGGTCCCATGTTAGGCATCGGTAGGAAGGTCGCGCAAGTAGATCTTCAGCCGCGAGGACGGGAGTTTATGAACGTAAAAAAATTGAATTTAAAGGCTCAAAACGAGCTGGAACAGCACGTCGACGCGCTCCAGGCCTGTCGGAGATGCCCTAAAATGCAATCGAGTCCGGTCTCGGGAGGGCCGGTCCTGAGCCGGGTAATGCTAGTCGGCCAAGCTCCAGGAGTGAAGGAGCCCGTTCTTGGGCGTCCATTCGCATGGACCGCCGGCAAAGCGATGTTTAAATGGTTCGAACAGGAGATCGGGGTCAACGAAACGCAATTTCGCAAAACGGTTTACATGGCGGCTGTGTGCCGCTGTTTTCCGGGCAAGACTTCGCTGGGAGGCGATCGTGTTCCCTCCAGGGAAGAAGTCGCTGAGTGCGGCGCATGGTTGCGCGCAGAAATTAGAATCCTACGCCCGGCCCTCGTGATCCCTGTCGGCAAACTGGCGATTGGCCAGTTTCTGGAGAACCTGCCAATGCTAGCAGAACTGGTCGGCAAAACAGTTCGAATCGAAAAGTTCGGCACGGCGTTCGACCTCATTCCCCTGCCACATCCTTCCGGTGCATCCCCCTGGCACCGAATCGAGCCGGGTAAAACTTTGACAAAATCGGCTCTCGCCTTGATCGCGAATCATCCCGCGTGGATCGAAAGGGTTTAGCCGCTGTGGCGCGAATGTAGGATAGCCGTCCCGGCTGTCGGCTCGTTATGTGGGAGGTTCTAATCAAGACGTGCGTCGTTCCCAGCTGGTGCACCAGTAAAGTAACCAGCTGTACGTAAAGCCACCTGGACAGCCGAGACGGCTATCCTAGGTTGCTCCGCAGCCTATCCGGTACTTTATGACAAGCGGACCAGCGAATAATGAAGGGACGTGCATCACGGTGAAACCGGTTAGCGGCCCGCTTATTGGACGGCTGACATTGCCTGGCTCCAAGTCGATTACTAATCGCGCTCTGCTGCTAGGGAGCCTTGCAAACGGCACCAGCCGCCTCACCGGCGCACTGAAAAGTGACGACACGTTGTACATGGCAAAAGCGTTGCGTCAAATGGGCGTTACGATCGAAGAACCAGATGAGACGACCTTCATCGTAACCGGACAGGGCCAACTTGTGGCATCACGTGAGTCTCTATTCCTGGGGAACGCCGGAACGGCGACGCGTTTTCTCGTTGCAGCGTCCGCGAACATCGACGGCACGACCGTTATTAATGGCGACACACAGATGCGAAAACGGCCGATCGCGCCGCTGGTCGATGCACTGAAGAACCTCGGGGTCGACATCTGGGCAACGGATGGCTGTCCGCCGGTGATCGTCAACGGCCATGGCGGGATGAAAGGCGCCCACGTTGTGATCGATGCGAGTTTATCCAGCCAATACGTTTCTGCGCTCTTGATGACGGCGGCATGCGGTCGTGGAAAAATCGAGATCGAACTTGCGGGCGGCAACATAGGAGGCCGCGGCTATATCGATCTCACGGTGTCCGCGATGCGGCGTTTCGGCGCGAGCGTCGAAAGGCCGAATGAGACGGTTTGGTGTGTGAAACCAACTGGATACCAGCCGACCGATTTTGCGATCGAACCGGATGCCTCGGCAGCGACCTACATTTGGGCGGCGCAGGCACTAACCGGTGGCTCCATTGATATCGGTTTGGCTCCCAACGCGTTTAGCCAGCCGGATGCTGCGTCGTATCGGTTGATTTCTCAATTCCCGCGAATGCCGTCCGTAATCGATGGATCGCAAATGCAGGACGCAGTGCCCACTTTGGCGGTGTTGGCCGCATTTAACGAACGGCCGGTCCGGTTCACAGGAATCGCAAACCTGCGTGTCAAAGAATGCGATCGAATTGCGGCCCTTGCGACCGAGCTCAATCGTATTCGATGGAACCTGGCAGTTGAGGAAGGTAATGATCTCATCGTGCATTCGGATCCCTCGTTGGCCGGGCAATCGATTCCGACTCGGATCGAAACCTATTCCGACCATCGCATCGCGATGGCCTTCGCTCTGGCGGGTCTGCTGATTTCGGGAATCGCCATTTCGGATCCAGGCTGCGTGGCTAAGACGTACCCACAATATTGGGAGGCGCTTGCCTCATTGGGAGCTGTTCTGGAATTGACCAAATAGCTTGCGACAAAGTCCATCTTTGTTGAAAAGCACTCTGTCGCGGGCTACAGCCACTTCTTTCGCTTGAAGAAGAAAATCATCCCAGCCGCGACCCCCAACATTAAGCAGATTGCAAAAATGTATCCGAACGGCCATTCCAGTTCGGGCATATTGAGCCAGCTCACCTTGGGGTCGAAGTTCATTCCGTAGACACCCGCGATAAACGTCAACGGAATAAAGATCGTAGAAACCAATGTCAGAACCCGCATGATTTCATTAGTCCGAATACCAATGCTGGAGAGGTATAGATCCATGAAGTTTGCGGTTGCATCGCGGAAAGATTCCAGCATATCCAGCATCACAACGGTGTTGTCGTAGCAATCACGAAGGTAAGGCTTCGTGCGCGGCGCAATCAAACCGCTCTCATCGCGGGTCAACCGGTTCAGAACATCCCTGTGCGGCCAGACAGCTCGGCGGATTCTGGAAATCAATCTCCGAAATTCGTGCAGCTCATTGACCCGCTCACGAGTCGGTTGATCGAGGAGCGTTTGCTGGAAATCATCCATCGAATCCCCCAAGGATTCGATAATCGGGAAGTACTGATCGATTACTGAGTCAATGAGCGCATAGGCGAGGTAATCTGCTCTAAGGAACCTGGCATTCCCGGCTCCCTCACGTAGCCGTTGCCGCAGGGAATTGAGCACGTCGCCGGCTCGTTCCTGGACCGTGATAACGATTCTGTCCGATAGGACGATACTAAACTGCTCGAACGTCACTTCGTGCTTTCTCTTCTCGTACGCCATATCGAGCACAACGAACAACTGGCGATCGTACTGGTCGACTTTGGGGCGTTGCCCGAGATTCAGCATGTCCTCAACGGCCAGAGGATGAATTCGGAAATGCGCAGCCAACTGCTGAAACAATTGGACGTCACCCAGCCCGTGGATGTTGATCCAGCTGATCTTCTGGCTTTCGATACACGGCAACAGTTCATCGACGGATGCGATGGTGCGTTCCTCGAACGAGTGAGCGTCGTACTGTATGAGCGAAACCACCGGCCTTACGCTCTGGTACTCCGACGGCACGATGAGGGTAGCCGGAGCGCTGCCCGGCGGGGGATATCTGAGTTTGTCCATCGACTACGACGGACCTCTCCAAAGTGCTGCATCCAGAGCAGCCAGGAGATGGCCCAGCCATCCAAGCAACCCGAAAGTCACAATCCAGAGAATTCCTGAGGCAAAAAACATCAGAAAAGCCGAAAAAATCCGCCCCTGTGCCAATTGTCCGAGCCCGGGAACGAG
The DNA here is from genome assembly GCA_963775805.1 of uncultured Verrucomicrobiae bacterium. GTDB lineage: Bacteria > Verrucomicrobiota > Verrucomicrobiia > Chthoniobacterales > JAFAMB01 > JAFAMB01. The sequence continues at coordinate 644,182 of CAVZKG010000002.1, read as the reverse complement.
AAGGCTGGCTATTGCAGCAATGACGTTTCCGCCTGAACCACGGCCGATTGTCGATTCTGACATATAATCTCCTGTTTATTCGTCGCTTCAACGCGCTTTCCAACGTGCCGCGTCGATACAAGAAAAGATGTGCCCGATCCATCCTAGCCAAACCAGCCAAAGTAGCCCGGTGAATACGAAATGAATAATGGCGGCCAGAATCCGGCCCTGAATCAACTGGCCGAGCCCAGGGATAAAGAAACTGACAAGAGCTGCAATGACGTTACCGGTAGAACCTTGTTTCATAGTTGTTTCAAATCGTGATTCAGAAAATCCAAGTGAATCAGTTGGGTTGAATCAGCACGAAAGACCGCTGGCGGTTTCGCGCTATCCCGACCAGCACCGGCCGGTCCGGTTCGAGCTGGCCGACAATGCTTTGAAAATCGTCCGCATTCGAAATTGGTTGTCGATTGATCTGTTCGATGACATCCCCAGCCCTCAACTGTTGAGCGGCGTCGGCGTTGGGGTCAATCCGAGTGATAACTACTCCGTTCACATTTGAAGGAACGTTCGCTTCCGTTCGAAGCTGTTGCGTCAGGTTCTGTACCTCGATGCCGGAAAAGACCGAATTCTGAGTGGTTTGGGAAGGGTCCGTTGAATCGTCGTCCTGATTTCTGTTCAGCTTTGCGACGACGTCGGCCGGTTGTTCAGTTACTTTGGCAACGACAGTCTTACTCACTCCGTCTCGAACCAGATCAATCCTGAGATCGGAGCCGATATCGGCCTCTGCGATTCGGGTGACAAGGGCAAGAGTGTCTTTGACTTCGTTTCCGTTGACCTTGCGAATCACGTCGCCGCGCACGATTCCTGCCTTTTCAGCCGGTGAACCCGGGGTGACGTCCGTCACCAGAGCACCACGCGCGCTACTAAGTTTGAACTGCTCCGCTATATCCGGGGTCACAACCTGGATGCCAACTCCCAGGTATCCTCGAACGACACGGCCTTTGGCGATAATACTGTTCATCGCCGCTCGAACGACGTTCGACGGGATTGCGAATCCGATCCCTTGGTTCCCTCCGGACTCGGAGTAAATCGCCGTGTTTATTCCGATCACTTCACCGCGAATATTCACGAGTGGACCTCCGGAGTTCCCGGGATTGATCGCCGTGTCCGTTTGAAAGAACTCGACCTGGCTATCATTCACCGCACGCCGATCCTTCGCGCTGATTATTCCTTGTGAAACGCTTTCGTCGAGTCCGAACGGATTGCCGATTGCCATCACAATTTGGCCAACACGAACCTGGTCCGAATCGCCGATCGGCAACGGGGTGAGATTGTCCAAATCCACTTTTAAAACAGCCAAATCGATCTGTGCATCCGTCCCCACGATCTTCGCCTTCGATTGGCGCCCGTCACTGAGCTGCACCGTCACGTCATCCGTTCCGTTGAGCACATGGTTATTCGTCACGATATGTCCCTCTTTGGAAACAATGACACCCGAGCCAAGCGAGTTCACTTTTTGCTGTGCAGGAGCCTCGTCGGAGAATCGCCTACCGAAGAAGAGTTCGAATGGATCGACTGGCGACCGACGGGAAACCGTCTTGGTCGTCGTGATGCTGACAACACTCGGAACGACCGCATTAGCGACTTTGGTGTATTCCTCGTCCAAACGTTGCAAAACATCGACGGAGTTCAGGTCGAGTGCCGGTTTATCGGCCGGAGTGAACTTTTCGACTTTGACCTGGAGAGGGACGGACTGGCGCCCTTGCCAGACGTAGATGAGCGAAATCGCAAGGGCCAGGAGCAAAACAAAAACCAAAAACTTCAGAAAACTCTTCATTGTTGCCGCGACTAATTGGCTAAACTTGTTCCATTTTCGTCACTTTTGATAGCGAAACGAGCAAAACGTTGATGTTCAGCGCGTTGCAACGATGGATCCTCAACAAGTATCGCACGGGCAATTTCTTTCGCCTGAAAAAGCAGCTCCTCATCGTCGATCAGGCTGGCAAGCCGCAATGGCGGCAACCCGCTCTGGGCAGTTCCAAGCAGGTCCCCTGGTCCCCTGAGTTTCAGATCGGCCTCCGCGATTTCAAATCCGTTTTCGCTTCGTTCCAGGATGGAAAGTTTATCGAGCGCTTCAGGATCCTCACGGTCGGTCAATAGAACACAGAAACTTTGATGGTGGCTCCGGCCAATCCTTCCTCGTAGTTGATGTAACTGCGCCAGGCCGAATCGTTCCGCATTCTCTATGAGCATCACGGTCGCGTTCGGAACATCGATCCCCACTTCGATCACGGTCGTCGAAACCAAAACATCGATCCGTCCGGCCCGAAATTCCTCCATTACTCTCTCTTTTTCATCAGGCGTCAATCGGCCGTGCAGCAGCCCGCACCTTAGCGGCGTGAGTAGTTTTTCCCATTTATGAAACTCGGTCGTAGCGGCTTTCACGCTAAGCGTCTCCGACTCCTCTATGACAGGGTATATAATGTATGTTTGCCGACCAGCCGAAACACGTTCCCGGATAAAAGAGGCGGCCTCGGGAATCTTCGCCGACGGCCGAACCCGTGTGATTGTTGGTCGTCGATTCGCCGGTTTTTCGTCCAGAACCGAGACCGATAGATCGCCGTAAACCGTCATCGCAAGGGTACGCGGAATCGGGGTCGCGCTCATCACCAGAAGATCCGGTACCGGTTTTCGCTCGATCAATTTGCCACGCTGCATGACACCGAATTTGTGTTGTTCGTCGATCACGACAAGACCGAGTCGCCTCAGTTTGTCGGTGTCATAGAGTAAAGCATGGGTTCCAATCACGATTTGCGGTTCGCCCTGGAGTTCAAGGTGCGAAACCTCCTCCCGAAGCCCGGTCCGCAGAGCAACTCGGATATCGAGAGGCAGTAACCATTCCTGGAATTTTTGGTAGTGCTGCTCGGCCAAAACCTGTGTCGGAGCCATAAGAACCGCTTGGTAACCGCCTTCGACAGCATATAACATCGCTGCCGCCGCAACGAGCGTCTTGCCTGCACCTACGTCCCCTTGCAAAAGCCGGCTCATCGGGATCGGTAGAGCCATTTCTGCGCGAATTTCGCGAATCGCCCGTTCCTGAGCACTTGTGGCTTTAAAAGGGAGCGATCCAAGAAACCGCTCGGTCAACTTGCCTGTAACAACGTGAGATTCCCCTTTCAACTTGGCCACAGAACGTTTGCGCCGCTCCACCACGATTTGCATCGCGACAAACTCCGCGAGAGCCAGGACTTTCCGTGCCTCCTCTCGCTTCGGCCAGTTATCAGGAAAATGAATTTGAACGATCGCTTCCTCTTCGGCCATCGGCGATTTCCTTGGGACCGGATGCAACCTCCGGAACTCATTCACTGATCGATACATGATCGAGCGCAACGCTCTCTGACGCACACCTTCGGTCAGTGGGTAGACTGGTGTGATCCGGTTCATGTGAATGTTCTCTTCCCCTTCCTCCTCGATGATCTCGAATTCCGGATGATCGATATAGATCCGGCTCCGATATTCTTTCGGTCGACCGTAGACAACTAGTTCCTGGCCAGTTGCCAACATCCTCTGAACGTAATGCTGATTGAACCATCGGCAGGTAACGCGTCCGCTCAGTGCGTTTTGTGTAGAGTCATCCAACAAAACTTCGACGATTTTTCTCCCGCCAAAATAGCGAGCGGATATTTTTTGCACCGTCCCGCGAAGACAGACAGGCTCGGCGGAACTCTCAGTCAGAAAGGAGCCAAAGAGCGCACGGTCTTCGTAACGTCGAGGGTAGTGTTCAAGCAATTGGCGCCAGGTCCCCACTCCCAGACGGGCGACCAATTTTCGGTCCGGCTCCGGCAACCAATCCAGTTCCTGCAGCGGGTAATCTATGGAAAGCGGGCTCATCGCTTGTCCGGACCTCTAGCTTTCCGCGGACCTCAACGCTTCAACCTGAAGCTGCAGCTGAAGGCGGTTTTGATAACTATTCGCTTCGAGGTAGAAAGCGACATCCCAAGGCGGGGCCGGCAACGGAAACCTGGCACCGTTGAATTGGATCGCCCGCAATACCGATGTCCCATGCCGGAGCGTGAACAGACGGTGTTTCTCTTTCAACAAACGCGGTTCAGCAGCTGGCGAGATCCGCCGTATAAAAAATAGAGGTTGCGGGTTTCCCATCCCGAATGGTTGCAACATCTCGTGGCAATTGAGCAGCTCAAGATTGAGGTCGTATCCGGTCAATTCCGCATCGAGCTCGAGTCGCGGCTGCAACATTTCCGGAGTGAGCATCCGTCTCGCGACCGCGCGGAACGCAGCCGAGAACGGCTCAAGCTGATCAAATCCGAGGCGCACGCCGGCCGCCATTTCGTGCCCGCCAAACTGCAGCAGATATTCTCCACAACCTTCCAGTGCCTTCACAAGGGAGAGCCCCTGAACGCTTCGCCCGCTCCCTTTCCCTTCGCCCGAGTCATCAAAACCGATGACTATCGAAGGTCGATTAAATTGTTTTGCAAGCCGCGACGCCACAATGCCAACGACACCCGGATGCCATCCGCGTGAGCCGGCCACAATCGCAAAATCCCGATCCGGTACGAAGTTCCGTTCAACCTGCTGCAAGACCTGCTCAAGCGTCTGCTGTTCGAGTGTCTGTCGATCGCGATTTTGCCAATCTAGGCTCCGCGCAAGAAGGGTCGCTTTCTCCAGATCATCGGCTAGCAACAATTCGAGAGCATCCTGCGCTACGCCAACACGGCCGGCTGCATTCAGCCTCGGGCCAAGCCGGAATGCCACGTGAACGGGACGAATCGGCGGAGTTACAGCCGCCACCTGTTTCAAAGCGCGTAGTCCGATCCAGTCTGTCTGTTCGAGTTGTCGCAACCCGTGATGAACAAACGTACGATTTTCGCCCACCAACGGAACGAGATCTGCAATCGTCGCCAATGCGACCAGGTCGAGGCTCCTCTTAAGATCAAACTCGGGCGGACGCCGTATTCGAAACAGCGCGTGGCAGAGCTTGAATACAAGGCCTGCGGTGCACAGATAATGGTAATCTGCGCCGGCCTTCGGATTCACAAAAGCGCAACAATCCGGGAGCGTTCCCTTGGCCTCATGGTGATCTAAAACGACCACGTCGACACCACCGGCTTCGATTTCCCGAATCCTGTCGCAGGTTGATGTGCCGCAATCCAATGCGACAAGCAGCTTCGGAGCGTGTTGAGAGAGGCAACGCTGCACCCCTTCTTCAGACAGACCGTAACCCTCCTCGATCCGATGCGGAAGAAATGTCCGAACATTCCCGCCGTATGCCTTCAGCACGCGAGTCAACAGAGCGACAGACGTAACCCCATCCACGTCGTAGTCCCCATAAAGAGCGATCGTCTCGTGCCGATCAATCGCCCGAAACACCCGATCAACCGCCTTACCCATCCCGACAATTTCAAATGGGTCTCGCAATTCGCGCAGGCGAGGATTCAGAAACTGCCGTGCCTGGTGTTCTTCCACCAGACCGATCTTGGCGAGAATGCCGGCCAGGCTCGGCGCAAAATTCAACTGCCGGGAAACCGCCAAGGCCCCTTGCAGCTCAGTCGGCTCGGGAAACGACCAAAGACGGTTCATATGTTAACGGCAAGAATGCCACGAAACGCGCGAATGCCAAGGTTGTTGAATTCTCAGTTGACTGCTCTGCACCGCGCGATTACTCTCCGGATCAATGCGCTTCGACGGACAGCTTTTCGGCCTTCCGCTCTTCCTGCTCGGGAGTGGCGCCCCAAATCTTTTTCTCCTCTCATAGTCTCTTTTTGGTCGGTCAGAATCGGTTGCAGCAGACACGATTTTGATCTTATCGGTCCCGCGCTGCACCCCAAATTTCTCAAAACAGAATTAACGCAACAATGTCAGACAAAGTTATAATTTTCGACACTACCCTGCGCGACGGTGAACAATGCCCAGGGGCGTCGATGAACCTCCGCGAAAAGATGGAGGTCGCACGTCAACTGCAACGCTTGAACGTTGACGTGATCGAAGCAGGTTTCCCCGTTATCAGTGATGGGGATTTCGAGGCGGTCCAAAAGATTGCGACAGAGATCCGAGGCCCAATCATTGCCGGTCTCGCTCGATGCGTTCCAAAGGACATTGACGCCGCCGGAGCCGCCGTAAAACCGGCCGGAGACCGTGCCCGCATCCATGTCTTCCTGGCTACATCAAAGATTCATCGCGAATTCAAATTGAAAAAAGCCGAAGACGAAATCATACGTCTCGCCATAGAGAGCGTGAAACGGGCGAAAGCGATCGTCCACGATGTCGAATTCTCACCCGAAGACGCTTCTCGGACCGAGCCGGAGTTCTTGGCTAAAGTGGTAGCAGCCGCCATTGAGGCTGGTGCCACAACTGTCAATATTCCGGATACGGTCGGGTATGCAGTTCCAACCCAATTCGGCGATTTAATCCGATATTTGAAATCGAATGTGAAGCATATCGATGACGCGGTCATCAGCGTTCATTGCCATAACGACCTGGGCTTGGCAGTCGCAAACTCGATTGCCGCAGTGCAGGCAGGGGCCCGGCAAGTGGAAGGAACTGTGAACGGGATCGGTGAGCGCGCTGGAAATGCCGCCATCGAAGAATTTGTGATGGCGACAAAAACCCGGTCCGATTACTACACCGGTTTCCACACCGATCTGAACACTCGCGAGATCGTGAAATCATCGCGCCTGGTCAGTCGCATGAGCGGCCTGATCGTGGCGCGGAGCAAAGCCATCGTGGGCGAGAACGCTTTCGCGCACAGTTCCGGCATTCACCAGGATGGAATCCTGAAGCACCGTGAAACGTACGAGATCGTCGATCCGCGCGAAGTTGGCTGGGGTGAGACCGAACTACCGTTGACCAAGCACAGCGGCCGTCACGCAATGGCAAAGCGCCTGGAACATCTGGGGTATCAGTTGAGTGACGAAGAGTTGCGACAAATCTTTGTCCGATTCAAAGAGGTCGGTGACAAAAAGAAATTTGTTTACGATGACGATCTAGGCGCATTGGTCGACGATTCGATCGGTTCGACCCACGAGACCTGGCAGCTTGACTATTTCAACGTCACTTCCGGTACCACAACGATCCCGACTGCCACCGTTCGCCTGAAAAAAGGGGAGGAAAGCCAACAGGATTCATCCCCGGGCAATGGGGCTGTCGACGCCGCGATGAAAGCGATCGATCGAATCCTGAACCAGCGCGGTCACTTGGTCGATTACCACGTCAACGCAGTGTCGGGAGGCAAAGACGCTTTGGGCGAAGTTAATCTGAAGTGTGATTTTGGAGGTGGCCGTCTCATCACTGGAAAAGGAGCCAGCACAGACGTCATTGAAGCGAGTGCGCGTGCCTATCTGAATGCATGCAATCGAATCTTGAACCAACAGCAACACACCCCGGAAAAAGAGGTCGAATTCCTCGAGGCGGCGGGTGTCTGATTGATTCACTCGAAAATTATTTCTCCGCATTCCCTGTGCGCAGCCGCTTCTTGCGAGGCGAGGCGCGCAGGGCGACGGTTACTTCCTTGTGTATTGCGAATCCAACAAGGAGGTCCGCTCGGTTGCCGGCTACCGCTATGGCGAAAACCTTGCCTACATTGGTCAATGCAGAAGAAGCGTCCTTAGGTCCAAGTGTCAGTGTAAAATCTTTATCCGGAACAGGACTACGAGCACTATCAAAGTCAGCACGGCTCCAAAGATTCCATAGATGAGCGGCATTAAATGATTTAATAGAATGTCGACGTTGCTCCTTCGACGAATCTTGTCTGTTGTGAGAGTGAAATCCATTTCTGTTCGATCAAGTTTCGTTACTAGCAATTCAACACGGCGTTCAATCTCCTCGGTCCGCTGAATCGCCAGATCGATCCGTCCAAACTCAATCCCTGCCAGTGCAATTGCGGCTTCAAACTGCGCGATCACTTCTCTCTGATTGCCGTTCATTCGATTGATCGCGTCCATTACGATCGCCACCGGATCGCTTACATTATTAATCCGGTAACGATCGAGTAACGACGACGCGTCGGAGGAAAATTGAGCCGGATCAATGGCGCCCAATCCGTCCAAATTTTGGTTTGGATGCGGTCGTTCTTCCGCTCCCTTTTCGATTGAAGACCGTCCCGAACAGTCCATTCTCATTCCTCTTTGTACCGGTCGTATTCACCCTGTGCCAGCTTGCCACGCAGGCGCAACAGTTCACTCTGAAGATCAGTCATCCCGATTGCCTGATTCGATCGCATCAAGTGCGGCAGCTCATGCTCTTTACCTTTTTCGATGAGAGCCGGCATCGCCGGCGCATGCAGCAATATTTCACGTGCAGCGACGCGTCCTCCATCTCGCAACCGTAATAGTCTTTGACTGATAAATGCCCTCGAGATCTTAGACAAAACATAGCGACCATTCTCCTTGTCTTCGGTCGGCAGCAAATTTAACAACCGCGACGGTATCTCAAAGACGCGATCGGCATGCAGTGTGCCAAACACCAAGTGCCCCGTTTCCGCTGCATAAAACGCAGCCTTCGCAGTCTCCCCATCACGTATTTCACCTACAAAAATGATGTTAGGACTCTGCCGCATCGCATCCCGCGTTCCTACGGCGAAACTCCTGCAATCCGTAAATACCTCTCGTTGCACAATTTCCGCCTTTGCATTTCTGAACTCGTACTCGATTGGATCTTCGATTGTCACTATCTTGACCGGCTGGGTCTCGTTGAATATCCGGATAAAAGAGGCAACCGATGTCGTCTTTCCGGACCCTGTCGGCCCGGAGAGTATCACTAGGCCGCTCACGTAGCCGATGATCGTTCTAACTGCAATATCTCCAAATCCTATCTCTTTCGGCAGAGGCGGATTTTCAGGCAGCGGCCGAAGCGACGCATTTAACTCGCCTTGTGCGCGCACGATATTGGCTCGGAAACGCATCCCGGATTTGACGACGGAAAGATCCAGAGAAGGCATCGGATCGGCTAATCTCTGGACAAGATCCGGCCGGCTATCGACGATGGAGTAGATGATCCCTTCAAACGCAGTTCTCGAGAACGCATTGTCGTCGCTAAGTCGGACCACGTGATTGTCGACCTTGCCAGTTACATTCTGCCGATTGAATGTCAGATCGCTGCAGCGATGCTTTGCAACAAACCCGACGATCAGGTCCCACTCCGATTGATAACTGTTGCTCGACATTCCGGATAGTCCCTTCCTGACGAAACCTGCCACAATTCGCCCAGGGTCAGATCAACGGCTTCTTTTCTACGGTTCGAGCGAGTGATAATTTGGCTTGCCACTCGTCGCACCCAATGAGCAGGTCGCTTTCTGAGTGAGATCCAACACGTGGTCGTATGTCCCGCCAGAGGGACAGGTAGGAATGCCGTATTTCAAGTACTTTGAAAGCTGCAATTCGCTCGTGAGGGGAACGCCCGGATTGTCTCGCGTAAACTCGTCTTTTGCCGCTTCAATCAACGCCAGATTCTTCGAACAATCATGCCCGTTCGCGCTATCAAGCGCCTGTCGCGCTCCCATAGCAACCGTACCAGCAATCAGGGTCATCAAAACGATCCCCAGCAGAATCTCGAACAAACCCCAGCCACTACTCCGCTTCCGCCGCAACCTGCTGCTTTTCAGGTCCATAGATCTTCTCCTCCAACCGCTTCAATGCAAGTGCGGCGGCCGCGTTGGCCGCCCGGATAACGTTCTTGCCGGTGGTCGCCTCGCCGGTGAAGCGCGTTGCCTGCCAGATCCGCTGCCCAAACAATGCATCCATGTACTGGACCGACATGATATCGGGAAGATCACGCTTGTTGTAAAAGAAAACGATCGGGACCGGCTGAAGCGCCAAGTTCGCTCTTCCTTCCAGGCATAGACCACGTTCGGCTAAAAGTTCCTCTAAATCGTTCAACATCTCGATGTTCTTTGCAGCCGCTTCATATTGGCTGTCCGCCACAAACACAACCGCATCCGTTGCCGCCAGGACCAGGTGCCGGGTGCGCCGGTATTTCTGTTGGCCGGGCAAAGTCCAGTAAAGAAACTTCACTTCCAGCTTATTGGCCGGAAACTTATTCGACTGTGTGTATTCGAAAAAGACCGATCGGTCGTCAGTCGTCGGCAACTCCTTTACATCCGTTTCAAGCCGAGACGAGAGATATCTTAGAGAGGTCGTTTTGCCTGCGTAAGCGGGACCGTAGTAAACCACTTTGACCTGCGCCTCGTATGTAACCCAATTCACGTATGCCATCCGTTTCTATGCCTCCTGTCGCCGTCGTTCCTCAGTATTCAGCGCGAGTTAAATTGCAATTCGGACACTCTCGCACCCTGTGCGGGTCCCTTTAAACTCATCAGAATCGAATGAGGTCCGGACATACCCAGCATTCTTAACTACTAAAAAACATTACGCAATCACTAAAACGTTTTTAGTATTTATCATGTTTCTCAAGCTTTGATTCGATTGTGGAAATATGTATTTCAATGCTCTTTTTTGTTTTGTTAGCTACTTAGATCGCTATGGAGCAGAGACTGTTCGAAACCCAATTCGATCACTAATTGTCACACTTCGCTGATTCGTCACACGTCGGGCCACATCTGCGTTGATGTTGCCGAAGTTTCCACCGCGAATGATCGGATTACCGCTCTGGTCGATCGATTGCGTCCATTCCGATACGTTCCCCGCCATATCCAGTACCCCGTACGGACTTTTGTCCAACGCGTACGCGCCTGGAAGAGTCCACTTTTGTTTCGGATCGCCTCGATAAATATTGGCGGCATCGAGCCGATCGTCCGGACCCCAAGGATAACGCTGACCAGATATCCCTCGAGCAGCTTTCTCCCATTCTTGTTCAGTGGGTAAGCGGCGGCCTCTCCACTTCGCGTAGGCGTACGCATCGAACCAGTCCACAAACACGGCCGGGAAATTGATGTTAATTTTCACCCCTTCCAATTCTCCCTCTCGAACGGCCACTTCATACAACCAATCCCATTGCCGATTTCTGTGACTTTTTTCTGCCGGTTGACTCGGATGGTCGTATTCGCGGCTCTCACCCACCCCGCCGAGAAACTCAGCATATTGGGCAATAGTGACCTCTGTTACGTCAATATTAAATTCCGGTATCGTGATTCTTTGTCCGTCCTGATAGTAAAACGAGCCGGCCGGGATTGCGATCGGCTTTGCGGGACGGATAAAGACAACCGGCTTCGAGCGAAGCCCGTTTACAAGTCCTATGATTTTGTCCATCTTCTCGTAGCCTGCGAGGGCGACAGATCCGGCCAAAACAGCAACTATGCCAATCCGCAAAAGGCGACCGAACCGGGCGCTCCATTCTCTGCGTTTACGTTGATGTGTAATCAATGCTAATATCTCGGCTGCCCCGCCCTTACTGATTTGTAGCGAGCGGACATCGCCGGGGCGCGCGGGCAATTCCGTGTGCGCATTCTCTGCCAGGCACTCATCCAGGATCCGCGTTGCTTCGAGAATCACACCAGCCGAATTCCCAGTGATGGTGCGCGGAACCTCTTCTGCTATTCCGTGCTTCAGATCGAATCGTCCGCTTTGCCAGCCAACCATCTCGTTCACTGCTTTCTGGCCAGAGGAGCTACCGACAGCGGCGTGTATAATCTGGCCGTTACGGACAAAGATGTAACCCTTTTGGTTTCCTTGCCGGACGCCGATCGTGGCACGAATCCCGGCCAAACAAGCGATTTGAATGATATGCTGCAATTCGAGGCGCTCGACTCTTCCGACAAAGCCCGTGACCTGTTCCTTGCGCATGCCAGAAAAACCGTGAATCGATCACCAGTAGGAGCGAACCGTCGCGGACGGGACAACGGTTAGTCGGTCAAAGCCAGCCAAATAATTTCTTTCGTTCGGGCTTCGAGGGCTCGGCAAGCGACTCCTTCGCATTCTTTGGAGAGGTCTCGGACTTCTTGAAAACCTTCTTCGGCGTCGCATGCTTCGTCGTCGTAACATCGGGTTTCGAATCCGGATAGACTCTGCGATCCTGGACAACCGACGAATCACTGAAATCTGGCAGTTTTTGAGTTGTCATTGCGGTTGGCAAATAACTGCTTGTGGGCTGATCAAAAGTGATTGGTTCATTCTTGGGGCTGGCTTTTACGGTAAGTTGCAGATCGTCCCCGATCAGACCATTCTGTTGGCCCGTTCCCGATAGATTCACCGCGAGGTAAAGGGTTCCGCTCGACCCGGCTTTGACCGTGCCGGTTCCATCTTCCGTCGCGGCATCGTAAGTTTGTTGTTTTCCCTTTATCTCGAGCGATCGCGGGTCATAGGTGAAGTCGTCGTTGGAACGATTGTCAATCTCCACTTCAAACGCGGCGGCACCGATCGAGTCGTCTTCCAGCACGCGACGGATCGTTGATTCGATCCCGTTCCCGAGAGTCACTTTTTTTCCGGATTCGACGACGCGCAACCCATCCAGGACTTCCGGATGCGTTGTTCGGAGCGCGCCATAGTTTTTGACGACATCAAGCAAGCCAGCGATCTGAGTAAGCGTCGCCGGCTGCTCTTTCTCCGTGACGGCCTGAGTTGGCCCGTTCTCGGCCGGGAGTTCGAAAATGTCTACAAAGCTTGGGTCGCTACTCTCTCGAAACAAAATTGAATAGACCTTCTGGTCCAGAACGACAGTCAGGTTTCCGGACGCCCCCGGTTTCAACGCACGAACACTAAAATAATTAGCTCCTTTAGTGTAAGTGAGTTGGAACGCATCGGCTGTCCCGGGAGTTGCCGAAAACCCATACCCATCGATCGCCTCAATTTTATAGGGAAACTCCAGAGAGGTCACTCCATTCGTCCCAACCTTGACCACCGCGAGGTCATTGTGGTTCAGGATTGCATGCGCGATCTTTTCCTTCGGCAAATCCTCTTCTGCAACTCCGTACCCCGTAAAGAATGCAAACACTGCAGCAACCAAAACGAAACCGCTCCAACACAATTCCATACCGTCTCCCTATAACGCTTTTGTTATTACGTAGCTTTATTATGTTTTTCTCTTTGGACTAGCATTTTGAATCGGCAGTGTCTACAAGATGATTCCCGTTTTTTGAAAAAAAGTTCGAAAGACACCGCACTTTTTGAACACATCTTATTTCTGATGAGCCGGTTACGATAAACCGCAATAAATCAACGATTCTGTCCGCCAAACGTCAGCGTCGGTTCAAACGCGCACTTGGCGACGTTTCCTGGTTCCCAGACAAATCAACGATTCTGTTCTCAAGAGATCTACCACGGAATCCGCGGTAGCCCGGTTTTCTCGCTCGCACCCCACCGGTTAATTGCGGCATTAGAGACCGCCTTCGCAACGACAGGATGCTTCACGGCGACAAGGAACTGGCCTACATGATCGTACTCCGGCACACTCTCGGTACTTGAGTAACGATTCGCCCTGGTAGCCAGAGCGTTTGCAATATCGTTTGCATCCGGCATCCCTTGAACGCCACGGTTGATCCGTCCCCACAGAAGAATTTCTGCTTCGCTTTCCAAGATTTGCAGGCAGTAATGAACCAGTTTCGCGACCGTAACCGCGCTCAAGTGCCCAGGAGTCGCCAGCAAGGCTCTGTCGAAATATCGATCAAACAATTCCGCGCTGAGGTAATTCTGGTCGAGTTTATCGACAAGGTCCCGCATTGCGTACGGAAACTCGGATGCTGCCTCCCGGATGAACTCTGCGAGCGCTAATCTCGTTTCGGGTTTTGGCGGTGCGGCGAAATTGTACGGGAAGTCGAAGGAGATGTGGTTAATCGCTATTACCTGGTCATCGGTAACAGGGATCAGCCTAGGCAACGGTCGATTTCTATCCGGCACAACCGTCGACAACCGCCTCCAGATGCAAGGGACCGGCCGTAAAGCCGGTATCCGAACCGGGAACAATGTTCATATGCACCTTCCTATTCTTCCCCGTCGCCATTCTGGAATCGCTGGTGACTGATACTGAACGTGAGTGTTGTAATTCGGCGGTGCTGGGATCGTCCCAGTTCTTCGAGCGAGATCCTTAGATCAGTTTTCTTATTGATCTCGGAGATCGCGGTGTCCAAAGCTCTCTGCCGGAGGTTCGCCCAGACCGGCAACGGCGGGGCTTGAATTTGATTTCCTTGAGCGTCTCGAACCGCTTCCAATCCCAGGACCTTCCGCAAACGATCCAGAGAAATCCGTTTACTGCCAAGGGATGCATAATTCTTTGCCCAGTTGTATAGACGCAGCGAGTATTGACTCCGAAGTCGAAGGCGCGCTGGGCGCTCGGTCAAATAACGCGGTAAAAGTTTCTTGAGCTCAAGCCAAATATGTTCAAACCTGGGGCTGAACGCCAGAAAAACCTCTGGCTTTTCTGTTCCCCGAACATGGACGGCGTCCACCCATCTTGTGTAGTTCGTTATGGCTTGCGAACCTTCGACTTCCTCGATGGCAAGACGATAATTGCAGGCCAGGCGAAGCGCCGCTTTGAGGACTTTCTGGCCACCCACCAGGATTGGGTCACGCTGGCCAGACCGATATTTTTCGAGAGCAAAATTAAGTAAGTTGCGTTCGGCTTCCGGAAGCATGAAATAACTTTTCTGAACGCCGATCGGCAGGGTCTCTTCAAGACCTTTGTCTAGTAAGCTGTCCGGCAGCCGTCGCTGAATTGAACTTTTTGCAGTGGCCATTGTCAGTATGTAGGAAATAGAGCTGGTATTGCTTCAGAAAGCACGCAAAAACAGCTATTTACCTTTACATTGTCTTCAAAACGTTATCAATAAAGCAGTGCACCTATAAGTTGCTGCGATGGCTACCATTCTCGAATCAAAGTATAAACTCACAAAGGGCTGGAATTTTGGATCTGCCCTTCATCCTCTGGCGCTCGACCAGTTCCTTGAGCGCAAATCTTTGAACTTCAAGTTCTTCGACGGTTCGGAACCATGGGTCGGTGATCATGATCGTATCACATGGGAGAATTTTTTCCGATTCTGTACAGAGGAAATGGACGACCTCTCCAAGCTTACCTGCGGCATGGTCATCGACTATTGCCTTTCAGTTGTCGAAAAGTCGGTTACCAAGGTCAAACGGCCGTTAACCAAGTCGAAAATTCAGGATGCTCTTGCGGCCGGATATGAGGAGGCGTACGAAAATCCAGTATTCCAATATCGATGGGCAATGCGGCACCCGGTTGTATCGGAAGCGGTCACGCTGGCATTGAAGAATCGTACGGAAGAGGAGTAGCTTCGCTTCGGGCACTTTGCCCGAGCTGGCCTCCTCCGTAGAACTTTCTGAACGGGTTCGAATGCTGAGCTTACCGTGCTAGTCCGGCCTCCAGTCACCGAGACCGAGTTCGAATCGTACTATCGGCTGCGTTGGAAAATCTTGCGTGAACCTTGGAACCAACCGCCAGGCTCCGAAAAGGATACTCTAGAAGATGCAGCGTTCCATCTTGCGGCCTGGAGCGAATCCGGAACTCTAATGGGCGTCGGACGCCTCCATCAAATCACCCCTGGCTCAGGCCAGATTCGTTATATGGCCGTCGATCCGACTCAGCGCGGAAGCGGCGTAGGGACCGCCATCCTGCAGGAATTGGAAAGTCTGGCCACACGATCCGGGTTCCAGGAGTTGATGCTGAATGCTCGCGAAGACGCAATAGCATTTTATCAGGCGAACGGGTACGAGGTTGTTAGGGCCTCACATCACCTGTTCGGTTCGATCCCGCATTTTGAAATGCGAAAGAGATTGGTGCAAAATTCTTTGGAACCCAATACATCCCAGAATAACCTGGCCTGATGCGCATTGTAATTTGCAACTCACGTCGCCAGGACTCGCGAGATTTTCTGGCTAACGTTGATCGACCGGGACGAATTTTTTGCCCACAGGGTCCCCGGCGTACTCGCTTAGCGGACGATAGAGTCGGTTGTCGGCAAGCTGCTCAAGAACGTGCGCTGTCCAGCCTGCCGTCCTTGAGATCGCAAAGATGCACGTGAAAAGATCGGTCGGGATTCCAAGCGAGTAGTAAACTGTCGCAGAATAAAAATCGACGTTCGCGTGTAATCCCTTTTTCTCTTTCATGAGGGCCGCAATACGTTCAGACATTTCAATCCATTTCGGCTCACCGATCTCGCTGCTCAGCTGAACGGCCATCGCCTTCAGGATGGGCGCTCTTGGATCGAGCACTTTGTAAACGCGGTGCCCGATTCCCATGATTTTCTTTTTTTCCGCCAGGGCATGGTCGATGTAATCGTCCACCTTGTCGGGGCTCCCAATCTCCTGGAGCATGTGGATGACGCCTTCATTCGCCCCGCCGTGCAGTGGTCCTTTGAGAGTCGCGATAGCCGCAGTGATTGCGGAGTAAATATCAGTCAGCGTCGAAATGGTGACACGTGCACTGAAGGTCGACGCGTTCATCCCATGCTCCGCGTGGAGTACATAGGCAACATCGAGGGTTTCGACCTGTTTAGGCGACGGTTCTTTCCCATCCAGCAAATAAAGAAAGTGCGCGGCCTCGCTCAAATCCTCTCGAACAGGGGGCAGATCGAGCCCGTTTCGAGCCCGATGAAAATAAGCAATAATGACACCGACCTTCGCCATAATACTGATTGCGCGACGGCGGTTGGCCTCCAGGCCTTGATCCAGCGGCAAAAGCAGATCGTAAAGTCCAAGCATTGAGACAGCCGTTCGGAGAACATCAATTGGCAAAGCAGTCCCCGGAGCTGTTTTTAAGAATTCGGTGACCTTCTCCGGTAATTTGCGTTCTGCGCCCAGCTGTTTCTTCAGCTCATTCAACTCGGTACGATTCGGCAGCCGAAGATGCCAGAGGAGATAAATGACTTCTTCGAATGAAGCCTTCCCGGCGAGCTCGTTTATATCGTATCCGCAGTAAACCAACTTTCCTTCCTGACCGCGGACATCTCCGAGCTTTGTATCGGTTGCGACAACCCCTTCCAAGCCTTTCGATATGACAGACATAACCTCGAATTAACGTTTTAGAATCTTGATTAGCGTCTCGCCTATGCTTGCCGGAGTATCGGCAACCTCGATGCCGGCATCTCGCAGCGCCTCGATTTTTCCAGCAGCAGTCCCCTTGCCGCCGGAGACTATCGCGCCCGCGTGTCCCATCCTTCGTCCCGGTGGAGCGGTGGCTCCCGCGATAAATGCGGCAACCGGTTTGTGGTAGTGCTCCTTTATCCACTCGGCTGCCTCTTCTTCAGCTGTCCCGCCGATTTCGCCAATCAGAATCAATGCATCGGTTCCGGCATCTTCGCTGAAGAGTTTGACCGCATCGAGATGCGAGGTTCCGTTAATCGGATCGCCGCCAATTCCGATGCAGGTTGACTGGCCATAACCACGCTGAGTCAATTGCCAAACCGCTTCGTAGGTTAGCGTACCAGATCGGGAGATCACCCCGATGTTACCCGGTTTATGAATATAACCGGGCATAATGCCGATCTTGCAGGCGCCCGGTGTAATGATCCCAGGACAGTTCGGACCGATCAGACGCGAATTCTTCTCTTTAAGGACCGTTCGAACACGCATCATATCCATCACCGGGATTCCTTCGGTGATACAGACAACCAACTCCACGCCGGCATCGGCAGCTTCAAGGATCGCATCCGCCGCGAACGCAGCCGGCACAAAAATCATCGTCACATTGCAGCCAGTCTGTTGGCGCGCTTCGTAGACCGTGTCGAACACGGGCACTTTGCCTTCGAACTTCTGGCCGCCTTTGCCGGGGGTGACGCCTGCGACCACGTTGGTTCCATATTCCATGCAACCCTTGGCATGAAACGCTCCGGAACTTCCCGTAATACCCTGAACCAAGAGCCTCGTATTTTTGTCGACAAGAATAGACATGGATTAAAAGAAATTACCGGGCGTGCCGTTTGTGAACAATGATCGTATTCCCATCGGGATCGGAAATAATCGCCATCCGACAGGCAGGACTATCGAACGGCTCGGACACGAAATTTACACTGTTTGAGCGGAGGTTCTCGACGGCCGCCTCGAAGTCCTCCACCTCGAACGCAATAGCAGGTCCGTTACGCGAGGGTTTCCACTCTTTCGAGACGTTACCAATCGCAAACGTGGATTCGCCAAGTTCGTATTCGATCCAGCTTCCATTCGGGCTCTCAAACACTCGGCTCAATTCGAGCTTCAAAACATCTTCGTAAAATGCTCGAGCCCGCGCAATGTCTGTCACTGGATAACCGGTAAATGCAACTTCGATCACTTTCATATTACAAGATCCGGATTCAGACGGCTTTGGCAGCCGCGACGACGCGTCTAGCAGCTTCTGCAAGATCGGAGGCCGCCTCAATCGGTAATTTAGATTCTTGAAGCAGTTTTTTCCCGATGGCTACGTTCGTACCCTCCAATCGGACGACCAATGGCACTGGCAGACTGACCGCTTTCACCGCATTAATAATCCCCTGCGCAATGACATCGCAGCGCATAATTCCGCCGAAGATGTTAACAAGAATGGCCTTCACATTTTTGTCCGCTACCAGAATCTTGAAAGCCTCCGTCACTTGTTGTTCGCTGGCGCCGCCCCCGACATCGAGGAAGTTCGCAGGTTCGCCACCGGCGTATTTGATAATATCCATCGTTGCCATCGCGAGTCCTGCGCCATTGACCAAGCACGCGATATTGCCGTCGAGTCCGATGTAATTGAGGCTGAATTTCGACGCTTCAACTTCGCGCGGATCTTCTTCGCCGGTATCGCGCAGCTCAAGGATTTCTTTGTGCCGGTAAAGTGCGTTATCGTCGAAGTTGAATTTCGCATCCAATGCGAGCACTTCCCCTTTATCGGTGATCACCAGAGGATTTATTTCGACCATTGAACAATCTAACGCCGCAAACAGTTTAAAGACGTTCAAAAACAGCTTCGACGCCGCTTTAAGTTGGTCTCCACTAAATTCGAGTTCCCGCGCAAGTTTCAATGCCTGGAAAGGCTGAAATCCGAGCAGCGGATGAACAGGTTCACGAATGATTTTTTCCGGGTGCTCTTCGGCGACTTTTTCAATTTCGACTCCGCCTTCGGTGCTCGCCACGACGACCGGAGCACCCGTTGCCCGATCCATGAGAACCGCAAAATAGATCTCTCTCGAAATTTCGACTGACTGCGCGACCAAGACTTTTCTTACGAGTTTACCATTCGGTCCGGTCTGGTGCGTTACCAGCGTCTGGCCAAGCATTTTCCCGGCGACCTCGCTTACTTCCGCAGGTGTTTTGCAAAGTTTTACGCCCCCTTTGAACCCGTTAGTGAACGTTCCTTTTCCACGGCCGCCGGCATGGATCTGCGCCTTGACGACAAGATCCGAGGTATTGAGCGAGGCGGCAATTTTTTTCGCTTCTTCGGGCGTCTCAGCTGGACCGCCTTTTGGGGTTGCGACATTGAATCGTTCGAACAGCTGTTTGGCCTGGTATTCGTGAATATTCATCTCAGAGAGAAGCTCGCGATGGACGCACTAGAGCGACGTGCGCGTCCAACATATGGCGGCGCCGGAATGACCGTCAACCGGGAAGTGATCCGCGTAGACCAAAGAATGACTGACGGCGAAAATCTCGGGACCGCCTTGTCCCATGAGATTTATAGAGTAAGCTCGCAAGTGGTCAGCCCAGATCCAGATTCGGTCAGTCGCATCAGGCAACTCGGGCTCCGTCCGGAAGATTTCGAGGAATCCTTCTCTCGTTCAGGCGGCCCTGGCGGTCAAAACGTCAACAAGGTCTCGACAGCAGTCACTTTTGTTCATCGGCCATCAGGCATCTCAGTGACAGTCCAAGATACACGGTCTCAATATCGGAACCGGCAACTTGCCCTCCAACGCCTGATAGCGCTCATCGAGAAAAAGCGTAGGGAACAGGCCGCCGAGCGTCGTGCAGCCTCCGAACAGGCGCGCCGCCGGAACTCCAAACGACCGCGCGCACTGAAACGTGAAATCCGCAAATCGAAGGAGCGTCGATCCGCAATCAAAGAAGGCAGGGGCAGAGTCTCGGCGGAGTGAAGCTGGTCACGTCGGGCAATTCATTGCGGAAACGCAGAGGCAGGGAGAGGAGACCGGAGATACGACCGTTCCACGGCGACGTGATTGCGGTTTTGATCAATCCACTCGGCCCCCTTTCAAACGTCCCGGCGGGACGCAGCAAACTATATCCCTAAGAACCCGGCGTTAAAACGCCGGGCTACTATCGTGTTGTCCCTCTGGGACTCATCCAAAGCAGAGCAAACAGCGATCCAATCTAACCAGGATTCGCCGACACGCCCACACACCGACACCGCATCGTTGTGGTTGCGGCTCCACCGCGCAGTACACTTCTCTGCGCCTTGTGGTTAATCCAGATCTCTGTGCACTCCTTCGTTTCTCTGCGTCCTCTTCGGTGCCTTCGCGGTGAACCGTTTCCGGGAATGAACAGGCTGGAAGCCTATCCTACGCTGGGCGCAGCCGCTGCAGGTTGCCCTACGAGGCGCTCCACGTATTTTGCGATCAGATCAAACTCCAGATTGACCCGATCCCCAGGGTGCAGACGATGTAGATTTGTCACGCTCCAAGTATGCGGAACGATCCAGTTCACAAACCGATCCGAGTGTAACTCCGCAACCGTCAAGCTCACACCGTTCACCGCGATCGACCCTTTAAACACCACGTACCGCGCAAACTCATCAGGCAACTCGATCTCGAGTCTGTGATCCTGACCAGCCGTTTCCACTGAATGCAGTCTCGCCGTCGTATCCACGTGGCCCTGAACTATGTGGCCGTCGAACCGGCTCGCCACCCCCATCGGACGTTCGAGATTGATCAATGCTCCGGGAATCAACTCGCCGAAATTGCTTCGCTTCACAGTCTCAGCCAACAGATCGAATCCGAGCATCTGCGGACTTTGCGCGACGACAGTCAAACAAACACCGTTGTTGGCAACACTATCGCCGACCCTCAATTCGGAAGCGATCGGAGTCTTTATCTCCAGGCGGTACGTCCCCGGGGTCGACTCCACCATTTGCAACACTTCACCAACAGTTTCAATGATTCCTGTGAACATGGTCCAAACTATAGATCCATCCGCACCTGCGAAAAAGGTTCCTCCGTATTGACTTTGGCAATCCCAAACTTTAATGGGAGTGAATCAATCCATGCAGAAGGTGATCATTGTCGGCACCGGTTGCGCAGGCCTAACGGCTGCGATCTATACTGCGCGCGCAAATCTCGACCCGCTTGTCCTCGAAGGACGCGAACCTGGCGGCCAGCTGACCACCACCACTCTGGTGGAGAATTTTCCTGGTTTTCCCGAGGGCATCGACGGGCCGCAACTGGTGATGAATATGCACCGGCAGGCCGAAAAGTTTGGTGCCATGTTCAAATACGCGGAGGTCCAGTCATTTGAACCGGTCAACGGTCATTATCGTCTTCAAGTCGACGGCGAAACGATCGAGACGCAGTCGCTCATTATCGCCACCGGCGCCTCCGCGAAATGGCTCGGTCTCGAGAACGAGTGCAAATTGAAAGGGCATGGTCTCACCTCCTGCGCGACGTGTGACGGCGCGTTTTACCGGAACGTGCCGGTCTGCGTGGTGGGCGGAGGCGACACAGCAACCGAAGAAGCGATTTTTCTAACCCGATTTGCTTCAGAAGTTTATTTGATCCATCGACGTGACAGCCTTCGCGCAACGAAAATCATGGCCGAACGAGCCTTGAGCAACCCAAAGATCAAGCCGATCTGGAATTCCGCCATCAGCCGCTATATCGCGGACCAAAAAGGGGAAATTGAAGCCGTGGAGCTTCACAATGTCGAAACCAAAGAGTTATACAGGCTTCCGGTGAAATGCGTTTTCGTTGCGATAGGCCATACGCCGAATACGGATCCGTTCAAAGGCAAGATCGAAATGGATAACAACGGTTATCTGTCCCTAAAACGCGGGACTCAAACCAGTCTTCCCGGAGTGTTTGCCGCCGGTGACGTCGCCGATCCAATCTATCGCCAAGCCGTTACAGCGGCCGGGAAAGGTTGCGCAGCGGCGATTGAAGCCGAAAAATATCTGACCGACCTGGAGTAGGGCGTTCCGAGTTCACCGTTCGGAGTTCAAGGTTCGGAGTTCGGAGTTCGGAGTTCGGAGTTCGGAGTTCGGAGTTCGGAGTTCGGACAAACGACACTGACATCTGACGACTATTCCACCACGGCTAGCGCTAAATTGTTTCCAGGCCGTTGAGATCGGGCAAACTCGGGAACGGCGCGTGCGGTTCCGCCTGGTACCAGAACGCCGTTGACGAAATATCGTCCTGCAACGGAAGATATCGGCGTTGGCCTTCCAGATGCGATCTCCAGCCGAGCGCTTGAATCGTTACCTTGAAGTCTTGCTGGAACCGGATCGGATCCATGATATGCCATCGGTACATGCCGAAGCGTTGCTGGCTGCGATAAAGGCCGTCCGGCTTGATCACCTGAGCCAATCCCGAATAAGGTGAACAGAAGACTCCATACTCACCTGGCGGGTGTTCAAAATTCCAAGCGCCGCAAAAGTAGTCTTCAGTTCCCGTTCCACAAATTGTTGGCCACTCGCTGTCGCCGTCCATGTAGAACTTGATCTCCCCTTCTCCCCACCACCCATTATTATTCACGCCCCATGCCAGGTAGGTTCCAACGTATTGCCCATGGCCGCGGATCGCCTCGACAATTGTATGAACGCCCTTGTACGGCAATGGATTCGAACGTCTCCATTGGGCGTGCAAATAGCCTCGATCCTCTGGAACCGGCGTTAACGCATACGTAATCTGCCAATAGAAGCCAGCCACAGGATCAGCGCTCAGATTCTCAAGTGTCACTCGTGCACTCTTGCGGAATGGCATCTCCCAGTAGCAATTGAATGCTCCAGCCGGATTCACCGCGACTGGAAGCGACGCAATATTGCAGCGAACGCCCCAGCCATTACAAAAAAAGTCGCCTAGCGGTACTTCCACCGACGGTGTCTCTTCGCCATCCCAGAAGAACCGAATTACAAACCGCCGCCATTTTTCAGGATGGATCGTTAGCCAAATATGTTGGATCGCACCCGGGCCTTGAATCTCAGCCAAGGTCACCTTTCCATAGGCCGGAATATCAATACTTGGCGAGACTTTCCATCCCTGACCCAACTCCCGAGCCGGAATGGCGCCTGTCCCCTCCGTTGCCATGCCGGCCCTCCCTTTACCACCATCGAAATTTTCAGCGCTGATCGAGCGTGTTTGCGCAGAAGACAGAATCGAGAGATTCCCCAGCGACATTCCAAGTCCGTTGAACGTTGTTTCCATAAAATTTGATTCACTTGATCCCGGTCGTCTTGATTGACTCGACCAATTGGCGCTGGAACACGAAGAAGAGAACAAGCGTCGGTAATGCCACGACCACCGACGCCGCCATGATATAGTTCCAGGCCGCGGAATATTGCCCCTGAAAACTTGCGATGGCCAGTTGCACCAACCAAAGATCTTGATTGGTAGTAATCGTTAACGGCCAGAGAAACGCGTTCCAGTTCACCAGAAAAAAGAACACCGCCAACGCCGAGAGGATCGGTCGGCTAAGTGGGAGCATGATATTCCAATAAATTCCCCAGTAGCTCGCCCCATCGATGATCGCTGCTTCCTGAAGGTCGATAGGAATTCCGAGATAAAACTGGCGTAGTAGGAAAATCCCGAATGCATTAAACGTCACTGGAATAATTAACCCGGCATAAGTGTTCACCATGCCCATTTTCTGCACGAGAATGAACAGCGGAACGATGATCACCTGCAACGAAACGAGAAACGTCGAAAAGATTCCCAAAAAAAGCGTTTCGCGCCCGGGAAACCGGAGCCGGGCAAAAGCAAACCCGGCCATCGAATGGAACAGAAGCGCGATCACAGTGACCGTTCCCGCCACGAAGAAAGTATTTAATATGTAGCGGACAAACGCCATTTGCGTGAACACATACCGGAAGTTTTCAAGAGTCGGATGCTGCGGAATGAGGCTGGAATTGAAAATCTCAGACGACTCCTTCAGAGAAGAAGAAATCATCCAAACCAGCGGAGACGCCGTGATAATAGCAAAGGTCGCTGTGGCGAGTGTTAGCATCCATCGACTAACACGGAAGCCTGACGTTTTTGATCCGTTCATTGCGGTTTATTCGAGATGAAATCTTCCTCCGCGCGTCAGCGCAAACAACACACCTGTGAACAGTAGTAGGATCACAACCACAACCGACGCCATGGCGGCGGCGTATCCATAGTTGTTAAACTTGAATGCCTGCTGGTAGATGTAAAAGACTGCGAGCGATGTCGAATTTGCCGGGCCGCCATTGGTCATTACGTAGATAAGATCGAATGCCTGAGAACCCGACACGGCCGCAACCGTCGATACAAGAAGCACAAAGAAACTCGTTGGGCGCAACAAAGGCAGCGTAATCTTCGTAAATTGCGACCATGCATTGGCTCCGTCGATTTTAGCCGCCTCGTAATACTCTCTTGGGATATCCTGGAGCCCAGAGAGAAAGATGATCATGTAGTAACCCATCAGGAACCAGATTGTGACAACCAGGACCGCACCCAACGCCAGGTTGGGGTCTCCGAGCCAGGATTGCCCGTGGAGTCCGACGAGTTCCAACATGCGGTTGATGAAACCGACCTTGTCAATGAGCATGACCTTCCAGATCAATGCGACTACGACCAGGCTGACCACATACGGCATGAAGAACAGACTCCGCCAAAGGCCTATGAGCGGGATCTTTTGGCGGACGAGCAGCGCCAAACCCAGGCCACTGACGTAGAGGCCCGGCACAAGGATGGCGACGTACACAATCGTTACTCCAAGGCTCTTCAGGAACAACGGATCCCGAGACATCCGAAAATAATTCGCGAGACCAACGAATTTATACCCACCGAAACCGTCGACACTGAAGAAGCCCAAGCTCAACGCCAGCACCATCGGAATCGCTACGAAAATGAGCAATCCGATCAGATCAGGTAGAATGAACAGCCATGCCGCTAATGCCTCCTTCCGTGACCGGGTCCAGAAAGTTCGGCCGGTCCGTCGCACCGATTCCGGTGACGGTTCCTGATCAGGCCCCGGCTTCCGGAAATCCAAGTTGTCGAGAGACAATCGAGGCGGATCATCCATGCGATAACGAATGTGAGTGCGCCATACGTGTCTCGTTCGCGGTTATGTATAGACAGCGAAAAAGGCCGCGCAACAGACAATCGGGTTGCACCAAAGCGCCGCTCCGATTTGTGCGCGACCTCATTGCGTCAAATCAGTGGCGCGCCGCTGTATCCGGCAAGGAAACTGTCGATCTGCTGAGAGGCCTGTTCCGCTGTCTGTTTCGGATCAGCTCCGCCCAATTGACAGGACTGGATCGAGTCCGAGACCGCTTTGTAAACTTCCGGCGGGAGACGAGGTTCGCCTCTGCCGCTCGGGAAAATTACATCCTTGAAGGTTTTCATCTGGACACTGTCGTATCCACCGGCTGCGGATCCCTTATCGAGAGCAGATTTGCGTGGCGAAATGTCGCTTTTCGCTTTCGTGCACCAGTCAACCACTCTTTGAACCGAATCTTCCTGCATCGATCCGAGCGCCCAGACACAGAACTTCGCTGCCTCTTCGGGATTCTGGCCCTTGGCATTTGCTACAAATCCCCAACCGCCCAAATCGCTGCTCGGCTTGCCGCTGGGAGGAACGGGCAGTGGGAAGACACCATACTGAAAGTCTTTGGCATTCTCGCGCAGAGCGCTGACTGCCCAGATTCCAACATTCTGGATTGCACAATATCCGGATGCAAGATTCGCAACGACATCCCAGACACCACCACCGAGATAATTGCGCGAAGCGACATTCTGCTTGATTGAATCTTGCCAGAATTTGAGCGCCTGGACTGTGCCCGGGGAGTTAAAAGCACTTTGCTTTCCGTCCGGCGTTGCGATCTCTCCACCTCCCTGCCACATGAACGGGTACCAGGTGAATGTCTGATAATAGCCCGGCGTAGTCTCAAAAAGGCAACCAAATCGATTCCCTTTGGTCAGCTTCTTCGACACTTCCAGGAACGCGTCCCAAGTTGTTGGGATATCCTTATCAGTCAATCCAACTTCTTCGAAAGCTTTGACGCTGTAGTACATCGCCATCGGTTCGACTTCCATCGGAAGTGCGTAGAACTTGCCGTCAACTTGACGAGTCTTCATGACATTGGGGAAGAAGTCTTTCTTCGCTTCTTCTTCCATGTACGGCGTGAGATCTGTCAGGACGCCGCCGTTGTAGTACCGAAGAAAATCGCCGGGACTGATAATAAAAATGTCCGGTCCCTGTCCGGAAGCGAAAGCGGTTTGCAGCTTGGAACCGTTCATGTAGTCGTTATTCGGCACGTACTGCAACTCAACTTTTACGTCATGCGTTGCGTTCCAAGCAGCGACAGTGTCGACGAACCATTTGCTCTGGAGATTGGAAATCCCGTTCGGAGCATAGAATTGCCAGAACGAAAGAGTCTTTGTAGCCGCTCGCGCGGAGTGGATAAAAAATGGAGAAAATACGGATGACACCGCCGCGGCAGCCGCAATTTTACCGCCCCTTTTGAGCAGTTCTCTACGGGTTAAACCATCTGCCGCATCAGATGCCTGATCTGAGCTGCTGTTTTCCAACTGGGTCTCGGCCATAAATGGAGGATCCTTATCAAACGCTGCTACCGCCCGGGCGAAATCTCCCGATCTCGCATTCGGATCTCGCTCAGCACCCCTAAACGTCGCACTAGACACGACAGTTCAAATGGTATCCTACGATTCCAGCAACGCTTTGACGATGTCCGGGGGGTATGCATACTACTGGTTTGCAATCGATTGCATACTAAAGTATGGCCCTGGTACGGTCAAGCCGATAAGCCACCCCGATTTTCATCGCGCTTTCTATGAATCTCAGTGATCTTGCACGGCAGCTGAATGTTAGTACAGCCACTGTTTCCAGGGCGCTTAGCCGCCCGGAAGCGGTCGCTCCGGCGACCAGAAAGCGCGTCCTCGACGTCGTCCGACGATCCGGATACCACATGAATGGGATCGCCCGATCGCTTCGAACTCAATCCACAAAAACAATCGGCGTGGTCGTCTCTGATATTCGGAATCCGTTCTCTTCCTCGATCGTGAAAGCCGTCGAAGATATCGCAAGAATAAACGGCTACACCGTCCTGATCTGCAACTCGGACGAAATTGGAAAGAACGAAGAAATCGCGCTCCAGCTCTTCATCGAACGTCAAGTATCCGGAGTCATCCATTGTTCTGCTGGAGCCAATCTGGAACTGCTGCGAGTGCTCCAGAACAAATCGATTCCATTGGTCGACCTTGACCGGCGGTCCGGACTTGGGAATGTCGACACAGTCGTGCTCGACAATCATCGTGGAGCCGTCATTGCGACGCGCCATTTGATCGAACTGGGTCACAAACGGATCGCCATGATCTCTGGTCCAAAGCATCTCTCCAATGCGCGCGGCCGTTTCGAGGGCTTTCGCAAAACACTGCGCGCAGCCAATATTGCGAGTCCGCACGAATACATCGAATTCGGAGATTTTCGCGAACGATCTGGAGAAAAGTCAGCCGAATTGCTCTTAACTCTTCGCCGCCCACCAACTGCTATCTTCGTTGCTAACAATGAAATGATGGCAGGTGCGCTCCTAGCAATTCGACGGCGCAACATCAAAATTCCGCGCGACCTCTCTCTTATCGGCTTTGATGATGCCCGCTGGGCCCGATATTGCGATCCTCCATTGACGGTTATCGCCCAACCAACAGATGCCATGGGCAAAAAAGCCGCTGAACTTCTGTTGGCTCGAATCCGTGGCCATTCAGCCGCAAAAACTGTTGTCTTCGAGCCGGAGCTTATCGTGCGATGTTCCACCGCTGTACCGCGGCGGAACCGGCACGCGTAATTCGATTTTGCTTGTCAGTTTGCAGTGGATCCGAATCCGACCCTCTCTTCTCTCCCTTCTGCGTACCCCGCGCCCTCTTGCAGTACCTTCAACGCGTTCAGCAATCCTTCTTTTCGAGCTTCGATCGATCCATTCGGGAAGCCGAATTCTCTGTCTTCATGTTCAATGCTCGCGAATCCCGAGAAACCTGCCTTCCTGTTTAGAAATCCAAGGAACTCTTTCCAATCCAATTCGCCGCGTCCGGGTAAACGATATTCCCACCAATTCCCGCAATACCCGACATCCTGGATCAGATCCCTATCCAACTTTGTATCCTTGGCGTGCACGAGTTGAATCCGGCTCGCGAATTCGAGAATGACTTGAACCGGATCGATCCCCTGCCAAATCAAATGAGACGGATCGAATTCAAGCCCGAGGTCTGGTGTTTTGACCAATGAGAATAGTCGACGCCATCCACTCGGAGTCGTTGCAACAAAATTCTTATTCATTCCGGGCCAGTTCTCGATCAGCACCTTCGTACCACTCGATCCTTCCGGGAGTAAGCCTTGGAAAAATTCCGCGATATCTTCGTAGTTTTTTTCTTCTGACAGTGATTCGTTCCGGCCCGGGAAAACCACCAGGGCGGGTATTTTTAGCCCTGATGCCTCGGACAGAACCTGGCTGACCCGGCCGCGGATCAGGTCCCGCGCATTGCTATCAGGGTTCAGCAAATTTCCGAACACGGTGATAGCGCACACTTCCAATCCGGCATCCCGGGCAACTCGAATCGCACCTGCTGTATTTTCCGGCGCCTGGATGTGGCGTCCAAAATCGATCTCGACACCGTCGAACCCTGCCTTCTTCGCCCATCCAACGACTTCTGGCAACGACAACTCCCCGAACACTGATGTATAAAATGCAAACTTCATAATAATTTGTCTCGCAATTGTATCGTAGTGCCGCAGTTCAGCTCATGCGGATCTTCAAACTACATTGAGTGATGATTATTCAGGCGTTAGCCCGGCCTTGGCTAGGACCGCATCAAGTGAACGTTTGGCTTCAACCACAACCTGTTCGACTGGTTGGTTCCAATATTCTTCGCGAAAAATCTCAATCGAGAGAAGTCCGTCATAACCGATCTCCTTCAACGTCGTTAATGTCTCTACAAGCGGTAAGATGCCGTGGCCAACATGGAGTCGATTTCCGTCACGCAATTTTTCAATCGGAAGATCTTCTGAATCATTCACATGGACCAATAACAGCTTTTCCCTTGGTATCGCACGTACTTCTGCGTCCGGGATACGAGACAAATGAAAATGGAAAGTGTCCATCACAATGCCCACGTTTGGCTCTTTGGATCTCGCAGCAATCTCAAGGGCAGCTTTCGGACCTCCCATCAAGGTCGTCCGTCCGATTGGTTCAAGGCCGATGGCCACCGGATAGGCGATCTTTGCATACTTCGCTGTGCGCTCGGCGGCTCGGTTCAGCCCATCCTCTATCGATACATCTTTCGCAAGATTTGTTGCGCAATAGACGAGGAGGGCGGAGGCGCCCAGTTCGCGCGCGTATTCAGTTCCTTCCTTGATCTTGGCGACCCACGGTTCGTCTTCCTCCAGGGGAGCGAGGTTAAAGGCCATGATCGACGCGGTCTTCAGACCAGAATCCGCTATCCGAGCCTTCAACTCGCTCATCGGAAAGCGTGTCAAAAAATCCGCGATATGATTGTGATCGATTTCCAAAGCGGCAAATCCAACCTTGCCGCTCCATTGGATTATCTCTTCGAGAGGCCTCTGGCGTCCGGCAGTGATAGTGTTAAAACAGGATTTCATTGCATTGTTGTGAGTGAACCTTAAGCGCTCAATTTGCGGCGCCACTGTGCTTTTTGTAGATCTCCTCAAATATTGCGACATCGAGAAGTGCATCTTGTGCGCTCGACTCGAACGGAGTGCCAGACTTCAGGCAGGCTAAAAATTGTGCCGCTTCTTCACGGTAATGCCATACCGACGCCGATTTGGGTACTGGGTATTTGTAACCGGCTGCATCGCCGCCTTCGTAGATCTCGACCTCAGAGTACTGCGGTTGCACGAAAAGGCCTTTGGGCCAGGTGTGGATCCAGCCTCCTTCAAAATAAACCTGCGTATGCTCTTCCCAACTATGGAACCGGGTTCGCCCACTTTCGATTATACATCGGGTGCCATCGAGTTGCAGCGTGACCGTTCCGGTATAGCCATCTTCGTCCAGATCCACTTTGCGCACCTGAACCTGATCGCGAGACTGAACATCGAGGAAAAACCGAAGGAGATTAACATTGTGCGTATACTGCTGGAGATATCCCACATAACTGTTCTGGTAACTCGCAGGAAGCCATTGCGGCAACAAGGAGTCCGCCGACGTCGGTTCAATCGGTTCGTTCGTCCGGATCATGCGGGTCGTGTCGAGCTCTGCGATCCAGTTTCCGCAGAACCCGTGACATCTGGCGAAAATAAGCCGCCCTTTTGATTTCTCGTTTCTCCATTCTCTGATGACGCGACGCACAATCTGGTTTCCTGGATCGTACCGTTTCATATACGCGACCATCAGCCGCGCATTCCCTTTTTCCGCTGCAGCAAGCATCCGCTCGGCTTGCGCAACGGACACCGCCATCGGCTTTTCCATAAAAACATGCTTGCCGGCTCTGAGCAGATCGGCCGCAATCTCTCCCTGCTGCGCATAATCGGCGGATACCGCGACGGCATCGACTTCGGGATCGTCCAAAAATTGCCGATGGTCACCATAAACTTTCGGAACGCCAAATCGTTCAGCCACTTTGCGTCCAAGCACAGGTCGATTCTCCGCAATTGCGACCAACACGCAGTCGCCCAAAGCAGAAAAATTTGGCAGGTGGACATTCTGCGCCATGAATCCGCACCCGACATACCCGAGACGGATCGTGTCTCGCTTAACAGGGTCAAATTGTCTGATTTTGTCAGTCATAATATTATCCACGCACTGCCCCCGCAGTCAGACCGGCAATGAATTGCCGTTGGAGAACCAGATAGACAACCACGATCGGTGCGATGGAGACAATCAAGGTTGCGAACAACTGCGGAAATTGAGTCTGGTACTGATTAATAAAGAAAGCCTGTAAACCGAGCGGCAGCGTCGCCAAATTCGGATCATGGATGAACACCAGTGCCAGGAAAAATTCGTTCCAAGCACCCACGAACGTAAAAATCGCGACCGTCGCGATAATTGGCTTGGCCAACGGCAGCACGACGTGCAGGAAAGCTCGCAGATGGTTGCATCCATCAATTCTTGCCGCATCCACCAATTCCGTCGGCAAAGCATCAAAATAGGTGCGGCACAGAAAGACCGCGAGAGGCAAGCTTCCGGCTGTGTACGGAAGAATCAGGCCAAGAAGGTTATCCGCGAGTTTCAGCCGGACGATAATAATATAAAGAGGGATGATATAGATCTGTACTGGAATCGTGAGCAGCAGAATAAAGCTAAGATAAAAAATTTTGCTTCCTTTGAACCGAAACTGACTAAGGCCGAAAGCCGCAGTGGTTGCGAGAATTAGAGTTAGCAAGACCGTCGCCCCCGCAACGATCGCACTATTCACCGTATACGCCGGGATACGAGCAGCGTTCCACGCGTAAACATAGTTATCAAATCGGGGTGAAAGCGGCAAACTCAACGGGTTCGCCAGAAAATCCCCCTCGCTTTTTAACGAGCCGTACAACAGAACCAAAAACGGATAAGCAACAGAAAACAACGCCGCCAACAGGATGATGTACGTAACTGTTTTGCCGGACGCCCTTCGGAACAGGCGCATTGAAGTTGTCGGGACAGTGTTGGTTAAACCGTGTGACATACGAGTTTGTGCCAGCGAGTTAATTCGTTTTTGCTTTTGTAATTCGGAGAATCACAACCGACATGGCCGCCACCAGAGCGAGCAAGACCACGGACATCGCGCCGGCGTAGCCGAGGCGATTGAATTGAAATGCCTGCAGATAGATCTCAATCATTGCAACGTTGGTGGCTTTGAACGGTCCACCCTGGGTCATGACGTAGATCAGATCGAATACGCTGAACGCTCCGAGACTGGCTAACAAAATGTTAATTGCCGTAAAGGGCCTGAGCAACGGGACTGTGATTCGCCAGAATCTCTGGAATGCATCTGCTCCGTCAAGCAGGGCCGCTTCGTAAAGGTCCCTAGGGATGGATTGAATGCCCGCCAGATATATCACGAGATGGAATCCCATCCACTTCCAGATATCCACGAAGATCACTGCCCATAGAGCGGTGTCCGCGGATCCCAGCCAGTCTTGCCTTAACGACTGAAGTCCGATGGCTTTCAGAACCGCATTCAGGATTCCGTAGTCATAATTGAAAAACAGAGTCCAGAGCACGCCGATCGCAACAAAAGAGAGCACAACCGGAAGGAACAATATTGTCCTAATAATGTTCCGACCAAATAAAGGCTGGTTAAGTAGCACTGCCAGGATGAGCGACAAGACGACTTTGCCGGCAACAGTCGCAATCGCATATACGGCGTTATGACTGATCGCATCCCAGAAATCATGGTTCGACAATACTTCCAGATAGTTGTTCACTCCGATAAATCGCGGTGAACTGAATCCATCGGCGGCGAATACACTCAGAGCCGCTTCCAGAAGAATTGGCAGGTGGGTAAATAAGAATAGGACGCACAGCGCAGGAGCTACCCAGAGGTAGGGTTCAAGCCTGCGAAGAAACGGGTTGAACCGAGTGGCACCAGCGCCGCCAGGGCGAAACATACTTTTTTGATCGGTTTTGTTAACCTTCAAATCGTACACTTCGCTTCTGGCGATGATCGACGTTGACTTAGAATTAGCCGTCTTGGGGCCCATTCCCTAGCTCTAATTCAGACTTTAAAGCTGTATCCGCCTGCAACTAACTTGTCGAAAATTGTCTGGACATTCTTCGCGAGATCTTCCGCAGTGAGCCGTCCCGCGAGTCCGGCCTGCAGACCCTCTTGAAAACCACGCGTGATTTCCGGCGGCCAATACCAGTCGAGATAGGTGGTCATTTGGGGGATGAGTTGTTTTTCTTTTATGTAGACCGGGATATCCGGAGGCGGCACGTTCGCGTTGACCGGAACAGCCCCTCCATTCAATGCCACCGATTCGGCATCGCTCGCGTCTGTCGTCAAAAAATCGATGAGCTTCAGGGCTGCATCCTTGCGTTTCGGATCGATCTTGGAGGGAATGGCGAGCACAGCGCCCGGTCCACCGGGGTATTGAGACTGGACCGGCTTTCCAACAAGATTAGGCATTAACATAACGTCCAGTTCCATGTTCTCGGCTTTTGCTTCCATGATGGGCTTTGCGACGGAATCGTGGAACAGATAGAAGGCGCATTTGCCGGTCAAAAACTCGCTAAGCGCGTTCGGGAAATCGAGACTGAAGACGCCCTTGGTAAATAGCTTGTCGCGCGAGAATTGGAATAGTAGATCGATCCCCTGGACAACATCGGGATCGGTGAACTTTCCTTTGCCCGTTAAGATTTCGGTCGTTCTCTCGAGAGAC
Organism: uncultured Verrucomicrobiae bacterium; assembly: GCA_963775805.1. Classification (GTDB taxonomy): domain Bacteria; phylum Verrucomicrobiota; class Verrucomicrobiia; order Chthoniobacterales; family JAFAMB01; genus JAFAMB01. The sequence goes on along the minus strand of CAVZKG010000002.1, from coordinate 610,817 downwards.
TTGTTTCCACTACTTTGGGCAAACGTGGCGAAAAACCAGACCGGCCACATGTAAATCACTTTGCCAGGGTGTGTAAACGCGCTGATGTCATGTTCCCCAAGAACCTTCGCGATCTGTTTCAAATCATCGTAGGTCTTCGGCAGTGACAATTGGTATTTCTTGAGCAACGCTTGGTTCACATAAATCGGGAAACCGCCCGCGGCACCGACAGGCGCGCCCCATAAATGGCCATCCAGCGTATACGGTCCGAGTGCCTCCGGTATGAAACGGTTTTTGAACGGAAGATCGTCAAATGAGATCAATCCGCCGGAGGTCGCGTACCTGCGGAGATCTTGGCCGTTTAATAGCAGGACATCGATCTGTTCGCCTGCCGCTTGCGCGGCAGTGTATAGCGCAACGAATTTTTCTTCCGGATAAAATATGGTTTTCGGGTTAATACCAGGGTTGGCCGCTTTGAATGCGTCGAGCAGTTTTGGAAGTGCTTTGTCAGGCGTTGCCCCTTGCTGACTTGCAAGCACCAGATCGCCAGAGTAGGCGTCCGCAGCGAATGCGCTGCCCAGAAACTTCTCAGATGCCGCGGCGCCAAGGCCTGCAAATGCACTGATTGCGGCAGACCGCCGGATAAATTCGCGGCGCGAGTAAGTCGTGCGCGAGTCATGGGGGAAACGATCGGACATAGGATTATAAGGTCTATGGGTTGGACTGATTATTTCTGTTTAGTCGGAGGAAATTCGCGAACGCCGGCAGAGGAGGTCCGAACAAGTAGCGTTGTCTCGAATCGAATGGATTCACCACCCAACGTCGGATCGTTGATTCGAGCTAAAACCGCCTCCATCGCGGTCTCCCCCATTCGATACAGGGGCTGAGAGATCGTGGTGATCGCCGGATTGAATAGCTCTGCCATGCGGATGTTGTCGTACCCAACAACTGCCACATCCTCAGGCACACGTTGCTTCAGGTGACTGAGCGCGTGGAGAGCACCGATTGCGACCAGGTCGTTTGCCGCAACGATTGCCGTCGGCGGATCGGGCAACCCCATGAGCGCAACGACTCCGCGCTGCCCATCTGCAACATCAAACCCGCCTGGAACAAGAAGCTCGGCATCGACCTGGACTGAGCGTGCCCGATGCGCCTTCAGGAAGCCGACCGTTCGGTTCTTGCCTACTTCATCGCCGGCAGGCGGTTTGATCATCCCGATCCGCCGATGACCGAGTTCGAGGAGATGAGAGGTCACCAGATATACCCCATGCTCATCATCGACGGCGAGGTTCACAATCCTTTCGTCCGGTCGCAAGGAACCCAGTAAAACGACCGGCACTCGATGAGCCAGAAAACTCTGCAACGCCTTGCGCCCCTGCGGCTCGCTCGGCTGAAATGCCGCGATCAATCCCGCAATTCGATGTTTTCGAAGCAATTGAAGATAACTGATCTCCTTTTGTTCGACGTCGTCGGAATTGCAAAGAAACAGTGAGTATCCATGCTGTTGAGCGACATCTTCGATGCCGCGCACGAACTCCGGGAAATACGGGTTCGTGATACTCGGAATCAGCACCCCGACCGTAAAACTTCGCTGTGCTCGCAGGTTGCTGGCGAGGAAGTTCGGATGGTAATCAAGCTGTGCCACCGCGTCGCGGACTCGGCCCCGGGTCCGCCCGGAAATGCCTGGTTTATCATTGATAACAGCTGAGACGGTCTGGATAGAGACATTTGCAAGTTTGGCGACATCGAGCATGGTCGATCGGGTTTGCATCGCAGAAACAAGGGAAGGAATACCGGCCGATACCACTTCAGGTACCTACATGAACCTTCATGTGAACGTTCATTTAAGGTAGACTGCTGAGTCTGTCAATTGTATTTGCCCTAAAACGCGCGCCGTCCTATTTCGTTTGATACAACAGGCGCTCGCTCTGTTTCTCCAGATCCTTGACGATCGTTGAAAGATAGACCGCCTGATCCGTAAACTGCCGATACTTCGTAATCTCCGATTGGTTCAGCACTTTGAAGCCGTACCGCTCGAACAACTTCAACCCCCGCCTCCCATCGAAGGTTACCATTTGTGCGTGCACCCGTTTCACTCCCTGATCGTAGAGGTGACGCAGATAAGTCTCGGCCAATTCCCGAAATACCGGAATCGACTTTGCCGCAGGCAAAAGATTCGCGTGAAAATGGCCGATGTCTCGCGGTGCGGGGGGCACCTCTCGCCAAGCTTTCGTAACCATCCAATGAATGTACCGGCGCGAAGCCGGGCTATACCGGAAATACCGAGAAAGGACCTTCCCAGCATAGCCAAATGTTTGGAAGACACTTTGCAGATGATGTCGCCGGATATGATGTGATCCCAAGAGATATCCCTGCACCCGACCCTCTTTGACCACGACAAAGGCAGAGTCCGGTTCATGCCTCAGATAATATTCCGTCAAAAAATCGGCGAATAACTCGCGATCCTCGAAAACAGGGTCAATCGCTTTGCCAAGGAACCCGGTATCACAGCAGATCGCTCGAACCGCCTCCCGATCGGAAGGTTGATAACGCCGCACCTGAAAATCTTTCTCCTCGAACACGGAGAACAGGATTCACCAGCCGGCGCGCATGTTCAAGGTACGGAGTTTGGGGGTGGGAGTTCGAGGTTCGAGGTTCCGAGTTATGATTGTGCGGCCGAACTCTGAACTCCGAACCTCGAACCCGGGACATTGAACCTCGAACCCGGAACTCGCGCGCCTAAGCGCGGAGTTCCTGATAGATCTGAAACATCCGGTCAAATACTTTGCGCCAGGAATACCGTTGGATGACGCGTTCGCTGGCTTTGTGCCCAATGTTTGACAGATCAGTTGTGGCAATGGAACAAATGGCGGCGGCAAGGGATTCGGGAGAATTCTGTTCTGCCCAGTGTGATTGATCGGCAAAAATGATTCGATCCATATAACTCCCGCGTATTCCAACGACAGGTGTTCCACACGCCTGACTTTCCAGCGCGACAAGACCGAATGTCTCCTGGACGCTCGGATGAACGAAGAGATCGGCAGCCCGATAGATTCGAGCAAGCTTCATTTGGTCGGAGCAGTATTGAAGCCACGTCGTTGCTCCGGTCGACTTGCAAAGACCTGCGACTTCGTCACGGTACTTGCCGTCTCCGACGACAAACAGATGAAATGCCCCTGGTGATTTCTTCGACAGCAGAGCGAACGCCTCGAGAAGCGCTTTGACATTCTTTTCCTGCGCAAGACGGCCGACGTATAGAAGGACCGTACGATCGTTCGGAATGTTGAACTCTTCTCGGGTGGAAACCTTATCGGACGCTTCCCGGAATACCTCGGTGTCAACTCCGAGTTCACACAACTCAACATTCTCGACACCCCAATTACCAAGGACCTGCGCCAGCCCGGCTGAGGGAACGAATGTTTTTTGGAAGTGATTGTAGAGATTACGAACGTAGTACTCCGCCACTTCCATCATGACGTTGGTTGCAGTCTCACCGAGATACTTCATTGTCGTGCGAAGGTAAGCTTCGGGAAAATGCGAGTGATAGAAGCCTACCACAGGGATGCGGAGCGCTTCGCCGGAGATGATTGCTTTCCAGGCGACCTGATAAGGATCGCTCGACTCGATGATCTGAGGTTTCTCTTGTCCGAGGATCTCTTCGACAGCGTTCAGATTGAACAGGGCTCGGTAACGAGAAGTTCGAGAGACAAGCGGCGATCCAATCAAGAACGTCTTGCCCTCCGGCGTCTCAATTCGTTGGGTCTTTTCACCAGGAATAATCAGAAGATGCTGGTGGCCGAGCGCATTGGCGTATTTGCGTTTCTCCTCAATATAGCGCTTCACTCCGCCGCTGAACGGTGAATAAAATTGCGTGAGATCGCAGACCTTCAGTGGAGGGTCGGTAGATCTTGCCGGTCGGCGAAGACGAGGTGGCCTTGGTGATGGAGTCAGTTGCAGATAGTTGGGAGAGTGTGTGCCGGGTGCCGGATCGTGTAAATCGTTTTTGCTCGAGGGGCTGTCAACCTGGTCACGTAAATACCAGGCCGACAACATGAAACAGACTCGGGCCCCGTCCACAGGCGTTTCTCGGAACCTGACGAATCGATTCGGCGCAGGTAAATATCCCTTGAGACAGACCTGATGCTAAACTTCGAATTGAGCAATAGTGTCACATCTCTGAGATTTGACAGTTTGGCTCTCTTTTTGAGCCATCTTGTCACTAATTAACCTCAGCCGCACATATCTGACTCATTGTATCTCACTTGATTCGAATAACTTATGCTTGAATGAGAGTGTTGGCACTCTCTAAGCTCTCTTTTTGGGAGTGCTTAAGATTTTCGAAAGGAGAGCTAAACCAATGAACATTATTCGATACCAACGCGTGCCGCAGCGGGAGCTGTCGGTCGCTTTCGATCGATTCGCTAATATGAGGGAGGAGTTCGACCGGGTATTTGACACCTCGTTCGGCTCATTCCTCCGGCCCCTCGGTTCGTTGAACCAGTGGAACCCGGCTGTGGATGTGTACCAGGACAAAGATCAGTACACAGTACATGCCGAGCTTCCAGGCCTGAAGAAAGAAGAGATCGAGATCTCGCTGAACGGTGACACCCTCACAATCAGCGGGGAACGCAAACAGGAGGCAAAATCCGAAGAAGGATCCCGCACCGAGCGGTTCTTCGGGAAGTTTCAGCGAAGCGTGATTCTGCCGGTTCCGGTGAATTCCGAAAAGGTAAATGCCAGCTATAAGGACGGCATCCTGACGGTTGTTCTGCCAAAAGCAGAAGAAGCCAAGCCGAAGCAGATTCCTGTGTCGTTGAACTAACGACCTTGGGCTGAGGATCGACTCTGTCAGTTCGACTTCAGCGAAAATGGGCCGAGGCGCCTAAGAAGCCTCGGCCCGCCAACAATTAACCCATTCTAGCAAGCATATGAACATCGCAACCCAGGACCAAAACCAACCTCTAAACGTCGCGCAGCAGACACAACATCCGGCGCGTTATGTCGTGCCTTTGGCCGATGTCGAGTTGGCCGAAAAGGAATACATTATTCGTGCGGACTTACCGGGAGTCGACAAGTCGAACCTCGAGATCACTGTCGACAATGGTGAGTTGACAATTGTGGGCCATCGCCATTTGGAGAGCCCGCTCGGCGATCCGGTTTATCTGGAGATTCGCCAATCGGATTTCCGTCGGGTCTACGAACTCGACCCGGCCATCGATACGGCAAACATCACGGCACGAATCGAGCAGGGAGTCCTGACCCTGAACCTGCCAAAGGTGGAAGCGGTTCAACCGCGCAGGATCACCGTCGACTAAGCGGAATTTTCTTCACGGTTCAATCCTTCCGATTGAGCCGTGTTCGTGTGGACCCTGGGCCACATGGGCCGTATGGGCCACATGGGCTGTATGGGAGCGACAACAATGACTCTCGTGGATCTTCTTCCCACTGTCTTTGTTGACTCAACTCGCCTGGCACGGGAGGTTTCCCGACTAAATCAATCGCACTTCGAACAACCGATGAAAGCTATTCGAATTCACACAAACGGCGGTCCAGAAGTCCTTCAACTCGAAGAAATCCCTCTTCCCGAAATTCAGCCGAGCGAGGTTCTCATCCGGGTCAACGCTGCGGGAGTGAACTACGTCGACATCTACCAGCGCAACGGCCTCTATAAAACCGTACTTCCATTCGTGCCCGGCATGGAGGGAGCCGGCGTTGTTGAAAAGGTTGGTTCAGAAGTTTCAAATCTCAAGGCCGGAACCCGGGTCGCCTGGACGCAGCAACCCGGGGCATTCGCGGAATATGCAGCGGTCCCCGCATGGAAAGTCGTTCCTCTTCCGGATGACGTCGATGACCGGTCGGGTGCCGCAATTCTGCTTCAAGGCATTACCGCACAATACCTTTGCGAAACGACATACCCGGCGAAGGAAGGCGACATTGCTCTAGTGCACGCCGGGGCAGGCGGCACGGGTCTCCTCCTGATTCAGATGCTGAAAAATAAAGGTGTCACCGTACTTACAACGGTCTCGACACCAGAAAAAGCCGCCTTGGCAAAAGCGGCCGGCGCAGACGAGACAATTCTTTATACCAAAACTGATTTTGCCGAAACCGCCAGAGAATTGACGAAGGGAACTGGAGTAAACGTCGTCTACGATTCAGTGGGCAAATCGACATTTGAAGGGAGTTTGAACTCGCTGCGACCTCTGGGAACGCTCGTTCTGTACGGTAACGCCAGCGGCCCTGTCCCACCGATCGATCCACTTATTTTAACGCAAAAAGGATCGCTGCATCTCACCCGACCGAGTTTGGTCCATCACATCGCGGACGCCGCCAGTTTTGCTGCCCGGTCAAAACGGGTTCTGAATTGGGTCGCAGCAAAAGAAGTCAAACTCCGAATCGAGCATCTCTATCCCCTTGCCGACGTCGCACAGGCTCAACGCGATATCGAATCCAGAAATACAACCGGCAAGCTGGTGATTGATATTCGTTGAACAAATAAAAGAGAACCGCGAGCGGAACAAAACTCTGTTTGTTTTCCGCCCCGTCCTCGCTAATCATGACGAGATCATGGCAGCCAAATCTCCCGAGGTGACTTCTCCCGATCCAGCCTACACCGCTCGCAAAAAGAACTTGGATCTGGCCCTCCAGCAAATCGCCAAAGACTATGGTGAAGGCGCTATCATGCGACTCGGGGATGAACACATCCTGCCGGTGGAAGTCATTCCGACCGGTAACATTCTGATTGACCGCGCTCTTGGCGTCGGCGGGTTTCCCAGGGGTCGAATCGTTGAAGTTTTCGGTCCCGAGTCTTCCGGCAAGACTACATTAACATTAACGGTTATAGCCCAGGCGCAGAAACGTGGAGGATTGGCTGGGTTTATCGATGTTGAACATGCGCTTGATCCACAATACGCGCGCCGTCTCGGCGTTAACCTGGATGACCTGCTTGTTTCTCAACCAAGTTCCGGTGAAGAGGCGCTTCGGATCTGTGAAACCCTGATTCGTTCAAACGCGCTCGACGTCATCGTGATCGACTCCGTTGCAGCACTGGTCACAAAAGCTGAGCTCGAAGGCGAAATCGGTGACACCACCGTTGGTGCGCAGGCCCGACTGATGAGCGCAGCGCTTCGAAAGCTGACCGCACTCATCTCCAAGGCTCGGACAACCTGCGTCTTTACTAACCAGATTCGGGAAAAAATCGGTGTCATGTTCGGGAATCCCGAAACCACGCCGGGCGGCAAAGCACTCAAATTCTACTCCAGTGTCCGAATCGATATCCGCCGAATCAGTGCAATCAAACAGCCGGATGGCACCGTTGTCGGCAACCGGACGAAGGTAAAGGTCGTCAAGAACAAGGTTGCTCCCCCATTCACCGAAGCCGAGTTCGATATCATGTATAATGAAGGGATCTCCAATGTTGGGGCCCTTCTCGATCTTGCTCTGGAGAAAAACATCCTCGAAAAACGAGGTTCCTGGATCTCGTACAAAGGCCAACAGCTCGCTCAGGGCCGGGACGCGGCTAAAGAAGCTTTGCGCGCCGATCAGACCATTTATGACGAAATCGAGCTTGCCGTAAAAGCCGCGCTGGACGAGGACGCTGCAAAGCGGAAGTAAGCCCCGCACACAGTCTGAGTCATGTAGGACGTATAGTTCTTATGCGTCGTATACCGAGGAAATTGTTCCTTTCGGTCAGACTATTGTCCTGACTCCTAGGGCCTATTCGTCGCATCATAGAAGCCTGCAACAGCACCAAGGATACAGTATGAGCCGATCACGAGTTCTAGTTGGGACGCGAAAAGGGGCATTTATTCTAACCGCCGACGGGAAACGCGACCATTGGGAAGTTAGCGGCCCGCATTTTGGCGGCTGGGAGATTTATCATGTCAAAGGTTCACCGGCTGATCCAGACCGCTTGTACGCTTCGCAAACCAGCAGCTGGTTTGGCCAGATTCTACAGCGTTCGAACGACGGCGGTAAATCATGGGAACCGGTCAACAATGAGTTCAAATACGAGGGCATACCCGGTACACACCAGTGGTACGACGGCACGCAACATCCTTGGGAATTCAAACGTGTCTGGCATCTTGAGCCCTCTCCAATTGATCCAGACACGGTATACGCCGGCGTCGAAGATGCCGCCCTTTTCAAGAGCTCTGATGGCGGTCATTCCTGGCAGGAGCTTCCAGGTTTACGCAGCGCTAAAGGCAAAATCTGGCAACCAGGCGCGGGCGGCATGTGTTTGCACACCATTCTGCTTGACCCAAGGCGACCTGAACGAATTTTCGTCGCGATCTCGGCCGCAGGAACTTTTCGCTCGGATGACGCGGGCGTCACGTGGCAACCGGTTAACAAAGGGTTGAAATCCCCTTACGAGTTGCCCGATCCGGATGCCGAAGTCGGTCATTGCGTTCATCGAATCGCCATGCATCCGACCCGCCCATCGGTTCTCTTCATGCAAAAGCACTGGGATGTCATGCGATCCGATGATTGCGGAGATTCCTGGCAGGAAGTCAGTGGTAATTTGCCCTCCGACTTTGGGTTTCCCATCGATGTCCATGCCCATGAACCGGACACAATCTATGTCGTCCCTATCAAAAGCGATTCGGAACATTACCCGCCGGACGCCAAACTTCGAGTCTACCGGAGCCGGACCGGTGGCAACGATTGGGAGCCACTCACAAAGGGTCTTCCTCAGCGTGATTGCTACGTCAATGTTTTGCGAGACGCTATGGCTGTCGATACCCTCGATCCGTGTGGTATCTATTTCGGAACCACCGGGGGCCAAGTTTATGCATCCGCTGATAGTGGTGACACGTGGAATCCAATTGTCCGCGATCTCCCGGCGGTTCTATCGGTCGAAGTCCAAGTCCTTGCGTAATGACAATTCGCGTGGTCCTGCCCTTTCATCTGCGCACACTGGCACGCATCGACGCGCCCGAAATTCAGCTGGAGATCAACGCAAGCGCAACGCTCGGTTCGGCGCTCGCCGCGCTTGAATCGAGTTACCCAGTTCTTCGCGGCGCGATCCGAGATCACGCAACACTTCAGCGGAGACCGTTCGTCCGATTCTACGCCGGTAAAGAAGATCTCTCGCACGAGGCGCCAGAGACTCCCTTACCGTCATGCGTTACCACGGGTACCGAGCCGCTATTCATCCTCGGCGCAATGGCGGGAGGTTAGGGAGTTGCGAGGTTCGAGGTTCGAGGTTCGAGGTTCGAGGTTCGAGGTTCGAGGTTCGAGGTTCGAAGTTCAGGGTTCCTGGAAATCAGCTTGGTAGGAGAAGCAAGCTTTCATCCGGGAAGGCGACTCGAACCCGCAACTCGGAACCCCGAACTCGGAACCTAGCGGCTGGCGCTAAGCGCTAGCCGCTAGCGTAATCGCTTTATAGGCTCGCAACGTTTCTGTGATCGCTTTCTCGACCGGCAACCGTTCCATGCTCGAAGCACCATAGAACCCGTCCACTCCTTCGGTTCGATGCAAGACATACTCCGCATCCTGGGGCTCAGAGATTGGACCGCCGTGACACAGCACGATTACGTCCTTGTTCACTTGCCTCGCGGCGTCTGCGATCTCCTGCACTTTCGCTGGAGCATTCTCTAAACTCACTGCCGTCGTTGCTCCGATTGATCCCTTCGTCGTCAGTCCCAGATGCGCGACAATAATGTCCGCTCCAGCCTTTGCCATCGCATTGGCATCGGACGGGTTGAAACAATACGGCGTCGTCAGCAAATCCATCTCGTGTGCAAGTCGGATCATATCGATCTCGAGGCCAAATCCCATTCCGGTTTCTTCCAGGTTTTGACGGAACAATCCGTCGATAAGGCCGACAGTTGGAAAATTCTGGATCCCGGAAAAGCCGACATCGGCCACCTGCTTTAGAAACAGTGGCATCTGACGAAAGGGGTCCGTTCCGCAAACCCCTGCCAGAACTGGGGTATTCGGCACAATCGTCAAGACTTCACTGGCCATCTCCATAACGATCGCGTTCGCGTCGCCATACGGCATCAAGCCGGAGAGCGATCCGCGGCCAGCCATACGGTAGCGGCCGGAATTATAAATAATGATCAGATCGACCCCCCCGGCTTCCTCAAACTTGGCTGAAATACCGGTCCCGGCCCCTCCTCCAATAATTGGACGCCCCTCTGCGGTGATCTTTCGCAGCCGCTGGAGAACTTGTTGTCGAGTAAAAGCCATCTTAAGCCTCTTTTTTTTGCCGAATCAGTTCCAGCATCATCTCAACCGCTTTAGCGGCAAACGCCGGGTCGTTGATATTCTGATCCAGTTCCACAACCGGTATACCCGGTTTTAGATTTGCTTTAATCGCTTTAATCAGGGCCTCGTCGGCCTCCCGGTCACAGAACAGTTGCCCATCTCCATCCAGCATTGAAACGCCTCGTTTCGGAATCAAAAACGCAACCGGTCCCGTTGCTGCATTCGCTTTTTGCGCGAAAATCTCTCCCATCCGCCGATTCTCCTCCGCATTCGTTCGCATCAACGTGACAGACGGGTTCCACTCATAGAATAGCCTTTTGGCTTTTCGATATTCCTCCGGAACCGTCGACGGCGCGCCGAAATTTGCCATATCGACGCATCCGGGTACGATGAGATGCGGGACGCCGCGTTGGCCCGGGGCATCCAGCCGCTCTGGACCAGCACTGAAAACTCCTTGGCAAAGTTCATCTGCCCATTCCGTTGTTGTGATATCTAAAACAGCCTCAACCAATCCGTCTGCAACAAGCGTCTCCATCGCGCGGCCCCCGGCGCCGGTTGCGTGAAACACAAGTACCTCGAATCCGTGTTCCTTCAGCGATCGACTACATTCGCTCACGCAATCGGTCGTGTTCCCGAACATCGATGCCGTAATAATCGGGCGATCCCCGCCGGATTGCGGCGGAGCGTTCTTGACCATCCCGCTAATGGCTCCGGCCGCGCGGCTATAGATCAGTCTTGAGATCCGGTTCAACCCCGCCACGTCCACAATGGATGCAATCATCGTAATATCTTTGCCTCGGACGTAAAACGAGACATCCCCTGATGCAACGGTAGAGACCAACACTTTCGGCACTCCGATTGGGAGAGCTCGCATTCCGGAGGCAATGATCGAAGAACCACCCGAACCGCCCATGCCGATGATCCCAGTAAATTTTCCCTGCTCATACAGCTCCCGAACCAATATCGGTACGGCTACGTTGAGCGCCTTCATCGCCTCGGACTTGTCTTTGCGACCGCGTATCTGTTCGAGATCAAAGCCGGCCGACTGCAATACGGCGCCAGCCTCGTAGTCGACAGGAAAAAGAGTCGTACTACCCAAAACTCCGACATTCATCGTCAACACCTGAAGTCCGAGTTTCAGAATCTCTTCGCGTAGAAAGCCGTGATCTTCGCCTTTCGTGTCGAAGGCTCCGACGATACAAATTGTTTCTGCCATTTCTGGGGGGTGAACTTGGTTAGTAGGTTTGCCGATAGAAGAATGTAACCCGAACGAACCTGATTCCGGACTCTCGGTTCAGCTTGCTGGTGTCACTTTGCAACCTGGAATCTCGCGAAGCAGTCGTTCAGGGCCAGCCGGCGAATAGACGACAATGAGCTCCAGCGTTTCTTTCCCTGTATTCACCGTCGAATGGTAAATGTCTGCCGGAATGTAAATGCTCGCACCGGGTCCAACTTGCACTGCCGGCTGATCGTCAACCATCTGCTCACCTTCTCCGGACACGACATAAATAATCTCCTCTGAACCGGGATGATTATGTCGTTCGTGCCCTTTGCCGGGTGCCAGTTTTACAATACCGAAGCTGAATCTTTCCGCACCGGTCACCACCGGTTCGCTGAGAAAATGAATAGTTCCCCAGTCAAATTCGATACGATCGACATCTGCGGTGGTCGTGATGAATCCGGATCCTAGTTTTTGCATAATATTGGGGGAGATTTGGCCGTGGTGCTTATTAAATGTAAAATAGGGGGCCCGCTTGTATAGGCTGGAAGCCGTCCCAAGGCGGAACTCGGAACTTCGAATCCCAAACCTCGAACTCCAGACTCGCTAAGTCGTCTCCCAGCGTCCCGAAGCGGCTGAACGCAACACGGCATCGACAACGTGTTCCGTCTTCATTGCGTCCTCGAAAGTGGGTTCCGCAGGAACTTTCCCATCCAGGGAAAGCAGGAAATCTGCGACCGCATGAATGAATGAGTGTTCGTACCCGATTGCTAACCCGGGCACCCACCAATTCCCCATATAGGGATGATCGCCGTCGGTGACATGAATCGAGCGCCAGCCCCGCTCCACCCCTTCGTCCTTGTGATCGAAAAATTGCAAGCGATGCAGATCGTGCAAGTCCCAAGCGATCGATCCATGCTCGCCATTGATTTCCAGAGTGTACAATGCCTTATGACCTCTTGCGTAGCGGGTTGCCTCAAACGTCGCCAACGATCCGTTGTGGAAGCGCGCCAGAAAGGCACTCGCGTCGTCGATGCCCACTTTTTCGACTTTGCCTGTCAGATTGTGCTTTCGCTCTTTAACGAAGGTCTCGGTCACCGCCGAAACTGAATCGATGCCGCCGTTTAACCAGATCGAAGTGTCTATGCAGTGCGCAAGCAGATCGCCTGTTACCCCGCTCCCGGCAGCGTTGATATCCAATCGCCACAATGCCGCGCCCCCCTGAGGAACATCCGCAGAGATCGTCCAGTCTTGCAAAAACTTCGCCCGATAATGATAGATCCGGCCCAACTTACCGGCATCGATCAACTTCTTAGCGAATGTGACCGCTGGAATTCGACGATAATTGTACCAGACCATCGTACGCACGCCGGCTTTCTTGACGGCGTCGACCATCGTCTGCGCTTCTCGCAGATTTCGCGCGAGAGGCTTTTCACACAGAATGATCTTTCCAGCTTGCGCGGCCGCAACAGCAATTTCCGCGTGCGTATCGTTCGGGCTCGCAATGTCGATGACATCAATTTCGGGATCATCAACTAGCCGCCGCCAGTCAGTGTAATGCGATTCGTAACCCCATTTGTGAGCAAACTGTTTAACTTTCTCCGGATCACGCGCAGCGACTCCTTTGAGGACTGGCCGATAATTCAGATCGAAAAACTGACTGACAGAGAGATAGGCGTTTGAATGCATACGCCCCATGAACCCGTAGCCGATCAGGCCGATGTTAAGTTTGTTCATACAGCCTTTATCTATTCAGCCCAGCCATGCGCGTCGCGGACGGAGATCATCGCGCCCAGAATGGAGTTCCAGGTCTCCTGTTTCAGCATTACATCGTTCGAAAACATACAACCATCCCAGCAGATATGCCGAAACGCCTTCGTCAAACGGCCCTGATCGTCCCGGAGCCAATACCCGGCGTCGTGCGCGATGTTCAGCTTCCCATTCGGATCATCCGGCAAACAATGTCGCCCGGTCTTATCGTGTGACCCGCTTCCTTTGACCGTTGCATCGTTCTGAGCGACATGGAAATCGATGGTCCAAGGACGCAGAGCGTCGGTCATGGTTTTCAACGCTGCGTGCAAGACTTTTTCGTCCTTCCAATCAAAGGCCTGGGGCAGGATCGCATCCTCAGGGGCGTTGACTCCAAGCGTGTAAAGCAACGTATGCGCCATATCTGCCTGGAAGCCGAGAGTTTGCGGCCGATCAACAAGTTCCAGCAACTCGACCATTCTCCGCCAGCTGTGCATTCCGCCCCAGCAAATTTCACCCTCGGCCGCTAACCGTTCACCGTAATCTTCCGCGATCCGACAACTTTCACGAAAAGTCGTCGCAATTTTCTTTTGTCCATCTGGATCGTTGGCCCAAGCCTCGGTACCCGTTGCCGAATCGATTCGGACGATGCCATATGGGCGGATCCCGATTTCGCGCAACGTCCTGGAAATTCGACAAGCCTTGGTTAACTGCTCGAGGAATCGTTTCTTTTCTTCCGGGGCGCCCATCGCGGAACCACCACCCGTTGGGGGCCAGACGGGAGCCACAACCGAACCGACCGCAAGACCTTTGGACGCAATTTTGTCTGCTAACGCTTTGAGTTGGTCGTCCGTTGAGTCGATGCTGATATGCGGGTCGCACAGGAACAAATCCACACCTTCGAACCGGCGCCCGTTGTTCTCGGCTCCCGCGGTAAGGTTCAGCATTGTATCGAGATCGATAAATGGCTCCGAGCCAGGTCCTTTGCCGACGAGTCCAGGCCACATGGCGTTGTGTAACTTGGGGAAGTTATTCATGACATGAAATCTGCGCGTCTGAAGCAGAAAGGAGCGGACCGCTGTCAGGGCGCGCCGGCAACGAATCTGCAATATTCGCTATTACGTTTTTAGGTTTTGGGGGTCTGAGATGTGGCTGCGAACTCTGACAGGCACTCGCCGCGGCACACCGGCCGCACGGCCCTCAATACGGCTCGCATTCGTCTAGACATAAGACGGGGTCGCCTCAGTTTCAATCCCGATTGGTAATCTGATCTGACTTATATCCGATTCTGAAATAATTGCTCTCCCAATTTTTTCCGAATCTGTTTTAATCGTCAAACTTTTGCTCCGCCGGTCGATTCAACCAATAGCGATCGGTCGTGAGCCATCTACCCCCCGAAAATCGAAACTGCCAAACCGCGATTATGAAAATCGGCATGAACATGCTGCTCTGGGCGACGCATGTGACGGAAGAGCATTATCCCCAACTTGAAAAGATCAAAGCAACCGGGTTCGATGGCGTTGAAATCCCCATTTTCGCCGGAGATGAAGCGCATTATAAAAAGCTGCGCCGCAAACTCGATGAATTGCAATTGACCTGCTCAACCGTCACCGTAGCCACGCCGGAAACCAGCGCAATCAGCTCGGATCCGGCGATTCGGAAGGCGGCAATCAAACGTTTAAACGCGATAGTCCATCATTCGGCGATTCTCGGGGCTGATATTTTGTGCGGTCCGTTTCACCAACCGTTGGGAGTGTTCTCCGGGACTGGCCCGACTGAGGAGGAATTCAAGCGCGCAACCGAGGTGCACCGTGCGGTGGCAGATGAAGCCAAAAGCCAGGGAGTCGGGCTAGCAATCGAGTTTTTGAACCGGTTCGAATGCTATTTTCTAAACACGATGCACGCGACCGCTGCGTATGTTCGGAGAGTTGATCATCCCAATTTCAGGGCGTTGTACGATACGTTTCACGCAAATATCGAAGAAGAAGATCCGCCAAAAGCTTTCCGCGAAAACGCAGGAGCGATCTCACACGTTCATATCTCGAATAATGACCGTGGCGTGCCCGGGCGTGGTCATATCCAATTCGCGGAGATTTTTAAGGCAATCAAATCGAGCGGATACGACGGCTGGTTAACCATCGAAGCATTCGGACGAGCGCTCCCGGATCTGGTCGAGCCAACACGCGTATGGCGCGATTTTTTCAAGTCACCCGACGATGTTGTGTCGCAAGGCTACAAGTTCATCCGAGAGACATGGGATGCAGTATAACAACGAATCGCTTAGGACCGAGGCGGGCACGAACAGCTAGCCAACGATGAGCGTAATCCTTCAATTACGAAACATATCGAAGACGTTCCCGGGCGTCCGTGCCCTGCAGAATATCTCGTTTGATCTGCAAGAAGGAGAAGTACACTGCCTGTGTGGCGAAAACGGCGCCGGCAAATCGACGCTGATCAAGATTCTGTCTGGTGCGTATCAGCCGGACGAAGGGGGCGAGATTCTTTTTGAAGGGCGCAATGTGACTCTGAGTCCTCATTTTGCCATGAAGATGGGGATCCAGACGATCTATCAGGAGCATGTTGTCTTCGAGACGCTCAGTATCGTGGAGAACATTTTCACCGGCTCGGAGATCGTGCGTCGAGGGCTGCTGCAGAAGAAGGAAATGCGCCGACAAACTGCTGAAGTCTTGAATTATCTAAAGAGCGATCTGAGCCCGGACGCGAAGATGAGCGAACTCAGCAGCGGTGAACAAAAGACCGTCGAGATCGCGAAAGGCCTGGTGTTCAAAAGGCGCGTGATCATCCTGGACGAGCCGACCGCGTCATTCTCTTCGGTGGAGATTGACAACTTGCTCGACATTATTCAGACCGTCAAAAAAACGGGGCTCGGGATCATCTACATCTCCCACCACCTGGAAGAGGTATTCAAAATCGCCGACCGGGTCACTGTATTGCGCGACGGACGCAAAGTTAGCGTCTATGAAATCGGCGGCCTGACCAAAAACGTATTGATCAAAGATATGGTCGGTCGCGATCCTTCCACATTTTATCAACGGGAACGGGCGCCAATCGGCGAAGTCGTATTTGAAGCCCGAAACGTCTCCGGCAACGGTGCAAAGGATATTTCGTTTGCCCTTCGACAAGGGGAGATCCTTGGGATAGCAGGGATGGCTGGATCCGGCCGCTCAGAATTGATGAACGTTCTATTTGGGAGCGCGCATCTGGATTCCGGTGAAATATTGATTCGCGGAAAGATCGTCAAACATTCTAGTCCAAAAGAAGCGATCAAAAACAAGATGTGTTTTATCACAGAAGATCGACAGAACACAGGACTGTTTCTGCCGCAGACCATTGCACAGAACGTAATGATCGCCAACCTGGTGAATACCCACGAACTCGTCGTGCGAAACAGAGACGACCAGCGGACCGGACGGAAGTTTGTTAAGCAACTTAACATCAAGGCAAACGACGCCGGAACGCGTGTTGTTAACCTCTCAGGCGGCAATCAGCAGAAAGTCGTGCTCGGAAAATGGTTTAATACGAATGGAGAAATATTCATTTTCGACGAACCGACCATCGGCATCGATGTCGGCTCAAAGCAGGAGATCTACAAGGTCATGGTCGATCTGCTCAAACAAGGCAAAGCTATCATTATGGTCTCCTCGGATATGCCCGAAGTTATCTCCATGAGTGACAGAGTGCTGGTAATGAAAAATGGCCAAACAATGGCTGAATTAACCACCGCGGAAATCTCGGAGGAGAACATTCTCACCTACTCGATCGGAGATAAGGCCATATGACCGACGATAAAACGGCGGCAAACCCACAGCAACAGAGTCAGGCCAAGCCCGCTCACGAATCGATTTTCAAGAAGTACGAAAACCTGACGGTGTTTTCAATCTTTGTCGGGTTCGTCATCGTCATTATCATACTGCAGTTGATCATGTGGGGCGGCCAGAAGTTCCCCACGTTCATTACGCCGGTGAACCTGCTGAATATTCTGCAACAGGTTGGTGTTCCGGGGATTGTTGCGGTTGGGATGACGATCGTCATGATTTCCGGCGGAATTGATCTTTCGGTTGGAATGCTTGCCTCGCTCGTCGCGATCGTCACAGCCCTCGGAATTTCCAAGTGGCACTATGGAGTTGGTCCTTCAATCCTGCTCGGAATCGGGTCCGCAGTCGTTCTGGAAACCATCATGGGCTACATCATTTCCCGCACAAAAGTTGAGCCGTTTATCATCACTCTTGGCGGCATGATCACGTTTCAGGGGATCGCGCTTCTTCTCTGCAATTCGCGCGAGGTGATTATGAACGGCGAGTTAAACTTTTTGAAGGTTAACCTGATCCAGGGAGCCAAAGACCCAATCAGTCGTCTCAACCTGATCATTCCGCCCTATGATCTGATCTTTTTCGCGATCGCTTTTGTGGCTAGCCTATTGCTCAACTATACCAAATACGGGCGCAGGATTTACGCTGTCGGAACCAACCCTCACGCTGCATACCTCGCAGGCATCAACGTCCAGAACATGAAACTCTCGGTGTATGTCATCATGGGGGTTCTGGTCGGGATCGGAGGCGTCACACTGCTGGCACGAGTCAACACCGGGATTATTACGCTTGGACAAGGTTTGGAGATCGATAGCATTGCGATGGTTGTCATCGGCGGTACGGCCTTAAAAGGGGGTAAAGGCAACATCATCGGGACATTGATCGGCGTGTTCTTTCTGGGGTCGATCGGCAACGCTATGAATATGCTTCGATTGCCGTCCGAAGTGCAATTTGTCGCCAAAGGGCTGGTTATCATTATCGCTGTTTCGGCTGGTGACGTGTCGGCCAGAATTTCCGGGTTCTTATCAAGGAGGAAAGAGCTGCGACTGGGCGCAGCACAATCGCCGGTGGGGCAAAGAGGGTAACGATGGAATAATCACACTAATCAAGAAAACGAAAAAAATGCACAAAAACGTCCAAAGGAGGGGCAGAAAATGAAACGTCTGCACCTATTATTATCAGTTGGTATTGCCGTACTCGGAGCCATCAACTTCTCGGGCGGCACCACCGCGCATGCGGCGGATGCCGGCAAAAGTAAAGTAATCGGTTATTACATGGATGCTTCCGATGACTATTACAAGGCAGCGTTCCTTGTGTTCAAAACGCTCGCAACCAACGCCGGCTGGCAAGTCCTGGATGTCGTCGGCCAAGGGACTGCACCGGAACAGGTTGCCGCAGTCGAAAACTTCATTACTCAAAAAGTCGACGCCATCGTTGTCGTTCAGAACTCCCCGCAAACAACCTCCGAGTGTTTAAGAAAAGCGCACGCCGCAGGTATCCCTGAGTTTCACATTAGTCATCTTCCGCCGAATGAACCGGGACTCGCCGGCTTCTCCGGATACGACTTTATTGAAGACGGCGAACTCGCCGGCCAGTCAGCCGTAAAACATAATGTTAAAAAGCTAATCATGATCGAAGGAAAACTCGGTCAGGGCAGCGCAGCCGGCCAGACTCAGGGTTTTCTCCAAGGATACAAGAAAGCGGGCAAGGACATCGGAAACCTCCTTGATAATGTCGGTGTCAGAGGCGCAGGCGGCAAAGATTTGCAGGTTGTCTTCTGGGGATCGGGTGGTTGGTTTGCCGATCCAGCGAAGAAAGCCATGCAAGATGCAATCACAAGCCTTGGACCGGATGGTTTTGACGGCGCCTACGTCCAAAACGACGAAATGATGACCGGCGCATTGCAGGCGATGGAAGAAGCCGGGCTTGACCCAAGCAAATACTGGCTCGGATCCAGCAACGGCAAAGAAAAATCCTGGGATTGGGTCGCAAAGGGCGAAACCACGATGGACGTCAACCAATGCCCCACTCTTGAAGGTGACATTGCTTTCCAGCAGATCAGCGCCTACCTCGATAAAAAACCGTACAAAAAAGCGGTCTTCCTTCCTTTCACTCCGTTCGAGAAAGACACGCTCGACAAGAGCAAAATGATTCCCTGGATCCTCGACGACTACATGAAGAAGCGTGAGGCCAACGCCTTCAATCACGACATCAACGATCCTGCGTTTAGACTCGTTCCGAACTATCAGTAGACCGCGAACGGCTAAAAATTAGAAGCGAAGAGGAGGGCCGCAATTTGCGGCCCTCTTTGGCGTGTAGGAGTTCGAAGTTCGGGGTTCGAGGTTCCGAGTTCCACACAGAGCGTTCGGCGTTCGGCGTTCGGCGTTCGGTGTTCGGTGTTCGGTGAACGGTGAACGGTGAACGGTGAACGGTGAACGGTGAACGGTGAAATAAAAAGGGACGTGTTTCAATAGCCAGAAGATAAAATGCGACTGGAATAGTTTTTGCGATTGCCTCAAAAGCGCCGAGGGCGCAATCGGATTGTCGCTTGGGCTGGAGTCACGCGAACGCGGGACGGAGGCCCAGGACCCGTTTTGAATGCGAGAGAGCGCTGAAGTCGCGGTCGGAAAAAGATGCATAAAGAACCGATAGGTTCAAAATCTTTCTTGACGCGCTGCAAAAGATCATCCATTCATACTGAACCGTTTGGTTCGTTAGTGATGCTAAATCAGATCATACAGCCGTTTTTGCAGCCAGACAAACTCTGCCATTTTTCTCTCGTGAGGCAGGCGGCTAACTTCTCCCAAAACTTGATTGCCGCGCTGGCCAATTACGCGGCAATTACGATTTCAGGAAGGTCGCTTAGAGGCTGCGAATTGGACAGGCGAGACGCCTATCGTACGCACACAGACGGGACCAAATCACTTTACAAAATCTACCATTAACAAAGGCAACTGACATGAAACTTACCGGGAATACCATATTCATTACGGGCGGCGGCTCCGGAATTGGCCGCGGGCTGGCGGAAGCATTGTACAAACTGGGAAATCAGGTCATCATCTCCGGACGGCGTAAGAGCCATCTAGAGGCAACCACAAAGGCGAATCCAGGAATGGCCTCGGTGGAGCTGAATATTGACGATCCGGCCAGCATCGCGACAGCCACAAAGCAACTGATCGAGAAATTTCCCAATCTGAACGTACTGCTTAACAACGCCGGCGTCATGCAAATCGACGACGCCGCGGCGGCTATCGATGACGGTCTGCTTGTCTCGACCGTTACGACCAACCTGATCGGTCCGATTCGGTTGACATCCGCACTGATCGGGCATCTGAAGAGACAGGAATCGGCGGCGATAATCTATAACACCTCTGTTCTCGCGTTCGTCCCTCTGGCTCTCGCGGCAGTCTACTCCTCCACCAAAGCAGCGCTGCACTCGTTCGTTCTCTCGCAGCGGTACAAGCTTAAAAACACCTCCGTAAGCGTGTTGGAAATTGCGCCACCATGGGTGCAGACCGATCTGCTCGGCAGCAACAACGAACCTCGTGCGATGCCTCTCCCTGAATATATCGAAGAAACGATCAAAGTGCTCGGCACCGACGCACACGAAGTCCTCGTGGAACGCGCGAAGCCACTCCGCAACAATCCCGGACCAGATGAAGGAGCGTTCGTCACGGAGTTCAATGACTTGATGGTACAGCCACCGGCTTAGCGACACCCCACTCCGGGACATCTACAGGATTGCAGCAACTGTTTCGTGGAAAGGCAAAGATGGAAATGAACAATTCAAAAGCAGAAAACAACAAGGCGATCGTGCTCGAAGCGTTCGACACTCTGTTCAACAAACGGGATTACGCGGCGGCCGAACGCTTTTGGTCTCCCAACTACATTCAGCATAGCGCGCACATTGAGCCAGGTCGTGACGGTCTCTTCAATTTGACCAAGAGCATCCCTCCCACGCTCAAATATGAACCCGGAGTGGTCCTCGCCGAGGGAGACTTCGTCATTCTCCATGGCCGATTCTCGGGAATCGGGCTACCGGTCAACTGGATCGTAGCAGATATTGTCCGTGTCAATGACGGGATCCTGGTTGAGCATTGGGACGTTATTCAGGACGAGGCCACCAAGGAACAATCCAAGAGCGGGAATCCGATGTTTGGAGATAAATTCCCTAGCCGGACTTAACTCAGAATTTACCGTTCAATAATCCGCATAAAGTCATGTAAACCGTGTCCCATCGCCCGGATTCGACCGGCGGGATCGCCCGCACGTGTTGGTCCTGGCGCCTAAACTCCTCTTTGTAGACGATATGCTCTCTTTTTGCCTCCATCGGGTTCTCTCTATTTCTTTGAGTTCCCGTGTCCGTCAAATCGGGGCAGGTTCAATGCTCATAGGGCGCTTCCTTCAGTCAACGCATCTGCGAATTTTCGGACAAGCCGAACTAATTCATCGATTTCGCTCACCTTCCAATTCTTCAGCATCCCTCTGACGAGTCTCTCGCGTGCCTCGTCAACCCGGTCGGTCATTGCTTTGGCTTTGGCCGTAATAACGGCCTCACTCTTCCTGCGGTCAGACCGGCTTGTCTGTCGCTCAATTAAACCCAAAGTTTCGAGCTTGGAAAACTGACGGCTGACGGTGGTGTAATCTCGGCCGACGCGATCAGCCATTTCCACCACGCCGATGGGTCCGAATCGTTCAATTCCCACCAGCAAAGGAAATAGCGCACGATCAAGCGCAATGCCCGCTTCCTTGATCAAAAATTCATCGCGCTGCGGTCGGTTGATGACTGCGACTATCTCCAGCACCGCCCGATGAAGTAGACGAAGTTGGCTGCTTGTATGTGTAGTTTGCACATTCTTTCTTGACGGCATCTCGTTTCTCCTCGTATGTGCATTATACACATATTGATAAACCCAAAAAGGAAAACATCCATGAAAGCAGCCACTGTTAAGGGAGCCGGTCAGTCACCCGTCTATGGGGATTTCCCCGATCCCGTTCCATCTTCGGATAGTCAGTTGGTCAAAGTAACTGCCTCGGCCTTGAGCGGCCTCGCCAGGCGTCGAGCCACCGGCACGCACTACAGCTCGTCTCATCAATTTCCACTCGTCGTCGGCGTCGACGGTGTGGGGCTGTTGCAAGACGCAACGAGAGTTTACTTCGCGATGCCGAAAGAGCCTCACGGCGGCGTGGCGGAACAAACCATCGTATCTCCCGACCGCTGCCTGCCCTTGCCGGACGAACTGGACGATGTCAGCGCTGCAGCCATCGCCAATCCGGGCATGTCATCGTGGGCTGCCTATACGGAAAGAGCCAAGCTGAAGGCTGGTGAAACGGTGCTTATAAATGGTGGGACGGGTGCGGCAGGCCGACTTGCCATCCAGATCGCCAAGCATCTCGGGGCAAAGAAGGTTATCGCAACTGGACGCAATCCGGCCGGCCTGCGCCGAGCCGCTGACTTGGGTGCTGATGTAATTCTTCCACTGATCGAGGATAGAGCTGCCTTGGAGAGCAGTTTTGTTCAAGAGTTTGCCGCGGGTGTCGATGTGGTGATCGACTATCTGTGGGGGAAAAGTGCGGAATCGCTCCTGAAAGCCAGAGCCGAAGTGGGGCGAGATGCAGGGCCGCTTCGCTATGTGGAGGTGGGTGCCGCAAGCGGTGGGAAGATCAGCCTGCCGGGCAATGTGCTGCGTTCATCTTCGATTGAGCTGATGGGCAGCGGCTTGGGCAGCGTCCCCACCCCTCGCTTACTTCATTGCGTCGACGAACTATTTAAAGCGACGGTGCCGGGCGGTTTCAAAATTGATATGCAGTCTGTTCCTCTGTCGGATTTTGAGGCCGCTTGGTCCAATGAGGATCACACCATACGAACCGTTTTTACCACTGTCTGATCCAAGTGATTTGAACCTGCCCCGATTTGACGGACACGTGAACTCAAAGAAAATGAGAGAACCCGATGGAAGAAAAAAAGAAGCATATCATCTACAAAGAGGAGTTTAGACGCCAGGCGGTGGAGATGGTGATCCACGGCGGCAAGAGCGTTGCGCAGGTGGCCCGGGAACTTGGGGTCAGTGAGTTCAGTTTAAATCTGTGGAAGAAGAAATATCTGAAGGAGTTCGCACCGGCCCAGGTCGATGGGGAGGAAAGAACTCCGGAGCAGATGTATGAGGAGATACGGCGGCTGCAGAAGGAAAACCAATACCTTAAGACTCAGCGCGATATCTTAAAAAAAGCGATGAGCATACTGGGCGAGGAGCCGAATCCCGGTATGCGGTGATAGAAGTCTTATCGGTGCAATACGCTATCAAGCCCTGTTGTGAAGCGCTGCGCGTATCGCGCAGCGGGTTTTACCAATGGCAGAAGGGGGCCCAGTCAAAGCGAGCCCGTGAGGAGGCCGAGTTGGTTAAGGAGATAAAGTCCATTTACGATGCCAATAAGGGTCGATACGGCAGTCCGCGGGTGACCCAGACTTTGCGCATAACCGGGAAGCGCTATGGCAAGAATCGGGTGGCGCGCCTGATGCGCAAAGATGGCTTAAGAGCCCGGCGTAAGCGGGCATTCCGGCCTCGGACCACAGTTAGTGGAAAGCTCTCTGTACCCAATCTGGTAAAGGATTTGGAGCCGACTCATATCGATCAGATTTGGGTCAGTGATATCACTTACGTGGCAACCCTAGAAGGATGGCTTTACCTGGCAGTGATCCTGGATCTGTTCAGCCGCAAAGTGGTCGGATGGAAGCTGGGAGAATCCTTGGAGGCAGAGTTGGTTCAGGAGGCCCTGGACAATGCCCTGTGCAGACGTGATCCACAGAGGGGAATGTATTTTCATTCCGATCGAGGTAGTCAGTATTCGAGTCAGGCGGTATGTAAACCCTTAAGGGTTATCGGGGCCAATCGGAGCATGAGCGCTAGGGGAAACTGTTACGATAATGCGAAAGCAGAAGCCTTCTTCAGTACGCTCAAAACGGAATGTTTTCCGGCCAGACAACTCTTTGAATCCAAGGCTCAGGCACGACATGAAATCTTCGAGTACATCGAAGTTTACTACAACAATCAGCGCGTTCATAGCGCGCTCGGTTACCAGACTCCGTCCGGATTTGAGGCGCTTAAGAACAAAACAAAAACCAACTTTTTCGCAGAAAAAGCTACAGTGATCCCTTTTCAGAATGCGTAACGTAGTTCAAGCGAGCAAATGGAATAAATGGAAGGCAGGCCGTAGGCAGGTGCCGTTTATGCCGGATTGCGACCTTGAACTCGAGTGCAGCGTTCTGATCAATCCAACAACCAACAAATAACACGATTCTCGTGTCCGTTTTTTCGGGGGAAGTACAATTTCGCGCCTCCGGCTGTCCTGAAGAACGCCCTCGACTTACTCGCGCACGAAGCTGATGGCAAACCAGACTCCATTATCTCTTACTCGGACATCTCTTTCGCCTAACCTGAGTGAGCTTGTGAAATTAGCAGAAATGGTGCGCGATACAGGGTTCGAACCTGTGACCCCTACCGTGTCAAGGTAGTGCTCTACCACTGAGCTAACCGCGCCAGAAATCTAGGGAGAACCTATTTAAAACCAAAGAGGGAAGCGCGCAACTGGGTTTTTTGGACGCAGGGGACATACCCGGCAGACTACGCCGGAGGGACTCGGAATCCAATGCGGCCCCCCGCCGCATCATAGAGATAGTCAGCGCCTGCCAAAACGTTTCTCCCGGTGTTGATGCCGTTGCCTATACGCCACTCCACATGCGAAGGCGCTATCGCTTGGCTGGTATCCCCGGTGACGAATGAATACTGCAGCGCGGGCGTGCCCTCCAGATCCACCGGCGGCGCCGATATATTCACCGAGATTCCGGCAGGGAACGCGGATTCGCCCGCCAGGTTGGGTGGCGTAAAGCCGGCGTTCACCCATAGAATCATTTCTTCTATGCCGGTATCTATCAGGATCGGCAGATCGGCGTAAAACCCGCTGGGGCTAAAATCGCCGGACAGGGTGACGCTGCCAAAGGGCTGATTCCAATCGGCCCCGGAGGCGTCACGGTCGAGCGCGATGAACGCGAAACTCTCCGTGTTGAGCGAGGTCAAGCCGACATCAATGCCCTCTGTGCGGATGATATAGCCGCGACGCAGATCGATGCCCTGGTAGCGTAGATGCAGCAGCGGATTACGGGCGGGCCCACCGTCAGCCTGTCCGCCAATCCCAAACCCAACGCCAAACACACCGCCGTCGAAATCTTCCAGCTGGTCAACCGCGAAAACCTCAATAAGCGCCACCGGATAGTCACCCGTTCCGTCCCACGGGGCAGGCACGCCGAGTACGACCGGCACCTTGACCCATTGGCCCTGGTAGGTATTGCCGCTGCTGACATAGCCGAACGTGGTGTCCTGAGACGGATCAAAATCCTGATAGTCCGGGCCGAGCACTTGCCGGGGCACCAATATACCCACCGATCCCGTATCGACCAGAAAAGCGTGCGGCAACCCGCCCCCCAGCGCCGCGCTAACATGCAATCCATCCGCCAAGCTCGAGTCCGAGGCGAACGGCACATGATAACTCAATTCGTTCGACGGACTCATCTGTGCCTCCCGCGTTGGCTCCTTGGGGCAATTGTGAATCGCCCGTAACACAGGCGCGGAAGAGGCAAGGAGCATCGAAAAAATGCGTTCACCGCTTCAGCTCCAAGCTGGGCACTATGAGTTAGCCCAATAGCTTGCTCGACGATCTCGATCACAGGGGAACACTACGGATTACGTTGGACGGGTGCAACATGATGCTTCGTGCGTTGTTCTTCCTCAGAACTCCGACCGATTCGAGGTGCCCAACCAGCATAGGAAGACTCAGTTCTTTGCCTAATCTAAATAGTGCCCCACAAAACCTCTGAACCCGGAACTTCGAACCTCGAACCTCGAACTCCCCACTCACATCGTCAGAACCACTTTGCCGATGTTCTTCCGCTCTTCCACATAAGTCTGTCCCTCACCCGCACGTTCGAGGGGGAAAGTCTTATCCACATGGGGCCGCACCCATCCATCCGCGACACCTTTTAATAAAACATCCATCCAACCCGCAATCATTTCAGACTCATGCCATAGGTGACCAAGATTCACGCCAAAGACCGACTTGTTGGCGCCCATCAGCGCCAGCGGATGGAACAACGGCATTCCGAGTGCGGCCGGCAACATACGCAACGGTCCGACCAGCTTCGACGCCGTGACAGACGACACTCCAAACATCCCGAGTCGACCTGTCGATCGCAGCGCCTTGAAACTTTTTCTCCAATGATTTCCCCCGAGCGGATCCACAATCAGGAACACTCCTTTTCCGTTGGTCAACCGGTCGAGTTCGACCGCCCAATCTTTCGTGCGATAATCGATCGCATTGTGCAAACCGCGCTCCAGTAGGAATGCATGCTTGCCAGTGCTAGCCGTCCCATAAATCGTGGCCCCGATCTGGGATGCAATGTCGATCGCGGCCAGCCCGACTCCACCGCCCGCGTTGTGAATCAACACTGACTCCCGGCGCTTGAGGGAACCCATAACCACAAGCAATTGCCATGCGGTTAGATAGTTCACCGGGATTGCCGCTGCTTGTTCATGCGAGAGCGAGTCCGGTTTCGCGTAGACCTGTTTCTGCGGAACAACCACGACATCCGAATAACCTCCGAACCGTGTCAGGGCAAAGACCTCTCTCCCAACCCAAGACTCGTCTACGCCAGAGCCGACAGAGTCAACCGTTCCGGAAACTTCGTACCCGACAACGCAGGGAATCCGAGGCGAGTCAGGATACAGACCCTGGCGCGCCATAATGTCAGCAAAGTTAATCCCGCTGGCTCGGACCCGAATACGGATCTCGCCCCCCGCGGCAGCCGGATCAGCAGATTCGCGAAGCTCCAACTTGTCTGGACCACCCTGACCGACAATAAAGACTTGTTTCATCGTGATTTTCCCCTGAACAATTTTCCTCAGTGTCGCCTCGGTCCACGATTCGACCAAAAGAAGATTCCTCCAATTATTGGTTGAACCCGACTTTTGCGATTTCTGCGACTTTCGCGTGCCGCTCTTGACCAACATCGGGCACCACTTTCGTGCGAAAGCAAAAACTTGAATCTTTAGATTCGATCCTACCGCGACCGACCAGTTTTGGTTGTGCGTGAGTGCTGTAAGCGGGACCAGAGACCGCGTTTGGTTTGGAATTTATGCGTCGCGCACGAACCGTCTGGTTAGACCGCGATCATTCCGCCATCAACCACCAATTCAGCGCCGGCAACGAAGCTGCTGTCGTCCGAGGCCAGGAAGACCACAGCCTTAGCGATTTCATCGGGTTGCCCTACCCGCCCGAGCGGGATTTGAGTCGCCATCTGTGAAGCGAACTGCGCGATCTGCTCCTCGTTGCCCAAGCTTTGATACCCCTCTGTTGGCACCACGCCGGGGCTAATGGCGTTGACACGAATCCTACGCGCCTTCAAATCACTGGTCCAGGTGCGAGCAAAGGAACGGACCGCTGCTTTCGTTGCGCTGTAAACGCTGAAAGCTTCCATGCCAATCGAGGCGACGACGGAAGCATTCAGGATAATGGCACCTCCATCTTTCAGCAGCGGAAGCGCTTTCTGAACGGTAAAGAGCAGGCCTTTGACGTTGATGTTGAAGATCTGGTCAAAATGTTCCTCCGTGATTTCGCCCAATGGAGCGAAACTGCCACCGCCGGCGTTGGCGAAAACGATGTCGAGGTAGCCTTTCTCCTTTTGGATCGTGGCATAGAGCCGATCCAAATCCGCCAGCTTCGAGACGTCACCTTGAACACCAAGGACATTCTTGCCCAGGCGTTTGACGGCGGAATCGAGTTCAGCCTCTCGGCGGCCGGTGATGACGACTTCTGCTCCTTCGCTCAGAAAGCGTTCGGCGGTGGCGAATCCAAGTCCGGACGTTCCGCCAGTGATAAGGGCTATTTTTCCGTTTAGTTTACTCATGATGTTCTTTCTTAATAGTTCAGGTTTTGATGAGGTTTAATTGTGTTATTTAAAGTCACAATAATAACTGGATTTTCAGTCAATGAGTGCATCCGATGCGGTTATTTTCTTCCTAAGTCCGCGATCAATGCCCTTCTGTAAGGTTTTTGGGCGAACCGAATACGCACGGTATGTTGAGCATGCGGTTACTGGGCTTCCACGGTATTCATGATTTCTCGATTTACACGTTTGATGCGGCCTCGCACCGCGAACACAACTACCGCGGTTGCGGGAAGCGGCGAAACAGATTCGACACCGGGGTGCGACAACGGCGAATTAGAGGAGCAGAGCGAATCGACTGGCGAAACGCGCGGTACTTTCTACGCGCTTCGGCATCGTAATTTTCGTCTCTTTTTCATTGGCCAATTGATTTCCTTGTCCGGGACCTGGATGGAGGTCACCGCTGAGGGTTGGCTTGTCTACAAGCTGACTGGATCTAAGCTTTTGCTTGGCGTGGTCGGAGTCGCGGGCTCTGCGCCCCTGCTTCTTTTCTCAATCTGGGGCGGTTGGCTCGCAGATCATTACCCGAAACGGACCGTGATTGTCTTTACTCAATCGATTTCAATGATTCTGGCGTTTACTCTGAGCGCGATCATCTGGCTCGGTGTCGTGCAACCCTGGCATATCGTTTTGATTGCATTTCTAGGCGGTGTCGTTTTCGCGTTTGATATGCCTGCGCGACAATCGTTTTTCGTCGAGATGACCAGCCGGGAAGATTTGGTAAACGCGATCTCGCTCAACAGCTCGATTGTGAACGGCGCGAGAATCATCGGCCCGGCAGCGGCTGGAGCGGTAATGGCACAAGTCGGAATCGCAACCTGTTTCTTCCTGAACGGGCTGAGCTTTGTTGCAGTAATCGCCGGGCTGCTGATGATGCGACTTCCAGCTCACATCCGGCCGGCACGGACGCAATCCGCGTCGAAACAAGCGCTCAGTGGGTTTCATTACCTGTTGGGAAATTTTCGGGTCTGCGTTTTGCTGGTTCTTTTTGCGGTGGTCGGTGTTTTCGGATGGTCGTACGTCGTGGTCATGCCGGCTTTTGCCCGAGACATCCTGCACCTGGACGAAGCACATTACGGGGTTCTGATGTCCTCCGTCGGATTCGGCGCTTTGACTGGCGCGCTCTGGCTGGCTACCGCCGGACATCGGCTTGCAAAGAACCGACTCGCATTTCGTGGAGTCCTCCTTTTGTCGGCAATGCTCATCCTTTTTGCGCTGAACCGTAATTTCTATCTGGCGCTGGTGCTCTTCGCCGGAGTCGGTCTCGGCGGAATCGTGTTTTTCACTCTGTGCAACACGTTGATTCAAACCAACGTACCCGATCAAATGCGCGGCCGCGTGATGGGGATTTGGACATCGGTCTTTGGCGCTGTGATTCCGTTGGGGAACCTGGAAGCCGGGTATCTGGCGAGTCTGGTGAATGTTCCCCTTACTCTGATTATCGGCGCGCTCATCTGTGCCAGCGCGACACTGGTGGCCATGAAAGTTCTGAACCACAGCCATGCAGAGGCGACGGATTAACCAATGAAGCACGGCGCGGCGACCTGAGTAAGAATTGATTTTCCTACTCGATGCTTTCAACAGGCGCTTATTTGATAGGAAATCAGTTTAGAATCCGTTGCTGTCAGCCGAGAGAATCGAACCCCGACAGGACTTGATCCGCATATTTCCCCGAGATGAGCCGTGATCGACACTCTACAAATTGGTGGCGGATTCGCTGGCTCATTGAATCGAACCTGCGCGAGCATCCTGACTTCCCGGACAATTTTCGAATCGAAGGGAAGATTCGTTCCATGGAACATGGACTGTTTCACAGAAGCTATCTTTTCGAGGATGCTGAACGATATCTCGTTTTGCGGCTCGGGTATGTGGCAAACCGGGTTCAAACCAAGCACGACGCCTCAGTCAGCTTGCAAAAAGAAGCTGAAACGCTGAAGGCACTCACCGGGTTCGAATTGCCGTTTATAGTTCCCAAGCTGATCTCCCTAGTCAAAGATGAAGACGACGAAACTGTGGGTCTGATTGAGACGGTCGTGCCCGGCATGTCGCTCAAGCACTTCACAAAAGGGACGAATCCCGAATGGCCGCTTCAAAATATTGCAAGTGTTGCCGCCTACATCCATACCCTCCCCGTTTCGGCGTTTAAGCATCTAAAAGTGCATGTCGACGCCAAAAGCCATGCAACGTCGATGCTTGACGACCTGCCGGAGCGACTGTTCACCGCATACCCTGAATTTGTAGGAGTTCGGGACTGGATTTTGGGAGCACTGACAAATGAACGCCCTGCAACCCTGCTCCATGGTGATCTGTTTCCGCAAAATTTGCAGTATGATTTGCGTGAAACCCACCAGATCGGCGTGGTCGACTGGGAGGATGCCTTGATTGGAGATCCTGCGTACGAAATTGCCATTTTCACCGGCGGCGAGCGCCAGCCTCACGGGGTTCCGAATGGCTTCATGCGTTCGATCGAGCTTTATAATGAAAAATCCGAACGCAGAATATCGGCGAAAGATGTGATGGTATACGCTCTGCTCATCAGAATGAACTGGCTCGCCGATGCCATTCCGGCCCGGTTTGGCGGCACGAATCCTGAGCATTACGTCAATCTCTTACGGGTGCTGTTTCGGAGGGCAAGCGCTCTTAAATAGTTGGTCTAGTCAAGCTAGAATTGGCAGCCTGTCTAAGATTGGCGTCCTCGCCTGTACTGGGAACGATCACGATCGTGGCGTTGTCCTTCAAACCTTCGTAAAGCATGTTCATGGCCCTCAGATGAAAGGCCACCGGGTTGTTGCTGTAACTCTTAGCGGCTTCGGCGAATTTCTCGGCCACCTGGCGCTCTGAATCTCCAAGTATCACTCGCGCCTGACGCTCTCTTTCAGCCTGTGCCTGCATCGACATCGCATCCTCGAGTGCCGACGGGATCAACACATCCTTCACTTCGACTGAAATCACATTGATGCCCCATGGCTCGGTGCGCTCATCGATGATCTTCTGCAGAACTGTGCTGATTTTGTCCCTGCCTTCCAGCATATCGGAAAGCATGGTCTTTCCGATGACATCGCGCAGAGCCGTCTGGGAAGCCCAACTGATTGCGGTAATGTAATCTGCTACGTCCAGTGCCGCCCTCTTAGGGTCTAGAACCCTCCAGAACAGCACGGCATCCACATCCACAGGCACCGTGTCTTTGGTCAGAGTCTTTTCCGCCTTGAAGCTTGTCGTGATCACCCGGGTATCAATCCAGTAAGGAATCGCGTCCACAACCGGCACGATGAAAAACAGCCCCGGTCCCCGAAGGGAATGGAATTTTCCGAGACGCAATATCACGGCCCTATCCCATGGAATTGTTTTCATTCATACTCATACAATTTCACTTCCTGTTTTATCAGTAACGCTGAGCGGACCGTCATAGAGACCAGCCGAACAGTTTCTCTGGGGCATTTCGCGCGGCGCTAACATAGTCCAGGGAACCCTTCCAGATTTTGCGAGAGGCACTTTCATTCCTCGTGCCGGTCTTAAGCAGGGTTTTCATAACTATTGGTTTTCTTTGCGAGGCAGCCCGAGAGCGCGCAGGACTTCTTCCTCTTCGCTCAGGTCGCCGATGATCTGTTGTTCGGGCAGAGGAC
Organism: uncultured Verrucomicrobiae bacterium; assembly: GCA_963775805.1. Taxonomy (GTDB): domain Bacteria; phylum Verrucomicrobiota; class Verrucomicrobiia; order Chthoniobacterales; family JAFAMB01; genus JAFAMB01. The sequence continues at coordinate 579,212 of CAVZKG010000002.1, read as the reverse complement.
TAACTTTGATCAGAGTCGGTGTAAGGAAGATGGACGCATCCAGCGCCCGCATCGGTTCCTTCGCAACATCGATTACCTCGATGCGGTGGCTCTCCGGGAAATGCTTCCGGCAAATGGAGTAGAGATTTGCGAATGCACGCACGGAGCTTGGCGCGCCGTCCGTAAGATAGAGGCGAAAGAGATAAGCACCATTCGGCTGATCGTCTGTGTTGACGAAGTTGTTCACTTGCCCGCTCTTTCATCTCTGACGCTTGCGAGAACGGGCACGTCCGATACAGGCGCGAAGCCGTTCGTCTGTTCCTGCAAAAGCGTCTTCGCCGCGAGAATGGCGGTTTGCTTCTCCATCCGCAACGTGCCCATAAGCATCTCACCATCGGCCGTGTACGGATCGGCCAGCGTGACGCCCGAGTCGCTGAAGATGAGTTCGCGAAGTTGACGAGAATGGTTGGATCCGCGCGATTTGATGATCGATAGAGCCCGATTGCGTTCGCCATCGAGCAACGCATACGAGATCTGGATCCACGCGTCGGAAATCGTCGAAACATGGAACGTCGTCGTCTCCAGATGTGGATCCGTGCCTTCAAGCAAGCTGGTAAAGAGGACAGTGATGCCGGCGTTTCGGCAAAGATAGATCAGCCGCTCAGCGACCGCGCGTGCCGCCAGACCGCCACCAACGCGAGCAAGCGCCGAAAGCGGATCGATCGCAAGACAGTCTGGGCTTTGCTCGGCAATCAGCCGTTTGATCCGCATAAAATGTTCTTCCGAAGAAGCCGCCTCTGTGCGCACCGACTCCATTCGCAACAGGCCGCTGGCAAGATAAGGCGACAGCTCGATGCTCATCACGGCGAGATCCCGCACGATATCTCGCGAATTTTCGTCGAAAGAGATAAATAGAGCGCGCTCGTTGCGGCGGCAGGCGGCTTCAATAAATGCGCCCGCGAGCGTCGACTTTCCGCCGCCCGAGCTGCCAGTAATCAGCGCGTTTGTGCCACGGTAAATTCCGCCGCAGAGCATGACATCCAGACGCTCGATGCCGGTGGAGACTTTCTCCTTGAAAAGTTGAGGTTCAGGGTGGACGCCATTTGCGGAACCGACTTCTACGCCCGACGGCCCGATCACAAAAGGCACTTCGTTGAGGACATGCGCCGACCCACGGTACTTGAGCACGCGCATAGCACGCATCACCACACGATCTGCGACGCGCTGATTCAACAGCACCGCGCAATCGGCCATGAACGGCATGAATCCGTAGCGCTGCGCAACAGCCGGTTGGTTCTCCTCGATCTTCGCAGTCAGGATGCCGGTCAATTCGTGGCGCAATAGCCATTCATGTAGCCGGTAAAGCTCCCGGCTTTCCGCTGCAGGATCGTCGAGCAGGCTCAGTAAAACATCGATCGCATCGAAGACGATCAGTTTTGCACCTATCTGCTTCGACTTCGCTTCCAAAGCCGCCAGTAGGCCAGTGAGATCGAATACGCCAGACTTCACCACGTCGGAACGCAAGCTGGCGTCGATAAAGAAGAGCTGTTTCTCCTCGAGGTCGCGCATCTTCCAACCGAATTTTTGTCCGTTGGCCGACACCCTGCGGGCATTCTCCTCGAAAGCCACAAAGATACCGGGTGTGCCGTGGTGAGTGGTGGCGCTTACCAGTATCTGAAGCGCCAGGACGGTTTTGCCGCAACCCGGGCCACCCATTAGCAGCGTTGTCCCGCCGCGAGGCAGTCCACCGCCGGTGATGTCATCGAATCCCTCGATTCCGCTCGAGATCTTCTCGAGGATGTCCATGGATTTTTTGTCGATCATTCAATCTCCAGGCTTCCAAGGTCCGAGTAGCGAAGAGCTTCTCACAGCGGAACCTTGAACCTGCATGATTGTCGGGTTGCCGCACGGAGTGGACCAATACTTCCTCAGAGTCAACTCCATAGCCGAAAGCTATACTTCGCTCGGTTCCGCCGATATCCCCTGTGAGAATACCTTCCGTGTTAAGGACTTTCCGATAGCTATCGGCTATGACCCGCACGAAACTCCGGTAAATGGAGCTTCGTCACCTGCGTTACTTCGTTGCTGTCGCCGAAGCGTTGAGCTTTACCAAAGCCGCTCAAAAGCTCCGGCTCGCCCAGCCCTCCCTGACACGGCAGGTCCGTAATCTCGAAGCAGAAATCGGTGTGCGCCTGCTCGATCGTGCGAGCACCGGTGTTGCATTGACTGAAGCAGGGCGCCTGTTTCTTTTTGATTCAAAAAAGCTCCTCGCGATGAGCGCCGACAGCGTGGCCGCTGTGCAGAGGATGAGTCGCGGAGAAAGCTCCGACCTCAACATTGGCTACGTCGCGAACATTCATTACGGTCTGTTGCCGGCGACCCTTGGCGCATTCCGAAAACTTTGTCCGGAGGTGGCGCTCAACCTTTTCGATATGACGCGCGCCGAGCAATTTTATGCGCTCAACAGCCGCAAGATCGATCTGGGATTCGTCGGCCTTCCAGCTGCGACCTTCGGTCATGATTTCCTCTCAGAATGTGTAGCGCATGATATGGTGCTCCTCGCGCTGCCGACGGATCATCCACTCGCGAAAAAGCCAAAGGTCAAACTCGCCGATCTGGCGTTGCAGTTTTTTATAGGTATGTCCGCAAAAAACCATCCGGGCGAGCGGGAGTGGCTCCTGGGGATCTGCCGGGAAGCCGGATTTGCCGGCAAGATTTTGCAGGAAGCGGACAGTGAAGCGACCGCGATCAAGTTTGTCGTAGACGGGCTGGGTGTGGCGCTTTTGCCCGAGCAAATTACCGGGCTGGCGCACGAAGGCGTGATCTTTCGCCCAATCTCCCCGCCCGTCCGCCGGGAATCGACCGTGGCGTGGCGCGCCGACAATCCTTCAAAGCCACTCAGAGATTACATTCAGATCGTGAAGGACCTTTCTCGAGACATTTAGCCGAAATCGCACGGTCGACGACGGCGCCTCTGAGTCATTGGACTCGTTTTCGCGCTACGCAAAGAAGCATAGGCTTCCAGCCTGTGTCTGCCGGGACGGAGTGCTAGCTCGTGTGTGACATCCTCGCGCTTGCTAATCGTAAATTTCAAGGCGTTCTAGTCGAGTAGCACACAGGCTGGAAGCCTATGCTCCTTTGTGTAGCGCGAAAACGCGCCGGGAGACGGTGGCGTGTTCTGCTAAATCAGCTTCGCGTTGATTCGACTCGATGTGGACGCTTCTTGCCAGGTTGGCGCACCAGTGTCCTGTCCACGAATAGTGTGTGCTTTGTTGCTACCAAAATCGGCTGCCGGCAGCAATTCCGGGACATCAAGACGAGCCACGCCGATCCGGTTGTCTGCCATTCCGTAATAAATGTCGAACCGGTCCGGTAGCTCGAGATCGTCACGCCGGTCTATTCCAGTTGGAAAAACTACGTTGGCCACGGTCCCCAGACGTTCCCCCGGCAACGCTGGCGCCAGCACCGGTTCCGGCGACCGGTAACGAATTATACCAGGATTTTTCTCCGAGAGTATCATCACACCGGCTGAATAACACAACGGATGCTTACCCGGCACCACGATTTCGCTCACTCCATGGTAAACGATCATCCAGCCATGCCGGGTCAGGATAGGTGGCGTTCCGCCGCCGATCTTCAGTCGCTCCCAAAGGGCCATGGGAGCGGCGAGCCGGTGATGTGAAGAAAAGTGACACAGGCGACATGCGTCGACAGCCATCTCACGATAGGAAATCCAGATGCTCTCCCGATGAATATCCATCGCATCGGAGTCCGGGTCGCGTACCTTCTCTTCTGGGCGAGTTCCTGGAAAGAGCGGCCGGTGCACCAATGCCAGTGATGGTTGCCCCGAGGGATCAGGAACGGCAACCGGGAACACGCTGGCATCTTTATTGTCGATCCCGTTGAAATCAACGTTGCCATACGGCAGGAAAGTGGCCAGCCCGAGACGCCGCCAATGGAAAAGATCCTCCGATACGGCCAAAGCGATTCTTGGGCCGTTGGGCGAAAATGCCGTGTAAGTCATCACATAGTGCCCAAGCGGTTTAACAAATGTGATACGCGGATCTTCACAGCCTCCTCCGCCGTCGGACCGGCGTTCATAATCAGCCTCAGGCTCCAACGCGATCCCGAGCCTCTCGACTCCGTAGGGGTTACCAGCTTCGTTGAACTGAACACGGGCTATGCCGATGCGAGAGAAATTGCCACGCGCCACAAGCCGTGGGAAAAGATAGAGGTGGCCGTTAGGTCCACGAACTGCCGCCGGATTCAGAACGCCTTCGGCTTCAAATGGATTTCCTAGTTGCGGCTCCATGATCTGTCCCAGGCGCAGCACTTGAAAATCGCTCATCGTTCGCCGACGGGCCCTTCGTTGGGTAGAGGCGCCGTGAGAAAATGGGCCAAACGCCGGCCACCCCAAATCCGATACTGATAAATCGGCTCGAAGCGGAGCGGATACAAGAGGTCGTGCATCAGAAATCCTTGGCTCAAGCCCGCGTATTGTGATACTCCGCGCGCGGCATATGGTACTCCGCAGCATCCAGGAAGACTTCCTTTGTCACGTTCACAAACATGCTGGATTCCTCGTAACTGATCCGATCGATTTGGTGCGGAGAGATCACAATCTCTTTACCGAATAGCCAATGACCCGTGTCGATGACTAGCTGACGAATCGTCCAACTCTTGTCGTCTATGAGAAAATCCGTCACGTGACCAATCGCGCCATCGTTGGCTTCGAGCTGGTATCCACCCACGGCCTTCATGCTTCGCAGATGGGGATCATCTCCGCTCGAGGGGCCGGCACGGCCGCTTTCTTCCATTTTTGACAAAAGATTCGGCGGGGGCGCCACAGGAAGATTGGCGCAGCCCCACATATCTGCTCCGACCCAGTAGGAAGGCCATCCATAGTAGCGATAGTATTCCTCTTCATATTGTCGTGAAACTGGCTTGTGCCAATCAATCGGAGGACTCTTTTCGATCTGTTCCCGAGTCAGCTTCAAAGGCCAGCACTCGTCTTCCTGATCGAAGTCACCGAAAGCATAGGGAGAGATCAGCACCAATTGCCCGGACAACCACGAACCCGTATCCAGAATGATGTAGCGGACCACCCACTTCTGATCGTCAAAATAGAAGTCCTTCACTTGGCCGATTTCGTCGTCCAAGGTGCTCAATTTGTCGCCGTACAACTGTTTAATGCTTCGCAACATGATTAGGTTGTCCGAGGCGTTGATAGTTTGAAATCTCTGGCTGCATTGTTCATACAAAGTACTGAGAAAATCCACGGAAATCCGTGGCGGTCCGCCCCGGCGTCATTCGCCACGTCACCATCTGGGTCTTTCATAGGTCAGACCAATACCTCCTCGGCGTGCCCGCTATAGCTTCCGGCTATGCGCGGAGAATTGTCCGCGGTATAGATTTTGCATAGAACTGATTGATTAAGCGGCGTGCTAGTTTATGTCTCTCAAAGTGAAAGATCGCGCAGCAGGCGCCGTTATGGGCGCATTGATCGGGGATGCCTTGGGCGTAGGGCCGCATTGGTATTACGATCTCGCAGAATTAAGACGTGATTACGGGGACTGGATCACCGGTTATACCAGTCCGAAACCGCATCGTTATCACGGCGGTCTCAAAGCCGGTCAGCTTTCGCAGGCAGGGATTATACTCACGATGCTGTTGCGCTCATTGGTTGATAAAGGCGCCTACGACGAAGCAGATTTTTGTCATCGATTGGATCGCAAACTTTTTCCAAAACTCGATGGCACGCCGATGCACGGGCCGGGCGGCTATACTAGCCAGTCGATCCGGGAAGCGTGGCGCAGACGAGTCGAACAGAATTTGTCATGGCATGAAACCGGTGGCCACGCGGACACAACGGAAGGGATCGAACGCGCGCTGGTCCTGGCCGCTCGATACGCAAAAACGCCCGCGAAAGTCGCAGAATCTGTGAGTTCGAATTGCCGACTGACGCAGGCCGACGACGCAATCGTCGCAATGACGACAGCGTACTGCTGTGTTCTCGCTTTGCTCGTTAGTGGCGAGAAACTCGACAAATTCATATCCGATAAGCTGATGGAAATGGTGAAGGCCGGTGACCTTCCGTTCCATGCGGTGACAAGCGATAGGCTCCGGCCGCCCAAGCCGGGCGATCCTGATCCACCGCGTGCGGGTCGCTTTTCTTCTCCTGATGCGCTGTTGACGCCATCCTACATGGCAGAGGCAGCGTTTGACCCGGGCATCCGGATCGAGCCCGCATGGAAAGTATCCATTCTCTACGGGATGCCTTGCGCGATTTATCATCAGCTTCCAGCTGCCTATTATCTCGCCGCCCGCTTCCACAACGACTTCGAAACGGCGGTCCTCCACGCGCTGAACGGAGGTGGCCAGAATCAGGCGCGCTGCATCCTCACAGGAGCACTTGTGGGTGCTCAAGTCGGGTTGTCCGGAATTCCTAAACGCTTTGTGACTCCGTTGGAAAACGAGAAGGAGCTGCTCGCGCTCGCTTTACAGCTTGGGGAGCAGGCGGAACAGGCAGCGTAGGATAAAACTAAGTAAAGCGTTGCGGGGGCAATGTATTTTGTCCCGTGGGCGGCGCGAGGGAGAATACCTAAGCCGTTTTGACCCAAGAGCAACAAAGCGCTCGGCCAAATTCCACGCAGCCCTTCGGGTTTGGGCGGTACCGGTGCCTCGCGGCGTTGCTGGCCTAATCGTCCTGCTGGGACGAGTCCATTTTTCTCCTGGCTCTCCAGGCACTTGGTGCCTGACTACGATCAGACCGTCCCTGGACACAAACCACTCAGGCTCACACCAAGTTCATGGTCGTTGTACAATCGTCAATTCGCTCTTCTGTGAACTGCAGAACAGATCACTCAACTTAATCACGCCCATCACGAGGATTGCCGGCCCTATCAGCCAGGAGACTAATCGCATGATAACTCGAAAAAGAATCCTGGCCGGGTAGGTATTCGATGCGAATCCGGAGATAAAGGCTATCGCAAAAAAGAAGAATGGCCGCTTGGCAATGTCCGCTTTGAGCTCGTTCAGCCGACTTTCCAATTGTAGCCGGAACTTCAGCTCGGCTACTCTCTCACTCTGTCCTGGTCCCGGCCTTACCGGTCCCTCGGGTTGGATGATCTCCATAATATCAAAATAGGTTTAGAAATGAGTGCTTTTGTTTTTCAAGAAAGCTTGGCACACGTCGTCCAACACGCGCGGTGGAATTCGAGAAATCTTCAACCGCGGTTTTCGTCGCTTCGAAGCCTTCCTTGACTGGAACCGATATTTCCCGGCCCTGTCGTCCAATCCAGTCTGTCACTTCTCGAATCCAGTTTTCCACCAAGCGCTGCCGCTTTGAGACTTCTCCAAGCCGTGATATTCGGTACCCTACGAGAACACTCACCAGAATTGACCCGGCGAATACGATCGCAAAGGTTTTGACCGGTTCTTGTCGTACATGCGCGAGAACGCGATCTTTCGTTCTCACACCAAAAGCGGAGATCGTCTCCTTCGAAGAATCGACTGCAGGATCGCAAATTTGGTTCATAAAATGATTTTCTTCTTCCTATCGATGGCGCGCTTTCAATCGCTTCTGCTGTCCGCGTCCGAGGCCATCGACAGATTGTTCTAGTCTGGATTCGCCTCTCGACGCTTTGTCGGACGTCTTTGTCGTATACGACATATACGTCCTATATGTCGTATACGCCCATTAGGGCGCCCATTTCCGCTTCACAAACCTCGGCCCTGCCCGTAGCATTCGCGTTGCTATCACGGATCGATAGCGACAATCCCATGAAAGCCTTCTCCCTGGTTTCTTTGAGCATTGTGCTCTGTCTCGTTTGCGTCACTCGCGCGAATGCGCTCGATTTGCAGAGGTATGAGAAATTGGTTGTGTTTGGCGACAGTCTTTCGGACGACGGGAACTTATTCGCATTGACCGCATTGGCTCCGCCGCAGCAGCCTGCGCCACCTTACGGCGAAACATTTGATGGAACCAATCGCAATTTCCCAGGGCGATTCACTGACGGCGAAATCTGGGTCGACTACTTTCCCTCGGTCGCACGCCATTTTCCGCCACTCACCGCTTATTTTCAAGATCCCCTCAGTCCGAATGGGACGGACTTTGCCATTGGCGCCGCGACATCTGACGACCTGCTGCAGCCGGACCCTGCTGGGTTTCCTGCAGAGATTCCTACTTACGTGACCGCATCCGGTGGTTCAATCCCTGGCGACAATCTTTACGTCATCTGGATCGGCGCGAACGACTTCGCAGCGGGCATCAATCCCGAAACAACGGTCCAGAATATTCTGAACGGAATTGCGCGGCTTCAGGAGGCTGGGGCAAAGGCTTTTGTGGTGATCGATGTCCCGGATCTATCGCTGACTCCTGACGTCCGCAGCCTGGGATCGGCCGTTGTTCAAGAAGCAAAGGAATACGTTCTCGGCGTCGATGTTTTGCTCGCGACCGAACTCCCGTTGTTTGCATCGAAACGTCAAATCACGATCGATTTTGTCGACGTGAACGGAATCTTTCTTCCGCTTGTATTCAGCCCGCGCATCTTCGGATTCACGAACACCATCGGCGAGGCATACAATCCCACCACGGGCGCACTGGCTTCAGACCCGAATGATTATCTTTTCTGGGATGGTTTTCATCCGACTACCAACGCACATCTTATCGCGGCCAAATATTTTTACAGCATAATCGGGTCCCGATTTAGCTTTGGCGTGCTCCCTTGATGCATAGAATTCTTGTATTAAACGCAGGTTCCGGCAGCCAGACATGTTCGTTGTTTGAGGTGCCTGAAACCGGCAGAAGAACCGCCCGGGAAATCTTTTCTTTGCTGAAAACGTCATCGATGTCCTGAACAAGGCGTTTCGTTCGTTGCATCATTGTATGTAACCGAGTGCATCGGCCAACATTGACAAATAAAAGGAAACCTTATGACGACGTCGCCAGAACAGATTTCACAGAAGCCATTTATCATCACCCGGTTACTGGACGCGCAGCGGGAGATCGTTTTCAAAACCTGGACCGAAGCGGACCACATGGAATGGTGGGGCCCGAAGGGCGTCACCGTCGGTCACGCAAAACTCGATCTCCGGCCAGGTGGACTCTTTCATTACTCCATGAGAACTGCATACGGTCCCGCGATGTGGGGCAGATGGAGCATTCGAGAGGTGGTGCCTCCGGAACGCCTGGTGTTTGTCAACTCATTCTCAGACGAAAGCGGCGGAATCACCCGGCATCCGTTAAGCGCGAGCTGGCCACTCGAAGTCCTTTCAACGATTACGTTCGCAGAAGAGTTGGGCAAAACCCTCCTGACGATCAACTGGTTGCCGTTAAATCCGACAGAAGAGGAACGCAAAACGTTTGATGCCGGGCATGACTCGATGCGGGGCGGTTGGACCGGGTCGTTGGAGCGGCTCGAAGAGTATTTAGCAACGCTGCGGAAATCCAAGATTCAATGACCAAAACGATTGTACTGAAAATAAATACAGTTATATGAGCACACAAACAGAGACGGAAACAGAAACCAAACATGCCGTTACCCCGCGCGTTGTATGGTTTGAAATCCCTGCGGACAACATTGATCGCGCGAAAACATTCTACAGCAAGCTGTTCGGTTGGAAGATCGCCGGTATGCCCGATATGAGCGACTATTTGCACATCGATACGGGCGGGTCCGATGAATCGCTTGACGGTGGGATGACCCCTCGCAGGAGCCCGGGTCAGCAAATCACCTCCTACATTTTCGTCGAATCGATCGATCGATACGCAGCGGAAGTTGAAAAACTGGGCGGCAAAGTCTGCGTCCCTAAAACCGAGGTGCCGAAGATGGGTTACTTTGCGATCTGTCTGGATACGGAAAACAACTCGTTCGGGCTGTGGGAAATGATCGGTGAAATGAAGTAGCGGAAGAGAAGTATCGTATGGGCGGCCCCATGAGCCTCACAGGGCTCATGGGCGTGTGCAGCAATTCTACACGCGGATACACTCATCTCTGACTCCTATAGGGCAGCCCCTTCTCGTAGAGATCGATTTCGTTCTGGAGGGCTTGCATGAGAGCTGCGTTATTTTGGTCTGTGGCCAATTGCAGACTCCGCTGGGGTGTTGCGATCGCTTCGGGGAATTTTCCGTTTTGAGCATAGGCCGCCGCAAGGATGCGGAGGGCCTTTGGATTCGCGCTACCGGTCAGTTGATTCGCCTGTTCGGCAAGTTTTGTCGCAACGGCTTTCATGATAGCCGATTGAGGGGAGGTCGCCAACGCCCGAGCCAGGTTGCCGCGAGCTTCAACATACTGAGGATCGATTTCGAGCGCTTTTTGATAATAGGCAATCGCCTCATCCACTTCTCCTTTTTGGAACAAGACAATGCCGAGGTTGTTGCAGACTTCGGCGTAATCGGGCTTGAATTCGAGCGCCTTCTTGTAGTGTGCGGTGGCGTTGTCCACCTGGCCTTTTAGCAGAAGAGTATTGCCAAGATTGTAGTGGACCAGGGCGTAATCCGGTTTGATCTCAAGGGCTTTTTCGTACTGAGCAATGGCATCGTCCAACTCCCCTTTCTGCAAAAGGGCGCTCCCCAGATTAGCCTGCGCATCCGCACGGTCCGCTTTGATCTCAAGCGCTTTTCGAAAATGAAAAAGGGCATCGTCCACTTGCCCTTTCTGGAGCAATACGCTGCCGAGGTTGTTGTGAGCCATCCAAGCCTTGGGGTTTCTTTCAATGGTCGTTTGCCAAAGAGTTTCGATCCCGGTGTACATGCCGCTTTGTCGCCAGGTGAGGATAGCCAGCGAGGCGAGATATAACAGACACAAGACATAACCCGTTGTCCGGTGCCAAAGCTGAAGGCGTTCCAGTAGAATGGCTATACCAGCCGCTACCAGGGCTATCAACCCGAGGTTCGCAAGGTATTGGAAATGATCCGCTACCAGTGAATAGCGGAACAGATACACGTTCAAAAAACCCAACACCGGGAACAGGGTGACAACGTAGAAGAGGTACGCAGCCAACGGCGCGCGTGTCCGCCTGCTAAGCCATGCCAAAACCACCAATAACAAAATCGCTGCCGCAGGAAAGAGATACTGCCACCAGACACTCTGGCTGACCTCCCATCGGGGATACACGAAGATCAAATCGATCGGCCAGATAAGTTTGGCGAGGTAAAACCAGATGACACGTCCCGCGATCAAGATGCGTTCCACAATCGAGAAATTGTAATCTGAGCCTTCGGCGCCTATGAGGCTTCGCTCGACCCAGGCTGTAAACAATCCTGCGATTGTCCCCAGCAGAAAGAATGGCGCAAGAGGGTAAACATCGCGTTTCCAAGATAACCTGCCGCGTTTCCACCAGAAAATAATCAATATCGACGCCGGCAACGTGGCGATCACGGTTTTGGACATTAACCCCAACAAAAATAGCACCAGAGCAGCGACGTAATAGGTGACGTTCCTTGTTCGGTCAAACTTCAGATAGGTCAGGATTGATCCGAAATAGAATATGCCGGACAGCATGTTTTTGAGCTCGGATATCCAGGCGACCGATTCTGTCTGGATCGGATGCAGGGCAAAGAGAGCAGCCGCGAACCAGGCGCCCGGAATTTCAAGTCGTCTCAAGATCCTCGCCAAAAGCAACGCCGAAGCGCAGAGCAGCAAGAGATTCACCAAATGATACCCTAAAGGCAAATCGCCCCAGAGCTGATGCTCCACCCAGAAGAGCGTGTGAACCAGTGGATAATATTGTTGAGTCGCGCCAGGCTGAGTCCAAATTCTCGCCAACCCTTCCAGGGACCGCAGTTCCGGTTTGGTCAGGTGAGCATCGTCATCCCAGATCGGGGCATCGTGGCGATCACCAATATCAGGGCTAGTAACCATTCCCGTCGCCACAACGGCACCGACTGCTTGGAGAACGATCCAGGGTCAATCGAAGCGCGACGTTCTGAAACCATCGTCGTCGGGCCGGAGACGGACGATCGGTTGCTACGGCTCGGTTGCTTCGATTTGCGGCTCATTTGGTTCGAGTACGATATTCAAAGCCAAAGCGCGCGCGATCTCGAATGTGTTCTATAAGACGTATACGACCTATAGGACGTATATGAGATATGGCTCCGCCGAGTATTCGGGAGCCCTACTTTTCCTTCGGTGCTTCGGCGGCTCTGTGGGGTGCTTTTCTTCTTCTTTCTGAGCGGGATGCAGCTTTTCTTCCTGTGCTCTCTCTCTTGATCAACTCTGGCTTGATGATGAGCCGTTGAGGCGGCGCCTGTGGATCCTGAATCAACCGCAAAAGGTACGCAAGACAGGTGCGGCCTGCGGTTTCGAAATCGTGCGTGACTGTCGTAAGAGAGGGATTGAAGAAAGCAGCTTCCGGCATGTCGTCGTATCCGACAACGGCAACGTCATTGGGGACGCCAAGCCCGTTCAGTGCCAGGGCACGCATAACTCCCAAAGCCATTTGATCGTTGCCAGCAACAATCGCAGTGAACCCTCTGGGGTATCGATCGACCAGCTCTTGCGCCGCCATGAATCCCCCTTTGGCGCTCCATTCTCCGACGACACTCGGACCTTCTGGGAGCCCATATTTCTTCAAGGTCCGGAGCCAACCGTCGCGACGGAGCAGACCGCATCGCCAATCCAACGGGCCACTTATACAGGCGATGCTTCGGTGGCCTAGCTCGATCAGATGTTCAGTGCCGATGCAGGCTCCGTATTCGTGGTCAGTCGTGACCATTGAGATCTCGTTCCCGGCTCCTGCATCCGTTGCAACATAGGGAATTTGACGAAAGACATCCTGGAGGCTTCGCAGATCAACCGCGGTCGGAACATTCAGAATGATTCCTTCTACGCCATGAGTACGCAGATCGTCTGCGGCACGTTTGATTGCTTTGACTGTTGGTTCGGTAATGCTCGCAAGCAAAGTGTTGTACCCGCTCTTCATCGCAGCGGTGTCGATACTGATCAGGAGATGTGAGGGACCGAACGAATCTTGGCAGAAAGAGATCACTCCGATGAGATTTGACCGTTGGCTCACAAGATTTCGGGCAATGTTGTTCGGTCTGTATCCGAGCTGTGACACAGCCTCGAGAACGCGAGCGCGTGTCGGCGCCGCCACGTGGGAGGCCTTATTGATCACCCTGGAGACCGTTTGATGGGAGACCCCCGCGAAAGTGGCAACGTCATAGAGGGTGACGGATCCGGGACGAGAATGAGGGTGTGAAGCCATTCAGAATACGCTTGGGAACAGCGGGCACGATAACAGAAAAGTCCGGCGCGTAAACAGCATTTCCCTTGACATATCCATTGTTCCTAATTCAATTGTTATCGCTAACAAATTCTGATCACTTCGTTCTCTTCCCCCCTCATTTACCCATGAAAATCCGCGCATCGCGCCTTTTTCCGTTCCTGATACGGCTTTCCGTCGCCGGAGTTATCGCAACTGCCTTGTCGGCTTCGGCCGCTACTACTATTCGTTGGTTGACGCTTTCCGATGGAGCCTGGCCAGACAGCGTCAAAAAAGTGATCGCCGCGTTCGAGGCGGAGAATCCGGACATCAAAGTCGAGCTGGACACTTATCCGTTCCGGCAATTGTTCGAAACAATCGAAGTCCGGATGAAAGCGCAGGACGCGAACCTCGACATGATTAGCGTCGACGTGCCTCTGGTTGCCTCCTATTCGCTTCGCGGCTACCTGGCACCGCTGGACGATTATTTCACTGCAGACGATATCAAAAAAAACTGGCTGGAAGCGTCGGGCAAAGCGGGAACGTACAATGGGCACTTCATGGCCGCGCCGCAAAACACGTCGAGCCAGTTCATGTACATCAACCGGAAGCTCTTCCAGGATGCAGGGATCACACCTCCGAAAGGATTTGGACCGGATCAGACCATCGATTTTCAACAGATTAGCGAAATCGCGGCAAAGGATCGCTGGACCTGGGATCAGGTCGTGGATGCTGCAAAGAAATTGACGAAAGTAACGGACGGCAAAACGGAAACCTGGGGCTTTGAATTCGATCAAGTGAGTCGGCTCTACCAAATTCAATGCCTTGGCGAATCGCTTGGACAACCGCTTTTGAGCCCCGACGGATTGAAAGCCTCCGGCTATCTCAATTCTGAAAAATGGGCTCGCGCCGGGCAATGGTATTCGGACTTGTTTAACAAATGGAAAGTCAGTCCGAAAAATGTCACACCGGACGAATCAGCCGCACTTTTCTCAAGTGGTAAAGTGGGGATTTTTGCAGGCGGGGAATGGAATGTGCCCCGATTCAAAGAAGCCGGCGTCGATTTTCTTGTCGCACCGTTTCCCTATTTTGCGGACGGCAAACCGGTGACCGGAACCGGGAGTTGGCATATCGGAATCGCGAAGAGTTCCCAGCACAAAGCGGAAGCTGCAAAGTTCATCCAGTTTCTGACGGCAAGCGAGAAAGGGAGTAAGATCTGGTTTGATTCGCAGGGCCAAGTGCCGGCCACGCTCGCACTGCAATCTGCCATTGAACAGGATGCGTTATATAAGAGCTTTCCTAAAGACGCCTACCTGCTTGCAATTTACGAAGCGAACAATTCGGCAGTGAATCGGCCCAGCACGCCGGGTTATCTCCAGGTTGAAGATCTGTTTTTTTCAACGTTCGAAGATATCCGGAACGGCGTAGATCCGAAAGAGGCTCTGGATGGGGCTGCTCGCCGGCTGGACCGGGCGCTGGCCCAATTCAAATAACCTGCATAAACGAAGTTCATGCAGGTTATAGAAAAAGACGCTATGGGTCTTTTCGGAATTTGTGATCGATTGAGCTAATGGGGAAAAGCTCGGCAGTTACGGCTTACGCACTTTTATTGCCAGCGCTTTTAGCGCTGGCAATTTTCAGGCTATACCCGATCGCGGCAACAATCTGGGGAAGTCTGACGACGGAGTCGTTCGAAAAGGCCGGGACAAGCATTTTTGTCGGGGGCGCAAACTATGCCGATCTCTTCACAGATCCCGTCTTTTGGAAATCGATCTGGGTGACGATCAAATTGAATCTGGTCATTAACCCTCTCCAGATCACTTTGGCGCTTGGCCTCGCGTTAATGGCAAATCAACGGTTTTCGGGGATCGAGTTTTATCGGCTCCTATTTTTCGTTCCACTCGGGGTCTCGGTGGCGATTGCGTCGATCCTATGGAAAACGATGTTTGATCCCAATGCGGGGCTAATTAACTCCCTGTTGTCGATCGTCCGGATTCCGAGCCAGCCGTTTCTGATTAGTCAGGACCAGGCGTTGTGGTGCATTGTTGCGATCGCAACTTGGAAGGGAATCAGCTTCTGGATGATCTTTCTCTGGGCCGGACTCCAGGACATTCCGCAACAGGTTCAGGAAGCGGCGAAGATCGATGGAGCGAATCGGTTTCAACGTTTTTTCTTTATCACGTTGCCGCTGCTGCGAAGGCCGTTGCTGTTTGTGCTCGTGACAGATACGGCGACGAATTTTCTGCTGTTTGTTCCGATGTTTATCCTAACCGGTGGCGGACCCGCCAGCTCGACCAACGTGCTGATGTTTGAAGCGTACAAATCAGGTTTCGTGTACGGCGAGATGGGACGGTCTCTTGCGATCGTGGTGGTGCTTCTTCTTTTGGTCGTTTCGGTCGTGTCGCTCCAATTTCGCCTGTTGGAGCGACCGGAGGGGGAACGATGAAACGTGTGCTGGTACACGGAAGCTACCTGGTGGTTTGTGTCCTGTTCATCCTTCCGCTCTGGTGGGCACTTGCCTCTTCGCTGCGGCCTCTCGACGACATTTTCAAATATGTTTCACCGTTCAGCTGGAAAGCCTTTATCCCGGATAAGATTACATTCGCGGCGTATGCCACAATCTTTGCGGAGAAGGGTTACGGCATCGCGGTTCTCAACAGCGTGTTTGTAGCTGGGGCGACGGTATTGCTCGGGCTCGTGATTAACGGGTTTGCAGGATTTGCATTTGCCGTCCTCCGGTTTCCCGGGCGGGAGATTCTATTCTTTGTGATTGTTCTGACTTTCCTGGTTCCTTTCGAAGCGATCGCAATCCCTCTCTACACCGTCGTTCGCTCGATCGGTTGGCTGGATACTTACCAGGGGTTGATTGGACCGGGAGTTGCCAATGGAATTGTGATATTTTTGTTCCGGCAGTTCTTTGCCCAAATTCCTCGGGAACTGGCCGAATCGGCCCGACTCGAAGGTGCCAGCTGGGTGACAATTCTTTTTCGGATTTATCTGCCGCTCTCGAAACCTGTAGTCATCAGCGCGGCGCTGCTCATCTTTCTGTTCCAATGGGAATCGTTCTTGTGGCCATTGATTGCCACGCGCTCCGAGAATTTGAAGGTGATCCAGGTTGCCCTCGCAGGGTTCGAAGAAAGATACGTAACCCTTTGGAACGAATTGTTTGCCGCGGCGATTGTCGCTGCGTTCTTCCCATTGATCATCCTTCTGCCATTGCAGCGATTCTATGTCCAGGGCGTTACAGCCGCTGCAACCAAAGAGTAGCACGAGGATCTCGCGAGCACTCGGGCTCGCGAGATCCTCGCGCCAGAAAGCTAGCCTGAACACACACAAACCTAACTATTATGAGACCTGTTATTTTTGATACTGATATCGGCACTGATGTGGACGATATCCTCGCACTTGTACTTCTTGCGAAAGCTCCCGAACTCAAATTGCTCGGTGTAACGACCGCCTATGGAGACACAATGTTTCGAGCAAAGATTGCAAGGGCCACAACCCAGATGCTCGGGCGGGACGATATCGCCATCATTCCAGGCGATCAGCGCACCGTAAGCGGACGTCAGATTCACTGGGCCGGCCACGAGGGCGAAGGTATCCCGAATGTGAATTCGTTCGAGATCAAAGCGAAACAGTCGGCCCCCGATTATATTGGCGAAACCGCGGAATCGTTGAACGGTGAGTTAGAAGTGATTGCAACTGGTCCGCTGACGAATATCGCCAGAGCGATTAGCGCAGCCCCTGCGTCGTGCGCGAAAATCAAGCATCTTTACATCATGGGAGGCGCGTTTTGGATGAACCGTCCCGAGCATAATATCAAGTGCGACGCGGACGCCGCGCGCGTTGTGTTTGGGAGCGGGATCGCAATGACCGTGATCAGTCTCGATCTCACATTGAGAGTCTGGCTGGGGAACAAAGACCTGCCTCAGATCGCGGCATTGCCGAATGGGCTCGGGCCAATGTTGGAGAATCAGTTGATTCGATGGTGGGAATACCGGCACGTCGAAGGGACGAGTCCGCATGATCCTTTGGCAGCCCTCGCCATGGTGCACCCGGAGTTGTTTCGATTCGAGAACTATGACATCAACGTGCACGATGAAGCGAGCGCACCAGGTTTCACGACGCTCCTGAATTGGGGAACCGGAAAGATCCGGATCGGTGTGGACGTCTTCGCGCGCACAGCAGAACAGGAGATCGTCCAGCGAATCGTCGCTTGAGAAGACGGCGTATCGGGGCGTATACGTCCTATTCGGCGCGTGGGGAGGGACAACCTGCCAGAACTTCGAACCTTGAACTCCGAACTCGGAACTCCGAACATTGAACCCGAATTATGCACAGCATGACAGGACACGGGCGGGGACAGGCGCTGAGTCAAGGCATCAAAATCACCGCAGAGATTCAATCCGTTAACAAACGCCAGACCGAAATTCTGGTTAACCTTCCTTCCGCGCTCTCATCGATGGAGAGCGAGGTACGGGCAAAGATCGATCGGAGTTTGCATCGGGGACGTGTGCTCGTTGCAGTTTCTGCTTCGGGAGTTCCGGGACGCAATCATCCCGTAATCGATACACAACTCGCGCACAGTTACCTTGCCCGTTTCAAGCAGCTTCAAAAAGATCTCTCATTGCCGGGCGATATCACCATCGAAACGATTCTTCGGTCACCGGGAGTGATCTCATCCTCCGAGCAGGCAACGGTCGACACCTCGATTCGTTCTGCTGTCGAAGCCGCGATTGATGTTGCTCTGGAGCGGCTTCTTCAAATGCGTGCGAAGGAAGGCGGAAACCTTAAGAAAGATTTGCTCAGCCGGACGCGGACCATCCAACAGTCGGTTGCGAAAATTCGCAAACTTCAGCCGCGTGTCGCCAAGCGATATCGCGCGCTGCTTCTGGAACGGATTCAAAAGATAGGCCAGGAGATCGATATCGATGATAGTCGTCTTTCCAGAGAGGTAGCGTTCTTTGCCGAGCGATCCGATTTCTCGGAGGAACTTAGCCGTCTTGAATCGCATCTGACTCAGTTCGTCGCGACCGCAAACAAGGAAGAAGCCATCGGTCGAACGCTGGAATTCATCTCGCAGGAAATTGGACGTGAGCTGAATACTCTCAGCGCAAAAGCGAACGATGCGGAGATATCGCAGATTGTCGTTCACTGTAAGGCCGAATTGGAAAAGGTTCGCGAGCAGGTACAGAATGTGGAGTGACTCGCGTATGAACATCATCCTCGGAATCGCGGCTTCCATCGCCGCATACAAGGCAGCGGACATTGCCAGCAAATTGACCAAGCAGGATCGCGAAGTACATGTCGTGATGACGGCAGGTGCAACTCAGTTCATCACTCCACTCACGATGCAGACTTTGTCCCGCCATCCGGTCACGACAAATATCTTTGACGAAAAGATGAGTTGGAACCCGGGCCACATCGAATTGGCCGACAATGCCGATCTCGTTCTCGTCGCACCTGCAACCGCCGATATCGTCGCAAAGATCGCGCATGGATTTGCCGATGACGCATTGACCTCGATCATTCTTGCGACCGAGGCCCCGTTGCTATTGGCGCCTGCGATGAATGGAAAGATGTGGCTGAATGCCGCGACAGTCGCGAACGTAGCGACACTCAAAGGTCGCGGGGTCGAGTTCATCGGTCCCGAAGAGGGCATGCTTGCGTGTGGATACGAAGGCATCGGCCGACTTTGGCCAGTGGACGAAATCGTCGCGAAGGCGCTTGAATACAAGAAGCGCTAGCCCAAAAATCACACGATCCAAAGCGCTTATGTGATTTTTCGGCTAAGGCCATGCGCGACGCATGGCTCACATTTCCAACAAAAAAAACAGGAGGAGAGAGCAATCTCCTCCTGTTCCAGAAAACAACTGATATGAAGTGTAATTAGAGGTCTACTTCTTAGCGGAGCTTTTCTTCGCCGGAGTAGCAGCTTTCTTAGCAACCTTCTTCGCCGGAGCCTTCTTAGCAGGCGCTTTCTTGGCGGCAGGTTTCTTTGCCGCTGGTTTAGCGGCAGCTTTTTTTGCAGCTGGCATCAGTTATCCCCCCTTTCATTCCGCAGTTGCGGAGGATAAAAAATCAATGTCATCCAGATCGCTTGACTAACGAACAATTGTTCCATCGTCAATCAGAATTTGTTACATCGTTAAATTTTTACGTAATTCGATTACTCGACATAGACCTCGCTCCGCCGATATTGCCTCTTCTATGAACCAATATCTCGACGCCGCGATCGATGCGGCTCGTGCAGCCGGAGCACTGGTCCGCGAGAACTTCGGCCGGCCGCTTACGGTAAATGCTGAAGAAGCACACGACATCAAGTTGGAACTTGATGTGCGATCGCAAGAGCTCATCACAAAATTGCTTTTAGAAAAATTTCCTGGTCACGCAATCCTAGGTGAAGAAGGAAACGAAGAGAACACGACCACAGATTTTGAATGGGTGATCGATCCGATTGATGGAACGGTGAACTATTTCTATAGCATTCCACACTTCTGCATCTCCATTGCGCTCCGGGAAAAAGGGGAGATTATCGTTGGCGTTATTTACGATCCGATTCGAGAAGAGCTCTGGCACGCGGAACGTGGCGGGCAAGCTTATCTGAACGACAAGCCAATTACCGTCAGCCAATCCACTGATATTTCGCGATCGATTGTCTCTGTCGGAATGTCGAAGACGATGGCAGAACTTGAGATTGGTTTTTCAATATTGAAGGACCTAATGATGCGCGCGAGAAAATGCCGATTAATGGGAAGCGCCGCTCTGGATCTCGCTTACGTTGCGTCCGGACGCCTGGATGCCTACATCGAGCGCAGTGTAAATTGGTGGGACATCGCGGCCGGTGTGCTTCTCGTAAAGTGTGCTGGTGGAGAATTGGCGATTTCTCCGAGCCCGGTTCAGAGCACTAAAATCTCGCTGATTGCATGGAACGGAAAAATCGATCGCGACCAAATCACGAAGGTCTATCCATGAGCCTCGTCGGAATCGGTTATGATGTGCATCGCCTGATCGAAGGGCGGAAGCTCGTCCTTGGCGGTGTCGAGATTGAATACGATCGCGGCCTGGACGGTCATTCCGATGCGGATGTTTTAACACACGCTATCGCTGACGCACTTCTGGGAGCGGCGGGTGAAAAAGATATCGGGCATCACTTCCCGAACAACGATGCTTCCATCAAAGGGATCGACAGTCAGGAGATCTTGCGTCGCGTGCAGGCGATTCTAACAGCAAAGAATTTTGCGATCTCTAATATCGATTGCTCGCTCATTGCAGAAGCGCCGAAGATCGGACCGCATCTGCAAGCGATGAAGACAAAACTTTCTGAGACTTTGCAGATCTCTCCACAACGGATCGGCGTTAAAGCGACAACCAACGAGGGACTCGGGTTTATCGGCAGAGGTGAAGGGATCGCCGCAATGGCAGTTGTCAGCGTCGAACGGGTCGAGCCACGGTTTCCGGCGCAGGCTCCAGGAAAACTGGTGTGAGAAGAAGTTGCCAGTGTCGGTTGCCAGTAGTCAGTGGAGAGACGTCAGTAGGTGTGAGCGAGTCATCCAAGAGGATTCTCACTTCATAATTCTCAATTCTTAATTCCGACTTCAGAAGGTTGTCAGTGGGGTCGACAGTTGTCATCGGCGAGTCGAGCGAAGATAACGATGGTTTGGGACAGGAACTTTGGTCGATAGCCTAATGTGATAGTGTGGTTCTAAGCGCCGAAGGCGCGACTGGAATTTAGCCTGGGGTAACGCGAAGCGGAGCCCCAGGAACGATTTCAAGAGAGCGTGAGCGCTGAAAGCGCGGCAGGAACAGTGCCGCAGTTTTGAGATTGAGAGAGCCCGCGCGAGAAATGGATTCCAATGCGCCTTCAGCGCTTGTCCATTTCCTTACCGGATTCCTGGGCTCCGCTGCGCGTCGCCCCAGGGCCAAATTCCGTTCGCGCCTTCCACGCTTAAATTCATGCTTCGAACGAACTCAGTACCGGAAAAAGTAGACGTGAGGCACTCAGAAGAATCCCTACTTCATCATTGATAATTCTTAATTCTGCCTTCACGAACTTTGGAGCGGACACATTTCTCGTTGCTCGCGGACCGACTCCTCAATAGATAGAGATATTCCTTTCCGAAGCTCCGATGCCAATCAAGTTCTACAATACCTACAGCCGCCAGCTGGAAACATTCGAACCCATCAATCCGCCTACTGTGAAACTCTACACGTGCGGGCCGACGGTTTATGCATTCGCGCATATCGGAAATTTTCGAGCATACGTTTTCGAAGACCTTTTACAGCGACACCTGGAAGGAAGAGGGTTCAATGTCGAGCGGGTGATGAATCTCACAGACGTGGACGACAAAACGATCCGGGGAAGCCGGGAAGCAGGCGTCTCGTTGCAGGAGTTCACCTCAAAATTTAAGAAGAGTTTTTTCGAGGACATCGAATCGCTCCGAATCAAGCGGGCGACATTTTCTCCGGCCGCAACCGACCCGGAGAACCTCGCAAAAATGATCGAAATGATCGATCAACTGGTAAAGCAAGGGATTGCGTACCAGGGTGACGATCGTTCGGTCTATTTTCGCATCAGCAAGTATTCGGACTACGGAAAGCTCGCCCATCTCAATCTCGAGGAACTTCGGCCAACTGGCCGAATTCAAAACGACGAGTACGAGAAGGAGAACATCGGAGATTTTGCGTTATGGAAAGCCTGGGACGAAAAGGATGGCGCTGTTGGTTGGGATTCTCCCTGGGGCAAGGGGCGTCCAGGCTGGCACATCGAGTGCAGCGCGATGGCGACCCGAATTCTCGGCCCCGAACTCGATATTCATTGCGGCGGCGTCGACAACATCTTTCCGCATCACGAAGCTGAGATCGCTCAATCCGAGTGTGTAACGCATCGAAAATTTGTGCGTTACTGGCTTCATTGCGCGCATCTTCTTGTCGACGGCCAAAAGATGTCGAAATCACTTGGCAATTTCTTTACCTCTCGAGACCTTTTCGACAAAGGGTTTTCAGGTCGCGAACTTCGGTATGCGTTGATTCGCGTGAACTACCGGCTGCCGCTGAACTTCACCTTCGATGGTCTTGCTGAAGCGCGGCAATCACTGCTTCGCATCGATGAATGGATCCGCCGTTTGCAGGATATCGCCAGAAACTCGGCACCGGACTCCGGATTCGCGCCGGCACAATCGGAAGGGTTTTTTGAAGCGCTCGACGACGACCTGAACATTTCCGCGGCGCTTGCTGAAGTTTTTAATCAGATTCGTGATACGAATCGGTTAATCGATCGCGGCGAATTAACCGCCGGCCAGGCCGCAGCTTCGCTTACCTGGTGGCGTCGCATCAATCAGGTGCTCCAACTTCAGGAGCAGGACGAAGCCGTTCCGGCACAGGTTACCGCGCTACTCGAAACGAGAACCGCTGCTCGCGCTGCACGTGACTGGTCGCAGAGCGACGCGTTGCGTGCGGAAATCGAAGCGCTCGGCTGGCTCGTCAAAGACACGAAAGAAGGGCAGAAATTTTTCAAAAAAGCCGGCTAAATCTGGATTGGGCACGTCTCTGCGTTCAACGCGTGGAAATACGACTTATAAGACTTATACGGCGAATACGATCTATCTTTGTTCCCACTGACCACCGACAATTGACACTGACACTGACAACTACTTCCCGTATGTTCCCGCCTTCGGACTTTCTTAACCTTGATCAGACCGAACACCGAACCATTTTCGATAACAGCGTGCAGGTCTGGGATGTTCTGAAACAGATTGGAAGCTACCTGCAGTTCCGGTTAAAGCCCGCGATTCAGGGCCGGATCATGGGGAGACCCTTTATTAGTGATCATGTTTACATCGGCGTCGGAACCGTAATCGAAAACGGAGCGACCATCAAAGGGCCGGCCTGGATTGGTAACAATTGCGAGATACGAAGTGGGTGTTATATCCGCGAAAACGTGATCATCGGGGATGGCGTTGTACTCGGAAATTCATGTGAGTTTAAGAACAGCATCGTTTTCAATGACGCGCAGATCCCGCACTTCAGTTATGTTGGCGACTCAGTGTTAGGCTACCACGCCCATCTCGGTGCGGGTGTGATCTTGTCGAACGTCCGTCTGGATCGAAAAGAGATCAGCGTCAAAGAGGATTCCAATCTCATCCCGACTGGACTCCGAAAATTTGGCGCAATTGTGGGCGATCGGGTGGAAATCGGGTGCAACGCGGTAATCAGCCCCGGCTCGATTATCGGCCGGAATTCGTTGATCTATCCCCTCACCCACTTCGGCGGCGTGCTCCCGGAGAACAGCATCCTGAAAATGCGGCAGGAACTGTTAAGGACGCCCAGAAGTTAGGAGAGGATTCACCACGGCACCGGTGAAAGGCAGAAGGCAGAAGTAGAGAAACGAATTGACCAACAAGGTAAAGGTCGCGAAGCCGCGGAGGAGACTGTATCTGCGTACTGGCGAGTACTGACCTCGATCGCGAACTCTCGAGAGGTCCTTCGGCGGTATCATCTTCGAGTGTACTAGCTCGGGTTTTCAGCTACATGCTGATCGTATTTGTCGTCTCTGTCGTATACGTCGTATCTCCCGTTTTCAGGCGTCTCTGCAAGACCGCCGCGCTGTGTACTCAGTGCCTTCGTGGTAAGGCTTCTTAATCTTTCGTGCTCAAGACCTGATCCAGGTCAGCCAGAAAACGTTGATTCTGCTCTGGAGTACCGACACTGACACGGATCCAATCCGGCAGCTTGTACTCGTCCATCGCACGGACAATCATCCCGCAACGAAGTAATTTCTGGAATACCCCTTTTCCGTTGCCGACCTTGACGAGAATGAAGTTCGCGACGCTGGGAACGTATTCGAGTTTGCGCTTGCTGAATTCGGCCTGCAAGAACTCGCGCCCTTGCCGCACGACTTCTTGTGTTTTTGCCTGGTACGCCTCATCGCGTAAACCAGCGAGCGCGCCCGCTTGCGCGATAGAGTTGACGTTGAACGGCTGTCTGGTCTTCTGCAACAGCCGAATAAAATCTTCGTGTGCCAAACCGTACCCGATTCGCAGACCGGCCAAACCCTGGATCTTCGAGAATGTTCGAAGGACTATCACGTTCGGATGCGTCCGGAAGTACTTCAAGGTGTCGGGCGGATTCGGAAGAAATTCGTAATAGGCTTCGTCGAGGGCAATCACGACGTTATTCGGGACGCGATCGACAAACCGGTCCAGTTCCTCTTCGCTGACCATTGTTCCAGTCGGATTGTTCGGGTTAGCGATATAAACGATCTTGGTCCGTTCATTGATCGCAGCCGCCATTGCCGGGAGGTCATGCGTCAAATTTGGGTCGGGAACCTCGACCGCTTCAGCTCCAAACAGTTTCGCGAGAATCTTGTACACGACGAACGCATGTTCGGCCGTGACGATGTTGTCCCCCGGTTTAAGAAATGCATGCCCCAGAAATTCGATGATCTCGTTCGAACCGTTCCCAAGCATGACGTTGTCGATGCTGACGTCATATTTCTCAGCGATGCCAAGTCGCAGGTGATATCCGCCGCCGTCCGGATAAAAATGCGCCTTATCCAAGGCCTGCTTCATCGCCTGGACTGCTAGCGGTGAGGGCCCCAACGGGTTTTCATTGGAAGCAAGCTTTACGATCTGGCTCGGTTCCAGTCCGAGTTCGCGTGCCACATCCTCAATCGGCTTCCCCGGGACGTAGACGACAAGATCATTTAGCCATTCGTTGGCATTTTCAAAAATCTGGTTCATGAACTTCTGGTACTAAAGCATTTTGCACAGCAGATCTCAAAGTTCACGACGTAATGCTTTTTCGGCCCGGTCGTTTTCTCCTGTTGCCTGAGGATCCTGCACTGGCGCTGGAGGAGTTCACCACGGAGGCACAGAGGGCGCAGAGATTCGGATATTTGAGTTTTGCTGTTCAGACGGGAGCGATTTCGCGTTGAACTTGCCGCAAAGACGTGGACGCGGGCAAAAAGCCAGGAACCAAAAAAAAGAAAAACCAGCGTCGATACTGTTGACAACGCCGGCTTCATAGGAGCCTTGGCGAAGGATGGTTCTCGCCTGTCCGACTCCCGGCGCCCCCGAGCAACGTTTTTTGAACCACGGCCAAAACTCCTGAATTCATCCCTGACCCAACAACTGATGTCCGGCCCGAGGGTTCCAGCTCCTGTTGGAGAATTCAGCGATCGGTCGTATGGTTGGGGAATATTTCGCGAATAAGGAGATCTTATTATCTAGTATGAACAAGTTCTTGTTTTCAATGCTTGTACCGATCGTGAGCCTAAGTTTGTCGACTGCTCAAGCGACGGAAGCGAGCAATGTTCGTGTGGAATTTGTGCACCCGGAGCGATTCACCGATTTTCGGATCCAGGACCGGGACGAGAATGCGTCTGTCCCGATCTTCCGGAGCGCAGTTTCATCCTATCTCTCGTCGCTTGTTGCCAAACGCTTTCCCGGCGAGACTCTCACACTGCGGTTCACGGATATCGATCTGGCCGGACGCCTCTCGAACCGGCCACAGGCCAACAGCATCCGATTCAATCATGATTGGGGGCCACCGATCCGGCTATATTTCGACTATTCTGTGACCGATTCGAAAGGAACAATAGTGGCGAGCGGGTCAAAGTCGCTGCTCGCGCAGGAATATTTGTATCACTACGACTACTACACCCCGAGCATGAAGTCGTCGCCTGTATTCTACGAAGAAGTGACGCTTTTAAAGTGGGTACGCAGCCTGGAGCCCTCCAGTTCTAAGTTGGCTCGAGGTTAGCCTGCATCGCGCAGACTGTTTCCATCCTGTTCGTGTCCACATTTTCGTCCAAGCCGCTTGGGAAACGCCTTGTCGGAACGAAAGCTTTCACTCGCGAAGAATTTCGGAGCTGGCGGCTAGTCTAGCCCCCAACAAATGTCGGCACTCGTCTGCATTACTCCCGGGGACGTGAGAAATGCGAGCTAGAATTTCTTATCGATAGAGACGTAATAAAATCTGCCAATCGCACTGGCGTTTTCCGGATCGTAACCTTGGTACCAGTCGGAAGAATACGGGGGTCTAACATCTCCGATATTTTTAATCCCAAACGTGAGTGTCGTATTTGCCAACCAGGCGCGTAGTCCGTCGCTGGAGCCTTCCGATTTAGGTGAAATCGCCTTTTCGCCGATCACCCGCTTGCCATCTTTCGAGTACCCAGGCTGAGGCAACGGAGCGGTTGGTGCTGCAGGCGCGCCAAACATATAGGAGATCTGCCAATCAATTGTGGTGAAACTGCCGACCAGGTGAACGTAATTTGGTGCATCCAGCGTTGCTTCAGGATTGGTGCCTTTGAAGTTGTCATTTACGTCGTGCTCTGAATCGGTGTAGTTCAGAATCAACCCTGTTCTGAATGTATCTAAACCAAACAGCGTTTTGGAATAGAACAGGCTCGCCACCATTTTGAAATCGGGAAATCCCCAGGAATCTTCCTTATCCCACAACTGATATACCGGTTTTCCGTTCGACCCGACACCGACAAATGCTAGCTGCGTGTTAGCGTAGATAAAAGAAGCATCCGCTTCTAAGTCGAGTTTTCCCCAGGCGTACTCTTTGGTGACGTATTCCGCCCCGAAATCAATCCCATTTGTTCTCAAGATCCCCAGATTCTGGAAGGTTGAATTGACCTGAGTGATTTGTCCCCCCGGACCTCGAACGACTGCACCAGGGAACGAGCTCGAAAGATCAATCAGCTGTTGCGCCGTGAGTTCCCCCACGTTATTACGAATCTCGGTCTGGTACCAGTCGATATACGCGGTGAAACCGTTCGCCCATTTCCACCAACTGTTGTCAGGGTCCGAGGAACCCGGACTCCACTTCAACCCGGCAAAATAGCCATAAGATTCTTCCGGCTTCAGGTTCGGATTGCCGCCCGTGAAGTTGATGACCTGATACGAGGTCCCCAATTTCGGATCGTTGATCGCTTCGATACCAACGTTCGGAGTACCGAAAAGCTGACTTAACGAGGGCGCGATGAAGCCTTCGGCGTAGGTCGCCCGGAATGTCAGATCATTGAACGGCTTATATTCCACCGCAACTGCGGGCTTGGCCGCGTCGCCGAAATCGGAGTAGGCGTCGACCCGCTCCGAGAGGACGACGTCCAGTTTTCGCATACCGGGCCAGGACCATTGATTGCCAAAGATCGGAATATCCAGTTCGCCATACATGCTTTGGATGTAACGACGTGCACTGAGGAGTTTCCCTTGAAAATCGCCCTCCCCGACATTCCAAGCTTCGCTGTTTTGATCGTTGACCTGGATCAAGCTCTCGCTTCGATACTCCAATCCGCCGGCGACGGACAATGTGCCGGAGGGGAGATCCCAAATCGTTCCCCCTGTCTTCAAGACCCAGTTCGAAAGATCGGTTCGACTGTCCAAGACCTGCGTCGTGCGAATCCCATTCAGAAGCGCCTTGTTCGGGCTTGATACACTTTGGTCATTGAATGGGTTAAAGAATTGGCCAACGTACCCGGGCAACGTTCCGTTGAGGGCTTCCTGCAGGTTGGTAAGGTTCACACTATTGTCCACTCTCTGTTCACCATCGCTTTCGCCGTAGGTGTACCCGAAGTCGACCAGCCAATCGTGCGGCAACTGAAGCGTTAAACCCGCCGTATTTCGAACCGTTAGCACCGTCGTGTCGGTTACCCACGGACCCAATTCCTTTTCCTGATTGGTTGGAAAGCCGGCTTGCGCAATCAGTACACCGAAAGGGTTGTAAGGATTGTTGGCAGGAACAGTGATCGTCCCAACACCGATGGGGATTGCCCCTTGAGAAGTGCTGTAACCCTGGTTCTGCGTTACACTGAAATCTTCATTCCTTTGAATCAAGAAGTAATCGTAAAACCGCAGCCAGTTGGTGACGTCATAGTCGAGATTGAATGTGCCGCCAAATCGTTGGTCGCGGGCTAGCAATTGCGCCCAGGAGTTGTTGTCATTCGGGCCTGGAGCACCCGCTATGAAATCATTCGTCGTGATGTTTGAACCAGTGGTTCCGGGCTTAACAGAAAACTCACCCCCGCCGAAGAGGTTCCCGGCCGGATCAAAAAACGAGCCGGTTGGCGAGAAAAAGTTGGCTTGGTTGGGGTACTTTGAACTGTACTGGGTATGATTCAAATTTGAGAGATTCCACCTATCAACCGCCTCGATTGGCGTTTGATTGAAATAGTCAAAACTGGCAACAACATCGATCTTCGAAGTATCGCTGAATTTCTGGGTCCAGCCCGAGGTCAATTGAACGTGATTGACTTCGCCATCTCCACGCTGAGAGATGCCGAAGTAATAGTTCAAATCGGTTCCCTCATAGCTCTTTTTCGTCACAATATTGATGACACCGGCTACAGCGTCGGACCCATAGGTGGCGCTCGCGCCGTCCTGCAAGATCTCGATCCGGTCAACCGCGGAGATTGGGAAAGAGTTTATGTCCACGAAACTAATCGGCCCGCCGACTTGCGTAACGATCGGGAACGGATAAGCGGGCATTCTAATGCCATCCAGAAGGACCAGGGTCGCGTTGTAAGGCAACCCTTTTAAGCGGATCGCGGTCG
Organism: uncultured Verrucomicrobiae bacterium; assembly: GCA_963775805.1. Taxonomy (GTDB): domain Bacteria; phylum Verrucomicrobiota; class Verrucomicrobiia; order Chthoniobacterales; family JAFAMB01; genus JAFAMB01. Next base: position 550,465 of record CAVZKG010000002.1, on the reverse strand, counting down.
ACCCGGGTGACGGGCTTTGACCCGTCGTGGTGCCTGCATTAATGGCACCCAGGCTTTGCGGAATGCTTTGTAAAAGATCGCTGACGGTTTGATTTGCCTGTTTCTGAATGATGTCTTGGCCGAGCGTCGTGACGGGCTGCGGCCCATCTCCGACGTGGGGCAGGATATAGCCCGTAACGGTGACCTTTTGTAACTCTCCACCGCCGGTCGTTTGATCAGTCGCCGGAGCCGTCGTGGTTTCAGGCGTCACCGAAGGCGACGCAGCCGCTTGTGCTATGACTTTCGTCGGTGATAGCGCGATAGACGCCGCTACAGCCAAGCAAACAAGGAATCGATTGGTGAATTTGCTAAGCATTTTAACACCCCTGGCTATGAAACGCGTTTCTACTCAGATCCGTTTCCACACCTTTCGAAAACGGTCATGTCCAATGGATAGCAAGACCCGCCACTCGAGAAGGGGGCGCGCGCCAATCCCTGGAAGCCCCTACTCGACGCAATGCTTCGCCTAGCTTACCAGCAAACTAAAACGATTTTTTAATTGATTTTCTGACTATTCGTCAAGAGATATTGCGTTTGTTGGAGTATTGCTCCCTGGTCGAAATTTATCGACGATCGCATCGCAACCGGTGAGGCCGGTTTCGCCGAGGCGAGAATGGTTTAGCGACGTCGCAAGCGACACCGGATGCCGCGAAAGGCGTCGGCGAGGAGAATAGCAGAGCCAATTTTGCGAGCCAGCAACTCGAAGAGCAACGGCGCCGTCCCGACCCTAAGGGCTCCCGCGCATCTGACCGGGTGCTTTGTTCCTCGTGAGAGCGCCGCGCTCCCAGTCAAAATTCAACGCACCGCCGTCATACGAGTCTCGGACCTGGTGCACCGGCTGCTAACATTTTGCTGGCAAAAACAGAAGCGCCTTGGAATGCAATTCCAAGGCGCTCTGCAATTAGGCTAATCTTCAGAGGCTGGCTTCAGCCACTGTAAACCGTCTCACTAGAATTTCTTGTCGACTTCGAAGTAGTAGTATCGCCCGATCGCGTTCACCCCGCTCTGGGCATCATAACCTTGGTACCAATCGGAAGAATAGGGAGGTCTGGTATCCCCGATGTTCTTGATTCCGACTGTAAGCGTGGTGTTTGCAATCCATGCCCGAATTCCTTTGCTATTACCTTCCGGCTTGGGCGAGATGGCCTTTTCGCCGATCACGCGCTTCCCATCCTTCGAATAGCCAGGCTGCGGCAGAGAAGCAGTTTCAGCGGCTGGCGCACCAAACAAATACGAAATCTGCCAATCGAGCGTCGTGAAGCTGCCGATCAGATGAACGTAGTCTGCATTAGTCGGAGAATCGGACGTGAAACTGGTGCGAGTCCCTTTGAAGTTGTCATTCGTGTCGTGCTCGGAATCGATGTAATTCACGGTCAACCCTGTGCTGAACGTATCGATGGTGAACAATGTCTTCGAATAGAAGATGCTGGCCACCAGTTTAAAATCTGGGAATCCAAACGAGTCTTCCGTATCCCACAATTGAAACTTCGGCTTCCCGTTCGCTCCGACACCGATAAAGGCCAATAGCTTCTGATCGTAGATATAAGAGGCATCTCCCCGAATATCGAGCTTACCCCACGGATATTCCTTGGTGACATATTCAGCTCCAAAATCAATGCCGGACGATCTCTGATTTCCGAGGTTCTGGAAATTATTATTGATCTGGACAATGTTCCCGCTCGGAGCCCTCACGATCGCGTTGGGGAACGAGCTTTCAAGGTCAACCAACTCCTGCCCCGTCAGCGTCCCAACAGTATTGCGGATCTCAGTTTGATACCAATCAATGTATCCCGTGAACCCGTTAGCCCACTTCCACCAGCTGTTGTCCGGATCGGATGAACCTGGGGTCCATACTAAACCGGCGTAATATCCATACGATTCCTCAGGACTCAGGTTTGGGTTGCCGCCGGTCAGCACACTTGTCTGGTAAGAGGTTTTCGTTACGGGATCGTTGATTGATTCCAGCCCAATGATCGGTGTTCCGAACAGCTGGCTAAGCGAAGGTGCAATGAAACCCTCGGCGTAAGTTGCGCGGAACGTCAAATCATTGAACGGCTTATATTCCAAAGCGACAGTCGGCTTCGCAGCGTCACCGAAGTCTGAGTATGCATCCACTCGCTCCGAAAATTGGAAGTCGAGCTTTCGCATGCCGGGCCAAGACCACTGGCCGCCAAAAATCGGCAGATCAAGCTCACCGTACATGCTTTGCACGTAGCGGCGTCCACTAATTTGTTTCCCTTCGAAGTCGCCCTCGCCGATATTAAAGATTTCACTATTGTGGTCGTTCACCTGGATCAGGCTTTCGCTTCGATACTCTAAGCCGCCGGAGACTGTCAAAGCGCCCGAGGGAAGATCCCAAATGGTTCCCCCCGTTTTCAAGATCCAGTTCGAAAGATCCGTCCGGCTATTCAGCTCCTGAGTGGTTCGAATACCGTCGAGTAACTCTTTATTGGGGCTGGAGACCGACTGGTCATTAAAAGGGTTGAAAAACTGGCCGACGTGCCCTGGTAATGTACCGTTCAGTGCCGCCTGCAGATTGACCAGGTTCACGCCATTCGCGACTTGCTCGTCGCCATCACTCTCACCGTAGGTATAACTAAAATCGACAACCCAAGAGTGCGGTAGCTGGAGCGTCAAACCAGCCGTGTTACGAACTGTAAGCACAGTCGTATCGGTCACCCAAGGGCCCAGTTCCTTTTCCTGGTTTGTCGGGAATCCAGACTGTTGGATTGGAATACCAAACGGGTTAAAAGGATTGTTAGCAGGGACAGTGATATTGTTGGTTTGGCCCTGACCTTGCGCGAGACTGTAACCTTGGTTCTGAGTTACACTCAAATCCTCGGCGTGTTGGATCAAGAAGTAGTCGTAAAACCTTAACCAATCCGTGACATCATAGCCGATGTTGAATGTGCCGCCGTATCTCTCGTCGCGAGGCAAAATCTGTTGCCAATCGTTATTAAAGTTTGGAGGAGGCGAATTTGGTACAAAGTCGTTCGCTGTAATATTCGAACCATGCGTTCCGGGCTTCACGGAAAATGCCGCTCCACCGAACAGATTACCGGCAGGATCGAAGAACGATGGTATTGGCGAGAAAAAATTAGGCTGATCCGGATAATTCGGACTGTACCGGCTATGCTCTAGATTCGACAAATTCCAACGATCTACTGCCTCGATCGGCGTTTGATTGTAATAATCAAAGGCTGCGACAACCTCAATTTTGGAGGTGTCGCTGATTTTCTGCGTCCACCCGGAGGTTAAACTCACATGGTTGACCTCATCATCGCCTCGCTGTGAAATGCCGAAATAGTAAGCTAGATCGGTTCCCTCATAGCTTTTTTTGGTCACTACGTTCACCACTCCAGCCACTGCGTCCGATCCATAGATGGAACTCGCCCCATCTTTCAAGATCTCAACCCGATCAACCGAAGCGATAGGAAACGAGTTGATGTCCACGAAGCTGACTGGACCGCCTTGTTGGGAATTAGTCGGAAACGGAGAGGAAGGCATCCGGATTCCGTCCAAAATGATCAGAGTCGCGTTGGGAGGCAGCCCTTTCAAAGAAATCTGGGACGTGCCGGGCGAAAAACTGTTGCCCGTTGTCGTCGCGTTGTTAAACGCTCCAACACTTTGCGGGATACTTTGCAACAGATCGCCGACGGTTTGGTTTGCCTGTTTCTTAATGAGGTCCTGACCAAGCACGGTCACCGGCGCCGGACCATCGCCGACGTGCGGCAAGATGTATCCGGTGACTGTGACCTTCTGTAACTCTCCACCGCCGGTCGTTTGATCGGTCGCTGGCGCTGTGGCTATTTCGGGCGTCGCCGCAGGCGACGCAGCCGCTTGTGCTGTCGCTTTAGTCGGTGATAGCGCGACGGACGCCGCCACTACGGTCAAGCCGACCAGGAATCGATTGGTGAAATTTCTAAGCATTTTTACTCCTTGGTTATGAAACGCTCGTTTTACTCGGATCCGTTTTCGCACCTTTCGAAAACGACCCTCTTTCGTCCGCAACAATGATCACGCTTTCCGGTTAAGGCATTTTACGCGCGACCTACGCCTTGAGAACGCAGCATGCAAAGCCAAGAACCCTCTACCCAGCACGCTGCCTTCCCTGGCTTATCAGCAATTAATGCGGAGTTTTTTATCGATTTACCCATGATTCGTCAAGAAAAACTGAATTTTTTTTGAACGAATTCATCTTATTGGTGTCGTTTTGATTTTTAATACCCGAACCGCTACGCTGGAGCGCAAATAACGAGTGAAATAATCCCTTCCCGGACTTGTCTTTGGTGTCGGGAACTCGTTTTCAAGTTCAATCGGCTTACCCGAAGATAAGAATACCGGAATGCCGCGAGAATTAGACCGCCCCGAATGGCAATTGCACGGTCGCTCCCACAACATTTCGCAATGTTGTGATGGTAGCGTCCTCCTGAAGCGGTCCGAATTCCGCCAGATTCATGTCGATTACGGTCAGCGGAACTCCAAAAGGATTGTATGGATTATTCGCCGGCACCACAACGCCCCCGTGATTGAAAGTGGACGGTGGATAGACGCCCTGATTCTCATAGGAGCTAAGTTCTTCGGTTCGGTCAATCAAGAACGAATCGTAGATCTTTAGCCAGTTGGGATGGCCTGGGTAGGCTGCAGCTAACTTATTCGAATTCTCCTGCGTCCAGGGGCGATCATCCTGCATGATCGGGCTCGAATCGTAAAAGTCGATCGCTGCAGTAACATTAATATTTGAAGTATCTGAAGGTTTTAAGGTATAACCACCTACTGCAGACCCGTGATAGACTTCGTCATCCCCACGTTGGCTAATACCATAATAGTTAGTAATCTCGGCGCCATTGTAATCGTGTTTCGTATTAATGTTCACAACACCCGCGACTGCGTCTGAGCCGTAGGTCGCGCTTCCGCCATCGTTCAAAATGTCGATATGATCGACGGCGGGGGCCGGAATATTGTTAATATCCACGAAACTGAATACGCCCTGTAAGCTTTCCTGAGGGAACGGCGACAATGGGTAACGCAAACCGTCGACCAGAGTCAGCGTATCGAATGGCGGCAATCCTTTCAATGCGATGGATGCTGAACCGGGCGAAAAACCGAAACCTGTCGTCACGCCGGGATTCCAGTTGCCCGCCGCACCGGGCAAGTTCTGCAGGATGTCCGTCGTGGACTGATAACCCGTCTTCGACATGTAATTCTGGTCGTAACTGGTCACCGGCTGAGGACCATCTCCCACGTGTGGAAGGATATACCCTGTAACCGTTACTTTCTCCAATTCTCCGCCGCCTGTTGTCTGTTCGGTGGCTGGCGCGGTTGTGGTGACAGGCGTCTGCGACGGTGCCGCTGCCTGTTGTGATTTTGCGCTTGTCGGCGAAAGGATCGCCGCCGTCGTCGCTACAGCCAATCCAGCAAGAAACCGATTGGTGAACTTTCTTAGCATTTTACTCCTTGGTTTATAAAACACTCACTTTACTTGGAACCGATTCGCACATTTTGAATTCGGTTCCCTTCTCGTCCGCGGTGACGATCAGGCCCTTGGTTAAGGTTTATGACCCTATTGATCGCGGGACTTTTGCCACGAGCAGGCAGTGTGCCAAGCCTGTGAATCCCTAACCCTGCCATACCGCCTTCCCCGGCTTACCAGCAAACTTGGAGACGTTTTTTAAGGACTCACCAATAATTCGTCAATAAAAACACTGTTTTACTGAACAAATTCAACCAACCCCTGTCATTTGCTAATCAAACTGGCGTTAGAAGAGGCCAATTTGATAAAAAAGATTGCGCAATGCAACCTTGTGAAGAGACGAGAGATTGAGAACAAAATCGATTCCCTGCCGGATTGCTAATCGGCACACGCCTTCAAAGGAGCTGCCATTCTATTCGGAGATGGCAGCACAGTCGAAAACGAGCTGGCACGGCTTACACCGTGGGCTAAGGATAGTTGCCGCTCCGTGACAATTGCGGCTTAGTGCAATTCGAATCCCACAGGGAGCACGAATGTCCCATTCGTCGTAGGGGTGAACTTCCAGTTTCCACGTACCCATCGCGCCGCAGCGCTCGCCAACAAAGGCGGACCAGAAGTTGCCTCTGCATCGACCACATTTCCATTTTCGACAGTCATCCTGACTTTAACATCTCCAGTAATGTGCATCTGTAGAGCCTGAGGTGGATATGGAGGCTTTGGGCTCCGAATGGTCAGACCAGAACGCGGACCCCCATTTCCAGTTCCACCCGCAACGCCGGTCGCACTGCCGTGAACCAGCCCTGGAGGAGCGGCCGCGTGCGGTGTTCCAGCCGGTTTCACTGCGGGTGCAGGATGCGGCTTTGGGGTTGATGCAGGTTTTGGAGTGCTCTCGGGAGTTGGCGCCACAGAAGGCGCCGGCGTCGGTTGCGGCACTTCGAATTCCGGTGGCTTATCCAACGGTGGCGGAGTCGGTTCCTCTTCCGGCGGTGGAGTCGGCTCAGGATCTGGTGGTGGCTGGTCCTCCGGCACGTTTGGATCGCCTAGATTTTCAACATCGTTTGTGTCGAGATCCGTCAACTGGAGCGCGTCATCTTTAATAGCGGGCGGCTCAGGAAATTTCAGCCACCATCCGCAATAAGCTCCGAGCCCATTGATCGCCAGGGATATCACGAGGAAGACGACAAAAGGCGCCCCGCCTCTCGTCCGAAAAGCTCGTTTTAAATCATCGTCTGCCATAGGAGACTCCTCCTCTCATTCAAGGAATAGAACGGCTAGTGAGACGTAGGGGCTGCCGGAGCCGCCGGTGCGCCGGGAGTACCCGGAGCAGACGTTTCGAACGCCTTGATCTCTAAGCCGACTTTCTGAATTCCGGCTGTTCTGACTTTATCCAACACAAACACGACATTTTCGTAGGTCGCATCTTTGTCGGCGCGGATGAAGATCCGCACATCGTGATTGGCTTCGTACATTTTCTGAAGCCGCGGCAGAACACTATCCCTATCCACTTTTTCCTTTTCAAAGTAGATGTCGCCGAGTGCGTCGACACTCACCAGGGTGAAGTCGGGCTTATTGTTTGGCTGCGCGCTCGTCGCTGTCGGAAGATTAACGTCGATCCCCTTCATGTTGATCATCGTCAAGCTCACCAGCATGAACGAGGCGAGCAGGAAGAACATGATGTCGATCAACGGGATGATCTCGATCCGAGCCCGCTTAATTGGTACCGGCGAACTGCTGTGACTGCCGTGCATCTTCGGAAGTAATTGGGTTGTTGTTGCGGTTACGGAGTGAGTTGAGCATCAGAATCACGTTGTTAGAGGTCGATTCGAGCTCGAACTGAAGTCGTGCCACTTTGGCATTGAAGAAGTTGAAGAAAACCAACGTAAAGATGGCGATTCCGAGACCGCATGCGGTCGCGATCAACGCTTCAGCGATACCACCGCTGACCTTGGCCGGAGCGAGATCGGCGGCTCCAACGAAATTAAATGACCCCATGATACCGGTCACCGTTCCGAGCAACCCGAGAAGCGGGGCAAGCGTGATCGTCGTATCCATCACCGACATGAATCGGCCGGCTCGTTGAATCTCCATTCCGGAAGCGACCTGAAGAGCCCCTTCAATGGAGGCGTGCACGTGGTTCAACCCGTGCCAAACGGTCCGCACGAGCGGATCCTTGGAACCGCGGGCAAGGTTAATTGCCCCGGGAATATTACCCTGCTCCATGGCAGCGTAAACTTTGTCCAGTTTATCCGAGTCGCGGTGAGCAGCCTGGATCGACCACCAGACGACGCGCTCAAGGATGACCGCGACCGCAACGACAAGCACCGCTACAATCGGGTACATGACCGGGCCGCCCTTGAAAAACGTTTCGAAAATCATATTGCCTTTAGCCCAGTCCGGGATCGGGCGTCCGCTCGAAGCGGCGGCCTCGGCGGCCAATATAGGAGCAAAATTGGCTAGCAAAGTGACCATACTTTATGTTCCATCAATCTGAAGTTAGTTGCTGTTAACTGCCTTTCGCGTATCGCGCCGGCAAATTTCGCAGACGAATCTGCGAAGCAAGATTCTTGCCAACTGAATACCAAGACCCTGAATTCGGCGCGCTCACTGGACATTCTCGGGACAGGTTATCCTGCTCATCGGGTTCGACTTGAACGATGGTTGTTTAAACTACCCCTAAAATCAAAGCAGTCAAAGTGATGCATTTTCTCCGGCCTGCAACTTCTTTCTTCGGTAAATCTTGCGATTCCGTGCAGTAACGGTGTCAAAACTTCAGCAGACTGCCCATATCCCTTTATATCGTTCACGAAACAAGCCATTGACAACCGATCGCGACCCGGCATCGATCTGGACTCTATTTTCGGCGCGAATCCGGTCAATACTGCAACATGGTTGCATTTGGACTCATTCGACAGAATGCCATCGTTACCAGCTTGGGTATTTTCGGACAGGATTCGCGGCAGAAGGCAGACACTAGATACCAGCCATATACGACTTATAGGTCGTATAGGTCGTATACGTCCAGGCTGTTGAAAGCTTCTTCTTCCTTACAGACGCACTTCGATCTGCTGGTGAAGATATTCTGAAAGCTCTTTTTGTGGCAATCGATCGACCACTTCATTCAGAAATCCGCGGGCAATCAGTCGTTTGGCTCCGAGATCGTCGATTCCGCGACTCTTGAGATAAAAGAGCTCTTCTGGTTCAACCTGGCCGGCGGTCGCACCGTGCGTGCAACGCACGTCATCGGCCAGAATCTCCAGACCGGGCATCGAATTCGCTTCGGCGTCGTCACTCAGGAGTAGATTCCGGACCTTTTGGTAGGCATCGGTTCGATGCGCACCGGGCTCGACCTTGATGAGGCCGGAGAAAATCGTTCGTGCCTGATCGCCGAGCACGTTTTTATATAGCAGGTCGCTCGTTGTATCCGGTTTCAGATGATCTTGCAGCGTGCGCTGATCGAATTCTTGCGCCTCATTGGCGACGCTGATCGCAAGCATATCGCTACGAGCGCCGCTATCGATCATCCGGCTCACACTTTCCAACCGCGAATATTTCCCACCAAAATTCAGAGCGAGATTCACCGCCGCCGAATCCCGGGCCGCGATCGTCGCGTTCATTTGAATTGAAACGAAGTTTTGGCTCCACTCCTGAATACTGACGTAATTGAGCTTCGATCCCGGTTTCAATACGAGATCGTTCACCCCGCAGGCGAACCCGTGATCGCCCGGATTCTGCGAAACAAAATGCTCCAGGAGTGTCACGGCGCTGTTGTCCTCCGCGAGGATGAGCGTGTGTGGGAAAACCGCAACATGATCGCCTTGAACGAGATGAAAAACCTCAAACGGCTTGTGAATCTCGACCCCTCGCGGTACCGAGAGGAATGTGCCGGCCTGAACGGCGGATTTGTGCAACGCAGCAAATTTTGCCGAACCCAACCGAGCTGATTGTGCCATGAAATGCTCGCGCAATCGCTCTGGATACTTATCGAGCGCCTCCTGCAAAGTGGTAAAAATCAAACCAGCCTGTTTCAGTCCCGGATCGAGCAATTCGGCGGAAACCAATCTCTCGTTGGCAAAAACGATTCGTCCAGCCGGGTTCGGAAACTCGCGTGAGCGGATCAATCCGATTGGACCACCTGAAAACTCTCCAGGAGTCACATAATCGTCCAGGGCGAGATTCTTGATGGAGGAAAATCGCCAGAGCTCGTTGTTCCGCGTCGGAAACGGCTCGACCTCAAAATCCTGCCAGGCTCGCGCCTGAAGTTCCCTAAACCAGTCCGGGCCGAATGATTGGCGGGCTCCGGACAGAATCGAAGAAGGTTCGGTCAAAGTCATGGTTATCCTGATCCCTGTGCGTGCAAAAGCTACAAGTGCGCTGGCTTGTAAGACTTACGGACTAGCCGACAGACCCTTCCATTTCGAGATCGATCAAACGCTTCAATTCCACGCTGTACTCCATCGGAAACTGCCGAACGAGGTCGTTCACAAACCCGTTCACCGCAAGACTCATAGCCTGTCCCTCGCTTAATCCGCGCTGCTGCATATAGAATATCTGTTCAGCGCTGATCTGGCTGACGGAAGCCTCGTGCTGTGTGGAGTTTCCCGTGCCTCGAACTGTGATCGCCGGGTAGGTGTCGGTCCGGCTGCTGGAGTTGATGAGCAAAGCGTCGCACTCCGTATTGTTTCTGCAGCCTTTGAGATGTTTGGGCACATGCACCAACCCACGGTAAGTCGCTCTCCCTTTCCCGATGCTGATGCTCTTCGAAACAATGTTACTGGTCGTCTCATCGGCCGCGTGAATCATCTTCGCACCGGTGTCCTGGTGCTGGCCATCCCCGGCCAACGCGATACTGATCACTTCGCCACGTGCTTTGCGTCCTTTTAATACAACTCCCGGATACTTCATCGTTAATCGGGAGCCGATATTGCAGTCGATCCATTTGATCTCCGCCTCTTCCATTGCCAAACCACGCTTGGTGACAAGATTGAAAACGTTCGGCGACCAATTCTGCACAGTCACGTACTGAATTTTTGCCCCTGGCAGCGCCACAAGCTCAACAACCGCTGAGTGAAGGGTCGCAGTGGTGAACTTCGGCGCCGTGCAACCTTCCATGTACATCACCTCGGAACCTTCATCCGCGATAATCAATGTTCGCTCGAACTGGCCAAAATTCTCGGCATTGATCCGGAAATAAGCTTGTAACGGATGCTTCACTTTTACACCTGGCGGGACATAGATGAAGCTGCCACCGCTAAACACAGCGCTATTGAGCGCACTGAACTTGTTATCTCCGGTCGGAATCACTTTCCCGAACCATTTGCGGAAGATATCCGGGCGCTCTTTGAGCGCATCGGTGCTCCCCATGAAAATCACACCCTGGTCGGAAACCGCCTTTTTGATGTTGGAATAAACCGCTTCGCTATCGAATTGAGCTTCAACACCCGCCAGAAATTTTCTTTCGCTTTCTGGGATTCCAAGTCGCTCGAAAGTCCGTTTGATATCCGCCGGAACCTCTTCCCACGTTCGCTTGGCTGCGTCGCCGGAAGCCAGATAGTACCGGATGACGTCGAAATCGATTTCTTTCAGTTCGTCTCCGGCCCAATGAGTTGGTAACGGTTTGCTCTTGAAAATGTTGTAGGCGTTCTTTCGAAAGTCCCGAATCCAATCCGGTTCACCCTTTACGTTGACGATGTAGTCGATTGTTTTCTCCGAGAGTCCAACCCCTGCGTCACGTGTAGCCGGGACGTTATAAAAGAAATTCCCAACATCCCGGTCAATTGCAATGGATTCCGTTGAACTTGATTCCGTTAAATTGCTCATTTCTCTCCTCCTCTTTTCCTTCGATCAGTTCGCACCAACGGGCTCACTTTGCTCGGTCTTCAACCAGTCGTAACCCCGGGATTCCAGTTCCAGTGCCAGTTCTTTGCCTCCGCTCCGGACGATCTGACCGCTGGCCATCACATGGACATAATCCGGGACAATATAATTCAAGAGCCGCTGATAATGTGTGATCAGCAGAATACCGATTCCCGGACCTCGAATCGCGTTGACCCCTTTTGAAACCACCTTCAACGCATCAATGTCGAGTCCACTATCGGTCTCGTCCAGTACCGCGAACGTCGGTTCCAGCATCGCCAGCTGGAGAATTTCGTTCCGCTTCTTTTCACCTCCGGAAAAGCCTTCATTGACCGATCGCGCCGTGAATTCCCGACGGATTTCGAGCAGGTCCATTTTCTCGTAGAGATGTTGGTAAAACTCTGTTGCATCCAGTTCTTCCCCTTCAGGCAATCGAGCCTGGATCGCAGCGCGCAGAAAATTGGCATTACTCACCCCTGGTATTTCCATCGGATACTGGAATGCCATGAACAACCCTGCCTTGGAACGTTCGTCCGGCTCCATTTCAAGAATGCTAGCGCCATCCAGGAGGATATTGCCTCCAGTCACCTGATAATCCGGATGTCCGGCCATCACTTTCGCAAGTGTGCTTTTGCCCGAACCGTTGGGGCCCATGAGTGCATGGACTTCCCCTTGGCTAAACTGAAGGTTCAGCCCTCGAATAATCTCTTTCTCGCCGATGGATACGTGCAGATCTTGAATAACAATCGAACTCATTAATTACGTCTCAGGTTTTTATTGATGAAAATTGGCAACGCGGACGTCCCGGAGAGATCGGTCTGGCCGTCATTGGCCCGTCCGGCGGAACATCGGGCGCAAAGGCCTTTCAATGAAACTTCCGCTTCATGAACGATGAAACCGTCCGGCAGATTCCAGGTGCCGTGAAATGGCGTATCGACGTCGAAAATCGTGCTGCAGGATTCGCACTGGAAATGACTGTGATCCTGCAGGTTTGCGCAGTAACGAGTCGGAGCCCGGTCCAGGTTGACCTGCTTTACGAGGCCCCAGCCCGCGAGCGCCTCCAGACAATTGTACACGGTTGCCAATGAAATGGATGGCATCCGCTTTTTTGCTCGCAGAAACACCTCGGCGGCAGTCGGGTGATCCCTTTTCTGCATCAAGAGCACAAGGACCTCTTCGCGCTGTTTGGTCAGGCGAATCCCACTGGCAGCAAATCGCTGGAGGAGTTCGGGTGGAAGCTTCACAGAATACAAACCTGCCACGACCGATAACAATATCAAGAATCATTCTAATTAGGCTTGAAGATTGGCAGGGCAAATGACGGTCGTCGCATATGCCCCATACGACTTGTAAGACGTATACGACCTATATGACTTCTTCGCCGCGTCGCCGCCATTCAGTGCACCAGATGGCGCCCGAAAAGGATCACCCCAATGATGGCTGCGCAAATTGATGCGATGAGAACGGCAGCGGCTGCGAAATCTTTTGCGTCTCGCGCCATGGGATGAAGCTTTGGTTCAAGGAGGTCGACCGCGCGCTCGATGGCGGTGTTGAGAGCCTCAGCACAAAGCACCAGACCGATGGCTCCCACCAGAACCAGCCATTCGATTGCAACAAATTGGAAATAAAACCCGAAAATGACGGCCACCAGCGAAGCAAAGAGGTGAATCCGGAAGTTCCATTGGGTTAGACAAAGCAGAAGAATTCCGCGGCCTGCGTGCGCAAAACTTCGGGCACGTCCTTTCGCCCATTCAGAAAAAGTGGTTCGTGCCACATCACGAATTGTTGCTAGGGGTGCTCTGCGGAAAATAGGTTTTGGGCGTCCCGCTTGGTGAAGCTTCCGGCGTCGGCTGTTTGTCCACGGAGTCATTTGTCTTCTCCGACTGTTTCTTCGCGGGTCCTTCACCTTCTGTCGGCAGTTGGCTGGCAGGATGGCGTTCGCACGCACCGAGCACCAGCGACACAATTGCAATCAGCACCAAGTTCTTCTTCATCGGGTCCGTCAATTTCAGCACACAACAATCATTCAGAGCACGAAGTAAATTGGAAAATTTTGTAATCCCACGGCTTACGCCATGGGCTCAGGAACATTGCCACTTCGTGTCCAATACGCACACACGCCGATAAAAATCTGACAACCGACATCTGACACTGAAAACTTCTTCCTGCGGCGACTACACGTTCGGATGATAGTCGAAGAGGTTCAATTGCGGTTTGGAATCATCTTTGCGCTTCGCGCGCATCCGAAAAACTTTCGCTTCCGCAAGACGCGGCTTGCCTTGAGCATTGAGCTCAGAAGCCTCGAGGTTCGTTAGTATTTCTTTGGCACGATCGATCACTTCGTCCGGCAAGCCGGCGAGACGGGCGACTTGAATGCCATAACTCTTGTCAGCGGCTCCCGACTGTATCTTCCGAAGAAAAATAATCTGATCGTTCCATTCCCTGACTGCGACATTATAGTTTTTGACCCCTTTGCAGATTACTGCGAGCTCGGTCATCTCGTGGTAGTGCGTCGCGAAGAGCGTCCGGCTCCGAAGCATGTCGTGAAGATACTCCGCAACGCTCCAGGCGATCGACAACCCGTCGAACGTGGAGGTCCCTCGCCCGATCTCGTCGAGGATCACAAGGCTCCGTTCCGTGGCGTTGTTGACAATGTTAGCTGTCTCATTCATTTCGACCATGAAAGTCGACTGGCCCTTCGACAAATCATCGGAAGCGCCCACTCTCGTAAAAATTCGGTCAACCAAACCGATTTCGGCGCGAGCTGCTGGAACAAAGCTCCCGATCTGAGCCATTAACACGATCAACGCTACCTGTCGGATAAACGTCGATTTGCCCGCCATATTCGGCCCGGTAATCAGCAACAACCGGTTCTCTTCGCCATCCAATAAACAGTCGTTCGGAACGAATTTCTCTTCTGCGACATTCTGATCCAGAACTGGGTGCCGTCCATCCCGGATACGGATTTCCAGTCCGTCCGTAACCGAAGGCCGTGAATAACCGAAAAGCCTGGCTGTTTCCGCAAGGGAGGCCACGGCGTCAACGATCGAGATCATGCGAGCCGCCTCCTGTAGTTGCGGAAGATAATCCAAAAGCGCTGCACGCAGTTTCAGGAAAAGCTCGTACTCCAATGCTTTCGAACTCTGGTCGGCGCCTAGAATCTTCGACTCGATCTCTTTCAGTTCAGGCGTGATGAACCGCTCACCGTTAACCGTAGTTTGTTTGCGCGTGTAGTCTGGTGGCGCGGCCGCCAGATTCGAATTGCTGATCTCGATGAAATAGCCAAAAACGGAATTGAACCGGACTTTTAACGACTTGATGCCGGTCCGCTCGATCTCTCGCTGTTGAAGTGCGGCGATCCAGTCTTTGCCGCTTGTCGAGGCACTTCGCAGTTCATCCAATCCTTCATTGTAACCTGTACGAAACATGCCGCCCTCTTTGAGAAGGGCCGGGGGTTCCTCTACGAGCGACGATTTCAGCAGCTGAACAAGATCCGGCAACTCGGGGATCCTTGACGCAATCTGATTCAACAACAAATCCTCTTCTTCGGCCAGCACAGCGGCCGCAAGCGCTCGCAAGTGTCCTTTTAGTTCGGGCAACGATTCAAGAGAAATCCGGAGAGCCGCCATGTCCCGGGCATTGCCGCTCTGCTGACTCAATCGTCCGACGGTCCGCTCGATATCACGGATATTGCCAAGCGTTTCCCGAACCGCGCTCAGCAAGAACGGTTGATCCAGGAACTGCTGGATCATTTCCTGTCGTTGCCGGATCTCGGACAGGACGCGGAGCGGCTTCAAGAGCCATTGGCGAAAAAGTCTGCCGCCCATTGGTGTCAATGTCCGGTCGAGAGCGGCTAGCAGGCTGGAATCTTCTCCTGCGCCCCGGGAGCGAATCAACTCAAGGTTCTGCTGGGTTGAGGCATCCAGCGCAACGAACTGATCTGAAAGGAAGACACCGAGCGAGCGGATATGAGCTGTCTTTCGGCGCAACTGGTGTTTGAGATAATGGAGAATCGCCCCTGCAGCGCCGACAGCCGCCGGCATGTCGGCGCAGCCAAACCCAGCCAGCGATTGAACTGAAAATTGTTCACAAAGCAGATACGAAGCCTGATCCGGTTCGAACGTATAACCGTCGTACCCTGAAGCGCGTGGGAATCGCCGGATCAAGAATTCGTCCGAGTCCGGGACGAGAAATTCCGATGGAGTGAACCGAGCAAGTTCATCGTCAAGTGCACCCGGTGTCGCAACCTCTGTTACACGAAACTCGCCGGTGCTGACATCGAGGAGCGCCAGACCCAACAGACTCTTGTCACTCCCTTTCTCCGACGATTTTCCTGACGCAGAGGAACGCCGCGCAACAGCCGCAAGAAAATTGTTCTGACGGGAATCTAGCAGCTGCACATCGCTCACCGTGCCAGGACTGATAATCTGGCTGATCTGTCGATCGACAATCTTGCCCGGTTGCGGTTCGCTGGTTTGATCGCAAATCGCGACTCGAAGGCCGGCCTTAATCAGCCTCCCTATGTACCCTTCCGCCGCGTGAAACGGGACCCCGCACATTGGCATTCCATTTCGCTTCGTCAGCGCCACGTTGAGAATCGGGGCTGCCGTTTTTGCATCGTCGAAGAACAATTCGTAAAAGTCGCCGAGCCGGAACAGTAACAGGGTGCCTTCCGGCAAACTACGCCGGATGCTCTGGTACTGCTGCATCATAGGCGTAGCGGACATGTTGCCGGCAAAGTTAGCGCGAAAATTTCACAAGCCAAAGCTCTTGTGAATTTTTTACAAGGCAAGGCATGCCAGTTTTAAAGCCATCCTTTGCCTCTCTCCCGGATAGGTGCGCCGATTTCGCATGGTTTCCCGTCCCCGGAGGGACGATTGAAAATAGCCAGTAGATCTCACGAGAGCTTTGGATTTTGGTTTGTTACTCAACCTGTTTCTGGCAACATTAAAGTTCTCTTATGCCGCTCCCCAGGACGTCCCTACACTGTTTGCGCGGTGACTGCCGGGGTTGGGCCGCTCACAGTATTTGATTTGCCTTATGACGACACCGAAAAGTCACGGGTTTCGCCAGAAGATGTTTCGCTTCTTTGGCGGCATCTTGGCCGGGACAATCTACCGAGTTAAAACGTTCGGACTGGAGCATTTGCCTGAATCGGGGTTTTTGCTGGTGCCAAACCACATGACCTATGTCGATGCGGTCGTCCTCCAATTGGCTTGTCCAAGGCCCATCCGCTTCGTCGTTCACGAGTCGATTTATCAGATCGGATGGTTAAATCCGATTTTCCGGTTGATCGAAGCCATCCCTATCTCAAATGTCCGTGCAAAAGACGGGTTGCGAGAGGCCGTGGCAAGGATCAAGGAAGGAGAAATCGTCTGTATCTATCCGGAGGGCGAACTAAGCCGCACCGGTACGCTGTTAAAACTGCAAAAAGGGTTCGAGTTGATTGCCCGCCTTGCGCGATGCGACGTTGTTCCTGTCTGGTTGGACGGGCTTTGGGGTTCGATTTTTTCGTTCGAAGGAGGGCGATATTTTTTCAAGTGGCCGAAGCGAATTCCGCAGTTCGCCACCATCGCATTCGGGACACCGATCCCAGCGGCATCCGTTGAGGTTGGCATCACTCGGCAAAGGCTTTTGGAGCTTGGTGAATTCTGCTACGAGCGACGCCCAGAACTTGCCGGTCACTTGGGACGAGCAACCGTTCGCGGCTTGAAGCGCGGTCAATTCGAGGACGCAATCGTAGACGGCATGGACGGTCGCGTGATAAAGCGCGGTAATCTGCTTGCTGCTTCGATCGCACTTAGCCGCTGGATCAAAAAGCATTGCCCGGGCGAGCGAGTTGCAGTCGTCTTGCCGCCCGGCGCAGGAGGGATCGTTGCGAATGTTGGAGTGACGTTGGCGGGTAAGGTACCGGTTAACATGAACTTCACCGCGGGTCGCGCCGCCCTGCAGTCCTCGATCGATCGGGGACAGCTTCTTCACGCGATCTCCGCGAAACCGGTCATGAAACGCCTCGAGGATTTCCCCTGGCCCAAAGATGTCTTTCGCTTGGAAGAGCTGATGCCGGAGCTGAAATCGAAAATTGTTCTCTGGCGCCTCATTGTCGCGATCACACCGTCATGGCTGTTGAGCAATATCCTCGGGCTGCCTCACAATGGAGACCGCAAGGAGGCGGTTCTTCTCTTTACGAGTGGGTCAGCGGGCGAGCCGAAAGGAGTCGTGCTCAGCCACCGAAATTTGCTCGGCAATGTCCGTCAATTCGGATCGATGCTGAATCTTGGCCGCGAAGACTCCGTTATGGCTTCGCTGCCCTTCTTTCACAGCTTTGGCTGCACCGTCACGCTCTGGTATCCGATGATCGCCGGGGTCCGCGCGGTGACGTATCCCTCTCCAGTTGACGTGGTCAAAAACGCCGAGATGATTGAGCGCTACAAGATTTCTTTGCTGGTCACAACGCCCACCTTTCTTAGGGGTTACTTGAGACGGGCTGAACCGAAGCAATTTTCTACGATCAAGCTCCTTGTGACCGGCGCGGAGAAACTTCCAAAGGAGCTGGCCGAAACCTTCGAAGAGAAGTTTGGGCTTCATGTGCTGCAAGGATACGGACTGACCGAAGCATCACCTGTCGTCAGCACGAATCTCCCAGATCCGGCTCCGAGCCGCCCGGGGGACACGATCCAGCCTTCCAGCCGGCCTGGTTCAGTTGGCAAACTGCTCCCAGGCGAAGCCGCGCAGATTCGAGATCCGGACACGGATGAATTGTTGCCGCCCGATCAACTTGGAATGCTCTGGCTAAAGGGCCCGAATATATTTGAGGGTTACCTGAACGAGCCGGAACAGACTGCTGCGGTGCTACGTGACGGTTGGTTCAAGACTGGGGACCTCGGCCGGATGGATGAAGACGGTTTTCTCTACATCGAGGGCCGGCTGTCGCGATTCTCCAAGATCGCCGGAGAAATGGTTCCGCATGAGACAATTGAGTCGAAGATCATCCAGGCGTTTGGATTTAAGTCGGAGGAAGAACGGGTAATTGCTGTCATTGGACTACCGGACGACACAAAAGGAGAAGCGCTCGTTCTGCTCACCGCTCGCGACTTGCCTCAGAACAAGCTTCGAGAAGCATTGCTCGCAGACGGTTTACCGACGCTTTGGATCCCGCGAACGATTAAGCGCGTCGATAAAATTCCGATTCTCGGGTCAGGAAAACTCGACCTTGGCAAATGCAAAGAACTCGCGACGGCGTGAGGTTAAATGGAAAGAAGATTACGATATCGCGTAAAACTCGCCGGGATCCTCTCGAACGTCTCAATCGTAGGATTCGCTTTAGGCCTGTCCAGCCTCGCAGAATGGGAGCTCGCCCTTGGTGGATAAAAGTAAAAAAAGGGTCCTTTAAACCAAAAAAGAGTTCACCGATAAACCTCTTCTACTTCTTCCTTCTTAATTCTTACTTCCTACCTTGTCACCACCGGGCCAACAGGCGCGGGCGCCATTGGAGAGGGCGCAGGAACACTGGACGGCTCGGTTTCCTGTGACGGCGACGGAGCGGGTGGGCCGACGATTTCGCGGTTAACTCCAGGGTTTTCGGGCGGTTTTGGTAACGCGTCGGGTAGCGAACCGGGAATGATTTGGACGCTTGCGCCGACTCCGATCGTACCAAAGAGAGACACAATATCGGCTGATTTCATGCGGACACATCCAAAGCTAGCAGGATGCCCTATGTTCCGTTCTTCCGGAGTGCCATGGATGTAGATACACCGTGTAAAAGCATTCCGGTTTTGCGGTTGTAGGCCTCTAAGCCAGATAATCCGTGTGACAATCGGGTCGCGGCCCGGTGCATCCGGACGAAGAATTTCACCGGTCCGGCGGCGGTTTTTGAATACCGCGCCAAGCGGCGCTCCCGAGCCGATCAATCGCGCCACCTCCATCTGTCCGAGTGGCGTGGCACGGCTTCCGGGTCGATCGCCCAACCCGAACCGGGAGGTTGAGATCGGGTACCGGCCGACCAATGTCGCATTCCGGTACAGCTCCAGACTTTGATCAGCGATACTGACCAGAATCCGGTGCTCAGTATCCTTCGTTGAACACGCAGAAAATAGAAGCGCCAGCGCGAGCAATAATACTCCGGAACGGCGAAGCGTCATGCGCAGGACCTATAAACAAAACGGGCGGACAATTCAAGGACGCGTCTACTCCGAACCTGGAACCATGAACTCGGCCCTGGACAACCGAGAACCATCCATCGCAAGGTTTCCGCGCCCGCTAAAGCTAGGCGGACAGGTCGGAAGTCAGGCTCAAAAATCTGATGACCATCTATTCCATTTGTTTGCGGCTCCGCCACGCTCTGCCTCAGTGGTAACCCCTTCCCGGGAATGAACAGGCGAGACGCCAATCGATGACAGGCTGAAAGCCAATTTTACTTTGAATTCCCGAACGTTCTGGCGGTTTCTGCGCGTCCATGTCTCTGCAGCGAGTTCAACGCGACATCGCTCTGGTCCGGACAGCCGGACCCAAAAATTCCAAATCTCTGTGCCCTCTGCGCCTTTGTGGTTAATCCAATCCTCTGTGTCCTCCTCCGTTCCTCTGCGCACTCCTCCTCCGTGGTGAACTCTTCCCGGGACCGACACTGACAACTTCTTCTACGATTCAGAACTCTCTTCGCCCACTGCGTACCTGGCAAATCGGCGGATAACGATGTTTTCACCAAGCTCCGCGATTTTCAAGGCGACCAAATCTTTAATTGTCTGGTCCGGGTTCTTGATAAAGGCCTGGTCGAGCAGGCTGACGTTGCTAAAGAACTTTTCGACTTTGCCGTCGACGATCTTTTCTACGACGTTGGCCGGTTTCCCCGTCACCTGTGCGCGATAGATTTCACGCTCTTTCTCTAAGACATCTGCGGGGACCTGTTCGCGGCTGACATAGGTCGGGTGTGCTGCCGCTATATGGAGAGTGATATCCTTCACGAAGTCCCGGAAATTGTCGTTCTTGGCAACGAAATCGGTCTCGCAGTTGACTTCGATGAGCACTCCAACTTTTCCCTGCAGGTGAATGTACGAAGCAATAATACCTTCTTTAGCGGACCGAGACGCCTTTTTGGTGGCGCTCGCAATCCCTTTTTTCCGGAGGATCTCTTCGGCCTTGCTCAGATCGCCGTCTGCTTCAACAAGCGCTTTCTTGCAGTCCATCATGCCTGCATTGGTCTTGTCGCGGAGTTGCTTAACGAGGGCGGGATTAACTTCAGCCATAACAAAAAACTTAATTTCCAGATTAACTTAGATTTGCGCACGAATCGCTTGCGAACGGCGGAAAACAGCTCACGGCCGCCTCCGATCGATTCAGGCCCAGTCTGCCTGCCCAAATCTTCTTTCGCGCAGAACTCTCAGAAGCGCTTTGGCTCGTGAGACTTAGACGTTAGGAGCCCTATTCTGAAACAGCTGCCAGGTTCGCAGCATCGTCCTTATTCGCCTCGTGTGACGCGGTATAAATCGCATCGACCAACTTCTGGAGAATTACCCGGATCGCGCGGATCGCGTCGTCGTTCCCGGCAATCGGATAACTCACCTGATCCGGGTCGGCATTGGTGTCGACGATCGCAACTGTCGGAATCTTCAGGCGTTTCGCTTCCGCAACGGCGATCGACTCCCTGGGGGTGTCAATAATCACCATCGCATCTGGAAGCCGATGCATGTTGCGAATTCCTTCGAGGTTGCGCCGTAGTTTTTCCGCTTCACGTCCCAGGGCTGAGAGCTCCTGTTTCCCCATCTTTGAATATTCTGGGGATTTCTCGATCTGTTCGAGGTAGGTCAAGCGACCGACGCTTTTCCGGATCGTGGTCAGGTTGGTCAACGTCCCGCCAAGCCAGCGTTGGTTCACGTAAAATTGTCCGCAAGCAAGCGCTGCTTCTTTGACGGCTTCCTGAGCTTGCTTCTTGCAACCGATGAAGAGCACCGAGCCATTCTGTCTTGCAACGTTCGCGAGGAAATCGGTTGCCACCTGCAGCTGCTTCACCGTTTCGGAAAGGTTAATGATGTAGATCGAATTCCGCTGTTCGAAGATGAACGGTTTCATCTTCGGGTTCCATCGCTTCGTCTGGTGTCCAAAATGAACTCCGGCGTCCAGGAGTTCCGTCATTAATTCCATTGAAGACATATATCGTTCTATCGCAGCTGCCGTGTTTTCTTAAAAATAGTATCCGTTTAGAGCCGGAGACTATCCTTTAGTGTCCTCCGTCGCGCAAGGGGTTTTTGGGATCGTCAAAAGACGGTCGCGGAAGTTCCTCTAGCTTGCCATGCGCTGCCTGGACAGGCGAGACGCCCATCCTACGATAACCGTCCCGCCGTTCACGGCGAGTGTAGGATAGGCGTCTCGCCTGTCAAATTCGATGCCTTAGGCAAACTCTTCAGTCACCACTGCTGCCTTTCTTCGATTCACGCCCTCACTCGAGCACGAGTACGAGTACGACTCCGACTGCGCAAGACGCTCAGACCGGCGGAATCTGATCATGCGTTGCCGCAAAACGCTTGTAAGCTTCTTCGTCGGCAATCATCGCATCGATCGCCGCAATCAACGGCTCGGCACGGTACAGACCACTCAAAATGACGGTATCCCCGATGGCGCTTCGCATCACAAAAGTCGGTCGCTGGTCCACCCGATAGGTATTGAACTCGGCTGTCCACGCTGCGATCTCGGCGCGCGCCGTCGGATCATCCATTCCAGCTTCCAGGGCCTGCCGATCCAGTCCACTGGCCGTCACAGCGATATCGAGGGCCGCTTCACGTCGCAAAATCGGCTCTCCTCGGTCAAGTCCGGCCGCGGTTAGCGCGTCGTGCACCTGGCGGCCCTTGCCGAGTTTTCGAGCGGCATAGATGACGGCATTGGGAACAAATGTCGTTTGGCCCGGTTTTTCTATCCATCGATGATTGAATCGGCGCCCGGATGCAGCTTCGCAGCGATCGTAATACCAAAGCTCCTGAGCAAGCCCCGCCTCAATCGGTTCTCCATTATTGATCAGCGCGATTTTCCAGACAATCGGAACCCGATTCCCATAGCGTTCCCGAACGGCCAAAACCGCTTCATCAGCGAGAGCACACCAGCACGAACAGACATCAAAGTAGTAGTCGACTTCCATAGCCCGCACCGATGACAACTCCGAAAACCTTCCGGATTGTCAGCAGTGAAGGCTGTCGTAGCAGAATTCTCCAGCTGCGCCAGAGAATTCCACTGCTTTTAGCTCGAAAGGAATTCTTCCCAATGGCGGACGATGAATTCGTCAAGCGCTGCTCGCACGGCGATTCCGACGTTTGTATGCCCAAACCAATCATCTGGATGGCGAGCAACCCACTCCGCGAGCGCATATTTCAAAATCTCTGTCGGATCAACCGCCGGTCTTTGTTTTTCCAACCAGACAATATGATAGGATAGGAGCTGCGATTGCACCCAAGGATCAACTTCGTTGGCTTTTTCGTCCTTATGCGACGGTGCGTCGTTGTCATTCATAATTCGGCATCCCTGCGCGTTCGTGGCGATCGGTATTTCTGGTTGGTAGTTCGTTCAGGTAGAAGTGGCTGAACAGTCTTAGCAGTGGCTGTGCCAGCGAAGGATTACGAAGGGACCCGCTCGAATAATCGCGGTTTTTTCACCCCGAAAATTGGTTGAATCGAGAGCTGGGAATCGAATGTTTTTTTATCGGTGCGCGGCCAGGGCATGTGAAGGCGTATTCGCAATTGCACGTATTATAACTGACTAACTTTCAGGGGATTACGTCATTTCGCGATTCGTAGATGGTCCTTCTGTTGACCAGATTCACCACGGGTCCTGCTCGATCAAATCCCGACAAAACGATGATTCAGTTCCCGAAAAAAATTCTCGCGAAAACCGGAAGAATCACGGCGCATCCGGCCCGACCACAAGCTCGTGGTCATGCCAGTATCGGGATTCATACGTCCCGAAAATGGGACTATTTCTTGTGGTACTCGCCACCAGTGGCCGAGGCGAGAAGAGAGGATTGAAGATTCCTGAGGGTGGCCGGATCCGTGATCTTTCTGGCCTCGAGATCATTGACGTAGAAGCTGTCGAATGCCGCGCCTTTTTCTGTTGCAATGCGGGAGGAGGCGATATTCACCTTCGCGCGCGACAGACAGATCAGCACGTCGTACAACAATCCAAGACGGTCCGCCGTCTGCAAATCGATGACGGTGTAACTTGAATGGATCTCGTTCGAGACGACTAATTTCGTCGGAAGATCGAGCCCAATCGGCAGATGAAACGCGGTGCGTTTCCTTGCCTTTTCTAGAAGCGGAGCGAAATCGAAATCAATCTTCTCAAGTGACGTCTGCAAGATGGATTCAACCTGTTCCAGGTCCCGTTCGTCTGAAACTGGCCGGAAACTTGTGTCACAGACTCGAAAGATGCCAAGCATCAGATTGTCGACGCGCGTATAAGCATCCGCGCTAAGAATATTGATCGACGCCGTGGCAAACGATCCCGCTATTTTTGCCATCAATGCCGTGCGATCCCACGTGCAAATCCAAAATTCGCTATGTCCCTGGTCCGGTTTGAGGTGCCATTTAACTGCCGCGGAAAGCGCCATCTTCGGGTTTCGCGCCCGCATTTCCATGAACGCACGAAATAGCCGGATATGCCCTATGATTTCGTTTGCGTTGTGACTCTGAAAATAGCGATCGGGCATCGAATGAAAATGGACTTCGATCTCTTCCCCGGAGTCCTTTGCCATTCTCTTGGCAACGGTTTGTTGCAGGTCTTCGCGTTGGATTCGTCGCTCGGCAAAGAATTCCCGCTCGTCGTGGAGATAACTGGAAGTCGCGTGGTAGAGATGCCATACGAGCGTCTCTTTCCAATCCGACCAGTTCTGACCGCCTGTTCCCTGACCGTCGGCCAGCGTCAGGAGCATTAGCGCATCCAGGTTTTCCGGGCTGCGTACAATTTCCGCGAAATCGGCGATCGTCACCGAATCTTCCAGATTCCGGCGTTGTGCGATCTCCGAAAGGGACATGTGATGGTCGACGAGCAGAATAAGCTTTCGCCTTCTCTCGGGAGAAAGTTGAAGCCGGGCGGCTACCTTCTGCGCGTTGAGCGCGCTCGCCTCCGCGTGATGGCGTGCCCCGGAAGCTTTCCCCGTGTCGTGTAAGAGCAAAGCCAGGTAGAGCGCGTAGGGGTCTTCCAGCTTCAGAAACAGCGATTTGTAGGGTGCTAATTTCGGGTCCTCGGTGTCGATGAGCGAATCCAGCTTTTCGATACAGACCAGCGTGTGTTCGTCTGCTGTATATCTGTGGAAAAATTCATGCTGTACCAGACAGGTCAACCCGCCGAATTCGGGCATATATTTTCCAAGAAAATCGACCTCATGCATCATTCTGAGCGTGTGCCCGACCTGACCTTTCCTCGATAAAATGGCCTGGAACGTTTCGCGGGCAGCGCGCGCATACTGGAATGTCCGGTTAACCAGCCGGCTTCGCCGCCGAATAAGCTGTTGAAGTTCCGAGCTGAGAGCCAGCTCACGCTGCTGGGCGTACAGGAAAACACGAATCAGCCGGAAAGGATCCTCGTTGAAGACTTCCCGGTTCTCGAAATAGATCAGGCCGCCGTGACTGTAAAACCCGTCGAATGTTTCGGTCTTCAACTTGCGCTTGGCCAAAAACCCGAAGATCGGCTTCTGTTCCTTTTCTGCGACTCCCGGTAAGAGAAAACCGTCGGTCACTCGTTTTGCAGTCAGATAAATCGTTCTGGCGTGCTGATAATAATCTCTCATGAACGCCTCGCTGCGCCGAAGCACGTTCTTTTGGGGATACTGAAAAGAGTTTGCAATCTGCCCTTGGTAAAAAAGCGTGAGAAGATCCGAGGCGCGCTTACTCAGATAGTGAACCTCAGTTCGGACACGCTGCAGAAAATCGTATGCACGGTCGATCGCTCGGCGGTCGCTTTCGCTAATATATTTGCGCTCTACGAGCTTCGCCGTGTTCATTACCCCGTCCCGGAAATAGCAGATCCACTGCATGTTGTGGTAATCCCGCAGGCCGCCGCAGCCGTTCTTGATATTCGGCTCCTGCATGAACACCGATCCGCCATATTTCCGATGGCGCTCATCCTGATTCGCCACCCGCCACAGAAGATAGCTTTCGACCTGGCCTCGGACACAACGTTCGAAGAATTCCCTCCTGAACTTTGCATGTCGCAGGTGATCACCGGCCAGAAACCGCGATTCGAGCAGCGAGGTCTTGGTCTGGACATCCTGGTTTGCTAGTTTGATTGCCTCGTCCATTGAGCGAGTCGAATGCCCGACTTTAAAGCCGACGTCCCACAGCATATACAAAACCTGTTCAACGACCTCAGTCGTTTCGGGGGAAATCCGAGAGGAATCGTGTAGAAACAGGATGTCGACATCGCTGTAAGGACTTAGTTCGCCGCGCCCATACCCGCCAATCGCCAGTAGAGCGAACGGAGGCGATTTATCCGCATAGGAAGAACCTTCCACAGCTCCTTCGAATAAGTGCCGCAGAACAACATCCAACAGGGCCGCACGATCCCGCACGATCTCCAAACCTCCCGCACCAGAGTAATGCTTCAAGCGAAGCCGATGTTCTTCGATCTTAAGAAACTTCTTATAGAGATCGAGCCGCTCACGGAGACGCCGGCTCCCTTCTGACGTCAGCTCACGCTCGGCATGCGCCAGTATTTTCTCGAGGTGTTGAGACATTTACCGCAGAAAGGCAGAATACATCAAAGATCCAGGATTGCAGACGACAAAATCCAAACTCCAGGCCGAAATCCTCTCACAGCGCCGTTCGGAAGCATACGCTGCCTGATCTACGACCTGTCCGCCATCCCGTCCGACGCAGCCTTGGCGAAGTCTGAAGCTTTAGCGACGGTAGAAGCTTTTGCGAAGGAAGGTTCTCGCGTTTCGGACATCGGTTGGCCAACTCGCTCCGATAAGATCGTCGCCAAACTTGGCTAAATATCATTGCCTGAAATGGATTCGCGGTATCAGGGAATTGGACAGGCGGGGACGCCTATCCTACGTGGGACAGGCGTCGCTTCAAAAATCGTTAACCTGAGCAAAGCCCAGGCGAGTGTATGTGTTTTGTCCCGGAGGGATATTGCCCTCAAACTCCGAACTTCGAACCTCGAACTTCGAACTTCGAACTCCGAACTCGGAACCTCGAACTCGGAACCGGCAACCGGCAACCGCCACCGACTACTTCCCTATCGCTTCCCTATCATATCCCCGATGCTCGCTCGCGGAGTTGTTCGAGTTTTATCAAGAAATCCCGTTCCCGCTGCCGATGTTCCTCCACCACCGAGGCGGGAGCGCGTTCGACAAAACTGGCGTTCGACAGCTTCTTGCGGACAGTGGCAATTTCGGATTCGATTTTTGCGATCTCTTTCTGGAGACGCTCTTTTTCCGCTGAAACATCCACAACCCCCTCCAATGGAAGAAAAACCTGACCCAGAGGCGTTACGGAAACCGGCACACCCGGCTTAGCAGCGTATCCTGAATCTACGCTAAATGGTTCGGCGTTGACCAGCCGGGCAAAAACAGTGAAATCGCCCTCAACGGTTGGCTTCAAAATCAGTCCTGCTCGTTTGTTCGATGGAATTCGATATTCTGCGCGCAGGTTTCGGGTGATCGTTGCCGCGTCGTAGACCAGCACGGCAAAGGCGATATCAGCCGATTCAAGGCGGGCGCTATCCACCCGCAAATTGTCGATCGGAGCGAATTGAATCGTCGTTTGGCCAAACCCCATTCGATGCCAAAGTTCCTCAGTGATATGCGGCATCAGCGGATGTAGCAGACGAAGCACCGCGGAAAGCACAAAGTCGATCACGCTGAGGCTATTCACACGCACGGATTCCTGTTCGCTTTGCAGCTCCGTCTTCGCCGCTTCCAGATACCAATCGCAGAAATCGCTCCAGACGAATTCGTACAATGTTTGAGCCACCTCGGTAAACAAATAGCCTTCGTAGGCATTCTCGATCCGATCAATCGTCTCGTTCAAACGGAGCAATAGCCGAGCGGAGTACGGGCTGAATCGACTGTCTGATAATTCCTTAGTGGTCGGTCCTTGCAATTGTCGGAAACGACAGGCGTTCCAGAGCTTATTGGCGAAGTTTCGCCCCTCTTCGATCTGTTTTTCATCGAACCGGATATCCTGACCATGCGGAGCGATTCGCATAAGCCCAAATCGGAGACCGTCGGCTCCATATTTCGAAATCAGATCGAGCGGATCTGGTGAATTGCCGAGGCTTTTCGACATTTTACGACCCTGCAGATCGCGGATAATCCCCGTGAAGAAAACGTTTTCAAAAGGAATCGTCCCCTGATATTCGAGTCCCGCCATGATCATCCGGGCCACCCAGAAAAAAATGATGTCCGGACCGGTCACAAGATCCTGAGTCGGGTAGAAGCGCTTTCGGGTGTCCTCGTCCATCGTCGCAAAAGGCCAGAGCCAGGCGGAGAACCAGGTATCCAGCACATCCGGATCCTGGTGCCAATGCTCCGGATTCTCAGGGGGCTCCGTATCCACATGAATACGGTCGGGATTCTCGCTGTGATACCAGACCGGTATGCGATGTCCCCACCAGAGCTGGCGACTGATACACCAATCCTGGATATTATCGATCCAATGCTCGAAGGTCTTCGTCCAACGTTCGGGGCGGAACCGGATCCGACCCGTCGACACGGAATCGAGCGCTTCTTTCACCTTTGGATACTTCAGGAACCATTGCTCACTGAGTCGCGGTTCGATCGGGATACCGCCACGTTCACTGTAGCCAACGTTGTTCTGGTAATCCTCTTCTCGAACAAGCAGGCCGAGCTCTTGCAGTTTTTCCACCGCTTTTTTGCGCGCTTCGAATCGATCCACCCCATTAAACTCAGGGCCGGCAAGCGCATTCAGAGTCCCATCCGGGTTCAGAACATCGAGGACTTCCAGGCCATGACGCAGGCCAATCGCAAAGTCCACTTTGTCATGGGCCGGCGTCACTTTCAGAACCCCCGTTCCGAAAGCCGGATCAATCGCCTCGTCGCCGACGATCGGGATCTTCGCGCGAGGAAAAGGACGCCAGCAATGCTTGCCGATAAATCGTTTGTAGCGAGGATCGTTGAAATTGACCGCAACGCCGGTATCGCCCATGAGTGTCTCGGGACGGGTCGTCGCGATCTCGAGGTAGGTGCCCGGCTCTTCGACTACCTCATACCGCATGTAATAGAGCTTGCCTTTTGTCAGCGTTGGAATGACCTCTTCGTCGGACAAGGCAGTCTGGTAAAACGGATCCCAGTTAACCATGCGTTTCCCGCGATAGATCAGGCCTTTTCGATAGAGGTCCACGAACGTTCGCTGAACGGCGCGAACATATTCAGGATCCATTGTGAATCGTTCCCGGGACCAATCGCATGAACAGCCTAGTCGTTTAAGCTGCTCGATAATGATCCCGCCGTATGTTTCTTTCCACGCCCAAACCTTTTGGATAAACGCTTCACGCCCAAGGTCATGCCTGGAGATCTTTTCAGCCCGCAGTCTTTTTTCGACGACGTTCTGCGTCGCGATGCCGGCGTGATCCATTCCCGGAAGCCAGAGGACCTCTCTCCCAAGCGCACGAGCCCGTCGCGCCAGGATATCCTGGATCGTGGTGTTCAGAACATGCCCCATCGTCAGGACGCCAGTCACGTTCGGTGGAGGAATGACAATGGCGTAGGGCGGCTTCTGCGATTCCGCATTCGCCTGAAAACATTTCTGTTCAAGCCAAGTCTTGTACCATTTCTCCTCCACCAACTTTGGATCGTAGGCGGTTGAAATCTCGGCGCTCATGGGAAGCGGAATCTGATGCGGAGGGTGCCAATCCGCAACTCCTTACTTGAGGACGCGAAGAAGGGGGATTTACCACAGAGCGCTGCGCGGCAAAGTCGCGCAGCGCTCTGTGGTAAAACCCCCCTCTCCGCGTCCTAATGCATCTTGGTGACGAGGAAATGATCCCAATCACCGATGTTATGGGCGTTCCGTATAAACGAACTGACAGGCAATTCCCGCGGGGTGAGTGGTTTCTTTCGCAATTGCAGGCCCACTTCTTCTGGAAGACGATTCCCTTTGAGGCTGTTCACCCGCTTGTCGGCTAGAACGCAATTCTCCCATGTTGTTCCTCCTCCTCTGGATCGCGGTACGATATGATCAATATTCCCCTCGTGCGGCGCAAGTTTCTTGCCGGTATATTGGCAATGCCCGCCGTCTCGCTCCCAAATCCCTTTTGCAGAGAGCTTTGGTCGACGCTTCGGTACTTTGCTGTAACGAGCCAATACCAAAACCGTCGGGATTCGAACCAATCCACGAACGGTTCGGACAGCGTAATCCTCTTCCCGAACCGGGAGAGCGAGCCACTCCTGCCATCGAACTGGGCGCATGTCACCGGCGCCACACATATCGAGGGCAGTTGCGTTGCCGTTTGCCATCATGCAAAAGGCCTGTGCAGGTGTTTTAACATCGATCGCCTGCCAATTTCGATTCAAAACAAGAACGGTTGCTTTGTTCAACACGTCATTCATACCGTGACCAGAATTTGCGGGCTGACGAAAAATCGTTGAACCATTGCCTCAAAAGAGGCAATTCGTCCAGCACAGAAAGCGATCCTTTAACTATGTTGCCTAACTGCGATTACCATACGCATCCTCAAGCCCACAGCGTCCGGCCCTACACGCTCGATCTTTTGCAACCTTGGATCGACCGGTGCCGCGAGAAACGGATTCAAAGCATTGCGTTCACCGATCATGACCGGTACGTCGAGGGGGTCGATTTCGATGTGATTAACCGTTTGCAGGAAAAAAATCCGGACGTGGAAATCCTCGCGGGGATTGAACTCGACAACGATCCTCTTACATCAGCAGCCGGGCTTCGCTGGGTCGAAACAAACTGGCAAAAACTCGATTTCGTCCTCGGTTCAGTTCACTATTTCGATGGCGAAATCGAGATGCTCGATCGGAGCGGGGAACCTGGCCAGGTCGAGGCACGAGGGCCATCCGAAGCGTTCGACCAGTACGTTTGCGAATTGGAGAAACTGGTCAGCCGTGGATTCATCGATTGCCTGGCTCATCTCGATCTAGTCAAAATTCATGGTTTGTTCCCGGACGATTATGACCCAGTCTCTCAGTTTGACCCTATCCTGGAGCTTGCGCGCAAGGGCGGTCTGGCAATCGAGGCGAGCACAGCCGGTTGGCGGAAAACGGTTGGTGAACAGTATCCGCACACCTTGATATTAAAGAAAGCCTTCGAACTGGGGATCCCGATCACTACCGCATCCGATGCGCACTCCCATGTGCAGGTCGGTGAGGATTACGCAAGACTCGCGGAAATCCTCGACGCGGCAAATGTGACAAAAATTGTTTCATTTAAAGGACACAAACCGAATCGGGCGATTGCCAGATAGGAGTTCAGGGTTCGAGGTTTGGAGTCCGGGTTTGGAGGAAGTTGTCAGTGCCGGTTGTCAGTTGCCAGTGGGAGTAGCTGTCTTCTCCGCAAGAGAGAGTACGCCTTCATTGTTTCGTTTCGAGCGCGGTTTAAATGGTGCCAAAATCCAACAAGCACGAACGTTGCCGAGTCGAAAGTATCATAGGCGTCTCGCCTGTGACCCGGTTTTGTTGGTTTCCTTCGCCCAAAGAAACAATCGACACCGCACAAGCACTTTGGGTTTTCTGCGATCGAGGGATCGACTGACTCTCAGAACGAATATGGACGCTTCATTTGTATTGCAGCTCCATAACAAATCTGGGACATGCCCCACCCTGATTCAGAACACAGGCGAGACGCCCATGGCAAGCGTCTGAATCGTTCGAATGTCTACTACGCGTTGTTCCAAACCCGGAACCTCGAACCTCGAACTCGGAACCATGACTTACTTCGAGAAAGACCTATCCCGACTGACAACTTCCTACGAGGCGTCCAGCATCACAACTCCCTGCACAGTTCGCGTTTCCAGAGAATCGATTTCCAGATGAAGCGCTTTTCTCGCGGTACCAAGAAACGAGTGGGAACTGTCGGTCAGTGCGACATTCAGTTTGCCGGGATGCTCGCTGCTATTCTCGAGGTCCCACTCGCGCAAGGTCTGTTTGACGGCAACGGCGCAATTCATTGCGGAATCGACTAACTCGATATCCGATCCGCAGACCTCCTGGATCAGAGGTGCAAGCAACGGATAGTGCGTGCAGCCAAGGACGAGGGTATCGATCCCGCACTCGACAACCGGATCGAGATACCGGTGCAGGACTTCCCGCGTGACTTCTTCTTCCAACCAAGCCTCTTCAACCAAGGGGACGAGCAATGGGCAAGCCTGACTCGTGACGCGCACTGTCGGATTCAGCGCTTGAATCGTTCGCTCATATGCCTGGCTCTGAATTGTCGACTTCGTGCCGATGACCCCGATATGCCCATTTCGGGTCTTCTTCACCGCCGCTCGAGCGCCGGGAGCAATCACTCCAACAACGGGTACCTTCAGGATTTCGCGTAATCTGGAGATTGCCAAAGAGGAGGAAGTGTTGCATGCGACCACAATCATCTTCGCGTTTTCCGCGAGCAGTAGACCGCTGATTTCAACACTGTAGCGTTCGATCGTGGATTTGCTTTTGCCGCCGTACGGCAAACGGGCGTTGTCGCCTATGTAGAAGATGTCTTCGTGCGGCAACAGATCGCGCAATGCTCGAACGACTGTCAAACCACCGATACCCGAATCGAAAACTCCGATCGGCCGGAGGTCTAATTCACTTTCGTCCATCTTCCGGCAAGGTGTAAGCATTCGGCTTCATCGGATCCCAGATGGACGCACCTGGATCAGCCGTTGCCGGTTCTGACGATTCTGTTCGCTTGACCATCATTTTGTCCGATGAGCCGGCGCGGTTAAGCGCGCGGTTGTACGATAGCACACCTTGCAAAATCGACTGTGCCAGCAATTGCCGGTAAAGAGGCGTCGCAATTCGAAGCCGGTCTTGGGGATTTGTCAAAAAGCCCCCTTCAATGAGAACGGCGGGGATGCTCGTATTGCGCAGAACGGCAAAACGGGCGCGCTTGATTCCACGATCGCTGGCACCCACGCGCGTGATCAGCGCAGCATGCATCGCCGTTGCCAGCGCAATGTTTTCAGGATCCCGGATGTTGCCGGAGCAGGGCTCAAAATCCGAGAGAGTGAGATTCAAACTGTTTGTGGACGGAACTCCGCGCGGAGCAAGGCTGTAGGTTTCGATCCCTCCAGCCTCTTCGCGTCCTCCCGCATTAAAATGCACGCTCACAAAGACGGCATTTGATTGCCGGTTCGCGAATGCCGCCCGGTCCTCGAGCGGTATGAACACATCGCCGGTGCGAGTTAGACGCACATTAAATCCGGCCCGTATGAGCAAGTCGCGCGCGCGCTCAACCACGTCCATCGCAAAATCTTTCTCGTTCCCGAGCATGCTTGTCGCGCCCTGATCATAACCACCATGGCCCGCATCCAGAACCACTGTGCGAACCGGTTTTGCATCCATCCTGGCAGGCCTCAAGACCGGCTCCACCAGTTTGCTAAGATCCATACGCGACATGAGAATCCGGTTATTGACGCTCACGATGGGAAAGCTAAGGATGAATTTAAGTCCGTTCAGATAGAGCTCGCGAGAATTGACTCCGCCAATCATCCGCAACGTTGCACCTTGGAGAGCGATCGAATCGCCGGAATAGCTGGCTTGTGTGAAACTATAAAACTTCGCGATATCTTCGATCGGTACGTAGTCCCGCCCGTCGAACTTTACGAGCGTCCAATCAAACGCGATTGCTCGACTTACAAACAGGAGCCAAACCGCAACGCAAACCCACCCGGAGCGGATCACGACTCGAACAATGCGTAGGAAGAGAATTGTTGGCAAGGAAAATCAGGTAAGTCCGCTCTCTTGGATTTGTTGAATATCGTCTTGAAAGAGTGTTTTAAGCGAGGAAGATCGGCGCTCCAAGTCATTCGCCTATCGCCGCTGTTTGTTAGCAGCTGTTAGCCTTCCTGACCTTGCAACTCGTAAGCCAGCACGCTCAAGGTAAAGATCGCCGCGGTCTCCGTTCGAAGGACAGTGGGTCCCAGACTCACGGGAATGCAACCTGCACTTTTTGCCCAACCAATTTCAGCCGGCGTGAAATCGCCCTCCGGCCCGATCAGAATCAGTGCCGAACGCGGCCGATGCCCGTGTTGATCACGGAACTCGGCAAGTACCTTCTTGAGACTGCGTGCATCACGCTGGAGCGAAGCGATGAGCGGAAGTTCAGTTTCCTCGAACTTCAAAAAAAATTGTTTGGGTGCGACCGGAGCCGCCACCTCCGGGATCCAGTTTTGTCCCGATTGTTTGGCCGCTTCGATCACGACCTGCTTCCATTTCTCTCTTTTCCTGTCTGCATCCTCCTTATCGACCTGCACAACCGTCCGTTCCGATAATAACGGGACAATTTTTCCGACACCAAGTTCCGTCGCCTTCTGGACGATCAGATCCATGTTCTTCCCTTTGGGAATCGCCTGGCCAAGCGTGATCGAACAAGTCAGTGGTTCCGACTTATTGGTGATCAGGCCCTTCAGAGAAACTCTTTCGTCCTCGATCGCCGTGATCTCGGCAGTGATATCCGTTCCGCGTCCATTAAAGACCACGACACGCATTCCCGGCTCAAGCCGGAGCACATCAACACAGTGATGCGCTTCTGCATTCTCGAGCATTAGACGATCGACGCTCCAGCGTTCCGGAGGGATATAGAACCGATGCGTGCTCACGTGACCGATCAGCGGAAAAACTCTTTGGCTTTATCAAAGAACGTCTTGTGCATCGGGCTGTTTTCATCGCCACAGGAAGAAGCAAATTCCTCCAATCTCCGGCGTTGATCCGAATTCAACCGGGTCGGTACTTCGACAATGACTCGGACGCGCAAGTCGCCGCGGTTCCGTGACTCCATGTTCTGCACGCCGTGACCACGCAAACGAAACTGTGTCCCGCTCTGTGTACCGGCCGGAATTTTGAGGAGTGCCTGGCCTTGCAGCGTCGGAACTTTGGCTTCACCGCCAAGGGCTGCTGTTGAAAATGAGATCGGCACTTCGCAATAAAGATCGTCCTCTTCGCGGGTGAAAATTTCATGCTCGCGAACGTGCATCACGACATAAAGATCGCCAGGTGGACCTCCCCGAATACCTGCTTCACCATTGCGAGAAGATCGCAGGCGCGCGCCATCATCGATCCCGGCAGGAATCTTTAACTTAATCCTGGCCCTTTTCTCAACGCGGCCATCCCCACCGCAATCCCGGCAAGGATGTTCGATCACCTGGCCAGTCCCACGGCAGCGCGGGCAGGTTTGTGAGACCTGGAAGAATCCTCGCGATGTAATGACTTGACCGCGCCCCTGGCAGGTCGGGCAAGAGGTTGCGCGAGACCCTGATTCTGCTCCTGAGCCATTGCACCGCGCGCAAGACTCGTGCTTTAGAATTTCAATCTCTTTTTCGGTGCCAAATGCCGCTTCCTCCAACGTGATCTGGAGATCATAACGAAGATCGGACCCGCGTTGCCGGCCATTCCGATCTCGAGGAGCTGTGGCTCCGAAAATCTGGTCAAAGATCCCCCCACCTCCCTCTTGTCCGCCTCCAAACACTTCGCGAAAGATATCGAACGGATCATGGAATCCGGCCGCTCCGCGTGCGGCACCCCCGCCTGCTCCAAAAGCCGCGTGTCCGTAACGATCGTACGCGGCTCGTTTATTGTCGTCGATCAGCGCTTCGTACGCCTCGCCGAGTTCTTTGAACTTCTCTTCCGCGGTCGAATCCCCGGGGTTCTTGTCCGGGTGGTATTTTACGGCGAGTTTGCGATAAGACTTTTTGATGTCGTCCGTGCTTGCGTTTCGATCGACTCCCAGAACCTCGTAATAGTCTCTTTTCGTAGCCATTCGTTAGCGTCCTGCCGTTGCGGAATTCTCTCCGACAGGAGCGCCCTTTGAGACCACCACATTTGCAGGCCGAATCAATCGGTCCTTGAGCCGGTACCCTTTTCGGAGTTGGCGAACGACAAACCCTTCAGGAACCTCTTCGTTCCACTCCTGAGCAATCGCTTCATGAAAATTCGGATCAAAATGCAACCCCGTGGCATCGATTGTTTCGACACCACAGCTAGTCAAAAAATCCTGAAGCTGTTTGGAAACCATGCTCATTCCATCCAGGACAGCGGATTGGCTTCCTCCCGCCTTAGCCGCCTGGAGACCGAGCTCAAAATTGTCCAAAATTGGGATAAGACGTTCGAGAAAACCTGCGTTCGCGTATCGAATCGCATCATCTTTTTCGCGTGCCATCCGCTTGCGGTAATTGTCCAGATCGGCGACGGACCTCAGTGCGACATCTTTGTACTTGTTGAGTTCCGTTTTCAATTGTGTCAGTTGATCGCCCACATCATCCAATCGTCCGGCCTTGGTCTCTGATTTGGATTCTTTCACGTCGACTGTTTTCTCGCGATTCTCGTTGGCAGTCTTTTCTTCGGTAGCAGGACCGGCAGTTATCACTCGCTCATCCCTGGCCGTTTCCTCTTCCGGCTCCCGTTCATATTTCTCGTTCACCTGACTCATAATTTCCGGATTGCAATCAATGTAATATCGTCGTTCTGCGGATAGTTGCCGACGAAGGTTTTTAGGTCGGCAGTGACCCGGTTCAAGATCCCCGGAGCCCCATCTGGCGCGCTGGCCTGAATGGCCTCGGTCAATTTCCCCATTCCAAATTCCAAACCGTTTGCATCTAGCGCTTCGGTCACGCCGTCCGTGTACAAAATCAAGCAGTCACCGGCCTCCAGGCGGACTCGACAATCGCCGGTTACCCTATTGAAAACGCTTCCACTGTCAATTCCAAGCGCCATGCCGGGAGGATTGATCTTCGTGACGGAAGAATCGATTGCCCGGTACAACAAAGGCGCGTCATGTCCTGCCCTGGCCAGTACCAGTTCATTCCCTGATTTATGGGCAATAAGGTAGGCCATACTGATGAACATATCTTCCCGGATATCCGGATAGAGCTGTCGATTCAGCGATTGCAGTACCGCGGCGGCTGAGCCGCTGGAGCTGGCGACCGATCGTAAGACGCTCCGGCACATCGCCATAATCAGTGAGGCGGCAACCCCCTTGCCCGAAACATCTGCAATTGCGATTCCTAGTCGCTCATCGTCTATCGGGATGTAATCATAATAGTCGCCGCTCACTCGGCTAGCTGGAATGTTCAACCCTGCAATTTCAAACCCCTCAAAGGCCGGCGCGGAATTCGGGAGCAGAATCCGTTGAATATCTCGCGCCACATCCAGGTCTCGATCAATTCTGCGTTTTTCACTGGCTTCCGAATACACTACCGCATTGTAAAGAGCGAAAGCAGACTGCTCGACGATCGACTGGAACACGAGGAAATCGGAAAGGGAAAACGGCATGCTCATCGGTCCGTTAGCGACAGCCAATACGCCCAGGTTCTGATCCCCGTAGACTAGAGGGGCGATCATGACCGAGTCGATTTCGAGAGAGGCGTCTCGTAATCGTTCCATGCGCGGATCCGCGTCCTTGCTGGAGAGAAAGAGTGGTTCCTTTCGTTCCCAAACGGCCCCGAGCAACCCTTCTCCAGGTTTCACCGTGTGAAGACGAATATAATTCTGCATTGCTTGCGGAGCGCTCAAACTTTGTTGCGAGATTTGCAACGGCACTTCGACCAAAGGCGGACAGTCTTTAGAAACAAAGCTCGGGACAAGCATTTTACCTGAGCGATCCACCAGATAAAGCGAGCCGCCATGCGCGTCGGTAATCCGGGTAGCACCCTCGACGATCAGCCTGTGGAGATCGGAAGGCCGCAAATCGTCTGAGAACGCTTCGCCGAGCCCATGGAGGAAATCGAATACTCTGTCCTCTTCGACCTGTAACTCCTCGCGAGCTCGCTTAAGCGCGTCGATCGTCCGGCGCTGCCGGAGATTCACGCCGAGAAGAATGAGGAATGTGGCGACGAGTAGTCCAATGAGCGGAAAGGACCACATTGAATAAAACTATTTGGAGCCGGCGCGAAGATCCTGTTTCAAATACTCTAGAACGTCTTTGAATCGCGCAAGATTCTCCGGATCTGCATCCACTAAAGCCTCGTGCGCTTCGATCATGCACTCTGCCTGATCTTTGCGCCGGACAGCCTCAGCGGCTGCCAGCGGTTTCGCATCGACCATGTCGTCTGTCACTTCCGGCGCTTGTGACTCAACATCGAACAGGTTGTTCAATCCTAAGTTACGAAGGAGGTCGTTATTGCGCTCGTTCGCATTTCGTACCAGCAGCGACCCGTCGTTATATTCCCGGAGACGCAATGCTATCCCGGCCAATGTCCCCATAAATGTAGAGTCCATTACAGGACAGCTTTGGAGGTCGACGACAAAGTGCCGAAAGCCGCGCTCAAGCATCTGCTTGGAAAATTCCTTCAGTCCCGGGCTGTTCTGAAACGACCCTTTCCCATCCACCTTCACATGGACCCATCCGCTTACTACCCCAACCAAGATAGAAGATATTGAATTCACGAAACGCCCTAAATATATCTTCCCTGCAGTTTAAGTGTCAAACTCAAGACTTTCATCTCCTATCAACGCCAAGTCCTGGATTGGAGCAGTGCCACAATTTTTCGGTCCTCGATCAAAATCGCGCGCCAAGATGTAATCGGTCCATCGGTTTCATAGTCGTTGCCGACAATCGCAAACTCCGACTCATGATTCCCCTTAACATTCGCGTAGCTGATCTCACGTGCCTGCACGTAGTTCTTAAGGTTGGCTTGCCTGTACTCGAGACGGATCGTGAGATTTGCAGGCCGCTTTGCGCGCCAAAAAAAGTCGAAAAATTGGCCGGTATGTGCGGATGCATCCGCGGCATCAATTGCTCCCCAAAGTCTGTGTTTGCGCTCAAAATCAACCATCAGATCCTTCGTCGGAATCGGTGTTGCACCGGGGACCGCCACTGCGTTACGAAAAATTTCGAATTTTCGAAACTCGAAGTCGTCACTGATCGCCAATGGCAATATGTCCGCTTTTTCGATCGGTAGAGGAATTTCGGCTCTGACTAGCGCGCTGGCGGCAACCATAGCCAGAAACGCCCCTGTGAGCAGACATTTCATGAAGACGGATCAAACTCCGAAGCCCGTAACGTGTCAACGACGAGTTTAACACGAAAATATCAATAGCCAAAGCGCTTGTGAGATTTTCGCGTCCAGACTAAGACTGAAAGAATGGCCAAAGGCGTCACTGCGTTTGCTCCCGGGCGGGTCGAAATCCTCGGTAACCACACCGATTACAATCTGGGTGTCGTTCTTTCGTCGGCAATTCATTTGGGCGTCACTATTCGGGCATCGCCGCTCGCCAGCCGGATATTGCAGATCAGCTCTCGGACCAATCATCGCAGTGTTGCGGTCGACATGGATCATCTCAAGCCCCTCGAACAGGATCCCTGGGCCAATTATCCAATCGGAGTTATCAAGATCTTGCTTGAGGCCGGTTATTCGCTGGGGGGGATGCAACTAACGATTACCAGCAGTTTGCCGCTCGGCGCCGGGCTCTCTAGTTCTGCTGCCTTAGAGGTCGCGACAGCGATGGTCGCAAACGAACTTTATTCGCTTCAAATTGAGAAGATGCCAATGGCGAAGCTTTGCCAGAAGGCTGAGAACGAATTTGTCGGAGTCCAGTCTGGACTCCTGGACCAAGCCTCGTCTGCCTTTGGAAAAAAGCACCGCCTCATTCTGTTGGATTTTCTGAAGGTCAGTGTCGAAACCGTTTCGCTCCCTCCTTATGGTTCGCTTCTCCTATTAAACTCAGGGGTCCCGCACGAGCTGACCGGCGGCGAATACAACGAGCGCCGGACTCAGTGCACGCTAGCAGCAAAAAAAATGGGACTGTCATCCCTTCGTGAGGCGACTCCGGAACTTGTCGACAGATTCCGGCTCGACGACATCACCCGCCGCCGAGCTCTTCATATAATCGGAGAAAATCAGCGCGTTCACCAAGGACTCAGGGCGCTGAATGCGAATCAGTTGCAGGCGTTCGGAGAATTGATGTTCGCGTCGCACGAGAGTTCCAGGATAAATTTCGAAAACAGCACTTCTCATCTCGATGCGCTTGTCGAGATCGCAAGGAACACACCCGGAGTCTTCGGGTCGAGATTAACAGGGGGAGGTTTCGGTGGATCAACGGTATCGTTGATCGACACGGCACGGGCGGAGCAAATCATCCAGTCGGTTTCTGAACAGTATCATCAGAAAACCGGAGCCAGATGCACCTCAATTCTGACGGAGCCAGCCGAAGGCGCACGAATTCTGGAGTGAAAAGCCGGTCGAGTTGTTGGTAGGACCGGCGTATCGGCGTATCGACACGTGGGCACATTGGGCCATAGGGCGTATGAAGGGCGTGCTCCCTGATGCGGACACGATCGGCGCCAAGCCTTTCTGCGCTAAAGCAATTCTTCCTCGGCTTGCAAACCCGCGCCTTCGCGAATCGAGCGCAACCTTCTGCGCACGCCAAGCTTCGATTGCGGGCCGTTCACAAGGTCCGCTACAGCGCCAACAACTGCAGGGGCAGTCGTCACAATCGCCAGGCAAAGCATCGCTACTGCGACGGTATTTCGTCTCCCCTCCGAAAATTTGTCTGCCAAAAGTATCCCAATCCCACAGCCTATCGCCGCTTGGGAAACGGTCAGCAGAGCCGCGACCGGGAGCGAAATGACAACGGTTTTATAGTTATCGCTCGACATAAACCTGTAATACTCTGTTGAGGCGTCAGCCGCGAACATTTATAAGTTCACGCGCTTCTTCGTCAGTCGGAGAAAAATCTTGGGCGATATTTGAGCGATGTCGAATGTTTTTTACACATTGGTTCTGGCAGGAGGAAGCGGTGAACGGTTCTGGCCGTTGAGCCGGAAATCGACTCCGAAGCAGTTATTGCGACTGTTCAGTTCGCACTCATTGGTCGAAGAAACCGTCCGAAGACTGGATGGACTTGTGCCCAAGGAGAACGTCCTCGTCCTGACAAACCAAGATCAGGAAGCTGCTATTCGACGCCTGTTACCCGATTATCCGGAAGAGAACATCCTCGCCGAGCCGGAGAAACGCGATACAGCAGCCGCAATCGCTCTCGGGGTCGGTCTCATCGCAGCTCGGGATGCCTCGGCAACGATGGTGGTTTTGCCTGCCGATCATCGCATCGCCAATCAAACCGCGTTTCAGGCGGATTTGAAGAGTGCAGCAGATGTCGCCCAAAAAAGCGGCGCCCTCATCACCATCGGGGTTACGCCAACCTGGGCTTGCCCCGGCTTCGGCTACATCGAACGAGGCGCAGCGTTTGAAAAGAGTGACGGATTTCAAGTGGTCCGCTTTCGCGAGAAGCCCAATCCGGACCTTGCGGATTTATTTGTACGTAGCGGCAACTTCTATTGGAACTCAGGGATATTCGTCTGGTCGGTGAATTCGATTTTGTCGGAGTTCAATCGTCATGCACCCGACTTAGGAACATTTGTCGCAGCCATTCGGAATTCCCCAAATCCGAAAGAGGTTCTGGCTGAGCGTTTCCCTCACCTGCGTAAGACGTCGATCGACTACGCCATTATGGAGAAGGCGAGCCGTGTTGTGGTCAAGCCGGCGACGTTCGACTGGGATGATGTCGGGAGCTGGACGGCACTGTCGAAATACCTCACCCAGTTGCCGGCAGACAATGCCGCCAATTGCCCTGTCACGCTGGAAAGCGCCACAAGCAACATCGTTTATTCGGCATCCAAAACCCATGTGGCACTCCTCGGCGTAAGCGATTTGGTGGTGGTCGAAACAAGCGACGCGATCCTTGTCTGTCACAAGCACGAGGTCGAAAAAATTAAGAAGATAGTGCAGCTCGTTCCTGAACAGCTTCAATGAAAACTCGCTGGCTAGGCATCGACCATGGGAATAGCCGAATTGGTCTCGCGGTCTCCGACGAGCTTGGATCATTCGCGCATCCTTATCGAACCCTGCAGGCCGGCGGAAACGTGACGGTTGAAATCCAGACGATACTCCAGCAGGAACGGATCGGCGGGATCGTGATCGGGTTGCCCAAGAATATGGACGGATCGTTGGGCCCGTCGGCGGAAGCGGCGAAATCATTCGGACGAAAGCTCGGCGAGCTAGTGCCAGAGATAAAAATCGTTTTCTGGGACGAACGGTTGACGACCCGAGAAGCGCAACGCGCCCTGCACTCCGCAGGCAAGAATGCGAAACAGAGCAAAAAAATGATCGACCAGGTGGCTGCGCAAATTCTGTTGCAAAGCTACCTCGATTCCCTCCAGTGGGCCAGCGCTTGAAACTGACCGTCGCCTACGACGGCCGACCATTTAGCGGGTGGCAGAGCCAACCAAACAAGAACGGCGTTCAAGATCACCTTAAATACGCCTTTTTTGAGATCCTAGCGGCTCCCGTGAAGCTCCATGGAGCGGGGCGCACCGATGCCGGTGTCCACGCAACCGCGCAGGTGGCTCACGTCGATGTGCCAACGAACAAAATGATCCCCAAGACATGGATGGCCGCGGTGAATTTCCGCCTTCCACCTGAGATCCGTATTGTTCGCTGCCAATCGATTGGCCCTCAATTCCACGCCCAATTCTCGGCAGCGGGAAAGGTTTATCGCTATCGAATCTGGAACGCGCAAATTTTTGATCCAATGGAGATAGGTCGATCGTGGCACGTGCCTCAGCCTCTCGATCCCGATTTGATGCATGCCGGATGCGATCTCCTGACCGGAACACACGATTTTGCGTCGTTCGCGGCAAACCGCGGTAAAGCGAATGAGCCTACGACTCGCACACTTTATCGGATCCGCATCAAGCGCCGAAGAGAACTCGTCACACTCGAATTCGATGGAAATGGATTTCTGTATCGCATGGTCCGAATGCTCACGGGATCAGTCGTTCGCGTTGCTACGGGTCGAGCGGAACTGAGCTGGTTATCCGCCCTTCTCGACTCGCCCGGCATCCAGAAGACAAACTGCACCGCCCCGGCAGAAGGACTCTATCTTGTCAAAGTGAAGTATTGAGGAGTCGTCAGTATCAGTGGTCACTTGCCAGTGAAGAAAAGAAATAGGAGCCAGGAAGTCGCAAGTTGGCAGGGAAGAAGTGGTCTGCTTCCTCGAGGGAAATCTCAGCAGAACCGACAACTGACACTGACAACCGACAACTGAAAGCTACCTATTCGCGCTTGGGGTATCTGCAGGCGTCAGGGCCGGCTCATTTGGCGAAGGGATTGGAGTGACTAGGTAGGTTTCCACAACTTTTGAATACTCCACTGAAACGTTGCCGACTTGGTTCAGGCGTGTCCCTTTCAACGGATCCGCGTACGTGTAAATGGCCAATCGGTTGTTGTTCAGCCAAACAGCTCGAACCGCGATTTCGTTGTCGTAAGCGAAGACATTTCCGTTCCCGTCCGGGAGCGTTTCACCGACACGGACGATCGATACATGAGTGGTGATCGAGTGTTCTTCGGGACAGACGCGCCGGAAGGCAACCGCCTTCAATTGACCGTTCGGCGAGACATCCTCGGATGTCGTCAAATTCTGGCAAGGTTTTGGCGCCTGATAGCAACCCTGGATTAAGAAAAGAGAAATCAGCACCAGAAACCGATGCGCATGAGGAAGCTTTCCAGCGACTGCGAAAACGGGATAGCCGGCGTATGATTTCACGTTTTAAGAGGTTTTTTGCGAACAGATATTAGTCCGTAAATCTCGCAGCTGATGCTATTTGCGGAGGTTTAGAGCTAACCGGCCATCGCTGCACGACGCCGGTCGAGATAGACCTTGCTAATCCCTTTCATCCTGGTCAGCACATAGTACACAGTCTGACTCCGGGCTCGTATCAGTTCTCCACCCACAATTTTCGGCACAAAGTCGCTTGGCACTTCCAGAACCTCCTTCACCGTCGCCTCAGCCAGTCCACGGCAAAGAATCGAGGTCATCGCGCGAGTCAAGGTCTGAACCTGAGGTCCCAGTGTCACTCGAAACGCCGCGCGATTCTCGTTATCCACCTTGAGAAAAACCCCGACAGTGTCGGTGCACTCTTCGTCTTTGCGGATATCCTCGAGATCAAATGTCTCCCCTGCTTTCGGTTCCCATTTCTTTGCTTGATCCGCGTACGAAATGAGCGCATCCCGCTTTTCCTGTTCCGGAAGCGACTCGAAGAGATTGATTATCTTTTGCAGCCCTTTCGGGTATGCCGGTTGATGTTCGCCCGCGAGATTCTCGTTTTCCATGTCGGTTCGATAGCCCCTGGTGTCCTATCCCCAGGGACAAGACCCCACAATACAAGCAGCCGGCAGATGCAATCAAGCTTCTGCCGGCTGACGCTTGTTACAACGGAGAAAATTCAGCCTGGCTATTGTATACCGGGCTAACCCCGAAGAGCTGTTCTGGCTCTGGCAGAACGGCGGTTGCGGCCCTCCGGCCGCATTTTCTATGAAAAATGCGGGTTACGGCTTTTCGATAGGAGCCCGAACCTTGTTGCCCCACTCCGTCCAGGATCCGTCGTAATTCTTTACGTTACCGAATCCCAAAAGCTTCGTCAGGACAAACCAGGTGTGACTGGAACGTTCACCAATCCGGCAGTACACAACCGTTTTTTCGGAGGGTTCAAACCCGAGGTTATCCACATAGATCTTCCTGAGTTCCTCGACCGACTTGAAAGTTCCATCTTCTTTTGCGGCTGTCTTCCACGGAACACTTTTTGCCGTTGGAACATGCCCGCCACGCAGAACTCCTTCTTGGGGATACTCCGGCATATGGGTGACTTCACCTTTAAATTCGCCTGGGGACCGGACATCGATCAACGGCTTGCCTGCCTTACTGTGCTCCAAAGTCTCATCGAAGTACGCCCGGATTTTGGCGTCCGCACGTTCTGATGGAACTGGATAGCTGGTCGCAGTAAATTTTGGTATTTCCCGCGTTAGTTCTCGCTTTTCTGCGATCCATTTGTCGCGGCCGCCATTCACGATCCGCAGATCTTTGTGGCCGAAAAGGGAAAATACCCAGAGCGCATAGGTGGCCCACCAGTTTGATTTGTCGCCATAAAAAACGACGGTGGTTTCGGGTGTGATTCCGATCCGGCTTGCCAATTCCGCAAACCCTTTTGGATCGAGGTAATCGCGCACGGTCTGGTCATTCAGATCGCGCCGCCAATCAACATGGACAGCTTCAGGAATGTGACCGGTATCGTACAGAAGCACGTCTTCGTTGCTCTCGATAATCCGCACCTTCGGATCTTTCAGGTGCTCGGCAACCCACTCCGTGCTGACCAATGCTTCAGGATGAGCGTATTCGGTGGAGGACATAATCGCAAAACTACGCAATCATTCGCAGGACGCAACTAAACTCTACTTGTCTGTAGGGTTTAGTGTGTTTTCCCGCCGTTCGGCGTTCGAAGTTCGAAG
Source organism: uncultured Verrucomicrobiae bacterium (assembly GCA_963775805.1). GTDB lineage: Bacteria > Verrucomicrobiota > Verrucomicrobiia > Chthoniobacterales > JAFAMB01 > JAFAMB01. Next base: position 505,653 of record CAVZKG010000002.1, on the reverse strand, counting down.
TTTAAGGCGTTTTCCTCGCGTCCACGTCCTTGCAGCGTGTTCAACGCGAGATCGCCTCAGTCCGGACATTGACATCTCAAAAATCCGAACCTCTGTGTCCTCTGCGCCTTGTGGTTAATCCAGATCTCTGTGCACTCCTTCGTTCCTCTGTGTCCTCCTCCGTGGCGAACCCCCTCTCCGGGAATGAAACCCCTATCCGACCTCGGCCGCACGGGATGAATATTGTGTGAATCGACACTGCTCCAGGCCTAGATTGTGTCAACGACCGAAGGGGACTGATGAACTCGCAGCTGACGACGCCACAACCAACTGAATTTGACTGGCCACTGGCATACCAAACCGAGGCGCTATTGCGCCGGTTTGTAAACGCTTTTCTCAACCAGAATCCGTTCGCAAATCACCTGGCCAACCAGATGCGCGAACGGACTGGAACCGACTTTTTTGAATGGGTCGACAACTTCTCGATCGACGCTGAACAGGTCGAAGAGCTGGTTGCTGCCGGACTTGTGCGCGAGTCGGTAGAAGCTCCGGCCGGTACCGAGGTTTACTATCATCCTCAAGCGATGATGCCTCGAGTTCTGGTCCGTCCCGGCGGAAGCGAGGAAGGTGTCCCCGCAACTCTTGCAATCAAGGTCGAGTCAATTGTCGACTTTGTCGCACGCCACAACCTCGATGCTGAGATCGAAGGGGAGTACGGAGCTGGGTTGAGATCGGTTGCCGTCTCCACTGAACGAAACCATCGATTTTTCGCATTGGAACGGCTGGGGTACCGCGGCTTCACGCCCTGCAAAGTCACAACGGATCGGTCCTGCGCGGCCCTTAAGACCCGGGAGCTATGGCGGAGCCGGAAAAGAGATTTTGCCGATGACGCTGAAGGCATCGCCCATCTGCTCGATATCCAGCGCGAGACAATTGCGACGGTAGGCGCGGACGTCGCCTGTGAACTGTTTTTCGCGGAAGAAAGAGCCTTCTGGGAAATGCGCAACCGGGCGGGCCAGATCCAAAAACGGCGCCAGGATCTCCTTGGACTCGGATGGAGCAACCATGATCACCACACGTTCCGCTGCTCACGCCGGTTATTTGCAGATCTTGTCACGTTCCTGCTCCGGTTCGGATTCACAAAACGGGAACGCTATTATGCGGGCGACCAAGCCGGATGGGGTGCCCAGATTCTTGAGCACTACGTTACGGGAATCACTGTATTTGCGGATGTCGACCTCATGCCGGAGGAAAAAACCATCGATTTTTCGATCGAAAGATTGCCAGAGGCGCCACGGCTATCCACTGTAGGGCTCTGGTGCGGACTTCACGGTGACAGTCTGTTGCAGGCAGGCATGCATCACCTGGAAGCACGATTCGATTTTTCGCTGCTACGCGACCAGTTGGCTTCCGAAGGGGTGACAACGATGAAACCGTTTTCGGATTTCGCGTTTCTGAAACAGGCGTTTACCGAAGGAGAGCGATGGACCGTATACCCGGCAAGAGTTCAATCCTTGGTGTCCAGGAACCTGATAACAGAGGAGCAGGCGGCAGGGTTCATCCAAAACGGCGCAATTGGCAGCCATCTGGAAAACCTTCAACGCAAAGGCGGCTTTAAAGGATTTAACCAAAAGTCCGTCAGTGTAATTATTGAGGCGACGGATCCGAGAGCCCTTCAGGCGTCTGTGGCCGTCGAGAAGAGGCCGGTGGAGAAGTCTCTGGCCAACGCGGAACACTAACCACCTATAACAGTCTGAGATTTTTTGGTCGCACAGAGAGCGGCTCGGGATTTCAGAGAGGAAAATCGGATCTAAAGAGCAATGGCGATTAAAGTCGGAATAATCGGGGCGGGAAAGGTTGGGGTGGCCATTGCCGCACTCCTGGACACAACACGTTTCGTTGAGTCAACGCTGCTCGGCGATATCGTTCCGCGGGAAAATCTTGATGGGCTGCGCAAGGGACACTTTCACAAGCTCGATGTCCATTCCGAGTCAGGGCTGCACGGCTTCGTCCGTGCTTGCGATGCAATCATCAGCGCGGCCCCTTATTACCTGAATAAGACGATCGCAAAAGCGTGTGCCGACTTCGAAAAGTCCTACTTCGATCTGACCGAGGATGTTGAGACCGCAAATTTTGTCCGAGACCTCGCACGGAATTCGCCTGCGACATTCATGCCTCAGTGTGGCTTGGCACCTGGCGCGATTAACATCATTGCCAGCGGCCTTGCGGATTCTTTCAAGATCGTTCGATCGGTTGAAATGCGCGTTGGCGCACTCCCTCTCTCGGCGAGCAACCAGATGAAATACTACCTGAGCTGGAGCACAGCCGGCCTCATCAATGAGTATTGCCATTGCGGTGAAGCGCTCTACCAGGGGCGCCGAATTCCAACTTTGCCATTGGATGGCGTGGAGCATTTAACGATAGACGGTGTCGAATATGAAGCCTTCAACACGTCCGGCGGAGTGGCGACCATGTGTGAGACATTTGAGGGGCGCATTGGCGAACTGAATTATAAAACACTTCGATACCCCGGGCATCGCGACCTGATGAAGTTTCTGTTAAACGATCTGAACCTTAGCCAAAAACAAGACCTGCTAACTCAGATATTCGACCAGGAAGTACCACTCACTTTCAGTGATGTAGTTGTCGTCTACGTTAATAGCGTCGGGAACGAGGAAGCGGGCCTCATCCAGAGGAGTTTCGTGAAGAAAATCTATGCCGGTACGGTCAGCGGACGCCCGCTCTCAGCTCTCCAACTCTCGACCGCCGCAGGGGTGGTTGCAGTGCTTGAGTTGTTTGCACGAGGGCTTTTACCGAGTGGGTTCGGGAAACAGGAGTCGATCGCGCTCGGTCAGTTTTTTGACACGCAATGGGGCGGCCGCGTCTACCGAGAGGCGGAAACGGTCGCACCACGCATATCGGTTCAGGCGTAAACACAGCTTTCATCCGAAGTTACATCGTCATGGAAATCAAGTCACCACCGGTGCCGGCCTCCACTGTCAGCTCCGTCAAATCCGAGATATTTCCATTGTTAGGATTGACGGAAAATGAGCGAGGTGTCTTTTCCGGAGAGTGGTTCGGGAGCGGTGACCTTCTGGAAAAGCGATCCCCGATCGACGGGACTCTTTTGGCCCGTGTCTCGCAGGCAACACCTGCCGATTATGATCGGGTCGTTGCGGATGCGCAGCGGGCGTTCCTCGCCTGGCGAACGGTGCCGGCGCCGCAGCGGGGCGAACTGGTACGTAAGCTGGGCGCGCGACTTCGCGAATTGAAGACGCCCTTAGGCCGCCTCGTCTCACTCGAGGCGGGCAAAATCCTGTCGGAAGGTGAGGGCGAAGTTCAAGAGATGATTGATATCTGCGACTTCGCGCATGGCCTCTCGCGTCAATTGTACGGACTGACAATCGCTTCCGAACGGTCCAATCATCGCATGCTCGAGACCTGGCATCCGCTGGGCATCGTCGGCATGATCACCGCCTTCAATTTTCCTGTGGCAGTTTGGTCCTGGAACAGCGCGCTGGCGATTGTTTGCGGGGATGCCACTCTATGGAAACCGTCAGAAAAGACGCCATTGACCGCTATCGCGTGCACCCGGATCGCCGAGCAGGTGTGTCGCGATGCAGGTGTCGATCCGGCAATCTGGAGTCTGGTCGTCGGCGGACCATCGATTGGTCAACGGCTTGCGGGGGATCCACGTGTGCCATTAATTTCCGCCACCGGTTCCACTCGCATGGGACGTGCCGTCGCGGCATCGGTCGCAAATCGCATCGGGCGCACCCTTCTCGAACTTGGCGGCAACAACGCTGTGGTTGTCACTGGCTCCGCAGACCTGCACCTCGCGAAAAGAGCGCTTCTCTTCGGCGCCGTCGGAACCGCCGGCCAACGTTGTACCACCACTCGCCGGCTCATCGTTCACGAATCGGTGAAGCAACAGTTTGGCGATTCCCTGCAAACGGCTTATCGCCAGGTCCAGATTGGGAACCCGTTGGTCCCCGGGACATTAATGGGACCGCTCATCGACCAGGAAGCGGTCAACGCGATGGATGCCGCGCTTGGCGAACTGAAATCAGTCGGCGGCCGCATCCTCTACGGCGGCCAGAGACTTGAAGGTCCGGAATATCCGGGTGGACTTTATGTTACCCCCTGTCTCGCCGAAGCGCGAAACGAATGGCCTGTCGTTCAACAGGAAACCTTTGCGCCCATCCTCTATGTACTAACCTATTCGGATTTTGAAGAGGCGGTGGCAATGCACAACGCTGTGCCTCAAGGTCTTAGTTCCGCTATCTTTTCGTCCGATCTCAGGGAAACCGAAAGATTTCTCTCCGTGGCCGGCAGCGATTGCGGAATCGCAAATGTAAATCTGGGGACAAGCGGCGCCGAAATCGGTGGAGCGTTCGGCGGTGAAAAAGAGACCGGTGGCGGCCGCGAAAGCGGCAGTGACGCATGGAAAGCTTACATGCGCCGCCAAACCGCAACGATCAATTACGGCTCGGAACTTCCGCTCGCCCAGGGGATCCGGTTCGAATAACCGATTTCATCCATTTCACATAATCCGCCAACACCTCGAGACGCGCCGTTTCGTTGTGAAGTTCATGACGCATGCCGGGATAGATTATAATCTGCTTGGAGGGCGCACGCAGCCGCTTGAAATAGTCGAGAGCGACCTCGAAGGAGATCACCTGATCCGCGTCACCGTGTGCATAGAGGATCGGATAGTTCATTGAGGAGACGCCAAGAATTGCAGTTGCTGCTTCTTGTGCCCGAAAGTAAGTGCGAACGGCTATGAATGGGTGGACCAGGTCGAGATCGTCGAGCGAATCCAACTCAGCCTGATCCTGCGATAGCTGCTTGGAGTTGATGCCGTTCGGAAAGCGAAACCCTGGAAAAGGGCCATTCAAAATCTTCGCAATCGTCATCTGCCAACTCGCTGGTTTGCGAGTGAGCGCAAGCCAAGGGGAGCCCACTATCAAGCCGTTCACTCGAAGCTGAATATGTTGTGCGCTCCAAAGAACCACTTGCCCTCCAAAACTGTGTCCAAAAAGGAATGTCGGTCCCCGTCTGAATCGGTTCACGATGAACTCGACGTCGCTCGCCAGTGCGTCGTACCGATTCACGTACACCGGCTTGCCGCCGCTCCGCCCGTGACCTCGCTGATCGTATGCGATTGTTCGGAATCCGGCTTTTGCCAAGTAGTTCCCGACATGAACGTAACGGCCGGAATGTTCACCGAGTCCGTGCACGATAATCACCGTCGCGGTGTCTGGATCCACGACCTCCCACTTGCGGCAAAACAGCTTTAGACCGTCTGGCGCGGTCACTGTCTCGGTCGATATTTCGGGAGCAGCCGGCATCTGAACTATTCTTGCGCCAAATTTGCCTTTCGCGATTTGAAGGTCAGTTCGGAGATTCCGGATTTATCAATTTCTCCTAAACCGACTTTCACCATCTGGTCGAATTGCCGTTTGGACGCTGCTACAAGCGGCAGGTAAAGCCCCTGTTGCTTCGCCAAATCAAGTGCGATACCTGAGTCTTTTGCGGCATGCGAGGCAGAAAAATAGGTTGAGTGCTCACGGTCCAACATGTCCGGCCCATCGGTTTCGAGGACTCTCGAGTTGGCCCCAGTCTGCGAAAAAACATCTTTGACGATTTTCAAATCCAGACCGAGCGCCTCGGCGAGCCCAAGTCCTTCCGCGAGTCCGGCGGTATTGATATTCATTACCATGTTGACCAGCGCTTTGAGCTCCGCGGCTTTTCCAGGGCCTCCAATATAGCGGACTGAAACTGTGAGATCCTTGAGGACCGGTTCCGCTCTCAGATAACTCGCTTTAGCGCCAGCCAGCATCATGTACAGTTTTCCTTCGCGCGCATGCGTCAGACTCGATGCCATTGGCGCCTCCAGGACCTCGGCGCCGAGCTGTTGACCCTTTTGCTCGATCTCGACATGAACCGCCGGACTGATCGTTGCACAATTAATAAACAACTTTCCCTTTGCATCGGTGAACAAGTTATCGGATCCAAAAAAGATCGTTTTCATAGCGGCGTCGTCCGTGACGACGGTGAAAATGACATCGGAAAGGGCGGTTACATCGGACGGTTTTTCCACCGCTTCGCCGCCGATTTCCTCTGCAAGTTCTGAAGCATTCGCGGTGTTGGTATCGTACAACGCAACAACAGGATGCCCGACCTCATGCAGCCGCCGCGCCATGTTCGCTCCCATTCGTCCCACACCCACAAAACCGATTCTGGAGGATTTCATAAATGCGAGTTTATCACATTCACCGCGTTGTCACAGTTCCTGCGGAACAATGAAAAAAAGCTCTGCCGGGAAAACAGACTCGCACTTCGAGCCTCGAAGTTAGCCACCGGGTGTGGGTGAACCCGCGGGCGTTGCCGGCGGTTCAGAGAGGGTCGGCTGAGCAACAGCTGCGGGTGGCGAAGAAAGACCGGGAGGATTGGCGGATTCGCCAGGGGGCGCCACCGTAGCGCTGGGACTGGTTCCTTCAGCGATTACTTGCACGCCAACGCCGTGATGATACACCATCGATGCGCCATGTTCCGCGGCTTGAAACACGCAATAGCACGCTGCTCCGGCAATGATTGTCGTGATAAACGCCAGGACACGCCGAATATTGGTGACACGGTAAAACGCAAGCGCGATCACGGCGCTGATCGCTGCAACAAAAGCGACGTTGCGCACCCATTCGCCCCACTCTGCATGCACAAGGATCAGCGGTTTGGCTTCGGGCATCCGCTTGAGAACCGCTTCCGCCTGATCTCCTCCGGTGCCGATTGCAACCTGCGCAGCAACGGCAGCCAAAATCAGCGTCAGAGCCGCATATTGAGGGAGTGCACCTCGTCTCGTGAAGATCGTTAAAGTCGAGAGGATGGCTCCGAGGAAGATCAACACGATGGGGAAATGCACGATCGCCGGATGCAGTGGAATAGGAATCTCAAACATAACGTCCGGTTCGCTTGTAAAGTGTTTCAACTTTCAATGGAAGCCTTCAAAATAGAGCGCGGCATCGCCCGGCCGGGCTAGATTTCACTTTTCTTCAAACGAAATCGCGCTATTTTCGGACTCCCTCAGAAAAGCGCGGGGTCTTAGCTCAGTTGGTAGAGCGCCTCAATGGCATTGAGGAGGTCAGGGGTTCGAATCCCCTAGGCTCCATATTCCGCATTGTAACTTTCTCGTTCTCAACGGACAAAGCGAGTGAATCTTCTGATGGCGCTGGTAACGCTCCCTTTCTCAAGAGCGGATCCGGACAATTTTCCCAAGTTCGGCTTTCAGAGTCGTCCTTGCTTCCTGGTCGCTAGTCGCTCCGGAAAGCACGATCTCAAGAGTCTGTTGGCCAAGGTTTCTTTGACCTGACCAAACGCGTTGCAACCGGCTAATGCCGGACCAATCCTGTCCGAGCGCAGCTGGATCAAGGTCTCTATTACCGTCCTCCCAAATTAGGTAGAACACGTGTAAAGGTAGTCCATTAAGTTCGAACAAGTATGTTCGAAACGCCAACAATGTGCCACCCACAGCGACCGGCGTGTTGTCTAACTCTGCCTTTAAGATTGCACCAGAACCCTGGAGACAGTTCTCCGGGCGGTGAATCCGCGCAGACTGCGTCGAAGTTCGCCCAGAGTTCCAGATTAAAGAATAGAATGACCAACCGATTCCAGACTGGTCTCGCCAAAAGGCGCATTTCGCGTCGTCGCAGAGAAGAACTCGTCGAGTCGAGTCAGGGATCAAGATTTTAGAGAAACCACTGACGTCTGTCGGCCAAACAATCGATAACTGCCGAGCAGGGGCAAGACCTGCCTCACCTCGCCGGTACCAAATCTCGGTTCCGACGATGAAGAACAGAAACCAGCCGCTGAATGCGGCTATCAAACCAATCGGGAATGGCTCAAGTCGAGCCAGGCCGCCGTTTTTTTCTATGTGAGCCGTCCCTCTCGCGAAAGGCTGAGCAACCAGCCAAAGTAATGAAACAGAGAGACACAGGACACTCAATCCGGCTGGATCATGCCACCTTTCCGCCGCCCGGAGCCCGTTAGCGCTGGCAATCCACACGAGGGTTACGGTTCGAGCCAAGTTAAAAAACAGTGCGAAAATCAGGCCTAGAAAAATCAGACCGAGTCGCCTCGACATTTTCAGCCTCAATAGTTCCCCAAAAAAGAGAGACATCATCAGCATCGACTGTAAAGAGCGGACACCGCTGCACGCTTCATCGATACGAACCACTCCGTTGGGTATCAAAATGACATTGCCTGTAGCAAGCGCGGGAACGTTAAACCAGGCGACTATTTCGACAGTTGCACGCGCAACTTCTTTCATCAGTCCCTGTACCAATATTAGCTCCAGGCGCTGCGGCCATGGCACTGCACAGAGAACGAACGCGATCGGAAAAACAAAATACCGTGCGGTCGACCCACCCCATCGAGATGCGACTAGCGAATACAGGTAAAAAACCACGGTTATGGCAAAGACCCAGTTCACCACACTCCAATCCGGAACCGCTTCGTGCACAAACCACACCAGGGCCAACAGCACAGCCGCAAAACCAGCCCAAATGACTGGCCAGCGCTCTCCGGCTTCACCCGGATAAGCCGTATGTGTTCTCCATTTCTGCCAAAAGAAGAATGCCGCCATCAGCGGTACAACCCAGCCATAACTATATTCGGGGTCGATGGACCAAAAGCTGCTCAAGTGGAAGACCAGAAGGACCCAAGGAACAAACAGAACAAGAAGGGTACAAACCCACCGCCCAGGAGCTTTACCCGACGTTTTCACGAGCCTTATGCCGACGACGAGTTTCGAGAGCTAAACAAGCGATGCCGAAAATAGCAAACACAGACCAGTGCGAGTACTCCGGAGCAGACTCAAGATCAACATTGTCAAGCGAGACGCTGTTGGTCCCGTTGCTCTTGTCATCAGTGAATGTAATAGTGACGGTGCCGGCGTTTGTCGCGGTGAAGTTAAACGTCACGTGCGTCCACGGCTGATTCTTGTTGGGGAGGACCGGCGCCGCCTGCGTAGTCGCCGTTTGACTGAAGTTCAATCCTGCGCCGGTTATAGAATAATCAATCGTTGAAGTATTCAATGCAAGCCCATTGGCCGTGCTGTTAATCCAGAATGACAGAGAGTAGTGGGTTCCGCTGATAGCTGAAAATGACTGTTTGATCGAGGAACCGTTGTTAAATGCAGGACCGGTCGTGCTGGAAAGCTGAACGCAATAGCTTCCGCTCTCGGCATTCGGGATCGAAGCTCTCGACGAATTGTTGGCCGAATAATAGACATCTCCTGACGACTGATTGCCCTGTTGCGCTTGCCACCCCGTGAGCGCGTTTTGGTTTCCCGAGGAGATGAGACCGATAAAGTTGGTGGTCAAAGAGCTACCGGGCGTTTCAAAATCGCCGTCAGAAAGTAGGTTTGCCTGTGCTGTGGCCACGCTGCACAGGAACGCGGCCAACCATAACAAGTGCAGCGTCAAGCGGCGCCTGACGAGATTCATTTCCTCCTCTACCACCAGCATCCCGAGTGCGAGCTTCTGGCAAGCCAAGCCACAAAGAGAACAGCTAAGCATCCCCTCTGCAGCTTGCGGCAAAGTACCACTGCTGACGATAGGGTAGGCCACGAGCAAGGCTTCTTACCACGAAGCCAAACCTTGGACAATGCAATTCGCGATTGATGCTTCGCTCCAAATTACCGGTCCAGCGCACCAACGACTCTTCCTGCCAAAACCGCTTCCTCCGGAAGCAGGCTCTGAGATCGCTCGGCGATCTGCGCGTAGTGCAATGCCTTGTCAGATTCTTTTGAGCCGCTCAGCGAGAGGGCGTAGTACAAAGCAATACCAGGCTTTTCCAGCGTCTGTTCATCGAATTTTTCCAGCACTTGTTTCGCTACTTCTGGGTTGCCCTGCCGAAATCGAGCGAATGCCAGAGTTGCTGCAATATTGGGCTGGTCTGGTGCCTGCTTCGCAGTTTCTTCGGCAAGCCGCACCGCTTTTTCTCGGTTAATGTCCAACAACAACAGGAGAAATGCGTAGTTATTTCGCGCAACCACGTTGTTTGGATTTTCCTCGTACTGCTTTGTGGCGACGCGGAGCAGCCCTGCGGTATCTTTATCGTCTTCGTATATTCTCCAAAGCCGCTCAAGTGCTTCGCGTTCTTCCGGCGCCGAAGCATCCGCGACCTGCCAATACAAATCGCGCGACTCGGCTGTCCATCCCCACGACTGCACTAGTCGGCCCAGCGGCATCTTTCCTCCGTCTATTGGAACCGATTGCGTCAGTTTATTCCAGTCCGCGCGCCAGACGAGACCTTCTTCCCGACTGATGCGGACTAACATGGCCAGCCGAATAAAATCAAACCCGTTCCACTTCTCATTCGCTATCCGTTCGCGAAGCTCCGACCATTCCTTCGTTTGCACCAAGACATCTGCTACCGCAATCTGTATGGGCAGTTTCGCAACGCTCGCCGGAAAAACCGTGTCCGCCCAGGCAACCGCTTCGCGGGCAAGCCCATGATTCATCATCCAGTAGATTAGAAGCGCTGCTTTTTCCGGTTGATTACCCACCTCACTTTGCAGCCGTTCCAAAGACACCTGCAAATTCCCTTCTCGCTGGGCTACCTCAAGACAATCTGCTTTATCACCAAACTCTGCGCGGGGGTCGCTCCACAAACGTTCCTTGTAAGCCTTGGCGAGCTCCAAATCGTTTCGGCGAATTGTATCTTTTAGCAGAGCTCTCCAAACCAGGATCTGAACTGCGGCAATTCCGCTATGTGATTCAAGCGTCTTTCGCGCCGCCTCGGCAATTTCAGGGTTTGGCGAGCGTAACTGGAAGGTGGCTAAATTTACTTGATGGGTGGGGTTTTGCGGGTCAAGTCGTACCGCTTCCGAAAAATGAAACTCAGCGACCGCAGATTGCCCAGTATTGCTCGCTACGCCCGCATATAAGCTGTGCCAGGAGGCATTCTGCTGTGCCTCTTTCGGCGCTGCATCCAGCGCGATACGTGCCGCGACCAAGTCCCCAAAAACGAGCGCCGTGTCCGCCCAAGCCAGGTAGTTTTCGAGGAGCTTGGGCTCCAATCTAACCACTTGAGCTCTCCAGGAGATCGCGTAGGGCGATCCGGCAGATTGCGCAATATCTGCCATGAGCCGGGTCTCTTCGATTCCGTCTTGCTTATTCTGCAAAGCCTGAGAAGCCCAGAACCATGCCTGTTCGGTTCCATGTTTTTCCAGAGCGATCCTCGCATTGCTAAGAAGTCGCTTTTGCTTCTCGATCCGGTAAAGCGAATAACTACCCCATCCTATCGCTCCAAAGAGGCAAGTCGCCAACAGGGTGATGATTGAAAAGGCTTTGGCTGAAATCCGCACGTCTCCGACGGACGAAAATCGTCGCAAACCGGTTTGTGTAAAGGTAAAAATCGATTTTCCCGAGCGTTAACCCTTGGGAAGCGACGTTAGCAGCGGACATAAAAATGGCGTAGCCGATCGTCATTCGGCTACGCCTCAACGTTACGTTAAATCAACCCGTCCATGTACCATCAGGGACTGCTTACGGTACGCAGAGCTGCCCTGTCGAGACCGTACCGCTCCATGAACCAGTAAAGTTCGCCCCGCCACCGCCCGTAGCTCCACCGGTAACACACTGGAAGGACGCATTTTCTGGAGTCCCCGCATGGTCACCGTTGTTCACGTTGCATGCGTTCTGGTGGGTCGGCTTGACATTAAGCAGGTTGTAGACACCAGGAGCTGGCGGCCAGCAGGTGTAGACTGCCGCACCCCATTGCCATTGCAGAGATATGCCAGGCACAGAGGCGCTGTAGATACCACACAAGTTTGGCGAAATACCGCCGCCCGGCAAACCGTTTGGCAGTGGGAGAGCCAGCCCGGTCACGAAAATTTCATCGCTCCCCGAGATCGGAACGGTCGTGGTCCAGGTATTCGTACTGCTGTTAAACGAAGTGGAGGCGCACGAGGCGCTCGGGCTGAAAATAATTACCCCGTTTGGAACGTTCGCCGAGAACGCGCTGGACGTAACAGTCAAACCGCAGAACGTGATCGTTGCGCCGGAGGAAGGTATCCCGCTGGCCTTGATATGGGCATTAAACCAGACAGTGTCGCCAGCCGGAATCGCCGTGCCGTTGAAGTTCGACTGGATACATGAACTCGCGCACGGAGGACACGGTGTTGGTGTCGGTGTCGGTGTCGGCGTCGGTGTCGGTGTCGGTGTCGGCGTCGGTGTTGGCATTCCGCACTTTAATTTGGTCGGCGAAAAGGTGATCGGGATTGTATTCTCTCCTACCAGAGTGGCCGAACCCGAGAAAGTGTTAGTACCGATTAGCGGCCCCCACGGTTGCGTGAGGCAGGTATTGAAAATACCATTCTTAGGGCCCGTAAAAGGAATCGAATTGCTAGTCGTCATCGGCGTCCCCGACGACGGCGTCACTGTTATGGAGTAGGTGATCGTGTAACTCTGGCCCGGATTCAAGTCCGAGGCTTGAACGCAAATGGTATACTGGTCGCAAGTTGGTGTGACTGTGGCTGTGTCTATATGATTCGCCATGGCCGGCATAGCGAATATAGTGAGCATCGCCAAGGGTATCCCCCATGCAGCTAGGTTCTTAAGATGGACACAAGTCCATCTGTTAGAGGAGGTCTTCATGTTTCGTTTTCGGTTACTGCTTTTATTGAAGGGTTATAATGAAGGTCAGCCCCGTCCCTGGGTCCCCGTGCTGGTGAAACAACAATCAGCATTCCCGAAATCCGGCTTTCATTACGCGCCACGAACAACTGTTTGTCAATCTCCGAATGCATTCGCTCATTTGGCCTGTATTAGAAAGACTACCTGCGGTATTGTAATGCAATAATTGCAACGAAACCTGTGTTAACCATGTTTGTCTGGGTTCGACGGCAACGCAGTTTTGGAATGATTGGAATTCCAAAGTATCTGCACCCTGACACGATTAGTGATGAAGCGATCCGACGCTGAAAAAAGGTAGTAGAGCTGCTCCACGCTTACCGACAAGCTCGGCATGAGCCTATACCTGCCGGTCCGTATACACTCGTCAAATCTTATGATAAAGGCTGACTAATAATCAAATCTAACGACAAAGGCTGACGAATTAATAATCCCGTGACTAAATTGATTGATTAGCTCGTGCCTCGACTGTTCGCCTAAACTACCACGACGATTTGGTTTGGTAATTGGCGCCTCCCAGGCCATCTGCCTGAAAATCAATCGGCACATCGACGGAGGTGTTGCCCACCTTGAACGTCCATGTCTCTTCCCAATGACCCTCGACGAGATAGAAATGGTCGAAAGGTTGAACGGAAACCGGCAAGAAAACGGCCCCGCTCAGTGGTTGAGAAATGGTTGTTTTAACGAGATTTGTTGTCCCGCCAGGACTGGCTTTTGCGCGAGTCGCGGCCGCGGCCGAAGCGGTCCGAAGCACATCGACAAACATGCCCGGTTTAGCGAAACTTTCTCCAAACCGCTTCTCAATTTCCAGCATCTCTCGGACCTTGGTCAGTTGCTGAGAAAGCTGAGGCATTTGTTGAAGAAGACGAAGAGCCAAATCCCTGTTACCCGGAGCAGAGCGGTCCGTTAATTCCGTAATCGCAGAAATAGAGGCTTGCGGATAATGCTGGTTCAGGGCTTTCGCCAAAGCAGAATATCCTGCGATATCCAAGGCCCTTTCTTCGATCGAGCGTTTGGCCAAACGAGAGTAAATTCCCATATCCGGTACACCATTGACGAGGTAGCGGAGTTCGGGACCAGTGGCCACTGTTAGATAGTATAGCCATTCTCCCGATGGTTCGTTTAGATCGGCCGAAGCCTTGGCCAACTGGCGAGCCGTCGCTACATCCTGTGGAACACCTTGTCCGGTCAGGTAGATGAACGCGGCCCCGCTCATTGAAAGCGCGTCGTTTGCTCGTGCCCCGGCTTGAAACCACTTCAAAGCCTCATTCGGATTTTTCGGCACTCCATCGCCGTTTAAATAGATGTCCCCGAGTTTCCGCATCGCTTTGACATCTCCGGCATTGGCTGCATCGGTCAATAGCGACATGCCACGTTCGGTATCGTTGCTCTTCAGCGCAGCAACAGCATCGTCAAAACTCGCGTAAATGCTCGGGGCTATCCCAAAACAGAGACCGATTGAACAGAGGATTCCCAGGCCGGGCCGTAGAATGTACATGAAGCGCAAAGGATGAACGAGAACCGTTTAGAAAGCAGCTCCTAAGAAGGTTTTAATTTAGTTGAATCGCGCAAACTCCTGAACGGAACGTCAGAATTCCGCCCATCGCTGGTGCACCGTTTTATAATCCAACCGCGGAGACAGTTGCATTGGTCCCAATCGATCCCAAACTAAATACAACGTAGCTTTTCAGCTTAAAGAAAGTGCCAGCGTCAAGCTGGCGACCAGAAAGAATGCTTCACTGGACAACACCAATCCCGTCGACCATCGCTTACTCTTCATTGCTAAATGCCGATGATGATCTATCGCCCGGCTTTGTGGTGATCCTTCTGGATTCGCCTGGATTTCCCAATAACTGGCCCACTCCTGACTGGTTCGTCGAACAAATAAGCCAGCGAATGTCGCGCTGAAAACCCCTAGGCAATAACAGATTATTGTAAGAATTGCGGCTGACTTTCCGCTCCCTGCACCGTGCCGCCCTAGATAGGTCAGAACCGAGATTGCGGCCGCACCGTTTATCAATGCAAGTGTTTGAATCAGCATCCGGTTGGTGTCGGAACTTTGCCTCGATTCCTGATGGCTCCGTTCGCGCGCGAGCCTTCGAAAACTGTCTGTGATTTGATCATCCATAATACGTCATTAATCCGCGAGAGCTCTTCGGCTTAGTAGGCCGGGCCCATCCTTGGTTGTCCCAGTTCGGTTCAATGCGGTCGACTGGATCGCTTACTGAGGATTTTGATATCCTGCGTTAAAGACCTGCCGGTCATCATGGCGAGTTCAACGCGATATCGCCCAGTCCGGGCAGCAACCCAACTAAAAATCCGAAACTCTGTGCTCTCCGTGCCTTTGTGGTTAATCCGATCCTCTGTGTCCTCCTCCGTATCTCCGCGCCCTCCTATTCTCGCTCAAGCGTCGCCTGATATTTCCGGTAGAGCCCTCGAAATCGATCGTAGCTCAGTCCAAGCAACCTCGCAGCTTCCCGTTGATTGTACCGCGAAGCTTTGAGCGCTTCCTGGAGTAACCGAACTTCGTGATTTGCGGCAGCGCTATCGAAATCGATCGGTGAATATTCCGGCGACATTTGCGGCTTCGAACCTGTATTTGTTTCGGCAGGTCGCCGAAAATCAAACGGCGCTATCCATGGATCGATAACGATAGTCGTAATTTCAGCCTGATCCGAAAGATAGACGGCTCGTTCGACGACATTCCGCAACTCTCGGATGTTCCCTGGCCAATCATGGCGTTCAAGCTCGGCGATCGCCAAGCGACCAAATATCGGTGTCCAGCCCAAGCCGAGTTCGACTGCGAATCGTCTGGCAAAATGATTTGCCAACAGCAAGACGTCCCCTTCCCGTGCTCGGAGAGGCGGCAGATGAATGACTTGAAACGCCAGACGATCCAGCAAGTCCGCTTTAAACTTTCCTTGATCGACCAATGACCGAAGGTCAACACTCGTGGCCGCAACCAGCCGCACGTTGACCTCAATCGAATCAGACGAACCCACCCGTTCGAACACGCCGTACTCAACCACTCGCAAAAGTTTTTCTTGAACGGTCAACGGCATCAACCCGAGCTCATCCAGAAAAAGGGTTCCACCGTCGGCAGACTCAAACCTCCCTTCACGTCGCTGTTGCGCCCCAGTAAATGCTCCAGCCTCATGCCCAAAAAGTTCCGACTCCAACACCGATTCTGAAAGAGCCGCACAATTCAATTTGATGAATGGCCTGCTCCATCTCGGGGAGAGGAAATGAATTCTAGCGGCGGCTAGCTCCTTGCCGGTACCTCGTTCACCAATCAGAATGACAGGTCGAATCGGACCAGCCACCCGCGCGACCTGCTGCTGAAACTGGAGAAACAACTCACTCGCCCCGACCGCCTCTCTCGGTTGCGCGAGTGAAGGCGAATCCATCCTACTATCAGCCATATTCGCCATCATATGGCATATACGACCAAATAGGCGAGCTTGAAATCGAGGATTGTCTGAGGTGTAAGATCCTTTTAATCAATGTATTACGTATCTTTGCCCTGTATGGCATTCGGGTTGCTAATTGTTTGCCTCGAGGAGACCAATCAATGCACATCTTTAGTCGATTCAGAGATATCGTTCACTCCAACATCAATGCCATGCTCGACCAAGCCGAAGATCCGGAGAAAATGATCCGGCTCATCATCCAAGAGATGGAAGAGACCGAGATCGAGATCAAAGCTTCTTGCGCGAGCACCATGGCCGCACGGATGACAGCCGACAGAAACTTGACGGCGCGTCGCCACCAAGCTGAAGAATGGGAGAAGAGGGCAAGGCTTGCTATGGAGAAAGGCCGCGAAGATCTGGCCCGCGAAGCTCTGGCGCAAAAACATCAGGCTCTTGAAGGAAGCGCGGCTGCCGAAACCGAAATTGCTGAATTGGAAGAAATCATTAACAAATATCGGAGCGAGATCTCGCAGTTGGAAGAGAAACTCACCGGCGCCCGGGAGAGGCAGAGCGTCTTGGCACAAAGGCACACCCAGGCTCGGCAACGAACCAGATCACAAGAACAACTCCGCAAAGCCGATTCGCACCTTGCTACCGCTCGCCTTGAACATTTTGAGCAGCAAATCGAACGGATGGAAGCGCAGGCGGATCTGGTGAACTATGGAAAGGGCGTAAGCCTCGAGAAACAGTTTCAGGATCTTGAGAGATCAGAACAGATTGAAGCCGAGTTGAACGATCTCAAGAAATCGGTGCAAAAGGAGACGACACCGATTGGTCAAGCTTCATAGTCCGGCAGATGAAGAACTGTGAACCATTAACCGGCAGTTTTCATTCATCCTATGCTTTCAATCGCAATTGAACACAGTTTTGGGTTGTTGATTCCGATCTTTGCGCTTTTCTGCGTTTTTGGATGCAAAGCGCTTAAAATCATCCTCTGCCGTCCGCCTGCTCAGCAGGATATGAATGCGGAGGACCGGGCGAGAATCATCCGGATCACGGAGATGATCGACAAGATACAAAATAGGGTGACTGCTCTTGAGACCCTGCTGAAAGATGAACAAGCAAACAAGGTCGTGACCCATGAAAAAACTACTTGATCTGGTGCGGTCCGAACGACCGCTCGTTGCAGGCACTTTAGGGCGATTTGCCGGGGAACTCGGTGTCGATCGGGCGGCCGCCAGAATTGTCGGGTTCCTGATCCTATGGGCCGGCCCATACTTATTCGGAGCCTCCTATCGTGTCGCGTGGCTGTTCAGTATTCTCGGATATATCGCTTTGACGATTTTTCTTCGCAGACGTGACCGCGTCTGGCGCCGCCCCGACGGAACATCGACCAGGGGATGGAGAACCCGGGTAGACGCCCGGTATCCGGCGCCCACGAACGTCAACGGTGTTTCCAGAGCGTCACAATCTCAGGCAGGCGGCGAGACTGCGTCCGCAACCGATAGCGGGCCAGGTTCTTCGACACCCGCTGCGGGTGCGGAACAACCGCTTGGAGCCTCTCTCGCCGACCTGGAGCAACGTTTGATTCAACTGGATCAACGTATCCAAAAGATGGAAACGATCGTAACAGATCGCGCGTTCGACTGGGACCGCCGGCTGCGAAAAGGTTAAATTCAAACCAGTCGAAAAATCTCAGATCCGGATGCAGACTCTAAAGCTCGTTCGCGCGACGTTGCACCAGGCGGAGCCATTGGCAATAATCTTTGCGACGAGCCTGCCACCGGGCATGGGCAAAAAAGAGAATTCCGCCCGCAACAAATTCGCAGAAGATCCCGCCGGAAAATACAGCCAATCTCCAATCTTCAGGAAGCGCCAAACACGCAAACGGGATGATGGAAACGGCGACTAGGAAGATAATCACCCGCGAAATCAACCGGCGCGAGGACTGAAGCCGCTGGAAGAGAAACGCGGCACGCTGAAAATCCTCCTGACTGCAATGGCCTTCCCCACCGGACTGTTGCTCCAGGCTACGAAAGAATCGCTCAGGAGTGAGCTGGGGTTGACCTCGAAAAAGGTCATCAAAAGAGGGTAACCGCTTTGGATGATCCTTGAAGTAGTCTTCGTTGTTAATGTCTGCTGAAGACATACTGGCGAAACTCTCCGAACCTCTCAATCTCACCATCTTAGACCCGCAATGTCAAATCGGTTTGGTGAGATACTTTGTCTGAACACAGATTTATCTTCAGCGCCCGTGCGACAGAGAGTGCCGGAAAGATTCGATGCCGCTATTTTTCGAACCTCCGCGCACGATTCACCAGCCGCGTCCAAACGCCCGATTGCCAATTCTCTCTAATCCAGACGATCGGTGGGGTCAGGTCGACCCGGTTCCGCGCAAACTCCAGCATGTCGGGGATCCGGTTAACCGAATCGATCTTGAAATGCGCGTCAATGATCGGTTGGACCCTGCAATACTGTGAGCTGCCCAACAGCTGTGCACATTGAAAGTCAGTAATTTCCTGGGAACTCTCCATCAGGATGGGAATAATCTTAGCCCCCCACTGCACCACTCCCCAATTTTGGTGAGCCCCTTCCAAATAGGTGATTCGCTGGCCTGAACCGATAGAAAGCAATCGAACATCGGAAAGACGCGGGTGACTCCACCATCGCCGATCAAGGGCTTGAGCGAGCGCACAAAGACTTGGATTGTTCGCAACAACAGCCCCATCGATAAATCCGTCCGCAACCGGAAACAACGTCGGCGCAGAACAGGTGTAGAGCGCAACGTCGCGTACCAGGCGACTGTTATCGGCTTCACGGTTTGGCAAATTATGAAAAATCTTTGCCTTCCATCGGCGCGGCTCGCCCGGTTGAAGATCCCGCACGTTATCAAGTTCGAATGCCGGGACGATCACTCTATGTTTTAGGTCGCCTAGAGTTTTGTTTGCGAAGATTTCGTACAGCCAGCGACCCAGCTCTTTGTTCGAGTACTGCGAAGCAAATAGATTGCCGATATCGCGGATTTGATCGAAGAGATTCTCCGAAAATATCTTCGGACCGGCCTGGACATAGAGCTCCTTGATTGCATCGAGAGGAATCTCGGCTGCCAATCCCAGAGCAATCAACGCCCCGGTCGATGAGCCCGCAAACAGGTCGACGCCAGAGATCAAATTGGGATCCGAAGACTCTTCTATCAGTCGCTCGATGAGCACTGTCGATAGCAAGCCTCTGATCCCGCCACCATCGAACGACAAGATTCGAAACAGCGCCACAGCACCTTAGTAACGTCGTTCAGGAAGGCTCGCACGAAAAAACCTTCAGCTCCAAGATCGCGCAAGCGCTTTAGCTAGCGCGATTTTCGAGCAAATGTGCTCTCTCCAAAACAACATAAACTAAAAGGGCTATTCCCCTCACACGCCGCGCGAAGCCCATTTTGATCCCAACAAAGTACATGCTATTTCGGGTACAGGACACTACCTTGGTCTACCGACCGAAACCCATTGCCGGTTTGAAGCGAAACGCTCGATCGGCTCTCGGACAATAAATCTGTCTTCGCTGATGCGATGAACACCGACATAGTCTCAGAACTCTCCGCCTTTTTTCCGCCTGAAGCACTGATCACTCAGCCTGAGGATCTCCTGGCCTATTCGTACGACGGAACTCCGATCCTGCAACAGCTCCCAAGAGCCGTCATTCTGGTAAAAACGCGGGATGAAATCGCAACGGTACTTCGGCTTGCAACCAAGCATCGAACACCCGTTGTGACACGAGGCTCGGGCACAGGATTAAGTGGCGGCAGCGTTCCAGTTGAGGGTTGTATGGTGCTTTGCACGGCTCGAATGAACCAAATCCTCGAACTCGACACTGCCAACCTGACGATGCTTGTCGAGCCCGGCGTCATTAACAACGAAGTGGCAATGAAAGCGGACTCAGTCGGGCTGTTCTATCCGCCCGATCCAGGTTCGATGAAGGTTTCGACCATTGGCGGAAATGTCAGCGAGAATTCGGGCGGCCTGCGGGGACTGAAGTACGGCGTGACGCGTGATTACATCATGGGACTCGAAATCGTGCTGGCAACCGGCGAGATCTTCTTTACGGGCAACAAATGTGTTAAGGACGTCGCTGGATATTCGTTGAAGGATCTCTTTATCGGCTCGGAAGGAACACTCGGGGTCGTCACGAAAATCCTCTTGAAGCTGATTCCAAAGCCCGCTGCGCGCAAAACATTATTGGCTATATACGAGCGCATGGATGAAGCGGCTGCCACTGTCTCGGCAATCATTGCAGCCAAGATCATTCCTTGCACGATGGAGTTCCTCGACCGGACGACGATTCGCTGCATCGAAAACTACAGCAAAGTCGGACTACCCCTGGATTGTGAAGCGATTCTGCTGATGGAAAGCGACGGCCATCCGGCGGCAGTCGAGGAAGAAGCACAACGCATGGCCGATATCGCTCGCGAAAATGGTGCGCGCTCCGTCTCCGTCGCACAAGACGCGGAAGAAGCCACCAGGTTGATGACCGCGCGCCGGATGGCGATTCCGGCGATGGCGAGGGTGGCGCCCACAACCATTTTGGAAGATGCAACTGTTCCCCGTTCCAGGTTGCCGGAGATGGTCCGGTTTGTGGAAAAGACAGCCCAAAAATACAAACTGACTGTCGGCACATTCGGCCACTTTGGCGACGGCAACCTGCATCCGACCTTTCTCGCCAACGAACGAAACCCAGATGAGATTCATCGCGTCCACGAGGCGGTCACCGAGATCTTTGCGTATGCCATTGAATTGGGCGGCACAATTAGCGGCGAACACGGAATCGGCCTTACAAAAAAGAGCTTTCTGCCGGGAGCAATCGGCGAAATCAATGTGCGGGTGATTCGCGAACTCAAGCGCGTATTTGACCCGGAAGGAATCCTTAACCCGGGAAAGATCTTCGACAAATGACTGGACATTTCCAATGGGCCAATCGCGACTTGCCTGATCTTTCCGTTCTCGTTCTATGAGTGCCTCGCATGACTCGCTTAAAACGCTGGATTATTCGGTTATCCAGCAATGCATGCATTGCGGCTTCTGTCTTCCCACCTGTCCAACCTACGACGCAACCCGGCTCGAACGAAACAGTCCGCGCGGCCGAATCGCGCTCATGCGCGCAATCGCCGACGGCCGGATGGAAGTGACAAGATTATTCGGCGATGAAATGTACTTTTGCCTCGGTTGCCTCGCATGCATGACCGCTTGTCCAGCCGGCGTGGAATATTCGCAACTCTTCGAGACTGCGCGCGCCACGATTGAGCAATCATCCGTCTTGTCGAATCCGCGGCGTGATTGGACCAGAACCGTGCTGTTGAAAGGCTTGTTTACGCGACCAGGCCTGCTCCGGTTCGTCGGACGGCTTCTCTACTTTTATCAATCTTCCGGATTGCAGAGTTTGTTCAGGCGGCTTGAGTTGACGAAACTCCTCCCAGAGCGCCTTCAGAAGCTTGAGCCGCAGACTCCGACTGTTCAGGCAAAATTTTCGAATCAAATTATCGCCGAAGTCGAAAAACCGGCGAGCGGGAAAACACGCTATCGGGTTGGATTGCTCACCGGTTGCGTCCAGGACCTGGTCTTCTCCAATATTAACCGCGATACGGCAGATGTCCTTCTGGCCAATGGTTGCGAGGTGCACACGCCGCCGGAACAGTTCTGCTGCGGATCGCTTCACGGACACAACGGAGAAGCCGAGACAGCTCGCGAACTCGCGAGGCGGAACCTGGACACATTCGACTTGGAAGGCCTGGATGCAATCATCACCAACGCAGCCGGGTGCGGGTCGCACCTGAAAACCTACAATCGACTCCTCGCAGAAGACAAACGCTATGCCGAACGCGCCGCACTCTGGTCGCGGAAATGCAAAGACATCAGCGAATTTCTTGTGGAGATCGGATTCCGCGCACCAACTGCCGGACCAGCCGGAGTCGCGATCGACCGACTGACTTACCACGAAGCATGTCATTTGTGCCACGGCCAGAAAATCACCGCGCAACCGAGAAAGATCCTGCGATCGATTCCCGGGATGAAAATCGCTGAATTGGCCGAATCGACATGGTGTTGCGGAAGTGCCGGTATCTACAATCTGATCCAGCCCGAAATGTCCAGTAATCTCCTTGGCAGAAAACTAAATAACATCGCAAAAACCGGTGCGAACGTCGTTGCCACGGCAAACCCAGGCTGCCATCTGCAAATTGAGAACGGCGCGAAAACCAATGGGCAGAAACTGAACGTGTTTCATCCAGTCACCCTCTTAGCAATGTCCTACCGCGCCGAAAAAACGTAGGACAGGCATCGCCTGTCCAGGCCAAAGGTCCAGCCTCTATACATGGGATAGCTTTGGCGATGGAAGCTGTGGCTCGGATCCGTTCGACCCTCCCGATGGGACGGCGCTGTTTTTCTCACAATTCCGGGCCCTTTCGTGCCTGGCTATTATCATCTTGTCCGGGACTCTTCGGGAATCTTCCAAAGCAGAGCAGAATGAGATGCCAATTCCACTAGTTATTCGCCGACACGCCGATACCCCCACACGCCGACACCGCATTCATTTGCTTGCGGCTTCGCCGCGCTGTGCCTCCGTGGTGAACTCCTCCCCGGAATGCACAGCCTTCCGCCATATCCCACGCCGCTACTCAAGCCTCCTCTTCCTCGTCAGCAAATCAATGTACACACTTTCGATCTCACGGATCTGGTTTCTGGCCGAAAACCGGCTCGAGACAAGTGCGAACCCTCGTTGGGTTTGAGAGTGAAGCGCCTCCGGGTCCGCCATCAAAGCGTCGATGCGCTGGGCGATCTCGAAATCGCCTGATGACGGGGTCAGCAACGCTACTTCGTCGACAAACTCCTCTTTGATACCATCAACCGCCATCGCCGCGACCGGGACTCCAGCTTGCAATGCTTCGAGTACAGTCATTGGCAACCCCTCAAAATCGGATGTCAGCAAAAAGAGATCGATTTCCTGGAAAAAGCGATCAAGAGCCGGCTGCGCTCCGAGCCATTCCATTTTCACTCCCAATTGCTTTGCTAAACTCCGTAACGTCTCCTCCATCGGACCATACCCGGCGATCTTGAATTCGTACGTTTGATCAAGACCTTGGAGATGGCGGGCAATCCGAAGAAATCGCTCAAAGTTTTTTTGAGAAACGAGCCGGCCGGCACCTCCGATACGTTTTTTGGAGAATTGACGCGGTGGCGGCGGCGGCGTTTCGGGCAATCCATTTGGAATCACTCGAATCTTCCCGGGCGGTACTTGTTCATGCTCGACCAGGTAATCCCGAATACTTCGTGAAACCGCGAAGACCTGATCGCAAAAACGATTCGCGAATCGGTCGATGCGGGTAACCAACGCTGATCCACTTCGAAACGCGTCGTTACATTGATCCTCCGAAACGACAACCGGCACTCCGAGGAGACGAGCCAGTGGTTTGCCGATCCAATTCGACGCGAATAGATGACAATGAACGATATCGTAGCGGTTGATGATCAGCTGGATCGGCAACCGATAAGCGTAAAGCGGTAACCAACGCCGCGGAGAAAGCGGAAGCACCGGAATTTGGAGTTCGTTTGCCCGATGATAGAAAAGACTCTCGGACGTACCGTGAATCGAAGCGAGATGCACGTCGAACCGGCTTCGATCATGCTCGTTGAGCCATGCAAACAGGGCGGTCTGTGCACCACCCAAGTCGAGGCTATCGATCAGGTGCAATACCCGAATCTTCCGTCCCAGACTATTCACCTTGCTTTCCAGTTTTCGCGCCAGGTGCGGAGCTTGGTTCGCGCACGGCGGGCCGCGGCGAGTGTCCCACAACGTACAAAAGCAAACAGCCAGGAGGGATCAGTCGCCATCGCCTCTTTTGCCAGCTCGAATGTCTTCCCTCTTTCCTTCATCACCGCGTAAACCATCACTCTCGTGGCAAGGAGTTCACGGCGCCAATCGCGAAGGTCCTCATCCGCTTCGTTCCGCAACCTGTTGTTCTCACGCGTTGCACGGACAATCTTCAGACCATCCTCAATACCATTCAGCATGGTCTTGTTCCCCGCGTTCATCGTGAGAGAACCGCTATGCCAAAGATAGCGATAGAAGACTTCGGACGAACAAACATCCGTCGTTCCCGCCAGCGACATCCTGATCAAAAACTCCCGATCCGAGGCGACCGGATAATCGAGGTTAAATCGCCCGAATCTTTCAAATACCGAACGCCGAAAAAACCGGCCGTTGATGATCGGCAAACCAAGCGTCGCATTCCGAAGAGAAAGACGATATCGCGAAGGATCCTGATATCGATGCATCTCGATCTCGTTGCTTCGAGGCCCTTTTCGAAATATCTGGCAACCACCCGATACCACCTGAGCAAATGGTGATCTGGCTATAAGTCTCGCGCAATTCTCAAACGCATGAGCCGCGTAGACGTCGTCGCTGTTCAGAATCCCAACCAAGTCCCCGGTTACCCGATCAATCCCCTTGTTCCACGCGTCGTACACCCCGCGATCCGGCTCCGACACCACCTTCAAATGCGGGTACTGCTTCAGGTATTCCAGAGTGCCATCGGTGGATCCACCGTCAATAATCCAGTGCTCGAAATCCGCAAACTTCTGAGCCAGAACGCTCTCGATCGCCGCACCAATGAACTCTTTCCGATTCAGTGACGCAGTGATGATCGAAATCTTCATGCAACGGATGAAGCGAACACCGACCGAAAATCGCTTTAGGGCCCGATCAACTCTTGGCGATCATGCCTGTTTGTCGGGCGTAATTGAATAACCCGCCGGCGTCAATCACCGGTCGCACGTCACCCATCGGTTTCAGTTGATGAACGGTCCCGTTGATCTCAAGAGTGTCGTTATCGAAATCGAGCGTGGCGACATCGCCGGTCTTCACTGTGTCGATCAACCGCTCACGCGCTTCGTACGGATAGAGCTCGCCGGTGGCAACGCTGTTGCGGAAAAAAATCCGCGCATAAGATTCGGCAATAACCGCGTCGACTCCGGCCGCGCCGAGCGCGATCGGCGCGTGCTCGCGTGAGCTCCCGCAGCCAAAATTTTTGCCGGCAACGATGATCTTATAATCGGTCTTAGCCGTTCCTGCGGTTATAAACTGAATTGGATAGAGTTCGTCTGGAAGTCCAACCATCGCGTAGGAACCGAGTTTCTCGTACTCGTCTGGAATCGTCGGCACGAGTGTCAGGTACTGCGCAGGAATAATCTGGTCGGTGTCAATGTTGTCAGACACCACATAAACCGGACTTGTGAGTTTGTTTGGCATATCGGTCAACCAATGTATTCACGAGGGTCTGTCACTCGACCCGTGAGAGCCGAAGCTGCAACCGTGTACGGGCTCGCCAGATAGACTTTGGATTCCTTGCTGCCCATTCGTCCCGGGAAGTTGCGATTCGTCGCACTGATGCAGGTTAGAGGCGTATTTAACCGGCCGAATGTATCCTGCGGACCACCCAGACAAGCAGCGCACGAGGCATTCTCGGTCATTCGGACACCGGCGTCGACGAGGACATCCCAGACCGCAGCACTGCCCAGCCGCGCTTGCTTCAATTCGTTGACTACTTCCGATGTCGCAGGCACCCCGTAGGTTTCGATCTGCACGTGCTTGCCGTTTACGACCTCTGCAAACGCCACAAAATCGCTCGTCTTGCCACCGGTGCAGGACCCGATATATGCGCGATCCAGACGCACGTGCTCCAGCGCTTTTGCCAATGCTCGGTTACCCGGATTCGGATGCATCGCAACAGTCGGCTCGAGTTTCGAAAGATCATAGACCTTGTCGAAAATCAGGTTCTGCTCTTTGTCGAGTTCGACCGGTTCATAGGTCGCTTTTGTACCGTTGAGCCGCGCACGTTCATCGACATACGCAAACGTCTTCGCGTCGGCGGGAAATATTCCGTTTTTGCCTCCGGCTTCGATCGCCATATTCGCGATCGTCATGCGGTCGTCAATGCTTAGCGCTGAGGCACCCGGACCTTCCCACTGCATTGCCCGGTAGGTCGCACCGTCGAAACCGATATCACCGATAACATTGAGAATAACATCCTTCGCCATCACACCTTTCGGCAATTCGCCTTCCAGGTAAAAGCGCATCGTTTCCGGCACCTTGACCAACAATTTGCCGGTCCCCAAAATAAAACCTGCGTCCGTGTTGCCGATGCCGGTCGCAAATTCGCCGAAAGCTCCAGCCATGCAGGTGTGCGAATCAGTCCCAAACAACACTTCACCAGGGCGCGCGTGCCCACGTTGAGGAAGAGCTGCATGACAAACCCCTTGGTACCGCGAGCCATGCTGACGCCCGAGTTGACCACGAGCCGCGTTGAACGTCCAATGTCCGTTCGGGTCGTCAATGACATCGTAAAAATAGGGAAGCCCCTGCTCCTTCGCGAAATCCCGGAGAACATCGACGTTCCGATTGGAAAGCCTGTCTGCCGTAAAGATATAGTGGTCAGGAATGATGACGATTTTGGTTGGATCCCAGACCTTGGCGTTCTGGCCGAATTCACGTTTGAATACCCCGATGCTGCCCGGTCCACACACATCGTGAGTGAGCAGGATGTCCGCATTGACCCAAACATTGTCTCCGGCATCCACGCCGGTTCGGCCGCTCGCTCTGGCTAATATCTTCTCGGTCAGCGTCATAAGGGAACCAAAAATCGGTCGACATAACCGGTAAATCAACTGGAATTCCCCCGGGGAAAGTATGACCGCGACTTGCACCGCAGCGCCGCGCGATTCATCTCTCCCAGAATATTTGCGAACTACTGCTCGTACCCGGAATAAATCTTCAAATCTACTACGAACGGGTTAGAGACTACGCCCGTTCAATCGGTGACAATGTGCAAACCATCAGGGCGCACAGAATCATGGAACCGATTTGCCACAGAGGCATGCGCCCCGGCTGACATTCTCTCCTCTTCTCAATGAATCCTCCAACCCAAGCCTTAGTAATCGATTACGCCGAAACCTTTCCTGAACGGACGCAAAACGTATTCCACCTAAACCAGGAATCCTGATGAAAACCGTCATGGCGGTAGACGATATCCCGGCGAACGTGGACGTTCTGCTTGGGTTGTTGCACGAATCGGGTTATCGCGTCCTGGTCGCTGATAGCGGATGCCGCGGAATCGAACAACTGAAGCGCGAACTCCCGGATCTGATCCTTCTCGACCTGATGATGCCGGGGATGGATGGAATCGAGACTTGTCGAAGGATTAAGGCCGAGGAGGCCTGGAAACATATTCCGATCCTGATGATGACTGCTGCCGACGAGCTTTCGAGCAAGCTCGCAGCGTTCGAAGCTGGGGCGGTTGATTTTCTCACGAAGCCCATTCAACCGGCAGAGGTCCTGGCTCGCTTGAACATCCACCTGCAGATACGTGAGCTGCAATCCGAACTGGAATCAGCGAATCGTAGTCTCATCCAAAAGAACGAACTTCTCGCAGAAGAAATCGAACTTCGGCTCGACGCGGAGAAACAGCTGGAGGCTTCCCTGGAACAAGCGGTTCTGGTCTCCGATCAAGAAGGGGTGATACTCTTTGCGACACGCCAGGCGCAACTGCTCCTAAGCGCTTTTTTCCCATCCGGCACGATTCATCGGCTGCCAGCGGAGGTTCGTTCCTGGCTCACCCTGGGGAACAATCACGTGCCTATGAACGTGGTGGACAAAAAACGCGGCGAAATTGAAATTGCACGGTTCCCAATCGCAAATTCCGCCAACCTCTCGATGATGCGAATCGAGTATCGAAACGGCGATAAAGGACCCAAGGCATTGCTCGCGCTCGGATTGACCGCACGCGAAGCGGAAGTTCTGTATTGGATAGCAGAAGGAAAAACGAATCCCGAAATAGCGATCATTCTCGAATCGTCAATCAACACGGTAAAGAAACACGCGAACAATCTGTTCATGAAGCTCGGGGTGGAAACGCGCACCGCCGCCGCCCGCGCCGCGTTGGCGGTTCTCAACCCGTAATGACCTTTAGCGCTTTCGGAAGGACCTCGAACCGGACCGGAGTCGTGCCGATCGAATGCCCGTCCACGTGCACCGACAAACGTTTTCCAGACCAGATTTCCACGCTTTGAACGGTGAACATTTCCATCTTCGGATTGTAATGCCGATGCCCGCCACTGATCGCCCAGAAATGACGTAGCAACTCGAGCTTGCTGAAATCTCGATAAACCGCGATCGAGAAAAGTCCGTCGTCAAGGATCGCTCCCGGGCAGACATTGAAATTCCCTCCGTAATATGGCCCGTTGCCAATCGCCACAAACGAACAGCGCAAGCGGACTCTTGTTTTGAGGCCGAGAAACCGGTGCCGGCGGCGTCTAAGAGGGGCGGCGCCCAGGAAAGAATGTTTGTAAGCAGCGGCCACCGGGCGGTCGAATCGTAGTTCAAGGGAGGCTTGCCGATGGAAGAGTGCTAGTTCCAGGGCACGACCGATACCATGAAACCGGCCGCTTTTCATTTCTTCTCCGATCGGGAACAAATCCGCGTCAACACCAACACCGGCGCCTTCAAAAAATGGATGACGACTGTCCGCGATCCCGACATCGATCTGCCGGGTCAAGCCGGCCTCGATCAAGTCACAAACCGCATCGGTATCTGCCGGGAGTTTCAGGCTGAGTGCCAAATTATTGAACGTTCCCAAGGGGACAATTGCCAGCGGTATATCGGTCTGCACGAGCGCTCCGGCAACTTCCCGGACCGTTCCATCCCCACCAGCAACAACGACAAGGTCATACTTCTCCCCAGCGATCTCCGCAGCTCTCGCGGCCAAGTTGAGAGCCGGCTCAACCGTGACTTCCAGCACGGAATCGCCAATCGATTCCAGACGTTCAAGCACCCGGCGATGCGACTCCGGTTTGAGAGACCCGCTCGCAAGATTCTGAAACAAAGCGATCCTCCCGTACCGATGGCCGGCCATTCAAACTCCTTTTCACGCAATCGCAAGTCACTGCCTCAAAGACTGCATTCCGCTTAAGTCTGACGGGCGCCTTGGCCCGCTAGCCCGCATTTCTCACGTCCCCTTGAGAAATGCACACGGAGTGCAGACATTCGCGTTCGCTAAAGCCGGCGTCCGTGGACCTGCGACTCGTAACTGTTGACGATCACATCAAGGACCCGCTGCCCCGTTATCCAATGATCGGTCGCGTAGTCGACATTCCCGTCCGGACTGATAATCGCTATCCCGAAATCTCCGACCCGATAGGCGTCAGCGGTAGAGCCGGGATCAGGAAGAATCACGAATGGAATTTCTGTCCGTAACACAGCCCCTGTTTCCCTGGTAAATGCGACAAAAAACAGCGTGTACCGCGATGTCAATTGTCGCGAACGGCGGTTTAGCTCCCTGACCTGCTTGATAAAGACTTTCTGAGTCGGATTTTCAGCAAAAATGAGCACCACCGGATGTCCTCGCAGATCACGAAGACTGCGGACTTTCCCATTGATGCCGCTCCAGAGAAAATTCGGAGCCGGTCTGGGAACCGAAGGAGGCGGCGGAGTTCCCGCTCTTGCTTTCGGAGACTGCCCGGAGGCGGTGATTGAAATCAAACAACAAACGGCAGAAATAAGGCAGGTCCAAACGCGGGTCATACTCTCATGATATCGACTTCTTTTGTTTCGGTGTGCGAGTCGACTTCTTTCACGTATTTATCTGTCAGTTTTTGGATTTCCTGTTCCAGATCGTGGCGTTCATCTTCCGTGATTTCGCCTTCCTTTTCGATTTTCTTGACCCCGTCGATCCCCGCCCTGCGACTGCTCCGGATCCGGACCCGGGCTTCTTCGGCCATATGACGCACGGTTTTGACCAGTTCCTTGCGACGCTCTTCCGAGAGTTCCGGAATTGGCAATCGAATCAGCTTGCCATCCACCGCCGGCGTGATCCCGATTTTCGATTCCTTTAACGCCCTCTCGATATCTTTAGTCACAGAAGCATCAAAAGGCTGGATCAGCAGTAACCGCGGTTCCGGCGTCGAGATCAGAGCCAACTGCTTCAATTTCATCGAGGTGCTGTAGGCTTCGACATCGATATTTTCAACCAACGCCGGCGAAGCCTTTCCAGTTCGCACCGCGGCAAATTCGTGGAGCATGTAATCCACACCCTTCTCCATCGCCTCCTCCGCCTCGAGTAGAATATCGTCACCTTTCATAAAAAGCTCTTTCTGTTCACCGATTAGTCACGTCACCATCTTCGAGTAATCGTCGAACCCTCGGTTCAATCTGCCGTCACTAGCGTACCCACTGTCTCCCCGCAAACCACCTTTTTGATATTTTCAGGTACGGACATATCGAAAACGATTATCGGAACCTTGTTGTCCATACAAAGACTGAACGCGGTTGAATCCATGATCTTCAGCCGCTTCACCAAGGCCTCGCCGTAGGTGATCGTCTCATACCGAACCGCATTCGGGTTTGTCTTGGGGTCGCTGTCGTATATCCCGTCGACCTTGGTCGCTTTCAATATTGCCTCAGCTCGGATCTCGCTCGCTCGTAACGCCGCCGTCGTGTCGGTCGAGAAAAATGGATTCCCTGTGCCCGCGCCAAAAATGACCACCCGGCCAAGTTCAAGATGGCGGATGGCGCGACGCAGGATAAATGGTTCGGCGACATTCGCCATTTCAATCGCTGTCTGAAGACGGGTCACGAGGCCGATCTGTTCCAGTGCGCTTTGGAGGGCCATCCCGTTGATAACGGTCGCCAGCATCCCCATGTAATCGGCTGTCGTACGATCCATACCGCGATGACTGGCGCTGAGACCTCTCCAGATATTTCCACCACCGATGACCACCGCGATTTCGACCCCGAGGTTGCGGACCTGGAGGATCTGTTTGGCAATATCGGTGACAATGATCGGCGAGATCGCTTCATGGCTTCCGGGTTCGCGAAGCGCTTCGCCGCTTAGCTTCAGCACGATCCGTCGATATTTGGGCTGCCCGCCTCCCGATTCAAGATTGGACATGCAAAATTCCCTAGGCCTTAGGCGAGACACCCCCGGAAGTCAAGTGATTGCGCATCCGTTGCAAGACACTCGAATGATCCACCTGCTTGCGCCGCACAAACCGACATTCGTTCGGGCCGACCGTGAAGGCTTTCGTTCAGACTAGCTCTCCGAATCGATCAGGCAAAAAATCGTCCGTTCGTCGCCGTTGAAATCATCAGCCCATACGACCATTAGGCCCATAGGCCGCGTGAGGCCCATAGGCCGCATGAGGCCTATACGCCTCATAAAGCTCGAGAGCTAACCGATCATCTCCCGAAACTTTCCCTCGTCGAGAATAGTGACCCCAAGACTCCGAGCCTTTTCGAGTTTGCTTCCAGCTTCATCGCCCGCGAGTAGATAACTTGTTTTCTTGCTCACGCTCGAGGCGACACGGCCGCCGTTGCTCCGGATCAGTTCTTCGAACACTTCACGCGGTTCGCTGAGTGTTCCCGTGATCACCCAGGCCGTTCCTTGGAAGACGGATCCGGCTCTCTTTTTCGGATCTGCTTCTCCGAAATTCAAGCCATGCTTCTTGAGCGCTTTAATCAGCTCAATGTTGTCGCTGTTCTCGAACCAATCACGAATGCTTTGTCCGACGACTTCTCCAGTGTTTGGTGCGCGGATCAGAGCTTCAAGCGACGCCTCCTGTAACGATTCCATTGTCTCAAAATGATTTGCTAGCTCCCGCGCCGCAGTTGCGCCCACGTGCAATATCCCGAGTCCGAATAGAAGCCTCCAGAGCGGTTGATTTTTACTCGCCTTGATTCCCTCCAGAAGATTCGAAATGCTCTTCTCCCCCATCCGATCGAGCCGGCTCAGTTTCTCTTCATCGAGCTCGTAAATATGGTCGACTCGCTTCACCAGACCTTTCTCAACCAGTTGCTCAACCATCATGATCCCGAGCCCATCGATATCGAGAGCGCCGCGATGTGCGAAGTGCTCCAGTCCACGCTTCACCTGCTCCGGACACTCGACATTCACACAGCGCGAATCCACTTGGCCGGGCACACGAACGACCGGTTCGCCGCAGCTCGGACATTTCGTGGGCATATGGAACGGCTTCTCGGTACCGGTTCTCCGATCCTTCAACACTTCGACTACCGCTGGAATGATCTCGCCGGCTTTTTCGATAAGGACGATGTCCCCTTCACGAACGTCTTTGCGCTGGATTTCATCGCCATTGTGCAGTGTCGCTCTCGAAACCGTTGTACCGCTCACAAACACAGGGTCAAGATTGGCAACCGGCGTCAATTTCCCGGAGCGTCCCACGTAAACTTCGATCGATCGCACCCGGGTCTCAGCACGCTCCGCCTGATATTTGAATGCCATAGCCCACCGAGGCGCTTTTGACGTATACCCTAGCTGCTCGCGGAAATCGTACCGGTCCACTTTGACGACGGCCCCATCAATTTCGAACTCGAAATCATGACGCATTCGGCCGATTTCGTGTATCGCCGAAACGACCTCATCCACAGATCGGGCTGGCCAGGTTTTCTCATGAGTCGGCAACCCCCATTTTTTGAGCAGCTCCAGCGACTGGTGATGGGTCGCAACCTTCTCGCCGCTCAATGCCCCGAACCCATAGAAAATCGCGCTAAGCTTTCTCTTGGCGACCAGAGCCGGATCGAGCTGTTTTAAACTCCCGGCCGCAGTGTTCCGCGGATTGGCGAAGAGTGGTTCTCCGGCCTCCTCGCGTTCCACATTCAGCGCGGCAAACACCTTCTTTGGTAGAAACACTTCCCCGCGCACTTCCACCACGTCCGGTGCGTGCCCCCTTAATCGCAATGGCACCGCCCGGATCGTTCGAATGTTCTGCGTGACGTCGTCACCCACTACTCCATTCCCTCTCGTCGCCGCATATTCCAGAATTCCCCCTCGATAAAGAATCGACAGCGCAACACCGTCAACCTTCGCCTCGATCACGGTGTCAATCGTCTGATCCGGTATTAAACGTTGCATCCGCTGAAAAAACTCCACCACTTCGGTCTCGGAGTAGGTGTTATCGAGACTTAACATCGGAGTCAGATGCGGCACCTGAGCGAAGCTGTCGAGTGGCTTCTCATTGACACGCTGGGTAGGCGAATCGGGCGTAACCAAAACCGGAAATTCCGCCTCCAGCTTTCTGAGTTCCCGGTACAGTGCATCGTACTCCTGATCGCTGATGATCGGCGCCGCCTCGCCGTAGTAACGCCGGTCATGTTCGGCAATCTCTGCGCGGAGTTGTTCTATCCGGCGCCCGGCTTCTTCGATTCCTTCCATAGGCAGCAAAAAGTGGTTCTGGTGCAGAAAAAAGTACCGCTTGATGCGCCGAGAGGCGAGGCCAATGAATCAGTATCAGACCGCTGCGGTAGACGACACGAACCACACATCCGGCGCTATGCCAAGGAAACAAAGCGCCTCTGGATAAAAACAGACTTCTTCCCACTGGGTTTGAGAAATGAATGCGAGTTCCAAGCCAACTGTATGGCGAGTTTTTGCCATTGCTCGGGCGTTTCGCGAGCCGCGGCCTCTGGAAAACGACTTTCATCCTGGTGATCCCATGGCACCCAGCAAACCCTCTAGCGCTGGCACAAGAGGTGCTAAATGGAAAACTCGTTCGGCTATCAACTGGGATAGATAAAGGAGCGCAGCTCGATTGGAGTGGGTCGTCACTGCAGGAGATCGGGGCTCTTGCAGGGCCAGCTGAGGGGGGAAATCCAATCGAGCTGCATCCTTTGTTTGTTCCTTATCGCGAATTATCGAGGCGTCGCGCAAAAACGCGACGCCTCAGAAGCCGAGCAAAGGGACTGAAACGGGAGAAGCAAATTGCGTCCGACAGCCGATCGAGAAAGTGTTCGTCAATCTGTGTTTAAGCGGATCGCCAGGCACGACTGGGTGTTTGGACCCCTTCCCGAAATCACCTCTGTCCAATCAGTCGATCGCGCAGGTCTTCGGACAGCTTGGAAATATATCTACCTGCTTCGAGCCGGGGACCGACTGACGCGCTACATCGAATAGCCCAAAAGGTCCCCTTCTTCGAACGTTTCGCTAACCCGTTTCTCACGTACCCGTGAGAAATGCGCACGGACTGCGCATCTTCAATTGTCATTCCAAGTCGGTCCACAGCTTGAAAATCGGACGGACCGTTTTGTCTCGTTCGATTTTCACGTTAAACCAGCCGGCCAATCAGGCCAAATGCTAACCACCACATGACGAGAGCGATCCCGATGTCGAACGCTGCCCAAGCCTTCGGCTGGCGGAAAACAGGCAACAATGCGCGGGCCCCATAAGCAACCATGAAAAACCAGCAGGCCGACGCCATGACCGCACCTCCGGCAAAACTCGCCCGTTCGTTCCCATCAAAGCGGGTCGCCATCCCTCCGAGGAGCACCACGGTATCCAAATACGCGTGAGGATTTAACAGGCTAAAGCCAAGACCGGCCAGAATCGTGCTCCGGGCCGACCCCGCGTCCACTTCATCCACTGCCAGCTTCGAAGATCCCTGAAACGCTCTCAACACTGCCCGCAATCCAAACCAGATCAAAAAAAGAATCCCCGCCACGCAGATCAGTTTCTCAAAAAATGGACTCAGAGCGACCACGCCCCCAATACCAAAAATCCCAAGACAGATCAGAATCGCGTCGCAGATCACACAGGTCACCGCAGTTAAAAAAATATGCCTGCGCAAGATCCCCTGGCGCAGTACAAAGCTGTTTTGTGCGCCAATTGCTACGATTAAACTCGCACAGGTCAGAAAACCTTTTAAAAATATAACCCCGGATTGGAGCATCGCTGGCCAATTTAATATTGTTAATCGATTAGTCAATATTGCTTAACACAACAAGAGATTATGTTTTAAAAAGTTAATAAAGTAAATGGACTCGGTCGATTTTGAGATATTATCTCTAATTCAAAATGATGCGCGCGTGGCTCATGCTTCGGTCGGAGAACGGCTCGGATTGACAGCCCCCGCCGTGCACGCTCGGATCAAGCGCCTGGAACGCGACGGTGTCATTCGCGGTTACCTCACTTCCATCGACCCGCTGGCAGTCAACCAAACCTTACTCGCATTTGTCCGGGTGATGATCAGTGCCTCCGGAAAAGATGAACAGGCCTTTGAAGCTTTTGTACTGGAGGAATTAAACATCCTCGAGTGCCATGATATCTCGGGCGAAGACAGCTACATGCTGAAAATCCGGACTGATTCCCCCGCCTCCCTTCGTCGTTTGCTCTCCAGGATCCGCGAATTTCGCGGTGTCGAACGCACCGTCACATCGATCTCTCTCTGCACCATCAAAGAATCCGGCGGCCCTCCTCTTCAGATGCGCACCAGCGACGAACCTTCCGCGAAGTAGCGTTCGGCGTTCGGCGTTCGGCGTTCGGCGTTCGGCGTTCAAAGTTCAAAGTTCAAAGTTCGAAGTTCGAAGTTCTGTAGGATAGGCGTCCCCGCCTGCCCACTTTTCGGTTTTCAGGCAACCTCTTTTCAATCGTACTCGTGATCGTGAGCGTGCTCGTACTCGATTTGGGCTCGCCATCCACACAAGACGTTCACCGTTCATCGGTTCCACGTACGAAGTTCCGACTTCGAGGTTCTGTACGATCGGCCGCCCGACCCCACAACCCTCCTAATCCAATTGCCAACACCTGCATCTCCCGCTATATATCGATATATTATCGATGACAGGACGCGTCGCAGATCCTAAAAGCACCCCCGGTGCCCTGGTCCTGGGAGAACTCCGGCGGCAGATCATCCTGAATGAACTTCAGCCTGGAACAGTTTTAACCGAACTGGGACTCGCCTCTTCGCTCGGCTGCAGTCAGGCTGCTGTCCGGGAAGCACTGTTGCGTCTCGATGGGGAAGGCCTGGTTTTGCGCGAGGGGCGCAAGGGCACAACCGTAACTGATCTGGATGCGGACGCTGCTGTCGAGATTCTTGATCTGCGTCGCCGAATCGAAGTTCGTGCGGCACCCGCAGTTGTCCGACGCGTTGGGAACGGTGAACTAGCCAGGTTAGAGGCTATCTGCCGAAAGATGTTCGAGGCCGCCGCCGAAGACGATCTGTGGGCATTGGTCGAGCAGGACATGGCATTTCACGAGTCTATTTTCCGGATTTCTGGCCTGCACGCGATTCAGCCGATTTTGATGAGGTGCATTCTGCATACTCAACGCTTCAAGCTGTGGGCGCCTCGGCACGATCGACCACTCCGCAAGACGGCCGAGCGGCATCTTCCCATCCTGAAGACGATCAAGGAGCGGGATGGGACGGCGCTGCAGCGCGAACTGAGGACGCACCTGGATACGATGATTGAGGAGAGGGATGAACCTTTGCCGCGGAGGCCAGTATGAGTGTGATGTCGCGAGAAATGCGAAGCATCCTCGATACGCTATTGGCGGACCCTGATTTGCAGGCAATGGATATCAGCGAAGCGCGTCGCGCGTTTGCCGCCAGAGCCGCTACCTGGAATATCCCCCTCCCCGATCTCGATGCCCGAGACGTCGTCCTCGACGGTGTACCTTGTCGCGTCATAGTCCCTGCGTCCCGCAAAGAAGGCACCGTAATCTTCGTGCACGGCGGCGGCTGGACATTTGGGTCGCCGGCGACTCACGAGCGTTTCGCTCGACTGCTTGCGATCTATTCTGCGACAACGGTAGTTGTGCCGGATTATCGACTCGCGCCCGAAGCGACGTGCCCCGCGGCGATCGAAGACGTCGGGAAAACTGTGCGCGCGGTCTGGTCGCTTCCTGATGCTTCTGGTCCGCTGGTGCTATGCGGCGACTCGGCTGGAGCGAATATCGCGCTCGCAACCGCGCTGGCGTATCGACCGCCCGATTTGGTTGCGTTATCGCTCTTGTACGGTTGCTTTGAACCGAGCTTCAACAACGATTGCCATCAGCGCAACGGCGATGGCCGTTACGGATTAAGCTCCGAGAAGATGCGCTGGTATTGGGGCAACTGGCTGGGAGAGGCGCATGACCCGCAAGCAGCACCATTACATGCCGATTTGACCGGGTTGCCTTGGACCTATCTGCTAGGTGCCGGGCTCGATCCGCTATGCGATGACACCGTTAACCTCACCGCTCGACTGGTGGCGCATGGCGTTGAGTGCCGGGCGGACTACGTTCCCGGAGTCGTTCATGGTTTTCTGCAGATGACAGCGATGCTGCCCGAAGCGCAGTCAGCAGTCAGAACTCTCAGTCAAGTGATCCGCGAGCGACTCGTGGGACGCTCATTCGACTAGCGGTTCGAAGAATAGGACGCCCCGTGATGCAAGATCTCCCCAAACAAAAAATCCGTTAGAGGCGGTTTCGACAGAGAAAACGGATGAAAAGACGCACGCTACTGAAAACGGTGGGCGCCGTTGCTGCCATGGGGCTCACCCAACGACTGTTCGCCTTTGGCAACACGCATACGACGGTCCGCTGGTGGTATCACTTTGATGATCCAAAGGCATCGCCTGACGGCCTCATTGCTGAGTTCGAAAAGGCGAATCCCGGGATCAGCATCCATGCACAAAGCATTCCGTGGGGAGGTGGTAGCGATTATGACACGCGCTTGTACACCGCCCTGATCGCCAACCACGGTCCGGACACGGCGATGGTAAAGCTTCGCAATCTTCCTCAGTTGATCGAAATGGAAGCACTCCTTCCTATCGATGACTATCTGAACGGATGGGCTCCGAGGGGCGACATCTCGGAGTCTATATGGAAGCTGCATATTGCCGCTGATGGGAAGCACTACTACCTGCCACTGCAGTACATCACGACTTATCTTTATCTCCGTCAGGACTGGATTCAGAAACAAGGGCTGCAGACGCCAACAACTTTTGATGACTTTCTGACCGCGGCGCGCGCCTTAACCGAAAAGGACCGTTGGGGCTTCGGATTACGTGGCGATTCGGGCGGCGTCGATTTCTGGTTGACCTTTGTCATCGGAGGCGGCGCCGAATTCACGAAAGGCGGCCTTACGACGCCTGTCGCGCTCGCCGCCAATCAATGGTTTATCGATCTCTACCGCAAATACAAAGTCTGTCCGCCCTCGTCGCCCACAGACGGTTTTCTGCAAATCATCAACAACATGAAAGCGGGTCGCACCGCGATGACGATTCACCATATCGGTTCCGCGATCCAGCTGACACAGCAGCTGGGTGACGCGATCACCGCGGTTCCAATGCCGAGCGGACCGACGGGTAAAGCGTGGTCAACCTTTGGAGACGGGTCCAACGCGATATTCGCGAACTGCGATAACCCGGAAGCCGCCTGGCGGTGGATATCTTACCTATCCAGTGCGCCGGCCAACGTGGAGTTCAATAAACTGGCCGGCCAAATGACTGTCACAACGTCCGGAGCAAAAGATTGGAACGTCCATCCGAAACGCTTCGTCGACGCGACGATCCAGTCGCTTGCGTCGGCACGAACACTTCCGCTGGTGGAACAAACTGCGGATTTCGTCCGGACGGTCTGGACCCAAACAAATCAGGAAGAGTTGCTCGGCCAATCGGCTCCGGACGACGCAATGGGAAAATTCGAGCGCACTTTCTTCCCATGAATAAAACGACGACGCCTTGGCTTCTGCTGACGCCCGCGCTTCTGATCACCGCTCTCTATGTGTTATTTCCTGTTGCTCAAGCGATATCGTTGTCTTTTCACTACGTAAACCTGTTCCACCCGAGAACTCGTCCGTTCGTAGGCCTGACGAATTACATCAACGCTTTAGCCGATCCCCTGTTTTGGCATAGCTTGTTTAATTCCTTCGTATGGGTCTTTGGTTCGGTTTCGATGCAGTTCCTGCTTGGTCTCGGTGCCGCGTTGCTACTAAACCGAAGCTTCGCCTGGCGCGGAATTGCTCGGGCGCTCGTCATTGTCCCGTGGGCACTCCCGAGCGTGATAATTGGCCTCATCTGGACCTGGATGCTGGATTTCAACCTGGGAATCGTCAACGCGTTGGGCATTCGCCTCGGGCTTATTTCAAGCCCGATCGCGTGGCTCTCCCGCCCAGACACCGCGATGGTCGCCGTGATGCTCGCGGTCATTTGGCAGGGATTCCCATTTTTTGCGGTGACGCTTCTAGCGGGTCTGCAGGGAATTCCAGCGGAGCTATACGAGGCCGCGTCGCTTGACGGCGCCAGCGCACTGGGAAAATTCTGGCACGTCACGATCCCCGGATTGACCGCTGTGATTGCGACCGCGTTGTTGTTGCGGATGATCTGGGTAGCCAATTCCCTCGATCTTATCCTTGTCATGACAGGCGGCGGACCGGGAAGGGCTACACTCACGCTGCCGTTGCACGCGATGTTGACCGCCTGGTCCGGCGGCGATTACGGGAAAGGTTCAGCCCTCGCAGTAATACTTACTTTGATTCTTCTGGGTGGAATGATTCTCTCCCTCGTGAGGAGGCGGGCACAATGAAGCGCCGCCTCAAAACTCTGGTTTGCACAGAGTTGCCAATGCTTGCGGTGCTTGCTTTCGCACTCGGACCCTGGTTTTGGATGCTCCTCTCTTCGATTCGGCCTGAAAGCGACATGACTCGCACTCCACTCATGATCTGGCCCAGCACGTTGACGCTTGCGCATCACATCGAACTGCTGGAGCGCACTTCGTTTGCGGAAAATCTGCGTGATAGCCTCATCGTTGCTGCGGGAACCGTTATCATCGGACTCGGCTTGGCATTGCCGGCGGCATACGCGTTTTCCCGCTTCCGTTTTCGGGGCCGAACCGCTTTGCGCAGCCTCTTTCTAATCATCAACATGTTTCCAATCGTGATGCTGATTTTGCCGCTTTTCATCCTGATGCGTGAACTCCGGCTACTCGATACCTACTTTGCGCTGATCAGCGCGCACGCGACTTTTACTCTGCCGTTCGCGATCTGGCTTTTGACAAGCTACATGGACGGAATTCCCACTGAACTGGATCAGGCGGCACTGATCGACGGCGCGACCCGCTTTCAGGCGATGAGGTTCGTGATCCTGCCACTGGTTGGACCGGGCATGGTTGCCGTTGGCATCTACCTCTTCATCACCTCATGGAACGAGTATCTATTCGCACTTGTGCTCGCGGGCGAGCGCGTGCGCACTGTGACGGTGGCACTACAGATGTTCATTGGGGAAAACGGAATTGATTGGGGGCTATTGACAGCAGGTGGAACAGTCGTGGGCCTGCCTGCCATGGTTTTATTTTTATTTCTGCAACGCAGACTTGTTGGAGGCTTGGTAACAGGCGCTGTAAAAGGATGAGAAACACGAACGAAGAGAAATGGATGCCGACGATCGGCGTGAATTCGATGACTTACATCAGACCGTTCACGTCCGCGCACTATCCGCTTTTCGATCGGATGAAGGCGGCCGGGATGGATTTTTGCGAACTACTTGTCCCGGAAGAGGGGGAGCTCGATCCGGCCGACGTGGGACGCGCGGCAACACAAGCAGGTCTGTCACTCGTCTTTGCCGCGCGGATCACTCCGCAACGCAATCTGGCGTCTGATGATCCCTCGGAACATCAAGGTGGAATTGCCTATCTAATGCATTGTGTAGACATAGCCGTGGCTGCTGGTGCAAAAATCATTGGCGGCCCCATTTACGGTGCACCCCTCGTCTTCGCCGGCCGTTTGCCCGGGCCCATCGATGAGCCCCATCGGCTCGCGCGAATTCAGAGGGTGGTCGCAGGCCTCAAGGAGGCCGGTGACTACGCCGTGCAACATGGAGTGGAATTTGCCATCGAGCCGCTCAACCGATTCGAAACGGACTTTTGCAATACCGCCCGGCAGGCAGTCGAGTTGGCCACGCAGGTGGGAAGTCCGGCTGTAAAAATCATGCTCGATACCTTCCACATGAACATGGAGGAAGACGACCTTGGGCGGGCAATAAGGAGGGCCGCCGCTTACCTGGTCCATTTCCAGGCTAACGAAAATCATCGCGGCTATCTGGGAACTGGCCATATCGACTGGGCGGAGATTTGCCATGTGCTGGCCGAACTCAATTATCGCGGCCCGATCACCTTGGAACCATTCCGCCGCACCGAAACATTGTTGTCACTTCCGCTCGCACAGTGGCGTGCGCCCTCCTATGACGAGGATCTGGATCTTCATCACAGCGGCGCATTCCTGCGCGCCGCACTACATGCGGCAAGGCGGATCGAATGATCAATATCGGATGGATCGGGTGTGGCACGCATGCGAGCGAAATGCTGTTGCCTCAACTCGTGCGGCTACCTGTGAAGATCGCAGCTCTTTGCGATGTCGACGGAAAGAGCCTGGAACAGATCGGCAACCGGTACGGTGTCGCCGCGCGCTATGCCGATGCGGGTCAAATGCTTGCTCATCAAGGGCTGGACGCAATCGGTATGGCCGTGGGGCCTGCCGTTCATGTCGAGTTGGGTCTGCAGGCGCTGTCACTCGGCTTGCCGGTTTTCATGGAAAAGCCGCCTGCTCCGACCGCGAAGGCCGCCCAACGTCTCGCTGATGAAGCGGCGCGCGCTGGGAAGCCTTGCGTTGTCGGCTTTATGAAGCGCTATTCAACCGCGAATCGAATCGCAGGGAACATATTGCGCACTCCCTCCTTCGGAACTCCGGCCAGTCTGCTTGGCGAGTACATGACCGCGCCGAGCTATTTCGTTGGCAACCCTGACTATACCGGCTTCCTGTTGCATCACTGCGTGCACGCAATGGACCTTGTCCCTTGGCTGATGGGTGAGCCGGTGAAAAGCGTTCACGCACGATCTCATGAGATCGAACCAGGAAAACTAGTTCTGCACGTTAGCTTCGAATTCAAATCCGGCGCGCTTGCGACTGTCGTGATGGGCACGAATCAATCGCGCGGCACGCCAATGGAGTGGTGGCAGGTGATGGGCGACCATCAGCGCTTGGAAATCCGAAACGTTCATGAGGTTCGCTACTACCGCAACCCGGCGTTCAAAGCGAACGCTGCCGACGCGACGCTCGATCCGCAGGAGGACACCCTGATGTGGGAGCCGAATCTGACTGCCGCGGCAAACGAAGACCATAAGGGCTACCAAGCGTTGTTATCGGCATTCCTTGCCGCGGTAAGAGGCGAGCCGAACGATGCGCCCACGATCATCGATGGTGTAACGGCGATGCGCGTGCTCGAAGCGATGGTACGCTCGATGGCGTCAGGCCAGCAGGAGATGCCGTAACCAAAACGAGCAGAGCATTTCCGTGAGGGCTCTTGCAAATCAGGTTCTACCGACAAAAAGAAAGACCAGTGCTACGCACTTGGAGACGAAACTCATTTTTTCAACTGCAAAAATGCTTTGTCCTTACGTCTAGAAATCTGCTCGCCCGACGCCACGTGCAATGGTTTGTTCCGGCTATGAGTGACCACATTTACAAAAAGATTGAGCTGGTCGGTTCCTCGCCAAACGGTATCGAAGACGCAGTGAACAATGCAATCACGCGAGCCGGCAAGACGATCCGGAATATGAAGTGGTTCGAGGTTGCCGAGGTGCGCGGCCACCTCGAGAATAACAAAGTTGCGAACTGGCAGGTGACCGTGAAGGTCGGCTTCACTCTGGATACATGACGAAGCGGTGTCACCGCTGCACTCATGACCGCCAAGTCAGATTGATCCGGAGGTTGGACGGCGCTCGGCTTGCACGAATCATCTGCAAAAAGGCCACCCAAACCGCGGAAAAAATTTGCAGAGCGATGTCTGTTTCCGAAATCCCGGTACTTTAAATCGGGTCGCGATCAGAATTGCAGATGGAGAGTTTTTAGACTATTTGAACGCCTGTGCACGGCTTGGGACACAAAGGGCCTTAGTAGAACTTCGCTCCTATGGAGATGGTATCAATCATAAGTCGTTCATAATCATACGTCTCCGTAGTTCAACGGATAGAACGGAGGTTTCCTAAACCTTAAATCCGGGTTCGATTCCCGGCGGGGACATGATTAGATTATGCTAATTACGAGGAGCTTACGAGAGATCACCGAATCTCACCGGGCCTCACAATCCATCAAGCTCGATCACTGAAAGACACACACAAAACACACACGCAAACGGCTCGTCGGATTATCTGCCCATCGGTCGTTTAATCGGCGAAACCTCACTTTCTAGTTTCGAGCGACTCGCTCTCGGGGATCAGCCGTAACCCGCTTGCCGGGCGGAGATCCATGTGAAAGTCGCACAGGAAATTCGAACAAACGACCTGGGTCGGCTTTCCCCTCAACAACAGCTAGAGGTCTCTGCCTTTTCTGCTATGGCGAATGGGTTTTGGATGCGCGCCTGTACCTCGCTCGCTCGTTCCGTCCCGACATGCTTCTGAAAGATGTTAAGAACCGCCTTTCGGAACTTGTCTTGCGTGTCGTGCAGCAATTCTTGTTTAGTTCGAATCTTGATCAGCTCTTTCCGAAAGTAGTGTTCAATGTCGGATTTGATCTGCGCGGCTTCCTCAATAGAGGTCAACCGCTCCTTGCCTACCAGGGCCACCAAGGTTTCCGCAATTTCTCGCGCTTCTTCCAAGCTTAGATGATCCACTTCGGCGCCACGAAACCAGCCCTCGTCAATTCGAAGAGAGTCGGGCTTATCGCCGCGCAGTTCATTGTATTCTACT
Organism: uncultured Verrucomicrobiae bacterium; assembly: GCA_963775805.1. Taxonomy (GTDB): domain Bacteria; phylum Verrucomicrobiota; class Verrucomicrobiia; order Chthoniobacterales; family JAFAMB01; genus JAFAMB01. The sequence continues at coordinate 462,025 of CAVZKG010000002.1, read as the reverse complement.
TCATGCCTTTTGAAGATCGGTTTGCCGGCTTCTTCCATGTGTGGTTCGTCATGCCATACGATCGCTACTATCGTTCCCGTCCGGTTCAACCAAACCTCTTTGATTGCACTTTGCCGCTCGAGATCTAACAAGAGTGGCTTAGCTCGACTGCCGCAACCAATCGATGGTGCAGCTCCGCATACTAACGGCACATCGTAAAAAGTAACAGTTTCCTGGCTAATAGATTTCTTCATAACTGGGCTCTGTGGGAGTGGATTGGTTCAGCTAGCCAGCAGCGCAGATGTGATTTTCGCCCTGCATTGGCGGACATTTCACCGAACCGTAAGAACAAAAGACGCAGCAATCGCCGGGCTTAGGGCGTAGCAGCGTTTTGCAGTTAGAGCACTCGTAGAAGAATTGGCAGGCATTGGTTGGCATCGTTTCTCGCTTAGCGAAGCCGCAAACGGGGCAGACCAGCACGGATTCTTGGAGAGCCTCGTTCATAGCCGCATTCAATTACGGACAGAGGAAAGATAGCCCGCGTCTGCAGTCGCTTTGGTTAGTTGAGCGACATCCGCTTTATCAGGGTCAAACGAAACGCTGGCAGTTTTCTTATCAAAATCCACTTTCGCGTCCGTTACCCCAGGCACTTTTCCCAATGCCTTCTTGACCGTGATCGGACAGACCGCGCAGGTCATATTCCTCACCTCGAGAGTGACGGTTTGTAAGGTCCCAGCAAACAGACTAAAGGGAAACGCCACGAGGGCAGTGAGTAGGGCAAGACGGTTCTTATGCGATTTCATAATCAATAAAATAGTGGCGCCAGCCACGGTACGGAAATTAGGCCGAGCACCAGGATCGTAACGATCCAGAATGCCAAGCGCTGGTGTTTTAGGGTGCGCGGATTCGCGCAGGCCGACCCTGGAGCGCAAGGTCGACGTGCGAAATAGAGGCGGTGAAACGCGAACCCGAGGAAGAGAAGCGTCAGTCCAATAAAAAGCGGACGGTACGGTTCGAGCGCTGTCAGTGAGCCGATCCAGGCACCACTAACGCCAAGCGCCAGCAACACGAGGGGCCCGACGCAGCAGATCGACGCTCCAACAGCCGCAAGAATCCCCGCCACCAAGAAGCCTTTTGCGCTTTGGGTAGCATTAGGTTTATTCAGCTCAGACATATCTCTGAGCCTCACCTTAAGCGCCGTACTAGGGTACGGTGTCAATAGCTACTTCAGGATTGACTGAGCGTCTCGATGATCGGACAAGGTTGGTGCCCTTTGCGGCTGGCGCATTGTTCAACGGTCTTCGTGAGGATCGATTCGATCCTGCGCAATTGTATTAGCTTCGTGTGAACCAGGGTTAGCTTTTCGGCAGCAAGTTTTCCAACCTGTTTGCAATCGGAACTCGAAAGCTCCAAAAGCGCTCGAATATCTTCCAGCGAAAATCCAATCCGCTGAGCGCGACGGATGAAGCGCAGCCTCCTCAGATCGTCGCCGCTATAGGACCGGGTCCCTCCGTAGGGTTTTTGCGGAAGTCCCAGTAGTCCGATACGCTGGTAATATCGAATTGTTTCGACGTTCACATCGACGGATTTCGCGAGTTCGCCAATTCTCATTCTTCGGTGCGTACAGTTTCGACAACTTACTCGTTTGATGTCCACCAGAGCATCTTTTTTCTACAACGAGCCGCAGAGCGTAGTGGAATGACTGCGTTCTGGCAGTTGCAAAAACCACCGTTTTTGCAATCTCGCCTACTGGCCATAATCTGGAGCGGTCACCTGAAATCTAGAGAAACAGCTCCTCGTCCCAGCAAGCATTCTTTCAACACTTAAGTGGAAGTCCAAGTTTTCCCACGCTAGTCCAACTCCCCAATTCTCGAACGCCTTACGCTGTTTTGGACTTGCAGCTTCCAAAGTTGGATACCACGAGAGCGGAGTGATAATGACTCTGCCATCTGAAAGCCAAACGTCGACACCCGTCTCTGTCACCTTGGCATCGACAATCTCATAACCAGGTGCGGCGTCGGTGGGGATCAATCGTGGATCGATCTTACCCTTGAAAGTGATTTTTCCAGGTTTCTCGGATGGCATCTCGCTCGTCCTCTCAGATTGTTTCTATACGTGGCTGCTGACCGATCTCCAATGCTCTGTTCGGCCAGGATTTGCGCTAGCTAACGGTGCGCCAGTTCCCGCGTATGCGGAATCTCATCTTTGCCAATCGGCCGAATTTAGCCGGCTGACGCAGTAACAATCGCGGCTGTCTGTCCCGCCAGCTTTACAAACTCGACTTCGTAAGCCTCATTGTGAGGTGTACGTGGACGACGACCCCAACGTCGCCTGGCTCAAGCCCGTGGTCGGAAGCAGGGCGTAGATCACCCACTTTTCGGATCGGGCCATGTCTCTAAAGCACACATTTCAAGAAAAATACCCACCTCCCCCAGGAGATATTATAGGTTTCCTAAACCTTAAATCCGGGTTCGATTCCCGGCGGGGACAAAGGCCTTATAACCAAGCACTTAAGCCAATTACATTTGGGAAAGTGCTTTGGAAAAGATTCTGACCAAACCGAACGGCCGGACATCGGCCAAGGCCGGTTCAGTTTATCCGGTTCCCCGGGGAATCCATAGACGCCGGCCCAGTTGTTGGGGTACGGAAACAACTTGGGCCAATCACTTGCGCCTAAATGGGACTCAATTCACGACAACGAAGACGTGATTACCGTTGACTACGCGCCAGTAACCGCGGTTTCCGTTCCAATAGCCGTACTTGTTCGAGCGCCAGTAGGAGTTATTCCAATTGTAGTTGGTGTGGGTGACGGTTCCACTGCCGTGGACGTGGGTGTAGGTACCGTTTCCGGTGCGCACTGCTGTGCCATGGTGAGTATGGACGGCCGCGCCGTTCGGCCCGCGTACCGCGGTGCCGCGCGCCCCGTGGTAAACCTGATCGGCCTTTGCAGAGTACATCGAGATCGTTACCGCCAGGAGGGCAAGAGGGAGGATAGATAGGAGTTTCATTGCGCCGATTTAACCCCCCGGAACCAGGAACGTTGCGCCCGGCTTCGAGAGGACCCTGCTTTTTGCTTTGGCGCATCAGAGGCGTACGAACGTGACTGCAGCCCGCGATATGTGTAAAGACAAGACGGAAGGAGGGACAAAGACGGAAGGAGGGACAGGTCAAATATTGGTGTATCCGAGCAAATGTCACTACACTTTCTTATTATGTTGTGTATGTTGCGCCGCACACCGATGAGATTTCCGCGCGTCAAGGCTGAGGGTCAGAGTTTCTACCACTGCGTTTCCAGGGTGGTCGACCGTCTATTCATTTTCCATGCTTCCGCTCACGGCTCCGCTGAGGCCGAACGATTTGTGCGACTCATGCGACGGCTGGAGGCCTTTAGCGGTGTACGGGTTTTGACCTATGCCCTGATGTCTAATCACTTCCACATTCTGTGCGAAGTGCCCGAGGCCAAAGCGCTTTCCGAGCTCGAGCTACTTGAACGTATCGAGGCCGGCTACGGCCCGGCGCGTCGCCAAGCTCTCGAACAGGAGCTAGAGCGCTTGCGTCAGCAACCGGATGGCGCCGGTCCGATCCAACGACTCTTGGGGCCCTACCGCAGGCGCATGTACGATATCTCGATTTTCGTCAAGGAACTTAAAGGTCGCTTCGCCCAAGGCTACAACCGACGTCATGGTCGCTACGGGGTGCTTTGGGCAGAGCGTTTTAAGAGTGTTCTGCTTGAAGGGGGTGAGGCATTGGCCGCCGTTGCTGCTTACATCGACCTCAACCCGGTTCGGGCAGGCCTGTGTGCCGATCCTAAAGATTATCGCTATTGCGGTTATGGCGAGGCGCTCGGCAAGGGTTGTGAGTTGGCACGCCAGGGGATTAGAACAATACTGGGTCAGCCAGAGACAGCTTCCTGGAAAGAAGTCAGCCGCGAGTATCGCAAATACCTCTTCGTACACGGGAGTTTGAATACCAAAGCCAATCACCGGGCCTTCGATCTGCGCACCGCTCAAACTGTGGTGGATGAACAAAATGGCGAACTCTCCCTGCCCGAAGTTTTGCGTTGCCGGATCCGCTACTTCACCGATGGAGTGATCCTGGGAAGTCAGGCCTTTGTGGAATCGCATTTCTCTAAACTAAAGACAAAGCTTGGTTACAAACGCGAGCACACCGGCACGCCGTTGACGGTGCTGGACCGTTCTGAGCGGCTTTGGGTCTTACGGGAACCGCGAGTCCAACCAAGCGGCTGAGGTCATCCCATCCAGAAACCCAATTGTCATTTTCGCCGGGTGCTCACACTCTTGCATTCTCCAGAAACATTTCACTCGGACGATTGTCGGAGCTCGGTGCGCATTTCTCACTCGATCGGAGAAATGCGGGTTCGTTGTCTACCGCTCATCTGTACGTAGGGCTTCTCAATTTCTGCCAGAAAGCTATCGCCTTCCTGGTTAGTTCATCCCTAAAAACCTTTGGCCGCATCCGGACCGAAGGTTTACACCCCAATCCTGCTCGCTTCCCTTGACTCGCCCAGGTTATCTGACCTGTCCCTTTTTTACTTACGACATGGTTAGTTCATCCCTAAAAACCTTTGGCCGCATCCAGACCGAAGGTTTACACCCCAATCCTGCTCGCTTCCCTTGACTCGCCCAAGTTATCTGATCTGTCCCTTTTTTACTTATTTCTTTGACGCCCTTTTCAGCTTTGTGAGCATGGATTTGTTTCATAGCGTCGGGTAGAGCGAATGCTTATTTTTTGCTTTCGCAGTTGATCATCCAGTGGATGCCGAACTTGTCGGTAAAACTGGCGAAATATGCACCCCAGAACATGTCCTGCAACGGCATCTCCACCGAGCCGCCGTCGGAGAGGCCATTGAATAGGCGGTCAGCTTCGGCGCGAGTATCGGGTTCCAGATTGATATGCACATTCGTTCCGCTCACAAACTTTGTAGCTAGAAAGTCCGGCACATCGGATCCCATAAGAACATGTCCGCCCAAAATGGGCAACGCCACGTGCAGCACCAGGTTTTTGTCTGCTTCCGAAAGTGGCGGTTGATCTGCGCAGCTTGGGCCATCACCAAAGCGCATGATTGGGCCAACAAACTCGGTTTGGAAGACCGACTTGTAGAAGAGGAACGCCGCTTCGGTGTTGCGACTGAAGTTGAGGTAGGTACTGACTTTTGCCATAGACTTTCCTTTCGTTTGGTTGTTTTGGCCGATGTCGAATCAACCAACGACCAAATCACTGCTCAAAATACGCTGATGCCGGAAACTGTCACGGGAACGATAACTGGCGGCAATTCCTGGAGTTTATTAGATTCAGTGTACAACGGGACTGGATCTATACCCACGTTGTCAGGGGTCGGATCGAACGCTTTCACTATTACCGGAACGGTTGGCGGAAGTGCCGAGGATTGCATTCTTGGCACCGTTGATCCGACTCGTGTGATAGCAAACTTTACGTCGCTAGACGGACGACAAGCGGTAGGATTCGGAATTATCCTGTCCGCTGTTACGCCCGAGCCCTCGACGTTTTTGTACGGCGTCGGAATCTTTGTTGTCTCCGCTTTCACGATTATGAGAGATCGACGGCGACAGCGAGGGCGCGCAGAGAAAATAGCTTAGTCTCGGGCAATGCACCAAAGTGTTCCAAACCGCGACAAATTGCGCACCATTTACAAAATATCCTCTGTCCAAAAGGCTCGCCAGAATCGAACAATACTCAGAAGGAGTTCCGCTCGGAATCGTGGTTATCGGTAATGGAAATTCCAGGTATCGTGCTTCTTGTCATAGGGAGCCTTCTTTGCGCGCTCTTGGCTTGGATTATTTTGCGGGAGCCGGAGAAACATCATCATCCTCATATTAAAATCTGAGGGATTTCATGGACGATCCGTGCTCGGGATAAGCGCCGAGGCGACAGTTTCTTGGAGCGCGAGAAAATTCAGAGAAGAGAGGGACAGGTCGGATACGGCACACGCCCGTAACTCCCCAGCTCGAGTACTGCTCTCCGGGAAAAGGTGCAGGCTGGAAGCCTACGATACTTTGCGTTCGACGTTCACGGTTCGGCGCTAAGCGTTCGACGCTCTGGGAAGATGTCTGCGCTGTCTGTAGATGGAAGGAGGGACAGGTCAATTATTACCGGATTCGCATCTCTCATTTCATGGTCGTTAGGGTTTGCGCGCTAGTGTCCTGTCCCCATAAGACGATACCAATTCTAAAGACGGAAGGAGGGACACGCCAGTAACCCCCTCAGCTCGAGCACTGCTTTCCAGGAACAGACCGCAGGCTGGAAGCCTACGCTCCTTTGCGTTCGGCGTTCACGGTTTGACGCTCTGCGTTCGACATTCTGGGAAGAGAGGGACAGGTCCGATACGGGACACGCCGGTAACTCCTCAGCTCGATCACTGCTCTCCGGGAAAAGGCCGCAGGCTGGAAGCCTACGATACTTTGCGAAGACGATACCAATTCTAGCCAAGTGTCGCCGACACGCCCATACGCCCATACGCCGACACCCCGGCACGCCTCCTCGAGGTTGGGCTACGCCTCACCGCGCCCTTGCCGTTCCTCCATCCGCACCACCGCCTTCAGATAATCCTGTCGCCATCTTCGATACCTCGACTCCAACCACAAAAATCTTCCGACGCACACCACCGCCGCGCAGACATAAACCGTGTGATACACCGCAAAGATCACAAAATTATCCGCCAGAATAAGCGGTACGTGAAGCAGCCCGCCCACGCCGAAAGCCAGGAGATGTACCAGAATACTGATCTCCGATGGTCGCCGTTTCCAAAGCCACACCGCGCGCTGATACTCTTCAAGGTCGACTGATTGCAGTCGATCCGCCGCTTCCGCAATTTCCGTCGGACTTGAATCCGGAAACTTCCGGAGCATCCAAGAATCTAATCGGACTTCGCGCATGGTTCCCACTTATACCGCGCTTAGGCGAACTGAGGTATTGAAAAGTTAAAACGCACAAAGCAAATGTGAGAGCAGACCAAGTCAACGTAGTGATCGCGTTCTTCCTCTCGAAAGCACTTCCTTGAAGAAAGCGCGAACCCTGCCAAACCATTCCCTTCACGGATTTGGTGCATTAAAGTCTAAGCGCCAGACAATTTTCCGTTCGAACCTTCACCTGCGATGAATCAACAACATCTAATTTTTCCGATCTTGATCGGCGCACTGTTTATCTGGTCTGTCTATCGCCGTGTAAGGCGCAATATCGGACGGCAGCCGGTGGCCGTTTGGCGGATTCAGATTCGTATCGGGCTCTTCGCCGTAATCGGCGGGTTTATCGTCTTCGGAGTTGCCAGGAATTTGGAATTACTCGGCGCACTATTGGCCGGTGTCGCGGTAGGGGCAATGCTTGGATGGATCGGAATCCGATCGACCAAATTTGAAACCACGGCGGAAGGCAATTTTTATACGCCTCATCTGTACATCGGACTGGCTGTCTCCCTTCTTTTCATCGGGCGATTAGCCTATCGATTTTTGACTATCTATCCCACCATTCAAGAAGCTGCCAAAAGCGGACAAGACCAGTCGTCTGCGATGCAAAAGAGTCCGCTAACCGTTGCACTTTTCGGCATCGTCGTAGGCTATTACATTTTCTATTACATCGGCATCCTGCGCGGAATCAGCGTGTTCGGCGGACAAACCAACCAGAGGGCTGATGGAGGGTAGGCATTCCCTCTGCGACGCTTCCGCGCTCTGGCAACTTCAAAGTCGCTACGCCGGGGGATGCTCTTTCAGCCTTGATTTTCTGAAACCCTTTTCAGTGATTCAAGCCAGCGCTGATGGCTGAGATGCGTGAACTCAGGGTAGTTCCCGCGAGCGCGGAGAGCCGCACGCCCTGTCGCAACTTCTTCAAACGTGACACGGCACTTTTGGTTGCCCATCGGAGAAATAAGCCAATTGTGATACGAGTAAAAAACTGGCCGTCCAAAATCGCCATGCGAACCAAAGCTTCTCCAGCCAATGCGATTCTCGGGAACATATTCAATCACCTGACTATCGAGGCGGTCATCGCTCATAAATCCGTTCACTCCCGAGGGAAGATCGAAATCATTCCAGGTAAACTTTGTGTCTTTTTCCAAAATCTCTGAATTACCTTTAATTTTTACGTGGGCAATTCCGGGGCACCACTGGGGCCATGATTCGGCGTGAACGATACAGTTCCAAACCCTCGTGCAGGATGCATCGATGTCGATCACATTATGCGCAAAGATCTCCGACCAACGAATGGATAAGGCGGTAGGCCAATGAACATCTGGTGACCGCTCCTCGCGGTCTCTCATGACAATGTCAGGCGGTTTTGATAGTTGGCCTTGGACAGTGATTGCAGGCAATTCAACGTCTGCGGTGCTTGCGGGAACCGCAAAACCTACGGCTAAACAAACCGCAAAGACGCATTGCATTTGAACGGGCGGAGTAAACGCATAAATAATGTCCACTGCTTTGACTCTAGACGAGTTCGGACGAGCCGGGGATACACGTTTCTCGAAGCATTCTGGGCTGAAAAGGGCGCGATATTCGGAGAAATTTGCCCACCCACGGCTGATTTCGTCAGCGGATCCCGACTGGTACCAAAACACTTGTCTTTGAAGCTCTAACCAGCTCGGTCCAGCGGCAACAACCACCGTTTCGGCTCTTGATTACCTTTGAGGTAATTGCTGCCCGTTCCATCCACGCGATACTGGATGTCTACCGCAAATATTGCGGAGAACATGGGTGAAATTTCTGACATCGTCGATGCGGTGCTCAATCTCCAGAACACCACGTTCGTAACAGGCGAAAACATTCGAGTGGAGGGAGGGGTCCATGCAAGCCGATAGTAGTTCTGCCGTCGCCAAACCGAGTTCCCATTCGTTTTGGCCGTCTATGCGCCTCGGCGGCGATCAGCGGCTTTTCTCGACTTGGTTAGCCTTGGGCAACCCGGTCTTCCGGAAACTGTGGATCGCCGCGCTGATTTCAGGGACCTGTGTGGCCGCCCACGATACCGCTGCGATATGGGTGATGAATATGCTCACTCCCTCGCCATTTTTGATTTCGCTACTGTCGACGGTTGCTTCGCTGCCTTTCTTTTTGTTCACACTGCCCGCCGGCGCCCTTGCTGACATGGTGGACCGCAAGAAATTACTCTGCGTGGTGAACCTCTGGTTGGCGGCTGCGGCGGCCGGCTTGGCGATTCTTGGCTGGCTACATCTTCTCAGTCCCCAAGTGGTCCTGGTTTTCGTATTTCTCATTGGAGCCGGTTTCGCTCTCAATTCACCAGTCTGGACGTCGAGCGTGTCCGAGATCGTTTCAAAGGCAGAACTTCATTCAGCGACGATCTTGGGTGGATTGCAGCTGAATATCTCCGGAATTATTGGTCCAGCTTTAGGTGGTTTGCTGGTACCGTTGATCGGACCGAACTCTGTGTTTGCGGCGAATGCCGCCTGCTTCCTGGTCATAGTTCTGGCTGTCCTCCAGTGGAAGCAAACAACGGGGAAAGCAAAGGTCGGCTTGGAGGAGAGCTTCTTCGCATCTTTCATCACGTCTATCCGCTACGTTCGTTACGCTCCAGGGCTTCAGATTGTATTGGCAAGGACCGCCTTGTTTGCGGTGTTTATTTCGGTGATTCCAGCGTTGATGCCCGTCGTGGGCTTGAAAGCGTTACATCTCAATCCGTCTCAACTTGGTCTCTTATTCATGAGTATGGGTGCGGGGTCGGTCGCCGGTGCTGTCTTTATCATTCCATGGCTCAGGGCCCGTTACTCCCCCAATACCCTCGTAGTATCGGCAAATTTGCTGGTTGTACTGGTCTACGTGTTGATGGCCCTCGTTCGGCAGAACGAGCTTTTCCTGGTTGTCGCAGCGCTGGCTGGTGCTGGATGGACGCTGTCTGCTTCCGAACTCTGGGTAGCAGCCCAACACTCTATGCCCGGTTGGGCAAGAGGCCGCATGAACGCCACGGTCATCATGGTTTCACAGGGAGCTCTGGCTCTTGGCGGTGTGATTTGGGGTTCATCGGTCGCTGCGGCAGGCACGACTTATACATTGCTTGGAGCGGCGATTCTGTTCCTGATCAGTTTGGCTCTGGCGGGTCGACTTTCGATCAACTTCACCGGAACGCTTAATTTCGATCCTGCCCCAGTCACCAGCTTTTCGCACAAACTGATTTACACGCCACATCCGAATGACGGCCCCATGTCAATCACCGTCGAGTTTAAAGTCGACTGCGCTCACGGGCAGGAATTCATGGAGCTTATGCGGGAAGTGCGCCTGATCCATTTGCGGAATGGGGCGTACAGTTGGCGCCTTCATGAAGATCTTACCCGACCCAATAGTTTTCGCGTAGAGATGATGGTACCCTCCTGGAACGAGCATTTGCTACAGAAAGAGCGCATGACGAAGGCTGAAAAAGAACTGCTCCAAAATGCCTGGAGCCTTCACATGAATCCTACACCGCCAGAAGAACGGATTTACCTATGCGTGAGCAGAGAGTTGTTTACACCACGGCAATGTGACTATCAACCGCCCAGCCCAGCGAAGAAAACTTAACATAGAGAATTACAATTCACAGAAAACGCGCTAGAAGCGGCTCTTATGAGTTCAAAAAACACCCATCTAGAATCGCGACCTAGCCAGTTGGGGAACCTTTTGCGGCACTGGCGGAATATTCGTGGAAAGAATCAACTTAATTTATCCATCGAAACGGAACTCTCGCAGCGGCACATCAGCTTTATCGAATCCGGACGAAGCATACCGAGCCGGCAGGTCTTGCTGAAAATTGCCATAGCGCTTGATGTACCCCTGCGCGACCGGAACGTGCTGCTGCTTAGTGCCGGTTACGCTCCAGCCTATTCTCAGGCGGCCTGGAATTCGGATCAAATGCAGAGCGTTACCAGGGCATTGGGGCGTATCCTTCGTCAGAATGAGCCATTTCCAGCGTTCGTAATGGATCGCCATTGGAATGTGCTAATGATGAACGAGGCTGCTCCTCGATTCTTCAACCGTTTCATCGACGTATCGCAACTAACCCAGCCGTCGAATATACTTCATCTTATGTTCGATCCGAAAGGTATGCGTCCGTTTGTCGATAATTGGGACGACGTGGCCAGCAGCCTGCTAGAGCGGGTTCGTTGTGAAGCGGTTGGACGCGTAATTGATGAACGGACCAAAGAATTGCTTGCGGCGTTGCTTAGGTACCCCGGTGTGAGGACTGATGATCGAGCGAAGCAAAGAATCGATCATGGCCCAATCACGCCGATGATTCCGATCAGTTTTCGCAAAGGTGACACGGTGTTGAATTATTTCTCGATGGTTACAACCGTTGGAACTCCACAGACAGTAGCCGTCCAGGAACTCCGAATCGAGTCGCTGTTTCCCTCGGACGAAGCGACTGAGAAAGAGCATGCTAGTTTTCTTAGCGCCGCGGGTACATAAGGGAAACAACTAGCCTCAACAGCTCACAATTTTTTCAAGCTTACGAGCATTTATCCGTAGCAAACCCACACGACCGGACTCCCGCACCAGCGATGGGCGGCTTGATGTTAAGCTATCGCTGCCTGGTGGCTCCAGTACTGGCACCAATCCGGAGCAGCTGTTAGCCGTCGGTTGGTCGATTTGTTTTCTCACCACGATTAAAATTGAAGCTGCAAAAATCAATGTCGATCCCGCTGAGTTTTCGATCGATGCTGAAGTCGAACTGTGTGTATCTGACGACGGTTATTCTGCGCAAGCTCATCTCAACGTCAGCTTACCAGGAGTGGACCGCGACGTTGCCGAGTCCCTGGTGGACACAGCGCATCAGAACTGTCCCTATTCGAAAGCCACACGAATTGAGCAGATCCCAAGGCGGTCAGCATTTGTAAATCGTTCCGTCGTCTGAGATGATTTTGCGCGAAAATCCACAGATGCGAAAAACAGAATATGCAACCCCAAGAAGATGTTATCGTCGACATCCCCCAAGAACGCGTAAAATTCTTTGGGGGTACGGGAAAAATGTTGTTACCCAGTCCTGCGACTGTTGCAGCCGTGATAAAGAGAATCCCTAATCGCAAACTCATTACGACCAATCTCCTCTGTAAGGAGCTCACCGAACAATTCAAGGTGCGAGGGACTTGTCCCGTTACGACCCAAAAAGCTCTCCAAGCGATTGCCCATGGCTCAAGCAAAAATATCGCTTACTGGCGGGTCCTGAATTCGAACGGAGGGCTCATCGCTCGGTTTCCTGGCGGCGCAGCCGGTCAGGCGGCACTTTTGGTAAAAGAGGGTTTCACCATCGACACAAAAGGGAAAATATTGAAGGTCAAGAACTTCAGAGAAAGCCTCGTCGAGCCGCACTTTATACCGACCTCGTAATGACCGGGTCGATCATTGACCGCACCCACGATACAGTGACACTGGGGGAATTCCGTAGGGTTATCCCTGCCCTTCGCAAAAACGTCCCGCTTGTCCCCAAATCGTTTACGGCAATTCATTTTAATCGTTTCTTTACTATCACTTAAGGCGGATGTGCCGGTCAAAAGCGAATAGAGCTGATGAGCTTACCCTCGGATGAGAGCGGCCGGTTAGATGCCTCTAAGAAAAGCGGATTTGCACCGAAATCACTCACTGCAAATATGGCGACGGCTGATTCGACCGGGATTTCTTCATCCAAGATTGGTTGGTTAGCTAAAACACTCAAGCTTTTCGGTCCTGGTTTGATAACAGGAGCAGCCGATGATGATCCCAGCGGTATCGCGACATACTCCAGCGTGGGCACTCAATTTGGCAACGGGATGCTCTGGACAATGCTGTTCATTTTCCCTTTCATGGCGGCCATACAGGAAATCAGCGCTCGCCTGGGCCGAGTAACGGGGCGCGGTATCGCGGCCAACATGCGGATTTTCTATCCCGCCTGGACGCTTTATGCCGTCATCGCACTTCTACTGGTTGCAAACGTCATCAATATCGGAGCCGACATCGGAGCAATGGGCGCAGCATTAAACCTCTTGATTGGAGGTCCAGCGCTTCTCTACTGCGTCCTGTTCACCTTGGTATCTGTCGGACTTCAGATCAGGGTTCCGTATGGCTCTTATTCAAAGATACTGAAATGGTTGACCTTTTCCTTGTTCGCCTACGTCGGCACAATCTTCGTGGTACAGATTAACTGGGGTGAGGTGCTGCGAAGAACTTTTATCCCCGTGATTTCGCTCAAAGGAGAGTATGTCGCCGCTTTCATTGCGGTTTTGGGGACCACCATCAGTCCATATCTTTTGTTTTGGCAGTCCGGGGAAGAGGTCGAACAGATGGAGAGCGAGCCGAAAGATAAGCCTCTTAAAAAAGAACCGCAGCAAGCCCCGGAACAATTTAACAGGATCAAAATTGATACCTACGTTGGAATGGCATTTTCCAATCTCATTGCTTACTTCATCATCCTCACTGCGGCAGCCACCCTTCACACACATGGAAAGACAGACATCAACAGCGCAGCAGAAGCGGCTGAGGCGCTTCGACCGATTGCAGGCCCCTTTGCCGCCCTCCTTTTTAGTCTTGGAATAATTGGTACCGGGTTGCTCGCGCTGCCTGTGCTCGGAGGATCGGCAGCTTACGCAGTTGGTGAGGCGTTGAAATGGCCGGTAGGACTTGAACGCAAGGCGAAGGAGGCAAAAGCCTTTTACGCCGTACTAGCGCTCGCAACCTTGATTGGGCTGATTCTCAATTTCACCAAACTTGATCCCATTAAAGCCCTGGTGTGGTCGGCTATCATAAACGGAATAACCGCCGCTCCAGTCATGTGTTTTATGATGCTCTTGGCCAGTCGAGGTAAGGTGATGGGCAAGTTGATTTTGCCTTTCTATCTTAAAGTATTCGGTTGGCTGGCAACAGTTATCATGGCCCTGGCGGCGGCCGGAATGCTGTTAACTCTGGGACATTAGAACCTGTTAAAAGGTGGATTACGGCGACCGCGTCGATTTCCAGCAACGCGTCCGGATCAAAAAGTGACGCGACTCCGATCACATCGCCTGAGAGATTCCAGAAATTGTTCCGGACTACGGCGTGGAAGCTGCATCGCCTGTGGCCCCGTTCAGCTTTGGTAATTGTAAACAATGCAGGCCACGCAGCGGGCAATCCTAGTATTACGAATGAATTGATCCGAGCTACGGACCGCTTCAAGGTAGAATGACATTAGCAATCCCGGCCGACAACCAGCGTCCTGTAAAATCGGCTTGGACGGACCAAGAATTAAGTTGCGCGGTTATACGCCGCTGAACAGTAATGAGGCATGCCAACCTTTAATGTCCTTAACGGCAGGGTTAGATTCAATCGTGAAGTCAAGTTGCACGATGGCGGAGTAGAAGAGATGGATCATGCGCCAGCCACAACGGATACGCCCGTTACTCGTGAGATACTAGAATATCGCCAAAATACATACGTGAAGTTATGCAGTAATCCGGTTAATATCCGAGCCCATAACCTGACGATAATCGACATGGGCGACATATTGGAATTCGGCTGGGCAAATATAATTACAGAATCCCGACGTGAATGGGTCTATGGAAATGGCCATGTCGTAAGGGAGTCTGTCGGGAACTTACCCACGTGGGATACCACGGGAACAGCTCCATGGTATCAGGAGGGCTACTGGTCGACGGCTGAAGACGTAGGCGACAACAATCAGGTAGAGGAAGGCGAGGAAGTCGATTCAGTTTTTTTTAACGATATGCCTTCGACTGCGCCGTATCCAGACCTATACGAGCACAACGGCATACCGCTTGGTCGGCTCCACTATTACTCTCCGCAGCGGCGGCGCGATCAACTCGATTTTATAAGCGGCATGGACAAGTATGTCGCGTGTTTAGCTTTCAAGGATGATAACGACAATTGGGAAGTGCCCTGGCATGTCTGCTGGCAAGTTATGTTTTTGGCGAACGTTACCGCCGCGACCGGTCAACCTCCTGAAGTGACGGTAGCTCGGGGCTCCAAAACGCAGGTGTATAGCAGGCAGACGGGGCAACCGCACTCGCTCCTTTTAAGTACGTTGGGCAAGGATGGCTCGGAAGACAGCAAGAACTACGAAGACCGTAGCTGACGGAAATCCCAGACGGATCAAAAATCACTTAAAGGTGCGCTCTCGCTTTCAGGGCGCGCCTGTGTATGGTTGCCGTCGCACAGCAAAAAGGAATTCCGACGTAAAAAGCTGACCAACACAGAGTAAGTGCCCGTGAAGCAACTGAAGCCGCAGAATGCCGTTCCAGATGAAGAAGTTCGCAAGGAACTTCAGCGGATCCTGCAAAGCCGGCTTCTGAACTCTTCCCGGCGTCTTTGCCGGTTCATTCGCTTTGTAGTCGACTCCGCGCTCAACGGTTCAGCCGATAAATTGAAAGAGTCCCTGATCGGCACCGAAGTTTACGACCGGAAACCGGATTACGACCCAAGTCAGGATTCGATTGTGCGGACCGAATCCCATCGGCTTCGAGGCAAATTAGAAGCCTATTACGAGTCGGAAGGTAAAGACGATCCAGTGGTCATCTACTTTCGCCCAGGCAGCTACACACCTTTGTTTCGTTTCCGCCACTCGTCTAGCAGCGAGATCACTGCGGCGTCGAACCGCGACTCGTCGCAGGATTCTTTGGCTCACGGCTCCGGTATCTGTGTTGCCGTGATTCCCTTCGTAGATCTTTCCGGCAACCCGGTTGCTGCCACCTTTGCCAGAGATCTTTCCGACGAGTTGATACACGAACTCGCCCATACTCCCGGGGTGCGCGTTACAGCAGCAAGCGCGATTACTTCGTCGAGCAGCCAAACCGAGATCATTCCGGAATTGGCAAAAAAGCTCGGGGTCCAGCTGATCTTTGAAGGAACGGTCCGTGAGGAAGCGGGACGCCTTCGAGTCATCTCACGAATTGTCAATTTTGACGGGTTCCAGGTCTGTTCGCAAAGATTCGAGGCGCATGCCGATTCGCAGGGACTTTTCGCGCTCACAGAACGAGTTGCGTCAGCATTGGTTTACCGCATTCGTCCCGAGCAATCGATCGTACGGAAATTGAACGCCACGGTGAGCGAATCGTTGTTATCACTACTGCCTCGTCTCTTGGCTGCCGAGCTCCTGGTGGACGAAGGTACCGTGGGCGACATCCAGCGTGCACTGGGCACTTTCAAAGAGGTGCACCAGGCGTTACCTAATTTTGCCCGTCCTTTGTGCGGTACCGCACAGGCACAATGTGAAATCGCCCTTCGAGGTCTGCACAATGGCTCCAACCTTGTCGCATCAGCAAATGACGCGGCGAACCGGGCTGTCGCGCTGGATCCTGAGATGATATCCGCCCGTGTGGCAACGGCTTTCGTTCGAATGTTGGAATGGAATTGGTCCGAAGCTGAAAGCAATTTCCGGCATGCATTGGAGGGAAGCGATCACGCGTGCGGTTATCGTCAGTACGGGCTTTTCTTAACAGCTTTAGGCCGGTTTGATGATGCGTTTTATTACCTTCAGAAAGCCCAGCAAATCGACCCATTTTCCGGCCGTCAAAAAGCTGCTTTCGCGAAATTCTTTTATCTCTCTTCACGCGAAGAGGAGGCTGCAGGACACTTTTCAAATCATTCTGTTTTCGGACCTCCCGGAACAGAGGCGGAAATCACTCTTGCCTTCATCCAGATTAAGCTCGGCAACACCAACGAAGCGATTCGAACGGCGCAGGAAATTAAGCGAAACGCAGGTGCGCAACCGGGGTTAATGGCCTCGGTCGCGGAAATCATGGCGCACTGCGGCGACGCAGCATCGGCAACGCATCTATTACGGGAATCCAAAGGATCCAGACCTGTCATCAGCGAATACCGGCAGGCGCTTCTCTTGCTGTCGATGAAGGATGCAACAGGCGCGCTCTCTCACCTCACCAGAGCCTGCGAAGAAAGAGAGCCAGAAATGATTTGGCTAAAGGTCGATCCTCGATTTCGCCTTGTACGCGAACTTCCTGAGTTTGCCGCTCTCCTGGAGAAAGTGATGCCTGCTTCGGAAAGCTGAAAACAGCATTTTCCTTCGCGAAACACGGTTAGCTAACTGCCGCTAACCTATCGCCACATCAAAGTGCCTGCTTCGTTCCAGACTCTATGGAAGAGGGGAAAAAGCGCATCGTTTGAAGGAAATCAGGATCGAAGGCTGCCGAACACCGCGCGAGCCGCTCGTTGCCATTAGTTCGAGTAAGAGTAACAGCAATCCTTTAAGGTTGACATCCTCGAGCTGGCACGACATGAAAGTCAAAGTCTCCCTACAATATACAAACCAAACCTGCGAATTTACCCCCCGAGCGCATTTAACTTTCGAATCCATTGCACACGGCCGCCGAATATCGAATCCCGCTGATCTGCCGCCTGACAAAGCTTCGGGAAGTAATTCTGGGGAACGGGATTTTCAAACGCAGTCAAAAGAAAAATGATTTAATCAATTCCTGGCCAGCGCGGGAGAAGATCCTCCTCATGGTCTGCTCGCTGGGAGTTTTAATGTTTTGCGCAGAGAGCGAATCTGTTGCGCGTGACGAAGTCGCACCTTCCCCTCAAAGACAATGGACCCCGAAAAATCTGCCGACTTACCAGGACGCCTTGAAACGGAGTTCAGTCATGGAGTTGCAGAAAGGCAAGGACCTGGTCGATCCGCGCAAGACCTATGCCCTCCCCGATTTGATCGATCTGGCGGAACAAGTGAATCCGGCAACGCGAGAAGCATGGGAGAGCGCAAAGCAAGCGCTCGCGTTAGTCGGTGCTAGCAAATCCGCCTATTACCCTTTTCTGTCGCTCGCGGCTGCCGCTGGGTACACGAGATTGTTCGTGCCTTTTCCCAAGCTTGAGATAAACCAAGCCGCTCTTAAAAAGGTGCTCGCTACCGGCGGTCCGGTGGACACCGCTGTAACGCTTACCAACGGGACGCCACTCCATTTCGATATTCTCTATCAATCGGAGTTAACGATGAAATGGCTGCTGTTCGATTTCGGACAGCGGGACGCCACCGTGAGCGCAGCCCGGGAAGGCCTTGTAATCGCAAACACCGGATTTAACGCTACACATCAACGTGTTGTAGCGGAGGTTAGTAAAGCATTCTACGCCTATAACCTGGCCCGCGAATCCGTCGCGGTAGCAGAGTCCGCGTTTCAAACAGCCGAAACAGTTTACGCTTCGGTGGAAGCTGAGGTACACAGCGGCTTTGCGACTGCGCCCGACCTTCTTCAAGCGAGGCAGCAACTCGCGCAAAGTCAGTTCGATCTTGAAAAGGCTCGTGGATCGGAACGAGATGCATTTGTCGATCTGACGGAATCGATCGGGTTGCCTCCTTCTATCCCGATCCATGTTACGGAGAGCTTTGCAGGATCGGTGCCAATTGATCTTGAGACACCGCTAGTCTCGCTTGTGATGCGCGCACTTTCTCAACGACCGGATCTCGTCATTTCAGTGGCGAAAATTAGAGCGGCTGAAGACAAGATCAAATCAATCAAAGCATCCTACTTCCCGAAGCTAAGCGCGCTTGCAAGTGCTGGGTATGGCGAAGAGCGGACCAGCCTCGGCACAAATACGTTCGATAGCAGCGCTCCCACTTTTGGCGCCAGTCTTGCAATTGATTTCCAAGTCTTCGACGGATTTCTGAGGGACCGATCATTACAAGCGGCTCAAGCCGAATTGCAGATGGCATCGGACGAACTGGAAGAAACACGCGACGCCACTGTGCGAGAAGTCTGGAAAAGTTTTACCGACCTGCGAACCGCAATTCGAAGCGGAGCCGCCGCATCTGCATTACTGAAATCATCTCAGAGTGCGTATGACGCTGTTCTCGCCTCCTTCAAACAAGGTCTGTCGACCTATACCGATGTCGTGACAAATGAAACCAGACTGACATCAGCGCATAACTCTGTCTTCGAAACAGAATCGGCTGTCTATCAAGCCGCTACAGCGCTTGCATATGCAATGGGCGATCTCGGCGCTCCGCCTCCGACTACGCACATCATTCACAAAAACTAGTCGCACGTGAAACCGGCCACCGCCTCTCAAATCCAATCTTCGGGTTCCGCTTTAAAAAGCAAACCACGAGCAACAAAGCGTCCGGCCAAAATCAGCGCAGCCCTAGCTGGATCTCTTCTGCTCGCAGGCTGCGGTTCAGCGAATCATCGGACGCCATCGATCGATGTTTTTGGATCTTATTTCCCCGCTTGGCTGATCTCCCTCGCAATCGGGATTTTGTCCACCGTAATCGCCACCGCCTTTGGACGGTTGTTAAATATCAGACCGCCCGGCTTGCTTGCTCCTCTTGTATGCACAAGTCTGATATTAATTTTCAGTATTTCAGCATGGTTCTTATTCTTCGCGAGCTAACGCATGAATCAAATTCACAAAGAAAAACCGGACTTCTCCACAGAACCGGCGAGTCACTCGGCTCCAGGAAAATTGAAACGATTTTTCGTTCTGATTTTGAGCCTGGCCATAATTGTCACGGCGGTACTGTTAAGCCTGTCTGCATGGGAGGCTAACGAGCGGCATCCGCGAACCGATGATGGAGTGGCTCGAGCAAATATCATCGGTATCGCGCCTCGTGTATCTGGCCCGCTGATCAAGATATTCGTCGCTGATAACCAAACGGTCCACGACGGTGATCTTCTATTTGAGATCGATCCCGCGGACTTCCAGCTGTCCGTTGATCGCGCCAAATCGGCTCTGGACGCGCTGGATCAACAGATTGAAACCGCGAAATCTCAGGACGCTCAATTAAAGTTCCAGACCAAAGCCGCGGAAGCGGCCGTACGCCAGGCAACCGCTGAACGTGATCAGGCCGCAGATACATTAAATCGTCTGGAGCCATTGTTACCAAAAGCCTACGCAACACGCGAGCAAGTCGACGAAGCGCGCACAAAAGTTGCCTCATTGGATGCTCAAGTTGCGCAAGCGAATGAAAAGTTGAATCAGGCTCGCGTCGCCGTGAGCGCGTTAGCGACTCTTCAGGCACAGCGCCCCGGTGCGGTTGCAGCACTGGGTTCTGCGCAACTTGATTTATCGTACACCCGGGTTTACGCACCATTCGACGGACGCGTTGTCGGCCTAAATCTCTCAGAGGGCGCCTTTGTGCATGCCGGAACAGAAGTCTTCTCGTTTCTGGATTCTCGAAACTGGTATGTGCTAGCCAATTTCAGGGAACGCGAATTGCAAAATATTCGCCCGGGGATGCGTGCTCAGGTTTATCTATTGTCCAATCCTGATCGCCTCTTTCAAGGATCGGTCCAAGGAATTTCGCCAGCCGTACAATCCGAGGACGATAATGAGGAGATTAAAGGGATGCCGTTCGTTAAGCGGAATCTTAACTGGGTCCGAATTGCTCAGCGATTCCCCGTCAGGATTCTGATCGAAAACCCCGATCCCAAAATTTTCCGCATGGGCACAACTGCGGTCACGACGATTCTGGGCTCGCCCAGAGATTGAAAAAGAGCATGCCCGAGCCGATCCCAAGGCATTCGATCGATACCGGAACAGCCCGTATCCGTGACGAGCTTTGGAAACTGCTTTCGCCGTTTCCAGGGCGGGGACAACGGACGTTACGGTTGGCCATTCTTTCTACGGTCGTCGTCCTGGTATCAAACACCTTCCGACTGCCGTCTCAAGATCTGATGCCGTTCTTTTTATTGTTCATAACAAAGGAAGAGAAAGTAACAACCACTATTTCAGCCTTGGTGGTCCTGGTCACGCTGACTCTGGCAATCGGGCTTTCGATTCTGCTTTTTAAATTAACAGGTAACCGGGCGGAGTTCCGCGTCCCGGCTATTGCAGTCGAAATTTTTGTAGGAATGTATCTGTTCCGAATCGTCGCAATCGGATCGATTGGATGGATTCTCGGTTTCATATGCGCAGCGTCGCAAAGTATCGTCTACCTTTTTCCCAGCCCGGAAGTGACGGTGCATCAGTTTCTCTGGCTTTGGGTCGCTGTCGCGTTCCCGATCGGTTTGGCATGGATTAGCAGTTTTTTGCTATTCCCCGTGTCGGCGATACGGCTGCTTCAGCAAGGTTCTGTTCATAGCTGGGATACCGTATCTGAAGCAAGCACACAGCTGATCTCCAGATCTCCTGCTACGGCTGAGGCGGCGCTTGAACCCCTGGTCAAAAGCGGCCCCACCCCTTTTCTGAAACTTTTGAAACTCTCCTCGATCGAGTCTCCGCGATTAAAAAATAAGCAATCGGCACTGAAGCGTCTAATTCTAATCGCTGACAAAATCGCAAGACTGCTATTCTCATACGCTCGAGCGCAACGGACCGTGTTTGCCGGTATCCCTGCTCCCTCCGCGGATACGCCTCTCTTAACGGAACTCCAGCAGCGTGCCCTATTTTTCGAGCGACAATTCCGGGATGGATTTGTCCCATCGCATTTTCCACCCATCGCGAGCGATCAAAAGAGGGCTGGCTTCCCATCCGTTCAACTCCTGGAAGCCGAACGCTCGGTGGATGATCTGGCCGAATTCGACAAAGACCCCGAGACATCGCCGGAAAAAGCCGCAGCCAAAGCCAAGCATTCTCTTCTCGTCGCAGACGCTTTCAGTAATCCGAGACATGTGCAATTCGCGCTGAAGGTCACTTTGGCGGGTATGATCGGTTACCTGTTCTACACTGCGAGCAATTATTACGGAATTCATACGGTGTTTTACACGCCTTTGATTATCGCTCTAGCCAGCAGCGGAGCGACCATTCACAAGGGCATCCTCCGAATTCTCGGTTGCATGATTGGAGGCGTCCTGGGTCTGCTTTGTTCGGTGTGGGTGATTCCGCGGTTCGAGACGCTGGGGACATTTCTGCTGATCGTATTCTGCGTCCATGCGTTCGCTGCATATATCGCATTTGGGAGTGAGCGGATCGCTTATGTGGGCCTTCAAATAGCGCTGGCGTTCGATCTTGGATTTTTACAGTCGTATGGTCCTCCGGACAGTATTGATCCGTTTCGCGACCGATTCCTCGGCATAGTCATTGGCATCGCGATCAGCGGAGCGATTTTCTCACTGCTTTGGCCCGAAAGTGCAGGTTCGCTCGCACGGGACCGGCTCGCAGCCGCATTAAATGGGATGGCTAAACTGCTGCGTCTGCGACCTTCCGATCCCGATTTCAGGATTCACCTGATCGAACGCGAGCGGACCGAACTGGAAATAGTCTCCAGACTTTCGGATGCCAACTCGTATGTCGAGCAAGTTGGTTTCGAATCTCTGCTCTACACACGTGCTCGGATGGAGTGGCCGAGACTGCAGGATGCCGCGTGGGCAGTGGAGGAGCTCTATGTTTCCAGCCTTGCGTGGATAAGGGAGCGTACATCGCTCGAAGACTCCTCCGGTGAAAAATCGAAAGCTCCGGATGATCTGAGCCAACAGTTTGCTCAGACGTTGAACGTCCTGGCCGACGGGGTTCAACATTCAACCAAGCAGTCGGCGACCTCTGCTTCAACTGCTAAGGGCAGGCTGCGCCCAAATGAATACCTTGTGGAAGGAATCCCAACTTCCGGCGCTGGCGGACAATTTATTCGGGCGGCAACGGCTCTCGCGAAATTGTGACAAGCGCGGCATGTCCTGAGCGCCGAAGGCGCGGGTGGATCATAGCCTGGGCTGAAGCGAAGCGGAGGCCCAGGAACAGTTTTTCAGTGCGAGTGAGCGCTGTAAGCGCGGCCGGAATAAGGCGTTTGATTTGAGATCGATCGAAGCCCATCCGAAAATGATATTCCAACGCGCTTACAGCAACAACAACCCGGCGCGCGGGTGTTTTTCACATAAGGCGTAACAGATTGACGCCTTATGAAAGCTAATCCACCCCTTTGATGGATCCTGGGCCTCCGTCCCGCTACGCGAGACTCCAGCCCAGGCTATTGTCCAGCAGCGCCGTTGGCGCTCAAGAGGCCGCTATCAAATGAGGTTTAGCCGGCCACCGCAACGGTCTCAGAAACTTCTTATGTTCGATCTGTTCGAACGTGAATCCGAATGCAGCGAAGTTAAGGCCTTTCTGGCGCGTGGTGCACCTTCTTTTTTGCGGGAACCGGCAAGAGGACTCAGCCCGGGGTTTTAACCCCGGATTCATTACGCAAGGAATTGCCACAAAACTAGCACCACCACGAATCCCATGACCGAAACGATGGTCTGAAGAACCGACCAGACTTTGAGAGCCTGCACAAGGTTCAGATCGAAATACTCGCGAACCATCCAGAAGCCCGCATCATTGACATGACAAAAAAACACCGATCCAGCACCGATCGCAAGCGCAACAAGCGAATGATGACTCACGCTAAGATCGCCCACCAGAGGTGCAACGATTCCGGCGGTTGCGGTCGTCGCCACAGTGGCAGATCCGGTTGCTTGGCGAAATATCACCGCCACAAGCCACGACATCATAATCAACGGAATGTGCGCCATCGATCCGACCTTGGTGATGGTGTCACTAATTCCCGCGACAACGAGTATTCGCTGAAGTCCACCGCCGGCGCCGATTGTTAACAATAGAACGGCGATAGGCGCTAGACTCTTACGAAGACTCTCTCCAACCGTGCGACGATCCAAACCGTTTAACCATCCGAGCGTCAGGATTGCCACTGCGACTGTAATCGACAACGCGACCACCGGTTCTCCAATAAAATCGATGATCCGGGCTAAATCGCTGCCCTGCTTCATGGTCATTTTCGCGACCGTTGATCCCAACATCAGGATGACAGGGAGCAACATCACGAACAGGGAGCGGACGAAACCGGGATTTGTTTGAGCGGACCGCTTGGATTCAAATATGCGACCGATCGTTTGGGGCTGCCCGATCGACATCTTGGACGAAAGCCAGTTGCCGTATAATGGGCCTGCGAGAATGACAGCCGGAATAGCCGCAACCAACCCTAAGGCCATCGTCATTCCAAGGTCTGCATGCAACGCTCGTACGGCAATCAGTGGGCCTGGATGCGGAGGCAGAAGGGCATGCAAAGCGGTCAAACCCGCAAGAGTTGGAATCGCAATTTTCAAGATCGGCTGCTCTGACCGGCGCGCCATCACGAAAATAACCGGAGCCATGAGGACGAGCCCCACTTCGAAGAACAGAGGAAGCCCGACAACGATCGCAACAAGGGCCATCATCCAGGGAAGAAATGAGCCTTTTCCGAATCGCAACAGCCCTGTGACGATTCGATCCGCCGCCCCCGACTCCGCGACAAGCGCCCCCAACATCGCTCCAAGAGCGATAATCGTCCCAGCGTCACCGAGTAGATGTCCTGCACCTTCGGTGAAAGTACGCGCAAACTCATCCAGCGGAACCCCTCCCGACAACCCCGCAACAAAGGATCCGATCAAAATCGAGAAAAAGGGCACAATTCTGAATGCGCCAATCAAGACAACAATAGCTGCAAGACTGAAGCAGGTCGCAACGATCAATTGCGTATCATGGTTGGACCAGGAGGGAGCCATCATCGATTGCCCGAGTGAATGCGAGGATCCAAAACAAATCAACCAAACCATGCAAGATTATGTCAGCCGCCACGGAAGCCGTGGACTGCGCCCTATCCAAACCGGAACAACGCACCCCTGACGTTGGCGGACCACTCGGTACTCGCGCCTTCACTGGGTTACCTGCCCAAGGTCGATCCGGATTCGGCTCGCTCCTGGCTGGAAGGAAAGCTCTTTGTCGCCATCTCAATCGAAGCCTTATTGGCTCAGGCGGAGTCTTTTTTTCCCTGGGGCTACGAAATCCGTCCTGAAGGGACGACAGTGGTTTTTTGACGGCCGAACATGCATCACGATCAACCGTGGATCGCGACCCGTCCTTCTTAGGCCCCTTCAGGGCCTGATTCCTATCTCATTATTTTCCCAGGGTCAAAACCCTGGGCTGAGTCGTGTTGCCACTCCGTGGCAGGAATTGGCCGAAAAAAACTCCTTATCTTCGTGCTAACAATATCCGCCAACGTTCTTTTACCACGAATAACGAATACCCGCCGTCACGTGCCAGGGGCTCGCGTAATGCTGGCCGTTCGTGTAGTCGTATTCACCGTACAGGGAGAGTTTCCGGCGAAGAACTACCGTGGCGCCGATCGCCGCCTGGCCAACTGTTCCGTTAAGGTGGGTATCGAAGCTCTGGTTATCGATTTCAATCGTGTTACCAGTCAAAAACTCTTCAATCGGAACGACCATCGTCAAAAGCAAAATGTCTCTACAAAGTGCAAGAATTAACTCGCAATTCCAGACGTATCATAATTACCGTTATATAACCTAATTTTAGATCCGTATGCTGAACGATTCTGGATTGTCTCGAGCCATCTTTCGCCACGATGCCGCGACCTGGAACAAGAATGTGATCTGCTCGCGGGGATAAAACGATCGAGAAAATGTCAGAGTCGTTTAATGCATCCAAACAACGCGCTCGCGGCGAGCTTTCATGAACGTCCAGTCCATGATTTTTTATGCCAAGCTTTGATACGAAATTGGTTGAGCTGAGAAAGCATCCCGGTGGCGGTTGCACACTGATCCTCAAACCGCATGAGCTCGAAACGGGGACAAACCTCGAACAAGTTTTGATAGAACCAAAATTCGCCACCACCGGAGGCGCGATCCATCGGGATCATATCGAACTGCACTGCCGTGAGACACCCGAGATTAAGGAGGGACAATCGTTAACGATCCGGACGCTGGACCCTCATGGAGAGTAGGAATCTCCGGGTGATGGCTCCTCCCTCCGTTGAACCAAGCGGGAGTCTTGCGCATGACAATGGCTCTTCCCGGACTCCTACACCAACTCAAGGAGATTAAACGATGACTACGTTCTTCCTTTTGGCGAACGAATCGATTCCGAATCAACAACAACAAGACTGCCGTCTGATCGTCGAAGTCAGCACGCTTCTCGATGAGGACAATGTTGCCCTCCAAAAAAAGGCTGAAGATGAGATCCGAAAAGAATTCGACTCGTCGCTCTCGTTCAATCCGATTTCGCGAGCGGCTGCCGTAGAATATCTGCAAACAGACGAGGGCAGCACGACCGGCTCGATCGATATTAGCTCTGGCATATTATCGTGGCACCTTCCCCGGATCGTTGCTCGGTAACCTTCGGCGGGAATGCTCCTGTGCAAGAGTTTTAACCGCTTCCAGCAACTCAGCGACTTCCACCGGTTTTGCCATGTGATTATGAAAACCGGCCAGAATTGCTTTTGCGCTATCCTCAGGCCGGGCGTACGCGCTGAGTGCTATCGCTGGCAGAGATTTTATCCCTGGATTCTCCATGGCACGCAGTCGCCTGATGAGCGAATAGCCATCCTCTCCAGGCATGCCGATATCGCAAACAAGCAGGTCCGGCCGGTTTTCGACGATTTGTTCCATCGTTTCCCCTGCTGTCACGGCAGTTGTGACCGTCGCACCGGCCATTTCCAGCAACCTTTTCACTAGCTCGCGCGCATCGGTCTCATCATCCACCACCAGGACGTGAATACCGGAAAGCGATACGTCCGGTAAAGGCCCGCTCTGTCGAATCGCATTTTGAGCAAAAGGATGTTCGATCGCCGGTTCAGTGGAAGTCGAACTGAGCGGAATCTGTACCGTGAACGTGGCCCCTTTCCCCGGTCCGTCGCTTGTTGCGCGCACATGTCCCCCGTGGAGTTCCACCAACTGCTTAACGATAGCCAGCCCGAGGCCCAGTCCGCCATGGCGACGATTGGTCGATGCATCCGCTTGCTGAAACCGGTTGAAAATATAGGGCAAAAACTCCGGCGCAATGCCTTCACCGTCATCTGCGAAACTAACCTCCAGGTAAGACGCAAAATATTCGAGCAACACCCTGACCGTTCCACCTTTCGGCGTGAACTTGATCGCGTTACTCAAGAGGTTCCAAAAAACCTGCTGCAGCCGGTTGGGATCACCGAATGTAATGTTGCCCGGGGAGTGAATCTGAGCTTCCAGCCGCACTCCTTTCGCGATTGCCGTGGCGCGCATTGTCTCGATCGCCTCTGTGAGGATTGCGGGAAGCGCAATTTCCTTCATCTCCAGACGCACTTTCCCGGAAATAATCCGGCTCATATCGAGAAGGTCTTCGATAATCTGCGCTTGCACGCGTGCATTTCGCTCTATCGTTTCGAGTCCTTGATTTAATTCGTCACCCTCGAACTTCCCAAGTCGCAGAACGCTCGCCCACCCCAAAACCGCATTGAGCGGTGTACGAAGTTCGTGGCTGAGCGTTGCAAGGAATTCATCTTTCATCCGGCTCGCGCGCTCCGCCTGGGAACGGGCTTCCCGCTCGCTATCAAGGATTTGCAACCGGTGGCGATTTGCAGTCTCTGCCTCTTCGATCGCTTTTTTGAGTGCTTCTTCCCCTCTCTTTTGCTGGGTGATATCTCGCATCACTTTCGACGCACCAACTACGTGACCACTTAAATCTTTGATCGGGGAAACCGTGACTGAAACATTGAGTCTTCGCCCATCCTTGGTGACACGAATCGTTTCGAAGTGATCAATGCGCTCCCCACGCCGGATACGAGAAAGAATATCGGCTTCTTCATCCTGGCGATCCGGTGGAATCAATCTCATGATCGATGTACCGATCATCTCTTCTGCCGTATAGCCAAGGATCCGTTCAGCCCCGGAATTCCAATTGGTAATGATACTGGTTAAGTCTTTCCCAATGATCGCATCGTCGGATGAGGCAACGATTGCCGCCAGGCGGCGAGCCGTAATCTCAGCCGAATGTCGCTCCGTTACGTCCCGGAAACTCCAGACGCGACCCGCCAATCTGTCTTCAACGCTCAGGACCTTGGAATAGATCTCAAATATTCGCCCATCCTTACGCTCGCGCAGGTCGAAGCTCTCCCGGCCGGTGTTTAAGATTTCGTTGATGCGCTGCATGAACGCTTGCGGCTCGGGAAATTGTTCGCTTACGAGTTGCCAGCATTTGCTACTCCTGCCGATCTTCAGGACCTCCTCCGGAATTCCCCACATCTGGACATATTTTTCGTTGAACGTGGTGATATTCGCGTATTCATCGGTTACCAGGACTGCGTCCGTGGTAGATTCCAGGGTGGCCCGCATGATCGCGAGCGCCTCGCCAAGTTCCCTTGTCCGCTCTTCAAGGCCCGTATTATCCCGACTCATCTGTTGCTGAGCCCGTTGCTGGATTTCCTGCATACTTTCCGGTGCACTCCGAATTTCCGTATTCTCCCTTTCTCTTCGGTTATGACACCTGACGACAAGAGTTTACTTTAACGAAAGAGACGACAGTGAACCATTCATTTCTTGCAGTGCCGCCGTCCGCGTATTCGGGACTGCTCCGAATTGCGCGAAGATAAAACATACTTTGGTAGACGTGCCTTAGCCGTTTCAGCTTCATTGATAACGTGACCACAAACGCCGCAGGGACGGGATCGTAGCTTGCGCGAATTGGGGTCTGTTCCGCATGGCGCGAAGAAAAAGGCGGGGTTAGGATAGTTTTAGCGACTTCCTCTTAAGCGCCGAAGGCGTGAATAGAATCTAGCCTGGGGCGACGTCCGCCTTGCGGGACGGAACCCCAGGATCAGTTTTTGTTTATGCGTGAGCGCTCATAAGGCGTCACTCTGTTATGCCTTATGTGAAAAACACCCGCGCACCGGCCTAAATCGAGTACGATTAGGGCGGTGAACGGCTAATGGAGATGCATCAATCGCAATCCAACGGCGCCCTCCGGTCGCACTTTCAGCAACAACAATTTAGGCGTGCCATTAGCCAAAAACTCGAGTACGAGAACGATCAGGAGTACGAGCACGATTTAACGAAGAAAGAGACGTAGAGAAAGGGTCTCCGGGCGACCCTTTCGCTCTTAATTCTGCCTTTTGCCTAAATGCCTCGCGTACATCCAAAAGCGACGAGCGGCGCGAATATCCCTTGAGGAATTTACATGATGATTGTTCGGCCACTTTTATTGATCGGGATCGCGGTTGGCATTTGCGGATGCGGCAGCGACGAAGTCGTCACACCGCCGCCCACTACATCGACAACCACTGTGGTAAGGAAAACAACTACCGTCACTGACTCGAGCGCTCCAACAACGACGACGGTCGTTCGGGACCAGGCACCGGCTACAACGACCACGACAGTCGTGCCGGCGCAATAGCAGAATCGCCCGGCAAATCCATTTTTGGCCGAGCTAGTCAAATATTAGCTCCGTCCGTGCCGCCGCCGATGCGCGAGCCTGGCCACGGTTGAAACGAGTTCATCATAATCGAACGGTTTCGAGATGTGCTCTTGAAACCCGGATTCAAGCGCAATCGCACGCTCTTGCAGGCTGGCCGAAGCGGTCACGGCGATAGCCGGAACACCCGCTACGGTGGCCGAACTTAGCTCGCGTAATCTGCGGATGAAACTGATACCGTCTTCTTCCGGCATCGCGATGTCACATAGCAAAACATCCGGAGTATCCGCCTGAACCGCCTGAAAGGCGTCCCGAGCATCGGCACTTTGTGTCACGCGCGCCTCACAATGCTTCAGAATTGCCGTCAGCAACTCTCGCGACTCAAGATCATCATCAACAACCATCACGTGCACACCGTTGAGGACATTGCTTCTCTCCGGATTTGGAACCAGCTCCGATAGATCAGCGAGTGCCCTTGCGGCGCTGATTTTGCTCTGGCTCGTTCTCCACAACGGAACTCGCACAGTAAAAGTTGCTCCTTTTCCCTCGCCATCGCTATGGGCTTGCACCGTACCGCCATGCAAGGCTACCAGAGACCGGACGATCGCAAGCCCAAGCCCCAACCCGCGATGTTTACGAGTGGTACCAGCGTCCGCTTGGGCAAACCTCTCGAAAAGGTGACCAAGAAACTCCCGGGCAATTCCTTTCCCGGTATCGATGACCGTAATCTCGGCCGCCCCATTCACTTCCGCCAGCCGAAGCTTCACTTTACCTGTGGCTGGCGTAAACTTGATCGCGTTGCCGAGAAGATTTGAAACCACTTGCTGGAGCCGCATCGCATCCCCTCGAACCGGACGGGACAAAGCTTCAATTTCTTGTTCAAGACTAATGCCTGCAGCTTCGGCTGACGGGCGCAGATTCTCGATCGCGGTATCAACGATTTTTTCCAAATCGACAAGCTCCAGGTCGATCTCCATTTTCCCGCTGATGACTCGGGAAACGTCCAGCAGATCTTCCATCAATTGAACCTGGACACGCGTACTGCGCTCGATAACGGTTAATCCCTCACTAAAGATATCTCCTGGACCGCCGTCGCTGAGCGATTTCCGCATCAATTGGGTCCATCCGAATATTGCATTCAATGGGGTCCGCAATTCGTGACTTAGCGTCGCCAGAAAACGATCCTTCGCGCCGTTGGAAGCTTCAGCCTCTGCTCGGGCTTCCTCCGCTTTCTTTAGCGCAATCGTGCGCTCCCGTTCGGATTCGCGCAACGATTCAAGCGACGCGGCCAGCTCCCGGGTACGCTCCTCAACGCGAAGTTCCAGCTCGCTGTGAGCGTGCCTCAGTTCTTCTTCTGCTTTTACCAGGGCGGTGATTTCCGTGAAAATACCGCAAAAAACGTGCGCCCCGTCCGTCGGAAGGGTGGCCAGTGCGACATGGCAAACACGCGGCGTACGATCAGTTCGTGGAAGCAGCTTCAATTCTCCTTTTGATTTTCCCGCGCCGGTCTCCGATTGCAGCCTGACAAAACTGTCGCGATCTTCAGGTGCCAGATAATTTGCGATCGACGAGCCAACAATCAGCTCGAGGGGTTCCTCGACGATCTCGGCGAAGCGTTTGTTAGCGTAGAGGATAGTGCCGTCGACAGCGAACGTCGTGGCACCTCCAGCCATGTTATCGACAAATATCCGGTAGGCCTGATCAGCGCTCTCCAGCGTGTAGATTTTCTCGTTTGGAGGAGTCCCAACGACAAGGGCATCCACTTCGCCTTTGCGGATTGCAGCAACGATTTGAACCGCTTCGTCAGCCGTCGTGACCGACGACTGTAAAGCCGATGGATGATCTGAATTCTTTTTCGGTTTCAAGCGTTTGGTCACGCGCCAACCCCGAGAGCTGCAAGCACCTCCCGGGAATTTGAGAGATCTCCGGTCAATCTTCGGAGAGGGGCCGGGGACTCTTTGATCAATGTAGGAGCCGCGATGACATGCTGTGCTGCAGCACGCTCGGGCTGCTGATATAAATCGATAATCTCAAGGTCGGTTTTTCCCGGAAGATACTCATCGCAGAGTCTCCGCACATCGGCGATCGCATCCAGGGAGCGTTGACGCAACCCTGTGATGTACAGTCTGAATCGGTATCGATCGACGGGCTTTCGCGCGGCAGCGACCTTGGCCTTTCCTCTAGCGCTTTTCCGCGGAGATTTCATCGTTCAGAATTTGCCCTGTCGGTCTCAAGTCCAATCCAACCAGCGTCCGGTCTGCGTTAGACAGGTCTCCAATAATCTTTTTCATCGGGGCAGGCAATTCCCGGACCAGCGTCGGAATTGCTATTATCTGGTCGCCCCTTGCCAACTGTGGCTGCTTAACCAGGTCGATAATCTCTATATTGTATTGCCCGGGCATGTGAGTCTCACAAAGCTTACGAATATTCTCTAGCGCCGTCATTGATTTCGCGCTCTGCCCGGCCACGTACAATCGCAGTCGCCATTTCGGCGTCACCGGATTCTTTGAGGATACATCGTCTGCTTCCAGTTTCGCTTTTCGGGGTTTCTTTGGACGCTTCGTATTCTCTGCCGAGGCACCAATCGGCTTTTTCCGAGGCTTATTCATCTAAGTGGTTACGGTCCGTTACCGGATATTCTGGATTGACGGATCCACGGCTGCGCGCCATGGCCGAGCGGTCGCCCATGGCCCGCTCAGCTCGTCGATCATCTTGGGAAAGCATGTTCTTGAGCTCCTTTTCTTCGACAGCTAGCTGGGAACGCAGAGACGCAATCTGCGCCTCCACGGCCGCCCGCCGGCGATCCAGCATGGATCGCTTCTGTTCAGCCTCTTCCTGCCTTCTGATCTCCGCATCACGATCCCGCGCTTCTTGCGATACTCGAGCGGAGCCGGTCAGTACACCTTCGAGTCCGAGATAGGGTGCCACAAGTTTGACCCCATGACTTGTGACCACGAATTCTCGGATTTGGTTAGAGTGCGCCATTCCGCGTGATTTGAGGACAAACAGCGCCCGATTGCGCTCCCCGTTCAATTCGATATCGCGCACAAGAAGCCAGCTGTCGACAAGTGAAGAAAGCCCAGCTTCGGCCTTTTCCAACAAGTCCAACCGGCCACTCGCAGTCAGTTGGGTTATAACCACGGTCACTTGTCGCATTTTGAGGAAGTCGAGCAGCCGCAATAGCATCGCGGCGACATCGCGCTCAGAACCCGCATTCTCGAGGCTTGTGACCGGGTCGATGACCACCGATTGAGGCTTGAACTCCTCGATCTGCTTATGAATCACCGTCAGGTGGGTCTCCAGACCGTAGAAGGTCGGACGCACGGCGCTAAATTGAAGCAATCCCTTTCGGACCCAGCGTCGCAAATTAATCCCGACCGAGCGCATGTTCCGCAGGATCTGTTGTTCGGGTTCTTCGAATGAACAGTATAGACATCGTTCGCCGCGTAATCCGGCTCCGTCGGCAAAATGCGCAGCCAATATGGTCTTGCCCACACCGGCTGTGCCTGATATCAGCACGCTGCTCCCTCGATAATATCCTTTTCCTCCAAGCATCTCGTCCAACTGCGGAACCCCTGTCGGGACACGCTCGTCACTCACTTCGTAACTCAACGAGATCGACGTGATCGGCAAAATGGTGATGCCGTTATCTTCGATCAGAAACGGGTATTCGTTGGTTCCATGTGTGGATCCTCGGTATTTCACCACACGGATACGCCGCGTCGATTGCTGGTCATCAACGCGATGATCCAACAGAATCACACAATCGGAGACATACTCTTCCAATCCTTGCCGGGTCAGCAGTTTGTCACCTCTTTCCCCGGTGATGATAGCGGTGACCCCCTTTTCCTTCAGCCACCGGAAGAGTCGCCGAAGTTCCGCGCGCAAAACCGCCGTATTCGTTAGACCCGAAAACAATGACTCGATCGTGTCGAGCACAATCCGGCGCGCTCCGACCGAATTGATGGCATAATCGAGCCGGATAAATAACCCTTCCAGGTCGTACTCACCATTCTCTTCGATCTCGCTGCGTTCGACTCGAATGTAATCGATTGCGATCTTTTGACGTTCGATCAGGTCGGTAAGGTCGAAGCCGAGCGATGCAAAGTTCTGAGCAAGCTCTTCGGCGGTCTCCTCAAATGCAATGAAAACTCCCGGCTCATTGTATTCGAGCACTCCGCGCACGAGAAATTCCATTGAAAAGAGCGTCTTCCCGCACCCAGCGCTTCCACAAATCAACGTCGGCCGGCCCTTTGGCAGGCCGCCGTTAGTGATTTCGTCGAGGCCCTTGATACCTGTCGGACATTTTGCCAGGGCAACGTCACTGAGCGTTCGCGATGAGCGCTTCATTTTCAAATTATTTGAAATACCTTCGGCTTAAACTAGTTGCGCCGGAGCCACGGGTAAGGCCGGTTTCTCTGGGTAGGTGATCGGATTACAACCGAACTCCCTTTGTGTCGAGATAAAACAACGCGATTGAAACCGGGCTCGGCCGGTTCAAAGCGCGTTGGACCTGTCCGCCATCTTGTCCGACATAGCCTTGGCAAGTTGGAAGTTTTAGCGACGGCGGAAACTCCAGCGAAGTCGGAAGCCGTAACCGAATAGATCCAGTGTCGGCGTATGTTTAGTTGCCCGGCAGACCCTTTGTCTACTTCTTCCTTCTTACTTCTTACTTCTTACTTCTTACGCCTCCCGATCAGTTCTCGATTTCTCCCAGTGCGCCGCATTGGAAATCTCGCCGACCTCCTCAGCCGTCAATTCAAGCTCCGCCGCGCCCATTGAATCAGTCAGCTGCTCGATATTGTTTGCACCAACGATCGGTGCTGTCATGAACGGCTGGGCAAGCTGCCAGGCCAGCGCAACTCGAGTCGGTGTCGAATGATGTCGTTGCGCGATCTCGACCAATTTTTCGACAATATCGTAATTCTGTTCGCTGATCCGCTGCTTATTCCCTTCCGCTCGCACGCTTTCGGGCAACGCTTGATTTCGCCGGTATTTGCCGGTCAGGAAACCGCCTGCGAGCGGGCTGTAGGGCAATACCCCAATCCCGTAGCGCAAACAGACCAGAGCAAGTTCCCTTTCGAAGTTCGATCGGACAGGTGACACAAGACTGTACTCGGGTTGAATCGAGACAAAAGATTCGAACCCGTTCTTGTTAGAAGCCCACAAAGCCTCCATCAATCGCCAGGCGCTATAATTGGAACAGCCGATGTACCGGACGTACCCTTTTCGAACGAGATCGGTGAATGCAGAGAGCGTCTCTTCAATTGGCGTGCGCGGGTCGATCCAGTGCGCCTGATAGAGGTCGATGTAATCCACCTTGAGCCGTCGCAGACTGTCTTCGCAAGCGCGCAGGATCCATCGCCTGGATAATCCTTCCCGTTGCAGGGGATGATCGTCTCCTTCCGAAAAGTCCTGGCCCATTGCGCCGCGGACCTTTGTCGCCACCAGAACCCGGTCACGATTCCCTGTCGCTTTCAACCACCGGCCAATGATCTCTTCAGAGACGCCACCCATGTTGTTTGGAGTCCAGACAGAGTAGATGTCGGCCGTGTCGATCAGGTTTCCGCCTCCATCCACATAAGCGCTGAGAATCGAGTGCGATGTGGCTTCATCCGCGCTCCAACCAAATTGCATGGTTCCAAGCGCGATTGGGGAAACCAGCAGACCCGTTTTTCCTAGGGTGCGATAACGAACTTTTGTCTTCACGAAAGAAGGCTAATTCTTAGAGTGCGGACAAAGTCAAGGAACCAGCCAGAAAACCTCACAAGCCAAGGCGCTTGGGAAGCGGCTCTGGAAGAAAGGCCCGATCTGTTTTTTTGCGAGAGGGCGGCTTCCTTGCCATATTGACCTCCACCACCCTCCCGCAACTTATCCACGAGGCGACTGGATTGAGAAGGCATTATGATTTCTGCAACGCAAAACTTAACTATTCGTGAGGCGGCCTCCGTCACCGGCTTGACGACCCATACCCTGCGATATTACGAGCGCCTGGGGCTAGCTATGGCCGGCCGATCCGAAAGCGGTCACCGCCGCTACTGCAGCAGCGACATCGAGTGGCTCAAAATCCTGACCTGCCTTCGGGAAACCGGGATGCCGATACAAAAAATGTTGGAATTTGCTGCCCTTGTTCGCATGGGTGATTCCACAATTCCGAGCCGGCTCGCCCTGCTTGAAACACATCGCGCCGATGTGCTGGTGAGTATCGATCGCCACCGGCGATATCTGAAAGTGATCGATAAGAAGATTGAGGGCTATCGAAACTAGTCGTGTTGCGATGCCTAACCATAAAGCGACCGCGCCCTGGATCGCGGGCACGCGGAAGCGGTGAACGAGACAGGGTGCCGAAGGAGCCGTATAGGTCGGTCGTATACGACCTATCGCCCACGAACACCCACCCAATCCTTACATCGTCGGCACCGGTTCGGCGGCGAGCGCTGTGTGCCTGGCAAGGGCGTAATAGAACAACCCCCCGAGACCGGCCCCAATAAACAGAGCGAAGTTTTGGGCGACATTGAATGGCGGTACCATTGTAAACGTAAACCCAATGGCAGAGGCCGGAATCAGCGCATAGACCGCTTTCATATTCACTCCGCCTTGGTACCAATACCGCCCGTTTGGAGACATGCTGTAGAGATCTTCCACGACGATCTGCTCTTTCTTGATCGCGTAATAGTCGACAAGCAAAATGCCGTAGAGCGGTCCGATCGCGCACGCAAGAATGTCGATCGTGTAATGAATAACCGCTGGGTTGCTGAAAAGATTCCAGGGTGTCGTGAAAACAGAGAGCGTGGCGGCAATCATACCGCCTGCGCGCCAACTAATCTTGTTCGGTGCGATGTTCGTGATATCAAAGGCGGGCGGAACGAAATTCGCCACGATGTTGATCCCTATCGTGGCGATCACAAAAGTTAGCGCACCGAGCAGGACCGCGGTGACCGAATCCAATTTCCCGACGACATCCACGGGATCGGTGATCATTTCACCGAACACAGGCACAGTCAGAGAGATGGTGATCACCGTGACAATGGCAAACGCCAGGTAATTAATCGGGAGACCCCAGGTGTTACCCCTCTTAACCGCCTCATATGTCTTACAATAGCGGGTAAAATCGCCGAAATTTAACACCGGTCCGGCATAATACCCTGCCACAAGCGCGATCGAAGTGATCATCATCGGGATGGCATCCCAACCATGGTATTTCACTTCGCTCAGATTCAGTTTGAGCCCCTGGAATCCACCTTTGTAGAGCATCCAGCCGGTCAGTAAGAACATGACCAGATAGACAGCGGGTCCCGCGAAATCGACGAACTTCTTGATCATTTCCATGCCGTTCCAGAACACAACCGCCTGGAGCAGCCACATGAAGATGAATCCCGCCCACCCAAGTGCAGATAATCCGAGGTATCCATAGTGATCTTTGTCCGCATAAGGGGCCAGCGCAGGGAAGAGCTTCAGCGAAAGGACAACCAGCGCATGCGATGCCAGGTAAGTTTGAATTCCGTACCAGCCAACTGCAATGATTCCGCGGATTATCGCGGGAATGTTCGCGCCCAGAACACCGAAAGGCGAACGGCAAATCACCGGATATGGCACTCCATATTTCTGACTCGGTTTTGCGATTTTATTGGCCACAAACCGGACCATCTGGATCCCAACGAGCAGGCAGATCAGCACTTGCCAGCTCGCTAACCCAAAAGCAAAAAGGCTCCCCGCAAAAACATACCCGCCGACACTATGAACATCGGACATCCAGTAACAGAAAATGTTGTAGGTCCCCCAGGTCTGGTTCTTCAGCGGCGCAAGCTCGTGGTTGATCAGGTTCGGCGCAGCATCAGGGAGATGTAACGTATCGGTTAGACCCGGTTTCGGTGTGCTGGACATAAGATTTCTCCTGGGTGACGAAGCAAGAATACTGGGCTCGAATGCCTTCCTGGAATCAAGCAGAGCCCAATTTCTGCATGAATTGTGCCACATCGACCGAGAATGGGTCATATAGGTCGTATAAGTCTTATACGTCGTATATCCCCGGGGCCCACTTGCCGAGAACCCTCCCACATACTCCCAAGTGCCTATGCCAGAGCCGCCCAGATCAGGCAAAAGAGAACAGATTTCTGCTTAATTGTACAAAAGAGGGCAGTGAGCGCGAAAATCTCTTTCGAGGCTACTATCAGCCTTCTCTGCGAGACAAAAGCTACAACTCGGAATCGCAGAACTCCAAACTTCGAACCCGGAACTCCTAACCCCGCGGCGTGGCGCGGCGCTCCGCTCACCACGCACCAGATAGGGACGCAACAAACTCGACCACGGAAGCAATGCCGCTCCCGGCCAGAACCAGGTACGCGACGCCGTTCAGCCAATCATCTTTCACCGGTCGCAGCAGGATGAATCGGCGGACCTTTCCATTCTGCTTCACAGAAGCACGTGGCAAACGCCGCATCGGCACCTGACTTCGATAAGACACCGACATCCAAAGGGCGCGCTCAAGATCACTCTCATTCAATTCGCTAATCACAAATCTCCTTATTTTGATGGGTGGACCATCCTGAAAAAAACCGGCCCACCCGGATGAAGTTCTTAAAATCGTATTACTATCAAAATCATCTATTGATGGTAAGAGTAGCGAGTTGTATTTCACCTTTCAAGTGCTATTTTGCCGGTAATAAAATGTCGCAACATGTCTCCCCGTTTCAGTTTGTAGGCGGTGCGCCCTGTCTCGATTTCGTGAATACGGTCGGTTTTCACACCGGCAATCCGTCAGAGAAGCTTAAGGAATTCGGAGATCTGGTGCGCTGGGCGCACGAAGCAGAAATAATCGATCAGTCTGTAGTGGATGAGCTCCACGCGTTTTCGGAAACCTGTCCGAAAGAAGCTTCCAAGATTCTGGAACGGGCACGCGCTTTTCGCAGAACGCTGTTTCGTCTTTTCGACACTCGACAAAAGAATGAATCACCTAAAGAAGTCGACCTTACCGCGCTGAACGAAACCCTTCGCGCATACCCGATGCGGCTAAAGGTCAGTCTTCAGGGAGTAGACTGCTCTTGCCAACGTGAATCTGGCCCGACGAACGATGCTCGACTGCTGGGGCCGGTTGCCTGGTCCGCGGCAGAACTTTTGGCATCGGATCAAATCCGCCTGGTGCGCCAATGCGCGAGTGCGACCTGCGGTTGGTTCTTTGTCGACACAACCAAAAATCACAGCCGACGCTGGTGCATGATGAGCGACTGCGGCAGTCACGCAAAAGCAAAGCGGTACTATCAGCGCAAGAAAAGCAAATCGTCACGATCTCAGCTCGAGTGAGAAGCAAGAAGTGAGAAATAAAGATTGAGTGGCTTTAGTCTTGAAATCTAAATATTGGTGTCACGTCCGAACTCCGAACTCCGAACTCCGAACTCCGAACTCCGAACTCCGAACTCCGAACTCCGAACGCCCCAGCCCTAGCCTCCAGCGCATCTGAAAAGGTATTCGCGCAAGGCCGGATCATCCGTCAGGCTCGCAGCTCGAGTGAATGCCTTTTGAGCTTCATCGCTTCGGTTCAGAAGTCGCAGTAGATGCCCGCGTGCCGCCCAATAAGGTTGATAAGTTGTGACGCGAGCAGCGGGAATTTCTTCCAGAGCCGCCAACCCGGCAACTGGCTGACCGGCTTGTGCAATCGCAACTGCTCGCCCGACGAGTGAACCGATCCCGGGAGCAATCGTCGTTAATCCTTCGTAAAGCAATAGGATCTCCTGCCAATCGATCCGACCGTTCACGGCGCGGTTCGCATGGATCGACTGAATGGCTGCTTCCAATTGATAGCGTCCGATCCGTTTGTGCGATGCGGCCAATCGCAAGTGCCGTTCCGCTTCCTCCATCATCGGCCGGGACCAGCGAGCAGGATCTTGCTGATCAAGGGGCACAAACGCGCCCTCGTTCGTAAAACGTGCCTCCCGGCGAGCTTCGCAATGCAGCATGAGCGCAAGTAAACCGAGCGCTTCCGGTTCCGCGGGCATCAACTGGGCTAAGATTCGCCCGATCGTAATGGCCTCTTCGGCGAGAGCTCGATAGGTAGAACCGGTTTCGTTCAGGCTTTCCCAGCCGGTCGTATAAGCCGAATAGATTGCATCCAGGACGAAGGAAACTCGTTCATCCCATTCCGAGGAATCTGGCACAATAAAAGGAATCCCCGCGGCGCGGATCTTGTTTTTTGCCCGGACAAGCCGCTGATTCATCGACGCAGGCGAAACCAAGAAGGCCGAAGCGATGCGTGCAGCATCGATACCAAGCACCGTCTGCAACATCAAAGGAGTGCGCGCGGCAATGTCGATTGCCGGATGGGCACAGACAAAGAGCAGTTTCAGCCGTTCATCGGGAAAATCGTCGTGTGTCGCGGCGGCGTCCTGCGCTTCCATGGCGGCTTGTTTCAAGATCTCTTCGGAAGATTGGCGAACTTCCTTGCGGCGCACCGCGTCAATCGTGCGGTTGCGTGCAACGTGAAGCAGCCAGGCCTCCGGTTTCTGTGGAATGCCATCCACCGGCCAATGTCTCAATGCAGCGAGCACAGCGTCGCCGAGTGCATCTTCTGCACCGGCGACGTCACCACCAGACCGGGCCGCCAGAAAAGCGATCAACCGGCCATACGAACTGCGCGCAACGGCTTCAATCGCAGAATGCGTCGCAGATTCGCTCATCAAGAAGATTTCTTGTTCCCGGTCGCGAAATGGGATCCCAACAAAGGTCGTACCTCCACAGAAGCATAAGCCGCGGCAGGATGCCGCGCAGCCCATTCCAACGCGGAATCCAGATCCGGTACATCGATAATGCCAAATCCGGCCAGAAACTCTTTCGTTTCCGCATATGGCCCGTCGTGAACCTGGCGTTTCCCATCCCGAATGGAAACAGTCGTTGCAGCCAGGGGTGACTCCAATCCTGCGCCCCCGACAAAGATCCCGGCAGCCTGAAGAGCTTCTCCGTAAGCTCTCCCCGCCGCCATGGCCGCAGCGTCATTGCGTGCTTCAAAACGTTCCTGTGATTGATGAACAAGTAAGGCGTATTTCATTTTTATTTCGATTCTGTCGATCGTTGTGAATGCCGGAAAATATCCGGTGCTCACTACGATGACGTGCGAAAATCGCCCATTTCGACAATTGGACCGTTTTTGCTTACGCAAAAAAAGGCAGCATTCGGAAGGAAGAATTAAGAAACGAGAATGAAGTATGAAAAAGTTGGTCGGACAACAAAGTCAGTTCTTCCTTCTTAGTTCTGCATCCATTCTGGAAGCTTCTGTCCCGTAGGGACAAGCCGATAATAGCCAGGTACGAAGTGCCTGGTTCCTATCACTCTGTCCCTACGGGACAAAAACCTCCACCACGGAGGGTTTTCGGTACCGTTACCCAGCCACTTCGTGCCTGGCTGCTATCAGCTTGTCCCTCCCGATTTCGCCAAGGCTACGTCGGGCAAGCCGGGACAAAAAGCAGCTCGGCACTACGCCGAACGCCGAACGCCGAACAGTTGTGCAGAGCGGCTTTTCGC
Source organism: uncultured Verrucomicrobiae bacterium (assembly GCA_963775805.1). GTDB lineage: Bacteria > Verrucomicrobiota > Verrucomicrobiia > Chthoniobacterales > JAFAMB01 > JAFAMB01. Next base: position 421,469 of record CAVZKG010000002.1, on the reverse strand, counting down.
GTTTATTCAGGCGCAGCGATGACTCCTGGTCAAATAGCGCGGAATTTTCCAAAGGTGGTCAACTGGGCGACCAAGATGGAACAAGTGTGCTTAGCGGCCGGGCAACCGTTAGCCGACCTGAACCGAAAGGACGCCGAAGCAATCGGTATCCGACAACTGGATAAGGTGCGAATCGTCATCTCCCCTCAATTGCCCCTTCCGACAGATCCCGAATTGCGCCATCTAACCGCTCAATTCCAGCTTATCCAGGGAAGAACCACCGGCATGATTTTCGGTCACGGGATAGCTCTCAAAGAAGGAAAGTACGACCGGCGCCTCATCGCGCACGAGCTAGTCCATGTCCTGCAACACGAACGGCTAGGTGGAATCGAGCGTTTCCTTCGCGCCTATATCCGTGAGGCATTTTACCCTCCCTACTATCCCAACGGCCCACTCGAACTCGAAGCCGAGCGCGTAGCCCTAAGAGTTTGCGCGAACACATACGAGGAGAAGGCAGAAGGATGAAGGCAGAATTAGGAATTAAGAATTAAGAATTAAGAAGTAGAGAATTAAAAAGTAGCTTGAGCTACCTAATCTTTAGTTCTTCCTTTTTACTTCTTCGTTCTTACTTCATAATTCTTACTTCTTCCTTCCCCTTCCCTCCATGCCTCTCTATCCAGGTCATTGCTACACTCATTTCGTCGAACTCGCACAGGGGAGCGGGTCCGGGTTGGGAAGAAAATTGCATCAAGACGGCGCTTTAAAAAAGCTCGGTCAACTACTGAGGCAGGACAGCCATTCGACTGTCATCAGAGAAGCGATTGCCAAGCTGGCGCGTACACGGGATAACGCGCACATCGACAAACTCCGGAAATATCGCAAAGCGATCGCCTATCTCGAAAACACGTTTCCTATTTCGCCCGGTCTACGCCAGGCACCGATAGGCGCCGGCGTGGAAGCAGTCCGCTACGTCCAGAATCCCGTTCGTCCGACAGCGACATTCACCCACGGGAACCTCAATTTCGGAAGTCTGCAGCTCAGTATGAGCAGTGCGAAAATCGGCCTTGATCAGACTGTCACCGAATATATCGAAGCGAACGCAGCCAGTACACGGGTTCTTTTGATTCACCTCGGCGGAGCTCAAGCAGACATGCCCCACAACTGGGATGGTGCCTCCGCGTTAGATCACATGAACGCCGTATTAAATGCGGCTGCCGAAAATCATGTGCATGTCTGTATACTCCGTGATCCGCACAATGGTGTGCGCGGGCAAAACCTGCCAACCCCAGTCAATGCCGTTTGCGCCGGACTACAAAATGCTGTCGGCGCGATTCCAGGCACCCACGTCTGGGTCGCAGACGGCGGCACCCATCATTCGGCATTTCACGATCCCGCGTTCCAAGCCTGGATCAATCCAGGAGGCGTCACCGCGGTCGTCGTCATCGGGTTCGACGCCGACATCTGCGTCCGTGGCAACGTATTCGGCGTCGCAGAACAGGCTGCGAATGTCCTTCCTTTGGCTGTGGTTCCGGCCCTGATCAATTTCACGGATGTGATAACCTCTCGCCCGCTCCTCTCAGGCGGAGTCGCCGGAACCGTCCAACGTTTCGATTGCTGGGGCGAACTGGCATTTACGCGTCGGGACTGAGCTTTTAGCCTGTCTTCGATTGGCTTGCAGGGTGTCCATTCCGCGGAGGAGTTCACCACGGAGGCACAGAGGACGCAGAGAATTAAAATAACCGCAAAGGCGCAGAGGTTCGGATTTTTTTTTTGAAGGTTCGCTGTCCGGACGGGGGGCGATATCGCGTTGAACGCGTTGTAAGGACGCGGACGCGAGCAAAACGCGAGAAGGTTTGGGAATTGAAAGTAAGATTGGCTTGCAGCCTGTCTGCGATTGGCTTGCGCCGGTCTTCGAGTCCTCCGCGCCTCCAGAGACCTGAATCATTCAAATCTTCTGTGACGTGTTGCGATTCCACTCGAGGTTCGATTTTCATCTACTTGACAAATCATCCGTAAGCCACTACTTACCGTAAGTAATGGCTTACCATCGGGATCAGATCTTTGCACTGGCTGATCCAACCCGGCTCTCTGTTTTCGAGCGGGTTGCTAAAGGGCCGGCGGCAGTTAACGAGATCGCTAAAGAGTTTCCTGTCAGCCGTCCTGCCATCTCGCAACACCTGAAGATTCTTAAGGAGGTCGGGCTCGTGTTCGATCGACAGGCCGGCAATCGGCGAATCTATCAAGTCGATCCAAACGGGATCGAAAGTTTACGCAACTATTTTGATCAGTTCTGGGGTGACGCCCTCCACTCCTTCAAAGCTTTCGCCGAAAATCAAAAGCAAAACGAAAACGAAACCTGAAAAATGCAGCAAACAGAGTCACGGGTCATCAAGTCGGTCATTGTGAATAGAACGCCTGAACAGGCGTTTGACCTCTTCACACAGAACATGGGTCAATGGTGGCCCAAGGAACATCATATCGGGAACAGCCCGCTCAAAGCCGTCGTCGTCGAACCGCGCGCCGGTGGGCGATGGTACGAACAGGATGAAGATGGATCAGAATGTGATTGGGGGACAGTGCTCCATTATGAACCTCCGCGGAAAGTTATTTTTTCGTGGCATCTGAACGGTGATTTTGAATATGTCGCCGATATCGAGCGTGCAAGCGTCGTCGAGATCCGGTTCACGCTGGAATCCGGAAAAACCAAAGTCGAACTCGAACACCGTGATTTCGAACGTCACGGCGACACCGGCGACAAGTTGCGCACCTCAGTCGATAAACCCGAAGGCTGGAGTTATGTCCTGGGTAATTTCGCGGAATTGGCGAACGCCTCCGCGTGAAGTTAGACTGGAAAGATAAATGTGTAACCGGAGCGGTCAGCACATCGGGAACATAGAAGAATAGAAGAGTCGGAGGAATTCGCACAGAAGCACACGAAAGCCACGAAGAGGACAATCCTGTCTCCGTCCCTGGAGAGACTAAAGCAAAGTCACCCGGATTTTGATTGAGCTTCGAAAATGCTAGCAACGAGACCGCCACTGAGTGGCACCGTGGCTTGCCCCCGGTTCCACGTCGCCCCAACGCATTCAACGCGATACCGTTCCCGTCCAGATCGCAATGCCTTAACAAATCCGAACCTCTGTATCCTCCTTTGGTTGGTACAAACCGGTTTTGCACCCGAAGAGGTTGCGTTACGTCGGATCCAGCTGGTTAGTGCCGGATGGATCGCGATCAATTCCGGGCCGTACAAGCGCCGATAAAGCAGAGATACAAAGATAACCCGACTTCAGCGCTGGTGACGCTGCGTGCCGAAGGCAATTTGGGCGAAGGGGTGACTTGCAGCGTCGAGACCGGGCGCGCGCTTGTCGAATCGGGACTTCACCCGGCGACTGGAGGGACCGGGTTATCGGTATGTGCCGGCGATATGCTTCTGCAGGCACTGGTTGCGTGCGCAGGAGTGACGCTGTCAGCGGTTGCGACCGCGATGGGAATTCAAGTTAGTAGCGGCTCGGTGACCGCAGAGGGCGATCTCGATTTTCGTGGAACACTTGGCGTATCGAAGGAGGTACCGGTCGGATTTCAGCGGATTCGGCTACGCTTCGCACTGGATACGAGCGCGACAGAGGAGGAGACGGCGAAACTGCTCGAACTGACTGAGCGTTATTGCGTGGTGTATCAGACTTTGCAGAACGGAGCTGAAATGGGAAAGTCAGAATTAAGAAGTAGGAATTAAGAATGAAAGAGCTGGCTGGATGACATTTTCTTAATTCTTAATTCTTAATTTCTGCCTTCTGCCTTCTCACTTCCCCCGCTCCCCATTATTCGATCTGAACCAAAGTGCCGATCGGGCAGGTCTCAAAGATCTTTTGCGCGAGCTCTTCTGACCCGACTCGGATGCAACCGTGGCTGGCTGGGTGCCCCGGATTGACTCCGTAGTGGATGCCTACTTCCGAGAAAGATAACCGGAGGAAGAACGGCATTTTGACCTTGTAAATGGTCGAACGCTCCAGCCTGATCTTGTCCGTGACAAGGTATCGACCGGGAGGAGTCGGTTTGTCGTTGCGACCGGTTGAGATCCTTGCCGTCAACAACGGAATATCGTCCCGATAAACCACCAGTTTTTGAGTGCGAAGCGAAACGCCGATACTGAAGTGATCATCGTCCGCCGGGATGCCAAGGAGGATTTTCGCAAGCTCCGGATGGCCGCACCTGGCCGCAAATTGAGCCGGGACCCAATCGTAACCTTTGCCATGGGCGAATTCTTGGGCGCCGTCAGCGATCAGTAGCCGGCAGATCTCCGCTTCACCCAATGCGGCAGCCAAATGCAAAGGAAAGATTTCCGTTCCATTACTATAATAGTAATACGCTCTTCCGCTGACGGATCGAAGCGTTTTGCTCTCGTCCGCCGAGAGAACGATCGACTCGTTGGGATTGAAGTATTCACTGAAAGCAGTCTGAACAACCATCGGCTCGTTCGCGAGAATGCCACTCACAACAGCGTCGCGACTTTCCTGCTGAGCCTGAAAGGTTGCGACCGTCAAAGACGGTTCGATTTGGGTCAGGAACAAAATGAGCAAGATGATACTCATCTCGAATTCTCCTCATCCGAGCCAAGCGGAACGCCGCTTTCAACCGACCCTTTTTGGAACCAATTTTCGGTTTTCATCGCGATATTAGCCGGCGGCCTTAACTATACACCAGAGGGACGCAGTGATGCTTCTTAGCATCAGGTAAGGCATTATACTATATTCGGCGCAACCACGGCGCTATTTAATGCTAATAATCTGTCACTATTTTTAGCACGACCGACGCGAAGAAGAACATTTTACATCGAGGTTTCTGGGGGGGCGAGCGGCTCTAACTGGGTATTCGCCTACACGCCGACACGCCGGCACCACATCCTTGTGGTTGCGGCTTGCACTGTCGCTAAAGCGACGTCCGATAGGTCGCAACGCCGTGACTCTGTGGTGGACCCGTTCCCAGGAATGCACAGGCTGGAAGCCTATGCTCCTGTATTTCCCGAACGTTCTGGCGTTTTCCTCGCGTCGGCGTACTTACAGCGAGTTAAACGCGACAGCGCTCTAGTCCAGACCGCAACATCCAAAAAATCCAAAACTCTGTGTCCTCCGCATCTCCGTGGTGAATTTCGTTCCTTCCCTTGTTCGATGTCTCCAATTCGAATTCCGAAACTCTGTGCCCTCTGTGCCTTTGTGGTAAACCCATTCCTCTGTGTCCTCCTCCGTCCATTCCTCTGTGTCCTCCTCCGTGTCTCGGGGCCTCCGTGGTGAACCCTTCCCGGGAATGAACAGGCTTGAAGCCAATGTTCCGACTGAACGCTTGGAATTCCGGCTCGCCATGATAAATGCCGATGAACGGTATGCGGATTTTTTCGATTCTATTGTTCTTAACTCTTATCGGCGCGCATTATTCCATCGCGGATGAACCCCTTCCGGATGGGATCTACGCGCAGATCATCACCCCGCGTGGCACGATTGTAGCCCGCCTGTTTGAGAAGGAGGCGCCGCTGACTGTCACCAATTTCGTCGGGCTCGCCGAAGGGACGCTGGGGCCGGAACCGCGGAAACCGTTTTTTGACGAGCTCACTTTCCACCGTGTTGTCCCCGGGTTCGTGATCCAGGGAGGTGACCCGTTAAAGAACGGGGAAGGCGGACCAGGGTACGAATTCCCAGATGAGTTTTCGCCCAATCTGCGGCACGATTCTGCGGGGATTCTATCGATGGCAAACGACGGTCCCGACACGAACGGATCCCAGTTCTTTATCACGCTGAGTGAAGTGAATCGCCTGAACTACATGCACAGCGTCTTCGGCAAGGTGATCACCGGCCTGGACGTGCTCCCGAAAATTGAGCAAGGCGACTCCATGCAGATCAAAATTCTTCGGATCGGCGCCGAAGCCAAAGCGTTCAAAGCGGACGAAGCCACCTTCAAGCAACTCGCCGCCACAAAACCGAAAGCCAGCTTTCCTCACTTCGAAGATTTGGACGGTCTTTTGCCGACCGATCCTCCGCGAGCGAAAGGATTCGATCATCGTTTGAGCAATTTCGAGCGGTTCACAGGCCAAAAGATTTATGGCCGTGTTTACAAAGAGTTTCTGTCCACCACACCGGATGAGACCCCCATCCGGTTCATCCAAACATTGGCAGCCAAATTTGGGACCGATACCGCAGGCGTTGTAGTCACCTATTTTGCCAAAACCGATGACTGGAAATTCTGGATCGGGGATAAAGATGTGGATCGATTCGTCCGGTTCAACGGCGGAACCGACCTCCATTCAAGCAAACAAGCCTTCCTCAAAGCCGCGCTCGATGCGGCAAATCAAATGATGATCGATGCCGCCCATGGACACGGCCAAAACGAGCCGTTAACGGATGCCCAAAGGATCAAAACCAAATGGGACGCGGTCATTAATCGTTTAATCGATTGTTTCAATCCGAGTTGATCTCTTGCGGCAGGTTGGGCTACTGACAGCTGGCAACTGACAATGACTAATCTCCGGCTTGTTTTGCGGCAGCCTGCATCGCCTGCGCTTCGTTCAACAATCTGTTCACAGCGGCCGCGAAGCGTGCATCATCCATATAAGGCTTGATGGCGGCATCGAGTGCGTCGCTTTGACTAGATAGAAGCTTCCCAAGGTCGATCATCCTCTGGCTTGATTCCAGCATGGATTGGCGCTCGGGTTCGGTCACAGATCCCGCACTTTTAGCCTGACGGAAGGCAGGGAAGAGGTTTTTAAACGCTTCAGCCACCGAATGATAAACGATCGCGTAGGTCTCGAGCCGCGTCGCTCCTTCCGCAGCGTTGTGAGAAGCTTGAACATCACTCACGAGCGTCGCGCTGGCCCCTTGTAGGGTTTTGGTGAGAGACGAATAGCTTTGCAGCAATCCGTCCAGATCGTCCGCTGCATATGAAACCACCGGAAGAAACAAAAAGAGGCCGCACGCCAAAATGAGAGAACGCATTTTTTGGCAGATCGGTGTGGGGGTGTAGACCTTTAGGAGAAAGTCGTCAGTGTGGAGGGAGTTGTCAGTGTCAGTTGCCGGTTGTCGGCGGCTCAATTCTGGACTGGCCCACCTGGCGCTAAAACTGGGAGATATAGTGTCTGTTCCTGTGGTCGGTTTTACCTCAATTGGCGGCCCCGTTCCAAGCGCCGAAGGCGAGACCGGATAATAGCCTGGGGTGCAGCGAAGCGGAGCCCCAGGTACGCTTTTATAGCAGAATGAGCGCTGAAAGCGCGGCCAGAAATTAGCGGGTGGGATTGAGAGCGCCACCCGAGAACGAGATTCCAACGCGCCAACAGCGCTTCTCCTGTTTCTTAATGGATACCTGGGGCTCCGCTTCGCTGCACCCCAGGCTGAAATCTGTCCGCGCCTTCGGCGCTTAAGGCGTCACGTTGAGAAGGCGCTCGGAAAAGTTGCCATTGTCAGTTGTCAGAGGAAGTAGTCAGTGTCGGTTGTCAGTTGCCGGTTGTCACCGGCTCAATTCTGGACTGGCCCACGTAGCGCTAAAACTGGGAGAGATAGTGTCTGTTCCTGTGGTCGGTTTTACCTCAATTGGCGGCCCCGTTCCAAGCGCCGAAGGCGAGACCGGATAATAGCCTGGGGTGCAGCGAAGCGGAGCCCCAGGTACGCTTTTATAGCAGAATGAGCGCTGAAAGCGCGGCCAGAAATTAGCGGGTGAAATTGAGAGCGCCCCCCAAGAAGATTCCAACGCGCTTACAGCGCTGGTCCGTTTCCTTAACGGATTCCTGGGGCTCCGCTTCGCTGCACCCCAGGCTTAAATCTGTTCGCGCCCTCGGCGCTTAAATCACCTCCAACTACTTCCTCTGCCAGACCCGTTCAATTGGAGGCTCTTCCGTTTGCCCGTCAATTTTCAACGTCTGTGCGAGCACCAGGGTTCTCCCGCCGTTCGTTAGCTTCCGGACGACGATCAATTCCGCATTTTTTCCATTCTTAGCCGTGAAATGACTCGTCGAAATCAACTCTTTATGATCTTTGGACCAGACCGTTCGGACGGTGTAGGCACCCATCTGCTTTTCGTTCTTCGCCTCTGTACGCCCGTCCAGAGGAAAGGTCTCGACTCGCGAAAAGCCTGTTGCCCGGGAACTAACCGTTAGAACCTCCCGCGTCTGATGATACGTCGCTTCCAGTGTGGTCGAAGCCGCTAGTTTTCGCTCAATAAAGGAAACGCCCATTCGCTTCATCATCGAATCAGGTGAATCGGATGCCTTGAGATCAAGCGTCCAGGTACCACTGAAATTCACCGTTGCGAGGGCCGAGACAGAAAAAGCTAAGAGAAAGAGGAGTGTAGCAACAGAGTAACGCATGTTGAGTGAACGTGACGTAACCCGCCCAGGATGATCAAGCGTTCGCCTTTGTCAGAATAGACTCTTTTACCAAATGAAATTCCCCGGCGCGACTACCGGTCTACTCGTGATACTTCAGGCGCCTCAAGTTCTGGACTGCCGCCTGTCCCTGGAGATCAAACACGACGCTTAACGAGGGTTGAAAAAGATTTTGGCGGGAAACAACCGTTGCCTCGATATAATAGGTCGCACCGGCCTGGAAGGTAAAATTCTGATTCGAAGTCGAATCCGTTGCGGCAATGACGAGATGTTGGCCCGGGTTTGTGTGATAAACAAAGTAGGTAGCAGCCTGCAGGGTGCCGATATCTAACCCGTTGTCTTTGATATCAACTCCCACGCCCCCGCCTCCGGAGTTTTGTGTGCGGTAGAAATAAACGGTCGCCAGGTTTGAGCTGGAGCCGGACCCTGCGGAAGGTTGCTGGCCGGTTTGTGAGCTGCAAGCAGTCGTGAGGACCACCAGGAATAGCCAGAGAGGCCTGAGTTTGGTGAGGAGCTTGATCATTGCGGAATAAGATTAAGGCTGGGGTTCGTCGTGGATCATCGTTGCCTCGGTGTCCTGTAGCCAACTGCCGCGGTAGGCACCAAAGCCCGGAACGCAATTTACCGTACCAGTTTGCACCGGCCAAGAAGATTGGAGCCTACCCTGGATATTGCATGTGACACAATATCCAACACGCCAGCAGATCAGCTCACAGAGCTGATCTGCCGGCGAAGTGAGCAACCAATCACTTCCCCGCGTCTCCTCTTCGGTACTCGATGCTGATTTCGTCCAGCTTTGACTTTACCCCGCTGTCGAGTTTGTAATCCGCGGCGGCCAGTGAGTCAGTCAGTTGCTCAACTCGGCTGGCACCCAAGATGACCGAAGTGATGGCGGGATGGGCTAGTACCCAGGCGACGGATAAAGTCGTGATCGGCGTTTCTTGCTGCTTCGCAATTTCCTGCACATTAGCGACTGTCTCAAATTCGCGCTCGTGCCAATACCGAGAATGATACAGCTTCCCAAACCCGCCGAGCTCCGCCGAAAAGCGACCTTTCTCGGGCGTATCGCTATGTTTGTACTTGCCGCTTAGAAGTCCCCCGGCAAGCGGGTTGAACGGAATCACGGCGAGCCCCTCCTCCTGAGCTAGTGGGAAAAGGTCGCGCTCAATTTCCCGAAAGAGCAGGTTGTAGCGGGGTTGAGCGGAAACGAATCGCGTCAGCTTCAGCGTTTCCTGGCGTCCAAGTGCTTTTGCCAGGCGATAGGCAAAAAAATTGGATACGCCGATATACCGCGCCTTGCCCGAGCGTACGATCGTATCCAGCGCTTCAACTGTTTCGTCGATCGGCGTATCGGGGTCATCCCCATGCAGTTGATAGAGGTCGACGTAGTCCGTGTTAAGGCGACGCAGCGAGGCGTCGATAGCATCCAGGAGATGCTTTCGCGAGTTGCCCTGATCCCAGGGGGAAGGACCCGTTCGTCCGCTTGCTTTTGTGCCAACAATAAATCGGTTTCGCTTATCGCTGAGCCAGCGCCCGGTAATGGTTTCTGAGATACCAGGCTCCGCACCGGGAGGATAAATGTCAGCAGTATCGATAAAGTTCACGCCCGCATCCGCCGCTTTGTCGAGAATCCGATAAGATTCCTTTTCATCCGTTTGCTTCCCAAATGTTCCTGTGCCGAGGCACAAACGAGAGACGATTAGGCCCGTCCGGCCGAATTTCTTGAATTGCATGGGATTCTTGTTATGATGATGAGTATCATCATTGACCTCACTAATAATGACGAACATCATCATTGTCAAGCGGTCCGATTTTATTCTCTTTGAAGGGGAGCGTATCCCGTGCGTTTGACCAAAGAAAAAGCCGAACAAAATCGGCGCCTGATCGTGGAAACAGCCTCTAGGTTGTTCAAACTGCGCGGCATGGAAAATGTCAGTGTGGCGGACGTCATGAAAGAGTCCGGCTTCACGCACGGTGGATTTTACAATCACTTTTCGTCCAAAGAAGAGCTGGCGATTACAGCTCTCGCTTCTGCGTTCGATGTCTCTGCGAATTATCTGGCAGAGAAAATCAGATCGGGAACCACTCCGCAAAAAGGGCTGACATCGGCCCTAGCAGATTATCTGAGTCCCGCCCATCGCGATACCGTCACCGGGGGCTGCCCAGCGTCGGCCTTGCCTGTCGATGCCGCACGAAATGGGAAAGAGATCCAAACCGCCTTCGCCGACGGCATCGAAGCTTATCTCGACATTTTGGCCGCCAAAATGACCGGCGACAAACACCAGGCGCGGCAACAAGCGATCGCGCTTCTGAGTGGCATGGTGGGCGCCTTGTTGCTCTCCCGTGCAGTGAAAGAAGGGCGGCCAAAGCTTTCTGACGAACTCTTGAACTCTGCGCGGAAGCAGTTATCTACGTAGTCCAATCCGAAGACGCGCGCTCAAATTTAAAGTCAGGATCGATGGATCGAATCCGCGGAGCTCCAAGGTGCGAACCATAAGGATACTCTCCATGCTAGTGTATCGGACAAACATCCAAATGCTTATCTCGACGAATTCGTAATTCGCTTCAAAAGACGAAAATCTAACTCATGCGGAAAGCTCTTCTATCGATTGGCTCTACAGGCCGTCAACGCAAGCGCGGTGACTTACCTAAGACTGACCAATCGCAGGATTCTTTAGGCAGCAGAGTCAAGGTATACCCCCGGGGAATCATTAACCGACTCCCGAAGCGGGCGGACGCGCAACTATAGCTCCCATTCTGGAATCTGCTGATCGTGATGGAGTCGGAGGCGTTGCATTTCCATTGCGTCAAAGATGATTTCCGGAACAGGAGTTTCCCCGACCCCAGGCAACGAAGCCGACGCCTCCGTTTGGAACTGCGCTGCGACAAGCTGATTCGCATTCTGCAAATAGCCGCTGTTCCACCACTCAAAGATCATCTCCCTCGCCCTCACGAGACGGCTCTCGGACGGAAGGAGGTCGGCTTTAATTCTCTGGTTAACAGATCGATCGGCCGGAAGCAGGTTCCAGAGATCCCCGCACTGCCACGCAGACCAAGGGAAGCAATGATCAATGTCGAGCGAATCCGCTGTCAGCTTCTTTTCCGTCCAGACGCACCGAAGTGGCCCGCGTTTTAACAACTCGAGAGCGAATTCGCGCGCGACACGGACATCACGTTCAGGGTCCGCCCACCGGGTTGCGCGGTATAACGTTCGCTCATCAATCTCTCTGCCTTGGCCTACCAAATATTCCTTCATTATCCTAATCCATTCGGCCACTAACGCAGGCTCAATCCAGACATTCAATCGAGTCAAAGCCCGCCAGATCGACTCAGGTACCAGCAAATCTCCAAACGATCTCAGATAATCCGCGTCAGCGACCAACTCGCGAACCACACGCAGAGTTCGACCGGAAGTGGTTCCGTAAACCCGAAGGCCGTTCGGGAACGCAGTATACGTTGCAGGCATCTGCCTTATATTCCTCACCGCGTCCCGGATTGCCTGATGAACAAATAACGCTTCTTCTCCCGTGAACCGTGCAGCGACACGGAAATCGAGCGGCGAAATCTCTTTAATTCGCCGGTAGGCGTCTTTCACGAACCCAAGTCCATCCAACCCGACATTGTTCGGCATCTGTGGGAGATCCTCTTTGAGGACCGACTTGAATTGTCGAAGCCAAAAAATTGCGACTAACCCCAAGGGAACTCCGACGAATTTATCATCAATGGGCCGGGTCAGCCCAAGCGATCCTTGAGCGATCCGAGCAAGTACACGCAACAATGCGAGCTTATACGTGGAAGATTTCGAGTCTCTGAGAATTATATGCCTGATGACCGGCAGCGCCCCGGAACCGTCGTCAGGCAAACGGATAATCAGCCGGGTCCATTCGATACCGAGCCGATCTTCTCCGAACGTTGACTCTTCGCACTTCTCAATGATCGCTCCGTGATCGCGCGCGAGTTTCTCAAACTCATCGAGGTGGAACGGGAACATCGCCCGGGCTCTGTCGGGGTCAGGTTGCCGTAAGGTGATCGCAAGGCGACCGCCCGGCTTCAACAAAGTGATCAGTTTCCGAAATGCTCGTTGCCGCGCGGCCGGTGGCAGATGCATCCACATCGCGTTGGCAAGGATGAAATCAACTGAAACACCCAGCCGATGGACCTTTTCCAGCCCCGGCAGCCGATCGTTCATCCAGGAAATCCCGGTCGCCCCGGTGTGAACCTCCCGTGCGCGGGCTCGCATCCGTTGGGAGGGTTCGACAGCAATCACTTCATGCCCAAGTGATGTCAACTATGCTGCATCCCGTCCCGACCCTGCTCCAACATCCAGTATCAAACCTTGCTGACTTGGCAGATAGCCGCGAAGCCAGTCATTAACCTTGTCCGGACTAGCCGCCTCGTAGAAGGCCACTGCCTCGTCGGCATTGTGATCGTACCACGCGATAGCGTCACTCGTCACTGCAATAGAATCGTCCTGAGGCATAAGAGAGCGAGTCGTTTATACCTGGATGTTGCACGCGATACATCTCCAAAAGGTCCAAGATCTTTGCAAATGCCACCTGCAAATCATCCCCGAAGAAAAAATCCGAACCGCTCTTTGCGATGCCATTCGAGAGCATCGAGGTGAGGTCGATAGAACGATTCTGGGGGCAAGTTTATCTGTTTGCCATCGGCACCCAGTATGGGAAACGAAACGTGATCCGCCACTTTCGCATTTTCGTGTACGACCACCTCGTACTGATCCGAAATTGTAAAGAGCCCCTGGTCAAAGGCCCAATGCGCGGTTCTGGACAAAGCCAATCCGTTTCGTGGATCATCCGTGCCAAGGTCCTCTTTGCTTATAATGTGTGCAGCATGAGCTTCGGTTGTTGACCCGTAGCGAAATCGCTGTCCCGTGATCGCACAGGTGTATCCGTAATTCGCGAGGACAACTTTCCGGAATGCCGCATCGCGTTTCGGACGACTAACCCGATAAATCGCTCTATCTTCCTGCACCTTTGGAGTCCATTCCTCTAGCGATTCCAATCGCAACGCGGTCTCTAGGAGGTCATCCGATAGTTGTTCGGTCCCGTAGAGATATTGAGAAATTTGTTTGTCGTAGAGACCCCGGATCTGAAAAAGCTGAACGCTCGGATCGAACCGCTCGATCACTCCAAGTCCAGCAATTAGATAACGCGACCCATCGCTGCTCCTTTTGTCAGACGTCTGGCGAAGAGTCAGTACGGGCTCTTTGTCATCCATACATCTAATCAGAGCCCGATTCGATGCGCCTTCCAACGATCCAGACTTCGGGCTGTAAGCCAATGTCCAGCTTCGGTCGGGCAAATGCTGAATCTTGTCCGAGTACTGACTAATTAGTGTCGACGAGATTGACAGAGCGTACGTTGCCCAGGCCGGTTTAAAAATCCCTTCGGCGAAATGGTGGAGTATATGTCCGAACCGCTCTGCATCTTTTATAACTCCCGCAGGTTGAACGGTACCGAACAAGGGAGCGGCACGCCGATAGATCCGAATACGGCGCTCTTTCTCCACCAAATCGATCACAAACGGGTTCTAGCAAAATGCGATTCACCCTACAAATCTTGACTTGCAAATTCGCGCGGCAACGCACGAGCACGGCGCCACATTCGCTTCGTCAGTGCACCGCGAAGTCGATTGCTCGTTAAGCTCATACCGCAAAAACCGGGAAAAAAGCTCCTGATTTTCATAGAAGTCGAGTTTCGCATTTCCGCTACCCTGTTCCACAGTGGCCGCAGATATCGCCGGAAATTCGTAGGATTCTTAACGAACGGCTGCCAGCCTTTTCGAAACAGCAGTTTTATCACCGGCAACGTTGTTACAAACTTTCGCCCAGTTTTCTTTCGTTCGTGGCGACTTTGTGAATAGTCTCTCGCACGGAATTCGAACCTTAAGCGAAACTGCCGGCTGTGATTTTCCGACGATTCAGAAAGATTTTGCTTCGCATCGTCCAGGCGGCCCTGTTGCGGATCCAAAGATCCGAGGCTCTTGAGGGTATCGGCTAAGTTGGCCTGATACGCTCGGGATTCTTTAAAGCGACCTGACGTCGAATCTGGAGGGAATCCGTTAACTCGTTTCGCGCGTTATCGAGATGATTAACCTTCGAGTCAATTCCTCCCACGTGATCCAGTGTGGTGGCCAAATCCAACTCGAGGGTTTCCGAATCTTTCTGAACGAGGAGGGCACGGAGAAACGGAGGAGGACGCAGAGGTGCGGATTCACCACAGAGATACAAGGCGCAGAGGTCACAGAGTTTCGGAATTTGGATTGGAGGCACAGCGCGCGAATAGCCGCAACCAAATGGATGCAGTGTCGGCGTTTGGGGGTATCGGCGTGTCGGCGAATACCTACTGGGGTTCGGATTCACCACGGAGACACGGTGAATCGGTTCGGGGACAGGTCGATTCTTGCAAGCTTTCGGTGAATCGGTTCGGGGACAAATCGGTTCGGGGACAGGTCGATTCTTGCAAGGTTTCCCGGACCAGCGGGCGACTTCGGAGGCAATCACCTCCTCTGGGCGCAAGCGGGGAACCATCCTTCGCTAAGGCTTCCGCCGTCGCCAAGGAAATGGCGGACAGCTCGGATGTCAGGCTGACTGGGGTGCAATTGACTGGCAACGTGCGGCTGTCTCGTCTGTTGCAAAGTCGAATTATTCATATTAGCATGTAACAGTGTAGTAAAGTTTCCTCATATAATGAATTTATGGCACTGAACATTCGCAACCCAGAGACTGAAAAGCTTGTAGACGAGCTCGCCGCTCTTGCTGACGAGACGAAGACCGAGGCAGTCACCAATGCCGTCAGGGCTCGTTTGCAGCAGCTCAAGAGTCGAAACCGGCACCGGCTTGCCGACCGGCTTGACGAGATCGCCAAACACTGTGCATCCCTAGCGGTTTTCGATGGGCGCACACCCGATGAGATGCTTTACGACGAGCGCGGGCTCCCACGCTGATGGTAATCGATCCATCCGCCCTGATTGCGATCCTCAGTGATGAGCCGGAGCGTCGAGCTTTTACAGAAGCGATTGAACGCGCCAACACTCGCCTCCTCTCGGCGGCCAGTTTTGTTGAAACGTCGATTGTGATTGAGAACAAACACGGCTACGACGGACGTCGGGACCTCGATCTCTTCATTGCCGCAGCTGGGATAGAGATCGTTGAGGTCGATGAGGATCAAGCGCGTTTCGGCCGGGATGCTTTCCGGCGGTACGGCAAAGGCCATCACGCAGCGGGTCTCAATTTCGGCGATTGTTTTTCCTATGCGCTTGCCAAGGCTACCGGGTTCCCGTTGCTCTTCAAGGGCAACGATTTCACGCAGACCGATATTCCAGCGGTCCCCACCGGCTCCACTTCCCAGCCATTGTAGTACAGAGCACACAGAGACTCGGATTTTTTTCCGGTTCGTTGTGCGGACAGGAGCGGTGTCGCGTTGAAGTCGCCGCCCGATCCCTCGATATTGAATCCCTTCCACCGCAGGTACTTCTTAATTCTGCCTTCTGCCTTCTGCCTTCTGCCTTCTGCCTTTCCCGTTGCTCCTCGGGCAATTCTTGCTAAATCGATTTAATGGAATATCGGCTACTTGGCGGATCGGGATTTAAAGTCCCGGTGCTCACTCTCGGAACCGGAACGTTCGGAGGTGGGAACGAATTTTTCAAAGCGTGGGGCGGCAGCGGGGTCGAAGAGGCAACAAAACTCGTCGACATTTGTCTCGAGAACGGACTGACGATGTTCGATTCGGCGGATGTCTATTCAAACGGTCTCGCCGAAGATGTGCTCGGCGAAGCGATCAATGGCCGGCGCGATAAAGTCCTGATCTCGACCAAAGCGACTTTCCGCCGCGGAGATGGTCCGAACGATGTCGGATCCTCCCGGTTTCATTTGATCCAGGCGGTCGAAGGTAGTCTTCAACGGTTGCATACGGATCATATCGATCTGTTTCAACTCCATGGATTCGATGCGCAAACTCCAGTCGAAGAAACGCTCAGTACGCTGGATGACCTCGTCCGTGCCGGAAAAATCCGGTACCTGGGCGTCTCAAACTTTTCCGGATGGCATCTGATGAAGTCACTCGCGGTCGCCGACCGGTACGGATACACGCGCTACGTTGCGAATCAGACCTATTATTCTTTGATCGGCCGTGATTATGAGTGGGAATTGTTGCCGCTCGGCCTGGATCAGAAAATCGGTGCCGTGGTCTGGAGCCCGCTCGGTTGGGGTCGTTTGACCGGAAAAATCCGAAGAGGTCAGCCAAGACCGGAAACTAGCCGGTTAAACAGTAAACTCGCCGCTGACGCCGGCCCTCAGGTAAACGATGATTATCTGCACAGCGTCGTGGACGCTCTGGACGCAGTCGCGGCTGAGACCGGGAAATCGGTTCCGCAGATCGCGTTGAACTGGCTGCTGCAACGTCCCACCGTTTCGACGATCGTGATCGGAGCAAGAAACGCAGAACAGCTGAAACAGAATCTCGGTGCAGTCGGATGGAACCTGACTCCTGAACAGGTGGCAAAACTGGATGCCGCAAGCGCGATTCCGGCGGTTTATCCTTACTGGCACCAGAATGGTGCGTTCCCGGAAAGGAATCCGTTCCCGACGAACATCGGATAGGAGGAGAGCGCAGAGGGAAGAGGGAGGTCACAGAGGGGGGATTCACCACAAAGGCACGGAGGGCACAGAGTTACGGAATTCGGTTTGGAGGCCCTGAGACATTGATGTTTTGGATTTTTGGGAGTTGCTGTCCGGACTGTGACGATGTCGCGTTGAACGTGCCGAGGGGAAGTGAACGCAGGGGAAAACGCCAGAACGTTCGGAAACTACAGGAGCATAGGCTTCCAGCCTGTGCATTCCTGGGAACGGGTCCAACCAGAGGCACCGAGGCACGGAGTTTCGGATTTTTATTTGGGAGCTGTCCGGACTCGAGCGATGTCACGTTGAATGTGCCGCTGGACGTGAGCGCAGGGAATAAAAAAATCCCCCTAGAGATGCCGGGTGTCGAACTTTTGTAGTAGGAGAATATTTCCGAGTGATGCGGGGATTGCTGCTTCCTGGAGAAACCTTCTCGGCGATCTGGAGTTTCGCGTTTGACCAGACAAATCAAATTTCTGGATGGTGAACGAAATAGCGTTTTTGCCAGATCGCGTTTGGTTGTGGGCATAACAATCGCAATCGTCCTACCGTTGTTGGTGTTGGGTCTGGTGTTGCTCGCCGGAAGCATTTTTACTTGTGCCCAGACGCTGATGTTCGTCAGTCACGCAACTCGGACCGAAGGGATCTTCGCAGGCAGCGTCGCGAAATCTGGCGGCAATCACGGGGGCGCGTTCTTCTACCCGCAATTTCGATTCGTGTCGGGAGACGGCCGGACTATCACGTAACATCGCGGTCCGGTTCCACGGCCCGGCCCTTCGGTGAGGGCGACAAGATTACAATTTTCTACGATCCTCACGATCCCCAGCATGCCGAAATCGACGATATCTGGCTCTGGCTGCCTCCCCTCTTCCTCGCACTGTTCGGCTTGCCTCTAACCGTCGTTCCGCTAATCGTGTTCATTCGGTGGCGAAGGAAATCGGTATCGTGAAGGAATGTGGGGCCAGTCGTCACAAATCGCCCTGTGATCTTCGTGGTCTCCTGCGCAAATCCGCTTTGTACTAAACAGTTTCCCAAACAATGGGAGGCACGGAATTCACCACAAGGCACGGAGGACAGAGAGTTAGGATTTTTTTTGGGGTTTGCTCTCCGGACTGGAGCGATGTCGCGTTCAACACGCCGCATGGAGGTGGACGCAGGGAAAACGCCAAAACGTTTGGCGATTTAGAGTGATTCGCCGCAAATCGCTCCGTGATCTTCATCGCGCGAGCTGCTATTGATGACACTTCTTTTTCTCTGGTGTCTCTACATGCTGGCAACACAAGGATTCGGCCTCTTCAGGCTCGCCGTTCCATGAAGCGTTCGGGTTTCGGTAACAGCTCGAAGCCGAACTTTTCGTAAAGTGAATGCGCATCGGCAGTCGCTAACAGAAACCGTCGCAGCCCTTGGAGGTCGGGATGGCCAAGAACGGTTTCCACGAGACGCTTCGACAGCCCTTGACCTCGATGGCCAGACAGGATGAAGAGATCTTGGAGATAAGCGAAGGTTGCCCGATCTGTCGTAACGCGCGCAAAACCGACTTGCGTCGAGTCGGGAGATGTATAAACACCAAACGGGATCGAATGATTGATCGACTTTTCGACGACCTGTTTCGAAACGCCTTTGGCCCAATAACTCTCAGTCGCGAGAAACTGGTGGATAAGGTCCAAGTCAAGAAGATGCGGATCGGAACTGATGAAATAACGGGGCTGGGTCACATGGCGAAGTTATGGAAAAATTACCAGTAAGGAAAGGGATTGTGCCACTCCGTGGCACTCAGCGCACGATCGCTTCGCAGGTTGTGCTGAACCCTTGTGGAAATGCACGAGCTAACACGCTCAGGCAATATACGACGTATACGTCCTATATGACCTATACGAGCAATTCGGAGATCGCGTAGGGCGGGAGCACCACCGACTTTAGGGTGCTGGACTCGACTAGGACGTATGGGCGAGTCGGCGAATACCCGGTTACACGGTGTCAAGCTACCGAGAACGAGGCCAAGCCGATTGGATAAATGATCCGATAGTCGCTTTCGCTTTGTTCACGGAAGGCCGCCCTTAGTCCGATCATAAAATCTCTGCTTCCCAGGATACGTTTGATTTCGTCAAACGCTCGATACGGTTCATTGGTGTTCAGAAAGAGATTTACCTGGCCCGTCCCGACGTCATGACCTTCCACGGAAGCAACATGGCGAATTCCGTTCTTAATCGCCTCTTCGACCCAGATCATGTCATCGTAGTCGTTGATCGATGAAGCGTTCCACTGAAGAACGAGTTGATATCTCATGGGGTGAGGAAGGCACGCAGAAAACGGGAGGGCACATTATCGACCAAAAAAGCACGAAGTGCACAGAGAAACCAGCTTCTCAAGAGGTTGGAAGGACGGAATTCACCACGGAGGCACCGAGACACAGAGGAGGACGCAGAGATTGGATTCACCACAAGGGCGCAAAGGGCGCAGAGTTTCGGATTTTTCGAGTTTTGCTGTCCGGTCTGAAACGATATCGCGTTGAACACGCCGCAAAAATGCGGGTGCGGGAAAAACACCAGAACGTTGGGGAGGGACAATGCTTGGGCAGCCTAACTGCTTCTGTTTGTGTTATTTAGCCTTTTCGATTTCTACTTTTCTCCATTGTTCCTCGGGCAAGCGCCAGTAGACCCCTTGGGCTCGAGCCAGCATTCGGTATCCAACCAGTTCGCGGCGAAGAGTGGCGCTATCCCAGTGCCGGCCCTGCAGGATCTGGTTCACTTCGGCTTCACGATACCGGCGGTCATTGTCAAAGTGATTCGCAAGCCACGCGAGGACGGTACGCCGCTTTTTCCGGGAAGCCGGAATCTGGCGGAGGCGGCCGTCGCTATCCAGGTAGTTCTGGATGAGCCGGTCGGGCGCTTGAGTCGGATCAGTTTTGATCTCAGCCTTTTTGTCGGCCCATCGCGCGATCTTTTTTGGAGAAAGAAGTGATTTCGCCAAGTGAGCCAAACCGTCGGGCCGAAAAGCGTACCAGTGAAGATTCCCTTCCGGGCGCAACCGGACAAGGTCGAGCTCTCGCAAGAGCCCCAAGTGATGCGAGATCGTCGGTTCTGAAAGATCGAGCAATCGCGCCAATTCCTGAACAGTCCGATCACTCTGGGCAAGCAACCCGATCAGTTTCAACCGGCTCTCGTGCCCCAACGCTTTAAAGAACCGCAACAACAAATTCGCATCGACCTCGGTCATTCGTCTAATTAGACACTGATCGAATTAGATAGCTATCTAAATATTAGGCACGGAATTCACCACGGAGACACAGAGACACGGAGAAGGGCGCAGAGAATTGGATTTACCACAAAGATACGGTCTTGGGTGTCAAGGGAAGTTTGAGACAGCGATGAGTTGAGGGTCGAAGGGAGTTTGTTTGTGGAGGACGGCGAAGATGATGCGCAGGAGCTTGTGCATGACGGCGGTGCGGATGGAGAGCTTGGAAAGGTCAGGACGTCGACGCTGAAGGAGTTGGCTCCAGAGTTTGATGGGAGCGCAATGACGGGAGGCAACAGCGGCAGGCATGAAGAGGGCTTTGCGTAAAAGGGCATTGCCGACCTTGGAAATGGGGCTTGAGCGATTGGATTGGCCAGACTGGTTCTGTCTTGGGTTGAGTCCGCAGTAGAGAACCAATTGATGAGCGGACTCAAAGTCTTTACCGGCAAGTTGGGAAAGGATTTTGGCGGCAGAGCAAAGTGCGATACCCGGGATGGAGCAGAGCAATTGGCAACGAGTTTTTAAAACCGGATCCGAATCGATAAGCTCCAGCAATTTGGTGGTCGAGTTGGTTAATCCAGAGTTTGAACTGCTTGATACGTTCCAGTCCTTGCTGCAGGACAATGGCAGGGAGCTTGTCGGATAAGAGGCGATGTTTTTCCCTGCGATTTTTCTGACGCACCAAATCGCTGCAAAGGCTCTCACGAGCGACGACAAGCTCTTTGAGCTGTGCTTCAGCTGTGCTTAAGGGCTTGGTAGCAGCTGGGCGACGCTCCAGCAGATAGTGAGCGATAAGCAAAGCGTCGCAGGAATCATTCTTTGAACGGCGCAGTTTGGAGATACCGAAATATTTGACCTGAGCAGGATTAAGCAGACAAGCTGCCAGTTGAAGCTGCTGAAGGCTGCCAAGCAGTCTCTGAGAGTAAATGCCAGTGGCTTCTAATCCGAAAAGGACTCTTTTAAGATCGAATTTTCGGCTTTTGAGCGAATCGACGAATCGATTGATCTCCAGTCTGATTATTTTCAAATCGCCCACGCCAGAGCAACGCCGCGTTGGCATTGAGCAGAGCGAAGTCGCAATAATGTTTTGCGACGTCAAAACCCAGGAAGTAGAGTGTTTTCATTGCTGGAGTCTTTCTAAAGAAGCTTCGGCAGGGCCTCTTCCAAAACGATCCTTGTCAATGCAGGCTTCCAAGATCGATCAGAACACCAAAATCTAATGATCTTGTTACCAATGATACGGTTCAGTTTTAAAGGAAGAAGCGGCTAGAGAGAGCGAGGAGCCAATCTTTGTGACAGGTTCTAGACCGAGGCGCCAAGCGAGTTCTCCTCCTCTCTCAGCCAAAACTTCGTCTTAAGCTTCCGCCCTTCCGGGCGGCTTCAAAAGGGGGTAAAATGTCAGAACAAGGAAGATACAAGGCGCAAAGGACGCAGAGTTTCGGATTTTTGGGGTTGCTTTCCGGACTGGAGCGATCTCGCGTTGAACGCACCGCGCGGACGTGGACGCGGACGCGGAGAAAACCCGAGAACGTTGGGGAGTTCAAAGTAGGATTGGCGTCTCGCCTGGCGATGCCAATCTAACTAAGTATTCGCCGACACGCCGATACGCCCACACCCCGACACCGCGCCCTTGCGGTCGCGGCTTTCCGCCGGCGCGCCGCGCCTCCGTGGTGAATCTTTTGTATCCTACGTGCTATTTGACTGCACTTTCGGGAATGACAATGCGTGCTTCGTCGCAGCGCAACTCTGCCTTGAGACCGTATGGCAAGATGAGCTTGGGATCGGTGTGGCCAAAATCCATGCGACTTAGAATCGGCAGGTCTGTTAATCCGGATTCACGAACGATCTTCAACAGCGCTGCATCATATTTTTCGAAATCTTCTTTGCCGTTTTGACTTCCGCCCGGTCGGCCAAAAAGTATCCCCTTCACGCGTTGCAAGATTCCTTGCGAAGCGTAGTTGCGAAGCCAATGTTCACAGTAAACGGTGGATGGCGCATCAAAGGTCTCCAGAAATAACAGAGCGCCCTCCCATTGATCTAATTTGGGCCAGTATTCTGTTCCTTTCAGGAACTCTAGCGATTCAAAACATCCACCGAGCAGATGCCCCGAAACCGTCCCGGTTCCCTGAACGATTTTCCATGGCATCGGGTCTTTCAATTTTCTCTTCCTCTCATGACTTTCAGGACCCCATTCTGAAAAATCGGCAGTCCAGCCCGATGAGTTCGCGCGAAGTTCTCCGATTGACTCGCGCGTGAAAAACGTCCGCTTGATCGAGTCGACTGTGTAAGGAAAGATTCCTCCGATCTCGGCTAGTTCGACCATGATCGAGGGGCCGTAAAATGTGCTCAACCCCGCTTTGTAACAGGCCATATGAATCGTAGTCATGTCTGAGAAACCCAGGAAGATCTTTGGATTATTCCGGATGACGTTCAAATCGAGGTACGGAAGAATGCGGATCGATTCATCACCACCGACCGCTGAGAAAATGGCTTTGATGGATGGATCGGAGAAGGCTTGCATTAGATCTTCCGCGCGCGCCTTCGGATTTTGATAGAGCCACTGCGGGTCGCGGCAGGTGTGAGGCATATCGATGACTTTCAAAGAAAGCTCTTCTTCGATCTGCTTTTTACCGAGTTCGTACACCCAGGGGAAAGCTCCGGGGCCACCCCAGGAAGGAGTGACAGCCGCGATATGATCTCCAGCATGCAGTTTTTCCGGTTTGACCATGGGTTAACTATTACGCAGGGAAGCGGAAGATTCACCACGGAGACTGTACTTCCCCCGAAAAAACGGACACGAGAATCGTGTTATTTGTTGGTTGTTGGATTGATCAGAACGCTGCACTCGAGTTCAAGGTCGCAATCCGGCATAAACGGCACCTGCCTACGGCCTGCCTTCCATTTATTCCATTTGCTCGCTTGAACTACGTTACGCATTCTGAAAAGGGATCACTGTAGCTTTTTCTGCGAAAAAGTTGGTTTTTGTTTTGTTCTTAAGCGCCTCAAATCCGGACGGAGTCTGGTAACCGAGCGCGCTATGAACGCGCTGATTGTTGTAGTAAACTTCGATGTACTCGAAGATTTCACGTCGTGCCTGAGCCTTGGATTCAAAGAGTTGTCTGGCCGGAAAACATTCCGTTTTGAGCGTACTGAAGAAGGCTTCTGCTTTCGCATTATCGTAACAGTTTCCCCTAGCGCTCATGCTCCGATTGGCCCCGATAACCCTTAAGGGTTTACATACCGCCTGACTCGAATACTGACTACCTCGATCGGAATGAAAATACATTCCCCTCTGTGGATCACGTCTGCACAGGGCATTGTCCAGGGCCTCCTGAACCAACTCTGCCTCCAAGGATTCTCCCAGCTTCCATCCGACCACTTTGCGGCTGAACAGATCCAGGATCACTGCCAGGTAAAGCCATCCTTCTAGGGTTGCCACGTAAGTGATATCACTGACCCAAATCTGATCGATATGAGTCGGCTCCAAATCCTTTACCAGATTGGGTACAGAGAGCTTTCCACTAACTGTGGTCCGAGGCCGGAATGCCCGCTTACGCCGGGCTCTTAAGCCATCTTTGCGCATCAGGCGCGCCACCCGATTCTTGCCATAGCGCTTCCCGGTTATGCGCAAAGTCTGGGTCACCCGCGGACTGCCGTATCGACCCTTATTGGCATCGTAAATGGACTTTATCTCCTTAACCAACTCGGCCTCCTCACGGGCTCGCTTTGACTGGGCCCCCTTCTGCCATTGGTAAAACCCGCTGCGCGATACGCGCAGCGCTTCACAACAGGGCTTGATAGCGTATTGCACCGATAAGGCTTTGATCACCGCATACCGGGATTCGGCTCCTCGCCCAGTATGCTCATCGCTTTTTTTAAGATATCGCGCTGAGTCTTAAGGTATTGGTTTTCCTTCTGCAGCCGCCGTATCTCCTCATACATCTGCTCCGGAGTTCTTTCCTCCCCATCGACCTGGGCCGGTGCGAACTCCTTCAGATATTTCTTCTTCCACAGATTTAAACTGAACTCACTGACCCCAAGTTCCCGGGCCACCTGCGCAATGCTCTTGCCGCCGTGGATCACCATCTCCACCGCCTGGCGTCTGAACTCCTCTTTGTAGATGATATGCTTCTTTTTTTCTTCCATCGGGTTCTCTCATTTTCTTTGAGTTCACGTGTCCGTCAAATCGGGGCAGGTTCAGACACCTGAGAAAGGCAGAAGTATGAAGTAAGAATGCAGAAATGCGGAAGGGAGATACCTAATTCGTATCGATTTTTGGAAGGGATGAGAACCCTGGTGATGATGAGGCGTATGAGGCCCATGGGCCGTATGGGGCGTATGGGACTGCTAAAAAGTACTGTGTTGTCATCGTCATTCTGCTTTGCCTTGGAACGGTCCCGGCTTACCCGACGGAGCCTTGGCGAAGTCGGGAGGGACGGCGGACAACCTCATTTCTCTACTTCTTCCTTCTTAATTCTTACTTCTGCCTTCCGTAGGTGTCTCCGTGGTGAATCCGTTTTCACCTTTCCGCTTTCGAGCTAAGCTTGGTTCATGATCTCTCGATTCAGGGTCTTACGTCTCTTGTCGCGAAGGCTCGAAGAGCTCGATGTTTCGTTACCCGCAGTCTTGCGACAGGCGAACCTGCCGGCTGGGCTGTTTAACCAGGAAAAAATTCTCCTGACGACCGAGGAACTCTTCGCCCTGTACCGTGCGATTGCGGAAGTAAGTGGTGATCCAGGAATCGGCCTCAAGATCGGAAGCGAACAACGACTCGAACGCTATAGCCCCGCTGCAATCGCGGCGCTTTACACCCGATCGTTTCGGGACGCGATCCTGCGTTTGGCGCGCTACAAGCAGCTGACTTGCCCGGAAGAGATTCACATGGTCAGTCAAGGGACCGAATGTGCGGTACGTTTCCAATGGCTGCTGGCCAGTCAGCCGGAACCGGCTGCGTTGATCGATGTCTGTTTTGCCTGGATCCTGGCAATTGGCCGGCGCGGCACGGGCGTGCCGCTATCGCCTGTCCGGCTTGAGCTGACGCGTTCGCCGGCGCATCGGGCTAATCTCGAAGAGCACTTTGGCTGCCGTGTCCATTTTCGAGCGGAACAGAACGCTTTGATATTTCGCAAGAATGATTTGGACCGGCCGTTTATAACTCACAACAGCGAACTGCTGGCGATGTTGGCTCCGCAGCTTGACGCCGAGTTAGCCAGTCAAAGTTTACAACAAACCGTTCCGGATCAGGTGAAACAAACCCTGAAACGCCTCCTTGCCGGGCAACGGCCGACGATTCAGGAAGTGGCTCGGGAATTGAATCTAAGCGCCAGAACCCTGCAACGCCGTCTCACGGAATCAGGGGTAACATTTCAACAAGTTCTGGAAGAATCGCGTCGAGAACTGGCTCACCATTATCTTTTGCAATCGTCATTGGAACTGAACGAGACCGCTTACCTGCTCGGTTACGAGAACGCGAATTCGTTCTTTCGAGCTTTTCACGATTGGGAAGGCACCTCTCCTGGGCAATGGCGCCAGGTTCAACGACGAGGCGACAGGAAAACGCTGGATCCGCAGATTGTTTCCAGTGCGGCCGCTTCGTGAGCAGTTATTCAGCCCGAGAATCTCACAAGCGTCTTGTCTTGTGAGATTCCCGGAAGAGAGAGTTTATTGCTGCAGCAACGACATCATCTCCGGTGTATAACGCTCCCCTGCGACCGGTATTTCCTGAAAACGGGAATCGGTCTCTTTGAGATCCTCTTCGGTGAGCTTGACGGACAGTGCGCCCATGTTGTCCTCCAGATATCGGAGCCGCTTCGTGCCCGGGATCGGAATCATGTCATCCCGCTGAGCCAGGACCCAGGCAAGCGTAAACTGAGCCGGTGTGCAGCCTTTCTTGGCTGCGAGATCTTTGACGATTTCTGCCAGACCTAAATTGGCCTGCAAAGCCTCTTCGGCAAAACGTGGGTTTGTCCGCCGCCAATCGGTCGCGTCAAGATCCGAAACTTTCTGGATTGCGCCGGTCAAAAAACCGCGTCCAAGCGGGCTGTAAGGAACAAAGGCAATCCCGAGTTCGCGACAGGTCGCAAGGATACCGTTTGTCTCAACATCACGGGTCCAGAGCGAATACTCACTTTGGAGTGCGGCAATCGGATGCACTTTCGCCGCTCGCCGCAACGTCTCCGGACCGGCTTCGGACAGCCCCAGCGCGCGTACTTTACCGGCCGAAACCAGTTCGGCCATTGCGCCAACCGTTTCTTCGATTGGAACTTGAGGGTCGACACGATGCTGATAATAGAGGTCGATCACATCGATACCGAGGCGTTTGAGGCTACCGTCGCACGCACGCCGGACGTTGGCTGGTGAGCTATCCGGTCGACGAGCATTGCTTGCTTCTTCGATGTTGAACCCGAACTTGGTCGCGACGACCACGCTTTCGCGCGGGATCTCGCGGAGAAAACTTCCGACTAATTGCTCGTTGGTGTGAGGCCCGTAGATCTCGGCTGTATCCAAAAAGTTGCCTCCGAGTTCTACATAACGGTGAAGCACCCGAAGGGCTTCTGCTTCATCGGATGGGCCGTAGGCCCAGGTCATGCCCATGCATCCCAATCCAAGAGGAGAAACAGAGATATCGGAATGCCCCAGCCTGCGTAGAGGAATAGATTTGTGTACCATGGTGAAATAGGGTGAGTTTGGTGATTTTGCGTTGGGGTAATAGACATCAAAGAGGTGGGGAGCGTCATTCGCGGATCGTGCCATTCTATTCGCAAAATGCGCCATGGGCTGGATGGGGCTTATGGGCTGGATGGGGCTTATGGGCTGGATGGGGCTTATGGGCTGGATGGGGCTTATGGGCTGGATGGGGCTTATGGGCTGGATGGGGCTTAGGGGCTGGATGGGGCTTAGGGGCTGGATGGGGCTTAGGGGCTGGATGGGGCTTAGGGGCTGGATGGGGCTTATGGGCTGGATGGGGCTTATGGGCTGGATGGGGCTTATGGGCCGGATGGGGCTTATGGGCCGGATGGGGCTTATGGGCCGGATGGGGCTTATGGGCCGGATGGGGCTTATGGGCCTGGGGTGGTAGCGGGATATTCTGAGGCTGCTTAGCCTGAGGGGCACCTGAGAAATGCAGGCTAGGAACGACGGCGGGTGATCATGATCTCGTTTCCATCGCGGTCGACGCACATCGCCAAATGAGCGGGTTCTTCCGGGGTGTCGACTGGTGGTCGCAAAACTCCGCCACCGGCGGCAGTCAGCGCCTCGCAGGCTGCGAAGAGGTCGTCGACCTGGAAATTGAGACCGGTCCAGGTGCGTTCACCTTTGCCGCCGCCATGGATTCCGAGGAGGCCTCCGGCAATGACCAGCTCGGCCATGACTTCCGATTCGTGAGCGACCTCCGCACCGAACACCTGGCGGTAAAAGGCGACGGCGCCTGAGAGATCTTTCGCCCAGATGATGTATTTGAGTTTCTCGACACGCACGGTGCAGGATCATGGAAAAGTGACTGAACCGCAACTGGAACGCTGCGAGTCAAACTCACAACCCCGAAAGGCCTCGGGGTTGTGAGATGTTCAGGCTAGGACCTTTCTGGCGCCGTGATAGAATGGCGCAATGCAGGTGAGCGCTGGGCTTCTTCTGTTTCGTATGGTGGAAAACGAGGATCCACTTGAAGTCCTGCTGGTCCATCCCGGAGGTCCGTATTGGAAAAACAAAGAGGACGGTGTGTGGACCCTCCCCAAAGGAAACATCGAACCAGGCGAGGATGTCCTGCCGGCAGCCATCCGGGAATTTACAGAAGAGACCGGTCTAATCCCTGAAGAACCCTTTATCTCCCTGGGCAAGATCAAGCAGCGGTCAGGAAAGCGAGTTCATGCCTGGGCGTTCCGTGGAGACTGCGACCCCGGATCAATTCGCAGTAACAGCTTCGAATTGGAGTGGCCGCCGAAATCAGGGCGGCGAGTAAAGTTTCCAGAGGTGGACCGGGCCGCCTTTTACACGGTGGCAATGGCGCGACAAAAGATTTTGCCTGCCGAAGAACCATTTCTGAATCGGCTCTGGGATATCATCAACGGCAAGCCGTGCGCGCCCGATTCGAAATAGCTTCACGCCATTTGCGAAGAGGGATTTCGTCTGACAAAACAACGGTTCCACTCGTCTGATCCAATATGAATCCTGAAAATCGATGGTCTCCAGTGATGCCGAACGCTCGGCGTTACCGATGGAGGAGCTTTCTTGTTTCGATTCCATTCTTCCTAATGATTCCCAATTTCGCTCTTGCCGATGCGCCTTCTCCGACATCTGAGACGCCAGCGCAGCAAAAGGTTTCTGAGGGCAAACTCAGTCTGGATGCGACGGCACATAAACGGCTGCCAAACACTATTGCAGATGTAACGCTCGCGGTTCAGCTTGATGGCAGGACTGTGGACATCGTTTCCAGCGGGCTGGCTCAACGTTCGCAAACGCTGCTGGACTTCCTTCGTCAACAAAACGTTGAACGGCTCCGGACAGAGGGAGTTACTTTCGCGCCGCAGACAGAGCCAGTTCGCGACGCACCGGACCGAGTGGTTGGCTTTATCGGCCAGACTTTTGTGTCTTTCCGAACGACCCCGGATAAGTTGGGTACGTTGTTGAGCGGTGCTCTTGAACATGGGGCTAATACTGTCAGCCAGACCAATTTCTCTCCTCTTGAAAGCGAGATCGATGCCGCGCGACGAGACCTGGCCATCGAAGCAACCAAGGGCGCTTTGGACCGCGCCGACGCGATTGCAAAATCGGTGAGCGAACATGTGACTGGAATTGAGAGCATCGATGTCGGATCAGAGGAAGGTGTGAGGCCAATGCCGTATGCGGCGGCTAAAATGATGTCGGCGGCGTCAGGCCCTCCACCAGTCGCAATCGAGGCGGGTGAACAAGACGTGTCGGTTCGCGTGGCGGTTCAGGTTTCGATTGCGCGCTGAGCGGGAAGAGGATTTCGAAAATACGGGATTCGGAGATGGCCACGCTCTAGTGACCTCAGAAGAAAAGACTGTCGAAATTTCGGAATTTTACGCGCACTCAACTCTCCTGACATAGGGGTGTCATTGCCCCGATCTATCGTGCGCAAAGGATTCAATCGGATGCGGTGTTGTTGTGCTCCATCCGATCGACGTGAAACATGAACTATTTTAGCTTATTTCAGGACGTCCAGTCGGCAAAGAAAGGGGTGGAAGCCGTTTTTGCACCGGGACCCGGCGTGGCCGGCGCTGATATCCCGTGTCAAACGGCATGGGCGGATTGCGCGTTTTATACGATTGTAAAATCCAGACCAACGGTTGCCGGTGACGGTCAGAAGCCACGGCGCAAACACGCCGAAGCGCCAATTCGCTCTTGCGCCTGCCCTTTTCCCAACTAGGCGTCGAAGGCCCGAAAAGATGTCAACTTGGAGTGACGCGAGGCGAGGCCCCAGGGTTTATCCGAAAGAGCTTAATCAAGCGCAGTGGAAAATCGGCATAGGGATCCATTCGCGGCGGGAATTCTGGCCGCTCTTTCAGAGCTTGCCGTGGAGGATGATCTATTCCTGGGGCTCCGCTTCGCGTCGCCCCAGGCTAAAATCCGGTCACGCCTTCGGCGCTTAGGAGCTAGCGGCAAAGCGTACTGCAAATAATCCATTACCCCTAAATTTGTCTATGGGGTAGATCCGTAGAAATTGGCCACCAAACTGGATTTGGCGTTCACAATTACCTAACATGTTAACCATTTATCAGCTTAAGAATCTCACCGGCCAAAACGCCACGAGATTTGCGCGCTTTGGTCCCCTTCCCATTTACTGCTCGCCGCGGCTGGGATCGGCTTGGAGGCGTTCCAGTTCTTCCCAACGGATGTAAAGGCCCGCGACTTTTTCGCGAGCAGTCCGGAGTTGGGTCTCCACTGTCTGCCATTCCTGGCCAGGGGTGTTGTACAATGCCGGTTGAGCAAATCGGGCTTCGAGGCGGGCAACTTCCGATTCGGCTGCAAGGATCCTGGCTTCAATCGTATCCAGCTCTTGCCGCTCACTCCATTTGAGCTTGCGAGTGCGTTGAGCGCTAGCCGGACGTTCCGAGCCGGAGATTTGCGAGACGGCGGGCGGCGACACTTCTGCAACGATCCGTTCGGTGTGTTTTTCCAGATAATAATCGTAGTTCCCAGGCGAATAGCGCACAACCCCTTCTCCTTCGAAAGCAAGGATCGATGTGCAGACCCGATTCAGGAAATAACGGTCGTGGCTCACCACGATGACGGTGCCTTTGAATTCAACGAGTGCTTCCTCCAGGAGTCGAAGTGTCCCAAGATCCAGATCGTTTGTCGGCTCGTCGAGCATGAGAACGTTGCCTCCATGCTTGAGGATCTTAGCTAGAAGAACCCGGCTGCGTTCTCCGCCACTGAGAAGTCCAATCTTCGAGTTGATGCGATCTTCGGTGAACAGCAAGCGTCGCAAATAAGCGCGTAAACTGATGCTCTCCTCGCCAAGCCGAACAGTCTCGCTCCCTTCACCAACTTCTTCCCAGACAGTTTTCTGATCGTCCAGAAGCGTTCGATTTTGATCGACGTAGTTGATCTCTGCCTGGGCGCCAATCTCGATTTCTCCGGTCCCGGGTTGCAATTGTCCGAGCATGAGTTTCAACAGAGTGGTTTTCCCGATCCCGTTGCGTCCCACCACACCCAGCCGTTCTCCAGGCGCGATATCCAGGCTTAGATTGCTGAATAGCTGACGCCCGCCGAACTGGATGCCGACATTGCGCAGCTCGATCACCCGGTTCCCAAGTTTGGGTGCGGGTGGAATAATCAATTCGATTTCGATCTCCGGTTCTCCCTCTTCCTGCGCGGCGAGTTCGAAGTATTGCTCAACCCGATTAATCGACTTGGTGCGCCGCGCGCTCGGGCTTCGACGTACCCATTCCAATTCCCGTTTCAGGAATTTGCGACGCTTCTTTTCCTGCATTTCTTCCACAGCCTGCCGTGATGCCTTGGCCACTAGAAAATCGGTGTAATTGCCCTGTTGCCGGTAAAACTTCCCGCGCGACAACTCGATGATGGAGGTTGCTACGCGATCCAGAAAGTAACGGTCGTGGGTCACGAAGAGGCAACTGCCCGAATAACGCGCCAGAAAATCTTCAAGCCACTCGATCGATTCCGTATCCAGGTGGTTCGTCGGCTCGTCCAGAATTAAAAGATCCGGACGGGCTACCAGAGCCTGGCAGAGTGCGACCCGCCGTTTCTCTCCTCCCGACAGTTCGCTGACGATTCTTGCGGGGTCCGGAGCGTGCAGATTGCTGATCAGGCTCTTGATTCGATGCTCAATTTGCCAGCCGTCAAAATGATTGATCTGATCGAGCAAGATGCCGCTTCGAGGGCTGTCAGCCCGAAGAGATTCGAATTCAGTGATGAGGTCGAAAATACGCTGGGCGCCCACCCGTATGTTGGTAAAGACGGTGGCGCTCTCATCAAGTGTCATCGCCTGCGGCATGTACCCAATGGCTAGATCCCGCCGCCAAACGCATTCGCCGGCATCCGGTTGTAGAACTCCGGCTACGATCTGGAGAAAGGTGGATTTACCGGAACCATTGCGCCCAACTAGTCCGACCCTTTCACCTTCGTGAATCGTGACCGTGGCTCGATCGAGCACGGTCTGAACGCCATAACGCACAACGAGTTCGCTGGCGCTGACGATTGAATTAGATGAGACGTCGGGCATGACGGAAGGTGGCATGAGGAGTTGTCAGTGTCAGAGGAACTTATCAGTGTCGGTTGTCGGTTGTCAGAATTGGTACGGAGGACGGTTGATGGTTATCCGTTATCGGTGAGAGCCAGCGGTTGTGAGCGTACTCTGAAGATCGAACCAGAATCTCTGAGAAAGCTGGCGGCAAATGAATTCACTGATTACTGACTACTGACACTGATTACTTCTCCAAATGTCCGGATTGGGGGAGTTCATTCGTCGAAGGATCATTCGGAGCAAATCTCAACCGTGTGAATCATTTATGAAAACAGAAGCGACAACGTCAGAATACTTATTGCTTTTCCGCGGAACGGATTGGCATCAGTCACTTTCCTCGGAGGAGATCCACAACAGCATCGCGCGTTTCACCTCCTGGTTCGAAAAACTGAATTCCCAGGGAAAAATCAAATCTGGGCTTCCACTTAAGCATCTCGGCAAAATCGTTACGGGGAAAAGATCCGTGATGGATGGTCCTTTTGCGGAGTCCAAAGAAGCGATTGCCGGGTTTTTCCTTATTCTTGCGCAAAGCCTCGACGAAGCCGTTGAGATGGCGAAGGAATGTCCCGGTCTGGATTACGGCCAGACGGTTGAAGTGCGACCGGTCATCCAGGAAGCAGGAGAACTCGAATGCGCCCGGGAGAAAGCGAAATTAGAGGCTGCCAAGGTGTCAGAGCCTTAAACGGCTCTGGAGAAGTTGCGAATGTAAAAGGGCTCGGCCAGGACGGATTCCGAATATTCTTTCGCCGGCGTGAGGTCGCTTTCTACGAACTGAATGTTCGGGATTGGGCTTCTACACGCGGAGGCATTTCCGACGCGCCTACAGCGCTGACGCTCACTTTTTTTGGGTTCCTGGGGCTACGCTTCGCTGCACCCCAGGCTTAATTCCAATCAGCCCTTCGGGCCTTATACCACAACACGATGTCAGAAAATCCATTAAGGACGCGGTCCGAGAGCGCCGTCGGCGCGTGAAGATTGCAGCCTGGGCTGACGCGAAGCGGAGGTCCAGGTAACGTTAGATTAGTGACAGAGCGCTGAAAGCGCGGCCCGAAAAATGGGCTTTTGCGCCGTTGCGAGGACGATGTCGAGGAACAGCATGTTGGGATTGAACTCCTTTTCGCGGAGGCATTTCCGACGC
This sequence comes from uncultured Verrucomicrobiae bacterium, assembly GCA_963775805.1. Lineage (GTDB taxonomy): Bacteria > Verrucomicrobiota > Verrucomicrobiia > Chthoniobacterales > JAFAMB01 > JAFAMB01. The sequence continues at coordinate 388,393 of CAVZKG010000002.1, read as the reverse complement.
GCCTACAGCGCTGACGCTCACTTTGTTTGGGTTCCTGGGGCTCCGCTTCGCTGCACCCCAGGCTTAATTCCAGTCAGCCCTTCGGGCCTTTATGGAGCGATTACGACATTGGAAAGTCCATCAAGTACGTTGTCCGAGAGCGCCGTCGGCGCGTGAAGATTGCAGCCTGGGCTGACGCGCAGCGGAGGCCCAGATAACGTTAGATTGGTGACAGAGCGCTGAAAGCGCGGCCCGAAAAATGGGCTTTTGCGCCGTTGCGAGGGCGATGTCGAGGAACAGCATGTTGGGATTGAACTCCTTTTCGCGGAGGCATTTCCGACGCGCCTACAGCGCTGACGCTCACTTTTTTTGGGTTCCTGGGGCTTCGCTTCGCTGCACCCCAGGCTTAATTCCAGTCAGCCCTTCGGGCCTTATACCACGACACTATGTCAGAAAGTCCATCAAGTACGTTGTCCGAGAGCGCCGTCGGCGCGTGAAGATTGCAGCCTGGGCTGACGCGAAGCGGAGGCCCAGGTAACGTTAGATTGGTGACAGAGCGCTGAAAGCGCGGCCCGAAAAATGGGCTTTTGCGCCGTTGCGAGGGCGATGTCGAGGAACAGCATGTTGGGATTGAACTCCTTTTCGCGGAGGCATTTCCGACGCGCCTACAGCGCTGACGCTCACTTTTTTTGGGTTCCTGGGGCTTCGCTTCGCTGCACCCCAGGCTTAATTCCAGTCAGCCCTTCGGGCCTTATACCACGACACTATGTCAGAAAGTCCATTAAGGACGTGGTCCGAGAGCGCCGTCGGCGCGTGAAGATTGCAGCCTGGGCTGACGCGAAGCGGAGGCCCAGGTAACGTTAGATTGGTGACAGAGCGCTGAAAGCGCGGCCCGAAAAATGGGCTTTTGCGCCGTTGCGAGGACGATGTCGAGGAACAGCATGTTGGGATTGAACTCCTTTTCGCGGAGGCATTTCCGACGCGCCTACGGCGCTGACGCTCACTTTTTTTGGGTTCCTGGGGCTTCGCTTCGCTGCACCCCAGGCTTAATTCCAGTCAGCCCTTCGGGCCTTATACCACGACACTATGTCAGAAAGTCCATTAAGGACGTGGTCCGAGAGCGCCGTCGGCGCGTGAAGATTGCAGCCTGGGCTGACGCGAAGCGGAGGCCCAGGTAACGTTAGATTAGTGACAGAGCGCTGAAAGCGTGGCCCGAAAAATGGCTACGCGCGACTGCCGGCGTCTGATGGAATTGGATCACGCACGACGAACAGGTAGATCATGGCGGAGACAAACGCGATGGCCGCACCGGTCAGGAGCGCCGGAACGAATGAGTGCGTGGTTTGAGCGATCGCACCTGTTAAGATTGGCGCCAAAGCCCCGCCGAGAAAGCCGCCGAAATTCTGGACTGCGCCGAGTGAAGCGACACGGTTAGGTGGAGCGGCAGCCGTGGCAAGGGCCCAAGAGCAAGCGCTAGCCGCATTGGCGAGAAACACAACAACCGAAATACACGCCAGCGCTACGGCATTGCTCGCCACCAGCGCTGCCGGGACGGTGAAGATCGCCATGCCGACCATCGCGACAACAACCGGCGTTTTACGACTTCGAATGGGCGATGCGCTGCGTTTCGTCAACAAGTCGGAAAACCAGCCCGCAACAAGACAGCCAAGGAAGCCGCAAAAGAAAGGTATTGCGGAGGCGAACCCGGTTCCGAATGTGCTCATGTGACGCTCGATCTCGAGATATCCCGGCAGCCAGGTGAGGAACACCCAGTTCAGGTAGACTGAGCCGAAGAACCCGAGGATCATTCCCCAGGTCGTGCGAAACGCGAACAGGCTGCGCCATTCGGCGAAGGTTGTCTTGGAAGGAGTCACCTTGGGCGCGCCGCCGGCCAGATAGGCCCGTTCTTCGGTCGAGAGCTGAAGATCATCCGGATCGCGGTAGAGCAAAGTCCAAATCGCCGCCGCGATCAGTCCTATCACGCCCATGGCGATGAACATCCAGCGCCAGTTAAAGGTTATCATCAAGACTGTGAGCAGTGGCGGGGCAAGAGCCGCACCGAGGGGCGATGCGGCGTTAAATACGCCTGTCGGTAAGCCTCTGTCCCGTACGGCGTACCAGTTGCTGACCACACGCGCCGACGTGGGGTACTGAGGTGCCTCGCCAATCCCAAGAAAGATTCGGGCCCAAATGAACTGGGCAAAACTGGTAACGAGGCCACCTGCAGCCTGTGCCAGTGACCAAAACGTCATTCCGACCCCGAGCAGAACACGCGGCCCCGCCCGGTCCACCAAGCCGCCGACCGGGAGTTGGGCAAGCGCGTAACTCCATGCGAACGCAGAGAGAAGGAATCCCATCTGCCCGATCGAAACGCCCAAGTCGCCGCGGATGGCCGGATTCGCTACCGATAGCGCCCCGCGATCGAGGTAATTAACCGTGCCGCAGATCACCAGCATCACCAGCGAAGTTATCTGCATTCGCCGGATGCGCCGCGGTACCTGCTGTTTGCCGTCGTTCATTTTGCCACTGCCCATCGGTTGCGGATTCCAGTTCCTTCACTGCCGGCTTCGGGGCCCTTGGCCACGCGCCGCGCAAAATCCGGCATATTCCTTTACAGCCTCCTTGGCGCCGTCGCGGAGAAGGGCAACGTCGTGCGGTCCCACGACCATGCGATAACCGCGGTCGAACAACTCCTGCCAGGATGCGCCCGCACTGGGCACGGTCCCCAGCGGCTTCCCGGAGGCGAGGACGATGTCCTCCACCCGTTTTACCAGATTGCGCACATCCGGGTGATCGAGCTGCTCCAGCCGCCCGATTGAGCCCGCCAGATCGTTCACACCGATGAACACCACGTCGACACCTTCCACGGCGCATATTTGAGCTGCCTGCTCAACCGCTGCAGCCGATTCGATTTGCACCACGACTAACATGTTCTCGTTTGCCTTTTGAAGGTACCCAGGCTCGAGGCCGTAGGTGGAGGCGCGAACGACACCGGCTGCGTACCCGCGCATGCCTTGAGGCGGATACCGGCAAAAACGGACTGCGGCTTCGGCCGCTGCCGCGGTCTCCACCGAAGGAATCATGATGGAGTCGGCTCCAGCGTCTAGAATGCGTTTAAGCCAAATCGGATCGTTCCAGGGTGCGCGCACGATGCAAGGGGTGGAGTGGGCTGCCCGGAGGGCGGCGGCGGCATCGGAAAGCTCACCCATACCATGCTCCTGGTCGATGACCAGGAAGTCGAATCCGACATGAGCAAGAATTTCGGCAACGGCGGGGGAACCGGTTCCGACCCAAGCACCGTAGACGCTTTCACCGGCCGCGAGCCGGGCTTTAAGTTGATTAGGGCGATACATGAGAAAATCCTTTGAGCCAAGGGCGCCAAGGTATAAAGTTTACGATTATGTAAGCGCATACAATCTTCATATATTCCTTTGCGTCAAGCCGTTTACATTGGCAATGGACAAATTAAGTTATTCGCATACATTTCTGCCTGTCTTACAGAAGGGATTTATCTCGATTGGATCAGAGTAATGACAAGATGAAGCGTGCAATACGCGCAATTGATGTCGCAGCAGCCGCAGGGGTATCGACCGCGACGGTTTCACGAACTTTTAACGCACCACAGAAGGTTGCACCCGACATTCGCGAACGGGTGCTCGCTGCGGCCGCAGCACTCGGTTGGATGCCGCACGCCGCGGGGAGAGCGCTGGCTTCCAACCGCACTTATATCGCGGGCGCGGTGATTCCAACCTTGGACGACGAGATTTTCGCGGCGCAAGTCAACGCGATGCAAGCCGCTTTCGCCCTGGAGGACATTACGCTGTTTCTGGGCAGTTCGAACTACGAACCGATGCAGGCCCTGGCGCATGTGCGCGCCATGTTGGCGCGCGGGGTGGAAGCTCTGGCGATCGGCGGCGAGGCACAAAGACCGGAGTTATTCGAAGCGATTGCCGCGCGGCGCATCCCTTATGTCGTCACCTATTCCTTTCGGCCCGATAGTCCCCATGCCTGCATCGGCTTCAGCAATCGAGATGCGTTTTACGGGCTTACCCAGCACCTGTTTCGGCTTGGTCATCGCGTCTTTGGTCTCATCATCCAACCGCAGGTTAACAATGACCGCGTCGCCGCACGTGTTTCGGGCGTCCAGGCGGCACTCGCGGAAGAGGGGCTTGCTCTGCGTCCTCAGCATGTGCGTGAAGGGCGCTGGAGCATTGCTTTTGGTCGGGAGAGCCTTCGAGCGATCGTTTCGACGTCACCTCGACCGACGGCGGTGATTTGCGGCAACGATTATCTCGCCATCGGCGCGTTGCTGGAAGCGCGGGCGATGGGACTGGCCGTGCCAGGCGAACTTTCGATCTCCGGGTTCGATGATGTGGCGATGGCAGCACAGACCGATCCGCCGCTGACGACTGTTCGCGTCCCAAATGCTGAGATTGGGCGGCTCGCAGCGGGCTACCTGCTAGCCCGCCTGGCGGGTGAAACGCCATCGGCTGTCGAAGCTCTTGTTCCCGAGTTCATCGAACGCGGTTCGACTGGGCCTGCGATTTGAGACAACAGCGGTGCTGAACGCAAAAATTCCCTTGAAATACCTTATCAATTTAGTAGAGATACAGCGTCTCGAACGAAATCAAAGGACCAGCGCGCATGGAGATGTCGGGAGATCTTCAACGTTGGTGCAAAAAGAGCGGCGGAGTCGCCAAGTGGTAAGGCACGGGCCTGCAAAGTCTGAATACGCGGGTTCGATTCCCGCCTCCGCCTCACTTGGTTTCCGTCTGCCGCTTTGGCCGGATATCTTTGTAGTGTCTCGTCAGCCAGGTTGCGAGACCGTCCAACCCTGGGAAAAGCATCCGCTCGTTAATGTTTGCCTGATCGAGCTTGTCGCGGACTTCCCATTTGAGAGCCGCAGGGATGATGATTTGGAACTGGTTCACTTTGACTTCCGGACGCTGAAGCCAGCGGCTCAGAATCACTTCGGGACGAGACATCATGGAGAAAAGTGCGTGCTGGTTGACGATGCGTTCGTCCAATGATCTGGGTTCAAAAAAAACCACGAAAGGTTCTTTCTGCAGACTTTCGAGATCCCGAAGCGATTCCACGGCCTGGTCCAATAGCTCAGCCGTAAATACGTGAGCCCCTTCCTCGTTAATCGCGGAGGCCAATTTCTTCGGCAGATAACTCACGGAGTTGACATAATCGACGGCCCAAATCATGCCGTCCCGATCATATTTCGTGAAATCCGAGGTCGCGAAATGGAGGGCCACAAGCGGCGAATAGGTCCAATCAAGCAGTCTAGTCGGCAGACCGTGGTGTTGACCCAACGCAAGCCAGAACCAGAGGTTACGCGGGGAATCGGATCTCTGCGAATATTTGATAAAATTTCGAAGCAGGTGCCGCTCGAGATGCGATTCGCCGAGCCGGTTCAAGGTCGTGCTTAGATCGTAGGATTGATCAGCCAAACCACGGTAGACATAGGACGAACGATAACGATGCAGGTCTTCGGCCCAGGAATCGTGGTACAAGGCATCGTAGAGTTCCGACCACGATTTAACTCTGATTACGTGCGGTATCATCGTTCAGAAACGAACAGGGCAGGTGCGGCAAGATCGAAAGACCGGGGATATTGATGCCAGGAAAGTAAGCTCGAGTCCATTGAGGAGTTCGGAGGAGTTCGAGGTTTAAAGTTCCGGGTTGCGAGGCGCTCGGCGTAGGATAGGCGTCCTCGCTTGTCCAACTTTTAACTACCGAGCAACGTTTCTAGAGAACACAGAATCGTGCGGATCTTATCCCATCGAGTAATGGCGGCGGTCGATCACGAAGGGTACGATGATGAAATTGACCGGCAGATTCGATGAATCTTTCGGATATCACCCGACGATCGAGTGGGTCGCCTGGAGAACCCATGAATATCATTGTTTCAGAACAATTAACCGTTGTCCCGCAATCGGGACCCCAACGTTCAGTTTGCGGGACGAACAAGGCCACAAAGGTCGTCCGATTCTCCGGTCTGACCGTCCGACCCGCATAGAATCAGGCGCTGACCCGGTAAAATTCTGTGGCATGAGTGATGCTCTGTACAAGCCTGCGCAACTAACCTCCGTTCTCTAAAGTGGAAAACAGAATCGAATGCTCAGGATCAATTGGAAAACCGCCGGTGAACTGCGCTCATCCGGCGTCGCACTGCGCAGCGAGCCGGCCTTGAATCGGGCATGAACGCTGCATGCAACATTGTTGCGTCGAGAAGTGCGGCGCGGCAGACTGTCTCAGCTGGATCCGCCAAGAGTTCAGTTAAACAACCAATTGTACTGGGGACACCGGCAACGGACCGAGCATTGAACGAGACGCCAGATACGCACTCAGCCAGCATGCCAGGCGAGAATCAGCCCGAAGAAGTTCCTAAGCCTCCGGTCGATCCAATTAACGAGTTAAGGCCGGAAAGATTGTTCGGCTCTTTCGAGCTCCAGCGCGAGTTAGACAGCGGGAGCACCGGAGCGACTTGGCTTGCGCACGACTATAACGTTCAACGCAAAGCAGCCGAAGTAACGCTTAAGTTTTTACCCGATCTCATCTCCAGCCACAAGCCTGCTTTCGATTGGTTGAAGAACGAAATTCGCCGAGCGATCGCACTAAGACATCCCAACATTCTTTCCATCTACGACCTGGTAGAAAACAGAGGGAGAACCGCCATCCAAATGGAATACAAGGATGGCCAGAGTTTATCGCATCTGCGCCTGACAAAACCGAATCAGATATTCGAAGTTCGGGATCTTGAGCACTGGGTAAACGCATTATGCGAAGCCTTGGAATACGCTCACAAAGAGCACGGGATTGTTCATGGGGAAATCAGACCGTCGAATCTGATCGTCGATTTCGCGGGCAACCTGAAAATCAAAGACTTCGGAACAGCGAGTCGAATCACCGATGCGATGCGACGGCTGGACCCCATCCACGGCAGGAGCGACTCATTCCCGTATGACAGCCCGCAGCGCGTAGCCGGGACAGAGGCGGCGATCACCGATGATCTGTACGCGCTGGGAGCGACCTTCTATGAATTGCTGACCGGCGCACCCCCATTGCATGCCGGGAACATTGGGGCCCAGGCAGGCGACTACGTGCCTCCCTCGATGGCCGAACGGCGAGCACAACTCGGATTAAGAGGGGAAGCTATTCCGAAAATATGGGAGGAAACAGTTGCGGCCTGTTTGGCGCAGGACCCGATGCAACGTCCGCAAAGCGCAAGCGAGGTAAAGCGGCGGCTGCAAATCGCGGCGGCTGCGCCGCACATTGCAGCGAAACCGACTCGCAAAACCGCAGATCGTTCTAATGTAAAACCGCCGCCGGTCAATCGACCCGCTCGCAAACGAACGTCATGGCTGATCATCGTGGGCTTCCTCTTTTTGCTCGTGCTCGCATCTGCGGTCACCTTTTTTGCGTTTCACAAGAGTGCCGAACCTAAAAGAGGGAGAATTACCCTGGATTCAACCCCGAGCACAGCAACCGTATTCCTCGACGGCGTCTCTCGAGGCAAGACTCCGTTGGTTATCGAAAATGTCGCGCCTGGTGACCGGCAGCTGAGAATCGAACTGGATGGTTATGAACCGCAATTGCTAACAGCCACTATTAAAGCGGGCCAGGAATACTATCATAATCTTCGCTTAGTTCCCTCAAAAGTTCCGGCCATTTCATCCTCGGCATCTCCTTCAGGGTCCGCCGAAAAAGAGAGCTCTACAGAACGGCCTTCCCCTACACCGCTCCCAAAACCGACGCCAATGCCAAGCCTGACGCCTTCGCAGCCGGCGACTACCACATCGACCGAAAAAGCGTCTGCATCCCCTTCTCCGACGCCGACAATCCAACCGAACATCGATGCGACCAGAGAAGAGGTTATCAAGCGGATCGACGCGCTCCCCGGCGTAACAGCCGAGAAGAAAGCAAACTTAATCGAGAAGATGCAGAAAGCTCGCTCGATGGAACGCCTTGTGATCATTCCGTTCGAGAGGGGGCAAATTTCTCTTCGCAGATCCGCCGCAGATGATTTGGTGAAAGCGCTGAATACCCCGGAGATGCAGGCGAAGCTCAGCGATCCGACAGTCGTTCTGGTGATTGCGGGATATTCGGATGTGGGTGGGCGCGCAGATCTTAATCTGCGCATTTCGCAGGAGCGCGCAGACAATGTTAGTAAAGTCCTGAAAGAACAAGGAATGCTCCTGAACGCGATGCAGACGATAGGGATGGGAGGGACCGCACTCCTCGACAGTAGCCGGCCGGATCAGAATCGAGCAGTCGAAGTCTGGGCGGTGGTACCCTTCTGAGTTGTCAGTTGTCAGTGGGAGAAGAAGTGTTCAGTTGCTAGTGCGATGTGATCCCACGCAGAATGCTAGTAAATTCCCAAAAGTGCGAACGTTGCCGAGCTTAGAGATTAATGGTCCCTTTTAGGAAAGGTGCACATTGGCCGGAAATCCAGACCCGTTCGCCGTGGTCTTCGCACCAGATCTCGCCGCCACGCGATGAGATCTGCCGCGCAAAAAGCCGCTCCTTTCCGAGCTTCTTCGCCCAATATGGAATGAGGGTGGCATGCGCCGAACCTGTGACCGGATCTTCATTAATGTTGTGCTTCGGCGCAAAAAACCGTGAGACGAAGTCCGTATCACTTCCAGGAAGGCCGGGCGCCGTTGCGATCAAGCCCATACAATCGAGTTCGGCAACTTTCGAGAAATCCGGCTTCAGAGCGCGCACCTCCTGTTCCGTCCGAAATACCGCAAAGCCATCGCGTGCCGCAAGCACCTCAACCGGGGAGGCGCAGAGCGCAGTGGCTACATCCCCTAACCCGGTTCGAGGAGCCGGCGGACGCGACGGGAAATCCATTTTCAGTTTGTCCCCCATACGCGTTACAGCCAGCGCTCCAGCCTGACGGGTATGGAAACGGACGGAGGTCCGCTTTGGTTCGAGCATTTCAAGAATGACATAAGCCGTCGCAAGCGTTGGATGCCCTGCAAGATCAATCTCGGCCACGGGCGTGAACCAGCGGATTTCAAAATCCTCCCCTTTGGGAACAAAGAAAGCAGTCTCAGAGAGATTGTTCTCGGCCGCGATTGCCTGCATTGTTTCAACCGGAATCCAGTGATCCAGTGGACAAACGGCTGCAGGATTACCACCGAAGAGCCGATTCGTGAACGCGTCGATCTGATAGAGTGGAATGAACATTGGAAGAAGTTGTCGGAGGAAGTGGTCAGTGTCAGTTGTCAGAACCTTCAGAGAGAAGAACTCTTATCCGAATTTAGAGAAAAAGCTTTGTTCAGCCATAGTGAGCGCTCTTCTAGCGCCTGGTACTTTCTTTTCCACTGACAACTGACAACTGGCAACCGGCACTGATTACTGAGGTCGGCTGCATCTCACAGATCACAGGCGAGACGCCTATGATACTTTCAGCTTCGTGATTCTTGGCGCGACGATGTTACACGGCTCGGTTGGAACGCCTTAGACGCCGTCAAAATCCGAGAAGTACGAACGTTGCCCGGCCAAAAGTATCATAGGCGTCTCGCCGGCTCCTGCCCACCGGGTTTTTCCGTTGGCAACTGGCAACCGACACTGATTACTTCTTCTCCCACTGGCAACTGACACTGACTACTGACAACTTCTTCCAACATGCAGGCCAAACGTCAGCCCGGTCTTCCTTTCATTCTGGTCACTGTTTTTCTCGATACGCTCTCGTTCGGATTCGTGATTCCGATTCTTCCTGCGCTGGTGGCCACCATGACGCCGGACAAACAGAGTGAAGCTCATTGGTACGGACTCCTGCTCGGTTCGTTCGGATTGGCTCAGTTTTTCTCGGCTCCATTGCTGGGTGCGCTCAGCGACCGTTTCGGCCGCCGGCCGGTGCTTCTTGTCTCGATTTTTGGTATCGGACTTAATTTTTTTATTACCGCCGTTGCTCCTTCGCTCTGGCTTTTGCTTGTCTCCCGGTTGATCGGTGGCGCTTCAGGAGCTGCTTTTACGGTGGCCGGAGCCTATGTGGCAGACGTGACGTCCAGCGAGGCGAGGAGCCGGAGCTTAGGCGTCCTTGGAGCGATGTTTGGGTTCGGCTTTATCTGCGGTCCGGTCCTGGGTGGAATTCTGAGCGGTTACGGGCTTCGGCTTCCCTATTTTGCAGCAGCCGGCTTTTGCCTTCTGAATTTGCTCTACGGATTTTTCGTCCTTCCGGAATCTCTCCCGGCCGGTCGACGGTCTGCTATCGATTTTGCAAAAGCGAACCCATTCTCTGCTCTCCTCGGGCTGACCAAGGTGCATGGGATTGGCAGCCTTGTCTGGGTTTTTGTGCTCACCGCATTTCCGCAATTTATCATCCAATCAACTTGGGTACTCTACGCCACTTTCCGATTCGGATGGGGCCCACGCGATAATGGATTCTCGCTCTTTATCGTCGGGATCGCTGCGGTCGTGGGGCAGGCCGTGCTGCTCCGTTTCATGCTCCGTGTCTTAGGCGACAAAAGAACGGTTCTGATCGGTCTCGCCTCCTCGTTCGCGGCGTATGTGCTCTATGGGTTTGCTACTCATGGATGGATGATGTACGTGATTATCCTCGCAAATCTTTGCGGGTTCGTGGCCAGCCCGGCCTTACAAGGGATTGCTTCCAAGGCCGTCGACCCGCGGCATCAAGGAATCACGCTGGGATCGTTAAACTCGATTAGCAGTATTATGAGCGTCATCGCGCCATTGGTCGGGGCACCCATTCTGGCAGCTGTCTCCGGGCTCGATCCGATGGACTGGCGCGTAGGCGCCACCTTTTTCGTCGCGGCGCTTGCTCAAGGAATAGCGCTTGTTCAAGCCTTTGTGCATTTCCGACGGAGCAGGAGTGTTGTTCTTGCGGATGCGGGGTCGTAGGAAGTTGTCAGTGGGAGAGGAAGTTGTCAGTGTCAGTTGTTGGGGAAGTTGTCAGTGTCGGTTGCCAGTTGTCGGCATTCGCAGTGGAAGGGGCCGGTTGACTAGCGCTGGAGGCGCTTGGAATTTACTTCGAGCGAGCTCTCTCAACATCAAGTCAGCAGCTTCATTCCGCCGCACTTTCAGCGCTCACTCTCCTAGAAAACTGTACCTGGGCCTTCGCTTCGCTTCAGCCCAGGCTGGGATCTGGTCTCGCCTTCGGCGCTTGGGACCACGTTATGCCCCTACAAGCATTTAGCGGAGCAAAGAGAGGAAGTAGCCGGTTGTTGGGGAAGTTGTCAGTATCGGTTGTCAGTTGTCAGTGGGAGAGGAATGTGGGATTAAGCGGCTCTGGCGGCGCGCGCTTTGGCTTTTATGGCTTCGATCTCGCGGTTTTTTGCGGGCGCATTGGTTTCGAGAGAGCGAAGGAGATTTTCCGAGATCCTGGCGATTTCGTCGACTGCGGCGAGAAATGCAGCCTCGTTTGCCTTGGACGGTTTGTTGAATCCACTGATCTTCCTAACAAATTGGAGTGAGGCAGCTCGAACTTCTTCCGAAGTGACCGGCGGTTCGAAATTAAAGAGTGGTTTGATGTTCCGGCACATAACGATTCCAAACGTAGCCAAGATTCCACAACGGAACAGGGAATAACAATGGTAAGGATTTTGAGATCGTGGGCATTATCGCCGTCCTTTGATCGGGCGCCGCAGGCTCTTTGCGCCGCAGGACTCCCGGACAATCAGCTCCAACGAAAGTTTGCAGACCTTTTTACCAACGCGTTGACCGTTGAGCAAATCGATCGCAGCCAGCGCCGCTTGCTCCCCTTGGACAGCGGCATCAGTGGTCACTGTCGTCAGTTTAGGGTTCATGTATGCTGCGATCGGCAGGTCATCGAATCCGACCACCGCGACATCGCCCGGAACAGCGAGCCCGGCTTCGCGAAGCGCTGCGAATGCGCCTACGGCGATCGTATCGTTCCCTGCAAAAAGAGCGCTCGGAGGCTTTCCTCGACGCAGGATTTCGCGCATCGCGACATAGCCGCTCTCCATGCTGAAATCTCCGAAAGCGACGAGCCGCTCTTCGCGCCGTAACTTAGCTCGATCGAGCGCTCTTTGATACGCCTTCAGCCGCTCGGTCGAACCCACATATTCCGGCGGTGCATAAGTGATATGGGCGATCCGTCGATGGCCCAATTCAATCAGATGTTGGGTAACGCGTTCCGCCGCTTTCCAGGTATTGGGGCAAATTGAATTCTCCTTCGGGTGACCAATGGAGCTGAAAAGTATCACGGGGAAATTGGATTCAATCAAGCGGACTAAAGCTTCATCTTCTGAATTGGAGTTCAGCACAATCAACGCGTCGATGCTCTTGCTCCGGGTCAGGTCGAAGTATGCGTCTCGCTTGGCGCCGGGTTCCACGGCATCGACAAGCAATTTGTATCCACGCTTGTTACATACACGGCTGATCGCAAACATCAATGGCGGGGCAAAAGCATCGAAATTCATTAGATCGCCGTGAGCGAGTACCAGACCGAGTGTATGAGTCTTCCCGCTTCCGAGCGTCCGAGCAGCCGAGTTCGGAACGTATCCAAGGGCCTGGGCAGCATTCAGTACACGGGCCCTGGTTTGAGCGCTGATACTGGTCCCTGCGGTATTGTTCAATACAAACGACACCGTCGTCTGCGAAACATTTGCCGCTCGCGCTATGTCACCGCTGGTGATTCGCCGGGTCATTCGAGTTCCGCGCGAAAGTCTCACGAGCCAAAGGGCTCGTGAGACTTTTCAGGCTTGAGTCGTAAGCGCGTGAGCTGTTTGAAGTTCGAGGTTCAGAGTTCCGAGCACGATTCGTGGTAGGGATCGACTACTGGTCAAACAAGGCATTGACCTGATCATTCGCCGACTTCAGCGTTTTGGACGCGTCTTCGCCATTCAGCAAGATCGCGTCAAACGCTTCTTTCATAATCCTAAGGAGATCGCTGGCGTGATCGGTAATCGGAGCAAGAAAAGTCGCATTGGGGTCATTTGCCTCGTTGACGTACGAGGAGACATCCAGTCCTTTCTTCGCCATCGCCTCCTTGGCAAGCGCGGTCCCTTCAGGAACAGCCGGAAACACTACGCCGTAGCTGCCGACAATCTTCTGGGCTTCCGGCGAAGCCAGAAATTTGACCCATTTCCAAGCTTCTTCCTGATGTTTGCTTCCGATCCATATGGAGTCGGCCAAGCCATTGAACATCGTTTTGCGTCCGACGGGACCGACCGGCAACGGTGCAAAACCAATATCAAACTTGCAGTTTTCCTGACTCCAATGGACATCCCAAGATCCGAGGAAAGCCAGCGCACCTTTCTGGCCGGCGAACAGGGCGTCCGGCCCCGCCTGCCGCGCATCCTTCGCCGGGACAATAAAACCCTTCTTCAGCTCCATATCAGCGATCCACTGGATCGTCTCGGCCAATTTTGGATCATCATAATAGAAATGTTTCGACCAAGGTCCGTCGTAAAATTTGAAACCATTCGATACTGCCAGGTGACTCCATTCCACCTGACCGAAACCATCGGGCTCCCCGCCGATGATTAAACCGTACTGCTTAACATTCTTGGGATCAAAGCCTGCATCGAGTCCGGATTTGCCATTTGCATCAATGGTCAGCTTAGCGATCAACTGGCCGAATGATCCGCCATCTTTTGGATTCCATGTCAGATTCGAGAGAGAGCTCGGATCGATTCCGGCTTTCTGAAGCATCGCCTTGTTGTAGACAATCGAAATTGTATCCCAATCTTTGGGTAAACCATACTGTTTCCCGTCTCTCCCCCACACTTTCACGAGTCCGCCAAAGTAGATATCGGTGGGCACTTTATCGCGAGCGATTAGCGGGCTCAGATCAACAAGCAGGTTGTTCTGAATGAATTCCGGGTACCTGGCCAAATGATCCGTTATGACGTCCGGTGCCGTTCCAGAGACGAAAGCGGCGCTGAGCGCATTCCAATAATCCATCCACCCGGTCTGCGTGATTTTGATTTTAATGTCCGGGTTCTGCTTTTCGAATGCGTCGGCGCACGCCTGATAAGCCGGCGGTTGATTCTGGTCCCATAACCAGTAGGTGATCTCAGTCACTGCATGCGCAGGAATGGCAGCAAAGAGGCTGCCGGCCATCGCAAATTTAATCCAATTCCGCATATGTTTATTTGGGGGTGTTTTGAGGGTTATTTTGGACTGCTGTATTGAAACGACTCGACGACTTTGCGCCCGAACAGGACGAGCAGCAGGGCGATCGGCACGATCCCGAGAACAGTGCAGGCCATTAACCCGCTCCAATCGGGCGTGCCCCCTGCTTGTTGCTGCCGGAAGGCATTGATGGCGACGGACATTACCCGTACCGATTCGGATCGACCGACCAGAAAAGGCCAGAAAAAGTCGTTCCAGGCTGACAACGATATGATGATTGTCAGGGTCGCAAGAGCGGACCGGTGAATCGGCAAGACGATCCGAAAGAAAATCGAAATGTATGAAGCACCGTCAATCAACGCGCTTTCCTCCAATTCCCGAGGGGTCGACAAAAACATCTGGCGCAGGAAGAAAACGGCAAAGGGTGTCATCAGCGCGTAGGGCGCCGCCATCCCCTGAAATGTGTTTAGCCAGCCTAGGTCCTTGATCAGAATGAAGTTAGGGATAAAAAGCACGACACCGGGAATCATCGTGGCTGATAAAAAAAGAGAGAATATTAATCGGCGACCAGGAAATCGGAGCCGCGCAAATGCATAAGCCGCTGACGCGCTACACACGATTTGCGGAGCTGATGCCAGTAGGGTGAAAATAACGCTATTAAGCAACGCGCGGTAGAAGTCGATTTTCCCGTAACTCATCTGAGCTAGCCGCGGATCCGCTGGGTTTACGAGACCGAGAACGCGCTGGAGATTGAACAGGGTGGGATCCTGGGGCAGAAACGAATTAGCGCTGCTGAAAAGGGTTCTGCTATCACTGAGTGCGGTCTTCACCGCGATCCAGATCGGACCCAGAGAAATCAGAGCAAACAACGCCAGCACGACATATCCGAACCAGCGAGCAATGTTCGCACGCGACCGTGACGATGTGTCCATAGCGCTCATCCAAGGTCCGATTTATCCGATCGCAAAATCCGCATCTGTACGCCGGTGACGATCGCAAGTGCCACGAATAACGCGCACGACATTGCCGACGCGTAACCCATGCGGAAATTCACGAAACTCGATTCGTAGATATACCAGACGATGCTGCGCGTTGAGTTCACAGGGCCGCCCAAGGTCGTCACGGCAATCGTATCAAACACCTGGAAAGAACCGATAATATTAGTAACCAGCACGAAGACTAGCGTCGGTCTCAGCAACGGTAGTGTCACGTTCCAGAAGCTTTTCCATGGTCCGGCTCCCTCAATGCGAGCCGCTTCATACAGACTGCGCGGAATTCCCTGCATTCCAGTGTAGAACAGCAATGCCACGAAGCCCATATGTCGCCAGATGTTAACCGCGGCTATCGTCGGCAAAGCGAGGTGTTGATCGCTAAAAAAGGCAATGGTTCCGAATCCGAGAGAGTGCAGGAGCGCGTTACAGAACCCAAGCAACGGGTCCAGCATCCAGAACCAGAGAATACCCGCAATCACATTGGCAATGAGGTAGGGTGCCAGAATAAGCGATCGTAGCGCCACCGAACGACCAAATCGTTGAAGAAGCTCTGCCAAAGCCAATCCGATCACCGTCTGGACTGGAATATTATAAAGGACGTAGAACAATGTGACCTTCATCGCATTCCAAAAGTTCGCATCGTTCCAAAGCCGCGAATAATTCGCTGTGCCGATGAATTTAGAGGGGCGAAGCAAGTTCCAATCTGTCAGGCTGACGTAGATCGCGCGTACGCACGGGACGAGGTAGAAGATGGTAAATCCTAGAAGAGCGGGTGCGATAAAAATCCAGGCGCAAATCGATTCCTTGTAAAAGAGCGCACGATAAAACGGGCGGCGCTGAATCTCGGGGGAAAAGACTGCCGACTGAACGGGGGATAATTTTCTGTCAGACATCGCGGGGGGATCGCTGACGCTCTTTTGAGGAGGATCTATACTAGTTCATACACCATTCCGACCGGACACGACAGAAAACCAGCGTGCCTCAGTAAAGCGTATTACTTCGGGATTCAATAACACGCGGCTCGTCAGAGCATCAAGAAGTATTTGAAGAGGTTGTCAGCACCCAGTGTCAGTTGTCAGTGGGGAAATTGTCGGGGAAGTGGCCAGTGTCGGTTGCCAGTTGTCGGTGGGGAAGTTCCTTTGAGGGAACGCCTGATCGGTCTAAGATTCCCACTCTGATTCGTGCTTCTTGCAGTAGGTATCCCTCTACGAATTTCCTCACTGGCAACTGACGCTGACTACTGACCACTTCTTAGAGTTTCCTGCCGTCGCGTCCGCCTCCCTCTCCGCAATAGGGCATTCCGGGTTCCCAATCATTCGGAGCGGGAATCTTAAATTGATTGAGAGGAAACCGTATCTCAACTCCATGCCTCGCGGAGAGATAAGCGGCTTCGCAGATTTCAAGAGCGGCCAGTGAGCTTTCCGGCACCGAGTAGTCTGGCGTTCCAGAGGCAATCATCGGCAGCAGATTTTCTAGATGCCGTTGATGTAACGTGCTCGGTTGCTCGGTCGGGGTGATCTGTATGCCCTGGGGATACTCGGAATTGATCAGATGGTAATCTGCCTCCCAGCCCCAGAATTCGATCATGCCCGCTGTGCCGATGATACGAAAAGTTGTTCCCGACCGGCGACCATTCGAACGAATGGCGTCCCCGGTCTGCATGACGATTCGCACTCCATTGACCATCTGCACATAAGTCACCGCTACCGTTTCAACCTGCATCCCATCGCGGTAGGTTCGTGTCGTTTTGTCGGATGCCGCCAGGACAGACTCGACCGCCGAGCGTGCATTGAGGTTCACCGCAAAATTCATCCAGTGGATACCGGCATTGATGATATCCCAAGCCGGTGACTGGATTTCGATCAGTTTCAACTCGCCAATTTCGCGGTTTTGAACACGCTGAATAATTTCCAGCGGGCAACGCTTCACCATCAGGCCGTGCGGCGTAGCCATCGGTAGGAGCCTTCGTTTTACAACTTCGAGGATGTGACGCCCGGAGGCGACAGTGTGTCCAAGCGGTTTCTCGACGAGAATCGCCTTAAGTGGTAATTCAAGCGCCTCGAGTGCGACTTCTTGATGGGAAGGCGGATAGGTGCTCACACACACGATGTCTGTCGGACAAGTGCGAAACATTTCGCGGAAATCGGTAAATGTCCGCAGGGTCGGATATTTGCTTTTTAACTCGGTGTTCACCTCCGGGCGAAGATCGGCGAGTGCCACCAGTTCATACTGCTCGGAGCGAGCAGCCGCATTGAGACTGAGGCGTCCGCCGGCACCGCCTCCAACGACGCTTACGGTTAATTTGTTCATAGATGTGATTCAGTGGTTAACCCATCGTGCGGGGTTAATTTAGTGAGCAGAAATTGGCGTTACAGGCGCAACGTGAATAGGAGCATGATGACTTCGATGAGTCCAACGACAAGCGAGTTGGAGGCGGGTAGTGGTATGCGCGTCGCTTGCAGGGAGGTCGGAAGAATTACGTTTCGATTGAGGCTGAATGGGCGCCCTCCTCTTTCGCGCTTACAGCGCTCGGCCGGTTATATTGGATATTCCTGGGGCTCCGTCCCGCTTTCGCGGAACTGCACCCCAGGCTTAAATCTTGCCGGCCCTTCGGGCCTCAAGGCCGCGATGGGACAGTCCGAAGCTTGCCGGTTTACGGCTCCAACGTTCGATTTTTTATGGTTCCCGGGGCTCCGTCCGTTTTCGCGAGGACTCCACCCCATATAGGCTTAGATCTTGCCGGCCCTTCGGCCCTCAATGACGCGATGCAACGTCCTGGCGTTAGTCACCTCTACCGGGCATGACTTGTGTTTTGGCGTTGAGGTTCCCGTGCGTTTCTAGCTCGGGATCGCCTAAAAACGTTGTCAGAGAGCGCCGTCGGCGCGCAAAGATTATAGCCTGGGCAGACGCGCAGCGGAGGCCCAGGTACATTCCAGGTAAGTGACAGAGCGCTGAAAGTCGCGCCTCGAAAAATAAGCGTGACACATAACGTAATCTATTTACGTTATTTTGATTGTCACAATCCCTTTCATCGCTCCTGGTTCACCTGATCTTTTCGACGAAGGATCGTTATCCTTTTCTGGCGCAAGAAGACCTGCTGCTTCGCACACATGCCTATCTCGGAGGAATCCTCCGCGAAGCCGACTGTCCGGCAATCGCAATCGGAGGAACCGCGGACCACGTGCACGCTTTTTTCCGGCTTTCGCGCACACGACGCGTGGCCAAAATGGTCGAGGTGCTCAAGAGCGGATCTTCTCACTGGATTAAGAGCCAGGGCCCAGATCAATTTGCCTGGCAGCGCGGTTACGGTTGCTTTTCAGTGGGTCAGTCGCAGACGGCGACGCTCGTTCAGTACATTCAAAATCAGGCGGATCATCATGCGAAGGTGAGTTTCCAGGATGAATTCCGAAAATTCTTGCGCCGTTACGAGATCGCTTTCGACGAACGACATGTTTGGGATTGAGTCCGTTCTTTTTATCGGTTCAAACGCCCGATTCTTACGCGCTTTCAGCGCTCGCACCTCTTTTGTGAGTTCCTGGGGCTCCGTCCCGCTTTCGCGGGACTCCACCCCAGGCTTAAATCTTGCCGGCCCTTCGGGCCTTAGTGTCCGTGCCAACTCGTGGGATCAAATCAATGGCTGGAGTTCGCGCCTTTATTCTCACCCATGGGATTTGCGGGGTATTCAAAGAGGCGGAGGCTTCATCGCAGTCTCTATGGGACACCCCATTTTGAGCTTGTCGGAGTGACTTTGTCCGGTAAATCGACCGCGATGGGACATTGCGGGCGCAGGTATGAGTAGGCGCTCAACGTGTGGTTCCGGCTTCTTTTCGGTGTTGAGGTGCCCCGATATGTTTCTGGCTGGTGATCTTTTAGCGACGTTGTCCGAGAGCGCCGTGGGCGCGCGAAGATTGCAGCCTGGGCTGAAGTCCCGCCTTGCGGGACGGAGGCCCAGGTATTGTTTAGATTAGCGACAGAGCGCTGAAAGCGCGGCCCGAAAACTTTGGCAGGCGCGCCTTCCTTTTCTTGAGTAGGCAACGATCAATCTGCAGAATTCCTCCGTGCCAACTCGTGGGATCAAATCAATGGCTGGAGTTCGCGCCTTTATTCTCACCCATGGGATTTGCGGGGTATTCAAAGAGGCGGAGGCTTCATCGCAGTCTCTATGGAACGCGGTCGATTTACCGGACAAAGTCACTGCGACAAGCTCAAAATGGGGCGTCAAAGTCGATACGATCTGGAAATGGAAAACGGAACTGCAATCTGCGTATCCGGACGACCTGTTCTACACAAAATTGAAGAACGGCCAAGCCGTACTGATGAGTGTGAACTATCTGGAAAAGAGATATTATCCTTCGAATCATCGACTTCTTGCTGAATGCAGCAGCCTCGCGCGATTGATTTACGAAATCGTGAGAGTCGAACCCTCGATCCCGACCTGCGAACTGCGGATGCTCGCCATGGAACGCGCTAACTGCACAAAGGCACGATTCGCAACCGCACTGACTCAGCTTCAGGTGACACTCAATATCGCCCGATGCCCAACGAGCAGAGTCAAGTCAGACCATTGGATCGCCTTTAAAAGCCTTTTCCCGGGATTATCCACCGAAGAACAAAGTTAGCCTACGGGAACCGGGCAGGTCAGCGGCTAACGTGTACACGCTGATCGCATGCTTCATGTTGACTAACAATGCTTCACCTGGATCGTTCGAGCTTCGTTACAGACTTTTGCCCCGTGTAAAATGAAATCCGAACAAAAGGCTGTGATTCCGATGCGAGAGAGGTAGCCTTTGAGATCGTTTTGAATCGCTATGTCCCGCATTGAAACCGCATATCTTTTCGACCTCGATGGTACGCTAGTCGACAGCGTCTACCAGCATGTGCTCGCCTGGAAAGAAGCCCTGGATCACGAAGGAATCGATTTGTCCGTCTGGAGGATTCACCGCAGGATCGGCATGAGCGGCGGTCTGTTCACCAATATGCTTCTGCGGGAGACCGCTCTTGAGATCAGTCCCGAGCGAGTCGAACGCCTTCGGCAACTGCACGCTGAGGCGTATCTGCGGCTTCGTATGGAGGTGCGCCCATTACCGGGCGCCCGTAAACTTATTGATTACTTGACTCAAACGGAGACACCCTGGGCAGTCGCAACCAGCGGCCGGATGGAAACGGCCAAGTTCAATTTGGATGCGCTTGGCATCGATCCCGATAAAACCCCTGTCGTGACTCGAGACCAGGTCAAGTACGCAAAACCCGATCCCGACCTGTTCCTGGCGGCAGCTGCCCGGCTCGGCGCAAAGATTGAGCACTCTGTCGTGATCGGCGATGCAATCTGGGATATGCTCGCCGCGCGACGGGCACGAGCCCTCGGCGTTGGACTCTTATCCGGCGGATACGGTCAGGAGGAACTTGAGCGGGCCGGAGCGGCGCGAGTCTACGAAGATCCTGCGGACCTGCTTCTGCATCTCGACGAGATCGGTACGCGCCGTTAGCGCGGAATGGTGTAAGCCTTTTGAGACGAATGGGGCCTATGGGCCCAATGGGGCGAATGGGACTGCTAAAATGAACAGTGTTGGGCTCAGTCTTCGCCCGGAATAAAGAGCGCAAACAGAGTCGCGAGGACGAGAAGACACGTGGCAATCCATGCGGTGAGATTCAGCCCTGAGATGATTTGCTCTGCGCCGGCTTCACCGACCGATGCACCAAAGGCGGCGACGCCGATCGCACCACCGACCTGCCGCGCGGCGTTCAGCAACGCCGACGCTGTACCTGATCTGGCAGGTTCGACACTTGAGAGGATCGCCGCGGTCATTGCCGGCACGGCGAGTCCCATACCGCCAGGTATGAGAGCGAAAGCGGGCAGCATATCGAGGAAGGTTGACCGGCTGTCCAACCGAAGGAGCA
Organism: uncultured Verrucomicrobiae bacterium; assembly: GCA_963775805.1. Lineage (GTDB taxonomy): Bacteria > Verrucomicrobiota > Verrucomicrobiia > Chthoniobacterales > JAFAMB01 > JAFAMB01. Next base: position 367,448 of record CAVZKG010000002.1, on the reverse strand, counting down.
AACCGTATCCTACTGCTCCGATGATCCCACCGAGAATCATGGGGGCACGCGAACCGAATCGGCCTCCGAGCCAGCCGCTTGCAATGTTCGAAATGATAAATGTTCCGGTTAACGGGAGGAACGCGAGTCCGGCGTTGACCGTTGAGTAGCCCAGAGCCTTCTGAAGATAGAGACTTAGAACGAAAATAATTCCGTAGTAGGTGCAGTTGACCAGCACGCCAAAAACCATGGCCGGTGTGAATCCATGCACTCGAAATAAATGCAATGGCAACATCGGCGCCGGCGTTCGCGCCTCGACCACGACGAATGCGATGCCCGCTCCGATGGCCAGGAGAGCTCCTGCAATGACAACGGGATGGAGTAATCCTAATGGTCGGGCCTCAATCACAGAGGCGATCAGTGCGCCGAGCGCAATGATCGCGAGAGCTTGGCCGGCAAGATCAAACGAGCGCTCTTTCCCTTTATCCGGTTGCGTGGGTGGCACACATCGAAGTGTTAACCCAAGTCCAACCGCGCACACTGGCAGGTTGACGAGAAAGATGCTGCGCCATCCAAAAGCAGTCAGCAAGAACCCGCCGACCACCGGACCGGCGGCGATGGAGATGCCTCCCGCCGCAGTCCAGATACCGATCGCCCTCGCACGCAGCCGCCTGTCATGAGCACAAGCATGATTCAGTATCGCCAGGGAACTCGGCACTAAGACCGCCGCTCCAATCCCTTGAATGGCTCGGGTCAGGTTGAGAAAACTCGGTCCGGGAGCCAGTCCACAGGCCAGCGAAGCGATGGCGAAACCGATAAATCCGGCAGCAAAGTGCCGCTTCGAACCGATCAGGTCGCACGCGGTTCCGGCCGAAAGAAGGAGCGCCGCGAAACCGAGCGTGTAAGCGTCAACGACCCACTGAAGTTCGGCCACGGTCGCTCCCAAATCCTGGCCGATTTTGGACAGAGCGACGTTGACAATTGTGACGTCGAGCTGAATCACCGTGAAAGCGAGGCTGCTGGCTGCGATGATCCACGGAATCGAATGATCTGAGCGATTTGAATGCAACGGACCATTTCCCGTTGTCACAGACCGATTCGGTGTCTCCACGGTATTTGTGCGTACAATAGGGTTCACGGTTTAACATTGTCGGGCGAATTTGCGCTGACAATTCGATGTAGACCGAAATGTTAAAGTGCTGAAGTCATCTATTGTGTTCCTATGGAACCGGACATTTCCTCAGTTGCAGCCTTGATCAGCGAGCCAGCGAGAGGGCGTATCCTGGTCGCTCTGCTCGACGGGCGCAACCTCCCCGCCAGCGAACTGGCAGAAAGAGCCGGCATAAGTTGTCAGACCACTAGCTCTCATCTCGCCAAACTGACGGAGGGCGGATTCCTGCGAGTGATTCCGCAGGGACGCCATCGGTACTATCGAATTGCGGACGCTCGCGTCGCTGAACTGATCGAGTCATTGGAACGGTTCGCCCCCAGAGAAGAGAGCGATATCTCAGAAACCAAAAGTCCGATCCAGATTGCACGCAGTTGTTATAATCATCTCGCAGGGATTCTGGGGGTCAAAATAACGGCGGCGATCGTCAGTCGAGGATTCTTGCGGGAAGTCGGCCGTGATTATCAACTGACCAAAAAGGGAGCCGCATGGTTAAGTGACTTCGGGATAGATGTTAGTGCTCTGCAAAAATCCGGCCGCATATTTGCTCGCCAATGTCTCGATTGGAGCGAACGCCGCTTTCATCTAGCCGGCGCGCTTGGTTCAGGACTTGCCGAGCATCTTTTTGAGCTGCGCTGGCTTGAGCGTACCCGCGAAAGCCGCGCGCTGCGAATCACCGATCTTGGCAGCCGCGAGCTGAAGCGCCAGCTTGGAGTCTCGATCGAGGTCTGAATTGCGCATCGGGGAAATGGGGCTGATGGGCCCCATGGGCCGAATGCGCTACAGAGGTGCCTTTCAGCTTCCGCGGTCGTGGATCCTGCGTGGTCTGCGGTTTTTTGGGCGTTTGTGGAAGGCATTTTCGTCGCGATGCGATCTTGGCGGCGGATCCGGCTGTGCGGGCTCGGCTGGTCTTCCATCTTCGCCTCGGAGCTCGTGGATCACTGCACAGGCGATGTCGGTCGAGGAAAAGCCTTGTTCTAGCAGCCGGTCAACGATTTGCGCTTCCCTCTCGAATGCGCCGCGTTGTAGCGCGGTCCGGATTCTTTCAAAGAATAGATTGGTCCGCTTTTCTTCGACTTCGTCGTGAGACGGAACTTGCCGGCGCGCGATTTTTTTTCGCGTGTAACGTTCGATGCTTTGCAGCTTGTAAATCTCGCGGCCCGCGACCAGTGAGAAAGCGCGACCCGATTTTCCCGCTCGGCCGGTGCGACCGATGCGATGAACGTAATCCTCCTCGTCCCACGGAAGATCGAAGTTGAATACGACGTCGATGTTGTCCACATCGATCCCACGAGCAGCGACATCGGTTGCCACCAGAAATTCCAGGCTGCCGCCACGGAACTTTCCCATGACCCTGTCGCGTTGGGCTTGACTCATATCCCCGTGGATCCGGTCGGCTGAATAACCGCGCGCAACGAGCGCATCGGTCAGGTCGTCAACCATCCGCTTGGTGTTACAGAAAATGATTCCCAGCTTAAGGTCATGCAGATCGATCAACCGGGTTAAAGCTTCGGTTTTCGATCGCCCGCGAATTTCGTAAAAAGCTTGTTCAATCGAGGGGACAGTTAGAACCTTGTGTTCGATCCGGATACTCTTCGGGTCACGCGCGTACCGATGAATCAGCTCCAGGATCTGCTTGGCCATCGTCGCGGAGAAACAGATGAATTGGCGCTCCGAAGGGATGCTTTTGAGAACTTGTTCAATATCATCCCTGAAACCCATGTCCAACATCTCGTCGGCCTCATCCAGAACAACCATTTTCACCCGGTCAAGTTTAAGGGTTCCACGGCTGATATGATCAAGGATTCTGCCCGGAGTTCCGACCACTATCTGAGCCCCTTGACGCAACCCGCGATCTTGCCGGTCGTACGATTGACCGCCGTAAATCGGAACGGAGTGCACCCCGGATTTGAAGGCTGAAAGCCGGAAGATCTCTTCAGCAACTTGTACTGCCAACTCTCGCGTTGGACAAAGAATGATCACCTGAACCGCCCGCAGCTCTGTTTCAACAAGCTCAACGGCTGGAATGCCGAAGGCGGCTGTTTTGCCGGACCCAGTCTGTGATTGGCCAATGACGTCGTTCCCCGCCATAATCATCGGAATTGCCTCCGCTTGGATCGGGGCAGCTTTTTCGTACCCGAGCTGGTCAACGGCCTTTAGCAAGGCAGGAGAAAGGCCTAGCTCAGAGAAAAGTTTGGAAGTCATGTGGATATTTTGGTCGTGCTCGAATGGATCAGTTGAAAGGCAGCCCGGCGAGAATTGTTAAAGTCTGCCCAGAAGATCTTTTCAGCCACCACCATCTCACCGTTAGGCGGTATGGCAAGTTCGGCGGGGTCGGGCGGCTCGTGGATGCGTCAACCATCAAGCTTTCTAGCTATTATCGGGAATATCTAGTGCGCCGCGTGGTCTGGAAAATTCGAGGAGTCAGACACTCCCGTACCTAGTTCCGATTTGTCACTTCCCTTCAGAAAGTCCATCCATGAAAAAATCAGCTTATCTTGACCATGGCTTTTCGCCGGGGCGCGCTTGCAGTCTACTATCCGCGTGCGTCTTACTTTGGCCGGCAGCCTTGTTTGCTCAGCAGTACCAACAGCAAAATTTGGTATCAGATACAGTCCTGGAAGGCACCAACCCTCCGGACCCAAATCTGAAGAATCCTTGGGGGATCGCAAGAGGCACAACCACTCCGTGGTGGGTGTCCGATAATCGAACCGGCGTATCGACGCTTTACGACGGAGACGGCACCAAAGTACCGTTGACGGTCACCATCCCTCACACTGCCCAGACCGCCAGCGGCACTCCGACCGGTGTGGTCTTCAATGGGAGCAGCACAGATTTTGCCGTCACTCCAGGCGCACCTGCTCTTTTTATTTTTGTTTCATTAGACGGTACCATCTCAGGTTGGAACCCGGGCACGGGCGCTGTCGTGAAAGTTCAGGGGTCCCCCAACTCCGTACTCACGGGCGCGACAATCGGTCAGTTCGACGGGCATCGGTTTCTTTATGTAGCCGACTTGAAACAGGGAAAGATAGAAGTTTACGATGCAAACTTTGCCCCCGTCGAAACTCACGGCGACAACCTGGAGGATAAAGGTATACCGAAAGGGTTCGCTCCGTTCAACGTGCAAAACATCGGCGGCAATCTCTATGTCACTTACGCAAAACAAAATGAGGCAAAAAACTTTGTGAGTCCCGGAGCAGGACTTGGTTTTGTTGATCTCTTTTCGCCGCAAGGACGCCTTTTGCAGCGCTTGGAACATGTCGATCAGTTGAATGCGCCGTGGGGGGTAACTCTTGCTCCAAGTGACTTCGGAACCTTCAGTCATCAGGTTATCATCGGCCAGTTCGGAGGAGGAGAACTCCTGGCGTTTGATCCGGTTACAGGCCGCTTTGCAGGGGCGCTGCTCGATTCAATGAACAATCCCATCGTAATCAACGGGCTTTGGGGCATCGGCTTCGGCTCGGGACAACCTTCGCCGCAAAGTTCCGGACCAGCGAATTCACTCTTTTTCGTCGCGGGACCGAATGCGGGTGCCGATGGTATATTCGGAACGTTGACCCCCATCCCGGCCGATCTGATCCAAGGCAACGGTCAGTGACGATTTTCGATACAGTCGCGGGCTACCGCCAATTCGTTTCTTAACGTGGTGCTTAAGCGCAGTTGAAACTGACAACGGATTCTCAGAAGGCCCACTCCGTTGTCAGTCGTTTCCGCAGCTGTTCGATTTCGGCGACAGCTTTCCTAATTTGCGGTTGAGCCGAGTTTTGATGCAACTCGGCGGAAAGTTTCATCAGTTCCTCGTTCATCCTCATCACCCTGCGACCCAGCACTTGCGCCGTCGCAAGCAAAAAACGAATAGCCCAGGCTTCCCCGCGTTCCAGCGCATCGTGAAAAGCGCTGTGCGAGATTCGCCAAAGCCGGGTCTCGGCGCCGGCGACTGCCGTTGCGCTCCGCGGCGCATTGACCAATGGGCCCATTTCGCCAAAGATCGCACCCTCCTCGAGCGTGGCTAATATCCGCTCATCCTGCTGGGGTGCGCCCAGTTTGATCAGTATCTGCCCTGAAATCAGCAAGTAGATCGAGTCCCCTTCGTCGCCCTGTCTAAACAAAATCTCGCCAGACGCGAGACGCACCTCTTCCAATTGCTTTACCAGCTCGGAAATCTGTTCTGCGTTGAGTTCCTGGAAGTAATTGAAACGTCGAACCAACGTAGAATCGATCGGAGTATCCATATAATCGCCTCGCTACACGCCACGCATCATCGCAGCCTTTGCTACGCGGCCTAGCGCGACGATATACGCAGCTGTGCGCCAGCGTAGTCTCCGGGAACGGACAACATCGCGAATTGTGCCGTAAGAGGAGGCCATTATCTGGCGAAGCCGGCTGTTAACTTCCTGCTCGGTCCAGCGCAAACACTGGAGGTTTTGTGTCCATTCGAAATAACTGACTGTGACACCCCCGGCGTTCGCGAGAATATCCGGAATGACCGTGATTCCACGCTGCTCGAAGATCTCGTCGGCATCGGGCAAGGTGGGTGCGTTCGCAGCTTCGACAATTACTTTGGCCCGAACTTCATTGGCCAAATCTCGTGTTAACGCACCGCCCAGTGCGGCCGGGATCAACACATCGACTTCGGACGTCAGCAAAGTGTCATTGTCGATATGCGAAATTCCGTCGCCTTGATATTCAGAGAGCAACCGGCCTTTGCGTGTCCATGCAGTGAGCGCAGGAATATCCAGACCATCTGGACTGGCGATTCCACTGGAAACATCGCTGACAGCAACGATTTTTGCGCCGCTTTCGTGAGCGAAACGTGCCGCGAAGAGTCCGACGTTGCCAAAGCCTTGAATCGCTAACGTGGCGTCTTTTAGGCTTCTCCCCGCATCGTGTAGAAAGCTTTCAGCCACACAAATTACGCCGTAACCGGTGGCGGCCTCGCGCCCTTCGCTTCCGTGCAGGTCAACCGGTTTACCCGTGACGACCGCAGGGGAAAACCCATGCAGCCTCGAATATTGATCCATGATCCAGGCCATCACTTGCGCGTTCGTATTGACATCGGGTGCTGGGATGTCGCGCTGGGGACCAATCTCACGGCTGATCCGCTCAACGAACTTGCGTGTCATGCGTTCCAACTCACCCTGCGAAAGCTGCGTCGGGTCACAAGCAATACCTCCTTTAGCACCTCCGAAAGGAATGTTAACCACCGCCGTTTTCCATGTCATCAGCGTCGCCAACGCCCGAACGTCGTCGGCGTCCAGTGAGGGATGAAACCGGAGCCCTCCCTTCATCGGTCCGCGAGCGGAGTTGTGCTGGAATCGGTATCCGCTGAAAACCGCCAACTCGCCATTGTCGCGCTCGATCGGAATACTGACGTGATGCTCAGCCTCCAGCGAGAGCAACAACCGCTCAACACGCGGCCCCAGGTCCATGATGCGCGAAGCCTTGCGGATGTAGTGGTTAGTGGCTTCAAACGCGTTCATATCAGATCCTCTGCCAACCTGGATCAGTCTTAAGCCACGCCTCTTCAGGAGCTCGTGAGGCATTGCGGCAGACAACCGGATTGAACGCTAGAAGAACCCTTGTGCAAAGACCAAACTTGGACCGGATGCGAATCAACGCCGATCACTTCGGACGATACGCCGGATGCGTAACGTTATTTGCTACTGAGAATCGCCGAAAACTGTTGTTGGCCGGTCTTTACAGCGTCATCAACCCCTTGGCCGAACACCGCCTCCTGAAACATCGCTAACCAAGGCCCATTCTGGTCATTAAACAATTCGTTGTATTTGACAGTGTAAGGCGTTTTGCCGTCCGCCATCATCTTCGCACAAACAAGATAGCGCGGATCGACCTTGCTTAGTTCTGCCGAACCGATATCTGTCCGGACCGGTAAACTGCCGTGCTTCGCAAACTGTTCAATCTGAACGTCGTCGCCGAGGCACCACGTGATAAACGCCCACGCCGCCTCGACGTTCTTGGACCCTTTCGGAATTCCGATGGAATCGCCCCCTGCAAAGCTGCTTGTGCCACCGTCCTTGCCGAATAACGGAGCAACGCCAAAATCCACATTGGGGAATTTTTCTTTTAGAATCCCGATCGAGAATGCTCCCAAAAAGCACATTCCGATTTTCCCGGTTGCAAAGGTGGAGAAAAAGCTAGTGCCATTGTCGCTTTTCGCTCCTTCGGGCAGGAATTTGTTATCCCAAAGCCGGCGATAAAGAGCCAGCGTCTCCCGCGCTGCCGGATTATCAACCGTGGCCTGAGAGCCATCTGCTGTTAGCACATCGCCTCCGGAAGCCCAGATCAGCGGAAAGGCCGTGAATACCATACCCCCCGCGGCTGAACCGGAGAAATAGAAGCCTTTGATATCATTCCCTAACGCGGTGATCTGTTTAGCAGCGTTTTCCAGCTCGGCAAAGTTAGTCGGTGGCTTTTCCGGATCGAGCTTGGCTTGGCGGAACAGCCCTTTGTTATACACAAGCACCGATGCTTCCGCGCTAAACGGTACTGAATACAATTTATCCTGCCATGTGCTTAGACGGATGTGAGACGGACTCAATTGATTGAAGTAAGGGAGCGCCTTGGCTCGGTCCGTGATGTCGGTCATCTGATTTGCCGCCGCGAACGCCGGTACGTAAATGAGATCGGTTGCAACCACGTCCGGCGGAGATCCGCCTGCGATGGATGTAGCGAATTTGGTAACGAACTGCGCCGCAGGGACAATCGTCAGTTTAACCGTTGCGGTTCCTTTCGCGTTATAGGCTTTAACCAAAGGATCAGCGACGGCCTGATCTGAGTCTCGGACCCAGAAGCTGATTGTATCTTTTCCAAACGATGAGGCGGCAAGAGAAAGGAAAAGTCCGGTAGACAGGAGCAACATTCTATTCAACGTGAGGGGTCTTTCTGTAATTTTGGGGGTTCGAATGGATCTGCATCTTCAATTGGAAAGTATTGGGAATTCGGCGATGCGAATTCGGGTACAGCCGTATGGCACGAGATGAAGCTTTTGTTCAGGCGCACTTGCTTGCGGAGCGGACGGGATTGTTCCCGAAGAGCCTTCAGCGGCTTGCCAATTGCTTACCAATCGGACGGTGACCTCCAGCATGACCGGAGCGACCGGTGTTCGTCCGATCCATCCGATCTGAAACGGTGGTGAGCTCACCGGGCCACGAACCGGTTGAACCTTTTCCGGGTCAATTGGCAGTAAACCAAAATTCCAGGAATACCGGGATCGGACTTCATAGTCGCCAAATCCGGTCGACCCAGGTATTCGCTCCCAGATTTCACCAGAAGACAGAGCCATGATCCAGGGACCAAGCGCCACTCCCATGCCGCCGCTAGGCCGATTGATCAGGTTTACCGGCTGCGGCAGCTCGAGTTCGATTCGGTCACCAGAATTCCACACTCGTTCATATCGAGCGAAGCCGTCTTTGATTACCGGTTTTTCGCTAAAATTGGCAATGACTCGTGGCTGGCTGCACCAAGACGGAATGCGCAACCATAGTTCGAATTTTGAAGAGGAGCCGACTTCAATTCGGTAGACTAACCTTTCGCTAAACGGGTATGCCGTCTCAACCTGAATCTCCACCGGAACGCCTTCTATTTCAGTGCGCAACCGGTTAGGAGCGTGAACGCCGGTGATCAGACACGATCCTCGGCGATACCAGAGTGAGCGAACCAGCTTCGGCCATCCTTGGTGAAGATTCGCAGTGCAACAGCCGAAATGAGGTTCTAATCCGAATATGTTCGCGTCGTCCGACGAATAGGTCCAATTGCGACGCCCGATTGAGCAGGCAATCTGATTAGATTGTTGGTGATACTGGTGACTTTGGCAATCGGCGCTCAGATGAGCTGCCAACACGTTAAAAGCAACTCGTTCGGCTCGATCCAACAAACCGGGCTCCTCGAAATGCCGAAACCCTTGCTCAAGAGAATAAAGAAACTCTACGACGGCACAGAGTTCGACCCCATGCTCGGGTTCGGTCCCAGCAAGCCATTCGTCACCGGAAAACATGCCGGTGATCATTCCATGATATTTATCGAGGTTTTCTAAAGCCCGTTGAAACCGCTCTGAGCTCTCGGGCGACTTGCCTTGTTCGGCTCTCGCTATGAAATAGCGGAACCCCATTGCGACATTCACCACATGAGTGCGGTGATTGAACTCAGTCGCCGGCGTTTGAATGAGTTCCTCCGTCAAATACCTTCCCCAATCGATTGACTGATTCAGCAGTTCATCCGCTACATCACCGAATTGAGCGCTCGGCCTGCGATTGATAAGCCAGTAAACAGCCAAAGCATTCTCATAAGCGCGAGCCTGGCCCCAGTCCGCCAATGGTCGCTTTGATAACTCCTGGCGTTGATAAGCGAAATATCGTTCCATGAAGTCGAGGATCCGATTATCAGCGCTGGCATCAAAGAATTGAGCCAAGGCTTTTAAGGCAACCATCCGAGGCCACCAGTCCGGATTCCCAGGTGGCCCGAAAAATCCGTCGGTTCTTTGGCTTCGGAGGATCGCCTCAACCCAGACACGGGCTTTACCGAGCAACGTTTCGTTTTGTAGAATATAGGCCAGTGGAACAAGACCATCGAGATAATAAGGACCTCGCTCCCAATCTTCGCCGTTCCCTCCCAACCATGCGCTGGTGGGACCCACATCTGCCCAAATTTCGTCCAGATGTCCGGTCAATCCGTTGGCTTGAATTTCAAGTTGGTCGCGCAACCAGCCCTCTGGAGTAATCGCTTTTATAGGGAATTCTTCGAGTGGTGTCCGATTGTCCATATTATCTCTGTTACTTTACCGCTCCATTGACTTAACCGTTCACGTAGTAGCGCTGCAGCAGCAGAAATAGAATCGCGCAAGGCAAAACGGTCACTGTTATCCCTGCTTGCATCAGTCCCCAGTCGACGCTGCCAAGATAGCCGTTCTGCGCGTTAAGGAGCATGACCGGCAGCGTAAACTTCTCGGAATCGGTGAGAAAGATTAACGCCGCCAGAAACTCGTTCCAAGAAGCCAGGAAAGCGAAAAGCGCTACGCTGACCACTCCGGGCATGGCGACCGGCAGTAATACTCTCCATAGTGTCAGCAGCGAATTACACCCGTCGATTGCTCCTGCATCATCTAATTCACGCGGAATACTGTCGAAAGAATTGCGCAACATGAAAACGGCATCTGGAACGTGATGTTCACAAGGGCGAGACCTAAAAGGGAGTTCTGCAGATTCAAGGTTCGCAAGACGAGAAACAACGGGGTCAATATCGATTGAAATGGCACCATCAATGTTGCAAGCAACACGAGGAACAGGGTCCCTTTAAGCGGGAATTTAAATCGCGAAAATCCATATCCTGCGAGCGTGCTGAGAACCACAATGCCAATCACCGTCAAAATCGCGACGATGAGACTGTTGCCAAGGTAGCGCAGCAGACCGTCTCCATAACCAAATAGAGCGAGGTAATTTTCGCCTGACAATCGTGTGGGGATTAACTGCGGCGGCGACGCATTAGCCTCTGAGGATATCTTGAAAGAAGTGATCACTGACCAGAGGATGGGCGCGAGAAAGAAAAGGGCGACGACCGAACAAAGTGCGTACCAGACAACTCGCTGCGTCGGGAATTTAGAAAGGTTCATCTTTAGTTCGTTCGCGGTCTAAGAACGACCAACTGACAAGCACTTAGTAAAGTCAACGCAGCCATCAGCACGAGGGACATCGCCGCTCCGTACCCCAGTTTGAAGTAAGTGAATGACGCGCGGTAAATCCAATAGACCACTGTAATCGTTGAGTTATGCGGCCCACCGCCCGTCATGATGTAGAACTGATCAAAAGCCAAAAAAGAACCAACCAGCGACAGGATCAGAGCCAGAGCGAACGTTGGCCGCAAGAGCGGAAAGGTGATGCGCACCTGCTGTTTCCACCAGGTAGCACCGTCAATTCTTGCCGCCTCATAGAGGTCGTCCGGTATGGCTTGCATACCGACCAACAAAAGAACCATCGTGAACCCAACAGTCTTCCAAACCACCATCACGATGACCGCGAAAAAGGCAGTTCCGCCATTTGCCAGTGCCGGCTCGCGCAGAATACCCCAATGCACCAGAATCTGGTGTAATATCCCCACCTGATCGTTTAACAGCCAGACCCAAAGCAGACTGGCCGTGCCAAGTCCGATCACCACCGGCAAAAAATAAATCGTCCGAAAGATCCCGGTTCCACGTGTTCGTGAGTTAACAATCAGAGCCAGCCCGTAGGCCGGTACAAAGATAGCAGGGGTAATCACCAAAGCGTACTTGGCGGTAAACCAAAAGCTTTCCCAAAAGGTAGTATCCTGGAATAGGGTGACGAAATTTTTGAAACCCTGAAAATGCGGACTGCCTAATAAAGGCCAGTCGTTCAACGCCATCCAGATCAGCAGCCCGAGCGGGCACAGAAAAAATGTCCCGACCACAAGGAAAGCCGGCGCGATATAGAGATAACCGACCAGATCCCGGAGGCGCATTCTCGCTCGCCCCGGCTTTGCGGGACCTGTCCAGTCAGGTTCCCGTGGCGCTCCGACTCGACTTGCATTTGGCGGTGTCGGGTTACCGTTCATTTTTTCAAACCGAAACGAACTTGTCGCACCGGCCTCCGTCTGTTTTTGCGGGCCGGCTTGGTTGCCGTTCGCGTGCTTACGGCACGCGTCGCTCCGCACGAATCGCGGATAACTAACTTTGGTGAGACGAGTAAGCGCCCTCCTCCTCCTGCCTGCCCTCCTATCAATCCGACTAACAAGCTTCCCGCTTGAGCACCAAGCTCGCGCAGATTCATATCCAGCGTGCTGAGCGGAGGCCGCGTGGCCGCCGCGATGATTTCCCAGTTGGCGTAACCAACCAGAGCAACGTCTTCCGGTACCCGGACACCTGATTCACGCATGGCATCGGCACAACCCCGCGCAATCTGGTCGCTTCCACAAAAAATCGCGTCGAACTTTCGCACCGACCTGAGCAATTGAGCAACCGCCGCATGCCCCCACGCTTCCGACCAAGGCCCGTGGCGCACAACTCGAGGAACGACCGGCAAACCTGCTTCTTTCAGCGCTTTCAGAAAACCTTCGGAGCGACATCCATAATTGTGGGTATCCGCCCTTCGAGGTGCGGATGTTCCGGGTGGGGTAAACCGCTCATCTGTGTACCGGAAGAGCTGATAAATGAGGGATATCGACAGGTCAAGGAAAAGCTTTTCCTTAATCCTCGAGTCATGCAAGTTCTGCTCGATTATCGGTGAGGAATGGGGCGTATGGGCCTCATGGGGCGTATGGGACTGCTAAAATGAATGGCATTGAGGCTAGGTCTAGTGAGCTCAAAAAACTTGAGAAGCTCCGGCTGATATTTAAAAAAGGTTCGTGAGAAGTTTACTCTATCTATCGACGTTAATCGTATTGTGTGGTGGGCTCGATGTGCGCGCAGCGGACGATGCTCAACCGGCTGCTTCGGTTTCACCTGGGCCGGGCGTGGAAACGATCGTTTTTATCCGACACGGGGAGAAGCCGGATAAGGAGATTGGTCAATTGGATTGCCAAGGCCTCAATCGAGCGCTGGCGTTGCCTCAAGTGTTAACGACTAAATTCGGGAAACCGGATTACATTTTTGCTCCCGCTCCTTTCCGGATGCCTGGAATATTGGGTGACATTAATTACATTCGTCCTCTTGCAACGATCGAACCAACGGCGATCGAACTTGGGATGCCGGTGAGAACCGATTTCGCCTACACCGATATCGACGGTCTGCGGTCTGAGCTCACGAATAAGAAATACGAGAGCGCGCTTATCTTTGTGGCTTGGGAACATCGCGAACTGGAAAAAGTCGTAGAAAAGCTAGTGAAAGAATTTGGAGGTGATCTCAACCAGGTTCCCAAATGGGAGAGCAAAGATTTTGACAGCATCTACATCGTACGGATTAAGAATGATAACGCCTCCAGATCGGTGACGTTCACTCACGATAATGAAGGGCTAAACAACCTGAGCATGGATTGTCCGGAGCCTAAGCATTAATCGTTGGCTAGCAGTCTGTCCGCTCCTGCGAAGAGTTCACCACGGAGGCACAGAGGACACAGAGAATTAAAACAACCACAATGGCGCAAAGGGCGCAGAGTTTCGGATTTTTTGGGGTTGCTTTCGGGACCCGGAGCGATGTCGCGTTGAATGCGCCGTACGGACGCGGATGCGAGGAGAAAGCCAGAGCGTTCGGGAGTTCAATGATTTTCTCCGCATCCACGTCCCTGCAGCGGGCTCGACGCTAACCTCGGTGCCGTTTGCGGCTATTTTAAGCCTCTGTGCCCTCCGTGCCTTGTATCTCTGTGGTGAACCCCGTTGCCGGGAATTGGACAGGCGAGACGCCTATCCTACGATGGGCTGGCTAAGTGACGAAATTGTAACTTGGCGCGCTCATAGGCTGCCATGAGTATGGGTTCGAATTCAGGTAAAATCAGGGGATATCCCGGAACTGAAATTTTCTCCATTCCATCCATAACAACAACGGCCAAAACGGCTAGCGGTGAACCTGATGACTTGAGTTTTCTAAAATGAAATCGATTCAAGAGTACATCGACGAACGGCCGGTCTGGTCTGACGGAACTCATCTTCCTTCCGCGCCAATGACCAGAATGCAGTGGCTCATCTGGTCGCTTGCCGCCGCAGGCAAGTTTTTTGAAGGTTATGTCGTTTTCATGACAGGCGTGGCGTTGCCTCTCATTTCGCGAGAGTTCGGTATCGGGTCCGCGGAACATGGATTGATCGGTGCGGCCAGCCTGCTTGGTATTCTCATCGGAGCCGTCGGTCTTGGCGGTATGTCCGACCGTTTTGGACGCAAACCGATGTTCATCGTCGAAATGATCATCTTTGTCGCATTTTTGGTACTCCTCATTCTCTGTTCGAACTTTCTATCTGTGGTGATCTGCCTGTTCGGGATCGGGCTCGCCCTTGGTTGCGATTATCCGACCGCACACATGATTATTTCGGAGAGCATTCCAAGTCTCAGCCGCGGAAGACTCGTGCTGGCCGCGTTCGGATTTCAGGCGCTGGGCGCACTTGGAGGCACGGTGATCGGGTTTCTGGTTCTATCGAACCTCCCGGATCTCAATGCCTGGCGATGGATGTACGCGACAGCCGTTATCCCCGCATTGGTGGTGACGATTGGTCGATTCTATGTGACGGAAAGCGCTAATTGGCTGCACGCGCGAGGTTCTATCGAAGAGGCTCAGCGCGCAGCCACAAGGCTTCTCGTTCGCACACCGCAATATCCTGCCGTAATCACGCTCGCACCGCGTATTGCACCTCCCACCGAGCAGAAGCATTCAGATCAGGGATTCGCTGCCCTGTTGGCACGGCCAAACAGACGTGCAACGATCCTAGCCTCGGTCCCATGGTTTCTACAGGATCTAGGCACCTATGGGATCGGTATATTTACACCGACAATTCTGGCAGCGACGATTGGAGGCTCCGTTGATCACGTCCGCAGCGTGAGCGATCTAATCGCAGACGGCATTGTTGCAGCGAAAGGGTCGGCACTGATCACAATGCTGCTGATCGTCGGCATCATCTTCGCCGTCCTGCTCGCGGACAAGCTCGGAAGGATAACCCTTCAGGTCCTCGGATTTGTGGGGTGCGCACTTGGCTTGCTGCTGGCCTCCTTCTCCGTATACGCAACCGGCGGAACGAAGACGATGTTGATTTTCGCCGGCTTCATGTTGTTCAATTTTATGACAAACCTGGGCCCGAACGCGCAGACTTACCTCCTCGCCGGAGAGGTTTTCCCAACTGCAATTCGCGGCAAAGGAGCAGGCTTTGCGGCAGCGTTCGGAAAAATTGGTGCAGTGGCGACTGCGTTTCTCTTTCCGATCCTTCTCGCCGGAATCGGAACGACATCGTTGCTCTACATTCTGGTCTTTACGTCGATTCTGGGAGCAGTCATCACCTGGATGTTCCGGATCGAGACAACCGGGGTGAACCTCGACGAGATCGGGACCAATGCGAGTGATGAAACGCAGGATTTAGCCGCTGCCGCTTCCCACTAACTCCTAACAGTCGAACGAAACACGCAAGACTTAAACCGATGTTTATCTACTCGACACGCGGACCACTTTTTTACGTGGCAGCTTTCGCGCTCAGCATAACAGCGCTGGCCGTAACCCGATTGCAAGCGGATCCGATCGCATTAGCCGAATCCGGCTCAACGTTATTGTATCCGCTCTTCAGCACCTGGGTTGCGGACTACACAAAGACGCATTCCGGCATTCGTATCACGAGCGAGTCAACAGGGTCAGAAGCGGGCATTAAGAAGGTTCTCTCTGGAGAGGCGCAGATCGGTACCTCGGATGCGTTCATGTCCGACGCTGAGATCAAGCAAAACCCGCAGATCATCAACGTCGCTCTCTGTATCTCGGCGCAGATGGTTAACTACAACCTTCCCGGTCTTAATTCGGAGACGCTAAAACTGGATGGACCAGTGCTCGCCGCCATTTATTCGGGAAAGATTCGCGATTGGGACGCTCCTCAGATTGTCGCGCTCAATCCCGGCGTTAAACTTCCGCATCACGACATCATTCCGATCCATCGGAAGGATGGTTCCGGCGATACCTTCATGTTCACGCAGTTTCTTTCGTTTTCTGATCCCGTCTGGGCGGATAACAGCGGCTACGGTACGACGATTACCTGGCCAAATGTTCCTGGAAGCCTAGAAGCGACGGGAAATGTCGGGATGGTCCAAACGAGTCAGAAAACGGAGTATTCGCTGGCATATATTGGCGTGAGCTATGGTGCCGATATTGCCACGGCGGGACTTGGTACCGCGTCCCTCAAAAACGAGTCGGATAACTTCGTTGTTCCGACCAAAGAGGCCGTTGAAGCAGCGGCAGCAGGACTGGGTACCAGAACACCTCCAGACGAGCGGCTCAGCATAGTCTTGGCACCCGGTGCGGATGCTTACCCGCTCGTGAGCTACGAGTACGCGATTGTTTCAACCAAACAAGCAGACCCGGCGACGGCAGCTGCCATCCGGAAATTTCTGCTTTGGACTATTGTACCAAGCGAGACCAATGAGAGTTATCTCGATAACGTCCATTTTATCCCTTTGCCGCCGCACATCTGGGAGCTGAGCCAAGCCCAAATCCAGACGATAAAATAACTCGGTGCCCGGTCAATTTCGCCGATTCACCCGCCGCGAAGAGGATCCTCGGACGATATTCGCTCCGCGGCGTTCACTGACCCGATCCGGGCTTAAGTGCATCAAGAGCGAACAACCGCTCCAAGGTGAAATCCAGGATCTTGAGATACGGCTCAACAGCCACTGTCTCATCCCAATCTAACTGCAGAACGAATCCATGGAACGTCGCTATCATCAATCGAGCAGTGGCGTCCGGGTCGAGGGATTTCGAGATCTCCCCTCTTCCTTGTGCTTCGGCAATCATTCGACTGAGCAATTCCCTAGGGCCATCGACTCCACGCCGCACCAGTTCATAGACTCTCGGATTTCGCTGCGCCTCGACCCAGAGTTGAATGCCGACCCGTCGCCTTCGCCGTTCTTGCGGATCCTCGAGGCGACCAAAGAACGCGTCGCGAATTTGCTTAAGAGCATTCGTGAGGCCAGACACCTCCTGCGCCTCCCTGATCAGAGTCTCTTCCCTTGAGTGACGTTCATTTGCAATTGCTTCAATTATTTCCTCTTTACTAGCAAAATAGTTATAAATGGCTCCGGGACTTAGTGCGCTCTCCTTGACGATATCCTGCATCGTGGCCCGATGAAACCCTTCGCGCGCAAAACAGGCTGTCGCAGCGGCCAAAATCTGAGCACGCCGGGAATCAAGATAGGACTGACTTACTTTAGGCATTCTGCTTCCTTTCGATGAATATTAATATCTTCCAGGAGCCGGTTCCAAAGCGGTTTTTTAGCCCGAAAATTTTATAGGCGCTTTGGTTTGTGAGAATTTCGGGCTAAGGCGACATGGTAGAATTGATACCCTCCGATCAATCCTCCAGGCGCTCCGTAATAACGGGCGCGATATTCTTTCGCAGACAGGTCTTGTTCCAGCTCAAGGCCTTGGTCGCTAAGAAATCCAGATAACTGTTCCGGATAAAGACCAAAGGTCCATGGTTCACCCAGTCGCTCGAGCCCGGCGAGCAGCCTCGCGACATCTGCAAAGCGGCCTGAACCGTCTAAAGCGCCACGGTGCACATAAGTGAAAATAAGGTGTGAACCTGAAGCGATGCCGGCGACGTACCTCAGGACAGAATCGACTGCACCGGTTGTCAGATAATTTGTCACTCCTTCCCAAAGAAATATCGAAGGAGAATTCGGATCGAACCCTCCGGCAGTCAGTGCGGAGGCGAGACTTTGCGAATCGAAATCGAGTGGCACGAAACGAACATGATCCGGCATTTGCGGCAGCAACTGGCGCAGCTTTGCGAGCTTCAGCGTCTGCGTCGCAGGATGGTCCACCTCGAATAGAATCGAGTTTTGGACAGTGGAAAGCCGGTAAGCACGCGAGTCAAAACCGGCACCGAGAATCACGATCTGGAGAAAACATTCGGACGAAGGGAATGTCACGACATGGATCGTCACCGATTGCACCGGGAGCCCTTCCCTCCCAAAGACGAATATCGGCGGAGTTGCCAGGCTCGTAGCAATTGTCTGCGATCTTCCGGGCTGACTGGCTTGGCTGCTGAGCCGATGTCGGATAACAATAAAACCAGCTTATCGCGAGCAGACCGAACACGGTGGTTCGAAACATTCCCAAAGTCCCCAAAGGGCAGAGGAGTCCGGGATTCGCGGTGTGAGCGGCCGCCTCTGCTTATGGTTGTTGGGAGGCAGTGGCCTTTTTTTTGCCTGCGGCAAGCGCTTTGATCCGCTGGTCCTTCGCAAAACGCCTTTTCCGTTGCCTCAACCGCGTACGACCTTTGTAATCACCCATAGTGGTGGCCAAGGTAATGCCTTTCCTGGAACGCTCCAAGCGGTGATTTCAAGCGCAACAAGGTTCCATCCTCCTGCCGGAACGATCACTCCCGGTACTTTTAATTTTCCAGGAACGTTCGGACTTTCGTAAATAGAACCAAAGGATCCTGCGGGGTTACGCTCCAAAGTTATGCATCCAACTTTTGCTAGCTGACGCACAACGATAGAGAAGTTTTCCGATTCAGCAAAAAAATGGATTCCGCAATGAAGCAGACTATTAAGAAATCATACATACCAGCCGACCTTAGTGAGGTCTCGAGTGTTAGTCGTAGATCCTTTTTAACCAAAGCGTCGATCGGGGCCATCGCTCTGTCGCCCTTCGCCGCCTTCGCTACTGGAAGTCGAGACGATGCAAGTACCAACGGCAGTAATCCAAACGGCCTGCGAAAAAGTGACAAAGCCATCCTCGTCGCGGCAGAAATCGCCGAGGCTCTCGCAGTGACGACCTATACGAATATTATCAACCTGGCTCCTTTCTTTCCTAATATTCCCGACGATGACCAGGGCTATTTGATAGCCGCTCGGCAAGAGGAGATGGCACACTATCTCCTTGAACAATCGGCAACGAACGAACCGACCCCGTTTACGAGATTCTTCTATCCGGCGAAGATGTTCGAGAATACCCAAACAACCCTTAACGTGTTAGTCACATTAGAAGACGCGTTCATTGCGGCTTATCTGGTCGGTGTCCGAGACTTTACCACGGCTGATCTGCGTGTCACCGCGGCTCGAATTATGGGCATCGAAAGCGACCATCGCACCTTGGCCAGGGTTGTTGGCGGGGATGTTGCAGCTAAGAATGGTGGCCCCATTGCCGCGATCACCGGACTTCAAGGGATAGCCGAATCAATCGCTCCACCGAACAATAACGAATATGAGCGAACGCAAGAGTGGACCAGTATCAACCAGGCTCTCGCTGCGCTGTTGCCGTTTGTCGATAAAACGACGGCCGCTGCTCATGGCTTTGACACAAACAGGGTTTTCGAATTTCAACCGTTCACGCCGGTAGCACCAAATCCATTGGGAGAATTCATCGGCTTTAACGGTTAACCTGGATTCGGTCTCGCGGGCGCATCCATTGTTCAGCAGGGCGGCCGTGAATACCACGAAAATAAGGCCGCGTCGTTAGTGCGGCGGACTCTTAATAGCCGCAATAAGGTCCCGGATACCAATAAGGTCCTGGATACCAATAATAGGGATATGGATAAGGGAAACCAAACGCGAATCCGAAACGGCCACGGAAGAAACGGTTGCCGCGAAAGAAACGGCCGCGAGCGAAGAAGCGGTTATGGAAGCGGCCATCGTGAAACCCGAAACCGCGTCCGCCTGAGAAATGGGATCCGCCTCCCATGCCGTGACCACCGGCGGCTTGTGCTGTGATCGATATTGAGGCAGCGAGAGCCGCCATCAAAAGCCAATGTAAAACACGTAAGTCTTTCATATGGAACGATTTATTTGAAGGGATCGGTCATGTTACCTGTCCAGGTCTAGGTTGACGAATTCGCCTTTACGTTATGGACTCGTAACGACCTTCTTTTATTCCCAAGAGCGGTTTTTTTTTTACCGGCGCCGTACATTCGAGATCTCGCCACGTCACTTAAGGCCACGATTTTCCTCGGACGTGACTGGGTCACTCAGGCGACCTCATCACCGGTGCGCGTAACTGACCCACGCTGCCCGTAATTTATCGATATATCGTTACTAAACTGGATCGCAAATGAAGCGGTAACGACCGAACTGCAAAGTCATGTATCGATTTATCAATATTTTCTGCCACTGCGTCTCGACGCGCCCGAAGGCTCCGAACCCGCGAAAACGTATTTCACCATCGCTCGACGATTGCGCCGTGGCATTTCCTTGATCGTCCGTCTTTCCACTGACAATCTCGTTCGGTTTCCCAGCCGATCGGATTTCGTAGTCAAACACCAAGGGATCGGCGGGACCGCTACCGACGATCTTGATTGAGAGCTTAAAACGCGATGTTGCCGACCCGTGCTTTGCCGCGGCCCGGTTACTCACGCTCAAATTGGATTCTCCGTAGAAAGTGCGCAATGGGAGACCATTTAAGTGTCGGAGCCGATTCTCCGTGAAACGGCATTGGTCGTAAGGTGGGAGTCCGACAGTCATCGCCTCCTCGTAATACTCCTCGATCGGTCCCGGTTTAAAGACGCATCTTCCGGTCACCAATCGCCAGCCATGGATCAGTTCATGAGCCAACGCAATCCACGGTGGGCGGTCCATCCAAGCTGCGCGCTTTTCAGCCGGCAAATCTGTGCCAACGCTTTCCAATAACGGTTCCCAAACGACCCAAGCTCCTGTGCCCGAACCGGGTGTAAGGTGGTCCATAATGTGATAGCCGATGAGGCCGCACTGGAGCGCCTGCACATAGCCCACGGCCTCGGCGATTTTCTGCGGTTTGCTCCCTTCTTGGAATCGTGCGCGCACAGTTTCGTCGGTCGTGTGCACGGCATTTCTGACCTCGTCCTGCGACTGCTTGTGCGCTAAGGGAACTGGAACATCTTGCTTGCCTTGCCAGTTCAGCGTCTTCACGTAATCCTCATGTTCTCCCCCTCTCGCTTTCGGGATATAGAACTTGTTGTACTTCTTTACTGCAGGGTGATCGTCAGCGACTTTCCTTTCGGCTTGCAGTTGCTTAATCTTCTTGTCCATGAGCTCTACCTTAAGAACCTCCTGGTAACAAGCTGCGTCGCATGCCTGTTGCCCCTTATCCGACTGCGCACACTTATTCGCTCCCACGTTTGGCGCCGGCCTAACGATCAGCACTTCTTGACCGGCGCTTTCGATGGCCTTAATTAAACCCGACCCGACTTCGGTGGAGCGGATCTGCGCCAACGCCGCCTTGACGCTTGGTTCGAATTTGTGTGTCTCCTCGGTGAACCGATCAAAGAGGGTTCCGCCTCGAGTATAGAAATTGTTTGTGTCGATCCTAAGCGTCATAGCAGTCCTTGCGAGGTCTTAGTTCATCCGCGTGATGAGGAGGTCATCCGTCAAGAAACGGCGACGATTTCCTGTCAAGGTGCCACAAAACTGCGAGGAGAGACAAGAATTTCAAACATTATAAAAGGGGCTATGTTGTGCCGTAATCCAGGGTTTTGGCGCGCCAGAAATTACGCTCTATGCCTTTTAATCTTCGCTCCAGTCGTTAGCTAATTGGCCCATGCAGGAGTTCGCACGCACTAACGTCAGAGCACACCTCGCTCAGCGACCAAGTAAGTGGTTTGCGATCGTTACGACCGAACGAAACGAGATCGATTGTCTTGCGCCGCGCGAATTTAGTCCCCGAAAATACCTGCCCCTAAATCAGCCTCCGGAGAACGTATCCGTCATATTTTTCCTTATACTTCGTCACACGAAGGTAGAATTCAAACCATTTGGTAACCATCGGAACGTTCTTTGGATTGACTGCAAGGCGCTTCACAAGCGGAGACGCTGGGAGAGTGGTTGGCGATGTATCCGTCCACCCTTTAATCGAACTATCGCGACTGCTCATTTGAGCTAAAGCAACTTGGTACCGAGGGTCACGAGGGTCGTTCGGGAAACCGAACGCCTCGCTGAGTGAGGTCATCGTCCATCTCTCTGGATCAACGATCGGCTGCGGAAGATCATCTTCACCGAAATAGGCCTCGCCTTGGTTGGGATCCATAAAATGCAGGGTATCGCTCGCGTCGACGTGAAAACCGAGTGCGTGCCCGTGACCTTTCTTCTTCTTGAGCGAGAGTACCTGGTAGCCATCGTGTGCGATCACCGTCGATAGAATCATGTCTACCTGATCTATGTCTCCGACCAATTCGTGTCGATTATCCGATCTCACCGACTTGAAGAGCTTGGACCGACGGAGCATGTCCTCGTATTGGTCTTCATCCGCATGATCCTGCAATCTCGCAATCTCTGCGATTCCTTCCCTGGAATCTGCCCAATCCCAAAACCCTTCCGTCTCGGTCGCACGATAGTGAAGCCAATACAAAGCCAGTGCGGCACACACCCCACCGCGGTTGGCCGGCGCTGGCCCAACAGTTGGTGGCGAAGCACTACCCGCCGTGCCCGGTAAGTTACTCGACGCTCCCACCGCCGCCGGCTTCGGAGCTTTGGGGGGATCCTCTGGCTCCCGGAGAAGCTTAAGAGCTTGTCCCTGATGAAAGGCTTTGACTACCGTTCCTCCATATCCTTCCGCAGTCTTGATCCAGTCCGGCATGGTTCTTTAAGGGGTTGCTCGTTGGCGCTGAACGGGAAGGAATATCCACCAGAAACTCTGGTGTAAACATTCTTCATTAACGAAAACCTGAACTTACGTCACAGACTCAGGAAACAAATTATCGACGCTTACCTTCGAGTTGATATAAGCCAGAAGTGCCAGCGGACAACGACTTGCACAATACCCACAGTCGCAACTTCCATAACTCGTCCGGCGAGGATGTGATTGACGGAAGGATCAGCCACCATCGCGCAACGATTCCGAGGTTGGGCAGCCTATCCGACGGTGACGTGGACGAAACGGTTGGAAAGTGCAATCCTGACCAAAACATCGCACAACCCCCTAATCTTAGCGCCGTTTGGGTCGGTACCCGCTGTTAGGCTGATGCTGCAGATACGTTATGAAAATCTCTCATCTCGAACTTTTCAAAGTGCCGCCGCGCTGGCTGTTTCTCAAAATCTCGACCGAGGATGGTCTGGCTGGTTGGGGCGAGCCGATCGTGGAAGGCCGCACGGACAGTGTTGCGGCTGCGGTCACCGAGCTTGGTTCGTACCTGGAAGGACGGGACCCAGACCAGATCGAAGATATATGGCAAGTGCTATACCGTGGAGGATTTTACCGAGGCGGCCCGGTGTTGATGAGCGCGATTGCAGGGATCGATCAAGCGCTCTGGGATCTCAAAGGGAAACGGTACGGGCTGAGCATTCACCAACTCCTGGGCGGTGCTGTACGTGAACGAGTGCAGGTTTATTCCTGGATAGGCGGAGATCAACCGGCCGAGGCGGCATCCTCCGCCAAAGAGAAGCAGTCGCAAGGATATAAAGCCGTCAAAATGAACGCTTGTGCGGAGCTGCACTATATCGATTCGCCTGCCAAGCTGGAGGAGATCATCCAGCGGGTCGGCTCTGTGCGTGAAGCTGTGGGGAAAGACTTTGGGATCGCCGTGGATTTTCACGGTCGAGTCCATCGGGGAATGGCGAAAATACTGGTTCACGAACTCGAATCGTTTCGGCTCATGTTCATTGAAGAACCGGTACTGCCGGAACATACGGAAGCGCTTGTCGAAGTTGCACGACATACGACAACTCCGATTGCATTGGGTGAACGGCTCTTTTCGCGCTGGGATTTTAAACGCGTTCTCAGCCTCGGTGTCGTCGATATCATCCAACCGGATGTCTCTCACGCCGGCGGGATCAGCGAGACTCACAAAATCTGCACAATGGCCGAAGCATACGACACGGCGGTTGCTCTGCATTGTCCTCTTGGACCAATCACATTAGCCGCGAGCCTGCAACTCGATGGCTGCCTTCCGAACGCGTTCATCCAAGAGCAAAGTCTCGGCATTCACTACAACGTTGGCGCTGAATCTTCCGATTATCTGATCGATCCGTCCGTTTTTAAATACACAAACGGATATGTTGAAATTCCGCGGGGACCAGGACTTGGATTAGAGATAAACGAGGCGGCGGTTCGAGAGGCAAGTCAGAAAGGTCATCACTGGAAAAATCCGATTTGGCGAAATGCGGACGGCACGGTCGCTGAATGGTAACCGTTGCAACTTGAATGAGACGATCCCGGAGTCGATCAGCAGATCAAAAGATTGTCGCGCTGCTGGTGGAAACGTCACGGGCTTATGGGCGTGGGATATGCCGGGGCGTTGCGCGTTTCGCTGAGCAACATCCGAATTGGATGATTCTTTATCAGGAACGAAACCTGAAAGAGTCCATCCCGGATTTCCTGAGGAAATACAAGGTCGACGGCATCCTCATGCGCGTTGATCAGCCAAGCCTCGCTCGAAAGATCGTCTCCCTTGGCATCCCGACAATTGACCTTTTGGGCGCACGAGTGGAAGGGACCTGCCCAGCCTTCTTACCGGACGACCTTGCAATCGCAGCGATGGCGACGGATCACCTCGTCAACAATGGGTTTGTTTATTTCGGATTTTGCGGATTGTCGGGCATTCCATTCTCCGACAACCGGCAACAAGGTTTCACTGAATATCTCAATAAACATGGTTTCCGCGCCTTCATCTACTCGCGGCCATCCAAGCATCTGGGCGAAATTCTGCGCGCTGAAGAACATGGATTTCTTGAAATTGAGTCCATTGCCAAGTGGCTGAAAACTCTTCCAAAACCGATCGCAGTATTTGCCTGCAACGACGTGCGGGCCTTGCAAGTGGTTCAAGCGTGTCATTTGACAGGCTGCATCGTGCCGGACGATGTCGCGGTGTTAGGGGTGGATAACGACGAAATCATCACAGAATTGTGCCACCCGAGACTGACCAGTATTGAACCGGATACATTATCGAGCGGCTACAAAGCCTGTCTATGTCTGGATAGAATGATGAATCGCTCGAAACCCGAATCCTTACTAGATCGGACTGCGCCAGTCGGGGTCATTGAACGGGATTCCACGAACATCATCGCGACGACCGATAAGTTACTAGCGAGTGCTCTGCGTGAGATTCGGAACCAGGCTTGTGACGGTCTCACCGTGAAGAGACTGTTAGATCGCTTGCACATTTCGCGGACGCATCTTGAAGCCAAATTCAAGAAAACGGTCGGCAGAACAATTCATGGTGAAATCACTCGAGTGCGACTTAAGCGCGTGTGTCAGCTACTCTATTCCGGAGAAGATACGCTGGGCACGATCGCCCGGAAATCAGGATATCTCGACGTCTCCCATTTGAGCCGGTTGTTTCGAAAAAATTTCGGGGTTTGGCCTGGAGAATATCGCAAGCGAACCAGTCCGCATTTCTCACGTCCCCGTGGATAATGCGCGCGGAGTGCCGACATTCGTCGGGGCTAGCCGTTTTCGCTCCAGCAAGCGGCTTGCGCCGGATGAACGACTCACAATCCGAAAGCTGATATAAGCTTTCGGGTTGTGATAAAATAGTCAATTGAATTGGCAAATCTGCCAATTCATTGTGATCGGTTCAGGTCTTATAGTCGCACCAGTGCGATGAGCTCTCTCTTGTCGCATCCCTGAGATTCCCATAGTCGGGTCAACTGAATAACCCCCCATCCCAATTCAAATGTACAAAGCGCGCATCCCTCGCCTTCTTACAAAACTTGTCACCGCCTTTGTCGCGTTGACCGGTCTCCAATTCTCGTCGGCACACGCACAGACAAAAGCCGGTGTGTCCGATCAGCTATACATCGAAGTATCGGCTCTTGGGAGCCTCGACTACTTTTACGATCACAAAATGGGCCTCCAGGAGGCCGGCAAAGCGATGGGTGTCAAGACGGAGTACGTCGGACCTGCGGAATACGATATGTCCGCCATGGTTACGGCCTTTGAACAAGCCATAGCACGAAAGCCAGCCGGGATCATCGTAGTCGGCTTTGAACCGTCGCTAAATGCGATTGTCGATAAAGCAGTTGATGCAGGGATCCCAGTAGTGACAGTCGATGCTGATTTACCTGGATCGAAACGAATCGCGTTCGTTGGTACCGGCAATTTCCAGGCAGGCTATGTGGGTGGAAAGAAGCTCTCCGATCTCATCGGTGGAAAGGGTAAAGTCGCTTTAATGACCAAGCCGGGTCAATCAAACCTGGAGGAACGAATCGCGGGCTACAAAAAAGCGTTCGCCGAAAATCCAGGTATCAGTCTGGTGCAAATCGCCGACACGCAATCTGATCCCGGTGTCGCCGCACAGGCGGCGGCTTCACTGCTTCAAAAATATCCTGATCTGGCAGGGATCGGATGTGTCGAGGCTGCTGGTGGGAGTGGCGCCGCGACCGCGGTGAATGAAGCCGGGAAAAAAGGGGCGGTAAAGATCGTTTCGATGGATCGCGGAAACGAAGTGCTCGACGCGATCAAGGAGGGTGTGATTTCTGCCAGCGTGGCGCAGCAGACGGCGCTGATGCCCTTTTATGCTCTGCAAATCTTGTACAATCTGAAGAACAATCCGGTTCCGATCTCAACTGACAATAGTGCCGCGCACGTGTCCGGTGTACCGGCCGTCGTGGATACTGGGGCCATTATTGTCGACCAGAGTAACTATCAATTTTTTGTTCGCAAATAGGCGTTGCAATGCCCGGTGAGCACATCCTCGAACTCCGGGGAATCACCAAAGATTTCCCTGGAGTCAGAGCGGTTAATCAGGTCGATTTTGATCTGTGCCGAGGAGAAGTGCACGCGATTGTGGGCGAAAACGGAGCCGGCAAGAGTACGCTGATGAATATCCTGGGAGGCGTTCTCCGGCCGGATTCGGGTGATCTCTTCCTGGAGGGCCAAGCAGCCCGTTTTCTTGACGCTGCGGACGCGGGCCGCAGGGGAATCTCCGTCGTTTTTCAGGAGTTAAGTCTTGTTACCTCACTGAGCGTTGCCGAAAACATCTACTTCAATCGACAACCGACTGATTGGATCGGGTTCGTTGCATCCAGAAAACTGCACAAAGCAACTCGGCAATTGCTGAGTTTGTTCAAATTCGAAATCAATTCGGCGAGAGCTGTCGCCGAACTTTCGATGGGACAGCGTCAAATCGTCGAGGTGCTCAAGGCGATTTCACTTCGGCCCAGAATTCTGATCCTGGACGAACCAACCTCCTCGCTGAGCGCCACCGAAATAGAGAGTCTGTTCGACAATATCCGGTTGCTCAAATCCGAAGGCGTTTCGTTTATCTACATCTCCCACCATCTGCCGGAAATTTTCCGAATCGCTGACCGGGTAACCGTTCTGCGTGACGGCAGGAATGCCGGCACGTTCCCTATCCGAGAGGTGGACGAAGAATCTATCGTGAAACGGATGGTCGGTCGTGAACTGACTAACATGTACGGGCAACGTGCGAGACGGATCGAGAGTGCCTATTTTCGGGTTGAAAGATCGGGTGACGAGCCGAAGAAATCGCCAAACCTTCATCTCGAGCTGCGTAAGGGTGAAATACTCGGAATTGCCGGATTAATCGGCTCCGGCCGCTCCGAGTTGGCAATGGAAATCGTCGGCATCACGCCAAGCGGCAGGTGCACAGTGTTTATGAACGGCCATCGTTTTCAATTCCATCACCCGGCCGAAGCGATTGAACAGGGTATCGCCTACCTGACCGAGAATCGAAAGGAACTCGGATTATACCTTTCCATGTCGATACAAGACAATTGCGTTGCACCTACCTTGGGCACCTACGCGAATCGTCTTGGGTTCATCTCCGATCACCGGATCGCGTCGGCTGCAATGGCTGCTCGCAAGCAATTCAACATCATCACACCGAACGTCCGAAAGCAGGTGGGAGAGTTATCAGGAGGAAACCAGCAAAAGGTGCTGCTGGCCATGTGGACAGGGGTTCATCCGAAGGTATTGATTGTCGATGAGCCGACAAGAGGAGTCGACGTGGGCGCAAAATCGGAGATTTACCGCTTACTGCGCGATCTGGCAGCCTCGGGCGTTGGGATCATCATGATCTCCTCAGAACTTCAGGAGATTCTCGGCATGAGCGATCGCATCACCGTGATGCGTAACCAACAATTTGTGGCCGAATTCAGCCGGGAAGAGGCCACGGAAGAAAAGCTAATACTGGCAGCCACCGGTCTGGTGGAAGGATCGCAGCCACAGTCAGATCCGCGACTATGAAAACAGAGACCGAACCGAAAAGGGACGGGAGACTAGAAAGGCAGAGACCTGGCCGATCGATATTCACCTTCCTGCGGCGGTTGACCAGCTTCAGAGAATTCATGATTCTGGCAATCGTGGTTGCCGGCTGTGTCCTCATGTGGATCACCACGCCGATCTTCATGACGTTCGGCAACTGGTCCGCTCTACTGCTGCAGGTGTCCGTCGAATGCATCGTGGCAATCGGCATGACAATCTTGCTCGTCGGCGGCGGGTTCGATTTGTCTGTTGGGTCCACCTTCGCGTTTGCCGGGGCGGTGACAGCGATGGCGATGTCCTCGGGAGTGCCGCCGTGGGGGGCATTGCTCGTCGGCCTTGGGGCGGGAACGATGATCGGATTTTGCAACGGTTTCATCATCGCCAAAATCGGCATCAATCCCTTTGTGACGACGCTGGCAATGATGAGCATGGTGCGTGGAATGTTACTGGTGATCACACGCGGCCGGAACATTTCTGGACTCCCGCAATCGTTTCGAGCGATCGGTCAAGGCAACGTCCATGGAGTGCAAAATCCAATCTGGATCGCCTTGTGCATGGTGTTGTTGGGCGACATCCTTCTCAGGAAGTCTCGCTTTTTCCGGCAGAACTATTATCTGGGCGGCAATGAACGAGCGGCAATGCTATCGGGGATCAGGATCGACCGGCTCAAGATTTTTAACTATTCGCTAACAGGTCTGTTAGCGGCGTTTGCCGGGATCATAATGACTGCCAGACTCGGCGCGGCTTCCGTTACAGCGGGGACGGGCCTGGAGCTTAAAGTGATTTCGGCGGTCATCATCGGAGGAGCGAGTCTGAAAGGTGGAGAAGGAACCATTCTCGGTTCATTTCTCGGGTCTCTTCTAATGGGAATCCTGGTTGGAGCTTTAACGATTCTAGGCGTAGACGTGTACTGGAACACTTTTGTGATCGGCGCAACCCTTCTGCTCGCGGTGCTAATCGATACGATCGGGCGATACCGTCGCAAACTGCATTAGCTTCACATAATAATCGTGTTGCACCCATCTTTTTACTATGACCAGACTTAGAGACAAAGTTGCGATTGTGACTGGTGCAGGCGACGGCATCGGCCGTGGAATCGCTTTTGCGTTTGCAAAAGAAGGAGCAAAGCTAGCCGTATGCGATTTGAACAACGCGGCAGTCCTGGCAACGGCAGCGATTGTGCGCGAGACGGGTGCAGAGATTGTCGCGGAACGGATTGATGTTCGTAATCCTGCCGAAATCGAATCTTTCGTATCCGAGGTCAAACATCGTTTCGAACGGATTGATTGCCTGGTTAACAATGCTGCTGTCATGCCGGTGGCATGGGCGGATTCGATCGATTCGGACACAATCGATGCGATGCTCCAGGTCAACTTACGAGCGCCGATTCTATTCTCGCGTTTTGTCATTCCCACGATGCGCGCGGGTGGAGGTGGTTCAATTCTTCACATGGCGAGTGTAACCGGTCACAACGGGCACCCGGGCATCACGGTATACGGAGCCACTAAAGGAGCCCTCATCGCGTTAGCTCGCGGACAAGCGATCGAACTCGCAAAAGATAACATCCGGGTTAATACGGTCTCTCCTGGCACCGTTGATTCGCCAATGCTGCACCGATTCCTGTTGGAAAACGCTTCGGACCTGGCAAAAGCGAGAACGGCATTCGACCGATTGCACCCACGGGGAAAAGTCGGATCGATCGAGGAAGTCGCAGCGGTGTTCGTCTTTCTTGCCAGCGACGAAGCGGCAAACATCACCGCGACCGATATCCGCTGCGACGGCGGGTATGCCGTCCAAGGCCAACAGCCTACTACCTGAAGATCTATGAGACAGTTATTCGATAATGTATTCCTTTTGGGAGGACAGGTCGGGATGCGCCCGATCTACCTTCCGGTCCTGCGCGGGAAAGAAGGCGTTCTGCTTTTGGATACCGGCTGCGCGGAACACGTTGACAACTTGATCCTGCCCGGATTCGCCGAACTAGGAATTCAACCAGAGGATCTCCGTTTCGTGATAAGCACTCATCCTGACTCGGATCATGTTGGCGGTAACGCAGGTATTAAACGCTGGTCGCCTCGGACATTGCTCTGTTGCGGCGATGCCGATCGTAAGATGATCGATAATTCGGCAGAACTATTTCGGTATCGATACGACGCTTACCGGAAGTACGGAATCTTCTACTCGGATGAGACAGCGAAAAACATTCGGCGCGACCTTGGCGACGCTCAACCGGTCGACCTTACTTTGCGCGGTGGAGAACGCATTCGATTGAGTAACGATTGGGAGGTCGAAGTCCTCCATTTACCAGGTCATAGCAAAGGGCACCTGGGAATTCTCGACCATCGGAATCGCGCGCTGTACGGTGGCGACGCAATCCAAGGGAGCGTTTACCTGGACGTCGCAGGAAAACCGGCGCTCTGCCCGACCTATCTTTATCCGCAGTCCTATCTGCAGACCACCCAATTGATTGAGCACCTCAACCTTGAATATTACGTGAGCTGTCATTGGCCGATCAAGAAGGACCGAGAAATCGCCGAGTTCTGCGAGGAAACCCGGGCGTTCGTTGAGCGGGCAGAGTTGTTGTTGAGGGCCGAAGGAACCATCGATTTGCGAAACGCCTGTCTGAAACTCGGTCCGCAACTGGGCGAGTGGCCGGAACCGATTCATCTCGAACTGGCCTACGCAATCGCCGGGCACCTCGGCCTTCAATGAGCGCTATGAAAATCACAAGGCTCAAGACCGTCGTCGTCAACGCTGAAATGCGGAATTGGGTATTCTGCAAAGTAGAGACAGATCAGCCTGGGCTATTTGGCTGGGGCGAAGGGTCGCTGGAGTGGAAAACTCGATCGGTGGTCGGCGCAATCGAAGACTTTGCGCCGATGGTAATTGGCGAAGATCCTCGCCGAATCGAGCACATCTATCAAAAGTTGTATCGACAATCGTTTTGGCGTCTAGGGGTCATCGGGATGAGCGCGATCTCTGCGATCGAGCAGGCACTCTGGGATATCAAAGGAAAGATTCTCGGCGTGCCCGTGTATGAATTGCTCGGTGGCAGGGTGCGCGACCGGGTTCGTATGTACACTCATCTCGGCGGCGGCAACATGAAGTCGGTCTATGAGACTTTTGAAGTAGAACCTCTGATCGAGCTTGCGCAGAAGGTGATCAGTGACGGGTACACAGCCGTGAAAGTTGTGTTCGTGCCGTATTCGGAGCCGTTGGAAGGGATTGGCAAGGTAAAACAATTCGCGCGCCTCATGGAAAAACTGCGCGGAGCCGTAGGCGACGGAATCGATATCATGATCGACTTTCACGGGCGGACTTATCCGGCAATGGCGATCGAGTACATCAACGCCGTGGGTGAATTTCGTCCCTACTTTTGCGAGGAACCTGTTCCACCCGAAAATACCGAGGCCCTCCGAGAAGTGAGAGAAAAAGTCAACGTTCCAATCGCCACCGGTGAACGGTTGGTTGGGAGACATCAATTCCGGCATCTGTTCGAACAGCGAGCTTGCCACATTATTCAGCCAGACCTTTGCCATTGTGGTGGGCTCTTCGAGGCAAAGAAAATTGCAGCGATGGCGGAAACTTATCAGATGGGCGTTGCCCCGCACAATCCGTTGGGACCGGTTGCGAACGCCGTGGCTCTTCAATTTGCGCTATCGACACCGAATTTTCTTATCCAGGAGGATATGCTGGCGGATGTCCCATGGCGTTGGGAAGTGGTCAAAAGCTCGCTAGTGACCGAGAACGGGTATTGGCTGCCTAGTCAGGAACCGGGACTTGGTATTGAAGTCGACGAAGAGCGGGCAAAGGAGCATCCATTCCAGCAGGAAGTGATGCATTCGCTCTCGATCCGAGCGCCCGACAACGCGATTCTGGACTGGTGACAACGATCAAAAAGATATCCGGCCACCTTCAAGTTGCCGGTACGATCGGCCGGAAGCTGGGTGCGATCTGGTTGATCGTTGCGTTGCTCTACCTTGTATCGGGATTGATTTCGCCCGGGATGTTCCAATTCAGTCAAGCGATCAACATCTTCCAGGTTGCAGCATTCCTCGGCGTTGTCGCCACCGGCCAAACGATCGCTCTTTTAACCGGCGGAATCGATCTTTCAGTCGCCGGAGTCGTCACCATGGCAAATATCGTTTCCACCAGTCTCATGGGCGGGAGAACAGGGAACATGCTGCCCGCCGTAATCGTTTGCCTGTTGCTAGCTGCCGCTGTTGGATTGGCCAATGGCCTGGTCATCACGATTGCTCGCGTCACGCCCTTGGTCGCCACGCTCGGAATGAATTCAATCCTTTTCGGCGTCGCGTTAGTTTACACAGGGGGTGCGCCACACGGCGCGATCTCCCAAGATTTTGCCATTTTCGGGCAAGGGCATTTTGGCGTTCTTCCTGTCAGCAGCATCTGCTGGCTTTCAATTGTCCTGGCCGTAGCCTTTCTCACACGCCGGACACTATTCGGAAGAGAGCTCTATGCTGCAGGAGCGAACGCAACAGCCGCGAGGATGATGGGCGTGCCCGTGAATCAAATAATCATCACCGCGTACGTGCTAAGTGCAACGATGGCCGTTTTGGGCGGACTCCTTCTAACCTCCTACATCGGGTCGCCCAGTCTTGGCATCGGGGATCAATTTCTCCTGACTTCGATCGCTGCGACTGTGGTGGGAGGAACGGCGCTTAGCGGCGGAATCGGAAGCGTCATCGAAACGGTCGGCGGAACACTTTTCATCACGGAGCTCAACAGCTTTACGAATATTGTACACGTCTCGACCGGCATACAGTTTGTGCTGCAAGGCACAGTGATCGCCCTGAGTGTCCTGATGTATCGCGTGATCGGTTCCTCCCGTCCAGCCAACTAACTCAACCCTCAACCCCCAAAAAAATATGCAAAACAGTTCCTCCCATTACTCGCGCAGAGAGGCAATTAAACTAGGTGCCGCGGCAGTTGGATTTGCCGCGTTTATGCGGACGTTTCCGGCATTCGCCGATGACGTAATCAGTAAGGCGAAAATCGTCCCTGACGGCGGGATGGTGTCCGGCGTCAAGCTGAAAAAGGCCGGCCCTTACCGGATCGGATTCAGCAACGGCTTTTCGGGCAACACCTGGCGAACGCAGTGTCTTTATTCTTTGAAGAAAGAGGCAGGTCAGCACAAGGAGATCGCCGATCTGATTGTCGTCGACGGTCAGGGCGATATCACAAAGCAGGTAAGCGACATCGAAAACCTGGTCTCCCAGAATGTGGACGCAATTCTCTGTATACCCAATTCCGGTCCGGCAGTTGTCCCCGCTTTGCGAGAGGCGACAAAGCAAGGAATCGTGACCGTGCCTTTTAACCTGCCGGTCGACGGCGAAGCTTGGACGACTTACGACGGAACGGATCCGCACAATAAAGGATTTCAGCTTGGGAAATGGCTTAGAGGCGCTGTTGGTGAATCGGCAAAGATCGTCGCGCTTGGCGGGTTGCCGGGCAACTCTTACACGGCCGCGGCTTGGGCCGGCGCCCAGGATGCGATGAAAGGGAGCCAGATTCAGGTGCTCGCTTTCCGCGATGCGTACTGGGAGGAAGACCGCGCCAAAGTTGTGATGGCGGATTTGATCGCGGCGTATCCGCAAATCGACGGCGTATGGTGCGATGGTTCACAGGTTGCGGCTGGCGCAATGAAAGCGTTGCTAGACGCCAAACGTTCACTCGTTCCAGTCACCGGAGACGACTACAATGGCTTGCTCAGACTCTTCGACCGTGAAGCCGCCAACCAACCAAAATTTAAAATTGGTTTGTTGTCTGAACCAACCTGGGAAAGCGTGATCGCTCTGCGTGCAACACTTGCCCTTCTCCGCGGAGAGGACGTGCCAAAGCGTCAGATTATCGAGCCTCAGCTCATCACTTCGGAGAACTACAAAAATTATTTACGACCGAATCTTCCCGACGGCGTTTTTGTTGATACAGATCTTTCAGACGATGAGTTAAAGACGCTCTTCAAATCATGATTCGGACGGAGCCCAACTCACCCGGCGAATCGACTGCGCCAGTGCTGGCGGTTCGAGACATCGAGATGTCATTCCCCGGAGTCAGGGCTCTGCAAAATGTTTCGTTCGACTGCCGGGCCGGTGAGATCCACGGCCTGGTGGGCGAAAATGGGGCCGGCAAGAGCACTCTCATGCGAATCCTCGCCGGTGTGATTCAACCCGATGCCGGAATGATACAAGTAAAAGGGAACCCGGTGCTCCTGAGTTCTCCTCGCCGTGCGCACGATTTCGGCATTGCGATGGTTTACCAGGACACGCGCCTCGTCGACGATCTTGACGTTGCGCAAAACATCTTGTTGGGACGGGAGCCAGGTTCTGCGCTCCTGATCGATCGTCGTGCGCTGGAGAATTCTGCAGGGTCCATCTTGCAACGGTTAGGCTTCCCGATTGATCTGCGCAGACAGGTCCGGGATTTGAACACTGCGGAGAGGCAGATTGTCGAGATCGCTCGAGTCCTCGCGGCCAATCCTTCTGTTCTGATTCTGGATGAACCAACCTCGGCGCTTGGAAGCGGAGATGTTCAACGGCTCGGCGAAATTCTCCGCGGCTTGCGTGCTGACAACACCGGCGTGGTCTTCATCTCGCATCGGTTGCCTGAGGTTCTTAGCCTCGCCGACCGAATCACGATAATGAAAGATGGCAAGGTCGTTGAAACCGTCGTCAACACAGGGATAACCGAAGATTATCTTGTTAGCCGAATGGTTGGCCGAAGCTTGTCACTCGCATTCCCACCGAAACAGTCGAATCCCGGTTCGATTCGACTGAAAGTAGAAAATCTAACCAGTCCCGGTCTGTTCGTTGATGTCTCTTTCACCGTTTCGTCGGGTGAAATTGTCGGACTGGGCGGGATTCAGGGGAACGGTCAACGAGAGATTGCCCGCGCGCTCTTCGGAGTGCTGCCTGCCACCGGCAAAGTGCAACTCGAAGGAGCTCACCTCCGACTCGGTTCGCCGCGTGACGCGATCCGGGCGGGCATCGTGTACGTTCCCGCTGACCGCAGACGGGAGAGCATATTTGCTCCGCATTCGATCCGGGAGAACATCGCGGTCCCGCATCTTCAAACCTGGAGCAGGTTCGGTGCGTTGAATCTCGCTTTGGAACGAACTTCAGTAACTAAAACAGTTTCGCGATTCCGAGTGCGAACTCCATCAATCGAAAAACCGATCGGATTGCTCAGCGGCGGCAACCAGCAGAAGGCCGTTTTTGGGCGCTGGATCATGGCTCAGCCGAAACTATACATTTTCGAAGAGCCCACGCAGGGCATCGACACAGGGGCGAAGCTGGAGCTTTATGAGGTGATACGGCGCCTCGCAGACCAAGGCTCAGCAATCATCCTTCTTTCCTCCGATTTACTTGAACTGATCGGGCTTGCGGACTCGATCCTGGTTGTCGCTCACGGTTCGATCGTCGACCGAGTCTCGGCCGCTGAAGCAACGGAAGAACGTATTATCGGAAGCGCTGTCACGCTGGGACGAACTTCAGAAGCGCGCGAGAGCGGCAATTTCACTCCCAGAAACAAAACTCACGCTTCCCGCCAATCGCCGTTATCCGTTGTACGAGCGCTGGCTCAACGTTATACGGGCGCGCTCCTGTTAGTAGGCGCATTGGTAATCCTTGCCGCCTACACCACCGCTCAATCACGCTATTTTTTTACCGAACGCAATCTGGGAAATCTAGTCATCCAAATCGTTCCCCTAGCATTAGCGTCGATCGGGCAAATGACGGTTATATTGCTAGGTGGGATTGATCTCTCGGTCGGACCGCTGATAAGCCTCGTCACCGCAATCGGATCGTTCACGCTCGTTGATGGCCCGGGCGCTTGGGGCGGCGTTTTGCTTTGCCTTGTCACCGGGGTGCTCGTTGGAGGACTGAATAGTGCGCTCATCGTTTGGCTCCGGATACCTGATCTGATCAGTACGCTCGCAACTTATTCAGTGGTCTTCGGCTTGGCTCTCCTGGTCCGACCGAGTCCGGGAGGCAGTGTAAGCGAAGGGTTTGCCGATCTGGTTACGATGCGCGTCGGTTGGTTTCCAGTTGCCGGCCTGGCGCTGTTGGCGATCGCCATAGTCGGGGAGATACTGCTAGTGAAAGGCCGGATTGGGAGGCGTCTTTATGCGATAGGCTCACGGCAGGAAGCGGCTTTCGTTGCCGGTATCCGGGTCGATAGGATCCGTTGTTTCGCCTACTTGTTTTGCGGATTCATGGCAGCGCTCGCGGGTCTGGTGGTCGCCGCGCGGATCGGCAGCGGAGACCCGCAGGCAGGGAGTCAATTCACCCTCTCCTCGATTACCGCGGTCGTTGTGGGTGGCACCAGCGTGTTCGGCGGCCGCGGCACGCTAGCAGGCACAATGTTCGGCGCGACTCTACTTGTGATGCTGCAAAACGCGCTCAATCAGTTGCATGTCACCGCTTACTATCAATACATTTGGACCGGTGTGTTGCTGCTCCTGGCAGTTGCGCTTTACTCCATGGAGGAATACCGGAAACGTAAGCTTTGAAACGGACGGCGGACTTGTCCGACGTAATTTAGCGAAGTCAGAAGCCGCAACCATGAGGATGTGGTGTGGGCGTGTCGGTGTATCGGCGGTCACAGGCGGGACGCCTATGATACTTTCGCCTCACTTCGTGCCTATCCGAGCCCGATGCACAGGCTATGCCGCAATAGGCGTTAACTTAAAGCGTGGGAGGCGAGTCGCTTTCGACCCGTAGGGACAGAATTCATTCACCCGTGATACTTGTGTAGGTTGATGCTTATCGACTATACCGCGGTCACTTTCACTTCGTCGGTCATGATAAGGCCGTCTTCGCAGACCAAGGCAATTCCGCCGTCCAGCAGCTTCGAATCGGGATCGTGGTGGCGAATCAATTCCGTTCCATTGATCGAACCGATGATCGTGGCTTTATTTACTTCGAGATTGAAATGATATCGTTGCGACCATTGCCAGTGGTACTCAACCTCTGCCAGCACCTCGACCGAATCATAGCTTCGGACCAGTCGCAGCACCTGATTCGGCCCAAGAATGAGGGCATAATATCGTGTCAGTCCTTGGACCCGGGCTGCCAGACCGAAGGATTTCGCCGGGTCTGAGACGATCGCAGCTTCGACCGTATAGTTCTGCCAGTCGCGAGAACCTTGAATGAATAGGCCGGTGCCTCGGTTTTGGGACAGGTGAAAGGCCGACGCCCATCGTGTGCCGACGTGGTCGACCGCGTTGATCCACGCTCGCAGCCACATTGTCCTGTCGGCACCTGCACGGCGAAACAGGGTGGTAGGAGTTCCCGACCAATCGATATAATCAATATAAATTCGTCCACTGGTGGCGGCATCCACCTCGATTCCAAACTGCGCGATCGGAGCGCCGTTCAGCCCGTCTATTCGCCACTGGAAAGTTTGGGCAGCACCGGGATCGAGCGAAAGACCTGTTCCGTGGTGATAGCCGAGTTCATCGTTTTCGCCATAGTACGCAATGAAAGGGACAATCCGAACTGCGGCGGTATTTTCGGTGCCGGCAATGAGGCGTCCTTGAACGACATTTCCCGGGAAAAGTGTCGGGCAGGCCATCAAAGAGTAGTGACTTGCGTCTTTTGAATCAGGCGGGATGAATGTCGGTGTCGCGACCTTAATCGAACACCCATCGGGCAAGAATTTGAAATCGAGGGTGAGGCTGCGTTGGCCGCTGGAACTATTCCCGACTGTATTCGATAACTGAACCTCAGAGGGACCGACAATCGGTTCAACTTCGAAACCCTGAAGTGACCCGGGAAGTTCAAAATGAAAGCGCGCGCCCTGTTTCGGGATCGGCACGGGTGGCGCCTGTCCTAGCCGGTTCGCAACCTGGCAAATCTCATAGGTTTCACGAACCGCATCCGTGATACAACGTCCACCATCGGCGGTGGAAAGAAAAAGTCTGTCGGCTACGGGTGCGCGGAGCGTCGCGTCGATGGCGTCCAGACCGTTCTTGATCCCCATCAGACAACCAACGTTGCCGGAGTTGCAGTCGGTATCCCACCCCGACGTGTTAGCGATCATGAGCGCACGCGCAAAGTCATCCTCGGAATAGAGCAGCGCGAGAAGGATAATCGCGTGATTCGGTATGACGTGGCAGTTGCCGGGAAATCTATCGTATCCGTAACTCTTCTCGATCCGTTCCCGGGTCCCCCGCCAATTTCCATCGGTTCGTTGCCAATCGCGCACATCGTTAACCAGCCGAGCGATTAAACAATCCGGCGGCAGATAGGAGAGTCCGGTGTCGATCAGCTGATCAATCCTCGGTTCGTTGAATGCCTGTGCCTCCATTGCTGCGAGGAGCTGCGCGGCATAAATCGCTTCACCATCATGACTGACCGAAGCCGCCTTTCGGGCCAGCTCTACCGCGAGACCAGGATTGCCCGGTGAAACCAACGCCCAACCGTCAATGAAGATTTGGGC
This sequence comes from uncultured Verrucomicrobiae bacterium, assembly GCA_963775805.1. Lineage (GTDB taxonomy): Bacteria > Verrucomicrobiota > Verrucomicrobiia > Chthoniobacterales > JAFAMB01 > JAFAMB01. The sequence continues at coordinate 329,069 of CAVZKG010000002.1, read as the reverse complement.
GCCGATCTGTTCGGCAACTGTTTTGCCGTTTGTCCGAATCGCACCGCTCATGGGCGCCCGAACCCCTTCTTTCAATCGAAGAAACGCTGTGTGTTCCGTTGAATTTCCTATGCCGCCCCACCAGAGAATACTCCGGTTTTCGACGATGTAGTTTAGCCAGGTTGATCCAATTTGTTCCGGCGTTAGTTCCGCGGTGTTTCCGTGGTCCGGCAATGCACGCAGGAATGTGAATGTTCCACCGATATCATCGTCGGCGACCACCAAAGGAACGCCGAATCGTTCGTGTTGATATTTCCAGATTTCGCCCAGTTCTGTTTCGATCCGCTGCTGGGTCCAGTTCTCAAATGGGCGCCCGAGATAAACACCGATAATTTTGCCGAGCACACCGGCATAAACGCGTTCGAGGTAATCGTTTTGAACAGACATAGAATTTTTCGTCGGGATTAACAATCGGGCGCTTCATCCTTTGACTGATCCAGCCGCCATCCCTTGGATGAAGCGGCGTTGCATTAACAAAAATAAACCGACCGCCGGAGCGACAATGAGGATGGCGGCAGCCATGATCTCGCCCCAATCGCTGCTGTATTGGCCACCGAGCGTGTAGAATCGGACGACGGCGGTTTGTTTATCATGACTTTGCAGGAACGTCGACGAGATCAGGAATTCGTTCCAGATGTTGAGGCCCGAAATCAAAGCGACCGTCACAATACCTGGAGAGACCAGCGGCAGAAGCACATTGTAGAAGACTTGCCAACGACTAGCACCGTCGATGACGGCTGCTTCCTCCAGCTCCTTAGGAATTGCGAGGAAGTAAGTACGAAGCAGAAAGACGGCGAATGGGCTAAAGACAGCCGCATAAACAAAGGATAAGGCGAACACATTGTCGATTAGTCCCAGGTGCGCAAAGCCGAAATAGAGCGGGAATAGATAGAGTTGGATCGGGAGTGTCGTCGTGCCGAGCAGATAGGCACTGACCCAACGCATTCCCGGCCCTGTCCCTCGCGCAAGCGCATAGGCCGCCAAAGAGCAAGTCGAACAGATCAGTATGACGGCAAACCCGGTTGTCTCCGCACTATTCAGCAGCGACCGCCCCAATTGCGCGTCTGTCCAGGCCCGCAAGAAATTGCTCCATTGCAGAGCGCCTGGCAGAGCCAGCGGATTGGCAACGATTTCGGCGCTTTTCTTTAACGAACTGATTAGCATTAAGGAAGGTGGAAACAGGGCGATGCCAGCTGCTACGGCCAAAATAAAATAGGAAATGAAGACCGTCCCGCGCCCAAGAGTCTGGTTCATTGGACCCCTTCTCTCTGTTGAATTCGCACATAGAAAAATGTCGCTATCAGGCCGAAGAAACTGATGACCAGCGCGACGGCAGCGGCCGGTCCCATTGTATAATTATAAAACGCGTACCGATACGATAGGGTCGAGAGCACTTCGCTGGCATAGGCGGGGCCGCCCTGGGTTAAGACGTAGACGAAATCGAAAGCGAGGAAAGACCAGATAATCGTCATTATCAGCATCAGCGTGATCGTCGGCCGAATCGCTGGAATCAGCACGTAGCGCATCAGTTGGAAAAAGCCGGCACCGTCGATCACTGCCGCCTCGATTTGGGTAGAATCGACCTGCCGGTAGGCAGCGAAGAAAATCACCGCAAGAAACCCCCACCAATGCCAGAGATCGACCGATGCCACGGCATACAGAGCGGTGGAAGGCTGAGTCAGGGGATCGGCAAAATTGAGTCCATAGAGTTTGAGCCACCCGACGAGACCCGATTCCGGATTGTAAATCATTCCCTGCCAGACGCGCGCGACGACAACCGTGGCGATAATGACCGGCAGGAAAAAGACAACCTGGAAGAAAGTGCGCCCGCGTCGTGCAATCAAGAGCAGTGACGCGGCACCGAGACCCATCACGATCGGGAGAGTGAGAAAGATCACCGTCCATTTGATGTTGTTGAGAAGCGCTGAAAAAAAAACGGGATCGGCAAAAATCGTGCGAAAATTATCCAGGCCCACAAAAGTTGGCGTGGAGGCCCCATCCCAATCGAAGAACGCCATGGCAACAGTGAGAAGCCCCGGGACTAGAATAATCGTCACATTGATTGCTAGCACGGGCAGCAGAAATGGTAGCGCCGAACCACTGAGCTGAGTAATCCAGCGGGGTATAGCGCCAAAACGGCGAGGTGCGGCCATGGCGTTCTGCTTCAGCGCGGCGCGGGAGGCGGGACCTTGCCCTCAGCGAATTCCTTCGCGAAGATTTCCTGCATCTTAGTCAGATAATCTGTGGTCGAAATCTGCCCGAGCCAAACTTGTTCGATACCATGGATAAGATAGTCCTCGGTCGCTGCCGGCCAGAAGGTCCAGGTCGTATAACCGTAGTTTCCGGCCGCAACCGCTTTAGAAAATGCCGTGAAAGTCGTTGCGAAGATTGGAGACACGTTTTTGCTGAGTTTGGCTTCGTCAATCGAGGTTAGAGGCAGGTTCCAGTCGCCCGGCCAGTCTTTGCTGATCCGGTCATAGAAAGCGTCGGAATAGAGATAGTCGAGAAAGGCCGCTGCCGCATCGGGATTGGCCGAGTCCTTGTTGATGGACATCGTACTGCCGGTGCCGATGGCGTAGATTGGATAGGGCAAGCCCTCTCGCAACGTCGGGAATGGACAACACCCAGTTCCTGGCCGGTCTGCTTGAATGCGGCGACCATGTTATCGAACGAGAATGTGCCGTTCGGCGCCATGCCTGCTTCACCCTTGGCAAGGAGAAGGGCTTGCTGATCGCCGGTAAGCGAGAAGTAGTTTTTGCCGAACCATCCTTTCTGGTACCAATTCTTGAGCACATCAATCGCTTGCACGAAGACCGGATCCGTCCATGGAATCTCGCCTTTTAAAGCTTTATAGATGTTCTCAGGGCCGGCGTAATGATTAAGCACGACAGAGACGTGCCATTCGTTGGCGCCACGCCAGTCTCCATTTCCAACTGAGAACGGCGTAATGTTCTTTGCCAGCAATGCTTCGCCGATGGTATTCAGTTCCGCCATCGTTTTGGGCGGAGCCCAACCATTTTTGTCAAACAAAGTCTTGTTATAATAAAGGACCATCGTTTCGAAGGTCCTCGGTAACGCGTAGTTGTGGCCTTTGTATTCGCCTGTCCTAAGCACAGGACTCAAGATCCGTTTGTCCAGATTGTATTTCTTGATGTAGTCGTCCAGCGGAAGCAGATGGTTGGATTGCACCAGCGCGTAAGGTGGTGCTCGGCCCCGGGGTCATCACAATATCGGGGCCTTTGCCCGAGATTACTGCCATTCGAATCTTTTTATCACCGCTTCCTCCGGCCAGGACGTCCAGTGTGAGCGGCGTCGTTGGATGCGCCGCATTAAACGGTTCAACGAGGTCCCTTTGCATGATCCGTTGCTGATCCGGGTTTCCGCCGCGTTGATACCAAAGTGTAATCGGCCCGTCAGCCAACGCGCTCGTTGACAGGGTTACAGCAGCAGTCAGGGTGACAACACTCACTATCAAATCCAGTCTGGATTTCCTCAATAAAAGCCCCTCTACCCTCCCCTTTCGTTCATCGCTCATTGTTGCTTTCATCGTCTGTTTTTCGTTTTTTCGTCGTACTTGTAATGCTCCGGTCTATTTCAGGCAGATTGACGTCTTACGACTTCAAACGGCATCTGGCGCTGTCGCCCAGAGGCTTCCGTCGGCAATTCGTTAAGCCTTTCGATCACCATTTCCGCAGCGACTCGGCCCAATTTGCACTGGGAAATGTTGATCGTAGAAAGAGGTGGAGTCACGAAGCGGGCGGCGAATATATCGTCGAAACCCATCAGCGCGATGTCGTCTGGAATGGTCAGCTTTGTTTCCCTGATCGCCGTCATCGCGCCGAGCGCCATCAGGTCATTGGCGGCAAGTATGGCTGTTGGGCGCGCGCCGGAATCAAGAATAGTTCTGGTTGCGAAATAACCGCCCTCTTCATTGAAATCGCCATGGCTCGCCAGTCGCGGGGTAAGGCCAACTTCGCCCAGCGCCTGCAGATAACCACTGACGCGATTGCTCTCCGGTCCACCTGTGCCGGCAATCATCGCGATGTGACGATGGCCACGCTCAATAAGGTATTGGGTGGCTGCTTTTGCACCGCTCACGTTGTCCACAAAGAGATTGTCCAGAGGCCAGGGCCCGACCTTCTTCGAACTCCCCTCGATCCGAACGATGGCGATCTTCCGTTCGAGAAGCGGTCGTAAATCGCGCGCTGTGACGTGAAAGAATACGCCGATCACACCGTCAACCCTTCCTTCGAGAAGGCGATCGAGGCACTTTCGTTCATTAGCCGCAAGCCCATCGGTATTGTAGGTCAGCACGTCGTAGCCGCGAGATTCCGCGCTGTTCTGTGCGCCGCGTACAAGGGCGGGATAGAAAGGGTTTGTAATGTCCGGGACGATACAGGCGATCGTTTTGGTGCGCCGGGTTCGGAGACTCTGAGCTGCATGGTTCGGTACGTATCCCAGTTTTTTCGCGACGCGGAGCACCTTGCGCTGGGTGATCAGCGGGACCGAAGAATCGCTTACACCGTTTAGAACGAGGGAGACGGTCGCCTGCGAAACCTGGGCAAGATCGGCGATATCTTTCTGGGTAGGACGCGTTTTGGTGAAGCGGGGGGGCATCAGTGATGCAGTGACTAATACGTATCAGTAAAGAAGTCAAGCCGGCGGCGGGACGGGAGTTCGGAGTTCGAGGTTCGAAGTTCAAGGTTCGGAGTTCGGAGTTAGAGGTTCCGGAATGATAAGGATTTTCTCCGAGTCGAGGGGTAGTCTCATCTCAGGATTGCCAAGACGCTCGGACGGGGATCTTTCGGTACCATTAACCCAGGCACTTCGTACCCGGCTACTATCACACTGTCCCTCCGGAACAAATAGAAGGATTGGTCTACAGTGAATTCGGCTGGCCTACTACTGAACCGACGGGGGGTGCCACCGAAAGATCTTTGAGACCGGCATTGTCAAAGGCGCGCCGGACGATTCCAGACCTTTTGGCGTTTTCCATGAACGCAGACGAATAAGCGAGCGCATTCGGACGGTTCCGTGGCACGGCAATGGCTACGCCAGTTTGTAAGAAGCTGCCGTCCAGAATGCGTGATCCGGGTAGTTGGGTTGCCAGTGAAGGCAACGCATCATGTGTCAGGGCAAAGGCATCCGCCGCGCCTGTTCGCAGCCTCTGCATCGCTTCGTCGACCGATTGGACCGCTGTGACCGTCGTTTTTTTCAGCGAACGACCCGCGCCGCGAATTGTCGCTGTGTTGGCGATACCGATGACTCGCACGTTCGGACGGTCAACGTCGTTCAGGCTGTTGATATCCGAGTTCGGCCGGACCAGGTAGGTGCTCTCAATAATGAAGTAAGCCGGCCCGAAGTTAACCCGTTTCTTGCGTTCATCGTCGACCGGCATAAAGGCAACATCCAGCGAGCCGGTACTTAAGGCGTCGACCAGTTCGCCTGTATTCGATGCGATGTGGAATTCGACTGGCACTCCGAGATCATGCGCCAGCTCTTCCCCGAGATCGACAGTGACGCCCTGCGGCTGGCCGTCAGCGTCTTTGACGACAAACAGGGCGGATTTTGCCGGCGCTGAGACTACTCCAACTCGTAATTTTCCTGTTGGAGCGAGTTCGGTGAGTTGTGACGGGGCCGTAGCACCGAAAGGAGAAGCGCCTCCGGTCACGCTGGCGAAGAGAAGTACAACGGAGATTTGAAAAAAGCTCATGTGCGTTCCGATTACATCTTTCTATTTCGTTCTTATGACTCGCCCTTAATCTAATCCGAAATCCCTTTAACCGTCCCGCCGGGACGGGGTTATTGTTCTCATGATTCCAGGCACTTCGTGCCCGGCTACTATCAATTGTCCCTCCGGGACAAAAGAACTAACCCCGTTTGCAAACATGGGATTGCGGGCACGATCACACTGAGCCAATTTAGCTACATCGTCGCGACTTCGGGCCCCATTTGATTTCCAGTTACCGGAGATACTCCATGCCTGACAATCATATCAGTAGACTTCGAGCCATGCTCAAGGAGGAACTTGGGACTCTTTTACCGGGAGCGCCCAATGCCTTGGCCGCTCGTGTTATTGCAGACCTTGGATTCAAGGCGGTTTACCTGACTGGCGCCGGTCTGACAAATTCGCACCTTGGGCTGCCCGACCTCGGTTTCATGGATCTCAGTCAAGTCATCGATCACACGCTGGCGATTCGGAACATTACCGAATTGCCGTTGATCGTCGACGCCGACACAGGCTTCGGCAACGCATTGAACGTTGCTCACACCGTCAAGATGCTGGAGCGAGCCGGAGCAAGCGGGATTCAGCTCGAAGACCAAAGCACTCCGAAACGATGCGGACATTTCGCCGGGAAAGAACTGATCTCCGCGGATGAGATGGTGAACAAATTGAAAGCGGCGGTGGATGCGCGCCGGGAGAATTTGGTGATTATTGCACGGACTGACGCCCGGGCGGTGGAGGGCTTTGAAGCCTCATTGGAACGGGCGGCTCGTTACATCGAAGCCGGAGCTGACATGACTTTTGTCGAGGCTCCGGAAACCCTCGACGAAATGAGACAAATCCCCAAGCGGCTTGGCGCGCCTCAAATGCTGAACATGGTACTCGGCGGCAAGACACCCATCGTCTCTCGAACGGAGGCCGCCGGTCTGGGGTTTAGTCTGGTTCTTTACGCAAACGCTGCGCTTCAAGGGGCTGTGAATGGGATGCAGAAAGCGCTGCGTTCTCTTCACGAATCCGGCACACTCGACGAAGCCGGAGGACTCATCGCGACTTTTGCCGAGCGTCAACGTCTCGTGGACAAACCGGGTTTCGATGCGCTGGAAAAAAAGTACGCCGCAGCGCAGGAATCTCACGAGCCAAAGCGCTCGTGAGATTCCTGCGCTATAGAGCCGCTATGAAGCGGTTCGAGTGAAGAAGTGCATTTTATTAATAAGACGGGAACAGCTTCTGAGCCTCCTCGCTGCACTGACAGAAGATGTAACCCAACGCGAATCTATCGCATCAAATTCGTTCGAGCCAAGTCGACGACCTTGTCACCGCGGCCATTTAACACCGCTTTGAGCGCCCAAAGGTTAAATCCGACCGCCTGATCGAGCTTAATGGTTGGTGGCATCGATAGTTCCGTCCGGTTGACCACGGCTTCGATCAGCGCCGGACCGTCGTGTTGAAACGCTTCTGTCACCGCTTTTCTCAAATCGGCCGGATCTTCCACCCTGACACCGAACAAGCCGGCTGAGCGCGCCAACGCAGCGAAATCGGGATTCACCAACTCGGTTCCATGCTCCAGAATCCCTGCCGCTTTCATCTCCAACTCGACGAAACCGAGTGCGCTGTTGCTGAAGACTACAATCTTCACCGGCAGCTTGTGTTGATGCAGCGACAACAAGTCACCGAGCAACATCGATAGCCCGCCGTCTCCGGAAAGAGTCACAACCTGGCGACCCGGGAAAGCGGATTGCGCTCCGATGGCCTGCGGCATGGCGTTTGCCATGGAGCCGTGATTAAACGAGCCCAGCAACCGTCGCTTGCCGTTCATAGTCAGATAACGCGCGGCCCAGACCGTCGGCGTGCCGACATCACAGGAAAAGATCGCATCCTCGGCCGCAATCTCGTCGATGATTTTTGCGACGTACTGCGGGTGCATCGGCTTGCGGCCCGGGTTTCCCACTGCGAGTTCATCCAATCCTTTCCGCGTCTCTTTGTAGTGCTTGACGCACTTTTTCAAGTGAGCCTCATCCTCCCTTTCTTCGAGAAGAGGGGTCACGGCGTCGAGCGTTGACTTCACATCACCGATCATTCCGAGATCCAACCGCGTACGGCGCCCCAGATTCTCGCCCCGGCGATCGACCTGTATGATCGTCGCCTTTTCCGGGTAAAACTGGGTGTAAGGAAAATCTGTGCCGAGCATCAACAGAGTGTCGGCCTCCATCATCGCGTGGTACCCAGAGGAAAATCCGATCAACCCAGTCAATCCAACATTGTATGGATTCTCGTACTCGACGTGTTCCCGGCCACGCAAAGTGGAGACGATGGGCGACTTTAGTTTGCCGGCCAGTTGAATCAATTCGCTGTGCGCTCCGGCACACCCTGCTCCGGCCAAAATTGACACCGCCTTCCCTTGATTGAGTAACTCGGCCAGTTCTTTGAGTTCTTGCTCGGAAGGGCTCACCACAGGATGGCAAGCTTTGACCGCGGCACTCGGCTTGCGGAATTTTCCCTGCTTCAGAGCGATATCGCCCGGAATCGCGACCACCCCGACTCCATGATGCGCCAGCGCGCTCTGGATCGCGATCTCAAGCACCCGGGGGACCTGCGTTGTCTGCGAAATCAATTCACAGTAATGGCTGCACTCGCGAAAAAGCTGGTCGGGATGCGTTTCCTGAAAATAGTTGCTGCCGATTTCCGCACTCGGAATCTGAGCGGCGATTGCCAGCACAGGCACGCGGCTTCGATGGCAATCGTAGAGTCCGTTGATCAGGTGCATGTTACCTGGTCCGCAACTTCCGGCGCAAACGGCTAGTTCGCCGGTCAGGTGCGCTTCAGCCCCCGCAGCAAACGCAGCCGTTTCTTCGTGACGCACACCGATCCATTCGATCGTTTTGTTCCGGCGAATCTCTTCCAGCAGACCATTTAACGAGTCGCCCACGACTCCGTAAATCCGTTTCACGCCAGCTGCGCTTAACGTTTCGACAAAGACTTCCGCTACGGTTTTTTGAGCCATATGATGTTTCCTGGTGGGGTTACCTGGGTCTACTGAACCCAAAGGATATTGAACGCAACCCTCTAGATATACCTGATCGGCGGCACGTCCCAAATACGAATTACGCTCTCGTTCGGAAAGCGCTTTTGAAGCGCAGTTTAAATTGCGAGTGAGAGCACGGAGGAGCTGATTCACCAAGTCGCTGACTGATAAAGTGGGCGTCGAGAGCGCCGCTACACCGGTTTTCGACTTGATGAACTCGGTGCCGGCAGCGGCCAAACCCACTGGACAAGACCCAGGATGAAGACGCCGATAAGCACTCCCTGAAACCGTTGCCAAGCCGGTAGCAGCGTCTCTGGAGGGCCGTTGCCTTGGACGAACGTCACGAGAAGTGCAAGCGCGAACTGTGAACCTGCATAGCCCGCCCCTTCTTTGCCGTTTTGCACCCATGCAGCAATCCAGACGCCGACTATCAAAGCCATGATCCACCACTGGAGATAATCTTTGACGATAACGAGAGCCGCGAGAGCAAAGATCCCTCCGAGCGTGCACCCCACCAGCCGCTGCATCCCTCGATTCGTCATGGCGCTGTCTTTCCCTTGGCGGATCAATGCACCGGGCACCAATAGAACCATATAGGAGGTCGACGCAGAATCAGAAAAGCTATCGAGCTCTATGAAACGCCAGAATCCGAAAAGCAACGCGAGCGCAACGGCGCCGCGCGCGGCGTGAACCAGCGGCAGCCAATTCGCTTCCAGCCAGTCTTCGTCAAATAACCCTCTCCACATAGGCATCCCGCCCGGAGGAGGCAGAGCAGCCGGTTGAGCCTCCTCGACCGGCCAGATGACGTCGAACAGACAGGACATAACAACACAGGCCGCGACCCCGGTCAAAATCTCGCCTACCCGAATCACCACGAAAGGTGTCACGGTTTGCGGCGTACCCAGTGTGAGCGTCAGAACGAGTTCCCCCGTAAAACCGAAAAACATCCAGGCGTAGCTGTATCGACTTACCTCGAAATAAAATATACTGACGAAACCGATACCCATCATCGCCAGAAGCAATCCACCCGCATTATTTGCCGCAAGGCCGCCCAGAAAAAAGGCGATTAATCCGCCGGCTGTAGTTCCGATCACTCGATGAAATCCACGAGTGGTGGTTTCCGCCACGCTTGCCCTCAGGACCATGAACGCGCTGAACGCCGCCCAGGAAGCGTCATTCACATCAAAGATCAGGAAGGAGAGGAGCAACCCGAGTAAGACCGAGAACGCTGCCTTCCAGCTTTCGCGAGCCCGGGGCCCGCTGAGCGTCAACTGCCGGAGTTCACGCCCGAACGCAGCGAGCACATCGGAGATCGAAGCGAGCCAGTCCGGCATAGGCGTTTAGAAGCGCACAAACACACGCGCGTCGGAACCCATAAAGAGGTGCATGTTCGAAGGCGGATCCTGGAGTTCGATCCGCACCGGCATCCGGCGTGTCAGCCTTATCCAATTCACGGTGGGCGCAATGAAAGGGACCAATCCTGGTGCGCTTTCATCGCGGCTGATGACGTGTGACATGCCCTCAATATGAGCGGCATACCAGTGTCCCGGAAAAGCATCGAGCCAGACCCAGGCCGGCATACCAGGGTGAAAATGGTGAAGAAAGCGCTCTTTATAGTTTGCCTGCACGCGCCACGCGTGAGCGTCGACAATTGCCAGGAATGGCTGATGTTCGACGGCCATATTTCCTACCCGGACCGTCAGGTTGCTAACCGGTCCATCCACCGGAGCGCGGATTTCAGTGCGTTCAAGCCGCCATTCCGCCATTTCCAGGACTGTCCGCGCAGTATCAACGGCTCTTTCGTGCAGGTGCAACGTCCCTTCGGCGCGCGTCACCGCCGCCGTCGAAGCATCCAGATGCGCGGCCGCGTCGCGCTGGTGCGCAGTCGCGACGTCCAGACTCTGCTGGTCGGCTACACTTGATCGAGCCAAAGTCAAAATGCGCTGAAACTCGATATCGGCGAGTTGATGATCGGCCTGGGCGGACCTCAAGTCGGCCTCGGTTTGATCCAATTGCGCTTTGTCGACAGGTAGCTGAGCCTGCGCCTGTGCGAGTGCGGCGCGGCTCTGATCAACCTCGATCTGAAAAGGTTTCGGATCGATGCTGATGAGAGGTGTACCCGCTTTGAGCAGTTGGTTGTCGTGCACGTGAACCGCTATGATGGGCCCCGTGATCTCCGGTGCCACGGCGACAATATCCGAAGTAACAAAGGCATCATCGGTGTAGGCGAATAACCGGTCAGCGACCCACCAAACACCCAGAAACAATCCTGCTGCACCCAGGATCAGTAGAACGGTCAGGCGTCGCTTTCGCGTCACCGCAGGCGTCGGCTTCGCCTTCGCGGCAGCAACTTCCGCAGCCGGTTTTGCTTCGCTCGTCTTCGTCTCTGGCGATACCGACTCTGGCTTGGTCACTTCCTCTGCTTGCATAAGACTTTAAGGAATTAAATCGAGCACGCCCTGCACTTCAATACGGTGATCAATTGCAGGAAAGGAGTACGTGGTTCCCGAGTAGTTTGTGTGGTTGATTTTGCGAGTCAAGCGGCTTCAAAATTTGGGCACGCATGACGATCGTCGCAATTCCACCTTTTAAGACCATGTTAATCGCATTCGGAGGATTGCCAGGAGCCGGGAAGACGACGCTTGCGAAAGCGGTCGCCCGAAAGTTGGGAGCTGCGTATCTAAGAGTAGACACCATCGAGTCCGGGAGCGAACCTACGAAGAGTGGGCACGGCCTCATCTTGTCCTCGACACAGCCGAGAAGTCGATCGAGGAAGCAACGGGAGAGTTGCTGAACATGATCGAAAACAGGTCAACGTTTAAGGCTTAGACAGGTGAGATTGCGAATATGCCGCAATCCTATCATTTCAGGGAATAAATCGGATTGCCCCGAGTCAAAGTTAACTAGGGAGTAGCAGGCATCTCTGGAACACCTGCTCTTTCGGAAAACCTCTCCATGAAAAAACCAGTCCGCGACGAAATTGACCTGAACTTCGGGAATAGAGGTCTAAATCGGCGATCCGCAAAGGCTCCGCATGGAAGAGATTGAGTCATCTTTTGAAGATCTTTGCATGCCGCATCTGGACGCCGCTTACAATTTTGCGCGTTTGCTAACAGGAAAGGATGAAGACGCACAGGATGTGGTTCAATCGGCTTACGTGCGTGCTTTGAAAGGGTTTAATCGTTTTCGAGGAGACGACTCCCGTTCATGGTTGCTAGGGATCGTCCGAAACGCTGCCTACGACCGGCTCAAAAAGCACGCAAATAAGACTTACCTTGTCCGGTCCAACCCAGTCGCCGAGGGTGAAGCAGCAGGCAAACCATTCGCCAATTCCTCGAGCAATAATCAGGTGCAGCAGTTAGCCGAGGCCTTGAACAGATTACCGGTCGAATTGCGGGAGATCGTATTCCTTCGCGAGATCGAAGGATGGTCCTACGCAAAATTGGCTTCGATACTGAGCATGTCGTTCGAGACGGTGATATGCAGGCTGAGCCAGGCCCGTCAGCGACTTCGCCAAGAAGCGGCAAGAATTGAACAGAAAGAATTAAGAGATGAACTGTAAAGAGGCGGAGCGCTTGCTCGATTCCTATCTGGACAACGAGCTGGACCGGAGGCCTCGGCTCGGATTGGAGGACCATATAGGCCTTTGCTCGGAGTGTTCGAGTCTCGCACAAGAGCGACGGGAATTGCGCGTTTTCGTCCGGTCAATCGCGCCAACTGATAAAGCGCCTCCCGAGTTAAGAACCAAGGTTCTTGCTGCGATACGGGAAGAAAGGGAGAAACGAATTTTGTTGTTTCTGCGTCAGCCCTGGGTCTACGCTGCGGCGGCTTTCGTTCTGAGTTTCTCCTTCGCCCTGGATCTCTTGTTTCCCGACGTCGGGAAAGAGGATTCCCGCGAAGCGGTCTCGCTTCATTCACGCTCGATTTCGTCCGACCATCTGGTGGATGTCGCGTCGTCGAATCCGGAGTTCGTGAAGTCCTGGCTCACTTCTAAACTCGATTTCGCACCGCCCGTGGTGGCATTTCCTGAGTCAGGATACGTTCTTTGCGGAGGGCGAGTTGATAAGATCCATAACCGTTTGGTTGCGACGGTCATCTATAAGAATGATGAAGACGTCATTGCACTCTTTTGCTGGCCGCCAAAGAGCGATCTCCTGCCGCAGAGTGATCGTCTAATCGAAGGATACCATGTCAGCGCCTGGAGCAACGCACAGTGCAACTATATTCTTATTTCTAAGTTAGCCGGCAAACAGATTGACGAATTCGTGGACTTGTTCAGAGACCACGTTCAACAGAACGCTTATTAGGGGTGGGATACCGCAGCTCTGACGATAGGTTCGGGCCAGTGCTCCGATCCGATACGACTTATGGGTCTTATAGGTCGTATACGACTTATCGACACTACGTCGGCTTACCCCAGGAGAAGAGGTTCCAGGATAGTCTCGCAGGCTGCGTTCTGTTCGCGTGTCACCCGATAGACTTTCGCATTCGACTTCGCGCTCACTGCCTGATGCAAGCTTGATCCGACAAAATGGAGGGCCGCCCAGTCATCGGCTGCATAACCATCGACGATTGATTCTTCATTGACGAACCGCTGAAGGCTTGGCCGCCTTAGAGGTTCGCTATCATAGTGAGGGCAATTGCTGCCGGGGAGAAAACCGAGACAATTCATTGCTCGCAATTCCTCGGGCACAATGGAATCGGTTACACCTTGTTCAAACCAGCAAATAGAGCCGGCGCTACTTCCGCACAGGATCGTGCCGTTCTCCCAAGCTTCGCGGAGAATACTGTCCACACCGAATTCGCCCCAGATCAGAAGCATGTTCCGGGTGTTGCCACCCCCAACATAAATGATGTCCTGTCCAAGCAGATGAGCGCGGATATCTGGCACCGCAAGCCGGAACAGGGGCAGGTGACTTGCATCACGGAAAGCCTTGCAAATGCTGTATAGAACTTCAGCAAGTATTGTTCAGAATCGCCGCTGGCAGTAGGGATAAAACAGATCTTCGGCTGCGGCTTATTTGCCAAGCTGAGGATATACTTTTCCAGGAGAAGATTCTCAGGCCCATGCGAAAATCCTGCGCCTCCTATAGCGACGATCTGAGATTCCATCTTCTCCAATAATTGCAGTCCAGATAGAAATCAAAAGAGGAGTATTAGTATTGGGTATGGCGGTACGCAGCAACTTCCCATCGGCTGTTCACAAGCGTCAATATTGCTAGCTCTCGTATGTGATTCCTTGCCAGTGATAAGCCAGTTGACAATTCAATCGCCCGCCGGTTTTTTGGACTGCTTCATCCGCGCGATGAGCGCCATAGCAGCGGCAGGATTGCGTTCCTTGAATCCGGAGATCGCGTACAGAAAGACATCGCGCGGCGATTTACTGTGAGGAGCCGGGGCAATCAGTGGCAGATCCTCGGGTGATCCGCCAGCGGCCCAGGTCTCTGTGCGGGCAGCCCAGGAGTCTAGCGCTGAAGGCTCGTAGCCAAGCTCGTGGGCCTCACTCGCGCCCATGATGCGCGCGTAGACGAAGGAGGCCGTCACATCGGCAATAAGCGGAAATTCGCTGTCGCCGGCCACGACAACTGCGACGTCCCGCCGGCGTAAAAGCTCAATAAAATCGGGCGATTTGAAACTGTCGTGACGCACTTCCACTGCGTGGCGGATCTTTTGGCCTTCGATGCTAGTCGGCAAGAGTGAAAGGAAGGCGTCGAAATCTTCGGGATCAAATTTTTTGGTTCCCGCAAATTGCCAATTGATCGGCCCAAGCTTGGTTCGGAGCAGATGAACACCGCTGGCGAAAAATCGATCGATCGATTCCCCGGCTTCTGCCAACACGCGGCGATTCGTCACAGGGCGCCCCCCTTTCACCGCGAATACGAAATCGTCAGGAGTTTCATCGCGCCATTTGGTGAAGCTCTCCGGACTCTGCAACCGGTAATAAGTGCCGTTGATTTCGATGGAGGTCAGTTTTCGGCTGGCGTATTCGAGCTCGCGGGCTTTTGGCAAATCGCTGGGATAAAAAGGGCCGCGCCAAGGCTCAAAGGTCCATCCACCGACGCCAATGCGAATATGGCCGCGTGAAGTCTTACTCATAACAATATTCTTTTTGGTTGTTTTCCGCTGGTTCTTCCGATATACGACTTATAGGTCGTATAGGTCTTATATCCCCTTTCACCCATGAATGAGCCTCTTGGATTCATCCCGCCACACGGCAATTACAGCGAATTGCAGTCTTATCGCAAGGCGGAGATTGCTTATGATCTTACTTACCGGTTTTGCCAACGGTTTCTCTCGGAGAGAGATCGCACCGTCGACCAGATGGTCCAGGCTGCTCGATCGGGAAAGCAGAATATCGTCGAAGGTTGCAAAGCGTCGGGGACATCCAAGGAGACCGAAATCAAATTGCTTGGTGTTGCCAGAGCAAGTCTCGAAGAATTGCTGGTCGATTATTTCGATCTGCTCCGGGTACGCGATCTTCCTGTCTGGCGAAAGGAAAGCCGAGAAGCTTCTTTTGTCCGTCGTCTGGGGCGTAACGCCGGCGCAACTTATGAGGATTATCGGACTTTCTGTGAAACCCGGTCTCTGGAGATCGTCGCGAACATCGCTATTTGCGTGATTCACCAAGCGAACTATCTGCTCAATCAACAGATCCGTGCATTGGAAAAGGCGTTCGTGATGGAAGGCGGACTGCGGGAACGAATGACTCGGGCACGTCAAGAACATCGCAACATACCTAGGCTGGATAGCGGGTCTTGAAGTCCTCCGATTTCGACTACTCCTCGCCGTCGTAGTAATCCAACGGCTCAGAGCGGATCAACCTGCGTTCAGGTGACTCAACCAACCATTTGTTGCTGTCAGGATAATAACATGAGTCGCCAATCGGGTTGTTGGCGACAATGTAGTATATCAGATCCTGAGAGCCATTGTTGGTCATCTGATGAGGTTGATCGGGCATAAAGATAAAAGCATCGCCCGGCTCGATGGAGGTCAAACCATCAGCGTGCCGAACAATCCCGCTGCCGGAAATCACGTGGTAAAACTCCCATTGCGCACTTTCCGAATGATAGGGGCAATGGCTCTTGCCTGGCGGTATCCGGCAGATCTCCACATCGAAGGGATGCCTCTCGTTAAGGTCGGTCGAGGAGGGCTTGCGCCCAAGGGCCACCGAGATTTCCTTGCCGGCTCCGCCGAATTTTCCTTTCGGCGAAACCCAGGATTTCTCGGAGATATCGGCGACGTTTACCTTGCGCATGGCACCTGGGAATATACGTCGTATCATACGACGTATACGTCGTATAGGTCTTATATTGTTGTCTACAAAGCAGAGAACCCCGACCGGCTTTCGCCGGGCGGGGTTCATAAACTCTGGCAATGTCCTACTCTCGCGCAACCTAGAGATGCACTACCATTGGGGCTGCAGCGTTTCACTTCCGTGTTCGGAATGGGAACGGGTGGGGCCACTGCGCTATGGTCACCAGAAGGCTGGTGAAGCCGAAGTTAGCCTGCGGGGGGAAAATCGTTCAGGGGAGCAGTCTCGCCTCAACTTCACCAGAAATTCTGACGACAATTGGATTGTCGGTGATCGGACGCTATCGCGTGGACGGGATTAGTCAACCCTTAATCCACAATCAATGTGTGACCGATCGATTATCGGAAAGAACAGAGTGTTCTCTGAAATCTGCATATTGGGAACAGCTTAGGAAGAACCTTTCAAAAAATGATTGTAATAATGCCTTTGACGCGTCGAGCTATCGCACGGTGGCGATAACGAGCCATCAAAGAGCAGAAACAATCAAGCCGAACGAGTAATTAGTACCACTGAGCTGAACACATTGCTGTGCTTATACCCGTAGCCTATCAACGTGGTGGTCTACCACGACCCTTCGGGGAGAATTCATCTTGGGAGAGGCTTGGCGCTTAGATGCTTTCAGCGCTTATCCTTTCCGAACATAGCTACCCAGCACTGCCGTTGACACGACAACTGGAACACCAGAGGTTCGTCAGACCCGGTCCTCTCGTACTAAGGTCTGAACCCCTCAATTCTCCTGCGCCCACAGTGGATAAGGACCGAACTGTCTCGCGACGTTCTGAACCCAGCTCGCGTACCACTTTAACCGGCGAACAGCCGGACCCTTGGGACCTTCTCCAGCCCCAGGATGTGATGAGCCGACATCGAGGTGCCAAACCGAGTCGTCGATATGAGCTCTTGGACTCGATCAGCCTGTTATCCCTAGCGTACCTTTTGTCCGTTGAGCGATGGCGATTCCACTTTCAACCACCGGATCACTTGGACCTGCTTTCGCATCTGCTCGACGTGTGTGTCTCACAGTTAGGCTGGCTTATATCCATGTACTCGTCACCTGATTGCCAACCAGGTTGAGCCAACCTTCGTACTCCTCCGTTACTCTTTGGGAGGATACCGCCCCAGTAAAACTGACCGGCTGCCAATGTCCTCAACCCAGATGATGGGATCGAGTTAGATTTTCCAACTGTAAAGGGTGGTGTTTCATTGTCGACTCGGTCTGGCCCGAAAACCAGATTTCACAGTCTCCCACTTACACTAAGCATTAAAATCGAAAAACCAGTAACAGCGTACAGTAAAGGTGCATAGGGTCTTTCCGTCCTGCTGCGGGTAGGCGGCATCTTCACCGCCATTACAACTTCGCTGAGCTCCTCGTTGAGACAGCGGTCAACTCGTTACACGATTCGTGCAGGTCGGAACTTACCCGACAAGGAATTTCGCTACCTTAGGACCGTTATAGTTACGGCCGACATTCACGGGGACTTGGGCTCGAAGCTTCGTCTTGCGACTAACCTCTTACCGTAATCTTACCGCATTGGTCACGTGTCACACCCTATACGTCGTCTTAGCGACTTAGCAGAGTGCTGTGTTTTTGCTAAACAGTCGGTTGACCCCTTTCACTGCGTCCCGCACCATTCGACGTTCGTCGAATCTTGCATGTCATATAGGACTCATACGACCTATACGACTTATAGGATATTCGGCGACAGCCGAATGGTGCGGGAACCCCTTCTTCCGAAGTTACGGGGCTAGATTGCCGAGTTCCTTAACGAGGTTTCACTCACGCGCCTTGGTATATTCTACCCACCCACCTGTGTCGGTTTACGGTACGGGCGGCCATGGAAACATTACAATGCTTTTCTCGGTATTCGATTTAAGGAATCCACTTCGACCGAAGTCTCCGCGTCAGCTTGCGCCACTGCCACTTTCAACCGGCAGCTCCTCTCTACAAATACGTCACTCTGTAACTTAACCAGAGCCGGTGCAGGAATATTAAACCTGCTGTCCATCGTCTACGCCCTCCGGCCTCGACTTAGGTCCCGACTAACCCTGGGGGGACGAACCTTGCCCAGGAAACCTTGGGTTTACGGCGGCCAGGGATCTCACCTGGCTTATCGCTACTCATGTCTGCATCCTCACTTGTAAACACTCCACCGTTGGTTACCCTCCGGCTTCAAGGTATTTACAACGCTCCCCTACCACTCATTACGATCGAGATCGTAACGAATCCAAAGCTTCGGTATACCGCTTATCGCCAATCATTTTCGGCGCAGAATCACTCGATGAGTCAGCTATTACGCACTGTTTAAATGATGGCTGCCTCTAAGCCAACATCCTCACTGTTTAAGTAACTCCACATCCTTTTCACTAAGCGGTATTTTGGCACCTTAGCTGTTGGTCTGGCATGTTTGCCTCTCGCGCGTGAAGCTTATCCCTCACGCACTGACTCCCGTGTTACATTCGACGGCATTCGGAGTTTGATTGAATTCGGTACCCTGGTATGGGCCCTAGTTCATCCAGTGCTCTACCTCCATCGATCAGCACACGAGGCTAGCCCTCAAGCTATTTCGGGGAGAACCAGCTATCACGGGGTTTGATTAGTCTTTCGCTCCTACCCACAGCTCATCCGAGAATTTTTCAACGTTCACCGGTTCGGACCTTCAGTTGCGGTTAAGCAACTTTCATCCTGGCCATAGGTAGATCACCTCCGCTTCGGGTCTACTGCCAGCAACTAAACGCCCATTTCGGACTCGCTTTCGCTTCGCCTCCATCCCAGAAGGATTTAGGCTTGCCACTGACAATAACTCGCAGACTCATTAAGCAAAAGGCACGCCGTCATCCTTGCGGACTTTGACACCTTGTAGACATATGATTTCAGGTACTATTTCACTCCGCTCACAGCGGTGCTTTTCACCTTTCCCTCGCGGTACTTGTTCACTATCGGTCGCCAATTAGTATTTAGCCTTACGGCGTGGTCGCCGTGGATTCATGCGAAGTTTCACGTGCATCGCATTACTCAGGAAATCCCTAGAGCTTCTCCAGTTTTCGGTTACAGGCCTTTCACCTTCTGTGGAGCGACTTTCCATTCGCTTCACCTAACTTTCAAAGTCTCACGTCGGGCTCCTACAACCCCACCAGCAAGCTGGTGGTTTGGGCTGTTCCGCTTTCGCTCGCCACTACTTACGGAATCGATTCTCTTTCTGTTCCTCCGGTTACTGAGATGTTTCACTTCACCGGGTGTAGCTTTGCTACCCTATGTATTCAGGTAGCAATGATTGAGTATTAACTCAAACGGGTTATCCCATTCGGACATCTACGGGTCAAAGCGTATTTGCCGCTATCCGTAGCTTATCGCAGCTTATCACGTCCTTCATCGCCTATTGGCACCAAGGCATCCATCATGCGCCCTTAGTAGCTTGATTATTTTTGATATCTGTTTTGAAGTGGGGGCAATCACTCCTCCACTTCAGATTCTCCAAAGTTGTATTTTCTACCCTATATGCAGATGTCAAAGAACACATTCTCCGTCTATTGACGGAGAGCGGTCTGGTTAGAGTTTTTCAGGCTCTCGCCAAACGTCAAAATGGTGTGTTTTGCTTAATCATCGCGTGCTCTTCGAGCGTTCGTCCGTCGCTCAGTCTCGGTTTTATCCTGCGGAGCTTCGACCGGAGCCGAAACTTCGGCATGGGCCTGACTGGGCTCGAACCAGTGACCCTGCGCTTATCAAGCGCATGCTCTAACCAACTGAGCTACAGGCCCGACTACGCCAAGGCTTCGTCGGGCAAGCCCGACAATCGTATTTGGCTGAGTAAGCCATAGAAGGTGTTTGCTGTCCGACTACGCTAAAGCTTCGTCGGACAATCCTCACGGCAGTGGCGAAGATTGGAGGTAAGGGGATTCGAACCCCTGACCTATAGCTTGCAAAGCTACCGCTCTACCAACTGAGCTATACCCCCGGAACTTGTTCAGTCCGGCGCGATGTTCAGCAAAAACTGAATTGTGCGTTATCGTTTCAGTCTTTTGAGCCTGGTCACCTTTCGGTTAACCAGGTCTTACAGCATAACAACCGATCTCCTATACAGACAGACTGGTTGCGGTAGCTGTCGACCTCTCAATCCCAATCTAAGTAGGGAAAGAGTACTCCTTAGAAAGGAGGTGATCCAGCCGCAGGTTCCCCTACGGCTACCTTGTTACGACTTCATCCCAGTTACCGCTCATACCTTAGGGCGCTGCCTCCTTGCGGTTGGCACAGGCACTTCGGGTACAAGCGACTCCCATGATGTGACGGGCGGTGTGTACAAGGCCCGGGAACGTATTCACGGCGTCGTAGCTGATACGCCATTACTAGCGATTCCGGCTTCATGGAGGCGAGTTGCAGCCTCCAATCCGAACTGGGCTCAGTTTTAATGATTTCCTCCACCTCGCGGTTTCGGTTCTTTCTGTACTGAGCATTGTAGTACGTGTGCAGCCCTGGGCGTAAGGGCCATCCTGACTTGACGTCATCCCCACCTTCCTCCCCGTTTCACAGGGCAGTCTGAACAGAGTGCCCCAGCACCATTTTATCTCCAAGAGATGTTTCCCATTAAGAAGGGTATGGAAACAAAATGGTGCTGGGTGCAACAGTTCACAGGGGTTGCGCTCGTTGCGGGACTTAACCCAACATCTCACGACACGAGCTGACGACAGCCATGCAGCACCTGTGCAAATTGTGTATTGCTACACTCGCCGGCTTTCACCGGCGAGAGATGCATGTCAAGGCCAGGTAAGGTTCTTCGCGTTGCATCGAATTAAGCCACATACTCCACCGCTTGTGCGGGCCCCCGTCAATTTCTTTGAGTTTTAATCTTGCGACCGTACTCCCCAGGCGGCACGTTTAACGCGTTAGCTCCGGCACGGACGGGGTCGAATCCGCCCACACCAAACGTGCACCGTTTACTGCCAGGACTACCGGGGTATCTAATCCCGTTTGCTCCCCTGGCCTTCGTGCCTCAGCGTCAGGAACTGTCCAGAGACCCGCCTTCGCCACTGGTCTTCCTCACGATATCTACGCATTTCACTGCTACACCGTGAATTCCAATCTCCTCTCCAGTCCTCAAGCAAAGCAGTATCGAGTGCAGTTTCGGGGTTGAGCCCCGAGATTTCACACCCGACTTACCCCGCCGCCTACGCACCCTTTACGCCCAATGAATCCGAACAACGCTTGAGACCTCTGTATTACCGCGGCTGCTGGCACAGAGTTAGCCGTCTCTTCCTCTTCCGGTACTATCAAATCTCCACGCAGTTAACGTAAGACTTTGTTCCCAAATGACAGGAGTTTACAATCCGAAGACCTTCATCCTCCACGCGGCGTCGCTCCTTCAGGGTTTCCCCCATTGAGAAAAATTCTCGACTGCTGCCACCCGTAGGTGTCTGGACCGTGTCTCAGTTCCAGTGTGGCTGGTCGTCCTCTCAGACCAGCTACCCGTCATAGCCTTGGTGAGCCGTTACCTCACCAACTAGCTGATAGGCCGCGAGCTCCTCTAAAAGCGCCAGGTTGCCCCGGCTTTGGTCTTACAACCACATGCGGTATTAATTCGCCTTTCGGCGAGCTATCCCCCACTTTCAGGCAGATTGCCCACGTGTTACGCACCCGTTCGCCACTGGCTCAACCCGATATTGCTACCGAATCAAGCCCGTTCGACTTGCATGTCTTATCCACGCCGCCAGCGTTCGTTCTGAGCCAGAATCAAACTCTCCGTAGAAAGTTTTTACTCATCACAGCTTCCGGTCGAGACCGGTCACTGGTGATAAAAAATTCTGACCTTATTGTCGTTCGTCTTTATTGCCGGCCTTAGCCGTTTAAAGATTACGTTTATCGGTCATTCCAAATATTAGATTCAAAAGAATCTGACGAATAACGCACAACACAATTTTTGCTGACTATCACCATTCTGAAGTTTTCGAAAAAACTCAGAACCAAACTTTCAATGAACGCGGTTCTTTTTGGTTCAGGCGACAAAAAAACTCAACTTGGATTCCGGCTAAACTGATTCTACTGATTACAATTCAACCGGGACAAAATTGAGCCAATTTGAAGTCCCAAACTATTAAGAACCATCCGATCTTTCGACCGGCGTCGCCAGTATCACCAGCGAACTTTACTTATACCTGCTCATCAATCGCGGTCAACGGGAATTTTATCAATTTTCGTTCACCCCGGCTTCCGAGCCGTCCAACCTATCAGGTCGGGCCGCAGAGATTAGCGATCTTTTGCAGGCACGCAACCGGATTTTCCAAATTATTTCATTTTCCCTCGAGAAAAAAGGAGGACGCGGAGATTTGGAGGAGGTCACAGAGTTTCCAGATGCACCACAAGGCACCGAGACACGGAGGAGGACGCAGAGGATTGGATTAACCACAAGGCACAAAGGGCGCAGAGTTTCGGATTTTTGAGATGTCGTTGTCCGGGCTGGCGAGATGTCGCGTTGAACTCGGTGCTGGGACGTGGAGGCGGGGAAACAAGAGAACGCAGGAGAGTCAAAAGTCGAATTGGCCTGCAACCTGTCTGTTCCCGGGAAAGGATTCAACATTCAGGCGCGGAGCGTATAAAATGAACGTGCCACTGGAGAAATGTTCTTATTCCAGATTCTCAAACCACCGGAATGCTTTGGGAGGGGGCAGACCGACAAGGTCCAGGATGCGGTGCACAAGTGTGTCGGCAAGTTGTTCCATGGATTCCGGTTTGCTGTAAAACGAGGGTGAGGCAGGCATAATAATCGCCCCTGCCTCCGCCAGGGTCGTGGCGTTGCGGAGATGGATCAGATTCCAGGGTGCTTCCCGGAGCACAAGAATGAGTCGACGGCGTTCTTTGAGAAAAACGTCTGCCGCCCGGGTGATCAACGAATCACTGGTGCCGGCCGCGATCCGCCCGAGCGTCCCCATCGTGCAGGGCAGGATCACCATCGCATCGTAGTAAGTGGAGCCGCTCGCGAACGGGACGTTCATGGTGCGATCGTTGTGTTCCAGGACACCGGACGGCACCCGCAATTCGCCGAGTTCATCGTGGACAACCTGTTTGCCGAACGAACTCAAGACGAGATGGACTTCGTGCCGGGCGCAGTCGATCTGATCCAACAATCGCTGCAAATAAATCGCGCCGGTTGCTCCAGTGCTGGCGATTACGAGTTTCACGAAGAAGTAGTCGGTGGAAGAAGAAAGTAGTCAGTGTCGGTTGTCAGTCGGGAATCCTAGGGTAATGGTCGCCAAAATCTTGAGCGCTAACTAATTCCGCCTCTCCTCTCTACTGACAACTGGCAACTGACAACTTCCTATAAGAAGCCGCCGGTCGACAGGCGTTGGGTGAGGCCTTTGAAACGGGTGAATGCGTCCTGATAAAGTGCGACGTTCTCCGGGTTTGGAACTGCCCGGGAAGATTCGTCGAGCTTAACGACCTCATCGAGAAGTTGCCCAAGATTCGCCGGTTTGTTGTTCACCAGATTGTCGACCCAGGCGCCATGCATCGCCGCACCCAGCGCAGCGCCTTCGGCGGTCGCAAGACAGACAACCGGCGTACGAAAGATGTCGGCACAAATCTGACGCCAGACCCCGCTCTTGCTGCCTCCTCCTGTGAGACGGATTTCCGATGCCTTCGTTCCAAGAGAGCGAAAACGATTCAACCCATAAGCCAGGCCCATGGTCACTCCCTCCATCGTTGCCCGCGCAATATTTGCCGATGTCATGTTGGTTCCAGTAAGTCCGTGAAAGACGCCAACGCCGTTCGGAAGATTCGGGGTGCGTTCGCCGACCAGGTAGGGGAGAAAGATGATTCGACCCGCACCGGGCAACGATTCCGCAACGCTCGTATTCAGTGTTTTGATATCCCATCCGAACATTTTACGGACCTGTTCGGTCGCGACCGTAACGTTCATGGTGCAAATCAACGGCAGCCATTTGTCCGTGCTGTCGCAGAACGCGGCCAATTCACCTTGAGGATCCACAATCGGCTCAGAGGAATAGGCGTAGATGGTACCGGAAGTTCCGAGGCTGGCGGTCACAACGCCGGGCCGCACATTACCGGTCCCGATTGCGCCCATCATGTTGTCGCCACCGCCCGCTGAAATGATTGGAGAACTCTTAAGACCCCATTTTTTCCTCAGATTATCCCTGAGCAACCCGACTGCCTGACGCGAAGATCCGACGGGTGGCAGTTTTTGAGGGAGTCCTTCATCAATAAATTCGATTATCGGTTCGCACCATTGGCGTGTCCGGACATCCAGCAAACCGGTTCCGGAAGCGTCCCCATACTCCATACGGCGCTCGCCCGATAACCAAAAGTTAATGTAATCATGCGGCAAGAGAATGCTGTCGACGGACGCGAAGTTCTCGGGCTCGTTCTGTTTTAACCAAAGAATCTTAGGAGCCGTCCAACCGGGTAACATCGTATTCCCGATCAGCTTAATCATCGCCGATTCGCCTCCGAATTCGTCGATGATCTCTTTGCATTGAACCGAGGTCGATGTGTCGCACCAGAGCTTTGCAGGCCGGATTACTTTGGCGGAAGAATTGAGAACCACGAGGCCATGTTGCTGGCCGCTGACGCCAATGGCGCGGATCTCATCCTTTCTGTCACCGATCTGTTTCAGGCAATCCTGAATCGTATTGTCTACGGCATCGATCCAGACCGCAGGATCCTGCTCCATATGCCCATCCGGCAAACCCGGAATCAAGCCATAGTTCTGTTGGGAAGTCGCCAATATTCCACCGGTTCCAAGATCGACCACGATGGATTTGGTGCTTTGCGTGCCGCTGTCGATGCCGATGTAAAGCATACGGTTTATGAAACTGCCATAAAGGGGGAGAGCCTCTCAAATGCCAAAATTCAGAACAGGATGATATTATTACGACTTGGTGGCTTGGGCGATTTATTTGTGGCAGTTTTCAGCCTATGGTTAAAAAACTTCTCCATACCCGTTATCGGGTTTCTGATTTGGATAAGACGGTTTACTTCTACAAAGAGGTACTTGGTCTGAAGGAGTCTCACCGTTCAAAATCACCACGCGGTTCGGAACTCGTTTTCTTTCAGACGCCCGGGAGCGAAGAAGAGATCGAAATCTGCAAGTTCGACGGGAGCGGTCCAGTCAACGTCGGATCGGACATCACTCACCTGGCGTTTGAAGTCGACAGCATTGAAGAATTCGCGAAACACGCGGCCGCAAAAGGGTATTCGCTTTCCGATGGACCGACAAAGACCGGAAGCGGAAGTGTTATCGCTTTCATCGACGCTCCGGAAGGGTACGAGGTTGAGCTGATCGAACATGCGAAATAGGTAGGATTGGCGAATCGGAGAGAGGGCGCAGAGGAACGGAAGAGGACACAGAGGATTGGATTAACCACAAAGGCGCAGAGGGCACAGAGATTTGGAATTTTTGGGTCCGGCTGTCCGGACTGGAGCGAAATCGCGTTGAACCTGCTTCAGGGACGTGGATGCAGGGAAAACGCCAGAACGGTCGGGAATTCAAAGTAAAATTGGCTTTCAGCCTGTCTTCGATTGGCGTCTCACCTGTTCATTCCCGGGAAGGGTTACCATAGAGGCACAGCGCGGCGAAGCCGCAACCAAATGGATTCGGTGTCAGCGTGTCGGCGTATGCCTCATTAGGTTGGCATTAGGCTGGGGACGACCTCGGAATCGTCGCAGAAAAACAAGATTTCCGAACATTGTAGCACGGAGGAGGACGCAGAGGAACGGAGGAGGGCACAGAGATTTGGATTAACCACAAAGGCGCAGAGAGCACAGAGTTTCGGATTTTTTGGGTCATGCTGTCCGGACTGGAGCGATATCGCGTTGAACCTGCTTCAGGGACGTGGATGCAGGGAAAACGCCAGAACGGTCGGGAATTTCAAAGTAAAATTGGCTTTCAGCCTGACTTCGATTGGCTTCCAGCCCGTCCATTCCCGGGTACCGGTTCACAACGGGGGTAGAGCATAGCAGTAGCCGCAACCAAATGATGCGGTGTCGGCGTATCGGCGTATTCCTGATTAGGTTGGCATTAGGCTGGGGACGACCTCGGAATCGTCGCAGAGAATAGTCTTATCGCTCTGGATCCTACACCCCGGTTCGATCCGATAAAGCATCGACAGCCACAGGAAGAAGATGGACTCTCCGTCTGATGCCACGCGATATTCAAATCTCCGGCTACACAGTCTGGGCGGACCTCGAAAAGATACGTTCGACCAATCCACTGGTGCATAACCTCACCAATTCGGTGGTCCAGGATTTTACCGCGAACGCTCTGCTTGCACTCGGGGCTTCGCCGATCATGTCGGATTGCGCGGACGAGATTGAAGAACTGGTAAGTGTCTCCAGTGCCGTCAACATCAATACCGGCACACCCAACGCGCAATCGAGTGATTCGATGCGGCAAGCGATCTCGACCGCGCAGAAACTGGGGAAACCGGTCGCATTGGACCCGGTCGCTGTCGGAGCGACAAAAATGCGTCAAACGCTCGTCGGTGAGATCCTCCGCTCAGGTGCGCCATCGGTCATCCGCGGCAATCTGGCAGAGATCTCGTTTTTCGCGGGAATGGAATGGGCAGGAAAAGGGGTCGACTCGGGTTCAGAACCGAAAGAACCGGGGGAGATCGTACGTGCCGCCGCCCGGCAGACCGGCTGTGTCACTGTCGGAACGGGGAAGATCGACTACGCGTCGGACGGCAGACTGCTTTTTTCGCTGGCTAACGGGCATCCGTTGATGACGCGCGTCACGGGGATGGGATGCGTGGCGACATCAATCATCGCAGCGTTCCTGGCGGTGCAACCGACTCCTTTAGTCGCCGCGATTCACGCTATGGCATTCGTGGACATTGCCGGGGAGTGGGCGGCTGAAAGGGCACAAGGCGACGGTCCCGGAACGTTTCGGGTCAAATTCCTGGACAGTTTCGACCGGCTCACCGCGAAAGATCTTGATGCGGCAATCAAGGTCAGGCTGGAAACATTCTGCTGAAAAGCGCAGGCCTGGCTATGGGGCTTTCTGGACACCGCCGTTGAGCAACTTCATCACTTTTTGCACGTTTTCCGAAGTCACAAAGCTTGGTCCAGTCAGGATCAATTCGTTTTCCACGATGGCTCCGTATTTAACATAATTTCCAAGGAAAACGACAGGCAGATAGCCCTGAAGCCATTGCTGCTGGTCTACGGCAAATTCAAGCCGCTTGTCCACGAGCGCCTGAAGGATCGCGGAGGATGTGTCGAAGCTGCAAACCTTGATTTTGCCGGTCTTGCCAAGATCGTTCACCACTTGCAGCGCAGGCTCGGTTGCGGTCGGGCCAAGACCGACAATTCCGTCGACGCCAGAATTTTTCTCGAGAAAGTCGGTGATCGCGTCCTGCGATTCTTTCGACTTTATCGTGACGAATAGAACCTCGACATGATGGAAAGGGCCCTCAAATCCTTGTTTGAAGCCTCTGATTCGCAGATCTAATCCAACGTTGCCTTGCTCCTGGTTGAGGATGAGCGCGTTTCGAACGCCTGCAGCTTTCATGCGTTCGCCTGCATTCCTGCCGGCCGCTTCGTCTTCCTGGCCGACATGCATCAAGCACCCAAGGCGCTTGGATGCCGCTAAACCTGAATTGATCGAAATGGTCGGGATGCCTGCCGCGATGGCCCTCCTGATCGCAGGACCAACCATGGCAACGTCAGGGATTGACACAATTAATCCATCCGGTCGGGACGCGACGGCTTCATCGATCAGTCGGGACATCGCGGCCAAGTCGAAATGTTCCGGGGCGCGATATTCAAAATCGCTGTCGGTCTCTCGAGCTGCCGCTTCCGCTCCATTTCGGACGACATCCCAAAAGGGATCGCCCGCCTGGCCATGCGTCACCATGACGATTTTCGGTTTGTTTTGAGCGAAGAGTGCGAAAGGGGCGATCAACAGCAGGAAAAACGCGAAGCAGCGGGGGAATTTGATCATAGAATCAGTCCATCGTCGGTCGGTTCGATTCATCGCGATGATGAATCGTTTCCGAAACGTACCTCTCGATTTCTCAAATCCGGTCTGTTAATAGAAGTCTTTTATCCGAATCCGCCAACCCGCTCCCGTTTCGGTTTCCCTTTAGAACTTTCCCATGGACCAGCCTGGAGAACAGTCACAAGATCCCCACCCACTGCTGCGCGGACTCCTGAAACTGAAGATCTGGGTCGTTGACCGTTTTCGGATTGGCGACCGGCAGTTCATGCTTGGATGGGCGGCCCTTATAGGGCTGCTGGGCGCGCTCGCGGCGGAGCTTTTTCGCAGGGCCACAGATTTTCTGCATTACCTGGCCACCGGCAGCAATTCGGAGATCATCTCTTCCTTTGCACATCTGCCACTTTGGCAGAGGGTCGCGATTCCGACGGTGGGAGGTTTGCTGGCAGGACTCGTCCTTTGGATCGGGAACAGGCTTACGAGCCGCGTGCGGCAAAAGACAACGACCGATTATATGGAGGCGATCGTCGTGGGAACCGGCGCAATCTCACTACCGGCCAGTGTTGTTAAATCTCTTTCGGCCCTGTTTTCGATCAGTACCGGTGCCTCGATCGGGCGCGAGGGGCCGCTTGTGCAGCTCTCGTCGCTTGTGGCTTCTTTAATTGCTCAGCTTCGCGATCTGCCGGTCGCGCAGCGTCGTCAACTGGTGGCGTGCGGAGCGGCGGCGGGGATCGCCAGTGCATACAATGCTCCAATCGCCGGATCGTTCTTTGTCGCGGAGATCATCCTGGGAACGGTCGTTGTCGAAGCGCTCGGGCCGCTGATCCTCGCAGCTGTCGTCGCGACTTTCACCGCCCAGGTGCTGCACGGCGGCGGACCAATTTACAAATCGCCAGGCTTTGTCTTACAATCTCCGTACGAGCTGATACCCCTGACATGCGTCGGATTGGTCTCCGGTTTTGTGGCGCCTGCCTATCTCCGATTTTTGCGGTTCGTTCAGCGCCTTTTTTCCAAACTCACACTTCCCGTCCCATTAAAAATAGCTTTCGGCGGAGCTATTGTGGGAGGACTCGCGATCATAAGCCCGGATGTCTGCGGTAATGGTCAGGGATTGTTGTCCATCCTCTATAACGGCAACTGGTATTCGGACGAAATCCTCGCGATCTTTCTCCTGAAGCTTGTGGCGACCGCTGCAACATTTGGCTCCGGTGCAGTCGGCGGCGTGTTCACTCCGACACTTTTCGTCGGTGCGGCGCTCGGAATGCTCTACGGTCGAGGGATTCTCTACGCGTTTCCCGCGTTTCATTCCGAACCGGCAATGTACGCGATCGTAGGAATGGGTTCGTTTATCGCTGCAAGCACCGGCGCGCCATTGATGTCAATCCTGATGGCCTTTGAATTGACCCTCGATTACACGATTGCACCGCTTCTGATGGTCACCTGCGTGATCGCATATTATTGCAGCAGCATCTTCGAAAAACAGTTCATTTACGGGGAATCGCTTGAGCGCAAAGGGGCCGCATTTTTCAATCGCCAACTCGCTGAAGCAAAAATATCCGACCTGATCCGTCGAGACCCAGTCACCCTTCCGATTACGGCCACATTTTCCGATCTCGAAAAAAGCTTTCTGCAGCACCGTTTCCAGCATGTCTACATTGTCGGCAACGAAATGGAATTTCTCGGCGCAGTTTCGGTGCATGACCTGAAAAAGCTCTTTGATCAACCCGACGTCGCAAAGAGCATGACGGCTGCAGACATCATGATAAAGGATTTTCCTCGGATCTCCCCTTCGCAACGCATGGGCGACGCACTCGAAAAATTTTCCGAGGCGCCTTCAGAACGAATGCCGGTCGTAGACAGTCTTTCCTCGTCCCGATTAATCGGGACCATATCGAAGACCGACATCATGCTTCATCTGGCAGGGAAACAGGTAAAAAAATAGGCGCTATTGATGAGCCTATATCGGCCAGGAAAAAACGACGACGGCGGTCCCGGGAACGATTTCTGTCGTTGAAAATCTTGGCGATGAAACTCGTGTGGGAATACGTTATGGTGAATTGCTAATTATGGCTAGCCTTCCGATAACCAAGCGTTATCAGCCCGGGAGCAAGGCCTACCTGACTTTGGACGACGAAGACCTCAATCTTTTCGACACGGAGACCGGGGTGCGTTTGGCGCGACCCGGTATGCAGCCCTCTCCGACCTGATCACCGTTTATAGAGTAATCGGTCCACGGTAATGGACCGGATGAAACCCGTTCTCGCCCTCGAATTCCATCAACATCAAAAAAGGAACTGACCTATGAGTCCCGCAACGATGGCGGCACCGGCATCTGTGCCGACCCCAAAACAAGTTAACCTCCCCAAAACAATGCGCGCTGTGGTTGCCTATGCGCCAGGCGATTACCGCATGGAAACCGTCTCCGTCCCAAGAGCCGGGGCCGATGATATCATCATTAAAGTCGAAGGCTGCGGAATCTGTGCCGGCGATATCAAATCGTATGTGGGCGCTGAGTCGTTTTGGGGCGGTAACGGTCAGCCCCCTTATATCAAGGCACCGATGATCCCAGGACACGAATTCATCGGCGACGTCGTAGAGATCGGCGAAAATGTTGCGAAAGCCGGCAAGGTGAAGCTCGGAGACCGATTGATTTCAGAACAGATCGTTCCCTGTTGGGAATGCCGGTTCTGTAAAAGGGGCGAGTACTGGATGTGTGAGAAGCACGACGTCTATGGTTTTCAGCACAATGTGAACGGCGGGTTCGCCGAGTACATGCGGTACCCGAAAGAATCTATCAACCATCAGGTCCCGAAGGATTTGCCTCTCGAAAAAGCGATTCTCGTCGAGCCGTTCGCTTGCTCTGCCTGGTGCGTCAAACGAGCGGACATTCAACTCGATGATTTTGTCGTTCTTGCGGGCGCCGGCACGTTAGGGTTGGGAATGGTTGGTTGTGCAAGATTGCGCAATCCGAAGAAACTGGTTGTGATCGACACCAAACCGGAACGTTTGGAGCTCGCGAAAAACTTCGGAGCGGACCTTATTCTGAATCCGTTGGAACAAGATGTCGTGAAAATCGTGAAGGAAATGACCGACGGGTACGGATGCGATATTTACATTGAAGCGACCGGGCACCCGGACGCCGTCGTCCAAGGGTTGCAAATGATCCGGAAACTCGGGCGATTCGTGGAATTCAGCGTTTTTTCTCATGACGTGACGGTGGATTGGAGCATCATTTCCGATCGGAAACAGCTAGACATTCTCGGCGTTCATCTAGGTCCCTACTGCTACCCCTTCGTTATCGATGCGATCTCAAACGGCCGGCTTCCGACCGAAGGCGTTGTAACCCACCGGCTTTCGCTGGACGAATATCAAAAGGGATTCGACATGATGAAAAAAGGGGAGAAATCGCTGAAAATCGTTCTGGAGCCTTAACCGGCGATATGAGCAATTCGAGCAAATCGATCGCTGTGGGAGCCGATGACGCAGCTTTCGAACTTAAAGCTAAAATTGTCGATTACCTGAAGCGGAAAGGGATAGCTGTCGAAGACTATGGGGTGAATGGTCCCGATCCATCGGTGCTTTATCCCGATGTTGCGTTGACTGTGGCGCAGGCAGTTGCATCCGGAAGGCATGACCGCGGAATTTTGATGTGCGGCACCGGAATCGGAGTTGCGATCACGGCCAACAAAGTGCCAGGGATCCGCGCGGCTGTCTGCCACGACCCGTATTCGGCGGAACGTTCTCGAAAAAGTAACGATTGCCAGATCATGACGCTTGGAGGCCGCATAGTCGGTGAAGAGTTGGCTAAATCGCTGGTCGATACCTGGCTTGCTTCCGAATACCAAGGCGGGCGTTCCGAGGCGAAGGTGCAGCGCATGATAGAAATCGACGAACA
This sequence comes from uncultured Verrucomicrobiae bacterium, assembly GCA_963775805.1. Lineage (GTDB taxonomy): Bacteria > Verrucomicrobiota > Verrucomicrobiia > Chthoniobacterales > JAFAMB01 > JAFAMB01. Next base: position 297,140 of record CAVZKG010000002.1, on the reverse strand, counting down.
ATTCCACAAAGAATAACCCCGAAATTACACCCCCCTATGCAGCGCATAATCAACGATCCGAATCTTGTCGTCGAAGACATGCTCAAAGGCTTTGCGAAATGCCACAAAGATCTCGTCACCACCAGTGAAGAAAATCCGCGGGTCTTGAAGTATATCAAAGCCCCGATCCAGGGGAAGGTTGGCGTCGTCACCGGCGGCGGGTCAGGTCACAAACCGGCATTTGTCGGGTATGTCGGCAAAAACATGTGTGACGCCGTGGCGGTTGGCGAAATCTTTTCGTCCCCATCCGCGCAAACGTTCTTCGATGCCTTCAAAGCGGCAAATGGAGGTGCCGGGATCGCCTGTCTGTATGGCAACTATGCCGGCGACAACATGAACGTGAAAATGGCCAAGCAACTTGCCGCAATGGAAGGCATCGAAGTAAAAACGGTCATTGCGAACGACGACGTTGCCTCGGCCCCCAAAGAGGAAGCAAACAAGCGCCGTGGCGTTGCTGGTGAGGTGCTGATGTGGAAAGTCGGGGGAGCAAAAGCCGCTCTAGGAGGTTCGCTTGAAGAAGTGATCCGAGTGGCCCAAAAAGCGATCGACAATACGCGGAGTGTCGGTGTTGGGCTGACACCTTGCACGATCCCGGCCGCGGGGAAGCCGAATTTCTCGATCGAACCCGGAAAGATGGAAGTCGGAATCGGGCACCATGGCGAACCGGGCGTCGCAGTGACTGATCTGGGCACAGCGGACGAAATCGCCGCTCTGGCGTTGGAACCAATCCTGAAAGATCTTCCGTTCCAAGACGGAGACGAAGTCGTTATTCTGGTTTCCGGTCTTGGCGCGACGCCGGTAATGGAGCTCTACATCGCATTCAACAAAGCTTACGACATCCTCAAGGAGGCGAAGATTACCATTCACCGCGCGTACGTTGGCAATTACTTTACTTCCCTCGAAATGATGGGCATCACATTTACTCTCATGAGAGTGGATGATGAGCTTAAGGAGTTGGTGGATGCCGAGGCGGACAGCATGGGGTTAACTCAATTCGCGCACTAATAGCCATGGCTAGCTTTAATTGCTCGAATGGTCGGCCGGTCGTCTTGGCTCTTATTCAAACGATCGTGGATAACAAAGCTTACCTAAGCGATGTGGACGGTCAGATCGGCGATGGAGACCATGGGATCAACATGGCGAAAGGATTTAATCTCATCAAAGAGCGCCTTGCCGATCGACAAATCTCCTTGAGCGACGGTCTCGGATTGATCGGTAAAACGCTGATGACAGAGATCGGCGGATCAATGGGACCAATCTACGGCACCTTTTTTATCCAGATGAGTCTCAAAGCCAAGGGCCACATGGAAGTCGACGCACCGCTGTTCGGCGAGATGCTCAAGGCGGCTCGAGAGGGCTTGGAAGATCTTGGAGGAGCAAAAGTAGGTGACAAGACTCTCATGGACGCAGTCGTTCCGGCGCAGGAGGCGTATCAGGCAACTACCGATAAAGGAGCAACCCTTGAAGAGGCCCTGAAAGACATGGCCGCAGCGGCGGAGAAAGGCAAGGATTCAACAATCGATCTTGTCGCGAGGATTGGCCGCTCGGCGCGGCTGGGAGAAAGATCGCGCGGTGTGCTCGATGCCGGGGCCACCTCTGCTGCACTTATCTTGCAGACATTTGCCAGAGCATTGTCAGAATAGCGTGAAGAATCTGCCTCCAAGGCGGCATGATAGAGTTACTCTGAAAAGCGATGGAAGGGAGCACGGACTTACAACAGGTGTTGGATCCGTTGCCTGCCTGGATGCGGCGGCATCGATTGGTCAATTTGCTCCTGAGGCTATTCCCACGCGCGCACAATCAGTGGATCACCTTTAACGGCAACGCAACGGCCTACGTGGATTTGCACGATCCGGAGATGCGGAACGTCTTTTTGAAAAAGTCGTTTGAACCTGATTATTTCGAACTCGCGCAGACTGTTTTAGCCGAAGGAGGAGTTTATTTCGATTGCGGAGCTAATTTTGGCCTATGCACATTTGGACTGTTGCCGTTGATAGATCAAGCACGGGTCTCCTGCCATCTTTTCGAGGCAAATTCGAACCTGATTAATTACATCCGCAAATCGAGTTCGATCATTCCTTCGACCCAGTTCGAAATTATTCAAGGATGCATATCGGATCACCCCGGTAGTTCCCGGTTTGCGATTGATCCAAAATTCACCGGCCGCTCAAGAGTTAGCTCTGCCGGCGAAGAAATCGTCCAAAATGTCGTTCTGGATGATTATATCGAGGAGCGCGCAATCGATACCATCACGCTTCTGAAGATCGATATCGAAGGCCAGGAACTCAATGCCTTCCGAGGGCTGACTCGTTCCTTCGCCCGGGGTGCCGTCAAAATGATCTTCTTTGAACTCGCTAACGATGTCTTGGCACCGTATGGACTCAAGCCAGATACCGTGACCACATTTCTGGAGGAAAGCGGATTCTCGCTATTCGGTTGCCGGTACGCGGCTACGCACGACGCGGAACCATGCAGTGTACGATTTCTCATTCCGGGACTGAATTCGCTCAAAATAACGAAATATTCTCCGGGCACCGATCCGATTCGGACAGACTTGTTAGGCGTCCATCGATCGCTTCTCGCCGACCGCTGATAGCCCTGACCAAATACTGTCAGTTTGCTCTCAAACTCTATGGCACGTATGGGATCGATGAGGCCTATGGGGCGTATGGGACTAAATGCCGCCACTCTTGTTGGAACTTGAGGGAGCTGTCTGGTCGACTGGCGTGCCCTGCGGCGAGCGCCTGGTTTAATCTGCGATTCGGAAGATTTCCGTTTCGCGGAATGAGAGCGGTCAGCGTAATATCTCGTGCGATGGCTTCTGCGTTCCAGGTGTCGCACGGTATGGTTCAGCGGGCTTCTTTCTTGGAGCGCTTTTCATTTCCTCGAGCGCTGGCGTGGGGCTATCTGGGACTGCTCCTCTTCATGATCGGAGACGGAATCGAATCCGGTTATCTCGCACCATTCCTGTTAACAAGCGGAGTAACGCATGGACAGGTCGGAGCGATGTTTGGCGTCTACGGGATCACAGCGGCGATCGCATCCCGGTCCGCCGGAATATTATCGGACATGTGGAGCCCTCGTCTTGTGATGTGGCTGGGGCTTGCCTTGTGGGGGATGTTTCAGATCTTTTTCCTGATTTTCGGCGTGCCGGGCACTGACTATCCCATGATGGTTGTTGCCTACGGATTACGCGGATTCGGTTACCCTCTGTTCGCTTACGCTTTTCTTGTCTGGATCGTTCAAACGACATCACTGAAAAATCTGGGCATCGCTGTCGGATGGTTCTGGTTTGCCTTTACCGGAGGGATGCCGACGCTCGGTGCATTTTTGGCCAGCTTCCTGATCCCGTTTTTTGGCCAGTATGGAACGCTCTGGATTGCGCTCGGTTTCGTAGTAATTGGAGGTTTAGTCACGCTCTTTGGAATCGCCGAAATAAAGGGACTTCGGCGCCTTTTACCGGCTGGACAACGGTCGGTGAGTTCCGCTTTCTCCAGCATCTCAATCGCGTGGGAAAAACCGAAGATCACAATCGGATGCATTGTCCGGTTGCTTAACACAGCGCCTCAATTCGGTTTTCTGGTTTTCCTGCCGACCTTCTTTACGCGGACAATAGGCTTCAGCCTGAGCGGATGGCTGCGGCTGCTCAGTTACATGTTCCTTAGCAACATTATTTGGAACCTGTTCATGGGCTTTTTCGGGGATAGGCTCGGCTGGCGCCGAACTGTCGCGTACATCGGCGGCTTGGGCTGCGCTGTTGCAACTCTCCTTTTGTATTATGTCCCGAACACGTTCCGGAGCCATTACTGGCTGTCGGTCCTCGTTGCGATGATTTACGGAGCGACACTTGCGGGCAATGTGCCGCTTTCCGCGATCATGCCTTCGCTCGCTCCAGAGAACAAAGGGGGAGCAATCTCGATGCTGAATCTCGGTGCGGCTGCCAGTGCATGGCTCGGACCGACTATCGTTGCCATATTTATCGGCCCCCTCGGGGTTGCCGGCGTGATCTGGGTTTTTGCCATATCCCACGCAATTGGCGGGTTGATGGCATTGTTTCTGACCCTGCCTCCGGAAGTGGAGGAAGCAATTGTGACCAGCCGTGCGAGTCAACCAGTTGGCATGGAAGCGCTTGCCGCGTCAGGGCTTCTACTCGCCCATGCACCCATGGTGGACGATACTCTCGATCAGGATGACATCGCGCTCATCCTGTTTGATCTCGGCGGAACGATTTACGACGACGATACTTACACCCGCGCCCTGCTCCGGGCGGCCCGCCAGATTCATCCCGGGTTAAAAGAGGAAGAATTCTGGGCAGTCTACGATTCCGAGCGAGGTCGTTCCGCCGGTTCCCTTCGCACTGCGATTGCCAATCGATTCGCTCAAGGAGACCGTTCCAAGCTCGTCGCATTGGCGAAGCGTTTCTGGGAATACCCGGCGTCCGCACTTTACCCGGATGTAAAGCCGACACTCACGGTTCTGGCTTCCAAATTTAAACTAGGTCTTGTCGCGAACTCGGGCGAGCCTGCGCTCCGGGCTCTTCGCAGAGATGGATTGCACGACCTTTTCGACGTCATCGCTTTGGCCGACGTTGTTGGAATCGAAAAGCCAGATACGAAGATTTTTCAGTACGCGCTCGAGAAGGCGGCCATCCCGGCAAGTCGCGCCGTGCATGTCGGGAACCGTCTCGACAGCGATATTCGCCCCGCCAAAAGTCTGGGGTTGCGAACCATCTGGCTGCTTCGCGGAGACGCACCGCCCGCGCCGACCCTTGACCAACTGGCAGAGCCCGATGCGGTTGTCACTTCGCTGATCGGATTGCCGGTCGCGCTCTCTCGATTGATGAATATGCCTGAACATACGGACGGCTGATTGAAACAGAGTATTATGCTTGGAATCTGAGCAAAACTTCGCTTTCATTCACTCGATTCGGGGCACCTGGGCTTTGGATGCGTTTTGTTTTTGGCGATCCAGACGCTGGCAGCGTTGCCTCAATCGCCCTAGATTCGCCACCTTCAGTTGTCCCGAAGTTAATTAACTAACCGACACCCAAAAACCCCCCTGCCATTCCGTGATGGCGCTCAAAACAATATGAAAAAACTCCTTTGCGCACTATGTGCTGGAGTCGCCTTCCTGAGTCTTGGATTACGCGTTGCGAACGCTTGGTCCCTTGAGGAAGCATCCAAAGACTATAAAGGAACGGAGATCAAAGTAATCTTCCTCGATCGTCCCGGATACCGGGCGACGATCAAAATGTTGCCCGAATTCGAGCAAAAGACTGGCATCAAAGTCTCTTACGAAATTGTTCCTTACGAGAGCACCCGAGAGAAAGAAGTTCTCGATTTCAGCGCACAGGGCGATCTCTCAATCGCATTAGTCGACCTTGTCTGGTTGGGTGAGTTCGCCGAATCAGGTTGGATCGTGCCAATCGATGAGCTTCAGAAGAAGTTCCCGAATCTCACTGATCCGGACCTTGACATGAGTGACTTTTTCCCGCTCCTGTTAAACGCTTTTGGTACGTGGGACAACAAGGTCTACGGATTGCCGTTCGACAACTATTCCGGGCTCCTCTTCTACAACAAAACGATGTTGAGCCAAGCGGGTTTCGACAAGCCGCCGGAAACTTGGGACGATCTACTGAACGTTTACGGACCCAAGTTGACGGGCAACGGCAAGTTCGCGTACGCCCTTCAGTCGCGACGTGGTGAAACCCAGTCTTGCGATAGTTTTATGCGTTTCATCTGGCCGTGGGGAGGATCGCTCCTGGATGCCAAATTCAAAGCGAATCTTGCTGATCCGAAGGACCAGGAAGGACTCGAATTCCGGCAGAAACTTGAAAAGATCATGCCACCTGGGATTGTCGATTTTGATCACAACGAAGCGGTCAATGCTCTCGCCCAGGGACAAGTGGCAATGATCACGGAATGGTCCGCGTTTTACTCGACACTAGCCGACCCCAAAACCTCGAAGATCGTCAATGACCTTGCGATCGCGCCGGAACCGAAGGGACCGGCCGGCCGGAAACCCGCGCTCGGCGGATTTTCCCTCGCTGTGGCCAAGCAGGCTGATGACAAGAAGCAGGGGGCCGCGTGGTTGTTCATTGAGTGGATAACGTCGAAAGCGAAAGCCAAAGAGTATGTAGAGAACGGAGGTGTCAGTGGGCGCCAATCGACCTATCAGGATAAGGACTTTGTTGCCAAGTATCCTTTCATACCGCCGATGGTGGAATCGTGGCAGCAAGGAGTTCCGGAATTTCGTCCTCGGTTTGCTGAATGGCCGCAGCTTTCTGAGATCATCGCCGAATGGGGCACAAAGATGCAGGATGGACAGGCGACCGTGAAACAGGCTTCTGAGGAGATCGATAAACGCGTCGACGACGTCCTGAAGAAGGCCGGGTACTACGACGGAAAAAAGCCATTGGCTCAATGAGCCGTTAACCGATCTGTTCGCCGCAGGCCTCCTGTGCATGGGGCTTGCGGCGAGGGTCTTCGACTTCCCGCACTGGAATAGCTCTTCACCGTGAGCGCAAGGAAAACAAAAAAAACCTATTCGACCGGCGCATTCTTTTTTCTCGCGCCTGCCGTAATTGTTCTATTTGGAGTTGGGATATTTCCCTTGCTGTTCGCGCTAGGAGTTTCGTTCCACGAGTTCATTCTGCCTAAAGTCCATTGGACGGGAAATATACTCGGCGTCTGGCCTCTCTATAACGCTCCGATCACCTGGTTCGACAATTATATCGCAATCTTCCAGGACGATTCGTTCCGCGACGCGCTTATCAGAACATTTCTTTTTTTGATTATTACTCTTCCGCTGGAGCTCGTCTTTGGCCTAACCATCGCCCTCCTTTTGCACCAGCAAGGAAACGAGACTCTCAAGAAAATATGCCGAGTCGCTTTGGTCGTCCCGATGGCTACCACGTTTGCAGTTGTCGGGTTGACCGGCCGGCTGCTATTTGACGGCAACTATGGGGTTATCAATTATATCTGGAGCGTTCTCTTCCATTCGCGCCCTGATTGGTTGGCGGACCCAAACCTGGCGTTTTTAGCGATCTCCGTGATGGAAGTTTGGCAATGGACACCGTTCTGCGCATTGGTGCTATTTTCGAGCCTGACGATGGTGCCGCAAGAGATCGAGGAGGCAGCTAAACTTGAAACCGCGCACTGGTGGCATGTCCTATGGAGGGTGCAGCTCCCGTTCATGTTGCCAGGAATTACCGCTATTTTGATTTTGCGGACGGCCGATATCTTGAAACTGTTCGATGTCGTGTACATCATGACTAAAGGAGGACCCGGCTCTGCTACGGAGCTGATCAGCCTATTCGTTCAGCGCATTGGATTTCGAGCCTTTGATCAAGGAGTCGCTTGTGCACAGGCGATCATTCTTTTGATTGTCGCGACCGTGCTTTCCCGAATTTATATCAGGCTCATCTACAAAGAGATTTGAGGTTGATCGTTATGGCCGCTCCTAAATCAACAATCGGAGGCACGAAGCACCGCTCTCATCCGGGACATTTCGCTCTGTTGCTGCTTGTCGCGGTTATCTGTGTCTTCCCGTTTTACTGGATGGTCACAACCTCCTTTAAAGAACAAGCAGCGATTCTTTCTTCCACGCCGCAATTCATATTTAAACCGACACTCGACAACTACATCACCGCCGATCAGAAATTTAATATTGGCGCCTGCCTTTTAAATTCGCTGATCGTAGCTCTCTCGACGACCACGCTTGCATTGATACTGGGAACACCGGCTGCCTACGCTCTGGCCAGATTCGAGTTCAAAGCGAAAGAGGATCTCTGGTTCTGGTTTATCAGCAATCGCATGATTAGCCCGATCGTCATGGCGCTTCCTTTTTTCCTGCTCGCGCGGCAATTCAAGCTTCTCGACACCCAACTCGTTCTGATTCTGATCTACCTGACTTTTAACGTACCGATCGTCGTCTGGATCTGCACCGATCAGTTTCGCAATATTCCTAAAGAGCTCGACGAAGCAGCGACTCTAGAAGGGTATAGCTCCTTTGGTATCTTCTGGCGTATCGCTCTTCCTCTAGCCGCACCCGGCATTGCGGTTTCGGCGATCTTTAGCTTCATTTTTTCATGGAACGAGCTTCTTTATGCGCTGGTGCTGACGCGCGATCACGCAAAGACTGCCCCGGTTGTTGCCACCAGTTTTCTAAGTGGCTATGAAACACCGTGGGGCCAGATCATGGCAACAGGCACATTGGTTGCCCTGCCGGTGATTATATTCAGCATCATCGTGTCACGGCAGCTGGTGCGGGGGTTAACGATGGGCGCAGTTAAATAGGATTCTCCCAATTTTCCGGCCGTTTGGGCAATCCGAAAAGGCAAAGCGGTTCAACGTAGCGCGGCCGGGGGAAATGGGATCGTATACGACTTATTAGGCCTATACGACTTATATGGCGTATTTGGTGGACGATGGCCTCAGCTGGTCGAAACATTTATTTAAAAAGTTGCTTTCTATCTAAAAACACTTTACTGAAGTGTTATGTCTTTCTGTCGAGCTGCTTTTTGTCTGGTTGTGTGGGCGTCGATTTGCGGTACTGCGCCGGCGCAATCGGAGGATGGGGTTGCTGAAGCGCGCGGCCTCGTCGAACAGTCCGCCTCTAGAACAGAGTTTGAGTATTGCGGTACGATCACTTCAAGGAAGATCGATTATTACCTGTTTGCCCTTGAACAGAATGAACTTTCCGGGCTTGTCCTCGTCCAGCGGCAAGCTGGTACTGAGCCGATCATCGTTGCCGCTGACACTTCTCTTTCTCCATTTGGAAAGAACCAGGAAACCGCAATCGATGCAGCAGTCCTGGACGGAGTCGCAACTCTCCTGAACAGGCGAAACCGGACAAAAGAAAATCGTGCCGCAAAGAGATATCCGGCGCGGAATCCAGAGGTGAGCTTCGTCGGAGATGCAATTGATCGGATTATCTACCCGATCTGCGGGTTCCGACTGGAATCGAACTCGACAAGGGAGATTCTGCGACGTCTCCGTAACGGGCCTGCCACGGAAGTGGAGCCCGGGAGCGCACCGCCCGGGTCGATTATGGTCAGCCCGACCTGTTTTTCCCGTTCCGGGCCGATTTACCTCGGGCATGCAGGAATCGTCGGGCGCGATGGATCAATCGACAGCGCAGACGCCCATCTTGACGGTGCGTGGGTCAAGAATTTCTCTATCGCGACCTGGCTGAAGCGGTTTTCGGGCAACAACGGTTGTTACGCATTTGTTCTACGAGCTTTGCCCAAAGCGCCGACTCAGAATCAGTAGACCTGCTCGGCTCACGCGCACCAATCCATGAACGGTCTAGGGGTGCATATTGTTCGAATAGCCGCTTTTATGATGACTATTTTCATTCTCGGATGTGACAACGAACCCAATGAAGAATCGGAAATTTCATCTGATCCTTCGCGACCAGGCGAGGCAGACATCAGCCAAGGAAATCAGATCGCAGGTTCCGCTGACCGTGGTTCAATTACTCCAAGGACCAACAACGCCGCCACGGCCCCAGGGAACGGTGATCTCGGGATTTTGGGCGGGAATGCGAACCAGAATCAGGAGGCATTTCGTGAGAAATATGGCCTGACGGATCCGACCCAGGACCAGCTCTCGCAATGGGACCAATATGACGCAAGGCTCACAGCCTACTCGAACAAAGACCTGGATTGGCAATACCCAACGGCAACTTCGGCGAACTGGATGGGGACTACCTGGACGAACGGGGATCCGCTTGCGGTTGAAGGGACCACCGTATCGGTCGACTTCAACCTGATCCCGCGTGGATCTCTTATCTACATTCCAGCGTTGAATATGTACGCGGAAGCGAACGACACGGGAGCAACTGGGATGTGGGCGAGCTCGGACGCGGGTCGAATGGATTACGATTCTAACGGCGCAGGCCGAGTGGATGTCTACAACCTCGCGGGCGACCGCTCATCGGGACAAGTCGAACAAGATTTTCAGAACCAAGTCCAGAGCAACGAGTATGGACAGATTTACATCGTCCACCGGGGACCAGGCTGGAAAACAGGAGGAAACTGAGATGCGCAGTTCGAAGAGTTTTTCATTTGCAGTGATATTATTGACGGTCATTATCGCCTCTGCGGCTATCGCCCAAAATCCGCCGTTAGCGGGTGATCCGTACCTCCCACGGGGAAGATCAACAAGCCCGGACGGGAAGTACGAATGGGTAGTCGATCCCGGCACCCAGATTCGCTACCGTCTCATCCAAGTTCAGACCGGCCAAGAGTTGGCATCCGTGAATGCCTATTATCCTGAACCGAATAGTGTTGATCTGAGATTCGCCAAAGCGTTTGGTGTTTTCTGGAACGAAGAAGGGACTGTTGTCGCCCTTGACGAACTCAACCGTAGAAGGGCCGGCAATCTTTACTTCTTCATCGTGCGGGGTGGGAACGTCAGCGAAGTTCGGGCCGAAAAGTTGATCCCCCTTCCAGCCGATGCGGACGAAGGTCGTCTCGTGATCGATCCGGGCTGGCTTTCGCCAACGACGGTCAGAGTCCGGCAAGCCGTGAAAACAAAGAAGGGCGAATTCTACAGCAAGTATTTCAGTATCGATTTCGCAAATCCCGACGCGCCAATGGTGTTAGCAGTTCAATAGAGCGGCGACGCAGATTTATTCATAAGCCGGCAATGTCAAATCCCTAACCTCAAACCGGAATCCCTGCTTAGGTGGTTTATAATCCCCCGCACTCTTATAAATTTGGTACTGCTCCTGCATCGCATCAATCCAGGCAGGCTCGTCATACCGGTCTTCAGTCCCGAATTTATCCATCGCTGCGGACTGATCTGCGGATACCGGACCCATAGAGTCGAGTTCGTTTTGATTTGCTGGAACCATCCGGGCTCCCGCCTTCTTGGCGAAGGAGAACTGGGCGATATACATTTTTTCGAAATACACCACCTGGGTGGCGTCTCCGACGCCAGTCGCATAACCCGCAACGTCTGGTTGTTTGGGCACTTGCGCCACCACCGTAATCGTGACGTTGTAACCTCTGGAACGTAGTTCGTTGATCTTCGGCTGCAAAGCGTCCCATTGATTCAACGCCTTGTTCAGTTCCGCGTCTCGCACCGCTGAGAGTTGACTGCTGAGCGCCATCTGCCCCGCTCCTTCCACTGCTCCCTGGGTGCTGATGCCAGTCCCGGTCTTCGGTGCTATATCCAAAGCATTCGGATCATTGAAAAAACCTTTTCTCGAAGAACGGTTCGGTTCTTCCCTTGATTGCTTCGGATCGGACTCGATCAGCGCTCTGATTTCGTCTTTGGCCACCGTCAAGCGAAGCTTCTCCACCGTTTCCGGCGACAACTTCGGTGACTCCTTAATCCGCCTCTCCTGTTGTGGCTTCGCCCATTCCGGGCGCGTCACTTTCTCCGCCTTACGTTGCTCTTCCCGGCGCGCCTCCACCCTTTTCTGGATCGTCGGAAGCGCCTTGCTATTGACCTCCAGTGAGCGCGATATCAGAAGCTTCTTGTCGGCGAAGGCGACCATCCGTTTGAGCCCATGGTTGGGCGTCACGATCAGAGCCTCCGCAACGCTCTGCGCAAACTCCAGCGGCTTATCGAAACCAACGAGATGCAAAACCAAGATCTCGCCCTGCGCCGACTTCTTCTCGATTACCTTGTCGACAACATTGTCCACGGGAGTGCTGACTGCTGGGCTGTAAAGGTCTCCGTAAATAAACGAACCACCCTTTAGTTCAAATGCGTAGTCCGGGCTCTCCTTGCCTTTTACCCGGCCCCGACCTTCCACGCGCTTGATGTCGCTCAAATCGCCTGACACGGCCATTTCATTCAGTCGCTTTCCAATCGCTGATTCCTCGTCGCGTTTCGCCCGCTCCTCCTTGTTCGCAGGTTGAGTAACAGGTTCTACATACGGCGTCGAAGGCGGGGGGACTGCGCTCTTTCCGGCACCCTGCCCGGCCTGCGCTTTCGCCGAGGCCGCCTGGTTGCCCGCCGAACCAGTGGTTGGAACAGATTTGAGTTTCTCTCCTGGCGCTCCGGACGCCACCGACGGAGTGCTCGGAGCGGTTTCACGCGGCTGGAATTTTGGGGTTGCTTTGGGCATGGAAGGCGGAGCGGTGAACCTTTGACCCGCGGGCAATCCCTGCCTCGAGTCCTCCCAATCGCGTAGGTACTCGTAATATTCGTGACGCTCACGCTGTAGCTTCAGACGCTCCTCGTCGGAAAGTTTAGGATCGGCGAGTTTGGCGTCAATTTCCTCGATCAGTCGCCCATATTCTTCCGGAGGTACGGCCTGTCGCTGAATCTTCGGTGCCGCAGAGTGGCCGACAACGGAGGGCCCACCGGCGTCGCGTGCTCGGCCGGATTCCGGAGCGCCTGTTTGCTGGATAACGTGCGCCAATTCGTGAGCGATCAGATGCCTGCCGGCGATGCTCCCGGGCGAATACTGCCCCGGCCCGAAGACGATATCTGATCCCGCGGTATACGCCCTCGCGCCGATGGACCGTGCCGAATCCCCAGCGTCAGGTTCGTCGTGGATGCGCACACGCGAGAGGTCTCGCTGCAGCCGATTTTCGAAAAAGTCGCGCGCCGATCGATCGAGCGCCCGCCCCTCCGATGACAGCATATTTTCAATACAGTCTGGAGCCATCGCGCGCAGGCCGCGTCCCGCTTCGTGATGGCTCCCGGCAGCCTGTGTGCTCGAGGAATTTCCCAGGCCGGACGCACGCATCACTTGCCCGGCCACTCGATCCGCTTCGCGCTCCAGCGGGTCATTTATTGCTCCGACTTCCAGCTTCGTCTGGACAAACCCAAGCCCGGCAGATTTGTGACGCGAGTCCGAAACATCGATTAGGACATCCCCGAATCGAAAATCATACCTCGGCTGTCCGTGGGCCGATGACTCTTTTTCCGAATCGGAGAGTGATGCCTGGGGCCCAGCCGCAAATCGAGGCTTCGCCGAGCATTTCGGCGGTTCCTTTTTCAGAGAGGTACGTCCAAACATACGGCTCCTGCCTGCAAGCCACTCGTTTACGGCTCGAGCGTGACCTTCACCGAAGTCAGGCCGGAGATCACAAGATCAATTCCTTTTTGGAAATCGCTCAATGAAAGCCGGTGAGTCACAATTTCATCCATTGGCAACAAGCCTTGCTCGATCATTCGGATCGCAACTGGATAACAACGCGGACCAAGATGTGAACCGTGCACATTCAGTTCTTTCGTATCCCCAATAATGGTCCAATCCACGGTGACCTTTTCCCGCATCACACTAAACTCCACAAACGTCCCTAATTTTCGGATCATCATCAGACCCTGTTCAACTGCGGAGGGATGTCCGGTGGCTTCGATGTAAACATCGCATCCGTATCCATCTGTCAGATCGAGAACCTTTTTGACGGCATCCTCTTTCTTTGGATTGATGCCCAGATTCGCCCCAGTCCGCTTTGCGACTTCGAGGCGGTCATCGCTCAGGTCGAGAGCGATGATCCGTTCAGCACCGTTCATTTTCGCTGCAGCGATCATCCCAAGGCCTAAGGGGCCGCAGCCGGCAATGACCACAGTATCTTGAAACTTGATATCGCCTCTTTCGACCGCGTGGATTGAGCAGGCTAACGGTTCAATGAAAACGGCGTGATGATACGGGATGTGCTCCGGCACTTTATAATTCAGTGCCCCGGCCGGGAATACCATATAGTTGGCCCAAGAGCCATAAGTACGCTGGCGAAATCCGTAAATGTCGTGAACAGCGCACATCCAATACGCTCCCGACTTGCAGTACCGACAGTTCCAGCAGGGAACAATTTGCTCGCTGATGGCATGGTCGCCGATTTTAAGTCCATACAATTCACCGGCACCATCCCCCAGGCCAACCACTTCACCGACGAACTCATGACCAGGAGTCACCGGAGCCTGGCAATACCCTTTGCGGGTTTCGTCACCCCAGAAAAGAGCGGCTCCAGTATAACATTTGATGTCGCTGGCGCAGACCCCTGTGGATTGCACCTTGATCAGAACCTCGCCGGGACCGGGTTTCGGCACTGACCGTTCCTCGAGCCGGTAATCCTGCGGTCCATGCGCCATGACGGCGGGCATTGTTTTTGGAAGTTTATCGACGATTGCACTCATTGGAGGTTGTGATGGTTGGAGGTTGTTGGTTGCAGATATTCAGCCTATCGGACGGCTCGGAATTGCCGATTCATTGGCATCAAACAGGTAAATCTTGTCGGGCGGAAAATGCAGCGAGACTCGTTCGCTTCGGGTAGGCCCACGGGAACCGTGGAGTTTGACCATGACCAGCGGTAGTTGGGGCGAGATTTCGACATGGAGATAAGTCTCTCCGCCGAGGTTTTCAACGATGTTAACCACGCCGGGAACCGCGCTTTTTGTCGGGCCGCTCTCCAACTCCACGTGCTCGGGCCGGATACCAACCGTTAGAGGCTTCGCCGACAGGGCCGGTTCGGCAACCACAGGCACCTCCAGTTTTCCGAGACCCTCCACGTTCACAGATATCCCGTTCGAACCTTCAGAATTCACTATGCAATCAATGAAGTTCATTTGCGGCGATCCGATGAACCCGGCAACAAACTTGTTCACCGGATGCTCATATAAGTTCATTGGAGAACCAACTTGCTCTATCAAGCCATCCTGCAGAACAACGATTTTGTCGGCCATCGTCATGGCTTCAACCTGGTCATGTGTCACATACACGACTGTATTTTGAGTATCGTAATGCAAGTTCAAAAGTTCAACCCGCATCCGGACACGCAGCTTCGCATCGAGATTGGATAAAGGCTCATCGAAGAGAAATAGCTTAGGCTGTTTTACGATGCAGCGGCCAATCGCAACACGTTGTCGCTGACCGCCGGACAACTGCTTCGGCTTGCGATCCAGCAGCGACTCGAGTCGAAGAAGGTTCGCGGCACGTTGGACTCGGGTCCGAATGTCTTCCTTGGAAAGCCCCTGAAGACTCAGACCAAATGCAATATTATCGTAAACGCTCAGATGTGGGAACAGAGCGTAGTTCTGGAAAACCATCGCAACGTTTCGCTTTGACGGGTGGACATTCGTGATGTCCCGGCCATCGAGCACGATTGTACCACTGGTCACCGCTTCCAAGCCACAGATCGAACGCAGCAACGTGCTTTTTCCACAGCCAGATGGTCCGACGAAAACAACGAATTCACTTTTCTCGACCTGGAGGTCGATATTTTTCAGAGCATGAAAAGAATCGTAATGTTTCTCGATTTGATTCAGTTCCAGATAGGCCATATAGGGGGAGCGCTTTCTTGGGTATCTCGCGGAGGTCCAGATCTCGTACAACGCGGCCGATCATACTCGAAAGCGCTGCAAAAACAGATGCTCAATATCGGAGATTTTGCTCGGTGATTTCCACACTTTTTTGGGAATTTTACGCTGGAGTTTCGAGGCATACTTTACCTCATGTCACCTAGGCGCCTACTACCACTTATTGCTGCGATATTCTTGACGACTCTCAGTGCGGTCGCAGAATCGCCGATCACCGACCCAATCGCGGACTATCTCGCAATGAACGTGCCGGATCGGGTCACGAACGTCGGGAGACTGCTAGTGGTCAAAAAGGTGGAGGTGGACCTGGATGGCAACGGTAAGAAATACGTGTTCGTGGGAACCTGGTACCGGAACTCCGGGCCTGACACCTGGTTGTGGGCAGGGTACGCTCCGGTCGAAGGCGGTTTTAAGCGAATCACTCCGGCAGATTCCGACGTATTGATCGATTTCGATGGAATCTTTGTCGGTTACCTTCCGGACGTCAAACATCAGGGAATGGCCCAGGCGTACAGCCTGGAGTTGACCAACAAGGACCGGGATCAATCAAACATGATCAGCGATTTGTCTTTCTATTATGTAGAGAATGACACGCTCCAGCAGCAGGGCACAGGGGCATTGGACAGGGATGACCCGGACCAGGAGGCCAAGTACGATTACTACTTTGGCCCAAATAGAAAAATGTCAGGAACACCAACCATCGAGTCGTTCACGGTTTTCGATCTTGCGCAGCGTGGGTACCATATTCCGCTTTGGCACCCGGCGATTCCTCCTGGTTCGCATTGAGCCACAGGATGGATCCAGATTGTAACCTCCATGCGATCCATCTCGTATAATAGATTCGAGACCGGCGTGTTTGATACATAGAACGAGTTATTCCAACCAAGCGGGGCCGGTGCTTGGCAAGGACGCGTTCTGTTGGGAGTGGATTTTAAAATCGTGCAATCCCGCGTATCCGGTATTAATGTGAAGAACAGAGGGAACTTATGAAAAGATTTCTGATCTACGCCTGCATCAGCCTTTCGATGGGCGCCGGCGTCGCTTTCGCGCAGGAGTTTTCGACTAGACCACGAGTTATTCCGCAGCCGCAGCCGTCCCGGCCAGCGGTCGAACAGAATTCGAATTCGTCCTGGTTCAAAAAGTTCATGGCGGCTCCTAACAAATTGCAGCTGTTGAATCCGTTCGCTCCGCGAGAATACGGAAGCGGCCAGCAGGTTGTTGTAGCTGATCCTCAGGACCCGAAAGAAAGACCTCACGCGATCCGCTTGGTCTCGTTTGAGTTTTGATTTGCGCTAAGTGCAACCGGTGCCGGGAAAAGATCCGCCGCGGGTCGGGATTTACTGTCCAACTTTTCTGAAACCGGAAATGCTTCATGTGTACCGGCAGATCGCCGGGCTGCAGAAGGTGCATCCGGTCATTCTGGCGTTTAAACGAGAGAACGCCGACCGGTTCCCATTTGATCCTGTTCGATTGGTGGATCGTTCTTCGTTTCGCTGGCTCAGACGGATTGTTGACGTTCAAATACGAGGCGTTCCACAGCAGGCTTACTCCAAAGAAATTCGCTCGTTGAGACTGAAATTGACGACGGACCGGTGCGAATTGCTCCACATCTATTTCGGGAACAACGGCCTTTTCTGGCTTCCGTTTATCCGCAAGTCTGAATTGCCGGTGGTCGTCTCATTTCACGGCGCAGATGTTCACGTCAACGTTCATTCCGCGGTCGCGAAACGGATGTTTCAGACGATGTTTGCCTCGAGTGCACTTCTGCTGGCCCGGTCCGAATCGCTGGCTGCTTCGCTCCAGGAGCTCGGCTGCCCACCCAACAAAATTCGGATTCAGCGGGCAGGAATCCCGCTCGATGCCTTTGGTTATATGGTACGCGAGCAGCCGGCAGCCGATGAGTGGCACCTGGTTCAGGCGTGTCGATTGATCGAAAAAAAAGGACTCGAGACCACGTTCAAAGCTTTCGCTTCGTTCGCGAATTACTATCCAAAAGCAAGATTGACGATTGCTGGGGAGGGACCGTTGCGCACCACGCTCGAGAAATTGGCAACGACCCTGGGGATCGAACAGCGAGTCCGATTCGCCGGATTCATCCGCCAGTCCGAGCTCCGAACTCTTTACCAAGAGAGCCATTTCTTTCTGCATCCGAGCGAACAGGCTGCGGATGGCGACCGTGAGGGTATCCCAAACAGTCTGCTTGAGGCGATGGCGACCGGGTTGCCATGCATTACTACCCGGCACGGCGGAATTCCTGAGGCGATCACTCACATGGATTCGGGTATCCTGGTTGAAGAATCTGACTCGACCGGTATCGCCGAATGGCTGCGGCGTCTTGCCGTAGAGAGCAACCTTCGAACCGCAATTGGTAAACGAGCTGCTCTAACCATAAAAGAAAGATTCGATTTGGCAGCGCAGATTGATAGACTCGAAAATATTTACCTAAGCTTGCGGAAGCGATGATTGCCTTGCGCCGATCGATAGAGATTGAAATTTTGCGCCTGGTACGCTAACCGCTCGTGGAACCAAGATAAACACCCCTATGGTCAACCCTCCTCACGTACTCGTCGGCGGCGAAGCGCTGTTTGACTTCATTTCCACAACAATTGGCCTTGGCTTGGGTCGGAGCACCAGTTTCGACAAAAGAGCCGGAGGTTCCCCGTTTAACATAGCAGTCGGTATCCGTCGGCTTGGAATATCGACCGCCTACGTTGCCAAACTCGGCGTCGACCAGTTCGGTGACGCGCTCGCAGCATTTCTACAAAGCGAATCCGTCGACCTGTCGAAAGTCATCCGGGAAGAAGGAACGAAAACCACATTGGCATTTGTTGCTGTCGATAAAGACGCAAAACCTGAATTTCGATTTTACCGAGATCATGCTGCCGATATCTCTCTTCGAAGCGACGAGTTACAAGGCGTCGAACCCGGCTCTTATTCGATATTCCACTGTGGGGGAATTGTTCTCGCGGAAGAACCTTCCGCGTCGGCGTATGCCGACCTGGCTGAACGATTTGAATCCCAAGACGTCCCGGTCTCCCTCGATCCGACGGTTCGAAGATCTCTCATTTCGGACGCCGACCGTTATTTGTCGCTCCTGCGGAGAATCGCCAGCAAGGTATCGATCCTGAAAGTCAGTGACGAAGAGCTCCAGTTCATGACCGACACAGAGGACTTCGATGAGGCGGTGAAAGCTCTGCCGATGAAGAAAGGGGCGCTGGTCTTCGTAACCTTGGGCAAAGCCGGGTCTTCGGTCTATCGGGACGGAAAAAAGCTGTCTCAAATTCCGGGATACCCTGTCAAAGTGGTCGAAACCACCGGATGTGGTGACTCATTTATGGCCGCAACATTGTCGCAGTTAGCCGGCAATTCCAATGAGCAACTGGCCGAGATTGGAGCCGGTAAATTGACAGATGTCATGCGTTTCTCGAATGCGGCTGCCGCGATTGTTGCGACCCGAGTCGGCGCCGCCGAAGCGAACCCGACCCGAGCCGAAGTGGAAGCCTTTATCGCGGAACGCGCGGGTTAGGAGGTTAGGAGTTCGAGGTTCCGGGTTCGAGGTTTGGAGTTAGAGGTTAGGAACTCTGAGGGCTCGAGATACTTGCGGGCTAATACGGGACAGGCTGGAAGCCTATCCTACGCTTAGCGATTTGCTTCCGCTTTTGCCTTCGAACTCGGAACCTCGCACCCTGAACTTTGAACCCGAAACTACGCCCTCTAAAGGCGGAGCATCTTGCGGCGATAGACTTCGTCGAGACGCCCCTCGATCTTGTCCACTTCCGCCCTCGGCATCGAGATCATCTCGCCGAGTAAACTTGCACCGACAAAAATTTCTGCAGCCTTCACGATCATCGCCATCGCAACGCGAACGGCATCGGCTGACGCCCCAAGGGTGATGACCCCGTGGCTGCCGAGAAGGATCACTTTCGGAAGTTTGCCATGCTCGCTTTCGAACTGCCTAATTTCGCTCCGGATCCGGACGGCCAAAGCAAGCCCAGGGTCTTCATACGGGATCAACAACGACACAGGCCCGCAACAGACGACTTCATCTGGAAATCGTCTTTCGTACGCGAACGATTCTGCCAAGCCGGTACACATGATCTGATTGACCGGGACCGGATGCGTATGCCCGACATAATTAATCCCGGACAACGTCAGCAGATAGGCGTGAAAGAACGTTTCAACAGAGGGTTTTAATGCGGTCGGCCGGACACGTGACCCGAGCAGAATCTCTTCAATCTCCTGTTCCGAGACGTCGTTTCGATCGAGAACAGAGAGCAGATTATCGAAATAACAGTGTGTTAATTCGATTTCAGTCAGCGACCCGAGGCTGCTCCCACTTGATTTGACGGCAAACACTTTCTCATCGATTCGGCCGGAGGTATTCCCCTCACCCAAAATCGTCCATCGAGACTCCCCGAACTCTCGGGAAAGCTCGACAAGCCTCGCACAAACCGTCGCTGCATCTTGTTGCGGCATAGAATGAATAATAAGAATTACGATTAAATCGTTCCGCAAAAATGCACCTTCAGACCAAGTTCATGCATGGCAGCCGCTTTGGCGTACAATGCAGATTGCGCACCAGCCCGGTTTGGAGCGTACGCCACCTGGACATGATTAGCCTTGTGCCGGCCCATCATCTGCTCACGACTGATCCCCTGCAGTACGGCATGCATGATTGGCCACTGCGGCGTCGTCAGTTCCCAGCGCTCGTTGGTCTCTGCCTGAGGCAGCTGCACAACTTCTGCCAATCCTGTGTCGAACTGCAGTTCATCATTCGCAATGTAGACGCGGCTCCAGACGATCCATCCCGGTTTGCTGATACCTTTGCATGTCCCACCGCCGAGGCGGAAATACATTGGAGGTTGGCGTTCACTTGAAGTTCCGCTGTATCCATCAATGAAATGGGCTGGAGGCGCCCCGCCGCTGATGAGGAGAACCCAAACATAGGCATCCAGCTTATCGTCGCTAAATTGACGTCCCCAGCGGAGATCGTGGAGGGTTGTTTCCGGCGGATACCCGAGCTCTCGCCAGATCCGATTGGTAATCAATGCATCCAGACCGGCGCATTCATCCACTTCATTAAAATGCGGAAGCGCTTCGCCCGCGAATAATTCATGGCCGGCCACTTCGTGATGGACCGGAGGGCGTTCGACGTTATTGAGCAATCCTTCGACAAGATCGGAAGCCGGCGCAAGATCTTTCAATCCTTGCTGATATTGGATTCCGATTGTTGCGCAGCCGAACTCATCCGCGATGCGAACCGCAGCGACATACATTTTGCATTGCTGAAGAACCTGGCCCTCCGTGAGATCCGTCTCATCGTTCGGCCCAAAATTGAACTTTACGCCCCGCGCAAGCAGCCAATCGTACACTCGTCGCGCTTCTTCATCGGAGACTGTCAGCATTTTCGCGTACAACGTCGACTGACTCAGCCGCTCCTTGTAAATCCCGGTTGGATTCAAGAGTTCATCCGGGATGATGGCGTTGTACATACCCATACATCCTTCGTCGAACACCCCCAGGATCGCTTTTCCAGAAAGTATCCGGCGCGCAATTTTCTCACCGGTTTTTCGAGACGATCCCGGCACTTGGGCATCTTTGAATTTCACGACATGCGAGTTGTCATGTTTGACTTTTCCGTCGTCGAGCCAGTTTCGGAGCTTCTTGGTAAAATACTTATCGCTGAAATCCTCGCTCCAGAGCGTGCTGTATTTCACGCCGGCCTTCGTCAGTGATCCGTTCAAATTCAGCAGACCGACCAGACCCGGCCATGTTCCACTCCAATTTGCGACTGTTAGAATCGGACCGTTGTGAGAAATCAATCCACCCAAAAGATGTTGGCTGTATTGCCACACGGCTTCGGCAACCACAACCGGGGCATCCTGGGGGATCGAACTAAAGACGCGTAACCCCATTTTTTGGCTGTCGATGAATCCGTGTCCTTTGGTTTCATCAAATGGGTGGGCTCGTTTAACATTGAAACCTTCGCGTTGAATTGCGGCAACGAGAGCCTTTTCCATTGCGGCCTGAGCAGGCTCACATTTCTGGTTCGCCGATAGCCGGAGGTCGCCATTGGCGACGAGGTAGACTGTATTCATAAATCAGTTTCGGGTGACCGTGCCCGATTTTTGGGGGACGGCACCTTTGATAATCGCTCGAGGCATCGGTGAGCGTCCAGTGTAAACGTTTGCAGAAACGCTTCGACGACGCCTCTTCAATCCGAATTTTACGTTCGAATCGCAGTGCATCTACCACCAGCGGAACTGACTGACAGTTGCGTACACCAGCAACACAGTTGCCGTGACAATCAGAAAAAAAGTCGAACCAATCAGGATCGATACGAACAGCCAGTCATTCCGCGTCACAGCGTCGGCGCGGCCCGCATACCGTTCCAGGATTTTGTAGTTACGGATGTTTGGCTTATACCATAGGACAAATAGGTCACCTACAAGGGGGACCATTCCTATGACGGCGTTGATCAATATATTGAGCGCCATTCGAACCATTGCGATTTTTGGAATCCGGTGCACAACGCTACGATATAAAAGTGCTGCGGACATCAGCGCGGTCGCCTGGTCACCAAGGATCGGTATCAGGCCAATAATAGGCTCAATCCCAAATCGGATCCGGGTTCCCGGGACATGAAATATTGTATCGAGCAAGCGGCTAACCAGCTTGATAAATGGATCAAGTTCTCCGCTCGCCTGCCCGGTTTTTCGTTCAGGCGCCAGGACTTCGACATCGACGTATTCGACGGTCGTTTCGTCCACGCCTTCTTTACGTTTGCTATCCATTACGAGACTCCCATGGTGAGAGATCCGTTGGAACGCCCGGCTGGTACCGGTTGGTCGGATACCCGCCAGGGGAGAGATTTCCCTATCCGGGTATCTCTCGGAGCATCTGGGAATTTGTCGGGAATTTCTTCAGAAACGACAAAAGTCTTTCGATCGCCTCCGGAGGCCTGTGCCCGGCCAATCCTCGCCGGATCGTGTTAATTTTTTCGAGATCATGCACAGGGATCAGAAGTTCTTCCCGCCGGGTTCCAGACTTAAATATATCGATTGCCGGATAAATTCGCTGATCGCTGATTTGCCGGTCCAGGACCATCTCCATGTTGCCCGTGCCTTTGAACTCCTGGAAGATCAGTTCATCCATCTTGGACCCGGTCTCGATCAATGCTGTTGCCATGATCGTAAGCGAGCCAGCTTCTTCGGTGTTACGCGCCGCTGCAAAAAGCTTCCGCGGAATCTCCATCGCGCGAGAATCCATACCGCCGCTCATTGTGCGGCCGCTTCCAGATATCGCGTTGTTGAACGCTCGACCGACTCGGGTCAGCGAATCCATCAACACGAATACATCTTTACCAGCTTCGACCAATCGTTTTGCCCGCTCGATTGCTAGCTGGGCGATCCGCGTATGGCTCTTAATATCGCTATCGTTCGAACTGGCCATAATGTCGGCCTTCGGAACGGTTCGCCGAATTTCGGTGACCTCTTCCGGGCGCTCATCCACCAGCAGAATGATAAGCTTTACTTCCGTATGATTCCGGACAACGGCATCCGCAATGTGTTGCAGAAGCGTGGTCTTGCCGGTACGAGGTGGAGCGACAATCAAGCCGCGCTGCCCTTTGCCGACTGGGGTCATCAAATCCATTACTCGTGTTGTGTAACGGTCGGGAACAGTCTCGAGCCGAATCCGTTCGAGAGGATTGATTGAGGTGAGCTCTTCGAAGACCGGCAGATTCCGATACTTATCAGGATCCTCGCCGTTGATCAGCAGGAGCCGGAACAATTGGGGTCCACGGCTGCCTCGACGGACTTCACCTTTTATCCAGAGACCATCTCGTAGTGCATGTTTCCGAACGACCTCCGGGGTAACAAAAATGTCTTGCGGGGATTGAACGTAATTGCGTTTCGGATCACGCAGGAAGCCGAATCCTTTTCCGGAAACTTCGATCAGACCTTCACCGAATGCGGCCTCGTACTTCTGGACTTCGACAACTGGAGCCGTTTCCTGGACCCGGGCTGGAGCGGGCGGCGCACCGGCCGGTTCATCGATTGATTCTTTGGCCACCGAACTGATTCGATCGTGCGCTGGCGCGGGAGCCTCGACGATTGGCATCGGCTGCTGCGCGACAATCTCAGGTACGACTTCGGTGCTTTTCAATGGAAGATCGTTCTGCCCTTCCAGTACGGCCACGCCGTTGCTCGTGCCGGTATGATTGGGCGCTTCAGCTTTTGTTTGTTTGCCGGCTCTTCTCGCACCCGTTTTGCTTGCTGGCGTCCTCCGAGCACGCGCCGGGGACTTTGAACGTCCCGTTTTTTTTGCTTCGTCTACGTCTTGATGCAGCAAAGCTGGTTGTTCGTTTGCTTCTGCCATAACTTCCATTAAGAATAATAATCTGCGGATCGGGACGATTAGCTCGAGAGCTTCGCTAGCAACTCGTCGGAGATATCGAAATTGCTGTAAACATTCTGTACATCGTCGTTTTCATCGAGGGCATCGCATAGCCTCAGTACCTGCGAAGCTAACTCCGCGTTCGAAAGCGTCACCGTTGTCGTCGGCAAGAAGGTTAGCTTTTGCGATTCAAAGTGGATCCCTGCATTTTTCAGCGCTTCGCCGACCTGATACAGGTGGTCGTGAGGCGTCGTCACAATGTAAAGATCCTCGTCTGTCACCAGATCTTCTGCTCCGGCTTCAAGGGCGACCTCCATCAATTGATCTTCCTCGACTCCCGTCTTGGCTACGGTGATTTGACCCTTTCGCCTGAACAGATAGGAGACGGCTCCGGACGCAGCCAAGTTACCGTGGTTCTTGGAAAAAATGCTACGAATATCTGCAGCAGTTCGATTTTTATTGTCCGTTGCGGCTTCCAAAATAATTGCGACCCCTCCCGGAGCGTACCCTTCGTACATTAACTCTTCGACGAGCCCACCTGCGATTTCGCCGGTTCCTTTTTTTATTGCGCGCTCGATCGTGTCATTCGGCATGTTTTGCGCCCTGGCCGCAAGCACCGCTGTTCGTAGCCGAGGGTTAAGGTTGAGATCCCCGCCGCCCATCCGGGCTGCTACCATGATTTCCTTCGAAAACCTGCTGAAAATCTTACCACGCTTCGCATCCAATGCGCCTTTGAAGCGCTTAACTTTTGACCATTTACTATGCCCCGCCATACTTCGGGTGAAACAAAATCAATTCAGAACGGAGTTTAAACTTGTACCAGCGACGCACTTGCAAGCGATGAGCAAGACAGAAGGAATTCTAGAGAGAACCGCCGATTAGCGCATCAACAGCCGATACGCCAAGAGAAACGCAGTTAGACCGATTTGTCAACTGACTTTGGTTGAGGACCGCTTTCGGGCGGTCGAATCTAATATTTTCTTGCGCAGCCGTAACGATTTGGGAGTCGCCTCGACGTACTCGTCCGGCGTGATGTACTCCAGAACGCGTTCCAGACTCATCCGTGTCGGAGGCGCCAGTTGCACCCCTTTCCCATCTCCCTGGCTCCGCATATTGGTGAGATGCTTTGTCTTGCAGGGATTGACATTCAGATCGTCCGGTCTCGAATTCTCCCCGACGATCATCCCTTCGTACACATCTTCCTGCGGCCCGATAAATAATTTGCCGCGTTCCTGAACATTGTTCAGGGCGTAAGCAGTGGAAATTCCCCCTTCCATTGCCACCAGGACGCCATTGTCCCGGCTCGAAATTTCCCCTTTCAGCGGTCCGTACTCCTTAAAGAGATGGCTCATCGAGCCGAGTCCTCTCGTCAGGTTCACCATGTCGCTTTCGAAACCGATCAATCCTCGAGTCGGTATAACGGCCTCCACCAGCACCGTCGCGGTCTGATGCTCCATGTTGACGATCTCCGCCTTACGGCCTGCAAGCGATTGCAGGATATCGCCCAGGTTTTCGTTCGGAACATCCGCATACAGGGTTTCGTACGGCTCCAGTATATTCCCCATTTTGTCTTTATGGAAAATCACTTCTGGTCGCGATACGAGCAGCTCGAATCCTTCACGACGCATTTGCTCCACGAGAATCGCAATCTGCATCTCGCCACGCGCACTAAGCGTAAAAATGCCCGCTGTATCCGTCTCAAAAAATTGAAGCGAAACATTCGTACGAGTCTCGCGCACAAGTCGCTCTTTGATATGGCGCGCGGTCAAGAGTTTCCCGTCTCGCCCAGCGAGTGGGGAATCGTTGACGAGAAAGTTCATCTGAATCGTCGGAGGATCGATGTCGACGAATGTGAGAGCCAGTCGCTCTTCCAGATCGGTTAGCGTTTCGCCAATGGAAATCTCTTCAAATCCCGCCAGGCCAACGATGTCGCCGGCTCCAGCATTTTTGATTTCGATTCGCTCCAGGCCTTGATGCCCGTATAGCGCGGTGACAGTGCTCCGTTCGCGCCGGCCATCCTTGTGAATACAGACAATCGAATCACCCACTTTGACACGGCCGCTCACGATCCGGCCAAATGCCAGCCTGCCCAGATAATCCGAATAGTCGAGATTCGAAACGAGCATCTGGAAATAGGTTTCGGCAGCGATAGGTGGGGGAGGGATATGCTTGATGATCGCTTCGAATAACGGATCCAATGACGTGTTTGGCTCGTGGATCTCGCGCATCGCGTAGCCCTCTTTTGCACTCGCGTAAATCACGGGGAAATCGAGCTGTGCATCCGTTGCATTGAGCTCGACGAAGAGGTCAAAGACCATGTCGAGCACCTTATGCGGTCGAGCATTTTCGCGATCAATCTTGTTTATCACAACGATCGGCTGTGCTCCGATCTGCAAAGCCTTGCGCAATACGAACTTGGTTTGAGCTTGCGGTCCGTCATGCGAATCAACAACAAGCAGCACGCCGTCGACCATCTTCATGATCCGTTCGACTTCGCCTCCAAAATCGGCGTGACCGGGAGTGTCGACGATATTGACGTGGTAATCCTTGTATTTGAACGCCGCATTCTTCGCCTTGATGGTGATCCCCTTCTCTTTTTCGAGGTCCATCGAGTCCATCACGCGTTCTTCGATCTTCTGATTCGCCCGGAATGTCCCGGATTGTCGAAGCAGTTGGTCCACGAGCGTGGTCTTCCCATGATCAACATGGGCGATGATTGCAATGTTGCGTATACGATCCATACGAGCCGACAAAGAATCGGGAAGATGGACGCCTACACCGGGATCGTCAACGAGGTTTACGTTCAATTCATTGTAACCAACGGGATCTCAACCAGAATCGCAACCGACGATTTCGAGACATTGCCCCTCTCCCTGGCGGAAATAGAGTTTGGATATGGATCGCCGAGGGAGCTTGCCGAGAGAAATCGGCTTCCAGAGCGGATTTCAAGTTGGCGGATTCCGGCACGCTTCCTAATCCGATTCAGTCAGCCAACCGCTCAAACTCGCCAGACTCGGTCCGGTAAAGCGCTGCCCTGGGAACCCCGTAATCGCCGCCGATATTGATTCCGATCACTTCAGAACGGTTCAATGAGACAGGACCTGCCGCCCGGTGCGTGTGGCCGCAGACGACAGCCCTCACCTTATCAGCGGTTTCTGTAAGCAAATCGCCCATCGCGCGGTTACCGAGGTAAGCACGGAAGAATGCGTAGGCTGAGGGTTCGACATCCAGGAGTTTTTCGGTAAGCGGCGGCACACCTAATAACGCTTCAAAAGGTGGTGTGTGGACCACAGCAATTGCCTGGTTACCTGCGACTTCCGCGAGCCGGCGACGGACGCCTTCCACTTGGTCGATCGCGACCTCGCGAGGATGCAGTCCATTCGGCATGAATTCAAAATCGCGCCACCGCATCGCCTTTCCGGAAGCCAGCCCGCCTCGAAGATAGTCTTCTTCGGTTACTGCGATGCCGGCGTACGCGAGCCCGGGCACAGCAAATCCAAGGTCGTAGTGGCCGTAGCCTCCAACGATGGTGACATCTGGAAGCGGCAAGTTCTCCTTGTCGAGCAAAGCAACGTCAAATGCCTTCGCCGCTGGTGTCCAGAAACGGTCGATAACATCCAGAAGCGACATGCACTCCCGGCGGATCGCATCGTGCAGCCAAAAATCGTGATTACCAAGGCAAACCGCGATTGGACCGTTCGGAAAACATTCACGCAACATTTGAAAAGTCTCCCCAGCCCGTTGAGCGGTCGACAGATCGCCCGCGATGATCAATACGTCCGGATGAATATTTTTCAGCCATTCTTTAAGTTTCGAGAGGATGAGCTCCTCTGTGGCGCGC
The DNA here is from genome assembly GCA_963775805.1 of uncultured Verrucomicrobiae bacterium. Lineage (GTDB taxonomy): Bacteria > Verrucomicrobiota > Verrucomicrobiia > Chthoniobacterales > JAFAMB01 > JAFAMB01. The sequence continues at coordinate 269,579 of CAVZKG010000002.1, read as the reverse complement.
AAAAGGTGCAGGTCTGCCGTGAACAATATCTTCATGCCGGCACTCCAAACCCGCCAGCTCCCGGTGTTTCAACGACGATTACGTCCCCAGGTCCCACCTCGGCCTGACCGCAACTTCCCAAATCTTCGATTCGGCCATCCAAACGCTCGATAAACGATTTCCCTGGCAGTCCGGGCAAACCTCCGTCACACCCGAACGGCGCGATTACACGGTTATTTGCCAGAATCGCCACCGTCATCGGCTCGCAAAAGCGAATTCGGCGGACAACTCCGTCGCCACCTGCCCATTGCCCGCGGCCTCCGGAACCGCGACGGACCGAAAAGCGATCGATCAAAACCGGGTACCGCAACTCCAACACCTCGGGATCCGTCAACCTGGAATTCGTCATATGCGTATGAACCGCCGAAGCGCCATTGAATCCAGGGCCTGCGCCAGCTCCGCCACAGATCGTCTCGTAGTACTGATGCCGGTCGTTTCCGAAGGTCAAATTATTCATCGTCCCCTGAGATGCCGCGAGCACGCCGAGCGCACCGTATAACGCATTCGTGACAGCCTGCGAAGTTTCCACATTGCCTGCTACCACCGCTGCCGGCGAGACCGGTGAGAGCAAGGAACCGGGTGGGATGATGATCTTCAGAGCTTCCAAACAACCGTCATTCAAAGGAATATCATCGTTCACCAAAGTGCGAAACACGTATAGGACCGCTGCCTGAACGATTGACGAGGGGGCATTGAAATTTCCCGGGCTTTGAGCGGAGGTTCCGGTGAAATCAATCGTCGCCGTACGCGTCATTGCGTCGATCTGGATGTTAACATAGATCTCGCCTCCAAAGTCCATTTTCTGGATGAATTTCCCCGGCTTCAGCCGATCGATCACGCGCCGTACCTGCTCAGCCGCGTTGGCCCGGACATGCCCCATATACGCCTGAACCACTTCAAGACCGAATTGGTCGATCATGGCGTTCAGCTCTTTTACCCCTCTTTCGTTGGCGGCAATCTGAGCGCGGATGTCCCCCAGATTCTGGACCAGGTTTCGAGCCGGAAACTGTCCACTTCCGAGCAATGCAACAAATTCGGATTCACGAAAAACACCGCGATCCACCAAAAGGAAATCGGTAATCAAAACACCTTCTTCCTGGATGGTATGGCTTCCGGGCGGCATCGATCCGGGAGTCAATCCGCCGATATCGGCATGGTGCCCGCGACTGGCGACCCAGAAAAGTGGCTTCGATTCCGATCCGAATAACGGTGTCACGACAGTCACATCCGGCAGATGCGTTCCGCCGGCGAATGGATCGTTCAGGGCGTAAACTGTGCCTTCTCGCGCCTCGGATCCTCGGCGTCGAATGATGGCACGCACTGCGTCGCTCATCGAGCCGAGGTGCACCGGAACGTGGGGTGCATTCGCGACCAGCCTTCCTTGAGCATCAAAAAGCGCACAGGAAAAATCGAGCCGCTCCTTAATATTGACCGAGTACGCAGCGTTCTGCAAAACCGCACCCATCTGCTCGGCAATCGACATGAAGAGGTTGTTGAAAAGTTCAAGCATCACCGGGTCGACCGGAGTGCCGATCGCAACTCTTCCCAAACGCGGTTGCACCCTTTTCAGAAGCAGATCCAGACTTGTCGTCATTTCAGCCCGCCAATTGGCCTCGACCACCGTTGTCGTATTAGAGTCGACAACAATTGCCGGCCCATCTATCGCCGAACCGATACCGAGCGAAGCGCGTTCAAACACGGGTGTCGGGTGCCAATCCGCGTCGAACATCGCCTTGACGACAGATAGTGGCTCCGGGCTGAATCGTTTCACCGGTTCTCCAATTTTTTCTTCGACGACTTCGCTCCCGCCAAGGGCCTCAAGTGAGACCGAGTCGATCATAAGGCGCCGTGCTGCACGGGCATCCATCACAAAGCCGAACCGTGTCCGATGCACTTCCAGAAACGCCCGTGTCATCTCTTCGACCGAACCGATCTCGACCGGCAACGGCGTATTCGTGCCTTCGTAACGGATATTTAATCTGCGAATAATCGCGTCCACCGAGCCGCCTTGCGCCGTCAACTCTGCTCGTGACTCTGTCTCCAAGGCGGCAAGTAACCGCTCGGCTTCCGCCAATCCGTTTGGTGTCAGCGGTTTCTCGACAGAGCTTTCCTTCAGAACTCGAAGCTCAGCCAACCCCATTCCATAGGCCGACAGCACGCCCGCAAGCCGGTGGATAAAGACTCGGTCCATCCCAAGAGCATCCGCCACGGCGCAAGCGTGCTGGCCCCCGGCTCCTCCAAAGGTCACGAGGACATAGCGACTTACGTCGTACCCGCGAGCGACCGAAATCTTCTTGATCGCGTTCGCAATGTTTTCGACTGCGATTTTCAAGAACCCGTTCGCTACCTGTTCCGGTGAAATGTTCCCAATCTCCTTCGCAAACTGATCGAAACGTTGCCGCACCAGCTCCAAGTCAATTGGCTGATCCCCGCCAGGTCCGAAAATCTTCGGAAAGAAATCGGGTGGTAATCGACCCAACATTACATTGCAGTCCGTCACAGTGAGCGGCCCGTTCCGCCGGTAACAAGCCGGACCTGGATCGGCTCCGGCACTCTCCGGGCCAACTCGAAACCGGGACCCATCAAACCGGCAAATCGATCCACCTCCAGCGGCAACCGTGTGGATGTGCATCATCGGCGCACAGATCCGGACTCCAGCGATTTCGGTCTCAAGCCGCCGCTCAAATTCGCCGGCAAAATGCGTCACATCGGTGGAGGTCCCACCCATATCGAATGCGATGAGACGATCAAAACCGGCCTTTAAACCGACCTTCGCTGCACCGACGATCCCTCCGGCCGGGCCTGACAAGATGGCATCCTTCCCTTTGAATCGAGTGGCATCCACGAGCCCGCCATTCGACTGCATGAACAGCAACCGCACACCGGGTAGAGCATTGCGGACCCGCTCGACGTAATTTCGAAGAACCGGCGAAAGATACGCGTCCACGACCGTCGTATCTCCGCGGTTGATCAGCTTGATAAGCTGACTCGTTTCGTGACTTGTGGATACCTGGTCGAACCCAAGCTCGTGCGCAATTCCCGCAAGAATCTTTTCATGGAGTGGATAGCGATATCCGTGCATCGAGACAATTGCGACCGATTGAATTCCCTCCCTGAACAAGCTCGCCAAATTGGCACGTGCCCGGTCGATATCCACTGGTTCGATCTCTGAACCGTCCACTGAGAAACGGCCTTGAAATTCATTCACTCGCTCGTAAACCTGGGACGGTAGGAGAATATCAAGATCAAAAAGGCGTGGCCGTTGTTGGGTGCCGATTCGAAGCGCATCGCCCAATCCGCGGTTGATCAGGAGGGCTGTCCGGACCCCTTTTCGTTCGAGCAGCGCGTTGGTGGCAACGGTTGTACCCATTTTGACGCTCTCGATCCGGTCCGGTGGCACCGGGTCGCTCGGGCTCAGACCAAGCAATCGCCGGATGCCCTCGACCGCCGCGTCTGGGTAGTGTCCGGGATTCTGGGACAACAATTTAGCCGTATGCAACGTACCGTCCGGGGCACGACCCACGACATCTGTAAAAGTGCCGCCGCGATCAATCCAGAACTGCCACCTATCCATTAGCTCCGCAGAAATTCCAAAACCTTCGAGAGCGCCCGGCCGCGGTGGCTGAGACTATTCTTAATTTCGGCCTGGAGCTCACCGAACGTCTCTGTATAGCCCTGCGGAATAAAAAGTGAGTCATACCCGAATCCCCCACTGCCCCGTTCTTCTAGCATCACGTTCCCATTGACCACACCGGCGAACCAACCGAGCATTTCACCCTGGCTGGCCAGCACCATCACACATCGAAACCGGGCTCGAAACTGCAGATCGCCAAGTGCTTGCAATTTCTGGACTAGCAGGAATCGGTTTTGTGCGTCGGTTGCGTCTGGTCCGGCAAACCGGGCCGAGCGGACCCCGGGTGCGCCTTCCAAAGCATCCACCTCGAGGCCGGAATCATCGGCGAGCACGAGCCCGGTCACGACTCTTGATATCGTCAGCGCCTTCAGTGCCGCGTTCTCTTCAAACGTGGCTCCGGTTTCTTTCACTTCCGGCGCATGCGGAAGCGAATATAGGTCGCGGACCTCCCATCCGGAGCTGAGCATCTGCCCGATTTCCCGGGTCTTATTCCGGTTTCTCGTAGCGATTAAAAGTGTTTGCATCGTTGGGTGACCACCTCAAAGTTGCCTACTCCATGGAGTTTGTTTGCCAGGGTGTGGGATATCCCAAGCATCCGGCGAACAACCACTTCGCGGATATTCACTATCTACTACCAATGAGCGAGCGACGAAAACAGTTTCCCTTTCCGGAATTCGAGCCGAAATGGCAACAGATCTGGCTGGAAAGGCGGACATTTCAGGCGCCGGATCCGCTTGACCCCGGGTTCGCTCCGGAAAAGCCGAAATATTACGTCCTCGACATGTTCCCGTACCCGAGCGGCGCCGGCCTGCATGTCGGCCATCTCGAAGGATACACAGCAACCGACATCGTTGCGCGTTATAAACGGATGAAAGGGTTCAACGTGCTGCATCCGATGGGTTGGGATGCGTTTGGGTTGCCAGCGGAACAGTTCGCAATCAGGACTGGGAACCATCCATCAGTCGCGACGGCGACGAACGTTTCGCGGTTCAAGGGTCAGCTCAACCAGATTGGGCTCAGCTACGATTGGTCGCGAGAGATCAACACCACCGACCCAAACTACTACCGATGGACCCAATGGATCTTTCTCAAACTTTACAATTCCTGGTTCGATCCCAAAAAGAACGCTGCCAGACCGATCGACGAACTGGAGGCAGCGCGCGCCTCAGAGTTCCCGAATGAATCGGAGTCCAGTCGACGCGAATTTCTCGACGGACACCGACTGGCGTATGTCTCCGAAGCACCTGTAAACTGGTGTCCGGAGCTCGGCACTGTTCTTGCCAACGAAGAAGTTGTCGATGGAAAAAGCGAAGTCGGCGGATTTCCTGTCGTACGCCGTCCAATGCGGCAATGGATGCTACGCATCACTGCGTACGCCGATCGGCTTGCGGACGAGCTTGACTTCGTCAATTGGCCGGAGTCGATCAAGCTTTTGCAGCGGAACTGGATTGGCCGCAGCGAAGGAGCTCACGTTACCTTCCGGATAGAGGGCCTGGAAGAAGCGATCACAGTATTTACGACGCGACCGGACACGCTTTTCGGCGCTACGTACGTCGTACTTGCTCCGGAACATCCATTGGTCGAACAAGTTACGACTTCGGATCAGCGCGCAGCCGTGGTCGATTACCAAGCAAAGGTGGCGAGCAAGTCTGATCTCGAACGGACGGATCTCGCCAAAGAGAAGACCGGCGTGTTCACCGGAGCTTTCGCCATCAATCCGGTCAACGACGAGCGAGTCCCGATCTGGATAGCAGACTACGTTCTCATTAGTTATGGCACCGGTGCAATCATGGCGGTGCCTGGCCATGACGAACGCGATTTCGAATTCGCGCGGAAGTTTGGGCTTGAGATACGGTATGTCGTCGAACCGCCGACGCCCGGAGAAGCCTGCTTTGTTGGTGAGGGTATATCAAAGAACTCAGGTCCGTTGGATGGTCTGAAGACTCCCGAAGCGAAACGGAAAATGATCGATTGCCTCGAAGCGGACGGCACCGGGAGAGGCGCGATCACTTACAAATTGCGGGACTGGCTGTTCTCGCGTCAGCGCTACTGGGGCGAACCGTTCCCGATCATCTGGCGAAACGGAAATCATGAAGCGTTGCCGGAGACCGCACTTCCAGTCGTTCCTCCGCCGCTTGAAGATTACCGACCGACCGGCACGATCGAGCCGCCGCTTGCAAAGGCGAAGGATTGGATTCATCTCTCCGACGGCGCCACCCGGGAACTGAACACCATGCCGCAGTGGGCCGGTTCCTGCTGGTACTACTTGCGTTTTGTGTCACCGCACTCTGCGACCCGGTTTGTCGATGAGCCGGCCGAACGCTACTGGATGGCGGGCAACGATGCCAAAGTTACGCGGCGCGGCGGAGTCGATCTATACGTCGGCGGCACTGAGCACGCTGTGCTCCACCTGTTGTATGCGCGGTTCTGGCACAAGGTGCTTTACGATCTGAATTACGTTTCAACGATTGAACCGTTTCACCGCCTGGTGAACCAGGGGATGATCCTCGGACCGGACAATCACCGGATGTCCAAGAGCCGCGGCAACGTCGTGAACCAGGAGGATATCGTTCATGAGTACGGGGCCGATGCGCTTCGGCTTTACGAGATGTTTCTCGGCCCGCTCGAAGCAACGAAACCATGGAGTATCAGCGGGGTCGAAGGAGTCTATCGTTTTCTGGCCCGTGTCTGGCGCCTTGTGATGGACGAGGACCAGGAAGGTCGGTGGCAGATTTCGTCCGGTCTGAGAGAGGTTGAACCCAGTGCGAAACAACTCAAGGTCATCCACGCGACGATCAAGAAAGTTTCGGAAGATATCGAATCGCTCTCGTTCAATACGGCGATCGCTCAAATGATGATTTTCGTGAACGAGTTCACAGGGGCCGAAATACGCCCCGTCGAGGCGGTGCGGATTTTGCTGGTGCTTTTATGCCCGTTTGCCCCTCACCTCGCCGAAGAACTTTGGAGCCAGATCAGCGCTCGATTCCCCGGAGTCACTGGATTGGCCTGCGAGCAGGAGTGGCCCATTTGGAACGACGCTTTTCTCACCGAGAACGAAGTGGAAATCATTGTGCAGATCAACGGGAAACTCCGGGATAAAATCACTGTGAACAGAGATTCCGGAAACGCGGAGCTTGAACGGCTGGCATTGGATTCTCCGAAGATCCAGGAAGCAACGCGTGGAAAAACCGTTCGAAAGGTCATCGTCGTTCCGCACAAACTGGTAAATGTCGTCGTAGGATAGCGAGCCGGACAATCTCGCAACTCAAATCGCCCGTGAGACTTGTGCCTTAACTGTTTGAAACTTCTCTCATGACCCACGGAGGGACCGACTATCACATTCATACCCCGCTCTGTCACCACGCAGTCGGCGAACCGATCGACTATGTTCGTGCGGCGCGGGGTGCCGGTCTCACAGAAATTGGTTTCGCCGATCACAATCCGATGCCGGAAAGATTTGATGACTGGCGAATGTCCCTGGACGATTTGCCCCGCTATATCGAGATGGTCAAGGAGGTCGATTCGGCCGAGTTCCCGGTCCGGCTCGGTCTCGAATGCGATTTCGTCGAAGGATACGAATCCTGGATCGAGAAGATCACCGGGAGAGCATCCTGGGACTACCTCATCGGCAGCGTTCATTACATTGCGCCTGGGTGGGATGTCGATAATCCGAAGTATCTTTCCCGATTTAAGGAACACCCCGTTGAAGAGATCTGGGGATTGTACTGGGAACATTACATTCAATGCATCGAAAGCGGCCTTTTCGATTTTGTCGCCCATCCGGATCTTCCAAAAAAATTCGGATATCGTCCCGAGGGAGATTTGCGGCGTTATTACGAACCTGCCGTGGAAGCGCTGAGCAGACGAAAGGTTGCTTTTGAGATTAACACGGCCGGTCTGCGCAAGCAGGTCAAAGAGGCTTATCCAGCGTTCGACTTCGTCAAGTTAGCGAACGAGGCTGGGGTCGCATTGGTAATCAACTCGGACGCCCATGCGCCGGAGGAGGTTGGATACGGATTTGACGCGGCTCGAGATCTGGCATGGCGTGCCGGGTATACCAAGGTCTGTCGTTTCGAGAAACGCCATCGAGTCGAAGTCGATTTATGATACTGACTATGCGCGGTCGCGCGGTCGCGTTCCCCCGTCGTCCATTGGTAATGGGTATCGTGAACATCAATGACGATTCATTTTCGGGAGACGGGTCCCTGGAGATCGATCACGTCATTGGAATAGCCAGACGCCAGGTTTTTGCCGGCGCCGACATAGTCGACATTGGCGGCGAAAGCGCTCGTACTAATCGTCCGGAAATAACCGAGGAAGACGAGTCTAATAGAATTCTTCCGTTCGTTGAGCGGTTTCGGGAGTGCTATGACGGAATCGGTCCGGTAGACACTCTACAACTTTTCCCACCGCTGTTATCGATCAATACGTGGCGGTCCGGAGTTGCCGATCGCGCCCTTCAGATTCGCGGAGATCTCCTAAACGACATGAGCGCGTTGCCGACAGACGAGAACGCGCGGATCGCGGCGAACCATGGTGCAGGATTGCTGATCATGCATTCTATCGGTCAGCCAAAACAACGCCACACACATGTCCAATACGAAGACATCATTCAGACGCTAGAAGATTTCTTTGAAGAGAAGATCAAGCTGGCGACTTGCGCAGGCCTCCCAAGCGACGCAATCGTTCTCGATCCCGGAATCGATTTCGCAAAACAGCGCTCCGACAATCTCCGGATTTATCGGGAATTGGATAAACTCCAAATGTTTGAGCGGCCGATTCTGCTTCCGGTTTCGAGAAAGACGGTGATCGGCGAAGTCCTCGGCATCGCTGATCCAGCAGAGCGCGATTCAGGGAGCCTTGCGTGCGTTGTCGCCGGAGTTCTGCGGGGTGCATCGCTCTTCCGCGTGCACAACGTGCACGCCGTTGTGCAAGCGTTACGGGTGATCTACCCGATGGTTGTGGATTAAGATTGTCGAGAGGCGAATGGGATCGATATACGACGTAATACGACGTATAAGTCTTATAGGTCTCATATATCTCTCCTACGATCCGGCCAACATCGGGCCGCGCCGTTTGTAGAAGTCGTACCGGGCGAGGATCGTTCTCACGTAACGGGCCGTTGACGGAAAGTCGATACTGTCTTGGAATGTTTCCGCAGTAATCGGCTGGCCGTTTTTCTTTTGGATCGCGTTGCGGATCCAACGGTCTACACGACTTTTTCCGGCATTGTATTCGGCAAGGGCAAAAGGAACGGCATCATCTTGTAGATTCCATCGCTGGACTGCTTTCTTGAGATACCAGGTCCCAATTTCCAGGTTCATCTCGGGAATCAGGATCTGTTCCGGGCGCAAATCCTTGACGCCTTTGGCCACAGCCCAATCGCGCGCGGCGATCTCCGAAACCTGCATCAGGCCCCGTTCACCATTCCGGCCGATCATATCTGCCTGAAACCGGCTTTCCCGCCACACAACCGCTTTGATCAGGCGTGGATCGAGGTCGTATTCCCCGGCCACTTTGACGATCAAGGGATCGTAGCGCCGGTAGTCGGTCCAGTCTTTGAGCTCACGAAGGACATAGACCGGGTCGTGCGAACGGACAACAAGGAGAGCCACAGCCGTTACACCGGAGATCACAAGGAGAAGAGCGAGTTTAATCAAAAACCGAGTCACATTTCTCAAGCTACCGTTCTGGTTTTGACTTTGAATTAAAGCCATTAGACTACGAGACACTGCATGCAACAATACGCGCGAGTCATCACCGATGACCCCACGGACAAAGAGCTGGACTACTCAATTCCACCATCGTGGGCTGGCAAAGTTCAAATCGGTTCTCGGGTGAAGGTTCCGCTACGTTCACGTGAAATACTAGCAACGGTTGTGGCAATCGTCGACACGCCGTCTGTACCCAATGCGAAAAATATTTCGGCATTGATCTCGGAGAGCCCAGTCCTGAGCGATTCGTTGTTATCGTTGGCGCGTTGGATGGCCGAATATTATTGCTGTCCTGTCGAATCGGCGATTCGCTCGCTTCTACCCGAGGTTATTCGCAAAGCTAAGCTCGGCTTCAGACAGGAGCGGGTCGTTTCAGTGACTCGCACAGTCTCCGAGAGCGAACTTGCCGATCTACAAAAAAGATCACCGCGCCAGGCTCATGTGTTGCGAGCCGCTATCGAGTCTGGCGGTGCCATTCGCTGGCGAGAACTCCAGCAAAAGGCTGAAACGACCGACCGAACAATTCAGCAGCTGGCTAATCGGGGCTTAATCCGCGTTGAATTGGAGAAAGCAGAACGCGATCCGTACGCCAACGAAACGTTCGTTCCGAGCCTGCCGCTGGTGCTGAACCTTGACCAGAAACGGGCCTTTGATCTCGTCGTTCAATCAGTCGACGCCAGGGATCCTCGTCCGATCCTTCTCCACGGAATTACCGGGAGCGGCAAAACGGAGGTCTATCTGCAGGCGATCGATCATTGCCTGAAGCAAGGCTTTGGCGCCCTGGTGCTCGTTCCGGAGATTTCGCTCACGCCGCAGACGGTTGAACGCTTCAAAATGCGGTTTCAAGCTGATCTTATCGCAGTGCTCCACAGCCACCTGTCGGCAGGCGAACGCCATGACGAATGGCATAAACTAAATACGGGGAAAGCACGGATTGCCATCGGCGCGCGAAGTGCCGTGTTCGCGCCAGTGCAACGGCTCGGCCTTATCGTGATCGATGAAGAGCATGAGAACTCGTACAAGCAGGACGAAACACCCCGTTACCACGCGCGCGATCTCGCTGTCGTGCGCGCGCAGATCGATCGCTGCGCCATCCTGCTCGGAACTGCTACCCCTTCCCTGGAAAGTTACCAAAACGCCAAAACCGGGAAGTATCGCCTCACTCTTCTCACATCACGCGTAGACGATCGGCAACTTCCGTTAATTCGTGTGATCGATATGCGGCAGGAATACCTGAAACAAAAGCGTGTTCCATTGATTTCAGGTCATTTGGCCAATGCAATCGAGACTCGCCTGGCCTCAAAAGAACAAACGATCTTGTTCCTTAACCGGCGCGGGTTCGCCACCTCGCTTGTCTGCAGTCAATGCGGGTTCGTCTGCGATTGCCCAAATTGCAGTGTCGCTCTCACGTTTCATCAGGGTGAGAACCGGTTGAAATGCCATCTTTGCGGGCATACCACGGTGGCACCGCGCAAATGTCCAAAGTGCGGCGATCCATCCATTCGATACGCGGGATTCGGGACCGAGAAGATCGAAGGGACAGTCCGGAAGCTATTTCCCTCCGCAACGGTCGCCCGGATGGACGCGGATACGATGGTTCGCAAGGATGCTTATCGTCAAACGTTGCGGGAGTTTCGGACGGGCAAAATCGATATTTTGGTCGGGACTCAGATGATCGCCAAGGGGCTCGATTTTCCGAATGTGACGCTCGTCGGCATCATCAACGCCGACGTGGGATTGTACATGCCTGATTTCCGAGCCGGTGAACGCACGTTTCAATTGCTGACTCAAGTCGCCGGCCGGGCGGGGCGAGGCGACATGACAGGCGAAGTTTTTGTCCAAAGCTCAACCCCGTTCAGTCCATCGATCCAATTCGCTCGTCACCACAATTTCGAAGGTTTCTTTGAGCAGGAAATCGAGGTGCGTGAACGGTGCGATTATCCGCCGTTTATCCATCTCCTGATGATCCATGTCCGATCGGAGCATCAGCGGCTCGCAGAGTTTACCGCCGAAACTCTTCATCGCCGGATCTCCGAACAACTCGATCCCGGTGTGACGTTGCACGCGGTGGTTCCGGCCCCGATCGAGCGATCCAAAGGCTTTTACAGGTTCCAGATCCTGCTCCGCACGAAAGCGATTCGCCGGACCAGCAATACGATCCGGCTGATTATCGATAAATTGACTTTCCCCGAAGAGGTTCGGGTTACTGTGGATGTCGATCCGTACCAGTTGTTGTAGGAAGTTGTCAGTGTCGGTTGTCAGTTGTTAGAATCGAAGTGCGAAAGTGAGTCGCAGCCTGTCTGAAAACTCTAAATTCTATCGCATGCCACTCACTAATATTGCGAATCTGACAACCGACACTGACAGCTTCTTACACCGTCCGCTGCTTGTGGACAATTGCTACGATCGATGTCGTCCGATACCGCAACCGTTTGTCATCCCTCAAAAACGTAAACTCCATCCGACCGCCACAGAAGAGGTGTCTAGGCTTGAACGCATGCGAAAAACCGAATCCGCAGCCGGCGATTCGCACACTACCGGAGGGTCTGTCGGAACGTGAACATTGAAGGCGTGTCTCGCTCTCATCGATCACGGTGAACTGATAGTCGGTATGCTCGGTAACGACTCGCAGAACGTCGCCGGGACCAAGTAGATTCAAAGCGAATTCGTCGGCAACCGACTCGCAGTACCGATAAGCGAATTCTTCCCAATCTGATATCGCCGCTCTCATGGTCTAGCCGAGCAAACTCTGGTTTCGTTCAACGGCAAGATGAGGAAAGAAACAGCCGAAAGTCAAGCAGGTTGCGAGTGATGCCCGCAGAACCTCCAACAATCTTTCGAAGATAGTCCCTGAGATGCGCGAGTTCACTTGCGGATTATGCATAGGTTAGCTGCAACGCGGCTGCACCACCCCGTTTATAGTCCTGACCGCCACGCAGACAATCCGATATTTCACTCGAATCTCAATGCCTTTACCGGATCGAGCCGAGCCGCGAAATAGGCCGGAATGATAGCAGCAACGGAACAGATGAGGAAACTACTCACGCAGATAATAAAGATATCGTGCGGAACGATCTCAGCCGGGATCTCCGAAAATTGATAGACCGCCGCCGGGAAAAGTTCGACGTGGAATGTCGAGGCGAGAAAATCCCGGACCTCGTTTCGATATTGCACCAGAGCAATCCCACTACTCAACCCGATCAACGTCCCGAAGAAGCCGACAATCATTCCCTGGGCGACGAAGATCCACATGATTTGTGACATCCGAGCCCCGAGCGCTTTCATTAATCCGATTTCGCGGGTCTTCTGCACCGTTGACGTGATCAGCGTGCTCATGATTCCGAATGCGGCAACGATGACAACGAAGATCAAAACGAAGAACATCGTTGTGCGCTCCGTTCGAATCGCGTCAAACAGCTCGCGATTCTGATCGATCCATGTGGCAGCTTCAAATGGCTGCGGCAAAAACGCGTTGAGGCGGTCGCGAACTTTGTCTGCCGTAAATGGATCCTTTGTTCGGACAGTGAGGCCATGGATGCCGCCTCCAAGACTGTACGCCTCCTGCATGATATGCAACGGAACGAGGATATAATCGGAATCATAAGCGTATCGTCCCGAATTGAATACGCCGGTGATCGTGATTTCAATTGGCAGAATGAGTTCGCGCACTCGCTTGAGCTCTTCATGGTTGTCCGCTTTCCCTTCCGCGGCATCGAGCGCCTTTTGAAGCTCGCCGAGATCGTGCGGAGAATAGATTTCAATCGTGTCGCCAACATTCACGCCGAGTGTTGTCGCCAACTCTGAACCGATGACTCCGTTGTCCCCGCTCAGATCGAATTCTCCAGCAGCAAGAAATTGCTTAAAATTCGCAACGGATTGTTCCATTTCAGGGTCGATCCCGAGCAAATTTGGGACGGCTCGATGATTCTGAAACTGCACGATGACTCGTCCCTGTGCGAACGGTGCTGCTCCCACGACCCCTTCCGTTTTCTTTGTGCGCTCCAGAATCGGTCGCCAGTCATTCATCACTTCGTTTCCGACGACGGTGATATCGGCACTAAATCCGATGATCTTACGTTGGAGCTCCCGTTCGAACCCCGTCATGACTGAGATGACGATGATTAGAACGCTGATTCCGAGCACAACGCCCAGGATTGAGATCAACGTAATCAACGAGAGAAATGTCCGCTTCGGTTTCAGATACCGAAGCGCAAGAAAAAGTGTAAACGGCAGTCTGATTTTCTTCGGCATCGCCACCACGGGTGGAACAAGTGTCCGGTTATCGGCTAAAGAATCTGCCATAAAGCCTCAAGCGCGCCATGATCACAACGTCGCGAATCGCCGTTTCCAATGGCTTTCCTTTCTTTTCGACCAACGGCTTGGTTAAGAAAAGTGTCACAATCGTTATCACTACAAGTAAAACAAAGTAAGTGCTAAACCGGTTCACCTGGAAAATCCCCAGAGCAAACTCGTGCTTGGCAAGCGCGTCGAGAAAGACGCCCCAGAAGATCGGTGCCAAGCCAAGACTAAGGGAAGTGAACACGGTAAATAGCGTGAAGAAGTGGTTCCGGCCAAGCTCCGGCATCGTGTCCATTGCAATCCGAACATTCGCAATTGAAAACAAGCCCCCTGCGACTCCAAGCACCAGATAATCCATCCCGACGAAGGCGTAAGCGGCGGGAACAATTCCAGCCGTGACGAGAACCCAGAAGGTTATGCCAATCAAATAGAGTGCCAGTGAGGATCTTAATACCGGTTTGCTCCCGGTTCGCTCCAAAATCGGACCGATGAACGGAACGCTTGCGAACGCTCCGAAGGCCCCTGCGAGACTCACGGCGAGGACCTGTCCTGCAGTATACCCCCCTCTCCCTTCCAGGAACGCAATCACGAACGCCGCCAGACCGCCGATAACCCAGTTGTAGACCACGTTAAAAACCAGCAGCCTAACGAATGGTGGATACTTCAGAATTGCGAGCCAGGGAACCGGCTGGCCGGATGACTTGACCTGGTTCCCGACTTCGATATCCGGGATTTTTCTGACAAAATGCAGGCTCAGCATCCCTGAGAACATGCTGATGGCGAATAATAGTCCGAATTGCCATGGCCTCCCACCCGACCAAAGAACAGCTGTTGAAATCGCGATGGCGAGCATCCCGCCACACTGCATATGAAGCTGGTCAGAGCGAAGAAAGTTCGTGCGCGCACCAGGTGGCACCAGCGCCGTCAGCCAAGGCAGCCAGGCCCCGGTCGAAATTCCGCGGACGACGTTGAACAGAAACAAAAAGGTCAGCATCAGTTCTACCTGGATGACCGGCCTTAAGAAATGGAGCAGCGGTAGGATGGCCAAAAGAAACAAAAGCGCTGTGCGGGCAGACATACCAAATAAGACGAACCCTTTGTAGCCCACTTTCGGGATGAAGTATGCGGTGGGGAGTTGCAATACAGTCATCAATGGCGCAAGCGACGCCACAATCCCGATCGTCGTGGCGCTGCCACCCAGCGATTTCGCGTAGAGTACCATTGGCGCACCCAGCGTAATCTGAAAATTCACCGCGTTGAACAGACTGAATCGGAACGAATTGCTTGCTTCAGGCGGAAAACTCGTCGTAGGCGGCTCAATAGAACTGGTCGTCATTTCGGGTACGGGGACTACGTCTTCGGCTTGAGATGCGGGAACAGGATGACCTCGCGGATTGATTCCGCACCGGTGAGCATCATCACCAGTCGATCAATGCCGATCCCTACTCCGCCCGCCGGCGGCATCCCATGCTCGAGCGCCAATAGAAAATCTTCGTCCAGGTTCTGTGTTTCTTCGCCGATCTGTTCGGTAAACCGGCGACGTTGCACATCCGGATCGTTCAGCTCCGTGTAACCGGGCGATAATTCCTGGCCGTTGATCACAAGTTCGTAAACGTCGACTAACGCTTTGTTTTCCGAATTCTGTTTTGCCAATGGAACAAGTTCAACCGGCAGGTGCGTCACAAAAAGCGGATCGATTGTTCGCTCTTCAATAAGCTTTTCGAAGATTTGCTGCGTCACCTCGAACTCCTGCATCCCCGGATGAATTTCAACACCGAGTTCTGAGCATCGTTGCACTTTCTGCTCACGGCTACGTTCGTACCAGCTATTGTCGACCTGGCGAATCAGGTCTTCGTAACGGGCCCGTTTCCAAGGGCGCGAGAGATTAATCGTTCGCCTGACATTTCCTTCGGCATCTTTGTGTTCGATCTGCAAGGTCCCAGCCACTTGCTCCGCCAAGCCGCAGATCATTTCTTCGACCAAGTTCGCCATCACTTCGAAGTCGGCGTATGCCCAGTAAATCTCGAGCATCGTAAACTCCGGATTATGCCGACGAGAGATGCCTTCGTTCCGGAAGTTGCGGTTCAGTTCAAACACTCTCGTGAAGCCACCGACCAACAAACGCTTCAGATAAAGTTCCGGAGCGATCCGGAGATAAAGATCCACATCCAGAGCGTTATGATGGGTCTTGAACGGCTGAGCTGCCGCGCCGCCCGCTATCGGTTGCATCATCGGAGTCTCGACTTCAATAAACCCACGCGCGTTTAAGTATTCGCGGATCTCCCGGACAATCCGGCTCCTGGTGAGAAAGACCTCACGAGCGGCCGGGTTAGCGATCAGATCGAGGTATCGCTGTCTATTTCGAATTTCAATGTCGCTTACTCCGTGCCATTTGTCGGGCAGTGGTCGCAACGTCTTCGAGAGAATCCGGAACTGCTTTACTCGAATCGTTGGTTCACCGCTTTTAGTGTTGAAGCATTCTCCTTCAACTCCGAGAAAGTCCCCAATATCCAGCTGGCGAAATGCGGAGGCCTCTTCCGGTGGCAGCTCCTTCAGGTTGACGTAGATTTGGAGGCGGCCGGTGACATCGCTCAGGTCCAGAAACTGGCTTTTGCCCATATCGCGGTGGGCCGTGATTCGGCCAGCAAGACGGACTTGCTGGCCCTCCGCGAAATTCTTTCGGACTTCACCGACATCACCGGAGACGTCAAACCGGCCCCCAAAAGGATCCACCTTCTGCTCAAGCAATTGCTCGAGTTTCTGGCGCCGGACCGCGAGAAGTTCGTTTTCTTCCATCGACACCTGAAATTTCCCGGTTTAACCGGGAAATTCCGCGTTCTATCCGTCGAACTTGCCGTGGCGCTCGTCGATGATGATGTCCCGATAGGTTTTCCCAGCCGGAATCATCGGCATCACGTGCTCGGTGAACGGTGTCATAACGTCCAGGACATAACATTCGTCCGAATCCAGCATCCGTTGCATCGCGGCGCGCAGATCCTTCTTATCGATCACGCGCTCACATTTCACGCCAAACCCTTTACAGAGTTCAACATAGTCCGGATAGATTCTATCTCTGTCACGAGGGTCGCCCAGGAAGGTGTGGCCACGATTGCTGTTGTAGAACCTGTCCTCCCATTGCACCACCATGCCGAGATGCTGGTTGTTGATAATTACAACTTTGGCAGCGATCCCTTCCACGTGAGCACAAGCTAATTCCTGAACGTTCATGAGGAATGAACCGTCGCCATCAATATCCACGACCTGCTTGTCTGGATGGGCCACTTTCGCACCGAGTGCAGCTGGAAACCCGAAGCCCATCGCGCCCAAGCCCGCAGAGGTCAAAAATTGACGCGGTTCCGAGAAATCGTAGTATTGCCCGGCCCACATTTGGTGTTGGCCGACGCCAGTCGCAATGATCGCTTCACCCTTCGTCATCTCGTGCAACAGCCGGATGACATACTGGGGCAATATTTCGGAGTCCGAATCTTTGAAATCGAGCGGGTAGCGCTGTTTCCATTGCTGGATTTTTTTTAGCCAGTCCGGGAAAAGTGTAAACTGATTGGAAGTCCGTTCGTATCCTCCTGCGGCCAGGAGCCGATTTAACTCGCTCAATGCGTATTTGATATCGCTGAGAATTGGGAGCTTGACGACTTTGTTTTTGTTCAGTTCGGAAAAGTCGATGTCGATGTGGACGATCGTGCCATGCTCAGCAAATTTCTCGACCTTGCCGGTGACGCGGTCATCGAACCTCACACCCAAAGCCAGTAACAGGTCGGATTCATTCACCGCGCAGTTGGCATACACCGTGCCGTGCATTCCCAACCACTTCAGCGAGAGTGGATGTCCCTCCGGAAAACCACCGATCCCCATCAAGGTTGTGGCGACCGGAATCTGACTCCGTTCAGCAAACTCCAGCAGTTCGGAAGCTGCTTCCGACGTGATGATGCCGCCGCCAGCATAAATCATCGGGCGCTTTGCCGATTTGATCAGCCCGATTATCTCGTTCAAAGCCACCGGGTCCGCTTTTGGAGCCGAGCGATAACCGCGCAGCGTCAGCTCCGATGGAAATATCGGCTGCGCCATCTGATTCTGAATATTCTTCGGAATATCGATGAGAACGGGGCCTGGCCGTCCGGTCTGTGCGATATGAAACGCTTCTTTCACCACACGAGGGATCTCGTGAATATCCATGACGAGATAGCTGTGCTTGACCACTGGCAATGTCATTCCAAAGACATCCGTCTCCTGGAAAGCGCCGCGTCCGATCATTTCCTGCGGCACCTGACCTGTAATCGCCACAAGTGGAACTGAGTCCATGTAGGCGTCTGCGATTCCAGTCACGAGATTGGTTGCACCCGGGCCGGAAGTCGCCATACAGACACCGGCTTTTCCGGTAGCTCTGGCATAACCTCCTGCGGAAAAGCTGCCACCCTGCTCATGGCGAGGGAGTATTGTCCGAATTTTGGTTGACCGTGTCAGAGCCTGGTGAATTGGCATGCTGGCACCGCCCGGATAAGCGAAGATTACCTCTACACCCTCGCGCTCCAGTGCGGCGACGAGAATCTCGGCGCCATTCATCGCTTCGCCTCGTTTAGAGGCCTGACGGGTCAGGGCGGGTTCGTTGGCTGTAGAGGTTTTCATAAAAAGAGTCGGTTACTATACGGGGCGACCTGCAGTCGATCAATCTTTAAACCGCGGAAGAAGTCGTCAGTTGCCCGTCTCTGTTGTCAGAGAGGAAGAGCTCCCTCTTTTGGTTTCCCCCTGGCAACCGAGACCGACAAATAATAATTTCTAAAATGATTTTCATTCGTAAAGCGGTGGTCAGCGACGTCGACCAGATCTCCGAGGTGCTTCTGGAGGCGGCACGTTGGCTGGAGGCAAACCGTATGCCGTTGTGGAAAGGGGACGAGCTTTCCGCGACTCAAATCGCTGCCGATGTGGCGAGCGACCAGTTCCATGTGGCTATTCGGGACGGCGAAATCGCTGGAACAATCAAGTTTCAACTCGAAGATCCTCTGTTCTGGCCGGACGTCCCGGCCGGCGAAGCCGCATTTATTCATCGACTTGCTGTACGCCGGAAGTTCTCGGGCGGGAAAATCTCTTCAAACCTTCTCCATTGGGCCATCGATCGAGCCAGACAACTCGGCAAACAGTTTCTTCGCCTGGACTGCGAAGCAGCCCGGACGAGGCTTCGAACGATCTACGAACGGGCTGGGTTTCGACATCATAGTGATCGGCAAGTCGGTCCTTATTTCGTTGCGCGCTATGAGTATGACCTTTTGAATCGCACAAAGTTGACGTAGTTCGACGGACCCGGCCGGACAGACCGTTCCGGTCAGTCGCCGTATCTTCGTGCGATTCGGGAGTTCGACACTCGAACGGAACGTTCACAGAATATGATTTCAACTCGGCATGGCTTCATTCCATGATCACTATTGAACCTTTCTCGCTAAACCGGGAATATGGTTGGACGACCTCTTCATTCGAGAAGAGAATTTGACGCCCAGTGCCGACGATTCGAAATGCCAGACTCATCTTTCCGGATCGGGTGGTCGATCAAGGATGGATCGATTTCGACCGCGGAAAGATCGCGCGGATCGGAGAAGGAGCGGGATCTTTCGACGTCAGTGACCATGCGTTCGACGCTCGGGGTTTATACCTTGCCCCGGGGTTCGTCGACCTCCATGTGCACGGCGGAAATGGCGCCGATTTCCTGGATGCCACGCCGCAAGCGATCGAAACAATTTCCCGATTCCATGCTGCAGGCGGAACGACTGCCTTGACGCCGACCGCTGCGACTGCAACCTACGCTCGGTTCGAACTTCTGCTTAGTGCCATGGAACGCTCCGCCACAATTGGTCGACTGCTCCCCGTTCACCTCGAAGGACCGCATCTCGCCCGGACCAAGGCGGGAGCACAAGACAAGGCGCTGCTCACGAACCCTGACTGCGACCAGACCCATTGGGTGGTGGATCGGGCATCTAAAGTCAGCGCGATTACCATCGCACCGGAACTTCCTGGAGCGATCCCATTCATCAGGGCAGGAGCGCAAGCCGGGATTCTAATGAGCGCGGGTCACTCCGAGACCAGCGACGAACAGGTGAGGTCCGCCATGGATGCCGGGCTACGGAAGGTTACCCACCTTTTTAACGCGATGTCGTCGGCAAAGAAGATCGGCTTGTTCAGGCAAGCTGGCCTGGTGGAGATTGCGCTAAGCGAGTCCGACCTCTACTGCGAAGTGATCGCGGACGGATTTCACGCCTCGCCGACTCTCTTGAAGTTGGCTTACAAGGTGAAAGGACCTGACAAGCTTATTCTTGTGACCGACTCGATCGCAGGCTCAGGGCTCCCGGTCGGAACGCGCTTCAACCTGGGGAATTACGCATGCAAAGTCGCCAACGGATACGGGATTCTGGAGGATGAATCCGCTCTGGCCGGCAGCACGGCTCGAATGATTGATCTGGTTCGGAATATGACTTTCTTGGCCGAGGTCCCGCTACACGAGTCGGTTCGCATGGCGTCATTGACACCGGCCACTGCTCTTCGGCTGTCCCACCAACTCGGTTCTCTTGAATCTGGGAAGACCGCCGATTTTGTGCTCTTCGACGATCAATTTCAAGTCCATCGCACCATTGTCGGCGGGAATACGGTTTTCGAGAAGGAGTAAAGGGAAGGGAAGTGAGAATTGAGAAGGAAGAAGGGTCTCGATCTCACGGCTTACGCGGTAGGCTCAGGAAAGGTGCCACAGCGTGGCACTCCAACGCTCCCTTAGCTAGCAACCATGGTTGTTGAATGTAGAGTAATCATTATGATGACTCGACGCGAAGCAATCAAAGCTGTCGCCCTGACCGCAGGCGCTTTTGCGATGGCACCCTCGATCGGACAGGCCGCAGACTCAGTTCTCAATGTGGGTAATACCGTTTATCCATTCAAACTACCGGCACTCGACTATGGTTACGACGCTCTTGAACCGTACATCGATGCACAAACGATGCAGATCCATCACGACAAACATAACGGCGCTTACGTCGAAAATCTGAACAAGGCGCTGGCACAGGCTCCCGAAGAGGTTCAAAAGATGACTCTGGCTGATCTTTTGACTCAGCTCGACAAAGTCCCTGAAAATATCCGCACCGCAGTCCGGAACAATGGCGGCGGCCAATACAATCATTCGCTTTTCTGGAAACTTCTGAAGAAGAACGAGAACGGACAACCCTCCGGCGATTTAGCGAAAGCAATTGATGCCGCTTTCGGCGGGTATCCGGCGTTTCAGACGAAGTTCAGTGAAGCCGCGATGAAAGTGTTTGGCAGCGGTTGGGCATGGCTGGCGACAGACGGAAAAACTGTGTCAATTGTTTCGACTCCGAACCAGGATACACCGATTTCAGGCGGAAAATTGACCCCGGTCGTCGGAATTGATGTGTGGGAGCATGCCTATTATCTGAAATATCAAAACCGCCGCGCCGAATACGTGAAAGGCTTTTTCAACGTTATCAATTGGGATTACGCTGGCGAAAACTATTCTGCTGCGTCAACTAAAGGGGCTTAACAGAGCTCAGCGGCAAACCATCCCGTAGTCCCTCGGCGGATCCCTCATTTTGTAAAAGAATTGGCGCAAAAACTGCCTTTGTTTTTGCGCCCCGAAACCTTTTTTCTTTCACCGTGACCGTGCGCCTATTTGATCTCAATCCCCAGCAACTCGACGCCGTTCGCTCAATCCAGGGACCGGTCTTGATTCTTGCCGGCGCCGGCACCGGCAAGACGCGGGTGATCACGGCGAGGATCATGTACCTTTTAAGCGAAGGGATCGCCCCTGACAAAATCCTTGCAGTTACGTTCACAAACAAAGCCGCAAATGAAATGCGCTCCCGGGTCAGTGCGGAACGCGAAGTCAAAAAAGGACTGACACTCAGCACCTTTCACGCTCTCTGCCTGCGGATCCTCCGGCGCGATATTGAGAAGCTCGGGTACAAATCGAATTTTTCAATTTATGACGAATCCGATCAACTCGGTCTGCTGCGAAAAATCATCACTCGCATCACCAGCCGGGATGAAAAACTGGATCCAAGCGCCGCTTCCAGTTTTATCAGCAAAGCGAAGAATTCGCACAATCGCGTTCCAGGGTCCGACACAAGCCTGCAGGCCGCAGTTTATCATCGGTATCAGGAGGCGCTGAAGACCTCGAATGCCGTAGATTTTGACGATCTTTTGATCTTGGCGGTACGATTGTTAGCCGAGTTTCCTGATGTCCGCTCCTATTGGGAGGCGAAATATCAGTTCATCATGGTGGACGAATTCCAGGACACCAACCGGTTGCAGCTTGATCTCGTCCTGCTACTTGGCGGCAGGCACAAAAATGTGTGCGTTGTCGGGGATGACGATCAAAGCATCTATGGCTGGCGCGGCGCTGAGATCTCAAACATCCTGGAGTTCGAGCGGCACTTTCCAAACCCCAAAATCGTCAAGCTCGAACAGAATTACCGAAGCACGAATGCCATTCTCGGCACTGCGAACAGCGTGATCCTGCACAACCCGCGACGCCGTCCCAAGGCGCTGTGGTCTGAGAAAGGGGACGGCGCACCGGTCCGTGTCGTAGCGATTCCGAATGACCGCGAGGAAGCATGTTATGTCGTTGGCGAGATCCAAAGATTGCAGTTAGCCGGCGAGACTCGCTGGGCGGATTTTGCGGTGATCTTCCGGATGAACGCCCAATCCCGGTTAATCGAAGAAAATCTTCGACGTCTTCATATTCCGTACCGGCTGGTGGGAGGCCGGAGTTTTTTCGAGCGGAGAGAGGTTAAGGACTTATTGGCTTATCTTTCCTGCCTGGTCAATCCAACCGACGATGTAAACCTTCTGCGGATTATTAACACCCCGGCTCGTGGCATAGGCGCTGCCACGATCGAACTGGCGATCGAAGAGAGTAACAAAGCGAAGGAGAGTGTGTTCGGAACGTTGCGTTCGGAACAATTCCAGGCGCTTCCTTCACAACGAACCCTCTCTTCGATTCAAAGATTCACAGAATTGATCGATAGTTATGAAACGAAGTTCACCGAGCCCTTGGTGGACCTCGCCGGCACAGTGCAACAACTCTTAACGGAGATCGACTATTTTACGGATCTGCGCAGATCCTGCAAAACACCCGAAGAATCACTTAACCGGGAAGAAAATGTTCGCGAATTGGTTCGCGCGATCTCCGACTATCAGGTGCGATCAAACGATGGCCTAACCGGTTTTCTCGCTGAAGCGGTCCTGAACAACGATCGGGAAGAGAAAAAAGAGGACGACGCCGACGGCGTAACGCTGATCACATTTCACGCCGCTAAAGGACTCGAATTCAATCACGTTTTCCTTGTCGGATTGGAAGAAGGGATTCTGCCGCATAGCCGATCGAAGCTGGAAGGGAATCTGGATGAGGAACGGCGTCTGTTTTACGTAGGAATCACACGTGCTAAACGTTCGCTTACGATCAGCCATTGCTCGAACCGTTTAAAGTACGGTAGCCCGGCTCCTTGTCATCCGAGTGTTTTTCTGAAAAATCTTAATACACAATTTACGGAAGTTATTAACTTCCATGAAGTGACCAATAAACCGGCCGGCGAACAGACAGCCCGGCAGCATTTTGCGAAGATGCGCGAATTGTTGGGTGGCGGCTAATCTATTCGCGGAGCGTATAATTAGTCGTTGAATCGCGAATCCAAAAGATTAGCGTTGAGAATGTTGCAAACCTGGACGGCCGACTTTGATTACAAGTTGCAACGGCTTTCGAGCGCGCCGGCAGAGGTGTTTTCCCCTTTCTTTGCGAATCTCCCGCTCGATCCATACATTGAAGGCACTTTTCGGCGACGCCGCTTTTCCCGGTTTCAGGGTGGACCGGAAAACCTGATGCGGCTCGAGCACAAATTTTTCGAGCAGAGCAGCAGCGTTAACAAGCTGGCCGGCGGTATGAAACGGGATTTTGCCGAGCTGGAAGAAGATCTCGTCCGGCTCCCGGAGTTTCAGATGCTCGTTTCGCGCTTCGTCGATTTTTCAAAAATCGAACCGGAGACGACTGAGATCGGCATCCACCAAATCCGGATCGTAGCCTCAGCCGATCAAGTCGGAGAACCGGCGCCCGAAGGGATTCACCAGGACGGATTTGATTTTGTAGGAATATTCTGTATCAGCCGTGCAAACCTGAGCGGAGCTGAAACTCATCTTTACGAACACCCAAGCCAAGCCCCGATATTTGCGAAGGAATTGCATCCGGGTGAATTCGTCCTGGTTAATGACCGTAAATTGTATCACTTCACGACTGGCATCAAGCCGGTCGGCGCGGTCGAGGGGACCCGAGACGTGTTTGTTATGACGGCCTGATGGGTATGCCGGATCAACATCTGGTTGGCTTGTTCCCGATCGACTGGGTTCGAAGCAAATTTCCGGCCTTGCAGCAATCCGACGATCATCCGGAGGCTATCTTTCTGGATGGACCCGGTGGCACACAGGTCCCCGAATCTGTCATTCAGGCGGTAGGCAACTATTATCGCAAAGCGAATAGCAATCTTGGCGGTTGTTTTGCGACAAGCCGTGCGACAGGTGAAATCGTTCGTGCTGCTCGAAGTGCACTCGCGGAATTCTTAAACGCTCCGTACCCAGACGAGATCGTGTTCGGTCAGAACATGACCAGTCTGACGTTCGCTCTGAGCCGCGCACTGGCAAAGAGCTGGAAACCCGGAGCGGAAATCATCGTCACGTCGCTCGATCATGACGCTAATATTTCTCCGTGGCGCCTCGCGGCGGCGGACCGGAACGTTACAGTGAAGACCTGGGATTTCCGGAAAGAAACCTGCTCACTCTGCATCGAAGATCTGCAGGCGCTCGTGACGGACCGGACCGCATTGATTGCGGTTACTCTGGCTTCCAATGCGGTTGGAACACTCGTACAGGTGCATCCGATCGTCGACCTGGCTGGAAAAGTCGGCGCAAAAGTGTTTGTCGATGCAGTCCACTTCGCGCCTCACGTCAAAATCGATGTGCAAGCTCTCGGATGCGATTTCATGGTTTGCTCAGCATACAAATTTTTTGGACCGCATATCGGTGTGCTATGGGCCGCGCGGGATTGGCTGGACCAGACTGAGACATACAAAGTGCGTCCCGCGCCGGATCGAGCGCCTGGAAAATGGGAAACGGGAACGCAAAGCTTTGAAAGCATTGCCGGAACATTGGCGGCGCTCGAGTATCTCAAGGATCTGGCGGTCCGGTGCACAGGGCTCCCCTCTTTGGACGACGCGATGGACGCAATTCGCTCGTACGAAATCGGTCTGACTGAGCGTTTCTTAGCTGGGCTGGCGCACAATCGGCGAGTGGTATTATACGGCATTTCAGATCCGGCGAACGCTACTGGTCGGACTCCGACGTTCGCTCTTCGGATTGAGGGCATCGACCCACAAAGTGCCGCTCAGAAACTAGGTGAAAAAGGTATCTTTGTCTGGCATGGCCATTTTTACGCCACCAGCCTCATTGACCGGCTTGGTCTAACTGACAGCGGCGGTGTGCTCCGAATCGGATTCGTACATTATACAACCGAGAACGAAGTTGATCGGACACTGGAGGCGCTTGGGGCATTGTCTGGCGCCTGGTGATTTTGGTACGTCGATTTTTGTGGGCTCAGAGGCAAAGAGCCGATAATCTGCGGGCTTAAAACGGAACCCTGGCGAGCGTTGGATACCGTCGGTTCTGCCCTTTTATGAATCCGAAAAGATATCGGAAATCGGACAGCACATTGATGAGTGGCAGTCTGTTTTTTGCACTTTTACTTGCCCTCTTCGTCTCGGAAACCAGGGCTGGAAATCCTTTCGGTTTTCTCCATATCCAAAGAGTTGAAGTGGTGGCGCCGCGTGATCCGCTTTTCGATCCCCCGGTCCCCAAGCCGGAGAAGAAGCCGTCTGCGCTGGATCCGAAAGATCGAAAGGGTTGGAAGACGAATATCACCTCCACGATCTTCTGGGTGGGCGAACCGGCTGTAGAGAACTCTCCCTCCAATGTCAGGTCGGCATGGGATAGTCTTTGGGAAATGCACTATGGAGGATATGACTCCCCCCAGGACAGCTTAAGGACCTGCACCTACCTCCCGAGTTCATTCAAGCCGTCGGAAAATCCGTTCTACGTCGCACTTCCATACAGCGATGTCGTTGATGGAAAATTCCGGCCTGAGGCTCCGGCTGTCATTCCCTGGTTTCGCCAGGCTTACAAAGGGGAAGGTATTTCGGTCTGCAAGGGCCATTGGGTCTGTATTTGCGCCAAAGGAAAATTGGCGTTCGCCCAGTGGGAAGATGTCGGACCATTCGAAACGAACAACTGGGCCTACGTGTTCGGACCGGTCCCGGCACCGACGCATGGGCACAACGACAACGCCGGCATTGATGTTTCTCCCGCTATCCGCACTTATCTTCGGTTGAACGGGCTGGACAAAGTGAACTGGCGATTCGTGGACGCCGACCAGGTACAGGAAGGTCCGTGGAGCACCTGGAAAAAGTAAGAAGAAGAAGTTGTCAGTGTCAGTTGCCGGTTGTCAGGAGGATTGAGAAGCGCAACTCATACGTCGTATAAGACCTATAGGACGTATACGACGTATATTCCGGATCGGAAGCAGGATCGCAGAGGTACAAAGAAGCGCCCATTCTTGCGATATACCCATACCCTGTATATGTATATGCTATGCAACTCGACACCAAGGAACGTATCCGACGCAGAACCAACCGCGTGGCCGGACAGGTCGCCGGGATCCAGCGCATGATCGAAGAGGACCGGTACTGTGTTGATATCTTGAATCAGATTTCCGCCGTCCGCTCCGCCCTTGATGCGCTCGGGGTCGAACTCCTAACGAGTCATCTTCAAACCTGTATTGTCGGCCGGGATTCTGTTCATCCGAAGGCTAAACCGATGCAGCCGGCCGAACTCGTCGCCGAATTGCAAAGTGTTCTGTCACGATTCCTAAAATAGACAGGAACCCACCATGCATTCGCATACTGAACCGGCACATAGCGAACACGACTGCTGCGCCAAGCACAACCACGACAGCACCGGCTCGCCACCCCAGCAGGCGACTACGGGCAAATACACATGCCCGATGCATTCCCAAATCAGATCCGATGAACCGGGTAGTTGCCCGATTTGCGGGATGGCCCTGGAACCAGTTTCGCCGGCATCGGGAGAGGACGACAAGTCAGAGCTGAACGATATGACACGCCGGTTCTGGATCGGAACCGTGTTAGCTGTGCCTGTTTTTGTCCTTTCGATGGGTGGGATGATACCGGGATTAAGCGCAGTAATCGGTGCGTTTGGAGAGAGAGCCAATCTCTTAATTCAATTCGCCTTGAGCACACCCGTTTATCTTTGGGCAGGCTGGCCTTTCCTGGAACGCGCCTGGAAATCGGTGATCAATCGCTCCCCGAACATGTTTACACTCATCTCGCTCGGGACCAGTGCCGCCTACTTCTTCAGCGTGCTTCAGCTCATTTTTTCTCCGGCAAAACACGCCGATCACGCAACAAGCAGCTACTTCGAAGCGGCGGCAGTTATCACCGTGCTGGCGTTGCTTGGGCAGGTTCTTGAGCTTCAAGCCAGGTCAAAAACCGGATCCGCGATCCGGTCGCTGCTTGCGCTCTCGCCGCAAACCGCCAGTAGGGTCGTTGCGGATGGTGAAGAAGAAATTCCTCTGGAGCATGTCCAGGTCGGTGACACTCTTCGTGTCAGGCCAGGTGATCGGGTACCGGTCGATGGGACTTTGCTGGAGGGAGGTTCCGACGTGAACGAGGCGATGATCACCGGTGAAGCCTTACCGATCACAAAAATGCCAGGAGACGCGGTGATCGGAGGAACCGTAAACGGATCTGGCAGTTTTCTCCTCAGAGCCGACCGTGTAGGGGGCGATACTTTGCTCGCGCGAATCGTTGATCTGGTCGCAAAAGCGCAACGTTCTCAGGCGCCTGTCCAAAGACTTGCGGACAGAGTTTCGGAATGGTTCGTGCCGACGGTTCTGCTGCTTGCTGTAATCACATTCGCCGTCTGGATGCTCCTCGGTCCGGAACCACGATTGGCTTTCGCATTTAACGCTGCGGTCGCAGTGTTAATTATCGCGTGCCCGTGTGCCCTCGGACTGGCAACGCCAATGGCTGTAATGGTCGGAATCGGGCGAGGTGCACAGCTCGGTATCCTGGTGAGAGACGCTGCGGTGCTCGAGGCTCTGGAGAAGATCGATGTTGTGGCTTTTGACAAGACCGGCACATTGACCGAGGGGTCTCCCTCGGTGGTTGAGACGGTTGCATTCGCACCCTTTTCGCGAGCCGAGATGCTCCGACTAGCCGCCGCAGTGGAGGCGCTGAGTGAACACCCGCTGGGACGCGCTGTCGTGCGTGCAGCCGGGGACCAGCCGCTTCCAAAGGCAACGGCGTTCGAGGCAATCATTGGTTCCGGAGTGCAAGCCGAGGTTGAAGGGCACCTTGTGTACATCGGCAAACCGTCCCAAGAGGAGCCGGCGGAGAGCGCATCGGGCCAAATCGCTAATCGATGGCGTCTTGACGGAAGGACAGCCGTTGTCGTCGTGGCCGACAATCAGAGGGCGGGAATGATTGCGATTGCCGATGCCATAAAGCGAAACTCGGCCGATGCGATCAAGCGTCTCCAAGGTTTGAACATTCGATCAGTGATGCTGACCGGCGATAATGCGATTACCGCGCGTTCGATCGCTGGACCGCTGGGCATAGAAGAAGTGATTGCCGGACTTTCCCCGGAAGAAAAACAGGGGGAAATTGTCAGACTTCAGGCGGCTGGTGCAAAAGTCGCCATGGCCGGAGACGGTATCAACGATGCGCCCGCGCTGGCGGCGGCTGATGTTGGGATCGCGATGGGAACGGGAACAGACGTTGCCATTGAGAGTGCAGGCGTAACGCTTGTGAAAGGAGATCTCGATCTTCTGATCGCCGCGATTCTTC
This sequence comes from uncultured Verrucomicrobiae bacterium, assembly GCA_963775805.1. Taxonomy (GTDB): domain Bacteria; phylum Verrucomicrobiota; class Verrucomicrobiia; order Chthoniobacterales; family JAFAMB01; genus JAFAMB01. The sequence continues at coordinate 240,921 of CAVZKG010000002.1, read as the reverse complement.
TAAGCCGCGCGACAATGAAGAAAATTCGCGAAAACCTTTTCTTTGCTTTTGTTTATAATTTCCTCGGGGTTCCCGTTGCGGCTGGAGTGCTTTATCCTTTATTCGGCCTGCTTCTGAGCCCAATGATTGCAAGCGTCGCAATGTCACTGAGCAGCGTATCGGTGATCGCGAACTCGCTTAGGCTGCGGAACAGCCTGAATTGCGCCGGCTATTCCTTCAAGTAAGGTGAAAGCATCATTACTATGGCCTCTTCTGCTCGTTACCTGATGTGTCCGCCGGAGTTCTTTCAGGTCGATTATGTCATCAATCCGTGGATGGAAGGTAACATCGATCGTGCCAATGGGGCTTTGGCCTCTGAACAATGGCACCGACTGCACGGCATACTCGCCGGTCGAGGCGCCGTCGAAGTCATCAAGCCGCTTGCAGGTTCGCCGGACATGGTCTTTACCGCGAACGCCGGGCTTGTGCTGGGAGAGCAGGCCGTTTTGAGCCGATTTCTGCATCGGGAACGTCAGGCTGAAGAGCCGCATTTCCGAGACTGGTTCCAGCAGCACCGTTTCCGCGTCCACGAATTGCCGAAGGATTTGCCTTTCGAAGGCGCGGGGGACGCCCTTTTGGACCGTGTGAAACCGCTCTTATGGGCGGGGTACGGATTCCGTACTGAACTCGATTCCCACGCGCTCATCGCGGATTTGCTTGGTGTCGAAGTGGTCAGTCTCCGACTCATCGACAAACGGTTCTACCATCTCGACACCTGTCTCTGTCCACTTGAGAGCGGTTTTTTGCTTTATTATCCGCCGGCTTTCGACACTCGATCCAACGCCCAGATCGAACGCAGGGTCCCGGCCGAAAAACGTATTGTGCTCGACGAATCCGACGCCATTCATTTCGCCGCGAACGCAGTCAACGTCGATGACGCTCTCGTTCTTCATCGCGCCAGTGATGGGCTCAAGGCTCGGCTTTTATCGGCAGGATTCGAAGTTTTCGAATCGCCTCTTTCCGAATTTATCAAATCCGGCGGCGCTGCGCGTTGTCTGACGCTTCGGCTAAACGAAACGCCTAAACCGGGTGCGCATGCACGCAGCGAGATCGCGAGCCGGGTGCTGAGCCTGGACGGTCATCTTCTGGATTCCGGCCTGCTCGATCAAGCATTGGAGCTCACCGTCGAAAGTGGAGGCAGCTTTCAAATCTTGAACTTCCAACTCGGTAAACAGCGTCAGAGTACCTCCAGATCGGAAATTCGGGTTTCGGCGCCCGAAGCTGATGTCTTGGGAAACCTTGTCGGACAGCTGATCGAGCTCGGTTGCATCCCCGCCGCTACGCAACGCAAGAGCGATGCGCGTTGCGAACTGGTCACAATGGATGGAGTCGCCCCTGATGATTTTTATGTCACCACGATCTACCCGACTGAGGTGCAGCTTGGGGGCAAATGGGTGCGAATCAGCGGTCAGCGGATGGACGGATGCATCGTCATCGATGACAAGGACCCGGCACAACCGACCGCAAAAGTGCGTCTGATGCGCGACCTCAGGTGCGGTGATCGCGTCGTAGTCGGAATTGATGGGATCCAGACTGTCCGGAAGAGCGAATCTCGCGAAGAACGCGGCATCGGTGCTGCGCCTGCGGCAGAATTCGCATTCATGGGAGCAGGAGTTAGCAGTGAACGCAAAATCGAGCTCGTGGTCCGTGAAATTGCCTGGGAACTGGAACGGATACGAGAGCGTGGTGGCAAGGTTGTTGTCGTAGCGGGACCCGTGGTGGTCCATACCGGCGCTTCGGAGCATCTGGCGGAACTGATAAGAACTGGGTTTGTGCAGGTTGTGCTCGCCGGCAACGGCATGGCGGTGCACGACATCGAACAGTCGATCCTTGGCACCTCACTCGGTGTCGACATGAGCCGTGGCACGCCGGTGCGAGGCGGCCATCGTCACCATCTTCGCGCCATTAACACGATTCGCAGGTGCGGCAGCATCGCTGCTGCCGTTGAACAAGGCGTGCTCAAGAGCGGGATTTTCTACGAATGCGTCCGGGCAGGAGTACCATTTGCTTTGGCCGCTTCGATTCGGGACGACGGTCCGCTGCCGGGTGTTTTAACAGATATGCTTGAAGCACAACGAGAGTACGCCCGGCTGATTGCAGGCGCCGAAATGATTCTGATGCTTAGTTCGATGCTTCATAGCATCGGAGTCGGCAACATGACTCCGGCTGGAGTGAAACTCGTCTGCGTCGACATCAACCCGGCCGTTGTCACAAAACTAGCTGACCGGGGATCCATTGAAAGCGTCGGAGTGGTCACGGATGTCGGCTTATTTCTGAGCCTTTTGGTCCAGCAGGTTCGCGCTGGGCATCCCGCGGCGAACTAGCTAGCCCGCTTTCATTCTTAATTCTTACTTCTTAACTCTTACTTCTGCCTCTGCCTTCTCACTTCTCCTGGTTCGCTTCGTCTGGTGATTCCTTGATCCAAGCGCGGAACCGTTGGATCTGATCGCGAGTACCAACGACCAGTAGCCAATCGTCGGCATCCAAAACCTGGAATGGACCCGGGAACAACATCCGGTAGCTGCCGCGGGCCACACCGGCAATCTGAACGCCGGTGTGCCGCGGTATTTCCAACTCTGCGAGCGCGTTACCTACGAGACGGCTATTTGCCGGAACCTCCAGCGATTCCAACCGGATCTCATCGAGGAGATCGACGGTCTCGGTCCGGGGCGGACTAGCATCAAAAAACAGCTTAACCTGGTGAATCTGGTGCTTTGTTCCCAATACCAATATTTCGTCTCCCGGGTAGAGCTCCGTGTCCGGGCCCGGGCTTGGCACAGGGTAGCCTCGACGCTCCACGCCGACCACGGAGCACCCGAACTGGCTACGAAGTGAGAGGTCCCCGAGACTCCTGCCAAACCAGGCTTCGGAGTCAGGAATACGAATTTCGCTTAAGCTCAGATCCCATTCCTGATGATCCTTTAGCCATTCCTCATGTGTTCGCTTTCGCCGGTCGTCCGCCGAGAGGATTGCCTCGGACAATTCGGTAGCAATTCTGCGCTGCACGGTCTGTAGACGACGTCTGAAAAAGAGCGCGTAAATAAGGGCTGTGCCCAGGATTGCACAGAAAAATGCAACCGACGCCCCAATGATCGGGGTCAAAATCCAGATACTCCAGAAAAGCAGACTCGCCGCTACAAGGTCGAGACAAACGAGCAGCACGGAATGTTGCGAGCCAAAGGCGATTTCGACCGTGCCCTTAAAAAACTCGGCGATCCGGCGCCAAATCCCGAGAGTTGGAGCCGCAGCAGCGACACCGATCAACGCCCAGAAGAGGTGAAACGGCCACCAGCCGGATTCAGGCGGAAACAAGCGATGCCATTGCGTCAAGAGAAACGGCGCAACAATCAGAATCCCGGCAACGAACGTGACGCTGATCACCAGGGGAACGATGGTCTGTCTGGCCAGGGTGGAGACTCTGCTTCGGCGTTGATGTTCTCCAACCGAATTCAGGAAGTCCTTATAGACCTCAAGCAAATGATAGAAGAACGGCGGTTGAATTTTATGCCACCCATCGCTGATTGAGCCCGAATGCCGGATCAGAATGGGAGAGACGAGCGCTGTAAACAGTGAAATACCAACCGCGATCGGATAATAATCCGAGGAAAGCATCCCGGCAGAGACACCAACCTGCGCGATGATGAACGCGAACTCGCCAATTGGGGTCACCATCAGACCGGCGCGAAACGCGTCTCGATCAGAGATCCCGGTCACAAGCAGAGCCGCACTCACCGCGAACGTGCGCACCACGATCGCGAGCACTCCCAGCGAGAGGACCAACACCCAGTTTTTGAGCAAGAGCTCTGGGTTCATCAGCATTCCGATCGAAACAAAAAAGACGGCGATAAAGACGTCGCGCATCCCTTGCATTGCTCGTTCGACGATTGGACGTTGCGGCGTTTCAGCCACAATTGCTCCAAGCAAAAAGGCACCAAGAGCCAGTGAGTAACCGGTTTTGACGGAAAGCACGGCGATTCCAAGCACAAGTCCTGCCACAGTAACTGTCAGGAGATCTGTGCCGGCTCCGTTTAACCGTTGCAACGATCTGGGCAGCAATAACAAGCCCACCACTACGACCACCGTGACAAATACGAGCAAAAGACCGAGGATCCGCCCGAGATTCGCCTCGGACCCTTTATGCATCTGAGCGACTGAAGAAATAAACGTCAGAACCACCACCGCAACGAGGTCCTCCAACACCGTGATGCTCATTGCCAGGTTTCCGGCACGCTGGTGGATCAGGCCGGTCTCCGGAAGGATCTTGCCGATGATCGCAGAACTGGATGCGACGAGCATCCCGGCGACAAACAGGCTCTCCGATGCGTTGACTCCCAGCAATGGGCAAACTGCCCGCACCACATTAAAAACAACGATCCCGCCAAGGGTGACGGCGAGAACGATACCAGGTCCCATCCTGCGCAGTTTCGCGAGGCTGAGTTCCAGGCCGATTGAGAACATGAGGAAAACCAAACCGATTTGCGACAGTGCGTCGACTCGGTCCTCGTGAATGACAAGCGAGAACGGGGGGGTGTGTGGGCCGATCAAAAGCCCAGCCAATATAAAGCCGACAATGCTGGAGAGGCCGATTTTCTGGCATAGAAATCCGGCAATCCCAGCGGAGAAAGTTACGACTGCCAAGTCTTGAACGAGGTCCAGTTCGCCCATGCCGGGTTATTGTAAACACCCCAAAGGGTCGTTGCCTATACGAAGTTCTATTCTCCGAGATCCGACCCGAGGCGGCCGATCGAAGAGGCCGGGAACGATCCCCTTTATCCTCTTCCGATGCGACTGGAAACCCAATCGTTACCTGAAATAGAGCGTTTTATTCCCGACATCGATGATGCCGCCTCGCTCAAAAAAGAAATCGGCTCCGATCAACCCGCCAAACTGGTATCTTAGGTCCTCCGGACCTTCGGGCAAACCGGTCACCCCGATCATCTGCGGGCCGAGGACAACGTTACCCAGATCGAACTCTGGAGCAATCGTTACACCGACAGGGCGCTCTTTTGAGTGAATCCCTTTTGCGTTGACCGTGGTACGGATCACAGGAATGCCGTTTTCCTTCGCCACAGCCGACGGAATGAGCGTCGCGAACCCGCCGGTATCCACGACAAAACTGTAGCGATTGCGTCCGATCCGGCCAATCACTTCGAGCGCGCCGGAATGGGTGATTCGCATCGGTACGGCGTTGTAACGACCCGTTTTCGTTCGTCTCAGGATTGTATCTCCATTCCCTCCGCCGGTTAGTAGATAGATCCGCTGATTCCGGCAATCGATGATGGCGTTGTACCGCTGCAAAATGTCCAGGCCAATAATTCCGTCCATTGTGATCTGATGCCCGGAATCGCGGAGTCTTGCTCGAAAGTCGCGAAGGTCAATCAACGCCACCGGCCCAGACCCGAGATTATCCAATCCAACATAAAGACTGTCGACCATACCGACCGGGACAGTTCGATCGTTCACTTCGATTTGTCTTGGCACTTGAACGACGCCTAAACCCTTCGAAAGCCCGAGTGTTTTTGCCTTGGCTGCATCCACGATGCTCAGGGCTGCGCCGGTGTCGATTGCAAACCAAGCTGGTCGATGATTGACCTGAACCGGAACGAAAAGATGGTTCCCCGTACTTCGGCTCAGGGAGGTCCCAGCCGAATCCGGTTCGCTCGCCTTTAGGCTATGAAAACCGCCGTATGCAGCGTAAAATAGCCAACTCAGGGTGTAGACTAGGATCCTTGAAAATCGTTGCATGGTTCAGTCATGAATAATACACGGTCATCGTCGTTTTGGTCGGCCGTTTTTCTGGTTATCGGTCTCTGGTTTATCAGCGCGCAGTCGGGTTCAGCGCAAAGCCGGCTCGGCTGGGGAGAAATCTGGCAACAGCGCATGACGATTGGGCAAGCGCAGCTGGACAGCGCGTTCAAACTGGCAGAAGCCGGCAAAGTGAATGACGCACTGGCGCTAATCGACCAGGTCATTGCCAGCGACCCGAATAACTGGCGCTCCTACTTTCTAAAGTCGGCCGTTCTAGTGCTGGCCAAACGAGGTGACGAAGCTCTCAAAGAGATGGACACAAGCATCAACCTCGCCCGAAGGAGCAACGTCTCTCCCGGTCTCCTGGCTGAACTTTACGAAAGCAAGGCCCGAAGCTGTTCGGATTACGGCCGGTACGGCGAAGCAAGGAAATCGTACGAAGAAGCGGTTCGGCTCGAACCGAGCAACCCTTCCACGCTCAATGATCTCGCCTGGATGCTTGCAACCGCAAAGGACGCTCACGTTCGGGATGGACGGCGCGCCGTTGCGATCGCCACAAAGTCGTGCACGCTCGGCAATTGGCAGAACGCTTTCTCAATCGACACACTCGCAGCTGCGTATGCCTCCGCCGGGAACTTCTCGGATGCGGTTAAATACCAGCAGCTGGCGATCTCCCGTTTGAGTCCGGACGATCGCAAGGCACAGCTTTTCGGCATGGAACAGCGGCTACGGCAATACTCCAGCGGACAGTCCTACAACAGTTTCCAGCCCTGAACAGCTAGCAACCCCGAATTCTTTCGGGGTGGTGAGTGCTTCATTCGTAGCAAGCCGCTCGGGAAGCGGGCTAATTCCAGATAATGTCCGCCGGGAAGCGCACGTACAGACCGTTTGGATCGTTCAATGCGCGCAAACTGATCAGCTGATGTTCCATTTGTTGCACACCGAGTTCGACCGGGTCGAATTTGGCGACCGGCGGACGGGGGGTAGATTTGAGCAGCTCTTTGATTTTTTCATTCAGGTCTTTCCTGCTCGGATATTCGGAAAGAACCGGATGTGCGCCCAGATTCGCTTGTTTCGCCGCGTAGGCAATTGCTGCGTCCAGGCCCCCAAGTTCGTCGACCAATTTGAGCCGCGCCGCGTCGGTCCCTGACCACACCCGCCCCTGCGCAATTTCGTTCACTTGACCGACGGGAAGATGGCGTCCATCTGCCACACGACCCACAAATCCATCGTAAAACCGATCGGTCTCCCGTTGCATAATCGCCAGGTCTGCATCCGATTTCTGTTTAAAAGGATCAAACAATGTCGCTAACGGAGCCGTAGTGGTGACGGACTCGGTCGTGATCCCGTTATCCGCCGCAATCTTTTCGAAATTCACCAACAGATCAAAGACGCCGATGCTCCCTGTCACGGTGTTCGGCTCCGCAAAGATATATTTCGCGGGCGCCGAGATGTAATAACCTCCGGACGCTGCATAGCCTCCCATCGACACGATTACCGGTTTCGTTTCTCCAGAAGCCTTCAATTCCCTGTACATTTGTTCGGAGGCAAACGCGCTCCCCCCAGGACTATTCACCCGCAGGACGATCGCTTTAATATTCGGATCGAACCGCAGCTTGCGAATTTCGCGCGTGTAGCGGTCGCCTCCAACGTTTGCCGCCGTCCCTTCGCCATCGACAATTTCGCCCTCGGCATAAACGATGCCGATCCTCGCCCCGGTTGCGGCCGATTTCTTCTCCGCTCGGTCAACCGATTCCAGATAAGAGTTAATGGTCACCTGATTGAACGTATTATGTTCTCGGTCGGTTCCATATTGCTCTCTGAATCGATCCATGATCCGCGACAGGGATACAACTTCGGTGCCCAGCTTGCTCTTGATCGCCACATCGGAATTGATGATTCCGTTGGCATTGATAATCTGCTCGAGCGTACCGGCCGGAAGACCGCGAGATTGTTCGATCGCAGTCTCCACACCATGCCAGACGTCCCCGAACAGTTCATCGATCTGTTCGCGCGATTCCGGACTCATGTTGTCGCGAATGAAAGGTTCGACCGCCGATTTATACTTGCCGACCCTGGACACCTGCACCCCAATCCCGAATTTCTTCAGTGCACTCGCGAAATACAACGAAGAAAAGGATGGACCTCTCAAAATGAACTCAGCTTGAGGATCGACAAATATTTGATCCGCGACCGAAGCGACGTAGTACCCTGAAGTGAAGGGGAACTCGAGATACGAATAGATCGGTTTGTGCGATCCCTTGAATTTTATGAGAGCTTCACGGATCTCCGTAAGCGCCGCATAACTCGACCCGTAACCGCGGTCGAGCGGGATATTCCCGGTGATAAAGATCCCTTTGATTTTGGAATCGGTCCCGGCGCGATCGATCGCCTGCAAAACGTCGCGCAAAGTAACGCGTTCTTCCTGTTGTTCATCGTTAAGGCCGGCAAGCAGCTGGGAAGGGTCGAATTCCGGGGGTGCATCCTTGATTGGCTGTGCAAGATCGAGCACCAGCAACGAACCGGGTTGTACCACAGTCCCTTTATCTTGCGAACCCACGAAGGCAACGATGACAACTAAGCCAACGATGCATAATCCTATCAGCAAGAGGATGGCGAAAAGTGTACCAAAAAATGAGCCAAAAAATGATTTCATCGAATGAAGAGTTGATCGTGTCGAAGAAAACGAGTTTCGCACGCTGACGCTCGCGATTGCCGGACGCTCTGATCCAACCAGTTTAGCATGATGTTTCCCGTTTCGTTATCCCGCACGCTTCAACAGCCTGTCGCATTTCGCAAATGTGGCCTCTCTTCCGCGCGAAAAAAATCCGTCATTGATCCGCATGACAGCAGCCCGCAGTCAAGACTGAATACCCTCGATCTACTGGCTGGTTTTGCATCCCGGCTTTCTTCAGAATGCAGAGATCAGATGCATGTCCGACACGAAACATCAAATCCGGCAAATGCGCGCCACTCCCCTCCTTGGCACATGGTATCCACGCTGCGCTTGCTCTGGTTGTTCGCGATTCTCGTTGGGACTCCGACCGGATATGCGTCGGACAGAACGGCCGTTAAAACGCCTGCAGCCGTACAGGCACAGGAAGTACAGGAGTCGCCTCTGGTCACTCAGGAGCTCATTAACGTCGTTGAAGCGTATATCGCGGCGGGGGAGAAGAACGACCCGGCCGCCCGAGGCAAATATCTCGCCCCGAAAGTATTTTACTACGGGCACGCCCTAACCCGTGACCAAGCCGTTCGCGAGATCGCTACTCTTTACCGCCGATGGCCGGAACGACAGTTCATTCCGACAGATTCAATCGAGCTGTTTAGAATCCCAAAGCATCGGGCGGATTATCGGGTCACAGCTCTCTACGAGTACAAATTCGACAATCTCGTTGAGCGCGAACATCTCTCGGGCATGTCCGAACTCACGTTCGTGGTTGAACATTCGGCTGCCGGAGTTCGTATTATTGGGGTCGACGAAAAACTGGTGAACGCAAGCACGCGCTATCAGCGCGAATAGCGCATCAGATTGAACTCTTACGCAACGTTGCACACGTTGAGTTAGCACAATCGTGCGATCTGGCGCTAAATCAGTATTGACAGCAGTGGGACGCATCTGTTTTTCTTGATGGTGGATCGTTCGTAACAAGGAGGTTCTTCCCCACTGAATCATCGTTCCCGGCCAGCGCCAGGTCCAGGCTCCTGACTCACCGACGAGGTCTTTTGATCCCTCGCCGTCAGGAACATAATAATTGCCTCGCCGTCACCGGTAACGCCGTCACGTGGAGTCGTTCCCAGGGCCGTTTCAATCATCATCATAGCAAAGCGGTTAACATTATGAAGCTAGCGGACATTTACCGTGTCTCTCAGATCGGGATATTGGCTTGCACATTGAATGTGTACGGCCAAGAGGGCCTAAACAATGTCGAGCAGAGGGCAAATAGCATCCTCGCTCAAATGACCCTGGATGAAAAAATAAGCTATATCGGCGGAACCCCGTTTTTTGACGTCAAACCAATTCCGCTGTCTAATCTTGGGACTCCCTTCAACCCGCAGATCTTTCAAACCGATGCAGGTTTGGGAGTGCGCAACAGCCCCGCGAGCGTGCGCTATCCTTCCGGTCTGGTGCTGGCTGCGACCTTTAACCGCGATCGCGCATCCGACGCTGGAGCCGGTCTCGGCCGTGATACGCGGGCTCGTGGATTTTTTACAATTCTTGGCCCCGGCATGGATTTCTATCGGACCCCGTATGGAGGCCGCAATTTTGAGTATATGACGGGCGAAGATCCCTACCTGGGCGGCCAACTTATTCCGTACGTCGTGCGTGCGATTCAGGACCAGGGTGTGTGGGCCTGTGCGAAGCACTATGTCTGCAATGACCAGGAAGAGAACCGAACAAATATCAACGAGATCATCGATGAACGGACATTGCGCGAAATCTATTTACCGCCGTTTGAAGCGGCTGTGAAACAGGGACACGCAGCCACAGTCATGGGCGCTTATAACTTTGTTCAGATCGGTGATTTGCCCTCGGCACAGTGCAATGAAAGTTCGTTTCTCCTGACCGAAGTGCTCAAAAAAGAATGGGGGTTCACCGGATTTGTAATGTCCGACTACAATGCCATTCACAACGGCGTGAACGCCTATATGGCCGGATGCGACCTTGACCTGCCAAACGGTCAATTCATGAACGCTTCCACATTGGAGCCATTGATTGAGAATGGCACTCTTTCGGAATCCCAACTGGATGACAAAGTCAGTCGAATTCTGCGTGAGGTGATTTCATTTGGCTTCCTCAACCGCCAGCAGCTCGACAATTCGACCCCTCTAGACGATCTGGCAAGCGAACAGGCAGCTCTGGACACTGCACGCGAAGGAATCGTTCTTTTGAAAAATGACGCTAACCTGTTGCCGCTGCAACAAGGTCGGACTCGCTCAGTAGCCGTTGTCGGTCCGGCAGCGCTCGGGGCGCCGCCAACCGGGTTTGGAAGCTCAACTGTCATTCCAATCAGTTATGTCGCCGAACTGGATGGAATCGAAAGTGAAGCCCCTGCGGGAACCCAAGTTGATTTTATTTCGGACTGCACGCCGGAACCTACTACCGCAGAATGGCAGACCATCGATACGACAGGAGAAGCAGAACGCGGGTTGGAGGGACAATACTTCACATCCGCCGATCTCTCCGGCACTCCAGTGGTAACGCGCGTCGATAACGACATCAATTTCGACTGGGAGACAGACCCGATTCCGGTAAGTCAAAACCAGGGGACTTTCTCGGCAAAGTGGACCGGGCAGATTATCCCTCAGATATCCGGCGACCAAATGATCAAGGTGTGTGCCGATGGCGGCGTTCGAGTGATTGTGAACGGCCAGATTTTGATCGACAATTTCAGCTCGCCTCCGTTGCCTCCAGTGGGATACGGGCCGACGCCCGCGTTGTCGGCAAAGTTTTCCGCGACAGCCGGCAAAGCGTGCAGCATCGAGTTGGATTATCATCGTGTTGGCGGATTCTTCGGGAGTGCGTACGGCGGCCGAAGCTCAGGTGGATCAAACGGAGGTCTGTTGGGGGTGCAATTGAGCTGGGCGTCCCTTCAGGCGCCCCCGAATTTCGCAAAATATGATGCCGTGGTTGTCTGTGTGGGAACAAACAACCAGTACGATGGCGAAGGATTCGATCGTCCATTTGATCTCCCAGAGTTTCAAGGGGAACTGGTTCAAAACCTGGCAACGATCAATCCGAAGACGATCGTCATCACACACGGAGGCGGAAGTTTCAACGCCGAACCGTGGATCAATCAGGTCAGGGGATTGATTCAAGCATTCTACCCCGGTCAGAATGGAGGACAGGCAATCGGCGAGATCTTGTTCGGTACCGTTAATCCCTCCGGTAAACTCCCAATCAGCTGGGAAAAACAGGCACAGGATAACCCAGCTTTTGCAACGTTCCCGATGCCAATCAATCAGCATCCGACGACGATGTCTTATTCCGAAGGGATTTTTATCGGATACCGCGGATACGAAAAAAATCATATCCAACCGTTATTTCCGTTCGGATTCGGATTGTCATACACAACCTTCAAGTTCTCGAACATGAGAATTGCACCGGCTGTATTTAACGGAAAGGCACCGGTTAAAGTATCATTTACTGTTACAAATACCGGTCGACGTGCCGGAGCTGAGGTCGCCGAGCTGTACGTCGGGCAACAAAATCCGCCGATTAGTCGGCCTATTAAGGAGTTAAAAGGTTTTCAAAAGGTTAATTTGAATCCTGGGCAATCGACGACCGTGACACTCGAACTAGATCAACGTTCTTTCGCGTACTTTAACACGACGAACGAAAAGTGGGATGCGCTCCCGGGTGCCTACAATGTCGTCGTCGGCGATTCGTCGACTGAATCTCCGCTCAAAGGCCAGGTTGCACTAAAGTCAGAATTCACAGCGAATCCCTGATGAAAAATACTCGGGCAGAACGAGTCTAGTCCGGACTCACCGATTGTTTGCCGGGATCTTTTTGGGGGCCAAGATGCTCTGCCGCGCTGGATCAGTTTTCCGGACTGGTCCAGTCGCGGCAGAGATCGACTTTAGTTAGCCTGTGCCGGATCTTGCACATGGTGCATGATCCGGGCTAGCGTTAATTCCTTGCCAGCAAAACCTCCATCCAGCGAATCGTCTGTTCTCGAGAAAATCGATAAGGAGTTCGCAAAGCTAACACCGCAGCTCTCGGTTGTTCGGCGTCACATTCATCAGAATCCGGAACTAAGCGGGAAAGAAATTTCCACGACCAGTTACCTGAGCAAACGCCTCGCGGCTGCGGGAGTTCCGCACCGAATTGGACCCGGCAACCGCGGGATCATCACTGAGGTGAGCGAGTCTGCTAAAGGAGTAGGACCTTTGATTGCGATGCGGGCTGACATCGATGCTCTACCAATTCAGGAGGAAAATCGGGTATCCTACCGTTCGAAGAATGACGGGGCGATGCACGCTTGCGGCCACGACGCTCACTCGGCGATGTTGCTCGGCGCAACGATCGCCCTCCATCGGTCAAATCCGCTTCCCGTCCGCTGGAGAAGCGTTTTTCAACCGTCCGAGGAGGCGGGTCGCGGGGCAATCGAGATGATCGAGGCGGGTGCACTCGATGGTGTTAACGCGATCGTCGCATTGCACGTTGCACCTCATCTGGAAATCGGGAAGGTGAACATTACCCCCGGCCCAAGGACAGCCTTTTGTTGTGACTTCACGATTCGGATTGAGGGCCGCGGGGGGCATGGAGCCCGGCCACACCTCACGGTTGATCCGATTGCAACCGCTGCGCATCTGATCAATCTCATTTACCAGGCGATTCCCAGACAAACGGATCCACGCCTGCCGACCGTTGTTACAATCGGGGCGATAAACGCCGGGCACGCCTCCAACGTCATCCCTGATTCGGCAAAGCTTGAAGGCACCATTCGTACATTGGATTCCGCCACCGCATCGAATACGCGAGAAGCACTCGAAAGGCTTTGCAACGCGACCGCGCGAGCATTCGGTGCAAAAATCTCAGTGACATTTGCGAGTCTGTTGCCAGGGATGACCAACGATCAGGGACTTTCCTCCCTCATAGGCGACGTTGCGGCGCAAATGCTTGGGCCGAAAAATGTCTTTTCCGCCGAACCACCCAGCTTGGGAGCCGAAGATTTTGCCGATTATCTCGCGGTTGTTCCCGGATGCATGATCGGACTCGGCGTGAAGAGGCCACGCCAGAAACCAAGACCATTGCACACCGCCACTTTCGATATCGACGAAGCCGCCCTGCCGATTGGTGCCCGGCTTTTCGGGCATCTGCTGCTTGCATGTTCAGATTATGCCGGCCGAGTCAGCGCTTAGCGCATTCTCAGATTTTTGGGCTACCTGCGCTCATTTTCTTCCTTAAACAATTTGCGCCAATAGTCGAGGCGCTCTTTGATTCTTCGTTCGAACCCGTTCTCACTCGGTTCGTAGTAAATTCTTCCCTCGGGCAGATAAGCTTGCGGCACGTACCCGCCCTGGTAATCGTGGGCATATTTGTAGCCCGCACCTTCCCCCAACAGCTTTGAGCCGCCCCCTTGCAGATACTTCGGGACAGCCAGGATGCGGCCGTTCTCGACATCTTCGAGTGCTTTACCAAACGCGGCCCATGACCTGTTGCTTTTGGGTGCAGTTGCCACATAGACAGCGGCATGCGCCAACGGGATCCGCGCTTCGGGCAGTCCCACAAACTCCACGGCCTGTTGCGCGGCGACCGCCGTCACCAGAGCGTTTGAATCGGCCATGCCGACATCTTCGCTTGCTGCTATCACGATTCGACGGGCAATGAACCGAATGTCTTCCCCGGCGTACAACATCTTGGCAAGCCAATAGAGTGTCGCATCCGGATCCGAACCACGCATGCTCTTGATGAACGCGCTGATGGTGTCGTAGTGCTCAGATTCATTCGCGTCGTACGAAATCGCTTTTTTCTGTATGCTCTCCTCTGCAACGGAACGGTCTAAATGGATCACACCCTCGCCGTCCGGCGGAGTCGTCAAAACGGCGATCTCCAATGCGTTGAGCCCGCGCCGGGCGTCGCCGTCACTGACCTCAGCGAGGAACTGAAGGGCGTTCAGGTCTGCCTGGATTTTCAACTTTCCAAAACCACGCTCTGAATCGTGCAGGGCAGAATCCAGCAGAAGGATCAAGTCATCGCTGGAAAGCGGCTCCAGCTGAAACACCTGCGATCGAGAAACAAGGGGACTGTTAACGTAAAAAAACGGATTATGCGTGGTGGCGCCAATCAGTCTCAAATTCCCAGACTCGACATCGGGCAGGAGCACGTCTTGTTGTGCCTTATTGAACCGGTGAATTTCGTCAATGAATAGGATGGTTCGTTCGGATTTGGATTTTCGACGGAGCGTAGCGGCCGCGGCGAGGCGGCGAATGTCTGCTACGGTGCTGTCCACACCGTTCAATCGCTCAAAATGACTTTTCGTTGTTGAAGCGATTATTTGCGCCAGACTCGTCTTCCCACTGCCGGGCGGGCCGTATAGAATGATCGATGTCAGCCGATCTGATTCAATCGCCCGACGGAGCAGCTTTCCGGATCCGAGGATATGTCGTTGACCAAGATATTCATCGAGTGAACGAGGGCGCATCCGTGCTGCAAGTGGCGCTCCGGCGTCGATGCTGGTCTGCTCCGAATCGATCGCTTGGAAAAGGTCATCCATTCGTCTAGTGTCGGCAGGACCCAGGGAAAGTCCAACCCACTCCATGCAGTAACGCGTTTTGATTCGTCCCGCAGGGAGAGCATGGTCGCGAGAAATCGCCTTCCTTAGGTTATTTTTACATGCGCCTCTTGCACGTCGTGCGAGAGGCGAGCTAGTGTCGTGCAACCGGATCCGGTTTGTGCCTCGAACATTCTGAATCAAGCGTTATGAAGACAATTCTTGTACCGGTCGATTTTTCAGACGTAACGCTAAAGGTCGTCAAAGCGGCTGTTCACTTGGCGAAACCGTTTCAATGCAAAATAATCCTGATGCATGCTACCGAAATCGCGCCGGCGCTCATGGGCATGGGGGGCGGTCCCGACGCGATTCCTGTCACTCCGACCCAGGATTTCCTAAGCCCGCCCGATTATGCCGACCGGTTGGCGCACCTGCAGGAGATGATTGAGGCTGTCGGCCTGACGTCGACTACCATTGAACTGGAGGGGTTCACAGTCGATTTGATCTTATCGCAGGCAGAAACTTGGCGCGTGGACCTGATCGTTCTCGGCTCCCACAGCAGAACCCCGATTTCCCATCTCTTACTTGGCAGCGTCGCTGATGGAGTGCTGCAGCGGGCTCGATGCCCGGTATTAATCGTGCCGCTCTCGGAGAACAGCTCGCAAGCTGCATTCTTTTAGTGCGTCTAGAGGTGCTCGTCGTTCGCGCCTTGAAAATAAGCCAGCGGACCGACGCCGGCGTGTTTCCTATTTATGACTCGATGCACTAGACAAAATTTGTCTACATTCTTTTCCTTGTGAACTTCGCCACGCTCCCCGGGCTCGCCGTGCTGAATCCGGGAGGGCGAGATCCGGATCAACAGTTTCCCGATGGACCGGGTCGACCGGACGGTTTAACCCACCCGCCCGTTAACTATCACGCGTATGCCGCGGCGACGAAGGGCGCATTCTATCGCAGACCAACTGAGGCCGCCCGCCATCGAAGTGTGCTGCTGCTGCTCCGGGGCGACCTGATTGAAGCGCAAAAAGCGCTCCACGTGCTGAAAGCGCACGGATGTTTTGTCGCTATTTCATTTAAAGAGTCCGGCACGCATCAGGTGACCAGACTACTGTTGAAGCCGAAGCGGCTGTATCGATTTCGCGAAATTGCTGCCGACGCCGATCTTTGTCTTTCCAGTACGCGCGATTTGGTTCCGCTCTTCGCTTCCGTCTCGAAACGCACGGTGCATGTACCAACCCCTTACCCGATCGAATTTCCATTGTGGGACTTTTCGCGCCCGGTTCGTGAGCGACAGGGGGTGTTCATCGGTACGCGCGAATTCGATGTACTCTCGCGGAACCACTTGCTGGTTCTCTCGGCCGCTAGGACCCTCTCAGAGCCGATCACCGTGATCAATCCAGACGGAAAATCGGGTCTTCTTCGTTTGCGTGCTCTCAAATTCCCAGAAGATCAACTGACGATTTCGCCTCCTTTACCCTATCCGGGATATCTAAAATTGATAGCGCGTCACCGTGTGGTGCTTCAATTCGATCAGAGCTCCGTTCCGGGTCAGGTCGCAGGCGATAGTTTGCTCTGCCGGATCCCGACTATAGGCGGAAACGGCGCGGTCGAACAGATCGCGTTTCCCGCGCTGCACGGAAATGGACGCACGTTCGATCATCTCATTGAGTTGACCCGGCGCTTGTTGAACGACAACGAGTTTTACGGTCAGCAACTCACCGCGCTCGAAGCAAATGCGTCAGACAAGCTCTCGTTTGGCAAGTGCAATGAGTCGCTTGCTCGGTATCTCCCTTATAGTGCACCAAGTCCGGGGTTGTGAGCGACGCAGGCTGGCTTGATCCATCCCCTCGCCTCACGTAGGTTCACCCATTCACATGTCTCAGCACGCGCGCACCAACCAGAATCCATTGAGCGAGCTCTCTCTGGAAGCGATCGTGGATTCGCTGCGAGTAAACGGGATGCGCATCACCAAAAATCGCGTCCAGATTCTCGAAACGATGCTGAGAGCCGATAAGCCCCTTTCGCTGGATGAAATCCAGGAAAAGTCACGCGATGGGGTGGACGCACCGGATTACGCCACTGTCTTCCGAGTCATGACCGTCCTGGAAAATCTGCACATTGCTCAGAAAGTGAATCTGAACCGATCCTGCAGCTACTACGAACTTGTCAATCCCCAGCGGCATTACGACCACATTATCTGCACCGAATGCGGACGGGTGACGCTGATCGTTGATTCTTGCCCAGTCGAGAAAGTCGAACGCAAAATTGAAAAGCGTTACGGCTACTCAGAGATTCGCCATTCGCTGGAATTTTTCGGTAAATGTCGCGAGTGCACCTAGCCTGAGCACCCGCAAGTTTGAAAAATCGGTGAGGTATTCATCCTCTATTCAAAAGGATGTTTAGCCCGATACCGATGAGGATAAATGGAATGGCGAACCGGGCGTAACGTTTGATTCGACTACCGAACAGAACGTGGTTAGTGAGGTAATATCCGAGCAAACACCAGACCATCGTCAACAGGCCGAATAGAACCACGATGAACCATAGGTCGTCGCGGTGGACGGTGAATAACGGAATATAGACGCTCAGATTGTCTCCCCCGTTTGCCACCGTCAGAAGCGTCACCAACGCGATTTCGGAGTGAGTCCGTTCACGTAGACGTTCCATTCCAAAGAAATCTCGCGGCGTTTCTCGGTTCACGTCGCAATCGCGTCTATGCTTCACCAGGTTCCAGAGCCGAATTAATCCGAGGAACAGCGGAGCAAACCCGAGAGACCAGATCCAATGGCCTGGAATCGCAATCGCGAATTTTGCCGCTAAAATGCTTATAACGACAAGCAACGACATTCCGATAGACTGACCGATCACAACCGAGACTTTGCGGAGATCGGCGTCGACAAACAGGCTCACCAACAAGAACAGGTCGTCGAGATTCGTCGAGAAGAACGCCGCGATTGCGATCGCCAGCACGGAAGAACTCATAAACTGCCTGCGAGCTACAGTCGGACCGGCACGCCGTGCCCCGCGAGAAATTGCTTGGCCTGCACGATGGTATACTCGGCAAAGTGGAAAATACTTGCGGCGAGAACTGCATCGGCTTTGCCATGAGTCACCCCGTCAAGCAGATGTTCCAGGGTGCCCACGCCGCCGCTTGCGATCACCGGGATCGTGACTGCGGAACTCACCGCGGCCGTCAATTCGAGATCGTATCCTTCCTTGGTACCATCCGCATCCATGCTGGTGAGAAGAATCTCGCCGGCGCCGAGCTGTTCGACTTCACGAGCCCAGTTGATCGCATCGAGCCCGGTTGGATTTCGTCCACCATGCGTGAACACCGTCCAATGGTTTGCTCCGGTCCGTTTCGCATCAATTGCAACGACAATGCACTGGACGCCAAACGCGTCCGCCGCCCGCGAAATCAATGAGGACTCCTTGATCGCAGCGGTATTCATGCTGACCTTATCTGCCCCGGCGAGCAGCATCTCCCGGACGTCAGCGACCGACCGGATCCCGCCTCCAACGGTAAGCGGCATAAAGCATTGTTCGGCTGTTCGCCGAACCACATCAATCATCGTTCGCCGGTTATCAGAGGAAGCGGTGATATCGAGAAAAACGAGCTCATCAGCGCCCTGCCGATTGTATTCGATCGCGCACTCAACCGGATCTCCGGCATCACGCAACTGCAAGAATTTTGTGCCCTTCACGACGCGGCCGTCCGTGACGTCAAGACAGGGGATTATTCGTTTGGTCAACATCCAGGTAGAATTTCGTCTCGCAGGGAACCGGATTAGACACTCTCGGCTTCGGTTAACCAAAACCGCGATTCATCATCGAAATATCCAAATACTCCAATCGCACGCCATCCGTCTTCGCTGGATGCAGCTTCCGCGAGTCCATCTCGGGCCAGACTTTGAAGGGTTCGGCGATCTGGCAAAAAAGAACCTCGAACCTGAAGTTCTCCAATATTATGGGGGTGAGCAACTTCCGGTGTCCCGGCACCGGCTTGGGACAAACTTCTCTCTGCCTGATGCACTGAAACGCGCGCCTCTACAGCCGGATAGAAAGTGCCAATCAGGTTGGCATTCTCGTTTCGCACATATTCCTTTAGAGTAACGGAAGCCAAAGGCAGGTCACTCCAGAAAACCAGGTCGATGCTGGCTCGCTGGATGCAATCCGCAAAATAGCCGGCATCCTCTAATTCGATGGGAGCGTCGGTAATAAAGACTTTGTGAAGCGGCGAGCCCGGTTTTCGCAAGAGTCGACGCACAACCTTGCTTCTGGCTGCAATACGGGTCGGTTTGAACTTCTCAACCTGCCGGCTAAGGTTTCGCCCAGACCGGGTCGGTATCATGCTCGTCAAACCCGCGGCAAGGTTGGCAAGCAGGTTCAGAGGTGCAGCACATAAGTCAATCTCACCCGCCTTGAGTTTCAGTTGGGCGACTAGAAATTGAATGCTTTCCTGAAGCTGCTCCTGGGACCAGACACGAAATGAAAGGTGATCAGATCGCTCATGCACCAGTGAAATGAGAGCCGGCGACTTCGCGGGCCGCTCTTCGAGCGCACCCAGTTTTCCCTGGCGCAACCAGCGCGTCTGGGAACGAACACGGCCGACAAAGATTTTGGACGGGATATTTTTGAGCACTCCATCAAAATGGGAACCGACCCATCCCCCTCTTGGAATAACGCAACCCCTCGGCTGGAGTGCGCTCATCCACTCGATGAACTCGTCGTGCGGCGAAGCGCGATCACACAAGATCGGAATGGCTCCAATCTCAAGCGCCGCCAGCAGGTATCCATACATCTCCTGTGAGGGGCCGATCCCGATCAGGACGTAGTCGCCAGGCCCGATACTCTTTTCTCGCAGGTCGAACGAAAGATAGTCCACGAGGCGGTTCAAGCCCGAGTAGGTCAGTATCCGGTCACCGGACAGGCCTGGATCAATTAAGGCCGGAACGCCAGGCTGCAATTCGGATCGTTGCCTGAGGGTTTGAACTACATTCATTCTCAATTTAGACGCATCGAGAATTGCCTCGTCAGGGTCCCGAGCGCCGGGATCGCCTGGATCCCTAGTTTCTTCTCAAAGGGTCGCTGATCTTGATGATCGGGCAAGCCCCAACAGGGCTCGATACAAATGAATGGGTTCAGATCGCTCCAAAGCGTAAAGTACGGTGCCTCATTAAAGTCCAGTTCGATCTCCCTGCTTAAGCCTGCGTCCACAAGTCGTATCACGTGACTGTCTACATCGACCGCTTCCAGCAGAAATGAACCAGGTAACTCAAATGGTTTGATCGGCATCGTCGCTCCATCGGATTCGATGTCGACTGTCTCGCCGCTTAACAAATTGTTCGGAGCGAGATAACGCCGATAAACGCCTCTCGGCAGTATCACGCGGGCGCGTTCGACCGATGAAACTGCGAATCCCGGATGCAGCCCAAAGCTCACGTGCGACACGCGCTCAGACTCTTCGTTGTGAAAAGTGAAGACCACAGTCACCATGTTTTGCCGCAGAGTGTAGTCGATCCGGAACGAAACTTTGCGAGGGTATTCAATCGGAACAAGCTGATCAGAAGGAAATGTATAACTTAAGGTTCCGGCATCACCCAGCAGGACCTGGGGGTCAGCGAATGTCTTGTGGCGGAGAAAACTGTGATTTCCACCACGGATTTCAGCTCCCTCGTACAAGGTCCTCTCGCCTTTGAGTCTGTGAAGGAAATAGCCCATTACCGTGGCATGCGATTGCCATCCCTTTTGCGCAGGCAATAGTTCGCCGTCCCGGTATAGGTAACCGGTCAATGCACCATCCGAAGCGATTCGCGCAATGCTTACCAACTCTGCCCCAAGGTTGTTCACGCGAAGCCGATAGCCCGTTCCGGTATCGGAAATCTCATGCAACCGATGGCCATCCTGGTCCAATATGCGGTGTTCGAAGCCCATAGTGTTACCAGTGCCACAATTCCGATGTCAGACCAAGCAGTCAAACCGATGGACTGACGTGGAGGCGTATCTCATCGAATAACGAGAACACGGGCCAGATTTCCCGGTTCTCCGCCACAACGACGCACTATGTCCCGGTGCCAACGTACTCAGCTGAGTACGTGTCAAATTTGGAAACGGTTCCTTCCTTTGGCGACTGTTTAACGTCGTAGACATTGTTTCCTACGACCTGCGCCGTTTGAGTGTCATAAATCATGACCGATTTCGCACCTTTGGAATCCTTTTCGCGCACGGTGTCCACCGCGATATAGCGGGTCTTTTTATACTGCGCTTTGCGAGGTGCAGGCGCATTCTCGTAAGCAAGTCGGGCTCGTTCTTCAGCGTATCGGCGCTGCCGTTCCGTTGCCTTGTGCTTGGCGACAATGTAGGCCGTAATACCGGCGACTGTCCCCGCCGCAAGCCCAATCGCCACCGCTTCCGATGAGCTTGCTCCGGCCGCTTTTGCCAAGCCACCGGCCAGAACCCCTGCCCCGGCACCGAACAATGCTCCGTTCGCCTCCGGCGAAAGATTTTCGCATCCCGTTGTTAAGAACAAGCCTGCAACTAAGATCGCCGACGAGGATTTGATCAGTCCTGGGTTCATAGAATCTTTGGAGCGGTCAGGTTACCCGAGTCCGATATGCCCAGACAAGCAATTTGTCATCTCACTTCACTTCTGGGCGTCCGCGTCAAATTTTCGAGGGATAAAGAGCAGGGCAAGTACCGCGCCCGCCACCAGAAAACAGGCAACGACGTAAAGGCCGTAGTCGCTCCGCTTGGTGACATCATTGAACCAGCCAACAATCGAAGGCCCAAAAAACCCGGCGAGATTTCCGAGGGAATTTATCCACGCGATCCCTGCGGCAGCAGCCGTTCCTGCAAGGACCGCGGTCGGCATCGGCCAGAATAAGGGAAACGTGCCCAAAATACCAATGGTCGCAATGGTTAACCCGATCATCGCAATCAGCGTGTTTTCCCTGTAGAGATTGCTGATAACAATCCCGGCCGCTCCCAAAAGCGCTGCCACAACGAAATTCAACCGGCGCTCTCCGGAGCGGTCCGAATTCTTGCCGAATAAAACCATTGCGACGGCGCCAAATCCGTACGGAATTGCTGTCAATAGCCCGACATAAAGCGGATCCTTCACGCCAGTATTCTTGATCAGCTGCGGAATCCAAAATCCGGTTCCGTACAAGCCGAAGGTGCAGCAGAAGTACATTGCCGCAAATAGCAACAGCCGAGGACTGTAAATGATTTCGATCAAAGCCATTTGTTCTTTGCGACTCTCCTCCGCAGCCAGACTCCGTTCGATCGTCTGTTTCTCCGATTCCGAAAGCCAAGCGGCTGATCGCACGCTGTTGGACAAAAGAAAAGGAATCGCAAGCCCTAAAAGGATCGAAGGCAGACCCTCAAGCAGGTAAAGCATGCGCCACCCTTTCATCCAACCGGAGCCGTTAAATTGATGCAGTATCCAACCGGATAAAGGCGCACCAATTACTCCCGTCAGCGCGATCGCCAGCATAAAAAACGCGACCATCTCTCCCCGCCGACGTGAGGGAAACCAGTAGGTCAGGTAAAGAATGATTCCCGGAAAAAAACCAGCTTCAGCAAACCCGAGCAATAACCGCAGAGTGTAAAACAGCTGGGCCGAATTCACGAAAACCATCGAAGTGGAGATAATTCCCCAGGTGACCATGATCCGAGCAATCCAGATTCGTGCGCCTATTTTCGACATCAGCATATTGCTTGGGATCTCAAACACGAAATAGCCGAGAAAAAATATACCCGCGCCCAAGCCAAAAACGGTGTCGCTGATTTGCGGAAGATCGGTCTGCATCTGCAGCTTGGCGAAACCGACGTTCACACGATCGAGGTAAGCCGCAATGTAGCAGATGAATAAGACGGGAATGATCCGTAAAGCGACTTTTCGGAATACGGCCTGTTCTGCCGCCGTCGACTCGAAGGTTGGCATTGTAGTGGGGGGAGAAGAGTTCTCTGCGTTATTCGGTTGCTATGGGATGCCGTGAGTGCGGCACCACTCCACGGCACGAGGATTGCCCGCGCGCGCGGATCGCTTAAACCATTCCACAGCCATTTTGTAGTCTTTCGGAACACCGAGTCCTTCTTCCAGACAGCCGGCAAAAAAGAACATCCCGTTTGGATCACCCTTTTCTGCTCCTTGTTTGAAAAGATTCGCAGCGATTTCCGGGCTCCGTGCGACACCTTCGCCGTTCATGTAAAGAACGCCCAGGTTGGATAATGAAAGGGCATACCCTGCAGCGGCGGCATCTTCGTAGTATTTGCGAGACTGATCGAACTTTCCGACCTTCCGAAAATGCGTGCCGAGCAGATCCATTGCCCTGGGTTCACGGAGAGCGGCCGATTCCTGAAGAAAAACGAGCGCCTTGTCGACATCTGCTGGGGCCCCTTTGCCGTAGTAGTAGCATTCCCCCGCCAAATATTTCCCGATTCGATCCCCTGTGTTCGCGGCTTGCTCAAAATACTCCAATGCTTTGTGGTCATCGCCCGGCTGCCGCCGATTTGAGTACATCAAACCGGCTTCAACCATCGCCGGCGCATTCCCTTTTGCGGCGGCGAGTTCGAACCATTTCATCGCCTCGGGCGGATCGCTATCTCGCGAGAATTTGCCGATGATCAACATCGCCGGGACAACACCCTTGTCGGCCGCGCGGACAAAGTCTGGTTTGGATTCGGCGAAGATTTGAGGGTCCAGTTTCCCTTCGGTGTGCAGTCCTGCGAGAAGATTTTCAAGTCGCGTAAGAGCCATGGGTCGGTCTGGGTATCGGTCGACCAGCGCGAGATACGCTTTCATGGCGCCCTGCCAGTTTCCGGATCTTCCAAGAGACTGCGCCTCGTCGAGCTTAGCTCCATAATCATCCGCCGGCGGAGCGCTGACGGTCGGGATCGCTGTGGCCGTCGAGAAGGGCGTCGGGGTAGCGGGAGGGAAGGTGGGAGCAGACGTCGGGGTTTGCTCAGGCGTCGCGATTGGTGTCGGCACCGGAGTCGGTGTTGCAACCGGAGTCGACGTTGGGACCGGGGTAGGAGTCGGCTTCGGAGTGGCCGGGATCGATGTCGGAGTGGCAATCGGAGTCGCTACAGGTGTGAATTGCTGGACCGGCGTCTCCTGAGGAGTCGGGGTTCCATGGCCGTTTCCCGATTGCGCGAGCTGTGTCCCGGCGAATTTCAAATAAATGGCATAGCCGGCGAAACCCAGGCCAGCGATCAACACCAGGGCGAACGCCACCGTGAACAGCCATCCGGCGGAAGAGGACTTGGGTTTTTCAGGTTTCTGCGGTGGCAGAACTGAAACCGGCGGAGGGGCAGGAAGTGGCGGTTGCCCGCCGGCCTTTGGCACCGGGGCGGAAATCACTGGGGGTGGCTGCGTCCCGCCGGTTGACGTGGCCGGTCGCGCAGCAGCCCGGGAGACTTGAACGGACCCGAATTCACCCGCTCGTGAGGGATATTGGACCTCAAGTAACCGGCTCATCTCGGCGGCTGAACTCAACTGATCTGTCAGACCTCGCCGAAGAATCGCGTTCCCTTCTTCCGTGAGGACCGCGATCGGGGTATAGCGCCCTGTCGTTTCAACGATGTTTCGCGGACCACCCAGCATTTCGTAGATCAGCAGGCTCAGCATCCCGAGATAACTGCCGCGGGGACCTTCCCCGGCTGCCCCAGGCACTAGCGTCGCCGAACCGGCCCAAGTTGCAGAATTCGAGTTCGACTCGGACGAAGAGAGAGAAAAGTCCACCGATTCGACCTTGACTCCCATTTGATTCCATTGGGTCAACGGTTTCTGGAGCAACGCAGAATCGATCCCACTTTCAGTGAGTCCCGGCGTTGTCAGATGGACCCCAGAAACCGTGAGCGCAACTTGTTGCAACCTGTTCG
The DNA here is from genome assembly GCA_963775805.1 of uncultured Verrucomicrobiae bacterium. GTDB lineage: Bacteria > Verrucomicrobiota > Verrucomicrobiia > Chthoniobacterales > JAFAMB01 > JAFAMB01. The sequence continues at coordinate 216,028 of CAVZKG010000002.1, read as the reverse complement.
ATTGCGCGTGATCCGCGACCGGAGCTAGCAACCGCAACAATCGGAGCCCTTCCTGCAGCGTGAGTGCACTCCGGGTACGCAGAACCTGGACTAGAGCCGGTCCAGTCAAAACTTCCTGAACAATAAAGCTTTGCTGGCCCGTGCTCTCCAGCGAGTAAATCTCCTGGAGTTCCGGCCGTGGAGCGCGTCGAAGCTGGTCAATCTCTTGTTCCAGCGCAGTGTACCGGTTGCGATCCGACAAAAACTCGTCGTTAAAAACGACAAGGGATACTTTGCGGCCGGTCTGGTTATCGTCGGCAACGAAGCGATGGCCCTGCGCGATGTCGCCAATATCCCGGGTGATCCGGTAGCGCCTGGCGATCATCCCTGTTCCAACGGAGTCAGCTCGATGGTCTGTCGTCTCGCCTGCGTGCGCCAGCGTTTCAGTCGATTCCCCTGTCGCCGGCAAAGCCCCCACCGGACGATGGAGCGCGGTAGCATTTGCTTGGATTGACTCGATACAGCGTACGACGTCTTGGCGCAGGTCGCCCGGGGTTTGCGGCCGCTTTGCTCGATCCTTCTCCATCATCCGCTGGACCAGCTGCACCACACAAGATGGAGAACCCTCCAACGGTTCCAATGGCAGTGGTTTGTAGAGATGCTGGCTCATGATCTGGGCAACCGATCCTGAGAAAGGTGGCCGGCCCGCGATCATGTAGTAGAAAGTCGCGCCGAGTGAATAAATGTCCGAGCGAATGTCGATGTCTCGTTCTTCCAGCTGCTCCGGACTCGCGAAATGAGGCGTACCGACAAATCCCCCGCCGACCGTCAAAGTGCCCGAGTCTTCACCCTCTTTATTAGCGCTTTTTGCCAGCCCAAAATCGATGACTTTGACGACCTTTTCACCCTCTTCATCCACAAGCATGAGGTTTGAGGGTTTGAGGTCTCGATGGACTAGCTGTTGTTTGGCCGCGGCCGCCAACGCACGGGAAACCTGGAGCGTAATCCCGAGCGATTCGAGTGCTGTGAGCGCGCCGGCCCGCTTCATGTAAGCATCGACGGTCTCGCCGTCGATAAATTCCATGGCGTAAAAATAGCTCTCATTGTCGGTCCCCAGATGAAAGACCGACGCCACGTTTTGGTGCCGAAGCGCGGCGGCAGCGCGCGCCTCTCGCAAAAAGCGCTGACGCGCGATATCGCTATTGAGATACGTGTTGTTGATGACCTTCAGAGCCACCGGGCAACGAAGATTCGTGTCGAAAGCCTTATAGGTGATCCCCATGGCTCCCCTGCCCAATTCCCATAGGCTGCCATCAACGCGCTTTAGAACTTCGTAATGCTGATAACGCTCAGCGTCCGCCATTTTGTGCGATCACACTAAAGCAGACGGATATCCGCGGCGCAATGAAACAAAGGCATATCCCGTTCCACGGTGCCCTGGCCACATCGTTGTTTGAGCAATTCTTGCTGGTCAGTTGCCGAGTTCGAATCGTACCGGAGCCGAAAATGGGCGCCCGTTGGGTGGCGGAGGGAGTTTAACCAGTTTCTTGCCAGCCTCTCGAACCGAATCGTCTACAACCGAATTTCCGGATCCTTCAACGACTTCGAATTCCGTCACTGTGCCGTCGACTTCAATTTTGATCTTCACCGTGACAGAAAGAGTTTTTCCCAATGCCATCTCACTCGTCGGCTGGTTCCAAGCGGCTTGGAACCGATTTGAAAGAATCCCAACGTACCCTTCCAACCCGGAGTCTCCGGACCCGCTCCCTTTGGCATCCCCAGGGCCTTTTCCACTCCCGGGACCTTTTGCAGTCCCTGCGCCAGAATCTGATCCGGATTGATTGGACTCTTCTCCATGAGGCTGTTTGCCTTTGTTTTTGCCTTCAGCGGTTTCCTCATCCCCGTCGTCAGGTGAGGCACTTGGTGTCGCTTTCTTTTCCGGTTTACCGGGTGAAGCCTTCGGCTTTGGCGAAGATTCACTCTTGGGTTTGGCTGTTTCCTGATCAGTTGCTTTCTCTTTTCCCTTTGGCTTTTCCTTTGATTTCTCCTTTTCGTCCTCCTCCTCCTTTGGAGTGGGACTGGGCTTTGGAGAATGCTCGGGGGTCGGCTTGGGCGTTGCCTTTGGCGTCGGTTTGGGAGTTGGTTTCGGCGTGGGCTTCGGGGTTGCTTTCGGAGTCGGCTTTGGAGTTGGTTTTGGCGTCGGTTTGGGAGTTGGTTTGGGAGTTGCTTTAGGCGTGGGTTTGGGAGTTGGTCTCGGCGTCGGCGTCGGCTCGATCGAAGGGTGCGGCGTCGGTGTAACTTTCCGTTCCGGGGTTGGTGTGGGCGAAGGGGTCGAGATTGGTAGTTCTGTTTGCTCGTCAATCGGCGGAGGCGTCTGCAACGGTGTAGTCAAGGGGACTTCGGGGCTTGGCTCCGGCGTGGACTGTTCTGGAGTGGCCTGCTCCGGAGTCGGTTCCGGAGTCGCCTCCTCATGTTGCGCATGAGGCGTCGGTTCCGGAGTCGTTTCTTCCGGTTCTGGCGTCACTGTTGCCTGTGGGGTGGCGGCCTGTGCCCCGCCGGCCGCCGAATCGCCCCCGAATGAACCGGGGTTCATCCAGACTAAGGTCTCTTTGATCTCCTTGGATTGGAGACGGGCCAGAAAGAACAATCCCCCCAGCAGCACCAAATGGAGGGCTGCAATTGCGACGAAGATCTTCTTAAAACCTCCGTCTGGGTCATCACTACGGTAGTCCCCCATTCCTTACGGCTGATCTGGACGCGTCAAAACGCCGACCTTGGAAATTTTGGCTCGCTGAAGGATATCCATCACATCAATAAACTTCTGGATCGGCAATTCTTTGTGAGGTCGAACGACGACCGCCAGGTCCGGCTTTTGTTCGTGTAACGCGGTCAGGCGCGACTCCAGGGTAGGCGGATCGACAAGCTCTTCATTGAGTCGCATCACGTCATCCTTATCGATTGAAATCGTTTGCACTTGCGATTTGTCGACCGACTGCGTCGCTTGCGAACTGGTGGGGACAACAAGATTAACGCTGTTCTCCATGAGGGGCGTTGTAATGATAAAGATCACCAGTAGCACGAATGCCAGGTCGAGCAGCGGAGTGACGTTGATTTCCGTCAGCGTGTGCATCTGATGCCGGTCTGAGAAACGACGCATAAATCGGATTAATTATTCAGTTACTTGTTCACGAGAACCGGCCGGGCCGAATGGTTGACGTATTTGTGCTCGAACTCCGATGAGAGTTCGGCGGCGAAATTATCGTTTTGCACGATCAAAGACCGGATGCTCGTGACCAGGAAATTATACCCGAACATCGCCGGGATCGCGACCAGTAGCCCGGTCACGGTATTGATCAGCGCACCCGAGACACCGGGAGCCATCGCCTGCAAGCTGGCAGATCCAGCGAGAGCCACGCCGGAAAAGGTATCCATGACACCCCAGACGGTGCCGAGCAATCCGAGAAAAGGCGCGCCACTGACTGCGGTTGCCAGCAGGATCATTTGCGACTCGAGTCGCAGAGCGGATTCGCCCACTGCTCGCTCCATGGCCGTCGTCACCACCCGCATCTGTGAGGGCGTGATCCGTTCTGCGATTTCCAAGCGCGCCCAAAAAGTGTCATCCACCTCGGTGGACCCGAGCAGATGAAATGCCAGCTCTTTGCAGCCGGCACGATAGATCGAGAAAAGCGGCGAACCATCAAAGCGCAGCTGCGACTCGAATATCTTGAGCGGTTGCCGGTCGGAGCGAAACAACTCGAGAAACCGGTCATTTTGTGTTCTGGCGAGGCGGACTACACGGATTTTTGTGACCATCACCGACCAGCTAAAAATCGACGCGATAAAGAGAGCTGTCAGGACCAGTTTCCCTTCGAATGTCGCTTGCGTAAAGGCGTAGACGAGGCCTCCGGACTGAGCTGCTAGCAGAAATGTCAACACCAGCAAAGGATAGTATGTTTAATGCGAGAAACCGCAAAGGCAATCTGCAGGAGCAGGGCTATCCGGCGATCCTTGAGATTCGCCGGATCCGCCTTACAAATAGAGACCCTATATGGTAAACACCGTTGATCAGGGCATCGCATTTTCCAGATGAGATCAGGTTTTATCGACAAGCTGATCGAGCGAATCCGGCGAGTTCAGCCGGAAGAGGTGCAAAATTACCTGGTTCGGCTCGCTAGAGAAAAGGGCTTCCTCGAACGAATATTCGACTCGCTGCAAGAAGGGGTGATTGTCACGGATATTCAAGGCAAGATCCAGTTTATCAATGCCGCTGCCGCTCAGCTTTTTGGCGTCGAAATCGAAGAAGCAGTTGGCCGGCCATTAGCCGAAAAACTTCAAGGTCTGGATTGGATTGCCCTGAAGTCTGACGAGATCTCGTTGAGTCGGGATATCGAGGTCTTTTATCCTCAACACAGGTTCCTGAATTTTTATGTCGCTCCATTGCATCTCCATAAGGAGGAGCAAGAAAATAGCGCAACGCCTCAGGATCTGGTCGGATACGCAATCATTCTGCGTGACATCACCGAGGATCGGCGGATGGCCGAACAGACGATCGAGAGCGAGCGGCTCTCGGCACTAACGTTGCTCGCGGCCGGGGTTGCCCACGAAATCGGAAACCCTCTCAACTCGCTGAATATCCATCTCCAGCTGGTTGAACGCCGACTGCGAAAAGCGCCGGCGGAACTGCGCAGCGATATCGGCACACTGATATCGACTGCGAAAAGCGAAATTCAGCGTCTCGATTCAATTGTCCACCAATTCCTCCGTGCGATAAGACCGACGACACCCCGATTCGAGGCGCACGATCTAAACGAAGTGCTCGAAGAGTCTGTTACGTTTTTGCGGCCCGAAATTCGCGATCGCGATATCATTGTCGAGATGGATCTGGACCCGAATCTGCCGCAATTGCAACTCGATCGAGACCAAATGAAGCAGGCCTTTTACAACGTCATCAAGAACGCGTTTCAGGCCATGAAATCCGGGGGCATCTTGCACGTTCGGTCCTGGCAGGATGATTTATATGTTTCGGTCGCTTTCAACGATACCGGTGGCGGAATTTCACAGGAGCAGATGAGCAAACTGTTTCAGCCGTATGCCACAACGAAATCTTCCGGTTCAGGTCTAGGCCTGCTGATTGTAAGACGTATTGTGCGGGAGCATGGTGGCGAAATTGAAATTGAGAGCAACGAGGGCAAAGGTGTGCGGGTAACAATCCATCTCCCGATAGGGGACAAGCGGGTCCGCTTGTTGCAGGATCAGTCAGAGACTTAGAAGCATGCAAGGCACGATCCTGATCGTTGATGATGAGAAACCCACAAGGGATGGACTTCGGCAATCGCTCGAGGATGACTTCGATGTTTACACCGCCGGGAACGCGGAGGAAGCATTGAATGTTCTCTCCGCGGATCAGATCGATCTTGTCTTGACTGATCTTCGCCTGGGCGCCGATGACGGCATGGCGCTGATCGAAAAAATCCTTCAACGCCCGCGGCCTCCTATCTGCATGCTGATGACCGCTTATGGGTCGATCGCGACTGCCGTGGAAGCAATGAAACGTGGCGCGTTCGATTTTGTCACCAAGCCGGTAAACATCGACGAGCTGGGCCTCAAAATCACCCGAGCGATCAACGGGCGCCGCACCGAGCAAGAGAATGTTCAGCTCCGTCAGCAGGTCGATAAACGGTTCGGTCTGGAAAGTCTCATCGGCGAATCTCGTGCGATGCACGAAATTCTGGATGTCGTCCGCCAGGTCGCCCCGACCCGAGCAACCGTTTTGATCGCTGGCGAAAGCGGTACCGGCAAGGAGTTAATTGCGCACGCGATTCATAATCTCAGCAACCGGAACAAAACGCGGTTTATAGCGTTCAACTGCGCGGCGTTTGCACCTCAGTTGATTGAAAGCGAACTCTTCGGCCATGAGCGAGGTGCGTTCACCGGCGCCGTAGAACGCCGGATTGGACGGTTTGAGCAAGCCGCAGGCGGGACGCTCTTTCTCGATGAGATCGGGGAAATCGATTCGAACGTGCAGGTTAAACTCCTGCGGGCTCTCGATCCGGGGGTTTTTGAACGGGTTGGCGGTACGCAAAGCCTCCATGCGGACGTCCGTCTGGTTGCGGCAACCAACAGGGATCTTGCCGCGCTCGTACGGGAAGGGAAATTTCGGGAAGACCTCTATTACCGTTTGAATGTCGTTCAATTGCGAATTCCTCCGCTTCGTGAGCGGAAAGAGGATATCCCGCTACTTGCAAATTCGTTTCTAAAGGAAGTATCCCAACGGGATGGCAAGGCATTCCGGCCATTATCTCAGGAGGCAATGGATACATTGATGCGGTACGATTGGCCGGGCAATGTCCGGGAGTTGAAGGGCGCAATTGATTCGGGCGTGACGCTCGCGACAGGGAACCAGATTACTGTCCGGGATCTTCCGCCGAGTGTTCGCGGTGTTTCAGGACTAAGCCTTGCGCACGAATCAGGGGACCAGGCCCTCGTCAATATTCACGACAACGAAACCCGACTGATCATGCGGGCGTTGGATGAAACCCGCGGGAATCGCACTGAAGCAGCTAAGAAACTGGGAATCAGCAGGCGCACGTTGCACAGACGATTGAAAGAGCTTCATTTGGAGGATTAAAGGAGTGCAAGAAACGTAGGATAGGCATTCTCGCCTGTCCAATTTTCAGCTTACAGGCGTCCTTTTAAAGAATTCTCCCAGGCGATTCAGCTAAACAACGATGCTCTTGGAGACGTTCGAACAATCCAAATTTTTGCAACGCACAAAATTGGACAGGCGAGACGCCTATCCTACTCTGTTCCAGGCAAGCTTTTTCGTACTTCTGCATTCATACTTCTACCTTCTGCCTTTTAAAGCACGCAGTCCCCGGTATAGCGGTGAAGCTTCATGCTCTGCATCACACTGCTACATTCCTCCAAAGCTTCTGCCATCGATTCGTATTGGCTTGTAACGCCGATGATCTGTGTAATGACATCCAGGTTATGTTGCATCATCAGCCCCGCATCACGAACCTTCTGCAGATCGCGATGCAACTTGTCGAGCGATTCGTGCAGGTTCGGAAACGGGCGCCTTGAATCCCCAATCCGAAAGCATTCAATAAACGTGTCCAACATCTGGTTGAAGCCTGCCTCAAGCTGGACCAGGTCCGGACGCAACACAGTTTCAATCGGTTCCGGTATCGGGTCAGAGTTGGATACTAACCCCGAACAATGAATAACCAGCGCCTGGGAGAGTTTCATAAGGTGAGAGACCTTCGCTTTTTCCGCTTGGTCAAAATCCCGGATCGGGATCTGATCCTTGGCCAGTCTCACTTCGACCGGTAGAATTGCCAATTGTGTCCGGATTCTTTCCACGTGCCGGTCCCGATTCAGGAGCGCTTTCAAGTTTTCGTAGAAATTTAACAGGTCTTCTCTAAAGACCTCTTGAGGCAACACCGGCCAAATCAAACGTCCGACAATAGCGGCGATCAGCATCCCCGTCGCCAGGCCGACGTAAGAATTGATAATCGAAATGGATGGTACCGGCACCTGTGCGTTGAGGCCGACAAAAACGCTGATACTCAACGTCACCATTTGAGGCCAGAAACTCGCTCCGGCGAGCCTGGCAGTGAAAAAGCCCAGCGTAAATACGATCGCAAACAACGCCGCGCACATCGCCGCGTAATCCGACAAAGAGGGGACAATCAATAGAAGGAGAATAACAACCGGGATAAACACCAGACACGCCTTAAGAAGACGTTGAAAGCCTCGAAGGTCGCCGTGTCCCCCCGTGCGGAGAAACGGCCTGCTAAAAATCGTGAACACCCACGCCGCTAACGGAATAACGGCTGGTCCCGGTGGGTTGTACGATTGAACCAGAACCAACGCCATCACCGTTGCCAGAGCCCCCTTGAGACCTGTCTTAAACCAGAACCAATCGATCGTCGGTAGATGATCCCAAATCACCTTGTGCTCAGGCAAACTCTGGCCGCGCCTCGGCAGGCCCGTCATCGCGTCCCGGATATTTGCGAGGTCATCGCAAACTCTATGTATCGCACGGTAGTGAGCGATAAACGCGCTTCCCACCTGGTACGGCAAAGATAGGAACAACTTCTCGGGGCCCGAACGGATCGTGACGATTTTCTCTTCCAGCAGCGCAAGGGGTTCCTTCAGACCGCACGGCGGCAGTTTCTCATTTGGGCGCCGGCGCTCTGTGAGCAGAGAGAATTCGTCCCTGATCGCCGCGTTCAGCGCTTCCAATTCGGGTCGCACACGATCAAGAATTGGTGACTCGCTCTGACGTCTCTTTTCCAAGTCGGCTGCCGATTGAAACAGGTCGTTTAATGCGACGACGAAAGCGTTATAATTAGCGATCCTCATCCGGAAATAGGTGCTTTCACGGGAGCCGACCTGCAACAAATTCCGGACTGCGGAAAGCTGAGCGTGGAACGTGTTGTGTATCTCGTCGACCCCCGAAGGGCCTTCCTTTTCATGAATGTACGCGTCTGCCTCCAATGAGAGAAGCTTACCGGCCGTCGCCAGTGCAGTGCGGCCGGCGTCGAAGAACTCTTCTCGTGCATACCGGGGCCACACGATCGTTGTGACAACCAAGGCGCAAAGCGCGCCGACCAGGTTTTCCAGGGCTCGATTCAGACCGGTCTGCCAGAGTTGGTCGGGAGAGGGTACCCCGTAGGTCGCGACGCTGATCAGAGTCAAGCCGACGAGAAAATAGCCGTAAGGCGTCTGGCTTGCCGGATATTGACCGAACTTATAGGTGGCGATTGCTACCACAACGAAAATGCCCCCTAACACAAGAACCGGCGCCGTGTCGTACGACCCGATCAACCAGACACCTAGGGCCGCACCCACGATCGTGCCAACGACTCGCATGAACACTTTGATGCTGATGGCACCAACGTGTTGCGAGCTCATCATCACCAGCACCGTAAGCACCGACCAGTTGGGATGTTCCAATCGCAGCACCAAGGCACAAAAAAGCCCCAATAACGATGCGATCCCCGATTTGATTCCGTACCGGACTCTCAGATCGCGAAATAGGTCTGCGAGCGGCCATTCGAATTTTGCAGAAGTTCGGACTGCATCGGTCACACCGGTCATACCCGACGAAATAGTAGCCTGCATCGCTCGCAAACGCTCGGATGAAACTCGCTCCCGGTTTCATTTTGTTAAAAGCGTCCATCTTCAACCAGACCATTGTCTCAGGAGGCAATGGATACATTGACGCGGTTCGATTGGCCAGAATGTCCGGGAGTTTAAGGGCGCAATTGATTCGGGTGTGACGCTGGCGACAGGGAACCAGATTACCGTCCGCGATCTTCCGATGAGCGTTCGCGGCGTGTAGGGACTAACTAAGCCTTGCGCATGAATCCGGGAACCAGGAGGTTCCACCGATAGGAGCTTAAACTGAGGGCTTAAGAACCCTTCAAGTTTCAGGCGGGAAACGTTCCAAAAAAGAACGCCTGTAAGCTGAGAATTTGACAGGCGAGACGCCTATCCTACGCTGCTTCCGGGGAAGCTTTTTCGTACTTTTGCCTTCTGCCTTTTAAAGCACGCAGTCTCCGGTATAGCGGTGAAGCTTCATGCTCTGCATCACGCTGCTGCATTCCTCCAAAGCTTCTGTCATCGATTCGTATCGGTTCGTTACGCCAATGATCTGCGAAATAATATCCAGGTCATGTTGAATCATCAGCCCCTCATCACGAACCTTCTGCAGATCAAGATGCAACTTGTCGAGCAATTCGCGCAGGCTCGGAAACGGGCGTCTTGAGTCCCCAGTGCGAAAGGATTCAATAAACGTGTCCAACATCTGGTTGAAGCCTGCCTCAAGCTGGACCAGATCCGGACGCAACGCAGTTTCAATCGGGTCCGGTATCGGGTCGGAGTTGGAGACCAAGGCCGAACAATGAATCACCAGCGCCTGGGAGATATTCATGAGCTGGGAGGCCTTCGCTTTTTCCGCTTCGTCAAAATACCGGCTCGGAATCTGATGCGCAGCCTGTTGCACTTCGACCGGTAGAATCGCCAGCTGTGTCCGAATTTTTTGTACGTCCTGGCCTCGATTCAGCAGCGCTTTCAAGTTTTCGTAGAACTTTGAAAGGTCTTCTCTAAAGACCTCTTGAGGCAACACCGGCCAGATCAAACGTCCGACCACAACGGCGATCAGCATCCCTGTCGCCAGGCCGACGTAAGAATCGATAATCGAAATGGATGGTACCGGTACCTGTGCGTTGAGGCCGACAAAAACGCTTACGCTCAACATCACCATTAGAGGCCAGAAACTCGCTCCCGCAAGACTGACAGTGAAAAAGCCCAGCGTAAATACGATCGCAAACAACGCCGCGCACATTGCCGCGTAGTCCGCCAAAGCGGGGACAATCAACAGAAGGAGAATAACAACCGGGATAAACACCAGAGATGCCTTCAGAAGACGTTGAAAGGCTCGAAGGTCGCCGTGTCCTCCGGTGCGGAGGAATGGCCTGCTGAAAATCGTGAAAACCCACGCCGCTATCGGAATAACGGCTGGTCCCGGTGGGTTATACGATTGAACCAGCACCAGCGCAATCACCGTGGCCAGAGCCCCTTTAATACCTGTCCTAAACCAGAACCAATCAATGGTCGGCAGGTGATCCCATATCACCTTGTGCTCTGGCAAACTCTGGCCGTGCCTCGGCAGGCCTGTCATCGCGTCGCGGATATTTGCGAGGTCATCGCAAACTCTATGTATCGCACGGTAGTGAGCGATAAACGCGCTTCCCACCTGGTACGGCAAAGATAGGAACAACTTCTCGGGGCCCGAACGGATTTCGCCGATTTTCTTCTCCAGCAGCGCAAGCGGTTCCTTCAGACCGCACGGCGGCAATTTCTCATTTGGGCGCCGGCGCTCTGTGAGCAGAGAGAATTCGTTCCGTATCGCCAGGTCCAGGGCTTCCAATTCGGGTCGCACACGATCAAGAATTGGCGACTCGCTCTGACGCCTTTTTTCCAGATCGGCTGCCGATTGGAACAGGTCGTTTAATGCGACCACGAAAGCGTTGTAATTAGCCATCCGCGACCGGAAATGGGTGCTTTCGCGGGCACCGACGTGCAACAAATTGCGGACCGCGGCAAGCTGAACAGTGAACGCAGCGTGAATCCGGTCGACCCCTGAAGGGCCTTCCCTTTCGTGGATGTACGCGTCCGCTTCCAATGAGAGAAGTTTACCTGCCGTCGCCAGCGCAGTGCGGCCGGCGTCGAAAAATTCTTCTCGTGCATACCGGGGCCATAGGATCGTCGTGACAATCAACGCGGAGAGCGCGCCAACAATGTTTTCCAGAGCCCGATTCAGACCGGTCTGCCAGAGTTGGTCGGGAGCGGGTACCCCGTAGGTCGCGACGCTAATCAGCGTCAAGCCGACGAGAAAATAGCCATAGGGCGTCTGACTTGCCGGATATTGACCGAACTTATAAGTGGCGATTGCCACCACAACGAAAATGCCCGTTAACACAAAGACAGGCGACGTGTCATGGGAGCCGATCAACCAGATGCCGAGAACCGCCCCTGCGATTGTGCCAACGACTCGCATGGTTACTTTGATGCTGATAGCACCGACATGCTGCGAGCTCATCATCACCAGCACCGTAAGCACCGACCAGTTGGGATGTTCCAATCGCAATACCAAGGAACAAAAAAGGCCCAGCAACGAGGCGATCCCCGTTTTGATTCCGTACCGGACTCTCAGATCGCCGAATAGGCCGGCAAGAGGCCACTCGAATTTTGCAGAAGTTCGGACTGCATCAGTCACGCCGCTCATACCCGGCGAAATAGTAGACTGCATCGGTCGTAAACGCTCGAATGAAACTCGCTCCCGGTTTCATTTCTGTTGAAAGCCTCCACCTCGACCGGATCAAACCGTTGAGACTCGCAACGACTTCTGATAGCTTCCAGCCTGTGCCGGAGTTATCCAACTTGTTCGTAGCCGAAAGTCGACCGGAGTTCCGGATTCTCGGCATGTTCGTCCCCTGGATTTTCGTTGTGTCTGTTGCAGGATTTTTGGTGGCCTTGATCGTGACGACGATCATGGAACGAACTGGTCTTTCCCGGCACGTCTGGCATTTCCCGCTGTTTTTCCTGGCGCTTGTCGTTCTATTCACCAGCATCTTCGGTTTCCTCGTATTTCCATGAAGGCCCGAATTTTTAATTATCTTGTCACGTTAATTCTGGTTTGCCTGGCCGCATGGGCCGGGTGGCAGCTTTACGAACGCTACACAAATTATCCTTGGACGCGCGATTCGCAGGTACGGGCCAATATCGTGGGGATCGCACCGCGAGTTTCTGGTCCGATCGTCCGCGTTGCCGTCATTGACAATCAACAGGTCAAGGTCGGCGACCTGTTGTTCGAAATCGATCCGACCGATTTCACAGCCCAGCTTAACGTTTCATCAGGAGAGGTTCTCAATGCCGAAGCAAATCTGAAGCAACGTGAGCAGGATCTCGACCGGCAAAGTAACCTGTACAAAAATCACGTTGTCGCCCAACAGGACTTTCAGAATGCACAGGACAACTTCTCTGCCGCCCAAGCTCAATTGGTCTCGGCAAAAGCCAATCTGGAACTGGCACGTTTGAACCTCAGCTACACCAAAGTATTCGCTCCCGTGAACGGGTACGTGACCAACATGAACACGAGTGCCGGCACCTACGTCACAGCCGGTAAGCAATTGTTGGCGTTGGTCGATACCAGTTCGTACTGGATCGCGGCCTATTTCAAAGAAACGCAACTACCGCACATCAAAGTTGGCCAGAAAGCTGATCTCAACCTGATGGGATACAATCGCCCGTTTCAAGGCGTTGTTCGAAGTGTTGGTTGGGGAATCTTTGTACAGGACGGATCCGACAGCGATTCGACCGGATTGTTGCCTTCGGTCAGCCAAACCGTTGACTGGGTCCGTCTCCCTCAACGGTTCCCTGTCCGCATCGAACCGATCGGCGTGCCACCTGTGGAGTTGCGCATCGGACAGACAGTGTCGGTCTCTTTGTCGCGCGCCGCTGCGCAACAAGCCGAGCAGCCTCCCCGCCAACCGTAAAGAGCGCTGAGTCTGATCGGTATTCTGCCAGTCGAACGCCGGATCGAAAAAATTATTTCACCCGCGCGATAGCGAGCCCGTCATGTCCCTGCGGGTTACACTGCGATCGTGAGGGACGAACTCACAACCGCTCCGGCTACTGAGCTGTCTGGACCGGCTCGGCGGCTTTTACATCGATACGAGCTTCTCGCGCTCTCCGGCGGACCGCCAGGAACTGGTCAAGACTGACAGCGATCATGATAACGCCACCCATTACAACGAATTCCAGGGAGCTATCGATCCCTTGCAAATTCACGATGTTGCGCAGCAATTGAATCATCGCCGTTCCGATGAAAATACCTAGAATACTCCCTTCCCCGCCGCGCAGACTGCAGCCGCCGAGGACAGCAGCTGCAACCGCATAGAGTTCGAAAAAGTTTCCATGACTGGCCGGCGAAATGGAGTTGGTATAAAAGGCGAGCAAGATTGCGGCCATCCCGGTTAACAATGAACAGAGCACATAGGCGCTCGTTACAATAAGTTTCGTGTTTATCCCTGAGTAGAGCGCTGCCTCCTCGTTGCGACCGATTGCATAAAGGTAGCGACCATACACAGAGCCATGCAATACAATCCCCATGATGACGCAAACGACGAGAAATAGAATAAAAGGCGCCGGGAAATTAAATATGCTACCTGTTGCGAGCGTGCGCAGGAGTTCAAACCCGGTGTTGCTACCGAATCCTACAGTCTGATCCGACGAGAAAAAACGAGCGAGACCTCGATAAGCCAGCAAACCGCACAAAGTAACAACGAACGGTTGTAAACGGGACCGTGAAATCAGCACGCCGTGGAAGAGACCGATCGCCATTGCCAGAATGATGATGAGACCGACTGCCAGCGGCCACGGTACATTGTACGGGCCGAGCAGGTAGGCGAGAATCACTCCAAGCAACGCGAACATCGATCCGATCGACAAATCGATTCCTCCGGTAATAATCACCACGCCCATCGCGACACTGAATATGCCGAATAGACCGATGGATCTTGTCAGGTTCAGAAGGTTAGCTTGTCCCAGAAAAACCGGACTCGATAATGTGGCGGGGAGTCCGCGCTGAAAGGTTTCCAGGAGGGCGTACCCGAAGAATAGCCCAAGGAAGATGATCACCATTCCAAGTTCTTTTTTCTGTCTCACCTTCCTGTATCCTCGTTAATTGTCTGACTCAAAGCCGCAGTTGCGTTGTTTGTATGCACATGAGCGACAGCAAGTCGCATGACGGCTTCTTCACTGAAATCTTTCGCTTCGAGTACGCCTGTCAGAGCCCCTTCCCGCATCACCGCAATTCGATCGCTGACGCCCAGCACTTCTTCCATATCGCTGCTGATCATCAATATGAAGACGCCGTTATCCGCGAGATTTCTCATCAACCGATAGATCTCTGCTTTGCTGCCGACATCGACACCACGGGTAGGTTCGTCGAAGATCAGCAATTTCGGATTCAAAGAGAGCCATTTTGCGAGCACTACCTTTTGCTGATTCCCGCCGCTCAAGTTTTTGGCGAGGGTTTCGCACGAAGCCGTTTTGATCGACAGCTTTTTTCGCTGTTCTTCTGCGGTTCGTAATTCGCTGGCGTAGGAGATGACTCCGAATCGGGAGTGTTGCCAGAGATCTGGCAACGTGATGTTTTCACGCACCGCCATGCTGGTAATCAAACCGTCTTTCCGGCGATCTTCAGGAACGAGATAAATTCCGTTCGCAATTGCATCGCCAGTCGATTTCACTCGGACCGCTTTGCCCTCAATCACGATTTCTCCACTTAACGGGCGGACAATCCCAAAGACTGTCATGGCAAGCTCGGACCGGCCGGCCCCGACTAGACCCGCAAGCCCAAGGATCTCACCCTGACGGAAGTCCAGGTTGATCGAGTGAGTTGGAAAATAGGGCGAGACAATGTCGCGAAACTCGATCCGCTTTGTCGCATCGCCTAAGCGTGTCTCCGTGCGCTTTAAATCGATATTTCGGCCGACCATCAGCCGCACCATGTTATCGTGACTGATCTCTGATTTCGCGAGTTGCCCTGAGTTCTTGCCGTCCCGAAGACCCACGACGCGATCCGCACAGGCATAGACCTCCATCAGGCGATGAGAGATATAAATAACGCTTACACCGGTACTTTTTAATTCCGCGATCAGACTGAACAGACGATTCGCCTCGGTCAGAGTGAGCGAGGAAGTCGGTTCATCCATCACGATTACCCGCGCATTCGTCGACAAAGCTTTCGCGATCTCAACCAATTGCTGATGCGCTATCGAAAGGGCGCTCAGTGGAGTCCACGGAGGGAGTCGGAGCCCGACCTTTTCCAGATAGGTTCGCGATGCTTCGCTGATCTTCTTCCGGTCGACCAGGTGCAGAAATCCGCCACTGAGCGGTTCCCGGCCGAGAAAGATGTTCCCCCCGATGTCGAGATTATCGAGGTTGTTCAGTTCCTGGTGAATGAGGCTGATGCCTAACTTTTGGGCATCAGCCACATTTCGAATTTGCACCTCGCGCCCATCGACTCGAATCATCCCCTCGTCGGCATGGTAGATGCCGCCGAGTATCTTCATCAGTGTCGATTTCCCGGCGCCGTTTTCGCCGATAAGCGCGACAACCTCTCCGGGGTAAACCGTGAGGTTGACGTTATTCAGCGCGACGACACCCGGGAAACGTTTGCCGATGCTATTGAGTTCGAGGACAGGGTCGGGCACAACACAGTATAGAACGCGAGCTGACGATGTCTGCTTCGATTAGTGTCCGCGAAGCTTCTTCAGATTGGCCCAGAACTCATCCACGTTGCTCTTGTCGATAGCCCGAGTTGGGACGATCACTTGTTTGTTTTCCGGGATATTGGTTTCTTCTTTTCGAAGTGTTTTCGCCAATAACAATGTGGATTGATGGCCGAATTCATAAGGGTTCTGAACGACTGTCGCGTCCACAATACCATCTTTGATGCCCTGCAATGTGTCGTCTTCTTCGTCGAATGTGACAACTTTGACTTTGCCGACTTTGTTGGCGGCCTTTACGGAGTTCACAATTGCGGGACCGTTGTAGCTCCAGATTCCGACGAGGCAGGCGATGTCGGGATATTTCACAAGGGTATCCGCAACGTTCTGACTGGCACGCACCCGATCGGTATCATCGGTCCGAACGTCAATTACCGATACATTCGATCCCTTCAATACCTCTTCGAGTCCTTGAATTCTTTCTTTGGCATTTTGCGCGTCTCGTTTGCCGACAAAGATCATGATCTTGCCGCCGTCCGGAATTGCTTTTTTGATTAGTTCACCCGCCTGGCGTCCCGCATCAACATTGCTCGTTCCGACATAAAACGCGCGCTTGCTGTTCGCTGCATCACTGTCGGTTGTCGTGATCAGCGCTTTTTCAGCGCCCCGATCGATCATTGCCGTTTGATTCGCCGAATCAAGAGGGCTGATAGCAATGCCGTCGGTGCCTTTGACGAGAAGATCGTCAAAGATGCGCGTCTGTTCAGCAGGTGTGCCGTCCGGCACAAGTTTGACCTCAACGCTGATATTCGGTTCTTCCTGGGTCGCTTTCTCGGCTCCGGCCTTCACATAGGTCCAGAAATCTGAGGCGCTGTTTGCAAGGATTGCGAGTTTAAGAGGTTTGTCAGCTCCTGCGCTTTGAGCTGTCCACGGCGTGACAGTCGTGCATACGGCAAACAAACTCAGAAACGCGAAGAGCGGTTTCGTTATTTTCATAGGAGGGGGAACAGTTATTTATTATTCAGATCAAGCAGATTGGGTATTCGAGACATTTGAAACCCAGAACGAAACCGAATCCGGTTGGTCCTGGGTCCAGGATTTATTTGGATAACTGAAAGAATTAGGGGACGCGAGAGAAAAATTTCTCGTTCAAGCCCCGTATTCGGCCGGTTTCCGGCCCGAAATTTTCATAAAGAATTCGCCCGGAGGACCGAACCCGCTGTTCTAGTAGAGCCAAAACGCCGCTTCGAATAAGGCAAAGAACTTATGTTACATTAAATAATTTTGATACAAGTTGCGATTGTATGATGACTCCCTAGCCTGTATGCTGTTCAGCTAGTTCTCATACTCTATGGGGCATATGGGGCCGGTAAAACGAACAGTACCTTCAATCCTTAACGGAATCCACGCGACAGGTGGAACCCCCGTTGAAATTCGGTGGCTGGCATCGCTCGTTTTCCTTCGAGCTGTACCTCCAGCAACAGCAACCCGCCTTGGCCGCAGGCAACTTCGATTCCGCGATTTCTGACTCCAGCGATTTCGCCAGGTTCTCCGGACAACCGATGGATCGGGATCGCTCGGTGAATCTTGAGCTTTTTTTCTAAATCATGAGCGTCGCGCGTGAGTGCGTAAGCACCGGGCCAAGGCTTCATCGCTCGAATCATCCGGTCGAGAGACCAGCAATCCTTTGACCAATCGATTCGACCCGATTCGCGATCGAGTTTGGAAGCATAGGTCGCTTCGGATTCGTTTTGCGGGATTCTAGGCGCGTTGTTCGAGAGAATCAGGTCGATCGCCGTTCCCAGAGCTTCCGGGCCGAGCAGTGCTAACCGATCGTGCAGCGATCCACTGGTCTCGCGATGCCGGATCGGGATCGACTTTATTGACAGGATGTCTCCGGTATCAAGTCCCTCTCCCATATACATCACTGTCAGTCCGGTCTCGCGATCCCCCGCCAGAATCGAAGCTTGGATCGGAGCGGCGCCTCGGTGTCTGGGCAGGATCGAAGCGTGCAAGTTGAGACAAGCCAGCCCAGGCATGTCGAGGAGTCGTTTTGGCAGGATCTGCCCATACGCCATGACAACAATCAGATCGGGAGCGAGCTCAGCGATTCGGTCTAACTCTTCCGGTCGACGAACCTTGATCGGCTGAAGAAACGGCAGACCCAGTTCTAAAGCCAATTTTTTAGGGGCCGGCGGTGACAATCTCTGAGAGCGACCTACCGGTTTGTCAGGCTGCGTCACGACTGCCACGAGGTCCACCGATGAAGAGTTGGCAAGCCACCGTAAAGTTGGCAGTCCGATCTCGCCGCTGCCCATGAACACGACGCGAGGCTTGTTCTTCATCTACGCCAACCACGCCCGAGACCACCGTCCGATCAAGCGTTAAACGCCATCACCGTATCATGCATACTCCATATAACGGCGAGTATATCCTGCAAAACTTTCACAGGCGGCTGGAGCGCGTCGATATCGGTCACAATGCCTGCGTAATACTGCAGAACCGGCTTGGTTTCCTCTTCGTACGTTGCCAGACGTTTTCTGATGACCTCTTCGTTGGCATCATCCAATCGATTGTCTTTGATAGCTCGCTTACGGAGCCGACGCACGAGTTCCTCCCGTTTCGGACAGGAAAGATGGAACACCTGCTTCACGTCGATCAGGCCGTCCATCAGCTCGGCTTGATTCACGTTCCTCGGAATGCCGTCCAACACCAACGCATCGATGTCCGGTTTATATTCGCCTTCGAGTACTTGCGCCTCAATTTTGGTTCGCCAGAGTTCGACGGTCAGGTCGTCCGGAACAAGGAGCCCCTGACTGGAGTACTCAATAAATTTTTGCCCCAATGGAGTTCGAAGATCAAGGGAGCGAAAGGCTTCGCCACACGCACAATGAAAAAACCTCGGTACGTTTCCAAGGACTTTGCCTTGCGTGCCTTTGCCGCTGCCGGGTGCGCCCATGACAAGAAATGTGATATAGCGATTCATGCGGAAGAGGTATTGAAAAAGAGAAGAGCGGGGGTTCAGAAGTGTCGGTGTTTTTGGTACCGTCGAAAGGGGAAAGGGCGATCGTTTGAAGGCAAGCCGAAACTCCCGAGTAACCATGCGAAAGGCAAGAATTATTTTGGGAAGCCCTTGACCAGATATCCGGTCCCCGTTTTTCAACTATGCGCGAGAACCGGAACGCAGCGGAATATGCAAATCACGCGCATTGTCGTTGGCATCGGTCAGAGATTGCGTTTTAATAGGCCGGTGTTCAGTTTGACGGTTCTCGGGAGTGGTAGCAGAGGGAACTGTTCGTTTATCGCTACCAGCCAATGCAGGCTGCTGGTCGATGCAGGCTTTAGCACTCGCCAAATCGTGCAACGGCTTGAATCGATCGGTGTTCATCCGGAAAGCCTTGATGGCATTCTGATCACACACGAGCACACCGATCATGTCTCAGGCCTGAACACTTTCTGTAAGCGATTTAATATCCCGATCTTTGCGAATCCATTGACAGCGGAGACTCTGCGTCACGGAGCCCTCGAACATTCTCCTTGCTGGAATCTTTTTGCGACCGGATCGGTTTTTGTGATCAAGGATATCGAGATCCAGAGTTTTTATGTGCCGCATGACGCGGTTGATCCGACGGCCTTTGTCTTAACCGCCGCTGAAGGCTCAATTGGATTTCTGACGGATCTTGGGTATGCACCGAAGCTTGCACTGGAGCGGGTCCGGAACGTTGACCTGCTTGTGGTGGAGACTAACCACGACGAACGAATGTTGCAGGATGACAGCAAACGACCGTGGTCAGTAAAACAGCGAATCCTGTCCAGGCACGGCCATCTTTCAAACGATGCTGCTGCAAAACTCGTCGCATCTATCGCGGGCAACCGGTTGCGGCGCGTTGTGCTCGGACATTTGAGTCGAGACTGCAATCGTCCAGAGCTCGCTCTCGAGGCGATGGAGCGCATCGGCATAACCGGAATCGATCTGCATTGTGCCGATCAGAATAAGGTCAGTCCGGGCTTCGCGATATCGCGCCCGTCGAGGTCAATGGTGCAAGAGGAGGTAAATCCAATTCGCACCCAACGCGGTTACGGCAAGGACGCTCAGAGCCTGTTTGACCTCGGCTGGCAGGCTGGCTAACCGCGGTCGCGGCAGCCGCAAGATGAGAAGGACCGCTGCGTAGAGATTGATCACAAACGTCAGGATGTAACAGACGCACATCAGCGGGTTTTGCCGAATGGCCCCAAGCAGATCCCCGTGCGCGAGAGCCAAGGCGGCGCGTGTCGCACCACAGGTGGGGCAAGGCAATCCAGTCAGTCGTCGAAAGAGACACACCGGCCAGGGCAACCCAAGGCTGATCCATGCAAAACAGCTGGCAGCGAAACCGGAAGAAACGGTCAGAAAAAGGAACTCGAAATCGGATTCCTTCGGAGCCAATGGTCGAAATGTTAAGCCGATTCTGCGACTAACTTGCATGGTTCGCAAACTCCCGAAAGAATCCGGCGCCCTGTTCCTTTACCGCGTGGATCAAACGGGTGCTCGCGCCCGTGAGATTTAACGGCTAGGCGCTGTCGTGGCCATGTGCGGCGGCAACAATCGCTGCTATCAAGCCGACGTAGGCAACAAAGGCGATCGCACAACAGACAACCACTGGCAGCAACACCGCGACCACAGCACGCCAGGGCTCCGTTTTGTGCACTTTTGAAAGGCCGATAATCATCGATACCAGACTCCAGATTCCAGCAACGGTACTACCTACAAAGGGGACAACCGCGATGACGTACGAGCTGGTACAATAGGAGACGACGCGATAGGTGGCTTCGTAGCTTTTAGAAGTCCCTTTGAACAGCGATAGACAAAGATGAACCAGCCCCGCGTTGACGAAGACCGAAGCGATTCCAATCGGTATCATTAGCGCAACTGCGACAATGGTGAATACAGGTCCGAGTCCCATTGCAATCCGCGACGCAGCCTCGTCCTGCGACGCTCCCTGGGTTGCCATATTCATGAGGCCGGACGTCATGAACGAATAAAGGAATGTCGGAACGGCCAGGACCAGCCACATCAAAATGTTGAATGTGAGCGGCGCACCAAATCCGCCGCTGGTCTTCATGACTGGGAAACTGAGGCCCGGACGAAGCAGAACCTCTTTCCAGGTTTCAACGAGAGCTTTCCACAAACCCAATTCTTTCCGGTGCTCCCAGGCAGGGCCATCCTCGAAAGCCGGCGAGACCGTCGCCAAAGGCTGCGAGCCGATCGACGGGGGAGCAGACGGTGTCAACGGTGCACTTGGGTTCGAAGAGACTGTCTCCGGAGGTTGCGGTGGTGGAATCTGGATCCCGGGAAATTCCGAGAGCGGTTTCCATGTCTCCATGCCTTCCTGCCAAGCCAGATCAGTTGCAATAAAGCGGCCGGCATTTAGACCTTGTTGAACCTCTTCCTGGCTGAAAGTCCCAACATTTTGCCCTGCTCGGTTAATCCAGATTTTCATGTCCCACCGCCATGTAGATCTTCTTCGAACGGCAGGTCAATCCGCATCAGAAAAAATTGTCGGTCCGCTTTCCGAGATCGGCCAGTGTTCCAAAGCTCATTACTCGGGCGGTGCCGGTTTGTTCATTAATGCCAGGATATGTCTCTTTTTGGCGTCGTAGGGTAACGCGTGAAAATTACGGATTTCGTCCAGACGCCGGGCGCCGTTCAATGTATCCAGATAATGCGTGTAAGAAGAAGCCAGTTCACCGGTCTCCAGGTAGCGTGCCCGGAGATTTTCATCCTTGAATGCATCTTTGGCTCGAGATTCGAACAGATGAAATCTAAGCCATCGCCGATCCATGCGGGAGACCCGTTGCGTCTTGCGAAAAAAAGCCACGAAAATTAACAGCACCATATAAGTGTCGACCATCGCTTGCAGTTCCAGGTTGCGTGCAAAGTCTTCACTGTCGATCCGGCGCAGCCCGGCCTGAAATTGAAGCGCCGCGTGGAGAGCGTGATTGATTTCCTCCACGAACATGATCAACGAACGGATATTACTGTTTGAGAGTCCGCCACGCGGGTCGTGACGCTCCAGCTGTTCAATCAGCCAGCTGGAATAATAGATGCCGACATACAATCGGTCGTCCGAAGTGCGCAAGAATGTCCTGGCCAATTCGCTCAGCTCGCGAGATGATCTGCCGGCCAACTTCGAAAGCTGCGAGCATCGAGCTCTGTCGATGAGACACTCCTCGAGGTTGATCCCAACGGAAGCGTAGGTCCGTTCAAAAAGCCGTTGAACTTCGCTAAAGAGAGTTCTGTTCATTCGAAACTCGGCAGGTATTTGTTGTCTCCGATGTTCACGAATTCATCCGTCAATCGGTTTAGCGCCAACCGGCAGTCGTGAAAGTGCGCGGCCAGTTTCTCGAACAGGCCGGTTAACTCGTACCTGCGCGCCATATCATGGGACGCAATCGCATGAAAACTGGTCCGTCCAATTTCCTCGTAAAACGAGAAACTTGGAGCTCCGCGCTGTCGCCGTGTTTCGATACTCTCGTAAAAGATGCCGCTAATGAACAACGCGTAGTTGCCGATGTGCGCCCGGATCAGGAATGTCTGAAATGATGAGGCCGACTTGAGCGCTAGCAACAGATCCGAAAGATAAGGTGTCTCCAAATTCTGCACCGGAGCGTGCATTTGCCGCACTCGCGAGAATTTTTCCAGCAACGAAGCGACATAGTCCGCCAAATTACGGTCGTCGATTCCTGAACGCCTCAGGACAAGGCGCGCCAAAACATAGAAGTAAAATTGCGGAGAAATTGTCAGGTTCCCCGGACCTTCCAGAACGGCGCGGACCAGGCCGTCATGATCGAGAATCTGGTCCCTTATCTCGACGTTAGTCAGCAACTCAACGAGGCTGACTCTATTCCCGGGATTTTTCGCAAGTGTACGAACCACAAAATCGAAGTCATCCCCGGTAAATCTTGCCCGACAGTTCGGTTGAATCATCGGATCTACATACATAGCATAACTTGTGCCGGAGATTTCCGATTGCTCAATGAAGACTCTCTTCGCATCATTCCCGCCGCTTCAATGCGATTCCGATTATTCAAGCTAATCCGGTGGGTGCTGGCAGTGACTCTGGTACTGCTGCTCTCCTGGCTCGCGTTTTACTATTACCACACCGGCTTCGGAAGGCACTGGCGCGCGATGCTTTCCAAAGAGTTCGAAGCGTTTGGACTCGAAATACGCGTACGTCGTCTAACTCTGGATCCGGTCCGGGGCCTGGTAGCAAAGGATCTGCAAATCTACGACAGCGGACAGAGGCAGATGATTATTGCTCAAATCAGCGACCTGTCGCTGGATATCAACTATGCCAATCTTTTTCAAGGGGAACCGGCACTGAATGCTGTTGATTTGCACAACGCGAAAATTTCCATCCCGGTCGATCCATCAGGACCCAAGGCCGGGCGAATCCGGATCACGGATCTTCAGTCGAGGATCTACTTTTTCCCGGGGCGTATCGAAATTCGGCAGGCCTCAGGTCTCATTTTTGGGATTCGGTTGCAAGCATCTGGGACGCTGGTAAACCCGGGCGGGTTCAGAATGCCGAAACGGCTGACAAGCGGCGCGCAGACAAGTGAGACCGGACAACAGAAATTTTTGAGGATATTGACGAGCGAGATGAAGAAGATTCGCTTATCGAACGAACGACCCGAGTTGGATTTTACGTTTCAGGTTGATCTCTCCAATCCGGCTTCATTGCGGTTGCTAGGTGGACATTTGTTCTCCAGCGCATTCACTCGCGGAAATTATAGGCTTACCGATCTTGATTGCAGGTTCTCACTCGAGAATGAGCGGCTCGAGCTCGATAAGTTGTCCGTCCGCGACGAACGTGGCGAATTGGTTGCGATCGGCTCCTGGGACATCGCGAACGACGAAAAGAATTTTCAGATCCGGAGCGGGCTTGATCCGGCGAAGTTGCTGGCGGGCGATCCCGAGTTCCCGTGGGCGACAGAGCTTGCGTTTGATGCACCGCTCGAGATCGAAGTCAGCGGCGTGGCACGCCGTGACGGCCGGTTTCAGCTCATCGGAAAACTCAATTTCGACGAGTTCTCTTACAGGGAAGTTAAATTCCAAAGTATGCGAGCTGAATTTTCGAAATCGGGTAGCTCCTGGATGGTGATGAACGCGCAGGTAACACATCGTTCAGGAACATTGTCAGGGGACATTCTGAACCGTCCGGGGGACTTTCGGCTCCGGATCAATTCCGCGCTCAATCCGACGGAGTTAGCGCCACTTTGGCCGCCAAAATTCCGGCGCGCCCTGCGTGAATGGGAGTTTCAAACGCCGCCTGTTGTCCAGGCTACATTTTCAGGTGCCTCACGAGCATTGGCAAAAATATCTGGTTCCGGTCAGGTATGGTTGGGCAAGACGGCTTTTCGTGGCACACTCTTGAATTCGGCTTCCGCCACGTTTGACCTTCGCAACAACATGCTCCGATGCGATCCTGTTCAAGTCACCCGGGACGATGGAACTGGGAGCGGCAGCTTCGCCTGTGACCTGACCCGGGACTCCGTTGCGATCAACCATTTCGAAGCCAATATTGCCCCGGCCGTTGTCGCGGCCTGGGTCGAGCCACGGGTCGCGCGGTTTTTGCAGGCAGTTCGCTTTTCCGCCGCTCCAGCGGTCTGGGCCACTGGAATCGTCGAAAACGGACCAGCAGAAAACGTTCGCATTGGAATCGACGCGCAGGAGCCGTTCGCGGTTCAATTCGGCGGTGACGAAATCCCGATCACCAAAGGATCTGGCGAATTCAGCATCATAGGCAACAACCGAAAACTTCCGGCGCTCGATGGCAGCTTGGCTGCAGAAGGCGCGACGGTGCATGGCTCGAAATTTTTGGGACCTTTGCTTCAACAACTGGGCCGCCTCGGCTTCACCGACCCGTTAAACATTAATGTCGAGTTCAATTCGGATCAGGATTCGCTTCAACTGACTTCGCTCCGACTCAGTTCCGGTACGCATGAAGCGGCCATGACGGGGGCATTTTATTTGCCCGGCGACTTCGACTTAGATGGTAAGATCGATAACGGTTCAATTCGTCTTAAGGGTGTTGGAACAATTCACGATCCAATCTGGCAATTGATTCCGCAGCTGCAAAAATAGAAAATCGCTTCTTTGTTATGCCTCGAAAAACTGGATCTTCATCGCCACCAAAAACGGCAAAGAAAAAGCGTTTACCCCTCTTGCTCGGAGCGCACATGTCGATTTCGGGCGGTCCCTCCAAAGCGCTTGAACGAGGCCGGTCGATCGGTTGTACCGCCATCCAGATCTTCGTGAAAAACAATATGCAATGGTTCGCGAAGCCATTTGCTGAAGCCGATCTGACCGCTTACCTGGACTATCCGGATCGAGCGGCGGTTGTATTCGGTCACACGAGTTATCTCATCAATCCTGCAGCGAAGAACAACGAGTTTCAGGAAAAGTCGATCCGCGCACTTGGTGAGGAGCTGAACAGAGCAGATCAACTCGGACTGCCATTCCTGGTGTTGCACCCGGGAGCGCACATGGGCGATGGCGAAGAGATTGGACTGAATCGCGTTGTATCGGCTTTGGATACTGTCTTCCGTTCATTGCCAGGAGGCAAATGCAAGGTTGCTTTGGAGATCACCGCCGGCCAAGGCACCTGTCTTGGACATAAGTTCGAACATCTCGCAGCAATCATTGAACGCTCCAAGTTCCCGGATCGCCTCGTTACCTGCCTGGATACGGCGCACTTGTTTGAAGCCGGTTTCGATATTTCGACGCCTAAAGGTTTCTGGGCTACGATCGAAAACTTCGATCAGATCGTCGGCCGCGATCGTCTTGCGGCGTTCCATTTGAATGATTCCAAAACGCCTCTCGGTTCACGTGTTGATCGGCACTTTCACATCGGACAAGGGAAAATCGGCTTGGCGCCTTTTCGTGAAATTATGCGATCGCCCGAATTCGATGCCATCCCGAAGGTTCTGGAGACCCCAAAAAAAGAAGACTTGAAAGAAGATGTCGTGAATCTTCGAGTGTTGACGGAAATGCTCGAGTAAAACGGCACCGTTTTTCACTCCGTGTTCGCCGATACGCAGACACGCCGGTACGCCGACACCACATCCCTCCGGTCGCGGCCTTCGCTATAGCCTACTCCTCCCATCGCGTGACTTATTTCTTCCTCAGTGTAAACTTCTCTCCAAGTCCGGCATGAATCATCTCCAGAAGGCGCAGCGGGTAATCGAAATTGAGATCGAGGAGTTGCAACGGCTCAGAAATCGACTCGACCATCGGTTCGAACAGAGCGTGCAGATCTTGTTTGACGCAGTGGAAGCAGGCCAGAAGATCATCGTGCTTGGCGTCGGCAAATCGGGCCAGATCGGCGAGAAAATCGCCGCGACCCTCACCAGCACAGGCTCCCCAGCGTTCGTTCTAAGTCCCCTTAATGCGTTGCATGGCGATCTCGGAATGGTGGCGGACGGAGACGTGGTGCTCGCCATCAGCTACAGCGGCGAAACCGCGGAACTGCTGAACATTCTCCCGGCCTTGAAGCGCTTCCGCGTTAAAATGATCTGTTTGACAGGAGACACTGGATCAACTCTGGCGCGTCACAGCGATGTCGTCATCGATTGCTCGGTTCAAAAGGAGGCGTGTCCGATGAATCTCGCGCCGACATCGAGCACGACCGTGTCGCTCGCCTTGGGCGATGCTCTGGCGATGGTGTTGCTTGAAGTTCGAGGGTTCGACGAAAATGATTTCCTCAAGTACCATCCCGGCGGCCAGCTCGGAAAAACATTGCTCCAACGGGTCGGCGCAATCATGCGCGGCAAGGAAAGAATGCCGATCGTCGCACCTGACATTCCTGTGCTCGCGGTTTTGCACTCTATGAACGAACTTCGCGCCGGACTGGCGGTGGTTACCGCCCCGTCAGGAGAGTTAGTCGGAATATTCACCCACGGGGATTTCGTCCGAGCGTTCGAAAAAAATCCGGAAATGCCTTCTGAGCCGGTGGAGCAACACATGACCCGGCATCCGATCACGATCCGATCGGGAAAACTGGCGGTCGAAGTCTTGAATATCCTCGACCAGCACCGAATCGACGATCTGGTGGTCGTGAACGAGAAGAACGAACCGGTTGGAGTAGTCGACTCGCAGGATTTGACGAAACTGAAGCTTCTGTAATGAATAGAGGCTGGTGACAGGCGCGGAGAAACGTGTGATTGTCGGATCCGTTTCTAATTGCCAGCCAGCCGGGTTTCCCTGAGAGAATCAAACCTTCTTCGGAAGCAGGCAAATCCGGCAAACGGCCCTGGCACCGAGAACTTGTTTTATGGCAGCAGCAAATGATCTTCGAAAAGGGATGGCCATTCGTTACCATGGCGATGTCACCGTCGTATTGGATGTCCAGCACCGCACACCCGGCAATTTACGGGCTTTTGTCCAGGCGACACTCCGCAGCATTAAAACCGGCAAATCGAGTAACGTGCGATTCAGTTCGACCGAGACCGTCGACCTGGTCGATGTGAACCGGCGGAAACTGGAGTACAGCTACAAGGATCAGGACGGATTTGTGTTCATGGATCCTGACAACTACGAAACCGAGACCTTCCCACCGGAATTGATCGGTGATTCGGCCTTTTACCTGGTCGAGAATCTGAAAGTGGACGTTCTCTATGCGGAAGGTAAAGCCGTCGAGGTTGAGTTACCTTCGTCTGTGGAGCTCAAGGTGATTGAATCCGCCCAAGGAATCCGGGGCGATAGTGCGAACAATGTGCAAAAACCGGCGAAACTGGAAACCGGTAAAACGATTCAAGTTCCATTGTTCATCAAAGAGGGCGAAGTCATTCGAGTTGATACTCGGACTGGGGCATACATGGGTCGAGCTTAGCGGACGAATCCGGACTGACGGGGCTCGCTTTTGATTCGAATGCGCTGATAATCTTCGACAGCATTGGATTCGACAGCCAAGAGACGGCGGCGCCGACTTAGAAGCGGGGCCGCGACCAATGATGAACCTGTGGAAACAGAATGGGTTGTGCCTGTTCGCTGGTTAAAGCAGGTCATCGCGCTTTTTCTCGTCCCACTAGCCTGGATATTAACGCGTGCATTTTTTAGCAGCTTTTCCCACGCGGCCGTTCATCATCGGTTCTGGGCTTCAGAAGAGTTTTGGTTCTTTTCCTTGGGTTCGCTCCTTTGGGTCATCACATTTTTTGGGCTGCCGCGTCCGATGTGGTTGTATGTCTTCGGACACGAATTAACGCATGCGGTCTGGACGTGGCTGTTGGGTGGCCGAGTGAGTCAATTCCGGGTTAGTCGGAATGGCGGATATGTCGTAACGGACACGAACAATTTCTGGATCTCGCTTGCTCCTTATTTTTTCCCGATCTACAGCATCTTGGCGCTTCTTCTTTATGGCGGGATCGGTGTATTTGCAGATGTGGAACCGTACCGGCGTTGGTTATTCGGCGTGGTCGGGTTCACCTGGAGTTTTCACGTTACATTCGCAATTTGGATGCTCTGGGAGGGACAAACCGACCTGGTCGAGCACGGAACGTTCTTCTCGATGATGGTAATTTACCTCGTGAATTTCACAGTACTAAGCGCGATGCTTATCGTCGCCAGCCGGGACGTTACGTTCGCCTACTTTGGCCGGGAACTACTCCAAGGCGCCATGGAATTCTCGGATCACACGCTTCGGCTGTTCCATCTGAAGGCGTAGCATATTAGTGGGCTGACTTGGTGAGCCTGGGCGGCCTGAAAGGCAATCGAAGACAGGCGAATACCAATCGTATGTTTGAGACGTTCCTGTTAGCCGACAAGTTTACCGCGACATCGATCCAGTCCGGACAGCAAGATCTGAAAAATCCGAAACTCTGCGCCCTTCGCGCCTTGTGGTGAATCCAATCCTCTGCGTCCTCCTCCGTGTCTCCGCGTCTCGGTGGTAAACCCTTCCCGGGAATGAACAGGCTGGAAGCCTATTATACTTTCAATTCTCGAACGTTCTGGCGTTTTCCCGATGTCCACGTCCGTGCGGCGTGTTCAACGCGATATCGATCCACTCCGGACAGCAAGATCTGAAAAATCCGAAACTCTGCGCCCTTCGCGCCTTTTGTGGTTAATCCAATCCTCTGTGTCCTCCTCCGTGTCTCCGCGTCTTGGTGGTGAATTCCTACTACCCTCTCAGGTGCCCAAAGTCGGTTTCCCAATGAACTGGTAACCGTTGAACTTTCAATTCGGGCAACTTCACCACCGCGAGCATCTGCCGGCAAGTGACTAGCAGTGCGCCATCCGCCGGGCGCGTAATCGTGAACGAACACCAGAACCGGCTTCGTTCAAACTTCTCAAGCCCTCCATGGACCACTAGTGCGTCCCAGAGCCGGGCTGGGCGCCGATAGTCAATTTCGGTTCGCACCACAACCGGACAACTCCCATGATTCAACATTTCCTGCAGCGGATATCCTAGTTTTTCCGCTAGCAGCGATCGATTCGTTTCAATAAATCGCAGGTAAGCGATATTGTGCACAACGCCTCCAGCGTCGGTATCGAAGAACATGACGCGTACATCCGTCTCAAAAGTTGGTGTCTCCATCAGAACGAGTGATAGCTATCGGCTGATATTCATTTTGGTGGAACCGCCGCGCGATGCAAAGGGGATAATCCGAAAGACCCTCTTAGAAGTTGATCACGGCACTGATCCCAAAGAATGAACAAAAAAATTGCCTGTGTTATCCCCTCTTTCAACCACGCGAAATATATTGCGGAGGCAATCAGGTCGGTCTTACGACAGTCTCTACCACCGGATCGATTGATTATAGTCGACGACGGTTCCAGAGATAATTCAATCGAGGTCATTCGATCGATCAAAGACGCTAGAATCGAACTTGTCCCGCAAGAGAACCAAGGTGCGCATGTCGCCCTGACACGCGGGCTTGAGCTTTCCAGAGATTGCGATTTCGTCACCGTCCTCAATTCAGACGATCGCTATCATCCGGATCGGTTTGCTCGATGCATTACTCACTTCGACCGGCATCCTGAAACCGAGATGGTTTGCACCCGGATCCGGTTGATTAGCGAATCGAGTGCACCAGTTGGACAATTCGATGGGCGACAGCGCCGATTGAACCGGATCTGGGCCGCGCTCAGTAAACCAGTGGATCTCGCAGAATCACTGAGCTTCGGCAACTACACAAAAACAACTAGCAATTTCTTCTTCCGGCAGGGTGCTATCACAGAGTTTCGGCCCTATCGATACGCGCACGACTATTTCGCAGCATTGACGGTCGCATTCCGTTCGACCCTTGGTTTGATCCACCAGGATCTTTTGGATTATCGCGTACACGGCACGAACACGATCAAAGCAGACGGCAAAGGGGCCGTCGTTCAAGAAGTCGTCAAAATGCACCTTGATCTCCTGCGCGAACTTCGCCCGAAACTTGAGTCGGATCCTATCCTTCGAAAGCGAGTGGTGAGCTACCTGAAATCGGCGATGAACAACTACACCGATATGCGCGCCGAGCTTCTTTTGCTGAGCATCGCAAGAGCGCTAAACGGCGAAGAAAATCCAACCAAAGATCTGCTGCATTTCCCAGAGGTCACAGAGCCATCCACAAGCCCGCCGTGAGCGGCGGCTGAAAGCCGCAATCGAACGGACCCTGTGGTGAACTCTTCCCGGGAATGAACAGGCGAGACGCCAATCGAAGACAGGCTGAAAGCCAATTCTACTTTTATATCCTCAAACGTTCCGGCGTTTCCTCGCATCCGTGTCCCTAACTAAAGCGAGTTCAACGCGATAACGCTCCCAGTCCGAACGGCAACCCCGAAAAAATCCCAAACTCCGTGCATTCCGAGTTCCTCCCAAGCCCAATGCCAATCTAACCATGCAACGCCGACACGCCCATACGCCCACACGCCGACACCGCATCCATTTGGTTGCGGCTACTGGCCGCGCCGCGCCGCTGTGGTGAATTCCTCCTGGATTCAGGTTCCCTTTTTATCGTTGCGCGGCAGTCTCCCAAGCAATTCCATTAACTGTTCCGGCTCAGTGACCGGGAGTTCGCACGCAAAATTTCGACAGACATACGCTGCCGGCCGGCCCTGAAGAGGAGCCATCGCCCGGATTCCTGCGACACGATCCGCAAGCCAACTCTGATTCAGGCCGCCATCGGCCAGGAGTACAACCTTGTTCGGGAGGTAATGCCCTCGGATCACCCGCAAAAGAGCCACTGTTTCCGGTTCATGAATACCACCAGCCACCACGATCTGAATCGGTTCAGTGAACGATGCATCCAGCGCGCATAACATCTGCGGTAATCCGACAGGCATGCGTTCAAGCTGCTCGTGAAACACTCCGATAACTCTGGACGCGAGCTCCTGAAAATCCGGCCGATCCAAAATCCGGCTAAGCCTGGCAAGGTTCATTGCAGCAACTGAATTCGCAGACGGTTCCGCGCCATCGTGATCTTCCTTCATTCGAAAAAGGATGTCCGTTGCGTTTGCCTCGGTGCTGAAATATCCGCCGTTTGAGTCTTCGAAGAGGGTGTTCATCTCCAGTTGCAATTCTTCCGCCGATTGCAACCAGCGCACGTCAAAATCGGCCTCGT
Source organism: uncultured Verrucomicrobiae bacterium (assembly GCA_963775805.1). Lineage (GTDB taxonomy): Bacteria > Verrucomicrobiota > Verrucomicrobiia > Chthoniobacterales > JAFAMB01 > JAFAMB01. Next base: position 184,658 of record CAVZKG010000002.1, on the reverse strand, counting down.
ATAAATCCAGCAGGCCCTGGATCAGAAATGCGTAATCCTCCGCAAATCCATTCACTACACTGGCCGCACCCCGGTAACTTCGAAGGAGCCGCCCTTTCTCTTTGCTGTACAGTTTTTCCAGTAGAAAACGCGCCGCACATTGAGCCGCCTCGAGGTACCGGGGTTCAGCCAGTAGTTGAAACCCTTTCGCGAACCCTGAAACCATGAGCCCATTCCAAGCGGTCACAATCTTGTCATCGAGATGCGGCCGCGGGCGACCGTTCCGCACGGTTTCGAGTTTTTGTCGAGCGGACGAAATCCACTCCAAAACGTCTGACTCGCTTTTCCCAATCGAGGTCGAGACAGCGGCAGAATCGTCTCGCCTATATAAAACATTCAGACCGGTCAATTCGCCATGCGGATCGCTGGATGGCTGGACGTTTCCACCGGGTTCGACACCATACATCCTACGAAAGGCCAGGGATTCCTCCAGGGTCAGTTCCCGATCAATTTCTTCCTCGCTCCAGACATAAAATGCACCCTCTTTTTTCTCGGTTGCACCTGTTGAAGGGAAACTATCGGCGTCCTCGGCCGAATAAAATCCCCCTTCAGGTGAAGTCAGATCACGCAGAACGTAGTCCAATGTCTCGCGTAGCGTCTTTTCAACCTCGGCGTAAGGCGCGAACTGTAAGAGGTCCGCATAGACCACGGCAAGTTGCGCTTGATCGTACAGCATCTTTTCAAAATGCGGGACGTGCCAACGGGCATCGACGGAATAACGATGAAAGCCGCCTCCGAGATGATCGTACATCCCCCCTCTGGCCATCTTCAGAAGAGTGAACACGGCAATTTCAACCGGTTCCCAATTTTCGCTCCGTTGCCGGTATCGAAACAGAAAATTGAAAACAGACGGCCTCGGGAATTTGGGCGCAAATGAGAATCCTCCCTCCTCGGCATCGAATCCGGATCGAAGCTGGTCGTACGCGTGCGCGAGCCAGTTCAGCTTCAACGGCCCCGATGCGGTCGTTTGCGCCCTCCGGAGATGCTCGGACAGGGCTTCTGTCACCTGGGAGCCCTGTTTGAGGATGCTGTCTGGATTCTTCTCCCAGATATCGGCAAGATGCGTCAGCAGCGAGCCGAACCCGGGACGGCCATACCGGTCATCAGGCGGAAAGTAGGTCCCTCCAAGAAATGGCCGGCGTTCGGGCGTTAAAAAGACGCTCATAGGCCAACCGCCTGACCCGGTCGAGCTCTGGACAAATGTCATGTAAACCCTATCGACATCCGGCCGTTCTTCCCGGTCCACTTTGATACTGACAAAATAGCGATTCAGGATGTCCGCGACTGAGTCATTCTCGAATGATTCGCGCTCCATCACATGACACCAGTGACATGTGGAATAGCCGATTGATAAAAAGATCGGTTTGTTCTCGGCCCGCGCCCTCCGAAACGCCTCCTCGCCCCAGGGATACCAATCCACCGGGTTGTGCGCATGCTGCAAAAGGTACGGTGATTTTTCGTGGATGAGACGGTTCGATTGACCCTCGGGAGGCATGCTCTTAACAAACCACCGTTTGCTTGCGCACGAAATCGATTACCAAGAACTTCTTACACACTCCCAAAGTCACAAAAACCTCAGCGGTAAATCCGGACAACGCGCTTCGTAATCCCGGTAAAAATTTCCCAGGCGATTGTTCCCGCTTTGGCCGCCAGCTCGCTGGCGAGTAATTCCTGATCTCCCTGGCGGCCTATCAAAATCGCTTCGTCGCCGGGTTCTACCTGCCCGAGATGAGTAACGTCGACCATGATCTGGTCCATCGTGACTCTGCCCAGTAGCCGGCACCGCTGCCCGTGGATTAGCACGTCTGTTTCCTGACCTGATAAATGACGGTCGAACCCGTCACCGTAGCCGGCGCAAAGTGTCGCCACTTTCGTACGGTCCGGAGTGATATATGTGCGACCGTAACTGATGCTCTGGCCCGGCTCGAGCCATCGGACCACGAGCACCCGTGTCTTCAACGTCATTGCAGGTTGTAGTTTCGCTTGAAATTTCGGAAGCGGGGAAATGCCGTATAGGGCCAGACCCGTACGCACAAGATCTCCGGGTTTTGCAACATGGCCGAATCCGATCACTCCGGCACTGTTCAGAATCGTTGCCGGTTCCTCGCCAAGGCAAGAGTTCTTCAAAAGTGCGCGAAATCGATCCAGTTGTTCTCCGGTATACTCTTCATCCTCGTCTGCGACCGGAAGATGCGAGGAGACTGCGATCACTTTCAGGCGCCCTATGCTGCGGAACGCCGCGAACGCGTCAGTTGCTTCCCGTTCCGACACCCCGATCCGACCCATACCTGTGTCGATAACTAAGTGGATAGCTAGAGTGTCTCGGGTACACTGGGCGTATCCCGCGGCTTCATTGATCGTTGAAATGCTCGGGATAAACCCTTCATGCACGATAGAATACCGTTCCTCGGGCAGCGCGGGTCCCAATATCAAGATCGGCACCTTTGAACCGGTCGCGCGGATCTCTCTGGCTTCAGTCAGATTTGCGACTCCGAACAGGTCGGCCTCAGCACCCAGACACCGGGCAACTTCTCCAAGTCCGTGACCGTATGCATCCGCTTTAATAATTGCTGCAAGGCGTACTCCAGGATCCAAAAAGGAACGCAAAACCCGCAGATTCGATCGGATCGCTTCGACATTGATTTCAGCCCAGCAGCGATATGAGTTCGTCATTTATTTTCGCGCCAGATAAAACCTGCAAGGGTCAACAATAGTAGATTGCGAAGCAACGGAATCGCGGTTCCGGTCGATGTCAGGGCCTTTCCAAAACAGCCGCAATCGATGTTCAGCCCGCGAAACATTGCGGTTGCCAGAGCCAACGTGAATACGGCCAACAGAACCGTGATCACAAGTAGCGCACCTTTTTCAAATATCTTCAGGACTAGACACAGTCCAGCGAGCAGCTCCATCCAAGGCAGGTACAGCGCCAGCAGGACATCCAGAATCCACGGAAGAAGATTGTACTTCCGCACCTCGTTCGCAAACTCCCCCGGGTCAAAGATTTTTGCCGCTCCAGCGAAAACGAAAAGTGCCCCAAGCGCTATCCGGGTTACCAGATGCGCCAACCGCAGAGTCCGCGTAAATCTGCCCGAATTTTCACCTGCGGTTATTTTCGAGCCTTCCACGCCTCCCAGCCTCCTTTCAGAACGAACACGGAAGAGATGTTACTTTTACGCAATCGATCCGCCACTTCCCGGCTGAGATCGCAACTGGCGGCACCGCAATACACCACGATTTTTTTGTCCGGGTTCCATTGATCCAAAAATTTTGGGAATAGCTGATCCCAATTCTCCAGGTTTAAGAGGGTTGCACCCGGCACATGCTCCGCATCGTATTCTTCCGAGGATCGGGCATCGATCCAGAAGACGTTGCCACCCCAGCTTAGCACCGTCGAAATCGACTCCTCCCCGGGAGCGAGAGTTTCCTCGGACCATGATGGTCGTAGCGGATGAAAGGCCGCGGTCAACGCCGCCGGTATGAGCGTGACCAGGGAAAGAATCAGCGCCTGGCTAACCGCTCTCCTCATTGATTCGCCATTGTTTCTATTGGACCCGAGCGTACGCGTATTTAATATCCGGGCTGTCCGCGGGGTAATCCGTCTTGATCTGTAAAATCGCTGCTTGTGCTGTTGCCACGCTGTCCGGCGTCACCTCCAGCTCGTACTTCTTTCCCGGTTCCAGTTCCGTCAGTTTGACTTTCATCGCAGCATTGTCTGAAGTGACTGAAAGCACCTTCACAGTAGAGTCGCTTGCAACATCAATGTGAATCAGTTTTGGCGAGGGTTCCTCTCCGACGTGCCAGAGCACCATCTCCGGCTCAATCTTCACAATCTCTTCGATGTAGACGTGCAACTGCAGGATCGTGGGGTCATTCGGTTTGTCGGACGTTTGAACCGTAATTGCTTTTTCCTGTCTGCCCGTACGCCCTGAAAACGTAAACCTTGTCTCGATCTCACCTGATTCCCCGGGTGCATAGTCTGTTTTCTTCAAGACGGCCGTTGTGCAGCCGCAGGAGGTGCGAACGTTCTCAATCTTGATGGGAGTCGTGCCGGTATTCGTGAACTTGTATTTCGCGCTGACGAACTCGTCTTTCGGCCTTGAGTTAAACGTTTGTTGAGTGGTCTCCCAGGTCAATTGACCAAATGCTGTGCCAGCAACCAGACAGAGTAGAAAAAGCAGTGACTTCATAAGTTGTCGTCCGAGGTACTAGCGCAAAATCCGGTAATATCAAAAAAATACAAACACTCAAAAGAAGGCCGCGCCCGGTTTCTCTCCCGTATCAAGGCAATTTCCTCCCGAGCCGCTATGAGCGGCTCAGCAGCCAGAAAATCTCACAAGCGGTTTGGCTAGCAAGATTTTCGGGCTAACTGTGCTAATCTGGAATCGGGACTTTATGTACCAGATCGTGTTCAACGAAATCAGTGCCGCTGAAATCGCCCGGATCCCGAAGGTGATTCAACTCGAGCTGCTCGCGGAGTTTCAGTTTTTGCCGGACGATTTGAACAGCTTGGATTCAAAAGCTTTCGGAATCATCGAGCGCGAAGGCAAACGTCTCTACCGTTATCGCACCAACGACTACCGGATCTATTTCGAACGCAGCCCTGAAGGGGTGCTTGTGCACCGCGTGCTGCACAAAAACACAATCCGAGACTTCCTGTTCAGGTCGAAACTGCCGATGGCGGAAGATGAACAACTCCAGGAGCACGCCGGTTTCTGGAAACTGATCGAAGAAGGTGAACAAAAGAAGAAGTGACAAACCAGCGGTATTTGCCACGGCAGTACCGGCTGGTTGAGGTTTGCCGCTTTTCGCTCTTGATTAGGTTCCATGGATTTGATTCACCAATTGGTCAATAACGAAGCGAAACGCCGGGAAGCGTTCCCGATTTGTAATCAAAAAATCTTTATGGCGCACGCCGCCGTGACCGCTCTGCCACGCGTTGTTGCCGATGCAGTGATCCGGTTTACCGAAGAGAGTGCGACAAACTTCGGAAACTTTCCAGCGCTCCTGAAAGCCATACAGGAAGCTCGTGTCAGCGCCGCTAAATTGATTGGTGCACACGAAGATGAGATCGCGTTGATCGGTCCGACTTCTCTCGGACTCAGCCTGTTCGCTAATGGCATCGACTGGCAGCCAGGGGACGAGGTGATTTGTTATCTCGATGATTATCCGGCTAACGTTTACCCGTGGCTGAATCTTCGTTCGCGGGGTGTGAATGTTCGTCTTCTACGGCCTGCAGAAGCGGGTGTCCTGACTCCGGAACTCGTCGCTGACGCTTTGACGGCGAAAACCAGATTGGTCGCGCTTGCGTCCTGCAACTTTATATCGGGTTATCGCATCGATCACGAGGCCATCGGCAGGTTACTCCGCGAAAAAGGGATCTTATTTTCCGTGGATGCGATTCAAACGCTCGGTGCATTTCCGACTACGGTCGAATACATCGACTTTCTGAGCGCTGACGCGCATAAGTGGATGCTCGGTCCACTTGCGATCGGCATTGTGTACGTGCGCAAAGAATGCTTCGAACTTTGCCGTCCCACGCTTCTTGGGTCTTGGAATGTCAAGTCAGCGCCGGCATTTGTTGCACAGGAAGATTTTGAGTTCTACCCAACCGCTCAGCGATATGAGCCAGGGGTATTGAATATATCAGGATTGTTCGGCATGAAGGCGGCTATCGACATGTTGCTGGAAATCGGGATCCCGAACATCGCCCATCGAATCGCAACCGTGACAGCCCGGCTTGTCCAGGGTCTTCAGGAGCTCGGATTTCAAACGATCGGGCCAACGAGCGGGAAAAACGCGGCCGGGATCGTTACCGTCTCCCGCCCTGAAACGAACATGGAAGCCCTCTTCGACAGACTTACCGCAGCGAACATCGTCTGCTCCCCGCGTCAAGATCGCCAAAGCCGCAGCTATATCCGGTTCAGTCCCCATTTTTACAACACCGAAGCCGAAGTGGATCAGGTTTTGAAGGTGTTGGCGGAGTAGGTTTTGGCCGGGTAGAGAGCATTTTAGCACATGCTATTTGTCCCGAACTTCCAGGTCGTTTAATAGCAGGGCACCGGAGCATAGGCTTCCAGCCTGTGCTCTTGTCACTCTTCCGCGTACCTGTCCGGAGCCAAGGCGTGTGGATTGTTGCGGATATACTCCTGAACGCGGATTAAATTTGCCGGGCTTCGAACGATGCGATCGAATGACTCCTGATGCCATACGGGCCCCTGCCTATGAGTGATTCTGTTGATCTGGTTAGCAGAAAACGATTTCCAGGAGTGAAGAATTTGAGAGATCGAATTATCGGCCAGCGGTTGGATTAAAGCATGCACGTGATTGGGCATCACAACGTTCTCGCCTAGGACGTAGCGGTTGCCATTGAAAAAGTTCAATACTCCCTCGACGATTGTCGATACCTCTAGCTGAGCCAGAACGCACGAACCATGCCCAGAATCGAGCCATTGTTGGACTCGCCCGGAAAACCGCTCACGGTACTCTTTCATTAGTGTTTCGTTCAGAGGAGGCCGGTTTACCTCTAACCAGCGGTTTTTCTCTTCCTTCAATGCTGCAAGCTTTCTCGCGGGCAGTGAATCAGCGAGGTGAAAAGTCACAAAGTAAATGACACCTTCCTGGTTCCAATGAGGTAGGTTTCGCCGAGACCTCTGATAGCCTGCGTCTGGATCGAAGAAAATCTGCCACGTGTACAACATATTATTATTGTGTTGTATTGTACAGCTGGATATTCTCGGAGAGGAATTCGAACCAGAAGCGCACAGGCTGGAAGCCTATGCTCCGGTGTCTGTCGCCCATCCTTCCCGGGAAACTCTCATGTTCTCCTTGAGTGGCGTGTCCCCAACTTTGAATTCTCAAAAATGACGATGCCAATCTTACTTGGTATACGCCCATACGCCGACACCGCATCCAATTGGTTGGGGCTTTCCCCGCGCTCTGGCTCCTACTCCCACTGTCCCAAATACATTTTCGTCTCGTACTCAACCCTAACCTGCCCATCGACTGCGTACTTTACGAAGATCAGATCCGCTTCTTCGACAATCTCTTCGTGGCCCGGCTGCCCAAGGACCGGAACATAGGATGAAGACAGTAGCCGCCCGCGAAACCCTTCCCTGTCCAGCACCTGGTAATTCCCGAACGTCACGAGTCGCACCGTCCCAGGCTTGAAGAATTTGTCGATTTCTTCCGACCGAATTCGGCGATGATTGACTTTCTTGTAATCCGGCGCCATCCGCTTGAGCAGACTATCGTACTGACGGGCCAGTTCAGTGCCTTCGGCATCCTGACGCTCATTCCAGATCAATGCTGTCATCCCGCCGGGTTTGAGAATCCGCCGAAATTCCAGTTTGGTCTTTTCCGGGTCAAACCAGTGAAAAGCCTGGGCGCACGTGATCAAATCGATCGACTGATCACCCAGACCGGTCGCTTCCGCGGTTCCGCCGGCGCTGTGAAAACCTGGGTAGGGACCCAACAGCCGATCAGCCTCGGATCGCATAGGCCCGTTCGGTTCGATGGAATAGACAACGTACCCATTATCCAGTAGTTGCCGTGTCAGAATCCCGGTGCCGGAACCGATATCGGCGACAATCGTACCCGGCGAATAGAGCGTCCGGAGATGGATTATCAGGTCTTCGGGATAATGCGGCCGGTATCTCGCATAATTTTCAACCCGATCACTAAATCGTTGTGTTGAATCCTGCATAATCGAAAAAACTGAGCACTTTACTGTTCATTGGACATTCGCGATAGTGCGGCTCCTCAAAATATGGACCAGATCGGCATCGGATTAGCAGGCCTCGGCACTGTCGGAGCGGGTGTCTATAAACACCTGATTCGCAACCGAGCCATCATTTCCGAACGCGTTGGTTTGGAGCTTGCGGTGCGACGGATTGCGGTACGAGATCCTCAAAAGGGTCGAAAGGTTCAACCACCGGCAGAGATCATCACAGGTCATTGGCAAGATCTGATCGACGACCCAGAAATCAGCATTCTCGTGGAGCTGATGGGCGGTGTCGATGCTCCGTACGAATTCACGATGCGGGCGCTTGAGGCCGGCAAAGTCGTTGTGACTGGAAATAAGGCTCTTCTGGCCGAACGCGGATTCGAGATTTTCGAAAAGGCCGCCGAAAAAGGCACGCCCATCTTCTTCGAAGCTGCAGTGGCCGGCGGGATTCCGATCATTAAATCGATCCGGGAAGGATTCATTGGAAATCACATCGAATCCATCCATGGCATCTTGAACGGAACCAGCAATTATATCCTTTCGCGGATGACTGAAGAAGGGCTGGACTTTCCAGAGGCGCTGCGAGAAGCGCAAGAACAAGGCTATGCGGAGGCTGACCCCGCTCTTGATGTCAATGGCTGGGACGCGGCCCATAAGGCGATCATTCTGGCCACGCTTGCATACGGATTTTGGGTGAGCACACGACAGGTACACGTCGCAGGGATCGAAACGGTGAATGCCTCCGATATCCGATTTGCGGATCGGTTGGGGTATCGGATCAAGCTCGTCGCGACGATTCGGACCAATTCCGAAAGCTTAGTCGAAGTCCATGTCCATCCGACCCTCGTGCCCAAGCAACACGTCCTTGCATCCGTAAATGGTGTTTTTAACGCCTTAATGGTCCGGGGTGATCTGGTTGGCGACACCCTGTTTTACGGACGAGGAGCCGGCCAGGACCCAACAACAAGCTCGGTGATCAGCGATTTGGCGCAGGCTGCAATTTGGCATGTTTCCGGTGGCAAAGCGTTCGGGTTCACTCCGCACGGCCTTTACGGCAAATTCCTGCCGATCGAGCAGGTTTCATCTGGCTACTATCTCCGTTTGTCTGTCGTCGACGCGCCGGGAGTGCTCGCCCAAGTGGCAAGTGTGCTCGGTTCGCACGAAATCGGGATTTCGTCTGTAATCCAGCCGGAAGGACACGAGGGTGATGCCGTCCCGCTGGTTCTCATCATCCACGATGCGCCATTTGACCGAATTCAAACTGCTCTGAATCGGATTCGGACGCTCGCCTGCGTGAAGGCACCGCCGAGTCTGCTGTGGGTCCTCTCATGAACAAAACGCCAGTTGTACCCGGGGCCTCTATAGGCGTAATAGAACGTTATCGCGACTATCTTCCGGTCACCGAAGCGACGCCCGTTATCTCTCTGGGTGAAGGGTCGACGCCATTGATTTTTTCACCGCGACTGAGCGCCATCCTCGGGCGCGGTGCTAGGGTCTACCTCAAACACGAAGGCCTCAATCCGACCGGCTCCTTTAAAGATCGCGGGATGACCGTAGCCGTGAGCAAAGCGGTTGAAGGCGGGGCGCGCCTTCTGATCTGTGCATCGACAGGAAACACTTCTGCCGCGGCGGCCGCCTATGCGGCTCGAGCCGGGATTCAGTGCGCCGTTCTCCTGCCGTCGGGCAAAATCACGATCGGCAAACTCGCTCAGGCATTTGTTTACGGTGCGGTGGTAATCGCTCTCGATGGAAACTTTGATCAATGCCTGAACCTCGTCCGTGAGCTCTCAGCGGAGCCTGGGATCGCAGTCGTCAACTCAATCAACGCCCATCGTCTCGAAGGCCAGAAGACAGCTGCATTCGAAATTGTTGATGCACTGGGCGACGCTCCGGATCTTCATCTGCTGCCTGTCGGCAACGCCGGGAACACTCCCGCCTACTGGCGCGGATACTTGGAGTATCGACGATTGAACCGCGCAACTCGCCTCCCGCGAATGTTCGGATTTGAAGCCTCCGGCGCCGCGCCCATCTACTACGACCGGGTCGTCGAAAATCCGGAGACCGCTGCCTCTGCTATTCGAATCGGGAACCCTGCGAGCTGGAAGATCGCGACCGATGCGTTTCGGGAGTCCGGTGGTTCAATCGGCATCATTACGGACGACGAGATATTTGAGGCTCAGCATTGGTTGGCGTCTCACGAAGGGTTGTTCGTGGAACCGGCGAGCGCCGTTTCGGTAGCTGCTATTTTGAAGTGCCAGGATTCGTTAGGCGCTTATTGTCCGTTGCCGAACATACCTGAAAATGCGGTAATCGTCTGCACGCTCACAGGTCATGGACTCAAGGACACCAACGCAGTGCTGAATGATCGCTTAAAGCCTTTGAGCGCACCGGCCGAAAAATTCGCAATTCTGTCGATCCTCGAAAACCTTAAATGAGTCTGATTGTTCAAAAGTACGGCGGGACCTCGGTGGGCACGCCGGAACGAATCCTGGCTGTCGCACACCGAATTCTCCGCACCCAAGAAGCCGGGAATCAGGTCGTTGCGGTCGTATCGGCCATGTCCGGCGTCACCGATAACCTTATCAAGCTTGCTCGCGAGGTCGCGCCTCACCCGGCCGAGCGCGAGATGGATGTGCTGCTCGCAACCGGGGAGCAAACCACCATTGCGCTCACCGCGATGGCAATCAATGGCCTCGGAGGCCGCGCCGTGTCGTTAACTGGTGCACAGGCCGGCATTGTGACTGACGGGGTTCACACGAAAGCGAAGATTGCCAATATCACGCCGAAGCGCCTCCAGACGTTTCTGACCACGGGGAACATTGTGATTGTCGCTGGTTTTCAGGGTCACACTGAAGAGGGTCAAATCACCACGCTTGGCAGAGGCGGTTCAGATCTGACAGCCATTGCCCTTGCCGGATCAATCGGAGCCGATATCTGCCAGATTTTTACGGACGTTGACGGGGTCTACACTTGCGATCCGCGCATTGTGAAAAGTGCGCAGAAAATTTCGGAAATCTCCTACGACGAAATGCTCGAGATGGCGAGCCTCGGTTCGAAGGTTATGCAATCCCGATCGGTCGAGTTTGCAAAGAAATTCGGAGTCGTCTTTGAGGTTAGGAGCAGTTTCAACGATCAGCCAGGAACCATTGTGAAACAGGAAACAGCCGGTATGGAGAAGGTGGTCATTCGCGGAGTCAGCGTTGACCGCAGACAAGCGAAAGTCACAATCACAGGTGTACCGGACAAGCCCGGCATCGCTTCCCGGATATTCACGGAGATCGCAGCGATTAACGTGAACGTCGATATGATCGTTCAAAACGTGTCGGCTGCCGGCACCACCGATATCTCGTTCACCACGCTCGCGGACGAACTGCCCAAGATCGAGAAACATGTTGGGCCGATTGTTGCCGAGATCGGCGCAAAAGGTTTCACGGCTCAAGGCGGAATCGCCAAACTCAGCGTGGTCGGTATCGGAATGCGCTCGCACTCCGGTGTCGCCGCCAAAATGTTCGAACTGCTCGGTAAAGCGGGCGTTAACATCCAGATGATCACGACCTCCGAAATAAAGATCTCGGTGATTGTCGATGAAGCGCGTGTCGACGAAGGTGCCAACCTCGTCCATGCCGGTTTCGGCCTCGGCTCAGCGCCAGCCGAGGCCTAGGCGCTAAGGGGTTCGAGGTTCGAGGTACGGAGTTCGAGGTTCCGGCATGCCCGGCCAGGCAACCTATACGACCTATACGACCTATACGGCAGATACGCAGCGTCTCTCTGGACCAAACTCGATTTATCACGTAGTCATCAACCAACATGTGGAAAGGACGCTTCCAGCAAGAGACTGCCGCCGCTGTTCAACGGTTCAGCGAATCGATCTCATTTGATTGGCGCCTGTACAAATTCGACATACAGGGCTCGATCGCGCACGCCTCGGCGTTGCAGAAGGCCGGCTTGCTGACCCTGGAGGAACGCGAGCAGATTGAAACCGGCCTCAGGGCGATCGAACAGGAGATCGATGAAGAGAGATTCCAGTTCCGGACGGATCTGGAAGATGTCCACATGAACATCGAAGCTGCCCTGACCTTTCGGATCGGTCCGGCCGGAGCGAAACTGCACACGGCGCGTAGCCGGAACGACCAGGTGGCGCTCGATCTGCGGCTCTATCTCCGGCACGAGACGGACGAAATTGTAGCCCGGATCAGAGTGCTCCAACGGGCCCTGGTCGACTTCGGTCGGTCAAATCGGAAGACCATCCTTCCAGGCTACACTCATCTTCAACGAGCGCAGCCGGTTCTTTTGGCGCATCACCTGCTTGCTTATGTCGAAATGTTGGAGCGCGACCGGGAACGGTTCTCGGATGCACGCCAACGAATCAATCGGATGCCTCTTGGGTCGGGCGCGATCGCGGGATCGACAATCCCACTTGACCGGGAATATATCGCCGATCTCCTCGGTTTCTCAAGTGTGACCCATAACAGCATGGACGCCGTCAGCGACAGGGATTTTGCGGCCGAGCTTCTCTTTGCGATTGCGCTCACCGGAATCCATCTCTCCAGATTGAGTGAAGACTTGATCCTGTTCGCCTCCGCTGAGTTTCGGTTCCTCAAAATCAGCGATGCCTATACGACCGGATCCAGTCTGATGCCGCAGAAAAAGAACCCGGATGTGTGCGAGCTAACCCGGGGCAAGAGCGGCAGATTGGTGGGCAACCTGGTTTCATTGCTGACGACACTCAAAGGGCTTCCGATGACCTACAATCGGGATCTGCAGGAAGATAAGGAATCCGTCTTCGACTCGGTCGATCAGATTAAACTTGTTCTCGAGGTTTATGCCGGAATGATCCCCGGTATCCAAGTCGATTCACACCAAACGCGAGAGGCCGCCGGCGACCCGAGTCTGCTGGCAACCGACCTTGCCGATTACCTTGTCCTACGGGGGCTGCCGTTCCGCCAGGCGCACGAAGTCATCGGAAAGTTGGTGGCATTTTCGATCGAACAGGTTCGCGGATTTCCGGATCTGACGTTGCAAGAGTATCAGCGGTTCAGCGATAAATTCGGCCCGGACCTTTTCGCGGTTTTAGACCTTGATCGAGCGATCGATCAACGGACTGCCATCGGTGCACCGGCACGAAAAAATGTTGAAGCAGAATTAGAAGCGTGGAACGCAATCCTTCGTGAACAACCCTGACGACTGGCAGATCCTCGAAGTAAGTTCCCTCTTCAAAAACCCTCACATCGAGGTATCCCGGGAGCGCGTCATTCCTCCAGGCGAAACGGGGATCCGCACCTGGACGGTTGTGCGCCGTAAACAGGCTGTTGTGATCGCACCCGTGACCCGCGACGGAAACTTTCTGCTCATTCACCAGGCCAGAATCCCTGTCCGAAAGATCCTGTGGGAATTTCCGGCAGGTCAAATTGATGATTCGCTGGATCCGGATATGAATCTGATCCGAGAAACGGCGCTACGCGAACTAACGGAAGAAACCGGTTATGCTTTAGCATCAGGAGGCGAATTGACTTATCTCGGACACTACTATTCTTCGCAGGGGTATAGTGACGAAATGCCGCATCTGTTCCTCGCCCGGCCGGTGCATCCAACCGGGCTTGGATACCAGCCGGAAGAAAGCGAATCCATTCTGGAGTGCCGCGAATTCAGCTTCGAAACTCTGCGTTCCATGATTGCGGAGAGCGAGATCCAGGATGCCAATACGCTTGCCTTGTTCGCACGGCTGGCCGCAAGGCGAATCATCCCATGAATATTTCGAAGATTTTTAAGTTTCGTGAAGGAGAACGAGGCGAGGCGGTCAAACCGTTCCTTGATCACCTCGAAGATCTCCGATGGGTTATCGTCCGAATGGCCATTGCTCTGGGTACCGCAATGATGCTGGCTTTTTGTTTCCGGGCACAGCTTGTTCATATCCTGCAGGCGCCCCTGAAATCGATCGATCCCAAGCTTTTGCAGTCATTGGTCTCGCTTGGTGTCGCTGATTCCATGACGATCTCGTTCCAGCTCGCGTTCTACGCCGGAATCGTCATTGCATTTCCGTTCCTGATCTATTTTGCAGGGCAATTCATCCTTCCAGCTTTGACTCCCCCGGAGAAGAAAGCGATGCTGCCAGCAACTGGAATTGGATTTGGTTTATTCCTCTGCGGAGTCGTACTTGGTTACTTTTTCGTTTTGCCTGCAACTCTCCGATTCTTCTTCCACGACGCTCAATCGCTCGACTGGCGGCCGACCTGGACAGTGCGGGAATATTTTTCCTTTGTTACACAATTATGCGTGGGGTTCGGCGCAGCATTCGAGCTGCCGGTGATCGTCCTTGTACTGGTCCGACTAGGCGTATTATCCGTCGCCCTTCTCCGTCGTACGCGCGCGTATGCATTCCTTTTGATCTTTGTTGCTGCGGCTTTTCTCGCGCCCACCCCGGACGCGGTCTCCATGGCCATGATGGGCGCTCCAATGTACGTCCTGTACGAGATCTGCATTCTGGTCGCCTGGATGATGGAGCGGAAACGAAAAAAAGAAGAAGCCGCAGCACTCGGACAGAAGGGGTCTTAATTCCCGGGAAGGGTTCACGACAGAGGCACCGAGACACGGAGGAGGACGCAGAGGATTGGATTAACCACACCACAGACCTCGGTTCCGGATTGGCTCCTCCCCTAACCCACCTTGCCTCGTGGTCAGTTCGCGGATAATATTCGGGTCCCGCCAGGGTGCATTGCAATGGCCAGGATCTACATCAAAACGTACGGCTGCCAGATGAATGAGCGCGACTCCGAACAGGTCGCGCAGATGCTGATTGATCGCGGCCATACGATCACGGTCGAAGCGGAATCGGCGGATGTTGTCCTTCTCAACACTTGCAGCGTGCGCGATCTGGCGGAGCAGAAAGCGCTAGGAAAAATGGGGATGCTCCGGTCGCTTTCGCTGAGTCGCCCCGTTGTTTACGGCTTTCTAGGCTGCATGGCACAAAGCCGAGGTTCAACGCTCCTGGACGAAGTACCACACCTTGATCTGGTCGTTGGAACCCAAAAATTCCATCGAGTGGCCGACTACGTCGACCAGGCAATCGAACGCAAATGGGCGGCCCGGCGCGATGATGTCCGTTTTACGATTGTCGATGTCGAAGAAGAACCGGATTCACAGGGCACAATCCGGGACCATGTCCTCCGAGAAAAGCAGGTTACAGCGTTCGTTTCCATTATGCAGGGCTGCAACATGCATTGCACATTCTGTATCGTTCCATACACGCGGGGACACGAACGGAGCCGGCCTATCGTTGACATCGTCGGCGAAGTCCGGGCGCTCGTTGCGAAGGGCGTCAAAGAAGTGACGCTATTAGGTCAAATCGTGAATCTTTACGGACGGCACGCGTTCGCTGCGATCGATGGGAAGAGTCCTTTCGTTCAATTGCTCGACGCTCTCCAGGCCATCGATGGACTCGAAAGAATCCGATTCACATCACCCCACCCAATCGGTTTTCGGACCGATCTGATTGACGCTTTTGGCCGATTGTCGAAGCTGGTGGAGCATATTCATTTGCCATTGCAATCCGGATCGAACCGGATCCTGAAGGCGATGCATCGGACGTACACCAGCGAAAAATACCGCTCGCTGGTCAACCGGATACGCGCGGCTATCCCCAATATGGCAATCACAACCGATATCATTGTTGGTTATCCGAGTGAGACCGATTCGGACTACAGGATGACGCGCGAGCTCGTGGATGACATCGGATTCGACAACGCATTTATCTTCAAGTATTCGCAACGCAAAGACACACCGGCGGCGACGATGATGGATCAGTTGCCGGACTCTGTCAAAGAGGCACGGAACCACGATTTGCTCGATCTGGTTGACAACTGGGCCAGACGCCGCAACGAACCGTTCGTTGGCAAAGAAGTGGATATTCTTTGCGAAGGCCCAAGCAAAACGAATCGGAGCCGCCTCGTTGGCCGGACCCGCGGGAACAAAATTGTCGTATTTGAAGGTAATCCGGCGCACGTCGCCGAGTTGGTGAATATCCAGGTGCTGCGCTCCACTGGCTATACCCTCTATGGCGAACCCGTTGGGATCGTAACCCCCGCGCTGGAGGCACAGATTTCCTAAAATCTGCATCGCCTCTTTGGCAAATCCGGATTCAGAGGGACTCTGGGACTTTTCACGCCTATGGGTCGTATACGTCGTATAGGTCCCATACGCCATACGCCTCCCTTGTGGTTGCCGTGTGCCTCCTCATAACGCTTGCGTGACCCGAATCTTGGGCTAATGAACAACTTCCTACGTTCATGGATTATCCTCCTCGCATTTACGAATTTAGCCTCCGCAGTGTCGGGCTGGTGGTCGGGATCATTCTCCTGGCGATTCATCTACCCGCGCTGATCCTGCCGGCCAAATCGAAAAATTGGCTCGTTAAGTTTCCGAGATCGAAGCCACTCGGAGTCGCAATTCTCGCCGTGGACGCTCTTTGGGCCTTCTGGCTTGTCACAACCACCGATCTCGGAGAGTTCGCCTGGGTCAGGACCTACTTGCAATTCGGCGTACCGATTGCGTTCGTTCTGACACTCATTTTTGTAGACGAATTTCTGGCTGTGCGCGCGCTCGGGATGTTTGCGTTACTCGCCGCTGAACCGATGCTCAGTGCCGCGTTCCTCCGACCGGAAACAGCGCGTCTTCTGCTCGTCATCCTCGCTTATGTGTGGTTGACACTGGGCCTTTTTTGGGTCGGCATGCCCTATCTCTTGCGGGACCAGATCACCTGGATCACGAAGCCCGGTGTAAGGTTCCGGGCCGCAGCGTTAGCCGGAGTCGTCTACGGATTGGTGCTGCTCCTCTGCGCGTTCGTAGTGTATTAGGAAGAAGTTACCAGTGGAGGGGAAGTTGTCAGTGTCAGTTGTCGGTTGTCAGTGGGGGGAGGGAATCGTCGATGCAGCGCGGAGAAAGGCGTTGATTTATTTGGCGCGTCGGCGATTTAGAGAGCGGATCAAGCCGTTGGTTAGTTTTCCAATCTCGGCTGTGTGTTCGAAGAGCACATTAGTCTCGCTCGCGCGTAGATAGCCAAATCGCAGGGCGATCGTCAATTGGGTCTCGATTTCAAGGAGAGACCCTCGTGCGTGACCGAGAGCCTGAACAAATTCACCGTTAGTCATACGCCCTGCTCCTTCAGCGATGTTGCTCGGAACAGAAACCGCCGCGCGTCGAATTTGGCTCGTCAGCCCGTAAAGCTCGCAACTCGGAAAAGCTGCAGACACTCGATAAACCAACTCACAGAGATCAATTCCCTTTTGCCAAGCCACGAGATCCTGATATGTCCTAATGCTCATAACATATATTCAATATGTTATTTTTTATTCGCATTTCCAGGACAAAAGAAAAATTCTTTCGAGTATTGCGTGCCAGCCTCCGTTTCGGTCGGGTCGACAACGACGCTTCCCCTCAATTTCCACTGATCACTAGCAACCGACACCGGCAACTTCTCCGTCCCACTGACAACCGACAACTGACAACCGACAACTTCCCCGTCCACTGACAACTTCCTCTACACTTCGAGCACCTTCGGAAAGTTGGACAGTACCTTGAACCCTTTCTCTGTCACGACGCCGTCGTCTTCGATACGCACACCGCCGATTCCGGGATAGTAGAGTCCAGGTTCAACCGTTAGAATCTGGCCGGTTTTGAATACCGTTTTCGCAATACGAGGCTCCTCGTGAATCTCAAGTCCAAATCCATGCCCAAGCCCATGAAAAAATCCGACCCACCGGTTATCTCGTATTTCTGCAGGATACCCTTTCTCTCGGAAAAAATCGGAGACCTCCGCTTGTAACGCCGCGCCGGAACCTCCGGGGCTGATTTTTTTTAATGCCGTCTCCTGGGCTTCGCGCACCGCCTGCCAAAGCGCACGCTGCGCATCGGTTGCTTTGCCGCGCACGACTGTCCGAGTGAGATCGCCGTAGTACCCTGACCGGGCGTCGCTCGGGAAAATATCGAGAATGATCATGGAATCTGCTTTCAGTGGGCCGGTTCCGTGATTGTGCGGATCGCACGCCTGTTCACCACCCGCAACAATCGCGTCATCCGGCGCTCCGCCTGCGTACAAAATCGCGGATGCAATCTCTGCCCTTAGCCTTTCGGAAGTCAGTGTGCTTCCACCCCAAACCAATCTCTTCCCCGGTTTGATCTCCGCCGCTCGAAGGACCTCGATCCCACGAGCCAGCCCTGTCTCGGTGATCTGGATCGCACGCCGGATCAGTTTCACCTCTTCGTCCGTTTTAAATTCGCGTTCCTTCCAAAAATGGCCCGCAATCGGTACGATTGTTATGCCTTTTTGACCGAGTTGATCGGCTAGTCCGGCCGGAAAATCGTAAGGGACCGCGGCTCTCCGCACACGACGTTTTCGCAAAAATGCGGCTATTGTAATTTCTATCGGGGGTTTGCCGTTGAACTGCTTTTCCAGCGGTCGTTCAAGGCTCGACAGCGCGACGATTTCATCCACTTTTGCTTCTTTTTTTCCCCGGTCGATTTCGAGATCACTGAGCACAAGTGTCGTTTTACCGTTCTGTTTCAGAAACAATGCCGGGTCCGGAACGTCGAATTTTGTTGCGTAGAAAAGATCGGCAGATGCGTCGCTCGACGCAAAAATCAGTCGCGGAAGGCGATCATTGTGCATAAACAAAACTTGAAACCGATCATCCGGCTAATGCAAGAGCGCAACGACACCCCACGCGAATTTGAGGGTGGCACCACTCATGCTGCTTTACGCGACGAGTTCAGTGGGAGGTCTGCGTGCTTTCTGCTAAATCGACAAACGGTTTGAGCGAATCTGGATTGCTCATCGCTTCGCGACTCACGGACCTCGATAGGGCGTATCCTTGAAAGATGCGCTTCACCGGCACCTCCATTTTTTTGCCGTTCAGCGTTTGAGGAATCTCGGGTATCGCGAAGATCGCATCCGGCAAACAGCGAGGCGATAACTCCTTTTTGATCCGTTCGCGTATGCGGTTGGAAAGCGTATCGCTGAGAGTCGCGGTTCCGCGCAATGCCACAAACAACAACAGTTTTCCTGGTATCTCCTTCCCGTCCGGGCTGAGCCCGGTCGTGTCGATCACCAGCGAACCAAGAACTTCAGGCAACGATTCGACGATGCGATAAAACTCGCTGGTCCCCATCCGCACCCCGCCCCGGTTCAATGTTGAATCAGAGCGTCCATAAATCGTGCATTGACCATTATCCGGATCGATTTCGATCCAGTCGCCGTGCCGCCACACACCAGGAAAATGTTGAAAATAGGCCTGTCGCAAACGGGATTGATCGGGATCGTTCCAAAAGCCAACCGGCATACAAGGCATCGGTCCCGTAAGCACCAGTTCACCAACCTGATTCCAAATCGGTTGTCCGTTCTCGTCCCATGATTCTATTGGGGCACCCAGACCGCGGCACTGCAGTTTGCCTGCAAATACCGGGAGCCACGGATGCGATAGAACGAACGCCGTACACACATCTGTTCCCCCGCTCAGTGAACCGAGCCAGACCGTCGGTTTCACATGCTCATAAACCCATTGAAATCCGTCTCTGGGCAGTGGTGCACCGGTTGATCCGATGGCGCGTAGCGATTCGAGTCCCAGCTCTTTCCCTGGTTCAATCCGCTCTTTCTGGCAAGCCAGCAGAAACGGTGCGCTGGTGCCGAAATACTGGATTCGCTCTTTGTCGATCAATCGCCAGAGCACGCTTAGATCGGGATATTTCGGACTGCCGTCGTAGAGGACTAATACCGCGCCGAGAGCAAGACCGGAGACAAGAAAATTCCACATCATCCAGCCTGCTGTCGTGTACCAGAAGAACTTGTCCCCCTCGCCTAGGTCGAGGTGCAGCGACAGTGCTTTTAGATGTTCAATTAAAATGCCGCCGTGCCCGTGCATGATCGGCTTGGGAACACCGGTTGTACCCGAGGAATAAAGAATCCAAACCGGATGATCAAACGGAACCGGAGTGAATTGTATCGGCCCGGGCTCAGGCCCGAACGCTATCAGATCAGTCCAATTCTGTACCGAAATCGATGCACCGAAGTCGGGCAGCGATTCTGCCGCCAAAGGTTCGACTATTACAATTTGCCGGAGCGTGGGCAAACCGGCTGCAATCTCCGCAAGCTGGATCGTGCGGTCGTGGTGCTTTCCGCCATAACGATATCCGTCGACCGCGACCAGCAACTTTGGTTCGATTTGCGTCAGCCGGTCGAGCGCGCCGCGGCTGGAGAGTTCCGGCGGGCAGTTCGACCAAATCGCCCCAATACTGGCGGCAGCGAGAAACGCGATCACTGTCTCGGCCCGGTTCGGAAGATAGCCCGCCACGCGGTCCCCTTTGCACACATCGAGACGGCGCATTGCGGCAGCAACCCGGTTGACCCTGTCCACCAACTCGGCGCGGGTCACAACATGCCGCGCTTCGGGGTTGTCCGGCTCGGCACAGAACAATATCGCAGGCCGGTCATCTTCGACTCCGATTTGCTTGGATCCGAACCGGAGCACGTGTGCGGTATAATTCAGTGTGCCGCCCGGGAACCATTTCGTGTTCACAGGATCCGGATCCCGGCGCAGTACGGTCTCCGGGGTTGAGGAAAATCGCACATCGAAGTATTCGGTAATCGTGCTCCAGAATGTTTCAAGATCCCGGACGGACCATTGAAACAAGCTGTGGCAATCTTCGAACACCAGGGACCGATGTTCCTGGAGCCATGCCCGGAATCGCTCCAGGTTACTATTCCGGATTTGCTCGGAATGCGGATGCCAGAGCGGTTCTGCGTAGTGGGGAACGGACTCCATTTCTGGTGACGAATAATCGGTGGCCCTGCGTTCTAAATGTTAGATTGCCCGCAGCTAAAACGCAATTGCCAGAAAAATTGAACCAACCGAACCGCCGATTGTCGAATCGTGCATGAATTATGGAAAGCGGTTGTTCAGCCAGAAGTTATATCGCATGGCGATGTAAATTGGCGTTGCCCTTGACAAATCGCGTCTCACGTCTTTTTTAGACGCTTTCGTTCAATTAATCATTACTTCCTTTGGTTCAACGTGTCCTACCCCTCACATGATCAACGTCGAGAAGTTAACGAAGAGCTTCGGTCCAAAGCTCGCAGTCGATAATCTATCGTTCTCAGTTGAGAAAGGTGAGGTGCTCGGATTTCTGGGGCCTAACGGCGCTGGTAAATCGACCAGTATGCGCATGATTACCGGTTTCCTCGCCCCGACCGGCGGAAAGGTCACGGTGTGTGGCTTCGATGTCGTCGGAGAACCGCTGAAAAGCCGGAGCCGTATCGGTTATTTGCCCGAGAACGCACCGATGTACAGCGACATGTCTGTTTTGGGATTTATCAGTTTTTGCGCTGCGTTGCGTGGCCTTTCCGGTGCAGCAAAGCACCAGGCAATCGATCGCGCTGTTCAGCGATGTTTCCTTGAGCCGGTCCTGGATCAGAGCGTCGACACATTGTCGAAAGGGTATCGGCATCGAACGTGTCTTGCGCAGGCGATTGTTCATGACCCGGACGTCCTGATCCTCGACGAGCCGACCGACGGGCTGGATCCAAATCAAAAACATGAAGTTCGTGCCTTGATCCGCGAAATGGGCCGGGACAAAGCGATCATCTTTTCCACCCACATCCTTGAGGAAGTCGAAGCTGCCTGCACCCGTGCGATCATTATCGATCGCGGGAAAATCGTCGCGAACGGAACACCGGACGAGCTCAAGACGAAGGCTCCTTATGCAGGCACTATTCTGCTCGGGCTTAAAGGCATCAACTGGTCCTCAGTCCAAAATGGGCTCGCAGGGCTGCATTCACTCGAAAAATCTGAACTGGTTTCCGAGGCAAACGGAAAGACAACAATCAGGCTTCGGCCAAAAGGCGATCTGCTTCCGGAACTCCTGGCGCTCGCTCAAAGAGAAGGTTGGAAGGTCGAACATCTCAACGTCGATGAGGGTCGTCTCGATGATGTCTTCAGGTCCATCACTTTACCCGACACTGAGAGAGTTTCCGACAAATGAAAAACATCTGGACGATCGCCCGCAGAGAATTGGGCGCCTATTTCTCGTCGCCGGTCGCGTACGTATTCATCGTTATCTTCCTGCTGTTGACCGGTTTCTTCACATTTATGGTGGGACGATTCTTCGAACGCGGATCCGCGGATCTTCTGACGTTTTTTGTCTGGCACCCCTGGCTCTACCTTTTCCTGGTTCCGGCCGTTGGAATGCGGCTCTGGTCCGAGGAACTGCGCCTCGGTACGATGGAACTCCTATTCACGATGCCAGTCACGACCTGGCAGGCAATCCTCGGGAAATTCCTTGCCAGCTGGTTATTTCTCCTTATCGCGCTGGCTTTGACATTCCCAATGGTGGCAACGGTCGAATACCTCGGTCACCCCGATCTGGGCCGGATCATCAGCGGATATGGCGGCAGCTTCTTGATGGCTGGGGCGTTCCTGGCCATCACCTGTATGACTTCTTCCATCACTCGGAACCAGGTGGTCAGTTTTATTCTTTCCGTCGTGATCTGCCTCTTTCTGATTCTTTGTAGTTGGCCGCCGGTAACCGATTTTGTGGTGAACTGGGCGCCTGCGTGGATCGTTGATGTTCTTGCCGGGATAGGCGTTATGACTCACTACGAAGGCTTTCAACGAGGCGTGATCGATACTCGGGACCTGATCTTCTTCCTCTCTGTGATCGTCTTCTTTCTTTTTACCACCAGCGTTCTTCTTCGCGCCCGCCGAGCCTAGCCGTATGAAAGGAAAGTTTGACAGTCTACTCTACTCGGTCGTCGGCGTCATCGCCGTCTTGATCATACTTGTTGCCGTCAACGTACTGGGGGGCCTATTCAAATTCCGCTCAGACCTGACCGAAAACAAACTCTATACGTTGTCGGACGGCACGAAAAAGATTCTCGATAAACTCGATACCGATGTCGTGGTCCGGTTCTATTTTAGCAAGGACAATGCCTCAGTTCCGGTCCCACTTCGCACTTATGCGCAGGAAGTGCAGGATCTCCTGGATGAATACCAGCAGTATAGCCACGGCAAAATCAAAGTAATCAAACTCGACCCTAAACCGGATTCGGACGCCGAGGATTCGGCAAATCTTGACGGGATCGAAGGCCAGGACACCGAACAATCCGACAAGATCTACTTCGGGATAGCCGTCAGTTGTCTTGACGCAAAAACGACGATCCCGTTCCTCAGCCCGGACCGCGAGACCCTGCTCGAGTACGATCTTTCGAGGGCGATTTCCAGCGTCGCAAATCCAAAGAAGCCGGTTATCGGCGTGATGAGTGCTTTGCCGGTGACTGGACGCGAGGCTGCACCGATGATGATGCAGCAACAGCAACAGCCAAGCGAACCGTGGGTTTTCCTGACCGAGCTTAAAGAAAACTACACTGTACGCGACATCCCGCTGACTGCGGACAAGATTGACAACGATGTCAATGTGTTGGTCGTCGTCCAGCCCCAGGGGATCACCGACCAGGCCCAGTTCGCGATTGACCAGTTCCTGATTCGCGGCGGCAAAATGGTCGCATTGGTCGACCCGTTTTCGTTTGTTGAAGCGCAAATGGCCGGCCCCTACGGTGGCGCGGCCGGTTTTAGTTCGACTTTGAACAAACTGCTGCCGGCCTGGGGAATCGATTTCCAAACAGAAAAGCTGCTCGTTGATCCGACGTTTGCCACGCAGATTCAGCGCCAGAACGATGTGCTGTCGGATCCGACAATTCTGTCAATCACAGGGGATGGGATTAACAAGGAGGATGTCCTTGGCGCGGCACTGAGCGATCTATTGATGCCCTATGCCGGGGCGTTCAACGGGAACCCGGTCGCAGGCCTAAAAGAGGATATCCTGGTGCATTCGACGAAGCAGGCCGGCCTTGTGGATACAGCCCTCCTACAGGCTGGTCCGGAAGCCGTGCAGAAAGCGCTAAAAAGTGCAAACACAGAATATCCGATTGCGATCCGATTAACCGGCAAATTCAAAACTGCATTTCCGGGCGGCAAGCCCGAGGAGAAAAATCCCGCGAATCCCTCCCCCAGCCCAACTCCTGGCGCATCACCAAGCCCGGCTCCAGAACTACTGAAGGAAGCGAAATCCGAAGGTGTCGTGATTCTCGTAGGCGACTCGGACTTTGCCTACGACTCGATTGCGGGCCGCTCACAACAGGTCTTGGGGCAAAACGTATTCGTCCCATCAAACGGCAATTTGAACTTTATTCAAAGCTGCGTAGAACAGTTGGCCGGCGATTCCGACTTGATCGGCATCCGCAGCCGCGCATCGGGGAATCGTCCTTTCGTCGTCGTCAACAAAATGGCAGCAGCGGCCCAACAGAAATATCAAAGTAAGATTGACGAGCTCGAGGAGAACCTGAATCAGGCGCGCCAAAAGCTCGCGGCGCTTCAAACTGGCAAACAGACTGATCAGAAAACGCTCCTTTCGCCTGAGCAACAGGCCGAGATAAAGAAATTCCAGGAGAGCGAAGCGACAATCAATCGCGAATTGAAACAGGTTCGGAAAAATCTTCGAGAAGAGATCGATTCGCTCCAAAGCACTGTGAAATGGATAGATATCGCCGCAATGCCAATCATCGTCACTCTCGTAGGATTAGCCTTGGCCTTCGTTAAACGCCGTAAACGTGCTGCTCGATGAAGAAGAGCCATCTCCTAACACTGTTGGTCGTGGCAATGATCGTTGGCTTAGCCGGCGTTGTTTTCCAGATATCGCAATCGTCCAATTGGAATGATTCAAAAGCGCCACAAACTATTTTCCCCGACCTCGCAGTCAATGACATCACGAAGATCGAGATCCATTCTACTCCAGCTAGCGTGACGCTTGAAAAAAAGGACGACAAATGGACGGTCGCTGACCGAGACAATTACCCGGCTGATTTTTCCAAAATTCAGGAGCTCATCAAGACACTTTGGCAACTTAAAGCAGGCCAGGATATGCAAATCGGGCCCTCACAACTTGGGCGACTCAAAGTGCTCGCCCCCGGCCAGGGCGCTGATTCAGGGACCGAGATCGACCTGAAAGGGGAGAAAGATAAATTGATCGGTTCTTTGATCATCGGTAAATCCGTGAATCGACCCGATGCGGCGACAGGCGCAGCGGCAAGCGGTAGGTTTGTGTACAATCCGGCTGTCAAAGATCATGTCTCGCTTGTTTCAGAATCGTTCTACAGCGTCGATCCAGTAACTGTGGGAGCCTGGCTGGACAAGAGTTTTATATCGCCGGCCGAATTGATTGAGATCGATCAATCCCCCTGGAGCAACAACGCAGGCTGGAAAATCGAGCGAAAAGATCCAAAGGCCGATTGGCAGCTGCAAGGAGCGCAGCCGGGCGAGACGTTGGAGAAAACTTTCGCAGAAGGCCTGTCGAACCTTTCCCCTTCTTTTCTCGATGTCAGACCAGCCACAGTTTCATCCGATGAGTCGGGCCTGCATGACCCGTTCAAGGTTACAATCAAAACGGTCGATGGTTTCACATACAACTTCCTGCTGGGAAAGCAGGCTTCGGATAAATCGCGTTACGTGCAGTTCACCGTGAATGCGGACTTGCAGACAACTCGGGTTTCAGAACCGAACGAAAAGCCGGAAGATAAGAAGGCAAAGGACGAGGCCTTCGATAAAAAGAACGCAAGCCTCAAAGAGCAGCTCCAAAAAGAGAAATCGATGGAGAAATGGGTTTATCTGGTTCCCGATTACGTCCTGCAACCGCTTCTGAAGCGTCGCGACGAAATCGTTACCAAGCCTACGCCAACTCCTTCCCCAACCCCGTCGCCAGCTGTTTCTCCGACACCAGAGGCAGTCGCTTCGCCAACTCCTTCACCGACCGTCATATCATCCCCGTCCCCTAGTCCAAGCCCTGCTCCTTCGGCGACGCCGAGCGCTACGCCTGCGCAATAAGGCTCTCCTGTCGCTAGGTGGGTCACAGGCGGGACGCCTATGATACTTTTAGCTTTGTGATTTCTGGAGCGGCTGGCGTAAGGGGCGGTTCATACGCCTTAGATACCGGTAAATCCAAAATGTAAGAACGTTGCCGAGGCGAAAGTATCATAGGCGTCTCGCCTGTGACCCCAACCAGGCTGTGACTCGCCCCACTTTTGACAAGAAAAGTATCGGAAATCTTATATGCGAGCGCATAGTTCCCACCTGTCCGGGCTCCTTCAGACTCCAGCAATCTTCCCCCTCGCCGCAAGGGTCACTGGCTTAAGCGCTTCAACAGGGTCACTTAATTCTAGGAATGGACAGGCGGGACGCCTATCCTACGAGAGCAAGCGTAAAGGTACTCTGCAGACAATAGTGACAACGAAACAGACGAATTCCAAAAAAGAGGTGCAGCGCTGTTCCTGGGCGGAATCCGATCCTTTGATGCAGGAGTATCACGACACGGAATGGGGTGTGCCGGAATACGACAGTCGCGCACTCTGGGAAAAGCTGATGCTCGACGGATTCCAGGCCGGCCTTTCCTGGAACACGATCTTGAAGAAACGGGAAGCGTTCAGGAAAGCATTCAAGAACTTTGAACCTGAAGCTGTCGCAAAATTTACTGAAACGGATATCAGCCGGCTGTTGCAGGACGCCGGAATTGTTCGGTCACGCGCTAAGATCGAAGCGACGATCGGCGGAGCACGTGCCTACCTGAGCATGGCAAAAGCCGGCGAAGATTTCTCGAAATTTGTCTGGGGGATGGCCGGGGGAAAACCGATTTTGAACGAAGGCCCGGTTCCGACTCAGTCGCCGCTTTCCGTCGAGATCTCGAAGGCGCTGAAGGTACGCGGCTTCAAGTTTGTGGGGCCGGTAATCGTTTACGCCTGGCTCCAGGCCGTCGGGGTGATCAATGACCATGCTCCCGATTGCTTCTGCCGTCTGTTCATTCGAAAGTCGAATCGAAAGGGTATTAAGAACAAGTGAGCGTATATATCGTCTTTACGAAGGAAAAAACCGTCGACCAAGCCGAATTCGATCTTTATCAGAGCAAAGTTCCAGCCACGCTGGCAGGTCACGAATTAAAAGTCCTAGCCGCCTATGGCAAGCAAGAAGTGCTCGAAGGACCACCGTCCGAAGGAATCGTCATCATCGAGTTTCCAACGGTCGAGGCAGCCAAAGTATGGTACGAAAGTCCTGAATATCGAGAGGTTCGGAAGCATCGTTTCAATGGCGCAACCTACCGAGTCGTTCTCGTGGAAGGCGTTGGCTGAAGTGCTTTCGGAGGCAAGCGGGATTACTCGATTGTTTTCGCCGGTACACTCTGCTCTTCCCCGCTCCTGGCACTCCGTTTAGAATAATGGTTTGTGAGGCACCTGACAGAAAATCGATTCTACAACCGGTTTGACCTCGAGAGTTTGCACCCTCGCGACCTGGATGAGTACCGGACAGCGTTTCAGACCGACCGAGACCGGATCATTTACAGTTCGGCGTTTCGTCGGCTCCAAGCGAAAACCCAGGTATTTCTCTCCGGCGAATTCGACTTTTATCGGACCCGTTTAACTCATTCCCTCGAAGTCGCGCAGATCGGCCGTTCGATTGCATCATTTCTGAAGCAGACATCGCCGGCTTTAAGCGAAGATTTCTTTATCGATGCGGATTTAATCGAAGCCATCTGTCTAACCCATGACCTTGGTCATTCGCCGTTTGGACATGCAGGCGAGCGGACGCTGCATCAGCTGATGAAACCATTCGGCGGTTTCGAAGGTAACGCGCAGAGCCTGCAAATCGTCACCGAAACAATCTATCCCGGTCTCGATTCACGACGTGGGATGAATCCCACCCGGTCGTTCATGGATGGAATTCTGAAATACAAAAAGCTGCACCGGGAAAATCCAGAGGCACTCAACCATTTCATCTACGACGAACAAGAGTACCTCCGCACTTTTGCTCTGGGCGGTATAGGCCTGTCAGAGATCGCCGATATAAACCATTACCGCAGCCTCGAATGCGAGATCATGGATTGGGCGGACGACACCGCCTATTGTTTGAACGATCTCGTGGACAGCATGAACGCCGGCTTTCTCCGATTCGAACGCGTCAAACGCTGGGCAGACAATCAGAACCTCTCTTCGGACCAATCACAACATGCCGAAACGATTTTGTCTGCAATTCGAGACGGGAAAGCCGAATCGCGGTTCAGCAGAAAAATCGGCGCTTTTATTCGATCCTGCTCATTAATCGAACGCACATCGCCGGCGGCTACGGTAACCAATCGCTACCGTTTCAGCCTTTTCGTTGACCCCGCAGTGCGCGCTGAGGCCGACTTTTACAAGAGGCTTTCCCAGGATCTTGTTTTCGATCATTCACAGCTCCATCAACTCGAACGCAAAGGTAAAGTGATTCTGGAAGGTCTTTTTGCCGCGTTTTCGGAGAGCTATCTAGGCGAGAACGGACTTCGCCTGCTACCGGAAAGCTTTGACCGCATCATTCGCCTGAAAGATAGTCCGCGGGCTTGTGCCCGCGTTTTATGCGATTACATCGCCGGCATGACCGACGGTTTTGCGATTCGTACTTACAAAAGACTCTATGACCCCGATTTCGGCTCGTTGCTTGATATCGCTTAGCACTCCTGGCGGCTGTGAATGGTGTTGTGCCCGACTCGTGAATAACTTCCGGTAACCTGGAACAACTTTTCCAAACCGGTTTCTGTTCGTAGTTGTCGGAACCGATTCAAGAAGTTATTCACAACCAAAAATCACCTCTTATTTGTTCACTGGTAAGCCTTTACGCATCCAGATTGGAGTAGTTCACACAGTTAATAAGAAGAATCTCTGTCCCTTTAAAGAAAGGAATCCTTCTCAGAGATGTGAACAACTCATTAAATATGAATCGCTAATCCGAATGCGGCTTCGTTTGCTTCATGGACCGCTTCGCTCAAGGTCGGGTGTGCGTGAATCGTCGCTTCGATTTCTTCGAAAGTGAGTTCGGAGGTGATCGCTAGACCAAGCTCGGCGATGAGTTCCGTCGCTTCCGAACCAATAATATGCGCGCCAAGGATCTCGCCATGTGGCTCGCCTACAATCAGTTTTACAAAGCCTTCCGGTTCTCCGATCGCAAGCGCTTTGCCGCTGGCTGAAAATGGAAATTTGCCGATTTTGAACTTCAGACCTTTTTCGACAGCCGCTCTCTCAGACAGGCCCACGCTTGCGACCTGTGGCTGACAATAGGTGCACCCAGGAAAGATGCGGACGCGTTTTGGCTTGTGGTCTGTGAACATCCCTTCGACCGCTTGAATAGCTTCCCAGCTTGCGACATGCGCCAGCCAAGGGGGCCCAATGACGTCGCCTGCGGCGTAGATGGTGGCAACATTTGTCGCATATCGGTCATTCACCTCGATGTAGCCTTTCGAGTCGAGCTTCAAGGCAGCTCCTTTTGGTACGAGTGGCGCAACCCCTATAGCTACCAGCAGGCTCTCCCCTTCCAGTTTTTCCTGTTTTTTGCCTTCAATCGTGACGGCAACTCCGGTCTCGGTGACTTCCGTCTTCGTGACTTTGGCGTTGGTGTGGATTTTTATGCCTTGTTTCCCAAGTGATTTTTCCAGCGCAACACTGATCTCCGTATCTTCCACAGGCAAAATGTTCGGCAGCATTTCTACGACGGTGACCTCTGTTCCGAACGCGTTGAAGAACGAAGCGAACTCGATTCCTATTGCTCCTGCGCCGATCACGATGAGGCGTTTTGGTTGCGGATCCACGATCATAGCGTCGTGGCTGTTCAGGACTGTTTTTCCGTTGACTGACAATCCCGGGAGCTCCCGAGAAACAGTGCCGGTGGCGACAAGGATATTTTCTGCATCCACCGATTCCGTCTTACCCTCCTTGGTTTTGTAAGAGACTTTTCCCGGTCCAGGGATGGAGGCTTCACCCCGCAGATAGTCGATCTTATTCTTTTTAAATAGGAATTCGACGCCTCCCGCGAGTTTGTCGGCAACGGTGCGGCTGCGGGAGATGATCTTTTTCCAGTCGTACGAAAGGTTGTCGAATTTGAAGCCGAAATCTGCGGCCCGTTTTTGCAGAACATGATAAAGCTCGGCATTCCGCAAGAGCGATTTCGTCGGGATGCATCCCCAGTTTAGACAGGTGCCCCCTGCCCGTTCCTTCTCCACGCAGGCGACTTTCTTTCCGAGTTGTGCGGCGCGGATTGCTCCCACGTACCCCGCTGGACCCCCACCGATGACCACCAGATCGTATTTCATAGAGAATTGGATAAAGAAGAAACTAGCCTGGATATTGAAGGAGTTCCAATATCCACCTCTTCAGATCAGCTCGCAGAGCTGATCTGCGGGATTTGTAAAGTCTTACCGATTGATGAGTAGAGCCGCCAGTCGCAGTGGAACTCGTCCGCCGTATCAGAAAACCGACAGTTTAGATCAGAAGAAGCGTCGGGTTCTCAAGGAACCTCTTCAACTCGCCAAGAAACTGAGCTCCCACCGCTCCATCCACAACTCTGTGGTCGCAACTTACGCCCAGAATGATTCTTTGACCTGGGACGATCTGACCAGCGGAGTTAATAACCGGCTTCCTCACGATCGTCCCGACGGAAACGATCACGGATTGGGGCGGATTAATGATCGCGTAGAACTGTTCAACGCCGTAACTCCCCAGATTGGAGACCGTGATTGTGCCGCCCTGATATTCTTCCGGTTTCAGCTTCTTTGAACGGGCACGAGCCGCCAGATCTTTTATTTCGGCACTAATCTGGCCGAGAGATTTTTTCTGCGCCTGGCGGATGACCGGAGTCACAAGCCCCTCCTCCACCGCGACCGCGCAGGCAAGTTGCACATCCGCGAATTGTATAATCGCATCCGCGCTGAGAGCAGCATTCGCAAGAGGAACCCGGGTGGCAGCAACGGCCGTCGCCTTCAATATAAAGTCATTGACGGTCAGTTTGCCGAGTCCGGCGGTTTCAGCAGCAGCGTTAATTGTTTGGCGAAGGGTTGTGAGAGGTTCCGCGTCCAACTCGGCCTGCAGGTAGAAATGTGGGATCGTCGTCTTACTCTCGAGCAGGCGCGCGGCGATCGTTTTTCGCATTCCGGAGAGCGGGATTTTCTTATCTTCGAGTGCGGGTACGAATGCCGGCGTCTTCGAGGCCGGCGTAGGCGACGCCTGCGTTTGCCGTGCAGTCTCTTTTTTCGGACCGGCCGATTGGGCAGCCGCAAGAATGTCGTCTCGGACAATGCGGCCTCCCGGTCCTGTTCCCTGAATGCCGCCCAATTCGACACCCAGTTCCGTAGCCACCTTTTTCGCCAGAGGCGACGCCTTAACGCGGTCTGTGCTACTGCTTTCGGCCGGTGCTGCTTCTGAGTTTTTCTGCGCAGCGGGTGCCTCTGTTGGCGCAGTTGCTTCCTTTTTTGCTTCTGTGGCAGCCGGTTTCTTTTCAACGACCGGCGTGGCTCCATCACCGCTCAATTTCTCTCCTTTTCCGGTCAGAATCGCCAGTTTTTGACCGACCTCGACTTTACCTCCGTCCTGTACGTAAATCTCGGCCAGAACTCCCTCGTCAAATGCCTCCATCTCCATGGTGGCTTTGTCCGTCTCCACCTCGGCGAGAATGTCGCCAACGGCGACAGTGTCGCCGACTTTCTTCAGCCATTTGACCAGTGTCCCCTCGGTCATGGTGTCACTCAGTTTCGGCATTTCGATTGGGATGGGCATAAGCGGAAAAACTTAACAGGTCTGTAGAACTTTCGCGATAACGCGGGCGGCATCCGGCAATTGGCGCTTCTCAAGCGGCGGGCTATAAATGGCCGGTGCATCCAGAGCTGAAACTCGTCCGATAGGAGCGTCAAGTTCGTCAAAAAGCTTCTCCTGCAATGTCGCCGCGACTTGCGCACCGATACCGCAAAATGGCTTGTTTTCTTCGACGACAACGGCGCGATGGGTTTTGCGCACCGATTCGAAAATAGTCTCTTCGTCGAGAGGTCGAATGGACCGGAGATCGACCACTTCCGCGTGAATATTGTGCTCGGAAGCGAGGATGTCCGCAGCGTGGAGGCATGTAATCACCGCCCGGCCATGCGCTATCAGCGTGATATCGTTGCCGGCCCGCTTTACATCCGCCAGACCGATCGGAACGATGTATTCCTCCTCCGGGACTTCCCATTTTTCTCCATATAAAACCGTGCTCTCCATTACCATTACCGGATCGTTGTCCCGGATCGCAGCTTTCATCAGGCCTTTTGCATCGTAGGCTGTCGACGGCGCCACAACTTTCAAACCGGGACTGGTGGCAAGAAGATTTTCTGGTGTATGGGAGTGCGTCGCTCCCACGTTGGTTCCTCCGTTGGCTGGGCCGCGAATCACGATTGGAACATTGATCAGTCCGCCCGACATGTAGCGGACGCATCCGGCATTATTGATAATCTGATCAAATGCAACGTACGAAAAACTCCAGAACATTAATTCCATGACCGGGCGCAGACCAAGCAGTGCGGCGCCGATCCCCATACCGATAAAGCCGGCTTCGCTGATCGGTGTATCAACCAGACGTTTGTCGCCGTATTTTTTCCATAGGCCTTCCGTTACCTTGTAAGCGCCGTTGTACTGGGCGACTTCTTCCCCAAGGATTACAACGTTTTCGTCGCGCTCAATCTCTTCGGCCAACGCATTTTTCAGCGCTTCGCGGTAGGTAATCAAAGCCATAGGCGGGTGTCAGGTGTTAAAAAAGTGGCGGCCATGTTTTGCTGCGTCCGTTTGATGGTCCACCTCCCAGTACACGTCGCTCAGAATTTCGTCCTCGTTCAGGAATGGACTTTCCTCTGCAAATTTCACTGCTTCGTTTGTTTCGTCTTTTGCAGCGACGTCGATCTCTTCAATCTCGGCTTCGGTCAGGATCCCCTCATCGAGCATGTGCTGGCTCCAGATACGGAGCGGATCGTGATTGGTCTTGTATTGTTCGATCTCTTCCGGAGCCCGGTACTTCTTGGCGTTGGCGTCCGCCACCGAATGACCGTAATAACGATAGGTCTGGATCTCGATCAAACTCGGTTCGGAGTCGTTATGCGCCCGATCGATTGCAATCTGTGTCTTCGCGCGAACTTCGTATACGTCTTCTCCTTTAAACACGTCCCAAGCCATGTTGTACCCTTCTGCTCGTTTCGCGAGCGTTTCGGGATACGATGACGACCGCGCCTGGCTAGTGCCCATCGAATAGCCGTTGTTCTCGATGACGTAAATCACCGGCAGCTTAAACAAGGCGGCGAGATTGAGGGACTCGTGGAACGGGCCTTGGTTGATTGCGCCGTCCCCCAGATAACAGAGGCAACAGCCTTTCAGGCCTTTGTATTTGAGGGCAAAGGCTATGCCTAGTCCGAGAGGTGTTTGCCCACCCACGATACCGTGGCCGCCCCAGTAATTCTTATCGGGCGCGAAGAAATGCATCGAGCCACCTTTGCCTCTGGAACAGCCTGTCGCCTTGCCGAATAGCTCAGCCATGCATGCCTTCATATCCATCCCTGCAACAAGTGCGTGGCCGTGATCGCGATAAGCGGTGATCACGTGGTCGTTCTTTCCAAGTAGAGACATTGTGCCGACGGCAACTGCTTCCTGTCCCGAATACAAATGCAGAAATCCCCCCATTCTGCCCTGATTATAATATTTGAGTGAGGTCTGTTCGAATCGTCTGACCCTGAACATCTCGCGAAGAAAGCGAATTTTATCCTCTTTCGTTAACCTGCGGTTAATCGCGGCATCTGCGGGATGTACCAAAGTTTCCATAATTAAAATTGGTCCGCGCTACGTGCGGTGGTGGATCCGTGGAGATCCCGTCTCAGGCAGGCGGTCGCGGGACTTCGCCGTGATCGCCTGGGTGCCCAGGAAGAGTGCGGTGAAAAACAAATCACTGAGAACGGTGTTACGGAAAAAAAGCAAGGTCGGCGGGTAACCGGGCAATCCGACTGTCACAGCTTGCCACCATCCCTGCACTGTTTTGGTGTATCCCGGAAGTGCGATCCAGCTTTCCGTGTTAGTGAATAAAAAGAACAGGCATGAACCGGCGATCGTCAGAAGAAAAGTAAGCAACACTTTATATCGATGTTGTTTGCGTGCGACCAATCCGAGTAAAAGAATCAAGCCGAAACAAAAATACCGGGAGAGGGTCCCGGTATCGACAAGTGGCGCATGATAGTGCGCGTTAAGAAAGAGGTCGGCTACTACAAGCGGGCCGAGAGCCGCAAGAAACACGGCTTTTCGCGGCAGATAGGCGGCGCTGCACAGGAGAACAGCTGCGACTGGAGAGAAATTGGCCCAATCAGCCGGCGCGCCCGCCAGGGCATAGGAGACCCGGTAAAGAGTGACGGCCAAAATAAGGATCAGAGCAGGAAGCATAACCGCGAAAATAG
Organism: uncultured Verrucomicrobiae bacterium; assembly: GCA_963775805.1. Classification (GTDB taxonomy): domain Bacteria; phylum Verrucomicrobiota; class Verrucomicrobiia; order Chthoniobacterales; family JAFAMB01; genus JAFAMB01. Next base: position 150,556 of record CAVZKG010000002.1, on the reverse strand, counting down.
TCTGGCAACCTGTCAACGAAATCAATGGGAATAAAAAAAGCAATGCCCAGGTTGTAAATAAATAGAAATAACAGAGTATTTGTATGTTTGGAAATATGGATATACACGTCCGGATCTCTTTAACCGGTTGGGTAGCGATCGCTGGAGTGGATATCGACCGATATCGACAAATTTAGACCGCTCTTGAGAGTTGGCGTTCGAAATTGGCGAAAGGGTGTGGGCCTGTAACGCGGAAGAGGGAGAGAAAGCCGCGGTCGAGTTCACGACCAGTTACGGATCATTAAATGGAGCTCCTCGACAAGGGTCTCAACTTTCTTGAGATCTTTGCGACGACCCTTATCCGGTTTCAGATCGAGGGTTCGACAGAGAGTGATCATGTCGCGGAGATCGCGTAGTTGGGCGGCGGGAACGTCCGGTTTCTTGACCTGTTCGAGGACAGTCTCCCGAAGCTGAGCCAACTGGGTTTCGATGCGGGTGGAATAAACCTGGATAGATTCCCGAAACGATTTTCGTACGAAATGGAGCTCCTCGGCGAGAGACTTCATCGGCGAAGCTTCTAAGGATTTGGCCATGGTGAGCGGTAGTGAGACTCTGCAGGAAAGGTGTCGAATTGTCACGCGAAAGTACCATGGTAAAGCTTTAGAGGGAAGAAGGATGGAAGCGAAAGGGTGACGGGAACGAACAAAGGGAGGGTAAGGGGATTTAGTCCGGGATAATATCCTTAGGCGGAGTTATAACTGGGCGAATTGTTCCACGTGGAACATTGGAAATGAGCCTGGGGCGCAAAGGAGATTTGGGCAATCATTTCGGGACAACGCCGGGCGACACTGCGATTGATTTTTCGCCGTTTCTGGGGAACCGTGCTGGCTCGTTATGTTTCTGCTTCCCAAAGAGTACCAGGTGCTTGTCGTTGGCGGTGGCCACGCCGGGATTGAAGCCGCCTCGGCGGCGGCTCGGCTCGGTTGTCGTACTTTGATGCTGACACAGAACCTGGATACGATCGGCCAGATGTCTTGTAATCCGGCCGTCGGCGGTTTGGCGAAGGGACACATGGTGCGCGAGATCGATGCCTTGGGGGGAGTGATGGGACTCAATACCGATGCCACCGGGATTCAGTTCCGAATGTTAAATGCAAACAAAGGCCCAAGTGTCCGGGCGCCCCGGGCCCAATGCGACAAGAAAGCGTACCAGTTTCGGATGAAGGCGGTTTTGGAGTCCCACGCAAATCTCGATCTCTTGCAAGGGAATGTATCACGCATTCGGGTTGAGCACGGGAGAGTCAAAGGAATCAGTACGAGCCTCGGTCTGGAAATTTCGGCGGAAGCGGTGATCATCACCACCGGGACATTCATGCGTGGCCTGCTGCATGTCGGGATGCAAAATCAGGCTGGGGGCAGAATGGGGGATAGCGTTTCAACCCTGAGTGACAACTTGCGGGAGCTTGGATTTGAAATTGGACGATTCAAGACCGGTACCCCATGCCGACTGAATGGCCGGTCGATTGATTTTGACCGATGCCAGCGGCAGGATGGGGATACGCCTCCGCCGCCGTTTTCATTTGGTGCGGGGGATCTCTGTCAAGGGCCCGAAGAGGTCTTCACACTGAACAGCAAGCGGGACCAATTGTTCCACGTGGAACAAATTCCCTGTTGGATCACCCACACCAATTCGCACACGCATGAGGTGATTCGGGCGAATCTCGACAAATCGCCGATGTACTCGGGGCGTATCGAAGGGGTGGGACCGCGCTATTGCCCCTCTATTGAGGATAAAGTGGTGAAATTCGCTGACAAAGAGCAGCACCAACTTTTTCTCGAACCAGAAGGACGGCATACCCGCGAATATTATGTGAACGGTCTCTCCACCAGTCTTCCTTTCGAAGTCCAATACGAGTTCATCCACTCCATCGCCGGGCTGGAGCAGGCAGAGATCATTCGGGCCGGGTACGCAGTCGAATACGACTATTGTCCTCCAACCCAGTTGCATCCGACACTCGAGACACACCGGGTACAGGGACTCTATTTCGCCGGCCAAATCAACGGCACCTCGGGCTACGAAGAAGCGGCAGCCCAAGGGCTTGTGGCTGGTGCCAATGCGGGCCTCAAGATATTGGGGAAAGAACCGCTCTTCCTGGGTCGCTCGGAAGCTTATATCGGTGTCCTGATCGATGACCTCGTGACTCGCGGCACCCTGGAACCTTACCGCATGTTCACGAGCCGGGCTGAATACCGCCTCCTGTTACGCCAGGACAACGCTGATCTCCGTCTCACTCCAAAAGGCCATCAACATGGCCTTGTGCCGGCCGATCGCTGGAATGCTGTCTCACGCAAGATGACTGCGATTTCTCTGGCCAAAGAGCGAGCTGCGCATATTCGAGTCGACCAGACACGCGTCGATCTGCTCCTTCGTCGGCCCGAGTATGATTTCCGGCAACTACCGAAGGAGCTCCTCGATGAATTTGGAGTCCAGGTCTGGGAGCAGGTCGAAACCGATCTTAAATACGAAGGATATATCAAGAGGCAGGAAGAGACGATCCAGCGCGCCGAGCGTGCCGAGTCACGGAATATCCCCACCGTTCTCGATTACGACCATGTCCATGGCCTCCGCGCCGAAGCGCGCCAGAAATTCTCCAAGGTCCGACCGGTTACCCTCGGCCAGGCAGGCAGAATCAGCGGCATCACCCCCGCCGATATTGCCCTCTTATCGATTCACCTCGAAAGGACATAATCCGCATCAAGCGCCAGTCTTCGAACGAAACGCCTGCTCGTCCGAACTCAGCGCGCCCAAGAGCTGATTCGTGCAAGTCAGTGCGCCCGGATCCGAGTCGCTCGAACAGAGAACAAAGAATTTCTTGACACTTGTTAGGAACCTAATAATTAGGAACCTTAACATTATGGTCGGCTCTCTCACCCTGCTGCATGGCTTACCCAAATACGAAGTCTTCCTCGAGGAGGCCAAGCGCTACCCCGGTCTCGACGCGACCGCTTGTTACACCTACCTGCAACTGCTGCGCACCGGCGACGAGCTGCTTGCACTCGACGAACAGGTGCTCAATTCTTACGGTACCCGGCATGGACGATTCAATCTCCTCATGATGCTCACAAAATGCCATGACGGTGACGCAACCCCTGCGAGTCTGGCCGACAAGACCGGTGTGACCCGGGCGACGATTTCCGGCTTGCTCGATGGTCTGGAAAAAGATGGGATGATCGAGCGCCGCCCGGATCCGGAAGACCGTCGATTGATCCGGGTAAACATAACACCTGCAGGGAAGACCTTCGTGGAAGGAATTTTGCCGGGCTACACGCGTTGGCTATCCAGCATCGTAGAGCCTCTGAACGCCGACGAGAGACAACATTTGGTGACACTGCTTGAAAAGATCCGAACTCGTATTAGCGAACGTGCCCTCCTTAACGGAGCGCAAAGCATTTAGTCGTTACTCCTTTATAACAAGTCGTTTATGAAGAAAAAGCCTTTTTGGAAATACCTTATCTTTTTTGTTGTTTGCTTGGCCCTGTTCGTCGGTCTGATCTTCGGTTTTGGGTTCATTAAATTTACTCAAATCCAAGGATTCATGACGCTGGCTAAATCCGGTGCATTTGAACCGCCGCCGATCGCTGTGACGACCGAGCTAGCAACACAATCGGAGTGGCAGCCGACCCTTGAGAGCGTTGGCACAGTCGCCGCCGTAAACGGGGTCACTGTAAGCACCGATCTGGCCGGAATCGTCCGGCAAATCGCGTTCGAATCGGGGAGCAAAGTGCGGGCGGGCGATTTGCTGGTTCACCTGGATACAGCGCAAGAAGAAGCGCAGCTGCATCAGGCGGAATCGCAACGTGATCTGGCCGCTATCAACCTGAAACGCGATAAAGATTTGTTGGAGAAGCATACCATTGCTCAATCTGATTATGACAATGCGCAATCGGCTTTCCTTGCGAATCAGGCAGCGGTCGATCAGTTCAATGCACTGATCGCGCGCAAAACGCTCCGAGCACCGTTCGATGGGGTAGCCGGTATTCGCCAGGTGAACCTCGGGCAATATCTAAAGGAAGGGGACGCGGTGGTGACTCTGCAGGCGTTCGATCCTATCTACGCAAATTTTTCGTTACCACAGCAAGATCTCGGCAAGCTTGTTGTTGGTGAACCTGTGGCTTTGTCTGTGGACGCGTTCCCAGACCGTACTTTCGACGGCAAAATTACGGCTATCAATCCTCTGGTGGATCAGGCGACCCGGAACGTTCAGGTCCAGGCGACTTTGGCTAACCAGGATTGGCAACTCCGTCCGGGAATGTTCGCCAAGGTAAGTGTCCTCATGAGTAACCGGCAGGGAGTTGTTGCCATCCCTGCGACCGCCATCCATTACGCGCCTTACGGAAACTCAATCTTCATCGTTTCCGATATGAAAGATGATCACGGAAAAGAGTACAAAGGGGTCAGAGAGAAATTTATTAAGATTGGGCGGGCACGAGGTGACTTGATTGCGGTCACGTCGGGGCTAAAACCCGGAGAAGAGGTGGTGACATCTGGTGTCTTCCGGCTCAAGAACGGCGCGCATATATCGGTGAATAACAAAATCAAACCGGAAGCCGAGCTGGCCCCGACTCCAGCGGACAGCTGATCGAAGGAAAGGAGGCGCTAAGGATGAATTTCACAGATCTATTTATTAAACGGCCGGTTGTTGCAACCGTTGTTAATCTGATCATTTTAATCGCTGGATACCAGGCGATCCGGAACATCAATGTACGCCAGTATCCGAGAAGCGATCTCTCTGTTATCACGGTCACGACAACCTACTACGGGGCCGACGCGGATCTTGTCCGAGGCTTTCTGACGACGCCATTGGAACAGTCAGTCGCGAGTGCCGATGGAATTGATTACATCGATTCGCTCAGTTCGCAGAGCACCAGCCTGATCGAAATTCACCTTAAGCTTAATTACGACCCGAACGCGGCACTGGCGCAGATTCAGACAAAGGTTGAACAGGTTCGGAACCAGTTGCCACCGGCCGCGCAGCTGCCTGTGCTCCAGATAACCTCGACGGACAATCAGTTCGCTTCGATGTATCTCAGCTTCTTTTCAAACGATCTGGACCGCAATCAGATCACGGACTATCTGACGCGGGTCGTGCAGCCGAAGTTGTCGGCAATTAGCGGCGTTCAAACCGCTCAAATCCTGGGTGCGCGGACATTTGCGATGCGGATCTGGATGAAGAGTGACCGGATGACATCGCTCAATGTATCGCCGCAGGATATCCAAAACGCGTTACAGAATAACAATTATCTCGCCGGTGTTGGCCAGACGAAAGGTTCGATGGTAGCCATCAATCTGGTCACCAACACGAACCTTGAAACGGCTGACGAGTTTAAGCAGCTCGTGATCAAACAACAGAACGGAGCGATTGTCCGGCTTAGAGATGTCGCCGACATTGATCTTGGCGCGGAAGATTACGACAGCGATGTCCGGTTTTCGGGCAGCGTAGCGACATTCATGGGCATTTTCGTGCTCCCTACGGCCAATACGCTGGATGTCATCAAGCGCGTTCGCGAAGCTTTGCCGGATATCGGGCGGGAACTTCCGACTGGGATGAAGATGGCAATCCCATACGATTCGACGCTCTATATTCAGAGCGCAATTGACGATGTGGTCCGTACACTGACGGAAACGATTCTGATCGTGATCATCGTGATCTTCTTGTTCATGGGATCATTCAGATCCGTGTTGATACCGATCGTCGCGATTCCGTTGTCGCTTGTGGGAGCGTTTTTCCTGATGCTGCTGTTTGGGTTTACGCTAAATCTGTTGACCCTGTTAGCAATCGTTCTGGCGGTTGGTCTTGTAGTCGACGACGCGATCGTCGTCGTCGAAAATGTCGAACGCCATCTTCAGGAGGGGATGAAGCCGTTCGATGCAGCGATCCGAGGGGCTCGGGAATTGTTCGGGCCGATCGTGGCAATGACGATCAGTTTGGCGACCGTTTATGCACCGATAGGGTTGCAAGGCGGGTTGAGCGGGTCATTGTTCCGGGAATTCGCGTTCACACTTTCTGGCGCTGTGGCAATTTCGGGCGTTGTGGCCCTGACACTGTCGCCAATGATGTCTTCGAGACTTCTGAAACAAGGGATGACGGAACACGGGTTAGCAGGCTGGATCACGAGGCGTTTCGACGTTCTGCGGCGGAGCTACGCGAGCACATTGACCTGGTCGCTTGGTTATTGGCCGGTGGTCTGCGTTATGGCGGTGCTGATCATTTGCCTGGCCGTGCCGTTTTATATCATGTCGGGGAAAGAGCCGGCTCCGCGCGAGGATCAGGGAGTCATCTTCGGAATCGTTCAAACGCCGCCCAATGCGACCGTCGAGCAGAACATGCTCTTTACCCAGCAGATGAACGACATCTATAAGAGCTATCCGGAATGTGCCCAAACGTTCCAAATCACAACCCCAACGCAAGGGTTTTCCGGCATGGTGGCAAAACCATGGAACCAGCGGACCCGAACCATGGACGAAGTGCTCGTCGACGTGAACCATAAGCTTGCCCAAATTCCGGGTGTCCAGATATTTGCGACGACGCCGTCGCCGTTACCCGGTGGCACGACATTCCCGGTGGAGATGGTGATATCATCCACGGCGGAACCGCGCGAGATCTATGAATTTGCGCAACAACTTGTGCAGGCTGCCTTACAGAGCGGAAAGTTTGTCTTTGCTGATACTGATCTGAAGTACGATCTGCCGGAGGCGAACATCGTCTTCGACCGGGACAAAGTCGGCGCGATGGGATTGAACCTGGGACAAGTCGGAGGCGATCTCGCGACATTGTTAGGAGGCGGATACACGAACTATTTCAGCATCCAGGGACGAAGCTACAAAGTCATTCCACAGGTGAAACGGGTGGACCGTCTGACTACGGATAGTCTCAGAAATCTTTATGTCACAGGACCGAACCGGCAGCCGATCCAGCTTTCAACGTTCGCGAAAATCGAAACCACAGTTCAACCGCGTTCGCTGAATCGGTTCCAGCAGTTGAACTCTGCGACGATCCAAGGTCTACCGAACAAGTTCGCTGGGGCGACCCAAGACGATGCATTGAAAGTGTTGGAGAAGAAAGCAGCCGAGATCTTACCAAAAGGTTACACGATTGATTACACAGGTGAATCCCGGCAATTGCGCAAAGAGGGGGACACCTTTTTAACGACGCTGGCGCTTGCCGGAATTCTCATCTACCTCGTTTTGGCGGCCCAATTTGAGAGCTTCCGCGATCCTTTGATTATTTTGCTCGGATCAGTGCCGCTCGGCTTGACCGGTGCACTTGCAGTGACTTTTCTCGGTAGAACCACTATCAACGCCTACAGTTATGTTGGACTTGTAACATTAGTAGGATTGGTTTGTAAAAACGGAATTCTGATCGTGGAGTTTGCCAACAAGCTTCAGGAAGCTGGCCGCGATAAATTTGACGCAGTGATCGAATCTGCGTCGACGCGATTGCGCCCGATCTTGATGACCTCTGTTGCAACGGTCGCCGGTCATACGCCGTTGATTTTGGCACATGGGCCCGGCGCCGGAGCACGTAATAGCATCGGCTGGGTTCTCGTCACTGGGATGATTGTCGGGACCTTGCTTACTTTGTTCGTTCTGCCGGCGGTCTATATGCTCGTTGCCAAAAATCATAACAAGGATCGCCAACGGGAAGGGGAGCTGACCCAGTTGCCTGACGAAAGAAAACTGCACCCGGCGCTTGCCTAAATTCCCGGGATACGCTTTAACTCACCGCGAAGTCGAGAGACTCGTGCTGTCGGAACTCGGTCCAATGGAAACATTGATCGTGTAACGAAGGACAACGATGGCTGACTGAAGCGGGAGACTCGCCGCATTATGGAGCGACGCGAATCTTGTTAGGCTGACATTGAGCACCGACAGAATCAAGGGCGGCCAAATCCAACCAATTTGGCCGTTCTACTTTCTTTAGCCTTCCTCGCCGTAAAATTCCACGTTATCACCCGTGCTTGCAGATTCGTTCTGCTGTTGCGGAGCCGGTAGTTCTTCAAAAGCTGGGAGAGGCGTGACAATATTGGTCGCTAACGGGCGCACTCGTTCAACTACATCTTGTCCCAAACGTTTTCCTGATTGGTAGGCGCCTGACAGCATCTCCAGTTTCGCATCAAGATTATCGATCAAATGCAGCGCCATCGCTTCCGGCGTTTTCGGTTCGACCGGAGAACCGAACTGTTTCTCGCCGTGATGCGCAGCGATTAGATGTAACAGATGAAGCCTGACAAGGTCTGAATCCGGAACAATTGGTTTCCAGGAAATAAACTCTTCGCTTGCTTTTAACTTTTGCCAGAGCCGGTTCATTAGCTCGATCCCCATGGATACATGCCCGACCAGTTCCGCCCTGAAATCGAACGGCATGATAAAACTCTCTTTTGGGAATGAGTTTTCCCAAAGTTTACCTGAGTCGTGAAAGAGAATTCCAGCAAGAAGCAGGTCCCGGTTCAAAGTGGGGTAGACCGATGCGATCGCGTTACCAGCGCGCATCATTTGTGCGGTGTGTTCGACCAGGCCGCCCCGGCGCGCATGATGATAATTCCTTGCACCGGCTGTGCGGCGTAGACGTTCACCGTAATCGTGAAGGAATAAAAGAGACAATGCGCGAAGCCGCGGATCAACGATTGAATCTGCGAATGACACAATCGCTGCGTAGTCGGCATTCTGCCGTTCCCGTACATCGGGCGGTCCGGCCAGCAGATCGACTTTTTCTTCAGCGGTCAAAAACCGGATTTTCCAGTTCTTGGCTTCGAGTCCGAAGTTCGGACTCATCGAAAAGTCTCCCTCGATCTCCACGAAGTGGCCCGGGCGAATTCCGGAGCAAAACGCAAACGAAGGGTGATCGTTCCAAACGCGCAGCGGAAACGTAGCCGTACGATCCCGCAATTGAATTTCAAGGTACCGTTTTTGTTCGCGGGTCAGTTTTGTAACCACCTCTTCGACTTGGGCGTGGACCGCACAGGCTGTTGGACCCACGCCTGTCTCCTGCCTCAATTGGTCGATCGTCATGGGAACCGAAGCCATTCACTCTTATCGAACGGCTTCCCGTGACATCCAATCAAAATCTGGTGCGCAGCATGTATCCGAATCAGAATTAGCTCGTAACAGTACGGGCGAGATTCTACGTTCGCTCTCCACACCAAATCGTTATGATTGGGAAATTCAAAAAAGTATTGCTTACTAGCTGTTTCGTCGTTGTTGCTTGCGAAGCAGAATTAATAGAGACCTCATTCGCGGCGGATCCATTACCGTCACCGGCAGCCTCCGTTCCTACCGCTCCGGCATATGAGCATGTGACGTCTCATCTCGATCCGAACGGTTCGCTTTACCTCTACTGGAACACGGAAAAGCTTCTGGGAGAAATCGACAACAGATTGCAATCGGTCAAAGAGGAAACGTTGGCTCACGCAACATTGTCGGAGTCAAAGAGAGTCCAGTTCGAATCTGGCTTCGAGTTGCTCAGACACTTCCTTCTCAATAGTGGACTTGAGGCGATGAAAGCGTTTGGCGTCAGCTCGGCTCCAACCGACAACGGCCTGTTTCTCTCCAAGGCATTTCTCTACGTTCCCGATCGGTCGGGATATCTGTGGAGCTCGTTTGCAAAGCCGCCTCACGATTTCACGTTTCTCAAAATGATCCCGGAGAACACGGAAGCGTTCGGATTTATTGATTTCGACCTAGCGGAATTTTGGTCGGGTCTCTCCAAGGACCTTGCTGCTTCCGGGATCCCGGATATTACAAATGCGCTTCAACAGCTTCCTGCCCAAACTAAGGCGGTTGCTGGAATGAGCCTGGACGATCTTCTCGGATCGCTCGGCGATCAAGTCGGATTGATCGTGACCTTGGATCCGCAAAAGACGACGGTCATACCGATCGGGACCAACACCGCGGAGATCCCAGAGCCGGCGGTCGCATTGTTTTTGAAATTAAAGAACGACAAGCTCTTCGATCGTCTCGATGCGATTTTTTCGGCAAATCCAGGTGTGGAAAAAACGGATCAACCGGACCTCAAATTGCGCGTAATGACAGGGAACGAGCCAGCCAGTTATTTAACGCCTGCGCTCGCGCGCTACGGAGACTACATGATTCTCTCCTCAAGTGAGAAACTCGTTCGGTCGATCATTGACGCCAATACCGGCAAATCGCAGGGGATAAGAACTTCGGCCGAATTCAACGCCTTATCGGCTGGAATGCCGGACAAAGGTAACAGTGCCGTCTACGTTGGCAGACGCTTCCAGTCGACGGTCGCCACGCTCCAGCTCAAATACAACGAAAGCCAGGCGAACGTGGACGATGGAGAAAGAAAATTCATGAAAAGCGTGACTGCGTTAAGCTCGCAAATCGTGAGCTACAAGGTGGGCGCTACGACCGAGGACGGCTGGCTTTCGACAGCAAAGACGACGAAAGATCTAAACGGTCTACTAGCTGACGGATTGATGTTAACGATTCAGTTGATGGCGGATAGCGCAGCCGCGGAGTTGGAGCACGGCCGAACCGGTGAAGGTGTCCAGCCGCAAAATGCATTGCCACCACCGCAGGCAACCCCAGCCGTCCCGGCCCCTCAAGATAACGGTGCGCAAAATCTGCCTGCCCAACCAAACCCAGCGCTTGGTGCGCAGCCTCAAATGGTTCAGAAGGCAAGGCCACCGCAGGGTCCAAAGGCAAAGTTGGCTCAAATCCGGATGAATCTAGCCTTGCTCAGTGGGGCGAAAGATCAGGTCGTGCTTCAGAAAAGCCTCAAGGAGGGCGATCCGGTGAGCAGTGAGGACCTTCAGCCGTTCCTGCCGGCGTGGCCACAGCCTGTTGCCGGCGAGACCTACGAAGTCGGTCCCGTGGGTCAATCGCCATACGCGACGGCGCCCACTGCTATTGGAAGGATAGCTGCCGGCCAAAAGATCGAACCCTGAACCCGGAATTTGCGCCGGGGTGAAATCCGGTATTCGTTCAGGGCGAGTCATGGACAAATACGATGTCGGTATTGTGGGCTTGGGTTGGCCAGGCGAAAGGCATGCAGAAGGCGTTCATGCATCCGGTATAGGCCGGTTGTATGCTGGATGTGATCTGAGCGAAGAACGCCGCAAGAACTTCGCCGCCGAGTTTTCACCAGAAAAGTTATTCGGTCAGTACGACGAAATGCTCGCGGATCCGAAACTCGATGCTGTTGTGGTCAGCTTGCCGAATGCGTTGCATTTCCCTGCAACTCTAAAAGCACTGCAGGCAGGCAAACATGTCTTGTGTGAAAAGCCTCCTACGTTGAATGCAGAGCAGATGCGGCAATTGCATGCGGAAGCAGCGCAACGTGGGTTGGTCTACTTTTTCGGACGCCAAATGCGGTTTTCCGGGCCGACGCAAGCGGCCCGAAAGGCAATCGCCGAACGGCGGCTGGGCGAAATTTATTTTGCTAAGACGATGTGGGTGCGGTCACGCGGCACGCCAGGCGGAATCGATGGATGGTTTACCGATCGTTCACGCTCCGGTGGCGGTGCCCTCATTGATCTGGGCGTTCATGCAATCGACGCGGCATGGTACCTGATGGGAAATCCGAAGCCGAGAACGGTCTCCGCGCAGACATACCAAAAATTTCCCCAACTGGTCAAAACGCCTGTCTTCGATGTCGAGGATAGCGCCTGCGGGATGATTCGCTTCGAAAATGGGGCTTCGGCTCTTTTCGAAGTTTCTTGGGCGGCAAACCTGACCGACGAAATTCCGATTGGTAAAAAAGGAGAACGCGAACTCTTCATGACAACGCTCTTCGGTCCGAAAGGGACCATTCGCATCATTGATACGGTCCAGTTGCATAAGAGCGTCTCCCGCCCGCCGCTGTCTCTGTTTGAAGACCAGGATGGCAAGCTGGTCGACAGCGAATTGGCGTTCGAGCCGGTTCCCAACCTATTTATTCCGCAGATGAAAAACTTCTTACATGCGATCCATGGCGATGAAGCTGCGATCAATAGTTCAGTGCAGGCGGTCCAGCTCATGGAAATGCTGGACGCTATTTACCAGTCGAGTTTGACCGGTAGAGAGGTGAGCCTCGCATAGCGGGTTCGAAGTTCCTGGGTTCGAAGTTCCGGGTTCGGACGCCGTCGCGCCTATCCGGTCCCACTCCGAAACGCCGATACGCCGAAACGCCGATACCCCTATACGCGCCTCCCTCGCACCTGGCACTTGAGCCAAGGAGGTTTCTCGCGCATCTTCCCGGCTCGGTTCAACCCATCGATATCATGAAGGCATCGGAAATACGGCAGACTTTCCTCGATTTTTTCCGCGAGAGGCAGCACACCATCGTGCCCTCTTCCAGTCTGATGCCGACAGCGCCGAACCTATTGTTCACCAATGCCGGCATGAACCAGTTCGTCCCTTATTTTCTGGGCCAGGAAAAGCCGCCGTTCACCCCGGCGCGGGCAGCGGACACGCAGAAATGCATACGAGCCGGCGGTAAACACAACGATCTCGACGACGTGGGATTCGATACTTATCACCACACCTTTTTCGAGATGCTCGGAAACTGGAGCTTTGGGGATTACTTCAAAAAAGAGGCAATTGAATGGGCCTGGGAACTCCTCGTTCAACGGTGGCAATTCCCGCCCGAGCGTCTCTACGCCACGGTTTATAAACCCGGAGAAGGGGATCCGGCTGATTTTGATGAGGAGGCGTATCGCCATTGGGTTGCCGCATTCGAGAAAGCCGGGCTCGATCCTAATATCCATGTCGTGTACGGGAACCGGAAAGACAATTTTTGGATGATGGGGGACACCGGCCCGTGTGGGCCCTGTTCCGAGATCCACGTCGACCTCACCCCAAAAGGGGATACCCAGGGGAAACTCGTGAATCAAGGAAGCGCTCTGTGCATCGAAATCTGGAACCTGGTGTTTATCCAGCTCAATGCGAATGCAGACGGGACTTTTTCGCCATTGCCATCTCGTCACGTGGACACCGGGATGGGCTTTGAACGTGTTGCCGGTATTATCGAGTGCACAAACGGATTTCGCGATTTCAATCGCCCAATTTCAAACTACGAAAGCGGCGTATTCCGTCCGATCTTCGATAAAATCTCGGAATTAAGCGGCAAAGCATATGGCGGGACGTTGCCGGAGTCCCGCGTGGACCTGACGGACCAGGAAAAGGTCGATGTTGCGTACCGGGTGATCGGAGATCATATCCGAACACTTTCGTTCTCGATCGCCGACGGCATTATCCCGAGCAACACGGATCGCAATTATGTTCTAAGGCGTATCCTGCGCAGGGCAGTGATGTTCGGACGTTATCTCGGATTTGGTTCCGATGCATTTCTCAGTAAACTGGTTTCCACCGTAGTGGATAATTTTGGATTAACATTTCCTGAGCTAACAAAGCAAAGGCGCGAGATAATCAAAGTATTGGATGCGGAAGAAACTTTGTTTAACCACACGCTTGATCGCGGCCTCCGAATCTTTGAAGAAGAATATAGCAAGCAAACGGATAAAACTTTTCCTGCAGACGCAGCGTTCAAGCTCTACGACACTTATGGGTTCCCGGTCGATCTAACAGAAGTATTAGTCCGTGAACGCGGACTCACGCTCGATCTTGCCGCGGTCGAAACGCGAATGAACGAACAGCGGGAACGTTCCCGAGCGGCACAGGAAAAGGACGTCGTGACAGCCGTCGAAGAGAATGCGCCCACAGAGTTTGTCGGTTTCTATCATGATACCGCGAAAGCGAGTCTGCTGAAAATTGTTAGTCAGGAGGAACAGACGTACGCCATCGTCGACAGATCTCCGCTTTATGCCGAGATGGGGGGCCAAGTGAGCGACACCGGCGAACTCCTATTGCCCGATCACCGATCTATTACAATCCAGGGCGTCATAAAACAGGGAGGCACATTCTATTTGAAACTGGCGCAGCCGGTTGATGTTAGTCTTCCGGAAGATGTCCTCCTGAAAATTGATGCCCCCCGGCGGCGCATGATAGAGTCGCATCACACGGCGACACACCTGTTGCACTGGGCTTTGCATGAGGTGGTTGGCAAAGAGGTCAGTCAGAAGGGATCCTTTGTTGGCCCGGAGCGGCTTCGATTCGATTTCAATAGTCACCCGGTGACGCAGGATCAACTCCGTGCGATCGAGGAACTCGTCAATGGGCGGATTGTCGATAACGATGTCGTCAGCTGGATCGAGGTCCCTTACCCAGAGGTCAAATCGCGCCCGGATGTGATGCAATTCTTTGGTGAAAAGTATGGCGCGGAAGTGAGGGTTGTCCAGATCGGCGGTCACGCGGGCCGGCTTGACGGCTACTCCATGGAACTCTGCGGGGGCACCCATGTCATGCGGACCGGGCAGCTTGGTTTGTTTAAGATCGTCAGCGAAGGGGCTATCTCAGCCGGGGTACGTCGAGTGGAAGCTCTGACCGGCCTGGTGGCGTTCCATCATCTCCAGGGTGAGCTCGATCAACGATCGGCGAGAATCGACGCGCTCAATCATGAGGTGCTCGATTTGAAAAAGACTCTCGAGAGGGAGCGGACGCAAAATTTGCAACGAGATGCTGAAGGGATCGTCGAAAAGCTATCGGTCGAGCAGCGCAAGATTATCCATCTGGTCGAAGGAGCGACTGGCGACCAACTCCAGATCATTGCGAACCTCCTCAAAGCCAAAGGGTTCACTGGCGTTGCCATTTTATTCGGCAAATCGGCCGATCAGGTAAATCTGCTCGTCACTGTCGATCCGTCACTTACCAAACAATTCCAGGCCGGCAAAATCATTCAGGAACTCGCCGGCATACTGGGTGGTAAAGGCGGAGGCCGTCCCGAAATTGCTCGGGGTGTTGGAAAGGAACTGGCAAAGCTTGAAGACGCAAGGGCGCGCGCGATGGATTTGATAGCGGCCCTTTGACCGGTGGCTCATTTTGATACAATAAAATGCATGCTATTTCGGGGCCAGGACACTACGTTCCAGACTGTGCACGCGAATCGTGAACTGAAGGATTTCATCTCAGATGGTGCGAGCCGGATAACGCCTGCCCATCTGGACAAACTCGTGCGAATGCTGCCCAAGATTCGGCTCTCCGTCAATCAAGTCATGGAATTCCCGAGTCTCCCGGACCAGGTCGAATTTCTCGCTGAGATCATTGAGGATTTCCATTCCGGTCTGAACCGCTCGATTCCGTTCACGGCCATCGCAGAATCGGCATTTGCTCTGTTTTACCTGCACAAAGCCATAGACATCATTCCAGACTCGATTCCGCGCACCGGGTACGCCGACGATGCGGCGATCATCACGGCTGTTTTCGAAAACTACAAACAGCCCTTCCTCAAACACGTTCTTGCCCGCAACGCGCGTAAACCGATCGACCAGGAGCCGGAGGAGAATTAAAGCCGCAACCGAATGGTTGCGGTGTCTGCGGGTCGGCGAAAGCCTGGTTGGAATTGGCTATTTCTTCCTTCTTAATTCTCACTTCTTAGGCTGCCGTTACCCGCGACTTGCCAGGCACTGGCAGTGCCTGTAAAAGGGGATGAGTGAAAACGTCCAAGATTCGGCTGGCCATCATCTGCGGGGGCAGATCAACGGAGCACGAAGTTTCTGTCTGTTCTGCTCGGAATGTGTATGACGCGGTAGACAAAGCAAAATACGACGTCACACTTATTCGCGTTGAGAAATCCGGTGCATGGACTTTGTTGAACTCCGTCAGCGAGTTGGAAGCAGCACCGGGTTATGAACGATTTGATCTTTCGGTGTCCGACTCGCAACAACCCGCACTTTCGGAGTCCGAGATGCTACGGACAATTGTTGCCAGTTCACTCGACGAAGGCATTGACGTCATGTTTCCTCTGGTTCACGGAACTTTCGGTGAGGACGGCTGCCTGCAGGGGCTTTTGCGGTTACTGAACGTTCCGTTTGTCGGTGCCGGCGTACTCGGATCAGCGGTTGGCATGGACAAGGACGTGATGAAACGGCTCCTTAATCATGCGGGTATTCCAACGGCAAAATTTCGTGTTGTCACACGCAAGAGCGCTCGCGAAGTCACATTCTCGGAATTAAAAGAGGAGCTCGGCGCGCCGTTTTTCGTGAAGCCTGCGAACGCCGGCTCCTCGGTTGGCGTTTCGAAGGTTGCGAACGCGGCGGAACTCGCGCAGGCACTGTATACGGCGTTTCGCTACGATGAAAAGCTATTGATCGAAGAAGGGATTCGCGGCCGGGAGCTCGAATGCGGTGTCCTTGGAAATGACGAGCCCGAAGCTTCGGTCGTCGGCGAAGTGGTTGTGCGCGATGAATTTTACTCCTATGAGGCAAAATACGTAAACGAGAACGGCGCGATCCTAGAGATTCCGGCGGTGCTTTCGCCGGAAACCAGCGAAAGAATGCGTGCTCTCGCTGTTGAGGCTTTTAGAGTTCTGGAATGCGCTGGGATGGCTCGAGTCGATTTCTTTTTGGCCGACGACGGAAGGGTACTGCTCAACGAAATCAATACGATTCCGGGCTTCACAAATATCAGCATGTTTCCGCTGTTGTGGGAAGCAAGCGGGGTGAATTATTCCGCGTTGGTGGACCGGCTCGTGACGCTTGCAAGTCAGCGACACAAAGCGCTCGACGCGCTCAGCTACGATGCCCGGCAGCCAGACCGGGTTCGGGATGTGTAGGTAACGGTGCATAGGACATACGACCTATACGTCGTATAAGACCTATCGGCGGGTACCCAAAGGGAATTGGCCTTGGTGTGGATTCCACGACAACTTTCAAAAAAAGAGTTGTCATCTCCCGCGCGCTGACTATGATAACATCTTGAAATGTCGTTGTGGTGGTGACAATTTGCACACCCCCCGCAACCCACCAAATCGTGAATCTTATAAGGAAATGAACATTAATCGCGTCCTATTGGTCGGTAATCTGACAGCTGATCCCGAGCTTGCCGAGGTCGGCAAAACGAAAGTGCTCAACGTATCGATCGCAAGTAATCAATACTTTGAGAACGCAGCCGAAGAGCGGCAGCAGGTAACGACGTATGTCGATCTGAAGATTTGGGGTCCTTCTGCGGAAAATTTCGCCAAATTTGCCCGCCGCGGTCGCGAAATTTTTGTGGAAGGATCGCTTCGGCAGGATCGCTGGGAAGATGACCAGGGTAAAAAGCGATCTAAGCTGTACGTGAACGTTATCTCATGGCAGTTCGCGCAAAAAAAAGAGAACGATGCTTCGGCGAAGGGCGAGCCAAACGGGCGCGCAAGAAATCCGACACATGCAGGGAAGTAACCGGACAAACGGAGCCACTATCAGGGATTGATTTTTAGGTGACAACAGAGAGTTCCGTCAATTCAACGGATGATAGGAGAAACAGAGGGTGTCGCAGCTGGTGCCCAGGAGAGGATCGATCTCTTCGTCAAGTGCCAGAATCGTGATGGAGAAACCCGCCATGTCGAGGGAAGTGGCGAATTCTCCAGCAAACAAGCGCACTATCTGAAGTCCTTTTTCTTCCAGGCTTTGTCGGACATGGCCTGTGACAGCGAGGAGTTCAAGGACGGTAATTCCGCCCAAGGCGTTAACCATCACAGCCACTCGATCCAGGGGGGTCTGCGTCGAAACATAGTCTGCCACTAGCAACTCGATCATTTTCCCGACCAGCTCTTCTGCGGATTCGAAATTTCCGCGACTAACGCCCATTTCACCATGCAATCCCATCCCGATCTCGATGGATCCGATCGGCAGATCAAACATTGGCTCCCCAGTCGCGATCGAAGTCGCTGCCCCCAGAGCGACACCACCGTGAAGACCCCGATATATCCGAGGCGATCCAAGGACTTTTCCAGGATGAAGGAATCGAATTGGTACTCAGTGCAAACGTAACCAAGGTCGAAGGCAAATCCGGCGAATCCGTCAAACTCCATGTTCAGCAAGGGGGAGCGGACATCATCATTGAGGGGACCGAACTTCTGGTGGCAACGGGGCGGACACCGAACACGAGCGGAATCGGTCTCGATATTGCCGGCGTAGAAACCACAGCCCAAGGGCATATGAAAGTGAACGAGAAGCTGGAGACAACCGCCGCCGATGTCTGGGCGATTGGCGACTGCGCAGGCAGCCCGCATTTCACGCACATCTCTTTCGACGATTTCCGCATTGTGGTCGACAATCTTGCCGGTGGTCATCGCTCGGCCGCCAATCGGCAGGTGCCATCCTGCATGTTCACGGACCCTGAGTTGGCACGAATCGGACTAAATGAAGTCGAGGCAAAAGCCCGCGGCATTGCTTATCGGGTCGCAAAACTTCCAATGGTTGCCGTCCTCCGGACGAGAACATTGTCCGAAACACGCGGGTCTATGAAAGTGTTGATTGACGCCGGGTCGGATCAGATTCTTGGATTCACCGTTTTCGGCGTCGGCGCCGGCGAAATCATGGCGACCGTCCAGGTTGCAATGGCTGCCAATCTCCCGTACACGACGCTCCGGGATATGATTTTCACCCATCCGACATTGCTGGAGGGTCTAATCTCGCTTTTCTCGTCGGTGCAACCGCTAGCAAAGTAAGAAGGAAGAAGTTAGAAGACAGAAATAAGAAATAAGAAATAAGAAATAAGAAATAAGAAATCTGGAGGTGGACAGCGCTGATTCAGATCAGGAGAATCAAAGCAAGTACTTCTTCCTTCTGCCTTCTTACTTCTTACTTTCCTGGATCGTCATCCCGGTGATGATTCGTTCGACGGTCTCGATCGTCGTCTTCTTCGGGTCGATATCGTCTGCGACTTTTTTCCCCCGGCGCATCACGATGATTCGGTCCACGACCTGGAACACATGATAAATGTTATGAGCAATTAAAATGCACGAATGACCCGAATCGCGTGCCCCGCGGACGAACCGCAGAACACCCTGCGTCTCTTCCACGCCGAGGTTATTGGTGGGTTCATCCAGTATGATTAACTGGCTTTCGAAATGCATCGCCCTGGCAATCGCAACTGCCTGGCGTTCACCGCCCGATAGAGCGCTCACTGGAGTTGTGGGCGGGATATCTTTGGTGATGCCAACCTGTTTAAGCAGCTTGCGTGCGACCTCATTCATCAACGTGTGATCGAGCCGATTCAAGAAACGGGGGCCATTCACCGGTTCGCGCCCGAGGAAAAGATTGCGAGCAATTGAAAGCTGGGTCACCAGCGCAGAGTCTTGATAGATCGTCTCAATCCCATTATTCATCGCATCCGTGGTATGCCGGATGTTGACTTTTGAGCCATGCAAAAAGATCTCTCCGCTATTTGCTCTCAGCGCGCCGGAGAGAATCTTAATCAAGGTCGATTTGCCGGCTCCGTTATCTCCTAATAAACCGACGATCTCGTTCTTGTTAACTGACAACGAGACATCGCTAAGGGCCTGCACACGGCCGAAAAACTTGTTGATGCGCTCCATTCGTACGAGTTCGTCTGCCATACACGTTAGACCCCGGAATGGTGCCGGCGCTCGAGCCAGGAATGCAGAGCCATCATGCCCAAAATAATTCCCCCGATAAAAATGTTATAAGCAAGACCTGGTACACCGACGAGCACGATACCGTTGCGCATCAGGCGAAGGATCAAAACACCGATCACGGTTCCGATGATCGTTCCTCTACCGCCAGTCAGCGCTGTGCCACCAATAACGACCATGGCGATCACTTCAAGCTCGTAGCCGGTGCCACTGTTCGGATTCGCTGCAGAGACACGAATGGAACTCGTGACGCCGGCATACGCCGAAATGACAGCGGTCAAAATGAAAAGCGCGATCTTCGTAGAGCTGACATGGACCCCGCGCGCTCGTGCGGCCTGTTCGTTTCCACCCGCTGCCTGGATCCAGTTGCCGGCTTTTGATTCTGTCAGGACGTAGCCAAGGATAATGGAGAAGAGAATGAACCAGAGCAGAGAGGCGTAGATTCTGAAGTCACCAACCGGGAACTGTCCGACGATGATTTGCATCAGCATTGAATCGGATTTCCAAGTTCGTTGCGGGAATCCATCGGTGATGTACAAGGCAGTCCCGCGAACGACGAGCAGCATTCCGAGCGTGACCAGGAACGATGGAATCTTGAGCCGGGTGACCATCCAACCGTTGATGTATCCGATCACAGCGGAGATCACGATCGCTGCGATGAATCCGATCTCAAGCGACGCGATATGCGTGTTGTAAACGGTCCACATGATGATCGGGGCAAAGCCAAACACCGAACCGACGGAAAGATCGAACTCACCGGCGGTCATTAACAGTGTCATCCCCAGCGTGATCATTCCAAGCTCGGGTGTGAACGCGAGCAGGTTGCTGATGTTACCCGGGGAAATGAAGGCCGGCGACCACGCGGTGAAAACAGCAACCTCAACGATGAGCAGGACCAGCGGCCCGAACTCTGGTTTAGATACAAGCTTTTGTAACAAAGAAGCGGGCCCTTTTATTTATGTGAACCTTGCATGATCTCCAGATAGATCGAACCTTTGTCCGTCTTAAAAATCCTGGAACGATCTTTCATATGCTGGGGGAATTTCCTTTGGCGAAGACGATACGATTCCGTGAGCCACGGTTCGACTACTGAATCAGAATGGGAAAAAATTTTCTCAACAAGCTTTATGGGACATATTTCTGCACAAACTGATATGATTAAATCCTCTCAGGAGGGTTTCGTCCTTTTACTGCAGTGCGGTTGATTTTACCCTGTCCCGCGAGTGCGCTTAACTTTTCCATTCCGCCAGGAGCCCAAAGTGCCAGCTGCCGCTTCGCGATGGTCACATGCAACACTTCGTCGGCCCAGTCGAAGTCCTGAAAAGTAGTCATCAAGGCATCTTTCGCTGAGTCCCGGCAAAACTCCCATTCACCTCGTTTGCCTATTGGGTACTTCATCTGTGCCCCTTCGATTTCGAGGCCGAGCGTCGCATATTGCTCAAGCGCGGACGCTTCCATGCAATAAGTGCTTTCGTAGTCGCGTATTGGAATGCCGGTTACGGATCCACAATGTGCTTCTATTGCCGCTTCGCCCATCAGCGAATGGCGGGTCTCGTCCCAGAGGTGCCGTGAGATATCGAGGTAAAATTCCCAGGCCGAATCTTTCGTTTCGCACAGAACGATCGCCAGCCCTTCTGCCACATTTATCTCCGAGAGCCTGATGCCCATCATGTACCGGTGGAAATCCGCTACATGTTCCATCGACGGTTTGACGTAATCCCAAACCCGTTTAAGCGTCGCGTCGCGGCCCGCGATCCGGCTGACTTGGAATGGCTTAGTCGAGCGTTCGCGTGCTGGAATTGGAGACGCCGCGCCCGCGGTAACCCCATCCAGACTACCGACTCCAACCCAATATTTTTGCAAATAGCGGGGTAGCACTTTGTCGGCAACAGCCAACCCGAATTGATCCGGTTGGACGCTCAGACATTCAATCGACGAACGCAGTCGAAGCAAAAATGTCTCAAGCAGATCGCATGTAGGCGAATCCGCCAGTGGATTGGTTGCAACGAGATATTGCTCATAGGCATTCAGCAATTGGGAGTGGAGCCACCAGATAATCTGTGTGATTTCCTTGCTCTCTTCCGCGAAGAACAGTTCATCCAACAGCACGGCGAGCGCTTCGTTTGGTACTCCGTCGATTCGAACTTTGGCGGTCCGCATCTCGCGGAGGCGATTCCGGAGCAAGTTGCATCGGCCGGCAGCGTCGTACTGCAATCGTGCAAGAAGAGTCTTGAGGTTGCGCTCAGGGACCGAAACCATTTTCGCGGCGCACAAGAACATTAGCCGCTTTTCAGTGTAAGCCAGACATAACAACCGACCTGCGGCCTCGTGGACAGAAAGCCCGGGGCGTTTTACTTCTCCGAGACCGGCATATTTGGAAAGTTCCACCCTCAAAGACTTGATGAATCTGCTCAGCAATGCAACCGAAAGAGATTGCTTTGGCTGCAAACTGATATGATTATTCTCCGGTGAATCAATCATCTTTGAGGAGTTCTTAGTTGGGACGCCGGTCTGCCTCTGAAATGAATCAGATCCGCGGCGCGATCCGGATCATGGTGTCGGATGAACTGCGCCGGGCGGGTCAGCGTTTTGTGTCGGCGCGGTATGTCACCCAACGGTTTAAAGTCAGTTACCAGACTGCTCACCGGTTGTTGACGGAGCTTAAAGCCGAAGGATTACTTGTCCGGCGTGCCGGTTCAGGCAGTTTTATTTCGGGACAAACGAAGTCGTTGCGCTCTGCGCTCTTGATTTTCGCGAGTCGCGCTAGCCGCTCTGGAAGCTTTGGCGATCTCCTGTTGAGACAGATCGTTGAGAGGCTCGACAGCATGGGACTCCCGTTTGAAGTGCGGGTAGGACGCATCGGGTTGAATCGTATTCCCGAGGACGTTTATCCGGTGCTGTGGGAGTCATCCCGACTGACCCAGCATCTTGCGGCAAAATATCGGTTCTCCTTGGTATTACACGATAGTCCGCCAGCCGGGATTGGGAGTTTGTGCACCGATTCGATAAGCGTCGACGATTTCAGCGGCGGACTTGCTGCAGGCCAAATCCTCCTTCGCCATGAACCTCGCCGTCCTGCAGTCGTGGGAGGGCCGGCGACCGATATGCGGAGTCAGAAACGGATAAGCGGGTTTCGCCAAATCTTTCCGGACGCGACGTTAATCGAAGCCGGCACATGGTTTTACCGGTCGGCGATGCGAACGATTGGCGGTCCGCTTACAGCGCGGAAACCGGATGCCCTGTTTTGCTGCAGCGATCGGCTCGCGGAAGCGGCGATCACTTCCTATCGAACGACGATGAATATAAAGCCTCCGGTCGTTATCGGATTCGACAATGCCCCCGTGGCTGAACGGCTCGGTTTTTCAACCATCGGGATTCCCTGGGAGGAAGTCGCCCGGACGGCCGCGGCGATCATCAAGAAACGATTAGAAGGCTGGACCGATCACGCGAGCGCAATCGTCCTGCCCCCTGTGCCGATTATCCGAAATCCTGTCATTGCTTCAGGATACGGCGTATACGACTCATACGTCGTATAGGTCATATGTCTTCTGCCAAGCAGAGAACCTCGCACCGGATCGACGGGATTAGTTGCCAAGTACGCCTCAGAGTAGTGAATCTCTAGTCATTATGCGAGTCGCGATTATCACAGGCGCAGCACAAGGCATCGGGCGGCGCACAGCGGAACGTTTCGCTCAGGCTGGATATCGGGTTGCCGTGCTGGATCTCAAGTCGTGCGCAGCAACTCTGGCCGCCGCATTGGAACATGGAGGCGAAGTGGAAGAGTTTCTTGGCGACCTTTCAGACGAGCAGACCGTCCACCGCATCGTCGGCCAGGTGAACGAACGTTGGAATCGAATCGATGTACTGGTGAACAACGCGGGAATCAGCTTTATCGCGCCGGCGGAAGATTCTGAGGTACAAGCGTTTCGAAAGGTAATCGATGTGAACCTCGTCGCTCCTTTTCTGCTGTCAAAGGCGATCGGCAAAATAATGCTGCAACGTGGGGCCGGGAGCATCGTGAATGTTGCCTCGATTGCTGGGTTGATGGGTATTTGCGATCGATCTGCCTACAATGCTTCGAAACATGGATTGATCGGACTGACGCGGACTCTCGCGGCGGAGTGGGGCGGGCGAGGGGTTCGCTGCAATGCTGTCTGTCCCGGTTGGGTAAAAACTGAAATGGACGTTGCCGATCAAGCCGGCGGTAGCTACACAGATCAAGACATCATTGGTCGCAATCCGATGGGACGGTTCGCCACTCCGGATGATATAGCACAAGCCATCCTTTTTCTTGCGGATCCGGGTCAGAGTGGATTCATCAATGGTCAGGCTATCCCGGTCGACGGAGGATGGTCCACCGATGGTAGCTGGCAGAGTCTCCGGATGCGGCACAGATAGTCGACATTTTGTTTCGTAAGATTTTGCGGCTATGCTTGATATGCCGGCTGGATGCCGGCCGACTTTTGTGCGGAATCCCGAATTGCCTCGTAGAGCACCATACTCTTATAGCTTTCGCTCATATTAGAACGAGTCGTTCGCTTCTCTTTCAAGGCATCGAAAAAATCTTCCAGCGCAGCCAAATGCCCTGTGTCACGCCCGCTGTCTCCGCTACTAATGAAAGTGGGAGGTTCCCGCCATTCAGAGTGCCTATGATTTTCCGTAATTTTCCAGGAAGCCGAATTATGAATCGTCATAAAATAGTGGAATCAGTATAACGCTTCTTAAATGCCGTTGTGCAGGGTAGCCCCGTCTCGCGTGCGATCCGCGCAACCTCCAGAGCCTCGCCTGCAGTTGCGGCAGGAGGCTTCTCATTAGACCGGTATAACTTCTTCATCTGCCTTCAAATAGGCTTCGTACACCTTTAGCAGTTCCAAAGCATCGGCGAGTGTGCCGAGCTCGGGCCCTTTGCCGTCCAACAGGCGCGTTGTGAAATGGATTACTTCCGCAGCATATCCGAGTAAAAAGATCCCTTTATTGTAAAGCTGTCCCAATGAAAACTCCGGCTCCCAGACCAGGGGCGCGTGGTCGATGTCCCCTGCAAAGTAATTTCCTGCTCTGCCATATTTTCCCGGGGGCTCATCCGGACGGAAATAAGTCACGCGAGTGTTGTTCTCAACGATCACATTCGCGCCTTCACCGATGATTTCGGTACGCTCAAGAAAACATCTATTCGACTGGCCCTGACTGAAGTGCAGCGTCCCGATCGCTCCACTTTTGAACTGGAGAGAAACAAATGCAGAGGAAGCCCTCTGATTCCGCCGAACAAAGATGGATTGAAGATCACCTGCCAAGTACTTCAGCACTGCATGCGGATGGACCATGTGATCCAGGAACCACATCATTTTCTGCGGGTTGGTCCGATTCTCCAACGAGGGAATCCCTTGCGGGTAGCGTGCCGTAATCGAAGTGATCGATCCGAACTCTGGTCTGCAGGCCATCTCTCGCGCCTTTTGATTTGCCGGAAAGAACATCTTTTTGAATCCGACTCCAACCTGTTTTCCGGTCTCATCGCTGACACGCATCATTTCGCGGACTTCCGCTGTACTCGCTGCTGGCGGCTTTTCGATCCATGCGTGCGCGCCGGCGTTCATGCTCTCAATCGCCAGGAGCGGATACCGCGGACGGAAATGTTCGTCGTAATTTGTAACGATGAAAACTACCTCGGGTTGTTCTTTTTCCAGCATCTTCCGATGGTCCGAGTACGCCTTCCGGGCTCCGAATTGTCGGGCGCACGCTTCCGCACGGCTGAAATCCAGGTCGCAAACAGCGACGAGATCAATAGGGGCATACTGAAACGTCGGATAGACATTCCTTTGTGCATGGCCACCGCAGCCAATAAACGCGGTCCGGAGTTTTCGTTGGTACTCGTGATTGTAAGTGATGTGCGTCATTTGGGGTAACCGGTGGAGCGGGGGCAGTGAATGGCGAACTAAGTCACGACTCTCCGATTGTTTGCCGATCCGCCGAGGAAAATACCACCAGCAGAATAACGTCATTCGAGCCGATGTTTGTGGCCTGGTGCCAGATGTTCGGAGGTACGGTGACGGTATCGCCTTCCTCCAGGTTCGTTTCGCTGCCTAGATCGTTGGTGTGACGGATCCGCCCTTGAAACACGACCAGAATCTCGGTGCAATTCGGATGGTAATGCCGAGGGTTGCTTTGTCCGGGTTTGAGCATGCACCGGCCCACGGTCATTTCAGTGGAGTTGCCGAGTTCACGATTTGCATACCAGGTCAACGCACCCCAATCGAATTCATGTTTTGCGGCGGAGCTCGAAGACGAGATTTGGATATTGGAGTTCATACGGATGAGGGGAAAATGGGTGAGCGGTCGAACGATCAGGCAGCCGATCCTACTTCAGACTCCCTCGTTCTCGTGAGCAATGTAGGATAGGCGTCCCGCCTGTCTAGTTCGCCGGTTTCAGGCAAGCCTTGCGCCATTGATTCAATTCGGTGCCACTCTCGCAAAGCGATGCCGAATGGTCAGGTTTTCCGATGGTACTCTTGCAAGGTCTGGACTGTGATCCCCTTTGTCTGGATCGAACGCATCGCTCGGATGCTTGCTTCGACGCCGCTGAGCGTTGTGAGAATCGGGATGCGAGAGGCTACGGCGGTGCTGCGAATCTTCACTTCGTCTTTTCTTGGAGTCGTTCCACTCGGGGTATTGATGATCAGATCGATGTCATCGTTCTTAATCATGTCAATGACGTGTGGACGCCCTTCGGTGAGCTTGAATAGACGATTAACTGTAATGCCCGCCGCGGCCAGTGCCGCTGCGGTGCCGCTCGTCGCATAGATTGTGAAACCGAGTTCAACGAGGTCCTTGCCGATTTTGACGATGTTGATCTTATCCGCGTCTTTGACGCTTAAAAAAACATTGCCGCCGGCCGGTAAGGAGGGTTGAGCGGCCATCTGAGATTTTGCATATGCCAAACCAAGGTCCTGGTCGATACCCATTACCTCACCGGTAGCCTTCATCTCGGGCCCGAGCGTAATGTCGATCCCTGGGAAGCGAATAAATGGGAACACAGCCTCTTTGACCGAGTAATGGGGTGGGACAACTTCGTTGGTAAATCCGAGTTCGGACAGTTTCTTCCCCGCCATCACTTTGGCGGCCAGCTTGGCAAGCGGAACTCCGATCGCTTTACTGACGAACGGCACGGTGCGTGATGCGCGAGGGTTCACTTCGAGGACGTAGACTTCTTCCTCTTTGATGGCGAATTGGACATTCATCAAGCCCTTCACTTCGAGTTCGCGGGCCATCGCTTTGGTCGCCGCAGCGATCGTGGCCAATACTTTGCCGGACAAAGAAAATGAAGGAATGACACAAGCACTGTCCCCGCTGTGGATGCCCGCCTCTTCGATGTGTTGCATGATCGCGCCGATCACAGATGTCTCCCCATCGGAGATGCAGTCAACATCCACTTCGGTTGCATCTTCGAGGAATCGGTCAACAAGAACAGGGCGTTCTGGACTGGCTTCCACAGCGTTTCGGATATATCGCCGCAGGTCCTCCTCCTGATAGACAATTTCCATCGCGCGTCCCCCCAAGACAAAAGAAGGTCGAACCAGAACCGGGTAACCGATCGTATCCGCGACGCTCACCGCCTCCTGCTCGTTTGTCGCGGTCCCGCTCGGCGGTTGATTCAATCCGAGCCGGTTCAGCAACGCTGAGAAATGCTTGCGATCCTCGGCCATTTCGATGCTCTTCGGCTGCGTTCCAATGATATTGACTCCGTTTGCTTGGAGTGCCGTGGCCAGATTCAGGGGTGTTTGGCCGCCAAACTGAACGATCGCGGCCCAACAGTTCTCATGCTGATAGATATTTAGAACGTCCTCGAGCGTCAACGGTTCGAAATAGAGCTTGTCGCTCGTATCGTAGTCAGTCGAGACCGTCTCCGGATTCGAATTGACCATGATGGTCTCGAATCCCTCTTCTTTGAGCGCGAACGACGCATGGACACAACAGTAATCAAATTCGATTCCCTGGCCTATCCTGTTCGGTCCGCCGCCAAGAATCATTATCTTGCGCCTGTTGCCGCTGGACGTTTCGTCTTCCTCCCCGTAAGTCGAATAATAATAAGGTGTGTAAGCTTCGAACTCTGCGGCGCAGGTGTCGACAAGACGGTAGGTGGGCGTGACCCCTTCCCGAATCCGTTTCGCGCGCATCTCGCTTTCGGTCGACCCGGTCAAAAAGGCTAGCTGCCGATCGGAGAATCCGTACTGCTTTGCCCGGCGCAAGTTATACTCACCGCTCGCGATGGTTTTTTCCTCGGAGACAATCTGGCGGATATTTTCCAGAAACCATGGATCGATCCCTGTGAGTCCGTGCAGTTGGTCAATTCTTATTCCGGCCAGCAGAGCGTATCGGATATGGAATATTCTGTCCCAGGAAGCATTTACCAGCTTCCGTTGAATTTCTTCGAGGTCCCATGCGCCAGTGTGCGTTCGCGGCTCACGATCTTTGCCATCCGCACCGAGTCCGAATCGGCCGATCTCGAGGGACCGAAGTGCCTTCTGCAGCGATTCTTTGAATGTCCGACCGATCGCCATCGCTTCGCCCACGCTCTTCATCTGGGTCGTCAGCGTCGGATCCGCTTGTGGAAATT
This sequence comes from uncultured Verrucomicrobiae bacterium, assembly GCA_963775805.1. Taxonomy (GTDB): domain Bacteria; phylum Verrucomicrobiota; class Verrucomicrobiia; order Chthoniobacterales; family JAFAMB01; genus JAFAMB01. Next base: position 122,495 of record CAVZKG010000002.1, on the reverse strand, counting down.
TCTCAAATGTGAACCGTGGAATCTTGACGACGCAATAGTCAATTACCGGCTCGAAACTGGCCGGTGTTTCCCGCGTGATGTCGTTTCGAATTTCGTCCAGAGTGTATCCGACAGCTAGTTTCGCCGCAATTTTTGCGATTGGGAATCCAGTCGCCTTGGATGCGAGCGCGGAAGATCTGGAGACGCGCGGATTCATTTCAATGACGACCATCCGCCCGTTCTCGGGATTGACCGAAAATTGGATATTTGATCCGCCCGTTTCGACTCCGATTTCACGAATTACCGCAAATGATGCGTCGCGCATGATCTGGTACTCGCGATCCGTCAGCGTTTGCGCGGGAGCAACCGTGATCGAGTCTCCGGTGTGAATCCCCATCGGGTCAAAGTTTTCAATCGAGCAAATGACCACGCAGTTGTCAGCACAATCGCGCATCACTTCCATCTCGAATTCTTTCCAACCAAGAAGCGATTCCTCGATCAGCACTTCGGTGACAGGTGATTGGTCCAATCCGCGGTTTACGATCTCTTCAAATTCCAGCCGGTTGTAGGCGATACCGCCTCCGGCACCTCCGAGAGTGTATGCGGGACGAATAATCAGCGGAAACGATCCGATACTCGACGCGACGAGTCTCGCTTCTTCGATGCTGTGCGCGGTGCCGGACTTGGCGACATCCAGTCCGATCCGAACCATTGCCTCTTTGAATAGTTGGCGATCCTCGCCCTTGGAGATAGCTTCTGCATTTGCACCGATCAAGCGTACCTGATGCTTCTCGAGGATCCCGGCACGATAGAGTTCCATGGCCGCATTGAGCGCCGTCTGGCCGCCGAGCGTTGGTAACAAGGCATCTGGCTTTTCACGCTCGATGATTTTCTCAACAATCTCGACCGTGATCGGCTCGATGTAGGTCCGTCCGGCGAATTCCGGGTCCGTCATGATTGTCGCCGGATTGGAATTGACCAGGACGACTTCGTAGCCCTCTTCCATCAAGGCTTTACAGGCCTGGACTCCCGAATAATCAAACTCGCACCCCTGTCCGATAACGATCGGGCCGGAACCAATCAGCAGAATCTTATGGAGATCTCTGTTCTTAGGCATGGGCGTTGGCAGATTAGCGGACGAAGCGCAAACGTCAAACGCGGAACGGGCGCGAAGATCGAAGTTCGAAGTTCGGAGTTCAAGGTTTAGAGTGCCGCTTTCCTAGTGACTAAAGGGAGCCGAACCCGGAACTTTGAACCGCGAACCCGCTTGGCGCCCGCCTCACAAGCTCTGCTCGAATTCGAACAGCCGTTCGAGGGCACTGATGAAATCTTCAAAGGCGCTCGCGGGCAGCATGATTGTGTCGCGACGCCCGCCGACGTCTTCGGTGATCTTAACGAAGCGCCCGCGCTGATTTTCCTTTAAATCGAGGAAGAATACCTTTCGGTCGACTTGAACTTTCTCGGACGCGAGCGCGTCGTTTGCGCTTTGGGGTGAATCGGAACTCATCGTCTTCTGCGTGCCACTGATCTCCCTGAACATATCAACGTTTACTAAAACGAATTTAGCGAAAACAGTAGATAATCGTTAGCTCTTTATTCCGCAATGGTGATTCACAGTCCGATGGCGTGCCTTACCCTGGCCATTGTTTTGCTCGCAACGTCCCTGGCTTTGGTCGCGCCCTCTGCAAGGATTTTCTCCACGTGTCCCGGGTCTGATTCAAGTTCCGCGCGGCGTTCCCGCATGGGAGCAAATTTCTGCCAGATCGCCTCGAACAGACGTTTCTTGAACTCGCCGTAGCCGATTCCTCCTGCTCGGAAATCGGCTTCCATTGCGGATACCTCTTCCGGCGCAGCGAACAGCTTGTAGAGGGAAACAATGGCAGATTTTGCCGGGTCCTTTGGAGCTTCCACCGGAGTTGAATCCGTGACAATGCTCATCACTTTTTTGCGCAACTCTTTTTCGGGCAGAAATAGTCCGATCGTGTTGCCGTAGCTCTTGCTCATTTTCTGGCCATCCAATCCGATGATCGTGGCGACCTCATCTCGGATATCCGGTTCAGGCAACTTGAACACTTCACCGTACGCTTCGTTAAATTTGACGGCGAGATCGCGGGTAATCTCTAGATGCTGCTTCTGGTCTTTGCCGACCGGCACCACATCGCTGTCGTAGAGAAGAATATCTGCCGCCATCAGGACGGGGTAGGCGAGGAGGGCATGAGAGGGAGCAATGCCGTGCGCGAGCTTGTCCTTGTAGGAATGACTTCGTTCCAACAACCCTAACGGCGTCACGCTGCTGAGGATCCAGGAAAGCTCCGTGACGGCTGGGACATCCGATTGCTTGAAAAAGCAGGCTCTTGCCGGATCGAGTCCGCACGCGAGAAAATCGATCGCAACTCCCCGAACATACTCTCTCAGGAGCGCCGGATCATGAATCGACGTCAATGCGTGATAGTCCGCGACGAAATAAAACGCTTCTCCTTTGTTCTGCAGCTCGGTTGCCGGACGCAACGCGCCGAAATAATTTCCGACATGCAGGGGTCCGGACGGCTGGATGCCGGTGAGGTAACGCAACATGGGCAACAACGGTGGCAAATCTCAACGCGAAGTCAACTCGTCGCGGTCGGAGACCGCGACGGTTCCGGGTTCGAAGTTCCGGGTTCGAAGTTCCGAGTTACAAAATCCAGCTTCGCAGGAACTAAACCCCGGAACCCTGAACCTTGAACCGCGAACTCGTCTCCGCGCCGCCTCAGGCGGCGCCAAGTCCCCAGCGTGCGATCTGCTGCTGTTCTTCGGCCACCAGTCTTTCCCAAATTTTGCGATGATCCGGTTCATACCGGTTGTCCTGGATTTCGGCCATTTGGCGACGGACGTCGATCAAAGCGTCAAGCTGCGGAAGCAGGCTGACGTAGACTTCTCGAAGAAAGCGTGTTGCGCTTGCGTCTCGCTCCCAGATTACGCCGAAGGAATCGACGAATTCGATCGCGTAATTGTAGTCCCCTCGCTGGTGATGTTGCCAGAGCTCAGGAGAGGGCTCAGGCAGATCGAGTAGGAGCGGCGCGAGATAGAGGTTTTGGAGCATTCCTCGCTTGTAGCGTTCGATGGCACTCGTTTCTTCGTCGAACTCGAACAAGGTGAGCCCCCATCCGAACATGAAACCAGGATCTTCCAGGTCGCCTGGATACGATTGCCGGTACCAGGTAAAGTATTCGTTGGCGGTTTCGAACTGGTTCAGAGCGAGTTGGAGCAATGGAACCAGGAAGCGCACGCCCGAATGATCCGCTGGATCGACAAACAGCAGTTCCTCACCGATCGCAACGGCCTCGCTCAAGTCTCCTTTTTGCCATGACACGATCAGCCGCCCGTGCTGAGCTCGCAGAAAAGACCCGGGCTCCCCTTGAACGTGGGAGGGTGCGGCGAACTCGGCGGCTTTTGTAAAGCCTTCGGCCGCTTCGTCCAGATTACCTTCCTGGAAATCCAGGTCCGCAAGTTCGACGAGAGCTTCTGGAAGGTTCTCGGTCAGTTCGAGCGCCTTAGCGAGCAAAGCGCGTTGCTTGTCGCGAGAACGCGTATGTTTGACCGCTTTTACCAGTCCCTGGGCAACAGATGCAGCTCCGTGAGTTGCGAGCAAACTTTCGGCTGGACCGGCGATCAGGTTGCTTAGCTGCGATTCAAGGGCATCATCCTCGGTTGGGTCGAGCTCGGTCGTTTCCACATCCACGAGGTTGATTCGGCACTGGTACTCTTTCGAAAAGCTACGCCACACGGCTTCATCCCACTCGTCGACATCCGGCACCAGCAACTCATCTGGAGCGCCCTTTTCCTGAAATGCCCGATGCAGAAAAAGTTCGACCCGTCTTTGGTCGAGTTCCCGGACAAACTCGTGTGCAAGCAACATGCGAGTGTGTCGATGCACCAGGTAAAGGCAGGTTGGAAGAATGAACATCGATCCGAACTGGATCGGCACATCCAGATCGAACCAATCAAACGCCCAGACTTCCTTTGTTGAGCGCAGAGGCAAAATCATGTGATGAGTTCTTGGAGTGTTCTTTCAATCGCGGTCGTCGAGGATGAACAGCAATAAAGCGCGGTGACTGCCGCTTTACCATTTTATTTCGACCCGCTGTTTCCTGCTGAATTTGTCCGTATAGAAAACTTCGCGATGCGCAAGGCCATGTTCGTGAACCAGTTTGGTGACTTTGACGTCGAAGCAACAATACTCGGCTATTTCGAGAAGGCGCTTCTCCCGCCACCACTTAATCGCATCAACTCCATCTGCGGTCTTGCCGAGTCCAAGTGTCGCTTGGGCGATGTTATCCAGCTTGAGACGGTTGCCGAGTGCCTGCTCGATTTCTACGAGAAGATCCAGCGTCCTTAGTTGGTGCGGGAGATCGAGGATTGTATAGCCCATCAAGACCTCGTAATCGAAGTTTACAAGATTGAACCCAACAACGAGGTCTGCACGCAGCAACTGCTGGACCAGATCGTTGACGCGCTTTTCCGGATAGATCCGATATTCATTGAGAGCGGTGCTGTAAGTCACTCCGACTGACATGCCCATGTCTCGTTTTTTATCCCATCCGCCGACGTCATTCGCTGTCCGCTGGGTTTCGAGGTCGAAATAGATAATGTTCATCCGGCAATGAGATTTTCGTCGTGATGAATCTTAGCGCAGAGTTCTCATCGTTTGGCGAATAAAACCTCGGGTTGGCCTGCGTGGCGCGTATAAGTCGTATAGGACCTATACGTCGTATATTTCACATGAAGCGAGCCTTCGCGCCTAAGGTGGCTTCGCAGGCGAATCAATCGAATGATCCCGCATCGAACCGAAACAGATTCTCGAGGTTCGGCAGATGATACTCTTCAACCACCGATCCGTCCGAAACCCAGACACGCAGTCCGTTGGCGCCATCCGAGAGGCAGCGAGTCTGCTTGATGTCTTTTGTTGTGCAGACCTGGATCAACGGGAGTCCGTCCGAGTTAGTGATCCAGGCTCCGGAATCATCCGCGGCAACACTCAACTGAAACTGCGCCTGGCGGGTATTCTCCATGGGATCATTCGCCGGCTTCACAAAAACGGGAGGGGATTCCACCCGGGCGTCGGCCGGGATGACTTTGCCATCTTTCAGGTCAAAGAAGTGATAGCTGGTCAGAGAACGATCAAACCACTTTTCCCAGATCGACTTACCTTGGTTCGCGGCCTGGAACCGGATTCCGATCACTTGTTGAGTCGAATCATTTTGAGATATCAACAAAAGCGCATCGTTATCGCGCGCCGCGCCCAGGCGCGTGACGTTCTGCAGTTCCTGGGGCAGTTCGATTTCCCGAAGCATTTTGCCGGAAGAATCGATCTGCTTCAGCAACGTGGCGGATGTCGTTTTGACCAGGAGCCAGACGCTGTCCTGAGCGCCTGCGTTCATGTCGAGAAGTTCTCCGGTTTCACCCGGGTCGATCGCAACGAAGTCCGAACCAATCAGCCGCCAGATGTTTGCGCCTTTTGATGCAACGACGATCGAGTTGCTGAGCACTGCGCATCGATAGAGGTCCTCGGCCGGCGATTTCAAATCCTGCGGTGCGGAATTGGACAGGTACATTATCTGATTTCCGGTCAGGACCAAAAGTCGGTCACCCAAGGCATCCGCGTCGCGAATATCGGAGAAGGTCTGCCGCGGCGCCGCCGTAGCCGCCGTCGGATCGATCAGCGCGAGTTGCGCGGAATCGAACACGAGAAGGTTCGGTCCCGTGGATTTGATAGAGGCGGGAGTGAACTCCAGCGGAACAGCCTTCGTCTGGGTGCCGTTTGTATCAAAGACTACTACCTCCGACTGAGCGGCTTCAGCAATCACCGTCGGGCGTAGCGAATTCAGCAGGGTTGCCGAGGTAATCTTGCGGATCCTGGTATTGCTTTTGGAATCGACCCAATCGTTCAGGTGAAACGCGACTCCCTGGATGGTAAAATCGCCAATCAGCACTCCACGGGCGTAGTATTTGCCGTTCGGGACGGGCTTTCCGTTTGCGTCGGTTTTGTCCCAATCAATAATGAGGCCGTCCGATGCGGCTTTGAACGAGTCGACTTCGGCCGCTTTCTTCAGTACACGGATCAGTTTGCCATCGTTATCGTAGACTCCTAAGCTGATGACCCCCTCGGTCGGTGGGGGCACAAAGAGCAATTGATCCGGATTCGGTTCCGCGTCCGGTGTTTCACCCGTAGCGGCAACCGCCGTTCGAAGACCAAAAATACAGAGTACTAGCGCAATGCCCGTTAGCCGGAAGGCGCGATTAAACATAATACTTCCAGTTCAAGGCAGGGAATATGTTGTCTCGCCACTCGCAGTTTGAAAGGAATTCTTCGTCGATCATGCCACCTTTTTGCTGGTCGTATAGTCGTGTAAACCGGAGGATATGGTCTCTCGTCCTCTTAGCGGCGTAATCGCGCGCGGTGCCGGTTTTCATGAGAAACGCCCAATCGCTCGACTGCGCCAGCAGAAGCTCTCGCGCCATCTGTTTTAGAACCCGTTCCTTCCATTTGGCCGGTTCTTTAACCGCTGCGCGGGCAGCCTCTGTCATACGCCGAGCTGCTGCGTGCAGGTGCGGATAGATCCAGGAATTGGATTCGTCTAGCCAGACTTCCCAGAACCCTTTGTGGCCCCAACTCGAAGGACTCGGGGCAACGATCTGGAGTGTGTCATGACCTTCCAGGTAGGCGCTCGGCGTCGTCAATTCGAAGACCTTCTGGTCGTATACCGCTTTGCGAATAAACAGATTCAAGAACCTGGGCCCTTCATACCACCAATGTCCGAACAATTCCGCGTCGAACGGACTGAGCACCAGCGGCTCAATATTGGTTGATTGTATCAGGTTTTGGATTTGGTTCGTTCTGCTGACCATAAAATCCCCGGCATGATAGTCCGCGGCGGCTTCAGCCCAGCCTGGAACGTAAATCTGTTTGTTTGAAGTCCGGCCAGTGATTCGATGATACTTAATGCCCGTGAATCTCCGCGCGCCATCTTGGGGCAAATAGGGGCGCAAATAATCAATATCTAAATCGTATCCGACGTCCCGGTAAAAATCTCGGTAAGCCGGGTCACCGGGATACCCTTCCTGGGCGCTCCACACCTGTTTGCTCGACTCGCGATCCCGGCCGAAAGCAGCCGGCCCTGCGGCCGTGAAACATGGGGTAAAAATGGCATAGCGTGGCCGCGGATTCCCGAACATTAAACCGTGAGCGTCCAGAGAAAACCAACGGATTTCAGCCTCTTGAAGGTAGGATTCGAGTCCCGGGAAATAAGCGCATTCCGGAAGCCAGATCCCTCTCGGTTTGCGCCCGAAATTGGCCACATAATCGTCGCGGGCGATCTGTATCTGTGCTCGAACGGCCTCGGGAAACTGCGCCATGAGCGGTAGAAATCCATGAGTTGCTGCGCACGTAATGATCTCCAGATAACCGGCGTCCTGGTATCGCTTGAACGCGCCGACTAAATCGCGTTTTAGCCGATCGACGTAAATCTCTCGGCACTCCAGAAAGCGTGAATGATAGATTCTTGCCAGATGGTTGATCTCAGGCTGCGATTGGGTACGATCAATTTCACGTTTTGAAAGACCGATCGCGCGATCGAGATATCGCAGATACCGCTCACGCAAGAGTTCGTCATTCAACATCGCGCAGAGCGGAGGGGTCAGTGACAATGTCAGCCGGAAGTGGACACCGTCCCTTAGGAGGCCCTCGAACACCTGCCAAAGTGGGATGTATGTCTCTGTAATCGCTTCGAACAACCAGTCTTCCTCAAGGAAATCAGGGTATTCCGGATGGTGCACGAAAGGCAGATGTGCGTGCAGGACGAGAGCTAAATAACCTTTTCGCATGCTGGAAAGACCTCAGGGGGTGGTTGGGTATGTAACACAGGCTCTAACAGCTGATTCTAGCAAGACAAAAAAGCAGTTTTGAGATGATTTTGAAAGCCGCCGAATCGTCGTCGAAGACTGAGCGCGCCTCCGGACGGTCATAAAAAAAAAGAGCGCCCAGCCGTTGCCGGGCGCTCTCCGAGCAGAAACTCGCTTCAAACAAGTTCTACAGGTCGAAGTACATGAAGAACTCGTAGGGATGCGGACGGAGACGAAGTGAATCGTATTCTTTCTTCTTCAGTTCGATCCAGTTATCGATGAAGTCTTTGGTGAACACGTCTCCTTTGAGCAGGAACTCGTGATCTGCTTCAAGTGCTTCGATTGCGCCGAGCAACGAATCCGGCACCGTTGGAACTTTAGCGAGTTCTTCGGGTGGAAGTTCGTAGAGGTTTTTGTCAAGAGGATCGCCCGGATCAATCCGGTTTTGCACTCCGTCTAGTCCGGCAAGCATGATCGCCGAGAATGCCAGATAGGATGTCGCGGCCGGATCCGGGGTACGGAATTCAATTCGTTTGGCCTTTGGATTCGGAGAATACGTTGGGATTCGAACTGCCGCGGAACGGTTTCGGGCGGAATACGCGAGGTTGACTGGTGCTTCAAATCCTGGAACAAGGCGCTTGTAGCTGTTGGTTGTCGGATTACAAAACGCTGTAAGCGCTTGAGCATGCTTCAAAACGCCGCCAATATAGAAGAGAGCCATTTCGCTCAGACCCGCGTATTTGTCGCCGGCAAAGAGCGGTTTGCCATCCTTCCACAGCGAAGAATGCGTGTGCATCCCGGAGCCATTATCCCCAAATAGCGGTTTGGGCATAAACGTAACCACCTTGTTATACTTCTTGGCGACGTTTTTGAGGATGTACTTGTAATACATCATCTGGTCGCCCATGCTCCGCAACGGCGCAAAACGGATATCGATCTCCGCCTGCCCGGCGGTTGCCACCTCATGGTGCTGCCGCTCGATCGGTACGCCTGCTTTTTCGAGCTCCAGACACATCTCATTTCGAATGTCCTGGAGCGTGTCAGCCGGCGGTACCGGAAAGTACCCCTCTTTATGGCGAACCTTATAACCGAGGTTCGGAAACTCTTCGCGGCCCGAGTTCCAGATGCCTTCGACGCTGTCGACGCTGTGAAACGAGCTATTGGAGTTGTACTCGAACCGGACATCGTCGAAAATGAAGAATTCGGCTTCCGGACCGAAAAATGCCGTATCTGCGATACCGGTGCTCTTCAGATAGGCTTCGGCTTTTTCAGCGACACCGCGCGGGTCGCGATCGTACGGTTCGCGAGTAATCGGGTCCTGAATCGTGCAAATGAAGCTTAGCGTCGGCTCCGCGTTGAAAGCGTCAATCCAAGCGGTCGCCGGATCAGGAATCACCAGCATGTCGCTGGCGTGAATCGCTTTCCATCCACGGATACTGGAGCCGTCAAAGCCCAGACCGTCCGAGAAGATGTCCTCGCTGTATTCGTTTAACGTCGTGGTGAAATGCTGCCAAGTCCCGAGAAGATCGGTGAACTTGAAGTCGATTAATTTAATTCCTTTTTCTTTAATGAACGCTGTTACTTCGTCTGGGGTCATATTTGGGGTAGATGTGTTAGAGTTGGAGGTTGAGGGATTTAGACAGGACGGAGCTAAAACGAGAACGCCCGAACGCAGCTCGATGGACAGTCCTTAAAGTGCTTGATCTCCGCGCTCTTCCGTTCGTATCCGGATAACCTCGAGGAGATCTTGAACGAAGATTTTGCCATCGCCACGTGTCCCGGTTCGCGCGCATTGCTTTATTGCAGCAATGGCCGAGCCTAGCAATTCGTTTTTGACGATCAGTTCAACTTTCAGCTTCGGGATGAACGGCAGCCGCGTTGTACTATAGCGCGGTCGCGCACCGTTGGTTGAATTCCCGTACCCTTTGACCTCGCTCACGGTCATACCCTCTATCCCAAGTTCGGCAAGTCCCGACTTTACCTCCTCCAGTTTAAACGGTTTGATGATCGCCTCGATTTTTTTCATGTCGGGTAACCACCCGCCGCACCTTCCGGGCGGCAGCGTTCCCTCGCTGCATTAGCCATAGCTAAAAATGCTGCGAGGAAGTACGACTCCCTCCAAGTCGACTTCCTCGCAAGGTGTTCACGTGCACGTCCACGACTGACCTTACTTTCCCTTGTCTACCCTGGTAAAGGTCACCCCCCTTTTGTGGCCGTCCCACGCGAATTAACATTCGGACCTCCCCCGAATGAAGCCATTCGCTACTAGAGCAACCGGTGTGCCAATGTCTTCCTAGGGTCGCCCCCAAGGGGAAGCCATCTATTCAGCCAAAAGGGGAAGTCGATGCGGATGTTCAGAAAGCAACAGTCCACCCGTTGTCTTTGGTCTGCTTGTCCCAAAATATCCACTGACGGGCTCGCCAATCGACAAATTACAAAGTGCGCCTGCACGCAACCCGCTTTCCGGTCGAAGCTGGCCTAATTCCCAGCTCATTGTGCTCTTTTGTTGTTGGCCGTAGTCTCAAGTCAACCGCAGGATATTCCTGCGCAGCGAGAAGCGGATTTGCTTTGTTCCTGTTGATGATTGGGCTTCGATGCGGTACGAAACGCAGAAAAAGAGAGCAGTTGTGAGCAGATGGTCAACCTGATCATCCCAGACAAATGGCAACAGGACGCAGTGACCCTGTTGCGAGACGGTAAAGATGTTGTGGTCCAGGCGCCCACCGGCGCAGGAAAAACCTACATTTTCGAATTGCTCTATGAATCGCTTCGCGGCCAAGCGGTTTACACGGTGCCAACGCGGGCATTAGCCAACGATAAATTGGCCGAGTGGCGGGCTCGCGGCTGGGATGTCGGAATTTCGACTGGAGATCTGGCGGACAATCTAGGCGCAAAAGTGGTTGTCGCTACCCTGGAGACGCAAAAGGGCCGTTTTTTGCGCCGGGACGGCCCCAAGCTATTGGTCATCGACGAGTATCAGCTGCTTGCTGATCCGGTCCGCGGGATGAACTATGAACTGATTCTCACGCTTGCGCCACCGGAAACCCAGATCCTTCTCCTGAGCGGAAGCGTTGCGAATCCGCAAGACGTTGTCGCATGGCTGGAATCGATCGGACGACCCGCGACCTTGGTTGCGCACAAGGAACGCCCGGTGCCTCTCGATGAAGTGATTTTGAGTGATCTGCCTGCGCAGCCGCTCAATGTCACAAACGGCTATTGGCCAAAGCTGATCTCTCGTGCGCTGTTGGCCGACCTCGGGCCGGTGTTGATTTTTGCTCCACGCCGGAAAGTGGCGGAGGACCTGGCTCAAGCGCTGACTGGCGCGGTCGCAACGGAAGAACCGTTGGCACTCAGTCAGGAACAGGCAACCGCTGCCGGTGAACCGCTCGCGAGGCTTTTGAGGCATCGAGTCGCATTTCACCACAGCGGACTCAGTTATGCGGTGCGGGCAGGAATCATTGAACCGCTGGCTAAGCGAGGCCAGTTGCGCGTCGTGGTCGCGACTATGGGACTCGCTGCCGGCATCAACTTCTCGATGCGATCCGTGCTGGTGAGTGGCACTCACTACATGGCTGGCAACTTTCAGCGGCATGTGCGTCCCGACGAGTTATTGCAAATGTTTGGCCGGGCTGGACGTCGCGGACTTGACGAGACTGGGTATGCCCTCGTCACGCCCGATGTGCCTCGATTACACGAGGCGTTTCCGTTGAAACTGAAACGGCCGGATCCAATTGACTGGCCATCATTTCTGGCGGTGATGCAGGTAGCCGTTTCTCACCAGGAAGATCCGTTTCGAAGCGCGCTCGATCTCTCGCATCGGTTGTTCTCGACAAAGCCACTCACGCTCGGTGTCGAACGATTCTACGACGGAGGCGTACGTCCATGCGGATTGCGCGTGGACGGCGAGCGAGGACGATTTGTGCGGCGGCACGAAGTTGAGATGCGCGACTCGCATGGAGAATGGCAGAAACAGCCGGCCCTCGGCGATACGACCCTCGGACGGCTTTTTACTCGGACCGCGAACGGTCGCTGGCGCCCGCGGTTGGCGATCCCGGCTGCGCTCGAAGGGCTCGGCTTTGGTAACCTTTGCAGGATTCAGGTGGGTCCTCGGCACTATATTTATGGGCGAGAAGTGGCGGTTGGGACTGTTTCAGATCGGCATGTGCGTCCAATCAAATGGCTGCGAAAATTCCTTCGGCAAAAGCATCCTTTGCTTGGTGTGAAACCGGTGTTTGAGTCGGACGAGTTCCAAGGAGCGGTGCTCCCCTTTGTCACCGAGCGAATGCAGGGGAAGTTATCGAACCTGATTGATCGTGGAACCACGCTTGTGGCTCGGTACCGATTCGATGAGGTCAAAGCCCAAGGTTATCTGGATAATCACGGTCGATGGTTGGACGATCCAGAGACGAAGCGGGACTATCCCGAAGTCTGCAGGGGATGCGAGTTCAAAACCGAGTGTGAATCTTTAGAACTTGGGATGACTCCAGCCTTCGCGTGGCGCCAGCTTGGGTTGATCAATGAAATCGGTGAACCAACACAACGCGGTATGCTCTTCAGTTTCTTCAATCAAGGCGAAGGACTCGCGATTGCCGCTGCACTCGAGCGTCCGGATTACCCTGTCGAGGATCTCGTGTTTGACCTGGGCAACTTGCGGGCAGGACACCGTTTCGCTCCGGATGAATCGCCATTTGGTGGGCGTCTTGGGTCGGTTTGCCAGCAAACCTATCGACGAGCTGATTTTGCCGGGTACCTCGAAATGGGGGTCCCGCCGGCGTATGGCGCAGGCGCGGCCGAGGTCATTCGAGAAGTTGTCGAAAATCAGACCCCGCGCCATAAGCTCGTGAACGAATTGCTTCGGCAAGGTGATATAGAGCGAGCTCTCACCGAATGGCGAAGCTTGCTCAGGCAAATTGTCGGAGCGCCGGACTTGGACTGGGAGCGTTGGCAGGAATTAAAGCGGATGTCGGACCGCTTTGTGAATTCCACACGTAGCACTGCGCTCAACCCGCTGCCGATGTTGCTTCCTGCTCAAATGAAGCGGTATCAGGGTCGCCGCTAAATGAATCGAGAGCCGGTCGAACAAACGCCTGACGGGCCTATTTCCTATGGGATGATTGGAGGGGTCCTCTTTCTAATGTTTCTGTTCGCCCTGGCAGTATCGGTCGGCGCTCAACGAAGACTCATATTGGAGCGAGTGATTGAACCGACTGCGGTGGCCGATCCAATTACGCTAAAGGTCGATCCCCGCCAAAATCCCGGCCGAGAGGTCTTGAAGTGGAACAAACAAGGTTATTTCCTCCAAACTAATCAACCTGCAAAAGTGCGCGAATATAATGCCTACAAAGTCGGCAGGGATGACACCGGGCAAGTGGAGCTTTACCAGGTGAAAAAGCAGTACGACCCGCGCATCGTTCTGGTCAAAATCGGTCCAAACGAATTTCTGAGACTGACTCCAAGGTAAACCTGAGGAACTCCTGGGTGGCAATATACGACTTATAAGACCTATAAGACTTATATGGCCGAACCACCACCAATATGCCCCCAGGAAAAAAAAGCTATTCGCACCCAGGCGACCAGCAAATCCTACACCGGTTTCTCCGGGCCTTTATTTCGCCGGAAGGCGATCCAAAGAAACACGATCCCGACAAGGAACATGAAGAGCGACAGAAATTGGCCGCGAGTGAACGGTCCGGTCAACGGTGCATCGGGCTCCCGGAAGAATTCCCCAATGATCCGCATCACGGGGTAAAGAATGAAAAAACAACCCGTGGTCACTCCGTCGGGTTTCTTGAACTTCAGGCGAATGATAAGGAGCAATGAAAATAAGAGCAGTCCCTCGAGAAAAGCTTCATAAAGCTGGCTCGGATGTCGCGGTGTGAGCACTCCGGCGAGGATCTGACGAACTGGTTCGCTGTGCCGGGCCGCAACGATAATATCGGGGACGTTGTTCAGCGAGGGGTCCAGCTTTGTAGTCTGCTCGATTGCCTGAGCCGCTTCATTCGGATGATCCAGCAATTCGCCTGGAAACTGCATTGCCCACGGAACAGTCGTGATCCGGCCGTAAAGTTCGCCATTGATGAAATTTGCAAGCCGCCCAAAAAAAAGTCCAATTGGAGCGGCCGTGACGAGATTATCGCCGACGCCGGTCCATGAGATTCGATGAAGGCGGGCATAGATCGCGCTAAAAATGACAAGGCCAAGTATCCCTCCATGGCTCGCCATACCACCATCCCAGACGCGCAAAATTCCGAGCGGATCCTCCGTGATCATCGAGGGGCGGTAAAACAACACGTACCCAATCCGTCCCCCGACAAGAACGCCAAATAGAGCAGCGTAAAAAATGAAGTCGCCTACCTGATTTTCCCGAAGCGAACCGTAGCCGTTTCGAGCCAGCCACTTCATCAGATAAAATCCAGCAATGAATCCGGCGATATAGGCCAGGCCGTACCATCGGACGCCGATCTGGTCGTTAAACTGAATCAGGAATGGACTCAGATGGTGAACGTAAAAAGCGAAGAACATGAGGGCAGGAAACGAGGTCAATTGGACATCTGAGTCTGGAGTAGTGATTGTGGGCTATTCCAGCGAACCCACTATCTTTTTGAGGAGCCGGGTGCAAGCAGATCGTGCGCGGCGTGTCGATACCCGGTCGTTGAACTAGCCGGTCGGAACAGTAGAATGCATTTGTATGCACGATGTCGGGAAACTTTTATTCTTGATCGGAGCGGTCCTGATCGTTGTGGGAGGTTTGCTGTGGCGTTTTCCTGGTTTGTTCGCCTGGTTCGGCAAGCTCCCAGGCGATATTTCCGTCCAGAAAGGAAACTTCTCGTTTTATTTCCCCATTGTCACCTGCGTGCTGCTCAGTGTCGTACTAACGCTTCTCAGCTGGCTTTTTAGACGTTGAGAGGAAGTCGTTGTCAGCCAGCACTGACAACTGACACTGGCAACTTCCTCGCCTACTCCTGGCGAATTCCTTCTGGTGAAACCTTGACGTTCGGGATGCTGTCGACCCAGCGCGAGCCTTCAGGTGCCGCCCAGTGGACCCCGTTTCGTAGAACGGTTTGAACTTCCGTCTGACGATACGTCGGGAAAGATTCGTGACCTGGACGGAAATAGAAAATCTTTCCGTTGCCCCGTCTCCAGCAGCATCCGGAGCGGAAGACTTCGCCTCCTTCAAACCAGGAAATAAACACTGTCTCTTCCGGTGCAGGAATTCCGAACGGTTCGCCGTACATCTCTTCGTGAGGTATTTCGAAATAATGATCGATCCCCTGGGCAATTGGGTGGCCGGGATTGCAGACCCAAAGTCGCTCCTTTTCACCTGCTTCCCGCCAAATCAGAGAACAGGTCGTTCCCATTAATCGCTTAAACACTTTGGAATAGTGACCCGAATGCAGTACCACCAGGCCCATTCCTTCGAGAACGCGCTTCTGAACCCTATCGACCACTTCGTCGGCGACATCGCGATGAGCGATGTGTCCCCACCAAATGAGGACGTCTGTTTCGGCCAGGCGGGCTTCCGGCAAGCCGTGCTCAGGCTGTTGAAGGGTTGCCGTCCCGACTTCGAAAGCTTCATCGGATGAAAGGCCGTTCGCGATGCATTCATGGATGCCTTCCGGATAAACTTTGCGAATCGCTTCGGATTTCTGCTCATGGACATTCTCGCCCCAGACGACGACTCGAATTTTGCTCATACGAGATCCAAACCACGGTTCGGTCCGGGTGGCAAATCAGGGAACGAAGAAACGATGAGCATTTTTGACGGGCGCGACAAATGGCAGGCTGCTGGAATTGGCTTTTCTGGCGTGAACGATTTAGGGTCTAAAGCTTTTGTGTGAGCGTCTCGCGATTCAAACAATCAAATAAGTTATGAAAAATCAATTACCGGAGGGTGTGGTCGTAACGGGTGAAACGTCCGAAAGTGCGGCCCAGATCTTAACACACGACGCCCTTGAGCTTGTCGCCAAAGTGCACCGGGAGTTTAATTCACGCAGACTCGATCTTCTGAAACGGAGACAGGAAAGGCAGGACGAATTGGACGCAGGCAAATTGCCCGAGTTCCTTCCTGAGACGGCAGAAATTCGGGCTGGCGACTGGACCGGAGCTGCAATTCCATCTGATCTGCAGGATAGGCGGACAGAGATCACCGGTCCGACCGATCGAAAGATGATTATCAACGCTCTCAACTCCGGAGCGAAGGTGTTCATGGCGGACTGCGAAGACGCGAACGCGCCGACTTGGGCGAACATGATCGAAGGCCAGTTGAATCTGTTCGATGCGGTTCGCCGCCGAATCGACTACACGAGCCCGGAAGGGAAAGCCTATCGACTGAAAGAAAATCCGGCCGTCCTGTTTGTTCGCCCACGAGGCTGGCACCTTCTTGAAAAGCACCTCTTTGTCGACGGGGAGCCGGTTTCCGGCTGTTTGTTCGATTTTCTCCTCTATTTCTTTCACAATACGACCGAACTGATCAAGCGGGGTTCCGGGCCCTATTTTTATCTTCCGAAAATGGAGAGCCACCGGGAAGCTCGATTGTGGAACGACGTTTTCAACTTCGCGCAGGACGCCGTGGGAGTTCCGCGTGGGACAATTCGGGCCACTGTCCTGATCGAAACGATCATGGCTGCATTCGAGATGGATGAGATCCTCTACGAGCTTCGTGAACATTCGGCCGGTCTTAACTGCGGCCGTTGGGATTACATATTCAGCTGTATTAAGCGGTTCAGGAATGACCCGGAATTCGTGTTGGCCGATCGAGCCTTGGTCACGATGACCACGCATTTCATGAGATCGTATTCACTGCTGTGTATCAAGACCTGCCACCGTCGCGGCGTCCACGCGATGGGCGGAATGGCGGCGCAGATTCCAATCAAGAACAACGAAAAGGCGAATGCCGAGGCGTTTGCAAAGGTTAAGGCAGACAAGGAAAGAGAAGCGAATGACGGGCACGACGGTACCTGGGTCGCACACCCTGGCTTAGTGTCGGTCGCTCTTGAAGCGTTCAACGCGGTGATGAAGAGTCCCAACCAGATCGACCGAAAACGGGAGGATGTGAACATCGAAGCGGCCGATATACTGAAATTTGGACCGGCTGAGCCGATCACCGAGCAAGGCTTACGAACAAACGTCAGCGTCGGAATTCAATATATCGAAGCGTGGCTTCGCGGCTCCGGAGCGGTGCCGATTTTCAACCTCATGGAAGATGCAGCGACGGCCGAGATTTCGAGAGCGCAGGTTTGGCAATGGATTAGAAGCCCTCGCGGCGTTCTCTCCGACGGCCGAAAAGTGACGAAAGAGTTGTTTCACACGGTGCTTGAGGAAGAACTAGGCAAGATCAAGACGATCGTTGGGGAAAAGCAGTTTGAAAAGGGAAGGTATCAGGAAGCGTCGACTCTTTTCGGCGACCTGACGACAAGCGATCAATTCGTCGAATTTTTGACGATCCCAGGATACGAAAAATTGAACTGACGCGTTTTTCATCGGCACTCCGAACAGGTTCTCGTCTGCGCCTATGGCCCCCATGCGCTCCGTGTGGCCCGATGATCCCTACAGGCCTCCTATGCTCTTTTGTCTTTTCACTTTCATAGCCCGTGCCCGCTGAAGAAACCATAGCCGCGATTTCTACTCCGATCGGAGAAGGGGCAATCGCGGTCGTCCGATTGTCCGGTCATAACGCTTTGAATGTTTTGGCGAGGATATATGTCGGGGAAGTTCCGCTGCATGCCTTTGTTCCTCGCAGGGTGATGCTCGGCAAGATTCAGGATGCCTCCGGAAAAGTGGATGACGTTTTGGTGACCTGGTTTCGCGCTCCAAACAGTTACACAGGAGAAGATCTCGTCGAAATCAGTTGCCACGGAGGGATCCTGGTCACACGCCGGATACTGGATCTGGTACTGGAAGCTGGGGCACGGATGGCGGAGCCGGGCGAATTCACTCAGCGCGCGTTTCTAAACGGCAAAATGGATCTGACTCAGGCCGAAGCAGTGATGGACCTGATTCGCGCTCAGACGGAACTAGCGCTTAGGGCGGCAAATGAGCAATTGTCAGGGAACCTTGGAAGGGAGATGACGGAGGCGCGCGAATTGTTACTGACGATATTAGCCCATGTTGAGGCTTACATCGATTTTCCCGACGAAGAGATCGATCCTGATACGGGGAAAACCTTGCTTGATCGCATGAGGGCCTTGGAAAAGCGCCTTAAACGTTTGCTTGAGACGGCGGACCAAGGGCGGGTATTGCGGCACGGTCTGCTTACCGTGATCTACGGAGCGCCTAATGTCGGTAAGTCGAGTTTACTAAATCTGTTACTTGGGTACAATCGCGCGATCGTCAGTGATATCCCGGGCACGACGCGCGACACGATCGAAGAAGTAATCAATGTTCGCGGAATTCCGGTTCGACTAGTCGACACCGCCGGCGCCCGAGAATCATCTGATCGCCTCGAAAATGAAGGGATTCGCCGAACGCGCGAGCAGGTGGATCTGGCCGATCTCGTTATCCAGGTTGTGGATGGAAGCGAACCGCCTGCCCGCGTGAAAAGCTTTCAACAGGGAAAAAGCGTGCTCCTTTTGAACAAGTCCGATCTCGGGATTCACCCGGAATGGCGCGAGTTCGAGGCCGTACGGTTCTCGTGCATAGACAGGAGCGGCCTGGAGGCGCTTAATCAAGCTATCTGGGACCGGGTGATGGGGGAAAAAGTTCAGCTTGCTGATGTTCGGGTGGCCATTAATGCGCGGCATCAGAACTGCCTTCAGCATGCTGAAAAGCTTCTCGATGCAGCCATCACAAGCCTCCAGGAAGGAAAATCACCTGAGTTTATCTCGATTGAACTTCGAGGTGCACTGGATGCCGTTGGAGAGGTCATCGGAAAACTCGATACCGAGGACATTCTCGGGAAGATCTTCAGTGAGTTCTGCATTGGGAAGTGATCGAGGAAGTGATCAGTGGCCGGTGTCAGTTGTCGGCTATCAGTCGGGGGCTCTGTTGGTCACCAATTTGAGGGTGGCGCTTTCGAGTTTTTCGCGTTTCGTCTTTTGGAAGAACGGGCCAATCAAAATTTGGCTCCTGCGTTTCACTGACAACCGACAACTGACACTAACCACTTTTCTGTGACATTTTACGAGACTGTCCTGCGCCCACTGCTCTTTTCTTTGGACCCGGAAAGGGTTCATGAGCTCGCGATGATTATGCTGAAGATGTTGTCTCGGCAAACTTGGGCGCTGGATTTCGTTCGTCGCGACCAAGATCAGGCGCTGGGCAGAGAGGTGTTCGGACTCTATTTCGCGAATCCGGTCGGATTGGCCGCAGGATTCGACAAAAACGGGGTGGCCCTTCCTGCATGGGAAGCTTTGGGGTTCGGATTCATCGAAATCGGTACGATTACGGCCCATGAACAGCCTGGAAATCCCCGACCGCGAATATTCCGAGTCCCAGAATTGGAGGCAGTGATTAACCGGTTGGGATTCAATAACGAAGGAGTGGAAAGAATATCGGCTCGCCTGGAGAATCTCCGGACTGCGTCGCGCTGGCCGAAGATCCCGGTTGGAATCAACATCGGAAAATCGAAGATCGTCCCGTTGGAGGACGCAGTCTCCGACTATGTTCAATCGTTCAATCGATTGCGCGCTCTGGGCGACTATTTCGTCCTCAATGTGAGCTCGCCCAACACTCCAGACCTGAGGAAGCTTCAGGAGCAGGGAGCGATCAAGGTGCTTCTTGAAGCGATTCAGCTGAGGAATCCCGGAAAACCACTTCTCGTGAAAATCGCCCCCGACGTGACGTTTGAGCAACTGGATTACATTCTCGAAAGCGCCTTGGAATGTAAGCTCGCCGGAGTCGTTGCAACAAATACAACGATTGACCATCAGGCTGTCCCGTTGGCACGACGGCAAACTGGCGGTCTGAGCGGCAAGCCGCTTAGAACTCGATCACTTGAAGTGCTGAAATTTATCAAAGAGCATAGTGCGCTCCCGGTTATTTCAGTCGGGGGAATCATGAATGCCGATGACGCAACCGCTCGATTCGACGCTGGAGCAGATCTGGTTCAAATCTACACGGGACTAGTCTATCGGGGCCCGGCGCTGGTGGGTCAGATTGCCCAAAAATCCCATAAGCCAATCTTATCGTGAAAAATCCGGGCTGATTGCACCCATTTTCGCATGAAAATCGAGACCGAAGCTCTGATTGAATACGACAAGGCGCACGTTTGGCATCCGTTCACGCAGATGGCTGACTGGGTTGCACCGGAACACGAACCGCTTGTGCTGACATCGGCGCGAGGCGTTTGGCTTGAAGACAGCCTCGGCAGGAGTTACCTCGATGGGAACTCTTCGATCTGGACCAATATTCATGGACATAGTCATCCCGCTCTGAATCGCGCTATCCGCGAACAGCTTCAGCGGGTCGCTCATACTTCATTCCTCGGATTCACGAATCCCGTGGCGATTGAATTGGCTCGACGCCTTGTCAGTCTTCTTCCGGGGTCGAGTCTGACCAAAGTGTTTTACTCTGATGATGGTTCGACCGCAATCGAGGTGGCGGTCAAGATGACGGTCCAATATTTTCAGCAAACCGGACGATCGCAGAAAATCGGATTTGTCTCATTCGAGAACGCGTATCATGGCGACACGCTGGGTGCATCCAGTCTAGGCGGCATTTCGATTTTCCATGATCGGTTCAAATCCCATCAATTCCCTGTGACTCGTATCCCGTCGATTGAATATTTGGCTTTGGTCGACGCTTCCAAGATTGGTGGACTGATTATCGAGCCGATGATCCAGGGAGCAGCTGGTATGCGGTTATGGCCTGCTGGGACGCTCAAAAAATTGCGCCAATGGTGCGATGAAAATGACGTTCTGCTGATTTTCGACGAAGTAATGACAGCGTTCGGGCGGACCGGAAAATTGTTCGCCTGTCAGCACGAAACAGTTTTTCCTGACTTCCTGGCAATGGCCAAAGGGCTAACCGGTGGCTATCTTCCATTGGCTGCAACCCTCACAACTGATCGTGTCTATTCAGCTTTTCTTGGGGGTGTTCAGAATACCTTTTACTACGGGCACAGTTACTGTGGGAATCCGCTTGGGTGTGCGGTCGCACTTGCGAGCCTCGACATCTTCGAACAAGAGTCTGTTCTCGAGAATTTGGGGCCCAAAATCGATCACCTTGCCGGGAAACTTCAAGCCCTCGGAGATCTGCCAAACGTTCGGGAGATTCGCAGAGCAGGCTTCATCGCAGGGATTGAAGTCGGACGCCACGACGGAACGGCGTTTGATCCCGCCGATCAGATCGGTGCTAAAATCTGTCTCGCTGCGCGCCGTTTCAGACTGCTCACGCGGCCGATCCGAGACGTCATTGTCCTCATGCTTCCCCTCTGCGTGACACTTGATGAGATCGATCACGCGGTGGATGCCATTGGAAAGGCAATTGAAGTTGTGTGCGGCAACGTGATTGCTGGTCCCGGAGACTAAACTAACAAGGCAGCCGGATTATTTGAACTGGTCCTCTATGGCGCGGTTCCGTGGATCCGCAGGATCGAGTTGGATTGCGCGTTTGATTGCTTCCCTTGCTTCGGGTTTCCGATCCAGTTTACCCAAGGCTAACGCCAGGTTTCCCCAGCTGGCGGCGGTTTTTGGAAAGATCTCGACCGATTTTCGTGCTGCCATCTCGCATTCCTGCCAGCGCCCGAGCTCCGCCAGGCACCATGTCAGCTCCAGCCACGCTTCACCGTTCATCGGTGCTAGCTGAACAACAGAGAGAAAACGGTCCGTCGCTTCCTCCCAATGCCGCGTCATCCGGTAACCTAGCCCTGAAACAAACGCGGCAAGTACGCGATGGGCACCCGGGACTTGAAAAAAGTCGTGAGCTCGTGCGGCCTGGCTCAAAATTTTTGCTTCGAGCTCTACTACCAACGTTAGCTGCCCTTCGGCACTGGCTAAATCGGCCTGCTGCTCCAGATCCCAGAGGTAGTTCCCCATTTCACGCAACTTTTCGTCGTAATCAGATTCGGTCGGCCCGAGATAGTTCATAGATAGCTTTGGCTTACGAAATTTTCGGGCTTGATCGGGACCTTCCTTTTACGCGTTATGGAGCTTGGTACTCGATGAGCTCGAAAGTTCTCGCTTTCATCAATTTTAAAGGCGGCGTTGGGAAGACCGCAACCGTCGTTAATATCGGAGCAACGTTAGCCAAGTTGCACGGAAAAAGGGTGCTCATCGTGGATCTCGATCCGCAATCGAACGCAAGTGTCTGGCTGATGCGACCGGACCGGTGGCGGCAGCACGTTGCAAATGGGCGTCGGTCCACCTTCCAGATTTTTGACGACGCGCTTCGCGGCAAAAGCCGGTTCGTTTTCGATGAAGCGGTGGTCAAAGGGGTCGTCACTTGGACTGGGTTTGTCGATTTGCCGGGGCTACACCTGTTGCCCGCAGCGATCGAACTCTTAAAAGTCGAAGACAAAATCCACGAGTTGCGCGCGCCGAATATTTACCAGATTCTGGATTCCGCGCTCTCTCGAAATTTTAAAGAATACGATTACGTATTTCTGGATTGCCCTCCGAATCTTTATAGCACGACTAAGGCTGCAATTTTTTCCGCGGATAGCTGTATTGTCCCATTTGTTCCGGACTATTTGTCGCTGTCCGGGTTTCAAGTGTTGGCCGAACAGATCAACGAAATGCGGGAAAAATTTGCACCGTATCTTCCCTCTAGACGTAAGCCGAACATCGGCGGTCTGATCGTCAGCCATTACCGGCAGACCGGCAACGTTTTCAGGCTGGCTGTGAATGAGCTCGAGCTTTCCGTGTCGCAGCTGCAAGAGCGGGGTCTGCTCTCGGATCGGGTAACGTTGTTTCAACCTTACATCCGCCATTGCGTCCGGGTTGCGGAGTCGACCAGCGAGCATCTGCCGGTCATACTTTATGCTCCAGGCAGTATTGGGGCGCAGGATTACTCTGATCTGACACAGCAGTTCGTTGACAATTTTGAGGACAAAAGATGAATTATTCCGAACTCGCCGGCCACCTCACCCATCTCGGCGAACGGCTTTCCAAGCAGGCGAATAAATTGGAAGGGGAGAATCTTGGGAAAACCGCGCGCCAGCTCGCCGCTGCGATCACTCGCTTCGAGGAGCAGTTTGAGAGCTATTTGGCCAGTCGAAAATCGGGTGAGCTTCTCCTCGAAGTTTTGCTTCGATCTCCTTCGTCCAGGAAGCATCTTACGCTGACTTTATTGAAACGCGGTCTGAAAGAAATTTCCGGCAAACGCCTCAAATCGGAAGATCTGGGCGCGGCTAAGCGCGAGTTCGTTGAGCGGATGCATGCCGCCGGCAAACAGGACGCTGCGGTGGAATTTTTAAAGCGTGCTTTTGCCGAAGCAGTGCACTTCGAATCCGGAAGCCGCGACAAAGCGGATCTCCAGCGTGAGTTTATCCAGTTTGGGCGCCTTCTGGATGAAGAATTTGCCAAGGAAATTGGTTCCCGATCGATTGGCGAGTTGCGCCGGGTCGCCACCGGCAACGGGATCCGCTTCACGGATAAAACGAACAAACAGAGGTTGGCTGCGCTGATTCGCCGATATGCCCAACGTGCAGCGGTCAACATTGCCGCGGTCGGAAATTAGGTCCCGGCCTTCCCGAATCTGAAACCAAAACGATGCACAATGACCTGAAAAGTGTACTTTTCGACGAGGCGGAAATCGCCAAGCGGCTAGACGAAATGGCTGTCCAAATCACCGAGGACTATCGCGGAAAAGATCTTACCGTTTTGGCGATTCTAAACGGTAGCCTTTTCTTCATGGCGGACCTTCTCCGACGGATCCCGCTCCCTCTCAAATTGGATTGTCTTCGCGTGAAAAGTTATTACGGCGGGACGGAAACGACCGGGCGAGTACAGTACGATCCGCAGACTTTGCCGGACATGGGTGCCCGGCACGTTTTGTTGCTCGATGATATTCTCGACAGCGGGCATACCCTCGCGGCGATTACTGAGGCGCTTCGGGCTGAGCCCGGTCTTCTGAGTGTAAAAAGCTGTGTCCTCGTCCGAAAGTTGAAGAAGCGAGCCAAAGAAGTCACGGCGGATTACGTCGGATTCGACATTCCGGACGAGTTTGTCGTCGGCTACGGTCTGGATTATCAGGAGCGGTATCGAAATCTGCCGCTCGTTGGCATCTTGCGAATCTAGTGCAGATACAGATCCAATACTTCTCGCAGCTCCGCGACCTGAACGGCCCGGAATCAATCGAACTACCCGATGGCACAACGGTCGCCGAGTTGCTCGAAATTCTGTTTCAAGCGGATCCGAAGTTGAAACAATGGGATAAGCATCTGTTAATTGCCGCCGGTACCGACTGGGTTGAACGCGACTACAGGATCGCAGCGGGGGACACAATCTCGCTTATGCCACCGGTTCAGGGCGGGTAAAGGGCTTTAAAGACGTTGAATTATCGGATCTCTCTTTCGACGTAGCGCATCGAACCTTTTGCGATGTAGTTCGCCGTTCAAGAAGTCGTAATGGTTCGGGATAAGGTACCTTGGCGAGAGCTCCCGCACTTTCTGAAAGCTTGCCTCAAGTTTCTCTGGGCAACTGTTCAGAAATGCCGGAGGCGCATGGCTGCTGAACCAATAACTCGCAAAAAGATCGCCCGAAAACAGAAGATCGAAGCGTTGGCTGTAAAAGCCGCAATGCCCCTCTGTGTGACCAGGTAGATGAATCACTTTCAACCCGCCCCAATAAGGTAGTTCCGTGCCCGGGTTCAACGATTGATCGATGTAAATGGGATGATAGCGGAACATTCGCCGTCCGACGCCTTCCATCCAGCCGCATAGGCGACTCCAACCCCGGTAGGGAAAGTTTCCGCTGATATGCGGTTGTTCAGATGGATGAGCGAGAACCGGCGCTTCTGTGAGTTTAACTAGTTGTGCGAGGTTGCCCGTGTGATCGAGATGACCGTGCGTAAGGAGAATGGCTTTAATGTCACGCCAAGCGAGGTTGATTTCCGTTAACATCCGACGCAATCGGGGGATTTCGCCGATTAAACCTGTATCGATCAGCACGGCTTCGCGATTTTCCGCATCGTGAAGCAAATGGAAAGATCCCATGATTCCTCGGATGCGATAAACGCGATATCCAGAATGAATGAAATAGGGTTTGAGCGGAGCCATCAATTCGCGTCCTGCGTTTGTTTTGAGTCGAAACCTTTCGTGACTCCGGTCTTTCCCAACTCCCGGGTCATCAGTAGTGTCGCACCATGCCAGTCAGTCATCATGATACCAGCGAGCACCTTAAGCGCATTTTATCCTTTGGGGATGCGGACCGGCTCAAGGCGTTACTGAGCAGGAAGGAACATAAACTGCCCCCCGCGAGTGCCAGGAGCGTCGCTGACCACTTCTGAATCCATCGATCGGCGGTGGCGTCTGCTCCAAGTTAGCCCCGAATCACGTTCCGCTTTGCTTGGTCCGCATGACCTTCACTCGACGGATCTTTTTGCCCGCAACATCGAGAATCTCATCGGTACGATCAAAATACCTGTTGGTCTAATCGGCCCGTTGCGAGTGAACGGTCTTTTTGCGCAAAAAGATTTTTACGTCCCACTTGCGACAACGGAAGCCGCGTTGGTCGCCTCCTATCATCGCGGAGCCCTCTTAATCAGCGAATCGGGCGGGGCCTCCGCAGCGGTGATTGCTGAAGGTGTCAGCCGGGCTCCGGGCTTCGCATTCAACTCAATTTTTGATGCTGGTAGTTTCGTGGCATGGGCGGTTGGTCAGCTCGAAACCTTCAAAAAGGTGGCCGAAGGTACGACGCATCACGGCGAACTCGTCGACATGCGTGTGACAGTGGAGGGCAACCATGTTTATCTCAATTTCGAATTTCTGACCGGGGATGCCGCCGGACAGAACATGGTGACGATCGCCACACAGGCCGTTTGCGATCACATCATCGCCAACACGCCGATCAAACCGGACCATTATTTTGTCGAAGCGAATCTCTCTGGTGACAAAAAGGCCAGCGCACAATCTTTCCAATCGGTTCGTGGCCGCAAAGTGGCGGCGGAAGTCCTGTTGAGTGCTGACTTGATCGCAAAGCGCCTCCACACCACACCGGAACAGATGGCGAAATACTGGCGTATGTCGGCACTCGGCGGCGTAATGAGCGGAACGATCGGTGTGCAGGGTCACTATGCAAACGGTCTTGCTGCGCTGTACATCGCGTGTGGCCAGGATGCGGCATGCGTCTCCGAATCGGCAGTGGGCGTGACCCGTTTTGAAACGACGTCAGATGGGAGCCTTTATGCCAGTGTTACATTGCCGAATCTTATTGTCGGCACGGTCGGTGGCGGCACATGCCTGCCCAGTCAGAAAGCCTGTCTGGAAATTCTTGGGCTTTTTGGTCCGGGTCACGCGCGAGCTTTAGCCGAAGTAGCCGGTGCCTTGGCACTTGCCGGTGAGCTCTCCATCATCGGTGCGCTGAGCGCCCAACAATTTTCGTACGCCCATCAAAAACGGGCACGAGGCATCGAAGCTCCGGCCGTCGAAGGCCAGTGAACTGAACAAGGTTTATTGGCGCGAACATGATTTTGGATGCCCCTGGTTTTGCCACCAAGTGGCGGACCTATCAGAAGGAGCGATTTCCCGTTCTTCCTCATGGGATTCTAATCGCTTCGTTCAGTTTTTCGGCCGTGAGTTTTTCAGCACTTTTGCGCGGTAGTCACGTCCTACCGGAATTGCCAAGCGTTCTCGTCGCTTTCTTCAATTCGTTTTTTGCCTTCCTCCAGTTGCGGATATCGGACGAGTTCAAAGATATTGACGAAGACACTCGCTACCGCCCTTACCGGCCTGTGCCGCGCGGACTTGTGACTTTGCGCGAGCTCGCAAGGCTCGGGTTCGGAACCGCCGCTATCCAATTACTCCTGGCGCTCGTTTTGCGCCCTTCTCTGGCGGTTCTGCTTCTGTTGACCTGGACCTATCTCGCGCTCATGAGCCGAGAGTTTTTCGCCCGGGAATGGCTGAAAGCGCGACCCTTCACTTATCTTTGGACGCACATGCTTATTATGCCGCTGATCGATTTTTATGCGACTGCGTGTGACTGGCTGCACTTGGGCTTGCGACCGCCACCTGGCTTGTTTTGGTTTGTAATCGTCAGTTTTTTTAACGGCATTGTGATCGAGTTTGGTCGAAAGATTCGAGCCCCTGAAGACGAGGAGACCGGCGTGCCAACCTACACAGTCATTTGGGGTAGAAACGGGGCGATTGCAGCTTGGATGATCGCTCTAATCGGAACAACGGTCAGCGCGGTCTATGCAGCTTCCCATATCGGTTTTGCTGGTGCTATGAGTTCCGTATTGATCTTCTTGCTGCTGATAAATTTCACCGTTGCCGCATTCTTTCTCCGGACGGGGCGGAGACGCTACGCAAAGATGATCGAACCGCTTTCCGGTCTCTGGACACTTTCGATGTATTTGTCGCTGGGCGCAGTCCCAATGATTTTGCGAGTTTGGCACTCTGGATGAACGCAGATGGATTCTTTCGTGCTTACAATGCAGAAGGCCACCACCGCGAAGGACATTGGCGGAAAGGCTCGCGCTTTGCTCAGTCTTGGACGAGCCGGTTTTCTCGTGCCGGAATGGGCCGTTATCATTCCCGATAGCTGGGAGCTCTGGCGTGATTCTGCCAAGCGCGCGGCATTGGAAGGAGAATTATTACGTGATCTGGCAAACGCGTTGCCTGGTGTGGAACGATTCGCCGTTCGTTCTTCGGGGATCGACGAAGATGGCGCGGAACATTCCTTTGCAGGCCAATTGGATAGTTTTCTATTTGTTCCTCGCGAAAAGCTTTTAGAGAAAATCTCCGATGTTTGGGCGTCTGGGTTCAGTGATCGCATCGCGACCTATTGTAAAGAGCGACAGCTTCCGCCTCCCTCAAGCCCCCCTGCGGTTTTGGTTCAAAGAATGATTGATGCGGATGCCGCGGGTGTCGCATTTGCCGCCGATCCGGTGACAGGCCGCCGGGGAGTGGCCGTGGTGTCGGCAGTATGGGGACTTGGTACGGCACTTGTTGGCGGCAGCGCCGACGCGGACTTCTTCCGGGTTGATCGATTCAAAACGATTTTCGAGCGTAAAATCGCAGAAAAGAAAACAGCCCATCGATTCTCTGGCGAGACATCCGAGGGGGTAACGGATACCGCCGTTCCGGAGGATCTGATTTGCCGAGCGTCATTGAGTGACAGTGAAGTTGTCGCCATTAGTGAACTTGCCCGGGCGGCAACCCGCCACTTTGGCCGGCCTCAAGATATCGAGTGGGCGTTGAAGGACGGGAATGTCTATCTCCTTCAATCTCGCCCCATCACTTCGTTGGGAAACATCGCCGATCCGGATGGAGCTCTGATTCTTTGGGACAACAGCAATATCGCGGAAAGCTACAACGGCGTTACAACGCCTCTTACTTTTTCGTTTGCCCGACGAGTTTACGAAGAGGTCTACCGGCAGTTTTGCCTGATCATGAGGGTAAATGAGGCAAAGATTGCGAATCACGCCGCGACTTTTCGCAGCATGCTCGGCCTGATCCGCGGCCGGATCTACTACAACCTTTTAAATTGGTATCGCGTCCTGGCGCTACTGCCAGGGTTTCAGATCAATCGGCGGTTCATGGAACAGATGATGGGCGTCAAGGAGGGCCTGCCTGAACGGATTTTGGCTGAGGTCGCAGCGCAATCTTCGTTTCGCGCAAAGTTGTGTGACAGCGTGGATCTCATTTTCTCCTTGGCGGGGCTACTCTCGAATCTCTGGGGCTTGCAGGGCAAAATCGAAGCGTTCAACCAACGTCTCAACGATGCTCTACGGGACCCGGCCGTACCGTTGACCGAACAGCGAGGCGACGAATTGGCCGGACATTATCTCGATCTGGAACGACAGCTTCTGACTCGATGGGACGCACCTCTCATCAACGATTTTTACGCAATGATTTTTTATGGTGCGCTGCGTAGACTTTGCAAGAAATGGTGCGGCGATGAGGACGAAAGTCTGCAAAACGATTTGATTGCTGCCGAGGGTGGTATCATTAGCGCTGAGCCTGCGCGGCGCTTGCAGGAAATGGGTCGCCTGGCTGCGCAATCGGGCCTGTTTGCTCAGCTTCTCACTGAAGGTTCACTGGAGGAGATTCAAGAGCACCTTGTGGGTCAAAAGGAATTCACGGCACTTTATCATGCTTATCTGGATAAATTTGGCGATCGCTGCATCGAAGAACTGAAACTCGAGACGGCCACTTTGTACGATGAACCGCTCATGCTTTTGAGGTCGATCGGACAAATTGCCAGACGGTCGCCTGATAAAACGCAAAGCTCGTTTTCTATCGATGAGCGCCTTAAGGCTAATGCGCTGGCCCGCGTGAACCTTCGTCTACAAGGCCGTCCGATAAGAGGATTTCTTTTTTACTGGATCCTGCGTCAAGCCCGTGCGCGTGTGAGGGAGCGCGAAAACCTGCGCTTTGAACGGACTCGTCTCTTCGGCCGAGTTCGTCGAATTTTTATAGAAATAGGCAAACGGCTGGAAGCGGTCGGTCGCCTGGATCAGGCGCGAGACATATTTTACCTGACAGTGGAGGAGATCCTCGGTTTTGTGGACGGGACAACAGTTACAACCGATCTCCGTTCCCTGGTAAGAGTACGCCGGGAAGAATTCAACGAATATCGACATGGATCGGCGCCTGGAGACAGATTCGAAACCGTCGGTATGGTCCATCAAGGGAATGCGTTTACCAGTTCTGGCATCTCGAGTGTTCCGTTTAGCGGTGATGAACTCCGAGGCATCGGCTGTTGCCCGGGAGTTGTGAGAGGACGCGCACGCGTCATCTTCGATCCTCGCCAGGCGGAAATCTGCGAAGGAGAAATCCTGGTGGCGCCGCGCACGGACCCGGGCTGGATTATGCTTTTTCCGTCGGCAGCGGGCCTCTTGGTGGAATATGGCAGTCTTCTTTCGCATTCGGCCATTGTAGCTCGAGAACTGGGGCTTCCGGCCGTTGTCTCGATTTCCGGGGTGACGGCATGGATCAAAACAGGTGATTGGGTCGAGATGGATGGCAGCACCGGCTCGGTGCGGAAAATACAGGAGCCTGTGTCCGCATGAAGAGCGAAGTGCAGGAGCGCGCGGATTTCCAGGCAATCCGCTACGCCCAAGTTTGGGAGGATGCAGACATCCTGCTTGAGGCCCTGAACATCTAACCGGGAGAGAATTGCGTTTCCATTGCCTCGGCCGGAGACAATGCGCTAGCGATGCTCGCGCGCACTCCTGGAAAGGTCTACGCGCTTGATCTCAATCCGAGTCAATTGGCCTGCTTGGAATTGCGCGTCGCTGCTTACAGGGTGTTGGCCCATCAGGAATTGCTTATTCTGATTGGTTCACGAAGCGAAACGGCTGTCGATTCGTCAAAGCCGAATACTGCGGTCGCGCCAAAAGCGGATTC
This sequence comes from uncultured Verrucomicrobiae bacterium, assembly GCA_963775805.1. Taxonomy (GTDB): domain Bacteria; phylum Verrucomicrobiota; class Verrucomicrobiia; order Chthoniobacterales; family JAFAMB01; genus JAFAMB01. Next base: position 92,191 of record CAVZKG010000002.1, on the reverse strand, counting down.
TTATCGGCGAGCACTCTACATTAGATGTCGCGGGTTGCTTTCTCTGGAGGTCAGAGCCTTTTGGGATCGGAATCTGGCATTGGTCGACAGGGGAATCGGCAGCGCAGGTAAGTTCGAACGGTACTTTGATATATTCCGAAGGTTCCTGCTTCCCTCTGTTCATTCTGGTTCCAAGGTTGCCGAGCTTTTGCGCGGAGGACCTCCTGAAATACGGCAGAAATTTTATTCCCAAAGGTGGGATACCTGGCGATGGCGACTGCTCTTCAAGATTTTTTTCTCTCGGACCGTGATGGGACGACTAGGTCGTGATCCGAGCTTTTTTCATTATGTCCAGGGCAGCGTGGCCGACAGGATTCTGCTGCGTACCCGGCATGCTTTGGTGGAACTGAACCCGGCCGAAAATCCCTATCTCCACTGGATTTTAAGGGGCAGTCACGGCGAAGCTTTGCCGTTTGCTCTACGTCCGGAAAACTTTTCTGCTATTCGTTCCAATTTGGATCGGCTGAGTTGGCGTTGCCGAAATCTGGAAGGCTTTCTTCAAGAAATTGGTCCCGGCATGATCGATTGCTTCAATTTGAGCGACATCTTCGAATACATGTCGGATGAAAATTATCACCGCCTTCTCAAGCAGATTGTCGGTGCCGCTCGCCCTGGCGGGCGATTGGCTTATTGGAACATGTTGGCTCCTCGTTCGCGACCAGACGTTATGGCGCCGCAACTCCAGAGCTGTCCCGAGCGTTCGCGCGAACTTTTGTTTCGAGACAAGGCATTCTTCTACAGCGCCTTTGTCCTGGAGGAGGTCTTAAGATCGTGAATCCCTGGATCGGTGTCGTTGGCGTGATGATCGTACTGGCAAGTTTTCTTGTCGGACTACGTGCCCTTCAGCGACGTCTGCCGCTCCACCCCGAACTAGTCCGCAAAATGGTCCACGTTGGAATGGGCCTGGTGACTCTTTCTTTTCCAAGGCTTTTCCAGGATATCTGGCCGGTTGCTCTTCTCGCTGCGTCCTCCGTCGCTCTGTTGCTGGCGGTGCGGGTTTACGCGCCTATCCAACGAGAATTTGGTTCAGTTCTTGGTGGGATCAATCGCAGTTCACTCGGTGAAATTTATTTCCCAATCGCCGTTTTGATCGTGTTCTGGCTGGCGAATGGAGAGGAGATTTTGTTTCTCGTTCCCATTCTCGTGTTGACGTTGGCGGATGCCACAGGCGCTTTGGTCGGACTTCGATATGGGCTCGCTCGTTACGCGACGGACGAAGGCTGGAAAAGTTGGGAGGGTTCGCTCGCCTTATTTTTCGTCGCGTTTCTCAGCGTCCACGTGCCGATCTTGCTGATGACAAATACGGGTCGCGCCGAGTCACTCCTGATCAGTCTCAGCTTAGCGTTGGTTATCATGTTGATGGAGGCTATTTCGTGGCAAGGTTTGGACAATCTCTTCCTCCCTCTCACAACATTTGTCCTGCTCAAAGTCTACCTGACCCTGAGTGCCTGGGCTCTCGTAGAACGTTTTGGTGTTATCATCGCTCTCATTGCTTTTATGCTTTGGTGGAGTCGACTGACGCATCTTTCACGAAGTGCAACTGTGGGCGGCGCTCTCGTCCTTTACACCAGCTGGGCCCTCGGCGACTGGCACTGGCTGCTGGCTCCGGCAATGATGATGGTCGGGTACACCCTTTTATGCCGGCAAGGTCATCCCGACAGCCGCCTTGTACATACCGTTCAAGGGGTTTGTTGCGTGACCTTTGCGAGTCTGTTTTGGCTGTTTCTTTCGAAGTCCCTTAACTACGCCAATCTTATTTATCCTTACGGAGTCGCCTACGCCACGCAGCTCGCCATGGTGACGCTGGCATATTTTGCCAAGCCGGATGGAACAATCCCATCGATTTTCGTCATAGTGAAAGCCACGTTGATCGGGTTTACTATTTCGGCGCTTCCTTATCTCTGGATTTGGCGAGGCAATAGTCAGGAATGGACTTTGGCCGGAGTCGCTTTGGTTCTCGTGGCCGGATCAGTTTTTCTCTTTTCCAGGATTCAGCCTTATCTCCACAGATCGTCGAATGACACCCCGCGCTGGTTGTTTCAGGGAACCATCGGGTTCGTTATTTCTATTCTTGCTTTCCTGGTCGTCGCCTTGATTCAGCCATGGTCAACATCCTTTTAGCGCACGAGTTTGATCATATTCCGGCGCTGGAATCGTCGGCGGATCTTCCGAATCTCGACCCGGTTGTCCTAACAAATCAACAGGTCGATGCCCATCTTCAGGTTTCGCAAAACGACAAAATCGCCGCTCGCTGTTCACTTTGGTGGCGGACAACGCCCGTATTGCAGGGCCAGACGCTTGGTTATATAGGCCATTACGCAGCGGTTCACCAGCAAGCCGCTCTCACACTTCTTGAGGAAGCAAAAAGTTTGCTCCGGGATCGAGGATGCGTTCTTGCCGTGGGACCCATTGATGGAAACACTTGGCGGAATTACCGGTTCGTTACAGATATTGGGACGGAGCCGGCATTTTTTTTGGAACCAAGTAATCCGCTCGAATGGCCGGATCATTTCAAACGAGCAGGATTCAACACACTGGCGGAATACTATTCCGCGATTAATCGCGATCTAAGTTACAGCGATCCACGTATCGACCGGGCGGAAAAAAGACTAAGGGATCAGGCAATCGAGATTCGGGCGTTTAGACCGGAGGCGTTCCTTGATGAGTTGAAGAAGATTTATGAGATATCGATCTGCAGTTTTTCGGCCAATTTCCTGTACACACCATTGGATGAGACCAGTTTCCTCGCGCAATACGAGGTCATCCAGTCTTTGATTGATCCCCGCTTGGTTTTCATCGCCGAGCAGCACGGAAAGCCAGCCGGATACGTCTTTGCTATTCCGGATCATGCCCAAAAGAAGAGGGGCGAACCACTGGATTCGGCAATTGTTAAAACGGTTGCCGTATTACCGGGACGAACCTGCGCTGGGCTGGGCTCGCTCCTGGTTGATAAGGTTCATCTCGCGGCACACCGCCTTGGATACAAGCGTGCCATTCACGCTCTGATGCATGAAAACAACAAATCACGCAACATCAGCGGCCACTATGCCCAGACGATCCGCCGCTATACCCTGTTTGGGCATAGGCTTGTGGGATGAATATAGCAGGAGTTCTCTCCAAGCGTGCGCGTGAAATGGCTGATGCCGTCGCGATCCGGGAGGTTCGGCGCGGATCGGATAGAGCAATTACCTTTGCCGATCTGGATCGGCGATCGGCTCAAGCCGCCGCCCTCTTTCTATCAAGCGGCTTGAGACCAAGGGATGTTGTCCTGGTTCTCCACGGCATGTCGATCGAACTTTACGTGGCCTTGCTCGGAATTTTTCGAGCCGGCATGGTGGCGATGTTTGTTGATTTGTCCGCTGGACTGTCGAGCATCCAGAGGTCCTGCGACCTGCAGGCTCCGAAAGGGTTGATTGGCGCTCCACGTGTCCACTTTCTGCGACTGGCTATTTCCGCGCTACGCCGCATACCGCATTCATTTGTCTTCGGCGCGCGGATGCCGGGAGCCATCCCATTTTCCAGTTTGGACCGATTTGATCCGGTCGGCGAGATTGATCAAACTGAAGACAATTCACCGGCACTTTTAACGTTTACCAGTGGATCCACCGGGCAAGCAAAAGCCGCAGTGCGAAGCCATGGCTTTTTGCTGGCCCAACATCAAATCCTCGAAAAGAGTATCTCATTACGCGCAGGAGAGATCGATCTTACGACGCTGCCAATATTTGTGCTGGCCAATCTCGGATCGGGAGTCACGAGCGTCATTCCGAACGCCGACTTGCGTCGACCCGGATTCGTAAGTCCTAAGCCGGTTCTTAACCAAATCGATCGCTTCCGACCAACCCGCGCCGCGGGTTCCCCGGCGTTTTTCGAGTGCTTGCTCGAATATTTGGAAAACCAACCAGCGAACGATGAAACAGTGCCCCCGATCAAAGTCTACACAGGCGGCGCGCCAGTCTTTCCGGAGCTGCTTGTCCGGCTAAAATCGACATTTGGAGTCTGCCCGGAAGCCGTTTATGGCTCGACCGAAGCAGAACCAATTGCGCATTTGAATTACGCTGAAATTACCGACGACGACACTTTCGCCATGCGATCCGGCAAAGGGCTTCTGGTTGGTCGTCCTGTGCCAGATATACAACTGCGCATTGTGAGGGACAAATGGGGCACCCCATTGAGATCGCTCACTCGGTATGAACTTGATTCAGAGACGGTTGCACCGGATGAATCGGGTGAAATCGTCGTAAGCGGCGAGCATGTCTTAACGACCTACCTGCATGGAGTAGGCAATGAAGAAACGAAGTTCGCGGTGGAAGAAGCGACTTGGCACCGGACGGGCGATTTGGGATATCTGGACCGACAAGGACGGCTTTGGTTGCTTGGCCGTTGTGTTGCGAAGATTACTGATAACCGGGGCACGCTTTTTCCTTTCGCGGTCGAATGCGTAGCCCGTCAATTCCAATGGGTTCGTCGTGCCGGCTGCGTTGCGTCCGATGGCAAACGATGGCTAGCGCTGCAGGCGCGCCGTGCTCCAAGCGAATCGGAGTTCCGGGAACTTCGCAAATCCGTTGAGTGGGCCCATTTGGATGAATGCAAGATCATCGGGCGGCTCCCGGTGGATAAACGGCATAACGCCAAGATCGATTACGCCAAACTCCGTCAGATTCTCGGGCCGTAGCCTTCGTCAGCCCTGAGGATATCGCATCTCATACAATATTCAGGCTAGTCTCTGAAATTCGTGAACCCCAGCGCCACGCCAAAATCTTTGCTCTTTAAAAACTGGATGATCGTTTGCAGGTCATCTCTCTTTTTGCCGGTCACACGAATCTGACGCTCCTGGGATTGGCTTTGGACCTTCGCGTCGAGCGCTTTAATCGCTTTAACGATCTCTTTGGCTTTGTCTCCTTCGAGTCCCTGTTTGATATGAATTTCCTGGCGCGCGTGCCCCAATGGGGAGATCGCCGGATCTTTCCGCTCGATGTTTCTAAGATCGATATTTCGTTTTGCGAACCTGCCAATCAGAATTTCCACAAGAGAGCGCAATTTGCCGGCATCTTCCGCAGTGAGCTCAATCAGCGCAGGAGATTTTACTTCGATGGCCGCCGTGCTGTTCTTGAAGTCGAATCGTGTCGAAAGCTCTTTTCGGGCCTGATTGATCGCGTTGTCGAGCTCTTGCTTGTCGACTTCGGAGACAATGTCGAAGGAAGGCATACCTGATCCAATAGCCACGCAGGCGAATCAATGCAATAGCCGGTTCCGTACAAAACTCGCGATCTGGGCGAGATCTGGACGTTCGTCATTTGTTTCTCGAAATTTTCCCTCTCCAATTGAGCGGACTTGAAAGATTCGGCGGTCCTTCCAAATCCAGGCCTCAGGGTTAAACGGTCCAACCAATTTCGGATTGCTCCACGTATGAATTGAGATCAGCTCCGAACTGACGGCTGCCGCTATGTGCATCGGGCCGCTATCAACGCTGATAGTAAATCGCGCCTGCCGCAATACCCAGATCAGTTCGATCAAGTCCGTCCGATTAACGAGGGAGATTACGTTTTGTTCCGCCTGGTAGGCCGCACCCGATCGTCCCACAATGACGACCGAAAGCGGTGCGAGCAACCGTGTCAATTCGGTGATTTCGGCGTGTGTGAGAGATTTTTTGTGCCCGCGCGCAAAAGGGTGCAGTGCGACAAACGATTCCGGCAGTGAGACGGTTTCAATCGGCTTTCCTGTTGGAAGAGGGAACTGAACTGGCCCCGATACGTTTGCTCCCGCGAGGTTCGCGAGCCCCAAATATCGCGTAACCGAATGTTGATCAGGTCTCACGCTGGCGCGCTTGTCGTAATAGAGGCGAGAAGTTTCTCTGGCGTCTGATAACCCGTAGATCGATTGGCTTTTGGTGCTGTGCGCCATCCAGGCGCTTCGAAACAGCCCCTGAAAGTCCAGCACAAGATCGGGTTTCAGATCGGACAGATTTCGGCACCATCTGAAGAATCTCAGGACTCCGGATGCACCGTGAAATTGATTTCGCGGGAAGGGGATGACCGTCGTGACGTCCGCATTTTCTTCCAGCAGCGGTGTCCATTCAGTGTTCGCGATCCAGGAGATCTTTGCCTGGGGAAAAGTTGATCTTAAAAAATGAACGGCAGGCAAAGTGTGGACGATGTCGCCAAGCGAACTCGGCTTAACCACGACCACAGAGGAGAGGCTCATTTCCCGAGCGCTAGACGTTCCGCAAGCTTCGGAGGCAGACTCGCTGCCATGATTTTTTTCTGAGTCGTGGGCAGGTCATACCGTAGCCGCCGCAAATTGAGCGTTCGTTTGTCTTCGTCGAACACAATGTAGGCGCCGCGCCAGTCGCCGTCTCTTGGTTGGCCAACGCTGCCCGGATTAATGAAGTACTTCCTGCCTCGTTCCAAGATCAGTTGCTCGAACGGAAGTCCAACGATGGAACTCTCCTTAATATAAGCTCGAGCCCAATGCGTGTGACCAAAAAAGCAGAGATCGGTTGTCTGTTTGGAAAAGCTTGCCGCCGCATCTAATTGATTCAAAACGTAATTCCAATCGCCCGGCTCATCGAGTGAGGCATGGACAACGGTGAATCCCCTAATTTCCATGATAAGCGGAAGATCGCTAAGCCATCGCTTCTCCGAAGATGTTAGCTGGTCACGCGTCCATTGAATCGCGGTCTCGGCGAGAGGGTTAAAAGTGACCAGAGAGCTCTCGGACGAAGCATAACTGTCGTGGTTTCCCTTCACGACAGGGCAATCCAGCGATCGCACAATCTCCAGGCATTCTCTTGGGTTCGCATTATAACCCACCACGTCTCCAAGACAGACGAACGATTCACATCCCTGTTCCCGAGCATCGGCGAGCACAATTTCAAACGCCTCCAGGTTGGCGTGAATGTCTCCAAATATTGCGCTCCGCATCGTGTCGCGAATTATGAAACGGAACTCGTTTACAGTCTATGGTTTTGTGCCTGATTCTGAGTTTGTTAGAATCGAATTCGTACCCCCGGACGCCGAGATGGTTGGAAATCTTGTTTTTCTGCGAGGATGTTACGTGGTTGCGCTTGGCCATCCGCATAGAACTGGCCTAAAGATAGCGAAGGCATTCTGCCTACGCCCACATCCCTTCGGCGCGTTCAACGCGATATCGCTGCGGTCCAGACAGCAAAACTCAATAATCCGAAACTCTGTGCCCTCTGCGCCTTGTATCTTCCTTGTTCTGACATTTTACCCCCTTTTGAAGCCGCCCGGAAGGGCGGAAGCTTAAGACGAAGTTTTGGCTGAGAGAGGAGGAGAACTCGCTTGGCGCCTCGATCTAGAACCTGTCACAAAGATTGGCTCCTCGCTCTCTCTAGCCGCTTCTTCCTTTAAAACTGAACCGTATCATTGGTAACAAGATCATTAGATTTTGGTGTTCTGATCGATCTTGGAAGCCTGCATTGACAAGGATCGTTTTGGAAGAGGCCCTGCCGAAGCTTCTTTAGAAAGACTCCAGCAATGAAAACACTCTACTTCCTGGGTTTTGACGTCGCAAAACATTATTGCGACTTCGCTCTGCTCAATGCCAACGCGGCGTTGCTCTGGCGTGGGCGATTTGAAAATAATCAGACGCAGATCAATCGATTCGTCGATTCGCTCAAAAGCCGAAAATTCGATCTTAAAAGAGTCCTTTTCGGATTAGAAGCCACTGGCATTTACTCTCAGAGACTGCTTGGCAGCCTTCAGCAGCTTCAACTGGCAGCTTGTCTGCTTAATCCTGCTCAGGTCAAATATTTCGGTATCTCCAAACTGCGCCGTTCAAAGAATGATTCCTGCGACGCTTTGCTTATCGCTCACTATCTGCTGGAGCGTCGCCCAGCTGCTACCAAGCCCTTAAGCACAGCTGAAGCACAGCTCAAAGAGCTTGTCGTCGCTCGTGAGAGCCTTTGCAGCGATTGCCCTCCTCCGTGTCTCCGTGCTTAGCGGTAAACGCCTTCTAAGGGAACGGGCAGCCCTCAAAAGTCCTACAAGATCACGAACCCTTTGGTCTGACGGTCCACTGCGATCTCGCGGGCGGTGAACTTCGCGATATGACGACGGAGGTGGCTGTCGAGGATCGCCTCCAGAAAAGAATCGACCTCGGCCTCTTCCCCCTGAACCTCCAGTTCGACCCGCCCGTCAACCAAGTTCCTGACACTCCCTACGACATCGTAGCCGGTGGCCATCGACTTGGCAGAGTATCTAAACCCAATACCCTGGACCCTTCCTTCGTAAAAGATTTGTTTCGCGATCACGGCGTAAGTCCGAAACTCCTGAAGACCTGCATTAAGACGGCAAAGGCCGAGCTCGTTGTCGACGCTCGGCCCATTCCGGTAACTTGCTTTAAATTTGATGCGTTGTCAGCGCTTCCAGTCGAGCGCCCCTTTTTTGAGCGCGTAGACAAATCCGATCATCAGGATCACTACGAACCCAAGCATGCTGCCCAGGATCGTCCATGGGTTGTATTGACCGATATAGTCCCGGTAGACAACAGCCCACGGGTACATGAACACAATCTCGATGTCGAACAGGATGAACAACATCGCGACTAAGTAAAACTTAACGCTGAATCGCGGCTGAGATGCGCCTATGGGCAACATCCCGCACTCATATGCGGAATCTTTCACAGTATTGCGCTTGCCAACGCGGCCGACAATGATGCTAAAGACTAGCGCAAAAGCGGCAAACCCAACCGCAACGATAACCTGTAACAGGATCGGTAAATAATCCCGTAACATAAAAATCCCCTGGAACTACGATTTCGCGGCGATCGCAGCAGCCTGCGCCGTGTTTGCCGCAGCCATCGCGGCTAATGCGGAGACATCTCCCTTGTAAATCTTGCCAGTCTTTTTGACGGCACCCCGGGCTACCAGATTCTGCAGTTTTTCGTATGCCCGTAAACGCAGCATTTCTTCGCCCCCACTTGCGGCGTTGCGTTGCCGAAGATTCTCGTGAACAATTTCGAAGAGCTGCTTGAACTCGAAAGATTTCTTCTGAGAAAGTACAGAGACCAGTTCTTCGGTGACCAGGTCAGGGAGGCGTCGTGAAAAGGCGTTTTTCTTCTGAATAGCCATAGAGGTCCCAATATAGCACACAAAGTTCCGAAAACGAGCGGTAAACCGTCGAAAAGTCGCCTGAACCCCTTAATGACCACCCCAAGCCCAAAGCTCTGCGGCTTACTTTAACGGTGCTGGAGATGCAGACTTTCTTTCCGGTTCTTCCGATTTGAGCAGTGTTTGGAGGCCTTCCCTGAACGTTGGATACAGCGGTTCCCAGCCCATTGCGCGCAGTTTCCTGTTACTCACTGATTTGCTGGACCATCCCCTTTTTCGGCCGAGATCCGGAGCGCCATTCGGCGGAAGCGGTTTGCCCAGGGAAGCACAAACGTACCGGTACCATTCGATCTGGGTGACCGGGAGATCGTCGACCACATTATATACGCCCGAGAGCGCTTTTTCAGCCAGAAATTGAAGCGCGCCAGCCGCGTCCGCCTGGTGCAGCAGGTTCATTACGCGCAACCCGTCCGCTTCGACAATTGCTCTTCCATCGCGCAGCTTTTGCAACGGAACGCAACGTCCGGGACCGTAAAGGCCTGCCAGTCGGGCAACAATGCCGTTCGCCGCCAAAACCAGATTTTCCGTCTTTCGAAGGATCCGTCCGGTTTCTCTCAATGGATTTGCTTCAGACTCTTCATTTACCACCGCTCCGTCGCTCTGGGGGTAGACGGAAGTCGAACTTGTGAATAGGAATTGGCCGCTCTCGAGATTTCCGAGCAGGTTTTGGCTACCACGATAAAACACAGCCTCATAGTCGTCCGCATTACCCCGTCCGGAGCTGGCGCAATGGATCACGACATCAAATTGATTCCGCCCAAGTTGTCGCAAGGAATCAGTTTTGCTTATGTCGAGAGCGTAGACTCGGAACGCTTCGGGTTCGATCAGCGTTGCCGATTGTTTGGATGCCGTGATCGCGTGCGTCTCCCACCCGGCATCCACTAAATTGCGGGCAAGAGGTAGGCCGACAAACCCGCATCCGGCAATCAAGACCGATCTCCGCATCGCCTAGGTTACGATGAACTCACGCCGGCGAAAAGCCAACATTACCAAACTACACCCCGACATCGTCGGCGGTCATTAGAAGTTGTCAGTTGTCGGTTGTCAGCGGGAGAAAAGACCGCATTAGTTTGTGTTCAAGTTTTTGGGAGTGATCGAGAAACCCCTCAGTTCAACAAGTATCGTCTTCTGTCCTTCCCCGCTGACAACTGACAACCGACAGTGACAACTTCTCCCGGCACCGAGCGCCCATTTTGGCTGGACATTTCCGCGACCGGCGGCGCATGTTTCGAGCCTCTATGTCGTCCGGAAAAGCAGTTGGTCTCGCTGTTGGAGTTTGGCTGATTGTGATCTCCCTGTTGCACGCGACGCTGAACCTCGGAGCGTTCGCTCCGAAAAGCGCCGGAGCAAACGGTGACAACGAGCCATTCCGGGTCGGGTTTCTCCCGGTCACCTGCCATCTGACCTGCCCCGTCACCGATTTCATCAATAAACAGATGACCGGTTCCTCGGAGTTCGAACCGGTACGATTCCAGGGCTGGCCCGAACTTAAAGAGGCGTTCATCTCCGGTTATCTACCGGCTACGTTTATCCTCGCACCGCTCGCGATGCGAATGCGAGAGGATGGCGTCCCGATCAAAATCGTTTATCTCGGACACCGGGACGGAACCGCGATGGTGGTTAATAGAGAATCGCAGATTTATCGAATCGAGGATCTCCGTGGGAAAACGATCGCTGTGCCCAACCGCTTTTCGAACCAGAAACTGCTGGTCGTGAAAGCGCTAAAGGATCACGGGGTGCCGCTTGATCAAGTCAAACTGGTAGAAATGGCACCTCCAGATATGCCGGCTGCGCTCTTCAGCAAGGCAGTTGACGCAATCACGTCCGGTGAACCCTTCATGGGACAAGCCGAGCTGGATGGTTACGGCCGTGTTTTGTACCAGACAAAAGATGTCTGGCCAGGGTTTATCTCCTGCGTATTGGCTGTTCGTGAGGATGCCATCCGTGATCATCGCGATGTGATTCAGCGGCTCGTGGATGGAATTGCCAAAAGCGGTAAGTGGCTCGACGCAAAAATGGACCATCGAATGGAGGCCGCCGATTTCGTCGCTCAATACTACTACAATCAGAACCCGCGCCTTCTAAGATTCGTCCTGAGCAAACCGCCGGATCGTGTGACCTACACTAATCTTGCCTTGCGCCGAAACGATTTTCTCGAGATCGAAAACCTCGCGAAGCAGACAGGTGTTTTGCAAGGGAAAATCACTTTTGAAGATTATGCGGACACCAGCTTCGTTCCGCCGGATGGTTCGATCCAACCGTTTGCTTGGGACTACTCAAAGACGCAATGAAGAAAAGTATTTTGCTTCCGTTAGCGGTTGTTGTAGCCATCTATTTTCTCTGGGATGGCGCTGTGCTGCTATCCAGGTCCGACATTTTCCCAAGGCCTTACGAGGTGTTCCGCGGGATCGTCGAGTTGATCCAACATGGCTTGCTTCTGAAGTACGTCGTTGCCTCTCTGTTCCGCGTCAGTATCGGGTTCACGCTTGCCGTGTTGGTGGGCGTTCCGCTGGGGCTTCTTTTTGGTTGGTTCCGGCCCGCGTATTTGGCGTTTAACCCAATTATCCAGATCCTTCGACCGATTTCGCCGATCGCCTGGATCCCGATCGCTATTCTTTGGTTCAAAGTCGATGATCGGGCACCGATTTTCCTGATTTTTCTTTCCAGCCTGTTTCCGATCATGGTGACGGCCATTGCGGCTGTGCAAAACATTCAGCCCGTCTACGTCCGCGCTGCCCAGAATTTTGGGGTTTCACAGTTCGACCTTTTCCGGAGAGTTATTTTCCCGGCGTGTCTGCCTCAGATCATCACGAGTTTACGAATCGCGCTCGGTATCGCCTGGCTGGTTGTTGTGGCGGCTGAGATGATCGCGGTGAATTCAGGCCTTGGATACTTGATTATCGACGCGCGGAACGCGGGTAAGCGGTATGACTTGGTCGTTGCCGGGATGCTCTTGATCGGTTTGATCGGGCTTATCCTCGACTTCTTGATCCGACGCCTCGAAGGATTTGAAGAGGTGAAGTGGGGATATTCTCAGCGCACGTAGCGGGGCACAATTTCAATGAGCGATTCGGTCATTAGCGTAACGGATCTGGCGTTGTCTTTTCCTGGGAAAAAGGGCAGCTCTCCGATTGAAGTCTTGAGGTCGATTGATCTCGAGGTCAAACAGGGAGAGTTCGTCTGCATTGTCGGCCCTTCCGGGTGCGGCAAGACAACGCTGCTCAATATCATCACCGGGTTCGTAAAGCAATCTCAGGGAGAAGTGCTCGTGCAAGGCGCTCCTGTCACAGGTCCAGATCCGAGACGGGTGTTTGTTTTTCAGGACAACGGCGTGTTTCCTTGGTTGACTGTCGAACAGAATATCGGGTTCGGACTCGCTCGCCGGCCCCGTGAAAAACAACGCGAGATTGTCCATCGTTATGTCCAAATGGTTGGCCTCACCGGGTTCGAAAAAGCTTATCCTCGGGAGTTGTCGGGAGGTATGCGACAGCGCGTCGAGATAGCTCGCGCGTTGGCCCCAAATCCTGAAATCATTTACATGGACGAACCATTTGGGGCGTTGGATTTTATCACCCGGTTGAAAATGCGAGCTGACCTGACCCGGATCTGGCAGGAAGAAAGAAAGACGATTCTTTTCGTGACCCACGATATCGAGGAATCTGTGCAACTCGCGGACCGGGTAATCGTGATGAGTTCAAGGCCCGGTACGATCCGCAAACAAGTCAGTGTCGACCTGCCAAGGCCACGAGATCTGGATTCATCGGAATATCTCGAAACACGCGACGAGATCTTCCACACGATCGGGGTTAGCCTGAAGGTCGGCTCCGCGTAAGGGAACAGCCAAATCCGGAGCCGGATACGAGCATAACTGAACCGAAAGAGTCCGCGTGAACAAACTGATCGACCAGCTGCGAGCCCGCATTGATCTGCAACCCGATCAGGTCGCGGAAGCAGCGATATGGCTTGCCGACCCTGCCGTTCCCGAGAAAGGGAAAGAGGATTTCCTGGTGGCGCTTAGAGAGAAGGGCGAATCCGGTGAAGAACTTGGTTACTTTGCTCGTGCTTTTCTCGATTTGGCGATTCGTCCCACACTGAGCCTGGATGATAGACCGACCATCGATATCGTTGGGACTGGTGGCGATCGTCATCAACTAATCAATGTTTCGACCACCTGCATCTTTGTGCTGGCTGCGGCGGACGTCGTCGTCCTTAAGCATGGTAACAAAGGTATCACGTCAAAAGCCGGCGCGGCGGATGTGCTCGAACATCTTGGAATCCCAATCAATCCGCCTCCGGAACAAACGGCGGATTGCATCGGTGAATCGGGGCTCGGATTTTTTTTCGCGCCGCTGTACCATCCGTCATTCCGAGTGATTGGTCCGGTCCGTAGGAAATTGGCGGAACAGGGTATTGCCACCGTTTTCAATCTCCTTGGCCCGTTATTGAATCCTGCATCGCCGGACTTCCAGCTTACCGGTGTCTATTCGCCATCCATCCTGGCGAAATATGCGGTGGCACTTCGGGAAGTTGGTCGGAAGCGCGCCTGGGTTGTCTATGGACATGTCCCTGGAGAATCTGGCATGGACGAAATTTCATTGCTCGACAAGACCGAGGTGCACGAGGTTCGTGGCGATTTATTAGGCGAATTTTCGCTCCTCGCAGACGATTTCGGATTGCGGAAACCGGCGCTTGAGGAGTTGCGAGGAGGAGATGCTAAGCAGAACGCGCGACTGCTCACTGACATCCTGGCAAATCGCGATCACAGCGCTAAACGTGATCTGATCGTATTAAACTCGGCTGCGGCTCTTGTGATCTCGGGCAAAGCCGACGGAATGCAATCTGGGATCAGGATGGCAAACGAACTTCTGGATTCCGGCTTGGCGCTCGAAAAATTAGCTTCGATTCAGCGATTTTTCGCTCGCTGAATCTTTCGCGTTAGAGGTTTCAGAACAGCCCGGCGAATTTCTGCTACTTCGGCAGATGCTCGGTGCAATATTCCTGACCATCCTTGGAGACTCGGAACTCGAGCTCCGGATTGTCCTTCTCGGTCCGTTTGCAAATCACGCACCGGTGAAGTGTTTCGTCCGTACCAGGTTTGTTCTCGAACTTGCGGCGGCGAATTCCTGTGGCGGTTCTGTGGCGCAACTTTGCGTAAATGCCGGGTCCGAAAAAGATTAGGTAATTCACAAACGACACGAGCAGGGCAGCTTTGGTGCCGAACGAGCCCATCACGAACGAGAGGAGCAGCGGAGCTAAAGAGATAAACGCGAGCCACTTGACCTTCACTGGCAGGACAAAGAAAACATAAATCTGTATATCCGGATAAAGCGTCGCGAAGGCGAAAAAGAGCGAAAGGTTGAGCAGTGGTGCAAACAGTCCGCCACCCCAAAAGAAGAACGCGGCGATGGTTACACCGACCATCCCCAGAAAATAGTATAATGTCACTCTAAACGCGCCGAGGGCGTGTTCCAGTGCGTCGCCAACCCACACCATAAACCAGAGGTAAATGAACAAAAAGATCGGCTGCAGCGCCGGACCAATCCCGCCGAAGATGACTTCCGGAACAAAAATGTAGGAAACAAGCCTCCAGATCTCCCCGTGGAGGATTCTTTCGGGTATCATCACCAACTCCAATACATAAGTTGGTTGAAAAAGGTGCAGAACGTAGACAAGTCCGTTCAGAAACGCAATGAATTGCATCAGGCGCGGGATGCCCAAAAATCCGAGTCGCGCTTCCAGCCAGCTAATCCAGGACATAGAGAGAATAATTACTTCGTTGCAGAAAGCGGCGCATCCATTGCCGAGAACGTGCCTGTCCGGCAATTGATTTCAGAGACGACCACGTGAGCGTGCGGAAATAAACCGCTCACGTTCCAATTTGACTCCGATAGTCCGCCGCAGTTTTCAGCGAGCCCGTCTCTGCCGGATTCGAAAACTTGATCTTGAATAGCCAGCCTGCGCCGTACGGATCGGTGTTCACCAACGCTGGATTGCTTTCGAGTTCAGAATTTACTGCGATGACCTCACCCCCAACCGGCGAATAAATGTCGCTGGCCGCTTTCACGGACTCGACCACCGCGACAGCCCGGTGTGGCTCCAGAACGGCGCCAAGTTGTGGTAACTCGACGTAGACAACATCGGTAAGTTCTGCCTGCGCGTGATCCGTAATTCCTACGGTACCCGTCGCGCCCTCCGGTCGAATCCATTCGTGGGTCTCGGCATATCTAAGATCGTCGGGTACTAGCATGGCCTTTTGTATAACGGTTTTTTTTCTACAGTCGCGGCAAATCTTTTCCCGCGAATATCTATTTCAAGTTTTTGCCCCGGGACCGAGTAATCAACGTCAACATACCCCAGTCCGATACCGATTCCGAGTGTCGGTGAGAGAGCGCCGCTTGTTAGTTCTCCGACCGCTTTCGCTTCAGAAAACACGCCTTGATGGGAACGCAAAGGCGGCGCCTTTGGTTGGAGCTTGATTGCGACTAGCCGCTGTTTCACCCCCGCTGCTTTCTGACTTACTAAAGCCTCGCGCCCGATAAATTCACGCTTCGAGAGGTCCACAAAAAAGCCGAGACCGGCTTCCAGTGGTGTCCTTTCAGGCGAAAGATCCGATCCATTCAGGGGATAACACGCCTCGAGGCGCAGTGTGTCTCTAGCACCAAGGCCACATGGCAACACGCCTAGTGGTTTACCAAGCTCCAACAGGTGAGTCCAGACTGTGGCAGCCTCGGACGCCGGATAAAAAAGTTCGAAGCCATCTTCTCCAGTGTATCCCGTTCTCGCACACAAGGCAGGTACGCCCTGTAGCTGAATCTCTCGGATCTGGTTGCGTGCGGGTAAATCCCCGAACGCCCTGAGAAGTTCAGCCGATTTTGGCCCCTGGATCGCCAGAGCCGCGTATTTCGAACTCAAATTAGCTGATTCAACACCGCTTTTCCGGTGGGCTTGTATCCAGTCAAAGTCTTCGTCAATCTTGGCAGCGTTTACGACGAGAAAGTAATCGTCCGAGCCACGGCAGTACACGATCAAGTCGTCGATCACTCCTCCATTTTCGTTCAGTAACAGCGTATACTGGCCGCCGCCCCGTTCGAGCCGTTGGAGGTTATTCGTGAGCAAACTGTTCAGCCAATCCTTGCAATCGGTACCGGTCACCGTGATCTCGCCCATGTGCGAGATGTCGAATATGCCGACTCGTTGACGGACTGCCCGGTGTTCTTCAAGGATACTTGAATACAAGACCGGCATGTTCCAACCGCCAAACTCGGTCATCCTGGCGCCGAGTTTGAGGTGTTCCTTAAAAAGCGGAGATTGCCTTGGAGCCGGATTCGCTGGTTCACTCACAATCCGGCACAATATGTAGGAACGCCCCGTGGGCAACCGGAGCCTTGGAGTTCCAGGTGCCCATATCCTTCACACTTTATCCCGTCGCCGAAGCACGTATACGGTCTGTATGCTGGCATGTCTTCCTCCCACGCCGACTTGTAATTCCGCGACGTTTCATCCATCTTCCGCGATGCCGAAGAGCGAGGTTCGCAGGGAAATCGAGAATAATTTTCAGCCTTTCGTTGACCGGCACGTTGGCCCCGGCAACGACGAACTCGCGGAAATGCTTCCCCTGATCGGCTACGACTCGCTGGACGGTTTAGTCGATGCCGTAGTTCCTGCCAAGATCCGGTTTGGGCGAAAACTGAATTTACCGGAACCGCTCAGCGAATTCGAAGCCTTAGGTGCCATCCGGACGATCGCCGGCAAAAATCGGGTCGCCAAAAGCTACATAGGGCTCGGGTACAACGCCTGTGTCACACCACCTGTGATCTTGCGCAATATTCTCGAGAAGCCGGGCTGGTATACTGCCTACACCCCATATCAGGCTGAGATAGCTCAGGGCCGCCTGGAAGCACTCGTGAATTTTCAGACGATGGTAACCGATCTCACGGGTCTGGAAATCGCGAATGCATCGCTGCTCGATGAAGCGACTGCCGCTGCGGAAGCGATGGCGATGTGTTTCGCCCTGCGCAAAGAGCCTTCGACCCGCGCTTTTTTCGTATCAGAGACCTGTCACCCGCAATCGATTGCAGTAATTGAGACCAGGGCGAAACCGCTTGGCATCGAGATAATCGTCGGCGATCATCGTTCCTGGAATTTTTCCACCCCACTGTTCGGAGCGATTGCGCAGTATCCGGCTACCGATGGACCAATCTACGATTACGGGCCATTTATCGAACGGCTTCATGAAAACCAGGCTCTGGCAGTTGTTGCCGCCGATCTGTTAAGCCTTACGCTTCTGGTCCCCCCAGGTGAGTTCGGCGCTGATATTTGTGTCGGTTCGACACAGCGATTCGGTGTTCCGCTCGGATATGGTGGACCGCATGCAGCCTATTTCTCGACCCGTGACCAGTTCAAGCGACTGATGCCCGGGCGTCTGGTTGGCGTTTCCAAGGATCCATCCGGGCGCCCAGGATATAGGCTTTCTCTGCAGACACGCGAACAACATATTCGACGTGATAAAGCGACCAGTAACATCTGTACGGCGCAGGTGTTGTTGGCCGTCATCGCCGCCACCTACGCTGTTTTTCATGGCCCGGAGGGCCTGAGACAGATTGCCAAGCGAATTTGCCTGCGGACCGAGCGACTTGCGGCTGGGCTCAAGCGTCTGGGATTCGATGTTGGGAGCGGTCCACGTTTTGACACCCTACGCGTCAAGCTGGGTGCTCGTAGAAAAACGATTCTGGCGAAGGCGGAGGCGGCACTGGTCAATTTCCGTTTGTTTGACGATGATTCAATTGGCATCAGCCTTGATGAAACGGTTTCCGAGGCGGATCTGCACTCTTTGCTGAGCATTTTTGCTGAAGCTAAGACGGTGTCGATCCCGGAGGTTGCCGAATTAGGCACCGGCGCATTCCCCGAAGCATTCGCACGCACGACTCCATATCTCACGCATCCTGTGTTTAATCGGTATCACACCGAAACAGAACTCATGCGTTACCTGCACCGGCTCGAAGCGCGAGATTTGTCGCTGACAACATCGATGATTCCCCTCGGGTCGTGCACGATGAAACTGAATGCCGCGGTCGAAATGCTTCCGCTAAGTTGGCCTGAGCTCGGCCAGATTCATCCCTTTGTTCCTCCGGCTCAGGCTGCCGGCTATCGGCAGCTAATCGACGAGTTGGAGCGTTACCTTGCGGAAATTACAGGGTTCGATGCGGTCAGCGTTCAGCCGAACGCGGGATCGCAGGGCGAGTACGCTGGTCTGTTGGCAATTCGGGAATACCACCGCGCAAAAGGGGAAACCGGGCGTGACGTCTGCCTGATTCCAACATCTGCGCATGGAACAAATCCGGCCTCCGCAGCCATGGCCGGTTTCCAGGTCGTTCCGGTCCAATGCGATGTTCAAGGAAATATCGATATCGAAGATTTGAAGAAGCGCGCGGAAATGCACGGCAAACGGTTAGGCGCACTGATGGTGACTTACCCTTCTACCCATGGCGTTTTCGAAGAGGGAATCAAGGAGATCTGCGATGTCGTTCATCTGCACGGCGGCCAGGTCTATATGGATGGCGCAAACATGAACGCTCTTGTCGGGCTCTGCCGTCCGGCGGATCTTGGGGCGGATGTCTGCCATTTGAATTTGCACAAGACCTTTTGCATCCCGCATGGAGGGGGCGGCCCTGGTGTCGGACCGATTGGCGTAAAACCTCACCTTGCGACTTATCTGCCGGGAAATCCTTTGGTAGCAGCCGCTGAAAAATCTGACGTGGGACCTGTCGCGGCAGCTCCCTATGGAAGTGCGAGTATTTTGGGAATCTCTTGGGCCTACATTCGCTTGATGGGTCCGGACGGTTTGACTCATGCGACGAAGGTTGCGATCGCAAACGCGAATTATGTGGCTAGCCGGTTGGCGCCGTACTTTCCGACCTTGTACAAAGGCAAAAGCGGGCTGGTTGCTCACGAATGCATTATTGACCTCCGGCAGTTCAAGAAAACCGCTGGAGTCGAAGTGGAAGATGTGGCTAAACGTCTGATGGACTATGGATTTCATGCTCCGACAATGTCCTGGCCGGTTCCCGGAACGATGATGATTGAGCCGACCGAGAGCGAGTCGAAGGCTGAACTGGATCGATTTTGCGACGCTATGATATCGATTTATGGCGAAATACGAGCGGTTGAAACAGGAGAAGCGGATCGGGAGGATAACGTTCTGAAGCGAGCTCCTCACGCGGCCCAGGATCTTCTCGCGGACAATTGGGACCGAAGTTATTCGCGCGAGTCCGCTGCCTATCCCGCTCCTTGGACACGTGAGCACAAGTATTGGCCCGTGGTCGGGCGGATTGATAATGTTTATGGTGATCGGAACCTCTTTTGCAGCTGTGTCCCGGTCGAACAAGAAGAGTTCGCAAATTGACCGAAATAAACTCCCCCATTAATCCGGAAGCGGTCTCTTAAAATGAAGATACTTGATCGCTATCTGATAGGTCAGATTCTGGGGACTGTCGTTTGGGCGGTAAGCCTGCTCACGATGATCCTCGTGCTCGGAAACGTATTGCGCGACTTGCTCGGGCTGCTCCTCAGCCACCAGGTGCCAATCAGCTATATCGTTACTTTCATCGGCTACCTGTTGCCGTTCTCTCTCACGTATTCGATTCCCTGGGGTGTTCTCGTCGCCGTACTCCTCGTGTTCGGCAGGCTTTCTTCAGACAACGAGTTGGTTGCCCTCCGTGCCAGCGGCATCGGGATGCCGCGTGTTTGCTACCCCGTTTTTGCCTTGGCGATCATGTTTCTCGGAATCTGTCTTTGGATCAACCTTTATGCGGCCCCGATTGCTGAGGTTAAACTTCGCTCAGCCGCGTTCGATCTCGCATCGAACGACCCGCTCGCTCTATTTGGAAGTGATGAAGTCATTGATCAGTTTCCGAATCGAAAAATCTATGTCGGGAAAAAAGAGGGCTCTACGCTCCATGACCTCTATATTTTCGAAACCAATCCCCAGAATTTGCCAATGCGGGTGATCTACGCGCGTCGGGGAACACTCGAAGTCGATCGCAAAAACGAACAGATTTTGTTGCACGTCTATGACGCACGCTATGAAGAGCGCGACAAAAGCGCGCCGGACGACCTCAAAAAGATGCGGCACGGAATCACTTTGCGCGAAGGCGTCTTCCCGATGTCTCTTGAGGATCTGATTCGTAAGGCGCAAAACAGCCAGCGTCCGAATGAATTGACGCTCGATCAGCTACGTGAAGCGCTTCACCAGAACAAGGATAAAGGGGACGATGCCGCCTTTAAGACTGAAGTCAGCAAACGGTTCTCAAATGCTATGGCTGTGTTCACGTTCGTTCTCGTCGGTATTCCGCTCGCGATCACCGCTCAACGCCGTGAGACGTCGGTCGGAATTGCTCTCAGTCTTATTGTTGCTTTTTCTTACTTCATCACGATCGTGCTAACCGACAACGTGAAGCACAAACCGAATCTGCACCCTGAGTACTTGATCTGGCTTCCGAATTTAGTCTACTTGGCCCTCGGTGCGACGTTATTCACTCGCCTGGCACGCCGATAGATCGACAATTTTGTCCCTTTCTAGAATCGACTGATTCAAAGCTCGGGATATTGCACGCCAAGAGCACTATTGCGGGCTAGACGTGAAGACCTAGAAGGCTTAATGTCAACGGGTTTAGCATGAGTTTTGAACGCACTGAGTGCATCCTCCATAAAATTTCACCGAGAAGCTTCCCCGCCCTCAAAAAGCGGTCGAACGGCCTCCCAGTTGTGACGGAACGCGCGAAAAAACAGCCAGATGTCCTTTTCAAAGGGGCGCTGAATTATCTCCGCGAAGGTGGGTTCAGGCTCACAAAGCCGCGCGAGGTCATTGTCCGCGCCGCCGTATCGTTCACTGATCCTTTTCATGCAGAGGCTCTTTTAGGGAAGGCGCGCGAAATCGATCGCTTAATCTCGCTTGCAACGGTCTATCGAACTTTGCCGATGCTCCTCGACAGTCATCTGATCCGCGAGGTGGAATTAAACCGCGAACATCGCTATTACGAAGTGAATCGCGAGCAGTCACCGTCCGCATTCCATATCGTCTGCGCCGATTGCGGTCAGGTGATCCAGGTTCAGGACGATTGTATCATGCTCCGTGAACGGTTCCTGACCAATAGCATGGGCTTTAAGCCGCTTAAACTCAATGTTCGCGTCGCAGCAAATTGCCTTGATCTCCACGAGAAAGGCAGATGTGAACGCCGGGAAAAAGCGAATATCGCGGCGGGCTCGGCTTCGTCTTCAGACATCGCTCCCGCTTAAAACAGAACGATCGCGCCTGATGGCGCGATCGCAAATTCTGAATCTCGAGGGCCGGTTAATTTCTCCGTAGCTTGCTGAGCAAACGCAGGATCTCGATATAGAGCCACACCAGCGTTACGATTAAACCGAACGCGGCATACCATTCCATCCATTTCGGAGCGCCGTTCGCGACTCCTTGTTCGATAAAGTCAAAGTCCAGAACCAGGTTCAGGGCTGCAATTCCCACCACCACGAGACTGAACGCAATTCCCAACGGCCCGCCATCCTGGATCATCGGAATCGCGGTGTGGAAAAAGAGTTGGAGCGCCATGTTAAGCAGGTAAATCACGAGGATCCCGAACGTCGCCCCGACAATCACCGATTTAAACGTCTGCGACGGTCGGATAATCCGAGACTGGTATGCTGCCAAAAGCGCAAACATGACGCCAAATGTCAGGAGGATCGCCTGGAGCACAAGGCCTGGAAATTTAATCTCCATCACCAGCGAGATGGCGCCGATGAACAATCCTTCCAGGACAGCGTAGATGGGTGCCGTGTACGGGGCCCAATTCTTTTTGAAAGTCGTTGCTATCGCGAGTATGAACCCGCCAAAGACGCCTGTCATCATGATTGGGTAAATCGCCGACGGGTGAGATTCGATATAAACCCACGCACCGACTGAGGTTCCGGCGACAAGCAAGAGAAGCAGAACCGACCGGTTGATTACACCGGTCAACGTCATCGGTTGTGAGTAACCGCGTTGTGCGACGTCAAAAGTTGAGTTCGATAAGACTGGGTTGCCAGATTTCATATTTGAGAATGCCCCGGATTATCGTCCCAGAGCATCCAAGGCGCAAATTACAAGTGTGTAATCGCGCGAGGAGTCGCTTCTCGGCCAACTCTAAAAAAAGCAGAAGAGCTACTCACCGGTCTAAAGCCAGTGAGTAGCTCAAACTAAGCACTTCCTACGTGCGAAAATCACGCGGCCGGTCAGGCCGTCGGACTTTCGGGTTAGATCAGGACTTCCTGTGGGATATCGATCGGCTTTTCTTTCTTGCTCAACGCCCTGCGGAGTTTTGCGAGAGCGATATTTTGTAATTGCCGAATTCTTTCGCGGGTGACCCCGAACTTCTTACCGACCTCTTCAAGCGTTTTCGGTTTTCCACCATCCAACCCAAAACGTTGAAATATGATCTTTCGTTCACGATCATCCAGGACCTCGAGTAATTCGCTCACTTCGTCCCGAAGATTTTTGTCACGCAGCAATTCGAACGGAGTCTGGGCGTCTTCGTCCCCAACGATTTCTCCGAACTCGGTCGAATCATCGTCGCTGATCGGGGCGTCCAGTGACGCAGGGCGAATCGACACCGTCTTTAATTGCGACACTTTGCCGCTCGAGATACCGATCTCCTCGGCCAGTTCTTCGTCCGTCGGCTCGCGACCCAGTTCCTCGCTCATCTGAAGCGAAACCCTGCGCATCTTCGAAATCTTGTCGACCAGGTGAACCGGAAGTCGGATCGTCTTGCTCTGGTTCGCCAAAGCTCGTTTGATCGACTGCTTAATCCACCAAGCGGCGTACGTACTAAGTTTACCCCCTTTTGCAGGGTCAAACCGTTCAACGGCTTTCATCAAGCCAATGTTTCCTTCTGAGATCAGATCAAGGAGCGGAAGCCCCAAATTCGCGTAGTCGTGAGCAATCTTTACGACCAATCGCAAATTGGCCTTGATCATTAGTGCGCGCGCCTCCCTGTCACCTTTCTTAATGCGCGCAGCAAGCTCGATCTCCTCTAAGGGAGTCAGCAGCGGGATCTGCCCAATCTCCCGAAGATAAATTTTAATGCCCGTATCGGAATCTTCACCAGCCATAAAATTTTAACTCGTGTTAACTTTCTAATGAGCCAACCTGTCCTCCTACCCCTGCCAACGCAGAGCGATTAGGAAACGAAAAGTTAACCATCTTAACAAACCTCGACTTCGACAGCTTATTCCACTCAAACGTTCAATGGTTTTATCGCGACCCCAACTTTTTTGCGCCTCCCTTGCCACCTTATAGGGCACCTCGGTTGCAAAAACCTCGCAACGTTACTCGTATTCTTTAAGGTTTAACTCCTTTTGACCCTCAGCCGCCTCCGGCCTCCATTCACATTTCGCCGCAAAGTTGGCTTGCGGACTTGGCGGGTTCTGATTTAAGCGCTACTGTACCGATTTGTCAAGTCCGGACTGGACGTCAGTTAAACCAAGAACCGGTCGGTCGCTAAACTTGTCCGTTTGCTCCGGTTTATTAAACGAAATTTGACCGGCAGATGACCAAAAATAAGTGCGAATTGCCCTACCGTCGGCGATTTGCACGACAACTGTTTTCTCGCCGAATCTGCCGGTACTGCCGTCCAACCTCCTTTCGCAACGAATTTTCGCTTTTCTTCTAGAGAGGGGTGCGCCCTATCGGCTATTCCCTCTTTCTGACGCACCCACCTGTACGCCTTGAATCGAATGAGCACTGGCGATATCCACCCTGTTGCAGTAGCCGTTTTCGTCGGCCTCTTTCTACTTGTCACTGTTCTCGGATTTCTTGCTGCGCGATGGAAAAGGGGAGACATGAACCGCCTCGATGAATGGGCATTGGCGGGCCAACGCTTCGGAATCGTCATTACCTGGTTCCTGGTCGGTGGCGATCTTTATACTGCGTACACGATCATCGCGGTTCCCGCGCTGGTTTACGGTGTCGGGGCCTACGGCTTCTTTGCGATTCCGTATGCCGTGATCATTTATCCATTTGTCTTCGCCGTTATACCGCGATTCTGGGCGGCCTGCCGGCAAGGGGGATACCTCACGGCCGCAGATTTTGTGCAGGACCGATACCAAAATCCGCCACTTGGAATTGCAGTCGCGATCACAGGATTGCTAGCGACAATGCCATATATTGCATTGCAATTGGTGGGCATCCAGGTCTTGATCGCCGCACTCGGTTTGGGCAAGGGGGAGCTGCCACTCATCGTGGCCTTCGTAATTCTCGCCATTTATACTTACAAAAGCGGCCTGCGAGCGCCGGCCATGATCGCATTCGTAAAGGATTGCATGATCTATATTACGGTGATCGCAGCCGTACTACTGATCCCACTCAAATTGGGCGGTTACGGAGCCGTGTTCGAAGCGGCCGGAAAATTTTTCGCTGCGAAAGGCGGATCCACTGGCTTGTATCTAAAGCCGTCGCAGATGTTGCCATTCGCATCACTGGCACTTGGATCAGCCCTTGCCTTGTTTATGTACCCGCATTCCGTCACGGGCATTCTAAGTTCATCCGGCTCACGGACAATCCGTTGGAACGCAATCCTGTTGCCGGCTTATACAATTCTTTTGGGGCTCATCGCGCTCCTTGGCTACATGGCGATTGCAGACAATATAAAAGTCGCCAATCCCAACGAGGCCGTTCCCGCTCTCTTTCTCAAGAATTTCCCGGATTGGTTTGTCGGCTTCAGCTTTTCTGCAATCGCAATCGGTGCCCTCGTGCCTTCCGCAATCATGTCGATTGGTGCCGCAAAACTGTTCACGCGCAATCTTTGGAAACCGCTGATTAGGCGTCAGGTCAGTGAAAAGGAAGAAACAACGATTGCAAAAATCGCGTCCCTGGTGGTGAAACTGGGAGCGCTGGTTTTTGTGATCTTCGTTCCGATCCAGTACGCGATCGATTTCCAGCTTTTAGGCGGAATCTGGATTTTACAGACATTTCCTTCGGTGGTATTCGGTCTTTACCGAACTCCTCTGAAGGGCTGGCCGCTTTTCATTGGCTGGCTCGCCGGTATGGTCGCCGGTACGTGGAGTTTTGTACTTGTGGGTCTTAAACCTGTATTTCCCGTCGCGGGAGTCGGCCTGATATACATCGCGCTCATCGCGCTCGCGTTAAACCTTGTTGTTAGTTTTGGCGGTTCGATTTTGTCGCCCGGAAGCCGGGATGCCCCGCACCGCCTTTAGCCCGGATTTCTCACGTCACCGTGAGAAATGGAATTCGGAGTTCGAGGTTCGAGCTTCCGAGGGGGCGCGCACGGAGTGCCGACATTCGTCGAGGCTGGAATGCTGTTCAGGTTAGAGCGCAACGCTCTGAGGACCTTTTGATTGCAAGTTATTCGGGCTGAATCCCGCTAATTTCCAAAGGAATTTCCGATGAGAACACCTGCAAAGGAGGCCGCCGCCACGAAGTAGAGAATCGCCAGCACCGCAAAAAACCCTTCGAGAAAATCTTCAAGCTTCTGAGACTTCAGCATTGTGCGAAGTGTGCCGAATGGATTGTTTTCAGCTCTGGTTTCGAGCCCAATTGATCTTTTGGAACCGGATAGTACGTCCGCGCCGATTCTCGTTACGCTCACCTCTGCGTGAACGCCTCTTGAACTCATTTCCGTTGCGAAATCATTGTTCGGATTGGATTCCCGTTTGTGGAATTGCATTGAAATTTCTCCGTCTTGCTCCAGAGGGTACAAGCCCACTGGCAGAAGCGGTATTACCCGATCGGGTTAGATTTAATGATCGGCGCCGAATCCCAACGACCGCCGCACCTTCGGCATCGGCTACTTTCCCTGCTTGCGTCGAGGGGTATCCCCGCGGCCGAAGATAGCCGTCAGCAAAGGAATCAGGATTGCAATACCCGACTCGATCAGCAGAAACGCTTTAATCCCGAGAGTCGGGCTGTGGCTCAAAAATGCGACCAGAATCGCAGCTGCAGCGGGAAACACCACGACGAACCAGACAAAATTCAGCAGCCGGATCAACTTATCGTGCGCCATATGCTAGCGGGTCCTTTCGTTCCCGGGGTCACCAGATTAAACACTCAAAAGGTCGAATCGTTGCGCTTTCGCTCCGCAATGAACGGGTTCGAAGTTTAATGTTGCGGGTTCGAAGTTCAATGTTCCGAGTTCGGATTACGCTCTTCGCCGCCGAAACTCCAAACTCCAAACTCCAAACTCCAAACTCCGAACTCCGAACTTCGAACTCCGAACTTCGAACTTCGAACTCTGAACTCTGAACTCTGAACTCTGAACGCCGCTCAGCGGCGGCTAATGCAAAGTCCGCACCAGATCCACGATTCCGGAGGGAATGAATTGAATTCCAATGCAAACCATCAAAAATCCCATGACACGGCTCAGGGCCGTCAATCCATGTTCGCCAAGTCGTTGAGCGATCAGCGTGCTGCTACGCAGGACTAGCCAGACGACCGCCGCCACAACCACGATTACGCCCGTAACCAGCGCATACTGCAGGATCTGTTCGAAAACCGAGTGGTCCTGCTGGATCAGGGTCGAGAACCCGATGACGACCGCCATTGAGCCAGGACCTGCAAGAGTGGGGAGTGCCAAAGGCACAAACGCATAGTCCATCTCTTCTTCTGTTGGTTCGAGGTTTTTGTCCTTCGGATCATGGTCATGCGGTCTTGCCGGAAACAACATCCGAAAGCCGAGAAACGCGATGATCAACCCTCCCGCGACACGCACCGCGCCGAGCGATATCCCAAATATCGCAAGAATCAGACTTCCAAATCCAAGCACCGATAACAAAATCACCCCGACATACAGCGCAACCCGAAACGCCTGCTTGGCCCGCTCCTATGGGGTTAATCGTCCCGACATCGCGATAAACAAAGGAATAGCGATTGGAGGATTCACGATTGCCAACAGACTGGCCAGCGTCGTGAAAAAGTAACCAATCTCTTGTTGAGTACGCATTGATTTTTGATCCCTTCGGCCCCGATTAAGCGCACTTGCAAACAAACCCGAGAGATTCGGAGTAAACGATCATCCGTCGATATTACAGAGTTGGTGCTATTCGGCGAGATCGCCGTGAAGATCCGCTCAACATTTGTAGGCTTTGCGTGCCGCGAAGTGCGACCCGAATTTCCTCGGCCCGGAGCAGCCGACATAACTCAGTCCGCTTTGGAGCGAAGCGCAACCACGGCAATGCGTTCAGCGTGATGTGCTCTGGAGGACACAAGCATCGAAGAGCGGCCCATATTTCTTCGGCCCGAAGCGGCCGATAAAAACTCAGCCCGGGGTGAAGCGATGCGTAACCCCGGGGATACCGCGTCCCACCGTGATGCGCCCTGGAGGGCGCCAGACTATGTGCGGGAACTAATCACCGCTCATCTAGTCCGTCCAAATTGCGTTGCATATTTAGCTCAACCTTGGACAAACAAACACACCCTCACTTTGGATTTTCTTCGCGATCAGATCTCCTCAATCGCAATTGAAATTCACGTGCCTCTGAATAATTAAAACGTTTCTTGCATATGTAATCATAATAAAACAACATTCTGTTCTGTTATGCCATCCAAGGTCTATTCTGGCGCGGTTGTCGGTGTCGAAGCGTACGAAGTCGAAATCGAAGTTCACGCCGGGTGGGGGAATGCCGACAAAATCGCGGTAGTCGGGCTGCCCGACGCTGCGGTCAGAGAAAGCAAAGACCGGGTCACCTCCGCGATCTGTAATAGCGCGTTGCGCTGGCCCAGCGGGAAACGTATCACGATCAACCTCGCACCTGCCGATGTCCGAAAGGAAGGTCCCAGCTTCGATCTTCCTATTGCGCTTGGAATGTTGAAGTTAGAGGAAGGAAATCGATTACCCGACCTTGATACCTTCTGCATCACCGGTGAACTTGCGTTATCGGGTGAACTGAGACCGGTCAAAGGAATCCTCTCAATCGCACTCGAAGCGCGGCGACGAAATCGGCGAACGCTGATCGTGCCTTTGGCCAACGCTCCGGAAGGTGCCGTTGTCGAAGGAGTCGACGTTTACGGAGTCACCTCGCTCTCCGAGGTGGTAGATTTTCTTCGCGGCCAAAAAATGCTTGAGCCGGTTCGTTCAACGAAGGATTGGTACACGGCGGTGCCTACCGATCAGGACCTGGATTTCGGCGAAGTCAAAGGCCAGCATCACGTAAAAAGGGCCGTCGAAGTCGCTGCCGCGGGTGGACATAACATCCTCTGCATCGGGCCGCCTGGATCCGGGAAATCGATGATCGCAAAACGGATCCCGTCGATTCTGCCGCCATTAACGTTGCGTGAAGCGATCGAGACGACAAAGATCCACAGTGTGTGCGGATTGCTCAATGGCCAGCAGCGGTTCGTAACGACTCGCCCGTTTCGAAATCCGCATCACACAATTTCTGATGCTGGACTCCTCGGTGGGACTGGTCAACCGACTCCGGGCGAAGTCAGTCTGGCACACAACGGCGTCCTTTTTTTAGATGAACTTCCGGAATTTCATCGGTCAACACTCGAGGTGATGCGCCAACCGCTCGAAGATGGTAAAGTCACTATCTCTCGAGCGGCCGGATCATTGACGTTTCCCTCCGAATTTATGCTGGTTGCGGCGATGAATCCCTGTCCCTGCGGCCACTACGGCGATATTCGCCGTGAATGCCGGTGTGCTCCGGCTCAAGTTCAAAAGTACCGGAACCGTCTCTCCGGGCCTCTGATGGACCGGATCGACATCCATGTGGAGGTCCCGGGTATAGACCTGAAAGACCTCACTGAGAGCTCCTCCGAGGAATCCTCCGCGAATATACGGGACCGAGTGACGCATGCGCGATTCATCCAATTGAAACGTTTCAACGAGCACGCTAAAATCAGCTGCAACGCCCGGATGACACCGCGGCTCCTGCGCAAACATTGCGCTCTCGATTCTGAAAGCATGGATCTACTACGCAACGCTGTCACCACGTTGAACCTGAGCGCCAGGGCTTATGATCGTATCCTGAAGGTCGCGAGAACCATCGCCGATCTTGCTGGCGCACGGAAAATTCAAACCGACTATGTCGCTGAAGCCGTTCAATACCGCGCCCTGGACCGGAGCCTCTGGTGAACCGAGAGTGACTCGACGGATCTTCAAGTCCAAATCGAATTCGAAGATGGCAATGAACACCGACAATGTTGTGATCCTGGTGGATGATCGCGAACTGCGCTCCCGAGTGGTTACGGAATTGGAAAAAATCAAAAGTGTAGTTGTCAAAATTGAGCACCTATAAAGGTCGGCGACTACTGCGTAGATGGCTCAGTCTTGATCGAACGAAAAGCGGCGACTGACTTCGCACAATCCCTGATCGACGGCCGCCTGTTTAATCAGGCGGGCCGGATTTGCAGGTCTCCTTTGCGCCCTGCATACATTATCGAGGGCAAAAGTACGGATTGGGCGGCTCTTGGAGTTTCTCGAGAAGCATTGCAAGGAGCGCTAGTCAGTCTGATGCTCATCTTCGATTTGCCCGTATTCAGGTCAACCAATCCGGCTGAATCCGCTCAACTGATATTTTATGTCGGGTCGCAGTCGGTCCGCCTGCGCATGCCAGATTACCTGCCGCATCCGAAGGCCAAGGGGAAACGGACAAAGACTCGGCGACTCCGCATCTTGCAAAGCCTTCCCGGGATCGGACCAGAGCGGGCAGAACAGCTGCTAGAGCACTTTGGAACAGTACGTGGCTGCTTTGGCGCCTCGTCAGCCGAGCTACAAAAAATCAATGGGATCGGCCCAAAGACGGCAGCTGCGATTGAGCAGCTAATCAACTAGCGCAGCGCAGAGTTCCCAATGTCTTATGTTCGTTTCCTGAAGGTCGGAAGAACCATCGCCGATCTTCCTAACCGGAACTGCGGACGTCTTAAGCCAAAACCAGCAACGCCAATCCAAAAACGATCGCACCGACAAAAAAGCTCATCACGGTGAACCCCATCACGCGCCGCAGGCTTATCCCGGCGATCGCCAAGACTGGCAACGCCCAGAACGGCTGGATCATATTGGTGACCTGCTCGCCCATCGCTACGGCCATGGCAGTCGCGGCCTGGGAGGCATGAAGTTGAGCCGCGGCCGGTACCGCA
The DNA here is from genome assembly GCA_963775805.1 of uncultured Verrucomicrobiae bacterium. Lineage (GTDB taxonomy): Bacteria > Verrucomicrobiota > Verrucomicrobiia > Chthoniobacterales > JAFAMB01 > JAFAMB01. Next base: position 61,901 of record CAVZKG010000002.1, on the reverse strand, counting down.
AACGGACCCTGAACAGCCCAATGCCCGCCTCCGCTTGGGATAAACAGACTGATAATCATCGAGGCGATAAAGTTCCAGAAAGGTAGTGTGTGAGCGTTCGAAAATGCGAGGAACGCCTTCGAAATAACTTCAGCCAGGCCAGTAGCTGTCATGATGCCCATGACGCCTCCATAAAGCGGATACTGAAGAATCAAAGGTCCGGTCACTCGCGCGGCATTGTTGATCGCATTGACGTAAGCGATCGGCGTCCAGTGCAATAGAAGTCCTGCTATGAAAAACAGAAAAATGACTGAGTTGATGTCGAGGTTAAATCCCGACTTACTCCAAGTGATTCCAAGCGCCGCGATACCCGCGATCACAACGACAAGATTCAAAATCCAGGCTTTTTCCAGGCGGCGCGCCAATGTTGGGGACTCCTCTCCTTTGACAACTCGCTCCTGATCTTCTCCGATCAAACGTGCAGAATCTGCCGGCACTGTCTCGGCCGCCGCCGGCTGGATTGCACAGTACAAAATGGGAATTAGAACGACCAAAATCAGCATCGGGATAACGTTGAACGATGCAAAAACCGTTTCATTCAAAGGAAGCACTTTTCCGGTGATCTTCTGGACAACGTTGAGTGCGGAGCCAGGGGTTGCCTGAGCTAAGGCGATCGAACTCGACAGGCCGCTGGCCCAGATAATCCAGCCTGAGTAAGCCGCTGCGACAAGCCAGCCGAAATCGATCCGGATTCTCTTGGCGATTTCGCGCGCCAGCAATCCCGCTACGACAAGGCCGCACCCCCAGTTGACAAATGAAGTGATCATGACTGATAGAATAAGCACGACAATGGCGCGCTTTGGCGTGGTCGCGATCATTGCTAATCGTTCCAGCAATCGTCTCACCGGGACGGAATTCGACAACGCGTAACCAGTGACTAGAACGAGCACCATCTGGAATGCGAACGCCAGGATGGTGAATAGTCCGTTGTACCATCCGGTCAGAATCACATCGGCCGACCCTTTCGGGGCCATAATCGCAGCCAATAGCGCCGTCAATATCGTGAGACCGATCGCAAATATATATGGATCAGGCGTGATTCGTTCGAAAAGGAAAAGGAAGAACGAGGTCACCTGTGAAAGCGGATTCCGCGGTTTGGACGGCAACGGCGCAGCCGCGCTGGAGTCGGGATTGACGTTTGGAGTCGTCATACAAACTGACCTTAACCAACGTCAGTTACGAAAACGAGATCTTCCGACGATGCCGTGTTGGACAGCCAAAATTTAGAGCAGCGCCTCTATACCAGTCTCGGACTTGGTGCGCTAGCCGGCTGCAAAGTGAATGATGGCGGCGGCCGCTCGTTTAGCTCCACCGGCTGCACGCGTCAGTTGTCGCATTTCAATCATTCGATCACGGATGCCTGTGTCTCGGCCCACTGTGAGAGCCGCCTCGCGAAGGGTGTCAGGCGTTAATCCAGCGTGATCCAACACCACACCAATTCCAAGCTCCTGAACGCGTCGCGCCGTAAGTTTTTGCTCCCTGATAGAGGGGACCACAACGAGCGGAACACCGAAGTAAAGGCTCTCCATCGTACTGTTAAGGCCGCCGTGGCTAACGAAGACGTCAACCTTCGGAAGCAGTGCAAGCTGCGGCGCGCTGGGCACAATGATGAAGTTCTCAGGAACCGGCCCCAAGACGTCGATGTCAATTTGGTGGCCCACCGACATCACGACGCGGCACTCCTTCGGCGAAAATGCACTGAAACATGCTCGGTAAAACTCCGGTAGATTGTTACGGAGGGTTCCAAGCGAGACATAGATTTTCGTTCGCGTGTCGCTCGGTTGTTCTTCCAGAAGCCGTTGTTCCGGTTCACTTGCCCGCAGCGATGGACCAACAAACAGAAACCGCTCGTCGAATGCGTCGGCCCCCTGTTGAAACTCCTTAGGCATGAATATCAATGTTAGGTCCTCCACTTCGCTTACCAGAGAGTTCAAGGTCACCGAAGGCAGCTCAAATGCGCCGGAAAGGCGGGCGAGCTCGCGATCAGCTGTCAACGCCAAGTCTGCCAGTGCGGGCGTAGCGAATGGTCCGGTGACAGATCGGTGTTCCCTCGGAGCATGAAATGGTCGAAACCCGACTGCGGGAATGCCAAGGATGCGGGCAGCCATACGGGCCCAGAGATGCATCACGTTATACACCAGACAGTCCGGTTTCGCTGCCTTGATGATTTCGACCAGTTGCGGCACGACATCCATCGAGCTCCACGCCATGGCAAACGGAATCAGAGCGATGCGCTCGTCCCCGCGCGATTTGTCGTCCCTTGAGTCAGCACTATTAAATAAAGTTTCACGCGGGAAAGTTTGGAATTTTGCGCCGACGGCCTCGACCGTTTCACGGAACTTATCGGGCAGACAATAGATCACGGTTTCGCCGTGAGATGTCAGAGCATCGACGATTGGCAGAGTCGGGTTGATGTGGCCCAACGCCGGGATGTTCAGGAAAACGTAGGTCGACATAACACAATCTTACGATCATCCCTGGCCGAAAGCTTACTACAAATCGTCGTTTCAAACACCAAGATCCTCAGGGTCACGTCTTGAAAACAACATTTTATATAGACGTACTACGGGTCTTTCTATACCGCAATTAGCGCAGATTAGGGATCCGATCATACTTGCCTAAAGTTGCTACAAATCGCAACAGAGCGCGCAGTAAAACTCTACCGAGACCCTATATGTTGCTATATGCCCTGTCCCCATTTTTGAAACTGAGCGATTGATCTTGAAACCTCTTTCTATCGAGGACGTACCCTCATACGAGAGGCATTTCGTGGACTACGAGGTGATTCGGCACCTATCAGCGGTGGTGCCATGGCCATATCCGGCGAACGGCGTCCGTGACTTTTTTGAAAACGTGCTTCTACCTTCCCAGGGGGTGAGTCGATGGAGTTGGGGGCTATGTTTGAGAGAGCATCCAACTGAAGTCATCGGTTGCATAGAACTGTGGCGACCCGGAACGCCGGAGAATCGAGGCTTTTGGCTTGCCCGAAAGCATTGGGGTCGTGGATTGATGGGTGAAGCAGTGCGTCCCGTGAACCAAGCTGCGACCTCCCTGCCTACCTTTTCGCAGTTTGGGATAGGCTCATCGCAAAGTCGCATGCTGAGTATCCAGACCCCGCACCTGACCGACAAAGCCCTTCGACCCCTCCATTTGCTAGGAAAAGCGAGGCGCTTTGGTCTATTTTCGGGTGCTTATGAAAACATTGCTAACCATTCTCGGTTGCGCTGGGCTTCTGGCCAACGCAACGCTGTCCCATAGCGTCGCCTTTACCATACCGCCGCATCCCCAACAGGGCGTGGCCTTTACCATACCGCCGCATCCTCAACAGGGCGTGGCCTTTACCATACCGCCGCATCCTCAACAGGGCGTGGCCTTTACCATACCGCCGCATCCCCAACAGGGCGTGGCCTTTACCATACCGCCGCATCCCCAGCAGGACGTGGCCTTTACCATACCGCCGCATCCCCAGCAGGACGTGGCCACCATCATGGTCAGCCGGCCTTTGGCGTAAACCGCGTTATTGAAAAAAATTGCGTGGAGTTCGATTCCCGGTTCGGCGCGACAGTGAATCGCCGAGCCGGGATTTATCACATTTCGGTGGAGCTGGTGTGAGTTGTGATCACCTTCCAACCATCGTCAAACCTTTGCAGATAGTTTGTATCGATTCCCACTAGCGTGTGACCTGATTTGGGGAGTATGACCGTCCAGCGAGTTATGGCAAACGCCAGGTCGTCTCTAACCATTCGAACCTGGATGCGATTTGGAGTAATTACACCCATGTACTCGGGCTTACTGAAGGCGGTTGTATACCTGAAGTTGAATTCCTGCCAACCGATATAGATCTCAGAATCGCATACGACAGTCAGGGCTGGGTCCTTCCAAAAACAGTTGAGGTAGCCGTCCAGATCGTGCGCATTCCATCGAGTTACCATTTTAATCAATAGATCGTACACTCCCTGCCCTGCGACTTCGGATGGTGTGGAATGTAGAGAGGGTGAAATCGAGTCAAAGCTCCAGGGAGTTGGCGTGGGTTGTCCTTCTGAAAATTCCATAGACCACAACATCAAAAGGCCTACTAGGATGTTCGAATTGATCAACCGGCCAAGCATAAGGCTCTACTCTTAGCTGCTCACTGATCGAAATCTAGTTCAAATCCCGGTCTTCAATTCAGCAAACCAGATTAGCGCTTTCGCTTCCATATTCCGAATCCACGCGCTCTTTTCGTTAGCGTAAGCGTGCGAATCATTCGGATGGAGGCTTTGCGCCCTGCGCTTTTCTGTCTCATATGCCGCGGCTGCTTCCGGGTGTGTGCGCAAATAATTGCGAAACGCGATGTGACGCCCGACCTGCGGCGAATCAGCTTCAAAGAAATGAAGCTGAACGATTCGACCCTCTGTTTCATCGGAAAGCGTGCAATACCGTCTTCCCGAAATCCCTAACTCGCCGCACCAACTATAGCCCGGGGCCTCAACACGCTTCTGTTGGCTGTCAAGCGCGGCCAGCTCGGTTACGAGTGGCATCAGATCGATGATTGGCTTAGCCGTCAGACCGGGTACCGACGTCGACCCGATATGATGGACCGTGACAACGTTCGAAACGATCGATTGCAAACGCGCAGCATACCGGGCTGCCATTTGAGGCCAATCCGCGCTATACGGTGCCAGGACGACTGGAAATGGAGAAGGCATGGTTAGTCTTCCAGGGGGACGGCACGCATCGCTATTGTAGCAGAAACCTGTCTGGCTGATCAATTTCCTTATTGCTGGAAAAACTGCGTGCGCGGTAGTCGCTTTCAAAGGTAATTCAAAACCAACAGAGCCAGGAATTCGGACTAGTAAGAATAACGATCATGAATATTGGATGGTGTGCACCTTTGCAGGAAGCGGAAAGGCTTTATCGATTTGGTTTCGATTTTATTGAATTGCCGCTCGCGTCGTTCGGTCTTGAAGATCGGACAAGTTTTGAATCGGCAAAAGAAGCCCTAAGCGCCTCCGTGTTGCCAACCTCGGCGTTCAACGTCTTCTTTCCGAGCGGCTTGCGTGTGGTAGGTGAGGAGGTCGATGGGGTTCGGATGCGAAACTATCTGGGTCGCGCGACGGACCTTTTAGACCACGCGCAGGCGAAGGTGGCCGTATTGGGCAGTGCCGCGGCCCGAAGCGTTCCGGAAGGATTCGACCGGACTCGGGCTGAAGATCAGTTTTTGCAGGCGCTATCCTGGTGTGCGGATGCCGTCGAGGGAACCGGGATCACGGTGGCTATCGAACCGCTGAATCGTAAGGAATCCAACCTGATCAACAGCGTGGCTGAAGCTGTGAGTTTTGCTGAACGGATTAACCGCCCGCAAATCCGTGTCTTAGCGGATTTCTATCATATGGATGAAGAAAACGAACCGCTCGAAGCGCTGCTCAATTGCGCGCGATGGCTCGTGCATATTCATGTGGCCGATACCGGTCGCCGCAACCCTGGAAGTGGGGTCTATGATTATAACCAGTTCACAAGCCTGTTGAAGGAAATTGGATATAACGGTGCAATATCGGCGGAGTGCAAATTGAAAGACGCGGAGTCTGAGATGCGTCAAAGCTTAACCTTTCTCCGGCGCTTTTGGTCCTAGTGCACTAGACCGCGTCGCTTTCGGACGCGAGCGTGGATTAACCGCCCCAATAAGACTGCCGCTCGTTCTGCCCTCAAGCGTGAATGCTGCCTAATAGCAAATCCCTACATGCGGGACGCATTTGCTCCTTTACTCGGCGACGTTCCAGCCTTTTTGACCAAGCAACTCGCAGGAATCGCGTGCATGAGAATTTATAAATCCTCGGAATGATTCGCGTGCAAAAATTTCCTGGTTGCGCGTCTACCTATCTGAACACTTATTCGATTGTATGACCTGAATCGTTTTTCTCCTTACGCCCGGCGCACATCCACACCGCAGGTGTGGTGTGTAAAAAAAACGAAGGAGCAAAAATGTTCGAGAAAATCATTCAGATCACCGCGACCGGTTCCAAGGTCGAATACCAATCAATCGGGATTTATTGCGACAATTGCCGAACCGAGATCCATGTCGGACGTGACCATAGAAAGGCTTTTCGCCAGGTTATTTGCAAATGCAGGTGGCAGCTTATCCACGAGCGGGAGTTACCTCGCGATAACGCGGAGTGGCGGCGGTTCTGGTGGCCATGGCATTGGAGAAACCTCCCGGAAGCAGAGCCGGTGACTCGGAATTTCGGCCCCGAAGAATAGTTTCTCCTGTTGCAGCCGGATTGCATGATCCGGCTGCAATGTTCTAATATGAATTCCTAGCTCGTTGTGAATCGTTCGCCAACCATCTCTTCGCTCTTGGCCCAGAGCGCTTTCGCGCGATCTGGATCGAGGGCATAAGCGCGGACGCCCTCCCGGATCTCGCCCCCTTCGACAAGTTCAGCCACGTGGCAGTCTTCGCAGTAGCGTCCGCCCACGTCGTCCGCAGGGGCTACGACACCGCTCCAGACAGAGGTTGCTGCGCCTTGCGGGATCGTTTTCCAACTGAATCCGGCGGCGCCCGACGCGGCATTGGCCTCGTTGATCTGGTCGATCAGCTGTTGAATCGCCTCGGGGCTTAAGTGGCGGCCAAGCTCGGTTTTGATGCCGCCGGGATGCACCGCCGTAGCTCGCACCCCACGCGCCTTGTGCCGTCGGTCGAATTCGACTGCAAAGAGGATGTTGGCAGTCTTCGAACGTCCGTAGGCTCCGAACTCGGTGTAGGGCGTGTGTTCAAAATTTGGATCGTCGAGGTCGACATCGGAGAACCGATGCCCCGCCGAGGAAAGATTGACCAGACGCGACCCGGGCTTAAGCAGCGAGGCGATACGATTGATCAATACGAAGTGGCCTAAATGGTTGGTGCCGAACTGGGTTTCGAAGCCGTCGCGAGTCAGGCTCTTAGGGCATGCCATGACGCCCGCGTTGGCAATGACAAGATCAAACGGCTTGCCAGTGGCGACCAGGGTATCGGCGCAACGGCGGACACTCGCCAGGGATGCTAGATCCAATTCCACAAGTTCCAGGCCGCCGCCATTAGCCGCCTCGGCGCGAACCTGTTCGGTCGCGGTTTTTGCCTTATTCAAGTCTCGCGCCGCGCCGACGACATGGGCGCCGTGCGCAGCCAGAGTTCGGGCGGTCTCCACGCCAAGCCCTGCCGATGCGCCGGTGACTAGAACGCGTTTGCCACTCAGGTTAACACCTTCGAGCACTTCGTCCGTTGTGGATGTGGCTCCAAATATACCTGCCATGGTTTTCTCCGTTTTTGAGGGTTTGCTGTAGCTCTGAACCAATATCAAACCTCAACGAATCCTTGTCGAAAGCTTTTGGTCAATTCGGCATCGCTTTAAAGTGCGCACTCGCTCTCGATATTCTTGATCCCATCGGGCAATGACAGGCGTTCGCTGAGGCTTGGTCATCAGGCCAAGACTCATCTCAAACAATCCATCTTAGCACTCACCAGAAAAATTATGCCACTTGTTCGTATCGATCTTAACAAAGGCAAGGACTCCACCTACCGCCAAGAAATCGGCCGTGTCGTCTATGAAGCACTCATCAGTGTTGGGGTGCCCAAGAACGATCGATTCCAAGTGATTCATGAACACGAGGACCTGAACTTCGTATTCGATCCTGATTTTATTGGCATCCACCGCACAGATGATCTCGTAATCATACAGATCACCTGGAACAAGGGACGGAGCACGGAACAGAAAAAGGCGCTCTACAAGGCCATTGCCGACGGCCTCCACACGGCTGTCGGGCTCCGGCGCGAAGACGTTTTCATCAATCTTGTCGAGGTCAAGAAAGAGAACTGGTCTTTCGGCAACGGCGAGGCCCAGTACGCAGTCTAACCAAACACAGGTTATTTTAGCAGTCCCATCAGTCCCATAGGCCTCATGAGCCCCATGCGCCTCGCAGAGGCTAGCGCGGAGGACTACCTGGAGTACGATTGTTTGCCCCTTGGTAGCTTCTCGAATCCTCAGATGCGCCCCCAGGGGATAACTTCTCCGAAGCAGAGCAAAAGACCGTTGATATCTTCCACTTCGAACTCCTGCAGCTGTAGTAGGTCTCCTCAACTTCGCGTGCGACGCGTCCACCGCGTCCTCGAATTTCCTCACAGGCGCGGTGTGCGTCCGTGACCCATAGATATAAATCCCAACCAACGTCTTCGTGCACCTGTTGATTGGAAAAGGCCTTGTGCACTCCAGGATAACTTTTGAACATGACGGAAACCTCGCCGCACTCCACGAGCGCAAACGTGGGTGGGTCACCTCCAAGTCGTGGGCCGAGGTTTCCGTATTGCCGGATATAACTGGGTAGGTGTCGACGGACTTTCCAAAGCTGCCGGCCTAACCTCTGGCGGCTTCTACGGTCACTTCCGCTCTAAGGCAGAAGCGTTTCGAGCGGCGGTGGTCGATGGTCTACAACAGCTGGTTGCCGGAGTTGAAAGCTGCCGGCGCGAGTATGGTCCAAAGTGGGTCACCGCATTCGCCGATTTCTACCTCAGCCAGAAGGTCACTTGCGAACCTGGCGAAGCGTGCGCTCTTCCGAGTCTCTCACCTGAAGTAGCCCGTGCCGATGAAGAGTCGCGTTTGGTCTACCAAGAGGAACTGCTTAAACTTGTCGAAGCCATCAAGGCGGGGCTTCCGAGAAGCGTCGGTGAGAAGCAGCGGCGTCAAACAGCCTGGGCTCTACTAGCTCAATTGTCAGGTGGCGTAATGATGGCGCGAGCCGTCGCCGACAAAACGCTCGCGGCTGAAATCGCCACGGCCGTGCGTAAGCATATTGACGCTTAGCTAAGCTAAATCACGGATCGCCTGCACGACCGTGTCGGGTGACTCGCGGGGAAAAAAGTGGCCGACCTCTGGGATTACGCGGCGTTCGTAGCGCGCCAGGAAATGCGATGCCGCCGACTCCGATAGTTCTTGTGGTTGCACTCCGTCGCATGCGCCGTGCAGTACAATCGTCGGAACATTGATCGGCGGGGTGGCAGCCAGTTGTTGCTCGATGTCGTCAAAGACCGGATCGCCGATAGCGTAGCCGTAACGGTGACGATAAGACTGGATCGTTATATCCACGAAGTCGGGATTGTCGAGGCTGGCTGCTGTGGCCGCAAAAACTGGTTCCTCAAAGTGCCAGTTCGCCGACCAAAGTTCCCACAGAAACCGCGCGATCTCTCGACGATTCTGTTGTAGACCTGCCCGGCCCCGTTCCGTTTGAAAATACCATTGGTACCAGAGACGATATTCCTGCGCTGTTTCTGCCGGGTCTGCGGCCAGTGAGATATTCTGGATGGTATACCCAGTAATGGAAACCAGGCCGCTTACTCTCTCGGGCCAAAGCGCGGCAACCACACAGGACGCCCGGCCGCCCCAATCGTAGCCGGCTAACGTTGCCTGCCCAATACGAAGGGCATCCATGAAAGAGCGCAGATCCGCGCCGAGGGCTCCTTGCTGGCCGGAGCGCGGCGTCGCCGCATCGAGAAAGCGAGTCGGGCCGAATCCGCGTATCCATGGAACGAACACATGGAATCCGCCGGAAGCCAGCTTGGCAGCAACTTCATCCCAGTCATGTACGTCGGATGGCCAGCCGTGCGACAATATAACCGGAGCCCCGTCGGCAGGACCGCTTTCCAGATAGGCAATCTCAAGCGTCGATGTTTGAACCGTGCGATGCATCTTTCGATTTCCGTGGCGCAATTGAGCTCTCGTAGATTAGTCCAAAATCTGACAGGTGAAAGACCAGGCACCGACCATCCGTTGCGCATTTTTCAAAAGCGTTTAATCATTGGACTTGACGATGGAGATCAGCTCATTCCTGCAGCGGCTGCCCGGCGGACACTCTTTAAATACAGCAAAAGACAAGCTGCTAGCTAAAGGCGCCAAAGCTCGATTCAACAAACTTATCCAGCGCTATGGCACTATGCTCGACTTTCGCTTAAATACGGCCGATCGATCGGTTTCTGTTTCTCTGCTTCTTGAGGGAGAGGAAGCGCCGATCGAGATCCACATCCACGAATACGCTTTGACAAGCAATAGCGGTAAGACCTACCTGGAGATCGATGGCCGCAAAGTCAAGACTTCGCGTGAATGGCTGACAAGGCTTATTCAAGATCAAGTCGGACCGCAAAAGGTGGTCGTGCCGGAGAAGTTGGCGTGGCTGGTGCAACTGTTGCGCTGATTTGGATTATTTCCTCGCGGTTGATTGGAGGAAAGCGTGGGATTCGCTTTCCAAAGTTTGCTAAAGCGCTCGATACCCCGGAAGGCATTCGCGGCGGTTGTGCGTGGAATCCTTCGCTTGGAATTCTTCTTGGGATTAGCGACGATCGCGATGATCGGAGCAGCTGGGCTACGGGTTCTATCGTTATTCGGTGCGATCGCAACTTAAAGTAGGAACGCTTGTAACAATCACGATTTCCCAATCCAACGAGAAGGGCACAAAATCCCGCCGTACGGTGTCCCATACGGCCCATGAGCCCCATGCGCCTCATAGAGGTTGGACGAGTTGGCGGACTGGTCGCCGCGCCGTGCACAATTTTGATTTCTTGAGGCGTGTTAGCCCAATCCTCTTTCTTTCCGTCTGATATTTTTGTACAGAAAAGGTCGCGAACTCGCTCACATACTTAAAATGCGTTGAGACGCTGCCTTCAAAAGCAGTCACGTAGACTCTTATGCAATTCGCCCCTATTCGGTCAATCGTTGCTGGCCTGTTAGCGATTGCATCGGTTTCACTTCATGCGGCTGGCACAGATCTGGCCTTGTTGCGCGAACAGCTCCAGGCGGCGGAGAAGGCATCCGATAATCCGGCGATCGTTGAGTTAAGCCGGCGAATCTTGGAGGCGGATCCAAAAGACTCGGAGACATGGGAAACCTTGGCAACAAAGCAACTGGAGCTCGGCGACCAGGATCGCTGTGCCCAAACTCTGTCAGCGTGGCAATCCAACGTCCGGCCGCGGCCCAAGGTGATTGATGATATTCAAGGCGATCTGGCAATGGCGCGGAAAGATTCCAAGTCGGCAGAACAGTACTGGCGTTCCTACATCCGGACCGCCCCCGAAGGGACCGACACACTGGAGAAACTTGCCAATCTTTGTGAATTAGCGGAACGCTGGCAGGAAGCGGTCAGTTTACGGACACACGCTCTGGGTCTGAGCAAGACACCGGCTGGATTGCTAGCTCGCGCGACCGATTATCTAGAACTCCGTGCCTGGGATAAAGCATTTGCCGATGTCGAAACCGCAAACGCACTCGATCCAGCAGACGCAGCGGTGAAACAGGAGCTTCCCCAGCTTGAGCTCCTGGAGAAGTTCGTACCGCAGATCAAGGCGATGGATACACAGATCGCAAAATCACCGGATCAACCTCTTTTGTGGTCGGATCGGGCGCGTTTGCTCACTTTGGGTGGGCGTCCGGCTCTGGCGTTGAAGGACTCGGAGCACGCCTTGAAACTGGCTCCCGGCATGGTGAGAGCACGCGTTCAAGTGGGCGAGTCATTGTGGGATCTCGGCCGAGGCGATGAAGCGGCGGCTCTGGGTGTCAGCTATGATCTGAAGCGAGACAAGAACAAACATCTGCCTGATGATGCACTTCGAGCGCTTGGTGCTGCCGACGATTTAGTTTCCAAGAATCCCGGCCAAGCCGAGCCTTTCGTCACGCGAGCGAAAGTGCTGCGTCAGATCAATCAATTCACTCTTGCGCTCGCCGATGCCTTGGCTGCAATCAAACTTGATCCGGGTTCTGCGTCGGCACAATTCCAGGCGGCTCACGCCCAGGATTCTTTGGGTCGCCTCAGTGAAGCGTTGCGGCATGCAGAAAGAGCAACTCAACTGAACGCTCGCGATCCCGTGAGCTGGTATTATCGAGGATTACTCGAGGCGCAACGCGCAAATTTTGAAACCGCTATTGAATGCCAGAACCGGTCGTTGGCGATCCGCGAGTCGAGCGTAGCCCTCCTTGAACGGGAGAAATGCGAGAGACGAATTGGCCGGATTGCCGACGCGGACAACGATGCGCAACGCAGGAAGCAGTTACCCACGCCGCAAGAATGAGGTGCACACTCCTTATATTGTTTTGGCTTCTTCCCTGGGCCGCTTGCGTTGCGGAGCCGGATAACGCCGATCCGGATACCGGTGCTGTGCTCGTCGAACCAGGCACTGGCGAGATTGAAGCGGGAACTGTCCTTACTTTTACTTTTCCGGCATCGATGATCGCAATCGCGGATATTGACGTGCCAAAAAAACCGTTACCTTTCACTAGCAAACCTGCACTTGAAGGGGAGTTTCTTTGGAAGAGCCAGACCGAAGGCACGTTCACCGTGAAACGGGTGAGAGCGGGCACGACTTATCAACTCGGTCTTGTTCCGGGATTGTCCGATCTTTCTAAGCAGCCTGTTCCGGCGAAAGATTGGAGCGCAATGTTCACGACCGCGGAATTTTCTGTCACAGCAGATTTCGAAGAACGTGAAGAGCTGAGCGATCAACCGCAGCTAACACTCGAGTCCACCTATGATGTGGCGTTCACGGATGTCGCCGCACACGCCTACTTCCAAGACCGCGACTCGCGTCGACGTTATCCCGTTGATGTCATTCAAAATCCAGATGATTTAACGGAAGCGCGCGAGTTCCGGGTTACACCGCGAGATCAACTGCCGGTTGGTCGGACCTATGATTTGATTCTGGATGGCATAGTCGATTCCGACAGCTCTCAGCCGCTTGCATATCCACGGGTATTCCCAGCCGGAACGACCGCTCCTCTGAAGATTGAATGGGTTGGAGCATTCAACCATGCGCTCGAGGAACCAATGATCGAAATCAAATTCAATGATGAGTTTGATCCCATCACCGTGACGCCGAATAAGATCCAAATCGTGCCGGCTGTTCCAAATCTCGAATTACTGGCCGATGGGCAAATCATTACCGCAAAAGGGGACTTCGATCTGACGAAACATTACGTCGTCACTGTCTCCCCTGATTTAAAGGGACAACGGGGATACGGCTTGCCCGTTCAATCCACATGGGGTGCAACATTTCATCCGAAAGATTCTTGCGTCGTTTTTCCCTCTTCACAGCTGTTCATGCGGGCACTCAAGGAACTGCGCTTTTCGTTCCTTCAAATCAATACCGGCGCTCTCCAATGGAGACTTGCACGTATTCCGTTGGAGAAGTTGGGTCCCGTCAACGCGCGAGTAGCAGAGTTCGACGAACGACAGGTCAGTCCGCTGACCGGCAAACCGGTCCTCGACCCGCGCACCGGATTTTCGCGAATGCGTCCCACCGATTTGCTGATCGACGCGTTTGGGCTCCCGGTCGTGAGTAGCGGCACTCTAGACGCCTCGAACGGCGAAGAAGAAATCACGCGCGAAATTCAGTGCGTTTCGAACGATAACAGGTCGTTTTCTGGTCCCTATTTGCTCGAAGCGAATTCCACGCTGCCCGGAGGGCGCATAGTCGGCAACCGATCTATCCTTTTCGTCAGCAATTATATTTTGACCCAGAAGCGGACTTCGGACTCGATCATCGTACGAGTTGCCGGTATGTCCGATGCTCAGCCGGCTGCTGGGGTTGTCGTCCGTGCCGTGACCGCCGAAAACATCGAGCTGCAGCGAGTGATTACGGACGGCAACGGCGTCGCAGCGTTCTCTCGTGCAGAGCTTTTTTTCGATAAGCAATCGCGCGCTGCGCTGATCATTGCTGATACCACCGACGGCCCTGTCGTCCGTTCTTTGGACATCGATACGGGGTACACATCGGGAAGCGAAATCGTTGCTGCACCTCAGAAACAGCGCGCTGCGATCATTACGGATCGGAACCTCTACCGGCCCGGGCAAGCCGTGAAGATAAAGGGCGTCGTACGCGACGCTAATGAGGTCAATCTAACGATTCCTTCTGCGAACGCGGTCACTTGGCAAGTGACACAGGGAGATGAAAAACGAGTGATCAAGGAAGGAACAGCAACTCTCTCGCCAGATGGCGCCTGGGAAACGGCATGGGAGGTTCCTGAAAAGGCACAGACTGGCCACTACCAGATACACTGTAGGATTGGTAATGACACCTACAATGGAATAGCTGATGTTGACGTTGAAGAGTATCGGGTCCCCTTGTTCTCAATCATCGTGGAGGCCAACAACGAGGTCGGCCCGGTCGCGCATGCGACGATTTCGTCGGCCTATTTCCACGGCGCACCCAATGCCGGCGCCAACGTTCATTGGAAAGCAACTTGGACCGCGTCAGCCGAGATCCACCAGGACGGTTTCAAATGTTACAACACGTATGCGGAAATCGGTCCGCGCCTCGACCCCGACGCCTTGCCGACGAAAACCATCGAAGGGGATGCAAAGCTGGACGAGCACGGACGTGTTTTCCTTGAATGCACGTCACCATTCGAAAATGATCTCGCCATCGGGCTGAGTGATGTTTCATGGCGAGTAGACGTCACCTCGATCGACGGACAGACAATCACAGGCGGCGCCGAAACGGCGATCGCCTCAGCACCAGCGCGACTGGCTGTACAGGCGAGCGAGGATGCAAGCGCACATAAAGGCGTCCAGGTTCAAATTCTGGCGTTCGACCAAAAGGATAAACCGGTTCCCGATATTGACCTTCGATCCGATTTGTTTTTCGTCGTTACAAAGACGGTCAAGGAACAGGTCGCACCTTTCGTCTTTCGATACCGAAACACGGACCGATTCACAAAAATTGCTTCCCAGGAGTCGAAAGGGCCGGGAACAATTCGGTTCGATGTCCAACAAACCGGCCGTTACGTTGTCGCAGTGAGTGCTTCCGGATTCCGAACACCACTTGTGAGCGACGAGACGACTGTAACCGGAGAAGAGTCCGCAGAATTGCCAGTCGAAAACGATACCAGCTTCCAAATCGAACAAAGGGGTGAATCGTTTACACCGGGTGAGACCGCGGTACTGACGACAAAGGCCCCGTTTTCAGGTGTCGCCTGGGTGTCGATCGAGACCGACAAAATTCTCGATACGTTTCTTGTCCAGATCCCAGGTAACGCCGGTCGGATCGAGATTCCAATCAAAAAGGAATATGCACCGAATGCTTTCGTCTCTATTTACCTCACCCGGCCGGGTGGCGAGCGTTCCCTGCCGCTCGAACGTTTCGCATTCACCCAACTTGTCGTTCGCCGTCCGGATTGGAACCTCAAGATCGAACCGCACCTTGCGGCTGTAAGTGCCCAGCCGGGAGAAGTCATACACGGTGTGCTGCACGTCACATCCGAAGGTAAGCCGACTTCTGATGCTGATTTAACACTGTTCGTGGTTGACGACGCCGTACTGCAACTCGGGGGCTGGCAGCTGCCCGATCTCGTTGACGCATTCTATTATCAACGGCCGTTTGGAGTACGGAGCTTCGAATCTCTCGATTCTTATCAGGAGACCATTACCGGCAAGAACCTGACCCACAAAGGATTCGTCATTGGGGATGGCGGTGAAGAGAAAGTTGGGAACGTGGTGAACGTACGAAAAGAGCTTCAGACGTTGGCGTTCTGGGCAGGCTCTCTCAAGACCGACAACGACGGAAATGTATCATTCGAATTTCGTGCGCCCGATAACCTGACCACTTATCGGCTGGTTGCCCTCGGAGGAACAAAGGATAGCAGATTTGGGGGAGATTCCGGCACCACCGTTAAGATTTTCAAACCGGTCCTGGTTCAGGCAGCTTTACCTCGATTCCTGCGCGACGGGGATGAGGTCGAGCTGCGAGCTGTCGTTCACCAGAGCTTCGCGACCTCGGATAAACTTCACATGCACTGTTTGACCGACGCGAACTGCACGTTGTCGGAATCGGCGGATTTGACAGAAATCGTTGCCCAAGATGTGCCTGCGGTGTTTCGATTCAAAGCCAAAGTAACCGATCACGAGCGGGTGCCGGTAAAGATCCGGTTTGATGTAACCGCAGAAGCGGATTCAAAGATGACCGATTCCATCGAATTGACGCTTCCGGTAGACGCTCCGGCCGTTACACGAATAGAAAGTGTTGCTGGGGTGTTGCAGGGGACGCAACTCAATGTTCAGTCTCTAATTCCGGAAGCGTGGAAGCTTGGTCGCGGCACGCTCGATGTGACAGTTTCAACTTCCTCCTGGTTACCCGAAATTGCAGGGCTGCCCACGCTTCTGGAGTATCCCCACGGATGTTTCGAGCAGATCTCAAGTCGCTTGCTTGGATACGCCATGTTGGGAAGCCTGCTTGATTTTCTCCCTGACTCAAAGACGCGCGAACAGGAATATCGAACGGTCATTGGTCGAGGGCTGCAGCAGCTAGACGAATCGACTCTAGACAATGGGATGGTTCCTTACTGGCCGGGAGAGACAGTCGGACAGACGTACGTCACGGCACAATCGTTGTGGGCCGTCAATGAAGCTGCCAATGCCGGTTTTAGCGTTCCTGAAGGTTTGGCGGACAAACTGGGCGCCGGGCTCACGAAGATCGTGCAGGGCCAGCTTCCAGCTTCCAGATTTGAACAGGTCTTCGCGCTGTTCGCCTTGAGCCAGACTGCTGCGGTGAAAGATTTCGCGGCTCAGGCGGAGGAACTCTATCTCCATCGAAACGAAATTGGAGACGAAGGAAGAGCGCTCCTGGCGTTGGCATTTCAACGTTTACAAATCATGCCGAAGGAGCAGGAACAATTGCTTCGCGAGATTGATGCTCCGATCAAGGCGCGCGCTTTCGACCCGCTCACTTTTACTTCCACGACGCGAGCTGAAGCAATATGCACTTTCGCGTTCGCGACGATCGCTCCGAAGATCTGGACGCCGGAAAAGCAGAAACGGATGCGCGATCGATTGAATGCACTGATGAGCTCCTCAGCGTCACTTTCCACACAGGAGAATTTGTGGTTGTTGCTCGCATTCAAATCGATGCTCGGTTCCGAGGTATCAAATCCATTAACTATCTCCGATTCGACTGCAGTTATTTCGAAGAATGGCCAGTCTGCGGCCTGGTTGAACCAACGACTTCCGGCTGAAGCATTCTCAACGGATCTGAATCGGCAGAATCTCAGCTATCTGATTCGAGCGAGGTACACGACTGAATCGACGCAGACCGAACGTGTAGATCGAGGCTTTCGAATCGAGCGAGTCGTTTATAATCTGACCAATCCCAAACGGACTGGAAACAGCGATTCCCCGTTCAATTTGGGAGATCAAATCCTCATCACTTACAGAATGAATACCCAGAAGACGCAGAACTATGTGGCTCTTGAAGATCTGCTCCCTGCTGGACTGGAGACGGTGAATCCTGAGTTAGCGATGATCGCGAAGTTCTTCGAGATTCCGGCCGGTAATCAAGGGGATCAGGCATTGTCTCTTTCGCACTCCGAACTTCGCGATCGATCGACCCTTCTCTATTTTGACGAAATCCCTGGTGGACCCGGTCAATATTCCGTCCTTGCGCGTGCGACAGCGGCCGGCACGTTCACATGGCCGGCCACCCAAATCTCACCGATGTACGACAGCCGCTATTCCGGTCTTTCGCCGTCCAGCGTATGCGTCGTTTCTGGGGAATAACTTTTGTCGCCGTTCTTGTTGCAGGATCCGCTCTGTGGATAAGCTGGCTGCCGATGCCGGCGGAATTGCAGGATCCTCTGCCAGGAACACCGAGGTTTGTCGATATTCACGGACGTGAGATTGCCGAACTAGCTTCGCAAGGAGCACGAGTACAGATCCCTGTCACACTGGCAGAGATGGGGGACTGGCTACCACAAGTCACGGTCGCTATTGAGGACCGTCGTTTCTATGATCATTGCGGAGTCGACTGGCTAGCGACCGGTGCCGCTTGTTTCCGTAATCTGAAAGCGGGTCGTATCATTGCGGGTGGATCGACCATCACGCAGCAACTTGTCAAAATTTCTTGCAAGCGGGAGCGCCGAGACTGGTTCGCCAAACTTTACGAGACGATCGTCGCGTGGAAACTGGAGCGCCTGTGGACAAAGAAGCGCATCCTCACGGAATATTTGAATCGGAGCAGTTTCGGCAATCGCCGTCTAGGACCGGAAGCCGCATCGCGCGCTTATTTTGGTAAATCCGCACGCGAGCTAACTCTCTCGGAATCGGTTTATATTGCCGGCTTGCCGCAAGCGCCTACGCGGTTTAATCCTTGGCGATCCCCGGATCGAGCGGAGCGTAAATATGATCGATCGTTGGAACTGTTAGCGAAAACGGGTCTCATTACAGCCGTGCAGAGAACTCTCCTGAGCGGATCGCCTCCGATCCCCGGCCACTTCCTTCCACCCGATCTGGCACCAAACTATGTGGACGCGATCAAGCTGAGGCATCCTGGGACGACAGGAACGCTGCGCACAACTCTGGATCTCGATTTACAGAGAATCGCTGAGCTGAAGCTGCGCGCACACATCACTTCGTTGAATCGCTATGATATCGCAGATGCCGCCGTTGTCATTCTGGATAACGCCACAGGAGGAGTGCGCGCGATGGTCGGTTCAGCGAATTATCTAAACAACCAGGTAAACGGTTCTATGCGATCGCGCAGCTGCGGTTCGACTCTTAAACCGTTCGTCTATCTCACAGCAATCGATCGCAGACTACTAACAGCGGCGACATTGCTTGCCGATACCCCGGACGCGATTCGAGATAGATATAACGATTATGATCCACAGAACTTCAATCGTCACTATCTCGGCCCCGTACGGGTCCGTGAAGCGCTTGCCTGTTCATTGAATGTCCCGGCGATCATCGCATTGAGCCGAGTCGGTGCCCGTTCTGCTTTCTACGAATTGCAGAAATGGGGATTCGTTTTTCCACGTACCCTCGATGATTACGGAGCCGGATTCATTCTGGGTAACGCTGAAATTCGACTTACTGATCTTGCGGCGGCATACGCCGGACTCGCGCGCGGCGGATTGTCGACCGAACCAAAACTGATTGCATCCGAGTTTTTCCCGATTTCTCGCGTGGCTTCGACCGCCGCTACGGAGATCGTTACGGATATTTTATGCGACAACGAAGCGCGGAGAAAGAGCTTCGGTCTTAATTCACCTCTCGCATTCGGTGAACGGATCGCTGTGAAGACCGGCACCAGCAGCGGTTTTCGAGATGCGTGGACCGTTGGATTTGATCAGGAGCATACCGTCGCGGTTTGGATAGGGAACGCTGATGGTCGCCCGATGCGCGACACTCTTGCGATACAGTGCGCAGCTCCGCTTTGGGCGGAAATCATGCACGAATTGTTGCGGAATGATCACCCGGTTCCGCTACCTGGCGAAACCCTTGTGAAGCGGGAAGTCTGCACGGCGACCGGATTGCTGCCGTCGCGATTTAGTCCGGGTACAATAACCGAGCTTTTCCTGAAAGGAACCGAGCCGGTTCAGGACTCCTCCTCCTGTTTCTCAAACGATGGGAAACTCTTGCTGCCCGCTGAGTATGCGAACTGGTGTTCGAGCCCCGAGAACGTAGTCGGCGCAACTGTCTCGCCGGAGCCGCGCATTATCAATCCGCGCGCCGGAGCAACTTATCAGATTGACCCTGTTCTTTCGCCAAAACAGCAAATGATAGAATTGCTTGCAACGATCGGGGGTAACGTCCAGTGGTCAGTCAGCGGAACCCCTGTTCCACCGCAAACAGACGGCCGTTTCTTTTGGCGGCTCACCCGTGGCGAATGGTCCGTCAAAGCCACCGGAACCAATGGAACAATTGAAGAAAAGTTCACGGTGGAATGAAGAAGTTGTCAGTAGTCAGTGTCAGTTGCAGTGGGAGAAGACTTAATTAGTCTGTGTTTAGTTTTTAAGCGACTATTACGATCGGTTCCACTGAGAACTCATCTACCTATTTAATCTCTACTGACCACTGACACTGGCAACTGATAACTTCTTCTCCCACTGGCAACTTTCCATGTCGATCCTCGAACTGATTCACAATAGCGAAGTGCGGCATTATGAGGCGGGTGAGGTCGTCATTCAGCAGGGTGATCGCACCGATCTGCTTTTTTTTCTCATCGACGGATCCGTCGAGGTCGTGAAAGACGAGGTCCAGGTTGCCACGGCTTCGCAACCTGGGGCGGTATTCGGCGAATTGTCGGTCTTGTTAGGCGTGAATCATACAGCGACCGTGCGGACGCTTAGCCCTTCGGCTTTTCACATTGTTCAGAATGCACGCGGCTTTTTGGAGACGTCACCGGCCATTTGCCTACATGTCTGCGAGTTGGTTGCGCGGCGGCTCGACGCAGTGAACAAATACCTTGTCGACGTGAAACAACAATTTCGAGACAACGCACATCTCGGAATGGTGGACGATGTCCTTGAAACGCTAATGCATCGTCAACCAATCAAACGCGTCAGACCGGGCGAATCAAAGATCAGGCAAACCGAGTCTTCGGATTGATTCGCCTTCTGCCGATATCCATTCCGCGACCTGCGCGGCGAAATCGAGGATGATATAGGTTGGACAAGGGCTCGGTTGCCGCCCTGGATTAAAGATCCAGGTCTTGCCGATGCGGTCGACCCAGGAACCCTGCGGATAGAAGGGTGCGTTATGATAATGTCCACTCAGAACGAGATCGGGTTTGAAACGATTGATCCATTCGCGCAGAAAGGGATCGCCCAGGAGCTCTTTTCCCGACCAACTGACCCTCGCACCATTCGGTGGTTCGTGATGACTCCAGATCCAACGGCTGACATAATTTGTCGACTCTCGCTCCAGTAGATTTTCCAGGCCTGCTCGCGAGACAGGGCCGTCCCACCAGGGGCACGCAGTGACGCGCGTGTCGCCTAGCAGCGCGCTTTCTCCATCCACGAAAAGGCC
Source organism: uncultured Verrucomicrobiae bacterium (assembly GCA_963775805.1). Lineage (GTDB taxonomy): Bacteria > Verrucomicrobiota > Verrucomicrobiia > Chthoniobacterales > JAFAMB01 > JAFAMB01. Next base: position 41,078 of record CAVZKG010000002.1, on the reverse strand, counting down.
TTCTGCGCGGGCTAAAAGCAGCCATTCCGCAAAAGATTCGTTCGCCGCGTCACGGCTGTCCCCATCATGATTTCCGGAACTGACTAGCAACGGCGCATTTCGTCGAATCCGATGGAGATATTTTTCGATCACAACGATCTGAACGTCGTAATCCAGCGCAGAACCCAGATCGAGCAAATCGCCGCCGATCACGACGAGATCATATTCCGCTGCATTTGCGACCAGCCAATCAAGCTGCTTGAGCGTGTAGTGCAGATCGGCGACGAACAGCAACTTCATCGCGCCAGACTAGCGGAGATGGAAGAAGTTGTCAGTGGGGAAGAAGTTGCCAGTGGCAAAAGAAGATGTCGGTTGTCAGTAGGCGTACTTGTACGCTCTGTTCCTGTTTTGGAATTCTATATCCGTCTGAAGACTGTTTTGGTCGGCGCTATCTCTTTCGTTTATCTCCGCTGACAACAGACAACCGACACTGGCAACTTCTTTTCCTACTGCCAACTGACCACTTCTTCTCCCACTGACCACTTTTTTCAGCGCGTCGGAGCGGGTTTTAGATTTGATGGAGAGGCTGGTTGAGCAGCGGCGCTTGGATCGGGAACCGCACCGATAAGAGAGCCTTTTTTGAATTGGTTAAGGTAATCCAGAATCTCTTCCTGGACCCGTGATTTCAGCTTGAAAGCGATCTCGGGATTCGCGGCACCCAGGCTGATTCGAACAATCATCGATGATTCACCCAGTTCGCTGATCATGACTTCAAATCTGCCGCCGTTCCATAACGGGTCAGTTTGCAGGATAATCTCCACTTGCTTGCGTATGGCGGGAAGCGAGGCGTTCAAGGATAAAACCAAAGAAAAAGAGGTGAATGATTCGGCAGAAGTCCGAGTCCAGTTCGTAAACGGTCTTTCGAGGAAATAAGTAACCGGCAGGATCAAACGGCGAAGATCCTGTAACCGAACCGAGACGAAGCTGAATGTAATTTCCTCAACCGTTCCGACCACATTTTCAACCTCCACCACGTCGCCGAGAGCGATTGGCTGCGTGATGGCAAGCTGCAATCCGGCGAAGACGTTTTGCAGCGTGCGTTGAGCAGCCACACCCGCTACTAACCCCACAATTCCAGCTGAAGTTAACAGACTGGCGCCGAATGCGCGGACTTGGTCAAAGACCATCATTGCCGCGCCCACTGTCGCGAGTACGACCAGCACATTCAGCATTCGATGCATCACCGAATACTGTGTCTCCGCGGCCCGAATTTGGCGCTCTTCGCCACCTGACTTTACCTTGGCTCGATGCGCTATTTTCGCTTCAACCAAGTGGAGAGTCAGCAAGCTATCCAGCCCAAGAGAAACGATCACAAGAACGAGCGTAAGCCGTACGAAGAGTCCGACGACATGATCTGGAAGTCCGAGCATCGGAATGACCAGGAAGGCGAACAGGAGCGGCAAAAGAGCCTGTAGAGCTTGCGCGGCGACTAGCATCAAAATCGCGTGAGAATGCTCCAGATCCTTCAGGGCGGCCTCACGCAATCGTCGGCTGCGGTATCTCGCGACGGTGGCGATCAGATTGATTAAAACAGCGATAGCAAGCGCAATCGGCAATTCCCATTCCCAGCCACGTTTGCTGAACCAGGTTGAAATTGCCGGCCGAAGATTAAAATCGCTAATCAGGATCAAATAGGATCCGATGATCGCTGTGAGAAACATCAGGCGCGGAATCGCCAGTTCAATAATCAAATAGAAGGTCGCCCAACCTCGCGGCGGTGCCTCGTATTCGCTCTTGGTCGCCAGCTGAGTCGGACAGTGCGCCCGGGAGCGGATGAAACTGCCCGATACGTAACGGCTAAGAAGCCGCAAGCCGAAAACCGCCAACGAAAGTACAACTAGATGACCGAAAACGGTCATAAGAATTTGCAACATGGAATAGGTTTCTGAAGCGAATTACGGCGATCTCTTGGGCAAATCAACGATTCTGTTTGCCACAACTTACCACCGCGTCGCTTCAAAGGCGCACCTCGATTGACGGCGCCGCACAGGAGCGCACGCGTCCTCCGTATCGTTACTCGACACTTCCTGCCTGGCGCCTATCTTGCTCCGGTTCTATCCTTTTCCATTTCGGTCCACTGCCAACTGCCCACCGACACTGCCAAATTCTTTCCCACTGCCAACTTCATCTTCCGCCAACAACCCGTTTGAAAACGCCTTCCCCATGGATATTCAGGTTTTCGACGAGGACCTTCACCGCTTTCCCATCTGGGCCGATCGTGAATGTTACTCCGGTAGCGTTGACTGCGTTCTCACCTTCGGTCTGGTAAGTGAATGTATCGCGATCAAAGTGCGTCAGGGAGAAGTGGAGCCGCTTTGGACCTTCGACAATCTCAAGGCCGTTTGCTGCTTCGACTATCTCAACTTCACCGAAGAAGTTGTTGGTGAAGCGTCCGAGATAAGCGCTATTAGCGAGCGCCGGGCTGGGAGTGGCAGGCGGTTTGGAATAGTCTGCTCCCAAATACACGCCTATCGTGGCGGGGTCCGAAAATGCCTTTTTGAAAAGAGCTAGCCAATCTCGTGTCGATCGACCGTACAGCGTGAGATCCACAAAGCTATTCGAAATCGCTTCCGCCAGACCTACCGGGGATGCGTTTGTAAGGACGACTATGCCCAAGCTTTCGGACGGCATTAGCAATACGTTTGTCGCCGCTCCTAATGCGAATCCGCCTGAGTGCCCCAGACGCAGCCGCCCTTGTTGATCGTAACTGACATTCCAACCGAGGCCATAGAAGCCCGGCAATCCATCCAGCGGACTGAATCCAGTCAGCATCTGTGGTGAATGCGCCTCCGCCAACGCTTTGGGGTCGACAACCTCATTCCCGTCAAACTTGCCATCTGCCAGCTGTAAACGCATCCACTTCGAAAGATCGTTCACAGATGAACTCACACCTCCCGCTGGGGACTGAGGGTCCGGGTCACGGTTGTACTTTTGTGTCCATTTCCCGTTCACCTGCACATGCCCAAGCGCCCGGTTCGGCCGTGCAAGAAAATCGGCGTATCGGGAACTTGTAGAATTCATCCCGAGCGGCTTGTACAATAGCTGGTCGGAGGCCTCTTCCCAAGTCAATCCATACGGTTTGACCGCAGCGACAGCCGCTTCTGTGAGGCCGAAGTTGGTGTAGGCGTAGTGCGATCGAAAACTGGTCGCAGGTTTCTGGTAACGCAATTGGTGCAATACCTCTTCACGATTAGAACCGAGGTCCTCGAGCAAATCGCCGGCATGCTCGGGAAGCCCGCTGCGGTGGCAATAGAAATCGCGAATGGTGATTTCGCGTGTGACCCAAGGATCGTACATCTCAAAGCCAGGATCAAGATCGCTGATACGCGAGTCCCAGGAGATTTTTCCACGTCCGATCAACGCCGCGATTACAGTGGAACCGACCGGTTTCGAAACCGAAGCAAGTTGAAAAACAGTATCGGCATCGATTGGCTGCTTAGTTCCGACGTCACGTACTCCGAAGCCCGCCGCGTATACCAAACGATCTTGAAATACGACGGCAATAGCCACTCCTGGCACAGTCCCTTTGTCGATTTCTTCCTGGCAGAGCTTCTGTACCTCCTGTACCGCCTGATTGACTTGGGCCAAAGTGCTTTGTGAAGAGTTCTGCTCTGCATGCACTATCGGGTTGGCGACAAAGGACAGCATTCCTGCCAACCAAACAGATGCTGTAACAAAGAGAGATCGATCCGGTTTTCTCATGCCATTTCTCCGAACGAGTTCCGGGTTCTTTCAAACATCATTGTCGAAATAGCCGGCGCTCACGTTCCTATTAACACGCGCTTTGTTAGATGACTCGCTCATAGTCGCCGCGCAGTAGAATCTTTTTGGAAGAATTCATCTTTCGCGATCGTGTTCGGCTTTACTGGCTATTGGCCTCGGCCAGGGGGTTCAGCGGTTTGTCGCCTGGAAGACCTAAGACAGCACAAACACCGATCAAAATTCCAACACCGCAGAGCATGCCCGCAATTCGCCCGACTGCTGGTACAATCGAGTCGGGGGGCCCGCCTCCCGTAACCAAGGCCAGGATCAAGGCGACTCCTCCTTGGGTCCCCACATAGGACCAACGGGATCTGCTGTGGTGCAGAATTGCGAAAATGAAGACTCCGCCGATCAAAGTCGCAGACCATACCAAAAAGGAGCTAGGCTCAAGCCCGGCAGCGCATACGCCTAATAGCCCGCCGACTAGACAGCCGAGGATTCGCTGCAAGCCACGAAAGTGAGTCGAGGCCGCGTCCCGGTCCAGAACGACAAGCGACGAAATCACAATTTGAGGGAGTGAAGGCAGGTAAAGCCGCGACCAGAGAATCGGAACCAAAACAATGCTGATTCCGGCAATTAACGCCAATCGGAGCGCCAACGTTTTCTCCATCATTGGCGCCGGTATGTTAACTGTTTGGCTCGTCTGCGTTTGGCGCGGCTGCTGACGCCTCAAAATTATCTCAACAAAAGTCGACGCGACGACTCCGCATATCACCTCGGCGGTGCGAAACACTGTGAAATGATAGATCTCGCCCGGTGTTTCCAGGCTCATGGAGAATATGGCGAGTCCACCAACGGAACCGATGATCCATGCGTAACTTCGCGGACTGCGAAAGCGGCCATAAACACCGAGGGCCGCGATGATGAACATCGCAACCAATTGCAGTAGCGCTTTTCCCTCACACTGCATCGCGAGCCAGTAGCCAAAAAGGCAGCCTGCCAAAGTACCGATTATCCGGTTGCCCGCTTTCTCGAGCAACGCGTGGCGATCCGGATTTGCGACCACCCATGCCGAAATTGTGGCCCACCATGGATTATCCAGATGCAATAAAAACGCCAGAACGGTTGCCAGCCAGCATGCCAGCGCGGTGATAAGGCCTTGTTGCAGCTGGATTGGCTCTTTTGGGTCCATATCGATCACATCGGGGCCACGTAGAAGATGTTCGCGTCGCCACCAACGAAGAGACGCTGTCTCTTCGGTAGGTCACCCAGATCAATCTCGACCGGGAAACGGCGCTCCAGGCGAATCCAGTCCGTTGTCAACGAGACATAGGGAAGTGCCTGCGACGGATCGAGGGAACGGGAAACGCCGGGCGCGATGCTGCGGACTTTGCCTTTGTGGATTTTCCATGGGTCGGAACCGATGTAGTAGAGGACCTTCTGTCCGACTTTCAATCCGCGTAGATGGCGTTCTGGCAAATTCACTACCACCCGCCAATTCTGATCCGAGACAATCGCAATCACCGGTTTCCCAGCGGTCAGATAGTCGCCGGCTCGAACGATTAGTGGCGCAATTCGCCCTGAAACCGGAGCCACAATCGTTGTTCGGTCCAGGTCGTATTGCGCCCGCGCAACGGCCGCTCTGGCTCCGGAAAGATACGCAGACTGAACGGATACCTCTTGTTCAGCGGCAACGTGCCGGGTCCGAGACGCTTCGAGCTCGGCCGTCGCAACGTCATAGACGCGCTGTGCATTATCCAAATCCTGTTCAGCAATGGCGCCGGATCGGCGTAGCTCTGTTGCCCGGCTAAATTCGATTTTAGCATCCTCCAGCCGCGCTGTGTACGATGCGATGCCATCCGCCGCGACCGCCACCTGCTCCTTCGCTCTCTCGACGTTCGCTTCGGCTAGTTCAAGGTTTGCCTGTACTCTGTCCAAATCGAGTTTGAACGGTTCGCGTTTGATTTGTAATAGCAGATCTCCTGAGTGCACAACCTGATTGTCGTGCACCGCGAGTTCCGCGAGCGGCCCAGTCACCTCTGGAGCCAATCCGATGACATCCGTCGTGACATAAGCGTCCCGCGAATAGACCAAGACGCCCGAAACCAACTCGTAGCAAACATAGAATACTGCCAGAGCGATGAGCGTCGTGGTAACGAGATGGCTCTTGCACCAGCTACCAATTTGCAGATTCCTCATGGGTACAGATTCACAGGATTTTGGAATGTGTTCGGCCGAGGGAAGATGCTTCACCCGGCTCCGCGATAACGGCAGGCCGTGAACAGCCGTTATCCGACCACGCCAGGTCCTCCGTAGTTTTGTAGTAGTTCTTTTGAGACATCGCAGCAGAATTTCCTTCCACACGCGCAAAATTCCCGGAGACAAATCCTACCGGCGCAATACGATTTGATTATTCTGAACTCCCCACCAACACTCAGAACCATGTTTGCTTCAAAATCCGTCGTCTTAACATTGATGAGCGCTGCACTTTTGGTGGGGAATCTCATGGAAGCGGACACGCTATCGCCACGTCCGGCCGCACTCTCTCCAAGCTCCACTGTTCACGCTCACCTCGACATCGATGGAAGCGAACTGCAATATAGCGACCACTCCATCTTGCGCGACTATATTGGTCAACGACTTGCTGCTTTTCGTTTGTTCCTAAGTTATATGCCGGCCTATTCGACCGAGAAGGGTCGAAGGGTGAAGCAACAAATCGCCGATATTTCCGATCGATTTGCGGACGAATTTTTGGAGGGCCTCGAGGGTGTCGGCGATTCTGTTAAAGCCGATTCGGGATACTTTGTACGGAAGAATTTTTTGGCGATCCAAACCAGTTGTCCCGTACTGGAGCCTTTTATTGCAATGGACCCTTCGGATATCGAGGCTCCGGCGATCGCTCCTGTTGATACCGATCTTCTGGTAGTCCAGGAACTCGATCCCGTGCGGCTTGTGGACCGTGCCACCTCGTTCATTGGGCACCTTCAGATACCTGGATTGGTTCTTTCGAAAGACCAGATTACGGCGCAACTGAGCGAGATCGACGGAGTCCCTCACGACCTCTCCGAATTCGGATCGAAGATAGCGATGTTCTTAAGAATCGGACAGGATCCGATTTCCATCCAAGGATTCCTGAACGGCGTCCAGAAACCGCAGGTCGCCTTCATGTTGTTTCCGCCCGACAATCGCTTCGCTGCTCGCTTAATCGCCAATCTCAACAGTTCAAAGGAGGTGACAAAGTCGGAATTCGACGGTTTCACTATTTTTTCCCAAGATTTAGGGAATGATTTCCCGCTCGATCGAGCCGTCCTGGGAATCGGCAAAGGAATCGTGATTGTGGGGTCTGAGGACCAGTTTATTCGCGATATAATCGACACCAAGTCAGGAAAACATCCCGCACTAAGTTCTGACACAGAGTTCAAACGGCTATCAGCCAATATGCCGGTGAAGGCGAATTCCTATTATTATGGGAGCTTGGGCCTTCGAAAATATCTCTCCGCTGTTTCTGCACCGTTATTTCCTGACCTTCTTTTTAGCGAGGTCCGCACCTTGCCGGAGTGCGTTTAGCAGGCTTCGTTCATCCGCCTTGCCGGTGCCGGCGATATCAAAGGCGGTGCCGTGGTCTACCGAGGTCCGAACAACCGGTAAACCAACGGTAATGTTCACTCCGGAATCGATTCCGAGGACTTTTACCGGGCCGTGACCTTGATCGTGGTACATCGCAACAACAATGTCGAAGTCGCCGCGGCCCGCGCGGAAAAATAAGGTATCGGCCGGCAACGGGCCTTCCACGTTCCAGCCTCGGGCTTTACAGGACCGGATAGCTGGCTCGATCTTTGATTCTTCCTCCCCACGTCCAAACAAGCCATGTTCTCCGGCATGCGGATTGATCCCGCATACTCCGATACGCGGGTTTTCGAATCCGGCTCCCTGCATTGTCTGGTGCGCGCGCTGGATCGTGCGTTCGACGAGCCCGGGCTCGATTCTCTCGATTGCATCAATCAAACCGATATGAGCAGTCACATGGATTACACGCAAATTAGGAGTCGCAAGCATCATTGACACTTCCGGGGTCGATGTTAGTTGCGCCAGCAATTCGGTGTGCCCAGGGTAAATGTGTCCCGCAGCTTGCATGGCTTCCTTATTGAGCGGTGCGGTGCAGATCGCATCGATCTCTCCGTTCTTGGCCAGCTCAACTGCTAGGACAATGTACCGGTAGGCCGCATCGCCTGAAATAGGCGAGAACTCGCCCCAAGGCAACTCTTCGGGAATCAGCGCGAGATCGATGCAATCCACAATTCCCGGTTCGAATTGAGCCTGGGACACCGTTTCGATTGCTTGGACGGTCAGGTTTCCTCCGACAATGCTCCCGGCTTTCTCGAGCCTGCGAGCGTCTCCGATAACCAACGGGCGGCAGAAGCTGTGGACATCGGCGTGACCGAGCCCTTTCATGATCACTTCCGGGCCTACGCCGGAGGCGTCGCCCATCGTGATCCCAATCGCTGGCAAGGAATCGTTGTTCACGGCTTTCCGAGGATGATAAGGACTTTCTCCGCGATTGCTTCGCCGAGTTTTCGCTGCGATTGCCCTGAGAAATGGACGCCATCTTTTCCGTCGGTCGTGATCACCTCGCCGGCATTGAAAAAGGGCAAGTCCGCGGCGACAGCAGCGTCTCGAAGCAGGGGGCCGAGCGCGATACTTTTTTCAACACCTCCATCCCAATCAGCGGGATCGCGAAATTCACTTCCAAGCGGCGGCGGCGCGATCAAGAGAACCTGGGGTGTTCCGTAAACCGTCGCTACGCCTCCTTTGCAATCTGCGATCACGCGGGCTAGGCCGACGACGGCTTGAGCGATCTCGCTCGCGCTACGGTTAAATCGAATTTTTAGATCGTTTGTGCCAAGCATGATGATCACCAGATCAAGCGGCAGATGAGTCGCGAGGATCGCCGGCAGGAGTTTTGCGCCGTTCAACGTTGCGCCTTTCAAATAATCGGAGGGGATATCAAATTGAGGATCGTCCAGATCAGTCGTCCGTGCACTCAACGCTTCCTCGATCAACTCGAAGCCGGCTCCTAGTCGGTTAACCATCGCGCCTGGCCAGCGTGTCAAGGAGTCGTATCTTGTGGTCGGTTCCCCCGTCGGATTCGGCACAAACCCCCATGAGTTCGAGTCGCCAAATACTAAAATGCGTTTACGGTCCATAACTGTTCCTTCTCTGAGTCAACTGGGTGCACACTCCTTGGTCTCCTGGCTCCGAAAACGCAATGTACATGCTGTCTCGGGGTCAGGACATCAATAGACATAGCATTCGCGGAATAGGATGACTCGAAATTAACGAACATGAGCAAATCAGTCACAGTCGTGGGTGCCGGGCTCGTCGGGCGTGGATGGGCGATCGTCTTCGCGAGGGGCGGATATACTGTCCGGCTATTTGATGTCACGAAAGAGAGAATTTCAGAAGCATTGCGCGTAATTGATAAAAATCTCGCTGACCTCGCTGCGTACAATCTCGTTGCGGAGCCGGCAATAATTCGAGATCGGATTCACGGGACGACGGTCCTGTCGGAGGCCGTGGAAGAAACGATTTGGGTTCAGGAATGTGTTTTTGAAAAACTCGAAGTCAAACGCGAGATTTTTGCTGCGCTTGACGCGAAAGTCCCGCCCGAAGCAACGCTTGCCAGCTCCACTTCAACGTTTCCCGGATCTGCATTTACCTCCGAAATAAAAGGGCGTCATCGATGCCTCGTCGCTCATCCAATCAACCCGCCCTATCTTGTTCCCTTGGTTGAGATCGTTCCTACCCCTTGGACAGCGGCTGAAACCACATCCGCGGCCCGGCAATTCATGACAGAAGTGAAGCAAGTCCCGATCGTGTTGAAGCGCGAAGTAGCCGGTTTCGTTGTTAACCGGCTTCAGGTTGCGCTCTTAGGGGAAGCATTCCGTTTGGTCGAGGACGATGTCATTGGAGCAGTGGATCTCGATCACGCAATCGCGGACGGGCTCGGATTGCGATGGTCGTTTATGGGACCGTTCGAGACCATCGATTTGAATGCGCCAGGCGGAATCAGAGACTATGTCGACCGTTTCGGTCAACCGTATTACGAGATTGCCATCGAACAAAGCCCCGCCAGGAAATGGGATGCACCGTTGGTTTCGAAAGTGGAACAGGAGCGGCGCCAGATTTTGGCGGCGGAGCACCTTCTAGAACGCCAACGTTGGCGGGATCTTTATCTGATGTCGGTTATCGCAAATAAAAATTCACGAAAAGAGGATTGAAATAGAAGACCTGTTCTCCCCGGAAATAGATTAATCAAAGCGCATTCTATTTCGGGGCTAAGACACGGGCGCATTTTTTTGAAATCAATAGAAAATCTATGAGCAAAAAGGTTGCATGGGGTGTGTTGGGGGCTGCCAACATCGGTCTTAAAAAAGTTATCCCTGCAATGCAGCGGGGCGAATGGTGCGAAATGGCGGCGATAGCGTCGAGGGATCTGAACAAAGCAAAGGAAGCTGCGGCAGCGCTGGGCATCAGCAAGACTTACGGATCTTACGAGGAGTTGCTCGCGGATCCTCAAATTGAGGCGGTTTACAATCCTCTTCCAAATCATCTGCATGTTCTCTGGTCGATCAAGGCTGCCGAAGCTGGAAAGCATGTCCTCTGCGAAAAACCGATCAGCCTCACAGTGCCGGAGGCCATTACGTTGTTGGAGGTTCGAGATCGCACCGGCGTGAAGATTCAGGAAGCTTTTATGGTCGGAACTCACCCGCAGTGGCTCAAGGTAATCGACCTGGTACGTTCCGGGAGCATCGGGAACGTGCGTTCGATTGTGGGGAGTTTCAGTTATTTTAATCGTGACCCGAATAATATCCGTAACATCGCCGAGTACGGTGGCGGCGCGCTGATGGATATCGGCTGTTATCTCATCTACACAGCTCGTCTGATCTTTGGGGAAGAACCGACCCGAGTTGTTGCGCTTATCGAACGAGATCGCAAAATGCAGACCGATACCTTAACCTCCGGAATTTTAGACTTTCCGTCCGGGCAGTCCATTTTCACCTGCAGCACACAGGTTGTTTCGTACCAGAAAGTGCAACTCCTTGGAACAAAAGGACGGATCGAAATCGAAATTCCTTTCAACGCGCCCCCTGACAAGCCTTGCAGGATTTATGTAGACGACGGCCGAGACCCATCGGGCCGCACCGCTCAACAAATTGATTTTGAGGTTTGCGATCAGTACACCATTCAAGGTGACCTGTTCTCAAAGAGTATTCGTGAGGGAACGGACAACTTTCTTTCGCTTGAGAGTTCGATCAGGAACATGGCGGTAATCGAGGCGGTTTTTCGTTCGGCTGAAACCGGCAATTGGGAAACCCCGTTGACGCACGGAATTTGACCGTCATCCATCGTTCGAGGCGATGTGCCTCGACGATGTAGGAGAAAATGCAGAGCAGTTCAATATTCAGATGAGTAAATATGATTCGATTAAGGAGGAGTGTTACGAAGCGAACCTCCTGTTGCCTGAACTGAAGCTTATCGATCTCACTTTCGGCAATGTCAGTGTGGCCGATCACGACCAGGGCGTTTTTGCCATTAAGCCGAGCGGGGTCAACTACGAACGGCTGCTGGCCGAAAACATCGTCGTGGTGGAAATCGGCGACGGAAAAATTGTCGAAGGCTCGATGAGACCCTCTTCTGACTCGCCGACGCATCGGCGATTGTTTCAGGCATTTACACACACACGCGCGATCGTGCACACGCATTCCAGAAATGCGGTCGCGTTCGCGCAGGCCGGTCGGAGCATTCCCTGCTTCGGAACGACGCACGCCGATTATTTCTGCGGCGAAGTACCTGTGACGAGACCGATGACACCGGGGGAGGTCCAGCCCTCTTATGAATGGGAAACCGGGAACGTTATCGTAGAGTGCTTCAAAGATCGGAACCCGGCTGAAGTCTGCGCCGTCCTCGTGCATGGGCACGGGCCTTTTGTTTGGGGTGCGAGCGGCGGGGCGGCCGTCGAAACCGCGCTTGCACTGGAGATCGTCGCAGAAATGGCGCTCAAAACGCTGCAGCTGAATCCGCAAGCCCTGCCGATCGAACCGCATCTCTCGAACAAACACTTCTTCAGGAAGCACGGTGCCGGCGCTTACTACGGTCAGGCGTGAGCTTGTCGCACATGAGCAAAGTCATTTCGTTCGGATTGGTTGGCGGCGCCTGGAGAGCCGAGTTCTTCTTTAGAATTGCGCAGGCGCTCCCGGAGCGATTTCGTGTGATAGGGTGCGTGACAAGAAACGCCCAACGCCAGGAACGGATCAGATCCATTTGGGATATCCCGGTATTTGATCGAGTCGACGATCTGTTGAACAAGGCGCCCGATTTCGTCGTGACCTCAGTCCCTTGGGCTGCCTCCGGTCCGCTCCTGCTCGAGCTTGCGTTAAAGAACTTTCCGGTTCTCGCGGAAACTCCGCCGGCGGCCGATCTGGAGGCGTTAAGGGCGTTGTGGGCGAGTTTGCCTCCAAACGCTCGAATCCAGGTCGCGGAACAATATGCTTTTCAGCCATTGCATGCGGCCCGCCTCGCCTTCGTTCGCGAAGGCAAACTGGGCGAAGTCAGCCAGGCGCAGGTATCGATCGCCCATGGCTACCACGGCATCTCGTTAATCCGAAAGTTTCTGAACATTGGGTTCGAGAACGCCGCGATTCGCGCCTTCGAGTTCGCGTCCCCATTGATCGCCGGACGGGACCGGTCGGGCCCTCCACCGGAAGAGAAACAGATCGAGTCTTTGCAGACGATTGCTCACCTCCAGTTCGGTCGGAAGTGCGCAATCTTCGATTTTACTGGGGATCAGTATTTTTCCTGGGTCCGTACCCCCCGTCTTCTCGTGCGCGGTCCCCGGGGAGAAATCAATAACCTCGAAGCCTCTTATCTCGAAGATTTTCGGACTCCTGTCCGAATTCGATTCGAAAGAGAGGACGCCGGACAAGCTGGGAATCTCGAGGGGTACTATCACAAAGGTTATACCGCCGGCATTAGGAGGTGGTACGAGAATCCGTTCATGCCTGGGCGCCTTTCCGACGACGAAATCGCTATCGCAACGTGCCTTCAATCGATGTCGCACTATATCGACACCGGGGAGTCATTTTACAGTTTGGCGGAAGCGTCCCAGGATCATTACCTGAGTATTCTGATAGGAGAAGCCGTGAAGTCGGGTCAAATGTTGGAGAGTTCCGCTCAGGTCTGGAGCCGGCAATAAAAATAGATTCATCAGGATGGAATGAATCGTATGTTTTGAAATTGTTTGAACATCCGAATCAGCATCTCCTCCGTCTCGACGCATGGATGAAACCCGAACTGCCGTGCCTTTGTCGTGTCCGACATAATGTCATACTCGAGATTGAAGATAGCTTGCGCGAATGGCCATGAAGCAGCTTCCTGGAAGGTATAGTTTAACAGGCTGTGCTTCTTCACGATGCTTCGCCAGACGGCCTCTTTGTCGGACATGAATAGCGTGAGCGGAAAACGCTGGGGTGGCGCATAATCTAATTTGAAAAACTCCGCGATCCGTGGCCACAGGTTTTCCCAGCGATTGAAGTCCCCATTGGTGATGTTGAAAGCGTTGGCGTCGCAGTGGTCGCTTTCGGCTGCCCAAACAGAAGCCTTTGCCAACAGCTGCGAATCCGTCATTTCCATCAGGGCGCGATACGAGGCAGCAGATCCAGGAAACCGAAAAGGTAAATTCATCTCTTGGCAAAGAGCCGCGTAGACAGCTATCGCGGTGGCCACGTTCATTGGATTGCCGACCGCAAAACCGCAGATCGACGATGGTCGCAGCGCTGTCCATGACCAGGATTTTCCAGTCGAGCGTTCACTGAGATAGTCTTCCTGGTTGTAGTAGAAATTCGGAGGCATGTGGCGCCGGTCCGTCTCCTTTGCTGGAGTCTTATAGGGACCGAGATGCGCACCGTAGAATTTGGCTCCCTCAATTAGGACAACCTTTCGGAACACGGCGGAATGCTGCTCAACTATTTCGACGAGGTTCCTGAGCATAGACATATTAGGCTCCACCTCCGCGAAGAGAGTGGGCGCCGGCTGAAGCGCCGCATAGAAAATATGCGTAACATCGTCAATCCCGCTTAACTGAGCCTCTACTTCCGATCGGTTCAAGAGATCGATCGAAAGAAACGTTGCCGAAGTTTGGAATTCCGGCTTTCGTCGCGACAATCCGATAATCTCCCAGTCGCCGAGCGTGATGAGATGATCAACCAGTCCGCGACCGGTGACGCCGAGCGCCCCCGCAACCAAAGCTTTGCGCATGAGACGAATATTCGTCGGACCGCTTTTCAGGTGCGAGCCAAAAAGAGAATTAGATCAGCACAGAAGACCACAGCTCGGCCGCGAGCCGCAACCGTTCGGACTGGGAGCGATATCGCGTTGAACTCGCTTTAGGGACACGGATGCGGGGAAATGCCGGAACGTTTTGGGATATAAAAGTAGAATTGGCTTGCGCCTGTCTTCGATTGGCGTCTCGCCTGTTCATTCCCGGGAAGAGTTCACCACAGAGTCACGGCGTTGCGACCTATCGGACGTCGCGGGGCTAGGCAAGAATGACTCGAAGGGAAGAGTGCTCAGGCTGAAAGTGGAGCTGGACGCGCCTAGGCCATGACCTCGATCGTGAATCCTCCAGGTGCATCAAAGTAGAATGTCCATGAGCCGTGCTGCCTGGATGGCGGAGGGACATCGAAGCCGTCCGCTTTCAGGCGCGCGTTGATCTGGTTCACTTCCTCTTCGGATTCTCGGATGAATCCGATGTGAAACGTCGCCGGATATCGGACAGTCGACTCATTGCCGATCTTCACGTTCATCAAGGAAAGCACGAGGCCCTCTTCGTCCGATAACAGGGCCATGTTCTGATTCCCTTTTCCCCTCGGTTTCAGCCCGAAATACTTTGCGAGAAACCCTTGAGTTTCTACGGGATTGGTTACGGTGAGATTCACGTGGTTCAGTTTCATGGCTGACTGTTCTCTAAAGTAATTTAAGCAAACCTGCGCCACCCACTGGCGGACGCAAGTCTTGAGTGGAAACGCATCAGGAGTCCTGATGCTTCGGCCATACTTGACATGACATCAGTAGATCCTCATAACGCTCCTATGTTCTTTCTCAGCACACTGCCTGCAGTGTGAAACGACCTGAAGAGTGCCCCTCGCGGATGCTTGGGGAGAATAGGGAAACGGGTGCGAATCCCGTGCGGTTGCGCCGCTGTAACGAGTGACGAACGTTCCAATTTTAGCCACTGTCCGAAACTGATTCAGGATGGTAAGGCGGAACTAGTAGGCAGACCTCGGAGCCAGAAGACCTGCTCTATCAGGACTCATCCGACCCGGTGAATAGCCGGATCACTGTCGCGCCAAAGACAGGATGGGAACCGTCGCGGTTCGGCGTCTGTAAAGAGGCTGGCTTTGTTGCTTCGCGGTTTCCTTAAACCTTCGGTGAAGAGAGCCCGAAGCGCCCTCAAAATCGCCGGGAAAGCGTGCTCCTTGGCGGTCACGCATCGGAAAATATGCCTGCTGAACTGCAATTCAAACTTGACCCTGACAATTCACATTGTTCTTCGCCCGCTGTTCTCAAGAGCGGTCGCTTCCTCACGCACTTAAACCTCTCCAGGAGAGATCGGCTCGCCGGTACCAAATGCGCGATCGCTTCCTGCGCGATGATTTTGTGTTCGGCGGTAGCCGCTTTCGGCCAGGAGGACCAGGGCGCCTCGACATCCGGAGTTTCCTTAGACCGGGTAATTGTCACCGCAACGAGGACTCCCGAAGATGAGTCCCAACTCGGTAGCGCGTTTAGCCAATTGACCGGTGACGAGATGCAGACTGAGCAATTGATTGACCTGAAAACCGCTCTGAATACCACCCCTGGCGCTTATGCGCTCGAGGGAGGAGCCAGAGGCGGAATCACCACCCTCAGCTTGCGCGGTACTTCAAGCTCTTACGCGCTGTTCCTGGTGGACGGAGTTAAGATTAACTCCGGAATATTCGACAATGGGTCTCCATTCCTAACCTATGCTCAGACTTTCAATCTAGACACGGTCGATATAGTACGAGGGCCGTACAGTACGCTCTATGGCTCGGATGCAATCGGTGGTGTTGTCTCGCTCGCGACGCACCAAGGATCCGGAACGCCAAAGGCAACGCTTTTTGGAGAGGCCGGAACCTATAATTCGCTGCGGGGAGGCGTAGTAAGCGACGGATCGTTCGGCAAGGCCGATTACTCGTTCAGTTATGTTCATGACGAAACGTCGAATGCGCGGCTTAACAATTATTTACGAGAAGATGGGTACTCTCTCAGACTAGATGCAGCCGTGACCCCTGACATCACCGTAGGAGTCACCGCTCGAGGGATGTTCGGACGCTACGAAGAACCTAGCAGCGACCGCCCTGTCGACGTCCCGTTCGATGATCCTCACGCTAAGGCGACCGGGGAAACTAATGTATTTTCTCTATTCGTGGATTGGAAAACGACTGATTGGTGGCAGCAGCATTTTCTAATCGGTGGCTACAATGAGCGCTATACATTTATTGATCCTCCGATTCCATCCCAGTTTTATCCCGGTTCCATCTACATTGCGAATGCCTTTAATTTCCAGGCTGATTGGCAGAACACGATTCAGCTCCCTGCTTCCAATGTGGTTGTCGCAGGGTTCACCTACTATCTGGACGCGGGGCATGACAACTCATTTTCTGAGCAGGACGAATATGATGTCGCTGTCTATCTGCAGGATCAATGGCAGGCTTTGCCAGGCCTGAATTTTACTGCGGGTGGCCGGTATGATCACTACGAATTCGCTGGAGATGCGTTCACCTACCGGTTCACAGGGGCCTATCTTTTCGCTCCGACGAACACGAAGATTCGTGCGAGCTACGGAACCGCGTTTAAGGCGCCCGACCTGTTCGATACATTTTCGACCTCTCCATTCGCGTTGGGAAACCGTAACCTGCGGCCGGAGAAATCGCAGGGATTTGATGCTGGTATCGATCAATACCTGTGGGACGGCAAGATCACGATGAGTGGCAGTTTCTTTCATAACTATATCCACAACGTGATCGCGTTCGTTCCGACCGGTGAAGTGACCGGTTCCTATGAAAACCAGGATTCCGGTGAGACCTATGGCATCGAATCGGAGCTGCGCGCGCAGCCAACGAAAGAATGGCAAATCCGGGCGGCCTTCACCTGGACCGAGTCTTACGCAACCTCTCAAGGAGTCACCCAGCGAAACACCTACATCCCGCGATATCTGCTCTCCTTCGATACCAATTACAAATTCCCATACGGAATTACGATCGGGTTTGGTGCCACGTATGCGGCTCAACGGGAAGAGGAGGATTTCTCATTTTTTCCTGCGAAGTATGTTGAGCTCGGCGATTACTGGGACCTCCGAGCCTATGCGCGATGGGATATCAACTCCTTTTTGGCATTGACGCTGCGCGGCGAGAATCTGGCCGACCAACATTACCAGGAAACCATTGGATTCCCCGCGCTCGGGACAGCCCTATTCTGCGGCGCCGAAATCCGTTTTTAGAATAAGCTTTTCCGTTCCCGACTAAGAGTTCACCACGGAGGCACGGGTGGAAGGCAGAATTAAAAAGTAAGAAGGAAGAAGGAGATTCACCACGGAGGCACAACGCGGCAGTAGCCGCAACCAAATGGATGCGGTGTCGGCGTGTGGGAGGAGGAGTGCGCAGAGGAACGGAAGAGGACACAGAGGATTGGATTAACCACAAAGACGCAGAGGGCACAGAGATCTGGATTTTTTGGGTCCGGCCGTGCGGACCAGAGCGATGTCGCGTTGAACTCGCTGCAGAGAGACATGTACGCGCAGAAACCGCCAGAACGTTCGGGAATTTAATGTAAGATAGGCGTCTCGCCAGAATGAGTCGTCCAATTTCCGAATTGCGATCAGTCCACGCCCTTTCACTCCGTGGCACAAACCAGAACCCGCTGCCTACCGAACGCCGAACGCCGAACGCCGAACGCCGAACGCCGAACGCCACCCGATGATGGCACATCCCTTTTCGAGTAAAAGCCCAAACCCCCGGAACCTCGAACTCCAAACCCGGAACTCGCAACTCCACCCCCTCTACGCCGCGACCAAACGATACCCAGCCGCAGGCACTGTTTCGATATATCGACCGAGTGGTCCGAGCTTAGCTCTCAGAAAGCAGACATGACGATCGACCGCGCGCGGACCAATTTCGGAATCGAATTCCCACAGTTCGTTTAATAGTTGTTCTCGCGTCTGCACTCGACCGGGACGCTCCATGAGCAGGCTCAACAGGACAAACTCTTTCGGTGTGCACGAAATGACATTGTTAGCAGCGCGTACTTCGTGGCGTGCACGGTCCAGCAGGAGGTCGCCGACCTTTAGCTCGCTCCTCTTCACCGAGTCACTGACCGAAGAGAGCAAGTTCCGGATCTGCAGCACCAAGTGCCGGGTACTGAACGGTTTCCGGACGCAATCAGCCGCACCCGATTCGAATGCTTCACGAGGATCATTCAAATCATTTACCAGCAGGAGCACAAATGCCGACTTGGTGCGCGCCTCGCTTTTGATGATTCGGCAAAGATTCACTGCGGAGACATCGGGAAGCGTATTGTCGATGACGACGACGGCGGGGCATCGTTCGGCGAGTGATTCCAATGTTGAACGTCCGTTCGGCAGCAATTGCACCCTGATACCAATCTCTCTCAGGCCATGTGCCAGAGCCCGGGTCTCGAGCGAGCGATTGGCAACGATCAAAACTTTTTCAGTGATTGTCATTAAAGGGTGCGGTGACTCTACTAATTAAGTATGGAATGTCAATTCGCTGGGGGCTTTAGAGGTCGGAATGAACCCGCTCGAGAAGTAGCGTTCGATCTGCCAGACGATAGAACCTTTGCATGTTCCAATGAAAATCGATTGACAGCTCTTATCGAATGGATAAACGAGGCGGCTGGATACCCTTTTAGATGCCGAAGAAGAAGCTTAAATTAACGAAGACAAAGGCAAAAACGAAGCGGCTTCGACCCTGCAAGGAGGTCTCAGTGATGGCCTGGGTGGAGGATACTCAGTTGCGCGTCCTGATGGTTCGGCAAACCGCTGGTCAAAAGCTTTGGACGCTTCCAGGTGGCAAGGTCAGGCCGCGGGAGTCTTTGACTCATGCTCTAGCGAGAGAGGTATTCGAGGAAACAGGACTGCGGGTGCAAGTGGAATCCTGGATTGATATGATGGATCGACCAGACCGCGGGACCATCATGATTCTGTATGCAGTGAATGTTCTCGAGATTAGCCAGGTTCGCTATTCCCACAGCCTTCCTAAGAATGCATCACCCTCTGCGAACTTTTTTTGGAACAAGCTGGGGCCCGAAGCGGAGACGGAGGTTTAGAGGCATGTTTCGCGGGCCGTGAAAAATGCAGGTTATTGCCTTTCCTCTTCTTCCGGCGTCTCCGAAACTGTGGTCCTGGGCGATGCGCACTCGATTTTGAGAACGCCGTTCAGTTTCTTAAGTCGCGTGATCACCGCAGCCACCGCATCGGAATTGGCGGATGCAGGGTCTTGTCCCGTTGACTCAGCACCATGGTTCGTGACCACCAAATCCGCGCGCTCTGTGCGCGTCACGCCTCCCGTGAATTGATAGTCGATTTGAAACCGTGCCGTTGCCGGCTTCGATTCTTGTACAGCGCGAGTCACGGAGGAAAGCTCGCAACGGTCCGAATCCCACGTCACCACAATACGGGCCGTGTGCAGCCGTCGCAGAAAGCGCCTCTCGATTGGTTTGAGGACGACCAGTATGCCAAGGATGATCGCGGTGGCGAATAACGCGGCACCATACAATCCACCGCCTACTGCGAGGCCAATCGCAGCGACAGCCCAAATGCCGGCAGCCGTTGTGAGCCCACGGACAATCTCCTTCCGCAACAGGATCGTTCCCGCGCCCAGAAAGCCGATTCCGCTTACAACTTGCGCCGCAACTCGCGAAGGATCCAGAACGATGAGCGACGACTTCAGTGTTTGTGAAAAGCCGTAGCTGGAAACGAGCATAAGCAACGCCGATCCTACGCTCACCAGCATATGGGTTCGCAGCCCGGCACCAAGATCTCGCCGGCTACGGTCCAGCCCTATCAGGCCGCCGAGTACCGCGGCGACGAAAAGTCTGACAACTGTTTCTTGCCAACTAAGCATAGCGATCTCTCTTTCACCTTTATTTGTCGCGGCCTTCGGGTATTGTTTCAACAGGTAATGGAGTCTGCCTGCCCTTCCTTTGGGGACAACCGCTCGCTTCTCACGAGCTGATGACGCCTGCTTAACTTCTGCGAGGCGGTGACTGGCTTAACACGATACTCCCGAATTGATTGGTATGCGGATGACGTCCATCATGCGCTATCTATACTCCGAGCCGCGATGCGTTATGCGCGACTTCACAAAACTCGCCCGTCAACACTTTAACTATGGATATTCCAAAAGAGGCTGTTCAGCTCCGGATCTTTATTGGCGAAAATCATCAATATCATCACATGCCTCTTTATGAAGCGATTGTCCTAAAGGCTCGCGAAATGGAACTGGCAGGCGCAACGGTTGTCCGAGGTCTTGCCGGCTTTGGAAAATCGAGCCGGCTGCACACGGCAGACCGCTTCAAAATCTCGAGCGACTTCCCAATGGTAATCGAGTTGGTCGATCGTCGAGACAAGATTGAAGCTTTCTTGCCCGTGGTCGATGCGATGATCGACAGCGGTTTGGTGACGATCGAAAGAGCGGAAGTGATCGACTATCGATATACACCTCGGACCAGTCCGCAGTAGGCTGCCCATGCAAGACCTTCGATCCGATGACATTTCATAGCATACTCGTTGAGGCTGCCGAGCGCGATCAATTAGCTGAACCGGTCAAGATGCCTGAGTTCTTTGCTGATTTGAATCTCGATCAAATAATAGATGCCATTACGGCAGGTAAGGAGGAGTACAATCTAAAGCCCATTTTCTATACACCCGCTAAGGATCTCGAAACGATCAGGTTTCGGCACGCAACAATGCGTGATCTCGAGAACAAGGTCCTCCTGGAACGAGTCACATCGTTTTCAAAACAAATGCGATTGATGCGCGAACACCTCGCGCAGGCAGACAAGCTACAGCATCAATATCAAAAAGGCAGATGGTTCCTGGATGCCGTAGAGATCTATTGTAACGCGGTCAGCCGTCTTACGGCTGATTTTGGCGATATCGTTCTTCAATCAAGAGGCCTTGTCCTCCTGCGCGAGTATCTGGTTGCCTACACTTCTTCCACCCGTTTTAAATCGCTTCAATCCGAAACCGATCAATTGAAGAGCGATCTTTCCAAGGCGAGGTATTGCATATTGATAAAAGGTGGCGCTTTCAGGGTTCGCAAGTATGAATCGGAAATTGATTATAGTGCGAACGTAGTAGAAGCGTTTGCCAAGTTCAAACAAGGGGCGGCAAAGACCTATCTGGCAAATTTTTCCGATAGGCCAGAAATGAATCATATTGAAGAAAAAATCCTGGATTTCGTCGCTCTGCTTTATCCGGATATCTTCAAAGACTTTGATCGTTATCTCGAACAAAACGGCAATTATCTGGACGAAAAAATTAGCGCTTTTGATCGCGAGATACAGTTCTTCGTTTCCTATCTGGAATACATCGCGAGATTCAAACGCGCTGGATTGAAATTTTGTTATCCAATTATATTGGACGCGGACAAGGAAGTGAATGGTTATGAAACGTTTGATCTCGCTCTTGCTAATGCACTCTTCGCCTCCAAAGAGGCCATCGTTTGTAACGACTTTTATCTGAAAGACCCAGAACGCATCATCGTTGTATCGGGTCCAAACCAGGGCGGCAAAACCACCTTCGCGCGCGCTTTTGGGCAAGTGCATTATCTTGCGAGTCTTGGTTGCCCTGTTCCGGGCAGAGAAGCGAAACTATTTGTTTTCGACAAACTCTTTACTCATTTCGAGAAGGAAGAACAGATGACGAACCTTCGAGGGAAACTGGAAGATGAACTGGTAAGAATCCACGGCATCCTGAAGCAGGCAACCCCTCGGAGTATTCTTATCATGAACGAGATCTTCACTTCAACGACGCTAGGCGACGCAATTTACTTGAGCACGAAGGTGATGCAAAAGGTTATTGAGCAGGATATGCTGTGCGTTTGCGTTACATTTCTAGAGGAACTGGCCTCTGCAGGTAAAACGACTGTCAGTATGGTTAGCACCATTGTTCCCGAAAGTCCCGCCTCCAGAACGTTTAAGATCGAAAGGAAACCGGCTGACGGCCTTGCATATGCGATCTCAATTGCGGAGAAATACCGTCTTACATACGATTCGTTAAAGGAGCGCATCCAGTCATGAAGGCGTTTCTGATGTATCGAGACAGCGATTTTGATCTGCAGCAGGAATTTCCGCCGAACGCGCAGGCCCTGATCCAGGACCTTGAGCTGGGCATATTGTTCAAAACGATGGCCCTTGGTGACAGAGTGCTTCTGGAAGTGGCAGCAAAAGCGGTTTTATGCAGCGTGACAGATCGAGATGCAGTTCTATTTCGCCAGGAAATACTGAAGGACTGCATGAGGAATCCCGCTATTGCGAGGGAGATATATAACCTCGCAGTGGAAGCGATTGAAAACGAGCGAAAGAATTTTTGGGGCATGCTCAGCGGGTATCCTGAAGCAACGCTCCGCAGATCGATCGAGGTTCTTCAGATGTTCGTAACCATGCTTGGGCGCCTTCGGCAATGTGCCGAGATGCATGCCGATAAATTTGAATCTAAGGGGTTCGGCAATTTTTTTGCTATGCTCCGGAGGGAGCTTGACGATGAATATTTCGCGAGCATCAAGGAGCATTTGCGACAGTTGAAATTTCGCGGCGGAGTATTAATCAGCGCCGAACTCGGAAGTGGCAATAAAGGAGCTAACTACGTGCTTCGCAAGCCGGAGCGCCGCCGTGAAAATTGGATCGCTCGAATTGTAGATGCGAAAGAGCATTCTTACACATACCATCTGAATCCGCGTGATGAACGCGGCGCGAAGGCCCTTTCGGAATTAAACGATCGCGGAGTGAACCTGGTTGCTAATGCGCTCGCTCAATCGACGGCTCACATTCTGAGTTTCTTCAGCATGTTACGGACTGAACTGGCGTATTACATCGGTTGCTTGAATCTATACGAGAAGCTCAAAGAGAAGAGTTGTACGACTTCGTTTCCGGTGCCCGCGCACGCAGATGAACGCCTGTGTTCGTTCAACGAGCTATACGACCCCTGCCTGGCGCTGAGTTCCCAACAGAAAATCGTGAGTAACGATGTCGCGGCAGATAGCAAGGAATTGATGATAATCACGGGCGCGAACCAGGGCGGGAAATCGACGTTTTTGCGAAGCTTGGGCGTGTCTCAACTGATGATGCAATGTGGCATGTTTGTACCTGCATCGATGTTTCGATCAAACATCTGCAGCGCCGTCTTTACCCACTTCAAACGCGAAGAAGACAGTACGATGAAAAGCGGCAAGTTCGATGAAGAACTCAGCAGAATGAGCGATATCGCGGTCCATATCAGACGTAATGCGATGTTGCTATTCAATGAATCGTTCGCAGCAACAAATGAAAGGGAAGGGTCGGAGATCGGGCGGCAGATCGTAACTGCATTGTGGGAAAAAGGCATCAAGATATTTTTCGTCACGCACCTCTATGAATTGGCACACAGTTTCTATAGCAAAAACTGGGAGAACGTCTGTTTTCTGCGCGCTGAACGGAGGTCCGATGGGACCAGGACTTTCAAGCTGGCAGAGGGCGAGCCATTGAGCACCAGCTATGGTGTAGATCTTTATAACAGAATATTTGAGTGATACAATGGATGACTCGTTCGAGTTTGAAAAAATTGGATTGACCTGCGCCGAAGTCGGACGTATTGGGGGGAAAGGCAATGGAGTTTGCCTCCTGGATTTTGGAAACTGTCCTGACTAATTCGGGGCTAATAACTCCTGTAAACGCGTTGGCGCCTGCAGGAGTCTTTTTATGCCCAGGTTTGTTCAGGTTGCAATGAGCAGGCTTCACGTCTGCGGTGATTGCGCACGGCGAAGAGATTCGTCGGAGAGTATTGGTTTAGCACGGACAGGTCCATTGCAGGGGGAATCTCAAGCGCTGACTGGTAGCGAAACGATGGGGGAAGGGGGGTAAGTTCCAGATGTGGAATTCTTCGGGAGAACGTGAAACACGATTTCAAACGTTGTATCCGGATCTACCGCCAGAGGCTCTTGTGGCGGAGCATTTAGGAGAAAACATCTCGGTAGATAGAGACGAATTGATTAGAGCCCAATGGTTCTGGGGCAGACGGCCCGGCAAACTCATCTTATCCCGAGATAAGTGCATATGTGCAGCGGTGCTATGCTTAATGATTTGGACCGCGTCGATCTTCGTCCATCCACAAGCGCATCTTGCACAACTGATCATACACTCTGTGTGGGGTGCGGTTGCCGGGCTGACGGTAGCTGTCTTTGTCGATATCTCGCGGTACGCTCAATGGAAGTGGGAATATTGCCGAGCGATTTGCAGACTTTTCTCAACAGGGAACCGGTAGCCCGCATTTTTCGCGAAAAATGCGGCTTAGGAAGCTTGGAACAATAGAAACACAACCAGTACAATTAAAAGAGCCGAGAGTGCATAGGCAGCGTACATGTTCAATCTTCCGTGATGCATCGCAGCCAGCACGCCAGCACACCACAACGCCGCCAGCTTGATTGGTTGAAAGACCAGCTTCTCAACGAGATGCACACGCTCTTTCTCTCGCCGGATCGCAACGCGGAAATGTTGTGCCACCGTCACGCGGGTGTCTTCGACTGTTGTGGGCCGGAAAACCGCGTCGAATATCACCCGCACAGGATTGGAAAAGCCTGTGGCAGTGTATGTCATCTCGGGTAGTAGGCGCCTCAGACCGCCGTCCCAAGGTGGACGACGCGCGAGTCTCCGGCGATGCGTTATGCAGAGTCGAACGATTACGTAAGTAAGAACCAACAGAACGATCAGCGTCACGAGCAAATACGCCGGAGCCATTGCGAAGACCACGGGATTCTCTTTGCCGCCGCGATGCATGACGACCATGCCGCGTCCGGGAAGAACATTTTGGCCGACCTGGGCTCCCAAGTCGCGAAATTCACCAACGAACGCAGCAGGCAACGTGTTGTGAGCGGGGGATGAGTCAAAGAAAGGTGGCACCAATGCGTCGGCGGCGCTCCCATGCGTCAATGGATCCACAACTGACCCGAGTACGGGAATTACGTAAGTCGGAAGGACGCCGAACGCCAGACATAGCATGGCAAGAACGGCCATAGGCAACAGCGCAGTAGATTTAGCTTCGTTCAGTCGCTCACCTCCACCTGAACGGCGTATTCCCAGGAAACTCATCGCGAACACTTTCACAAAACAGGTTACGGCTAACGCCGCCGTCAGTGCGAGACCGGCACCGCACAGTGCAAAAATGATTTTTTCCGACGTCGAAGAGAGTTCCGCTGAGCGGAGCACGGTTTGCAGCGTCAGCCATTCACTTACAAAGCCATTGAACGGTGGTAGCGCTGCAATCGAGAGGGTTCCAGCGAGAAACCCCAGTGCAGTCAATGGCATCCACTTGATTAGGCCGCCCAATCGGTCCATGTCGCAACTACCTGCTTCTGTTTCCATGGCACCCACGCCCACGAACAGAAGCGTCTTATAAACAGAGTGGTTAATGAGATGGTACAATCCTGCAACAAACGCAATCGCTGCAAGCGCTGGATGATGAGATGCCAGAAAGACCAGCCCTGACCCGAAACCGGCGATCATAATGCCGGAATTTTCGATTGAGCTATGAGCGAGCATCGTTTTGAGATCGTTGTCCGTAGTCGCGTAAAGAATTCCAAGGAGGGCCGAAAGCGTTCCCACAATCAGCGCTACCAAGCCCGGACCGGCATGCGTCGCAGGCATCAGATCCGCATTGATCCGCATAATCCCGTAGACACCGAGATTTAATGTTGCGCCTGCCAACACTGGAACAAACGCTCGCGGCGCGAGAGCGTATGCGCGTGGCAGCCATCCGTTCACCGGCACCAGCCCAGCCTTCACGCCAAAACCAAAAAATGAAAGCCCGAAGACCGCCCAACGTGCTCCACCGCTTATTCCCGGGGCCGCCAATCTGAGAGTGGCGAAATCAAGCGAGTGCACATTCATAGCCAGCACAAGGAAACCAAGGGCCGCAGCTAGCGTGCCCGCTTCGCCGGTCGTCAGCAAAAGATAGCCGGCCGATGCATGTCCATTTTGTCCGTGGGAATTGTGGACAATCAACAAGTACGAGATTACGGACATCGCTTCCCAAGCGATCAGGAATGTAAAGGCGTCGGCGGCGATCAATATCAACGCGATGGATGCAAACAGTCCGAATAATAGTACGGTGAACGCACGCGCATGCTGTACATTCGATTCACTCTGAAGTTCGCCGCCTGCAAAGATCGAAGCTGGAAAAAGCACCAGACCAGTGACAAATAAGAACACCGCTGAGAGCCGGTCGAGCGCCAATGTAAGGGCCGCCAAACCCGGCAGTGACCAGAGAGTTTGCCGAAAAATGCCGCCGTCCAGCAAGGCGCTTGTGCCTGCCAGCAACAATGCAATTGCAGCGAGGCAGCCGAGCCATGTCAGGACATTTCCTTGATGGGAGGATCTCACAACGAGTGAAAGCAGAATCCCGGCGCCGCATAGCGCAAAAAAGAGAAGAACGAGAGTTTGCGTTGCTATCATGGCCTTGCCCGGGGCATTTCAATAGAGGATGAGTTTGGCGCGACTGATGCCGAGGTTTTGCGACCGGCAACTACAAGCAACCCGTGCAAAATCGCTAATGGCGGTGGCGGATTTCCGGGTACTTCCACGTCCACAGGCATAATGCTCGCCAGACCTTTTGCGCAGACAAAACTGTCGGCGAATACCCCGCCAGACACAGCGCACGAACCGACGGCGATGACCCTTCTAGGCGTCGGCATGGCTTCGTAAGCCTTTTGCAATGGAATCCGCATATGATCGGTGACAGGCCCCACGACGAGCATCACGTCCGCGTGGCGTGGCGTTGGCGTGAGGAAAAATCCCAGCCGATGCATGTTATAGTAAGGATTGTTAAGCTGCTTAACTTCATTTAGGCACGCGCCGCAGTCTCCCGCGTCGACGACGATGATGTGAATGGAATATTGAAACGCGTGGCCGAAACTGTCGTGGTTCTCTCGCAAGGCCGCCCACTCGAAATTTTGATTCCACTCCAACGGGCGCTCCATGTCGCGAAGGCAGCGATAACAGTGAATGCAACGACCATATTCAATCGAAATTTTGCCACTCGTTTGGCTGATGGCTTCAGTCGGACAACACTTCACGAGAGCCTCACTTCCTTCTGCACCCATCTGGCCGCCAATAGGGAACCCTGGGGTCGTTCCGAGAGTCTTTTCGCTACTGCTAGGATAGGCGGTTGTTTTGACCCCTCTTCGAATGCCATTGATGACCCATTGACTCATAGGTTTTTCAATTCCATAGAGTTGCACTTGTATTTTAGCGGTCGTTCTCGGCTACAGACAAATCGAACGTGGAAAGAATGATGGGAAAATCCTGAAACGCGAATCTTTCGACGCTAAGGTGGAAACCGTGCCAATTGGCGAAGGATGGTGGAACAACGCGGAAGCGCACGACGCGTCCATTGCCGGTTAGCCGCACCCACTGGAACGTGCCTCCGCGTGGTGCTTCAGCCCAACCCAATGCCGCACCTTCTTGATAGGTAAGCGATTCTCGGATCGGGCCGTTTTCCAACCCTGCGACCGCCTGTTCCATGATTTGAAGTGAAGCTCTTGCTTCAGCAAACAGGATCCTTAAGCGAGCATAACCGTCGCCCTCCTGCTCGCTCGGCACATCGAATACAAAGTTTTCGTAGCCCAGATAGGGTTGCGCGCGCCGCAGATCGCGCACCAATCCCGATCCGCGTGCAACCGGGCCAAGAAGACCGAATGCCGTTGCGTCGTTCAAAGCAATGAAACCCACTTCTTCCAGCCGATCGAGAAAACTGCTTGAAACGCGCAATCGTTGTTCAAGCTCATTTAAACGCTTGAGCGTTTCCTGCGAATGTTTGAGCGCCTGAGAGCACGCACCGTTTGACAAATCGCGCGTCAACCCTCCAAACGCGAGCAGGCCGAACAAATAGCGGTGATTCGTGAGTGCACCGGAAATTCGCAAAAAATCCTCCTCCAAAATTCCGGCGTGGCTGTTGGCAACCACCAGGGCGGTCGACTCGCAGATCTCTTGAATAGCGCCCGCATGATGCCGCAGGCGTTCAAGTTCGGCTAGAAACACCCGCAACAGGCTGACGCGTGCCGGCAAGTGCGCACCGCAAATAGCTTCGACCGCCTGGCAAAATGCTAGTCCATGAGCGAACGCAGTACTTGCAGCGAACCGTTCTGCCAACAGCAATACTTGATCCGCCGTTTTATTTTCTGCCAGTTTTTCAACGGCGCGCCACTTGTAAAACAGCCGCGGCACGCAGCGAATGACATCTTCTCCCACAGTTTCCAGCAGGAAAAGACCGGGCTCCGTAACGCCTGAATATTTCGGACCAATCGGCATGATGAACGCGCCCTCTTCCTTGACGATTCTACGTGGCCGCCAATCGGCGTCAGGTTTGCCGTGCGATGTCGCCTTCGTCGGATCGAAATGGCGGCGCATCGGTTCGACCCCTTCCGGCCAGGTGTCATTGTGCAAAACGAAGTCGCCCAGTCGCGGATGACCCTCAAAGACCAATCCAAACAGGTCCTCGGCCTCTCGCTCGTGCCAGTCCGCCGCGTGAACAAATTTGACGATGCTGGGAAAAATTTTCTCGGCTATGGGCGCGCTGACTAGCACGTGAACCCAACCCACTTCACCTTCACCGTAAAAGCAATAACGCAATTCCCATTCGTTCGCGACTTCCTCGACCATCAAACCCGCAAAGCTAAAATCCCAGTCCAGGAAAAGTTTGCCGCATAATTCCGCAAGCGCCGCGCGTTCGCACGCGACTTCACAAGAAATTCCCGTCGCCGCGAAATGGCACTCGATTCTTCCGGGCCAAGATCGTTCGATTTGCTCTTTCAGTTCGCTGCGATTCATGGCTGATCATTTCGTTAACGCACCCGCTGCCTGTGTCAGCAAATCTTGCAGCGGCTTCGGAATGTAAAAACCAAGGACGAATACCGGGAATGCCGACAGAATCAGGGCCAGACGGCAACTGAACGGAAGTTTTTTTCCAACTGCCCCGCTGAGATTCTCTTTCGTCATCGGACCATCTCGGAGTACCTCCTCGCCAAAGACCATCCGATTGATTTGGAGCATCACACCGAAGAATGCGACGACAATGAAGATCGCGAGAAGCGCCGTTGCTAAATAATGCTTCAGCGTTATGCCGGACTTGAGGATAGCAAATTCGCTTAAGAAGACCGCTAACGGCGGTGCTCCAGCGATCCCCAATCCACCGAATATGAGTGATGCGCCAGCAACCGGAGATTTTCGGATGAGTCCGCGTATAGCCGCGATATCTCGCGTACCGACCGCTAGAAATGCGGCACCGGCGGCGAAGAAACAGAATGATTTAGTGATGGAGTGACTAACGATTTGCTGCATAGCGGCATAGCCGGCAGCGGACGCGCCAAGCCCGATTGTGGCGAGAATAATGCCCATGTGTTCAACCGTGGAAAACGCGAACATCCGCTTATAGTCCCGTACCTGAAGAAGCAAAAACGCGGCGGTTCCAACCGAAACCAGGCCGAGGACCAGTGCCCACTCTTCGGCGTGAGATTTTGGTGCAGCTTTCATCACCGGAAATAAGCGAAGAATCACATACAGGATGGCGGTCGTCTCTACACCGGAGAGCAGCGCGCAGACCGGCGACGGCGCCTGACTATGGGCGTCCGGCAACCAGGTATGCATTGGGACCAGACCGGCTTTCGTTCCTAGACCAATCAAGATCATCAGAAAAGCCATTCGCAACAATACCGGTGGCATCGAGGGTGCGGCAGCAATGAGTCCGTCCCAAGTATAGACCCCTCCACCTGCGGCTTGCATCGCGGCAAAGAGTATTAAAAATCCAAACAAGGCGACCGCTGCGCCCATGAGAGATAGCACGACATATTTCCAAGCCGCCTCCAGCGCTTCACGACTATTCTCAAATGAGACCAGCAACGCGGAGCAGAGCGTTGTCAACTCCACCACGATCCAGACAAGTGTCGGTTCGGCCATCACTGGAATTGCCAGCATCGAAAAAATAAACAGGTTATAATTCGCGTAATAGAGCAGGAGCTTTCTTGGCTTCAGTTTCTCATTCGCCATGTAGCCCGCCGAGAAAATGGCTGCAGTGCACCCGACCAACGCGATCAGTAGGAGGATCAATGCGCCGAGCCCATCAACGGCAATCCATTTTAGTATCCCCAATTTAAGGCCGGCCGTGACAGAGATGCCGGCTGAGGCCAGCCAGGCGACCCGCACAGCCAAAATCAGTATGATTAAACAAGATGCAACTGTGACGCCCGCCGCCCAGCCTCGTTTCGAGGGAAGACAAACCAACGCAGTGGCAATCAACGGCAGCAGGAGTATGACGATCACGCTCATTTGGTCGGATTAGCTGCTGCCGGGTCTGGAGCTACTTCTTTCAAGCTTGCCAATGTCCCAACCGATGTCGTTCCAATCCGCTTTTGAACGGCACGAGTCAGCACGCCCACTATAAAGACGATAATCAATCCGTCCGTGGCAATAGCGAGTTCAACCAACAATGGGAGGTTTCGCGAAATGGAAATGCCGGTCAAAAAAGCCCCATTTTCCATTGTTAGCAGGCCGATGAGCAGCGGCAGCGCTTCGCGCCGTACGGTGAGCGTAAAAGCGCCGAGCAGCAATACTGCAATCCCTATCGGGACATTCGGCTTGCGAAATTCCTGTCCGACGGATTTCAATATAGGCACCCCAAGGAAGTAGGCCAGGATCGCGAGCGCCAAGGCAATGAGCAGGGAAGCCGGTATGTTCAACACCTGATCAATCTCGCGCCGCGTGTAAATCTCGGCCGGCGATGTTTTACGTAAAAGCCACGGAACAATCAACGGTTTGCTGATTACATTCACAATCGCGACCCCGTAAAGATGCTCGGACTTGTATTGAAGACCAAGCAGCGCAGCCGACGCTGCAAGCAACAATGACTGTGCGATGAACAGGTTCAGGCACCCTCTGATCTGGCGCATTGCGACAATTCCGAACGCAGTCAACAGGAATAATCCGGTTGCAAGAGCGTTCAGATTGTCCAGCAATTGGCGAGTCGATTCGTTCATGTTGCTAGGTTGGAAAGAAAACACACGCCATCATAGCAGCCACGGACGTTATGAATGCTGCGCCTAAGAATTCCGTGATACGAAAGAGCCGAAGCTTGGAAAGAGAGGACTCGATGTAGACTAACACCAGCAGAAGGCCCAAAATTTTGAGTAGCACTAATGGAATAGCTCGTAGCACCGCCTCAATTGTTTGTTCATGAGCCAGCCCCCAAGGCGTTACCAACACATTGAGAAAAATGCACATCAAAACGAAAAACTTCATGTAGCCGCCCCATTTCATCAGCGCCATCCCTCTGCCGGAGTATTCCAAAGACTTGGACTCATCAATCATCGCCAATTCAAAATGACCCGTCGGATTGTCGACCGGGATGCGCCCACCCTCGGCCAGGATCAACATGAGAAAAGCCAGGACCAGAAGCACATGCGAAGGAGCGAAGAAATTTGCGAGCGGCGTGACCCACTTCTCCTGCACGATATAAGGGATCGTCGAGCCCGCTACGAATGATACGGTAAAGAATACGATCATGAACACCGGCTCTGCGAGGAACCCTACCATCCGCGTACGGCTTGCCCCCATGGGACCATAAGGATTGCCTGTGTCCACCGCTGCCAGCGCCGCGAAGAAGCCACTGAGTGAGAGCACGAAGCCGCCCCCAAGCATGTCACCCATAAAGGCAAAGAAGAGCGGATAATTTGTCAAAACGGGAATCAGGAGCGCGACAAAAATTGGGGTGACAAAAACAATGTAGGGCGTGAAACGGAATATCCACGAACTCTCTTCCGACACGATTTCGTCCTTGTGAAGCAGCTTCCAAAGATCCCGGTACGGCTGGAATATGCTCGGCCCACGCTTGGACTGAACGAGCTCCTTCAAGCGGCTGAGAACGCCGGAAGCTAGTGGAGAGAACACCAGGACGACGGCGACTTGAAATAGATTAAAAAGGATTCGATTGAACATGTGAATGTTGCGCGAATCTTCCGGTCGACCGAAAACGTGAAAGGCTTCTGATCGCGCCTCTTAAGCCGACCCAGCTGTTCGTGGGCAAAATAAAACTCCTGTCTACGCAATTGCAGCGTCAACAGGAGTCATTAGCCGTGAATATGGTCAGGCGGTTTCCCCGTTGCGGGGAGGCAAACTCCATTGCCTTCCATTTGACTATTCGAATGGCAGGTTCATTACAACCGAATTCTTTCATAGAGAGAGTTTTTTTTAGCTTTCGGTGTAGCCTGATCCAACGAGCTAAATCATTTGCAAGATGAAACGCGCACATGCAAATTCACGTTGCTGTTGCCCCTCCTCTGTCGCGAACCCTTTTAGACTTCTTAATCCTCTTTGCTCACCACCAATTGCAAAGCAACGTTCTTCTCGAATGATCTCACTTGGCCGTGACTCTGCCAGGCTCACATCTCTTTGCCGAAAAAACCTTGGAACCTCCAAGGAGGAGGGAGTTGCCGAAAGATTGCTCGCTCCTGAGAATTTTTTTTGGAGAAAGCGATGAGTACAAGCACCGTCCGCTCCATATGGCGATCGTGCTCCGAGCACGAGAGTTGCATCTTGCCGGGGCGACCGTTTTCCGAGGGCCAATGGGCTTTGGCCGCTCAAGTCACCTTCACAATGCAGATATATTGCGCCTCTCTTTGGACTTGCCGATGGTCGTAGAAATTGTGGATGAACGATCTAAAATTGAATTCTTTCTGCCCGAGTTACATAGGATGATGAAAGGTGGTCTCATTACAATCGAAGGGATCACGGTTCTACGTCATTTGCACCGAGACGTTTGAACTAGAAAAGCGGATTCAACCGCTTCGGAATATGAGCTCTGCGTGATAGCGCTAAAATCGCGCGTGATCGGCTTCATGCCGACATGCTAGACGAAGTTAGCCTGGATATTGTAGATGCAATACCCACCGCGTCGCGTTAAACGAGCCTCGCGTAGAGCAACGGCCATTTTCGAACTCGCAGAGTCATGCTGGCCCTTGACTAAATTCCGGGTCGAACCAACGGTTGCGCTGATGTCACATTTTTTTTCTGCAGCGAAGCCGCTCGGGTTTGCTGCGATTCTTCTTTCTTTAGCTGGTTGCGCCCATATCGCGCAGAAAAACGAAGAGACCATTCCGCCGGTTGCACCGTTGAAACCGTTTGCAACTGATGTGGCGACTCAGCGGGCGCACGCGGTGCAATTGCAACTCTTTCTGGACGAACACGAATTCAGGCCGGGTGCGGTGGATGGGAAGGCCGGTGAATTCTATGCCAAAGCTCTTCGGGAGTACAATGCATCGAACGGAATTCCGGGATCGACTCCGCCTGATGTGTCCGGTGTAACACCTTATACAACGTATACGATCACCGCGGATGACCTCTCCAGGGTCGGCACAATGGCGACTGAGAATGCCGATATTGCGAAGCAGAAATCGTGTCCGTATACGAGTTTGAGTTCACTGATCGCGGAACGATTCCATACCACGCGAGCGTTCCTGTCCGCCCTTAATTCAGGGCGGGAAGTGGACCAGTTGCAAGCTGGCGATACCGTACAGGTTCCAAATGTCGCGCATCCCTTCCGGATCGATCAGTTGCCCGCGGTCAGCAAAACGCCTCGTGATCCGAGCCTCGCGAGCCGGAAGATCAGCATCGACGTCTCGACACGGATTTTGGTAGTCCGGAACAACGATCAAGTGGTCGCTTCTTTTCCGATTACGCCTGGATCGAGTGACCACCCTGCACCGATTGGAGACTGGGAGATCACCGGGATCGCGACATTTCCGTGGTTTCGGTACGATGAAGGCGTGTTGGAACGAGGCGAACGTACGGAAGACTTTTATAATATTCCTCCCGGACCTCGAAATCCAGTTGGCATTCTCTGGATGCAATTGAGCCGGCCAGGAGACGGAATTCACGGCTCTCCGAATGCGGAAACCATAGGACGTGCCGGAAGCCATGGCTGTATCCGTCTGGCAAATTGGGACGCCGCGCTTATCCGGACAATGGTCACCACCGGGACGCCGGTAAATATTCATTGAACTGGGGCTCGCCGAACTATCGAAGTCCCGATTTCCGGAGTTGCCGGTAAATGGTATTTCGCGAAACGGCGAGTTCCTTCGCGGTCCGCACGACGTTTCCATCACATCGGCGGAAAACATCCAGGATCAACCGGCTCTTTGATTCATTCAGAGCGGGATTATTTATGGATGCGTCTATCTCGGTCACTCCTTTTCCCGTTGCTGCCAGCGTCGACAAAACGTGAGTCGGCAGCAGGATCGTGGCGTCAGCCATAATCAGAGTTTTGACCAGGAAATGTTTTAACTCACGGAAGTTTCCCGGCCATCGCTGTCGTTGCAGAATTTCGATTGCTTCCTCGGAAAGTTGGTGGTCCGCGGCGAGCCCTTTCAATAGCGTACGAACGATCAGAGGAAAATCGGATCTTTCGCGTAACGGCGGCAAAGTGACTTCCACGCCTCGGATCCGATAGAGCAGATCGGATCGGAATCGCTTTTGTTCAACGGCTTCCTCGATCGCGCAGTTGGTTGCCGCAACGAGTTGCACGTCCACTTTTTCTTCGGTCGACGATCCGATTGAGCGAACGGTTCCCTGGTCAAGAAATCGCAATAATCGCGCTTGTAGCGCAACAGCCATGTCCCCGATTTCATCCAAAAAGAGGGTCCCCTGGTCTGCATCGCGAATCAATCCTCGAGCCCCGCCTTGCCGGCCCCCAGTAAAGGCACCATCCCGGTAGCCAAAGAATTCTGACTCGACGAGGGCTTCCGGGAGAGCCGTGCAGTTGACGGCTACAAATTTTCCGGTCCGTCCGCTGGCTGAATGGACATGCCTTGCGAGGAGCTCTTTACCGCTTCCGGTCTCGCCGCGGATAAAGACTGGTACGCGCCATGGAATTGCGCCTTCGATGATCCGGACCGCGTTGATAACGGCCTGGTCTTCGCAAATGAAAGCCGGTTGCACCGCGGCGCTTGGACGCTTCTTAGCCGGTTGAAGAGCAGTCCCCTGAATCGTGACTCGTGCCTTAGGAACGTTCGAGACGATCACCTTGTAGATGCTACCTCGGTGGTCTGTCAACTCGCCTGACCCGGGCGTCACTGTTTCGGCCAGAAAGCGGTTGAACGACTTCCGAAAAACGCCGTCAAACGGGCCTCCTGGAGCGATCGGCAGATCCTGCAGGAAAAAACGAGCCTGCCGGTTCGCCGCTACGACGCGACCATCCCAGCTCAGCGCGATCAAGCCGGCCTCAAGCGTATGGACGAATTCCTGCCGGTTGTGGAACTGGATTATCAAATGCTTGCTGAGGGTATTTCGAAATGCCTCCGCTTCAATGTGAAGAGCTGCCATTCGAACGAGGGCGACAGTATGGACCTGCCGCGAGTTACAATCCGAAGAGGCGTCGATCACGCCGATTAATCTTTCCTCGTGATCGAACACCGGACTGGCGATGCACGTCAATCGGCAGTTTTCCTTAAAGAAGTGCTCGAACCCATGAACTGCCACGTGGTGTTGCGTGAAGGCCGCGCACCCTAGCGCATTTGTGCCCCTGAGCCGTTCTTCCCATCGCGATCCCGCGACTATCCCGTTCCGCCGCGCGAAGCCCAGAAACGACGAATCAGCAACCGTTTCCAAAATCACCGCATCATGCGTCGCGAACGCGACCATAAAATTCGAGCCCGCGATCTGAGAGTAGAGATTGTGCACCTCCGTCCTGGCAATCTCATTCAAATTCGCGTGCTTCTCCCGCACCTCTTTTAGCTCCACTGCAGAGATTATGGGAACCTCCCGTGGTATATCTGGATCGAGGCTCGCGTCCAGGCATCGTTGCCACGATTCTCGCACTTGAGATTTGATCCATCCAACCGGTATTTCGGAAACCTTTCCGGCGACCAGGTATTCGCGAACTCGCTCGTTTGAAACGGCTACAAGATCGCGCTCTTCTTGTTCTTGGGGGACCATAATCGGAAGACGCGTCGCCAAAGCTACTCTGAAGTT
Source organism: uncultured Verrucomicrobiae bacterium (assembly GCA_963775805.1). Classification (GTDB taxonomy): domain Bacteria; phylum Verrucomicrobiota; class Verrucomicrobiia; order Chthoniobacterales; family JAFAMB01; genus JAFAMB01. The sequence continues at coordinate 4,976 of CAVZKG010000002.1, read as the reverse complement.
CTCACAAGTTCAAAGACTTGCGCAAGGCTCGTCCGCTGCCAGGCAACCGGCACCGCTCATCACACCGAAATCCTTTGGAGTTTTGATGTCGATTAGTTGTTCTGTATCGGGACAGTTCCAAACGGTTTGTTGTTCCGTTTCGCTACATTCATTCCGCTGCGAATGAGATCCTGCTACGATCCGTTCCTTTGCTGCATTGGATCTAAACAAAAGAAGATCAATTGGCATGCCCGGTGCTTATAGCATCTCGAGCGGAGGTCGCCCGGTTTGATTCCAGGCGACTAAGCCGAATTGCAGGCAACTAAGCCGAATTGCAGGCAACTAAGCCGAATTGCCCCCCAGAATGAAAGCATCTCTGAAATGTTTACCCTCCCGTTTCCGCAGGGTCGGCAATTGAACTTCGATATTTCAGTTTTGACGCTATGAACGCAGCAGTTTTGAAACAGTATGACACGACCCTCAACAGCTCAGATTTCGTCGCGCTGGAGGAGGTTGCCGAACCACAAATTCAATCAGACACCGATGTAATCGTCAGGATCGGTGGCGCCGGTGTCTGTCGAACTGACCTTCACGTTATCGAGGGGATTTGGCGCCAGAAAGTCGATGTCAAGTTGCCGTATATTATGGGGCATGAGAACGCTGGATGGGTCGAGGAAGTAGGTAAAGGGGTCTCGGAATTTAAGCGCGGAGATCCGGTCATCTGCCATCCTCTGATTGCGAATTGCCACGCTCTCGCCTCGCGGCGCGGTCACGACATGCATGTCGAAGGGAGTGAGTTTCCTGGGATCAACACGAACGGTGGATATGCGGAACTGCTGCGCACTGGCGAGAGTTCGCTGATCAAGTTGCCGCAGACGTTGGCCCCTAAAGACGTGGCGCCGCATGCAGATGCTGGATTGACCGCGTACCATGTCGCGAACAAGGCTGCGCGCCATCTTCTCCCAGGGGAACGGGTTGTTGTCATAGGCGTAGGCGGCCTCGGCCACATCGGTATCCAGGTGCTCGCCGCGCTCTGTTCTGCCGACATTATCGCGGTTGATCGTTCAGACGGCGCGCTATCGCTCGCAAAGGAGTGCGGCGCACACCACACAGTCCGCGCAGATGAACACCAGGTCGATGCTGTCCTCGCGCTCACAAACGGTAAAGGGGCGGAAGCAGTTATTGATTTTGTCGGAGAGGGGAATTCCATCGGAAACGGCCTCGCAATGACCAGAAACAATGGAGCCTATTACATCGTCGGGTATGGGGGAGAAATCCGCATATCTGCGCTGGATATGATTACGACCGAACGCAGAATTGTTGGGAATCTGGTCGGTAACTATTCTGAGCTGGTTGAGCTCATGGAGTTGGCTAATCGAGGAAAGGTTAACCTCACGACCAGTCACTACAAACTCAGCGACGCAAACAAAGCGTTACATGATTTGCATCACGGGAAAGTAAAAGGGCGCGCGGTGCTAGTACCCTAATTCTTTAAATAAATCACGCCAGAATAACATGTTTACCACCAAATCCGGAGAAGAGATCTTTATAGTGGATGGCCACGTTACGCTGTGGGACGGCAGCGATGAGAACATCAAAAATCGATACGGCGAAGAGTTTATCAAGTGCTTTTACGATTATCATAAACTCAGCCCCCAGGAATACATTTGGCCATACAAAAAATATCAGAAGTATAGCGACGAAGACTTTGAGCAGGACGTTTTTCAGAACGGCTATGCGGATGTTGCAATATTTAATCCGCAATATCTGGGCGATTTCTATCACAACGGATTTTCAAATGTAGATCGGAATGCCGCGTTCCAAAAAAAGCATCCGAATCAGGTGATTACCAATGGTTTTTGGGATCCCCGCAATGAGAAGGCCGGTCTCGAACAACTCGAAAGAGACGTTCAAAAGTACCAATGGCCCGGAGTGAAGCTTTATACGGCGGAGTGGAAGGGCGACTCGAAAGGCTGGAAGCTGACCGATCCCTGGTCATACCGATACCTGGAAAAATCCCAAGAGCTTGGCCTCAAGAATATTCATGTCCATAAAGGCCCGACAATTCGTCCCCTAAATAAAGATGCGTTCGATGTAGGCGACGTCGATGAAGTTGCCACGATGTTTCCCGATCTTAACTTCATCATTGAGCATTGTGGACTCCCGAGGCTTAGCGATTTCTGCTATATCGCGGCACAAGAACCGAATGTCTACGCCGGGCTCGCCGTTGCAATTGCTCTGATTCATGCGCGCCCTCGTTATTTCAGCGAGATTATCAGCGAATTACTCTTCTGGCTCGGGCCGGATCGGATTCTTTTCGGAAGCGATTACGCGCTCTGGCAACCAAAGTGGATTATCGAACGGTTTATGGACCTGGAGTTGCCAGAGGACCTTGCGGCTGAAACAGGTCAAATTACGATGGAAGCTAAGAAAAAGATTCTTGGTGAGAATGCAGCCCGACTTTATAACATCGACATCAACGGACGGACCAAGGGCAGCGCTCAAACCGCATCTGAAAAGGCGAAAACTGCAGGGGCCGCAGCGCCGGTTGCTTAATATACAGCCATAAACCGGCGATATAAATGATCTGCTTGGATCGAACAGAGGAGGTCTGGTCAGCGCTCAATACGGTGACCGACCCGGAAATCGACGAATCCGTTGTTTCATTGGATTTCGTAACGACCCTGAAGATCGATTCGGAATCCCGAGTCGAAATAGAATTCCGCCTTCCTACCTATTGGTGCGCACCGAATTTTGCCTTTTTGATGGCAAGCGATATGCGTGATGTTGTCGCCGATTTAGAGTGGGTCACAGAGGTCTCAGTGAGACTCTCCGATCACTTCAGCGCGGAACTTATCAACCGTAGCGTTGCCTTGCGTCAGGATTTCCGTGATGCCTTTCCTGGTGAAACGGATGGCGATCTGAGTTCCGTCCGCAAGACGTTTTTGGGCAAGGCATTCGAACGCCGGCAAGAATTGCTTTTGCGTTATCTGTTGGCACACGGGCGTACCCCAAATTGGATCGGGCGTGCCCGGGTGTCGGAGTTGATGGATCTACCGCTCGAGTCGGAGGGAATTTCCTTACGTAACCTTTACCTCTTTATCATGCGCAGAATGATTCCCGAGTTGTCCCAAGAGGCATTAGCTTTCGTAACGGTTAACGGTGCGCCATTGGATTTGCAGAATCTCACAGGTTATTTGCGACAAATAGCCGGGATTCGCCGTACCGCGGAATTTAACGGGTTCTTCTGCAGAAGTCTGCTTAGTGAGCGGACGAAAAGAATGGCGGAGAACTAAGCGCCCATCTGCCAGCGGCGAATTCCCTGTCGAAGGTAGCAGAAGCTGCCCGCGCCAAGGGAGAGACGATTCACAATGAACCCTCCCCAGTGTCGCCGGAGAGGGTTCTTGCATCGATTCGGGTAGCCTATGCGTTCGGGTGGGCAAGACTAGGAAACTAAAGGCTGCTTTTACCCTATTACGGTTCACTTTAGCCCCAATTTTTCATCGTTTTTGAGGAAAAAAGTGGCGAAGCCTTTTAAGTAACCTGTTATGGTTGAGGTGCTTAAATCCAAACTTAACAGGAGGCTTCGCTCGTGGAAGAAGATAACCAACTTGGATTTGAATTTCCAGGCTTAGGTCGAAGAAAAATCGAGGCGAATTTTGCCGGAGGGCAAGTCAGCAGTGACGGGGGGTTAATGCTGCTGCGTCAAGTGGATCGATGGTTGGGTTTTACGAAACAGTTGGACCGGATTTTGCCCGACCGACGAAACCCGCTCTTAATTCAGCATTCCCAGGAAAGTCTTCTGCGCCAGCGCATTTATGGTTTGGCGCTGGGATACGAGGACCTCAATGATCATGACTCTCTACGCCACGATCTGCTCTGGCAGACAGCAACTGATCGGAGCGAGGAGTTAGGCAGCTGTTCAACTCTATGCCGGCTGGAGAACCGAGCTGGACGAAAGGAAGCATGGTTGATCCATCAAGTGTTGTTCGAACAGTTGGTGGGGAGTTTTTCTGCACCACCCACAGAACTAATTTTGGATTTTGATTGCACCGATGACCGAGTGCACGGCAGGCAAGTGGGCCGAGCCTTCCACGGCTACTACTATGATTATTGCTTCTTGCCGCTCTACGTTTTTTGCGGAGAACAGCTGCTGGTCAGTTACCTGCGGCCAAGTAACATCGATCCAACCAAACATGCTTGGGCGATCTTAGCCAAGTTGGTCAGTGCGCTCAGAGAACGCTGGCCCGAGGTCAAAATTATTCTGCGTGCTGATAGCGGGTTTTGTCGGTGGAAAATGTTGCGTTGGTGTGAGTCTCACCAAGTGGAATACATCGTAGGCATTGCCAAGAATGAGCGGCTCAAGGCCCTAAGCGCCAAGCTGGGGCAGCGCGCCGAAGGCAAGTATCGAAAAAGCGGCGAGAAAGTCCGACTCTTCAAAAGGTTCAAGTATAAGGCCGGTAGTTGGGATAAGAAGCGATGCATTATCGCCAAGGCCGAGCACACGGCCCAAGGAGCCAATCCTCGCTTTGTCGTCACCAATCTGATTGGGAAGGCACAAAAGATCTACGACCAGATTTACTGTGCTCGGGGTGAGATGGAAAACCGCATTAAAGAACAACAGCTGGGCCTCTTCAGCGATCGGACCAGCTGCCATTACTGGTGGCCCAATCAGTTCCGGTTGCTGCTCTCCAGTTGCGCCTACGTTTTATTGGAGGCATTGCGCCGGCTTGGCCTCAAATCCACAGAATTGGCTCGTGCTCAAGTGGGCACCATCCGGCTCAAATTGCTTAAGATCGGCGCGGTGATCACCCGAAACACCAGGCGAGTACGAATCTGGTTCTCCAGCGCCTTCCCGCTCAAAGACCTCTTCAAGTTCTGCTTGGCTTGCTTCTACGGTTAACTCTCCAAAGGTGCTGGCCCCGGCACCGGTTAAAAATGGAGGCCATGCCTGCGGTGTCTCCCTGTGTCGAAAAAATACCCCAACTCCCTCCTAT
>CAVZKG010000001.1:0-3003312 GCA_963775805.1 uncultured Verrucomicrobiae bacterium | reverse complement strand
GTTAGTCATTCAAAAACCTGTTTTGTCCCGACCGTCGCCACCGTAAACATCGGAATGAAAGAAATAGTATGAACAGCACACAAAAGCCGGTCGCCATCGTAACGGGTGCCTCCAGTGGGATCGGCCTCGGAATCACGCTAGCACTGGGAAAGCACGGCTTCGACGTGGTGGCGACTTCTCGGACTATCACCCGATCGAAAGAGCTAAGCGCGTCATCTGATCTGGTTCTGATCGATGGTGAAATCAGCAAGAAAGAAACTGCCGTCAAATTGGTGGAAGCGGCAACTGAGCATTTCGGCCGTATCGACCTACTGGTTAACAACGCAGGCATTTTCGTTGCCAAGCCGTTCACCGACTACACCGAGGAGGACTACCGTTTAATAATGGAGACCAATGTCGCGAGTTACTTCTTCTTGACGCAGCAAGTGATCCCACAGATGAAGAAGCAAAATTCGGGACATGTAGTGAATATCTCTGCGGTCCTGGCGGACCAGCCGAGTCAAAATGCGCCGGCTCTTCTGGCCGTGCTTTCGAAGTCGACCATGCCGGCCGTGAGTAAAGCGCTGGCATTGGAGTACGCGGCGAACAATATCCGTTTCAATACGGTGTCGCCCGGTGTCATCGACACGCCGATGCATGCCAACGACGATCATGCCGCGTTGGCGAAGTTTCATCCCCTCGGTCGGATGGGTGAAATATCGGACATCGTCGGTGCTGTGCTCTATCTCCAGAACGCCACGTTCGTGACGGGCGAAAACATCCGGGTGGATGGAGGGGTCCATGCCGGCCGCTGATAAAAATGACGTTGCTAAGGCGGGTTCGCGTTTGCGCGAATTGGGCTTGGTTCTTCCCAAGCCACCTTCTCCTTTGGGAGCTTATGTCGAAACGTCTCAGGTTGGATCGCTCCTTTTTGTAAGCGGCACGTTGCCTCTCGTTGATCGCAAGCTGGTGATTTATGGTCGCCTTGGTGCGAACCTATCCGTTGAGGAGGGCCGCGAGGCTGCCCGACTAGCTGCATTGAATGCCTTGGCCGCGGCCCGAGAGCATGTTGGTGATTTAGACAGGCTTAAAAAGCTGGTGAAACTCTCCGTCCTGCTGTTGACAACGGAGCACTTCGTTGAGCATGCCTCCGTGGCCGACGGCGCCTCAGACCTCTTTGTTCAACTCTTCGGCACTGAGGCAGGTCACGTCCGCGTCGTGTACGGCGTCTACAGCGCCCCCATCAACACACCGGTCATGGTTGAGACCGTTTTTGAAATTGAATGAAAATGCATTTCCAGGAGACATTTATGAGTGACTTCACAAGCACCAGACAAATCCGCTTCGAACGACGATCGCCGTTCTACTGGCGTGTAACGTTTGATCACCCGCCTCTGAACATCTTTGGTCCGGAGACCATTCCCCAACTGGAGGAAGTTATCAAGGCGCTCGAAATGGATGAGCAGGTAAAGGTTGTCGTTTTCGACAGTGCCATCGAGGGCTTCTTTTTGACGCACTATAACTTCCTGGCGAAGCTCGAAGACTCCACAAGTTTGCCTCCAGGGCCGACCGGCTTGCAAGCGCTTCCTGATATGCTGGCGCGCCTGAGCCGTGCTCCAGTTGTATCGATTGTCTCGATCCGCGGGCGCGCCACAGGAGTCGGAAGTGAGCTTTCGCTCGCTAGTGACATGCGTTTTGCCAGCCGCGAAAAAGCCATTCTGTCACAATGGGAGGTCGGTGCAGGCCTGGTTCCAGGCGGCGGACCGATGGCACGACTACCACGACTTATCGGCCGTGGACGAGCCCTGGAGGTGCTGCTTGGTGCAGACGACATACGAGGCGATGTCGCCGAGCTTTATGGTTACGTCAATCGTGCTTTGCCGGACGCGGAACTCGATGCTTTTGTCGAGGCGCTGGCGTTGCGGATTGCGTCCTTCGATAAACAGGCCATCGCAGAAACGAAGCGACTGGTCAACGTCGCAAGCCTGCCTTCCGACGCGGAAATTGCGCCCGAATGGGATGCGTTTATCGCTTCTCTCGGGCGCCCCGCGAGCCAGGCCAGGATTAAAACATTAATGGAGCGGGGTTTCCATAAGGCGGGTGACGTCGAGAATCGTCTTGGATATCACGTTGGTCAGCTAGCCTGAACATCCGTTGCAAGCCGCTTGGGAGGCGGCTTGCCGGAATGCCCGGTTACGGCTTTTCGGGTAAGCCAACAGGGACTGGCTGGGGTCCTGACCGCATCGGACGCGCATGGGCGATCCGCGCGCCGAGGTACACATTCTCGATGCGGGGCACTTCGCACTGGATTTACAGGCGAAAGAGATCATCGCGCTCATGGAATCGTTTCTGGATGAACAGGGGATCAAATAGCGATGAAAAGAACAACGTGAACAATCGATCCTCCGATCCCAAGTGTATTGTCAATGTCAACCGGCCCGGTCTGCAGATTGATGTTCTCGGCGAATGCATCCGAGAAAACCAGGTCACAGGCGGGACGCCTATGATACTTTCTGCTTCGTGTTTTTTCGCGCGGTTGCGCTAAGTGGCGCAGTTCGGACGATTTAGTCCTGCTAAAATCCAAAATGCACGAACGTTCCCGAGCCGAAAGTATCATAGGCGTCCCGCCTGTGAGCCGGGTGCTTTAATGGAACCAAGCCTCAATGATGGAGAAGTCGTCATCCAGATGAGGCGATCCGCGAAGGGAATAAACCTGATCCAAAAGTTCATCCATCAGGCTTCCATTCTGTTCTGCTAAATTTGTCATATACGCAATGCAAGCATCCAAATCCCATACTGGACCTTCATCGCTGAAGATTTCGAAGACCCCGTCGCTGAAGATCAGCAAACGCGCGCCCGTCGGGAATTGACATGATCGAGCCGGGAAATCTGCACCACGAAGGGCACCCATTATTAGACCGGAGGAAGGCAGAAGGAGCGGATGCGGTTCGCCGGGTAGAAGGACAATGGATGGGGGATGACCGCCGCCGGACCAGGTCATCGTCCGGTTGGTGCACTGGTAAACGCCATACCAGATTGTGAAGAATCTTTCGCCGTGGTGTTCGCCTTGGAAAAGGTCATTTAGTTTTGCCAGCACCTGGTCCGGCTTCTTCATATCGACGCCGGGTAACGCGCCCGTGCGGATTACGTTAGCCAAGCTGACGGACAGCAGTGCGGCATCCAGCCCGTGTCCCGTGACGTCGATCAGGTATAAAGCAAGGTGATCATTGTCCACCCAGTGATAGCCGATTGTATCGCCACCAAGCGTAGAGGCTGGTAGATAACGCCAATCAACCGAGACTAACCCCTCCATGGGTGCTGGGATGCAGTCGCGCACGTATCTGATGCCGGCAGCGAATTCTGCGCGCATGCGCTCGTCGCCAAGGTTTTCAAGCAGGGCTCCAGCATCCTCTCTATCGGGCATAGTCAACCCACCGGCGAATGCAGCGCTTGCGGCGCTGAGTACTCTGAACGCTTCTTCGCGGCGGCCCTGCCTTTGCCAAAGTCGGGCAAGACTGGTTGTGGCGCGCAATTCCCACGCTCTGCTCTGCTGACGATGGGATATCTCAATCGCTTGACGGAAGCATCGCTCAGCAGCCGTTTGATCACCGGATTCCGCAAGGAACAATACTCCCTTGAGTCGATGCAATTCCGCTTCCTGAAAGCGTTCGTCGTTTTTCTCCACGAGCGCGAGTGCCTCGTTTAAAGCTTCGCGCGCGTCCGCAAATCTTCCCGTCTGAGTACAGGCATCCGCCAGGAGACTTAAATAGTAGGGAAGAGCCAATTCGGCGCCGGTTCCTCGATAAGCCTTCAATCCTTTTTGCAGAAGTCGAAGACCTTGCTCAAGCCGGCCCTGCAAAAGCAATCCGGCAGCAACGTAGAGTGATCCTGATGCATGCCAAAATAGAAACCCTTGCTCCGCAGCGATTCGAATTTGCTCGTCACCGGCTGCCTGAGTCGGAATCCCCAGCCGGCAATGTTGGTAAAGCCACGCCGTATGATGCAACGCGTATTCCAGACTGAAAGGCTGATGGATCGTGCGAGCGAGTTCGACCATCTCGTCGTTGAGTTGGAGCGCCCTGTCCGGCAAACCGAGATGCCACAAGGCCAGAGCCAGATAACAACGACAAGTGACGCCGGCATCCTCCCCAACGAGTCCAGCCCAGAAGGCCGTGCGAGCGCGTTCGTCGAACTCGGTAATCGCAATCTCGCAACATTCGCGCGCTCCGGCAAAATCGCCCCGATAAAAGCGTGTCAGGGCCCTCAGAAAGAGCGATTCCATTAGAATGCCGGGGTCGTTGAGCCGTTCACCATACGCCATCGCTTCTTCCGCAAGTTCCGCGCAAACTCGAAAATCGCCGCGCACGATATGAAACGCGAAATTTCCCCACATTATCGTGAAGACCTGCGGCGTTTGCCCCACGCGCTCGCACAGCGCTCGGGCGCGTTGGAAAACCGGACCCACTTCAGGCGCCGCATATCCACGTGAGGCAATGTAAGCGGTGCCAAGGGGACCAAGCAGCTCCAATTCGCGGGAATCCCGTTCAGGCGACGGTTCGGCTTTTTCCAGAAGCTGCAATCCTTTTGTTAGGTGACTGATAGCCTCGACGTGGGCGAATCGGTCTCGCGATCGCAGCCCCGCCCTCAGACAATAACCCATTGCCTTCTCGATGATCCCGGCTTCTGCGAAATGGTCCGCAAGCAGTTCTGGTCGCGTCTCCACAACGTGCGCGAAACGGGTCTCTATCACTTCGGCGATCCGTTTATTGAAGAGTTTGCGCTTTGGCACGTCGATCCCGGTCTGGAGCGCTTCTTCGATCAGCGCGTGCTTGAAAAAATAAGTGTATGCCGGTGTTTGACCTTTGACGTACAGGATGCCCGCCGACACCAGCTTCGCCAACTCGGATCGCAATGTCTGTTCGTTCACAGACACCACCGCGGCGAGTAACTCGTAGTCAAACTCGCGACCCAACGTAGCGGCGAGTTGAGCCACCTCGACATTGCTTGACAATCGGGCCAGCCGATTCATCACCAGTTCCTGCAATGTTTGGGGCAGTTCACTCGTGGGCGCCGCCCTTTCCCGGGATGATACAGCACCAACTGATTCGAACATCGCTAACTCACGTGCCGTGCGGGTGAACTCTTCGATCAGCAGCGGCACACCCTTCGTGCGTTGGTAAATTTGCGAAACCAATGGTTCGGTCAGCGTAGCCCCCGCATCGCGTCGAATCCATTCGCCGACCTGCCGGCGTGTCAGCCGATTGAGCGCTAAAGTCGTCTGATGGGGTGGTGCCGGCCACGGGGCTTTGAATTCTGGGCGGAAAGTGAGCACTGTGAGAATCCGGTCATGCGAGCCTTCGCCGATGAAATATCCAAGGAACTCCAGGGTCGAGGCATCAATCCAGTGAAGGTCCTCAACCACTAATAGCATCGGCCGCTTGCTGGAGTATGCGCGCAACCATTCGCCCAACGCACGAAAAGTCTCTTCGCGCTCTCGAGCCGGTGTTAGGCCTGTCCCTGAGTACCGGTCATCTGGCGGCAGAAATAGCAGCTTGGCAAAGAGCGCCAGGAACTCCGGTTTGCATAGGCCGCAATCTTCTAGATGCCTCGCCAATCGGTCGAAACGTGCTGTGGGTGATGGGTCATGGCCCATCATGAGAAAGCGCTCCAGATATTCGGATACCGAGTGCAGCTCCGAGTTTTGGAAATGTTGAGAGCAACGCCATTCGACGATCGGGGAATCCACTTGGACCGATGCGCTCGCGGAATCATCCGTCGCCGTCTGTGAAACGTCCCTCACTGTCGCCTGCACCTCTTGCTTGAGTGTTTCAATGAGGCGCGACTTGCCCAAGCCGGCTTGTCCGACCACGAGAAGGATTTGGCCCATCCCTTCTTGAGCCTGTTCCCACCGGGCTTTCAACAGATTCAACTCGGTATCGCGCCCCGTTAGCGGTGTGAGCGCTGAACGCGCAGGTGCTTCAAGATCGCTGCGACCACTCAGACTCGCTGAGGTGATGCTTTTGCTCATGACAACCGGATAGGGTGAATGATCGCCATATCGTGCCGCCGCAGCATGTGATCTGTCTAGTCCGAAAAATTTGCATAGACTAACAAAGCGGACTGAGTCGTGCCAAACATGACGAGACGATCCCGCCGTTTCTGACTCGACTGTTAGCCCGGATATCGCAGGAGATGCAATACCCACCGCCTCCCGGTCAGGATTGCGGAGCGCCAACCGGCCTCGTCACAGGCGAGTCGTCGGAGGGACCGTTTTGCGAACGATCATTGTCGGGCACAATCTGGCCGTTGCCATGTAGTCCCTGTTCAAATTTCTGACCGACATCGGTGGGCGTTTGCTCCGATGCGTTGCAGGCTCCAAGACAAAGGAGAACCAATAAGGAGTAGCCGATACGAACGGAGGTCATGCTTTTTATCTTCACATCAAGGGTGCTTCGATTTGAGAAGGACCAAATATCCTTCAGCGATCAGGCGCAGGTCAAGCAATCTACGATGGTCGCCTTGGGGCGTGGGAGAGGGCTGCGTCTTAGCTTGTGCAGGCCGATTCATTCAGGAACTGGCTGGCGCTGAACCACCCGCCCGGATGCGGGATCATTCGGAGCAAATCGCTTCGTGATCTCCTGTGCAAATCCGGTTCGTACCAACAAGCTTCCTTGGATTGGCATCGACGTTTTGCTCCGCCTTAGAAGAGTCCCCGAGCCGATCTTTCTCGCGGTGGAGATTGCATCTTATGCAATATCCAGGCTAGGCACGTCATGAGATACGCCGTTGCTAGCGTCGACCGGTTCAATGTTAGGAAACTGATGAAGTGCGGCTGGAACTTTGGGCGATTTTTTGAGAGGCCCTTTTTTCGCAGCCCAAAAGTATTTGGCAGACGGGGAAGCTTTGCCCGGTAAAGACGATTGAAAGCTTACTCTTTTGATTTCGCCTGCTCTACGCACGCTCTTTGCGCCCGGTTTGGAAGCGACAACCGCAAAGAGCAGGGTTATCGCGTCTTTATCGCGCCGATCCAAAAGACCCAGAAGTGAGCCTACACGTACACGCAGCCCGGTTTCTTCAAAAACTTCTCTTTTCAACGCCTTAACCAGCGACTCGCCGCGCTTAACCTTTCCGCCCGGGAGAGTCCAAAGCTTTGATCCCACAGCCTGTCTTACAAGGAGGACCTTAGTCTCTGAGTCTTCGATCCACGCCATCACAGAAACTTCTTTTGTCGGACGAAGTCTGGGAGTTTTCGAGATCGCCTTGCGCATGTTCGAGTTACGAGTGAAATGATCTTACCTCATGGCTAAAGATTGTAAACAATGTCGTCGATGCCACTGAGTCGGTCGCGACGAGCTTGTTGCTCAACCGATTGATTTCGTGCATGGAAAACGTATGTCCGGTACCGACGTTCCTGGGTTCGTTTCCCAATTGCCCTATCTACCTACCTTGACGAGACTCGCTCTTTCTGTGGGATGTGGAGTGCTTGTTGGCTTGGAGCGTGAGCATCATGGCAAAACCGGAGCTCGAACATTTGGACTTACCGCCCTTTTAGGTTGTCTCGGTGGACTGTCGGACGAAACTTATGCGGTTCTATCAATGGCTTTCGTTAGCGTAATGGTCTGCTTTCTAAACGTCCGTCAATTTGCCATTTCTCGGACACTTGGCCTAACCACTTCGGCAGCACTCTTCATTGTTGGATTTGCAGGTGTCCTTTGCGACCAAGGCCACACTTTCACGCCCGTTGCGGTTTCGTTGATTTCGGTCGCGCTGTTGGAATGGAAAGAATCAATCAGCGGATTTGCTGTCGGATTGACTGATATTGAACTTCGATCTGCAATACTGCTAGCAATCTTAAGCTTTATCATTTATCCGATTCTGCCTGTTCACCCGGTCGATCCCTTCGGATTAGTCGAATTACAAACGACCTGGGCAACGGTCATTTTGATCGCCGCGCTTGGCTTTGTGAACTACGTTCTTTGGAAGATTTATGGTTCCCGAGGAGTCGACATTGGCAGCTTCTTGGGAGGCCTTGTTAATAGCACTGCTGCGGTCGCAGAACTAGCGCGTCGTGTAAAAGAGAATGGCGATAAGATGATCGCTACCTGCTATCTAGGAGTGATTCTTGCGACTCTCGCAATGCTCCTGCGCAACTCGTTGTTATTGGCCATCCTGGCCTGGAGATCATTGATCAGTAGCGCAGTCCCCATGGCCCTAATGGTTGTGACGAGTCTGCTCTTCGTTTGGCGGAGCTTAAAGAGCGCACCCGCGGGTCCGGAGGCGCCAAAACTAAGCCTCGAGCAACCGTTTTCGCTTAAGTCTGCCCTTAAATTCGGCCTGTTGTTTCTTGGTTTAAATATCGCCGGAACACTTGGTCAGAAATATTTAGGAATGTTCGGTTTTTACGCGGTAAGCATCGCCGGGGGTTTGCTCTCGAGTGCATCTGCAGTCGCAGCCGCGGGGACCGCCGCCGCGCGACATCAAGTTCCTGTTCCGATTGCAGCCAACGGCGCCGTACTTGCCTCGCTAGGCAGTACCTTGGTCGATAACCCGCTTGTTGCAAGGGTTGCCGGGCAGCCAAAGTTAACTGCTCGAGTAACGCTTGCTTTCACAAGCATAGCGGGTCTAGGAGTTGCGGGTGTCATTTTGCACGATTTCTTCAGGCTCTGATCGCAGCGACGGTCATTGACACTTCGGTTGGGTCACGTAGCGTTCGACGTGCCGCGCTACTGTATCGGGACGCGATAGGTGCGAAAGTGAATTCCTGACAGCGGTTATCAATTATGCGAATTCTTGTGTGGCTTCTCCTTGGACTGTTCTCCGTTCAAGTGAACGGCCAAACTCAATCCACCGTGCCCGCGGCGACCTCAACACCTGGACCTGTCGTCCCCGCATTTGGCATCTACACCCATGCCCGTATCACCGGACCATATGTTGCCATGACGTTTGACGACGGTCCCAGTGCGGAACTCACACCGCGATTGCTCGACATGCTCAAAGCGCGGCATTTGAAGGCGACTTTCTTTTTGATCGGAAAAAACGTAGAAGCGCATCCTGAAATTGTTCGGCGGATTCTCGCGGAAGGACACGAAATCGGCAATCACACTTGGGATCATCCTCAGCTCTCAAAACTTACGGACGAACAAACCAGGGAAGAAATCGTAAAGACTCAGGATGCTATCCAAACCGCGTGCGGAATCACTCCAACGCTTTTACGGCCGCCCTATGGCGCTCTGAACAAGCCGCAGCATACATGGATTCCAAAGGAGCTGAAGGTCAATGTCATCTATTGGTCCGTTGATACGGAAGATTGGAAACGACCGGGCCCGGAAACGATCACTCGCCGGGTGCTTGAAGGTGCGAGACCGGGGGCTATCATTTTGCAGCATGACATTCATGAGCAAACCATCGAAGCCATGCCGGCGGCCCTCGATGGGCTGATTGCCAAGGGCTACCATCTGGTCACAATAAGTCAGCTTATTGCTATGGAATCGGCAAGCCTCGCGCCGTCTCCGTCGTCCGCTGCAGTGAGCGGCGTTGGTGATAAGGGACAGATCAAGTAGCTTGTGCGGCATTTTGCGGGTCGTCGTGGGAGCGTATTTGGTTTAGGTTAGAGCGAAAGATAAAAACATAATAAAAAGATGTATCAGTACGACCAACCTATGATAGGTCAAAGTTCCGCCTCGACGAGAACAAGGCCTTCGAAAACGAGTTATCTGCGCAGGAGCTTCCTTGCAAAGGCAGACGCAATGGTAGTGGAATGAGTCGCCAAAATGGAGATTTTTCCCAATACGCTTTGCGGCTCATAGAAAACGCCGAGTTGTCTCAACACTGTGGCGCGGTCATAGTAGATTTTTTCCCCCGCAAGACGGTCATCGGCGTCGAACGTGTACACCCCGCAAAGCGGAAATTCGACTCGTCGTCCTGTCGCCAAAAGACCACGCCAACCGCCGAGGTGCGTACCGCGAATCATGACTTCAAGGAGAATGGCCTCATCTGTGACATGTCGGCGTTGTACTTCGATTTCCAAGTCAGGCAGCGCTTTCATCAGCTGCTCGTAAAACAGGCGAACGCCGTTGCGGCCCTGATAGTGTTCGGCCCACGGCTCATCATCGTAGCGTGCTGTATCGCCAAATGTGCGAAGAACACCTTCAAGGTCATGCTCGTTCTCAAGTCGAATGTGCTGCTCAACAGTTGCGATACGAGCCGATCGTCTGTCATTCGGAATCGATGAACTTGCCACAATGACCTCCGGTCGCATCATTCTTTATATGTTTCCAGCAGTTGAAGCAAATCTATTGGTGGCTGCATTGACTGCGCCCTCCGAACTCCTAACCTCGAACTCCGAACTCCTAACCTCGAACTCCGAACTCGGAACCTCCAACTCCCCAAAGCGGGAACGCCTCCTCCAGCACTTGTTTCACCAAGTCTGCGACCATTGGTTCTTCGCTCGCTCTAGGCCCAGCGACGTTCAAGGTTTGAACCCCGTTGTCCGTCACGAAGTCTCGTAGCGATTCCCCCGCATCTGATTGTCCGGAATGGACATGCAAGCAGGGTTTGTTGAGCCGAACGGCAAACTCGATCGTTTTCTTCGAACCGCCATCCAATCTAGGGCCGGAAGAGATTATGACTGTTCCGTCAGAGTCCCGAACGTTCCATTCCGTGCGCTGCTCATAATGGTCGGAGTCCGTTTCGATCAATGGATACTTGAAAGGAATCAGACCATCTTCGGCTTTTCGGCCCTTTGGGCACCATCCGCCGCACTCATTCGTGCGGGAGAGCGCCCAATCAAGCGCTGCCCGATCGACACCGGTCTGGCCACCTGAAACGATCTTTGGAATCTGCGTTGAAACGCGCGAAGATTAACCAAAATCCCGGGCGGCGGTCAAGCAGCAGTGCGGCGTTTTGCGGGGTTCCTGAGAAGCGTTGGTCCCTCCGAACCCCGAACTCGGAACTCCATACCTATTCCACCATCGACAGATCACCTGCGCGTGCGTTCTGGGCCTTATAAGAGGGACGAAATAAGAAGCTGAGGTTTGGCCGATCCAGCACCGCACCGTTTCGCAGGGCGGCGCATAGCGAGGACCGGCGCAGCGCTTCGACACAGTAGTGATCAAGTTTTAAGTTGGCTTGGTGCGGTCCGGTTCCCGGCGAACAAACGACGCTGACAACAATATTGTTCTCAAGCCATCTGCGAATGCGGAAGAAGGCGAGGTAGTGTCTTTGTTCCATGCGCCGTCGGACAGCGCAAAAGACCCTGAGTGTTTCCTCCGCATCGAAAGCGCTCAAAAGCTTTAAGCGCAAATCGAGCAGATCGTCGGCTTCCCGATCCGATATCGTTGCCCGCCGACCTAGTAACTCATCGATGACATCGATGGCACAGCGCCAGCGGCACGTGATTGGGTGGCAACTTGAAACTGATTCGGATGTGCAATCACCAGAGATCACAACAGTACGACTAAGCTTTAAGGTAACTCTTCAACATCCAGAGCGTCTTCTCGTGCCACTGCAAACGCTTGATCATCAGATCTTGCGTCTCGAGATCTTTGGCTGAACCGGCCAACTCTCGCGTTTGCAACGCGTCTCCAGTCACTTTTTCGTGTGCTATGACCAGCGCGGCCACATAGTCCTTTTGTGGCAAAGGTGCCTTGAACTCTTCCATATTCGCCACCTTCGCCAGCGTCGCCAGCCCCCCAATAGAATATGCGTCCAAAGCGCGCACACGCTCTGCGATCTCATCGATCGCCTCAAAAAGATTTTCATATTGTTCCTGAAATGCTTTGTGCAGCGGAAAGAAATCGTCGCCCTCCACATTCCAATGGGCTAGGTGCGTTAGCGCCATCAAAGCGTAAGAGTCGGCAAGCACAAGGTTTAAGGTCTCAACGACTTGGCCTTTTAGTTGGGTAGCGGTTGGGTTCTGTGTAGCGGCACTCATTGATCTATTCCTTGGTTGTCAAAATTTCGACTGCTTTCCCAATTGTACAATGCTCAATTACAACCCCATCGAACTCTACATTTGGTCCGCGCTTGCAATTTTCCAGACAATCAACTGTTTCCAATTTCACGGAATGGTCGAACTCCGGACTGGCAATCTTTTTGCTCAAGGTTTTCCAAATCGCTTTCCCGCCCGCTTTCCAACATTTTTTCTTTGAGCAGACGCGAAAACACTGAGACAAGACCTGTTCGCCTTCAATCCAGGCCTGCAAAACGAGTTGTAGGTTTCGAGAGGACGTAGATTTCTTGCCGGCAACAACCACTTCTTGACCAGGTGTAAGCATACCGGAAAGGCGGGAATGCAGCGGCTTTGCAATTCCGAGATAAAGCTCTTCGTTCGCTGTTCGAAGAACCATTCTCTTTTTTCCGAAAACGTCCCGAAAAAAACCGGCAAATTGCCCGGAGTACTCAAACTTATCGAGCGGAGAACTCGAAATAGTAGGCGAATTCATATTGCGAATGAGTCTCATGTGCATGATCGGCTGATTCGGAGGCTGGTCAAGTTCATTCTGCGGGTACGAGTCTCTTCCGCTCCTTTCCGGAGCGTTTGGCGGATCAGTCTGTTCGTTTTATGCTATTCGCGCTCCGGTTAAGAATGTATCTGCGGAAAGAATTTCTCTTCACCTGAAATGTCCGATGTCTAAAACTCTCATTAACGTCTCCAATCGTTTGCCGATTACCGTCGCAGATGATCGAATCACCAAGTCATCAGGTGGACTCGTGGCTGCGCTCGAAGGTCTCCCCGAGGGAGAATACAAGACGAAGTGGATCGGATGGCCCGGGGCCGCGTTTCCCGAAGAAGGCCGGCGCGACGAAATTGCTCAAAAACTAGCCGACGAACATGGTTGCCTTCCGGTTTTTCTCACCCAAGAAGAGGTGGCCGCATTTTACGAAGGATTTTCGAATTCCAGTATCTGGCCGTTGCTGCACTACCTGCCCAATTATCTGCGTTACGAACCTGCCTGGTGGGAGCATTACCAGAACGTTAACCGGACTTTCGCTGACAAGGTGCTCGAGACCGTGCGTGAGGGCGATTTGGTCTGGGTGCATGATTATCAGCTCATGCTTGTCCCGGCGATGTTAAGAGCGGCAGCTCCAAACCTCCGAATTGGGTTTTTCTTGCATACGCCTTTTCCTGCATACGAAATTTTCCGATGCCATCCGCGGCGACGCGAATTGGTTGCGGGAATGCTGGGAGCGAACAGGATCGGGTTTCACGCCTTCGGGTATTTACGGCATTTTTGCAGCACCGTCCAACGACTCCTGGGCATTGAAACGGAGCTCACGCACATCCCAAGCAAAGGACATGATAGCGCCTTAGGCGTCTATCCGATTGGGATTAACGCACCTAAGTTCGAGCAAACGCTTGACTCGAAAGAGTTCCACCAGCGACGGGAGGAGTTTCGCCTGGCGCATGAAGGCAAACGGCTGGTCGTTTCAGTCGAGCGCATGGATTATACCAAAGGCATTCTCCATCGACTTGAAGCGATCGATAGTTTTCTGGCCGGATCGGACAAAGTGGATGGGATTCGCTTCGTCTTCGTGAGCGTCCCTTCACGGGAAGGGATCGAAGAATACCAGCATTTGGTGGAGGAGGTCGAATCGCGGGTCGGGCAGCTAAATGGCAAATACGCCACGCTGCTTAACAGTCCGATCCATTTCATCCACGGCTCGATCCCTTTTACCGACCTGTGTGCGTTGTATTCCTTAGCGGATGTTGCGATGGTGACACCGCTGATTGATGGGATGAACCTGGTGGCCAAAGAGTTCGTTGCCTGCCAACGAGAAAACACCGGAATACTGATATTGAGCGAGTTTGCCGGCGCGGCCGAGGAACTCTTCGACGCCGTACTTGTGAATCCTTACGACACGGTCTCGGTAGCCGGGACGCTGACTGAGACCCTAACGATGCCCACGGAGGAAAGGCGTAGCCGAATTCTGCCGATGCGCGAGCGCGTCATGCATTACGATGCTCGACACTGGGCACGGTCTTTCATCGACGATCTGATGTCAGGTCCAATCAGTGATGCTCGCAGAGTGGAGACCGACATCAGAGAGGCGCGCGAGCAAGTCGGGCAAGCTCTTTCCGCCGGGAGGCAGATCGCTCTCTTCCTGGACTACGACGGTACGTTGCGCGAAATCGAACTTGAGCCTCGAGTGGCGACGCCGAATGCCGGCATTGAGACATTGCTGCACCGGCTGACCCAGCGCCCGAACCTCGACGTTACTGTAATCAGCGGCCGTTCCCAGGAGGACATGGAAGCATTTTTTGGCGGCCATCGTTTTCGACTCATCGCCGAGCACGGTGCCAGCTTGCGGGAGCCAGGCAAGAAGGAGTGGGTACGATTGGATCATGACATCAATTACGCTTGGAAAGAGGAACTTCTGGTGATCCTCCGACTTTACGAACAGGCAACTCCGGGCAGCACGATAGAGGAGAAACGATCTTCGATCGTTTGGCACTACCGAAAAGCAGCCCAAGAATTCGGCGCCTGGAAAGCAAATCAGTTAACTGAAGAATTGTCCGCCTTGACTGCCAACCACCCGATTAAAGTGCGTCACGGCAAGAAGATGGTGGAAGTGACCGCTCCGGAGAATAATAAAGGGGCCGCCGTTATTCGCGTCCTCGAGCAAAACGACAACTACGAACTAGCTTTCTGTGCCGGAGACGACGTTACCGACGAGAGCATGTTCGAACTGAATAAACCGCGCTTGCTAACCATCAAGGTCGGCGCCGGACCCACTCGAGCCCGCTTCAGGGTGCCTGACCCCGCCGCGTTCCGACAGTTTCTAGAGAGCCTGTTCGGTTCGTAACGGATTAGATTATTCCTACCGTTCAAGAGAAAGATTTTTTCCTCGAATGCCGAACGCCGAATTCCAAACCCGGAACTCTGAACTCCGAACCTCTAACGCCTAGCGCCGGACCAATTCACAATGTACTGGACGCTTGGGAGATTCGATTCTCGAGATTGGTGCGCACGGCTGGCCACTCATCATCAATAATAGAAAAAACTACAGTTGTTCTCCATGAACCATCACGTCTCCTGGCATGTTTACGCAGATGTCCTTCTTCGGTCGCCCCCAGCGCGAGAACTGCACGTCGAGAGCGCACGTTGAGATTATCGACGGTAAATTCGACGCGGGCTGCACTGAGGGAGCCAAAGATATGCTGAAGCAGTAGCAGCTTCGACTCGAGGTTGAATAATGAGCCGCGGCGGGCCGCGGAAATCCAAGTGTAACCCACGGTGACGCGCCGAAGAGTTTCATTCATGTTGTACATCGAAGTCATCCCGATTATTCGGCCGTCGCGAGCGTCGATTTGAGTCAATACCTGTCGCCCGGAATGCAAGGCGTTTTCCACAGTTTCCTTGGACGGCGGCTCGGACTCGATGCCGTAAGGGAAGAATTTCAAGGTATCGTCATCATCATGCGCCAACTTTAAACCTTGTACATCGTCGATCACCGTGGGCCGGAGGACCACAAAACGTCCCTCCAGTGACGGGGTAACACGCCAGGATTTAAGGCTCATGCGGATCTGTTCCCATAACCGCAGCGTTGATGCAAACATTTCGGGCCAATCCTCTGCGCACTCCTCCTCCATGTCTCCGTGCAACAATAGTTGGAAATCTTGTTTTTCCGCGAAGATTCCGGGGTCGTCCCCAGCCTAACCAGGTATTCGCCGACACGCCCATACGCCCACACGCCGATACCGCAGCCATTTGCTTGCGGCTCCCACCGCAATGTGCCTCGGGCAGGGAGAACACATCGTCACTGAATACTCGTACAAATACACCGCGCGGGAGTTTGCCGAACTTGGGGCTCGTTCAGGATGGACCGTCAAAGGGCTCTGGACCGACGTTTCGAGCCTGTTCAGCGTGCAGTATCTGGAAGTCCAGTGACTGTTAAGTTTTATCCCCAGCGAAGCACAGCAACTGGTGGCTGTTCCCCGATGATGAGCTTCAATTCAGGAACTAGATCCAAAATAAGCCGTCCGTTTGGACCTAGCGCCTCGCCGAAAGCGTGCCGCCAATTCTGCAACTCGGTTTCACTGGTACTCAGAAGGAAGCGGATCACGCCCTGAAATGCCTGAGCCAGGGTGGCGTAGGGTATGTCACGCTTATACTGGTCGAACTTGCCCGATGCAAAGAGGGCGCGGGGTTGAACCAGCACTTTTTGCAGTTCATTGACGACGGAGGACTTGCCGATGCCAGAATATCCCGAGACAAGCACCAGCTCCGGCAGGGCGCCTGCCACGATGCGCTCGAATGAGGCAAGCAAAGCCTCGATCTCGCGTGCGCGTCCGTACAATTTCTCGGGGATCAATAACCGGTCGGGAGTGTCATGCACGCCGAGCGGGAATTCCTCAATACGGTAGGGAGTAGCTCCTGCGCGTCCGTTTTCCCATTCAGCCAGAGAGCGTTCTTCCGCAGTCTTGGCAAGCAGCTTCATGATGATTGCAGAGACGGGCGGCGGAATTGTTTCGAACTGCTCGCTGGGCGCGACGGGCTTTCTCGCAATGTGACAGTGGATCCATTCCATCGGATCGGAGGCTGTGAAAGGAAGTCCCCCAGTCAGCATTTCATAGGGTGTGACGCCGAGGGCGTAGAGATCGCTACGGTAATCAACACAGCGATTCATACGGCCAGTCTGCTCGGGCGCCATGTAGGCAAGCGATCCTGCGAGAAACTCGGGAGGTTCAGCCGGCTGACGCTCGCGCGGGAGCCTCGAGGCAATACCAAACCCTCTTAGCCAGCACCGGCCGGTTACGGGATCCGCGAGAACATTTGCTGGCTTGATGTCCTTATGGATGATTCCGCGCTCATGCAAGTGGTCGAGAGTCGCCGAAAGGCCGACCGCCAGACGCAAGAAAAGCGTCAACTCCAATGGATTACCGAGCAACTGATCTAATGGCACACCGCCTGGGTCCTCGAACGCTAGTATGATTCGGTCCGAATCCCGAGCGACCGCGATCGGGCGGGCAGACCACGCAGGATCCAGCACTTCTCTAAAAGAGCATTCGTGCTCCAGCCGTTTGAGACACTCTGACGTCGGATTTTCCGAAACAGGTGAAAGCAAGAGGATCGGACCCTCGTCGCGGTTACTCCGTCCCCGATAAAGGATAAAGTCTTCATCCTTTCGCAGCACCTCAAAGGCGTATGTTGATAACTCGATCACAGCGGGCTTACCGCAAACTCGCAACTTACCGACTTGCACTATCTGCGCGAGTTTAAATGCATCTGGAGAAGCTACAATTGCCTCAGCAAAAATTCCCTTTCTACTCGACATACCGCTTGTCATTCGATCGAGTACGATTTATCCGAACGCCGAACAGCGCCCCGGTTAGGAAAATTACAAAATATTAACCATTCCATGCTGCCCCCGTTCAGCCGAGCAGGTCAAACTCTTGCTCGAGAATGCACGACATCGCGATCAGGAGCAGCGGGCAGGGGCGTTTTCTACCATCCGCTACCGAACTGCTCAATCGTATGGCTGAGCGGGCAATGGCAATAAGCGCACTCATGATTCTGATCTCGGGTGCACTTTTGACATATGTGGTGGATGAGATCCAAAGACCATCCTGGCTTAACCGGGTAGACGCTTCAGTTGCCCTGTTTTTTCATCATCTGGGATCCGCATGGAGTATTTCTGCATTCGAAGCTGTGACTTTCTTTGGCGAGGCTTCGACGCTTGCCGTTGTGTCAATTGTTATTTTGTTAGTTCTGGTCTGCTTAAAGCGTTGGTCATTACTTTGCGGTTGCGCGGCAAACCTGCTCGGTATGGCTACGCTGAACGCCCTGTTGAAGGCAGCGATTCATCGGTCTCGTCCCAATTGGCCAGACCCTTGGATAACCGAATCGGACTGGAGTTTTCCGAGCGGACATGCACTTGGATCTCTGGTCATTTTTGGGTTTTTGGCCTATCTGCTGAGTCGCTTCGAGCTTAGGCACTTTCCGCGCTGGTTTGCTTTCACAACTCTCGCTGTATTGGCGCTTTTGATTGGCCTTAGCCGCATCTTCCTGGGCGTGCATTTTTTAAGTGACGTCATTGGGGGATACATAGTCGCTACAGGTTGGCTGACTTCTTGCATTCTCCTGACGCATCGAATGCAAATGGGACCTCGATGGATCAATTCGAATATTCGCAGCCGCGGTCGATGTTTCTGTGAGGAGGTTGCCTGAAGCTGGGATAGGGACAGGCGAGATGCCAATCGAAGACAGGCTGAAAGCCAATTCTAGATTAAAGTCGTTCCTGTTATGGCGGCGCGTTCAACGCGACAGCTCTCCAGTCCGGACAACAAAACTCAAAAATCCGAATCTCTGTGCCCTCCTCCGATCCTCTGCGTCCTCCTCTGTGTCTCCGTATCTCTGCAGTGAGCCGTTCCCGGGGAATGGACAGGCTGGAAAGCCTATTCTACAGAACTCCGAACTTCCAACTCCGAACTCCGAACGCCGAACGCGCGGAGCGTATGCGAAGCGTGTAGAGTACGACCATGTTTGTGATACTAGGCGCGACCGGTAAGGTTGGGAGGACAACGATCAAACTACTCCGCTCTGAAGGATCACCTGTCAGGGCCGTGGTGCGTAAGGGTTCAAACGCTGACGATCTACGTGCGTTGGGATGCGAGATTGTGGCAGCCGATCTGAACGATGCGGCAGCCATAAAGATCGCAATGAGGGGTGCGGATGCGGTACAAGTCATTTGCCCGGTCCAAGCGCAAGCCGAGGATGCGGCGGGAGCGATGGGAAAGACGATCGATGCGATTGCCAGCGTTCTCGCTGAGGTTCGGCCAGCCAAAGTGCTGGCGATCTCGGACTATGGCGCTCAGGTGCGCGATGGAACCGGGATCACGATGATCTTTCATTATTTGGAAGAACAGTTTCGCCAATTGCCGGGCACGGTCACGTTTCTACGTTCGGCCGAGCATATGCAGAATTGGGCCAGGGTGATCAAAGTGGCTTCTGAGACCGGTGTTTTGCCTAGCTTTCACCAGCCGGTCAGCAAACGGTTTCCCACGGTCTCAGCGCAGGATGTCGGAAGTATCGCAGCACAACTTTTGACGGACGGGGTGACGGTTTCGGTGCCGCGAGTTGTGCACGTTGAAGGACCGCGTCGTTACGATGCCAATGAAGTCGCGGCAACACTGGGCAATATTCTCGGGCGCGAGGTTGCTGCTCGCGAGCCTTCTCAATCAGATTGGATCCCGATTTTGACTCGAGCGGGCGCCGGTTCAAGTTATGCGAGATTGGTTTTCGATCTCTATGTGGCGCACAACGCCGGGCTCATCGACGTCGAGCCGGGGGCTACGGATATCCGTTTTGGCACAACGGAATTGAGGGATGTTTTTGTTTCTTTGCTAGGACGATGATTTTAAAGCTGGGATAGTGACAGGCGAGACGTCCATATGCGTTAAATTAACGCGAGGTACTCCTGGGGGAACTTCGAGTGCAATGACGAGCAGAAGTACGAGTACGATTGTTCCCCACGAACGCCGAACGGGTGAACGCCCCGTGTGAATGGCGCGCCCAAAGTCGAGCACGAGCAGGAGTACGATCACGAGTACGATTATTGGGAGATCAGCCAGCCTATTTCACTTTCAACTCACAAACGTTCTTTGGTTTTCCCCGCGTCCACGTCCCAGAAGCGCGTTCAACGTGATATCGCTCCAGTCGGGACAGCAGGACTAAAATCCGAAACTCTGTGCCCTCCGTACTACCATGGTTGGAAATCTTGTTTTTCTGCGAGGATTCTGAGGTCATTCCTATCGTTCGTCCCGGGCCGTTCCAAAGCTAGCTTCGTATTCGCCGACACGCCGATACGCCGACGCCGCATCCATTTGGTTGCGGCTTCCTCCGTCGCGTCGTGTCTCTGTGGTCAATCCGATCCTCTGTGTCCTCCTCCATGTCTCCATGCCTCCGTGGTGTACGACGACGAGCGGAAGTACGATTGTTTCTTCGAACTCCGAAATAATAGTTTCAGAAAGGAAGAAGGTCGTGCCACATACATCAAAGAACAGAGATCATGACCAAGTCCGCTTCCACTTCTTCGTTAAGATCGTCGTCAGCCCTCCGACAAGTGCTCTCATCGCCGCTCTACCGCGGGGCAACCCTGGCGATGTTTCTATCCGGGATCGGTACTTCGTCCGCTGCTCCGCAGATTGTTCTTTTTTTAGTTAAGGAACTTGGAGCGCCGCTTCAAGTCGCAGGACTCTACTATTTGACGAGCCTGGCAGCGCCGTTCGTCGGCTACTTTGTTGGCAGGCATTCCGATCGCATGGGCGAACGCCTAGGCCTGTTTCGACTCAGCGCTTTGGCAGGTTTTCTCGGATGGGCAGGGATTGCATTCTCAACTCAGGTATGGATGCCGTTTCTCATCAGCAGCTTCTTTCTCGCCTTCTCCGCGGCTGCAGCACCACAGCTCTTCGCCGCCGTTCGAGACCACCTTGACCAAAATCCGCAAGGTTCGGGCGAAACAGTCATTGCGATCGTTCGGATGGCTCTTACAGCGGGATGGGTTATTGGCCCCGTGATTGGAGCATGGATGGCGACTGCGACCAGTTTGCGTGTCACACTGTGCGTGACCGCCTGCTGCTCTCTTGCCCAGATCATCCCAATGGGAACCCTGAAGCAACAGCGGGTTCGTCGATCCGGCGGCGACCGCCTCGACTTCAACATTCTGCCGCGCTCTAATGGGCGAGCGATCTGGTTACTCCTCGCATTCACGAGTCTTTACGTGCTCGCCACCGCTGGGGAATCCATCAAATACGGCTTCCTGCCGCTTTACATGGACGAACGACTGCATCTCCAGCCGGCACTACGCGGCGCGGTTATCGGCATTCAGCCACTCGTTGAACTCGCGATCATGCCATTCAGTGTAATGCTCGCTCGACGCGTTGACCTTCTGTGGCTCATGTGCATCGGCGCGTTATTTGGGATAGTGGCAAATATCTGTTTCGCCACGACTAGCAGTGCGGCCGGCATGTTTGTTGGTCAAATCCTCATGGGCGTTCTCTGGGGAATTTTTGCGTCCCTGGGGATCATTGCCGCGCAGCGCTTGCTGCCGACCGCCGTCGCCACGGCTTCTGCAATATTCATGAGTTCATACTCTGTGAGCGGCGCTCTTGGTGGCCTGAGCGGCGGACTGGGCGTGGGTGTATTTGGTCTTCCGAACGTCTTCTTCATTCCGGCGACGTTTGCTTTGCTCGCCGCAATTGGCCTCGCGGCTATGGCAAAATCGGAGGTCCTAGCCCGCAATTCTCACGCTCCCGGTGAGTCCTCACTCTCGTCATCCGTACGTACCCAGAGACGAAAGGATCCGCTGCCGATAGGCCTGGAATAGATCGTCATTGATTTCTAATTCCTGCGTGGCAACAGCTTGTTCAGATCTGATGAAAGATAGCTCACCAGGCAAATGAATATCCTGAGCGGGACTTGTCGGCTTCAAACCTTTGATATAGGCCATCGTCCGATCCACATTCTTGAGAAAGGGTTCTCGACCTACGAGCAAGTCGGGATCGATTGCAAAGGCGAGGTTTCCCCAATTTTGGTTATCCGGATCACCGGGCAAACATCCTCCTGTAAGCGCGTTAGCAAAGAGCTCCACTATCAAAGCGAGGCCAGAGCTTTTTGGGCTGCGATCGAAAGTCGTCAAGGCGCCGGATGAAAGAATTTTCTTTGGAACTTGGGTTGGAGCGCCTTCAGCGTCATAGCCTACGTTTTGGGGCAAGAGCTCGCCTTTGATTAAAGCCTCCGCAACCTTAAAAACCGGCATCGCTGATGTAGCCATGTCCAGAACGATAGGTGCGCCGCCTGTGGGAACGCCAATCGCGATCGGATTGCTCCCAAAGGCGCGTTCGCTGCTCCCGCACGGCGCAACCATCTTGCTTGAACCGCAAAAGATCATGCCAATGAAACCTTCGCGCGCGATTTTTTCGGCATAATAGCCGACGGGCCCAGTGCCCGGAGGCGAACTGTTGCGAATTCCAACAATCGCAAGACCGCTCGTTCTTGCCTTACTCACCAATAAATCTCCGGCGAAATGGAGGGCACAGATCCCGATATTACCTCCCGCATCGATGAGATAAGAAAGCGGCGTCTCCTTCTCCACAACAGGTGCGCGTTGCGCATTAAACCGCGGAGTACCCACCGCCACCTCATTGATAAGACTCTGGAAGTTTCCACGACGATGAGCGTACGATAGAACGTCTAGAATCGTTTCTGTTTGCGGCTCCGGATACCCCAGCTTGAGGTAGAGCTGGCGCGTCAAATTATGGAGATCTTTTAGGCCAACCTTCATCACGTCCCACCGAGATGCTGCAGTATTGCATCAAGGGCAAGCTGATAACCAAACATGCCAAAACCTGTAATAACGCCCACCGAAACTTCAGAAAGTACGCAATGGATATTCCTCTTCGCCACGTTCGAAATATGGATCTCCACGTAAGGCAGCCCGGCACCCTTGATGCAATCTTTCAACGCATATCCAGAATAGGAGAAACCTGCTGGATTCATCACTAACCCATCGAATCCCTGGTCCGCGCAACGGTAAATTTGGTTGATCGCCTCGCCTTCAATATTTGTATAGAAAATCTCAAGCTCAAAATTCCTTTTTTTGGCATAGTCCAAAAGTGTCGCGTTGAGCTCAGCCGGAGTGGTATGTCCATAGATCTCCGGCTCTCTCTTGCCCAGATAGTTAAGGTTCGCTCCTTGGATAAGAATGATTTTTTTCATTTTCCTCAACCTCCTTCGAGTTTTGGGGGCTTGGGTGGAGTTGTTGAAAGCGTATCGTGAGCGCTGGCAGACCGTCAAGAATCCAAGATCATCCACAGGACATCGGGCGTAGCATCCCTCCCGTGAATGGCGCCCCCAAAGTCGAGCGCGAGCAGGAATACGATCACGAGTACGATTATGAGAGGTTGCCTGGAAGCTGGGATAGGCCAGGCGGCCAGAAGGTGACGGTCATATACACCAACTTTTTGCGGCTTTCGTGTTGACACAAACTACAAGCAAGGTCAGTACCCGACTTGGGTATGGAGGTCCATGGCCACCCGAGCCGATCGAGCACGATCGAAGTAACTGAGCGAAGGAGGAAGAACCAAGACATGAGCGGCTCTACGAAATGAAAAGTTCGAGTATGCAAGCCCTGGTGTGGCTCGGGCCGCGCGATATGGTACAGCGGGCCGAACCAATTCCCCAGTTGGTACGAGGCGAGGTGCTGATATCGGTCGCGGTAGCGGGCATTTGCGGCTCGGAATTGAGTGGATTCCTCGGCCATAACAGTCTGCGGGTGCCTCCCCTCATCATGGGGCACGAGTGCGCCGGGGAGGTTGTAGAGGGCGCAGGGGAAACTTTTGCGACAGGCGACATAGCTGCGGTTGGAACTCTGGTCACGTTCAATCCGCTGATTGCCTGTGGCACCTGCGACCGATGCTTGGCAGGCCGGCCGAACCTCTGTCGGGAGCGTCGACTCGTTGGTGCACACCGTCCGGGAGGATTTGCACAGTTTGTTGCAGTGCCTGCACGGCAGTGCTATCCGCTGCCTGACCTGCTATCCGCAGTGGCCGGCGCGCTCGTAGAGCCATTTGCATGCGCGATCCGTGCTGTTGCCCTGGCCGACGTACAGGCCCGCGGGCGCTTGCTGATCCTTGGCGCCGGCCCAATCGGGCTCTGTGCCCTGGCCGCTGCTCGCGCCCAAGGTGTCGAACAGGTTATTGTCAGTGATGTAATGCCTCGCCGACTGGAGACTGCGTTGCGCTGGGGGGCTTGCGAAGTCATTAACGCGCGCGAACAGGAGGTCATCGCTTTCCTGCGGGATCGGTACCCTGAAGGGCTCGATAGCGTCATTGATGCGGTGGGCGCAACGCCTGTTCGTGCTCAAGCCATTCAAGCCGTACGCCCAGGCGGCCGGGTGGTGCTGATCGGTCTGCACAACGAAGAATCGATTGTACCTGCCAACTATATTATCCGGCAGGAAATCACACTTATCGGCAGCTTTGCTTACACTCAGACCGACTTCATTCAGTCGATCGATATGCTCGCTCGTGGCGTAGTGAAACCGGAGGGCGACTGGATAGAAGAACGTCCCCTTGGTGACGGCCCTGCAGCGTTTGCCGAACTGGTCGACGGCAAAGCCAAGGCTGCCAAGATTGTTCTGACCCTTGGCTCCCCAGCGGGTAGGTCGATCAAGGCGGAGATGCAGCAATGAAGCCGGTGACGGGGACAGGTCAAGAAGCCGGTCCCGGCCTTTTGCGAACCTTCGTGGAAGGATATCGCTGGTAATTGGATCGAGTACGATGACGAGCAGGAGTACGAGTACGATTGTTTCTTCGAACGCCGAACGCCCATTGCCTGCGGAATCTATTGCACTCCATGGTGGTACTAACAACATCGTCGAGGTCCGGACTGACAACCGGTAATCTCTACGAAGATCTGATACGGCTGTGTGGTCAGGTCCCCGATCTTGAATCAGATTTCTAAAGCAAATTGCTAACTCCTTTTGGAATTGGGGGGAAAGTAAGCCGGTCCGGCCTTTTGCGAAACCTTCGTGGAAGGATATCGCTGGTAATTGGATCGAGTACGATGACGAGCAGGAGTACGAGTACGATTGTTTCTTCGAACGCCGAACGCTCGGCGACCGTCCCTGCTGGCGTTGCCAAAACGGCCTGCAGCGTTTGGGCTTAAGATAAGAATCTTTGAGATCCCGCTACCCCGAAAAGCGGTGTCGGTGAGCCAAGCATGGCATCCGCAGTGCCATGACCGCGATAGCATCGTTGGCCATTGCCGGGAGGGCAGCGGGAGCATCCCCTTCTGTTAGCAAAACTACTATCATTTCTATCGGGGAGCATTCCTGACGAGCCAGCCGAGTACCAAGGACGTCGATTATATTTCTACTTGGATGAGTTACGCGTTTTAGACCAGATGCCAATGACTGGCAGCTTCGACGGCTTGCATCTTAAGGAAGCTTCCGTGAGCGGCGCTCAAAGGCTATGGGTGCGAAGGCCGTTCGATGTGTGCAACTGCCTGCTTCGCTTCTGAAGATTTTGGCTGCCGTTTCTGAACCGGAGGCTTAGACGACGCACCTATTTGGGAATTCTTGGAGACGGGTTTTTTATTTTGCTTTGCCATTTTGACCTCTGCTCTTTGTTCTTTCTCCGTTTAACAGAAAAAGCGCCGTTAGTGCCAGCAAAAATAAGATGATTCAGGTAACCGTTTTGAAGCCAAAACAACTCGTCGAAATGACGTAGTCACCATGTGCAGGTATCGACACAAAAGAGGTAATAACGCTGTTTAGTTCGAAATCCGGCTTCATGGCTGTAAATTGCTCATCATGATGAATCAAACCAATGATTCGACTCCGAAGGAGTTGCTCGATTACATGTCTAAGGCAAAGGCCCTGCTCGGCCAAATGACTTTGAAAGAGAAGGCAACTCTTATGTCGGGTGACGGGTGGTGGCACACACACGGAATTGATCGCTTGGGAATTCCAGCCATCTCCATATTCGATGGCCCACACGGGCTCCGCAAGGTTGAGGGAGGGGGATTACCGACCAGTGTGCCGGCCACCTGTTTTCCAACTGCTTCAGCGTTGGCGTCGTCGTGGGACATAAATTTGATGCGCCAGGTGGGTGTTGGTCTCGCAGAAGAATGTCGGGCAAATGATGTTCAAATTCTTTTGGGTCCTGGCGTCAATATGAAGCGCTCTCCATTGGGCGGCAGGAATTTCGAATACTTTTCTGAAGATCCGGTTTTGGCTGGGAGAATGGCGGCCGCGTACATTCAGGGTGTCCAAAGCAAGGGCATTGGCACTTCATTGAAACATTATGCTGCCAACAATCAGGAATTTGAACGCATGTCTGCAAATTCCAAAGTGGATGAGCGGACGCTCAGGGAGATATACCTGCCAGCATTTGAAATCGCCGTTAAGGAGGCTCAGCCTTGGTCGGTCATGGCTGCGTACAACCTCGTGAACAACGAGCACGCGACCGAAAGTATATTTCTATTAGAAGAGATTCTCCGAGGCGAATGGGGTTTCCAAGGGTTTGTAGTTTCCGATTGGGGAGCAGTGCATGACGGCGCGGCGTCAGTAAACGCAGGACTTAGTCTCGAAATGCCCGGCAGCGGTAACTATCACCCAAACAAAATCGTAGAGGCGGTCCATTCCGGGGAAATTGCCGACGGAAAGGTCGACGATGTACTCGCTCCGCTCCTCGCCGTCATCCTGAAGGCCGATGATCTACGAAAACTTGGTTCTAACTTTGACGCTGAACGGAACAACGCGCTAGCCAGACGTGCTGCGGCTGAGAGCATCGTACTACTCAAAAATGAGAACTCTCTACTTCCGCTGAATTTTGAGCAGCAAAAAACGATCGCAATCATTGGCGGATTCGCCAAAAAACCGAGGTACCAAGGAGCAGGTAGTTCGCAAGTCAACGCCACGCGCGTTGCGGCAGCATATGATGAGATAGCAAACTGTGTAGGCAATCATTCTTCGTTGATCTATGCCGAGGGCTACACAGAAGACGGAATGACAAACGATGCGCTCATTGTCGAAGCAGTTAAACATGCAAAAGCTTCCGATGTCGTCATCCTTTTTGCGGGTCTGCCTGGTAGTTACGAATGCGAAGGCATCGATCGTTCCTCTTTGGATCTGCCCGTTGGACACAATCTTCTGATCGAATCCGTTGCAGCTGCCCAACCCAAAGTTGTGATCGTTCTCTTGAATGGAGCGGCGGTTACAATGCCGTGGGCGGATCGCGTTCCAGTGATCGTCGAAGCATGGCTCGGTGGGCAGGCCGGCGGAGGCGCAATTGCCGACATCCTGAGCGGGAAAGAAAATCCGTCGGGCAAGCTCTCAGAATCGTTCCCCGAGCGACTCGAAGATACACCCTGCTTTCCCGATTTTCCGGGGCGCAACAGGGAAGCCAATTACGGTGAAGGGATTTTTATTGGGTACCGACATTATGATTCCCGCGAGCGAGCTCCGCTTTTCCCATTCGGATTCGGACTGAGTTACACGAACTTCGACTACTCGAACTTCAATGTGACGCCAACGAAATTCAATGACAAGCAGAGCGTACAGGTTTCGTTCAATATAAAGAATTGTGGTCCGGTGGCGGGTAAGGAAATAGCGCAACTTTACATTCGAGAACAGAATCCGAAAGTTGTGCGCCCAGAAAAGGAATTGAAGGATTTTCAGAAAGTTTCACTGGAACCGGGCGAAGAGACAACGCTGAGCTTCACACTCCAAAAGCGCGACTTCGCGTATTTCGACAACGTCACAAAGGATTGGATGGTGAATCCTGGGGCGTTTGAAATCATGGTATGCGCGTCCTCAACGGACCTGCGATTGAAGCAAAGCATTGAACTGGAGATCACAGACGAAACCCTTCCCGTGATCACCCGTGACTCGTTGCTCAAAGAGGTGAGAAAGCATCCGAAAGCTCAAAGCCTGTATAATGATCTGATAGACGGTTTTGAGATGGGAAATCCGGATGAGCAGGATATGGCGGTACGCGCTTTTTTGGAAGACATGCCCATCTACAAGGTTAGCGCATTCTCGGAAGGCCGATTTAGTGAAGCAAAGCTAGACGAGCATTTAAAGAAGCTTCAGGTAACTTCGCAGTAAGAATTCTACTCTCCCCATCCGGCGGCTTACGCCAAAACATTCTTATAGCGAGGAATCAAAAAGTTTTGTCCGGTCAATGCGCGCCATCACATCGTCATAGCCATCGAAGCCGAGTCGCCTGTAAAAAGGCTGAACTTCACGGTCGGCAACGAGTAGAACTCGCCACACGGGTAGTCGAGCCAGGAGTTCAATCATGACCTGGCTTCCGATTCCTCGTCGCTGATACTCAGGGTCAACCACTACGTCGTAGATAGTCGCGTGATATTCGCCGTCGCTGAGT
Organism: uncultured Verrucomicrobiae bacterium; assembly: GCA_963775805.1. Classification (GTDB taxonomy): domain Bacteria; phylum Verrucomicrobiota; class Verrucomicrobiia; order Chthoniobacterales; family JAFAMB01; genus JAFAMB01. Next base: position 2,975,441 of record CAVZKG010000001.1, on the reverse strand, counting down.
GCCCGTCCCGCAGCCACCAATCGCATTTGGTCCTTCGCGAAGCACACCACGTTGCTCTTCTCGAATGCCCGACGAACCTTGTCACCTTCCCGTCCACCCAGGTTTGCGACTTTGAAAAGCTGCAGCAAATCCAGCCAATCAACCCCCTGACTATCAAACTGAAATTGCACGGTATCCGTATCATCCATATTTTGCCTATGGGACGGTCCGTCAGGTCCGGGGGACACCCTATTTCTTCGCTCCAAGAATCCCATCTTTTGCAGCCTTCGCGACGCGAAATTTTATGACGGTCCTGGCCGGAATCTTTATCTTCGTCATCGTCTTCGGATTGATACCCGTACGCGCCTTTCTCTTCTGTTTGACCAATTTGCCAAATCCAGGCAAAACGAACTCTCCATTCTTTTTGATCTCTTTGTAGGCTATCGCGCTGAGCGTCTCGAGAAATAGGCCAGCGGTCTTTTTATCGGTTTGAATGGCTTCAGAAAGGGCCGCTTGAAGTTGAATCTTGGTCATTTGTGTTAGGATAGGATTGTAAGATTTGGAATGCGGTTCGTCGCATGAGAAGCCTTCGGATTCAACTGCGGTCAAAATATTCGTGCCCAATCGCCCGGCCGCACATCCATTCCGACCGGGGAAGAGGCTTTACTCAGCAACCGGACATGCGCTTCATCGTCTGGAACTAAGGATTGGATAAATATGCCCCTTTATACACCGGAGGGATCAGGCTCAATCCGTATTGCGGCACCTTCGTCCGAGGTCCTTTGGATTGGATCATGCCGAGTTGCTCCAGAATAATTCGCCGAATTTCCTCAGTCGTTTTTGGGCTGGCCATTGCGCCATGGTCGGTCGGAACGATCACCTCGGACTGGGCCGAATCAAGATGTGAGCTCCAGTACGGGACCACGCTGTCTGTACTGTACGGCGAATCATTTTTGCCGCGGTCCCCCATGATTGAATGGCAAGGCACGGCAACCGGAAGCTTGTTCAATGCGATTAACATTGGATTTGTTGGAGAAAGTCCGCTGATGCTCGTCGGAGGCTGGAACTTGCGGGGATCATTATTCGGGGCAAGAGTTTTGACAAGGGTCTCCGGAACCAGATTAAGAACCTTCATCGGAAGCCGGATTAGTTTGATGCCAAGCGCCCCGATGAATCCGGTTGAGAGGCTGCTTCCCCGATGAGGTGTTGAAACAAATATCACCCGTTTGATAACCGGATTTGCATTAACGATCAATGCTTTCTTGAAAACCGAATCGGCGGGTTGTGCGTTGTAAATTTCGTTTGCTTTCGACTTGAAGACGCCATCCCAGAGGACGCGACCAGAGTTTGTCACCTGCAACCGCGAGAGAAGGCCTCCCATGCTGTGACCGATCAGCATTGCTTGCTTGAAATGATAAACATTCTCGGCATATGCCAGGTCCTCGCGTAACAGCAGCGCTGAGTAGCCGATCGGATTTCCTGTCGAATACGAAAACACCCAAAATTGGCATCGACGCCTGATGATGGGATCCCGAATCAGATCAGTCGCCGTATTCACCCACGCATACGGCGATGAGAGGAGGCCATGTACAAAAATCACCGGTAATTTCGCAGGATCATAGGGTCCCAAGAAGAGAAGTCCGGCAGCCCCGCGCATGTTCTGGCCCCGGATCATATTCATCAAACCGATCCAATTCTCGTTGATTCGTCCGTACGAGGCGAGGGCTGCTGTGTAATCGCCGGCGAGCGAGTATGTTTTGTTGCCGATTTGAACGGTGTCCAGCTTTGTCGGATCGAGCAGCCGGATAGAAGCGCTACGGCCGCCGGGACGGCTCACGTCGACGACAGCCGTTATCGTAACGCGAATCCCTTTGAGGGGCTCGAGACGGGTTCGGACAGTGGGATCCACGGAAGTGTGATGTACTCCTACCAATTTCCCGCCGGCTCCTTGTCTGACAGCGGGATTGCCGAGCCACTTTTGGTTGATACGGTCTGCGATGATTATGTGTTGGAAGTAGTCTGGAGCATATTCACTGCGTTTTCCGGATTCCAGCCGAAGCTGTTCGCTCTGACCGGTCCGGTTGTCTTTCAATACCAGGATTTTGGAATTGTGTTGGCTCCCGACTAGCGCAGGCAGGTCGGACCCCAGATCCGCAGCGGCTCTATTATAAACGGAGAGAGCTTTCGCGTGTGTTGAATTATTTTCAGGGCTTTGATTCAGCGCTTCTTCAGCAATCCCGGCGGCAGAGAGGAACTCAGCGGCCTGTGCATTGACGTCGGACTTCTGTTTCTCTGCGCGAATGAGTTGGATCTCCGCTGCTTCAAGCGGAGATCCAGGAGTCTGTTTTTCAACGTTCGCACAAGCCCCAAGACCGAGCAGGGCCAGGATCGATAGCACAATGGCTGTCCTGGAATGATCTGCTCTTGCGCGCGTTGTCGATTGGTTTTCACATCCCGATTCTCGAGGCATGGACTGATTCTTGAGCAAGAGAGGCGCCTCGGACAAGCAAATGTTAGGTATATGGCAGAAAACCTGAAAAAATTAGAAGGATTACCCACTCACAATTGAGATATTGTGATCCGGGTTAGGCCGATTATTCGCATCCATTAAACGATCGACGCCGCGAAGAGTGTATCAGTCTTAGCGGTTTTTACTGGATCTGTGCCAACCCCTGTTGTTATGGTCTCTAGACCCCACCGTGCGACTCTTTTTTGAAGGATCAGAAGACAGAGCAGCACCGGAAATTAGCTTTCGAGTGTTAAACAACTATGAATACACATCCGGTCTATTGTCTGCCAAAAAGTTTTAGCCATTCCATGCCCCTCACGAGGCTACTGGTGGCAACCTTGTCGGTATTTCTCTGTTTCTTTGGAAGTGTCACTGCGGAAGGTGCGACCACGATTACTTTGAACGGCAAACCACTTTCCGGCTATGTGAGCATGAGGCAATTTCAGGCAGCATACATTGGAAGTGGAAACGCTGGAAAAGGAGTCCTGAGATATCAAGGGCACAACTACCCGTTTTCCGTTGGCGGCCTCGGAATCGGCGGAATCGGTGTTTCAAAAATCGATGCGCGGGGCGATGTGTACGGCCTGAAGCGAGTTTCCGATTTTGAAGGAACCTACGTGCAGGGAAGGTACGGTATTGCGGTCGGGACTGCCAGTGCCGGAGACCTTTGGCTGCAAAATGCAAACGGTGCGGTGATGCACTTGAAGGCGAAACGGAAAGGACTGATGCTCAGTCTCGGCGGTGATGCGGTAGTCATTCGTCTGAATCGCTGACGGACTAGGAACTCGACTATGTGCTGTGTCTGTTTAAAAGCGGCAACGTTGAAGTGCAATACATCCTGGCTTTGCGACGCTTTTAGAAGGATGTCTAAAACTTCAAAGTGATTTGTCCCACAGGACTGATCATCGAGACACGGTAAGTAAAGCTTCCGGATTGGTAGTCCGTACGAATATCTCGCCAGCCGGCGTACAGGAAAATGGTACACGTCATTTGTAACTCCATTCCGGTGTTGATTTGTCATGTATAGTCGCTACTCAGATTGAGACCACCAATATCGGCTCAACAATAAGCAAAGAGCTAGCAGCAGCTAAACCCAATATGTGGAAGAACTGCCGAGCAACACTCTCCAATGTTTCGGTGTGGATCTAGATGGGTCTTTTGGTCCGTATACGACCTCTGGCGAATATTGTAGAAAGGGATCCATGCGCGACTTCTGTTGGCCACTGTTGATCCAGATTGCTCCGGTCAAAGAATGGGTCCGGGGCAAATCCCAAAACTCAAGGTTAGCGCCGGAATCGCAACCCTCAAATTGTTGTCCCCTTTCGTTTTGTGAAAATGGACGCCGCTGAACATTCTGCTGCAAATAGCTATCCCGCTCTGGACGATTCGAAGTACGGCCTCGTGGAGGAGGCGCTCCGCAAGAGCCGGCAACAGCTCCAGGATATTCTGGATAACACAACCGCCGTTGTTTTCGTCAAAGATCTGGGTCTGCGCTACATGCTCGTGAATCGAGAATACGAGCGGCGACACCTGGTATCACGTGATGAAATCAGAGGAAAGACTGACTTCGACATACTTCCTTCCGAAGTTGCCCAAACGGTTCGCGACAATGATCGCCAAGTCATCGAGGCAGGTGCACCCATTCAATTCGAGGAGGTCGTGCCAGTCGGGGGCGAAGAACGCAATTACATCGTCGTTAAATTTCTGCTGAAGGACGAACAAGAGATTCCTTACGCGGTTTGCGGAATTGCGACTGACATTACTGAGCTGAAACGGGCCGAACTGCTCCAAAAGAGACGCGCACGCCAAGCCGCGTTGAGGGCAGACGTACAGGCCGCTGTGTCGGGAGGTGCAGATTGTTCGTTGAGATCAGTGTTGCAACGAAGCGCCGAAGCGATCGTCCACCGTCTGGATTCGGATTTGGCCCGGATCTGGACCTACAACGATCGCCTGAATCTTCTTGAACTTCAGGCGAGCGCAGGATTCTCAAAGCGTCTGGACGATCGTCAGGCTCGCCTGCCGATCGGTAATAATGCGATAGGCCGAATCGCGCAGAAATTGACTTCCCAGTTGGCTAATCCCGTGTCGGACGAGGATCGGCTAGAAATGTTCGCTCATGGCTCGGAGTCGCTTGCTGGATGCCCTCTTGTCGTTGATGGCCGCCTGATTGGCGTGTTGGCGATATTCGCTCTAAGGCCATTGGGACACGATGTGTTAGAAGCGCTCGAGACAGTCGCAGACTGTATCGCACAAGGAATAGAACGGAAGAGAACCGAGTCAAAGCTCGCCAAGCTCAACCGGACCTTGCAAACACTCTATCAATGCAACCAGGCGCTTGTACGCGCAACCGAGGAGTTTGATCTTTTGCGGTCGGTCTGTCGCATCCTTGTGGATGTGGGTGGTCTGGCGGCCGCTCAAGTCGGATACCGACAAGCATCCGACAATTCTACAACGCAGCTTGTTGCTTCAGCGGGCGATCAAAGTCAGTTGTCCGGAATGTTTCCGATGGTCGATTCATCGGGAAATCCCATCGGCAAAATGATTCCTTTGGAAGGGGGAAATTCGGGCACGCCCGGACTTCAGAAAACAGGCCGTTCTTCTGTTCCGACCCTTTTACTCTCGCTGATTTCGCAGGGGCACACCTTTGGAGCTCTCAGCCTGCACGCCCAAGAACCAGACGTATTCGACGAGAGCGCAATCGCACAATATACAGATCTCGCGAACAATTTAGCCTACGGCATCATGGCGCTGCGCACGCGCGAAGAACGTCTTCGTGCCGAGAGCGAAGTCCGAAAGCTCAATGCTTCCCTTGAAGAACGGGTCACCGAACGCACCATTGAACTGGTCCAATCAAACTACCAGCTCAAACGCGCCGAGGAACAATTGCGCCGGCATGGTGAACAGGTTCAAATACATCGAGATGTCCTTCTTGAGCTGGCGCGGTCCGATAAATCGGTCATCGACAAAGCCCTGCGAAAGATTTGTTCCTTATCGGCTGCCACACTCGAGGTTGCTCGAGTCAGTTACTGGTCGTTAGGTGAAAGAAATTCGCTGATACAGTGCGAAGTGCTCTATCTGCGCGACGCAGAGAAGTGTGACGAGAAATCAAAAGGGATGCGGCTTCGATTCACGGATGCCCCCGCCTATTTCGGAGCGCTCGCAACAAAACGCCCGATTGTAGCGGATCGAGTGCTCTTGCATCCGGCTACAAAAGGATTGGGTGACTCTTATCTCAAACCGTATGGCATAACGTCTATGTTGGACGCGCCTGTCTGGGTATGCGGCGAAGTAGTCGGAGTCTTATGCCACGAACACGTGGGCCCCCCTCGTGATTGGTCTGCAGAAGAAATCGATTTTGTTTCAGCTCTTGCATCAATGGTCTCGCTCGCCCTTGAAGAATCAAAGCGTACCCGATCGGAACAACTATTGCGGGACTCCGAGGAAAAACATCGGGCATTATTTGAAGCAACCAGTCAGGCGGTAGTGCTCCATGACGCGAACGGAATTCTTGAAGTGAATCCGAGTTGGCTTCGCCTATTCGGTTACTCGAGTGTCCAAGATGTCATCGGCAAACATCCCGCCGAGGTTTCGGCTCCAATTCAACGTGGTGGCGAACGTGCCGAGGTCCTCGCCAAAAAATATATTGCGCATGCGTTGACCCACGGAAGTGCTCGGTTCGATTGGAAGATGCTGCGGCAGGACAAAAGCGAAATGCTGATCGAGGTGTTTCTAACTCCGATCCAACTCGCTGGGAAAACACTCATGCAGGCCGTCTGTAACGACATTACAGAACGCAAAAACGCCGAAGAAGAACTGCGCCGGAGCGAAGCGCGTCTTCGCGAAAGCGAAGCGCGATTCAGCACGGCATTTCGCGCAAGCCCTCTGAACGTTACCATCTTGCGACTAAGCGATGCCAAATTTATCGAGGCGAACGATGCATTCGTCCGTTGGTTCGGGCTCGGGCGCGAGGGTATTATCGGCCGAGATTCGAAAGAACTAAACATCTGGGTCAGTCTTGCTGAGCGCGACCGGTTTCTCTCCAATCTTCGCCTTCACGGATCATTACACGAAGTGGAGTGCCAGCTCCGTACAAGACGGGGCACCATCCACACGCTTTTGCAATCGGCAGACATCATTGAGATCAATCGGGAGCCTCATATGCTCGTGGTTGGGCTGGACATAACTCAACGAAAGCAGGCCGAGGCAGAGCTACTGCGCACCCTTGCTCGCGAAAAAGAACTCGGCCAATTGCGCAGCAAATTCGTTTCGATGGTTTCACACGAATTCCGAACACCGCTGGCAATCATCCAATCTTCCGCGGAGATTTTGGATGATTATTTTGATCGACTTCCCGCTGAGGATCGCCGGGAGCAGCTGCAATCCATTCGAAAGAACACTCGTCGTATGGCCGGGCTGATGGAGGAGGTTCTCCTTATCGGTTCCTTTGAAACTGGGAGAACTCAATTCAAGCCTGAACCGATCGAGTTGCAAACATTCCTTCGAAGACAGGTGGACGATGTCAATTCCGCGACGGACCGGAAATGTCCCATCGAATTGACTCTTGCGCCGATACCATTCGAGCTGCACGCAGATGAGCGGCTGCTGAGGCATATCTTTACTAACATTTTGAGCAATGCTGTTAAATATTCGAACAAAGGGAAACCGATTGCGTTCGAAGTCGAATTTTCTCACGAATGGATGTTGTTCACCGTTCGTGATCACGGCATCGGAATACCGGAGGCAGATCAAGAATGGCTATTTCATGCGTTTCACAGGGGAAGAAACGTCGCAGACCGCCCGGGCACCGGCTTGGGACTGGTGATCGTGAAACGCTGCGTTGATCTCCATCTTGGGGAGATTAAAATCGATAGCACTCTCGGTGAAGGCACAACTGTCTCTCTGAAATTGCCGCTCATATCGCCCGATGATCCGGCTGCCCATTCTCGAGAAATTATTTCTGCACGGGTTATCCCGGGCGAAACAGAACCAATAGCTCACTATGAAAAAGATCCTGGTGATTGAAGACGAAGCTGAAATGTGCCGCAATCTGACGACGATTCTCCGTATGGAAAAGTATCTGGCTTTTTCAGCAGAGAACGGACTCGTCGGAGTTGAACTGGCGAAGAAAGAGAATCCCGACCTGATTCTCTGCGATGTGATGATGCCGCAAATGGATGGACATGGTGTCATCGCCGAGCTTAGGGCCGACCCAAAAACCGCATTTATTCCCTTTATTTTTCTTACCGCCAGGGGAACAAAGCCGGATGTACGCGCCGGCATGAATCTTGGTGCAGACGACTACCTCACCAAACCGGTCGCAAAATCAGATCTTCTCAGTGCTATACGATGTCGCCTCGAACGCGCCGCAGCCCGAATAGCCGCAGGTGTTTACCCGCCTAACTTTGATTCTCACCTCCCTCTTCAGAAGAGCCTGAGCCTCACTCCGCGCGTTGCTGAAACGCTTCTCTGGCTCGCACAAGGCAAGAGCAACGGCGAAATCGCAACCATCTTGGGAAATAGCGAATCGACAGTCAAAAAACATGTTTTAGAGATCTTTAACCGGCTCGGTGTTGAAAATCGCACGGCAGCCAGTCTCCGGGCTGTGGAAATACTCAGTTCGCCGGCAGCACGTTAAATTAATCATCCGTCGTCAGAATATAAGATGACTGCCAATGTCTGCGAAAACCTCAACTTAGCCTTTAGTTCCATTTCCAATTAATCTGTCATGATCTATCGATACGCTACATGTCAGATCACCGCCTTTCCCAATTGCAGACTCCACCCGTCGGCCAGCGTTTCGACAAAAAGGTTAGCCCTAATTCCACTCCCTTCCTTCCGCCCGAGCGAATCATCGATTTTTTTCAAGCTCGCAAACAACTGCTGGCTCAGTTCGATGATGTTGAATCCCAGCGGAAGGAAAAAACTCATTTTGCGTTGGCTCCAATCAATTCGGTTGACTGGACTTCGCGCCTCGAGACTTCTCTCTTGCTTTTTATCTCGGCAGCGACCCTCTCCTCGATTCTCCTCATGCTTGTGATGGCGTAGCTTTTGCCTATTGTCGTTTCTGCGTTGTTAGTGTGCCTGAGCCACTCCAAGCCGCGTTCAGTCAACTGTTCGTTCGGCATAGTCTTCAACTTGTTTACCGATCGATCGTTTCGATACGGAATGTTCCTGACTTGCCATTGGGTCTTTCGTTCGATTTACAGTCAGCGACACATGAACTAACGCTTATTCATGCAAAATCGTCATCTTCTTTCTATCAGCGAATTTAGAAAACGTTATACCGAATCTTTGCTAGCACTTAGCTTTTTCGGTTTCGTGTTCAATCATCCGACAGTGACAAAATATCATAAATCGTATTTATCGGATTTGTCGCGCCGCGACACGATTTACACTCCATACGCTCCTCCACGTAGTCCATCTTTCGACGATTACATTGGTTCATAGAGCTTCTTTCAACTTTTCAATTCGAATGCCCCCAGCATGCAAAAACGCATGACTTGGGGCATCACATAAAGGAAAATTATGGACACAATGACTTATGCAGCCTTCGGAGCATTCCGATGGGTTGTCGTTCACAAAATGTCCCAATCATTACCACGAGAAGTTTATTTTACTCCTTTGATTCTCTCTGATCTCCGAGGACTTTGACCGGGGATAAGGGCCAGGGGAAGAATACCCATCCTGGCAATAGTCAACGGGGGCGTAGTGATATTAGTTTGCGGCGACCGCTGTCGCCGGGAGTGAAAGCCCGGCGACAGCTTGAACAAGAAACCAACTTGCGGATGAAGCGCCTCACAGACGCTCAGTTCCAGCTTCATAGAAAGTAAAGCGGGAGAAATGTTCTTGGGGCAGAACCAATTGTCACAGGTCGAATGAGTGATAGCAAAAATGTTTCATTTGATCGCGTTATTCTATTCGAATTGTCTATGCTTCGCATGCAATGATGGTCATGCAACAATCCAAAATTCCCGCACGTCCCTCACTCAACCGTAGCTTGGAAGGGCAAAGGATAGTCATTATCGGTGGTACTTCCGGATTTGGAATGGCAACAGCCAAAGCGGCTGCGGCTGAAGGGGCTTCGGTCGTTGTGGCGTCAAGCAAAAGGGCCAATGTCGATCGAGCTTTGGACGAACTTCCAGCCGGCGCAGAGGGCCATGTCCTCGACGTCACACAGGAACCCGCTGTTACGGATTTCTTTTCGACCGTTGGCGAATTTGATCATCTCGCAATCACTGCAGGCGAATCATTGGATCTGGGTGAGTTTGCGACTGTCGATCTGGAAAAAGCCCGCCGATTTTTCGAAGTCCGTTTCTGGGGTGCGGTCACGGCAGCAAAGTATGCTGCCAGACAAATCAAATCGACCGGATCGATCATACTCACTAACGGTATCATCGGTTTGCGCCCGCAAAAAGGGTGGGTCATCGCTGCGGGAATTTGCGGCGCTGTCGAAGCAGTGACCCGCGCGTTAGCAATCGAACTGGCTCCCGTAAGAGTGAATCTCGTCTGTGCCGGGATGGTCCGAACCGAACTCTGGAGAAACATGAGCGAACCTGACCGAAATGGATTATTTGAAAAAGCCGGCCAGGTGCTGCCCGTTGGCCGAGTCGGTGAGCCTGAGGATCTTGCGGAAACCTATCTCTATCTCATGCGCGAACGCTTCAGTACCGGAGCTATGATCGTCGTCGATGGTGGAAGCACTCTGGTTTAAGGAGTTTCTGAGCCGGTTTTCTCGATGCCTTTCGAAGTGAACTGTCCAGGCTGGATTGCTGGAGTGATCAGTTGATCTTGCCCTGTCCCCACTCGCACGCTTGCTTACGCCTATGCGGTCTAGGGCCCAGCTAACAATCGCCAGTTCGCGTCTGCCTTTACGATGTTGCTGTCAATATTAGTCTTGAACTCTTTCAACGCGCCCTGATTCCCACAGAGGTAAAGCCTGCCCTTGTAGACAGCAAACGCATCCGGGCCTTCGAGGTCGGCCAATACTCCCACAGTTACGCCGTAGGAACAAAATGCACCATAGCGCGGCGCATACTTTGCGGGATCTTTGTCAAAATCGGATTTGTCCACTGACGAGGCAAATAAGTATGTTGCGCCTTGATACGTGCTCTCGAATGCGGGATTTCCTTTGACCGGTTCTCCTTGTTTGAAGTAGGCGACGACGTCGTATCCCTTCACTATGACCCCTTGACTATCTACGTTTACTTTGGTTGTCGAACCAGTTGTCGTCGCTTTTTGAACGTCTTGAGTCGGAATATCTTGGCCTTTTTCTGATGTACTTTTGGCCGGGTCCAATGTTTGCGTGTTGGAGGCGCAAACGGTACTATTTCCAGCGACAATGATCACGGCTGCAATGTAAGCCGTGGTTATAAGGCACGGGAGTCGATTCATATCTCACGGTCTCCTTTTCGGTGCCGCCCTGGCCGGAGCGTGGGAGCGGCAGAGTAGTCGAACGTTTATACGTTCTCCGCAACCCAGCGAGTCTACACGTAAAGCATCGCCGTATAAACTATTTTGTTTGAGCCGGATCATCGCGGCATGGCACCCAGGACTTTGGCACGAAGATGCTGAGCGGAAAGGTCCTTTGGATCGGCGAGGAGCGCGTTGTCGACCGCAGCAAGCGCAAGCTCGGGACGCTGTTGTGCCAGCAACATCTCGCCGGCGCGCGTGCAGACAGCACTGTTTTTCGGAAGCCTCGCTAAACCAAATGAGCGAAGAAAATCAGCTCGTGTGGAGTTAGTTTCAAACCCGGCCAGCGCGATATGAAGCAAGGGTTGATCCGGAAGGAAAGCCAAAGCGTTTCGCACCCATTCTTCGTTCACATTTGGATTCGTCAAGAGTGCGTTTTCGACCCATTCGACCACTTTGACGTCGCTTGCCGGAAATATCGTTCGATCATTACCGGTACTGCAAATCCAGCGTATAAAACGTGCATTCGGACCCTGGTCTCTCGCTAAGCTCTTTAATTGAGTCGTTAGCTGCGATCTGAGTTGCTCATCGACTGTTACGAGCGAGCCGTCGTCTGCAAATTTGAATCCGCTTGCAACAATTGAGAGCGATTCGACTTGTTGCGCCGCGTAACCGGTTATCGCTCCGGACGAGTCTTTCGTGGCTGGTTCTCCATCCGATTCTTTCACCATGCGGGCTAGGATCACCGGAGTCGCCGCGTCCCAAAGTTTAGCGGTTTTGTCCCAGCTCGCGGTTAGGACGCGAGCTCCGTCCGGACTAAAGGCCAACCATCGAACGGTGCCTTGATGGTCAAAGGAGGCGATGAGCTTACCGGAGGCAGCATCCCAGAGCTTAGCGGTGTTGTCCGCGCTGGCCGTAAGTATCCGAGCGCCGTCCGGGCTAAAAGCCCCTTGGTAAACACTACCCTGATGAGCAAAAGAAACTATTAGCTTGGCCGAAGACGCATCCCAGAGCTTGGCGGTGTTGTCCAGACAAGCTGTTAGGATCCGAGCACCATCCGGACTAAACGCCGCATCATTGACCTCATCCTGATGTTCAAAGGAGGCGACGAGCTTGCCCGAATCCGAATCCCAAAGCTTTGCGCTGTGATCCGCGCTCGCGGTCAGAATCCGAGCTCCGTCTGGACTAAACGCCGCGTGATAGACCGCGTCCTGGTGGTCGAAGATTGCGATGAGATTGCCAGAAACCGCATCCCAGAGCTTAGCGGTTTTGTCCGCGCTTGCGGTCAGGACCCGAGCACCGTCCGGACTAAACGTCGCGTCGTTGACCTCATCCTGATGGTCAAAGGAGACGACGAGTTTGCCTGAGGCGGCATCCCAAAGCTTCGCGGTTCTGTCTTTGCTTGCTGTCAGGATCCGAGTGCCGTCAGGACTAAACGCTGCGACACTAACCGCATCCCGGTGTGCAAACGAGGCGACGAGTTTGCCTGAGGCCGCATCCCAAAGCTTAGCGGTTTTGTCCGCGCTCGCTGTCACGATCCGAGTGCCGTCGGGACCAAACTCCGCGTCAATGACCCCGTCCAGATGGTCAAAGGAAGCGATTAACTTGCCGGAGGCGGCATCCCAAAGCTTAGCGGTTTTGTCCGCGCTCGCTGTCAAAATCCGAGTGCCGTCTGGACTGAACCTCGCGTGATAGAGTCCGTCTTGATGCGCAAAAGATGTGACAGGCTCGCCTGAGCGCGCCTCCCAGAGCTTGGCGGATTTGTCCCAGCCTGCTGTCAGGATCCGAGCGCCATCCGGACTAAATACTGCGGCGTTTAGCTCATCCGGATCCGGAAACGAGACAATAAGTTTGCCGGAGGCCGCCTCCCAGAGCTTGGCAGTTTTGTCCCAGCTTGCCGTCAGGATCCGAGTACCGTCAGGACTAAACGCCGCGTCTACTACCTCATCCTGATGGTCAAAGGAGGCGATGAGCTTGCCTGAGGCCGCATCCCAAAGCTTCGCGGTTTTGTCAACGCTCGCGGTCAGGATCCAGGCGCCGTCTGGACTAAATACCGCCCGCCGGACAGCATTCTGATGCTCGAGTGAGGTAATAAGCTTGCCGGAGGCCGCATCCCAGAGCTTTGCGGTTCTATCCAAACTCGCGGTCAGAACCCGAGCACCGTCTGGACTAAATGACCCGTGGTAAACACTAGCCTGATGGTAGAAGGAGGCGATCGCCTTGCCCGAAACAACGCTCCAGAGGTTGGCAGATTTATCCGCACTCGCCGTCAAAATCCGACCGCCATCTGGACTGAATGTTGCGTCATTTACCACATCCTGATGGCAAAACGAGGCGATAAGCTTGCCTGAGACCGCATCCCAAAGCTTGGCGGTTTTGTCCGCGCTCGCTGTCAAGATCCGGGCACCATCCGGGCTAAACGACGCGGCGTTCACAATGCCCTCATGGGGATATGAGGCGATAAGCTTGCCTGAGACCGCATTCCAGAGCTTGGCGGTTTTGTCCGCGCTCGCTGTTAAGATCCGAGCACCGTCCGGACTAAATGCTGCGGTGTTAATGGCACCCTGATGGGCAAAGGTGGCGATGAGCTTGCCGGAGATCGCATCCCAGAGCTTGGCAGTTTTATCCCAGCTTGCCGTCAGGATTCGAGCACCATCCGAGCTAAAGGTCACAGCGTAGATCGCATCCTGGTGGTCAAACGACGCAATGAGCGGGGGCAGCGCCTTTTCGCGATGAACAATTAGTTCCTGGAAGAATCGTTCTGAAGCAACTTGATTTGCCGGGTCGAACTTGATCGCACGCGCCAGAAGAGCAATGGCTTCCTTCCACTCGCCCAACTGGAACTGACGCTCTGCTTGGTTAAAGCTGGCCCAACTCGCCTGTCGCACCGGAATGGGCGTACCGGATTCTGCTGCCGGGGTCGAAGATTGAACCTCGGAACTGAGACGTTTGGACGCTTGGTTTGCGTCCAGAAAGGCGGAAACTACCAAAATCGTTCCGCCCACGATGAGAATGGCCGCAGCAGGCCAGAGAACGAAGTGAACCTTTCTGGAACGCAGGAGTGAGCCGCCTGCCGCAAGACGAGCAGCTCGAAAATCGATTCTCCAGCCAATTATCAGGGCCGCACCAAATCCGAAGAGAAGCAATGCCAAGATCGCCTTGAGAGTCCAGTTGGGAAGGCCCAGAGCCGAGCACAGAAGCGACGCAATCTGCAGGATGAGCCAGGAAGATACCATATACCCGGCTGCGATGCGGTAAATGTGCTGGGTTCTGAGCTCGTCGAGAAATGCTTTCACAGTGCTTACGGCCAACCTGCATGCGAGGCACCGAGCGTGATGACTGCTGCGAATAGTCGACCCGATAGCCGAGCTGGATTTTGCATGACGCAATACCTTTTACTGCCAATAAAGGTCTAATATTGATTCTAACAAATCCTCCGTGCTAAACGTTGATTCACCAAACGTCAAGACTGTAACTGATGGTTTACACGAACTGGCGTCGTCAGAACCCGTAGACTGCTATTAGGATCGCGTGAACGGCTGCACCACGTCGCCAGGCAAAACTGCAGCCGCCGTCACTCAAACGGTCGCTGAAGCGTACTTGGTCGATAGATTCACACCTTGATTCTTTGCGAGAAGATTCCGTTGAAACGACGATCATGTTTATCCATGGTGGTGCGCAGTTTCGGCAATTTTGGATGCAACCGGACGCTGATAGTCACGGATCTGCTGTCACGTTCAATTGGCGGCTAGGTTAGAAAATGGGCAAGCGCATAGAGCATGGGATGCTGTCGCCTTACCAAGCATCGAAAGTTGCTCGTTGTAAGAAATCGGAAATCTATAGTTGGTGTCGCGAGAAGCGGTTTGAATGCTGGCGCCCGGCTGGTTGGTCTAAATGGCGAATCAATCAGGAATCGTTCTTAGCGTTTCTTCAGGGCAGGGAACATTGTATCGATCATAGGTTGTTTCAGCCTCGCCAATACGAATCTAGGCCCAACAGCTCAACAGGTCGTGAAATAATCGAATTTCTGAAAAATCAGACGCTCCAGAATCGGTTATAGGCGCAACGATCTATTTTTCAGTCGAGCGAGAAACCGCCGAGGCAGAATTCTATTACAAAAGAGCCCTGTAATAATCTCCGGACCCGGTGAGAAATTATCGGTAAATGGCGGAAAAGCTCCCTACTCGAAATAGTGTCCGTTTCGTGCTCTGACCCCATCCGTGCTGACTAATTTTTCCCATACGGTGATGGATTGGGAATCGCCACGGGAACCGAAGAATCGGATGGCCGCACAGCGAGATAATTGAGCGTGCGGTATGCTCAACCTTGTTGGGAGGATGCAGCCGTGGCCTACGCCAGGGACAGGTCAAGTAGCCTGTGCGACTTTTTGAGAGCTCCCGTGGAAGGGATCTCCCTGGTAATTCGGTCGAGTACGATGACGAGCAGGAGTACGAGTACGATTGTTTCTTCGAACTCCGAACTCCGCCGTAGATCGACTGGAGAAATGGGGACCATGTTGTTTTTGACCTCAAGCTTTCGCCTAAACCTCCGTTATTCAACGGTCCGACTCAGGTTTGCCCATGAGTGTGGGTGAAAAGTCGGTTATCGAATACCGCTGCGGTCGGTCAACTGAGTGGTTTGTACCGCATAAGGCTTGCTCCGGAGCCTGACAACAATCCGGAGCACTTTACCGTTTGGTCAAGTTCATTTGGAGTTTGGACGCTCCGCCTACCAATACCCGTTTAAACTCGACCAGGAAGCGGTATTGATCTGTTTGCGTCAGTCACTCGAGGTATGCGTAAACCAATCAATGACGCGTCTTGGAAGGGTTCACCCTTTGCGGTTGCCGTAATGTTCTTTGGTAACGGCTTCGTGATGGCATCATCCTACTCCCGGATGCCAGGGATACGCGATCAGCTGGGCTGTACCCCGACCCAGCTTGCATTCGCGCTGGTCTGCATGGGAATTGGATGCGTTCTTGGAATGCCACTTACGGGGCGGCTTGTGGACCGGTATTCCTCACGAATGATCAGCCAGGTTGCAACCGTAATCTGCCTGGGTGGGTGGGCCGCACTCCCGATGGCTCGTTCGGTGCCAGTACTGGCGCTCATGTTGTTGATAACCGGTGTGGGCGCTGGCGTGAGTGGCGTGGCCATGAATGTGCAGGGAAATCTGGTCGAAGTACGCCGGCGAAAGGTATTGATGCCCTTCTGGCATGGACTTTTTTCTCTTGGTGCCGTGTCTGGCGCTCTTGCGGGTGCTCTGGCGGCTTCAACCGGTCTGCCCATAGCGTGGCAGTTGCCGGGAGTGTCGACGCTTTGGACGGTTGCACTGTGGTGGGCTATTACGCACTATATCCCGGACGCCGGCCTGCATCCGAGCGCCAGATCGGAACAAGTCGAAGAGCCGATCTTTGACGAGCCTCAAGTGCTAGCATCGGATCGCTCGCCGGCCAATCCACAGTGGCGGTCGGCTGTCCACCCCGTTGAAATCCTGCTCGGTATCATAGCGTTCGCGACAGCCCTTGGTGAGGGCGCGGCAAACGACTGGCTTGCCCTCATGCTGGTAGATAATCGTGGGGCTCCTCCGGCAATTGGTGCGCTGACATTTGCAGGTTTCAATCTAACGATGGCTATAGGCCGGTTTAGCGGCGGAGTTGTCATCCAGCGCTACGGAAGAGTGCCAGTGTTGCGAGCAGCCGGCATTCTGGCCTGTACTGGGGTGGTCGGGCTGTGTCTGGTAAATTCAACGCTGGTAGCTCTGCTCGGCGCCCTTGCCTGGGGGCTTGGACTTTCCGTGGTGTTCCCTTCAGCGATCTCAGCAGCGGGCGAGGCCCCTGGGCGGGGGGCTCGTGCGATAGCCTTAGTATCGACGATCGGCTACAGCGGCTTTCTATTTGGAGCGCCGTTGATCGGTACGCTTGCCCATATGATGCGGCTCGATCGGGCGCTTTTAGTGGTGGCGGCACTGGTGCTGCTTATCACGATTCTCGCGTCAGTCGCTCGGGAGCGCGGTAAAGAATCGATCAAAGCATCGCCGAACGTCACTTCTTAGCGGGCGGTTTGCGAGGCTAGCGACTACACAGCCATATTTCGCCGCTGGTTTATCCGGCGACGATTTATCGACTCGCCGCCACGTAAATAAAGCTGAGATAGTCAGGAGATCGATCGTCAATTCGCCACTAGGCGGAAATCACGGAAAAGAAATTTGAAAATGCAAAAGCGCAAACTTGGAAGCAGTAATCTGGAAGTTTCAGCTCTCGGACTCGGCTGCATGGGTATGAGTTACCATCGCGGCCCTGCCCCCGATAAAAATGCAATGATAGCGCTGATCCGCAATGCAGTGGAGCTGGGCGTGACCTTTTTTGATACTGCCTGGATCGTTCCCATTCCAGGCACCACCAAACTGGAGCGTCTGGAAGAGAATCTGAGATCGTTAGACTTTGAATTCACTTCCAAAGAATGGCGCGACCTCAATCACGCCGTCTCGAAGATTAAGCTACAAGGGGATCGATATCCCACAGAGGAGGAAAAACGAGTCGGACACTGAAAACCGGGCCGTCCTGCGACTTGATGCGGCGAATGCCCTCGAGGATGTCCGGTCCAGGCCCTCGAACGGGCCCCATTCAAGACTTTCCGGACGGTGCGTAGCGATATATTTTGTTGCCGCATTGAGGCCATCCGCTATCGGACTGCTCGGCGCCTTTGGCCAGAAGCCCGACCAGATATCGTAGGTGCGACGGCCAAGCAGCAGATCGAAGCTCTCGCCATGCGCGGCCATGATTGCGTCCCGGACCGCGGGGGTTCGATAGGGCGCGGTCCAGTCGCCATAGGGGAAGCGCCATCCTCGCCGGAGACCTGGATCACGCCATCCAGCGAGATAGGCCAGATCAATTTGGTGCGGGCAGGGCTCCCTTTCATCGCTGACAAGGGCTCTTTCACCCTGATCTCAGGTATCCTGACGGATGAGTACACAGCGGGCAGCGTGATCGGCACCGTCGTCAATCACATCGTAGAAGGCTTTGTCAAAGCCGCGGCGGGCGAGCTGCCGCGCGGCGTTCGGATCAACTGCATTAGCCCCACGGTGCTGACTGAGGCGGTGGCCGCTCATCCGTACTTCCCAGGTTTCATCCCTGTTGACGCCGCAGAAGTCGGGCAAGCTTATCTGCGCGCGATGTCGAACCCATTTACCGGGCGCATTTTCAAACTGCACAAAACGGACTCCTGATGCTCATATCGTCAGAACGACGCGAAACTGTGCTTTGCCGCTCATCATTCCTAAACCAAGTCTTAGCTCGGAACATTCTCACCCTGTTCTTGAGCAAATCGTTGAACTCGTCGGCTGGTTAATGCCCCTCTTTTGATTTGCCCGATACCAGATCCCGACACAGATTCAGGGCGTAAAATTGCGAAGATCTCTCAACGGCATTTGGATTAATGTCTTATCCATAATATCGGCCCAAAACCCGCCCGTAATTTCCGCCAAAATAATCTTATCGACGAATACCTTCCGTATGTCTGTAGGCGACATCATACCGCCCTTGAACCAGTCTTCCACGATCCTAGCCTGTTGTTCCACATTGAAGTCGTCCCATGCGTCTGACTCTTCGATTGTGTAGTTATATCCTTGCCCAAACCTGTCTGCCCAAAGCGAGCGCGATACGACCCAGTAACCGTGAGAATACTGCCAGACATGCGTCAATTCGTGAATCAATAGATTCCGGCATGAACGGAAACCGAAATCATTGTCGCGATTCAGGTCGGGGTAGTAGTCCGGTCCGACATTCACGGTGTAGAGACGCTTTGGCAATAGCTCTTCTGTGAATGGTCTATCTACGCCGGGAACTGGGCCCAGAGCATCTGTAACTAATATATTACCCCAGGAGGGCAGGGTATCGTTGAAGACTTGAGCCGCCCAATAGATTTCAATGGGCGACAATTTCCTTGTATTTCTGGCTAATCGCATAGGGCTTTCTTTCGTTACGTCATCCTCTCGATGCCGTTTGCGCCGACAAAAAACGGCGCTGCCCAAAAAGTAACAAGAAAGCAATAATTCTCGATTACCCGATTGGATAACGTCCAGTATATAGTGTTGTCCTGCAAATTAGCACGTGTTTGTACGGCTCCGCTTGACATAGTCTGCCTGCTAGCATTGCTAGTGAACCGAACTGTCTTAAATTTCTAGCGGGCGCTCTTGCGATGTTTCTGTTTCTACGTCGAAGGAGAGGTGCTCTGCGTCCTCTTTCTTCTTTCAGCGTACCTGCAGCCACGGCTCGACTTCCTAACTCAAAAGAAATCATTTTTTTACTTTAAGAAGTCCTGTATCACGGCGAACACTTTAGAGACGGTCGTAGGTTTTGAAAACATACCCTCGATATCACTTGCATAGCTGTCGACATCTTTGTCTCCGTGTATATCGGACTTACCGTTGGTGTTGCGTCCCGCGTGACAGGCGATCTCGTGGAACCAAACCTCGAGGAGTTCAAAGTCCTCGAATTTGAACATCGTGGGCTTATCTCCGAGACTCAGGTTGATCCTGTTCGCGACCGCGATCAGCTTTCGACCGGATTTGAGAGTGACACCGGTGGGAAGGGTATTGCCCCTTTCGACGGCGATAGATTTGGCTCCACGACTGGTTACCGTCATAGTGTACTTCGTGAACCCGCTGATGATTTCCTCGCTCGAGAGGTCGGGATTGTGGACAATTGTAATCAGTGGCCCGGCAGAGTCACCTTTCTTGACAGAAATTTCCAGACAACCAGTCGTCATCTCCCATTCTTCAACAGTGAAGGCGCTCAGCCAATCGTCTAACCAATCTTTTGGGATGACATTTGTCGGAACCTTGAACTTTTTAGGATTGGTCAAATAGATGCCGTTACCTCTCGACTTTATCTGTTCCTTGAAATAGTCGGGGACATCGTCGCTATCATGAATCTTCTTCAGCCAGGCTGAGGCACTTATCTGTGATTTTTGGTGGACCGCGATGCCCAACTGATGGGATGGCGCGTTCTTAGCTGTGTTTGGAGTCTGGGGTTGGCCCCTCAGACCGATTGGACAAGGTAGCGGCGGAGGTGTACCCGGCGGCGCTTTGGGATAAGGAGCTTCGCGACCGTGCCGCAGGCCTAGTGGATCAGGTGGTATCGACAGCGCCATGGATTAGTTTACCTGTTGTTTAACCGGTAATTCCTTTTCAGGTATTAGCTAGTCGTTCGAAAAGGCTGGGATCACTATCATCTGCAGATGATCATTGGGCGATCGAAACGAAATGAACCGTGGTCGCTTCGAGACCATAGGATGTTGGCGCTCATCATACCTTTGTTCGTCTTTTGGTGTTCTCCGGTTCTTTTTGATACTGGAAGGCCATCGGCTGAGTAATTTCATAAAACTATGACTCATAATACACACCGAATTCTCGGGTAATAAATGGAACCTATGGTGTATTTATTGGAGCTTGCGTGCAGAAGCCTTATTTAACCGAGATGCATGAGGGACGTCACAAACCTCCTACGCTGGGACTATAGTTCCATTTTCGAGATCGAATCGCTGTTTTACAATGCGGCGTCTTATGAAAGGCTTAACGTCCGAATACAGTCAAATGAACAGGGCGCTGCGTGTATCTACCCCGCTCGGAGACGATGTGCTTTTGCTTACTGGATTTACAGGTAGCGAACAGATCAGCCAGTTGTTTGCATTCGAGTTGAATTTTATTGCAGCCAATACGACGCCAATAGACTTCAGTGAAATAATGGGCGGGGAAATTACTCTCAGCGTCTCTATGCCTGCGGAGGGTGGAGGGACTGAGCGGCGGTATATTAGCGGGATCTGTGCCAGCTTTTCACAGGGTAATCGGAATAAAGAGTTCACCAGTTATTATGCGGAAGTCGTTCCTAAAGTATGGTTCCTGACTTGTGCTGCGCAGTGTCGGATTTTTCAGCAGAGGTCGATTCCGGATATCCTCAAGGAGGTGTTCAAAGGATTTGATTGTGACTTCCAACTTCACGGTCGATACGAGCGTAGAGAATATTGCGTACAATATCGTGAGACAGACTTTAATTTTGCCAGCCGGCTAATGGAAGAAGAAGGGATCTACTATTTCTTCAAGCACTCCAGTAGCGGCCATCAATTGATTATTGCTGATACGATCCAGTGTCATCCCGCGGTGCCGGGGCTCATTGAAGTGGAGTACGATGTTGTAGAGGGCAGCAGAGCTAAACAGGACCATATTATTGAGTGGCGAAAAACACAGGAACTGCGTGCGTCGAAATATTCGCTATGGGACCATTCGTTTCAGCAACCGACCAGGAATCTAGAGGCGACGGAAAGCATTTTGGAATCGGTACAGGCGGGATCAGTCACTCATCAACTGAAAGCGCAGTCAGTCGATCCCTTGGAAATCTACGATTTCCCAGGAGGATACGCGCTCCGCTTTGATGGGATCTCGCCGAGTGGTGGAGAGCAACCTGATCGTTTGCTAAAGATTCTCGAAGACAATAAGCGGACCGTGAAACTTCGGATGGAGGCGGAGGCCTTGCGATCGCTCACGATCCAGGGCAGCTCCGACTGCAAGAATTTTGTAGCAGGACACAAATTCACGTTGAAACGACATTTTGATGCAAACGGTGATTATGTTCTGGTTTCTGTGACGCACGATGCGTCGGTGGGCAGCTCTTATCGCAGCGGAAGCGGAGGTGACTTTAAGTACTCGAACGTTTTTACCTGTGTGCCGTTTCGGCTGCCCTACCGTCCTCAGCGAAGAACTCCTAAGCCAATTGCCCAAGGAGTGCAGAACGCTTTGGTAACCGGTCCGCCCGGGGAGGAAATTTTCACGGACAAATACGGGCGGGTGAAAGTGCAATTCTACTGGGATCGACAGGGAAAAAGAGACGCAGACAGCTCTTGCTGGTTAAGGGTAAGTACCTATTGGGCCGGCAGAAAATGGGGTGCCATGCAGACCCCTAGGATCGGCCAGGAAGTACTCGTCTCCTTCGTCGAGGGCAATCCGGATGAGCCAGTTATCGTTGGTAGCGTCTATAACCCGGAGACTATGCCGCCTTATAGCCCTGGAAAGGGAGTAATCAGTGGTCTGAAGTCGAATACGCATAAAGGGAAAGGTTATAACGAGATGTCGATGGATGACACTGCCGGCAAAGAGAAGATAACCATCCATGGCCAATATGACATGAACACAACCATTGAGCATGATCAGAACGACATAGTCCACAACAACCGCTCAATCACGGTAGATGGTACCCATACCGAAACGATCAAGAAGGACGCCGCTATAAAAATTACCGAGGGCAAACTGGTGCACGAGGTAACCTGCAAGACGGCGGATTATTACGTGAAAGGCGCGGTCACCGAGAAATTTGACACTACGCAGGAGACGACCGTTAAAAACAATATCACGATCACGTCTAGCGAGGGAGACATATTGGTTGAGGCCAAGAAGAGTATAACTTTCCACACCGGCGAAAGCAGGATTACGATGGAACAAAACGGGAATATCACTCTTGAGGGGGTAAACATCAAGAGTCTCGGTAATGCTCTGGTGTACGCTTCCGCGCCCACGGTTGAGGCTGCCGGTACACAAACGGCCAGAATGGGCGTCGGCAGGCAATCGGTTACCTGCGATGTGTCACTCGTTTCGATTTCAGGCTCGGGTATAAACGCAACAGCAGTGGGAACCCACGAGATCAGCGGAGCCTTGGTGAAGATTAATTGATCGAGAGTGACATGAAAAAGCTTTTCGCTCAGCTTCGCAAAGACCTGCGACGATTCATCGAGCAGCGCGACGACTTGATTTTCCTAGCAAATTGCACTTCTCCCGAAAGCGCGCTTGTCCTGCAAACGCTGCGGGACATCGAACAAGAATCTGGAAGCGATGTCTTCTTGCTGTTCGCCGACAACTTTATCGAGCCCGATTCCTTCGTCACCATGGCGATTGATCGATTAAAGGAAGGCCATCGTGTCGCCTGCGAAGCATTAGCGGGGGAGGGGCGTACCCCACTTCCGCCTATGCCTGGATCACTTTTTGAACGGTCGCGACCCCCAGCCGCACGATTGCTGGAGGCCATTGGGTTCGCTCGATCTTTGCTGCCAAACGGAGGGGATCATCGGTTGGTTTTGGCGATGTTTCCTTTGGAAATTGCGGATTGGGCAAAGTACTTACAATTGGTCACCTTGCTAGCTCCTTGGAAAACGATGCAGCCTCAATTGCGAGGTGTGCGGCTACTGTTTCGCTACGAGCAGGAGTTCGACCGGAGCGAACGTTTGCTATTGACCGCGCCAAGAGTGCGTATGCAGAAGATAGGCCTTGGCCAAGTAGCCATCGAGGCAAGCTTACTATCCGAAACGCAGGATCCCGGACTTTCCGACGAAGAGCGCATGCAAGCGCTCCTAACGACTGCATACATGGATGCGGCTCATAACCGGTCTGAGACAGCAATTAGCAAATTCAATCTTTTGCTTGGGTACTATCAGAGTACGGGCAATCTTTTATTGCAGGCTTTGGTGACAAAGGGCATTGGGGATGTCGCCCATCGAAATAATGATCTGAAGCAAGCGCAACGCTGGTACGAATGTGCCTTGCTGCCGGCTTCAGAGGCAAAGGAAGCCTCTATTCTGGCCGAGCTGGTGAAAGGCCTTGGGGAGATTGCCTATCAGCAGGGGCGGTTTGGGGATGCTGAGCAATACTATGATGGTTTGGATAAGCTGAGGGGACATTTACTTGATCCTGAGGGCAAAGTGCAGGCTCTGGAATGGCGCGGACTCAGCCAAGAGAAGCTAGCGGCTCATAATCGCGCAAGCTCAAGTTGGGAGGGAGCGGCGCAACTATGTCGTAGTATAGGAATACCACACCTTCTTCGTGCCAACCTGCAGCACCTCGCTCGAACCTATCGGGAAACCGGCATGACGAAGAGACTTTCTGCGGTTGAAAATGAACTTCGGCAGCTGAATCACGAGATCAAAGCATGAATCCACCGCTAGCACTGCCACGCGTGCCGCCTGCATTTCCTCCGAGCCATCCCACGAACGCACTGCACACCGTCGCTTCTGGCATCGGGGCGGTGGTCGGATTGCCGAGTCGTGGCATTAACTTGCTGAATGAGGGGTTCGCCTCGGCTACCAACGCCATTTCGCAGGCCCTGCCCTGTTTCTCGGCGGCTACTCAGGGGACCATCGCTTTCGGAGCACCACATGCCCATACACTTCACCCCCCTAGCGGTCCTCCCCCGGTCCCTCCGACACCTTTGCCGTCGATCGGTCCGATCATGTTCGGAAACTGTGTTCAAGTCTTAATCAACGGTAAGCCAGCGGCTCGTTGCGGCGATCTTGGGATTGGGCCCACCTGTTGCGGGCTTCCACCTATTTACGAAGTTTTTACGGGCTCTTCCAAAGTGTTTATCGGTGGGGCGCGGGCAGCCCGAGCCATCGACATTACCTACCACTGTAAGCCTGTACCCCCGGCCGGAGCAGCGGCGCGTGGAGCGCGCGCCGCGTTGGTGGCCGCGATGAAGGCGGCGATGATCGCGGGCATGGCGGCACAAGTCGCAGCGATCGGAGGGGACGCTATCGAATCCGAAAGGGCACAGGACGATGCCGCATTGTCGAGCGCATTGGGCCTGAGCGCGAATATGATGGCAGCCCAAATGGCCAATGACGTGGTTGCCATGGCAATGGGAGCAGTCATGGGCAAGGACGTTTGTGTGCCGCCGGGCACCCCCGGCGTGATACAAGCGATTAACGCTTCGCCCAACGTCGTCATTGGAGGCTTCCCCATGCCGAGCTGGTCGGCGATTGCCACAGGCTTGCTGAAACTCGTCAAGGGACTCAAATCTCGGGCCGGTGGCGCTGCCGGAAGAGCGGGATGCGGATGCTAAGGTCCGTTCCGGACCCTAATGCCTTCACCAGTAGTCGTGTAAACGGAGTTTCCGAGATTGCGCCTCGATCCAAACAGATTCTGAGCTTTATGGAGCAAAAACCTATTGGCAAAATCGCTGTTGGTCACCCGGTGGATGTGGCCAGTGGAACGCTTTTTCACGATTTCGATGACTTCACTCTTCCTGGCCTTTTTCCACTGATCTTTAAAAGGCGTTACAGCACTGGCTTGATCGGCAAGGAAGGTGGCATGTTTGGTCAAGGTTGGTCGTCTCCTTGCGAAATGATCTTAATCCGCGATATCGACGGTTGCCGTCTGGTGGGAGACGATGGTGAATCCGAGATCGTTTTCAATGACGATCGAGGTGTTTTGGACTCGGGAGGCGTCCTTTACAATTTCGGAGCATTTCATGACCTTCGCCTGGAGAAAGGGCGTTTCATTGTCACCCGCTGGACTCCGGACGGAGGTGACATCGTTCGTTTCATCTTTAATTCCAATGGCGACCAGCCTTGCCCTCTCGTTTCCTACACCAACGTCGAAGGGCAGGGAATTGACATTGATCGCGACCGCCTGGGACGAGTCGTCTCGCTTCGCCAACGGCGAGAGTATAGAGCACTTAAGCTGGTCTACAGCCCCACCGGTCGTGTCATCGCTGTCCACGTCGTTACACGAGACCGTGAACGACCTGTTGTGCGGTATAACTACGATCGAAAGGACCGTCTTTCGGAAATGAGCGATTCATTCGGCAATCGGTGTCAGTATGAATATGACGATGATTGTCGAATGAGCCGTGAGTCGACGATCGGAGGGTTGGAGTTTCGCTTTCGCTACGATTTCCAGGGGCGTTGTGTGGCTACTTCCGCTCTGGAGGATTTTGATCTTCAGGTCCTGGAGTATTTCGACGCCGCCAGGTTAACGCAGGTCAAGAACAGCTTGGGTCATATTACCAGCTATTATTGGAACCAAAACGGACAGGTCGAAAAAGAAATTTCGCCTTTGGGTAACACGAAATTGACTGGTTATGACGATTTCGGTCGCATGATCGAGCAGATCAGCCCGGGAGGCTCAACCACCGCTTACGAATACGATGAACAAGGCAATCGTACTAGAATCATCTTGCCCACCGGGGCGACGATTGGGTCCGACTATGACGAGAACCATCAGCTTACGGCGGTAGTCGATTCGGCCGGTCATCGGTCGGAAAATCGCTTCGATCCGCTCGGGCGTCTGATCGAATCTCGTGATCCTTTGGGTAGCACCTGGTACTATTCCTACAATCAAGAGGGCGACCTCTCGAAAATCACAAATCCCTTGGGCTTTAGCGTAGTAGCGACCTGGGATGGCTGGGGGAATCTTGTGAAGGTAACGGATTGCCTCGGCAACCCGACACTTTATGAACACGACGAAAACGGCCATGTCACCGCGATGATCGACCCGTTGGGGCACCGGACGGAGGTTGCGGTTGACGTGCTCGGAAGGATTGTTCGGATAAAGCACCCTGATGGCAGGTCTTGCAAATATGGTTGGAACGTGTTTGACCAAATTACATCATACGAAGACGAACTGGGTGCGCTCACGCGTTCAGATTACACCGGTTCTGGACTCGTATTCCGCATCATTCGGGCGCATGGAGGGCAGGTTCGTTTTCAATACAAGAGCGTTCCCGGTCAATTGAGCTCGGTAATCAATGAGAATGGCGAACGACATCTGTACGAATATGACGCGGATGGCCGGATGATCAAAGAGACAGACATTGCCGGCAGAGTAACACGCTATGAATATGACCCGAACGGCCGAGTGATCGCCCTTGTAAACGCCAAGGGAAATCGGACGGAGCTGCAGCGGGACGCTAATGGCGCGCTCTTGAAGGCTGGCTTCGATGATAGTTCCGCGATTACTTACGATTACGATCCCAGAGGGTATTTAACAAAAGCCGACAACGGCGTTTGTCCGGTCATGCGCGAATTCGACGCCGCCGGCCGTTTGATCATGGAAACGCAAGGTGACCAAACCGTGTTCAGCGAATTCGACGCCGCAGGCAATCGCATTCGTCGGTGGAGTTTCTCGGATCGGGAAACCGCTTTTTCGTATGATGGAAACAGTCTGGTAACCGATCTTCAAACTGACAATTTCGATCCCATTCATTTTGAATACGATGCGCGTCAAAACGAGGTTTCGCGTTATATCTCCGAAGGGGCTCGGATTAATCAGGCTTTTGACAATCGCGGCCGAATCGTTGAGCGATGGACAGGAAGCGCCAGGCGTCCGGATACCGTCGGCGTTGGCCTCAATTCATCCCGTCGGATTCATCGCCAGTACACCTACGATTCGGTGAGCAATCTGACGGACACTGTCGATGCGAGATGGGGCGCGACGGGATACGCCTATGATCTCGCTGGACGTGTCGTGTTAGCCGAACACCAGAATTCGTTTACAGAGCGTTTTGCTTACGACGCGGCTGACAATTTCACGAGAGTGGAACGTCTGACGAGTGCAGCAGACAGGTCCGATTCATACAGCGACGACAGCAGATCAAGCTGGCTGTATGCCAAAGGCCACTCACTTGCCGAGCGCAATGGCACGACCTATGAACACGACGCGCTCGGCCAACTTGTGCGAAAAAGGGATAGTCAAGGTGAAACCGTCTACGAATGGAACAGATCGGGGCAATTGATCCAGGTGACATTACCTGGGGCCAGGCAATGGAGGTATCAATACGACGCCTTCGGCAGGCGAGTTAAAAAATCCGGGCCATCGGAGGAAATTAAATTTGTCTGGGATGGGGAGGTGATTTTGCGTGAATCTCATTCAAGTGACGAGGATGAGGCTCGGGTTTTTGATTGGGAGTTTGATCGATACGGGTTCGCGCCGATATCCATGAGCAACAACGGGAAGCGCTATTGCTGCGTCAACGATCCCGGTGGAGCTCCGCGCGAGTTGATGGACAGCAACGGAGAGGTGGTTTGGGCGGCGGATTTCAGGGCTTTTGGGGAAGGGCGCGTTCACGGTATTTCTGAGGTGGAATGTCCGATTAGATATCCGGGGCAGTACTACGATCGAGAGAGCGGCCTTCACTACAACCGCTATCGTTACTACGAACCGGAAAGTGGAAGGTTCATTAGCCCTGATCCCATTGGAATTGCCGGCGGGTTGAATCTCTATAGCTACGCTCCGAACACGACCGCCTGGAGTGATCCACTCGGACTAACGGTCCGCTGTCCGAAAAAGATGCCGAAACAGTTGAAGGACGAAGCCGATCGATTTCAACGCAGAGCGCAAAAGAGCGGGGCGAAGGCAGCTTGTATAATTTATGATCCGGTGAGCGGGAAAATCTATACCGGTCTGTCGGGCGGGCCATATCCGCGCGAAATACATGGAAGCATGTCAAATCTTCCGAACAGTGATTGGCTTCACGGGCGCGACCCGCAGCACTGCGCGGAATATAAGGCGCTCAATGCTGCCTTGATAGGTAAAGCCGATCGTAAAGATCTCCATGTCTTTACATTTAACCCGAACAACGGAGTTCCGATGCCACGCTGCCGTAACTGCGAAAAAACGGTCGACGGAGTGGCGAAAATTTGGAGCGACTGATGGATATTTCCGTTTTTCGAACTGAGACAAGGAAACTCCTGCAATCTGCCGGCTGGTTCCCTGAACGTTTGATCGATACGACTACGTTCGTAACTCAACTCAAAGCGAGCCGTTATCCTGTTCACACCACTGCAACCGAGTTCCTGGCGCACTTTGGAGAGCTAAAGATCGTATACCCTTATAGTGACCTTGGGAGCGAGGACGAATTACGTTTCGATCCGATCTACGCGATCTCGTTCGTTCAGATTCGAACGGTGCAAGATTATGCTCGACGGGTAAAGGCACCCCTATGTGTCATTGGCACCTACAACCATCTCCATGACACATTGATGATGACGCCTGAGGGCAAAGTCTACGGCGGTTACGACGATCACTTGGATTTGGTCGGACACTCGGGAGAAGAAGCGATCGACAATATTCTCAAGGGTGAAGAAATGTGGTATGAGCGCATCCCATAGCCTGCATTTTGCATCATGTATTGGTACGCAAATCGGCGGGACTGATTTTGAGACGATGGCGAGTCAATGGTCTGAATGCGGGCCGAAAGATGCCGCTAAAGCGGAATCAAGAGACACCGCAGCTAACGCTCCGTTGTTCTTCTGGTGCCGGGGTCAGCACCGCTTTTGTCTCAATCGACGAAGCATTCCGATATTCGGGTTAGGCGGACATCGACCGGCGAGCCTCAGCGCGCCAGTTACCGTCTACCGCCACGGACCGCCTCGACGACTTCGCTGATTGCTGCGATCACAAGTTGAGGTTGCTCCTTGTGGATATCGTGGCCGCTGTGGGTGTCGGTGATCTGTTTCGCCTGCGGGACGAGCCTGGCGAGCCGCGACTGCGCCTCTTTCTGCGCCGCATCGGTGACGTAACCGAAGTCCGGCGGCACGTCGACCGGTAGCTCGCCTGCGGCAATCATTGACGGGATTTGTGGCCCCCAGGCCCGGTCCGCAGACAATACGACCAGAGGAAGTGGTCGTATCGGCGGGGCGGCGCGGACCTGGTCAAAGCTGCCGTCCGGGTCGATCCTCTCAAGGGCCGGGTAGAAGACCAGGCTCTCGCGCACGTTGCCCTCAATCAGCTTTCGTTGTATCGCCCACTGTTCAGGCGTTTCTGCATCTCGAAGCCCTTCCGTGAGCGCGTCGACGAGGACGAGACCGCACACGTCTTCGGGATAGGTGCTCGCATAAAGCCTGGCGACCAAACCGCCATAAGAGTGCCCGACAAGCACGTAAGGCCCCACCAAACCAGCGGCACTCAGGAGGGCGTGCAAATCGGCGACCGCATCGCCGGCCGTGGTTGGTTGCAGCACCGGATCACTACGGCTCGGTTTCTGACCGACCGGTGTTCCGGGGCGGTCGTAGGCACACACCCGGGCGAACTTGGCGACCTCAGGAAGCACTGCCGATGCGGAATTGTCGGCAATGCTCCAATCCTCGGCCGAGCCCCTCAGGCCGGCCACCAACACGACGGTAGGCGATCTCGTGCCGCGACACTCCAAAAACATCTTGCGGCCGTCACCGATGTCGACCAGTCCGCCAAAGTCTCCGGTTATCGCAGCATGGGCTGTCGGCGGGAGCAAGCGCCGGAACTCATAAACCTGACCGCCCACGGAGGAGAAACGCAGGAGATCGAGTCTGCCGTTCTTGTCTATTTGAAACTGGACGAAACCCTTCGTCATGTAGTCCAAATCCACGACAGGTTCGAATCGCCCGGTCGGCACGAGCCTCGCGATAAAGACGTCGCCGTCCCAGGGCTCGAGCTTGAACTTGGCGCCGGTAGCCTGAAACTCCATCACTAGCGCATCGCCTTCCACCGCCACCGCTGCCTCACCAAAGCTGGGATTGACGAAGTTGCCGGCGAGCGGTACGAGCGGTGGAAACGGTCGCGGATAGGCAGGCTTGGCAAACATCTTGGCCGTGGCTTCGAAGCTGGTTTTGGCTTCCTTGAGCGAGTTTGCCACGTGGTCACGTACGGGGTTGCCGAGAATCCGGTCCAATAACCAGACCCCGAACGAGCGTGGAAAATTCACGTTGGTTTCGTTGGTGAGGAGGATGACGCCGATATTCCTGTCAGGCACCATGCTGACAAAGGAGCCGAAGCTTAGCGCGTCTCCATCGTGCCAAACGATGGTGCCATTCGGAGTCGGGTAGATATACCAAGCCAGGGCGTAGGACGCCTCGTCGTTGACTGCCACTTCTGGCCTTCGCGTAAAGGCGAGATTCTCGGGCGATATCAAGCGGCGCCCCTGGAATGTGCCGTTGCCGAGCTGTAAACGGACCCAGCGCGCCATATCCTCGACCGTTGAGTTGATGTCGCCGGCCCCAGCGAAATGGTAGGGGAAAATTGATGTGAAAGGCACCTCGGTGGTGCCCTCCGGTGTCCAGTGGTGCCCGTTCGCATGATTCGGAGCCGATTCGATGGCTTCGACCGTGTAGGACGAGTCCTTCATGCTCAGGGGATCGAGCAGTTCCTGCTGAAGGACCGTATTCCAATCCGCCGCGCCCGCGGCTTTCGCCACAATGCGGCTCGCCAAAAGATGCGTGATATTGGTATAGGAAAAGGTCGTACGGAAACTGGACACCGGCTCCACATCGCGTAGGGAGCGGATCAACGCTGTCTCGTTGAAGTCTAGCATGGCAAGCGTGTCGTTGACCAAAGGTGGAAGTCCGGAGCGCTGAGCGAGCAGGTCGAAGAGACGGAACTCGCGCGTAACCCAAGGATCCTTCAACTGAAAGTCCGAATCGAGATCGACCACGCGGTCGTCCCACCGCAACTTGCCGCGATCGACCATGATGGCCGCGGTCGCGGCGAGAAACGCCTTGGTGGTCGAGCCGATCTGGAAGATCGTGCGCGTATCGACCGGCATGCCACCGCTCTTGCTGCGCACGCCGAAGCCTTTGGCGTATACAAGCTTGTCGCCGACAACGATTCCAATGGCCAGGCCAGGCACGTCGAATCCCTTCATCCCGCTGGCAATGTAGGCTTCGATATCGGGGATCAATGCCTGGACGCGATCCTCCGTGACCGCGTCGGTATTCGGTGGTTCCGTTGCCTTCGCGATATTCGGCAGGTTAAAACTGGCGAGCGCGGCGATCGTCAGGAACGAAAGGAAGACGCCCCGAACAGGGCAACAAGCTTGCGGCCTCGCGACCGCAATCCTGAGAATAGCGAGTGCAAAAGCGAATAGAGCCATAAGAGGAGTAGCGATGGATAAGATCGTATCCAGCGATGCGTTAGCTATGAGCATTGAAGAGCAATAATTGAAAGAGGATACCTCTTGGAACTCTCATCGAACCACCGTGCTTAACACTTTGTTGCCCTTGAATCTCGGGGCGACCGCAAACTTGCTCCATGCGAAGTCTTGCGTAAAAATTCACAAAATTTCTCCCCGGCCGGTGTCACGTCCCCTTTCGTGGCCCGGGCGATTCCTACGGACAGCATTTCTGTCGAACCGGTGAGTGGACGGTAGAGCAGCCGTTTTCCGCTCTGGTGTTTGAGGATCGGGGACACGATCGCAATGCCCCGCCCAGTTTCAACTTCAGTGATGAGCGAACTGGCGCTGTCGCATTCGACTACGACGCGAGGCTTGATAGCGAGCGGGCCGAGGATGCGGTCAAGGCGAACGTAATAGTCGGGATAATCCTTCCGGCTAAGGCCAATCAATGGTTCAGCAAAAGCTTTTTCCAAAGTGATGGATTTGAGGCGGGCCAATCGATGCGTCGGAGCAAGTGCGACGCAAATCGGGTAGCTCCGCACCGCTTCAAATTCCACCCCAAAAGACTCCAAGCCTGCAGCTCCAATCATTATCGCGATTTCTAATCTGCCGTTCTGAAGCCCGTCGATGAGTTCCTGCTCGGAGAGGTCGTGCAACAAGACCCTCACGCGGGGAAAGGCTTGTTGATATGCCGCGAGTGCCTGCGGCAAAATTTCCACCGTTGGAGCGGGCGCGTAGCCCAAGTGCAATTCGCCGTACTCCCCTCGCGCCAGCGCGCGGACTTGTTCCACGGCTTCATCCGCTAGCTTTAAGAGGTGTCGGGTTTTCTCTAGAAAGAGTTTTCCTTCCGCCGTGAGGGCCACGCCGCGGGGACTGCGTTTGAGCAGGTCAACGCCGATTTCGTCCTCCAGATCTTGGACCCGTCGACTCACCGCCGGTTGCGCGATGCGCAGTTGGGCGGCCGCTTTAGAGAAGTTCAATGCTTCAGCCACAGACAGGAAATATCGCAGGTGCCGGAGTTCCATCACGGGCCATTATGCCAAAAAGGCATGGCTACGCAAACATCATAGTATTGGGCGGATTCAAGCAAATGAGGAAAGCTGGGGGCAGATGGTCACTGAGACCACGCAAACAGGTAACGAAGTGGAGAAAATAGATATGAAAGCGATACGAATTCACCAATACGGTGGCCCCGAGGTTCTGGCGCAAGTCGAAATGCAGCGTCCCGCGCCGGGTCCAAATGAAGTGCTCATCAAGGTTCAGGCCGCCTCGGTCAATCCAGTTGATTGGAAACTGCGCGCTGGCTATATGAAAGATTTTTTTCCGCTCACTTTTCCCTCGACGCTTGGGTGGGATGTTTCAGGAACGGTGGAAGAGGTGGGCGCCGATGTGACTCAATTCAAACGCGGCGACGAAGTGTATGCGCTGCTGGAAGGCGGGGGATATGCGGAATATGCAGCGGCTAAGGAAACTGTCGTTGCGCATAAACCTCGAACTTTGGATCATGTCCAAGCGGCAGCCGTGCCTGTCGCCGGGCTGACAGCATGGCAAGCGTTATTTGAGGTGGCGCAGCTAAGCGCCGGTCAGAAGGTATTGATCCATGCGGCGGCTGGTGGCGTTGGGAACTTTGCGGTGCAATTCGCGAAAGCAAGAGGCGCCTACGTCATCGGAACCGCTTCGTCGAAAAATGAGGCGTTCCTGCGCGAATTGGGAGTGGACAAAGCAGTTGATTATCAGAAGACGCGTTTTGAGGATGTGGTGCGCGATGTGGACGTAGTGCTGGACACTGTTGGCGGCGATACTCTGGAGCGCTCGCTTAAGGTGCTTAAAAAGGGCGGTATTCTGGTGTCACTAGTTGAGCCGCCTTCACAAGAATCGGCCGCGAAATATGCCGTTCGCGCTTTGTTCTATGGCGCCCATGCCAGTTCGTCCGACCTGGCTGAAATCGCAAAGCTAATCGACCAGGGTAAAGTGAAGCCAGTTGTCGAAATCGTCCTTCCCTTGGCGGAAGCCAGGCGTGCTCATGAATTGAGCCAGAGCGGCCATGTGCGCGGCAAGATCGTTTTGAAAGCCGCATGATTTAGCGGCAAAAACGCCGCCAACGCGTTGAGAGAAACATAAGCACAACGATTAGGAGGATGACAAACGGTGAGCGGTGAACGCCCGTGTGAATCAGCTCCCAAAGTCGAGCACGAGCGGGAGCACGATCACGAGTACGATTGTGGAAGGTTGCCTTAAAGCTGGGATAGGACAGGCGAGAACCATCCTTCGTGCGCTGTCCCTTTCGACCCGGTAACGGTCCGAAGATTGGTGACGACGACTAACCGACTGGCTCCGGGGGTTGGTCGGGAAACGTTTCGCTCGTTGACTGCCAGTTATACCCATCTCCCGTCAGCTTCCCCACCTTCCACAACAGCTTCTTTTCGTCGAATTCTGCGAACTTTGGAAACTTACTCTCGCCCTCGCCCAGATGCCGCCGGTATGCGACCACCACTTCCCCGTAACTGAGTAGCTCCCCCAGCACCAGACTCTGAAAATTAATTGCAGCAAGTTGTCTTGCCTGTAGTATTCCCGGAGTTGTTGTACTTTGCACGACCTTCGTGCCCTCCGGGAATTCGACATCAGGCGTCAGCAATCCTTTTGCTTTGTCTCGAATACTCACATCCGTATTATCTATCAGTGTGAATTTGAACTTGGGACGGGTATCTGTGCCCGGCCTCGCGGCCATAACAAAATTCGTGGCCATATCGTGCTCGGCCGCGAGTTTAATCCGTGTCATTTTGCTCCGGATGTCTCTTATTAGGTTATAGAAACCCTCTTTTCTGGTCCGAAATTCTTTCGCTAATCTATTTAGGTTTTGAAATACTGCCTGGTCCCCTGGGTGAGACAATGGCATGAACACGAAATACTGGCCCCGACCAGGCGTCTTATACTGTTGCTCGCTGATTGGTTTATTTTTATGCATGAGCCCGGCGCTCATGTCGTGTAAACCCCACTCGGTTTTTTGGCTTTTCCCTCCGTCCTCGGGCACAAACTTCTTTGGGTCGAAACGTTCCTGGATCGATTTTAGGTCTTTCCTTATCGACCAGTAAGGTTTCAACAGTTCACGTTCCTCCGCTGTAAGGGGCTCCATACTCGCCAGGTATTGTTTGGCCGTCTCATCAGTCCGTTCAAATGTCCGCGTTCCTCCCAGCTGACGTGGGCTCTCACTCAGAACCGGCGAAGCTTGAATGCCCATCTCCCAGGGCTGCAGGTGCGCCCCTTTGACCGTTAGCCGTTGCTGGTGATAGGCTTTCGCCACTGTGTCCCTCTTCTCCCACTCCTCATAGAGAAGCCACCATTGTCTTACGTTCGCCTCGAGTTCCTCCCACTTGATCGATTCGTAAACCCCGGGGCCTGCGACGCTGTATTTGATCACATCCTGAAAGCCGAATTGGCTCAAGATCTTCTTCCTGTAAGTGTCGAGGCTCATGGCATGGTTAGCTCTATGGAGTTTTAGTTAGTTCTACTTCGAAGGGTGCGAGAATTTAAAACACCGTTCTGCGCCAGCTGGGAGTTGGGATTTTACCTCGCCTCGAGCCATCGGTCAAACCAACGAACGCGTCCACCCCCCGTTAAGCGCCTCGCGATATCCTTTTACCGACCCTATTTTGTTCGCTTAGAGCGCGTTGAGAAATGGATGGCGAAAATTTAGTTCCGGCCTCGTCGTTCTAGGCAGATGCTCCTGTCCAAAACAGGTTCTAAAAAACTAGTAACGAAGAGGCGACCGTCTCCGGTTAAACCGTTGGCGCGAAAAAAAGGAGATATCGTCATGGAAGGCTCCGGAATAATCACTCCTAAGCAATCTAGCATCGCCCTGAAGATGCGGCTCATTTCGGATCGGGCATCTAATTGCAAGGCGAGTCGCAAATTTATCAAACGAGAATGATTTGGAGCAGTACTCCAAGGCCCAAAGCAAAGAACCAAAGCGCCGGAGCCGGTGTTCCGGCCGGTCGGCGCAGGCGGGCGTGCCTCGCCGCGAAGCGGGGGTCTAATAACAGCCAATCCCGATGGCGTCGTTCGAATAAGAGGAAAACAACTGCGGTGACCGCACCGTAGAGGAGATGACCAATCAATAGGGGAAGAGCGTCGGCGGCTGCCTCGTGTGTCCAGGTAAAAGAGAGACCCTGTAAAATGGGAAAAAGAGTCAATCTGCCGGCAAACCACCACACCAGACCGTAAAGGAGTCCCCACGCGATGCCGGCAGCAATGTCTGGCGACTCATGCTCAAATAGCAGTCCATAACTGATACCAATCAATGCACTGATGAACAGATGAACAATCACACCGACAACCGGCGATGTACCACCGACAAGCCCTGCTAGCTGCGACATGCCGGTGACAATTGCGATGATCGGCAAGAACACAAGGCCCCCTGCCAGCCCGCCGACCGCGCCCCAAGCGATGGATCGGACCGTGCGCGAACCAGGTGCTTCCGGTTGGCGATTGATTGGATCGCTTTCGATAAATAGAGCAATCCAAAGTCGGTCAGCGGTGGCGTAGATTACGCCTACAATCAGTCCGTACACAACATGTCCTACGAGTGATCCAAACAATGCCTGACCGTGCTCAAAAGACCAGTCCAGGCTGCGTCCTTGCCAGAGCGGCATGAGCGTCATCGGTCCCAGGAACCACCAGAAAATGCCGTAACCAAATCCCCACCCTAGGCAAGATCCATATCCGCGAACATCACGCTGAAAGAGCAATCCAAAGGAAGCGCCGATGATGAATGCGAAGACAAAATGTAATGCAACTCCGGCGTTGTAGGAGCTTAGATGAATCAGCCCCGCGATCAGAGGAAAATGATTGACCTTCGCCATCCACTGGCCAAACGCCCATCCACCCACTATGCCCGCTAATCCACCCACCGTGACCGCTCGGGATAAACTGAACTTCGCGTCCCCTGGCCGCTCTGGCGAGCGTCGCCGATTCAAGGTGCCATGAACGATACCCGATGGGGCGCCGAAAAATAGTATGTAACCAACCAAGTCAGGAAAACGAGCGCGCACCGTTTCCAACATTATTGGCGATCCTGGTGAGACGGGCATAAACAAAGGTCCAATCGTGGCCGGACCCACCAGCCAAAACAACAGCGCGAAAGCCAGACCCCATAGGAGGCCTCCGCCAGGCGTATTCGCACGACGTCCACCGACTAGGCAAAATATCAATCCGTAAGCGCAGCCGAGCGTCATTCCGAAGACGAGTGGTGCCAAGCCGGCTAAACTTAAGAGGGCGCCGCCAGCGGCTCCGACGGGGAGAGCGTAGATGATCGCTTTGTTCATAGCGTTGTCATTTTCGGATCGGCCTGGCGGGTACGAGAATCGTCGAAATCAATGGTTTGCACGATGTCACGAGGAAAAAAGAGTTCGAGCGTCCAGTCGGTTAAAACTCGGACCTTGCGTTCCAATCCGGGTAGTTTGCTCAGGTAGATGCCGCGCCACAAAAGCCAGGCAAACAACCCGCTGAACTTTAGCCCGCTGATCTCGGCACAGGCTGTGTGGTAGCCGACTATGCACAAACTGCCGCGTGATTTAAAGCGGAATGGCTTAAGCGGAGAACCAAGCAGGCGAGCGCGAATATTATGAGCCAGCACAACCGCCTCTCTGGTCGCGACCTGAGCGGTCGGCGGACAGGTTTCACCCGTTTTCCTACCGGGCACTGACGCGCAGTCACCGATCGCCCAAACATTCCCCCAGGCTGTTACAGCTAACGTCCGGTCGACCAACACCGCGCCTCGGCTATCGTGTTTAATTGGCAACTCCCTAAGGATCGGATTCGGCGTAGCACCTGCGGTCCAAACAAATGTTTCTGTCGGAATTTCTTCTGGCGGGCTCAGGCTTATGGAACCAGGCCTGGCATCTGCAACCCGTGTGTTTAGTTTGAAAGTGACACCTCGTTCACGCATTCGCTGCATCGCGTAA
Organism: uncultured Verrucomicrobiae bacterium; assembly: GCA_963775805.1. GTDB lineage: Bacteria > Verrucomicrobiota > Verrucomicrobiia > Chthoniobacterales > JAFAMB01 > JAFAMB01. The sequence continues at coordinate 2,937,901 of CAVZKG010000001.1, read as the reverse complement.
TTCGCTAGAGACTCACTCAACTCGGGTAATATTCGTTCCCGCGAATGGACCAGTACGATGCGAAGTTCATGCGTCGATAGATTTGGGTAATCAGCGATGATACCTCTCGCGAAATCATTTAAGCCGCCGGCGAGTTCCGCCCCTGAAAAGCCACCGCCGGCAACCACGAATGTAAGCAATGCTCGGCGGCACACGGGGTCGGGCTCTGAATCAGCGCGTTCAAAAACGTCGATGACGTGGTTACGGAGGCGCATTGCGTCCGCAAGCGTCTTGAACCTTAGTGCGTTCTCAGCAACTGCAGTGTTATCTAGATGGTTAGAAACTGAACCGAGAGCGAGAACCAGGTGATCATAATGTAATCCGGTTTGTGGCCCCTCATCGTTCAGGTGAACTTGCCTGTGTTCGATATCGATGCTCGTAACCCGGCTGCGCAACACGCGGGTCCGTTTAAGGTTTGTCCGCAAAGGAGTGCTAATATGCGTGGGTTCCAAGCCGCTCGTGGCAACTTCAACAAGCATCGGCGTGAACAGCCATGAATTTGTCTCACTAACCAGGGTGAAAGAAACTGTCGGATCACCTCGGAACTGTTTTTCGAGATGTTCCGCGGTTGTCATCCCAGCGAAGCCACCGCCTAGAATAACTACGTGGGTCGCTTTTTCCGGAACGGAAAACGCAAGGACCGCTGATTCGGGACCGAGAAAGTGTTTGGCGACCTCACGCGCTGCTTGAGACAGGATTCCAAGAAAGAAGCAGAACAACAACCAACCAATTAGCGCGGGAAAAAGCGCGCGCATTTGCTCGGCTGTCCATTGTGGCTGTTGTCCTGCGACCAACGGGAGAAGGATCACGTTGATTGTGGCCCAAAAAGGCAATCCCAGCGCTGCACAGGTCATCGCGCGATCGATGGCCGAACCGCCTCTCAGGTCGAAGAACGCGAAGATTTGAGCAACGCCAAGCAGAGCGCCGAAAGAGAGTCCTAAGCCGGTATTTCTGGTGCCCAAGCAAAGAAAGAGGCCCGTAACCGTACCGCAAACAAGACCGATCAGAACGCGACGAACGATTAGTTTCATCGACCAGCTTTCAGAACCTAACGATTTGGCTTATGGCCTCCCTAATCCCGTTCAATGCAGTGTTACGAGGTAAGCCACGAGGGCAAGCGTATCGAACTGTGCCGGATCAGAAAGATGGGTTAAATCGCCGGTATGCAGCATGAACTCGGGCACCTAGGCAGCCCACCGTCGATAGACCAAATGATTCCGGTGCCTGCCCATGCCATGCATTTGAGAAATCCACGACGGTCGACGCCGTCGTCAATTGTATTTGTTTCGATAAAGTCTGACATAAAGGTTTGTACTCTGGTTGATGGGATTGGGCATGCCGTAGCGCACCCGTCATCAAGTACATACCGATTGAGTTCAGAAATAATTCCTGATTTTGCCGATCGAGGCTTTCGTTTAACTGGAGATCGCCTGGATTATATCAATGCTCGGGAGTAGCGGCACTCGTTTACCAACGCAGGCTACATCTTATTAACTTTTTTATCTGGCCCTTTGGGAACCGGTGATGGGGGACAGGTCAAGTAGTCGGTGCGGCGTTTAGCGCGCATCGTGGAAGGGATCTCCAGGGTAATTCGATCGAGTACGACGACGAGCAGGAGTACGAGTACGATTTCCTCGAACGCCGAACGCCGCTGCTGGAGACGCACGAACACGAACAGTTGCGAATCCAAAAGTGGCAACAATTTGGTACACGTTTTCGGGGTTACTCATCATCAGTTCCTATTCACTGGTAAGTGGGGACTCCGGTCGCCACGCCGCGATCAACGGGACGATTGGCAGCGGATCGCGGTCTCCCAATCTGTCGAAGTAGATTACAGGTGCGGGCTGAGATATACATTTTGCGATTTATTTGTCGAAAAGGTTTTCCAAATCCGGTCAGATCAGCCGAGCCCGCCAAAACACGAACTAAAAAAAAGGGTGAGCCGAAATCACTTGGACGAACGCGGCAATTTACCTGATTTCTTTGGCGCGAATAATTTCCCGAGGCCCGGCGTTACTCGTGCCCTGGAATTGGTGTAAAAATTGTTGGTAACACTGATACCGGCGTGCCTCAGAGCCTTGCTGGCGGCGTGGATGCCGTGCGCCTTATTAATCAGTGAATCGTATTCCTTCCGTAAGGTATGGAGTGGCTTTTGTGTGTTGACCCTTGCTGCGGAGCCAAGCGTTCAGGCTGTCAAAATGGGATTCGCGTTCAGTGCCAGATCCAACCAGTACCGGCGCCCCGCTCATACCGCCTAGCGGCATTTCGGCGCCGGCTTCATACGAGAACAGTTGGATGGCCGACACGTCACCCAAGATCGTGGCGTGGAGGTTTCGGATCGTCCCAAAAATGGTGAGGATGTCGACTCCGGCGAGGGGCGTAAAACCCCGACTGACAAAGCCGTCAGCTTCCTGCGCATAGCTCGTTAAGTGGATTGGTTTAAAGTCTTCGCGCAGCGAGGGCTCGAGTGAGAGAAGGGCAAAGTCATGAACCTGCCCCGATTTGACGGACACGTGAACTCAAAGAAAATGAGAGAACCCGATGGAAGAAAAAAAGAAGCATATCGTCTACAAAGAGGAGTTCAGACGCCAGGCGGTGGAGATGGTGATCCACGGCGGCAAGAGCGTTGCGCAGGTGGCCCGGGAACTTGGGGTCAGTGAGTTCAGTTTAAATCTGTGGAAGAAGAAATATCTGAAGGAGTTCGCACCGGCCCAGGTCGATGGGGAGGAAAGAACTCCGGAGCAGATGTATGAGGAGATACGGCGGCTGCAGAAGGAAAACCAATACCTTAAGACTCAGCGCGATATCTTAAAAAAAGCGATGAGCATACTGGGCGAGGAGCCGAATCCCGGTATGCGGTGATAGAAGTCTTATCGGTGCAATACGCTATCAAGCCCTGTTGTGAAGCGCTGCGCGTATCGCGCAGCGGGTTTTACCAATGGCAGAAGGGGGCCCAGTCAAAGCGAGCCCGTGAGGAGGCCGAGTTGGTTAAGGAGATAAAGTCCATTTACGATGCCAATAAGGGTCGATACGGCAGTCCGCGGGTGACCCAGACTTTGCGCATAACCGGGAAGCGCTATGGCAAGAATCGGGTGGCGCGCCTGATGCGCAAAGATGGCTTAAGAGCCCGGCGTAAGCGGGCATTCCGGCCTCGGACCACAGTTAGTGGAAAGCTCTCTGTACCCAATCTGGTAAAGGATTTGGAGCCGACTCATATCGATCAGATTTGGGTCAGTGATATCACTTACGTGGCAACCCTAGAAGGATGGCTTTACCTGGCAGTGATCCTGGATCTGTTCAGCCGCAAAGTGGTCGGATGGAAGCTGGGAGAATCCTTGGAGGCAGAGTTGGTTCAGGAGGCCCTGGACAATGCCCTGTGCAGACGTGATCCACAGAGGGGAATGTATTTTCATTCCGATCGAGGTAGTCAGTATTCGAGTCAGGCGGTATGTAAACCCTTAAGGGTTATCGGGGCCAATCGGAGCATGAGCGCTAGGGGAAACTGTTACGATAATGCGAAAGCAGAAGCCTTCTTCAGTACGCTCAAAACGGAATGTTTTCCGGCCAGACAACTCTTTGAATCCAAGGCTCAGGCACGACGTGAAATCTTCGAGTACATCGAAGTTTACTACAACAATCAGCGCGTTCATAGCGCGCTCGGTTACCAGACTCCGTCCGGATTTGAGGCGCTTAAGAACAAAACAAAAACCAACTTTTTCGCAGAAAAAGCTACAGTGATCCCTTTTCAGAATGCGTAACGTAGTTCAAGCGAGCAAATGGAATAAATGGAAGGCAGGCCGTAGGCAGGTGCCGTTTATGCCGGATTGCGACCTTGAACTCGAGTGCAGCGTTCTGATCAATCCAACAACCAACAAATAACACGATTCTCGTGTCCGTTTTTTCGGGGGAAGTACATCAAGCCGGCCGTCGCCGTCCGACGCTGGTATCCTTTTTCCCAAAATCGTCAGGGTGCTTGGAAAGCTAGGCGGCAATCTCCTTGAGCCTTTTGCCCCGGGTAGCTAACTCTGCTCAAAAATGATTCCGTGACCGAAGAGTGAGCGCCCAAGTCTCTCGTCGTCAGCAGCGGCCGCACTTCCACGAGGATTTCTGCCATGGAATAACTTGCCTATCAGAACCCTCCAGCAATGTTAAGAAAAGAACCACAACGAAAGCTCGAGCAGGCGTCTCATCGTGTTAGGAAAGGCAGTCTTTTTTTGAAAGGTTTTGCGCGCTGCTTTTGAGCCAATTAACTATGCGTAACCCCCAAGAATTTCGATCAGTCCGCCCGCTTCGAGACCAAATCAATCGCAAATTTGACCATCTCTTCAGATTTCTGAAACCCAAGCTTTTCTTTAATATGCGCCCGGTGCGTTTCGATCGTATTGGCGAAGCGTACTGTTGCTCAAAGCTATTGCCATCGACAAACAAAAGACAACAGGGTTTCACATTGCGAGTTCCCTCGAGATCCAAGTCGACGGTCCTCAACTTGCATAAAGCCAACGTGGGTACTGAACCCACAACCCGTACGCCGGCTGGCTTGTAATCAGCAGGCGATCGATTTGACCACGACTTTCGGCTCTCCTGCAAAATATCCAAATATCGAGTTCCGGCTTATCCTCGAGCAATTACCTACCGTCTTCTGCCGCGGAACTTCCAAGCCCGGGTTGAGGCGGGAATTAGCATAAAGGGAATTTCGTTTTGACATCAAATCGCTCTCTAACTCTTCAATTTGGGATAAAATTCCAGGTAGCTTTTGTAGTGAGCTTCGTAAAAAGCGGCCGTGTTTCGGTTTGGCTCGGTCACCACGTTAAATATGGGAGCTAGCTTTTGTGCATCTTGATATCCATCGAAAATGCCACTTCCGATTCCGGCGATCATCGCCGCTCCCACTCCAGCTCTTTCAATGGGGCTCTGCCCCAAACCCCGATTCGGGGGGAACAGTAAAGCGGTCAAAAACAAGCAACCTTAAACCAAAAAGTGTTACCTAGGGACAGGTCAAGTAGTCGGTGCGGCGTTTTGTGCGCCTCGTGGAAGGGATCTCCCTGGTAATTCGATCGAGTACGATGACGAGCAGGAGTACGAGTACGATTTTTCCCGAACGCCGAACGCGCCGAGCGCTGCACAAGCGCGCAAATATGCCGCAAACTCCACCGCTTCTCGCCGGAGGGATGGTAGAGCGGTTGATTGCACCGGTCTTGAAAACCGAAATCCTCCCTCGGAGAAATTACATGCCCTCGTAGGATAGCTACTGGAGACTCACGAAAACGAACGGTTACGAATCTAAAACTGGCAACAACTTGGCAACGGAGTAGGGCCTAGCGGGTTGTTGCCAGTAAAGTGGCAACTTGGTTAAGAGGCAAGGATTTGCCCGATCAGTTGCGTTTGCAGATCGCTCAAGCGGTCACCCCTGATTTCAAGAAACGAGCTACTAGTCTACGGAAAGGCAGCTTCCCTGGGACGAATCCGAACTACGCTGTTTGCTTAGCGTAGTCCCCCGAGGGAAAAAGGTTAGACAGCATGGAAGGAGCGACGCCGACTTATCTTGCCGTTTCGCAAGGTGCCGCTCAAATTGGATCCGCCGGGTGCAAACCTGGCCTTGCGTCTCGCCGGTTGCAGAGCAAAAAGTATCACCATCATGCCATACCAAGATTTCCGCGAATTTCTCGATGCCTTGCGCAGCGCTGGCGAGCTTCTCGAACTGGATCGCCCCATCTCTCCAGACCTGGAGGTTGCGAAGGCGATGCGGAAGAGCGCGTCAGTGTCGGGTCCGGCACTCATATTCAAGAATACTGGGACTGCGTTCCCTTTGGTAGGCGGTGTCTACAACACACGTGCAAAATCCTTGATCGCGCTGCAGACGACTGAGCAGGTGGTCTTTGACAGGATCTTGCGCGGACTGTCGAGCAGAATTCCTCCGATTGTCGTGGCAGATGCCCCCGTGCATGAAAATATTATTATGGGCGATGCAGTCGATCTTTCCCAGCTTCCCGTGGCCAAGTATAGCCCTGATGATGGTGGACCTTACATCACCGCCGGGATCGTTGTCAGCAAAGATCCTGAAACCGGCATTCCTGACATCGGACATTATCGCTTCGAGGTCATCGACAAGCAGACCATGAGCTTTCTGGCACTGCCGAACCACCGCTTTGGGCGGCATCTCGCGAAGGCTCGCCGTCAGGGGCGCACGACTTTTCATGCGGCTCTGGTGATCGGCGTGGATCCGGTCATAGCCTATACTTGCCCGATCCAGGTGCCCGATGGAACCAACGACTTTGAAGTTGTGGGGGGCATGCGCGGCGCCGCTGTGGAGCTTGTCCGTTGTAAGACCATCGATGTCGAGGTACCCGCGCGTGCCGAACTGGTGTTCGAGCTAGAGGTGGACTTTACAAAGGAAGTCTTCGAAGGGGCACTCGGAGAATTCACCGGATATTACACACCAGGTTCAAATAAGCCGATCGCACGAATAAAGGCGATCACGCATCGCAATAGCGCCTATTTCCAAGCCCTTCTCACCGGGGTGCCGCCGACTGAAAATCATATCCTCAAACAGTTGCCTTACGAGGCATCTTACTTCGCCATGCTGAAAGCCCAGCATCCAACAGTCACCCGCGTCGCAATTCCACCATCCGGCGGGACTGCATTTTATATAGTCATATCGATGAAACAACGGTATGCGGGAGAGGCGCGCCACGTTATCCTGACTACGTTTGCAAGCAACCAGCGTCCCAAGATCGTGGTCGTGGTCGATCCCGATATCGATGTCAACAATCCCGACCAGGTTGAATGGGCGATCGCATTCCGTACCCAACCGGCCCGCGACGTTATTATTATTGATGGTCTACCAGGAGGCACTTTGGATCCGTCCATCGATGGGTCTGTCCCGCTAAACAAGCGAGTTGGATCCGCGATGGGCATTGATGCGACATTTCCGTTCGGCGCAGACGAACAGAAGGCAGCAGATGTCCAGGCTGGTGAGGCATGTGGAGCAGCAGTCGCCGAGCACGGCCATGAGTTCTTCAAAGTTGCGGATGTGCCCGGCTGGCGGGAATTCGACTTTCCCGAATTGCAGAAGTGGGGCAGATCATGAGCGATGTCATCCATGCCGACACCCAGCTCAAACCGAGAGCGAGTACAGTCAGACACGCCCTAGTTGCCTCGCAGCGGATTCTTCGCTTTTGTTAGTCTGGGATCGCTGTTCGGCCACGCAGAAAGGTTGATCGACCTTCTGAGCGCGTCGATGTCGAAGCAGGGATTGCGGTGCAGCGACGAGCAGGTCTGCAAGTTGTTTGGAAGTGAAGATCTCAGCGGCCTTATCAACGAGCTTAACTTTGTCGATGGCCGCAACCGGATTCTTCACAACCAGCTCTCGCCTCAGAGCATACTCAAAGAACGCCCCAACGATTACGCGGTAGTTGTTGATCGACTGCGGCGAAAGCGCAAGATCGTGCAGCCAGGTCTCGATCTCAGCGGCTGCGATGCTCCTGATCGGCATGTTGCCAAACGTTGCCACAAAACGACCAAGCCGGAGCCGGATGTCGGCTAGATGCTTCTCGGAAAGCTTTGCTCGCTTTTTGGACTCTTGGTAGTCGGTCGCTGTGACCGGCACGAGAATCGAGTCCTTCGTTCGCTCAAGATGCTCCAGATAAAATTCCGTGGCATCCCAGATAGTTTTTCCGAACGGCTTCAGTCTTTCCGAGCACTTGGCAGCAAGTACCCGAAAATCGTGACTCAGCGCGAGCGCGTCCTCGCCTTCCTTGCGCGTCCTATTTGCGTCGGTGATTTGGGGACATATCAAGCAGCCTCCGCGGCGTTGCGCGGTCCTTCGTGGAAGGGATCTCCCTGGTGATTCGGTCGAGTACGACGACGAGCAGGAGTACGAGTACGATCGTTTCTTCGAACTTCGAACGCCGAACGCCGAACGCCGAACGCGCCGCAGGCTGGACCTCGCATCGGGGTTTCTGATCAGAGAGTCGGGTTCAATTTGTCTCGGCGTGAGCCCCAGGACGCGTTGGTTCATTCAGGCATAGCGCGCTTCGTAGTAAGGTAGGCCTAGTTAACCAAAGACGCCGTCGCGGGCACCTGTTCACAGACGCATTGCACCTATAATAGGTTTGGCAAGATGAGCTTAGCCGACTAAAAGAGGACTTAGTTTTACGGCTAGCAAGTCCACGGATGGTTAGAGAATTGATGGGAAATAGGCTGCCAAAAAAGGCCCGATGCACGCGGTTTTCATTTCTTATTCGTCCGAGGACAAGGCTGTCGCCTTTGATGCCTGCAGGGCGTTGGAATCCGCCGGACTCACTTGCTGGATAGCACCGCGCGATGTAATGGCGGGCCGCCCCTACAGCGGGCAGATCATTGAAGCCATCCGCAGAGCGCAGGCGTTTGTGCTGGTTTTGAGTCGAAAATCAGACGAGTCGCGCCAAGTATTGCGCGAAATCGAACGGGCCGCTCACAGCCGGCTCCACCTCATTGCGTTTCGGATCGAGGACTTCGAACCTAGCGATGATCTTGCCTATTTTCTGTCTGTCGAGCACTGGCTCAACGCGTTCGAGGGCGTTTCGCCCGAGACGCATTTCCCAGAGCTTCTGCAGCACACCTCGGCGCTGCTCAGGGAAGGCGTTTCCGATATACAAGAAGTACAAACCAAGCCGGGGCCCGGTGCCGAGCCCGCCGGAACAGAAAGATTTGCCAATTACCATATTATCAAGCGTCCGGATGGGGCTCTATTCCGCTTGGGACCAGGAGCAATGGGGGTCACCTACAAGGCGTTTGACACCTCACTCGATCGGCATGTGGCACTGAAAGTAATTGCCGCCGATCTCCTGGGCAGCGACGAGGCCCGCCGCCGATTTCTCCGAGAAGCGCGGGCGGCAGCAAAGATCCAGCACCCGAATGTTGCAGCTATCTACCATTTAGGCCAAGAGGGCAATGACTACTTCTACACAATGGAATTGGTGGACGGGGAGGACATGGAGCGCTACGTAGAAGCGCGGGGGCCACTCTCGCCTCCGGCAGCACTACAGGTGGTGTTGCAAGTCGCCGAGGCCCTTGAAGCGGCGCAGGTCCATAATCTCATCCATCGGGACATCAAACCCGCCAATATCATGGCAAGGGTGAACCGAACCGGAAATCTGGATGTCAAATTGATTGATTTCGGCTTGGCCAAAGGGGCCGGTCCGGGCACCCAGGATTTATCCCGGGTGACTCACACGATGAGCTTTGTCGGGAGCCCCGCCTATGCCAGCCCGGAGCAGTGCGAGATGGGCGATCTCGACACCCGAAGTGACATCTATTCGCTTGGAGCGACACTTTGGTTTCTCCTGATCGGCAAACCGCCGTTCGTGGGGAATGTTAACCAGGTCTTGATCGCTCACGCGATGAAGCCGCCGCCCTTCGAACAGTTGCAGGGGATTCCGGACCTGGTTGTTGAGTTGCTGCGGAGGATGCTCGCCAAAAACCCGGATAAGCGGCCACGCAGCCCGCAGGAACTTCAAGAAGAAATCGAACGGACAGCGGCAAATCTGGCGGCAGATTTCGGGGAAATTCCGGTGCGCACTGCCGCCCAATCGAAGAACCCGTTAGCAACGGGGGTAGATGTCCGCTCTCTTGATAGCGGTGGATCGGCCACCGTCTTGTCGCCGTCGCTGGACGCCTATCTGCGGATAGACGTCGGTATTCTCCTCGCCGAACGCTATCGTCTCGAAGAGGAACAACGTGAGGGAAACGGCGGTCGATTGTTTATGGCCCATGACGAAAAGGCCACGACCCGTCAGGCGGCGCGAGTCGCTCTCAAACTGTTGCACCCCGAAATAGCGTCAGATGCAGCGTTGTTGGGGTTGCTGGAGAGTGAGATCGATGTCGTCAACGGCGCACCGAATCCGCATCTTTGCGGCAACTTTATTCTCGAGCGGGGTACGCCCTGTTTCGTACGAGAATGGCTGCACGGATTCCTGCTTTATGATCTACTCCGGATGCGGCGATCGTGTAGCCCGCAGGAAGTCGTAACACTGTTGGAATCGCTCGCCGCGACCTTGGACTTTGTGTCGGAAAAGGGTTTGGGACTCGTCGATGTGAGCATCAGGAAACTTTTCCTCTGTTGCCCGGCAGATGTGCGCCCCGATCAATTCGAAAGTCTGGCGCTAGGAGATTTCAAGACGTGGGCGAGGTGCACCTTGAAGCTAAACCCAATAAGTCTCGCGCCGCTGCTTTTCCGGGAGCGCCCTGCGTGGTCTAGTCAGACGCTTGTGCCGTCGAGCCGAGTGCTCTCGATGACACAGGCGGAAGCGGGCATCCGAGGAAATAAAGCGGTGCGGCTTTTAGGATGTCTTGTTTACGAGTTGATCAGCGGACACGCGCCGGCGCTGCGAGCCAACGAACGTCCCTCCCCGCTGCCTCTCTTAAACGAATCCGGGAACCAGGCATTGTGGAAAACTTTCGGATCGATTGGCGAGGCCATGCCTTACCTCAATTGCGAAGAGTTCTGGAGCGTGTTTAAGGAGAGCGTTTCCGAGCGCATCCCTCGGGCAGCGTCGCACACTGCTAAATCTGAATCGAAGAAACCTTCCGCTAAGATCCCGAAAGCGGTCCATCCGCCGCCGCCAAAGCCTGAGAAGCCTCCTCCGTCCTCGTCAGGGCGATCTGGAGAAAGGAGGCCGTCGAAGCAGGTAATTGCTGTTTTGGCAATCGCGACAGCCATGGCGATCGGTGGAGTCTTTTACCTCGCAAACAGACCTTCGCGGCCTCTACCTACTCAACCCGCGCCGATCGTCGCCTCGATTCCAAGTCCGACGGCAGTCGAATCCAAGTCCCTACCTACTCAACCCGCGCCGATCGTCGCCTCGACTCCGAGTCCAACGGCAGTCGAATCGAAGTCCCTACCTACTCAACCCGCGCCGATCGTCGCCTCGACTCCAAGTCCAACCGCAGTCGAATGGAAACCAGCAAATGGGGTCGTGGGAGCCGGGGTCATCGTCCGGTTTGCCGGCGACTCCGACGTCGGAGAAGGCGGTCGTTGGACCAGAGCGACCGCAGAAGAGTGGGCCCAGAAGACAGGCAATAGGATGGAATATATCAGTCGTCCCTTCGACGCTTCTGCTACGCTCCAGTTATTCCAGCAATACTGGGCGGCAGAAAGCGCCGATATCGACGTTTTCATGGTCGACTGTCTCTGGCAAGGTTTGGCAGCCCCGCATGCGGTCGATCTGAAGAAGTATTACAGTGTCGACGAGATCAAAGCCTTCTTCCCGCGCATCATTCAGAACAATACCGTCGGCGGCAAGCTGGTATCCATCCCTTGGTTCACAGACACAGGGCTGCTCTATTACCGAACCGATCTTCTTGAGAAATACGGGTACAAGGACGCGCCGAAGACATGGGAAGAACTAGCTGAAATGGCCAAGAAGATTCAGGACGGTGAGCGAGAGAAGGGTAAACTCGATTTTCAAGGCTTTGTTTTTCAAGGCAAGGCAAGCGAAAGCCTGACCTGCGATGCGATTGAATGGATCGACAGCTATGGCGGGGGTGGCATCGTGGAGCCCAACAAGAGGGTTACAATCAACAATCCGAAAGCTATCGAGGCTCTTCAGATCGCGAAACGCTGGGTTGGAACCATTTCGCCGCTAGGCGTCACCACCTACGGCGAAGAAGATGTGCGTAACATTTGGCAGGCAGGCAACGCCGCCTTCATGCGAAATTGGCCATATGCTTATGCGTTAGGACAAGATCGGATGAGCCCGATCGCAGGAAAATTTGATGTCTCGGTTCTGCCGAAGGGCGGAACCGACGGTAAAAACACCGGATGCTTGGGCGGATGGCAGTTGATGGTTTCCAGCTATTCAAAGGTTCCTAATGCAGCAGCGGATCTGGTTCGTTATCTTTGTTCCACTGAGGCCCAAAAACGGCGCTCAATCCAGCTGAGTTACCTCCCAACACAACCGGCCCTTTACTTCGATGCGGATGTCCTGGCTAGAAATCCGCATTTCAAGAACATTCTGCCAGCTCTCGAAAACGCAGTGGCTCGCCCTTCAACGGTCACGGGTGCAGACTACAATACGCTTTCGATAGCCTTCTTCCAAAACGTGAATAAGGTACTCACCGGTCAAACGACCGCTAAGGACGCCGTCATCCAAGTTGAGAAGGTCGCGAGAAGAATCCTTCGCTAGTAAGAATGACGCTACACTCCCCGGAAAAAGAAACGGTTCGCAGTTTCACTGTGGAGGCGATGGGGACAGGTCAAGTAGTCGGCGCGGCGTTTTGCGCGCCTCGTGGAAGGGATCTCCCTGGTGATTCGATCGAGTACGACGACGAGCAGGAGTACGAGTACGATTTGCTCGAACGCCGAACGCCGAACGCGCCGCGCGCTGGACAAGCGCGCAATCCAGATAGCTATACGATTTTAGCTCGAGCTCCGCACTGCGCCGTTACCAAGGAATAATTCCGAGGCACCGCGCCTCAAATTGGTTTGTAGCGATGGCTTCATGATCTAACCTTTCCGGCCCGACAATCAGCCTATGTACGTCCAAAAAAGAAAATCCTGGCGGCTGCCTGACTCGCAAGTGACGCCTGAATCAGAATATCTAAACAGGCGCAAATTCCTGCAAACCGCCGGTTTAGGGGTGCTTGCCACAGTAATTGCTCCAAGAATGAGCCTCGCCGCGACTTTCGGCTTCCCCGATTCGCTGAATGCCCAGTACAATTTGCCAGGCGTCAAGCTTACACCATACGAGAGCGTGACAGGCTACAACAATTTTTACGAGTGGGGTCCGGAAAAGGAAGATCCCAAGGAGAACGCGAACAAAGGTTGGAAGACAGACCCATGGACCGTTGAGATCGGTGGCCTCTGCAACAAACCGCAAAAATTTGATGTCAACGAGCTGGTTAAATCGATCGGCGGAATTGAGCAGCGCAACTACCGGCACCGATGTGTCGAAGCATGGTCAATGGTAATCGCCTGGGATGGCTTCTCGCTCGCGAAACTCATCGCAATGGCGGATCCAAAGCCGGAAGCTAAATTCATTGAGTTCACTTCGTTCTTGGATCCGGCCAATTGTCCTGGACAACGATCCCAGGATTTTAGTTGGCCTTACACCGAAGGATTAACTCTGTCGGAAGCAACCAATGAACTCGCGTTTCTAGCCACAGGCATTTACGGCAAACCACTTCCGAACCAAAACGGCGCCCCGATTCGTCTCGTCGTCCCGTGGAAGTACGGTTTCAAAGGGGCGAAATCGATAGTCCGTATCGATTTCGTTGCAACGCAACCGGCTACCCTTTGGAATCAGATGGCTCCCAATGAATATGGCTTTTACGCCAATGTGAACCCTGACGTCGATCATCCGAGGTGGAGTCAGAAAACCGAACGCGTCATTGGCGCCGGAATCTTCGGCGGTCGTCAAGCGACGCTAAAGTTCAACGGGTACGAAAAGGAAGTGGCCGCTTTGTACTCAGGAATGGATCTGCGAAAGAATTTTTGACGATCTGACGTCGAAAGAGCTCAGCAATCTTCCTATTCACGGCGCAGGGCCTTTTCAAAAGCGATCCTGACCTTCCATGAAGTTGATTTCGAAGCTGGTTTCCACCAAGTTTTTCGCTTTCAGCGTTTTGAGTGGAGTTGGTGCGTGGTTTCTGATCATCCCGATCTTCACGGACCAGCTGGGAGCAAACCCAATTGACCGGCTGCTTCACGTATCCGGTGAAATAGCAATTTGGACTCTTGGCGCGGTACTTTCTCTAACGCCCCTCAAAGTTCTGTTTCCGCATTCGAGTCTCGTAAACGGATTGAACCGGCATCGTCGCTGGATCGGAGTCTCCGCCTGTCTATACGGATTGTTCCATTTTGGATGTCACATTCTGTACCAGGGAGATGTGGATGATTTGCTTCAAAGCTTTTCCAAACCGTTTACTTGGTTTGGACTCGCAGGCCTCTCGATCCTGGTTCTGCTCGCGCTAACAAGCAACAATTGGGTTATCAAAAAAATGGGCGGTAAAAATTGGAAAATGCTCCACCGTCTAGTCTACCTCGCGGCCGTAATATTGCTTTACCACCAAACGATCGCCGGGAAAGGACACTGGTACGTTTCCCGGTACTTGATATTCAGCTTGTTAATTTTGGAAAGTGCTCGAATTGCAAAGAAATATTTGTCGCAACGAAAGCTCGAGCAGGCGTCTCGGCCCGTTCATTGACACCTTTCGATCACACTCCGCCAGGCGCATTTCTCTCAAAAACAGGTTGCGCAAAACCCGTTGACTGAGAGCGATGGTGACAAACCGACTGAGCTGCGATATGGCCCGCGACGTCGTATTTCCTGGATCATAGGCGGATTCATAAAGCACACTTCACTCGGGTAAGACTTCATTCCCGTCGAGCCCGCACAGAGGCCTCTCCTTCCTCTTTCTCCTAGGCGAACCCAGGTTCGCCTAAAACCACTCCTACCAATCGACCGAGATTGCGCCAAAATTGCCGCGGAGGTATTCGGACAGGAGAGCAACTGGTTCTGCGCTCGTTTGCTTTGGCACGCAGAACATTTCGACGATCAGAATCGATATGCTAAAGCAGAACCTCTTTATCGGCGAGTGAGAGATACCCGTGATTGTGGACTAAATCGCACCGCTTTCCCGCAAGAATACGACAGGTGCCGCACGATCCCGAGAGCAGCTACTTGGTCGATGGCCGAAGATCCACCAAGCCCCAATGACTAACCTCGCCAAAAAAGAACGAATCATATTATGACCACAAAAACTTGCTTCTTTACGGATGCCAACGACGGAATCGACGCCGAGATCGCAATGGCGTCATTAGCCGTCGGTACTTCTTTGCCTAGCCAAGCCTCAGTTGCTTCTTGGTCATCGCTCAAGGGTGAATCGCGCTGCTTCTGCGCTGCGTCACGCACTTGGCTTCTGGACTCGGTTACTGTACCCTCAATGCAGACTTAGAACCGCGCTGGCTGCCCTCGATCGCTTTTACGCCCAGCGGCCTTTGGTCTACCAATGGCAGAAGGATCGCAGATCTCCGATCAGACCGGAGACCCCCTCAAAGTACGACGGTCGGAGGCGTGGCCGTCCCTAACCATATCAAGTCTGAAGGAGAACCCACAATGATCTCTTGGTTGAAAGACGAACTGCGCAAGATCGCTGAGGCCGATGACTTGCACATCTCACCGTTCCGCGACGGAGGGGTAACGTACGGCACCCCGACGTGGATTTGGTCCGTTGCGGTCGATGACGCCCTCTACGTAGCGTGGTGGCTTAAGCGCTTAGTCTCCTCCCTACAGAACCTTTTTTTGCGCAAGAATTCGACAGGGACCGCACGATCCCGAGAGCAGCCACCGGGTCGCTAGCTGATTGTATCGTCGGGACAGAAATTCAAAAAATGCAAAAACGCAAACTTGGAAACAGTAACCTGGAAGTTTCAGCTATCGGGCTCGGCTGCATGGGCATGAGTTACCATCGCGGCCCCGCCCCCGACAGGAATGCAATGATAGGGCTGATCCGCAAAGCAGTGGAGCTTGGCATTACCTTTTTCGATACCGCAGAAATCTACGGTCCTTTCATCAACGAAGAACTTGTGGGCGAAGCGGTTTTTCCTTTCCGCAAGGAGGTGGTCATTGCCACGAAGTTCGGGTCCAATATTGAGAACGGAAAGTCGACGGGTCTGAACAGTCGTCCGGAGCATATCCTCCAAGTTGCCGAAGAATCGCTCAAACGACTCAAATCCGAAAGCATCGATCTTTTCTACCAGCACCGCTTTGACCCCAACGTGCCCATTGAGGACGTGGCAGGGACCGTGAAGCATTTAATTCAGCAAGGCAAGGTGAAGCATTTCGGTCTTTGTGAAGTGAGCGCACAAACGATCCGTCGCGCCCATGCCATTCAGCCTCTGACCGCTGTTCAAAGCGAATATTCCCTGATGTGGAGGGAGCCGGAAGAGGAAGTCCTGCCGACACTCGAAGAACTCGGTATCGGTTTTGTTCCTTACAGCCCGCTCGGCAGAGGTTACCTCGCCGGCGCTTTGAACGAGCGGACGAAGTTCGACAGCCGTAACGACAACCGCGCCACCTTACCCCGCTTCACCGCAGAGGCGATGAAAGCGAATCGCGTTCTTGTCGAGCTGCTCAATGAGTTTGGTCGACGGAAAGGAGCGACCGTGTCCCAAGTCGCGCTCGCCTGGGTGCTCTCTCAAAAACCTTGGATCGTTCCCATTCCGGGTACCACCAAACTGGAGCGTCTGGAAGAGAATCTGAGATCGTTAGACTTTGAATTCACTCCCGAAGAATGGCGCGACCTCAATCACGCCGTCTCGAAGATTAAGCTACAAGGGGATCGATATCCCACAGAGGAGGAAAAACGAGTCGGACACTGAAAAACCAGTTTGACCTTCTTTTCTGAAGGACGAGCCCGTCATCCCATTTCTGGTAGCGTTATAACCCCAAAACTCATGCAAACGGTAGAGGACCTAGAAAACTAAATGCACACTGCATTCGAAGTAAAAGTAGCACTTGTAATTGGCGCATCGTGTGCTGGAAGAAAGGCGCTCATTCGGATCACTGGATTACAACCTCTGATAGAAAAGGAAGGAAGATCACGTGGAATACACGAAGCTAGGAAACAGCGGAATGGACGTATCTCGAATATGTCTCGGTTGCATGGGGTTCGGTGACGCAGAACGTGGGATTCACAAATGGGTGCTTAACGAGGAAAGCAGCCAGCCGATCATCAAGAAAGCGCTCGAGTTGGGGATCAATTTTTTCGATACCGCCAACGTCTACGCCAGTGGAACGAGTGAGGAGATCCTCGGAATCGGGTTGAAAGACTTTGCGAATCGGGATGAGGTCGTCATCGCCACCAAGGTGCACGGCAAAATGCACGACGGACCGAATGGCGCCGGGCTATCGCGCAAGGCGATCCTGAGTGAGATCGACAAAAGTCTGAAGCGCCTTAGGACGGATTACGTGGACCTCTACCAGATCCATCGCTGGGATTACCAAACCCCGATCGAGGAAACGGTGGAAGCGCTACATGAGGTGGTGAGGGCCGGCAAGGCGCGATATATCGGTGCCTCCGCCATGTTCGCGTGGCAGTTCCAGAAGGCGCTGCACGTCGCCGAGAAGTATGGCTGGACCCGCTTCGTCTCAATGCAGGATCACCTCAACCTCATCTACCGCGAAGAGGAGCGGGAGATGCTGCCGCTCTGTCGCGAGGAGAAAATCGGGGTGATTCCGTATAGTCCGCTTGCATCTGGAAGATTGAGCCGTGACTGGTCGTCGGAGAGGACGCATCGTTCCGAAACCGATCAAATCGCGAAGAGCAAATACGATGCGACAGCCGAAACCGACCGACAAGTCATAGAGCGGGTCGCAGAAATCGCAGAAAAGCGCGGGGTTCCACGCGTTCATGTCGCGCTTGCCTGGCTGTTACAGAAGAAACCGGTTATTGCTCCTATCGTCGGGGCAACGAAGATCACACATCTGGAAGATGCCGTGGGCGCTCTGTCTGTTAAACTGATCCAGGAAGAGGTCGCATACCTGGAAGAGCCGTATGTCCCGCATCGTATCGTCGGCCATCAGTAAATAGCGAAGCTCTCAGTGTGTTTGCTTTTACCCGGGAATTGAATGAGGAGCGCGCAAAATATCGACCAAACAATCACGCAAAATAATTTCCAAATTCACAGACAACGCTGTCAAAGAATCACTGAGGACGCCTCCGGCAACAGTACGCCCGAGAAAGGCGCCAAAGCGATTGAGGAGTCCTGGTAGCGAAACAAGCAGTGGCTCGGCGCAAAGTAGAACTTTTCTGGAACTCGCGCGGCTTAAGGCACAAAATGAATTGCAATGAGCGCCGAGAAGCCATCCCCAGGCGCCGCAGTCGCTGCGTTTGAAAAAGTGCCTTTTGAGAACGATTCGTCCGTTCTCTGGAAGCACGTGAGAGCGCGTCGGTTCCGGTTCGTTTACCATTACCATCCAGAGATCGAGTTGATCCACTTTGTGGACGGGGATGGCGTGGAATTTGTCGGTGATTCGAGCCAGACGTTCAAGGCCGGGCACCTCGTTTTGCTGGGCAGCAACTTGCCACACTTTTGGGTCAACGACGCCGAGTGTCAGTACGCTGAAGCGTGCGTGATTCAGTTCAAACCGGAGATATTTGGTGAATACCTGCTACTCCTTCCCGAACTAGCTCGCTTAAAATCGCTCCTTGAAGTGGCTTCTCGAGGGGTTGCGTTCTCCCACCTGATGGCGGCGCAAGCGGTGCCGCTTATGATGCGACTAGGCGGCGAATCGGGTCCGAAACGCTTACTGACCTTGCTCGAAATGTTGGCGTTGCTGAGTCGAGATGCCCAGAGCCGCACCCTGTGCGCAGCGGCTTATCACCTTCAAGATTCTGGCGAAGCAAAGCGCCGCATCGAATCCGTCTACCGATACTTGGGCACTCATTTTCGAGAATCCTGTTCTGTGCCAGAAGTAGCCAAAGCGGTCGCCATGAATGAAGCAACATTTAGCCGTTTCTTTCGGCGTGAGACAGGTCGCACCTTCATCGAAGCATTGATCGACCTTCGTCTTAGCTATGCGTGCAAACTTTTAAGAGAGACCGACAAGACTATCGCAGAAACTGCGTACGACTGCGGCTTTACCAACCTCGCCAATTTCAATCGCCAATTCCGGTGGAAATACAGGGTTACGCCGAAAGAGTACCGCAAGCATTGGGCCCAAGAGGAGGTCACTTAAACCTCAAAAAGGGCAAAGCCATTTTAATACCGAATAGCATTAGTCCAATTGGGCGTCATCACCGTAGAGATCCAAAAATACCAGGCACTTTCGCCTCTACAGAACCAAATGCGCCCTGTTCATTGGCTTCTCTGGTTCAAGAACTTCGTTATTAGGTACAGAAAAGTATCAGTTTTTGCCGTTTTTTGCGAAGACGTTTTCTTGCTTCCTGGCACACTCTGAACCCGTTGATCAGATTATCAATCCCAGTTTGGACTTGGGGAATGATCTTTCGGTTGACCTGGCTAAAACTTCGCCCCCACCAAACCAATGAATCTCAAATCTCTTCTCTCTTGTGCGTGTTTCGCATCGCTTCTGTCGTCCGCTCCGGCTGAGACGGTCATTAAAATCCTGCATCTTCAATCAAACGCCAAAATCATGGCGATCTGGCAGGAGGCTGCTCAGAAATTCGAAAGCGCTCACCCCGGTGTCAAAGTGGAATTCGACTATCTGGAAAATGAGGCCTTCAAGGCCAAATTGCCAACCCTGCTCCAATCCAAGGATCGGCCGAGCGCGTTTCACAGTTGGGGCGGTGGGGTGATGTACGAGCAGGTCGGTTCGGGCATTTGCCAGGACATTACGAAAGCAGCTAGCGAAGGTGGGTTTAAGGATACCTTTTACCCGGCCACCATCCAAAACTTTACCGTAGATGGTAAGCTTTACGGACTGCCGAACGACGTCGCGCCAATCGTGCTCTGGTACAATAAGGAGCTGTGCCAGAAAGCCGGAGTGGATCCGACAAAAATCCAGCAGTGGGACGACTTTGTCGACGCAGTCAAAAAGTGTCAAGCTGCCGGCATTACTCCGGTGGCGGCAGGTGGCAAAGACAAGTGGCCACTGCATTTTTACACCGCCATGTTGATGATGCGGATCCTGGGCAAGGATGGTATGGAAGCGGTGTACCATGACAAGAACGGCGGCTTTGCCAGTCCCGACGTAGTCAAAGCCTTCCAGCTTTATCAGGCTTTCACCGCCCTGCAACCATTCCAAAAAGGCTATTTGGCCAATACGTACGCGGAAGCGGCGGGAACCTTTCATGACGGCAAGACGGCATTTCATCTAATGGGTACCTGGGACTTGGTTGAGGGTCGGGCGGACTCCACTGACAAGAAAGGTCTACCTAACGAAAAGCTGGGCTGGGTTTTCTTCCCAGAAGTCAAAGGAGGCAAAGGCAAAGCCAACGACCTGTTTGCGAGCTTGGACGGCTGGCTTGTTACGAAAGAAGCGCCCAAGGAAACGATCGATTTCATGAAAGTTTGGTTAGGAAAAGATACCCAGACCAAGCTGGCCGCCCCAGGACTATTTATCCCTGCGGTCGAAGGCACCGCCGATGCGATCGAAGATCCGTTCCTCAGGCAGATCGCGCAGGAAATCGACAAGTCGCAATGGATTCAAATCGCCATGGACCAACTGTTAGGGCCAGACACTGGCCGGGTCCTCAATGATGCGAGCGCCGACTTGGCTTCTGGTAACACGACGCCCGAAAAGGCTGCCAAAGCTCTCGAAGCATCTTGGCAGCAGAACAAGCCGTAGTACTTAACGAATTTCTTGAACCTGAAACAACCTCCCAACTATGTCTGATCCCTCTACCGAATCCTTTTTTTGGGGAACGGCCACTGCCAGTTATCAGATCGAGGGTGCAGTCAGCTTCGGAGTTGAACTCACGATAGGCACCCTATGGCTTCTCCCCACGATCCAATGACTCCCGCCGGGAAGAGTCCCGTTGCACCCACTATTACTTCGCAGGTACAGGAAGACCTGCCAAGCCTTGCCGAGGCGCGCCAGTTGGAGCAACTGATGGGCGTCAAACCAAACTTGTGGCGGCGTCTGCAGGACTTTTCGGGTTCGAGCCAGATGAGAACCTGCCTCCTCTTTTTACCGCCGGCGCTTTTACTCTTTACCCTCTTTGTCACCTGGCCTGTGGTCGAAGCCGCATACTACAGTTTTTTTAACTGGAACGGCTATGGTGCGCCTTCCAAATGGATCGGCCTGGATAATTTCATACGGGTCTGGAATGACCCGCTCTTTTTCCAATCCTTATTTAACAACTTGCTCATCATCTTAGTGTCAGCCTGCATCCAGGTGCCGTTGGCGCTGGCGCTTGCGTTGATGATTTCGGACAAGAGCCGCTCCAGCGTGGTCTTCCGGGCCATCTTCTTTTTGCCTTACATCCTGGGCGAGATCGTAGCGGGATTGATCTGGCGTTATATGTACGACGGCAATTATGGAGTTGTGGCCGTGGTTTATCGCTGGTTTGGCCAGGAAGCGCCCCAGGTGCTGGCCACACAGGGTTGGGCCACCGCTGCACTGCTGGTGGTGGTGGTTTGGAAGTACTTCGGCTTTCACATGGCGCTCTTCGTCGCCGGACGACAAGGAATAGGCGATGAGGTGCTGGAGGCGGCAAAAATCGACGGGGCCAACCTTTGGCAGACCACCTTGAACATCGTTCTGCCCTTGATGCGCCCGGTGGCGGTACTGTCGCTATTCTTCAGCATCCTGGGTTCATTGCAGGCTTTCGCCATCATTGTCGCGTTAACCGACGGGGGGCCATCCAATTCAACGAACTCGGCAGTCTCTTATCTTTACAATTTCGGCATCAAACGGATGCGGGTGGGCTTTGGCAGCGCGATTGGGGTGAGCCTGTTCGTCATTTGCGTGTTGGTGATGGTGTTTTACAAACGGCTTTTCATGCGTCCAAAGGAGGGACGATAAGTATGGAAAAGAACCATTCAGGCCCATATGTTTACTACCGCTGGCTGGTACTGTTGCTGGCCTCCGGGCTCTGTTTATTGCCGCTTTGGGCTACGTTCATGGGGGGATTTAAAACCTCGGGAGAACTGCGCACCAACGCATTCGGGTTGCCTCGCCAGTGGCTGTTTGACAACTACGTTTCGATCGCCATGAGCGGACGTTTTTGGCAGATGCTGGGCAACTCGACTTTTATAGCCTTCGTGACCGTGGTCTTAACGTTGCTAGTTAGTTCCATGGCGGCCTTCGTGCTGGCCCATCTACGCTTTGCGGGAAAAAGGTGGCTCGCCAACTACTTGGCTTTGGGGCTTTGTACTTCCCCCGAAAAAACGGACACGAGAATCGTGTTATTTGTTGGTTGTTGGATTGATCAGAACGCTGCACTCGAGTTCAAGGTCGCAATCCGGCATAAACGGCACCTGCCTACGGCCTGCCTTCCATTTATTCCATTTGCTCGCTTGAACTACGTTACGCATTCTGAAAAGGGATCACTGTAGCTTTTTCTGCGAAAAAGTTGGTTTTTGTTTTGTTCTTAAGCGCCTCAAATCCGGACGGAGTCTGGTAACCGAGCGCGCTATGAACGCGCTGATTGTTGTAGTAAACTTCGATGTACTCGAAGATTTCACGTCGTGCCTGAGCCTTGGATTCAAAGAGTTGTCTGGCCGGAAAACATTCCGTTTTGAGCGTACTGAAGAAGGCTTCTGCTTTCGCATTATCGTAACAGTTTCCCCTAGCGCTCATGCTCCGATTGGCCCCGATAACCCTTAAGGGTTTACATACCGCCTGACTCGAATACTGACTACCTCGATCGGAATGAAAATACATTCCCCTCTGTGGATCACGTCTGCACAGGGCATTGTCCAGGGCCTCCTGAACCAACTCTGCCTCCAAGGATTCTCCCAGCTTCCATCCGACCACTTTGCGGCTGAACAGATCCAGGATCACTGCCAGGTAAAGCCATCCTTCTAGGGTTGCCACGTAAGTGATATCACTGACCCAAATCTGATCGATATGAGTCGGCTCCAAATCCTTTACCAGATTGGGTACAGAGAGCTTTCCACTAACTGTGGTCCGAGGCCGGAATGCCCGCTTACGCCGGGCTCTTAAGCCATCTTTGCGCATCAGGCGCGCCACCCGATTCTTGCCATAGCGCTTCCCGGTTATGCGCAAAGTCTGGGTCACCCGCGGACTGCCGTATCGACCCTTATTGGCATCGTAAATGGACTTTATCTCCTTAACCAACTCGGCCTCCTCACGGGCTCGCTTTGACTGGGCCCCCTTCTGCCATTGGTAAAACCCGCTGCGCGATACGCGCAGCGCTTCACAACAGGGCTTGATAGCGTATTGCACCGATAAGGCTTTGATCACCGCATACCGGGATTCGGCTCCTCGCCCAGTATGCTCATCGCTTTTTTTAAGATATCGCGCTGAGTCTTAAGGTATTGGTTTTCCTTCTGCAGCCGCCGTATCTCCTCATACATCTGCTCCGGAGTTCTTTCCTCCCCATCGACCTGGGCCGGTGCGAACTCCTTCAGATATTTCTTCTTCCACAGATTTAAACTGAACTCACTGACCCCAAGTTCCCGGGCCACCTGCGCAACGCTCTTGCCGCCGTGGATCACCATCTCCACCGCCTGGCGTCTAAACTCTTCTTTGTAGATGATATGCTTCTTTTTTTCTTCCATCGGGTTCTCTCATTTTCTTTGAGTTCACGTGTCCGTCAAATCGGGGCAGGTTCAGCGCGACATGGGACTCTTGGATTCGTACTGGGGAGTCATTTTGCCGCAGATAGCTTTCAACCTGGGCTTCGCGATCGTGTTGCTGCAGGGCTTTTTTGCGGAATTGCCCAATGAGTTATTTGAAGCGGCCTTCGTCGACGGTTGCAGTTACCCGCGCATGTTTTGGCAGATCACCTTGCCGTTGTCCCGGCCGATCCTCGCCACGGTGGGGGTGCTGTCCCTGGTCGGAAGTTGGAACGAATATTTGCTGCCCTTAGTGATGATCAATGATGAATCACTTTATCCATGGCCATTAGGCATCATGCAGTACCAGGGTCAGTATGGGACCGATTGGGGCAAGGTGCTCGCCTTCGTGAGCCTGACACTGGCTCCCGCGGTCATTTTTTATCTCATGGCCCAGAAGCACATCATCGCTGGCCTAACCTCCGGGGCGGTCAAGGGTTAGGGTGAGATGTGTCAAAAGAGAGTGTTGTTTTTTTTCAGGAATAACTACAGCATGATTAAACTCCCGAGTTGCTTTGCGAGTAGTCATGCCCGGCTCAATCCACATTAGTGTCGCCTTTCTTCTGGCCAAGCTTTTCTTAAATTTGATGCAGACAAATTGTGGGGACCACCGCCTTGGCCGCTCGAGGGGAGCGGCCAAGGCTAGAGCCCGACGTTGTGGGAGGGAAGCTCCGGAATGGAAGCACTCCTTTCTACCCAGAGAAAACGGAACCAAGTGAATGAGCGAATCTTTCTGGAGACACCAAGGAACAAGTGGATGATTAACATTGAATGGATTGCTACGACTCAGGAGTCGCAATGGCAGAGTAAGGATCAACTAACAGTCTCTGCTGCATCGAACAGCAAATGGGACGTTGAGGCGTACCTGGATCAACCGCTTCAGACCATCGAAGGATTTGGCGCTTGCTTCAATGAACTCGGGTGGACTTCTTTGAACACGCTAGCGAGCGTAGACAAAGAAGCAATTTTTCGCGAGCTTTTCGCTCCCGGTGTCGGTGCCAACTTCAATACCTGTCGCATGCCGGTGGGCGCTAACGATTTTTCGGTTGATTGGTATTCTTATGACGAAGTTCCGAACGACTTCGACCTGAAGGAATTTAGTATTTCTCGGGATCTTGAAAATCTTGTCCCATTTATTAAAAGCGCGTTGCAATATCAACCAGCTCTTACGATTTGGGCCTCAGCGTGGAGCCCTCCAGTCTGGATGAAATACAACAACCATTACGCAGGTAAGCCATCTGAACCAGATATGTCACCCAACGGGTTGAAACCAGATCAGGCGGCGAAGGAGGGTCGTGACCAATTCATCCAGGAAGATCGCTATTTTAAGGCCTATGCTACCTACTTTGCGCGGTTCATCCAGGAATATGCAAATCTGGGTATCAAGATCGAGATGGTTATGCCTCAAAATGAGTTCAATTCTCCTCAACCGTTCCCGAGCTGCAGTTGGACTCCCGTTGGGCTTGCTAGATTTATCGCCTTCCTGGGGCCCGAGATGCAAAGACTCGGCGTGGACGTGTTTTTTGGAACCGTGGAACGTGCCAATGAAAAACTCGTTGATGCAGCTCTGCTAGACCCAAAGGCCAGCAACCACGTCAAAGGTGCAGGATTCCAATGGGCCGGCAAGCGGGCCATTCCCGGTATCCATCGGCGCTACCCAGATCTGAAGCTTTACCAAACCGAGCAGGAATGCGGCGACGGCGCCAATGACTGGCGATATTGTCGCTATGCGTGGACTTTGATGAAGCACTACCTCGAGAACGGTGTCAGCGCTTATTATTATTGGAATATTTCTCTGAAAGAAGGGGGTGTCAGCCGTTGGGGATGGGCGCAGAACTCTCTTTTGAGCGTCGACACGACGTCGAAGACGTTCAAGTACAACTACGAATACTATCTGATCAAACATCTAAGCCGTTTTGTTAAGTCAGGTGCAAAGCGTCTGAATACAAAAAGTTTGACCGGGTATGAGAACCTCGTGGTATTCGGTAATCTGGACCAAAGTGTCGTGATCGCGATGCAGAATGACCTTTGCCAGCAGTTGCCGGTTCGTGTGAAAGTCGGCGACAAAGTAATCGCTTCCACTTTGGAAGCCGACTCGTTCAACACGTTCGTGGTTAGACGCTAAAAATTTATGAAGCCCGCATTTCCAGAAATCGGCAAGATCCCCTACGAAGGCCCATCCTCCAAGAACCCTCTGGCCTTCAAACACTACGATTCCACTAAGGTCATCGAGGACCGGACGATGGCCGAACATCTACGCTTTTCTGTGGCGTACTGGCACACCTTCCGGAATATATTGAGTGACCCATTCGGCGCAGGAACAGCCATCCGTCCGTGGGACGACGGCTCAAACTCCATTGAAAACGCACGTAATCGCGCGCGCGTGGCGTTCGAATTCATCGAGAAACTGGGCGCACCCTTCTACGCCTTTCACGATCGGGACGTGGCGCCGGAAGGCGCCAGCCTGGCGGAGTCTAACCGCAATCTCGACGCCGTGGTCGAGGTGCTCAAAGAAGATCAGCAACGCACGGGCATTAAGCTACTCTGGGCCACCGCCTGCCTGTTCATCCATCCGCGTTTCGCACATGGAGCGGCGACCAGCCCGAATGCCGATGTATTTGTCTATGCAGCCGCGCAGGTGAAGAAGGCAATCGAAGTGGCTCATGAGCTAGGTGCAGAAGGCTACGTCTTCTGGGGCGGCCGGGAAGGGTATTCAAGCCTGTGGAACACTGATATGAAACGGGAGGTTGACCACCTCGCGAAATTTCTGCAAATGGCTGTTGATTACAAGAAACAGATCGGCTTTAGGGGAGCCTTTTACATCGAACCGAAACCCAAGGAACCGACCAAACATCAGTACGATTTCGACGCAGCAACTTGTCTCAACTTTCTGCGCGAATACGGTCTGCTCGAACACTTCAAACTTAACCTGGAAACCAACCACGCCACACTCGCCGGCCACACCATGCATCATGAATGTGAGATCGCCGCCGGCGCCGGCGCGCTTGGCACTCTTGACGCTAACACAGGCGATGAATTGATTGGCTGGGACACTGACCAGTTCCCGACCAGTCTTTACTTGGCTACCCAGGTCATGCTCACAGTCCTGAAAATGGGCGGGTTCACAACTGGCGGACTCAACTTTGACGCAAAAGTCCGACGCGAAAGCTTTGAGCCGGTGGATCTCTTCTATGCGTACATCGGAGGCATGGACACCTTCGCTCGCGGCCTGAAGAGCGCGATAGCAATTCGCGCCGATGGCCGCCTAACCCAATTGCTGAAAAGTCGCTATGCGTCCTGGGATAGCGGCATTGGCGCGGCCATCGAAGCGGGGAAAGAGGATTTCACCTCGCTCGAGAAACTCGCCCTGAGCCAGCCCGACCCCGTTCAACATACGAGTGGGCGCCAGGAACTTTGCGAGAATATTATAAACGATTTCATCTGAGTACCTATTCATCATTGTGCCTAAAGCACTCCCTATAAGATCAACAGCCTGGAGATTTCCCAACGTTTAGAGCCGGCAACCGATTGCAACGGCGCATTTTTGCATCACAGCCAACAGGCATAGCTCCGAAACGGCTACGAGTACTAAAATTCCGTAGGTGACGCATCCGGGTGTTCCTCAGACCGCGAGCTTGCAAAGGCACCGCGACGATCAGCCCTGGGTTCACAACGTCAGTGCACTCTCGCTGGTTAAGCTGTGCCAAAGTTTGGGTTTCGAAAGCCCTTTTGAGAAGCCAGTAGTTTGATCTAATTTGAGGAACCGAACAGACCAGGAAGACACAACATTATGAAGACGCTGGCCGATCCCGATATCTGGCTGCGGAGGCAATTCTGGCAGCACCTTTGGTTCGGTCCTGCTGCTGTCGCAGCCTATGTATCGCTAGCGATCCAATCAACCTGCACTCTGCTCTCCAGCGCAGCTCCTAAAGAGCTGTTCATCGCGAACCTTGTTGTTCTCTCGATCGACACCCTCCTCAGCGCCTTACTGATCATAGTCGACGCGTCTTTAGCCTTCCGAAAGCACCGATTAGGAATTTTGCGGTCTTCTGCCTTACGAAGCAGAGGACGTGTCGAAGATCTTGGATTAAGATTCGAGCTTCTGGATCGCTTTGTGAATGCGCTTTGGCTGAGTCGTGAAATGGAGCAACAGTTCCACAGAACTCGGGTCCGATCTGTCGAATTGCTGATCGAAGCATTGGACATCTTGAGCGAAACAGCCATTCGATACGGTCGTCGGGGACGCAAGATCTTTGTAGTGAATCAAATTCCGGTTTTTGATGCCATGCGAGCTCTTGAGTATCTGCCACAAGGCGACGCAGAGACGATGATAGAAGAGTCGGTAATGAGCTGGTTACGAACGCCGCTAAAATTCGATCCCGAAGGCTGGGGCCAGTCCTTTTTTACGGCTCTGTAAATCCCTCTTCAATTAGCTCGGTGAAACGATCAGTGACTCGGTTCAACAAGGCAGTAAAAGCGTTTTGGAAGATCCGGTCCGCGAGACTCGACGTCATAAAAATATCGTTCCTTAGCGCATAGAGTGCCTGATCAAAACTACTGCGGATGTGTTTGGTTCTTTCTGCCATTCTCTTTGATGGTTAACTTGGGTCAGTTTGCTTGGCTATTAGGCGGATTCGTCTGCCTTCTTCGCGTAAATTCGTGTCCATTCGCTGTCCCTACTCGGTCGCATTCACGGTCCGGGTGAAACCGTCGGGGCTCCAATTCTCGGTGCCGACGCCGTGATGCACGAAGAAAAGGCCGGCGGGATCGTATTTCTGTTTGATGGTTTTCAGACGCGGATTGTTGGAACCCCAGAACGATTCTTGCCACGAATCCTCAAAGTAATTGGTCTCCGAAACATATGAGCCTGGATTGGGAACGATTTTTCTGAGCTCGGTCATTGCTTGTGCGATCTTGATTGCGTTTTGACGAGCAGCCGTCACATCGGGTTCATGGCCAGGGATGCCGGGGTAAACGGGTGGATCACCACCGGCAATAATGGCCAGAGCGAATGCGTTCAAAACAGCTGGGTTAGTCGCAGTATCGCGGGCGGCGGAAATTTCTTCTAGTGGTGCACCGGCTAACCCTTTGTTGAAGTGGAGGGAAACCCGCCAATGGCGGGTCGCTGAAAAGAGAGCGTCGACTAACCTATTTGTTTGGTCCTTGGCTAGGAGTGAGTCAGGCAGCCAAACCGATCGATAGCCGTGCCAATACTTTCCGACCTGGTCGTTATCACCTGCCCACCAATAATGTTTATCAGATGCGCCTCCTCGTGTCTGCGCGGCGATGGCATAAACACTGGGAGCAGACATCCAGGCGTCGACCCAACCGGTGCTTTGGGTCGCACCCGGTTGATCGCCGACGTAAAAAGGGTTTTGCAGGTCTTTGATTATTTTTTCGCGAGCTGCGATGTCTGCGGTGGCGTATCCGGCCATGGGTGGTTCGATCTTAATCAGCCGGCCATTGACCGTTTGTTTCAGCTTTTCCCAACTCGCTTTGTCGGGCCAACCGGGATCAGAGGGACGTACTCGTGAGTGAGATGGAGGCGGTGAAGCACCGTGGGCCGGGACCGAGAAATAGCGCCGCAGCGCGGAGAGAACAGGGAGTCTGGTGAGGTGTTTAAGAAAGGATTTTCGGGTCATAGGGGGCGCTGCGCGCATGACAGATGACAAATGACATCGAAAACAAGAACGGATTAACCGCGAATGCACGCGAATTTGAGCGGTCCTTCGTGGAAGGGATCTCCCTGCTGATTCGATCGAGTACGACGACGAGCAGGAGTACGAGTACGATTTCCTCGAACGCCGAACGCCGAACGCCGAACGCCGAACGCCGAACGCCGAACGCCGAACGCCGAACGCCGAACGCGCCGCGCGCTGGACAAGCGCGCAAATATGCCGCAAATTCCACCGCTTCTCGCCGGAGGGATGGTAGAGCGGTTGATTGCACCGGTCTTGAAAACCGGAGATCCGCAAGGATCCGTGGGTTCGAATCCCACTCCCTCCGCCAAATTGATTTTCAACGAGTTGCATAAATTTTGGAACCTTTATAGGAACCTAGATCGGAACACGTCCGTGCTTGAGGCCGCGTCGCATTCTTGTTCAGTGAGCAAGCTCACAAAAACGAAGAGCACATTCGTTTGGCGGCTGAAAGATGGGTGTCAGATCCACCCACGCTCGCTAGAATTCAAACCGCCCGGCGAAGCGAATTATTGCGGCGCAAACAAGTAATGTCCGAATGGAAAACCGGGTTCGCAGGAAAACCCGGCGCTCTCCAAAGTGACTACTAGCGAAGGAGTTCAGCGAGCCACCGGGTGATCGCGAAGCCTCGTTTTACGAGAAGTTTCAGAAGCAAAGGGGCGCGGGACGGATCCCCGTTGGGCCTCCCCGACGTGCCTGGGAAAAGTAAAACTGCCCGCCGAGCGTGTTCTTCATATCGACCACCTGTTTGCGCGCATGCAGCGTCTTAACACATACGAAGCAAAGACGAACGCCAGGACGAGAATCGGATCAAATTTATCCCAAGTACTGCCACCGCCATTCAGTTGTGAATAGAACGCCAGTAAAAGATTGACCGCGAGACCACCATAAACCCACTCAGTCAATCGAGGCACATTGGGAATCAGAAGGCCGACGCCACCAAGGATGTGGGTCACGCCAATCAGAGGGATGATATAGAGCGGGTATCCGAGCTGCTGATTGGCGATCCTCCATTCGTCGGGATCGTGAATTAGATATAACCTTCCGAAGTACACCCAGATGAGGGCGACAAGGCCGGTTATTACCATCGCGGCTATTTGAGTCGCTCGACCTGCCCGCGCGGGTTGATCTATTGTGTGTTCAGCTTTCATATAAAAAAGGATCCTTTTCTTGTTATTCAAACGGTTTTAATCGTTCTGCAATAGGTCGGCCCTTATACGCGTTTGTCGGAGGTGAACTTCAGGCGTTGCGCAAAAGCTGTGCAGGAGGAATCGCCTCCTGCACTTATTCTTTAGAAAGGCGGCGGCACCGAGCCGGGCCAAACCCAAACTCTATATTTTGGCCGCCTCCTGAGCAGCCGCAAACACATCGCGTGCGGACGTCGTACCCGCTACGTGCTCCGTACCCGTGATTCCGAGGTCCATCCATCCCGCGTTAATGCTCTCAAACATTTCTTCGGCAGGTCCAGTGTGGCCCTTCGGGATGCCGAACTGCTCGAACGCTTCCGCCCACCCTGCACGCGGGACTGCAAAGGCTTTTACGTCGAGTGTCAGGACTTCACCCAATTGTCCGGCCACTTCATCCGCGCTTACCAACGAACCCAGCTCGATGACGCGATGCCCTGACCACGCCGGCCCGGTCAGAAGCGTTGCCGCCTCTGCGCCGATGTCGTCTGACGCGACCATTGTCGATTTCCGGTTTGTAGGATTGTAGAAGACCGGTAGTGTTCCGCCTTGGGCGGCCTGTAAGCCGAAAAGAAAGTTTTCGAAAAAACCGCCTGCGCGCACAAATGCGACCGGAGATGGCAGGCTGCGAAAACCTTGCTCCAAAAGTGATAAGGCCGTGACCAGCCCCAGCCCGCTTGTTCTATTCGCGCCCATCGACGAGAGCGCTACCACCCGCGGGGGCACTACCTTGGTCAGCGCCGCGACATAGTTCGCAATCACGCCCCTTGCTTCTCTGTAATCAGGCGAGGGTGCCCATACAGCCGGCAACATAACAAACGCGCCCTCAACACCCTTGAGCGCCGCCGCTATGGCTGTCGCATTGTTCCAGTCTCCATCCACCAACTCCACGCCTTGGTCTGCCCACTTCGCCGCTTTCTCGCGATTGCGCACAAGTGCTCGCACCTGTTTGCCTTGCTTCAGCAGATGCCGCGCCGTAGCTCCCCCAACATTTCCAGTAATGCCCGTGACTAAATACATACTCGTTTCTCCTGTTGTTATTGTTTGTGTTATTGCTTTCAATGACTTGAGTGGATATCTTTGCTACGATACGGTACAGTAGCTGTGATACGATACGGCACCGTACTGGTGTAAATGAAAGTTGCAAGCGAAATATGACAAATTCCAACCCGCCCCACGAGGACAAGAGGGTTAAACGCTCTAAAGATACGATCTTGGCGGTTACCTATAAATTGCTTAGCGAAGAAGGCATTGCAGGTCTCAGCATCGACGAAGTTTCGCGGCGCTCTGGTGTTTCCAAAACAACAATCTATCGTCATTGGCCATCTCGTTCGGCGTTGTTAATGGACGCTTGTTCGAAAATTGGACCTGCGCCGGTGATCCCAGACACAGGCACCTTAAAAGGCGATGTCACCGCGCTCGCGACAGGTTTGGCTCAACAGTTAAAATCCGCGCGCTGGGCGGCCGTTCTTCCTTCGATTATCGACGCAGCGGAGCGGGAACCGGAGTTGGCGCAGCTTCTCGCTCAGTTGCACGCCGGTCAGATGGTTCCGTATTTTGCAGTTGCTGAGCGAGCTAAGAAGAGGGGCGAGTTGGTCCCCGGCACGAACGTGTCTGAGTTTGTAGCCTCAATCGTCGCGCCTTTCTTCTACCGGCGCTGGTTCACGCGGCAATCCCTCGACGATGCATTTGTGAAAGGCGTAGTCCGTGGTCTCTTGACCCAACTGAAGTGAAATAGTGGACTTTTTTGCAACCTCACGATCCCTGTTTTGCCGACGCGGAGTTCGGGAACGGTGAGTTGGCAATCAGGTCGCAGAGGTTGGGGTTCCGGTAGCCGGGGATGAAGCGTTCGCAAACGTCGGCCATCACCGTTCCCCAAGTGGATGCTGGAGCATTTGCGAGAAGACCTCTCGGTTGAAAGACTGGCCGAACGTTTAGGAATGAGCGCCCGACATTTCACGCGAATTTGTCTTAAAGAAGCGAGGATGAGCCGGCGGCCCGCGGTCAGTCGATCGCCTCGCAGACGGCGGCCCAGAAGTCGTGCCACATGGGCAGCTGCTGGTTGCCGGCGTGTGACCGCTGCATCATGACGATCGCGGCCAGGTCCTCAGCGGGGTCGTTGTACCAGGCGGTGCCGTACATGCCGGGCCATCCGTAGCTACCGACCGAGAGCCCGCCGTTCGTGCGGCGGGTGATGACCGACATCCCGAAGCCCCAGCCCATCGCGTCGAGGTACCTCGGCCCGAACCCGCAGGCCGCCTTCTGCTGCGGAGTCAGCTGGTCGCTGGTCATCAGGGTCACCGACTCCTGCGACAGCAGTCGCCCGCCCCGGTAGGCGCCGCCGGCGAGTAGAACCGAGGCGAAGTTCAGGTAGTCCTCGGCGGTCGACACGAGCCCGCCGCTTCCACTCTCCATCGCCGGCGGCCGGCTCCACCGCCCGTCCAGCGGTGGCTGGCCGAGAGCGTCCAGCACGTCGGCGATCGGGACCGTTCCCGGCTGGGCCGGAACCATGCCGGTTCCGAGGGTGAAGGTCAGCAGATCCCGCAGCGTGATCGGGCGCTTCGCGGCGACGGTCTCCTCCAGCGGCCCGCCGGGATCGACGAGCACCGTCATGTCGCCCAGTTCCGGGAGGAAGTCGTCGACCGGGTCGTCGAGGCTCAGGGTGCCGTCCTCCACCAACGCCATCGCGCACGCGGCCACGATCGGCTTCGTCATCGAGGCCAGCCGGCAGATCGTGTCGGCTGCCATCGGCGTTCTCGACCCGGCGCCCTCGAACGCGAGAGTGCCGGTCGCCTCGACGTGCACCTCGCCACGGCGGGCGAGGACGGGCACGATGCCCGGGACGAAGCCGGAGTCGAAGTGCCCCTCGAGCAGCGCCCGGACCGGGGTCAGCCGCTTCAATGAGAACCCACCAGAAGCCGCCTGTCTCCTCCTCATCTCGCCCATCTGCAAACTTACATCAAACTCTCAACAGTTGGTCATTCTTTGCTAGCGCGCCGATCATGGATATCCTGGAAGTAAGCAGTTGGCGTCGTGCCGAATGAAGCCCTAAAAGCCGCTATAAAGCTTGAGGGCGTCTGGTAACCTACCGCGTAAGCAACGTTGCTGACACTATCCCCGTGCGCCAGCTGTTCCAGCGCGGTAATCATCCGATGCCGCAAGCGCCATCTGCCAAAAGACATCCGCGTTTCGGAGGCGAAGAGGCGTTCGATCGTCCTGTGACTCGCGCCTGCCCGCGACGCTAGCTCGGCGAGCGGCCTTCGGTCCACTGGATCTGCTCTGAGCATGGCAGCGACCCGCTTGGCTCTTGGGTCACTCAACTCGGGTAGCTCCAGCGGCGCCTGCTCGTGTACTTCGAGTTGCTCGAGAAGAACCTGCGCGAGACGCGAAGCGCGAGAGGCGGGCGGATAGTCCCAAGGCTGCTTCGAACAGACACTGAGCAGTTCACGGATGAGTGGGGAGACTCTCACGACGTTGCAACCGGCCCAATGTGGCACGCCGGGGGCGTCCCGATCCACCCACAAAATAGTGAGTTCGACAGGTCGCTTGACGAGAAGGGCGTGAGGGGTGCCTCCGCTGATCCAAATCGACCTTGTCGGGGGAAGTATCCAGACTCCGGTAGGGGTGGAGACGTGTATCACGCCCTTTCTCGAATACATAAGCTGGTGCCGGGAGTGGGTGTGCTGCGCCTTCTCGCTTCGGGACGGCCAATGACTGCTAACTCCGACCACCGGCGCCTCCGCGCTATCGGGAATCAGCACAGTTTGGCGGATTAGCGACATATCTTGCCGTTATAGCGCTAACGCTCGCCAATACAAAGAGATATTTTCGCACAGGACCGAGGGATTAGGCACTCGCCGCCTTGGTCACAAATCGACCGCAACCAAACAGAAACGACCGATATCCTCTCAAAATAATGAGCACAACTCTGCAAACTCCAGACAGAACCTCCGCCTCCTACAGTGTTCTTAGCGCGGCAAGCTTCTGTCACCTGCTGAACGACACGACGCAATCACTCTTTGTCGCAGCATATCCCATCTTCAAAGGGAACTTCCATCTGTCCTTCAGTCAGATCGGCGCGCTAACGCTGGTTTTCCAGATTACGGCTTCGCTCCTGCAGCCGCTGGTCGGCCTGTACACCGACCGTAAACCGCAACCGTATTCGCTCCCGTTGGGCATGGCCATCTCAATGAGTGGCTTGTTCACTCTAGCGTTCGCAACTCACTACGTGATGCTGCTGCTTGGCGGGGCCTTGCTGGGCGTCGGTTCGTCGATCTTCCATCCGGAAACATCCCGCCTCGCCAGGTTAGCTTCTGGTGGGTCACACGGGTTGGCGCAATCAATCTTTCAAGTTGGTGGAAACTTCGGTTCGTCCCTAGGGCCCCTGCTGGTGATTTTCCTGATTCTCCCAAGCGGCCAGCACAGTCTTGCCTGGTTTTCTTTGGCGACGATGCTCGGCATCGTGATGCAGGTCGGCCTTGCCCACTGGTACAAACAGCACGGACAGGCCATTCATAAAAAGCAGGCCGCGGTAATGGTGAGCACGCTTAGCCGAAAAAAGGTGGTTGGAGCGATCGCAGTGTTAGTTCTGCTAACGTTTTCAAAATACTTCTATTTGGTAAGCATAACCAGTTATTACGTCTTCTACCTGATGCAGCACTTCCAACTGCCGCAGAAGCAATCGCAACTCTACCTCTTCCTCTTCCTGGCAGCCCTCGCCGCCGGCACGTTAGTTGGAGGTCCTCTAGGCGACAGAATTGGCCGCAAAAAGGTGATCTGGCTTTCAATCCTTGGCGTACTGCCCATGACACTCCTGCTTCCGCATGTTTCGCTGCCGTTGACCGTCGCCCTGAGCATCCTGATCGGACTAATCATCGCTTCCGCGTTCTCGGCGATCCTAGTCTACGCTCAGGAACTGGTCCCGAATCGAGTCGGCATGATCTCGGGACTGTTCTTCGGACTTGCGTTCGGAATGGGAGGGTTAGGCGCCGCAATACTCGGCACACTCGCAGACCACACCAGCATCGACTTTGTCTATAACATTTGCGCGTTCCTGCCTGCTCTAGGCCTCTTCACGGCTTTATTGCCAGACACCAACAGTCCAGATAAAAGCCGGGAATCCAAAGCGGCTCTCAAAGACGCACTTCGCCGCAAGCGTGGCTGCGACCCCAAAGAAGCCTGCCGCGTTGCCGAAATTCTAAACCGCGCGACGGCCGATATCCTCTCAAAATAATAAATTGGCGGACTCAAGCATGACCCTCCTTCGTGTGGTGGCGCTGAGCCTAGTGGCTTGCAACAAGCAGGCAGCACTCATGCTGCCGCGCGGGATTTACGGCTTTCCTCCAAAGCTGGCATAGTCATCGAGCTCAGCGGCTTCGAACCAGGTTTTGATGTCTTCACGGGTTTGAGAATGTTGGCCCACGTATTCGGCAAAGAGTGCAAGCGTTTCCGTGTCGCTGTCCGGTCCGCGTTTTTCCATGAAGGCCGACCAGGCTTCGATTTCGCACGGTGCCCGCGGTGTCTTAGCGTTTGCTAATACCCATTGGAGGATCTCTCCGTCGCCTTTGCCGGCGGCCAGTTCGTTCAACAGGGCCTCAGCGTCAAAGCCAAGAAAACGCACCAGATGTTGATCGGTTGGCGAATTGTAAACGTATTCCCCATTCTTTTTGGAAAGTGTCGCCCTGCCTTTGTCGATCATTCGCGCCAGGATCACGAACCCGCCCAGCCGGACGCGAAAGCTCCGCGGCGGACGTTCGGTCAGGTCGATGAAAAAAGCTTGAGTTTCCATTTTGCGACTAGGCGTTCATTCCGCCATTCTGTTGGAAGTTCGGACGCGGTCAGTTCAGTCGAACGCCGCCGTCGATGATCAACTCCGTGCCGGTGATGTTGCTCGAATCCTCCGACAGCAGGAATCTGGCTGCCCGGGCCACTTCGTCGGATGTGCCCCACCGTTTCAAGAGCGACTTTGCAACAATCGTTTCTTCAAACCCCTTCAGCTGGTCAGCAGGAAGGCCCATTTTCTTTATTATCGGTGTGTCGATCGGTCCGGGGCTTAACACATTCACCCGTATACCGCGCGGGGCTAACTCGACGGCTAAGGTCTTACCGAGGGAAATGACCGCGGCCTTGGTCGCCGAATAGATCGACGAGCCGGCGTAAGCGATAGAACCAGCGACGGAGGACGTGAATACGACCGAGCTCGGATTGCCGAACAAGGGAAGCAGCGATTGAAGCTGGAAATAGAGACCTCGCACGTTCACATTGAACATGTCGTCGTAGTTTTTAGGCGTTGCCGCCTCAATTGGTTGGAACGTACCGACGCCCGCATTCAGGAAAGCTCCGTCGAGATGATCCGCAAATGTTCTGACTTCGCTGCCCAGCGCCTGGGCGGCAGCCAGATCACCGGAATCCGAGCGAAGGACGGCCGCGTCGCTGAGAATTTTTTTAGCGGAAGCAAGAGTTTCAGGATTGCGTCCGGTAACGATGACCTTCGCGCCTTGGGCGCTTAAAAGTTGGGCGGTGGCCAGGCCGATCCCGGCATGGCAAAGAGGGAGAATGTCCAACCCTTTGCGTGCCTTGTTGGACAGTTTTCAACTCAAGGCCAAGTCTTAAGAGAACAGGTGGTGCAGTGCCAGATGAGGGATCGCGGCGACCGTGAATTTCCCTCGAGGTAGCCAAAATCCTTTACAGCAAGACCGCGACAGGCCGAGCACGATCCCGCGAGAAGCGTTGCAGCTCATGCCCTATTCTCAACGCGTGCCCGCGGTAGTCGTGAAACCATTCGCCTCAGCGTTCCTGTCGCTATCCCTGCTAAATGCCACATTCCCGCTGGTGAGCCAGGGGCAAACGGCTCCAGCGGATGCTAACCCGAATTCGCAGGCCATCACCATTGTGCGCAACGGCTCACAAGCTCCACGTGGATGGAGAAGGTCAGCGACGAACAGTACAGCCGCGGGCCAGCAGCCGCCCAGGATCCGCTAAAATCTCAAGAAGCAAACCACATGAACAAATCTTAGTTATGAACATATCGTATGAAAACAAGGTGGCGCTGGTTACAGGGGCCGGATCTGGACTGGGCCTCGCGACGGCAAAGGCTTTTGCCGAATCAGGTGCTTCAGTGGTGTTAGCCGACTGGAATGAGGCGGCAGTGCGTTCTGCCGCCAAGGAACTGGGTGCCCAAGGTCACAATACACTCGCCATCCATTGCGACGTAGCTGATGACGCTCAGGTGGAAGCTATGGTTGAACAGACTATCGCCACTTTCGGCCGCCTGGATGCAGCCTACAACAATGCGGGCGTGCAAAACGTTTTGGCCGAAACGGCGGATTATCCGCGAGAAGATTATGACCGAGTCATGGCCATCAATCTCCGTGGTGTCTGGAGTTGCATGAAGTTCGAACTGCGCCAGATGCGCAAGCAAGGCAGCGGCGCGATCGTCAACTGCTCTTCGCTGGGAGGGCTCGTGGGCGGTCCGGAACGGGCAAGCTATCACGCCGCCAAACATGGAGTCATCGGTCTCACCAAGAGCGCGGCTCTGGAATATGCTCCCAGGGGCATTCGCATCAATGCCGTCTGTCCGGGTCTCATCGAGACGGCGATGTCCGACCAAATGAAGGCCGCCGGTCAAGCGGAGGCCCTCGACGCGATGCTCAAAGAGGTGCCTATCGGGCGGATTGGTCGTGCCGAGGAGATCGCGGACGTGGTACTTTGGCTTTGCAGCTCCGCCTCAAGCTTGGTCGTTGGCCAAGCGATCGCGGCCGATGGCGGATATACTGTGCGCTAAGGGCAAAAGTTTATGAAACCCTATATCATTTGCCACATGCTCTCGTCGGTGGATGGAAAGATCGACGGCAACGCTCTCGATGGGCGGCACGACATCCCGACCGTCTTCGACGGTGCGAACACCGCCACGTGAACAAAATCCGAAGAACTGCGGGCTAGAGCTTACTGCGAAACTCTGTAGGCGTCACACCGACCACACGCCGGAACACTTGAGCGAAATGACTCGGGCTCGTGTAGCCCACGTCGAGCGCAATCTCGATCAGGCTGCGGGATGTTTCGCGGATGAGTTGCTGTGCACGGGTGACGCGTTCGCGCGTAACAAAACGCAGCGGCGACATGCCGGTCGACTGCTTGAAGACACGCGAGAAGTGGAACGGACTGAGTTGAACTAGTTGGGCCAGGATTTCGACGGAAATCTCCTCGGCGAGGTGTTCCGTGACGAAATCCCCTACCTTTTGAAGTTGGCGGATCGGCAGTCCCCCACGGACCTCGGGTTTGCCTGAAGTGGCGCTAGTATATTTCTCAGCGAGGTAGGTTGCGAAAAGCTGGGTGAGATCAGCGACGATCCTTGAACTGCCCGGGACGCGCGCCGAAAGGAGGTCGGCGCAAGCGGCGCACAGGTGGCTGAGTGCGACATCGCGTCCGAAGAAATCAATCACTTCCACTTCGCTAGCGTTGCCAGGATAGATGGCTTCCAGCGCGGCTCGGAACGAATCAATTCCCACATGGATGGCGATTGTTTCCAGCTCTTCGCCTGCCGGCGAACGGAAGCGGACCTCGTAGGGAGTGCGTGAGCGGGTTACAAAGATGTCACCCCGCTGGATGTGATGGGTGAGCCACTTCCCGCCCGGATCGCGCTCAAGAAATTCGGCTGAACCAACGATGGTGCAACTAATGTGCGGCTCGGCTGTCGCCGGCACAAGAAAGCGATCAACGACGCGCGGAAAGCGGCAATGTCGGACATAGAGGTTGGACCATTGGAGCGACCTGCTGTCCGCCAGAATCTCTCCATTCAAATAGCGAGGAAATGCCGCCGCGGTCGTCCGGTTAGGCGTGTTCACAAGTTGATTGAAGGGGCAAATGTCAGCTTTGGCTGGAGCCTACCGCCGACCTCGCGGATTGTCTTCATAGTTTCGAGCAAATCACGCGTTGATCGAGCTACGCGATCTTGGAGTTCCATCAAAAGGTCGATTGATTCTCTATCAATGAGTCGAATTCCACTCTGTGCGCTGGCTTGGGGCCCGTTCCACGCAGACAGCCCTAGCGCAATAAGGTGAAATCCTCCCAAAAAACAAGATTTCCAACCATTGTAGTACGGAGGAGGGCGCAGAGGAACGGAGGAGAGCGCAGAGAATTGGATTCACCGCAAAGGCACGGAGGACGCAGAGATTCGGATTTTTGAGTGTGACCCGTCCGAACTGGAGCGATATCGCGTTGAACTCGCTACAGGGACGTGAACGCGGGGACAACGTTATAACGTTAGGGAGTCCAAAGTAAAATTGGCTTGCAGCCTGTCTACGATTGGCGTCTCGCCTGTTCATTCCCAGCGAAGAGTTCACCACAGAGATACGGGGACAGGGACGTGCGCACAGAGCGGCAAATTCCGCGACGTCAGCAGGATTGCCGCAGGGTGACAACCTCTGTAGATGCGGCTTGCCGCTTGGTTCATTAACTTCGGCTAGTATTCCGGAACCGGCGTCTTGATCGATTCGCCGGAAAGGTAAGCTCGGATGTTAGTGCATACTAATTCCTGCATCGCTTGATGCGCGTCGAAAGTGCCGCCCCCGATGTGGGGTGCCAGCACTACGTGCGGGATGGCTTTGAGCGCGTCCGGCACCTCCGGTTCATTCTCGTACACATCAAGACCGGCGCTCCCCAGTTCACCTGAGTGAAGCAACTCAATCAGCGCGGGTTCCTCAATGATCGATCCGCGGGCAATGTTTATCACGATTCCGTGCGGTCCCAAGGCGCTCAACACCTGGCGGCCAACCGCGTGCCGATTACTGGCATCTGCACGAGCGGCGATAATCAGAACATCGGCCCAATCAGCCAATGACTGGAGTGAAGGATAGAAAGGGTAGGGAGCATCGCTCTTCCGCGAACGATTGTAATAGGCAACTTGCGTCTCGAAAGCGGCCGCCCGATCGGCGATTTTTTTGCCGATCGCGCCGTAGCCGAAAATCCCAATCTTCCGCCCGGTTAACCCGTGTACAACGGGCATGCGCGCCGCGGATTGTCCGACCCAGCGGCCATCGCGTACAAACTGGTCCGCCATCACGATCCGGCGGATGACAGCGAGCAGCAGGGCTATTGCATGGTCGGCAACCGCGGCAGCGTTAGCCGCCGGACTATGCGTTATCAGGATACCGCGTTTGCGAGCGGCCCCCACGTCCACCCCTTCGTAACCGGTCCCATAACAACAGATCAGGCCAAGATTCGGGAGCCGGTCCATGAGCGCTGCATCCGTCGTCAAAGTTCCCATTGTGATCAGAACCCGCACACCCGCAGCCTCTTCTGGCGTCAGGTTCGCACCAATCGGGGAGCCGCACGGTCCAATCACCGTCACGAATGATCTGAGCTTATCTCTAAGCCCGGTGGGAAAATTCGCCGCCAACAGAATCGTAACACCCATTCCTCAGAATCTAGCCGAGCTTCGACCAGGATCTCAACCAAAGGCATATAGCGCTCGCCGGTTGTGTGGGCCCATGAGGCCTACATATACGACATATAGGACGTATACGACGTATACGGCGTATAGGAGAAATGGACTGCCAAAGAAGAACAGGGTTGGCACTAGACGATCAAATTCGCTAAGAGAACGCCCCCCAAACCAAGGATGGATAGCAGCGTTTCCATGGTGG
Source organism: uncultured Verrucomicrobiae bacterium (assembly GCA_963775805.1). Lineage (GTDB taxonomy): Bacteria > Verrucomicrobiota > Verrucomicrobiia > Chthoniobacterales > JAFAMB01 > JAFAMB01. Next base: position 2,897,088 of record CAVZKG010000001.1, on the reverse strand, counting down.
ACCAATATTTGAAAGTTTCTGCTACGGTTAAGCCAAAAAATTCCTTGACCAGCCAAAACCCGGCATCGTTGACGTGTGAAAGAAAGAGCGAACCCGAGCCGGTTGCGAGGACAAGCAATTCTCGATTGACCGTTGTGTCGTTCTGGATCAGCGGAGCAACTATACCGGCTCCGGTAATGGTCGCTACCGTGGCGGAGCCAGTGGCGACGCGCACAACGGCTGCAGCGGTCCATGCTAAAACTAACGGTGAAAGGTGTGCGTGTGCCGCCCACTGGCCAATGGCGTCGGCGATCTTTGTCTCGAGCAGCACCTCCTTGAATCCGCCACCTGCACCTACAATCAGGATGACTACTGCAATGGGTTCCAGGCTCCTGTTCAGAGTGCGCTGAATTTCGTCGAGATTTTCACCGAGTCGGATGCCGAGGACGACCACCGCGACGAGGACCGTAATGAAGAGCGCAAAAATTGGATTACCAATTAAGTCGAAAGCGCCTTTCATAGGTCCTTGCGGAAGGGCAAGGTCCGCGAAGGAACGCCCCATCATCAGAATGGGAGGAAGAAGGATGACCAGGAGGACCGCGCGCAAACTGGGGGTTCGATGAGCCTTCTCCGCGGTGACCGAGATTATCTCTTCTGCCGGACTGATTTGTGCCTCACCCGGCTCCGTGCCTTTCCGAACCGGGCGCCGAAGGCCGAAGAATCTGGCAGCCACTGCGGCAAATACGGGTCCGGAGATAAGACCGACCGGCAACCCGATGACCAGCGCGTACAGGATCGTCTTGCCGGCGTCCGCGTGGAAAGTTGCGACCGCCAAGGTGGGAGCCGGATGCGGCGGGGTCATCCCGTGCGCGATCGAAAGACCTGCAAGCATTGGCAAGCCGACGCTCAGAATCGGAGCGTCCATTTTCTTGGCAATCACGAACGCCAACGGGACCAAGAGAACGAAACCAACTTCGAAGAATAATGGCAATCCGATCAAAAAAGCCGCGAAAAAGATTGTCCAGGGTACATATTTTCGTCCACCTGCCGCGATCATGGCGTTAGCAAAAGCGTCAGCCCCTCCCGAAGAGACTAACAATCCGCCTATCATCGTGCCGAGGCCGATGACGATGCCGACAAAACTGAGTATGTCCCCAAAGCCTTTGGAGAACGCCGCGATCGCTTGAACCGGGTCGATTCCACAAGTCACGGCCAATCCCCAGGAGATGACCATGAGAGCAAGAAAGGGATGCCATTTGAGCTTGGCTACCAGCAGAACGAGGAAAAGGATCCCGGCTAAAGCCGCCAACAATCGAAACGCTTCCGGGTTCATTTGTTTTTGGGGGTAGGGGGTAAGAAGCAGAGCCTCGCGATGTATTGGGCTCTGCAGCTGTGTGAGTCTAGACTGACTTCGAGGGCAAAGTATAGCCAATTAGCCTGGATATTGCATGAGATGCATTATCCTCCGTGTCAACGAGCGGCTCCGGGAGTTGATATGCGTGGCCGACTCTTTAGCGAATGAAAAAGAGCCGCTCTGAGAGCGGCTCTATCGTTATTTTACGAACGTTAGCGCTCTTGAAAATTTCTGATTAAGCGGTTTTAACGATTTCGTAGAGAAACCAGGAGCGCCGCTCGGTTTCATCGATCCAGACCTCGATCAAGCTTGTCGTTGCGACGTCGTTGTGCTGCTCAGCCACTTCATGCGCGGCTCGCAAATATCGGGTGAGTTCCTGATTGTCGGTCAGCAGCTGCCCAAGCATCTGCTCGGCTGTGAGCGAAGCATCGTCGTTATCCTGTAACCGCTGGTGACGGGAGATATCGCCAATTGACCTTAGGGCCACGCCGCCCAGTTTCCGAATGCGCTCCGCGACAACGTCGGTCATGGCGAAGATTTGATCGCCGTGATCGTCTAACAGGAGGTGATAGTCGCGGAAGTGGTTTCCTGTCATGTGCCAGTGAAAATTTTTGGTTTTCACGTAGAGGGCGAAGATGTCCGCCAGCAGTTCGCGCAAACTGGCCGAGATTTCGTCTACACCCTTCTTAGATAAATCCGAAAGGGCACGTAATTTGTCGGAGCCCGTAGCTTTTTTTTGGAGTTCTGTAGTGTTCATTTGATGGATAATTTTGGGGTTGAGACTCACAACTACTTCAGGTGCTTCCTGAGCATCTCTGCCGCCTGATGAAGAGCATCACGAACCGCCGGTACTTTGCTCAGAGCATTCAGTAGACCGTAGTCATGGATTAAACCTTCATATCGAACGGCAGTTACGTCCACCCCAGCTTCATCGAGTCTGCGGGCGTACGCTTCACCCTCATCGCGCAACACATCGTTGCCGGCCGTCTGGATCATTGCCGGGGGCAGGCCCTTGAGCTGGTCCGCGGTTGCCTGAAGGGGAGACGCATAGATTTCCTGGCGCTGCTTCGGGTCAGTCGTGTACGCGTCCCAGAACCATTTCATCATTGGCTTCGTGAGGAAGTAGCCTTCATCGTATTGGTTATATGACTCGGTCTCAAAATTCGCGTCGGTAACGGGCCAGAACATGACCTGACATTTGAGGTTCGGTCCGCCATTCGCTTTGGCTTTAAGCGCGATCACGGCGGTCATGTTGCCGCCGACGCTGTTGCCGACGATGGCTAAACGAGTCGGATCGACGTTGATCTCTCCTCCGTGTGAGGCAACCCATTGAGTTGCTGCAAAAGCTTCGTTGATGGCCGTGGGATAATGCGCTTCCGGCGATGGGGTGTAGTTGACGAATACCGCCGTAAAGCCGGTGTCCACCACGAGATCCCTGACGAAACGTTCGTGGGTCGGGAAATCGCCCAGAATCCAGCCGCCGCCATGGAAAAACATAAAGACCGGCAGCACGCCGGTTGCGCCCTTTGGCCGAACGATGGTGACATTTACTTTCAGGCCGTCCTGTTCGATCAACCGGTCTTCAACGTCACAGGGTGGCAACTCTGCACCCTTCTGTGCCGAGACCAGAACTTGGCGCGCCACAGCCGGGGTCAGAGTTTCCAGCGGTTTGCCTGCGTGCGAATTTAGCGCTAACAGAAATGCACGAACGTGATGTTCGACTGTTGGATTTTTTGAGGGATCGATTTTTGTGCTCATGACTTTTCTTCCGTGTTTTGTCGTTTGGTGCTTTTTTTGGTCGAAGAAAACAGTTCCATTGGCCCGTTGTGCTTGCGACGCCAAAATTTTCGTCGCCTCGACTGCCGGGCATGCGCTCAAACGGTGCGCGAGTGGCGGCAACTCATCATCGCTCGCCGATCCACTCTAAGGTGGATGTCTCAAATAGTTCCGCCCTTATCCTGTCACTATTTGAAAAGAGAGAGTCCCGCTCGCTGGCTGTTGAATCGGCCGTTTAGGGAGCTCCGTTGCTCTTTGCGCTTCATCTCCAGTCGAGCCTCATTTTCGATTTGATCCATCGAGACGATTTTTGAATAACGAGCAAGGGCCAGTAACGGCCAGTTATTACGATACATGTCGTATTTGAGATAGAAGACTCGAGGGAACCCGGTTCCGGTGATTAACTCTTCGCTCCAGGAACCATCCGGGTTTTGAGTCGAGACCAGGTGGCGTGCGCCCTGTTCAAGACTGGTGCTATACGTCGCATGAAAAGTACACAATCCCAACAACGCCCAGGCAGTTTGGGAAGGTGTGCTAGCGCCTTTGCCGCGAAGGCTCGGGTCATCATAAGAAGCCACGGTCTCCCCCCATCCACCTTCTTCGTTCTGGCAGGCTGCCAACCAATCACCGCCCCGCCGGATCCACCCTTCGTTTAAATCCAAACCGATCGCCTTGAGTCCCCTCAGCACTTGAGAGGTTCCGTAAATGTAGTTCACGCCCCAGCGGCCGTACCATGCGCCGTCGTATTCCTGCTTCTCGCGCAAAAAGAGTATGGCCTGATCGATCGCAGGATGACCGGGCCGAAATCCACGATCGCCAAGGATCTCGAGTACCCGAGCGGTGACATCACAACAGCTCGGATCCAGGATCGCGTTGTGGTCTGCAAATGGGACATTTTCCAGGAGAGCGTTCTGAACGTCTTTGTCGAATGCCGCCCAACCGCCATCTTTGTTCTGAAAGCTGAGGAGCCAACCAACCACTCGATCATAAAGGGAGGAGTCATCGCGATAGCCTGCCGTTTGAAGAGCCAGCAAGACCATGGCCGTGTCATCGACATCTGGACAGAATGGGTTGTCGAACTCAAAACACCAGCCGGTCGGTTCTGGCCCCGGGTTGTTCACTGCCCAGTCTCCGGGGATGCGCACCTCCTGGGACAAAAGCCATTCGACCGCCTTGCGTGACGCGGGATGATCCTCACCTATCCCGGACCGCGCCAGAGAGACAAGCGTGATCGCGGTGTCCCAAACAGGAGAGAAACAGGGCTGGATCCTGAAATCCCCCTCCTCGTCGACGAAAAGTTCCCGCAAATCGGCATCTGCTTTCTGGTAGACAGGATGACTCGACTCATACCCTATGCATCGCAATGCGATCATCGTATTCAACATCGCTGGAAAGATAGCGGCCAATCCGCTGCATCCATCCTGGATTCGTTCCAGGATCCACTGTTCGGCACATTGTAATGCTCTATTGCGCAACGGTAGAATTCTGTTTTGCTCGAGGACCTTCAGACACCGGTCGACTAGAATGAAGATCTGCTTCAGTCCTGCCGCTTTTGTGCGCGGCACTTTGGTTGGGTCGAGATAAAGCTCAGAAATTCCGCGCTCAGCAGGCAGCGCTCGCGTCGGTTTGTAATGGTTGATAATTGCAAGGGGCACGACCATTGCCCGTGTCCAGGAGGAAACGGCGTAGAGATTCACCGGCAACCATCTGGGAAGGAGGAGAAATTCAACCGGGATCGTGGGGACAGAGTCCCACGGTATTTGACCGAGCAAAGCCAGGTAGAGTCTGGCGTAGGTGTTGGTCTTTTCAATCCCACCTAGTTCGTGGACCTTCGCCCGGGCTAGAGCCAGACTCGGATTCTCCTTTGAGAATCCCGCGAGTGTCAACGCCAGATAGGCCTTAACCGTCGCATTCAATTCCGACGGGCCCTGGGGATAAATGTTCCAACCGCCGTCCGGCAGTTGTCTGGATAGGATGTGATCGACGCATTTCTGCTGGAGACCGAGATCGATCTCTCCGGTCCAGTGCATGAACGTCACGTAATCGGAACAAAGTGTGGAGTCGACGATCAACTCGCCGATCCAATACCCTTTCGGATGTTGGAGACCAATCAGATGCTGCTGTGCGCTGGAAATCGCCTGTTCCAGCGGAGCGTCCACTTTTGCGCGGTTGTTCACAGCATTCTCCCATTAGAATATTCGTTTTGGCCGCGCGAGACGGTCGCCTCCTGTTTAGCCTTGGTGACACCAGCCGAGATGCCGTTGAATACAATTTTGGAATCGGGATGGTTCTGCGGCCTGGGCCGTGGACCAAAGTTGAACCAAATGTTTTTCCAGGTATCTCCAGGTCTACCTTGCAAACCGATTGTCGCGGACGGTTCGTAGCCGCACTGAACCATGCAATTTTCACATCGAGGATCTCTTGCGACTCCATCCACGACACCATATCTGTTCCAATCGACTTTCTCCTGAAGCTCTTTGAACGTGGCGTGATGGTCGTCGGTCATAAAATAACAAGGGGCTAGCCGGGAGAGATTGTGTGGCCGTCGACACCCAGCGTCGCCAGGTAACCGAACAGATGTTCAATCTCTGCCACATCGGTTTCCCGATAAACTGTCGTATTGGTAGCAACCTGGAATCCGAGAATTTTGGCCATGCGGATTGCCACGACGCACTCTCGGAAAACACCTTCTCTCTCCACGATAATGTCGTGAGTCTTCTCCAACCCATCCAGGTGGACATTCCAATACATCCATCGGCTGGGGGAGATAACCGGTTTCGCCGGGTCTTTTGGGCCCTTTTTGATCTGCTCTACCTCGCTGGGTGTGAGGATTTTCTCAACGGCGAGACGCGCCAACTGAGGGGAAATCGCCTCCGGTTTCTGAGCAAACTTGGTCGCAAGGTACTCTCGCATCTTTTTGCGCATCCACATTCCATTTGTACAGACATATACGATGCGGTGTTGCTTTAGCAGTCCATTGACCAGTGCTTCGATGTGGGGATAGATCAGTGGCTCACCCCCGCAAATTGAAACCATCGGTGCTTCGGACTCGATCGCTGCACCTAGACAATCTTCGAGAGGCATCACATCCTTCATCGAAGTCGAGTATTCTCGAATTGTCCCGCACCCAGTGCAGGTCAAATTGCAGGTATGCAACGGCTCAAGCTGCAGAACCGTTGCAAATCTCTTTGTCCCTAGCAGCTTGTGCCGCAATAGGTGACCCGCTATTTTCATTGTTAGCACTAAAGGAAACCGCATAGATTTTTATTAAACTTGGGTTGCTCTTCTGGGAGAGTGTATCAAGTCCCGTGCCAGCAAATTAATAACTACCTAAATGCCTGCGACTAAAGCGGTTACAGACTTGCAGCTGAACCTTAGCAACAGGACGAAAATCCGGATGTCCGAAGTTTTGGGCGGATTCGCGCACAGACACATCATCATCGACAACATATATCTGAGAAATAGATTCACTCATAAGTCACATCCTCTCGACAACTGCGAGTTTCGGTAAACTTGCTCTGCTATTTCCGCTCAACGTGCCGGCGGTGGCAATGTGCTGATTCTAGGCCCTTTTCATCTCACCATCGGCTTGCGAGCATTTGTTTCATTTTCTTGATTTCAAGATTGTTTCGGCCTCAACGCCGCATGTATCGCATCGAGCAGCGCGTCTTCGCTGAACGGCTTGATCAACAGTGCGTGAGCACCACCATTAAGCACTTGGGCCCGAACGCCCACGTCTTCATAGGCCGTGATGAAAATAACCGGGACCTCAAAGCGACTGGCCAACAGATGACGTTGGAGCTCTACTCCGCTCATCCCGGGCATCCGCACATCCAGTATGAGACAATCCGCGTTACTGTTATGATCCGAATTCAAGTACTCTTCGGCTGATGCATATGTACTTGCGGCGAATCCGACAGATCTGACCAAACCCCAAAGGGCTTCGCGGACGGACTCGTCATCATCAACGATGGCAATGCGAATCGGATCGGACACAAAACGAGCATAACCGGAATCGGACCGATCATCTATCATACCTTAGTATGAAGTGTTTATAACCGGATTGAGGTGCCGACGGCGCAATTGCCGGGAACCGGCAAAAGGACTCAGCCCGGGGTTTCAACCCCGGGATTTATGATCCCCAATGAGATCCGTCCTGAAGGGACGACAGCCGGTTTTTGAGGGCCGAACGTGAATCATCATCGGCCGTGGATTGCGACCGGTCATTCTTAGGCCCTTTCAGGGCCTGATTCCTATCGCGTGGTTTTCCCAGGGTTAAAACCCCGTCCCAGGGTTGAAACCCTGGGCTGAGTCCGGTTGCCCCTTAGTGGCAAAATCCATCTAAAGACCTCATAAATGCGTCACGGGATGACGCCTTTCAGATATTCTCCTTCTTTTGCCGCCAGGTTCGGAGTTTTTCTGCCATCCTTACAAGGTCGGCGAAAGATCTTGCCTGCATCTTTTGCATCACCTGACCGCGCTGAATCTTGACGGTGACTTCGCTCGTACCTAATTCCGCTGCGACCTGTTTGTTGAGGAGTCCGGAGACCACGTGTTCCATGACCTGTCGCTCGCGCGGCGTCAGCGAGTTAAATCGCCGGCACAAATCCTCCATTCCCGCCTGCTCCAATCGCGCTGCTCGGTCGCGTTTTACGGCCTGTTGAATCGCATCCAGCAGATCGCTGTCAGTAAATGGTTTAACAAGAAACTCAACAGCACCCGCTTTCATTGCGCGAACAGAGGTTGGGATATCGCCGTGCCCGGTGATAAACACGATGGGAATCTCCATTTTGGCTTCAGCCATGCGGTTCTGCAGTTCGAGTCCGCTCAATCCTGGCAACTGGACGTCCAGCACCAAACAACTCGGCACGTTTGAAACGCGCCGTGCCAAAAAATCCTGAGCCGAAGAAAAAGTTTCGACTCTCAGTGATGCCGCTCGGAGCAGGCTCTCCAATGCCTGGCGTACGGAGACGTCATCGTCAACGACGAAAACCGTCACATCTCCTTCCGGGAAGGGATCGTTTACTGGCATTTCAAGAGAATGAATTGAAAGGTTGCGCCGGGACCGCTGTTCGAGAATGCAGACAGCCGTCCGCCATGCGCTTCAACGATCGAACGACTGATCGGCAAGCCGAATCCCAGGCCGTCAGGCTTTGTCGTATAGAATGGGTCAAAAATTCGCTCATGTCCGTTTTCATCAAGGCCGATTCCCGAGTCCTGCACCGCGACGCTTACCTCGTCACTCCCTTCGCCGTGATGCGTTCTGATAACCAGCTCTCGGGGTCGTTCCTGTACGGCACTCATCGCCTCGATGCCATTCATGATTAAGTTCATGACGACCTGCTGGAGGTGTGTTCGGTTCCCCATAACCGTAGGGAGGTCAGTGGCTAAATCCATTCGTAATGTTCCATTCGTAATGTGGCACCACTGATCCGTATCTCACTTTCCATAAGGATGACAACTTCAGCAATCGTCACGTTGATATCGAGCCGTTCTTTTGCTGCCCGAGTTTTCGTGAAGAGGGCTTGGATCCGATTGGTCACAACCCCGGCGCGAGTGCCATCTCGGATGATGCGCCGAAGCGCTTCGCGAGCTTCGTCGAGATTAGGATTCGCACCGGCCAACCAATGCAAAGAGGCATTCGCGTTGGAGACGATGCCTGCGAGGGGCTGGTTGACTTCATGGGCGATGGACGCGGCCATTTCTCCCATCGTCGTTACGCGAGTCACTCGAGCCAACTCACTCTGCGCTTCTCGCAGTGAAGCTTCTGCACGCTTGCGTTCGAGCTTTTGGTGCATCAGGTTTGCAAGCTCGGTCATTCGAGAACCTCAAAGGCCAAAGGATTCGTCGCTGCTGCGCATCCCCTTCGATCCCTGTACGAGCTCTCGAATTGGGTGCACTAGTTCCTGATCTGTGAATTGCATTCGACTGACCCAATCTGTTGGGTTCACCAAGTTAAGAGTTGTTCGACTTCCCTCCGAGGCAACGAATCTTGTCAATCCGGACGCTACATGAACAGTTTGCGTGCCAATTGTCCGAGATCTACCGTTTGTGGCTGTGTTTCAGATAGTTACGTTTAAAGGAGGTTGACAGAAGCTTTGTCCGGGAATTCGAACGTCCGAATTTCCGTCCGGCTCAGTTTTATCGCTGAAAAATCGTAACATACTCAGTCTCAAGCTGTTATTGCTGCCCATCACATCTGGCATGAAATCTGATGTGGCAGGCTCGGACAGAAGCTATGTCCGATACAATCCACACCTATGCTGAGTTGCGGAATCTGATACGTACTTCGCTGCGGATCCAGAATCCCGAATGGATCGAACCGAACGGCGACTCACCCGTCTGTGATTCTTACGAAGCTCGGTTCGCTGAGCTGCTTGGGCTTCCTCGTCTGCGGCAAGAAGAGAGGGCCAACTCGTAATTTCTGCGGCATGCATCGCGGCTCGTCGTCGGGCAAATATAGGACTTATACGACGTATAAGACGTATACGACAGTTCTGGCTATGAGTCTGGTGCACTAGCCTGATGACTCGCGACCCCCAAAGCTTTCGCTAGGACGGAATTCCGAAAGTCCGAAATCTTGTACGGATAACGGCATGGACTCGGCCGTGTGTAACTGCTTGTTGGAGAGGCACAAACGGTGCCACACCAAGATTGGCACGCAAACTGTTCATGGGAGGGCTGCAGTAGACAGGAACGCAGAATTCAATCAGGAGATCACTCGATGAAAGTTTACCAAGTAGAATGCCGCGCAGTTATCACCCTTGCCGCCCTAGATATTCAAGGAGCCGCGTTGCACGGCGCGGCGGTTATCAAAGATAATCCGCATCTGATATTTGTGAGAGCTGTTCACGAAAGAAACTGTGAACCAGGTTGGAGAGATTCGATTTCGGAAAGCTATCAAACGAAGTTCATAGGTGTGGCGGAATCATTAGCCAGTTAGCACTGTAGGAGATTGCAGATGGCGGATGTGCTGCCATTTTGGGAGTGTTGCGTTTTGAACCAGTCTCATAGGCCTCATGGGCCCCATACGCCTCATAGAGGTTGAGAGCTGCTGAACAGAATCCAGGTTAACGCACGTGCAGTCTCGCTTCGGCGTGGTCGAGGTCGCTCTGGATGCGACGCAGAACATCGTCATTAATTACGTACTCATCGCGCAACCGAATCACTGTTCGGCGTTCGACATCGAGTGCTTCCTGTTGCAAAAGTTGGTAAGAGCGCGCGAGCAACTGTTCAGGCCGGTTCTCGCCGACTTTGTCGTAGACTTCCAACTGCCGGATGCGGTCGTCGTATTCAGCTCGTAATCTTTCCACGGTATCCGTCGGGAACTGGGTATTGGCGTCCGCCAAGTAAGCCAGGGCGGCTTCGTTCGCTTTTAATCGTGCCGTTCGCTCTTCCATTATTGCAAGACCGTCGTCCACGACACCGAGACCGTGGATCAGGGCCGGCAGGCTTAATCCCTGAAGCACGAGTGTCGCGAGAATCACGCAGAACGTGATAAATAAAATGTAATCGCGTCCTGGGAAATGAGTGCCGTTCGAAAGCGTCAACGGTACGGCAAGCGCCGCAGCAAGCGAGACCACGCCGCGCATTCCGGTCCAGGCTATGATCGCTACGTTCTGCCATCCTTGGTAGGACTCCTTTTTGTGCAACGCAACGCTTTTCAAACGCGCTGCGTTCGCTGCTGAAAAGACCCAGGCGATTCGCACGAGTATGACGGCGCAAGCCATGAGTACGCCGTTCCAAACGAACTGTTTCAGCGAGTGGCCGGAAAGCGCGTGAAGAATTCGCGGCAGTTGCAGACCAATCAAGACGAACGCCAAGCCGTTCAACAGGAATACTGTCATCTCCCAAAACACAAATAACGTGAGCCGCGTCCGAGCTGTCAGGATTTGCGGGCCCTGCCATCCGAGAAAGATCCCGGCACTGACCACTGCAAGCACCCCGGAAACGTGCAGGCGCTCCGCCGGAATATAAGCGGCAAACGGCGTAAGCAGCGAAAGGATGATCTGAATGGGTGGATCGTCAAGACGACGATGCACAAGCGAAACGACCCATCCGACTGCCAACCCGATACCGGTGCCGGCGAGTGCAACAAGGAGAAAGCCCCCGATCGCTTTGGAAAGCGAAAAGCTTCCACTCATCGTCGCGACAATGGCAAAACGATAGGCAACGAGCGCCGTGGCGTCGTTCACGAGACTCTCGCCATCCAAAATGGTGACGATTCCTCTCGGGACGCGCAACCGGCTGGTGACCGCGGTTGCGGCAACGGCGTCGGTTGGCGAAATGATCGCGCCCAGGACAAAGCCAGACGCCCAAGGCAAACCGGTCAATGCATGGGTGAGAGCTGCGACGAGCACAGTGGTTAGCAGGACGAGCCCGATGGCGAGCATCGAGATGGGAGTGAGGTTCGCTCGAAAGTCTCGCCAGGAGGTAAAGGCCGCAGCGGGGTAAAGCAGTGGCGGCAACAAGAACAGAAAAACCATATCCGGTTCGAGTTGCACAGCTGGCAATCCGGGAACAAACCCCATTAAAAGGCCGCCGATTACGAGCAGCACTGGATATGGCAACATCAGTTTCTTCGCAACAATGGCAAGGGAAGCGACAGCGATGAGCAGCGTGCAAATGATCTCGGCTTGATTCATAGGCGGTAGGTGAGTTGAACCTTGGGTTTATGACCGGAATTGAGGGCCAGGGCCAGCCCAACAAACGGAAAGGATCGAAGAAATGGCAGACCATGCTCATAAATTGACTGACCACCAGTCATATATTACCCTGGGTGCGAATGATTCCCGGCAAGACCAGAGTGGCAGCCAATCCTTCGTTGATTCGATTCTTGGGGGGGCGTCCCGCTCTCCGAAGATTCATCGCGATTCGCGCCGCCGATGAACTCGGCGCGCAAATGCTGAACCTTGCCGTCGGCTGGCATCTTTATTCAACGACTGGGAATCCGATGAGCCTCGCCCTTATTGGATTCGTGCAGTTTCTGCCGACCATCGGTCTGGTCCTGTTTGCCGGGCATGCGGCTGATCATTTTGAGAGATCCAAAATCATCCGACTTTCATTTCTGGCACAGAGCCTCTGTCTTGCGGCCTTCGCCCTCTTGTCGGGAACCGGTGGGCTATCAACTGGGCTTGTTTATCTCCTGTTGCTGATCACCAGTTCTGCGCGTGCGTTTTCCTCCCCTGCGATTTCGGCGCTGCTGCCGCACACGGTGAACGCCCAGGAATTTCAAAAAGCGGCAGCCACGACTGCCTCTGCGTTCCAGATTTGTTCCGTAGCCGGTCCTGCGATTGGCGGCCTCCTTTACGCCCTGAATGCGTCGGCCATGTATGCGATAACTGCGGCGCTGTATCTGTTCGCTTTGCTGCAGGCCCGCCGTCTGCCAAGTCAATCCCCAGAGTCCGGCGACTCAGCCAACGAATTGATCGACAAAGCGGTTTTCGCCGGCATTCGGTACGTACGATCGCATCGTCTGTTGCTGGCGTTAATCTCTCTGGACCTTTTCGCGGTCCTGTTTGGAGGCGTTACGGCATTACTGCCGATCTTTGCCAAGGAGATACTCTTCGTCGGTCCCATTGGGCTTGGATGCCTTCGTTGCGCCCCGGGCCTGGGGGCGGCCTTTACCGGTGTTATGCTGGCGCACGGTGCCATCGAGTGTGGATCCGGCAAACGAATGCTCGTGTGCGTGGCAGGTTTCGGTCTTTCAACGGTCTTCTTCGCCCTTTCCTCCAATTTCTGGTTATCGATTGTCGCGCTGGCTGCGGCGGGCGGCTTCGACATGGTGAGCATGGTTATCCGCCAGACATTGCTGCAAACCTCGACCCCAGACAGTGTGCGGGGTCGGGTCAGCGCCGTAAACGGGTTGTTCATCGGCGCCTCCAGTGAATTGGGAGAATTCGAATCGGGCGTCACTGCGGCGTTATTTGGCACAGTACCCGCCGCCTTGATAGGGGGTCTGGGTACGTTGGCGGTGGTGATCCTTTGGGCCAAGCTATTCCCCGAGTTGCGGCAAAATCCGGAGCAGGCGAAATCTCTTGCTTAGAAATCCGCTAAAAGGCGATTCTATGCGTGTTATATCCAGGTCTCGTTCAAGAACCAAACCACGCGAAGAGCGGCGAAACGAGCTGATGAACGCCGCACAGCTCCTCTTTCTTGAGCAGGGGGTTGAACCGACAACAATTGAACAAATCACGACCGCCGCCGAAGTCGCGAAAGGAACGTTTTACCTCTATTTTGGGTCCAAGGAGGAGATACGTGCTGCGCTTGGCGACCGGTTCGCGCGACAGCTCCTGACCAGAATAGAAACAGCGGTTGCCGAAAACGGAATCGAAGACTGGAAAGGGAAATTGTCGAGTTGGGTCACGGCTGGTGTGAATGGGTACCTCGATTCCATTCAGATTCACGACGTTCTGTTTTACGGTTCCCAGAGTCCGACGAGGGAGGGACTCATTGACAATATTATCATAGATCATCTTGCCGGAATGCTTCAGGCCGGTGTGGACGCAGGAGGATGGCTAACCGGTGACGCTCGATTCACCGCTATATTCCTCTTTAGCGCTCTGCACGGCGTGGTTCAGCATGCGTGTGCCAAGGAGAAGCGGATAAACCGCAACCGGTTGGTACGCCGACTGGAACAGCTCTGTTTTCGCGCTGTCGGACTGACGGGAAAGGCAAAATGAGCTCAGGGAGATATACGACTTATAGGACGTATATGGCCTATAGGTCGCGCTCATTCGTATAAATATACAAACATGTTTAAAAAGTTATTTTTCTCTTGATTCTCCTCTTTTCCCATTCCATTATTCGCCCTGTTCCCCGGTAGTGTCGCCTTACCCGACGCCGTCGGTTCCTCCCCAATGGTCGATTCCAGCCCAAATTAATTCGCCACCGACAATGAAACGCTTCGAAAACAAATCTGTTCTCATAACTGGTGCGAGCCGCGGAATTGGCAAAGGCCTCGCGGAACGATTTGCCAGCGAAGGGGCTAATCTCGTTCTGGCGTCCAATGAAAAACTGGTCCATGCCGTTGCAGAAGAATTGAAGGCGGGCGGTTCGAAGGTCATTTCGTTGCTATGCGACGTGACGAATAAAGAGGAGGTCGGCAAACTCTATGACGAGGCTGAGCGAACGTTTGGCGGGGTGGATATCTCGATTCAAAATGCCGGTGTGATTACGATCGCCAAGGTCGAAGATCTGACCGAGGAGGAGTGGGATAAAATCATGGCGGTGAACACGAAGGGGGTCTTTCTTTGCTGTCAAGCCGCTGCGATCGCGATGAAGAAACGGAATGCGGGGAGAATAATCAACACAGCATCCGGTCAAGCACGCCAGGGATTTATTTTCACGCCCCACTATGCGGCCAGCAAGTTTGGAGTGATTGGCATTACGCAGAGTCTTGCAAAAGAATTGGCTCCCTATGGTATTACTGTGAACGCTTTTTGTCCTGGGATAATCGGGACTGACATGTGGGCGTACAACGATTCAGCGTGGGGGAAACTCCTTGGCGACTACAAGCCGGGGGAGCTAATGGCGGAATGGGTCCAGAACATTCCAATGAAACGGGTTGGTACACCGCAGGATGTTGCGGGTTTAGTAGCGTTTCTGGCTTCGGAAGATGCGTCGTACATCACGGGCCAGACGATCAACGTGGATGGCGGGTTGATCATGTCATGAGCTCTGTGGGAGCGGGACTCGCAACGAAGCAAGGTTAAATCGGAGCGAATGAAAGGCCGAAAAATCAAAGCGAAAAACTCAAAGCGGCCATAGGCATATTTACGCTTAATAGAATAATAATGCGATCCTCCTTCGCTTATGTTGCCCTCTCACAAATTTACTGAACGCGAACTCCAGCTTAAGTCTGTCCATTACAGGCGCACGATTTTGTCGCTCATCAAAGCTTCCGGCGCTGGTCATACTGGCGGGGATCTGTCCTGCATCGATATACTGAACGTGCTCTACAACCACGTTATGCGGGTCTCACCGGATACGTTCGATAGTGTTGACCGTGACCACTACATCCAAAGCAAAGGGCATTGTGCTGAAGCGCTGTTCACAGTCCTCGCAGATCGCGGATTCTTTCCCGAAAGCGATCTTGAAACCTTGAATCGATTCGGTTCCCATCTGATTGGCCATCCGACTCGAGATGTCAAAGGGGTCGAACAGAACACCGGCGCACTCGGGCATGGCCTGGCAGTGGCCGTCGGGATCGCCTTAGCCGGAAAATTGGACCGGCGAGATTATCGGGTTTTTACACTTCTGGGCGATGGCGAACTCGCTGAAGGATCCAATTGGGAAGCTGCGATGACGGCAGCGCATTACCGACTCGATAATCTTGTCGCGATCGTCGATCGGAACGGGTTGCAAATAACCGGTTCAACCGAGGACGTTGTCCAGCTTGAGCCTCTTGATCAGAAGTTCTGCGCGTTCGGATTCGCGGTCCGTTCCTGTAACGGCAACGATATTCGCGAATTGGTGCACACGCTGGAAGATGTTCCATTCAACCCTGGCAAACCGAGTCTGATACTCGCTCGGACCCGAAAGGGAAAGGGGGTCAGCTTCATGGACAACGTTGCCAAGTGGCATCATGGCGTCCCCTCAAATGAGGAGTACGCTCGCGCCATGGCGGAATTGGACGAAGCGAAGGCACGATCGTCATGATCAAACATTCCTTATATGCCACCAGCCGATCATAGCAACGAAGTTAGTCGCCAGTCGACCTTGAGTCCGACCCTGAAAAATCGCACCGGATTCTCGTGGGCCAGCCGGCTGCTCGGAGTTCAAGGCCCGCTCATCGGCCTCCTCTTGTTGTGCATCATCTTTTCGTGTAGCACCAACGGCGCTTTTCTATCAGTTCGAAACGCCCTCAACGTTCTGGACCAGATCACTGTCCTTGGGATTCTCTCCATCGGTATGACGGCGGTGATCGTTACGGGTGGCATCGATCTTTCCGTCGGGTCGAATCTCGCTCTATCCATGATGGTGATGGGATGGCTGAGCCATACATGCAATGCGCCGTTGCTGCTTTCGATGATCATTGCGATTCTTGTGGGGGGAGCTTGCGGACTTGCGAATGGGGTTCTGGTTACAAGAGCTAAGCTACCCGCTTTCATTGCCACCTTGAGTGTAATGACGATTGCACGCGGATTGGCTAATATTATAACGGACGGACAACAAATCGTCGGCTACCCGGATTGGTTCGATAGCCTGGCGACAGTTCGCTATTTCGGATTCTTCTCGTTTACGGTTGTTGTCGCGATTTTGCTAGTGATCATTAGCTGGATCTTTCTCCGATATAGAGCGGCCGGTCGCGGCCTTTATGCGATCGGGGGGAGTGCAGAGGTCGCGCGACTTGCCGGGATCCCCGTGCGGAAGATGACGAACTGGGTTTACGTCGGGAGCGGATTGCTCTCTGGGATTGCGGGTATCGTCATGTCCAGCCGCCTGGATTCTTCACAGCCAAGCGCTGGAACGGGCTACGAGCTTGACGCTATCGCAGCGGTTGTGATTGGCGGAGCAAGTTTAAGTGGCGGTGTCGGTGGCATCGGCGGTACGGTTGTGGGCGTCCTGATTATTGGTGTGCTCCATAATGGTTTGAACCTCAGCGGCGTCTCCCCTTTCATTCAACAGGTCATCATCGGAATCGTGATTGCGATTGCCGTAACGTCAGACACTTTGCGACGGAAAAGTGCCTAACGCATCACTAACAAATTTCATTCCCAAACATATAACCCCTAAATAACACTAGAAATGTTCCTTCCAACTCAAAAGATAAACATCGCGGTGACGGCTATCGGTCTGTTTTTTGCAGCGTCGAGTTCCGGCTATGCGCAAGAAAAGATTATCGGGCTTGCCGTAGCGAATCTGCAGGCAGATTTTTTTAATCAAATCAAGCAATCCGTAGACGCTGAAACCAAAGCGAAAGGCGTCAAGCTGATTGTCGTTGACGCGAAAGGGGATGCCGCGACGCAGGTCGACCAGATTCAGGATCTGATTACGCGGAAAGTGAGTGCGCTGATCTACATACCAGCGGGCGCAACGGCCGCCG
The DNA here is from genome assembly GCA_963775805.1 of uncultured Verrucomicrobiae bacterium. GTDB lineage: Bacteria > Verrucomicrobiota > Verrucomicrobiia > Chthoniobacterales > JAFAMB01 > JAFAMB01. Next base: position 2,879,932 of record CAVZKG010000001.1, on the reverse strand, counting down.
GAGTGCCGGTCAAGGCCTGCAAGGCAGCCGGGATTCCAGTCATTAACGTTGATCGGAATGCTCCCGACGCACCGGGCGATACGTTTATTGCAACCGATAGTGTGTCAGCCGCCAAGACTCTGGGTGAATATGTAGGCAAGGTGACGGGTGGTAAGGGAAAGATAGGCATTATTGAGGGGCAAACCGGTACAACTCCGGAGTTGGATCGCGACAAGGGTTTCACCGAAGCGATGCAAGAGTTTCCAGGTCTGAGTGTCGTTGCCAAGCAACCGACCAAGGCATGGATGCAAGACGAAGGATTCGCTATCGCTCAAGACATGCTCCAAAGGCATCCTGATATCACCATCTTCTTTGGGCGTGCTGATGCGTTGGCCTTAGGTGCCGCACATGCCGTGAAAGTTGCGAATGTCGGTTCGAAAGTCTGGATATTCGGATTTGACGGTGATGTGGCCGGGCTCAAAGCTGTCCGGGACGGCGTACTCGACGCAACGATGACCCAGAAGACGCAGGGAATGGGCAAGCTCGCGGTCGATTCTGCGCTCGATTTAATCGACGGAAAGACACTCCCGAAAGAGCAGCTTCAGGAAGCTGTGTTGACCACAAAGGAAAACGTCGCGCCGTTCATCGAGCAGCACCCGTAATTTTGTGAGCTCTGTTGATGATTTGTTCTTACAGCGCCGATGATGCGATCAGATGACAAACTGGGCTGGAGTCCCCCGATGGTGGGACGAAGGCCCGGGTGGCTGCGTATCGGCGTGTGTGCGTATCGGCGAATACTCCAACCGTTGTAGGACAATGAGCGCCTAGAGAAACGACCAGTTAAGCGAATCACAAAAAAAACGAATGTCCTCAGACACACTAGATCCTCAGCCTCTTTCCGGCGGTGCACTAACGGGTACCGACAACGTCCGTTTGTCCGTCCGCGGGGTCGCGAAGAGTTTTGACACGAATGTCGTGTTGTCAGGGATCGACCTGGACGTTCGCGAAGGGGAGGTCGTAGCGTTGCTAGGCGAAAACGGTGCCGGCAAATCGACTTTGTCATCTATTATTGCCGGCCTGATCAAACCGACATCTGGGACGATGACCTGGGAAGGGAAACCTTATGATCCCAATTCGCCCGGAGAAGCAATTGAAACCGGCATTGGCCTGATCCATCAGGAAATGCGGCTTTTGCCGGATTTATCGATCGCTGAAAACGTTTTTGTCGGCCGACTTCTGACGCGGAATGGCCGGATCGATCGGGAAGAGATGAATAGACGTTCGTCCGAGCAGCTTCGGCGGCTTGGACTGGAAGTACCGCCAAGCACACTTGTGCGGACACTGAAGGTTGCTGCGCAACAGCAGGTTGAAATCGCAAAGGCTCTGACACTAAAGGCCCGTCTGTTGATCCTGGACGAGCCGACCGCGGCGCTGGGTGGCGAAGAGACAGCTCGTCTCTTTGAACAGGTCGACCAACTTCGTCGCCAGGGTGTCAGTTTTATTTACATTAGCCATCGACTGGAGGAGATCGCGCGAATTGCGGACCGAATCGTCGTTCTGAGAGATGGAAGACTCGTGGCGACTCACGCTTCGGCAAAAGTACCGGTTTCTGTGTTGCTCGAAAATATGGTTGGGCGCAGCGTCGACCGGATCTTTCCAAAACGAGACGACCCGAGCGACAAGGAGGTTCTCCGAGTGGATCGGTTGTCCGGAACGAACGGAATATTCAAAGAGGTTAGCTTTGCGGTTCGTGCCGGCGAAATTTTTGGGATTGCCGGAATCATCGGAGCAGGACGCACTGAATTGGTGCAGACAATCGCGGGAGTCGATCCGATCGAGTCCGGCTCAATCAGCCTGGGCGGGAAAACCCTCCACCTTAAATCGCCCGGCGACGCGATCGAGGCGGGGATCGTGCTGGTTCCCGAGGATCGAAAAGGAGAGGGAGTTGTCCTCGATCACACGGTATCGGCCAATCTGGCTCTCGGGAACTTTGACAGACTTGCGCCTGATGGATGGCTTCTGCCCGCGAAAGTCGGGAAGTTCGCTGTAGCAGCGATTCAGAAGCTGGGTATTAAAGGAGAGCCGAACCAGACGATTCGATTTCTCTCCGGCGGCAACCAGCAGAAGGTTGTAATTGCCCGCTGGATCTCGCGAGCGCCAAAAGTTTTTATCCTGGATGAACCGACTCGAGGGATCGACATGGGCGCGCGTGCCGCAATTTATGAGACGATAGCGGAGTTGGCGCGCGGAGGAATGGCGGTTGTCGTCGTCAGCTCTGATCTTGAAGAGGTTCTCGGGCTGTCCCATCGAATACTGGTACTGGCGCGTGGGCGGCAGCAAGGCATTCTGGACGCGGAAGAGGCGAGCAATGTTCGAATTATGGAACTCGCCACCGGATGAAGTGCACAGGTTGAAAGAGGAGACCGATATGGAGTTATTCAGGCTGGACAATCAAGTTGCTTTCGTGACCGGAGCGGGGAGTGGAATCGGACAGCGAATTGCCGTCGGACTGGCGGAAGCGGGCGCGAAGGTCGGTTGTTTCGATCTTCCGGCAAGTGGCGGTATTCAAAGTACAATCGACCGAATCAAAAAAGCCGGTTCAAGTGGAATTGCGATCGGAGGGGATGTCACCAGCCGTGCCGATTTGGACCGCGCGATTCAGACAGCCGAAAACGAACTTGGCCCCTTAACGGTCGCTGTCAATTGCGCTGGAATAGCAAATGCCGCACCGGCCGAAGAGATGTCAGCAGCTCAATGGCAGCGGATGCTCGATATCAATCTTTCGGGCATATTCTATTCCTGTCAGGCGGAGGCCACCGTCATGCTGCCACGGAAGCGAGGGGCAATTGTGAATATTGCGTCGATGTCTGGTGTGATTGTGAACCGCGGCATTCAGCAGGTTCATTACAACACCTCAAAAGCAGGTGTCATTCATCTTACGAAGAGTCTCGCGATGGAATGGTGCGAACGCGGGATTCGGGTGAATTCGATCAGTCCGGGATATACGATGACTCCGATGAATGCGCGGCCGGAAGTGGCCGAGCAGGTGAAGAAATTTGAAGCCGATACGCCGCTCGGCAGGATGGCGACTGTCGACGAACTGGTAGGGCCTGCCGTGTTCCTTTGCAGTGCGGCAGCATCTTTCTGTACCGGGATCGATCTGCTTGTGGATGGCGGATTCGTTTGCTGGTGAATTGAGAAGTGGTCAGTGTCAGTTGCCAGTTGTCAGTCTGGTTGAGAGTTGTCTGTGGTGAGAGGAGCGAAGTAAGGACGGTTGGGGATGGGTGCCTCGGTCGATCGCGCTCATCCGACGAGGTGGTTTTGACCGACTTAACTATCTCCTAACAAACGAATCCACTGACAACCGACAACTGACACTGACAACTCTCTTAGACAACCGACCACTTCTTCCTTGACTCGGGAAAGGGTGCATGGTCTGATTGTTGGGATTTATAACGGATTGTGCATATATATACAAACCGCGCAATAATCGATCCCGCCAGTTTCACGTTTACCCCATCGATGACCTCCGTTACCAACGATTCACAACCGCGCGCCGCGGCGGAATACCGGAATAAAAAACGGCGCCGAGTTGCGGTTCTCGGAGGGGTCATCCTTCTCGCGATTCTGTTCATTCTTAAACCTCCCTTCGTTATTCGACCGATTCCGGGCACGACCGGCACCGGCGCGAATTTTCAAACGGTGGAGAGCGCAGCGGCGAAGTTTGTTGATCCGATCTGGTCAACCAAGCTGTTACCAGCCTTTGACGAAAAGTCGCAGGACATCGCCAAAGTGCTGCCGGAAATCCGAACGGACCCGAACGCTGCGGGCGAGAAGTACGGCCGGCGCGAGTCGACCAATCCATACAACTACATGGTCAAAGGGACCGGCAAAGTCACTGAAATCAACACGGCGTCACAAGCGGGTACCGCCACCATCGAGATTCCCGGGCTAAACGAAAAGGTCGCTCTACAGATTGGGCCGGTCGTTCGCGGAACGGCGCTTCGTGATTCAACCGGGCTTGTATCGTTCAATCAGTTTTCAAATCAGCTCGACTATGCGGACGTTTCCAAGGAAATGAACAGCCGTGCACTCAAGACGGCTTTTGCCAACCTGTCTCCATCGACCCTGTCGGGGAAGACGGTAACGTTTTTCGGAGCCTTCACTTTCGACCCGCACTCGAAGTCACCCGTATTGATTACGCCGGTTAAAGTCACCTTATAATGACCTGTCCCCAAAACAGCATATGCGTTGTTGCCATTCAGACGGGTCACCGGCAGCGCCGTCCGAGTTGGGGTTTCCGGACCGCCATTCCAGCTCGGACTGCCTGGAAAAACAGCCAACTAACTTCCGACATCGTTCGCGTTAGTTCGGTGACAGGAGACTAGATGGTGACGACGAAAGAAGTGAATTCAGGCGATCGTGCGCTTTCCAACGGTGAGAAGCCGATCTTGGTCGCTGAGAAAATAACCAAGCGTTTTCCAGGAACGGTGGCGCTGGATGCAGTCGATTTCACAGTCTACGCCGGCGCAGTCAACGTCCTGATCGGCGAAAACGGCGCGGGTAAATCGACATTGATGAAGATCCTTGCAGGAGTTGACAGGCCAAGCGCCGGGCGTCTCATGCTGGATGGATCTCAAGTTGAGTTCAAATCCACCCGAGAAGCTGCCCACGCAGGGATAGGGATCATTTTTCAGGAGTTGAATCTTTATCCGAATTTAAGCATTTCGGAAAATATCTTTGTGGCCCGGGAGATGACCCGGGGTGGAGTTGTCCAACACCGGGCGCAGGAGCAGGTGACTGCGGAGCTCTTGAAACGACTCGAGCAACCTTTAAGTCCTAACACTCTCGTCAGGGACTTGCGAATGGGCCAGCAGCAAATCGTCGAGATTGCCAAGGCTCTTTCACAGAATGTCCGGATCCTGATCATGGACGAACCGACATCGGCTTTGACGGCTGCCGAAACAGAAGCGCTGTTTCGAATCATTGCGGATCTGAAAGCGGACGGTGTTGCGATTATTTACATTTCCCACAAGCTGGAAGAGCTATTGCGAATTGGAGATTATCTGACGGTGCTGCGCGATGGCAAACTTGCGGCTACAGCGGCCGCGCGATCGGTCAACGTGCCCTGGATCATCGAAAAAATGGTCGGACGCAACGTCAACGCGCCCAGGCATCGGCTCTCCAATAAAGGAGAAGGTCAGCCGGTGCTGGAGGTCAGAAATCTGAATCTCCCGCGCGTTGGCGGAGGGCTTACGCTGGAAAATGTTTCGCTGACGCTTCGCCGCGGCGAGATTCTGGCGATTTTTGGACTAATGGGGGCAGGCAGGACGGAGTTGTTCGAATGTCTGATGGGCCAGCATCCTGAAGCCAGCGGGGAAGTTCGATTGAACGGTCGGAAGCTCCGGAGTGAAACGATCCGGGGACGTATTGATCTTGGAATGATGTTAGTGCCCGAAGACCGCCAGCGATTGGGTCTAATCCAAAAGCTATCTGTTGCTCATAATATCACGCTTGCCAATCTCCGCCGGTTTGTGAGCTCGTTCTGGCTCTCCGATCGGCGCGAGCTCGAGGAGATCAATACGATGATTCGTAGCCTCTCTATCAAGACGCAAAACCCGAAACAGCCGATTACATCATTGAGCGGAGGCAACCAGCAGAAAGTGGTCATCGCCAAGAGCCTTCTGACCGAGCCGAAGGTGCTGATGATGGATGAACCGACCCGCGGAATCGATGTCGGTGCGAAAGCCGAAATATTCGACATCATGAATCAGCTCGCCGAGCAGGGGTTGGCGGTTCTGTTTGTATCATCCGAGTTGCCGGAGATGTTTACGATTCCGGACCGAGTGATTGTCCTCTCAAAAGGGAAGATCACTGGGGAGTTTCTTCACGATGAACTGACCGAAGAGGCTCTGGTCCTGGCCGCAGGCGCACGTCAACAGACCGAGCATTTCGATCCCGGCCAATCTGTCTAAGCCGAATATCCAAAAATAAAATGTCTACCAACGTTTCTCCTCATTCTGACCAGACTCGACCCAAAGCGTCCGGTCTCTCTCTGGGTGTTCTTCTTTTCCGGCTGCGGGCTTTGATTGCTTTGTTTGTTTTGATTGGGATTTTTTCCGTCCTTACCTCGTCATTCTTTACCGAACAGAACCTCATCATCCTGGTTGGTCAGACGGCGATCAACGCCATTATGGCTGTTGGAATGACTTTTGTTATACTAACCGGCGGCATCGATTTATCTGTCGGTTCCACTGTCGGGCTCGCTGCGATGATGTCCGGCCTTCTTATAAATCGCGGACTACAGATCCCGCCGCTTGGGATGGCAATCTACTTTAACATCCCGATGATCATCGTTCTCTGTCTTTGTCTCGGATTGTTAGTTGGTGCGTTTAACGCTCTACTGATAACCCGGTTCAATGTCGCACCGTTTATCGCGACTTTAGGGACTTTGTATATAGCACGGGGTACCGCTCAATTGAGCAACGACGGGGCCACATTCCCAAATTTGGTTGGTAGTTCGGAACTTGGAAACACCGGTTTTCCGATTTTGGGTGCCGGGAGCATTCTCGGGATCCCAATTGTGATCTGGATTATGGTCATTTTTGCGGTGGTGGCTGCCTTTGTTGCGGGGAAGACTCCTTTTGGTCGTCAGGTCTACGCTGTGGGTGGAAATGAGCGCGCCGCAGAACTCTCCGGCATCTACGTGAACCGCATTAAGATGAGCGTGTATATGATTTGTGGCCTTTGCGCGGCAATGACGGGGCTCATAACCGCATCTCAACTGGTTGCGGCGCATCCGGCAGTGGGCGAAAGCTACGAGTTGAACGCCATTGCAGCTGTTGTCCTAGGTGGCACTTCGCTCTCCGGAGGACGCGGCGCAATGTGGGGAACGATTGTGGGCGCTCTCGTTATCGGCGTGTTGACCAATGGCCTGGTCTTGCTTGGCGTCCAGGAATTCTGGAAGAAGGTTATTACCGGTCTTGTGATCATCCTTGCCGTCGTGCTGGATCAACTCCAGGAGCGTTTGCAGCAACGCCTGGCACTCAAGCGAGCATAAATCCAAAAATTATGATTGTGAGCTAGCGACTTTCGAATTCGCCGGAGTGTCCAGTCGAAGTGAATTTCTTTAAATCCGATCCCCTAAAACAGAACCCAAATTACTATGTCTATACATCATCCAATTAACTGGAAATCTGTCGTCAAATATTTGGCGATTCCCGCGGTCCTGCTGACCGCAGGAGCGATGGTCCAACCCGCCGTTGCGCAACAGAAAAAACTCATCGCCATTATTGTCCCCTCGCCGGAGAATCCGTTTTTCAAAGCGGAGGCTGATGCTGCAGATGCAAAGGCGAAAGCAATGGGATACGATACGCTCGTTCTGGTGCATAACGATGATCCTGTAAAGCAAGACCAACTTTTCGACACGGCAATCGCCCGAAAAGCCGCTGCAATCATTCTGGATAATGCGGGTGCCGATGCGACGATCGCCGCGGTTAAAAAGGCGAAGGATGCCGGAATCCCTTCGTTTCTTGTCGATCGGGAAATCAATGCGAACGGCGCTGCTGTCGCTCAACTGGTCTCCAATAACTATCAGGGAGCGACGCTCGGAGCCGAAGAGTTCGCGAAGATAATGGGCGAGGAAGGGGATTATGTTGAGCTGATCGGCAAGGAAACAGACACCAATGCTGGGATTCGATCCAAAGGTTACAATGATACGTTGAGTCAATATCCGAAGTTGAAGAAGGTTGCCTCCCAAAGCGCCAACTGGAACCAGGATGAAGCATTTCAGAAAATGCAGACGATCATCCAACAATTCCCGAACATAAAGGGTGTTATCTCCGGTAACGATACCATGGCACTCGGCGCTTATGCGGCATTGAAAGCGGCCGGGAAGGGGAATGTGCTCGTCGTCGGGTTCGACGGCAGTCCTGATGTCGCCCAGTCGATCAAGGCGGGCGAGATCAAGGCGACAGTCCTACAACCCGTGGTGCATCTTTCGGAATTGGCGGTCGAAGAGGCCGATCAGTACATTAAAACAGGGAAGACCGGCAAAGATGAGAAACAAACGATCGACTGTGTTCTCGTGAATCCCGATAACGTAAAGAATTATTCAGCGTTCAGTCTGAGCGAATAGCTCTCCTCCCAGACTGGATGCTCTTGCGAAGCGATTGCGCGGCGTAATCGCTTCGCGGAAGCCTTCCACTGATGAAGACGATACTTGCCCTTGATGCCGGGACTACCAACGTCAAAGCGATCCTGGTTGATCAGCAGGCGAACGTGGTCGGTCGAAGTTCGATCCCCCTCGCGATTCAGTTTCCCAAAGAGGGTTGGGTCGAACAATCGGCGGAAGAAATCTGGAATGCGACACGACAGGCACTCGAGAGTTGTGTGGCGCAGGGACCCGCGCAAGAGATCGTTGCGCTCGGGATTTCCAACCAGCGGGAAACTGTCGTCGCGTGGAACAGGATGACGGGCGAGGCTGTCCACCCCTGTATCGTCTGGCAATGCCGTCGGAGCTCGTCGTTGTGCCAGAAAATGCGCTCGGAGGGAGCAGAAGATCTGATTCGAAGCAAAACGGGTCTCCAGGTCGATCCGCTTTTTCCGTCCACAAAAATCCAGTGGTTACTCGAACACCGTCCAGACATTAGAGAGCTCGCAAATGCGGGGAAACTTTGTGTCGGAACGGTAGATTCCTGGATTGTTTGGAACCTGACGAGCGGAAAACAGTTTCTAACCGATTACAGCAACGCTTCCCGGACTCAGTTGTTAAATCTTCGCGAAGGTTGCTGGGATCAGGATTTGCTCGCACTTTTCGGAATTCCAGCATCCGTTCTACCGCGACTCATGGGTTCGAACGAGTTGTTCGGCGAAACGACTTTATTGGGCGCCAAGCCGATCCCGATTTATGGCGTCCTGGGTGATTCGCACGCAGCATTGCTGGGTCACGGCGTTCTGAGTAAAGGGAAGGTCAAGGCGACGTACGGAACGGGCTCTTCGCTCATGACTCTGTGCGACACGCCAGAAACCGGTGACAAGCGCGTATCCACAACGATCGCCTGGAAGCTGGATCGCATTCAATATGCGTACGAGGGAAACATTACTGTGACAGGTTCAGGCCTTTCATGGGCGCTGGGCCTGACCGGCTTCGGAGATCTCGAAGCGGCGCTCAAACTCGCGACGGAGCTGGAGGAGAATGGGAATATCTATTTTGTGCCGGCGCTAGCCGGTTTGGGTGCGCCGCATTGGAATGAGAATGCACGAGGGTCGATCGTGGGATTGTCTTTCGGCACCCGTCGAGAGCACATTATCAGAGCGGCCCTTGAGGCTATTGCTTACCAGGTCCACGATGTTTTCGATGCGATGCAGGAGGCCGTCGGAACCCGGTTACAAAGCCTTTTGACCGACGGCGGTGCAAGCAAGAATAATTGGCTGATGCAATTTCAAGCCGACTTGATCGATCGCCCGGTGTTGCGAAGCGAAACCGCGGAGTTGTCGGGATTAGGCGCGGCGTTTGCCGCTGGACTGGGTGCCGGTTTCTGGGCCTCAACCGACAATCTTGCGACGGTGATTGCGCCTCACGGCGTATTTGAGCCGGGTACAGAAAAAGGATACCGAAGGGGCCTTTTGGAGCGTTGGGACAGTGCTGTGGCCTCCGTCAAGTCGCTTGCTCCGGGCGCGTGACAGGTCCGCTTTCGGCTATGCGTTCTTGCTTAAACTTGATTTTCGAAGAGCGGAAGAGGATTTAAAGAGCTGCTCGAATGTTGCGCAATCTTCCAGATCTCAGACTAATGACCCGGGTCGCCCGGCTATATCACGAAGAAAGACTGATCCAGAGCGAGATTGCGACCAAGTTAGGCATTACGCAGGTAGCCGTTTCTCGGCTGTTAAAGAAAGCCGAAGAATACGGGATTATCCGGACGACAGTGGTCACGCCGCCCGGCGCGTTTGCAGAATTGGAGGAAACGCTTGAGCAGAGATTCGGCCTATCGCAGGTGATCGTCGGGGAGTCAACCAGCGACTCGGAGGATGCTGTGCTTGCCGCGATCGGTTCGGCTGCGGCGGAATTTCTCGAATCGACCGTCAGATCGGGAGAAGTGATTGGGATATCCTCGTGGAGTTCTTCTCTGCTTGCGACAGTGGAGCAGATGCACCCGATTCGGAAACTTGAAAATTGTGTGGTGGTGCAATTGCTGGGAGGAATTGGCAGTCCGTCCGCCGAGCAGCATGCGAATCATCTGGCTGTCCGATTGTCCCGGCTTGTGAGAGGAGACGCTCGATTCTTGCCGGTCCCCGGAGTTGTCGCCTCTGCGAACGCCGCCAAAGTACTCTTGAAGGAACCAAACGTGAGCAGCACGGTCGCTCTGTTTGATAAAGTCAGTTTGGCGTTGGTCGGGATTGGTTGTGTGGAGCCTTCGGCGTTGGTCGCGAGCAGCGGGAACATATTTTCGAAATCGGAACTTGAGATGCTACAAAAGCAGGGGGCTGTGGGAGACGTTTGCCTGCGCTTTTTCGACGCCAAAGGCCGCGCCGTAAAAGGGGCGCATGATGAACGCGTCATCGGGATGGGTCTCGAAAAGGTGCGACAAGTGCAACGATCAGTGGCCGTTTGTGGCGGAAAAAGAAAATTCGCGGCCATCCTTGGAGCCGTTCGCGGAAAATGGATTAACACCTTGGTGACGGACCAACATACAGCGGCACGTTTGGCCAACGCGCAACCCGGTGGCGGATAGGAGGAGTCTCTTTCCCGGGAAGAGTTCACCACGGAGGCACGGAGGACACAGAGAATTAAAATAACCACAAAGACGCAGAGGGCGCAGAGGTTCGGATTTTTGAGTTTTGTCGTTCGGACTGGAACGATATCGGGTTGAACGCGCTGTTGGAACGTGGACGCGGTGAAAACGCCGGAACGTTTGGGGATATAAAAGTAGAATTGGCTTGCGCCTGTCTTCGATTGGCGTCTCGCCTGTTCATTCCCGGGAAGAGTTTACCCCAGAGTCACGGCGTTGCGACCTATCGGACGTAGCTTTAGCGAAGTCGGAAGCTTTAAAGCAGGTAGATTGGCATCGTCATTCAGAATCCTCCCTCCCAGGCAACTTTTTCACTCTTAATTCTTAATTCCGCCTTTTATTCATTGGCTCAGGAACATTTCCATTCCGTGGCAATTACGAATGGACAGGCTGGAAGCCTATCCTACGATAAAACGTTTCCGATTATAGTGGCGATTTCAACGCGATATCGCCCCGCCGTCCGAACACCAACCCCCCCCCAAAAAAAATCCGAACCTCTGCGCCCTCTGCGCCTTTGTGGTTATTTCAATTCTCTGTGTCCTCCGTGCCTCCGTGGTGAACCCCCTCTCGGGAATGGACCGAAAAAATTTGAGGTGAACACTTGACGAAAAGAAAAAACACGGCAAAATGTGATTAAATATTTTGCTTTGATTATATATTCAATTCCCCCCGCTGATTAGCTTGTTGGAACGTGAATCTCATGCTGACTGAATACGAACTTGAACGAAAGTCTGTGCAATACCGGCAGGCTTTGTTGCGACTGATCAAGTCCGCCAAGGCTGGGCATACCGGGGGCGATCTGTCGTGCCTGGATATACTCAACGTTCTTTATAACCGGGTAATGCGAGTTAGTCCGGAGACATTCAAAAATCCGGATCACGATTATTATATTCAGAGCAAAGGGCATTGCGCAGAGGCGCTTTTTGTTGTTCTGGCTGACAGGGGATTCTTTCCTGAAAGCGATTTGCAAAGGCTGAATCGCTATGGGTCACATTATATAGGGCACCCGACACGCGATGTGAATGGTGTCGAACAGAATACCGGAGCGCTCGGTCATGGTCTCGCAGTCGCCGTCGGAATTGCGCTGGCCGGAAAAATGGATCGCAAGGACTATCGCGTTTTCACTTTGCTGGGCGACGGAGAATTGGCTGAAGGTTCAAATTGGGAAGCGGCGATGACCGCTGCTCACTACCGGCTGGATAATCTCGTCGCGATCGTTGACCGCAACGGATTGCAGATTACTGGGTCGACGGAGGATGTCTGCCAGCTGGCGCCGCTCGATGAGAAGTTCGAAGCGTTTGGCTTCGCCGTTCGCCGATGCGACGGGAATAACATAGGAGATCTATTGCACACCCTTGAGGGGGCACCTTTTCGGCCTGGGAAACCAAGTCTGGTACTGGCCAAGACGAAAAAAGGAAAAGGAGTCAGCTTTATGGAGAACGTTGCCAAATGGCATCACCGAGTTCCCAATGAGGACGAATTCAACCGCGCAATGATTGAACTGGAGGCGGCCGAAGCCGCGATTGGATCATGGAACAAACATTAGCAAATCTCGAGGTATTCTCTGCGACGCTTCTGGAACTTGCACGGGAAGATTCGGATCTTCTGGTTGTGACGAGCGATTCGCGCGGTTCCGCCAAGCTTGCTTCATTCGCGAAAGCTGCGCCCGGCCAGATTGTGGAGGTTGGGATTGCAGAGCAAAATCTGGTTGGTGTTGCGGCGGGATTGTCGGCGGCTGGGAAAACGGTTTTTGCGGTATCTCCGGCCTGCTTTCTCACCGCACGTTCGCTGGAACAGATTAAGAACGATCTCTGTTACTCGAATCGGGCTGTAAACGCAGTCGGGATTAGTGCTGGTGTCAGTTATGGTGCGCTCGGTACGACCCATCATTCTATCCACGATTTCGCAGTTCTGCGTGCTATCAATAACATCACCATCATTGCGCCTGCAGATAATTTTGAAACGCGTGAGGCTGTACGGGCCGCCGCGCGATTGCAAACACCGACCTATCTCAGATTCGGAAAAAAGCAGATGCCGCATCTCCCTCGTGTGGTTCCTGGATTTGAACTTGGGAAAGCATCATTGATCCGAGATGGAATGGATATCAGTTTTCTGGCGAACGGTGAGACCGTTGCGCCGGCTCTGGCGGCGGCCGAAATATTAGCCGATGAGGGGATTCAATGCCGGGTCTTAAGCGTCCACACAATTAAACCGCTTGACGAATCTGCAGTCTGCAAGGCAGCAAACGAAACCCGTTGCGTAATCACTGTGGAAGAACACAGCGTGAACGGAGGCCTGGGTGAAGCCTGTGCCAGCCTGTTGTTGCAAGCTGGGATACATACACGATTCAAGATTGTTGGATTTCCAGACGATCACACGGTGACCGGAAGCCAACAGGAGATCTTTCAACACTATGGCATCGATGGAGCTGGGCTGGCGGCAACCGCGCGCAAGCTTCTATCGGTCTAGTATTTCAACAGCTTAGCCAACTTCCGTAAAAATTACACCCGACTGGCGCCGACCCAGGTCGACATCCTCGCCAAAGTATCGATTCCGTTCGGCCAACCCCAATGACAAAGAGAAAATCGCCCTAACTATGAAATCCCGTATCCTTAATCAGCTGCTTTCAGCAGTGGCGTGTACAGGCTTAGCCTGCACCGTATCGATGGCTTCAGCACAAGAGGCCGCTAAACCTCCGGTTCCCTCCGGCAACGTGACCTTCACCTTATGGGGGATCGCTACACAGCCGTGGCAGGTGATGATCGATGACTTCCAGAAGACCTACCCTAACATCAAGGTCAAATGGACTAAGTACAGCACGGACGAGATCAAACAGGCGGTACGTGTGGCATCTGCAGCTGGGAAAATGTCCGACACCTGGTTTAACTGGGGAGGCAGCTTGGCTTCTCCGTACGACGAAGGTGGTCATGCGCTCGAAATGACTCCGGCGCTAATGGCGCAATATGGCGTCGACAAAAATATTGTCCCGGCAGCGGTCGATCTCGCGCGGCACAACGGAAAGCTATATGGAATCCCGGTCTGGGTGCGCCCGATGACTATCTTTTACAAGAAGAGTCTGTTCGACAAGTTTGGGATCGCAGAGCCCAAGACATTCGATGATTTGGAGCAAGCATGTGCAAAACTGAAAGCGAACGGGATCGTTCCGTTCGCGTGCGGTGGTAAATTCAGTTGGATGACGATGCGAATCACCGACTTCCTGATCGAACATTTCGCTGGGCCGGCCTTGCACGACAAATTGTTTGCGATGGAAGCATCGTATAACTCGCCAGAAGTCATTAAGGCCTTCACCAAATTAAAGGAATGGGTCACGAAGGGGTATTTTAACGACGGCTTTATTTCGCTCGATCCGAATGAATCGTTACCACTGCTGTTTCAGGATCGCGCTGCGATGACTTTTCAGGGCCCGTGGATTGAAGATCAGAACATCATCGCTTCCCATCAGGATCCCAAAAACTATATCCCGATCATAGCACCCGCAGATCAAAAACCAGTCAGAGTTTCCGGGTTTCAGGAACAGTTGCAATTCTGGTCGAAATCAAAACCGGACCAGCAAAAAGCGGCTCTTTTGTTCGCCTCTTTTATAACGACTCCTGAAGTAGCCAAAAAGCATATCTCGGAGTTTGGTTCGCCAAGCGCTGTCGTGGGAGTCTATCCATCGGCTGATCACCCGATCACGACGACGATGGTGAAATGGCTGCAAGATGGGGTCCAACTCTATTTGCCTACCGACCAGGCACTGCCTCAAGAGATAGTGAACGCGTTCTTTCAGGCACAAGATTCAATGGTCCTGGGCACGATAACGCCGGAAGCAGCGTGCGCTGAAATCCAGAAGGCTGTCGACCAATACAAAGCGGCGCACTAGAGAGCTGAACTGAGTTGGTTCATCGACTGGACCGACCTTTTCAGGTCGGTCCAGGGAAACAGATCCGCAACTCGTCGCACGCAAAATGGCTACAGAACCTGCATCCGAGCAGACGTCGAAGTCTGTGCCGGGGTATATGACTCCAGGAAAAGCAAGAGACGGAAAGCCAGGATTGCTCTCGTGGCTTTTTATCGCTCCGGCACTCTTCATCTATTCCGTTGTCGTGGTGTATCCGATGGTTTATTCGTCGTACCTTAGCCTCTTCCGCTGGGATGGAGTTGCCCCTGTAAAGGTCTTCGTTGGTCTCCAAAATTACGTTATTCTGTTGACGCAGAACGAAGTATTTTGGATTGCCCTGAAGAACAACGCCGTCTGGTTGGTTGCCGCGCTGTTTCTGCCGACAAGCATAGGGCTGGGTCTGGCCCTGGTGCTCAATTCAAGGTTTCGCGGAAGCAACATCTTTCGCAGTATCTTCTATTTTCCGGCAGTCCTTTCTCTTGCAGTCGTCGGATTGATCTGGACTTGGATTTATCATCCGGAACTAGGCTTGTTGAACCAGGCATTGGACACGCTGGGTTTAAAGGAGTTCCGGCGGAATTGGCTATCAGATCCCCAGATAGCCATTTATCCAGTGATCATCGCGGCAACCTGGAACGCCGTGGGGCTTCCGATGCTTCTCTTCCTGGCTGGTCTTCAAACGATCCCCGAAGAGTTGAATGAAGCGGCTAAAGTGGAAGGAGCCGGACCGATTCGGCGTTTTGTCTACGTCACGTTTCCATTGCTGCGCGAGACCACCTTGATTGTGCTTGCCATCACGTCGATCAATGCGCTCAAAGCCTACGACATCATCTATGCGATGACGAATGGTGGACCGGCTAACCGGACGCAACTGCTCAGCACCTGGATGTATTTTCTGACCTATAACTACAACCAGGTCGGACTCGGGACTGCGATCGCCGTTGTGCTCTTTTCTTTAACCCTGATTTTCGCGATTCCGTACATTCGCCTCATGACACGGAAGACATGAATAGAACATTCTCAAATAGTGCTATGGATCAGCGTAAATCGGCCAAGGTCGCTTTTTTTTACGTTGCGTTGGTTCTGGCAGCTCTGATCTGGCTTGTACCGGTTATCACGCTCGTGTTGACCGCTTTGAAAGATGCTGACGATTTTGCGGTTAATGGAGCTTTTTCGCTGCCAAAATCCATTCGGTGGGAAAACTTCTCCGAGGCCTGGGAAACCGGTGTCGGGAACTACTTCTGGAACAGCGTGATCGTGACGGGAATCAAGGTTCCGGTCGGCATTCTGATCGAATCACTAGCCGCGTTCGCATTGACGCATATGTCCTTCAAATGGGCGAACCGGATTTTTACCTACATTCTCATAGGCCTGATCGTGCCGATGCAAATGACGCTGGTGCCTCTGACTTTGCTGATGAACGCGTTAAATCTGATCGATACCCTGACAGGATTGATCATTCTTTATATCGGATTTGGCGTGCCATTTGGAGTGCTCGTCATGCGAGGTTTTTTTCGAACGCTTCCAACGGCAATCATTGAAGCGGCGAGAATTGATGGGTGTTCGTGGTTTAAGATTTTCTACCGTATTGCATTGCCGCTGGCGCTCCCTGCAGTGGTCTCTCTCTGCATCCTCGATGGCGTCGCGACATGGAACGAATTCATTCTGGCGCAGATTTTTTTACGATCCGACGAGCTGCGAACTTTGCCCCTCGGGCTTGTGCAGTTCAGCACCCAGTTCTCGACGCAATACGATCAACTTGCTGCGGCCGTTCTGATCTCCGTGGTGCCGGTCGTTTTGGTATTTCTATTCTTTCAGCGCTATTTCGTCGCGGGAATGGGAGGCGCTGTCAAATAGAAGACTAATGTCCCGTCCACGAAATCATTTGAAACAGCTAACCGATTCCAAGCCACGGCTTCTACCAACTACAAAGCTAATATAACACAGCCGATTACATCGAACAGAAAACATGGATCCACTTTTTATTCCAGACCCCTCCAAGAGAAACCGGGTTATTCTCAACACAGACGCGAAGAATGAAGCCGACGATCAATACGCAATCGTTCACACGATATTGACTCCGTTATTTGAACTGCACGGGATCATCCCTGCGCATTTCGGGTATCGGCGCGAACCTTGCAGTTTACAAGCTAGCCACGATGAAGTTTTGAAGCTGCTTGATTTGATGGAGCTTCAGGGTCGCGTACCAGTATTTCCTGGCGCGACGCACGCGCTTCCGGATGAGAACACACCCGTTCCATCGGAAGGTTCCGCTTTGATTATTCGCGAGGCCTTGAAAGAGGATCCGCGTCCATTGTACTTCGCTTTCCTGGGCCCGCTTACCGACATGGCTTCTGCTTTGCTGGAAGAACCGTCGATCGCTGAACGCAACGTCAAGGTTGTCTGGATAGGCGGTGAAGACTGGCCGGTCGGTGGATGGGAATATAATCTATCAAACGACGTCACCGCGGCGAATGTCGTGTTCCGTTCGAAGGCAGAGGTGTGGCAGATTCCAAGCACGATCTACAGGAGAATGGCGGTGAGTTATGCGGAGCTAGTTGAGAAGGTGTACGACAAAGGACCCTTGGGAAAATACCTGGTGGAACAGCTGGTCGAGTGGAACGATCGATACCATCGCCATGGCCCGATCGAACATCGTTCCCTTGGCGATTCGCCGGCAGTCGGTGTGATGATGTACGAAGACTGCGGGTGGTATGATTGGCTCGCTGCGCCGCAATTTAACAGCGAGATGAATTATGTTCATACCGGTAAGTATCGACCGATTCGTGTCTACCGGGCGGTGGATCAACGATTCATTCTTGAAGACTTCTTTGCGAAGCTGGCACGGTTTACTCGGAAGGGGTGAGAAGTCCCAAAATTTTCAGATTGTTAACAGCGTAGAAAGCCATCATGAAGAGCCAGCAAAAAATCGTGCTAGGAGTGATCGTTGGTAACCGGAATTTCTTTCCGGATAGCCTCATTGCGCAGGGTCGCGAGGATATATTGAGCGTCCTGAGCGAACAGAACATCGACGCGGTGATTCTCGATGAACAGGCTACCAAACTGGGTGCCGTCGAGACTTGGGAACATGCGCAAAAGTGTGCCGCTCTTTTCGACGAAAACCGGCACAGAATCGATGGAATTCTCGTTACGTTGCCGAATTTTGGGGATGAGAAAGGCGTTGCCGAGACAATCAAACTCTCTGGCCTGCGCGTTCCAATTCTTGTTCAGGCTTACCCTGACGATTTAACGAAATTCGGTGTGGAACGGCGCCGCGACGCGTTCTGCGGGAAGATATCTGTCTGCAATAATCTTTACCAATATGGATATCCATTCAGCCTGACGGAACTCCACACGGTCAATCCGAGGACCGATTCATTCCGAGCGGATGTTGGGCGTTTCGCGGCGATATGCCGAGTCGTCAAATCTCTCAAGAACGCGCGTTTGGGTGCAATTGGTGCGCGGCCAAATGCATTCAATACGACGCGCTACAGTGAAAAGTTGCTTCAGGCGTTCGGAATCAGTGTCAGCACTGCGGATCTTTCGGAAATATTCGGCAGCGCGGAAAAAATTGGGGATAACGACAACCGGGTAAAAGAACGACTTGAGGCGATTGGCTCCTATGTTTCCACTGGCGGAATCCCGGCGCCTTCTCTCGTTAAGATGTCAAAGCTTGGGATTGTGATCGACGACTGGATGAACCGGTACGGTATTGATGCAACAGCGATTCAATGTTGGGATTCGTTGCAGCATAACTACGGGGTGAATGTCTGCACGTTGATGAGCATGATGAGTGAAAGCCTTTTGCCCAGTGCCTGTGAAGTCGACATTACAGGGGTGGCTTCAATGTACGCGTTGCAACTGGCCTCAGGTAAACCGAGTGCGCTGGTTGATTGGAACAACAACTACGGGAACGATCCCGACAAGTGTGTACTCTTCCATTGTGGCAACTGGGCGAAGAGCTTTTTCTCAGAGGTCAAGATGGCCAACGCCGAGATTCTCGCAACGACGCTTGGGACAGAGAATACTTACGGGACTGTCGCCGGCCGAACGCCTGCGGGACCGTTCAGCTATGCACGTATCACGACGGACGATCGCAACGGAGTGATCCGTGCCTACGCCGGAGATGGCCAGTTTGTGGATGATCCGTTGGATACGTTTGGCAGTCGTGCGGTTGTGCAGGTGCCGCGGCTGCAGGACCTGATGCAACATATCTGCAGGAATGGTTTCGAACACCATGCAGCGATGAACGCGTCGCACACGGCAAAAATTTTGAATGAGGCTTTCTCAACGTATTTTGGGTGGGAGACGTACATGCACGTCGGGAACTGATCCATTTTGATGCGGGGTGTCGGGCTCCGAAGGTGCGAAAGCTTTTAGCTCGGTCGCGTGCTGCGCTGCAGCTCACGGTCAAATCTGGGATTTGTCGAAGCGCTCACCTTTTGATACAACGCGCTCTGTGCGCGTCGGTTTTTGGCGCGAGCTAGCGCTTCGATTCCTGCATGTACACGTCATCCGCAGCCTATTACGACCTGATCTACTCGTGGAAAGACTATGGGCAAGAGGTCAATTACTTGCTCGCGATTATCCATTCGGAGAACCCGGGCGCTAAGAGCCTCCTCGACGTCGCATGCGGCACAGGAGAACATTTACGGTACTTAACACAATTCGACCGGATCGGGCTTGACCTTGATCCTGGATTGCTCCGTATCGCCAGGGCGAAATTACCCAGCGTCGGGATGGTTCATTCCGATATGGCGGACTTTGACCTGGGCAGACAGTTCGATGTGGTGCTCTGTCTCTTCAGCGCCATCGGGTATGTTGTCACGGTGCGGAAGCTGTACGCGGCCATTGCGTGTATGGCGAAACATGTCGCTCCCGGCGGCATGTTATGCGTTGAGCCCTGGTTCACGCCTGACCAATGGTCTCCGCAATCGACCTCGATGACAACGTCTGAAAAGGGAGAACTCAAGGTCTGCAGGATGTTTAAGCGTGGGAAAAGAGGGAAGACTTCGACGAATATTCTTCACTACCTGGTTGCCGATGGAGGCAAGGTTGCCTATTTCACCGAACGTCATAATCTCGGGTTGTTCACGCAGGAACAGATGTATCGCGCCTTTGAACGAGCAGGACTTGCCGTGCAATTTGATCCTGTCGGTCCCGAGAATCGGGGGCTCTATATTGGTGTGAAGAGCAGGACGATCGAATGATGCGGCCGCATCCATTTGGTTGCGGCTTTGCCGCCGTCGCCCTGTCCTCCGTGGCGGACTCTTCGCCGGAATGAACAGGCTCAAAGCCAATCGAGACAGGCTGAAAGCCAATTCTCCGTTGAATCCCCAAACGTTCTGGCGCTTTGCCCGCGTCCACGTCCCTGCAGCGTGTTCAACGCGACATCGACGTCCGTCCGAACATCAGAACCCAGAAAATCTGAACCTCTGCGCCTTGTGGTTATATTAACTCTCTGTGTCCTCTGTGCCTCCTTGGTGAAACTCTTCCTGGCTGGACGATACCAATTCGAACCTAGGATTCGCCGATACGCCGATACCCCCAGACGCCGACACCGCATTCATTTCGTTACGAGTTCGCCGCGCCGTGCATCTCTCGCTCGATTAGCGGAGGAGAAATCGTCATACTCACGAATTAGTGCACTCTATTGATCTAGTTGTCTGGTTGCTCATCGCACTGGTTATTTTTGCCAGAGTCGCGCAGCGGCTCAACGTTTCGCAACCAATTGTCCTCGTTCTTGGCGGCCTGCTTTTGGCGCTCTTCCCTCGTTTGCCGGAGGTGCGATTGGATCCGGGAATCGTCTTTTTGGTCTTTCTTCCGCCGCTGCTCTATTGGGATGCGCTCAATTGTTCCTGGCGCGACTTCCGAGATCAGTGGCGACCGATTGCCCTGTTGGCAATTGGGCTGGTCTTAGCCACAACCATGACGGTGATGTTGGTCGCGCATCTGCTCCTGGGGTTTCCCTGGGGACCGGCTTTTGTCCTCGGGGCAGTGCTGGGACCCACCGACACGGTTGCGGCTGCGGCCATTCTGGAGAGATTCGCTCTCCCGAGAGATTTATTGGCGATCCTTCGCGGTGAGAGCCTTCTGAATGATGCGCTCGCTCTCGTGCTTTACGAGTCCGCGGTGCATGTGACCATGAGCAAGAACTACGTTTTCGGATCCATTTCCGAGCGGTTTCTCGTGGCAGCGATCGGCGGGGTTCTGATCGGTTTCGTTGTCGGATGGCTAATGCTTCAAGTTCGGCGTTTCACAACGGATCCGCTGACCGGAAATACGATTTCTTTGTTAACGGGCTTCGCCGCGTATTTGCCTGCCGATGCACTGCACGTTTCGGGTGTCCTGGCCGTTGTGACTTCTGGACTTTACATTGGCTGGAACAACCCTCGTCTCGTTGCGGCAAAGACGCGTTTGCAGTCGATCGCAACATGGGAGGTGATCACATTTTTGCTGAATGGATTGTTGTTCATTCTGATCGGGCTTCAGCTGAGGCGGATTGTGGAGTCACTTCCGGCGGGGACGCTTAGGCAGATCGGCCGCGGATGTGTATTGGTGAGTGTCACGGTGATTGTCGTTCGTATCGGGTGGGTCTTCGCTTCTGCATACATTCCGCGCGCACTCAGCAAGCGGTTGCGTGCTCGATTTCCCTATCCACCCTGGCAAGAGTTAGCCTTAGTTTCCTGGGTAGGCATTCGCGGGGGAATTTCTCTGGCAGCCGCGCTCGCAATTCCGAGGACATTAGCGGATGGGTCGCCATTTAAAGGAGGAAGCGAGATCTTGATCCTGACCTTTGCGGTGATCCTCGCGACGTTGGTAATTCAAGGGCTTAGCTTGCCCGGTCTCCTGCGCCGATTGAAATTTTCCGATGCGGGTGTTGAACGCGCGGAAGAACAGAGGGCGAGAGAGACGATCACAACGGTGGCGTTGCAGCATCTCAAATCGATCTCTAGCGGAGACGATTTGCACCGGCTGGCAGTCAAACAGATTCAAGATGCATACAGGAACCAAGCGGAAGGATTCCAGATCGCTCGTAACGAGAGCATTGGTAATCCCGAAGCAGAATACATGGGGAGGCTCATTTCGCTGCAACGAGAACTGGTGGACAAGAAGAGGATCGCTCTCATTGATTTGCGGGACGGCAGCGCTATCAGCGATGATGTCCTGCGGCGATTTCAGGTTATGCTGGATTTGGAGGAATCAGAACTTGAAGAGGAATCAGAGCGTTGGAGTTTTTAACCTGAATAACTCACAAGTTTCTCAAACTTGTGAGTTTCATCGTAGCAACTCGCCCGGGAAGCGGCTTAGCCAGGAGTGGGTGAAGCTGAGGGCGCCGTATCCACCTCGATGGTGAGATGTGAAAGTTCGTGAAATTGAGCGAGTCGATCGCGATAATAGGCCGGGGTACGACGATTCGCTGTAACGACCGACACGATGGCTCCCAGGTGTCCAGGGCCGAGCCGCCAAAGGTGTAAATCAGCGAGCCGGTCGCCGTCGATCTCGATTATTCGCCGGACCTCCTCTGCCAACGCCGGGTTTGCGTTGCGATCGAGGAGGATGCCGCTCGTGTCACGAATCAAGCCGTAGGACCAGTTTGCAATGACGGAGGCACCGATAAGGCCCGCCAGAGGGTCCATCCAGAGCCAGCCGAAGAGACGTGCACCTGATAATCCTGTGATCACAAGAACGGAAACGGCAGCATCGGCAACAACGTGGACGAATGCCGCGCGCATATTGTGATCTCGGTGGTCTGCGGCGTGATTATGGATCTGCGACGAATGATCGTGAGGATGATCATGATCATGGTGGTGAACGTGGTCATGGTCATGGGAATGTCCGAGCGCATGCCCATGATGATGGTGGCCATGTTCGCCAAAGGATAATAACCAGGCGCTTGCGATGTTGACGCTCAAGCCGAGAACAGCAATAGGGATAGCTTCCCCAAAGTTAATCGCAACCGGATTTAAGAACCGGCAAATCGCTTCATAGGCGATTAGCAAAGCGATCATTGCCAGGATGATTGCGCTGCTGTAGCCGGCAAGATCGCCAAACTTGCCAGTCCCAAATGTGTAGCCTGGATCATTGGCATGTTTGCGGGCGTAGCGATAGGCGAGAGCGGCAAGGAGAAGGGCCCCAGCGTGTGTCGACATATGCAGCCCGTCGGCGATCAGTGCGATGGATCCGTAAAGCGCTCCACCGATGATCTCGGCTAGCATCATAAATCCGCATAGAGCGATGACGGCCCATGTGCGCCGCTCTGCCCGGGCGTGATCTGACCCCAGAAAAACGTGGGGATGAGCGGGCACGAAACCAGTCTGTTGATTTGGCTTCACTGCAAATTCTCTATTTAAGGTAGGAGTGAGCGGCTTCAATGAGCTGTTCGGCCGCTTCGCGGTGTGCGGCTTGGCCGGATTTGTCGGGATCCATGAGATGGATACGTATATGGTCCTCGAATAATTCCGCCATCAGGCCGGTCACGGCTCCGCGTATACCGGCAATCATGTGCATGATGCGATCGCATCCGGCTTCCTCGTCAAGTGCGCGTTCGATGGCTTCGATCTGTCCCCGGATCCGTCGGACCCTTGCCAGCAGTTTTTTCTTTTCTCGAATGGTATGGCTGATTGGTCAGAATAGCCTACCCCCCTATGGTAGTCAATGCCGGAGGAAGTGGTCAGTGTCGGTGGGAGTCCTTAGAATAGTGGAACTTTCTTGCCGATGAGACAAGTCGCACTCTGGTTTAGAGCACAGGCGAGACGCCTATGATACTTTCGGCTTTGCGACGTTCGTACTTTTTGGATATTAGCGGCATCCAAGGGTCCGAACCGCGCCGCTTAACGCAGCCGTGCCAAAATCACGCAGCTGAAAGTATGTACTTCCCCCGAAAAAACGGACACGAGAATCGTGTTATTTGTTGGTTGTTGGATTGATCAGAACGCTGCACTCGAGTTCAAGGTCGCGATCCGGCATAAACGGCACCTGCCTACGGCCTGCCTTCCATTTATTCCATTTGCTCGCTTGAACTACGTTACGCATTCTGAAAAGGGATCACTGTAGCTTTTTCTGCGAAAAAGTTGGTTTTTGTTTTGTTCTTAAGCGCCTCAAATCCGGACGGAGTCTGGTAACCGAGCGCGCTATGAACGCGCTGATTGTTGTAGTAAACTTCGATGTACTCGAAGATTTCACGTCGTGCCTGAGCCTTGGATTCAAAGAGTTGTCTGGCCGGAAAACATTCCGTTTTGAGCGTACTGAAGAAGGCTTCTGCTTTCGCATTATCGTAACAGTTTCCCCTAGCGCTCATGCTCCGATTGGCCCCGATAACCCTTAAGGGTTTACATACCGCCTGACTCGAATACTGACTACCTCGATCGGAATGAAAATACATTCCCCTCTGTGGATCACGTCTGCACAGGGCATTGTCCAGGGCCTCCTGAACCAACTCTGCCTCCAAGGATTCTCCCAGCTTCCATCCGACCACTTTGCGGCTGAACAGATCCAGGATCACTGCCAGGTAAAGCCATCCTTCTAGGGTTGCCACGTAAGTGATATCACTGACCCAAATCTGATCGATATGAGTCGGCTCCAAATCCTTTACCAGATTGGGTACAGAGAGCTTTCCACTAACTGTGGTCCGAGGCCGGAATGCCCGCTTACGCCGGGCTCTTAAGCCATCTTTGCGCATCAGGCGCGCCACCCGATTCTTGCCATAGCGCTTCCCGGTTATGCGCAAAGTCTGGGTCACCCGCGGACTGCCGTATCGACCCTTATTGGCATCGTAAATGGACTTTATCTCCTTAACCAACTCGGCCTCCTCACGGGCTCGCTTTGACTGGGCCCCCTTCTGCCATTGGTAAAACCCGCTGCGCGATACGCGCAGCGCTTCACAACAGGGCTTGATAGCGTATTGCACCGATAAGGCTTTGATCACCGCATACCGGGATTCGGCTCCTCGCCCAGTATGCTCATCGCTTTTTTTAAGATATCGCGCTGAGTCTTAAGGTATTGGTTTTCCTTCTGCAGCCGCCGTATCTCCTCATACATCTGCTCCGGAGTTCTTTCCTCCCCATCGACCTGGGCCGGTGCGAACTCCTTCAGATATTTCTTCTTCCACAGATTTAAACTGAACTCACTGACCCCAAGTTCCCGGGCCACCTGCGCAACGCTCTTGCCGCCGTGGATCACCATCTCCACCGCCTGGCGTCTGAACTCCTCTTTGTAGATGATATGCTTCTTTTTTTCTTCCATCGGGTTCTCTCATTTTCTTTGAGTTCCCGTGTCCGTCAAATCGGGGCAGGTTCAGTATCATAGGCGTCTCGCCTGTGACCCCGTTTCGTCGAATTCTTCCGCGAAGAGCGTCGATCTACGGACGGCAGGGCAGACTATCCTGTGAACACCGAAGGGTCTACTGAGCTTCCGAACCTCGAACTCGAACTCCTAACCGCGAACGCGACTAGCGTTCGGCGCCAAGAGGGACGACGTAGGGACCTTCTGGAATGACGGCGATGGAGGTGTCGCCGGTTTCGGCGACGCTTTCGAGTACGGCAGAGCGCACTGAATCAATCGGAGCGACGCCAGTCAGTGTATGCTGGGCTGAGGTCAGTCCAGTGCTGTAAAGTTGCACGGTACCGACTGCCATCGGTTTGAGCTGCATCTGGGTTTGCCATTCATCAATGGCGGCATGCGATTGACGCAGAATCTGGCGCAAAAATTCGTTGGCACCTAACTTGATCATTCGGCGTTGAGAATCGACGAATTCATGGGAGCCGAGTCCTTGGGAACACTCTGAGGCAATGATCAGCCGGCCGCCAGGTTCCAAAATGTCGATTGGCCCGACCATGCCTTTGACCGTCTGATAATAGGTGCTGTCTAACGGATAGCCGGCTGCGCTCGTCACGACGGTCTTGAACCGGCGCCTAACCGGGACTTCGGCAAATCTTCGGACGAACGCTACCGCTTCCAGGTGGCTCGAAACGATTTCGCCGAAATTCACGAAGGAAAGTCTTCGTTCTTCGTCGACCACGGTGTTTAGTGCGAGCGCACCTCCCAGCATCCGCACAATTTCGAGTTGTTCTTCGTGGAGTGGGTTGCCTTCAAAATTGCAGTTGATGGCATGGGGGTCGGCCATGAAACGTGCGCTATGAAATGTCGTGATCGTCTCGGCGTGCGCGAGGCCTGGGGCGATCACTTTGCGACCTCCTGAGTAGCCCGCCATGAAATGTGGTTCAACCAGGCCGGTGGCGATCTTCAATTCGGATTCGACAAACCGTTTGTCGAGACGCACCACTGTGCCGCGAGTCGATGTTGTGCCAAGAGTCACGTGGTCGTCATCGTTCGTCGCGTAGTGGTTCTCGACCTTGACGGTCTGGAGCACCCAGGGGTCGCCAATCAGTTCGTCGAGTTCTGCATCAAGGTTCGGCCGATGCAGGCCGGTTGCCACCAGAACGCGAATGGCTTTGGCTGGAATACCGGCCTCAAGCAAAGTCTCGATCAGCGGACGAAGAAAGAGGGAGTTGGGCACCGGACGCGTGATATCACAAATAGCGATGGCAGCGCTTCGTGCAGTCCGGGCCAATTGTTGAAGTGGGACCACACCAACGGGATTCTGGAGCGCGCTTTGAATCGCCGCGACCGGGTCCGGTAACGTGGGCATTGCCGGCTTGCGGATCACTGTCACGTCCAATTCATCCGGCAAGTCGAGAGGCAGTTTTCGGCGGCCGTAATTGAGTTCAGTCAGCATGTGGAGTTGTCAGTGTCGGTTGTTGGGAAAGTGGTCAGTGTCAGTTGTCGGTTGTCAGTGGGAGAGAGGAAGTAGGCTTCTTGGAATATAAGCATTTCCCGCGGTTTGTTTCTTCTTTTAAGGCCCGATACGCCTCATGGGCCCCATACGCCTCATAGAGAGCAAACTGAGAAGTAGGGGGGGTTAGCTAGTGCTCCGACTTCACGGGCTAGTCAATCTCGAGGCGTTTGCCCATGGAGACAACGTTGTCGACGATGTAACCGAGACGCTGGTAAAAAGCCGTAGCCTCCTGATTGTTCGTAACGACCTGCAGATTGATCTCTGGCCACAGCCAGGTAGTTGATCCAGCCACGGTGCCCCTCGTATCCGGCCATTACTGTCGCAATCACACGGCTGCCAACTATGCCGACCAGGAAAAGCTCCGGATCAACTTTGAGTTTCCGAAGAATATCCTTCTTCGGTTCGTTGGGGGGCCGGACCAGGTTGCTTTCGTGCCAGAGAGCGATGACCTGATCGGTGTGGGATGGTTCAAAAGGCCGGATCTGCATTGGACGAGGCTCCGAGAGAACGCAAAAATCCACCTCAAGTTCGAGGCGTCGAGGCCGATTAACCATTTTGTATTAGAAAGGGTCGATGAAATTTTCTACTGAGCAATTGAACGAGGTACTCCTGGCCGCGACACCCGACCAACTTGCAGAGCTGCGAGCGATCAGTGAAGTGTTCGAGATCTCAATGGATGAAGTTTGCAGCGAAGTGCTGAAGTTGATCAACGCAAAGTTCCCGTTGCCGGACGTTGCGTTCTCAAGCAATTAAAAGGCTCATTCGCGGGCCCGTCGTATCGTATCTGTCTTATACGACGTATATGTCGTATAGGTACAAGAGCCGGAAGCATCGGGTGATGCGTCGGCAATAGCCTTGGACCCGATCCGCCGGGTTCCGCCAGCCGTTCCGGGCGTTGAGAATTGCAAAACGGTACGCACGTCATGAGAGATGCCTCGGCGCTCGCACAAGTCCGATTTCCCCAGCGCTTTTTCTAGTCGCCAGAATTCGATCGGCGATCTCGTGAACCATTTCCTCAATGAGAAGGCGCAGATGGCTTCCACGGCGATAGTCGGATGGCGCAATCTGCCGGACGCGATCGGCGTGCGCGGAAAGGTTGTAGCATTTTTTGAAGCTTGCTCGACTCGGATCATCGGAATTATAGACGGCAATCGCATGGCCGCCGTGCTTTCGCATGATGGCGAAACAGGGGACATCGGTCGGTCCATCCCCGATGTAGATCATATTAGTGAAAGGGACAGGCCGAACGTCATCCGGCATGTGATCATTCACGTCTTGCGACATGTCGAGGAGACCTTTGTTGATTCGGAAAAGGTATTGAGTCTTTTGGGTATGACTAATGACCCGTTTCGGGAAAGTGATTCTGCCTTCGGAATCTTCGGCATATTCGCACCCGAAAACCTCGCGCAAATAGGGACGCAGCTTGCTTCCTTCGATCAGAACCTTCAGCCCGGACGACACAATGTAATGATCCACATGAATACCGACGGCCAGATGCTGTTCGTCGAGGAGGTCCCGGTCGAACTCTTCAAACATTTCCGGTAACCCTTTGTAGAGCTGCATTTTTGCGCCAAGCTGCTTCAGCTGTTCATTTGTCGGCCGATCCATCGAAAGGTAATCGAGCAAACATTTCATGTACGCGAGTTCGTTGTCGTAACCTTCCGTCTGGACCATATCTGCGCAGCGTTTCCAGAATTTTTCGGCGTTGATCCCGAAAGCGGGGAAAATTACATCATCCTGCATATAAGCCGGGCTCAACGTTTGGTCATAGTCGTAGACCAGCGCGATCCTATTCTGCAGCGACGAGGACGAGGAAGGTGAAAAGGCGGCCACGGAAGAAAGGATTCACCACGGCGGCAGTTACGGCACGAAATTTTTGCCGAAGGCTATGCTAAAGCGTCTGCAAGAGCGATTCGCAAATCTGGGAACCGGAAATGGAAGCCGGTCCGCAGAGCGATGGCGGGAACAATGCGCTGGCTGTTGAGAACCAGAGAACCCTGATGTCCCGGCAGCATCTGAAGCGCGAATTCGGGGACGGTTAAGATCGTTGGGCGTCGGAGTTGTTCGCCCATCATTTTGGTGAATTCACGATTGCGAACCGGGTTAGGGGAAACGCCGTTCATTGGTCCGCAAACGGCCTCGGTTTCGGCCGCATGAAGAAACAGTGCGGACACGTCTGCGAGGTGGATCCAAGGCATCCACTGTTTGCCTGACCCTATTCTGCCTCCTAACCCAAGTTGGAAGGCGGATTTCATGACTTGAAGTGCACCGTCTTTCGGGCCGAGCACCATTGCGATTCGGAGTGGAACAAAGCGAAGACCTGCGGCTTCCACTGCGGAGCCCTCTTTCTCAAGAGCACCGGCGACCTGTGCAAGAAAACTTGTCGAATCGATTGAACTCGTTTCGTTGAGCGATTCTTCTCCCCTGTTCCCGTAAATATCTACGCCGGAAGCGATTGCGAGAACCATTGGTTTACGGGTCGAACGGCGCACCGCCGCGACGATCCATTGGATTCCATCCACTCGGCTTCGCAGAATCTTGTTCCGTTTATGCTTGGTCCAGAGTCCGATGATTGGTTCACCGGCAAGATGAACAATGGCATCGAGCTCGTTCACATCCAAGTTTCTGCCAAAAAAACGAGCTCGCTCGCAGCCCGGGAACTCCGCGGCCGTCTTTCTCGAAAAAGGCGTGACACGATGGCCTCTGGAAAGAGCGTCCTGAATGAGTCGTTGTCCAATGAAGCCAGAAGCTCCCGTGATTCCGATGTGCATTGTTTAAAGATCGTGCAAAACAGGCCCAGAGGACGCACGCAAGCACCGGAAATCTCGCGGAAGGCGACCTGCATCGCACTGCAAGGTATACGGCCTATACGTCTTATACGTCGTATATGTCCGGTACGCCGGCATGAGCTCGCGTGGGATTGCTTTGCGATAAAAGGAATTGCCTAATCGGGGAATGCCCGATGAAGCCAGGTGAGAGGGAATCGGTTGCCTGGGCAATCCGTTGGCCGTGGGTTGATCTCTTTGTGTCCACGAACGATCGAGTATCTTCCGTCGACTTTGCCGACACGACGACGGAGATAGCGAATCAGCTCGTCGAGCGCTTCGTACTCTGCTTTCGTAGGCAAATCTCGATTGAAATCCCCCACCAGGCAGATTCCGATCGAGATATAGTTCAAGTAATCGCTGTGGACATGCCCGCCATTGAGTTGGCGTACCCATCGATTACCGATCTCGATCTGACCGTTTCCCGATGAGGTGCCGTTGCCGATGACGAAGTGGTAAGCCAGACCGTTCGGCATTTTTCGCACATAGCGATGATAGTAGTCAAAAATGCGAGCGTTACCCTGACGCGTCCCGCTGTTGTGAACGATGATGTATTTCCACCGGTTTCGGGCGACCCGCGCTTCGTCGATGGCCTGTCGAATTGCGGGAGTCAGGTAATGCCACTCGACACCTCCGCCTCCTGGAGCGGGCACCAGGTTGCGTGAATCTTCCGCCCCGGATTTTTGGACAACGATCGAATTATCGTCGTCGTGGCCACCGAAAAAGAACCAATGATGCCGGCGCTTAGGGGTAGGGGTCGGGAGTGGCGTCGAGACTTCCCGCTCAACAAGCGGTGTGGATTCGACTTGGGCTTTGGTTGGTGCTGGTCGCGGTGGTGGATCGGGTGCCGGCGTCGATTGATCTTGATCGTCGTCGGATTCCGACGCGGTCGCGTGTGGGGTGGACTGAGGTTGCGCCGCAACGGTCGGTTCCGGAGTGGCGGCGTGAGGGGGATGATGATGCGGCGACGCGGCCGGAGTGGGCGTCGGTTTCGCCGACGGAGTCGGGCTCGGGACGATTTCCATTTTCTGGCGGCTCTTCAGGAAGAGTTCGCGCAAATGTTCCTCGTCATCGGTCTGTTGTGAAACCCCGTGTTTAGAGGTCAAGGTGAGGAAGAAAAACGCGACGAAGAGGGGAATCTTCAGCCTTCGCACACAAGAACGTATTGTACGGAGATTATGAAATTCCAATCGTCACTCCTTCAGTCTGCCCAATCATCAAATAACGGCTATTTTCAGTGCATTGCCGGAGGGTTCGACGCGCTCCTGTCTCCAAAATTTCTGGCGGGGTCGGTCTGTATCGTTTAACCTCGACGCGTTTTAATGTATCTATCCAAATCCAGGCGCGGGAAAGGTAAACGGCTCCGCCACTTTTTTCCAGATCGATGAAGAAAATCCTGATCTTTACCGCCGGTTTTGGCGAGGGACACAATACGGCTGCGCGGAATATACGGGACGCGGTCGAACATATTGCCCCCGATGAAGCAAAAGTAGAAGTGATCGATCTTTTCGATGCCTGCTACGGTAAACTGAACGATTGGGTTCGGAAAGCTTACATCGCCGCGATCAACCGTACACCGCGAGTCTGGGGGAAAATTTACAACGTCATCGATGGAACGCAGTTCGTGGAATCGAACATGGCGATGCTGGCCAAGATGAAGCGTGCGATGAGCGACCTGCTCACGGAACTCGATCCGGACGCTGTCGTTTCGACCTATCCCATCTACAACTACGCCATCGATTCGATCTACTCAGATGGACGCCCTAAGACATTTTCGCAAATAACCGTCATCACCGATTCGATCACGGTAAACTCGATCTGGTACCGCTGTGCGAGTGATTATTTCCTGGTTGCAAACGATGATACGGCAAATGCTCTCCGAAACGCCGGTATCCCTGAACATCAGATCCGAATTTTCGGTTTCCCGGTGACGTACCGGTTTGCCGAGCTAAAGGACACTCGCTATGTCGGCGCCGAGAAAGAACCGCGGCGTGTGCTTTATCTGATTAACTCCGGAAAAAAGGAAGCGCCAGCCTTGGTGCGGCGTCTTTGCGAGCGCACAGATATCCGATTAACGATCACCGTCGGCAAAGATCGTGCGCTGCGAAAGGAAATCGAAAACGAAGTCAAAGCGCCGGCCCATCCCGTGGAGATTCTCGGTTGGACCAACCGGATGCCCGAGCTTTTGGTGAACCATCACATTGTTATCACGAAGGCGGGTGGGGCTTCGGTACAGGAGGCGATAGCGGCAAGGACGCCGGTGATCATCAGTCAGGTTGTTCCTGGGCAGGAGGAAGGGAATGCGCGTCTGATCGTCGAAAATGATTGCGGCTGTCTTGCACCTGAGCCGGATGCGATTCTGGACGCGCTCGACTCTGCTTTCAGCCAGAGCGAGAATGTTTTGAAGAAATGGGTGGCGAATATTTCAAGGCTGAGTAAGCCGGACGCATCACTCCAGATCGCCCGTTTCATACTCGAACTTGCTTCGCCGGAAAACGCGCCTCCGAAGAAGTTGCAACATTTTGTCAAAGCTGACGCCAAAGGGAAAGGGGGTCGCTCCATTTTGCTGTGTGATCTCCACACGCATACCACTTATTCGGACGGGAAATTGACCGTTCGAGAGTTGGTCGATTTCTACGGGCAACGCAATTTTGATGCGCTTTGTGTGACGGATCACATATGCGATCACACCAGCTTGATCGGGAAAATGACGAATTTGACCGGGATGGTTCTGACTCTGGGTGAGATCGATGAGTACTTCGAAACGATCGAGCGCGAAAAGAAACGGGCGCGCGAAAAGTACGATATGATTTTGATGACCGGTCTTGAGTTTAACAAAGATGGTCTGACAAAGCGAAGTTCAGCTCATTTACTTGCGATCGACCTGAAACAGCGAATTGATCCCGATCTCAGTATCACGCAAACCATTGCCGAGATACACAGCCAGGGGGCTCTTGCCATTGCGTCACATCCTCACGAGGTCACGACGCATTGGGGCAAAAACACTCTTTATTTTTGGGAGAACATTGACCGGTACGCTCCGCTGCTCGATGCCTGGGAGGTCGCGAACCGGGATGATCTTTTTAATCCGATTGGGCTCAAGAGATTGCCTTTTGTCGCCAACAGCGATTTTCACAAGCCGAAGCATATCTTTTCCTGGAAGACTGTTTTGTTCTGCGAGAAAGAACCGGAGGCAATTAAGCAGTGCATCCGTGTGAATCGGGATGTCGCTATCACCCTCTATCGAGATCATCGAATTGGATTTGGTTATGGGGACATTGAACGATCCGCTCGATATGATTTCGCGACCGAAAAGCCGGCGAAGGAGATAATTCAAATTCCGACGTTTGGAATCCAGCGCGCCTGATGAATATCGACGCGCTGATTTTCGATATTGGGAACGTCCTTGTTCCTTTCGACTGGGGTCCGGCTGAAATCCGGCTTTCGAGCCGGTGCACGAATTTTTCTGGTGAGGCGGTGGCCGAGTTCAGAAAGCACATTGTGCGGTTGGATGTGGGCCAATTGACCGGAGAAGAGATTTCAGCCATCGCAAAGGAGATGATCGGGTTTCAGGGCGATCACTCCGAGTTTGCGGCGATCTGGAACAGCATTTTCAGCACAAACCCGGCAATGGAACGAACAATTGCCAATCTAAAGGGGAGGTATCCGCTTTTCCTGATATCAAACATCTCGGATATTCACCTCGAGTTTTTACAACAAAAATATGACGTGTTGGGGTTCTTTGACGACGGGGTTTATTCGTTCCGGGCAAAGTGCGCAAAACCGGAGATGAAGATATTCGAGATTGCCATCAAACAATTCGGTGCAACCCCTGCTACAACGGCCTATATCGATGACCTCGCCGCGAATGTGCAAACAGCCTCAGAAGCCGGCCTTCGAGCGATCCAATACGATTTGCATCACCACGACGTGTTCATCAAAGCGT
Organism: uncultured Verrucomicrobiae bacterium; assembly: GCA_963775805.1. Lineage (GTDB taxonomy): Bacteria > Verrucomicrobiota > Verrucomicrobiia > Chthoniobacterales > JAFAMB01 > JAFAMB01. The sequence goes on along the minus strand of CAVZKG010000001.1, from coordinate 2,846,694 downwards.
TCGAAGACCTGGGTATAAATGTCTGAGCCACAGATTACGCAGATGGCGGCCGCAGATTTCACAGACACTGATTTTAAGCCACAGATTACACAGATTTACACAGATTCGGAGTGATCAAGGGTCGGCGGAGTCCAGATAGGTTGTTGCCAATTCACCAGCGGCGGTCACAGATTACGCAGACGGCGGCCACAGATTTCACAGACACTGATTTTAAGCCACAGATTACACAGATTTACACAGATTCGGAGTGATCAAAGGTTCGGCGGAATCCAGATAGGTTGCTGCAGGCCAATGCACCGGCGGCGGCCGCAGAATAAGCAGAGAGCGGCCACAGATTTCACAGAAACTGATTTAAGCCACAGATTACACCGATTTACACAGATTCGGAGTGATCAAGGGTTCGGCGGAATCCAGATAGGTTGCTGCAGGCCAATGCACCGGCGGCGGCCGCAGAATAAGCAGAGAGCGGCCACAGATTTCACAGATACTGATTTAAGCCACAGATTACACCGATTTACACAGATTCGGAGTGATCAAGGGTTCGGCGGAATCAAGATAGGTTGCTGCAGGTCAATGCACCGGCGGCGGCCGCAGAATAAGCAGAGAGCGGCCACAGATTTCACAGATACTGATTTAAGCCACAGATTACACCGATTTACACAGATTCGGGGATAATCACGGTCACGTTTAACAGGGCGCGTTTCAGGAATCGTAAACGTCGTGAAATCATCCGATCGAATCTTCCGTCCCCGTGTCTGAATCTGTGAAAATCGGTGAAATCTGTGGCTTTCCCGCCTTCAATCTGCGCGATCTGTGGCTCTGATTGTGGATGAGTGATTTGGCGAGAGCACGAACTCGCAAAGTCCCGATATAATCGGACCGAAATATCCGTCTCTGTGTCTGAATCTGTGAAAATCGGTGAAATCTGTGGCTACCCCATCTTCAATCTGTGAAATCTGTGGCTCTGACTGTGGATGAGCGATTTGGCGAGAGTACGGACTCGCAATGTCCCGATATAATCGGAACCGAAACATCCGTCTCTGTGTCCGAATCTGTGAAAATCGGTGAAATCTGTGGCTACCCCATCTTCAATCTGTGAAATCTGTGGCTCTGACTGTGGATGAGCGATTTGGCGAGAGTACGGACTCGCAATGTCCCGATATAATCGGAACCGAAACATCCGTCTCTGTGTCCGAATCTGTGAAAATCGGTGAAATCTGTGGCTACCCCGTCTTCAATCTGTGAAATCTGTGGCAGTTACCGATTTTGGCTGGCGAACTCCTGCAGTTCGTTCTCTTTCTTTTGCAGGTAATCTGCGAAGCGCTTTTCTTCTTCTGGGTTGAGGCCGCCTTCTAATTTTTCGCTCTTTGTCTGAAGTTCGAGTGCACGTCGAATAACGACTTGGCATTTGCTGACGTCGCCCTGCTTCATTGCCGTGTAAGCCGACTTGAAATCACGGATATAGGCGTCGTAGCTCTGCAGATACTCGTTAGCAGATTGGCTGCTCAACTTCGGGCGGCCATCGGATTCGGTTGCGGTTGCAGGAGACGCTAAAGCGGTAGGCGATGAGGACGCAGCACCGGCATTGGGTGTTGCGGAGGGAGAAGCAGACGGTCCGACTGCGGGATTGGGCGTTCCAGGGGACGCATTTGGTGAAGGCGTCGCGGGCGGGGGAGTAGCGGTGGGCGTGGGCCAATCGTTCGATGGCCCGGATTGCGGTTGTTTTTGGCAGCCCGCGGCGAAAACAGCAGCAAATGCGAAAGAAACTAAAAGACGACTACTCATCCCTTTACTTATCGACGAACGAATCGAGGAGATATTCAAGGGCCGTGGCAAAACGAGGTCCGCGAAAGTCCTTCGAAGAAGGGGCTTCCGGGCTAATGCGCGCGATGATTTGGCCGGATTAGCGGGAAAGATCGGCCTGATTCAGAACGTTGAAACCCTCGCCACCGAGCACTGAGCAACTGCATTCCTGGTCATCCACGTGAAGGGCCATGGCAGATCGACCGTGCGGTCGTATGAGAATAGGATAACAGACCAGAATATTCACTTCGGCCATCAGTAAGCTGTGGAGTAAACGCTTCAGATCCGTCGCGACTTCTTTCATTTCGACGACGAGAACCTCCGATATGCTGTAAGCGATTTCGTGGAGGTCGAAAAGATCTTCGACACTTTCTGGATCAGTCACGATAATTCGTACGATCGCAGAATCGGTCGAATCCTGGGAATTCAGAGCGATCACCTGGACGTTATTCGCGTTCAGTAGTTTCACTATCTCGAGTAACGCTCCAACCTTGTTTTGGAGGAAGATAGAGAACTGTTTGACTGTTGGTCCTGAAGTCCTCTCGGACACCCTAGACAAATCCGTTGGCATGAGGTTGGCCAGAAGATTTCATTTGTAAGAGTAAATCAAGCAAAAGGTGGAGTTCTGGCCATCCTCCATTGCAACTTTCACGTAATAGAGACCGCTTGCATCCGGGCTGAATCCGGCCGCAGCACGGGGTCCACTTTGATAGGGAAGATAGCTGACCGGCTTGCCGGAGTCATCGAAAATCGAAACTTTCAACTTGTCATTTTTTTGACCCGTCGATGCCGAGAACCAGTAGGCGTTACCGCTGTAGAGATTGACGGCCAAGATACGCGACTGCCCCTTGTTAAGCTGGCCAAAGTAATCGCCATCCCGGATCTTGAAGCCGTCGTTCTGAAACGCTCCAGCCAGATCGAGTGTGTCACTGCGTGCGGTGACCTGCGCGTCTGTATCCGCAAAGCCTACAGATGTCGCGGTGAGGAAGGCGGCAAAGATCGTTAAGGCGAAACGCTTCATTCCGGAGCTCCAATTTCTTTCGTTAATTTCGCGGCGGCAAAGTTGAGGGCTTTGACCTCGTCCGGCGTTGGAACATGATCGGCCGGGAAAGAAACCATCTTCTGAATACCGTCGAGATCGCGGTTCAAGCTCTGGACCAAAGGATCTTTCTGGAGTTTTTCAGGTAGGGTCGCAAGTTTCGACTTCAAGAAGCTGACCAAAGCGGGTTGACGCAGCAATTTAGCGTCTTCTGCGTCGTAGTTTTGCACTAGAAGACCAGTCACGACTTCGGTTCCTCGTATCCAGCCGCCGACGCTTACGAGGGTGATCAGATCGGTATCACGATTTTCTTCCAGTGCTTTTTTGACCTCGTTCTGGGTTGCTTCCAATTCCTCGTTCAGTTGGTCCCATTGATCGTTCTCAGCGAATTGAGTGATGCTGGCGCTGCGAGCAAGTACGCTTTGAGAGACGCTCAGCTTTTTAGCGAGTGCCAGCACGTCTTTGCCCACGTTTTTTACCTGTTGGCCGTCATGCGCTTCGACAGCAATATAGCCGTCCGCGATAAGTGTACCGAGGTTCAGCGCAATCTGCGCCCGATCGATGGAATTGGTTGAGACCGGTGGTCGATATTCTGAGGACCAATTCGGTTTGCCCTCTTTCTCGATGGCTTTGAAAAACTCGCCAGGTGTCGGCACAGTCAACGAATCAACGGAGGCCGCGTTCTTCATATCGTCGGCCGAGAGCGGAGTAGCTTCGGCAACCTCAGAGTTCGCGGTGGATTGATCATCCGCAAATGCTGAGAGGGCTGAAGCCAACGCGATTACGCTCAATATGAGCCAGTTCCGCAAGGGTGGCATATGTTCGGAGTTTACCAGTTGGCCCTTCGGTGTCCAGTCTGGCCTCGTGCAACTGCAACGGGGGAACAAATTTTCACTTGTGGAATCGAGGTTGATTCTCGATTGTGGGTGCTCTCATGAAGGTGCAGGTCGTCGTGATGCCGAAGCAAAGCGTTTTGGATCCTCAAGGGGTTGCCGTGAGGAATGCGCTCAAGGATGCCGGTTTGGAGACGATCGATTCTGTACGTGTCGGCAAATTTCTCGAGCTTGAGTTCAAAGCCGCGCCGACAGATGCCAAACTGAAGGAGGTTTGTCTCGATCTTCTCTCCAATCCTGTGATCGAAGAGTACACGATCCATCGTCTCTGAATGGGAAAACTATGAAGATCGCGGTTGTTCAGTTTCCAGGGTCAAACTGCGATCAGGATTGCCTGAGAGCGTTAACCGACGGGCTGCAGGTGCCGGCGGAGTATCTTTGGCACAAAGAGACATCCCTCTCCAACTTTGACGCGGTCGTTTTGCCGGGAGGTTTTTCTTATGGCGATTATCTCCGATGCGGTGCGATTGCCCGGTTTTCGCCGATTATGAAAGCGGTTATCGCGGCGGCCTCCGAAGGAATGCCGGTTATTGGTGTTTGCAACGGGTTTCAGATCTTGTGTGAAGCCGGACTACTGCCTGGCGCTTTGATCCGGAACAGTTCTTTGCACTTTGTTTGCGAGACGGTTTGGCTGCGAGTGGAAGCAAGCGACACTCCTTTCACGGCAAAAATCAAGGAAGGAACCATTTTGCGGATGCCGGTTGCCCATGGGGAAGGTTCCTATTTTGCCGATGCTTCCACGATCGAAGAATTGGAATCAAAGAACCGCGTAATCTTTCGATACGTTGACCGGAGTGGGAAAGAGACCCCGGCATCAAATCCGAATGGTTCTCTGCGCAACATCGCCGGTATCTGCAATGAGGCCCGAAATGTGGTTGGAATGATGCCGCATCCCGACAGGGCCTGGGACCCGGACTTGGGCAGCGAAGATGGAAAGTTAGTTTTCGGATCGTTGGTCGAGGCGTTGGAACCTGTCATCGCCCAATAAATGGTTACCGAGATCACTCCAGCTTTGGTTCGCAGTCATGGCCTAACGGAAGAAGAGTATAGTCGTATCAAAGGGATCCTGGGCCGGGAGCCAAATTTCACCGAGCTAGGCGTTTTTTCGGTGATGTGGAGCGAGCACTGCTCATACAAAAACACCAGGCTCGAGCTCAAGAAATTCCCGACAACCGGTCCACGCGTTCTGGTGAAGGCCGGTGAAGAGAATGCCGGGGTGATCGATATCGGGGATGGGTGGGCCGTCGCCTTCAAGATGGAGAGCCACAATCATCCCAGTGCCGTCGAGCCTTTCCAGGGTGCGGCTACCGGAGTCGGAGGGATTATTCGCGACATTTTTACCATGGGCGCACGGCCGGTGTTCCTGCTCGATTCGCTTCGATTCGGGCCGATTCAAGGGACGACGCCGGCTGCCCGCAATAACAGGCGGCTGTTTTCGGGTGTTGTTTCGGGAATCTCTCATTACGGGAATTGCGTCGGAATACCGACGATAGGGGGCGAAGTTTATTTTGATGAGTCGTACGAAGGGAATCCGCTTGTAAACGTTTTTTGCCTCGGAATTCTACGGCATTCACAGATAGCGCGTGGAGCGGCAAAAGGGGTCGGGAATCCGGTGTTTTACGTCGGGTCAGAAACGGGCCGCGACGGGCTCGCAGGCGCCGCATTTGCATCGCGCGATTTGACGGAGGAATCGAAACAGGACCGGCCGGCTGTTCAGGTTGGGGACCCATTCAAAGGGAAACTTTTGTTGGAAGCATGCCTTGAGCTCCTGGCAAGCGGTTGCGTTGCCGGTATCCAGGATATGGGAGCTGCTGGTCTGACCTGCTCGACATGCGAAACGGCGAGTCGTGGTGGCACCGGTGTGCAAATTGACCTGGCGCTTGTTCCGCAGCGGGAACCGGGCATGACACCTTACGAAATTCTTCTCAGCGAATCGCAGGAACGGATGTTGATCATCGTTGAACGCGGCCGCGAGGAGATCGTAAAAGAGATTTTCGATAAATGGGATTTACCCTACGCCTGCGTTGGTGAAGTGACCGATGACGGTTTTATGCGGGTGCTGGATCATGGGCAGGTCGAAGTCGAGATCCGAGCCGAGAAACTCGCGGACGACGCCCCGGTTTACGCGCGCGAAGCCATGCCAGGTCCTGTTGTGCCTGAATTGCGTATTGAAGAAATTCCGACAAGCGATTCTCGTGAGAGTTTGATCCGGCTTCTTAGTCACCCGACGATCGCTTCGAAGAACTGGATTTATCGGCAATATGATCACACCGTCCGTGCAGGGACGATTGTGCCACCCGGTTCTGACGCTTCGGTCTTTTATGTTCGGGAAGCAGATAAATATCTGGCTGCGACCTCCGATTGTAACGGTCTCTATTGCAAGCTTAACCCGCGTGAGGGTGCGCGGATTGCGGTGGCCGAAGCGGCTCGCAACCTTGCCTGTTCTGGAGCTACGCCGCTTGCGGTGACTGACAACCTGAATTTTGGGAATCCGTATCAACCTGAGAATTTTTGGCAACTACGCGAAGCTGTCGAAGGCCTGGCGGAAGCGTGCCGAAAATTTGACACACCGGTGACGGGTGGGAACGTGAGCTTGTATAACCAGAACCCGGGTGGCTCAATCGACCCGACTCCGACCGTCGGGATGGTCGGGCTGATCGCGGATAAACGCTGGATAACGCGGCAATATTTCCGGGACCATGGCGATACAATCTATTTGATCGGACCGATTGGGGATGAACTGGGCGCCAGCCAGTACCTCGCTGTGATACACAATCGAAAAGAGTTTCAGCCTCCGCGCTTGAATTTCGACCTGGAATTGAGTGTCCAGGCCGTCGTGCGCGGGTTGATCCAGCGCGGATTCGTCAAAAGCGCCCATGACTGCTCGGAAGGTGGGCTCGGTGTCGCGCTGGCCGAATGTTGTATCAGCGGCGAGCACCGAATTGGTGCTGCCGTAAAGCTTGATGACTGGTCCGGACGTACCGACCAGCTTCTGTACAATGAATCCCAGTCGCGGATCGTCCTCTCTGTCGAACAGGAGCATGTCGAGGCGACAGAAGCGGCGTGTATCGCTGCAAACGTACCTTTTCGTCGGATTGGAGAAGTGGGCGGATCCGAATTGACCATCACGACGCAGATTGAAGCGCTGCGTTGGGACATAGCTGAACTACACCAAGCGTGGTACTCTGCGATTGAGCACACGATGAACCTTTAGTGAAACGTGAATACCTCGGATAAGCCAACACATGAGTGCGGCGTTTTCGCCGTCTACGGTCACCCCGAAGCTGCGTTGTTGACCTACTACGGACTCTTTGCGTTGCAGCATCGAGGCCAGGAGAGCGCAGGGATGGTGACTGCGGCCGGCTCACATGAGCCCTTTAACATCCACCGCGGAATGGGTCTCGTCTCTCAGGTGTTCCAGGAGAAAGATCTCCAACAACTGAGCATTGGGACCAGAGCAATCGGCCATGTCCGCTATTCGACCAGCGGATCGAGTACTCTCAAAAACGCCCAACCGTTGGTGGTCGATTGTGCGAGAGGCCAGTTGGCGATCGCACACAACGGGAACCTGGTGAACGCAGCGATATTGCGCGAAGAACTGGAGGCGAACGGTTCGATATTTCAAACGACCGTCGACAGCGAAATCATTTTGCATCTGCTCGCGCGGAAGACCGGACCGAAAAATGTCCTGAGCGCATTACGGCAGGTGCACGGCGCGTTCTCTTTGGTCCTGATGGGCGAGCAGGAGATCATCGGGGTTCGTGATCCATTTGGGTTTCGTCCGCTGGTGCTGGGCAAATTGGACGACGCGTTTATCCTCTCCTCCGAAACTTGTGCTCTCGACCTCATTCACGCTGAATACATCCGTGAAATTGAGCCGGGCGAAGTGGTGATTATAAACGATGACGGCATCCATTCAGAGTGGCCTTTCAAGGAAGAACGCAAAGCGTTCTGTGTCTTTGAGCTCGTCTATTTCGCGCGGCCCGACAGCCTGATCAACGATCGCAACGTCAGCAAAGCTCGGGTCGCCATGGGAGCCGAGCTTGCACGGCTGCATCCAGTCGAGGCGGATATCGTGGTGCCGGTCCCGGACTCGGGAAACTATGCCGCGCTAGGCTTCAGTCACGAGCTGAATATTCCCTACGAACATGCCTTCGTACGGAACCACTACATCGGTCGGACTTTTTTGCAGCCGACCCAGTTGATCCGCGACTTCAATGTCCGAGTGAAACTGAACCTGATCAAAGAACTGGTGAAAGGAAAGCGTGTGGTTGTCGTTGACGACTCGGTCGTACGCGGTACGACTGCTCGCGCACGGGTTGTGAGCCTGCGTGAAGCCGGTGCCAAGGAGGTGCACTTGCGGATCAGTTGTCCGCCGCACAAATACGCCTGTTTTTATGGGATTGATTTTCCCGACCCAAAGAACCTTCTGGCAAACCAGTTCAAAGCAGGCGAAATGGCCGAGTACTTGGGAGTCGATTCCATCGGTTACCTCGATATCGAAGGGATGGTGCGAGCGACCGGGGTGCCCATGAGCGAATTTTGTCTGGCCTGTTTCAACGGGCAATATCCGATCCCGATTGACCGGGAGCTGGATAAATTCATCATCGAACGGCGCAGCGCCCGGTCACGAGCGCTCAGTGAACCCGTTGTGCACCCTCAGCTTTTTGCCGGGTTGAAATGAGAAAGGTCGAGAAGCGCAAGGCGTATGCCTCCGCCGGGGTCGACATCGACTTGGGGAATCGCGTCAAAAAAGGGCTGCAGGAGAAGGTGCGAACCACGTTCGGTCCTGAAGTCATGGGTCGCATAGGCGGTTTCGGCGGCCTGTTCAAAGCAAACTTCAAAGGGATGAAAGAGCCGGTGCTCGTATCGAGCATCGACGGAGTCGGAACAAAGCTGAAGATCGCGGTTGCCCTTGGAAAGCATTCGACTGTCGCCCAGGACCTCGTCAACCATTGTATTAACGATATTGCGGTGACCGGTGCCCGGCCGTTGTTTTTCCTCGATTACATCGGCGCCGAGCGGCTCGATCCGTCCGTATTCGACCAATTGATTTCGGGTTTTACCAAGGCGTGCAAAGAGGGTGGATGCGCGCTGATCGGTGGAGAAACGGCGCAGTTGCCGGGGCTCTATCACGTGGGCGAGTACGACCTCGCCGGCTGCATCGTCGGCCTCGTGGACCGGACCCAGATCCTGGATGGAAAACGGATCGTCCCATCTGATCTTTTGATCGGTTTACCCTCGAGCGGCCTCCATACGAACGGATATTCGCTCGCGCGGAAAGTGTTGCTGGATCGGCTGCGACTCGATCTTTTGAAGAAAGTAGACGGGTTTGTGCGACCACTCGGCGAGGAACTTCTCCGTGTGCACAAGAATTATCAGCCGCTCATGGCTGCGATTCCGCCCGGACGAGTGAAAGGTGCCGCACACATCACCGGCGGCGGTTTAGTGGATAACCTGCCGAGGATACTCCCACCAATGTACGATGCTTTGATTGATACGGCTTCCTGGAAGGTCCCGCCGATTTTCCGGTTGATTCAGCGTGGCGGCGAGATCGCGAAAGAGGAGATGTATCAGGTTTTCAACATGGGCATCGGCATGGTCCTGGTGGTCTCGAAGTCGCATGCGCCGGAGATCCTTTCGCAAACGAAGGGAAAGGTGATTGGACAAATCACCCCCGGTTCTGGCAAAGTGCTTCTTGCCTGACAAGTCGTCGGACAAAGGATGTGGAAGAAGCTACTGGCTCGGGGGCGTCAGTTCTGGCGGGTGAGCCTTGGTGCCGGAATATTGGGAGCGCTCGTTTTATCGCTGAGGTACGCGTTTCGACCGATCGCGAAGCCTAAGCTACCGGATGCGATTTCTCCTGCGATCTTCGCGACGCGATTGATGTACACGAGCCGCGGTCAGGTGGTTTATCACGAGTCGGGTCAGGGCTCTCCATTGCTTTTTCTGCATGGGATTTACGTTGGAGCCTCCTCTTACGAATGGGCAAAAGTTTATCCACACTTTGCCGCAACGCATCAGGTTTTAGCGGCGGATCTGCTCGGTTTCGGGGAATCTGAACGGCCCGACGTTGCTTTGTCCGCAGCGGATCATGTGCAGGTTTTGACGGAACTGATGCGCGCAAAATTTGGAGGGGAACGGGCGTCAATCGTTGCCAGTGGCATGACCGCCGGTTTTGCGACGGTTTTAGCGGAGCAACACCCGGAGTTGGTGCAGCGATTGATTCTGTTTATGCCTGTCGGGCGCAGAGAGGCTGGCCGGAAGCGCTTTCCTCGCCGAACTGCGGTGCTTTCAAGAATTCCATTTGTTAACCGGGCATACTATCGCCGGTATCTTTCAACGCGGATTCATATTCGTTCCTGGTTGCGAACCGTTGGATTCGCGGATCCGGAAAAGCTGAGTGACGAGACGATCGAAGTCCTGACGAATTGTGCTCAGCAATTCGGGGCGGACCGTGCTTCTCTGCAGTGGATAATCGGGCGGTTCGATCTGGATCTCGAAAAAAGTCTGGCTGCAGTTACGCAACCGGTGACGTTATTTTGGGGAGAAAAGTGCTCCACTCTGGAGGTTGGATACCGTTTGCGTCCGATTCCCAGCCAATGTTCCCTGGTCGTAATACCGGGTGCAAAGCTTCTTCCTGCGCTCGAATTGCCAGCCGAAACCACCGAAGCCCTTGCGCGAGAACTCGATCCGACGATCCGGATCTTCAAAGCTTCCTAGCCTGAAGACTTCATAAGTTCTTAAAACTTGCGAGGTGTGCGGGTCTGTATAGCGCAAAAGACGCGCAAGCCGAAGCGCTCGCGAGTCGTTTGGGCTATCGCGAGTTTCGACGTTTTAATTCTCGAGCAAAGCTTGTTCGGGCGTCGGCGACCAAATCTCGAAGGCCGTCGGCGCTGATACAATTCCCGCCAAATGCGATCGCGGTTTGCTGTTCGAGCAAGTCGCAAGTGGCAACCGTGATTTGATAGAGTTTCCCATACTTTGCGACGAGCCGTTCAATGATGTCATCAGCAGTGTGTGCTGTGTTCGAATAGAAGACCTGGATACCGCCCGGTTCACTTTCCTGTGTGATGAGGGGCCCTCTTCCATCGAATACGAGGACGACGTTGATCCCGCTCTGATCCTGATACTCAGTCAAAATCTTAACGAGCCGCTCCCGTGCCGTTGCAGTTTTCCGATCGTGGAGTGCACGAAGTTCCGGCCATGCGAATATGACGCTGTGACCGTCTACGATGAGGAACTCGGCGCTCATGCGCACGAAAAATACGCTCCGATCCGCGATTGAGCCAGACGCATATTTGCGCGGGGAGAGTTTGCAACGGTTCGTTTTGATTTGATGGTTCTGAAGGCTGGCCCGCCTTTCTAGCGTACCTGTGAGAAAGGCCACGGAGTGCCGACATTCGTCGGGGCTGGCATCGGCTCTGTGAGCCGCTTTGTATGATTTCTCCATGCTTGGCGCATTGACTGCTTGCTTTTAGATAAAATGCGCGTCACCGGTCTCTGCTTGAAAAGTGGATATGAGCCTTGAACCCCATCCTCTAAATGAATTGAACAAGATGGATCGAGCCGACTTTGTCTCACTGATCGGCTGGGTCTACGAGCACTCCCCTTGGGTGGCAGAGCGGGCCTGGGAGCAGCGACCTTTTAAGACGGTCGACGGTCTGCACGAGGCGATGGATAAAGTGGTGGAGTTAGCCGGACCGGATGAAAAACTGTCACTGATTCAGGCACATCCGGATCTTGCGGGACGCCTGGCGCAGGAGGGCAAACTCACGGCCGCTTCGACCAGTGAACAGGCCAATGCCAGGTTGAACGAATTGGCTCCTGAGGATGCAACGGAGATGACGAAAAATAACAGGCTTTACCGGGAAAAATTTGGTTTCCCGTTTATCGTTTGCGTGCGCTTGAATAACATAAAACTGATTCGCGAAGCCTTTACAGAGCGGCTTCGGAACGATCGCGCACAAGAGATCAATGTTGCTCTGGGAGAAATTTCTAAAATCGCGCGGCTGCGGCTAGCGGATGTCGTCGCATGAAGGGTCACTTATCAACGCACGTACTGGACATCGAAAACGGAAAACCGGCTGGTGGATTGTCGCTCGAGCTTTGGCGGCTATCCAAGGGTGACCGCACCTTGCTAAAGAAGGTTCTCACAAATGCGGAAGGTAGAACCGATAGCGCGCTTCTGGACACGGCGGAGATGCACCCAGGTGAATACGAGATCATCTTTCATGTAGGCGCCTACTTTGGAGTCAAGCCCGAGGCTGCCTTCCTGAACGAGGTGCCTGTCCGATTCAACATTGCCGACCCGAAGGAAGGTTATCATGTGCCTCTGGTTGTATCACGATGGGCATACAACACCTATCGCGGGAGATAGACGTGCCGGAAATTCCGTTCGACAAACACGCGTCCCGCATACAACGGCGCATCGATCAGCTTGCCACTGTCACTGACGAAAAAGGCAAAATCACGCGAACGTTCCTTTCCTCCGCCATGGAACATGCGAACCATCTCGTGGCCGGGTGGATGCGGGAAGCTGGACTGGAAACGAGCGAAGACAGCGTCGGAAATCTGCTAGGCCAGACTCCGGGGTCTGATTCGCCCGTGTTTCTGCTTGGATCACACCTGGATACGGTGCGAAATGCCGGCCGGTTTGACGGTCCGCTTGGCGTTATCCTTGGAATTGAAGCGGTCGAAATTCTGCGAAGGGCGGATATCAAATTTCCATTTTCGCTGGCTGTCGCAGGATTCAGCGACGAGGAAGGGGTTCGTTTCCAGACGGCTTATATCGGCAGCAAGGCTTTTTGCGGGGTGTTAACGCCGCAGGATCTCGTGAAGATGGATCGGGAAGGACACACGATGCTCGAGGTGATCGAGCAGTGGTGCGGCCACAAGTTCTCGCTGCCGGAACCGAGGTTTACCCGGGACCAACTTGCCGGGTACCTCGAAGTGCATATGGAACAAGGGCCAGTGCTGGAGAACGAAGGTCTGGCGCTCGGAGTTGTCTCGGCAATCGCAGGTCAATTACGCTGTGAGCTCACCTGGACGGGAAAAGCTTCTCATGCCGGAACGACTCCGGTGGGATTGCGCCGGGATGCACTGGCAGGGGCAGCCGAGTTTATCCGGTCACTCGACATGGCCTCAGCGAAATTTCCCGGATTGATGGCAACCGTTGGACGACTAGCGGTTGAACCAAATGTCAGCAACGTGGTCCCGGCCAGGGTGATCCATACTTTGGATGCGCGCCACCAATCTGATGCGGTTCTGAGGGAAGCGACCACGTGGATCGAGCAGCGCGCACACGAAATTGCGAAATCTCTCCGGCTGGATTTCAAATGGGATGTCCTGCTGGCGGCGTCTGCGCGAAAATGTGACGAGCGGTTATCGCAGAGATTGCTCGATGCTGTGACGAATGTCACTGGGACTGCGCGGGTCCTGCCGAGTGGCGCTGGTCATGACGCGGCAATCCTTTCGCCGATTTATCCGGCGGCAGTGTTGTTCGTTCGTTGCCGAGAAGGTTTAAGTCATCATCCCGATGAATTCGTGTCGGAGGAAGATATTCGGCTGGCTCTTCAGGTCACGATCGAGTTTCTTCGATCCCTGAAGTCACCGTGAACTCTTATGATCTCCTTTTCCGGGGCGGCACGTTGGTGACAGCGGAAGCTGTCGCTTCGGGGGATGTTGCGGTTGTCGACGGACGGATCGTGGCAACCGGTCCTGAATTAGAGGGAGAGGCCAAAGAAATCGTCGACGCGACTGGGATGCACCTCTTCTCGGGCTTCATCGATGCGCACGTCCACTTCAACGAACCTGGTCGTGAACATTGGGAGGGGCTGGAGTCCGGTTCGCGCGCGCTTGCTGCGGGTGGAGGGACATTCTTTTTTGAGATGCCTCTCAATGCCCATCCGCCTACGTTGGATCGGGATCAATTTAAGAGGAAACTTGCTTGTGCGGAGGCGAAATCGATTCTCGATTTCGCTCTTTGGGGGGGGCTCACGCCGATCAACCTCGATTCCATGGAAGAGCTTGCGGACGCTGGCGTCATCGGATTCAAAGCGTTCATGAGCCGCAGCGGCACCACCGATTTCCCGCACTCGGACGCGAAAGTTCTCAAGACCGGAATGAAGATAGCCACTTCCCGATCACTACCGGTCGCGGTTCACGCCGAGGATGATTTGATGACCCACGATCTTGCCGAAGAAAGCCAGCGGCATGGGAAAACCGGCTGGCGTGATTATATCGCCTCCCGACCGATCGAAGCGGAGTTGCGGGCGATCCGCGTGGTATTGGAACTTGCCGGCGAAATCGGATGCGACGTGCATATCGTCCATGTCAGTTCACCGGAAGGGATCGACCTGATATCCGCCGCCAAGGAAGCCGGGGTTCACGTGACGGCAGAGACCTGTCCGCATTTTTTATTGTTGACGGACGAATCGGTGGGACTTTTGGGGGCGCTCGCTAAATGCGCCCCAGCGCTCCGGGACGATGCGCATCGTCAGGAAATGTGGAAACGGATTCAGGCAGGTGCAATTGACACGCTCGGCTCGGATCATTCACCTGCTCCCCCGGAGCTGAAAGTCGCGCAAGACTTCTTCAAAGTATGGGGCGGAATCGCCGGATGTCAGCATGCATTTCCTCTGGCGTTGGCTGAATGGCTCAACCGTTTCGGATCCGGTGGACTTCCGAGATTTGCGGCGATGTGCGCTCTCAATGTCGCGAAGCGATTCAGAGTGGGTGGTGCCAAAGGACGATTGGCAGAGGGATTCGACGCGGATATCACGATGATCGACCTGGGTGATTCCTTCACGATCACCGCCGATGAATTGTTCTATCGGCACCGGATCAGCCCGTACGTCGGGGCCACCTTGCGAGCCGTTGTGAAAGGAACCTGGGTTCGCGGCCATGCGGTCTATCGAAATGGGAAATTCCCGGACTCCGTGCGAGGGAAACTGCTCACGCCGAGTCCCGGTGCTTGAATTCAGTATTGATGCGGGGATCGGGTTGAGAATCTATTTATGAGCACAAATACATTAGTCTACGGAGAAACTCGGACCCACATTGCTGCGCGGCATGCGTTGATTGCGCCGGATGGTCATGTCTCGAGCTCGTTGCCAGGGGTGGATAAAGCGACGGCGATCGTCCTTATATCCAAGGCGATTGGTGCCAATCTTACACAATTGCTCCTGACGTTTCAGGCCGGCGGGGTTGCCACGTTCGCTTCAAGCGAAACCGAAGGGTTTGCGTATTTGCTTCGAGGATCTGCGAAAGTCGACATAGCCGGCAAAACGCATTCTCTTGAAGCAGGCAGTTTTGTTTTTGCTCCAGCCGGTGCCGCTTGGAAAATTAACCAACCATCTGATGGAACGCAGTTGAATCTCTTCTTCAAGAGATTCGTACCTCTTCAAGGAAAACCGGCTCTTGAAGCGATCGTCGGACATGAAAGCCAATTTGCCGGGCAACCTTATTTAGGGGACGAAGATGCCAAGCTGCAGGTTTTGTTGCCGGACCGGCCGGAATTCGACATGGCCGTTAACGTCTTCAACTATAATCCGGGTGCCTGTCTTCCTTTTGTGGAGACGCACATCATGGAGCATGGTCTCCTGATGTTGACGGGGAAAGGAGTCTATCGATTGGAAGATCGGTGGTATCCCGTGGAGGCTGGAGACTGTATTTGGATGGCTCCCTATTGTCCGCAATGGTTTACCGCCATGGGCAAGGTGCCTGCTAGATACTTGTATTATAAGGATGTCAATCGGTCCGTGCTTCCGTGACCATGTCGGGGTCGTCTGTCGATTTGTCAGCTCCCACGGGTTGATGCGATTTTGTTTTTTGCAAGCTTCTCAAAGCGCAGCGGAACTTGAACCGCGGCGTTCAGGGCGTGCCGGGCAATCGAGCGCGCGTAATAAATGCCTGTCGACCAGATCTCGTCGAAGGATCCTTTTCTGCGGTGCTGACTCGGCCGTGATCGATCCGCGATGCTCTTGAATCGTTCGATCAGTCGATTAATCTCCACGGAGAAATCGAATGCAGCAATACGCTCCCGGCCGAGATCGGCCAGCTTCTGACGGAGAGGCTCGTTCCCGGCAATGGTGAGGAGTGCGTCGGCCAGCCTCGATGGATTTCGCATATCCTCGTAGAAGGCTGCGTCCCCGGCGATTTCCGGAATACTGCCATTCCTTCCACAGATGATCGGGACGTCAAAGCTCATCGCTTCGACAATCGGTATTCCGTATCCTTCATGCAAAGAGGGAAAGACCAAACAAGAAGCGGTTGAGTAAAGCGCTGCTAGCTCCCGCTCCGGCACATGCCCGAGAAACTTTACGCGGTCGGCGATTCCAAGATCCACGGTATTCCGTTGCAGCACCTTCATCCGGTCGTCTGGGAAACCGGTCAGGACCAGGTTCCACGGGTTCTGCTGCTTCTCCTTGGTTCGCGACAGATAGATCTGATACGCGACCAAAAGTGTTTCGTGGTTTTTGTGAAGCCAGAAATTTGCCGGGTAGAAGAAAAACGGTTCGCGAGATGTCTGAATGGGTTCCAAACGCCCGTGGATCGGAAGCCGCGTAACAATAATTTTTTCCGGCGGAATATTGTACAGGTGCTGAAGCCGTTCCGAAGTGAATTCCGAAATGACCTGAAATGAATCAACGGCTCTGATCAGTTTCAGCAACTGTAACTCGCGCCATTCGCGCGTCTGGGCTGGAAGCGAATAAGGATAATCCCAATGCAAAAGGTCGACGATCATCGCAATCGACGGAACCTGGTCCGAGGCAAATTGAACGGTGCCAAACGGGCTGTAGAGCAGATCGATGCGATCTTTCCGCAGCAGCTTTGTCACGAGCGGCCTGGATCTAACGGCTAATTCCAGCGACTGAGCAAAGTTCCCTTTCCCAATCCGGTTCAAAACGCAGTGAGCCGAATCTTCGGCACTGAGGAGTGAAACAACTTCCGCGTGCGTATCATCCGCGGTCAGGAAAAGAAATTGCACTTCGCTCCCCAGCTTGGCCTTCAGCCCTTTGAGGAACTCGAGGATGGCAGGTTTCACCCCGCCATTCTGGCCCCCCTGCCGCATCGGAGTGAGGTCAACCACAATTCTCATAGGAACGCCACAGATTGCACAGATTTAAGAGGGAGAAGCCACAGATTACACGGATTAGAGACAGCGGCAGATTTCACAGATACCGATTTGAGCCACAGATTACACCGATTAACACAGATTCAGGAGTGATCACGGGTCGGGTTTCGCGGAAACCGAAGCGGCTGGTGTATGAAGATCATTCCGCTTTTCCCCGATTCCCCCGGCAACGGCCACCGATTTCACAGAGCGCCGCAGATTACACAGATACCGATTTGAGCCACAGATTACACCGATTAACACAGATTCAGGAGTGATCACGGGTCGGGTTTCGCGGAAACCGAAGCGGCCGGTGTATGTCGATCATTCCGCTTTTCCCCGATTCCCCCGGCAACGGCCACAGATTACGCAGACCGCCACAGATTGCGCAGATACCGATTTGAGCCACAGATTACACCGATTAACACAGATTCAGGAGTGATCACGGGTCGGGTTTCGCGGAAACCGAAGCGGCTGGTGTATGAAGATCATTCCGCTTTTCCCCGATTCCCCCGGCAACGGCCGCCGATTTCACAGAGCGCCACAGATTACACAGATGCCGATTTGAGCCACAGATTACACCGATTAACACAGATTCAGGAGTGATCACGGGTCGGGTTTCGCGGAAACCGAAGCGGCTGGTGTATCAAGATCATTCCGCTTTTCCCCGATTCCCCAGCAACGGCCACAGATTACACAGACCGCCACAGATTACACAGATACATACCGATTTGAGCCACAGATTACACCGATTAACACAGATCAGGAGTGATCACGGGTCGGGTTTCACGGAACCCGTAGCAGCTGAAATATGCCAATCATTCCGCTTTTCCCTGATTCCCTGGCAACGGCCACCGATTTCACAGACCGCCACAGATTGCGCAGATGCCGATTTGAGCCACAGATTACACCGATTAACACAGATTCAGGAGTGATCACGGGTCGGGTTTCACGGAACCCGTAGCAGCTGAAATATGCCAATCATTCCGCTTTTCCCTGATTCCCTGGCAACGGCCACCGATTTCACAGACCGCCACAGATTGCGCAGATGCCGATTTGAGCCACAGATTACACCGATTAACACAGATTCAGGAGTGATCACAGGTCGGGTTTCTGGGTTTGGGAACGTCTTTATATACCCGTGTCCAAATCTGTGAAAATCGGTGGAATCTGTGGCTTCCGGTCTTCGATCTGCGCAATCTGTGGCCCTGATTTTGAGTGAGCGACTTCGCAACGGCAACGGTGTTTGGAACGTCGTAAAATCATCCGATCGAAACGTCCGTCCCGTGTCCGAATCTGTGAAAATCGGTGAAATCTGTGGCTTCCCCGTCTTCGATCTGAGCAATCTGTGGCCCTGATTTTGGGTGAGCGACTTCGCAACGGCAACGGTGTTTGGAACGTCGTGACATCATCCGATCGAAACTTCCGTCCCGTGTCCGAATCTGTGAAAATCGGTGAAATCTGTGGCTTCCCCCCGTCTTCGATCTGAGCAATCTGTGGCCCTGATTTTGAGTGATTGACTTCGCAACGGCAACGGTGTTTGGAACGTCGTGACATCATCCGATCGAAACTTCCGTCCCGTGTCCGAATCTGTGAAAATCGGTGAAATCTGTGGCTTCCCCCCGTCTTCAATCTGCGCAATCTGTGGCCCTGATTTTGAGTGATTGACTTCGCAACCGCAACGGCGTTTGGAACGTCGTGACATCATCCGATCGAAACTTCCGTCCCGTGTCCGAATCTGTGAAAATCGGTGAAATCTGTGGCTTCCCCCGTCTTCGATCTGAGCAATCTGTGGCCCTGATTTTGGGTGTGACTTCGCAACGGCAACGGCGTTTGGAACGTCGTGACATCATCCGATCGAATCTTCCGTGCCGTATCCGAATCTGTGAAAATCGGTGAAATCTGTGGCTTCCCCCGTCTTCGATCTGGGTAATCTGTGGCTATCGCCGCGCCTCCGCGGCGAATTCTTCGCGGCCATTGATCGGGCCGAAATTGCGAGTGGACCGGATATTGTAAATCGACTTGCCCTGAGATTCGTAAAAGGTTCGTGTGATCATTTCGGCCAGTAGGCCGAGCAGGATGCACATCATGGCGATCATAAACGTCACCACGATGATCAGCGGCAACGGTGTTTCGATGAAGGAAACGCCGCGACTGAACTTTAATCCAATCATCCAAACGAAGGTAAAAAGGCTCACTGCGAGGCTGAATATTCCGCAACCGCCGAACACATACATCGGCTTGGCAGCCGCACGGTCCAGGAATTTCACGACCAGCAAATCCAGGAGCACTTTGACCACTCTCTCAAGCCCGTACTTGGAACTCCCGGTTTTGCGCGGGTGATGATTGACGACAACTTCGGTTATTTTTGCTCCGTGCCAGGAAGCATAAATCGGCAGGAACCGGTGCATCTCCCCGTAAAGTCGGATTCCTTTCACCACGTGCCGTTTATACGCCTTAAGCGAACAGCCGAAATCATGGAGTTGCACCCCTGAGACAAACGAAATCAGTTTGTTCGCAAAAATACTGGGTACGTTGCGCTGGATATAATCATCCTGCCGATCCTTCCGCCATCCGGAGACCACGTCGACGTCCCGATCAAGAGCGTCCAGCATTTTCCCGATATCGGCCGGATCATTTTGTCCATCGCCGTCGAGGGGAATAATGACCTCGCCACGGGCGTAATCAAAACCGGCCATCATTGCCGCGGTTTGACCCAAGTTCCGTTTGAAATGAATAACGCGAATCCGTTGATCTTCTTCGGCGAGCTGGTCGAGGATCGAATCCGTGCGATCGGTGCTGCCGTCGTCGATAAAAATCGCTTCCCACGATTTGCCTATCGTGATCAGTTCGCGACGAATCCCCTGACAGAGTTCAATAAGAGCCT
Source organism: uncultured Verrucomicrobiae bacterium (assembly GCA_963775805.1). GTDB lineage: Bacteria > Verrucomicrobiota > Verrucomicrobiia > Chthoniobacterales > JAFAMB01 > JAFAMB01. The sequence continues at coordinate 2,826,955 of CAVZKG010000001.1, read as the reverse complement.
CCGCCTCGTTGAAAACAGGGACGATGATCGATATTTGAATGAATTGTTCCAATGCCAATAATCAGCCGGACCAAGTAAAACAAATCCTCTGCCGCGAAATACACAATTGTCAACGTGTAAGGAAGCCACAGATTGCTCAGATCCAAGAAAGTCGAGCCACAGATTGCGCAGATTGAAGAGGGAGTAGCCACAGATTTCACCGATTGACACAGATTGATGACAGAGTGGCGAAGCAGGCAGCTTAACATCTCGATCACACCTCTGGAGGAGGCCACAGATTGCGCAGATTGAAGAGGGAGTAGCCACAGATTCCACCGATTCACACAGATTGATGACCGAGTGCCAAAGCAGGCACCTTAACATCTCGATCATCTCTGGAGGAGGCCACAGATTGCGCAGATTAAAGAGGGAGCAGCCACAGATTCCACCGATTGACACAGATTGACGACCGAGTGGCGAAGCAGGTGGACGTTCAGAAGATAAATCGCCGGAATTCCAAGCTATTGCATCCGAAGTTGAGCAGCAGTCCCTTTTTTAAGCCCGTCGCCTTCAGATAGTGAATTATTTGAGCTTTTTCGAATTCCCCCAGGTTGGGTTTAGCTTTTACCTCAAGGATGATCGAGTTGTAGCAAACGAAATCTGCCCGATACACCGTTTTCAAGCATTCGTCTTTGTATTGAATAGGGAGGGAGACTTGGGATTCGAACTCAACATTTTGACGGCCAAGTTCCAGCGTCAGGGCCTCGTGGTACACAGCCTCCAGAAAGCCCGATCCCAGTTCTCGATGCACTTCGAACGCAACGCCCAATATTGTGTGCGTTAATTTGTCGCGATCGTTATTCACTCAAAGCAACATATATATTATATGTTGTTATGGCAATCTTGAAATGCCCTCACTGCTCATCAACCCATCCGTCATCTACGCAATCTATGGCCCTGATTTTGGATTAGCGACTTCGCAACCGCAACGGCTTTGGAACGTCGTGAAATCATCCGATCGAATCTTCCGTTCCCGAGTCCGAATCTGTGAAAATCGGTGAAATCTGTGGCTTCCCCCGTCTTCAATCTGCGCAATCTGTGGCCCTGATTTCGGGTGAGCGACTTCGCAACGGCACCGGCTTTGGAACGTTGTGAAATCATCCGATCGACTCTTCCGTTCCCGTGTCCGAATCTGTGAAAATCGGTGGAATCTGTGGCTTCCCCCCGTCTTCAATCTGTGCAATCTGTGGCCCTGATTTCGGGTGAGCGACTTCGCAACGGCACCGGCGTTTGGAACGTCGTGAAATCATCCGATCGACTCTTCCGTCCCCGTGTCCGAATCTGTGAAAATCGGTGAAATCTGTGGCTTCCCCTGTCTTCAATCTGCGCAATCTGTGGCTCGTCTTTCTTAATCTGCGCAATCTGTGGCTAGTTCTCGCGTAGCTTCGGGAAGATGTTATAGATTTCGGTCAGGGTCGGTCGACGCACGCCGGAAACGAGGATTGTCTGATTGTTCCCGTTGATCACCGATTCGAATCGGTCGCCCGCCTGATGATCCATCAACGCCGCGCCAAGAGGCGAGTTGTATGGAATAGGAATGACCTCTCCTTCTTCCGGAAAATGATGATCTCGAGCGCCGGCAATCAGAACGATTTGTCTTTCTTTCCCGAGCACGATCTCGACGACCGCGCCGAGTTCAACGGCCTGGATCGGTGTGTCTGTCACCCATGAAATGGGATCCACAACAGTATGACCTTGGGCGATCAGATGATTCATTTCTCCGGTGAGCCGCCGTTGAATCCGGCCCATTGTCCGGAATTTCTCTTTCGCCGCCTGATACGGTGCGTTTTCGCTAAGATCACCATCCTGCTTGGCAATCTTGGCTTCACGCAGCGCATCGTTCTTCTGGGCGCGCACATCTTCGAACTGATCACCCAGATTCCAGGCGCTAACGGTCGAGAGAATGATTTTTTCCTGCATGTTTTATATCTCTGATCGATTATCCGGTTGTCAAAATTAACCAAGACTTGGTCAGCATCAAACGCAGTGAATATTGCACCTCATGCAATCTCCTGGCTAATAGAGGTACGCCTCTCACCGAAGCAGCAATTTGTTTGGCAAGAGGGCCATTCTTTCTTTAGTTTTGGGTGAATCGATTCGACGCGCAGGCCGACTCCGCACATTCCCAGATCATAGAACTCTATTCATGAGTGTTACGAAGCAGACCATCGTTCGAGCGGCAATTGAAATCCTGATCTACGTGGTATTGGTTTCCATTTACCTCGCGATTATCCTCAATTTCTGTGTCGGCTGGCTGCAGGAGCTTTTCCTGAAGCAGCGCGCTGTGTATGCGATGGTGACAATCGTCCTCATGATCGCGCAGGCATTCGTTTTCGAACGGATCGTCAGTGCATTGGTCAAACGCGGGCCGCACCGGACTGACCGATCCCCGAAATAACAAGCCATGTACTTTCCTATTTCCGGTGTCCACCTCAGCCCTGCTTATCTGATTCTCGTTGGATTTGTGGTGGGCGTTCTTGGCGGATTCTTTGGTGTCGGGGGCAGCTTTCTCACCGCGCCGGCTTTGTTCGCCGTCGGCCTCCCGATGAACTTCGTTGTTGGCACCGACCTCGCGCACATCGTCGGGAAATCGGTGGTTGCCGCAAGAACTCACCGGGCCCTGGGGAACATCGATCTGAAACTTGCTGGCATTATGGTTCTCGGCACGATTACCGGCTCAGAAACCGGTGTTCAAGTGATTGAATACTTGAAAAAAGGAGGCCACGTCGAACAGGTTGTCGGAATCGTTTCGATCGTTGTCTTCACGGGTATCGCCCTTTTTTGCGGGTGGGAAGGCTGGATGGCACTTCGGCTAAAGAGTCGCAGGCCACAAAACGGCGACGCGGACGATCTAAAACGGGATGTCACCGCAATTGACGGTTTTTCGAAAGCACTCCAACGAATCAAGATTCCACCCATGGTAAGCCTGCCTCATTCCGGGATCGAGGCGATTTCCTTCTGGGCGATTCTTTTCGTCTCTTATATCGGCGGGATTTTCAGCGGGTTCCTAGGAGGCGGTGCGGGCTACATCCGCATGCCTTCGATGGTTTATCTGCTTGGAATCCCGACTCATATCGCTGTCGGGACAGATCTTTTCGAAATTATTATTTCAGCAAGCTACGGAACGATCCGGCACGCGATGAATGGTAATGTCGATATTGTGATTGCGTTGGTCATGCAGACTGGAGCAGCACTCGGCGCACGACTCGGAGCCAATCTCACGCAGTATTTCAGCGGGCCTCGGATCCGCTTGGTATTCGCCCCGTTGCCGCTTCTGGGTGCGATCGTGATTGCTCAGAAACTGTTGACGAGCCATCATTGATGATCAGTTTTCTATGAAGATACTTGTGTGCAGTGACGGGTCCGAGCGAGGCGCCAGGGCGCTCGCTTCTGCGGCAATTATCGCGCGAGCCACCAACGCCGAAACCACTATCCTCGGAGTGACCGAAACGAAGCAGGACGAAGCCAAGCTTCTGGAGACGCTACGGGAGGAGACAAAAGTCTTCCGGCAACCGGAACTCAGACTGGAGATCGTAACAAAATATGGCGATCCGGTCGCTGAGATCATTCGGCACACGCAAGGAATGGCATACGATCTAGTGGTCATCGGAGCCGAAAGAAAAGGAACAGAGGGTTTTTTTCTCCCCTACGCAAAAGCGTACTCGATCGCCGAAGCGATCGCACCGTCGGTGATGGTCGTGCCGATTATTAGAGCGGCCATTAAACGAGTTTTGATTTGCAGCGGCGGTGGCGACTACATCGCGAACGCTGTGCGATTCACAAGCAAGCTCGCGAATTGTCTCAAGGCTGATGTGACACTACTGACGGTGACGCCGCAACCGGCAGCCATGCATGGAACAATCTTCCGGCGGCAAGCAGATGTTGACGCATTGTTGAACTCGAACTCCGCCTTGGCTCGAAGTCTCCGCAACCAAAAGCAGATCATGGAGAAGGCCGGGATTCAAGCTGTCGTCCGAGTTCGGCGTGGAATCGTCATTGACCAAATTGTCGCGGAAATCGAGCAGAACGATTACGACCTCGTCGTTGCCGGTTCATGGCCAGTTCGAGACGCGTGGCGCAGCTACGCGATCGGCAATGTCACGCGCCAAATTGTGAACCAGGCCGGTCGCCCTGTGCTGGTGGTGCGCAGCGACATTGCTCACGCATCCTTAACTGAACGACTGCGAAACATCGTCAAACGTCTAGGGGGCAAACAAGACTTTATGCCGCTAGCCTGAACAGTTCACACCTCCGAAAGCTGATATCAGCTTTCGGGGGTGTGAGCTTGGCAAGCTGTGCAGCGGGAAGATCTCTCAAGCGCCTTGGCTTGAGGGATCTTCTAGAGCATTTCCAACCCACGTTTCTGACCCGGAGGTGGAAACAACCGGTCGATTTCAGCCAACTCGTCGGTGGTGAGATCCAAGTCCAGTGCGGCGCGATTCTCTCGAACATGCACGGGATTGGTCGCTTTCGGAATGACAATGAGGCCTGGCTGACGCAACAACCAGGCAAGCGCAATCTGCGCTGGTGAAACTCCGCGACCCTTTGCGAGCAGTCCCAGTTTGCGCGGCAATTTTCCTTGCTCGACGGGCGAATAAGCCATGATCGGGATCGACCGTTCTCTGCACCAGGGCAGAAGATCCCATTCGATTCCGCGGCGAATCAGATTGTAGAGCACCTGATTCGTAGCGATCGATTCGCTTCCGGGAAGATTCGACGCTTCTTCCATGTCATCCCGATCAAAATTACTGACCCCATAATCTCGGATCTTTCCCGCTTTCTTTAGTGCCTGAAACCCTTCGAATGTCTCAGACAGCGGCACGCGACCTCGCCAATGGAGAAGGTACAAATCAATATGATCCGTCTTGAGACGTCGCAAACTCCGCTCGCAGGCCGCGGTCACGCCTTCTCGATCGGCGTTATGCGGATAAACTTTGCTGACCACAAAAACCTCCTCGCGTTTTCCTTTAATCGCTTCCCCAACGACTTCTTCGGATCCGCCCTGGCCATACATTTCCGCCGTATCGATGAGAGTCATCCCCAGCTCAATACCGAGTTTGAGGGCCGTGATCTCAGCCGAACGTTTGGCCGGATTCTCGCCCAACTTCCAGGTCCCCTGGCCTAAGACCGGAACGCTTTTTCTCGACGGCAACGCTACCTTACGCATTTCAGTCCACTCCCATCGTCAGCGAAGAAGCCAAAGATTGCACAGAATTCCACAGAAAGCATGGAGCGGCCACAGATTGCGCAGATTGGAGAGCGACAAGCCACAGATTACACCGATTTGCACAGATTGAAATACGGGACGGAAGTTTCGATCGGATGATGTCACGACGTTCCAAAGCCGTTGCGGTTGCGAAGTCGCTCACTCAAAATCAAGGCCACAGATTACGCAGATTGAAGACGGGGAAGCCACAGATTCCACCGATTTGCACAGATTCGGACACGGGACGGAAGATTCGATCGGATGATGTCACGACGTTCCAAAGCCGTTGCGGTTGCGAAGTCGCTCACTCAAAATCAAGGCCACAGATTACGCAGATTGAAGACGGGGAAGCCACAGATTCCACCGATTTGCACAGATTCGGACACGGGACGGAAGTTTCGAACGGATGATTTCACGACGTTCCAAACGCCGTTGCGGTTGCGAAGTCGCTCACCCAAAATCAGGGCCACAGATTGCGCAGATCGAAGACCGGAAGCCACAGATTCCACCGATTTTCACAGATTGAAATACGGGACGGAAGAGTCGATCGGATGATGTCACGACGTTCCAAAGCCGGTGCCGTTGCGAAGTCGCTCACCCAAAATCAGGGCCACAGATTACCCAGATCGAAGACGGGGAAGCCACAGATTCCACCGATTTTCACAGATTCGGACACGGGACGGACGTTTCGATCGGATGATTTCACGACGTTCCAAAGCCGTTGCGGTTGCGAAGTCGCTCACTCAAAATCAAGGCCACAGATTACGCAGATTGAAGACGGGGAAGCCACAGATTCCACCGATTTGCACAGATTCGGACACGGGACGGAAGTTTCGAACGGATGATTTCACGACGTTCCAAACGCCGTTGCGGTTGCGAAGTCGCTCACCCAAAATCAGGGCCACAGATTGCGCAGATCGAAGACCGGAAGCCACAGATTCCACCGATTTTCACAGATTGAAATACGGGACGGAAGAGTCGATCGGATGATGTCACGACGTTCCAAAGCCGGTGCCGTTGCGAAGTCGCTCACCCAAAATCAGGGCCACAGATTACCCAGATCGAAGACGGGGAAGCCACAGATTCCACCGATTTTCACAGATTCGGACACGGGACGGACGTTTCGATCGGATGATTTCACGACGTTCCAAAGCCGGTGCCGTTGCGAAGTCGCTCACCCAAAATCAGGGCCACAGATTACCCAGATCGAAGACGGGGAAGCCACAGATTCCACCGATTTTCACAGATTCGGACACGGGACGGACGTTTCGATCGGATGATTTCACGACGTTCCAAACGCCGTTGCCGTTGCGAAGTCACTCACCCAAAATCAGGGCCACAGATTATGCAGATCGAAGACCGGAAGCCACAGATTCCACCGATTTTCACAGATTCGGACACGGGTATATAAAGACGTTCCCAAACCCAGAAACCCGACCCGTGATCACTCCTGAATCTGTGTTAATCGGTGTAATCTGTGGCTCAAATCGGTATCTGTGTAATCTGCGGCGCTCTGTGAAATCGGTGGCCGTTGCCGGGGGAATCGGGGAAAAGCGGAATGATCTTCATACACCAGCCGCTTTGGATTCCGTGAAACGCGACCCGTGATCACTCCTGAATCTGTGTTAATCGGTGTAATCTGTGGCTCAAATCGGCATCTGTGTAATCTGTGGCGCTCTGTGAAATCGGCGGCCGTTGCCGGGGGAATCGGGGAAAAGCGGAATGATCTTCATACACCAGCCGCTTCGGTTTCCGCGAAACCCGACCCGTGATCACTCCTGAATCTGTGTTAATCGGTGTAATCTGTGGCTCAAATCGGTATCTGCGCAATCTGTGGCGGTCTGCGTAATCTGTGGCCTGTCTTTCTTTAATGTGTGTTATCTATGGCTCGTTTTGTCATGACCTGTGCAATCGATGGCTAGTCGTTCATCTTTTGGGAAGTATTTGTTGGTAGCTGGGATAGTGAGCGGGGGAGCGGCGCTTTTAGCGCTGGCATTTATCCTTTTAAACGGCGTGGACGTTCCCTTTGCAGACGAATGGTGGTACGCCCCACTTGTCCGATTGGTCGGCTCGGGACACGCCACATTCGAGAATTTCTGGTCTCCGAATAACGAACATCGGATGCTGATTCCGCGAATCGAGTTTTCGACGCTGGCATTGATCACCCATTGGAACTCGAAGGCAATGATGGTTGCAGGCTGGATGGCGGCGGTTGCTGCAGGATTGGTCATTTTCTCTGGGTTCAACAAGCTCTATTCTCGGCGGCATCCATGCCTCTGGGTGACAGCCACCGGCTTGAGCGCTGCATCGCTTTTCTCGCTAGTGCAAATTGAGAACTGGCTTTGGGCATTCCAGTTCACCTTCTTTTTTATACAGTTTACCGTCGTCACCGCCCTGGTCGTCGTCTGCAATACAAAAACGAGCCTATGGATTCGTTTGATCAGTGGGGGCGCGCTCGCAGTAGCGGCCAGCTTCTCCTCTGCTCAAGGCCTGTTCATTTGGCCGGCGCTCGTGTTGTCGTTTGCGATGACTGACGATTCTCTTCAAAAAAAAATAGTTGGGCTGCTGTTCTTGTCGGTCTCCGCCGTTGCTACCTTTTTGATTTATTTCGCCGGGATGCACCACACCACGGAACTTCATCTCACCGCCGAAGATGTCCTGAAGAAGGTGCAACTTCCGGTGTTTGGTTTTCTGGGACTGCTCGGCAATCCCCTGGCGCACTGGATGACATACGAACATTTGCCGCATCGCGCCTGGTTCATTGGGCTTGCGATCGGTATCCTATTTCTTTTTCTGGTTTTCGTTGTGGCGAAGAACCACCGATTACATATCGCAAGCCCGTGGATCGGGATGGGCGCTTACGCATGTATTTTCTGTCTCGCGACGACTTACGGTCGACTTGGGATGGGATACACAGGCGGCTTTCTCGCCAGCCGTTACACGACACACGTCACACTCTTACTGATCGCTATTCTTGCGCTTCTTTTGATTGCGCTCGATTCAACAGACTTAGACTTAGGAACCCGGACCGCGCTGCGCGTTTCGTGGATCACCCGATGGCGGGTGCGAGGGGCGATACTCGCAATCACGGCTATCGCCACGCTAATACTCGCAGGCGACGTATTGACTTTCCGCTCCGGGGTATTCGAGAGAAACGAGAGACTGCTCGCCAAAGAGTTAATACCGTTTACTTCTTACTTCGATCCCGAGGTAGATGGAGTGATGACTGGGCCTCTCTATCCGCTTTGTCCGCTCACCTGCATGACAATCTTTGATTCCGGGATCAAAGAACTAACGGCTGCGGGCTACTTCAGACTGCTGGATCATGTCCAGTTTGTGACAAACGATGCAGATATCTCCGGTAGCTACAGTGTGAGCAACCGCCTCGTCGAACAACGATATCTCGGCGTTGTGGAGTCAGGTTGGAAATTATCTGGAACGGTAAAGACAATCTCAACATTTACGCCGAACCTGATATTTTTCAGGCCTGCAGGCAGAGACGCTTTCGTCGCCGCGACAGAGTTATACCCTGCACATCACCAAACTGGAAACGCCTATGTGTGGTGCCTGTTTCTTTCCCCGTTTATTTTGCCCGATCGCAACACCCAAATGGAAATGTGGCTATACAATGCGAAGTCCAATGCCTTCGTGAAAATCTCCCAGGAACAATGGGACTACAACGACAAAACAAAAGCCGCTGGTGGTTAATTTGCTGTTTGGTTCTCGCCGCGGTTTGCTCGACCAAGACGGCGAAAGCCGGAGGCGACATTGAGGTCATCGATCTTATCCCCGATCTTCACAATTTTCTACGCACCGCCCCCAAATCAAAAGAAGAGCGCGCAAAAGTATTCGCTCAAGTCATCATTCAGGCACACCCGGAAATTTATCGTCGTCCGGATGTGTTCAAGACCGACCTCCCGACGATTGAACTCTACTTGGCAGGACTTAATTCCTACCTTCCGGCTGTCGATATCATTCACAGGCGATTTCTGGAGCAACGCGCTTCAATCGAAACCAAATTTCTCAGGCAGTTCCCGGATTTCAATCTTTCCAAAGCGAAAATTTATCTGATGCTTTCGCTTTTCCGGTTCGACGGAAAAATACCGCACGACAATCCAAGGATACTTCTGTTGGGGTTGGACGGATTAGCACGGTTTCACGGCGCTAACGCACTGTTGCCGGTCATCCTTTCGCACGAACTTTTTCATCTCTATCACTTTCAGGTTAACCCGTTACCTCGTGATACGGATGACATTCCACTTTATCGGCTGGTCTGGCAGGAAGGCTTTGCAACTTACGTCAGCCACCTGCTCAATCCGGACGCAAGTCTCGCCGATGTCTTTCTCGATCCGCGCCTCGCCGCTGAGGGCCCGCGATTCGTTCCGTCAGTCGCGAGAGATTTACTCAGGGATCTGACATCGACGGATGATGAAACCGCTGCGCATTATCTCTCCTATCGAAGAGGTAGCACGGAACCCTCTCGCATGGGGTACCTGATCGGCTACGAAATTGTAAAAAGCGTTGCTGCCAAGCGGTCTCTTTTGGATCTGGCGCGGGTGAGAGGAAACGCGCTCCTGCGCCTGATGCGTATTCAATTGCAAGCACTCGCCGCGCAGTAGCCACAAAGTCGGCTGAAGTGTGCCTCGCTCCAAATGCGGGTATGCTCCTGTACTTGGCGACTTTCAGGCATGGGTCTAGAATCGACCCCAACGGGCAACCCGCGTTTCCATACACAAAAATCCCTGTGCCCCTGAGTCTCTTTGGTGGATTCTTATCCGTGCACTGGAGCAAAGTTCTATGAACAATGGCGAATTTTTTCTGGACCATCCTCTCTTGCGGGAGTTTATCGCGAAAGCGACAGAGATCGTGAGAGACAACGCCGATGTCGCATCGAAGCTGCGTCGCTTGCGTCCTTCGTTCGAGATATTGCTCAGTGATTCGGAGTGGCTAGCGGAAGAATTCAAACGGCCTTCCGGCAATACATCGATGGGGCAGGGAATTGCATCGCTGCTATTGTATCGCTCCGATTCAAAAGACCTTTCGCTTTCGACGCTCGTGGTTGCCCCGGGACTGGCCACTCCGGTTCATAACCATCTGGCCTGGGGATTAGTCGGGCTTTATGCAGGGGATCAAGAGGAAGAAGAGTACGAGCTCCATGATCATCATCACGAGGAATCGTCACCCGTGCCGCTCAAGCTGAGAACGAAACGTGTTTTGAAGAAGGGCGATTTTTACGATCTTGTTCCGCCCTGGAACGATGTCCATCGGGTTCGGACAATTTCCGCCGTTCCCTCTGTCAGTCTTCATTTTCTTGCCAATGACATCGGTTGCATCGTTCGCCAAAGATTTGATCCTGACACCAGCCGCACCGAACCGTTTCGATCCGGCTGGAGCAATGCACCTTGCAAAGATGAAGGAGGATAAGATACCTGGGCTCCGCCTTCGCTAAAGCTACGTCGGACAAGTCCGCTTCGCGTCACTCCAGTCTAACAGCCATTCTCGCCTTCGGCGCTTGGGACAACGTAACGCCCTACGAGCATCAAGCTAAGCAAAGCGCCAAGGTTGATTTATTTTGTCTGCAAGACGCCTATCATACTTCGAACGCCGAACGCCGAACGCCGAACGCCGAACGCCGAACGGTGAACGGTGAACGGTGAACGGTGAACGCGAGTACGATCACGATTGAACAAATACAACGTATTACCGATTTGTTCTAGCCTCGACAATTTTTGACGGTTCATTTAGCATCGGGGGCCATGTGGCCCCAAGTTTACGATCCCCTCCATAACATACTACTCTCGGCTCTTGTCGCTGCCATACCGATCGCTGTGTTGCTCGGTGCACTCGGCATCTTCCATTTGAAGGCGCACATTTCTGCATTGTTAGGTCTTATCGCTTCCCTCCTTGTTTCACGATTTGAGTTCGGGATGCCTCTGAAAATGTCGTTATCCTCCGCGGTATTCGGCGCCGTGTACGGTCTATTGCCTATCGGTTGGATCATCCTCAATGTGATCTTTCTGTATCAACTGACTTTGCAAAAAGGGCACTTCAAGGTTTTGCAGAACAGCATTGCAAACGTCACTCAGGATCGCCGACTGCAACTTCTCTTGATCGCTTTTGCCTTTGGCGCCTTCTTCGAAGGAGCTGCAGGCTTCGGAACACCGGTTGCCGTCACAGGCGCGATCCTGATCGGAATCGGATTTACACCCCTCGCGGCTTCCGGTCTTTGTCTGATTGCCAATACTGCGCCGGTGGCTTTTGGAGCCATCGGAACACCGGTGATCGCACTCGCGAGTGTTACTGGTCTCGATTTAATGCAGCTCTCGAAACAAATCGGTCATCAGCTCCCTCTCTTCTCATTGATTATTCCATTCTGGTTAATCTGGGCATTCGCCGGGTTCAAAGGGATGATTCAGATTTGGCCTGCAATTCTGGTGACAGGCGCTTGTTTCGCTGTCCCGCAATATCTTGTCTCAACGCTTCACGGCCCGTGGCTGGTCGACATTGTCGCGTCACTCTGTTCCATGACAGCTTTGACGCTCTTCCTGCGTGTCTGGCAACCGCGCACCGTGTGGTTGTCAATGTCGCGAAAACATGCTGATTCAAACCACGGGCTAAGCAGCGACGAAGCCGACCCGGGTTCAGAGACGCGTCATTTCGAATCGGAGACCCGTGAAAATTTTACGCAGGCCAACTTGGTTAAAGCATGGACTCCGTGGATTATATTGAGCATTGCCGTTTTTCTTTGGGGGATTCCACAGTTCAAGACGTTCCTTGATGGCCTTTTTAATCCGAAGTTCCCGATTCCGGGGCTGGACCAGCTCGTTCAGCGCGTCCCACCGCTGGTCCCTGCGCCGAAAGCAGAAGCCGCGGTCTATACATTGAGCTTACTCTCAGCCACGGGTACCGGGATTCTCGTTGCGGCTGTCGTTGGCGGTTTTCTCATGGGCTATACGATAACTGGAATGATCCAGGTTTATTGGCATACGCTTAAACTTGTACGGTACTCGCTTCTCACAATCGCCTGTATGCTGGCTCTGGGATATGTGACTCGTTATTCCGGGACAGACGCCACGTTGGGATTCGCATTTGCACAGACCGGAGCGCTGTATCCGATGTTCGGAACCCTGCTTGGATGGCTTGGCGTTGCGCTGACCGGGTCCGACACTTCGTCAAACGTCCTGTTTGGCGGACTTCAGAAGATCACCGCTCAACAGTTGGGTCTTAACCCGGTTTTGATGGCGGCGGCGAATAGCAGCGGCGGGGTAATGGGAAAAATGATCGATGCCCAAAGTATCGTGGTTGCTTCGACAGCAACACGTTGGTACGGACATGAAGGGGATATTCTTCGGTTCGTCTTCTTCCATAGCATCGCCCTTGCGGTGCTCGTAGGACTTCTGGTGACAGTCCAGGCGTACTTGTGACGAAACGAAGAACCTGAAACGTGACCACAAGCGACGAGCATAGACCAACCGACAAGCAACTTCAGCGGAGGCGAATGGTTTTGGAAGCCTGTGTGCTCTTCATCTTCGCCTTGATCGCTACCGTCACTGTCCATCTGCTGCGTCCGAATCCATCCGGTAGAACAGATCATCCCGGGATCTTGGGATTTCTACTGTCGACGATTGGTACAGGGCTCGAACTGTTCGTCTTCGGTTATTTGCTCTCGCGATTCTTCAAACAATACAAAACCGGTTGCGCATTCTTCATCATTCTCTTTTTTGCTTACCTTGTCTGGGTTGGGAGACATCCCGGATAGGACAATGTTTAAAGGCAGGGATGCGGTCTGTACAGCGGGTTGCAAGTTCGGAGTTCGAGGTTCCGGGATCGGAGTCACGGAATGTATTTTGTTCCGGCTTGCCCGCAGGAACACTTCGACCGTCCCTCTGGGACGGAGATCTATCGTGTCATTATCCAGGCACTTTGTGCCTAGCTATTATCAGGCGTCCCTCCAGGACAAAATGCATTGCCTCCGAACTCGGAACTGCGAACGTCGACGGGTCCTGGCGCCCCTGTGGGGCGCATCCCGTTATGGGGTGGGTTCCCAGGGTTCCGCCGGGCTTCACCCTGGGCTGAGTCCTATCGGCCCGCCGGGCCGAAGAATGGGATTCCTGAGAAGCGTTAGTCGCTCCGAACGCCGAACATCGAACCCGGAACTTCGAACTTCGAACTTCGAACTTCGAACGCCGAACGCCGAACGCCGACACGCCGATACGACGCCGCATCCATTCGTTGCCGGTCCGCCGCACTATGATATTTTCGCGCCAATGCGAATCGGACTCGACGTCGCTCAGACCTGTGTGGAACGCCATGGGTGCGGTTGGGTTGCAGACAGAATTGCGACTGCCATTGGCAACATCTGTTCCGATGACGAGATCATTCTGTATCATCAATTTGGCGAATGGCTCAACTGGAGGACCGCCGAAGGGACGATGGTCGAGCGATCAAATGTTTCGGCCCCATTCATGGGTTCCTCCTGGCTGAGTGCCAGCATCGCCTGGAAACAGATCCAATCGGGTTCCAGAAATCTGCCGGATGACCCTGAAATTGTTCAGTCGTTCTCGTTCCAGGCGCCCAGCGTGGGCGATGCCAAGCTGGTTTACACAGTCTATGACTTGAGCTTCTGGACGCATCCGGAGTTCTCGACCGAAGCAAACCGACTCAGTTGTCAGACTGGTCTTTTGAACGCGCTGCGCCGCGCCTCGGCGCTCGTATTCATTTCTGAGAACAGCCGAAACGATTTTGAATCACTCTTGAATTGCTCGGATCGAGTTCGTGCGTTGCCCGCCGCAGTCGTTCCCCTCGCGTCCAGGTTTCCTCCGATCACGGGACCCCGGGCCGGCTATTCTCACGGTACCTGGCTGAGTGTCGGTGCTATGGAACCTCGGAAGAATATTGATCTGCTTCTGGACGCATTTGAAATTTATCAATCGCTCTCCGGGATCAAGCGCAAACTCTGTCTTGCCGGTGGGAAGGGATGGAAGAGTGAGTGCACATGGAAACGAATCGCCGATCTGCGGCGTCACGGCGTCGTCGAGCATCGGGGTTATGTCTCTGACAGTGAGCTTGTGCGCCTATACAACAAAGCGTTCGGTTTTGTCTTTCCGAGTCATTACGAAGGGTTCGGATTGCCGGTACTCGAATCCATGAGTCAGGCCTGCCCGGTGATCTGCTCGAAGAATTCAAGTCTTCCGGAGGTCGGTGGTGAGGCTGTGATCTACTGGGATGGCGAATCCGCGGAATCGTTGGCCGGATCGATGTTGCGCCTGGAGCAGGATGAATCCTTGTATCAACAGCTCTCAAAGAGCGGTTGGGACCGGGCCCAAACGTTTTCATGGGAAAAGACCGCGCGCGAATTGAGAACATTTTATGATCGCGTGCGGGGTGATTAGGCGGAGGTGTGAGCTCCCCGGGTGGGAAACGCCCACCCCCCAACGACCCGCCCTGGAGGGGTGGCGGATATTGCGCGCAAATCGCGAATCCGGCATCGAAAATTACATAAATATCTTGTGTAATTATATTCAGGGGCACATTCTACGGCTCGCGTTTTGGTCCACATTGTTTTCTCTACGAAAAATCGGGCTGCATTGTTGCAATCACCGGATTTGCGTTCCGATATTCATGCCTACCTGGCAGGCACGGCGCGTGCGCTCGAATGTGAATCCCTTCGTGTCGGTGGGGTTGCCGACCATGTCCATATTTTGTCTTCCCTATCGAGAAAAATTTCATTGTCGGATTTGGTGGGCAGGCTCAAAGCCAATTCGGCGAAAGTCATTTGTGGTTTGATGAGCGTTAAATTTGGGAATGATGTCGTGTGCGATTTCCGGTACCGCCCCTCCGGGGCGGGACCTGTGGGGGTGAGCGTTTCCCACTCCAGGGCTCACGCCCCGGGCTCAGGGACATCGGCCCTCCGGTCCGAAGAATGCCGTTCCATGAATGGCGAGCGGGTTTGTCGCGGCAGCATCCGGTGAGGCGCCTCGAATGCGTCGACTTCCGCGACGGATGGAAACAATGGATGCGCAATACCGTGAGGGCCCGACGCATTTGGCGCGGAGGGCCCATACCCCGCGCCGCTCACCACATTGCGAATGCAAAAATCCACGAACCACTCGATTCAAGCTTGCATTCGCGCGCGCGCGCGGAAGTATAGGGCTTGGTGAACCAAAGGGTCGACGAGCATGTGCGCACTTTGACCATTGCGATGACAATTGCATTACCCGGATGCCCTCCCCCTCCTGTTGAATTTGGCTCGATACGGTACAATTCGTTATTACACGATTGTATTCTGTTATGTCAGGACACCTTGTCGGTCGCTGCGATTTTAGGCGATCCCTGGGTCAATCGGAGAAATGGAAGTCGCATTAAGCATCAACTCAAATGTCTTCACTACAACGCAGGTCAGCGGATCCGCTATCCATCCCGTTCCGCTTCTCGGTGTGAGCGGTTTTTGAAATTTAACTTTAAGGATCAACATTCTTCTGCAACCAAATCAAGAGCGGAGGCGTCTGAAACGCATCGCTAAGAGAGCACTTGAATTCATCGATCACACCGAATGCGTATCAGTACTATCGTTCTCAGTAGTCACCGACAGGTGTTGTTGGAACAAACTTTGCGATCGTACGCCGCCACGGTTGTCGGTCCTTTTGAAGTCATTGTGATTGATGACGCAATCGAAAACGGCTCCCGGCAATCTCTTGAGCGTCGCCGAACCAACTTTTGGGGAGTCGAAGCGACGGTTGTGAATGTGCGAGCACCGGGCGGAGAATCAGTAACCCTTGCTTTGGAGCAGGTGACTGGCGACCTGGTGCATATTGCTTCGAACGATCAAGTATTCCTGAATGGCTGGTCGCAGCACGCGCGCGACTGTTTCACTGCTTTTCCGGGACTTGGGCAACTCTCGCTGCGAGGTTTTGTTCCGGCCGATCGACGCGCGTTGGACCCAGCGGATCGACAGTCCAGCAACGGAAAAACAATTTACAGAGCGCATACGAATATCGGAGTCTGTTCTGTATTTCCGAGGCATGTCTTTGCCTCGGGGTTGCGACTGCACAATCTCTCCGAGAATGGATCCTGTTTTGGCGATGACGCCCGGCTTGCCGTAGATATCAAGGATCTCAAGCTTTGGTCCGCCTGGTCGGACCGGTCTTACGTTCGATGCATTCGCGATCCGGGATCCGACGCAGATGTTGAGCCTCTAAGCCGCGACGGTAAAACACGATTGGGAATGAATGGATTTGCGATGCGACCACCTCTTACAAAATCGATGATCATTTTAGACGAATCCGTTCATCTAAACGGAACTCGAGGCAATGGCACCCATGAGGCGCTCCAGAATGGAAAGATCGTCGAGTGTTCACCGGCACAATCCCACGCGTTCGATTTTCTCTACGCGTTAGTGCAGATGATCAAGCCCCAGCAAGCGGTCCAATTCGGTTCTCCGATGCAGCGGGCTTCAGTCGCGATTGGAACCGCATTGCGTGACAACGGATCAGGGCGCTTAGCGAGCCGGCAGACAGAACCAGTTGAGGCGCTACGTGCGACCGCTGAGGTTGCTGCGGCAGGTCTGCTGGAATGGGTGGAGATCGCCACCGGTCAATTTTCCAATGACCACCCCGAAGGCGGATACCAGTTCGGATTGTTTGAACGTGAAGTTGATTTGCAAGAAGCCGAGTTTCAACGGATCTACGAGAAGCTCGCGCATGGTGCGACGGTGGTGTTTTGCGGCGCTGGCGATCTGCGGCCCGGGAGACCGGAAGCGGTCCGTGAATTAATGGCTCAAGGCCGGTTAGTTGGCACTTTTCTGCCGGCTCCCTGTGGAATATTTGTAGGCACTGTGCAGCGCTCTGCGCCACCGCTTTCATTGGTCAACCGAACAGAGCAAAGGCGTAAAGCCATCCTGGTACTTGGTGTGCATCGCAGCGGAACATCGGCACTCGCGCATCTTCTGAATGTCCTTGGCGCCCAACTGCCGGAGGAAGTGTTGGGAGCACGCCATGGCAATCCACTGGGGCACTGGGAGCCGGTCGGATTGATGAAGATCAACAAGGAGATTCTCGCTGCGATGGGTCGAGGCTGGAATGATCCGCGGCCGATTCCTTCTAACTGGTTTCGCTCGAAGGAGGCATACGGCTTTCACAAGCGCATTGCAGCGGAAATTAGCTCCAGCTACGGAGACTCACCACTGATTCTAATCAAGGAGCCCAGGATTTGCCGGCTTGCGCCGCTCTATCTTGAGGTACTGGATTCGCTAGGGATCGAGCCGGTCGTTATTCTTATCGTTCGCCATCCTGGAGAGGTCATCCGGTCGATCGAAGAGCGGGATCATCTGGACCACCGAACCATAGAGCTGTTATGGCTCCGCTCGCTTCTTGAAGCGGAAGAATCAAGCCGGGACTGCACGCGGGTTTGGACCAGTTTCGATCGGCTGCTGGAAGACTGGCGGGCTGCGATGCAATCGATTGCAGACCGCCTGCAGATTAATTGGCCAAACGATCTTGCAAAGGTATCTGCCGAAGCGGCGAATGTAGTCCGGCCACGCCATCGTCACCATCGATTTGCGGATGACAGGGTTTCGCTACCGTTGAGTTCATTGACGATCCGCGCCTGGCACGCTGCCCAGCATGGTCTGGAGGGAGACGCGGAAGCAGCGCGTGCGTTGTTCGAAGAGATTCGCACCCCAATCCGTGAACTCGACCGCTTGAGCTATTTTCAGACAGAGAGCATCCAAAAAGATCTCACCGAAGCGAACGGGCGTGCACTGGATCGTGAGCAGTCGAGAAATGAGGAGACATTACGCGACGGAAGCGTCTTTTGGCGCCTGACCTTGCCAGTTCGATCGCTTCTAAAACGGTGCGATCGAACACGAAACGCAGAATCGGAGTCGCCTTTGTCATAGATCTAAGGAAACTTGTTCCCAAGCGATCAATCGTTGCAGGACTGACAACTCGAAAGATTGACGTAAGGATGTTAAGAAAAACTCGTTCTTCTGTCCGCAAGTTTGCCAATGGAATCTTCGGCGGTTCGGGCGACAGAAGCGGGACTATATTTTCTTTCGTCGTCGATGCCGATCCAAAATATGCATATCAAGGTTATCATCTCGCCCGCTCCCTGATCCGGCACTCCTGCGACCGTCCGACAGAGGTTCACGCGCAGTTCACTCGTGAAGTTCCAGGCGCGACGCGCGACCTGTTTGCCGCGCTTGGCTGTTCAGCGCACGATATTCAACGATTTGGCGATGGGCGATATTGCAATAAAATCGCGCAACTGACGAATCTTGAGACGTGTGATTTCAGGCGGGTTGTGCTGCTCGATACAGACACCATTGCTCTGGCGGATATTCGGGCATATTTAGCCGATAACGCACTCATCGCGAAAGTCGTCGATCTAGCAAATCCCTCTATTAGTACACTTCAGGAGATTGCACAGCGTGCCGGCATGCAAAGTCTGCCTCCGCTTGTAAATACAGACGCCGGAAAAGAGCAAACCTATCTTGGGAACTGCAACGGCGGTTTTTACGGAATACCGAAGGCGCTTTGTCACCGTGTCAACGTTGAGTGGCGGCGATGGGCCTCCTGGCTTCTTGATAACCTCGAGTTACTAAAAAGGGAAGGCAAGGAAATGCATCTCGATCAGGTCGCCATGTGGCTTGCCATACACATGGCTAAAATCCCGTATCAAGCGGCGCCCTCCAATCTGAATTACTACCTCCACTTTACCGGCGAACACTGCAATGTGGATTCCAGCTTCGGAATCGTTGTAATACACTATCACGATGTCAGCTTAAACGCGCTGGGCCAGGTTGAACCCAGGGCAAAACTTAAACATGTCGAATGGCATGCAGTCAAAAAAGCAAATCAATTGATCCGTCAAGGACCGGGAAATCACAGAGTTTCGGATTTATTGGGTGTTGCTGTCCGGACTGGAGCGGTGTCGCGTTGAACTTGCTTCAGGGACGTGAACGGAGAAAACGCCAGAACGTTTCGGAGTTCAAAGTAAAATTGGCTTTCAGCCTTTCTTCGATTGGCGTCTCGCCTACCTGTCGTCGTAGGTCCCCTCGGGAGAAGGAGACTGTAGCAGCCTGTACGAGACGTGAAAAGACGTTTTAGCGGATTTTAGCGTACTTGCAATGCGTTCGCATTATGATGTTGCGAGGCGAAATTGCAGCACAGGTTCCCGCCGTGGTGTGCCGCATCGCTACCGTGGTGTTACGCCAATCTTTCTGCTTTCCCAGATAAATGTAACCGTTCGCCCGGCCCCGAACGTCCCTAGGTAAAGCGGGACAAATATTGTGCTCGGCTTTGGTATCCCGGCGCGTGTCGCAACACGTGCCGTTCTTACCCGTCAGTACGTTTCTTACATCAACCTATGATCCTCGACGAACCCCAAGACAAGTTCGGGTCTCCGATTCTCTTAATGATATGAATGAGGCGATGACTGAAGTAGAAACTAAACGAGAAGCTGAACTGTTATCTGAAATAAGAACTAATGCCAGTGAGTGGCGTGCTGGCGTTCTTGAAGCGCATAATAAGTGGAAGGCGCTCCGAGCTAAAGTCGGCAATAAAATTGAAGGTTTTCCCAACGTAGGTAAAAGCTGGGATGATTTTGCAGCTGTTGAATACGGAAAGGCTGCTAAAAAACATTTAGAAAAGTTTTCGCGGTTCGATTCAGAAATACAGTGGGCAATGGTGCAAACATTTCTTTCGGGTTCCACTGACGAGGAAGCAAAAATTATTATGCCTGTCATCTGGGCGCTCTTCCAACCGAAGAATATGAAAGTGAGAGCGAAACTACTGGGTATCAGTCCTTTTAATTAGTCGCTGTATCGCGCCGTGGCGGAAAGCCTCCCCGGAAATTGCACCCCAGATTAATTCTGGAATTCCAGATCTGTGTGCTGAAAGTAAAAGACTATCAATCACTTCTCCCGGTAAACATCTCGTTATCACTCAGAGTGCTGAATTGGTTTACTATCCAATCGGGATAGTTGCAGGCATAAAGTTCCTACAGACATGTATGAGCATACCAAAATCCCTTGGTTGCCTGAGTTCTTGCAGCCTAACAATCTCATATTATCCCAGGTCGCAACTCCGTGACTCTGTGGTGAACTCTTCCCGGGAATGAACAGGCGAGACGCCCATTCTACTTTTATGTCCCCAAACGTTCCGGCGTTTCCCCGCATCCGTGTCCCTAAAGCGAGTTCAACGCGATATCGCTACCAGTTCCGCCTTGGAAGAGTCCCAGAGTGACGAACGATAGGAGACGACCTCAGAATCCTCGCAGAAAAACAAGATTTCCAACCATTGTAGTACAGAGTTTCTACACTTTGCGCAGAAAGTGCTTCACCTTTCCAAAAAGTCTTCCAATCAAGGAGGTACCGGGCCGTAGCCTCTCACGCAGGCGGGGTGACCGCTTGCACGCCCAGCGCCAGCGAACGCGGAGGTTTCGAGACACGAATTCGGCAAGTGATTGCCTCCTTAAATCATGATTCCAACGTCTGAGGCGGGACAGCTCGGAATTACTAGCCTCGAGTTCGGAACTGCGAGCCTCGAGTTCTTCGATGTATTTTCTTTGTTGCTCAGAGCGCGCGGTGGTCTCCTCAACCAAGGACTCGAGCTCCTTGAGCCTCGTCGCTACCATTGCTTCTCTGGTCATCTCAATTAGAGCATACCCGTAATCGGACGCGCGCTTGCGAGCAAGTGCAAATGCAGCGTCCTCCCTTTGTAGATCCGGACCCGGTCGCAAATCTGCGTAGATATCAGCCAGAAGGTCCGCGAGCGTTTCCGGCTTCTTGGGATCAAAGAATCCAAGAGCATCCGGAACCTGTTCACGATGCACCGGGATGTCCGAGCAAACCAGCGGCCGGTCCAGCGCTTTGCTGTCCTCAATGCTCGTGCTCCACCCCTCCGAAAACGATGGTTGAATGATCAACGCAGCGGCGCGCATAATCGCGACGAGGTCTGTATACGGAATCTGGCCAAGGAAATGGATAATTCCCGCCACATCTTCCTTTGCGGATTCCTGGAAGAATTGTGACAGCAATTTATTTTCGGGATCCCTGTAGTCACACGGTAGACCGGTCACCACGAGGTCGATCTCGATGTGACGGCGCTTTAGAAGCCCGAGGGCGGGTGGAAGAATTCCGTGATTCTTGTGCCTCCAGAACTGGTTTGCGACCAGCGCAAACTTTTGCGGCAGACGATACTTCCGAAGAGTTGCGGAGGGGTCTTCGCGATCCAGAGTCCAAAGTAAGGAAGGGAAATGTGCGACACGTGCCTTCGCTGCTTGGTCAGTAAAAAACTCCTCAAAATCCGCCCTGGCCGCCTCGCTGGATAACAGAACGATGCTAGACTTTTGCGCCAGCGTCGAAAATAGCTGATTTCGAAAGTTAATATCCCCCGGATCGAATAATTCGGGCAAACGCAGATGCTGGAAATCGGGAATCCAGCCGACGAACGGCAAGTCGACGTCGTAGACCGTCTGGTCGCGGACAGGAATTACCACGTCAAGACCCGCATCCTTGACGCTTTCTGTCCATTGGGTCCGATTGGGCTGCTCACCAACGAAGATGGATTTGAACCGGTGAGGAGTGCTCTCTTCCGAGCGCGAGAGAAAAATCACCTCCGTATCGCGATCGTCCTTCGCCAGTTCGAGGCAGGCGAGCATCATCTGGGTGAATGTTGAGCCCGCCGACCAGCCCTTTGTGGTTTGATCGAGAAGTCCGATACGCATGATAATTTAGAACGCATCAGCTTTCCATGCGGCAAGACACTCAGCAAGCCCGTCCTCGATGGGTCGCGGACACCAGTCGGGGAGCGCTTCGCGTAGCCGGCGGTTATCTGCTCGCCAGTGCAACGGATCGCCATGGCGCCCGGTCTGCGCCCGCACGACTGGCTTCCGCACGCGCGTCAATCGCTGCAGGACTGCGATCAGATCATCAACGCGCAGCGACGCGCCGGATCCGAAATTAAAAGTTTGGAGCGAGTTCGATGAGCTCCGCTTGGCCAATAAATCCAAGGCCTTTGCAATATCAGAGGCTGCGAGATAGTCGCGCTCTTCGAGGCCCGTGCCTTGCAGGTGGATCATCGGGGCATCCGACAAGATTTGCTCGACCAGTTCCCACACCAGCAGTCGGCGTTGACGCGGTCCAAATACCGAGAAGAGCCGGCAAATGATGATCGGCATCTCCCACAGGACGGCATATTCCTTTGCGAGTTGTTCGCAAAGGAGCTTGTGAAATCCATACGGTGAGATGGGCCTACGCAGGGCATTTTCCCCCACCGGAAGACGATCGGGATTACCAAATACCGCCGCGCTCGACGGCAAAAACAGCTTCGGCTTCAGTTCACTCCGGCGTGTGGCTTCCAGGAGCGCATGCCAGGCCAATACAGAATCGGTGAAGTCCCGGGTAGGCGCCCTCCAAGAATCGCCGACTGATGCTGCTCCTGCCGCATGCAAGATGCAGTCGGGATGTTCGCCGCGAATCACATCGGCGAGCGCCTCTATCGAGGAGGGATATTCAAGCCTTCGAAACCAATCCGGTAGCTGCACCCGACGGGTCAGTCCGGCGACGGAGTTTCCGGCCCGGGCAAGGTACTCGGCCGCGCTGAATCCAAGAAATCCGTTACCGCCCGTGATCAGCCAACGCATCTTACAAGAAAAAAAGCGGTCGCGTTCCACGTCAGTTTCGCACGGCAACTGCGACGCCATAGCCCAGGGTAGTGTAGGTCCCGGAGACAAATCTGAATCCGCAATCCAGCAAGGCGTTTGACCACACCTGATTGAGATTTGGATGTAGCGGATGAGAAACATCATCAAAGACGACCGCCCCGCCGCGCGCAATCTTCGGTAGCACACACAGGAGATCCTCGCGAGCGCCCTCATCACTGTGATCTCCGTCAACGGTGACGAGATCGAGTTCCAGTTCGGGATGTTTGGCGAAGAAGCGCGGCAATGTTTCGTGGCTGTTTCCGCTCACGAACTCGATATTGCCCGAAGCGCCGATTTTGCGCAGCTCCGATTCGACGAATTCAGGCCCGGGATTTTCCATCCCCGCGTAGTTTGCCACCCACATGTCAAAACCATAGAGATCGGTATTCGGTGACCTGGACGCGACCATCGCGACGCTCCTTCCGCGGCGCACACCGATCTCCAAATAGGCACGCGGTTGAATAAGTTCGGAGCACGCCGTGAGCACGTTCAAAATGTCCAAATAACTCCAGTCCGTGCCGAATTTTTCTCGCCCTTCCTTAAGGTAAGCGGATACGTAGTGCGAGTACGAATCCGGTTCCAGCGCATCAAGAACGCTCAGTACATTGTTGACGGTAGAAGGTTGGCGGGCCCGGCAAAATATGGTCTCCGGATCGATCATAACAGGCGCGTACCAAGCCCCCAGAGCTTCGTGCTGCGAAAAGAGACTGCAATGAGAACTCATAGAGTGGTTCTAGGTTGTGACAGATCACTTGCTTTCAGGAAAATCAAATCGAATGGTTCGTCTGCGCAAGCACCGATTCGAGATTCGTGAAGCGTTGGTTCTGTGAGTTGACACACCCAAACTTGACTTACGCGCCACGTTTCAACAGGTTACCACTTTGAAGACGCTCGCTGAGAACCGAACTAATGGGCGTAAGCCGACGGCAACTAAAGGGCGATTTCCTATCAATCGTCTGGGCGCCAAGCTTCAACAGGTGGTTCGAATGATCTTTCCGAGGAAGGGCTCAGAGAAGTCTACGGCCCCGATTATCGGTCATGACGGATTATGGAAAGAGGATACACGGCTGCTGGAGCTCGTCGTGCAGTCAATCTTCAGGACGCGCCAGGTGGACGGCGTCCTGGGCAAAGTTCTTGAGCATTTGAATGCCAATCGCGCATCGCTGGAGACCCACGAGCGGGTTTGCGATGAAGTCGAAACTTGTTTGCGGCTTCTGAAGTCCCGCGGCTCGATCTCTTCGGGTGAAGAGAAGATGTACCTTGACGCGCTTTCTGATCACCGCCGCGTAACTTTGCGTACCGTCCAGGCCTACAAACTGGAAACGAAGTTTAACTGTCGTGCCGTATTCTATCCCGACGGGTCGGTTCCGCCTCCGCATGGACGTTCGCTCTATGATGAGGAAGAGCTCCCTTACGCGCAGATCAACCAATTTGTCACGCGCGCGACGCCGATTGGTTCAGCCGGCAGCTGCTTTGCGGCCGAGATTCGCTCGATCCTTATCGAAGAGGGTTTCAACTACGTAACGACCGAGCCCAACAACTTGACGTGCGCCGCCTGGGGCGCTCTTTACAACGTCCCGAGCATGAGACAATTGGTGGAGAAGGCCTTTGGCCTGGCTCACACGCCGCGCCTGGTTGCGGTAAAGCAACACATGAAGTCCGACTACACTGCCGGCTTCAACATTGTGGATCCGTTTCGACAGAATGTTAAATTCGGCTCGCTCGAAGAGTACGAGCACAACTACCAACGGCACCTCGATGCGGCGCGCGAGGCATTGCTAAAGTGCGAGGTATTTATTCTTACATTGGGAATGAATGAAATCTGGTACTTAAAGTCCGACGGAAGCATTTTGACGCGCATGCTCTGGGATTTGTCTCCGGCACTGGTTGATCGCCGGGTCCTGACTGTCCAGGAAAATCTGGAAGAGCTCAATCGAATGCTCGAGGTCTGGCGGCACCACAACCCTGCGATCAAACTCATTGTGACCGTTTCACCGGTGCCGCTGCACGCAACGTTTCAAGGCGATGATACCCACGTTATTGCGGCGACGTGCCACGCGAAGAGCACTCTCCGTGTTGCCGCTGAAGAGTTCGTCAGGCACAACAGGGACGTTTTCTATTTTCCCGCCTATGAGACGGTCATGTACTGTACCGAAAAGCCGTTCCTTGCCGACAATCGGCACGTGACACCTGAAGCGGTGGCCAAAGTGGCGAAGCTCTTCAAACGGATGTTTGTGAAACCTGACGCGGGCTGACGCCAACGGAAGGGTTCGCAATTAACCCCAAACTTGACTTGTGCAACGAGTTTGACCGAGGTTTGGGATCAGTTCGATGGTTGGCGTCGCCTCGAAATTACTATCTAGAATCTTCAAATGCCGTAAAGCATTGACGAGTGAGGAATCGTCGTCCGAGGTAACCGAACCCCTGCGCAGCAATAAACCGCATGCGTTTGCGCTCTCGGAGGTGTTTTTGCCTAATATCCCCAATTCGCATCAGGCAGCTGTCGTTTGGAAGCGCTTCCAGGCCTGCGCGACGATTCGTGGCGACTGTATGCTGGGTGCGACGGCATGGTGCTCCGGTACCCCGAAACAGGTAAGCCTCGGTAGCCGAACAATCTGCCGCGGCATTCTCTTGTGCGACAGCGGCCTGGGACTCATCGAGATCGGTGATCTGGTCTATATCGGCGACGACGTGATCATTTCGACACGGGAGCGGATACGCATCGGGGCCCGCACGATGATTGCCCACGGAGTGCAAATTTTTGATAATGACTCGCACCCCATTGATGCGCGCGACCGTCACGCAGATTACCTGAATCTAATTGAGGGCAGGCCGCGCACGCACTTTATTCCTTCGGCGCCGGTCGAAATCGGCGAAGACTGCTGGGTTGGTGCAAACAGCATCGTGCTCAAGGGCGTGACGATCGGAGACCGCTCTGTCGTCGCCGCGGGCAGCGTGGTGACTACGGATATCGGGCATGATTGTGTCGCGGCCGGCAACCCGGCTAAGGTCGTGCGCTCATTGGTGTGATTTGATTAACTCTCTCTCAGGCCCGCGCGGTTCGAAATGCGGAGCACTTGGCGACAATGAAAAGAACGACCAATATTGACGGCGGGTTTGTGTGTCATTGCGCGCGGATTCGGCATTCTGAATTGCTGGAAATCTTCTCGGAGAGCTCCGATCCGTCTTATGAAAATTTCAAACGCCAATACGGCATCGGGGGGCAATGCGCTAGTTGTGAATACGAGGTGCAGGCCATTCTCGACGAGTATTTAGGAAGTCGCAGTCCCGGCATCGTCGATGTTCCTCGACACCCTCTCCGTCAGCGCATCCTGGACCGTGCCGCTAGGTTACGCCGATGGGTAAAGAGTCTGCGCCCGAAGCAGCAGGCGGCGGCGCCGCATGTCAACTCGCGTGCCTGCATGTTTTTCATTCGGACAAGAGCCTTGCAGTCCTCGATCGTCGTCTCGAACGTCAATAATCCCGAATCGAACGTTAATCCGAACCACGGCACCGTCCTGTTCCGGGTTCTCGTTTACGATGCCGCCGGGACATTGATCAGAGAGACAGAGCAACTCAAAGTCAGGGCCAATGAAACGAAGGAGCTCGACGCGGAGGAGAATTTCGGCGGGACACCGAAAGAATTCGTGGGAAGCGTCTATGTCGAATACTACGACTTGGTGGCAACGAATACACTCCGACCTTATTGCGTTCTTAACTATTTCGGGCAGGACGGAGTCTTGCGCTCCCGGCAGCACTATCACGACAAGCTCTACAGCGGGATCATTCCCGGATTCGTGCAATGCCCGAGCGTGCTCATGCCTCGACGGGAATGTTGGGTGGCGATGGTGAATTGTGGCACCTACGAATTTGAAGCGACTCTTTTTTTACGTATTCATGGCGAAACCCGGCAAGTGATGCAGCATTTCTCGCCGCGCCAGAGTGTCTTTCGATCCATCTCGGAGTTGTTCGATACGAGCGTCGCGGATGAGGTCGTGGAAGCACATTTCTGGATTGAGTCGGAGCGGTATGTCATGACGTACTATTTCTGGCACGCGTTGGAAACGGATGTCTGGATCGGGCAACACCATTGAGGAACAACTTTACAAGCGAGAGACCTGACCGCGAATGGGTGCCGACCTCATTCTTCCTGGCTGCTGGGGACGATTATGCGACGGAGATCGCATTTTCGCCGCGCCAGATGATGCGCGACACCGCGCTGCAATACTCTTCGGATATCACCGTCTACAACCCGAAAACCGGGCGACCCTGCTACCGGTTATGCGGTAAACCGATCGGGTTGCAGGATTGCTTCCGCACGTCGTCCGGAGCCTTGCTGCCTCATCTGCCGCCGGACGTCGAGTTCTTTTATTGCGAGGCGTTCAATCGAGCTGACGCTCCGCCAGTCGATGCAAACGTCGCGATGCCCAGCAATCTGCATTATGTCTCCAAAAGCGGAAAAATGCAGGGCGACCTGGGCTCGAACTATATCTACGGGTCTCCACGCAAAGCGTTTAAGGGCAACTTTTACTACGATCACTTTCCGCTCGGTCGCGGATTTCCAGGCATGGTGCTGAAAGTCTTTCTGATGAATCCATATGTCCGCCCGAGTGATTTCCAGATTTTCTTCACTTCCAGAAGCCGACACAATCGGCTAGCGCACCAGGGGCAGGTGCGAGCAAAAGCGGTGGGAGTCGTCGAAATCGACATTCCGATTTGCAAGCGGGCAGATTCCGGGTATGCGGTAGTCGTCGCCTCGGAGCTGAAATTGAATGTTGTTTACGGAACCCTGATTAAGGCGAGTGGAGTTATGTGCGGGCTAGATCACGGGCATCCTTTCCTCATGCAGCGACTGTCGCATTAGGTGTCACAGCTTTCTTGACCAGACCTATTCCAACCTCGTGCAAATAGAAAACTTCATCATCGGGCCGCGGCAGAAGGCGTTTATCATTGCCGAAGCCGGCGTTAATCACAATGGCAGTTTGCAGACCGCGAAGCAGCTGGTCGCGGCCGCTAAGGGAGCGGGAGCGCAAGCCGTGAAGTTTCAGACGTTTTCAGCGGAGGCACTTGTCACGGGCGACGCCCCCAAAGCGGATTATCAAATCGAAAACACTGGTGGCGAAGAAAGTCAGCTCCAGATGCTAAAGGATCTGGAATTGGGAGATTCGGAATTTCGCGAACTCGCGGACTTTTGTCGTCGGGAAGGCATCGTTTTTCTTTCGACTCCTTACGGAACGAGGGATATTCGTCTGCTCGCGGAGTGGAGAGTGCCTGCGATTAAAATTGCCTCGGCTTTAACGGTCGAACCGCGTTTTCTCGAAGAAGCGGCGTCGCTTGGAGTGCCCTTGATTGTTTCAACGGGCATGATGAGCTTGGCTGAGGTGGCGGTTGCAGCGGAGACATTGTCCGATGTCGCTCCTGATCGCTTCGTTTTATTGCAGTGCGTCACCAATTATCCAGCGACTGTGGGGAGTTCCAATCTTCGGGCGATGCAGGTCATGGCAACAGCGTTCCAATGTCCCGTCGGGTTTTCCGATCACACGGAGACGATGCTTGCGGGAACACTTGCGGTGGGAATGGGTGCATGCGTCCTGGAGCGACATCTCACGTTGGATCGTTCCGCGAACGGGCCAGACCATCGAGCGTCGTCGAATCCCGCGGAGTTCGCCCAGTACGTCCAGACCATTCGAGCTGCGGAAAGCGCGCTCGGCGACGGCGTGAAGCGCCCAGCCCCGGAGGAGATGCGCAATCTGACAAAAATGCGGCGCAGCATTGTCGCTGCTCGCGAGATAGAACCGGGTCGGAGATTGACAGAGGAAGATCTGACTTGCAAGCGACCTGGCACTGGGATTCCGCCGAGTCAGTGGGATAAGGTTCTTCGCCGTCAGGTGAGACAGCCTATTTTCAAAGATACACTCCTTCGGTGGTCAATGTTGGAACATGATTCGGATTGAGCCCTTACTGCCGGTCGATGCCGAAGCCGGCGTGCGGCTCTTCAGCGAGCCTGGCGATGATGACGGGCGGTTCTTTGACGGCCTGCCCAAAGAGCCGGACGCGTTACGGTCGATTCTTTTGTCCGCCAAGGCGGATCACTACTGGGCCATTTATGTAGGAGACACGCTCGCCGGACTCTTCATGCTGCGGGGCTTTGATGCCGGATATTCTGTGCCTTCCTTCGGGGTGGTGATCAAGCGGGTATTTCGTGGAGCCGGACTTGGCCGGTTGGCTCTCCAATACGCCGAGGCGTGGTGCCGGTTGAAGAACGTGGAGATCCTCATGTTGACGGTATCTCAGGAAAATCGGCGGGCGCTCGCTCTTTACGAAGCGTGTGGATTCGTCAATGGTGGTGAACGATCGCCAAAGGGCAATCTCATTTGCCGGAAGCGGCTGACTTGATGAATCGAGCGCTATACGTTTCGACCAATTGTTTCCCGGATCGGTCGCCGGATGGGATTCTCACTGCCGTACGGCAGGGCGGATGGACGCACGTCGAATTCAGTGGAACACGCGCGTCGGCTGGTGAAGCGATCTCGCTGTGCCGCCTGCTGCGCTCCCAGGGCGTCGAGGTCCTGCTGCACAACTATTTTCCGCCACCCGATGAACCGTTCGTATTGAACCTCGCGTCTCTCGACCCGGAATTGCTAAGGCGCAGCCGCAGGCACTGCGAGGAAGCAATTTTGCTTTCCGCGGAACTGGGCGCGCCCTTTTTTGCAGCGCACGCTGGTTTCGCCGCAGATCTCCCGCCGTCGCTTTTGGGGGACGCTGAAGGGCTGCAGCGCTTTCACCGGGAGTCTGGAGGCCTACGGTCCAAAGAAGAAGCGAACGAGGTCTTCTCTGAAAGTGTGAAACGGCTCACGGATTTCGGGAAGCGGCACGGTGTGCGCTTCCTGATCGAGAATCATGTCGCTGGAGAGGCGCTTGGTTCCGACGCGGCGCGGGCGCTTTTGCTGTGTCTTGAAGCGGAAGATTTCGTCGAGCTGGCGAAGAAAGTCGGACAGGAAAGTTTCGGCCTCCTGCTCGATGTCGGTCATCTCCGGTGCACTGCACGCGTTCTGGGATTTTCCAAAGAGGAATTTTGCAACGTTCTCTCCGCGTGGATTTGCGCTTTCCATTTGAGCGACAACGACGGACGGCGAGATAGTCATTTGCCGTTTGATGATCGGTCTTGGTTTCTAAGGGTCGTGGGATCGCACCCTTTCGCGGCTGCAACTTTGGAATTCGACGGCTGCTCAGCTGCGGAACTGATTGGATCCATGCAAGTGATGCGAGCTTCATGACAAACGTCGAAGAGCTACTCTTGCAAGAACAGGCGTCCGCTTATGAGGCCTTGATCTTGCTGGACAGGACAGGACATCGATTTTTGTTCATCGTAGACCAGGGGGGGCGTCTCACCGGCGTCCTAACGGATGGGGATATTCGACGCGGATTGCTGAAAGGCTACGATATTCATACCGCAGTGATGCAATTCATGCGTAAGCAATTCGTCTCGCTCCCGGTCGAAGCCACGGATCGAGAAATATCGGAAACCCTAAGCGACCGCATTTCTTTCATCCCGCTTCTCGATAAAGAGGGTCGACCGGTGGACTACAGCAGTTTACAACATCACCGGAAGTATCCAGTTGCACAGCCGTTTTTCGGTGGAAACGAAGAGACTTATGTGACGGAATGCATTCGCACGGGTTGGGTTTCGTCCCGAGGTCGATTCGTCGCCGAGTTTGAACGTCTGCTGGCGAATTTTCACGGCACCTCGCGTGCCCTCGCGGTGTCTAATGGGACTGTCGGTTTGCAGCTTGCCATGGCGGCTCTAGGCATCGGTCCCGGCGACGAGGTGATCGTGCCGACCTTGACGTTTGCGGCCACGGCGAGTGCGGTCATTCACGTGGGCGCAACTCCTGTATTTGCCGACGTGGATCCGGTGACCTGGGTTATGGGAGCCACGCAGGTTGAATCGGTGCTTACCGAGCGGACGCGCGCGATCATTCCCGTACATCTCTACGGCTATCCCTCTCCCATGCCGGAGATTGTCCTGCTGGCCAAAGCGCGGAATCTCAAAGTGATCGAGGATGCAGCGGAAGCGTTCGGCGCATCGGTGGATGAACAAATCGTCGGCACGTTCGGAGACGCGGCGTGTTTCAGCTTTTATGGAAACAAGACAATTACGACGGGAGAGGGTGGAGCGATTTTCCTTAAAGATCCGGACGTATTCGCGCGTGCCAAGATGCTGCGTGATCACGGCATGTCAACTACCCGCCGGTATTGGCATCTCGAAGCCGGTTTCAATTTCCGGATGACAAATCTCCAGGCAGCGGTGGGGGTCGCTCAAATGGAGCGCATCGATGCGATTCTGGAAAAAAAGCAGCGGATTCTCGATTTTTACACGGAGAGATTCGGCGATATGAAGGAATTCGTTCAGCAGCAGGCATGTCCGAAGGGCAAGCCCTCATGCTGGCTTTATACTTTGCTGCTCTCCGACCACGCGGGAATTGACCGCGATGAATTTGCCGCTCGTTTGATCAGGAACGGAATCGAGACCCGCCCTACCTTCTATCCGCTGCATACGATGCCGGCATTCGAACGCTTCGCCGGCAACAGGAGTTTTCCAGTTGCCGAGCACATCGCGGCACGTGGATTAAGCTTTCCTTCCGCCACTAGTCTGACGGAGCAGGGGCTCGACAATATTTGTGCAGTTTCAAACTCCATCCTTCAGATGAGGCGGATGGTAACAAGCAACGTTCAATGACCACATCCGAGACTTATCATGCCGCCTTAGTGGGTCTGGGTCAGGTAGGATTGCTATTCGACTTAGACGCGCGGCGCTCTGGCGTCTGGACGCATTTCACTGCTTACGAGCGATTGACGGTCCATTTCGATCTCGTGTCAGTGTGCGATCCCGATAGATCCAGACAGGCATTGGCAAAGCAACGCAGGAGGACGCTAACTTGCTACGACAGCCTCGGAGAGCTTCTCAATCGCGAAAAGGTGGATATCGTGAGCCTTTGTACACCTCCTGAGTTCCATGCAGAGCAAATAGCGCTTTGCGCGGGTCGTGCGAAGGCAATCATCTGCGAGAAACCGCTTTCGACGGATTCCCGATCCGCGCAAAGTGCCGTTGAGGCTTGCCGGAGCACCGGAACGCTTCTCGTGGTGAATTACTACAAGCGATTCGAGGGGCTGGTCCCCACTGTCAAGGCGCTGTTGGATGATGGCCGGATCGGGACCGTAAAGCTGGTGAACGCGATTTTCTGCGGCCCACTTGATGCAGTCGGAAGCCATATGGTCGACCTGTTGAGGTTCCTTTTTGGAGAGCTGCAGATCGAAGACCATGCCTCGCGGGCAGCCGATCGTTATTCCATTAAACTGCGAAGCCAGAGCAACGCACTCGTGCACCTCCACAATGTCGGGCCGCGAGAGGAATTTGTCTTTGAACTGGATGCAATTGGAGATGAAGGAAGGATTCGACTTTTGAACAACTGTAGCGATTGCGAGTTCTTGGGTTACCGTGACAGCGACAGATATTCTGGTTATCGGGAGCTATTTCCGGTGACTCTGGAGAGACCGAAATTGGCGGACCGGTTCCTTCCGCTTTTTCTAGAAACGGCAGAGGTGCTGCGCGGCGACTGTCGGACTCTGACCTCGGATGGCGAAAATGCTCTGTTGACCCAATTTCTGATAGACGGTATCGCTGAGCGTTTAACCCAATGGATCGACTAGCGTTACTTGGTGGAAAGCCAGTGCGAGAAGCTCCGTTCCGCTCGCTGCCCTGTGTCGATGAACGGGAAGTGGAGGCAGTGCAGGCTGCCCTTCGGAACGGTTTATTTTCGAGATTCGTCGGTAGCAATCTTCCTGGCACCCGCGAGGCGCTCCGGAAAAGCAGCGAAGAATTGCGAGCGGAACAAGGTGCGTTTTCCTTTCTCGGCGGCCCGAATGTGAGGCGCTTTGAGGCCGATTGGGCACTATTTCATGAGGTGCCTTATGCCATATCGGTGAACTCCGCGACCTCCGGACTGACTGCAATCCTCATGGCAATGGATATCGGGCCGGGAGCGGAAGTGATCACGACGCCTTTATCATTTACTGCGACGGCAGCGGCAGTCGTCGCCGCCCAGGCCATTCCAGTTTTTGCGGACATCGATGCAGAGACTCTCTGCTTGGATGCAACCTCCGTAGAGCGGTGCATCAGTCCTTCTACGAAGGCCATCCTCTACGTCCATTGGTGCGGGAATGCGGGAGATTTTGAGCGTGTGCTGGAGATCGCGCGGAAAAATAACATCCCCGTGATCGAAGACGCCGCGCAGGCTCCGGGTACCGCTTACCAAGGCAAATCCCTTGGTACATGGGGGGCGGCGGGCGTGTTTTCCTTTTCCGAGCCGAAAAACGCAATGACCGGCGAGGGGGGGATGATAGTGACTTCGGAAGTTACCATTGCGGAGAAGTGTCGGCTGATTCGGAACCATGGAGAGGTCGTTCCGCAATTGAGTGACAGCGACGAGTTCATTCGCAACGTGGTGGGCTACAATTTCCGAATGGTCGAAATCGTCGCCGCGATGGGATGGGTACAAACAGAGCGATTGCCTTTGCTGAATGGAATCCGCAACCGCAACTATCGATATCTGTCCGCCCAGCTTTCAGGAATTTCCGGCCTGACGCCCCAACGGATTACGCACCCGGATACCTTCGCAGCCTACACGGCGGCATTTCTCTGGGATGAGAGGACCACTGGAGTCTCCCGCGATGCGGTAGCTGCGGCATTGAGAAAGGAAGGCATTCCCGTGGCGACGGGGGTGGGAAGATTGATGTCTGACCATCCGATGTTTCTGAGAAAATTGGCTTACGGAGCTGCCGGTTGGCCGTTTTCGAACCAGGTTGATTACGATCCTTCCCGATTGCCAACCGCCCATCGAGTCCACGATAAGGAATACCTCGGTTTCTTCCTGATGGGTTGGCCGAACGAAGAGAAGGATATCGACGACATTGTGAGAGCGTTCGAGAAAATTGCCAATAACCTTTCCGCTCTGGGCGCCTACGAAAAGGAAAACCCTGGGCTCAAACTCGATCACGAGCGGGGCAGGGGTCGCTAAATGACGATTTATTCATGTCGCTAACCGTAGCCATCATTCACGCTCGAGGAGGATCCAAACGTTTACCACGGAAAAACGTTCGCCTTCTCGGCGGAAAGCCGCTTCTGGCTTATCCGATCGAGCTCTGCCGGAGAGCCATGTTTATCGACAGAATCGTCGTGTCCACGGACGACGATGAGATCATGGCGGTCGCCCGAGAATATGGGGCGGAAATTCCGTTTCGCCGACCTGGTAATATTTCCGAGGATGTCCCCTCAGAATTGGTAACGGAGCATGCCTTGAAATTTCTTCGCGACGAAGGCCGGATGCCCGACTTTGCGGTGACGCTGACACCGGCGACGCCCTTTACAAAGTCGGAGGATCTTAGCGCAGCCTTTCAATTGCTTATTCAGAATCCGGACTGGGATGGAGTCACCGCTGTGCGCGCCGCGACAGATCATCCCGAGTGGATCCTGAGGGAAGATCCGGGGTCCGGTCGAATGGAGACAATCTTCGGCAATCCGCTGGACGGGAAATATAACGTTTCGCAGAACCTGGGTCAGTTTTATTACCCGACCGGCGCGTTCTGGATCAATCGCGCGGCGACTTTTCTAGTCAAACCGAGCCTTTACGGAAATAAGTGGGGCGCGATCAGGATCGAGAAAAAGGCTGCGCTGGATATTGACACCGCAGATCAACTGCAGCTCGCCCAAGAAATCCTCGACTGTCGCTCGACCTGATTGTCCGATGAAGTCGTCGCTGGCAACAATTCTTGACGGCCGACCTGCGGTCGCTTACGGGGCTGGAGAATACTTCGGGCGGTTTTGTGATCGAACGGTCGAGTCGTTTGAATATTTCGTGGATGATACCCTAGTGGGTCAGAGCCGAAACGGAATCCCCGTTCGGGCCGTCGAGAGTCTGGGCTCCGAACAGCGTGAGGTGTGCGTCTTTCTCTTTTGCCGGGACATCGGGCCGGCTTTGCTGACGCTCGATGGCTACGGAATGCGCTGGCGCGAAAATGTCTTCGACGCACGGGTTTTCGGTGATGGTAGCCAAGTCTTTGAAGACTACCGAATCCTGCGATCGCTGGACGAAGTAGAGGCGGCACCTGATATCGAGTTGCATCAGAGCAGCGGGGCGTGCTGGAGCATGGGCAAGATCCTCGTTCGCAAAACACCGGGCGGCAGGAGCGCCGGAATTTTTCTCGCCGAAGACGCCATTTTGAATTCCGACGATCTCATTCTGTCCTCCGATAGCCGGATCAGCTGTGGTCGTGGTGGGATCATCACGCTGGGCGGAATAGCGAGTTTGCCGCAGGAAATCACCCTGAATTGCTCGCTTGGATCATCAGTAGATATCGGTAATGGCGTAATTTTCAGCCCGCGCACGGTCGTTAATACAGCCAGCTACACTGCAATTCGGATTGGTGCAAAGAGCACCTTCGGCCCGAATCTTGATCTTTACGCTTATGCGCCGATAGAGATCGGCAAAGAATGCATGTTTTCGTCGCACGTCTTTGTGGCAAGTGGGGCGGGGCATGATTTGATAGTAGAGTCCGAGGCGAAGGTTCCCAAAAAAATCGCCCTCGGCGATCGGGTGTGGATCGGCTGGGGTTCACAGTTGCTTGCCGGCTCGGAGCTTGGCTCGGGATCCATGTCCGCATCCGGAAGCGTGATCAACCGCGCCTTTCCTGATCGGTCTCTGGTTGCTGGCGTTCCGGCCAGGACGATTGCCTTGGGAATTTCCTGGGACCGCGATTTCAGCGCCTACAAAAAACTATTTTATCCGGGGTCCCAAAGGGAGGCGCGATGAGCACGGAATCGCTTCATATCGAGTGGCGCGAGGATTTTCCGTATCTAGCTCGTCTAGAGTCCTCTGACCTGATTTGTGTGCCTTTTCGGAGAGAACATGTTTCGGCTCGCTATCTTGTGTGGTTGAATGACGCCGAGGTGAATCGATATTCGCGCCGGCGATTTGTTCGGACGAGCGAGGAAGACGCGTTGCGATTTCTTTCATCCCTCCAGTCGACCAGCCAGATTATGGCGATCACGCTGAAGATCAATCGCGAGCACATCGGCAACCTCCAACTCGGTCCGGTTGATCTGGATGAATCTCACGGAGAGGTTCGAATTCTGATCGGTGAGAAATCGCAGTGGGGAAAAGGATACGCGACCCAGGCGATCCACGGAGCGTGCTGTTACTATTTTCAGGCACTTGGTTTGCACCGTGTGGAAGCGATGTCTTGTAATCCTGGTTTTATTCGTGCCGTGCTCCGCTTGGGATGGAAAGAGGAAGGTTGCATGCGGGAACGTTTTCTCGATGGGACGACTCGACTTAACTATCGAATCTTCGGAATTCTCGCGCCGGAATTCGAGTCCTCCGCTTCAATCTTTAGCGGCTGAGGTTTCGCAAAAATTTCACCTGCTGGCACGCAAATGCTCTCTTTGCTAAAAAAGCTACTTCGTCCTCCTCATCGACAAGTCCCTGGCGACCCTTTCCTGAATCTCGTCGAGCGGTATTGCGAGCGAATACGGAAACATCGTCGTGTTTCATTGCCACCCTCTTCCGGAGCCAAAGTCGGGGTGCTCGTTTCACCATGGCAGCAAACGGCGGTTCCCTTTTATTTGATTGAATGGGCAATCTGCCTTCGAAGTCGCGGTCTCGATATCGAGTTTATCTGGGATGTCTGGCCAAATGATAGCGGTGAACCAACGAGCGAAGAAAGATCCATTCTACTAGCCCTTGAAGCAGCTGAGTCGACTTTTGGAATCCCCATCTTTATGTCGAGTGTCACAGGGGAGTCGACGGTGACGGAATCTCCTCGGTTAGCCATGCTCGCATTTGAGACGATCACTCGAAACCGCGGTAGGGAACCGCAACTTAGCGATCCGGAGATTGCCGCAGAAGAGATGCGCCTGCGGGCTCACGCGGGGCGCGTAAAGGGATTCATAGCTGGGAAGGGTTATTCTTGGGTTCTCGTCCCGGGCGGAGTGTGGTCGGTTTCGGGGGTCTATTGGGACGTATGCCAGACTCTTGGGATTGGCTTGACGACCTTTGACTCCGGGCCGGGGCTGCTTTGTTTCCAACACGGTGGTCCGGCGGCTCATTTCCCCGATTTGAATTCCAGTATGCAAATGCTGGCGAACAAGTGCGCGCAGAATGAGTTGATTCGGCGAAAAGTCGAAAAATGGGTTGAAGAGCGACTATCCGTCCGGCGCAAAGGTGAGGACGATTTCCACCTGCAGCCGCAGGAGGAGACGAGTTCTCAAAACCGAGCCGATATCGTTGTACCGCTAAATTACCGGCTCGACACGGCCGCAATGTGCCGTCAGAGGCTATTTCCCAGCGTTAATGAATGGATGCAGGCGCTCGTGAATTGGGCGAAATCCCGTCCTGATACCTGGATCGCATTTCGGCAGCATCCATGTGAAAAAATACCGGCCTATCGATCGAAAGAAGACTATTCCTGGATTTCCGAGACTTCGGCCCCGAATATTCGATTCATAGGGGCTGAGGACTCTGTAAATACCTATGATTTGCTCGCTAATTGCCGGGTTGTCCTCCCATATTCATCGCGGGTTGGAATAGAAGGGAGCCTTTTCGGTAAGCCCGTTATCCTGGCCGCAAGTGCTTACTATGAGAAGATGCTCTTTGCTGAGGTGGCGCACTCCAAAGAGGGCTATTTCGATCTTATTGAGAAGAGCCTTGAGAATCCGGTCGAACAAACCTTTGAACAGCGATGCTCTGCGTACGCCGCATATTACGTGGCCGAAACCTTCGGTCTCCACAAAACCAATTTCACTCCCATTCCGTCCGACTTCGATTCGTGGGTCGACGAAGATCCCGCTGTGCTTTGGTCGAAGGATAGCGCTTCGATTTTTCTAAAAGCATGCATCAGTCGAAAGCCTGCAGCTGATTTGCTGGTTGAAGCGCTGATAGAGCAATGGGCGCCGGAGTTGCGTGACCGCAAGTGCTAAACCTGAAGATCGATCACCTCCCGGTTCTCGATAGACAGTTTCGCAGGGAGGTTCAGAACTCCGTGGTACCGCGGAGCCGCGGCGCTGTTTTCGGCCAAGACCTTCAGTTCCGGAGTGCCGTGGACCGTAAAAGCTGGGTGAATACCGTCAGTCACTGTGCAGCTCGGGATGTACTCCCCTGGCCGCACAGGGAATGTCGGAAGCTCTAGAACGATGGACATGACGCCCGATTTCTGTTGTCGAACCGGCATTTCGCGAGCGAACAACACCAATCCCTGAAAATCCGCGACCGAAATGGCAATCTTTCCGTTAGCGACTTCAACAAGGAGTTGAATTTCAAACCGAAGCGTGAGTCGCTCGTCGCCTGAGACAATTGCGTGCGGGCCGTCCGCCAACTTGCTTTCAACCGACCAATGCAGCAGCTGGGCAATCGGTTCGGTTACCGCGACCTGTGTCAATTTCGCCGTCTGCTTCTCGTAAGCCAGGACGACTTTTTCAGTCGGTCCAAACATTTTAACTTCCCCGTGCGACAGCCACATACAAATCTGGCTCATCTTCAGGATGTTACCCATGCCATGGCTTACCAGAATCGCGGCGTGCCCTTCTCCGATTATCTCCGACATTCGATCAAAGCACTTTTTTTGAAACGCCGCATCACCAACGGCGAGCACTTCATCGAGAATCATGATTTCCGGATTCAGATGGGCGGCGACGGAAAATGCGAGCCGGACGTACATCCCGCTAGAGTAGTTTTTGACCGGGACATCAATAAATTCTTCCAGGCCGGAAAAATCAACAATGCGATCGAATCGTTTACGAATTTCCTTTCGAGACAAACCGAGCATTGCTCCATTCAGGAACACGTTGTCGCGCCCGGAAAATTCAGGATGAAAACCGGTTCCGACTTCCAGCAGGCTGGCGAGACGGCCGTAAACTTTTGCCCAACCTTTCGTTGGCTGTGTGATGCGTGACAGGACTTTCAACAACGTCGATTTTCCAGCGCCGTTTTCGCCAATCACAGCCAAAGTCTGGCCCTGTTCCACCTGAAACGAGACGTCGCGAAGCGCCCAGAAATGGCGGCGCATCGCATTTTGATCGCTTGCCTCGCCTGGGCGAATCATTCGCTTGACGCCGCCCACGACTTTTGCGGCAACATCTTCAAAGAAAGCTCGCTGGTTGCGCTCGCCCAGGAAGAAGCGTTTTGAGATGCCTTGTGCCTCGATGACGACTGACATTATACGGAATCGGTAAATGTCCCTTCGGCTCGGGAAAATGCCCAAAGGCCGAGAATCAGTATGACTACAATCATAGCGAACGCGATAAGCGCGGGTTGAATCTGGCCGTGCTCATTTCCGAAGAGACAAGCCCGGTACCATTCAATGAGGCTCGCCATCGGATTGATTGTCAGGAGCCATTGCAGATTTGCGGGCACTGCGGAGCGCGGATAGATCACGAGGCTGCCGTACATCCAGAGCTGAACAGTGTATCCAACGATCATGTTCAAGTCGCGGTACTTCACGGTCGCCGCCGCAACGAGACACCCGAGACCGAGCGCGAGCATCGCAACCCCGATGAGAATAATGGGAAGGAGAAAAATCCTCCCGCTCAATTCGATTCGTCTACCTGCCAGTTCGTACACCGCAATAAGCGCAAACAGCACGATGAGTTGTGCCACGAAATTCAGAAGGTTCATGCTGATCTGGCTCAAGGCGATAATCAGGCGTGGAAAATAGATTTTTCGGAACAATCCACCGCTGCTGAGAAAGGTGAAGCAAACCTGGGTGAGACAATTCGCAAAGAAGCTCCAGACGATTATCCCGGACATGTAGTAGATCAAAGGTGGGAGATCACTTGTCGGCAGTCTAGCGATCTGAGCAAAGAC
This sequence comes from uncultured Verrucomicrobiae bacterium, assembly GCA_963775805.1. Taxonomy (GTDB): domain Bacteria; phylum Verrucomicrobiota; class Verrucomicrobiia; order Chthoniobacterales; family JAFAMB01; genus JAFAMB01. The sequence continues at coordinate 2,787,091 of CAVZKG010000001.1, read as the reverse complement.
GACGACAAAGACCATCGAGGCGATAAACGGCTGAACAAAAAACCAGAGCGGACCGAGCACGGTTTGCTTGTAGGAGGCGACGAAATCGCGCTTTACGAGGAGGATAAACAGTTCGCGGTAGGCCCACAATTCGCTCGGTCGGCTGCTCAGAAATTTGTCAGACTGGACAATGTATGTGGGCTTCGCGCTGTTCATTCAGTGTTTGTCCAGGTTCTTCCTTTGCACCGGTCTTCTGTGGCAAGTCTCACATTCAGTTTCGGTTAGCACGGATCGCACCCAATACAGAGGCGTACAAAACCCTTTAACCCCTTCTTGTAAAGCGGATTCTATAAAGCCGTCAGGTGCCTTATAGGCAAAAGGCGAATCAAGCCGATTCGCGCAGGGCGCCATGCAGAAAGTGCTTTACAAAGAGGAGTTGATCGATTTTTTACTCGAGAACGAGGAGACTTCTTTCTTGTCTTTGCGGTCAAGTCAAACTGAGGATGGGCCGTGCGCTTGGATTTTTTGCATTTAGGGTCGGAGGTGAATTTTTTTGCTACTCGCAGTTTGAGACCGGCATCCCATAGAGATCGGATGAGAATCGTCGTCAATTTAACCCGAATCGTTTGCCCTCTGCCGGTCATCAAGCGTGCAGGTGGTACCACCCAGAAGGTTAATCGTTTCTTGAGAGATCGGGTATGAACGCGTCTATTTCGATCGTGACGCCTTCCTACAATCAGGGGCGATACATCCGCGCTACGATTGAGAGCGTTTTGTCACAGAAAATCCCTGAGTTGCAATATTTAGTCGTCGACGGCGGGAGTACCGACGAAACGCTCGATGTGCTGCGGAGCTTTGACTCAAAGCTTGGATGGATCTCAGAGCCTGACAAAGGCACCGCTGATGCGATCAACAAGGGGTTCAAATCGGTCGGAGGCGAAATTCTCGGGTGGCTGAATTCCGACGACATTTACTACGATGGAGCACTTTTGGTTGTGCAAGAATTCTTCGAAAAGAATCTGGACGTTGACGTGGTCTATGGCGACGCAGATCATATTGACGAAAATGGCGCCTTTATCGAAAAGTACCCCACCGAGCCGTGGTGCTGGGAGCGTTTTTGCGACAACTGTTTCATCAGTCAACCGGCATCTTTCTTTCGTCGAAGTGCGATAGAAAAATTCGGTGCACTCGATACGCGCTATCCGCACTGCGTGGATTACGAACTTTGGTTACGGTGGAGCAAGGCAGGCGCTAAGTTTCGATATTTGCCAAAGAAGTTGGCCGCTACCCGATTACACGCGGAAGCAAAGACAGTAGCCAAGCGACTCGCGTGTCATGAAGATATAAACAATATCCTGAGAGATCGCCTCGGCACGGTGCCGCAGCGATGGATATTAAACTTTGCTTATGCCGCGGCCGACGATCGAGGGTTGGCACGTAGCCAGAAAGTCCGGTTTGCGAGTGCTCTGATCAAGGAATGTCTCATCGCCTCCGTGAGATGGAATCGTGGCATTGAGTGGAACTTGATCAAGACATTGAATAGCTTGTTTTGTGATGCCATTCGCAACGAATTTGGGAAAAAAAGATAAAAGCGGATGCATAAGGACAGCATCAGGGTTGGATTCGACGTAGCGCAAACATGTCACGATCGAGCGGGCTGCGGCTGGGTAGCGGACCTGCTAGTGAGAGAAATGGTGAAGCTGGCACCGCATCACGAATTTTTCCTGTATCATCACTTCGGCGAATGGACTAATCGGGACACTCAAAAAGGGACCCACATTGAAAGCGATAACGTCCAGGAGCCGCTTAGGTCCTTGACGCCGGAGGAAGCTTGGCGGTTATGGCGGTCGGTCGCGGGGGGTGTCGAAACATTGCCTGGGAGGCCTGACATTGTTCATGCCAATTGCTTCCAGGCGCCGTTAGTGGGTTCGGCCAAACTGGTGTACACCGTCTACGACGTAAGTTTTTGGATTTACCCCGAATACACAACTGAAGAGAATCGCCTTGCTTGCCAGCGCGGTGTGCTGGAGGCAATTGAAAGGGCGGCCGGTTTCGTCTTTATTTCGCAAAGTTCCTTGGATGAGTTTGAGCGAATTTTTCCCGGTCTGTTGGAAGAAAAAGACCTTAGGCATCGTGTCGCTCTTTTGGCATCGCGTTTCGATCCAGCGGTCCACTCGCGATCCACTGCACCGACCGGTGACTGGTTGGCCGTTGGATCTCTTGAGCCCAGAAAAAACTATCAGGGGCTTCTGAACGCATTCGAAAATTATTTCGCCAAATCAGATGTAAAGCGCCGGCTGACAATCGCCGGCGGGAAAGGATGGAAATCCGAGGATTTGCGCAGACGTATTGAAGAATTGGAACAGCGCGGTCTCGTAAAGTATGAGGGTTATGTCGAAGATATGCGCCTTCGTGAGCTCTATAGTGACGCGTTCGCGTTGATTTTTCCCAGTCATTATGAAGGGTTTGGTTTGCCCGTTGCTGAGGCAATGAGTCAAGCCTGTCCGGTTATAACCAGGAGAAACAGCAGCCTTCCTGAGGTCGGGGGATCGGCTGCCATTTATTGCGACGACGATGAAGCGGAAATTGCGGAAGCGATGTTGCGTCTGGAGCGCGATCGATCGTACTATCTGGCCGTTTCTAATGCTAGCTTAGCGCAAGCAAACAGTTTGAGTTGGTCTGCGACCGCCGGTAAAGTCTTGGAACTTTATGATGTGCTGTTGAACAGATGAAAAGCACCGCTGAAAGATTGCTGACCGTCTGGCGGCCGTATAAAAGCATTCAGATAGAAAATGCAAATGAATGCTGCCATATATGCGTTGACCTGACTTTGATGATACCCCATGGGGGTAATGGTGGAATAAAGCCCGCGATTCTTGCTCTCCTGGAAGCGCTTGCAGAACGTTTTCGGGATGCTGTCAGGTTTACTTTGTTGGTCAACAGCTCGACTTACAGTGAAGTCGAGTTTTTGGTTAGGGCTAGAGATAGCTTGGTCTGTGTTGCATTTACGCACGACTGCCCGTGGCCGACGCAGGATTCAACGCGTCCATATCTAAGTGTTTGCCCTGCATTCAGCCCTGCGAACCTTAGCGAACTCGGAATCGATGTTTTCTATTGCCCTTTTGGTCCCACGAATCGATCTGCGCCGGGTATTCCAACGATTGCGATGGTGACGGATCTTCTACACCGCGACTATCCGTTCTCGATACCTGAGCAGGAGCGAATTTGGAGGGAGGAGTACTTTAAAGATATCCTCGCGGACGTGGATTACGTCCAATGCATTTCTCAATACACGGTTGATCGATTACTCGAATATTATCGAATCAATAAGGATCGTGTTTTTTTCACGCACCTTCCAATCGAACACCGATTGAAAAGCGGTTTCAAAGGGCTGGCCGAGCGAGCCTATTTCATTTACCCAGCCAATTTTTGGATACATAAGAATCACGAAGTTTTGCTGATTGCTTATCGCATCTACCGAGAAACTGTTACCGATCCATGGGACCTTTTATTGACGGGCGCTTTAGATGCGAGAGCACGACAGATACAGGACTTGGCGACGACCTTGGGTATATCCGAAAATGTTCGGTTCACGGGTTATGTAGACGGTCCCGTTTTCTCACAGTTTCTTGAAGGGGCGGCCGCACTAATTTACCCCTCATTGTACGAGGGGTTTGGAATCCCATTAATCGAGGCAATGAGGTTCCGAAAGCCGATTATCTGCAGCAAGTCTGGCAGCGTTCCTGAAGTTGCCGGAGACGCAGCGATTTGTGTAGACGGAAAAAAGCCTCTGGAACTCGCTGGTGCAATGGTCCAATTGACAGAGAACTCTGCAATACGGGATCAGCTTGTTTCAAAGGGTGACGAGCGCTTGCGAATGTTCAGCATCGAGGCTGAAGTAAACAAACTTTACGACGTATTCACAACCGCGAAGCGCTCAAACTCTACGCCCGCGAAACTGTTAAGGGCCTTGCGCCGCTCGCAGAAGTGGGATCGCCTTTTGGTGAGAAAGTGGAAAACGGTTACGCAGCCGAGTTACTATAGGTCGGAGATCAGCAAGTGCCTGGTGCGAGCACGTGCGCGATTCCGAGCGGCTAAAGAGAAGGCGCACCGTGTGCGTGCTAAAATCACGTCGCTAAGTTCATGGAAACTCTAGCGGCGCCCGATCTATCCTCTGTGACGTTTCCGTGAAAGCTTCCACTCATTCGGTCGACTGGAATGAGTGGCAATGCAACCCTCTACCACCATGATTTCGGCAACCGCCGACATAGTGCCTCCAGGATTTTACGTACGACTCTCAGGTCGATGACTTGTTTAGCTTCCCGAATCCAGGTCGCATCTTTAATCTCGTCCAGACTGATTGCGCCCGAACGAGAAATATTTCGATCAACTAATCCGGTTCGCAACCAGGCTTGGTCGTGAATGTTTAGCCAGATCCATACCGATTTAAAGAAGAGCGTCCGATAGAACAGGCTGTGCTTTGATCCGAAATGATTTCCCCGTATCGCGTGAAACAGCGCGTCACTCAGATTCTGAGTATAATAAACGGATACTTTACCAAACAAACGTGTTTGTGCCGCGCAAATCTCGGCAAGCTGACTCAAGTATTGACTCGAGGTTTTCGACTCATCGTGCCAGCGATTTCCTGAGATGTCCTCTTCGACTGGCACAAAGCGCGAGCCGGTGAGTGCGAATCGACACCACAACTCGTAGTCCATGCAAAGATGGAGCGACTTGTTGATTCCGCCGACCGCGTCGTATTTTGCTTTGCGAAAAAAGACGGAGGGTTGCGCCAGATAACCGCCTTCAAACACCGCTTCTGTGACGTCGTTTCCGTGTGAAAGATTAATGCGTGGGTATGGCCGCAAATATTTGCCCTCGCGGTCCATGTAATGGCCGTTGCCGACAATGACATCTGCATCTGGATATTTGGAGATAGAAGCGTCAATTTTCCAGAGCGCGTTGTTGGTTTGAATGTCGTCGGAATTGAGCCATGTGATCCAATCATGTCGCGCCTTCCCAAAGCCTTTGATGATCGCGTCACTTTGGCCTGCATCCGGTTCGCTCGTCCATTCGATCATTCCTTCATAACTTCGCAAAACGCCTAGAGTAGCGTCCGTCGAACCGCCGTCCTGGACAATGATCTGGACTGCCGGATAGTTTTGCGCGATCACGCTCCGAAGCGTATCTGCGATAAACTCGCCCTGGTTATAGGAGGGAATGACTACGGTGATTCCGATTGGCATGGAAAGAGAATAATTGAGCTAAGCATCGTTTTGCCTGACATTCATTTCGGCATCAATTGGACAAGAGTGGGTGCCTGCACGACTAACTCACGAGTGTCATCGTTCAGGCCTATCTTATTCGGGACGAAAAACGTGTCGAAGTTAAGCCGAATTCGATCTATGTCAGACTGTGGCAGCTCTATCTGCGACAAATCAATGAGGATCTCGTAGCTGCTGTCGTTCCGCTCGAATGATGCCGGGATCGCGCGCGGATCGGCATCGTTTTCGATCGTTGCCGAGACATTAGGCACTTTCGGTAGCCACGAATAGTTCGCAGGTCCGGAAAGTCGAATCTTAGGAAAACGTCGCAGTGTATCGTGCGATCCTTGAATTGTTAGTCCACCAGAGGTCACCCAATTGCCCGAAACTCCCTGAATCTCCACGTTCGGGCGTACATAAATGGTTGCAGTCAAATCATCGAGCGCAATTGTCCGAGTCTTAATCATGTTCTTGTCCACCCACGCTTTGAGAAGGTCCCAATACTGGCTGATTCGCTCGTAAAACGGATACACGCCTCTTTTAGGGGCGTTTGTCAAAACCACGAAGTCACTCTGCGCCAAATACGAAAGGGCCTCCGTGCGATCGACGCCCATAATATTACCACCAAGCAGGGTGTGGAAATCGATTAGCCGGTGTGAGCGCTCGTAACCGGTAGCTGTGATGGCGGGGGCAAAGAAGTCTCCCGAAATAGTATCAAAAGAGATCTTCGGGTCCTTCCAGCCGCGGTCGGCGGCATACCCGACAAGCCAATTATCAAGATCGGTAAGTTGGTGAAAATATAGGCGTCTATCAGATTGTGGGAAGTGTCGGGTCGCGTGGCTCACAAAGTTGAACAGGCCCGTGGCGAAAATTAATACCGAAACGGCGAGAAGACACTTCTGAGCACCTGGAGAAAGAGCCTCGCGCTGATTGGGGCCAATCGTCGCTGCAAGAGAAACGACGAACAAGGCAGTCGGGATGCCGATGATCCCGCCAACCACCGGGGATTTAGCGACGTCCGTCGTCAGCACAAGGAGCGGGCCAAAAATTGCACCGATCAAAAAAACGATTTGCAATAGCGCGCTCTCGGGTGTGCCGAACGACCCTCCGTTGTCGGTTTTTCGCTGCCGGTTCAGGAGTCGAAAGACAATGGCGGCTATGATTGTGATCGCACAAGCGCAAATAAAGATTGAACCCCAGTGGTCGCGAATTATCGAATTGGGATAATAAAGCAAATGCCCGATCAGATCGTGAACACCGACTTCTCGGGCGCGGACCTCCCTCTCGTCGCTGACGCCGTGCCCGATAATATAGTAGGCGTGTATTGCAGGCCAATTGCGGATCAGTATTGGCGCAGTGATGAGAACTAGCAGGCCAATGGAAATTCCGATATTCGAGAGACGCCGGCGCATGCGAAGGACGAACTCGGCGTCAGCGTGTCTTACGAAGAGAACGATGACAAAGATAACGGCCGTCCCGGCGGATATTCCCACTAAGTAAGCGATTGCCAGGAATCGATTTAATACAAGAATGGAGCCGAGCAATGCGCACCCGATCGCCCATCGCCGGTCGAGAAACAGATCTGACCGAACGACTGCACACGTCCAGATGCCGTAGAAGCAGTAAGCGAAGAAATCCATTCGAAAATCAAAAAGTCCACCCGCCCAGAACCAAGCTGTGATCTGGCACAGAATAAGCCCGACGAACAGGTAGCCATACTCTCTCCGCCTCCAAACTGCATGGGCGACGCTAAACCCGATAATCTGCAGCATAGAGAATGCGAGGAACAAGACGAACAATTGAGGCAGGCGTGTTCCGCCAAACAGAACGCCAAAAACAGCGCCCTCGATCGGCATGGCGACTCCGCTGGGATGGCCGCCGCTCCAAAAGGCTCTCCAAAGTCCTGAGAGACCTTGCGAGAGCGTGAGCTCTTGAGCGTGATAGGATTCAGACAAGAACGCTGCCTGATCGTAATTCAGCGGCGGATACCATGCGATCTCACGAGAGTAAACGACGACAAATAGCAACAATTCGAACGCCACTAGCGCTAGCAGCACTCTTTGATGGACATCACCTTTACTTGAGGACATGGAGAATCTTTGGGAAACAGCCACAGAACATAAAACTCTCGTTTCTAGCGGTAAATCACTCAGTTCGCAAGCGCCCCCCGGTCCCTGGCCGAGGATCTGATCATCCTCTTGACTTCCGCGATGCATGAACAACAGTCGTGGCCAAGTGCAAGTATTCGATAAAGAAAGAAATCGATTGATCTTGTCTGTGGTGGTGCCCGTTTACAAGGAAGAGGGCAATATTCCGGAGTTTATTCACCGTGTTTCCCGTATCCTGAATGAGATTACCCCGGAGCATGAGATCATCTTCTGCATGGATCCTTCTCCGGATCGCACAGAAGCCGTAATTCTCGCGCTTCGCCAGGAAGATCAACGGATCAAACTTCTCAAATTCAGTCGACGCGTCGGGCAACCGATGGCGCTGCTTGCGGGCCTTCAATATTCCGCCGGGGACGCGGTCGTGGTCATGGATGTGGACCTTCAGGATCCCCCCGAATTGATCGCTGAAATGGTGGACAAATGGAGAGAGGGCTATGACGTCGTGTACGCGCAGCGCCGGACGAGGGAGGGCGAGACCGGGATTAAGAGACTCGTTGCATGGGCCGGTTACAAGCTGATTAACAGGGTCGCAGAGGTAAATATCCCGCCGAATACCGGCGATTTTCGATTAATGAGCCGCCGTGTAAAGAACGAGATTAACCGGCTGAAAGAGTGTCACGGTTTTCTCAGGGGTATGGTTGCCCTCGTCGGTTTCAAACAAACATCGATTCTGTTTGATCGACCTCCAAGGTTTTCAGGGAAAGGGAATTACAATCGATTTCTCGGATCCCTACGGATCGGTTTCAACGGCATTTTTTGTTTTTCGAATTATGCGTTGACTCTAAGCACGCAGCTGGGATTCGTCGTTGCGTGCGCGGCATTCTTTGTTGGGTTTTTCTATGCCCTTCTGAAGTTAATTGGCTTTCCGTTTCCGTTGGGCAACCCAACAATTGTCGTCCTTCTTTTGTTTCTTGGCGGCGTGCAGCTGATCAGTATTGGAATTCTGGGGGAATACATCGGGAGGATATACGAAGAAGTGAAGGAGAGACCGCGGTTTATCGTCGATGCCAGTTATGGTTTTGAAGAAACGAAAGAGTCAACCCCGGGACAGCGTCGCGACTCTGAAGTTCTGTAAACGGAGATGTTGAGCGCTTTGAGCCGGGCAAAAGAGAGTGAAGCATGAGGTATGTATTGATTTGGCTACGCCCATGAATTCACTCTGGAATGTTGGATTTCGGACTGAAAGGGCTTCCTTGGAATTACAATGACGTCACAGAAGTGGCCAAAAGTTTTACCCGAGCTTACGGAGGAACAGCAACGGATCAGCGATGACTTCATGAAATTTTGGCATGAAGTTTTGCCAAAATCGTACGGAATTGTCGAATCGTTCAATCACCTCTATTCGGTTCGGAATGCGCCCAAGGGATTTCACCGCACCCTGGAGATCGGTGCGGGGCTCGGCGAGCATCTACTGTACGAGAAGCTCAGCGGGGAACAGGCTTCGGAGTATACAGCATTGGAAGTCCGCCGGAACATGGTTGATGAAATCAGGAAAAGATTTCCGACCATCAATGTAGCTCTGGGAGATTGCCAGGCTCATTTGGACTTCGCTGACGGATTTTTCGACAGGATTCTTGCGATTCACGTTTTGGAGCACTTGCCCAACTTGCCGGCTGCCGTGGCCGAGATGCACCGCCTGTGCAACAAAGAAATCGGCGTGTTTTCGGTGGTAATTCCTTGCGAAGGTAGCTTTGCATACACCTTGGCGAGAAAAATTTCTGCACAGAGGGTTTTTGAAAAGCGGTACAAGCAATCGTATCGCTGGTTGATCGAACGAGAACATTTAAATAAACCCCCTGAGATCCTCGCTGAGTTGCTGCCGTATTTTGACGTCGTTCATCGGCGATTTTTTCCGATACCGATTCCTGTGATCGCGTGCAACCTCTGCATCGGATTGACGCTGAAACCGAGGAACATTTAGACGATTTGCTTCGTCTTGAAGTCGCAATGAGGGGACTGTTCGAGTAGAACCCGACGCAATGAACAAAGCATTTGTAACCGGTGCCGCAGGTTTTATCGGCAGTAACCTCGTTGACCGATTACTTCAGACTGGAATCGAGGTCGCCGGGTGGGACGATGTTTCCACCGGTCAGCTTGTATTTTTGCGCGATGCGCAAACTTCGAGGCGATTTCGTCTGGTTCGCGGTGATAACCTGGACCTAGCGGCAATGGCAACCGCAATGGCTGGATGCGATTTTGTGTTCCATCTGGCGGCCAACGCCGACGTACGCTTCGGTCTGGATCATCCCAGAAAGGACCTCGAACAGAATACGATCGCCACGTTCCATGTGTTGGAGGCTATGCGCCAAAATGGGATCCGGCGGATCGCGTTTTCTTCCACCGGGTCAGTTTACGGAGAGTCGCCGGTAATCCCGACACCGGAAAATGCACCATTTCCGATTCAGACCTCCTTGTACGGCGCCTCGAAAGTCGCCGGGGAATCTTTGATTCAAGCGTATTGCGAAGGTTTTGGAATCGAGGGTTACATCTTTCGATTCGTATCAATTCTCGGGGAACGTTATACCCATGGACATGTCTTTGACTTCTACAGGCAGTTGCTCGCTGACCCGAATCGTCTGAAAGTTCTAGGCGATGGGTACCAAAGAAAATCGTACCTTTACGTGCAGGATTGTGTGAGCGCGATTCTCCATGTCATCGCCCTTGCGACCGCTGAGCGGGCCAAGCACCGTTGTGAGATTTATAATCTCGGCGTCGACCATTATTGCAATGTCCGTGATTCCATTTCGTGGATTTGTGAGCGACTGGGCGTGAACCCGCAATTGGAGTTCACCGGAGGCGAGCGTGGATGGGTTGGCGACAACCCGTTTATCTTCCTGGACACAACCAAGGTTCGCGCGACCGGTTGGGAACCGGAATTGTCGATCCGCGAAGCAATCCTCCGAACTCTTCAGTGGTTGGAAAAGAATCAATGGGTCTTGGGCAAGAGGTAATCGCCTGCTCAAGCTTTAGCTAAAGATGAAGTGCCGGTTATGTAACTCTGGAAATCTGACGGTTTTTGGCGAAAAGACCGGCCATTATAAACCGATCCGTTTTACATTCCATCGTTGTCGGGATTGCTCGTTTGTTTTTGTCGAACCTTGTTTAGGGTCAGAAGTCTATAACGAAGATTATTACCAGGGGAAAGGAGCTGATCCACTTGTGAATTATCAGGCCGAATATCGTGACTACATGCAGACGCCGCGGGTTCACGAATTCGCAGACGTCATGCGCATCGCTCGCGCTCACCTATCTCGTACGAAATGCAACGACCGGAGTGAAGAGCTGCATTGGCTTGACTTTGGCTGTGGAGCTGGGGGTTTGCTGAAATTTCTGCGTGATAAAGGGGTGTTGGATGTTGGGGGCCGTATGAAGAGGATCGTTCCGGCCGGATTTGACGTGGGTGCTTACGCGGAGCGCCTCGCCTCCATTGACAAGTTCAAAATCTGGAAGTGGAATGAACTAAATCAGCTTCCGGAACATAGCTTTGAGGTCATCACTTGTATCGAGGTGGTCGAACACCTCGAAGAACCGATGCCTATATTCCGGTTATTAGGCCGTTTGCTAAAGAAGGACGGATTGTTGCTGCTGACGACCGGGAATTTGGCTTCGCCGGTCGCACGGTCGATGCGACTGGGATTCCCGTACTACGTGCCTGAGATTCACGTAGGCTATTTCAATCCGGATCTTCTTGCGCGAGTTTATCGATTGAATGGGCTCTCGCCCGTGCACGTTCGTTTCCACGACAGCATCCAATTCAAATTGCGCAAGAATTTACCGGCGTTCGTTCCGGAACAGTTAGCGGAGCGAGTCAGCCGATCCAGGATCGCGATCAAGGTGTTAGATGCATTGTACGGGGTTTCAGAAATGCCGTGTGCGACGAAATTGTAAGATCCGATGAAAGTGCTTATTTCCGGCGTGAGCAGCGGCATCGGTTTATCGATTGCCAGAAATCTGAAGGAACATGAGATCTGGGGGATCTCGAGGCGAGATCCGCCGCAGGAAGCTCCCATCCGATTCACCGCCTGCGATTTGACCAGTTGGTTCGAAGTGTCTCGCGCGGCCGCTGAAGTCGCCGGAATGTGGAAAAATTTTGACGGACTTATCCATTGTGCCGGGATGCAGGGTGCAGTCGGGCCTGCCATGGAATTGCCGCCCGAGAAATGGGTAGAGACGGTGCGCGCCAATACCGAGGGTGCGTTTTTCATCGTGCGTGCATTTTTCGAACACCTGGTTCAGCGCACGAGTGGTCATGGCAAAATCATTTTGTTTTCCGGCGGCGGGGCCGCCAGGCCGCGTCCCTACTTCACTGCATATGGCTGCGCCAAGACTGCCCTGGTGCGTCTCACCGAGACGCTTGCAGCAGAGTGGGCGGATCTGCCGGTGGATATTAACATCGTCGCGCCTGGAGCGATCAATACAGCTATGACCGACGAGATCGTCAAGCTCGGGCCTGACCTAGCCGGTTCTGATGAATACGAAAGATCAGTGCTTCAATTGGAGCGAGGGGGTGACTCAATCGAGAAAGTTTTCGCCCTGGTGAGATTTCTTCTTTCTCCGGCCTCCGATGGATTTTCGGGAAAGTTTGTGAGCGCTCAATGGGATAAGATAGGGGATCTCCGGTCGGGATCCTCGGGTACCCAACACGATGATAGATTTACTCTCCGCCGAATCGCGCCATCGTAATCGACGCATGCGCTTTCACTCCCCGGAAAATGCCGGTAAACCGAGAAGGCTCGCCCTGGACGTCAGTCATTCTTCTGATCGGACTCGAAACACGAAGAGCCGGAGGGCTAGAAAACCGATGACGGTGGCGGGCGGTAATGCGATGAGCTTTGCTATCAGGACATTTGAGGTCAGAGTTCCCAATGCCACCTGCACAACGCCGATCGTTGTTAACCAGGTGGCCGCCGCCGCAAGGATGTATTGGCTTATCTGACGGAGGTAGTCCTCGCGAGTGCAACGAAAAACCCACATTTTGTTCAAACAAAAATGGCAGACCACTGCAATGAGATATGAGATCGAGACGGCAATCAAGGCCGGCAGGAAACCGCTTAAAATTGCGACCATGAACAAGTCAATGGCAGTGACTAGCCCACCCACTGCACAGAATCTAAGAAGTCGCAGGAGCCGATATTGATTACCCACAGAATTTGGCACGTATTGTATTCTGAAAGGGGTACCAGCAGGATATGAAAATTGCAATCGTCGGTTGTGGGCTAATCGGCTGCAAGCGGGCTGAGGCTTTGGCACCGCGAACGTTACTTTACGCGTGCGATGTGCAACTTTCAAAGGCCGAAGCTCTGGCAAGTCTGGTTCCCGGCTGCACGGCGACCACCGAACTCAATCGGGTGATTTCCGACCCGGCTGTTTCGGCTGTTATCGTGTCTGCAACGAATGCTGCGCTGGCTCCGATTGCTCTTTCAGCGGTCCGGCACGGGAAGGATGTGCTTGTCGAGAAACCGGGAGCACTTTCATCGATCGAACTTTCCGAAATCGAGCGAGAAGCGTCAGATAAAGGCGTCCGAGTTCGCATCGGATACAACCATCGATATCATCCAGCGTTCCTAAAGGTCTTTGATCTGATTCGGACTGAGGACCTTGGGGAACTCATGTTCCTGCGGGCTCGTTACGGTCACGGCGGTCGGATTGGGTATGAACGCGAGTGGCGGGCAGATCCTAAGCTAAGTGGCGGCGGGGAGTTGATCGACCAGGGGGTTCACCTGATCGATCTCGCTCTCTATCTGATGGGCGAATTCAGCATTGTGGAAGGCCATGCGTCGACCTGTTTCTGGGACATGCCGGTTGACGATAATTCCTTTGTCAGCCTGAGGACCGCCGACGGCAAAACTGCGTGGATTCATGTTAGTTGCACCGAGTGGAAAAACCTGTTTTCCTTCGAGATCTATTTTAAACGGGCAAAGTTACACGTGGAAGGATTAGGTGGCAGCTATGGATTGGAAAAGCTTTCATATTACCGAATGCTGCCCGAAATGGGGCCACCGGAAACGACAATTTTTGAGTTCCCGCGGCCCGATCAATCGTGGAAGCTCGAATTGGACGGTTTTTTGGAGGATATCCGGTTGCATCGGAATCCAAATCCGGGTCCAAGGGAGGGAAAACGAGTGTTAGAGATTGTCGAGCGTATCTACGAAACCAGTGGATATAAATTTTAGCGTGCAGCCACTGCGCCAGCAAACGTCGAGATGTGACGGCTAAACAGAGAACGCCAAACTCAAATGATCATCACCCGCTCTCCTCTTCGAATATCACTTGGCGGTGGTGGAACCGACCTTCCCTCTTATTTCCAGGAGCATTCCGGGTTCTTGATCGCAGCTGCGATCGATAAGTACATTTACATCACGCTCCACAGGACTTTCGTTCAGGAGTTGATCATCAAGTATTCCAAGCTCGAAAGAGTCAGGAAATTAGAGGAAGTGGAACATCCGATTATTCGGGAGTCTTTAAAGTTAGTTGGCGTTGAAGAACCGTATTTGGAGATAACTTCAATGGCGGATATACCGGCCGGAACCGGCCTGGGATCGTCGGGAAGCTTCACGACGGCGCTGCTGAAAGCGCTGCATGCCTGGAAGAAAAATCTCGTCCACCCGGCGGAGCTTGCGGAGCAGGCTTGCGATATCGAGATCAACAAATTGGGCGAACCAATCGGGAAGCAGGATCAATACATAGCGGCCTATGGCGGAATCACCTGTTTCAGATTCATGCCGGACGGAAGAGTCGAGGCTTGGCCGCTTAAAACCTCTGAGGAGACGCTCTACAATCTTGAAGATAATCTATTGTTATTCTTCACCGGGTATTCTCGGTCGGCATCGACGATTTTGGCGGAACAAAAAACGAAGACCTTGGTTGCCGACCGATCAATGATCGAGAATCTTCATTTCATTAAAGACCTGGGAAAACAGAGCCAGCGGGCTTTGGAAACGGGTGACCTCGGTGAGTTTGCAAGGCTGATGGATGTTCACTGGCAACGGAAGAAAGAGCGGTCCAGTGGCATGTCGAATGCGAAAATCAACGAATGGTATGACCATGCGATGGCAAATGGTGCCCTTGGCGGAAAATTGATCGGGGCCGGGGGTGGGGGATTCTTGATGTTTTATGCTGCGGATAAGGCCAAGCTCAGGCACGCGATGCGAGAAAAGGGTCTCACGGAAGTCCGTTTTCGTTTTGATTTCGAAGGCACCAAGATTGTCATCCAGAACTGAGGTTCCATGCCCCTTCCGGTTGTCATTCTAGCAGGCGGTCTTGCGACCCGATTGCGTCCGGTGACCGAAAAGATCCCAAAAGCGATGGTCGAGGTCGCAGGGCGGCCGTTCTTTGAACATCAAATCGACCTTTTGAAAGCGAATGGAATTGATGATGTCATCCTCTGTGTTGGTTATCTGGGTGAGATGATCGAGCGGCGCTACGGCAACGGTGGGTCGCTCGGGGTGCGTATCAGGTATTCGTATGACGGGCCGAAACTGCTTGGGACAGGCGGAGCGGTCACTAAAGCGCTGCCACTGCTGCCTGAGATCTTTTTTGTTTTATACGGAGACTCTTATCTTCCAATCGACTATCGAGCGGTAGCAGCCGCATTCCGGAAAGTTGAATCCGCGGCTCTCATGACCGTTTTTGCAAACGAAGACGCTTGGGACGCGAGTAACGTTTGGTTCGAGAACGACGTGATCAAACTTTACAGCAAGGCAGTGAAGATGCCCATGATGCGACACATCGATTATGGTCTGATGATCTTTACTCGGAAAATTTTTGAGAATAACTCAGACGATATTCCATTTGATCTTGCAGATATTTTGGAGAGGCTCTCACGTAAGGGAGAACTGACAGGATACGAAGTGGTTCAGCGGTTTTACGAGATCGGATCACCTGCCGGCCTTGCGGAGCTTGACGAGATGTTGTCGACCGGCTTGACATCGTAATCAGGTACCACAAGGGAGGCTGTGCTGACTGGTTGCAATGGATGCACGCTTCGTTTAGGGAGGTAAACAAATCTGACGGCACCTTGAAATGACCAGCTATTGCGCTCAGCACCTGAATGAAACTGTAGAGGTCGTCCAGAAACTGGATTCGGCAAAGCTCGAAGAAATGGTTGATCTGCTGGCTGCGATTCGGGAGCGAGGCGGTAGACTCTTTTTCCTCGGGGTAGGCGGAAGCGCCGCGAACGCTTCTCATGCGGTGAACGATTTTCGCAAAATCGCCGGCATCGAATCTTATGCTCCGACCGACAATGTATCGGAGCTGACTGCAAGAACTAACGACGAGGGCTGGTCTACGGTATTTGCCGAATGGCTAAAAGGGAGTCGACTGCAATCAAAAGATGCGTTGATGATTTTCTCGGTCGGAGGCGGAAACCTCGAGAAGAATGTCAGCCCGAACCTGGTCGCGGCTCTGAATTATGCGAGACAGGTGGGCGCGTCTGTTCTGGGCATCGTTGGCCGAGATGGCGGGTACACCGCCAAAGTCGCAGACCAATGCTGCATCATTCCGACTGTGAATCCGGAAAACGTGACTCCTCATTCGGAGGCCTTTCAGGCGGTGATTTGGCATCTCCTGGTTTCCCATCCCAAATTGAAAGCGCAGCAGACCAAGTGGGAAAGCACGCGATAGCCTGGGGAATTACCGCCAGACAACCGTTTAACTGTGAACGCTAAGCGCCAAAAAGCGAGCTCCCACCGACAGAAGGCGCGCTTTGGAAATCGGGCAGTTTTTTTAGATCGCGACGGTGTAATCAATCGGCCGCTGGTGCGAGATGGCTTGCCTTTTTCTCCAACCACGATTGAAGAATTCGAGATTCTGCCGGGTGTCAAAAAATCGTGTGAGCGTTTGAAGGAACTCGGATTTCTTCTGGTGATAACGACGAATCAGCCGGATGTCGGGCGAGGATTGATTCCGCGTGAATCCATAGAACGTATTCACGGACACCTCGCAAAGGCGCTGCCCGTCGATCGAGTAATGGCTTGTTATCATGCCGGTGAAGCCTACGGAGACAAATGCGACTGCAGAAAACCGTTACCAGGCATGTTAGTCCGGGCGGCAAATGATCTTGGAATTGATCTTGCACTGAGCTTTATGATTGGCGACCGCTGGCGAGATGTGGACTGCGGATTTAACGCAGGCTGCAGAACGATTTTTATTGATTGGTCTTATGCGGAGCGACTGAATATTCAACCCGATTTCCGAGCGATGGACCTTGCCGATGCGACGAAGATAATTATCCGATTGGAGCAGAAAGCCCATGCAGAAACTTGAGACACTAAACGTAAAGATATTCGCGGACGGAGCCGATCTGGAGGGCATGATCAGTCTCTATCGCAACCCGTTGATCAAAGGGCTCACGACGAACCCGACGCTGATGCGTAAGGCAGGTATCCAGGACTATGAGTCATTCGCTAAAGACGCTTTGGCATTCATCAAGGATAAACCGATTTCATTTGAGGTTTTCTCGGACGAATTTTCTGAAATGAAGCGACAGGCATTGAGGATTCGTGATTGGCAGGAAAACGTTTTTGTCAAAATACCGATTACGAATTCGCGCGGCGACTCGTCGTTACCTTTGATCAGAGAACTTGCACTCGACAGTGTACAACTGAATATCACGGCGATCCTGACATTAAAGCAGGTGCGGGGCGTGGCTGCGGTGTTGAACCCCGAAGTGTCGGCGGTCGTTTCGGTTTTTGCGGGCCGAATTGCTGATACCGGGCGAGATCCGATTCACGTGATGCGTGCAAGCAAGGCGCTGCTTGAGGATATGCCGAAGGCGGAACTGTTGTGGGCGAGCGTCCGCGAGGTTTTGAATATAGTCCAGGCAGATCACTGTGGAACGGACATCGTGACGGTGCCTCACGATATTCTCGGCAAGGCGTTGAAGTTAGTGGGCACTGATCTGGAGTTACTCTCGCTCGATACCGTTAGAATGTTCGCGCAAGATGCGGAGAAGGCGGGATTTAAATTGTGACAACTTAGGCCTCCGCCCGCTATTGTGGACCAGCTGCTGGCTGTGCGATCCAATTCGGCGTTGCAACCCCAATCTGCGCAGTTCCGGAGAACGCGGCCCCATTGGTGCCCCAGATGACTTGCTGACCCGTGGCCGTGTTCGACCATAAAACGCTGCTCAGTCGGGTGCCGTAAACTTTTGGCGCACCATCAACTTGCCAAACCAAAGGCACGGTTCCCTCGTTCCATTCGGCTGCTGCCCCGAACCCATTCATGATCCAAATGGTCACAGCACCGTCCGTGGCGTTTCGCCACAGAATATCGTCTCGACCATTACCATTGAAATCACCGAAAGCGACGATTTGCCAGTTCAGCGGAACCGTGGCCAAACTCACATCCGCAATGAGGGTATCACCACTAAGCTGCCAGGCCCGGACTTCACCTGAATTCTGGTTCCGCCAGATCAGCTCCGGGAAGTCATTCCCAAAAAGATCCGCTGTACCGATCAGATCCCAGTCCAGACCGGCTGTGCCGACGTATTCACTGGAGAAGTTTAGCGGACCGCTGCTCCGCCAAATCTGGACAGCCCCTGTGACTTCATTACGCCACAAAATATCCGCGAGACCGTTATGTTCGAGATCACTAACCCCTGTTATCGACCATTGAGCACCTGGAGAAGATCGCTGGTATTCGTAGATAATGGTATCCCCATGCATGATCCAGATTGCGATGCTCCCGTTGACCGTATTTTCCCAGAGAATATCGCTAATTCCGTCTCCATTGAAATCGCCGATGCCGGCGATCTTCCATGCGAGTCCTACGTCAGCGACATGGTCATCCGACACAACAGCTGAGCCGTTCATGTACCAGATGCGGACTTCGCCGGTTTGCATATTTCTCCATAGGATGTCCTGCCGGCCATCTCCGCTGAAATCACCTGAGTAGCTGATGTAACCCGTCCCAATCGACACTGGGGGAGGTGGAGTAGCCGGAGCCCCGTTGAGAGCCTGGATCAACCGGGCGACGCTGGGCACGCCGAGTCCTGTACACAGGTCATAGCCTGAGCCGGCATTGTAGATACCGTTGAGTCCATTGCTGCCAGTTGTGATATCGCGGAAGCAGGTTGTACCGATCAGTGGGTAGATTTTTGGACCCAGAAGACCAAGCGAGGGCGCGGTGGTGTTCCCGCTTGCCTGATTGATCATTGCGCAAAATCCTGCCCAGGTCGGTGCGCTCCAGCTCGTGCCTCCAACAACAGATAACTGACCGCCTATGATGAGATAGCCGCCCGTGCTAAGATCGGCCACGAGCGCCACGTCTGGTACAAGTCGATAAGCACCCGCAGGAACCCCGGTTCCGTTCTGCCAGTTTGGTCGCGAAAAAAACTGACTGCTGCCGCCACCGCCATAGAGCCAGGCATTTTCGCTGCTGACTGCGCCGGTGGAAGTGTTGAGGTAAAGGTCCGTTCCTCCAACCGCGGTCACATACGGATCGCTGGCCGGAGACTCCACCTGCACCGGTCCGGAATTGTCCTCGAATCCATTCAGTCCGGGGCTTGAGCCGCCGTCACCAGAAGAGACGAAAACAGTGATGCCCGCGGCTGCCAGGGTGGCGAAGTACTGGTCATCAGTTGCCATTTGGCCAGCAGGCATGTAGGTCTCGCCTAAGCCGTAGCTGAGCGAGATCTGATGCAGCGCAGGCTGGGAAGGCAACTCGTTGATGATTGCCTGATAGGCTTGATCGAGGTGAACGAATGCGAGATCCGTTGTCGCGTAGACGCGCACTTTAGCTCCCGATGCCATACCACTGCTCCACTCAACGTCGAGGGTTTCCTCCCCTGAAGGACTCGGAAGTGTCCCGCTGACCTCTTGGACCTCTTCAATATTGTTGAGCGATTGCGGTATCGCGTTAGCTTGCCAAAACGAGGTGAGGTCGCTGGCGGCAGGAAATGTATCGATGACGATGCCGATTTTCTGACCACTTCCATTCACGCTTAGGCCGCCGGCGTTGTAAGCTTTGGTAATCTCTCCGATTGTGTAAGGCGGCTTATTTCCGATTAACTTCTGCGGTTGCGCCGACGCAATCATGGAATGGGCTCTTGGGCGCAGATGAGGTTGCAATCCGTTGATTCCCAGCACAGGCCCTGAAACCACCGCTGGCAAACTCGGTGCAACCAGCGCAGAGCTCTTTTCGAGACCGTCAAACTTAACGCGACCGAACTTTGTTCCGAAGGCTCGCTCGATTTGCGCCACCGAGCCGCTCGCGAAAACGCTCAGGTTATATTTATCTCCCGGCTTGACGGCGAATCCTTGCGAAGTCAGCCAGTCAACAACTGATTTGTAGTCGACCGTGGCGGGTTGATACTTTGCCGCCATTTCATCGAGCGAAATGATTTCGCCCCTGCCAATGCGTTGCTTCAGCTCCGCAAGATTGCGCATTTTAAGGGCAATCGAAAATTCTATTGTTGCTTCGGCTTCGGCTTGGGTCAGTTCGCTTCGCACCAGCGTTGCAGTGGCCCCAGATGCGAACTGAGATTCGGCGGCAATGACCTCTTTGACGCTGTCAGTGAATGTGACTCGATCGGCGCCCGACGACTCCGCGTGTTGCGGAGTCTGGCCATGTAAAGACGACGAAATGCAGATCAGTATTAAAACTGCAAGGCGGATCAAGTTTTCCATACCGCTCCGCAAGGGATGCGGTGCGAAAAACGAGATATAGCCATCGCCAGACTACGCCATGCCGGAAGATCTCGTGCTCGAAAACTCTCGGTGGTATGTCCGACGGTGAAGAGCAGCCGCATTAAATCTGTACTGCGGAGGTTTGGCGCAAAAATTAACTGCTTTTTTTTGCTATAAAGGCCCAATCACGACTCCGATCGTAAAAATGCGTGATTACCATAAATATTATTAATTCCTTTTTCCACCTGGAGATGGCACTCCCGTATGCAAACAGGAACGATGCTGGCGTTAAATCGAATCCACGCGAATTGATCGCAGGTGCGACAGTTACTTGCCCCACGACGCTCTCAGGAAGTCATTAAAGACCATTGAACGGGTTTAGAGGCGCCGTCCTTTGATACTTTATCAGAACGTTTGCGCGGTACTCAGAAAAGGCGGGGTTCAAATTGTGACAATCTGGGGCTCCAAGCGTCACTGATTACCAACTGCCGGCTGTACAATCCAATTCGGATTTGCCACTCCGATCTGGGCAGTCCCTGAGAATGCGCCTCCACTGGTGCCCCAGATGACTTGTTGACCGGTCACAGTGTTCGACCATAAAACACTGCTTAGTCCCGTGCCATAGATGTTCGGTGCAGCACCAACCTGCCAAGCCAAAGGCACGGTTCCCGCATTCCACTCGGCTGTTGCTCCAAACCCATTCATGATCCAGATAATCACAGACCCGTTGGTGGTGTTTCGCCACAGAATGTCGTCTCGACCATCACCGTTGAAATCACCGAAGCCGGCGATCTGCCATTCCAGTGGTACAACAGCCAAACTCACATCCGCAACGAGGGTATCACCGCTAAGTTGCCATGCGTGGACTTCGCCGGAATTCTGATTACGCCAGATCAGCTCTGAGAAGCCATCCCCAAAAAGATCTGCTGTACCGATCAGATTCCAATCCAGACTGGCCACGTTGATGTATTCGCTCGAAAAATTCAATGGGCCGCGGCTCCACCAAATCTGTACAGCTCCCGTCAATACATCGCGCCACACAATGTCAGCGAGCCCGTTGTGGTCGAGGTCTGCAACCCCAGTTATTGACCATTGGAAACCCGGAGACGGTTGCTGGTATTCGTAGACCAGGGTATCCCCTTTCATAATCCAGATCGCGATGCTCCCGCTGACCGTATTTTCCCAAAGAATATCGCTAATTCCGTCTCCATTGAAATCGCCGATACCCGCAATCTTCCAGTCGAGTCCGACGTTTGCGACATGGTCATCGGACAAGATTGTTGCGCCGTTCATGTACCAGATACGGACTTCGCCGGTTTGCGTGTTTCTCCAAAGGATATCTTGACGGCCGTCCCCGTTGAAATCGCCTGAGTAACTGATGAAATATGTAATGACCGGGTTTGTCGGAAGCAACGACTTAGGAACACCATACAGAGATTCGGCGCCGGTAATATCATCCGGGGTCAGGTTATACAGATTACTGACAACCTCGTCCATGATCGCCAACGGGTTCGTTCCAATGATGTCGCCTAAGCCAATAGTGTGCCCTAACTCGTGAATTGCGACTCGCCGGAAATCGATGAGGCCGTCGCTCAACAGCGGTCCCGTATAGGAATTCCATGGAAAGGTACTGTTGAAGGCTGTGTCGGCTTCGACCATTGTTGTTCCATCGTAATAGATAACGGTCAAAGCGAGTGTGTTCTGGTCGAGAGCATACCCGGCGATACTGGTTCCAAAATAGGCTACATTGACCCCATCTCCCGTGCCTGGACTAGTGCCCGGGGACGTTGAGGTGGTCAACTGTAAATCGGCCATATAAGGATTCCATACGCCCGCGGAACCGCTATAGACCGCTTCCCAGCTTGTGCTGCCATCAAGAAGCGGGAAGGACGGGGGATACAACAGGGAACTGGACGTCGAAGAAAGCTCCATCTGGACGTTCACCGGTGAAAACTGCCATGTGGCACCTTCCAGGACGTATGCTCTGCTATCATTAGCAAACCCAAGTGCAACGATCACTATGAAGAGGGACCGCTTCATGTGCAGAGAGGGTAAATCGAGATCATTGATGCAGCATTTTCGAAACTCGTTGTAAGAACTCGTCTACCGAATTTGATGGACGCGGTTCTTCCGCAGAGGTGATGGCGGCTGTGCTCGGGGTGCGGGAAGTGAATGATTCTGATTCATTGACCGCTTGTCCCCACCAGCGGTAAACGCGGTCAACGTTTGCGACCTTATCTTTGATCACTCGAAGTACTCCTTGATCGAAACCGATCAACGGCGAAACAAAAATCTGGTCTGGTCCGTGACTGAAGATGATCAATCGGTCCCCGGTCTGAAGTTTCGGCATACCCGAGACTTCCATTGTGCGATTCCCGACCGAGCCGCCTAAAAAATCCAGCGTGAAGGGGGAAGTCACTTGACCCTTCAGAGGAGCCGAGTTCAGAGATAGTGTCACGCGCGTATGAATTAGCTTTCCGGCTGCTGGCGAAGCCCAAAAGGATTCCGTACCAGTTACGGTCACATCTGCGATGACCTCTGCCTGTTGAGCAAGATCCGAAAGATCAAGCGGACGAACGGTAGTTGCTGTTCCAGTGCATGTAGCGAACAAAGAAGCTAATGCTAGAACAAGTCCAATCAAAAAGTTCACTTTCCAAACCCGTATCTGCTTTCTTTTGTATTCGCAAGTGTTCTCGGCTTTACCGTCAAGATCGAACCGATTAATGTTCGCACAGGACGCAAGAAAAGAGGGGACTTAAATTGTGACAATCTAGGCCCTCGGCCTCTACTGTTGAGCCGCTGCGGGCTGTACAGTCCAATTCAGATTTGCCACCCCAATCTGGGTATCTCCGGAGAGAGAGCCGCCGTTGGTGCCCCAGATAATCTGTTGACCTGTAGCCGTGTTCGACCACAAAATGCTGCTCACTCCGGTTCCGTAAAGGCTCGGTGCAGCGTCAACTTGCCAAGCTAAAGGCACGGTCCCCTCATCCCATTCGTCTACTGCTGCAAACCCATTCATGATCCAGACGGTCACGGCGCCATTCGTGATGTTTCGCCACAGAATATCTTCTCGACCATCACCGTTGAAATTCCCGAACCCGACGATCTGCCAATTGAGTGGTACGACGGCCAAGCTCACATTCGCAATCAAGGCCCCACCACTGAGCTGCCAGGCGCGAATTTCGCCGGAGTTCTGATTCCGCCAGATCAGTTCTGGGAAGCCATTGCCAATAAGATCTGCGGTACCGATCAGGTTCCAATCGAGACCGACAGTGGCGATGTATTCACTGGAAAATTTTAGAGGGCCGACGCTCCACCAAACTTGCACCGCCCCTGTGAGTTCATTGCGCCACAGAATGTCTGCGAGACCAGTGTTGTCGAGGTCTGCAATCCCGGTTATTGACCATTGGAGTCCTGGAGAAGGTTGCTGGTATTCGTAGACAATACTATCCCCATTCATTATCCAGATGGCGATGCTTCCGGTAACGGTGTTCTCCCAAACAATATCGCTGATGCCGTTCCCAGTGAAATCACCGGTTCCAATGATTTGCCAATCGAGGCCTACGGTCGCAACGTGGTCGTTTGAAAGTATGGTCGAACCGTCCATATACCAAATCCGGACTTCGCCTGTCTGTGTGTTTCGCCAGAGGATGTCCTGCTTACCGTTTCCGCTAAAATCGCCCGAGTAGTTTAGAAAACTTGTAAGAATTGGCGCGGCTCCTGTGCCGGACGACGGGGCGGGCCCTGTTGAGTAAGAAATCTGATTCGACGGCAAACTTTGGGTGCCGGCGGAGTTATACGCGGTCACGACAAAATAGTAGGTTTGTTGGTACGCCAGGCTTTGAACGACGGCGGTGGTCGTGTTTCCAATATTCTGCACAACGGTATAGTTCCCACTTGAGGTACCGTACTTAAGATAATAACCGACAACCCCGGGTCCGGCGCTCGCATTCCATTCGAGAGTGACGCTCGTGCTGTTCTGGGCTGCAGCGATTGACGCAAACAGTAGAAATAACAGCGTAACGATGGGCGCACTGCGTTGAATTACCGGGATTTTCATAATTTACATGGATTTGCAGGCTGGTATGCGAGCCTCGACGGAATTCAGAGTCAAGCCCTAAAACAACAATTCTTACCTTTCGATATTGATTTTTGACCAAAACGCGTCGGTTCCGGCATTCAAGAGTCCGCGGCATTACAGGAAACGGACAAACGCACGGATCTAGTGACTTCTTGGTACAACTCGCTTTGCGACTTGACGCGTTCGTGAGGATTACCGAATCACCTGGAGAGTGAAAAAATGTCTGGTTACCGGCTCGAGTGGGCTGATCGGAAGCGAAGTTGTCGCATTCTTTTCAACCCAAGGGTGGGCGGTCTACGGCCTCGACAACAATATGCGCCGGGACTTTTTTGGACCCCAGGGGGACACTTCCTGGAACCGAAAGCGACTTGAGCAGGAGTTCCCTGGGTTCCAGCACAGCGAAGTGGATATTCGCGACCGGCAACGAGTGATCGACACGGTTCGGGAGATCGCGCCGGATGCAGTTATCCATACAGCAGCGCAGCCGAGTCACGACCTGGCTGCATCACGCCCGTTCGATGACTTCGACGTGAACGCGGTTGGGACACTGAATCTGCTGGAAGCGGCCCGAAATGGTTGTCCGGAATCGCCCTTTATTCATATGTCGACGAACAAGGTTTATGGCGATGCGCCTAATCGCCTGAAACTAGTGGAGAAAGAGTTGCGATGGGATTACACGGACCCGGAATATGCGGACGGAATCAAGGAGACATTTCCGATCGATCAATCGATGCACTCTGTGTTCGGCGCTTCGAAGGTTGCGGCAGACATTATGGTCCAGGAGTATGGTCGCTATTTCAAAATGCCAACCTGTTGTCTTCGCGGCGGCTGCCTGACCGGGCCGAACCATTCCGGGGTGGAACTTCACGGTTTCTTAAGCTATTTGATTCGATGCAACCTGGAGCGGAAGATCTATAAGATTTTCGGATACGGAGGGAAACAGGTCCGGGACAATATTCATTCGTACGATGTTGTTCAGTTTATGAATCAGTTCGTTCAAAGCCCACGTTCGGGAGTGGTGTATAACATTGGCGGTGGACGTAACAATTCCGTTTCGATTCTGGAGGCGTTCTCTCTCATTCAGGAGATTTCGGGAATCAAGATGTCGTACGAATACAGTGACCAAAATCGCAAAGGAGATCATATCTGCTACATCTCCGATCTGTCGCGGATGAAAGCGGACTATCCAGATTGGGATATTACGAAAGATTTGAAGACCACCTTTGAAGAGATCCATCAATCCCTCTCAAATAGGGCGTAGCCACAGATTTCACGGATTGAGAAGGGCGGCCACAGATTGAAGAGGGGAAAGCCACAGATTACACCGATTAACACAGATTGTGAGACTGGGACGGAAGATTCGGTTGGACGGTTTTGTGAAGTTCGCACTCCTTCGGCATCACCAGGAACGAGCGGCCACAGATTGCGCAGATTAAAGACTGAGCGGCACAGATTGAAGAGGGGAAAGCCACAGATTACACCGATTAACACAGATTGTGAGACTGGGACGGAAGATTCGGTTGGACGGTTTTGTGAAGTTCGCACTCCTTCGGCATCACCAGGAACGAGCGGCCACAGATTGCGCAGATTAAAGACTGAGCGGCCACAGATTGAAGAGGGGAAAGCCACAGATTACACCGATTAACACAGATTGTGAGACTGGGACGGAAGATTCGGTTGGACGGTTTTGTGAAGTTCGCACTCCTTCGGCATCACCAGGAACGAGCGGCCACAGATTGCGCAGATTGAAGACTGAGTGGCCACAGATTGAAGAAGGGAAAGCCACAGATTACACCGATTAACACAGATTGTGAGACTGGGACGGAAGATTCGGTTGGACGGTTTTGTGAAGTTCGCACTCCTTCGGCATCACCAGGAACGAGCGGCCACAGATTGCGCAGATTGAAGACTGAGCGGCCACAGATTGAAGAGGGGAAAGCCACAGATTACACCGATTAACACAGATTGTGAGACTGGGACGGACGATGCGATTGGAAGGTTTTGTGATGTTCGCCCCCTGTCGGCACCACCAGGAACGAGCGGCCACAGATTGCGCAGATTGAAGACTGAGCCGCCGCAGATTGAAGAAGTGAAAGCCACAGATTACACCGATTAACACAGATTGTGAGACTGGGACGGAAGATTCGGTTGGACGGTTTTGTGAAGTTCGCACTCCTTCGGCATCACCAGGAACGAGCGGCCACAGATTGCGCAGATTGAAGACTGAGTGGCCACAGATTGAAGAGGGGAAAGCCACAGATTACACCGATTAACACAGATTCAGAACCGGGACGGACGATGCGATTGGAAGGTTTTGTGATGTTCGCCCCCTGTCGGCACCACCAGGAACGAGCGGCCACAGATTGCGCAGATTGAAGACTGAGCCGCCGCAGATTGAAGAAGTGAAAGCCACAGATTACACCGATTAACACAGATTGTGAGACTGGGACGGAAGATTCGGTTGGGCTATTGCTCGACATTTGTGATCAGGTACGCGGGTACCTCGATCACACCCGAATCTGTGTAAATCGGTGAAATCTGTGGCTCAAATCAGCGTCTGTGAAATCTGTGGCCGTTGCTGGAAAATCGGGGAAAGACCGAAAGATCGGCGCGTATTGGCTAGACTGGATTCTGTGAGGCGCGCCCGTGAATCACTCTCGAATCTGTGTAAATCTGTGGAATCTGTGGCTCAAATCAGCATCTGTGAAATCTGTGGCCGTTGCTGGAAAATCGGGGAAAGACCGAAAGATCGGTGCGTATTGGTTAGACTGGATTCTGTGAGGCGCGCCCGTGAATCACTCTCGAATCTGTGTAAATCTGTGGAATCTGTGGCTCAAATCAGCATCTGCGAAATCTGTGGCCGTTGCTGGAAAATCGGGGAAAGACCGAAAGATCGGCGCGTATTGGCTAGACTGGATTCTGTGAGGCGCGCCCGTGAATCACTCTCGAATCTGTGTAAATCTGTGGAATCTGTGGCTCAAATCAGCATCTGTGAAATCTGTGGCCGTTGCTGGAAAATCGGGGAAAGACCGAAAGATCGGTGCGTATTGGTTAGACTGGATTCTGTGACACGCGCCCGCGAATCACTCTCGAATCTGTGTAAATCTGTGGAATCTGTGGCTCAAATCAGCATCTGTGAAATCTGTGGCCGTTGCTGGAAAATCGGGGAAAGACCGAAAGATCGGCGCGTATTGGTTAGACTGGATTCTGTGAGGCGCGCCCGTGAATCACTCTCGAATCTGTGTAAATCTGTGGAATCTGTGGCTCAAATCAGCATCTGTGAAATCTGTGGCCGTTGCTGGAAAATCGGGGAAAGACCGAAAGATCGGCGCGTATTGGTTAGACTGGATTCTGTGAGGCGCGCCCGTGAATCACTCTCGAACCTGTGTAAATCTGTGGAATCTGTGGCTCAAATCAGCATCTGTGAAATCTGTGGCTTACTTTTCCTGCATCTGCGGAATCTGTGGCTCTTCGTGAGGGGAATGCTTGGCGTAATCGCCTCGGCTGAAATATTTCTCGAGCCATACGTATAGACAAATGAACAGATAGCGGCTTCCCATTTCTTTGATTTTGAGTTTGGCCTCTCCGGTTCTCCGGTTACGCCAAGTGATGGGGATCGTCGTCCAGGTGTATCCGCGGACGATAGCTTTGAGCGGAATTTCGACTGTGAGATTGAAGTGCGGAGAAATAAGCGGCCGGCAGCCATCTATCACGGTCTTGCGGTAAGCTTTAAATGCATTGGTCGTATCGTTCAAACCAATGCCGAAAAGAAACTGCAGGAACTTGTTGGCTAACCGATTAAGAACCAGCTTCGTCCAGGGATAATCAATCGTTGCCCCTCCTTTGATAAAGCGGCTGCCGAACACGCAATCCCATCCCGCGTTCAGATTCTCCCAATACCGTACAACATCGCGACAATCATCGGATTCGTCCGCCATCACGATCACCGCTGCATCTCCGTGCATGTGATCCAGGCCGCAAATGACCGCCCGTCCGAACCCGTGATCACCCTGATTTTGTATCGGCGCGAGAGCTGGAATGTTCGTTTTGAGGCTCGTTATGATTTCCCAGGTCCGATCGCTGCTTCCGTCGTCTACAACGATTATTTCGTGAGGGACTTCGCGGAGTCGTAACTCAACCGTTAGATGCTCGATGGTCGATGCGATGCATCCTTCCTCGTCGCGAGCCGGGACAATCACGCTTAGGAACTTGAGTTTTGCGGCGTTTCTTTCTGGAGTCATCGAGGTTCAGTTTCTCAATCTAATTGTCAAAGGAACAAAGAAAAGAGGCCAAATTGCCGCGCAGCGCAGATTCGCTGACTATTCGTCGGTGCCGACACTATCCCTTGGACTTGGTGAGTGATGGGGGCGCGGCGCCTCCCCAGTAGCCAATCCAATTTCTATTCTGAGGATTGGTCTTTTGTGCTTTGCTCTCTTGCGTGACGATCTTTATTACCGGGATCTGTGGATTTGTGGGAAGCGCGATTGCTAGACGAATACGAAAAGCGTTGCCGCAGACAGAGATTTTCGGTCTGGATAATCTGAGCCGGCCCGGCAGCGAACGGAATCGGCAACTGGCGGCTGATGGGATTCGAGTTGTCCATGGAGATATACGTGCCGCCAGCGACCTGGAGAGCTTACCTACGGCGGAATGGGTAATTGATGCCGCCGCGCTGCCGAGTGTACTCGCAGGTGTCGATAATCGTTCGAGCAGCCGCCAGCTCGTTGAACACAATCTTTATGGGACGGTGAATATCCTGGAGTATTGCCGCCGGTCCAATGCCGGACTTGTTCTTCTGAGCACGAGCCGGGTTTACGGGATCCAGCCGTTGGCCCAGTTACCTCTTCAAGTTGATGGGGAGCGGTTTGTGCCTTGTTTTTCGAAGATTGCGTTGAAAGGATTTTCTGAGGCCGGTGTTTGCGAAGAATTTAGCACCGGCGCCCCGATTTCACTTTACGGAGCCGCCAAATTGGCTTCGGAGACTCTGGCACTGGAATATGGCGAAGCGTTCGGAATACCAGTTTGGATTAACCGGTGCGGTGTTTTGGCTGGCGCGGGACAATTCGGGACGGCGGAACAGGGAATTTTCTCTTTCTGGCTCCACGCGTGGCGAGCGAGGAAACCTCTCCGTTACATTGGGTTTAGTGGAAAAGGATGGCAAGTGCGGGATGCGTTGCACCCGGATGATCTCGCCGATCTGATTCTAAAACAGATCCGGAACTCCGAGTCGAAACAGAGCCGGATCGTCAATGTCTCCGGTGGAATCGATCAGTCGATGTCACTTCTGGAACTGAGCTATTGGAGTGAAAAACGTTTTGGTCCGCATGAAGTGGTTTCCGATTCACAGCAACGAATGTTCGACATTCCATGGTTAGTTCTGGATTCGGCTCGCGCCCGGGCTCAATGGGATTGGAAACCGAGCCGTTCGCTGCCTTCCATTTTGAGCGAGATAGCGGATCACGCCGAACAGAACCCGGATTGGCTGGAGCTCTCCGAAAGTAGGTGAAACGTGCTGGTAGGAGACACGGAGGAGGACACGGAGGAAGAAGGAGGGCACAGAGGATTGGATTAACCACAAAGGCGCAGAGGGCACAGAGTTCCGGATTTTTTGAGTTGTGCTTTCCGGACTTGGGCGATGTCGCGTTGAACTCGCTTTAGGGACACGGATGCGGGGAAACGCCGGAACGTTTGGGGATTTAAAAGTAGAATTGGCTTTCAGCCTGTCTTCGATTGGCGTCTCGCCTGTTCATTCCCGGGAAGGGTTGATCACAGAGGCAGAGCCGCAACCAAATGGATGCGGTGTCGGCGTGTCGGCGTGTTGGCGAATACCAGGTAGATTGGCTTATCCATTCAGGAACTGATGGCAATGAATCGCTCGATCGTAGATGGGGTCATTCGCGACATACCGCTTCGTACTACAATGGTTTGAAAACTTGTTTTTCTGCGAGGATTCTGAGGTCATTCCCTATCGTTCGTTCCGGGCCGTTCCAAAGCTAGCTTCGTATTCGCCGACACGCCGACACTCCCACACGCCGGCACCACATCCTTGTGGTTGCGGCTTCCGCCGTCGCTAAAGCGACGTCCGATAGGTCGCAACGCCGTGACTCTGTGGTGAACTCTTCCCGGGAATGAATAGGCGAGACGCCAATCGAAGACAGGCTGAAAGCCAATTCTACTTTTATATCCCCAAACGTTCCGGCGTTTCCCGCATCCGTGTCCCTAAAGCGAGTTCAACGCGACATCGCCCAAGTCCGGAAAGCACAACTCAAAAAATCCGGAACTCTGTGCCCTCTGCGCCTTGTGGTTAATTCAATTCTCTGTGTCCTCCATGCCTCCGTGGTGAATCCTTCGTCGGGAACGGGCAGGCTGGAAGCCCATGGTGAACTATTCCGCAGACATGCGGACCTCAGATGGGGCACGGATTACCAGTTCGCGCGTGTCGCCGTTCTTGCGAACCTTATTTGGAACATAAAAAGTGTCGAAGCCGATATGGACACGCACGGGGTCGGTTCGCGAAAGATCCATTTTCGGAACATCGATCAAAATCTCGTATTTGTTGCCATCCCGCGTTAGAGATGCCGGCACGGTTTGTGGCCCGGAATCCAGCTGGACTATCGCTGAGACTGCAGGCGTTTTTGGCAGTCGGGAAAAATCGCTGATCCCGGAGAGTCGGATCTTGGGAAAACGCTGAAACGTGCCGCGCGACACTTGAAGTGTTAGTCCATTACTGGTGATCCAGTTCCCGGAAATGCCGAGAACCTCGGGGTTTGGGCGTATATAGACGGTTGCGATCATATCACCCAGAGTCACTTGTCGAGACATGATCATATTCTTCTCTGCCCACTCGTGGAGATCGTCCCAGTACTGGCTGATGCCCTCGTAAAAGGGATCCACACCCGATTTGGGAAGATTTGTGAGAATCACGAAATCGCTTTGTGCCAGGTACGAAATCGCTTCCGAGCGACCGGCAGCGACGATGTCACCCGCAAGGAGAGGATGAAAATTGATCAACTCGTGCAACCGCTCGTAACCGGTAATAGTGATGGTTCCACCATTGAGATCTCCCGAAATGACGTCGATAGAGATCTTCGGGTCTTTCCAGCCGCGAGCGGCGGCATATTCGACGAGCGACTCATTAAGATCGGTCAAACTTCGATAATACCGGCGCTGGCCGGATTGCGGGAGGTGCCTGCTCGCATGGCCGATGTAGTTCGACAGACCGATCGCGAAAATTAATCCCGCACTAACACGATATAACAATTGAACACGCGACGCGGGCGCCTCGTTGCGGGTTGTGCCGACGACGGCGGCGATCAATACGATCAGCACGGCTGCCGGGCCGCCCACGATTCCACCTACAACCGCGGATTTCGAGATGTCGATTGTCAGCACAATTACCGGACCTGCAATTGCGCCGAGCAGAAAAAGGATTTGTAACAGCGTGCTCTCGGGCGTTTCACCGAGCCGTCCATCGTCGGATATTCTTTGCCGCCTCAGCAATCGTAGGGAAACGGCTGCAAGAATCGCGAGCGCAGCGGCGCAAAGAAAAGCTGGACCCCAATGATCGCGAACGATCGAAATTGGATAGAAAAGCAAATGCCCGGCTAGATCGTGAACTCCGAGTTCCGCGGCGCGAATCTCTTTCTCAACGCTGATCCCGTGGCCAACAACATAATACTCGCGTATAGCGGCCCAGTTGCGAATCAGGAACGGCGCCACGATGATCGTGAACAGACCGAAGTAAATTCCAAAATTCGCAAGACGTCGGCGCATCCGGATGACAAACCCGGTATCGGCGCGCTTTACGACCAATATCATAACAAGTAATGCGAATGTTCCGAGAGAGACGCCCAATAAGTATGTAATTGTCAGGAAACGGTTTAAGACGAGAATCGCACCTATCACCGCGCAGCAAATGGCCCATTGCCGATTGAGGAACAGGTCGGACCGAACGACTGCGCAGGCCCAGATGCCGTAAAAGCAATAGGCAAAGAAATCCATTCGAAAATCGAAGAGGCCCCCCGCCCAGAACCAAGCTGTTGTCTGGCATAGAATGAGCCCTACGATCATGTAACCGTATCCTGTTCTGCGCCAAAGTGCCTTCGCGGTGGTAAAAGCGAATAACTGCAATAGAACGAAAGCGACGAATAAAACGCCCAACTGCGGCAGCCTCACTCCGCCAAGGAGGATACCCGAAATTGCTCCCTCAATCGGTAGCCCCACACCGGTTGGGTGAGTGTTAGTCCATAAATTTTTCCAAATTTTGCCGGGCCCCTGCCAAAACTCCTGTTCCTGCAACTGATAAGCTTCTGTCAGGTATTCTGTCTGATCAAAACCGAGAGGCGGGTACCACGCAATCTCGCGATTATAAAAGACAAGAAAAAGGAGCAATTCGAGCGCTACGAGGAGGGCTAGCACTATTCGATGGAGATAACTGACGCTGAGAAGGTTTCGAACCTTCAAAAAACTGCGAGAGAACATTCAGGGAAGGGGTTCTAGCCCGAAATCAAAGACTTCACAAGCATCTTGCCCAAAACTCGGCTGATGCTATCTCGAAACAGGTACTTCAATGATGCATCCCAGAGTTTCAGTCATTACTCCTTCATTTAATCAGGGCCGGTTCATTGAAGAGACCATCCGGAGTGTCCTCGACCAGCGGTATGCAGAACTCGAGTTCTCGGTGTTCGACGGAGGCAGCTTGGATGAAACCGCACAAATTTTGCGGAGCTACGAAGCCAAACTGAGTTTCTGGCGTTCTGCGAAAGATGCCGGACAGGCAGCGGCGATCAACGAAGGGTTCCGTCAGGCAACCGGTGACATTTTGTGCTGGTTGAACAGTGACGACCTGCATTTGCCGAACACGCTCTCGACCGTTGCCGCGCTGCTGCACGAGCGGCTGGACGAACCGGTCGTCGTTTATGGAGGTTGTGAACTGTTTAGGCACGGGACAACGATAAAGGAACTCCGACACGCGCTACCCTTTAGCAGGGAACTGCTCGAGACCGTTGATTTTCTGGATCAGCCCAGTGTCTTCTGGACGCGAAAGGCGTGGGACCTGGTCGGGCCGCTGGATGAAACCCTAAACTACAGTTTTGACTGGGAGTGGCTGCTGCGCGCCGCCTCTCTCTGTTTGTTCGTCCCGAGCGATGCTATCTTTTCTCGCTACCGGATCCACGACGCGCACAAGTCGGGAACCGGAGGGATCAAACGATGGCAAGAGCTCTGTACGGTGGTTCGCCGGCACTCTTCGCCTGCGATCGTGCATCACTACGACTTTCTGCAGCGGAACCGGTTGGCCCATTGGTGGCTCAACAAGCGAATGCGCCTCTACCTTCGTCTCAGAACCGTTTTGGGAGAACTTGCAGACCCCGTCGCCAACCTTGTCAGTCCGCCGTTCTGGTTCCTCCCTGCCGGAATCAAGCGAGACATGCTTTGGGAGATCTCAGGGATTCGATCGTCCCAAGGGCAAAAGGCGAAATGAAACATGCGGTCGGCAAGCTAACCAGCCGAGCGCGCTGGCGTTTAATCATCGTTCCCGAGGGACGATTGATCCGCGATGACCCGATCTATCAGAGCATCCTCATTCAGTGCTGCTTTATTAGATAGTCTCTCCTCATAATTTAGCCGGATCTGCTTTTTTGCCTCGGCTACAGGTTCAGCAAGAATTTCATCTAAATCTTCAGAGCAGGTAAACTGACCAACTGCGTTTCTTATTTTTGAATTGTCAAAAAGTGCGGTCCACATTTTATCGCCAATGAGTGGTCCCGCCCACTCAGAATTATAACGTGTGAGCGTTTCGGTGGGCACGTGCACGTTCTTCACTTCGACGTCGAATGCTCGTCCAATGCCCGTATGAATTTGATCCCAAGTGAAAGCGCGATCGTTCGTGATGTGAAAATCCTCGCTAAAGGCCCGGTTGTTTCCGAAAAGTCGCACGAGCGGCACTGAAAAATCAGCTGACCGTGTCAACGTCCAAGGGGAGGTGCCGTCGCCACTGACTAGCACCGGTTTGCCAGCCAGCATGCGCCCGAGAATCCTCATCGGGTCTCCCAGCTGGACAGGAAGTCGAGTTCGGATTGTATGGCTTGGGCGCACAATCGTGAAGGTCAAATTGCTCTGATCCCGCAACAAGCGCTCGCAGGCTATCTTGTTGCGACTGTATTCCCAATAAGGATTCTCGAGAGGAGTCTTTTCGGTGATGATGTAATGACGCGCCGGCTTCTGATAACACGATGCCGATGAAATGAAGATGTATTGCCCCGTCTTCCCTGCGAAAGTATCAATATCCAATTTCATCTGTTCTGGCCTGAATACCAGAAACGTGCATACCACATCGAATTTCAGGGCCCCCAGTTTGGCATACGACTCTCGGTCGTGGATATCTCCAAGAATTGACGACACGCCTGAAGGGAGGCCATCCAACACAGATTTTGCGCGATTAAAAACCGTCACATTGTGCCCTGCCTTCACGGCCTCACAAACAGAAGTCATCGATATCTGGCCGGTACCGCCGACAAATAGAACATTCAACGCCATAGATTTATTCTTCTAATTTTAAGGACAACGCCAGCGAGATGCCCAGCCAAATGGTGCGTTCGGCGTTCACCGTTCGGCGTTCACCGTTCGGCGTTCGGCGCTCGCATGTGCGGTTCCGAGTTCGAGGTTCGGAGTTCGAGGTTCCGAGTTCGGAGTTAGGAGGTACCAACGCTTCTCAGGAAACCCGCTCTTTTGGCACAAATCCGTCTTGAATTGGGACCCTTTCGGCGTTAATTCTCCGGCTTGCAAGGCTGTGGATCGCCAGGTGCAGAATTTGAAAGCATATTTTGGCCGTGGGGATTTGGAGGCATATCGTGGCCGTCGGCGGCCGAAATATGGTTTTTTTCGCAGCCGTCTGAGAGGCCGGCATAGCTCAGCTGGTAGAGCAGCTGATTTGTAATCAGCAGGTCGTCGGTTCGAGCCCGACTGCCGGCTCGGCTGAATATCAACGACTTACGTACGTTGAGCATCTGTCATCAGATTGCTGCTTGGACACTTCTTGGACACTTTTCTGCATGGCTTGGTGCCGACATGGACCGGGAATCCGAGCGCCCGATTCCCCCGCCAGATCAAAGCCGTAAAAGGGCGCACTCCGCAATGTGTAATTAGCTTTCGGCCGCATGTTTGTCCAAAAAGCAGTTCTTCGAGCGGCGCGGTGAATCGCCATGGCGATTTGACCAGAGACTCTATTTCTGGCTTCAGTTTGCGTGCCTTTTTCAGATAATCTCTTTAAATCTCGTTATTATGACCCTCTCTGTCTGTTTTAGATGACCCCTGATTTCCGTATTCCCCCCGCTAAGTCAGCGCTGACAATGCTTTTTCAAGCATAGTGCCGGATAAGAGCATGATGCGCCTGGAAGACCTCCATCCCAACACCGCCGTGAGAGGTGTCCTTTCGGATCAGATTGTCACGGTAATCAACGTGCAGTGGTTTGGCTCCCTCGCTCTTGAGCTGACCTACAAGGCGCCGTCTGGTCGTGTTGCCAACGAACTGCTTTATCGGCATGACGAGCAGCGGCTCGAAGTGGTCGAACACGGACGACCTTGGAGCTTTGACGGGGACGGGCATTTGTTCCGGCTCGTTTCAGAGGCGCACCGTATTCGTCTGGCACACCTCTTTGACCCAGTCCTGGCCGTACACACTTCCCTCGTCGAACCGTTGCCACACCAAATCACAGCGGTTTACGAGGCCATGCTTCCTCGTCAACCGCTGCGTTTCCTGCTTGCCGACGATCCGGGTGCCGGGAAGACCATCATGGCTGGACTATTCATAAAAGAGCTGATCGTTCGCGGCGACCTGCAGCGCTGTCTCGTCGTCTGTCCGGGCAGCTTGGCCGAGCAGTGGCAGGACGAGCTCCATCGCCGTTTTCATCTTCCGTTCGAGATCCTAACGAATGACAAGCTCGAAGCGGCCCGAACAGGCAACTGGTTCGTCGAAAACAATCTTGTTATCGCCCGTCTCGACAAACTGGCACGCAACGAAGACGTGCAGCAAAAGCTCCAAGTCCCGGACTGCCGTTGGGATCTAGTGATTTGCGACGAGGCACACAAGCTTTCGGCCAGTTTCTTTGGCGGCGAAGTCAAATACACCAAACGCTATCACCTGGGCCGATTGCTATCAGGTCTCACGCGCCACTTTCTGTTGATGACTGCGACCCCTCATAACGGCAAGGAGGAGGACTTTCAGCTCTTTATGGCGCTACTCGACGGCGACCGGTTTGAAGGCCGATTCCGCGACGGCGTTCATCAGGCCGACATTTCTGACCTGATGCGACGCATGGTGAAGGAAAACCTGCTCAAGTTTGACGGCACGCCGCTCTTCCCGGAACGCATCGCCTATACGGTGCCGTACAAGCTTTCGGACGCCGAAGCGGAACTTTACAGGGAAGTGACGAACTACGTGCGCGAAGAATTTAATCGTGCGGAGGCGCTCGCTAACGATAAAAGGGCGGGCACGGTTGGGTTTGCGCTCACCATCCTGCAACGCCGGCTCGCATCGTCCCCCGAGGCTATTTACCAGTCACTGCGGCGGCGCAGCGAACGCTTGCAAAAGCGTCTTCGAGAATTGGAACTCTTGCAACGCAGCGGTGTTGCGGATGCGATCGCCGTTGCAACGCCTGCACTCGATTCCGAGGATCTCGAGGACCTTGAAGAAGCCCCAGGTGACGAGGTCGAAAAAACTGAAGAGGAGATCCTTGATCAAGCGACGGCCGCACGCAGTATCGGTGAGCTAAAAGCGGAAATTACGACGCTGGAACGACTAGAATCACTCGCTCTCGCCGTCCGTCGATGCGGGGAGGATCGTAAATGGCGCGAACTCGCTAGCCTGCTCGGAGAGATCTTTACCGGTGCTGCGATTCCAAACGGTGATAGGTCTAAGGTTACCATCGCTATTCCTGCGCCTAAACCTTCGCCGCGTCAGAAGCTCGTTGTCTTTACCGAGCACCGCGACACGCTCAGCTACCTCGAAGCCCGCGTCTCCACACTGCTCGGCCGTAAAGAGGCCGTGGTCGTCATCCATGGCAGTATGGGCCGCGAGGAACGCATGAAGGCACAAGAATCCTTTAGGCATGATCCAGAGGTGCAAGTCCTTGTTGCCACGGACGCCGCGGGTGAGGGGATTAACCTGCAACGAGCACACCTGATGGTCAATTACGACCTCCCGTGGAACCCTAACCGGATTGAACAGCGCTTCGGCCGGATCCACCGAATCGGCCAGACGGAGGTATGCCATCTGTGGAATCTGGTAGCCGATGAAACCCGGGAGGGCGATGTTTACCGCACTTTGCTTGAAAAGCTGGAGCAGGCGCGTCAGACCCTGGGCGGCCAAGTCTTCGACGTTCTCGGCAAAATTCAGTTCGAGGGCCGGCCTTTGCGGGACTTGTTAATTCAAGCGATCCGCTACGGGGAACGCCCTGACATACGCGAGAAACTGAACCAAGCTATTGCAAAGGCCGTGGACCGGCCGCATCTGCAAGACTTGCTCGAAGAGAGTGCCCTGGCTCATGACGTGATGGACGCTAGCCGTGTGGCGCGGGTTCGCGAAGATATGGAGCGTGCAGAAGCGCGGCGCCTTCAACCACACTACACCGAATCATTCTTTCTCGAAGCATTTAATCAACTTGGTGGTACGACCCGCCAGAAAGAGGCTCGCCGGTATGAAGTGACCCACGTTCCGGCGCCGGTGCGAAACCGCGACCGGATGATTGGAACGGGTGAACCGGTCTTGGCCCGCTACGAACGCATCGCCTTTGAAAAGTCTTTGATCGCACCGCAAGGCCAACCTCTCGCGGCTTTCATCTGCCCGGGCCACCCGCTGCTGGATGCGACGCTTGATCTGACGCTCGAACGTCACCGGGATCTCTTACGCCGTGGGGCCGTACTTGTCGACGATCGTGACCCGGGCACTAAGCCGCGCATCCTTTTTTATTTGGAGCACGCCGTGCAGGACGCCAGTACACTTAAGAGCGGTGATCGACGGACGATTTCTAAGCAGATGCTTTACGTCGAGTTGGATACGATGGGCCAGTCCAGACACTTGCACTATGCTCCTTATCTAGACTATCGCCCTCTTCGGGCCGAAGAACCGACGATAGATGCTTTGTTGAGCTGCCCCGAGAGTGTCTGGATCAACCGGGATTTGGAACAGAAAGCATTGGCGCATGCCATCGCCGAAGTGGTGCCCGAACACCTAAAAGAGGTGCGCGAGAGGCGCGGCGCTTGGATCCAAAAGGCTCGCGCGGCTGTCAAGGATAGGCTCACCAAGGAAATTGGTTATTGGGACCATCGCGCTCAGGAGTTGAAACTTCAGGAGCAAACCGGCAAAGTCAACGCTCGTGTAAACTCGCAAGAAGCGAGCCGTCGAGCAGACGACTTACAAGTGCGACTCCAGAAAAGAATGGAGCAGCTAGACCTCGAAGCGCAGGTCTCGGCGCTGCCGCCCGTAGTTTTAGGTGGCTTTGTTGTAGTGCCACTCGGACTTATCGCCCAGTTGAGCGGTCGGCCATTGCCGAAATCGGCGCAAGCCAGAGACACGCAGGCCTCAGCGGCGAGGGCACGGGGGATCGTAATGGAGGTTGAGCGCCAGCTTGGCTTCCAGCCAACCGATCGGGAATACGAGAGGCTAGGTTATGACATAGAAAGTCGCGACGTTAGCACTGGTCGGTTACGATTTCTCGAAGTTAAGGGCCGGATTTCAGGCGCCGCGACCATCACCGTCACCAAGAACGAAATTCTCTACTCACTCAACAAACCCGACGACTTCATCCTCGCCATCGTCGAGTTCCTGGAAGGAGATATGCACCACGTACATTATGTGCGTCGGCCCTTCCAACGTGAGCCGGATTTTGCGGCTGCGAGCGTCAACTACGATTTTGCGGAGCTCCTGGCGCAGGCTGAGGGTCCCCGATAACAGAAATGGACCGCGAAACCCCAAAAAAGAAACTCATCGAAGTGGCCCTTCCTCTCGATGCGGTCAATGCTGCTTCGGCACGGGAAAAATCCATCCGCCATGGGCACCCGAGCACGCTGCACCTTTGGTGGGCGCGACGACCGCTCGCTGCAGCGCGAGCGGTGATTTTCGCTCAGATGGTGGACGATCCATCAATCCATCCGGAGCGATTCGCGACCGAGGAGGAGCAGGAGGTTGAGCGGCAACGCCTTTTTAGGCTCATCGAAGACTTGGTGCTCTGGGAGAATACGACAAACGAAAAAGTACTGGAACAAGCGCGACACGAGATTTGGAAGAGCTGGCGGACAACATGCGCCGAGAACCAAAACCACCCGCGGGCCAAGGAACTGTTCGACCCGGAAAGCCTTCCGGCTTTCCACGACCCTTTTGCAGGCGGCGGCTCGCTGCCGCTCGAAGCGCAACGACTCGGCCTGGAAAGTTATGCCAGCGACCTGAATCCAGTGGCGGTTCTCATCAACAAGGCGATGATCGAAATCCCTCCAAAATTCGTAGGCCGTCCGCCAGTGAATCCAGCAGCGCGCCAAGATAAACGGCTGATTGAACGGGAATGGCGCGGGGCCAAAGGCCTCGCCGAAGATGTGCGTTACTACGGCCGATGGATGCGCGACGAAGCGGAGAAGCGGATCGGGCACCTTTACCCGAAGATCGAGATCACGGGCGAGATAGCTAGCGAACGCGCCGACCTCGCGGCCTACGCCGGTGAGAAGCTAACTGTCATTGCTTGGCTGTGGGCGCGAACGGTAAAAAGTCCGAACCCGGCCTTCGCCCACGTGGAGGTACCGCTAGTGTCCACGTTTATGCTGTCCACGAAGGATGGTAAAGAGGCCTACATCGAGCCGGTGATCGAAAGGGACGACTACCGCTTCATCGTGAAACTCGGCAAGCCGAAGAATGCTGAAGCAGCAAACAATGGCACCAAGCTCGCAAGGGCAAATTTTCGCTGCATCATGTCCGGAACGCCGATAGGCGGAGACTACATCAAAGCCGAGGGCAATGCTGGGCGCATGGGCGCGCGGATGCTGGCGGTCGTCGCTGAGGGTGAGCGGGAGCGCATCTATGTCGCCCCGACATTGGACATGGAACGTATAGCACGTGAGGCGAAACCACTTTGGCAACCAGAAGGCGACCTAGTCGAGGATCCGCGGGCATTCACACCATTCCTATACGGTCTCACTAAGTGGAGCGACCTTTTCACTGCTCGCCAACTCGTGGCGCTGACTACTTTTTGCGACATGGTGCGGGAAGCTCACGAGCGGGTAAAGATCGACGCGGCGGTCGCTAGCTTGCCCGGAAACGGACCCTGTCTCGATGTTGATAGTGCAGCGGCCTACGCCGACGCGATAGCCGTATACCTGGGGCTCACGTCGAGCAAGGCTGCAAGGTTCAACACAACACTTTCAACCTGGCGGCCAGACGAAACTAAGCTGAGTCGCGCATTTACACGCAACGATATTGGAATGACGTGGGATTACGCGGAAACGAACCCACTGTCAGGAACGGGGGGTGACCTAGAAGGGCTTGCCGAGGGAACTGCATCAGTGATATTGAATCTTCCATCAGATGGCCCACCAGGAGTTTCATGGGCCGCCGATGCCCGTCTTAGCTCTGGGCAATCGGAGGACCGGGTTGTTTGCACCGACCCTCCATACTACGACAACGTTCCCTACGCTGACCTTTCGGACTACTTTTATACCTGGCTGCGCCATTCGCTTAAGTCGATCTTGCCAGACCTCTTTTCGACAATTGCAGTTCCGAAGACCGAGGAACTCGTCGCAGCGCCGTACCGACACGGGAGCAAGGAGCAAGCGGAACAGTTCTTTCTCAACGGTATGACCGAGGCCATGCATCGCCTTACGGAGCATCTGCACCCAGCATTTCCGGTTACGATCTTCTATGCCTTTAAGCAATCCGAGAGCACCAGCGACAAAGGTACTGTTAGCACCGGCTGGGAGACCTTCCTCGAAGCGCTGATCCAAGCGGGCTTCGCCATCACTGGGACGTGGCCTGTACGAACGGAAGGAAAAACGCGCATGCGCAGCTTTGGTAGCAGCGCCCTCGCTTCGAGCATCGTCCTGGTGTGTCGCCGGCGCGCCGCGAATGCGTCCCCGGCTACGCGCCGCGAATTCCTTAGTGCGCTCGAGTCAGAGCTACCAGCGGCGCTCAAACATCTTCAGCACAGCAATATAGCGCCTGTCGATTTGGCGCAGGCTGCGATCGGTCCCGGAATGGCGGTTTACACGCGCTATGCCAAGGTGCTTGATGCGGAGGGCAAACCGCTATCGGTGCGGGAAGCGTTGGCGCTCATCAACCAGACTCTCGACGAGGCGTTAGCAGAGCAGGAGGGCGACTTCGATGCCGTAAGCCGTTGGGCCCTCGCATGGTTCGAGCAGTCGGGCTTCGCGGACGCCCCCTTCGGAGTGGCAGAGACACTCTCCAAGGCCAAAAACACTAGCGTTCCCGGAATGGTCGAAGCGGGCATCTTGGTGTCGAAAGGCGGCAAGGTCCGCCTGTTTCGGCCCGACGAGCTATCGGCGACTTGGGAACCGGAAACCGACTCATGCCTGACGGCCTGGGAGTCTGTTCATCATCTGGTGCGTGCCTTGGAACTTGGCGGGGAGGCTGCGGCGGCCGCGCTTGTCGCACGGATGGGCAGCAAGGCTGAAATCTCCCGCGAGCTGGCCTATCGGCTTTACACGGTATGCGAACGTAAGAAGCGCGCTCAGGAAGCGCTTTCCTATAACGGTCTCGTCCAAAGCTGGCCGGAGATCACCCGCCTAGCGCGGGATGTTGGCAAACCGGAAGAGTCCCAACCGCAGCTATTCATCCAGGAGTAGTCTATGGCCATTAATAATCATGAGCGTGTCGGAAAGGCGATGGACCTTCTTAAGGAAGGACTGGGTCCTTTCCTTGAGCGCGAGTTCAAGAATCTGTATCGTGAAAAGGCCGCTTCCGAAGCATTACGCTTCCTTAACGACGACCGGAATTTAGTTGGCAAAGCCCTCGGCGATTGGGACGTCGCAGCGTTGCTGAAGCTCATGTGGGAGGCTTGGAACGATGTCTTTCGCCGCACGCTAGGGCAAGCAGAACGTACTCTTGTCAGCGAACTACGCGACCTCCGCAACAAGTGGGCGCACCAGCAGTCGTTCTCGAGCGACGACGCCTACCGCGCGCTGGACTCAGCAGGGCGGCTTCTAGCGCTGTCTCAGCTTCACAGGCGGACAAGATCGACAAGATGAAAATGGAGCTGTTGCGCTTGCGCTTCGATGAGCAAGTGAGAACCGAAACGCGCAAGAGCGCGGGCACCGCGATCGAAAGCGCCGCGTCGGTCAACCTCAAGCCATGGCGCGAAGTGGTCACACCACATAAGGATGTGGCGAGCGGTCGCTACCAGCAAGCCGAGTTTGCCGCTGATTTATGGCAGGTGCATTTGGGGGAGGGCACCGACGAATACAAAAAACCAGTCGAGTTTTTTCGCCGCACCTATCTCACCGAGAGCCTTAAAAGGCTTCTCGTAGGTGCGGTCCGACGGATCTCCGGTCAAGGCGGCGATCCTGTAGTGCAGCTCCAGACTAACTTTGGCGGAGGCAAAACCCACTCCATGTTGGCCCTTTACCACCTTTTCTCGGGCACGCCCCCGAGTGAGTTGGTTGGCATTGATGCTGTACTGCAGGAAGCAGAAGCCAAAAAGCTGCCCAGGGCCAAGCGAGTAGTATTGGTAGGGAATAAGATCTCGCCGGTAATCCCGTGCGGAAGCCGGACGGCACTATGGTCCGCACTCTTTGGGGCGAGCTCGCCTGGAACTTGGGGGGAAGAAGGCTTTTGATCGCGTCCGTGCCGACGACGAGAAGGCTACGAGTCCGGGCGATGTTCTGCGCGAACTCTTCAACGAGTACGGGCCATGCCTCGTTTTGATCGACGAGTGGGTAGCCTATGCACGGCAGCTCCATGACCAGGGTGATCTGCCCGCTGGCGGCTTCGAGACGCAATTCACTTTCGCCCAAGTGCTCACGGAATCCGCGAAGGCGGTTAAGAATTGTCTACTGGTTATCAGTTTACCG
Source organism: uncultured Verrucomicrobiae bacterium (assembly GCA_963775805.1). Classification (GTDB taxonomy): domain Bacteria; phylum Verrucomicrobiota; class Verrucomicrobiia; order Chthoniobacterales; family JAFAMB01; genus JAFAMB01. The sequence continues at coordinate 2,743,908 of CAVZKG010000001.1, read as the reverse complement.
GCCTCTGATACCGGTGGCTCACCCCACACCCAAGCCGATGATGTGGAGGTCGGTGGACAAAGAGGGCGCGAGGCGCTGGACAGGCTCCGCAACGTTGTGGGACGCGTAGAGTCCTCATGGCGACCCGCGACCGCTGAGGAAGGCTTTGAGATTGTGCGTCGGCGGCTATTCGAGCCCCTTGCAGATCAGGCCCAGTTTCGGGACCGCGATGTCGTGGCGCGCGCGTTCGCCGAGCTTTACCGCACCCAGCATCAGGAGTTTCCGCCCGAGTGCCACGATGCCGATTACGAGAAGCGAATCAGAGCAGCTTATCCAATACATCCGGAGATTTTTGACCGGCTATACACCGATTGGTCTACATTAGTGAAGTTCCAGCGCACACGTGGGGTGTTGCGGCTGATGGCGGCTGTGATTCACAGCTTGTATGAGAAGGGCGACCGGAACCCGCTGATTCTTCCAGCTAACATTCCGATCGACGACTCGCGAGTTCAGTTTGAGCTGACGCGTTATCTCTCGGACAACTGGGTGCCGATTCTTGAAAAGGACGTTGACGGTCCGAATTCCCTGCCGGTCCGGCTCGATGGCGAGGTACCCAATCTTGGTAATACGCGGCCTGCCGGCGCGTGGCCCGGACCGTTTATTTAGGATCAGCGCCGATGCCGACCGCCGCCAATCGAGGAGTCGAAGACCGCCGCGTAAAGTTAGGTTGTGCGATGCCCGGTGAATCGATTGCGGTTTTTGGTGACGCCCTTCGGCGACTCGCCGCGGCAGCGACCTATCTTTATCAAGATGGCCCGCGCTACTGGTACTCGACGCAACCCACTGTTACAAAACTCGCCGAGGATCGTGCCGAACAATTCAGGCGCGACCCTGATAAAGTAGTTCAGGAAGTGGACAAGCGGTTGCGATTGGACCTTCGAAACACCGGCGACTTCAATCGAGTGCACCCGATGCCGGGAACCAGTGCCGATGTGCCGGATGATCTTGACGGGCGCCTTGTTGTTCTTGACATCGATCACGCTTACACCAAAGACCTTAACAACGCCGCAGAGACGAAGGCGAAAGCAATTTTCGAGACGCGGGGCAATACCCCACGGATCTATCGAAACACACTCATCTTTCTAGCCGCTGATAAGACGCGATTGCAGGATCTGGACGAGGCGGCCCGCAAATTTCTCGCGTGGGAATCAATTCTGAATGAGAAGGACGAGCTTGGCCTATCGCCGCATCAGGTCAGACAGGCTGAGATACAAAAGACGGCGGCCGACGGCGCCGTGACCGCGCGGCTCCCCGAAACCTACCAGTGGTTGCTGGTTCCAACGCAGTCGAGTCCCCAAGCCCCAGTCAGTTGGCAAACGATCCGTCTCTCAGGCAATGACGGGCTTGCACCACGGGCTAGCAAGAAGCTGAAGAGCGACGAACTGCTTGTACTCAACTTTGCCGCCTCACGGCTCCGGATGGAGCTGACCGGATACCCCTGTGGCGTGGCAACCACGTCCCGATCAGGCAGCTCGCGGAGGACTTTGGTCGTTATCTTTATTTGCCGCGGTTGCAGAAAACGGAGGTCCTCATAAATGCTATTCGCGCAGGGATTGCGCTCTTGACTTGGGAGCAGGATGGCTTTGCCTATGCCGAAAATTACGACGAATCTGCTGCTCGTTATCGAGGACTTCGCTCAAGCGCGCAGGTTAGCGTTACCGGCGACGATGCCGGCCTACTCGTGCGGCCTGAGATAGCGCGAGGGCAGATCGACCGAGAGCTCACCCCGCCTGTGCCGATCCCTGAAAACCGCCGTACGTCCCAGTTGGTCCACGGGGCCGAAGCTCCCGTCGATCCGCTACCGCCTATCCCATCCTCTAAACCTAAGCGCTATCATGGCACCGTGAGCCTTGATTCTGAGCGTGTCGGCCGCGACGCCGGCAGGATCGCAGAAGAAGTTATTACCCATCTGACCGGCCTCATAGGCTCTTCCGTACGCGTAACGCTCGAAATCGAAGCGGAGATCCCGGGAGGCGCGCCTGACAATGTTGTTCGGACGGTGACAGAGAATAGCCGCACACTGAAGTTCAATAGTAGTGGTTTCGAGTCGGAGTAGGAGGGCGCCCTTTTTAGATTAATTCACAGCCCCGGCCGCACGGAGGTGGTTACCCGATTCGTCTTCTCCCATTCTGCGTATACCTTTGGATCACTCCAAAACCGTTGCCATGCCTCGTTGAACAGGTCGTGAGTTTCGGCGCCCGAGCCTTTCGATGAGGGTGCGCAGCCGATGTTTTGATAACCTGCAAACGCATAACTTGCGATCCGGGCAAGCAGAGCGTGCGGGAAGCAGGTCGTGTAGTCGGCATTCTTGGCGTATCCCGCCTGCGCCAAAAGCTGATTCCACTTTTCTTCTATTGCGAGCGCTTCCGCTGCGTATTCCAACTTTCCAAGAGCTTCGAGCATTACGAACATGCGAGCGGCATCTGAGGGGTGGGTTGAGTCAGGCGCGTTATCGACTAAGAATGGATCACCCGAGCGCTTGGCGCAGAGGTGAAGATGCGACCAGGCGAACGCTGGCCCACAGGCAAGCACCGCAAACAAGTCGCAACACAGTTCGATGCCCCATCCCACATACCCAATTGCCATCCCAAGCCCTGAGCTTGTTAGCGAACCCTTTGGTGCCTCGACCCTGATTGCTCTGTAAGTCTGCGACGTGGCCACGGCCCGCCATTATCGAGTGCTTCAACGCTTCCTGGAACGGCTCGATGGCGGGATTGTTCTTTTCCGTCAAAATGAAGTGCGCTAATTCGTGATACAAGTAGGGGAGATGGAGAAGAAAAAAAACTGCCTCTTTCTAGGAATCGACAAGAGATTCAGCTCCGGGGAAAGCCTGGAAATACCCCTGTGACTGGCAAGAAACGACCGGAGGAATAAGCGGATAGTTAATCTCCTCCGCGATGACTCCGACGACTTTGGTCATTGAGCGATCAGCGTCGTTGATACGAATTAGTGCGGCAACACCGACAAGCTCAAGAAAGTCCAATTCTTCGACGATCCGCTTGTACGCCCGCAATCGAATTGCCTGTAAATCTGCGCGTTGGAAGCGAGAGTCTGAGAGGAGTGACTCTAGATCGGACACGAGATTGTTGACCTCATTCCGGCACGTCTGCGCGAGGGTATGAAATTCCGGCGGAAGATTCTTTTCCGCTAGTTGCTGCGAGATTGACGCTTGCAACTGACGCGCCCGCTCCATCAGCTGACTGACGGACCCCGTACCGAGATATACCTCAAGCATTACACACTCCGCATCCGTTGCGCTATTTCTGCGCGCTCTTGATCCAATGCCGCGGCCAAGTCCTCAAGGTCCTTCACGGTCTTGGAACTCGCACGGTGTTCGCGCAACTCGGATGCAATCTCATCGAAGCGAGAGCCGCTAGGTCTCCCGCGGCGCCCCCAAAGCAAGCCAAGGAACTGTGCAGAAGCGGTAGCCGTTTTCTCATCTCGAAGGGCTTCCACCAATTCTACAACGGGCTTGTCGTCACCTCGTCCGGACTCAATCCTGACTTAAGATCGAGTAACAGTCGATCTACGGATTTAGCCATATCACGGACGTCTTGATAACCACCAGTAACTATTGCTGTGTTACTCATCGCTTTGTTTCCTCATCATGAGTTCTGCAGTTCATGTTCATCGTAGGTCGCAGCGTCCTCAAACAAGCGCCTGTCGTTGATTTTGATGTTAATCGGATACCGAGTCAAATCCTCCGGAAGTAAAGATCCCAGCCAGAACTGTCAACCAGTAGACGTCCTCAAGGCAATCGGCGATGACAAGCGGGCCAAACACCTTTTTCACATGCAATGGATTGACCGTTCCTTGCCGATCAAAGGGATTACCGGTGCAGCATACGTAGCCCTCCGAATCATTCGCGATATAGTATCTGCCGACTGAAGGATTCGCACTATGTGGTCGCCGATTGGCGCGATCAAAGCTAACCTCGAACAACCGAAGCGGCGTAAGACTCCGTTTTGGAATTTCGAGACAAGTTAAAGTCGCCCCATGAGCGACGTATCCTTCGCTGATTAAGAAGTCCATCGCCTGGCGGGCGCCTACCTGTTCCGGTTCGAACATGCGGCCATCTCTATAAAGAACGATTGAGCGGGCAAACTCGCCGGTCTTTTTGCTGTAATCCACCGCTGCCTCGACCAGCAGCTTGCGAAACTCGTCCGCTTGGACTCGTTCGGCGAACCGGCAGCTTGCAAAGCGACTGTCGATGTATTCGCCACCCTTGGCGATCGTTGTAAAACCAACGTAATTCGTCTTTACATCCACTCCGATCGTCACATCTGCGTGCATGGCATCTGCGATCACAAACGGCCACTTCTCATTAGTTAAGAGGACCTTGTTCAGCGCAACTCCCCGCAGATAACCGTCGAATTTTCCCCGCTTTCCAGAGGCGACGGAGTACTCCGGTACACCGGAGCCCGAGGAACGAAGACAATAACACTCGGAGCCGACCTCAGTATGGATCACAGCGGCTCTCACGTCGAAGTCCTTGTAGAGCGTCTGAATTGCACACGCGGCAAGCTCGTCGTGGTGGGCCCTCTCCGCTTGTCTCCGGAAGGGATCGTGAACCATTACGACCGCGAAACCTGAACCGCATGCCTTTCCAATTCGGCAGCGGTTTTAATGGCTAGAAATTGAGACCAGAAGCTAGGTTTCCCGGTTCGGTCATCATAGGGCACGAGTTTAGGGTTTGTAGCCTAGCTCTTGCGGGTAAAGCGAATCGACCATTTGGGTAAGTTGGGTTAGGATTGGGGTCCCCGAATTTTAATATAAATGGTCTCGGGCATGAAAAACAAACGGGCGGTTGCAGTGGGAATTTTCCTAGGACAGAAACCCGTCGCTCGTGTCCCTAGCAAAGAAACGGAGGCGATCCCTTCCGAGATTCGACATGGGAGCTTGTGTTGCTCCTGCAGTGCTCCGTGAGAATAAGTTGTAGTATTTGAAGCCAAAACGCAGATCAGGGGACATTGAGTCCGCGGGTTGGGACGCGCTCCGGATTCCCTCCGTAAAACTTACCGCGGTGCCGCCAATCTCGCACAGCTTGAGAGCATTTGCTTCACACACGCTTGATTTGAGGCTGGGGTGGGATGATCCCGGATTGTAAGGATTGTCAGATCGGCGCTTGTGGCGCATGGTGCGGACTGCGGGGTCCAGCAATCCGAGAGCACGGCCCGAAGGGCGCTGCCCTGGATCTCGTCACGAGAAAGTTTGTAGGAGAAGACCACTGAGCAGTCCTTCGAATGCAATGGACAACTTTGTGGAAGCGGCGTCTCCGGCAATCGGCTCGCCCTGCAATACTCCAAAACGTCGACCCTCCGCCCGGCCTCCGGCGCGCTAAAATTTTCTTCGGTTACGGTTAACTCCGACCACTCCGCCAGCTGGATTTCAAACCAAACGTGCCCGAATTTGTATACGGTAACCGCCTGCCCGGTGATATTGTGTGAAGTCATGTTTGCTGAGATTCGCAGGCAGCGGCTTTGCTGTAAGAAACGTGTGCTGTATATCGACGCAAATCCCAATGCCGCCATCATTTAGCGCCGTAGCCCGAACCAAAAAACCACGGTGCAGTGCCGCTCCATTCCCTACCGGTAGCGATTCCTTCTCATAATAGGGGCGGCCGTGGCCCGCATCGGTGATAGATACCAGCATCCTCTCCGCAGAGAACTCTGGATCGAGAATTGCAGAAAGCGGAGTGCGATGCCCATTCCCTGCTCATCCAAGTTACCGAAGTTCACAGGCAAAACATCGTTCCCTTTCTCGAGATACGCCGTCCGCCCAACGACGGGGTGCTCCGATTCCACATCACGCTTGTCCTCGCTGATGACTAAATATGGAGCTCCGTCGCGTTGGACAAAAGTGACGGGCGAGCGCAATTGCCGCGAGAGCCTGTTCACCAGCGAGTTTAGGTTGCGATAATAATCTTCCTGGCCTTCACTGAGGCCTTTGACTCGGTAGAGTCGATATTCGGCCGATAGTCAGCAAGGTTGGTTATTCTAATTGTTGGTTTCGGTGTTCACGAATCGGAAGTCCAGCATCTTTCGATACTGGCAGGTTTGGCAGGTTTGCGGATCGTGCGCGGTAGGAAAATCCTTTGCATCCAACTCGCAGCATCGTTTTCCCCCGCATGCTTCGCGCAGAGCGATAACACCGGCTGCAATCCGATCCTCCACCTCCGCAACATCGGAATTTTCCAAAGAATGCTGGCGAACCAAACCACGCAGCAATTGTGCTTCCCGCAATTCGATGTCTGTTTCCTTCCAGCCGCGCGCGTATCGTTCGCAATCAGCGTGGGGTTTCACCTTGCGAGGGCAAGCGCGTAGATCGCCAACTGGTCGGCATAATCATGGATGCCGAAAGTATGCACTTTCCAATCAACAATCAGCGGGGAGCGATCATTGAAGAAGATCATCAGATCAGGAATTGCTCGAACAGTTGCCCCGAAGTGCTTGAATTGAAGAGTCCGCTGGGTGACGCGATAGGCTCCGGCTTTAAGTAGTGTCTTGAGTTCCGTCTGTTTATATAAATTCCGAAGCGCCGTTTGAACCTCTTCCCATGCCTCCTGACAATCTTCATCCGAAATGGCTTGCCCGTACTCTAGTTCAGTAAACGCGGCAAAGGCTTTGCCGGCTTGCTTGATCGTCATGCCGGGTTCGCGAATTCGGTGATTCCGACCAAACGCGAGTTGTTGGTCAAAAGTCTCTTTCGCGACCTTGATCGTGTCTTGGAGTGTCGGTTGCAGCTGCACCTGAAGCGACGGGAGGAGAAAATCCTGAATAGCGGATTCGACTACCTGCCCACGCCATGCGTAGAGCGATTGCATCTTTGAAAGAAGGTAAGCTTCCTGTCGCTGAGGATCATTTGCCCTGGGGTCGGCAAAAATGGACTTGAAGAACCACTTTCGCGGACACTTCTTGAACAAACGATACTCTGAATACGACCAGGTCATTGAGTCATCTTTTCCGAGAGCGAAGGAATTGCAGGTATTCGAGTAAAGCGGTCTCCTCCTCCCGTGTGGTCTTACCAATCCGCGCCGCAAAGCGAGCGGCCACCGGCACTTTTTGCTCGCTGGGAACGGGATAGCCGGCCAACTCCAACGCCAGGGAATAGGAGCAGCCATAAAGTTCGCACAGTTTATGGAGAGTCTTTGGGGATGGCTCCTTGACCTTGCCGCCTTCGAGTTGACTCAGGTACGCGTTTGAAATTCCCGTCTTCGCTTCGACTTCGCGAAGTGTCAGCCCAAGCCGGTCGCGTGACTCGCGAAAAATTGCTGCCAAAGATTCTTGTTCAGGCGTCACAATGCTTATCATAGCAAAGACGCTTGATGCGTCAAGCAGCCGAGTGCTGATTTACTTAGTTATTTTACCTTAGTGATGATATCGCCACGCGTTTTAGCTGTTAAGTTCCGCGCCCCAGCAATTCGACACACGCAAGATGTGTCCAGAGATCATAACCTCGCTGTTCCATCTCTCTCAGAACGTCCCCGAACGCCATCCCTAGGCTCTCTCCACGGCTGAGCAACCGGCCTAGTAAGGGGAAGAACACCTTTGCAAAATGAGCGTCTAGGGGGAAGCGTGTGCAAATACAGAATTTCGCTCCAGCCAGTAGAATCGTAGGTGCGGCGCCTACAGGATAGTCGCCCCAAGCCACTTCATAGGTTCCAGAGCTACACACTGAAAGCACAAGCAAAGGGCAGCACACTTGCCCCTCGTTAAGTATATCTTCCAACGTGTAGTTACCGTCTCGTAGGGAGAGGAAGAACCTCGGACCCAATTCAGTCAACGTGTTTGTGCCATGACACGAAACCATAACAATCTCGTTCCGATAAAGCACTGCCCGCAAGTCATTCGAGGAAGCGCCTGGTACAAATTTGCCCAGAGATCCGAACGTGTTGGAGAAGTCTTCAGCCTCGTCTTCCAAATTCAATTCGTTCGTGGCCAAGCCCGCGGTGCCGTAACCAAGAGCAGTCGCACCAGTCTGAAGAAGCAAGTCCGGATTGGGATGGTCGGGATCGAAGAGGGGGCTAAATTGTGTGATAAATGAAAGCTGTGACCACCTGAGGCCAGCATTTCGGAAGAGCGCCCGCCACGGAACGCTATGGAGTAGGGCATGCGGTGAAAGCGAAACAATTTTGCGGTCCCCGACCTGTCTAACAATTTCCTCACTGAAGACCCTCAGCTGTTTGGCAATACAGTTTGCTGCTTTCCCATTCACGATTCCGGCTGGAATCTCGAGAATGCTTTTGCCGAACACCCCCGCCTCGACAATGTCTTTCACCAGTGGGGTTTCGCAGGCGCGGACTTCCTCCGAGGACACGATAAAAGCAACGAGATGTGGTGGAAGGACAGCCAGAGAAACCACCAAATCTCCCGGATTGAGACCTCTTTGAGCTCGCTGTAGGAGCGAAGAATCTATATTCAATGCGCCAAAGGGATTTGTTGTTAAAAGCGGATGGTCGAAACCGCGATTAATCTCGATTGCGAATCTGCGTGCTCGGCCGAGCTCAAACGCGAGGAACGCCTCAGAAATTCTCCCTTTGCTCAACAGCAAAGCGCTTAGCTTGCGAAGGTGATCATGCATCAACCCGACAGCCTGTTGATAGTCTTGCACCGCTAGTCGACCCGGAAGCCTTTCCACCCAGAGACGGGCTCCCTCTAACAGTACAACCAGAACGTCCTCAAGAGATCGGCCAGATTGCTCGAGAAAAGCGGCTTCATAAAACCGAAGTTTGGGAGGGTTTAGACTATCGGTTGTGAGCCGGTCTTCGATTTCTTTGGCCCTTCGCACCGCTTCCAGGCCCCAGCGCCAATCTTCCTCTCTGTCCGCGAGATGAGCGTTAATGCAATACCGCGTATATGCCTTCTCAATGAAGCCTTCGGTTTCGGCTGCCCAGGCGGCGTTCATTAGCAACGTTCGAGCCCGATCTTTCGGCAGAATTCCAAGTCTGGCGGCTGCGATGTTGATTTCATAAAGTTGGTCGTCATTTCCTTGGGCAAGCTGCGTCGCCTCCTCAATCGCCAGAGCCGCCTTAGTATTATCCCCCGCGGTCGTATAAGCGTTAGCCAAGTTCGTTAAGGTTACACGCTCACCCACTATGTCGTTCGATTGGCCGCGATACAGGTCTCTAGCCATAAGAAAACGCTGGATCGCAGAGTCAGCTAAATCGAGGCCGAGAAGACTGCCGCCCCATGCATTAAATATGTAGGCTTTCTCGATGATGCATTCGCGTGCAACATCTGAGAACTCCTCCGTCAATCGGTCTGCAAGCTGGGAGCCTTCTTCGAAGATTGACAACGACTCTGATAAACGCCCCTCACGCGAGAGCGTCTCTCCGAGATTCCGGATCGCTTGTATCCAAATGGGCGGTTGCGGGCAACCGGTCGACTTAAATCGCGCCAGTGCTAGCCGAGCAGACGTTTCGCAAGCTCTGAATCTTCCTAGTTCGAGCTCAGCCATCGCTTTGTTTGCGAACGCAAGTCCATAACAGGAAGACCCGCTGGGCTCGGCGCCCAAAAGACTGACGGCGGTTGCCAAATCGCCATTTTCAATCGCGAGCATTCCCTTTCGATAGTTTTCGGTGACTGGGTGGATGGGTAAGTAGTATCTCATGCAATTTCGCCTCCTTTCATCGTTGTGGCGCCATCTATATTTTCACCCCATCGATCAGTTCATCATTCGGCGGAAAGAAATAGGTATTTCAGGCTTCCAGGAAGATCAAAAAAGAATTAGCCACGCGTCCAGTAGGCTCACTATCATAAGCGCTTAATGCGGCGACTTTGCTCCATAGCTCTGGCATGCATTGCTTCAATTCTTTTACCAGCCGTCGCTGCCCGTTCGGAAACAACCCCGTCGCCCTCGCCAACTCCGAGCACGGCGATCGCTCGAACCCAAATCGACTTAGGCAATCTTTACCGTAAAGAGCGCAACTATAAAGAGGCCGATGCCGCCTACATCCGTGCCCTGAATAGCCAAGATCCCGATATCCGAAAGATGGCATTGAGAGGCCTTGAGCATTCACTTCATGAGCAGCATGACTACGGATTTTGGTTTCGGGGAACACTCCATGAGCTCTTGGATACGCTCGTTGAAAAAGGAACCTTAATCGTCTCAGTGGTCCTAGCCGCTCTTAGCTTGTGGTCCTTTCTCGGATGGATGGGAAACAACAAAGGCAAGGCACAATGCGTTGTCGTCGCTACCGATAAGACAGATCCTAACCTAGCGCCCTTGTTTCGATTAGCGATCTTGGCTGAACAAGCCCGGCGAAAGCCCCTTTCAGGGCCGATTGGCACTAAATCGATGACCGTGAGTCTCGAAAGCACCAACAGCGACGACCCTTTTCCGGAGCTTATCTCGATCGCTAGCGAAAAGGCCGGAAAAATCGCCACCGTCTTTTCAACACGCCTCAAGCACCCTCGGTTTCACCTCTCGATTGGTTCGGTTACCGAACAATATCAAACGCGCTTGGTAGTGAGTTTGGACGTTGAAGGAAAGGTAGTCCAAGTTTGGAATCAAGAAATCGGAGTGTCAGATCTCTTCTTGCCGGATTGCCGGTTCTTACGTGAAATCGTTGCAATCCTAGAGGGATACGCGACTGTAGCTTCTCAATGAGCCTCAACCTCAGAAGCCAAAACCCAAGGGCTCTGGCTCATCTCAGCCTGGGCCTTGACAGGCTGCGTCGTTTTCAAGAGCGCCCGGAGGAGCTCAGCGTTTTGACTGAAGCTGAGGACGACTTAAACAAAGCCCTACAGGAAGACCCAGCTTTCCTTCCGGCTGTCTATTACCGAGGACTAACCCGCGAACTCAGAGGCGACACAGAACTTGCGATCTCCGACCTTAACCGGGTCATCGAGGCCAATCCCCCGTTCTTACCCGAAGCTCGTTTTAATCTGGGTGTTGCTCGTTTTCATAGATACCACAAACCAGATCTGGCGGAAGCTGAGACCAACTTTCGAGGCGTGTTGGACAATAGCTCGATCTCTGACCAGCTACGTCTCCAGACGATGGCGTCGCTGGCCCAGGTTAATGCGCAGTTCATGATCCAAAAGGACCCGGAAAAACCCGATTACGATGACATAAAGTCACGTTTTTCTGCGGTGGTGCAGGCTGAAGCACGCATTCGCGAGCTCCGTTCCCACCAAACACTCGAACCGTCGATTGCTTGGCGCATCGAGAATGCGCTCGGTCTCGGGTACATGTTTGCTTCGGATTACTTGCCCCGGATCGAGATTGGTAAATGGAGATTTTCCAGGCCGGAAATGCTCGATGAAGCACGCCACCGTTTCGAAAAAGCGGATAAGGCAAGCCCGAACAACTGGGCGCTCTTTTGTAACCTAGGGTCGATCTGGATGCGCTCTAGTTACTGGCACAGACTCGAAAAGAAAAACGAGAGCGATCAATCAGCGTTTAAAACCTCTGAAACCTATCTGAAATTGGTGCTCGACAAGATTCGTCCAGGTTACGCTTTTGCACTGTACGAGATGGGCCGGCTTTATCGAATTCATCGTCACTTTGGTGAGGCGCTCCGCTGGTTCCGCCTTTCTTTAGAAATCCCCGAGGGAAAGCGCGATGTTGGTGCCGACACCCTCAACCGAGAAATAACCAGGGCAGAACAGGAAAATCCCGTTTTTCCCTAGCTACACCTTTCGAAATACAAACAGCGGCTCCTGCTTGAATGGGCCGCTGCTTTTGGCTAAGTACGGCTTCCGCGCCAGCTGCATCGAATATTTCGCGAAAGGCCGTAAAACGGATGACGCAATCTCTAGAGTGTCGTCTGCCAATCTGTACCGATTTACGTTCGATACATTAATGACGAGGAAACCTCCGGGCCTTAGAATTCTCGCGCACTCTTTGATAACAACTTCTAGAAAATGTGTTTTCCACTCTGGATATTTCGGAAAACGGACATAGCTCTGGCTTGGCTCTTCCGAGTAACGTTCCCGATCAAAATACGGAGGACTGGAGAAGATCAATTGGGTTCTACCCCGAGGCAGACTCGTTAGCACTTCCTCTGCCGGTCCCTGGTAAAGCAGCGTCTCCAGGCCAGGAAGCCGGAGGCGGCGCAATGCATTTGCCAGCGCCCAACCACCCTGAATCTGATCCGAACTCGGGTCTACCCCTAGATATCTTCGACGAGCGGCGATGCAACCAAGGAGCCGACCGCTATAACCAGCGCTGAAATCGATCACTTGTTCTCCGGGGCTAGAGTACCTTTCGATGATGGCCTTAGCGATTGTCGGTCGAAAATTCGAGACTCTCGTTGTCTTACTAAATGTACGCAGCATGGAACGCAGGTTAGTCGCATTGACTGAGTATTTGTCGGGCCAGATGATCAACGCATGTTGCAAGATCCTTCTTAAAGAACGGTCGCACTGGAACCGCTGCATTGGCGAGTAAGCGTCGCGAGCACGCACGCTCCACATTAGCGGGTGGAAAAAGTTTACCGAGCGCAAACCTGCAGTTGAGCCGCGGACTCCACCAGCAATCCACGCTTCGCTTGAGTCCGTGCGCATTAAGCACGCCATCTCTCGCTGAAGAACTTCATCATCGATTCGATCGTAAGGAAATCCCTTAGTACGCCAGTACCGAAAGCAATCCTCAACCAAGCGTTCCCGGCGGCTTGCCGACAGTGCCTGCCACTCTCGACCCCGCAGCCGAAGAACAGCCGATTCTAAATGAGGCTCCATTTTGCGCAGGCGAACTTTAGCCGGGGGGCCAAATTAAAAGCAATTCCGAGAACAGGTATTCACCTAACGAAGCAACTCGTCTAAAGAGCCCATTTACAGAATCAAGATACGCACCCTCTACCGTTTTCAGATTCGTAGGTGGTAAAATTGACGGACCGGGGTGTCGTTTTCCACGCTATTTGCGGTGAAATTTTCCACGATATTTGATGTACTCGCTGAATGCGGGAACTGGCGTCACCTGGCGAGTCGGACCGAAAGATTGCTCTTGATCGTTACCGCCTCTGATGAACGATCTGAGTCTGTATCAGCAGGCAGCTATCCAGACCGTTCGGAACCGCGCACTCAACCTCAGAAGTGCAGCGCAAAGGGAAATCGACGCGGTCCTAAAGCGGCAGGCGATCGACCGTGGTCTTTTGGACGCTTCCATGGCGGCCATGCGGGATGGTGCCCGCATCGGTCTTCATTTTCATCCCGAGCGCCTAAGCCGGGAGGGCGTGAGCGTTGCCGAGGGGCTGCTTCGCACTGGCATCTATACGAACCAATTTGTTGCCGGCCTTTCCAGCGGCAGCCCCTCCGCTTTTCCGGGCGGTGAGCGGGACCTATGGGAAGACCGCCTTTTCGGAGGCGCCTATCACGGAGCGCGCGTCACATCCCCAGGTCGCCCGAAATATGGCGCGCTGGACGTCATGCATTATCCCGACGGCCCAGCGCCACGCTTCGGTTCGTGCTTCTTCCTGCTTCGCCCGAATGTCGCCAAACGCTCGACTTTCACCTTCGGCGGCAGCCACGAGGATTGCGCGCTCGACCGCTCGGGAACGCGTGACGTGATGGAGCCGGTGTTTGCGCCCCTTCTCTCGCAGCTCGAAAGCGGCAAGGGTGCTTTCGCCGTCGCCGACCTGTTGGTGAAGGATTGTTTGAAACGGATGGCGCACACTTTCTCGATGCCTTTTCCCGATCCGGCTTCCCGACCACTGGGACACGCACTGGATAGCTTCATCGAAGTCCAGGTCCACGGCGAGTTGAGCCTTGAAAACGACGTAGAGCGGCTTGTTGCTGATCCTGCATTCCGGGATCATCCCACCGGCGAAATCCTCGCTAGAATTTCGACAAGGTTCGGCATCCCGCCAAGCTGGCACCCAGGATATCGGATGCCCGTGAGGGAGGTTCCCGACATCTTCTGAGACTATCCGGTGCGTCCCTTGGCCGAACGCATCGCCGGTGACGGCATGCTGGATGCCGCCAACATCGGTGCAGCGGCAAATTCCGTGAAGCTCGATCCCGAAGCTTGGAATGGCTGGGCCTCTGCTGACGATATCCTGACGCAGTTCAGGCGGCTATGGCATGTGCTCGTCCTGGCCGGCGCCCCACGAAGCACCTGATCACTTCGTGGCTCTTGAGAATAGTCGGAAGTACAACGCCCTGGCTCGCTGCTCGGCACCACCACTTGCGAGCTCGGCGAGCTGGTGGCCGCGATCTCGTCTGCGTCTGTGCGCGCGGCCGTGTCACGGCGATCTGTTGCTGCGGCTCACCAACCAGAATTATGATCTTCGGTAGAAAACTCTTCCGAGAGATTGACCTGGCAGACCAATTCTTCGACTCGCTGAAGCAAGATTACCGGGAGTTTTCTGATTGGTTAGCAACGCAGAGCATTTTTAGGCCGGCGTCGCGGCGGGAGAGGCTCGGAGAGCATACTAAAGGGTGATCGCCGTGACGGTGGGCTAAAAATGGGTTGGACTAAACCATTGCCCAGCGCGTCGTCTATGGGTATTGATTGTCGGCTGGATCTCGGACGAGGATCCGATGTTGCCGGAAGTGATGAGCGCATGCAACGCCTTGTGGGATCGCGGTGCCTGCATTGACCTATGATGCGGTCGGGGGAATGAAACGTGTGCCTCGGATTTTTTTCGGGATGACTCGTTTGGCAACGCTGCTCCCGTCGCTTGGTCGGGCCAAGCTTGTACGGCACAGTTGGATCTAGATCCGAAAGCAGTCCTCTCCATCATGAGGTATCCTTGATCGGCGTTAGATGCCTGAGCGGGCTTCGCGGCAAGATCTCGATCATTAGCATGCGACCTTGGTGACAGACCGGGCATTTCCACAACGAAAAACCGGTGAGTTCTTCATAGCGGTCATGATAGTCCGTGCTGGCTTTTGAAGTCACTGATTCGGCTGCCGGCATGCCTAACAGGTCTCGGCAGCGTGCTAATTTCGGTTCTCGGTATCGGTTGGCCAGGAAGCCGTAGTAGCGGATGCGCTGAAAGCCTGCAGGAAGCACATGTAACAGAAAGCGGCGGATGAACTCTTCGGCTCGCAGTGTCATCGTCTTTTGCTGGGCGTCATGACGATAATCCTTGTAACGGAACGTCACCATGCCCTCCGCGATGTCTAACAGACGATTATTGGAGATCGCCACGCGATGAGTATAGCGCCCGACGTAGTCCAACACCTGCTCGGGTCCGGCGAAGGGCCGCTTTGCGTAGACCACCCATTCGGCCTCGCGCAAAGGAGTCAAGTAATCTAGGAATGAGGACGGGTCCCGGAGTGATTGCAGGGAGGAGAAAAACTCCAGTTTGCCGGCATCAAAGGCGTTGATCAAATACTCTAGGAACAGACGACGAAACAGCCTTGAGAGCACCCGCACGGACAAGAAAAACCCATCCCGGCAGCAAATCCATTGACTGCCATCCGCAGCCAGACCGCCTCCGGGGACCACACAATGCAGGTGGGGGTGATGGAGCAGGTTAGAGCCCCAAGTATGGAGCATGGCGAAAAATCCGATCTTAGCGCCAAGGTGCTTGGGATCAGCAGCGATGGTGAGCAAGGTCTGCGCAGTGGCCCTGAACAGGATGCCATAAAGCTCTCGCTTGTTCTGATAGGCAATGGTTGCAATCTGTTCTGGCATGGTGAAGACCACGTGGAAGTACTGGGTAGCCAAAAGCTCGGCTTGACGATCCTCGAGCCACTGAGCCCGGGCCAGCGACTGGCATTTTGGACAGTGGCGATCGGAGCAGGAGTTGTAAGCGTTGCGCTGATGGCCGCAGTGGTCACACTGCTCCAGATGACCACCCAGAACAGCCGTCCGGCAGACCTCGATCACATACGAGAAATTCCAAGAGTGGTGGTTTTCTTATCCCTCGGGCTTGCACGCCCTATTCTTTCGTACGCGAGTTATGGGGGCTATCGGGATGTGGCCGCTCTCGGTCCGCTATGCTGAACTGTTCACGCATGGTCGCATCAAGGAATCCCAACTAAACGGTCGGGGGATGCGCCCGTTTATGAACAGCCCGGCCCAGTTCTGGTATATCTCCGGAATCGTACTCCGTTCAGAACTCAGAGGTGGACGCGCGATCAAAATACTCTTGTCTCGCGGCATCGGATGTTGGCTCGCTAACGCCCGCATCGATTTTCCCTGTGAACTGCTCGCCCTTGCCTATTCGGAGCAAGGCCGGGCGCTCCTTGAAGGATTCGATTTCTTCAAGCTCCAAAATGCCCGATCAATGCCGGACGGAGTGCCGCTCTTTGCGCTCCAGGTCAGTGACAAAAAGCAATTGTTATCATCACTCAATTCAAGGGGAGTAGACCCATGCCCGCCAGCGGCCATACCGTCGAATTGATCGCCACAAGAGAGATTAATCTATTCCTCCCAGTGATGAGAGAGCTTGCCGATGATTTCGGAGACCGGTTTCTGCTCTCGATGCTCCACTGGTGCGGAATCGGCCGTCGGCCCGTCCCGATCCCGTTCTGGGAAGTCTTCCTGTTGAGGCGAGCCACCGAGACAATAGGCGTCTGCGGCCTTTACCAAACGCCTAAGACCCCATCCAGTCGCATCTGGGTTGGCTGGTTCGGCATTCGTCCCGCGTTTCGCCGCAAAGGTTACGGGACCGCCGCCATTCATGCACTTACCGATAAAGGGCGCAGGATGGCCTGCACAGAACTGTGGGTATACACAGGGCGGCCTGACGAAGGAGCAAGAACCTTTTACACCAAGCTCGGTTTCGAAGTTCTTGGACCGGCAAGCGAGCGCGCTGCAGGAATGACCATGGACGAGTCGGACATAGTCCTAATGTTGCCATTATGCCCTTCTTAGCTCTTGTCTGCAGGAGCAATTAACCCACCGATACCCGGCGTGACTCTCGCCGTCGCATCGCTATAGTGCTCAGAGGTCGTCCGCAAATCCGCATGCCGCAGCCCCCGGCTCGCCGCGTGAATGCCGTATGTCCTCGTGAGGAGCGATCCATACTCTTTCCGCAGCGTGTGAAGCGGCTTGTTACCGTTCACTCCGTGCTTTCGGAGCCAGCCAACCAGTCGATCGAAGATAGGATCACATCGAAAGTACTGATATGGCCGCTGAGGTAATGGCGGGCGAGGGCTTTTGATCACAAACGGTCCTTTCGCACGCCCGTAATACTCGCGAAACACGTCCATTAGCTCTGAATCAACCGGCAAGTCTGCGATCGAGTCTTCGCTTTTCGGATGGAAATACCGGGTCGGTGCAATTCGAACCTGGTTTTTGGTCCAGAGAAATGCCGACCATTCCAGTAAGTCAATTTCCTTGCGCCGAAGGCCTATTCCCATAGCAAGAAGAAACACTTTGTAGGCCTCTTGGTCCTGGTCTTCGAGTTCTTGTCGCGCCTCGCCGATCAGCTTCTCGATATCAATTTTCGAGTGGTACTTCATCGATTGCCGCGCCTCAAACTCTATGCCTTCGAATGGCAACAGCCCTGGCAACGTTTGCGTCAGGTGACGCAGCTTCTTGGGCGAAAACAAGCTCCGCGCCCTCCTGATGATAGCGTTCACTGAGACCCGCGCCGTCCGACGAGCAATTGGGTCATCCCCGGCCTTAGCAAGGAACGATAACTTCCACGCCTGCACCTTTGCAGGAGTGACATCTGCCAAGCTGATCGCATGAATTTTTGATAACCATTCCTTCCTTCCGCCGGTCCGGTAGTCGTACTTCAGATTGCTGTTCGAAAGACCAAAAATGTCTGAAACAATTTGACGGAATGCCTGCGCATAGTCGTTGAAGGTGCTCTGATTCCTCGTTACCTCAGAAACTGCCGCCAAAAACTCCCCGATCGTACAGGGACGATCAGCTACGGCAGAAGGGCGCCGCCGGCCTGCTGCGCTTGAATTTCGCCACTGTGGCATCCCATCCGTTGGCCGCGAGCGATAGATAAATCTCCCTCGCCCGCGCCGCCGCCGCCGCATTGTTTGCTGTTCCAAGAGGGAAGGTCTCCCGCCGGCCCTCATGAGCGATCTTCATCGCCCAATTCCTCGTCACCAGCGTTTGACCATCACGCCTGTAGGTTTGGCGAAAGATTGCTCGCTGCCAATAGCGAATGTCGGACTTTGAAAAGTGTCCAAGCGACCCAAAAGCTTGGACACTTTTTTCATTCATCCCTGATCTTTCGTGATCACTCATGAGCTTTTAGCCGGAACCGTAGAACGGCTCATGAAGCTTGTCTACAAGCCGTTTCGCAGCTCACAACCGTTCATATCGGCTCACGTCTGCTCACGCTGATCCACTGATTTGTAATCAGCAGGTCATCGGTTCGAACCCGATTGCCGGCTCCATTCGTAATAGATTCTTCACCAGAAGGTTACAGTTCCTCGCTGAACGCTTCAGAAGAGTTCCTCGGCCAGCGCGACGATGATGCCCGCAGGGCCTCGCATGTAGCAAAGTCTGTACTTATCCTCGTACTGGGCAACCTCGCCGACGAGTTCGGCGCCGTTGGCGCGCAGGCGAGCGACAGTGTCGTCGACGCTTTCGACTGTAAACATGACGCTCCGGAGTCCCAGCGCGTTCGGTGGTGCGATCGCCGGTTCGATCTCGACCAGTTTTGGATTGCGAAACTTCGTCAGCTCAAGCCGCCCGTGTCCATCTGGGGTCCGCATCATAACGATGTTGACTCGGACATTTTCGAGCCCGTTGACGCGGTCCACCCACGGGCCCTCGACCGGTATTTCGCCTTCGAGCGTCATGCCGAGCGTGGTGAAAAAAGCGATAGCGGCTGCAAGGTCGTCGACGACGACGCTGACGTGGTCCAATCTCTTGATCGTCATGTGTGGTGCGGTTGGTAAGACGTTATTCGACCTGTTCCATATTGTGTCTCATACACGTTCACCAGACCCTCGGGATCAACCGATAGCGGACACGTGCCGCATATTCGTTGTAGCCGGGGAGTTCTTTTCGGAGGGTTCCCTCCTCTATCTGAATACGAATCGCGAAGACTCCAAGCAGAACACATCCGCAGAAAAGCCCCCACCAGGAACCTAAAAGCAAAGGGGCGCAGAATAAATAGAATATCATACCCGCGTACATCGGGTGGCGAACATAGCGGTAAGGTCCGCTGGTGATGACAGCGTGGGCGCGTTCTTTCTGGACCCTTACAACCAGCGTGGCGAACGTGTTTTCACGAAGGGTCAGATAACTGATGTAGCACGCAACGAGGAGACCCAACGCACCCGGACCCTGAAGCCAGGCGGGAACCGAAGACCATTTGAACCGAATGGCATCCAGTGCCATCAACGCGAACCAACCGAAAAAGAGCAGTATTACTTTGTCTTTGTATTTGCAGTTTCGAAATTGGTATAACGTCCCTCAGAATTCCTTCCTATGAATAAGCTTTTCAGAAGCGGATTGCTAGTGTGTATCGGCACACTGTTGTTTTCTGTCACGCCTGTTAAGGCCGCCTGGGCATTATATTGGTACAATCATATAGTCCGAAGCCTTGGACACCCAGTCGTTGATTACATTCTGTGTGTTGAGGCTCACTCCACGAAGTCTTCTGGAACATATCATTACGATCGAAGTGCGGCGATAGACGAGGCCCACGACCGAATCTTGGCAAAAATCGGGAAATTACCGCTGGCAGCAGGTGAAGACGAGGCAGCTGCAGCTCTAAGTAACGGAGACAGAGAAAGTGGCTATCTGGACTTTGATGCAGGAGAGGAGGACACGGGAAAACCTCTATGGGTTACTTACGGCGTTTACTTTTATCATGATTCAGACTCAGGCACAATCTCCAACAAGTTGGCCAGAGCGTCGGCATATACCCGAGCAGAGTCGACTGACGCACTCTGGATCCAGATTAAAAAAAATAGAGGTACGTTCCGATCTGGATTTCCACTTTCTTTCTATACCTATTAAAGCGCTGTTTTCCTGGGACCTGCAACGAAGTGGACGCGGGTAAGACTCCAGAACGTTCGGGAATTTAAGGTAGGATGGGCTTCCAGCCTGTCCGTTCCCGGGAAGGGTTCACCACGGAGGTTCGGAGAGAGGGAGGAGTGCGCAAAGGAACGGAGGAGGGCACAGAGGATTGGATTCACCACAAAGGCGCAGAGGGCGCAGAGTTTCGGACTTTTTGAGTTTAGCTGTCCGGACTGGAGCGATGTCGCGTTGAACTCGCCGTTGGGACGTGGATGCGAGGAGAAACGGATGCGGTATGGGTGTGTCGGCGAAAACCGGGTCAGATTAGCATTAGGCTGGGACTACCTCGGAGTCCTCTAATAGTTTCAAAGTTTTCTTGATTTGAATCGAGCGATCGAGTCATGGTTGGCGTCGGTTTTTTTCGTAACCCAATGAAAAGCGTGAATCTACGTCAAATTGCGGTTTTTCTTGCACTAGGAATGTGCGGAATATTACCGGCACACGCCGATCAAGGACACATGGAGCGGGCGCTAAATGCATTAATTCAGGCGCGATACGAGTTAACTCAAGCATCGCCAAACAAGGGCGGACATCGAGAAAAGGCCATCCAGATCATAAACGAGGCGATTCGCCAAGTTAAACTGGGAATCAGTGTAGGCGCCAGCCATGGAGATTAGAATGAGTCTCTCTCTTATGAGCAACAGATTTTATCGCTATGCACAGGTTGCTGCCTGCGTCGTTGGAGGATTGACGCTTGGCGCATGTGCGGAGCAAGGACCCCCCGGCCATGTTCAAGGACATATGGAAAATGCGTTGAGCTACCTCAACGAGGCGAATGACCAACTGAGCCAGGCATCGCACGACAAAGGGGGACATCGGGTCGAAGCGATCAACTTAGTGAATCAAGCAATCTCAGAGGTTCACACCGGAATAGATTTTGCCAATAATCACGGCGGCTGATTTTCCCCAAATAAATCTGCGAAGGCCGGCCATCCATTGCGCTTTCAGCGCTCGCTCTACCCCAAAATGATACCTGGGACTCCGCTTCGCGTCATCCCAAGCTACGAGCCATTCACGCCTTCGGCGCTTGGGACCACGTCCCGGGAACCATTTTTGATATCAACGGTCTAAGGCATGGGCGCTCCGCGAGCCGCGGCAAACAAGGAGTACCACTCCTCACGGGTTAGATTGACGGCAAGCGCATCGGCACAAGACCGCAATCGCTCTGGACGCGTAGTCCCAAGGACAGGCTGGATTTTTGCCGGATGTTTCAGCAGCCACGCCAGCAGAATCGCCTCGGTCGTTGTTTGACGATCTCGCGCAATTTTCTGCACCAACGCAGCCGTATTTCTTACGTTTTCGGGCTTGCCATCCACATTACCCATCAACACCCCTTGAGCCAGAGGGCTCCAGGCTTGGAGGAGAACACCTCTGGTTCGGCAATATTCCATGGTTCCTTCCCAGCCAACCGGGTAACGCGGTGAGTCCTGATTGAACGAGATGCTCACTTCGACAAAACCGTGGTGCAACAAGTTCATTTCCAGCTGGTTCACCACCAAAGGCTCAGTCCAAAAAGATTGGAGATATTCCATTTGGAACCGGTTTTGATTAGAAACCCCGAAGTAACGCACCTTCCCCGATTGTTTGAGACTTTGAAAGGCTCCGGCGACTTCTTCCCCTTCCCAAAGAGGATCCGGACGATGGAGTAAGAGAATTTCCAACCGGCCGATGCCCAACCGAGCCAGAATCGCATCCACGCTCTCCAGAATATGATCACGACTGAAATCATACCGGTTTGGGGTCCCTTGCGGCTGATCTTGCAGGCGGATGCCGCATTTTGACTGGATCACAATCTTGTCCCTTAGAGAAGGTCTCTCCCTGAGCGCACGGCCAAACGCTTCTTCAGCCTTTCCGTTCCGATAAATATTGGCGTGGTCAAAAAAATTAGCTCCGATCTCCTCGGCAACATCGAGAAATTCCCGGGCCTGTCGTTCATGCTCTGAGGTCAACGGGGTTTCAGGTGTCCACCCCCCTCCCAGGCCCATGCAGCCCAATGCCAAACGGGATACTTCGAGATCGGTGTGCGGAATTTTAATCGATTCCATAGAGCGCTCCATCCATTCAATGAAGGGTTTCGATCTGCGTAGAGGCTCCGCCTTGCAGCGACGATCTGATTGCGGCCTGAACAATCGCGAGCGTTGAGAGGTTGTCGCGTCCGGATGGAAAGAATGCCGGAGCTCTTCCGGTCCGAATCGTTAAGGCGAAAGCGTTGAGCACACCTGCGCGATCGTATTTCAGTATCGGTTGCAGATCGATATTCTCAGGATCACTGTTCAATCGTCGTATCGACATGTGGTCATGACGGTTGACCATCGGCCGGTCTCCTCGAGAGGTCCAGAACAAGGAACCCTGGTCGAAGTCCATTTGCCATTTTCCGGCCCACGGAGTTTTTGGCGCTTGATCAACCCAACTACCCCGGTAATTGACGACGACACCGCTTGGGAATGTCAAAACGATCATTGCGCAAGGAGGCATTTGATAGGTGCTGTTTCGCGGAATCCACGCGCGACAGGAGAGTTCAACCGGATCTTCACCTATCACCATACGCATCAGATCAAAGTGATGCACCGACATATCGCTAAGGAGTGGGTTAGGCAATCCACGGTGATTGTACCCCTCCGCCACGGCATTGATTCGGAAATCAACCTGTACGGTATGAAGCTGTCCAAACCAGGCCTCGCGCACGAATTCATAAGCGGCTTGTGGAGCTGAGAAAAAACGATAATTTTGAGATACCACCAAAACGCGCGATTCCTTTTCAGCGAGATCCACCAGTCCGTGTGCTTCTTCGAGAGTTTGCGCAAATGGCTTTTCAACAATGACATGCTTTCCGGCCAGAAGCGCCTGACGGGCGACCACCGCATGCAACGGGAGAGGCACCGTGATCACTACCGCCTCTGCGTCGGTGGCGGCGATCGCATCGGACAGATCCGGAAAGAACTTAGACCTTGGGATCTGCAGCTTTGACTCTGCTCGGCTTAACGCTTCCGGATCTTTGTCGACGTATGCTACCGGATCGACGTCAGAGTTCCCGGGATAAATATGATGAGCCCAATCGAATCCCCATCGACCGAGTCCCACGTGAATGAGTTTGATAGTATTCATGAAAAATATGCGAACAACTCTATTGCTTTGCGACTACGCAAATTATCCTTTCAGTCCCGCCACAGCGATTCCATTAATGATATAGCGCTGTAGCAGAATATAAATAAGCAGGGGAGGAAACGCGGCCAAAAGGGCACTAGCCATCATCGGGGTCAGAACTGGAAGAATTCCGGTTGATTCGACTTCGGTAAATTTTTTTCGCGGCGAGAGCTCGCGGTATTTGCCTTCTTTGGCGCCTTCGATGTTTTGAGAGGTTTCTTTTTGCGTGGCTGCAAAGGACGCGACCATTCGTCCAGGGTGCGCTTCAGGTCAGCAAGTACCCACCGTTGGTGTGAGAGATCCTCTTCCATCTCGCGACGGAGGCGTTTTTCGATTGGATCACGGGAAGTCTTACGACTGAAATTCCAGGCAAGATCGCGCTTTGCAGCGTTGATGCTTCGCACGATTGCTTGGAACGCTCGGTTCAGTTCTGCCAAAGCTCCTCGCATTTGGGAGAGGCTGGCCTGACCTCCATTCTTGCCGCTCTCCATTTCAGTGAGCGCAAGGAGCGTTTCCAAGCGGTCGAGATTTCCGGCTTCGTAGGCTTCCTGCACCTCGTGCCAAATCGCCGAGACTGTGGCGTCCCCGTCTGCACGCAAATCGGGATGCAAACGCCGGACCAACGCCCTGTAAATCTCCTTAATTCGACCTTCCGCACGGCGCACCTGGGGCTTCTTCCGGTCGTGCGCATGAGAAGGCCTGGTCCGTGAGCTGTCTCCGAACATTTGCTTTTCAAATTCGGCAAACATGTTCGCATAATCCGCCTTGCTCATGCGCCTTGGGTCAATTCCAAAGGCCGATTTTACGAATTCTTCAAACATTTCTTCGCGCTGCTCTCTGGGAACCTCATTGCCCATCTCAAACGGATTGAAATCGTCCCTTTCGAAGTCGTCATCGGTGCGACTGCGTCCAGGATCGTGAGTTCCGTTGGTTGGGTCTTTCGCTTCCGAGGACTCCGCTTCATCGCGGAAATCGTCCATATCGTCCAAATCGTCATTTTCGTCTGGATTTTGCCGGCGCTTCATGACCGCCGCGTAAGCTTTCCGCGGATTGCTGTGGCCGTTGAACATCATCTCGGTTTCCACCTCAATAATCAAAGCCTCCTGTTCGTGAATCAGACGCTCATTTTCTCGGAGTTCCGTCATCAACGCGCCGAAAGTTACGGCCATCCAATGCCGAAACAGAGGCACATCCTCCTGCTCGAATTGGCGCAATTCGGCTCGGGCCTTTTCGAGTCTTGCCATTGCCCGGCTAAACTCCTGAGCAGCGCGCTCACGCAGCGGTGCGTCGTCGAGGGGGATGATCCGAAGATCCGCGACTGTCCCCCTTTTTTTAGTTGGGTGACCGCTCGATTTACGCCTGTGACTTGCGCGTCGCTTCATTCAGGCCACTCTAGTCGAGTCGTTTGGTTGAGCAATGTGGAATGGGATTGGACGTAGCGGGTGAACGCATTTTGTCCCGCAGGGACAACCGGATAGGAGCCAGGTACGAAGTGCCAGGGTAACGGTACAGAAAGCCCTCATCCCCGTGGGGACGGCCGAAGTGGTTCTCAGTCCCAGAGATTTTGTCATCGGAATTAAGCTAGTGCCGTTGCCGAGTTCGCAAAAAATCTGGTGACCCTGATGCAACAATCAGGCTGCTCACTGAATGCAAAATGTTCCCGCAAAGCATATAGTCGCCACTGTTCAGCTCAAGGCAATGGAACGGGTCTCCTCACGATTGCGGCCAAATGAACCGGAAGAAATGACCGATCCTTCGGATTGGGATAGTTCGAGTCTCTTCCATATTTTGCTCGAGATCGAAAGTGAACTTAGACAAACGACGAGGAGGAATGCATTCGAGTTGGATGAAAGACTGCAGTTTTTTTCCTCCTATAATGGGTCTCCGCCTTCTTGCCGGGCCGGACGTCTTTCGCGTTATATCGAGTAGTGCCGAACTACTTCGTGTCCGCTGTTGCGCTCGGTTCCTGTTCCGGCGTGGAACGAATTGCAGTGATACTCCGAACTGCATCGCCCATGCTGGTATAAACAACACTGGCGGATGATTCCTTGATTTTTCGGATCCAACGGGCTGCGCCTTCTCTGGGCAAGTTCCAAAGACCGAAAGAAACGATAGCGCCGGGAACAGCCTGCTGAATTGAACGAGCGATCTTGACTACGGTTGTCGCGGATCGCGATTGGAGAGTGGAAACCAAAATCGACTTTGCCTGGAGTTCGTTCAGGCGTTCGATCTTCTCGCTGCGAAGTAACCGAGAGGAAAGCAAGCATGCTCTAACCCCTTTTGCTTCCAGCAGGGCGGCCAGAATACTGCCAATTACCTCATCGCCTTCGCCCAGGTAGGGAACGATCACGATAGCCGGGTTCTCCGATGTTGATTTTTCCGAGTCCACCGATGCTGCGTCGGTCCTTGGCGCAGCCCGCAAATCGTCAACGAGTTCTCGCATATGTTCGTGCATGCGGGCCTTGGTCAGGGCATCGGTCGTGCCAGGAGAAAGAGTGGTTTCGATCGTTCGAATCGCCGGCACGAGCAGTTCCTCTGCTGTTTCCACGGTGAGTTGCATTCCTCCGAGCTCGTAAATCAACGCTTTCGCTTCTGGGAGTCTATCTTCTGTCAGGTAACGAATCAGGGTAGTCTCTGCCGGTGTCGGAGGGTTCGCCGACAACAAAACACTGCAGGCGTGAAAAGCGGGAAAGTACCGGCCAAGTACGATGAGACAGGCAGAGAGCGGGGTGGCCAGCAGCAGTCCAATGGGTCCCCAAAGCCAAGTCCAGAATAGCGCTGAAATAATGACTGCGAGCGGGGACATTCCCGTGCTGCCGCCCAAGACAATCGGTTCAACGACATTGTTCGTGAACACTTCAAGTGTCGCGTAAAGGCTCAGCGTGCAGATCGGTTCTTTCCACGTAGTCGAAATGGCAAACGAAATGATGATGGGACAGAACGCAGAGATCCATAAACCGATATAGGGAAGGAAACGCAGCACCAGCGTGAGAACCGCCCATAGCATGGCATTGGGAATTCCGATCAAAAAGAGGCCGATCCCGAGAACGACAGCGTAAATGCTGTTCACTTCAAGTTGTCCCAACAGAAAGCCGCTTAACCGAGATCCGGCTTCGTCGACAGCGAGTGTTGTCGTGGCCATCCGGGAATGCCCGATGAGTCGAATAAAGCGATCGCGAAACCGCTTTCTTTCCAACAAAGTGAACACCACCAGCACGACCACCACGGCGAAACCGGCGACGGGCCCGAAGACCGGGGTCATACTGTTTCGGACCAATGCCAAGGCGTTGTCTGCGCCGTTGACGATGCGTACTTTCGCTGGTTCGGATTGTGCCGCTGCTCCTCCCGGAGCTGTCACTTTGCTCAGGTCCCGGATTAACGCGTTCACGTTGCGAAATGCGAGGTTGAGCGGGCCGGGCGGTCCTTTCTGAATTGCCACCCATTTCGCGTGGATATTGTCCTGATATTTTGGCAGCTCGTTGACCAGGTTCAGCGTTTCGACCGATACCGTCGTGCAGAGCACTCCGATGATCGCGAAAGCAACTGCCACGACATTGAGTACTGCTAGCACGGGGTGCCATCCCCACCGTTCGAGGCGGGAGACGACCGGCGCTAAAAGGAGGGCTACCACCACCGCCAGGATGATCGGCAGCAGGAAATCCTTCGCCCACATAAAGGCGCACAGGATGACGACGAAGTACGCCAATTGGATCAGCTTGCCGGATTCTGCCGTGCGCTTGAATCCGCCATTATCTGGTGATGAAACGGTAATTCCGGAATCAGGCAGTGTCACAAAGTTGGCGCAGTCTATTCGCGGCTAAACCGACGGATGGATCTACGCTACGAATCTACCACGGAGACGCCTGAAAAACGTAGTTGTTGGACGTAAAAAGAAGAATTACGGCTCAGCGTCAATTCTTTCAGGAACTTTGATGGTCACCTTGACTGGCATGCCATGGGCAATGTTAGGACCATCCGAACAGTTGAGCGTAATCCGCGAGCCTGCCGCGCTCTCCAGAACGATGCTTTCGAACGGCAAACCAATTGCGAGAATTTCAAACGCCGTGGCATCCTCTAGTCCATCGCATTCGATCTCGATCAAATAGTGATTTGGACTTTGAAGCTTCGCACCGACGACTGTGCCAATAATCTCTCGCTGCACACAAAGAGTTCGCAACCGCGCCGCCTCGCGGATTGCCACAGATTGCACAGATTGAAGATCGGGCAGCCACAGATTACACCGATTAACACAGATTGAGAGATCGGAACGGGATGTTTGAACGGATAATTTGACGATGCCTGCTATCTGTTTCCATTGGCAAAACGCACGTTCGTAATCAGAGGCCACAGATTGCGCAGATTGAAGATCGGGCAGCCACAGATTACACCGATTAACACAGATTGAGAGATCGGAACGGGATGTTTGAACGGATGATTTGACGATGCCTGCTATCTGTTTCCATTGGCAAAACGCACGCTCGTAATCAGAGGCCACAGATTGCACAGATTGAAGATCGGGCAGCCACAGATTACACCGATTAACACAGATTGAGAGATCGAATGGGATGTCCGAACGGATGATTTGACGATGAGCGCTATCTGTTGCCACTGGCAAAACGCACGTTCGTAATCAGAGGCCACAGATTGCACAGATTGAAGATCGGGCAGCCACAGATTACACCGATTAACACAGATTGAGAGATCGAATGGGATGTTTGAACGGATGATTTGACGATGCCTGCTATCTGTTTCCATTGGCAAAACGCACGCTCGTAATCAGAGGCCACAGATTGCACAGATTGAAGATCGGGCAGCCACAGATTACACCGATTAACACAGATTGAGAGATCGGAACGGGATGTCCGAAAGTCAATCTCAACGACGTTCGGGATCCGTGACGTGCGCCGCGTGCCTGGTTCTGAATCTGTGTCAATCGGTGAAATCTGTGGCTCAAAATCGGTGTCTGCGAAATCTGAGGCCGTTGACCGAGAATCGGTGAAAGGCCGAATAATCCGCGTATATCGGCTGGTTTGAAATTGGTCAGAGACGCCCCCGCGTGATCAGTTCTGAATCTGTGTAAATCTGTGGAATCTGTGGCTCAAAATCGGTGTCTGCGAAATCTGAGGCCGTTGACCGAGAATCGGTGAAAGGCCGAATAATCCGCGTATATCGGCTGGTTTGAAATTGGTCAGAGACGCCCCTGCGTGATCAGTTCTGAATCTGTGTAAATCTGTGGAATCTGTGGCTCAAAATCGGTGTTTGCGAAATCTGAGGCCGTTGACCGAGAATCGGTGAAAGGCCGAATGATCCGCGTATATCGGCTGATTTGAAATTGGTCAGAGACGCCCCTGCGTGATCAGTTCTGAATCTGTGTCAATCTGTGGAATCTGTGGCTCAAAATCGGTGTTTGCGAAATCTGAGGCCGTTGACCGAGAATCTGTGAAAGGCCGAATGATCCGCGTATATCGGCTGATTTGAAATTGGTCAGAGACGCCCCTGCGTGATCAGTTCTGAATCTGTGTCAATCTGTGAAATCTGTGGCTCAAAATCGGTGTCTGCGAAATCTGAGGCCGTTGACCGAGAATCTGTGAAATCTGTGGCTTCCCCGTCCTCAATCTGTGCAATCTGTGGCACTCCCTAATGAGACTCTGCTTTGAGCCGCAAGGAACTCACTGCGACGGCGAAGATGATCAATAGCCCAATAACGACATCCTGAATATATGGGTCGACCCGCATCATATTTAGGGCGTTGCCGATTACTCCCCAGAGTAGGACGCCGCAAAACGTTCCGAGGGCGGTTCCTCTTCCTCCGGTCATTGGAGCTCCGCCAATCACCACAGAACCGATAGCCTGCAATTCGATCCCTGTGCCTGTGCTTGGTTGTGCCGCTCCGACTCTAGATAACAGCAGCATCGCTGCAACGCCAACGAACACGCCGTTCAGCGCGAAGAAGATTAGCTTCTTGCGATTAACGTTGATACCTGCCAGATAGGCGGCTCGCTGATTATTTCCGATTGCATAGACGCATCGCCCCAGCTGGGTGTGAGTCAATATAAAGTAAATGACCCCATAGCCCGCTAGCGCAATGACAAACAGCAGCGGCACAACGTTGAAAAGCTTCGCTCCGCCGAGAGTCTCGAACTCTCCGTAGATGGTCTGGATAGTTCCCTGTGTGATAAACAAGGCTATGCCCTGAAATACTCCAATAGCGGCCAGCGAAATGATAAATGAAGGAGCCTGAAACAGGATTGACGCCGCTCCGATCGCGGACGCGCAAACAACCGAGACCAGCACTCCAATGGCTGCTGACAATGGTGGGAACAAGCCACTCCGAATAAGAATTGCGATGACAACCGAGGAAAGACCGATATTCGCACCAACCGATATATCAAAGTTGCCGGAAATGATGAGTATCGTTGCCCCACAAGCCACGAGGCTCAGTACAGAAATCTGGCCGAGCAGATTGCTCAAGTTTCCCAGCCACCAGTAGCGGGGATTCACGCTTCCGGCAACAATCGACAGAATAATGACGACAACTAATAAAAATGACCACTGATTCGCCAGTAATTTTTTCTTGAATGTCGTTCCAGAAAACGTCATTTGCCACCTCTCAGCTTTCGTTAATCCCCAGGAAATAGACTAGCAATTTCTGTTCTGTAGTCTCTTTTGCGTTGACTATAGTGATCAATTCACCCTCTCTCATCACCGCGATCCGGTCGCTCATCGAGATAAGTTCCGGCATATCCGAAGAGACCATCAGTATGCTTTTGCCGGCCTTCGCCAGTTCGACCATAAACCTGTAAATCTCTTCTTTTGCACCGATATCGACCCCTTTGGTTGGCTCATCAAATATATAGAGGGCAGCATTGCTCAACAACCAGCGAGCGAGCATCGCTTTCTGTTGATTGCCGCCGCTCAGGGAGCCAACTTGCTGCTGGATGCCGGCGGAGGCGATATGAAGGCGCTCGACAAGCTGCTCGACGGTCCTGTGCTCGTGCGAATGATTGAGGACTAACACATTCGCTTCATTTTGAACGATCGCTATATTTTCGAGGAGTGATCTAACATCGAACAATCCCAATACCTTTCTATCTTCTGGAATCATGGCCACCCCCAGTCGGATCGCATCCATCGGCGTGACTGGATCGAATTCCTGCCCATTGAGAAGGATCTCTCCGCCCGTTCTGCGCTCTGCTCCAAACAGGACGTTCATCAGCGCGGAACGCCCGGATCCAACTACACCGCCGAACCCGAGAATTTCTCCTCGATGAAGGTCAAATCTGACATTCTTGAAGTGATCGCGTCTCGCGAGATCCCGAACCTGAAGGATGATCTCTCCTGGCTCAACGGTTTCCCGATCGTAAAAGAGAGATCGTTCCCGGCCGATCATGCTCTTGGTAATCGTCGCCATACTCGTGTTGCGAATCTCAAATGTTCCGGTTACGCGGCCATCTTTTAAGACCGTGACCCGATCTCCAAGTTCGAAGATCTCTCGCATAAAATGAGATATGTAGATTATTCCCCGGTTTTGAGCGGCCAGGCTTTTCACCACTTTGAGCAATGCCTTCGTTTCCTCGATTCCAAGTGAAGCAGTTGGTTCGTCCAGAATCAGAATCTGAGCGTTAAGATAGAGGGCTTTGACGATTTGAAGAATTTGCTGCTGAGCAGGGGAGAGCGATTCAACCAAAGCCGTCGCCGGTAGATCGATACTCATCGACTGCGTTAACTCGCCCGCTTTGAAATTCTGCCTCGCGGAATCAATGTAACCGAATTTTGCGCGAATCTCGCGGCCGAGGAAAATGTTGTCGGCGACTGTTAGAGAGCTAATAAGTTCGACGTCCTGGTAAATCGTAGCAATCCCTGCTTCAATCGATTCCAGTGGAGTCAGGCGGTTGTACTGCTTGCCGAACGCAGTAATTGTTCCGCGGTCAGGGCGCTCGGCACCGGATAGTATCTTAATGAGTGTCGATTTTCCCGCGCCGTTCTCGCCTACCAGGCAATGCACTTCGCCCGCATACAAATTGAACTCGACACTCTCGAGAGCGACGGTCTCTCCGAATTGCTTGCTCAGATCATGGATAGCCAGAATATCTCTGCGGTCATTCTGCTCCATCGATTATTGTGGCGCTTTATCCGGCAAATAAGATCCCAGGCTTGGAAAATATTGTTTCGTCAATTTGATCCAGACCGGGTCGTACTCCCAGGGAACCACCTGACTCTTATCGAGTGTGGTCGCTTTCGTGATCGGAATGACAGGGAGCATAATCTGCTGATTCAATTGTTTGGAATCTCCGGAGACGAATTGATTCAGCGCGAGCAAAGCCACCATTCCCTCCCAACCCGGTGAACTGCTGATCGTATAATTGATCTCGCCGCTTTGCACCAGCGGGATACCGACGGGCGACCCGTTTTGTGCGATGACGACGTATTGATCAAGAATTCCCTGAGTCTTCAGATACCGCACGACGGCAGCGGCCATGTCTTCGTTCATGATCCAAAGGATATCAAACTTGACTCCGGACTGTACGAGATCCTGGGCCTGAGTGACAGCAACCGGCGGGTTATATTTTCCGTCACGGACCGCTACAATTTCGTTCTTCCCGAGTTCTTTCATCCGCTCCTTCATCGCCCCGGTAATCATCTGCACTGGCAGATGTTCGAGCAGACCAGTAATCAAGGCGACTTTCTTGCCGGGAAATTGTTGAGCGATGTAGTCGGCATAGTTCTTCCCCATTGCTTTCCAGTCAAAATCGATGGCTGCAACGATATCGTTGCCGGTATTAAGCGCCTGGCCGCAGTTATCCACTGTGACAAGCGGAATTCCGGCAGCCTTGCATTTTTTTGCTGCGATTATTGCACCCTGTTGATTGAAGGAGAAGATTGCCATTCCGTCGACGCCCTGGGTGACGAGGGAATCAATGTTGGAAACTTCCTTTTGGACATCGTAATCCGAATTCAGGACAACGGTCTTAATTCCCAACATTTTTGCAGCGAGTACGAATCCGTCCACATCGCGTTTGTACCAGGTATCCGGGCCAGGAGTCACATAGCCGAAGGTTAACTCTTTATTTGCAGCGTAATTTGCCTGTGGGAAGGCGACGAGCGCCGTTAGAACCAGAATTAGAAGAGGAAATATTCTTTTCAAGGGAAACACCTCCAATACAGATGTGAACTTAAGTCTTTCGCTTAAATCCGATTATTTGTGGACAGGTCGGGAAGTTCGCACGCGGCCAGTGACCCTGGGGGGGTACATGATCGACCACTTGATACGGAAGAGGGTGGTGCGTGTCAAAGAAAATCAGTGGGACTCGGTCGATGTCGGAGGGTATACGTCGTATACGATTCATACGACGTATATGGCCAAACCAAAGAATCGGCATTCGTATAGACAAAGAGTTGTGGAAACCGATGTGAACCCATAGCAACGTGGCGAAAGGAAAAATACGCAGCCTGGCACTGACGGTCGCCGGCTAGCCCCCCAAAAAACAATCTCACTATGAACCCTATCGGAATCCATTTTGGATATTGGACGCAGTCATGGAACACGGAGCCCGTTTCATTCGTCAAGAGAGCTCAAAAGTGCGGCTTTGATATTCTTGAAATCAACGCCCCAAAGGTGACTCTCTCAAGCGACAAGGAGCGGGATATCCTTAAAAAAGCGGCGGCCGACGCGGGTCTGACACTGACCTACAGTATCGGTCTGAAGGAAGATATGGATCTGACATCGGAAGATCCCGCGGTGCGCAAAAAAGGCATCTTGTTTCTGCAGGATGTTTCGCGTGCCATGAAACAGATGGGCGGCACAATTATGGCCGGTATCAATTACAGCTCGTGGCCGCGGAAACTGGCCCCGACGGAGGAAAAGGAAGTGCTCACTGACCGAGCGGTGGAAGGTGTACGCGAAGCGATCAAAACCGCGGAAGACAGCGGCGTGATTTTCTGTGTGGAGGTGGTTAACCGCTTTGAACAATTCATCATGAATACGGCGGCGGAGGGGATTGCTTTTGCGAAACGCGTTGACAGTCCCAACTGTAAAATCCTTCTCGACACCTTCCACATGAACATTGAGGAAGATAGCCTGCGCGGGTCGCTCGTTGAGGCCGGTTCCTGGTTAGGACACTTCCACATCGGCGAGCCGAATCGTCGTCCTCCGGGACAAGGCCGGATCCCGTGGAAGGAGGTATTCGGCGCGCTTCGAGATATTAATTATCAAGGGGGCATCGTGATGGAACCATTTTTAGTTCCAGGTGGTGATGTGGGCCGTGACATTTCGGTCTGGCGCGATCTCCTCGGTAAACAGGATCTTGACGAAGAAGCTGCGAAGTCGGTTCGGTTCGTGAAAGATCAGCTGGAGCAAGCGGGTTAGTCTGGACCCGGCGTTCCGGGTTGGCGCACAATCAAGTGCCATGAGCGGAAATGAGGCGTTCATTCATCGATTTGTCCCGGGACGTTCGAACCGGACCCTGGTTCTGCTTCACGGGACAGGCGGGAATGAAACCGATCTCCTGAGCCTCGGGCGCGCGCTCGACCCGGATGCCGCCTTGTTGAGCCCTCGGGGAAAGGTGCTCGAAAACGGAATGCCGCGATTCTTCCGCAGATTTGCCGAGGGAGTCTTCGACGAGGAGGACTTGAAACTGAGAACGCATGAGCTTGCCGATTTTATCGCAGCGGCAGCAGTACGGTACGGATTCAAACAGACAGAATCGATTGCCGTTGGCTACTCAAACGGGGCGAATATCGCGGCCAGCCTTCTATTATTGCGCCCGGGGACCCTTTACGGAGCCGCACTCTGGAGAGCGATGGTGCCGCTTTTGCCGAACACGCTTCCGGAATTAAAGGGAGCACCAGTGCTGATAGCCGCAGGAGAACGTGACCCGGTGATCCCTGCCGATAATGCGCGCAGGTTATCCGCCCTTCTGGAACAAGCAGGCGCACAAGTAACCCTGACGTTCGAAAGCGCCGGGCACGGTCTGACTGAGGCCACAATCGAAAGCACGCGGCGTTGGCTGGGCCAGTTGGCGGTGAGTTGAGACCCCATTCCGTGGAGGTGTTCACCACGGAGCCACTGCGACGGCGCAAGCCGCAACCGAATGGATGCAGTTTCGGCGTGTGGGAGTATGGGCGTGTCGGCGAATACCTGGTTAGATTGGCATCAGCCTGGGCAGCACCTCTGGACGATACCAATTTTAACTAAGTATTCGCCGACACGCCCATACGCCGACACCGCATCCATTCGGTTGCGGCTCCCGCCGCGCTGTGTCTCTATGGTGAACCGTTCCCGGGAATGGACAGGCTGGAAGCCTATCCTACGATAAGACGTTCCCGGTTATAGCGGCGAGTTCAACGCGATATCGCTCCTGTTCGGACAGCAAAAATCAAAAAGATCCGAACCTCTGTGTCCTCCGTGGTGAACTCCTCCCTGGGATGAGCCGCCTTCCTAACTAACGTGACGATACGGTTTGCCTGTCGTTGAATATCGGCGAGAAAAGGATCGCGAGACCGAGGAACCCAAAGAGTGTTCCGGTCGCGCAGACACCGGTCCAGCGGAAGTGCGCCCATGCCCAAGATCCTGTGGCCGAACCGACGGCTCCACCAAAGAAGTAGCAGACCATGTAGACGGAATTGATTCGGTTGCGTAGCTCGGCTGAGATCGCGTAGATCCGAGTCTGATTGGAAATCTGGCTGGCTTGCACCCCGGCATCCATTAAGAAGACGCCGGCTACAAGCCAGATCAGTGAATAATCTCCGAGCCGCATGAGGAAAAAGGAGATCGCAACCAGCGCAAGCGCCGCTCCATTCACGACGCGCGGTTCGAACCGATCAGACATTCGTCCGGAAATTGGCGCAGCCAACGCGCCCGCAACTCCGACCAGCCCGAAGAGACCGGTGACCTGACTGTCAAAATGCTCGGGCCGGTTGCCTAGATAGAAAGCTAACGTCGTCCAGAACGCGCTGAAGGCTCCGAATCCGAGCGCACCAATTATCGCGTGGCGTTGCACGATCGATTGGCGTGCCAAGATCGGCCAGAGTGAAGCGATCAGTTCCCGATACGCCATTCGTCGCTGTGGTCTTTGTGGCGGAAGGACAATCATAGCCAGAATCGCAAGGAAAAGCATAGCTCCGGCCCCGATCAAGTAGACCGCCTGCCATCCGGCGCGCGCGCCTATGAACCCGCTCACGGAACGTGAAAAAAGAATTCCAATCAACAAACCGCTCATGACCGAACCGACTGTTCTCCCTTGCGTGCCCGGTTTGGCGATGACAGTCGCGTATGGGACAATCAATTGAGGTGTGATACAGATCAGACCGAGTAGATAGCTGAGTAGGATCAACCATGGCAGGGAAGGACAAAATGCCGCTGCGAGAAGCATCATCGCGGTACCGAGGATCGAGGTCACGATAAGAGCTCGCCGCTCTAGACTGTCACCCAATGGAACGAACACCAGCAGTCCGCTGCCGTATCCCAATTGGGTAGCGACGGAAACGATGCTGGTGGAACCGGCGTCGGAGTGAAAATGTGTCGAGATCGCCTGTAGGAGCGGTTGACTATAATAGATGTTGGCGACGGTGGCTCCCGCAGCAAAACCAAGGAACGCTATGAGGAAAGCGTGGTTTCGTGAGGATGTCTCAGGAACGTTGAGAGTTCCATTCGAGCCGTTTTCGAATTCTTGATCGCTTGGTTTCGCCGCGTTCATAGGTATACCCAGCCTTGCGCGGTAGCCATGGGGGTATGATGCGAACGCGTAGACCAATCAGACAAAATGGCCGTCTGATTTCAATGTTACACTCAGACGACAACCGAAACTCGTGCAAGCGAGGCTGGTAGCAAAGCCGAAATGTCGGACAATCCGCGGTTATACCCGGATTTTTCGCTGACGCTACCAAGGGGTTCACCATAGAGGCACAGCGCGGCCGCGAGCCGCAACCAAATGAATGCAGTAGGGCGGGGTGGATTAATCAAACCGCCGATGGAAACGATCGAGCGGCGATAGCCGACTCCAGAGCTCCCGGGCTTTCCTGGGGTGAGTTGATGCTCATTTGCAGATCGCGCAGTAGCCCGTCTTGTAATGAATAGACCCAGCCGTGGACAGAGAGAGGTTGATTTCGCTCCCATGCTGCGTGGACGACGCTGGTTTGGCAGACATTCACAACCTGTTCGAGGACATTTAACTCGCAAAGTGCGTTGGGCTGGTCTGAGTCAGGCAGGGAGTTCAGGAGCGCGAAATGCTTGAACCGAACGTCCTGAATATGGCGCAGCCAATTGTCGATCAATCCGAGTCGGCGATTGTCGATCGCCGCTTTGACCCCTCCACAACCATGATGGCCGACAACAAGCACATGCCTTACTTGAAGGACGTCGACCGCAAACTGGAGGGCGGACAGGCAGTTCAAATCAGTATGAACGACGACGTTTCCAACGTTGCGGTGAACGAAGACTTCTCCGGGTAGCAGACCGAGAATCTGATTCGCCGGCACTCGGCTGTCGGAGCAACCGATCCAGAGATATTTTGGAGCCTGTTGTTCCGCGAGCGCGTGGAAAAAGCCGGGCCGTTCCTTTTCTACCTGCGCAGCCCAGGCCCTGTTTTGTTCAAATAGGCGTTGAATCTCCTCCATGCGCGAGAGTAAGCCCAAAGAAACTAGAATTAAGAATCAAAAAGTCAGGAAAGAAGAGTGGGGTAGCGTCTCCCCTTCAATACTGACGACGGAGATCAATACTGCCTTCGGTCAAACCGGCCTCGCTTGTATGCGGGGTGTTCTGACCGGATGTCTGATTGGAGGGCTTTGGCGAGTGGGATTGAGGTTCTATTTGTGACTTGAGCTGACTGTCGATCTCGAGGAGCTGATTGTAACCGTATGTGCGCCAATCAATATTCTTCCCGTAATTCCGGTTGATGGAGGCGGTGAGCTGTATCCTATCCCCGATGTCGCATAATTCGATAAAACTGTGCTCGCGGTAGTCCAGTTCAACGCTGTATTTGTGCGCGATACTGACCGTCATTTCGAGCCGATTCTTGATGTCGAACAGCTCAGTGATAGAGAGCGACGGTTCAACCGTCTGTCCGTAAGTATGATTGATCTCGTCTGCCAGGGCGATCCTGGCAGGGGCATCGTATGCCGATTGGGCACAAACGTTTCCGGTGACCCCAGCGACGAAAAGTAAGATCGCCAAAGTCATTGCATTTTGCTTGATATGAGCACCGGCGGAGGACATACGCTCTCGCTGAGAGAACGGTCTTTCAATTTCGTACTTTAAGAAAAACTTGTTGCCGATGCGGCGAAAACCGGAGGGTGAATATCAAGGTTCAATGCTCGTCACCCCTTCCAGTGACTTTGAGGTTACGGCGTTTTCGAACTCTCTTTTGTTGCTTGCGTTGACGGTGTGCGACTCCTAAACTCTTCGGAGTGGAGCGGAATCCGGTGTACCCATGCAAATCGTGCCGGTAACGCAATGAGTCATTTTTTGGAGTTGATCTATGCCAAAGTATCTGGCCGTCGCATCCTACACTTCTGATGGGATCAGAGGTCTTACGAAAGCGGGAGGTGCATCACGAAAAGCGGTTGTGGACAAACTGCTCAGGAGCCTGGGAGGCCGGCTTGAAGCGTTTTACTTCGCATTTGGCGACAATGACGCCTACCTGATTATTGACGTTCCGGATAATCTGACGGCTGCAGCCATTTCGCTCGCTGTCGCCGGCGCCGGAGCAACCCGGATGAAAACGATCGAACTCCTGACGCCAGAAGAGATCGACCG
Organism: uncultured Verrucomicrobiae bacterium; assembly: GCA_963775805.1. GTDB lineage: Bacteria > Verrucomicrobiota > Verrucomicrobiia > Chthoniobacterales > JAFAMB01 > JAFAMB01. Next base: position 2,706,080 of record CAVZKG010000001.1, on the reverse strand, counting down.
GGCAATGGAAAAGCAGGTCGATTACACACCGCCGGGTGCTTGATTTTGTTGTAGCTGCGAACGTTCCGAATCAGCACTGGCTCTTGTTTCGCTGCCGGAACCTGCTTGGTTGAGCAGATCCTGATGCTCACGATTGATTTTCCTCGATTACTACTGATGTCAACGCTTGCCGTTGGCACCGCCATCGGCGCTCCTGCGGACCTGAAACCGGTCCCGGATGCCACAAAAGATCAAACGCCCTCGGAGAAAAATGCCAAAGGGGAATATCAGCCCCCTCCGCCAATCGTGACGGACCATACCGTGACGCTCGCTGGCGGGAAAACTCTCAGCTACAAGGCGATCGCAGGCTACTTATTGATTCGGGATTACAAACCGGAACCTCAACCTGCGAAAGATGCTGCCAAAGATAGTCAACCAGATCAGTTCGATCCGTCTAAAGGGAAGCCGAAGGCTCAGATATTTTTTGTCGCGTACTTGCTTAATGGTTCCGATGACAATGCATCGCGGCCGGTAACGTTTGCTTTCAACGGCGGCCCTGGTTCCTCCTCGGTGTGGCTTCACATGGGCGGGATCGGTCCGCGGCGAGTCGTCCTTTCGGATCGTGGCGAGGCGCTCCCGCCACCTGCGAAGATTGTCGACAATGAGTCAACCTGGTTGGACAAGACAGACCTTGTCTTTATCGATCCCGTATCGACCGGCTTCAGTCGAGCGGTTCAGGGAGAGGATCCCAAGCAGTTTTATGGGTATAAGCAGGACCTCGCGAGCATCGGTGATTTTATTCGCATCTGGACAACGCGCTATTCCCGCTGGTCTTCTCCAAAGTTCATAGTCGGCGAAAGCTATGGGACGACCCGTGCGGCAGGTTTGAGTCAGTATCTACAGGATCGATATGGACTGTATGTGAATGGAATCGCTCTTGTCAGTTCGGTCCTGAATTTTCAGACGATCGAATTTGAGGCTGGGAACGACGTGCCTTACCCGCTTTATCTACCGACCTACGCCGCGGCAGCATGGTATCACAAACGACTCACGCCTGACTTAGAACAGCTTGCTTTACCCGAGCTTTTGACAAAAGCAGAGAACTTCGCTTCAGGCGACTATCTTCTCGCACTTGCCCACGGTGATTCTATTACTGCAGCCGACGCAGACCGCGTATCGGAGCAACTATCCCGATATACCGGGCTGGAGGCTAGTCATCTCAAGCAATTGAATCTGAGAGTATCGGGCGATCAGTTTACGAATGATCTGTTGAAGGATCAGAATCGATCGGTCGGACGATACGATGGCCGGTTCTCGGGCATCCGGCTTCGTCCTGGGACCGATTTCGAGGACTTCGATCCGAGTGACGAGGCTGTCAACGGTCCGTTCACCGGTGCGTTCAATGACTACGTGCGGCATGAATTAAAATTTGAGACGGATCTTCCATACGAAACGATTGCGGAAGTGAATCCCTGGGCACTTTCAGAAAACAAATATCTGGACGTTGCAGCAGCCTTGAAAGACGCGATGAGCCGCAATCCTTATCTTAAGATTTGGGTCTGCTGCGGCTATTACGATCTAGCGACCCCTTTTTATGCTGCTCAAAGCGTCGTCCGCGGTATGAATCTGGATCCCTCCATTCGGAATAATATTCAGTTCACCTACTACGAAAGCGGTCACATGGTCTATATCGATCGTGACTCACGCCAGAAGCTGCGGAATGATCTTGACCAATTTGTAACCGGCGCGATCTCCGTTGCGCCCATCAGCAACGCCACCCGTTAAAAGAGGCCACAGATTTCGCAGATTAAGACAGACAGCCACAGATTGCGCAGATTGAAGACGGGATAGCCACAGATTACGCCGATTTACACAGATTGAGAGACGGGGAAGGGATATCCGAACGGTTGATTTCACGATGGTTGCTGTCTGTTGCCATTGGCAAATCGCGCTTCTACAACCAGGGCCACAGATTGCGCAGATTGAAGACGGGGACAGCCACAGATTACACCGATTTACACAGATTGAGAGACGGGGAGTAGATGTTTGAACTGAGGATTTCCCGATGGCCGCTGTCTGTTGCCATTGGCAAATCGCGCTTCTGCAACCAGGGCCACAGATTGCGCAGATTGAAGACGGGGACAGCCACAGATTACACCGATTTACACAGATTGAGAGACGGGGAGTAGATGTTTGAACTGAGGATTTCCCGATGACCGCTTTCAGTTGCCATTGGCAAATCCGCGCTTCTACAACCAGGGCCGCAGATTGCGCAGATTCAAGACGGAGCAGCCACAGATTACACCGATTTACACAGATTGAGAGATCGGGGAGTAGATGTTCGATCTGAGGATCTCACGATGGTCGATGTCTGTTGCCATTGGCAAATCGCGCTCCTGCAATCAGGGCCACAGATTGCGCAGATTGAAGACGAGGACAGCCACAGATTACACCGATTTACACAGATTGAGAGACGGGGAGTAGATGTTTGAACTGAGGATTTCACGATGGTTGTGTCTGTTGCCATTGGCAAATCCGCGCTTCTGCAATCAGGGCCACAGATTGCGCAGATTGAAGACGGGGACAGCCACAGATTACACCGATTTACACAGATTGAGAGATCGGGGAGTAGATGTTCGAACTGAGGATCTCACGATGATCGCTGTCTGTTGCCATTGGCAAATCCGCGCTTCTGCAATCAGGGCCACAGATTGCGCAGATTGAAGACGGGGATAGCCACAGATTACACCGATTTACACAGATTGAGAGATCGGGGAGCGGATATCCGAACGGTTGATTTCAACGACGTGCGCGACCCATGGCGTGCGCCGCGTGATCACTTCCGAATCTGTGTAAATCGGTGAAATCTGTGGCTCAAATCAGCGTCTGCGAAATCTGTGGCAATTGCGGGAGGGGAATCGAGGAAAGACCGAAATGATCGGCTTGTAATTAGCTGGTCGGGATTCTGTGATACGCGTCCGCGTGATCACTCTCGAATCTGTGTAAATCGGTGAAATCTGTGGCTCAAATCAGTGTCTGTGAAATCTGTGGCCGTGCTTTTTGAAGTTTCTGCTCTCGAAAGAAAGAAAAAATAAAAAATCAATTTACAACGCGCAATCATATATTATCATCGATAACTAATCGCTGATAATTTAAATGATTTTAACCAGATTTTTGCTCGCGTATGAATACAACCGCTGCATTTCCTCTTCGTTTTCCTGGGAATTCCGCCCCTAAGCGGACCTCGTGTCTCGTTCAATTCTGGTCTGCGTTGCTCAATTCTTCTCGACTCTTTGTTTTGGGTTGTCGTACGAGGCAGTTTGATGTTCAAGATCGGTCTGTCGCAAAGGACAAACCGTTGCAGATCTCCTCTGTTACGATGTCGAATGGTCCATGGGTTTATACCGTTGTTCCCTGGGAAGACTAGCAATCGATGAAGCGTTCACGAGAATCTCTGCCAGTCAGCACCCGCAAAAAAAAGGGGGAAGGGGGGCAACGTCGCGCCGAAATTCTCGAAGCTGCCAAAAAACTTTTCGTTGAGGAGGGTTACGCGGCCACAACGATACGACGGATCGCCAAGCAAATCGGGATTTCGTCAACGGCACTCTATGTCTATTTTCCGGACAAGAATGCCGTCCTTACCGAGATTTGTAACGGCACGTTCGCCGGCTTAATCGAAGAGCTCAACGTCGTCCTCCGGGATTCTCGCGACCCGTTGGAGGCGCTCGGAAAGGCGCTTGAAGGGTACATCCGATTCGGCCTCGCCCATCCGCACGAGTACGAACTGACCTTTATCAGTCGGGAGTCGAGTGAACTCGAACACCAAAAAAAGAAGGAGGGCGATCTTGGATTACAGGCGTTCGACCTGTTTTACGCCTGCGTCGATGCGGCTGTCCGCTCTGGTCGGACCCGTGAAACGGATACGCAGCGTTTGACCCAACAGCTCTGGGCGGCGGCCCACGGCCTGGTCTCGCTGCTCCTATTGCGCTCACAATTTGATTGGGGCGATGTCGAGTCCCTTATCCCGAGCCATGTTTCCATGCTGATGCGTGGATTGAGCTAGCCAGAAAGTTTCGCGAGCGTTAGCGCTCGTGAAACTTTCTGGCCAACGAGCCGCAAGTCGGCGGGAAAAAGCTTGCTGCATTCGGTGAAAAGTTGCGAAATTGCAACGTGATCGCCTCAAAAGCGTCACAACTCTCCCCTAGGCAAATTGTCCACTTATGACTACCGATCGCCGTACTTTCCTCCAACTCTTATCGGCCGGGGCGCTTTCCGCGGCGTTCCCGCCGAGTATCGCGCGTGCGCTTTCAATTCCCGCAAACAACCGAACCGGCACAATTAACGACGTTGAACACATCGTCATTATGATGCAGGAGAATCGTTCGTTCGATCATTACTACGGCACGATACGAGGCGTGCGTGGCTACGGTGACAATCGGACAATCAATTTGCCTAATGGAAATCCCGTCTGGTATCAGCCGAACAATGGCGGCTATCTATTGCCATTCCATCCAGGCGCTCCCAATCTCGGTCTTCAGTTCATTGAAGACCTGCCGCATGACTGGACAACCACGCACGGTGCGTGGAACCAGGGTAAATATGATCAGTGGGTGCCGAACAAAGGGACGACAACGATGGCGCACCTGGTCAGGAGCGATATCCCTTTCCACTACGCATTGGCAGACGCCTTCACAATCTGCGACGCCTACCATTGTTCTCTTCTCGGTCCGACCGACCCGAATCGGTACTACATGTGGACAGGCTGGGTGGGGAACGATGGTTCCGGTGGCGGTCCTGTGGTCGACAACGCGGAAGCAGGGTACGGATGGTCAACCTACCCGGAGCTGCTTCAGAACGCGGGCATTTCCTGGAAAATCTATCAGGACATCGGCCTGGGAGTAACGGCAGCGCAAGAGTGGGGTTTTACCAGCGATGCCTACATCGGCAATTATGGCGACAATTCCCTTCTCTACTTTCACCAGTACCAGAACGCAGCTGCTGGCACACCCCTGGCCAATGGCGCAAAGACCGGAACCGATATTTCTGTGAGTGGAACCTTGTTTGATATTTTCCGGAAAGATGTCGCCACCGGCAATTTGCCACAAATCTCGTGGATAGTTGCGCCGGAGGCTTACACTGAACATCCGAACTGGCCGGCGAACTATGGCGCATGGTACGTCTCGCAAATGCTCGACATTTTGACAGAACACCCGGACGTCTGGAGTAAAACCGTCTTTCTATCGACATACGACGAAAACGACGGCTTTTTTGACCATGTCGTTCCGCTGACCGTTCCTCCAAGCGGCGCGCAAGGCGTTTCCAATGTCGATACGACGAATGAAATCTTTCCGGGCAGCTCGGAGTATCCACCAGGACCCTACGGGATGGGCGTCCGGGTGCCGATGATCGTCGTCTCGCCCTGGAGCAAAGGGGGATGGGTGAACTCGCAGGTGTTCGACCACACGTCGATGATTCGATTTATCGAACGTCGCTTCGGCGCCGAATATCCTGGCATCATGGAGGGCAATGTTACGAAATGGCGACGCGCGGTTTCGGGTGACCTGACGTCTGCATTTAACTTCGTTACGCCAAACGACGCGACGGTGAAGCTGCCGAGCACAGTCGCCTATATTCCACCGGACAATCAAAGACATCCGGACTATGTGCCGGTACCGCCGACTGTCCAGGCGCTTCCGGTGCAGGAGCCGGGCCTTCGCCCTGCGCGTGCGGTGCCGTATGAGTCGCATGTCCGTGCTGCGACCGATCTGACAAATGGCGCAGTGACTATCTATCTCGGGAATTCGGGCAAAGTCGCGGCTGTCTATCAGGTTTACTCAGCCGACGGACAGAGCGGTCCCTGGACCTACACCGTGGCCCCAGATACGGAACTTTCTGAGACATGGAACCTGACTTCCAACGGCCAGACCGACTATGATCTTTCGGTTTTCGGTCCAAATGGATTTCTCCGGGTATTCAAGGGAAGCATCGCGCGCGGAAAAGCGAATATTGCTAGCAGTATTACCTATGATATTTTAAGCGACGGCGTTATCCTTGGGCTCGATAACCTTGCTAATAGCGCTAGCAAAGTGAAAGTGTTCGATAGCTACACGAATAAAACAATCGAACACACGCTAAGACGGGGTCAAGAATCGAGCGAATTCTATCCATTGAAAGTGTCGCACGGATGGTATGATTTTACGATTACGACCATTGAGGACTCGAGTTTTCAGCAGCGGCTTGCAGGGCATCTGGAGACCGGTCGCGACAGCATGAGTGATCCGGCAATCGGAACCGTGCAGCCTCAAGCAGTGGCCGAGCTTCAGCAAGTGGCGACATCGCTCGCCGAGGCGTAAGCGACCCCATGAGCAAGAGGCTTGGGCCTCTTGCTCAGGCGTTCGGAGTTCGCGGTTCGGAGTTCGCAGGAACCCGTTCTTCGGACCGGCGGGTCGATAGGACTCAGCCCAGGATGAAGCGCAGCGGAACCCTGGGAATTCACCCCACGTTGCGATGCGCCGAATTGTTGGCGGACAGGGAAAGTCGAACGAAAAAATGAAAGCTGGTGCCTTCTGCTTATGACTCGATGTACTACCCTTTCACGGCGCCAGAGAGCAGCCCAGCGATAAAATAGCGCTGAACGAACATATAAAGGAAGATCAGCGGCAGAGCGATGATCACGAGGATTGCAAAGAGCGCTCCCGGATTTGCCATGTACATCCCGGAGTACTGCATCGGAATGAGCGTGACAGTTTTGTGTTCGCTATCGGTCATCACAACCAGGGCAAGAAAAAATTCGTTCCAAGTCACGATGAACTGCCATATGGCAACGAATATGAGTGCCGGTTTCACCAGAGGAAGTGCAACATAACAAAACATCTGCAATGTGCTGCATCCATCGATCATGGCCGCTTCAAAAAGATCGCGGGGAGAATCGTCCATGAATGCTTTGATTATAACGATCCCATAAGGAATACCGAGGGCCGCATATGGTAGAATGAGTCCTTGATAGGAATTAATCCACCCGAACGATTTCAACATGATTGCCAGCGGAAGAACGAGGGAAGCAACTGGCACCATCAATGTGGTAAGCAGGATCGTGTAGATCAGCATTGTTTTCTTGAGTCTGAGGACGGACGCGGCGTATGCAAACGCAGAGGCCGCGACCAAAACGGCCAGAACCGTGCCGACGGTAATTACCAGGCTATTCCAAAAGAATTTAAGCAACGGATTATCGTGGATAACAGTGACGAAGTTATCGAATGTAATCGGCATTTCGAAGAGGCTTGGATCGAACGCCTTGTCCGGCGGGCGCAATGACACGCTGATCATGTAGATTTCCGGAACCATCCAGAAGCCGAGCACCACGAGAAGTATAATCTTGGCGAAAAAGCCAAAGGAAGGCTTTCGAATTGTGGTTCCCCTAATATTTGGGGTCATCGAATCGGCCTCTTTGTTTGTGGAGTTAGCCTGGACCCGAGCACAGCGATTTGCACCACCGAGAGCAGAAGCGCCAGCGACAGCACGAGAGTGGATAGGGCAGAACTGTAACCTGTGTCTCCGATGACGAAGCCTTGTCTGAAAATGTAAGTCCCGAATATCTCGCTGGCATGATCGGGTCCTCCATCCGTCATCAGATGCACTATAGGGAATGTTTGCAATGTTCCGATTACGCCGAGCAAAAGCAATGAACGTGTGACTGGCGAAAGTAAAGGGATTACAACCCGGGTCGCGAGGCTCCATCCGTGCGCTCCGTCGATTGAGGCGGCGTCGAACAACTCCCCCGGAATATTGTTGATACCAGCCACATACATGATCATGGAAAATCCGGTCCATTGCCAGATGTTGACGATAATCAGAGCGAAAATCACCATGCCCGGCTCTGCCAGGGGAGCCATGTTGAGTTGGATACCTATATCCTTGAGATACTCCTGAACGATCCCGTAGTAGGGTGCGTACATCTGAGCCCAGACGATGCTGACGACCGAGACGCTCGTTACGACCGGCAGAAAGAACATGACTCTGAAAAATGTTCTCGATCTCGATGTGTGCCGTTCGATCAGGTAAGCGATCGATCCGCCGATGACCATTTGGACCGGGATCGTGATTGCTCCCCACAGGAACATGTTTAAAAGGACTCTCCAGAATACGGGGTCCGAAAAGGCGCGGACATACTGATCCAACCCGACGAAAGCTTTCCCCCGGTCCCTCGAAAGCTCTCGGCAATGACCCATAGGATTGGGTAGGCAACCAATCCAACGAACATCGCCGTTGCAGGCAGAATGTAGAGATAGGGGAACCGTTCGATGAAGGATCGAGCCTGCATCGCTCACTACTTACGGATTCTTGCCAAGAGCCTTATCCGATGCGGCCTGCACCCTGGTTAGCGCATCTTCAGGGGTCACTGTGCCGGCCGCAACGCCGCCCAGTACGCTATCGAGCTCTTCTGAGACCTGCGGGCTGAGAAATCGCTGGTTCTCGGCGTGTGGCAGATCGGCCATGAAGCGGTTGTACATGTCTTTGATGTTCGGAGTTACATCGCCTTGCGGTGCAACGTCGGTGATCGCAGGCAAATCGTTTAGATCATTCAGAGCCTGCTGAAGTCCATCTCCGCGTACGAGGGATGCCAGAAACTTCCATGCTTCGGGATTTTTTTCCCCGTTCTTGGTCATGCCATAGCCAATGTCGATTCCTCCAACAGGTGGGCTTGGTTTTCCGTTCGGTTCCAGCGCCGGAAAATAGAAAAAGTCAAAGCCACTCATGTTCTGCACGTATTGGGAAAGAGGAGGCGGATACTTGCTTTCCTGCATCCACCATGACCCGAGAGCCATCATTCCGACGCGTCCCTGCGCAAAGAGCTGAGCGCCGGTTGGGTAGGCATGTGCTCCAAGTGCACCTTGCTGGAACACCCCGTCCTTGAAAAGGTTCGCCCAAGCCCTCATCGCTTTGACGAGCTCCGACGATTTCCAGGGAGCGGTTCCATTTTGGGCTTCATCGACGAGCCCGGGGGCGAATTGATTCGCGAGCATCAGGAAAACATTCTCATTTTGCCATCCGTCCGCGGCGCCCTGATAGAGCGGTATATACCCGGCGCCACTCAGTTTCGTTGCGGCTGCGACAAGATCCTTGTATGTGTTGGGCACGGTCAGGTTCAGTTTTTTGAAAATTTCCTTGTTGTACCAGATAACAAGGATCTGCGATTCCTGGGGTAATATGTAGAAATGGGTGTCCCTGCTTGGATTTCCCATTGCCATTTGTTTGAGATCAACCGGAAAGACTTTGGACTGCCAATCTGAACCCCATTCCTTTACGGCGTATGAGTTCAAGGAAGCCAGCTGCTCGCGATATTGCTGGGTCAATGAACCTGGTTGAAGTCCGATGATGTCCGGCAGACTGTTAGAGGCCGCCGCCGCTTTCAACGCGGTAATGTATTCCGGCGAGTAATTATAGTAAGTGTACTTCACTTCTAAGCCCGGATTTTTTTCTTCGAATGCTTTAATCGACTTCTCCATCGTGCTCTGGATAAACCAGGACCAAACGGTAATCTCTTTCTTCGCCTGATCGCCTGCGCAGACAATTGGTAGAGATAACGTAATTGTTAGAAGGCTAGTAATTATTAGTCGCTTGCTCATTGGGGGTTACCTAGGATTGGGCAATTGCATGCAGGCGCTGGGCCTGATTTTTCGTCAAGCCTGCCGCCCGGGTGTATGAAAATATTTATGCGGAGAGTCGGACGTTTGCACCGGTGTCCGCGTCAAAGAACTGAATTTTGTCCAGGTCCAAATCGAACCCCAGAGTCTCTCCGATGACATACTGTTCTGTCGGTGATACTCGGACAACAGCGGACTTATCATTGTTGCGCACGTCGAGCAGCGTCTCGTGACCGAGGTGTTGGGCAACGTCGACGGTGAATCGGATAACGCCTTGATCCTTGCCTCGAGCGATTTTGATCTGTTCCGGTCGGGCTCCGACTACGATTGACTTGTTTTGAAAGCGCTCCAGGCCGTGCCGCCTATCCTGCGGCAGCGAGATACGCGTGTTCTGAGCGTCATCGACAAGGTCACCGTCCACATAGCGAAAATCGAAGAAATTCATGGCCGGCGACCCGATAAAACTGGCAACAAATCGATTTGCCGGAGCGTTGTACACCTCGAGCGGAGGGGAGTTCTGTTGTATCACTCCATCGTGCATCACGACAACTCGATCTCCGAGCGTCATCGCTTCGGCTTGGTCATGCGTAACATAAATCGTCGTAGTTTTGAGCTCCCGATGCATCCTGGCCAGAAGGCTGCGAGCTTCGACGCGCAGCTGCGCATCGAGATTTGATAATGGCTCGTCCATCAGGAATACTCCTGGCCGCCGAACCAGGGCTCTTGCGAGCGCGACTCGCTGACGCTGGCCTCCAGACAACGCCTTTGGTAGCCGGTCCAGGCATTGTTTGATTCGCAAGCGTTCTGTTACTGCGCTAATTTCCTCGGCGATTTGCTCTTTTGGATTCCGCCGGATCTTCATTCCAAATGCGACGTTTTCTTGCACGTTCAAATGCGGAAAAAGCGCATACGATTGAAATACCATCGCGATATTTCGATGCTTTGGAGGAACATTCGTAACATTCTGGTCGCCAATCAATAAGATTCCCCCCGTTATCGATTCCAAGCCAGCGATCATATTAAGCGTCGTTGTTTTTCCGCAGCCGGATGGACCAACCAGGACAACAAATTGACCATCTTCCACCTCCAGATTGAGGTCGGAAATTACCTTAGTTGTGCCGAAATTCTTCTGAATGTTTACGAGCGAGATTTTTGCCATGAAAGCGTGAGAGTGGGAAATTCGAGAAGATTAACCTTTCACAGCGCCTGCGAGTTTCCCGCCTACAAATCTCCGATAGAGAAGCAGGAAAAGAATGATTATTGGAATCTGCGATATAACCAGGCCAGCCGATGGCAGGTTAAACGCGGACATGTATCGATCGCTGTTCAATTTCAGCATTCCGACAGTGACGGGAAAATTGGATTCGTTGTTTAGGAAGACGAGGGAAAAGACGAATTCCTTCCAGATCGCGATGAAATTCAGCGTATAGCTGACAAGGATACCCGGAATCGAGAGCGGGAGTATCACTTTCCAAAAAACCTGGAAATCCGAAGCCCCTTCAATGAAGGCCGCTTTGTCGATCTCCTTTGGGATCGAAGTCATAAACCCGCGAAGCGCCAGTATCTGCATCGGCATTCCGTACACGCCGTGCACGAGGATCAGCCCAATTTTAGTGTCGAGCAAATGCAGCATCCGGAGTGTCGTGTACAGAGGAATTAACACGGTCTGTTGCGGCAGCATCAAACCCATCAAAAGTATTCCGAAAATGAATTTTTTTCCGGGAATATCGAATCGACTTAATCCATATGCCGGCACGAGTGCGAGTAAGACGGCGAGTGCCGCGCCCGTCGCAGAGTAGAGGAGGCTGTTTCCAAGGAGAGTCGGAAAATCGAGACCGGACCAAACTTTGCGATATGCATCCAGGTTAGGCGCGATGGGAAGCGCGAATGGACCTCGAAGGAATTCCGCATTCGGTTTGATCGAGGTGACGACCATCAGGAGGAACGGCCCGATCCAGATCAACGCAATCACAATCGCGATCACGGTTGCGAGCGCCTTGGGAATAAATGCCGGCATCGAAATTTTCAATGGCCCGGCCGAAGATGAGTTTGACGGGCTAGGCATCGAACGCTCCCTTCAGTGCATTTCGCAATACCGCAGCCGCGGCAATCGTGGATAGAACAAGGACGGCCACGCTCAAACAAGCGCCGTAACCGAATCGTGAATTCCAGAAGCTCTCGTTATAAATAAGGTACCCGAGGACATTGGTTGCTCCGAATGGTCCTCCTTTGGTCAAAACAACGACCAGATCAAATGCCTTGAGGGACTCGAATATTGTCAGCAAGACGACTACGGCGGTGACCGGGCGCAATTGAGGGAGCGCTACGCTACGAATAATCTTCCAGTGTCCAGCCCCTTCGATGCGTGCGGCATCGATAGTTTCCTTAGGGATATCGCCGATCCCCGCGAAGTAGAAAATCATAGGCAACCCGGTGAAGGCCCAGCCGAAAATCACAGCCAAGGTATATATTGCGATTCGATAATCTCCGAACCATTCCTGCACGAGAAATCCCAGGCCGATTCCACGCAACAGAGTGTTAAGCGCGCCGAACGCAGGGTTTAGTATCAGGAGAAACATTAGACCTGCTGCAATGAGCGACATTGTAACAGGAAAGAAAACGGCTGAGCGCACAAGGCCAGTGAAATAGACGAGACGGGAGCGTAATCCGTAGGCAATTAAAAAGCCGAAAACCACTGGGAAGCAGAGGGAAACAACCATCCACTTGAAATTGTTCAGGACGGCGAGGTAAAACTCCTGACTATGGATCAGGTAAGCATAGTTATCCCACCCGATAAATCTCTTGATCGGGGCCATGCCATTCCATTTAAAAAAGCTAAGATAAACGGTGTAACAGATCGGATAGCCGATAAAGCATGCGAATAGAAGCAGCGGAATCACTACCCCAAAAATCGTGACAAAAATGTGGTTCCGCGCGAAGTGAAACGCGCCGGTCTGCGGCTTTATGTTACCTGTGGTGGCTATCAATTTTCGCACTGTGTGAAAACAAGCGGGTCACCGCAATCACCCGGGTTAGCTCCGATTGCACGCCGAGATATCGCCGGAATTGGAGTCAAGGGGACCCGCTCTCAAGTGGTCATGCCTTCACTGGACCTCGAGTTCGTACAGCCTCATCTTCTGTGGCTTTCATTGCATCTTCTGGCGTGATCGCACCCGCGAGCACCCCCTGCATTTCTGTCAGGAACTTGTCAGAAATCGCAGGAGCGACCGCATGGTCGACATGCATGAAGGTGAAAGAGCCGGAGTCGCCCATTGCTTTCGCAAGGCGTTGCTCCATTTCAGTCAGCTTGCTGATATCGGCATCGACTGTTGCAGCGAATGGTTTGTCGATTTCGAGCTTCTTTTTTGCCACCTCTGGAGAGACATACCAGTTGAGAAATTCCGCTGCCGCATCCTTGTTTGGCGAGGCCGCGTGAATCATGTGCGTGTCTTCAGCGTATACCGACATCACCGGCTTGCTGTCTCCGATCTGCGGCATTGGGAAATAATCAATCGGGACAACGCAGCATTCCGGTTGATCGCCGCGAAAGCGTCCCAGATTGAATGAGCCTTGATACCAATGCAGAACTTTCCCTTGGGAAAAGAGCACCATCGCCGGGCCGAGATCGAGGGAGTTGAATGAATCCTCGAACATCTTGTCATCCGCGAGCTTCTTCATGATGGCGGTTACGTCGATTGCGCGCTGATCAGTCCAGGCGATTTTGTTGCCCATCAGTCCGTTGTAGGCGTCCAGACCATGCTTATTTACGAAGATTGCGGACCACATGAACTGCGAAGGCCATTTCTTTTGGTTCGCGAGCAAGAAAGGTGTAATACTTGACGCCTTGGCCTTAGCGGCATTCGTCATCAATTCTTCCCAGGTCTTGGGAACGCTGAGTCCGAGCTGCGCATAAAGATCCTTGCGGTACCAGACAACGGATGCCCCCAGTTCGGTTGGAAGAAAATATTTCTTTCCATCGAACGTCGCGAGCGACTGTCCTGCGGCGATAATCCGTTTATCCCAGCCATACTTTGCGTAGTAGCTACTCAGATCTGCGGCAAATCCGTTGTCGATCAGTTCGCCTGCTCGTCCTCCCTCCCAGGAGTAAAATACATCCGGCGGGCTCGCTGAGCTGAGTTCTATCGTCTGCTTGGTTTTGTAGGTCTCGCCATCCGCACTTGTGCCCGTGACGTGAATTCTGTCCCCATTCTTTGCGTTCCACTGGTCTATGATCCAGTTGTTGTACGGCTCTGATGAGGGCCATGCCGAGCGGAAGAAAAATCGCAGTTCGATCGGCTTAGACGAAGCGGCGAAGCCGCTTTTGACCAGGGTAGTCGCCGCGAGTCCCGCTGCCGTCGTCGTCAGGAATTTTCGGCGGCTGATGTTATGCTCATTCATCGTGCTCAGGTATCCGGTTGGGCCGGTTTCGATTGCCGGTTGACCTCAATTCTTGTTTTGCAGGCTCGCGATTGATTCGAGTCCCGGGTGAGCCAGCCGGCGCATACCCATGCGCCGGCTGGTGCATCTACCGGATGCCCTCGATCAGGAAAATCTAGGTTTTTACACCTTCAACACCGCGAAAATGCACGCCAATTGCGGACCACAAAAACTGCCACGTCTAACAAACTTGAGATCTTTGCTCCGCGCGGCGCCGGGAAGTTCTTCGTCTACCGGGATACTGTTTTCTGTGTCAATCGAACTCGGTTCTAGGTTTATTTGAATCTGGGTGGATTATTTGGGGGTATTCACAATCCGACAACGGCTTCACGTTTCGAATCGGTGGGGAGTGTAAAAAGAAAGATTTAGAAAGTCTACACCTTTCGTTCGATTTTCTTAGGAGGGATTAGCCACAGATTGAAGACGGGATAGCCACAGATTAAACGGATTCGGGCGAATACAGTGGATAGGGGCTTGTAGATTGTGAACTGCATAGGGGTGCCCGCCCAGAGTGGCCACCGATTTCACAGAAAAAGAATTTAAGCCACAGATTACACAGATTGACACAGATTCGGGCGAATACAGTGGATAGGGCTTGTGGATTGTGAACTGCGTCGGTGCCCGCCCAGAGTGGCCACCGATTTCACAGAAAAAGAATTTAAGCCACAGATTACACAGATTGACACAGATTCGGGCGAATACAGTGGATAGGGCTTGTGGATTGTGAACTGCGTCGGTGCCCGCCCAGAGTGGCCACCGATTTCACAGAAAAGAATTTAAGCCACAGATTACACAGATTGACACAGATTCGGGCGAATACAGTGGATAGGGCTTGTGGATTGTGAACTGCGTCGGTGCCCGCCCAGAGTGGCCACCGATTTCACAGAAAAGAATTTAAGCCACAGATTACACAGATTGACACAGATTCGGAAGTGATCACGCGGCGCACGTCGTTGAAATCAACCGTTCCGACATCCCGTCTCGTCTCTCAATCTGTGTAAATCGGTGTAATCTGTGGCTATCCTGTCTTCAATCTGCGCAATCTGTGGCCGTCGAATCTTCAATCCGTGCAATCTGCGGCTCTGCTTTTTAGCGGTCGGTTAACATGATCTCGACTCCGAACCGTTGGATGATCTTTTGCGCCTCGAGCGACAAGCCTCTGTCGGTAATCAGCACATCGATTTCCCCTAGAGGGGCGATTTTAGCGAAGGCCGAATTACCCCATTTGCTGGAATCGGCTAATAATATCACCCGGCGCGCGGACCGGATCATGGCTGCCTTCACGCGAGCAATGTCAAATGAATCGTCTGTCAGGCCGTGTTCAGCGTCGAATGCCTGTGTGCTTAGAAACAGCTTATCAACAATCAGGTTCTCCAGGTCCCGCTCCGCGAGCGCGCCGACCGTACTGATTGTCTCCCGGCTGAGCGAACCCCCGGCTATCAGTACATTGACATTTTGAAGCGCACCGACGCGCGCCGCGACATTCAAGGCGGTCGTGACGATCGTGCAAGGTTTCTCGGAGGGAAGACTGTGAGCCATTTCCATGACCGTCGATCCGGCATCCATGATGATCGTCTCCCGGTCGTTGACGAGGGAACTGGCCATCTTGCCGATTAGCCGCTTTTGTTCACGGTTTTGAACTGCGCGTTTTTCAAATGCGACGACCAGCGTCGTGGAGGTGTGAGCAATGGCGCCGCCTCTGTCGCGAATCAGTGCGCCTTCCGCTGCCATTGTGTCGAGATCGCTGCGGATCGTCACTGAGGTAACCCCGAACAGTTTGCTGAGTTCGTTGACCGTTACCCGGCCTTCACGAGCGAGGATCTCTCCGATCTTTCTTCGCCGTTCACCGGTTAAGGGCGTTTGTTCGGGCTCTGCTGGAATGACTCGATTGGGTTCGCTTATGGATTCGCCAGGTGGCATGGAAAAATAAAAGACAGACAATGGGTATAACGTCCCAACGAACACTTATTTGAGTCTTTTTCCCAAGCAAAGCCTGCGAAAATGGGAGACCCAATAGGCTCAATGTTAGCTTTTTCATCGGGAAAGAAAACAAAAACAATACACTGGCTTGCTTATTCTTTCTTTTGACTTTTAAACGGGGGGTCAGCTACCGTTTGTTCCGTACCCAGGTTAGAAGTTCCTCGGGGACTGCGCTTGAAGAGCCAATTCCAACTGTGAGGACCGTCCCTTAGTAAGATCGGTCACGTACGGGTTGGGATTGTTTTACTTGCCCTCAGCTTCACCCCTCCATCTATGGATATCGGCAAAAGGATCCGTTTGAATCGCATATTTTGCTCGAAACAATCTCCCAAGATTTTTGGGCTAACGAATAGATAACTCATGCAATACTCCCCTCTTACCCCATTGGATGGCAGGATCGCGGTTGTCACGGGTGGCGCCCGCGGTATCGGCCTTGAAACCACGAAAGCGTTCCTGGAAAATGGCGCAAAAGTCGTAATCGTCGATATCGACGTTCAGAACGGAAACGCGACGTCAAAGAACTTAGGTGTCGAGTTTATTCCGGGCGATGTAACAGACTCGAAGTTCGTTGCGAAGGTCGCATCGGACGTCAAAGATCGTTACGGCCGGATCGATATTGCGTTCAATAATGCCGGTATCGCCCATAGTGTACCTGGCGAAAGCTCGTCTGATGACGAATGGCATTCGATCATGAATACAAATCTCCATGCAGTTTATTATGGCTGCCGGGAATTTGGGAAAGTGATGTTGGCTCAAGGAAAGGGGAGCATCATTAACACTGCGTCGATGTCTGGGGTCATCTCGAACACGCCGCAGCCGCAAGCAGCATACAATACGTCTAAAGCGGCGGTAATCATGCTGACGAAATCGCTTGCAGGAGAATGGGCGGAACGCGGCGTGCGGGTTAACTGTATCTCTCCCGGTTACGTTAACACGCCGATGACACAGGGAGGAATGGCGAATAAAGAATGGTACGATCGTTGGATGGAATTCACGCCGCTCCGTCGAGTGGGTGAACCACAGGAGATCGCGCCGGCTGTATTATTCCTTGCTTCGGATTCGAGCAGCTTTTTCACGGGAAGCAATCTGGTCGTGGATGGCGGCTACACCTGCTGGTAGACTGAGGAGTTTTCGGTGTCAGTGGTCAGTTGTCAGTGGTTGCTTTACGGTTGCCAGTATTTGGTAAGGACAAGAAAGGACGAACAAGTTCCCTTAATCGTTCGTTCACCTGACAACCGACACTGGCAACTGCTCGGACGTTGACAACTTTTATGGTGGAGCCGGAATTGATTCTATTTCAGGATGACGGTGTCATACCGAACAGCAGGTACCCGCTTTTGCTCTTTCGAAATGCGTTGCCTGGTGGTTCCGGGATATCTGGATCCGAGGTTCAGAATCTGTTTGCGGCGAATAACTGGTCTAATGGTTGGAAGAACGGTGTCTATCCGTTTCACCATTATCACAGTACTTCGCACGAAGTTCTTGGAACCTATAGCGGGTCCGCGTCACTACAGCTCGGTGGCGAGCAGGGCAAAATTATCGAGGTGTGCCCAGGCGATGTGATCGTGATCCCTGCGGGTGTCGGGCACAAAAACCTTGGATCGAGCGCCGATTTCCGCGTTGCAGGGGCTTATCCGGACGGAATGTCGTGGGATCTCCTGACGGGAAAACCTGGCGAGCGGCCACAGTCAGATCGCAACATTGCCAAATTACCGGTGCCGGTGACGAATCCGATTTACGGCCAAGATATGGCGGTGAATCGTTTTTGGTTGTGAGGAGGAGTATGTCGCTGGATCCCATGGGGTAAGCCATGGGGTCCGATTGCCAAATTGCGACCACGTCCATGTCCTCTGCCAACTCCTTCCAACTACCACTGACAACCGGCAACTGATACTGATGACTTAATCCTTTTTTCTGCTCCTGGGAAAAAGCCTCGGTCAAATCGGCGAACGATTCCGGTCCCCACCGTGGGTCCACTGGAACCAGGCAGGGTAAGCAATTGGTGTGGCGCTGGCTGCGTCCAGTTTCGCAATCTGTTCCGTGGTTAGCTGCCAGCCAACCGAATCCAGGTTTTGTCGCAACTGCTCTTCATTTCGCGCACCGACGATTACGCTGGAAATCGTTGGTCGCTGCAGCAACCAGTTGAGCGCAATTTGAGGGACCGTTTTTCCTGTTTCAGCTGCGATCGTGTCGATTGCTTCGACGATCGCGTACACACGCTCATCCGGGATGGGTGGCCCTATCTCGCGTGTTTTATGAAGTCGGCTTACTTCCGGCATAGGTTGGTTTCTGCGGATTTTTCCGGTTAATCTGCCCCATCCAAGCGGACTCCAGACGATGGTCCCGATTTTCTGATCGATCGCGAACGGCATCAGATCCCATTCGAAATCACGTCCTGCGAGGGAGTAGAACGCCTGATGCGAGACAAACCTTGGCCAGCCATGTCTTTCGGAAATCGCGACCGCTTTCATGAGCTGCCACCCGGCGTAGTTAGAACATCCAATGTATCGAACCTTCCCCTGCGCGACGAGTTGGTTTAATGCGCTCAGGGTTTCTTCGAGTGGCGTGAATGAATCGAAACAATGGAGCTGATACAAATCGATGTAGTCCGTTCCAAGCCGGCGGAGGCTTGCCTCGCACGCTTTGATCAAATGTTCCCGGGATCCACCTAAATCGTTTTCACCGGGTCCCATCCGGAAATAGGCTTTTGTCGCGATCAGCGCCTGATCGCGACGCGCACCGAGGGCTTTGCCTAGGATTTCTTCTGATTGACCGTTGGAGTAGCCGTCGGCGGTGTCGAACAAATTGATCCCCGCTTCGATGCAAACATCGACGATACGGGTCGCTTCCGAGAGTTGGTTGGCTCCAAACGCCTGAAACAGTTCATTGTCGGTTCCGCCGAAAGTTCCTGTTCCGAAGCTCAACGCCGAAACGCGAAGACCCGAGTTACCAAGCTGTCTGTATTCCATGAGTTATATTCGAGAAATAATAGTTATCGTGACAAAACTAGCCCGCATTTCTCATGTCCAGTGAGAAATGCGCACGGAGTGTCGACTTCTGTCGAGGCTAGCGCGAAAATCTCGCGCGATTTTCGAACCAGGAATGGACTTACAATGAATCCGAACCGCCGCGGTGCCCGGACACAGTTCGGTCTTCCGTCGTTTTTCCAAATTTGATATCAGAAGTCGATGGAGAAAATCCTGGTGGAAGTGCGGCCATCGGCTGCAGGAACGTTCGGGGATTTGAGCGCTCAACCCGCTGTTCCGGAGGTTCTCATGGATCGATTGGGGGATCTGGGCGAAAGCCTGAAGTTGATCGCCGATCGACTCTCGGATCAATTGGAGGAACTGGAGAAAAAACGGACTGCACACTGGCATCTGGATACCGTAGAATTGAAATTCTCAATCGATCTGGAGACAGAGGCGGGCGTGATCATTGCCCGGACCAAGGCCGGTGCGGCGTTTGAAGCGTCGCTTTCCTGGAAATTCGGTTCCGCATGAAGTGGGGAAAACCGGAAAAAAATAGTCACCGGAGATTGGCACAAGTGCTCTGCAGCGAAAAGCTACTGCCACACGACCCGCGTGTCGCGGATAGGTCATATAAGACGTATAGGACGTATAGGACGTATGCGGGCTTGCTTCGACGTTTTGCTCCGACTATTGCCTTTTTCCTGGGGTTGACGTTCGCAACGGGAGTCCGCGCAGACAACCAAAAGTCGCTCTCCTCCCAGTTAGCAGAGATTGAACACGAATTCGGTGGTCGTTTGGGAGTTGCTGCACTCGATACAGGGAGCGGACGCAGAATCGCTTACCGTGCGGACGAAAGGTTTCCGATGTGCAGCACTTTTAAGTTTCTCTTGGGGGCAGGAATTTTGCAACAGGGCGGGTTGCAAGCTCTCGATCAGTGGTTGGCTTATAGTCAAACGGATCTGCTCGAATGGGCTCCTGTCACGGCGAAGCATCTATCGGATGGCGGAATGAGTGTTGGTGATTTATGCGCCGCTGCGATTCAATACAGCGATAACACGGCTGCCAATCTGCTTTTGCGTAGAATGGGCGACCCCGCAAAACTCACGGAATATATTCGCAGCCTGGGAGATCCAGTGACTCGCCTTGATCGTACGGAACCCTCGCTCAATACGGCGATCCCTGGAGACGAACGGGACACGACCTCGCCTGCGTCGATGGTTGCAGACCTGCAGCGGTTGCTTTTGGGAGATCAGCTCTCGGTAGCTGCTCGCGGGGAGCTCGATGCGTGGCTTGCGGGCAACACGACCGGAAAGAATCGAATTCGGGCCGGGCTTCCGCCTGATTGGAAAGTTGGCGACAAAACGGGAACTGGCGAAAACGGAGCGGTCGGCGACATCGCAATCGTTCGGCCGCCCGGGCGCCCACCGATTTTGATTGCGATTTACCTAGTGGGGTCCGGAGCGAAAATCGATCTGCTCGAGAAGGCGATCGCGAGAGCCGCAGCAATCATTTCGCGCTCATTCGGTGCGCCGAACGCCGCCCGTCAGCGGTTGAAAGCACGCCAACGGCCGGGCGAGGTACCTTCCCAGTGCTGAAATGCGCGGAAGAACGAGTTGGCATCTTCATAGCCCAGGAGGTAGGCGGTTTCGTTCAGTTCCAGCGCGCTTTGGCGAAGATAGAAACGTGCAAGCTCCCGGCGTGTCTCGCCAAGTAGTCCCTTGAACGTGAATCCACTTTCTGTGAGGCGACGCTGCAAGGTGCGGGAACTGAGATTTAATTGGAGTGCCACATCGTGGATTGAAGGACGGTGCCCGGCCAGGAGTCCTTTGAGCGCAGTTTTCACGCGATCCTTAGTCGTGAGGAGTGCCCGGCGATCCTTCAATTGGGCGTCGAGTTGGGGGGCTAGCATTGAGAGGAGGTCGGAATTGTGCGTCACGAAAGGGCGTTCAAGATCAGTCGGACGAAAGAGGAGCGCGTTACGTACGGCCTTGAATCGCACTCGACAGCTGAAATGCTCTTCCAGAATTTCGCGATGTTGAGGCGGGCGCATCAATTCCAAGCGGAGCGGAGAGAAAGGAGCCTCGGCACCGCGCCGGCCGATAGCCAGAATCCAGGAAAGGCAGAGATCAACCAATACAGGCGGTTCGGATTCACGAGCCAGCAGAAAGGTGAACTCCACAGCGACTTCGCCTCTTTCACGACTGATACGTAGTTCTTCAGGACAGACAAGCTCCTTGTAACGAGCGAGACGCTGCAGCGCGTCTCCGAAAGACTTGCTGTGCAGAGCGGCGATCGTCCCCGGGTCGTAGCGTTCTACTTGCCATTCCACACCAATCTTAAGGCCGATACCGGGATCCGCGCTGCTCTGTGCGACAGCGTTCCATAACGAAAACAGTTCTTCGGTGGAGACAGAGATCCTTTCCTGATCAAAGAATCCATCCGGCAACCCGGCGCGTCGGATGACCGCACGAAGCGACAGCCCAGTCGACCATGCAACCGATCGCAGCAATGTCGCCGGATTTGAATTTTGTTACCCGGTCGCCAGTGCTGGTCACCCGCCCGACGATTTCATGCCCGGGAACACACGGATAACTCGTCATATTCCAATCGTTCCTGGCAAAATGAAGATCGGTGTGACAAACGCCACAAAAGAGTATCTCTATTGCTACGTCAGTCGGTCCGGGCTCGCGCCGGGAAATGCTCAACGGAGCGGGCGCGGATTGACTGCTATGGACGGCGTAAGATCTGGTGGTGTAAGTGCGCATGCAGTTACGCTATCTAAGCGAATGCCCTCTTGCACTTGCCGTACACGCCAACCTACCTGCAAAACGCGCCCGTGGGAAACAGAAGGCAGAAGGCAGGATTAAGAAGGAAGAAGGAAGAAGGAAGAAGTAAGAATTTGGGATCAGTTCGTCTTTGTAACCGAACCCTGGCCCGATTGAGCCTCATTTGATGACGTGGTCCCGAGCGCCGAGGCGAGACTGCGACCCAGGCTGAGATCCGCTGGCGCCTCCGGCGCTTAAAGAATCACGCTGAGAGCCAGCCCGACACCGCATTATCTTCGCGCCGTTCAGATGTGACCATAGTCTTTCGTTTGTTAGTGCAGGTTCGCTAACAATTCCTGCCCGCGACGTTTTGTCTCGGGATCGTCTTTCTCGATGTTCGGCATAGCCAACCCCTGCGTGATAAGACGTCTAGCCTCGTCCGTTCGACTGATTCGCGCGTAAACCTCTCCGAGTTCAATGTAATGCATGAGGCGATTCGGATTGAGTTCTATCGCCTTTTCGAAACAGCTCGTCGCGTCTTCGTATGTAGAATCGGGCAGCTTTCCGTAAGTCAATTGTGCCAGAACCCGCTTCGCCGGCGCGAGATCGGCAAAAGCCATATGCCATCGGCCCAGCACGTGCCAGCCCAGATCGTTGCGTGGATCGAGTTCGATTACTCTATCGGCAGCAACCTTGATAAAGCGTGAAGTCTCGAGTCTTTCCCGGACGCCTTCAAAACGCTGCAGTTTTCCGTAACTGATTGCCACGGCGAGCTGCGCTTCAGGGTCGTCCGGCGCGTGACTCACGGCGCGCTTTGCATAACCCAACGCTGTTCCCCCGAGTTCGAGTTTCTTCGCCTGGTTTGCTGCGTCGCTCATGAGGTGACGGTATTCTCGCGAGATGCGGACGAGAAGACGCACGTTGTCCGGCTCGAGCTTCTCCGCGGATAAATAATATTTGAGCGCGTCGGCGGTCTCCGATTGCGCGTCAAATGCGTCTCCTTTTTCCATAAGCTCGTCAGCGGGTCCGGCACCGCATGGCATGTTCGACAGTAGCAGTGCGGCGATCGCGGGCAAATATTCGGAGAAGCCAAGATACGCCGATTCGCGAGCCGCTGGCAGGAATGATTCGGTTCACGATCGCCATACTACAGCATAATAGGGGACCGACAACGGGAACCGCCGGCGCTAACCCCGAAGAGCCGTTCTGGCTCTGCCAGAACGGCGGTTTCGGCCCTTCGGGCGCATTTTTTACAAAAAATGCGGGCTAGCGATCTGTGGGCGATGCAGGCTGTGGATGTTCAGACTCGATCACGCGGCCCGCATTCAGGAGATCCGCTTCGCTCAACCGGGGACCAACGAGTTGGAGACTGGTTATTGGATCGCTCTTGTAATCCACCGGAATCGGTATCGCAAGCGCGGGATTGCCAGCAAGATTTACCGCAACGGTGTTCTGCATTGCTAACACTCGCGCCTCCAAAAGGGCTATTCTCCCGATGAATGGAACCCTCGGAGGCAACTTCTGTAGCGTCGGCAGAGCGATGAAATCAACTTCCTTAAAGACATGTCTTAGGGCGTGCTGCCACTGCGCTTGCCGGTGGAGAGCTGCGCTGTACTGCGCGGGATACAGGACTCTCCCCAATAGGATTGCTGCCATCGTTCTGGCGCGCACGCCAACTTTGCGCGCGTATTTCTGATCGCTGATCCAGGCCCCAGCCGCTGCCACAGTGTTGCCGTCGGTCTTGGCTTGATCCCAGTTATTCTTGAAGCCTTCTCCCAGCCTGACGACATGAAATCCGCCGCGAGCTAAAGCTTCATCAACCGCTTTGTCGATCTTAGGATCGGTGCCGCTCAGATAAAGTCGCCCGATTCTGATGTTCCTACCGGAAGGTCTGGCGGCTTCGGCTGTTTGGTACCGTGCCGCAAACCCGTTCTCCAAAAGGTCCATCCCTTCTACAACGTGAGCCACGTCTTTGCCCATCGGCCCCACGGTATCCAGATGCTTTACTTCAATTGGAAATACGCCCTTTGTGGAAACGAGGCCAAATGTCGTCTTCAAGCCAACGATACCGCAGCAAGCCGAAGGCACACGGATGGACCCCGCGGTATCTGTTCCAAAGGCGACGTCGGCGCTGCCATTCGCGACTGCCACCGCCGAACCGCTCGACGAACCGCCCGGTATAATATTGGTTCGCTTGCTCAACGGATTTCTTGGAGTTCCGAAGTACTCGTTCAGACCGGAGGGAGCTACCGCAAATTCGCTAAGGTTAGTCTTTCCAACGATCCGGACATTTCGGCTGCGTGCGATTGCCAGACATTCCGCATCTTTTTCAGCCGGTGGATTGTGTTTTACTACATATTCAGAGCCGGCGCTGGTGACAACGCCTTTCATGTCGATGTTATCTTTGATCGCAAGTCTCAATTCTCGACCGTTCGTACGAGCCGGCCAGTATCGGATGTATACATGATCGTGCGAGCCATACGGCCAATGGCTCGGGATAATTGAGCATCCGGCAAAGAAGCATGTCAGGGAAAGCGCCGTCAGCGCCCAATTCGGAGTGTGGTTGCGCTGTTTTTTCATTCGTTCATCCTCTTCCCGCGGGGCCGCTTTGAACCCTCGACTTGATCACAGTCAGGTTATATTGCTAACCGACCGCCGGGTGGAAGCCGGAACATTCGAGTCCGGCACCAAGGAGTCGTGAGCGATGTAGTCTACTGTGCTTCCCAGGCAGGCAATTCTGCGAGGTTCCCACCAAAGAAAATGTGATGCCAGAGCTGAGTCGCCACGACCGCAGTCAAACCCATTTCCACCGAAAGGCGGGGAAGAGAACCGACCTGCATCTGGCGAAAGGCGCGCCTCCAATGTTGAACCGCGGCAACGTCAAAATACCCGCTGCGCCGCAGGGAGCCTTCGCTCAGAAGCTGTGCGACGAATGCCGGTTCCGGTTCAATGTGGAAACTATCCAGCGGCGCTCGGAATATAACTTTGCGCCGCCGGTAGACGGATGGCGGAAGCCAGCGCTCGGCCAGGAGCCGCAGCAGGTGTTTGTCTCGAAATCCGCGAAGTTTCCAGCGTGGGTCTAACCCTGCCAAAAAATCGAAGACCTCTTCATCGAGAAAAGGATATCGGACCTCTACCGAGGAATTCATCGAAACACGGTCCCCTTTGGCCTGGAGCAGATGTCCCGCTAACGTGACGCGCGCTGCGATCCAGACGCCCCTATTCAGCGGGTGCCAACGTTTGGCACGGTCCAGCGGGATTTCGAGTTCCTGCCACGGATTGGACTTTTCCAGCACCTGGCGCATTGGTTCGGCATAGAAGCGAAGCTTTGATAGCCCTAGTAATCCGTAAGCATCTATCCATGCGTTGGGCCCACCGATGGATTCCTCCACGCCGCGTCGAAAATCCGAAGGAAATTGTGGAACTTTGTGCAGGCGAAGATAAGCGCGTCGCGCGCGATCGCTCAGCGGAAATCCGGGGATGAAATCCAGACAGCCGAGTGCTTTCGCCGCTTTGTACCAGGGATAACCAACGAGCCACTCATCGGCCCCTTCCCCAGTCAGAACGACTTTCTGGCCGCATGAATGAACGCGCTGTGCGAGTTGAAGCAAAGCAGCGCAAGAAGTGTCGATTACAGGCGCCTCAGCGACCTTGATCAGCAGGGGATACGTATCGACCGCATCACTTGCACGAAATTCCTGGACGACCGGTGGCTTCGTTCCGATATGCCGTGCCACGAGATTGGCTGCGCTGAGCTCGTCCAGATCCGGCTTATCCACGCGAATCGTGTAGGTGTTAATCGCTGGACCTTTCAGGTGAACCGCGAGAGCCGCGATCATGCTTGAATCAACGCCCCCCGACAAATACGCACCCACCGGTACATCGGCTCGTAATCGCTTCTCCACTGCGTGCAGCATTATAGTCTCGAAGCGATCCACGAGCGTACGCGCGTCCCCTCCGCTGTTTTCGTCGCCACGATCCGGAAAATCCATCTGCCAATACGTGCGTTCGCTGATTGCTGGCGCCGCGCTATGATCGCTCGCAGGGGTTATTTGCAAGTAGTGGCCAGGAGGCAGAAGTTGCACGCCTTCAAAACAAGTAATCGGTCCGGGCAGAGCGGAAAATGTAAAGACGTGATCAATTCCACGCAGGTCGGGTCGCGCCGGCACAACGCCCGAAGCCAGTAGAGCTTTTATTTCAGACGCAAACAGCAGCCAATCGCCTTGGCGCGTCCAATAGAGCGGGCAGATCCCAAACCGATCGCGCCCCAGTATCAAACGGGTTCTCCGCTCATCCCACAACGCCAGAGCAAATTGGCCGCGCATCCGTTCGAACATCCTTGCCTCATACTCTTCCCAAAGGTGCGGAATAATCTCGGTGTCACAGTGCGTGACCAGTCGATGCCCGCGCGCTTCGAGTTCGGCGCGTTTTTCAGGGAAGTCGAAGAACTCTCCGTTAAAAACCGCGAACAGACTTTTGTCTTCGTTGGTAACTGGCTGCTGGCCGTCCGCCAAACCAACGATGCTGAGTCTCCGCGATCCAAGAACGATGCCAGGCCGCTGAAAGTATCCCTCTTCGTCGGGGCCGCGATGGATTATCGCCTGCGTCATCTTCTGGATGATGCCGTCAGCGACGACTTGGTGCCCGTACAAACTGACAATACCAGCGATGCCGCACATATTAAGTCAGCCTTTAGTTTAGTGTCCCCGAAATAACGTGAACTTTGCCGGAAGTCAGATGGCTGTTTTCCAAGCGGTCCGAGCCGGACTGGCGGTAACGAAGCCCCATATCGTACGGATAAGGGGCGAGAGAGCAACGCCGAAAACAGCCATCTGACTTCCGCCCCTCCAGGGTTGCGATGAAAATGGGTCGGCGGCGTCGTTGCTCGTCGGTCGCGTATCGCCAGGATATGCTCCGCTCCTCGCGCGTTGACGGCGGCCCATTTTGATCGCAACAAAGTACACGCTATTTCGGGGACAGGAGACTATACCAGTACTGGCCACCAACTGTTATTTCGACTCCGACGCCTTGAGTTGACTCGGCAAACGGAATCCCAATAATCCTTGCAAAGATGAAGCAGGCTCGATCTATTCGCCAAACCATCGTGATGCGCTTACCTTCGGCTGGGTACTGATAAGTACCTGAGTGTTTACAGAAATCAGCACAGATTGAATTGCGATGACCGGAACGTGCCCTTAGCGGTCGGCTCGCCCACTAATGGCCGCTCTATCTTCTATGACCAAGGATCGCATCGCAATCATCGGTATCGGCTGCCGTTTCCCGGGCGGAGTGAATGACACAGAGTCATTTTGGAAATTGCTGGAGGAGGGCCGCGAGGCGGTGGCCGACGTTCCGGCTGACCGCTGGAATATCGAGCGGTTTTTTGATTCGGAACCGGGTCTGGAGGGTAAGTCGATCACCCGGCGCGGAGGATTTTTGGAGGGAATCGATCAGTTCGACCCTCAGTTTTTTGGAATCTCGCCGCGGGAAGCGCCTTATGTAGATCCGCAGCATCGATTGATGTTAGAAACAGCTTGGGAGGCGATGGAGGACGGGGGTCTCGTGCTCGATCTTGAAAAAGGCACGGACCTCGGGGTGTTCGTCGGAATTTCTCACAACGAATATCAAGGGATCCAAAGTACGCCGTCGGATCATTCCGGCATCGGCCCGCACTCGTCCACCGGCTGCGCACATAGCATTGCTGCCAACCGCATCTCGTACTGCTTTAATTTAAAGGGGCCGAGCATCGCTATGGATACCGCGTGTTCGTCCGCGCTGACAGCGGTACACGCTGCGTGCGAATACATTCATGCGGACCGTGGGGATATGGCGCTGGCGGGCGGCGTCACGGTCATGATTACGGCCGGCGGTTTTATTGGATTTTCTCAGGCTTCGATGCTTTCTCCAGAAGGTCGGTGCAAGGCATTCGACGCTTCGGCCAACGGATTCGTCCGAGGTGAAGGAGCGGGGATGGTACTCTTGAAGCGCCTCTCCCGGGCGATCGCCGATGGCGACCCGATCCACGGAGTGATCATTGGCACTGCTCTTAACCAGGACGGTCATACCAACGGGATTTCGCTCCCCAGTGCTGAAGCGCAGGCGCGGTTGGTGCGCGACGCGTGTGCGAACGCTGGCATTGCACCGTCTGAGATCGCATTTGTCGAAGCTCACGGAACCGGCACGGCGGTAGGCGACCCGATTGAAGCTCACGCGCTTGCGGCAGCATTATGCCAAGACCGTTTAGCGGAAGCACCGCTGCTGATTGGGTCGGTGAAGACGAACCTCGGCCATTTGGAAACCGCGGCCGGGGTCGCCGGTCTGGTGAAGGCGCTGCTGGTGTTAAAGCACGGCCAGATACCGGCCAGTCTCCACTTCGAAACGCCGAACCCAAACATCGATTTCGCTGCTTTGAAACTCCGCGTACCTACCTCACTGGAAGGCTTCCCGGTGACTGCCGGAGCGCGCATGGTCGGCGTTAATTCGTTCGGATTTGGTGGCGCTAACGCGCATGTGCTTCTTGCAGAAGCTCCGCAAGGTCCCCATCCGAAGCCTTTAGGGTGCCATCAGAACCGTGTTTGGCCGTTAGTGCTCTCGGCCCGATCCGAGGAAGCTCTTCGGATTTCAGCATCGCGCCTCAGCGCCTGGCTGGATGAGCGATCAAATGCGAACGGCAACTCGCCGGTCCTCCCTGATTTGGTTTATACTCTTGGGGCCAAGCGCAATCACCATTCGCATCGCCTTACGCTTGTTGCGGAGTCGATCGAAGAGGTGATCAGTGAATTCAACGGCTATGCGGCGGGTGAGAAGGGCTCAAAGGTGCAGATGGCTTTCGCGCCGCGTCGAACGGATCCGCCGCGTGTCGCGTTCGTCATGAGCGGGCAGGGCCCGCAGTGGTGGGGTATGGGCCGTGAGTTGATGCAGGAGGAGCCGGTGTTCCGACAAACCTTGGAGCGTTGCGACACCCTGATGCGTCCGTGGGCACGCTTTTCACTTTTAGAGGAGCTCGACCGCACGGAAGAGAGCTCCCGAATGCATCGGACTGAAATTGCACAGCCGGCCATTTTTGCGATGCAGATAGCGCTAGTCGAACTCTGGAAATCGTGGGGTGTCCAGCCTGCTGCGATCGTTGGGCATAGTGTCGGTGAAGTGGCGGCTGCACATGTTGCGGGCGTCCTGAGCCTGGAGGAGGCGATACGGGTGATCGTGCTGCGCGCTCGATTCATGGATGACTGTGCACGCGGCAAAGGGACGATGCTTGCGATCGGTCTGGACGAGGATGCTGCGCGGAACCTGATCCTGCGACATGATCGCACGGCGACTATAGCGGCCTTCAACGGACCGCGCTCGCTCACGATCGCCGGATCCCGGCTCTCGTTGGAAGCGATGGCCAACGAGCTGGAACTCGACGGAATTTTCGCGCGGTTCGTCCAAGTAGATCACCCATTCCATCATCCCTCAATGCAGCCTGCTTCCGAGGCGTTGGAACAAGGGATAAAAGATCTCAAGCCCCAGGCAGAGACGGTCCCGTTTTTCAGCACTGTCACCGGCCGGCGATGTGCCGGCGCAGAATGCGACTCTGGTCACTGGGGAAGAGGCGTGCGGCAGCCGGTACAGTTCGCGGGTGCCGTCAATGCGTTGATGGACACAGGCGTGGACATTTGGCTTGAAATTGGCGCGCAGCCCGCTCTGGTTTATTCGATTCAGGAATGCCTCACCGCGCGTGTCGACAAGACGCCGGTAATGTCTTCCATCCGCCGCGAACGAGAGCATGAATCCATGCTTGAAACCGCGATGGGCCTGCACCGTTTTGGTGTCGCACTGAATTTTGCAGAAATGACGCCGTCGCGACGAATGCTCTCATTGCCGACCTACGCTTGGGACAAGACCCGTTGTTGGCATGAGTCCGCCGATTGGCGTGAAGGCCGGCTCGGATCAGGCGGCCGAGGCCTGCTTGATTCTCGACTGCCGCGGGCAACACCAACATGGGTCGTGCGACTTGATGCCCGACATATGGCCTTTCTGAAAGATCACAAGGTCGAGAGTCTGATCGTGTTTCCTGCGTCTGCTTTCGTAGAAATGGTGCTTGAAGCGGGCGTGCAGTTGTTCAACGGGCGAGCCTTCGTCGTCGAAGACTTTGAAATTCGCAAACCTCTCATCCTGCCGGACCCCGTTTCGGGATTGCACTTGGAGCTGTCGTACGATCCACACGAGCGCACCTTCTCAATCCAAAGCAAGTTCGAACAGGGTGCCGCCTGGTCGTTGCACGTCGTAGGCTCCATGCGCGGAGAGCGCACGGATGGGGACTTTGCAAGGTCGGTCTGGGGGCGAAAGGGAACGAATGGTGTAGAGGCTATCGAGGTGGATGATTTCTACCGCCACATGAGCGACATGGGGCTTCGTTACGGCGGCGAATTCCGGCCGATCCGTGAGCTGGCGACCGGGAACGGAGTTTCGGCGGGCCGAGTCTCGTTGTCCGAAGCGATTAGCAACCGGGGCAAGGAGTATTCGTTGCATCCGGTTCTTTTCGACGGAGCCTTGCAGATTTTTTCGGCTGGAGCTGCCACAATGGAGCGTCGCAAGGATCGGTTGAAACTGCCGGTGCGCTTCGCCAAAATCTTGTTTCTGCGTTCGCCTGGAGCCACCAGTTTCGTGCGCGCCGGCGTGCAGCAGTGTAATGACGAGTACGTCGAAGGCGGGCTCGAAATGTATAATAGCGCAGGGGAGCCTTGCGTGTTCGTTGACGGTTTCCGCGCTATCAGCGTATCTGGAGCGCGCCGATCCGATGCGCACGGAGGAAACCGCAATGTTCTCTACAGTCTCGCGTGGGAACGAAGCGCTTCGCAGTCGCGCCCTTCATTATACCCGGGCGTATCGTTGGAGGGATTGCGCCGCGCTGCTCAGGACGCACTTAACCATGTAATCTCCACGCGGGGGCGCGACGACCTTCAGAGTGCCATGGCAGCCGGAGATGATCTCGCCGCAGAACAGATTGCTTGTGGCCTCCGGGATATGGCTGCACATGCGGATTCCAACGGGAGAATTGCGGCCGACTCCCTGGGAGTGGCGGAGCCGATGCGGACGGTATTCGAGCGATTGGCCGGCGCCCTGGCTAAGCGCGGCTGGCTCGAAAAGGATGGCGATGGGTATCGGACAATGCCTGTCTTCGCCGATGCGGCTGACTCCGCGGACGGGACCTTGCGCTCATTCATATCGCGTCATTCCGGGCACCTTCCCGAGGGCTTGCTCTGCGCGGCGATTTGCGCCGAACTCGGTCCGATCCTGCGTGGCGAGAAAGACGCCGTGCAGGTGCTTTTCGCCGGGACATCGGCCGAGTTATTGGATCAGTTCTACGGTGAAGGACTCTATACAAGCCACTGGCTGGCGGCTATCGCAGCGGCTGTGCACGAAGCCGCCACGCACTTACCGGTAGGTCGCGGTCTGCGTATCCTGGAAGTCGGAGCCGGAACGGGCGGGCTGACGTCGCACGTGCTGCCGCTCATCGAACGCAATTTGCATTCTTACATCTTCACTGACGTCTCGGCGGCTTTTTTTAGCGGTGCCATGCAGAAGCTGGCCGAGTTTCCCGAAGTAGAATACAAGATTCTCGATCTCGAGAAACCAGGGACGGAGCAGGGCTTTGAGGCTGGAGCGTTTGATTTCATCATTGGCACCAATGTGCTTCACGCGGTGAGTGATTTGCGCTCAACGCTGAGCCATCTCCATGAATTGCTCGCGCCGGGCGGAAACCTGGTGTTTATGGATGTCGCGATTCCACATTTGTGGACGGAGGTGGTATTTGGTTTAACGGCCGGGTGGTGGCGTTTTACCGATCGAGATTTGCGTCCGTTCCACCCATTGTTGGGGCGAACGCAGTGGGAAGCCCTCTTGCGGTTATCGGGATTCAATGAAACCGCATCATTGCCTGGATTGTTCGGTCCGGAGGGCGAAGGCCAGATCGGTCTCCTTGCCCGGAAGCCTTGGCTCGAAGTGGATGCGGCCAGATCTCCATTCCTGCGCACTTCTATCGAGAAACCGTTAGATGCCTCGTGGCTAATTTTCGCGGATGTCTCCGGTCTGGGGGACAAGTTGGCGTCCCAATTGCGTGAAGCCGGCGTCCGGTGTCGCATCGCACGCCGTGGGGACCGTTTCGCTTCGGATGGGATGGACGCAATCTCTTTACGTCCAGAGGCGCCCGAGGACTGGAAGAGATTGCTTCAAGGATGTGTAGACGATGCGCGACCGGAACGTTTTGTTTATCTGTGGAGTTTAGACGAGCCGCGCTCAGTCTCCGAAAGAGATGCTGCGCAGATGGGCACCCACGCACTACTCCATCTGATCCAAGCCGTTGAGGACACAAAATACTCGACGAAACTGCGGATCGACTTGGTCACACGCGGAGCCCAGCCGGTAGCACGCGCCTTGGATGCGATCGCAATTGCTCAAGCACCGCTGATTGGATTGCTGCGTGTTATCCTGAATGAGTTCCCGAACGTTACGGGCCGCGGGATCGATCTCCCGCCTGAGGCTTCGGCGTCGGACCCATCTTTGCTCTGGAGCGAACTTTTCAGCGACGATGCTGAGCGGGAAGTTGCGTTTCGCGGCGAAGCTCGATACGTCCAGCGTTTAGCGCGTGGTCGGTCTTTAAGCGAAGAATGGCTCGACCCCGCAGTCCCGTTGCGCCTCGAGTCCCGAGAACGTGGCCATCTTGACACATTGGAGTTTACTCCCTTTACGATGCCGGCTTGCGGTAACGACCAAGTGCTGATCGAGGTGATAGCAGCGGGGATGAATTTTCGCGACGTGCTTAAGGCCCTCGCGCTTTATCCAGGCGACGCCCCCGATTCGCGTGTCTTCGGGGATGAGGTGGCCGGATTGGTTAAAGCGGTTGGACCCGGAGTGACACACGTGGCGCCGGGCGACAGCGTGTTTGGACTCGCCGTGTTTGGACTGGCTTCCTACACGCTAGCGAGGGGAGGTGACATAAGACGCATTCCTCGTAGACTTTCGTTTGAGCAGGCGGCTACGCTACCCGTCGTTTTCATGACTGCCTGGCACGCTTTGCAAAATGTTGCACGAGTGCGCAAAGGTGAACGTATCCTCGTGCACGCGGGTGCCGGTGGCGTCGGAATGGCCGCAATCCAGATCGCCCACCATCTTGGCGCAGAAGTCATTGCCACAGCTGGCAACGCGACTAAACATGCCCTGCTTGGGGCGCTCGGCGTAAAGCATATTATCGACTCGCGCCGCGCTGATTTCGCGGATGCCGTGATGGAATTGACTGGGAAACGCGGCGTCGACGTGGTCTTGAATTCTCTGGCGGGCGAAGCTATTCCAATGGGGCTTTCATGCCTCGCGGAATTCGGTCGATTCATCGAGATCGGCAAACGTGACATTTACCAGAATGCCCGGATTCCGCTCTGGCCGATGCGCCGCAATGCGTCGTTTCACGTCGTGGCAATGGATGCGGTTTTCGCTCGCGATCAGGCGCTGACCAGTCAAATGCTGGAAGAAATATCGAGACTGGTTGAGAACGGAGCGCTCTCTCCGCTCCCGTTTCGATCTTTTCCCGCATGCCGAGTGGACTCTGCATTTCGGCTGATGGCACAGGGCAAACATATCGGCAAAGTCGTCATCGCGTTGTCCGCGGCATTTCTTCCCAGGCGCGGAGAACCACTCAACGGCGGCTTCGCGATCGATGCGGAAGGTTCCTACTTGATCACTGGAGCGTTTGGCGGATTCGGCAAAGTGGTAGCCCAATGGTTGGTTGATGGAGGCGCTCGTCATCTAGTGCTTGCCAGTCGCGGCGGCGCCGCGACGCCGGATGGGAAGGCATTTGTGGAGAACCTTCGGAGCCGCGGGGTCGATGTAAAAATCATAAGAGCTGATATTGGCTCTCGCGACGAGGTCGAGCGCCTAACAGCGGAAATTCGCTCGGCGTATCGACCCCTAAAGGGAATATTCCACCTGGCGATGGTCATAGACGACGCGCCACTGGTTTCGTTGACGCAGGAGCGGATTCGAGACGTGATGGCTCCCAAAGCGTACGGCGCCTGGTTGCTGCATGAGTCCACTCTCGAATTCAAACTCGACTGTTTCGTCATGTTCTCATCCGTTTCGAGCATCTTCGGCAATCCCGCGCAGGGCAGTTATGGGGCTGCCAATGCTTTTCTTGATTCACTTGCTCACCACCGTCGAGCTTTGGGCTTGCCATCGCTCACGATTAATTGGGGAGTCCTCGGTGGCGAAGGCTACGTGGCTCGCAATAAGCGTGTCGCTGAATTTCTCGCGAGGCAGGGAACCACTGAGCTTTCACCTGGCGAGGTGACGAAGCTGCTGGAATCTTCTCTCACCACGGGTGTCACGCAGGTGATGGCGATCCGCGTCGATTGGACAAAATGGCGGCAATTTTTCCGCGGCATGCAGGAAAACCCTTTGCTCGAGCGTATTTTTTCCGCGAACGAAGGTGTGGAAACTGCCGGGACCATTACCAATGACTTCCGTCTGAAGATCGAATCGGCGGCTCCGGAAGAAGTTGTGGCCATAATCGGCCAAGCGGTTCGTGAAGCCGTAGGCTCCGTTCTGCGAGTGAAACCAGAGACGCTGCGAGACGACCAACCGCTGACGGACCTAGGTCTGGATTCGCTGATGGGAGTCGAGATCGAAAATTCGATCGAAGGCTCTCTTGGTGTCGCGTTACCTCAAGCCAGCCTGATCCGGGCGCGGACTGTCGGCCAGATCGTTGTATTGATTGCTGAGCATATGGGCGCAAAAAGTCCGGGTGCGGCAGGTGCGACACAGATGAGGGCGTCGGAGCCGGCGTCTGCCCACGAGGTAGATCTGGAAGCACTTACCGATGAGGAGATCGACGGTTTGCTTGCCGATGACGCAGTCTCCGATGGCTCTCCTGGTTCTACGGAAGATGTTCGCTGACTCGCAAAAACGCAGAGACGACGCTAGGTGGAGCGCGAAGCTGATTAGAAAGGTAAATGTCCGGAGACAAACGAGCCGTTTTTAAGCAGTGGTTGTTGAATGGAAATACACGCCTTGAACCACTGACATTTCCGCAGCGAGAATTGTGGGAGGCGTCTCCCGTTCGCGTTGAGGACAACGCGAACCACATTTGCTGCCTCATTCAGCTGCGAGGGCTTATTACGCAACAAGGCTGCGAAGCCGCGCTTCAGCGGGTGGTTGATCGCCAGGAGGTTCTGCGCCTCTCGTTCCTTCCGGGCAAAGAGAGGGCGGTACAGATGATTCGCAAGAGTGACAAGGCCAACATCCATTTCCGCGAACTCTCCTCTGCGCAAGGAGAAGAGGATGCTGTTGAAGAGCTTGCGAAAGAGGTGTTCAGCGAGCCGTTCGATCTGGTTCAGGGGCCGCTTTATCGGACCGAGGTATTTCGACGAGGTATCGATGACCATGTTCTTGTCCTCGCGATCCACCATGCGATTGCCGACGGCTGGACACTGGGTGTTTTTGTCCAGGATCTTTGTCTAGCTTATTTTCAAGGGCTTATGGGGCTACGCGATGCGCTTCCGCCGGTGCCCCTCACTTATGCGGCTTGGGGCGCTGCCGAACGCGCGCTATGGCGTCCCGTGGAACTGGAGCGGCGCGCAGATTTCTGGAAGGCAAATCTTGCAGGCTCCCGGCGGCTTTGGGACTCACGGGGAGGACCCGAGAACGTTGGATCTGCGACTCATCGATTCGTTTCCCATATTCCGGCCGATCTCGCGGACGCTGCGCGCGAAATGGCCCGGGTGACCGGCGTGACCTTCTTCAGCACGCTGCTGGCCGTCTTTCAGGTTACGCTCGCTTCGTGGACAGGCTCGGACGATATCCTCGTAGGCACTCCGGTCGCGAATCGGACCAGGCAGGCTGTGCGAGAAACCATGGGCTATTGTTCAGGCGTTGTCCCACTGCGTGGTCAGGTCGATGCAGACCGGTCGTTCGCCGACAACCTCTGTATGGTGCAGCAGGCGACCTTGGATTCTTTCGCGAACGCTATGCCATTCGCTGAGCTCGTACCGGCTTTAGGAGAGGTCTCGGCCCCAGGCTACAATCCCATTTTTGAGGTGCGGTTCGCGCTTCAGAACCATCCTGTTCCGGACGTCGCGCTCCACGGACTTTCCGCCAGACTCTCGATGCGTTCTACAGGGACCGCACGTTTCCAGCTTGGTTGTGAAATCACCGAGGTGGAGCATGTATTGGAAGTGGTTTGGCTTTTCCGGCTTAAGCTTTTCTCTCTGGCGGAGGTGAAGGATTTATCGTACCTCTTTCAACAGGTGCTAGCAAGCGCTTGTCGCTCGCCGGAAAGTCGAATCGCATCCGTTATGACGCAAGCGCGATGAACACAACCCCACCGACCGAAAACTTGCCCGAACCGCCTCCCACTCATTGGGTGAGCCGTGCCGCTTTCCCAATTCTGGCTGCGGTTTTCCTTCTTAATCAAGTTGGGTTGTGCTTCGCTTTGTATCTTGGGTCGGTTTGGTTCACCGTGCCGCTGATATTGACCGCCAGTCATCTTATGCATGGGATGTTAATCGGTTTCCATGAAGCAACGCACGGGTTGCTGCGAAAGAATAGGCGCTTGAATGAAATCGATGGGGTTATCATTGGAATCTTTAGCCTGATGAGCTTCAGCCTCTACCGGGCGGCGCATCAATTGCACCACATACACCTGGCCACTGAGCGGGATGAAGAACTCTGGCCTTTCGTTATCCCTGGAATGCCGCGATGGATCCGAGTTCTTGCCGGCGTTCTTGAGCTTGGACTCGGTTTGTTCTACACGCCGTCTTTATTCATTCGCACTTTTCTGCGAACAGGTTCGCCGATCCGGAATAAGAAGGTTCGTCGACGAATCTGGATGGAGTTTGCGATGGCCGGTTTTGTGTGGTTTGGCCTGCTGACTGCCGTCGCCTGGTGGGGTGCATGGAAATACTTTCTCTGCATGTACCTCGTGCCGGCTTTTCTTGCCGCGAACATGCAAAGCTGGCGCAAATACATCGAACACGTCGGGCTTACCGGTTCCACCGTAAACGGCTCGACTCGCAGCATCGTCTCGGAGGGGCCACTCGGCCGGTTCGTCGCTTTCACTTTGCTTCATGAACCATATCATGGTGTGCATCACCGGCACGCTGGTCTGCCGCACGCGGAACTGCCACAGTTCAGCTCGGAACTTGCGCCGAAGAATCCCGGAGAAGTATCTCCGTTTCCGAGCTACCGTAGGGCGTTGATGCACCTGATCCGCAACCTTTCTAATCCTCGTGTCGGAGCTCAGTGGCTGAAGGCAAGGCCTTCGTGAACACCGGCATAAGAGCGTGCTCACAACCAGGGCGAACCGGTGCAGCCAATCTTGTTGCTTCTTTACACGCGTTCGAGGCTGTTGGTATCGCGAAAGAGTACGATGACGGTCAAGTGCAGGCTTTGAGGGGAGTGACTTTTCGCGTGATGCAGGGCGAATTCCTTGCCATTACCGGTCCGAGCGGCTGCGGAAAAACGACACTGCTCCAAATGCTCGGCGCGCTTGATCGGCCTACCAAAGGAACCTTGCTTTACCGTGGAAGTTCGGTTCCCGATCTGCGTGATCAATCGAAATATCGCGCTCGCGAGATCGGTTTCATTTTTCAAGCGTTTCACCTGCTGCCAACCTTTACCGCGCTAGAGAACGTCCAGATTCCAATGTTTGAAAGCCGGACGCCTCTCCGGGAGAGGAAAGATCGAGCCGTTGCACTGCTAGAATCGGTCGGCTTGGCGCATCGTTTGAATCATTTCCCCGCCAAACTCTCTGGAGGAGAAAGGCAACGCGTCGCGATCGCTCGAAGTTTGGCCAATAGCCCGACGGTCCTGCTTGCAGACGAACCGACCGGCAATCTCGACAGCAAAAACGCAGATCACATCCTGGAATTGATCATTGGACTTCACCGCGAACAGAACATGACGCTAGTGCTGGTAACGCACGACGATTCCATTGCGCGGCGGGCGGCTCGGACCATCCAGATGAAAGATGGGCGCATCGAGTCAGACCGAGAAGCACTTGGCGTGAGGGACGCGTTATGACCTTTTTTACGGTTGTGACGCGTAGTCTGATACGGCGTCCGGTGCGAACCGGACTGACAATCTTAGGTATTGCCGTTGGCATTGCGGCCGTCGTGGCCCTGGTCGGAATCTCGCGCGGGTTCAGCAAAAGTTGGGAAACAGGCCTGAAGGCGCGTGGAACGGATGTTGTCGTAAGCAATATGGGCAGTTCGTTGATTCCGAAGCCCTTTAGCGCCTCCGTGCGTGATCGGATCGCGCACCTTCCGCATGTGGCGGCGACTTGCGGCATATTGGTAGATTTGATGAGTGTCGAGAATGCTGAGATGATCATGGTATCAGCTCGCGAGTGGGGTGGATTCTCTTGGGAAAACCTCAAATTGGTCTCAGGGCGAATGCCACGTGATGCTGCTGAACCTGCCGTCGTCCTGGGGCGCACGGCGGCCGATGTGCTAAAGAAGAAAGTGGGTGACGAGATCCAGGTTGAAACCAAGGAATTGTCAGTTGTCGGCATCGTGGATGGAAATGCATGGGTGGAGAACGGCTCGATCGTTCTCGCTCTACCAATCTTCCAGGAGATCACGGGCAACGCGAATCAGATTAACGTTATCGATCTTCGCGTGACGCCTTCCACCAGTGCCAAGGAAGTAAACCGTCTCTGTGAGGAGATTAACAAACTTGTGCCTGAAGGTCGCGCCGTGGTGGCAGCCGATAATATTAACAAAAGCGAGGCGTACCGTATGGCACGGGCAATGAGCTGGGGCACTTCTTTGGTTGCGGTGCTCGTCGGCGTGCTTGGTGTGATGAACACGATGCTGATGACCGTTTTTGAGCGCACGCAGGAAATTTGCGTCCTGCTCGCACTTGGTTGGAAGCGTGCGCGGATCGTTCGCATGGTTTTGTGGGAGTCGGCTCTGCTTGGCCTGTTCGGCGGTGTGGTGGGCGTTCTCATTGGCGCCGTTGGGGTAAAAATTCTGGGAATGACACCTGCCATCCGCGGTCTCCTTGAGCCGGATCTGAGCATCGGACTTCTCGCGATTTCAGTGGCGATCGCCGTCGCGGTGGGCATCCTCAGCGGGCTCTACCCTGCGTGGCGGAGCTCCAGGCTCGCTCCAAGCCGGGCCTTGCAAGGCTAGAATCTCGACACGAATACGAATGAAGCTGCTGCGTTCAGGGATTTTTCATGTTGTTGTTCGAGCTGCGCTTAGTATCGCGTTTTTGGCTTCGTCCACCGTTGCCGTTGCGGTCGATATTTCCCTGTCATCACCCAAGGATCTTGCTAACCGTCTTTCCAGCCTACAGGGTGGGACCTCTTATGTGCGACTCCGTCTTCAAGTGAAACAACCTGACGGCGCGACGAAGAGTATTCTTCAACTTCAGATCAAGGAACGCCGCACCGACAGTGTCGCCGACATCCTTTATCAAGTGCTCTGGCCTAAGGAGCGCAAAGGGGAAAGCGTCTTGTTGCATAAAGTAGCGGGCAGCCCTGCAGCCGGTTACCTTTTCATCCCACCTGGCCAGGCGAACAGTCTGAATTCGTCGCAGATGAGCGACGCCTTGTTCGGTAGTGATCTATCTTACGAGGACGTTATCGAGAATTTTTTTGGATGGGAAAACCAGACGACAGTTGGCAACGAGGTTCTGGATCGTGTGAATTGCGTCATTCTTGAATCGAGACCTGGTAAGGGCCAGTTTTCCAACTACGCAAGTGTGCGCAGTTGGATTGACCCTGTCCGGCTCGTTCCACTCCGCGTGGAAAAATACATGTCGGCTGGCCGATTGGCGCGTCGCATAGATACCACTCGCGTCAGCACCGACGACAAGGGGCACTCCATCCCCGCCGAACTTACGGTGCGAGGTCCGCGCGGCGATTCCGTGACTGAACTGGATGGCTCGCGGATAAAACACGATGTCACCTACACCGATCGCGACTTTGCGCCGGAGGGGCTCGGCGAAATCACGGCGCCATCTTCAAATCCCGAATGACGCTGAAAACGGACTACCGCTTCAGGGAGATCAGCAATCCGTCAATTCCGCGGGTACGAAGGACAGGCACGAGGATTGAGATCAAGTCTGGATGCGAACTGACCTCGGCGTTATAGAGTTTGGCTCCATGGTTGCGACCGGAGTCTAGAACCGAGTCGGGGAGCGTGTTATCGGCGACGACCAGACCGCCATCGCGGAGTAGCGGGAGAGCTGCCTCGAGATATTTTGGATAACCCTCTTTGTCAGCGTCGATGAAGATCATGTCGAACGGCGCCTCGGCACCGGATCGAATTTGATTCAGCGAATCGAGCGCCGGACCGAGCTTAATCTCCACTTTCTTTGCCAAACCTGCACGCTCCAGGTTTCGTCCAGCCACAGCGACGTGTTCCGGATCGATCTCCAGCGTCACGAGCTTACCGTCCGGCGGCAGTGCGCGACCAAGCCAGATTGTGCTGTAGCCGCCGAGTGTCCCAATCTCGAGGATTCGCTTTGCGTTGATGATTTGTGCAAGTGTCTGGAGAAGCTTGCCTTCGCTTGCTGAAACATTGATCTCCGGCATGCCAGCTCGCTGCGTCTCTTTCCGTGCGGATTCGAGAGCATCATCCTCCGGGGCAAAGAGTCGCGAAATGTACTGATCGTACGCTTGCAGTTCGGATCTGAAGTCAGCCATGCGCTACCTTTCAAGGGAACACTTGCAGAATCAACTCAGGTTTTGCCGAAGTCGATCATGCGGATGCGACAACGCGCACGGGCTCATTTTCTTTCATCGATTGGGGTGTAGGTGGCGAGTGGGTCGCCGACATAAACCTGGCGCGGGCGGCAGATGCGGCCACCTTCGCTTTCACTGACTTCGCGATAATTTGCGATCCAACCAGGCATCCGGCCGATGGCGAAAATGACGGTGAACATTTCGAGCGGGATGCCAATCGCCCGCATCATGATGCCGCTGTAGAAATCAACGTTCGGATAAAGTTTCCGCTCGATAAAGTAGGGATCGCTCAAGGCGGCTTGTTCAAGGCGCATCGCGATATCGAGCAGAGGATCATCAATCTTTAAAGAGGCGAGGAGAGCGTCGCATTGCTGCTTGATGATCTTCGCACGGGGATCAAGGCTCTTGTACACGCGATGACCAAAGCCCATCAATCGTCGCCCACTCTTTTTATTTTTCGCGGATTCGATGAATTTTGATCCATCGTCTCCTTCGCGATGGATTTCCTGGAGCATCTCGAGCACCGCCTGGTTTGCGCCCCCGTGGAGAGGGCCCCAAAGCGCGCAGACGCCCGAGGCAACGCTGGCAAAAAGATTGGCTCTGCTTGATGCAACCATTCGAACGGTCGATGTGGAACAATTCTGTTCGTGATCTGCATGGAGTAAAAAGATCAAATCCAACGCGCGAACCACTTCGGGTTTCAGGTCGTAATCGTCGTAAGGCACCGAAAACATCATGTGAAGAAAGTTCGGCGTATACTTGTATTGCGGCTTTGGATAAATGAACGGCAGCCCGCGGGATTTGCGATAGGCGAAAGCGGCTATTGCGCGGACCTGCGAAATGATGAACGCCGTGGCGTTGTCAAAATTCTGGGACTCCTGCGGAGCGAGCAGGTCAGGATAATAACAGCCTGCGGCATTGATCATAGAGGACAAAATCGCCATCGGATGCGCATTAGGCGGGAAGCCTTCGAAATGAAACTTCATGTCCTCGTGCATTAACTCGTGTTTTGCGAGGAGATCGGAGAACTGGCGCAGTTCGGCGTGATTAGGGAGTTTCTCGTAGATAATGAGGTAGGCCGTCTCCAGGAAAGTCGATTTTTCGGCGAGTTCTTCGATCGGGATGCCGCGGTAGCGGAGGATTCCTTTTTCCCCGTCGATATAGGTGATTGCGCTTTTGCATGAACCGGTGTTGCCGTAGCCGTTATCCAGTGTGATGAGGCCGGTATGATCTCGCAACTTGCTGATGTCGACCGCGCGTTCACCGAGGCTACCGGTTACCAGAGGTAGCGTTGCTTTGTTTCCATCCCAGCTCAGTTCAGCTTGTTCATTCATGGTCCACCTCGCGAAACTCCATCGGAACTTTATCACTTCTCAGAGAGTTTTTCCGGCAAGTCAAACAGAAGGGGAAAGCCGGAAGGCAAAATGAAGAGTCAGGGGTGGAGACCGTTCGGCGCTCACCGTTCGGCGTTCGGCGTTCGGCGGATGAATTATACGAGCGAAGTGTTAGCCACGCTCCTGGCGCCCCTGTGGGGCGGATCCCGTTTTTGGGTGAGTTCCCAGGGTTCCGCTGCGCTTCACCCTGGCCTGAGTCGTATCGGCCCGCCGGGCCGAGGACCGCTTCCTGAGAAGAGATGGTCTCTCCGAAATCGGAATCTCGACAATGCACAATGAACGCTGAACCTCGAACCCTGAACTCCAAACTCCTCCCTTTGATTGCATTTTTGCAATTTCGAACTGGAAAAATTGCGGGGAATGGAATGGAGTTCGCTCTTTCCAAATTTATGAGAATGACTAATTCACGGTTTTCGAGTCGGTGCTCAGAGCGGCCGTGAGTATGGAGCAACCGATCAACTCACGGACGACGATCGTGGCTCTATCAGTCATGGCGATCATTGGAATCCTCCTGATTCTGTTTTTTCCAGGGTCACCTGAACAGGACACGGACTACCATTTTCTGATGGCTCGCACCGCATGGGTCGATCCATCTTACCTGGTCAATGTGTGGGCGCGTCCGCTGTTTACTGCTTTATTTGCTCCTGTCGCCCTTTTTGGATACACCGCCGCTCGATTCTTTGCGCTCGCAATAAGCCTGGTCGTTGCCTGGCAGACCTGTAGCCTCGCGCGCGATCTGGAATTACCCCGGCCGTGGCTGGTCGTTCCCTTTTTACTGGGAGAGCCGGTGTTCTTTGAGCTTTTCACCGACCTTTTCACAGAGGTCGTGTTCGCGCTCGTATTTGTACTGGCGGTTCGTTGCCACCTGAACGGTCGCACGAAAACCGGGATGTTGATTGCGTCTCTGCTGCCGCTTGCCAGACCGGAAGGCGTCTTTCTTTGTGTTTTGTGGGGGATTTTAGTCCTGGTTTCAGCGGGGAGTGGGTCCGGATATGTCCCGCTTTTCCGGCGTGTTGTAACCAAGTTTCCCTCTGTGTTGATTTTGGCTTTCGGCGTTGCGATCTGGTGGGTTGCCGCACTCGCAATCACAGGGGATCCGTTGTTCATTTTGCACAACTGGCCGGCAACCTGGCACAAAGAGATGTACGGGCACGGCACGTTTTTCAGCTACGCACAGCGAGCGTGGGAATTCGCTGGCGGACTTTTGGTCGTTCCTTGCGTGATTGGTCTCTTTTATCGATTGCGCTCAAATCGTTGGGTTCTTGTGACCTCCGCAGTTGTGCTGTTTTTCCTGCTGCACTCCATATTCCGCAAATTTGGCCTTTTCGGCGAGGCAGGGTATCCGCGGTACATGGTTTCTGTCGCGCCGGCAATCGCTGTGTTGACCTTGCAGGGATGGAGCCTGTTCAGACTGGTGCGCGTTCCGCGGATAATTCTCGGCGCAACCGGGTGCATCGTCCTGGCCCTTTCGTTCGTCACAAGCCTCTTGTACATCGACACGATGACGTGGGCACGTGATCCGGTTGCCATCGACGATATGGCCGACTGGTTGAACCAGCATCAGAAGTCATTTTCAGGTTTGATCTGGAGCAATGGCCGAATGTGCACCGTTCTGGAGCAGAATCTTCAGAGCAGTCCGCAAGTCAGCGGGCGGGAAGGATTAGTCAAGCGTCTCGAAACGGCTCCGTCGGGAACGATCGTCTTTTGGG
The DNA here is from genome assembly GCA_963775805.1 of uncultured Verrucomicrobiae bacterium. Lineage (GTDB taxonomy): Bacteria > Verrucomicrobiota > Verrucomicrobiia > Chthoniobacterales > JAFAMB01 > JAFAMB01. The sequence continues at coordinate 2,662,479 of CAVZKG010000001.1, read as the reverse complement.
ATGATCACATCGGGCCCGACTGGTTTGGCTTCACCGCGGCGGATATCGAGAAGAAAGGATATAAGCTCTTGTTAAGCCGCGATTACCTTGTGCATGCAGTTCTCTATCCTGACTCCGGATTCGAGCGGTTTCCCTGGTTGCCGGTTCTCAGTCAATTTCGTCCCCGGGAGATTCAGCTGAGCTTGTTGCAGAAACCGTAGACGTTGCAGCAGAACGCTGTCCAGTTTCTCAATGATGGGAATCCCAAATCGGATTTCCGCCGTTGAGCGGGCTAAGTGCCTCTTCCTCGAGCGATCCTGTATTCACTGACGACGAGGCTGGTCAGTTCTTCGACAGACGTTTCGCTCGTTTTCCGGTCGAACGTAATTTCACCGTTTTGCAGAAGGTTGATTCGATCACAAAAATCGAAAACTTGCGCGTAATTATGCGCGACGATGATGACAGAGACATCCCCCTTTTCCTTTAAACGTTCGACGACATCCAGGATCATCGTACTTTCTTTCACGCCCATTGCAGCCAAGGGTTCGTCTAGCAGCAGCACCTTCGCGTTGGCGTAAACAGACCGGGCCACGGCAATCGCCTGTCGCTGGCCTCCTGACAGCTTTGAGATCTCAACATCCACAGACGGAATGTGCACTCCCATCAGCTTCAATTTTTCCTTCGCCTGTTTTCGCATCGCGCTGTCGTCCAGTATTCGGAGGAATCCGCCGGTCAAGAGTTCCCGTTTCAGGAACATGTTCCGATAAACGCTCAATTCATTTATCAACGCCAGGTCCTGGTAAACCGGTTCAATCCCAAGCGAACGGGCGTAGCCGACGGACTTGAGAACTTGTTCTTTCCCCTGGAAGAAGATCTTGCCGCTGCTGGGTTGATGAAAGCCGGTTAAAATCTTTAGCAGAGTGGACTTGCCCGCACCGTTGTCTCCAAGGAGGCCAAGAACTTCACCCTTGTCCAGTCGGATCGTTGTGTCTTTCAATGCAGTAACCCGGCCAAATGATTTGGAGAGGTGCTCGCCACGCAGCATTTCTTCGCTCATCGCTTTCCTCCGGCGGCGCGCAGGCGACTCAGGTGAACGTTTATCAGCATGGTGATGAGAATGGCGCCGCCCAAAATCATATCAAATGTATAGGCGCTGACACCCGAAAGAGTAAATCCGTCCTTCAAAATCCCTAGCACTCCGGCACCGAGAAATGCCCCGACGATTGTACCTGAGCCGCCTGTCAATAATGTCCCACCGATGACCGACGACGCGATCGCCATGAACATGATATCAGTTCCTCCGGCAAGAGGATCAATTGACCCAATTCGAAACGAATCCAGTATCCCGGCTAAACCACCCAACAGGCTGCAAAGGACAAAATTTCCGATTTTGACTCGACCGGTTTTGATCCCGATTTCCTTTGCTCCATTGAGATTGCCTCCGGTGGCGATGGTGTGCATGCCCCAGCGAGTTTTGACGAGAACGAACTGGAAGACGAGCATGACTCCGATTGCCCATATTATCTGGGAGAAAGGGTTACCACCGAACAAACCGGCAATAACTGGGCCAGGTTTCGGCTGCACGGGATAACCACCGGAAATCGTAAGTGTAAGGCCGTTAATCAGGAATAGCGTACCGAGCGTGGTAATGAAAGAAGGGATCTCCAGAGCGACAGTGATCAGTCCGGTGATCAAACCGATCATCGCAGCGGGAATGAGTCCGATGACTATCGCGAGCACAGCCGGAATTCCTGCCTGCTGCGCGTAGAACATGACGAACGGGGAGAGCGCATAAACTTGTCCTGCGGAAAGGTCCACCTCACCCGAGATCAAAACCATGACCTCTCCAGCAGCGATAATGGACGTTGTTGCAGTGTACCCAGCGAGATTACCGATGTTTCCTCCCGACAGAAATGCCGGAGCAGTGCTTTGGAAAAAAATAACAAGCGCAATCCCGGCGATCGCGATACTGGCTTCTCGCGAGCGTAGCACGGAGAGCGCCAATCTACTTGCCAAGCCCCGGCGCTCCGTTCGCTGGGGCATATTTTCTTGCGGCACTGTCTCCGCGTTATCCGTCGGCATTGTGTCTCGCGGGTACTTTTATATGGGACCTGAGCGTGTAAGGACCTTTTCCTCGCCCGAATTGCCTTCGTAACGGCTTTGAGTGTGAAGGAACGGATCGACGCTAGTCTTTGTGATAAAGTTCAGGCCTGTATTGATATCCGAAGGCCCGGTCAGTCCCCCAGAGATTTTGTAAAGGAAAAGAACAAGAACGGTGTAAAAGCCCTGGAGGTATGGCTGCTGATCGATGGTGAAATCGAGATCCCCTTTTGATATCGCGTCCAAGGTGGTTGGCAGTAGATCAAAACCTCCGGCGTGAACTCCTTTTGATTGAAGCTGATGTCCAGCCATCGTCTTTGCCACGGCTGCTGTACTCCCCGCATCAACAGCGAACATTCCTTTGATGTTCGGATGACCCGCAAAGTAGGCCTCGACCGCCGAAACTTCGTCGTTTAAAGCAGCTCCCGTGGAAACTTCGTTAAGTGTGATATTTTTACCGGATTCTTTGATCGCGGCCTTCGCGCCATCCAGGCGCGGCTGGATATTCAGCTGTCCGGGTGTTGCAATGAATCCGACAACGTCGCCTTCCGGGACGAGTTCAACAATGCGCTGACCAAGCCCTTTCCCCGATACATAAAGATCCTGGCCGATATAGCACAATCTTTTGTTGCCCGTCGTATCCGCATTGTAAGAGACGACCGGTATCCCAGCTTTCAGCGCCTTTTCGACCGGGTCGTTAAATGCAGCCTGATCAACCAGACAACACGCTATCCCATCGACGCCTGCGGAAACCGCTGTGTTAAAAGCATTGACCATATCGGTCGCGATAGATTTCTCGGAGCCGACCCACTGGAAATTGCAGCCCAACAGTGCGCAAGCGTCCTCTGCTCCGTACCGTGTAGGGACAAAAAAAGGATTTGTGGTCACGTGGTTCACGAATGTGAATTTCCAAACGGGATGCTTTGGAAATTTACCGAATTTATCTCCTTCTGCGGCTTCTGCGCTGGCCGCTATGCCGAGGCCGAGTGAAGAAAGCGAGAACAGTGCTCCCGTAGCGGCTGCTCGACGCAGCGCCGCGCGACGGGTGAATCCCGAGCTTGTATCGGGTTTTTGGGAGGAACGATCATGGCTATTCATTGAGATGTTTGTCTGCGGTTTTAATTTTTGTTTGTTCGAGCAGCAGAAGTCGCAAGCCAAGGTGTTGATTCATCCAGAGCGTGGCTCCCTAAGGCTGTAGTGACCGTACCCGACCAGCTCCGCCCGGAGATCTCTCATACAATACGGCGTAAGAATCAGGCTACGACTTGGTATGTCATTGCCAGATATTTAAATATCCAAAATAAACAGGGGAATCAATCGCATTTTCGGACTGACGGCACCGGGCTGATTTAACGTCTTTGTGAGAGCCAACTCTCACGCGCGGTTTTGATGGATTTTTAGAGACTAGCCAACGGATAAGCTTTACCATGGGGACAAGTGTTTGCCCGGGAAGAATGAGACGGAAGGCAGTATTTTCGCTTGCGTTATTGATGATGTTGACGGCGCTGAAGGCTCAAGATCTGCCGTCCCCGGTGATCGCACCAAGTTCGAGTGCTTCCGATACGGGAGAACCGGTTCTTCCGACGCCGGACACAAACCCGCAAGGATCCGACACGGATTTGTTGCCGAAATCGGGCGAGCTTCCTGAGGTGCCTGCAAAGCCAGATCGGGAAAACCGTTCAAGCGCCGAGGCCAATTCGAAAAGGGATTCAGCGGACGACGGACGGTTTGAAGAAGTTCGATTGCGTGCGATGGACAGTCCGCGAGCCGAATACTTGCTGAAACGGGCTCGATCGAGTTCGCATGCGAGTTCACGACGAGCTTATCTCAGGGAGTATTATGCGGTGTTGGCTTCTCGGATGCGAAGGCTCGATCCTGATTTGAATTCCTCAATCAATGCGTACGAGGAAGCAAAGATTCACGAGATCGGCGGAGCCGGAAGATCGACGCCGGAGGGATCGACACATCGCGCTAGAGCGCGACATTTGGCGAGCCACGAATCGCACCGAAGATCACATCGAGTGACGTCCCGGTATCACGAAAGGAGGATGAATGTCACTGATTACCCATTCGGTCCGCAATATTCACCGTATGGATACGGACCGCCTCCGCAACCCTATCCGTACCCGTGGTGACAGATTTTTTGGCGGATCGAACGACGAATTTTTTTGGTGCACCCTCTTGTGTGATTGCCTACATTGGGCCCGACCCCATGAACAAAGACGAATTCAGGAAGTTTTATCGAGAGCACCTTGTAGTGCCAGTAGCCGGGTTTGGGATGGCGGCGATTTTGTTGGCCGTATACCTTTTCATCATGACGTGGCTTGCCGGGCAAGTGCATCTGATGCAGTACAGCATCGATCGCTTTGGACATTAGCCCGCATTTCTTACGTCCTCGTGAGAAATTGAGGACTAGATCAGCCCGGCCTCGGTTAATTCTTGTTTGACGTAAGCATAGTAGATCGGCGCAGCGATCAGGCCAGCGATTCCAAAAGCAACTTCCATTACCAGCATCGCGATTAGGAGCTCCCAAGCTTCGGCGCGAATTCTGGTTCCGACAATTCTCGCGTTGAGAAAATATTCGAGTTTGTGAATAACGATGAGAAAGATCAGCGCGGCAATTGCGACGTAAGCGGAAATAGAGAGGCCGGCGATGAAAATCAGAGTGTTGGAAGCCAGGTTGCCCAACACAGGAAGCAACCCGGCTACGAACGTCACGGCGACGAGCGTCTTTGCCAACGGTAGATGAACTCCAAACAGTGGCAGGATCACCAGAATAAAAATGGCAGTGAAGAGGGTGTTAATCGCCGATATTTTTATCTGGGCAAAGATCACGTGCCGAAACGATCGCGCGAATCGGGAGATCCTCGAAACCAGCGCTGCGGCCAAAGGACGCCTATGACCGGTATGGGAAGAGTTCTCGTGCAAAGAGACAAGTGCTCCGATCACCATCCCCACAAGGCTGCGAACAAAGAAGTGGGTAATCTCTTTGCCGAACTGTTGGATTTCCTTGAGATGGTCGTCGATCCATTGGCTCGCCATTGATTTCAATGCATCTACGTCGCCCGGCACATTTTCGACAATCCATGATGGCAAGTCAGTTCGGGCTTTCAACAGCATGCGATCTGCCTTGTCCATTACGCGAGAGATGTTCCCGGCGTCGCTTTTGAAAAATGTTAATACTGCAAAGATCAGGACGATCAGGATAGTGATGGTAAGAATCGAGAGAGCGCCCAGCGCCGCAAGACGAGCCCCTTTGCTCGTGAGCCGCTTTTCAACGAGCGGGGCAAGCAGGCTTACCAGTTCGTAAACGAGCAGACCGCCGAGAAGAGCCGACAGACAATGAAGTTTCAACACAAGAAACAACGCGACACCCGCCATTATCCAGGACGCGATATTGGATCTCGGAGAGTCGCTCAACAAAGAGGTCTGGGCAGGGCTGGTGTCTGGGCTCATTGTTTGATAGGCTAGGTACAATAGAATGCTGATTTCGAATCAACCGGGTAAAAACCATGGCTGAGCGCCTCGCGCACAAGGTTGCACTTGTAACGGCCGCGGCGAATGGCATAGGTCGCGCAACAGCGGCGATGTTCGCTCGTGAAGGAGCGAAGGTTTATGCGACTGATATTGATGAAGCGGCACTTTCTTCGATTCCGAATGTGGTTCCATTCCGGTTGGATGTCACGGATCGAGAAGCGGTTCGACATGTAACTGCTGCGATCGGGCCAATCGATATACTTTTCAATTGTGCGGGCATCGTGCATAGCGGAACAATCCTGGAGTCTTCGGAAACCGAGCTGGATCTCGCGATTAACTTGAATGTCCGGTCCATGTACCTTCTCATCTGCGCCTTCTTGCCGGCAATGATTTCGCGGCGAGCGGGATCAATTATTAATATGTCGTCGGTTGCGTCGAGCGTGACCGGTGTCCCCAATCGATTTGTTTATTCGTTGACGAAGGCTGCGGTGATCGGGCTCACCAAATCTGTGGCGACTGATTTTGTTGGGCGGGGGATCCGATGTAACGCCATCTGCCCGGGAACGGTGCAAACGCCGTCGCTCAACGCCCGAATCCGGGCCTTGGCAACTAATTCCGGTCGCTCAGAAGAGGCTGTGCGGGCGGATTTTGTTGCCCGGCAACCGATGGGCCGGCTTGGTGAAGCGGAAGAAATCGCCTCGCTTGCAACCTATCTGGCTTCGGACGAATCGGGCTACACAACTGGACAAATCCACGTCATTGATGGTGGTTGGTCGACTTAAGGCAAAGCAGATGTCATATCCGTCCAGGCAATTTAATTCGATCAAAAGGTTTGCTCTCATTTCAGATTCGCATGGGCTCCTGCGAGAGCCGGTTTTGGAAGCGATGAAGTCGTTCGACCTGATTGTGCACGCGGGGGATATTGGCCCTCGCTCCATTTTGGAGCGTCTCGAGTCAATCGCGCCCGTTGTTCCGGTGCGAGGAAATACAGACTGCCTGTTGACCTCGTTGCCTGCGACAGAACTGATTTCGGTGAACGATCATCTTATTTATGTTTTACATGACCTGAGTCTGCTCGATCTCGACGCCGCAGCGGCAGGAATTTCAATGGTCATTTCCGGGCATTCACACCGGCCGGAAATCGGCCGATGTAAAGGTGTCCTTTACGTCAATCCTGGAAGCATTGGACCGAGACGGTTTAACTTGCCGATTTCGTATGCGAAAGTGGATTGTAGCGGCGATGAGTTCACTGTCGAACTCGTCGAGGTGGAACAGGGCGTTCCGAGCTGAGGAAGCAGTCGGTGTCGGTTGTCAGTTGTCAGTGGGGCAAGAGCCTTATTAGCTCGCCTGCGACAGCCTTTGGTTGAAGCAATCATTGATTCACAGGTTCGATCGCTGGTCTCAAGTTCTGAGCGGCAAGTCTTTCGATGAGGCGGCGGATGTCAGGGCGGTCAGAGTCCGCGTCACGGACCGCAACGCAGCAACGTTCGCTCGGAATCAAGGATCGAATGCGCCAGAGCTCGTGCACTCTTCTTTCTTCGTGCGCATTTTCAAAGAGATAGTCGGGAAGGATACTGACTCCGAACCCAAGTTCGACTGATCGGACAACGGTACGGAGATCAGGAATGACGAAGGCAAGCTTCGCATCGAATCTGCGTCCGAGACTCTGTTGCCAGAACCGTCGAGTGATCGGCAAATCCAAACTATAACTGACCCACGGGAGGGTGGCCAGCCACACCCCTAGATCGGAGAGCGTCTTGATCTTCTTTGGTCTTCGCAAATCAACAGAACCCGCCAACACAAATTGGTGCTCGCCGGTGATCCAATGCTGAAGCGTCCGTGACGCCGGCATTTGTGTCGAAATGACAGCGTCAAAGACACCTGCCTCGAGTTGCAGAAGCAAATCTTTTCCTTCCCCGAATGTGACTATGAATTGAAGATTAGCGTCTTTCAGCCGCTTCAGTACGACGGCATGGAAATAGTCAGGTGACGCCCCGATCCGGACAGGGGCGGTGCCAGACAAAATCCGCTGGCCTCGCAGACTGCGCGTGACTCTCTCCAACCAATCGATCGGCTCCGATAACTGCGAGTAGAGCGCTTTACCGCGCGCCGTTGGAAGCATCCCTTTGCGAGTTCGACGAAAAAGCCGAAGTCCGACGATCTCTTCGAGAGCAGCGAGTTGCTGACTAACGGCCGGTTGCGTCAGGCTACGGGCGCGACCGGCGCCAGAGACCGACCCTGCACGAACGATCGCGACAAAATTCCGGTACAATTCAAGCTCTGTCATAAGGCACAATAATGTTATTTATTAGTAATATTCATTTTAATTATTGGCGGTGTGGCGGAGATTTTTTCGCAATAATCGATGAGGGGGTTATCCCGATGACGACAGCATCCAGCAAAGATCAATTCGATCGCAACGCAGAGAAGTACGCGACAAGCCATGTGCACCGGTACGGTCCGAGTCTCCCGGTTCTCCTCGAGCTGGCTGATCCGAATGTGAACGATCAGGCGCTTGATATAGCCACCGGGACAGGACATACGGCGATCGCTGTGGCGCAGCATGTCCGAAAAGCGGTCGGTGTCGATATAGCGCCAAAAATGCTCGAACAGGCGCGCCGTCTGGCCGCTGATCAGCAAGTCACAAATTCTGAATTCATTGAAGCTTCAGCGGAGCGATTACCGTTCGCAGACGGGCTTTTCACGCTGGTTACGTCACGTCACGCGCCGCACCATTTCCGCGATGTTGGACTGTTTCTGCAGGAGGTTCGCCGTGTGCTGGCACCTGTGGGCCGATTTGTAATGTCGGATCAGATCACGCCTGCGCGCGATCTCTGCGACTGGGTCGATCGTTGGGAGCGGACCCGAGATCCGTCACATTTCCTTCAGCGCACTGTGGATCAGTGGCGGGAAGAGATTGCGAAAGTCCAAATGCGATGGGTGGAACATCGTATTGTGCCTTACCGGCTCGAATTCGACTGGTGGGTTCGAACGGCTGGTTGCAGCGAATCGGCGGTGGCAGCGTTGGTTCAACAAGCCTCAAACGCGCCAGTGCATTTGCGCGAAGCGATGGGACTCGAATTTGATTCCGCCGATCGAGTTACGGCATTTCAGGAGCCGATGCTGGTTGTTCGTGCGGAGGGCTAGGCCGTATTTCCGTTCAGTTAGTCCTCAAACTCTATGAGGCGTATGGGGCCGATGAGGCCGATGGGGCGTAGGGGACTGCTAAAAAAGCCCGAAGGAGAACGGCTCTGGGAGATGATTATGACGGAATATCACCCGAAAGTGTAACTAGCAGAACGTGGCTGTATCGTTGGAACCGTGCTACAGCTGATCTGAAACTTAGGAGGCACCCACAATGTTTTTCAATCGATTTCAGCTGACGCGGTTCCGACGATCGCCGGGAAGACTTGCGCGAATTTCTGAAAAAGAGCTTAAAAAGGAGTCCGCATCCGGAGCTGCCGTGATCGACCTTCGTGTCGTGTCGGAGTTTGCTCAGGGGCATTTTCCCGGAAGTCTAAATGCGTGTCTTGAGAACAGCGCATTTGAGCGGTCGGTTGAACTATTTGTGACAAAAGAGAGCGAGATCATTTTCGTCGCCAGAAAAGCGCAGGAGGCAGATTGGGCAGCGTCGGAACTGGGACGGGCGGGTTATCCCCACGCCGTCAGCTTTATCGCAGCTAGCGATCTGACTGAGACTGACCAATTAACGAGACTCAATGTTTTCGACCTGAAATCCACGCTCTCTCGTGGACGTAAACCTGCCATTCTGGATGTCCGAACAGCGAACGAATGGAGAGCGACCAGGATTCCAGGTTCCAAGAACATCCCTCTTTCACAACTCTATACGCGCAGCGGCGAACTCTGTTCCTCGAGCCCAGTGGTTGTTCTCTGTGACGATGGTTACGAGAGCGCTCTCGCGGCAAGTTGGCTTCAATCCAACGGATTCGACAGCGTCCAGCATCTGATCGGTGGTATGCAAGCCTATGCTGGTGGAGCGTTCTCCGAGCATGCGAATTCATCGGCTACGTCATCCGTTCAATATGGCTCTGCTGCTTTTGGCGCTTTTGGAGTTTGAATCTCGATACGATTATGGAGGATTGGCCGCGTAGATCGGCTCCTAGCCCGCATTTCTCACCTCTCCGTGAGAAATGCGCACGGAGTGTCGACATTTGTCGGGGCTAGAAGATTAAGCCTCGGCTCCCTGCTGTTTTGCAATAAGCAGGTCGACCGACGCCTTGCCAGCCCCGCTTAAGATCACGACGAGCGCCAAGCCGATGGTGAGAAGATGGTATTCGAACCCTTCTCCCTTCTGGCTGCCGGACCAATTCATGAAAAAGCCATTTGCAACGTGAACGGTCAGGATCGCTACGATCATCTCGACGGCAATTCCGAGCGCTGCGATCCGGGCCAGGAATCCGACAATCAGTGCGATTGAGCCGAAAAATTCAGTGGCGATCACCAGCGCGGCAACTGGAGCGGGTAAATGCATCGCCTGCGAGAAGAATTGCATCGTAGCGCTGAAGCCATATCCGCCGAACCACCCTAGAAGCTTTTGCGCGCCATGCGGGAACATCACGATGCCGAGTGCGAGTCGCGCGATAGACGGAATTAAACTATCATCTGTCGCGAAGAGTCGTTGGAGTGCTTTCATACTTTTGATCAGGACATTGCCCTACCAACAGGGCTAAGTGAATGATCAAGTTTCTTGCCTTAGCATAACCAGAAGGCATACTCGGCGGTGGATGGAGCTTCGACACCTTCGTTATTTTGTGGCAGTGGCCGAAACGGAGAACGTGTCGCGCGCGGCGTTGAAGTTGCATGTCTCGCAGCCAGGTTTGAGCCGGCAGATCCGTGACCTCGAGGATGAGATCGCGATTCAATTGTTTGAAAGGAGCGCCAAATCATTGCGCCTGACGAAAGCAGGAAAAATCTTTTTGGAAGAGGCGCGCGACATTCTCGAACGGGTCGACGAAGCCGTTAGAACGACTCGCGCTTCCATCAACGGAAGTGAGGCAGAAATTAATGTAGGGTACTCCCCCTCATTGACCGTCCAGATTTTGCCGCAAGTGCTGCGCAAATTTCAGAGTAAATTTCGGAAAGTGCAGATAAAACTGCACGACTTATCCACTGGTGAAATGCTCGTGCAGCTGCGCGAACAGAAGTTGCAAATCGCTCTGATGGTGCGGCCGGACCGCCGGACGGCGCGCGGCTTTGAATTTCAGGAAATCGCTCGCTATCCAATGTGCGTTGCCATCGCGCCCCGACATTCGTTGGCAAGAATGAAGACAATCACTTTCGGGCAAATCGTCGGAGAATCGCTGATTGCTTATCGGCGGGAAGAGTATCCGGAATATCACGGCTGGGTGGAGGGAATGTTCATGGCGAGCACGGGTCGGAAGCCGAACATTGCGGAAGAACACGACGGCGTCACGAGTATCATTGCGGCGGTTGAATCCGGGGTAGGTTTTTCGCTCGTTCCCGGTTCTCTGGCGGCAATGGTTGGTACGCGATTAAAACTGATCCCACTGGCTGAACCCACGCCGGAGGTGGTGGTGTTCGCAGTTTGGCGCAAAGATCCCTTGCTGCCGGATCCGGTCAGACAGTTTATTGCGACGTTTGAGCGGGCCGCCCAATAACGGTGTGATTAGGGAAGATTTCCAATCTTGTCGGTAAGCAAGTCAAAGAACCCGTTCACGTTCGCCTGGTAAATCCAGTTGGCATTGGGTTTGCGGCCAGTGACGTTATACCAATCGACAACGGTTTCGCCGAGAGTCAGCGTGCTACAGGTTTCCACCGTCACATTGATCTGTTTGCCGATGAACAACTCGGGAGCCAGCAGGAATGCAATGACGCAAGGATCGTGGACAGGTGCCCCGTCGAGTCCGAAGCGCTTTATATCGTATCTCTCGTACGATCGCAGGATCTCGGCGACCAGTTTTCCTGCTTTGTTTCCGAGATTAACAAAACGATCGATACGGTCGCGGGTTGTGAGTACCTGATGGGTCACATCGAGCGGGACCACGGTGATTGGGATATCGGATTGGAACACCAGTTCCGCTGCGTGGGGATCGACATGAACGTTGAACTCGGCCCGAGGCGTTACATTCCCATGCTGAAAATGGCCACCGCCCATCAGCACGATTTGCTTGATCGAGTTTTTAATCCCGGGCGCCTGAATCAGCGCGGACGCGACATTCGTGAGCGGTCCGAGACAACAGATCGTCACACTGTTGGCCTTTGCGGCGGAGAGCGTTGCGATGAGAAAGCTGACGGCCGTTCCTTGGGCCAGATCTGCGCTTGGTTCCGGGAGTTCGACTCCCTGTAAACCGTTATCGCCATGGACTTCTTCCGCAGTCAACAGTGTCCGAGCCAAGGGCCGGGAACATCCTGCATAGACCGGAATTTCAGTGTGACCAGCCCAGTCGCGGATGATCCGGGCGTTTTTCGAAGACAACTCGATCGGCACGTTTCCGGCCACCGCAGTCAGCGCGAGAACTTGTAGCTGATCGCTCGCACCGAATGCGAACAGGATGGCAATAGCGTCATCCTGCCCCGGATCAGTGTCGATGATGATTGGTATCAAGTTCTCAATAGGATAAATCGTTCCGCCTACGGCGCGATTGGCGCCGATTTTATTAATGCGGCGGCAAGCACATCATCAATCTTTTCGACCGGTCGAATTCGAAGTTTTTCCTTCGCTTCAACTGGAATATCGTCGAGATCCTTTACGTTCCCTTTAGGGATCAGGATCTCGCTGATCCCGGCTCGGAGTGCCGCCATGCTTTTCTCCTTGAGGCCGCCAATCGGTAGCACGACTCCGCGCAACGTGATTTCGCCTGTCATCGCGATGTCATTCCGTACCGGGTAATTACCAAAAAGGCTGGCAAGGGCTGTTGCCATGGCAACGCCGGCGCTCGGGCCATCTTTCTGGATTGCTCCGCTTGGGACGTGGATATGCACATCGTTCTCGGCGAACATTTCCGGGTCGATCCCGAGGTCTTTTGCGCGCGCACGAACGAGGCTATATGCCGCTTGCATCGATTCCCGCATGACGTCTCCGATTTGACCGGTTAACAGGAGTCCACCTTTTCCGCGGTATTTTGTTGCCTCGATAAAAAGGATATCGCCGCCCGTTGGAGTATAGGCCAGGCCGGTCACGACACCGACGAGACTTTGAGGCAAACGCTGTTCGTGCTCGCTTCTGGAGGTATTCCCCAAAATTCCACGCACCAGATTCGCAGTAAGGGCCACATCAGCACGCACCCCGCGCGCGATCTCGGCTGCGACACTTCGGCAGATCGCCGCAATTTTCCGTTCCAAGTCACGAACACCGGCTTCGTAAGTGTATTCTTGGATAATGGCCTTTACCGCCTCTTCTTCGAAGCGCAATTGCTCAGGCTTCAATCCGTGCTCTTCGATCTGTCTCGGCACAAGATAGCGCTGGGCGATTTTAAGCTTTTCGGTCTCGGTGTACCCGGGTACACCGATCATTTCCAAACGATCACGTAGCGGTGCGGGAATTCCTTCGACGTAATTCGCCGTGCCTATAAAGATCACCTGGCTGAGATCGAAAGGAACATCCAGATAGCGATCGACAAACGTGTTGTTCTGACGCGGATCGAGGACTTCGAGTAGGCCGCTTGCCGGGTCACCGCGAATATCGGATCCAACCTTATCGACTTCGTCCAGCATCAGGACTGGATTTCGTACGCCGAGCCGTCGTATCTCCTGGATGATCCGTCCCGGCATTGCGCCAATGTATGTTCTGCGATGTCCTCGGATTTCGGCTTCGTCCCGAATGCCACCGAGTGAAATCCGGGAAAATTTTCTTCCGAGAGCATCCGCGATCGATTGGCCGAGACTTGTTTTTCCAACACCAGGAGGGCCAAGGAAACAGAGAATTGGGCTGCGACCGCCCGGATTCAATTTTCGCACGGCGAGGAACTCGACGATTCGGCGCTTCACTTTTTCGAGGCCATAGTGGTCTCGATCCAATATTTCCTGCGCCCGTTGAAGATCGGTATTATCGTCGGTCGATTTCGTCCAAGGAAGATCGGCCAGCATTTCCACGTAAGAAACAATGACGGAATATTCGGGGCTGGCGGGCTGTATATGGCTTAGCCGTTTCAGTTCTTTATCCGCGGCGGCGAGAACGGCTTCGTTTGCTCCCGCTTCCTGCAGCTTTTTCCTCAATTGATCTGCCTGTTCCTCGCCGTCAGCCTCGTCTTCTCCCAACTCGCGTTGGATCGCGCGGAGTTGTTCACGAAGATAAGCTCTCCGCTGCGTGTCGGAGAATTGGCCCTCCACATCTTTTCGGAGTTTCTGCTGAAGTTCGGCGATCTCGAGCTGGCGCTGGAGCGCTTCCTGCGCCAAGCGCATCCGGGCGAGCAGATCACTTTCTTCGAGGATCCGCTGTTTTGCGGCAACCTCGATCCCGAGATTGCCCGCGAGAAGATCTGTCATTTGCTCAGGATCCTCCACGCTGGCCAGTGCGGCCCGTGCCTGATCCGGTACATCCGGCGAAAGGTCGAAAAGTGCCATTGCACCGCGACGAAGGTTATTAAACGAAGCCTGTAATCCGGAATCGTTTTCCGGTGGAGAGACGGTCTTGATCGGCCGGACGACAGCGCGGAGGTATGGCTCCGTTTGAACAAAAGACTCGAGCGCAATTCGTCGAAGGACCTGTACAATCAAAATCACGGCTCCATCCGGCTGCCGGATCAGTTTCACAACCTTTGCGGAAACGCCGATTTGATAAAGGTCCGATGGCTCCGGTTTCTCTGTCTGCTCATCGCGCTGAGTCACGAGTCCGACCTGCTTATTCTCGGGGAGTTCAGAATCGACGAGCTTGATCGCGGAAGTCCGACCGATCGTGAGAGGGACGACCATCCCTGGGAATAAAACGATGCCGCGGATGGGTAAGATCGCAAGCGTCTCTGAAGGCTCTTGGATGCTGGTTCCAGAGTCTGAATGCAATCCAGTGGAGCGGTCTTGTTCCGATTCAGGTACCGGTTCGCCGTTGTTTTGCGGTGTTTTGGTCCAGGCAAGATCCGGAGGGTTCTGTTCCTGCTGTGAGCTCATGAGATTTTGTTTTGGGGACGGGAGGCCGAGCGAATGAGGCGGCGTCTCAGGCGTGTGCTATGCGCGGTAGGTAGATCCACAACAGCCCGTTCTCCCATTCGGTCGTGATACGCCGATGGTCGTAACCGGGGGGGATTTCCAGTTCGCGCTCGAACGGTCCGTGATCAATCTCCATAGCGATTACCCGCACCGCCTTTCGAGTAGTCGAGAACACTGGTTCCTGTTGTTTCAATGGTTCCGGAGGCGTGCGATACCCGCTGATGCGCAAACTGTCCGGACCGATTTCAAGCTCGACATTTTCTTCGACGACGCCGGCCAGTGCGACGCAGACTCGCAAGCAGGAGGCACACTGGAACATGTTGACCTGCGGCCGCCAATGTGGGCCCGGATCCTGAAATTGCGCGAAATGGACCTTGGTTAGCTGGTAGGCAACTTCGCCAATCTGACCCTCAATGAGACGGAGACGCAGTGTGCGGGTTTTTCGACTCACAACCTATAATGGACGTGAAAATCAAGCGAAGCAACCGGCAAGAGCTTCCGGCTTGGAACTGCTTCCTCTGGTTTCGTTCAGAGGCTCCGCTCTCATACTGTCCATGCTCTTTTCAAGAGGCCTGCTCGCGCGCCAGATTTGCCAGTACCCGGCCAGTCGGCGGTTGAATTGTCCGGGTCGTTCGGAATAGATGATCCGGCCGAATTTGATTGCTTGGAGCCGGAGTTTTTGTTTCCGGCGCTCGATGGAGTGAATTAGATCATTTCGCGTCCGGTCATCCAGGTCATGATCCAGCAATCGTTTCTCGCGGACTCTTTTCTGGAGAGCTGCCAGATCGTTTGCATCACCCAAACGGGAGGTCAGTTCATCGATCTCGTCGATCAACGGCCCAAGTGTAGCCGGCCAGATCGGCTTCAGTAAGCGCAACTGATAACCAAGCGCTTTTGCGTTCTTTCGGAGATCATGCCAAATCTCGTCATCAGCTGTTTTGTGCCCAGTCGCTTCTATCTGGGAGACAAGATTCCGTGCTTTACGGTAGGTTTGTCGGAGACCGGCTCCGATGAGCGTCTCCCATTCGTTCCCGGGTTGGAGCAGGATTCCCTGGAACCAGAAAGCTGTGCGTCGCTTTGCATTCTGAAGCTGCTTAACGAGGATCTGGATCGGTTCATGGATTTGTTGGCCCTTGATTTGTTGCTCAATTTCCAGGCGAGTTTCTTGGATCAGTTTGTGTGCGGTGTTCTCGTCTGTTGTCTGAAGGCGACTCTTCCGTCGACCCGGTTTTGCTACCCTTTCGAGAGCCTCAAGTTGTGCGTGAAGATCTCGTGCGGTGGAAAGCGACCTACCGGCTTCCCGGAAAAACAGATTTTCGTGGTCCCGGCAGTCATCCTGGATCCCGCCGCGTGCGAGACGCAGAACAGCCCGGACCGATTTTAAACACTTCCGTGCTTCATGGATTGAATCTGGGCTTGCCTGTGGTTTCTCGCTCAGCAATCGAGCAACGCCTGCGATCTGTTCACGAGCAACCCGTGGAATACCAGTCAGAAAAGATTCCCCTAGTTCGAATTTGAACGCCATGTTTTCTCTCTTTCTTCGCTTTGGATCGAACCGTTAAAGGGTCGATCAAAAAGAAAAGATGGCGCGAGTCGGAGTCGGCCACAACCCCAAAGGGCATCTTGGATACGGCCGACACAGGCCGTGGCAGCAGAATGCCCGGGCTAAACCGTAGCATTCTGCTCTCAAACGATTCGTTAGCCTTTGACGGCACCGGCGGTGAGGCCGGCCACGATCCGATACTGAAAGATCATCACAAGGATGATCAACGGAATCGTTACGACCATCGATGCGGCCATAATCGCTCCCCAGGGCTGTTCGAAAGCGGAAGCCCCGGTAAATTGTGATATCACGACCGGAACCGTCTTCATGTCGTCGGTAATCGTGAACGTCAGTGCGAACAGGAATTCATTCCAGGCCGCAATGAATGCCAGGAGACCGGTTGAAATCAACCCGGGAACCGTCAACGGAAGCAGGATTTGCCAAAAAACTGTCAGCGGGGCAGCTCCATCGACGTAAGCAGCTTCTTCTAGGTCCTTTGGCAGGCTCCGAAAGTATTGAGTCATTACCCAAATCGTAAAAGGAAGTGAGAAGACCAGGTAAGTCAGAATCAATCCCTGCCGTGTATTAAATAACCCTAGAGTTTTGAGCATCACGAAGAATCCCGAAAGAATCGAGATCTGGGGGAACATCGTCATGATCAAGATGAGATAGAGCACGGATCCTTTGTAACGAAAAGGGAGCCGTCCGAGCGCATAGGCGCAGAGGCTGCCGAAGGCAAGAGCGATCACGACCGTGCATGCTGAAATAATAATCGAATTGATCAATCCCTGGACGAAGCGCGGCTGCTGAAAGATTTCCCGGTAATGATCAAATGTTAGCGACTTAGGCACCAGATCTGTCGAAAACAGTTCGCTGTTCGGACGGAATGACGAGATGAGTGCATACAAGAATGGCAGAAGGTTAAACGCTATAATAGCGGCAACCAGTAGATAGAACAGCCATCGCCAAATGGAAGACTGTGAATTTTGTTGGCTCATGAGAAGCTAGTTTTGCTGAATCGAGTGTAGAGGATCACAAAAGCCATGATGACAACCAGAATGATTACCGAGACGGCAGATCCCATGCCTGCATCAAGAAATGAAACCAGCCATTGTTGGTTGTAGGTAGCCAATGTTGCCATGCTTCCTTGAGATCCCACCATGATGTAAAAGATATCAAAAACTCGAAGTGCATCTAAGGTGCGAAATATTAAGGCGACAAGCAAAGTGGGCATCAAAAGCGGCAAGGTCAGTGAAAAGAATTGACGAATTTTGGATGCCCCATCTATTGAGGCAGCCTCGTACATATCTGCTGGGATCAAACCGAGACCGGCGAGCAAAAGCAGCGACATGAAAGGCGTTGTCTTCCAAACATCCACCGCAATAATCACCGGCATTGCCGTTTCTGGTTTAGCCAAGAAGGCGATCTTATCGTGTATAAGATGGAAGTTGATGAGCACGATGTTTACGATGCCGTAAACATCGTTAAACATCCACATCCAGATCTTGGACGATACCACGGTGGGTATCGCCCAAGGGACCAATATCGCGACTCGCAGAAACGAACGGCCTTTGAATTGAGAGCTAGCGACCAAGGCAACGACGAGGCCCAGGACGGTCTCAATCGTTACCGAGAAAAAGGAAAAGACTAGTGTATTTAGGAAAGCGGACCAGAAATCGCTGTCAGTTAGAATGGAGACGTAGTTGTCTATCCCGATGAAGGTAGCGGGAGTGACGCCGTCCAGTTTATATTTGAGGAGCGAATAAACCAGCACCTGACCTAACGGATACCCAACTACCAGAAACACTACAATAACAGCTGGTAGAATGAGAATCCAAGCCAGTCTTCTCTGGCGATCCAGTAAATCGATTGCCTTTGCCTGCGTTGCCATGGCGCCTCAGATTCCTATCGAATTAATCGTTTGCCGACTTTTTCGACATTCTTCACGGCGTCTTGCGCGGATTCACCTCCAGAGAGCACCTTGTTCACATTTTGAAAGAACGCGGTGGAAATCTGGTTGTAATCGGCACCCGTCACAGTGGAAGGACGCGCGACCGCGTTGTCCAGAACCTCCTGCATGTTCTTGAACCAACCCTCTTTCGCGAGGATTTCAGCATCGCTGTAGAGAGCGGGTCGAGTCGGGAGCGCGCTCAGCTCGATTGCGCGCCTTTTCTGAATATCAGAAGAACTTAGAAACTTCACCAGATCTGCTGCCACATCCGCATTTTTCGAATAGGCGGAAACCATCAATTGCCAACCGCCAAGGCAAGCTGCATTTTTGCCATTCTCACCGCCCTTAGGCAGGACAGTTACGTCGAATTTTCCGGCGATTGGGCTCTTCGGGTCTTGTCCCAGCGAATACGCGTACGGCCAATTTCGCATAAAAGCCGCATTTCCCGCCTGCCACACGTTTCGAGATGGTTCCTCGTCGTAGGTCACGACACCAGCCGGTGCGATTGTTCCGACCCAGCCTTTAGCAGTTTCCAAAGCTTTGATCGCGTTGGGATTATTGATGGTAACTTTCTTGTCCGCGTCGATGATAGTGCCGCCGCCATAGCTGTAAACCCACTCGATGGCATCGCAGGTCACTGTCTCGCTAGCCTTGCCTTGAAAAACGAATCCATAGAAGTCGGCTTTACCCTCTTTGCGCTCGCCGTCCTGGATTTTCTTCCCCATTTCGGTCAGCTCTTCCCAGGTTTTTGGAGGGCCGCTGTAGCCGTATTTCTGAAGGAGGTCCGTCCGGTAATAGAGAATACCCGCATCGACGAACACCGGGATCGAGACTAATTTGCCGCCGACAGTGTTATTCTGGATGATTCTGGGGAAATATTCCTTTTGCTCCGCGTCTGTGTAATATTTCTTCAAGTCGACCGCATGTGGTGCGGCAATCCCTTGCCAGATCACATCGATTTGATAGATGTCGACTTCCGGGCTTCTGGCGGCCCAGTATTGTTCGTACGTCTGCAGCGCCTGAGAGGTGTCAGAGGGGCGGCTGATGAGTTTGACGGTGTTTCCGGTTTTCTGCGCCCACTCATTGACGACCTTCGTAGCGAAGTCAGCTTCAGGTCCGGCGGCCGGTCCAGCCCATTGAAGCGTTACGCCTCCGAACACATTGGGGGCAATCAAAGCGGTAGTGAGGATGGAACCGAGCCAATACGCGGCGGTTCGCCTAGTGAGAAGTTTCTTGAGAAGCATTTCTGGGGTCTTTCTTGGGGTATTCCCAATTTTGGGGGTAAAGTCCTACAGGTTTATCAGTTGCGTATTTTGAGTGTCAAGCGATTGGAAACGTTTTTTACAAACCGGTCCGATTTCACAAAGCAGACCGATGGCATTGAGGGAATCGATTCTCGCAACGTTTATCAAGCGCCTATTTTTGGTGGAAAGAATTTTAACCGGTTGGCGATGGTATTCTCTGTTGGAATGGGCTGGTTCGTTTGGCACATGGAGAGAACGCGGTTTATATGATCTATCACCAAACTAATGCATCATTCGCGCCTCGAAAATCAGCCAACTGATCCGGCAGGGGCCGGACGGAATGCCTCCAACTTATGACTCGATACACTAGGGCGGGATATAGGGTATGCGGACTTTAGTCGTTGATGATGAAAGGAATATCCGGCGGACGATGGCAATGGCGCTCGAGTCGATGGACCATGAGGTGGTCGCGGCCGCGACGGGCGCTGAGGCTCTCAAAGAACTCAAAGGGTCAGGATTCGACGTTGTATTCCTGGATCTGAAGCTCCACCAGGAGAACGGGCTGGATGTTCTCGACGAAATTCTCCGGCTCGCGCCACAAGCTGCGATCGTGATTGTCACGGCATTTGCATCGATTGAAACCGCCGTCGAAGCGATGAGGCGCGGGGCTTTCGACTATCTTCCAAAACCGTGTACTCCGGATCAGGTCCGGCAGTTGCTTGTCCGGATCGAAAGAACAAAGCGTCTGGAAAATCGGGTGGTGGAACTCGAGTCACAGCTCAATGCAGAGTCGCCTGAGCTCGATTTGACGACCCATTCCCCCATCACGCAGGCCGCTATTGATGTTGCATTTAAAGCTGCAAACAGCGACGCCACGGTTCTAATTTTAGGGGAGAGCGGTACAGGTAAGACTGTTCTGGCAAGAGGAATGCACGCCCGGAGCCCGAGAAGAGGGCGGGCGTTCGTGACTGTTAGTTGTCCGAGTCTGTCCCGCGAACTTTTGGAGAGTGAGTTATTCGGTCATGTTAAAGGTGCATTTACCGGAGCCTTGGTCGAGACGCAGGGCAAAGTCGCGGCAGCCGACGGCGGCACCTTGTTTCTGGATGAAATTGGCGATCTGCCATTGGAGATTCAGTCCAAATTGCTGCGCCTTCTTCAAGAGCGCGAATACGAGCGGGTAGGAGAAGCGAAACCGCGTCGAGCGAATGTGCGCGTGATGTCGGCGACAAATCGGGATCTGCAGGAAGCCGTTCGCGACGGACGGTTCCGGGAGGATCTTTATTACCGCCTGAATGTCATTTCTCTGCGGCTGCCGCCCCTTCGCGATCGTGTGCAGGATCTCGAAGGAATCGCCAAAAGACATCTCGATTTCTTTTCGCAGAGAGCCGGGAAAACGTTTCGCGGATTCACCGCGGAAGCGCTCGAAGCGATGCATTCGTACAATTGGCCGGGAAATTTGCGGGAGTTGCGCAACCTGATCGAGCGCGCAGTGATCCTGGCGAGCGATGACGAGATCGGGACAGCGGATCTCGGAGAGATCGTCCAGGTCTCATCGGAGTTCAGGGTTGGCGGGAATGTGACTCTCGAAGAGATTGAAAACGAGCATATGCGGAGGGTGATAGCGAACTCGCGCACGATCGACGAGGCGGCGGCGGTTCTTGGAGTGGATCCCGCGACGCTCTATCGGCGGAAAAAGAAACTATAAAGTAATATAGGGCATATACGTCGTTGCAGTATCGGTCGGATAAGATTGCGAGAAATAAAAGCGTCAGACAATCTCGACGGGACAGCGCGGAAGCGCTTGCAAAAAGCTTTTGCCATACCCTTTGCTCAAAATTCGATTATCCAGAATCACGATGATTCCTTGATCATTCTTTGTCCGGATCAAGCGACCGACGCCCTGGCGCAGTTTCAGGATTGCTTCCGGAAGCGAGTATTCGACGAATGGATCGCCGCCGTTGGACTCAATGAATTCGAGTTTAGCTTCGATCAAGGGAGTGTCCGGAACTGCGAAAGGAAGGCGCGTGATTATCACGTTAGAGAGAGCTTCGCCGGGAACATCGACGCCGGTCCAGAAACTGTCCGTGCCGAAAAGAACGCCGTCTTCGGACTTCTTGAATTTCTCGAGCATTCTGGTTCGCGAGGCACCTTGTCCCTGGACCATGAACGTGTATTTCCGCTCCAATTTTGTTTCCATTCTTTGAGCGATACTCGTCATTGACTTGTAGCTTGTGAACAGGACAAACGCTCGCCCGTTTGATTTGTTCAGAAAGTATTCGATCCATTTCTCGAGCTCTTCTTCGTAGTTGGTATCGCGTGGGTCGGGCATTTTTTTTGGCACAAAGAGCCGCATTTGACGCTCGAAATCAAAAGGGCTTCCAATCTTGAGGGCGTCAACGTCGAACGCGCCGACGCGGTTTCTGAAATAGGCGAGGTCGTCCTGCCCGACTGCCAGAGTTGCACTCGTCATGATGCAGGTCCGATCCTCCGAGAACAACAACCGATTAAGGACGGAAGAGATATCGATCGGGGCGGCATTCAATGTGATGTTTTGCGACATCTTCCCCGTGCGCTCAACCCAGTAGACATGGTTCTCCGGAATCTGCTGCAAGAAATCAATGACACCGCGCCTCGCTTCGCGGATGCGACGTCCGAGATCTTGAAGCTCTGATTTCAGCTTGTCGTCATCTGTTTCTTTGACGGCGGCCACAACCGCCGCCTGCAAACGTGTCAGAGGAATGGTCAAGTTGTCCGGTACGAGGTCTGGCCGGCGAACGCGGCACTCCCGGCCTTTGCGGAAGTCGGACGCATTGTCAACGGATTGAAAAAAACGATCGACGATCTCGATGGATTCGGAGGTCTCGCGAATCGCCTCCTGGGCCCTTAGCACGGTAAACAATCCCTTTTGCGATTTAGGGTTGTAGAGCCTTTGCAGCGCCTGTTTGAGGCCGTATTGCGAAACTCCGATTCCGATTTCCCGCGCTGCAACCGCCTCGACCGTGTGGGCCTCGTCCAATATGACGAAATCATTCGGGAAAAGGTATCCGGAGCTCCTGGTTTCCGCGTCTGCAATCTTTTCAAGTGCCAGAAAGAAGAGGGTATGATTGACGACAATAAGGTCGGCCGTCAGCAGCTTCTTACGGGCCTCCTGGTAAAAGCATCGATTATTTGCACCGCAGGTTTTCGGCGTGCAAATGTGCGGCTCGCTGCAGACCTGTGTCCAGACGGACAGCTCCGGTTCGATGTCCATGTCGCTCAGAGTTCCCTCTGTCGTTCTCTGGCTCCATTCTTTGATTCTGAGAAGTTCCTGCTGCTCAGAACTGGTAAACAGGTCATTCTGGAGCTGTAGAGCGCGCTCGAGGCGGTTGGGGCAGAGGTAATTTTGTCGCCCCTTAAGGAGCGCAGCTTCGAACGGCTGATCAATCAATCCGCGAACGATCGGTATATCTTTTTGGAGGAGCTGTTCCTGCAAATTGATGGTGTGTGTCGAAACGATCGCCTTTCGTTTCTGTTCGAGCGCAAAGAGGACTGCCGGTACAAGATAGGCAAGCGATTTCCCGACGCCCGTACCTGCTTCGACTACGAGGTGCCGGTGGTCGTCCAACGCCCTGGCCACTGCGGTTGCCATTTGCTGTTGTTCAGGCCGGTACTCGAAATTTTTCGCGCCGGAAAGCAGCCCCTGTTGCCCGAAGGTATCGTGCATGTTCTGGACAAACTGTTGGTCGAAATCTTTGCGAAACGCGATCACCGTTGTTGTTTGCTAAAAGCCGTGCAACTGTCCTGTCCCCTAATTAGCATTCCGGCAAAGTTCATGTTATTTCGGGGACAGTGCAGAAGGGATCATTTACAATAATAAAAGAAGCTGAGTACCATGAAGGGCTCGGCGGACGGGCGCAAGTGCGCCGCATAGATCGTGTTTCGAATATTTGACCGATATCTTATCCGGAATTTCCTGGTTCCGTTTTTTTATTCGCTCTTTGGGACGCTTGCGATCTGGCTTGTCTACGATCTTGGGGTGCACGCGAACGACTTTCAGGAGGCGCACCTTGGGTTTCGTGTGATTGCCGATTTTTATCTGGCTCAGTTTCCGTTTATTATCGTAAACCAGCTGCCGCTGAGCGTTTTGCTTGGATTGCTGTATGTGCTGACCCGGATGTCGCGTCGAAACGAGATTGTATCGATGCTGAGCGCTGGTGTGAGTGTTCCGCGCCTTTTGCTTCCGTTGATTCTAGTTGGTGTCATTTTGACAGGCGCGTGCACCTTTTTGAATTATGAGTTGGGCCCGAAAGGGCAGTGGGCCAGCGCCTTCATGCTCGACGAAATCGTGAAGGGAAAAGAGAAGAATTCGCGCATGGATGCGCTTGTCTTCCCCAATCGAAGAGATTTTCGAATCTGGTTTATTCAACTTCTGGATGCGAAGAATGAGCAACTCTGGAATGTGCAGGTAATCCAGCAGGACGGGACCGGAGTAATCCAATACAAGATTTATGGTCGAACGGCGAGTTACGATGCTCTGCGAAAAGCCTGGATCTTTAACGATGGGAAGATCTCAAACGTCGACCCGGATGGCAACGTGACCAGTGAAGAGTTCTTTACGCGTAAAGAGATCGATGGATGGAGCGAAACGCCATGGCGGCTCTCAAGTGCTTCCATGAAAGGTAAATACATGACAGTGCCGCAACTGGAGCATTACCTGAAGGAGAACGCCGATTTTCCAGAGACCAATCTCGCTGAGTTCAAGACTCAGATGTGGTATCGATGGGCCTTACCCTGGAATGTACTCGTAGTGATTTTCGTCGCCGCACCGCTTTGCGTTGCGTTTTCACGCAGGGGCGCACTCGGCGGGATTGCAGGTGGGCTATTTCTATTCATTGGTTTGTTTGCGTCGAGTAATGTCTTTCTAGCGCTGGGACAGGGGTCGAGAATTTCACCGGTGGTGGCGGCATGGACTCCTGCTGCCAGCTTCCTGTTCATCGGATTGATTTTGCTCTATCGCCGCGCCACAAATCGGCCGATACCGTTTACGGGCTAGCCGGCATTTCTCACGCCCCCGTGAGAAGTGCGCACGGAGAGGCCCGGGAGAGGTCTATTTCCGGCGTTTGTCATCGATGCAGGCTTTAAGATTTTTTGTCCAGCACGTCGTCCGTTACGCGTTGCGCCACAAAGGGCTCGCGGTGATCAACATCCTAAGCGTTGCGCTTGGAGTTTCGGTTTATTTGGCTGTCCAGATAGCCAATCGGAGCGCGGCTGCCGGATTTAGAGCCGGGGTCGATGTGGTTGCGGGCCGGGCTAATCTTGAAGTTCGTGGAACGTTTAGTGACGCTCTTTTTCCTGAGCTTCAGCGGATCCCAGGTGTGACGGCAGCGACACCCTTGGTTGAACATCTTGTGGCGTTGCCAGATTGGCCCGGCGAGTATCTTCATGTACTAGGCGTTGATCCGTTCACGAATTCGCCATTCGCCAATTTCAAAGTCGCCCACTCAATTCGGGAACCTTTCGATGCAGAAACCTGGTTCGGCAATCCGAGGGCGATCGCGCTCGCAAAAAGCTTTGCCACGGCTCACAAGCTAGGTCCTGGCAATAAAATCCGTGTCAAGTTCGGGGAACGGGAAATTGACCTGGATATCAGCTTTCTGCTGGATGCGAAGGATGGAGATTCGCGCTTCGCCGTCATGGATATCGGGTGGGCTCAAGAGCTGTTTGGGTTGCAGGGTGAGTTGACAGCTGTCTTGCTCCAGATAAACGATCCGCTCAGACCGGACCCGATCACCGCTAAAGTGCGCGAAGTGATACCGCCGGACGTTACGGTAGATCAACCAGGTGATCGAAGCGAGCAGGTTGAACAGATGTTATCCGGGTTCGAATTGAACCTGACCGCTCTGAGCATGGTTTCATTACTCGTCGGCGTCTTCCTGATCTATAACACGGTCACCGCGTCCGTTGTGCGTCGGCGAGCGGAAATTGGTGTGCTTCGCGCGCTCGGGGTGAGCCGCGCGAGTATCAGGTGGTTATTCCTCGGGGAAGCGGGACTCTACGGAATCGCCGGAACGCTGTTGGGATGTCTGGGCGGGGTGATGTTATCGAATATCCTGGTTGCAGCAGTCTCGAAGACCATCACGAATCTGTATGTGCTGACGAGCATCGACCATTTTTATTTCCCCGTCTGGCAAATACCCGTGGTGCTGTTGGCGGGTGTCGGCTCCGCGCTTGTTGGTGCGTTTGTCCCGGCAAACGCTGCGTCGTCGCTCTCCCCCTTGCAAGCGTTAAACATGGGTATCCTGATCGAACGCAGCCAGAAGCCTCGAACTCATTGGCTTCTCGTCAGCGGCGCGAGTTTACTGACAGCTTTTGGTACGAGCGCGTTGGCGCTTCACGGATACCGGATTGCAGGATTCGCGGCGGCATTTTTTACGCTAATCGGATTCTGTTGCCTGTCTCCCTACATTACCTATTGGAGCGGAATCTGTGGGAATTGGTTGTTGCGCTCGTGGCTTTTGCCACGGCTTGCTGCTCGTAACCTGATCCGGTCCGTGCATCGTCACGCGGTGACTATCGCGGCGCTGGCCTCTGCGCTGGCGATGCTCGTGAGTGTCTCCGTCATGATTTACTCCTTTCGAATTGCGGTCAATCGCTGGGTGGACCGGCGGCTTGTTGCGGATCTTTTCATTTCTCCGGCCAGCAACGAAATCGTCGGCAACCAAGATTTTGTATCTCCGGATCTGCTCCGGTATCTGCAATCACAACAGCCGGTCGCGATGGTGGATACCTATCGTAACTTGACTGTCACAGTGAACTCTCAGCCGGTCGCCCTGGCAGTTGTCATGGGAACGGATCGAAATATTCCGGACTTTATCGGCGGACATAATGCCGACCGCTATCGCGCATTCAGGAAACCGGATAGCGTCGCGATCTCTGAGCCGCTCTCCCGACGTTTGAATTTGCACTTGGGTGACATCGTGACAGTTGCAACACCATCCGGACTGCGCCCGTTTCGAGTGGCCGGCATCTTCTATGATTACACGCGTGATTCCGGATTGATGACCATTCAGAGAGCGAATTTTGACAAATACTGGCACGACTCTCGAGTAAACTCCGTTTCGGTTTACCTGCGCCCCGGTACAGATGTAGGAAAAGAAATTCAAAGTATTCGATCGGGATATCCGTATGCGCTGGATTACGCGTTCTATTCAAACCGCGACCTGCGCAATCAGGTTGTAAAAGTGTTCAACCAGACGTTCGCGGTTACGCAAATTTTGCGACTAATCGCCTTGCTGGTGGCGGTGATAGGGATCGCGCTGAATGTAGCGGTGCTCGTTAAGGAACGGGAAAGAGAGCACGGAATATTGCGCGCTATAGGCGTGTCCAGGGAGCAGGTTCTGGGACTGATTATTGGTGAGTCGGTACTGGTTGGATCGATCGCGATATTGCTTGGGGCAATTGCCGGTATCGCGCTTTCGATCGTGTTAACAGAAGTGATCAACAAAGCCTTTTTCGGGTGGACGATTCCGTTGGTCATTCCATGGACTCAGCTATTCTGGATGCCGTTTTGGTTGCTTCCGGCGGCTGCCCTGGCGAGCCTGCTTCAGGCCGGTCACGCTTCAAGACGAAACATTATTGATGCGGTCAGGATGGAGGGATGAAAGCATTTCTTTTCCAATGGGTGATGCTAAGTGCGCTTGCTTGCATGCTCGAAGCGCAAAATGCGCAAAACGAGGGCTGGTCAATCGCCCTTCCCGGCTATCGCGTTGCGTTGCCGAAAGACAACTATCCACACTACGATTTTCGGACCGAGTGGTGGTATTTCACGGGAAATCTGCGATCACCCGACGGGCGGGAATTCGGGTATGAATTGACATTTTTTCGGCATGGATACCGACCTCCGGGCTCTAGAGAGCCCACGACTTCGCGGTTCGTAATGAATGACGTTAAGTTTGCGCATTTTGCCGTCTCGGATATTGGAGCAAACAAGTTTCACTACGATAGTCGCACCAGTCGCGGTGCCTATGGGGAAGCCGGATTCGACAAAGGAACGAAACTGGCCTGGATTGACGATTGGGTGCTCGACTGGAACGGGGATTACAAATTAAAAGCGGCTACCAACGGATACTCGATCAATTTAGAATTGAAACCGGATAAACCGGTCCTGTTAGAGGGCGAATCCGGATTTAGTCAAAAAGCTGACGGTACAGGGCACGCCTCTTATTACTATTCGATAACCCGATTAGCCACGCAGGGAACGATCAAGATCGGAGATGAAACGTATCAGGTCGACGGGGCATCGTGGTATGACAGGGAGTGGTCGACCAACCAGCTTGCGCCGGATCAGGCGGGCTGGAACTGGTTTGCTATCCAGCTATCTGACGGCTCGGATCTCATGCTTTACCAGATGCGTCTCAAGAATGGTGGCATTGATTTGCATTCAAATGGCAAATGGATTGGAAAGGATGGAGTGACCGTCGATCTCAAAGCAAACGATTTCCGACTCGAGGCCGTTCGTTCTTGGGTGAGTCCGTCGAGCCATGCCGTCTATCCTATCTCATGGCGCTTGGCCATACCAAAACTGGATCTTCAGCTGGACCTGGCGCCGGCAATTGAGAATCAGGAGTTAAACGTAGCGGTGGTGTATTGGGAGGGAGCGATACGAATGAAGGGGTTCCGCTCCGGAAAACCTGTGGACGGCGTCGGATACATGGAATTGACCGGCTACCCACAATAGGATCAGCCCTGGAGGGGCGCCGGAGAAGCAAGAATTGAGAAGGAAGGAGTATAAATGCGTTTTATACCGCGATTCGAATTTCGTCCGGCGTTTTTTCGGAGTTCCAATGAGTCCAACGGGCTTCTCTGTTCTTCGTATCCAACACGATATAATTCGGTTCGGGAGGTGCGTGAGAGGATGGTGGAACTTGGCGGCAATTAAAGCACCAGGATTTTCCGATCCGCTGAGAAAACGCATTTCCCGCTCCTTGTGTGAAATGCACATGCCCGCTCAAGGTCCATGCGGGCTGTTCGCGAGCGATGGTTAACGCGAATTCGCGATTCCCGCTTTTCGGTTCTGCCAGAAGAGTCTGAGCGGGAGGTTCGTGATGAAGGACGATACAGGGATCTGCCGCGGGACCTGGCGAAACCATCGAGCCGCCCGCTGAATAGGGTACGCAAACCACTGAAATGGCTTCCCCTGAACGGCTGCGAAAGATCTTGGAGTCGTCGTCGACGGCAACAAGATGATTCATCTTAAGTGCGTGCAGCCATCGGCTGTGCTTGGCGAATTCCCCTAAGATTGCAAGTTTGTCTTTTCGTATGGAAACGCCAGGGACCAGGATGGGGTGGTTGCCTGGCAGGTCATGATTGCCCGAACAAAGGGCGATCGGCACTTCCAGCTTTGTGAGCATCTGCATCCATTCGTAGACATATATCAGCTGTGGGACAACTCCGTCAGGGTGGAACATATCCAGAAGATCTCCGGCGATACAGACCATATCGTAACGAGCGGCCACCCGGAGGAGCCATTCGAACCATGGTTTGCGAAAATGTAAGTCGGCCGTGAGCAAAAGTTTCACTGGGGCAAAAATATCACAAGCCAAAGCGGTTGTGACATTTTCGCACTGAACGGCCGCTTAAAAAGGGTGCCGCGACGAAATTTGTAATTCCGAGCGATTCCGGTTAGACGAAGTTAAGATTCGGAAAATCGCGACCAAGAACCTGTGCGGGCGGCGCTTTCATCCATTTCGAAAGAATCGTTGAATAGACCGAGCGGAAATCGACGTTGTAGAAAAGATCTCCTGCATCAAGGCGGTCAAGAGAAGGTTGTTTCCCGTACAGTCCTGCCTTAACACCCCCGCCGCAGAGGAACATTGGTGCGGCCGTCCCGTGGTCTGTGCCGCCATTGGCATTTTCTGCGACACGCCTGCCGAACTCGCTGAATGTCATCACGATTACCCGATCGAAAATAGCTTTTGCTTTGAGGTCATGGCAGAACGCTGCAAGTGAATCGCCGAGTTCGGCAAGCAATCTTTTATGCGTGTTAACCTGACCTGCATGCGTGTCGAATCCGCCCTGGCTTGCGTAGTAGACGCGCGTTGGAAGTTCTCCAGCTATCAGACGTGAGATAAGTGACAAGGAATTGCCCAGCCTGTTTTTCGGATAAACGGCGTCGTTTTTCGTTCCTTTGAGAACGCTCTTGATTTTGTCTGTGCTGACTTGCGCATCGAGGGCCGTCCTTTGCAGGTACTCCATTGCCAACATGCCCGAATTATTCGGACCGGCCAGGTTTCCAATCGAATCGCCGGACATGGCCGCCGGGTCCAAGCCGTTCATCTCTTCGAATAGACGCGTTTCTCCAGGGCCTGGTTCGCGGTCGAAGCCGAGGTTACCCGGCCGTCCGATCGCAACGCCGGTCGGCTTCTCCGCATTAAATGCTTCCGGAAGTTGTTCTCCGAGAACGACACCGACCGTAGGGTCTGCACCTGCACAGCAGTTGTCAAAGTAACGGCCCAGCCATCCTTTAGTCAGATTTTGCTGAGCGTCGGAAGCTGTCTGCCAAATTTCCGTCGACCGGAAATGGGACCGGTTAGGATTCGGATAACCGACCCCTTGAATGATCGCGAGGTTACCCTCATCATAGATGCCTTTGAGCGCTGCAAGACTTGGGTTCAGTCCAACCAGCGAATCGATCGGGAGAACCTGATCCTTTGGGATCGCCAGTTTTGGACGCGCGCTGAAGTAGTGATCGTCCTGATACGGAATCACCGTGTTCAAGCCGTCATTGCCGCCTGCCAATTGGATCACCACCAGGATCGGATGATCTTTCCCGGTCATCGATTGAATCGGGGAATCGGCAGCCTGCGCGTTTAGTGTCATGAACGTCCGTTCGATGAACACCGGCACGGTCCAACTGAGTGCAGCACCTAACAACGAAGTGCGCAGAAACGCTCTTCTAGTGACCAGATCGAGATCGTTATCCATATTGAATCACGTGATTTGATATTCGGGAGTGGTCATCATCAGTACCAGAAGCTCACGAACGGTATCATCATCCAACGGCAACGGGCGCGTTGTGGCGAAGTCTCGAAATCGTGATGTCAGATCGCTTTGCGGAGTGCACTGAAATGAGCGAACAAAAAGCTTATGGATCAATGCATCCGGCTGGAAGCGGTCCTCTGTACTAACAATGTTGCCTACAGCCAGCGGAGGAGTCATCTCCGCTCTGGCGGCGGTCATTTCCATCCCCGGCGGCTTCGGGAATCCTATCTCCTGCGGACTAACTCCATCGACTAACTGATGTGCAAGCTTGTAGCGAAATGTCAATGTCGCGGTGTTAATCCAGCTTTTCCCACCGTCCCATCCTTTTACATTCGGAGGAAAGAAAGGAATCTGGCCCATCTGCCGAAACGCGAAATCGATGAAGTTCGAGTCCGGCAACGGGATTGATAGAGTCCGGAGTGCCTGGACAAGAAATTGAACAGGGCTTTTGATCTGGGTATTGCGAGCTTTTGGACTATGAAATTCTTCTGACAGAAAGAGAAATTTCATGAACGGGCGCAGCTCGAAATGGACATTCCGCATTTCGCTTGCGAGCGCGTCGACCAAGTTCGGTTCCGGGTCGTCGTAGGCAAAAAACTTCCAGATTTTCGTTCCAATAAAACGAGCGCATTGCGGCTCCGACACAATGATATCCAGTACCTGGTCGCCGTCCCATGGGCCGGTTTTGCCCATGAATGTTTTCATACCGGCATCGAACTGTTTTGGGGCGAATCGGAATGATTGGTCCTTCTGATCAATTCGGTAACCTGTGAATGCGCGGGCGGCTTCTTTGACGTCCGACTCCGTGTAATGGCCTTCTCCGAGAGTGAAAAGTTCCATGACTTCCCGGGCGAAATTTTCGTTCGGCATCTCTTTTTTGCTCTGGACCGTATCTAGCCAGACCATCATCGCCGGGTCACGCGCTACGGCCTTTACGAGATTCCTGAAATTACCGAGTCCCTCTCTCCGGAAAGTCTCGTTCTGTTGCCACATTTTATAGGCGGGCCGCACCTTCTCGCCGCTGGTCGCGAAATGCCCGTGCCAGAAGAGAGTCATTTTCTCGACGAAGGGTGTGGTGGTATTGAGCATCCGGGTTAGCCACCAGCGAGTCAGATCCTTCATTTCGCTGTTAAACTTTTCCCGCAAAATCTTTTGGATCAGTTGCTTGTCCTGCGGCGTGACAGCCAATTTCAGCTGTTCGCGAAGATCCTGTCCGTCATCGGGTTGCGCCCAACTGGGAGGTGAGTCGTCTCGTGGAGCCGCGTCAACGAGTGTCGTGACGGCATTTTCGGGTCCGAGAGCCTGTGCTCTGTCGATTTCGGCAGGTAGACCGCCGAATCCTGCGCGCACTAAGAGATGAGCTGCAGCATCAAAACTCCAGCGACTGGATGAAAGTGGGGTGAGCACAATCTGAAATTCTCAGTACGTAAGATTTGGTTTCCCTGTCGAATCCGATAGATTTAAAGACGCCGCAGGTTCACGGGAAGTTTCGACGAACCCGGAGGCGTACAAATTCTAATAGAATGCGATTTATTAATCTGACCCGGCAAACGGAGATCGGAGCGAATTCCTATTTCCTTGAGTTGGGTGGTAAGAAACTGGTGCTGGACGCAGGGTTACATCCGAAACAAGAGGGTGAAGCAGCTCTGCCCAATTATAAGCTAGTCACCGATGGTTCGCTCGACGCAATTTTAATCTCTCACGCGCACCAGGATCACATCGGATCATTACCGGTGCTCATGCGCAGACAACCGCAAGCGCGCGTTTTCATGACCGATGCGACAGCGAAATTGTCGGATGTAATGTTGCATAACTCGGTAAATGTAATGCTTCGACAACGGGAAGAACTTGGACTTTCGGCGTACCCGTTGTTTACCCATCGCGAAGCCGATCGCGCGACTCAGGTCTGGCAGAGTGTTGGATTCCGGCAGCACTGGATTGTCGAAGGTGAGCGGGTTTCCGATCCAGACGATGGTCTGACATTCGAGATGTACGAATCTGGGCACATCCTT
Source organism: uncultured Verrucomicrobiae bacterium (assembly GCA_963775805.1). Taxonomy (GTDB): domain Bacteria; phylum Verrucomicrobiota; class Verrucomicrobiia; order Chthoniobacterales; family JAFAMB01; genus JAFAMB01. Next base: position 2,630,031 of record CAVZKG010000001.1, on the reverse strand, counting down.
GGAGCCGCAGGGATTTTGCTTCGAGGCGAAGGAAAGAGCGTGTTTTACACCGGGGACGTCAACTTTCTGGATCAGACGCTCATGCGTGGTGCCTCGTTCCCGGAGACAGGGATCGATGTTCTGATCATAGAGACGACTCGCGGGGACCGAGCGCTTGGCAAAAATTACACGCGAAAGTCGGAAGAGGAACGACTACTGGCGGCAATCCAGGAGGCATTCGATCGCGGTGGTTCAATTCTTATTCCGGTGTTTGCTTTGGGCAAAACCCAGGAAGTTCTGACGATGTTTCATCTTTTCAGGCGTCTGGGAGAGCTGCAACGAGTTCCAATCTATATTGGCGGTCTGAGCACAAAAATAACAATGGTTCACGATCAGCTGGCGTCGGAGTCACAAAGGCAATACCAAGGATTGCAATTGCTGGATGCCGTCGGACCGCATGTGCTCAGTGGTCGTGAGATCGGTGCCACGCAAATTGGGCGTAATAAAATTTTCGCGCTCTCGAGCGGCATGATGACAGAAAAGACCTTGTCCAATTTGTTGGCTGAACGATTCCTTTCCGACCCGCGGCACTCGACTTTTTTTGTGGGGTATGCTGATCCCGACTCGCCCGCCGGCAGGTTAAAAGTCGCCAAGCAGGGTGATCTGATCCAACTCGACCGGTCACTGCCGGGTCATACACTGGAGTGTAGTGTGTCTGAATTCGATTTCAGCGCACACGCTCCCCGGGAACTGCTCTTTGACTACATTCGGAAATTATCTCCGAAGACGGTGGTTCTGGTGCATGGGGATCCACCTGCTGTTTCCTGGTTTGAAGCAAAGATATCGGCGGAGTTGCCGGGGATTAAGCCCGTCGTGCCATTGCCTGGGCAGGAATACGAGCTCTAGGCGCTTCAAAGTTCCGCGTTCGGAGTTCCGGGTTGGAGTTCAAAGTTCGAGGTTCGGAGTTCCGAGTTATGGCCCTTTCAGCGGATAGGCTGCCCATCCGCTGAAAGGGCCATAACCCGGAACTCCGAACCTCGAACTTTGAACTCCAACCCGGAACTCCGAACCTCGAATTCCGAACTCGCAACCCCTTTAAGCCGTGTGGGAAGGGGTGGTCGGAATGGAAACGTGAGCGTATTTCGCGATTGCTTTCCGAGCGAAAAACGGAATCAGAACGATCGCACAAATCGTTGCGACGCCGCTGATCGCCAGAACGGCTAACTGGCCCGGGCTGTGCCCGGCATGACCGGAAGCGATCGCGTCCAGTCCGGCTTTGCCTGCTGCGCCGAGCTGACAGAACAGCAGAAGGCTCGGCAGGCTTCCGATCATGGTTGCGATGAGGTAATCGCGGAAACGCACGGCTGTTAGACCATAGAGGTAATTCGCCAGACCGAATGGGATGGGGCAAAGCCGGAGCAGTATGACGATCTTCCAGCCCTCTTTCTCAATTGCCATGTCGATCGCACGAAATGTCGCGTTCTTTGTGAAGTGCGCCGCCACATCCTTTCTCAGGAACCAGCGGGAAAGGCAAAAACCGCCGGCAGCGCCCAAAGCAACACCTATGAGCGCCGCGGCTACTCCGAGAGGAAATCCAAAAACGGCTGAACCGGCGATTATAAACGGGCTTGCAGGCATGAAAGCGAGCGAGCCGATCCCAAGGAACACTGCCAGTAACAGCGCGCCTAAAGGGCCTAAACCGCCTACCCAGGCGCATAACGCCTGAAGCGCCGGTACAACGGGAAAGAAATACGAAGCGATCGCAAACCCAGCAAGGAATGCTGCCGCCGCTAGAAGCTTTTTGGTTAACGAAGACACCGGTAATCTAAAGACACTCCCTGGCCTGGTGAGCGATCGGGAGGGCAAAGAACTTGCTCGACCTACTGAGCTTTACTTTACGATATGGGTATTTACAAGCCGGGTGAGTTCGAACATGTCGACCTCTTTTTTCCCGTTGAATACGGCCTCAAGCGCGGTATCCGCCTTGATGAGCTTCTTCTCCTGAAGCTTGTTGCTTTTGATGTACTCCCAAAGCTTTTTGGTCAGTTCCGTCCTCGGGAGGGGGGCTTCACCGACGATTTTCGCGAGCGCAGCATCTGGCTGAACCGGTTTCATGAATGCGCTTTTCGCTTTGTTTTCATTCGACATAGGTAGGGATTAAAGAACGACTCTCTAGGAAATCAACCAGAAATTGCCAGCGGGAAGCTACGCCGCTTTTCCCGATATACGAGGGAAACCGCTCTCGGTTCGCTAGAAACCGCCCGTCGAAGTTCTGAAAAAGGGCTCTCTGTGCCAGTTTCTAACTCGCGTTTTTCGCAAAAATACGCCCGGGAAGGGGAGTTCGGCGTGAGCGGCGTGTCGGCGTGTGCGGCGTCGAGACTAGGTTGGCCGCGAACTCCGAATTCTTCGGGAGTGAAAGCCTTCGGGCTTTTGAGCTGCTCGGGCTACAGGTCCAGCCCTTGCGCGGCGAAAAGTTGTTTTAACTGTCCAACCGTTCTGGAGAGGGCGAATCTCTCCTCGGCGATCCGGCGGGAAGCGATTCCAAAGCGCTCAATCAATGTGGTGTCACACGCGATCGTACGAATCGCATCGGCCAAGCGAGCCGGATCCTTCTCTGGGACAAGGAATCCATTCTCATTCTGTTGGACGATTTCGGGTATTCCAGCGACCTCTGTCGAAACGACGGGCAAACGGCTGGCCATGGCTTCGATGAGAACCGTTGGGAGATTGTCGGTGTCACCTGCCGCGTCATGCACCGCTGGAAATACAAACATTGAGCTCTTCGCAAGCAACTCGGTTAATTCCGTCTGCGGCAAGGGACCAGTCAAATGAACGATATCGGCCAGTTGATATTGTGCGATCAGTTCCTCAAGCCGATTACGCTCAGGGCCTTCACCCACGATCTGGCAGCTGAATTGAAGCCCGGTGCCTCGGAGAAGATGACAGGCATCCACCAGGTAACGGAATCCCTTCTTCTCAATCAGTCGTCCGACGGTTAACAGGCGAATGAGCTCCGAACCGGGTGTAGCCGGCTTGAAAAGAGAAAGATCCAACCCGTTATGGACACGACGGATCTTTTCTGCGGAATCGGGGAATCGGCCACGTAACCAGTTTGCACCGAAATCACTGACGACGACCACAAAGGAGGCATCACGAATGAGATCACCGAGGCCGACTCTCTGATCCGGTTTCGGGCAGAAGATGTCATTGGCGTGGCCTGTGAAACTGTAGGGAATATCGTAAAGACGCTTGATCCACCAGGCCGTGCGCGAGGCGAGCCCTGCAAAATGGACATGGAGGTGAGAGACACCCGCTGCTTTCAGCTTCCGGCCGAGAAACGCGGCTTCTCGAAATCGTCCCTTATCCCGGAGATCACCTGATCCGGACCACCGATCTCTCAGACGCGATGGAACGAGTTTTGTTTGGAGCTTAAACCCGAGGCTGTTTGTGTCGGGTAAATAGTAAATAGGGACATTCTCAAGAGGAATGTTAGCCGGCCGAGGTTCGGATGGATGCCGGATCGAATAGACCGGTGGGGTGACACCCTGCCTATAGAGCTCAGCTACTTCACGTGCACAAAATGTTTGAGTAAACGCCGGGAACCGCTCGAAGAGGTAGCCCAACTTTCGATTCACCGTGAGCCGATAAACGCGTGGACATAAAATCGCAAGGGATATGCTGTTCAGTAAATAGGCCAACGTGGTTGGCGCGTGTAGTGAACTGACCGTCCGAGGCTCAGTCAGAGCTGATCCGCAGTGGTTTTAGGGGTTTGTGAAAAATTTCACAAAACCGCTTGCATGTCTTTTGGCTCATTGCTTTGATGATTGTTCACCCTCCAAAACTTTGACCTGCTTGTTCTGATTCTCCTGATCCCCTGGAGTGCGTCCAAGTCCTTGGAGGGCGACACGCCCATGGAACTGACATATTTATTGGCCGCGGAAGAACTTACGGTTACGGCGAACCCGCTGATTACGAAAGCTGGGTGGTTCACGAATTCGATGTTAGTGACGATCATCGTCACAGTTCTTGTCGTGATCTGGGCACGTCAATCGACGAAGAAAATGACTCTTATACCGAACGGGGTACAGAACCTGTTCGAAGCACTGGTGGAGACGTTATACGTCACATTCGAAGGGATCGTCGGGAAACATATGATTCCCAAGGTCTTCTCGCTCATTGCCACACTTTTCGTATTCATTCTGACCGCTAACTGGTTCGGTTTGGTGCCGGGAGTCGGTTCGATCGGATTTGGCGAACCGGGCGGCGGTCCGCTCGGATTGAAGGCGATAAGCCAGCCGCTTTTGCGGCCTGCCAATGCGGATTTGAACATGACATTGGGTATGGCGCTCTTCTTCATGGTCTGGTGGTTAGTCTGGACGATACAGGAAGTCGGCGTCCTTGGATTTTTGAAGCATATGTTTGCTCCTAAAGGAGATTTGAAAGGGTTCCTCTGGTATGCGCTTCTTCCATTATTTTTGTTTGTCGGCGTGATCGAAGTCATCTCGATTGCAATTAGACCTGTGTCGCTTTCGTTCCGGTTATTTGGAAATATCTACGCCGGCGAAACGCTACTGCACACTATGGGCGGAATCGGAGCGAGTTTGCCCGTACCGTTCAACTGGATTTCGCTGGTCCTATTCCCGCTACCGTTTTATTTCCTCGAACTGTTAGTCGGCATTTTGCAGGCGTTCGTGTTTGCGATGCTGTGCGCCGTCTATATCAAGCTTTCGACGGAGCACGACGGCGGATCCCACTAAAGAACAAAAGATTTACCGGTTGAGACCATGCTCCGCGTGGGCGGCCGGTGTAAAAAGCAGAACGAAACGAAAGGAAACGAACATGTTAGAAACTCTTCCAATGCTGGCAGCGGATGCCGGGAATGTCGGTCCGTTTCTGCCACTAGCCTTTGCCGGGCTTGGGGCGGGAGTTGGAGTCGGTATCGTTGGCGGCAAAGCCGCCGAGGCGGTGGGCCGCAATCCGAGCGCGTTCGGTAGCATTCTGGTGATGGCGATTATCGGAATGGCGTTAGCAGAAGCGATTGCAATTTACGGATTGGTAATTGCATTCACGAAATAGCGGCGAAAGAATGTGGATGTTGCAAGGCGAGATAGCCTTGCAACATCCGCTTCCTCGCTGATGAAAGAAACCCTCCCGATCAAGAGACTCTATGGACGCACTGGGTAACGTGGCTCAACAATTTGGTGTTTATTGGCCGAACCTGATAGCCCAGGTGGTGCTATTTGCGATTGTTTACTTTGTTTTAAAACGATTCGCATTCAAGCCGGTCATCGCGATGCTCGAAGAACGGCGCCGTCGAATCGAAGAGGGCCAGATCAACGCCGAAAACATTAAGAAACAACTCGCTGTTGCTCAGGCAAAGTACGAAGAAATTCTGGCGAAGGCGAACGCGGAGGCGCAACGGTTGATCGAGGAAGTGCGTGCGAGCGGGGATCGTCTGGCCGAGCAGAAGCGTCAAGAGGCAATTTCCGCGGCCGAACAGATCACACAGAAGGCGCAGGAAGCCATCGCACTGGAGAGAGACAATGTCATGGCCGAGATGAAGAGCGAACTTGGCCGCCTGGTAGTTGAAACGACGACGCGAGTCACCGGCAAGGTGCTAACCCCAGAAGATCACCAGCGCATTAGTGAAGAGACGGCTCGCGAAGTTGCGGCCTAGTGAATTTTTGAATTTGATCGGCAATGAAAGCCACCAAAGAAGCTCGGAAAGTGTCGCGTCTAATGTTACGCAACAGTTTTACTTCCGGGAAATTAGATGAGGGAAAGATTTCGCACATGGTTCAGTCCGTTTTAGCAGCCAAACCGCGTCACTACGTTGACCTACTCAAAGATTACCAGCGCCTGCTGCACCTGGAAATGGAGAAGCGGCGCGCCGTTATTGAAAGCGCAACACCGCTGAATCGGTCTCTCGGAGATCGAATTGTTGAGAATTTAAAAGCCCGATACGGAGACGATCTGACGACAGAGTTCAGGACGAATCCTGAGCTTTTGGGTGGTCTTCGGATCAAGATTGGGAACGATGTTTGGGACGGATCGGTCAAAAGCCGTCTGAACCATCTTCGGGAGCAAATTTAGGCATCGAATCATGAACACAATTTTACAGGAACTGGATGCAGCGATCTCAGGTCTGAAAGCTGACACAACGCGTTCGAACGTTGGGTCGGTTCGGGAAATCGGTGACGGCGTGGCGAAGATCGAAGGATTAAGCAATGTCATGCTCAACGAAATGATCGAGTTTCCGGACGGCCTTTACGGGATTGCGCTAAACCTGGAAGAGACCGAGGTCGGAGCCATTCTCGTTGGAGACTACAGCAAAGTAAGGGAGGGAACCGAAGTCAAGACCACCGGGAAGCTGTTGTCAGTCCCTGTCGGCAAAGGATTGCTCGGACGAGTGGTGAACGCACTTGGTCAGCCGATTGATGGAAAAGGCCCGATCAAAGCGGACGGAACTTATCCGCTGGAGAAAATTGCTCCTGGTATTATCAAACGCAAAAGCGTGTCGGTCCCGGTCCAGACCGGGATCCTGGCCGTTGACGCAATGATTCCGGTGGGACGTGGCCAGCGTGAATTGATTATCGGCGATCGTGCGACCGGAAAGACGACGATTGCGATCGATACGATGATCAATCAGGCTCGATTGAACAAGGCTGCCGAAGAAGGAAAGTTAAAGAATCATAAGCCGCTGTTCTGCATCTACGTCGCGGTTGGCCAGAAGAACATGAGCGTTGCGCGAACCGTGGATGCACTTGAGAAAGCCGGGGCGCTTTCCAATACGATTATTGTTTCGGCTCCCGCTTCAGAAGGTGCGACGACGCAGTATCTTGCACCGTACGCTGGAGCCGCGATGGGCGAATGGTTCATGGCGAACGGGATGGATGCACTGATTGTGTTTGATGATTTGACGAAACATGCGGCGGCCTATCGGCAAGTCTCTCTTGTTCTCAAACGTCCTTCCGGACGCGAGGCTTATCCTGGAGATGTGTTTTACATTCACTCCCGGTTGCTGGAGCGGAGCGCCCGCCTCAATGACGCCAACGGGGGCGGTTCGCTTACCGCGCTGCCGATCATCGAGACCCAGGCCGGCGACGTGTCCGCTTACATCCCGACAAACGTGATTTCGATCACGGACGGCCAGATCTATCTGGAGACCGATCTCTTTTACCAAGGCGTGCGCCCGGCGATCTCAGTCGGAATATCTGTGAGCCGAGTTGGATCAGCGGCACAGATCAAGGCAATTAAACAAGTTGCTGGGTCGACTAAGCTCGATCTCGCGCAATTCCGTGATCTGCAGGCATTTGCGCAGTTCGGTTCCGACGTGGATGCCGGTACGCGAAAAAAACTGGAGCGTGGTCAACGGATTGTCGAGTTATTCAAGCAGGCGCAGTATAACCCGTATGCAGTCGAAACCGAAGTCGTGGTTCTGTTCGCGATGCAGAAGGGTTACTTTGACGATGTGCCGGTCGACAAGGTCAAAGACTGCCAGGCGAAGCTGATAGAGTACTTCCAAACGCGGAAAGAAGACCTGCTCGGCGTCATTATTGAAAAGCGGGCGATCGACAAGGATTTGGAGGAAAAGCTCCACGCTGCGATCAAGGACTTCAAAGGTTTCTACAAACCATAACTTCCACCCATGCCCAGCACTCTCGATTTGCGCCGGCGGATCAAGTCGGTCAAGAATACATCCCAGATAACGAAGGCCATGCAGATGGTGGCGGCTGCCAAAATGCGAAAAGCGCAAGCCGCGGCTACGGCGGGGCGCCCGTATCAAGAAATGCTGTGGCGAGTGTTGGCTGCGATTAAAGGTCGCGTCGAGCCAACCAGTCATCCGCTCCTGGCGGTTCGCGAAGTGAAGAAGGAGTTGATCCTGATATTTTCGACCGATAAAGGGCTTTGCGGCCCGCTCAACGCAAATCTGTTTAAGGAACTGGCGCAGACCGACACCGGAAAAACGGAATTTGCGGTGATGGGGAGAAAAGCCACGCAATATCTGGTTCGGACAAAGCGAAATCTGGTTGCCGACTATCCGTTGAAGGACCCCGTTCGGTTCGTTGACGTGCGGCCAATCGCAAAATTTGCTTCGGATAAGTTCATCTCTGGCGACGTCGACAAAGTGCGAGTGCTATATCCGAAGTTTGTGAATACCCTCACGCAACAGCCCGTGCTGCGGGATCTGTTGCCGATTCCGGCTGAGGAATTGGATGTAAAGGGAAAAGGGGAGTCTGGAGAGTTTATCTTCGAGCCGGATGTGCATGGAGTTCTGGACTCGATCCTGCCTCATTTCATTGCGTTTCAATTGTTTCAAATGGCTCAGGATACCCGCGCTTCCGAGCACAGCGCCCGGATGGTGGCAATGAAGAGTGCGACCGACAATGCCAAACAATTGATCAAAGATTTAACCCTCGAATACAACAAGGTTCGCCAAGAAAACATCACGACAGAGCTGCTTGAGATTACCACGGCGCAGCTCGCCGTGGGATAGCTCCCCAATATGAATACAGGTACCATCATCCAAGTCATTGGCCCGGTTATTGATGCCGATTTTAGTGAAAGCGATGCACTGCCGAGCATCCATGACGCACTGGAGATCGACTTTTCGATCGACGGTGGAGAGGCTAAAAAGCTGACTTTGGAAGTGCATCAGCATCTCGGCGGCGGATGGGTTCGCGCAATCGCGATGTCGTCTACGGAGGGACTTAAGCGTGGGATGTCCGTAACGAACACCGGCGCACCGATCTCAGTACCGGTTGGCGACTGCATTCTGGGCCGGGTTTTCAATGTCACCGGTGACCCCGTTGACGAACGAGGTCCAGTCAACGCCGAGAAGCGGTATCCGATTCATCGCAAAGCCCCTTCGCTCATTGAACAGGATACGAGCGCCAGCATCCTTGAGACTGGGATCAAAGTTATCGACTTGATCTGTCCGTTCTCAAAGGGAGGCAAAGTCGGGGCGTTCGGTGGTGCAGGCGTCGGCAAGACCGTTGTGATCATGGAGTTGATCAATAACATCGCAAAGGGTCACGGCGGTTACTCGGTATTTGCCGGGGTGGGTGAAAGAACCCGTGAGGGTAACGATCTTTACACGGAAATGTCGGAAGCTGGTGTCATCAACCAGCAAGACCTGAGCAAATCGAAAGTTGCGCTCGTGTATGGCCAGATGAACGAGCCCCCAGGTGCGCGTCTGCGCGTCGGGTTGTCGGCTTTGGCGATGGCTGAATATTTCCGCGACGAGAAAAACCAGGATGTGCTGCTCTTCATCGACAACATCTTCCGTTTTTCCCAGGCTGGATCTGAGGTCTCGGCGCTGCTTGGACGTACACCGTCGGCGGTCGGCTATCAGCCGACGTTGGCGTCTGAAATGGGCGATCTCCAGGAGCGGATTACCTCCACGAATAAAGGATCGATTACCTCGTTCCAGGCGGTGTATGTCCCGGCGGACGATTTGACCGATCCGGCGCCCGCAAACACGTTTGCGCACTTGGATTCCACGATTGTTTTGGAGCGCTCCATTGCTGAACTTGGCATTTATCCGGCGGTGGATCCGTTGGCTTCGACTTCAAAAGTGCTTGCACCCGAGTTCGTCGGCCAGGAACACTACGATGTGGCTCGTGGCGTTCAGCGCGTGCTACAACGCTATAAAGATCTCCAGGATATTATTTCGATTCTGGGTATGGACGAATTAAGTCCAGACGACAAACTGGCTGTTTACCGCGCTCGCAAGATTCAGCGGTTCCTAAGCCAGCCATTCCACGTCGCCGAAGTGTTCACCGGCAAGGCCGGAAAATATGTTTCAATTCCGGACACGATTCGCGGGTTTAAAGAGATTCTGGATGGTAAGCACGACGACATCTCGGAGCAGAATTTCTACATGAAAGGCGGTATCGAGGAGATTCGCGAAGCGCAGGAATAACCGCTATGGCAAAATTACTGCTCGAGATCGTCACGCCGGAAGCCAAAGCTTTTTCGGAAGAAGTGGATATGGTCGTTCTGCCAGGTGTCGAAGGGGAGCTTGGAGTTTTGCCGCTGCACGTCCCGTTGATGACCAGGTTGCTGCCCGGGGAGGTCCGAATCACGCAAGGACAGAAACAAGTTGAATTGGTCGTCGGGAACGGATTTGTCGAGATTCTTCCCGACAAAGTGGCGATTCTGACCGACCTGGCCATGACAGACAGCGATGTCGATGAAAAAGCCGCGGAAGAAGCTATCCAACGGGCCCAAACAGCTCTACACGATAAGAGCCTGAATTTGGACGAGTTGGCAGAAGTTGAGGGTGCTCTGGCTCGATCGCTGGCTCAGCTTAGATTCAAACGGCGAAGAGGCTCGCGCTAGCCAGAAAAACCGACGAGCCCGAGTGCTCGTCAGTTTTTCTATCGGGCTCACTCGCCCAGCTTGCGCTCGATAGGGCCCCCCGCGTTCATCCGGCGAAGGACGATACTGTACCGCAAGCGAAGCCGATGACTTGGGCTCCGGGGATCCCAACCACGCGGGAACGGCAGCATTGCGGCGATCATTGCGCATTCGGAACGACTAAGCTGTTTTGCCGGTAGATTATAATAGTGCTGCGCGGCTTCTTCGATGCCGTAAATGCCGTCTCCCAGTTCGATGACATTGACGTAAAGCTCCAGGATCCGCTGTTTTGTCAGGAGATGCTCCATTAGAAAGGTGTAGTAGGCTTCGAATCCTTTTCTAATCCAGGACCTTCCCTGCCATAGGAAAAGCGATCGGGCGCATTGATTGGAAATGGTGGAAACACCCTGTACCGGTCGATGCTTTTCCTCCGCGACGTGAATCGCTTTCTCCATTTCGATCCAATCGAATCCATCGTGTATGAAGAAGCGGCTATCTTCCATCTGCCAGACGCCGTCTAGAAAATCGTCGGGAACGCGGTCGAGCGGAATCCAGCGGTATTGAATCTCACCCCGGTAACGCCTGAAAACCATCGCCTCGATTCGCCGACAAACCATGAGGGTTGTGATCGGTGGATTAAAAAAGCGGACAAAAAGGACTTCAAGTACAGGGCCAACCGGCAAAAGGACAAGAAACAGGATCAATACGCGAAACCAGGGCAGGCTTTTTCGCGTTTTCCGCGCCATGCATTTTCCTTATTCGAACCGGATGGCGACAGAGCGGCCGTGGCCGTCCAATTGCTCGACTTCGCTGAATTGCGAAATGATTGAGACCGATTTCCGGAGAGAGTCCCGGTCGTATCGAACGATGCTGGTTCTGCGCTGGAACTGATCAACAGTGAGTCCACCGAACGATTTGGCGGCTCCGCCCGTCGGCAGCTCGTGACTCGGACCCGCTAAAAAATCTCCAGCAGCGACTGGAGAAAAACCGCCGATGAAAATCGCTCCCGCGTTCAGAACCGCTTCGGACATCTTTTCGTTGTGCTGGGTGACCAGCGAAATGTGCTCGGGCGCGAACTCATTTGCGATCGCAATCGATTGTTCCTCGTTTTTCGCAAGCACAATGAATGCATTCTGGTCGAGGACTTCGCGCAGTGCGGCTCCTCGCGAAAGCGATTTAACCTGCCGGGAAATTTCATTTTCCACCGCTTCGAGCACCTCAATATCCAGGGCGACGAGGCAAATGACACTTCCACGGCCGTGTTCCGCCTGGGCGAGCAGATCCGCCGCGACCCAGCTGGCATTCGCTGTTTTGTCGGCAATGACCATGATCTCACTCGGACCAGGAATCAGATCAACTGCGACGTAGCCGAACACCTGCCTTTTAGCCTCCGTGACGTAAGCGTTGCCTGGGCCGAAGATTTTGTGGACGGGTTGGACTGTCTCCGTTCCGAAAGCAAGAGCGCCGATTGCCTGGGCACCTCCAATCTTGTATATCTCTGTCGCGCCGGCTAGTTGCAGTGCCGTCAGGAGTCCAGGATTCATGGTTTTGTCCGGGCCGGCTGGAGAAACGGCAACGATCTCTGGAACCCCAGCTACCGCCGCCAGGGAAAGTGTCATGATCGCCGTCGAGACCAACGGCGCTGTGCCTGCAGGGATATACACACCGACTCTCCGGAACGGGTCGAAACGTTCACCGACCTCCGCTCCTTGTGCGTTCGTCGATTTCCAATCAGCGCGCAGACCCCGGGCAGCGAACTCCGTGACATTCAAATGTGCGGCCTCCAATGCGTCCACCAAATCCGCCTTTACGAGACTGGTCGCGGTTTCGATCTCAAGCTCAGAGACGGCAAGTTCGTCCGGAACGAATTCAACGTGATCGAATTGGCGCGCATAGTCGATCAACGCCCGATCACCTTTCTGCCGCACGTCGGCTAGAATAGTCGTGACCTGATTAACCAGCTTTTCGTCCGGAGCGTATCTACGGCACAACTGGCTGATCGAGGAGAGGTTCTGCTCCGCGCGAAGATCGATGACTTTCATGGGCGCGCCACTTTGCACTGCTCACGGGAGACGCGCAAGGATGCGGTGTCGGCGTGCGTGCGTATCCGCGTGTCGGCGACTGGAAATAGCCGAAGTTGAACCTTTGCGATTTAAAATCGAATCTAATGAATAGGGTCCCTGTCATCTCCCAACCTCCTTCCAACTGCCACTGGCAACCGACAACTGCCACTGACGACTAAGCCCCTTTGGCCTTTCTGCCATAGATTTGTTGTGCCATCGCGGGTCGGTCGGGTATTGTTTGCCATCAGAATAAGCATTATCTCCGGAAAGGTATTGCGAATCGGCAGGGTGCTCGCTATCCAGTGATCACCCAGAGCGTTCTTCACGTGGCCCTATCCTCCTCAACGTCCAAGGCGATCATTCGCACGCTCCAGGCAGTCTTTACCATTGCCCTATTGATCTGGCTGTTTCACAGCCCGGAAAAGCGTGCGTTGATGGCGAACGCCATTGGCAAAGCAGATCAAACCTGGCTCATCATCGGATTCCCGGTCGCGTTGGTTGGTGAAGTCGCGAACATTGTGCGTTGGCAGATCCTGATGCGAGTCCAGGGGATGATCATGAGCTGGCCACGCGCTATCATGCTCTTCTTTGTCGGGCTGTTCTTTAATATGTTCTTGCCGGGATACACCGGTGGCGACTTTGCCCGGCTTTATTATCTGATGCGTGAATTCCCGGATAAACGGAAGGAAGCGATTCTCACGGTTGTCATGGATCGACTCATCGGGGTGGCGGCTCTGGTTGTCACCGCGGTCTTAACGACGGTCATTCGCTGGCAGTGGCTGCAACGCACGCCGCAGGTGACTGTTCTGCTGTGGGTGTTGATCACCATGATCATCGGTTTCGGAATAGCGACTGCCGGTTCGTTTATTGTCAGTGGCTTTCATGTTTTGCAGAGGCTCCCTCAACACTTTCCCTTCCGCGATTGGCTGGTAGAGACGTCGGATGCGTATCATCTGTTTGCTCGATCGAAGAAATCGTTGCTGTTTGCGTTTCTTCTTTCATTCCCTGTGCTGTTTTCCTTTTATGGCGCGTTCTATTGTACTGCGAAGGCCTTGGGGGCAGGGGTCTCACTCTTTGATATGTGTTCGATCATGCCGATCGTGACGTCGATCATTTCGTTGCCAATTACTCCCAGCGGAATTGGTTTTCGCGAGTCCCTTCTGGAGATCCTGCTGCACGACCTTTGCAACGTGCCGAACCAGATCGGCGTTCTCATTTCGCTGCTTGGGTTTGCGTACTTCGTAGTGTTTGGAGTCGCGGGCGGAATCACCTACCTGTTTTACGCTCCGAAGCAGCACTCCAAATGGCGTGTGATGGAGGATGAAGTACGCCGCGCACATCATTACACCGACTGAGATAGGAGTGCGCCAAGTCCGAGACTGGCATAGCGGCGTTGGGAGCGCCAGGCTAGCGCGAAAATATCACAAGCGCTTCGGTTTGTGATATTCTCGGGCTATGGATTTTCTTCTTGGACATTCACCCGACCCGGATGACGCGTTCATGTTTTATGCCATGGCACGGAACAAGATCGATACGCGCGGGCATCGGTTTGAACATATTCTACAGGATATCGAGACGCTTAATCAGCGCGCACTTCGTGGCGAGTTGCATGTCTCTGCCGTCTCGATTCACGCGTATGCCTATCTTACCGACAAGTATTCCTTACTTCCGTGCGGTGCCAGCATGGGAGACGGATACGGTCCGATGCTCGTAACTCTTGAGAAACCACCAAGCGGCGTGGAGGCTGTTCTGGACTGGTTGCGCTCGAAAACGATTGCGATTCCCGGGGTCAAGACGAGTGCCTATCTGGCGCTGCAACTCTTTGCCGGCAAAGTCAATACGGTCACAATTCCGTTCGATGAGATTTTTGATGCGGTCAAGGCGGGCAAAGCCGATGTGGGCTTGATCATTCATGAGGGTCAGATCACCTACGCGAGCCAGGGCTTTAACCTGGCACTTGATCTCGGAGCGTGGTGGAAGTCTGTGACAGGACTTCCGCTTCCTTTGGGAGGGAATGTTGTTCGCAAAGACATTCCGTGGGAGACGCAAAAAGAGATTTCTGAGATTCTGAAGAAAAGCATCGCTTACGGGCTCGAACATCGGAAAGCAGGAGTCCAGCACTCGATGCCACTGGCACGCGGATTGGATGAAGAGGGCGCGGATCGATTTATCGGGATGTACGTCAACGATTTTACCGTTGATTATGGCCCGACCGGTCGCAGTGCGATTCGGGAGTTTCTGGGTCAGGCTAGCAAACAGGGGTTGATTCCGAGTGATGTGACGCCGGAATTCGTCGAATAGCAAACAAAAGGGCCGCACTTTGGGTGCGGCCCTTGAAAGCTGAATCTAGGCCAGTTGGTTGGAGGATAATGGACGCGCTTTGCAGCGCATCCATAAAAGGTTATCTCCTGAAGAAAACGTTCGCCTCGTGCTGTTCAGGCGGACAAGGAGCATTCAGCGGGACATCGCTCGGTGTCTCGTCGATCTGGACCAAATGATTGGTCACGAGGTAATGTTCCACTTCTTCGCCGCTAATATCGGCAAGTATCGTACCATTTATCTCGATGCAGGGCGAAAGCGGTTGCCCGCTTTTCTGCTCCATTTCCCACCGAAACGCTGGGTTCTTGATGATGTCCTTTTCGTCGTACGGCAAATCGTACTTTGCCAAAACTGCGCGAACACCGTTACTCCACCCGCAATGGGTTTTCAGATACGCAACGATTTCTGGTTTATCCATATTATTTGATTTAGACAATTAACCGACTCGGAATGGTTGCAAACAGTTTTTGGGGCGATCGACCTTACTTGCGCCGATCGCTTGGACGATATTCTTCTTCTGCAGCCTGGAAAGCTTGTTCCAGTCCGACCATGTCCTCGCCAGGGCGCAGACTGTCGAACGCCTCAGTTTCACGACGGAGTTCGTCATCCGAATAGTGAGCAGCCTTGATCGACAGACCGATCCGGCGTTCCGCCTTATCGACCTTGATGACACGAGCCTCCACTTCCTGACCGACCTTAAGGACATCCTTGACCTTGGCGACGTGCTCTTCGCTGAGTTGCGAGATATGCACCAGGCCATCAATGTCATCCTGCAATTGAACAAATGCGCCGAAACTTGCGAGCTTCGTGACTTTGCCCTGAACCAAGTCGCCGATCTTGTATTTCTGATCGATCTCTTTCCAGGGGTCGGAATCGAGTTGCTTAACGCCGAGACTGATGCGCTGGTTCACCTTGTCGATATCCAGCACGACGGCTTCAACTTCGTCATTCTTTTTCAGAATCTCGCTTGGATGATTGATTTTTCGTGTCCAACTCAAGTCTGACACGTGGATCATCCCGTCGATGCCCTCTTCGAGCTCAACAAAAGCGCCGTAAGCAGTCATGTTCCGGATCTTGCCCTGAACGCGGGAACCGGTCACATACTTGTTCTCGATCGCATCCCACGGATTCGGTTCGAGCTGGCGAACACCGAGAGAAATCTTTTGTTCCTCTTTGTTGACTCCAAGAACAACCGCTTCGATTGCCTGACCCTGAGTAAGGACATCGGAGGGTCTGGTAATTCGTTTGGTCCAGGAAAGTTCGGAGACGTGGATTAATCCTTCAACGCCTTCTTCGATCTCAACAAAGGCCCCGTAAGGCACAAGATTCGTAACTTTTCCGTTAACTTTCGCACCCACAGGGAAGCGTTCTTCGATCTTGTCCCATGGATTGCGCTGGGTCTGCTTGAGTCCAAGTGATACCCGTTCCTTTTCCTTATTGATATCAAGGACAACGACATCGATCTCCTGGCCGATCTTGAGAAGTTCACTCGGATGAGTGAGCCGGCCCCAAGTCATATCGGTGATATGAAGCAGGCCATCCATTCCGTCCAAATCGATAAACGCACCAAAATCTGTGAGGTTCTTGACCACACCTTTGACCGTGTCGCCTAGCTTCACCGTTTCGAGGAAACGTGTCCGCTTTTCTGCGCGTTCCTGCTCGATAATTTCGCGGCGGCTGAGCACCACATTTTTGCGTTCGTCATTGATCTTGACGATCTTAAAATCGTAAGTGTTGCCGACGAATTGCTGAAGGTCCTTTGGCGGAACAATATCAATCTGAGATCCGGGGAGAAACGCTTCAACGCCAATGTTGACAGTTAATCCACCTTTTACGACGGCTTTTACTTTGCCTTTAATCAGGCCGTCGCCTTCGAAGACCTTTACGATTTTGTCCCAATTTTGTTTATGAGCGGCCTTTTCCTTGGACAGAACGACCATTCCGTCCTCGTTTTCGAGCTTCTCAAGCAGCACTTCCACTTCGTCGCCGACTTCAACTGAGTCCATGTCGTCGAATTCAGAGGAGGGGATGACGCCTTCGGATTTGTATCCGATGTCCACCAGAACCTCTCTCGGCCGGATTTCCAGAATACGGCCCTTGACGATGCTGCCCTCTTTAAAATCGCGCAGGGACTTCGCGATTAGCTCCTGCATTTCTGTCATATCGTTTACAAACACAAACACACCACGGTTGCCATATATTGATCTGATCCGGGCGGCCAGAATCCGGCTGCCTTCACGGAATCAGAGGGAAAGAAAGGATAGTCGGGAAAACCCTTTTCGCAAGGGTGGAGTCTTACCGAATACGGTAGAGAGTTTACTTCATCAGAACGACTGAACGCGCCCGCTTGATTTCGCGCGTAATCTTCCGATGGAGATGTGCCGGCATACCGGTCACCCGCCGTGGCAGAATTTTGCCGCTTTCGGTCACGAATTTCCTTAGCAAGTCGGGGTTTTTGTAATCAATTGCTTCCGTCGCGATATCGATTCGGCGACGTGGCATCATCCGGTTAGCCCGGCGAAAATTTGACCTGCGTTTGGCGTTCTTCGGTTCCATTTGTTTACTTCACCTCCCGATGGAGGGTTCGACGCCGAAGGAAAGGATTGTACTTTTTCTTCTCCAGACGGCCCGGTGTATTTGGGCTTTTCTTGTTACGCGTGCTGACATAGCGGGAAACGGGTTTTCCTTCCGCTTTCGCTTCTGTGCACTCAAGAGTGATGATTTCCCTCGGCATTAAAACTAGTCCTTCGAATCGGTGATTGTGTCCTCTTCTTCGCCTTCGCCACCTTCCTCATCGGTCAGGCCGAAAAGCGAGGTGACAGGCTGACGGACACGCAAAGCTTTTTTCTGTTTCTCAATCTGGGTCTGGCATTCGACCGTAAATCTTGCAAATGGAATCGCTTCAAGCCGGGCGTGCGGAATCGGTTTACCCGACATTTCGCATGTGCCATAGGTGCCGGCATCCACACGTTTGAGTGCCTCCTCGATTTCGTACAAAGCATCCTGTTCCTGGGAGAGAAGACTCAGCGCAAAATCCCGATCGTAAGCATCGCTGCCAGCGTCGGCTTGGTGCATCCCGAAAGCCGAAGCTTCGCTCCCTTCGGCACGAGACCGAAGCGTGTCCCGCGAAACACCCATCATCGAATCGAGAAGTGTGTCCCGGAGCTGCAGTAGCTTGCTTTTCTGTTTACGGAGAAACGGAGGAATACTCTCGTCACCGTCTTCGTTGGCAGGTGTTGCAATCTCTTGGTTCACAATTTCCTCCGAATCAACGTGCCCATTATTCGACGATGCGTCCTTCTTTTGTGGTTTTGATTTCGCCATACGCTCAACACAAGAATTTGCTATTTCGCCAATCGTTCCCAACGAGGAGGCGAACATATAACGGCATTTGAAGAGCCGTGCAAGAGGAAATATACGCCTCCTAGGAACTTGCGCTCGAGTATCGATTCAGGGCAAATCTCCACAGAATTCTAGAGAGCAAAAGCATCAACGCCGAAGCCAGGAGTAGATGCAAAATCAGCCACCATGGAGTTTGCGATGCGTGAATCAAAACTCGCGCCGGGACATTCGTTACGACGATCACCGGGATCATCCAACTAAAGACGAACTTAATCAGACCTTTGAATATTACGTCGGGATAGCGGGCGAGGTTCATGACACTGAAATATCCCCAGATCAAGCCTTGCGACCGTGTGATCCAGAAGCTGGCCGTAGCCAGCGAAAACAGAATTGCATAATGGATCGTGATCCCGAGGAGGATCGTGGCCAGATAGAGACTGATTTGGCCCGGCGTCGGAACGATATGAAGTTTGAACAGGGAGTAGCTCACGATTGCGACTCCCACCAATCCGCTGACCAGACTGTCGAGACCGAATTGCCGGAGTGAGGCGGTGAATTGGCCATCGATCGGTTGGAGCAGGACAAAATCGAATTTCCCGGTTCGAACCAGTTCTGGGAGATTCGTCAGATTGGTATAAAAGAACGCCTGAAAGAGCTGGCTGATGATCTGGTGTGTGCCGACCAGCAAAATCATGTCCCATTTGGTCCAGTCGCCCAGTGCATTTACCTGGTCGAAGATCACCTCAATGAACACCAGCTGTGCAAGGAACCAGAGGAGCTCAACAACGATCCACAATAGAAAGTTGAGTTTGAAGTTCATTTCCCGGATGAGCGAATTGCGCAGCATCACGAGATATACTTCCCAGTACTTGCCAAGGATCGAAATGGAGAAGGGATTCACCAGGGTGGAAAGGCAGAATTAAGAAGGCAGAAGGAACAAGTAGGAATGCGGAAAAGCGGACTAGGATGCGCTGCAGATTAGTTGCCTTCTCCGGCAGCACCTTCGGGGCTGGGCCTGTTTGGGGTCCTCTGTGGTGAATCCCTTTCTTCCTTCTTCTGTCTTAATTCTGCCTTTCACCCGTGCCGTGGTGATTCCTCCTCCTCACAGCGTTCGACAGAATTCTTCGAATCGATCCATTCCCTTTTTGATGACATCGAGGCTTGTGGCGTAACTTAGGCGCACGGTCCGATCATCTCCGAATGCAATACCCGGGACAAGGGCAACGTTCGCCTTGCTCAACAGGCGATCTGCAAAATTCTGCGAGGTAAGCCCAAGCCGGCTGATATTGACCAGCACATAGAAAGCACCATTCGGTCGAACAACACTCACATGCTGCATTTTCGCAAGCCGATCGAGCATGTATTCGCGTCTCAAATTGAATTCGTCCCGCATGTCGGCAACCGGCTGTTGGTCACCCTTAAGCGCCGCAAGACCGCCCTTTTGAGCAAACGAACAAGCATTCGACGTACTGTGGCTCTGGATGGAGTCGATCGCCTTTGCAATTGGTTCCGGGGCTCCGAGGTATCCGAGACGCCAACCGGTCATCGCATACGATTTGCTGAAGCCGTTTATTGTGATCGTCAGTTCTCGATATTCCTCAGCGAGCGACGCAATGCTGTGATGGGTTGCATCGTCGTATACGAGTTTCTCGTAGATTTCGTCTGAAAGAATCAAGATGTCCTCTTCCGCGGCAACCTTACCGATCGCATCAAGTTCTTCCTTGGTGTAAACGGCGCCGGTCGGGTTACACGGACTGTTAAGAATGATCATCTTTGTCCGCGGCGTCATCGCGTTCTCGAACTCTTCCGCGGTGAGCTTCCAACCATTTTCTTCCTTGGTATGAACGAACACCGGATCGGCTCCGGAAAGCCGGACCATTTCCGGGTAGCTCAGCCAATAGGGCGCAGGAATGATGACTTCATCGCCAGTCTGGCACGTGGCCAGAATGGCGTTATAACAGGAATGCTTC
This sequence comes from uncultured Verrucomicrobiae bacterium, assembly GCA_963775805.1. Classification (GTDB taxonomy): domain Bacteria; phylum Verrucomicrobiota; class Verrucomicrobiia; order Chthoniobacterales; family JAFAMB01; genus JAFAMB01. The sequence goes on along the minus strand of CAVZKG010000001.1, from coordinate 2,609,996 downwards.
GCGCCGTCGCTGACGATAATCTGCGATGGCTTGTAATCGACTCCGTTCTCCCCAAGGAGCTTGTCCGCGATCGCTTGACGAAGTTCCGGAATTCCAGAACTGGGGGTGTATTTTGTAAATCCAGCTTCCAGAGAGGCAATGGCGGCCGCTTTAATGTGCTCGGGAGTATCGAAATCCGGCTCGCCTGCTCCGAAGCCGCAAACGTCGATTCCCTCGGCTTTCATCGCCTTCGCCTTGCTGTCGATCGAAAGGGTGAGAGAAGGAGTTAAACTGGAGGCTCTTGAGGAAAGTTGCATATAAGACCTTTTCAGGACTACATGTGCCAATCAGTCTTTTCAACCAAGGAATTCGAAACTAACCACCCTGCATCTCATAAGCTCTCTGGCTCGCCAGGTCTTCGGGCTAATAACGTTACCCATTTTCCCCGCGCCCGTTTCAGTTCGATTTCTCCGCCGGTCTCGCGAATTCGATTGGCGACATTTTCGACCTGATCAAGTGTAAGACCGGATACAATCAGTTTGCCAAACGGCTTGAGCGCAGGCCAAAGATGCGCGGCCGCTTTTCGAAACAGATCGCTGTAAAGGTTCGCCGCAACGATGTCAAACAAGCCTTCCGGTTCATAACTTAATACGTCGGCTCGAAAGATTCGGATGTCGGGAGCCTTATTTAGACGTGCATTAACCTTGGCGACTCGTATTGCAGTCGGATCGAAATCAAATGCAAGAACCCGATTAGCGCCCAGACGCGTGGCAGCGATCGCCAGAATCCCTGTCCCGGTGCCGGCATCCATAAAATCCCAGCGGTTGTTTTTGGGCGCGATATCGGCCAACAGTCGAAGGCAACCAGCTGTTGTGGCATGTTCGCCGGTTCCGAATGCCAGATTGGCCGGGATATAAATTGTCTTCACGTCAAGAGGCGAATCCGGGTCCGGTTCGGCGTTGACGATTTGGAGGCGGCCTCGGATCGAGATCGGTTTTTTGAGGACAAACGTGCGCACCCAGTCAGCGGTCGAATGCTTGAGATTGCGGACCTCACCACCGAAGCTTTTCAGGAGGATCACCGAGTCCGCTTCGGTGATATCAAAGATTTCAAGTCGAACCCGTCGTGACCCGGAGAATTGGGTTGCTACGAGCCGATCCGTGCCCAGAAATGCGAGTCTTTCCTGCCAGGAATCGACCCACTTTTCGCTGCTTAATTTTCTCCAGACGAGCATTCAATCGATATTCCTTGATTCGCGCACACTGACTTTCTAGAAGAGGACGCGCACATGATTCATCACATCGTTTTGTACAAACTCAAACCGGAGATCACTGCAGAGCGCGTCGAGGAACTGGTGATTAAATCGCGGATGCAGCTGCTGAAGATTTCTGTTGCGATGAATGTTCGGTGTGGCCGTCGGATTGACCAGCAAAATGAGTGGCCCTTCTTTTTTGCCGTCGACTTTGATTCAAAGGAACGGATGGCGATGTTCAGAGAGGACCCGATTTTCATCAAGTTTATCGAAGAAACCATCAAGCCGAACACACAAAGTTCGATGGCTCTCGACTACGAGACTGATCCCAAGCGCAAATATTCGTAGATTCGGCTGCAGACGAAGTCGAGCTCGACTGGCTCGATGCAAAACGGGGGTGTGAAGGAGAGGACGTTCCCTTGCGGACCTCCTCCGAGAATCAGCAGTCCATCGTTCAGTGCCAGATGCACCGTTTTAAGCGCCAGCGAAGTATCTGGTGACCCATCGGGTTTCACTATCTCCGCACCGATCATTAGTCCCAATCCCCGTACATTTCCGATCATCGGGAGTCCCATTTCAGTCAGGCGATTGCGAAGCTGTCGACCGAGAGTACGAACCCGTCCCATGGTTTCTTTTTCAAGATGCAGTTCGATCGAAGCGAGCGCAGCGGCACATCCGATCGGGTTGCCGAGGAATGTGGTTGTGTGGAGTGCCTCGCCGGATGAGCGGGGCCACGCGTCCATGATCTCCGTTCGACCCACGCAAGCGGCCAACGGCAACCCTGAAGTGAGCCCTTTCCCGAGGCAAAGGATGTCTGGGTAAACGCCAAATTGGTCGCTCGCGAACAGACTGCCGGTCCGGTTGAACCCTGTGTAAATCTCATCAAAGAGAAGAAGTATTTTGAATGTGTCGCAGATCTGTCGAAGCATTCTCAGGAAATCAAGTGGGGGAACGACTTCTCCGCCTCGTCCCTGACAGGGTTCTACCAGGATGCATCCGATTTGCCGGGTCCGGATCGCTTGAACGATCTGACCTTCGATCGCCGTCAGGCAAGAGCTTGCGCAATTTGGAAAGCGCGATCCTTCCAGCCTGTGTCCTTCTGATCTTCCGAACGGACATCGGTAGCAGTGAGGGTATGGGATCGAAACAGCGAAATCGCGGAGCTGGCGTGCGAAGGGTTCGCGGAACCATGGGATTCCGATTACTTCGAGCGCTCCGTATCCCAAACCGTGATAACCGCCTGAAAAGCAGATAACGCCCGGTTTTCCACTGTGCAGCAGCGATGTTTTGATTGCCACTTCGACTGCCTCGAATCCCGAATTGCAGAGGGTCGTTTTGCCGACACCAAGGCCCCAACGCTCAAAAGTGATCTGGCTCAACCTCTGGCAGAGACGAACTTTGTTCTCGGCAGGATGCACGTCCCCCATGGCATGCATCAGTTTTTCGGATTGCTCCGTTAACGCGGCCCGAATGGACGGATGCGTATGCCCGTGCGCAGCGACTGCGAATCCGGCGGTCAGGTCGAGGAACCGGTTTCCATCTACATCCCAGACATTTGCGCCTGAGGCCCGTTCCCAGAAGACGGGAAAATCGGGCGCGACATAAGTGACGTTCCGGTTCTCGTATTTCGAAAGCGTTCCAGCCAGCTCCCGAGAACGGGGACCGGGTATTTCAGTTACAACTTGTGGCAGCATCGAGGATCTGCCGGCGGCCCTCTTCGCCGGCAATTATTGAGCATGCTTCGATTAGTTCACCGATCAGGCCCCAGCCGTTTTTGCCGGCCGGTGCCGAAGGAGGTTTGCGTACAATTTGGCAAACGCCTTGGCCGATTGTGCCCACGAAAAGTCAATACTACTCGCGCGGGTTGCCAATTTGTTCCATTCCTCCGGGCGCTGATAGAGGTCGTTGGCACGCCTCACCGCGTCCCAAATCGCCAGCGGAGAATGATCGTTGTAAACGAACCCGCAGCCTGAGTCGGCGCCTGGGTCGAAATCGGATACGATTTGATGAACGCCGCCGCTGCTCTTGACGATCGGAATGGTTCCGTAGCGCATCGCAGCGATCGCGTTTATACCGTGAAATCCTAGCGATGACGGCAGTAAAACGACATCGGCACCCGCCAAAGCTGCTTGTTCGAGCTTGGCGTCGGCCTCGGGACGATACGCAAAACGCGAAGGATATTGACGCTCCGCAATGATCACGTCGGTTACGTCAAGATCCGGGGCCGTGCCGGTGACCACGAGGCAGGTGTCAGCCGTCAAAACCATATCAATCACCGGACTAAAGGAATTGAACGCCGCGCCGTCGTGAGACTCGACCGGTAAATTGATCACTACGCCCTTCGGATTTCTTTCGAGTTCGAGCAGTTCCAAAAGCGCTTGCCGCGCGCCGGCCTTATCCAAGATCGCCTCTGACTTCTGGCGCTTACCAAACAGCTTCTCAAACGAGGGATTCGTCTGGGAGTAGTCGACCCCGTGGGGGATACCAAAAAGATGCTGGCGATTTTCCAGGAACACCCCATCCATGCCGTACCCGTGTTGATGCGAAAACGCTTCGAAAAGCGCGACTTCGCCCGGGAGGGTAACCGCATCGGCGCTTAGAATACCTCCTTTCAAGAAGTTCAAACGTCCATAGAATTCGACGCCGCGAGGCCCGAAATAGCTCCCGGGAAGACCGGTCAGCGCAAAATCGAAACTCCAAAATGATCCTTGAAATTCCAGGTCATGAACGGTGAGGACAGTCTGGTAGGGCAATTGCCGATCTTTCACAAATACTGGTATCAGAGCCGTCGGCCAATCGTGAGAATGGATTACGTCCGGCGCCGGTGTAAGGCGTTCGGCAAGTTCGAGCACCGCTTTTGCGAAAAATATAAATCGCTCGGCGTTGTCTTCGTAGGCTCTTTCGTCTGCGCCGTAAATGCCGGTGCGATCAAAGTATTCGTCCCTGCGAATCAGGTAAATCGGAATACCTTCAGGCGATTTAGTTTCCATGACATCTCCGGAAGCCCGCTTGCCTCCGAGATTGACCTGGAAATCCAGATCGGCCGGTTTGTAGTCCAGTTTACCTTCACGGATCGATCGGTAAAAAGGCATCACAACGCTGACGTCGTGACCGAGTCGCTTCAGTTCGGAGGTCAGGGTTTTCACCTGTTCTCCAAGTTCACCGGTCGACCCGAGAGGGGAGAACTCACTTGTTGCCATTAAAATCTTCATGCAATAATGTCGGGGTTTAGGTGGTCAATGGTAACGCCTCTTGCATGCAACATTGAATCGAAAAGGGCGAATTTGGTAATTTACCTTACAAATAGCGTTTACATCTTAACAGTGAAAGGGTCTTGTCAAAGGGCCGCGAATTGCTAAGGTGCGGAGTTTCGATCGAGAGCTATGACATTGGGCTCCCTTTTATCTGTAGATCAAATCGTTCCTGAGATGAAGGCAACCGAAAGGTGGGCGGCCATCGTGGAATTAATCGATTTGCTCGTTCAAAAGAACCGCGTACGTACGTCTGACAGAGACTCGATTTTGGCGGCTTTACGGCAGCGCGAGGAAACAATGAGCACCGGAATCGGGTTCGGAATTGCGATTCCGCACGCCTCTTCGAATTGCGTCAGCGAAGTGATCGCGGCGTTTGGACGCTCTTCGACCGGAATTGAGTTTGATTCGCTCGACAACTCCCCGGTTCGCTTTATCGTGCTGTTCGTGGTTCCGAAGGACCAGTTCCAGGTTCATCTCCGGACCCTGGCCGCGATAGCAAAATTTCTGAATGATAAATCGGTCCGCGAGCAGCTCGCGAAGGCGGAATCATCCGAAGAAATTCTCAATATCTTCGATAACAAGGTCACCCGTTCTCAGGCCGGCTGAGGGATGCCGACAGTCTCTGAGATCTTAAAAGAGCGTTTAAGCAACGCTTTTGAAGCAAGTGGCGTCGCAATCGACGAGCCATTGCAAGTGGCTCCGACCGCGGATCCTCGCCATGGCGACTACCAGACGAACGCGGCGATGGTATACGGAAAGAAGCTCAAGCAAAACCCAAGAACGCTCGCAGCTCGAATTACCGAAAACCTCGATTTCAACGATATCGGCCCACAGCCGGGAGTTGCTGGACCTGGATTTATCAATTTCAGCCTCTCAGCGGATTTCCTTGCTGAGCGTCTTCATCGCTTCGGTTTGGACGAGCGCTTCGGCGTAGAAGCGGTCGCAAAGCCGAGGACGATCGTTATCGACTTTAGTTCGCCGAACATCGCGAAACCGATGCATGTCGGACATATTCGTTCGACGATACTTGGGGACACGCTGGCAAGAATTGCCAGGTTCCTCGGCCACAATGTTATCACCGATAATCATGTCGGAGATTGGGGAACGCAGTTCGGCAAAGTGATCTACGGCTGGAAGCACCTTCTGGTGGATGACCTGCTCCGGGTGGATCCGGTGGCAGAGCTGGTTCGAATCTATCGCGAGGCAGACGCTGCTTCAAAAAATGATCCGGAAATCCTGGAAGAATGCCGCCGGGAACTGGTGAAACTTCAAAAGGGTGATCCGGAGAATCATCAAATCTGGCGGCAATGCGTTGACCTTTCGCTCGGGGAATTTTCCAAGGTCTACGATTTGCTTGGGGTTCGATTTGATCACCAGCTTGGAGAGAGTTTTTACAATCCTGAGCTGCCACAAGTTGTCGAGGAATTGCAGCAGCGCGGTGTGGCGGAGGTGAGCGACGGGGCCGTCGTTGTGTGGGATCGATCATTGAATGATGATCCATTCATTATACGGAAATCGGACGGCGGTTACGGCTACGCAACAACGGATGTCGCGACGATCGAGTACCGATTTGCGCAGTGGCACGCGGATGCAATCTGGTATGTGGTTGGGGCTCCGCAACAGCTTCATTTTCAGCAGTTGTTCAGTCTTGCCCGGCGCCTGGGGTATGCCGCCGATTTTCAGCATATCGCCTTTGGAAGCATACTGGGCGAAGATCGAAAATTGATGCGAACCCGATCCGGCGAATCGGTCCCCCTGCAATCATTAATCGCTGAAGCAATCGATCGTGCCGTGGCGATTGTGGCTGCAAAAAATCCTGATCTTTCACCGGAAGATCGATTGGCAATCGGCCGGATTGTTGGGATCGGAGCTGTTAAATATGCGGATCTCTCGCAGCACCGGATGACCGATTATATATTTTCCTGGGACAAGATGCTATCGCTCCAGGGCAACACAGCCCCATATTTGCAAAATGCATATGTGCGCTGCCGTTCGATTTTTCGAAAATTGCCGGCTGCTTTCGCGCCGCCCGGCGCACTGCGCCTCCGGGAAACAGCGGAGCTGGATCTCGCGAAGAAGATCCTTTTGTTCCCGGACATCGTGCCGGCAACCCTCGAAGGATTTAAACCAAATATCCTGGCGAATTACCTGTACGAATTGGCATCTATCTTTCATGGATTTTACGAATCATGTCCGGTGCTAAGCGCTGAAGCACCGATTCGGGAGACCCGATTGATGTTGTGCGACATTTTTTCGCGAGTTTTACAGGCCGGGCTGGGCCTGCTCGGAATTGAAGTCCCGGAAAAAATGTAGGCTGCCACTGGTAAACTTCGTCTAAATCGGATTTAGTGTTGGCAGGTATGCTGGAACGCGGAAAACATATAAGCACGAGTTTTGACGCGGCGCTTGACAGCTTGAAGAACGACGCCTTGATGATGTCAAGTCTTGCGGAGCGGCTATTGGAAAATGCGATGCAAGGTCTCTTGAAGAGAGACAGCGCCCTTTGCAATCTCGCGATCGCAGACGACGAAGATGTCGACATCCTGGAGAAGCAGATCGACAAAGAAGGGATCGACCTCATGATCCGGTATCATCCAGTAGCCTCTGATATCAGGCAGGTGATATCTACCATGAAATTGAGCCAGAATCTGGAGCGAATCGCCGACCAATCGGTTCTGATCGCCAGGCGTGCGAAGAAGTTGAATTTGCTCCCAAGCGTGCCCGAAGTTTCGCTGCTGGAGCCACTCTACAGGGAGTCGATTAGTATCCTTCGCGACAGCCTTCGTGCCTTTGTGGACGGAGACACCGAACTCGCGCTCAAACTCAAGCCGAGAGACCGGACTGTCGATATCTTAAACTCTGAGGTCAGCGACAAGCTTGCCGACAGAATGGCAAATGATCCAAATCGCGTTCCTCTGTACCTTAATCTTATTTTTATTGCACGCGCGCTCGAACGCGTGGGCGATCATGCGACGAATATTGCCGAAGATGCCTTTTGGCAGGAGCAGGCCGAGGATATTCGGCATATACATCGAGCCCCAAATGAGGATTGATCGTGGCCGTGTGAGGAGGCGTGGGCAATCTGGAAACCACTAATGCTCCGTCGGCCGCTCCGGCGTGTCACAGACTTTTCTCTCGACTTCTCGGCCTCCCCATCTAGAGGTAACACCGTTTATCAATGTTTGACTCGACACATTCAAAACTGACCGCAGTGGTGACCGGAGGCGCTGGTTTTCTCGGTTCGCATCTGAGCGATCGTTTACTCGCTGAAGGTTTCCGAGTTATCGCAATCGACAATTTGATTACCGGATCTCCGGACAATGTTGCCCATCTGGCCGGCAATCCGGACTTCCGTTTTGTCCGACACAACGTGTCCGAGTTTATCTTTGTCCCCGGCGAAGTGGACTACGTTTTTCATTTCGCCTCGCCGGCTAGTCCGATCGATTACCTGGAGCATCCGATCCCCACATTGAAGGTTGGAGCGCTAGGGACTCATAACTCCCTCGGATTAGCTAAGGACAAGTCAGCGAAGTTCGTGCTGGCCTCCACATCGGAATGCTACGGTGATCCGCTTGTGCATCCGCAGAGTGAAGATTACTGGGGGAACGTCAACCCCATCGGCCCGCGTGGCGTGTACGACGAAGCCAAACGATTCGCCGAAGCAATGACAATGGCCTACCACCGGTTCCATGGGATGGACACCAAGATCGTGCGGATTTTTAATACCTACGGTCCCCGAATGCGCCTCAGGGACGGGCGCGTCGTCCCTGCGTTTATTAGCCAAGCGCTTGGCAACGAGCCGTTAACGGTTTTTGGCGATGGAAGCCAGACGCGGAGTTTTTGCTACGTTTCTGACCTGATTGAAGGGATTTTCCGCTTGGCAATCAGCAAGCATCATGGCCCGGTCAACATCGGCAACCCGTCAGAAATGACGATTAAACAGTTCGCCGAAAAGATTTTGCAAATTACCGGGGCTAAGTCTGACATTGAGTACCGGGATCTCCCAGAGGATGACCCGAAAGTCCGTCAGCCCGATATTACACGCGCTCGCACCCAGCTCGGCAACTGGGAGCCAAAAGTCGATTTCGATGAAGGCATCCGTGCGACGATCTCTTATTTTCGGACGAAATTAGGTGTCTGATGTCCGGGCCGTGTCATTTGCGCTGAATCCCGCCTACAGTGCAAAATTCTGGCAATATGAGCCGCGACGTACTTAGCGCGAAAACCGTATGTCAACATTGGTTTGCGAGATTTACCCGGCTAGCTTGAGACTCAAAGCGCGTTCCCGATGCCCAGCATTGGAATTACTGGTGGAGTAGCAACAGGCAAAACCAACGTTGCCCGACTGCTGTATGAGCGTCTGCAACCGGATGTTCCAGTCCAATTTTTCAGTTCGGATTTCGAAGCCCGGAGATTGACGGATCACGATTTAGTTGTACAACAGGAGATTAAAGCAGCCTTCGGCAGTCAGATTTTCGACGCGGAAGGCATTCTCGCGCGAGACCGGTTGCGAGAATTGGTGTTCAAAGATGGTGAGGCCCGGAAGGTTTTGGAGTCCATTCTCCATCCACGGATCCGAAAGGCGTGGGTGGATCGGATCCGAGGGGAGGGACTGCTGCTTGTGGAGATACCTTTGCTCTATGAGACGAGTGCCGAATCATTTTTTGATCGAATAATCGTGACTGCGTGCAGTCGCGCCTCTCAAGTTGAAAGAATCGTAGCCGAACGGCGATTATTAAAAGAACTCGCGGAACAAATCATTCAAGCCCAACTGGACCTCGAAGAAAAAATTCGGCGGGCAGACTGGGTTGTATGGACCGATTGCCCCCGGGAAATCACTGTTCATCAAGTTAATCTCATATCTCAACAGGTCATCGAACGTTATGGAGGAGTCAGCGGTTGAGCCGGTGGTATTACCTGGGTCAGAATATTTCAGCAAAGGCAGCAATGTCCTCGAGTTAGACAAGCTCCATCGCCTGAGTCACCCGGTCCTGCTGGAGCTTACCCGGCAATTTAGTCTTCGGGCTTCGCACGAGCGGACTCGGCACCAGCTGATCTTTGATCTGCTGAAGGCCTACTCCACTCGGGGCGTCCAGTTAATCGGCGAAGGGATGTTGGAGATTACTAATGAAAACCATGGTTTTCTTCGTTGGGAGCTCTACAATTTCACTCCTTGCCCGGAAGATGTGTTCGTCCCGGTGGCTCTTCTGAAAAAGTACGGTATTCGAGCCGGGCACAAAGTCCGCGGGTATCTCCAGGGTCCAAAGGAGAAAGAGAAGTTCATGACCATGGACCAGGTCATAAGCATCGAGGGGATTCCGATTGGGTCGTGGACTGAGCCGAAACTTTTCGATCAATTGACGGCGCTTTTTCCGGACAAGCGGATCCTCCTGGAAAATGCGCGTACGCGGAGTGTCAGCGCGCGTGCGGTCGACTTGATCGCTCCTCTCGGACGTGGCCAGCGCGGATTGATCGTTGCCGCACCGCGAACCGGTAAGACGATCCTTTTAAAGGATATCGCGCTTGCGATACGGGCAAACTCACCGGATGTGCACCTGATTTTATTGCTGGTCGACGAGCGCCCGGAGGAAGTGACGGATCTCCGGCAATGTCTGGATTGCGAGATCTTCAGTTCTACGTTCGATGAAAACCCGACGCGCCACGTTCAGGTCGCGGAATTGGTGAGCGAACGAGCAAAGCGGTTGGTTGAACTCCGGAAAGATGTTGTGATTTTGCTGGATAGTATCACCCGGTTGGCTCGCGGCTACAATGCGCTACAGCCAGGAAAAGGGCGTATCATGTCCGGCGGGGTGGAGTCGAAGGCGCTGCTGAAACCGAAACGCTTTTTTGGGGCCGCCCGCAATTGCGAAGAAGGAGGTAGCCTGACAATTCTCGCAACTGCATTAGTGGAGACCGAAAGCCGGATGGATGAAGTGATATTCGAAGAGTTCAAAGGCACAGGTAACATGGAGTTGCATCTCGACAGAACTCTGGTTGAAAAGAGGATTTATCCCGCGATTCATATCCTGAAGTCTGGAACACGCCGGGACGACCTGTTGTATCACCCGGACGAGTTCGAGCGAGTGACGCTGCTGAGGAAAAAACTCGCGCAATTGCCGGCCATTGAGGCGATGGAAGTGCTGGTAAACACACTAAAGGCGACCAGAACGAACGCCGAATTGCTTCTTACCGCGCTCCGTTGAACCATGGCAAAGTCTCCACTTCTTCTCATCGCCGATAATGAAACGCTGGATGCCTGGTGTCGTACGCTCGAGAACCATGACCCCGTGGCTGTCGACACGGAAGGAGACAGTCTTCACTGCTATTTTGAAAAGCTCTGTCTGATTCAGATCGGGTTGGTAGACCAGGATGTGTTGATCGATCCGCTTGCCGGCCTTGATTTTACGAGGTTCAACATCATTCTTGGCCGCAAAAAGATGATTTTGCATGGATGCGATTTCGATCTCCGGATGCTTCGGCGCGGCATCATGTTTGCACCGGGCGAAGTTTTCGACACCTATATCGCGGCCAGATTGATTGGGTTGAAGGAGGTCGGCCTCGCGTCAGTGGTTAAAGGATTCTTTGGAATCGAGTTGCCTAAGTCATCCCAAAAGGCGAACTGGGCTCGCCGCCCGCTAACACCGGCGATGACCGAGTATGCCATCAATGACACGCTCCATCTTATCCCGTTAGCGGAACGGTTGACAGAGGAGTTGCACGCAAAGAACCGCTTCGAGTGGTTTGAAGAGAGCTGTAAGAAGGCGATCTTGGCTGCCGCAGAGGATCGCGAGAAAGACCCTGAGCGCATTTGGAAAGTCCCTGGTAGCGCGACGCTTCGTGGAATCGAACTTGCCGTTTTGAAAGGAATTTGGCTCTGGCGCGATTCCGAGGCTCAAAAGGCAGATCGTCCAAGTTTTCAAATTCTTCGGAATGAGGAACTGGTTGGTATCGCCAAAGCGGCTGGACAAGGCGGCGCCCCAAGTTTGCCGGCATCCGTCCATGGATCGCGTCGAAAACGTCTCGAGGTTGCGTTGGAGGAAGCTCTGCAGGTTCCTGAAGAACAATGGCCGCAGCGAGTGCGACTCGTGAGAAACCGGCCAAGCGACGAGGAAGAACGTCGATTGGAAGAACTCAAGACCAGACGCGACTCGGCTGCGGAAGGATTGCAGCTTGACCCGGGCGTCGTAGCGCCTCGGCAAGCTCTCGAACGCATCTCACGGGAACCTGAAGCCGCCACTTCCACCCTCATGCGCTGGCAACGCCAGCTGCTCGGGCTGTAGAGGAATTACCACGGAGGCACGGGTGGAAGGCAGAATTAAGAAGTAAGAAGGAAGAAGTGGATTCACCACGGAGGCACGGCGCGGCGGAGGAAGCCGCAACCAAAATGGATGCGGTGTCGGCGTGTGGCTTTCGATTTTTTAGTTTGGCATTTTCCTTCCCATGCGTTAAGCGTAGTAACTTCTTACCCAATGAAACCGGCTAATCGCATCCGCAGCAGCATCGCTATCGATTACGGCTTTGAGGGGTATTTTTTCTTTTACTGGCGCTTTATCTAAGGCCTGACCTTTGCGCTGTTTCCGAGCGCCTCTCCGGTCAGAGCCTGAAGCGTCCACTCGCATCACCACCATGCAGACTACTTTGTCTCATCCTCTCAAAAGAAATCGGCCGAACACTGGTTCGGAAGAAGGCGCAGATCCCTTGCGAACGCTTAAGAAATTGGCCGCCGGCTATTCCCCTCCTCAAATCCTATCCAACTCCACTGCAATGATTATTGTCACTCGTCCCGACGCAACCGAAGAGCAGATCGATCACATTGTCTCCAGAATCCGCTCCTGGGGCCTCAAAAGCGAAGTCAGCCGCGGCGAACAACGCGTCGTTATCGGCGTGATCGGGCCGGAAGACAAAATTCGCGAGAAACCGCTCGGGGCCTTTCCTGGCGTTGAATCTGTTACGCCCGTGCTCAAGCCCTACAAACTCGTTTCATACCAGTTTCGGGGCCGCCATTCACATGTCCAGATCGGAGACGTGACGGTTGGATCAAAAGAGGTGGTCATTATGGCCGGCCCCTGTTCCGTCGAAAGTGAAGAGCAGATCACTACGATCGCGACAGAAGTCCGAAAGAGTGGGGCAAAAATCTTGCGCGGTGGCGCTTTCAAGCCAAGAACGTCCCCTTACAGTTTCCAGGGTCTCGGCAAAGTCGGACTGCAGCTTCTCGCGGAAGCACGGAAAGCCACTGGGATGCCGATCATCACCGAGGTCATGGATACCAAGGACCTGGAATTAGTTTGCGAATATGCCGATTGCCTCCAGGTCGGCGCCCGGAACATGCAGAACTTTTCGCTTCTTCGGGAAGTGGGGCGAACGCATCTGCCGGTTATGCTCAAACGCGGAATGTCAGCAACGATCAAAGATCTTCTAATGAGCGCCGAATACATTCTCAGCGAAGGGAATTTTAACGTGCTACTCTGCGAACGTGGCATTCGAACGTTTGAGACTATGACGCGCAATACGCTTGATCTGAATGCTGTTCCTGTCCTGAAAAGCGAAACCCATTTGCCCGTGGTGGTCGATCCGACACATGGAATCGGGCTCCGCGAATATATCCCTTCGATGGCTCTGGCCGCCATAGCAGCCGGGGCAGATAGCGTAATGATCGAGGTTCATAACGCTCCCGAACAAGCCAAGAGCGATGGGGAACAAGCGTTGCTTCCTCACGAATTTAATGATCTCGTTGCTCGGGTGCGAAGCGTTGCGGAAGCTGTAGGCCGAGAACTCTGAGGATAATTTGAAACGACTGCTGAGTCTCTTTTGTCTTATTCTGATGGTGCGATCGAGCCTTGCCGATCAGCGAACTTCCGACACAACTCTCGAGCGAGCGACGAGCGCGTTTAACAAAGGGAGGTTCGAAGAAGCGGAGAAGCAGGCGGCTGCTGCAGAAAAGGCAGGCTCCAAAAAACCGGAAGTCGCTAATCTGCTTGGAGCCGTCTACACCAGACAGAAGCGATACGACGAAGCAGTCGAACAGTTCAATCAGGCGCTGGCCCTCGATCCGAAGTTTTTCCCTGCCAGGTTAAATCTCGCAGAAGCAAGGCTTCTCCAGGGCAACTACGCGGATGCTCAAAAGCAATACCAGGCGCTTAAAGAGATGGATCCCGAGTCGGAGGTCGTGGACTTCAAACTCGTGCTCTGTTTTCTGTTGGAGAGCGAGGATGTCAAAGCCAACGCGACAGTGGATACGATGAAATTTCCCGGTAAAACACCGGCTTATTATTACGCGCGGGCGGCCATCGAATTGAAGCGGGGAGGGAAAGAGGCGGCAGACCGGTATTACGTTAATGCCAAAAAATACTACACCGATGCGCAGTGCGATTATTTCGCGCAATCCTTGAAAGAGATCGATTTCGCAGCAACGCCCCCGGCCGTGTCGCCCCCTAAAACCCCTGACCAACCCTCGGTCGTCCCGACACAAACAGAATCGAAGAATTAGTCGATTCGTTAGTGAAGTGATTGCAGCGATCCCTCGGATCTCACGGAGAGAAGACGAAAGATGCGTGTCAGAGAACGAGCGCAGTCCATCATCCAGAAATTGTCCGAGACGTATCCGAACGCCTACTGTGAATTGGATTTCCGAAACCCGTTCCAGTTGCTGGTGGCGACGATCCTTTCCGCCCAGTGCACCGATAAACGCGTCAATATTGTGACGCCGGACCTGTTCAAGAAATATCCGACGCCGTACGAGTTGGCTGCGGTCAGCCAGGAGGAGTTGGAGAACGCGATTAAGTCGACTGGGTTCTATCGCAACAAGGCAAAAAACATTCGAGCAATGTCAAAAGACCTAGTCGAGAAGCACCAGGGCGAGGTGCCTCGCACGCTGGCGCAACTTATTCAGTTGGCTGGGGTCGGCCGGAAAACTGCGAATGTTGTTTTGGGAAACGCGTTCAAACTGGCGGAAGGGATCGCGGTCGATACCCACGTGGCCCGGTTGTCCAAGCGGTTCGGATTCACAAAATCAGAGGACCCCGGGAAGATCGAAGTCGATCTGATGCAGCTGATCCCAAATACGCAATGGACCGAGTTCAGCCATTTGCTGATTTGGCATGGCCGCCGCCGTTGCTTCGCGCGAAATCCGGATTGCATGAATTGCGAAGTGGGCTCGCTCTGCCCAAGCCGCGGCAAATTCGCGAAGACCAAGTAAGCAGGGGGTCGGGAATATACGTCTTATAAGTCGTATCGTCGTATATCCCTCCGAAAAAAACAAATTGCCTACTCGTGGCTTAGGATGGAAGTCTCTTTCGTTACCTCTATGAGCTCAAAACCCCTCGACGGAAAAGTTGGCGTAGTTTTCGGAGTCGCAAATAAGCGCAGCATCGCATGGGCAATTGCGCAGGCCTGGGCCGCTGCCGGTGCAAAGCTGATTTTTAATTACCAGGGGGAGCGCCTAAAAGAGAACGTCGAAGATCTGGTCTCAACGTTTGGTTCGGACGTGCCGCTTTATCCGTGCGACGTCACTAGCGATGCGGAGATCGCGACTTTCTTTCGACAGGTTCGCCAACATACTGATCGGGTCGATTTGATGCTGCATTCAGTCGCATTCGCGCCCAAAGAGGCCTTGGAAGGCGATTTCATCAATACCTCGCGAGAAGCTTATCTTTTGGCACACAATATAAGCGCCTACTCGTTGCTCGGGCTTGCTCGGGAAGTCTCTCCGTTCATGACAGCAGGCGGAAGCATCATTGCGATGACCTATATCGGTTCCGAAAAAGTGGTGCCGCATTATAACGTTATGGGTGTCGCGAAAGCTAGTCTCGAGGCTACTACCCGATATCTGGCCTACGATTTGGGATTGCGTAAGATTCGGGTTAATTGCATCAGTGCGGGTCCGGTCCAAACCTTGGCTGCCAGGGGAATCGCAGGATTTACAACAATGTTCAAGCATTATCAGGAGCATGCACCCCTGCGGAGAAGCTGTGATCCGGCGGAGTTGGGCCAGACAGGCGTTTTTCTTGCCAGCGACGGGGCGGCCGCGATTACGGGCCAGGTCATTTACGTCGACGGCGGCTACCAAATAATGGGGATGTGAGCTCGCGCAATGGGCGCGCTCGACGGTCTGAATAAGATGGATCTATATCGGGAACTCGCTTCACTTCTTGGTCCTGAAATCGTTCTAAATGATCCGGCGGTACTCGAAGAGAACAGCCGGGACAAATGGTTTGCGAGCCGGTTGCCGGACCTTGTCGTCGCACCAACCAACGCGGAACAAGTGTCGCAACTGCTCCGGTTTGCGAATGAGAGAAAAATCCCCGTCACGGCACGCGGTTCCGGTTACGGTTATGTTGGCGGTTGTGTGCCGGCAAATGGTGGAGTCGCGCTTTCATTAGCGCGAATGAACCGGATCAAGGAAATCGCGGTTGCAGACGGTGTGGCCGTTGTCGAACCGGGAGTGATCACGGGAGAGCTGCAGCGTGAAGTCCGGAATCGGAGACTCTTCTATCCACCCGATCCGGCAAGCCTGAAGAACAGTTCCATCGGCGGTAATATTGCGACGAACGCCGGGGGGCCACGCTGCTTGAAATATGGCGTAACCCGACACTACGTCCTTGGGCTTGAAGTGGTGCTCGCGAACGGGAATATCACTCGGATCGGCGGTCGAACTCATAAAAATAAGACTGGGTTCGACCTCGTCGGATTGTTCGTCGGATCTGAAGGAATGCTGGGAGTGGTTACGGAAGCGACCTTGAGGTTGTTACCGTTGCCGCCAGCCCGTGCAACGATCTCGGCAAGTTTCAGGACCATTGAAGATGCCGCTGCGGCTGTGCAGAATATTTTGTTAGAAGGTTATCTTCCCTCTGCTTTGGAAATTGCCGACCGCTTCACGCTCGAGGCCGCTCGCAAACATCTCGTGCATCGAATTGTGCCCGAGGGCGAATCGCATCTCTTGGTCGATTTGGATGGGCATGAGGAACCGGTTCGCTCATCCATTGATTCGCTGGCCACGCTCATTCGCGCCCTCGGCGCTCTGACGCTCGAGACTGCATTTGGCGAAGTGGAATGCGAGAAGCTCTGGGATCTGCGCCGCGGATTCTCTGAATCTTTGAAAGCAACCGGCCTGAAAAAACTAAACGAAGATGTGACCGTGCCCCGGGGGAAACTGGTCGAGCTAATGCGGTTTGCCGGCACGCTTCAGGAACGGTATGGATTTCCAGTCGCCTGCTTCGGTCACGCTGGAGATGGAAACATCCATGTCAACGTGATGGTTGCCAACCCGACCGACCCGAAAGTTGCCGAGCAAATGGATCAGGCCTTGGATGATCTCTTTCGGTATGTCATCAGCGTCGGCGGCGCAATTACCGGTGAACACGGTATCGGGCTCGCTAAGAAACGATGGTGGCCTCAGGCGGTCTCCAGCGAATCACTGGCACTTCACCAGACCATCAAACACGCCCTGGATCCAAATGGGATAATGAACCCCGGCAAGTTTCTGTAGGCAGAGTTATTCCGCTTACGCGTGACTGTGTCGTGTTTTCTGGCGAGGCGGGGCGAGCTCGTCAAACTTCACCCAATCGAAGTACCCGCTTTGCCGAAATTTTCCTCGGTAATCAAAGCCACGATGCGCTCCAGAAAGAACTGGTCGATTCTGTCGAAATCGTCGAGTTTGTCGCTGTCGATGTCGAGAACAAGCCGGGTGTGGCCGTTATACACGAGCGGCACGACGATCTCCGATTTGGAAAGGCTGCTACATGCGATATGGCCTGGAAACTGTTCAACGTTCGGCACGAGAATGGATTTCTGCGTATGGGCGGCCGTACCGCACACACCCTTTTCAAAAGGAATCTGGACGCATGCGAGAGGGCCTTGAAATGGTCCAAGTGTGAGAAGATTCGGTGACGTTGTTCTGTAAAATCCCACCCAATGAAAATCGAAAGCCTGCTTCAGTATAGCTGCCACGTTGGCAAGATTTGCGATCAGATCGTCAATGCCGCTGATGATGGCTTCGACTTGTGGCAAAAGCGCGCGATAGATCTCTTCTTTGCTACTGTTGACGGGTAGGTAAAGGGATTCAGACATTCACGGGATCCTCGTTACTAATCTGCAGGCAGTGATTTGAATTCTGTCGAATTTCGGACCGTAAGCCTTCTGCTGGTCGAAGTCGCGAAAACATAGTTCATTTCCCCGTTTTCAGAGCGATGTGGACAGCCGGAAGAATGGCGTCCGCCAGTTCATTTGCCGACATTTCTCTCTCCCGGCTCCATTGGAGCGCGGCGCCTGTGATCGCCCAACTAACCATTGTGGCTTTCAATTCCGATGATTTGATCTTGTGACTGCGCAATCCTTCCAGGAGCAATTCACGGATTATGGATTTCACGCGCGATTCTACAATCGGCTCAAATTGCCGTTGATTCTTCTGACACCCTGACGACATCTCAGCCAGGAAATCGCATGCAGCCAGAATCAACTTCCTTAAACTGGTTTCACTGGTACTCACATTGCCCGCCGTGTGGACTTCAATCACAGAAGTGAATCTTTCGCCGATCAGGGCCTCCAGCAATGCGAACTTATCGGCGAAATGATCGTAGAAAGTTGCCCGATTGAGTGTGGATCTTTCAGCAAGATCCTGTACCGAGATCTGGTCAAAGCTCTTTTCCGCCAGGAGTTCTTGAAACGCTTGGAAGAGCATCTGCCTCGTACGCCGGATGCGAGGATCAACTTTGCAGCGCTCATCGGTCATAATGAAAGAGTTGGAATTGACACAGTAACCGTCTAATGATGTATTGCCTACACATGTCGTTTTACCATCAAATGACGGTAAACAGCAAATACAATTATGACTACCTCTAAAGATCTCTCCAAAGAAGCTCCCCGCAGCCCTCGCAATCGCCTTGGCGGCTATTCGCTGATGGCTCGCATGATTGATAAAGGCCGTGCCTCGATTGCAGGCAAAGTCGGTGAGTACCATTACGCCTGTCCTCTGGATCAGATGCTCTTCCAGTTCAAAGGCGTTAAGGACGACGAGGTCAAAAAACTTTTGAGCTCCGGTGCGACCGATGACGAGATTGTTTCATGGTTTGGTGCTCACGGGACACCTAAGACCTCCGAAGAAGTAGAGGCGTGGTCCCATGGAGTCGAGAACTATAGCCCCTACGGCGATCCGGAGAAAAAGGAATGGTTTGCGGGCGAATGCGCCAAGTTGAACCTCAAACCGGAGAATTCCACATTGATTGACTATCTCGACGCCGACGATGTCGCCAGTTTCAAAAAGTAAATAATTCGAGCAGGGGCGACGGTTCTGTTCGTCGCCCTTTTTTCGGATAGCCTGGATCGACGCATTATCCTGAAGGCTTTGTGAACGATGCAGATCAGGCGGTTTCATCGGCTGATTCGGCAGGTTTCGGGTACACGCAGCCAGGTCTTAATCTCGAGGCATGCGCGCTGCCACCAGGAAAAAGCCACCTGCTACGAGAATTGAAAGCACGGCGATCGTGATTGCCAACGGCTTTGGCTCTTTGAGTTTTGCGGCAGCTCGAGACCATTGGTCCATGAGCAGTCCGTACGTGCCGACGTACGTCTGGACCTCCCGTTGATAGGCGCGACTGTCATACTGCGCCGCGAGCGCATCTTGATCGTCTCCTCGCGAACCGCTCTTTAGACTGCGCCAGTAAATGAATTCGCCGGTACCAATGCCAGCCAACAAAATGAAGATTCCGATATAATTTAGCAAAGTGCGCCGCGAGGTTTGTGTCTGCATTGCTAAGTCTTGATGTGCAAGAGGCTAAGCACTTGTGTGAGTCGCTTCGCCAATTTTTTGTCTTGTTTCAATCGTTTTTTGAATCTGCGAATCGCCATCGTCACCGCAGGGTATTCCATGCCCCCGATTTCCTGGCCCAGCTCTCTCAAAGTTTGATCCGAATAGTGGCGGCTTACGTATAAGGCCGCCCCTCGGGCACCACTTCCATGTGCTTGATTGGCTATTTCCCAATCTGCTTTCCATACTTTCGCCACGGCCTGCGTGATTTGAGCCCAGGACAAGGTCGCTTTGTCAGTTTGTCTTAAACTCGTTTGTTCTCGACGGTCCCCTCGGAGCAATCCCTTCATTTTATCTAAGAACTCTTGGGAACCGAGTAACAGCCCCGCTTTTACTTCGGATTTCCAATCGGTTTCGTAACGACCAGACGCCGCCGCCTCTTCAAGCGCACGTCTGTAGGCGCTGCGTCGGGCACGCGGGCCGGCAAGATGAAAAAGCGCAAATATAGTGTCGGTTGTCATCCAATCGGGAGTTTCCTCGATTCCGGCGTAATATCGGTAAGAACTCCAAGTGTACTCTTTGAGTGCCTGCACACGTTGGTTGCCTGTTTCCTGGCTCGGTTCTTGAAGCTGCACTTCTCGCCGTTCATTGTCTCCAAGATCTTTGACTCGCACAGGGTTCAAATGGATATAGCGGTTAATCGTTACCGCGCGAGGTCCCATTTCGTGCAGAATCGCTTTGAACCGTCCTTGAAAAAGTGGTCCGACCCGGTTTTGCCGCCGATTGTACCAAACACTGTAACTCACGTTAAGCCACTGAATCGCCTTGCTTAGATTCGCTCTCGGGGTTTCAACCTGCAGATGATAGTGATTGCTCATCAGGACGAAGCTGTGGATCCTTACCTGGAAGCGGTCCGGCATTTGCGAGAGCAGCTCCAGAAAATGCCGATAGGTTCTCTCATTTTTGAATATCGGCCGGCGATCAATCCCACGATTGACAACGTGGTACCACCCTTCTTTCAAATCGAGCCGCGTCGGCCGAGCCATTGATCAAAATTAAATCTGCGGGTCAATTCGCAGCAAGACAAATGTTGTAAGTTAAGACGTGACCCTAAACTGCTCCGGTGAAATTGGCCGAAGCAAATGCACAGAAGTATCCGGGACAACAGAATGTGGTTGTCACCCTCCCGATGGCTCGACTTTCTCAAGGAAACAGTGCGGAGGCGCTTCGGATTGTGGAACAATTAGTCCGTCAAGTTCTGGCAAAACCTGAGGTCGCAATTTTCTATGCGGAGATTCTATGCGGAGATTCTATGCGGAGATTCTATGCGGAAAACAACTGCCCGGATCGAGCGCGCCAATTTGCAAAAAATGGGTATGACTTCTCCGGATTTACTTCTGGAGGAAGCCAAAGTTGGTAGACGAATTCTTGGATCCGGTTAAAAAAGCGAGAGCGGCGTAGCGCCTATGTATCGGCTGCGGGCGGGCCTGTATCTCCTCGCTTCTTACGCGTAGCGCGCCGGGCCACAACGGGTGGTTCAGGCTCTGATTCTGCCAATACAGGATTGACCGGGGCTGCAGGCATCAATGGGACTTCCGGCGCAGAGCTGTGAGAAGCGGATCCTTCCGGTGCTGTTTCCCATTTCTTGGCTTTCAAAGCACTCAGGGCCGCGGCGGTTTCTGCCTGTTTTTTGCTGGAGCCTTCGCCGGAGCCGAGTTCGGTTCCATCCCAGAGTACCTTCGCGACGAATTGTTTCTGATGTTCCGGCCCAGTCTGGGAAACGATTTCGTAACTCGGACTTTGCGGTGAAATGGCTTGCAGGATTTCCTGGAGCTGTCCCTTTGGGTTTACTTCGAGTGGCTGATGAGTCAGCCGTTGGATATCTGGTTGTGCTTCGTCGAGGACAAACCGTCGGACAACCTCGAGGTTGCTATCGAGATAGATTGCGCCGACTAACGCTTCGAATGCATCCGCAAGGATTGAGGCGCGCTGTCTGCCGCCGCTAGCCTCTTCACCGCGGCCCATCATGAGATAGGTTCCAAGACCGATGTTAATCGCATGGACCTTCAAGCCTTCGCGCGAAACGAGACGGGAACGTAGCTTGGTCAATTGACCTTCGCTGAAATGCGGAAACAGTTTGAAAAGATGCTCTGTAAAAATCAGTTGCAAGACGGCGTCCCCGAGAAATTCGAGCCGCTGGTTATCAAAATGATGGCGCTGCGTTTCGTGGCCGAGGCTTGGATGAGTGAGCGCTTCGGCCAAAAGGAGTGAGTTCCGGAACTTGTATCCGGTTCGCTGTTCTAGGGGGTTCATTAACGCCGTGTCCTGGAATCCTGCCACAGTACAACAATGAAAACGCTCTCAGGCTCAATTGGGGAGGCAGAAGTCCCGGGAAAAAATCTCTCAGTCCGATTACCGCTCGATTATGCGACCGGTTGCAGATCCTTGGTCGGCGCCTCCTTGTACCCGAAGAGCCGTTTCTGTTTAATAGTTGCGGCAGCACGTTCCGGCACCATGGATTCCCAGCCGGCCGTTCCGGTTTGAATCCTGGTCAGCACGTCGCGAGAGAAGATTTCCATGATCGCGGAATCATAGCCAACGATCGGGGCGATGTAATGATTCTCGAGCAGGTGCGCATACAAATTTCTTAGATGCATCTGTACCTGAAGATTGATGGCATTCACCCAGACGTCGTTTGCCAAAGGACTAGATGCAGTTCCGATGGAAGGTATCGGGCAATCAGCAGGGTTCGTGGAACAATACCGGTCGTATGCGCCTTTGCGCATCGGGTAAATGTAGAGCTTAATCAGGTTTTTGAAGAGGCGGCCGAACGATTCGAGAATACCGCCATCCAGGCCGTCGTAATATTTCTCGTTGAAAACCTCGAGCAAATTGTTGATGCCCATGACAACGCCGACCATCTGCTTCGTGTATCGCCGGAAATAGGAGGTCAACCGGTAAAATTCGAGATAGTTCGAAATCAGCACATTGTTTCCGATAGCGGCGAGGGTATCGACCCTGGCGAGGAAATCTTTGTGATCGATATTTCCGGAGGCTAGCAGGTTGTGCATGGTGATCTCCATCAGCACAACGACGTCGACACCTTTAAGGGCCGGTTCCTGGAGGAACTGCGCCAGGGCGCAACGCATCATATCCTCGTTCACGAGGGTCACCGGCCGGAAACTGCCGCGCTCCACGACAATCGCCTTTTTATAAAGAACCTCCGAAGGCTGTAAAACTTCGCCTTTCGGACTGAACATAACGGCGTTTGTAAGACCGTACTCGACGAGTTTCAGACTCATCAGACGATTGTCCACATTGGCAAAAAGCGGGCCGCTGAAGTTAATCATATCAACCTCAATCCGGTCGATACCCAGGTTGTCAGCGAGCGATTTAATGAACTGATCCTGGTTGTCTATATAATAGAAGGCACCGTAAACCAGGTTGACTCCGATAATACCGAGAGCCTGCTGCTGCAGGACATTCTCTTTATCGAGCATTCTAACGTGCAAAATGACATCGCTCGGCGGCGTGTCGGGTGTTGCCTCGAATCGGACCCCCATCCAACCGTGCGCCTCGTTTGTTCCTTTGAAGCTCTTGGCTGCCACGGTATCCGCAAAAACGAAGAACTCCGTTCGCTCGCCACGGGCATCCCGCAACCGTTCGATAAGCAGGTTGTATTCGTGATCCAGCATGAGCGCGAGGCGCTCATTTGAGACGTATCGCGCGGTTCTGCCGTAGATCTCGTCGCTGAATTTCATGTCGTAGGCAGAGATTGACTTCGCGACTGTTCCTGCCGCTCCTCCAGCCTGAAAGAAATGCCGCGCCACCTCCTGCCCGGCGCCGATCTCGGCAAAAGTGCCGTATTTACCCTGATCGAGATTGATCGTCAGGGCTTTACGATTGGTCGTTAAGAGTTCAGTCGATTCCATGGCTCCGATGAGCCTACCCTAATCCACAAAATTCAGAAATGAAAAGTACAGATCGGAGTTTCTTCTCAGGTCCGGCGATTGGATTGGCTTTTTCGAAAAGAATCGATATATCGCTTTTTGGTGCCTGTTTTTCCAGTATCAGAGAGGAAGGTAAAAGCGCTGCGCGATCGGTTAAGCGCTCTTGCCTGCACAGAGTCCGACATTGAAGAACGGTTTATTGGCCGGACCGGGGTCGAACTGCTGCATCGGTCGACGCAAGTCCGTATCCGATCCTCGGGACGCGGGAGCCAGTCTTTGAATCGATTTCTAGCCCGGAGACTTTTAGCAGACGAATTGGAAGCGCGCCTTCAGAACAAGACGCGACATGTCGTCAAAGCGGAAAAGATTCGAGAGCAAAAAGGGAAATCCCACCATCGCTCGACAGTTCCGGACCGATTTGCGCAATTCACGTTGCGCCCTCTGGTCGCTCCGGATCACCGGGCCGGAGCGCGGGACATGGAAAAGAAGCTGGACCAGCTACGCCAATTCAATGAGCTGGAGAACCACTAAGCACAAGAATCTCAAGCGCTCTCGAGATTTTCTCGCGCTAAATCATAGCGCTTTTGAGTGTTTGAGCCTGTTTGAGTGCAGGTGAGAGTTTTGAGACCTTTTGCCGCATTACTTTACCCGCCTTAAACTTTACAATCGCTCTTGGCGGGATCTTGAAGCTGCTTCCCGGTTGGTTGGGGTTTCTGCCGATTCTTTCCTTCGTCAGCCGAACTTCCAATATCCCAAAATTCCGGAGCTCCACCGCTTCGCCGCGAGCGAGGCTGTCGGTAATCAGGTCGAGTGTTCTCTGAACGACTTCAAAGACTTGATGTTGAACCAACCCCGTATCGTTGCTGATCTTTACGACAATGTCCCGTTTTGTCAGGTTAGCCATCGCGAATCCTTTTACACGTTCGAAATTGTGTGGCACTTTCGGTGGCCCACTGCCGTCAGCTCAGGTGCCGCAAACGTCCGACTGTGAACCTCTTCCGAACTATGGCCGAGAATGTGGATGAGGCAAGGGATTACTGAGCGATATTGCCTTCCTGCCCCGGATTGGATCCATTCCGTGGTTCTTCTCCGAGGACCTCGGCGGCAGTTTTGAAGTGCATTTTCGCAATTGCTCCCAATGCATCGCGTCCCCCTTTTGCGGCCACCACTTTTGCCGCGGACTTCACTGCCGCTGAAACCCCTTTTGGAAGTTGCAGCCCAAGAATCTTGCCGCGACTTTCCAGCCACTGCACAAATCTGTTTCTTGCCAGGATCGACGCAGCGGCCACTGCAATGTCCGATTCGGCTTTTGTCCTCTGATCGATCTGGATCTCGCGTGCCTGTTTCAAGAGTGCGCGCTTTATGACCTGTTCATTCGCGAATTTGTCTGAGAGCGATCTTTTGCAGTCCGGTTTCTGCTCCAACAGATTCTCGATCACGCGAGCGTGCCCCCAAGCCAGCAAGTTGTTTAGATTCGCGAATTTTACGTAGAGCAGGTTGTACTTTTCCGGGCCGATCAGAACGACATTCGAGACCAGACCCGGCGTGCGTTTAATTTCTTCAGCAAGCTGCCGAATCCGATTGTCCGAGCTGATCTTTTTGCTGTCGGTCACCCCGACGCTCAGCAAATGACGCGCGATATCTCGGTCAACGTAAGCTCCAGCGATGACCAGGGGTCCGAAGAAATCGCCTTTGCCGCTCTCGTCGATACCGAAGTGCGGCTCAAACATATCAGGGTTGAGCACTTCCTCGTAGCCGATTCGAGCCTCTTTCAATATTTCCGGTTCAAGATAGAACCTGACAAAATCTTCAGTTTCTTTTCCCTGCACGACGACTTTCGGGCCCTTCTCATATACGGCCACGGATAGTTTTGCTTTTTGCGCAAAAAAGATCGTGTAGGGTCGCTCGACGAATTCGAATCCCTGGTCCTGCAAGAGCTTTCTGAGTGCTTCTGCCTGAACGAGCTGTATTGCGATCGTGTACGAGTTCACCAGTAAACAAGTAGGATGAAACAGATTTTCGCCGAAATCACGGAGTTTCGCGCTGCGCTCGCCGACTGGTATGCACGACACGGCCGCCAATTGCCCTGGCGGGACAATTGGGATCCATACTCAATCCTTGTCTCAGAGTTGATGCTACAGCAAACGCAAGTGGGAACGGTGATCGGCTACTATCGGCGCTGGTTCGAGCGGTTCCCGACCTTGCGCGACTTGGCGAATGCTGCCGAGTCGGAAGTTCTGCATGCTTGGCAAGGTCTCGGATATTACGCTCGAGCGCGGAACCTGCACAAATGTGCAAAGGAGGTGACAAATACGATGAAGGGCGCGTTTCCATCTGGTGTCGAAGAGCTCATGGATTTGCCTGGCATCGGAAGGTATACGGCGGGCGCAATCGCAAGTTTTGCTTTTAACCTTCCGGCACCGATTGTGGACGCGAATGTTGAACGCGTCGTGAGCCGGCTTTTGAATCTGCAGATACCGGCCGATCAACCGGAGGGTCGCCGCAGACTCTGGGAATTTGCGAACCATTACGCACAGGGTGAAAATCCCCGATTGCTGAACTCGGCTCTGATGGAACTCGGAGCGACGGTATGCTCACCGCGCAAGCCTCTTTGCCTGCATTGCCCGGTTCGCTCGTTCTGTACCGCGACGGATCCCGAGGCATTGCCGAGGAAGCGAGAGAGGCAAAAGACCGAGAGGAGGAGCGAAGCTCATTTTGTTGCTGTTCAAAATGGGAAGGTATTGCTTGAGCAAAGTCTTGGGAGGCGGTGGCATGGACTCTGGATTTTGCCGGCTATGGACCTGACCGTCGGCTCGAAAGAACGTGCGGAGCCGTTTGTCACATTGACTTACCCGATTACGCGATTCGTTGTGCGGTTGGATGTCTTCCTGCTCGAGTCGCCGGCAACGGTGCTCCCTGGTCGTGTTTGGCACGCAGTTGGTTCGATTGACTCAGTCCCGATGCCGAGCCCGCACCGGCGTGCGCTACAAAGAGCGCTCTCGAAAATTCGCAGCAACATCCATTTCTTCTCCGAGCCGCTCGGTTAGGTGCACTCGTTCTTCGCCGAAAGAAGTTCTTGATTCCTCCCGTTGTGAGCGGCGATGGTTCGGGCCTAAGCAAGTTTTGTTTCCTTCGTATGCGCGCATCAGTGGATCTTTATCAGGCACCGGACCTTCATGGGCACTTCGGCCAATATGGCGGCGTGTTTGTACCAGAAACATTGATGCCGGCGATCACCGAGCTTCGTGAAGAGTATGACCGTGCGCGACAGGATCTTAAATTCAAGATCGAACTGGAACGCCTGCTGACCTCCTACTGCGGCCGACCAACTCCTCTTTATTTTGCGGAACGACTCACGAAACGACTGAACGGCCCTCGCATTTATTTGAAACGTGAAGATCTGCTCCACACAGGCGCGCACAAAATCAATAACGCCGTTGGCCAGATCCTGCTAGCACGACGGATGGGCAAGACCCGAATAATTGCAGAGACCGGGGCGGGCCAGCATGGGGTCGCGACGGCAACGGTTGCGGCGCGATTCGGGATGGAGTGCGTGGTCTACATGGGAAAGGTCGACATGGAACGGCAGGCCTTGAACGTCGCAAGAATGGAGTTTTTAGGGGCGAAAGTGGTCCCGGTCACTGCGGGTCAGGCGACCTTGAAGGAATCGATCAACGAAGCGATGCGCGATTGGGTGACAAATGTCAGGACGACCCATTATCTACTCGGTACCGCTTACGGGCCGCATCCCTATCCGATGCTTGTGCGCGATCTCGTTCGCGTGATCGGCGACGAAGCAAGGCGGCAAATTCTGGAACAAGAAGAACGGCTACCGGATCTCCTCGTGGCGTGTGTCGGCGGCGGAAGCAACGCGATCGGGCTGTTTTATCCTTTTCTAAATGACGCAGAAGTCCGGATGATCGGAGTCGAGGCCGGCGGGCGCGGCATACGCCCAGGCGAGCACGCTGCCCGTTTCCAGGCAGGTAAACTAGGCGTTCTACAGGGAACCAAGACCTGGCTACTAGCCGACGATGACGGCCAGATTCAACTTACGCATTCTGTATCCGCCGGGCTGGATTACGCCGCAGTTGGCCCGGAACACAGCTACCTTCGCGATATTGGCCGAGCTCAATACGGGTACGCCACAGATGATGTCGCGTTTGATGCGTTTCTCGAATTATCGCGTACCGAGGGAATTATTCCTGCTCTCGAATCCGCGCATGCGGTCGGTTACGTGATCACGCACGCGCACGAAATGGATCGTGACCAGGTTGTGATTATTAATCTGTCGGGCCGGGGTGACAAGGATGTGCAACAGGTTGCCAGTTTTGTGGAGGCCCGGCGTCGTGGAGAAACAGGAGAGGGAGCAGCGAAGTCCGGCTCCCTCGGGAACGCCGTGTCGAGCGATCCAAAGTGATCGAGATCCCCACAAAAGTTCCTGTGATGGCATTGCCGAATGCGGTCTTGTTTCCGCATTCGCTGCTGCCTTTGCACATTTTCGAACAGCGTTACCGGGAGATGCTTGCGCATAGCCTGGATGCGCATCGGATGTTTTCAGTGGCTCTCATGAAACGCGGAGTCGAGGAGGCTGTTGAGGTCGATGATCTTTGCCCGGTCGCGGGTGTCGGCCTTATCCGTGCGTGCGTAGGAAACGAAAATGGCACATCAAATCTAGTACTTCAGGGATTAGCGCGAATCCGATTGATCGAGTGGATGCAGGAGAAACCGTTCCGTATCGCCCGTGTCGAGGTGACAAAATCGGTAATCGGTAATCTGGTTGAGGCCGAAGCATTGAGTGAAAAGGTGAAGGAATTCTGTGCCCGGCTAGAAGGTATCGGAGTTCCACTTCCTGCGAATCTGATGGATCATTTGAAACAGATTGACTCTCCAGAAATTATTTCCGATGTCGTCGCCGCGGCATTTGTCGGGGAAGCAATCCAGCGCCAGAAACTTTTGGAGGCGTACGACGTGTGCGAACGACTGCGATTGTTGATTCAAATCTTACGGGCGCAAGCGGGCGGTGACTGACGGTTTGGTTGCGACCGGGATTTCGATTGTCAATCGGACTGAGATGCTTTAATGCTGTTTCGTTATTTTCCCTATGATTCCTCATCTCAAATTTCTGGCCCCGGCCGCGCTTTGCGTAGCATTGGTTGCTTGCCAAACGACCGGGTCGAAAACCGCTGGGAATGGAAATCGTTACGGCGCCGGCGCGGCCGCGACACCTACACCGACGCCTGTGAGCGCTGTTCCGAAGCACACTCCAGAACCCGAGGCTTCGCCGGAGGAATCTCCTCCGCCTGATGCTTTCCCAACGCCTTCTCCGACGCCGGCCACTCAACCGGAAAACTATCCGACCGCAACGAAGGTCCCGGGAAAGACTGGTCGCGTGATTAGTCCGTATGCTCCTAATGCTGGTGAAGTCGACGTGGAAGGGTATCCGCCGGGTGCCGAAGTCAAGGATCCGTACACCGGCAAGATCTTTCTGGTCCCTTAAGTTCGCGACGCGAAATGATTCAGATAACGGGACGCACGAAGGCGTCCCGTTTTTATTTTAACCTATGGAAGCCAGGAGTGTAGGGATCATTGGTGTTGGGATGATTGGCGGTTCGATCGCAATGGCCGCTCTAAAGGCCGGCTACCGTGTATTCCTGAATGACTCGCTGGCTTTCAGCTCATTGGCTGGATCAAGATTTCGGGATGCTACCATTGTTACTACACTTGAGGCGCTTGTGTCGGAAAGCCGCCTCATCATTCTCGCCGTGCCGATAGGGGCTCTCGCTGAAGTTGGCGAGGCGCTGGCTAAACTTGTTCAGCCCGGCCAGGTCATCTCAGACGTCGCAAGTGTCAAACAGCCGGCCGTCTTAGCACTTGCCAAAATTTTGAGGAATCGTTCTGACTATGTTCCAGCCCATCCGATGGCCGGCTCGGAAAAGTCGGGTGCCGAGGCCGCGCGTGAAGATCTCTTTAAAGGAGCGGTCACCCTCGTCTGTCGCGAGATTGCCCGGGACCCGGCCAGTGTCGAATTGGTGGCTGATTTCTGGAAAGCCTTGGAAACGCGGGTGGTTTATCTCCCTGTGCGCGAGCATGACGAGTTGGTTGCTTCCATGAGTCACCTGCCGCATCTGATTGCGGCTCTGCTCGTCCGTCATGTGTGTGAAACTAGCAGCGCTGCTCTGGATCTTTGCGGCCCCGGATTTCGCGACACGACTCGGATCGCTTCGGGATCACCCGAACTCTGGACGGATATTTTATTGTCGAATGCGGATGCTATTGAAGAGCAAATAGTACTATTCAAACGCGGGCTTGAGCGAGTGGAGACTCTTCTGGCGCAGAAAGACGCGAAAAATTTGCAAGCTTTGCTCGACGATGCGAAGCAGAATCGCGATAGGTTATTGGCATAGCGGTATATGTCAGAGTTATCGGTTTTCAGGGCGCCAACAATCGAGGCGGAAATTAGGGTTCCAGGCGACAAAAGTATGTCGCATCGTGCGGTCCTTCTCTCTTCGCTCTCGAATGGTACCTGCGTTATCCGAGGCTTCCTTCCGAGCCGGGACTGCCAATGCACGATTCACGCGATGCAGGATTTGGGGATCAGAATTGAACAGGCGGACGAAACCACTCTGATCGTTCATGGCGAACGAGGCAATTTTCACCCGTCGTCACGTCCGATCGATTGTGGAAATTCCGGAACGTCAATGCGCCTGCTTTGCGGAATTGCGGCTAGGCTGCCCTTTGAGACCGTGCTGGTCGGCGACGCATCACTTTCATCGCGACCAATGCAACGGGTCGTTGAACCGCTTACCCGGATGGGTGCATCGATCAGAGTTTCAGGCACGAAAGGGACGGCTCCTATCGTAATCCGGGGGAACCGGTTAACCCCGATTCGGTACGAGCTTCCGGTAGCAAGCGCACAGGTGAAAAGCGCCATTTTGCTTGCGGCACTCAGCGCTTCGGGAAAGACGACCGTCGTCGAGCCGGTTGCGACCAGAGATCACACGGAACAGATGATGACGTACTTTCTTGTGCAGTCGCAGCGAGAGAAGCTGGGGAAAGGCTTCGCGATATCGTTGTACGGCGATCAGATCCCTGAGTCGCGCGATTTCACGGTTCCAGGTGACATTTCAAGCGCCGCCTACTGGCTGGTAGCTGCCGCTGCGCAGGAGGACTCGGATCTTCTTGTGCGGGAAATTGGTCTCAATAGGACACGTACCGGAATCATTTCCGTTTTGTTGCGGATGGGCGCACGCGTGCGCGAAGTGATCGAGGATTGCGACCAGATTGAACCTAGAGGAGAAGTCCGAATCCAGGGTGGACGGTTGCGCGGCACAATCATCGAAGGAGCCGAAATCCCGAATGTGATCGATGAGATCCCCGTCCTGGCCGTCGCAGGTGCGCTGGCGCAGGGTAAGACGATCATTCGCGATGCGAAAGAACTGCGGATGAAGGAAACCGATCGGTTGGCGGCGATTGCTGCGAATCTGACCGAGATGGGTGTTGAGGTCGTCGAACTGGAAGACGGACTCGAAATCTATGGAGGCGCGCCTCTGCTCGGCGGCCGCCTTAAAAGCTATGGAGATCATCGCATTGCGATGGCTTTTGCGATCGCGGGAATGTTTGCGAACAAAGAAACTGTGATCGAAGATGTTGACTGTATTGATACTTCGTACCCAGGATTCGCTGAGCAGTTGCAGAAATTCATAACGCCGGATGAGAACCCTCCTACACCTGTAATTAACCCTGCTGAAGCTCTGGAAAAGGATTGAACCCGAAAACCGCTACCGAATTTTCACTGGTTGCCATAGATGGGCCTGCCGCTTCAGGGAAAAGCACGGTGGCGCGCAAACTCGCTCGGCGCCTTGGTTTTTCTTACGTCAACAGCGGGGGCCTTTATCGAGGAATCGCCTGGCTGGCTCGGGAGCACGGGATCCTCGCAGAGGATACCAACGCGGTAGTCAGTCAAGTCCGGGAATCAGTTTTCAATTTCGAACTGCAAAGCAAGGAATTGGTTTTTTTTATCGACGGCAAAAATCCTGAGCCTCGTTTGCGGGATGAGCAGGTCAATCGGACGGTCTCTGCAATTTCTGCGATCGTCGAAATTCGGGATTTTCTAGTGGCGCATCTTCGGAATTTCCTGACCTGGGACAACCTGGTGATGGAGGGGCGGGATATCGGCTCAGTCGTGTTTCCGGACACCCCTTACAAGTTTTATATCGATGCCTCTCTCGAAGTCCGGGCGCATCGAAGAGCGATCCAGGGGCAACGCGACGATCTGTTTTTCAGAGATCGCGCCGATTCTTCGAGGCGCGCCTCGCCGCTCACAATCGCGGAGGATGCGCACGTGATTGACAGTTCTTCTCTGACGATCGATGGCGTGGTCGGCGAGATAATCGGACGATTGAAACTTGAAGGGCTCCCGGAAGCACTTCATCTCGATTAATGAAACCGCTTTATTGGTTTTGCCGGGGTTCCTCCGCGGTCGCAGCGAGGGTTGCATTTCAATATCGCGCGTTTGGTCAGGAAAACATCATTGAGGATGGCCCGGCCATCATGGCCGCGAATCATCAAAGTTACTTTGACCCACCCCTGGTTGGCATTACCTGCAAGAAAGAACTCTTTTTTCTGGCGCGGAAAACTCTGTTTGAAAAACCGCTACTTGGGCCCCTCATCTCCCGCGTGAACGCCCTTCCGGTGGATCTTTCGAAAGGGGATCTCTCTGCCCTTCGGATGATTATCAACTTGCTAAAACAGGGACACCGAACGGTAATCTTTCCGGAGGGGACACGATCCTTGGACGGACTAATTCAACAAGCTCGCCCAGGGATCGGGATGATTATTGCCCGCACACTTGCACCGGTGGTTCCGATGCGAATATTCGGATCCTTTGAAGCCTGGCCGAAAGGAGGGAAAATCAAACCGCATCCGATTACCGTGGTGGTTGGTAAACCGATCCTGTTCACAAAAGAAGATTTCGCGACGGCTAACCGGGAATCATATCAAAAGGCCAGCGAGCGGGTCTTGGCGGCGATTGCTGCGATAGAGATACCAATGGAACGGTAACAGGGCGATGCGGTCGAAGCCGCACTCCCTAGCTCGAAATCTCTCGACGGCTTGGGGTCGAGATATTTTCGGCCTATCGCCGGCGCCTCTGCAGAGTGATGCGCTTGATGCGAGCGTCGTCGTTCGGGCTGAAGCTCATCACGTCCGGATCGTCCTTCAGAGTGTTGTGCACGATCCGACGATCGTAAGAGTTCATCGGATCGAGTTTGACCGGTCGACCGGAAATTCGCACTGTGTCCGCGATTTGCCGGACGCGTTGGCGCAACTTGTCGTCCCGCATAGCACGCCAATGGCCAATGTCGACCTGGACCCGCTCGGCGTTGCGGTCTTGGGTCTGAAGAATCCGGTTCAAGAGAAATTGCAAATCCTCGAGCGTCTCGCCGTCATGTCCGATCAACGCGTCGCTTTCAGCGGTAAAAACCTGAAGCTGACGTCCGCTTTCGGTGTCGACTTCCTGTATTTCCGCGACAAAGCCCAGGTAACCAAGCATCGTGTCCAAAATCTCCTTGGCTTCCATTTTATTCTGAGGGTCAGACTACTAGAATTATCGATAACTTTTGCGTTTTGCAATCTGCGGATTTTTCGCGACCTTAACCAGCGGCGCGTCTGCCTGTTTTCTCGTAAGATACATCTGGGTCACGAAAAAGAGGTTTTGAACCGTCCAGTAGAGGGCCAGCCCTGACGCATAATTATAGCAGATGAACAGAAATATCAGCGGCATAAATAGGAACATCCGCTGCTGGGCCGGGTCACCTGTTTTTGGCGTAATCTTCATCTGCCAGAGTTGTGTTCCCGCCATCACGAGTGGGAGAATATTGATCGGGATATTGCCGATATGAAAAACTGTGTCTGGTTGCGATAGATCGTGAACCCAGAGAAACGAGCTGTTCCGGAGTTCGATCGCCTTGTCGAGCATACCGTAAAACCCGAAGAAGATCGGTATCTGAACCAGCATGGGGAGACAGCCGCCGAATGGATTAACTCCATACTCTTTGTACAGCTTCATCGTCTCCTGATTCATGCGCTGCGGGTCTTCTTTATACTTCTCGCGCAGCTCGTTCATGATCGGCGAAAGTTTGGACATCTTTCGCATCGACTTGGTAGCGACATTCTGGAGCGGCCAGAGTAATGACCGGATAAAGATCGTCATGATGATGATCGCTAGTGCGTAACTGTGCACCCACGCGTGCAGCGTGTTCATCACCGTCAACAGCAATTCGCTGACCCATTTCGCCCAGCCGAAATTCATAATCTCGGCTTGGTCGTTCGGGAGTTTGGCAAGGCGTGTGAACTCCTTTGGGCCGGCGTAAATATCGAACGTCACACTGTGTACCTCGCCCGGTTGCAGGCTGAACCCAGGGATCTCGATGGCGCCTTGTATGCCTCTGACCGGCAATTGGTCGTCCGTGCTTGGGACGCTAAACGGTACCGACCAGACCTGTTGTCCGGTCGTCTCCTGCGGAGAAAGAATCGTTGCGAAATACTGATTGCTGACGCCGGCCCACAAGATTTTGTCGGCAGTGGCGAGATAGGAATCCTTCGCGGTGCTTGTTTGAAACAGACCGAATAGCTTACCCGGGTCAAAGTAGTTTACTGCGATCGAATTGAATTTGCCGTCCCGGTACCAGTCGAATTGTGTCGCAAAGATTCTATCGCTCCGATGGATTGGCTCGATCGCTCCGGTGCTTACAAAAAATCCGGTGGTATCGAAAGCGGCTGTACCGCTGTTCTTGAAACTGATCGAGAATTTGATCTGATAATCGTCTTTTAGTCCCGCCTGTTTGGCCAAAGTATAGACCTTTGTTATCTCGAGACCGTTCGGATCGGTTTTTTTCAACGTCGCAGTGCCGCTCGTTTGATCCGCGGTGACAGTGTATCCGCCGTCGTGCCAGCTCCCAGGATTCTGGGCTACGGCTCCGATGGCGGGAGTCAGGTCAGTATTCAGCAAAACAGGTTTGCCCTGTTCTCCGAAATGCTTCAGAAGACTGACTGTGGAGAGGCCCCCTCTGTTATTCGAAAAATTGAGTGTCGCGAGATCGCTCTGCAGCGCTTCGTCCTGTTCGGGCTGCTCTTCGCGCTGCGGTTGTTGCTGCTGCGTGAAAGTGGGTTGAGGTGTGCCGTTGGGAGAAGTTGCGGGTCCGGGTGTTTGGGAAGCGCTGGGAGTGGCTTGAGCAGCCAATAGAGCTTGCTGCTGCAGGAACTTGGCTCGAGCTTCGGCTGCCTGATGTTGCTCCCAAACCAGAGAGGCGACAAGGCCGATGCCGGCGACTATTATAGCTATCCAAGCTGTACGATCCATAGTTGGGTTAGGAAAAGAGCTTCATTTGCACTTCGTTCT
This sequence comes from uncultured Verrucomicrobiae bacterium, assembly GCA_963775805.1. Lineage (GTDB taxonomy): Bacteria > Verrucomicrobiota > Verrucomicrobiia > Chthoniobacterales > JAFAMB01 > JAFAMB01. Next base: position 2,575,423 of record CAVZKG010000001.1, on the reverse strand, counting down.
CCTGGCCGGAACTGGGTCGTACCCAGAGCTGCCCCAGGGATGGCAGCGAAAAATTCGTTTGACTCCTAGCCACGTGCCGACCAGCAACCCGTGTACTTCGACCGCCTCGACAAAATATTCGGAACATGTGGGCGTAAACCGGCATCCGGTCCCGGTGCCCCCTGTTAACAACGCCAGGAACGGTGATAACGTCACCTTATACACTTTAAGCAAGATCCGCAGAATGCGAGTCATCTGAAGCAGGCGCTAAAATAGAGGCGCGCTCAATCAGTCGCAACCAGTCTCGTTCCAGCTCGATAAATGTCGCTTTCGTGGAGGATCCACGAGCGATGACCACCAACCAGAAGCCCTTTTGAATGCGGTGTTGATTCAACCTGAAGATTTCCCGGATTCTCCTTCTGACCTGGTTTCTGCAGACCGCATTTCCGATTCGCTTAGTGGTGATGATCCCGATTCTGGGTGCGGCTTCGATCCCCTGTGTTAAGATCGCTAAAACTAGGTGCTTTCCGGTCCAGGATTTGCCTGATGCCTTGACGAGACGGAACTCAGAGGAGCGACTTAACCGGGATGCCCGCGAAAACTTAAAACGGGTCCGCCCAGGGCGGATCATAGTTCTTTAAGCCTCGGTGTGCCGAGCGAAATGGATCTCGACGCCACCGGGAACAAGTCGCTTCCGTCCGCGTTGACGCCGTCGGGCCAAGATTGCTCTTCCGCCTTTGGTTTTCATGCGAGCACGAAATCCGAACTGGCGTTTTCGGGTTCGCTTCGAAGGTTGATAGGTTCTTTTCATGGCTTTAAATCCTGGAGCATCAAGGGTCGGGAAGGTTAATCAGGGGGCGACGATTGTCAACCTCGGAGAAGCGGCCGGTCACACGCTGAATATTTGCGTTTAATAGAACCGGTCACTGAGTGTCTTACAAGCAAACGGACCAGCCTACGCCAGCCGGGACGAACCCGGAACTTCAAACCTCAAACTCCGAACCCGAGGACGAGTGCCCTTGGCTCGCGAGATTTTCGCGCTACGTTGACCCGCCGAACATGGAACCAATCGAACAGACCTTGGAACTTTTGAAGCGGGGTGGCTCGCGATTGATCAACGAAGCTGAACTTCGAAAAAAGCTCGAAGAAAGGCGGGCGTTGCGGGTCAAACTGGGGGTCGACCCGACCTCTCCTGATTTGCACCTTGGACATTCCATTAATCTATTCAAGCTGCGCCAGTTTCAGGACCTTGGGCACACGGCCGTTTTGATCATCGGAGATTTTACTTCCATGATCGGCGACCCGAGCGGACGATCGACGACTCGGCCAATGCTGACCCGCGAACAGGTGATGGCCAATGCAGAGACGTACAAAACCCAGGCGTTCAAAATTCTCAATCCGGATCGAACCGAGATAGTCTACAACAGTCAGTGGCTCGGCAAATTGGATTACTTGGAAGTCGTTCGACTGAACAGCCGGGTAACCCTGCAGCAGATGTTGCAACGGGACGATTTTCGGGCGCGTACTGAGTCCGGGCACCCGGTGTTTCTCCACGAATTGCAATACCCGATCATGCAGGGCTGGGATTCGGTGATGATCAAAGCCGATGTTGAGCTGGGAGGAACGGACCAGCTCTTTAATATCATGGTGGGTCGTGACCTTCAGAAAGAGGAGGGCCAGCCACAGCAGATCGCCTGTTTGCAGCCGATACTGGAGGGACTCGATGGCGTCCAGAAGATGAGCAAGAGTCTGAACAACTATGTCGGAATCAGCGAAGCCCCGGGAGAGATGTTCGGAAAGCTAATGAGTATCTCGGACGTGTTGATGGCTCGATACTACGAGGTTCTGTTTGGCGAGATGTTGCCGACGATACATCCAATGGAGGCCAAGAAGAAGCTTGCGTACAGGGTGGTGGAACTGTTTCACGATTCGACCGCCGCCTCGACCTCGCTCGCCGAATTCAATCTTCGGTTCGAAAAGCGGGATCTGAATTCCGTGGATCTTCCGGAAGTCAGCGCCCTCAAGCTAGGTGCCGACATCGTATCGGCTATTGTCGCTGCCTACTCGGAAGGATTCGGTATGACACGGTCCCGAAGCGACGCGCGCCGACTGGTGGAGCAAGGGAGCATTCAGTGGCTCGGCGAAAAGGTTTCCGATCCGAAGGCACAAATCCAATTCGGCGGCGGTGGTATCCTGCGGCTGGATAAGACCCGCGCGGTGCGAGTTCGCTAGGTAAAACAAGGTGAGAGGGCAAATAGCGACGGCGGAGCCGCAACCAATTGGATGCGCGTATGGGCGTGTCGGCGAATACCTGGTTAGATCGGCACGTGCGTTCTAATCCGCATTTCTTACTTCTGCCTTCTGCCCTTCTACGAGCCTGGCTTCCCACGGTCGCGATCAGAGAGCAATTCCTTGACCGATTTCCGTTTGCGCAGGCGGAGCCAATTGTTCCAGGTCTTCCGGAGGCTGTCCTTCACGGAAATGTATTCCTGATTAAGGTCATTCTGTTTCGGGATCTGATCGAGGATGCCGCGAACCGAAAAGTCATCGGTCTTCAGGATAGTATACGCGCGCCCGATTGCAGCGTGATGGTGGGCGTCGCTCGCCGATGTCATTGGAAGGTTGCGTTTCAGAGCGTAGTTGAACGCAGACTGGTTGTATCGCTTCAGCGTGCTCGCGGCATTGAAGACTTCAATCGCGTCAATCGGGAGTTTGTTCAGGATGTTCTCTCGGATCCCTGCGCGGAAAAGGTCGTACGGATGCGGCGGAATCGCCAGCCCACCGGCTTCATGAATTAACCGGCAGGCTTCCAACGCCGGTCTCCCTTTCAAGTTTGGAAGCACTGCGCCGATGCATAGAAGATGTCCTTCGGCTGTTGTAATCTCGACGCCCGGAACAATCAGGAAATCGTTGACCGGCAGCCCGTCATCCCGCATGAGCCCTTTGTCGAGCATGTAGGTCACGGCATCGCATGTGTTGTGATCGGTGATCGCGAACCCATTCAGCCCTTTTTTGCGAGCTGCCTGAATGAGCTGTTCCGGACTGCTGACTCCGTCACCAGAAAAATACGAGTGGCAATGGAGGTCAATCTTCACTGACATGGTGTGCAGACGATGATTAAGGAAACGAAACGCGCAACTAATATCCTTTACCGGCTGGAGGCGCAAGGACTCGAGGGAGCCCAGAGTTTCACAGATCGGCCTTTATCTCTCATCCTGTGCGGCGAGCTGTAACTGTTCCCTGCATATTTGTCGGACCAATTTCCTCCATGCAATTGCGTTATCTTATGCTACACAGATTTCCAATGGAAGCACCCTGCAATGGAGGTCATTATTCGTTCACAGGAAAAAACTGGGACTGGAAGTTCTCCGGCTTTTAAGGAATGGGCGATCGTCTGTGCGTCCATTGAGCGAGGTGAAACCAGTCTGATATTTCGAAAAGGTGGCATTGCGGAAGGCCGGAAAGGGTTTGAATTCAAGCACCGCCGATTCTTTCTATTTCCGACTTTTTTTCATGAGCAGATTGAGCGGACTCGTTTGGGACGCGACAGAGATGTTGCGCCACGGTCGGATTCTGTTTCGATTTCTGTATTTGTGGAAGTCGAATTTGCAACGCTGGTGCGAGACTTGAGCTTGGTGCAGTCCCTGAGTGCTTTGCATGTTCTGCAGCCGGCTGTCCTTGAAGAACGGTTCCATTATGCGGGCCAGGACGGTCTGTATGTGGCCTTCGTGCGCGCATTTCGTGTCTCCCCTGTATGGGAATTGGCGCTTAAACCGGCTTTCGGAGGGTGCCGTTCCTGGATCGCGTTGCCCGACGCGCCCGTTGACTTGAGGATGGAGCCAGTGCTGGACGACGAAGAACAGAGGCGACGACGTTCGATGCTGAGTTCTCAGTTGCCAGTGTCGGTTGTCAGTTAGCTGTAGATTAGCTGTAGCCGCTGGAACGTGGCGGCGACCCGATCCCGCACACGATTCAATTCGGGCGAAGTGTTGTCCCGATTTAGCGCATTGATCAGCTGCTCAAAGATTGGTCGGGCACCTTCGAGCTTGGATTTCAGGGACTCGAGATAGTCGTCCATCGCCTGTTTTGCATCCGGATCGTTATCCATCGATTTGACGACCGGTGAGTTCGCGAAGAGCTCTTTGTTCGCATTGAAATCATCTACAAATTTATTGGCTTCATCGCAGAACTTGTCGGCCGCCTTGATAAGGTCCGCGTCTGATTTTGCAGCGTTAAGAGCCGTGCCGAGCTCATCGATCGCAGTCAGATAAACCGAAAACGGCTCTTTATATCGATCGATGGCCGCCTGTTTTTCCGGATCAAGTGCAAAGGTCGGGACGCTGAGAACGAAAAAGGCCACTCCGAGGCAGACTGCAAGCTTCAGATTCATAAAGATGTCGTACAACGAACGCGGGACATTCTTTGACTGTTGGGCTGGAATCAATCAAAAAATTGGATCGGCATTTGTCCGCATTTCCCACGGACTGTGAGAAGTGCCGACTATTCTTTTGGCTTTGCGATCAGGTAATTGCTCACAATCGGCCGACCTTCGGAAAAGATCGGTCTGTCCCCGGTCTTGACGTAAATTGTCGTGGATGACCCGCCGTCAAAGTTCAGAGCACGACTGATTCGATGATCTGGAATCGGGGATAGATCTCCCAGTATTTCGCCCATTTCCTGGAGCGTGACCGAGCGGCAAATACCAAATCCCCAAAGGGATGAACTACACGTAAAAACGAATGTTCTTGCCGCAACCCTTTCGTTGTCGAGTCCCGGGACCGAATGTCCACCGTCCACCAGAAACGGGCCGCACTGTATGGCCTGTTGGATACCTTTCGTGCCAGGGAATTCTCGCGTTCTGACAAGTGCTGGACGTCCGCCTTTGACGTAAAATATTCCGGTAAGAATTTTCGCTCTTTGCAAGGGATGGATGACCCGGTCATTGCTGATTAGCAGCCCGATCGGCGAAAGCCCTTCGGCAAAATATCCTCCATTGACTCCTGCTACCGCTCCATTCGAGTCAGCGATTTCTCTCAGCCCACCAAATTGACCATCCAAGTTTGGAACGCTTTCCAGCACTACGTCACTGGCGGCAAAAGAAACAAAACTGAGGGTGGCTTCGTTATCGCCATTTGTAACCTTTAGAACAGACGCCTCAAGCTTTGCTCCTGCTACAGGTGAATCCTGGCGGTCAACCGTCTTCCATTGAGCGAAGGACCACAATGGATTCAGTACCAGTACCAATAGCACCAGAATGAATCCACCCATCGCGCGAGTAATGGCGCTTGTTTGCGGGATGTGTAGTTCAGGGCGGAAATTCGAGCCGTAAGGGCGGTGGTAAAATCCCATATTTACTTCAGTCCCGTCGCCAGGACCGTTTGGAAGTACGGACTGCTCATTTCTTTCGAAACTACCTGTACACTGTTCTCGCGAAATCCGGCCTGTTCCAACAAGCGAACCAGTTCCACCTCGCTGAACCCAAGCCACAGATCCGCGTAGAGTTCCCGGGCTTGTTCGAACGTATGCGCCAAAAGATCAAGAATCACGATCCGGCCGCCAGGCCGCAAAATCTTTCCAGCTGCCGCAATTGCCTTTTGCGGGCTATTAGCGTGATGTAGCGCCTGACTAAAGATCACAAGATCCATTGAGCCTTCAGCGATAGGCGGCTCTTCGAGGTCGCCCAGACGGTATTCCAGATTGTCGATACCCTGCTCCTTGGCCAATTGCGCTCCAACTTCGACCATGCGCTCAGACAAATCGACGGCGATCACCTTTCGGGCCCGTTTGGCGAGGATCTGCGAAAGAGTGCCTTCGCCGGCACCGAGATCCGCTACATCAATGGCGGGCATCGTCGCAAGGAACAAATAGGAAAGCGCTTGCCATGAACGGCCCGGGCAATAACTTCGCCCAAATTTTCCTGCGAGTTTGTTGAAATATTCGCGAGTCCGATTTTTTCGTTTGGCGATGACGTGCTGAAGGCTGGAACGATCCGACATTGCTTCGGGCATATCAGCAACGGCCAGTACGATCAGGCTTCTGAGTTCCGATTCTTTAATCGGTCCGGTCGCAGACCAGCTATAGTAAATGTTCTTGCCAACCCTTCGATCCTGGACGAGGCCCGCGCGCTTCAGTTGCGCAAGGTGCGTCGAAATTCGGGACTGGCCCATTCCTAAAACTTCCTGGATTTCAGCGACCGATAATTCTTGGGATTGCAAAAGGTTCATCAGCCGTGCCCTGGTCGGGTCGGAGAGGGTGCGGAAAAAATTCAATGTTGACGCCATGAATATATTATCGATATATCAGGATATCATGATTGGTCAATTTTCTCCTTTCCTAACTCCGTTCCTGTCCAACGGACAAGTTTAACCCGACCGATCTCTATCCTCATTTATGGCGCGTCGTTATATCTTTTCCTCTGAGTCTGTGGCCGAAGGGCATCCGGACAAAGTCTGCGATACAATTTCTGATCACATCCTTGATGCTTGCTTGGATCAGGACCCGAAGAGCCGCGTGGCATGTGAAACTCTCGCGAAAGGGAACCTTGTCGTCATCGCGGGTGAAATCACCACCAACGCCCAGTTCGATTATCTCGCCCAGGTGCGCGCGGCGATTCGCGACATTGGATATGTTCATGAAGATTCGCAGTTCCACGCAGATACCTGCTTAATCGTGCAGGCACTGAGCCGCCAGTCCCGAGACATCGCGCAAGGGGTCGACGCCAAAGCGGCTGAAGGGAAGGAAACATCCGAACAGGGTGCCGGCGATCAGGGCTTGATGTTTGGGTTTGCCGTGCGCGAGACGCCGGAACTGATGCCCGCTCCGATTCAATTCAGCCATAAGCTCGGTCGCGAGCTGACTCGTCTGCGCAAGAGCGGGGAACTTCCCTGGCTCCGTCCGGATGCGAAGACACAGGTATCGATTGAATATGAAGGATACCGTCCGATTCGTGTGTCGGCGGTGGTGATATCGACCCAGCACTCAACAGATGTGAAGCACAAGGAAATTCGGGAGAGCTTGATCGAACGCGTGATCAAGCGCGTGATTCCGGCAGAATGGATCGATTCTTCGACTCGTTATCTGATCAACCCGACTGGGCGATTCGTGATTGGGGGACCTGAAGGGGATTCCGGTTTGACCGGTCGGAAAATCATCGTCGACTCCTACGGCGGAATGGGCCGTCACGGTGGCGGAGCGTTTTCGGGTAAAGATCCATCGAAGGTGGATCGGTCGGCAGCCTATATGGGCCGATACGTCGCCAAGAACGTTGTTGCAGCGGGATTGGCGGACAGATGCGAAGTGCAATTTGCGTACGCCATCGGATACCCGGACCCGGTCAGCATTTCTGTGGACACATTCGGAACAGCAAAAGTGGATGAGGCCAAGATTGAGAAAGCGGTCCAGGAAGTTTTCAATTTCAAACCAGCGGCAATCATCGAACAGCTCGACCTGCTGCGGCCGATTTACCGCAAGACGACCAACTACGGCCACTTCGGCCGTGAGGACGATCTGGACGCCCTGAGATGGGAGCGCACAGACAAGGCCGAGGCACTCAAGCACCTCGTTTCATGACCGCGAACCCGATCGAAAAAAATATTTCTGCTTAATCACATTCTCACTCAAAAAAAATCCATGAGCACCGTTGCCACAAAATCAGCACCCGATTACAAAGTCGTCGACCTCGGTCTTGCCGAGTTTGGAAGAAAAGAGATTGAGATCGCCGAAACGGAGATGCCTGGTCTGATGGCATTGCGCGCGGAGTTCGGTACGTCGCGTCCGTTGGCTGGGGCCCGCATTGCCGGGTGCCTGCACATGACCATTCAAACGGCAGTTTTGATTGAGACGTTGATTGAGTTGGGAGCCTCAATTCGCTGGTCGAGCTGCAATATATTTTCAACTCAGGACCACGCCGCGGCGGCGCTTGCCGCACAGGGGGTTCCAGTGTTTGCCTGGAAGGGTGAAACACTTGAAGAGTACGACTGGTGTATCGAGCAGACAGTTTTCTGGCCGGATGGTCAGCCTCTGAACATGATTCTCGATGACGGTGGTGACCTGACCTCGATTGTTCACCAGAAGTATCCGCATCTATTGAAGGGAATTCGCGGTTTGTCCGAAGAAACCACGACCGGCGTTCACCGGCTCTATCAGATGATGGAGCGAGGCGAACTTGGTTGCCCCGCATTTAACGTCAATGATTCGTGCACCAAATCGAAGTTCGACAATCTATACGGTTGTCGCGAATCGCTGTTGGACGGATTGAAACGGGCAACCGACGTGATGGTTGCCGGAAAGGTTGCCGTCGTCTGCGGGTACGGAGATGTAGGAAAAGGGTGCGCACAATCATTGAAAGGGCAGGGAGCACGAGTCATTGTGACTGAGATCGATCCGATCTGTGCACTGCAGGCGGCAATGGAAGGGTATCAGGTTGCGACGCTTGAAGACGTGGTCCGTGAAGGGGACATCTTTGTCACTGCAACCGGGTGCAGGGACATTATCCGACGCGAACATCTCGATGCGATGAAGAATCAGGCGATCGTATCGAACATTGGACATTTCGACCTTGAGATCGACGTCGCGAGTGTTTTTGACGATAAGGCGCTAAAACGAATCAACATTAAGCCGCAGGTAGACCAGGTCGAATGGCCGAACGGAAAGAGGGTGACGATTCTCGCCGAAGGCCGGTTGATGAACCTCGGGTGCGCGACCGGGCATCCTTCGTTTGTGATGAGCGCTTCGTTCACGAATCAGGTGATGGCTCAGATTGAATTGTTCACCAACAATCAGCAGTACGAAAATAAGGTTTACGTTTTGCCTAAGAAGTTGGATGAAAAGGTTGCGCGTTTACACCTGGATAAGCTCGGTGTGAAGCTGACTGAACTTACTGAAAAGCAGGCCGGATATCTCGGCATTCCGGTTGCGGGCCCGTACAAACCGGAGTTTTATCGGTACTAGCCCTGAATCTGGTGAGCCAAACAGCTCATGAGATTTTAGCCTGCGATGGAAGATCTACGCGGCCAGATTCGCGCTAAGATGGAAGCGGCGGACCTCAGTTCCGCCGCTATCCGTGCGTTTCTGTTTCAATATGACAAGCTCGCGGCAAATGAGGCCGGATTAATACAGGAGTCTGACATCTCTCCTGTCCAGGGCCTGCCATCGATCGACGATGAACCGTTGCCGGCCGACGGACCCAGCCTCGTTGGCAAGACTGTCGTTCTCAAACTGAACGGTGGTCTCGGCACTGGCATGGGACTCGAGAAAGCCAAGAGTCTGTTACGAGTCCGGCGGGAACTCACATTTCTCGATATTATCGCCCGCCAATTTCTGCATCTGCGCGACTCTGCCGCTTCGGAGCCTCGCCTGCTGTTCATGAACAGCTTTAGCACTAGCGCGGACACTGCACGGGCGCTGGCTGCATACCCGGCACTTGAGGATCCAGGCCAAATGGAACTGATGCAGAACAAGGTGCCAAAGATTGATGTGAAAACGTTGGCACCGGTCCTGTGGCCGATCAATTCCACGCTGGAATGGTGTCCTCCGGGACACGGCGACATTTACCCATCGTTGCTCGGTTCCGGGTTACTTGATCACCTGTTGAACAGCGGCAAAGAATATTTGTTCGTATCGAATTCTGATAATCTCGGTGCGACGCTGGACCTTCGGTTGCTGGGCTTTTTTGCCAGGTCTGAAGTGCCGTTCCTGATGGAAGTTGTCTCCCGCACCCCGGCCGATCGTAAAGGGGGACACCTGGCGCGCAGAAATAGCGATGGGCGCCTGCTGCTCCGTGAATCCGCTCAGTGCCCAGAACAGGATTTGAACCTGTTTCAGGACATCGAGCGCCATCGCTATTTCAATACGAATAATCTCTGGATACGTTTGAGCGCTTTACGCCGTGAACTGGATCGAGGCGATGGATTGCTCCCTTTGCCGTTGATCCGGAACGAAAAGACGATCGATCCTCGCGACAAATCAACGCCAAAAGTTTATCAGCTTGAGACCGCCATGGGAGCTGCAATCGAATGCTTTGCGGGCGCCGGTGCGATCCAAGTGCAGCGAAATCGATTTTCGCCGGTCAAAACGACGTCTGATCTCCTGGCGGTACGGTCGGATGCGTACGAACTCGATTCGGATTTTCGGCTTGAGTTGCACGCCGAAAGAAATGGGGCGCCGCCCATCGTAAAGTTGAGTGACGACTACAAGCTCGTTGATCAATTTGAACCGCTCGTTGCCGCAGGAGTTCCCTCGATGATACGTTGCAAAAGTCTCACGATCGATGGGAAATTCGAGTTTGAATCGGGCGTAGAGATTGTCGGCGACGTACGGTTCCTCGGGCGCGGTTCCGGAGTAAAGAGGATACGAACTGGAACTTACACGGACGAAGAAGTCGCGCTGTAGAATTCGCGAGAGAGCCGCTTTCTAAGCGGCTCTGCAGCGCGAAAACTTCACGAGCGCTTTGGCTCGCGAGGCTTTCGCGCTAAAGCCTGACAAAATCCCAAAGAAATCTGAACCAGAGATAGAGCATTCCGCGCCAGGTGTAGCGCACACTTTGATCGTCGACGCGTGCCAACAATCCCGCACGAACGTTGTGATTAATCTGTGCCGTCAAATCCTGCTGGAGTAACAGCTGGATTTGCGGCGGATCGAGTTTTGGAATCGCATCGGGCGAGATGTGATTTTGCGACAAAAGATTCCGATGCGATTCGCACATCGCACTGAATGAGGCGGTTGATCGGACTCGCCGGATGTGAGTCTGGGGAAGGAACTTCAAGGAATACGAAAATGGGTAATTCCACGTCATGAAAATTTCGCCATCCTGTGGTCGCGTCATCAATGTCACGTAATAAAATGCGATGTTACCCTGATCGACGAGAGAAACCGCCGCTTGTGTTTGGTCGCTCGAACGATGGAACACTCGAATAAATTGGCGTTGCTCATTCCAGTCGCACCCGAGGTCATCGACGACATCAAAGCCTTCCTGCTCGATTTCGTCCGTTAGGTCGTCCAGATTCGGAAAAAGATCTCGGCCGGGGGGGCTTTTGTATTCAAATTCGCGCTCAACCGGCATTCGCAGCGCTCGCACCTTCGTAAGAATCTCGACCCAGGGCAGAAAAAGCCAGAGTGCGGCGACGCCTAGACCTACGTAGCAGCTGCCGGTCGGCAGATAACCGAGCAAGAATGAAACTCCCAGGATGCAGAGAATACACAACCTCTGGCAGATCGAGTTATCAAATGAACGAAAAGCCATCGCCAAAACGGCGATCCCCAAGATCAACAGAACGGAAGGTAACATTATTCAGCCAAGGTAGGTTAGGGGAGGATGTTATGGCTCTTTAGGAATTCTTCAAGTTCATCAGGCCCAAAGTTGGGAAGCAGCAGATCCCCAATAACCAGCGTCGGCGCATAGGTCTGATTCGATAGTCGTTTCAGTTCATCGAATGCAGTCCGGTCCCGGCGGACATCGATTCGCTCGTATTTATAGCCCTTGGTATCCAGATAACGTTCTGCCACGGTGCACCACGGACACCCTGGCTTGACATAAAGTAACATTCGATTGGAGGTCATCTGGTCGCTGTCTCTGTAGCAATAAAGTAGAGGATCAAACGCCCAGTTTTCGCTAGTGCATCTCCTTTGAGTCGATCTGCAGTGTCGTCCGCCGTCCTCAGGAATGGAGAATCAGCGTCTAAGAGAGTGATACTCGGAATCCCGGCTTGCGCAAATGGGATATGGTCAGCCAACATCGATCGGTTTGCCGGTTCAATGTTTATTCCGAGAGCGGTAGCTCCCTTCTTGAGCGAATCAATGACGCTCGCGGTGCTGTTCGGAAGATAGTTTAGATTTTCACCACCGGCATTTTCCACCAGAATGGCCGCCTGAATATCGGCGTCATGTTCGTCGACGTGCAGCATCTGAGCGTAGAATCGGCTTCCGAATAACCCATCATTCAAATTCAGTTCGCGAAACGGCGTATTGCCATCAATGAAAAGCAGCTCAACGTTACCTGCTAATTTCGGGTCGCTTGCAAGAACCCGCGCGATTTCGATTACGACTGCTGTATTTGCTGCGCCGTCGCTCGCTCCCGCGTCGCGAAATTCCTGAGCAGGCGGCGTGTCGAAGTGTGCGCCGATCACGATTCTTTTTGCCGATGCCTGCGATTTTGCAAAGCGCGCCCTCAAGTTACAAAATCCGACTTCTTGTCCATCCGGGCCATGCTCCGCAAAAGGTTGTTCGGTTACCTGCCACCCGAGAACAGCTAACCGGTCGGAGATATGCTTGCGGACCTGTTTATTTGGTTCGCTGCCGGATGGTCTCGGGCCGAAGTCGGTGATCGTCTTGGCTTCAGTGAGTGCCTGACCGCCGTCGAACTGAGTCCAGATTTTGTCCGGCGCGGAAGAGACAGTAGCAGCCGGAGCGGGAGTGTTCGCCGCTTTTTGAGAGTCGTTCAGGGTTTGTGCCGAGCTCGAAATCGATACGAGCAGCGCCAGCATCCAGAGCAACCGGGTTGCTGGATACGACCTGCTCTTTGATATTTGCACGAGGCAATGTTCGCAAACAGCCGAACGTTTCACTAAGCCGATGCTCCTATTAACGAGAGAATGCGCTCGAGATCATCGTTCCCGTAATATTCGATCTCGATTCGTCCTTTTTTGTCGCCGTGATGAATTGCTACGTGCGTAGCCAGCCGGGTTCTGAGACGGCTCTCCAGATCCGTAACGGCGTTCTGGACGACCGTCGAATCTCCCTGACTTGGTCGGGCGCCGCTCTTTCCACTTTTCACCAAGCCTTGCCGGGCCAGTTGCGACGCAACCAATCGCTCTGTGATCCGAACAGTGGCAGCCTGTCTGATCGATTGTTCGGCGACAGCCAGTTGTTCCTCGTGATTTTGAAGCGCGAGAAGAACCTTGGCGTGACCGACCGTCAAACGCCCTTGAGCGAGGTAGGATTGAACTTGGGAATGGAGGTCGAGCAGTCGCAACGAGTTCCCGACAACCGAACGGCTCTTGCCGACGCGTTGAGCGATATCTTCTTGCCGTAACGAAAACTCCTCGGACAACCTGCGATAAGCATTCGCTTCTTCGATCGGGTTTAGATCTTCACGCTGAAGATTTTCAATTAGCGCGAGCTCGAGCACATCCCGATCCGAAGCCTCGCGAACGATCACTGGGGCCTCCGCTAAACCGAGCAAAGTCGCTGCGCGCCAACGCCTTTCACCAGCAATCAATTCGCACTTACCGTTCACCTTCCGAACGATAAGCGGCTGGATGATGCCGTGTTCTCGTATCGATTCAACCAGTTCCTGGAGCTGTTCAGAGTGAAAAGCCTTTCTGGGCTGTAGCGGGCTTGGCACAATATCGGCCAATCCGACCTTTTCCACGCGTTCAGAAGGCTCTATCGCGATCAAGGCTGGCTTATTGTTACTGATCAGCGCGCCGAGACCTTTGCCGAGAACAACCTTTGCCATAGAAAAATCGAAGCTAACGGAGGGAGAAGGCGAAATCAACGTTTCTACCGCTAGCTCGCTAAAATTGCACTGAATATTGCTTCTCATGAAATATCCAGGCTGAATGGAAAAACAGAGACTTTTCGCCGACTCGATCGAAATTCTTCCCAAGGCGCTCGTTGAGCGGTTGTGCGGTTCGAAGATCCTGAGGGCCAAAACTCGGAAGATCTTCGGGCCATTTGCAAAATGCTTTGCTCCGTGCTTCCAAAGAAGCGGTGAATCTGTGGCGTGATCCTAAAGCTCGATTGATTCTGATAGCGAACTTTCTGCTCGTTGTCGGCAGCGGTATCACTTGGCTTGCAGTGCCGTGGATTCTTATCCAGCGACCGAACGGAAACGCGATCTATGGGCTCTCGAGCTCAGCCTTAACACTATTGATCTTTCTATTGCTGCCAATTCTGGGGAAGGCAATCGATCGAAATTCGCGAAAGCATGTGCTCCTGGTTTACTTCGTGTTCGCGCTGGTGACGAACCTCTTTGTCATCGCAATGATACTGTTGCAGGGTCGTGTGGAGATCTGGCATCTGGTTATGGTGATGAGCTTCGGATCTCTCGGCGTGAGCGTCTATTACCCAGCACAATTCGCGTTCAATCAGGAAGTTCTCACCAGAGATCAATATCGGGCATTGAGTGGAGCGATTGAGGTGCAATGGCAAAGCGGAGCGATGATCGCCGGTGGTGTTGCCACCTTGCTGATCAATCGAGTCCCGTTAGCCGCGATTCTCGTACTCGACTGTTGCGCATACATCGCAGCCTTCTTTGTCATGTCGCGTGTGCCCTACACTCGCAACCCTAAGCTGGATGAGAACAAAGGATCGGCTTGGAGTCTTATGCTGGAGGGATTCGCGTATCTGCGGCAGCGGCCCAGATTGTCGCTTGTGTTGTTTGGAAGTTTCCTGCCGTTTCTCGGGGTAATGGTATGTGTTTTTCTGACCCCCGTATTCATCAATAACGCATTGCATGCCGGTCCCGCGGTCTTCGGCATTTCAGAGGCTGCATATTCGTTCGGTGCAGTTCTGGCAGGCCTCACGATCCCATGGTTAAGCGGAAAAATCGGATTGTTGCCCACTCTCTTGCTGACAGTGGCTTGTTACACTTTGGCGGCGGCGGTCAATCCGATCTTTCCCACGGTCACAGTTTTTCTGGTGTCGATCTTTTTTCAAGGATGGGGAAACGCCGGATCGCGAGTGGCGCGAAGCACCGTCGCACTCGAGACCGTTCCGAATGAATTGATGGGGCGTGTAAACCTGTTCTATAGCGCTTTCGAGCGGCTTCTCCGAGCAGTGTTGCTCGCGTTTGTTACGCAACAGGTTGCGACGACAGGCGCCAAATCCGGGTATTGGACAATTGCGGCAATCGGGTTGTGCGGATGGATTATGATCGTTTTTTGCCGGCGATTTCGGCGGCATCCGGTCGTACCGGTTACCGTTCCGCAAAAAGTCGTATGAAGTTTGAAAGATTGCGTCTGATCCTGGATCGAACACCGAGAATCGCCGCCGAAAATATGGCGATCGATGAAGCGCTATTTCTCACCGCGGAGAATCCGGTGATCCGATTTTATCGATGGGCACGTCCCTCGATTTCATTCGGATATTTCACCGCTTGGGATGAGGTAAGCAATCGATACGGTCAGTTCGATCTCGTTAGGCGTTGGACTGGTGGCGGAATCGTTGAGCATGGTCGCGATCTTACCTATTCGCTTGTTTGTCCCTGCCCAAGTAGGCCCGGCTATCCTAAGACAACTGATTTTTACCGGCTGGTTCACACCGCTATCGCAACGGTTTTTGAAGGAACGGGACAGCCCGTCGAAGTCGCGCAATCCAATGAGCCCAGCCATTCCAATGCCTGTTTTGAAAAGGCGGTCCGATATGATTTGAAGCACGAGGATGCAAAGATCGCGGGTGCCGCAATTCGTCGAAATCGGAGAGGGCTGCTGCTGCAGGGCAGTATTCAACGCGTTGAAATCCCTCCGCAGTTTGAGGTGATGTTAGCGCGTCAGTTATGTGAGCGTCTCGACTCCGATGTGATCACCAACCGAATCCTAGAATTTGCGAGCTGCATAATAAAAGAGAAGTACGGTGCTGCAGAGTGGAACCGTCGGAGTTAATATTCCCATACGTGAACGGAGTATTTCATAGCAACCGGCTCTTTGAAGGTCTTGAGCCGGAGTTGCTTCGTTCCGTTGGTATCCGCGAAAGGGAATATAATGCAGGCGACCTGATCTTTGACGAAGGCGCCCCAGGATCGACGTTAATGCTTGTTGGGCGTGGGCGGGTACAGATCTCCAAAATCGGCCGTCAAGAGCTGCAAGAGACACTCGCGATTATAGAGACGAATGATTTTTTTGGTGAACTATCTGTGATCGATCAAGGAAAGCGTTCAGCTCGGGCGATTGCACTCGAACCAACATTACTCGGAGAAGTCGATCACCGTGCATTCGCTGACCTGATGAGCAGCGCACCTGACACACTTACCTTAACGTTTAACCGAGTGATGGTGGAACGTTTGCGTGACACGAATGTTCGCTATATCGAACAACTGCTTCAGAACGAACGTCTGACGGTGCTTGGAGGAATGGTGAGTTCGATCGTTCACGACTTAAAGAATCCGATCTCTGCGATTTTATCCTCATCCGATTATCTGGAAAAACGGGCACCAACGGATTCCGTGCGTCAACTCGCGCAGATCATTCACTCGTCGGCTCTTCGCATCGTTGAGATGAGCGAAGAGCTGCTCGGATTCGCGCGTGGGAAGGTCAATATCAATCCGTGTGAAACCTCGGTGCAGCGACTAGTTCGTCTTCTGGATGACGAGATCTTGAATGAACTGCGGAGTACAGGTGTCCGACTTGTGTTGGAGGCCGCGGATCTAAAATCGCTTTTGCTGGATGAAGTTAGGATCACTCGTTGCCTGGCTAATATTATCAAAAATGCAATGGAAGCCGTTGGCGAAAAAGGAACGATTACGATCTGGTTCCGTGAAGCCGGGCCGGATTTGCATGTGTCGATCTCTGATGACGGGCCCGGAATCGATGAATCGATTCGAAGCCGCATTTTTGAGCCGTTCGTGACGAGTGGCAAACAGTCTGGAACAGGGCTTGGCATGGCGATAGCCAAGTCAACCGTCAACGCGCATGGTGGGCGGATCTGGCTCGAGAGCGAAATCGGTGAAGGCACGACCTTTCACGTAGTGTTACCAAAAACCGTGCCCGCAATCGGCCAAACGTAGACATAGGCGTCTCGCCTGTTCATTCCCGGGAAGAGTTCACCACAGAGTCACGGCGTTGCGACCTATCGGACGTCGCTTTAGCGAAGTCGGAAGCTTTAGCGACAGTGGAAGCCGCAACGACAAGGATGTGGTGCCGGCGTGTGGGAGTATCGGCGTGTCGGCGAATACCTGGTTAGATTGAAATTAGGCTGCTCGATTAACCACCAAGACTTGTCGTGATGATCAGTCGACACTGGGATTAACAAATGATTTTTGTTACCACGCAGAGCCTGAATCACAACCGCTTGTGGAGTCGCGCAATCGGCGCTAAGGAGCGCGGACGAAGTAAAACAGACTAACAAGGCAATAGTACGCACAGGCATAACAATGTTCGGAGCGCTGCTTTTTCCCTCAGCGATCGATATCCGCTATCCGTCGGCTTAGCCGCCTGCGATGGCCGGTACGATACTCACTTCGTCGCCGGAGTTCACTGGGGTCTCGGACTCTTTGAGAAACCGGACATCTTCGTCGTTCACAAAGACATTCACAAATCGCCGGATATGATCCTGGTCGTCGCAGATGCGCTCTTTCAAACCGGGATAAGTACGGTCAAGACTGTTGATGAGCTCACGGACGGTTGCGCCTTCAGCGTCAACAACCTCATGGTTCTGAGTCAATTTTCTTAACGGGGTTGGGATACGAACGGGAATTGCCATATACTTAATGTGTAGGGATTGCTTGTTCGAGGAGGGACTCGAATTCTTTCATTGTCGGCCGGATCAGCTTCGCGCTGCCAACCTTGTCGATGACAGCCTCCTGAGTCTTCAGGCCGTGTCCGGTGATGCAGAGGACGATACTTTCGTGTCTTGGGATACGTCCACTTTCAATCAGTTTCCGCGCACAGGCCATCGTCACGCCGCCAGCTGTCTCAGCGAAAATTCCTTCGGTTTCCGCAAGAAGCTTAATTGAGTCGATGATTTCCTGGTCGGTACAATCTTCCGCGGTGCCACCGGTTTCTTTCATCGTCCGGATTGCGTAATACCCATCTGCAGGCGTGCCAATCGACAGCGATTTGGCGATCGTTTGCGGTCTCGGAACAGGATGAACCACTTCGGTGTTGTTCTTGATGGCCGTCGCAATTGGCGAGCAACCGGACGCCTGGGCGCCGTAGATGCTGAATTCCCCTGGCTCCGCTATTCCCAGCTTCGAAAACTCATTGAAAGATTTGTGAATCTTCGTGAGTAGCGAACCGCTCGCCATTGGCACGACGATATGCCGTGGAAAGCGCCAATCGAGTTGTTCGATGATTTCGAACCCCATCGTTTTCGACCCCTCGGCGTAATACGGCCTAAGATTGACGTTCACGAAACCCCACTGGTATTTTCCGGCGATCTCGGAGCAAAGTCGATTGACTTGATCATAGGCGCCCTGAATGCCGATTACGTTGGTGCCGAAAATCAGCGAGCCGAGAATTTTTGTCGGCTCAAGGTCTGCCGGTATCAGCACAAAGCTGCGGAAACCGGCCGCAGCAGCGTTGGCGGCCACAGAGTTCGCCAGGTTCCCTGTGGACGCGCAGGCTACGGTGTCGATCCCGAGTTCTTTGGCTCGGCTGAGCGCGACAGAGACGACTCGATCTTTAAATGAAAGGGTCGGGTAATTGACCGTGTCGTTTTTGATGTAGAGCTCGTTGACACCTAGAAACTCGGCCAGACGACGGGCGCGAATGAGCGGTGTGAATCCGGTCTGGAGTCCGACGGTGGGGTCGTTCTCGAGCGGGAGCAGTTCCCGGTATCGCCACATAGATCGTGGACGGGAGAGAATTTTTTCCCGTGTCAAATATTTGCCGATTGCATCGTAGTCGTAGGCAGCTTCAAGCGGTCCAAAATCAAATTCACAGACGTGGACAGCTTCCTTTTGGTAGTGACGGCCACACTCACGACAACGAAGGTGCGAAAAGAACCGCGGTTTATCCATAAATCAAGGCGGGCATAATTATCTAAATGCATCCCACCAAGAGTCGCGCGAGTTGTAAGGCCTACGCTCTCTCCATCTTCGCCCGAGAATTTATTCTCGAACCTGGAATTGGCACCTGGTCGTTCTAAAAATGATTAGAACCGGTTGCCGTGGCATCGCAGGGCCAGTCCCTCCGCCACTCTTGATGGAATGATCCGGCACCTTAGGGGATCGCAATTGGCACGTCAATAGAATTCTCCGGCGCCCGGACAATTCTGGTGAAAAATCTGGGCAGCCCATCATTTTCCGAAAGGATTTGTGGCTGGCAAACAACTAACCTGCATGGCATCATACCAGAGCAAAATGCCTGCGAAGTTCCGTGTTACATCTCCTGGAGGAGATCCATTCGAGAGCGAGATCAATAACACCGCCACGATCGGTCGGACGGGAGACAACTCTATCCGCCTCCAAGGAAACCACGTGTCGCGCCAACACGCGATTGTTCGATGCCACAATGGCTATCAGTACCAGATCATGGATCTCGGGAGTCGAAACGGGACGTTCGTAAACGATCAACGTGTCGTAATGCCGATTACGCTCGAACCGGGGGCTAAGGTTCGTATTGCAAGCTATGAACTTGTATTTGATCAGACCCCTGACGACGATCCCTCAGGCCATGTGGATGCAACTTTGGCCGCAGCGAGTTTGGAAGGCAATCAAGCGATTCTCTCAGTTGCCATCCTTGTCTGTGATATTCGTGGCTTTAGTTCGATGTCCGAAAAATTAAATGAACGGGAACTTGCCCAGATTTTGGGGAATTGGTTCCGGGACATTGGCAACGCGGTCCAATCGACTGGAGGAATCATCGACAAATACATCGGAGACGCCGTCCTGGCCTATTGGCCCGCTAAAGATCAACAAGGGACGGAGAGCGCGGTCTGTCTCGATGTCGCACTAACCATCTTGCAGCTCGCGTCCAATCGCACCTGGTCAGGAACCGAAACTCCGTTTCGGGTTGGAATTGCGGTTCATTTTGGCCGAGTGACAAGCAGCAATATCGGCCAGGTGGCTATGCGCGACGCCACGATTATTGGGGACACTGTGAATACCGCTTTCCGCCTCGAAGGCGTAATGAAGCAGTTGAATCAAAACCTTGTGATGTCGCAGGATTTCGTGACAGTGCTACCAACTGGGTACGACTTTGTCGATTTCGGCGAGTTCCAGCTGAAAGGAAAAAGCCAGGGAGTCCGAGTCTACGGACTCCACGACTCGAGCGGCCTCGC
The DNA here is from genome assembly GCA_963775805.1 of uncultured Verrucomicrobiae bacterium. Lineage (GTDB taxonomy): Bacteria > Verrucomicrobiota > Verrucomicrobiia > Chthoniobacterales > JAFAMB01 > JAFAMB01. The sequence continues at coordinate 2,555,509 of CAVZKG010000001.1, read as the reverse complement.
CCTGGTTCGATCCGACGCGTGATTAACCTGCGTCGTTCAGGGCCACAGATTTCACAGATCGAAGATGGGGCAGCCACAGATTACACCGATTTACACAGATTGAGAGACGGGAACGGGATATTCAAACGGTCGATTTCAACGATGTTTGCGATCCGTGAAAGACACCTCGTGATCAGTTCCGAATCTGTGTAAATCGGTGAAATCTGTGGCTCAAATCGGTGTCTGTGAAATCTGTGGCCCTGAATGACGCAGGTTAATCGCGCTCTTTGCGGCTAAGGAGCCAGTAGGAACTCAGAAAGCCGCCAACCGTCCATAACAGTAGCGTCAATAAAGCGACCCAGATCGGACGCGATTCGGTGTAGATCGATCCATTTGATAGCCGTTCGCCCGTTCTCGATCGGTACCAGTCGTTGATATTAAAATAGGCAGTCGGGTAATTACGGATCAGATCCCCTGAGATCTTCTGATCCAACAGGACGCTGACATCCGATATTCTCTGCGAAGCAAAACTGGGCATGACCTCGCTCAACGCTAGAACCGGCGGTGGCATATCTTTAGCCGGTACGGTGAACCCCGAGAACAGTATCTGAGGGATGAGCAACAATGGAACCAACATGACGGCTTGCATCGCCGACTTCGCGAAAGCGGAGACCGTTAGCCCGATGCCTGTGGCAGCGAATGAGAGAAGGATAAGGCCAATAATCTGCCACTGGAACGCGCCGTAGACGCCGAGTCGCCCGATCGCGATTGTCGCATACATGATGAGCGCCTGGATCGACGTGAGACCGGCCATCCAGACGAATTTGCTGGTGAGATAGCTCCATCGGCTCAATCCAACAAGACGTTCCCGACGATAGATTGGCAATTCTTTCACAATATCCTGCGCCGAGTTGCTGCATCCGAACCAGAGCGTCCCGATATAGGCGAAGAATTGGTCCAGCTGAACATCGGTTGCCGCCCATGCGACGAGCGCTCCGATAATGAGCGGCTGTGCCAGAAGAATCGCGAGATTTTTGCTGTCTGCCCGGAAAATAGCGAATTGACGTTGCAGCAGGATTGGCAGCGAAAATGAGCGCTTGCTTTTTTTTTGCGTCGCCGGAGGTGGTGCGTCTTGCTCGCGCTCAACTGTTGCCGGTGGTTCAAACGGGGTCAGGCTCGCGGGATCAATCGTTTGAAGAGCGTCGTAAAGCGAGGCGAGACGTGTGACACCGAATCTTGTTCTAGCCTCTTCTGGGCCTCCCTGAAATACGACCCGTCCATTTGCGACCACGGCGATCTGATCCATCAGATAGACGTTCTCCATTACGTGCGTGGTGCAGATGACTGTGCAACCGGTATCAGCCAGTCGGCGCAGCAGTTCCATTAATTTAAACTCGGCGAGTGGGTCCAGGCCCGAAGTCGGTTCGTCCAGGAACAAAAGGGAAGGGCGGCTGAGCAGTTCCACCCCGACACTCACCCTTTTTCTTTGGCCACCCGACAATCGGCCGATCCTCAATTTTGCGCGATCAGCCAGTCCGAGACTCATGATTGTGTGATCGACCAGTTTCACAATTTCAGGTCTTGGGATGCCTGAAGGCAATCGGAGGCGAGCAGCAAAGGTGAGCGCTTCCGTCACGGTAAGGTCCGTATGCACGATATCGTCCTGCGGCACGTATCCAAATACCGACCGGAGCTGGCTCAGATTTTTGTAAAGATCGGTTCGATCGAATCGAACCGTTCCACTCTCTGCCGGACGCAGCCCGCTCAGAGCGTTTAGCAGCGTCGTTTTGCCGGCACCGCTCGGTCCCAGAATTCCAATGAACTGGCCAGGCTCGGCCAGGAAACTGGCCTGATTCAAAATGGGACCACTCTCGCCATGACGGGTCAGTCCCCTGGCGACGATGCGTCCAACTGAAAGGCGGAGCAACCGGATCAAACGTTTTCCGTCATACGCGAAGAAAAAAGGTCCCAGCTGGATCTGGTCGCCGATTACCAGATCATGTTCATCAAATCGGCGTCCGTTTACGAATGAACCGGATTTGCTGTGGAGATCGAGGAGCCGGTAGCCGCTTGGCCCAGTCTCGATCATCGCGTGCCGTCGTGAGACGACGGGGTCGTTTAAAAGGACGTCGACTTCATCGCCACGTCCAAAAATCAGTTGAGTCCCGAGCGGAATCTCTGAAGCCGGGGTCCCTTTTAGTAAGACTGTTCCGACAGGATTGAGCGGCCCGGAGACGGTGTGCGCCGGAATTGGTTCCTCGGTTCCAGCACCGAAGCCAACCGTTACAGGGCCGATCTGGATCTGGTCCCCGGTTTTGAGCTCCGCTGGCCCTTGGATGAGGTTTCCATTGACGGCGGTCCCCCGTTGGCTGCCGACATCCTCCACGTACCATGAACCGTTTTCGAAAAATATACGGCAATGACGACGCGACACTTCGGGATGACTCAAGACAAGATCGACCTCTGTTGCTCGGCCGATCACGACGCTGTCGCTCCGCACCAGTTCTGATCGTGGTGGTAGCCCGGATAAAATGGAAATCGATGCTTCCAAAACGGTTTGCACCTAGGTAAACGGACGGCGGGCCTAAATTCAAGCGGCGTGATGAATCAGAGCCTCTATTCTTGGTAGGTGGAGGACGCTCCAGAGTAATTGCCACGGAATGGCAATGTTCCTTACAGCGTCGTAATCGGCGGCTGTATGACCTGCAAGTCGGCATCAAACTTTTGGATGAGCGCATTGGTCTTGTTCATCGCTTCCCTATCGGAAAAGGTCATTTTGCCCTGGGCGTTCGTTGTCCATTTTGACTTGTTCTGTTGGAGATGGGTCACGTACGCAATAAGGTCGTCCGCCGCTTTTTCCACCGCTGCAGAGCGCGTGATTCCTGACTCGATCCCGGAGCGCTGAACAAACAGAGCGGGGACCTTGCTCACCATGTCGTCAGGTGCGCCGGCTGATTTTAGATCGTTTTCCAGCGATGGCTGAACCCCTTTGTAGAATGCTTCCCGCTTCGCAGAAACCTCTTTCAATTGAAGGGCGTAATTTTTAACGGCTTCCAATTGTTTAACGTCTTTTGGAGCCTGAATCACGTCCACGGCCTGCCCCTGAAAGTCCTTCTCGACCTCGCGTTGCGCGTCGTCAATCTCCTTCAAGCCTACCAGTATTTTGTTTAGAGCAGTCGCAATTGGCTGCTCGACCGCCGGCAAAGTTGCCGGATTCGAGCTCATCAAATTGAGGTAGTCATCCGGCGTTTTAAAAGCAGCCGCCAGAGCTGCGGAAGTGGCCGAATTCGGGGATGCCGAAGAGGAGGCACCGGCTGGTGCAGGGCTTCCATCCGCGGCTGCTTTGGCGGTGTCACCCGCGCTGCGCGAAACGTAGCCAACAAGAGTGGACCCGGCTAGAAAAAGCAGCAACGACCACCGAAAACATGAAGAGACGCCATTTCTTGTCTTCCCATTCGTCGTGTCGATTTGAACCATGAAATTCTCTAGACTCGGAAAAAAGCGGTCGTCAAGAAAATGGAGAGGGGGAGAGAGCACAGAGCGGCGTAGCCGAAATCATAAGGATGCGGTGTCGACGTGCGTGCGTATCGGCGTGTCCGGCGAATGCTTAGTTAGAATTGGTGTCGTCTATTTGCTCCGCTTTGGAAGGGTCCCGGAGGGACAACACGATGTCGACGGCGATCATGAGTCCGGATTCCGGATGACCTTTTGTTCAGAGATTTCAATCGTCCAACAGGATTAAGTGGTCGAACCCCACCGAGCCCTGCATTTGACAAGGATAGTTGGAGCCGACCCGTTGCCGGCCTCATGCATCTCAATCAGTAGCACGATTGCGTCGATAAGAGCGACGCGATCGAGCTCAAGCGTGGTCAGGTTGTGGCACTGCCACCCCGCCATGGCGATGCCATCTTGACCGACGATAGCCAAATCGCCCGGCACATTTTGGTTGAGACGAGTTGCTGCGTCGCGCGCCCCAATCGCCATCACGTCATTGCCGCAAACCAACGCATCAATTTTCGAGCGGCATAAGATTAGAGAAGCTTCCTTAAAACCCGCCTCATAGGAATAGTCGCCATGACCTTCCGCTTCGAACGCCAGCCCAAATCGGACTAAGGCGTTGTTGAACCAGTTCCGGCGCTGCTTGTCTATCCAACTCGAATTCCTGCCGTGCAGATAAGCGAAATGTTTACGACCGTCACCGACCAGTTTTTCGATAATCTCCGAGGCTGCTTCTGAGCCATCGACACGCACGCATGAAACTCTTGCGTCTTCGATCGGTTCTGCTGAAACAAGGATCGGCCAGGTCGTCCTGAATATTTGCACCGCATCCTTCAGTGGCACTAAATCGGAGAAGATGATGGCATGATCAACCTGGTAAGTTGATGCGAGGCGCATCAGCTGCAAACGGTCTGTAGTATCCCCACAGCACAAAATAATCGGGACAAGGGCTCGATCCTGCAGCTGATGCACAAGAGCTTCTAACTGCTCTGCTTCGCATTGGTTGCCAATTGCATTGACTACAACGGCTACCAGACGAGATCGGCGATTGTTCAACGTGCGAGCGATAGCATTGGGCTGATATCCGTACTGCTGAGCCATCGCGAGCACTCGCAGGCGCGTCTCCTCATTGATTCGGGCATTCGGTGAAAATGCTCGAGAGATAGTTGCGGATGAGACCCCAACGAGTTTCGCCAGTTTTTTAGATGTAATTCGCTCTTTCACGCTATTCAGTGCGTCGCCGCCCGCGCAACGCGACCTACCGCAACGGGTTCTCCATTTCCGATCGCAGATGCTTTAATCGCATCCCAAAGGCGCGCGAAACGCAGTCCAGTTTCTACGGTTGAGAGGTTCTCTGCAGTACCGGTCCGGATCGCTAGAAAACTTTTTATCGAATTGTTCTTAATTTCAACCTCTTCACGCGATCCGGAAATTCCCTCCGCAGCGATTTCCCGCCACGCACCCCAAGCGTCAATGCGCACGATCGCCCGCGTATAAAAGAGCGTTATCTGTGATGCACAGCCAATTGGTCCGTCGCCTGCAGCGTTGAGAGTCAGAAGCGCGCCATTGGCTAAGCGGCCCGCGACCGCACAGACGACGTCGACACTGCGCTTTCGGTTGTTCATAAAGGCAGATACCCTTTCGCAATCCGTATCAGCCAAAAGGCAAACGGTATTCATCATGTGGGCGCCGGTGTCGAACATAAATCCGCCTCCAGACAAGTCCAATTGCTGTTTCCAATGCCCTTCGTAGCGTGAAGACCAGTTCTCCCAGATGGTGCCGGACACACTGATGAGTTCGCCGAATTCACCCGCTCGAGAGCGCTTGCGCGTATCTGCAACCAAGGGCGATAGAGCGCCCTGAAAAGCGATCACGACGGTAGAGCTGCTCTGATCCCGAGCTGAAATCAAACGTTGGGCCTCTGCGACTGTGGTGACCATCGGTTTTTCAATAAGCAGGTCCAGACCCGACTCGACTACGGCGATCGCGTGCTCCGCATGCAGAGCGTGCGGAGTCGACACATAAATTGCATCTAACTCGTCCCGGCAAGCGGCAATCATCGATCTGAAATCGTCGAATTCTCGGGGCTCGGCGCGACCCGCACCACGGCAGATATCGACGATTTTCCGCCGTGAAACGGGATTGACGTCGCTCAATGCTACAAATCCAACCTCCGGCACAGAGACCCAGCTGCGGGCATAATGTGCCGCCATTTGTCCTGTGCCAATCAACCCGAGTCGCAAAACATTATTACCAGTCATACATGCAAACGTGTACACAATTTAATATTTTCTGTCGACCATATAAATTCCCTGTGTCAATTATGTTTGACATTGGTTGTTAGGACGCATACACCTTCGCATTATGAACACGTGTACACATCGATGGCCATCGTCGCTGTCGCTTCCCAAAATGAAAAGGAGGATCAATGTTTAGACCGACAATCCTCGCAGGGTTTCTTCTAGCCTCGGCGCTATCGATCGGTTTCGCTCACGCTGAAACGATCCGTATCGCCGAGCATCGCCAGGCACGAATCGATTCGCTCAAGAAGGTCGTGCCGGATATAGAAAAAAAATACAACGTCAAGATTGAGGTCGTCGAATATCCCGCCCCAGAGAAAGATTACTTAACCAAGCTTCTAACTGAACTTCAAGCAGGCGATGCGCCGGACATCTTTAGTGCCCCGCATGGTCAGGATGTCGCAGACATGGTCGCGGCGGGCTACCTTGCTCCCGTTACCGCAGAATTCAAAGCTTGGGACGGCTTTGCGCAGTCGTTTGATGTCGGTAAGGCGATGGCGACCAGCAAGGATGGTCAGATCTACGTTCTACCTTCCATGCTGAACGTCATGCAGATCTACTATCGTCGCGACATATTGGAGAAGGCTGGTATTTCGACTGAGCAACCCAAGACATGGGCTGAGCTTCTCGACCGCGCCAAGCAGATCAAAGCCAAGACCGGCGCATATGGGCTTCTCTTTCCGGCGGGTATCACTTGGGGCGGCGGTTCCTTTAGTGAGGGCTTTAGGCTACTGATTGTTGGCACATCAACGCCGCAGATCGCCAGTGATGACGGCAAGCTCAACCTGACTGGTCAAGGGATAAAGGAAGCGCTCGGGTTCTACGCTGATCTTATCAATAACGATTTGATGCCGATCCAGCCGCTGTTGGAGCCGGAGCCTTGGGTAGCGCCAAAGTATGAAATGTTTCCGGCCGGCAAACTGGTCGCAACAACTGGCGGTTCGTGGGGCTACATTTATGACTGGGGTCCACAGAGCAAAAATCCGATCCCGAATGTCACCGAAGTCGTCGGCACCTGGGAGGTTCCCGGCGAACAAGGAGGGCTGTATGAGCTTGTCGACCTCGATAGTCCATGGGCCGTGAACGCAAAGTCACCTGATGTCGAGCTTGCCAAAAAGGTCTTGCTCGAGCTTGGTTCAGTGAAAGCGGATGTAGCTTACTCGGAAAATTTGGGGAACATCCCAGGTCGCGTCGACGCAGCGACTGATCCAGACTTCCAAAAGCTAAAGGAGCTGGTTCCAATTCTTAACGCTCTAAAGAATGGAACGGGGACCTATTTGAAGTCGGCCGAAGGCTTCTCAGCGGTTGCGGAAGGTGTATCGCGCGCAACCGAGGCACTGCTTCGGAAGCAAACTGATGCGGCAGGAGCTCAGAAGATCCTGGTTGATTATGTAAAACAAGTACTCGGAGACGACGCCGTTAAATAATTATTCGGGAGTTGCACAACTGGAGGCGACCGCTCTCCTGTCGCCTCCGGATTTCCGAACTGCATTTACCGCGATGGAAAGCTGATTCAATGAACTATCTTAAACGCACCTCTTGGCAGCTTCAGCTCCTCCTCCTGCCCTGCGTCCTTCTTATCGGCGCTCTCGTCATCTACCCGGCTCTTTACTCAATCTATTTGAGTCTGACGAACTCTTCACTGGTTGGAGTGGCGGCTACCAAACCTCGTTTTGTTGGCATGCTCAACTATGTGCGACTGTTTAACGACGGAGGCTTCTGGCATTCACTGGTCGTCACCTTCTGGTTTGTGTTCGGCTCGGCCGTCATCGGCCAGTTCGTTCTGGGACTCACGTCAGCGGTTTTGCTGCGCCGACCACTTCGCTTCAAGAATTTGTTCAATTCAATCATCCTGTTGCCGAATGCCGTGCCTGAAGTTGTCGCTGGTTATATCTGGATTTCCATGCTGGCCGGCGGGGAACATTCGACGGTAAATTTGCTGCTCGGCGGCTTGGGAATCCACGCGGTGCAGTGGTTGCAGCAAATTCCCCTTCTCGTGATCATTGTTGCTAACACCTGGCGTGGCATTGCCTCGGCAATGATCCTGATGATGGCCGGTCTTAGTTCGGTGCCCCCTGATGTCAGTGAAGCGGCCCGGATCGACGGTGCATCACCTGGACAGATCTTCCGATTCATCACGCTTCCGTTGATCATGCCGAACATCTTTCTTTACATGCTGATCTCGACTGTCTCGACCATCTCTATTTTTGGATTTATCTACGCGCTCACCCGCGGCGGTCCCGGTAACGCCACGGAGATTATTGGCATCTACATTTACAATCAATCCTTCACCGCCTTTCAGCTCGGATACGGTTCGGCCGTAGCGGTAGTCACACTTGTCATTTCGATGGCTATTGGCTTGGTCTACGTGCGGGTCCTCAAAGTCCAGGTATAAAGTTATGACCAAATCGAAAGCCGCTATTCGCACTTTGTTCGGTGGTGACGGAGTTGCGTACGTTACACTTTCACTGATCTCAATTTTTTGTGTGATTCCCTTCGTTTGGCTGATTCTTGCCTCATTCGATGGAAACGCTTCATTGTTCCTTCGATGGCCTGGCCCTTGGACGCTGAACAACTACATCGGCATTTTTGTGCGCGAGGGAGGCGCTCGATGGTTTCTTAACTCATTTATCGTTGTCGGAACTTCTACTATTGTTGTCCTGGTATTCGCCGGCTTCGGGGGTTATGCGCTGTCGCGGACAAGAGCATGGTGGAAACGGCCATTCCTCTATACTATCATTTTGGTCCGCGTCGTGCCGCCGCCGGCACTGATTGTGCCGCTATACAAGATTCTATTGACCGGTAACAACGCAATCGGATCGTTTGTCCGCAGTTTTCTTAATCCCGAATCGGTACGCCCCGTCATGCTGGTAGTCGGCTTAATCAATGGATATTTAGGTTTGATTCTAGTGTTTGCCGCCATGCAGTTGCCGCTTGCACTCTGGATTATGAAAACCTATTTCGATACTATCCCTCACGACTATGAAGACGCCTCGCTCGTCGACGGGGCAAGCTTGTTTCAGCATATTCGTTTCGTGGTTGCTCCGCTTGCACTTCCAGGTCTCGCTGCAGCGGGTCTTTTTGCATTTATTTCCGCATGGGGGGATTTCCTGATGCCGCTTATCTTGCTCTCTTCAACCGAACTTCAGATGTTGCCACTCGGACTCTTTCGCGCTTTTCTGCGTGTGCAGCAGATTGACTACGGCTTCTTGAGCGCACTCGCAATCCTCTACATGCTACCGGCCGTGATCGCCTTCGGATTTGCCCGGCGTTATTTCGTTCAGACATTCTCCGGCGGCGTCAAAGGATGAGATGTAAAGCAGTCCCTGCTTGTACTCGAAACTCAAAATGGAAAACGAACAAAGCATTAATGTAACCATCTGGAATGAAGGTCGGCACGAAAAGCTCCATCCCAGCGTTGCGGCGATCTACCCGAACGGCATCCATGGCGCCATTGCGGCAGGCTTAAGAGAGGAGACCTTTCTCATACGTTCTGGTAGCCTTGACGATTCTGACGAAGGTTTAGGCGAACAATTACTCGACGATACCGACGTCCTTCTTTGGTGGGGGCATATTGCCCACGAGGAGGTCAGTGACGCCTTGGTCGACCGAATTCAGCAGCGGGTGCTCAAGGGCATGGGACTTATCATCCTCCATTCCGGGCACCACTCGAAACTCTTCCGTCGGCTGATGGGCACTAATTGCAATCTTTCCTGGCGAGAGCTCCCCGAAGGCGATTTGGAACGAGTCTGGGTGATCCATCCGTCTCACCCGATTGCGGAAGGCTTACCTCCCTATTTCGAGGTGCCGCAGTCGGAAATGTACGGAGAACCTTTCGACATTCCCGTGCCCGAGGAGCTGATTTTTTTGTCATGGTTCAAAGGAGGAGAAGTATTCCGCAGCGGCTGCACATTCCATCGTGGCCGTGGCCGCATTTTTTTCTTTGGGCCCGGACACGAGACCTTCCCAATATACCACAACGCACATGTTCATCGGGTCATTGCCAACGCTATCCGATGGGCAAAACAGCCCCACACCGATGGGCGCATCTTGAGCAACTGGCATCGGGCCGTCCCGATTCATCGCTAGCTAGCCCGCATTTCTCACATCCCCGTAGGCTGGTCGTTCAGCCCCGGACAGCAGGACCATTACGTATAAAATTTCTGATGAAAGCTAACTGGGTCACATATTAACTTTTGGCACTTGGTTAGTACTCAATTAACATGTCGAAATTCGGCGTACCAGTTATGAACGGCAGTTGCACGCGTATTCCAGTAAATCGGCCGGGTTAATACCTCCCGGAGACACTGCGCCCGTGGCCATGTGAAAAATGGCAGAGTTCCAGGCGGCCACTCGAGCATAAGCCTGCACCTGCTGAGCCAGAAATTGAAAGGGGCGCTGTGATTTCGAGGGGCTATGGCTATTCTTCATCAGCAATTAAATTATCTATGGAAATCTATCTTGTTACGGGTGCGAACCGCGGAATTGGATTGGCGCTCACGCGGGTGTTGCTTGGAAACGGGAAAATAGTTATCGCGGGGTCCCGGGATCCAGACGCCGCGACAGATCTCAAACAACTCGCCGCCGAGTATCCGGATTCGGTTGACCTGATCAAGTGCGATATCGCGAACGAAGAGGCGCTAAGATCAGCCGCGGAAATGGTGAGTAAACGTCGGAGCAAATTGGATGTGATCGTCAATAACGGCGCAATAATGCCAGAACAGGGGAACGAATCGATTTTGCAGATTGATCTGGGGCTGTTGTCCAGGGCGTTCGATACAAACGTGCTCGGCCAGGCACGAGTGATTCGCGCGTTTTACCCGATCCTGATCAAAAGTGAGCGGCCGCGGATCGCGAATGTCTCTTCCGGCTACGGGTCGATATTGGAGAGAGAAGGATACGATTATTATGCTTACACAACTTCCAAAGCGGCGTTAAATATGCTGACGCGATCGATTGCGTTCGAGTTCGGGTCGAAAGGAGTTATCTCCGTAGCGATTTCTCCGGGTTGGGTCCGCACTGATATGGGAGGTCATGACGCAACTTTATCAGCGGAAGACTCGGCGCGATCCCTGGCAACCACGATCGAAAAGCTCGGTCCAGCCGACAACGGCCAGTTTTTGAGTCGAGAGGGGAAAGTCGGAGAGTATCAGTGGTAGACTGAGCCTCACCAAGGAGACACAGAGCGCGGCAGAGCCGCGGGTGCAGTGTCGGCGTGTGTGCGTATCGGCGTGCCTCTGTAGTAAATCTTCTCCTGAAAAGAGAAGACCGTCAGAGTACTACGGCAACGAAAAGCATACTACCGTTGCTGCATTCCTGCCCTGGCGGGGTTCGTAAGTCAACGATCCATAGCCCCTGACGGCTCTATCTCAATGGACTAGTTGGCGGCGGAGGGCAATGGCTTTCTTTCTTATGCAAAATCGCAAATCGCTCAGAAGAGGTGCGTTTGCGTTTTGAGGTTGTGCGTTCCAACTTTTCGGTTTTCTCTTGTACCCGGTCAGGTGCGGCACGTTTGGCGGAAGTCCATGCAAATCACAAAGGTCAATTGATCGAGAAATGGTCAGGTTCTTATTAATCGTCTCGATTTTATGTGCGTTGGGTGCCGCGATGCTAGGGTTTATCAACCGCGCCAAGCTAACCCGGTTAAGCGATGAATTGGGGGATACCCGTTCAGAGAGCGCCCAGGCCGGACGCCAACTAAACGATGTTCAGCAGAAACTGAAACAGACTGCAGACCGTCTTTCCACGCAGGAACGGCTGACGCAGCAGGAACGGGACGCACATACTGCCGAACTGAATGCCACGAAGGGGAAGCTTAACCAGATCACGGAACAGCTCACCGCTCGCGACAGCGAAAACAAGGCGTTGACTGCGGCGCTCACGGAAGCGGGCAGAAACCTGGACCAGAAACAGCGAGCGGAAGAGGATCGTCAGGCTCTCGCTCGCCGGCTCATTGATGTTGAAGACCAGCTCAACCAGTTCCGGATTGCGGAAAACAAGGTGGACACCACCAAACCGCCCCTTCCTTCCGAGGGCAGTATTCTGTCAATTAATCAGGAGGCGAAAGCGTTGACGGTGAGTCTTGGGTCAGACGCCGGTGTAAGGACCAATTCCCGGTTAACCGTTGTCCGGAACGGAGAAGATTTAACGGAGTTGCGCGTCGTGTCCGTTGAGCTGAATAGTTGCACTGCGGAATTTGTGACCGCGTCGCCGGATAACCTTTCAAAAGTCGCTGTAGGAGATTCAGTTTTACTCGCAACGAAATGAACAAAGTCATCTTAATCCTGAGTTCGTCCTTCTTGCTTTTCGGATGCGCCCTTTCTGAAGAAGATAAGAACAAGGAAGTGAATCAGAAACCTCAGTTCGGTCAGCCGGAGAGCTCCATACCGTGGAACCAGCCCTCCGATTGGGAAAAGAGCGGCCAGCTCGGGTCGATGCCGGGTTTGGACCAGATGTCTCACTAACCAAAAAATATCGCGAACGAGATAGTTCGTGATGTTTTCGTCTGTAGAACCGCTCGCAGAACGGTTCTCGAGGGTTCGTGATCGATCCAGGCGAACGGAAATCCCTTTGAAGATTCTTGAGCTTCGAGGCGGTGCGCTGGGAGATTTAATTTTAACGTTGCCGTCGTTGCGCGTAATCCGGGAGTCTTATCCGGGTGCCGAGATCGAATTGCTCGGCATTTTTCCCCAGGCACGCCTGGCAGTGCCTGAATATGTCGATCGAGCCGATCGCATCGATGCAATCGAGCTCGCGCCGCTCTTTTTGCAAGGCGATCTGCCGGAGTCGCTTCGCGCTCGCCTGAATCGGTTCGATGTTGCCTTCAATTTTTTCGCGGACCCGAATTCTGTGCTCTCCTCGAATTTGAAGGCTGCCGGTATCCCCAAAGTGTTTGGCGGTTTGAAGGAGATGTCCTCAGAGTCGCATGCAGTTCGCTATCTTGCAGGTGTTCTGGAAGCGCTTGGACTTCCGTTGCGTGACCCGGTGCCCTCATTGACGCTTGGACCACGTCCGTTTGGTCCTTCGCGATTCGCTTTTCATCCAGGCAGCGGTTCGATCCGGAAGAACTGGCCGGTCGTTCGATGGGTTGAGCTGATTCACGCGTGCGATAATCTGTTTGACGATTTTCTCTTGATCGGCGGCGAGGCAGATGAAGCGGTTATCCCAGATTTTTTGGCGCGTTGCCAATGCCGGCGACTCAAAACCATTTTGGGAGCTGATCTCGTTGAGTTAGGCCAGGAATTAAATGCATGTACAGTCTTTGCTGGACACGACACCGGCGTGACTCATCTCGCTGCGGCTGTCGGTACACCTACGATCGCTCTGTTCGGCCCGACGAATCCGAATGTCTGGTCGCCGCTTGGGAAGCATGTGAGGGTGATTCAGTCTCCAACCACGGCGATGGATGCGATCGAGCTCGAAGAAGTTGTAGCAGCCGTTGTCGCCGTAGGACAGGCGTTCCGGCCTTAGCGAAGTCGAAAGCCGCAACCGCAAGAATGCGGTGTCGGCGGTCGTGCCTATCGGCGTGTCGGCGAACATTTCCGTCCGGGCGTTTATGCCGCTTTTCTTCGAGTTTTCGGCGTCTCGAGAATCTTTCTAAGAAATGGTGCGGTCCGGCTCTGTTTGTGCCGTGCGATTGCGGCCGGCGCTCCGGCTGCTACCACTTCGCCGCCGCCCGCGCCGGCTTCAGGACCGATGTCGACGATATAATCGGCTTCGGCAATGACATCCAGGTTGTGTTCGATCACAATCACTGTGTTCCCGTCATCGACAAGCCGGTGCAGGACTTCGACAAGCAGTTCAACGTCCGCCATATGCAGTCCGATCGTTGGCTCCTCGAGCAGATAAAGAGTGCTTTTTGGGGTCAGGTTGCGCCGGATCCGGTCGGTCAAACGTTTCGATACGCCAGACTTCAATTCGCTGACGAGTTTGATGCGTTGGGCTTCTCCGCCGCTAAGGGTCGGGCTTGGCTGACCAAGTTGGAGGTAACCGAGACCGGTCTGGACAATGAGCTCAAGCGGTTTGTGAATTCTCGGCTGCGCCCGGAAGAATTCGGCGGCCTCCTCAATTGTGAATTCGAGCAGGTCTCCGATGCTTTTCCCATTGTATTGAACCTCTAGCGTTTGAGGGTTGAACCGTTTTCCGTGGCAAGCTTCGCAGGGTATATAACTTGGCGGGAGGAAATTCATTTCCAATTTGATCACACCTTGTCCCGCGCAAGCTTCGCAACGGCCTCCCTCCGTGTTAAACGAGAACCGGCTTGGGTTGTATCCCCGGATCCGGGATTCCGGAAGCTGCGCGAACAACGCGCGGATATCGTCGAATATTTTAACGTACGTCGCCGGAATTGAGCGCGAAGTCTTGCCTATAGGCGACTGGTCCACTTCGTACACCGCGCCGAACTGGTCGATTCCTGAAACGCCGGTCCAGCCCGACTGTTCCAAGGCCCCTTTCTTTTTTCGCCTCTCCATATGCGCTCGGACCGCCGGCAATAGAACCGACCGAAGCAACGTGCTTTTGCCTGAGCCAGATACACCGGTGATAACTGATAGGCGACCAACCGGGAACCGGACGTCGATATTTTTGAGATTGTTCACGTGCGCACCCCAGATTTCGAACCAGGGTACGTCATCCAAGGGTCGCCAGGAGCCGCGCATCGGATGCGCGATCGGCGTGGCCAGGTATTTGGCGGTCACCGAATCTTTGTTTTTCAGGATCGTTTTGAGCGGACCAAGGGCAACCAGTTCGCCTCCTCGACGACCTGCTCCCGGTCCGAGGTCGACGATGAGGTCCGCGCGACGCATCGTCTCTTCGTCGTGTTCTACAACAACAAGTGTGTTCCCTTTGTCCTTGAGCGCTATCAACGTTTCGAGAAGCCGCTCGTTGTCCCTTGGGTGCAATCCAATTGAAGGCTCGTCTAGGACATACAGGACGCCGCGAAGGTTGGAGCCAAGTTGCGCAGCCAGCCGGATCCGCTGGGATTCGCCGCCGCTGAGCGTTTTTGCTGATCGGTCGAGCGTCAGGTACTCCAGTCCAACTCGTTGCATGAAAAGAAGCCGTTGCTCGATCTCGGCCAAAATATCGGTAGCGATGCCACGTCTGGATCCGGTGAACTTCAGGCCGTTCACGAGCGAGAGAGTCTCGTTGATCGGCGTCGCGGTGATCCGGTCGATTGTGTACCCTTGAACCTGAACCGCTCTAGCGATGGGATTCAGACGCGCGCCCCGGCACTCAGGGCACTGTTCAATCGTGTCAAGATCCACAGAGTCGCTTTTGCGTTCGGCGATCAACTCCGCAGCTAATTTCGATTCAGCGTCGTCATCCTCCGTTGTGAAGGGCAAGATGTATCCAAATCCGCTACAATGCGTACACCACCCATGTGGTGAATTGAATGAAAACAGACGCGGATCAAGTTCTTCAAATGAATCACCACAAGTCGGACAGGTCATTTCGCTGCTGAGGACAACGCGGGTCTCGGACCCTGTCTCTTTTTGCCCTTTTTCTGCAGATCGCCGACGCGACGGACGTCCCTCCTTTGCCGGCACCAGAAAGGCAGAGCCGTTTCCGATTCGCAGCGCTGTTTTCAAGATTTCGCTTAATCGTTCGTCGTCCGGACCTTGTAATTCGGCGACGACTACATCGATCGTGTGTTCGCGGTAGCGTTCCAAAGCGGGGAATTCATCGACGTGACAGTTCTTTCCGTCCACGATCAGCCGATCGTATCCTTCGCGCTTTGCCCAGGTCGCAACTTCTTTGTGGTATCCCTTTCGGGCTTTTACAAGAGGCGCGGTCAAGGTTGCCGGGGCGCGGCTTGTGATTTCGCGCACCTGTTTCAAAATCGCTGCCGTGCTCTGTTTTTCGACCGGGATATTGCATCGGGGACAGAATTGAGTGCCCAGTTTCGCGAAGAGTAACCTCAGGAAATGATAAACCTCCGTGAGCGTCGCAACCGTTGATTTGCCGCCACCCTGAGTGAGTCGTTGTTCGATTGCCACACTTGGAGGGATACCGGCGACATGATCGACATCCGGGCGCTCCAGCTGCTCGACGAACTGCCGTGCATACGTCGACATACTGTCGAGAAACCGGCGTTGGCCTTCCGCAAAGAGGATATCGAATGCTAAAGTCGATTTCCCGGATCCGCTCAGACCCGTCACAACGATCAGCTTTTCCTGTGGCAGGCTGAGGGAGAGATTTTTTAGATTGTGGTGACGCCCGCCTTGAACGGTGATTTCCGGTTTGAAAATCTTCCTCGGAACTTCTGCGATTCGCTCGTTTGCGAATGGCGCGTGCCGCGCTTCAAGTTTCTCCCGAAGAAAAAGCCCTGTATGAGAGACCGGATTTGCCGCGAGTTCTTCCGGTGTTCCCTCAGCAACGATGATTCCGCCATTGACCCCGGCTTCCGGGCCGAGGTCAATGACGTAGTCCGACGATTGGATCACGTCCAGATTGTGTTCAATCACTATTAGCGTGTCCCCTTTGTCGACAAGCTGGTGGAACAGGCTTAACAGCGCAGCGATATCGTCGAAGTGCAAACCGGTGGTCGGTTCATCGAAGATCAAGAGTGCATGGCGCCTCTCTTTCTTTGATTCCGCGAGATGCCCGACCAGTTTCAATCGTTGCGATTCGCCTCCCGACAAAACATTCACCGGCTGGCCAAGCCTCAAATAGCCGAGCCCAACTTTTTTCAGAAGTGTTAAGGGATCGATGAGTGTTTCCGAACCCTTGAACCCATGAAAAAAAGCGATCGCTTCGGTAACGGTCAATTCAAGGACGTCGTGAATCGTTTTGCCCTTCATCCGGATGTCCAGCACATGCGGTTGATACCGTTTACCGTCGCATTCGCCGCAGCGGATGTATTGATCACTGAGGAACTGCATCTCGACCTTCTCGTACCCGAGTCCTGCACAACGCTCACAACGGCCGGTGCCCGAGTTGAAGGAGAATGCAGCCGGTGTCAGGCCGGCTGCTTTAGCCTCAGGCAGATTTGCAAAGAGCTCGCGAATCCGATCGAAAGCGCCGACGTAGACGGCTGGTGTCGACCTAGGCGACCGGGCAAGAGGGGATTGATCGACGAGAATGACTTCATCGACATCGTGAGCACCGAGGATCCGGTCACAAACACCCGGGGCCTCCTCACTGGCAACCCCTTTAAGCCGAACGAGGTTCTGGTAAAGAACATCCTGGACCAGCGTGCTCTTGCCTGATCCAGAGACGCCGGTCACACAACAGAATGTTTGCAATGGGAATCGGGCTGTCAGGCCCTTGAGATTGTGTTCGCGTGCGCCAACGACCTCCAGGAACTTTTTGGGTTTCCTTCTTTTGGCAGGGAAGAGAATCTTTTTCCTTCCTGTGAGATATGCTGCGGTAAGGGAGTCGGAGGAAGCTTTATCGATTCGATCGATCGGGCCTTGATAAACCAGTTTGCCGCCGAGTTCGCCGCGGCCCGGGCCTATTTCAATCAAGTTATCCGCGCTCCGAATCACGGCCTCTTCATGCTCGACTACGAGAAGAGTGTTTCCTTTGTCACGGAGACTGCGCAACACACCGATTAAGCGTTTGACGTCGCGCGGGTGTAGTCCGACGCTCGGTTCATCAAGCACGAAGAGTGTATTGACCAGTGACGCCCCCAGGCAGGTCGTCAGGTTAACTCGTTGCACTTCTCCGCCGGAAAGCGAACGGGTCGACCGATCCAACGCGAGGTAGCCAAGCCCAACCTCAACGAGGTAGTTGAGCCGGGAAACAATTTGGGATCGAACAACCTCGGTTGCGCTATCGGTAGCGGACACCTGCGATTCGGCTAGCAGCGTTGCGAGGCGATCCACCGGCATCTGCTGCAGGTCTGGTAATGTGTATTGGTTCTCACCGATAACTATCCGGAAATTGAGCGTCTCCGGTTTGAATCGTGTTCCGTGGCATTCTTGGCACAGCGTGTATGCGCGGTAGCGACTCAGGAATATCCGGACGTGCATCTTGTAGGAGCGCGATTCCATCCAATCAAAGAATCCCCGGACGCCGTACCATCCACCACTCTCCCAAACTGCTTCCGCACTAAGATCCGGTCGGAGATCGCCTCTGATCACCCATTCTTGTTCGGCTTGCGGCAAGTCTTCGTAGGGACAATGAATATCGATATTGCGATCGAGCGCGCGACTGATGAGGTCCTCCTGGCACTCGCGCATCTGACCCGATTGAAAAGGCTTTACTACGCCATCCGCGATGCTTTTACGCTTGTCCGGCATGGCGCGGTCCAGATCAATTCCAATCGTGCGACCGAAGCCACGACACGCCGGGCACGCCCCGAGAGGATTGTTGAACGAGAAGAGCCCGGGCGATGGGGGACGTATGTCGGTATCGCAATAGGGACAATGCCACCCTTTGGAAAAACGGTGATCTTCGATTGGATTTAATCCAACGACCGTCAATTGGCCTTTTCCATATTTCAAAGCCTGTTCGATCGCTTCCAACAGCCGGTTTTCGTTCGACGCATCGACCGTGAGCCGATCCTGAATCACCGGCACGACCGCCGGAAGCTTTGTGAGCTTCGTTTTTGTATCGGTGCGAATTGGCTCTTGATTCAACCAGACTCGGAGGAAACCTTGCTGGTTCAGAAAGGCGAAAAAATCGTCCGGTTTCGTCCCGGTCGGCACGGGGACTCCAAAAGTGACGAGAATTGACCTCGATTTGAGCGTGCTCAGGACCGCTGTCGCGATGCTTGTTGGAGTTTCGAGGATAATCTCTCGCCGGCAACTGGGACAGAATGCATGGGAAAGCCGTGGCATCAGCAGTTTCAGGTAGTCATTGATCTCGGTCATTGTGCCGACTGTCGATCGGGTTGTGCGGACGCGGTTTGCCTGCTCAATCGCAATTGCGGGCGGGATGCCGAGAATTTCGTCGACGAGCGGTTTGTCCATCCTCTCAAGGAACTGGCGCGTGTACGGGCTGAAGGTTTCAACATAACGGCGCTGGCCTTCCGCGTAGATCGTGTCGAAGGCAAGACTCGATTTCCCGCTACCGCTGGGACCTGTGATGACGTGAAACCGGTTCAGCTCAAGGTCGAGATCGATCCCTTTCAAATTATTTTGACGCGCACCACGAATAATGACTGTATCCCGCAGCTGCTCCGTACGACTCGGCATAAGTTGGCGAACCTAATGCGAGAGTTGCTACCTGCCAACATGTGGAATTCTCCGGCAGGACGTTAAAAGAATGGCAGGATTTGGTATGCCGATCGATCAATTGTGCCCGATGACATCCGCAGAAGTAATCCGGTGTCTGGATTTGAAGCCGCACCCGGAAGGTGGCCACTATCGCGAAACGCTCAGGGATCCGGCTTGTTACGGTGAGCGATCTGTATCGACAGCAATCTATTTCCTGCTGGCAGCCGGCGAAGTTTCTCACTGGCACCGGATCGACGCCATCGAGGTCTGGCACTGGTACGGTGGGGCGCCGCTTGAGCTAGGAATCAGTATCGATTCTGAAATCGTTGAGAATTTGATACTCGGACCCGATCTGATTGCTGGTGAACGGCCTCAAGCCGCGGTTCCCGCAGGAGCCTGGCAATCCGCAAAGTCACTCGGTGAATGGACACTCGTCGGGTGCACCGTAGCGCCTGGGTTCCTGTTTGATCGCTTTGAAATGGCGGCGCAGGGGGAAGTGGGAAGGAAAAGTAAGAATTAAATTAAGAAGTAAGAAGGCAGAATAAGGAGGATTAGCTTTGCCGGAAAACGGTGGGGCGAATTGCACGTTCAGTGCGCGGCGTACCGATAGCGATTAAGAATCGGGCTGGTGGGATTCGAACCCACGGCCTCTACGTCCCGAACGTAGCGCTCTACCAAGCTGAGCCACAGCCCGTTATCTTCTGGATGGGAGCACGGAGAGTATATCTCCATTAAAGGGAAAGCAAACAGAGAAGCGATAATTCGCTTGGATCAAGACTGCGGCGAGCACAACGCGACCTCGCTCCAATAGGTATTCGCCGACACGCCGATACCCCCACACGCCGACACCGCATCCATTTGGTTGCGGCTTCCTCCGCCGCTCCGTGTCTCTGTGGTGAGTCCGTCTTACCGTTGACCTCGAGCCGACCGGAAATAGGCCGCCAGGCCTTCCACGACGCCTTCGACATATTCCTCGAAAATATTCGAGCGCATCACACCGCCGAAATTTCGCAGGCCTTCGTATTCGCCGGCCTGGATGCGCGCGAAAACTTCTTCGCTGTTCATCACGTATGGCTCAATGTAAATTACCGGGCACTGGTAGAGGCGGTTTGCGAGGAGATTCCTGGCCCAGACATATCCGGACGAACCGACTCCCTTCGCGTTTGGTGTGGAATATTTAAATGCGGGAAGCCCCGTGACATTCGCCATTGCTGTCGCCACAGATTCTGAACAGGCGACTTCCTCCGGGTAACTCCTGTCGAGAAGTTTCAGTAACATCGCAAAACGCTCGTCGTCATACCCAAGTTCAGACGAACTATATGCGCCGTTTATGAGCAAATGGAGATGGTTCACCTGCACCAGGACGGGATGCGCCGGGTCGCCCCATGGTTCGGCGTTGAAATGCAGGCAAATCGTCAGGTCGGGTTTGATCTCTTCATTAACGATCCTGGCGCGCTGATGGATCTCATCGACGCGATAAAACAATCGCTCCGCTTCCCATTGTACGGACGTTTCCCTATTTGGATCTGCCGGTCCGGTGTAAGACGGGACCAGAGTTGTGATCCCGCGGTCACGGAGCGAGTCCTCGGCTTGCGCGTTGAGTTGATCCGGCCGCGATCCGGTGACCGGACCTGGAGCCGACCGAACAAGAGTCACTTTTGCCCCTAGATTTTCGAGACGTGGAACGAGAATTTGAGCCACGCGAAGTGTCAGGTCCCCTTCCTTTACCGGCATCGACGTGCCAATCCGGAACCATCGTTCCTCCATTTTCGCCCAATCACCCCCGAGATGCCCCGGATCGATGGCGATATGGATTCCGCTTAGCGGGCGCTCATAATCGGCTGCGAACTCTTCTGCCGCTTTCCAATAACGCGGCACCGGTCTGGTTGAATTGGCAGCCAAGGCGAACCGGAGAACGAATTGATTCTTCGCATCTTCCTGAACAATCGCGTCGTTTGACTCGACCTTGATCCACTGTGAACCGGCGTTGTTCGGGGCGTAGACCGTGTTGAGAAGATCAACGAACTCCGCCCGGGTGATCGTCCCTTGAAACTGATCGAGCTGTGACCAGTCCGGCGCATGTGACAATGGCGTCAGACGTTGCGAAAATGCTGCGCTCGGAAAAATGAGAAGCATCCAGAAAACAAAATGCGCTCCGAGGCTTATCAGAACTGCCTTATCGACCATGGCGCACCCGGGAAATTTGATTAGGGGCCTGTGCAATCTTATATAAGGTGTAATCATCAGGGTGCGCGCAATGCTTCGACTTTTATTCCTTGGGGACATTATCGGGGAGACCGGAAGAAAAGCGGTGATCGATATGGTGCCAAGACTCAAGCAAGCTTTGGGTATCGATTTTGTCATCGTTAATGGCGAGAACGCGGCGGCCGGCCGGGGCATTACCGGAAAGATTACCATTGATCTCTTGCGAGCCGGGATTGCTGTTGTGACAACTGGAGATCATATCTGGGATCAAAAAGACTTAAGCACTTATATTGATAGCGAACCTCGCCTGCTTCGACCGATCAATTATCCGCCAGGCACCCCCGGCAAGGGTTCGATCGTGCTCGAAACGGCGAAAGGAAAGGTCGGAGTGATCAATGTTCAGGGCCGGACTTTCATGCAACCGAGCCTTGAGAATCCATTTCTGCATCTGGAACATGAGGTCAAACGGATCCGGGCGGAAACAAAAGTCATTTTTGTGGATGCTCACGCCGAAACAACAAGCGAGAAAATCGCAATCGGGCGGTTTCTCGATGGAAAGGTCTCGGCGGTGGCCGGCACACACACCCATGTGCAAACGGCTGACGAGCAGATTTTCCCCGGCGGAACAGCATTCATTTGCGACGCCGGAATGTGCGGACCGACGGAGTCTATACTAGGCCGGGAGATAGAGCCGATCATTCGCCGGTTCATCACGAGCATGCCCGCGAATTTTCCGGTCGCGAAAGGGAACGTCACACTGCACGGGATTTTGGTCGACATCGATACGGGGACGGGAAAGGCGCACTCGATCGCTCGCATTGCCGAATCGTATAACAACGGAGTAAGCGTTCCGGCCGAAAGTGCCGTTCAGGTGGAGGAAACGCGGACACGCTCCTGAAGTGGGACAGACAACGGGAAGTCATCTAACGCAATTTGCGGCATCGCGGACGCTTTTGTTGGAAAGGTGTCAAAACGTGGCGAATCCGCTCTGGGAGCCGATAAAATGCATGGATCTTTTGGTGCCCGAGACCGGAAATGGGGAGGGCAAATCGAGTGTTAAATGTCTCGAAGAATCCTGTTGACGGGGTTGGACTCTCTGTTAAGTTTCGGGCTCGCTTGGCGGACCTCGAGCAGCGAGCTTAATGCCTCTAATCTGCAGGGACTTAAGATTGGAGACCGATGCTTCTTGACTTCGACGTCCGGCGACGCGATTCGGTCAGTCCTGGTAACTGAATAAGTTGACCGAAAAGGCAGCGCCCATGTAGCTCAGTTGGTAGAGCACGTCCTTGGTAAGGACGAGGTCACCGGTTCAATCCCGGTCATGGGCTCCATGCCGCGTGTTTATCCAGACGATTTAATGAACGACATTAGCAGCAAGAGCAGAAGGAGACCTTAAATGGCTAAGGATAAATTTGAAAGATCGAAACCGCACGTGAACGTCGGTACCATTGGCCACGTCGACCATGGAAAGACCACGTTGACGGCCGCTATCACGAACGTCCTGGCCGAAAAAGGCATGGCCACGGCGACCCGCTACGACCAGATCGATAACGCTCCTGAAGAAAAGGAACGCGGCATTACGATCAATACCGCGCACGTAGAGTACCAGACCGCAAACCGACATTACGCCCACGTCGACTGTCCCGGTCACGCCGACTACGTCAAAAACATGATCACTGGCGCCGCGCAGATGGATGGCGCGATTCTCGTTGTATCGGCGGCGGACGGCCCAATGCCGCAGACGCGTGAACACATTCTATTGGCCCGGCAGGTTGGTGTTCCGTCGATCGTCGTATTTCTTAACAAGTGCGACATGGTTGATGACCCTGAACTTTTGGATCTCGTTGAAATGGAAGTTCGCGATCTTCTTTCGCAATACGAGTTTCCTGGCGACACAATTCCGATCGTAAAAGGGAGCGCGCTCAAAGCGCTTGAAGGGGATCCGTCTGCCAAAGAAGCCATCTTCCAGTTGATGGCCGCTGTCGACGAATACATTCCGCTTCCCGAACGGCCGGTCGACCAGCCGTTTCTGTTGCCGATCGAAGACGTGTTCAACATTGAAGGTCGTGGCACGGTTGTCACCGGCCGAGTTGAACGCGGTATCTTGAAGAAGATGGAGGAAATCGAAATCGTCGGAATTCGTCCGACGGTGAAGACCACCGTGACCGATATCGAGATGTTCCGTAAGCTTCTCGACGAAGCGCGTGCCGGCGATAATGTCGGTGTTCTGCTTCGTGGCGTGAAGAAGGAAGATGTCGAGCGCGGCCAGGTCGTTGCGAAACCCGGAACCATCACCCCGCACAAAAAGTTCAAGGCTGAAGTTTACGTCTTGAGCAAGGAGGAAGGTGGCCGGCACACGCCGTTCTTCACGAACTATCGTCCTCAATTTTACTTCCGGACAACCGATGTGACCGGTACGGTGAAATTGCCTGAAGGCGTCGAGATGGTGATGCCGGGTGACAACATTGGAATCGAAGTGGAATTGTTGACTCCGATCGCCATGGAAAGAACAATCCGATTCGCGATCCGGGAAGGTGGCCGGACCGTGGGCGCGGGTCGTGTCGGCGATATTCTCGACTGAGTTTTTCGATTAAACGATTGATAGATCTATAGCAGATTTGGGAGCGGTCCGGCGTATGCCGGGCCCTCCTGCTTTTTAAACCGATAACAAAAAAACAGATAGGTCAGTAGCTCAATTGGTAGAGCAGCGGTCTCCAAAACCGCCGGTTGGGGGTTCGAGTCCCTCCTGACCTGCACTTTCCATACCGCGCCATTTAGATACTGAATTGGAAATTTGAGATGAACGGGATGAGATTGCCCGTTTAATTGTATGATCAGCCGCGTCAGAGGGTTTTTAACCGAAGTCAAAACAGAGCTTGAAAAAGCCAGCTGGCCTTGGGACCCAAAAGAAAAAGGTGTTCAGAAATATCGTGAACTCATTGATTCAACGACCGTCGTCGTTGTGGCGATGTTGCTTTTGAGCGGCTATATCGCGTTCTGGGATCTCGTGATGGTGAACCTAGTCAAACTGCTGGTCCCTTGAACCGCAGGTGACCGAATATGAGTGAAGTTGATAAAAACCAGTGGTTCGTCGTCCATGTCCTTTCCGGACAGGAACAGAAAGTCTACGACAACCTCACCCGGCGGATTAAGACCGAGGAGATGGGTGATCTGGTCTATGAAGTTTTGATTCCGACAGAAAGAGTCTCGGAGATCAAGCGTGGCAAGCGCACTGAGACGACGCGAAAATTTTTCCCCGGCTACCTCATTGTCAATATGTACCTGCTTGATAAGCAGAATCAGTTGATGGACCGGACTTGGTATTTTATTCGGGAAACACCCGGCGTGCTTGGATTTGCCGGGACAAAGGACCGGCCGGTGCCAATGCGGCCTCAGGAGGTTGAAAGCATGTTGGCGCAAATCCGGCAACTGGAAGATAAAGTTAAGCCCAAAGTCAGCTTTGAAGTGGGCGAGACCGTGAAGGTTGCTGATGGACCGTTCCAGAATCAGAGCGGTGTGGTGGAAGAAATTGACCCTGACCGAGGCAAGTTACGCGTTTCAGTTAGCATTTTCGGCCGCTCAACGCCGGTCGAGCTGGAATATTGGCAGGTTGAAAGAGGTTAAGGGATTCAAAGTGAATCACGGCAATTAGCATTATGGCGAAAGAAATTGTAGCAACCATCAAGCTCCAGATTCCGGCAGGTCAAGCCAACCCGGCGCCTCCGGTCGGTCCGGCTCTTGGTCAGAATGGCGTTAACATCATGGCCTTCTGCAAGGAGTTTAACGCGGCCACGCAGAAGCAAGCCGGCGACATTTTGCCGGTCGTTATCACCGTCTACAAAGATAAGAGCTTCACATTCATCACCAAAGCGCCTCCAGCGTCGATCCTTTTGAAAAAGGCAGCAAATATCGCTGCTGGATCAAAGGAACCGAACAAGACGAAGGTGGCCAAGCTGACGAAGAATCAGGTAATGGATATCGTGAAGATCAAGATGAAAGATATGAATGCCCGCACGGAAGAAGCAGCATATCGCACTTTGGTCGGGACCGCGCGCCAGATGGGTATCGAAGTCGAAGAATAACCAAATTTCCTTCGGATAAACCTATCCGGAGATGGCCGCAAGTAGCGGCAATTACAGAAAACTAAAAAGAACAACCAAGAGCAGGAGGGCCGCAACGCCCGTTAAAACTGCATAAAGAAATGAAAGTAGCAGATCGTAGTAAACGCTACCGCGCCTGCGTCGAGTTGGTCGACGGTACGAAAACTTATTCGTTGGCGGAAGCGGTGGATGCCCTGAAGACACTTCCGCCGTTGAGATTTGATCAGACCGTGACGCTTTCGTTCAGACTCGGCGTCGATCCTCGGCAATCAGACCAGATGGTTCGCGGCACATGCCCTCTTCCCAACGGCAGCGGCAAGCGTGTGCGAGTGCTGGTGTTTGCTCAAGGCCAGGCAGCCGAAGCTGCAAAAGAAGCCGGCGCTGAGTATGTCGGATTCGAAGACCTGATCAAAAAATGTCAGGAAGGCTTCCAGGATTTTGATGTCGCGGTTGCAACGCCCGGTGCAATGTCGGAAGTCCGCAAGCTTGGTAAGGTTCTCGGACCGAGAGGGTTGATGCCCAATCCGAAGACCGGTACCGTCACCGACGATACGGCAAAAGCGGTTCGCGAGGTAAAGGCCGGGAGAGTTGAATTCAAGCTCGATAAAAACGGCAACGTCGCCGTGCCCGTCGGCAAATTTTCGTTTGAACCGAAAGCGTTGGTCGAAAACGGTTCGGCCGTGATCGACGCAGTGGTGAAAGCACGGCCTGCGGCCGCAAAAGGGAAGTTCGTTCACAACATCACGATGAGCGCGACAATGTCCCCTGGTCTGCGGATCGATGCGACCCCGTTTCTGAAGTAGGAGGGATACAAAAAAATGAGACCTGAAAAAGTTACGATTGTCGAAGATCTCTCCGCGAATCTAAATAAGTCTCCGTTCCTGATCGTGACGGAGTATGCGGGGATGAACGTGATTCAGTTTTCCGAGTTGCGATCCCGTTTGGCCGGGGCTGGTGCACAATGCCGCGTCGTTAAGAATACGTTTTTGCGCAGAGCCGCTGCGGAGGTCGGGTATCCCGATCTGGCAGATAACCTCGCTGGCCAGACGGCGATTGTCACGGGCGAGAGCGATGTTTGCGCGGCCGCGAAAATTCTCAAAGGATTTTCGGCTGAGTTCCAAAAGCCGACCGTCAAAGTTGGTGTCCTGGACAAGGCGATCATTTCAAAAGAGCAAATTAAAGCTTTGGCGGACCTTCCTGCGAAGCCGGTGCTTCAGGCACAGCTTCTGGGAGTGCTGAAATCGCCGCTGCAGAAGCTTGTTACATTGCTGAACGAGCCAGGTGCATCCCTGGCACGGCTGTTGAAAGCACGTGTCGAGAAGGAAGAAGGCGCCTCCGCCAGCTAAGACGGATTAACAAAATTTCGAGACGTGTCAGAAGCCACATGTCCCGAGTGATAGAAAAATGGTTCCTCGTCGGGGTCCGCGGCTGCGGATTCTTAAATGCCCTGAGGCTTCGGGGCGCGACGATACCGAAAGAAAGATAAAATGGCAGATACAAATCAAATCGTAGAGCAACTCAGCGGTCTCACAGTTTTGGAAATCGCTGATCTGGTGAAGAAGCTTGAAGAAAAGTGGGGAGTCAGCGCGGCCGCTCCAGTGGCTGTCGCAGCAGCTCCTGTGGCCGGCGGAGCCGCGGCTCCTGTGGCCGAAGAGAAGACGACATTTGACGTCATCCTCACAGAGTTCGGCGCTAACAAAATCGCTGTGATTAAGGAAGTTCGCGCGGCAGTTGCCGGCCTTGGTCTGGCTGAAGCGAAAGCGTTGGTCGAAGGCGCACCAAAACCGATCAAGGAAGGTGTAACCAAGCAGGAAGCCGACGAGATCAAGAAAAAGATCGAAGCGGCCGGGGCGAAAGTCGAAATCAAGTAACCAGGCTTGGATGGGCTTCGTGCCCGTCGAAGAATTGCGGGACGCTTGCTTGCAGCAGAGCGTCCCGCATTAGTTTTGGAAAAGACCGCCAATTATCGGCCGATCGGGTATCGGGATTTGTTGAGAGGGATTGAGGATGCACCGGTTCGCAAAGCTGTGAGGAGCACACTTCGGTAAAAATCCTTGCAGCGGGCCTGCGAGTGCGTATCTTAGCGTTCCGTAAACCGCGGGGACCTCTAGATATCGCGCGCAAGTTACAAGAGATAACAGATTGGCGGCTCCATCAGCGTGGCAAATTTGACAAGCCAGGCTCGTGGGGCTATTTGTCTTCCCCTTTGTTGTTGAAACCATCACAAAAGCGGTAGTCAGCGCCGGGGCACACTGTTGTGCTCCTTCTGCTAGCTAACACGTCACCGTATGTCAGACCGTATCTATTTCGGAAAGATCAAAGAAGCGATTGAGCCGCCAAACCTGATTGAAGTCCAGCTCAATTCCTACGTCGAGTTTTTGCAGAAAGACATTTCGCCCGGCAAGCGAAAAAATGTGGGCCTGCAAGCTGTTTTCAGGGAGGTATTTCCAATCCAGAGTTACGACGACAAGGTCGTTCTGGACTTTGTCAGTTACGACATCGGAGACCCAAAAATGTCCGCTCTGGAATGCCAGAGGGAAGGCCAAACCTTCAGCGCACCGCTGCATGTGACCTTTCAACTGAAGGATGACAAAGGGACCAAGGAAGAAAAAGTCTACATGGGCGAAATCCCGTTGATGACTCCGCAGGGAACATTTGTCATCAATGGTGCAGAGCGCGTCGTTGTCAGCCAGTTGCACCGCTCGCCGGGTATCGCGTTTGAATCTTCGGTTCACCTGAACGGTAAAGTTCTCTACAGCTTCCGGATCATTCCCGATCGCGGTTCCTGGTTAGAGGTGCAGTTCGATACGAACGATCTCCTCTATATTTATCTCGATCGTCGCAAACGCCGCCGGAAGTTCCTGGCGACAACGTTCCTTCGTTCGATCGGATTCAGCGACGACAGCGATATCATTCGAATTTTCTACAAAATCGAGAAACTGAACCTGAACAGTGAAGTCTCTGAAGATGAGCTCAATACTCGAGTTCTAATCAAGGATGTGCGCGACGGCGAAATCACTGTGGCACGCGGCTTTGAGCCTTTGACGAAGGCGACGATTCAGCAAATCCTCTCTCTTGGCATCACCGAGGTTAATGTGGTCGACACCAAGGATGACGACACGATCATCAAGTCGATCAAAAAGGATCCGGCACACGACGAGGAGGAAGCGCTTAAGGATATCTACCGTCGATTGCGTCCTGGTGATCCGCCAACGGTCGCAAACGCGCGCGGCTTGCTGCGACGATTATTTTTTGATCCGAAGAAATATGATCTCGGAAGGGTTGGCCGCTACAAGATCAATCAGAAACTCGGCATCGATGTTGATTTGGCCGAGCGTACCTTGACCAAGGAAGATTTTATCGGGGCGATGAAGTACCTGATCACCTTGCGAAAGGGTGATGGAATCTTGGACGATATTGATCACCTGGGCAGCCGACGCGTACGTACGGTCGGTGAATTGCTCGCGAATCAGTGTCGTGTTGGGCTGGCTCGAACCGAACGGCTCGTTAAGGAACGCATGACCTTGTTCGATGTGAACATCGACGGGATGACCCCTCAAAAGTTGATCAATCCGAAGGCGTTAAGCGCTGTTATTCGCGATTTCTTTGGCCGATCCCAGTTGAGCCAGTTCATGGATCAAACCAATCCGCTTGCGGAATTGACCCATAAACGCCGGTTGTCCGCTCTCGGGCCAGGTGGGTTGAGCCGAGATCGCGCCGGGTTTGAAGTGCGCGACGTGCATCCTTCGCACTACGGGCGGATTTGTCCTATTGAGACGCCGGAAGGTCCAAACATCGGCCTCATCAGCTCGATGAGCACCTTTGCGCGGATTAACGAGTTTGGATTTATCGAAACTCCATATCGTCGTGTTGAAAACGGCCGGGTAACGACTCATATCGATTATTTGACCGCGGACCGCGAAGAAAACTATCTCGTTGCGCAGGCGAACGCGCCGATCGACGAGCATGGGAATTTCACCGACGAAAAGGTCTCGTGCCGTTATCGCGGTGACTTCCTCGAACTCGAACCGGCACGGATCAATTACATGGATATCTCGCCGAAGCAGCTGGTTTCAGTTGCTGCGGGTTTGATTCCTTTTCTTGAACATGACGACGCGAACCGCGCGTTGATGGGTTCAAACATGCAACGCCAGGGAGTGCCGCTGATTCGATCGGAGTCGCCACTGGTCGGTACCGGACTCGAGGGCAAGGTTGCACGTGACTCCAAGGCGGTGATCGTGTCGGAATCCGAAGGCATTGTTGCCTCTGTGACCGCGGAACAGATCGTCATTTCGAAGGACGGACGCGCGCCTGAGTCGAAGAAGAAACTGTTGAGCCGCCCGGACGAAGGAATCTTCGTATACGAGCTTCGCAAGTTCATGCGTTCGAATGCCGGAACCTGTATCAATCAGAAGCCAATCGTAAAGAAAGGTCAGCGGATTGAAGCGGGTCAGGTAATTGCCGATGGACCGAATACGGAAGCGGGCGAGCTGGCGCTCGGTCGCAACGTGCTCGTGGCATTCATGCCATGGAACGGTTATAACTTTGAGGACGCTATTCTCATCTCGGAAAAAGTGGTGAAGGAGGATATCTACACTTCGATCCACATCGATGAATTCGAGATCGGCGCCCGAGACACAAAGCTAGGGCCGGAAGAAATCACTCGCGATATTCCGAACGTCAGCGAAGAAGCGCTGAGGAACCTCGGGCCGGATGGCGTCATTCGTGTCGGCGCTGAAGTAAAGCCTGGCGATATCCTGGTTGGAAAGATCACGCCGAAGAGCGAAACTGAGCTTGCGCCGGAAGAACGGTTGCTACGGGCAATTTTCGGAGAGAAAGCCGCGGATGTGAAGGATACTTCACTCACGGTTCCATCTGGGACTTACGGCATCGTGATGGATGTCAAAGTCTCCTCACGCAAAGAAGTCGCGAAACAGAAATTGACGCCAGCCGAGACGAAACGGCAGGCCAAGCAGATCGGCGAAGATTACAAGAAGAAGAAAGATGGGCTCCACGAAGAATTGACCGAGGCGCTCTCGAATATTCTGCTGGGTGAAAAGATCCCGCTCGATGTAGTGAACGCCGAAACCGGTGAAATCATCATTCCGGCAAACCGGAAGATCACCAAGACGCTGCTTCGGAAGCTCGCCGGTGTGTACGATCACGTCGATATCGATCCGAGTCCGATCCGGAACAAGATAAGGGAGATCATCAGCTCATTCGAACATAAGTTTGCGGAGTTGGATCTTGAGAAGGAGCGGTCGCTCGATCGCATTGAAAGCGGCGACGACATCGATCCGGGGATCATCAAGCAGGTCAAAGTCTATATCGCGAGCAAGCGAAAGCTAAGTGTCGGCGATAAGATGGCCGGTCGTCACGGGAACAAGGGTGTTGTGGCCAAGATAGTGCCTGAGGAGGATATGCCCTTCCTGCACGATGGAACCCCGGTTGAAATCGTGCTTAATCCGTTGGGCGTGCCGAGCCGAATGAACGTCGGTCAAGTGCTGGAAACGCATCTTGGAGTGGCGGCGAAAGCTCTCGGATTCAAGGTTGCGACCCCGGTGTTTGACGGTATCGATGAACCGGAGATTCGCAAATATCTGACGGACGCAAAAAAGATCGATGGATTTACCTGGGTCACTGAGACCGGTAAATCGCAGCTGTACGACGGCCGGACCGGCGACGCGTTCGATCAAAGTGTCGTGGTCGGATATATCTATATGCTGAAGCTCGGCCATCTGGTTGCGGACAAGATCCATGCGCGAGCGGTTGGACCGTACTCGCTTGTGACGCAACAACCTCTCGGTGGTAAAGCCCAATACGGTGGACAGCGATTCGGAGAAATGGAGGTCTGGGCGCTCGAAGCGTACGGCGCGGCCTATACGCTGCAGGAACTTCTGACGGTGAAATCGGATGACGTGCAGGGAAGAACCCGAATTTATGAGTCGATCGTCAAAGGAGACAATTCTCTCGAAGCGGGGACGCCTGAGTCATTCAATGTGTTGATCAAAGAAATGCAGAGCTTGGGGCTTGATGTGAAAGTAGGAGGTCGCTCCCAGGTTTTCGGTGATTCGACGCTTGATGCAGCGCCTGCCGCTGGATGATGAAGCAAATTTTGCGTGTGGTGGTTCGGTATGCTGAATCACCACAAGCTCCGCAGGGTCGATAAGGGCAGATTTCAAATTTTAGACAGTTAACCACCTATCCGTGGAAAGTATGAACGAAACTAATCTTCGCGAGATTTTTGGGGAAGAGCGCTCGGTCGGATTTGACCAAGTGGCTATCAGCGTCGCGTCACCGGATGCAATACGCTCATGGAGCAAGGGCGAGGTAAAGAATCCGGAAACAATTAATTACAGAACATTCAAGCCTGAAAAAGGTGGTCTGTTTTGTGAACGCATCTTCGGTCCGACTCGCGACTGGGAGTGCTCGTGCGGGAAGTACAAACGAATCAAGCATAAGGGAGTCATTTGCGATCGTTGCGGCGTTGAGGTGACATTGTCGCGTGTGCGGCGTGAGCGCATGGGACACATAGAACTCGCCGTCCCCGTCTCGCACATCTGGTTTTATAAATGCATGCCTTCCCGGATTGGGCTGATGCTCGACATGAGCTCGAGGCAGCTTGAGCGCGTCATTTATTACGAGGATTACATCGTTATTGACCCGGGTCAGACTCAGCTCCAGAAGACGCAACTGCTGAACGAGCAGGAATATCGCGAAGCACAGGAACAGTATGGCGATACGTTTGTCGCCGGCATGGGTGCTGAAGCGATTAAAATGCTGCTCTCCCAGACTGAGCTACGCACTTTGAACGCCGAGCTGGAAGAGGCGATGAACAACACCAAGAGCAAGCAGATCCGCAAAAAGCTCGCGAAGCGGTTGAAGCTCGTTCAAGGGTTCATGAACTCGCATTCCCGACCGGAGTGGATGATTCTCGACGTGCTGCCGGTGATTCCGCCAGACTTGCGACCATTGGTTCCGCTCGAAGGAGGCCGATTCGCGACTTCAGATTTGAACGATCTTTATCGTCGTGTGATCAACCGAAATAACCGGTTGAAGAATCTTCTCCAGTTGAAGACTCCGGACGTTATTATTCGTAACGAAAAGCGAATGCTGCAGGAGGCTGTGGACGCTTTGTTCGATAATGGCCGCCATGGTCGTGCGGTGACTGGCGCCGGTAACCGTCCGCTCAAATCGTTGAGCGATATGCTCAAAGGAAAGGGTGGCCGTTTCCGTCAGAACCTGCTCGGAAAACGTGTGGATTATTCCGGGCGTTCCGTCATCGTGATCGGGCCTGAGCTCAAGCTTCACCAATGCGGGTTGCCTAAGAAAATGGCGCTTGTGTTGTTCGAACCATTCATTATTCGCCGACTCAAAGAGCTCGGCTATGTGCACACGGTCCGGAGTGCAAAGAAAATGATCGAACGCCAGACCCCAGAGGTGTGGGACATTCTCGAAGAAGTGACCAAGGGTCATCCGGTGCTTCTGAACCGAGCGCCGACGTTGCACCGTTTGTCGATTCAGGCGTTTGAGCCAATGCTGATCGAAGGTGAAGCAATTCGCATTCACCCGCTCGTCTGCACAGCGTATAACGCGGACTTCGATGGCGACCAGATGGCAGTCCATGTGCCGCTCTCAGTCGAAGCGCAGATGGAAGCGCGCTTATTGATGTTGGCTCCGAACAATATCTTTTCGCCGTCGAGCGGAAAGCCAGTCACAACGCCGTCGCAGGATATCGTGCTGGGTTGTTACTATCTTACACAGAATCCGAGAAAGACCGCGCAAGCCGGGGAACGTCTTCGGTTGTTCTCTGAACTTCAGGAAATCGAGTTCGCCTTGTCCGAGAAGGCCATTAAGGTGCACGAGAAAATCCGGTTCAAGAATCCGAATACGGGCAAGAAAACGATTTACGGAAACCCGGATGTCAAGGTCATCGAGACAACTGCCGGGCGTGTGGTTTTCAATGGGATCTGGCCAGAAGGCCTCGGATTCTTCAACAAAGTCGCTGGGAAGAAGCAGTTGAGTGACATCATCTGGCGGACCTACCAGGTTTCCGGTCAACAGAAGACCGTCGAAACTCTGGATCGTCTAAAGGAACTCGGTTTTAGTTGGGCGACGCGCGCCGGTGTCTCCATCGGGATTACCGACATGATCATTCCCGACGAGAAAAAGACCGAGCTCGATAAAGCCTACAAGCAGATCGCACTCGTAGAGAAGCAGTACCGTAGCGGCATTATCACCGACGGCGAACGCTACAATAAGGTCATCGATATCTGGACCCACGCCGGTGAAGAAATCTCGAACGTGATGTTCCGGACTCTGGAGCACAATGAAGGACGCCGGGAATTGAATCCGGTCTTCCTGATGCAAGACTCCGGTGCTCGAGGCAACCGCCAGCAGGTCAAACAGTTGGCCGGTATGCGAGGGTTGATGGCCAAACCGTCTGGTGAAATCATCGAACGGCCCATTACTTCGAACTTCCGCGAAGGTCTCTCAGTGCTTGAGTACTTTATTTCAACGCACGGTGCCCGTAAGGGTCTCGCCGATACGGCACTGAAAACGGCTGACTCGGGTTACCTCACTCGGAAGCTGGTTGATGCGGCGCAGGATGTGATCATCGTGGAACCGGATTGCGGAACGGCAAATGGAATTCTGGTTCGCCCGATTTACGAAGGAGACGACGAGGTTGTCGATTTGGCGACTCGAATCGTCGGCCGCGTAAGCTGCGAAACGATCGTCAACCCAGTGACCAAGGAAACGATCATCAAGGCAAATCAGATCATCGAAGAATTGCCGGCTGCCGCGCTGATGAATATCGGTGTTGAACAGCTCAAGATCCGATCGGTGCTAACCTGCGAATCGAAGCGAGGTGTGTGCGCACAGTGTTACGGGCGCAACCTTGCCACAGGTCGAATGGTGAAACTCGGTGAAGCCGTCGGTATTATCGCCGCACAAAGTATCGGTGAACCGGGCACTCAGTTGACCATGCGTACGTTCCATATCGGTGGAACCGCGACGCAGTTGTTCAAGCAGCCGATTATCAAGGCGAAGAATGATGGAAACGTTCACTTCAACGATCTGCGCGTTGTGCAGTCTGTTGACGGAAATTTTATCGTTCTGAATAAGAACGGGTCGGTTTCTGTCCACGCGAAGGATGGGCGGGAGCTTGAACGCTACAATGTTGTGATTGGTTCTGTTATCTCAGTCGCGGACGGTGCGATCGTGAAGAAGGGTGATACGTTCGTCCAGTGGGATCCGTATAACGTCCCTATCTTGACCGAGAAAACCGGTCGAGTGGAGTTTCGGGACATGATCCCAGGCGTCACGGTGAAGCGTGAGATTGACGAGGCGACCGGTGTCATGGGGACCGTTGTTATCGAACACAAAGAAGATCTGCATCCGCAGACAGTAATCGTGGACGAGAAGGACATGGTCGTTGCGAGTTACTCAATTCCTGCAGGGGCGCACGTCGTTGTGCAGGAACACAAGCGAGTGCAGGCCGGTACTTTGCTGGCAAAGACACCGCGTAAGATTGCCAAGACGAAAGACATCACCGGCGGTTTGCCGCGTGTCGCAGAATTGTTCGAGGCGCGTCGGCCTAAGGAAGCCGCAGAGATCGCGAAGATAGATGGATTAGTTGAATTTGGTGGCACCGTTCGCGGCAAGCGCCGTTTGATTCTTCGGGATCCAGTGAGCAGCCAGGAAGAGGAACACCTCATTCCGCTGAACAAGCACATGATCGTTTTCAAGGGTGACTTCGTGAAAAAAGGCTCCCAATTAACCGAAGGCCCAATTGTGCCGCACGAAATCCTGGATGTATGCGGGCCGCAGGATCTGCAGGAGCATCTGGTGAACGAAGTGCAGGAGGTTTACCGCCTTCAGGGAGTCGAGATTAACGATAAACATATCGAAATCATTGTCCGGCAAATGTTGCGCAAGGTGAAGGTAACGGAACCGGGCGACACCAGCATGCTCTGGGGTGACCAAGTCGACCGTTTGGAGTTCGATAAAGAAAACCGCAAAGTGGTGGAGCAGGGAGGCAAACCCGCCGAGGCGGCGCCTGTCCTTCTCGGAATCACAAAAGCGTCGCTCGAAACGGATAGTTTCATTTCGGCGGCTTCGTTCCAGGATACAACACGCGTGCTGACGGAAGCGGCAACACTCGGAAAGATCGATTTCCTGCGGGGTTTCAAAGAGAACGTCATCATGGGTCATTTGATACCAGCCGGAACAGGCTTCATGGGTCATCGCAGCATTCGTACGCTCGAGACCGGCGAACCGATCGGCAAGCCTTTGACAACTGTCGAGGTCGAACCGATAGCGGTTGGGTAACTGCTGTTAAAAGGGCCGCGCAAGCGGCCCTTTTTCATTTTCAGATAGCACCGGAAACCACGGGCCGAAGCGCCGGCGCGATTTTTGTACTTCAGCGTTACAAATGTCTATAGCGACTAAAACAGGAGATTCAGGCACGACAGCTTTGATGTATGGCAGGCGCGTTTCGAAAACCAATGCGCGGGTTGAAGCCTATGGAACTGTCGACGAATTAAATGCGGCGCTCGGAGTGGTGCGCGCGACAACAA
Organism: uncultured Verrucomicrobiae bacterium; assembly: GCA_963775805.1. GTDB lineage: Bacteria > Verrucomicrobiota > Verrucomicrobiia > Chthoniobacterales > JAFAMB01 > JAFAMB01. The sequence continues at coordinate 2,519,687 of CAVZKG010000001.1, read as the reverse complement.
ACGAAAAGATGGTTCGCGATACGGTCTTTTCGGTTCAAAAAGACCTAATCGTGTTGATGGGTGAACTCGCAGTCGACAACGAGGATCGGGATCGCTTTCTGAAAGATGGGTATGACGTCGTGAGTCCCGCGATGGTCGATCGGTTAACGGACGCCGTAAACGATCTGGAACAGAATCATCATGTCGACTTCAAGCACTGGGCAACCCCTGGGCATAATCTCCAATCCGCGGTCCTGGAAGTCGCTCGAACAACCTGCCGGCGGGCGGAGCGCTGCGTTGTTGCGATGTGCGACACGCCTGAGTACGTGAACCCGGAGTGTATCCGCTATTTGAACCGGCTTTCCGATCTCCTTTGGCTGTTCGCGCGTTTCATGGAAACGACGCGCGAGCAATCTAACTCGTGAATCCTTTGGGCTATCCCCAATTTCCGAATCCGATGTATCTGGCAATATAGTTGTCGAACCGTGCAACGCCGTTGAGTCGTGGTGCGTCGACAGACACGAAACCCTGGTTGCCGACGAGATGGAGCGTTCTGACATCAAAAAGCATGATGCCCCGGAGCTGAAGGTCACTGTAGGTCTGGCGGTCAAGCCCGTGAGAGAAGAAGCTCGCGGTTGTTTCTGAATTAATTAGCTTCGGCCAAAGCCCCTGGATTTCGCCGGGGAAGATTGCCGAAGTCTCAATGGCAAGGTACGGAGGATTGGTCCCGAATTTTGTCGCGTGCTTAGCCCAGTACCGCTGCGCACGATGTTCCGCCAGCCGGATTTCATTCTGGGTCGGATAATAGGTGTCGATCGCGAAATTGCGGTTATCGATTCTTTCTCCGAACAGCGGTTGCAACGTCGCGAGAAAAAGTGCCCACAAAAATAGTCTGACTGCACCAGAAGAGATGTTGTTTCGGGCAAAGGACATAAATTACCTCGCTTTCAAAATCCTGGAAGAAACAGTGACCCTCTCCCCTTTCGAGATTGGTCTAATTTCCTCTCCCGAGTCTCTTCCGGTCGTCGCTCATGCTAAAAATCTCGCAAGCGGTTTGGCCTGTGCAATTTTCGGATGAACAACTCCAGCAAAGATAACCGAAGACGCGATTCCTTCAAAATAAGAGCACCGTTTTATCAAGCGCATAAAGTTCGTGCGACTTGCGGCACTGCCGCTACTGTCTTATAGGGAACTCCTTCTGAATGGACGGTATTTATCTCCGATATCCTGACGGCCAAAGGACTCAGCAGTCCGAAGAAGAGACGCGTCGACTCTGGAAAGAGGGCTTGATGCCTAACGGGACCATTTATTGGCAGCATGGAATGCCGGATTGGAAACCGTTGATCGAATGGCTCGGCGCGCCTCCTGTCGCCGTTGAAGACGTTGTTCGAAATCAATCGGAGGGCGAACCCGCCTCGTACCATTTTCTGCGCGATCCCAGCGGCCTGACGAGGTTTCTGCAACGGCTACTGTTCGTCAGCATCCTCGTCGCATGTGTCGCCCTGGTCGATGATCTGACTGAGTATGTGCAAGTGCGTACGGGCAAGGGAACGCCAGACCAGATTGTGGACAACGATCCGATCCAGGGGATCGTCGGCCTCCTTCAATCTGGTCTTGGAATCGCAACTGGGATCACATTTTTGAAATGGGTCTATCGGGCCTACAAAAACATTCAAGGATTTGGCGCGGAGGACTTGCGGTACTCGCCGACCTGGGCGGTCGCCTACTATTTCATGCCCATTCTTGGCCTGATTCGGCCTGTCCAGGTAATGAATGAAATCTGGCGGGCGAGCGAGGACCCGAAGGACTGGCGTCATCGCCCCGGCTCATGGCTAATCGGCGGCTGGTGGGCATTGTTCCTGGTTTATGCGTTTACAACGCAGATCTCCCTTCAGCTCGCTATCCAGGCCTCGAATAATGATCAGTGGAATTTTGCTGCCATCATGGCCATTCTGGGCGACCTGATTTCGATCCCGCTCTCAATGGCCGCTCTGCGGCTTGTTACGGAGATCTTTCGCAGGCAAAAAGCCTTGGTCGAAGGGGCGCCGTAGAGGGGTGAAGGAACTGCGTACCCGCGGTTTCGTGGGATATAAGTCTTATACGCCCTTATACGGTCTTATATTTTCAGATTGCGCCGCTCAAGCAGAGTTAAGGTGCTGTTGGGCGTGCAGTGTCCGGAAGCGCCGCGGTTGCATGTCATAAAATCGCCTGAAAACACGCCGGAAATAGTCGGTATCTCCATAGCCGCACGCGCAGGCGATTTCATCGACATTCATCGACGTCAGAAGAAGCAGATTCTTGGCGTGCTTCATTCGCGCTCGATGAATTCCTTCCGTCGGGTTGCACCCGTAAGTCTGTCGATAAACGCGCCCCAGGTAGTCCGGGTTCCGGTTAAGTTTTCGTGCGATCAGCGATGTTGAAAGCGGTTCACGAAAGCTCCGGGTTATGAGTGTTTGAGCCTGGTTCGCAAGATGCTCAGCCTGTTTTCGTTCGCTGAATTGCGGCCTGATCTGCAGTGCGATCTCCAATAGCATCAGTTTTGTAAGCGTCGACGCGTACTCTTTGTCGAGTCGGTGATGTTCCTGGTCGTCGAGAAAACGCAGAAACAATTCGGTCAATCTTAGTGGCTCCGGGAGGCGCGAGTGTTGAGGAATTGATGCCGTGTCATCACTCGACACCGGTGCGCCGATGTTTGCGTAAAAATGAATCCAGTAAAAGGAGGTGTTGGCCGGGTAGGGCGCCACACCGCGATGGAGTCGGCCTGGCCAGAGAACGAGCGTGTCCCCGGCTTCAAGGGTAAAAACGGTTGTCTGTTCTGCCAATATTAACGTGCCGGTGCGCACTAGGATCAGCTCATAGGAGTCGATAACCCGTTCCGGATGAATGCCGTGGCCTGGAGAGACGAAAAGACCGGCGTTGCTCGGTTCAAACTTTGATTTATCTGAAACTGTCAGGCAATAAGCGCCAAACAGATCCTGGTTCTCGGGGATCATAAAGTGCCCGGATAATAGCGTTTTTGTCCCGAACGAATCCGTTCATCGTGTGCGTAATATTCAAAATACTGGCCGCTTGACGCAAGATTGTGAAATAAATAAAGCATGCCGAAAAAATTTGCAGCGATCATGATTGGTTGCGGCGCGATGAGCGCAGAGTGGCTTCGCAGCGCGAGAGAACTGGAAGTGGACATTGCTGCACTCGTCGATCTGAACGTTGAAATGGCCCACTCTCGAGCCGCGGATTTTCAGCTCGATTCCCCAATATTTAGTGATTTGGACAAGGCTATTCACAACGCTGACGCACAGTTACTGTTTGATTGTACAATTCCAACTGCGCATGCGGAAATTGACGAAAAAGCGCTTACCAACGGTCTGCATGTACTGGTCGAGAAACCTCTCGCGACAACGCTTGCCGATGCCCGGCGCGTCGTTGATCTAGCTGCGAAAAACGGTTTGGTCCACGCTGTGATTCAAAACCGTCGGTTCAATCCGGGTGCGCGAAAAATCCGGCGACTGATTGAACAGGGGCTCATCGGAGAGTTGACTACGGTAAACATCGATTTCTTTGTGCCTGCGCATTTCGGGGGCTTTCGCGAAAAAATGGACCATATCCTTTTAACCGATATGGCGATCCATCCGTTTGATACCGTTCGCTATCTGACAGGCGCGAATGCTGTATCTGTCTACTGTGACGAGTGGAATCCGAAAGGCTCCTGGTGGCAGCATGGCGCCTCGGCGCACGCAATTTTTCATATGAACGACGACATCCGTTGCACGTTTCGCGGCAGTTGGTGCTCGGAGGGACTACGGACCTCGTGGGACAGTGTTTGGCGGATAGTTGGAACGGAAGGCACAATCTGTTGGGATGGCGCGGAAGATATTCGCGGAGAACGTGTCAAAAATGGCGAGACTGGACCGGTGAAACACGGGCTTTTCTACGAAACCGAGGCGTTTACTGCCACCGAAGAGCCGGATCCGCTGGAGACGCGTGGGCACATTAGTGTGATGAGGCAATTTCTGCGGAATGTTTCAGAAAAAATTCCGGCGGAGACCCGAAGCACCGACAATATTCAGAGCCTCGCGATGGTGCTCGGAGCAATTGAAAGTGGAAAATCCGGGCAGAGATTGCCGATTACCGTGTAACTAAGGTGTGAACATTCACTCGTCGAAATGAACCCCGTGCTCGACCAAGCGCCCCGTCGTGTGAGCTATCTGCGCAGGCTGATAACTGTCGCGCTGACGCTTGGAATTGTCATTTCGACATTTTATGTGCTCAGTATCGGCGAACAATTCTTTGTTCCGCTGGTGATGGCGGTCCTGGCGGTTTATCTGGTCGACATATTGAGCCGGTTTATTCGGAAGGCGTCGATCGTGGGTCACCCAGTCCCGGATGTGATATCGGTCGTGCTCGCGTTTGCGATTATATTCGGGCTCGGATTCGTCCTGATTGAAATCATCGCGCAGAATGCCCGCCATGTTGCAATTGCCGCGCCGAAATACCAGATCAGGTTGCAACAGTTACAGGCCGAGGCATTTTCCAGGATCGGCATGGAGGAACCGCCGGAGATCCAGCAATTGATCAAGGCAATCGATTTACGAGCCGTGTTTGGTGCTGTCGCAAAACAGGTCGCTGCCGTCCTGGAAGATGTGACACTTATTGTGATTTATGGTCTGTTCATCATGCTTGAGCGCCGGTTTATACCGATTAAGGTCCAGGCGTTGTTTCCCGATCCGGAACGGCGTAAAAATGCAATCCGGATTATCCGCAGGATCGATCGGGACATTCACACCTATCTCGGTGTTAAGACTGTTGTTAGTCTTACCAGCGCGTTGCTAGCTTACTTGCTAATGCGATTTGTCGGGCTGGATTTTGCTGAATTCTGGGCGCTGCTAGTCTTCATTCTCCACTTTATACCGACAATCGGCGTCATCGTGGCGACCCTGCTTCCGACGCTCCTCGCAGCGGTGCAATTCGATAGCCTCGGCCCATTTCTTGTGATTGGCATAGGTATAACTGCCATTGCTCAATTCATGGGTAATATCGTCGAACCAAACGTAATGGGTGAAACACTCAATCTGAGTCCGCTGACAGTGATTGTCTCCTTGATAGTCTGGGGGTCGGTCTGGGGTATCGTCGGCGCATTTCTTTGCGTTCCCCTAACTGTGATCCTCGTGATCGTTCTTTCGAACTTTGAGTCGACTCGATGGGTTTCTATTCTTCTTTCGAAAACAGGCGAGATACGATCTTCAGATTGATTCCGAAATATTTGTAGGGTCGCGGGTGCCAAATCTGCCTTCTCGGTCTAGCTTTCGTTCATGAGTTTACCAACGCGATTCGATCATTGTGTAATTCATATTACGAACTGGGAACGGTCCAACGCGTTTTACCGGGACGTCGTTGGGGTTGAGCTCGTTCCAAGAGGGGAACACTGGGCGTACCGGTTTGAAAATGCGCAACTTAATCTACACGGCCCAGGCGTCCAGGCTGTTCCTCTCGCGAAAATACCTGTCCCACCAGGTGGGAGCGATCTCTGCTTCGAATGGTCCGGCCCGCTTGAAGAAGCCGTTCAACATCTTAACAAACGAGGGGTCGAAATCGAACTTGGTCCGGTCGAACGAGCCGGTCGCGGAGGCAAGGGGACTTCAGTCTACTTCCGTGATCCGGATGGTTCATTGTTGGAGTTCATCTCCTACGCAAAATAGAAAGAGAGTGAAATGAAATCGCGCTTCGTAGCGCTCAGCGCTCTTTGTATTCTGGCAGGCGCCGCATTCGCGCATGCAGGGTCGCTTCAACTTGCGAGCAGGGATTGGCACGACGGCGGAACTGTGCCGTTGCGAAACGTATACAACGAATCTGGATGTGATGGAGAGAATTTGTCTCCGGAGTTTCACTGGATCGGCGTGCCGGAAGGCGCAAAGAGCCTGGCGCTCACAGTTTTCGATCTCGATGCACCGTCTCGTGGAGGTTGGTGGCACTGGGTCGTCTTCAATATCCCAATCACAGTTTCGAGTTTGCCCGAGGGTGCCGGTGAAAAGCGCCCGGTCCGTTTGCCGGCAGGCAGCGCTCAATGTCGCAATGACTACGGAGAACCAGGTTATGGAGGGCCTTGCCCACCGCCGGCGTCAACGCATCGATACGTCGCGAAGGTTTACGCACTGAACGTTGGAAAATTATCTCTCGGACCCGATCCTTCCCCCGGAAACGCAGCCAGACAAATCGCGGCACATTCGATCGCCAGCGCTGAACTAACTGTTAATTTCGGACATTAGGTAGTCTCGTGGCCCCAAGCGCCGAAGGCGAAAATAGATCAGGGCCTATATGGGGTGACGCGAAGCGGAGCCCCAGGCTGCAATCGTTCGCTCCTTCGGCGCTTAAACCGTTCGCTACGATCGGGGTCGGCATCGCCTAACCTTCGAAAATACGATAGGGTAAATCCTAACAAAAAAATCGGCTGATTTCTTCCCATTCGATCGCTGTCTGGCGGCCGTTGTCGAATTGTTGGTGCATCCACTCGTGAGCAGCACGAACCGTTGGGTCTTCTTTGCCGAAGTCGCGATGGAGATTCTGACGGGCCACAAAAATCAGCCCAGCTATTCCGGAGTCCTTCGTAAGAGAGACTTCCAACGGGCGGCCAATCAACTTCGGTACGTCAAATGGCGCATACATCCACCAGAACTTGTTCAACCCATCGGCATGGATCCCGGCTCGGGTGCGATGAGCATCGCGACCGTACAATGGGCATTTGTCCGCTATCGGCTGTCCCATTTGTTTGTAGAGTTCCGCGAGTTCATTCAGGACAGTGAAATCGGGCTGGCTAAAAGGGTAGTAGCCCATTCCGATGAGGTGCAATAAGATTAATTCGAGTGGTGCATTTCCGGTTCTCTCCCCTTTGCCGAGACACGTGCCGTTAATCGCCGAACAACCATTTCGGATCGCTGCCAACGAATTTGCAACGATTAACCCGGTGTCATTGTGAGGATGAAATTCAAGATCGCTCGTCAACAAGCCGTCGTCGCGAAGAGTCCGAAACAGTTTTGGAACTCCGCGTGGCAAAGGAATGTCATCGTCGGGAAGGGCAACGCCCAGCGTATCGCAGATTCGAAACTTTGGCCGTAGCGAACTCGGATAACGGGCCGCTTTATCCAGGGTTTTCTGGACAAAGAGCCGGATGAAATCGATGTCTGCCCTCGAGGCGTCTTCCAGATGGATTCGTGGCCGGATTCCGGCATCGAGCGTCATCTGAACTGCGTCCAGGTAAATGTCTGCAGCTTGCGCCCGGCCTCCAGGTTTGAACTTGTGAAAGACGTGATAGTCCGAGATTGATGCGAGCAAACCGGACTCGCTGACCCCGAGTGATTGTATCAGTCTCACATCTTTGATCGTCGCTCGAATCCAAGTTGTCGGCTCGATCGGTGCACCGTGCGCGAAGCGTTCCTGCACAGCTCGAAATGCCGCCAGGTCCTGCTCACGATAAATAAAAAATTCCGCTTGCCGGATTGCCCTGGAGTTTGCGGTGAACCGGCAAAGCAAATCGTAGATATGGAGACTCTGCTTTGTCGTCAGCGGCAGACCTCCCTGTTGGCCGTCACGGTGAGTTGTTTCTGTCGTCCAGACTTCCACCGGAAAGCCCGCAGGTCGCTGCGGCCAGCCGTAGGCCGGGAAATTATCCCTGGGAAACTGGTTTAGGAAATAGTCTGGAATTTCGGGAACGACAGGAGAAGGCGAAGCCTGTTGCATATCTCAACCAAATCCGATCCACAGAGAAGTCAATATTGATTCATAAATCAATATATTGTTCTGTAAGTGAATGGAAGTTTATCTCTCTGCATCTGACGCCGCGTCGTTTCTTGGCGTCACTCAAGCAACATTGTACGCATATGTTAGCCGTGGTCTTGTGCGGTCTAGGCAGGGAGGCGATTCTCGGTCGAGGAATTACAATCGGCTTGATCTTGAACAACTGCGCGCGCGCAAAAGAATCCGAAACAGGCCGCAGGCCGAAGTCGCCGAAGCACTTCATTGGGGCGCTTCACTGCTGGATTCTTCCCTGACTCTGATCACCAATGATTGTCTCTATTATCGAGGAATGAGCGCTTTGGACCTGGCTTCAAACCGATCATTCTGGGAGGTCGCATGCTGGTTCTGGACGGCGAATTGGGAAACACGTTTTGTTCGCCTCGAGACTGAGGTCCCACCGGGCAAAGACAGCTCAGATCCCTTTCAGCGGCAGCAGGCCTGGTTGATCGGGAAGTCTCACAAAGATCCGATGGGTTACCAGCTATCGATGCCGTTTGCGGGTGAGCTTGGTGCGTCCATCGTTCGCCGATACCTGTCGTTTCTCACCAGGTCAGCGCAGCCGTCAATCGACGATGCGGCTTCAGAACTGGCACGTCGCTGGTGTAGTCAACCGCGACGAGCGGCACGCGTGCTGAATGCTATTCTAGTGTTGTCACTTGACCACGAAATCAATGTTTCTTCATTTGCTGCCCGCGTTGTGGCATCTGCCGGATCCAATCTCTACGAAGTCGTTAATGCAGCGATGTGCGCATTTTCTGGATCCCGCCACGGCCGGGTTGCCGAGAAGTCAGAACAGTTTATCGGTGACCTGGAAAATGAGAAAAGCGTTTCTGACTTCATTCATGCGCGTTTGCGCTCTGGCGAAGAGATCCCAGGATTTGGTCATCCGCTGTACCCTGGAGGGGACCCGAGAGCTCGCCTGATTCTGAAACTTCTGCAAGAGAGTTACCCAAACGCGTTCGGCAGACTCCAGAAAAGAATCGACGAAGCGGAACAAATACTTCGCAGGTCGCCAAACGTCGATTTCGCGATTGCCTGCGCTAGCAGGATTCTGGGGCTTCCTCAACACTCGGGATTCAACCTGTTTGCCCTTGGACGAACTGTCGGCTGGATCGCACACGCATCGGAGCAACATGAAAGCGGGACTTTGATTCGACCCCGAGCTCGGTACATCGGCGTTCTGCCTTGATTCCCGCAGCGGTGCTTTAGTCTGGATACTGTTTGGTCAGCTCAATCTTGCTGCCGCCTATTTTTTCGTCCGGATTACAATCTCGACACGCCGATTGAGTTGCTGTTCGTCGACCGAGCGGTCCGCCGGAACGATGAGACGAGTCTTGCCGTACCCTTGAGTTTGGATCCGACTCGGGTCGATGGCCATATTTTGTACCAGCCAATCTCTGACAGTTTCCGCCCGGCGTTGGCTTAGATTCATGTTATATTCGTCGGTGCCGAACGAATCCGTATGGCCTTCGACTTTAAAGGCCGCTTCGGGGTTGCGTTGGATCAGTCGACCTAATTTCTGAAGACTCGCTGTCGCTCCTTCACGGAGGTTCGCCGAATCGTAGTCGAACAAAAGATCGGTCGGCATCAGGATTGGCTCTGTGCCGTTCCCGACCTGGCCCGATCCGGAGAGAAGTGCGTCTAGGTTGCTGAACCCAGCTGGCACACCGGCGGTCCCGGGGAGAGAGGCGTCTCCGACATCCTGGTTGTCGGTTTTGCCCGGGCTTTGCTTGTTCCCGGAAGAGATTCTAGGTCTGGAAGAAGGAACGTCAGGCTTGTCGGAGAGGAGTTGCTGCCGGACCTCAGTCAGCTCTTTGTCCATAGCAACGGCACTTTCTGCTTTTGCTTTTGCCGCGGCGGTCAACGCCGACCTGGTGTCCACGCCCGGCTTTTCTTTGAGATCCTTGAGTTGTGGGATCTCGGGTGAAGTCACTTCTGGAGATGCCCGGAGCTCCTGCATATCCTTTTCAAACGATCCATCGAATTGAGTGAGATTCTTAATCGTTCCAGGGTCCCCAGCCGCTTTTCCTGAATTTTCCGTTTCCTTTGAATCGGACTCCAGCAACTTCTGGTCGACCTGCACACGGCTAATGCTAAACGTGCGGGGGACAAGCCGGGGCATGTCGACAGATCCAAAACGCTCGAGCGTCTTCTGACTGAAGAAATAAAACAGTCCTCCGTGAAGGAGGAAGGAGATCGCGATCGCGGGCAAAATCCAGTGACGAAGCGACACGGCGCTGTCCGCGAACATGTCCTCTGAATAGTGGGCCATAAACCGTGCAACATACAGCTTAGTTGCCGGAAAGGAAAATGGTTCGCCATCTCCAGGGATGGGCAACTGCGACCTTTAAGGCACATCAGCCCATGTCAAGCCGCGGCAGGTGCCAGGGAAAGCCGCTGCAGCGACTGCACAGTGTCAGGTCTGGCACGGGAGGCACTTGTAGTTAATCCACCGGCCTTTTTTGTTGACGTTCGCCGTGGTTCGCTGATTTTCGGACTCTGTCTATGCCCCAAGAGAAATCTCCCACCGACCGAATGGAAAAAATCGTCAGCCTGTGCAAGCGGCGCGGGTTCGTCTTTCAATCGAGTGAGATTTACGGCGGGTTGAACGGTTGCTGGGATTACGGTCCGCTAGGCACCGAACTGAAGCGGAACCTGAAGGACTTCTGGTGGCGCCGGATGGTCCGGGAACGAGATGATATCGTCGGAATGGACGGCTCCATTCTGATGAACCGGCGGGTCTGGGTGGCGAGTGGTCACGAGGCCACCTTCAGCGATCCGATGGTGGACTGCCGAACCTGCAAAGCCAGGCTTCGCGCGGATCAATTGCCGGAGAAAAACGGCCGCAAACAGTGCACCGTTTGTGGTGGATTTGACTTAACGGAAGCCCGCGCCTTCAACCTGATGTTCAAGACTTATGTTGGCGCGACCGAAGACGAGTCTGCGGTCACTTATCTTCGGCCTGAGACTGCCCAAGCTATTTTTGTTCAGTTCAAGAACGTGCTGGAAGTCGCTCGGAAGAAATTACCATTCGGAATTGCGCAAATCGGCAAGGCATTTCGAAACGAGATCAATCCGCGAAATTTTACTTTTCGTTCTCGCGAGTTTGAGCAAATGGAGCTCGAATATTTCTGCCGACCAGAGCAAGGCGCTGAATTGCTTGAGTACTGGCTCCAGGAACGACTGAAGTTCTATTCCGATATCGGTATTTCATCCGACCTGATTCATGTTCATAAAATTCCGTCGGAAGAATGTGCGCATTATTCGAAGGGCACATACGATATCGAGTTTGCATTCCCGTTCGGTATCCAGGAATTGGAAGGAGTTGCCTACCGGACCGACTACGATTTGACACAGCACCAGAATGCGAGCGGCAAATCTCTGGACTATTTCGACGAGGAAAGCAAACAACGGTTTATTCCGCACGTCGTCGAACCAAGCGCTGGTGTTGACCGCACGACGTTAGCTCTCATTTGCGCGGCGTATGCGGAAGAGGAAGTCACCGACGAAAAGGGAAAAGTAGAAACCCGCACCGTCCTGCGGTTTCATCCACGGATTGCACCGATCAAATGCGGGGTGTTTCCGTTGCTTAAGAACAACGAGCTGCTTGTCAAAAAGGCTCGCGAGATTGTTGATCTGCTTCGTTCGCACATGATGGTCTTTTACGACGAATCAGGGGCTATCGGCCGGCGGTATCGACGTCAGGATGAAGCTGGAACGCCATTCGGAGTTACGGTTGATTTCGATACAATTGGTGAGAATGGCCCCGCCAACGAGGGAACAGTCACGATTCGCGAACGAGACTCGATGAAACAACGTCGCGTCGCGATCAGCGAGTTGAAATCGTTTCTTCTCGAGCAGATCGCTTGATCAGGAGGCCGGTCTCTGACGCTTCGACCGTCTTTGCAGGTACAAGTGGCGCCGCGGGACCTCCGGGAACGGTGAACCCAACGACCGAAGATGACTATGAATGGGACCTTGGCATCGTTCAGAATGTAACGCCCTCTTTGACTATTTCAGAGGATAACTTCTTTTAAATTACCAGGCATTATCTGGACACCGGTCAATTCGGAGTGGTCCCAATATTTGCTCCGTTCAACTACGAGAAAGGCTATATCTGGGGAGCGGAGCTTGCGGCGAACTACAAGGTCCAGAATTTCTCAGCGTATGCCAATCTCACCCTCGGCAGAAACCAGCAAACAGGCGTAGCGACAGGTCAGTTCAACTTTGATCCGGACGAGCTAGCTTATATCAATCATCATTACATTGTTCTGGATCACCAGCCACTGGTCGGGTTCTCAACAGGGGCAAGCTATAACTGGAAACCGTATACATTCAGCTTTGACGCGATCTATAGCAGTGGTCTCCGTGCCGGATTCGCCGATCAGGAGCAGAACCCAGATGTGTTTCAGATAAATGTCAGCGCACAACGTACATTTCAGATTCCCGGTGTCGGCCAATTAATCGATCGGATTGCGATACTTAATCTTCTCGATCGAACGAACTTGATTCGCCCGTCCGAGGGAATCGGGATATTCCAATCAGCTTACGGACCTCGGTTCACGATTCTGAATACGGTTACGCTGACGTTCTGACCGGTCTGAAATCGAATAGGTCCCATCGGCCTCACGAGTCGGTATCGGCCTCGTAACCTCTGTGGGTGGTTGCATTCTATGGCGTAATAGGGCGAAACTGCGGGTTAATGGAAAAGCGCACGCCCGAACATTTATCCGGCCGTGAGACTGAAGATCAGAAGATCCGTCCGAGTAAGACACCGGCCGGTGTCTGGGTGATCGTCGGGTTGGCGGTTTTTTTTGTGATCGGCGGGTTGGGGATCAGCGCTTTCATTGTCGTAAAAGCGATATCGATTAACAAGGGGTCCGCGGCACCGAACGACGCTCCCATTGCCAGCATTGCACCGGCTCGCAACGCAACCGCCAAAGAGAATGAAAGCGTCGGGGTCGATCATCCGAAACCCGCACCGGAAGCGGTGGTTTCCGTTTCGCCCTCTCCTGACAATGGTTCTGCCGAAGAAGAAAGCACCCGCCGCGAAGTCCTTGTTCGCATCGACTTGATGCGGTCTCTCACGAATAATGAGAAAGACAAATTGTATGCTCAAGTGGAGAGGGCGCAAGGGTTCAAAAAAATCGCCGTTATTCCTTTCACGGAAAAAAGCGTTGCTGCTGGGGCGACTCAGATCGACGTCTTGATAAAGGATTTGCGCGAGCCAGCCATGCAGGCGCTCCTCTCAGATCCGACCGTGGCGGTGATTATTGTCGGATACGCCGACAAACGCGGGGGTGAGGCGACAAATCTGGAGATTTCGAGAAATCGCGCGGAGAACGTAGTGAAGGCTCTGAAGGATAAAATGGATTTAGCGAATGTCGTTCACGCCGTCGCGATGGGTGGGCAGGACCTTTTTGATAAGACAGACACTAAAAAGAATTGTGTTGTCGAGGTCTGGGCAGCTGAGCCTTAATTGGACGGCTCGTTGCCAATGACGCAGCCATCAGATTAATGCGGACAAGGTTTTTACGGATCCGGTCGATATATCGATTATTTCCGGAAGAGTCATTGAGAACTTTGTAAATTCCCTTCCACTCGTGCTCAAGCACCTGGGTGACGTACCCGTGATAGAATTTTTCGGTCCCGTTCAGAAGATCGAGCAAGCTTCGATACATGCTAAGCCCGCTTCCATTCAGCCGGGAGAAGGCAGTCGCTTCGCGAAACTCCAAGTACAGCCCCGCCAAACGCTCCGGGTAATCCTCCGCAGCCATCTGGCCGATCATGTCGCCGGTGGCAACGATTGCACCTAGCAGCCATTCGCGAGAATCGTGAAACGGAATTTGTTCCATTCGAACGGAAATTCCGGTCGCGCAAATGGCGTTTTGAACTACGCGAAGTTCGTCGTTCGTGAATCCGAAGCCGGGGAGCAGATCCCATGCGTGAAAACAACTTCGGCCCACATGAATCGAAGAATATTTTGCTCCGGAACCGTCACTGTCGCCTCGTCGTTTCAAGTACCCGGTGTCATGCAGCACGATGGCGGCAATGGCCAACTCCCAGTCGCGCCGGGCGAGCGTTGCGATCATCGGGTTGCGTCGTTGAGCCTCGAGCAGATCAGCAACTGCCGACGTGGCCTGCATTGTATGGTCAAAGTCGTGGAAAGCGGTATCGCAGGCCTGGAATCGGGGAGTTTTTCCGTGAAAAAGCTCGAGCGAAAATTTTACCAACTCGTCGCATAGAGCAGATTGCGTGTCACCAAATGCTTCTCTCGCAACTCGGTTAACAAGTTCAGTCGTTGAGAGATAGCTCTGGGGATGGAACATCTTAAATGGATGCCGAACACGGTTCATCGAGGGGCCAACCAGAGCAACACAAAAGTTGCCGTGGCATCGTTAAGCCGCAAGAAGCTATTGCCTTGTCGTGCACGTGATTGCTTTGGGTTGGGGAACTTGTTCAATTTATGGATATTATGGATCTGGGACCGACAATTCATCCAAATTTATCAAATTATAAAAAAAATAAGTTGATGAAGCGTCAACCACGAATATCGTCTCAAGACCAGCTCGATTGGCCCCCAGAACGATTCCCCCTCTGATCGAGCTGGTTTTGCTTTTTTAGTGATCTGTTTTTTTTTCCGGCCGGAGTTTACGGAACTATCGGTTGACCGTTCTCGATGAACGCCTTGTGGAACTGTTGAACGACCTCGTCCACTCGATGCCGCTCGATTAACCAAGTGATTCGAAATGATGACGTGGCGATCCCGAAGTTGCTGGCATTCAGCTCTTTCAAAATCTGTGATCCTCGTCGAATCCGTTCGTGCGAGGAAGTGATTCCTGTGCCGATAATGCTCACGGCTCCGGCGGTGTCGTCCCATCTCGCCGGGATCCCCTCCAATGCCGCTCTCAACTTAATGGTTTGATGTATATTCTCTTTGCTGACGACCATCGAAATTCCGTCGTGGGCGCTTCCGGTACTGATTACATGAAGCTGCTTGCCCGGAACCTCGAATTGGTCGGTCACGCGCAACACTTCATCCACGTCATCACTTTCAATCAGGATCACCTCTTTTTCGCTCGCAACTCCGACGACTGAACCGGGCGGACGAGGTCCAAACTTACGGACAATCGTGCCGTCAGCAGACGGATCTTTTCCCGGCAATGCGCTGGATGACGCTCTCGAGTAAATCGCGATTCCGCGTTCCTTTGCAAATTCGACTGCCTGCGCATTTAGCACTTTGGCTCCGGATTCGGCGAGTTCCTGGGTTTCTTCGTAAGATAGATTTGGTATTCGTCGTGCCTCCTGGACGATCCGCGGATCTGCGGTGTAAACACCGTCGACATCCGAACAGATTTCACACCAATCGGCGCCGAGCGCTGCCGCCATGGCGACAGCCGTTGTATCACTGCCGCCACGACCGAGCGTCGTGATTTCTCTCTTGTACGAAACGCCCTGGTACCCGGCGACCACAACAACCTTGCCACGCGCCAACTCGTCGAGAATCCGGAATGGGCGCACCTCGATTATCCGCGCATCGATATGCCGATCATTTGTGATGATTCCGGATTGGCTTCCGGTGAAGCTGATCGCATCGCCTCCCAACTCGCGAATAGCCATCGACAGTAACGCCATGGAAATCCGCTCGCCGGCCGAAAGCAACATATCGAGCTCCCGCCTCTCAGGGTTCGACGAAATAGTCTTCGCCAAACCGAGCAAATCGTCCGTGGTGTCACCCATCGCGGAAACGACGACCACGACGTCATGTCCCGCTGCTTTTGTCCGCATCACACGCTCCGCAACCTTTTTGAGTTTGCTTGGGTCGGCAACACTGCTGCCGCCATATTTCTGCACGATGATTGACATTTTAGCGCTTACCAGTCACTGACTTGGTGCATCAGGTTCTCCGCAGCTTCCCGTTCGCTGTTCGAGGCAAATCCTCGACGATGCGAAACTTCTCCGGTACCTTGCGCCAATCGATTCGTTTGCGAAGCAGTTCAGCCAATCTTTCCGTGGGTCCAGGCGAACCAACTACCTCCGCGGAGAGAATCTTCGATTTTGAATCGAGGTAAACCCGGCTCTCTTCAACGCCCGGCAGACTATTCAATACCGTTTCGACTTCTTCACAAAAAAATTCGACTCCATTCACCTGAAGCCGGTTTTTTCCGCGGCCTGCAAGGAACAGGTACCCATCCTGATCAATCCGACCATAATCTCCGGTTGCATACCCGTAATGTTTCATTAGTTGGCGAGCTGGCTGCCACGGAGCAAGATAAGCATTCAGCAACCCAGGACCCCTGATATGGAGTTCGCCGGCCTCTCCAGCTTCTGCCAGCGCGCCATTTTCCCCGACCAGGTTTACTTCATACGCCGGCATCGGCCGGCCGACCGAACCGATCTTGTCGGGTCGCGTGTTGATGGTGAGCAAACCTACTTCAATGATACCGAGCGCCGGGTTCAGATTTTTTCCGAAACGTTGTGAAAAATCATCTGCGATGTTCGGCGGCAGAGGAGCCGTTGTGGAAATGGCCAGTCGGAGCGCATCGAGCGAAACGACGTCGGAGCGAGCCATCGTTTCGTAAAAATCGGGGGCACCGTACATGATCGTTGGACGTTCCTTCTCGGCGATCGTGCACCAGTTTTCGGTGTTTGACGCAGCGAAAACTGTTGCTCCCCGAGAGAGATAGAGAAGAATTGAAACGACAAAATGATCTGCCATTGGAAGCGCAAACCAAATACGGTCGCCAGGCCCGATTTCTAAGACTGCATTCGCCGCGTCCAAACGCTCAATAATTGCGTTGTGCCCTAAGAGGATGCCTTTACGGCGCCCTGTCGTTCCCGACGTGAATCGAATATAGGCCGGTTCGCACGCACGGAAATCTTCATCATTGTTGTCGTCGATCGGTTGCCCGAAAAGCGTTCGAGCCAACTGGTTGTCTCGTTGAAAGAGCCAATGCAGCCGGGCTGCCTTGAAAACGTACTCTTTTTCTTCTGTCGGCAGAAAGCTTGCAATCGGCACCAGGCAGAGCCGGGCTGCCAATATCCCGAGAGCCGCAATCAAAAAATCGGCTCCATCTTCCACAATCAACCCACAGCGCTCTCCCGGCCGGCATCCGCGTTCGGCTAACCAGGCGGCGGTTTGCCCTGCTCGATTGACCAGATTCCGATAGGTCAGCCTGCATCCGTCCTCATAACTCGAATAAGCCAGTTGTTCCGGTTGAGTTTCAGCTCTCTGGCGAATGATGGTAAAAATGTCCACGCGGATCCCTTCACTTACAACTAGCCTGAACAGCTCACAAGTTTTTCAAACTTGTGAGCTGTTCATCGGCTTCGCACCGATTTTTTGTGGGCTGGCGCTGGCATTCTGCTCAACTCGTGACGATATATACGGGCTTTGTATGTCGGATAAGAGGAAGCGCATCGTCATCAAATTTGGGACCGGAATTCTGACAAAATCGACCGGCAACACCTTAAATCCCGGGCAATTGCGACGATTGACCGGAGAGGTAGCCGACTTAGTGGACGCCGGTCATCAGTGCCTCCTCGTAAGCAGCGGCGCGGTCGGCGCCGGGTTGATGTTGATGGGGCTCCACGAGCGCCCAAGCGATCTTCCCTCTATACAAGCCTGTGCCGCCATCGGCCAATCTCGGCTAATGCGCCACTACGAAACGCTCTTTCAGCGGCATGGACTCCATGTGGCTCAGCTGTTGTTGAGCCATCAGGATATCGATAGCCGGACGCGGTACCAAAATGCAAGGAACACTTTGGAACGTCTTCTGCGGTTTCGCACTGTCGTGCCGATCATCAACGAAAATGATCCAGTTGCGGTTGAAGAGCTCCGGTTTGGGGACAACGACCGGCTTTCAGCGGAGGTTGCCATTCTATCGGATGCCGATCTGCTTATCATGCTGACAAGTGTGCGAGGCCTTCTTGATGAAGAGGGCCGGCTAATTTCGGATGTCACTGATATCGATGCCGTGTCGCATCTTGCGCGATCCGACCGAGGCGCTTACTCTCGAGGAGGAATGGTGACAAAGCTGCAGGCTGCTAAAATGGCTCTGCAGGCAGGGATTCCAAGTGTTATCGCCAGCGGACTTGACCCCGGGGTGATGGCCGCAGCGGTCGAAGGCAAGCCGGCCGGTACCAGGATTTCAGGAGTCGAATGACGTTAGCTCTTCCAGATATGCTCGAGCAGATTGGCCGGCAGGCGGCTGCGGCAAGTCGCATCCTCGGGCAAGCAACCACTGCGCAGAAGAACGAAGCTTTGGCTGCAATCGCACGCCGGATCGAATCGGGGGCCTCCTCGATTCTTGACGCCAATGCAGCCGATCTGGGCGCGGGCGCGGCGAACGGCCTCAGTTCTGCAATGCTCGATCGAGCGCGCCTCGATCCAAAGCGAATTCAGACAATTTCAAATAGCGTACGCGAAGTCGTGCATCTGCCCGACCCGGTCGGACTCGTGATCTCGGAGTGGTCACGTCCAAACGGGCTCCGGATCTCAAAGAAGCGGGTCCCGATCGGCGTCATTGGCATCATTTACGAATCGCGCCCAAACGTCACGACCGATGCTGCGTCCCTTTGTTTGAAGACCGGAAATGCGGTCATTTTGAGAGGGGGATCGGAAGTGATCCGTTCGAACATTGCTTTGGCGGAAGCTGTTAGCGCCGGGTGCAATGAAGCCGGGCTGCCGGAAGCTGCGGTCCAGCTTGTACCAAGCACAGATCGGACGGCGGTGACCCTGATGGCGCAACTTGACCGCTACATTCATCTCATCATTCCGCGAGGCGGCAAAGCTTTGATCGAGGCAGTGACTTCGGCGGCGCGGATGCCTGTGATCAAGCATTATGACGGTATTTGTGCAGTCTATGTCGATTCGGGGGCCGACCTTCGGATGGCTCAGGAGATCGTCATCAACGCGAAATGCCAGCGACCGAGCGCGTGCAACTCGATTGAGACGCTACTGGTTCATGAATCGGTCGCGCAGCAGTTTCTGCCACCGTGCGCTGCTGCGCTCTGGGAGCGGGGAGTCCAAATCCGCGGCGACGCGGTGACGAAAGAAATTCTAGGCGCGAAGGTCGTCGCCGCGACAGACCAGGATTGGCGAACCGAATACCTCGATCTCATTCTGGCAGTCAAAGTCGTGCGAAGCGTGGAGCAAGCGGTCGATCACATCGACGCGAACGGATCGCATCACAGCGATTCAATCGTGACTGAAGATCACGAAGCCGCCCAAAAGTTTTTGAATGGGGTCGATTCCGCAGTTGTATTCTGGAATGCGTCACCCCGCTTTAATGATGGCGGCGAATTTGGTTTTGGGGCGGAAATCGGGATCAGCACCGATCGTCTTCACGCCCGCGGCCCGATGGGTTTGGAGGAGTTAACGAGCTACAAGTATCTCGTTGAAGGGACCGGCCAGGTTAGAGGGTAGTCGGAAGCCGCAACGGAATGGTGTCGGCGTGTCGGCGAATACCTAATTGGAATTGCATCGTCATTCGACTTGCGGATGTGCTGCCAGGACGAGCCGCACCGGCTTAGGTCACAGGCGAGACGCCTATGATACTTTCAGCTCGGCAACGTTCGTACTTTTTGGAGTTTGCGGGCATCGAAGGCCTCGAACCGTGCCGCTCAACGCCGGTGCGCCAAGAATCACGAAGCCGAAAGTATCATAGGCGTCCCGCCTGTGACCTTGACCTGCCTGTTTGGTCATCTCGATAAAAAGCGGCGCTTGGTTCGCCGGTAAGGCAACCGAACGCAGAGTCTAAAGAGGAAGTTTTCATCGTACTTCTCTGAAGCTGATTCTTAAGCTGACAGTTCATCGCGGAGCCTCGTGAAGAAACGCCGGGGAGGGTCTTCGCTGAAAACGTTAAGAAATAAATGCGAAATCGTACTGAATTTCATTGACCGGAATGGGGCCAAGCGGGTAAAAGTGGGGCGTTATGGGGAAATGTGGTTTCAATGACCATGACTAGCGTATGGATCTGTCCAAGGTTGCACAGCCGATTTATGCCGGTGAATACCGGCACGCGATGGACGCGAAAAAGCGCGTCACCATCCCGTCGCGCTGGCGCCGAGACGATCTAGACGAGTTCTTTGCCATCCCGAATTTGAAGGAAGGGTTTCTGATGGTCATGCCGCCTGCGGAGTTCAAGCGTTTGGCTGACAAGGTGGAGCACGACAGCAGTCTGAAGCCGGATGAGCGGGCGAAATTTATGCGCCAGTTTTCTTCCAGGGCTCAGCATGTGGTTGGAGATAAGCAGGGCAGGATTGTGCTTCCGGATGAGCAATCCAAGACGCTGAACCTCCACGATGAAGTCGTATTGGTTGGCAATTACACAAGATTTGAGATCTGGGATCCGGAGAAGTGGCAGAAATCCAATGAGGAGGATGCGCCGACGTTTGACCAGGTGATGGGACGGATTGGCATTTAGAGAAGCCGTTACAGATTTTTGTCGAAGACAACCGGTCTGACCGAAGAGGAGCGATGATTGCGTTAGTAGACGAACAGTTCATGCCCGCCGAATCACAAAGCAGTGAAGGTTGTTTTCACGTGCCGGTTCTATTGCGCGAGACGATTGCGGCGCTGCAGCCGGGTCCGGGCAAGCTGATTTTGGATGGAACAGTTGGGGGGGGAGGTCATTCGCTGGCTTTGCTCGAAGCGGGTGCATCGGTGATTGCTTGTGACCAGGACCCGGAGGCTTTGCGTAAATCCGCGGAGCGGCTTTCGAAATATTCGGACCGGGTGCGCTTTATTGAATCGAATTTTGCGGATGTTGCGGGGCGTCTTCCGGAATTTGGAGTGACTGAGCTGGATGGTGTTCTACTTGATTTAGGTGTGTCGTCGCACCAGCTCGATACGCCGGTGCGAGGATTCAGTTTTATGCGGGATGGTCCACTGGATATGCGAATGGGGCCGCATATTCAGCGGAGCGCTGCGGATATAGTGAACGAGAGTTCGCAGGAGGAACTCGCCAGGATTTTTTTCCAATATGGCGAGGAATCGTCCGGAAGAAGAATAGCGGCTCACCTGGTGAAAGTACGGGACCGATTTCCGATACGGACCACGCGCGATCTGGTGCATGCGGTGGAGAACGTGGTCCCGAAACGGAGCCCGAAGCACCCAGCGACGAAAGTTTTCCAAGCGTTGCGAATCGCGGTCAATGACGAGTTGGGAGTGCTTGAGCGCACGCTGGAATCGTTGAGTGGTTGGATAAAAGAGGGCGGCCGCATGGCCGTTATCACGTTTCACTCATTGGAGGACCGGATTGTGAAGCACTATTTCAGGAATGTTAGTCAGGAATGGATAGACAGGCCGGAGTGGGATGCACCGCGGAGAAATCCGTTGCATACGTTCCGGCTGGTCACCGGTCGACCCGTTACACCGAGTGAGGAGGAAGCACGAAAAAACTCACGGGCTCGCAGTGCAAAATTGCGAGTTGTTGAAAGGATCAGGCATGAATCGTAGCCGCAGAGACATTACATATTCGATTAAGGTTGCTTCAATTTTTAAGGTTGTTCTTTGTACGGCGATCGTGGCAGGTGCCGGATTGTCTTATGTCTATTTGAAGAATCAGCTCCAACAGTATGGAACGATTCAACATGGATTGGAGCACGACCTCACTGAACTCCGAACTGCCAACGAGGCGGTCCGTGTGCAAATCACCCAGCTTAGTTCTCGTGCAGTACTTGAGAAGAAGCTGGCGAAAAATTCGCTAGGGCTAGTCCCGATTGCGAATGATCAAATCGTTCGCCTTAACCAGCGTCACGATGGCATCGGGGATGAGTTGAGAGTCGTCTCCAATCGCGGCTTTAATCAATGAGATGGGATGCGCAAGCGCGTGCCGTCACGGTCTGTTTTGGATTGGTCGGCCTATTCAGTGTCTTCTCGGTTCGGTTGATCGATCTACAGATCATCGAGCACGAGAAGTTCACTGAGCTTGCAGCAGAAAAACATAACCACAGACAAATCATCTATGCCAGACGTGGAATCATACGCGACGCTCACGACGAGCCTCTCGCAGAAAACATTCCGGTCAAAACAGTTGTTGCAGACGCGACGCATATTCGGGATCCGGTGGCTGTGGCAGAGACAATCGCGGATAAGCTTGAAATGGATCCGCGTGAGCTCGCGACTAAGCTAACGGAGACAGGCAAGGGAAGTAAGCACATTGTTCTGAAGACGGAAGTTCAGGAGCAGACTGCGGAGGCTATCCGGGATGCTCTAGCGAAAAGGAGTCTGCGAGGGATCTATTTTGATCAGGACTTTGTGCGGGTCTATCCGAATGGTCAGATGCTTTCGCAGGTGTTAGGGTTCGTGGATCACGAACACAAGGGGACGATGGGGGTCGAACGCACGATGCAGGATTTTCTGCAGGGGTCGGATGGATATCGGTACATCGAGACCGATCGAACCGGGAAGGAGCTTGTTCCCTACCGAGGCCAGGAAAGTCCTGCCAAGGATGGCTGCAACGTCAAGCTGACGATTGATCTCGAGCTGCAGAATATCGTTGAAGCTGAACTGGAGGCGGCCGTGGCGGAATTCAAACCGCAACACGCAACGGCGGTAATGATGCGTCCCCAGACTGGAGAAATTCTGGCGATGACAAGCCGCCCGACTTTCGATCCGAATAAGCCGGGCGATGCCTCGGCCGAAGCGCAAAAGAACCGGCCCGTTGTCGATATGGTGGAACCGGGCTCCACGTTCAAGATTGTAACGACATCCGCTGTTATCGAAGAAAAGCTCGTGACACCGGATACGACGATTTACTGCGAGAACGGGCACTTCCAATATGCGGGCAGAATTTTAAGGGACGCGGAACCGATGGGCGTCTTGACCGTTCATCAGATACTGGAGAAATCGAGCAACATTGGAGTCGCCAAACTCGCTCTGCAGCTCGGCCCGACGAAGCTCTATGAGTACGTTCGCCGATATGGGTTTGGCCAGAAGACAGGAATTTCCTTGAGCGGCGAAATCCCCGGCCTGGTCAATCCCCCTTATCGCTGGAGCAAGCTAGAGATTACTCGCATTCCGATGGGTCAATCGGTTGCCGTGACACCGTTGCAGATGATCACTGCAATGTCTTCACTCGCAAATGGCGGCAAGCTGATGAAGCCGATGATTGTTTCTGATATCACTGATAACGATGGCCGGTCGGTTGCGCATTTTACCCCTGAAGAAGTCCGCGAAGTCGTCTCGGTGGACACCGTGAAAAAGATCGTCTCTGCGCTGAAGGATGTGGTCAGCAAACAAGGAACCGCCCAACGCGCTTCTGTTCCCGGGTTCCTGGTGGCTGGTAAAACCGGCACGGCACAAAAGATAAGCCCGCACGGCGGATATCTCTCAGGGCATTACATCAGCTCCTTCGTCGGATTTATGCCGGCGGATGATCCGAAGTTTGCGTTGCTCGTTCTGCTGGACGACCCGACGCTGAAGGATGGCCCTGCGATGGGTGGACTTGTGGCTGCGCCTGTATTTGCAAAAATCGCCGCCAAAGCGGCGCTTTATCTCGATCTGAAGCCTACCGAGGAGATTCCACCTCCGCCCGGTGCAAACTCGATTAAAAAAGTGGCGGACTCCGGAAGGAGTCACGACTAGTTCAACCACCATGCACTTGGGAGATTTAATTCAGCAACTGACAGTGAAAACGGTCCAGGGATCGATCGATCGGGAGATAACCGGTATTCGGTACGATTCGCGCCGAGTGGTTCCTGGTGACCTGTTTGTCGCAGTCAAAGGTCTCGTTTCGGACGGACATGCGTTCATTGAGCAGGCCGTCGAAAAGGGCGCTGTTGCGGTCGTTGGGGAACAACCAGGAATTTCGCATCGTGCGACCGGAATCGTTGTCCCAAACTCTCGCGCGGCCCTAGCGCAGTTGGCGGCAACCTATTACGGGTTTCCGTCGCGGAAACTGCGAATGCTGGGGGTTACAGGCACGAATGGCAAGAGTACAACGACATTCTTGATCCGGCACCTGTTGGAGCGTGCGAATCAATCAACCGGCCTCATCGGTACGGTGCAATACGAAGTGGGCGAAAGACGTCTGCCGGCTACCCGTACGACGCCCGAATCGCTGGACCTGCAGGAATTACTGAGCCAGTGCGTTGAAGCAGGTTGCAGAAACGTCGTGATGGAAGTGGCGTCGCAGGCGCTCAGTATGGGACGGGTGGAAGAGATCGAATTCGATGTGGGCGTCTTCACGAATTTGACGCAAGACCATCTCGATTTTCACGGCAGCATGAAGAACTACTTCGATGCAAAAGCGACGTTGTTCGATCGCATGCGTCAGAACCGTGCAAAGGAAGCCAAAGCTGTCATAAACATCGATGATCCATATGGCCAGCAATTGATCGCCCGATATGGCCGAGAGTTGGCTATCGTGACCTACGGAATGGGTGCGCGCGCCGAATTTCGCGCGAGTGATTTCAATGTCGAGATGAACGGAACTTCGTACCGGCTCGACACTAAGGAACGAAGCTACCTTGTCCGTCTTCCGTTAATCGGTCGATTCAATATTTACAATTCACTAGCGGCACTGGCGGCTGCGCATGCAGTGGGGTTGGATATTCGGAGTGCGGTGCTTGCGCTGGCTAAAGCGCCACAGGTTCCCGGACGTCTCGAGGCAGTCCCCGCCAAACGTAAATTTCAGGTCTTTGTCGATTACGCTCACACCGATGACGCTTTGTTGAATGTCGTCAAGACCTGTCGCGACCTGAATCCGGCCCGGGTGATTCTCGTATTCGGATGCGGCGGCGATCGAGACAAGGCCAAACGTCCATTGATGGGCGCCGTTGCCGATCAATACGCGGACTACTCGATTATCACGTCGGATAACCCGCGAAAGGAAGAACCCGAGGCGATCATTCGAGAAATCGAATCTGGTTTTAAACGCAAGAACTACGAAAAGATCGTCGATCGCAAAGAAGCGATTTGGCGGGCGATTTCCATGGCGCAAGCGAGAGACATTGTTCTGATCGCTGGGAAGGGCCACGAAAAGTACCAGGAGTTCAGCGATCACACCGTGCCGTTTGACGATGTCGAACTCGCTTCGCGGGCCTTGGGAGAGAACCCAGTGGAACTTTCCAACCATGGATCCTAAAACCTTCCGGCAAATCGCAAAAATGGTTGGCGGCAGGCTGCACGGGCCTGCCAACGGCGAAGTGACAAATGTGGTCACAGACTCGAGATCTATCCGGCCGGGAGAATTGTTTGTAGCGCTTCGTGGTGACCAGTTTGATGGTCACTCCTTTCTGTCGGCGGTCCATGTTGCGGGCGCAGCAGGGGCTTTGGTGAGCGATCTGACCAATCAGCCTGGAGGATTAACCTTAGTTGAAGTCGCGGACACATTGGCCGGATTGCAACGGCTCGCGAAAACGTACCGAGAAGAGCTTCCGCTCAAGGCGGTTGGTGTCACTGGGAGTAGCGGCAAAACCAGCACGAAAGAGATGGTCGCCGCTGTGCTTGGCGAGAAATATTCGGTTGTCAAAACCGTTGGAAATCTCAACAACCACATCGGATTGCCACTCACCGTCCTTCGAGCGAATGGAACGGATGATGTGGGTGTGTTCGAGATGGGAATGAATCATGCCGGTGAATTGCGACCGCTTTGCGATATCGCCCAGCCGGATGCCGCGGTGATCACCAATGTCGGGACCGCACACATCGGTCATCTCGGTTCTCGCGAAGCGATAGCGGCAGAAAAATCGGTCCTTGCTGAGTCGGTTTCTGCACGGGGATTTGTTGTCCTGAACGCGAATGACGATTTCACAGACTGGATTGCTGAACGTTGCGAAGCCCGGGTGATACGAGCGGGAATGGGTCGCGGAGAAGTCCGCGCACAAAACGTCGAGCAAGATCTGGCGGGCACAAAATTTCAATTGTCATCGGGCTCGGAAACGATCGAGGTCTTTTTGCCGGTGCACGGCCAGCACATGGTTGCCAACGCCTCTCTTGCGGCTGCCGTCGGAATTGAGTTTGGTCTGAGCATTGCAGAATGTGCGTTAGGTCTTGCGAAAACTGTGATCCCTGGGAATCGCCTTAGACTAAAAGCATTTGGGCAAGTAATCGTCATCAACGACGCATACAATGCAAATCCCGACTCGATGGTTGCTGCGTTGAAAACGGCGACGCAAGTCACCGCCAAAGGGAGGCGGGTGGCGGCGCTCGGACGAATGGGAGAGCTCGGAAATGAATCTGAGTCTGCCCATCGGCGCGTCGGCAAAGCGGTTGCCGATCTCGGATTCGACTACCTCGTCACGGTAGGCGAGGAAGCCCGATTGATTGCTGAAGCTGCGATTTCTGCAGGTCTGAAATCCGTGAAAGAAGCGGATTCGCATGAGCAAGCAGTGGAGGCACTGCTGAAATATCTGGAACCGGAAGATGTCGTTTTGGTGAAGGGGAGTTTTGCATCAGCGATGGATCGTGTGGTCAACGGACTCGAGGCGTCGCTCGAACAAGCGGAACGGAGGTCGCCATGATGTTCTATCTCTATCACCTGAGCCAAGGTCCTGGCGCGCTTGCAAGCGGTTTCAACGTGTTTCAGTATGTCTCGTTTCGAGCGATCTGCGCCGCGATTACCGCGTTTCTGCTTTGCCTGGTGTTCGGCAACTGGGTGATTCGGAAATTGACCTCGCTGAAGTTTGGACAACCGATTCGCACCGCGGAAGAAGTCCATCGTTTGTTCGAACTGCACGGTGCGAAAAGAGGAACACCGACGATGGGCGGCGTTTTCTTCATGGGATCGGTGGTTATTTCCACACTTCTGTGGGCCAGACCGGACAATCACTTTGTCTGGCTTTGCCTTTTCACGATTGTCTTCACCGGTGGGCTTGGGTTTGTGGATGACTATATCAAAGTCACCAGGAAAAAATCGGACGGCATTCCTGGCCGTGTGAAATTGATCTGCCAATTTATTTTGGCGGCGATTGTAACGGCGTTCTTCCTGATGGATCCCTCGCTCGAGATTCAGGCAAAGGAACTTTATATTCCTTTTTTCAAAGAGCCGATCATTGCCAACCTTGGATGGCTTACGCTGATCTTCTTTGCGATCGTCATTGTCGGAACTTCGAATGCAGTCAATCTGACCGACGGACTCGACGGCCTGGCCACAGGATGCACCGTAACGGTGGCATCGACCTACGCGATCCTTGCATACGCAGCAGGAAACGTTTCCGTTGCGACCTATCTCGATCTTCCGTTTTATCGCGGCAGCGAGGAATTAACTATCATTTGCACGGCACTTGTCGGAGGTGGGCTTGGTTTCCTCTGGTTTAATTGCCATCCGGCGAAGGTTTTCATGGGTGACACCGGGTCCCTCTCGATCGGCGGAACACTTGGCGTAATTGCAATATGCTGCAAGCAAGAGCTTCTGCTGATCGTGATTGGCGGAATCTTCGTGATCGAAGCGCTCTCCGTGATTCTTCAGGTCGCCAGTTTCAAGCTTACGGGCAAACGGATCCTTCTGATGTCTCCGTTGCACCATCATTTTGAACTAAAGGGGTGGAAAGAAAATACGGTCATTGTCCGATTCTGGATCATGTCCTTGATGTTCGCGTTTCTGGGGCTTGCCACATTAAAATTAAGATGAACCTCGAGAACAAGAGAGCCGCCGTGTTGGGGTTGGGAAGCAGCGGAGAAGCCGCTGCGCGGTTGCTGCAACGTCGAGGCGCTAGCGTAACAGTTTTCGATAGCGGGACCCCGGATGCTCTCAAAGTGCAAAGTCTCAGAGATCTTGGGATTTCAGTGGTGACAGGTGTTGCGGCGGACACCGCAAAGGCGGACTACGATCTGAGCGTATTGAGTCCTGGGATCGATCCGATCGTACCGATTGTGCAAAACTTTCGGCGACAAGGGGCGGAATTGATCGGCGAATTGGAACTGGCATTCCGTTTTTGCGATCGGCCAGTGATTGCAATCACTGGCACCAACGGCAAAACAACAACAACGCAGCTCATTGAGTCGATGCTGAACGCGGCGGGTCATCGCACAGTTGCTTGCGGAAATATCGGGATGCCTTTTGCCGATGCGGTGCAACGCCAGAGCGATCTGGACTACTTCACTGTAGAAGTTAGTTCATTCCAATTGGAGACGATCTCGACATTTCGTCCGCACGTCGCCATTTGGCTGAATCTGACACCTGATCATCTGGACCGCTATTCGGATATGGCGGAGTACAGGACGGCCAAGCTGCGAATATTTGAATACCAAAAGCCCAGTGACTTCGCGGTCGTCAACTACTCGGACGATCTTCCGGCTTTTGCAGCGAAAGAGATTTCATTCAGTGCCTATTCAGACAAGGCTGAATTCACGTTGACCCAGGAGCAGATTCGTTTCCGAGGTACGCCTCTTCTTGGGATGCAGCAGACCCACCTCTCCGGAATTCATAACGCCGAAAATCTGATGGCAGCTTTAGGGACGGCCTGGGCTCTTAGTATCCCATGGGAAAAGGCCAAACTCGGACTATCAAGCTATCAACTGCTTCCGCATCGGTGCGAGAGAGTTGGCGAGGTGGCTGGAGTCATCTACATCAATGATTCGAAAGCAACCAACCTGGATGCACTTGTCAAGGCGCTGGAATCGCAGTTCGAGCCGGTTGTCTTGATCGCCGGCGGAAAAGACAAAGGGTTTGAGTTCGATACAATTGCCGGCTTAGTCCGGCAGAAGGTCAAGCACGCCGTATTAATCGGAGAGATGGCCGATCGGATCAGTCAGAGCTGGTCCAAGGTTGTTCCATGTTCTCGAGCCGAAACTTTGCGAATGGCTGTCGAGCTCGCGAAGCAGCAAAGCGCGCCGGGTGATGTGGTGCTGTTTTCACCCGGAACCTCTTCATTCGACATGTTCAAAAACTATGCCGACCGCGGCAATCAATTCCGCGAAATAATTCAGGAGTTTGTAAGGTGAGAATTACGAAGAAACCCGCTAATGGTCCCCAAAAGAGACGACTCCGCGCCTCTGCGCAAGCCGTCGCCAAATACGCCGATGACGAATACGGTGCTGACGAACCGAATGTAAAGTTATCGCGCGCATTTGTCGTTGTGCTTCTGCTGCATGTTGTTGCAGTGGGAGGAATATTTGCATTCAGCGCCCTTAAAGATCGCCAAAGCCCGACGGTTCCTGGAAAGGATGCGACCGGTCAAAAACCGAATCTGGCACAGGGTGCAAGCGCGCAGAATGGAGCCTCAGTAAAGCCGATCTCATCCGAGGTGCAGAACCTGGTCGACCCTACCAGGACATCCGGCACCGCTACAGGGAAACCACAGACTGGCGCCGCTGGACAGGAGAACTCAACGGAGTCCACAAAAGTATATTACGTTCAGCAAGGTGACAGTCCGGCCAGGATTGCTAAAAAATTTAAAGTTAGTTACGCCAGTCTGCTCAAGACTAACAACATCGATGACCCTAAGAAGTTGCAAATTGGGCAAAAACTTTTGATACCGATAGTCAACAGATAACGCTCCTGCGCAAATAGACTGCAAATGCATCGACAAAGCGCCTATGTACTCGTACTTGCAGTTGCTGTATTGATCACCGTCGGGTTGGTGATGCTTTACAGCACAGGCGCATTTGCTCCCGACAGTCACGGCGACCAATTCAACTTCCTGAAGAAACAGGGCTTTTGGCTCGGTGTCGGATTCGTCTGTTCGATCGTATTCGCACTGGTGGATTATCACCGGCTTGAGCGCTCCTGGTATGTGCTGATTCCGCTTGCGTTCGCCCTGCTGGGGCTCTGTTTTGTTCGTCCGATTGGAATGCGGCTCAACGGTTCGTGGCGCTGGATTCATGCGGGATCCGTCACCTTCCAGCCGTCGGAGCTTGCCAAGTTGTCGGCGATCATTTTCATCGCATGGTGGTTCACAAAATTTGAGGCACAGTCAAAAGGGTTCCTGATGGGGCTTATCTACCCGATTGGAGTCGTGATGTCGTTGCTTGCCTTGATCGTGTTTGAAACGGACCTCGGAACGACTCTTTTGATCGGTGCGACCGTTCTGCTGATGATGTTTGTCGCGGGCGCCAGCCCGAAGTATTTGGGCCCGATGGTTATCATTGGGGTCGCTTCGATTCTCATTATTGCCTGGCACATTTCTGAACGGCAGGGCCGCCTATTGGCGTTTATTCATCCGGAGCAGTACGAAGCTAAGGAAGGTCATCAGCAATGGATGGGCCTGATCGCATTCGGGTCCGGCGGAGTCGAGGGGCTCGGGTTGGGCAACGGACGCCAAAAGATGCTCTACCTCCCTTACGCGCACACCGATTTTATTTTCCCGGTCATCGGCGAAGAGCTCGGGCTACGGGTCACGCTAACGGTGGTCTTCTGCTATCTGCTGATTGTCACCTGCGGCATCCTGATCGCCTTGAACGCAAAAGACCGGTTCGGAATGTTACTTGGGTTTGGGTGCACAGCGATTGTGGGCTTGCAAGCCGCGATTAATCTTGGAGTCACGACTTCTCTATTACCTAACAAAGGACTTCCTTTGCCATTCATTAGTTATGGTGGTTCTAATCTATTCTTCTGTCTCATTGCGATCGGGATACTAATCAACATTTACAGGCAAGGCAAAGAAGACAAAGCCTCTGGAAACACCCAAGTAATGGTACGAGTCCGGCACGTCTCCAGAATTTAGAGAGTTGTTCCCAATGAAAGTTGCTATTGCATGCGGAGGAACCGGTGGACACCTATTTCCGGGCCTTGCTGTCGCCGAGGTATTGAAAAGTCGCGGACACGAAATCCTGCTGCTGATATCCGAAAAGCAGATCGACACGATCGCGGTAGGGAATCGGAACGATTTCAACGTTGAGAGAATTCCGTCGGTTGGTCTGACCAACATGTTCTCAGTTCAGTTATTCTCGTTTCTTCGGAAGTTTGTGAGCGGACTATCGGCGTGCCTTAGAATTTATCGGTCGTTCAAACCGGAAGCAGTTCTAGGGATGGGAGGGTTTACTTCCACCGGCCCAATTCTTGCCGGACGCGTCCGTGGGTTGCCAACGTTCATCCACGAGTCGAACGCAATTCCTGGCAAAGCCAATCGTCTGAACGCGTTCCTCTCAAATGAGGTTTTGCTGGGCTTTGAAGAGTGCGCCCAATATTTCCCGAAGAAGCTGGTCGAAGTCACTGGCACACCGATCCGCGACAGCCTGAAATCGTCCGTCGATCGGGAGCAGGCATTGAATAATCTGCGCTTGAAAAGCGGGCTGCAGACTATCCTTGTCATGGGCGGCAGCCAGGGAGCGCATGGCATAAACCAGGCAGTCGTAGGAACACTGCCGCAATTTGCCCAAAGAAATGTGCAATTTATTCATCTCACCGGCAGAGAAGACGAGAACTATGTTTTCGGTTGTTATAAAAGGGAAGGAATCCCGGCATTCGTAAGTGCGTTTTATTCAAGGATGGAAGAGGCTTACACCGTTGCCGATTTTGCTATCGCGCGCTCGGGAGCTGCAAGTCTGACGGAGCTCTCCTACTTTGGTTTGCCAAGCATTTTAATCCCGTACCCGTATGCCGCTGAAAATCATCAATTTTTCAATGCGGAAGTATTTGCGAAACATAGCGTCGCTGAAGTAATAGAAGAAGCGCGTGTTAACGGAGACACGTTGGGCTCATTGATAGATTATTTTTTGACCAAAGGAGCGACCTCGCGCCCTGTTGCCGGGGAAGCTCGTGCGCTAGGACCCGAAACCGCAGCAACCAGAATTGTAGAAATCATCGAGAAATCCCGTAAATGATGTCTGATTTGCCAAAGAAACTTGCTGAGTTTCTTCTAAGTAATCCGAAGCGGATTCATCTGATCGGAGTGGCCGGCTCCGGTATGAGCGGGATCGCTGGGTTGCTTCTCGCGCTTGGACATCGAGTAAGTGGATGCGATCGGGTCAGCTCCATCGAGACCCGACGGCTAGAGACTCTCGGTCTAAAATTCTATCTTCCACAAACGGAAGAAAACGTTCGTGGAGCAGAGCTTGTTGTTTACTCTTCAGCAATAAGGCAAGGAAATCCCGCGTTCGACGAAGCAGTCAGGCTAGGGCTTCCGATGGTACGACGCGCGGAAGCGCTGGCGGCTCTTCTGCACATTAAAAAAGGAATTGTGATTGCCGGTATGCACGGCAAAACGACGACCGCGTCAATGACTGCGCACGTTCTCCGCGTCGGCGGACTTAACCCTTCTCACTATGTTGGCGCGGAGATTCCGATCCTTGGCACCAACGCGCACTGGGAAAAGAACGGCGACTACTTTGTGGCGGAAGGGGACGAAAGCGATGGCACACTTGGTATTTATCATGCTGAGCATGGCATCGTCCTCAACATCGAAGAGGAGCACCTCGATTATTATGCGGATCTCAGCGCGATCGAGGCCGTGTACACACGATTCATCGAACAGCTCAACGGCAAAGTGATTTACTGCGCAGATGATCCGAATACAGCGCGGCTTTGCGCTTTTCGTTCGAACGCGATCTCATACGGTAAAACTGAATCTGCCCTCTATCGATACCATGAGATTGCGGGAGGACCATGCGGTTCGCGATTTGAAGCCTGGCGCGGTGGAGAGCGGTTGGGAACAGTTGCGCTGGGTGTTCCTGGATCTCACAACGTCAGCAATGCATTGGCTGTTATCGCGCTTGCAACGGAGATCGCTGTTCCCTTTCAAAAAGTTGCGGACGCGCTTGAATCCTTTCGAGGGGCACGCAGACGATTCGAGATACGTCTTCAGAAAAACGATATGACAGTCGTTGACGATTACGGGCATCATCCGACCGAGATCAAAGCAACGATTGAAACGGCCAGGTCTCTTAACAGTAAGCGGCTCATTGTGATGTTTCAGCCGCATCGTTATTCGAGAACAAAAGCGTTGGAGAAAGAGTTCGGCACCTCTTTCGATCTGGCTGACATGGTCTATGTCACGGACATTTACGCCGCGAGTGAACCCCCGATCTCTGGTGTCTCCGGAGAGACGGTTGTGCTCGCGTTGCAGCAGCATAGTCATCCAGGAGCGATGTACGTGCCGAAACGAACAAATTTGCACCGGGAGATAGGACGAATTGCAGAGCCTGGAGATTTAATACTAAGTCTTGGTGCCGGAGATATTCACGAGGAAGCGACAAAACTTGTGAAAGACCTCGAGCTCTCGTTCCAGTTGCGAGAGGTCATGGGTGCAGGCGACGTCCGGCTTTATGAGCCGCTTTCGAAACACACGACGCTTCGTGTCGGAGGGCCCGCACAGTTTTGGGTCGAACCGGAGACACGCGGCGGATTGGCTAACGTTTTAGGATTTTGTGAGGTCAACCGATTGCCAGTGATGTTCGTCGGCCGCGGTTCTAACCTACTCGTGCGCGACGGCGGCATCAACGGTGTCGTGGTCCATTTGAATCGCGGAGATTTCATCGAATTGACGGTCGAAGGAGAGGAGATCCATGTGGGGGCCGGGGTCCGGCTCAAACAAGTCGCCTCAGCCGCTCGGAATGCGGGGATCGGAGGCTTGGAATGGATGGAAGGAATTCCGGGCAGCGTCGGTGGCAGTCTGCGAATGAACGCGGGAGCGATGGGAAGAGAGACATTCGAAACGGTCCTAAGTGTGCAGGTTGTCAGTTCACGTGGCGAGTTCGAGACGCTCCGCCCGAACGAGATGCAGATTCGATATCGCAGCGTACCAACATTGCGCGATCGCTATGCGGTTTCCGCAGTTTTCCGCGGGCAAAAATCAAGCATCGATGCGATTGACCAGCGTTTGCTGCAGTCGAGTCAAAAGCGCAAGGCTACTCAACCGGTCGCAGCGAGCGCAGGCTGCATTTTTAAAAATCCTCGCGAGAATCCGGCAGGTAAACTCGTCGAAGAGTTGGGATTGAAGAATCGCCGAGTTGGTGCTGCGCGAGTTTCCGAGGTACACGGCAATTTCATTGTGAACGATGGCGGCGCGCGTTCCCATGAGATTCTCCGTTTGATTGCCGAGATTCAATCGATCGCGAAGGAAGAGCGCGGCGTCGATTTGCAAACTGAAGTGCAGATTGTGGGAGTGGAAGATGAATAGCTTTTTGTTCGAAAAGAAAATTGCCGTGTTATGTGGCGGGCCGAGTTCGGAGCGGGAGGTTTCATTGCGTTCCGGAGCGGCTGTGGCAAAAGCGCTGAGACTGCTGGGTGCGGACACATTTGAAGTCGACGTCCGTGATGGTGATTTCCATCTTCCTGCGGACACTGATCTGGCGTTCAACGCGCTGCACGGAACCTTTGGTGAGGATGGCACTATTCAAGCCATGCTCGATCAGAAAGGAATTATTTACACCGGCGAAGGCGAAGAAGGGAGCCGGCTCGCCTTTGACAAGATCGAATCAAAAAAACGATTTATTGAACGAGGTGTACCGACAGCGCCGTATATCACCGTTCAAAAGGGTGAAGTTCCTGACTTTCCGCTTCCTTACGTTGTTAAGGTTCCGTGCCAGGGATCTAGCGTCGGAGTTTACTTAGTAAAGTCAATTGAGGATCGCGGGCCCGCCCTTGAGAAAGCATATGCCCAGGCCGACCTGATTCTGGTGGAGGCGTTCGTGACCGGCCGGGAATTAACGGTGGGAATATTAGGCGACGAGGCGTTGCCGATTATCGAAATCCGGCCCATGGGCGGATTCTACAGTTACGAAAACAAGTACACCTGGACAAACCGGGGAGGTGCTGCCGAACATGAGTGCCCGGCACGGCTGACTCTGGCGCAAAAGAAAATCGTCCAGTCCAGCGCGTTGGCTGCGCATCGATCGCTCGATCTGAAGGTTTATTCCAGAGCGGATGTGATGCTTGAAGCGGACGGCGAACCAAAGGTCCTGGAAGTGAATACGATTCCCGGCATGACGGAGACCAGCTTGTTGCCTGAAGCGGCTGCTGCGGCTGGCATGTCGATGGCCCGTTTGTGTGAATGCATTATCAAATTGTCGCTTGAACAGAGGAGTGCAACGACGCGGTGATCATTCAAAAAAGAGTGCGGAAACAGAATAAGCGCGCTTCGACTACACGGCAGCGGAAGCGGCAGCATCTTCTTGACGTCAAAGTCCGCGCCAAAAAAGCGTCTGCGCGACGAACACGGAGCGTTTTGCTGATGGTTGCTGGGTTCGTGCTGGTTGCCTCGTTACTGGCCGGTGTCGCTTTTGGCGCCAAACGCGCTTTGAACGCACTCTTTTTTACGAACGCTGACTACGCGTTAAAGACGATCGACGTCACAACGGACGGCAATCTGAACCGGGACGCAATCTTGAGGGCGGCAAGTGTCTCCGAAGGAGAGAATATTTTTGCAATCGATTTGAATAAGGTCCGCGACAGCCTGTCCGCAATTCCGGAGGTCGAAGACAGCCGGCTCCAGCGCATCCTGCCGAACAAGTTGGTGATTGCAATTCAGGAACGGAGGCCGGTTGCGTGGGTTGTGCCGCCCGATGCCAATCTCGCGTCATTCAATTTTGAGAACGCGTTTCTCGCAGACGAACGCGGAATTCTTTTGAGAACTAAATCGAAATCGCTTCCGCCGGAGTATCTCGGGCTACCGCTGATTGTCGGGATTGATACTTCGAACTGCCAGGCAGGTCAGCCGCTGGAGCAGGATGAAGCCAAAGCTGCGCTTAATTTGATCCGCGCTTCGACAGAGATTTTGCAGGCCCGATTCCAGATTCAGACGATTGATGTTTCAAAGCGGTACTGCATGATCGTAACGGACAAGCAGAAAGCGAGCGTTACGTTCAGCACGGATGGGATCGAGGCCCAACTGCACAAGCTCGGGATCGTCTTGAATTATTGCGATTCAAATAGCCGCGAATTGCAAACTGTAAATCTAATGGCTCAGCGCAATGTGCCGGTGACGTTCGTGCAACCAAATCTAGGAGCGGCTGCGGACGGTTCTGCCAGCGCGCCAGGTTCGGTTGCGGCGCAACAAGATCCGAATGCTCCCGCAAAACCGGGCGGTTCGGAGCAGGGTTCAACCGTGGAGCCCGTCCAATCAGTTAGTACGGCGGCGACGGAAGCAAAATCACAGGAAAAAAAACAAAAACGGGAGCGCCCCAAATTGAAGCCGTTTCATGCACGACGAGCTTCAAGTTCTCCGTCTGCGGATGGTGGAGCAGACGGGCGGCATGGAGAGCCGCGAGTTCGGCGTGCGCTTCCGGTAGAGACGACTCGATTGAATGGCTAGAGAAAACATCTACGTAGGCCTGGAAATTGGCACATCAAAAATCTGCGCGGTGGTGGCGGAAGCGCGGAGCGACGGGACGCTAAAAGTTGTTGGGGTTGGCAGCGTTCCTGCACGCGGTGTTCGGAAAGGCGAGATCGTCGATTTTGAAACCGCGAAACGGTGCGTTCACGATGCGATTGTGGACGCAGAAGAAAAGAGCGACGTGGAGATCAGCGAGGTCTACCTCGGGATTACTGGGAGTCATATCCGAAGCTTTAACAATCGAGGTGTCGTCGTCTTGGAAGAAGGCCGGGAAGAGATCGATGAACAGGATCTCGACGATGTCCGGACAAACGCACGCGAAGTCAGTTTGCCGATGGAGGATTGTATTCTCCACACCATTATTCAGCATTACTATGTCGATGGACAAGATGGCGTCTTGAATCCGGTCGGTTTGTTCGGCAAAAAACTGGAAGCCGATTTCCATATCGTTTACGGAATCCGGACTAGAATACAGAACGCGATTCGCTGCGTGAAGGAACTGGAGCTCGAACCGGCGGATGTGACGATCAATTCGTTCGCTACGGCACAGGCTGTTCTTGAAAAGAACCAAAAGCAATTGGGAGCGATCGTTATCGACATTGGCGGAGGGACAACCGACTTCGTCGTCTATGTCGACGGCGCCGTGAAACAGAGCGGTGTGCTCGCGGTGGGCGGTGACCACATCACGAACGATATTTCAATCGGGTTGAAGATACCAACGGCGCGAGCTGAAAAACTGAAAGCCGACGAAGGAAATGTCACGCTTGGAACGGCGTTTCCCGGTGAGACTATTTTGCTGAAAGACGAGACTGGATTCGCTGGAAGAGAAATCGAGCGTGAATCTCTGAATCAAATCATCCACGCCCGCTTGCAGGAGTCGCTTACGATCGTCAAACGTCAAATCGAAGCGGAGCAGAATCTGCATTATGTCGGGGCGGGTGTTTTCATTACAGGCGGATGCAGCCAGATTCGTGGGCTTGAACACCTTGCATCCGATATTTTTGGGATGCCGGTGACGATGGCTCATGCATTGCCAATGGCTGGGGTGACATCGGCGTTTGAGAATCCGCAATTTTCGACGGCGTTGGGATTGGTGAAGTACGCGCACCTGGTGCAGACGGACAGGCCTGTTGCTGGCGGGCTTATCAAGAACGCGTTTCAAAGAATCAGAGGAATATTTCGCAACTAATCAGACATTATGGTGCAGCTAAATCGACAATACGATCGAGAGAATAACTCAGGCGAACCGATCCACGTGAAAGTCGTTGGTGTTGGCGGCGCAGGCTCCAACATTCTCGACCGCGTGATGCTGGATGGCATCGACGCAGCGGACATGGTCGCAATTAACACGGATGTTCAGTCGCTCACAGCGTCGGTGGCTGCGCATAAAGTCCAAATTGGAAGAAATCTAACTCGCGGCCTTGGCTCCGGCGGCGATCCCGAATTGGGCTACGCGGCGGCGGAGGAAGCAACGGATGAGATCCGGTCCGTCCTTCAGGGTGGCACCGTCATCTTTGTATGCTCCGGACTGGGCGGCGGGACTGGGTCTGGCGCAGCGCCCTACGTGGCGCAACTGGCCAAAGAGGAAAACGCGCTGGTTCTGGGGTTTGTTGCTGTGCCCTTCAGCTTTGAAGGTCGTCGGCGGTGTGCGCAGGCGGAGGAAAGCCTGGCCCGGTTACGCTCTGTTTGCGACGCGGTCGTCTGCTTCGAAAACGATCGGATGGCCGAAATTACTCTGCCAAGAATGGGCATTCATGAAGCGTTCGCGGCTGCTGATCTCACGATTTCGCAAAGCATTCGATCAGTTACCGGTATCTTGCAACGTCCAGGATTGTTGCATATCGGTTTCGACGATGTCTGCAGCGTGCTCCGAAACGGCGATGCGCGTGCCATTTTCGGTTACGGCGAAGCGGAAGGTGAGAACCGTGCTCATGACGCCCTGGCGAAAGCCCTTAAGAGTCCCCTCATGAATAGAGGCGCGCTCTTGGAAGAAACCTTTCATGCGGTTGTGCATATCTGCGGCGGCACGAACATCACGCTGGGCGAAGTCCAGATCATCATGGAAGAGTTGAATCGGCACATCAACGATCAGACTCAACTTTTCATGGGAGTTGGAATCGAATCCCACATGGGCAACCGGCTTTCGGTTTCTATTTTGAGCTCCCTCGGTAATGGAACTGAAAAACCAGCGATTCAACCGGTCCAGAGCGTCTCTCGCCCCATTGGACCGGTGCAAACATCGACGATGTCCGAAATCAAGCCTGAGCCGTGGCAACCCACCTCCGAACCTGCACCTTCGAAACCGATCGCTCAGGATCCGCAGCCTCGGGCCACTTCGGCGGAACGGACTCCGGAGCGTGCGTCGGGTGAGCTGATGCTTCCCTCTACGGAAACCGAGCCGTCGAAAGCCGCCCCTGTTCGGCCGCAGGCCTCGAAAGCAGAACAGAAGCCGACCGCACCCGCACCCACAAAACCGCAAACGCCTCCTCCGCCGAAGAAGGCGGAGGCAAAACAGGAAACGTTGCAATTTGAGCCGGTCTCACGTGGTCGTTTCGAAAAAAGCGAGCCGACTATCATCGACGGTCAAGATCTCGATGTGCCGACGTTTCTGCGAAAAAATGTGAAGGTACGGTAGGCAAGCGGTCTCTATCCGGACTTCGTTTTCCACTGAGTTCCTGAACGCTCGAGGTTTCAAATGCCCAAAGGATCCGAACTACTTGTCGCGGCGCTGGAAAATGAAGGCGTCGAGCGAATCTTCGGAGTTCCAGGAGAAGAAAACCTGGATGTTCTGGAGGCACTGCGTAGCTCAAAGATCAAATTCATCGTAACGCGCCACGAGCAGGCGGCTGCGTTCATGGCGGCGACGTACGGACGGCTGACCGGCAAGCCCGGTGTTTGTCTTAGTACTCTAGGGCCTGGGGCTCTGAACTTTTCTACTGGCGCAGCCTATGCCCTTCTCGGTGCGATGCCGATGATCCTGATCACCGGGCAGAAGGGGATCCTGACCAGCAAACAGGCCCGGTTCCAGATTGTCGACGTCGTTTCAGCCATGACGCCGCTGACGAAGATGGCGCGTCAGATCGTTAGTACGACCACGATCCCGTCGATCGTTCGTGAAGCCTTCAGGGTTGCTCAGCAGGAGAGACCGGGCCCAGTGCTTCTTGAGCTTCCAGAGGATATCGCTCGGGAGTTGGCGCCGGACCTGCCGCCGGTGAAGTCGCATCCGATCGAAATTCCTGTTGCGAATCCGGTAGCGTTGGACCGCGCAGCCGCAATGATCCTGGAGGCTGAGCGGCCGTTAATCATGTTGGGTGCAGCGGCGAGCCGGCCGCGGCTAGAAGATGCCCTGTCAATTTTCGTTCGCAGCGTGCGAATTCCGTTTTTTAATACGCAGATGGGTAAGGGCGCAGTCGCTGGCGGATCGAACCTTTACATGGGAACGGCGGCGTTATCCGAGCGAGATTACGTACACTACGCAATCGACAAGGCCGACCTGATCCTCGCCATCGGTCATGACACGGTCGAGAAGCCTCCTTTTATCATGGGTCCAGGGGGACCAAGAGTGATCCATGTCGGTTATGTGCCGGCGACAGTCGAAGAGGTATTTTCACCGCATGCCGAGATCGTTGGCGATGTTGCGCTAAGCCTGGCGCTGTTGGCAGGCCGGCTGGAAGGCAAGCTGACTCACGGCTCGGCGCTCTTGCCGCTCCGCGAGGGGATTCTCGCGCATCTCGCTGACCGGGCCACCGAGAGCCGTTTCCCTGTCACGCCTCAGCGGATTGTGCACGACGTTCGCCAAGTGATGCCGCAGGACGGCATCGTTTGCCTCGACAATGGGATGTACAAGATCTGGTTTGCGCGCAACTACCGAACGCTGATGGCGAACACGCTTTTACTCGACAACGCGCTGGCGACCATGGGCGCAGGACTGCCTTCGGCAATGATGGCCTCGATGCTTTATCCTGAAAGACGCGTGTTGGCCGTGTGCGGCGATGGCGGATTCATGATGAACTCCCAGGAGTTGGAAACCGCAGTGCGCCTTGGTTTGAACCTGGTTGTGCTCATCGTGCAAGACAATGCCTATGGTATGATCCGGTGGAAGCAGGCGTTGGATGAGTTCCCCGATTGGGGACTGGCCTTCAACAATCCGGATTTTGTCAAATATGCGGCAGCTTACGGTGCTAGGGGGGCGCGTGTCGAGACCCCTGACGGATTGGTGCCGGCACTGGAAGCCGCTTTCAACGCGGGAGGCGTCTATCTGGTCACGGTGCCGGTAGACTACTCGGAAAACAATCGGGTCCTGGTAAACGAACTCCGAAACCGTGTGCAAAGCCCCACACAACCGTAGTCCCGATCATGCGCAGTGCGCATGATACTTGGCTGGGATTTCCAGGTTAAAACCGCCACTGTTCAGGTAGCTTTCGACCTCTAAGACCGTTTGCGCCCATAAGGCTCATGGGGCGTATTGGGCCCATGTGTCGTATGGGACCACTAAAATGAACAATATCCAGATTAAGGCGGCTATCCGAGCGAAACCGATGGTCCTTCGGACTTCTGTTCTGGTTCGATATCCTCTTGCACGAGATCCGCCAGACTTTTCGATTTCAACAGATTCGCGTTAAGCTGTTCCTTTGTTACTTCTTTCTCCCAGCGGCTAACCACGACAGTCGCGAGGCCGTTTCCGACCATGTTAGTGAGCGCGCGGCATTCGCTCATGAACCGGTCAATTCCAACCAGGATTGCGACAGATTCGATCGGCACAGAGGGAACGGCGGAAAGTGTTGCCGCGAGGGTAATAAATCCCGCACCTGTGACTCCGGTTGCACCCTTTGATGAGAGCATTGCCACCAAAAGAATGATCAGTTGGTGCGTGAGATCAAGGTGTGTATTCGTCGCCTGCGCCAGAAACAGAGCGGCCATCGTCATGTAAATATTCGTTCCATCCAAGTTGAAGCTGTACCCCATCGGGATGACGAGTCCGACAGTCGAAGAAGAGCAGCCGAGGCGCTGCATCTTTTGAAGCATCCCGGGGAGTGCCGTTTCTGAGGAACTCGTTCCCAGAACCAGCAGGAGCTCTTCCTTGATATAGGCCAGGAACCGAAAGATGGAAAAACCGTTGATAGCGGCGATCGCGCCTAAAACGAAGACCACAAACAAAATCGCCGTAATATAAAAGCAGACCATCAGGTAGCCCAGTTTTTCCAGTGCGCCCAGTCCTTGGCTGCCTATTGTGAACGCCATTGCTCCAAATGCTCCGATTGGCGCCACTTGTACGATGATCCGCATGATTTCGAAGAAGACTTTGGCGCCCAAATCAATCGCAATAAGGGCAGGTCTTCCGCGTTCTCCCATGAATGAAATCGCGAAACCGCTCAGGATCGCCACCAGGAGCACCTGGAGGATATCACCCGTGGCGAATGCATTGAAGAAAGACGAAGGAATGATGTTAAGAAGAAATTCTGTCGGATCGAGAGAATGCGCTTTTTGCGTTAAAGCCTGGGTCTGTTGGCTGTGTTGCGCCTGGAGGGCATTCACATCGATGTTGAACCCGGCCCCGGGTTGCAGGAGGTTCACCACCACCAGTCCAATCACCAGCGCAAGGGTGGAAACGGCCTCGAAATAGACGAGCGCCTTGATCGCGATGCGGCCAAGTCTCTTTGCATCCGACATCGATGCAATTCCGTGGACCACCGTGCAGAAGATGATCGGAGCAATAATCATCTTCACCAGATTGATAAAGCCGTCTCCCAGCGGTTTTAAGCTTTTGCCTAAACCCGGATTCAGGTAACCGAGGACGATGCCGAGAAATACGGCGATCAGGACTTGGATATACAAAACCCGGTACCAAGGTTTTCGAGCAACAGATTTTTGCCTGGGGGAAGTTATCATAGCGGGAACTTCTTGTTCATTGCGAGAAATGTGCCGGCTAAAGGCTAAACGACTGGCCGAGCGGCTACGAGCTCATATTTTTTCGTCCGCGAAAATCGGGATCGAGGTGTCGGGGACGCACTGAGATTGGCGCGCGCCGTTAAGCGATACGACGTATGGGGCTTATGGGTCGTATGCGCCGATGCCGAATTCTCAGTCGAAGGATATATATATCGTGGCCTACCTGCTCGCGCTTTTCCGATGATCAGGCCGATGGGGCACAGGATCCCATGGTTTAAGCCATGGGATCAGCAACATTGCCAGCCTGTGGCAAATACTCGGAAGTGCATCCTATGCCGTCTCTCTGACTTCGACGCTCCTACCAATCCTCTGTACTCCAATGGAAGGAAATCCTGTTTTTGTATGAGGATTCTGAGGTCATTCCCAGCCCGCCCCCTGGACGATACCAGTTCTAACTAAGTATTCGCCGACACGCCGATACGCATAGACGCCGACACCGCGTCCGTCTCCATGCGAACCCTTTCCCGGAAACGGACAGGCTGGAAGCCTATCCTACATTATCGGCAACATAAAATATCGAACGTGCTTAAGATCAAGGAACAGGTATCGCTTGGAATGCTAAGGCGCGTGGTTTTACGGTATTATTCAGCGAAAGAGATAACGCCGTAAAATAACGTTCTATATTTATCATTCAGCTCAAACTAAACGTCACGGAATTTCTTTCTGTCGATCCCTGCATCATGGAAATTTGGATGCTACGATCAAAATGTTAGCTCGGAGAGATCGTCAGACCAGCAGATGTATTGGCCGATCGAGCCTGTGGGCAATCCCAAGTTTTTGCCGTGGGAGAATAAAAATAGTTGCTTAAAATCGATCGATTGATAGTACTGTTTCAGGAGCGCAATCCCCCCACAGTCACGTTATTCGCTCTGAGCGCATGGCCCAGTTGATGCGCGCAGCTATAGGGTGGTGGGCGGACTGTTACGGGAGTGGTTGATCAAGGTGCTCCGTTCGGCAGGTAACAAGAAAGCAGACCACGAACTTTTCAAAACCATGACCACCACCTCTGGCAAACTTAAATTTGATTTCTCAAAATTCCCCGAAGGGGGACTCCTTGCTGTCATCGTCGTGTTGGGATTGCTCCTGGCCATTTTTGGGGGATCTGTTCAATTCCCTAAATTCCAGACAGGCCCGGATGGCAAACGCCAGAGAGCAATGGTAGCCAACGCCGCGGGTCAGCAGGTTCCTGCATTCGAAACGGTTAACAAGTTCTTCAATGCGCGGACGATCGTTCAGATTGCGAAGGACACGAGTTTCTTTGCGATCATGGCTGTCGGTATGACAATCGTCATCGTCACCGGCGGAATTGATCTCTCCATTGGGGCGGTATACGCGCTGGCTTCGGTCTGTGGGGCGCTGATTCTATCGCCGTATGGACCATCGGGGGGCGGAATGGCAACGGTCTTGGGTGTGGCAGTGACTGTCGGTGTCGGAGCGCTTCTCGGGTTGATCAACGGCGCGATGATCACGGCGTTCAAGGTACATCCTTTCATCATTACGCTGGGCACAATGGCGATATACAGGGGAATTGCGTTCGTGCAGACCAACGGTCAGTCAATCGGTGGATTCCCGGACGGGTTTCGCCAATTTGTTCGTTGGGAGATATTGCCGGACTTGAGCATGGTGCCCCTGATTGTCATGCTGATCGTGACGGTCGTCGGTGGAATTTTTCTCGCGAAAACGGCTGTCGGTCGAAAGATTTATGCAGTGGGCGGGAATGAAGTCGCGAGCCGCTACAGCGGGATCCGGGTGGGAAGAGTCAAACTTCTGGCTTATACATTGACCGGGCTGGCGGCCGGAATCGCGGCGGTCCTTTCTCTTGGATATTACGGCGCAGGGTCATCTGGGGACGGTCAGGGGTACGAACTGAATGTCATAGCGGCGGCGGTAGTGGGCGGTGCCAGCCTCAATGGGGGCAAAGGCACAGCGCTTGGCGCGCTCCTTGGCGCGGTGATTTTGCAGATGATTTCGAACGGATTGGTGATTCTGAACATTCCTCAGAATTACAGCCAGATTGTCATCGGTCTGGTCGTCATTGCGGCGGTGCTACTCGATCAGTTCAATGCGGCAATGTCGAAGCGGCGATTACTCGCCAAGACAAGTGCGATCAAGAAAGAAGTGGCAAAAGGAGAAATCCCAGGATCCTCGGGCGCAACGAAATGAGCGCGAGAAAGAAAACGAGCCTCAGATACTCTTCTTGAGCATTGGGGCAATCTTGATTTAAATTCGGACCTCACTTCTTATGGCTTTCCTAAGTGCAGAACATATTTCGAAGACGTTCCCCGGAGTAAAAGCCCTCGATGATGTCTCGGTTGAATTCGAAAAAGGGTCCATCCATGCTTTGATGGGAGAAAACGGTGCGGGTAAAAGCACGCTTGGCAAGATCATAGCCGGCGTCTACACACCAGACAAAGGGGTCATCAAACTAGATGGCCAGGAAGTCAAACCGACAGATCCCAGAATCGCCCAGGAGCTAGGTCTCGCGATTGTTCACCAGGAGTTGGCGTTCTGCCCGAATATGACTGTGGCGGAGAATCTGATGCTCGGAACGATGCCGACCAACTCCGGCTTCGTGAACTGGAGTAAACTGAGGGATCGTGCGAAATCGCTTCTCCACGAAATTGGATCGGATATCGATCCGGACACTCCGCTGGCGCAGTTGACGACTGGACAAGAGCAAATGGTGCAGATCGCAAGTTGCGTCGGGACCAACGCGAAAATGATCATTTTCGATGAGCCAACCAGTTCGCTGTCAACCCGGGAAAGCGAACACCTTTTCGAATTAATGGGGCGGCTAAAAGAGCGTGGGGTAACAATGGCTTACGTTTCTCACCGCATGGACGAGATTTTCCGGATATGCGATACGATCACTGTCCTTCGGGATGGTAGGTATGTCGCAACCGAAAAGATCGCCAGCACGAGCCGTGAACGGGTGATTCGTCAGATGGTTGGACGCGAGGTGTTGACGGAACGGCCGAAGTA
This sequence comes from uncultured Verrucomicrobiae bacterium, assembly GCA_963775805.1. GTDB lineage: Bacteria > Verrucomicrobiota > Verrucomicrobiia > Chthoniobacterales > JAFAMB01 > JAFAMB01. The sequence goes on along the minus strand of CAVZKG010000001.1, from coordinate 2,474,825 downwards.
TCTCGATTTACAGCCCGGCGAAGAGATCTTGCGGGTCGAAAACCTTACCTCGACCGGCAAATTTCAAAACATTTCTTTCAATGTGCACCGGGGAGAAATTGTAGGGATGGCTGGTCTTGTAGGTGCTGGCCGTTCCGAGACAGCGACGGCGATCTTTGGACTGGATCCGAACGCGAAAGGGGAAGTCTACATCAAAGGGAAAAAAATGCCCCTGGGAAACGTAAATGTGGCTATGAAACGGCAGATCAGGTTTTTGCCGGAAGATCGAAAAAGAGCCGGACTGGTTCTTGGCATGAGTATTGCCGACAACGTCTCTCTTGCGCACATCGATCATTTTAGCTCGAGGTCGTCTTCTCCCTCACCCCCCCCCCCCCCCCCCCCCCCCCCCCCCCCCCCCCCCCCCCCCCCCCCCCCTAACTCACCGGCAAATTTCAAAACATTTCTTTCAATGTGCACCGGGGAGAAATTGTAGGGATGGCTGGTCTTGTAGGTGCTGGCCGTTCCGAGACAGCGACGGCGATCTTTGGACTGGATCCGAACGCGAAAGGGGAAGTCTACATCAAAGGGAAAAAAATGCCCCTGGGAAACGTAAATGTGGCTATGAAACGGCAGATCGGGTTTTTGCCGGAAGATCGAAAAAGAGCCGGACTGGTTCTTGGCATGAGTATTGCCGACAACGTCTCTCTTGCGCACATCGATCATTTTAGCTCGATGGGATTCGTCGATCGTAAGCGTGAGCTCACAGAGATTGAAAGATTAACGAAACGCCTTCGAGTGAAGGCTCCTAACCTGGAAACGATTACAGCCGGGTTGAGCGGAGGAAATCAACAAAAGGTGGCACTTGCGAAGTGGCTTGCTCGTTCGTGCGATCTTCTGATTGTCGACGAACCCACGCGTGGAGTCGATGTCGGTGCAAAAGCTGAAATTTATCATCTTTTGGACGAAGTTGCGTGCCAGGGGGTCGCGATTTTGATGATTTCTTCTGAGCTCCCGGAAGTGATGAATTTAAGCCGCCGGATTCTTGTGCTTCGAGAGGGATTCCTGACCGGCGAGATTGCTCGCGAAAATTTTACTCAGGAAGCGTTGCTTCACCTGATGGCCTAGCCCGATCAAAGAGCGGGCGAAATCTGTCAGGTTGGATGGGAATTGCTAGCGCCACGGGTGGAGCTAACAATTGAGTCAGAAGATCATAGCACATTAACAAATATAGGACCCAATGCGTAATTGCTCCCCCCTGACTGCCTTGGTTTTAACGGCATTGTTTACTGCACTTTTGTGTGATGCAGCGGACGATAACAAGCTGGAAGTCTTCTCTTGGTGGACATCCGGTAGTGAAGCCGCCGGACTGGACGCCTTGTTCAAGGCCTACAAGACACAGAATCCAGGTTCTGAAATCATCAATGCTGCTGTGGCGGGCGGCGGAGGTTCCGCTGCTAGACCCGTCTTACAGACACGATTGGCTGGAAATAATCCGCCTGATACCTGGCAGAGCCATCCTGGTCTCGAATTATTCGAACAGTATGTTGATCCCGGGTTCTGCGACCCGGTAACGGATCTCTACAAGAGTAACGGCTGGGAGAATGCGTTCCCAAAAGAACTGGTTGTTAATTTAATGACCAAAGATCGCAAGATTTACACCGTTCTGGCCGGTGTGCATCGAGGCAATGTGCTCTGGTACAACACAAAATTGCTCGAGAAAAATGGGATCAAGATTGGGAGTAAGATAACTTTTGACGAGTTTTTCGCAGATTGTGACAAGTTGAAGGCCGCCGGAGTTCCCGCGTTAGGTATCGGTGATTCCGGGATTTGGGCTTCAGCAGAGCTCTTTGAAAACACGCTTCTCGGTGTGATCGGTCCGAAGAGCTGGTCGGATTTGTATAGTGGCGCGATGCAATGGGATGATCCCAAGGTTAAGGAGGCAATTAAGCTCTTCGCGAAGATGCTAGACTACGTTAATCCGGATCATGCCGCATTGAGCTGGGACCAGGCAATTAAAGCGCTAACGGAAGGCAAGGTTGCATTTAGTTCGATGGGCGATTGGGCTGACGGTGAATTTGTTGCGGCGCATTTGAAGGAGAAAGAGGATTTCGGCTGGGTTAATCATCCAGGCACTGATGGTTCTTTCATCGTTGTGGCGGACGGTTTTACGCTTGCCAAGAATGCACCTCATAAAGAGGCGGCGATGGCGTGGCTGAAGACCGTTGGAAGCAAAGAAGCACAGGAGGCCTTCAGCCCGCTAAAAGGGTCGATTCCGGCCCGAACGGATGTCGATCGTTCAAAATTTGATGCGTACCATCAATGGTCCATGGACTCTTTCGCAAAAGACAAACTCGTTGCCAGTTGCGTCCACGGCGAAGCCGCCCCGGCAGCCTTTCAACAGGCTCTCAACGACGCGGTGACCGCATTTATTGTCGACAAGAATGTGGATAATTTGGCGAATACACTCGTCGAAGCAGCAAGAGAATCCCAGATGAAAAAGTAAAAGGGGGAATGGGAAATATACGACGTATACGACGTATAAGACTTATATGGCCGAACCCGGAACTTCGAACTCCGAACTCCTACCGTATCAGCATGCAATCCCCATAGCTGAAAAATCGATATCGTTCTCGGATTGCCTCTGCGTACGCTTCCAGCATGAACTCGCGACCTGCGAAAGCAGCGACCAGCATTAATAACGTCGATTTTGGCAGATGAAAATTAGTTAGCAGGGAATCAGTTTTCCGAAACGGGAATGGTGGGTAGATAAAAATATCGCTAAAGCCCTTTCCCGGCCTGATCTCACCGAACTGTCGCATCAGGGTTTCCAATGTCCGCACGGTCGTCGTTCCCACAGCCAACACCGATTTCGCCGACTGAATCCTGCCCGCAGCCGTCGTCGTCAATTCGAACTGCTCGCGATGCAATTGGTGTTCAGTGATGGTCTCGGCTTTCACCGGCTTGAACGTTCCGACTCCGACATGGAGCGTGATGAACTCGTGCGACACTCGATCCAGGATATCGTGTGTGAAATGTAGTCCGGCTGTCGGAGCTGCGATGGCTCCCGCGTGAGACGCATAAACCGTCTGGTACCGGTCGTGATCCAGTGGTTCGGGCGCACGTGTGATATAGGGTGGGAGTGGTATTTCACCGATGTCCTCCACTTGGATCGGGCGATCGAACTGAATTAAACGATTCCCGTCCGCATCGATCCGAATTACCTGACCAGAATAACTGTGGATCGCGAATCTTCGTCCGGTGGCGAATGATTTGCCGGGCCTGACAAGGCATTTCCAAGTGACACCGTCGACCTGCTCTAGAAGCAAAAGTTCAGCTTTTTTGTCCGGGAACCGTACACGGGCCGGAATAACTTTCGTGTTGTTCAACACCACCAGTTCTTCCGGCCTTAGCAGATTTTCGAAATCGGTAAACCGGTGGTGAGCAATTTCCCGGGAGCGCCTCTCCAGGAGCATCAGTCTCGACTCTTCCCGGCGTTGTGCCGGGTAACGCGCTATCAACTCGTCCGGGAGTTGATAATCATAGTCTGCTGTCCTGAGACTCATTTTCTGGCGAACAAAGCGCCAAGAACCGCTTGAGAATTTCGGGGTTCGCGAGCGCTGCGCTATTTCTGTACCCCAGGCGCGGGCTTCAGGCGATTGCCGAACTTGCTCTCCAGCGTTCGATTCCATTCCTTGAGCCTTTTAGCCTGCTCAGCAAACAGTTCGTCAGTCGCATCAAGAATTTCGATCGATTTGATTTTATCGCCCTGCGAAATCTTAGTGGTCACATCAAGCCCGGCGGTCACCTGCCCAAAGATCGAGTAACTGCCATCGAGCATTTTCACGTGCTCGGGTCGCAGTGAATCGATAGTTACGTAAAACTGGCTGCCATTTGTATTTGGCCCGGCATTCGCCATCGCCAAAACACCGACATTAACGTGTGACAGCGAGGCATGGATCTCGTTTTCAAATCGGTAACCTGGTCCACCGGCTCCGGTGCCGAGAGGGTCGCCGCCCTGAATGACGAAATGCGGGACAACTCGATGAAACGTGAGGCCGTCATAGAATTGACGCGATGCCATGTTCAAGAAGTTGGCGACCGTGACTGGAGCTTTCGAGGGAAATAGCGTTGCCTCGATATCCCCTTTCTCGGTGTGGATGATGATCCGGATGTCGTTCTGCATTGTCTGCCCACCCTGCTTCGCAACGGAGATGAAGCAAGGGAAAATTGTCTGGCGAAGATTTCACGACTGCATCAGTGCAAAAATTTCACATCCGCTTTGGCTTGTGAAATTTTCGGGCTAATAGATTGCATGCTAAAGCTTGGATTGGTCCAGATGCGGTGTGTGATCGATCCGCCGTTGAATGTGGACAAGGCGGAATCGATGATTCGGGCCGCAGCGTCGCAAGGCGCAAACATCATTTGTCTTCAGGAGATCTTCAACACGATCTATTTCTGCCAGACGGAAGATCACAAGTATTTTGAGTTTGCCGAAGAGATCCCGGGCCCAACCACCAATCGTCTATGCAAATTGGCTGGAGATCTTGGTGTTGTGATTATCGCGCCAATATTCGAGAAGAGGGCGGCCGGCCTTTATCACAATTCAGCTGCTATCATTGATGCTGACGGTACTTTGCTCGGCAAGTACCGGAAGATGCATATTCCGGACGACCCTCTCTTTTATGAGAAGTTCTATTTCACCCAAGGCGACCTCGGGTTTAAGTCGTGGAAGACGCGATTTGCGACGATCGGCGTGTTGATTTGCTGGGACCAATGGTATCCCGAGGGTGCACGGCTCACAGCTCTCAAAGGGGCGGAAATATTATTCTATCCGACGGCAATCGGCTGGCATCCGAGCGAAAAAGCGGAGTTCGGCGCGCGTCAGCAAGCTTCTTGGGAGACGATTCAGCGCTCTCACGCAATTGCGAACGGATGTTACGTGGCTGTCCCGAACCGGACGGGGCACGAAACACCGATCGGCGGCGATGGCATTGAATTCTGGGGTCAGAGTTTTGTGGCTGACCCGTCGGGCGAGGTTATCGGCAAAGCTTCCGTGGACAAGGAAGAGACGCTGATTGTTGAGGTCGACCTAAAGAGTCTGGATCGTCAGCGCACTCACTGGCCGTTTCTTCGGGATCGCCGAATTGATGCGTATGCCGAAATCAGCAGAAGGTACATCGATTGACTGAACGCTGCTGGATCCGATGGAAAACGTATTCACCGAAAGAACTCCTGCCGCCGCCGGCTATCGCATGCCGGCCGAGTGGGAACCTCATGCGGCGACCTGGATCTCCTGGCCCCGCCAGGATGGAATCAGTTTCCCGGGGGCATACGATGAGGTGATTCCCGTCTTTATTCAGATTGTCGATGCGCTCCGCGAATCGGAGCGAGTGCGAATCAACGTGGCCGATGGCGAGCAGGAGAATCAAGTCCGTCATTTGCTAAAAGATATCGATTCGAGCCATGTCGATTTCTTTCGGATCCCGACGAACGAACCGTGGTGCAGGGATCATGGTCCGATCTTCGTTAAGCGAAAGGCTGATCCTGCGATTGCGGTGATCGATTGGAACTACAACGCGTGGGGGGGCAAGTATCCTCCTTTCGATCTGGATGAAGTTGTTCCGACCCGGATCGCAGAACAGCTTGGGCTCCCGGTTTATTATCCCCACCTGGTCATGGAAGGGGGATCGATCGATCCGAATGGCGCCGGCAGCCTTCTGACCACAACCTCCTGTTTGCTCAACCCGAACCGGAACCCGACAAAATCCAAAACAGAGATAGAACAAGCCCTGCGGGATTATCTGGGCGTCACAAACATTCTCTGGCTCGGAGACGGAATCGAGGGGGACGACACCGATGGGCACATCGACGATATTACCCGGTTTGTTGGTCGAACCACGGTGTTAACGGCGATCGAGGAGGATCCTGAGGACCCCAATTACAAACCACTTCGGGAAAACCTTCAATTGCTCCGGACGATGAAGGCCGAAGATGGAAACCCGCTTGAAGTTCGCACCCTTCCAATGCCGCCTCGCGTTGAGCGCGAGGGACAACGGCTCCCGGCGAGCTATGCGAATTTCTACATTGGAAACAAAGTGATTCTGTTACCGGTGTTTTGTTCACCGAAAGATAGGCACGCCTATAAAGCGGTTCAGGACTCTTTCCCAAACCGGCGCATCGTCCCGATCGACTGCACCGATCTCGTCTGGGGCCTCGGCGCGTTCCATTGTTTGACCCAGCAGCAACCGGAGTTGGACGCGGTGTCGGCGTGCGGGGGTATCACAGCGCGGCAGTAGCCGCAACCAAATCGATGCGGTGTCGGCGTGTGGGAGTGTCGGCGTGTCGGCGAATAGGAAGGTAGCTTTGGAACGGCCCGGGAGGGACGAACGATAGGGAATGACCTCAGAATCCTCGCAGAAAAACAAGATTTCCAACCATTGTAGTACAGACGTAGCCGGCTCCAGTTAAGAGCGCTCGCGCATTCTCAGAACGACGCCCAAGAATTAATTACGACCACGAGTACGATTGCAAAGCGCCCTCACTCCATCTCGGCGTCCCCTTGTTGAATTCTTCCCTCTTCGATGGCTCCTCTTTTGGTCTTAAAGAACCGTTGCAAGATTTCTCGGCATTCGTTGTCCCGAACGCCATGTGTGATTTCGCATTGATGGTTAAGTGGCGGCATCTGAAGAAGATTGATCATCCCGCCGGCTCCGCCCGTCTTAGGGTCCGGGCATCCGTAAATCACGCGGTGGAGTCGCGCATTGACGATAGCTCCGGCGCACATTGGACATGGTTCTTTCGTGACGTAGAGATCGCACTGGTCCAGCCGCCAATCCCCGACGACGCTCGCCGCCTGCGTGATGGCCAGCATTTCCGCGTGGGCCGTGGCATCCTTCAGCATTTCAACCTGGTTCCACGCTCGTGCGATAATCTCCGAGTTTCGAACGATCACCGCCCCGATTGGCACTTCGTCTTGAGATTCGGCTTTCCGGGCTTGTCGCAATGCTTCGCCCATGAAATAGGTATCGCTCGAAAAGTTCAGTATTTCGTCCATCATTAGCCACTAGGTGGAATGCCTTCCGGGCCGGGCGCTCGGGAATCCTTCGCGCCAATGACCCGCTTGAAAAGGCGGTCCGAATGAAAATGGGATTTAAATGGGATGAACACAAACTGTTTGGAATACTTCTCAAGCAAAAGATATGAAGAGCAAACCGACAATCGTAGCTCCTTCGGTGTTAACATGTGACTTCACCGTCCTCGGGAACGAGTGCTCGCGGCTTGAAAGAGCCGGAGCCGATTGGCTGCATCTCGATGTGATGGACGGACATTTCGTAGATAATATTTCGTTCGGGGTCCCTATTGTGCAATCGATCGCCAAAATCGCCAAAGTTCCTTTGGATACCCATTTGATGATTGAACGCCCCGATCATTACTTCCCGCGATTTCTGCCGTACGTGCACAATATCACGATCCATGTCGAACCGAGTTACGACGTGGGTGCAACCTTGAAAGGGATTCGAGCCGGTGGCGCAACCTGTGGGTTGGCTATCAGTCCGCCGACCCAGTTCGAAAAGGTCGAACCGTTCCTCGACCAGATCGATCTGTTGCTCGTGATGACAGTAAATCCCGGGTTTGGCGGCCAAGCATTTATCCACGAAATGATGGACAAGGTGAAGCGCGCTGCAGCGATCCGCGCCGAGCGCGGACTCGACTTTCATATTGAAGTCGACGGCGGCATTCACTCGAATACGGCTGCAATCGCGCGGGAATCCGGCGCGAACGTGCTGGTCGCCGGCACCGGCGTTGTCGGCGCAACGGACGCCGCTCTGGCGATCAGAGAACTCCGTGAATTTACCCCATGAATAAACCGTACATTAGCAGATGGAGAGCCACCGAGACCTGGATGGTTTGCATTCTTCTCGTGACAATCCTGACCGGCGGCTGGAGCGCACGGGCGCAAGATTCCACCGATACCGGCGACAGACCCTCAGTCATAATCGATCAACGCGCGATCAACCACATCATGGAACGCCACTGGCCGGATAGCCCGGCTCCCGGAGCAGGAAAATACGCTTCGGGCATGACGGTGGATCTTCTCAAACAAATGGTGAACGAAACTGTTGCCAACGGACGGTTACGACACAACACAAACGGGCGACCCGGGCAAATTTTCGAATATGATTTCGGGCACCCAATCGGTATCAAAATAAACGGAAGACCAGCATACCGGCTTAGAGCCGTCGTAAATGACCGGAACCAGCTGGTTACCGCGTTTCCGTTTTAGCGATCCGGTCCGAACTCAACCGAACCATTAACTCGCCCTGGCGATTGGAAAAGTCCCGATCACTCTCAAACCTCTTATGCACCTCGACTACAGCTTGTCAGGATCCTGGGACAAAGACCCCTCGTTTCTGACATCCGCAAATGAATCAGATCTCCGATATTATGCGTTCCCCGGGGATATCATTCTCCAAAAAGAACAGACCGACCTGAGCACAGATTGGGGCTGGGTCCAATTGGTCGATTTTGCCCTCGCCTTGCGCGGCATCCTTCAAAAGATCGAATCAGAGGGAGGCGCCGAAGCTCAATTCGAGTTCACGGAATCGGACGCGACGCTACACTTCGACCGGCATGGGCACGACATTGCCATATCAGGAAGCTACGCGCCCGGGAAAATCGTGGTGCCGTTAGCTCAATTCAAAAAGCAGGTCCTGGAATTCGCGCACCGGCTCGACGCTGAGTTGGTCAGCAAACAGCCGGATCTTCGGGAGAACAACGTTTATCAAGGTTTCAAACTTTCCGGATTGAGCGACTGAAGATCTTTCAGAACGAACTGGCCATCTTTGCGAATCAATTTCTTATCAAAATAGATCTCGCCTCCGCCGTATTCAGGCCGCTGGATACAGACCAGGTCCCAGTGGACCTGGCTCCGGTTGCCGTTGTCGGCACGCTCGTAGGCTTGCCCAGGAGTGAAATGGAAAGAACCAGAGATCTTTTCGTCAAAAAGAATGTCTCGCATCGGCTCACGAATGAATGGGTTGAACCCGATCGCGAACTCACCGATGTAACGAGCTCCTTCGTCCGAATTTAAAATCGCGTTCAGGCGCTCCGTGTTATTCGATGTGGCTTCGATCACTCTGCCTTCCTTGAAAGAGAGCCGAATCGAATCGAACGCAGTCCCTTGATAGACTGTCGGAGCGTTATATTGGATGTGCCCATCGACCGAGTTGCGTACCGGACAAGTAAACACTTCACCGTCAGGAATGTTATGTTCTCCCCCACACGTGATAGCCGGAATCCCTCGAATGCTAAACCGCAGATCGGTTCCGGCGCCCGTAATATGGACCTGGTCCGTGGTTTCCATGAGCGATCTTAGTGCTTCCATTCCAGGTTTCATTTTCCCGTAATCGAGCGTGCAAACCTTGAAATAGAAATCTTCAAATGCCTCGGTGCTCATGCCGGCCATTTGCGCCATTGACGAGGTCGGCCACCGAAGAACGACCCACTTCGTCTTGTTGACTCGCTGATCGACAACCGGTTGAAGGGTTTTCATTGCGAGCTGCATTCGTTCCGGAGCGACGTCCGAAAACTCGCTGGTATTATTGCTCCCCCGCAGCGCGATATAAGCGCTCATCATTTTCATTCGGGCCATCTCGAACTCACGTAGGGTTCGGTATTGCTCTTCCTCAGCCCCTCGAAGCAATTCACGGGCGATGACGTTCGATTGCAGATTGACGAAAGGAATTGCGCCTTTGGATCGAACCGATCGGATCAGCGCAACGATCATTTCCTGGGGGGCGTCGAATGAATCGATCAGAACTCGTTCGCCTCTTTTGAGTTTGGTGGAGTGGCTCGTCAATACCTCTGCGAGCCGATCAAAACGCGGGTCTGCCATGGAAGATCAGTAGACTTGAGCCGAAAAATTCACAAGCCAACGTGTGTCGTCCACAGGAAAAATGTGGACTTGCTGAAGTAAACTGCTACTGCAACTCGAACATGGCGATAACGGGCGCGACGAAGATTCTTGATCGTAGTGAGGCTTCCGAGGTGCGAAAGCTTTATCCTGGGAAGACCGTTGTTTTTACAAATGGTTGTTTCGATCTTTTGCACACCGGGCATGTGCGGTATCTCGCCGCCGCAAAAAAGCTGGGCGATCTTCTTGTAGTTGGTCTTAACGGAGATGCGTCCGTCCGCGAATTGAAAGGAGCCGGGCGCCCTTTGAACTCACAAGAGGACCGGGCGGAAGTGATGGCGGCTCTGGAGGCCGTCGATTACGTAATCATTTTCGCCGAAAAGCGTGTCGACAACTTGCTGAGGGAGGTTCAACCGCATGTCTATGCAAAAGGGGGCGACTACACCGAGGCTGGCTTGGACCCGGACGAAGTCGCCGCGCTGAAGGAAATCGGCGCGACGATCACGATTCTGCCTCTTGTCCCTGGCAAGTCGACGACAAAACTTGTGGATGCAATTCAGCATAAATGAAGCAGCCGCTGAAACTGGGTGTGCTGGGTTCTGGAAAGGGATCAAATTTTAGGGCGATCATGGAACAGATCGTCGATGGTCGTTTAAGAGCGGAGACTCGGATCGTCATTTCTGACGTTGAGAATTCCGGTATCTTGAGTTTGGCTAGGGACTATCAGGTTCCCGGTCTGTACGTGCGTCCAGGCCGATTCAAAACAAAATTGGAACCCGAAATTGAAGAAGACGTTGTTCGGCTTCTGCGCGAAGCGGATGTGGATCTAGTCGTACTTGCAGGGTACATGCGGGTTGTCAAAGCCCCGATGCTGGAAGCGTTTCCGCAAAGGATCATCAATATTCACCCGTCGCTGTTGCCGAAATACCCGGGACTTGAAGCCTGGAAGCAAGCTCTTGAGGCCGGCGAAACGGTTGCCGGATGCACGGTGCACTTTGTCAATGCAGCGGTCGACGCAGGGGAGATTCTGGGCCAGCAGACGGTGCCGGTCGAGAATGGGGATACCCCGGAGAGTTTGCATGCACGAATTCAGATTGCCGAGCATCGCTTGTTACCAGCTGTGATCGCGGCAATTGCGCAGAATTATGGTGGGATCGGATAACTGGTCTGTTTCCTTGCCTTTTCGAAGCGACTATCTCAATCTTGACCGGTTATGAAGAAAATCGAGGCGATCATTAAGCCTTTTAAGATGGAGGACGTGAAGGAAGCCTTGACGGAAATTGGGATTGAAGGGATGACAGTCAGCGAAGTAAAGGGCTTCGGGCGGCAAAAAGGGCACACCGAGATCTATCGAGGCAGTGAGTATACAGTCGATTTTCTTCCCAAAGTTAAATTTGAAATTGTGGTTGCGGACGATCGCGTTCAGAGAGCCGTCGAAACAATTGTAGACGCGGCAAGAACCGGCAAGATCGGCGACGGAAAAGTATTCGTTGTGCCGATTGAACAGGCGATTCGAATCCGGACGGAAGAGCGCGGCGAATCCGCAATCTGAAGCGTACGATCGAGAAACTCACAAGCCGGAGGGCTTGTCAGAATTTCTTTATAACAGGTTTAGAGGTTTCATGGGAGCAGACACCCTTCTTCCCGATCTCCAGGCGTCGATCTTGTGCGAAGACGTCCGCCAGGAAGTAAATGGTCTGCAGACACTCGTTGGGGTCATCAATATTCTGCCAACCCCGGGACTTCCCGTTGCACTGCTGAAACTCTGCCTCTGGACCCGATGGTGCGGAGGTCTGGGCAAATTCAGGCAAATCTCCCGGATCCTCGGCGTCGAAGAGGTACAGATAATGGCCGAATCGTATATCGATTTCGAGCTAAAGGAATTCGATGGCACGGTAACCAATGTTAACGTTTTTGCCGGCGTTCAATTTCAACAGTACGGAATCCATCATGTAGAGATACTTTTGGATAACGAACTTATCCTCCGTTATCCTGTTCCGGTTGTGAAGGTATGACTCGATCCGGCAGAAAGCCCGTTTCAATTTCCGCAACCTCCTGGATATCTTAAAAATGCAGAGTTCACCCCCCTATGAGCACCAATATCGAATCGCACCTTGTTGAAAATCGTGTATTCAAACCGAAGAAAGAATTTTCAAAAAAGGCGCAAATCTCGAGTTTGGATGAGTACCGGGTACTCTATCGTAAATCGATAAAGAACCCTGAGAAATTTTGGGCCGAACAAGCCTCCGAAAATCTCACCTGGCAAAAGAAGTGGAAGAAAGTTCTCGAATGGAAAGTGCCTTTCGCGAAATGGTTCGTTGGCGGTAAGCTCAACGTTTCGCAGAACTGCCTCGATCGGCATCTGGCCGGAGCGACGCGTAACAAGGCTGCATTGATCTGGGAAGGGGAGCCGGGGGAAAAGGCCACGCTGACTTATCAACAGTTGCATCGGGAGGTTTGCAAGTTTGGGAACGTTCTGAAGCGGAACCATGTCAAGAAAGGGGATCGCGTCATCATTTACATGCCGATGTGTCCCGAAGCGGCAGTGGCGATGTTGGCGTGTGCCAGGATTGGTGCGATTCATTCCGTCGTTTTTGGCGGGTTCAGTTCGGAATCGATCAAGGATCGAATTAAGGACTCCGGAGCGAAAGTTGTGATCACCGCGGACGGTGGATATCGTCGCGGCGCGATTGTTCCTTTGAAAAAGAACGTCGACGACGCTTTGAAAGACAACGAACAGATCGAACGCGTGATCGTCTTTCGAAGAGCGCACAACGAAATCCACATCAAAGAAGGGAGGGACACCTGGTGGCACCGGGAGATGGAATATGTCGACGCGAATTGTGCCCCGGAACCGATGGATTCAGAAGATCCGCTCTACATTCTTTATACAAGCGGATCGACCGGCAAACCAAAAGGAATTCTGCACACAACCGCTGGATACCTTTTGGGTGCGATGCTGACGACGAAGTACGTGTTCGATCTCAAGCCGGAAGACGTTTATTGGTGCACCGCTGACATCGGCTGGGTGACCGGGCACAGCTACACCGTTTACGGCCCGCTCGCGAATGGCGCAACGGTATTGATGTACGAAGGGGCTCCGAACTGGCCTGAAGCGGATCGTTTCTGGCAAATAATCGAGCAGTACCAAGTCACTATTTTCTATACTGCGCCGACCGCGATTCGTGCATTTATCCGGTGGGGCGATGAATTTCCGAATCGTCACGATCTCACCTCGCTGCGAGTGCTTGGAACGGTCGGCGAACCGATTAACCCAGAAGCCTGGATCTGGTATCACACCGTTATCGGAGGCGGCCGTTGCCCTATAGTTGACACTTGGTGGCAAACAGAGACCGGTGCCATCATGATCACGCCGCTTCCTGGAGCGACGCCTCTCAAACCCGGGACCGCGACGCTTCCTTTTTTTGGCGTCGATGCGGCGGTTGTAGATGACCAAGGGGAGGAAGTTCCTCCGAACGTTGGAGGAAAGCTGGTGATCCGGCAACCCTGGCCCTCAATGCTACGGACGATCTGGGGGGACAAGCAGCGTTACAAGAAGCAATACTGGAGTGAGGTCAAAGGTTGCTATTTTACAGGCGATGGCGCCCGTAAAGATAAGGATGGCTATTTCTGGATCGTCGGCCGAATCGACGATGTGTTGAACGTTGCCGGACACAGACTTGGAACTTCCGAAATCGAGAGCGCGCTAGTCAGTCATCCGAGTGTCGCGGAAGCTGCCGTAGTCGGGCGTCCGGATGAAATGAAGGGCCAGGCGGTCGTTGCATTTGTAACGCTTAAAGCGAAGGAAAATGCCGTGCCGGAATTGCGAGAAAAGCTTCGCCAGCATGTGGGCCTTGCCATCGGGTCGATTGCCAAACCCGACGATATCCGATTTGCAGAAATGCTTCCAAAAACGCGAAGTGGAAAAATTATGCGCCGATTACTCAAAGAGATCGCAGCCGGTGGTCAAGTGACCGGCGATACAACAACACTGGAAGATTTCAATGTGCTGGCGAAACTGAAAGATCCCGAAGAGTGATTGATCGTTTCTAGACCCGAAACGGCGCTCCGACTTTACATGGATGGCACTGGTTCCCGCTGGCCAGTGTCCAGTAGATATAATTTCCGCGGCTTTTGGGAGACGCGGTTGGGCAGGGCAGCGGACCTACATTGCAAGCACGTATGTTATCACTCGAAGAACGCCGCGCCAAAATTGGCGCCGTGATCCGGGTTGCTAGCGGCAACTTTCTGGAGATGTACGATTTCATCGTTTATGGGTACTATGCGACCTATATCGGCGAGACGTTTTTCCCGACCGGCAACGCGTTCGCATCGCTGATGTTGTCGCTCATGACGTTTGGGGCCGGATTTCTGATGCGCCCGTTGGGCGCAATCGTGCTCGGATCCTACATCGACCGCAAAGGGCGCCGCGAAGGACTACTTCTGACCCTGGGACTAATGGCGATCGGCACTCTGACAATCGCTGCCACACCTGGATATAAAACGATTGGTCTAGCTGCACCACTGATCATCGTCGTCGGCCGGTTGTTGCAAGGGTTGTCGGCCGGGGTCGAGCTTGGGGGTGTGTCGGTTTATCTTGCGGAAATTGCGACACCTGGAAATCGGGGATTTTACTGTTCGTGGCAGTCCGGGAGTCAGCAGGTCGCTGTTGCGTTCACGGCGCTTCTTGGGTTGTGCCTGGCGGTCTGGGTGCCGCCGGATAAAATGGCGATCTGGGGTTGGCGTATTGCGCTCGGAGTTGGGTGCATGATCATTCCGATTATTCTGTGGCTCCGACGATCGCTTGAGGAAACTGAAGCGTTCAAGCGGATGCAACGGCATCCGCGTGCAGCGGCTGATGTGCTTCGAATTCTCGCCGCGAATTGGCGACTTGTTCTCATAGGAATGATGCTTTCGGTGATGACGACGACTTCCTTTTATCTCATCACCGCGTACACGCCGACATTTGGAAGTCACGCGCTTAACCTGACTGAGAAGCAGAATTTTATTGTTACATTTTGCATTGGTGTTTCGAACTTTATTTGGTTGCCGATTGGGGGGTGGCTTTCCGATCGAATTGGACGCAGGCCCATTCTTCTCGTGGTGCCCGTACTCGCTATTTTGTCCGCCTACCCGGCAATGCTTTGGTTGGTCGCTTCGCCCACGATGCTCAAGCTCCTTGCTGTCGAACTCTGGCTCTCCATTTGCTTTGGGATGTACAGCGGCGCGATGATTCCGTTTCTGACCGAGATCATGCCGCCGGAAGTCCGTACCGTCGGTTTTTCGCTGGCGTTCAGTCTCGCCACCGCGCTCTTCGGCGGGTTCACGCCCGCCGTCTGCACTTACTTGATCGAGATCACCGGCAACAAGGCCGCCCCCGCGCTCTGGCTCACCCTTGCCGCAATTATCGGACTAGCCGGCACGCTTCTGGCCGGGTTGCGCAGGGAGGAGGATACGGAGAAGAATTTTGCCGCAGAGGTACAAAGAACATAGAGGAGATTTTAGGTCTTTTGAATCCTCCTCGTTTTTCATCCAGACAAGCCGCCACAACTTTGGATTAACGAGATCCCGTGGCTTAGTTGATCTGCGGCTTTGCTTTATGCCACTCCGTTGACTGCTCGTAGGCGTAACCAACCTGCAACAACGTCGATTCGTTCAGTTCTTTCCCCAGAATCTGCAATCCGACAGGCAGTTGCTTGCCGTCTCGTTCCACGAACCCGCAAGGAATACTGATTCCGCAGATTCCCGCAATATTTGCCGCGAGCGTGAAAACATCCGCCAGATACATGCTGAGCGGATCGCTTGTTCGCTCACCGAGCTTGAACGCCGGTGTCGGAGAAGTCGGACAGACGATAGCGTCGACTCTTTCAAATGCATTGGCGAAATCTTGCCTGATCAGTGTCCGCACCTTTTGCGCTCTCAGATAAAACGCATCATAATAGCCCGAGCTCAGCACGTAAGTGCCCAGGATGATCCTTCGTTTTACTTCCGGGCCGAACCCTTCCTCGCGTGTTTTTCCGTAGTGATCGAGCAGCCCACTCGTCTCTTTTGCACGAAAGCCGTACCGCACTCCATCGAATCGAGCAAGGTTCGCGGAAGCCTCAGCCGGTGCAATAATATAATAAGTGCTAAGGGCAAACTCCGTATGCGGCAGAGAAAGCTCAATGATTTCGGCTCCTAGACTCTCCAATTGAGCAACGGCGCTCCGGACCCTCTTTTCCACTTCCGGGTCGAGTCCTTCGATAAAATATTCTTTCGGAAGCCCGAGCTTCAAGCCTTTAACCCCTTTGTCGAGGTTTTCCGTGTAATCGGGAACCGGCTCGTCCAATGTCGTGGAATCGAACTTGTCGGAACCCGCAATGATGTTCATGAGAAGCGCAGCATCTCGAACATCTTTAGTGATGGGTCCGACCTGATCGAGGGATGACGCAAACGCGACAAGCCCATACCGTGACACCCTGCCATAGGTTGGTTTCAGTCCGACACGTCCACAAAGCGCAGCGGGTTGCCTAATTGAACCCCCGGTGTCCGTCCCAAGAGCCGCGAAAGCTTCGTCCGCAGCAACAACAGCCGCCGATCCTCCACTCGAGCCACCCGGTATACGCGTGGTATCCCAGGGATTTTTTGTCGGACCAAACGCCGAATTCTCCGTTGACGAACCCATTGCGAACTCGTCCATATTTACACGGCCGAATGGGATAGCGCCCGCAGCTCGGAGATTGGCGATCACCGTCGCATCATACGGTGCAACGTAGCCTTCAAGAATTTTTGATGCACAGCCGCACGGGTGGCCTTTGACATTGATGACATCCTTAATCGAGATCGGCACGCCACCGAGCGGAAGGTTGATATCCACCTTCTCCGCTTCGGCGATTGCGCGCTCCACGTCGTGCGATAAATAGCCGTGGATGAACGGATCCACTTCTTCAATCCGCTGAGCTAATGCCTCAATTACCTCTTTTGGCGAAACTTCTCCCGCGCGGATCAGCGTTTGGATTTCGTGGGCGGCGGACGATGTGAATTCCACTGAACTACTCCACGACCTTTGTTACGATAAATAACCCCTGTGCCTGGTGCGGCGCATTTGAAAGCACAACTTCGCGATCAAGGCTCTCCCTTATTTCATCTTCGCGGAAGACATTGTAAATCGGGAAACTGTGGGCCATCGGTTCGACCGAATCGACGTCGACTTCATTCAGTTTTGCAACATGCTCGAGCACGTGCACGAGCTGAGATTCAAATGTTTTGATCTCATCCTGCGTCAATTTGATCCGGGCCAGTTCGGCCACATATCGGACGTTGAAGTTCTCTGAGCTCATCGTAATCGCCGTAACGAATAGTGCCGCGAAGAATGATTCGCAATCATTTGTTATGGAGCGCGAAATCCGAAATGGGCTCCGCCCATCCGATGTTCCGGCTAGGTGTCGAGCCATTTTGGCGACTGATTCCATGTTTCCATGCGCGCATGGCCGCCTGCCTGAAGCTGTTGTTCTATATTCCAGGGGACGTTGATGATCACGATCCGATTTCGACCCTTCAGCAGCAGAACGGTTCGCAAGATAGCCGCTCGTTGGTTGTGCAGAAAACTATAGTACCAGTGCGATTCGATCAGTTGCGGAATCAGGACGGCAATCGAGGTATCCGGATTCTCGCGTTCCAGTTTCCAAATGTAATCGAGCGTCGGCGCGATCACTTTCCGGTACGGTGACTGCAAGAGTACGACCCGAGGGTCTTGCAGATTGAGCTTCGCGATTGCCGGATGGACATCCTTATACCACTCGTCCAAGAAATTTCTGGGGGAATTTTCTCTTTCGACATGCATCACGTGAACCTGAGCGGTCAAACTGTAGGCGATCTGGAGCGCTTTCTGAGCCACCACGTTAATGTTATCAACCGGGATGACGGCAATCATTTGTCTCGGTTGCGCAAGCTCGATTGGACCGGATATGCCGATTTCCGAACCGACATTCATATAATGCCGCTTGATCCAGCGCATGAACAAATAGAGTAGCGGCGTCACGATAATGACCAGCCATGCGCCTTCCGCGAATTTTGTGAGGATCACGATAAGAAACGTGATGCCGGTGGCGATTGCTCCAACGCCGTTAATCGTAGCACTCAATCCAGCCCTCGGTTCCTGCGATTTCAACCAATGCTTTACCATTCCGGCCTGGGAAAGCGTGAATGCGAGGAACGCCCCAATCGCGAAAAGCGGGATTAGTTTGTCAGTGACTCCGTTAAAGAGGATCAGAATCAGCGCTGAAAGTACGGTCAGGACAACGATCCCTTCCGTAAATACCAGGCGTCTGCCGCGAACCGCGAACGAAGAGGGCAAATAGCCGTCCAGGGCAATCGTTCGACAAACTCGCGGAAAGTCTGCGAACGACGTGTTTGCGGAGAGGCAGAGGACCAGCAGAACCGCGACCATTGCGGCGTAGTAAAAGAGTCCCCGTCCAAGCACTGCCTGGGTCAAGAGTGAAAGGATACTTTGGTAGTTGGCCGCACCGGGGTCCGTTGCAGTGATGTGATAGGCGCTGACCAGATAGGCGACACCGAGCAAGAGAAGAATCAATATTGCGACGATCAGTGTCAGCGTTCGGCGGGCGGAGCTTACGACCGGTTCTTTGAAAGCCTGGACACCGTTACTGACCGCCTCAACGCCTGTCATCGCAGTGCAACCGGCAGCAAACGATTTCAGGAAGAGCCAGAGAGTGATTTGAGAATGGCTGCTCGCTGCAGCCGGCAGTGCCGTAACCGCTTGTGGGTGCCCGCCAGAGAGAAGAGCTTTGACGACTCCGAGCGCAATCATTATGCCGAGACAACCAATAAACAAATAGGTTGGGGGCATAAACGCCAAACCCGCTTCCCTGAGACCGCGCATATTAAGAAAAGTGAGCAGCGCCAGAATGGCGAGGCACAAAGCCAAAGTGTATGGCTGTAAATTGGGAACGGCAGAGATCAGGGCGCCGACGCCGGCGGAGATGCCGACCGCAACGTTTAACGTGTAGTCGATCATCAACGCGATCGCAGCCAGGAGGCCGGCGTTCTCGCCGAGGTTCTCTTTGGCAACCGTGTAAGACCCGGCACCATTCGAGTAAGCGGCGATCGTCTGGCGGTAACTGAAATAGACGATGGTAAGGATTGCGCATACTGCGCCGGTAATTGGAAGACTGTATCCCAGGCCGCCGAGCCCAAGCGGGATGAGAACCGTCAAAGCGGCTTCGGGTCCGTATGCTGCCGAACTGAGCGCATCCAGACCGAAAACAGAAATGCCTGCAAGAGGTCCTACCCGTTCCTCTTTGTCCTCGTCCGAGGAGAGAGACCGGCCGAGAATAAAGTCGAGAAAGGTCATAACGTTTGGGGGGAATGTCTTAGCGCCTTTAACGTCCCGTCCCCGAAACAGTTTTGAGTTGCTCAGAGATGATTGAACATCTGAATCGTAAGAAAAATGACAACCGCTGCGAGCGCTAGAACCGCGAGACAGGAAACGATCAAACGCAGTCGCGCTTGACGTCGTTCCGCTCGGCGCGGGCGCCGGGGCCGCTCTGAAAACAGGTCCTCGGCATGTCGGGAATCCTGAAGGATATCGGGAGAATCAAATGGACTCCGTCTGGTTGATGCGCGCAGGACTCGCTCCTGACGGCGGCGCTCTTCTTCTTCCTGCGCCAGCTTCGGAGCTTCCTCGATCTTGCGCTGCAGCTCCTCCATTTGCCGGCGCAGATCTTCTTCCTGTTTCTGGAGCTCGTCCTGTTTCGCCCAGATCGGAGAATCGTTAAAGCGTTTACGTCCCATCACTCAACAGCGTTATCCGCGCATGAAATAAGCAGCCAAAAGCGCGCATAGCCCAAGAACGAGGATCGGCAGAGTAAAGGCAAATCCGCGTTTTAGCCACACCATGAAACTCTCGTCGGAAGGCGCCGCGTCGTAGCCCTCGTCAACGGTCGCCGTGGAGGTACTGATTATTTCGGCGTCAGACTTAGCATTTATTTTCGTCAGCGATTTTGTGTACTCGGACCGAGCATCGTCGACGGCACTCAACGCTTTGCTGAGTTCCTTGTTCAGATCCAGGTTACTCCACGCTTTGGGGTTTATTCTTTCGAGCGAGTCAAGGTGCTGTGCAAATGTTGCGTTTGTCATTCGCAATTGTTCGACGCGTTTCTCTGTCTCGTACGTCTCGCGTTCGATCACTACGAGCGAGCGGGTTAGTTTTTCGATCATGTCGGCGCGACCCTTTTCCAGATCCTCCTGTTTCCGGCTGAGCTCTTCGAGTTCGCGCTTCTGTTTCTCGATCTGTTCCTGCTGCCGTTTCAGCTGCAGCAGTTGTTCCTGAGCCCGCTGGACCTGCGAATCGAGCATCTCCGGCGATGCCGATTGGTCCTCCGGAAGATCGAGAAACGGTTCTTTCATACTCTCCGCCATGAAACTCCATTGTCAGGAAAACGAACAAGGCCGCAACGAAAATCTGTGTTTTTGAGGCCTGGAAGAAATAGTATTTTTGCGCAGGTTCAGAAGCCGATGCTCGGCGCCCTCGTTAACGGCCCGGTAATACTTGAAGCAAATATCCCTTAAGGTACTCGGTTTCGGGGATATGCGGAAGAATAGGGTGGTCGAGTGGTTGTGAAAGGCTTTTGAGAATGCGCACATGTCGTTTCGCATCGACGCTTGCATCGACAATCATCTCCAAAAACATTTCACGTGAAACGTGATGAGAGCAGGAAAATGTTGCGAGGTATCCTTCCGGCGGCAATAACTGGAGTGCGCGCAAGTGAATCTCCTTATATCCCCGCCGCGCACTGTTGAGAGACTCTTTCGATTTCGTGAAAGAAGGCGGATCGAGAACGATCAGATCGAATTGGACATTCTCGCGAATCTGGTCAGACAGATAATCGAACACATTCGCTACTTTGGTCGTGATGGTGACTCCGTTGAGTTGCGCGTTCTCATCGATCAACTTCACCAGGGACTCGCTGATTTCGACAGCAGTTACCGCCGATGCACCGGCCTTTGCGCATGCAATTGCAAAAGCACCCTGGTTTGAAAAGCAATCAAGCACTCGTTTACCGCCGGCGATTTCTGCCACGGTCTGGTAATTGTCCAACTGATCGAGGTACAAACCGGTCTTGTGGCCGGTTAACAAATCGGCGTAAAACCTGATCCCGTTGGCTTCGAGTTCTATTCGCCCCGGATACTCACCGAAAAGGAGTCCGATAACCAAGTCCAGGCCTTCCGCTTTTCGGATTGGCGCCTCATTCCTCTCGATGATTGAAGCAGGCGAAAGCAACTGCTTGGCGACTTCGACGATTAGAGGCTTTCTCTGATCCATTGCGAGCGTTAGCGTCTGCAGCACTAAATGCTCACCATATCGGTCGATAATCAATCCCGGTAGACCGTCACTTTCGCTCCAGACGATCCGGCCCGGATTTCTGAGCGCCCCAAGTTTCTCCCGCGATGCGATCGCTTGGCCGATCCGCCGAGTAAAAAATTCCTTATCGAGATCCTGTTTCCGGCGCGAAAAACGTCTGGCGACGATCTGCGACACCGGGTTGTAAATAGCGGATCCGAGCGATCGATCCTGGCCATCCTTGAGAGAAAGTACGTCGCCTGGCTTTGGATCGCCGAAAACTTTGAGGACATCGGACCCATAGACCCAATCGTGTCCATGAAATATTCGCGCACGTGGTTTAACAACGATCCCGGCCATTGTTGCAGTTACAGCCGCAGCCTCCGGTGGTCCACATAAAACCCCTGGCCCGGAAATCTCACGAGCCAAAGCGCTCGTGAGATTTCCGGGCTAAAGAGCCGCTCATGGAGCGGCTCTAGGAGATCAAATATTCATCAACGAATTCCTGATTCTGGACGGCGTTTCCGGCCATATCCTGTTCCGGATATTGAAAGACTTTTCCTTCGTAATTCCGAATCACGATCTTCTCGCGGTCATGCTCGAGAACGTATCCGGGATTGATCGGGATTTTGCCGCCACCTCCGGGCGCATCGATGACGAATTGCGGCACGGCGTACCCAGTTGTGTGGCCGCGCAGCCCCTCGATGATTTCGATCCCTTTCGCGACAGAAGTTCGCAGATGTGCCGATCCGTGGATCAGGTCACACTGGTAAATATAGTACGGCCGCACTCGGCACATTATGAGTTTATGGACCAGCGCCTTCATGACGGCTAAATCGTCGTTTACGCCTTTCAAGAGGACGCTTTGGTTGCCAAGCGGGACGCCGTGATTAACGAGGCGCTCGAGCGCCGCTTTAACCTCGGTCGTCAGTTCACGCGGGTGATTGACGTGGACACTCATCCAAAGGGGATGAAATTCCTGAAGCATCTGACACAGCTCCGGTGTGATGCGTTGCGGCAGGAAGATCGGAACGCGCGTTCCGATTCGGACGAACTCAATATGCTCGATCGCGCGCAACCGGCGCAGAATCCCGCGAAGCTTATCGTCGGACAGAAGCAGAGCGTCTCCGCCGGAGAGCAAAACGTCTCGCACTTCTGTGTGCGATTCCAAGTACCGGTACGCTTCTTCAAAATTGGTGTGCAACTCCTGTTCCCCGACACCGCTTACGACACGGCTGCGGGTGCAATAGCGGCAATAGGAGGCGCATCGGTCGGTGACTAAAAAAAGAACTCGATCAGGATACCGATGAACCAGGCCCGGGACCGGCATGTGGGAATCTTCGCCACACGGGTCCGCCATTTCGAAAGGTGAACGGTCCGCTTCTTCGATGCGTGGGATTACCTGGCGGCGGATTGGGCAAGCCGGATCATCGGGATCGATCAGGTTGAAAAAGTGTGGAGTAATCGCCAGAGCAAGTTTGTTCCCGGACAGAATTACTCCAGCGCGTTCCTCGCGGGTGAGCCTTATTTTCTGTTCGAGCCCTTGGAGGTTTGTAACCCGGTTTTTCAGCTGCCATTTCCAGTCGTTCCAGAGCTCAGGGGCAGTCTCGGACCAGAAACCGGGGGCAAACGAAAGGAACCGCTTATCAGCGGTTTCAGCTAATGTGTGCATTTGAATTGACTAGACGGTTAAGAAGCTAAGGGCTCCCTTTCGATTGTCAATCGCGGCCGGAATCGCTTCCACGCTTTTGGGCGTTGGACTCCAGTGTTGCGTTCGCCGCGTCGGTAGCGGAATATCTCTTCACTCGATCGCGGGCGATTTTTTTTCCGTGACGGTGGATTTGCATTATGAGCGTATTTGATCGTGCTTCGGCCCTTATTCTCGGGGGACTCCTTTTCGTAAACCAACCCCTGACGCCGAAATTGTTTGCTGAGTCGCCTTCCGCGGAATCGCCGAAGGACATCGCACATCAGCTAAATGACGCGTACACAGCCGTTTACGAAAAAGTTGCTCCAGCCGTTGTCGTGGTAGATGTCGAGAAAAACAACCGGCAGAGTAATCCGGCGAATCCACCCGATGGATTTGATTTCTTTTTCCGCGGTCCTCACGACGATACGGATCAACCGGACCAAAGCGAAGGGTCCGGATTCATCGTTCGCCAGGACGGCTACATTGTCACGAATGACCATGTCATCGACGGCGAAGACAAGATTGAGGTAAAGCTGAAAGATGGCCGAACTTTACCAGCCAAAGTGGTCGGATTCGACGAGCGAACAGATGTCGCTGTCATCAAAATTGAGGCCACTGGTCTGCCGACCATCAATTTTGCGAACAGCGACGATGTGAAGGTTGGGCAGATCGTCTGCGCGATAGGAACGCCCTATAAGTTTGCGTATACGTTCACCACAGGGGTCGTAAGCGCCAAAGGGCGTAACGAGCTGCTTCCGGATAAATACGAGGATTACATTCAGACGGACGCTGCGATCAATCCTGGCAACAGCGGTGGTCCGCTGTGTGACATTGACGGTAATGTGATTGGCATGAACACGTTGATTCATGGCCTGAATCGAGGACTTGGGTTTGCGATCTCGAGTAACCTGGCGAAGCAGGTCAGTGAACAGCTCATCACATCGGGAAAAATCATCCGGCCGTGGCTCGGCATCATCATCGAAAGTCTGAACGACCAAAATCGCGCCGAAGTGTTTAAAGGCGTGGACAAGGGTGTCGTGGTGCGGACGATTCAGGCCGATACGCCGGCTGCGAAGAGCGACTTGCGTCCGGCCGACGTGATCACCGACGTTGATAATGTGTCGGTTGGGACGGCCAGAGAGCTTCAAAACGAGATTCTGAAGAAAAAGGTTGGCGCACAAGTCAGTCTGGGCGTGTGGCGGAACGGCAAGAAGATCACTGTGAACGTAACGACCGAGGAGTTGCCCTCCGATCCGAATAAGTTAGCCAGCAGCGACGCGCCGCCCCCCGCGACCGAAAATGTTTCTTCCACATTTGGTGTGCAGGTTCAGGACGTATCTCCTGAGCTGAAACAGGAACTCGGCCTGAAATCGGATTCCGGTGTCGTTGTGACTGAAGTGACTCCAAATAGCCCGGCAGCCGTTGCCGATATCCAAAAAGGGGATGTAATTACCGAAGTCGGCCGCAATCAAGTGACCAATACCGATTCATTTCAAAAGGCGCTTGCCGATCAGAAAGGGAAGCCAAATCTTTTGCTGTTGCTCGATCGCAAGGGCGTGAAAACTTACTCGATCGTGAAAGTCGGCAAGTAGATTTCCGATCTGGGTCGTTTGTGGCGGGATGACGCACGGATGCCGTCCGGTTCCTGAGCGACAGCAGAATTGCGATGAAACGAATAAGCGAAGTTGGCCGTTCGCAACGGATGCGAATCATTGACGCGTTGAAAAAAACGCAAGGGCTCTCCGTCAACGAACTCGGCCAGCGGCTCAAGCTCAGTTATATGGGGATCAAGCAACACTGCGACGAGCTTGAACGGACTGGCTACGTTGATACCTGGCGCCGCCCAAAGCCGGTGGGTCGACCTGAAATGGTGTATCGCCTCACTGACAAGGCGCATGTTTTCTATCCTTCCGGGGCAAACGCGATGACGATCGACCTGCTCCATGCCGCCAATCGGTTGTATGGTCACGCGGCCGGGGAGAAGCTTTTGTATTCAGTTTTTACGGCAAAAACGAACGAGTACATGGCGAAGATACGCGGGAACGGGCTTCTGGAGCAGGCGGAAACTCTCGCAAAAATTAGGAATCAGGAAGGGTATATGTCTGAGATCAGCAGTGAAGACCGCCTGGCGATGATAGAATATCATTCCCCTATCTTCGATCTGCTGGAGGCTTTTCCACTCGTGCGACGGCTCGAACGGGAGATGATCGAACGGATTCTTGGCACGCACGTCGATCGTGAAGAAGAAGTCGCTTCCGGTTTGTATCGATGCAGTTTCATTTTGAGCCCATGATTACTGAGGGGCGCCTGTTGAACTGCGCGTAGATTGTTGTTGCCAAGTCGACCTTACGGTTTAGATTCCCGGCTCCTTATGCCAAAACCGATAGCGAGACGCAAAACAAAGAAGGCTGTGGCGAAGCGCTTTAAAATCACTGGAACCGGCAAAGTGCTGCGTGGCCAGGCAAGCCGCAGACATATGTTGGTTAGCAAAAGCGCGAAGCGCAAGCGTCAACTCGCTAAGACCGCAGTCGTCGACAAAACTGACGAGGCTCGGGTCAAAGAGAATCTGCCGTTCCACTGAGATTGGGACACTGTTCTCCTCCTGTCCCGCAATGCGCGGGGCTGATGCGACAGGTGAGGTCGGAGAACAGAATATAAAACAACAGCCTGTGCGACGAGGGTCCGGCCCTGGCCGGTTATCAGTGAATGCCAAGAGCAACTAACGCGCGCGCCAGTAGAGAGCGCCGCAAAAGAGTTCTCGATAGAGCGAAAGGATTTCGAGGGCGTCGGTCCAAGCTATTTCGCTACGCAAAAGACGCCACCATGAAGGCGAAGTATTGGTCTTATCGGGATCGCAAGACTCGGAAGCGCAATTTTCGCAACCTCTGGATTCAGAGGATTAACGCAGCCTGCCGCCAGTTTGGCACGACTTACAGCCGGTTCATGGAAGGTTTGACGGCTGCGAAAATTGAGATCGATCGCAAGGCATTGGCGGATTTAGCCGTGACCGACGAAGCGACTTTCAAAGCCATTCTGGACAAGGCGGTCGCAGCGCTAAGCCAAAAAAACGCGGCCTGAACCGGACGCGGCACATCTGGTAAGCCCGGATATCTCACGAGCGCTTTGGCTTGCGAGGTTTCTGGGCTATTCAATCTACCAATGGACAACGAGCTTCAAAGGTTGCAGGAAACAGCGCTTGAAGAGATCCGGCAGGCAGGTAGCAAAATTGCGCTCGAAAATGCTCGAGTGAAATTCCTCGGCAAAGCCGGTGTGATTTCACAGCTGAGCGAGAATATGCGCAATTTGCCGAAAGAGGATCGTCCTCGGATCGGCAAGCTCCTGAACGAAATTCGAAATGCTGTCTCGACGGCGCTCGATGGTCGTCAAAACGAGTTGGAGTCTGCAGGGACAGCGGAAATTCTTGGCGGGATAGATGAGACTCTCCCGGGTGCTCAATTCCGCTCGGGCGCGCTCCATCCATTGACGCTTTTGCAGGACAGAGCGGTGCGCATTTTGCGTCGACTCGGGTTCGCACTGGCAGATGGCCCCGATATCGAAACGGAGTGGCACTGTTTCGACGCGCTCAATACCCCGGCGAATCATCCGGCACGCAATGATTCGGACACCTTTTATCTTCCCGATGGAAGATTGCTGCGCACGCACACTTCCAGCGTTCAAATTCGAACGATGGTTGCTCAGAAGCCCCCGGTTCGCGTGATTGGGCCAGGCGCCGCCTATCGGCGCGACGAGATTGATGCGACGCACTTGAACCAGTTCAACCAACTGGAAGGTCTCTATGTGGATATCAGCGTGAGCGTCGCCGATCTCAAAGGAACCTTGGAATATTTTGTGCGTGAACTTTTCGGCCCCACCGTTGAAACTCGTCTCAGACCCCATTTTTTTCCCTTTACGGAACCAAGTTTTGAGCTGGATATCCGGGTGCCCAGCATTCAAGGGGGTAAATGGATGGAACTCTTGGGATGCGGCCTTGTGAATCCGGCTGTCTTCGAAGAGATCAACTCGAAACGGGGCGATAAAGCGTATGACCCCGAACAGTGGACCGGATTCGCATTCGGGATGGGCCTCGAACGCCTTGCGATGTCTCTGTTCGCGTTGCCTGACATCCGGCTCCTGATCGAGAACGATCAACGATTTTTAGCACAGTTCGCACGATGAAGTTGTCACTCAGTTGGCTAAAGGAGTTCCTGCCCCTGGATCGCTCCGTTTCCGATATTGTCGAAGCTCTGACGTTTTCCGGGGTTGAGGTGGAAGGTGTTCAACCGCGTGGCGCTAACTTTGAAAAGGTAGTTGTCGCTCAAATCGACTCTTTCGAGCGACATCCGAATGCGGACCGATTGAGTGTCTGCCGGGTAAATGATGGATCAGGGGTTCCACGCCAAATCGTATGCGGCGCAAAGAATTTTAGCACTGGCGACAAAGTCCCACTCGCGTTGCCGGGAGCTCTGCTTGCGGGCGGCCTTAAAATCAAAGCGAGCAAACTAAGGGGAGTCGAATCAGAAGGAATGCTTTGTAGTGCGCGTGAATTGGCATTGGCGGAAGATGCCGACGGTCTTTTGATTTTGCCCGCCGATGCTCCTATCGGGAAACCGTTGTCGGAATTGTTTCCTCCTGACACGGTGATCGAGGTGGAAGTGACTCCAAATCGACCGGATCAGCTAAGCCATCATGGAATTGCCAGGGAATTGGCTGCGCTTCTTGAACTTCCGCCGGCGAAGTTGCCCGCCGTGACGGCGAATGCAGATCGAACACTCCAGGATCTGGCAGTCGTTCAAGTTAATGCCCTGGATGCGTGTCCGTTATACTCGGCACGGGTCATCCGCGGAATCCAGGTAGGTCCAAGCCCCGCATGGCTACGACAAAGGTTGGAAGCTGCGGGTGTGCGCTCGATTAACAATGTTGTTGATGTGACGAATTACGTCATGCTTGAGCTCGGGCAGCCACTTCACGCGTTTGATCTCTCTAAAATCAGCGGAGGTATTGTCGTTCGAAAAGCAGCTGCCGGAGAGCGATTGCTCGCGCTCGATGGCAAAGAGTATGAATTGAATCAGGCGGATCTCGTCATTGCTGATCACGAGCGTCCGGTCGCAATTGCCGGTGTGATGGGAGGCGAGCAGAGCGGTGTCACAGCTACCACGACTGATCTGCTTCTTGAGGCAGCCTATTTCGATCCAAATTTCATCCGGCGCACAAGCCGGCGATTGGGACTCATTTCAGAATCAAGTTTCAGATTCGAACGCGGGATCGATCCCGGTGCTGTTCTGTTTTGCGGCGCGAGAGCTACCGACCTGATTTTGCAGGTCGCCGGTGGCAAAGCGGATTCGCATGCCTTTGTTGGAGGTTCGGTGCCCAATTCAGATCGGGTGATCAAGTTGCGCCCAGAACGCTGTGAGAAATTGTTGGGAATGCCGGTTCCGAATTTGGCCGATTTGTTGACCCGGCTTGGTCTGGAGAATATCGGTGAAAATGGGTGGCGAATACCGAGTTATCGCCCTGACCTACTTAACGAAGTCGACCTGGTCGAAGAAGTATGCCGAATGGCCGGTATCCGGAACATTCCGTCACGTCTTCTGGCGTCGGCAACCGAGAGTTCAAAACCTGATCGAGTCCATGATGACTTGATGCGATTGCGTTTGAAGCTGACCGACCTCGGACTTTTCGAGGCCAGGAGCCTGACACTCGTGGATGAACGTTCGTTAGAGTACCTGCTGGAACCGGTCTCCTCGCCTCTCAACTTGCGTAATCCTTTGAGTGAGGATCAAAGAATTCTGCGGCCCTCTCTCGTTCCGGGACTGATTCGAGCGGCCGAACGAAACTTCAATCGCGGATCAGCGAGTGTAGCGATTTTTGAAATCGGTCGCGTGTTCAAGGTCGCGACTATAGAGGAAACTGTTGTACTCTCGGTTCTTGTCTCTGGTGAACGCCAAGACAAAACCTGGAACCAGGAGGGGAGTGTATTTGATCTCTTCGCCCTTAAAGGGATTCTCAATACTGCTCTTTCCAAAAACCTGACTCTCGTCAGAGATCAACCAACGAGTTTTGCTCCGCTTCTTTGCCGTGCCATTGACGCCGAGGGTCAAACGGTCGGCCGGATCGCGCAGATCCGTCCAGGTTTGGCGAAAGAGATCGGGGCGCGTGACGCTGTTCTGGTGGCGGAGCTCACATTGAATCCGGGCGAAGTTGGAAAAGAATTCAAATACCGAGCGCTCGACCGCTATCCTGCAGTCGTTCGCGATATAGCTTTCTTAACAGACAGAGGATTGAAATACCAGGCGGTGCTGGACGCTATCGGGTCTGCCAATGAACCTCTTCTTGTGGATGTTCGGTTATTTGATCTATTCATCGATTCGACCGGTGAAAAGGTACCGGCGGACAAGAAATCGATTGCCTGCAGTTTGACATATCGCGCAAGCGACCGAACGTTGACCCAGGACGAAGCGAACGCCGCTCATAGCCGAGTAAAATCTCAGCTCGCCGATCGGCTTAGCGTGACGTTCCGGGAGTAGTTCTTTGGAGGATTTTTGATTTTGCCCTGCGGTGTTCGGGATTCAAGGCACATGCCCCAGACCCGATAATAGAAATTCCAGGAGGCTAGACTGCGCGTGTGATAATGACAGGCCTTGATTGGAAGTCAGCGTTCACGCCACTGGCTGTCCGCCCTTATTTTGAGGGGAATGGGAGCTCCGCCTAAACGACACAGGTGGGGCAAACTTCCTGAAGACAGGTGGATCCTCTAAATAGGCTGGCTTTGAAGCTGGGAATTGGACGGGCGAGACGCCTTTGCGGCTAACCGAATCTTCCGTGGCTCAATTGCTGTGGTGAACTCTTCCCCGGCACGGAGAGGCGAGACGCCAATCGAAGACAGGCTGAAAGCCAATTTTACTTTGAATTCCCGAACCTTCTGGCGGTTTCTGCGCGTCCATGTCTCTGCAGCGAGTTCAACGCGACATCGCTCTGGTCCAGACAGCTGGACCCAAAAATTCCAAATCTCTGTGCCCTCTGCGCCTTGTGGTGAATCCAATCCTCTGTGTCCTCTTCCGCTCCTCTGCGCACTCCTCCTCCGTGTCTCCGTGGTGAACTCTTCACGGCGCCCGGAATCCAAACCTCGAACGCCGACACGCCGATACCCGCACACGCCGACACCTCCTACCCCGGTGGCCATGTGAGAGGACGTCCGCCAAGAAGATGCACGTGCAAGTGAGGCACGGTCTCGCCGCCGTTGCGCCCGTTGTTGATCACCACTCGGAACCCGGATTCAGCGATTCCCAGTTCCTCGGCCAACGCCCGAGCTTTTAGAAGCAGTTTTCCCAACAGGGCGCCCTCTTCGTCCGTGGCCCGGGCCAAGCGGGGAATCGGCTTTTTTGGGACGAGAAGCACGTGGACTGGCGCCTGGGGATTGATGTCATGAAACGCAATCAAGTCATTGTCTTCCGCAATGATCTTTGCCGGGATCTGACGAGCGACAATTTTTTCGAAGAGTGTCATCGAATGGTTAAGATGATTTCAGTCTTCAACTCTGCGCGCTGCAGATGGCCGCGCAAGAAATTGACGATCTCGCTCCTCAGACTCGAACATTCCCGGCTCCATGTTTTCGCGGATTGCAATGTTCTCACGCACGATTGCAAACCGTACACCGAAATATTCGCCGCGCGTTCCGACAATGCGGGTTGAATCCGATCCTGCAAAAGTTGAAAAAAAGCGAGCTCGTATCCAGGTCCCGCTTCCTCGGCGATTTGACTGAGCGACAGTTCGAATGGCGGAGCAACTGTCTCCATGCGAAGGGCAACCTCGGCGTAACCGATAGCCTGCAGTGCGGCCAGAATGATTTCGCGCAATTCCATCTCCAGGATAACGTTTTTTTCGTATGTTCTGGACAGGTAACAGACGATTGTTGCTGCGACGTGCTCCGCAAGCCACCAGCGGCTGTAGCCAGCTTTATCAGCGGCTCGGTAGAGGCAAGCGCAGAGCCAATCCTGACGAATGGAACTGTATTCGTTCTCGCCTTGCCGAAGTAAGGGAAGAGAGTCGCGTAAAGCTATCACGGTACGAAGAGATCCGGTTGTAGAGTGTTGCGCTTGATCTTGCGGCCAAGCGATTCAATCTCGTGAATGAATTCGCCAATGTCTTGAAATTGACGGTAAACCGACGCGTAACGGATGTAAGCAACATCATCCAATCCGTGCAACCGCTCCATGACACGAATACCGATCGCGTGTGTCGGCACCTCATGATCGTACGTGTGCTCGAGTTCCTGAATAATTTCCTCAACAGCGCGCTCAAGGGCATCATAGCTGACCGGCCGCTTCTCGCAGGCCTTGACCATTCCGCCCAGAAGTTTCTGTCGATCGAATGGCTCATGGCGTCCGTCGCGTTTGATAACCCGCAGGTCGCGGCGCTCAATTTCTTCGTAAGTCGTGAAGCGATTCTGACAGGCGAGACATTCGCGACGCCGACGAATCGCCGCACCCGCCTTCGCCGAGCGCGAATCGATAACCTTGTCTTCAAGGTTTCCGCATTTAGGGCATCGCATTTTAGTTTGTAATCGGAATTCCGACCACAACATATAGTGGTCACCTCCGCTAAAAATACAAGACGAAGTTTTTGGACACGGATGGAGTTCCGAGTTCGAGGTTCGGAGTGGAAAAGGAAGGCCGAACGCCGAACGGTGAACGCCTGTGTAAATGACGCCCAAATCGAGGACGAGAACGATTGAGAGGAGGTTGCCTGGAAGGTGGTGACTGACAGGCGAGAACCGTCCTTCAGCAAGGCTACGGAGGTCAGGCGGCCTATCCTACTTCGAACACCGAACTCCGAACCCGGAACTCCTCAGGCGGCCTCGCGGTCCCTGGACCGGCTTTCAAAGCGGGTGTATTGCTTCAAAAAGGTTAGGGGAACATCACCCGTCGGACCGTTTCGCTGTTTAGCGATGATCAACTCCGCTTCGCCGGCTCGCTCTTGTTTGCCTTCATCGTCCGTCTCGTAATATTCCGGTCTGACAAGGAGTCCCACCAGATCGGCATCCTGTTCGATTGAACCCGATTCGCGCAGGTCGCTCAGGCGCGGGCGGCCGCCTTCTTTTGCTCGCGTGTCCGGTTGCCGGTTCAACTGCGCGATTACGATGATCGGCAGATGCAGCTCTTTTGCGAGGGCTTTGATTCCGGACGAAATCTCCGCGATTTCCAATTGCCGGTTGTCTTGCGCCCTCCGGCTCATGGAGCGTAACAGCTGTAAATAATCGATAACGATCAGCTGAATATCATGTTGCGACTTCATCCGGCGTGCCTTGGCACGGAGCTCGGTGATTGTCAGCCCGGGGGTATCATCAATGAACATTTTTGATGCAGCGACCTGAGATGCCGCAGCAGTCAGATTCGGAAAATCGCGTTCCGATAGAAATCCATTGCGCACGCGCTGGAGGTCGACTTTGGCTCGGGAACAGAGAATGCGTTGAACGAGCTGTTGGCTGCTCATTTCAAGGCTGAAGACAGCCACTGCTTTTGCGAGCTCCATCGCGACATATTCCGCGATATTCATCGCGAACGCGGTCTTGCCCATGCTGGGACGTGCTGCGATCACAATCATCTCTGCGGGATGCAAGCCGCTAGTCATCCGGTCGAGTTCGACGAACCCTGTTGAAAGTCCAGTCACTGATCCTCGGTTTTCGTAGAGCATTTCAATTTTTTCGATCGCGTCCATGACCAGATCTTTGGTCGGCACGATGTCTGTTTTGACATGCTCGCCGGTGATCGCAAAGATCTCCTTCTCGGCTTCATCCAGCAACGGTTCGAGCTCTCCCTGCTGGTCATAGCACTGTGTTGATAACTTCGTACAGGTGCTGATTAATCGGCGCAGGACATACTTTTCCCGAACGATATCGATGTAGTACGAAGCGTTGGCCGATGTGGGGACAAAGTTATACAGATCGCTCAGGTATTCGGGACCGCCGATCTCGTCGAGATGATTGCGATCCTTCAGCGCCTGCTTGATCGAAACAAAATCAATGGGCTTTCGCTTCTCACCGAACTCCAGCACCAGATTGTAAATGATTTCGTGGGCCGGGATGTAGAACGCGTCGGAACGGAGACGCAACACACAGATGTCTGCAACGTCTCTGGGAGAAAGCAGCAGGGAGCAGAGGACACCCTTCTCGCCATCTTCGCTAAAGGGGAGGGAACGAGGGACCTCACGAGCGGTGAATGGGTTGTGAGGATCTTGTGAATAACTCTGTCTTCGTGCCCCACTGGCTGTCCCCGTAGCGTCCTTGGGGTTCTCCGCAGGTTTCATCAAACCCTGGGAACCAGGTGCCATTCGTGCTTAGGCTCCAGCCTTTGTAGTCGTCTTACGTCGCGGTTTCGCTTTACCTTCGGCCGGTTCGCTCGCTTCATGCGTGGCCGCGGGCGGAGCGGGGACGAAAGCCTTCACCTCGACCTTCAACACTGTCGCGACGTCGTGATGAAGTCTAATCGGAATCTCTCGCTCTCCGCTTTCCTTGATAGGCCGTTCCAAATCGATCTTGTGACGGTCGATCGTGATGCCGTGCTCGGACTGAAGTTTTTCTTCAATATCCTTTGAGGTTACGGATCCAAACGCTTTCCCGGTTTCTCCGGTTTCAAGGGTGAACTCAAGTTTCAATTTCCCGATCTTGCGGGAGAACTCTTCGGCTTCGTTCAGTTCGCGAGCTTCTCTTTCTGCGCGATTGGCCTTGAGCTGGTTGAGTCGCTTCAAATTGGAAGGAGTGACTTCGTAGGCTTTCCCGGCGGGAATCAGATGATTGCGAGCAAAACCCTTGCTGACTTTGACGACGTCAGCTTCTGCACCCAGACCGGGGACATTTTCTTTCAAAATGATTTGAGTATCAGCCATAGATTGCCCTTCTTCGAAAAGCGCGGGATGGCATTTGTACATCCCTCGACCGGCCCTGTCAAGTCGGCCGGCCCAGCTCATTTTATCCCATTAGCCGCATGAGGCCCATCGGCCACATAAGACCCATCGGCCACATAAGACCTATCTCCGAACCCGGAACCTCAAACTTCGAACCCGGAACCTCTAACCTCGAACTCCGAGTTCCCCTCAATCCTCGGTGTCTTCCGGCTCGGGCGGCAACTCTTCGTTCTCCGCGGTGAACCGGCGCTTCCGCTTGTTCACAGGCAATGGGGACATCGTCATGTTGATGCTTTTGCCCATAAGCTTCGGTTCCATCTCGACCTGGCCCATAGTGGTAAGGTCATCTTTCAACCGTCGCATCAACTGGTCGCCCAGTTCTTTGTGGCTCATTTCCCGGCCGCGGAATTGGAGTTGGAACTTCACCTTATTCCCTTTATCCAGGAATTGCTCGGCATGGCGCACTTTGATCCCGTAGTCGTGCGGATCGATGTTTACCCGAAACTTGATCTCTTTGAGTTTGGACGTTGTCGACTTTCGATCTTTGTCCTGTTTGGACAGATCGTATCGATATTTTCCAAAATCGACAATTTTGCAAACGGGGGGATTTGCGGTCGGAGCGACTTCAACCAAATCGAGCCCAATGCTTTGAGCTCGTCGAAGCGCATCCTGCAGCTTCATAATCCCCAACTGTTCGTTGGTCGTACCTAAAATCACTCGTACTTCACGAGCGCGAATTCGACCGTTGACTCGGATCTGCTGTTGCTGAATAAACCTTTTCTCCTCTGAATGCAGCCGGGGTGCCTGGCGGAGCACTCAATCACGTTTACGTTCCTTAATTTCCTTTTGAATTCGTTCCACGAAATTCGACACACTAAAAGCACCCTCATCGCCGCTTTTGCGGCTGCGCACGGCAACTTGGCCGGCTTCTTCTTCTCGTGCGCCGAGAACCAACATATAGGAGACCTTCTCCAGCTGGGCAAGGCGAATCTTAGCGCCGATTTTGTCGGAAGAAGCGTCGATTGTCGCCCGGATTTGCCCTTCCAGCAGACGCTCGAAAACTGATCTTCCATATTCGAGGTGCTTCTCAGAAATCGGCAGAACACGAACCTGTTCCGGTGCCAGCCAAACCGGGAAACTTCCCGCAAAATGTTCGATCAAAACGCCACAGAATCGTTCCAGCGATCCAAACGGGGCGCGATGAATCATCACTGGTCTGCTGGCTGAGTTGTCCGGTCCGATGTAAGTGAGGCCGAATCGTTCGGGCAGGTTGTAGTCGACCTGTACCGTGCCCAGCTGCCATTCGCGTCCGATCACATCTTTGACCACGAAATCGATCTTTGGCCCATAAAACGCCGCTTCGCCCCGTTCCTCACTAAACGGAACTCCGAGAGTTTTAGCGCTTTCTCGAAGGGCCTGTTCAGCCCGCTCCCATTGCTCGGCGCTCCCTACATATTTGTCCGAGTCCGGATCACGCAGCCCGATCCGGACCCTGTACGAGTCCAATCCTAGGGTTCCCAATACTTTCAGAACGAGTTGCAAACATCCTTGGATTTCGCCGAGGACCTGTTCCCCGGTGCAAAATATGTGAGCATCATCCTGGGTAAACCCGCGGACACGGGTCATCCCGCCAAGCTCTCCGGACTGTTCCCAACGGTAGACGGTGCCGAATTCCGCCAGGCGGATTGGGAGATCCCGGTACGAGTGCATACTCGATGCATAGATCTTGATATGCATCGGACAGTTCATCGGCTTGAGGAGATACCCGTCGATGTCTCCTTTCTTGAGACGATTTGAAAGGTCGGCGCAGGTGCATCCCTCGTCCGCTAGACGGGTCAGGGTCTCTGGCTCAATCAACGGCGGAAACTGCGAATCGCTATAATACGGGTAGTGCCCCGAGGTTCGGAACAGCGCCAACTTTCCAATGTGCGGAGTGAACACCTCGGTATACCCCTGCCGTCGAAGTTCCTCGGAAATGAAAGTTTGAAGTTCCTTGCGAACTATTGCCCCTTTCGGTTTCCAGAGGACAAGGCCAGATCCCACTTCATCGTCGATGTGGAACAATTCAAGTTCGCGGCCAAGCTTGCGATGATCCCGCTTTTTTGCCTCCTCAACCTGCTGAAAATACTGGTCAAGCTCGGTTCTATTTTTGAAAGCGGTCCCGTAAACCCGTTGGAGTTGGGGATTATTTGAGTCCCCTTTGTAATAAGCGCTGGCGATCGAGGTGAGCCTGAATGCGCCGATGTTCCCGGTTCGCATGACGTGCGGTCCTGCGCAAAGGTCGGTAAAATCCCCATTCCGGTACAACGAAATTTCTTCCCCTTCCGGGATCCCTTCCAGAATATCGAGCTTGAACTTGCTTGGTTTGGCTCGTGGACCGAGGGCACCGAGAACTCCTTCCTTTGCCAGACGGAATGCTTCATCCCTGGGGATAACAATCCGCTCGAACGGTTGGTTCTCCTTAACCACCTTTTTCATTTCTGCCTCGATTTTCTCGAAGTCCGAAGGCGAAATGTGATGATCCAATTCAAGGTCGTAATAGAATCCATTCTCAACCGGTGGCCCGGCGGCGAACTGCGCCTCCGGCCATATCCGAAGAATTGCCGTGGCCAGCACGTGCGCGCAAGAATGGCGCACTCGTTCAAGATCGGTCATCTGTTGACGTGCTTCGGGCGATTTTCGGTCGTCTGGCATGGGATTAAAGGGCTGAAAATTACACGCGCGATCCTCAGCTGGCGAGAGGGAAAAATCGACAGCTCCAATTTTCGGGTTTTGCATTTTCCATGAGGCAACCAAGGGCTATACTCACGTGATTACCCCTAAAAGCGTGGTGCCAACAAGAAATGAAGAAAGCGAAAGTCGCTATATTCGGAGCGAGCGGTTATTCCGGCGAAGAGCTGGTGAAGCGCCTATCCGAGCATCCTTTGGTCGAACTCACCTCTCTGACGTCGAGACAATATGCCGGCAAAAAGGCATCGGAGATATTTCGCTGGATCGGTAGGCGTTCGCCCCTTGCGAGCCTGGCATTTGTCGAGCCTGACCCGACAATTTTATCGCCGCTCGGCGTGGAGTATGCCTTTCTGGCCCTCCCGCACGGCATTGCGTCAGAGTACGCAACGGCCTTACTCTCGACGGGCATCAAAGTACTCGATCTGAGCGCCGATTTCCGGGTCAAGGATCCGGCTGTGTACAAATTTTTCTATAAAAGCGAGCATCCGTCTCCCGAATTGCTCAAAAAGTCGGTCTACGGCCTCCCGGAAATTTATCGATCCGAAATCCGGCAGGCTGATCTAGTCGCTTGCCCTGGTTGTTATCCGACGAGTATTCTTCTGCCGTTGGTTCCGGTTCTACGGGAAAAATTGGTGCGCGTTCCGAGCATCATCGTCAATAGCCTCAGTGGCGTGAGTGGTGCGGGTCGGAAAACCGAACCGGACTTGCTCTTTGTCGAATGCAATGAAAGTGCGCGTCCTTACGGCTTGCCTTTACATCGTCATTTGTCCGAAATTGAACAGGAACTTTCCAACGCGGCGGGCGAAGCGGTCACCATCCAGTTTGCTCCGCATCTTATCCCGCTAAACAGGGGAATCATAACGACCATCCACGCCGACCCAATAAAACCGCTGACTGCTGAGACACTTACCGATGTTTTTGAGCGGGCGTACGGCTCGGAATGGTTTATCCATTTGTTGGGACTGGACCGGTATCCCGACGTCAAAAACGTTGTTGGCACAAATCGGCTGGAGATTGCTTGGCGAATCGATCCGCGAACTGGGCGGATCATTCTGATGTCCGCAGAGGACAATCTCGTCAAGGGTGCTGCCGGCCAGGCCATTCAGTGTCTCAACGTGATGAATGGATGGGAAGAATCCTTGGGGCTCGGAACTTAGCAGAGAAATCTCGGCGGACATCCGCTCCTGGTGAGTCAGGGGCGGTCCGAATTCGAACATGGAACTTACATTTTATGAGATCGGTGGCGGTGTGACAGCGCCAAAAGGCTTTAGGGCTGGAGCGGTTTGCTGCGGGATCAAGGAGGGTAAGTCGGACAAATCGGATCTCGGATTGATTATCTCGGATTATCCTGCGGTTGCAGCGGCGGCGTTCACGACCAACAAAATCAAAGCGGCTCCCGTCCGGGTTTCCGCCGCGCATCTGCGAGCGTCAAACGCTCGAGCCATTATCGCAAACAGCGGAAACGCGAATGCTTGTACAGGGTCCACCGGGATCCAAAACGCCAAAAGAATGGCGCAAGCCGTTGCCCAGGAATTGCGGGTCAGGGACAGGCAGGTCTTGGTCTGTTCGACCGGAAGAATCGGGCGCGATCTGCCAATCGAAAAAATCGAAGAAGCCGTGCCCGAATTGGTCGCTGGATTGAATCCGAACGGCAGCGAAGAAGCCGCGAAAGCGATCATGACCTCCGACACCTTCCACAAAGAAATCGCAATCGAACTGGAGTTGCTCGGTAAAACCGTCCGGATCGGCGGGATCGCAAAAGGGGCCGGAATGATCAACCCTGACATGGCGACGATGCTCTGTTTCATCACGACCGATGTCGCAATCTCCAAACGGGATCTTCAGAAGCTGACTTCCGAGAGCGTGGAACAGTCGTTCAATTGCATCACGATCGACGGCGACATGAGCACCAACGATTCGACGATCTGTCTGGCGAACGGTCAGGCCGGGAATCCACCGATCGAAGCTGAAGCTGACGCTTACGCTCGCTTCTCCGAAGGAATTGACTTTGTCACAAGGCAACTCGCACGGATGATTGTTGAAGATGGCGAGGGAGTTTCCAAATTTGTTGAGGTACACGTGAAAGGGGCGGCGACCTACCAGGACGCCAGGAAAGCGGCAGAAGCGGTGGCAAACTCCTCCCTGGTGAAATGTTCCTGGGCTGGCGAGGATCCGAATTGGGGCCGGGTGATCGATGCAGTCGGTTATTCTTCCGCTAAGGTTCGGGAAGAAATGATCGATATTTTCTATAACGGTGTGGTTGCCACGCGGCACGGGATTGCGAGTGGCACTCCACCCGAAACATTGAAGGAAGTTCTCAGCAATAAAAAATTCAAAGTCACGATTGACCTCCATCTTGGCTCGGCGGAGTACAAAGTGTTTACGAGCGATCTGACGCCAGAATACGTCAGGTTTAACATGAGCGAGTAAATTGTGGAAAGAGGGTGATCCAGGCATGTTGAATCAATTTCAGGTTCGAAAAGCGGAAGCGCTGCTTGAGGCGTTGCCGTTTATTCAACGGTTTCGCGGTCAGACGTTTGTCATCAAATATGGCGGAAGCGCCATGGAAGACGATCATCTGATCGAACGCCTTCTTCGAGACGTGGTTTTTCTTGCGGCGGTTGGTATCCACCAGGTCCTGGTTCACGGCGGTGGCAAAACGATCACGCAACGGATGCGTGAAGCGGGTACGGCCCCTCGTTTTGTGAACGGGCTGCGAATCACCAGTGAAAAAACGATCAAGATCGTCGAAGAGGTCCTGGATACCGTGATCCGGCCGCGGATCGTCGAAACGATGCAACAATTTGGCGGCCAGGCGGAGGGGTTTTCCGGCCGCGACGTGTTCAAAGCCAGGCGTTTGGCTCCTCAGTTTGATGGTAAAAACATGGTCGACGTCGGGTTTGTGGGTGAAGTGACTTCGCTGGAGCTTAGCGGTGTTAGCGAAGCGATTGACCGCGAAGTTGTTCCCGTCATCTCGCCGATCGCCCAGACGGACGAAGGGGTGATTCTCAACGTAAACGCCGACGTCGCCGCTGGCGCAATGGCCGGAGCTTTGAAGGCCTCAAAAGTCATTTATGTCAGCGACGTGATGGGCGTCATGCGCGACGTCAAAGATCCGAACTCTCTGATTCCGACGGTAAACCGTGAGAATGTTGCCCAACTTATCGAGCATAAGATTATCGAGGGGGGAATGATTCCAAAAGTTCTCTCTGCAGTCGAAGCTCTCAATGACGGTGTCGGCAAAGTGCACCTGATCGATGGCCGAATCCCCCATGCCCTCCTCCTGGAGATTTTCACGGCCGACGGCATCGGCACAGAAATAGTGCCTTAAGAGGTTGTCAGTGTCAGTAGTCAGTTGCCAGTGCGGAGTAGGGGACTCGAGGCTTGTGTGCCGAACTCAAAGTTCTATCGAGAAAGTTTTCAGTTGTTCCCCACTGACAACCGACAACTAAGCAAGCTTCGGCAGCCACTGTGCTTGGGCTTCGACTAGTTCGTCCACCATGCTGCGGACCTGATCCAGGGTACAGACAGCCGAGGTAAGCGGATCGAGCATCACGGCATGATAAACGGCTTCCAGATCCTCGTTTATAGCGGCCTCGACAATCAATTCCTGGACATTGATGTTCGTACGATTCAGCGCAGCCAACTGTGACGGAAGCGAACCCACCTTTGTCGGCTGAATGCCGTTTCCGTTCACCAGACAGGGGACCTCGACGCAACAACCTTCCGGTAGATTGTCAATCAATCCCGTATTTGGAACGTTGCCATTAATGCAGATCGGCGTGTTCGATTCGATCGACTCAATGATGTAAGAACCGTATTCGTGACTGCGAGTCTTTGCCGGATCCCCTGCAAGGATTTCTTCAAATTCGCTCTGAAACTTTTGGATCCGCTCATGACAATGCCGCAGATATCCTCCGGTGCGACCGTAGTCGAACCATGCATTCACTTTATCCGTAAATTTTGGTACCAGTGCCTCGTTCACCATTTTCGCGCTCTTGCGGAAATAGGGAACATATTCGCTCGCATGTCCGCTCGATTCCGTGACGAAGTACCCAAAGTGTTTCATCAGATCAATCCTGACCGGCTCTTTTCCATAGATTTCCGGGCGCTCGATCGCGGCTCTGATTTCCGGATAGAGATCCTCGTCGCCGCGGCGGAATTCCAAGAAGAACGATTGATGATTTATCCCGGCGCAGAGAAACGTGATTTCGTTATACGGGACGTTGATCCATTCGGCGAGCATCTCGCTTGTCCCTTGGACGCTGTGACATAGTCCGACGTAAGCTTGGACAACTCCGGCATGGATGGCCCAGCAATTTGCCGCCATCGGGTTGACATAGTTCAGGAGAAGCGCGTTCGGAGCGTAGTTATCCAGGTCCAGACAGATATCCCAGAGAACAGGGATCGTGCGAAGAGCTCGGAAGACACCGCCTGGCCCGAGCGTGTCGCCGACGCACTGCTCGACTCCATATTTCTGAGGGATCTCGATATCCAGTTTGTAGGCGTCCAGTCCCCCCTGTTGGAATGTCGTGATAACGTAGTCAGTATCGAGGAGCGCAGCGTGCCGATCGGTAGTTGCCTCGATTTTCGCAGGCAGTTTCTTATGATCAACGATTGACTGAACGATACGTCGGCTCTGTTCGAGACGGATTGGATCAACATCCATCAGACTGATCGTGGAATCCTGCAGACAGGGCGCCAGCAGGATGTCGTTGCAGAGATTTCGGGTGAATACCAGGCTTCCGGCGCCAATGAATGTGATCTTCGGCATAACTGATCTTTGATATTTTGAGGGTAAGTCGGTTTAGCATCAGTGAACTCCGGGCTAAATCAACCGGCGGTTCCTTAAATTTTTTTGGCTCCGAAATATTTCACGAACCTTGGCTCGCGAGATTTTTGCGCTAGCTTTTCACCGCTCCGGCGGTGAGTCCGGAAACCAATCTGCGTTGAACGATCGAAAAGAAAATGACTGTCGGCACGATCGCCAGGACGGTCCCCGCAGTGATCAATCCCCATTTCACCTCTAGACTGCTCATAAAAGTCTGCAGACCGATCGGCAGCGTTTGC
Source organism: uncultured Verrucomicrobiae bacterium (assembly GCA_963775805.1). Lineage (GTDB taxonomy): Bacteria > Verrucomicrobiota > Verrucomicrobiia > Chthoniobacterales > JAFAMB01 > JAFAMB01. Next base: position 2,433,203 of record CAVZKG010000001.1, on the reverse strand, counting down.
GTTGCATTCGTCTGGGAGAGAATCGAGACAAACAGGTAGTCGCCCCAGGAAACCACAAAAGCGAAAAATCCGGCGACTACAAGTCCCGGGACCGCCACCGGGTAAAGGATCCGGAAGAGAACGCCGAGTCTCGAGCAACCGTCAATTAGCGCGGCCTGATCGAGTTCTTTTGGAATCGCGTTAAAGTAGCCGGTTAACATCCAGAGTCCAAAAGGAAGAGTGAGCGAGGCATGCGTCAGGATCAATCCGATGTGAGTGTCGACGAGGTTCAAGTTCGACATGAGCACGTAGAACGGAATCAGGACCAGAACATACGGGAAAAACTGAGGCAGCAATGCTGCCATCATAAAAAACCGTTTCCCTTTGAGAGTGAACCTGCTCAAGGCGTATGCGCCCAGGCTCCCAAACAAGACAGTCAGCACGGTCACGCAACAGGCAATGACAAACGAATTAATCAGAAAGGTGGAAAAATTGCTGATCTGGAATGTCTCGACATAGTTCGCAATGGTGAGTTCCGACAGCGCGGGAAGCAGCCGACCCGATTGAACCGAATCGCTGTTCCTGAAACTTGACAGCACCAGCCACGCAATGGGCACCAATAAAAAGAAATAGAAAATCGCGAGTCCGCAATAGGTCACAATCCATCGGGTTGGGATACGTTTTCTCATTGTTCAGATAACCCCTTGATGAACCGGTTGCAGATCATGACAAGAACTACCAGGATCACGAGCATGATCACGCCCCCGGCACTTGCATACCCGAGCGCGTAGCCGTTCCAAGCCTGCTTGTAAATGTAGGTTGGCAAGACTTCTGTCGCGTTCACAGGACCTCCTCCCGTCGAAAGAAAGACGAAATCGAAGTTGTTGAACGTAAAGGTAACGTGCAGGACGACCATCACCAGGATGATATATCGCAGGTTGGGAAGCGTAATGAACCAGAACTGGCGCCATTCGCCGGCACCATCAATTCGCGCGGCTTCGTACAGGTCCGCTGAAATCGCCTGCATGGCTGCCATGAATGCGATCGCGTAGAAGGGCACATTCCGCCATAGATGCATGATCAGGACTAATGGGAACGCCGTCTGTTCGTCTCCGAACCAGTTCCGTGCAAAACGGCCGGCCCCAATATCAGATAGCAGGATATTGACCAGCCCATAGTTGGGCAGCGTCATGAACCGGAACATGACAACCGAAGCGATGATCGGGAGGACCCAGGTAATCATCGCGACACTGCGAAATAAGTGAATGCCCGGAACTTTTTGGATGAGGAGATGCGCCAAAGCCAGGCCAAGCAAGACTTGCAGGACCACGGCGGAGAGCGTCAGTTCCATCGAATGCCACAGCGCAATCTGAAAAACAGGGTCCTTGAGGAGCTTGGCGTAGTTTTCCAGTCCGACCCAGGCGGATTTGCCGGGATCAATCAGCGACTGGTTAGTGAACGAGGTGATGACGCCCTCGATCGTCGGATAGAGATTCAATCCGAGAATGACGAAAAGGGCTGGAAAAATCAGAGCGTAGCCGAAGCTGCCTTTGCCCAGGCTTCGCAAAAGTGCGATCGGACTCTGTCTAGTCGAAGTGTCCGCGCTCATTTATAAGTTAGGCTGACCAGCGAAACGAGACCGGGAGCGCATTACCGCCCCCGGTCTAAGAGGTGAAGGAGTTACAGCTGACCGCCGCTGGCACGTTGTTCCAGCGTATTATAGAGCTCCTTGCCAACGGCATCAGGCGTTGCGTTCTTGTAAATCGCCTTTTGCAGCGCCTCCGTTATATCGTTGACCACAAGACCCCAATTGATCGGAGCGAGTGCAACCCCGGTTGGCAACTGGGCGATGAATGCCTGTTCCCACCAGTCGCTTTTGAACTCAGGCAAATCAGCGACATCTTTTCTGGGTGGGTTAACCCCTTCGAGCTGGTTCTCCTTTGCGATGAATTCCTTGCTCGTCAGAGCCTGGATCAGTTTCCATGCGTCTTCCTTGTTTTTGCTGAACGCGTTGATCGAGATCGGTTTAACCTCAAGATAAGTTGCCTGAACACCGCCCGGCGGCAGCGGAAGCGGGATTACGCCGGTTTCTTGTTCAAGAATTTTTTTCGCGACATCGCTGTTGGCACGATACTGGTATATCCAGGGGCCCATCGGTACCATGGCGCTTTTCCCGGAAACGTAGTCGGTATCCGTCGATTGATAATCATTTCCACGGGAATTCTGATTCGCGGCCGAAGGAGTCGCAGCGAAAAAGAGATCACTATAAAGCTTCAAAACTTCGCCCAGCTTTTCCGGGGTCGTGTTCATCACCCATTTCTTAGCCGAGTCATCGTACTTGAACGGATTTTCACCGTTATTCGCCTCGAAGAAGAATGAAATGAACTCCTGAAATGTGCGGACGCTTCCGCTCTTGGTGGTTAGCCCGATGCCGGCAACGCCTGATTCTTTGGAGGAAATCGTTGCCGCATCCTGGAGCAAATCGTCCCAGGTTTTCGGTGGAGTCAGGCTGTACTTCTCGAAAAGGTCCTTCCGGTAAAGCAGGACGCGCACGTTGGTGTTGTACGGGATCCCGTAAAGTTTCCCATTGATCGTCAACGCTTTGATCGTGCTCGGGATAAACTGATCTTTGTCCGCCCATTTATCGAAAAGATCGTCGACCGGCGCCAAGAGCCCGGCACGCTGATAGGCAATCATCCCTTCGAGCACCGATTCGATCACGTCCGGTTTACCTTTGCGGCCTTGAACGACGAATTTCTGCTGACCATCCTGGTAGACTGGCGGTCCGTAATTGTTGCCCACCGTAATGCCGGGAAGCAATTTAGGGAGTTCTTCCTTAGCCCATTTGGTTAAAGGGGCCTTCGTTGGTCCTTCGGATGACATTGGCGTAAACCAAAGATCGATGTCTTTGGCAAACCCGGTCGATGATACGACGGTGGCCGCCAGCGCGACGGCGAGCGGTAATAAATAGGGGAACTTGATGCGCATGATCGTTGTAACTCCTTCCAACAGACGAAAACTGGGGGATCAGATGTTTCAGGGGAACGGTATAAGCCCGGCTTCTTTTCAAAAAAAAGCCAGCTGCACATCAGGCAAAAGTTAGACCTGCAGCTGGTTTGTTTCGAAAGGCAATAAAATCAGGCCCGGGCTCTTATTAGAGTTTGCGTGGGTAGCATGTCAACCGAAAAGCCCGGAGGTTTGGGCGTGCGGGGATATAGGTCGTATAAGTCATATAGGTCGTATAAGCGCTGACGCGTCGATACCGCGCTCGGTAGATGGCCGGTTTGCCTGGGCCGCACTCTCTTACTCCTTGCAGGCTTGTGCGATCGCCTGGGACAGGCTATTCTCCGCGCTTTCTCATGACTGCCACTGCGTTCCAATCCGACACCAAACGACTTTTCGAAGAATTCGTCGTCCCGACTTATGGACGATATGATCTTACGTTAGTTCGTGGACGTGGAGCACGCGTCTGGGACGAAGCAGGTAAAGAGTATCTCGATTTCGGAGCTGGCATCGCCGTCTCAACGCTGGGTCACGCGCACCCACGGATGATTGAGGCAATCGAGAAGCAAGCGCGAGAGCTGATTCACACTTCGAATCTTTATTACACGCGTCCGCAAGGTGAACTCGCCCGGCGTCTCGTCGATATCGCCGGGACTCCAGGGAAGATCTTTTTTTCGAACAGCGGTGCGGAAGCGAATGAAGCCGCCATCAAGCTGGCACGAAAATTTGGTAACGAATGCGCCGGACCGTCGGCAAATGGGAAGCCGCGCCATGAAATCCTGACCTTTACTCGCTCCTTCCACGGCCGAACGATGGCCGGGATCTCCGCGACCGGTCAGGATAAGGTAAAACAGGGATTCGCTCCTCTGCTGGCTGGTTTCAGGCATTTACCGTTCAATGATTTGCAGGCGGTCGAAGATGCAATTGGCAGTGACACCGTTGGGATACTGCTGGAACCTGTCCAAGGCGAAGGGGGTATATTCCCGGCCTCCCGCGAGTTTCTGATTGGGCTCAGGCGTCTCTGCGATCAGCATGGTCTATTGCTCATGCTGGACGAGATCCAATGCGGCCTCGGCCGGCTTGGGAACTGGTGTGGTTGGAAAGAAATCACAGGCGACGAACTGGTGCCGGATACGATCAGCTGGGCGAAAGGGATTGGTGGCGGGTTTCCGTTGGGTGCCACCTGGATTCGAAAGAAACCGGTGAAAACTCTGACCGGCGCAACGATTGACCTTTGCGATCTGCTGAAACCGGGCACTCACGGAACAACTTTCGGAGGGACCCCTCTTGCCTGTGTGACCTCTCTGGCGGTTTTGGAAGCAATCGATCAGGATGATCTGATCCAGAATGCTCGCCAAACAGGGACTTACGCAATGAAACAGCTTTCCACGCTCTCAGGGGTCCGTGAAGTGCGCGGGAAAGGCCTGATGATTGGGATCGAGTTAGGCGAAGAATTTGCGCCGCTCGCGGTCGACGGCAAAACGGCGGCCAACGTAGCCGTCCTGGCTGCAATGAAAAACGGGCTGCTAACGGTGCCGGCCGGGCCCCTTGTAATCCGGTGGCTGCCACCGATGATCGTCTCTCGAGTAGAGATCGATGAGGCAGTGTCGATTCTGGCTCAGACACTCGACGAAATTCGGCCACGCTGATCGTGGCATCTCTTCCAGGATTTTTGCCATCGCATGAAGCATTTTCTTTCCATTGAATCGCAGACCCCGGAGCGGTTGCGGGCTTTGCTCGACTTATCGATTCAGTTCAAAGCAAGTCGCGGCCAACCGTCAGAACAGCTCTTGACCGGCCAAACCTGGGCCATGCTCTTTAGCAAACCATCGACCCGAACCCGTGTCAGTTTTGAAGTCGGGATCCGGGAGATGGGAGGCAACGTCATTTTTCTATCCGCCGGCGATATCCAGCTGGGGCGCGGGGAGCCGATTATCGATACGGCTCGCGTGCTCGGGCGAATGGTTCACGGAGCTGTGATCCGGACGTTCGCGCAGTCTGATGTCGAAAAATTCGCCGAGTACGGTCAAATCCCAACGATTAATGCACTGACCGACGCAGAGCACCCTTGCCAGATTCTAGCGGATCTTCTCACGATCCTCGAAGCGCGAAAAACGCTCGAGGGCTTGGTGGTCTGCTTTATCGGCGATGGGAACAACAATGTCGCGACCTCCTGGATTTGGGCTGCAGAGCGCCTCGGATTCGAGCTGCGGATTGCTGCCCCTGAGAATTATCGGCCGTTGCCTGCTTTGCTTGGGCGCTTGACCAACCCAGGAATTGTCCTAACCGGTGATCCCGCGGAGGCCGCGGAAGGCGCGGACGTTCTTTATACAGACGTCTGGGTCAGCATGGGGTTTGAAGAGGAAAGCGTCCAAAGGCTCGTCGAGCTGGAAGCGTTTCAGATCAATGAGGCGCTTGTTGCCAAGGCCGCTCCCAATGCGCTGGTGCTCCATTGTTTACCTGCTTATCGAGGGAAAGAGATCACCGAAGAAACACTCGAAAAGCATTCTCGGACCATCTTCGACCAAGCCGAGAACCGTCTCCACGCCCAGAAAGCAATCCTGAGCGACGTGAGAAAATGATTGAGTTGCAGGTTGCAAATATCCATATGGTCGGCCACTAGTTGCATTCTCACGTCCACTTATGATGTCCCCGTTGCTGTCCACATTTCTGTTGGATTCCGGTGTCTGGTTAGCGCTCGTCTGCGCGCTAATCGGCCTCGGGTTCGCGTATTATTTAATCCGATCCGTTATTTCCTGTTCAGCGGGCAACGAACGGATGATGCAAATCGCGAATGCAATTCAGGAGGGAGCAAAAGCGTATCTACATAGGCAGGTCATCTCCGTCGGCATCATCGCCGCAATAATCTTTGTCATTCTGATATTCGTCAGGGACTTCTACACTTCCCTGGGCTTTCTCATCGGTGCCTCCTGTTCCATGGCTGCGGGATATATTGGAATGCGGATCGCCGTCCTTTCGAACAGCCGCACCGCACAAGCGGCTACAACTTCGAAACATGCAGCGCTACGGGTTGCGTTTAACGGGGGAGCGGTTACCGGGTTGTTGGTCGTCGGGCTCGCCCTGCTTTCAGTAGGAATCTATTTCAAAATTGGTGAGGCTGTCCTTGGAAGCGCTGAACGCGCCGTTAGCAGTCTGGTGGGGTTGGCACTTGGCGCTAGTCTGATCAGTGTCTTCGCTCGGTTGGGCGGCGGTATTTACACGAAAGCGGCGGACGTCGGAGCCGATCTGGTTGGCAAAATCGAAAGCCAGCTCGAAGAAGACGATCCTCGGAATCCGGCTACGATCGCGGACAATGTTGGTGACAATGTGGGCGATTGTGCCGGAATGGCTGCCGATGTTTTCGAGACTTACGCGGTGAGTGTCATCGGCGCGATGCTGATCGGCTCGTTAACGATCAAGAATTCTCCCGAAGCGATCGTATACCCTTTTCTGCTTGGAGGTATTTCTGTCATCGGAGCAATATTGGCGATCTGGTGGGTTAATTTCCGAAAGACCGGTCCGACGCAAGTGCTCATTGAGGCGGTCGGCGTGAACGCTCTCGTTTCCGCTGTTTTATACTGGCCGGCGACCACGCTCCTCTTTCCCGGTACGATTCAAATGGGGCAGTCCACGTATGAACCCGTGCAACTCTATCTGGCCGCTCTGGTAGGCCTGGGAATGACCGGTGTCATCGTAGCGATTACGAATTACTACACCTCCACATCGTTCAGACCGGTGCGAAACATCGCGCTTGCATCTGAAACCGGCCACGCGACCAACATCATAGCGGGTCTGGCAATCGGCCAGCAGGCCACCGCGCTACCCGTGATCTTTATCGCGCTCGCTATTTTTCTCAGTTACTCCTGTGTGGGCTTGTACGGAATCGCAATCGCCGTAATGAGCATGCTTTCGATGGCCGGTACGATTATCTCGCTTGATGCGTTCGGCCCGATCACGGATAACGCTGGCGGCGTTGCGGTTATGAGCGATCTGCCAAAAGCGACGCGTGCTGTGACAGACGAACTGGACGCGGTTGGCAATACGATGAAAGCCGTGACCAAAGGGTACGCAATTGCTTCAGCCGGTCTGGCTGCCCTCGTCTTATTTGGATCGTACGTGTCCGAACTAAGAGGGCATTTTTCGACGCTTGGCGGCCACGCCTCGGATGCTTCTGATTATTCGCTCGAACAACCGCAGGTGATCATAGGATTATTTATCGGCGGCCTTTTGCCGTTTCTTTTCAGTTCCCTCAGCATGCAAGCGGTCGGCAAAGCGGCCGGAGCTGTGGTCAAAGAGGTTCGGCGCCAGATCCAGAGCAAACCTGGAATCCTGACTGGAACAGAAACCCCAGAGTATGGCAATTGCGTCGATATCGTGACCAAGGCTGCGCTCAAGGAAATGATTGTACCGGCGTTGTTGCCGGTGGTTTTCGTGGTGGTTGCCTCGTTTTTCGGATACGTCATGCTTGGAGCTGTCCTGGTAGGTACAATTGTCACCGGTCTTTTCGTCGCCATCTCAATGACTTCTGGTGGCGGTGCATGGGACAACGCGAAAAAGTATATCGAGGAAGGTCACTTTGGCGGCAAGGGCTCCCCTGCGCACCAGGCATCGGTCACCGGCGACACCGTCGGCGATCCTTACAAAGACACTGCCGGACCCGCGATCAATCCAATGATCAAAGTCGCCAACATTCTGGCCATTTTGATTATTCCGATCGTGTTCCGTTAGTGCATCGAAATCACACCACAGCCGAACCGCTGGACGGAGTAAGAACGCCTCGTTGGTAGGTTCGACTTTGGTGTGATTTTTGCAGCCTGGCTTGCCTTCAGGGGCGCTTCGCTCCTTAATGCTCTCATGAAAGCCCTCTTTCTCACGAACGAGTACCCCCCAAACATTTATGGGGGCGCAGGTGTTCACGTGGATTACCTAAGCCGTGAACTCGCAAAGATCATGGATGTCGAGGTGCGCTGTTTTGGGGCGCAGGACGTCGAAGAACCGCATCTGACGGTCAAAGGGTTCGGACTGGACACTTCCACATTTCGTGCGCCGAAGAACCTTAACTCGGTCTTCGGCGCGATCCGCCGTTGCACCGACTTCAACACGGCGGGCATCGATGCCGACGTTGTTCATTGCCACACCTGGTACTCGCATTTCGGCGGAATTTTGGCCAAGCTTAACTATCACATTCCGATGGTTCTGACCGTCCACTCGCTCGAACCTCTTCGCCCATGGAAACGGGAGCAGCTCGGATACGGATATGATTGCTCAAGTTGGCTGGAGAAAACGGCCACGGAAATGGCAGACGCGGTGGTGGCCGTTTCTCAAGAAACGAAGCGAGATGTGGAACGTCTTTTCAACGTTGATCCAGCTCGCATTCGCATTATCTACAACGGTATCGATCCGGCAGAATATTACCCGCGCAAGGAAACAAACCTATTAACTGAGAACGGGATTGACCCGAATAAACCGTTTCTTTTGTTTGTTGGCCGGATCGCGCGTCAGAAAGGGATTATTCATCTCGTTAACGCGATCAAGTATTTTGACCCTGGGTTCCAGGTCGTGTTGTGCGCGGGCGCCCCAGACACCCCTGAGATCGCTGAGGAAATGAAACGAGCTGTGGCCGATGCACAAAGCAAGCGGGATGGTGTCATCTGGATCGAAAAGATGGTGGCGAAACCGGTTGCGTACCAGCTCTACAGTCACGCTGCGGTTTTCTGTTGTCCCTCCATCTACGAGCCATTCGGGATTATCAACCTTGAAGCCATGGCCTGCGAAGCCGCTGTCGTTGCCGCTGCGGTCGGTGGAATCAAAGAAGTGGTTGTCGACGGTGAAACCGGGTACCTCGTTCCGCTCGAACAGATGCAGTCCAGTCCGTTTGAACCGGTGGATCCAGACAAATTTGCACGTGACCTTGCCGAAAAGATTAACCACCTCATGGCAGACGAATCTCTGCGCAAGAAATTCGGTGCCGCCGGCCGGAAACGAGCTGTCGAAAAATTCAGCTGGGCCGCCATCGCCGCCGAAACGAAGAAGATGTACGAGTCATTGCTTCGCTAGCCCGAAAGGTTCAAGGCTCCGGGTTCGAAGTTTCGGGTTCTTGGCCTGGAATCCAGAACTCGGAACCTCGAACTCGGAACTTCAAACTTCCACTGGCAACTGACAACCGAGACTGACTGAGGAGTGCGCAGAGAGGGAAGAGGGCACAGAGGAAGAATTCACCACAAAGGCACAGAGATCACAGAGTCGAATCCGATGATTTAGACTACCCCGTCACTTGCCAACCTCCTTGCAAATACCACTGACCACTGACAACCGACACTGACAACTCGTAATGTTCGTAGACCGCATTAGAATCCACGCAAAGGCCGGTGACGGCGGTAACGGTTGTGTCAGTTTTCGGCGAGAGAAATTTGTTCCGCGTGGCGGTCCGAATGGAGGGGACGGAGGTAAGGGAGGAGACATCATCTTTCGGACCGATATACACACCGACAACCTCGTCGACTTTTATTATCGGCCGCTGTTGAAATCGAACCGTGGCGAACACGGTCTCGGCAAAAATATGTATGGCAAAGCTGGGGCCGATACCGTTTACAAAGTCCCGGCCGGAACGCTCATCTACCGAATCCCTCCCCAGGCGCTTGAACCTCCGCCGGAAGATCACGCAACCGACGATTCTCCTCCGAAACCGGTGATCTCAATCGCGGATTGTGAGTTGGTTGCCGATCTCGACCAGGAAAATCAGGACTTCACTCTTTGTCATGGCGGAGCCGGTGGGAAAGGGAATACTCATTTCAAGAGCTCTACGAACCGTGCCCCGCGCCAATTCACGGAGGGTGGACCTGGTGAAGAGGGTTTTTTTCTTCTCGAGCTCCGAAAAATTGCGGATGTCGGCCTGGTTGGTTACCCGAACGCCGGCAAATCCACGCTGATCAGCAAAGTCTCCGCCGCGCATCCAAAGGTTGCGCCTTACCCGTTTACGACACTAAATCCGGTGATCGGTGTCGTCGATTTTGATGGATACAAACGGGCCACCGTGGCCGATATCCCGGGTCTAATTGAAGGAGCCCATCGCAACGTTGGGCTCGGCCATGATTTTCTCCGGCACATCGTTCGTTGCAAGCTGCTTATCTTTGTCCTCGATATTGCCGGAAGTGAGGGCCGGAATCCGATCGCTGATCTCGGTTCTTTGCGTCGTGAACTTGATCTCTATGATCCCACCCTTAGCCAACGTCCCTGGATGATTGTCGCTAACAAAATGGATCTGACCGGTGCCGAAGAGAATCTTGCAATCCTCCGAACCCGTTTTCCCGATAAGACCATTATCCCGATTGTCGCTGCCGAAGGTAAGCGGTGTTGAAGAGTTTAAGACTGCATTGAGGACCTTCCTCGGGCTGTGAGTTTGGAATGGAATAACCAAGCAAGGAGCGAAGACGCGACATGCTCGATCTGCGAACGCCGAACGCCAATTGGGGTGCTTAGAGCTGCGCACTGGACAGGCGAGACGCCTATCCTACTGTGAACCGTGGAACGCCTAGTGAACCTCGAACCTCCGATCCGGAACGCCGAACACCGAACGGTGAACGCCGAACGTGAGACTTCCCGCCTGTTAGTCGCCAGTTTTTGCACCTATTTCCTTAAGGCGGAGATGCTCCATATCTATCGCCAGATTACTTCGCTTCAGAGGACCAATACATTCGTCATTACCAGGTTCCGAGAAAACGCTGATCGTTACCCGTTTTCGGATGTCGAACTCCTCGGCAAGCCCGGAATCAGCCCGCTCGAACGCGGCCGGCTGAAATATCTGGCTCGAGCGCCCGCACTCATTTATCGGGGCGAATTCGAGCTGCTTCGCCGGATTCTCATCCGGCGTGATCCCGATCTGATGCATATTTACTTCGGAAACACAGGCGTGCATCTGCTCCCGCTCATCGAGCGCTGGGACCGCCCGTGCGTCGTGTCGTTTCACGGAATGGATGTTCAACGTCGCGAGACTGAACGCGGTTATGAGACGAACTTGCGCAAGTTGCTCCGGCTCGTTCCGCTCGTCCTTGTCCGAAGCGAATCGATTGCGAACCGTCTGATCGACCTCGGCTGCAATCCCGAAAAAATCCGGCTGAACCGGACCGGAATTCCAATCGAAGGGTTTCCACACAGGGACAGGGAACTCCCGGAGAACGGAGCCTGGAGGATCGTTCAGGCTTGCCGGCTGGTGCCGAAGAAGGGATTGGGTACCGCTCTGCGTGCATTTGCCGGTTTTCAGAAAATTTTCCCGAACGCAAACTTCCAAATCGCAGGTGACGGTCCTTTACTCTCCGAACTGCAAGCACTGGTCCACGAGCTGAACCTCCAGGAATCCGTCAGTTTCCGAGGATTTCTCGCCGAGTCCGAACTGACGCGGCTCTATGAAGAATCCCACATCTTCCTGCATCCGAGCGAACTGCCTCCGGATTCAAATCAGGAAGGAGTCCCGAACTCGATGCTTGAAGCCATGGCTACAGGACTACCGGTCGTTGCCACCCATCATGGCGGCATTCCCGAAGCCGTTGGTGACGGCATAAACGGCTTCCTGCTGCCGGAACGCGACATTGAGGGACTGACAGCTGCGCTGCTCAAATTGGCCGGTGACCCAGCCCGATGGCGATCCATGGGTTGCGCCGCTTCACAGACTGTCGCTACAGAATTCGCCAAGCCTGGCCGAATCGAGGCGCTCGAGTCGGCCTATCAAGAGGCAGCTGAACGATGGCAATCGAACCGGACGCACAACTTCATCAGACAGCACGGTTCACCCTGAAAACGAGCGGTTAAATGGATTTTGGCCCTACAGGAGTATCTGCACTCAATAACGTTCATTTCAGCAGTCTCATATGGCCCATAAGGCTCATGGGCCCCATACGCCCCGTGGAGATTCAGAGCTAACTCATTAGTATCGTACCTGGCTTCCCCAAGAAAATTGACGAAGCCAAGAAGGCTCTGCGATGCGAATAAATCGCAATGCAGGATCCCAGAAAGACCTGGTCACTTTTAAAGGCCGCCGCGTGGCACTGGGTGAATGATAAATGCCCGCAAGCCGGCGCGGCACTCGCCTTTTTCGCACTCTTTTCTCTGGCGCCGCTCGTGATTGTGTTGCTCTGGTTTTTTGGCCTGTTGTTCGGTCGTGAGCACGCGCGCGACAAAATCATCGGGCAGCTGCAGTACCTGGTCGATCCAAGCGGAATCAAGGTGATCGAAGAAATTGCCACAAGCGTATCACGCTCCGGGAATGGTCATCTTGCGACGGCGTTAGGGATTGCTGTGGGAATTTTCGGAGCCAGCGGAGTCTTTGTTCAACTTCAAGACACCCTCAACACGATCTGGGCCGTTAAAGCGAAACCGGAATCAGGGCTCTGGCAGTTCATTGCGGCGAGGATACTCTCTTTCGTCATGGTCGGAGGCGTATGCATTTTGCTTTTGGTCTCTCTGACTCTTGAAAGCATTTTGAGCAGTTTCGGCAGCTATCTGCAAAATCAACTCCCTGGGGCGCACATTCTGATTCTGCTTCTATTCCGGGTGCTCGACATCGGAACGGTGATCGTTCCCTTTGCGATGATTTTTCGGTACCTCCCGGACGTGAAAACCAGTTGGCGCGACGTCTGGGTTGGAGCCACTCTGACAGGCGTCCTTTTTATTGTCGGTAAATTCTTTCTTGGGAAATACCTGGCCAGTGGAACCGCCGGGTCCGCTTACGGCGCAGCGAGCTCGTTGATTACGCTGCTTTTATGGATTTATTATTCCGCGCAGATCGTTCTTTTTGGCGCTGAATTTACCAAGCTCTACAGCACCGCGCATGGCTCTAAGGGCATACCTGAGAAATATGCGGTGAGGGTGAAAAGGATCGAAGTCGAACTTGACCGGACCGAAAAGAGCGGTGAGGGCGATCACTAAGCGCGTGCGAATCCCAGCCATCAGCGCGCCTGCGATCAGGCACAAAGTCCCCGTTGTGCTCGGAGCGTTTCGATCGCCGGCATTTCGACGCGCCATTTTCCCGATTCGATGTCGTCGAGGATCTCGCGCCGTCGTTTAAGGACAAGTGCCTCCATCGCAAGCTGACGGGCTGCGGTGTCTTTACTGTTTTCGCGTGTCGTCTTTAGGATTGGATTTCTTCGAGATCTTTTTCGCATGTCTGAACCGTCATTTTCATATTCTCATCTTAACTTCGTCGGATGAACAGACAAGCGTGTCGGCGCGCCCATTGGATATAAATTTGGCTTTCTGCTCCGCATGAGAAATGTTTCGAAGGGACGCTTGAATCTGAGGTTTGTCTAATTTATCAAACAGGTGATATGGCCGCTGCTGACCGGCCCTACTACACTATTTCACGGTGGCCGAAATACAGAATAATCGAACAGATTAGAACATGGTGCGGAACGGACTTGGCAGCTTCGGAGAATAGCAAATTTTCCGACCGTTTGTCTGCCAGAAATAAGCTCGGATCGACCGTTTTCAGGGCTCCTTGCTGGTAAAGATCCCTGCTGATCACCGGTTCACCACTGCCGCCCGCTGATGCGTATTCCGGACGCGCTCCCGCAAGGCAATAGGCTTGATCACCTCCACGGAGTCACCCCAAGCCCACAACCAGCGATCCAATTCAGGTGTCAACGCGACTTTCAATGACATTTCCAGCGAGTCGTCCGATTGGCGGCGTTGTGTCTTTTGCGATGGGTGCCAGACGCGTTCGGGTGCGATCCGGGCGGCCCATCCGGTGAACCGCAGCTTAACCGGTTCAATGTGTAACCCTTCATAAATCCCGATGCTATCAACAAACGATTCCAAAACTTCGAACCCGGCGGGTCGATGAAATGTGTGCGGCAAAAGCCTCGGGCGTCTCATTCGGCCAAGATGAAACGTCCGCAGTGCGCGCCGGACCAAGTCGTACCCCCTGAGATACCATTGACTTTCAGCGCAGAGCAATGACAGCGGTTGGACGCGGCGCAGCTCTTCTTTTTTGGAGTTTTCCACTGACACCTGCTGTACCTTTAGATACTCAAACTCCAACTCCTTGCGTTGGCGAACGGCGGTCGCTGCCGTTTCAAACACCTCAAGATCCTGCTTCGCCAGACCCAGTGGGCGAAATGACAATCCGCCCTCGATCTCCTGCCAATTGAACGCCACCTCGTTATCCAGTTCGGCAGATAGCTTTCGAAAGGCCGACGCCAAAGGTTTCTGATACGGAGTCCCAGCATATTGCTCGACTGCTTTTCGCGCCACGAACAGCGCAACCAGTTCGGCCTCAGTGATCCTAACGCCCGGAAACGAGCCGACTACTCCGTCGAAATAGAACCCGTGCCGAAGACGGTCGTACTCGATCGGCAGCTCCATCTGGTACCGCATGAAATCGATGTCGCGCTGAACTGTCTTTGGGGAAACCTCCAGTGCCTTGGCCAAGGTCGAGCAGTTTGGACGGCGTTCGGTTTTGATCTTTAGGATGATGTATTCGATCCGAGCGATCGGCGGACGAGTCGTTTTTATTAGTGCATTTTGTTTGCGGGCCATGGGAAAGATTGTTTAGCGGAAGGTTCGAGAAATAGAATTCATTGCAGTGCGTAATGCTATTGACGAACGCCATCTGCATACTGCAAAACTTAAATCACAGAATTTTTTAGTATACCCCAGCCGATGTCCTATCCCCTGTGAGAGAGTCATAGCTCATACCTGCACACATGGAATCAAATCTGACGAATGGCGGTCTGTTAACAACGAACAGGAACATCGTAACGTTTTTTTGCACGACTCCGGAATTCGGCAAAAAGTTATCCGAATGGTCTTCAACTCGCTAAGGGGAGAATTCGCACCCGAGCCTTGAAAGGATCAATGGAAACGATTGCTCCATCCTGCAACTCCTGCTGGTTTTGCCCCAGAGCCAACAGCACCCGCTCAACGATCGCGTTTGGGGTGACATCAACGGCTTCAAACCCTGTCGCCAGCAGGAATGGGACCCTCGACGGCGGAAGATTCATATCCACGAGCAGCTTCATCATCGGTCAGCGGCACCTCCCGTTCCATTGCGCGCCACGCCGCATATTGGAGTGCTGCGGGAATATCTTCGGCTTCGAGATATGGGTAAAGTCGCAGCAGATCCTCGGTGGAATGTCCGGACGCAAGCATTCCGACGACCAGGCCAACGGTGACTCGCATCCCGCGAATACAGGGCTTGCCGCCCATGATTCTGGGATCGTGTGTGATCCGTTCGAAGCTATGCATAGTAGGTATTTTGCTTCAATGGGGCCGCACTTGCAAGAAGGGCCGCCCCATTACTCGGGCGGAAGGAGTTGGTTATTCTCCGCGGAAAACCGCATTTTTGCGCCGGTCTCCCGTATCGTGACATAATGGACCGCACTGGCAAACTCAGTCCTGCGAGTGGTTCTGCTCTAACAGTGAAAGCTTTTGCCACGCTGGCAGCCGCGCACGGTTTCGATTGATCCGATCGCATCCGCTCGTTACAAGTCACCATCAACCCCCATCCGTCCCGCCCATGAAACTCGATACACTCTACCAAGCCGTCACTGGTTCCGCAGCCGCCTTCCGCTGTCGCAGTAAGTTTCAGCCCGCCGGAGGCGCGGGCGACAAGGTCTATCCCCCAACTTTCGCGGGGGCTGTTTATGCCACTGAGCAGCGGAGGTTGCCGGGCCGGCCTGACCCGGTGGAATGCGTGGTACTCGATACCGTGCAATCGCAGGCAAACCGTATGGAGCAAGCGCTGCAAGACGCATTAGATGGAGGAAAGATCAAAATTCCGGTTCTCAGGGTGGATTTCTCAAAGTGGTCGCCAACCGGGGATGTGGACGCCGACAAGGCTGCGGGAAAGTTGATTGATGCCGTGGGAACCATCACCAGCTTGCAAGTTCCGCATCGGTTGGCGGATGCCATCTTGCGCGACAGCGAAATCGAGGAGGTAGTGGACGGAAAGAAGGTACATTCGCCTTTCCGAAAAAGCGGCAAAGGCAAGGCTTTGAACACCGTCAGCCAGCAGAACGCCACGGTACTATATCAATTGTGCCCGACGGCGCTGATCTTTGGAATGTGGGATTCCACCGGACCGAAAGGCGGATTGGGAGCAAAGTTTGAGCGCGCGATGGTCTCGGAGGTTGTGGGAGTTGGGGCGACTGTCGGCGACTTGCTTCGAGGTGTGCGACGTGACCCGCTTGAAATTCGCGCTGCGGTTAAGGTGCTAAAGCCCGCAGATAAGAACTGGTCTTTAGCTAGCGCGAATGCAAAGTCAGCGGTTTCTCCATCGGAAGTAAACCACAGCAGCGTTCCATTTCCCAAGCAGCGAGACGCGAAGACCGAGAAGAATCTCTATGCTGGGACGACCATCGAATACGCGGAGCAACTCACGACGCTCTCCCTCATTGCCCTTCGTCGGTTGCGTTTCCCGGTTAGTGGCGGATCGTCGCCTGATGCTGATGCAACTGGCCGAACCGTGCTCGCGGCACTCGGGCTCTGTGCCGCGACTCTTGCGTTCGAGTCGGGAATGGGTCTGCGTTCACGCTGCTTGCTTTGGCCGGAAGCGCCGATGCAGTGGGAAGTGCTCGAAAAGCCGGGTGAATTACCGGCGACCTTCTCGCTGACCGGCGACCAAGCGGTTGGGTTGCTGAAAGAAGCGGTCGCCGCGGCAAAAGCCGCCAAACTGACGTGGGAGGAAGATCCGATCGAACTTACTCCTCAACAAAAGCTAGTGGATCTCGTCCGGCTGAGTCAGCTCGAAGCGACCAAGGAAGAGGGCGGCGACGCAAACTGACATGCTCACCCTCGGCATCCGCTATCTTCAAGGCGTCGCCGTCGGGTCTCACGGCGACTATGGGCGCGTCGAATGGCCGCCTCATCCGGGTCGCGTCTTTATGGCGATGGTGGCGGCGCACTACCAGACCGGGGCGGATGCCGATGAGCGAAAGGCTTTGCTGTGGTTGGAAGCTTTGTCGGAGAATCCAGAGATCTATGCGCCCGACGCGGAACTATGCAAGACGGTGACGCAGTTTGTGCCGGTAAACGATAAGGCGGGGCCATCGAAGTCATTCCTGCATTCGCTCCCGCTGACCCGTGACCGGCAGCCCCGCATCTTTGCCCGCGCATCGCTAGCAAGCGACATGGCGGCGCTTCACTGGCCGAATAACGAACCGTCACCGGAAGTGCGGGCGGCGCTGGCGGCGCTGTGCGAAAAGGTCACGCGCATTGGGCATTCGACATCGCTGGTGCAGATGTGGCTCGCCGAGGCGGTTCCCGCCGACCTTCAACGGTGGATCGCGAACGAAAATCACGGCACACATATGCTTCGTGTTCCCAAGGCTGGCACGCTGGCGGAACTGGATCGCAACTTTAATCGCGAGGCAATCGGCCGCTACGAAAGCCTGCTCCTTGCCCTCGAAGAGGCGCCTTCAAGACAAGCTGTAACGAACGCGAAACGTGAGCTCGCCGAGGCATTTCCCGCAGGGGAGCCGCCGCGCCATCGACCAAGCATTTCCACCTATGCCGGTTATGCGAAAGCGGAAGAGGTTTCCGAAACTTCCTCGGTGGCAGGCAGCGTCTTTAGTCCGCATCTGGTCGTCTTCATGCTTGAGCGCGAAGACGGGCCGTATCGCCAGCTGGACCTCACCTGCACACTGGCGTTGACTGACCGCTGGCGAGAGGCACTGGCCAGCCACGCCAATGATCTGAGTTCGGAAGCGAAAAGCTTGCTCACGGGCCATGGGCCAGACGGCGCCGTGCTGCAAACGACGCACGCGGCGTTCTTACCACTGGCCTTCATCGGTCATCCACATGCAGATGGCCGTCTGCCGGGGGTCGCTCTCGCATTGCCAGAAGGCGCACCGGCTGAACTACGCTCGGAAATGCTCCGTGCTGCTGCGCGTGTTTCCGCACAAGGGCTGGTTCTCGGAAGACTGGGCGCGTGGAAGCTCAACCCTTCGACGATGGCTCGCCCGCTCGAAACACTCCGCGCGGCCACGTGGACTGCCCATCCCGACGGGGCGACGCATTGGAGCACGGTCACACCAATCGTCTACGACCATCATCCGAAGTCCAAGGCGAAAGCCGAATACCTCGCGGAAGTCGCCGCGATGATCAGCGCCGGCTGCGGGCGCATCGGACTTTCGCACCCACCACGCGAAGTCATCGTCACGCCCGTGTCTGCACACATGGGCGCGCCGCCCTCGCATATGTTTCCACGGCTCCGGCGCAAAGATGGCAGCGAACGTCGCCACACTCACGCCATCCTCGTTTTCGATGAAGCCGTGCGCGGCCCGCTTATCATCGGCGCGGGACGCTATCGCGGCTACGGCCTCTGCCGTCCGATGAAGATCGAATCATGAGCCAGCTTCCTACATTTGCCGAATTCTTTCGGGCACTTTGGGGAAAAGACCCATTCCCGTGGCAGGAAATGCTGGCCGAGCGATCCGTTGCAGGGCGTTGGCCCGACGCGGTTGACCTTCCTACGGCCTGCGGCAAGACCGCCTGTCTTGACATCGCCGTGTACGCGCTCGCCGCGCAATCCACGAAGGCGATGCACGAGCGAACCAGCGCCAGACGAATCTGGTTTGTCGTGGACCGGCGCATTGTAGTCGACGAGGCGTTCGAGAGAGCGGAGCAACTGGCGGAGAAATTGGCCGACAAAAATGCCGCATCTGCCATTCGAGCTGTCGCTGAACGATTGCTCGACTTGCGCGGTCTGCCCCCGGTGAACGCCCGCTGGCGGTCGGTCGTCTGCGGGGCGGCGTCCTACGCGATGACCGCTGGGCGCGCATTCCGTCGCAGGCTGGCATCATTACCAGCACTGTGGACCAACTTGGCTCCCGACTGCTTTTTCGCGGTTACGGCCACAGCGCGCTCGCGGCACCTATCTACGCCGGGTTAGCCGCCAACGACAGTCTCATCTTTCTTGACGAAGCACACTGCGCGGTGCCATTCCTGCAAACCTTGCGGGCGGTGAAAATGTTCCGTGCGGCGAAATGGTCGGAGGTCGTCAATCATACACCGTTTCATGTCGCGGTGCTTTCCGCGACTCCGCCCGATGAAGACGACGGAGAAAAGCTGGAGATATTTCCGGCTTCCGGCGAAGAACGGGAAAAGGCGCTCAATCACCAGGTTCTCCAAGCACGGCTTTCCGCGTCGAAACGTGCTTTCCTGGAAACTGCAAAGGATGAAGAGAAGCTGACCAGCAAGCTCGCGGAGGCCGCGGAAAACCTAGCTCGCGGAGGCACGCTGCGCGTCGGCGTTATCGTCAACCGGGTTGCCCGCGCGGCACAAATCGCGGAAACACTTTGCAGCAAAGCCCGCGAGAAAATCCTGAGGAGGGCCATTCCTCTGCTTTCGACGTAGAACTCCTCACAGGGCCGCATCCGCTCCGTCGAGCGCGATGCTATTGTCGGCGAAAAACTGCACCCGCTTGCTCCATTCCTCGCCAAAGCGAAACCCATTTCGCCCGCTCATTCTCGTCAGCACGCAATGTCTCGAAGTCGGCGCGGATTTTAGCTTCGATGCGCTTGTCACCGAATGTGCCAGTCTCGATGCGCTGCGGCAGCGATTCGGTCGCCTCGCCCGACTCGGCGTGCCTGAGAAATCCCCGGCGTTCATCTTTGTCGCGGAGTCTGCGCTCAAGGACATCGACCCTATCTATGGCGACGCGCTGCGGGCGACTTGGGAGTTCCTTATGGAATAAAGCCACGCCCGAACCCGGCGGAAAAGGTAAGGAGAGGCGCAGCGTCGATTTCGGCTTTGAAGCCCTACGCGCGCTCATTCCGGCCGGAAGAGTTGAGCCCGCTGCTCGCGCCCTCACCGGATGCGCCGATTCTACTTCCGGCACATCTCGATCTGCTTTGCCAAACATCGCCGCTTCCTCACCCAGACCCAGACATCGGTATTTTTCTCCACGGCAAAGGTCGGCAGGCCGCCGAAGTGCGCGTCGCCTTCCGCTGCGACCTCGACCCGGAGCGCACGGAAAAATGGACTGAGATCGTAAGCCTGTGCCGCCCGGTCGCGGGCGAGATGTTGTCTGTCCCGCTCCACCGCTTCCGCGCGTGGCTGCGAGACAGCGCAAGTCCAGACGCGACGGGCGATGTGGAAGGCGAAATTGATGAGCCTGAGAAGGCGGCGCACACCGCGCATTCGCAAAATTTCTTCTCTGTCGTGGACGGGAGAAAACCGAGGTGTCCCGCAACCCCGCCGACGTCTCACCAGATAGCGTTGTAATTCTTCCCGCACCGCGCGATAAGGAGGATGTCTCGGCCGCTGAGGAAACTCGGACAGTCATTATGCGAGCGCGGCTCGGCCCTCAGCAGATGGATATATGGGAGCTTGCGGTGCGAAACGCCGGGAAAACTCCCGTGCTCCGAATCCACCGCGAATGTCTCGCGCCGTGGCTCGGTGTGAGCACCTGCCCGCCGTTACGAACCTTGTTGGAATTGGTTGAAAGCGGCGAATGGATTGCCGACGAACTGCGCGAGGGGCTCGCCGCCATCCACAAATGGACGCCTGAGAATCAGTCAGAATCTTCTCTACCGGAATGGCTGCGCGAACTCTTTCAGAAATAGCTGAAACTTTCGTGTCAGCGACATCGCCCAGCATCCTGGCGGGGGAATCGTTCTTCGTGCCAGGCCGAGCAAAGCGGCGGCGGACGAAACTGACTATTTTGCTGATGACGACGACGCACCAAGCGAAGCGCCATAGGAAGTAACTTTGGCTGGCCACTGCTCCCAGGTGGCGGACTATTGCCGAAATTGCCCGCGCCTGCTCGGCGAGCCTTCGCGCATCGCTCATCAAGACTGCCGGTCAATGGCACGACATCGGCAAACTCGATCCTCGTTTTCAGGACGTGCTTCGCGGTGGTGCCCCGAATGATGGCAGCGAACCCCTTGCAAATCTCCCCGTAAGATCTGCTCGCGCGAACAGGCGAACACCATCGTCGAGGCCGCTCGGGCTCCCCGAGAGCTTCCGGCACGAGATCTTCTCCTCTCAGTGGGCCGAACAGTTTTACAGGGAGGCGCTTTCGGAAGGTGACCATGAAGCTGCTGCTGCACCTCATCGCCAGCCACCACGGTCACGCGCGGCCTTTCGCTCCAGTTTGCGAGGACGCCTTACTACCCGGAGTAAACGGGCTACTCTCCCACACGGCCATCGAGCTTTCGCCCGATCAGCGACGGGCGTTTATTTCGGCCTACCGTCTTGACTCCGGTTTGACTGACCGATTCTGGATGCTCGTCCGTCGCTATGGCTGGTGGGGACTCGCCTATCGCGAATCTATTCTTCGTCTCGCCGACTGGTATGCCAGCGAGCACCCGAATTCCACGCCTTAGCGTTCTCCAAAGCCATGAGCGAAACTATCCACCAAGTCGACCTCTCGGCTCTCGACGGAGCCAACCCGCTCGCCTTTCTTGCTGCCCTCGGCACGCTAGCTGTGTTATCGGAAACAGACTCGCACATCAGACTAGGCTGGCACGCCGGAGCGCGCTGGGTACCTTTTATCACCTCCGTCAACCCACTCGGTGAATCTGAAGTCTTGCAACGCCTCACCAGCCGTCTGCGTGGAAAACCTGTGGACTCCGAGAAGGAAAAATTGCGCGACACAGCGCAGAAGCGATTCGATATCGCAAAAAAGGGACACAAGACTGCGTTGGATCGTTTCAAGAAACGGGGCCTTCGAGGCAAGGAACGCGACGCGGCACGGACGACCGACATTGCGCCGCACGAGCGGGCTCTGAATGCTGCCCGGGATGAACTCTTGGCTGGTCTGAAGGAAGCTGTGCCCTCTCCGAACTGGCACTCGGTCAGCGGCCCGATTGCACCATCGAAGAGTTTCGCCGGCATGCCCGTTCCTCGCGGAGCGACTCGAAGCTGGGTTTGCGCGCGACGGTCGACTTGCTCGCCTCATTCGGCACGGAAGTAAGCGACCAATCAGACGACAGAATCATGAGCACGCCATTCTGCTTCATCACAGGAAGCGGACACCAATGGTTCCTCGACACTGCGCGCGAGCTCATGGCCGTCGCGACGGAACCCAAACTCCGTGAGGCGCTTTTTCAACCGTGGGCTTACATCGACGAAAAGCTCACGATGCGATGGGATCCGCTCGACGACCGGCGCTACGCCTTGATGGACCGTAACCCTACAGCCTCCGACAATAAGAGCACCACTGTCTGGATGGCGAACCTGCTCGCCTACTTCGCTCTCGCCTATTTTCCGTGCACGCCTGCTCCACGCGGCTCAGCAACGGCTGGTTGGGCGCGAAATAAAGAGGCACTGTTCTTCCGATGGCCTGTCTGGCAGAAACCGTTACGGGCCGACTCTATCCGTTCCATCCTCACTCACGGAGCTTTTGCGGTCACCGACTACGAGTCCGACCGGATAGATTTTCGTGCCGAATTCCGCGCGCGCGGCATCGACACAATCTTCGCAGCAAGGCGAGTTCAAGTCGGCAATCCCCCTCTCCACAAAATCAATTTTTCACCCGCTTCCGCTTTCTGAAAGCGGGCGAATCGTGAAGCGCGGAAGATTTAGATAACGATTTGCTCTGGGCAAAGCGCGGGTAACGGGATAGGACACGGCTTTTTCGCGAAATTAGAAGAGCAAAAACCCTTGGCGCGCAATTGAGCCATTGACGTCACCGCGACCGATTGGAGCATTTCTAGAAATTATAACCGAGGATGCTCATATCCCAGTAATTCGTCATCGGGTACTGGTTTAGCATCCGGCGTAGTTGCAGGAACGCTCTCAGTATATTGCCCTCGCACCTCGATTGCGCGATTGTCGTGATACCCCTCATATCGGGTGCTGCCAAAAGGTTTTTCTGACCTGGCACCAGGACAACGCTAAAGGTTTCCGTTCAAAGTCCGAGTTTATTACTCTTGCGGAGTCCTGCAATGCGTCCGACTCGACGAAACAACCGACGTGAAAAAAACCAACACGGAGATGAATCTGCGTCTCCCGATCTTTTCTCAAGTGCAGTCCAAGAACGATTTGCAAAGCTGCATGCTCAGCAAAAAGCAGCTGTTGACGCGAGAATTGCGAACGCGAATGAGGGTCCGCTGCTGCAAGCAGCGGTTTCTGAGACCCCCAATGTAGATTCCCCACTTCATGCCCGCGCTCTGAATGAGTTCGTCTACTGTCGGCGCCTCTTCTATTACGAATTCGTCGAAGGAGTGTTCGTCGAATCGGCTGATACCCTACGGGGTGCCAGCATCCACCGTCGTGTGGACTCCGGTACAGGCGCAATGCCGGAACCGATGACTCCAAAGTTCGAGAATGGTGATGTTCCAGAATCTGGCTCTGGTGCCGCCGAGACTATCCATTCTCGCTCAGTCTCGCTCGGTTCCGAGCGGCTCGGCGTGACGGCCAAGCTCGACCTTGTCGAAGTTCAGGCGTCCGAGAGTGGAGAATCTCCTAGCCTGCTCGCGTCAGAGGTCTCTCCTGTGGACTATAAAGCGGGATCTCCACGCGTCGTGGATGAAGTGAACGAACTTTGGCCGACCGATAAAATGCAGCTCGGTCTTCAGATTCTGCTCCTGCGTGAGAATGGGTACAACAGCCGTACCGGTATCATTTATTACCGTGGCACCAAGCAACGCGTGCCGCTAGAAATGACTTCCGAGTTGGAGACTTGGATACTCGAACAGATCGTGGCTGCGCGGCAGGTCGCGGCGGGGCCGATCCCACCGCCTTTGGTGGATTCACCGAAATGTGTTCGTTGCTCGTTGAATTCCGTCTGCCTTCCGGACGAAACGCGAATCTTATCTGAACTGAGTGCAGAACAGTTGGAGCGAACCGGTGATCGTTCCCGAGGAGTCGCTGTTCCCCGCAGGTTGATTGCACCACGGGATGACGAACGAGTGCTTTATCTGAACAAGCCCGGTCTCCGCGTGGGGCGCAAGGACGAACTATTGGTCGTTAAGGAAGAGAATAAGACGCTTGAAGAAGTGAGAATCGCTGATGTCGGACACGTTTCTCTTTTTGGGAATATCCAACTCACCACGCAGGCCGTTCAAATTCTCTGCGAAAAAGAGGTCCCGATTACTTATTTTTCAATGGGAGGCTGGTTTTACGGAATTACCAGGGGACACGAATTAAAAAATGTGTTTACCCGGATGGAACAATTCCGGCTTGCCCGCGACCTAATTGCCTGTCTTGCGCTGGCGCGGAAGTTTGTGACGGGAAAGATTCGCAATCATCGGACGATGCTGATGCGGTTGCATCTGGAACCTCCTCCGGCAATCGTCGCGAAACTCAAAACTCTGTCTGAATCTGCGTTAGAGGCAGCGTCGCTGTCAGAACTGCTAGGCATAGAAGGAGCAGCCGCCAGTTTCTATTTTTCAAATTTTGCTGGTATGCTGAAGACGGAAGATGAACTAACGACTTCCGTTCCCGAACCTGGACCGCAATTGCGATTTAACTTCTCCGGCCGTAATCGGCGCCCTCCAACCGATCCTGTGAATGCATTGCTATCACTGGCCTACAGTCTATTGGCGAAGGATTGTACGTTGGCTGCGATGTCAGTGGGACTCGATCCGTACGTCGGATTCTACCATCAGCCTCGTTTCGGCAGACCTGCACTCGCATTGGATGTGATGGAAGAGTTTCGTCCACTGATTGCCGAGTCGGTCGTCCTGACCTGCATCAACAATCGAATGATTCTTCCAAAGCACTTCGTTCAGGCCGGCAAAGCGGTGAACCTTTCACCGGCGGGTCGAAAGTTATTTTTTCAAGCGTACGAACAACGGATGAATGCACTCGTGACGCACCCGATTTTTGACTATAAAGTCAGTTACAGGCGTGTGGTTGAATTGCAGTTCCGCTTGCTCGCTCGATTTCTGACTCAAGAGATTCCGGAGTATCCGCCGTTCCTGACTCGTTAACACTGGTTGCTGATAAATGCGAACCACATACATAGTCTGTTATGATATCGCGGATCAAAAGCGTTTGAGGCAGGTGTTCAAAGTCTGCCGTAACTACGGAAATCACCTTCAATTCTCTGTATTTGAATGTGATTTGAACTCGTCCGAAAAAATAGAACTCGAGCGCAAACTTGGCGAAGTGATGAATCTAAAGGAAGATCAGGCGCTTTTCATCGCTTTGGGGCCTGCAGATGGGCGAGGGGATCGCGTGATTACCGCTCTCGGGATCCCGTACACCCGTTTCGATTCTGCCTGTTATGTCGTGTAGATCTGTGATATCCCAAACGTGTCGCGGACTCGATCTGCGGCGATTCTTTGATAGTTGAACGATCCGCGAGCGGCGACGTGGAGATCATTTCCCGGACCGCGCTCGCGGATTGAGGTTGAACCACTTGCGAAGGATTCGATTGATCGTACTGTCGATATTGCGTATACGGCCATCTGCCGCTCGCAAAGATGATTCCGCAGCGTTGGCGCTGAGGACTTTGCAGAGGGGCTGTTTCCGCGTTCGAGAGAACGCGGCTCCATTGAAGCTCGGCTTTCCTCCACCACCTTCTCGCACGAATTTGTTGTGGTTTCCGCGTTCGAGAGAACGCGGCTCCATTGAAGCCGACTAAGCGGGGGTTGAGTGAGCTGGAAGTTTGTCGGTTTCCGCGTTCGAGAGAACGCGGCTCCATTGAAGCTCTTTGGCATATTCCATGTTGCCGTCATGGTATCGGTTTCCGCGTTCGAGAGAACGCGGCTCCATTGAAGCAATTCAGCGCTGGTACAAGTACCGGGACTCAGTAGTTTAAGTTTCCGCGTTCGAGAGAACGCGGCTCCATTGAAGCGATGCTGGCCAGGCTTGGGATGAGCTCGATGGTCATGGTCGGTTTCCGCGTTCGAGAGAACGCGGCTCCATTGAAGCAGTACCCCAACGGATGCTGTTATGTGAAGCCAGCGAACTGTTTCCGCGTTCGAGAGAACGCGGCTCCATTGAAGCATTCACAGGGGGTAAGCGTTACGACGTAAAGTCTCTCAAAAGTTTCCGCGTTCGAGAGAACGCGGCTCCATTGAAGCATGCGAGTGTCGAATCCCATCGTATCCTAAGCAACTACCAGGTTTCCGCGTTCGAGAGAACGCGGCTCCATTGAAGCTTTGAATATAGGAAGCTTGCGCGACTCCGCGTTCATCGGTTTCCGCGTTCGAGAGAACGCGGCTCCATTGAAGCCTTTAAAACGCGCACCGGTTTACTCTTAAATGAGAAAGTTTCCGCGTTCGAGAGAACGCGGCTCCATTGAAGCTATGTAGAGGTGCCCCGACCAATTGTAACACATATCGGTTTCCGCGTTCGAGAGAACGCGGCTCCATTGAAGCTTGTTTGTGCGGTGCCGAAGGCGCCGATGTTTTCCTCTGTTTCCGCGTTCGAGAGAACGCGGCTCCATTGAAGCGAGAATTAAGCCGTGATATCAGATGGCCAACCAAGCAGTTTCCGCGTTCGAGAGAACGCGGCTCCATTGAAGCCACAATGATGATCAAAGCCCGCTACTAATCATCGTCGTTTCCGCGTTCGAGAGAACGCGGCTCATTGAAGCTTATTGGCGGGATCCCGAAAGGAATCAATTTTGGCAGTTTCCGCGTTCGAGAGAACGCGGCTCCATTGAAGCTGCATCGTCTCCGTTCATGTTGGATTCTTCGTCTGTGGGTTTCCGCGTTCGAGAGAACGCGGCTCCATTGAAGCGCTGATGACGGCACCTTCGACGTCGTAAGCGGCTTGCGTTTCCGCGTTCGAGAGAACGCGGCTCCATTGAAGCGATGACGGCACTTTCCCAGACTCGAATCATGCGCAGACGTTTCCGCGTTCGAGAGAACGCGGCTCCATTGAAGCGATTACTAGTACGGCGAACGCGCCATTGTTCGAACTGGTTTCCGCGTTCGAGAGAACGCGGCTCCATTGAAGCCAGATATCCACTTGGTTCGGCTCAGTGCCGAACCCGGTTTCCGCGTTCGAGAGAACGCGGCTCCATTGAAGCGATCTAACTTTTTAACACCCGTGCCATTTGCAATCTACAGGTTTCCGCGTTCGAGAGAACGCGGCTCCATTGAAGCAAGTTTTGATCCGCGCCCTAAGTTCGTCAACCTGCCGTTTCCGCGTTCGAGAGAACGCGGCTCCATTGAAGCTATTCGCGCCTCTCATTATGGTGGTGCTGGCTCGGGTTTCCGCGTTCGAGAGAACGCGGCTCCATTGAAGCATACTAAGTGCAATCATCGAGGTGATGAGACTGCGGGAGTTTCCGCGTTCGAGAGAACGCGGCTCCATTGAAGCATGGTCACGCCACCGTCGAAGATCGCGATCCGGCCCACTAGGTTTCCGCGTTCGAGAGAACGCGGCTCCATTGAAGCGCAACGATACTCGTATTTAACGCTCCACCGTAATGGCGTTTCCGCGTTCGAGAGAACGCGGCTCCATTGAAGCACTGCGATTACTTTTGGAACCAACACCGGCTCAACTGTTTCCGCGTTCGAGAGAACGCGGCTCCATTGAAGCACTCCTCGCGGAGCCTCGGTTTTCGCGATGGAAAGCTTCGGTTTCCGCGTTCGAGAGAACGCGGCTCCATTGAAGCTAGCTGTGAGGTTTATTGGACCGACAAACACCATTGAAGCGGCCGATACGAAAAAGTTCCCACTGCGATGATGAGCAAGATCCCGTGCTTTTGAGAACACGTCACAACGCGCCTGGAAATCCTGATCGCCGCTCCCCCTCAAAAAGGAGAGCGCTTCTGATCGAAGCGCCCTCCTGGTCAAGGTGGCAAAAGCAGATGAAGAGCGTTGCGGCAGCAGGACCACACAGAGACTTAACGAGGCGAATAGAGAGTGGCTTTATCCTAATCGCGGTCCTGCTCAGGCACCGGCTTGCTATATAGCACAGAAAGCTGCCTCGCCTCGGAGTTCACCAGAGATGCTTTCAACGCGATATCCTGGGAGGATGAGCCAACCAGAATATTGTAAACGCCGGGCGCGACATCCCATGCGTGCGCGGAAACGTCATAGTAAGCGAGCGATCGCCGGTCCAAGTTGATTGAAACCGTTTTCGATTCGCCCGGTTGAAGATAGACTTTCTTGAAGCCTTTAAGCTCTTTGATCGGACGCACAACTGGCGGGTTTACTGGCGCTACATAAAGCTCTGCAACTTCGGCTCCGGCACATTTACCAGTATTAGTTACGCGGAAGCTAACCCGGACAATGCCATCCTTCTCATTCCCATTCCAAACGTGAAAATCCTGACCCGATTCGCCATCGCCGCGACCATGCTGCTTGAGCGTAGACGGAGAAATATCGAGACCCGAGTATTGGAATTTCGCGTACGACAATCCGAACCCGAAGGGAAACTGCGGTTGTATTTGGTCTTTCTCGTATCCGCGATACCCAACAAATAATCCCTCCGAATAAGTGATCGTGGTAGCGTTCGGATTGGTCGGGAACCCTGCGTAAGCCGGGTTATCCTGCACCTGCTTCTCCATCGTGATGGGCAGCTTGCCTGACGGGTTCACGGTGCCAAACAGAATTTCGCCCAGCGCCTGTCCGCCATATTGACCGGGGAACCACGCGTGAAGCAAAGCCGGCACTTGATCAATCCAGGCTTGAACATTGAATCCGCCGCCGCCGTGCAAAACAACGATGGTTTTCGGATTAATCTTGGATGCATTCTGGATCAACTCATCCTGAAATTCGGGCAGACTGAATGAGCGATCGTGGCCCTCGCTTTCGTAGTCTTCGTTTGCCCCAACCGACAACACGACTGCGTTATAGCCGGCGAGCGTCGCCGGAGGCTGCAACGATGCCCAGCTTACCCGTAACCCACTCAAACCACCCGGACCGGTGAAAGTATCCGGTATCATTCTCATCTCGAGTCGCACACTGTAAACAACACCCGCTTGAAGCGCGATTTTGCCCGAGATCGCAACCGGGGGAGTTGTCGTGTTCGAGAAGTTGTCAATCAACAACTGGTTGTTCACGTAAAGACGCACGAGCCCTCCGCTGGTGACTTTAAAGACCTGATCCCCGCTGATCGTCGGCCGAATAGACCCCGTCCAGATCGCAGAAAAATTCGTTGGATCTGTCACAGGCACGTTCGTGTTATCGAAGCTCGCAAAATCCAACTCGCTATCGACTCGGGTAAGAACAGGCGACCCGGACAGATCGGTGCTGTTGAAGTATTGACCGGTCAACCCGGTGACACTGTTTCCGGTCGACCAGACGGCCGATGAAGGATCCGGAACGCAAGCGGAAATATAGTCCACCTGCACACCGTTCCCGGCCTGGGTTTGAATGCCACCGATCTCGCTCGTGAAATCGGTTGAAGCCGGGACTTCGGCGCTTCCGGCACCGCCCGGTGGCTCTCCTTGTGCATTGATTCCGATCACAGCAATCCGGGAAATCGCGTTCTTATTCAGAGGCAACAGACTCGATTGATTTCTTAACAGCACGATTCCTTCACGAGCAACATCGATCGCTGTCTGTTTGCTCCTGGGATCTTCAATCGGGATGGACGAATCGAGCTGCGGACGATCCAGGAATCCAAATGAAATGATCTCTCGCAGAATGCGTCGGACTTTGTCGTCGAGGTTATCCGTGACCGACAACTGGCCGGACTGGATAGCAGGCAGCAAGTTCGCGCTGGTCATTTCCGCCAGTGTACCACCGGGCATATCCAGATCCATACCGGCCAACGCCGCTGGCACCCCGTCGTGAATCGCTGCGTAATCGGACTCGATAAATCCTTTAAAGCCCCAATCCCGTTTCAAAACATCTGTGTCCAGGAACAGGCTTTCACACGCGTAGTCGCCATTTACCTTGTTAAACGCGCCCATGACTGCCGCTGAATTGCCCAGTTTGACGCCGCCCTCGTACGGCGGTAGGTAAATTTCGCGGAGCGTTCTCTCGTCGACGACAACATTAATCGAAAGACGATTAATTTCCTGGTCGTTACAGGCATAATGCTTGGTCGTGGACATGACCTGTTGCGATTGCATGCCGTTCACCTCGGCAGAGAGCATGGAGGCGCCTATGAACGGGTCTTCGCCGGTCATGTATTCAAAACTGCGACCACCCAAAGAGGTTCGGTAAAAATCGACTCCGGGTCCAAGAATTTCATGGAGACCACGCGCTCGGGCTTCGCGTCCTTGCGCCACGCCTTCTTCATGAGCCCGATCGGGATTCCATGTCGATGCGAGCAAAGGTCCCGCAGGATAGCGGGTTCCAGGAGGTGTCCCTTGTCCGACGATTCCGATGGTGCCGTCCCCGCCGTAAATCTCTGGGAGTCCAAGATGCGCGATCGGTATGATGTCGAATACTCCAGGCGAAGCCGAGGGGCCGACTCCGGCGATATACGACAATTTTTCGGCCAGGGTCATTTGATTGAGAATCGCGTTGACCCGCGCTTCCACTTGCTTGGAGTCCTGTTGAGCAACGGCGGTCGCAGCGAGACTGGCAAGCGCACCAGAGATTAGCAGGGATTTCAGGCAAGTCCGGTTTTTGTGAAAAAGAGATACTTTCATGATGGGAGAAATGAAAGGGCGAGTTTGTGCAAAGTGCACACTCTCCGCATAGAACGTTTGTGCGCTCTGAGTATGTCTATTTGTGCGCCCGCCGGAATTGCTGCGGGCTCACATCAAACACTCGGCGGAAATGGCGAGCCAGATGCGCTTGATCAGCAAAACCGGATTCCGCCGCGACATCCGCTATCGAACGCTCCTCTTCCTGCATCGACAACAGCTTCCGCGCGTGATGAAGCCTGCATCGCATCAAGTATTGATGCGGCGCCAGACCGACGATCCGATGGAACAACCGGCTGAAATGGAATGCACTCAAGCCTGCCGCTGCTGCAATTTCGTCCCTTGTCAGTCTCGATGCAAAATTCGCTTCCATCAGATCCGTCGCGCGCCGGATTCTTCTCTCTTGCGCCTCTGCGTTGCCGGCGTCTGGCAGTCCTGGATCGGTTTGCAGGATCACGGCGACCATCAAAGCTTTCGCGACGTGCTCAAAATACGACTGCCCGCTTGGGCAACTGCATTCGACTTCCTGCATCAAAAGCTGACACAAAAGATCAACCCGGCGGTTGATGATGAAACGCGTGCCCGGCATTAACCCGAACGCAGTCTCTAAGCCACCGGTCAGCCGTCGCGCTTCCTCGACGAACCGAGGATGAGCCTCGCAAGTCACGATCTTGCCGGCTGCATGAGTCCAGGCAATCTCGCACGGCTTCTCAGGCGGTATCAGCAAAGCGATCCGGTTCATCGTGATTGAGCGCTCCGGCGACTCCCGAAAAGCCAGAGTGGTTCGCCCCTTCTCGCGGACTGGACGGCACCCAAACGAAAAGAAAGGAAAACCTCGGGAACCGGTGCCGCATTCATCCTCGTCCGGGAGCTCGCGCACTAGAACGCGAAACCCTTCAAATCCGGCCGGATCGCTCGTCCAGCGGATACTCGAAGGATGAAATTCAGTGTGCATGCTATCCGTTAAAATGTTGACGAATCCGTTCAGAGCCAACGCCTAGAATTTCAAACTCGGCCGGAATTGACAAATCAATCATGCGACGATTTGCGTCTTAACTCGTCCATGATCTAAGATTGCCGCTCCCGCCCACAAAGGCTGGGCGAATCTGATTGATGCGCCCTCCTGGCCGAATTAGCAAATGCAACGAGGCGAATAGAGTGTGGCTTGCGGCGCTCATAAAGTGGCTGAAGAGCGGCCCATAGCTGTTAGCTATGACCGATCATCCAAAAGCCACGCTGCTTCTACAATTGCCGTTTCAGAAACGCTTGGATCGATTCGAGGATTCTCTCGTCCACTTTTTCCTGCGATTCTCCACCGGCTTTGAGTTGTCCTTTCGAAACAAGGAGAGAATGATCGCCACCTTCTACCACAACGATCTCGCTCGGTGCGGACATTTCCTGGCGCACGCTTTCCAAAAGTTCAATTGGACAAAGTTTGTCACGAGTTCCTTGTATAAACAAAATCGGCGTCTTCAACTTGCGCAGTACTTGATCTCGAAGCTTGGTTGGATCACCACCGGCGCATAATGGATACGCAAGGCAAACCAAAGCAGCGACTTTTGATTCAAGAGAAACGTGACATCCGATTCGCGACCCCATGCTTTTGCCAATGAGGACTACAGGTTGCTTAGTCGACGCCTGAATCTTTCCAAGTATCGCCTGATGGGTTTTGACCAGATTGCCGAGCGGATCTGGGCGCTTGAGCCCTCGGATCATATACTCGTAGTCGAACCGGTGAACCTCGCCAATTGTGCCCAACTGAGTCGCCCATTTTTCCATCCATGGATGAGAGGAGGTTGCTCCGGCCCCTGGCGCGAAGATAAAAGTGACCGGGTTCATTGATTCCAGTCTCAGTAAAGAATGGCTGGAAATCAATTGAGCGAATAGCTCACAAATTTAAGAAATTTGTCAGCTATCTAGGCTAGCCTTCTAAGGCAAGGATTCGGGCGTTGACCGCAGACCGATCAGTTTCGGCGGTTCGGCGGTCGAGGGCAATTTTCGCATCCATTCCAGGGCCAGGAGCATGAGGAGAGGACAAAGCGTCGCGCTTGCCAAGCCCCATCTCAATCCCATGTCGTCGGCGATCAGCCCAACCAGCCAAGGCATGAAAATGCCGCCAAAGTTTCCGAGGGCGCCCAGAAGGGCAAACATCGTCGCCCCGCCATGCGGATAGCGATCCGCGGCAATCGCGAGTGTAGTCGGCCAGAGACAGGATCCGGTGAGGCCGACCAGAACGCAGGCAGCCACCGCAACCGTTCTATTCGGTGCGAAAGAAGCAATTGGAAAAAGCACCAAGCTAGCGGCAGTTTGCGATCCGCCGCGCGTGAGAGTGGAGACAAGCGGGCTCAAGATCATGTCCAATATCCCGGCGCCGGTTCCACCAATGAACGCAGCGACGAGCAGCATCGGATAATCCGCTGTCCAACGTAGCGCGAGCAGGCCTGCCGCAATCAGCGCGTTTCCGCCGACTGCAAAAACACGCGCGCCCCAGCGATCCGCAAGCGGTCCGGTAACCAATATTCCGCCGACCACGCCGCAATGATTGGGGAAGGTTTCGACACCTGCCGATTCTATCCGCTTTCGACCAGGCCGCTAGCCCGCTCTACTCCCTTTGGTCCATTTCATCGCGAATTCGTTCAATCTAGTTTCAACGACATCCAACAGAATGTTGAACAACGAACAACACAAGAGGGAAACGATGAACATAGCTATCAAATTGGCGATCGCGCTGTTTACAATTGCGCTGTGCGCGAGAATGGACGCTCAGCAAACGTCCGTGGTGATCAATCTTTCCGAGCAGACAGCTTACTTGGTCGAGAATGGCCGTGTCATGCTCGTGTCACCGATTGCTTCGGGGAGAGAGGGGTGGGGGACTCCGGTCGGGAGCTTCCGACTGATCAGCAAAGACCAGAATCACCAATCGGGAAGCTTCGGTCTGATCGGCGACTCATACGGAAGAATTGTCAATGCGAACGCAACTCCGGCCTCATACATTCCTCCCGGGTGCCATTACATCCCTGCTCCGATGCCTTATTTCATGGAATTCCGGAAATATGTTGGGATGCACGCAGGTTATCTGCCTGGCAGCCCCGCATCGCATGGTTGTGTTCGGATGCCCAGAGATCTCGCCGCAGAGTTTTTTGATCGAGTGCAGGTCGGCACTCCCATCCGAGTCATCGGCAGTGCCAGAAATGTGACGAGAGTCAGGCGAGCGATTCCGATTGTACAGCCGGGCGATTCGAGGTACGCCAAGGCGTCTCTCGTTCCGGGTAGGGTTCCTCCGGGAATAGGGAAGCCAGTCCGAGTTCGGCGAGCGATTTTGGTAGGGCAGCCGCGCCGTGCTCTGTATGCCGCCGTGCATTAAGGCGCGAAATACGTGCTGCAGTGGCTTATCAGAAATCTATTCCGAAAGGAAATTTTTAGTCCTGCGGCAAATATCCAGACTGCCTCAGTAGACCAATATCGTCCTGTGCCCGCTGTTCCAGCGCATCGAGCTGTTTCTGGCGCCCGGGGCTCAACTTGAATTTGTGCGCAAACTCGTTCAATCGTTTGCGCTGCTTGTCGCTGAACAAATAATTTGAGAGATGCTTATGGCCCTCCGGAAGGTTTAGCTTGTCTCCGACAATTTGCAGCGCCTTTTGGGTCACCGTAGAACTTTGGTCCGTCGGCTGAACTGTTACCGGAGGATTGGTTGGAGAGGGGGGTGTCAAAGCAGAGGTTTGGTTGCCGTGCCAAAAGAAAATCGGGACGGCGCAAATCATGACACCAAGAACGACAATCAGGGGGATTCTCGTGGCCATGAGCTCGATCGTACCAACCGCGACAATAAACGCGCAAGGTTTATTCTCGTCTTATCGAATTTCCGGCTTCGTGTCGGCGTCTAATCGCGCCGTCAAATTTCCAAATAGCGCATTTCATTCGCAATTCCTCTTTTGTGACATTTCACGCGGCGAGTCAGCATCGGCATCATGCCGGGCGATAACATTTTTGAGGAGGCTCCCGATGGCCTCATCGAAATCTGCTGCGGGCTTTGCAGCAAAGAATAAAGAAATCGTTCAATTCCTGTTGACCGTAGGGGTGTAAATTCTGTACAAGCAGCCTGTAAAAAGTACAACGTACATTAGGAAACGTTTTAATGAATGGACGCTGCACATTGTTGCTGGTTTCTGCGCTTTTCTTAAGAGCCACGGCAGTGGAGGCGGGGATCCCGTTTGGCGATGAATTCGATTATCAGGCACTTCTGCGACTACCATCCAGAACGATCACTTCCGCATTGGTTGCAGCGAGTGATCGGGAGGTTTGCAGCGTGGATTCCTTTTTGGGCCCCGCGCCGATGGAGGAGGGGATGGGGGCGGAGGCGGAGGAGGTGGTTCAGGAGGAGACGGTGGCGGAAGTGGCGGTGATGGCAGGATCAGCGGGGGTGCGATGGGAGGAGGCGGCGGAGACGGAGGCGCAAGTGATGGTCCCGGCGGTGATACCGGAGCTGCTACGGGACCGGGAGCAGATGATGATGATTAACGAGCGCCCAGTGCACCGTCGGATCCAGATGCCGAAGCGACTGTAACAGCTCCAACCACTGATGCCACCACAATTTCGCAATCAAATGCGGTGACTGTGGACAACGCTCCTGCTACGCCGAACTTCGGGCCAGGGTCCCCAGGCTCGACCACTGGTAACCCTGGGACAGTTCCGACTGGCACGCAGTCGCCTGGCCTAAACGGATCAGCGACCGACACAAGAAGTGAAACGTCGCCGGCTGGCATCGCAGCCAAAGATGTCGGTATCAATGCAGTTATTGTAAGTGGAGCACCCACTCCTTGGGAGGCTATCGGTAAGGTGGCGACAGTTCGCGACGTTATCGTAAACGGCGGAATTATTGCACTCGGCACAGAGGGCTCCAGATCCTCCGATCGGTGTCGAGGTAGGGGCCGCGAACTAATGCTCCGACTTGGCTGAAGCTCAGTCCTGATATGCGATATTTGGCAGGTCAGCTTTCCCACCGATTGTGCCGAACGTTATTGATGTTCGGATAATTTCGTATACGGAAAGACAGTATCGACTTCAGGCAATTACGTATGGTTCTAGTTTGCGCGCGCAGTATGAGGGAATTGGACTTTTAATATTTGCCCTGAGCGCTGTGGCCGTCGTCAAGAGTGTCGACGCTGGGTCTGCAGTTGCCGGCGATGGACGCGGCCGATTTTTCATTTCCTATGGGTTTCCCAAGGACATTGCGGAGAAACGCGCCCTTGCACTATGTTACCATGAATGGGGTTCTCGGGCGAGGATCGTAGCATCGACGGATGTCGTCGGCTTCGGAGCTATAGCGGTTGCTCACAAGGGAAACTCGTTTGTACATTCCATAGTTCTTGGTCGGTTAACTCAAGAAGATGCGAACAATCGAGCGATCCGCAATTGCCTTAGAGCTGGAGGCGTTAACCCCAGAATTCGAAATGCGTTTAAGGGATAGGTTCAACGTATAGCCGACGGCGAATTCTGAATTGCGATATTGAGTCCTATTCACTGGGCGTTAGAAGGCTTTCGATGGCCTCATCAAAATTGTCACGAAAGATCCATGTGCTGCGGGCTTTGAGTAAAGAATTAAAAAATTGTTCAATTCCTATTGACCGTATGGGTTAAATTCCTGTACAAGCAGCGTATATAAAGTACAACGTACATTAAGAAACGTTTTAATGAATTGGCCCTGCATGTTGTTGCTGATTTCTGCACTTTTCTTAGGAGCCACGGCGGTGGAGGCAGGGATCCCACTTAGGCGACGGAAACAACTCTTTATCAGGCACTGCTGCGATAGCCATCCATAATATCGCCTCTGGATTGGCGCAGCGAGTATTGGGCGATTTCCAACGAGGATTCTTCTTTGGGCCTCAGGCCGATGGAGGCGGGGATGGGGGCGGTGGAGACGGAGGAGGCTCGGGAGGAGACGGTGGCGGAAGTGGCGGTGATGGCGGGTCTAGCGGGGGTGCAACAGGGGAGGCGATGGAGGAGACGGTGGAAATGGAGGTGCAAGTGATGGTCCCGGCGGTGATACCGGAACTGCGACGGGACCGGGAGCAGATGATGATAGTAACGCAGCACCCAGTGCACCGTCGGATCCGGGTGATGTGGCCGTAAGTTCTCCCTCTACTATAGGTGCAGTCTCTGCGGACAACGCCAATGACGATCCGGATTATGGGCCAGGGTCCACTGCCGGCGGTTCTTTGAACTTGAATCATTTTGCCTCGGTCAATCCGGCCGGAGAGGGAGCGCCCAACTCTCCGCTGATCGCGGCGGTAAACGGAGCCCATGTGGCAGATGTGGGTATCAACGCCGTGATTGTTAGCGGCGCACCAACTCCTTGGGAAGCTATTGGCAAGGTCGCAGGTGTCCGCAATGTCGTTGTAACCGGCGGAATCATTGCACTTGGAGATTCTCCTCTTGCCAAACCACCGCCGGCTGTACTGATTGGCACAGCAAATAGTCCTCCACTTTGGCTGAAGTTAGTACCGGAACTGCGCTATCTCAATGGGCAGGTCTTCCCGCCTGTTGTGCCGAATGTGATTGACGTACGGACAGTATCTTATACCGAAGAAGCAGTTGAGAGTCCGCCGAATTAGTAGTGAGCCCGTTTTGAAAGCACATGAAGAAGGCAGTTTTTTTGATCCTTTGGCTGACGACGATTGCTTTCGATCGGACGACAAGTGCAGGCTCAGCCGTGGCGTGGCCTGGACACGGACGACTCTTCTATTCGACTGGATATCCTCGACAGATAGCTGAAAAAAGAGCACTCCAATTGTGCTCTAATGAATTTGGCTCCGAGGCTCGCATCGTTGCCTCCACAGACGTGGCTGGTTATGGTGCGATCGCACTTGCGCGTCGGGGTAAGGGTTCCGTTGCAGGAATTTCACTTGGTCGCGCAACGCAAGCGGAAGCCAATAGGCGTGCGATAGAGCAATGCTTGGAACAAGGAGGAGTCCATCCCAGGATTCGTTCAAACTTCAAGGGTTAGCGACAGTTGGTATTAGAAAGCTTTTTTTTGATCCAGTGCGCTTCAAAAAATGAAACTACTAATGAATATACGGGAAAAAGTTAGTCGCGCTTCCAGGAAAGCCTTGAGTGTAGTACTGTTTCTATCCGGAGTTTTGAGACTGGCTCGATGATCAGGTGGGGCGATTTCCGTAGTCACTTAATTCTCAGATAGTCTTGCGTGATTCTTCTCGATGGTTTGCCACTTTATTAGAAGCCGCGCAAAAATGGTTTTCTACATGGGGGGCGTCCGTTGAGGAGTTCTGCCGACGAAGAACCGACCTTCTCGTTCGGCCAAGAGTTTTCTGGGGCGTTAGCTATATCACATCGTTGAGCCAGTGTCGCTGCAGCCGTCAACGTGAGGGCTATTGGTGCGAAGCCGAGTCGAGGGATGGACAGGCTGGAAGCCTATCCTACTTTGACGGGCGTTGTTGCGAGTCGGTCCACATCGATTTCTTACCGTTGTGTCCCTCGTACTACAATGGTTGGTAATCTTGTTTTTCTGCGAGGATTCTGAGGTCATTCCCGACCCGCCTCTGGACGACACCAATTCCAACTAAGTGCTCGCCGACACGCCGATACGCACAGACGCCGACACCGCATCTATTTGGTTGCAGATTCGCCATGCCTCAGCGCACTCCTCCCCACTCCGCGTCCTCCTCTGCTATTGCGGTGGCTGCGGATTAGGCGCCGCGGCGTTCTCCGGGCTGGCGGGATCCATACGGAAGATAGTTTCGCCTGGCTTCATCAGGTCTAGCTTATCGCGGGCTAAGAGCTCCGTGTAAGCTGGATCATTTTGGAGAAGAGTCAGTTTCTTGCTCTGCTTATTGAAGAGGGCGCGTTCCTGGTCGACCTCTTGTCTCAACGTCTGCAGATAATGTTGTTGACGATCCCGTTCTTTGACCAAAGGCAGGAACCAACAGATCAAAAGGATCAGGGCGGCAACGAAGATCAGGAAATAGAGAATCCGGTTGAGGAACGACCGGAGCCAGTCGTTCCTGGGGCCGTCGTAATCGCTGTATCCGCTGCCGGTACTCACTCAGCGCATCTTACCTCCATACTGCGCATTGTCACCAAGTTCTTCTTCAATTCGCAGAAGTTGATTGTACTTGGCGATGCGATCGGTCCGCGAAAGGGATCCGGTCTTGATCTGGCCGGCGTTCGTGGCGACAGCGATGTCCGCAATTGTCGTGTCCTCGGTTTCGCCGGAGCGATGACTGATGACCGCGGTATACGCGTTTTCTTTGGCAACTTCGATGGCGTCCAAGGTTTCGGTGAGAGAACCGATCTGGTTGACTTTCACCAGGATCGAGTTGGCGACCCCCTTCTGAATCCCTTTCCGTAGAAAATTGACATTTGTGACGAAAAGGTCGTCCCCGACGAGTTGGACTTTGGAGCCGAGAGTATCGGTGAGCTTTTTCCAGCCGTCCCAATCGTTTTCGGCACAGCCATCTTCGATCGAGATAATTGGATATTTGGAACAAAGATCTTTGTAGAGTGCCACGAGTTCGTCCGCAGACTTTTTCGATCCATCCGATTTCTTGAAGATGTAACTGTTCGAAGCTGCATCGTAGAACTCGCTGGAAGCAGGGTCCAAGGCAAAGAAGATGTCTTCGCCGAGTTTGTAACCGGCTTTTTCGATAGCCTGCGAAATCGTGTCGAGCGCGTCTTCGATCCCGTTGAGATTAGGAGCGAATCCTCCTTCGTCGCCTACGGCGGTGGAGAGACCTCGAGATTTCAAGACGCTTTTGAGGGCGTGAAAAACTTCGGTGCCGTAGCGCAAAGCCTCCGAAAAAGTAGGAGCCCCTTTCGGCATAATCATGAACTCCTGGAAATCGATCGGAGCATCTGAATGCGCGCCGCCGTTGATGATGTTCATCATCGGTACCGGCAACACCTTTGCGTTTGGACCGCCAAGATAGCTGAACAACGGAACGTCGAGCTGCGCTGCTGCGGCGTGCGCAACGGCCAGTGACGCGCCGAGAACGGCGTTGGCGCCGAGTTCTTTTTTGTTCGTTGTGCCGTCCAGAGCGATCATTGCGCGATCGATTCCGACCTGGTCAAGTGCGTCGAGTCCTGTGATTGCTTCGGCAATCTTGGTTTCGACATTTTCGACTGCCTTTTGCACGCCTTTACCGAGGTACTTGTTCTTTTCGCCGTCGCGCAATTCCCAGGCTTCATGTTCGCCGGTGCTGGCCCCGCTCGGAACGGCTGCTCGTCCAACCGCGCCGCCAGTGAGCTCCACGTCGACCTCGATGGTCGGATTTCCTCGTGAATCGAGGATCTGCCGGGCACGGACATCAAAAATGATCGTTAGAGACATACGGCATTAGTGCCAGAAGCAGCGTTTGGTCGCAAGGGCGGAAGGTAGAAGTTGTCGGCGAAGTCGCCAGTTGTCAGAGTTTTTCAGATCAGAAAAGGGCTTCGAGGAAAGGATCCAACGTTCCTCGGCCCATGCAGGCTGATCCGATTATGAATACTTTCCCACGGCTGATTCCGTGGCACCAGGCACGCATCACTTCCAAGATCCAGCCCGACTTGCCTCTGTTCCCACTGACAACCGACACTAGCAACTTCCCTAAGCCACCGCTTCGGCCGCCTTGTGCGCTTCGATCTCGACGATCTCGACCTCGTGACCGGTCGTTTCGGAGGGCAACTCGACTTTGTCGCCCGGCTTTTTGCCGAGTAGCGCCTGGCCGATCGCCGTTTGATAAGAGATGATCCGATTCTCGGGATCACTGTCCCAAGCGCCTAGTAGAATGTATTCGAAGATTTCTTCCGTGGCTGTGTCACGCAGAGTGACTTTCGTGCCGATCGAAACCTGGCCAGTATCCGGGCTTTCGAAATTGGATCCGCGTGCCCTGGAAAGCATCTGTTCGAGCTCGGCCTTCCGTCGCATCAGGACGGTCTGC
Organism: uncultured Verrucomicrobiae bacterium; assembly: GCA_963775805.1. GTDB lineage: Bacteria > Verrucomicrobiota > Verrucomicrobiia > Chthoniobacterales > JAFAMB01 > JAFAMB01. Next base: position 2,392,844 of record CAVZKG010000001.1, on the reverse strand, counting down.
ATTTCTTTTGCGGCCTTGTACTCGAAGTTTTCCCGAAGATCACCGTAAGAGCGTGCAACAGCGATTTCCCGGGTATTTTCCGGAATCCTCTTGGTGATCAGGTCGTCGTACTCGTTCTTCCGCTTTTCGAGACTCGGCCAGGAAACAACGAGTGCTGCATCCTTTTCTTCGGAGTCACCACTCAACATCGATTGCAGTTCCGGGTGTGTTTTGATCATCCGAGCCATCAGCGAGCGTTTGTTGAGCTCCTCAAATGCCGGGGTTAACAACATCCGGCGCATGATGTCACGTGCGGCACCCGTGTCGGCGTTGATCAAGAGATCCGACACAAGTTCGCGATCGTCGAGCAACAGGTCATGTAACCGGGAGCCACGCCGGTTCTCGGAGGTCTGATCGCGTTCAAGGGCGCTGATAATGGAGGTCATCAACTCAAAATCGAGCAGGGAGGTGAACGACTCGGCGCCTCGTTCTTTGCAAAGCCAGTAAAGCGCTTCGGACGAGATCGAGTGTTCCTTGATCGCGCGACTCAAGGTTTGATAGAGCTCGTCGGTCTGACCATTCTCAACCAGGATTTTTGCGATCTCGCCGATCAAGCGGGAGCCGCCCGATTGCACCATTGCCAGCAGACGAGCGACCCAATCGTTCGGGAACGCCTCCGGAAACTCCGCAAGAATCCGGCGTTGCTTGTTCGCGGGCACCTGGGCGATGACTTCGCCGAGCCTGATCTGGTGCTCTTTCAACAAATCGACAAGGCTAATGGATCCTTTGGCTAGTTGCGGGATGCTTCGACAGATTTCGTCTCTTGAAATTAAAAGCTCGATCGCCTGCGCGGCATTCAGCCGCATGTTCCGACTCGCGCTTTCTTCGACTTGGATTACCACCGATTGCAGGCCTTTCTCTTTCCCTGCAAACGCATCGAGGTTTTTCAGAATCTGATCCAGTACGTTGAGTTGATCCTTTAGCTTCCTGGCTTTTTGGAATGAATTGATGACTTCCTGGTCGAACGACAACGATTCGTCGCGGATTGTGATCGGTTCGGTCTTTTTCGCAGGCAAAGAAAAACGACCATCTTTGCGAATCGCTTTTTTCGCGCTGTCCCACCATTTCTTAAAGTCTCCCTCGGGCACGATTTGAGGGGCCAGGGCTTGTTGGAGCTGGTCCTGGGTGATTTTTCCGCCGAAACTTTCGAGCACCAGTTCAAGCAGCTGCGGGACCTTCTTTGCCGCAAGATCCCGAATTGAATCCGGTCCGGTGACTTTCTTTACGAAGATGTGCGTGTCCGGGAGCGGTTGCAACGTTTCAGCCGCGTACTGAAGCTGCATTGGGTGATTCTTCTTTGAGTCGAAATCGATTAAAATCTGATTGAGAAGCAGATTCCAGCTATTGATCCGACCGAATCCCCAACTTTTGTGAAGGCAGAACGTATTCGGTTTCAGGTGGTCGAGTGCCTCTCCAGTTTTGGCGTTAATTTTCTGCGCGTCGACCAATGCTTGTAATTCTGCATCCATAAAACCGAGTTCAACATAGGGAAGACATCCTATACCGCCAACATATTTCTCGGGAGGGGCTTAGTTAGGAGTTCGAGGTTCCGAGTTTCAAAGTTCCGAGTTCCGGGGTTTAGGACGCCCTTTTCCGAACCAGGAACTCTGAACTTCGAACTCCTAACTCCGAACTGTGAACGCCGAACGCTTCCATCTCATGTGTGCGCAGATCGAGCACGAGTACGATCACGAGTCGGCGCGGAACGGCACCCCGAACCCGAACCCGGAACCTTGAACTCCGAACTCCGCGGGCTCCGCCCGTGTGCGCCTTGACGCTACATTCGGCCACGGGTAGGCTTTCGAATCGTGAAAAAAAATCTCCCCAATCAAGCACGGGACGCGCGTCGCAGTATTTTGAATCTGTTGTCAATGGTGACGATGGTGACGGTCGGTGTGCTTTGCTCACCTGGAACAGTGAACGCCGATCCGATCTCGGATCTTCGGTCGCTGTCGGTATTTAAGGATGCGGATTTAAACAAGCTGGCAAACGGAGACGTGCTGGGTGCGAGAGGTCCGGCGATGAATTTTGCGCGCGGATTGTCCGTGCAGAGCGCCTATATAGTTCGGGCTCCCATCAAAACGACGATCAGCCTCCAACAACAATGGAACCCGACTCGTCATCCGGAATTGAAGGTTTACGCTCAGGGAGATTTTTCGGGCCGTGGCTCACCTTCTGATTTTCAAGGATTAGCCCAGGCGCGCGGAGGTTCTGCGGTAAAATCATTTGTGGATGCAACACTAAAATTGCCGCAGGAATCTTCCAAGCTTCAGCTCAGCAACGCGGAGGCAAAATCGTTTTCTGGCAGTGGATCGGGTGACGGGTCCGTTCCTCCAGCGGTTGTGGCATTCTGGAGCAAAGTGCTCTCAGACAGAGTCCAAAGTTTTGCCTCAGGTGGATTAAGCGCCGAACCGCCGTATGAAACCACCGGCAGCGCCATCCGGGTCGATCAGGAAGTTGCCCAGTTGATCCGGGAAAGCGGCAACGTGAAATCGTATTTTGGGCCGGTGATTTCCTCGTCGGCGATTGGCGGTGGACGCGGTTCGTCACCGACGTCGCAATCGTGGCAGCTGTTTGATGCCGACGGGCTTGGTGCACTCAGTCTCACTGCATCCTATGGGCGTCCGGCTGGCGACGGATGGCAATCAGCCGATTTACAATACTATGCCAGCGGTGCCGTTTATGCGGTTGTCACGTTTTATCAGCTCTGGCCGGTCAAGGTTGGGAATCAGGACGCCACACTCGTTTGGCGAGTCGATATGACATCCGCTGCAGAGCTTGGAGACCTGCGTGGCGTGGAACGACTCGGATCTGGTGCCGCGATGATGCGCGAGATCCAGCGAGGCGTTAAGGCATTCCTGCGCGATGCGCCGGGGCGGTAGAGCTCAAAGTTCCGGGTTCAAGGTTCGAAGTTCGGGGTTCGGCGTTCAAGGTTCCGGGTTAACGCCGAATGTCCTGTTTGTAAAGAGAGCGGGCGAAGCTGACCGATGTCCTACGCTGCTGTCTCGACGCCCGGCGTTCACGGTTCGACGTTCAATATCTTGGTGAGGGGGATGCAGCGCTGAACTCTGAACCTCGAACCTCGAACCTCGAACTCCAAACTCCAAACCGCCCTTTTGGGCGGTTCTCGCTTTTGTGCACGACAATTCGATCGGGAAATAGATATGGTAGGGCGATAACAGCAGGTATCGCTCATGAAAATCCGAGAGAAATCGTTCTTTGGAACACAGTTATATTTGTTATTTTGCCTTGTTCTAGGTCTCAGCGAGGCCTCCGTTTGCGCTCAGGGAGCCTTCAGAGATATAGGGGGTACAGGATCCCCTTCTGCCTCCGTGCTCTCGTATGACATTGATGGCGAAAACTCATTCTTCGGGAGGGGTGACGCGAATGCCGGCGGACAAAACGTCGGTCACATTTCAGAGATCGCCAGTTCTGCCGATTTCATTTTGTCCGCACAGGTTAAAGACTCCATTTTGCTGCGTCTAGGGGTAGAATGGCAGCGGTACTCGTTCGATCCTTCGTTGCGCGCGGCAATCCCGGACTCGGTCCAGGGATTGGATCTGGCAATCGGAGCCGATCTGCAGGTGTCGCCTGCGCTACTTTTGCGAATCGAAGCGCACCCAGGCATCTACAGCCAATTCCAAGATACCAGTTGGCAGGATTTCAATGTCCCTTTTGAGATTGCGGGCACCTATTTCGTGAGTTCTCGGTTGCTGATTATTGGCGGAATCCATGTCGATTTGAATGCAGACATTCCTGTGTTTCCGGTCATCGGCGTCCACTGGAAAGTCTCGGACAAATGGGTGATCGAAGGCGTCGCTCCTCGTCCCCAACTTCAATATCTGGTTTCAGATGACCTTACGTTATTTGTCGGCGCCGATTTACGCGAAACCACTTTCCGGGTGAATGAAAATTTCGGTGACCAGCGCGACATTCCGAAATTGGATGACGCCATTCTGGACTATTTTGAAGTACGGGCCGGCGCCGGGTTAACCTGGAAAGTGATGAAGAACGTCGATTTCGATGTAGAAGGGGGCTGTGCGCCGTACCGTCGTTTTTACTACCCGCGCGCGGATGGGTATAAAGTTAAATCAGAAGATTTAGCGCCGTATCTTCGCGTAGCTCTTTCAGCAAAGTTTTGACGTTTGAGGGAAATCTGAGGTATCCATCATCAGAGGATCCAAGGAGAGGGATATCCTCATCCTTATTTCATGCCTGAACCGCTTATTGTGTTGAAGAACCTCTCGAAGAGGTTTGGCAAAAAAAAGGCCGTCAACAGGATCGCGATGACAATCCGACCTGGGGAGATTTTCGGCTTTTTAGGAGCCAATGGTGCTGGGAAAACGACGACAATCCGCATGCTTTGCGGGCTAACGAAACCGAGTGCAGGCACAGGCACGATCGACGGTCTTAACATCTGGAAAGACCGATTCAAAATCCGGTCCCGGTTTGGTTACGTTCCGCAAAAATTCAGTCTCTACGCCGATCTCACTGTGCGAGAAAACCTCCGCTTTTTTGCCGGTGCCTACCGCGTCCCGGCAAATAAAGTCAAAGACCAGATGCTCAAGGTGATGCACGATATGGATCTCGAGCAGCGAGGGGCAGAACGTGCGGGACGATTATCCGGCGGGTACAAGCAGTTGCTTGCGATCGCGTGTGCGCTGATGCACGAGCCGAAGCTACTCTTTCTGGATGAACCCACAGCTGGGTTGGACCCGACCCATCGTCAGCGGATTTGGGATTTGCTCTATGAATTCAGTCAGGCAGGGACAACGATTTTCGTTACGACCCATTACATGGATGAAGCAGAACGGTGCACCGATGTCGGATTTGTGGATGCCGGTCACCTGATCGCGAACGGCTCGCCGCGTGATTTGAAAGAAAACCTGACCGGACATCTACTGGAGGTGCAGGTTGAGCCGGCGATGACCGCGCTTTTTGAGCTGCGGAAGCTGCCGGAAGTCTATGGAGTGGATTTGCGCAGCGGAAGTCTGCGAGTGCACGCTGAGGATCCAGATGGGTTGCTTCGATCCTGGCAAAATCACTGGCCCTTTCCCAACCTGAGATTTCTTGGATTCAACTGGGTTGAACCGGATATGGAAGATGTCTTTCAGGCCTACTCAAAGGGGTACCACCGCCGTGAAGGAGAGGAGCTCGAGCTGGCAACTGTAGCCGGTCGAGGACGGGGTTCTAGATCATGATCTCCTGGCATGCGATCTTGGCGATCGCCTACAAAGAGTTCGTTCACGTCTGGCGCGACAAGCGTGTTCTCTTCTTGATCGTGTTGTTACCGCCGTTTTTCACCTTTCTGTTTGGGCATGCGTTCGAGAACTCATCGATTCGTGACGTTCCGGCGATGTATTATGACGCGGACAACAGTTCGCAGAGTCAGGAGTTCCTAGGCCTGATCAAAGGGAAAGACACTTTTGACTGGAAGCCGTGGCAGGGGGATCCGACAGGAAAGATCGATCTGTTCCCGGCTGGAGTCGATGCGGCGATCGTGATTCCGGCAGGCTGGGGGGCGGCATTGGAGGGTGGTGAACCCAAACCAATCCTGGCAGTTCTGGACGGAACAGACACCAATACGGCGCCCTCTGTGCAGGGCGCTTTGCAGGAAACATTAGGGGACTATCAAAGCAAACAGCGCGATAACCTGATCGATAATCTTCCGGATGAGATCATCGATCTCGGGAAACAACTCCCTCTGGCCATCCGGCACCAGTTCAGCTCGATGATGACCCCTTGGGAGGTCAAAACCGAAACGCTATATAACCCGAACCTGTTGTTCATCGATTACGTCATCCCTGGGATCGTCGGTCTCATCCTGCAATTGCTGACGGTGACCTTGATCGCGAGCACGATCACGCGCGAACGCGAAGTGGGCACCTTTTCCCAATTGATGGTCACACCGCTGCGCCAATCAGAGATCGTGATCGGCAAAGTGCTGCCCTACCTGGTGATTTCGATGTTTCTAATCGCCAGCACGATTGCCGTTGGCAGCCTCCACTTTGGCGTGAGATTTCAGCAACCGCTTTTACTGTCGATTACCTGCTTTTTGTTTTTGCTCTTTTCACTAGGGCTGGGATTGCTGATCTCGGCATTCTCAAGCACGCAGACTCAGGCGATCCAGATCTCGATTTTCTTTTTGTTACCGGTGATGCTTCTATCAGGAGCGTTCGCGCCCTTGAGCCAGTTGCCGAGAGCGGTTCGAATCTGCTCGGAATTTTTTCCGCTCACCCATTTTTGCCGGGCGTTCCGGAACATCAACATGCATCACGCGCATATCACCGCGATTTCAGGCGACCTGCTTTTTCTGGCCGTGGGATCCATGGTGACATGCGTCGGCGCCGCGTACTTGCTGCGGGCGTTTGATGATTAACGCCCGCTTTGGTCTGGAACGTATACGCCCTATACGTCGTATATGTCTTATACGGAGACACCTGATGAGCTACGTCTTCAGCTCGTGGTTATTCGTCCCGTCGAGGATGACAAACTTTTCGTGGTGATAGGTGGGATCGGTTCTAAAGGTGAGTCTGCCGGCGTATTTGCGCTCGATGTCGACCAGGAGTTCTTCGTCTTCGCTTTTGAGCCGGTTCAAAACTTCCGGGTTTACGATCACCCGGACGTCATGAACGTCGGGTTTCTGGCGAAGGACGGCGTGGAGCGCCCTTTGAATTTCGACGCTCATGGTCATCGGACTTTTGACTACCGCACGGCCATTACAGTATGGACAGGTGACAAACATCGAACCGGTCAGGCTCTCCTGAGCGCGTTGCCGGGTCATTTCCATCAAACCAAGCTGAGAGATCGGCAGGACGTGCGTCTTGGCTTTGTCGCGTTTAAGCCGGTCCTTCATCCGGTTGTAGACCATTTGCTGATCCTTGCGATTCTTCATGTCGATGAAGTCGCCGATGATCAGGCCGCCAATGTTGCGCAGGCGAAGTTGCCTCGCGATTTCATCTGCCGCTTCGAGATTCGTCTGCAAAATCGTCTTTTCGACGTCGCGTGCGCCTTTGTTGCGGCCGGTATTTACGTCGATCGCGATCAACGCCTCGGTTTCGTCGATGACAATATAACCGCCGCAGCGGAGCCAGACCTGTCGGTGAAACGCGTCGTCGATCTGCTTCTGGACTCCGAACTTTTCGAAGATCGGAATCGATTCGCCGTAGTGGAATATTCGTTTTTTGGATCGCTTGGAAATCTGACCGACGAGGCCTTGCATCCGGTCGACGGCACCTTCGTCGTCGCAATACACAACACTGATATCTTCAGTTAGAAAATCACGTACCGTTCGCTCAACAAGATCCGGTTCCTGGAAAAGGATTGCAGGCGCCGGTTTCGTTTTGAAAGCTTCTTCGATCTGGCGCCATTGCTCGATCAGTAACCCAAGATCCCGAACGAAATAACGGGCTCGCTGGCCTTCGCCAATCGTTCGCATAATGACACCCATGCCTTCGGGAATTTCGAGCTTTTGCAGTATCGCCCGAAGTCGTTCGCGCTCTTTCGGGTCCTCGATTTTGCGCGAAATACCACTCTGGTCGCTGTGCGGCATTAGCACGAGATAACGGCCTGCGAGACTGATATTGGTCGTGATACGGGGCCCTTTGTTGCTAATCGGCCCTTTTGTGACCTGCACCATGACTTCGGAGCCAACCGGATAAATCTCCGGCACATCTTTGGCGGTGATTTTCTTTTTCGATTTCCGTTCGTTTGCGCGATTAACTTCTTCAACCCCGCTGTCGAGGCCTGGAAGCGCATCCCAGAAATGCAGGAACGCATTTTTCTCAAAGCCGATATCCACAAACATCGCTTTGAGACCATGCTCGATGTTTTTGACTTTCCCTTTGAATATACTGCCAACGATGTTTCGATCTGTGTCTCGTTCGATATTGTATTCTTCGAGAACACCATCTTCGAGAAGCGCAACGCGCCTCTCTAATTTTTCGCAACTGATTACTAATTGATTGCCGGTCTTACGATTTGATAGGCCGAGAAATTGCTTAACTTTGTCGAGCATTGTCTTAGATAGGAGAAAGTTGGAGCCGAGTAGTTAGAAGAACAGGAAGTGCTTCTTCTTCTGCTGCTGCTGTGGTTGTTGCTGTGCCGGCTGCTGCTGACTCTGGGATTCACCCTGTGGCTTTCTCCTGAAAAAATCGAAAAAGCTGTGCCGCTTCTCCGGAGTCGGCTCAGCCCGCGCAGCGGCGTGATGGTTATCTGAATCCGGACGGATGTCGGGTTCGGCGACATCGGCCCGTTTCGGTTTGGAATTTCTGGTTTCCTTCACCTCGTCTGTCACCGGGGTGTCATCGGCAGTCTCGTCGTCTGACGACGCGACCTGCGCAGGAACATTGCTAGTCTTAAAATCGACGCGATCAACAGCTTCGAAATTGCCGATCGCCGGGTCCATCGCTTTGATCCCTGGATCATACCCATGATCGAGTGCGAGGCTTTCCTCGATGATCTTGGCTGCGATCGGAGCGGCAACATCACCGCCACCCTTGCCACCTTGCACCAGCACCGCGAGCGCAAGTTTCGGATGATCGTAAGGGGCAAAAGCGATAAACCAGGCGTTGTCATCCTTTTCGCCGTCTGTCCAGGCTTGCGCTGTCCCTGTCTTGCCGGCAACCACGACTCCGGGCACCTTTGCGCGGGTGCCTGTTCCAGAGTCATTGACCACGCGCCACATGCCTTTTCGAACGAGCTCGATCTGGTCCGGTGTGAGCTTGTTCATCTTGGTCAGATCCGCGCGGATCTTGTCCGGTCGCCGGACCGCAGTCCCATCCGGTTCCTGGATTTTGTAGACCAGGCTCGGCTGATACGAGACTCCGCCATTTGCGACGGTTGCAGCCACCATTGCCATCTGTAACGGAGTGGCGAGAACGTAACCTTGACCGATCGATGAGTTAGCGGTCTGGCCCTGGCTCCAACGTTCGTTGTGCATCGAACGAAGCCATTCCGGAGAAGGAAGAATACCGGGCGCCTCATTGGTGAGCTCGATTCCAGACGGTTCGCCGAGCCCGAGGGTTTTGCCGACAGCGTCAATCGCATCGATCCCAGCGGCATTTCCGTACTGATAGAAGAAGGCGTCACACGAATTCTTAATGGCTTCCGTCAGGGTTTGCGGGCCATGAGTTCCTCCATGCTCCGACTGAATCCAGCAGCGCATGTAAGTATTTCCGTAGGTCACGCCACCGTTGCAGGTGTAGACCGCTTTCGCTAAACCCTTCGTCAGACCAGCAAGTGCCGTGGCAATCTTATAAGTGGATCCGGGCGCAAATGCGCTGATTGCCCGATTCGTCAAAGGATCTGCATCTGCATCCTTTATGGCGGCCCAATCCTTCGCCGAGATCGCAGGTATGAATTTGTTCGGGTCGTATGAAGGGACGGAGGCCATAGCCAGAATCTGCCCATTGTTCGGATCGACCACTACAGCGGCGGCTCGGCCGACTGCGCGCAAGGCGCGTTCGGTGATGAACTGCATTCGCGCATCGATTGTGAGGTAAACATTCGCGCCTGGGGTTGGCTGAATAATCTCTTTCTCTCCTTCAAGCTGGTTTTTAGCGTTCTTCTTTAATATTCGCTTCCCTGGCTTGCCGCGGAGTGCATCATCCAGATAATATTCGACATTGGTTTTACCCTGGATATCCGGTTCGTAAAAATTGAAGTCCCTGATGTCCGGAAGCTTGTCGATATCACGTGCCGTCCCCACATATCCAAGGATTTGGGATCCCATGGCGTTATAGACATATTTTCGGACCGGTTTGACGTTAACCTGCACCCCCGGCAGTCCGAGATCCTTTTCTGCAAACTTTGAGAAGGTTGAGAAATCCAGGTCCTCCCGATAAGTGAACGGCACCAGCGTGTTATTCCGGAAATGCGTTCTTAGTCGCTGCGAATTGTACGGCTCGGCCACTTTGAGCTCCTCGAGACGTGGGATTATCGTCTTGTCCACAATCTGCACAATGTCGGCTTCCTTGCGGTCGTGGAGCATGCCGTTCGAATCTTTGGCAAGGAACTCCACCATGGGCGGTTGCCCGTACTGTTTCTTGTATCCGCTGACCAGATCCGGAAGATAAAAATCGACCTGATAACTGGGTCGGTTCGTAACGAGTGCAACGCCGTTGCGATCCCGGATTTCTCCGCGAATCGACGGAATACGAACGGTAACCTCAGAGCTGCCCTGGATCCGGCCTCGATAGTAATCGGCCAGTTTCACCTGGACGAACCAGAGGCGGAGTCCGAGCGCACCCAGAGCGGCGAGAATGAAAACGGCCAGAAAAAGTATCCTAAAATCGAGAACAGACGATTTTTTGGGTCGAGCCATACTATCTATATTTTATCTCGCTAAAGGTAGCCCCGGACGGTATCCCAGCACGTGCGACAGCGGGGTAAGAATAAAGAAGACACATGGCGCAATCAAAAGAGAAATCAGTCCGGGACCAAGGATTCGCCATACGATCACGTCATTGAAAAAAAAATTAGTTCGCTCGACACTCAGAATAGCGTATTGCGCCAACAAAATAAATGGCGTGAGTGTTGCTCCGATCTCGGCCAGTATCAAATGAAGTCCCCAGCGGTGCGTCAGGAACAGAGGTCTCAGGCCGTGCATGATGATTCCGGGAATCAAATAGAGCAGGATTGAAACCCCGATTGTGTATTCAGGATGTGGCCCGACCTGGGGCACCGTGAAAAGATCTTGGAGCAACCCCGTGATAAATGTCAGCGCCATCACGAGCGGGAACGGAAGCGAGACGCATCCGTAAAAATAAATGATCGGCACGAAAAGTATTGCTGCTCCATTCAGCAGCAGAACGGGAGGCAGAAATAGCTGAAAGACAAACGATCCGAATGTCAGAACAAGAAGGGCGACGAAAAACAGGATCATTTTTGGCGAAGAATCACAAATACGTTTTGTATTTCTGCCAGATCGACCGCGGGTGCGACTTTCGCAATGCCTTCAAGTTCATTTGACGAAAAATCTTGCACCGTCCCGACGACGAGGCCCGAAGGAAAAACACCGCCGGTGCCGGCAGTCAGTACTTTCATTCCGGGCTGCAATTGAGCGGTCTTGCTGAGGAATCGAATTCGGAGATCTGGCGTGTAGGTCGAAGAGGCACGGGTCCCGCTGACGATCCCTTGCTCTTGCGTCCCCTCGATGGACACAGAAACTCGCAGACTCTCATCTGAGACGAGCAGCACGACTGAAACATCTTTGCCGACGGTCGTGACTTTGCCAACTAATCCGCTCTCGGTGACGACAGCCATATCCGGTGCGATTCCGTCCTTGGAGCCAACGCTGATTGTGCAGGTGCTCCACCAGGTAGCGGTCTCTCTTGTGACCACACGAGCCGGGATCAATCTGAATGGTGATTGTTCGCGGAACCCGAGCGCGCGGTTCAGTCGGTTGACCTCAGTCTCGAGATTGGCCAGAAGGGAGTTCTCGGCCCGCAGTTGTTCGTTTTCGGATTTAAGTTGCTCGTTTTCGCTTTGGAGTTCTTCAAGATGTTTCAATCCACCGCTAACGCCCCCGATCTTTTGTCCAACCGAGGCGCCTGTTCGCAGGATCGGCGAAATCAACTGCAACAAGGCGCCTTGCATCTGCTGCTTCGTCGACTGGGGTGAAAGGAATACCAGGATGACGAGAAGCGCAAAGATGCCAACGGCGGCTATGGTAGTGCTCTTCATGAGAGCCGCGGAATCCGCAATTAAGCGTTACCGGGTCGGTCTATCCGAGGACGCCACCTGGCGCAGGAACTTGATTTCGCTCAGTGCCCGGCCTGTCCCTTCCGCGACCGCGCTCAACGGATCTTCTGCGATGTGGACCGGAAGTCCGGTTTCTTCCTGAAGCAATTTATCAAGGCCCCGGAGCAAGGCGCCTCCACCGGCCAGTACCAGTCCACGATCGACGAGATCGGCGGAGAGTTCGGGCGGGCAGCGTTCCAGCGTCACGCGAACGGATTCGACGATCGTCGAAATCGGTTCGAGAAGCGCTTCCCTGACTTCCTGTGAAGTGATCGTTAAAGTCTTCGGGAGACCGGCAACGAGATCTCGACCTTTGACCTCCATCCCAGCCTCCTTCTCCATCGGGTACGCGCTACCGATCTTAATCTTGATTTCTTCCGCGGTTCGCTCACCGATCATGAGGTTGTAAGCGCGTTTCATATAGCCAGCGATCGCCTCGTCCAGTTCGTCTCCTGCGACTCGAACGCTTCGGCTGAAAACTATGCCTGACAGCGAGATCAGCGCCACTTCTGTCGTCCCTCCTCCGATGTCGATGATCATGTTGCCGGCGGCATCCTGCACCGGCAAACCAACGCCGATTGCGGCCGCCATCGGCTCCTCAATCAGATAAACTTCGCGTGCTCCTGCGTGGGCGGCGGACTCTTTGACGGCGCGCTTTTCAACTTCTGTAATCCCCGAGGGAACAGCGATCACGACGCGCGGACGCACCCATTTGCGAGTGTTTACCTTTGTGATGAAATGCCGAAGCATTGATTCCGTCATTTCGAAATCGGCGATGACGCCATCTTTCAGCGGGCGGACCGCAACAATATTTCCGGGCGTCCGTCCCAGCATCCGCTTGGCCTCGTCACCCACTGCCAACACCTGACTGGTGCCTGCGCGTACTGCTACAACGGATGGCTCACGCAGGACGATCCCTTGATCTTTGACAAATACCAGCGTGTTAGCCGTGCCCAAATCGATGCCGATGTCATTTGAAAATAATCCGAGAAGGCCGTTAAACATTCAAAATCGCTTCTAAACTAAATTGCATTTGCACTAAGCCACACTGCCGGGGCGACCTTACGTCCCAGGTCTAGTCCTTGTGTTCTTCTGCGAACCTCCTTCCGGCAGACTGCCTGTATCTAGGTACAGTGATGGGGATCGTCAAGGAAACATTGTGACCGCGAGCGCCGAACGCGATCGGTGTTTGCTGATTGCCTGGGAACGGTGAACCGTGACAAGGGGATCGTGAGAGCCTTTTTCATTTCAATCTATTTTCTGGAGCTCGTAGGGGCCTCCGCGATAACAGCCCTGGGCATTGTGGCCTGCCGGATCCTCGAGATTGGTTGGAGCCCATCTGCGCCCCTCTGGTTCGCCGGGTATCTGCTCGTCTACAATGCGGACCGGCTCTACTCAGATCCAGCGGACGCGACGAATACTCCTCTTCGATCTCAATGGGGTTCCCGGTTGCGCTCGTGGCGCCTGATTCTCGTTTGCGTGTCCGGAATGGTGCTGACGCTATGGCCGTTGCTGACAATGCGTGTGTGGATGCTGTTCCCAATTGTCGCGGCACTTGGCGTACTCTGTTTCTATTCGCGCCCGATTCCGGGACCTCGAGTTCGGCTTAAGGATCTTCCTTATCTGAAGTCGCTTCTGGCGCCGGTCGTGATTGCCGTCATCCTGGTGCTTTGGCCCGCGGTTGAATCCGGGAAGGTTGGCGAACAGGGCGTCTGGCTGGTGTTCATCTGGGTCTTCCTGATCCTAATGATCAACGCTTTGGTATTCGATTATCGCGATATCGACGGCGACAAGCTGACCGGTACAAAAACGATTCCGGTGCTGCTCGGTCCAAACGGGACACGAATTTTACTCTTCATTTTGGCGGTGGCGCTTGTCGGGACCAGTATGCGGCTGGAATGGTTGCGACTGGCAGGGCCACTGATGCCGATTCTCTTGACCCTCGGTTGTGCCGGTCTCTTGAGATCATTGAAATATCGGATGTCCCCCGCACTACTGAGTCTGCTGGCGGACGTTCTACTGTTTCTGCCAGCCATAGGTGAATGGCTAAAATAGAACCAGATTCGTCGCCCCTCGCCGCACGGCAATTTACCTACCAGCCGAACTCGCGAACCCCCGAACCCCAAACTTCGAACCCGGAACTCCGAACCCCGAACTCCGAACCCCGAACTCCAAACGCCCTCAGCAGCTCGTCGGCAAATGCATCGCATTTGCCACTGCGTGCGGGATCGAGGCCGCTACGAATCCGAGGCAATCAACTGCCCCTTGCGGTTTGCCGGGGAGTGCGAGCACGAGAGAGTGATCTACGATCGCAGCCATGCATCGGGAAATGATGGCGTTCGGGGTTAGTTTCAGGGATCCGGCTCGCATCACTTCTCCGAAACCAGGCAGTTCGACCCGCATAATCGAACGGATGGCTTCCGGTGTAACATCCCGAAGACTGGCCCCAGTGCCACCCGTCGTAAGGATGAGGCCGCAGCCTTGCGCGGAGAACGCTCGGATCGTCTCCTGAATTCTGGTCAGTTCATCCGGGACAATTGCTTCAGCGAGAACTTCCCAACCATATCCTGCGCTCGCTCTTTTGACGGCCGGCCCACCGAGATCGTCATAGGCGCCTTCTGACGCGCGATCAGAGACCGTAATCACCCCGACTGGAATACTATGCATGAGCTTCCTTGGACTTGGCCAGAAGGCGAATATTGGAGATCACCATCGACTTATCGATCGCCTTGCACATGTCGTAAATCGTGAGCGCGGCAATGCTCACGCCCGTCAATGCCTCCATCTCGACCCCGGTTTGGGAGGACGTTGTCACCCGGCACTCAATTCGTATTCCTCCGTCGCAATTCACGAACTCGACTTGCGCATGCTGTACCGGCAAGGAATGACAAAGCGGTATCAATTCGTCGGTTCTCTTGATTGCCTGAATTGCCGCGATGCGAGCAGTCGCCAGGACGTTTCCTTTTGCCACTTGATTGGATTCGATTCTTGCGATCGTACCGGGCGCAAGAGCAATGACTCCTTCCGCGGTCGCCACGCGTCGCATAGTCGGTTTTGCGGAGACATCGACCATTCGGATGGCCCCATCTTCGGCAATGTGAGTCAGTTTGTCCATTGCGCTCTCATCCCCCGATGGCCACCATTCGGCGACCGGGTTCATAGTTATCGCGAAAATCGTGTTGTTCCGGTTTATGACCGACCACTTCGCCAAAAAACTGACGAAGTTGTTCGTCGCTCGCGCCATCGCGCATTGGCTTTTTTATGTCGAACTCGAGATGACTCCCGAGACAGGGCCGCAATTTGCCGTCGCAGGTGAGACGCAATTTGTTGCAGCTTTCGCAGAAGTGCAGGTTCGTCATCGCACCGATAAACCCGATCCGCTGGCCGGACTCCCCAATACGATAGTACGTTGCCGGCCCGTTCGTTTTGAAATCCGGTTCGGCGATGAGCGGGCCGAACTCCGATTCCAACCGGCGCCGGGCCTCTCCAACCGACAGAAAGTTTTCGTCTGTCAGAACGTCGGTAGTTGTCACCGGCATTAGTTCAATGAATCTCAACAGCAGACCTTCACGTCTGGCAAACCGGACAAGATCAGGGAGGTCATCCTCATTGCGGCCCCGCATCAAAACGGTGTTCAGCTTGATCTTCTCAAACCCTGCCTCTTGTGCGGCCGCGATACCGGTTAGAACCTGCGGCAAAAAATCCCTGCCGGTGATCGACCGGTAAATTTCGGCATCGAGTGTATCGAGCGAAATGTTCGCGGTGCGCACTCGAAGGTCCACAAGAGTTTTTGCCAGAGTCTCGCCGGTCTCGAGGCGCTTGGATAGCAACGACCCGTTGGTGGATATTCCAATGTCGGTGATTTTAGGCAGTTCACCGAGTTGTCGGAAAATCTCCAGCACATTCTGACGTACAAGTGGCTCACCACCGGTGATTCGGATCTTGGTCACTCCGAGATCACTGGCAATTCGTACCAGCCTTGCGATTTCGCCGTAGCTCAAGATCTCGGAACGCGGAAGCCATTCCTGCAGCTCATGCGGCATGCAGTAAAGGCAACGCTCGTTGCAACGATCGGTGATCGATACCCGAAGGTAGTTGATCCGGTGGCCAAATCGATCCTCCATTTCTGTGAAGTTACGCATCGTGGAACGCTTGTGCAACCGGCGGCACCGCCCTTTGCCGCGTTAGAGGCTCGCTAGAGGTTCGTTAAATAGGCCTTCGCGATACGCCTCGGGCCTTGCGAGGGGTTCGGTGGCGCTTGCAACATCGCTGTGCCGGGTTTGGACTGGTTGCACCAATTTGGCTTGAACTGTTTAAAACTCCTCTCTCGCCAATCGGAATGGTTGATCAATCAAGCAACGGGCTTAATATTGGGCACTTGCAAATCAGCTAATCTTATGGCCCGGACAATCCTATATGGAACAGCGGCGCTCCTCCTGGGGTTCCTTACTGGCTGCTCGACGGTGGATTCGCGAATCAATTCGGACCCGGCAGCGTTTGCTGCGTTGACGCCTGCAGATCAGATACTGGTGCGTGGCGGTGGGATTCGAGAAGGGATGTCGAAAGCGGCGGTCTACATTGCATGGGGCAAACCGGATCAAGTTCGAACTGGTTTTCGAAAGGGCCAGCCGTTTGAGGCCTGGACTTACACAACGATTCAATCAAGCATTAACCCGGACCCTTATCCTGGTTTCTACGGATTTGGGTATTATCGATACGGCTGGCACGGTTCTTTCGGGCCGTACGGGCGTTATCGTGGATTTTACGGGAGTTATCCCTATGACCCATACCCAGAGGTGGTGAGCTACGAGGTCCCTTACAAGACGGTGTTTTTCGAACAAGGGCGTTGCACGGCTTGGGAAATTACTCGTTGAGATTCCGCAGATCGCCCGCACCGGTCTCGTTTCGGACCCGATATGGCCTATCGCTCGTTTTCTCATTTCGTCGATGAACTGGATCGGATGTCGGAGTTGATCCGCATTAGCGATCCCGTCGCCACTGAGCTCGAAATTACGGAGCTAGCAGACCGCCAGATGAAAGCGGCTGGCGGAGGGAAGGCGCTCCTGTTCGAAAAACCAACAATCAATGGCGTCGTCTCGCCGTTTCCTGTGGCAATCAACACGATGGGGTCGGAGCGGAGGATGGCGCGCGCGATCGGCCAGGATTCAGTCGACGACGTTGCGCACCAGATGCAGCTCATCTTGAAGGCAAAGCCTCCCACATCCTTGAAGGAAGGCTGGTCGCTTCTCCGCCAGGGGATTGATCTGTTGCACGCACGCCCCAGACATGTCACCGACGGTCCGTGCAAGGAAGTGATTCATCGCTTTGATGCGCGATCCAACTTCTCGCTCAAAGATCTGCCAGTCTTGCTTTGCTGGCCGAAAGATGGTGGACGTTTTATCACGCTCCCAACTGTTTACACGAGGGACCCGGATACCGGTGAGCGGAATGTAGGGATGTACCGGATGCAGATTTACGATGAGCGGACGACCGGGATGCATTGGCAGGTACACAAGGTGGGTGCGCGCCACGGTAAGCGTTACTACGAGCGAAATGAGCCGATGCCGGTGGCTGTCTGCCTGGGTGGCGACCCGGCTTACACGTTTGCCGCCACGGCACCGTTGCCCGACGGCCTGGACGAAATCCTTTTTGCCGGCTTTGTCCGTAAGAAGTCCGTCGAGTTGATCAAGTGCGAAACATCGGATCTCGAAGTTCCGGCCGATGTCGATTTTGTGCTCGAAGGGTATGTGCAGCCGGGCGAACTTCACCCGGAAGGACCGTTTGGGGATCACACCGGATTTTACACGCCAATCGATCAGTATCCGGTTTTTCATCTGACCACGATCACGCGCAGAAAACAACCGGTCTATCCGGCGACAATCGTTGGGATTCCGCCCATGGAGGACTTTTACATGGGGAGCGCCAGCGTCCGGATTTTCCTGCCGGTTTTTAAAATGAACTTTCCTGAGATCGTGGATATGGCGCTGCCGGCTGAAGGGGTGTTTCACAACCTGGTATTTGTCAGTATTCGCAAGCAGTATCCCTATCAGGCGTATAAGGTCATGCATGGGCTCTGGGGAATGGGGCAGATGATGTTTTCAAAATACATTGTTGTCCTGGATGAAGACTGCGATGTCCACAATACGAGCGAAGTGTTGTTCAGGCTTTGTGCGAATACCGATCCACAGCGGGACACGACTTTTATTAAAAATCCAAATGACAGTCTCGACCACGCACCGACCAGTCCGAACGTCGGATCGCATATGGGAATCGACGCGACCCGGAAGTTACCATCCGAAGGATATCACCGAGGCTGGCCCGAACTCGTCCGAATGGATGAGAAGGTGAAAAGCAAGATCGACGAATTGACTTCAAAGCTCGGGCTTTGAAGACCAGCAGAAAAAAGATTCCCCCGAACTTCGAACCCGGAACCTCGAACCCGGAACCTCCACTTAGACTCGTTCCAGAACGGCGACGGTCTCGATTTCGGCGGTCTGCGGAAACATATCGAAAGGCTGGATGGCAGCGATCCGATAGACCTGCTTGAGGCTGGCCAGATCGCGAGCAAGGGCGGCAGGGTTACACGAGACGTAGATCAACCGCTCAGATGGATCGCCGGCAAGCGCGCTACTGACCCGACCGTCAATGCCGTCCGCCGAAGGATCTAGAATAATTGTGCTGGGCCGATGCTCGGCGATCAGCGCTCCGATTGCTGCGCCGACATCGGCGCAAACATAGCTTTCGTTTGGGAATGCGGTCTTTCGTGCGGCGTCGATTGCAGGTTCGTTCCAGTCGATCCCGATTACGATTTGCATCTTCTTTGCTAGCGGGTGCGTAAAAAATCCGGATCCGCAATAGGCATCGAGCAGTGTTTCGCCCAATACTTTTCGGGACACATATTCAAAAAGCGCAGAGGCTATTGCGTCGTTGGTCTGGCTGAATGTACGAGAGACTTCCGGCGCGCGGAGCGTCCGATGTCTGCCGTCGGCGAGACCGTTAGCGCGCAGTTTCTCGAGTTCGCTGTTCACTTCCGGACGGGCAATTGCGCACCGTGTCACGTCAACGACTTCGCGACTGTTCTTTTCGAAGAAGCCGATTCTGCCTTCTGAAGAATGGACCGTGATTCGATTCCGGAACCCGTACGGACTGGGGCACGGCACGGCAGGTAGTACCTCGATTTGCGGGAATTTCCCGATCCGTTCCAGAAGTTGCTGCACTTGATCCCGTTTAAGTTCGAGTTGGTGATGGTAGCTGATATGCTGATAGTCGCACCCGCCGCAATGGCCGAAATATTCGCAGACCGGATTGGCACGATCGGGCGAGGGACTAATCACCGCGCTGAGTCTGGCGCGATCGAAACGTTTCTTTCGCTCGATGATCGTCGCCTCCACTTGTTCACCATCTATTGTGAATGGAACAAAGAGAGTTTTGCCGTCGATTCGCCCCACACCCTCTCCGCCAAATGCGACGTCGCGAATGACAACACGGACCGGTTGACTGCGATCAGTGTATCGAGTCATAAGGAAGAGGCATATCGCCGATGGTCAGTTGGCTGATTTTCAAGGCGCGAACGACGAGCCCATCTAAATGGATACGCAACGAGTGAGCAACGCGCAAAATCAGCCAAGAGCCATTCGCTCAGGCAATTGTTCTTTGTTTCGGCGCAGCCCTTCAAGAATCTGTGCCTTGAAAAACTCACGCTTCGTGCGAAACCAGAAGGGCAAATATGATCGAAACGACCCTTGTACTTCTAAAACCTGATTGTCTCGCGGATCGCCATTGCGGTGTTGTGATCAGTCGATTCGAGGCGTCCGGCTTAGAAATTATCGGCTGCAAGATGATGCTCCTCGCGGATGATGTTCTCGCAGAACACTATGCACATATTCTGGATAAGCCATTCTACCCTGAATTGAAGGCCTTTATGCAAAAGAGCCCGGTGATCGCGTTGGCGCTGTCCGGTGAAAACGCCGTGGCGCATGTCCGCGACCTCATGGGACCCACCGACTCAAGGAAGGCAGCCAAAGGCACGATCCGCGGAGATTTCGGTAAAGATGTTATGACCAACGTTGTACACGGATCCGACAGTCCCGAAAACGCTGCGCTGGAGTTAAAACGCTTTTTCGCTGAGAGCGAGCTATTTGAGTTCACCAGTAAGCGCTAACGTGCTCGGGATGCCACATCGAATTCGGGATTAATGGGCGGGTGGGGAATCGCGAAAGCGAGAACGCATTCAAATAGAATGACACTAGCCGCACTGGTATTTGACTTCGACGGGCTGATTGTTGACACCGAAAATCCGGGCTTCATTAGCTGGCAGGAGATTTATCACGAGTTCGGCGCCACATTACATATCGACGATTGGCGGCACGCCACCGGTTATGTGGGTGGATTTGACCCCGGTATCCATCTCGAAAATGTGCTGGGACGAAAGCTCGATTGGCCGCAAATCATTCCGAGACGAGATGCGCGCAACTGGGAATTGACTCTGCAGGCGCATGTATTGCCGGGGATCCGGGAACTGATGCAAAGCGCCAAAGATCACGATTTGCGAATCGGTGTCGCGAGCAACTCGGAAAACGGTTGGGTTGAAGGAGGGCTTCGGCGACTTGGTTTGCGTGACTATGTCGAGGTGGTGGTGACCCGGGACATGGTCCTCAATCCGAAACCGGCTCCGGATATCTACCTCAAGGCGGTGCAATCTCTTCATACCGAACCCGGCAACGCCGTGGCTCTCGAAGATTCTGAACCTGGATGTCTCGCTGCCAAGCGGGCCGGTCTTACCGCGATAGCCATCCCGAACCGGTTCAGCGAGCTTCAAGACCTGAGTATTGCCGACCTTATCGTGAAAAGTGCTGCAGATCTGAGCCTCGACCGGTTGCTGGCACTCCGTTAGAGGTTCCGAGTTCGGAGTTCGAGGTTCCGGGTTCCTGCACTCCAAACCTCGAACCCGGAACATCGAACCTCGAACCCGGAACATCGAACCTCGAACATCGAACTCAAAACTGCGCAACCGCGCTTGCCTCTGAATCGCGACGCCTGTATCTAACCACTGCGATTCGCTGACGCGCTCATGAAATTACCTGAACTCCGCGGAATTCTGCAGTATGTCACGCGTTTTCGGGACAAGATCTTCGTCGTTGCGATTGACGGTGAGATCCTTGGCTCCGAGAACTTCTCGAACATTCTTCTCGATGTGGCTGTTTTGCGCTCGCTGAACATCAAAGTCGTTCTTGTTCACGGTGCAGGGCTTCAGATCGAGCAGGCAGGCCGGAAGCAGGGAATCCGTATTTCAAACAACGACGGCACAGGATTGGTCGACGAAGCCACGCTGCAACTTTCGATTAATGTAGCAATCCGGTTGACCAACGAGATCATGGAAGGTCTTACCCAAGTTGATCTGCGGGCCGCATACGCCAATTGTATCATCGCGCATCCGTTCGGGATCGTGAAGGGAGTCGACTTTCAGTATTCCGGAAAAGTCGAGCGAGTTGATACCAAACTTTTGGAGCTTTTCCTTCGCGAAGAAATCATCCCGGTAATCCCCCCGTTAGGATTTGATGGGGAAGGGAGGACGTTTCGGGTGAACTCCGACTTGGTGGCCCTGGAAGTTGCCGAGGCGCTGCATGCAACAAAATTGATTTATCTTTCTGCTTACGATGGCCTGGTTATCGACGGCCAGCGGATAGGCCATCTGGTTGCACCCGAACTCGAAGAAGTCTTGAGTAAGCAGGGCGGCAATCTTCCAAAAGGTCTGCTCTCCAAACTTGAGCATGCCGCGCAGGCCTGCCGGTATGGCGTGCCTCGAGTTCATTTGCTGAACGGAAATGTTAATGAGGCGTTGTTGGCCGAGATCTTCAGCAACGGGGGAGTTGGCACGATGGTCTATTCCAACGAATACGAGCAGGTGCGTCACCTCTATAAAAAAGATATCCGAGCGGTGATGTCGCTCATCCAGCAATCTGTTCGAAGCGAGGAGCTTGTACGGCGGACGCGAGCCGAGATCATGGCAGACATTGATGATTACTGGGTTCTTGAGATCGACCGGCACATTGTCGGATGCGTGGCAATGTATCCTTATCCGGAAAGCAAAATGGCCGAGCTGGCTTGCCTTTATGTAAGCCGGGGCAGCGAGAATCAGGGACTCGGACGCAAGCTGATGTCTTTCGTGGAGAGTCTGGCTCGGCAACGCGGATTTGAGAAACTGATCGCCCTTTCGACACAGGCGTTCGTTTACCTTCAGCAGAAGGGGGGATTCGTCGAAGTCAGCCCAGATATTTTGCCGGCTGCCCGTCGGGCAAAATATGATGCAAGCGGTCGAAACTCGCGGATTCTCGTTAAAGATCTGGCCCCTGTTTCGGCGCCAGTGCCGGCGTTGACTCATTAATCGCCGGTTCGATGCTCAATCCATCCATTCATCCCGCGCACCTTTGGATCGATGGGATTGTCTTGCTCCTCTATTTTTTCGGGATTGTCGGAATTGGTCTTCGGGCTGGGAGAAAAAACAAAACGCTGACAGACTTCGCTCTCGGAGGGCGTTCAATCCCCTGGTGGGCCGTGCTTGCGTCCATTATCGCCGCGGAAACCAGCGCCGCAACGTTTCTGGGGACTCCTGCCGAGGGATTCAAAACAAGAAGCTTCGTTTATGCTCAGCTAACGATCGGGACAATCCTTGCGCGGATCGTGATCGCCTTCACTTTTATCCGTCCTTACTACCGATACGGCGTCCAGAGCATCTACGAATTCCTCGAGATTCGTTTTGGACCCGGGACAAAGAATCTGGCCAGCGGCATTTTTCTTTTCACACGGGTTCTGGGCATCGGCGTCCGTCTCTATCTCGGTGGTGTGATCATCAAGGTGATCTGGCAATATCTTTTCCCGGGAACCAGCGTGGATATCTGGATTTATTTCTGGGGGATTCTGTTTGTCACTGTTCTAACGACCCTTTATACCGCGATTGGCGGAATTAAAGCGGTCGTCTGGACTGATTTTATACAGGCCTCGTTGATGATCGGATCGATGTTGTTTGCGGTATGCTTGTTAGTCAATCATGTACCGGGTGGATTGGTTACAATCCGCGAAAAATTAGGGGGTATTCCAGCCTTCTTTCAAACAGGATTCGATTTCAAAGCCGGGTTCGGCCCCGGACTTAAAGCAATGTTCGAAGAGCCGTATACTCTTTACGCTGCATTCATAGCTCAGACATTCTACACGATGGCAACCCACGGTACCGACCAGGATAATGTCCAGCGAATGTTAACCGCTAAAAATTTCACCGCATCGCGTATATCGCTAATCCTGAGTGGTTTGGCCGATTTGCCGATCGCTTTTGGGTTCCTGTTAGTCGGGATATTGCTTTCTGTGTACTACACTGTCGTGCCGGACCAGAATTTGCCTTCGGCGGACAACGAAATATTTGCCTACTATATTGTAACGCAGATGCCGATAGGCATTCGTGGACTGATAGTTGCCGGTGTTTTTGCGACAATGATGGGATCGACGTCGGCTGCATTAAACGCGCTGGCGACAAGCTTTACCAAAGACTTCTACCTACCCTATTTCAAGCGCGGACATCCCCATACATCGTCTGTTTATGCCGCTCGAGCCGCCACAGTCGTGTTTGGCATCCTGATGGTAATTGTCGCCACGATCGCAGCTTACGCGGTGTTGCGGGATCCCAAACTCACAATTATTCCGCTGGCATTGCAGAGCCTGGGATACGCGTATGGCTCATTGCTGGCCGTGTTTCTGCTCGGGATGCTCACTAAACGGCGTGGCCGTGATGGCACCAATATCTTAGCAATGTTGCTAGGAATTGCCTCTGTATTAGTCTTTTGCAGAATTAAGCTGGTCGCAATTGACCTAGGAGAGTTAGTGACTGCGGGAAGATTGCAGCCGCAAGATTGGGACTTCGGGGGTTGGCTTCCAAATTGGTGGCCCGTCGTCTCCTTTCCATGGTGGATATTAGTGGGATGTTCTGTCTGTTTCTTTGTCGCGATTCTCTTCTCGACTCCCGCGGAACAAGTTCAAAAGGCAAAGCAGCGTGGCTCAAGCTCGGACGATCCAGTAAATTAGCTGAGGAGCAGGCGACCTCGGATCCGTCAAGCATAAGATTGCAAAGATAGGCGAATAATTCGTCAGTTTTCACCGATTTTTGCTTGATGAGGTTCAAGCTGGAAATTAAGGTGTCATCCGCTTGCCCGGTAGCGTTAGGGTGCATGTGAATAACTTGTGAATAAATTATGTCAATTAGGCACATAGACCGGACGGACAGAGAGTGTAATCAAGGGACGGCAAGTGATAAGTACGAACGCTTCAGGGGGCTCCTGAGCGCGTCCGGAAAGTACAAGTAGCGCAGTTAAAACGTCTTACGTTTCCCCTGTCGGAAGTGACCCCCGTAATAACACAACGCATTATTTGCAGATTGTCTCTGCGTCTCGCAATAGCGAGACACACGGATCCAATGCGGATTGCCAAGAGGTGGTGTGGATAAATCACCTATGGAAGAGAGCTACCGCAAGATCTGGGAAAGAATTGCTTCCGGCATTCAGCCGCACGTGAGCGCCGACGCCTTTCAGCGGTGGTTCGCGGCGATTGAGCTTGTCCATGCGGACGAGCTGTCTCTCACCTTTCAGGTGCCGAACACTATCTATCAACTTTGGATCGAAAGTAACTATTTGAACCTCGTACAATCTGCGACTCTTACTGTTTTGGGCAGTCCGCGGGAGATTAAATTTCGAATCTGTGAGAACGGCAAAGCAGAACCTGTTGCCGAGCTTTCCAACGAGCCTGCTCCCCAAAGAATCCAGGAGAACGAGACTGAGTCTGCGAGCGTTCTAGGAATGAATCCGCGGAACAGTTTCGATACGTTTGTCGTCGGCTCGAACAACCAATTTGCTCACGCCGCGGCTCTGGCGGTTGCTCAATCCCCGGCTAAAACCTACAATCCTCTCTTTGTGTATGGCGGGGTGGGTCTGGGAAAGACTCATCTGATGCAGGCGATTGGCCAGCAGGTGATGGATCGCAAAAAGAACTTCAAGGTGATGTACCTTTCCAGTGAAAAGTTCACGAACGAATTCATCGACGCGATCCAACACAACACGCTCGTCAAGTTCCGGAGACGATATCGGCAAGCCGATCTTCTGCTAATCGACGATATTCATTTTCTTGCTGGGAAGGAACGTTCGCAGGAGGAGTTCTTTCATACGTTTAACACCCTCTTTGACGGCCGCAAACAGATCGTTCTTTCCAGCGATCGACCCGCAAGCGAGATAACAAATCTGGAACAGCGCCTGGTGTCGCGATTCGAGTGGGGCCTCACAGCGGAGCTTCAGCCCCCTGATATCGAGACTCGAATGGCAATTTTGAGGAAGAAGGCACAGATCCTTCATGTGCAGCTTTCTCAGGAAATTCTAGAATTTCTGGCCCAGCGGGTCCGGACAAACGTACGCCGGCTCGAAGGAGCCCTGATGCGGGTTGCATCGTTTGTCTCCCTCAGTGGCCGGGAAGTTTCGCGCGAAACGGTTGAGCAGCTCCTGAGAGATATCCTGCAGGAAGAAGCAAAGAAGATTGTCACCATTGATCAGATCCAAAAAAAGGTCGCGGAACACTTTGACGTTCGTCTCGCAGACATGACGAGCAAACGCAGGCCAGCAAATATTGCGTTCCCTCGTCAGATAGCGATGTATCTTTCGCGGCGTCATACCAAAGCCTCCTTGAACGAAATCGGAGACGCATTTGGAGGACGCGATCACGGCACGGTTCTACATGCCTACAAGACCGTGACCGAACGAATGAAGAAGGAAGACCAGGTTCGCCAACTAATCCTGATGCTCGATACACAGCTGGAGCGCTAGCCCGCAGCCTGCAGTACCGGCGAATCCGGAAGGATTCGCCGGTACTGCAGGCTAGGGTGTTTCTCTTGACCTCTCACAGAATTTTCTCTAATCACCCTGTGGGAAATGCGCTCAGGCGCATCCTGTCTTATTCGTTGGCCTGGAAGTGATTCATTGCGTCTCCTCGCTTCCAGCGACTTGCGGAGATTTCGGGCACATGATTTGAT
Organism: uncultured Verrucomicrobiae bacterium; assembly: GCA_963775805.1. Classification (GTDB taxonomy): domain Bacteria; phylum Verrucomicrobiota; class Verrucomicrobiia; order Chthoniobacterales; family JAFAMB01; genus JAFAMB01. The sequence continues at coordinate 2,367,004 of CAVZKG010000001.1, read as the reverse complement.
ACTCCCACAACATGAAATTCAGCATCAGCAAGGACAAACTGCTGGAAGGTCTCTCCACTGTTCAAAACGTCGTCAGCACGCGGACGACACTTCCAATTTTATCGAATGTGTTCCTTCAAGCGAGCGAGGGAGAGATTCGGCTGACTACGACTGATCTGGATGTCGGCGTTCGAGGCAGTATGGAAGCGCAGGTCGAGCGGACCGGTGCCACGACGTTGCCGGCTCGCCGATTGTTTGCGATCGTTCGGGAATTGCCCGCGTCGGAGATTTACTTCGATGTCGACTCGAAAAATCTCGCATCCATTCGGAGTGGATCGAGCTACTTCAAGATTCTCGGGCTTCCAGAGGAAGAGTTTCCGCCTTTGGCACGATTCGATGACGCCAAAGAGTTTACGATTGGGCAAAAAGAATTGAAGGACGGGCTCAAGAAGACTTCCTATGCCATCTCAACCGACGAGACACGGTACGTGCTTAATGGGATTCTGTTCTCGTTCAAAGACAATAAGCTCACCTTGGTCGCAACCGATGGCCGTCGCCTCGCTTTAGTCGATCTTGAGTTGGAATTTCCCAGGAGCCAGGAGCTTGATGTGATCGTACCGACCAAAGCGATCACAGAACTGCAGCGCCTGGTTCATGAGGAAGGGGACGTCAAACTGCGGATTGGCGAAAACCAGATCGCGTTCGAATTGAACCGAACATTGCTCGTTTCGAAATTGATCGAAGGCAATTATCCAAATTATCGCCAGGTCATTCCAGCCGAAGCGAAAGAACGGATCACGCTTGAACGGGAAACCTTCCTGACGGCCGTCCGCCGTGTCTCGCTGCTTGCGAGCGAGAAATCCAATTCCGTTAAGCTGAGTTTCACGAAGAGTAACATCGACATTGTCGCCACGACACCTGATGTCGGTGAAGCGAAAGAGTCGTTACCTGTAATGTACAAAGGCCGCGATTTTTCGATCGCGTTCAACCCGGAATTTCTGATGGCGCCGCTTCGGAACCTCCCAAACGACGAAGTTTATCTTGATCTAATCGATGAAATGAGCCCGGGCGTGATCAAGATTCCCGGTCCGTTCCTGTACGTGTTGATGCCTATGCGGCTCAGTTGAGGCATAGGGGGGCAGAGCCGCAACCAGATGGATGCGGTGTCGGAGTGTGGGCGTATCGGCGTGTCGGCGAATGCGCCAATTACTTTGCCGCGGATCGGTGGTCCCTTCGGGGATGAGTGACTTTCCATTCAATTTCAAATTTCTTTACATCACGCATTTCCTCTATAGCTTCCCATCTCTCTCGCTCACGTGGCGGAACTGGCAGACGCGTACGGCTCAGGACCGTATGGGGCAACCCGTGGAGGTTCGAGTCCTCTCGTGAGCATTTTTCATTCATCCATGGAACTGCGACGATAGTCTGTCTGGAGAATGCAATCCGCTTTTACCCAGAACGAGCCGAGTTCAATCCGGAACCTGTTTGGCCGGATCGCGGAGAGGTACGACCTCGCAAACACTCTGCTCAGCTTTGGGAGTGATTCGTTCTGGCGACTGAAGGTCGGTGGAATGGTCAAAAGATGGCAACCGGCAACGATCCTGGATCTAGCGACCGGAAGCGGCATCCTGGCACAGGAGTTGATACGCCAATCGCCTTCCGCGCGAATTATCGGGGCAGACTTTTGCGCGCCGATGCTGAAAGTCGCGCACCGACGCGGGATCAAGGAATTGGTCGTTGCCGACGGTTTGGCTTTGCCGTTCCGCGATAATCTCTTTGATATAGTCACCGTTGCGTTCGGCCTCCGTAATATGGCTTCGCACGAAACCGCGCTAAGCGAGATGCGACGGGTTCTGAAACCGGGTGGACATCTGATCATCCTTGATTTTTCGTTGCCGCCTCCGCCGCTGCGGGGACTCTACCGCCTTTATTTGCACCACGTGTTGCCCAGGTTTGCCGGGCTGGTAACGGGCGAGCCCGATGCGTACCGCTATTTTGCAGCTTCCATTGAGACATTTCCCAAAGGGAAAGAGATGCTCTCCCTATTGGAGCGTTGCCGCTTTTCAAGCTGCAAAGCGGAACCCCTTACGATGGGGATTGTGACAGTTTACACGGCTGAACGCCTGACGGAGTAAATCTTGAAGAGTGGTGTCGGCGTATATCTAGTTAGAGTAGGCATTTTTCGTTCTTCGCTTTGGATGACTCCAGAGGGACGACCTCAGAATCCTCGCAGAAAAACAAGACTCACTTGGTGAGCGCCGCATCCAGTTGCCGGAATTGTTCGTCGTCGAGAAGAAACACGCCGTCCTCATCTGAGGATATGCCTGGGTGTTGGTCGCCGGCTGCCGCTTTTGCGATTTTTATTCGGGTTTCGTAATTTTGATTGTGGGCCGAGTAGACAATATCGATTGCCAGCGCCGGTTGGTCGAATTCGCTCGCCGATCCCGGATTTTCCGCCCACGATGCAGCGCGCAAGCCTGCAAGAGCCGTTAGAAAAAGTTGAATCTGGCTATCATTCTGATTGTCTTTCTGATTTTTCAACACCCAGATCCCTTTCGAATCGCGGATGAGATCGACTGGTTGTTCCCCATTCTTGTCAACGTGGACGCTCACCAGTTCGTCTCGGTTCAAATCAAGGATATCGAGGTTTCGAAAGCTGAATTCAGATTTCGGCAGGCTTTCGTAGATCGAGTCGGATACCGAAAATATATACGGTTCCTCCTTTACGCGTCCGTATGTTACACCGTTCTCGGATTTGCCGAATTCGAGTGTCGAGAGAACAACTTCGCCGGCGTTAGATTCCGCTGTGTTCTCGCTCGCGAACGAGCTGAAAGTGATTCGCAACTTCGGCTGATCGAGCCCGTATTTTGCGAGATCAGTCGCAGTGTCTGAAACGAACTCGTTCACGTCGTTATCGTTAATATCCTGGATCAATCGGCCTACATTGATACCGTTTGCAGGTGCTTTCGTCGGGCTAAGGAATTGCCAGTGATTTTCTTCGCGTGCGAGAATGATCTTCGGTTGATTGTAATTCTCGATCGTGACGCGATCGATCAGATCGGAGTTCAATCGCGCAATCTTTCGGTCGCGTAGATCGTTCGGAGTAATGTTAAGGAAGTTCGCGAAAGCCTTGTCTACTTCGACGACCGAATTGCGCTCCGGAAGCATTGCGTAAACGGCTTTAGGATTGGACGGAACCGGTCCCCCAATTTGAATTTCATATTTTTGATTCTCCCCTCCGTTCAGAGTCAAAATATTGACCGGCGAATCCAGGCCAAACGAACTCAGACTGTTGGACTTGTCGGTGCTAACGAACTTTTCGATTTGTGTCTGATTCAGTTTTGTCAGGAGATCGACGACGGCATCGTTGTTGGCCCGAGCCTTGATCGGGCGAACCAGTTGCCAGTTGTCCTGATCCTTAGCGAGCTCGATTTCTCCACCGCTTACTTGAAAGGTGGCATGGTCAATCAATGTCGTGAGAAAGGGCGTCATTCGATGGTCACGAAAATCCTCTGCCGACTTTGAAACAATGTTTCTAAGGTCGTTTGCGACGACATAGACGGCGTCTTCGTCGCCCACGCGAAGATAGCTGCGACCCTCCACAGCGGTGTCTTGGCCAAATTGAATCTCGTCCGGCACATGGTTCCCCTCGAGTTTGAGACGGAGTCGCGGCTTGATTAACCCGAAATTCTTCAGCAACTGCCGCTTCTTTGCGCCCTTCCCAAGATCGGTAATCATGTCGTCGGGGCGTAGATTTTGAATTACGTCCAGAAGTTGGTCGACGATCGTCGAATCGGCTTCATCCTTGATCGGCATTAGTAACTTCCAGCCGTCACCATCTGCTTGAATCTTGATAACGCTGTCGCCGTTCTGGATAGTGACTCCCTGGATGTCGGTTCGATTGACTTGGACGACCTGTGCAGCGCGATCGCGAACGTCACGGGTGCTTTGCGAAATGCGATCCAGTTCAAAGATAAACGCGCCCAGCAGAACTGCCACTGCCAGCAATATCAGCGTCGTTTTCGGCTTCATGCTAGCGACGACGGACCGACCAGACAGCGAGTCCAAGTAGCGCCGCCATCAGCGGGATTCCCACGACGGTCAGAAGAACAATTTCATTCATGTGAGAATCAGAGAGGTTCAGCGTGAACGTCTTGATTGCCTTTGGAGCAATGCTTACCAACCTTTCCCGGTCTGCGAGCCAGTTGACTGTCATTAATACAAAATCAACATCTGGGGCCGATTCGCTCAGCGACTCGTTTCGCAAAAAGTCGGCGTTTCCGACGATGACCATTCGCGATGATGAACGGACCTGAACGCGCGTGTCCTTGAGTGCCCCTTTTTCAATCGCAATGCCAAAATAAAGTGGAGGAGGAAGATCGATTCCCTGGGCATAGGTCGGAGTCTTCTGAGAGTTGAGACTTCCATCCTTGTCTCCCCAATAATCGCCGGCTGCCGGTGTTAAAACACGGGTCATGGAGAGTCCTAGTTCAGTGATGATGGATTCGTCGACTGACAACGAACGGGTATCCCCTGGAAAGAATCCTGTCGCCTGGCTGAGTTCCCGAAGAAAAGTCGTTTCCGGCAAAAACTGACCATACACATCGAGCGTCACAGATTGTTCTTCAATACCGGTTTTAAATTGTGTAACGATCAGATCCTGATCCGGTTTGATGCCGAATCCACCAAGGAATTCGTCGATCTTGGGCGTTTTATTCTTCGGATCCAACAAGATTAATAGCCGCCCTTGCTCGTTCCAGTAGTTGCGAAGCAGCACAACATCTCGATCGGTGAGATCGTATTTTGGACCGGCTAGAATGACAGCGGCATAGTCGTTCGGGACTTTTTCCAGGTTTGTGAGGAGCAGCGGTTCCAGCTTGATGTTCTGTCGTTCAACATATTGGACGAATTGCGAAATAGGTCCCTCTTCGTCGAGTCCTGGTTCGTCATGACCGGTGATAAATCCGATTTTTGTCTGCTTGTCTTCGGTCAACTCCAGAAGTGCGCTGGTGATTACCTGCTCCCCGCGAAAGGCGCTGATCTGCGGGGTATCACTAAACATCCCGGGCGAAGCATATTCAGCCATATCCGATACGCGAAGTATCTTTTTGCGATTTTGGTAATCAATGATCACCAGGTTTTCGTTGGCCCCGAAGCTATACTTCGCCTGTAGTTCGCGTGACCGGGTGAGATTCCTGTACGGATCTATCGTCTCAACCTGAATCTTGCGCTTTGCGGCAAACTCGTACTCTTTAAGCAGGCTCTGCAAATCGAAGTAAAGCTCTGACCCGTTACTTTTCGTTGTCGGCGAAAAGAAAACATATATTTTGACTTCCTTATCGAGCGATCTGAGGAGTTTTTTTGTTAACTCAGAAAGCGCGTATTTGTTATATCGAGAAAGGTCCCATCGGACATACCGATTGAAACCAAGATAATTAATCATCAGAACGATCACCGCGACGATGATCGTCTGAAGTACAACATTTACGCCGATCCGGAAGCGCTTAATGTCGGCAGGTTTGGATGAAGGGTTCGCCATGCGGCACCGGATGTCGTTACGCCTTCCAGCGACGGTACTGAAATACCTGGAACGTGATGACCAGGAGAAGCAGCGTCATGCTCGGATAGAAGACAAGGACCCGCGAATCGATGATCCCACGTGAAAAGGAGTCCATATGGTCTAACTGCGCCAGATAGGCGGTCACCTCTCGCAAGATTGGAGATGCACTATTGACGACGTAATTGATCAATGTGACAAAAAAATACCCAATTGTTAGGACCAGCGAAATCATCGCGGCGACAATCTGGTTAGAAGTCATCGCCGAAGCCAGGCATCCCAATGCGACGTTAAACATTCCCATGACTAACAACAAAAGATAAGGGGCGAAGACCTGGCCTGCGGAACCGATCGCCGCACGGTTTCCGAGCCAACCGAAAACAAGAAAATACAGCAAACTCGGTAACCATAGGCTGAGATAAAATATGAAGGCGGCCAGGAACTTTGACAACACAACCTCCCCATCACGAACCGGAGCTGTCATCAACGTTTCGATCGTGCCGAGCTTAAACTCCTCAGCGAACAGGCGCATGGTGATCACCGGAAACAGAAGCAAATACGCGATCCAGAAGAAGACAGAATTAAAAAACACCTGGACAACTGTGTTTTCCGAGGGTGCGCGATTCAGGATTGCAATCGCAAACCAGAACGACAATCCATTCAGAATTAGGAAGAGGAAAAGGACAATATAGGCAATTGGCGAATAGTAGAAGACTGACAACTCGCGCCTGAGCAAAATAGAGAGACGTCTCATCGGGCTTTGACCATCTTTCAATTATCGGCGTGTGTCAGTTCGACAAATACGTCTTCCAAGGTTGCCTTGTCCTGGGTTAGTTCACGGACAATCCAGTTTCGGGTTACGGCCAGTCGAAAAATTTCCTCCCGAAGATCGGAGTTAGCCTCGACGCGGATCGCACAACGATGCCATCCGGCTTCCTCGGTGGTAGAAATGCCTTTTACTCCAGCCACCTTTTCAATCAATTCAACCGGGTTGTCGTTGCCCGTTTTAGCTTCCATCCGCACGGTACCCGAAGTTCTGATCCGGCCGACGAGATTTTCAGGCGTATCCGATGCTTCGATTTTTCCACGATTGATGATGATCACACGCGAACAGGTGATTTCAACTTCGGATAAAATATGGGTTGAGAGTAGTATCGTGTGACGTTTGCCCAGCGATTTGATCAACTCTCTAGCTTGCCGGATCTGATTCGGATCAAGACCGATCGTCGGTTCGTCCAGGATCAAAAGATCCGGCTCATGAATTAAAGCCTCGGCCAACCCGACGCGCTGGCGAAATCCTTTTGACAGCGTCGAAATCAGTTTGTTTTCAACTTCATTGACGCTGCAAAGTTCTCTCACAGCGCTCACCCGCTTTCGAAGAGTTGCGCCGGCCAGACCTTTTAACGATCCACGATAGCGAAGATATTCGTTCACCCGCATGTCGCCGTACAAAGGGACGTTCTCTGGGAGATAACCGAGATGGCGCCGCGCATTAAGTGAATCTTTGAAGACGTCATGCCCGGCAATAGATGCGCGTCCAGAGGTGGCAGGTAGAAAACTCGCCAAAATCCGCATTGTAGTGCTTTTGCCTGCCCCGTTCGGTCCCAGAAATCCGACAATTTCGCCCTTCTCCACCTCAAAGCTCAGGCTCTTAATAGCCGTCACGCCGGGGTATTTTTTGGTCAGTTGTTCAACTTTGATCATTCGATCGCTCTACAAAATGCGCTGCCGCTTTCGCCTGGCTGACCGCCTAAAAAGCGGGTGGCGATAGGCTCCAAAAGCGGTTGGCCTCCTGTGGCTTTCTAAATTTGTGGTAAATTCCGTTTGGGTCGAGACAAAGTTCGCTTAGATTTTCGATCCACTGCTTATGCGTGAGCGCAATAATGAAGACTTCGTATTTGAATGATTGGAATGCCGATCTTCTAGACGAATACTATCAACGCTGGAGGCAAGATCCAGCATCTGTAGATTCGAGCTGGTCCGCGTTTTTTGAAGGTTTTGAATTAGGTTCGTCCGGAGGGCGCAATGGGAAAGCGGATAGTATACCTCAAAAAGAGGTTGATCGCGCCGAGTCCGACCGGTTTCAGGATCGGGTGGACGGCCTGATCTACAACTATCGCATGGTGGGCCATACCCAGGCTCATGTTGACCCGCTGGCCCGGACGCGTCCGGAAACGCATGCGTTGACGCTCACCTCGCTTGGCCTCGATGAAGTGCCACTGAACACCGTGGTATCTTCCCGATATTTCCAACGGTCGCGCCGGATGAACCTTGGGAGTCTGATCGATATTCTCCGTGAAATCTACTGTGGTCCGATCGGCGTCGAGTTCATGCACATCCAGAACGAAACAATGCGTGACTGGGTTCGAGACCGCATGGAAGAGCGAGTGACGTTGCCCCAACCTGATTCGGCCTCGCAAAAGCGACTGCTCCATTGCCTCATGGAAGCCGAGACTTTTGAGCAGTTCGTTCACACGAAATTTATCGGTCAGAAGAGGTTCTCCCTCCAGGGAGCCGAAAGCTTGATAGTGATCCTCGAAACGATTCTTGAGGCGTGCCCGGAATCGAGAGTTCAGGAGATCGTCATGGGGATGGCACACCGGGGCCGTTTGACCGTGCTGGCGAATTTTCTCCGGAAATCTTACGACATAATATTCAAGGAGTTTTCCGAAAATTACGTTCCGGATTTGGTCGCGGGAGACGGTGACGTAAAATACCACCTCGGATACGAGAGCATCCGGAAGACCGAATCGGGTCAAAAGGTTGGAATTCGGCTTGCGGCGAATCCGAGCCATCTCGAAATCGTGGATCCAGTCGTGGAGGGGAAAGCGCGCGCTCGTCAGCGAATTCTCGAGGATACTGAGAGACGGGAAAAGGTGCTGCCTCTGCTGATCCACGGGGACGCCGCGTTCGCGGGTCAAGGCGTCGTCGCCGAGGTCCTGAATCTTTCACAGCTGCCTGGCTACGAGACGGGAGGCACGGTCCACGTAATTGTGAACAATCAGATCGGGTTCACTACGCTGCCGGCCGATGCTCGTTCGACGATGTATTGCACCGACGTTGCCAAAATGATCGAGGCGCCAATCTTTCACGTGAACGGAGATGACCCGATTGCGGTTGAGTTTGTGGCTAAACTGGCGCTGGAGTTCCGGCAGAAGTTTTCGAGCGATATCGTGATCGATATGTATTGCTACCGGCGATACGGTCACAATGAAACAGATGAACCAAGTTTCACGCAGCCAAAGCTTTACAAGCGAATCAATGCGCATCCGGCTGTCACAAAACTGTACAAAGACCGGATGCTCGAATCGGGGATGCTGACTGCCGGAGAAGCACAGACCCTTGAAAATGAGTTCAAAGGCAGACTGGAGACCGCTCTTGGGAATGTCCGGACTTCTGAAGTGACCTCTAAAAAAGAGTTCGATCGCGGTTTCGAGGAATCGACGGCTGTATTCCAGCCACCCTACAGTCACACGGAACCGGAGACTCGCGTTTCGAAGGAGTTGATTGACGTTGTAGTCGATGGATTAACTCGGGTGCCCGAGGACTTTTCGATTCAGCCGCAGGTCAAAAAGCTTGTTCTTGATCGGCGGCGTAAGCTGCACCAATCGAGAGGTCCATACGACTGGGCGTTTGGTGAAGCGCTGGCATTTGGAACCTTGCTTCTGGAAGGGACGCCGGTGCGATTGTCCGGGCAGGATAGCCGTCGCGGGACCTTCAGTCAGAGGCATTGCGTTTTCGCCGACACCGCTTCGGGTAGGCGATATATTCCCCTTGCAAATCTGAAAGAAGGTCAGGCGCGGTTTTGCGTTTACAATAGCATGTTGTCCGAGGCGGCTGTCCTCGGATTTGATTACGGATACTCGCTCGATTTTCCGGACATGCTTTGCCTTTGGGAGGCGCAATTCGGCGATTTTGCGAACGGCGCGCAAGTGGTGATCGATCAGTTTATCGTGAGCTCCGAATCCAAATGGCAACGTCCCAGTGGTATCGTTCTTTTGCTTCCGCACGGGTACGAAGGGCAGGGGCCGGAGCATTCCAGCGCTAGACTCGAGAGATTTCTCCAACTTTGTGCAGAAGATAATATTCAAGTTTGCAACCTCACCACGCCTGCACAGTATTTTCATGTGCTCCGGCGTCAGGTCCGGCGCGCTTACCAGAAGCCGCTGATTATCATGACGCCGAAATCGCTGTTGCGAAACGAGCGAGCGACTTCGCGAATCGAGGATTTTACTGACTCCGCATTTCAACCGGTTATTGGACCGACCTGTACGGGAGAATCCAAAGAGGTCGAACGTTTGATCTTCTGCAGCGGCAAGGTTTACTACGACCTCGCAGCATATATCGAATCGCACCAGATTCGGAATGCTGCGCTCGTTCGAGTTGAGCAACTTTACCCTCTGGATCTTGAAGGGCTCAGCAGAACGTTGAATGATGTAAGCCATGCCCGAAAATGGGTGTGGTGCCAGGAAGAACCCCGTAACATGGGCGCGTGGAGTTATATCGGTCCGTTACTGGCGAGGGTCGCCGGTCACGAAGTCGAATACTCGGGGCGACCGATTGCGGCCAGTACCGCTGTCGGTTCAAAAGCCTGGCATGATCAACAGCAGAAGGAACTTGTTCAGCACGCGTTCACCGTGTAGTCGGTGCTCTAGAACAGAAGATCCGGACAATGAGCATCGAAGTTAAAGTTCCTGCCGTCGGTGAATCGATCACTTCCGGCGTCATCTCCGTTTGGCATAAGCAGACCGGAGACGTCGTCAAGGATGGCGAAGCGTTGTTTACTCTGGAAACAGACAAAATATCGACGGAAATCCCGGCGAATGGCGCCGGGAAACTTCAGATTCAGGTTGAGGCCGGTCAGGAGGTTAAAATCGGACAAGTTGTTGCGTTGCTCGACGAAAATGTCGCAACGCCTGCGCAAAGGGCTCAGCCGTCCAGTGCCGATTCAGCTTTGCGACCTTCGGAGGTTGCGTCTGAGCCCCAGGAGGTTAACAGGACATTATCCCCTGCGGCGCTCCGGATTGTAGAAGAAGAGAAAGTGAACGTAGACCAGGTGGCTGGCAGCGGAAAGCATGGGCAAGTCACAAAGTCCGACCTGATCCAATACCTTGAGTCCAGGAATGCTTCTCCGGCGCAGGAGACTGTTCAACCGCCTCCCCCGCAACCGATTACCGTTATCCCGTCCGCTCCGACTTCGATTTCCGCTCCGGCGAGCGCACCCGTCGGTTCGTTTGCTCGGAGCACGCGGCGAAAAATGTCCCCATTACGGAAGAAGATCGCGGCTCAGCTTGTTTCGGCCCAGCAAAACGCTGCGATGCTGACGACATTCAACGAGTGCGACATGTCCGCGATCATGCAGCTTCGCTCTCAATACCAGGACTCTTTCCAGAAGCGGCACGGAGTAAAGCTCGGCTTCATGTCGTTCTTCATTAAGTCTGTAGTCGACGCGCTTCAATCTGTGCCTGCCATGAACGCTCGGATAGATGGGGACGATCTCATTGAGAATCATTATTACGATGTAGGGGTGGCTGTCGGCACGGAGCGAGGGCTAATCGTCCCGGTCGTTCGCGAGGCTGATAAAAAGAGCTTTGCAGAACTCGAGAAGGATGTTGCCGGGTACGCCGGGAAGGCGAGAGATGGCAAGCTCGGCTTGGACGACCTGACCGGCGGCGTTTTCACCATCACGAACGGCGGAATTTACGGTTCGCTGCTTAGCACGCCCATTTTGAATCCGCCGCAGAGCGGGATTCTCGGAATGCATAAGATTCAGAATCGACCGATAGCGATCGGCGACAAAATCGAGGTCCGCCCGATGATGTATCTAGCGGTGAGCTATGATCACCGCGTGGTGGATGGGAAAGAGGCCGTCACCTTTCTGGTCCGGGTCAAGGATTGCATCGAGGCCCCGGCTCGGTTGCTTTTGCAGGGATAACGGAACTACTTTTTTCGGCGACCGTACACGATTTCCGCCAAGCGTCGCCCGATCCAGCGTGGGTTGATCGTCGGAATTCGCAGCGAAAAGCGCGGTGCGCCAGGGGGACGTACCAGGTACCCAATAACGATGCGCATTATCAAGCTGGAAAGCCCGATCGCGCCGAGAGCGATGACAAGGACAATTGGGGACATGGTTGATAGTTAGCTCAATTCATAAGCCGGAAACGGTTGGAGGGTTGTTATCGGAAGTATAGGTTTCGTCGCGGTGGCCTCACCGTGCTCGTGGGTCGTATAAGTCGTATAGGTCGTATGAGCCGTATAGGTAGTAGGGCCGTATGGGCCTAATCAAACCGGCACGCCGCATCCGGATGTTTGAGGCTATCAAAACAGAACTGGATTTGGTTTCGCGAGGTTCTTGAGACCGACAGCGGCGGGATTTCGTCTTCGCCGAAAAAATTCACTCCGGTCGTTTCAAATGTGGTCGAGGCTTTGCCTCCCACCAACCGACAAAGGATGAAGAGCTTGTAAACATGGAAGGGAAACGGCGGATCGTTGTTTTGTTTGGCTCGATCGAACACAGCGAGCATACGTTCCGCTTTTGATTCGAAACCTGATTCTTCCACAATTTCTCGTTCGACCGCCTGAGAGGGCGAATCATTGACATCCGCCCACCCTCCGGGCAACGTCCAACCTCCGTCCGATCGTTCCTGAACAAGCAAGATCTTGCCTTCCCGGAAAACAACGCCTCGCACGTCCACTTTCGGGGTGGCATATCCGGACTGCTTTGCGAATAGATTTCGGATCATTTCCGGTGATTCCCCGGAGCCATCGGCGAACATCTCGCTCGAGATTTGCAGGATTTTACGGTATCGCTCGTGGTCATACTCTGATTCGGAAAAGTGCAATCCGGTCTGGGCGATCGCCTGAAGCTCTCGGGCCCATCCAATCCATTTCGGTTCAGGTGACATGACACCGAAGGTCGTACAGAGCGGTCCATCGTCAAACAGCTCATTTGGTTTCGAAAGCAATCGAATTTCTTCGGGAGCCGCGTGCTACGCGGCTCTTAAGCCTAAAAATTTCGCTGGCGAAATTTTTGGGCTATTTGGATGTCCGAAAACGGCGAGACAGCGATTCGAATCGAGATGAGTGTGGGTCATGCAATTGAATCGCGACCAATGTTACCAGGCGATGTTGACACACGACTCGCGGTTCGACGGACACTTTTTCGTTGCGGTTAAATCGACGGGAATCTATTGCCGGCCCATTTGCCGGTCCAAACCGCCGGGCCGGGAAAAATGCGAATTTTACAAACTGGCAGCGGCCGCGGAGGCAGCCGGCTTTCGCCCCTGTCTCCGGTGCAGACCAGAACTTGCACCGGGTCAAGCCCCGGCCGATTCAGCCGAGCGTCTTACTTCGGCAGCGATCAAACAAATCGAGGCGGGGGAATTGCAGGAGCGAAGTGTTGGGGATCTGGCCATGAGTTTAGGGGTAACAGATCGGCACCTTCGCCGGGTGTTGTTGCAGAATCTCGGTGTCACCCCAATCCAGTTGGCGCAGACTCGCCGGCTTCTGCTTGCCAAACAACTGCTGACCGACACGACCCTTTCGATGATCGATATCGCTTTTGCGAGCGGGTTCACCAGTCTCCGTCGGTTTAATGCGCTATTCCGGGAACGCTATTCGATGGCTCCCAAAACACTTCGGGAAAAGAAACGCCAGGGCGCAGGTGGCACCTCGTTCGAGTGCCGGCTCTTTTATCGGGCTCCATTCGAGTGGGATTCGCTACTGGATTTCTTTTCCAGGCGAGTATTCGCGGGCGTTGAGGAGGTGGAAGGGGACCGCTATCGCCGAACGGTTGCCATCGGGTCGCATTCAGGATGGATTTCCGTCCAGAACGATCCGGCGCAATCCGCCCTTCGGGTCGAAGTCTCAATTTCGCTCTTGCCGGTATTGATGCAATTGCTGGCGCGGCTTCGAAGACTCTTTGATCTCGAAGCAACACCTCAGCTAATTTCAACGCACCTGGGCGAGCTCGCTATCCGTCACCCGGGCCTGCGCGTGCCGGGAGCTTTTGATGGATTTGAGATGGCGATTCGAGCAATTATCGGACAGCAGATCAGTGTCAAAGCAGCGACGACGTTCGCTGCCCGTTTGACCGCTCGGTTCGGGAAGTTGGTCGCGACTCCTTTCCCCAGTTTGACGCACCTTGCGCCGACTCCGGTTGCGATCGCGACAGCGACCTCCGAAGAACTGACCGGGATTGGTCTAACGCAAGCTCGGGCGAAATCGATTCAGGCTATGGCGCAAGCGGTTGTGAACGGCTCCGTAAAACTCGATATCGCGGTATCGATCGATCAGACATTGGCGAAGCTCAAGGAGCTTCCAGGCATTGGGGATTGGACGGCGAACTATTTCGCAATGCGTGTATTAGGATGGCCAGACGCATTTCCTTCCAGCGATCTCGGAATCCTGAAAGCTCTCAACACGACTAACCCGCGCGAGGCACTTGCAGTTGCCGAAAATTGGCGGCCCTGGCGCGCGTACGCGGCGATGCACCTTTGGAAATCACTCGAAAACAGATTATGAAATACTCCTATATCCACGACAGCCCTGTCGGTCCTCTCGAGATGGTCTCGGACGGCACTTTACTGATCGGGCTCCATTTCCGCACGCACACTGGCTCGGCGTCCTCTTCGAACGATTTCAGTGTTGAACCGTTTCGGGAAACTGCAGAACAATTGGACCGATACTTCGCTGGCTTGCTCGAAGAGTTTCACCTGCCCATTGAGCTCAATGGAAGTGAGTTCCAGGTTCGAGCCTGGAACGAACTGATGAAAATTCCGTATGGCGAGACCATTTCCTACAAAGTACAGGCTGAAAGGATCGGCAGCGTGCCGCGTGCCGTCGGAATGGTGAATGGCCAGAATCCCGTCTGCATTATCGTTCCGTGCCATCGCGTCATCGGAGCGAACGGTGCATTGGTAGGATATGGTGGTGGCCTGGATAGAAAGCGAGCGCTTTTGCAATTCGAAGCGACGGTGCATGATTTCGGTCCGCACCGGTTTTCCGGGTATGCAACAAAAGCATCGCGTTGAGGGTCCCGATCTCACGCGCCCTGAGAGAAATCGACATATAGGACATATACGACCTATAAGAGGTATACGGCACATGGGCCTGTCGGCGTGAAACAAAACAAAGCACGCAGAGATCATCTGCGTGCTTTGGGATTTGCTAATTACTCTGGTTCTCGATTCCCGAATTACAATTCCGATTGAGAATCAGGACTTCAAATAATTCTGAATCGTTAACGCGTATGGGAGCACCTGCTTGAACATGGCTTCGTCGATTGCCTTGGCTTTGTTCAACTCGTCGGCTGCACCTTGTTCATCCCCGTTGTGGAGGTCGATCGAGGCCTGAAGAATCCGGAAGAAGACGGCTGCCTTATCCGCGGAATCAAACAACAGGCTTGTGTCCGGGCTGAAGCCGTCAACGTAATCGCTGAGATGCGGCTGGATCACGTCGAGCATTGAATAATCTCCAGTCTTCAACGTGTAAAGTGCGGTGCTCTCGAGCAAGTATTGCCATGGGGCGCCAGCCGCTTTCGCTTCTTGGAGTGCTGAGACGAGTTCGTGACGATCGAACACGTTGACGAGATGGCTTTTAATTTGCCGGACTTCTTCGGCAGTCACGCTGCGAGCACTGCCAACCGTTGGAACCATTGCGCCACAAACGACTGCCAACGTCGAGCCGATCATTGCGCCGCGAATGAGGATGCTTAATAGTGGTTTCGTAAACATTGTCTTTTTCTTCTTTATTGTTTTGAATTTTTTAAGGCTTCTTTGATCCGCCTTTGTTAGTGAAACGCTCGAAGCGGCGAAATTTGCAGAGAGCTTTCGCGATTCTTACAAATTGTTAAGATTGATTGGTGCCGGCTCGTTTGCGAAGGCCTCACCGATGAGACAAATTGGATGACCAAATGGAAAGCTGATGGAAACGACGCTGATTGTTCCCCCAGACAATCGAATTCTATACTTTCACCGGGATCGAGAAATGTTTCGTTTCCTTTCACACTTCTACCCGTCGCCGATCCTTTTGGAGAACGAGCTCTGGCCGACCGTGGAGCATTTCTACCAGACTCAGAAGTCTCATGACCCAGAGTACCGGCTTGCAATCAAAGCTGCCGTAACGCCGGGAATGGCAAAGCGCCTGGCAGCGCCGCCAGACCCTAAATCCCGAGCTTCAAAAAAGTCGTGGTTTCTTTCGCACGGGGCGTTACCACGACCGGATTGGCACGAGGCGAAACTTGACATTATGCGGCGCGCTGACTCCGCGAAGTATTTTCAAAACGGTGATCTCGCATCGCTGCTGTTGTCGACCGGGGACGCCGAACTGGTGGAGGATTCCCCGTTTGAGCCGTTTTGGGGAATCGGACCGGACGGCAACGGCTTGAATTGGGCTGGCAGGGTCCTTATGGAAGTGCGCGACAGCCTGCATCGCCTAGAATCCCGAAATCCCTCTGGAGTGTAAGCCATAGAGGTTGGTCACACGATGCCTGTGAATCGAGAACCGGCGGCAGACCCTGCCGGCCGCTCGCCCGAAAAGAGAAAGCGCGCAGAGTTCATCTGCGCGCTTTCCAACTCGATTAACCTCTCTTTACTGGATCCCTGTAAAGGTGCTCGGAGTCTCCGTCACGACTTGAGATAATTCTGAATCGTCACGGCGTACGGCATGATTTCTTTAAAGGCCGCCTCATCGAGATGCCTGGCTTTTTGCAGTTCATCGGCTGCGCCTTTTTCATTCCCGTTGTGGATATCGATCGAAGCTTGAAGCACCCAGAAGAAAACGGCAGCTTGCTCCCTGGTGTTAAACAGCAGGCTGTTGTCCGGGCTGAAACTGTCTACATAATCCGGGAGGTGCGATTCGATCGACTCAAGCACTGAATAATCTCCGGTTTTCAACATGTAGAGCGCGGTGCTCTCCAACAGGTATTGCCACGGAGCCCCGGCATTTTTTGCTTCTCCAAGTGTGGAAATGAGCTGTTTGTAAGTGAATACGTTAACAAGCTGGGTTTTGATTTGCTGGATATCAACGTCACTTGCACTGCGTGCGCTGGCAACCATTGGAATCGTTGTGACGCCAACAACTGCCAACGTAAAACCGATCATCGCGCCGCGCATCACGATATTTATTAGAGATTTCCTGAACATTTCTTTCCTTCGCTTTCTTTGATTTGATTTCTTGAGGCTTATTAGCCGGCCTCTGTTAGTAGAACGTTCGAAGCAGCGAAATTTGCAGAGGACGAAAATCCGACGACGCCTTGCCGAGTAATGGAACATACGCGTCCCGCGTGTATGCATTTTCCAAACGGCTTACACATTGATATTGTGGCTCGGTTTGGCAACGAGCTTGCCGCTGATTGGATCTAAGCAACAGTCTGCATCGTCAAAGCCCTTCTATGCATAAAGGCCGGATCTTCGGTCTGGATTCGATGACAGAAGTCTCTGGGACTGAGAATAACTTCGGCCGTCCCTACGGGACGGAGACTTTCGGCACTGTTACCCAGGCACTTCGTGCCTGGCTCCTATCTGGTTGTCCCTCCGGGACAAAATAAATTCACCCGCTGAGGCGTTGCTATAAGTTAACGCATATGGACGTCTCGCCTGTCTAGTGCACTAGCCTGAACACTCCCAAGTTTCGCAAACTTGTGAGTGTTCATCTGTAGCAAATCGCTTAGGAAGCGGCTTGCCGGACCAGAAAGCTTTTACCCGCGACGAATTCCGGAGTTAGCGCCTACGCGCTGGCGTCGTTCAACGCTTTAAGCTCTTCGGCGTTCAATCGTACATCGGCCACTCGTAATAGTTCCGGAAGTTGTTCGGGAGTTCGAGCGCTTGCAATCGGCGCGACAACGGTTGGCTGAGCGGCTAACCATGCGAGTGCAATGGTTGCGACAGCTTCATTGTGGGCGGAAGCAACATGATCCAGCGCGGAGAGCACCTTGATCCCTTTTTCATTCAAGTAACCACCGGCTCGCTCAGCGCGCTGACTTTCAACCTTCGCCCCCGGACGGTATTTACCTGTCAGAAAGCCGGACGCGAGCGAGAAGTATGGGAAAGACGAAAGACCTTCACGACTGACGACATTAGCGAGTTCTCCTTCGTACTTGTCGCGTTCCACAAGGTTGTAATGCTGCTGCAGAGCCACATATCGTGCGAAGCCTTCTCGGTCGGAGACGGCCAGGGCTTCGGAGAGCCTCCCCGCGGTATAGTTCGAAGCGGCGATGTAGCGGACTTTTCCGTCGCGTACGAGCGTGTCAAACGCACCAAGCGTTTCTTCCAGAGGAGTCTGTTCGTCGTCAGAGTGAGCGTAATACAGGTCGATATGATCGGTTCCGAGACGTTTTAACGAGTTTTCTGCCGCGAGCGAAATCGTCTTGGCAGACAGACCCTTGAGTTGCGGATGCAGTCCAACCTTGGTGGCGATGATCACCTGTTCGCGCTTTTTCCCTTGGGAAATCCATTTCCCGAGAATCGTCTCCGATTCTCCACCTGAATTTCCAGGAGCCCACACGGAATAGACATCTGCGGTATCAATGAAATTTCCGTCGGCTGCCGCATAGGCATCGAGAACCGCAAAGGATTCCTTTTCGCTCGCGGTCCATCCAAAGACGTTCCCTCCGAGAGCAAGTGGATATACGTCGAGATCGGTCGAACTGATTTTTGCCATAGAAGACGCTACTTATTGCTTTGCCTTTGTCGACGATTTCAGAAGGCGATTTTAGCTCACTGCCCTTTGGCGTGAAGTTCCTCAGCCACGGCTTTGAGGTCGTAAGTCGGATAGAACTCGGTGCGAAAGCCGCCCCATGCAGTCTGCTCGACAGCGCGATTGACTTCGCGCAGGCGCTCCGCTGGAACGCGCAGCGTCACGACTTGCCCGATGCCCATCATCACGTACCAGGTCACGACTTCGATGCCAGGGGATTGCTTCAGCCTCAATCAGTGCAGCCGCGCGACGATGCTGCGTCCAAGCGCAAGCGGTCGCCGGACCTAATGCTTTTAATGTTCCGGCGATACTGATCCGCGCGGTTGCGGATTTCCTCCATATGCAGGATGCCCGAGACATATGCCGTAGTGAGCCGCGCTGCTATTGAAATCACATCACGCCAAATAGCGGACAAAATATCACGCCAAATAATTCGCAGAGCGACAATTCGACCTTTCCCGTTTGTAAGGTTCACGTAAGGAGCTCGTCAGCGAGTCACGGTACCTTGGGTGTAAGTGAATTTTCGGCGAGGCAATAACTCCTATAAAATACTCGAACTTAGATTCATTTTTGGAGGCAACATGAACCTTTCTCGAACGACGTTAAAAAAGGCGCATCCTTACCTTGGAATTTGTGAATTTTGTGGCCGTGTTCGCGACCTATGCTACTACGACTCCGTGCTAGAATGCGCCGTTTGTGAAGAGTGTGGCGAGGATCTCGCTAGCGGCGAAAACGCACTGGCCGCTGCGGGCATCGCCTCCCCACGACTGGAGAATTTCGATGGACTCGGATCGTGAGCCTTCAGAACCAAATTCGTCTTCAGAATCAGGGGAAGTTTCACTCCCACCCCTATTGAGTCTTCACGGAGAAATTTGCCCCTCCGCCGCGATAAAGGCATGGCAAAGAGAACGCAACTCGTCATCGACCGAAGCGGTGCCGGTTAACGTTCGGCGAACCTCTTCGCGCAAGAGACTATTATGCCGTCTCCGTAGCCGGTGGATAAGAGACTTCACCGCTCCGAAACTTAACTGGAGTTTTGCCGCAGCCTCTTCATAAGTGGGTAACTTCTGGCTGTTGGCCGGGTCCAGATAAGGCTCGAGCGTTTCGATGATTGAAGGTTTTCCGAGGGTTGCGTATTCCGCCTTGAGCAAGCGAAGCGTTTCCTCAAGAAGGGTCATCGCCCAGCGTGCGTCAAAGATCTTTTCCGGTGTCAAAGGATCGATGGGTTCCGACTGATATCGTTCTTCGCCTCGTTCGAAATTGAAAGGCACAAACAGGCGAAACTCAGGACAATTCAAATGCTCTCAAGTATTTCGCAGGTATTCGGAAAGGAAACCATTTCTCAAACTGAAGTGTCGGCGCCCCAAAGTTTTATAACGGCTTCTATTACCGGTTCCTCAGGTAAAAGTATTAACCTTGGGCACGACTTTCCGATAAGATCTGCGGTGACTATCGCTTGGGAATAGGCCGTTTTCCTGTGCCAATGAGTTGCGCTTGTATGTCCGAAGAGCGTGACGCATTTCCGTTTGAAGGCTGCTGCAATGTGGCTGGCCGACCCATCTGGCGTCAGAACCGCCTTCGCGTTCCAAATTATTGACAGGTAGTTTTTCATATTCGTCTCTCCAAAGACGCTTTCGATCGAATGGTTCAGCAGGACGCAGATCATCTCACAGTGGGCCTTTTGCCATTCTTGCTTGCCAGAGGTCATCACAATTGGTCCGATCCCATATTCGATTAGTTTATTGATCGTCGTGGCCCATTTTTCCGGTGTCCAGTTCTTGCTCTTCCAGCCTGATGTCGGATTCACGTGGAGATAATCCTTCGATGAAAGTGAAGGCGCCCACTCTTCGGGCGGCGCCTGAAGCTCGGGAGGCTCAAAATTCTGGCTGTCGTCAACGATGGTATTGCGCCAGTAGTACTCTGCGATATGAGAGCGACCCAAATCGGGAGCGGAGATTGTCGGGAATATCTTAGAATGGTACCACTGTTCAGTCGCACCGGGGTTGAGGAGAAGGTGCTTTTGCCTCGCTCTGGAAAGCAAACTGTAAAATGCTGATTTTATTCGGTCATCGAAACACCAGAGCGCGTCATAGGCTGTCGGGCTCGGCCTCCTGCGAAAGTTGACGTTAGGCATTAGCGAAATAAGCGGTTGAAATCCTGATCGCGTAATGAGGTCTACCGGCGAGCCCGACGCCCGAGCTAAGCGTGTCAATGTCGGCTGAAGCAGCACCAGATCACCGAGCTGCTTGTGAAAGATAGCTACGCAACGCGACATAGTACGATCGCCGATTTTTGAAACCTGCTTCGCGTGGATTACGAGAAGCCGCTAGGTTCGATTAATAACTTGTCATCTTCAGATCGCGCGTCGGGCGGTTAACGCGCTTATCGGGTTTTCAACCATATTGTTACACAACTCTACTTGCGTGTCGTGCGGCAATATGAAGCTCAGGCTGCTCCTTGCAGGGCTGCGTGGACCGCATTGGGAAAAACTTCTGCGACATCCCCTTCGATCCGCAGGGAAACCGACGGTTCCTGGTCGTGATCTGTCGCACCGCGATTGATAATGATATAGGGAAGCCCGCGAGCAGCGACTAGTAACGGGAACGAAGCAGCCGGATAAACGGAAAGAGTCGATCCCAGTGCTAAGACAAGATCGGCTACTCTGGCAACTTCAGCGGCACGTTCCAGTGTTGCCGGGTCGAGTTGTTGGCCGAAACTGATCGTCGCGGGCTTGAGGAATCCACCACAGTCGCAAAGAGGCGGTCTTCGATGAACTCGGAATTCCTCGAAACAGGGCTCCGGATCTCGTCGCTTGCCGCATGATTGACATTCTACTTCCAGGTTCGTCCCGTGGAGTTCGATTAGATGCTTTAGGTCCGATCCAGCGCGTGCATGCAATCCGTCAATATTCTGAGTCATAACCCCCGCAACTTTTCCGGCCTGCTCGAGTCGGACGATCGCACGGTGTACCGCGTTTGGCTGCGCAGCGCGAAATGAAGGCCACGCTTCGAGCTTATAGTCCCAATGCTCGATCCGAGCTGCTTCCGAGCTCATGAACTCTTCGTAATAGACCGGTCTTCGTCGAGTCCAGACGCCGTTTGGTCCACGAAAGTCCGGTATCCCACTCCCGGTCGAAATGCCGGCTCCGGTAAAAATCATGATCCGGTTCGCACTCCGCAGGAAACGGGTCAGATCCGACGCCGAAGGCTGGATAGGGGCCACGCCCTAATTTAGATCAAATCTCAAGCTGGCGTGCAACCGGAAGCGGACCATCCTTAGGGCTTACTGCGACGGGTTGGGTAGAGCGTTGCTAAAGACTTTCAGATCCTTTTCAACGATATCCGGCGATTCGCGGCTGTACTCGGGGCTGACATAATCTGGAAGAACGGCCGTGTCATTTTTGGGGTCCGTTAGCCCTAGGCTGAAAGTAACCCCCTTTAGGACCTGAACCGGTTGATACGATTCGACCTTCTTTTTGTGGGCTTCCGCTTTGTCAGCATCCTGCTGCTGAATCTCTTTCTGTAAGAAGCGTTCCCCGCGTTCCTGACCGGGGAGCGTGCTCAGGTCGATCTTTTCTTCCCCAATGACCGTTAGAGCGGGTAGTTCGATCGCCTTGGTGAGATCTTTTGAAAAGCGTTCACGGTCAGTTGGTTTGAGGTCGGCCAGCGCAAGCTGGACCTGGCCTTCTCTGCTTTGGATCAAGAGGTCCGTCGATGTGCGACTCAGGACCTGGACGTCGTGAAAGTTTTTACCGGCAGAAGTCGTGAGATCGTCCGCGTGAGCGGAAACGAAGCCGACCGTACAGAAAAGTGCAAAAACGCCTTTCCGGACACCAGCGTTCACTCCCTTCCAAGAGCCAATATTGAAACTGTATCCGAGCACTTGGAGAGCCTATCCGTCTTTCTCTCAGTGAGCCAGCGAAATTGTGACAGGCTCCAATCGACGGGGTCGCGCTTTAACTCACGAAAGTCATCTCGGTGGGTTTGGCCAGGAGCGCCTGTACTAATTCATGAAGCTGAACATCATCGACCAGATGCTCAAAGCCGTTTCGATTCGCGGGATCACTGTCCGGACTCTCGGCCCGCGGAAACGTAGCGACCAGCACAAGTCCAGAGACGCGATGAGGAAAAAGGCGGCAGAATTCCATGACGATTTGTCCACCCATGGACGGGCCACACATCACGACCGGTTCCGCGATTCCCAGCGTCTCCAAAAGAGCGTCGAGATCCCTGGCAAATATATCAAGAGTTATCTTCCCAGACACCACGGTGCTCTCGCCGTAGCCACGGCAGATCAGGGGCAATGCCGCGAGCCCTATCCGGCCCGATCCCACCCGAATTTTGTACTCCTCTTTTCGAGTTGCGCTCTCATTCGGACTTCCACATGGAGGGATTGAAAGGGTCGCCCGTCGCACCAAGATCCGATGCTCCGAGCCAGTCGCCGGTGTCGATATCAGGCCAAACGGGTTCTCGATGGGACGGGATTATTCGTATCAACAATTGCAGTCGCGATGTTCGCTTTATCCCGTGCATTGTACACGCGAAACCGAACGTCAGAGCGAGTCGGAATTGCGTTGGCGGCGTGAGCTCATATTTTACCCGCCCGTCGGTTCCTGGAATTGCTTATCTACGCTATAAATTCTGGCTAGCACGATCTTGCCGCGAGCCCTATCCGGTCGGCCCCGTCAATCATGAAAACCATCCCGCAACCTAAAGTTCTTCGCGGACGTCCCAAGCACTCTCAACTCCCAACTGACACTGACAACTGGTCGTGTTTGCTTGCCTTGCGCCGGTTGGTAGAGTCCTGGAATGAAAACTCCTGATGCGATCACGATTTTGGACCATTTCGCGTGCGCGCTGTTGCCGGTCGCATTGCAGATGAACAACGGAAATATGCCGGGTGCCGTGAAGGACTCGTACGAAGGGGCTTTGGAAGTTTTGCGACAACGCGACCGATATCATGTGCGGGCTTTGGAGGAAAGTCGCGGTTGGCCGGAAGGCTTGGCTCCTGAAGCATTTAATGATCGCGTCGTTCGGTTGCGCGAGAGTTCCAGCGATCTGCACTGATCATGGGATTAGTGACAAGAGCGTTTCAGAGGTTGACTCTGGTCGGCTGTGCAGTTCTCTCACTTTTTGGTGCATGCTTTGTTAGGGCGGACGACTCAAGTGACCGGCGAGCCGAGAAGATTCTTGGCCAGATGACGTTGGAAGAAAAGTTGGCCTACATCGGTGGGATCCATGCGATGTCGATCCGGCCGATTCCGCGGCTTGGGCTACCGGAGATTCGCATGTCGGACGGTCCGCTGGGTGTAAGACAGGATACGCCGAGTCCACGGTACCCGGCCGGAATCGCGCTCGCAGCCAGTTGGAACCCCGGTCTCGCTCAATTGGAAGGTGTTTCGATGGGCCGGGATTGTCGTGCACGGGGGATCCACATATTGCTCGCGCCAGGGGTGAACATCAATCGGTTACCGATTTGCGGCCGGAACTTTGAGTACCTCTCGGGTGAAGACCCCTATTTGGCTGCGCAAATGGTTGTTCCGTTTATTCGCGGGGTTCAGAGCCAGGGTGTGACAGCCACGGTCAAACACTTTGCGGCGAACAATCAGGAAATCAATCGGATGAACATCAATGTGATCGTTGGTGAACGGGCGTTGCGAGAGATTTATTTGCCTGCATTCGAAGCCGCAGTTCGTGTAGCGAAAGTCGGTGCTGTCATGGACGCGTACAACAAAGTCAACGGCTTCTTTTGCACGGAGAATAGCGATTTGAACGAGAAATTATTAAAGGATGAATGGGGTTTTGATGGTGTTCTGATGTCGGATTGGGGTGCCACGCATAGTGCGCTGGGACCGGCTAAAGCCGGTCTGGATCTCGAAATGCCATCGGGGTTTTGGATGAACTCGAAAGATCTGCTTCCGGCGATCGAGAGCGGAGAAATCAGCGAGGCGCAAATCGACGACAAAGTGCTTCGAATCTTGCGGCTCATCGTCCGAATGGGATACCTGAATCGTCCGCAACTTGATTCTTCGATTTCGTTGAATGCAGTGGAGAGCGGGAAGACCTCTCTTGCAGTTGCTGAAGAGGGGATCGTGCTTTTGAAAAACGAGGGAAGAACTTTGCCGCTCGATCGGAATCGAATGAAAAGAATCGCGGTCCTCGGTCCTGATGCGCACCCGGGTGTTCCAGCGGGATGGGGAAGTTCCTTCGTAAACCCGTTTTACGCCATAAGCGTCTTCGATGGTCTGACCAACAATAAGGGGTCGCAGATCACGGTGGACTATTTCGGAGTCGGGGTCGGAAATTTTGGGACTTCGGAGTTTGAACACGAAGATTCATCCGGACGATTGGTCGAAGGGCTAAGAGGAGAATACTTCCCAAATTTGAGGCTCTCGGGAAACCCGGTGATTGATCGTACCGATCAGCGGATTAATTTCGATTGGCCAGGCTCGGAATCGCAGTGCCGCGGATTGCCGCTGCAATTCACGGTGCGGTGGACCGGAGTAATCGTTAGCAACTCTTCGTCCTTGCATGTTTTCCGGGCGAGAGCGGATTCCGGGGTCCGGGTCTACCTCGACGACAAGCTGATCATTGACGACTGGGCTGATCATGCGGCGCGTCCAGATACCGTCACCCGTTACCTCCAGGCTGGAAAGAGCTATCGGTTGCGAGTGGAGTACAAAAACAGCGGAGGAGGAGGCGCGATTGCGCAGTTTGGTTGGGCATCTCTCACGGTTCCAGATGCGATTCGAGATTACGATGCGGCCGTGGTTTGTGTCGGGTTCGATAACGGAAACGAAGGGGAGGGCTTCGATCGGACTTTTGAATTACCCGATGCACAGGATGAACTGATCAACGGGGTCGTCGAAAAGAATCCCCGGACGATCGTCATTCTGAATTCCGGTGGAAACGTCGATATGCATCGTTGGCTCGAGAAAGTACCGGTGCTTTTGCACGCCTGGTATCCGGGACAGGAAGGAGGGAACGCCGTGGCAAAAATTTTGTTTGGGGATGTCAATCCTTCGGGCAAACTCCCTGTCTCTTTTGAGGCCGATCAAAACGATAACCCGGCCTTCAAATCATATCCGGCAGACGAGACCGGAGAAAATGTCCGGTATGACGAAGGGATATTTGTTGGATACAGAGGCTACGATCATTTCGGAATAAAGCCTCTGTTCCCTTTCGGGTATGGTCTCTCATACGCCAAATTCGAATATTCGAATCTCGGAATTGATTTGAGTGATCCCGCGGATCCATGCAATGCGAGCGTTTCGTTTGATATCCATAACACTGGCCATGTGGCAGGCGCCGAGATTGCCGAGCTTTATGTTGGTGCGATCCAACCGAAGGTTGAGCGACCGGTCAAGGAGCTGAAAGGATTCGCGAAGGTTATCTTGCAGTCCGGAGAAACGAAGCGCGTAACACTCTCGCTTGATCAACGGTCTTTTGCGTACTTTGCGCCGGATATTCGGCGTTGGAAAGTCGATCCGGGAACTTACGAAATCTCTGTGGGTGGGTCATCACGCGATCTTCCTCTGAAACAGAACTTCGAAATTACGCGCGTGAATTAAAGTGAGCTGGCTTTCCGCTATTCTAAAAATAGGGCTTGCCTGGAAGCGGAAAATGGACAGGCGAGACGCCTATTGGCCGTCCTGACGTTCGCGTCCCCGTAGGATAGGCGTCTCGGGACTGTCCAACTCCGACTGCCAGGCAACGCTTTAGAGGATCGAAGAATATCATGACTAGCTTCCGGCGCCGTTGACCGCTGGAATGCACAGTGCGGTGCTTGCGACGCGAACGCAGGCAGGATGGCTTCGCCACGCTCGGCATATGGCGATATCATGGGATGCCGCTACAAAAGCTCCGGTCCCGTTCCTTCATCCTCACAGTCAAGGCCCTATTGTTTGATTCTTTGTGTTCTCTGCATTCTTGTTACCGATGCTTTTGAGCGAACGAGAGGCCTTGGATCGCGTGCTGGGATCGGTTGGGCAATTGGGAACGGAAAACGTTTCGATTTGGCATGCTGGGAATAGGGTAATTGGTCAGGATGTCATTGCGACGGTCGCGTTGCCGCGGTTCGATAATTCGACAGTGGATGGCTATGCGGTCCATGCTCAGGAAACGGTCACCGGAGCTGAGTTGGCGGTGGCTGGGGAACAGGTTGCCGGCCCCGACCAGGGATTGGGCATCGGTGTTGGTGAGGCAATCCGTATATTTACCGGCGCCCCGATTCCGAAGAACGCGGACGCCGTCGTCATGCAGGAAGATGTCGATCGCAGAGAAAATTCCATTTTAATTCGGGAGGGCGTGAGCCGCGGCGAAAATATTCGGGTGCGCGGGGGTGATCTCTGCGAGGGGCAGAAGGTGGCGCAAATCGGGGTGCTTCTTAGCCCGGCGATTTTGGCTGGGATCGCTTCGCAAGGGCTTCGAGATTTGACAGTTTTCAGGCGTCCTCGCGTTGCTGTAATCGCGACTGGTAGCGAATTGCGTTCGCAGGGAGAGACGCTTGCTCCTGGCGAGATTTATGAGACCAATCGATTGCTGCTCGCCCAGCTTGTGGAGATGTCCGGCGCAACAGCTGAGGTCTTCGATATCGTACCGGACACCGTGGAGGCACATATCCGGAGCTTTAAAAAGGCTCGGGAATATGACGCGATTGCGGTGGCGGGTGGCGTGTCTGTTGGAGCCAAGGATCTCGTCAAACCGACGCTCAAAAAACTGGGTGCAACCCTGGATCTCTGGCGAGTCTCCATTAAACCGGGCAAACCATTCATGTTTGGGCGGACCGGAGCGACCCTGATCTTTGGATTGCCTGGCAATCCGGTCTCTGCGTTCGTCACATTTCTGATCTTTGCGCGCCCTGCTCTTTGGAAGTTGGGAGGGCGAACCACATGGACGTTGCCTCACGCGACGGCTCGCTTAAGAGAAAAATTGGTTAATCGAGGAGATCGGCCGCATTACATCCGGGGTATTTACGAGGAAGGAACTTTCGGTAGCGTCGGGAGGCAAGAATCCCACGCCCTCTTCGGGTTGTCCCAGGCAAATGCACTTTGTCGGGTTGAAGCGAATGAGACGCTCGCTGCAGAATCCTTTGTGAACGTGATTCCTGTGTAGCCTTTGTCGCATTTATTGCGTTTACCAGGAGAATTCTGCTGCTTGCGAACGTGTTGTGGCGGAAGGATAGTCCCTGACAATGGTCGCACTTAAGACAGGATACGATCTGGCCTCCGAGGTTCTGGATCTTAAGAAGCAGCGTAACGCAATTATCCTCGCCCACAATTACCAAGTTCCTGAAATTCAGGATCTTGCCGATTACGTTGGGGATTCGTTGGGCCTTAGTTACAAAGCCAGGGAGACCAACGCAGATGTCATCGTGTTTTGCGGTGTGCATTTCATGGCGGAGACGGCAAAGATTGTTAATCCGACAAAGAAAGTCATTTTGCCGGATCTCGACGCCGGCTGTTCGCTGTCAGAATCCTGTCCAGCGGAGAGGCTTGAAGAATTTCTTCGGCAGAACGCGGAAAAAAATTACTACGTCATCGCCTATATCAACTGCAGCGCCGGAGTCAAGGCGCTCTCCGACATCATCTGCACCAGCGGCAACGCTGTAAAAGTCGTGGCGAATGCGCCGGCAGATCGCAATATACTTTTTGTCCCGGATCAGAACCTTGGGAGCTGGGTCATGGAAAAGACGGGACGTAAAATGGACCTCTGGCGAGGAAACTGTTATGTCCATGTCGAATTTACCAAAAACAGCATTTCCGCAATTCGAGACCGTTATCCCGCGGCACCGGTTGTAGCGCATCCGGAATGCACGATGGCCGTGAGAATGTTAGCTGACGAAGTTTGTTCGACGGAAAAGATGGTCAGCTTTTGTCGTGAATCGAGAGCCGACGCATTCATCATTGTCACAGAGTCTGGCATGCTTCATCGGCTGAAGAAGGAGATCCCTGCGAAGACATTTATCGCTGGTCCAACGGAGACGTGCGCTTGCGCTGATTGCCGGTTCATGAAGATGAATACGTTGGAAAAACTGCGGGATTGTCTGGCGGATTTGGAACCTGAGATCGTGATTCCTGAGGCTGTGCGCCTTAGAGCGGAGCTTCCGATTGTCCGAATGCTAGAGCTAAGTCGGTGAACCGTCTGCCGGCGAAAAATGCAGTCTAGTGTCTGTGCCGTTGTCGTTGGGGCAGGTCCCGCCGGGCTTCGAGCGGCGGAAGTGATCGCTGAGAACGATATTCGGACAATCATTTATGATCAGAAGGCTTCACCCGGCCGGAAACTGCTCGTTGCCGGGCGCGGTGGCCTGAACATTACGCATTGTGAGCCAATCAGAGATTTTGCGACTCGGTACGACGTTCCAAAACGATGGGAAGCCCTGTTGGCGCACTTTTCACCTGAAGATCTTCGAAAATGGTTTGCAGGCCTTGGTGTCGAAACATATGTCGGGACGAGTGGGCGAGTGTTCCCTCTGAATACGCGGACCCCGGTGATTCTGGAACTCTGGTTGGAGCGACTGGCTTCCCTGGGTGTTGACTTTCAGGTCGGGCAACGATTCGACCGGTTACAAGGGCACGGTGGTTATGAAATCGTTTTTCAGCACGGAACAACGTTCCAGACTGTCGCTGCAGATGCTGTCGTATTTGCGTTGGGAGGAGCCTCCTGGCCTCAGACTGGATCGGACGCTTTTTGGATCGAAGAGTTTCGGCGACTTGGAGTGGGCGTGAACGAATTTGTTCCTGCAAATGTTGGTTGGGAGCGGACATGGTCCGAGAAGTTTCTGAGCGTAGCCGACGGCAAACCTCTGAAGAACCTCAGAGTCAAAGCCTTTGATCGGTCGGTGAAAGGTGAACTAATGATTACCCGATACGGATTGGAAGGCGGAGCGATCTACTCTTTGACGCGTGAACTTCGCGCCGATCGGGTTATCGAGATCGATTTCAAACCGGATTCTACTCCTGAAATGCTCCGCAACAGATTTCGGGACGGTCCGGTTTCGCAGGAGAAAATCGTCCGCACACTGCGATTAAGTTCGGCAGCGGCTGCTTTGATCGAAGAGGTGGCTAGTCCGCAGAATCTCGAAGAATGGATCGAAATCGTAAAAGGATGCCGTATCGAGTTGGAGCGTCCACGTCCGATTTCGGAGGCGATATCAACTGCGGGGGGAGTGCCTTGGGACGAAATGACGGACGATCTGATGTTGCGTTCGTTGCCCGGGATCTTTTGTGCCGGCGAAATGATCGATTGGGAAGCGCCGACGGGCGGCTATCTTCTGCAAGGTTGCTTCGTAACAGGAACAATTGCTGGAGACGGTGCTGCGAAGTGGATTGCGAATATGACCGTGTGATTTGCAGTTGGCGTTCAGGGCTATTACCGTCGCGTTGCCCACGTGATGAAAACCGGGCATATGAGCATGCTTTAATCATGGCGATATTTAACCAGATCAAAGCAATTAGAGATATAGACAAGGTATTTGATGCATACTGAACTCCATGTTGGTGATCCGGCTCCCGACTTCAAGGCCATAGCGGTCGGCGGCATTTACGGCGGTGGCCAGGAAGTGAAGCTTTCGAATTTTAAGGGTTCTCCGCTGGTCTTATATTTTTATCCGAAAGATGATACTCCTGGATGTACCGCTCAAGCTTGTGAACTGCGTGACAATTGGCGTGAGCTCCAATCCAAGGCAGAGCTTTTTGGTGTGAGCGTCGACAGCACCGAGAAACACCTCCAGTTCATCCAGAAGCATGGTTTGCCGTTTCCATTGCTCAGCGATCCGAAGAAGGAGATCGTGAAAGCTTATCACGTTTGGGTCGAGAAAAGCATGTACGGGAAAAAGTACATGGGCACGGAGCGCACAACTTATCTGATTGGGGCCGACCAGAAGTTAAAAGCGATTCTGAAAAATGTGCGGACACCCGGGCATGTCGCAAAGTTGCTAGAGGTTCTCGCCACGTGAACTATGTGGCAATCGCTGGAATCGGGCTATTCAACAGCGCAGTCCGGAAAACAACGGAATTGAGTGGCCGATGAATCGCCAATCGCTTCTTTCCATCTATGAGAAGGTGGAAGCTCTCATTTCGAAATTGCCTGGTCCGCTCCAGAACGCGGTCACTGGCGAATTGAAGCCAATCAAGCAGATCTTTTTGGCCCAAAGATTGGCAAGGATTGCGCTGGTCGGCAAGCCGACGGCGAATGCTTCGGCGCTCTTCTCTGCACTGGTCGGGAGTGATCTTGAAATGGTCGATGTTCAGCCTGTCGGAGGCTGGGCCGGCTACGAACTGCCCGGACGAGGAGGTTTCAAAATCCTCGATGCCAGACGTCTGAATGAGACAAGCCTCGCGTGGAGCGGACTGACCGCGGCGATCACTGAAGAGTGCCCCGATCTGTTTGTTTTTCTTGTTGATGGAAGTCAGCCGCTTGATCTGGGATTGGAATGCGAACAGGCTGTCCGATTGATTGACTTGGTGGAATCGCGCCACCAATCGAAAGCTGGGTTGATCGGGGTGATTGATTTTCCAAGCGCCACCGCTCCCGATGTAGTGGAAGCGCGTCGACTGGAATTGCAAGCTTGGCTGAGCGGTCCTGGTAAATTGTCATCCCATTTTGTCAAAAGCATCGCGGTCTGTTCCTTTGTCCGGTTCAGAGTCGATGGATCGATCGATCCCGATCGTGATGAACGTCAGAACATCGAGATGCTCGGAGAGATGTTGACTCGGGAGTTACCGGGCGAAGCACAGGTGGAGATGGCGCGCCTTGTGAGGGCAAAAAAGGTTCAATTAGAGATCGCTAATCATCTGGTCCGCTCTATGACGACTGTTTGTGCCGCTATCGGCATCCAGCCAATTCCATTTGCCGATTTCCCAATTCTCACCGCGCTCCAATTCGCGATGATTTCTGGCATCATGCACGTGAGCGGACGCGAGCTAGGGCTGAAATCGGCAACCGAATTTTTTGCAGCCTTGGGGGCTAATATTGGCCTAGGCCTGGTTTTCCGGGAAACCGCGCGAGCTGCGGTCAAATTTTTGCCGGGTTGGGGCAATGCGATCTCCGGAGGGGTCGCAGCGGCAGGCACTTACTCGGTTGGCCGCTCTGCGGTTGGTTATTTTGTGGAAGGGATTTCACTTGGCGAAGCTCGCCGGTTGTTTCACGGCCGGAGGCCTCCCAGGGTGCAATAACAGACTGCATTTGGGCTCTAAAGCAGCGCCTAATAATATTAAGCAGAGGTTGTGAATAACCTGTGAAGAACTTCGGGAAAGGTGAGAACATGTCTCGTCCGCTTTCGTACAGCAGAATATCTGCCAAGTGAAGATCAGCGAAATCAAGACGTTATTGGATTCACTTGGAGCCTCTCCTCGTAAGTCATTGGGTCAGAATTTCTTACACGACAAAAATCTTGCTTCGTGGATTGTTGAAAAACTTGAAATCGATCCACGGGATCATGTTTTGGAAGTCGGTCCCGGCCTCGGCGCTTTGACCGAACAAATATTGCTTTTCGGGGTGTCGGCAACTTTGCTGGAGAAGGACCGCGCGTTCGCAAAATACCTCGTTGAAAAGATTTCTGCGCCTAACGTTCACGTCATTCAGGGTGATGCTTTGGACTATGATACGCGTGTCGATTATTTGCGGCAGCCAGTCAAGGTAATCGGGAATCTCCCATATTACGTGTCATCGGCCATCTTGTTCCATTTCACATCGGACCCTTGCCCCTATCAGCGACTGCTATTCACCGTACAGCGAGAGATGGCAGACCGATTGAGCGCGGGCCCGGGAACAAAAGCGTACGGAAGCATCAGTGTCATCGTTCAGAGACAATGGCAGGTGGCCCGGCTCAAGATTTTGCCTCCCTCCGTGTTTCTCCCACAACCTCAGGTCGACTCGGCCGTCATCTTGCTGGATCGGCGCGAGCCTCGCGAATTTGAGGAGACTGACCCGCTGAAATTCTCTGAAATTGTGAAGGCCGGATTTTCGGAACGCCGAAAACAGGTGCGAAAACTCCTGACCCGTTTCGGGTCGGTTGATCGGATAGACTTTGCGTTGAGCGACGCAGGGCTCCCGTTAACCGTGCGTGCGGAAGATATTTCGCTTAGCCAGTGGATCCAGATTGTCAACATTCTTCAACCGAGCGTTGTGTACGGAGGAGATCCAAACGAACTACTCGCGGTCGTCGACGAGAACGATCAACCAGTAACGCCGCGTAATCGGGCAACAATTCATCGGGAGAATCTGCTCCACCGTGCTGTGCACATCTTACTGCTCAACAAGCAGGGCGAGTTGCTTCTTCAAAAGCGTTCGTACCGAAAGGATCGATATCCAGGCTGTTGGGATTCGAGCGCATCGGGGCACGTTGACGCCGGCGAATCGTACGTGGATTGCGCCGAGCGCGAATTGCAGGAGGAAATCGGCGTCCAAACGAAACTTGCAGAATTGGCCAGGGTATCGGCTTCCGCGGCGACAGGCTATGAATTCATTCACATCTTCGGCGGGACCCATAGTGGTCCTTTCAACTGGAATGTGCACGAGATCGAGACGGGCGGTTTCTTCCCGCTCGCTATGGTTGATCAATGGATCAAAATGCGGCCGGCGGACTTCGCGCCCGGCTTCATCGAGTGCTTCGAAACCGTCCGCGATTCGCTTCCGGCATTGCCTGCGAGAGGGTAGGTGACGAGGGCGGCATTAATCGGCGCGGTTCGAAAGCCCTCGATGGCCCGTAAGCTCCAAAAAATATGAACGTCGCCGAGCCGAAAGTATCATAGGCGTCTCGCCTGTGACCTTGTCTCGACAGTTTAGTCATCTCGATTAAAAAAGCGGCGCTTGGTTCGCTGGCAAAGCAACCAAAACGGAGAGTCCAAAGGGAAGCTCTCACGGATGCATCCCGAACTCTGCGTCGTAATCAATCGAACTTGATGGCCATAAGGACGAGCTGCACTCCGGTTCAGATCACAGGCGAGACGCCTATGATACTTTCGGCTTCGTGATTCTTGGCGCGGCGGCATTAATCGGCGCGGTTCGAAAGCCTTCGATGGCCCGTAACCTCCAAAAAATATGAAAGTCGCCGGGCTTAAGGTATCATAGGCGTCTCGCCGAGTAGTATTAACTTACGCAAGTATCACGGGCGAATGAATTTTGTCCTAGAGGGACAGCGTGATAGTCCGGGATTTTTCACAGCGCAATCGGCGCGGCAAGACAGGCGTCTGGGATACCGAATGCCTCGACCAGTTGAACCGCTTCCTGCCGAACTTCTGCGCAAAGTTTGTCGACCTGCCTGGAAATCGCTCTCGATTTGAGCCCTGTCATGGCACCTTGTTCGAAGTACCACCCCTTGTGGCGTTCGATCTGCGAAAGTGCGAACAAATCGCACATCCGCTTGAGCGCCGGCTTCAACGAGTTCGGTGCAGAGCGCGTAACGCGGACGAATTGTTCGAGAATGACCCATTCGATGTGCGCGTGTCCAAGCTCCAGGAGCTCGCGTTGCATGTTGGCAAACGCTGTGAACGGATCTCCCCCTTTTTTCGAGATCAATCGCCGGAACTCCTTTGCTGCTGCGACCAGCGTTGCCGATTCGCGAAACCTAAACATTTCGGAATGGAAATTCGTGTCCCGCAGATGGCCCTCGGAGAGGTTCAGTGTCAGGCGCGGATTACGTTTAGCGATCGCGGATAAACGATGGTCTACAAAGAATCCGGCCAGTTGTGCCGGACGCATCCCTTTGAGCTTGTCTTTAAACTCAGCGAGGAGGTTCTTGGCGACCAACTGCATCAGGATCGTATTATCCCCTTCAAAGGTGGTGTAGATGTCTGTATCGGCTTTGAGGATGCTGATCCGATTAGCAGCAATGTAGCCTTCACCGCCGCAGGTCTCGCGGCAGATTTGAATCGTTTGAGTCGTGTTCCAGGTGGTTACGGCCTTGAGACC
This sequence comes from uncultured Verrucomicrobiae bacterium, assembly GCA_963775805.1. Lineage (GTDB taxonomy): Bacteria > Verrucomicrobiota > Verrucomicrobiia > Chthoniobacterales > JAFAMB01 > JAFAMB01. Next base: position 2,332,861 of record CAVZKG010000001.1, on the reverse strand, counting down.
AGCCGCCAGAGTTTCAAGAGAGCGAGAATTGCCCGGGTGCGCGGATTCGTTGAGTTCGACGAGGTGCTTCAACGCAAAATCAAGTGCGAAGACATTCGCGATCAAAGGAGAGAGTCGCCGTTGATGAGCGGGGTAATCCAGCAGCAGAATTTCTTGGGGCGATTTCGACGATCCGAATTGTCTTCGGCGCGCGCCGTATCGTGTCGCGATCGTCAGAGCACTCTTTGTCACGCTGTTGGCGCTCACAGCGATGCTGATTCGACCGCTGACGAGTGTGCCTATCATCGTGAAGAAGCGGGCCGCCGGACTTTGAATTTCGCTGCGGTATTCCCCATCGGCGGTGACGTTCGCGAAGCGGTTCAGGAGTTCAGTGCGGGGGACCTTGACGTGATCGAACCAGATCCGGCCGTTATCGACTCCATTTAATCCCATCTTTATTCCGTTGTCGGCAATTGTGATTCCGGGCGATGGAGCGCCGGATTCGTCTCGGATGGGAACAAGGAGCGCATGGACGCCATGTTTCTGACCGGCCACAATCAGTTGCGCGAATACGACCGCCACACGGCCGTCGGCTGCGGCGTTTCCGATGTAATTTTTGCCGGCGGATCTTTTTGGCGTGTGAACGATGAAAGAGTCGGTCTTCCGATCGTACACGGCCTCCGTTTCGAGTCCGTGAACATTTGAGCCGTGACCAATTTCCGTCATTGCGAAGCAGCCCATCAGCTTCGTTGTGGCGGCATCCGGCAGATACTTCTTGTGATGATATTCGGTTCCAAGTCTCTGGATGCTCCCTGCGAACAGTCCAAACTGGACTCCGAGTTTTATAACGAGGCTAATATCATGAAAGGCAAGCGTCTCAAATGCTGCGATGAACTTTGGGAGATTCTCCTCTCCACCGACCGAGCGAGGCATAAAAATCCGCCCGATACCGGTCGATGCCAGCCGCCGGGTCCAATCGAGTACCTTCTGGCGGTAGCCGCCGATATCTGTTCCATCATAGTATTGAAAATCGGGCTGGGTGAGTAGCTCCTTCACAAAGCTGCGGGTTTCAGCGTGTTCGCCATCCAGAACGCGTTGCAAAGCCTTTGGATCGAACGTCGCTGGTTTCCTCTCAATCGGTGGATAGATCGAATCGCCGTTCTCTCCTATCGCCGATTGAGCGCCGTCAACTTTCCCCGGGGTTTCTAGCATCTCTTTCATTCTCTAGGGCGTCGGAACATTTGAACCTGTCGAAACCGTCTCTCGCTTAGTGTAAAAAGTTGCACCGCGATTCAACATCTCAGTCAGGAGCGCACAGGGTTCAAAGTACGGGTCGACCTGTTCCCTGAGGATGTTAAGCCGGCTGACGACTGTGGCGATGCCGAGGTGATCGGCGTACCGTAGCGGGCCGCCGCGGAAGGGCGCCCATCCAGTCCCCATGATCATTCCAAAGTCCACATCTTCAGGTGCCGTCACGACCTTTTCCTCGATCGTGCGGGCGGCTTCATTGACCATCGAAAGCACGAGACGATCCCGCAAATCGTTGCTGTTTACAGTCTCCGGTTCAGGTGGCTGGAGCTCACCCACCTCTCCGTTGACTTTTCCGTCCGGGTTTCCACTGTAATCGTAGAAACCTTTGCCTGATTTGCGCCCAAGCCAGCCTTTGGCAATCATCTTCCCAACTGTTCCGTCGATTGATCCGAGATGGCGGACCCGATCTGCGAGATCTTTTCCCACGTGCTCGACTACATCGAGTCCGACCTCGTCTGCGAGTCGCAGCGGACCCATCGGCATTCCGAATTGCAGCATCAAGCGGTCAATTGTTTCTGCACGGTACCCATAGGCGAACAAGCGAATCGCTTCGGCGATGTATGGGAGGAGAATCCGATTCACCAAAAACCCTGGGCTGTCGTTCACAAGGACCGGCAATTTTCCGATTCGTTTCACGAACTGAATCGCTGCGTTCAGCGTTGCCGCGTTCGTTTTCGAACCTCGAACGATTTCCACCAACTGCATTCGATGAACAGGATTGAAGAAGTGAATGCCAACCACTCGCTCCGGATGTTGCATAGACGCAGCGATTTCGTCGATCGACAGACTCGAGGTGTTGGACGCAAGAACAGTATCGACGGATACCTTGGCTTCGAGTTCGGCAAATATCTGCTGTTTGATTTCCAGCTTTTCGACCGCTGCCTCTATGGCCAGATCGACTCCACGGAGTGGGATTTCTTCGTAAACCGGAAGGATTCTGTCCATCGCATTCCGTGCTTCCGTTTCCGAGAAGAGATGTCTTTTGACTGCATCTGTGTAGAGCTTTCCGATCGACTGGATTCCCTTTCCCAACGGACCAGGACCTACATCCTTCAGAATGATTCGAATTCCGCGGCTGCTCAGCCACTGTGCAATGCCTGCTCCCATCAGGCCTGCTCCGACAACCAGGCTCTTGTTAACGGGTTTCGGTGCAGGAAGAGGTTCGGCGCTCAGATCCTTCGGCAATTTTAGTTTCTTGGAGCGTTCCTGGAGGAAGAAAACACCGATCAGATTTTGTGCAGTTTCACTGAGAGCCAGTTCGATGAAACCGGCTCTCTCGTTCGCAAGCGACTGCTCATGCGGAACATCCAAGCCGGCGCAGGCGACCTCGAGTGCTTTGAGAGGCGCTGGATAATTACCGTGCGTCCGCGCGAGGGCTTTCTTTTCGGCCTGCGACCGAATGATGCGGGAGAGAGGCGGTCGATTGGACAGGTGGGTCGAATAGACGCGCTTTTTTCCGGCGCTGCGTTCAATTTTTGCGAGGGCGGCGTCCAACAATTTTTCTGGAAAAACAACGCCATCGACTATGCCCAGCTTCAGCGCTTGGGTTGCCGAATATTGACGACCGGTCATGATTGCTTCGAGCGCGCTCGGAAGTCCGATTAGTTTCGGCAGCCGTGTGCATCCGCCCCAGCCAGGGAGGATGCCGAGGGTCGTTTCCGGTAACCCTAGTTTAGTAGCTGCGTCGGACGACGCGACCCGGTAATCGCACGCTAAGGTAATTTCGACTCCGCCCCCGAGAGCAATGCCATGGATCGCAGCGACCGTCAGATAAGGTAGAAGAGCAATTCGATCAAAGGTCGTGTGACCGCGATCAATCACAGTCCCGATTCGCGCAGCGTCCATCGCCTGCGTGAAACTATTCAGATCCGCTCCTGCGATAAAGATTTTTGGCTTTGCGCTCCGAATAATGAGCCCTTTCAGGCTCTTTTCCGTTTCAAGGAAATCGAGTTGTTCGTTCAGCTCGTCGAGCGTTGCGGAATCGAATATATTTGCTGCCGAACCCGGGCGATCAAATGTCAGGGTCGCGATGCCCCTTTCTGAGACCTCCCGTTGAATGTTTTGATTCACCGTGCTGACCTCCAATTAATTTCGATTGAGCCAAAGCGCACCCCCTTGGCCGCCTCCGACGCAAAGTGATACGAGCGCCCGGTTTGCGTTCCTTCGATGCAACTCTTTGAGTGCCGTTAAAACCAGGCGGGATCCAGTCACGCCTACCGGATGTCCAAGGGCTATAGCGCCTCCGTTAACGTTCAAAATCTCGTCCGGAATTTCTCCAAGCGATTTATCGCGGTGGAGATGTTCTCTACAAAAAGTTTCCGATGTTGCCGCTAGCTGGCAGGCAAGCACTTGTGCTGCAAATGCTTCGTTGATTTCGATAATTTCGGCGTCTTTTAATCCCAAGCCGGTTCGCTCTTCCGCACGATGAATTGCGTGAACCGGTCCCAGCCCCATTCGTGCGGGATCCAGCCCGGCATACGCGTATCCCTCAAGCCGGCCAATCGGAGTGAGTCCTGATTCTCTCAACGCTCGCTCGGTCATCATCAGGAGTGCAGTCGCTCCGTCAGTGATCTGCGAAGAATTTCCAGCCGTCACTGTCCCGGTATCGGGCTCGAATGCCGGTTTGAGTTTCGCCAATGCCTCTAACGATTGGTTCTCGCGCGGGCCGTTGTCCTGTTCCATCGACGTGTTGCCGTTTTTTGCCTTCGGTAGATAGACCGGAGTAATTTCAGCTTTGAGCTTTTCGCGAGCGGCAACCGCTTTTTGATGGGACCGCATCGCGAACGCGTCCTGCTTTTCGCGCGTGATACCGAATTCGCGACTGAGCGTTTCCGCGGTCTGCCCCATGTTACAGCCGCACACCGGATCGGAGAGACCCAGCTGCAGGCCGATTCGCGGTTGAAAGTCTGTCGGCCGGAACGCGCTTAAAGCGGCGAGCTTCTGAGAAATGTTTTTCGCACGCCCGAACGCCGAAAATTTCTTTGCTGCCTCATGCGAATAAAGCAGAGGGATCTGCGACATGTTTTCGACGCCGCCCACGACGAAAATATCGCCGCGACCGGCCAGCATCTTTTCCGCGGCCTGCGTCACCGCTTCGAAGCCTGATGCGCAATTGCGATGAACGGTGATTGCGGGCACCGACTCAGGAATTCCGGCACGCAACGCGACCACTCGACCGACGTTCGCAGAATCGACAGGCTGGCCGACACATCCAATGATGACTTCTTCGATCGCGGATGGGTCAATCCCTGTTCGCGCCACTAATAATGCGACAGCGGTTCTGCCGAGGTCCGCCGTGTCACTATCGGCAAACGCCGTTCCTGCTTTTGCAAACGGCGTGCGAACACCGTCCACAATATAAATCGGTTCTTTCATAGAGATTAGAATTTGAAGAGGAGTGATCCTCGAGAGTGCCAAATCGACAACTCGGACAGTGGTAAGCGCAGATACTTTGAATCATCGCGCTTTTCGGGTTCGGATTCAAACCGACCACGAAAATCAGGCGGTTGTTACGGTTGAATACACCTCCTTCGCCGGAATTTCCGGAGCGACAGTCCGTTGGTCGGTTTTACTGTAAAGTGACTCGATCTCATTTGCGTATTTAGTCAAAAGTTGCCGGCGCTTAAGCTTCAGAGTCGGCGTTAGCTCTCCGCCAGACAGCGACCATTCCTCGGCGAGTAGAGCGAATTTTTTGATCTGTGAATAGTGTCCGAAATGTTCGTTGAGTCTCTTAATCTCGGATGCAATGAGCTCGTTGACCTGTGAATCGGTGACAAGTTCACGATTTGTTCGGAACTGAACCCCTTTTTGACGAAAGTAATCTGAAACGGCTTGAAAGGCCGGAACGACGAGTGCCGCAGGGAATTTGCGGTTCTCGCCGATCACCATCGCTTGCGCGATAAAGGGGGATTCTTTCAACCTGTTCTCGACCTGCTGCGGCGCAATGTATTTGCCGCCTGATGTTTTAAATATCTCCTTTTTTCGATCTGTTATTTTCAGGAACGCCCCATCGAACTCTCCGACATCCCCAGTGTGCAACCATCCATCCGGGTCGATTGCTTCAGCCGTCTTTTCGGGTCGGTGATAATAGCCATTCATTACGCTTGGACCGCGATAAAGAATCTCGCCGTCCGATGCGATTTTGACTTCGCCACCAGGAATCACCGGGCCGACTGTTCCTAGCTTGTGCTCGCCCGGATAATTCGCGGAGATGACCGGCGATGCTTCCGTTGGTCCGTACCCCTCAAAGACAGAGATGCGTGCGGCCCAAAAGATGCGACTCAAACGGGGTTGTAATGCCGCCGATCCGCATATGATTGCTCTAACGCGTCCGCCTATTGATTCCCGCCAATGCGAGTAAACGAGCCGGTCAGCCAGAAATAGTTGTACTCGTTGAAACCAGTTTGGAGAAGCCTCAGGGTCATATTGAGAACCAAGATTCAGCGCCCAGAAATAGATCGTGCGTTTCAACCCGCGGAGTTCGTTGCCTTTTTCGATGAACTTTTCGTAAATCTTTTCCAGCAGTCGAGGTACGGTTGCGAAGACGTGCGGCCGAACCTCGCGCAGATCTTCGCCGATCGTATTGAGGTTTTGCGCAAAGTAAACCGATGTTCCCACGTAGAGGTAAACATTGATAAGGGTTCGCTCGTAGATGTGGCAAAGAGGTAAAAACGAAAGAGCGCACTCGTGAGTGCTGGACCGGATCAACCGGGCGCAAGCAAGACAGTTGGCTAACAGATTTGCGTGCGAGAGCATCACACCTTTCGGAGTACCGGTGGTTCCCGATGTATAAATGAGGGTCGCCAGGTCATCCGGACGAACTTTCGCTTTGATTTTCTCTAAGCTAGTTTTGCTTTCCGAATCCTGGAGTCCTGCTCTGCCTGCATCCTGAAGCTCTTTCCACTGTTTTACGCCGCTCACTCGATCGTAACTGACGATCTGTCGCAACGCGGGAAGCTTTCTCTGAAGCGGTGCGATAGTCTGATAAAGACGCTCACTTGAGACAAAGAGCAATCTGGCTTCGGAATCGTTGAGGATGAATTCGAACTCTTCAGCGCTGATATTGGGATAAATCGGGAGATGAATCGCACCAAGCGACATCACCGCTGCGTCGATGATGTACCACTCGATCCGATTCGTTTCCGTCACATTTGCAATTCGGTCTCCGGCTCGAATTCCCGACAGGTGCAATCCCCAAGAGAGCGCCGCGATTGCTTCAACGCAGTCCGAAGTTGAGACTTTTGTCCATTTTCCATTCACCTTTTGAGCGAAGGCATCGGACAGCGGATGATGCTCGAGTTGGTATCGAATCAGGTCAAAGACACGTTCAGGAGTTTCCATAGCCGAGTGCTCCAGGTACGAGAGTGGTCTCCAGAGAGGAATTCAGTGATACATGCTCGCTTCGGTGCGCAGCCGGACATGGCGCGGATGCGGGCAGTCCTTGTGACGTCTTGCCGGTTTCCCGGTTCGCCCTGTCAGGGAAGCCCGCTGCGTTAACGAATAAGCGGCTCAATAAGCGCATTATTAGGAGGGTGGCGCCCTCTGGTTAATGAACACTCAGACTGAAACAATGATTTTCAAGAGTTTTTAAGATTGTGTTGCGATTTCGAGGTTCGTACGATCGGCTCACAACATCACATCCCCCGAGGGCTCTCTTAAGCCCAACTAGATTCCTCCCGCCATGAATAAGCTAGCTGCTTGTCGGTGTTTCCCTGGCGTAATATTAACATTGCTAGGCACTTTTCTTGTTGTTCTTCCCTCCAACACCAGTGCGGGAAGTTTCGCTTTGAACGAACAAAGCGTGAGCGGACTTGGTAGCGCGTACGCTGGGGGCGCCGCCCAAGCCGAAGACGCTTCCACCATCTTCTTTAATCCCGCGGGAATCGCATTGCTCGATCAGGGTGAATTCCAAATCGGCGGCCAATATATCATCCCGCAAGCGACATTTACCAACCAGGGGTCGCATTACAATCTCCCAAATACGCCAGTGAACGGCGAACGGATCAGCGGCGGCAACGGAGGGGATGGCGGGGTTGACCATTTATTACCCAATATCTACCTGTCACAGCCGGTCTTTCGCAGCTCGCAATATGGAGATCTTTCGGTTGGCGTCGGGCTCAGTGTTCCGTTTGGCCTTGAGACTGACTATAGCCCGGGATGGGCTGGCCGGTACGTCGCTCTGCGGACAAAGCTGACAACTTTCGACATCCAGCCCACGATCGCCTACCGGTATGGAAGCTTGTCGATCGGTGCGAGTCTCGATGCTCAATACGCTTCGGCGCGATTGACGCAGGCCATTGACTTTGGTCTTGCCGGCGAACAGGTGCTTGGACAATTTGAACAGGCGCTCCCAGCACTGTTGGCCGCTAAAGGGGTGCCGGCGGCGGAGATTCCTTCGGTGATCAAGGCCACGCAGCAAGCGTACAACAATGCAGGGTTCGTGCCCGGTGGTCGCGATGGGATCTCAGAAGTGACCGGCGACGACTGGAGTCTCGGGTTTACCCTGGGTGCAATATTCCAGTACTGGAAAGGAGACGATCACTCTTTCTTCCAGGATGGGCGGGTTGGCGTCAGCTACCGATCTGGGATCAATCACGATTTGCAGGGGAATGTCAGTTTCCGGGGCGTGCCGGCGATCGTTGCGTCCGGTGCGCCAGTGCAATTTCCCCAACCAAATGCATTTCAGGACGTCTTTTTCGATCAGAACGCCAGCGCACAACTGGATTTGCCTGAAATCTATCATTTCAGCATCTACCAACGGTTCGCGCGGCAGTTTGCGTTAATGGGAGATATCTCCTGGACCAGATGGAGCCGGCTGCAAAGTGTTCCGATCACGTTCCAGAACTCGGCGACACCTTCCAACGTTCTCGATCTGAATTACAAAGATGCGCTTCGTTATGCCATTGGAATGGAATGGTATGCGACAAAGAATCTAACTCTCCGACTCGGGTTTGCATATGATCAGACACCGATTCAAGGTGCCGATTTTCGCACTCCGCGAATTCCAGACAATAATCGATACTTTGTCTCGGCGGGACTTCGCTGGTCTGTGACGCGGTTCATGGATTTTGACATCGGTTACGCACATCTATTTGTTCAGGATCCAACGGTCGATTTCACGGATGGGGAAGGCCATGAGTTGACGGGGACGTTTGACGCCGCAGTGGATATTGTCAGTGCGTCAGTGACATTTCGCTGGGGTGGGCCGAGAGAGAGTCCGCAGCTGTCGCCGGAACCCCCGGGCAAAGAGGCAGTCGGTTATACGAAGTAACAGCGAACCGATTCCAAAAACCTCTCAATCTGCCCCAGACCTTAAGGTTTTGGCCTGAATATTACGTGAGACAATGGGTGGGGCCTGCTCAACCCGGCTATTTAACGCGCCGGGTAAACACCGTTTGGGCAACGATGTTCGACACAGTCACCAACACCAGAAGGACGAGAGAAGCAGTCCAAGCCATCGAAATCTGATAGTCGTAGGGCAGAGTGGAGAAATTGTAGATCAGGACCGCTAGCGATCCAGTCGGCTCCATCAAAGATCGCATCCAGTAAGAGCTGAATTGCGCGGTAAACAGCACCGGAGCGGTTTCACCGGCAGCGCGCGCGGTAGCCAGCATGACGCCGGTCATGATCGCCGGAAGAGCATTGGGTAAAACGATCCGGAAGATAGTCTGGAACTTTGTCGCTCCAAGTCCGTAAGAGGCTTCACGCAACGCTTTTGGAACGCTCAAGAGCGCCTGTTCAGTCGTTAGGAGAATCGTGGGCAAGGTCAAAACCGCCAGGGCGACCCCGCCGGCTATCGCAGAGGGTGATCCGGTTGAAAGGACGACAACTGAAAATGCAAATACCCCGCAAATAATCGACGGAATCCCGGTCAAAAGCTTGGCAACGAAACGGACAGAACCAGCCAATTTCGATTTCGGGTCGTACTCGTTGATATAGACTGCCGATAGAATTCCGAGTGGCGCGGAAATCAGGAGGCCGATTACAACCATGACGGCTGTACCTTGAATTGCGTTGCCGAATCCGCCTCCTGTTAGACCAGGCGCCGGCGGCAATCGCGTGAAAACGGAAGCCGTGAGGAGTGGCAGTCCTTTTTCGACAACTAGAACGACGATCGAGAACAATGGAATCAGTGTCAGGAACGATAGCCCGGCACACACAACGCTCCAGGCGCTGTTTGAGAATAGCCGACGTTTCGACCGCGTGTCCCTGGCGGCGAGCGTGTTGGCGTTTAATTCAGCTGCGGCGGTAGTTGTAGTCATACGCTCAGCGCAATCCGGCGGTAGATTTTTGGACTCGGCGGAGCACAATTTCGCCGGCGATGTTGACGAGAAGCGTCAATAGGACAAGTGCGAGCGCGGCGTACATCAGAGCGCTGATCTGGAGCCCTTTTGCTTCTGCGAACTGGTTGGCCAGCAGCCCGGCAAGTGTTCCTCCTGGCGAGAGCAGGGACCAATTCAAACGTGGGCTGTTTCCAATCAGCATTGCGACGGCCATCGTTTCTCCCATTGCGCGGCCAAAAGCCAAAATTGTCCCGGCTACAATTCCGGGCGCAGCGCTTGGGAGGAGAACTCTGAAGATGGTTTCCCACCGTGTCGCACCGATCGCGTAAGAACCTTCCCTCAAAGATTTTGGCAAAGAGACCAGAGTCGTTCGAGCGATCGCAGTGATCGTCGGAAGAACCATCAGCGCCAACACGAGACTGGCGGTTAAGGTGCTATTACCGAATGCAGGTCCTTTGAAGAGCGGAATGAATCCGAGCGAGTTTGCCAGGACTCCTCCAAACTGTTGGACGATTGGAATAACCACCGCGATACCCCAAAGCCCGTACACAACACTCGGGATAGCTGCCAGCAATTCGACAACGAATCGGATCACCTGCCTGATGGCAATTGGCAGGAAATTCTCACTGAGGAACAGTGAAATGAACACGCCGAGGGGAAGGGCCGTCAAGAGCGCTAAAAGCGAACTCATCGCCGTCCCGACCAAAAATGGCAGAGCGCCGTAGCGATCTCTGTTCACGTCCCAAATAGCGCTCGTAAAGAACGTGAAACCTGTCTTTTGAATGGCGGGTATTGCGGGCTGAACAATACTCGCCAGGATCCAGAGCAGCAGGCCGACAGTGGCTGCAGAGGCTAGCCACGTCACTACCAGAAACAAGTCCAGTTTGCGTTTGGTCTTTTTCATCCGGAAGTGAGGTTTGATCGCTCGGCCGTCGTTCTTTGTTTCGACCCTTTCAAGATCGAAACAACGACCTTACTGCACCGACTTTAACGCTTCCAGGTCTTTATCAACCACTTCCTTGGGGAGCGGAATGTAACCAAGGTCTTCAGCGAATTTTTGCCCATCTGTCAGGCCGAACGTGACGAATTTCTTCACTGCATCGCCGATTTGGGCATTGCTGTAATTTTTGTAGAGCAGCAGCCAAGTGAATGTGGCGATCGGATAGGCTTCTTTTGCGTCGGGATCCGAAGGCCATGCTCGGAGGATGTTTGCCGGGAATTGAGTCGTTGCCAAAGTGGCCGCTCCGGATGCGGTGTCAGCGGTGACGAATTCCCCCGCTTTATTCTGAAGCGCCGCAAAAGAGAGCTTGTTGTTTTTCGCATAGCCGTACTCGACATATCCAATCGCGCCAGGAGTCTGTTTGATCAATGCAGTGACTCCGTCGTTTCCTTTTCCGGCGACGCCGGTCGGCCAGGTGACACTCGTGCCTTCACCAACCTGGTCTTTGAATTCCGGACTGATTGCGCACAGGTGTTTAGTGAATACAAAATTCGTGCCGCTTCCGTCCGAACGCTCGCAAACCGTGATCGCCGTTGAAGGCAGCTTCACACCGTCGTTTGTCTTCGCGATCGCCGGATCATTCCAGGCGCTGATTTTTCCGAGAAAAATGCCAACGTAGGCTTCCCGGGAAAGCTTAAGGCTCTGAACCCCGGGCAGATTGAACGCGAGTACAATGCTGCCAGCGGTCGCTGGGATAAGAACGACGCCTTGCTTAACGGCCGCGATTTCCTCATCCTTCATCGCGGCGTCACTTGCCCCGAACGAGACTAGATTTTGCGTGAATTGTTTGATGCCTGCGCCGCTCCCGACTCCTTGATAATTGATCTGCACATCCTGGGCTGTCTTTGTGTACTCAGCGATCCATCGTTCATAGAGCGGGGCGGGAAACGTTGCGCCGGCACCCTGCAATTGTGTCGCGGCCGAAACCGTTGAGACAGCAACACTGGTTGCCAGGAGGGTAAAAAGAAACGGAGACTTGGAGATTTTCATAGGCGGTTTGCTTCCACCCTCCACTCAACAATTTCTTTACGGTCGGCAATCCTTCAATTGTTACAATCCTGTGACGTAAATAATGTTGTTGTGAAGTTTTCACACCCCATGGGCGATTCGAGGGTGGGCGCGGGCACGGCAGCGGTTTATGTCGAGATAGTGACTCCAAGCGGTCAGAAAATGGCTTACGTTTTTATCGTCTCCAGGCAAATCGAAGGAGAGAACGCGAATTGCTGGATGACGGATTCGGTCACTCCTGTCGATTTGGGAGATGCCGGATCTGAGCAGGGTGTTACGATTTAAAGTTGACCTCATTTGGTGGCACGACGATAGGGGGCGGCATGTCCGATCTGGCCGTTTCAATGCGGGTCCATCAACTGCCGTTACGGGTGCGCTTGTTGATTTGGGTTGGCTCGATCCTGATCAAGCTGTTGTGCGCGACACTCCGCTTTCAATTGGAGGACCAGTCAAAGTTCTTCTCCGGGCCCTATCCCAAACCTGCAGTGACCCTAATCTGGCACAACCGGATTCTCGCGATGCCGGCAGCATTTCGACGGTATTACCGGAACCGGAAAGGCCTGGTGGTTCTGACCAGCGCCAGCCGCGATGGCGCTTATCTTTCGGAGTTTGTTCGTTGCTTTGGAATGGGGTCTGTTCGCGGCTCGAGTTCTCGCCGTGGCGCTGCCGCTATGCTCGACCTCGTCCGAACCGTTGAAGAGGGGTTCGATATCTGTATTACCCCGGACGGTCCGAGAGGACCTCGCTATAAGCTGAGCCCTGGCGCTCTAGTCCTTGCCGAGAGGTGTGGGGTACCGTTGATGCCAATCAGTGTCGAATACTCCGCGTTTTGGCGGTTAAATTCGTGGGACGGATTCGCTATCCCGAAACCGTTCTCCAGGGTGAGTGTGATTCTGCTTCCCATGATCGACGTCAATGTCAGCAAATCCGAAGGCATTTTTGACGAAAAGTTGAAAATGGTCGAAACCCGGATGGTCGAACATATGATCATGAAGTAGCGCTAAAATCTTACAGACAAAAATGCACCCAAAATAGGACCGGCCCTGTAAGGAAGAAGGCAGAATTAAGAAGTAAGAAGGAAGAAGCAGAAAAAGCGTCTCCCAGAGAACTTTTTGATTCTTAATTCCTACTTCTTCCTTCCGCCTTTCACTCGACTGCCTTCTGCCTTTCACTCGACAACGGCCTTGCAAGATCGCGCCGCCGTGATAGATCCGGGACAATGCGTCTGTTAATTACCGGGGGTTGCGGGTTTATCGGGAGCAATTTTATTCGTTATGTTTTGGGACATTATGGGCCGGAAATGGTGACCAATGTCGACGCCTTGACGTACGCGGGGTCCCTGGCGTCCACGGCCGATTTCCGAACCGAATTCGGGGATCGCTATGAGTTTTTCCGGGTCGATATCGGGAACGCCCTGGCAATCGAGGAGGTGTTGTCGAGACACAGTTATTACGCGGTCGTGAACTTCGCTGCGGAAAGCCATGTGGATCGAAGCATCACCTCCCCGGAGAACTTTATTCACACCAACGTGGTAGGAACCAATAACCTGGTCGATGCCGCCCGACGGCATGGTGTGAAACGATTTGTGCAGGTGTCGACAGATGAAGTTTACGGCTCCCTCGGAGAGAATGGACGATTTACTGAACTCAGCCCAATCGATCCTAGTTCACCCTATTCCGCGAGCAAGGCGGCAGCCGATTTGCTCGTTCTGGCGGCCCACAAGACCTATGACCAGGATGTCGTCGTGACTCGCTGTTCGAACAATTATGGACCGTACCAATTCCCGGAGAAGCTGATCCCTGTCGCGATTCTTCGCCTATTAGCGGGTAAACCGGTTCCGGTCTACGGCGATGGGTTGAACGTCAGAGATTGGATCCATGTCGAGGATCATTGCGCGGCCGTTTTTGATGTGCTGATGAAAGGGCATTCCGGGCAGGTCTACAATGTCGGTGCCGATTCGGAGCGAAAGAATTTGGATTTGGTGCGGACTATCCTGGCTTATCTGGGGAAAGGGGAGGAGTTGATCGAATTTGTTCGGGATCGGCCAGGGCATGACCGCAGGTATGCGATCGATTCGACCAAGATTCGTTCGGAAATCGGGTGGAAACCCCTTCACAATCTGGAACGCGGCCTTGCCGAGACCATAGACTGGTATCGAGACAATGAGTCTTGGTGCCGGGAGGTTCAAAAACCTCGATGAAACGACGTATCGTCGTTGTTGGAAAAAATGGTCGTCTAGGGGCCGCTCTTTGTCGAATTCTCGCGGATACCTATGAGATAGTGCCGTTGGGCCGCAACGAATTGGACCTTGCGACGCCGCTTGATAAACAATTGGAGGGAATCGATTCCGATTTGGTCATCAACGCCGCAGCTGCAACGAACGTTGATTGGTGCGAGCAACATGAATTCGAAGCGGAGCAAATCAACGCACGGTCGATGGCCGCACTTGGAAAAATCTGCACCGAACGCGGCGTCCGCTGTCTTCACCTGAGTACCGATTATGTGTTCGACGGGCGGCTTTCGCGCCCCCTCGTTGAAGAGGATCCGGCTGCGCCGATCAGCGTATATGGCAGAACCAAACGCCTTGGGGAAGAGCTGTTGCTGGAGACCGATTCAAGGCACCTTGTAGTACGAGTTTCCTGGGTCTTTGGACCAGACAAACCTAGTTTCATCGATTGGGCATTGGACCAGGCCAGAACCCGCAACCCGGTTTTCGCGATTGATGACAAGTTCTCTGCCCCCACTTATACGCTCGATTTCGCAGAGTGGATTCGCCCGGTTTTATTTGAACAGCCGATTGGCGGAATCCTCCATCTTTGTAACTCGGGTGGATGCACTTGGCGCCAATACGCCCAGTTTGCCGTAGACGTTGCGAACGAAGAAGGTGTCCCCCTGGTCGCGCACGAGATACAACCGAGCACTCTTGCTTCAATGAAGTCGTTCATTGCAGCGCGCCCGGTCCACACGGTTTTGGCGACTGAAAAGTACTCGGGTATCACTGGACTCACTCCGCGCCCCTGGCAGGAGGCGGTTCGTGATTTTGTCCAAAAAAAGTATTCTGAAAGTTCGCAAAGAGGATGAGCCTTCAAAGATCGCGATCACAGTCCGGTTTTTGCAGGGGTGGTTGTATTCTGCTGACGGTGGTCTTCGTAGTAATTGTCGGGGCCGTGCTCTGGGGCGCAATTTCGGCCTACCAGGGCGCCTATATGATGACGTCGCCGCAACCGCGGTCCTTCGAGCCAATTCCCTCGCTGGTGCAACAGAATGCCGCGCGACTGAAATGGCATGCGCTCTTTGAGTCTCTGCAAAGGGGGGAGGCCGCCGATTTCACTTTTTCCGCGGACGATTTGAACGCCTGGTTTTTCGGTGACGGAAAGAATTCCGATCTTGTCGATCATCTTCGGTTTCGTACAACCGAAGACTGGATCGTCGCAGAAGTCAGTATCCCACTGACCTTCATGGCCGAGATCCCAATGATGCCCTCTTTCAAGAAGCGTTTTTTTAACGGGAGAATCGCTGCCCGCCTTTCGATTGAAAAAAATGAACTAAAGATTGCCGGGCTTGATATCGAAGGGAACGATCGCCGATTGCCGTGGCTTTTCACTGGGCAAGGCTACCGCGACACGGTTCAGCAAACGATCGAGCAAGGGATTCGTGCCCGTCTGCCGGAAGGCGAGATTTTCCTCTCCCGTCTGGACTCAATCCATGTTGAGAACGGCCAGATCATCGCCCGTTTTCGAGCGAATTGAGGAGTTCTCAGTGTCGGTTGCAGAGGGAGTGGTCAGTGTCAGTTGTAGAAGAAGTTGTCAGTGCCGGTTGTCGGTTGTCAGTGAGAATAGAAGGTAGCCAATCGCCGGATCTAAGTTTCGCGTACCGCCTATCCGCGCCAGTTTAGTTTCGAAAAGTATTCCAAAAGTTGCCTCTCCTCACTGACAACTGACACTGACAACTTCTTCTACAACTGACACTGACCACTCTTCCCGACTCTGACCACTTCCTCAGAACTTGTGGAGCCGGCGCATTTTTGATCGTTGCCAGTCTGTGACGACGCCCCCTAGAAATAATTGAACCTGCAGCTCCACGATGTCTTCCGCCTGCGCCCGTTTTTCCGCGATCAGAGCGTCGAGTTCCGGATCTCGCATTCTTCCAATAGCGGCAAAAACGAGTACATCGGTTGGAATATCCTGGGCGATGTCTCCTTGCTTTTTCGCCATCTCGAACATCTCAGCCAGCGCCGTTCCGAGTCGATTGGCGGACGTTACGTAATCTGGATGATTTGTCAGCGTATCTTTAATCAACTGCTTCATACTTAGGATATCCGGAAACCCATCCCGGAACCTGAGTGTAAACGCGTTTCGAAACGTCAGTTTTAGTCGTTCAATCGCCGGTTGATTGGGCGGAAGCCCAGCGACGTAATCCGAAATCCGGTTCATGAACGCAACCAGAGCCGCGCTGACCAGTTCGTCTTTAGATCGGAAATGCTGGTACAGACTTCCTTTTGCAATTCCGACTCGGGACGCCAAGTCGTCCATGGTCATTCCCTGATAGCCTTTTTCAGAAAGCAGGCGATTCGCTGCTTCAAGGATGGCCTCCTCGCGCAGCCGTTTTTGCTTGTCTCGAAGCAATAATGCGATGTCACTCATTCAATTGCGAATTACGATAATTGCCTGGATAGTAAACATAGTGACGGGAAAGTCAAAAAAAAGAATCTGCAGTCAAAGGACTTTTCCCTGGGGAATTGAGGTCATTGCAGCGACATCACTCATTGGTGACCCAATCTACGCATCCACCGAGCCGCACGTCGAAACTGCGTCCGTTGTATAATCGGGAACCGGTCCATCCAGGAGTTCCATGGTGATATTGAGCGATAGAAACGTTGCCGGACCGAAAATGGTCGCGAATGACGTGTCAGCAGCGTCGTGGCCCGTGCCGACTCGGATCAGGCCGGTCTGCGGGGCGAGGCGGGTTGGATCGAAGATATACCATCCGCCGGCCAGGTAGGCTTCAAAATAGGCATGAAAATCGGGCGGGTGTAGAGCGTATGCATACCCGGCGACAAACCGTGCCGGAATCGAGAGCGCCCGACAGAAGGCTATGGCCAAATGGGCGAAATCACGGCAAACACCCGTCCGTTCCGTTGCCGTATCGTACGCAGAGGTCAGAGGGTTTGTTGTGCCCCGCAAGTATTCAACGTTGTCATGAATCCAATTGCAGATTGCTGTGACTCTCGAAAAGTCGCGCTGCAAGTTTCCGAATTCATGTTGGGCGAGCCGCACCAATTTATCCGATTCGCAATATCGACTCGGATAGAGATAGGGGACAACGCCCGGCGGAATTGCTTCCGGCGACAACTCGGCGACATTGGACCCGTTTTGAATGGAATGGGTTAACTCCACTTCTGCTTGGTAGAGAACGCGAACCCGGCCGGGTTGCGATGAAAACCGATGATGCCGTTTTTCCTCAACCGGCGATAACGATTCGTGGACCTGGAGGCTCGGTTCGGTAACGAACCGTTCATTCAGGATCCGCTGGAATGAGTTCCTGACGACGCCGATATTGAAAATGAACGAACTGAAACCGGTGACCTCATACTGGAGGTCGCATCCGACGCGGAAGCTTGTTTTACCCATCTTATTTCTCCCAAAGTGCGGCATTTAATTGGCCGGCCGCATTCGACCCCATAACACCCCTGTTTAATTCCAATCTTGCTCCAGTGCCGGCTTTCCAAAGATTCTCTAGCGAACCTGCTTCGCCCTGAATCGCTTGGGAGGCATCGCGATGGCGTCTTGAGCCGCGACTAGCTGAATTTCGCGTGCGCCAGCGTTGACGGTCGCCTCAAGCACCGCAAAAACGGCATCGGTCGTGGTCTCCAGCGCTCTTTGAATGGTTCTGGAGCTCAACCAATGTGCAAAAAAGAGGGCGGCAGTCATGTCACCGGCGCCATTTACGGCTAACGGCAAAAGTGGTGTCTCAATGGTGAACGCTTCAGTTGAAGTCGCCGCCAGCATTTCGATCGAATCCAGCGTCGCATCGGATCGCCGAAGACTTGTGACCAGAACAGCGTCCGGCCCACGTTCCAGGACCGCGTCCACGGCTGCAAGTGCGGACCGGATGTCTGTGACGGCACGATCGGCAAGGTATTCGAGCTCGAATTGGTTAGGCGTGACGAGTGTCGCCATCGCTATCGCCCGGTCTCGCATAAACTCCGGAATCCCCGGACGAACAAAAAATCCGCGGCCGGCATCTCCCATCACCGGATCGCAGCAATAGACAGCGTGCGGGTTGGCTTTCCGGACGCGTGCAAACGCGTCAAGAACAACCTCGCCAAGAGAAGCATCGCCCATATAGCCACTCAACACGCCGTTGCATTCTTTCATTACCCCCCGTTCATCGATTCCCTGGATGACGCCGCTCACTGTTTCGGCTGGCAGGACCATACCGCGCCACGCGCCATACCCGGTGTGATTTGAGAAGTGAACAGTGATTACCGGCCAGACTTCCACCCCGATTCGCTGCAGCGGAAATACGGCCGCACTGTTTCCGACATGTCCGTACGCAACGCTGGATTGAATCGACAGGATCGTCATGATTTCGCCGTACGATTTACCACGGACCCGCCCGCTTTGCTGGCCCATTCGCGCGATCAATTCCTCGATTCGTTGGACATTTCATTTTTGGCAGAGATGGTTTGCAACAAAACGATTAATCAGGATTTTACCCAGCCGCCGAACTCCGAACTTCGAACTTCGAACTCCAAACTCTCACCTCCCATGCAACAATCTCTCGACGGTAAGGTTGCCATTGTCACTGGTGCCAGTTCCGGCATCGGGCGCGCTGTCGCGCTTGAATTCGCAAGGCAAGGCGTTAAGCAGGTTCTGACTGCAAGATCTCCGGACCGGTTATCGGCGGTGGCTCAGGAGCTTCGTTCCGATGCAATCGTTTTTCCGGCCGACATGACACGTCCTGGTGACATCGAAAAGCTTGTGAAAGAGGCGGTCTCAAAGTTTGGCCGGATCGATATACTGCTGGCAAATGCGGGGGTCTACATTTCCGGTGACGTGATCGACGGAGAGCCCGACGCATGGGATCAATTGATCGCAACCAATGTGACTGGTGTATTTCGACTTGTGCATGCGGTCCTTCCGCAGATGAAGACACAACGGCAGGGGGACATTCTTGTCACCAGTTCGATATCAGGCCACCAGGCAATTCATTGGGAACCGATTTACAGCGCTTCCAAACATGCGATCCAGTCGTTTGTGCACGGTCTGCGACGGCAGTTGCTCGCCACCGGGATCCGGGTCGGCTCGGTCGCACCGGGCATGGTTCTGAACGAACTCTGGGGTATCACCGACCCGAAAGAGATCCAGAAACGGGCTGACGCCGGTGCCGGTCTGATCTCCGAGGATGTAGCCGAAGCGATCGTATTCATGCTAACGCGCCCGCAGAACGTCACGATCCGCGACTTGGTGATGCTGCCGCGAGCGCAGGATTTGTAAACCTTCGTCAGCAAACTGGGTCCCGGCTTGTCCGACATCGCTCCGGTCCGGCCCGCGAAATCCAGATATTCCGAAACTCTGTGCCCTCTGCGCCTTTGTGGTGAATCCAACCCTCTGAGTCCTCCTCCGTCCCTCCGCGCACTCCTCTGTCGCTAGCTGTTGGTTCGCGATTCCGCCATCGCGACAAGTTTTCGAATGGTGTTTAAATTCCGAACGGTGCCGATTCCTAGAGTGGCCAGCTTTAGTTTCGATCGGCCCATTCCATCTGGGTAATGAACGATCACTTCTCGTCCAACGAGTCGCAACTCTTCACGATCAGGTATTGAAATTCGGTTCATGACCTCCGCCGACGGCTTCATCGAGAGAAACAACACGCCCACCTTGGAGCGGTTTGCTTCCGGAAAAGGGTTAGACGCCAAAATCACGCCAAGTTCCGGACCCGTTCGTACGAAAACATCGACGCGCCTTCCATTAGCCTTTTCCAGTGCATTCTCGATTTTTGTTCGAACCTTTTCCTCAGAAAGGTGACTCTTAAATACGATGTTCCCGCTCTGAATATAGGTTCGAACATCTGAGAGACCGAGATCGCGGCAAAGACCAACTAAATCTTTCATCGGCATACTGCCCGTTCCGCCGACGTTTACCGCGCGCAATAAAGCCACGTAAGTTGTCACAGGCTTCATTCGCAGGTAAGTGTCGATAGTTAAAGAAGTCGTTTCAGTCGACTCATTCTCTGCCGGGCTCTTGGTTAGATGGAACTTTCCTCAGGCACCCCCTTCTTCTTTCGTGGCGGGTTGCCCTTCGCGTGTAATGATCAAACCCCGCAAACTTTCGTTGATGTAAAAGCCCCATGCGCCGGAACAGTCGCCGTAGCATTCGATTAAAGCAACCAGGCCGACGTGGGTAAAGCGGATTTCTGTCTTGTCGCCTTTCTTGGCGATCTCAAACACGATGTCAGTGCCATTTTCCCGGCGTCTCAGCGAATGTGATGATGCCTTTTGTTTCGCCCCGCCACAGGGCGTTTCGGCGCGACACCCCAGCCGGTATCCGGCCAGCCCAGCGTTGCAAATACTTTGCCATGCACACGGAAATCGGGATGGCCTTGGTGCTGATGCTCCAGCGCTTCGGGTAATCGTAAAGCCAATTTGCGGAATTCCTCCGGCTTCATCGCAAGTCCGATCTCTATGGGGCGGTGGGATGATGATGTTAGGCTCCGTCCGCGATAACGAATTTGGAAAGAGGATGAAACAACCGGATGAGCTGGGTGGCAGCGAAACGCAGTGTCCCTACGTGGTTGTAGCAGACGCGGACGCTCACTATGCCCGAGCAGTGTCGGCCGGCGCTGAGATCGTCGTAGAGATTGCAGGCGCCGGTTACGGCGGTCGAGCCTACTCCTGCCGCGATTTAGAGGGTCATCTCTGGAGCTTCGGTTCTTATGACCCGTGGTCCGAACAATGAAAATGCTGTCACGCTGCTTTTCGGTGATTCGGAGGCTAAGGTATTCCGCCTGATGAGACATCGTAACACGGCAAGAAAGAAAGCAGCGGGTGATTGCTCAGGCGTAAGGCGTGCCTGCCAATGCAGATTTTAGGCCGATGGTTCCCTTATCGATAATGGCGAGAAAGATGACTTTCGCTTCCTCTGTATCCCGGCTCAGTCGAAAGGTCCGGTGAGCCTGGATGAGGGCAACGGTCCACGTCGCCAAGAGCAGACCGGCCGCCAGATGGGCGGCGGGATCGGTAGGTTCTCGCCCTACGGATTCGGATAGCGTTACCGTTACGACTTGCGCGATCTCGTCTCGTATCGCCCTAGCCCGAGCCTTGAGGGTTTCGCTGCCCTCGATCGTCTCTATGAACCCTTGGCTCTCAGCAGAAAATCTGACGTAAGGGCTCTGTTCCGCAATGAGCCGATGAGCGAGCAGACGTAATGTCTCGATCGGAGCAACGCGGAGATCGCGCTGCCGTAAAGCTTCGCGCAGGATCTTTCGACCCTCTTCGTCGCGATCAAAGAACATATCCTCCTTGCGGGGAAAGTGATTGAACACCGTCATCCGTCCGAGGTCGGCGGCAGTCGCGATTTCATCCACCGTCACATGATCGAAGCCCCGCTCGAAGAAGAGGCGTGTGGCGACATTGGAGATGGCTTGTCGCGTTGCGAGGCGCTTACGCGATCGACGGTCAGCTGGCATTGACATGTTGATACCGATAGCACATTGTTGATGTACTTAGTATATATTGGTATTGAGTATATAAAAGAAGAAATTGATGTTGTGATTGTGGGAGCCGGACCGGTCGGACTCCTGACCGCCATTGAGCTGACTTTGGGCGGCGTGCGCGTCCTCGTGCTGGAGCGTCTGGCCGCCGCGAGCATGGCGGTAAAGGCATTGGGGATCGGACCTCTTGGATGCGAAGCGTTACAGCGTCGCGGAATGGCCGGAGCAATCGCCACCGCAGAGGCTCGCAGCTTTGCGGCGATGAAGAAGTTCACAGAGCAGAACGGACCGGACGTGCGTGGTCGAGGGTCCAAGTTCAGTGGTCATTTCGCTGGCCTGTCTCTTATCCGAAAGGACGCGCAGAAAGAGCCGGAACGGTGCGCCCACCCAGTGGATCAGCATGCCGTCGAAGCCATGCTGGCCGGCCGCGCGCGGTCTCTTGGGATCGAGGTGCGCCGCGAGTGTGAGGTGACTGGCTTCGTGCAGCAGGTGGACAGCATCGATGTGGAGTGGGCGTCTCCGCCAGGTGGAGGCCATGTCCGCTGCTCTTATCTCGTTAGTTGCGACGGGGGACGCAGCCTCATCCGCAAGATGGCCGGCTTTGACTTTCCCGGCACGCCTCCAACGTCGACGTTCTACCAAGCCGTCGCCGAGATCGACCATCCCGAACGCCTGTTGCCCAGTGGTTGGCATCGCACATCGGGTGGCGTGTTCTCTTACGGGCCTTTCCCCGGTCGATTGTTCATGCTGGATTTCGTCGGTCCGCCTGAAGATCGACAGGTTACGGTCACACGTGAGGAGATCGAAGCCGTACTACGCCGCATCAGCGATACCGACGTCCAAGTGAAAGGGCTCGAAAGCGGGAGCCGATGGACGGACAACACGCGGCTCGTCGATACCTACCGTCGAGGCAGAGTGTTGCTTGCCGGTGATGCGGCGCATGTCCATACGCCGTTCGGTGGTCAAGGCCTCAGCCTCGGGCTCGCGGATGCTGCGAACCTCGGCTGGAAGCTTGCCGCGGTCATTCGTGGCGCGATGTCCGAAAGCCTGCTCGACACTTACACGTCCGAGCGGCGACCCGTCGCCAAAGCCGTTCTGGAGAACACCCTTGCCCAAGTCGCCATCATGCGGCCCGATCCACAAGCGGGCGCGATGCGGGACGTCGTGGCGAACCTCATGCAACTCGATGACGTCAATCGGCTTTTCGGTGAGATGATGAGCGGCCTTTCCACCCGTTATGATCTCGGGTCGGAGCTGGACGACGTCGGACGACTGATTGGCGACAAGCCGATCAGCCAAGGCGATCCGGACGTCTCGCTTTACGATCTCATGCAAGACGGCATGGCCATTCTTCTTGACGCTTCAGCCGGGAAGAAGGCTTCCAAGCACGTTGCAGCCGCCACGCAAAGGATACGTTGCGTCTCCGTCGGCACAGGACCTTCCATGCTGATCCGTCCCGATGCCTGCGTTGCTTGGGCCGGTGAGGAGAACAGCATAGACGGATTGGAGGAAGCGCTCCGTCGTTGGTTCATCCCTTTGGACGTTCGTGGACATCATTCCAATTGACCTTTAAACGGAAGCCTATGATGACACCAGTCACGATCGTCGGTGCGGGTCTCGACAGAGCCCGCACGCAGGGCGGCCAGCTCGACATCCACGAGCACGGCCAAGGGCGGATGATGAGCCTGAGCTTTTTCCTGGAAAAAGCTCGCCCCTTGTCAAAATATGGCCGTTTACAAAGATCTCTGAATCGGAATAACTCAGGGAAACACGGATCCAAATGATCGGAGGTGGCGAGAAGACAATTGCCGGAAACCCCGGTGAAAGCCTTCAACGTAGAAAGAAAAGGATGGATGTTCCCGCTGGCGCTTCACCTCCTAGAGAGCAATTTTCCGGTTATATCCCGGGTGCAATATCGGAATCGGTCATCAACGAAGCGCGCTTTCCTGAAGGATTTCTTTGGGGTGCCGCTACCGCTTCGTACCAAGTGGAAGGCGCATGGAATGAAGACGGCAAAGGTGAATCGATCTGGGACAGGTTCACGCATAAGCATGGCAAAGTGAGAGGAGGTGTGACCGGCGATGTCGCTTGCGATCAATACCATCTATACCCGCAGGACATTGCACTGGCTAAACGGCTTAATCTAAAGAGCTACCGTTTTTCAATCTCGTGGCCCAGAATTCAACCTGCGGGTGTTGGCGCTCCCAACATGAAGGGGATAGATCACTACAGCCGATTAGCTGACACACTTCTCAATGCAGGAATTCGCCCTTGGTGCACGATGTACCACTGGGATCTTCCACAAGCGCTGGAAGACCGAGGCGGCTGGCCGAACCGCGATCTGGCTGGTTACTTTGCGGATTATGCCGGTATTCTTGCGAAGCACCTTGGCGATCGAATCACAGTTTGGGCGCCATTCAATATGCCGTGGGCCATTGCCTATATGGGCTACGCTGTTGGCGCATTTCCACCGTGTCGCACCAGTTTCTCAGACTTTCTGAAAGCGGTACACACTCTCGCACTGGCCCAAGGTGAAGCCCACCGTTCCGTTAAGGCGCTATCTTCGAGGGCAACTGTGGGCAGTGCTTATGAGATGGCTCCCGCTTACCCGAAGACGGACTCGGAAGAAGATCACGCAGCCGCCGCGCGGTACCATGCCATGAACAACGTATTCTTTCTCGAAGCTGCGATGAAGGGACGCTATCCAAATGCTTTTGTTGGTGAACCTCCGTATGAACTTATGGGCTTTAAGGCAGGCGACGAAAAGATCCTGTATGCGCCTCTGGACTGGGTGGGCTTTCATTACTACACGAGGCGCATCGTTTCAGATGCTAGTAACGCTGAAGTCTTTGGCGGAGGTAGCTTCAGTGGAACTGAGATTGAGTCCGAAAGCGCGGGCGGGCGCGATCCCTACACTCGGATTCGTGCCACAATGCCGACCGAAGGGCCACTAACAGAGTCTGGTTTAGAGATATGGCCGCGCGGCATTTACGACCTGGTCACCCAGATATCGAAGGAGTACAACCATCCGATCATCGAGATAACGGAGAGCGGATGCGGCTATCTCGACGGGCCGTATGACGAGGAGAACGGCCGTGTACCGGATGCGCGACGCATTCACTGGTACCGCCAGGTGCTTGCGGAGCTTGCCCTTGCGATAGCGGACGGTGCACGTGTTCGTGCATACCATGCCTGGAGCCTGCTCGACAATTTCCAGTGGGCGGAAGGTTACACCGAACGCTACGGCTTAATCCATACAGATTTCCGAAACCAAAAACGCACGATCAAGGATTCAGGCTTCTGGTACAGTCGCGTTGCTGCTTCTAATCGACTTGATGTCTGACCGGATCGCCAGATAACAAACGGAAGCCGGATTCAGTGCGGGGTCGGCTCTGCGTGCGATAATTCACTCTTTATATTGAGGATGTCGATTTCGAGTGACACTTTGTAGTAGAGCAACCGGTCGAGGTCAGCTTGATTGGCAAACCCCTCTTTCACTTGCTTCTCAAGATTGCTTTCTGCCTCAGTGTAGACTTCCAACTGACGTAGCAGGACAGGAGCTCGCTCTTCCGGTTTGTCGTATAGGTCCGCTTCAGCCGAGAAAAGCCTTTGGCCCACTTCAATGAGATCGGGCAATTTTCTTATGCCTCGTTTATAAAGATCGAAGCGCTCCTTTGCTTCATTCAACGCGTCGTTAAACCGTTCCTTCTTGAGACGTACGAGTGGTGGGTCGTCAGGCTTTATCTCCTCTGGCGGTGAATTTAGCACCTCGGAAACTTTTGGACCTACGGTGAGTGCCTGCTGGGCGTCTGCTGACGGTCGAAATACAGACAGCAAAAGAAGCGCCGTCAGTAGGCTCCACAAATTTCGCGCTGGATTGAACATTTGAAAAGCGATTTAAAGGTTAAACGTTGTTGCTACCGAATTCTGCTGCAAGGAGGTCGGCGGTTCTGATTGCTTCGCTCCTAGTATGCGAGTCTTCATACAAAATCGCGATGTCGAACTTCGTAGCGGACTTGCGGGTGTCATATGCGAACACCTGTCGCGATGAAAGGTTCCAATGTATCGATTTAGGTCTCGAGAAATTGCTAATCATTTTCCGAAGAGCCTTATTTCCTTGGTCCGATTTCAGAGGCAGGATTCATTGCATCAACTATGATCGTCTCCTGAATATCCTTCGGCGTCGACAGCACCGTGGAAAACGTAGGTATTTCGTAGTAGCAATCCATAAATACCATCGCAAATAGATCAATTCAATTAACCCAGCATTAGGAATTCCTCACGATAGCGCAGGCAGAGTCGTCAAAGTCGATTTGCGTCAACCTTGAGCAGAGCATCCTGAAGTCGCTGCGCTTGGCTGACAGTTATGAGTGTATCCTTATCACCGTTGACGATTCTGAAAGTGGGGAGCACCTTGGCGGAAGGCAGCTAGTTGGCTATATTTCGCTCTGGAGGCAGCCGATCTAGGAGACTGAATATCAATTTTTTTAAAGGAAAATGAAAGGCCTGTGCCAAGCGACATA
This sequence comes from uncultured Verrucomicrobiae bacterium, assembly GCA_963775805.1. Classification (GTDB taxonomy): domain Bacteria; phylum Verrucomicrobiota; class Verrucomicrobiia; order Chthoniobacterales; family JAFAMB01; genus JAFAMB01. The sequence goes on along the minus strand of CAVZKG010000001.1, from coordinate 2,307,047 downwards.
ACTAGTTCTATTGAGCTTTGATTTTTCAGCCTGCCAATCGAGGCGCAATGTGAGCTATTCGCTGACGCCGGCTGGCTGCCTCATAGCGACTCGGATGGAGAGAAGAACCCTAACGCGGTTGCGGCTTGGACGCTTTATTCCGCGCGGCGCGCATCTGCTCAATCATGTGCCGGCCTGATCCTTCGACATGGGCGGCAACCACCTTCGTTGCGCCTTCTGCATCTTGGGCTTTCAGGCAAGCGATCAACTCGCGATGTTCCTTTATGACAAGAGTTCGCCTGCCGAGTGACATCGGAAACCCGCGACTAATCGCGCGAAGAATTTGACGGTGTTTCCACCACATCTCCACGACATGCCGGTTGTAATGGCGATCATAGAGAACGCGATGGAATTTTGTATCCAGGGTGTCGTGGGCAGTGAGATCGGCAAAGTTTAGCTTTTCGATGTCGGTCTGAATTGTCTCGAGCTCCGAGATATCAGCATCAGTAACCAGTCCGACAAACCAACGCGTCAAATACGGCTCGATCATAACCTCTACTTCGCAGATGTCGCGCACGAATTCTTCATCGACAGCCCGGACCCGAGCGCCCCGGTTGGGAATGAAAACCACAAAACCTTCTCCTCTGAGTTGTTGCAACGCTTCTCGTATTGGGTTCGTACTTGTGCCGTAGCGCGTTGCAAGTGCGTCGATCTTTAGCCTCTCATTTGCGCCGAGGCGCCCCTCAACAATTTCCTGCCGGATCAGTTCATAAACGGTGCCGACTTCGGCGGTCTCGAGGTTCTCGACCTGAGTGGACTGAGCGATGCTGCGCTCGGCCCGGCGTTTGCCGGCATTTTTGCTTTGCCGTGAACGACTGTCGCGGATGTGTAAAGGCTTTCCATACATGGTTCTTGACAAATAATGTACGATCCTTGAGTGTAAATTCCATTCCAAAGCAAAAATTTTGCTTTGCTGGACATCCGTTACCCCCGCCTGCAACTCATCGCGCTTTTAACCCGGTTCAATGGAACGAATGAAAGCTTGCCTTAAACGATTGATCCTCTTGGCCACCCTCATTTCCGCATACACTGTATCGGCCGTCGCCCAGAACAGCGTAACCCTCGGGATGTGGCATAATCATCCCGAATGGAAGTCTCGAGTCGAAGCGATCCTTCAGAAATTTGAGTCCTCCCATCCGGACATTCATATTGAGCTCGAGGAAATTAATGGAGCCGAATACACGGCAAGGCTGAATACCGCAATAGCGGCTGGTGAGGCTCCCGATCTCATCAGCGTTAATCCGGGCCCCGAGATGAGTGCGGCTGCAGAGTCCGGTTACCTCGTCGATCTGACCGATCGAGTTGACATCTCTACACTGACAGATGCCGCTCAAGACGCGTCGAAAGTGAACGGAAAGATCTACGGCCTTCCGATCTTAGGATCGTACACCGTCGGGTTATATTTTAACCGGGATATATTCGCGGCGAATAATCTCACCCCTCCTAAGACGGCCTCCGAATTTTTTGCCATCGCGAAAACCCTTAAAGCAAAAGGCATCACGCCTATGATTGCTCCTTGCCAGGATGGCGTAATCCCAGGCTTTCTCTACATGTTGGCCGGCTCGAGTATCCTCGGGTCAGACGGCTTGAATGCCATTCGCAACGGAACGCGAAAATTCTCAGATTCCGACGTCGTAAAAGTTGCATACTTCTTGCGAGATCTCTATCCTTATTTTCAGGAAGGCTCCCTCGGCATGCGCTATATCGAAGGTAAGGCGCTTTTCGCGCTGGGCAAAGGGGCGATGATGGAAGCCGGTTCAGCCGATTATGCCGGTTTCATGGAAACCAATCCAAAAGCAAATCTTGGGGTTGTTCCATTTCCTGCACTCGAAGGAGGAAAACCCTCGACAGTCACCGGAATGGAGCGGGTATTCGGCATCAACAGCACTAGCAAGCATCAGGACCAAGCGATCACTTTCTTAAAATGGATGTTAACGAAAGAACCGGCGCAGATGGTCGTCGATACCATTAATCTCACCACGACCAAGGGAGTGCTTCCTTCGAATAACAGGGTGATGGAGGAGATGATCAACGCAACAAAATCAAATAATGTGCGCGTCTGGTTTGAATTCCCGCAGACGGGCAACGTATTTGCAGCGGTCGGTACGAACGTCCAAGCCTTATTCCTTGGCGAAATGTCGCCGGAGGATTTTTCGAAGGCAATGCAAGACGCAGTGGACCTCAAGGCGAAATAACAGCGATCGATGGCGGGCTTTGCGGCTGATTTTAAAAAGAGTCAAAAGACGTTGCAGCGGTACAGCCACCTCTGGTTCGTGTTGCCGGGCCTTTTGGTTTTCAGCGTCTTCATCATCTATCCAGCGATCTCGGCCGTCGGTTTGAGTTTTTTTGACTGGCGAGGGATCGGTAAGAACGACCATTTTGTCGGTCTGGATAATTTCAAGCAGGCGCTTACATCCTGGCCGTTCTATCGCGCCGCGCTGAATAACCTGATATTTTTCATCGTCATCCTGTTTTTTCAACATACGATCGGTCTGTTTCTGGCCGTGCAATTGAATGCGAAGCCACGGTTTATGCAGGTGTATCGAACCGTGCTATTCCTGCCCGTGATCATTTCTCTTGTGGCGACTGGATTCATCTGGACGTTGCTATTGAGTCCGCAGATCGGATTGATCAATCCGGTTTTACGGGACCTGGGCTTGGGAGGATTCACGCGAGCCTGGCTAAGCGACACAATGTGGGCGTTTCCTTCGGTAATCGCGGTGCAGGCTTGGAACCTTCTCGGCTGGGCAATCATCATTTATTTGGCTGGACTCCAGAGTGTTCCGGCGGAACTACGTCAGGCTGCGCAAATCGATGGTGCTAACAGTTGGCAGACTTTCTGGCGTGTCATTTTTCCACTCCTATCGCCCTCTTTTACCTCTCTAACCGTGTTAACATTCATCCAGATATTCCGCGTGTTCGATGTCGTTTATGTGCTGGCCGGACCACTTGGCGCACCCGCTGGAAGGACCGATGTGTTGGCCACGCTAGTCTATCGTACGGCATTCGGGGCTGGAGGAACGACTTCGGCCGACGCACGGATGAGCTACGCAGTCGCAATTTCTCTTTTGATCTTCATCATGATGGCGGTGATTTGCGCAGGCCTGATCAACATCCTGAGACGAAGGGAAACAGCATTATGATCGGGTACAGCGGCATCGGCGGATCGCACTTATCGAAGCACCAGCTTAAAGTGCATATCGCCACGGCCGGGCGCCACCTGGTGTTAGCGAGCGCCTCGATCTTTGTCCTGGTCCCTATAGCCTATATGGTGTTGGCGTCGTTCAAGTCGGTTCCCGATTTCTTCTCGAATCCATATGGATTGCCATCGAAATGGATGTGGGAAAATTATGTGCGCGCGTGGAATGACGCGAAAATAGCAATTACCCTTCCGAACTCAATCATTGTCACGGCGGCGTCAGTTTTAGGTAGCTCGTTCTTGTCAGCGCTTAGCAGCTACGGATTAAGTCAGAGACAAAAACCGTTTGTGACGGGCTTATATCTGCTGTTCGTCGGCGGTATGCTGGTTCCGGCACAGATGATTGTGATTCCTCTGTTCATTCTGTTGCGATCAGTCGGATTGTTCGGCACGCTCTTTGCCTTAATTTTGCCGTACACCGCGCTAGGCTTACCACTCGGTGTCCTAATTCTCACCCCGATAATAGCTACTCTGCCGAGAGAGCTTTCGGATGCGGCTCGCGTGGACGGCGCCAACGAATGGCAGATATTTTGGCGTATCATTCTTCCATTGCTGCGCCCAGGGCTTGCTTCAGTCAGCATCCTCAATGGTGTCTGGATGTGGAACGAGTTTTTTATCCCGCTCGTGGTCGCTTTCAAAGCACAAAGCCAGACGATGCCGGTCGGTATTGTTTCGTTTATCGGCACTTATTCGACCGAATGGGGACTCGTATTTGCCAGCGTGGTGGTTTCTACTGCGCCCGCGATTGTCGCATATCTGTTGATGACGCGGCAATTTGTAGCAGGATTAACCGCAGGTGCCATGAAAGGTTAACACTCATCTCTGAAATGTGAGTCTACTGTTCAACTTAAATATTCCTATTAGCTCTCACAGTTTTAACTTGGAATGAAGATTGTAGCGATCCATCCATATCCGATCTGGGTCGGGATTCGTAATCAGCTTGTTGTCAAAGTCGAGACGGACGATGGCGTATTTGGCTGGGGCGAGAGCGGTCTTTCGGGACGTGAACAAGCCGTCGTTGGCGCAATCCAACATTTTGCGCAATTCCTCATCGGACGCGATCCTTTTCAAACAGGCTCCCTTTGGCAGGAGATGTATAGGAGCCAATATTTCGAAGGGGGCCGCGTCCTGACTGCCGCGATTTCGGCGATCGACATAGCGCTCCATGATATAAAAGGGAAGGCGCTGGGCGTGCCGGTTCACCAATTATTGGGAGGCAAACAGCGCGACAGGATACCAACCTTTGCAACCACTTCTGCCGAGACTGGTCCGGACATGATTGAGGAAGCAAAAATGCTAATCAATCAAGGCTGGACTGTGATACGTCTTGGAGCGGCCGGCCATCGGAATCGCAACGTGTACGAGCCACGCGAACATATCGCTGCGACTTCTAAATGGAGTATCAAGGCTCGTGAGGAGCTCGGTTCGGAGGTGGTGTTGGGAGTCGACTATCATCATCGGCTTAGTGTTGCTGAAGCGGCCTCGTTCTGTCAGAAGATGCCAAGCGGCACGTTGGATTTTGTCGAAGAACCTATCCGTGACGAGACACCAGAAGCGTACGAGGCTCTGCGGCGAATGACCGATATACCATTTGCGATTGGTGAGGAGTTTGGCTCAAAATGGCAGTTCCTGCCATTTATCGAGCGCGATATTCATCAGTTCAACCGTATCGACGTCTGTAACGTGGGGGGATTGACGGAGGCGCTCAAAGTCGCAGGGTGGAGCGAAGCCCACTATGTGGATATGATGCCGCACAATCCGCTGGGGCCAATTTGCACTGCAGCAACAGTCCATTTTGCGGCGGCGGTACCGAACTTTTCATGGCTTGAAACCCGTGCAACTGCTTTCGAATCTCATCTCGGATTTGACAATCCGGATTACTTTCCGGTCCAGTTACAATTGAAAAATGCTCACTATGCCGTTCCGGACATACCCGGTCTTGGTATCGAGGTGAACGAAGAGCTCATTCGGCGCCAGAGCTTCAGATACTGGGAGGCTCCGCATCTGAGGCGCCGGGACGGATCCGTGACGAACTGGTGACTTTGCGGTTCACAGAATTCTGATGGAGTTGCTTGTGTTTCTTTTTTCAGGGACAACGAGAGCATCGCCGTTATTGATCGGTGGTAACTTATTGCCCCGTGGAACGAGTCTGTTCTGCGGAACAGTTGTGCGAGTTCCTGTTAGGATCATCTCAACAAACAGTCTTATCGTTCTACAGACTCCTGCTCTGCACTCAACGATATTATGATTAAGCCTCCTCCTGTTCGCATCGCGCTGCTTGGTGCAGGCGCAATCATGCGGCTGTCACATGCACCTACAATCCGGCGTTCAACCGATTGTGAACTTGCGGCCGTTTTCGATGTTGATAGTGGTCGAGCTGAGGCGCTTGCTCGAGATTTTGACGTGCCCTTCTATACCACGGACATCGCTGCTGTCCTCGAAGCCAAACAAATTGATGCAGTCGTTGTGGCTACACCGAACTTGTTTCACCCGGAATCGGTGATTGCGGCGGCCGCGGCTGGTAAACATGTCTTTTGTGAAAAACCATTGGCCATCGACGTCGCAAACGCGCAACGGATGGTTGAAGCCTGTGAAGCCGCTGGAGTGATTTTGCAGGTTGGCTTCAATCAACGTTACTGGTCTCAGGTTCAAATCGCAAAACAGTTGATTGAGTCCGGTTTCATCGGTGATATACAGGCTTTCCGTTCCGTTTATTCCGAGCGTTGGGATGTCTACCCAGCGGCGACCCGTTTCCGATATGACCTCGCCAAATCAGGCGGTGCCACCATCATCGATTTGGCGATCCATCGGATCGATCTTTCGCGTTATCTTCTCGGAGAGATTAGTGCAGTATTTGCCGAGCTCACTCATAGCGTTATCCCTGACCGAGTTGATGACAATGTCTGGTTGATGCTTCGATTCAAAACAGGCGCTCGTGGTTGTCTTTCGTCGAATCGCTATTCACCTGCTATTGCGGATGGCACCGATCTCTATGGGTCGGAAGGAACGATTCATTTTGTGACGGAGACCATCGATCCTTTCCATGCAATGCCTCTGGCTGTTTTCACCGAAAAGAGAGGAAAAGATTTACCCGACGTTCTCCGCGAGGCGTATTATCCGGACGCTTGGTGGAAGGGATTCGAAGGAGGATGGATTCCGATCCGGCCTCCCCGTTCCAGTCCTTATGATGCACAACTAGCCGCATTTTGCCGGTCAGTTCGAGAAGGAAAATCGGAGATCCCGACCGGCTTAGACGGATTGCGGGCCCAAGAGATAGTACAAGCCGCCTATCAATCGGCAGAACAAGGCCGCTGGATTGAACTCCCAATTTCACCGAACGCGCCATTTAGCATACCGACTTACTAATCGAGGTATTTGCACAAACCAGGTCGGCACGGGATCCGGCTTTCCTTTATCGCGGAGGCGAATGACAGATCGCTTACCGACATGAAAATAGTCGGCAGGTGTGAGATTCAAAACGGCCGAGAAGCGAGCGAATGTGTTCTGATCATAAATGCTGACCCTGACATATCCGATGGGTTGACCTCTGAGGGCAGTCAAGCCAAGATCTGATCTCGCATGCCGCCGTACGCATTCGCGCGGACATGCTCTTTGGCATAAAAGTGATAGGGGAATCCGGGATCGATTTGGCTCGCCTCGTCGAGTGCTTTTACTTGTTCCGCTGAGAGCGCGAGGTTAAAGCTCGCAAGATTGTCCTGCAGCTGAGAAAGTTTTCGCGCGCCAAGGATCGGGATGACCGGAACCGGGCGGTAGCGAAGCCATGCCAGCGCAACTTGCGCCATGCCGTGGTCGGTCTGGTCCGATACCGCTTTGACGGCCGCGACGATTCGGCCGGTCCGCTGTTGCTCAGGCATGAAATCCTTCATCATTTCGCTATTCATGCGGCCTTGTTCGAGCGCGCCGTGGCCGTGATACTTTCCGGTCAGCATGCCGCCGGCCAGGGGCGACCATGCCGCGAAGCCGATGTTCAGGGCCTTTGCCATCGGGACCAGTTCCCGCTCGACGGATCGCTCGATCAGGCTGTATTCGACCTGCAAGCCAGTAAATGGAGACCATCCGCGCAGTTGGGCAAGTGTATTCGCCTGGGCGATCCACCAGGCAGGGGCATCAGAAATTCCGACGTAGAACACCTTGCCTTGGCGAACCAAGTCATCCAGCCCTCGCATCACTTCTTCGACCGGCGTCATCTGGTCCCAGATGTGGACCCAAAGCAGGTCGATGTAATCGGTTTGCAGCCGTCTGAGGCTCGCTTCCACCGCCTGCATCATATTCTTGCGGTGATTGCCGCTGGCGTTCGGATCGGTGCCCCGAGCGGCAGTAGAGTATTTCGTGGCCAGCACCATGCTCTGGCGATCGTGCTTCATAAACTCGCCGAGAAATGATTCGCTCGTCCCCTTGGTGTACGAGTTGGCGGTGTCGATGAAATTCCCCCCCGCCTCGCGAAAGGCGTCGTACACCTTGCGCGCCTCCTCCTTGATCGAACCCCAGCCCCATTCCTCGCCGAAGGTCATGGTGCCGAGCGCCGCCTCCGAAACCCGCAGTCCGGAGTGACCCAAAAGTCGGTATTTCATGTGAAATTTCCTTTTTCGTTACGGTCTGTTTATCCTTGAGCCTGTGGTGGCTACGCAGATAACCTGGATACACCATACGGAACTATCCAGTATCGAATTATACAGTTTAATACTATTCCGTATAAAATAGTTCTAAACTAAACTACAGTCCTGTCAAGCGGCAACTCAAATATGCGACCCTGGGAGCTTCTATTACGCAACGCTAGCGTGCTTCAATCCATACTCGAAAAGGCCGAGCCGGAGCTCTCCTTACTCGAACTCGATGCGAGGCGCCTTTTCATTTTGTGTATGGTTGAGGCCAATGCTTTCCCGGCCGATCTGGCTCGCGTCCTTTCGCTGCCGAAGCCGAGTATCACTTTTCTGATCAAGAAACTGGAAGAAAGCGGTTACTTACGGCGGCAGGGGGAAAAAGGTGACTTGCGCCGCTACCGGCTTACGATCACCCCTGCCGGTATCAAAGCCAGAGACAAAGGAGCCGAAGTGGTTAACCGAATATTCGGCGCTTCTCTTAACCGCCTCAGTGCCGCTGACCAGGCAACTCTCAGCCGGATCGTCGACCAATTGCAACCGCGGACCTCAAGGACGAAGTAGGGGCGTAAGCGTGAGCAACGCTGTGGCGTGAGGGTCTACTAACACGTCGAAACCAATGTTGTCTTAGCAGGCACTGAAAGTCGACCAGATCAGGACAGTTCTTTTGTTGACTGTCCAGACGCTTACCTATATAGTTTGTTCATGCCCAGGCCGCGGAGTGACGAGAAGAGAAGCGCGATACTGGAGGCGGCAACGCGCGTCATAGTTGCACAAGGTCTGAGTGCGCCGACCGCGGGCATCGCGAAGGAAGCTGGCGTTGCCAACGGATCGCTCTTCACCTACTTCGAGACAAAAAAAGATCTCTTCAACGCACTCTACCTTGAATTGAAGGAAGAGATCGCGTCCGTCGCCATGAAAGGGCTTCCAGAAGGTGCGGACATCCGTAAGCAGTTCTTTCATGTCTGGAAGAACTGGACCAATTGGGCGATTGCCTATCCCGAGAAACGGCGCGCACTGGCGCAGCTCGGTGTATCCGATGAAATCACGCCTGAGACCCGTGCGACGGCTCACAAGATGATGGCGGACATCGCCGAACTGCTGGAGCGCGGTCGAGCCAACGGCCCCATGAGCAAGACTCCGAGGGCTTTCGTTGCTACGATCATGAACTCCGTTGCGGAGGCGACCATGGATTTCATGACTCAAGATTCGGCCCATGCGATGAAGCACTGCAGAGAGGGCTTCGATGCCATGTGGCGCATGATTGAGTGATTTTTTGGATCAAACCACCGGTCTCGGGGGAGGCGACGTGAACGCCTACATGCGCTTTCTGCAGAGATTCATCATTCCGCTCCTCGTGCCGCTATTCATGCCCTTCTTCAAGATCCTGAGCACCCCGAAGCGAGCCGCGCGCGTGATCACCAAAATCCTGATCGATAGATCCGGTCAGACCGGTGTGTACTACGACGAGGTTGGCCATCCGATGCAAGCCTCCAAGCTCGTGCGCGACCCGAAATTCCAGGATCGCGTTGTCGCTGAAACGCGCTCCCTGCTGGCTACACTTCCTGCCTGAGTCATGGTTAATCACCACGGGATCGTTTCGCCTTCCCAGCGGGTGAACGTTCCGGTCGGGCTGTCCGGGCCGAGTAACGCCACGCGCACCGCCTCGCGGGCGCCCTCCTCGACGGTTTCCGTGCCTGCATAACCGTTGAGGTTCGTCTTGGTGAAGCCAGGGGAGACGGCGCTGACCTTGATCCCTTCCGGTTCCAGCTCGATCGCCATGGCGACCGTCAAAGCGTTGAGCGCTGTCTTGGACGCAGGATAGACGGGCCCGAAGATCGAGCGCCACGGGAAGGTCGAGTCAGAATTGGTTGTCAGCGAGCCAACGCCGCTCGACACATTGACGATGCGAGAGCCCGGCGTCTGGCGCAGGAGCGGGAGCATCGCCTGGTAAACCGCGAGGACGCCGAACACGTTGGTGTTCCACACCGCGCGCATCTCATCGAGCGACACGTTGCTCGGCCGCGTGGTCCTTGCGTGGTCCTCCACGGTCTGGCCGGGTTGCTTTTTCGTATTCGAGATGGCCGCGTTCTGTATGAGCACGTTAAGGCAACCGAATTCACTCTCGACGCGCTTCGCCGCGGCGGTGATAGAAGCCTGATCTGTCACGTCGAGTTGGAGAGGGTGGGCGTCCGGTCCAACCTCTTTGGCCGCGACCTCGCCACGCTCGAAATGACGGGACCCAACCAGGACAATGAAATCATGCGCCGCGAGATCCTTTGCGATTTGAAGTCCGATACCCTGATTAGCCCCGGTGACCAGGGCGACTGGTTTGTCCTGCATGTGATCCTCCTTCATGGTCTTTCTTCTAGTGAAATGAAATATATGGATCGCGCGCTCCTGTTATCCCAATTAGAAGCAGACGGAACCATGTTCCATATAATAAACGGAACTTTGTTCCGATTGCAAGCCGCTATCTATTCAGCGACGCAGTATGGATGCTGGGGCAGACGGGATTTGAACCCGCGATCGGGCGATGAGAATGTCCACGAGGCGGCGGGAGCTGGGCTTCCAGCCCGGTGACGCAGTAGTGTGAAAGATGCCAACGAGAGCACGGACGAAGTCGTCGGGTTCGGTGTCGGAGCGGAGATCGCCGCTCGCGATGGCGCACTCGACCGAGGCTACGAAGGGGGTGTGGGTCAGCGAGCGAGAGCCTTCCATGAGCCGTAGGGATCCAGCATGATCTGCGTAGTTGAGCCCGATGCAGACAATCTTGCCAGGAATAGGCACCGGCTGCCCCAGCCGCACGCTCGCTGGCACAATCGGCAAAGAAGCAATGTCCGTTGCGGTCCATTCCGCAAGTTTGGCGGGATTACCGCCGCGCGATTACTTCTATCTCGATGCGCGCGTCCAGCGCCAGTTTTGCCACCTGTACGGTTGTGCGCGCCGGAAATGGTGAATCAAATATCTTTGCATAGATCGCGTTCATAACCGCAAAGTCATTAATATCCGCAAGGTGTACATGTGCTTTGATGACATGCTCGAACCCGAGGCCAGCTGCGGCCAGGACACGCCTGATGTTCTCGAACGCTTGACCTGTTTCTGCCTCGATACCGCCGGTGACCATCTTTCCGCTCACTGGATCTTGCCCGACTTGGCCCGACAAATAGAGCAAGTCTCCTGCCCAAACGCCCTGCGCAAATGGTCCAACAGGTGGTGTAAGGTCCGGTGCGGTCAGGCGCATTTCACAAAGCGTTTCAAACAGTTTACCGGTACAACGCCAGCGTTCTATGCAAGATCGATGCAATGAATGCCGTTGCAGTGCGCGTCCGTGCGCCGTGTTCGCGAGAGTCTTTGCACCCTCACCGTACATATAAGTCAAATAAGACGTATACGTCGTCTATTGCCTCTTACAATGCCTGTAAAAAAACTAACTATTAGTTTCGCTCGACTTATCGGCGTGGCTCGAGATGATATGGCGCGTAATTATGTAGCGTTTTTCTGGAGCCCGAAGAAAATCAGACTTTACTAAAGCTTTGGAATTTGAAATTCATCACAGAGCCGGAAATTCAACGCTAAGACCCTCGAAAATCGAAATGCCCACTGGAACAATCAAATTCAGGTGCATCCGGATAAACTTGAAAAGGATTTCGACTTTCGCACCAGACGAAAGCCATATCGACTCGCTCATTGAGTTTGACCTTAAAATTGGCGATGAGCGCTCGAGGCGTCTAAAAGTGGAGGTGCGTCAGCTAAGCGGAACGGATTTTCAGAGCCAACCATTAGAAGTCGGAAATGCTATTGGATACAGTGGGCCCTGGAATTATGACGAATTCCGAGAGTTGTGCGGGAGTTACTATCGCGATGTAATTGGATCTTCCGGTATGGGCCCTACGATCAATCGAGGAGAGCGGAATCTGATCGAAAGGGTTGCTATACGGCTCTATCGACGCGAAGAGATCATTTTGCCATCTTCTGCCGGAAAGTCGATCCGCGCGAAAAGTGGACAAGGAAAAGCCAGGCATGGCGCACGCTTTGGCGGGGCCGAAATAATCGATTTCGCGTAGCGGGATGGGCACGGGCCATCAGCGGGATAAAAGACATCGGGGTTGAGTTTTATTTTCAGGATTTGCACCCCAATGGTGGCGTGGATTTGAAACCGTGGTCCGGCAGTTGCCGGATCTTCATACTAGTGATCGAAAACAGAATCTGGGGGGTTCCCCTTGGTCCTGGATCTTTGAGCCATTCAGGCTTTCGCATTGCGATGAATTTTTCGAGAGCCGCACGCGGCCAATTCTCTGGCATTTCATTGTGGTACGGTCAGTATCGGGGTCAATATGCGCTCTAATAAGCGAAGGGCCGTTGATAAGAGTCTGCCGGAAGACGACTTTCTCATCTCAGAGGCAAAGCGCGTATTATCAACTAATCGCCAGGAAGGGATATCGCAATGGGAGGGCAAGCAGTTCAGCTTTGTTTGCCCATCGCTGAGCACCTACCCTTTCCAGTGGTTCTGGGATAGTGCGTTTCATGCGATCGCGCTGTTGCACTTGAACCAGGAGTTCGCCAAGCAGGAGCTGCGGTGCATGCTGCAGGCAGCTCGGCCAGACGGTTTTATCCCGCATATCGTTCTTTGGCAGCAACAGCATCAAAGGGCTGCAGGAGCTGAGTTTAAAATTACGATGGCTCATCCGTACTTCACGGCCACCACGCAACCGCCGGTAATTGCACGAGCGATCGAACGTGTTTTCGAGAAGACCGGCGACCTGGTTTGGTTGACTGATGTACTGGAACCGACAGTACGTTTCTTCGATTGGTTACACGCTAACCGTGACCCGGATGGCGATTTTCTTTTAGCGATTATTCAACCGGACGAATCCGGCCTCGATGTCAGCTCAAAATTTGATGGCGCACTTGGAATCGATTATCGGCATCCAAACACCGTTTACGATACGTGGCTGTCCGCGATGGACCGGCTATTCACCATTTATCGAGATTATCGAACAGATGTCGGAAGACTTCTCCGCCTTGATGCGTTCAACTGGGAGGATGTCATGTTCAACTCGATTTACGCTGACGGGCTGCAAAGTCTTGCCCGGCTTTGTCGAGTTGCTCAGTGTTCAGAAGCAAAAGCTGCTGAGTTCGAACTACGTTCGGCACGCGTCACCGAAGCCCTTATCAGCAAGTGCTGGGACCAAGAGAGCGGCGCCTTTTGGGATCTTAACGGTTTGGACGAACGTCCCCAAGAGACATTGACGAGCAGCTGTCTTTTCCCGCTGATTTTGAAAGATCTGGATACAAATATTGTTCGCAAGATGATGAATCGACATCTGCTCAACGAATCCGAGTTTTGGCTACCTTTTCCCATTCCAAGCGTGGCGGGAAATGAACCGAGCTTTGATCCCGGATTTGAAACCAGGGCGATTTTTCGGGGCCCGAGCTGGGTCAATATGAACTGGTATCTTTACTGGGGCTTGCGTCAGCATGGCTACGAGGATATTGCCAGTGAATTGGCACACCGCACCGTCGAGATGATCAAACGCGGTGGCATGCGCGAGTGCTTTAACCCATACACTGCAGAGGGGTACGGGGCCATCGATTTTGGTTGGACCGCCTTAGTCATCGACCTGTTGGTGGCCGAGAGGGGATTTGTTTGAATAAACGGGTGTGTGCGCTTTTTTAATTCTAGCTTTCACTTGGCGGGCTGTCGGTTTCTTCGTCATCCATTGCTCCACGATTGTTGACAATCCCGAATGCGTGACGATGTTTTGTGAGGTAGTGATACTCCGCAAAGATTGTCGCTGAGAGGGCGGGTCAATCGAGTGAAAATGCCTTTGTTCATAGCGAGCGTGTTTTTGACGCTATCCGCCACGTCTCACGCGGCCCCTCTCGGCGGCGGATTCCACGGCGCCACTTTTCGTCGTGGCTTCGTCGCGCGCAGTGCCGGCACGGCGTTCCGGCCGGGACTCGGAATTCGCCGTAACTTCGCGCTTCGTCCTGGCTTTGCATCCGATCAAACCCGCGGTTTCTTTCATCGTGACCGGCGTGTCTTTTTTCCACAGGTTGTCTGGCCTGCTTACTGTTATCCTTACGATTACTCTTATTTGGATTACGGCCCGGATGAGGAGTACCAATATTCAGACAATTCGGCCGCGCCTGTGCAACTGGAATCCTCCGGTTCCGTGGTCGACCATGCCCCGATTGTCGTCATCATCAACACAGGCAACTCCCGGCCCACGGATTCAAACACCAATCCTGCATACGTCGGTAGCAGCTACGGATCGAACGACGCAGCATGGCAGCAGAGAACAGTCATGCAGGATCCGAACGAGAAAGTCGGACCGCGAAACGATCCAAAGACTTTGGTCTCCCCGCCAGTTCCGCAACCTGCTCAAACGGCTGCAAAAGGCGCTCAGACTACACCACAAGCGCGGGCCGGGGTTTTTGGCAACCTTGTTCTGGTCAGCTGGCTTGATGACGCAGGAAAGGAAGTGATCTATGTCCAAAATACCGAGACGAACGACGTTCAGAAGATCACCTCTGCGCCCAACAAGGACAATTTCCGGATCATAGAGGTGCACCCAAACGAAGATCCGAAGCAGTTTGAAGTGGTCATCTCGAACGGAAGCCAACAAGGACCGGTCAGGTTCCGCTTTTAAACTTCCGCGGTCGCGCAGCGAATGGAAGCCGCCCAGGGTATTACGAGCAGACAAAACCATCTGGATGACAACCAAAAGTGGTTGCGGGGGCGGAATTTGAACTCGCGGTCCGGCAGGCCGCATTGTGGTCCGCGAAATAATCCCTCATGACGACAGTGCGTGCCATTACGGTCGAAACGCCTGATCGTAAGACGTCGAGTCCCTGTACAGAGTCATGAACATTGCGGACGGGTGCAGCAGCTGCAGAACCAATTCGGATTCGACCTTGCGGGTTAAGACCTGCTCAAAACCGAAAGCGTAGTCGGTTGTATCTGCGGCGCACATTGCGTATTCCCACAGCTCCCGATTGTCTTGCTTAAAACCCATCTTCATTTCTGGAGGCAAATCCGCGAGCAGATCTAGCGCATTGATCTTTGTGCTGCCGTAAACCAGAGGAATCGTCAGTTTCCAGAAGGAGGCATCATAGAAATAGACGCCTGCAAACAAAGGTCCGATCCAATGCGCATCGGCCTTTGTGTTTTCCTCAAACCAATCACACACCGAGTTCGCCAGCGGTGAATTGAAGAGGATGGAGGATTGGAGTTCAACGGACAAGTCGCTTAGAGCCAAGAATGGGCGAGTCTTTGGAGCAACATCTCTGCTTCGATACTCGCTGTTCTTAACTGATAACCAGAGCTCTAATTCACCTTGGTTCATATGCTAACGTGAACAGAGGAAACTAAATGACTTATAAACTAAGGCGACCGGGGGTTAGTGCGGATACATCGATGATGCCGCTTCGTAGGAGTTTCTCGTTCCGGAGCCGCGAAGGATCGCTCTGTCGGAGCTCTGCTGTTCTTTGCAGAACTGAAACATGAGAAGAACGGCAATCAGCAGCTGACTAAGGGCCTTTGTGGATCTGCGCAACTCCTGCAGTAGCCTCCGAAGTTGTTTAACGAAAACAGTGGCTGTATTCAGCACCGATCCAAGGCTCTCTTTTTTTCCTCTCTGTCGCCCTGCGATATCAGCCGCCCGTGAATCTGGGACCCTATCACGATTCTTAAGTTTTGTTTTCGTTGGAATCACGACGACGACTGTAAAGCATCTAGGATCCAACATCCATAAAAAGAGTTACCTAGAAAAGTCAGCTATACTAGGTAACAGCTCTGGCAGATAACTACGCGAGTTTATGCTAAGAGGTTTTTGAGAGCTGGGTGAAAGAATTTCTCCAGTTCGGTGCGGTAAATCGCTTCCTTGGTCTTGATATATTTCCCACCCTTAGCGGATTTAACCTGCTTCAGTTCGGGCAACAGCTTGAGTTCAGGATCGATAATCAAAACGAACTCCGTCACCAGGCGATTCCAGATCTTCAGATTATCGGCTGAGAAGGGGTGGTCTCTAGCTTCCCGCAGAAGTTTCAAAACCCGCGTTTGCTCTTTTTTCACAACACCAGGTTCGATAATGCGAAGATGTTCTCGCGCTTCCTGGGGGCTACACCGCTGGGCAGGCGCCCCGTTTCTCCTAACCAACAAAATACATTCGGTGCGATTCTGAATCCGGGTGACCAGCCTAAGCGCCAATCTGTTGCGCGCCGTTCCTAGGCTCGATCGACGCCCCGAACCTGCCGAGGAAGCGAAAGATGACTTGCTGCCAACCTTGAGTTTCTCAATCTTCAAAGCGCTAAGCTTTTCATCGCCTGGTCGCGCCAGGATCGGCCAAGTCACTGCGCTCTCCGCCAGCGCCTGTAACACTCGAAGGCGTGGATCTTCTGGTTCGGCATTCAGAACAATATGATCCAGAAATTCCGTAAGTTGCCGGGCAAGCCCCGCGAGCTCAGGTAGCAGCCCTTGGTCCCACGGGTATTCCATCGTGCGCAGCAGGTTCCAAATCACACCGGAAGCCGACCGCAGGGCCATGTCTCGGGTCCTGATTTTCTTGCCGTGCAGAATCGTGTTGCTGACATTCATTGCGGCTACGGACAAAGCCGCCGTCCACTCGTCTAACCCGCCTGGCTCGAGATTCTGAGAGGCTATGCCCATAAAACTCGGCGAACCTACAGCTCCAGGAGTTGTGTCGCAATGAGATCGGCACAAATTAGAACCTCAGAAATGCCGTTCCCTATCAGCTTCATCAGCGGTCTTGAAACCCGATTATCCGAATTCGTCACATGGGGTGAGTCCCAGGGGATTAAATTCCGCGAATCTCGGGTCTTGAAATACATCGACCTACTGCGGTGCTATCCAGATGCGCTTGAGCGGAGTCAGATCGATGACTTGATAAAGTCGCGCGGTGCAGAATATCTGGACCAAATTCATCTCGAGATCGCGGAACTCATCTATCTCCGCGAGTCTCTCCGCAATTTCAAAGACTCGAGACTCAAGAACAGCGGTCCGGCGGCTGCCGGATTATGAGCCTGACGGAGGGGTTAAGCCGATTATGCGATAGAAAACAACGCCGCGGCCCTGACGTTTAAGTTTGTTTTCAAGTTTGCGGGCTTCGCCGATCGTTGGACACACTTGCGACCATACCAGTTTCCAATGACCACGATACTTCGTCCATTTGGAAATCCCTTCGTTGTGGTCTTTCAATCTTTGTTCCAGGTCAGTCGTCATCCCAACATAGAAACGTCCTGCCGAATTTTGAATGACGTACACCGATGCCATTGCGGGCAACCCCAAGAAGGTAATTGTGGGGAGCGGGATTTGAACCCCCGGTCCGGCAGTTGCCGGATTATGAGCCTGACGGGGGCGTTAAGCCGATCATTCTGTAGAAGCCGCTGCCGCGGCCCTGGCGCTTGAGCTTGTTTTCGAGTTCGCGGGCTTCACCAACGCTCGAACAAGCTTTCCTCCAAACCAGTTTGCACGGTCCTCGATACCTCGTCCATTTCGAAACGCCAATGTTGTGGTCAATAAGCCGCTGTGGCAAATCTGTTGTCATTCCGATGTAGAAGCGGCCCTCGACATTTTGAATGACGTAGACCCATGCCATTGAGGCAACCGTAAGAAGTGGTTGCGGGGGCGGGATTTGAACCCGCGACCTTCAGGTTATGAGCCTGACGAGCTACCAGGCTGCTCCACCCCGCGTTTTGTAGGAATGCTACTGTGGCCCGTTTTATCGTCTGCGCAACTGATTTGTGAAAATTTTCCTTCGATGCGTCTCGGCCAAATTCAGCCGTAAGATCGGCTGACACCCAGCGTAAATCCAAAACGCGTTCGAGACCCGAACTAGGAACGCAGTGCCACAGGAGAATCGTATGAAGCGAATCGAAGCGAAGGTGTTGGATAATCGAGAAGAAGACCCCGGAAGTGAGCCGGACAATCTGACGAACTCATGGTTGATCGAAGGAAAGCTCGATGAGCACGTGCTCGACTGGGAATCAGCCCAAGTTCGACCGACGGGAATACAGGCTGAAGTTTTGGAAACGAATATGACCGAGACGAATGCCTTCATTGTAAGAACCCACGGCAAGTCGCCGCTAACGCGCGGTGATCATATCTTCGTGGATGTCGAAACACGGGGTGTAGCGCTCTGATTAAACTAGGCGGCGGGGCTTCAAGCCATGATCGTCGGAATGACGATACCAATCCCCGGTATTCGCCGACACACCCCGGCGCCGGCACTCCGACACCGCATCCATTCGGACCGGTCCGCCCGAGCTCAGCGGAATCTATGAAAATTCCGCTGACCGTATCATAAACCGGGTCCGTTTATGCCCAAGACTTTCTGCTCTTGGGATAACTGATTACTGTAAGCCGCCTCGATCTCGGCTTGGTGAATCTTGTGTTGGAGCGCAAGTATTCTGTAGCGTTCGTACGCTAGTTCCCCGCCGACATAGAAAAGTCCCCTTTGTTTGTCGGCGTACGTGTAGAGCGCGCTGCCCTTGACCGTGTTTCGTTCGAGCTTGTATGGAGTCATTCGGTTGTACAAATCCAATTGCCTCGGGGTCGACGGGATCCGCGTCTGGAATCCGGCCGCAGAAAACAGCGATTCCTTATTTTGCACCTGCGAGCCTGCACAACCAGAGAATCCGGCCACAACTGCAAAAATCAAAAAGAGGCTCAGATAGATGCCGAATGACTCTCTTTTGTTCATGGTGAAATCGATTTGTTGAAGATTTGGTGCAAAAGTCAAGCAGCGTAATTCTGCTTCGGAAGTTAACCGGATCGCTATCTTTCGTGATAAATCGAGCGTTACGCATATCCTTGACATGATCGTACAATTATGGCACGCATCAAAAATTGAAACGTTTCATTCCCCCAGGCGATGCACGCTAAGTCGACGATGAATGAGGTGGCCGTTGAGGCCGGGGTATCTCTTGGTACCGTCTCGAAGGTCTTCAACGGGAATTCGACCGTTTCCCCAGATCGGCGCGAGCGCGTAATCGCAGCTGCCGACCGGTTGAAGTATCGGCGCAATCGAATAGCGGCAAGCCTCAGAAGCCGACAGACGCGGACCATTGGGATCGTCGTTCCCGATATCGTGAATACCTTTTATTCAGCTTTTGTCGAAAAGCTGGAGAATCTTGCCTCTGCCAACGGATATACAGTGATGATCGTCACCGCAGGAGAGGACCCGCATCGATCCTGTGAGCGCGCGAGGATGCTCAAGGAGAATCAAGTTGACGGTATGATTCTCATCCCATCTCTGGATGGCTCGGACGCGCTCACGTCAGAGATTGGTTCCGGCATACCGTGCGTCATTGCTGACCGAATCGCGGCCAAAAATCCTTTCCCCAGCGTTGCAACGGACAACTTCGATGCGGCCTATCAAGGCGCCGAATATCTTCTCTCGCTTGGACACATGCGCATCGTGTTTGCCGCGAACATTCCCCGACTTTGGAATACGCAAGAGCGTATTGATGGGTTCAAACGAGCCATGCGAGAACGGAAGATTGAGCCAATCGTAAGAATCGTCGGAATGACTGTCGAGGAGGCGCGCAATTCGATTGAATCATTGCTGAACGAACAGGAACGGCCTACCGCGATTTTTACATCGAATAACCTGGTGACGCTTGGTGCGATTTCTGCCATGCGGGATTGTAATATCGAAGTTCCGAATAAAATGTCTTTCCTGGCATTTGACGACTTCGAGTGGTTAAAACTACTTCGCCCGGCGATAAGCGCCGTGGCTCAACCTATCGATCAGATCGCGGTGGAGGCTTGGCGTTTGATGTTTCGTCAATTAAATGGACTACCAATTGCGAACCCTCATGTTCGCGCCGGTGGGCAGCTAATTGTGCGGGAATCGACTGGGAAGGCCCCATCTGCGCGCAGAAAAGCGAAATGATGTGAAGCGGAAGAAAGTGATTTTTGGCAAAACATGTAACGTTTCATAATACGGATGAGCGAACTTTCTATAAAGCCCACCAGAGTCGCAGGATTCCGAAGTTTGTTGAGGCGCAGAATTGCCCGGTATTCACCTTGGTCAAATTCAACGACGAACGATGGGCCTAAGATACTGGCCGTTTCTACGCTCATACAGCGAGGGTTGCGTGTCGTTCTGCTCGCCGGAATGCTGGTCTTGATTGAAATCTATGCTCCGCGTTTCTTTCGATATCAGAACGTAGTTAACATTCTTCTCCAGGTGTCGCTGCTTGGTCTAATGACCATCGGCATGGCGGTCGTCATGATTGCCGGCGGAATTGATCTTTCGTTGCCGGCGAACATGGCAATCGGGGCGGTGCTTGGTGCAACCTACATGCAATCGGGCGGGAACTGGATTGTCGGTTGTCTTATCATGGTTGCGGTTAGTCTGTTCGTCGGATTGGTCAACGGTATCGCTGTTTCGCGTCTGAAAATGATCCCGTTCGTCGTAACCCTTGCGATGATGACTATCTTGTCTGGCGCGGCGGTGTGGCTCACAAATTCTTTGAGCATTTCCAAGATTCCTAATTCGTTTGTCTCTCTGTTCGAGGCGGCTCCGATCTTCGGTATACCGGTGTCAATTTTGATTGGCGTTGTAGTAAGCATAGCCGCGACTGTTCTAATGCGTTCCACCATGTTTGGACGTTGGGCGTACGCGGTTGGGCTTAACGCTCGTGCGGCGCGCGTCGCCGGCGTGCCGGTGGAGCGCGTCATTCTGGTGAGTTACGTGATCTCCGGCCTTATGGCTGGACTGACGTCGATTCTCCTGACCGCGCGGCTCGGGTCAGCGTCAGCCAATATGGGAAATGACGGCATGGTGCTCGATATCGTTTCCGCATGCGTTGTGGGCGGCGTCAGTATCTCCGGCGGGTCTGGACGAGTTCTCGGAGCCGTGTTCGGGGCACTGCTGATTACGGTCCTGTCGAATGCGATGAATCTGATCGGTGTCTCGTACTATCTCAGCCTTATCATCAAAGGAGCCGTAATCATCGCGTTCATTGCTATCGAACGACGAAAAGGAGAAGCCCAATGAGTAGTTTCCCGACTCTCCTCCGCATGGAAGGCATTTCCAAGGCATTCGCTGGTGTGGCGGTTTTGAGGGATGCGAGTCTGGAGGCACGTGGAGGTGAGGCAATTGCCCTCATGGGCGCAAATGGCGCGGGCAAGTCCACGCTTATGAACATTCTTGGCGGGGATGTTGGCCGCGATAACGGACGCATCAGCATAGATGGCATCGAGGTGGCGATCCGTTCCGCTAGAGAGGCTGCACTGAAGGGTATAGCCTTTGTTCACCAGGAGCTAGCGATGCTGCCTACTTTAACCGTTGCAGAGAACATCTTCATCGATGATCTGCCGGGGTTCGGACCCTTCATCAGCACTCCAGAGATGAGTCGTCGATCTCGGGAGTTATTAGAAAGACTTGGGTCCTCGGTTTCTCCGGAATCTCGTGTCGAGGAACTCAGCATTGGTGATCGGCAACTCGTGGAAATCGCCAGAGCGCTCCGGCATCAACCGCGAATCATTATATTCGATGAACCGACTTCTTCGCTGACTGAACCGGAGCGCCAACGTCTCTTCAAGGTAATTCGCGGGTTAAAGGCGGAAGGAGTGGTGATTATCTACATCACGCATTTTCTCGATGAGATCTTCTCCATTTGCGAGCGAGTGACGATAATGCGCAACGGAGAGACTGTCTGGTCTTCGCCGATTGCTGCGGTCGACGCGACTAAAGTGGTGCAGCTAATGCTTGGCGTATCGGCGGGTGAAGGACGTATTCGGCAACCGACCGCATCTCAAGGCGAGTCCTTGCTCCGGGTGAGCGGACTGAGACGATCAGGTGTTCTCGAGAATATTACCTTCGCAATTCGCGCTGGAGAAATCGTTGGCCTCTGGGGACTCCTCGGATCTGGGCGCACAGAACTATTGCGAGCAATGGTTGGGTTGGATCCGATCGATACCGGAACGATCATGTGGAAGGGCAAGAGTGGGTTATTAAACATCGCCCCTCGGCAACTGCATCGTGAAGTCGGTTTCGTGACCGAAGATAGGCGAGGAGAGGGAATTCACCTTGCATTATCCATTCGCGATAACATTGCGTTGCCCAATCTCAAATCGCTCTTGAATGATATTCTCCTAATAGATGCTAGCCGTGAGCGAGAGCTCGCTCAGTCGATGATAGAACGTTTGAAGATCAAAGCATCCAGACAAGATCAAATCGTTGGAACATTGAGTGGCGGCAACCAGCAGAAGGTCGTGTTCGGCCGTTGGCTGGCAGCGAATCCGCGATTATTTCTTCTTGATGAACCCACACGGGGACTCGACGTCAGCGCAAAAAACGAAATCATGAAACTGATTGTCGATCTAGCTAAAAAGGGGTGCGGTGTGCTGCTGGTATCCTCGGAACTCGAGGAGTTAATGAGAGTTTGCGACCGGTATCTTGTAATGAATCGGGGTTCTTTGATCAATGAGTTGCCAGGCTCGGCTTCAGCCGATGATTTGATGAAAGCAATCGCCGCGACCGGCGACGAAAACGGGAGCTGCTGATGACAAGAATTAGAGCTATTTCGCAGTTCTTGATCCGACGCGGCTTCCTCGCTGTGTTTCTCATTGTATTCTTTTTCTTTTCTGTTGTAACCCGTCATTTTTTCGAGCTAGCGAACATACTAAATATATTGAGCGCAATGGCGCCGTTGGCTATCATAGCGTCGGGATTGGCGCTCGTTGTGATGTCAGGACGGCTCGATATTTCCGTAGGATCGATCGCTTTCCTCTCATGCGCCATCGGTGCTCTTCTCATGAGGAATAGCAGCCTCAACCCAGCCCTTGCCGCAGTGATCGTTGTTGGATGTGGCGCTTTACTGGGAGCGGTAAACGCGTTCATCGTAATCGTACTGCGAGTCAACTCCGTGATTGCGACATTGAGCACGATGATCGCGTACCGGGGCATCGCTTTGCAGTTGACGGATGCTCTGCTCGTGCCATTGCCACCCAACATTCGATTCGTCGGAAACAGTAGACTCGGACCGATACCGGTCGACATCCTGGTGATGTTTCTGATCGTTATTCTGGTTCATCTGCTTCAAAGTCGGACGGTCTTTGGTCGCCGAATAATGGCCATGGGTAACGACATCTCCGTAGCTCGCAGACTTGGGCTCCCGGTGGATCTGACAGGATGTAGCAGCTTTGTTCTGTCTGGAGTGCTTGCCTCGCTCGGAGGGATCCTTTCGACAGTGCAAAATGGCGCAGTAAGTCCATTCCTGGGAAGCGGGTGGGAATTCACGGCGCTGGCTGCAGTCGTTGTGGGCGGGATCAGTCTTCTCGGGGGGCGCGGCACAATTTTTTTCAGTGTCCTGCCTGGTGTGTTCATCTTTGAAATGATTCGCAACGGACTTACGAATCTCGGTGCTAATCCGTATTCGTATCGATTGGTTGGCGGCGTAGTGATTTTTGCCGCCATGTACGCCGATGCTCTCAAAAGCGGAAACGGCCTGATGAGTCGAACTCTGCGCTCAAGAACTTAGCCGGACCGCAACGGGCCCGGCGACAAACACAACAACTGGAAGCAACAAAATATGAAACGTTACATTTCTGGTGCCATTCTCGGAATGGCGATGGCTGTAGGGATCGTGGGTGCAGCCAATGCGGATGATCTGAAACCATTGACGGTCGGATTCTCACTGGATACCAAGGAATCTTCGCTAGAGACGGCGTGGGTCGATTTCCTCAAATCGGAGGGTGAAACACAGGGCAAGGCGGCAGGTCTCAAAATCGAATGGATCATCAACGTCGCCAATGCGGATCCCGCGCGCCAAGCGGCGAACATCGATGATCTGATCACCCGCGGCGTCGATATCATCATGGCGCGCGCTTTCGATTCCGGAGCGATTGGTACCTCGATCAAAGCTGCCCAGAACGCAGGAATCCCGTTCATCACGTTTGACCGAGGCTCCACGAGCGGCAAGCCGACAGCCCATGTTGGAGGTGATAGTTATGATCAAGCCAAACAGACTGCTGAAGCCTTTGCCGCGATCCTGAAAAAGGCGGGAATCCAGGGCAAATGTATCGAGCTTCAAGGCATGCTGACCGACATAAATGCCGTCAATAGGTCAAAGGCGTGGAATGAGGTTGCGAAGGAAACCGGTCAATACACGACGATCGTACAGGTCCCGACGAACTGGAATCCGGAATTATTTCTGTCTGGATTGACGAATGCGCTAAACGCACATCCCGAGGCCAATTGCGTGTTTGCGGCGAGCGATTTCGCTTTTCCCTCGATTCAAGCGGCACTGGAGAAAGCAGGTCGGTGGGCGCCGACTGGACAGCCTAAGCACATGTGGCTAGCCACTTGTGATCTTCTTACGGCTGCTGTGAAGCCTATGGAAGAGGGCTATATCGACGTATCAACGACGTGGGATGCTTACTCGCAGGCGAAAGAGGCAGTCCGAGTCATCATCGCCATTGCCAAGCACGAAGATCCCGGGTGCGGTCCGGACGGCTGTCTGGCGAAAGGTCGCGTCGTTACGCCCGCAACAGTCAAAACCATCTCAAACCTTTGGTCCCGGGACTACACCAACTAGCGGTGAGTCGTAAAGCGCTTTTGGACGATATATCATCCAGAGTTGCAGTCGCCCTGGAACTCGCGGTCCTTCACGAGGATGATTTCTACGAGGCGGACCCTCGAACTCTGAACGGTCCTGGCGCCCCTGTGGGCTGCATCGCGACGTGGGTGGATTCCCAGGGTTCCGCTGCGCTGCACCCTGGGCTGAGTCCTATCGGCCCGCCGGGCCGAAGAACGGGGTTCGTGCGAAGCGTTGGCCCTCCGAACGCCGAACGCCGAACGCCGAACGCCAAACGCCGAACGCCAAACGCCGAACGCCACGTTCCAATTTCAGTAACCACCGGCCGTGAGAACCGTCTCCATCTTTCTGATGTTCAAACGCGTTCTGAGCCGACAAAAGTGCAAGGCGACAAAGTTTGCTGAGCCCTCCGATGCTGTCTCCTCGATGAGCTCCAAATCCAAACCGCATGAGCGCTTGTGGATGGTTGCCATTGGGATAGTCGCGCTCGGCCTTGCGGGCTGCAGTTCGAACGGTTCCGCCAACACAAGCGGGGCTCCACCATCCAATACTGGACAATCGGAAGATGATTTTCGGCCGCCTGTTCCGGGAGAAACAATGGCCGAGGTCCATGCCCAATACGATGATCCTGACCAAGTCTTCCAAACCAGTGACGGCGGGGAGGCGTGGGTTTACGTTTTTGGAAAAGGGAAGCTGTTCATCCCATTTTATGGTCCGTATGCCAACCTGCGGACATTGACGATCCAATTCGACCCAAACGGACGGGTCGTCCACTGGGAGAGCGGTGGAACTCGCCACCCGATTGTAGACTCCTGAGCACCGAAAGCGCGATCGGTTGCTAGCTTGGGCCGCAGTAGGCTGGAGCTGCGAATAAACTGGTTTACCTGTTTCCGATCAGCGTCGGTAGTGGAGGTACCCCAATTTGGCAGCAACGTGCATCCCAACGCTGAAGTGATAGTTTCACCAACCACTTTAACTCCTTTTGCGTGCATTTGGTTTATTCCGCACTTTTGCCGCTTTTGAACATCGAAATCGGGTTCCGTTAATTAACATAGACGTACCGGGCGCCAATCATCTCGGCAATTACCGACGACGCTTGAACTGCGGCGCAATCTCTTACATTCTCTAGCTCCCCCCAAAGATTCCCATCTCCTTTTATGGCCACAATCTGCGTTGATGTCGGTACTTCGGTCATCAAGACAGTTGCATTCGACGATCATGGCGCAGAAATCGCCCTTGCCCGCCAAGAAACAGAAGTGCGCCGTCCGATGCCCGGTTTCTCCGAGCAGGAGATGAACTCGGTGTGGGAGGCGGCAGCCTTCACGATCCGCACCGTTGTAAATCAGTTGACCGAACCAGTGCGCTTCATCTCGCTGACGGCTCAAGGGGATGGTTGTTGGCTTGTCGATGCCGACGGTCGCCCGACTGGGCCTGCTATTCTATGGAACGACGCCCGTGCCACCGCGATCGTGGATCATTGGCGCGAAGCGGGCATACTAAAGGAAGCTTTTCGGCTCAACGGTTCGCAGACTTTCGCCGGTCTTCCAAATGGGATCTTTACCTGGCTCAAAAAGAACGATCCCGATCGATTGGAACGTTCTCACAAGTCGCTCTGTTGCAATGGCTGGATTTTCTACAATTTGACCGGGCGGATGGTCATCGATGAGTCGGACGCAGCTGTTCCATTTTTCGATGTGCGCGAGCGGTGCTATTCCCCTGAACTGCTTAAGCTTTACGGTTTGGAGTGGGCCGACCGGCTTTTGCCGGAAGTCGTTCCCAACGACCGTCGCGTCGGAGAATTGAGATCGAGCGCGGCAACCGAATTAGGGCTTCCGCCGGGTTTGCCCGTGGTTATGTCGCCTTATGATGTGGCCTCGACGGCGATCGGCGTTGGCACGGTAAGTCATGGCCAGGCGTGCAGCATCCTTGGCACGACGCTTTGTACGGACGTCGTCATGAACCAGATCAACCTGGAGGGGGAACCTTCCGGGTTGACCATTCCTTTCGGGCCGCCGGGGCTGAATCTGCGTGCATTTCCAACTTTGGCCGGGGCCGAGGTGATGCACTGGACAGTCAGGCAGTTGGGTCTCCGCGGCGTGTCGGAGCTGAGTCAATTGGCTGCTAAAGTTGCGCCGGGTGCGGACGGTCTTTGTTTTCTGCCATACTTTTCGCCTGCCGGCGAACGGGTGCCGTTTTTGAATACTGCCGCTCGGGGGTCGCTTTTCGGGTTGTCATTTGAGCACGGACGGGAGCATGTGGCCCGCGCAGTGTTGGAAGGGTTGTCTCTGGTTATCCGGGATTGTTTGCAGGCCGCCCAAGATGGACCTTCTCCACCGCAGGTTTGCGGCTTATGCGGTGGCGGGGCAAACAGCGACGTCTGGTGTCAAATGATCTCAGATGTCATTGGCGCACCAACATTCCGTCCAGTGGATCAGGAAGTCGGAGCGAAAGGGGCCTTCATTGCCGGATTGGTCGCCGTTGGAATAGAGGCGGATTTTCCGAGCGCGGTTAAAGATTTCGTTCGGATCCGGGATCTATTCGAGCCGAATAAGGAACGGACCGCCCGTTACGATGGGTTGTTCGAGCAATTCCTCGCGATTCGGGAGAGTACATTACCCATCTGGAAACGAATGGCAGACGATCGAACCGGTTCGGATTCCGAGATCATTTGAGTCACTCTTAGAATCGCTCTTTATGCCGTCAGAACTCTCTTCGAACAGAGCTTGGCTTGGGCTGGATCTTGGCACTCAAAGTGTGCGTGCTTTGATTGTCTCGGCCTCGGGAGAGACGCTGGCCGTCGGCTCTCATAAACTGTCCAGCCGCCGCGATGGACCGCGACACGAACAGGATCCCGAAGAATGGTGGCGTGCCATCGCAGCCGCTTGCCGAGCGGCTTTCAGCGCTTTGCCTAGCGGCGCCATCGTTCATGGACTGGCGGTGGACGGTACTTCGGGCACGATCCTGATTCTGGACCAGAACGCGCGCCCGCTGACACCAGGTTTGATGTACGATGACACCCGTGCGGTGGAGGAGACCAAGCGCGTAAACGAAACCGGTGCCGCTGTCTGGTCTACTCTGGGGTATAACCGGATGCAGGCCTCGTGGGGGCTGCCGAAATTACTATGGATGCTCGCTCAAAATCGTGGCTTGGGCAAAGCAGCACGCCTTGCACATCAGACCGACTTTATTAACCGCCGTCTAGTTGGCTGCGAGGTCGCTACCGACACAAGCAACGCGCTCAAAACCGGCGTTGACCTCATCAATGAATGTTGGCCGCGCGAGGTGTTTGCAACGCTGGGAGTGCCCGACACAATTTTGCCTGCAGTGGTGCGTGCCGGGACCCCGCTCGGAGTGGTGAGTGCTGAAGCTGCTGCAGAGACAAGCATTCCACAAGGCACCCCAGTCTTCGCAGGCATGACAGATGGTTGTGCGGCACAAATGGCTGCTGGAGCCTTGAGCGTGGGAAGCTGGAACTCGGTGCTTGGTACCACCCTCGTCCTCAAAGGGGTCACACCCGAATTGATCAAGGATCCAGCGGGCGTTGTCTATTCCCACCGGTCTCCCGATGGCAACTGGTTGCCGGGCGGCGCTTCGAGCGTCGGCGCGGGAGTGATCTCCAAGCTTTTTGCCGATCGCGATCTGGAATCGCTAGCGAGACAGGCCGCGGAACGTGAGCCGGCCGGTGTTATCGCCTATCCTTTGCATGGTCGTGGTGAACGCTTCCCTTTTATCGCGCCAGAAGCAGAGGGATTTACGCTGGGCCGGTCGGTGGATGAAATCGACCAGTACGCGGCGTTGTTGCAAGGCGTGGCGTATGTCGAGCGTCTCTGTTTTGATTATCTCGACATGCTGGGTGCACCGGTAAACGGCCCGTTCCTGCTGACTGGGGGCGGAGCAAAGAGCCGCTACTGGTGCCAGCTGCGAGCGGATATACTCGGCTGCCCGGTCACTCTTCCAGAGAATGCGGAAGCCGCATTAGGAATGGCGATACTGGCGGCCGCGGCCGGGCGAAAAGTCGCAGAGGCCGCAGGCCCTATTGTGCGCATTCGTGAGGTAATCGATCCCCGCGCAGACCGCTCCGCCCGCTTCCGGGAGCCTTATCTCCTGCTGATCGATGAGCTCGCTCGCCGTGGCTGGGTGGCCCCGGCCGTCGCTGACCACGCACGGCGGAGGGCCGGCACGTGACGCATATTTTTCTAGTCCGGCATGGAGCAACGGTCTGGCATGCCGAGAATCGGTATGCCGGTATTTCCGATGTGGAATTGGATCCTTCTGGCTATGCACAGGCCGATCGGCTTGCTGCTTGGGCTTCCAGGGCTGAGCTCGACGCAATCTGGTGTTCTCCGCTGAGTCGTGCACGAGAGACGGCCGCACCAGCGGCGCATGCTGCCGGATTTGAGTTGCAGATCGATCCACGCCTCCGCGAGCTCGACTTTGGCCGGGTCGAGGGCAAGACCATGATCGAAGCGGAGCAGCTATTTCCCGAAGAAATTCGGCGTTTTAGAACTAATCCTGCTGCGCATCCAATGCCGGAAGGAGAAGACCCATATCAAGCGGCCGAACGCGCGATCTCCGTTCTTCGCGAAATCGCGTCGGCGTACCCGCGCGGGCGCGTGTTGGTCGTCGCGCATAACACGCTGATCCGGCTAACGCTCTGCTTTTTATTCAGTGTTCCGCTGGCGCGTTACCGGACGGTCTTTCCGGCAGTTAAGAATGGCGCGCTGACGGAAATCAGACTCGAAGGAGAAAATGCCGCTCTCCTTCAATACAACTCACCGCTGGTCATACCCGGCGGACCACAGCCTTAAAATCAAACCTTATGAGCACACGCATACTTGTTGCCGGCGACCATTTCATCCTTCCTTCTCTCTTTGCCGACGCCATTCGCGTGGAAGTGAAGACTCCCATCGAGTTCCGTGAATACCAATCCCCTTGGCCAGGTGTGCCGTTCGGCAAGATAGGGGAAGTCACCGAAGCGTCTGGCTCGGAGGAGGAAATTATCGGGGCTCTTCAAGGGGCGAGCATTTACGTCGCTAACCATGCGCCTCTCACGAAAAAAGTTCTCGAATCTGCTCCAGACCTGAAACTGGCGGTCATCGCGCGCGGAGGTCCGACTAACGCGAATGTCAAAGCGGCGACCCAGCATGGCGTGGTGGTCTGCAACGCTCCCGGCCGGAATGCCACGGCCACCGCCGAGCATACCGTCAGCCTCATTCTTTCTGTGCTGCGCCGGATTCCTGAATCTCACGGTCCTCTCGCGGGCGGCGAATGGCGTGGCGACTACTACGAATATGGCAAATGCGGACTGGAGTTGGAGAATTCCACTGCCGGATTGATCGGCTACGGCGCGATCGGCAGCCGCGTCGCTCGGATGCTTCACGGATTTGGCTGTCACGTGCTTGTATACGATCCGTACGTAAAGCCTGAGACCTTGGGAGATCTTGCTGAAAGAGTCGGATTCGACGAGTTGCTTTCCCGTTCCCACATCGTTTCGTTGCACGCCAGAGCCACAGCTGAAACCCAGGGGATGATGAGCAAAAAGCAACTTGCCGCGATGCCTCCTGGATCGGTGCTCATCAATTGTGCGCGGGGCACACTGGTCGATTACGACGCCGTCTGCGATGCACTAGACAGCGGTCATCTTTGGGGTGCCGGATTCGACGTTTTTCCGGAAGAACCGATCCCCGCCGGTTCCCGCCTTCTAACAACGCCACACATCGTGATGACGCCTCATATCGCGGGCGCTAGCAAACAGACTGCCGAGAAAGCCGCACGGATTGCGGCTGGCGAAGTCCGGCGTTTTTTGAACGGCGAACCACTCGAACATTGTGTTAATCCGGAAGCGATCGTTAGCAAACCGGTTCGGTGAAAACGCTCAAGCTAGCCCGCATTTCTCACAAGTTTGAAAAACTTGTGAGCTATTCAGGCTAGTGCGCCAAGTCCGTGACCTCACAGCACGGGCCCAAGCGTTGCAATAAGATTGTTCAACAATTGCCGTGAGATCGGCCATGCTGCGACCGCTTCCTTGGTGACTCGATTTGACCTTGTAATGTACTGCTGTTGTCGCTCACGCATGACGCCGGTTAGTCCGGGATCACAGAAAAGGATATTGTTCTCGTAGTTAAGCTCGAAGCTGCGCCGGTCCATGTTTGCAGAGCCGATCAAAGTTATTTCACCATCGAGCGTCAGCGACTTGGTGTGCAACAGGCCGCCCTTATACTCGTAGATTTTCACCCCAGCGGTAAGTAGGTCCGAATAGTAGCTTCGACTGGCCGCTCCTACGATCCAAGAGTCGTTTCTGGCGGGGAAGACGATCGTCGTGTCCACGCCCCGGTAGGCGGTCGTGCGCAACGCGTTGTGCAGTGACTCATCAGGTACATAGTAAGGAGTTGTGATAATCAGTTCCCGCCGCGCCGCGAACATCAGGGCTTCGAACATCTCAGGCATGGCGGAATAACGCGCCGTCGGACCTGTTCCGATTACCTGCGCAGCCATTCCTTCTGGCATAGACAGAGGTAACGCTTTGCTCAAGAGGTGGTCGAGGTTCTCGCTCACGTACGTCATCCAGTCGCTCGCGAACAGGAACTGGTTCTGGCGTGCGATCGGACCCTCAAAGCGCATCACCGCGTCTACCCACGGTGCGTACTTCGCCTTAACGCGGAACTCAGGATCGGCGCAGTTTTGGCTGCCGCAGTAGGTGATGCGATCGTCGATGACTACGATCTTACGATGGTTTCGAAGATCGATGCGGCCTTCGAACGGTCGCAAAAGAGGGTTCCCGATGGGCAAGCCCACAGCCACGTGGACGCCTGCCGTGCGCATCGCCCGCCAATGCTCGGAATGAATAAGTGCCCGCGAACCGAGGTCATCAACCATGACGCGGCAGGCCAAGCCTCGAGCCGCGGCGCGCTTCAACGCCTCCACGATCTTCGTGCCGTTGTTGTCCGGGAGCCAGATGTAGAAAAGAATATGGACATGATCTGTTGCGGAGTCGATATCGGTGACCATCGCATCGATCGTGGCATTGGAGTCTGGCAGAAGACGCGCCTTGTTGCCATCGACGGGCTGAAATCCGCTGATCGAATGTCCCAACCAAAATAGATGCTGATAGTGCAGTGGAACGCCAGTCGCCAAGTCCGTCCTGCCGGCAGCGCCTTGATCGGGAATCCGCGGCATGTGTGCGAGTACTTCGCGCAACCGCTCCACTCGGCGACGGCCGATATTTACTTCCCCCAGGAACAAATATGCGATCGTACCCAAAATAGGGAGCGCGCAAACGACTACCACCCACGCGATTCGGGAAGCCGGGTCGCGATGCGGCCGCAGCAAAATCCGCACGATCACCCCGAGCTCCAGCATAGTCGTGAACGCGATAGCAAGCAGCGATTGGTGAAGTGTTGCGATCATGCGAAGCTTTCGTTAGTCTACCAGACAGCAGCCGGCCGGAATTCTGTGAGTCTGTGCAAAACAGTGATCAACAGGAAGCAACTTAAAAATTGCATGTTATTAGATTAATGCCTGTCGAAATTCAGTTTTTATAACAATTCAAATTTCGGCAGCGAATCCTAAGAAATCTATCTCAAGTGTGAAGAGCTTTGCAACGCGTTCAGCGTCGCATTTTTGTAGAGGACTCCGAGAGTTGGGACGTTGAAGCAGGCATCGACAAAGAGATCGGCAGAGGCATTGCACATCATCGCAACCAGGCCGATGTGCACGACCTCCGTTGCCAGCTCGCCCATGACATGCACGCCGATCAGTTTCAGGTCATCCTCGCGAAAGAGCAGCTTCACAAAGCCGTCCTGGTCGCCGATAATCCTGCCACGTGCATTTTCCCGATAGTATGCCCGTCCTGCGATGTAGGTTACACCCTTCTCTTTGAGAGATTCCTCGGTCTCGCCGATCATACTGGCTTCCGGGATCGTATAGATGCCATTTGGCAGGAGAGGGGAGATTGCGCTTCCGCCAAGATCCAGCGCGTGGCGCACTGCCCGTCGCGCCTGCTCGACACTTGTCGAGGCGAGGGCCGGAA
Source organism: uncultured Verrucomicrobiae bacterium (assembly GCA_963775805.1). Taxonomy (GTDB): domain Bacteria; phylum Verrucomicrobiota; class Verrucomicrobiia; order Chthoniobacterales; family JAFAMB01; genus JAFAMB01. The sequence goes on along the minus strand of CAVZKG010000001.1, from coordinate 2,274,586 downwards.
ATCCGATGACGTCACCAGCCGCATAAATGCGTTCAATGTTTGTCTGGAAATGCTCGTTCACTGGAATGACTCCGCGGGCACCCGTTTGCACCCCCGCTTTTTCAAGCCCGAGCTCGGCAGTATTACTCTGTCTGCCCGCTGCAACTAACACCGCATCGCCGGCCAGTGTTGCTCCGGAGGAGAGCTCGAGCTGGACACCGTCCGATTCCAGCGGAATGCATTTCCGCACATTTTCGTTCAAGTGGATGACGATTCCATTGCGCTCCAGCGCACCCGCCAAAGCCTGTGAAACTTCCGCATCCAGAAACGGAAGCAGGACATCGCGTCCGTCAAGCAAGTGGACTTCCGCACCAAGCGCGCGGAATGTGCAGGCGTATTCAGCCCCGATCACACCGGCACCGACGACCAATATAGTTTTTGGAATACGGTCCAGTTTTAGAATGGAATCTGAATCGTGAATTTTCCCGTCGCCGAAAGAAAACAGATCGGGACGAACGGGTGACGACCCGGTGGCGATCAAAATTTTCTCACCGTGCAAATGGATCTCTTCGACAGTGGCTGTAGGATCATTCTCGGGATTTTCCCGCCCTAGAGCGACCTGAACTGTGTGCGCGTCGAGGAAGCTGCAGGTGCCCCAATAGGTCGTCGCGTTGAGCTGTTTCAATCGCTGCGTGAGGCTCGCGTGAAATGCGTTCTTCACATGTTCCTCATGACCAAGAAAATCGGCGACAGTTACCTCCCGGCGCAGCGACAGATCCACTCCGTAGAGATTACGCGACTTGAGTCCTGATAAAGCCAAGGCCGTTTCACGCAGGGTCTTGCTCGGGACTGTCCCTGTGTTGACGCCTGCGCCGCCGATTTCCGGGTGATTATCCACCAAGACCACGTTTTTGCCGAAAGTCGATGCGGACGTCGCCGCAGCTATGCCTGCGGGCCCGCCCCCAATTACCACCAAGTCGTATGTTTTCAGGTCGTTCGTCATAATCTTCGGTTCGCGAGACAATCTCACGAGCTGGTGCGCTCATGCGATTTTCGTGATGTTACGTTCTCGACAATAAAATTCGAAAAAGCCTGGACGATTCCGACAGGATCAGGTCCTTGAGGAATCAGGATCGAGAAGGATCGCTTTGTCTTCAGCTTGGGGCAGTGAATTTGAATCAACTGGCCCGAGGCCAACTCTTGCTGGACACTTAACTGCGACGCGTAGCCAATCCCTGCCCCGGTCGCAACCATGCGCTTAATCGCTTCCGTACTGGGTAATTCCTGCTCGATCCTGACACCCGACAGAGGAAATCCCTGTTGACGGAGCGCGATTTCGATCACGCGACGCGTGCCCGAACCCAGTTCACGAGAGATGATCGGACGCTCAAACAGAGTTTTGACGCCGGGATGCTTTATTTTGGCGAGCGGATCAAAAGGAGCTGCAATCCAAATGACTTCGTCCTCGTAGAACGGCCGGGCTTGCAGTTCACGCCGGCGGCAGGGGCCTTCAACCAGCCCGACTTCGATCCGCTGATCGAGCAGGAGTCCGACGATCAGGTCGGTGTTACCTTCAATTACGTCACACTTCACGGAAGCGTACTTAGCTTTGAACCCCACGAGAGCTTCCGGCAGGTAATACGAAGCGATTGTCACGCTGCTCCCGAGATGCAGAGTCCCTGTCAGGAGCCCAACGGGAGCCTGCAATCTCTCCATTACTGCGGCTCGTGATTTCTCTGTCTCCTGTACATGCCGTAAAAAAATTGTCCCCGCATCGGTGAGTGCCACTCCGCTGCTGGAGCGAATAAAGAGCGGGATCCGCAACTCTTCTTCCAGAAGCTTTATATGTTTGGTTACCGCGGGCTGAGAAAGATTAAGAGCCTTTGATGCTTTGGTTAGACTACGAACCTCAGCCACTTGACGAAAGACATGTAGGCGATAATCGATCATCGGCTCATAACAAATATTTATGGGCCATAGTAATTCGTCATTACTACGGCTGTCAATTTCGTTGCAAATTCGGAGCGTTATGAACAACCAACCCAACTCCTTCTACGATGTCGTTATCATCGGTAGCGGCTTCAGTGGAACGATGGTAGCCGTCCACTTGGCGCGCGCACAATGCGGCTTAAGCATCGCATTGATTGATCGGAGCAAGATTTTCGGACGCGGCGTGGCGTACGGCACCGCCGATCCGAAGCATCTGCTAAACGTCCGGGCCGATCAAATGGGAGCGTTTCCTGATCAAATTGATCACTTCTACCGATGGTTGCAGGCGCATCCGGCGAATCTGAATGCCGCCGGAGTCCAGGAATTGCAGCCTGACGCATTCATTCCGCGTCGTGTTTTTGGTGATTACATACAGGATTTGTTGCGCGAGGCCAGCTCGTTGCCCGGAACGCTGGATGTGATCTGTGATGAAATCATCGATCTGATGCGAACTGAAAAAGGATCATTCCGAGTGATTGGCAAATCCGGGACGAGCTTGGAAAGCGGCCGCGTTGTACTAGCGCTTGGGAATTTTCCACCTGACGAATCGGTTGGGCAGACGAATGGAGTTCGAAATTGGTTCATGAATAACCCATACGCTGTCGAAGCGCACACGAAGCTCGCCGAACCGGGTGACATCCTAATGATTGGCACGGGTTTAACGAGCCTTGATCTGCTTCTCACGCTCGATGAAACGAAGCGGGAAGGCAAAATCCATCTTCTTTCGAGACGTGGGCTCTTCCCGCAGCCGCACAAGAAGGCAGGACCCTATCCGGCCTTTCTCGACCCAGAAGATTTACCCAGGACGGCGCGAGCGTTGTGCCGGCGCGTGGGCCGGGAATTGCGCTTGGCGAAAGCGCAGGGGATTGATTGGCGTCCTGTGTTAGATTCAATGCGTCCATTGACGCAGGCTATCTGGAAAAACTTTGAACCGGTTGAACAGCGCCGTTTTTTGCGGCATCTCGGCGCGTTGGCGGACACGCACCGTCATCGTTGCGCGCCGGAGATTATGGAAACAAAGAAACGTCTCGAGGCCGAAGGGCGCTTGGTTTGCCACCAGGGATACATCAAAGGTTTCGAGCCAACGGGCGAAGGAGTAGAGGTCACTTACAGGCCGCGTGGAACCTCTGGAGAACAGCATCTCAACGTGAAATATGTCCTGAGCTGCACCGGTCCTCAAGCCGATTACCGCAAACTCAACGATCCGTTAGTCGAGCAACTGTTAATCCGCGACCTTCTTGCTACCGATCCGCTGCACATGGGAGCTTATACCGCTGAAGGGGGGTCTATCTGTAACCGACGAGGTGAGGTAATTGAAGGACTTTATACCCTGGGTAGTACGCAAAGGGGACGGCTATACGAATCCATTGCCGTTCGCGAATTGCGCAGCCAGGCTGCTGATCTGGCTGTGTGTCTTTGTCCGGTCGCAGGTCTTGCCCCAGAATTTATCGAACCAGCGGCCAACAATGGCCTTATTGTCGCTTTCGTTAGACATTATTTTTCCTTTCGTCCGAATGGACACTAATTTGTTTCTGGCAACTGCGTCATGCAGTGCCTGGCGACGTCCTAACCCAAGAGCGCGCCGGCAAAACTCCGTTTCATGATTTCAAATTCAGGCGCGCGTTCCATGGTGGCCACCGCCGTTTGCGTGGCGATCCATCGCTGCAAACGGTGACGACTATCATTTCGCCGCTAGTAGTGGATTGATTTGCGAGGCAAGGCGAGTCTCCCTGCTTCTCGCAAAGGAATTTGAGAGCAAGAATCAGAGTTTTTGCTTTCAGGGTCGATGGTACGGTTCGAGCATGACAAAGATTCCCAAGCCAGCAATCAGGGACAAGAGCCTGAAATTCGTCACGGACGAGGCGCGTTGGCAGGCGCTTGTCAATAAGGACGAACAGGCCGATGGCCTTTTTTGGTTTTCGGTGAAGACCACTGGTGTCTATTGCCGGCCCTCCTGTCCAGCACGCCTGCCTAAACGCGAAAATGTTATCTTCCGCCTATCGCTGGAAGACGCCGAAAAGGCAGGGTTCCGCGCTTGCAAACGTTGTGATCCCAAAGGGCGCGGATTGGCGAGCCATCACTCCAAAGCCGTCGCCACTGCATGCCGATTGATCCGAGAAGCTGAGAACTTTCCGAACCTGAATCAGCTCGCCGAATCAGTTAAAATTAGCCCCGGATATTTTCACCGCCTTTTCAGGGCAATTACCGGGCTAACCCCAAAAGAATACGCCAACGCTCATCGCTCTGACCGCATGAAGAAGGCTTTGCCGAAATGGCGAACCGTAACCGAAGCCATTTATGAGGCTGGATACAATTCGAACGGCCGTTTCTACGCCGGTTCATCAAAAATCCTTGGTATGAAACCCAAAGAATACCGTGAGGGTGGCACAGGAAGCACGATCCGCTTCGCGATCGCAGAGTGCTCGCTAGGTGCCATTCTCGTCGCATCTTCCGAGAAAGGAGTCTGTGCGATTCTTATGGACGACAATCCTGAGAAGCTCCTCCGGGATCTGGAAGACCAGTTCCGGAAGGCCCGTCTCGTTGGGGGTGATGCAGAATACGAGAAGCTGGTGGCCAAAGTCATTGGCTTTGTTGAAGCCCCGAAAATCGGATTGGATCTGCCACTGGACATACGCGGCACCGCTTTTCAATAGCGCGTGTGGAAGGAACTGCAACGGATTCCGCCCGGAAAGACAATCAGCTACAATGAAGTGGCAAAGCGGATTGGCTTTCCGAAGTCGGTGCGGGCTGTCGCGCAGGCCTGCAGTGCGAACTCGCTCGCAGTGGCTGTGCCCTGTCACAGAGTCGTCCGCAAAAATGGAGCCCTCTCAGGGTATCGTTGGGGCGTGGATCGCAAGCAGGCTCTCCTGATCCGAGAAAGAAGGGCTGCATGATTTGACCAAGAGGATTATTTCAAAGCGTTGCTAACAACCGTTCCGTGGAAAAGTGACGAGGCGATCATTTGCGGCAAACACATTGTCACCGCCCGTAAAGTCGCTTGGTACGGTGATTCGAGCTACTCCTACACTTATTCTGGCACGACCAAGATTGCGTTGCCGTGGACAAGGGAGTTACTCGCTCTTAAGACGCTAGTTGAAGATAAAGCCCAGGGCTCGTTCAATTCGTGTCTGTGCAACCTGTACCACGACGGTAGTGAAGGAATTGGCTGGCACAGCGACGACGAAAGAGCCATCGGAAAGGGTACCGCAATTGGCTCTCTTAGCCTTGGTGCCGAAAGGAAATTCTCTTTTCGACACAAGAAGAACGGGCACCCGGTATCAATCCAGCTCGAGAATGGAAGCCTCCTTGTGATGGATAGAGCGACTCAAACTTTTTGGCAACATAGTGTGCCAAAAACGGCCAAGCTCACCACACCTAGGATCAACCTGACTTTTCGAACCATCGCGTTCGAGGAGTTGTCACGGAGATGATCGGGTACCTGTTAAGTCTTTCAGGACGACAACGGATCTGCGTATTTTCCTCAGGGATGGCCAATCTTGTTGGCGACTGCGACCAACGCTTGATGCGCATGGTCGACGCCTTCAATCTGATGGGCCAGTGAGTCAAGCATCGCGTGGACGAATTCAAGTTCCCGTGGCGTGGTCCAACCGGGCCTATAAATGATTCCAAGCAGCTCTTCAGTGTGTGGTGTTATTTTGTTTAGTGCTTCCTGAATTGCACGAATTTTTGGTTCGACTGTCTTCGCATGTTCGCTCATCTGTATTTTCCTGTAATTTTTTTTGATTTGCAGCCTTATGCGTAAGGTTCAGCTTTCGACCGCCTTCGTTCAAAGAAAGTATTTTGCGAGGCTAACAGTCGTCACTATCCTTACTAATAGTATCTGCTTTGAATGTTATTGCACAAAATCGGCCGCGCCATTACCCGAACGAGTAATGTATGCCCTTACGCATGAAATAAAACGTAAGCACACTAGGCACGCGCCGGTGTCGGTGATGCGGATATGCCAAATACTCGGCAAACACCGCGCCACCCAGCGATCACTACAGTCTATGCCGCACTGAATAGTGGAAAAACCTCCGGGTACTCGCTTGCGCATCTGGGCAGCCCCATTGAGACATTTCTTTACTTCAAATATTGGCGCAACGTCTGTATAAACGTGTATTATCCACAGCGCATTGGCGGAGAGGAAAACCATGTCCCATCATTTCGATACCAAACTTGCGAAAGAGGAACCCAGCCTGAACGTGTGTGATCTCTATCTGTTTCAGGGCGCTCCCGACACAACCGTGATGGCGATGACCGTCAATCCGGATGTTATCCTCTCTACACCGGATACCCTGCACATTGAGGGTTTGTATGCCTTCCGCCTGGACCTGACTGGTGACGCTCGCGAAGACGTTGTCTTCAAGTTCAGATTCAGCGAACCGAGACATGTAAACGGGGACGAGAATGTCCACGTTCAGAAGTTTCAGGTCCGTAGAGCCACTGGCGAGGCCATCGGAGGGGACGAGGGTGAACTTCTGATAGAAGGCGATACAGGCAACGTCCATAGCAAGTCTGGCATTCACGCCTTCGTCGGAATCTCTCCCGATCTGTTCGCTGCCGACGCTGTCGCAACGCGTAATCTTCAGAATGCCTTCTACAACGAGCAGAGGTATGACGGCGATGCGTTCCTTCGCAGTCGTCAGAACTTCTTCGACCATCGCAATATCACTGCGATTGTCCTCGAAGTACCGAACCATCTGATCGGCAAGGGAACGGTCCACGCCTGGGCCACGGTGTCACTTTACGGCCATGCTCCCGAGATGCAGGTGTCACGCTGGGGCCTGCCGATGGTCACGCACCTTTTTCTCAACGATCCCAGCAACCAAGAAGTGAAAGAGACCTTCAACAAATCTGTGCCATCAGATGACATCGCCTTATTTTCGGGATACATCGCAGACTATATCCAGAAGATGACTACCTATGCGGGATCTGTCATGAACCCGGAAGAATACGGAAAACAAATAGTCTCTCGACTATGCCCGGACACCTTGCCCTATGAATTAGGAACGGCAGCTGCATTTGATCTCGCGAAATTCAATGGGAGGCCGCTGGGTGATGATGCGATGGATGTGATGCTTACATTGGCGTCAAACAGGCCCCTTCAGGACGGCGCTGCCCCTGATCGCAATCGGATCCGTACCGAGTTCCCCTATTTTGGTGAGCCTTACTCGAAGGAAGAACAGAAGGATGTCGTACCATGGCACCCACGTCGTAGTCATTGAGATTCCGGAAGGGGGCCGGGGGTCAAACTCCGCATAGTGCAAGAGTCAGCAATGAGCACGAACGAATTAATCGATAACGAAGCGGCTGAAAGCATAAATGTCGCCAATGGCGCGATGAAACTCGAAGTGGTCGTCATCCCCGTCTCGAATGTCGATCGCGCCAAGGAATTCTACGCAAAGCTGGGGTAGCGCCTCGATGCAGATCGCACAGCGGGCAACGCTTTCCGTCTGGTCCAGTTTACGCCTCCTGGTTCCGGCAGCTCAATTCAATTCGGTGTGAACCTTACATCGGCCGCGCCCGGTTCGTCGCAGGGAATGCTCTTGATCGTCACCGATATCGAAGCCGCGCGCCAGCAACTTGTAGCGCAGGGCGTGGATGCAAGCAGCGTCTTTCACTGCGAAACGGGGACTGCCTGCAGGTTTCCGGACATCGGTGTGCGAGTGAATGGGGTACAGCCGGAGCGCCTCAGCTATAGCTCCTTTGTTTCTTTCAGCGATCCGGACGGCAACAGCTGGGTGCTGCAGGAGGTTACGAAGCGGCTTCCAGGTCGCGTCGCCGGCTACACGGCCTATGCCTCGCCGGCTGATCTGGCTCAGGCGATGATTCGCGCTGCGGAGGCGCATCGGCAGCACGAGAAACGGATTGGACAAGCCGACCCCAACTGGCCGGCCTGGTGTGCCGAATACATGGCCCGCGAGCAATCCGACGAAGAGTTGCCAGAATAAACCCGGCCAATTTCCTCCCAAGATACGAGGCAGAGGACCAATTGCGTCTGTTTGCAGAGACAAAGAGGACATAGTGAGGTTTCACCACTCGAACACAGCTGCATTCCAGCCCTACCTGTCCTCCTTGCTCCTTGGCTTTATTCTTCCAGATTGGTATCGGTCTCTTTTCCTAATAGCTCAATATAGTCGCCCTCTTCTTCCATTAATTTTGCGAATTCTTCCGCCCCGGGAGTTGCCCCCTGATAGTTATTCGATACTAACTGCGCGACGGCTGCGCCAGTGGCATTAATCTCGCGGTCTACCAGAAACGAAGGAATACCGGCCGCATCGGCTTCCGCCTTAAAGAAAGGGTTTTCTGGGGATGGAACAATAATCGCAATCAGCTTTTTTTGCTGAGCGACGGCAGGGATCGCTCCAGCGGTAAGCTCGGATATCCCGGCAACCTCACTAGTATCACGATGACCGATCCGGAGAACGGTAAGCCCAACGCCCACTATATGGTGCTTAAACTCGTGACCGATAACTTCGGCCCGGGCGATACTCTAGTCGACACCGAGGTCACGTCTAAAAATATAGCCGCCCAGGCCTTCGTTACGTCGAACGGTGAAAAGCTGCTTTTGATTAACAAGAGTGATGCGACCGTTGACGTGGCCTTGCCTAAACTGAGTGGAACCGAGACCTTCACAGTGGTCGATGAAAACAGCGGCGAAAACCCGCCAAGGGTTGAAGCGGTCTCGAACGGTAAGGTCACGCTCGCTCCGTTTGCGGTAGGAGTGGTTAGAAAGGGGCCGGACCGCGGAAGGTAGATTCATCTATTGAATGCTAATCAAACATAGCGTTGGGGGGCCCTGGCCGGTCGCGATTGAATCGTTGATCGGCCAAGGATCATCGACCTTTTTCTGCCCAAGATAGCCTCGGCGACACTCTCCGTGAGATCTGAGGCAGCGGCACGGTCCCTTACGATGGCCTGCTTACTATCTCTTCTTACTCTGTTGAGCGCGGGGTCCGCTTTCAACTAGCGGCTCAATTCCACATGATCCGCGGATAAGCAGGTTTGTCTCCACACGATGCATTTGCGGTTCTTTGCAAGCTCCATTTACTCGCGCCAGGACTAACTCGGTTGCCAACTTGGCGATTTCACGGACAGGTTGTGCCATTGTTGTCAATGGGGGGTAACGTATATCGCCCCATTTCGACCCGTCGAAGCCGACAACAGCTATGTCGACTGGTACGCGTAGGCCGCGGGCTGCAATTCCCCGTAAGGCGCCCATCGCCATTAGATCGTTTGATGCAAAGATATCCACGGACACGCGTGCCTCTGTGAGAGCGTCCTGATGACCCTGAAGCCGTTCTCTAGCCGAACTAAGATTTCTTGGGCCACAATTGATTTTGATTTAAGGGAAATCATTAACATTCGTTTGACGGGCCCAGATCCATGCTTTATGCAAGAATCGTTTGCGCAAACGATTGCCAAATTTTCACATATCTTCAATCGTTCAAGTGATACCCCATCAAATCAAGGCCTCCAGGTCACCGACAATGAAAGATGTTGCTGAGCGGGCTAACGTCTCAATCACCACAGTGTCGCATGTGCTGAACAAGACCCGATACGTGAATCGCAATTTGGTGCGACGGGTTGAGAAAGCTGTCAAGAATCTTGGTTACCAACCGAATGCCTTGGCTCGAGGATTGCGTCGGAGCGAAACTCGCATGCTTGGGATGATCGTTCCTGACAATTCAAATCCGTATTTCGCAGAACTTGCTCGAAGCATCGAAGACGCTTGTTTTGAGCGTGGTTACAGCGTCATACTCTGTAACTCGGACGAAGACCCGGCAAAAGAGACTGCTTATCTCTCCCTTTTAGCGGAAAAGCGTGTCGACGGAATTGTTTTCGTTGCCTCAGGGAACGATTCCTCCGGAGTGCAGGCCTTTCTGCAACAAAAGATCCCGGTGGTGATATTGGACAGGGAGCTCAAAGCCATGAAAAGCGATTCGGTCGTCGTAGACAATCGTGATGGTGGCTATCAGGCGACTAAACATTTGATACGCGGGAATCACCGTCGGATCGGTTGCATCTGTGGCCCAAAAACTCTTACTTTGGCTAAGGAACGTCTCCAAGGGTACAAGGATGCTCTCTCTGAAGCGGGCCTGCCGGTTGATCCCACGCTGATAAAAAACGGGGACTTTCACATCGAAGGCGGCTATTCGGCGGTGCAGGTCTTGCTAAGTCTTTCAAATCGAATCACAGCCGTTTTCGCATCGAACGATCTGATGGCCGTGGGCGCATTAAGGGGAATCTCAGCCTGCAAGCTGCGTGTACCGGACGATGTCGCGGTTGTCGGCTTCGACAACTTCGCGTTCGCGAAGTACACGGAACCGCCGTTAACAACCGTCGCGCAACCTATTCGCGAGATGGGTAAGTTGGCGACTGAGCTAGTAATGGCACGGGTGAACGGGGAGCACCGGGAACCGCAGAGGCACCTTTTGGAAGCGAGCTTGGTCGTTCGCGGATCCTGTGGGATCAAGTTGTAGGTATCAATTTGGTTTTGATTGACACGGTTTTCTTTAAGGAATCAGCCGAAGTACCAAGAACGATCGCCTCGCGATGCTCACTCAGAGCTCGGGACGCGCATCCCGGAATTGTTCCTGCAGCTCGTAAAATTAAGGACTTCATACGACTTATCCGCAACATGCATGGATTGCGGGTTATTCATCCGATGGATGATGCGACCGGTGACTATTTTGGAAGACGAGGCGACCTTGGCTTTCTACCGTCAAGAGGCGGAAAACTATTGTAAACGAACTGGGACGCGTCCGACCGCCAGTCTCAAAGAATTTCTTAGCCATTTACCCGCTGGAGCGTCGATCCTCGAACTGGGGTGTGGTTCGGGGCGTGACACCGCCGAAATGTTGCGCCTCGGGTACGATGTGTATCCGACCGACGGCACTCCGGCACCTTGAACGGGAGTGATCGCTGGGCGAACGCGCTCTCTCGGCGGCTGCACAATGCCTATGGCAACCATGTTAGCATTGTCAACGAAGCGATTGCCGGCAATCGGGTGGTGAACCCGGTTGTGGCAAACTCCACAGCCGGCCCGGCTGCAACCGACCGACTTAACCGCGACGTCCTGGGGCTCTCGGGGCTCACCGATGTGATCTGGCTCGAGGGCATCAACGATCTGGGCGCCGGCACCGCTGTGGCGGCGATCGAGGCGGGCTATCAAAGCATCGTCGCCACGCTCCATGCCCACGGCATCAAAGTGTACGGGGCGACGATGACCTCTTCCCTTGGTTTGTTGAATCCCGCGGAGGGATGGTATCCCGGCTACGCTGGCGGAGCGGACAACGGTCCAGTCGTTACCGCAAATCGGTTGATCCTCAACAGCTACATTCGGACATCTCGGCTCTTCGACGGCGTGGAAGACTTCGACGCGGCGACGCTCGACCCATCCACGGGAAACATGAAGGCGGAGTATTTACCGAACAGCACGCTCACCCAGCTGCCGTGGGATTATCTCCATCCCAACCATGCCGGCTACACGGCGATGGCGGAGGCTGTCGACCTGGCGCCCTTCGCGTCTCATCATCACTAACCACAAGCTACCGCCGGACCGGCAACGTGCCTGCGCCGGCAACACTTGAGAACCCTCTCCGGACCGGAGGAGAGGGTTTGGTCGTGAAGCGTTTTTTGCACCCTCATGCGCGAAGCGCTGAACCTGCCGAATTCAGGTTAGAAAAAATTGATAAATTGCCTAAACTGACGTCCCAATCTACCGAAATCCGATGTAAGGATTTATGATAAATATAGCTGAAACGGACGTCAGCCCTTTAAGGCATCTCACCCCTTTTTATAGTTGTACTAAGCCTGATTTCATTTTGCGGCTCGCACAATCAGGCGATCTCTCTGAGTTGGCTTTGCTTCGCCTTGAGCAACTTGGAACCAACCGAGTTGGACTGGGGGAAGGTGAATCATCGTTTTGCGCCTCCTTCGAGACATTCCTACAGAGCCGAATAGCGACTGGCGAATGGCTTGTGCTCGTGGCCGAAACCCATCTTGGCGGGATCGCAGGATGCGTTTTTCTGCAGAAAATTGCCAAACTGCCCATGCCTGGAGCTCCAGCGCGACAATACGGCTCAATCGTCAGCCTTTTCGTTCGTAAAGCATTTCGCGGAAGATCTCTTCGTGGGAGGTTATTGCGCGAGATGATGAAAATCGCACGTTCGGCGGGCTTGGATTTCCTGGTGAGCCACCCCGCTGGGGGCGCTCGCTCGATCTTTCGCTTTCTCGGTTTCCGGCACACCGATGCTGAAATGAAATTGTCACTGAGTTAAGGTAAGAGCTGGTCCGGTCAATGCAGCCTGCTCGACGAATGGAATCGATGTGCGAAACGCCGGAACCTTTTACAGACCCCATCATTCGGGCGACCATCGCGCAAGGGGAGGATACGCCCAACTTTGCGAATATACGACGCAAGTGGGTAGGAACGGTCCATGAACTGATCTGGAGCACCGCCGCAATCGTTTTGTTCGGATAACCCCCGGCAATCAGGCGCGAAATCTCTGCTGACTGACGTGGGCTAATTCCGGTTGGCATCCAAACGCAGACAACTGCGCTTTCTCGCGCGGTGGGAATTCTCCGGTTTAAGATTTTTTTGAGGACGAGAGGGAGGAACGTATTCATGCACTTCGGTATCTGCATCGAAAATATAGGAAACTATAAGTGCCATTCATAGCAGATGGAGTGCCGAAAAAGCTTATTCATGGTGGATCACTTCACCGCGCTATCGTCTGTTGCCTCTGGCTTCGGTTTCGCGATCTCCGGAGACTTCACGGCATCGGGGTCTTTTGTGGAATCGTCAAACTTTCCGATCAGGGAAGGAAGTAGCCGCTCGCTCGCCCCGGCTAACATAGTGATCGCAACCAGCGCATAAACACTCGCCGGCAAGGGATTCCCTTGCAATGGACTAGCGATAGAACCTGTGGAATAGCTGGGAAGATTTAGAAATCCCGCTACGATATTTCCCGACGTTGCCAGCCACATGAGGAGCCCGGCCGCAAAGCCGATTGTATAGCGCAACAGAGCCTCAAGCAGGTGAAGCAGCAATCCGGCCGTTGGAGCGCATGGAATGCGTTCATTGCCTATTGCGGTTGAAATAAACGCTCCGATACCGCCTGCAAGGCAGCAGACAAAAGGTAGCGTCGCGTACCCCAGGTGTCCGTGCAGATACAGAATTAACCCAGCCACAATTGATAGGGCAAAGAACACGAAAAACGGCCCGAAATACCAACCGCGGCTGGTTTCCGTGCCAATCTGAGTGATGAATTTTTCGGCCGTATCCAGAGCAGCGTTAGCGTAAACTTGGTTTTGGGCTGAAAACAGGATGACGAGTCCTTCTCCGATTAGACGCCGCGCACTGGCTAGGTCTCTTATTCGTCGTGCCTGACGCATAAATTCTGATTTCGCCTGTAATTCACTCGCCCGATTGAAGATCGGAGCAGCGACATTTGGATCTAGCGTCGAGTTCCAGTGCCAGCGGAGAATGAGTTCCTCATCAAGATAAACAAAATATGCGTCGGCTTTGATCAGAACTTCTTTGATCGTAACGCCAGCAAGCGGATCTGTGACGCCGGCGTTAAACCTTTGAAAGGTCGGATTGTCACCCGAAACGGCTGGTCGCGGTGTCAACGCCTCTGTGATTTGCTGTGGTTCCTTTGGTTGCGTTATCGGCGCTGGTGAGCCGTTCGATTTTGGAGCCGGCGTTGCAAGGCGTTGCTCCATTGAAACTGTTCCGGACCCGGCCACTGGTGAGACGGGAACATTGATATCGGTAGTTTCTGCACTCATAAGATGATTTCCTTTGGCGGCTTTGATTCCAGGTAAATCCCGTCAGTGCGGACGGAAGAGCGCTGTTCGGGGGCATTTTAAATGCAAAGTTCTTCAGGGGTCAAAGATTGCCACCTATTAAATCGCAATATGGAATTTTTGCAATCACTCGACCGGGTAGGGGACCGCGAATTTTACAGTGCAGCGAAACCGCAACGCAAGGATGCGGTGTCGACGTGTCGGCGAATGCCTAAAAGACTGCGTCTTACCCTTTCGGGTTATATCGGCGTTTTAGATTGCAATTCGCAATACACTCGTGTCTTATTTGTGTATCTATCGGGGCGAGTTTTTCGCCGGATTCCGTCTGCCCAGCGGCCTTGGTAGTGCCGCGCTTTGTTTTAGATAGGAACATGCTTATGGGAACGGTGCAAGTTGTCGACGAGAGAGTTTGCAATTGAAGATTGATTTGGCCCGAAGCCTCAAGGACGCCGCATGGAATGCCAAGAGTCGCAGGGGGCAGAATTTGTTTCTAGCAGCGTCGCACGCGAAGACGCGTGCCATGTGATTCTATGGAATGAACGCTCGAAAGAGCGGCAGAACGTCGCCGGGATCATCGAAAGCACACAAGCACGACCGTTTTTTGTCGAAGGGTACTCTGATCTGCAGCTTATCGAACGTCGGGCCGAATGCACCGTTGCAGTTGTGGTAACCGGTCAAATGCCCGATGGCAACGGAATGCAGGTGATCCGGGAATTGAAAACCAAGGGTTTTAAGGTGATTGCCTGCGAAGAGGGGGCCAGTTCCTGGCCGGTTCGAACCAAGTGTCTACCCCTTCTGGCTGGAGCGGTGGAACTGCTAGATAGTCTTGGCGCGAATTTCTCATCCGATCTTCGTCTGTTGATTGAACGGATGCTAAGCGCGGAGCGGCAAAAGAGCAGCGAAGAGCAGGAGGTTGCGGCGACGATGCGACGCCTTGGATTGGTTGCAAGGAGCAGCGCAATGCTAAGGGTTTTTCGATCGGTCGTCCGTTTCAGTGCTTTGAGCGATTTGCCGGTCTTGATTACGGGCGAAACCGGTACAGGGAAAGAAGGGCTGGCGCGTGCAGTCCACCTTCTTGATCCCAAAAGGGGCCAGGGTCCATTTGTGGCGGTCAATTGCGGCGCAATCAGCGCCGGTGTGGCGGAGAGCGAATTTTTCGGTCATCGCCGTGGCGCTTTCACCGGTGCGGAGCGCGAGCGCAAGGGACTCATTCGATCGGCTGAAGGCGGTGTACTATTTCTCGACGAAATCGCAGACTTGGAGCTGAGCCTGCAGACGAAACTGTTGCGTGTGCTACAGGAACATCGCGTGCTTGGCGTTGGTGAAGATCGCGAGGCGAAGGTAAATCTGCGCGTGGTCGCTGCGAGCAACCGCGATCTGGAACAGATGATTCGGGAGAAACGATTTCGTGCGGATCTTTTCCATCGGCTGAACGTCCTCTCCATTAACGTCCCGGCCTTGCGCGATCATTCGGATGATCTAGCGCCTCTCGTGGAGTATTTCTTGGGAAAATACCAATCGCTCGCCCCAACCACCGCGATAACGGTAGGGGCCGACTTTTTAGAAGCGTTGCGGCAGATGCCATTACCCGGGAACGTTCGGCAGCTCGAAAATCTTGTCAGGCTAGCGCTTGTGCGCAAAGCAACGGATTTGCCACTGAGCATCAGCGACCTTCCATTGGAAACATTGCTGGAATTGGTGGGTAACGAAAAGAGGCAGGAAGATTCGAACCCCCGGGCATTAAATATCTCGGATTCTCAAAATCTCGGGACATCGATCGGTCGTCTCATGGATGCAAGCGGGTGGAATTTGACCACATCGATGGAAATCTGCGAGCAACACGCGCTGGAAGCAGCTATGGCACGGACGCAGGGGAATCAATCGCAGACTGCCAAGCTCCTCGGGATTACACCCCGTAGCGTGTACAATAAGCTGCGCAAATACAAACTGAGAGTCAACTGACCGCCGCGGATGGAGAAACATTTTTCCGGAAAAACCTAGCGGAAATGCGGAAGGCGATTTCTGGTCGGGGCTAGCTAACAACGACGATTCACCAAAATCGGTATCGAAAAGACTTTTTTATTCGGATGCCAGTCAGGATTCCTCACGTCCCGTGACAATTGCGCACACTCTACCGGCGTCGGTACACGGAGTGTTGCGCGAGCGGGGATTGCCGAAGTCCTTCCCTGATCTCGGCACGCGGTAAGCTTCACCGGGGAGAGCCAAAGGACGAGTGCGAAATATCGCTCGGACGATTGCCTAAAACGATGTGCGCGACCATGTGGGTCCATTTTCGAATTAGCGATGTTTACATACCTGAATCCTCGCAAATTCTCATGGAACTCCATGGCACAGATCTTTTGGAGGGAAGAATCATCGACGTCTCCGAAGGTGACGGTCCGGAAGGCTCGTACGCGGTCGTCGAGGTTGAAGGCCTCTCTCAGCCGGTTGTCGTCGCGATGAAGAAACTAAAAAACGTGCGCTCTGAATGACGAGAGAAATTCACTGCAGGTTCGAAGCCTCCGGCCGGGCAAGAGACAATCGAGTGAGCGGAATGCAGCGATGAAATCTTTTCGTCCGACCGTGAATTGTGGTGATCTTTGGAAAGATTTCAATTGGTTCGCCATTCACACGAAGTCCAAGCGCGAAGAAGTTGCTCGTACAACTGTGAGCGGTTTGGGAATCGAGTCATTTCTTCCGCGGCTCAAGACCGAGCGCTTAGCGGATGGCGCCGCGCGAACAGTCATCAAACCTTTGTTCGCCGGTTACTTTTTTGCCCGATTTTGCCCCAGGGATTGCCTCGAATCGGTTGAGTGCAGTCGTGGCGTTTTACACGTTGTTAGTTCTGGACGGATTCCTATCCCGGTATGCGACAAAATTGTCGTAGAGATTCAGAATCGCGTCCTGAAGGATGGGCTGATCAGAATTGATCCACAAGCCCTGGCGCCAGGTGATCGAGTAAGGATTCAGAGCGGCCCGTTCGAAGGAATGATGGGCAGAGTCGAGCGGGAGTTGGATGACAGGAAACGCGTAGCGATCTTCCTTGAAACTCTGTTTCATACGCGCGTGCTAATTGATAGACGATGGATTGAGGCCGAGGCGGCATAACCGCCTGACTGCCCGATCCTAATTATAGTTATTAAATGGAAACGGCTCTGATGCCGTTGTGCGGAGCCTGCCCAGATTTGGACCCTGCGCGCTGTCAGCCTGAATATTTCACTTAATAGAAGAAAGGATCTTTATGCCTGCAACACTAACTTATCCCGGCGTCTATATTGAAGAGATCTCGAGTGGCGTACACACTATTACGGGCGTTGCTACATCAATTGCCGCCTTTGTTGGCTGGGCGCCCCAAGGTCCGACCGACGAAGCGACACTCATCGAGAGCTGGTCGGATTTCCAGAATCAATTCGGAGGCTTTAGCCAGAGCAATGGCTTGCCTAATTATTTGGGGTACGCAGTCAATCAATTTTTCAACAATGGCGGGCAGCAGGCCTACATTGTCCGTTTGGTAGCCGACGGCAACGATGGAACGATGACGGCGGGTTCCGCGGTAGTGAATTTAACGGACATTAACAACAATATCTTTCTGACCCTTGAGGCGGCAAATCCCGGAAACTGGGCTACCAATTACGGGATTATTGTCAAGGTTAGCACGGCTGACGCAATCCGCTTCAGTCTTTCCGTTGTCTACGCTCCGCCCGGCTCCAATCCCCAGGTGGTAGAATCCTTTCAAAATCTTTCTCTCTCACCTTCTGATCCGCAGTACGTGGTGACTGTCATTAACTCTGATTCGAATTACGTCGCGTTTGCCCCCAGTTATGTACCACCCACTTCGTTACTTCCGCCGAGTTCGAACATTGCCGCCGCCCCATTCATGCTGATCGGCAATCTGCCTATTTATCTGCAAGATAGCAGCTCTCCGGCGAACACCTACTTAGAGGTTCAACCCAATCAATCGGGTAAGTGGCCCGGGAACTTCGCAGTGTCCGTCAAATCAGCCAGCAACGCGTTGCCGAACAATTTTGACCTTGAGGTCCTTTACCACCCGGTCAACGGGCCAGTTGGCATTGGTTCGGCTTCCGTTCTTGTGGAGTCCTTCCCAAACCTCTCGGTTAATCCAAACGACCCAAACTATGCGGCGTCCGCAATTAATAAAAATTCGAATTTCCTCGCGGTTCCTTCGACTTACACCCCGCTCGCAAACGCTGCAACTTTGGTTCTCAATCTGCCGTCCGGATTTCCGTCTACACCCACCGCGCCATTGACGACGGCCGGAACCATCACCCTGCAGGACCACTCGTCCCCCCCTGTGACCTTCCTGACCCTTCAGGCAAGTTCTCCTTCTGAGTGGCCCGAGAACTTTGGGATATTGTCGCAAGGCGATGGAGCGGGATTTGATCTTGAGGTCGTTTACTATCCATCTACCGGCGCTGTTGGGAACGTCGCTATGCCGGTGGTATTGGAATCTTTCAAAGGGCTCTCGGTTAGTGCCCCAAATTTAAGCGCGTCGCAGTTTGTCGCATTACCCGTGGGTTATGCACCGCCTAACCCGGTACCAGCGCTAAACCTTCCAAAGACATTCCCATCCGTTCCAACGATGCTTGTTTCGAACCTTGACGGCACAATCCTGCAGCCAAATACAGCGCCCTTCGAAAACAAGATGTTGGATACCCATGGTAACGGAACGCACGGTGTTTATCTGCTGGCACGGGTGGACATCTTCAACCTGCTCTGTGTTCCTGGCGAGACCTCGAAGTTGGGTGCGTCGGCAGCCGTCCTATCTCAGTTGCAGGCATTCTGCTTTGTCGAGAGAGCTTTTTTGATCATCGATAGCGACATAACCGATAAGTATGCCGGCCTTAACCAAAACGGCCCAAATAGCGCTATCATCGGGCCGAATTCAACAAACGCCGCTCTTTACTTTCCATGGGTTCAAGCGCCGGATCCGCTCTTTGGTAACCGCCTGACTTACTTTCCACCATGTGGTTTTGTCGCAGGTATCTATGCTGCCACGGACACCAATCGCGGGGTGTGGAAAGCTCCTGCAGGAATTGATGCCGGCCTGACAGGCGCTTCGGGACTTCAATATACTTTGACCGACCTGGAGAACGGCAATTTGAACGTCCAAGCCATCAATTGCTTACGACAATTCAGCGTTTATGGAAATGTCGTTTGGGGAGCACGCACTTTACAGGGCAACGATCAAGCCGGTTCGCAATGGAAATATATTCCTATCAGGCGTTTGGCTTTGTACCTGGAATCTAGCTTGTATGAAGGAACCCAGTGGGTCGTATTCGAGCCCAACGATGAGCCGCTGTGGGGTCAGATCCGCCTGAATGTTGGCTCCTTCCTGCAAGGACTATTCCTTCAAGGTGCTTTTCAAGGAAGTACTCCCGCGCAAGCCTATTTTGTAAAGTGTGATTCGGAAAATAATCCTCAATCGAGCATTGACCAGGGGATCGTAAATATTCTGGTCGGTTTCGCGCCACTATATCCCGCCGAATTCGTGGTAATTCAGATTCAGCAAATTGCCGGTCAACTTCAATCCTAAGGAGGTAATTCCATGGCCCTGTTTCCCAATAATCCAACGCGTCTGGATCCCTATAAGAATTTCAAATTTCGACTCAAATGGGATGGCAAATACGTCGCGGGTATAAGTAAAGTTAGCAGTTTCAAGCGCACAACGGAAGTAGTCGAGCATCGCGCGGGCGGCGATCCTTCTACCTCCCATAAGTCGCCAGGGCGCAACAAATTCGATGCAATCACGCTGGAGCGTGGTTTGACTCAGGATTTGAATTTTCACGATTGGGCGGCTCTCGTATGGAATTTTGGGGCTGCGCTCGGTTCCGAGGTATCCCTGGCTAACTTTCGAAAGGATATCTACCTGGAATTCTATAACGAAGCTGGACAATTGGTCATCGCCTACAAAATCTATCGCTGTTGGGTCTCCGAATACCAAGCGCTGCCGGACCTCGACGCCAACGCGAACGCCATCGCAATCGAGCACATCAAACTCGAATGTGAAGGTTGGGAGCGCGACACCGGGGTGACTGAACCGAAAGAACCATCTCTTACGAGCTTCGCAGCGTGATAGGTGCGGTTAAGGTTGGCCGTTTTGCCCAGCTCGGCAGGGGCGGGGTGCCTTGAGCTCTTCGCCCTGCGCGCCCGGCCCTGGAACGATACAGGAAGGCCTGGTGAACCATTGCTTACATGCGGGCACTCTCCAGTTCTGATTGTTTGAACCTCTGGGAGTTGGGCGCGGGTCTGCATCCTCTGGATCAGGCTCTGTTGTTATTGGGGAGGGCTTTACCTGACGCTCCCGAAGATACGCTGGCTGACTTGCCTTTAGGCCGGCGTAACATGGCTCTGGCGCAACTCCGCTGTGTTTCTTTTGGTCGGCGTCTTCAGGGTTGGACTGTCTGCCGTCGATGCGGAGAGAAACTTGAAGTTGAAGTCGATGGCCAAATGTTAGCCGGTGAACTAACTGGCCAAGACCAGTCCCAGGAGGAACCGATTGTAATCGATGGATGGTCTTTTCGCTTGCCCACAACCCGGGACCTTGCGCAGGTAGCGCAGGAGTCCGATGTCCGGCAGGCGTGCGTTCATCTCCTGGAATGCTGCTGTTTGGACATAAGGAATTTTCCTGTCCGTTCTGATGAAGAACTGGATCATATCGGGCAAATGTTGGCAATGGCAGACCCTTTGGGTGAGACCCGGCTCGCCCTGCGATGCCCGGTCTGTGAGAACGAATGGGAACAAGACCTGGACATTGTTTCGTTCCTCTGGCGCGAAATTGAGACGCGGGCACGCAGGGTTCTTTTTGAAATCCACACGCTGGCGTCGGTGTATGGCTGGACAGAGTCCGATATTTTGGCGCTGAGCGAGCGACGGCGCGCCTCTTACCTTGAGATGGCCCAATCATGAGCGGTTACCTTCAACGCATAGCGCTTAGTGCACTAAAGCCTGGGGAATCGATTCGGCCCGTTTTGGGATCTGTGTTTTTTCCGCCGAACATCACGCCCGGGCTCGAAGCGACTTCAATAGACGGATCGGAGTCGGACGCTTTGCCCGGGCTATCCGGATCCAGTCTGCGAGTCAATTCGCGCTCTCCGCTGAATCATTTCATTCGGATTGACGCCTTCCAAGCTGACGAACCAACTCTGGAAGGCCAGCAGCCTGCAGGTTTAGCTGAGGCTCCTAACCCGGCAGCTGATCATTTGTATGCCCCTTTAGTTCCTGGCTCAGGAGAAACAGCGGCAGCGCTTACCGCTTCTCGGACTCAAGGGAAAAGTCACGGGAAATACCCGGAAAGGGGTCCGAGACTGCAGCGTGATAAAAAAGAGCAGGCGCCGGAAGCAGTTACTCTCCCAGTTCTTCCAGAATTAAGGCGTGATGGATGCCGCGGAGAGGATATAAAACCGCCGCGCGAAACAACGGCTGAGGCCGCAAAACAGGAAATCGTACCAAGGCCATCACCACAATTTAGCGAGGCGCACGCTCCAACATCGAATCGCTTCAGCTCGCCTCGCGGCGCAAAGAGAGATGCGGAAGTGCTTACGACGTCTCTACTATCCGAACAAAGCCGCGATCCATGGACGGAAGAAGCGCCTGACTCAAGCCGCAAAACAACAGCGAGCGAAGCGGCAAAACAGGAATTTGAACACCAAACTGGCAGCATGATTCCTGAGGCTGTGACGAAGCGCATCGTAGACCGCCCAGGAACGCAATTCGGCGCCGGGCCGGCTCAAGCGAAGAGCGCTAACCTAAGTTCTGCCGCATCTATCCATGCGTCGTTTACATCCCGCGCAGAAGGAAAAAAGAGAACGACCTCTCTCCGCGGTGGAACCGATTCACAGCCGGACGAAATCCAGATCCATATCGGCCGTATCGAAGTAATCGCTGTACCACCGGCTCAAGCAGCTCCGGCCACACAAAAGCCCCGGCGCGAATCTCCTTCTTTGGACGAATACCTACGGCGCCGCGGTGGGAAGTCTTTATGAGCAATGCCCTCGCCATTGCCGGAACCTCTGCAGTGTTGTACCAGGTGCTCAATAACGTCTTCGCGAGCACCGGCTTTGGCGCTGTCACGGTGACTGCTCTAGCTCCGGATATTGTCCAGAACTCCCAAAACGGTGCACCAACCCTCCAGGTCAACTTGTTCCTTCATCAGGTAACGTTGAATGTTGGCTGGAGAAACATAGGCCTGCCCTCTGTCTCCGCTGACGGCCAGACTCGCTTGCGCAACCAGCCATTAGCTTTGGATCTGCACTACCTGCTTACCGCGTATGGCAAGGAAAATTTTGAAGCCGAAGCTCTGTTAGGGTATGCCGTTCAGGCTTTGCACCAAACGCCCGTTCTGGCTCGGAGCGATATCCAGGCAGCGCTGGATCCGGCCCCTACTACTGGAAATACGAATCTAAACGGCAGCTTGGATCTCGCCGGATTGGCCGACCAGGTCGAGATGCTCAAGGTCACGCCTGCCACTTTAGGTCGCGAGGAAATGGCGTGGCTCTGGACGGCTCTGAAGGCTGACTATCGGCCCACCTATCCGTTCCAAGTCACGGTTGTGTTAATCCAGGCAGAGGGCACTACCAACGCCCCTTTACCGGTGGCGACCCGCAACCTTACGGTCCAAGCCGGTCTGCTGTGCTCCATTAATTCCGTGACGCCGCCATCCGGAAAATCTGCCGCCTCCTTCGGGGACACTATAACCGTTTCTGGCACAGGTTTGAGCAACGCTGTTGGCGTCTCCGTTTCGAACGCTCACTTGGGAATTCAATACGGGCCCATCGTTCCACCGTCGGTTACGAATTCATCGATTCAGTTTGTCTTGCCTTCCTTGGCCGCGGGGCTGAACGCGTCTCCACCGATATCCCCACCGGGGACACCGTTGCCGGCAGGAGTCTACTCGCTGTCGGTTCAAGTTCAGCCACCTGGTACGCCTGCAGCGCTCAGTTCGAATAGCCTGCCGTTGGCGATCGCCTCGCAGATTATTTCCGGCATTCCGGCGTCGGTCATAGGCCCCTCGTTCACTCTTAGCCCTACTTGCTCTCCGGCAGTCTTACCTCGTCAGCAAGTCTCGTTGATTCTCGGCAGCCAGGGAGTCGTTGCTGTTCCGTTCCAATCGGCCACAAGCACGCCCACGTTCAACTTTGCGAATGTGACTCCTGGAACCTATTTGGTCCGGTTGCGCGTCGATGGAATCGATAGCCCTGTCAACTACACGCCGGCGCCGGGTGCACCCGTTATCCAGGTTCGTTGATGCAAGCGACAACACAGAACAATCCCTGGATCGAGGCTAACCAGGCGCTTTTGGTACAAGAATTCGCGCGGTTAAAGGGCTTGTTTGATCCCGAGTCTTCGCGGGTCCCAAGTGCAAGTTTAAACCAGGCGCGCGCCGCTCTACCGGCCCCGGCCGCAATTGATCGTCTTTCAGAACTTTTCGGATTGAGCGCTTTTGAGCGGGACGTGATTCTGCTTTGCGCCGGAGTAGAAATGGACTCCACGATCGCAGCGCTCTGCGCCGAGGCCCAGGGTCGTCCCGAACGTCCCTATCTCACGTTCGGGCTAGCGATTGCCCTCCTTCCCGAACCTCATTGGAGCGCATTGACGCCCTCCAGACCGTTGCGACAGCACCGAATGGTCGAACTGGAAACCAACCAAGGGCTGACGTCATGCCCATTGCGTATCGATGAACGAATTTTGCATTACCTGGCTGGTGTGAATCTCTTGGATCGGCGTCTCCAACCGTTGCTTCAGCATATCTCCACGCCGCTCGATATAGCGGACGATCATAGGCGAACGGCCGGCCGGATCGTCCGCGCCATTGAAATCAATGCCGATGGTTACCCTGTCTTTCATCTTTCTGGCGATGATTCCCACGGACAGGAAGACACAGCCGCGATAGCGGCCAAGGCCATCGGACGCTCCTTATTCGTTCTGCGCGCAGACGACATCCCAGCGGCGAGTGGCGATTTGGAACAGCTTGCTCTGCTTTGGGAGAGGGAAGCGCTGCTTCTTCCTGGTGCCTTGCTGATAGACTGCAGTTCGGGAGGATTTGCGAATTCCAGCAGACGCCTGACCGAGAGGTTGCGCAGTCTGCTCTTTCTCTCGAGCCGCGAACCTCTCCACATAGATCGGCCCCTTCTTCGATTCGACGTCGACAAGCCGCAACCGGCTGAGCAGAAGCGACTCTGGCACAGAGCCCTTGGCACGTCAGCAATCGCGTTAAATGGGACCTTGGACAGTGTTACCCAACAATTCAAGTTAAGTGCCAGGAATGTCATCTACACAGCCTCGCTGCTCAATTCAGATCAAGAGTCAGACGAGACCCAGGACCTATGGAATGCGTGCCGATCTCTCGCCCGGCCAAAACTGGACGATCTTGCTCAGCGTATATTAGCTACTGCCCAATGGGACGATCTAGTCTTGCCGGAACTCCAAAAACAAGCGCTGCTTCAGATCACTTCTCAAGTGCGTCATCGCATGAAAGTTTACGATGCGTGGGGATTTGCCAACAAAGGTCGACGGGGCTTGGGGGTCAGCGCACTTTTTACCGGAGAGAGCGGCACAGGCAAGACAATGGCCGCGGAAATCCTGGCTGGGGAGCTAAACCTGGACCTTTACCGCGTCGACCTTTCGGCGGTGGTCAGCAAGTACATCGGCGAGACTGAGAAAAATTTGAAACAGGTTTTCGATGCTGCGGAAGCAGGAGGTGCGCTCCTCTTGTTCGACGAAGCCGACGCCCTCTTTGGCAAGCGCAGCGACGTGAAAGACAGTCACGACCGTTATGCCAATATCGAAGTGAGCTATTTGCTCGAACGTATGGAGTCTTACCGGGGTTTGGCGATCTTAACAACCAACCTCAAATCGGTTCTGGACAAAGCATTTCAGCGCCGGCTTCGGTTTATAGTCAATTTCCCTTTCCCAGACGCCGCTCAGCGCGAAGCCATTTGGATGCGGATTTTTCCGGCCAAAACACCGACACAAGGCTTGGACTACAAGCGTCTTTCTCAACTCAACATTGCCGGCGGGAACATTCGCAACATCGCTCTGAACGCTGCTTTCCTGGCAGCCGCAGAGACGATCGAAAGACCCGTTCAAATGGAGCATCTTTTTCGGGCCGCAATGCTGGAAACCCAAAAAATCGAGCGTGCACTTTCTGTGGCGGAAGTCCGGGGGTGGGTATGAGTCGGAATTGGAAACGGGAAACGGGCTGAAGTGCTGAACTCTCCAGGAGAGCCTCTGGGCCAAAATATCCGTGACCGGTTTGAGCATCGATTCGGGTATGATTTCAGTCGGGTAAAATTGCACACCGATGAGCAGGCAGCAGAATCGGCTCGAGCCATCGACGCGTTGGCCTACACGTCCGGCTCCGGCCGACCGCAGGGTCATAACCGCCATGTTCAATCAAATGAACGCGCAAAGCTGCCAGTTGGTTGACCAGGTGGGCACCACCCAAGATGCGTTCTTGCAAACGCCGGAGGGCAGAGCCAGCGGGATCGTGAGCTGTAACAGATAGGGAATGCCGGATTGCCTGACAAGAATCCAAAAGAGATGAGCCGAATCACCGTCACGATTGACCAGTTTGTCCTGCGCGGATTCGAACCCGCCTGCCGAGGCGCTCTTTTGGAAGGGCTTCAAGCGGAGTTACGGCATGTGCTCGCCAACCCTTCGACCCGTGCGGCCTGGGCTCGAACTCACCACACGCCGGTCTTGAAGTTAGGTCAAATTCCATTTTCAACGGGAACTTCGGGCGGTAGAAATCTCGGCGCGCGCATTGGCCTTGCAATCGGAAAAGGGTTGAATCCGTGAAAAGCGCTCTGCTTTATTCTGCTGCGCCCGGTGCTGCTCATCCACAAGTGAAGAACGGAATCGCATGACCGGCTTTCCGAATTCCCCGCGCTTAGTCAAAGGCGGCATTGTCACCATGGACCCGGACACCTCCGCGGTGCAGAGCGTGATAGCCTTACAATACAACCCCGATTCCTTAAGCCGGACGCTTCAGATTCAAGCGCTACCAGGCGGTCAAGATGGTGTACGCGTCGATGCGCTGCGATTGCGCGGACCCGCGATTGAAACCTTCAAGGTTGAAGCGGAGCTGGACGCAACAGATCAGCTGGAATTTCCGAGGCAGAACCCGACAACCGTCCAGTATGGTCTCCACCCCCAATTGGCTCAGTTGGAAATGTTGATTAACCCGACGGTTGAGACACTGGAAGCCGATAACAACATGGCTAACAATGGCACGCTCGAAATCATCCCGCTCGAGCAACCGCTGACCCTTTTCGTCTGGAGCAGGAGCCGCGTAGTTCCTGTACGACTAACAGAATTCTCCGTCACGGAGGAAGCATTCGATCCGAACCTGAACCCTATTCGTGCAAAGGTCAGTCTAGGTATGCGAGTCCTGAATGTTGACGATCTCGGATTTGACCATCCCGGGGGACA
Source organism: uncultured Verrucomicrobiae bacterium (assembly GCA_963775805.1). Classification (GTDB taxonomy): domain Bacteria; phylum Verrucomicrobiota; class Verrucomicrobiia; order Chthoniobacterales; family JAFAMB01; genus JAFAMB01. The sequence goes on along the minus strand of CAVZKG010000001.1, from coordinate 2,248,351 downwards.
CATTTTCATGACCTACCTAAGTAACAAAGAACAATTGGCGTCCCTGGTGCCCAATGTGGCGATCTCGGTCCTCGGTCTCGGAAGCTTGCCATGAATTATCCGCTGCAAACGCTTATTCAAATGGGGGTGGTCCCGGCGGTCACCTTCCCAACAGACAGCCGTTATTATGGTTCGAGCACACTTTCCTACACCGCTCCCAACGGTCAGAGCTTTACCTACCTGGCGCGGCGCATTGTGCCGCAGCCGGGAGCTCCAAATTACGCCGCCATCGCTCAGCACACAGTCGCACAAGGAGATCGACTTGATCTTCTGGCTGCGAAATATCTCGGGGATCCGTTGATCTTCTGGCTCATCTGCGACGCTAATGGAGCCATCCGACCCAACGAGCTGGTAAAGAGCCCCGGAACAGTCCTGAACATCACGATGCCGCAAGGCGTACCCGGAGGAATGGTAGGTGCTTAGCAGCGTCCAGTTGAGTCTGATGATCGGCCCGGTCATCCCTTTGACGGCGCCCAGGCCGGTGCTCGACGCCCTGGCCGAGGTCGAGGTAAAAGTGTTAGACGTGGGCCAGAGCGGTTTCAAACTAACATTCAGCATCGATAAACAGTCGCCTTTGCAGATTCTGTTCCTGCTGACCGGAGGAACGATGCCGCTTTTGTTCATGCGCGTTGTCATTGTGGCCACCGTCAATGGCGTAAGCAACGTGCTGATCGATGGCGTAATCACTGAGAATCACATTTCTCCCGGTGACAAAGGTTCCAATTCCACACTCACCATCATGGGAAAGGATCTGACCGTCTTAATGGACAAATCAAAAATGACCGGCTTTCCTTTCCCGGCGCTCCCCGCGGAAGCTCGCGTGGCACTTCTATTGCTCAAGTACGCACTATTCGGCGTTGTACCCCTTGTCATCCCAAGCGTCTTGCTTTTCGTCCCTCTGCCAATCGATCAGATCCCGTGTCAACAAGGTACGGATCTTCAGTATATCCGATCTCTGGCGGATGAGGCCGGTTACGTTTTTTACATCGATCCGGGTCCATCGCCAGGGATGAGCAAGGCTTATTGGGGACCTCAGATCAAGGTCGGCGCGGCGCAGGCTGCTTTAAGCGCTGACATGGACGCTTATACCAACGTGGAGAGTCTGCATTTCTCATTCAACCAGGAGCAGAACAAAATTCCTTTGATTTACACTTACATCTCGGAAACGGGCGTCAGCATTCCAATTCCATTGCCTCCAATCACGCCGCTCAATCCGCCACTCGGTCTGATTCCGCCATTGCCGACCAACCTCATACCGCCTGACTTGTCACCTCTACGGAAGGACCTTGCCAAAAGACCGATCCCACAGGCGATTATGATGGGTCTGGCTGCGGCTGCTAAGAACGCGGAAGCAGTCTCATGCGTAGGCAGCCTCGATGTAACACGCTACGGAGGGATCCTGAAGGCGCGACAGCTGGTCGGTGTGCGCGGGGCAGGCCCGGCATTTGACGGCCTTTACTATGTGAAGAGCGTCACTCATAAGATCAAGCGGGGAGAATATAAGCAGGACTTCACTCTAACCCGGAACGGTCTGGTCTCGACCGTCCCGACAGTGAATGTATGAGTGATCAAGATTCTTCATCGAATGGCTCTCCCGAGCGTTTCTATGGCAAATACCGGGGACTGGTCGTCGAAAATCTGGATCCTGAACAGATCGGCCGCGTATTGGTGCAGGTCCCGGATGTTCTGGGAGAAATTCCGTCGAGTTGGGCGATGCCATGTGTTCCTGCAGCCGGGATCCAGTCTGGCTGCTTTATCGTGCCGCCAATTGGTTCCCAGGTCTGGGTCGAATTTGAGCAAGGGGATCCGGACTACCCCATCTGGACCGGAGGATTCTGGGGACTTGTCGCCGACGTTCCAATTTTTGCCAACGCACCGCCAGCCATTCCGCCAGGGCAAAACATTCTTTTGCAAACGACCGGCCAGAACATGGTGATGGTAAGCGACGCTCCGCCTTCGCCCGTCAGCGGCGGAATTGTTCTCAAGAGTGTCAGTGGGGCGATGATCGTCGTAAACGAGACGGGGATCTATATCAGTAATGGTCAGGGCGCGACGATCACCCTCGTCGGTCCGGCCGTAGCGATTAACATCGACGCGTTGACGGTGATATAAAAATGCCCGGACCGATTCTGCATATGGGGGCAACTGTCCTTTGTGCGCACGGGGGACAAGCCATTCCGACTGTTCCGAGCGTACGTGTGATGGTGTCGGGAATGCCTATTGCCACGATTGCAGCTCCCTACTCAATTGCTGGATGCGCCTTTGTTCCGCCGGCGGGTAACGGTCCATGCGTCACCGCGCAATGGGTCGTCGGAGCGGTGCAAGTGTTATCGGAAGGTCAGCCGGTCGCGATAATGACCGGCATGGCCACTTGTGTGCCGACTGGCACCCCGCTCATGCCGGTACAGGCCCAAACGCGAGTGATTGCTACCTGAATCGATGCCATTCGGGGCCGCACCCACAGAGTTCTTCTGAGCCCGGACTAACAACCGATGAATGTTAACTTCCCATATCAGTTCGATGGGCGGGGCCGCACGTTGGACCCTTCGAACGAATACATCGCCCAACTCGTGGAGCAGGTGTTGTTCACATCCCCGGGCGAACGAGTCAACATGCCGGATTTCGGCAGCGGCCTGTTGCAGCTTGCTTTCGCGCCGACGAGCATGGAAATGGCCGCAGCCACGCAGTTCGCGGTGCAGGGCGCCTTGCAGAAATGGTTAGGGAGTTCAGTCAAAATTCAGTCGGTTGTTGTTTCGGCCCAGGACGCAATCCTGACAGTCACGGTCACCTACACCCTCCTGTCCACTGACGTCACTCAGGTGCAGACCTTCGTTTACCCGGTAAGCACATGATTTACAGCTGTTGCAATCTCAAACGGAAGAGCGCGATTCTGGAAAATCCCACGATCGCGCTAAACGGAATCGATTATTTGGAGGTGGAGGAGCAAGAATGGGGCGCGACAACAAGCCCTCCGCTGCTTGCTAGTCCTCCACAGCCAGGAAGCCCACCTCAACTAACTGCTACCGCGCAGCAAACTCTTTTTATTCATTGCCTGAAACCGGCTCCTTCCGCGTTGACGCCTGACAACGTAATGATTGAGGGCGGTGAAAGCATCACAGATGTCACCGTCACATCCGTTTCCTCAGCGCCAGCACCCCAGCAGAACGTGCTGGTGGTGCATACTAACAAATCAGGAGATTTTTCTACATACGTTCTGCGTCTCGTAAGTTCGACGGCCCAGGCAACAGGGAGCGCTTTCGACGTCACATCGGTCCTGGATGGCTTCGATCCGCAGTTGGCCGAAATAAAGTTCTCATTCAAGGTTGATTGTGGACCTGATTTTGACTGCAATCCTCAGCCTCCCGATTGTAGTCAAAACCAACTCACGCCGCCGCCGATAAACTATCTAGCTAAGGATTACGGTACTTTTCGCACGCTTATTCTGGACCGGCTAAATCAGCTTTTGCCGGCTTGGGGCGGCGCCACTGAAGCAGATCTGGGAGTAGCTCTGGCCGAACTGATCGCCTACCGGTGCGATTATCTGAGCTATCAGCAGGATGCGATCGCGACCGAAGCCTACATCGAGACTGCACGCAGCCGAGTGTCGCTAAGACGCCACGCGCGTCTGGTGGACTACCACATCCACGATGGCTGCAACGCCAGGACCTGGATGCGACTGACTGTCGCAGCCGATAACGACGATGCAGTCTTCCTCGATCGTAATGTGACGCGTTTCTACACTTATGCGCCGGGTATGCCTTCCAGTCTTGCCGTCGGCGCCGGCAACGAAGAGGCCGCCTTATTGATCGGCGTCCAGGTTTTTCAGCCGATGCAGGATGCTCTGTTATACGAGGCTCATAATCAGATTGCTTTTTATACGTGGGGCAACACTGCCTGCTGCCTGCCGCAGGGCGCCGTGGAAGCGACACTCAACGGTTCCTATCCAAATCTGAAGCCCGGTGACGTGTTGATTTTCCAAGAGGTAATCGGGCCGCAAACCGGAGATCCGGCGGACGCAGATCTCCGCCATCGGTGCGCTGTCAGGCTAACCCAGGTAGCTACGACCAATGCCAACGGCCAGCCGTTGGTTGACCCGCTTTTTGACCAGAACGGAAACTCCGTTTCCGCGACACAATCTCCTCCCTCTAATCCCGCTGCTGTCACCGAAATACAATGGGCTGAGGAGGATGCCCTACCGTTCCCGATTTGTATTTCATCCGTCTATATAGATTCAAGCGGTGCGGTGCAGAGTGTAGCAAACGTAAGCGTTGCGCTCGGAAACGTCGTCTTAGCAGACCACGGCCTCTCAATTTCTGGGACGAACCTTGGTAGCGTGCCGGCGCCGCGACTAAAGTTGGCACCAAATCCCGCTGCGAATCGGTGCGATCCGGCGGCGACCATTTGGTTGCCTGCGCGTTTTCGACCGGAAATTCCGGACAGCCCTCTCACTCAGGCCGTTCCCCAATCATTGGCAGGCATTCCGGTTACACCGGCTTTGGAAGTTTTTGGGCCGAATGGTTCCATCGATTTAACGGACTCAAACGGTTTTATCTCCTTGTTGATTGATGCGGTCAACCCGGCCGCATGGCCGCAATATTTTGGTGTCGTCGTTCAGAAGAACCAAACCAATTCCGGGAATTTTAACCTCTCGGTGGTCTACATCCCGCCGGTGAAAAGCGGCGATACGCTAACGACGATTACTCTCGAGAGTTTCACAAATCTCTCATTCAATCCAACAGGACAGAACTATGTTGCTCTCCAAATCAACTCTCTTTCGAGATTGATCCGCGTTCCCTCAAACTATCTCCCTCCCGGGACCTCCCCTTCAAATTATCCGGCGGCGCCAACTGCGCTTCCGAGCACCGGTACTTTGAATCTGCAGAGCCATGACAGTCCGCCGGTCACGTTTCTGACGCTTCAAGCGAATGCGCCGGCGGATTGGCCTCAGGCGTTTGGAGTCTTGACACGAGAGATCGAACAAGAGACGCATGGTTCGAACGAGCAAGCAACAACGGCGTTGAACGTTGAAATCGTGTTTTACCCCTCCTCGGGTGCCGTGGGTGTCACGCTGCCGGTGCCGCTCGAGCAGGTGATCGTCGAGCCGCTGACCCCTTTTGCACTGGTCAGTATCGGTAGTCAGTTCGATTCTCCATTAGTCACCGTAAAAAGCTTCGCTCAGGCTCCAGACCTGAGTCTTGCCGCGTCTGATCTTACCGATTTCGATCCTAGCGATGCGGTTCCGGAGATCACATTGGAAGGGACTCCCGTCGATGGATCTACTCCTCTGCAGTGGAACCCGGAGCAAGATCTCTTGGGAAGCGCCGAGTCCGATCGAGTCTTTGTTGTGGAAGTCGAATCGGACGGTATCGCAAGATTGAGGTTCGCAACGCCTCTCGATCCAGGTGCGACATCCGGACAAACAAACGGACTGGTACCTGACTCTGGAACCCAGTTCGTCGCCAACTACCGGATTGGTAACGGAACCGCGGGGAATGTCGGTGCGGAAAGTCTGGTTTATCTCGCGGCTGCCGATGCCCGGATTCAATCTTGCACTAATCCGCTTCCAGCGAGTGGAGGTACGGATCCGGAGACCAACGATCAGATCAGGCGGCGGGCGCCCCAAGCGTTTCTCTCCCAGGAGCCGAGCACACTCCAAAGGTCTGTGACGATGGCAGACTATGAAGCCGTGGCAGAAGCCAATTCTCAGGTGGACCAGGCTGTGGCGTCGCTGCGTTGGACCGGGAGCTGGTACTCGATATTCCTCGCAGTGGAACCGAAAGGGGGCGGTGACCTGAGTTCCACCCTTCAAAAATCTTTGAAACAAACCGTGGAACGTTACCGTTTCGCCGGCCAGGATCTCAAACTGGAATCCCCCCAGTATGTCTCGCTCCAAATCGAACTGCAAGTGTGCGTCGACCCGAGTTATTTCCAGAGCCAAGTCGAGCAATCACTGTTGCAGATTTTAGGTAACCAGATTTTGCCGAACGGCCAAAAGGGTTTGTTCTATCCTGACAACTTCACATTTGGACAGACCGTTTATTTAAGCCCTGTCTACGCTGCGGCGCGATCCGTGCCGGGCGTGGTGTCGGTGACGGCCACCCAGTTTCAACCTCAGGGGGTGAATACCACTCAATACCTGGCTGCAGGACAAATCAAACTTGGATCTCTGCAGGTAGCGCGATTGGAAAACAATCCCAGTTTTCCCGACCACGGTCAGCTGGTTTTGGCCATGCAGGGCGGAAAATGAGCGCCAGGAGGAAAGGCAGAAGGCGCGAATAACCATGAGCTCCACAGGCACATCCGATTCGAACTGCGGCTGCTGCGGCGGCACCGCTGTTCAGACGCCGACGGCTCGGACCAATCTGCCCGGGCTTTCTTCCGTCTCCTATCGCGTGGGTACTTGGGCCACCTTCAAAGAATCCATGCTGGCCAGGCTTTCCAGCTCCGATTATCCGGCCCTAGCAGCGCTTAAAACCAGAGATAACGACGATTTCACAGTCGCTTTCCTGGACGCAACCGCGGTGATACTCGACGTCCTGACATTCTATCAAGAACGGCTGGCCAATGAGAGCTACCTGCGCACAGCGACGCAATCACGATCACTAACGGAACTCTCCAGACTGATTGGATATCAGCCTTCGCCCGGCGTCTCGGCATCAACCTACGTAGCGTTCAGCTTGAGGCCGGCGCCGGGACAACCTCCAGACCCTTCCGCGCCTGCGATCACGATCCCGAAAGGCACGCAGCTTCAGAGCGTTCCCTCCCAGGGAGAGACAGCACAGACGTTTGAGACCGCTGCCGATGTCCAGGCCAAAGTCGATTGGAGCGCAATGCCGGTGCAGACAACCTACTCTTGGCAACCGCAGATTGCAGACACCGCGGTTTATCTGCAAGGTATTGCCACCCAATTGCAGCCTGGCGATTTGATTCTGATCGTTGGCGACGAGCGGCTGCAATTTGTTGCAAGCAGCAAGTGGGACGTCCGCGTTGTGACTACAGTTACCCCGGATGCTGTGAACGGTCGCACCTATATCGCGTGGAGTGAGGGATTAGGAGACGAACTTGAGCGAATCAAACCTGCGCAGAAAAATCCGAGATTCTACGCTTTCAGGCAGCGAGCATCACTGTTTGGGTACAACGCCCTAAGCCCGCTCATGCTTGCCTCGACCACAATTACAGCTCTAAACAGTGCACCAGGTCCGATTGCTGCAAATCCATCCCCTCCTGTTCCCAGCAGTGGTTCTGCTGGATCAGGATACCAAGTCGGGGATTTGATAACGGTCACCGGCGGGGGCGGCAGTGGTGGAATCTTACAGGTTCAGACAGTTAGCAATACTGGGGCCGTAACTGGAAAGCTGGCGGTTAGCCAGTCGGGCAACGGTTATTCCACGACTAGCACGGCCGCTACCATAGGAGGTAGCGGTAGAGGGTCGCAGGTCGCGATTGCGGCGAGTTCCCAATTGAATAGTACGAATAGCGATTGGAATTTCGCGGGACCGGGCACCGGTTTGGTTGACCTCGATGCGATCTATTCCAAGCTCGTATCGGGTGGTTGGCTAGCTCTTAACATGCCGGACGAGGAGACTTCCAGGTCTCCTTCCGGACTTCTCTCACTCTATCAAATCAAATCAGCAACTGTCATTTCCAGAGCTGCATATGGAGTTAGCGCAAAGATTAGCCGGCTATTAACAGATTCGGGCGCCAATCTAAGTAATTATTATGTCGCAACGCGACGAACGTCCGTCCTAGCCCAGACTGAGGAACTTGCAGTCGCCGACCAGCCTTTGGATCATCCACTCTACGGCGCGCTACTCGATCTCGCAGATTTGCGCCCAGACATCATCGGCGCAACCGTCATTGCCTTGTCCGGCGCCAGGCAGAAGATTTCCGTGAACACGGGAATCACCGGACTAGAATTTGTTCCCGACGCATATGAGTCGACGCCCGTTCCGCTGAATCCCGGAGATATATTCACGTTAACAGACCCTGCGCCACTGCCGTTGAACCCCGACGGTTCGGTTCCCTCGTGGACCGCATCTACGGTTTCGATCACGCCCAAGGTGGAAGATGCGAACGGCCGGACAGGAACATTGCAGGCGACTGGCGGCGGTCCGCTTTCGCTGAGCCAGTTCTCCCTGGCGCCCTCCAGCAGCACCGATCCGGTGGTAAGCGAATACGTGCTTGTGTCGTCCATCGGGGCACAATCGACGCCGTATCCTCACACCCAGTTCCAACTGCAATCAAACCTTGCAAATTGTTTCGACCGAACCGCCACGAAGGTAAACGCCAACGTTGGTCTTGCGACGAACGGCCAGTCGGTCACCGAGATCATGGGAAGCGGCAACGCGGCCACTATCGATCAGACCTTCACATTGAGGCAAAGTCCCCTCACATATCTTCAGGCGCCCACGCAAACCGGAAGACAGAGCACGCTTCAAGTGCTGGCGAACGGAGCGACCTGGACCGAAGTGCCAAGCCTTTACGGAGCAGGTTCCTCACAGCAAGTTTTCGCCGCCCTGAATCAATCGGACGGAACGACCGATATCCTCTTCGGGGATGGAGACGAAGGCGCAACCTTGCCAACAGGCCAGAACAATCTGCAGGCCAACTACAGAATTGGACTGGGATCGTCCGGAAACGTTCCAGCCAACTCGCTGACCACTCTGATCGACCGTCCGGTCGGGGTTTACAGCGTCACTAATCCCGAAGCTGCTACCGGCGGCCAGAACCCTCAGTCGATTGACGACATCCGTTCCAACGCACCGTTGACGGTTCTAACCTTAGGAAGGGCGGTGTCTCTCGCCGATTACCAATACTACGCAAGCACTTTCGCCGGTATAGCCAAGGCTTACGCTGTTTGGATACAGAGTGGTCCGGGCCAAGGAGTTTTTCTGACTGTGGCTGGGGTGGACGGTGCTGCGTTGCCAATCGGAAATCCGACACTGACCAATCTGCTTGCCTCGTTGCAAAACTACGGCAATCCACTCATCCCCATAACGATCCAAACTTTTATCGAGACTTTATTCGGTTTGTCTGCGGATCTTCGGTACGACCCGGCCTACCAGCAAGCAACGGTAATGACTGAGGTTTTGCAAACCCTGTCGACGGCCTACGGATTTGCGGAGCGAACTTTTGGCAAGGGAGTGTCGTTGGATGAGATCTCGGCCGTTATTCAGAGCGTTCCTGGCGTCCTCGCAGTGAAAGTTAAAGGGATTACGCCAGGGCTTAGCAGCACCGCGGGAGACCTGGCCGGTTTGTCCAATGGCTTTTCTCTGTCGACATGGAATAGCTGGGCGGCCCAGCAGATTTCTGTTCCCCGGACTTACACAGATTCCGCGAACATTATCCCCGCCCACGTTCCGGTGGCTAGTACCCAGTCCTTACCGCTCCCGGCCGAAATTCTGGTTTTGGATCCGAGGCCTGGTTCAGTTGTGTTGGGGGTTATGCCATGAGCACACAGAAGCTCTTCGATCTTCTTCCAGCCGTCTATCGGCTCAGAGACACCCAACTGGTGCAATCGCAAAACCTGTTGAGCGCCTCTGACGCCGCTCAAATCAGGGCTTTACAGGCGTCGATCTTGCCGCTTTCTCCAGCCCAGCAAACACAACTAAATCAACTCACGGCAAAGGCCGCGCGAGGTCCACTCCAATCGTTGCTTATGCTGATTGAGGAGCAAATCGCGGCTCTGGAATATGACCTGGACCAACTGTACGACGACCAATTCATAGAAACCTGCGCCCAGTGGGTAATACCTTACATAGGTGATCTCATCGGGTACGAGTTAGTTAATGGTATAGCGCCGGATGTTGCCAGTCCCCGTGCAGAGGTAGCCGACACGATTTCATTGCGGCGTCGAAAAGGGACAGTCCTGGTGCTGGAACAATTAGCGAGGGATGTCACCGGATGGGGGGCCCACGCGACCGAGTGCTTCAGAATATTGGCCACGACCCAATACATAAAACAGATTCGGCACCGCAACTATTATGCTCCCGATTTACGCCGCTGGCAGGCGCGCGAATACATGGACACAGGGTTCGACACGACCGCACATAAGATTGACGTCCGCAGTATCACGGCGGAGGGAGGCCGTTACAACATCCAGAGCATCGGAATCTTCCTGTGGTCGCTGAACGCCTACAGCCTCACGAAAGTCCCAGCTACCGCGGTAGATCCGAGTGGGCGGTTTTTCCGGTTCAGCCCATTTGGGGCCGATATGCCTCTCTTCAATAACCCAATCTCTCAAGGGTCCGAAATTACCACGGCCTCCCAGCCCGTGAACGTGCCAGACCGACTGTCGCGCCGAATGTTGTGTGAGGACATTCAAAGCGGTGTCGGGTCGGTCTATTACGGCGAAGGCAACAGCTTGGCTTTGTACCTTAACAATGCACTTTTGAACCCTTACGAGATACAAATCTGTGATCTTTCCGGAGAAGACGGTGACTGGGCTAACGTTCCACCAATCGGGAACCCCTATATCGCTTGCGTCGATCCGGAACTTGGTCGGATCGCTCTCACAACTCCGCTTGGGACGTCCCCACCGGCGGGGTCGGCGACGCCCCAGCTTCAGGCCTCCTTTTACTACGGCTTCAACGGTGACATGGGTGGCGGAGAATACCCCCGGTCAGACAGCTTCACGGTCCAAACCGAGACTTCCGTCCTGGAGTTTCCCGATACTTTAAGCCCACCCCGTTATGTGACTCTGCAGGATGCTTTGAATTTCGCTGCGGGAAACCTGGCTGGAAACGCACAGGTGGCAGTTGAAATCACCAGTAGCGGGATCTACCCGATAACCGGTTCCCCTGCACTACTAATCAGCGTCCCGCCAGGAGCGACGATCGAACTGCGTGCGGCAAACGGATGCAGATCGACCCTCCTATTAGCCGGAGAGATTCTGATTGTCGGAGGAGCATCGAGTACATTTATTTTAAACGGGTTGGTAATCGCTTATGCGCCGGCTTCAGCGACTACAGGCATTCCTCCGGCCTTGCTTCACGTTCCTGACGGCGACAATAACGACCTCGGCAATCTGGGGCTAACACATTGCACGCTCGTTCCAGGCTGGGCGCTCAGACCTGGAGGTGAGCCGGAGCCACAGTATTCAGGGCTACCCACTTTGCTGGCGGAATCGTCGGTCGTTCAAGTCACTATTCAAAAGTCAATTGTGGGCGGTTTGCAGATCAACCAGCAAGCCACCGCCAGCTTAACGGACAGCATCGTTGATGCGAGGGATCCGGCCGGAGTCGCATACGCAGGAGTCGACGGTGTGAATTCCGGTGGGAGCCTAACGCTGCAGACTTGCACGGTGGTGGGCAAGATCCACGCTACGCTTTTCGCATTGGTCTCTGATAGCATTGTTTGGGCGCGACTCGCCGCCGGTGACGGTTGGACTGCACCCGTTCAATCCGACCGCAAGCAGGAGGGGTGCGTTCGATTCAGCTATCTTCCAGCCGGGTCGGTCTTACCCCGGCAGTTTCGATGCGCGGGCCTCGGGATGGCTGGACCACCGCCCACCTTTTACAGCTTGCGGTACGGTAGCCCTGCCTATGCAAAGCTTGTGCCGTCAACCGACGAGTCCATTCGCCAGGGAGCGGACGACGGCGGAGAAATGGGCGCGTTCCACTTCGTGCTGGCGCCTCTCCGCGAAAATGACCTGCAGGTGAGACTCCAGGAATATCTGCCGGTTGGTTTGGAGTTTGGAATTTTTTATCAAACGTGAAGGAAAGCCGCCATGAGTTTTGACATCAGCCGTTTCACTTTTAATCCTTGGAAGGATTATCTCGGCGTCGTAATGCAGCAGGGGCGCGTCCAGCTTGATTCAGATTGGAACGAATGGCTCGCCGAATACTCTCGCCGCGTCCATGCTGGAACTCTGGATATCCTTGGGTTGACCGGTGTGCCCTCTACTACGCCTTATGGATTTAAAATCAAAGCTTACTCATCCGGGCAACAAATCACGATCGGTACGGGACGAATCTACGTGGATGGGCTCCTGGTCGAAAACCATGGAAGCTTCGCGGAGGCACAATGGGACCCTGCTTTGGCTGAATGGTCAGGAGCTCCGCCGGGTGCTGGAGAAACAGACGTCCCGAACTACACGAATCAACCTTATCTACCGGGGGCTATTGTCCCGGGTAACGGCCCTTTTCTAGTCTATCTCGATGTCTGGCAAAGAGAAGTGACCTATCTCGAAGACGTAAATCTTGTGGACAAAGCCGTTGGCGTTGACACCACCGGTCGGTTGCAGATGGTCTGGCAGGTCAAATTGCTGGATATAAGCGGCATTACAGGTGGTGTTAATTGCTGGACGCCAGACTCGACGATTGAACAGACAACTAGTTGGGGATACTTGCTCCAGCAGTCACCGGGCCTGCTTACAAACGGCGTAGTACAGCTGGCCCCTTCCGGACCCTGCGCACTCAGCCCGGCTACCGGTTATACCGGCTTGGAAAACCAGCTTTATCGAGTGGAGATCCATCAAGCTGGAGGCCCCACAGCATCAGTTTCCTATCCTTTGTCTCCCGGCACAGCGACTTTTAAGTGGTCGCGGGAAAATGCGTCAGTCTCGACTATAGTCAATAGCATTTCGACTGTCACTAACTCGGTCGGTGCCACCGCCAGCCAGCTCACGGTTCAAAGTACAGGCCGGGACCAGGTGCTGGGATTCAATCCCGGAAACTGGGTCGAAATCATCGACGACTACCTGGAATTGAATCCTCCGGTAACAAACGGTCAGCCGCAAACCGGGGAATTACACAAAATCGATAGCATTAATCCGGCTGCTAGTACTATTACACTCGATTCACCGGTCTCTTCATCCAGTTTCCCAGTGAACAGCTCCAACCAGACTGATCCAAGCCGCCACACTCGCATACGGCGATGGGACCAGGCAGGGCCAGTGTATCAAAGCGATGGAGCAACTGGTTGGATGGACCTGGATTCTGTTGGGAACGGAGGCATCGCCGGGACGAGCGGCATTCCCGTCCCACCTTCCGGCACTGCTCTGATCCTGGAAAACGGGATCACGGTCGCTTTCGATCTTGCACCTTCGGGGAGTTCTATCAATGCCTGGAATAGTACAACGACCTATTCAGCCCATGCGCCTGCAAGCGTTGTCAGCTATCTTGGCGCCGCGTGGATTGCGGTCGCGCCGGTCACAGGGAGCGCTCCCGGCGTCGTAAGCGGCCAATGGGAACAGCTCGGATTCAGGGCCGGTGATTTCTGGACATTCGCCGCCCGGACAGCGGATGGCTCGGTGGAGAATCTAACGAAGCGGTCGCCGGCAGGTATCCAACATCACTTCTGCCGTCTGGGCATCGTCAACTTCACTGCTACACCCGCAACGTTCTCCGACAGCCGTCCGATTTTCCCAGCTCTGGCGAATCCCTGCATCCGTGTCACAGATATTCTCGTTGGCGGCGCGACCCTTCAGAATGATAGCCCGATCACCGTCCAGGAATTGGCTGGCGGCATTTCAATCATCTGCGATTCGCCGCTGAATCAGACCCTCGTAAGCTCGCCTGCCACTCAGACCTCTAATTGCCCCTTTTGCTTCGTGACAGTGGATTTGCCTATCCCAACCAGTCCGCCCTCTGGAGGTTTCAATCCCTTTATTCTCGCCGCGAGCGTTAGTGTGGGATCCGCAGGCTCCGGTACTATCACATGGACTCCGACTGCGGCCGCTCAAACTGCGCTTCTGAATAATGTCGCTCCGGGAGGGCTACCTTTGTTGGCCCGTCTGACACTGAAAGGCAATTTTGTGTCGGCGCAGGGCAATTCGGGCGTGTACCTGAATGGAGCCGTCCTGGGCATATCCGGCGGCCAAGGAACAACAAGTTTGCAATTGCCCACCGGAGACGGTCGGCGCTCCGGCGACTTCGAGATGTGGTTCTGGTTGACCTCTCAACCAGCCGTTTCTTTGTCGGCGAATGCGATCAATTTCTTTACCGCTCAGGTTGTCGGTTCGACGAGCACTTCGCAGAGCGTCACCCTGACCAATAACAGCAAGTCGTCACTCACGTTCCCTGGTACCGGCATCAGCGTCACCGGCGCGAATCCAGGAGATTTCAAGGTTACAAATACATGCGGTACAGCGGTAGCACCGAACGGCGCCTCTTGTACAATCACTGTTACTTTTACTCCTGCAGCCGCTGGTACCCGCACGGCTTCAATCAGCATCCAGGAAAGCGCCGACACCACACCGCTCTTGATTACCTTAGCCGGCACAGGCATTCAGCCGCTGGTTAATGCTTCGGTGAGCAGCCTGGTCTTCGCGGCACAGACGGTAGGCATAACCAGCGCACCGCAGACCGTAACACTGACAAATCCGGGTAGTTCACAACTGAATATCTCGAGTATATCGCTCGAGGGCGAGACTACTGACTTCGCGCTGACCAACCTGTGCGGCACTACCTTGCAACCCAACCAAGCATGCACGATCAGCGTTGAGTTCAAACCAACCGCTGCTGGAACACGGTCAGCCACTTTGCAGATTCTGACCAACGCCGGCAACGTCGCAGGCGGAACGATTTTGATCCCGTTGTCTGGTACGGGTGTAGCGGCAGCTCCGGGGATAAGCGTTTCTCCAACCAGTTGGAATTTCGGATCAGTACTAACTATCTCTAGCAGTACGAAAGCTTTCACTTTGACGAGCACCGGTAATTCCGCTCTCACGATCGCTTTAATGACAATAGCTGGTACCAATGCCGGAAGCTTCACCCAAACCAATAGTTGCGGCGGGAGCTTACAACCGGGTCAACAATGCACGATCAACGTCGTCTTTAAACCGACCAGCGTCGGGTTGCAGAGTGCACAGCTGGACATCTTTCACAACGCCGGGGGGAGCCCGCTCGTTATCACGCTGAGCGGTACCGGTGATTCTAAGATAAAGGATACAAAGGATATTAAGGAAATTAAGGAAACAAAGGAGGTGGATAAGACCGCCCTTCTTGAGAAGGCCAGAGAGACGGGGCTGCCAGAAACAAAAGCGTCGTCCTCCACCAACATTTCAGCGCAGGCGAGCAGCACAAGCGGTACCCATACGGCATTTATAACGCCGCAAGAACGTCCTTCAGTTGGTCCGCAGGCCTAGCCCGCACTTTTCACGTCCCCATGAGAAATTCAGGCTAGCTAGTGCATCATCGAATTCGGTCAAATGATCGTCATCATTGCCAACCGTTGGGACAAGACTCCAATGTCGCTCGCTTCGCATTGGGCGCCATGTCCTGTTGCCGTTCTGACGCCCCAAGACCTTTCAGTTGCAGGTTGGCGTCAGCGTTTAAATGCTCCGGATCGGAGCACTCTAGTCGTGGAACGGCAGAAGGTGGCAGAGGAGGAAATTTCCGCTGTACTAACTCTCCTGCCTTGTGTTTTCGAAGCGGAACTCGTTGAAATTGCATCGGCGGATCGCAGATATGTGGCCGCTGAAATGACGTCGTTTCTATTGTTCTGGCTCTCCCGACTTAGCTGTACTGTGCTTAACCGGCCGACACCAACTTCCCTTTCCGGACCTTACTGGCGGCGGGAAAAATGGGTTCGCGTAGCCGCGCAGTCCGGAATTTCGGTGGAACCTTCGCATCGGCATGCAGCGCCGTCTAGTTCCTCAGGCAAAGAACAAAACCTCCCCGATTCAGCCAACGTAACCGTGATTGGCGAACGTGTGATCGGTGAGGTTGACTCCACCTTGCGGCGTCAAGCAAGATGCCTCGCCACTTTAGCCGGAGTCGAGTTGCTTTCGGTGCGCTTCTCCAACCCCGAACGAGATGGGCGTTTTGTCAGCGCCGATTATTCCGCGGACCTTTCTGACAAGGTCATAGCGGAAGCCGTCCTTGACCATCTGCAAGGCGAACAGGCGAGGTGTGCGTGAGTTGCACGGATTCTATTCTCCTCTGGGGTCTTTCCGCGGATCCGCCGATTGCATGGGTGCGTGACGCGCTCATTGAGGCGGGCTGCCACGTTATTTTCCTCGACCAGCGGGCGGTAGAAGACACCGAAGTGGAGTTGGTTGCTGGAACCGGCCTGGAGGGTCTGCTCCGCATGGGCAGCGAGCGCTTCGACCTGGCTGCACTGAAGGGGGTTTATCTTCGCCCGCACGAGCAGCCGCAACTGCCTGGCGTTGCGAGCGCGGACCCTGATAGTGAATTATGGCGGCACGCGGAGGCTGTTGAAGATATCCTGCTATCATGGGCCGACTTGACACCCGCTCTGGTCTTGAACAGGCCTAGCGATATGGCAGCTAACCGCTCAAAACCGTATCAGGCGTCGTGGATTGAGGCGCTCGGCTTCCTTATCCCCGATACCTTGATCACGACCGATCCCGATGCAGCATTGGAATTTTGGCGGCAACACGATCAGGTAATTTATAAATCAATTAGCGGAATTCGCAGCATCGTATCCCGGTTAACTTCAGAACACAGGGAACGACTCCACCACATTGTTGCGTGTCCGACTCAATTCCAGGAGTATCTCCCTGGCATCGAGTACCGGGTACACGTCGTTGGCGAGGAGACCTTTGCCTGCAAAGTCATTTCGGAGGCGGACGACTATCGTTACACGTCGCAGCCGGTCGACATTCAGGCGTGCGATATTCCGACTGAAATCGAAACGCGATGTAAATTGCTGGCTCGATCGATGAACCTTTCGCTGGCCGGCTTAGACCTCCGCTGTACGCCAGAAGGTAGATGGTATTGTTTTGAAGTGAATCCTTCGCCTGGGTTCACCTGCTTTGAGCGGGCGACAGGGCAGCCCATTGCAGCCGCCGTGGCTCGTCTCCTGGCCTTCGGGCATCAGAATTCAACTGCTTCCCTGAAAGATCTTCTTCCCTCCTGGAAGGCGTGGAATTGTGTGAATCGGGCGAAAGCTCCGAATTGCTACCGATAACGCGCTCTCGGGGTATCCACGAAAACCATCTCGCGCTATGCGGACGGTCCGTAACATTTTCGCCTGCCTGGTGCATGAGAGCCAGGAGTGCATCATAGATCTGATTCAGAATCTAAAGGCACTCGACCCCACATCCGCGATCCTGCTCTATAATGGCAGCGCGAACCCGGACTTATTAAATCAGAACCTTCCGTTTGCACGATTCGGCGCAGAGGTACACCCAAGCCCTCGTCCACTCTCCTGGGGACGGCTGCATGACTTCGCGCTCGATTGTATGGAGTTCGCCCTCGAAAAGGATTCCTTCGACACGTTGACCGTCGTGGATTCCGATCAGTTATGTGCCCGCAGGGGTTACTCAGAGTGCTTGACCAATTTCCTAAATGGTCGGAATCGAGTTGGCCTGCTAGGTAATTCTCCTGCGATTCAGTCCGCTCGAAATGCGGTCGGCCCTTCTGTTGCAGCGCATCAGGAATTCGAATTATGGCGTCCGTTTCTGAAGCGATTTTCGGACGGTGAACAGAAATTTGTCCACTGGACGTTCTGGCCCTCTACGGTCTTCACCGCTGATGCGGCCAGGGACCTTGTCGAAATCTTCCGCAACGATTTGCAACTGCAGGAGATAGTGTCTCGGACGAGGATCTGGGCCTCGGAAGAGATCATCCTCGCGACCGTAGCTGCGCTGATAGGTTACGATATCGCTCAGAATCCATGTAGTTATGACTATGTTCGTTACCGTGTGCCCTACTCCTTGAAGGATATCGAAATTGCGCTAACTCGGCCCGACGTTTTCTGGATACATCCAGTTCCGCGCCGCTACAACGACCCGTTGCGTTCACACGTTCGCCAGAAACATGACCACTATGTGGCCATTGCTCAGAAAGTAAAACGTATGCCGACCGATGAATCGCAGGATCAGCCTCCGTTGCTGCTTACAATGCCAATTTTGGCTCGCATGAGGCCAATTGAGGGATGGCTCTCGGACGAAGAGGCAGACATGTTGATTGCGGCTCTCTTTAGAGCCTTCTCTGCTCTTGGAGATGGAGGGGCCGTCGTCGAAATCGGCAGTTACTGCGGCCGCTCGACCGTGGTATTGGCTAGTGTCCTTCAATCCCTTCAATCGAAGTCAAGCAGAGTCTACTCAATCGATCCGCATGATGGAAGACTTGGCGCAATGGATCAAGGGATTCAGCGCTACGAGCCCAGTCTGCAAAAATTTCATCGCAACATCGCGTCCACCGGTCTGACTCCTTTTGTTCAGGCGATCCAGGCTCATACATCTAAGGTTCAGTGGGACAAACCGATCAGCTTTCTTTTCATCGACGGGATGCATGACTACGTGAATGTTGCGAGAGATTTCTATAAGTTCGAGCCTTGGCTGGCACCAGGCAGTTACGTCGCATTCCACGACTACGCACACTATTATCCTGGCGTCATAAGGCTTGTTGATGAGCTCGTTGCCAATGGTGCTTGCCGCAGAGCATCGAGTGTTTCGAGTTTGGTAGTATTGCAAAAACCTGTCGCCGCACCGATCGTTAATACGGTTCGAACCGAGCCTCTGGTTTCGTGCGTCATGCCAACGGCCGATCGCAGGGCGTTCGTCCCCAATGCAATCCAATTCTTTTTGCGTCAGGACTATGCGAATCGAGAGTTAATCATCCTCGATGACGGATCAGATCCTGTTTCAGATTTAATACCGAACGACCCGCGAATCCGGTACGTTCGGATGCAGCAGCGTCGCACGATGGGCACGAAACACAATCTGGCTTGCGAACAGGCACGAGGAGAAATCATCGCTCATTGGGACGACGACGATTGGTTCGCAGATTGGCGGCTTTCGTACCAGGTTTCCGAACTGGCTAAGTATCCGGAAATGACTCTGACCGGGCTTTCTCGCCTTTATTTTTACCGTCCAAGTGACCAACGAGCCTGGGAATATATCTATCCTGGCACACAACGGCCTTGGGTCTGTGGTAGTACATTTTGTTATCGAAAGCAGTTTTGGTTGAAACATCGGTTTTCTGACGTGAACGAGGGCGCCGATACGGTTTTCGTATGGGGGCTGCAAGGTGCAACAGTTGTTTCGCTAACAGACAATCGATGGCTAGTCGGGATCATTCATTCTGGTAACACAAGCCCTAAACGAACGAATGACCCGGCGTGGCGCCCGTTACCTCCCGAACAAATTCGAGCCTTGTTATCCGGTGATTATCTTATATACGAGAAATCATCTGAATCCAAGTCGGCGTCTGTTCTACTGACTCCGGACTTGGCGCATTAGTCGTTTGTCGCAATCGAATGCGCTATAGCTGTTTTTATATTTAAGAATGAAATTCTATCGATTATTTCTCGGGCTGCTCACCGTTTGGCGGATTACCCACCTGCTTCAAGCGGAAGATGGTCCCTGGGATATCTCTGTTCGATTGCGCCGGTCAGCAGGCAATGGTTTCTGGGGCAAGTTGCTGGACTGTTTTTATTGTTTAAGTCTTTGGGTGGCCGCACCGTTAGCGTTACTCCTCGGTAAAAACTTTTGGGAACGCGCTTTACTGTGGCATTCGCTCTCCGCGGGCGCCAGTCTGCTCGAACAAGCGACTAATCCTGCACTTCGGATTCCGACTGCGCCATTTGTCGAAGAAGCACCGGAAGAGACCTAACCTGAACACTCACAACCCCAAAATCTTACGGGGTTGTGAGTGTTCATCCGTAGCAAGCCGCTTGGGAAGCGGCTTGCCGGAGCGAAAACTTTTACTCCCGAAGAATTTCGAGGCGACATCAGCTCAGACATCGCTCCAGCGACTGGTCGCGTTCTGGAGACTTCGTCCGCTCAAGCAACAATATTCAAAATATGAGTACTCTTCAGTTTAATGGCACGGCAAGTGACTATATCGAGATTTCCGATAGCTCCGACTTCAGCGTTGCGACAGCAAACAGTTTAACGGTGTCAGCGTGGATGCGGCCTGATGTGCTGACATTCCCTGATTCCGAAAGCACTGGTTACGTTCATTGGATGGGCAAGGGAGAAGCCGGGCAGCATGAATGGACGTTCCGGATGTACAACGAGACGACTACCGATGTTCCACCTCGACCGAACCGAATCAGCTTCTATGTTTTCAATCTGCAGGGTGGGGAAGGCGTTGGCAGCTATTTTCAGGACCCGGTTCAGGCCGGTGAATGGATCCACGTTGTTGGCATAGCCGATGGTCAAAATACCTTCATTTATAAGAACGGCGTTTTAAGGCAGAGTCAATCTTATGCAGGTATCATCACTTCGCAGCATGGCATCGCGCCAGTTCGGATTGCGACACGCGATTTAAAAAGCTTTTTTCTCGGCGCGATCAGCGGAGTGCGGTTTTGGAGCCGGGCGCTTGCTGCTTCGGAAGTGCAAATGGTCTTTAACGGTACAATTCCGCCGGACGGGCTAGTCGCCGAGTACTTGCTTGAACAAGACATTGCCCCGGATACAGCGGGATTGCATAACGGCCAAATTATTGGGGGATTGTGGTCACCTTAGTTTTGGTCAGCCTAGTTTAGTAGACAACGCGATAGCCTGAACTGCTCACAACCCCGAAGTCTTTCGGGGTTGTGAGTTTTAATCCGTAGCAAGCCGCTTGGGAAGTGCGGGCTAGCAGCTCTTCATGCCAGCACATGAGTCAGGAAAACAGGCGAAGCAACCTCCAAAAGAGGCTGTCGGCACATCTTTTAATCGCCCTGTTGAGACTGAATTTGCCGGTTCCAGAGGGAGGCTCGCGCCATTCTTCTTTGCTCAGATACCAGTACTGCCACCGGAGCAGAGTAATGCTCGTACCCTCTCTCCTTATTCTGACCTTCCTCTTTCCATCCAGCGTAAAGTCACAATTGACGCTGTCAACGATCCCCTTGAATCACAAGTCGATACAATCCCTCACGCGGTCACGAAATTCCCCGTCAGCCAATCTGGCGACATCTACGAGAAAGAAGCGGATAAAGTAGCAATAGAAAGCGTGAGACCTGCCGCCGGTAGCCAGCCAGCTTTGCTTGGAAAGTACACGTCTAAACATGCGACGAGCGGATTGGCACCTGCAAATCCGTTGTTGCGCTCCAGTGGTCAAACTCTTGACAAGAGAACCAAGGATTTCATGGAGTCGCTCATTGGCCATGACTTCAGTCAAGTACGCATCCACACAGACGCGGAAGCCGCACAAGCGGCGCGGTCAATTGACGCGCTCGCATTCACAGTGGGACAGGATGTTGCATTCGCAGCAAATCACTACAATCCTGCAACGTTAGCCGGCACGAATCTCTTAGCCCACGAGCTAACCCACGTTGTACAGCAGCGCGCCGGTCTATCAGCCGGGATTGTGCAGCGCCGAGGAATCTTCGAAACGATCGGCATCTTTCTCGGTCTTACCGAGGGAGACTTTTCTGATAAGGAACTGAGCGACTATCTCGATAAAGTCACCAAAAGTAACCAAATAGAGGATCGCTTTGACAGCGACAACAAGGCTCGCGCGATCGTGCGGAAATGGAAAGCCGGCGCCCAGGATTTTAATCTTACGAGTACACAAAAGGCTCTCCTGATCCGAGAAATGGACACCGGATATGTTGGGAGCGAAGACGAACGCGGCATTCTGGATTTGCTGGAGAAAAGCGATGACAGTGATCTGCGCGGTATATTTAGTGTTGGCGGCGTAAAGGCGCAGAAGCTTCTGGATGATTTCGGCGGCGATTCTTTAAAGGAGCTCTCAGGATTTCTGGAAGCCCGTTTTAAAGGTGGGCGTAATGCCGCGTCGAAAGGCGTTGTAGAGCCACAGGGTAGCGCCGGGCCCGGAGCGCCTAAATTCCCATATAGTTGGCCTGTACTAAAGTCCAAGATCGACTCTGGAGCGACCACTGAGGAAATCCTGGCCCATCTCGCCTCCTTCACGTCTGATGAACGAGACGTCGCGGTGAAAGATCTTTCTGGACGGCGCGTAGGCGCTGAGCGAGAACTGGGCGATCTTGAGGAACAAATCGCAAAGGAAAGTGACGCGGCCAGGAAGACTGCACTTCAAGAAAAGGCAACCAGAACAGGAGCGATCGTGGCGCAGATGGATCTCGTGGTTCAAACTGTGTCCAAAGACGTCTCCCTGCTGGAAACACCTGCGACGCTGAGCGCCAAAACGCAAATCCCGACGCCTGCCGAGAAAACCCAAATCAAAAAAGCGCTCAAGCCCGATGTCAAAACTGATGCCGGAGGCGCCCCGCTGCCTTTCGTCAGCACTTTGCCCGGCGAAACTAAGACCTATGAGGAGAAACTGCGCGATTACATACCGGGCATGATCGATTCCTATTTTACGATGATGGTAGTCGGCAAAGGGCCCGCCGAGCATGCAGATCCGACCAAGGTTCACTCCCTTAAGGAGCTCGAAAATATAGGCAACGTCAGCAAACGGGAAACCGATGCTGTCTTTGGTAAGTACAAAACCGGGCCGCCACTGAAGGCTGATTCGAAAACCAAACGCGGCAATATCCACGACGCATGGGCGGATGAGCAGAAGCGGATATCCGGCCTAAGCAAGGGCCAACGGCGTGAAAAAGCAAGGCAGTTGATGTCCTACTTTTTCCAGTCTGATGACGGCATTTTGAAAATCAACCGGGCCCACAATGCGGATCCTAAGTTCGGGCCGAGTAACCTCGAAGCGAAGTCGCTCGATAAACTAGTCGATGAATTCACTAAGACCGATCTCCAGGTGAAGAAGCTTAATGAAATTGATCGCGGCTGGGACGCGTCGGCCAGTGCCGGTCAAATCAACGTCCAGCTTTTCAAAAAACCAACCCCCGAGGAGGACCGGGATTTCCTTTGGGACATGTTCCAGACACTGATCCATGAATACATTCACACGCTTAAACACCCGAAATACGACACGTTCGCGGCCAGCTTCGGCGGAGATCAATCAAATGAATTCAACACACTGATCGAGGGTGTCGATTCGTATCTGGACGAAGTTGTCTGGTCCAACATCCAGCCGAAGGTCAATGATCCGGCCCTGCGGGCGGAGATTGAGGGGCCCGTTGATTCCCTGAAGCCTCCGATTCATATAGAACCAGCGTCGAGGCGTCGTTACGAATCCTATACGCAAGCGATCAAACTGGTGTCCATCGTCGGTCCGCGTAATCTCTACGCCGCATATTTTCTTGGAGAGACGGAAAAGATTGGTCATTAAGCATTCAACCATGAGCGAGACGAAGGGTCGAAAAGCCATTCAAACATTTGCGGCCCGAGACTTCCGTGATTGGCAGGGTCTTGCTCCAGAGACATTACTCACGGACCTCACCACCCTGTGCGAAGGGGACCACGGTCCCCGTATTAGCGCATGGTTAGGCGAATCGCACCGCGGTGCCGATTTTGTCATTGTTAACCTTCATGACTATGAGATGGGGGTACGCGCCTGGTTAGATCTGGAACAAGAACAGATTCTGTTATTGGATGTTGAATATCCGTCTCTCGACCCCGATCTGCCTTCGTTACTTCAGGTCCTCGGAGAACCGGCCTCTAAACTGGATTCGTACCTGGGCACTTACCGCCTGACGGAAAGCGAATGGGTTTTTCCTTCGCGAGGTCTGACCCTCTATTTGAATCCTGAAACCGAAATGTTGCTTCGTCTGGCGGTTTATCCGATCACTGATCTGGAAAATTACCGCCGCAACATTCGTCTCGATTTGAAGTCAACACGCTTACCTCCACGCAAAATGGACAAGCGAGGCTGATGCCAGCACATGAGTTAGGAAAACAGGCAAAGCAACCTCCGAAAGAGGCTGCCGGCACATCTGTTTATCGCCCTATTGAGACTGAATTTGCCGTTTCCGGAATGAATCTTGCGCCTAAGCGCTTCAGATGTATCAAATCTGGTTGCGTTACTGGATGGACAAGCAGTCTGGCGATATAGCGAATTTTGAAGCTGTCGAGAAAAAGACACGAGCGTCGATGGATCCGGGCGTTTACGTCAGCCAAAGGGTGGATTTCGACAAGGGTAAACGCAATGCTCGGAGCCGAGTTTGAAGCAGCTGCCAATCGCAAAGACGCAACCGCATTTCTGTTCTCATGCGTCCGAGAGGTGCACGATTGGCTGGAGAGTTATATCGACGCAATGCACAAGGTTGCCACGATGCAACAAGTCAACGAAAAGGCCTTGGAGATCGCGCGATCCAAACAGATGTTCCAAGAGCTATTCGCGCCAATCATCCTCGGTGTTATCGGTATGGCAAGCGGGCCGCGCGGAGTTCCGCCGGGCGAGGCTCCCAAGATAGAGCCGCCTTCCGGCGAAGCGCCAAAGGTGGAAACGCCGCCAGGTGAAGTGCCAAAGGTCCAACCGCCGCCAGGCGAAGCCCCGAAAGTATCGGAGCGCTACAATTTTGGCGGAGAAGGAGAGAAGCCCGGCTTTATCGATGTGAACGCCATGATCGGAAATACACTGACAGAGGCACAGATCCGCGCGAGAAATCCCACCGGCGGCATTATTCAGGCCGATATGGGGGACTTCCTCGAAAAAGCCAAGTCCGGTTCCGCCAGTGAGATCTGGGGTGGTCGAATTCCATCGCAGGCGTTGGGGAAGAACCCAAGCAGTATTGCAGCAAACATGAAACGGGTACTTGCACCCGGCGGAACCGCTAAATTTAATGTATCTTCAGGTCTTGGTCCGGCGATTGCAAAGCCCTTCGAGGAAGCCGGATTCGTTTGTCAGAGCCACGGTTGTTCATATACGAAGAGGTGACACACAGGTTCCGCAACGCACCCCATTACATTAGCCAGGTGAAACGAAAATGACCAAGATCAGCCAAAAAATTACAACCTTTCTCTGGTTCGACAACCAGGCCGAAGAAGCCGTCCGTTTCTATACGTCCCTTTTCGAAGACAGTCGCCTTGTCGCGATGAACCACTACCCGGACGCAGTACCCGACAAGGCCGGTGCGGTCATGCTCGTCACATTCGAGCTTACTGGTCAGAAATTTTACGCCCTGAACGGCGGACCGCAGTACAAGTTCAATGAATCTGTCTCGCTGTTCGTTGAATGCGAAACACAAGGCGAAATCGATGAGCTTTGGAGCAAACTGACCGATCGCGGCGAGGAAGGGCCATGCGGTTGGCTGACCGACCGGTTTGGATTGTCGTGGCAGATCGCACCAACGCGGCTTCTGGAACTAATCTCCGGCAACGATCGCGAGACCGCTGCTGCTGCAATGCGAGCGATGTTCGAAATGAATAAAATCGTCATCGCCGATATCGAGCGTGCCGTCAGACCCGAACATCCCTAAGCTTCACGCTCGGCAAATGAGTTCCGATACTCTGAAAACCTAAGAATTGGTAACCTGACGAAGATTCGGTATAGCTTCCAGGGACGCGCTGTCACGCGGATCGACTAGCACGATTTCACCAGGGCTAGCAAACCGATATTGCTGACCCGACATGAGGCCGATAGCGATCATAGCTGTCTTGCCGACATATTGAAATTTGATACCCTCTCGATGAATTGACGACTCTCTAATGCCCGAATTCTTCAACTGACTATGAGGTCGAGGAACTGGGGACGAATGCGTTCTTATCTGCTGTCTCTTTTGTCCGCAACAAGCCATTCTCGCTCCTCAAGTGGGTGCAGAAGTATAGCGAACAGATGGAGCGAACGCCAATCGATTTTCGGCTAACTAAGAAGTTGTCAGTGTCGGTTGTCAGTTGATAGAGGCAATTGGAAATACGTATAAAGAACCCAGATTCGACAGCGGCTCTTCATTCGGGGCAAAGGTTGCGTCACAGGCGATCCGGGGTTCCTGTCTTGTGCGCAGGGACACTTTCTGGAGTCGGCGGCATAGCTCCGATTTGCTGAAGGACCCCCAGACGGTCTATCTGGGACCAGCTCGCCGCAATTTTTCCGTTTTCAATTCGGTAGATTGAAATGCCCTCATTGGAAACCCGGCGTCCGGTCGGTGCGACGCCGGCAAACGGTCCTCCATGGGTTCCCATCGACGTCCAGCGGACCATGACCCGCGAGCCTTCGGTCACTATGTCGTGCACCGTAAAATGGAGGTCGGGAAAGCCCCGGAGCAATGGAGAAATCGCTGCCTTGAAACCTTCCGGTCCCTTTCCACCTGGACCAGCAAAATCCGGCGAAACGAGGTGATCGGCGATTTCGAGATTGCCTGCGTTCAGCAATTCTCCAAAGAGCGAATTAACGATTGCATTGGGCATTTGATGGGGTTCAAGTTTTGCTGTGTTCATTGTGCGGATCTCCAGGGACAGAATATTTGGCAGAGTAAAAGGCAAATAATATATTCGTTATAGTAGACTATATTAAAATGTTTCGGGTCGTCAATGGCAAAGAAAATTGTTCGCACTTATTATTCTCTCGTCCGGCAAAGACAGGCCGATGAGACGCGTGCCCGAATTGCTAACGCTGCACGGCAACTAATCCTGGATAGAGGCTACGAGACGGCCACGATTGATGCGATTGCCCGAGAAGCCGGAGTGGCGACGCCTACGGTTTATGCGGTCTTTGGCTCCAAACGGCAAATTCTGACCGAACTGATTGATCGCGCCGCATTTGGTCCTGCCTATCAAGCCCTTGTCGATGCGGCGCACGAAATTGCAGACCCGGTCGCGCGTCTGCGACTGTCAGCTCAAATTGCGCGGCAGGTGTATGATTCCGAGCAGTCGGAATTCGATTTGTTACGCAAGGCTGGTGTGGTGATTCCGGAACTTGCGGCGATCGAAACCGAAAAGGAAAACGGTCGCTATAAAGGTCAGGCTCCGACGATTGCCCTGGTGGTTCAATCCGGTCAATTGCTTCCTGGATTGGATGAAAAAGAGGCAAGGGACATCTACTGGACGCTCACCGCGCGTGACATCTACCGAATGCTAGTCATCGAACGCAAATGGAGTTCGGACCGTTACGAGAAATGGCTAAGCGACGCAATCGTTGCTGCGCTGGTGATTCGGAAGAGACCCGGAAAGAATGGATAGTCACTTGGAAGTTGTCAGTGTCAGTTGTCGGTTGTCAGTGGAAGAAAGGTGGATGAAGACTTGCGGTCTGTGGGCGCCGCAGAGGAGTGCAACCACCGCGAAGCAGAATTGGCTTCGCATGTTACAATTCTAGCTTCGAACGAATAACCACTGTTTAATCCAGTTGGTCAATACTGCCCGTCTCCTAATCCCAACTGACCACCGACACTGGCAACTTCTTCGCGCCGCTGACAACTCTTTTTCTACCCAAGCTTTTCAACCAACCGCTCCCCGGCCGCTTGGAGCGTTTGTTCATTCTTGGCAAAATGAAATCGGATATATCGATGTTCCGGCTCAAAAAAGAAGGCGGAGCCCGGTACGCCGGTGACACCGACCTCACGGCTCATCCATTCTGCGCATTCCCGGTCGTTTTTGAAGCCAAGCGAAGAGATATCGACAAGAGTGTAGTAGGCTCCTTCCGGTCGAGTGAAATTCAATCGAGTCCTTTCAAGACAGGACAGAAATAGATCGCGCTTTGCCGTGTAGCTTGAGACGAGTTGGCGATAATACTCGTCGCCGAATCCAAGCGCCGTCACCGCGGCTTCCTGAAGTGGCGCGGCCGCGCCGACCGTTAAGAAATCATGAACTTTGCGAGCTTCGGAAATGATCTCTGCACTCGCCCAGACATATCCGAGCCGCCATCCAGTGATTGAATAAGTTTTTGAGAGAGAGCTGCATGTGAGGGTTCGATCGAACATTCCCGGTAGCGTCGTAAAAGCGGTATGCCGAAAAGGTTCGTAAACGATGTGCTCGTACACCTCGTCGGTGATGACGAAACTGTCGTGCTCCTCTGCCAGGCTCGCAATAAATGCCAGCTCCTCCCGGTCGAATACTTTCCCGCTCGGGTTGGACGGGTTGCAGATAACAATCGCTTTTGGTCGCGAATTCTCAAAGGCCAGTCGCAGTTCATCGCGGTCAAACCGGAATTCCGGAGCGCGCAAACTGACGTGAATAGGGTTTGCTCCGGAAAGAATGGCATCTGCTGCATAATTTTCGTAGAAGGGCGAAAAAACGATGACATTGTCACCGGGATTACAAACGGTCATCAAGGCGACCATCATCGCTTCGGTACTACCGCAAGTAACCACGAGATCCCGATCGGGATCGACTTCAAGCTGCGTGAAATTCTGGATTTTCTTCGCCAGTGCTGAACGAAAGGAGGGCGCTCCCCAGGTGATTGCGTATTGGTGATTCGGCCCTCGCGCTGCGGTGACTAGCGCATCGGTCAGTTCTTCCGGTGGACGGAAATCGGGAAAGCCCTGCGCGAGATTGATTGCGTTATTTCGGTTTGAGATCCGGGTCATTTCCCGGATTACGGACTCACCGAATTGGCTGAGGAGTGCGGCCGTTTTTGGCATGAGACTGAAAAATGTCAACGCGCCTACACTAGCTTCCAGGTCGAGTCCGTAACTCTTCGCCCATGTACGCACGATCCCCCAAGACCTGTAGCATGGGACCGTGTACATCGAACTTCACAATGCTAACGGCCGCGGCTAACATTTCGATTCGGTCACGATATCGCCCGAGGTCAATCCCGAGTAGATTACAAAGAATAATGCGGATGGTCGCTTTGTGGGAGACAACGAGGACGTTGCCACTTGGATATTTTTCCTGAATTTCTGTGATCACTGGCGAGGCCCGGCTGGATATTTCCACGGAGGTTTCTCCGCCGTCCGGCGGATTCCATGCCGGTTCCGCTAGCCAACGGATATATTCCTCTAAATAGTGATGTTTCACATAATCCAGAGTTTTATTCTCCCACTTCCCGTAGCGAATCTCTTTGAGACCGTCTCGCAGTTGCATCTCCAGACCGACAGCATCGCATAGCGGTTTCGCGGTGGCGATCGTGCGCTTCATTGGACTGACATAAGCCGCGGACCAATTGATTGAGCGATGAGCTTCTGCAAACGCCTTCGCCATTTGAGTACCCGCGGCAGTTAATTCCGGATCCAGATCACCACAGAAGGCACCTCGCTGACTGTAAATTGTCTCTCCGTGGCGAAGAAAATATAGTTTTAAACTCACATCCACACTCCCGGGCCAGAGCAGTTTAAAGTAGGATCTCGGCACGACCTTCGGGGTTTCAATCCTCTTTTTTTTCTTAAAATGTTGCAACTACTTTTGCCTTTGGTCTCTCTTCTGTTCTTGCACTAGTCAAAGCACCCAGACCTTCCATGGAGCGAGATGATGAGAAGATCGGATTCGGCGAAGAATGAAGCCGCCCGGCCGCTGAGTTTCGGATGCTCCAGATCGTTGATTTGCCACATCGAGTGCCTATAATCGAAGTCGCTCCCGAATTCCTCGACGACATAGTCAAGACCCTTTCTTGCCTGCCTCCTGGTTTCAACGTCTTCATACATGACCACGACATTGAATTTGGAGGGCGGACTCCGGTCGGCCATCGGCATCTCTCTCGATGAAAAAAGGGACTGCATACATTTTGTTCAAGGTCACAGGGTTGCCGATGGAGACTCGGAATCTTCAACGTCAGGCATAAAGTAGATGAGGTGCCATGTGCAATCTGACGATCCTGTAGGGCGCGCATCGCAACAACGAGAGGTCTAAGACTCATCAGAGGATTTTCCCCATACCAATAAGCAACAGGAGCGGCGCGAAAACCGCTACCTGAGTTATGTCGAGTTTGCGAATCGGTTGATCCCGTACGTCAAAGAAATGGGCTACACCCATGTCGAATTGCTGCCCGTTGCGGAGCATCCGTATGACGGTTCCTGGGGTTACCAGATCACAGGCTACTATGCTCCGACGAGTCGCTATGGGAATCCGGATGAGTTCCGCTATTTCATCGATCGATGTCACCAGGAAGGTATTGGAGTGATTCTCGATTGGGTTCCGGGCGGTTTTCCCAAGGATACCTTTGGCTTGGCCCTATTTGACGGAACGCAGCTTTACGGATTTTCCGATCCGCGGCTGGGAGAACAGCAGGATTGGGGCACACTCATCTTTAACTTCGGTCGTAACGAAGTGCGCAATTTCCTGATCGCAAACGGATTGTTCTGGCTGGACAAATATCACATCGACGGCCTGCGAATGGATGCGGTTGCATCGATGTTGTACCTCGATTTCTCGAGGAAAACCGGCGAATGGTTGCCTAACGTCTACGGCGGACGCGAGAATCTCCAAGCCGTCGAATTCCTAAAACATTTTAACGCGATTAGTTATGAGCGTTTCCCGGGGACAATGACTATTGCTGAAGAATCGACTTCATGGCCTGGTGTTTCGCGTCCAACCTACCTGGGCGGGTTAGGATTCGGTTTCAAGTGGAACATGGGCTGGATGCATGACTTTCTGAACTACATGAGTTGTGAACCGATTCACCGCCGGTACCACCAAGGGGAAGCAACATTCTCTTTGGTCTATGCGTCTCAGGAAAATTTTGTCCTGGTCTTAAGCCACGACGAAGTCGTCCACGGCAAAGGTTCGTTGCTAAACAAGATGCCGGGAGATCAATGGCAGAAATTCGCAAATCTCCGGATGTTTTACGCTTGGATGTACGCGCATCCCGGCAAAAAGCTGATGTTTATGGGAGACGAAATCGGCCAGTCGCGAGAATGGAACTACAATCAGAGCCTCGATTGGGATCTTCTGCACAATCCCTTCAATGAGGGACTTAAGCGTCTGGTCCAGGATCTCAATTTTCTCTACAAGAACGAGCCTGCATTTTCTGAGAACGACGGCAGGAATGCCGGATTTGAGTGGATAGATACTTCCGACACCGACAAGAGCGTCTTCACATTTCTACGCAAGGGGCGGTCCGCTTCTACGTTACTTTTCGCGGTCAACGCCACACCTGTTCCCAGATACAATTATCGAGTGGGTGCGCCCGGCGCGAGCTGGTACGAAGAGATTGTAAATACCGACGCTGGAATCTATGGAGGAAGCAACCTCGGAAATTGGGGAGGGGTGCACGCCGAAGCGATTCCGTGGCAAGGTCATTCGCATTCGCTTTGCCTGACGTTGCCTCCTTTATCGACGATCGGTTTCAAACGAGGCTGTTCTCTTTAACGACCGCGAATTCGGCGATAAGGGGCGCCAGAAAGGTGTGCAATTTTCGGCGGGCCAAACCTAGACGAGTCTTGACAGTTCCTAACAAAATTTGCCTGTTAACGGCGATTTCTCGCTGACTCATCCCTTTGAAAAAAGTGAGATTGATCACTTCTTGTTGCGCTAATGGCAAATCTTGAATCACTCGCCGCAGAATTTCAGTTAAGTCGTTGGCCTCAACCTGATTCGTCGTATATGTACAATCATAGGTTAGCGGATTGTCCGGATCGATTTTCAACCCCTCGGTCGCACGCCGATAAGCGGCTCTTCGACGTACTCGATCCAGGGAACGTCTACGTGCTAATGTGATCAAAAATCCGCGTAACCCGTTTTCACTCGGATTGTATCGGCGCCCTTGTTGCCAGAGCTGCAGGAAAACATCGTGAACGACATCGTCCACATCTGATTCTTCGTTAACGACACGCAAAATCACCGTGTGGAGAAGAGGTTCGTATCGTTAATAGATACATTCCAGTGCGTCTAGGGAGTCGTGCCCGGGGGTGCCTCCACGGGTACAAGGACTGATCCCGAGGGAAGAACTACCGCAAAGAAGACCTGCCGTGTACCGGCAATCTCACCGTCGAACTTTGCCAGATAGTATGGGCTAGGCTCCTGTTGAAGGTCGACGGATCGCAAATAGACCTCCCTTGCGCCGTAGAACTGCTTTGCCCAGGCCAATGCAGCGACGCCAGCACTGTGTTGTTGTTCGGCCGCGTTGCTCCCTGCAATAGTTGTGCCCGAAGTGGTGTCATCGCTCGGTACGATGAATTCGTATGCTGCAGGTGTTCCATCCGCTTTTGTCAGCGTAAATTTCAAAACGGGCGCGGCAGCGAATGCCTGAAACGCGGTAACCAATAGCAGTGTAAGAATAAATGATCGCATAAGTGTGTGGTTGAACAGGCCCAACAGTTCGCGCGAAATGCCCTCGCCGGTCTTCTTCTTTAGGGATCTGGTGGGGGAGAGAGGCGTGTTCATTTCCGGGAACGGTTCACCACGGAGATACAAGGCACAGAGCACGGAGGAGGAGGGCGCAGAGGGACGGACGAGGGCACAGAGGATTGGATTAACCACAAAGGGGCAAAGAACGCTGAGCGTAATCGGTGCAAAAGCTTATTATCCGTCCTACTTGAACGATTTGCTGAAACTAGCGGCTAAAAGCAGGACCGAACTCAATACCCAAGGATAGGCGCCCACTAAAAGAGTCTCGTGCGAATTCGCCGCAAAAGCGACCGAACCGATTGCCAAAATGACACAAATTGCCGAGATCGAGCGAACGACGAAATAATTGGGCCAGGACCAGCGCCAGAAGACGCGACCAAGAGACACCGTGAGGACGAAGAGGAACAAGAGATTGAATAAAGTTCCAGCGATGAACGGTATCCGATCGACAAAATCCATTGAACCGGCAAAGGAAAAGGCGCCGGACAAGTAGGCCGCTTCCCAGCCGCGAAATACGTACGGCCCGTGGGCAATCGACGGGAGGCACATGGCGAGCAAATAGATCACGCCAGCTCCGGCCCCAAGTATGCGCTCGACGATCATTCGAAGCTCGAGTCTACGTGTATCGTCACAGCTCCCAAAGAAAGAAGTGGGAACTGAGTAAAGATCGCGACGAACCTGCTCAAACTGCGTCTATTAACCAAACACTGTGATCGCGAGATTTTTACGCAAGTGCGATCAAAAGTTCACGATTCGCCATTCCCGAAGTGTCGGCGACAACGGAGCCTCCCTGCACGACAAGTCGTCGAGCCTCCTGCCGAGGAAAAAGCAAAGGGACCTGGGTTGCTTTTGAATCGTACTCGCCTTCACGCTGGATCTGCACCAGCACATCAGATTGCGAAGCCGTAATTTTCAAACGCCATGTCCAATAATGACCTTCACGATAGCGTTGAGTCTCACCGTCATCTTCAAAACAGCTCTGTTCGAACTCCCCGTCGAGTCTGTGAGGAAATATAATAAATCCCCGTTGATCAGAGGGCTTCGAAAAGTGCTGTTCCGCGACATTCAGCGGAATCACGCAACCTTCTCTTGCCAAGAGCGGTGGACGATCCCACGGCGCAGCCAAAACAATTTCATGGCCGCCATGGTAATAGTGGGCGCTCCAGAAATCGAACCAACCACTACCTGCGGGCAAGTAAACCCGTCGCGAACGTTCTCCCGGGTCCACGACCGCTGCGACTAACAGATTTCCTCCAAGCATCATATCGTCGTTTTCAAGATAGCAACGTTCGTCGTCCGGAAATTCGTAGAAGGTCGGACGAATGATTGGCGTATAGTCGCTGTGCGAGTGCCAGAGAAGATCGTATAGATAGGGGATTAGCCGGTATCGGAATTTGATCAGATCGCGAATAAACGGGGTGATCTCCGGATACGTCCATGGCTCATTGACCGATTTATCGTCGTTCCAAGAGTGAATACTGAAACGGGGCATAAAAATCCCGAACTGTACCCAGCGCAAAAGAAGTTCGGCATCCGGAGCCGGCCCTGAAAATCCGCCAATATCATGGCCTAGGTTGGAAATACCGGAGAGCGCCAAGCCGATACCCATCTTGATATTGTACCGTAACGTCTCCCATGAAGTATAGTTATCGCCAGACCAAGTCTGTATATACCGGTGCATACCGACCGTACCAGATCGAGAGACAAGAAAGGGTCGCTTTTCGGGTGCGAATTCGCGCTGAGCCTCCCACGAAGCTCGCATCATCAACAGAGTCTGCAGCGTTTTGAACTCGACTGCGCGTCTATCTTCGCCAAAACCGTGAATGCGAGCTTTAGGGCTCCATATCTCGAACTCGTTGTTGTCGTTCCAGGTAGAAGCTATCCCGAACGCCAGCAAAGAATCAGTCACACGCGCTTTCCACCATTCCACAGTACTTGGATTGGTGAAATCGAGATAGGCGCCAAGCTCGTCCCAGAATTGAACCATCGTCGGTTCGCCATCCTCATCCCTTATCAAAAGTGCCCTTTCGGCGGTCTCAGCGAAACGCGGGTGATCGCACAAAAGACACGGCTTAATGTTAGCGCAGAGTTTCACCCCTGCATCAAGATACTGCTTAACGAAGCCATGAGGATCCGGGAATTTGGTCCGATTCCAATTGAAGACATAGCGCTTTTCACCGATGGATGTATACCCGGAAGAGAGATGAAAAGAGTCGCATAGAATGTCGTGCTTTTCGCATCCCAACAGAAACTCGGTCATACACTCTTGTGCATTGGGCGCATCGGTATAGGTCATTGTTGAACCTGAATAACCCAGGCCCCATTTCGGCGTAAACGCAGGCTGCCCGGTCAACCATGTATAGCGTCGTACGACATCGCCCAATGTTGCTCCCGCAATGAAATAGTAATCGAGATCTCCATAGTCCGCGACGAAATAGCGGTAGAATCCGTGATAGTTATCGAGTTCCCGGCCCATGTCGAATGTGCAGTCAGCGACGGTGTCGTAGAATAGGCCAAATGAAACCTTGCTCAGCTTTTTCCATGTCAAATAAAATGGAATATGCTTGTAGAGCGGATCTGTGGTTCTGGCGTTATACCCCATCGCATCGATGTTAGTCATTCGATAGCTTTGGCCGCGGCGATCCATATTGCCCGCCCGCTCGCCGAGTCCGAAATACATTTCATCAGGTTCTCGCTTTAAATAGTGGTAAATGCGCTCATCCCACCAGCCGAAATTGTAGCTTTGCGTCGACCGATCCGACGCAGCGGGTTGCCATTGCCCGTTTTGCATCACCTCCCATTGGCAGTAGAAACCCCGAAGACTAATAGTTAGGCGTATACGGGAGGTTGCGATACGCAGCTGATTTTCTTGTGCTGAAATATCCGCTTTGGGTGATGTGAAGCCTTCAAGGCTGAAGCGGTCGCGCCCGTCAAGAGGGACATCTTCCATACCAGGGGCAACCGCCCAGGTGCGTGAATGGTTGGGTTTTCCGTGGGGCAGGACCATCACACGCAGGATGTCTTCTTCCAGGACGAAAATTTGTATGACAACGCCTTCCGGGCTTTGAAGTGTTACGCGAGCGGCTTCCTGGTTTGTAAGAGAAAATCTAGGGATTGTCGGTATCGCCATTGTATTTAGCCTTTTTGAATTCGGTTGTCGTACGGCTAGGCAGCGGGATTAACTTTGCGAACGCCGACCAGGGCGATCACGATGATCGCGCCCACAATGTCAAACAACGACAAGCACGCAAATAACGGCCCATAGCCAACTGTGTTTGCGAGGGCGCCAACGATGAGTGAGAACGTCAGTCCGCCGGTCCATGCTGCCGTACCCGAAAAGCCGTTAGCCGTCGCCACTTCATGAGCGTCAAAGACATCCGCGCTAAGGGTATTAAGCAGAGCGGAAATCATCTGGTGTGCAAATCCCCCCATACAGAACAAGGCGATCGCTGTATAAGGACTTGCGACCAGACCGATCAAACCAGGGCCAATCATTAGAATCGCCCCGAGTACGATGCCCACAATCCGGGAATTGATAAGCTGCACCTTGAAGATTTTCATCACCAGAGGTGAAAGATAACCGCCGAATATTCCGCCGAGATCAGCCGCCAGAAACGGTAACCAACCGAAGATGGCAATCTGTTTTAGATCCATATGGCGAACGGTCACCAGATAGAGAGGGATCCAGAAATTGAACGTTTGCCATGCCGGTTCCGCGAGGAAGCGCGGAAGGGCGATGCCCCAAAATTTCGCAGAGGTAAGGATTTTTTTAACTGGTGGCGGTTTTTTATTCGCTGGATCTACTGCTTTGTCTGGTTCTTGACCTTTTTCTATGTAGGAGCGCTCCGTGTCACTCAGCAGCCACTGGTCCTTTGGTGAACGGTAAAAGGTCCACCAGAGAGCAACCCAGACAAAACCGAGGCCGCCAGTGACAACGAAAGCCATCTGCCATCCGTGTTGTAAAGAGATCCAGATCACTAACGGTGGAGCGAACAATGCCCCGAGCGATGTGCCCGCGTTGAAGTATCCAACCGCCACCGAACGTTCTTTCGCTGGAAACCATTCCGAAATTGATTTGATTCCGGCTGGAATAGCAGCGGCTTCGCTTAATCCTAGCATGCCTCGAAATATGGCGAGACCTATCCAGCCTCCGGCAAAAGCGTGAAATATGTTGAACAAAGACCAGGCGACTCCGAACAATGAAAAGCCGAGTCTTAGTCCTAAGAAATCAAGTACAAAGCCACATACGGCCTGCATGACAGTGTAACCGATCTGGAAGGCGCCGACAATGTATGAATATTCCTGAGTCGAAAAGTGCAACTGCGTTTGTAACTGCGGAGCCAGAACCGCAAGCGAATTCCGCGCGAGATAGTTGATGATGGTGCCAAGACAGATCAACGCGATAATCCACCAACGAAATCCTTTAATTTTCATAATTTAGCACGAGCACAAAGACCTGTTTTCGACTCTGTGCACTGAGATCGGCACTGGCGTTTATCGGAAGGGGGGAGATGTCGGAGAGAGGGTGGCAAATTTTGAAGCTCATGTGAAGCCGAGAAAGCAAAAAAGTGACCTGGGAGGGGAGTGGAAAAGGAAGCGCAAGCCGGGGAAGCGTTCACCACAGAGACACGGAGTCACGGAGGAAGCTGCAACCAAATGGGTGCGGTGTTCGGCGTGTGGGCGTATCGGCGTGTCGGCGAATACCAGGTTAGGTTGGCATTAGGCTGGAGACGACCTCGGAATCCTCGCAGAAAAACAAGATTTCGGACACTGAGGAGGAGTGCGCAGAGGAGCGGAAGAGGACACAGAGGATTGGATAACCACAAAGGCGCAGAGGGCACAGAGATTTGGAATTTTTGGGTCCGGCTGTCCGGACCAGAGCGATGTCGCGTTGAACTCGCTGCAGAGACATGGACGCGCAGAAACCGCCAGAACGTTCGGGAATTCAAAGTAAAATTGGCTTTCAGCCTTGTCTACGATTGGCGTCTCGCCTGTTCATTCCCGGGAAGGGCTTACCACGGAGGCACAGCGCGGTGGGAGCCGCAACCAAATGGATGTGGTGCCGGCGTATACCTGATTAGGTTGGCATTAGGCTGGGGACGACCTCGGAATCCTCGCAGAAAAACAAGATTTCCAACCATTGTAGTACAGAGGGCACAGAGATTCGGATTTTTGAGTTTTGCTGTCCGGACTGAAGCGATATCGCGTTGAACGCGGCGCAAGGTCGTGGACGCAGGGAAAACGCCAGGATAAATTCAAGGCGATCCTCATTGGCAAAACAGGCTTCAACTTTCCTTTCTATGATGATTCGAGCGCTTCTTCTGGGCATTGCGGGCACCTTCCTCGTTGTGGGCGCGGTGCAAGCCGCTGTCGTTCGGGTTGTTAGCTCCGGTGGATTCGCACCGGCTTACCGGGTACTTGCTCGCGCGTTTGAGCGGACCACAGGCAATACACTCGTCACAAGCTGGGGACCTTCAATGGGCAACACTCCGGGCGCGGTCCCTGTTCGGCTCCAACGTGGTGAACCAATTGACGTGGTGATCATGGTTGGCGACGCCCTTGGCGGTCTGATCCAGCAAGGCAAGGTAATTGCAGACAGTCGCGTCGACCTGGCGCGCTCAAGCATTGGAATTGCCGTACGAGCAGGCGCGCCAAAGCCAGACATCAGCTCCCCAGACGCCGTCAGGCGCGCGCTGCTAGCCGCGAAGTCGATCGCATATTCCGACAGCGCGAGTGGTGTGTATGTTTCAAACGAGTTATTCAAACGCTTGGGCATCGCTGATCAGGTCTCCGGCAAAAGTCGAATGATACCCGCCGAACCGGTCGGAGCAGTAGTCGCGAGAGGCGAAGCCGAACTCGGCTTTCAACAGATAAGCGAACTGAAGCCAATTGCTGGGATCGATATAGTCGGCCCTTTGCCTTCCGAGCTTCAGAAAATCACGGTATTCTCAGCAGGGATTGTCGTAGGCACCAAAGAGCCGGAGGCAGCCAGATCCCTGATCACCTTTCTCGCCTCACCCAGCGCCGCCGCCGCCATCAAAGAGAGCGGCTTGGAGCCCATAGCTTCTGGAATTGCAATCAGAAGAATGCATGCCGCTGTGTGGGCGAAGAAGTAGAACAGAACGGTTGCTTGCGGTCTCTTTGATGGTGCAAAGGCGTTGGCGTTGGATTGCGAGACCACGAGGCGCGGGCGCTGGTCAACTACGGGACGCTGCGATTCGATCAATGAATCGAGCAAGTCGCTCTGCGTCAGCGCGATCGCAACGCCATGCGATATGGCCGTCCGGCCGGACTAACCATACCATGCCTGAACGAGCAGCATAGACTCGCTGAAAAGTACTATCTTGATCGACAAATAAAGGCATTAGTTCGCAATCGATGAATTCAGCATCGGGAGCAATGATTGCAAGCCCGCTGCACGAGCTGCCGAGATGCTTTCTCACGATGGCTAATAAACTCGCAAATGATCTCTGGTCCGATTCTATCTGTTTGCCGCTCGTGTACCCGATTAAAACGTGATAGCCAAGCTCGATGCGTTCACGCAGACGAGACCGGTGTGCGACAAAAGGGCGGCTAAGTCCCGTCGCATCGGGAGCCCGATCCCCAGCATGCGGTTCTTCGATATTTGTTTCGTTAAGCGGTACGTCGTCTTGGACCAAAACGCTCGACCGATAGCCAATAAACAATTGGGAGTCACGGGCCTCGGCGGAACTGGAACGCCAACCACCGCTCACAGCCTGGTCCATGGCGCGACTGGTCTCATTAACCACGTCCATCCCTACTGGGTATCGTTCGGAAGAATAGCTGTCCAGGAGGGTGGTTCCCGCGATTCCGCGGCTCACCAGTGCCAGTTTCCAACTCAAGTTGTGGGCATCTTGCAGGCCTGTATTCATGCCTAGACCACCAATCGGCGGATGGATGTGCGCAGCATCCCCTGCCAAGAGGACATTCCCAATCGAATAACGCGGAACGATCCGGTGACTAATGCTGTAAACGGATGACCAGCGGAGCTGGGACAACGTCGTCCCCGGTGGGAGCATGGGCTCTGCGATTGCCGTGATTTCTTCCACTGTCGGCGGCTTGCTCAACTCGCTGCCAACGCGAACAGGTTCCTCAGTTGGCGCTTCTGGGCTTCCCATCGAAAGGCGATAACGTCCGGCCGATCCGCGAACAGGCACGGCAACCATCCCGTTGCGCATTTGACCTTCGACGGTCTGAATAAACCGATAGACGCGGCCGCGTGGTAGGTTCCATTCCAGCTCGACGTCCCCTAGCATGAAATTCATCGGATAACGATCGCCTTCAAACTCCAGTCCCAGGCCTTTGCGCACCGCACTTCGAGCGCCATCACACCCTACTAGCCAGCGAGACTGAACGACCTGGATTGCCCCGTCCGTGCCTCCTTCAATACGGGCTGTCACGCGGTCTGCACGGGTGGTGAAATCCTTCAGAGTCAATCCGCGCGATACGTTCCCGCCATGACGATTCAAGCAAGCTTGCAGAATTCGCTCCGTCTCATATTGGGGTATTGCAAGAGAGCCATAAGGTAATCCTGTGTCCTCGTGTTCTCGTGACCCGGTCTCGACACCGTTTTCAAAGTTTGTCCGGCCGCAAATCCAGACGCCGGAATCGATTGCCTCTCCGGCGATACCGAGGGAATCGAAAAGCTCCAGGGTACGGGCTGTGACGCCTAGCGCCTTGCAGAAGTAAGAACGCTCTAGGACTCGCTCGATGAGAAGGTAGTCGACCCCTTGGCGTTGCAATTCACAAGCCAGTAGCAACCCGACAGGGCCAGCTCCTACGATGAGAACATCAGTTGTAGAACGCATATTGAACTTCTCTAATCGCTCAAAGTAGGGGTTTCGTGAAGGAGGAACTAGCGTGCAAAGTTGTCGGTGTCAGTTGTTAGTGGGGACTGAGAAACTCGAAGTAAAAAGAAATAGGGGGCCGACGGAATGCCTATTTTTTTGACCAAGGACGTCACTGTTTTTCTGCGCAGCTCAGCATCCGCATCCCCGTTGCTGCAGTGCGTTGAACGCGACATCTCGCCAGCCCGGACAACGACATCTCAAAAATCCGAAACTCTGCGCCCTCCTCCGTTCCTCTGCGTCCTCCTCCGGTTTGTGGCGAATGATCCCATCTCCGATCGAGCGATTCATTGCCAGTCAGTTCCTCAATGGCTAAGCCAATCTACCTGGTATTCGCAGACACGCCGATACGCCCACCGCCGACACCGCATCCATTTGGTCGCAGCTTCCTCCGTGACTCCGTGTCTCTGTGGTGAAGGCTTCCGGGGCTTCGGCGAATTATGACTGCAATATTTGCAACAATTTTAATAGATATAAGGACCACTTCTGGTACGCTTCCCCGGCTACTGTTAGGAAGCCAATCGACGCGTGTTGAACCGCGCTCAGGCCAGTGAATCCCGTTTCCCATTCTATTCATTTGTCGCTGCTGCCCGCACAAAGGAATTTCGCGATCAACTGGATCTTAGCGGGCTGCAGAACAATAGTGATCGCCTTCGTATTTGTGTTCGCAATCCCGGCTGCGCCCGCCAGGAACGAGCAATACGTTGGCAAGGTGGACGTGCTGCGCGTCCTGATTCAGCACAAGCCGAGCCTTGAGTACATTCAATCGGTCCAGAAAGAATTCGAGGATCGATGGCAGACGAAGAT
Organism: uncultured Verrucomicrobiae bacterium; assembly: GCA_963775805.1. GTDB lineage: Bacteria > Verrucomicrobiota > Verrucomicrobiia > Chthoniobacterales > JAFAMB01 > JAFAMB01. The sequence goes on along the minus strand of CAVZKG010000001.1, from coordinate 2,207,755 downwards.
CGAATTTACCACGCTGAGCGAGAACGATCGCCGGGCGCGATCCCATCTGGACGCTTCCACCGGGGCGGGTTCGTTTCAAATTTACTACATTGATGAGGCGAACGTGACAGAGTTTGCTGCGGCGCACTGGGTGGTTCCGCTTCTCGACTATTATCCAAAAGAATATGACTACGACGATTTTCTCGCGGGCTGCAAGGCCGTGGCCGCGATTGACGGCAAACCGTATTTCGCCCCGATTCTCGGCTGTGAGGACGTGTTCATGTATCGCAAAGACATTTTGCAGCAAAAAGGAATTAGGGTGCCGAAAACGATTGATGAACTGATCGCCGCGGTTCGACTGGTGAATAACCCGCCCCAGATTTATGGCTTTGATGTTCGTGGAGAGCGAGGTTCGGGGATGAATGTCTGGCGGTGGACGCCCTATTTTCGGGCAGCCGGTGGCGTATGGTTCAATGGGGACAAGCCTGCGTTCAATTCAGACGCTGCCGTGAAGGCCACCCAGACCTATCTCGAGCTAATGAAATATTCCCCTCCGGGCGCCTCCACTGGCGAATGGAGCGATGAATTGGAGGCGTTTCGCTCCGGTCAAGTGGCGATGTTGATCGAAAGTAACCCAATGGGTTTGTATATGGTGGACAAAAAGAATTCGAAGGTCAGCGACAAGGTTGGTTTCGCGGCACCTCCCGATCCGCTTCCTTCCGCCGGGTATGCCCATGGTCTGGCGATCTCCGCTCAAGGATGCCCGGACGAAGCCACGCGACACGTCGCTGCAGAGTTCATAGGTTGGGCAACGAGTAAAGAGATGGAAGCACGCCGGATAAAGGCCGGCGCGATCAGTGACTTTGCCCGCACCAGCACGTTGGAAGGCCCGGAATTCAGGGCAAAAGTGCCAGCGGATTATATCGCCGCGCTAAAGGCTGCTGCACCAAAAACTGATCTGCTCATTTGGAGAAACGCAAAATGGCCTGCCATCGGTGATCGGCTCGGGCTGGTGCTGGAGCAGATATTCACTGGTCAACGTACTGACATTAAGGCAGCGTTTGACGAAGTGGCTCAGTTCGCGTCGGAGGAAGTGGAGAATAAGTAGATTTGATTTTGGGTCTTGAAGCAGAAAGGACTGAGGGTTCGCTAAATCGTAGTCGCATTCCTGTCCGCAACTTCGAGGACACTCCAAAAATCAAGTAGGAGTACGATCACGACTATCGATTACGATTGTGGGCTAGTGGTACACTGGTATTTTCCGGGAATAACTGCCATAGTGGACAGACATTCGATCTCCCTGTTGCTCATGAAACCGATCTTTCTCGTTCTATTGGCGTTGACGACATTCGCTCTTCTTTTGATGCCGCGTCATGCGTCTGCGGCGAGGGTAACGCTGATATTACGGAACGTCGATACGGACACTTTCGACGAATGGAGAATCAAGCCTGAGCACAAATTCACACGTTCGACTGGCAAAATCGGACGAGACAATGACGTGTATGTGCAGACGTGGGATGTCGGCGATCCCGGAACGAAGATACGGTTTTGGTGGAGCCGATTGTCTGGAGCTGTAGACGCTACAGTGATCGTCAACAACTACGTGGTCTTCCAAGGACGCTGCATCCACACAGGCGATGGAAAAGTGAGGATGATCGACACCTGCGGCTACCCGAGCGTTTACAAAACCGGTGGTAGCGGCCCTTATCTGTTGGATAAGCCACAATGCGATGTCACCTACATCGACTTTAATACGTCGATGTTAGAGGACCGATTCGGCGCGCGCTGAAAGACGTTTCGGAATGATTGAGAATCGGACGGGCAATGCATCGCAGCCATTTGGATTTCAGGTTGGTAATCAATTGCCGCGGCATTTGTGAATGATCAGGCAAGCGGTACCCGGCGACGCATCAAAGTGCGTTCCTCTGATCATTCAGGCGATCGGTCACATCGCATTTGTTCTAACCGGAGCTTCTGACGAGCACGAGGTTGCTGATATTTTATCCGATTTCTTTGTGCAGAAAGGAACTCGAATCAGTTACCAGAACGCCCTTGTGGCGGAAGAGGAACGTAACCTGGTCGGAGTCGCGATCCTTTACGACGGCGCCGAGGCCCGGGCACTGGATATACCACTCGAGCGCGCCGCTGCGAGGAAATCGGGTAACCAGACTTATTCCATTCCGACGGAAACGGACCCATCGGAGTTTTACCTGGACACAGTGAGCGTCAGTTCGCATTGCCAAGGGAAGGGGTATGGCCGAAAACTGATCGAAGCTTGTTACAACCGAGCGCGCGAATTTGGGCACCATCGAATCGGGTTACTGGTCGACGTTAACAACGCTTCCGCCAAACGACTTTATGAGCGTCTGGAGTTCCGATCTGATTCCACAAAATGGATCGCCGGAGAGGAGTATATCCATATGGTGCGTAGCCTGTGAGCGCAGAGAAGTGGCCCGCAAGACGTATACGAATATAAGACCATCGGACATATAGGTCCTATAGGAGATATCGACGAAGGCTTCCTTTTCCTCACTGTGATTCGTCGATTTTTGGGCGATCAGCGCTTGTGCGAAGATATTCGCCATCGAAAATGATTCCGACACCGTGATAGGAATCATCATTTTTGGATTCAACCGTCGCGACTCTGTTTGGTGCGAATGTGATGGTTACCTCGGCCGGTTGGCCATTTTGGGGATCTGACTGGGTGTCTTGGGTATCGACCCAGTGAATTTTGTTAGCCTTTAATTTAGCGTTACCAATTAAGTCACCGGTGCTTCCATTTCTTTGATTGAACGCAGTAAGCTCAAAGTTAACCTCTCCGTTTTGCTCGTCGATCCAGAGGGTACGATCCCAGTTCGTGCTATAGGTCCCGGTGATCCCAGGCGAATCTATCGCATTTGGATACTCTTTCAGTAATTTGATTCGATCCAGCGTATCGACCGTACGTGCTAACTCGAATTCGACTTGTTCGTCTCTGGAATCGAGTTCCCCATAGTTGAAACGCACGATCCCATGTGCCCGGTCATCGCGATTTTTAGCCCATTCTCGCTGAAACTCCCGCAGCGGACCGACATTGAACGGCTTGAGTTTGCCGATCACCTCACCGTAGACACTGTTTAATTCATGATCGATGTCGATAAACCTTTTAGCTGCGGCTTTCGTGATGATGTCTCTGTCGATTGGTTGATAAGCGCCGCTTGCATCGAAGGACTGACTCAGATCCTTGGCTATCACCTGAATAGTCGAAGAAGAAGGCCAAGGGGTAATACTCACCGAGATCGTCGCGTTGGAATCAGAACTCTTTGGCGATACGAGAGCACCATTCTGAGTCACGACTTGGGACTGGAGCGTCGCGTACTGGCCGTTCTCGCGAAATTCATAGACATCGATTGATTCTCTGTCCTCCTCATCCTTTTGATAGATAAGTTCCACGTTACTTCCTCGCGAGTAATAGAGAAACTTCCCGGCTTCATCTGTTGCCGTCTGGCAGGATGCGATATTTCCCAGAAGAGTTGAGACAACGAACAAAATCCCAAAAAACCTGTGGTTCGGAGATCTGACGACGTCGTAGCACATAGGCTTCTGGCAAGATAATAGAGTACTAATCGCTCGTTCTCATCCCCGTGCATACGATTTTCGAGAGGCCACAGATTGCGCAGATGGAAGAGGGGGACTGGCCACAGATTGCACAGATTTTCACAGATTCTCCTGAGTCGAATCGTGAAACTCTCCACTCGTCCCTCCCGTTCGAACTCCAATTCTATAATCTGTGTAAATCTGTGGCCAGTCCCCCTCTTCCATCTGCGCAATCTGTGGCCTGCCGTCCCGTCACAACGGCGGCCAGCAATCGGCCCATGGGCGTGCGGATTCGTATTCCGCCGCCACTGCGCAGAGGAGGCCGTCGCGCCCGGGCGCGGCGATTAGTTGGAATCCGATCGGCAGTTCGCTCGCCGAAGGAGTGCTCGGAATGCTCACGGCTGGGCAACCAGCCATATTAACGAACGCGGTGAATACGGCGTGCCCTCGCGGACTCACTGACACTCCCGCAATCATGTTGGGGAATGGTTGCTGGGCAGGCCAAGGGAGCGCGGCCGCCGTCGGCGTCAAGATGAGATCGTACTGGCTGAAGACCAGTGATAATCTGCGCTGGAGCTCCTTCACGGCGTGGAGGGCTGTGAAATACTCAGTTCCCTTGCGCGCGAGACCGCTGATGGCGACTTCCTCCAGCGCGCCGGTCAATTTGCCCGGCCAATCGCGATGGGATTGTAGCATCCAGGCCAGGCCGACCTGACTGATGACCAGCCAAGTCTTGTTTACGGACTCTAGATCGAATGGGACTGCGCCTTCGTCCACGTTGTGTCCGAGATCCGCGAAAACGCGGGCTGAGTTCGCCACCGCAGCCGCGATTTCAGGGTCGACTGGCGAAACTCCAAAGCGCGGAACGTAGAGAATGTTGCATCGGGTGACCGGCGGTACATCGAATGGCTGATCGAGATAACTATTGGAGGCTGGATCCCGGATATCGTGATCGCTGATGGCTCGCGTGGCGAGTACGACGTCCGCAACAGTTCGCGCAATTGGTCCGATGACTTCGAAATCCAGCAAGATCGACGGGAATCCGTCGCAGCGAGGAACCCGGCCACGAGAAGGCTTAAGTCCAACGACTCCAGTATGCGAGGCTGGGCGCCGAATCGATCCACCCCCGTCGGTTCCAATCGCAAGCGGACCGAGACCAGCAGATACAGCGGCGACAGCGCCTCCGCTTGATCCACCCGGGGTCAACGATAGATTCCAGGGATTGCGTGTTGGTCCAAATAAGAGATTGTCTGTGTATCCCTGCAATGTGAATTCCGGGCAATTCGTCTTCCCGAGCAGGATGGCGCCGGCGGTTCGCAAACGTGCAACCGGCAATTCATCAGCCGGCGGAATGTAGTCGGCGTAGAGCTTACTGCCCCATGTGCTTCGAAGTCCGCGCACGGTGATATTGTCCTTCACTGTTATCGGTACGCCATCCAATGGACTAAGCGCCGAACCCTCTTTCCATCGCTTTTCGCTCAGTTTCGCGGCGACGCGTGCGCCCTCCATGTCGAGTGTTACGATCGCATTCACCAGCGAATTCACTTCGTCTATTCGACCCAAAATCGCTTCGGTTACCTCCACTGGTGACCATTCGCCTCGTGCATAGCCACTCGAAAGGTCAGATGCAGATTTTTGCCAAAGCTCGGTAGACATTGGAGAAAGGTCAGAGCAGCACGCAGATAAGTGTGATCCAGAGAAGTTATTTGATCCGAAGCGTTTGCACAGCTTAGCCTGACTGTTCGAATTCGGGGAAGCTCAAAAAGCGATATTGCTTAGCGGAAATGTCGCGGTTTTCGCCCGGGGGATACTTTGTTTACGAATCGTTATACACGCACAATAGCTGCAATCGGCATCTCACCCGGGCCGCACTGATGTTCCGTGCCGCCGGAGACGAAAATCGCCGGGTCGGAAGTGATCGATGCAATCACTGCCCCGAGTGCAGCTCGCGCGTGGCGTTCATAGTTGATGTCCGCATCCGAGAGCATCGTTGTTCGGCGGCCGCGAACCTTTCCGTTCGGACTCGCATCGGCTTTGGCAAAGATTGCCGCGACCCGATTAGCCTCGTCCTTTGAGAGGTTTCCAGAGAACGAAAGCCCGGCGTTTCGTAAAGTGCTGTAAACGCCCTCGGCATCGATGACATCTCGCAGGATCCCGTTTCCAATTCGAAAATCACTCGTTGCAGTTGCGGAGTTTCCGAACAGGAGCACCTCACAGTTTTTCAGTTCTCCACCCGCCGACGTCGAAGCAACCGACGAATAAAGATCAGACCGGCGTGCGATTACCTCGTTCGACAAATCGCCCTCTTTGACTTCACCCAGAGCGAGAGCAACCCCTAGAGCCGTGGCTCCTCGCGCGTAGGGCTTGGATCCATTCGGATCGCGGGTAACCAGGGTTTTCCCACGTTGATCGGCGTCAGCGATGCTCGCCGGCGTTAGCAACGGGCCCTTCACCTGGACATAATGAACCTCTTTCGGATCTGTGATCCCGGCCTGTTCGAGACATCGTCGAACCGCCTCAGCGACTTCAAGCACCTGAGCCATTGTTCCTACTTCTTCCGGACGAATCTCACGAGTTCCCTCGATCCCCAGCGCTAGTCGAGGACCCTCGGCCGTGCCGGATTCGTTAGACCTTGTAAAGAGCGTGGCGTGTGGAGACAGGACGCCCTCCGTCCCGCCCGACCAGACAAACGCTATTCGTTTTCCGATCTCTTCGGGAGAGCTCTTTAGCCGATTTGCGAGCAAAAGTTGATACGACAATGTCGCAAAACCGCGGGTGAAATCGTTTGCGCCGCCATTCCCTTCTGTCTTCCCGATCAACGCCACGATCTGCGCCGGATCCACTTTTCCCGAATCGATCAGTTGGGCCAGTTCTGAGACATCGCTCGGAGAGGCCATCGCCAGTTTGTGCACACCGATTTTCATAATTATTTTTTCGCGCTCTGAAGTTTTTCAGCTTCGCGTGAAGGCTTTTCCGATCGCTGCCGGCATTCGCGTCCCGCGCCCGATCCCGCACAGAACAGCGAGCGCAATCAGATAGGGGGTCATTTGCACCACGTACGAACTGACTGGCAGGCCCCATCCCTGAATATTCAGGGCAAGCGCAGAAGCTGCTCCGAAGAGAAGGCAACCAAACATGACTCTGAACGGCATCCATCGGCCGACGATGATTGCCGCCAAGGCAATGAAACCGCGACCGTGGGTCATCCCGTCGGTGAATGTGCCGAGCTCCTGCAATGAGAGAACCGCCCCGCCAACGCCTGCAAGTGCTCCGCAGACAATGATAGCCGCCGCGCGAACGCGAGCCGGATCGGTTCCCACTGAAAATGCGGCAGCCGGATTTTCGCCGACCGCGCGAAGTGCGAGCCCTGCGCGCGTTTTCATCAGAAAGAAATGGATTGGGATTGGGAGAACAAAAGCGATGTAAGTCAGCAGAGGCTGTTCGAATAATGCTTGCCCAATTCCCGGGATCTTCGACAGGAACGGCACCGCAAAGGGTTTCAGCGTTAGTAGAACCATAACGGGCGTCTTTCCGCCGAACAGGCCGCGCAGCAAAAAGCTGGTCAATCCGACTGCTAGAATATTTACCGCCAGACCGGTCACCATGTGGTCCGCTCGGAAACGTGTCGTCGCCACGGCAACGATCGCCGCGACCGCAGCGCCGCCAAGGGCACTTGCCAGCAAACCGACAGCAATATTCCCAGAAGTGTAGGTCGCTATCGCCCCGCCAAATGCGCCTGCCAACATCATCCCTTCAACCCCGACCGCAAACGTCCCGGCGCGTTCCGATATCAGGCCGCCGAGTGCCACAAAAAGGAGCGGCGTCGCAATGCGTATCGTTGCCGAGAGGAGTTCGATAAGTACCGTCGCGTCCATCATTCTAAGCTCTTGTTTGCTTGAACCCGATTCCCATCGCACAGAGGACAAACACCATTGTCAGTCCCTGGATCACAAAGACAAGCGAAGAGGGAACCCCAATTTCTCTTTGCATCGCTAGAGCGCCAGCTTCGAGAAAGCCGAAAAACAAACCTGCAGGCAAGACTGCGAGAGGGTTCAGCGAGGCCAGTAACGCGATGGCGACTGCATTAAATCCGAACCCCTGGGAGAATCCGTCAATAAGCCGATAGTGAACGCCAAGCACTTCCACAGCGCCGGCGATTCCCGCGAGTCCGCCTGCCAGGAGCATGACTTGCAGCACGCCGCGAAAGAGCGACACTCCTGCATATGTCGCCGCCGATTCGCTGCTTCCGAGTAAACGGAGCCGAAATCCGAAGGGTGTATACCAGAGAAGGATGTGGCACACAATGACCGCTGCGACGGCAATCGCGATGCCTACGTGCGTATCGGTTCCTTCAAAGATGCCGGGCAGCCATGCGCTTTGAGGAAGCAATGGCGACTGAGGGAATCCGGCACCTCGTTCGCCCATTGGTCCGTGCAAAACTTCGCTGACAACCAGCGCACCGATAAAATTCAACATCAAGGTGCCAAGCACTTCGTGAACGCCGCGTTTTAACCGCATGATGGCTGCCACCCCGGCCCAGGCACCACCCGCAATCCCGCCCGAAAGCAACGAAACGACAATCAATAAAATAGAAGGGAGCTGAGGTAAATTAAGGGCCGCCCAAGCTGCCGCAATTCCGCCGACGGCAATCTGGCCTTCGCTCCCGATATTGATCACCTTTGCCCGGAAACAAATAGCAACTCCGACGCCGGAAAGTATGTACGGTGTGCTCTTGTTGAGCGCGAACGAAATGGCGTCCGGCGAACCCACCGCGCCCTTTATTAAAGCCCAATAGGCCAACAATGGATTTTTCCCGGAGATCATAATCGGGATAGCGGTGATCACGAATGCTAGCGCCACTGCCAGTGCTGCTGACAAGATGCCTCGCGAAAATCCCAAGTCGATGATCGGTCGCCCTGTCAATCTTTGTTTCGAGACTGCGAGTTCTTTCGCTATCTCGCCCATCTGTTCCTGAGGTTGCTCCCTCGGCGCAAGGATCTTCAATTTGTCCCTCCGTTCCCTGAGAAATCCGCCTGACCTGCCATCATCAGGCCGATCTGGGTTATATCGACTTCGTCCCGAGCGAAAACGCGAGAAAGACCCCCGTTGAACATTACTCCGATCCGGTCGCCGATCGTGAGGACCTCTTCGAGCTCTGAAGAGACATAAAGGATAGCGCCACCGCAGTTTCTCAATGCAATCAGCTCCTCAATCACATAGCGCGTTGCGCCGGGATCGAGGCCCCAGGTCGGTTGGAAAGCGATCAACACACGCGGCTGCCGGCCAATTTCGCGTGCCACAACGATCTTTTGCTGGTTCCCGCCCGAAAGCGCCATAGCCAGAGAGTGTGCTCCCGGGCACACAATTCCGAATTTGCTGATTCGCAAAGTTGCTTCGCGATGGAATGCCTTCCGGTCCAACCATGGACCGCGGCGCAGCGGCGGCCGATCAAAGTCGCGCAGACCGAGGTTATCCTCGATTGTCATGCCCTGTACAAGGCTCGTCGATGCGCGGTCGGCCGGGATATATGCGATACCGGCTTCCAGCCTTCCTCTGACGTTCGTGGACGTAATGTCGCGCCCAGCGAGAGAGATCCGGCCATTTGTCGCGGGTTTGAGTCCGGCGATTGCATCGACAAGTTCTGTCTGCCCATTTCCGTCCACACCGGCAATCGCAAGAATTTCGCCCTCGTTCAACGAGAAGGTAATGTCGCGCAGACGTTCGAGCCCTGACCGGTCGCGAAGTGTCAGCTGATCCAGTCTCAGCACCTCTTTTCCTTTCGGAGATGCCGAACGATTGAGAACAGCATTAATTTCTCGTCCGACCATCATTCTGGCTAAATCGTCACGGGTCGCGTTGGCAACGAGGCTGCGTCCGACAACAGCTCCGTCCCGAAGAACCACAACCTCGTCGCAAATCTCGAGGACCTCGCCGAGCTTGTGGGAAATGAAAATGACGGACCGCCCTTCTTCTCGGAGCCGTTGCATCACCCCGAACAAACCGGCGACCTCAGGCGGGCTGAGATTCGATGTCGGTTCATCCAGGATCAACAGGTCGGCCCCCCGCAGAATGGCTTTTACGATCTCGATTCGCTGGCGTCGTCCGAGCGGTAAGTCGTCCACCAGCGCATCTGGATCCAGATCGAGACCGTAGGTTTTGCTTGCGCTGCGAATCAATCCAGCGATTTGGCTGGTGCGCAGCCAGTTTCCTGCGCGTTCCCATCCGAGCATTACGTTTTCCGCGACGGTCATGGCTTCGACCAACATGAAGTGCTGGTGGATCATTCCGATGCCGGCTGCGATTGCTTCACGGGGACTATGACCGGCAAGGAGCCGTTCCTTGAAACGGATTGTACCGGCATCGGCTTTAACGATGCCAAAGAGCACTTTCATCAAAGTACTCTTGCCTGATCCGTTCTCACCGAGCAGCCCGACGATCCGGCCCGGTGGCACTGTCAAATCGATGTTGCGATTGGCCTGGATAGCGCCATAGCGCTTGCAGATGCCACCCATTTCGAGCATCGCGGACATAACGATTTTATCAAGCGATTGGAGGCCGGCTCACATTACGCCACCTTTAGCGTCGTCGGGAGTCACTTCAACCTTCAACTCGCCCGAAGAAAACTTCTTCTCGAGGTCATGGAGTTCCGAGACCACGGAAGCAGGTACCGCCGGGTTGAATTCTTTGCCTTCCTTGTATTGAAGCTGTGCACCTGTGCAACCTTTGTTGTCCAGGCCGTAAAGTTCGAACTTGCCGCCGATCGTGCCCGCTTTGCTCTCCTGGGCCGCCGCGCCGTACATGTCCGACCATTCTTCGACGATATTCGTTAGAACGTTGTCAGGAGCAACATCGGTGTGTTCCGTCGAACGTCCGTTCGTAAAAACATTTTTCTCTTTCGTTGCCTGAATGATCCCGAGCTGCGCAGCGTTCAGTTTTCCGCTCACATAATCGGCTCCCCACGCGATCAAGGATAAAGCCGCTTCCTTCGCACCGGCCGCGTCCTCCATATCCTGAATGTAAATCACCTTGATCTGGATGTCCGGCTTGACGCTCTTAGCGCCTTTCCGGAATGCGCCAACCTGTGCGACGACATTGGGCAATCCCTCCAGACCGTTTACCGATCCGATTTTTCCAGTCTTGTTCATGCGAGCCGCAAGCACGCCGATCAGATAACCGAATTGAGTGTTGTTAAAATCGATCGAAGCAACATTTTTTCCGGATCCTTCGTTGCCCGAACCAACTATAAACGTCGTCTTCGGAAACTTCGGACCGACCAACTGCATCGGGGACAAGAACCGGCCAGTGTGTCCAATGATCAAGGTATACCCCTTGCGCGCGTAGTCGGTGAGCGCTTCCGCCATGTCGGAAGGCTGAACATTCTCGGAGTAGGCCACATCCCATCCGAGTGATTTGAGTTTGGTGACCCCGCTATAGCCCTGGGCGTTCCAGCTTTGGTCGTTGATACTGCCTGGCAGCAGGACCGCCGCCTTATCCTGCGCCAATCCGCTCAATGGCGATGCGATGGATGCCAGGGATACTTCAGCGATAATCGCCGCAAAACGTCGACATGAACCGAGCTTCTTCATTGGTTGTTTATCGAATGGATGCATAGCTGTTGTGGTTGTTTTTTGTTAGTTGGCTTGAACCGCAATGTCGCCGCGATTCAGATACTCCATCGCAGCGGTAACTCCTCTTTTCCGGATGGGAACACCGAGCCTCTCAAGGCCCATCTCGATGCCACAGAGTGTTCCGCAGAGCATAAGGTCATTGAAATCGCCCAAATGACCGATTCGAAAAACCCGCCCTTGAACCTTGCCTAGTCCCGCGCCGAGAGAGAGATCGAACTGCTCCAGAATGATGCGGCGAAGTTCGGCTTCATCAAACGAATCCGGGGTCAAAACTGCGGTGACAGAATTGCTGTATTCGCAAGGCTCCAAACAAAGAAGTTCAAGTCCCCAGGCTCGTACGGCCCGGCGAGTCGCTTCACCGTGGCGTTGGTGACGACGAACGACATTCTCCAAACCCTCTTCGTAGACCAGCATCGAGATCGATTCCCGCAGGCCGTATAGCAAGTTCGTTGCCGGAGTGTAGGGAAAAAAACCTCCTGCGTTCGCTTCGAGCATGTTCTCCCAAGACCAGAAAGCGCGCGGTAACTGAGCGGACTTTGAAGCGATCAGCGCTTTTTCGCTCACAGCGTTGAAACTCAATCCGGGAGGAAGCATTAGCCCTTTTTGGGAACCTGCGACGGTTACATCCACCCGCCATTCGTCCTGGCGGTAGTCCGAGCTCGCCAGCGACGAAACAGCATCTACAAAGAGAAACGCCGGATGCTTGGCAGCCTCCATCGCCAGACGAATCTCGCCAATCCGATTTGTAATTCCGGATGAGGTCTCGTTGTGCACGCACATCACAGCTTTGATCTCATGCGCCGTGTCCTCGGCCAGTGTTGCTTCGACAAGTGCCGGGTCGATTCCATGGCGCCAGTCGCCCGGCACGAAATCGACAACAATGCCGAAACTCTCGGCAAGTTTTCGCCAGAGCGTAGCGAACTGGCCGGTCTCGAACATCAATACGCGATCGCCCGGAGACAACGTGTTTACGATCGCAGCTTCCCAGGCACCGGTGCCACTGGCGGGAAAGATGAAAACGTGGCCGCTGGTCATCTTGAAGATTGGCTTCATTCCTTCGAGGCATTCGCGACCGAGCTGGGCGAATTCGGCGCTGCGATGATCGATCGTTGGCCGATCAATGGCACGGAGGATGCGATCCGGAACATTGGTAGGTCCTGGAATCTGCAGGAAATGCCTGCCGGGTTTCCGGTTAACGGAAGAACGGTTCATAAAATTGACGATAGAAAAACGACGGAAATATCGGCGGCGTCCCGAGGAGGGTGAGACGCGCAGAACCGACAGTAAACAGTAGACAAGATTGCATACAAAAATGCAATCAGATTTAATGAAAAGATGTAAGATGTTTAAGAAAAAGGACTTACAGTTACACTCCTGGAGTATTAATTGCATGCAGGCGCCGAGTGCGGGCCTGTGCGGCGTACTTAACGATTGCGTTTCTGAGGAGTGGATGGCTTTTGTCCGGAGGGACAAGGTGATAGCAGCCAGGAACGAAGTGCCTGGAATTGTGAGAGAAACGGCCCCGTCCCAGCTTGTCCAATGAAGCCTTGGCGAAGTCTGGCGGGAGGGGGCGAACCGATCTGGTGCTAAAGATTACACGTCCAGATGTCGGCAGATCGATTCGTACTTGTGGCGGAGATGCTCCAGCAACAGATCCGCGGCCTCATCTGCCGCGCGCCGGGATAGGGCGTCGATGATCAATTCATGTTCCCGCATCGCCGCGGCCCAGCGTTCCTCATCCATTTGGCTGGCGAGGTAACGCGCACGAAGTAAACGGATATTCAGATTCGAGTGTGTCGCAGCAAGAACCGGATTTCGCGCGGCGTTGACGATCTGTTTGTGGATTTCCTGGTTAAGTCGAAAATAGCCAGGGAGATCGCGCCGGATAAAATTCGCCTGCATCTGATAGTGAACAGCCTTGATCTCGCACAGTTCCGCGTCGGTGATCTGGGCGCAGGCAAGTCGGCCTGCGAGCGACTCGAGTGCGCCGATCACTTCAAAGAGGTCCTTCACGTTGGCCCGAGTGAGTGGCAAGACCCTGGCTCCCCGATTAGGCAGAATTTCCACCAGTCCTTCGTGGGCAAGAACCTTGAGCGCTTCGCGCAACGGCGTACGAGAAACTTTCAATCGCTCGCAGAGAACGTTTTCGGTTAACCTCGCGCCGGGAGACAGTTCGTTATGAACAATGAGATCGCGCAGACCGGATAATACCCCGTCGTGCAGAGTCGGGGCTCGACTACTGGCTTCGGTGGCTAGTGGGAGCTTGCCAGGAAAAGGGATGACCGAGTGCTCATGCACGTTTTCCACTGTGGCGGCGGTTGTAGATAGCTGGCTCATTGAATTAGACGACTCTGAGCATGCCACTATCCGCCCTTGGCCAAAAGGGGTCAATTCAAAGACAAAGGGTCATAATACCTCTTGCACAACACCAGCGAAATCGTCACTGGAACGCAAGGCCGCTTAGTTCCTGGCAGGCGCCAAGCGGTTTGCCAGAAATCCGGTGATCGCTTCGAGCGCCTGCGTCGAGGCAGTCAGAATGCCGATACCCGACACGAAGCCGTGAGCCATTCCTTCCCACACATCAACCCGGGCATCTACACCGGCAGCGACGGCCCGCTCGACATATCGCAGTGAGTCATCGAGCAGTACCTCGTCATTGCCAACGTGAACACGGATCGGGGGCAGACCGCTAAGATCGCGATGAAGCGGGGAAACCGAAGGATCGGATGGATCATGCCCGCCCAGATAGGAGACGACCATCTCTGTGGCCTGCAAGCGGAGGAAGTATGGATCAGCCGCAGCGCGTGTCTCCCAGCTCCCCCCGGTGAGCGCAAGGTCAGTAATCGGGGACAGCACGACAGCTCCCACCGGACTCGCTCCATTCCCGTTCTGTCTGGTCGCGAGAGACAGCAGCCCGAGGGCAAGACACCCTCCCGCCGAATCTCCCGTGATTGCCACCCTTTGATAGCCGCGGTCGAGAAGCCCTGCGTAGCAGGCCTGCGCATCATTGAGCGCGGCCGGAAAGGGATGCTCCGGAGCCAAGCGGTAATCCGGGATGAACGCCGCGACGCTGGTTCCGGCAACAAAGTGTCCGACCAGATTGCGGAAGGCCTCTGCAGAGCCCCAGTTAAACCAGCCACCATGGAGGTGGAGGATGACTTCTTCCGGTCGAACGGTCTCCGACCGGCACCACCAGCCGGAAACCCCGCCTACAGAGCCGGGTTCATACGTCATCCCAGCTGGGGCGATCACCCGCCTCATGATAGCGTCGAATGGTCCGCGGGCAGCAGTCCCAGTGAGTCGTCCCTTGTAGGGCTCAACCATCGCCCTCATGGCGGTCATCGCGATTTTGTCCGCAGGAGTAATAGGATGCAGGACTGACCAGGTTTTCGGTTCAAGAATGGAATTTGGCATGACGTTTTTTGCTAGATTGTCTGGCTTCAGAGAGCCAGTTATTTATTTAACTGAACGTATGGTAAATTAAATACGCAATGGATGTCAATATTTACTTTACTGAACGTTCAGATAATATGGAGACATGGTTGACGCGCCTCGCCCTGGACGCCTTGGGCGTCCCCGCAATGAGACTGCGGTATCTCACGCCGCAATTCTGGATGCGGTCTATGAGCTATTACAAGAGAAGCCTGCCCATGACCTGACTATGGAGGCCGTAGCAAACCGAGCCGGGGTAGGGAAACCGACGCTTTACAAATGGTGGCCTTCCAAGGCCGCGCTGATCATGGCGATGTTCAACGAACGACTCGCGGGCAAACTGGAGGTGCCGGTCACTGCGACCGCCGAAGAGGCGATTCGGACAAAGATGCAGCGGTTCATAGTGCAGATTAACGGACTGTTCGGGAAAGTCATGGCCGACCTGATAGCGGAAGGTCAGAGCGACCCGGCCATATTGAGGGAACTTTATGAAGGTCACATCCGTAAACGGCGAGCATCCGCCGTTGCCGATATTGAACGCGGCAAGGCGAACGGAGAGTTGGTTGCTGACACAAACGCCGAACTCCTCGTTGATGCGATCTTTGGTCCTGTCTACTACAGACTACTTCTGGGCTTGGGAAACTTGACGAAGCAGTACGGCGACGACCTTATCGATCAGGCTCTGAAAGGACTTCGAAAAACCAAGAGAGGCGGGAACCGAAGTTCGCGAAGATCAAATCGTTCATAGGCAATCGCGGAACAGTGCGGATTTGATTCACTCGCAACTTTCTCACGAGCTTTTCGACGTTGTGAAAAGGTTTCCCCGACTGAGTATATGCGCGGTCCACTTATCTCAAACTCGAGATAGGCTCTACCTGGTAAACCGATTTGCTATCGAAACCGAATGACCAACGGCGTTGAGGAGAGTGCGAACGAGTGCAGCGCTTCGATCTCAACGGTGTCGCGCCCGCGGATGGATTTCACCGGCATAATCCCTTGATTGAGAATCGCGTTTGCAGCCCGTTCGGTTAACCACGCTTCGGCGCATGGTTTTGCTTCTCTTGCGCCCTCACGGGTTAATGAGTGAACTGGCAGTCCGGAGATTTGGCCTCCGCTGCCAACGTCGAGATCCCAGCCATCCGCCGCGAATGCATTCGCCAGGAGATAGCCGCAGAGAAAGGAAGAATTACCCCAGAGATAAGATTCATGTTCGGAACTAGCGAGCACCTCCCGGAATTCAAATGCTTCGATCGGATCGCTATCCGGCCCATAAGGCTGGCGAAGAATAAAGCGCGGTGCGAGCAACCCGAGATGTGAAGCTTCGGGTGTTCGACGCAACGCTTCGAACTCCTGGAGCACCTGAGCCCAATCATCCGGATCAGGCTGGGAGCCGAAGGAACGGCTGCCGACCATCGTTGAGGTCGCGGCGGCGACGAAGGACGTGCCAAGAGTCTTCATCAATGAGCCGACCGCCTGAAGCAGCGGGTGGTCGCCTGGTTCGAAAGCGAATATCCCTAGCACGACAGAGGGTTCTATCTGTTCGAGTTGCTTGAAGACTGCGGTTTTGGTTAAATCGGCGATGGAGATTTGTGCCGCTAGATCAGCTTTGGAGATGTCGACTAGATAGATCCCAATTTGGTCACTGATTTCCCTAACCAAAAAATCGATTCCCCGCCAGGCAGCTTCCAGAGCTTGAAAATCAGGATCGTGCAACACGGCTCTGAGGCGCAATGAAAGTTCGTTTTCGAGACTTCGGGCCAGGTCGGATTGCTCTACCGTTGAGCCGGGGAGAATACTCGGTGTGACGATCTGCTTGATCAAATGTTCCACCGTCGAGGCTGCAGGCATGCTTTTGGGTCCCGGCGTTTCGGATTTTCCGAGAAGACGTTTCAACAGATCATCGGTTGTCTCGGTTGGAGCCGGCGACGATGCCGTTATTTGAGTGGGAAGAACATTTTGGCGCGCGATCTTGCGTGCCTCTTCGACGGCTGCCTCAGCCTGAATCGGATCGAGCAGCCGGGCGCGTAAATCCAAAAGATGCGAGAGAGGTGCGATCCGACGGATAAGTTGGTCTGGATGAAAGTCTTCCAGTTGACCAAATGAAAGAGATATACTCTCGTGAGAGATTTCGTCCGGCTTCAATCGAAGCAGCACGTCGAATCTTTTGAAAACGACGTCGAAGTTATCGCAATTGATCCTCACCGGGCCTGGGGGCGGCGATGAGAGGCTTCCTTCACTCGCCGTTCGCCCACTGAAATCGCCAAGAATCGCGATTGGAAAGAAATCTTCATCTGAATTTGGGATCTGCTCGCGGGCGGACTGAAACGAAAAATCGACCCTCAGGTGACCATCCTTAGTTGATTGAGGCATATGCTAGTGTCCTGTCCCTGAAATAACGTAAACGTTGCGGAAGTCAGTTGGCTTTTTTCCCAGGCGGTCCGAGCCGGACTGGCGGTAACGAAGCCCATATCCTAATGATCCGGAGCGAGAGAGCAACGCCGAAAAACAGCCAGCTGGCTCGGCCCTCTCGGTTACGATGAAAACGGGCCAGCGACAAATAGCGCGAGATTTCTCGCGTCATTTGTCGATATAGTCTTCCCGCCAGGAGCGGAGCGGAGGCACCGCTTTGCCATTCGAATCGAACAGGTGAACGAATCGCCGATCGACCGTAAACCGGACGGTTGCGCCAGATTGCAGATCCCGGATCCCCGGAACCGTTACAGTGATTTTTTCGCCGCTCTGTAATTCAGTAAAAATGATTGTTTCGGATCCGAGCATCTCAGTCGCGATGACGTTTCCCACGATTGAACCATTATCTGAGAGAGTGAGGTGTTCGGGTCGGATTCCCACCGAGCACTCTGCATCGACGGCTATATTTTTTCCGTCGAGAGCGGCATCGATTGCACCTCGACGATTGTCGACGGACAAACTGATTCCATCCGCGGCAATGGTTTGCACCTGCGCCTTCAAAGTATTCATCTGTGGGGTGCCGAGGAAACCGGCGACGAATTGATTGTTAGGGCGCGCGTAAAGCTCGATGGGGCTGCCGATTTGCTCGACAACGCCGTTTCGCAGAACCACGATCGTGTCGGCCATTGTCATTGCTTCCACCTGATCGTGGGTGACATAGACCATCGTCGATTTCAATCGGCGATGCAGACTGACAATCTCGCTCCGCATTTTAACGCGCAGCTCCGCGTCGAGATTGGAGAGAGGTTCATCGAACAGAAAAGCCTTAGGCTCCTTCACGATAGCACGACCGATTGCGACTCGTTGGCTCTGGCCACCGGAGAGTTGTGAGGGTTTTCGCGCGAGAAGCTCAGTGATCTGAAGAATCTCGGCGGCCCGCCGGATTCGAGCGTCAATCTCCGCCTTGGGAAGCTTCTGATTGGCCAGGCCGAAGCGGAGGTTTTCGTAGACGCTCATATGCGGATAGAGCGCGTACGATTGAAACACCATTGCCATGCCGCGTGCGGAAGGTAAAAGATGATCGCAGCGGGTACCGCCGATGTGCACTTCGCCGTCGGTCAACTCCTCCAGCCCGGCGATCAGTCGCAGGAGAGTTGATTTTCCGCAGCCAGAGGGACCTACGAATACTGTGAAGGACCCATTTTCAACGGTCAGATCGATTCCGTGGATTACTTCGATTGATTGAAAGCTTTTGCGGACTTTTTTCAGCTCAAGCGTTGCCATTTTAATACGCGAAAATTTTACGGCGAAAGGAGGGAACTCCGGGAAGATATGATATGACAGCATCAGGCATCAGTTTTTGATCCCGCTCATGGCCACGCCTTCCACGACCAGTTTCTGCGCGACGAGAAAAATTAAAATAACCGGCAGCACAGCCATGCTCATCGCGGCCATCACGACCGATAGATTACCGGCAGCCATGTAACCACGGAGCAGATCCATTGCGATGGGGAGAGTCATCGCCTCCTGCGGCTCAAGTAAAACGCGCGCTTGAAAGTAGTAGTTCCAGGTCTGTGTGAAAGTGATGATTCCCAGCGCGGAGAGAGCGGGCCGCAATTGAGGGAGAGAAATTCGATAGAATATTTTCCAGTACCCGGCTCCATCCATCAATGCGGCCTCTTCCAGTGCTTTCGGCTGGGAACGCATGAACTGGCGGATCAGAAAGACGCCGAAGCTTGACGTAAGATACATCAGCGCCAGGCCGATCGGATGATTCAACAATCCGACTTTGGCGAATCCAAGGTAGATGGGAATGATTGTGACCTGTGCTGGGAACATCAGACCAACCAGCATTACAAAAAAGAGGCTGTCGCGTCCCGGAAAGTTCAAACGTGCATACGCGAAAGCCGCGAGCGTACATGTCACGAGTTGTCCAAGGGTCACCAGGACAGCGACCTGGACGCTGTTCCAGTAGATTTGGAGAAACGGGACACTCGAATTGAGAACCGCGCGATAGTTGCTGAAATCAAGGCTTGGTGGCAGAAAACTGGGAGGCATCTTGTAGGCTTCCCCCGGGAGACGGAACGACATGCTGAAAAGCCAAGCAAACGGGAGCACCATGAGGATACCGAGCAACGCCATAATGAATATGATCGTGCGGTCGATCCAGCGCTTTGCTGATTTGGTCTGCATAAATCAGTACCGAACCAACCGGCGCGAAGCGAGAAGTTGAATGGATGTGATAATCAGGATAACCAGAGTCATAACCACTGAGACAGACGCGCCGTAACCGATCTCGAAGCTGCCGAAAGCCTCTTCGACAATATGTATGGACATGGATCGTGTGGCGTCGCCCGGGCCCCCCTGGGTCAGTATGACGATCGATTCATAGACCTGAAGAGCTCCGATCGAGGCATAGACGATTCCAAAGAAAACCACCGGGGAAATCCATGGCAGCACGATGCGTAAGAAACGGCGCCAGTACGAACCACTGTCCATGATTGCAGCGTCCATGATTGTCTTGGGCACTCCTTGGAGCGCGGCAATAAAGATGATCATGAAAAATCCGGTATTTTTCCAGACATCCATAATGACGATCGACATCATCGCTGTGCGGCTCGATGTGAGCCAATGAACCGGACTAAAGCCTAGCCTGATCAGGTAGTAGTTAATTACCCCCAGATCGTCCCCGTAGAAGTAACCCCATACGATCGAGACAAACGCGGCTGCGATGATCACCGGCAGGAAATAGGCGAGCCGGAAAAGATAGAGCAGGAACGCGGGCATTGCGCGATTAAGCGCCAGCGCGAGCAGCAACCCGACACAGACGTTTCCCGTAACCGCAAAGATCGCAAAGCAGAGCGTGTTCCAGAATATCTGAAGCGAACGATCGTCGGTGAAAAAACGCTGGAAGTTCTCAAAGCCGACCCAGTGCGAACCGGCCATCGGATCGTAGTAGGTGAAGCTGAGAACGAATGTCACAATCACCGGCGCCAGTACAAACACGGCATAGAGCGCAAAAGAGGGTAACACGAAAAGGTAGCCGGCTCGCGTTTGCGCTTTCGCGAGATCTGATCTCTTTCTGGCTCTCAAAACCTGCATCGCCCGCAAAGCCGGAGTCCTGTTCCTTTTTCTTAGACCAGATTTAATTCAGAGCCGCAATTTGTACGGCTCTGAAGTGAGAGAATCTCACAAGCGCCTTGGCTCGTATGATCTTGTGACTAGTTACCCTGGTGAGCGGCAAGGCGCTTGAACGATTCGTTCAATTCCTGGTCGGTTCTTTTTACACCATCTGCGATTGAAATTTCGCCCGACATCATCGCCACGTAATTTCGAATGAAGATCTTCTCAACGTCCTGGAAATTCGCTGGGGAGGGTACGGGCAAAGTGTGAGGAAGCGTTTGATAGTAGAGTGCGGCACTCGGCGGATAGGCCAAAAATTTCGGTGTCTCAGCCGCCGATTTGCGACCGGGAACACCACCCCCTCCTTCGCCCTCTTCCTTCTGGGTTTCAAAGCTTGTCAGTTCACCGACCAGTTCCTTCGCGATATCCTGGTTTTTCGACGTCCGTGAAATCCCGTAACCACCGAATCCGATCACGGTATAATCGTTCACTTTGCTTGGAGGGATTGCGACGTCCATATCGAGTTTTGCTCTCATTGCATTTTCAACGATCCAATGTCCGCGAGAGATCATTGCGACCTGTCCAGCGGCGAATTGGTTGTCCATTGTATCCTTTCCGGGAATCGGCGACACCTTGTCTGTGTGGATGAGGTCATACAGAAACTGGAGCGTTTCCGATACCTTAGGATCGAGCATGTTGGAGGCAGTCCAGTCTTGATTCAGGATCGCCGTACCGTTCGAGTAAAACCAGGGTTGCACAAAGAAAAACTGATTTGGAACCTCGTAACCGAATTGGGTTACGTTACCGGACGCATCACGGAGGGTGAGTTTCTTTGCAATTTCTCGGAAATCATTCCAGGTCCAGCCGGTCTTCGGATAATCAACGCCGGCGTCTTTGAACAATTTCCGGTTGTAGTTGATCATGATGTTGTTCCATCCGATCGGGATAAAGTAGGTTTTGCCCTTGTAAGAGGCGTACTTGAAAAGGGCTGGATCGAAATCGGAAAAGCTCGAGTGGCTTGCGATATAATCGTCGAGCGGTATAAACAGATTGCGCGTTTCGAATGTGCGGAATGTTTCAATGGCTGTCCCATAAACGTCATACGCGTTGTTAGCGTTAAACTGAGAGAGCACATGGGTGACGTAGTCGCCCCATCCGTTCGAGATCGGATCGATGGCAACCTCCACTTTGACGTTCGGGTATTTCTGGTTAAATCGTGCGACGGCATTGTTCACAGCTTTGAGCTGTGCCTCGGTGCCGAATGCCATCAACCGAAGATTGGCGGAAACGTCGGTTGCGAATACGGTATTGCACGCCAGCACAAGTCCGGCGGCCAGAATGAAGATCGCTGATTTCACGGTAGGAACTTCCTATGGGTAGTTTGGGGGGCTTAAAGCGCGTTGGTAAGCTTATCGGAAGGCTTTTGTAGTATCATCGTTTCAGTCCGCAAGCACGCTAAACTTTCGCGAAAACCTGCCTTCCATGTTGGCGAGAACATCTCAAGTCAGCATGCCTCACAAATCTTTAAGGTCGTACGGGCGATTCCGCTGCGTTCGTGAGATTTTCGGGTGACCAGAAGGTAATAGAAGAACAATGCGTGTAGATGTTTGGAATGCCCAGGTGACGCAACGCATCTGTCATAGAGGCCGCTTGAGCCAAGATCGAAAATAAGGCAATTTTCGATTTCGATGGAATATCTGGAGGGTTGAGTTGGTTGAAACTTTGAGAACCTCGATCAACGAACGAGCGACTTGAAGATCGTTGTTCGTTCTTTCCTTCGGTTCTGATAGCGTGAGGAAAGGGACCTGACTCGGGAGATTTAACAGCTAAAAATTACGATTCCATATGAAACAACCTCTCAAATTCATTGCAGGGATGATACTGGCAGCGTGGGTGCCCGCCGCCTTCGGCATGGGCAGCCAACCTGTTCCTGAACCCCCCGCTGCAGCGGAGAAACCGGCCGCTGCAACGGTGAAACCGGCCGTGGACGCGGTGGCAGTCTACAACCAAGGGGTCGCATTGATGCACGAAAAGAAATACGCAGAGGCTACTATTGACTTTGAGAAAGCAGTGCAGGCTAAACCGGAATTTGCTGAAGCTCACAATAATCTTGGGTATTGTCTCCGGCAGCAGGGATCGGGCAAATTCCGCGAGGCCCTTGCCCATTATGACAAAGCGATCCAACTGAAACCGGGTCTCGCCGAGGCTTACGAGTATCGAGGGGTGCTGTTCGTAAAAATGGGCCGAAACGGCGATGCAGACAAAGATTTAGCCAAACTACAGCAGTTGAACCCGAAGCTTGCGGCGAAATTGGAGTACGCGATGAAGCATAAGGGCCAGGAGCTTGCGGGGTATTGAGCGGCGTGGTTTAGATCATGCGATAAGCCTCGAAAACCGGGACGCCTAAACGCTCGTGGGCATTCTGCCTGCTGACGCTTGACATCGTCGCATCCCGGCAGATGTACCTACGAGAAGCTGCCTCCATGCATTCGATCGCGCCGAAATTGATAGCTCTCTTTTGGCTCTTTTCCGTCGTGCCGGCCAGGAGCGAAGCTTTGCCGCACCCGAAGGCTGCAATCAGCTTCGAAATGCCTCGCGAAGTCGATGCGCCGGTTGATCCGGATCTCGATGAGATCGCAGCATTCGATGACTATTCCTGGAGGCTGTTCATCGCTTTGAATTGGCCAGCAATGGCTGGAATCCGAGGAGTGCCGGACGAAAGCAAGGGGTTTGGCGATCTTTCCGGTGCGGATAACCAGGTTGTCTGGGAAACGTGGAAGTCTGACTACGAGGTCCTCGGACCCAACGGGATGGAGCCGACGGAGTGGTCCTCTTTCGATGGATCAACTCCTTGTCGTGATCTGCCTTACAACGGTTCTGGGCACAGGAAGATTCTGGGTTCTTTTTCTGGATACAGTGACTTCAATCAGGCCGGAAACGGCCGTCCTGGAGGGCCACTGATCGCGCAGAATCACACTTACGTCCGATTCGAAGTCCGATTGAACGAGGCGGATTTCAATTTCATCCGGGATCAAGCGCTATATCGACCGGAAAGATTGGTGACGGACGGAAGTGTGAGTGTCCGGTTCCCGGTCAACAGCGTAGCGGTAAAAGCCGCCTGGAAAATAATCAAACCGGACGAACTTCCGGCCGCGCAGGGGCGCTACTATATAGCGGACGCGCTCGTGTTTGACCCCGCGACCAAAGGGTATGTAGTGCAGAAGCTGGGACTAGTCGGGCTTCACATTGTGCAGAAAACCGCGAACCGACCGCAGTGGGTCTGGTCCTCCTTCGAACAGATCGACAACGTCCCGGAGGCTGGGGTCTGCCCAACGCTCGGTCGCCACTATTCATTTAATAATCCGGAAAAATCACAGGCTCTTTGGCCTTCGGTTGCTCCGGCGCCGATTTCGAAAACGAATCTTCCGATCGAGGACCCGAAACCGATGCAGGTCATCCGAATCAAGAAAATTGCCGATTCGACCCAAAAGACAAACGATGATTATCATGCGTTGCTGAAAGGAACTGTTTGGGAACACTACGAACTTGTAATGACGCAGTGGCCAAAGTTTCCTGAACCGGAAGCGGAGAACGGGGCGCCGTTCCCTGGAGAATTCACCGGTCCGAACCCAATGACGAACGTTGCCAACACGACAATGGAGACCTATTTCCAGAAGGCCGCATCCACTTCGTGTATGGCCTGTCACGATTCTGCGAGGCGGAGAGGATCCGATTTCGTTTGGTTCCTGCAACTGCATGCCTCCGGTCAGAAGTAAGCCTGATGCTGGCGCATAGCAAACTGCAACCCAAGGTGAGCGTAGTGATATCGCAACCTCACAACAATTGTTAGTGCACTTCGGGGTTAGCCACGCATTCTATTGATGCAGTTGCGCGTATGCGGCGAGTAGGGAACGGTATGGCCGTGCAACGGCCGAATGAGGCTGGTATTTTGCAGGGTTGACTTGAAGAGATGAAACTATTGCTGTTCGACATTGACGGAACGCTGCTGAAAACCGAAGGGGTTGGCCGGTCAGCGGTATGCCAGGCTGCCAAAGATGTATTCGGGATCGATGAAGATTTAGTGGGCATTACGATAGCTGGAAATACGGACGGCAGGATTCTTAGCGAGATCTTGACCAAACATGGACTGACACCAACGCCAGAGAATATTGATCGCTTCAAGGAGCGATACCTGGCCCGGCTCTCTGAGAATCTGCGGACGCGCCCTGGGCGGGTATTGCCGGGAATTGTTGAATTGCTGGACGCAATTGATCAGATACCGTGCGCGAAAGGGTTGCTGACTGGAAATATCGAACGTGGCGCTCGTATCAAGCTCGGAAATTATGGCTTGAGTATGCGGTTTGAGTTCGGCGCATTTTCTGACGATAGCAGCGATCGGAACGAACTGGGTCCCTTCGCGAAAAAACGTGCCGAAGCGAGGTACGGGCGTGTTTTTGAACCCAAAGATATCTTTGTGATTGGCGACACCCCTCGTGATATCGAATGCGGAAAGGCTTTCGGCGCGCAAACCGTTGCAGTTGCGACGGGGCAATATCGATCGAACGAGTTACTTCGGCATGACCCGGATTTCGTGTTCGAGGACTTCTCTTCAACGCTGGAAACATTGACCAGTTTGGGCCTTCCAAACGGGAGCAATCTGCATGTCTGACTTGTCGATGAAGCGGTTTTCTCTGCATAAAAGATGGTTGCACGCCGGTTTGGTCGTCGCGCTTTGCTTCACAGCGTGCAAAAGCCCAAAACCTGACAAAACGAAAATTTCTGACACGGACCCAAATGCTGTCTTTGCTGCGGGTGGTGCAAAGGCGGTATCAGGCGGTACCCCCTCCGGTCGCAGTGGCGGGGGTCGTCGTGGTGGCGGGGGCGGTGGTGGTGGTGGTGGTGGGCAATCTCAAGGTGCTAACACAAACACCACGGGCGCTGGCTATTAGGCAGAAAATATCCGGGGTGGGATTATACCTGGGGTTCCGCTCCGCGTCACCCTACGACGACGCTCGTTACCTTGGCGCCCTGAGAACTCGCAAATCTCCACTCACACTTTTTATTCCTTCTTCCACTTGACGGACAACCTCAGGTGCTAGGCTAAGTCGTTTTGCCCCTTTGGGGCGAGGAGCGAAGTGGAATAATACCGCAAATTGGAAAACCTGTCGTCAGCCTCGGCGGTATTTCTTTCAAGCCTCTCGATTCGAAAAATAACCTGCCACTTCCGCCAGATCGATTTGGTGACGTATTTCCTTCCAAACGCCGGGCATTGAGTCACCAATTCTCTGGTTTCTCTCCAGGACTTGCGCCTTTGTCACACCGTGCTTCCGCCAACTGACGCCATGAGTCTGCAGGTTTTGAAGGACCGGTTGTAGACGATCGAGTGCCTGGGCTGCATTTGATTCAGCGGTCGAACCGGCCTCGAACTCGTCCCATAATGCACGAAAATCAGCGGCATGATCTTTAGGCAAAAGCGGGAATATCCGTTGCGCTGCGAGTTGTTCGCGCTCCGCTTTGGAAGCGTTCCCTGCCTCATCGTAACAGTATGTGTCACCTGCATCGATCTCAACGATGTCGTGGATCAAGACCATCTTCAGAATGCGCAGGAGGTCCAGTTGAGGAGCTTCCATGTGTTCGAACAGGAGCAAGGCCATCAATGCCAAATGCCACGAGTGTTCTGCAGAATTCTCCTGCCGTCGTGTGCCCGTCACCACACTTCGACGCAAGATATCTTTGAGTTTATCGATTTCCGCCAAGAAGCGAAGTTGTTGCTCGAGACGACTTCCAGAATTGGGCGGCGATGAGGGCGAGTTCATTGGTGGTATTTCAATCCTTTCCAGAGTTGCAATGTCGTCGATACTACGGATGGCGAAGAACTGGCTTTTTAGGGAAGATTCATTGGATTGTTCAATCACCTTCAGCTCCCCTTGCTCACTAATATCTCCCGCTGCGGCATAGCGAAGGAGAGGAAAAAACTAACGACGATGTTGGCGCTCAAGGCGATCAATCCGATGTAGATCGGCACCGCTGCACTTCCAATCTGCACGGGAAAGACCGGTTTCAGTTGCATGGCCTCTGCCATCCAGGTCCCGGTGATCATTCCGACAGCCCATCCTGCGAGCAACCCTCGGGCGTTCAATCGGACCGGATAGAGCCCGAAAACGACGGCCGGGAAAATCTGGAGGATCCAGACGCCGCCGAGCAACTGAAGATCGATTGCGTATTGAGTTGGAAGAAAAATGATAAATACAAGGGCACCGATTTTGACACCA
This sequence comes from uncultured Verrucomicrobiae bacterium, assembly GCA_963775805.1. Taxonomy (GTDB): domain Bacteria; phylum Verrucomicrobiota; class Verrucomicrobiia; order Chthoniobacterales; family JAFAMB01; genus JAFAMB01. The sequence continues at coordinate 2,181,336 of CAVZKG010000001.1, read as the reverse complement.
AGAGAAACAATCTTTGCGACGACCGCTTCTCCAGCCGGATCGATTCTCCGGTTAGCGAACGGTTTCCAGATATTGCGCGTAAAGAGATTCGCTGCACCGATGGACATGATCGCCGCAGGGACCAGGGCGCCGATGGCGATTGCTGCAAAACTGAACCCTGCGAACCAGGAGGGGAAAATCTTAAGGAAAAGAGCGGGAACCACGCCGGTTGGTTTGTCCAGTTTGATACCGGCCGCGATTGCCATGTAACCGAGCAACCCGATGAGCCCGAGGAGGACGGTGTAAACTGGCAACAGAATTGCATTTTTGCGGACCGTGTCTGCACTGGAAGAACTCAGCACCCCGGTCATCGTGTGCGGATACATGAAAGCAGCGAGCGCCGAACCGATCGCCAGAGTTGCGAACGGAACCAGCTGAGCCGGCTTGAGCGTCAATCCGGATGGTCCCCCTTTCGCATTGAACAATTCCAGTGCGGCGTGAAACACCGCGCCGTATCCACCAAGATGAATCGGAATGAATGCGATTGCAGCGATCACGACGATGTAGATCATGACATCCTTTACAAAAGCAATCATCGCCGGTGCCCGTAATCCGCTTGTGTACGTGTAGAAAGCGAGAATCAGAAAGGCGGCGATGAGAGGAAGGTCCTGGACGAATGTGGCAATCCAGCCCAGCTGCGGAGCGAAGCGCGTCAAGACGGGAATCGTCACGTTTCCAAAACCGAGCGCAGCGATCACCACCTGCATGCCGATTAGCTGGAGGGCGATATACGGCATCGTCGCGACGATACCAGTCACTGCCACCGCCAGAGCCAACCATCTGCTTTCGTAGCGGCCTTCGACAAAATCGGCAGCGGTTAAGTACTCGTGTTCGCGGCAAATTCTCCAGAAACGAGGCATCGTAACGAACACAAACGGATAGACAATGATTGTGTACGGCAGTGCAAAGAACCCGTAAGCCCCTACGGAATAGACCAGCGCCGGAACCGCGATCACAGTGTAAGCGGTGTAAAAATCGCCGCCCAGCAGGAACCAGGTGATGATGGTGCCAAACCGGCGGCCACCAAGGCCCCACTCGTGGAGAAGTCCGAGATCCGCTTTCATCCAGTGTGCCGCGACAAAGCCCAGCACAGTGACCAGCGCGAAAAAAAGAATAAAGACCGCAGTTGCTGTCCAATGAATCGCGGGCGCGCTCACCGTGTCTTCAGGTAAACGATATAAATCAAGAGCGAGGTGATTGGGATCCAGAGAAACTGGTACCAATAGAAGAACGGAAACCCGCAAAGCGCGGGTTCGCTCGAGTTATAGAACGGGACCCACAACAAGCCGACGAACGGGAGAAGCAATAGAAGAGCCCAGGCGCCCAAAGGTTTTTCGTTGTTCTCTTCGTTGGGAGGCATGTCTTGGGAAAGAGCTTATCGGGAGATTTGTCCCGAGGCAATATCGAAGCGGAGCGTTCACCAGGCTGGCCATTCCCGGGAAGGGTTCACCACAAGGCGCCGAGACAACGAGGAGGAGTTCGCAGAGGAGCGGAAGAGGACACAGAGGATTGGATTAACCACAAGGCACAGTGCGCTCAGGGCCGGTTGCCAGGGAGTGGCAAATTTCCTCCGCCTACGGAGTCAGCTATGGGAAAAGAGGCCCCAAAATACGTTCTGGCGAAAAGGCCTACGATGCGACATCGTTCTTGCTTAGTTCACCGTTCAATAGGCGCCAGATTTTACGTTTGTTCACGTTCTGGAGTTCCACGGGTAACAATTCCTGCGGGAATGCTTGATAACAAACTGGTCTGGCAAATCGCTCATAGGCCGCCGCACCAACAGAAGTGAACCGGCTGTCGGTCGTCGCCGGGTAAGGGCCGCCATGCTGCATGGAAGCCGAGACGTCCACTCCGGTTGGGAAACCGTTCCAGACGATCCGTCCGGCTTTTTCCTGCAACTCGACAAGCAGACGCCCACTGAGATCGCTCTCATCTGGCTCGGCGTGAATTGTCGCCGTCAATTGACCCTCGAGTTCGCGCGCGAGATTAATCATGTCGTCTACGCTGTCGCACCCTACCAGCAGGGTCGCCGGTCCAAATATCTCTTCGTGCAACAGAGGATTTCGCCGAAATTGCTGCGAATCAGTGACCAACAGACAGGCGTTTTCCTTCGTCTGGAGAAAATCACTCACCTTCAGCAGCGATTCTTCGAATCGCTTCGTTATTCCATCGTTGAGCATGCGGCTTTGCGGAACATGTGACAAATGCTCCGCTAGCTTTGCTTGGAATCGATCCAGATTCTCCGATCGCTGTGCAACAATCAGTCCTGGTTTTGTGCAGAATTGCCCCGCGCCCAACGTGACCGATCCCGCCAGACCGGCTGCGATCGATTCCCATCGTTTTTTGAGTGCGCCTGGTGACAAAAACAGAGGATTTAAACTCCCCATTTCCGCAAACACGGGGATCGGGTTCGGCCGGGAATTGGCGGCGTCAAACAACGCGCGTCCAGCCTTTGTGGATCCGGTGAATCCGACAGCCTTGATCAGTGGATGTCGAACTAGATCCAAGCCAATCTCTACGCTCGTATCGTCAACCATCGCAAAGGCGCCTTCGGGCATCCGGCACGCCTCGGCAGCTTCCGAAACTGCGGTCCCGACGATCACAGAGGTTTTAGGATGTCCAGGGTGCGGTTTGAACACGACGGAACAGCCGGTCGCGAGTGCCGAAGCGGTATCTCCGCCCGCAACAGAAAACGCCAACGGAAAATTACTCGCACCGAATACTGCCACAGGACCTAATGGCAAGAGCATCCGGCGAAGATCCGGTTTCGGGACAGGTTTCCGGTCCGGGATCGCCGTGTCGATCCGCGCGTCGACCCACGACCCTTCCCGAACAATTCGAGCAAACAACTTCAGTTGATTCACCGTACGTGCCCGTTCGCCGGTCAGGCGATCAACCGAGAGCCCTGTTTCGTTTGCGCAAGTGGAGATCAATTCGTCGCCAGCCGCAACGATCTGGTCGCCGATCGTCTCCAGAAATCGAGCAAGGCTCTCAGGACCGGGATGGCAGTATCCAGCGGCGGCTTCGACGATCTCTTGTAATTTCATCGGGGAAGTTGTCAGTGTCCGTTGTCAGTTGTTAGTGAAGGAGGGAAAGGGAGTGCGAGGTGTGAGTTAAGGAAAGTAGATTTAGGTGCGGTTGATGGAGAGGAGGGTGATGCTCTGGATTTCTACCTTCTGCCTTAGATCAGTCGTCGGTTCGCCAGATTTCGCATGAGGTGGGAGGTCCCGTAGTTCCAGGGTTCGCATTCGTTGGAGTGCCGCATCCGATTTGCCAATGTTCCGAGTTGGTCGGAGCGAACTTTAACGACGTCGCCGGCTTTATGACTAAAGCCGGATCCCGGAACGTCGCGATCCTCGGTTGGGGCGAACATTGTGCCAAGAAACAGGACCGCACCGTCCGGGTACTGGTGGTTCGGGCCGATCATCTGCGAAACAAGGTCGACAGGGTCGCGACTGATTCGGGCCAGTGATGAGAAAGCCTCGAGTTGAAAGCCATCTTCTCCTTCGATCGTCATGCGAACATCCATTTGCCGGATGTCCGCGATGGAAAAGCTCTTATCGAATAACCGAAGAAACGGACCGACGGCACAGCTCGCGTTGTTATCTTTTGCCTTGCCAAGCAGAAGAGCAGATCGTCCCTCCACATCGCGCAAATTCACGTCGTTTCCGAGTGTCGCGCCTTTGATCTGGCCTGAACTCGAGACCACCAAGACAACTTCCGGTTCTGGATTATTCCAGGACGACATCGGGTGATATCCAGCGTCATGCCCATAGCCGACAGCCGACATCGGCTGAGATTTGGTGAATAGCTCTGCATCCGGCCCGATACCGACCTCAAGGTATTGAGACCAGAGACCTTTTCGGACCAGAAGTCCTTTTAGAATGTCGGCTTCCTGAGTTCCGGGTTTTAGCTGATCGAGGGCATGACCAATCGTTGAGACAATTTCATTGCGAATCGAGACGGATTCCTTTGGGTTGCCGCGTGCCTGCTCTTCGATCACACGTTCCAGCAAGCTTGTGGCAAATGTCACTCCAGCGGCTTTGATTGCTTGAAGATCAATTGGAGCCAAGAGCCACGGCTTGCGCGGGTTGCGTTGATCGGGAGGCGAGTTCTGCAGAAGTTCGTCAATAGCGCCGAGAGGTTCTCCGGAAATGACTGCAACGGATTCAGCCGGATGCTGCGCTTCGCATAGATCCCGTATGGTAGGGAAAGCATCGCTGATATCCAGCACAGCGCCGTCACGAAGCAGGACCACGGATGGGCCTTGAACATCCGGACGCCAAACACGTCCGACAAGAGATCCATTTGGCCAATCAATGGGGAGGACCTTGGAGTGATCTAACTTGGTTTTCCAGTTCATCGAGGGATGCGTTAAACGTGAAGCCGGATCTGGAATTTGCAAAGAGGATCACGCTGCCCCGATCACTGCGTGGAATTTGCCGGCGCGGACACAGAGGGTTCCGCTGCGTTGCGCACGACAAGTTTGTGCATTCCGCCGGTGATCGACGTCCGAAAGATCGATGTCTGTTTCTTGTCGGCATCGACATACAGATATTCAGAATCGGTTAACCAGCACGGTGAGGTGGCAAAGGAGTGCTTCGGCGTCAAGCGGGTCGTTTTGCCTGACTCAATTTCCAGCAGCCAAATGGCGGGTGGCGGTCCTTCGTAATCCTTCATCGATTCTCCGTTATCCATGCCGAGATTGACGAGCAGCTGTTTACCGTCCCCGGAGACGCTGATCTGGTCGGAGCTATCTGCGTCGGTGGCGGGAAATGTTTTCCCGATCTCCCATGAAGTGATCACTTCGCCTTGCAACGTGAATCGGCAGATTTTTTCAAGGTCTTGCGCGAAGAAGGACTTACCATCTGCGGCCCAGCAGAGCGAGAACCAACCGGCATCTCGCGGCGGCAAATTAACGAATCGGAAGCCGGTTCCATCCGCGTCGACGAGCGCAACTCGCCAGTTATTGCTCACGAAGATTTCGAAAAGAATCAGCGATCCGTCCGGGGACCAGACCGGTCCGAACGCATTGTCGCTCGGTACCGCCTTGAAGATCGTTTTTGACCCGGTGGAGAGCTCAATTGTCGCGATGCGTCTCTGAAACGTGGTACTTTTGCCCGGAGGTTCCCAGGTGAATGCTAACCGGGTTCCGTCCGGAGAGATCTCTGGATTCTCCCCGGTGCTTAGCTTTTTGCTGCCGGTCCCGTCCAGACTCGCGATCCAAACGTCTGAGTCGCGAACAAACGCAACCTTCCGTTGCTGCACGGGGTTTGCAGGGTCGGCTCGCAGTGTGCCGGTCGCTAGTGTGAGAGCGACGAGAGCGGGCGGTCCAAAGCTGCTGAAGCGGAGCCATCGCAGAATGGCCGAGATTGGAAGTGCAGATTTCATGATTTGCTCATTGGCGAGGTGACCGGGAGAAACCTTATTCCCAGCTGGGAAGATCATTGTTTAACATGATATTTCCGCGATGAAGTCCTGGCGATAATATAACGACAACCTGGGCGGCCATTTGAATTTCGGGGATGGGATTTGAAACCTGATTCGGTTCATGGAATCCAATCTAATTATGGATGAGAGTGGACCGCCCCAGAATTTTGGCCTTCGGCTAATTCAATTTCGAGAGGGAGACAGGATTAGGGTCGCGCGTGTGCACGATAGCGAAACCGCAAACGTCCTCGGGATTGACGGTGGTATGTATGCGTTGGCTACGCGCGCAATACAGATCGGAAAGACGCTGCTCGAAGTTGTCGGATACTTGAATGAAACCGAACAACTTTCCTATCAGCAGATCGTTGACTCCGGCAATTTGCTCCCTCCGATTATCCACCCTGATCCGGCGCACGCTCTTGTATCGGGGACCGGCCTAACCCACTTAGGAAGTGCTGACACGCGTGATACCATGCATGCGAATCTGAACGCTGCGGCAGGCGCGCTGACAGATTCGATGAAGATGTTCAAATTAGGTCTGGATGGGGGCAAACCAGAGGCCGGCAAAATCGGCGCACAACCGGAGTGGTTTTACAAAGGGGATGGCAGCATTCTCGTGCCGCCTTATGCGCTAATTCCGGTCCCAGGTTTCGCGTTGGATGGAGGCGAAGAACCGGAGTTGGTCGGTGTTTACTTGATAGGCCCGGATCAGTTACCGTACCGGATCGGATTCGCCCTTGGGAACGAGTTTTCTGATCATGTAACCGAGCGCCAAAACTATCTATGGCTGGCACACTCAAAACTTCGGAACTGCGCATTCGGCCCTGAACTATGTATCGGCGAATTTCCACAATCGCTTGAGGGAACAAGTCGCTTGCTCCGGGACGGTGCGGTTGTCTGGGAGAAGCCCTTTCTGACAGGAACCGAGAATATGTCACACTCGATTGCCAATCTGGAACATCACCATTTTAAGTATCCGCAATTCCGGCGCCCAGGGGATCTGCACATTCATTTTTTTGGCACATCGACTCTTAGTTTTGCGGACGGGATCAAGGTTATGGAGAACGACGAGTTTGAAATTTCCGCACCCGGTTTTGGCCGATCACTACGTAACAGAGTTCATTTCAATCGCGAGGAAGCACGTTTTTCAGTCCGGAGCATTTGAGCTTGGTTGGCTAGTAGCCTGTTCATTCCCGGGAAGGGGTTACCACAGAGACACGGAGGAGGAGTGCGCAGAGGAGCGGAGGAGGACACAGAGGATTGGATTAACCACAAGGCGCAGAGGGCACAGAGATTTGGAATTTTTGGGTCCGGCTGTCCGGAACCGAGCTTAGTTAGAATTGGTATCGTGTATTGGCATTTCTAACGACTTGATCGGTTGGTGCCCACGACGGAACGTGGGTGCATTCAGTGAAATTGTTTCATGTCGCAGATATTCACCTTGGCCGTCGCCGGCTTGACGGCAGACTGCCTGAGAGGGATTTGGCGGCTGCGTTTTCTTTCGTAGCCGAGAAAGCGATTGCCGAAAAAGCCGATCTTTTCCTCATCGCCGGCGACTTGTTCGACAGGCCGACAGTGGAGCCTCCTTACCTTCGCCAGGCCCAGCAGATTCTCGGCCGCCTCAAATCGAATGGAATTCCAGTTGTAGGGATTGAAGGGAATCACGACCGCGCTTTACTCCATTCCAATAACCAGACTTGGATTCAATATCTCGCTGAAGACGATCTGCTGGTTCTTCTGCGAACCACGTTTGACGGGAACGGACCTCTTCTTACCCCTTGGGATCCTGTGACTAAATTTGGGTCCTGGTTTGACTACGGAGGAATCCGCTTGGTGGGTGCCGGATATTTAGGCGCTGCGACACCGTTCAAGGTTCGCCAAATCGTCGCCAAGTTGGAAAATGACCGGAGGCACGTCCTCTTGTTACATGCCGGGCCGGATTATTTTGTTGGTGAAGGAGGTGGGTTCGGAGCCACGGACCTGAAACTGTTGAAAGAAAAAACCTCCTATCTCGCGTTGGGACATATTCACCGGCCGATGCTTTACGGCGACTGGGCCTGCAACCCAGGCTCGCCGGAGAACTGCGACCTCCAGGAAGCGGGCTACGACAGGGACTCAGCAGGTGGTCCCGTAAGCCGAGGATACGCGATCGCGGAACTCGATCCGGTCGATCGCTCAAAACCGGTAAGTCTCGGGATTCATTCGACGCCACGCCGGCCGATCGTTCGGTTGTCGCTTGATTGTTCGCCGTTCGGGAACAAGACAAAGAACGGTGCAGCCGCACTGGTCGGCGCGGCCGTCAAACTGGTCCAGAGCGCCGGCGTGCCGTCTGATGCCGTGATTGATCTCCGGCTGACAGGCAAACTGAACCTGAACAGGATCGCGCTGGATCAATCGCTTGTTGCGGGCGCGATTGAAAAAGAGGCACAGGTCTTCGCGGTGTCGATCGATCTTTCCGGATTGAACATTGGCGGCCTGTTTGCGAATGGCCAGGCGGATGGGAAAATCGTTACCCGTGAAGAACTCGAGAAAGAGGCAATTCACGACGCATTTCAGAATCGATACAGCCTGGGAATCGAAAATCGAGACGCCGACCTGTGCGCACTCTTTTATGAACTCAAAGAAGCCGTGCGTCGCAGTAAGCCCGGAATCGAGCTTGCAGAGATGATTGAGCAAAGCCTGTTAGTCGACCTAGTCCAGCACGAAATCGACTATACCGGTCTCGGACTTGGTGAAGTGGCGCTTCTCCCGAAGGGAAAGATTTCGGCATGATCGTCCACTCGATCCGGTTAAAAAATATCAAGTCGTACGCCGAAGGTCCGCAGGGGACAGGCGTTACCGTGTTTTTCGAGCCCGGCATCAACCGTGTCGCAGGGAAAAACGGCCACGGTAAAACGACGCTGATCGAAAGTCTTGGATATGCTCTGTTTTTGAAGGAGCCGATCTTAGAAGAGAGGGTGCTATTGGAGACCTACTTCCTGCGTGCGGGAACTAAGGCGGCGGAGATCGATGTCACGTTCAGCCATGATGATGAACTGTTGCGGGTAGAGCGCGGTCTCGGGCCCAACAACAGAAGACTGACTAAAGTCGTTCAGGTGGAGAATGGAAGCACCTGTGCCGAAGGCGAGAGGGAGGTTTCGGCATTTATCTGCCGCTTGTTTCAATTACCGGGTCCGGACCGTGTTTCGGAACTTTTCTGGAAGTTGATCGGGGTTCGGCAAGGAAGATTGACATGGCCATTTGATTCGACGCCTGGCGACGCGAAAAAGTTCTTCGAACCACTCCTCGATGTGGCGGTGTTCCGTCAATGCTTCGACTCGCTTAAGCCGGCTGTGGGTATCCTGGAAGAGCGAGTACATGAGCAGGAAAAAATTCGAGCCGCTGTTGAAGAGCGAATCCGGGAGCGATCAGACAGCGGCACGAAATTGGAGGAGAAGCTTCAACAATTGAAAGAAACCGAACAGCGGTTGCGGGCTCTGAACGAGACACGGGATGCGGCTTTTGAAGCTTTGTTGAAACTGGAGCAAGCACAAACCGCGCATCGAGCCGCGGAGCTGCGACGAAACGCTGCCAGGGAGTCAGCCGCGTTTGCCAGCCAAATGAGAGCAGAGACCGAGAAGCTTTTGCGCGAGTCGCTTGAAGCCGTTCTTATCGTTGAGAAAGCGGCTCTCGGTTTTCAATCATTCGAAGATGCCGAAAAGGAGCTTCTGGTTCTTCGAACGAAGCAGATCGAATTGCACCGGCTTCACTTCGAAATTTCCAATGCGGAAGGAAAGAAGACGGAGACCGATGGAAAATCGGATTCGGCCATTTCACAGGCGCAGGTTTTCGCAACGCAACGAGAGGCCAAGATATCGGCACAAAAAGATGCGTTCTCCACTGCAGAAGCGCTTCGAGTCCGGCTAAGTGAATCTCAGCTTGAATTCGATCGCCGAAACAATTTCGCGAATCGTGCAACACGTTCCATCTCCGACATCCGCCACTTCGTGAATGCGCTTACGGTCCTGATGGCGGACGGAAGGGAGGTATTGAAGGTGCTCGAGGAGTATCGAAAAGCGGCCTCGAAGGATCCGGCTGCGCTGGAGACTGCGCGGGTCAGCGAAGAAAGTGCCAGTGCAAAGTTAGAGCTGCTGGGCCGTCAACTTGCCGCGGCAGAGGCGGAACATGGGACGCTCGCCGCGCAGCTTCAACAGATCGGAGGTGGGATTTGCCCGTTCTTAAAGGAACAATGCCGACAGTTTGACCCTGCAAAGGTCGAAGGAGATCTGAAGGAAAAAAGCGCCATTGTTGAAAGTCTGCGGGCCGCAAAGAAGGAATCAGAAGTCGCTTTGCGCGCGGCTCATCGATCTCATGAAAAACGACGGGCGGAAGAAAGCGAATTCGCTGCAAGGAAAAGCCGCGTCGAGCAGTGTGTCTTCTCTTTTTTGTCGGCATTTGATCGCCTGCCGTGGGCGGAGACGAGCGAAAAAGTAGCCGAGTTGCGCCTTTGGATTGGGTCATTGGAAGGGATGCCGGACCGTTTGGTATCGGCAGAGGCCAGAGCCGATATCGAAACATTCGAAGTCATTTTCTCAAAGAACGCATCCTTTGCTGACGCTGTGTCGATCTGGTGGAATCGGAGCGAACGGGGGATTCAGCATGAAATCGATAGGGTTTTCGAAGATGACCGACGGCGCGCAGCCGAACAACGCGATGAAGTGAACCACCGGGATCGGATTCAACAGCTTGAATCCGAGATCGGAGTTTTAAATACCGAGGAGGAGAGGCAGCGGAAGGCCGCAATGGATTTCAGGAAGATTTCTGGAGAGCTTGAAACTGCGATCGCAGTTCTCAACGAGCGGCGCCAAGCGCTCGCGTCCGTTCCAGACAAGATATCGTCGCTGGAATTAGCGCTGGAGAATTCACGGGGCGATTACCAGCTTTATCTTGGATCGAAGGCATCGGCCAATCAGCAAGTTCGACGTGAAAAGGAGGTGGCCGATCAGAAAGAACGTGAGCAACAGCTTGTTTTGGAACTAGCAAGGAGCGAGAGCCATTTTTTGGCCCTGGACAAAGACTTTGACGGAGAAGCCTTGATGGTTGCGCGGCGAAATTCCGAGCAGGCGGGTGCCGCTGCTGCGACCGAGACCGTTCACTTAGCCAATGCTCGCCGTGAATTGGAACGCGAGGAGGAGCGAAATCGGGAGTGGAAACTAGCCTGTGCGAAACGGGATGAAATCGATCGCGAGATCCTTCGCCTGCAGAATGCGATCAGACTCACCGAACTTGCGCGTCATGTTTTGCGCGATTCCGCTCCTATTGTGGCGCAGCATTTATGTGATCGAATCGCCAGTCGCGCCCAACGCATATTCAACCGGATCAACCACGAGCCTGCCGAGCTGAAATGGGAGGCTGTGCCACGCTACAGCCTGCGCGCGATTCCCGGTGACCGGCGCTTCGCAATGCTTTCAGGTGGCGAGCAAACGAAGCTTGCGCTCTCCATGACGCTCGCGATGATCCAAGAATTCAGCGGACTGAGGTTCTGTGTTTTTGACGAGCCGACCTACGGCGTCGACGCCGAAAGCCGAGACAAACTCGGAGACGCGTTGCTCGAATCTCAGCGAGCCGCTGGCCTCGAACAACTCATTCTCGTTTCTCACGACGACTCATTTGATGGGAAAATCGAGCACACAATTCTTCTGAGAAAATCAGCGAGGGACGGCACCGAGGTTGTCTGAAAGATCTCGTGAGCGGCAATTATCGCGGCGTGGGCGCTCTTGAAGTCTCCTCATCGCTGAGAACCGGCAAACTGAGACTGACAACTTCTCCCGGATCCGAACTGAGCTTGACCTGGAGACCACCATGGCGCGTATTAATGCTCCCAGGAGATACTGAATGAACCGAGGTGCGCTAGCCGTTTTTGCCGTAGTCAGCTTAATGATCGGAACCGTTTGGGCCCAAGACAAACCGTTGCCGTTGCCCGAAAAATACGAACAGCCGCTCGGGACTTGTTATGAGGAACTTCGATATCCGTATCCAACCGCTTACTTGAACCTGTTTGCCGAGGGACAGGATCTGCGGATGTGTTTCATGGATATTCAGCCAACGAAGGATCCAAACGGTCGCACGGTTGTTCTCTTGCATGGAAAGAATTTCTACGGCGCGTACTGGGCTGATACGGCCAAATTCCTGACTGACCGCGGATTCCGCGTAATCATTCCCGACCAGATCGGGTTTGGAAAGTCATCGAAAGCCGACATTCACTATAGTTTCGACTTTCTGGCTGAAAACACAGCCGGGTTGCTGGACCTGCTCCATGTGCAAAAGGCGACGATCATCGGGCACTCGATGGGCGGAATGCTGGCGATCCGGTTTGCTCGATTGTATCCGGGCCGCACCGAGGCGTTAGTCCTCGAAGATCCTATCGGACTGGAAGATTACCGATTAAGCGTCCCTCCTGCCCCTCTTGAGCAACTCTATCAGCAGGAGTTGAATATGAGCCTGGACGATTATCGGCGATACGTTCAGGCCTATTTCGTTACCTACCCAAAGGACAAAGCGGAAACGTTCGTTGAACCCCGTATGCGCGTAAGCCTAAGCGGAGATTATCCTCGCTGGGCACTGTGTGCGGCGTTGACGACGCTCATGATCTATCAGCAGCCGGTCTGTTATGAGCTCTCGGAGATCAAGGTACCGACGCTTCTCATTGTGGGTCAGGACGACCACACCGCCCTCGGCAGGGATCGCGCGCCGATCGATCTCCGCCTTAAGTTAGGAAATATTCCGGAGCTTGCCAAGAAGGCTGCCGAGGAGATCCAAGGCGCGCGACTGATTGAATTACCGAACGTCGGGCACATTCCACACCTGGAAGCTCCAGACGCGTTTTACCAAGCGGTCGAAGACTTCCTCCGGCGTTAGCCAAACAATCGCAAAGCAAAGCGCTTGTGCGATTTTTCGGGCTGAGGTGAGAAATGCGGGTTAGGAGTTTCAGATGCTGGGTTTTGCTGCTGATCCTCGCAATTCCTTCGGTTTATTTGTTGATCTGCTTACCGCCTCTCTGGAGGGATTCAGACGGCTTTAACGAGATCGCTTCAACATTCGCTCCAAAAGGGATTATTCATTGGCTGCCTGCCTATTGTCTTGGCGGGCGATTGATCGTTTTTAGCGGGAGTATTTTTGGGAGTCTACTGACTGGCCATGGTCTTCCATACCTTTCGATCAGCATCACCCCACTAAACAATGCCGGGGTCTATAGCTTGATCGTTTGTCAGCACGTGTTCCTGATTTTGTCGCTCTATTGCGCTGTGACGGTTCTCAGCGATCGGTTTCTATTCCGGGCGTTGTTTGCGATCGGATTCGCGCTAACGCCTTGGCTCTATGTCTATGCCCATTGCGTCGGAAGCGAAGCGTTCAGCAACGTGCTCGTGATATTGATCTTGGCCGCCGGGTTGCGTTGTGTTGCAACGGCAAATCTGACCCGGAGGATGGTCATCGGCTTTTTCGGACTATTGCTTGTTGCGGCGTTAACCCGGCAGATAAACACGATATTTGCCGCCTTAATGCCGATTGCCCTGTTGCCGTTCGCTCTGAAGGAAATACTTGTTCGGCCCAATTCAACGACTGAATCGGTGAGGGAGCGCAATCAATCTCGATTCCGCTATGGGCGCCGGTTTTTGATCTTTGTTTTCGCCGGACTCTGCGCAATTGGTGGCTCGATCCTGATCCAACAGACAATGTGCTGGTTGTTTCGGGTCCCATACCGTTCGACGTTTGGTGAGACATTCGAGTGGCGACTTAGCTATTTGCGGGATCTGACGGAGCAAAAGAGGAGCGCGATCCTAGGTCAGATCGGCGCGAAAGTGAAAGATCCCGCGGTAACCGAAGCACTTGACGCGTTAGACCAGTCGCTTAGCAGAGGAGATAAGTGGGCCGACATGTTTTTGTTTTACAAGATCGATGAAATCCTTTCTCGATCCGGGTTAAGGGAGATGCAACACAGAACCTGGCAGATCGATCTCAAGTTGAATCGCATCGCGACGACCGTTTTGCTATCGGGCGAACCCCATTTTCTCCGAGCCGTCCGAACAGACTTCAAACGATGGCCCTTTTTCACTCAGACCGATCTCGCCTCTCCGCCGTTTATCTTGACTGACTGGTTGCAAACTCAATTGCCAATCGCCAGATACGGCAGACTCAGGGGATTGGCCTCGTTCGAACATGACCAGGGGTTCTATGAAGCGACCTGGAAAAGGATCGCCTATTTTCATTTGGCCGACGGCATTCCGATGGTGACGATGGCGGGCATTGGGCTTCTGCTTGCCGGTCTTGCCCTTCTGATTGAACGATGCGGGCCGCGGACCCAGACTGGCAGTGCGTATGTCACCAGTATGATCGTTGTCGGAGCCCTGATCTCTTTCGGGAACTGTATCAGCACATTTTTTGGTGCCCGGTTCTATCTCCCTGTCTACTCGCTGTTTCAGTTTGCGCTGTTCCTTGGCATCTCATTGCTCGGAACCGTCCTAATGGAAAGACTGGAAAGTTCTCGAAACTCGCGCTAAAAGCAAAGCCATGGCCCGATTGCTCTTGTTCATAAGTATCAGTTTGATTCTGGGGTCGGCTGCGATCGCACAGGATCAGGGTGAGCACATCGTACTTACTGGCTCGCCTTCTTTGATGGAATGGGAGAAATACAAGCTGCAGCCGCATGACAACTGGTGGCTCAACTTCGTTCGGGCTAGCCGAATCCGAATCGAACAGCTGCGGCAGCAATATGGGCCCTCCGCAAAGATCACCTGGATGGTCTATCAGCGAGGTTACGAGCGCCGCCAGACGCAGGAACACGAAAATATTTTTGCCGTGATCCAATCGGTTCGCGACAAATTTGGACTTAACCTGGTCTTCTTTAATAATACGGAGCAGTTCTGTTACTATCTGAACTACGGTGACGATCGTCCCCATCACAAGATCGAGACTTTTGACTATTTCGGGCATTCTAACAGGGCTTGCTTCATGCTTGATTACAGCAACGAAATTGGCAGTGCTTCCAAAGTTTGGCTGCATGAAGACGAACTAGCCATGAAATTGCATCACGGCATTTTTACCCGAGATGCCCATGTGCAAAGCTGGGGATGTTACACAGGCGAGAGCATGTCGAAGATGTGGTATAAGGCCACTGGCGCGAAATTGATTGGGGCCGTGGGCAAGACGCAGTACATGACGAATGAACTGCCGGTTCTCGTTTCTGTGACGGGACGATGGACCACCGGGTTCTAAGTATCCCTGCGCCGAAATACTTAAGTCCATCCTATTTCGGATACAGGACACTAATTTCAGCCGTTAACTCATGACGCTAAACGAACTCCAGCGTATTTACGCCACGCCATTTTTCGAGTTGCTTGAACGCGCTCGTGCGACATTTGTTTCGCATTGGAACAGGGATGAAGTCCAGCTTTGCACCCTTTTAAGCATCAAGACGGGAGGATGCAGCGAGGATTGTGCCTACTGCGCGCAAAGCGCCCGTTATCATACAGGGGTGCGGAACGAAAAGCTTATGGACACGGAGCAAGTGCTCGCGTTCGCTCGCCGGGCGTGTGAAAACGGTTCGACACGGTTTTGTATGGGCGCTGCGTGGAAAGGGGTTCGGGATGGAGACGCAAAGTTTGAGCAGGTACTTGGTATTATCCGACAGGTTAGCAAACTCGGAATGGAAGTTTGTGTCACGCTAGGACACCTGAGTTTGGTGGAGGCGCAAAAACTCAAGGAAGCGGGTGTCACGGCCTACAATCACAACATTGACACCTCGGAAGAGTATTATCCCGAGATCGTCTCCACGCACAGTTATGCGGATCGGCTCGACACAATTCGAGCTGTCCAGCAGGCGAACATGTCAGTTTGCTGCGGCGGAATAATCGGTATGGGTGAGACAGAACTCGATCGGCTCAAGATGCTCGAAGTGTTGACCAATTTCGATCCGGCACCAGAGAGCGTTCCGATCAATTGTTTGATACCGATGCCTGGGACACCGCTGGAGGAACAGGCACCGGTGGACGTATTTGAACTTGTTCGCTTGATTGCCACCACGCGAATTGCTTTGCCAAGAGCTAAAGTGCGTCTATCTGCCGGACGGACGCGGCTTTCGAAAGAAGCCCAGGCGCTCTGCCTCTTTGCCGGTGCCAATTCCATCTTTTACGGCGATAAGCTTCTCACCGCAGCCAATCCCGGCGTCGACCACGACCGGGAGTTGCTCCGAACTCTTGACTTGGTTCCGCAGTCCGTCGCCGCAGGATCACGGTCCCTGTGATAGGAATCGAAGGCGTGAAAATCTCGCGAACGCTTTGGTTCGTGAGATTTTCACGCCAAGCGATTCAGGTGTGCGTTCGAGGGGACACGGACGGTTGATAAATAAAATGGTAAAACTCGACTTGCGTGATTCCGATCTAAGGGCAGTGTCCGATTCGGAACCCAAGCACAAAGTATGACTCAGGACGAATTTGATGATTTGATTCAGGAGATTCGGGAAGAAGATCCTGAGCAGCTTGATTCGGAATTTTTTATCCGGGACAAGCCGATGAAGGAAGAAAAACTGGCGAAACTCGAGCAAAAAGCCGGGTTTACCTTGCCCGAGGAGTATCGAAATTTCATAAAGCGCTTTGGCGCCGGCGATATCGGGACGATCACCGTCTTTTCCCTCGATCCGGAAAGCGATTTTTCACTCTGGAAAGGTCAAGAATCTTTCGAAAAATTGACCTGGGTGCCGGTCGTGGATGACGGCAAAAGCAATTTCTACGGTTTTGTGGTTGAAAGTGGCGTTTGCTCCCGGGAAGTCTGGTTCGCCGATCAGGATCTTGGATATGAACTCTCCGGGACTGATTACGAAGACTTTTATCAGCTCATCGCCACCGAGGCTTTCGGGGTCGACACTTAGGAAGTTGTCAGTTGCCAGTTGTCAGATGGGAAGAGCTACTTAGTTTGCGCCTTTCCGATAAATAGCTCCTTTGACTACCAAAAGCCGCCGCTGACAACTGACACTGGATTCTGACAACTTCTTCTGACAACTTCTTCTGACAACTTCCCCTCATGGATAAGAAAGTACTGTCCCCTTTGCGTAGTCAGGCCTGGTTCGGGCCATTTGATCGGAATACCTTTCTTCATCGCGCCTGGATGAAGAACCAGGGACTCCCCGATCATCTATTTGATGGCCGACCGGTCATCGGCATTTGTAATACATGGTCCGAGCTGACACCCTGTAACGCGCATTTTCGCGAGCTGGCTGAGTATGTCAAAAAAGGGGTCTACGAACTGGGCGGTTTTCCAGTCGAGTTTCCGGTGATGTCGCTCGGTGAGACGAATCTTCGTCCAACCGCGATGTTGTTCCGCAACCTTGCTTCGATGGATGTTGAGGAATCGATTCGAGGGAACCCGATCGATGGTGTAGTTCTGCTTTGCGGGTGCGACAAGACGACGCCGTCGTTAATGATGGGCGCCGCAAGCTGTAATTTGCCGACTCTGGTTGTATCCGGTGGGCCGATGCTCAATGGCTGTTTCCGGGGTCAGAGAATCGGGTCCGGGACCGGTGTCTGGCAACTCTCCGAAGCAGTCCGTGCCGGCAAAATGGAGATGAAGGATTTCCTCGAAGCTGAGTCGTGTATGAACCGGTCCCGCGGCCATTGCATGACGATGGGCACCGCTTCGACGATGGCTTCTATGGTCGAATCGCTTGGAATGGGGCTCCCGCATAACGCTGCGATTCCAGCGGTCGATGCACGCCGTCAGGTGCTGGCGCATATGGCCGGGAGACGAATCGTAGAGATGGTGGGCGAAAATCTGACAATGGATAAAATCCTGACTCGAAACGCCTTCGAGAACGCAATCCGCACGAATGCTGCAATTGGCGGATCGACGAATGCGGTGGTTCACTTGCTGGCCCTCGCCGGCCGTGTCGGCGTGCCTCTGAATCTGGACGACATGGAGCTCGGCGCGGATCTTCCTTGTTTGCTGAACCTCCAGCCAGCCGGCGAGTACTTAATGGAAGATTTCTACTACGCGGGTGGTTTACCGGTTATTTTGCGAGAACTCGGTGAAGCCGGTGCTCTGCACAAAGAGGCTCTAACGGTGAACGGGAAATCGATCTGGGAGAATGTGAAGGGTGCCCAGTGTTACAATCGTGAAGTGATTTATTCATTCGCGAAACCGTTTAAAGCGCATTCCGGAATTGCTGTTTTGCGTGGCAATCTCGCGCCTCAAGGGGCCGTGATTAAGCCTTCGGCGGCGACCCCGGAATTACTGGTGCACCGAGGACGAGCTGTCGTTTTCGAGGACATTGAGCATCTTCACAATGCGATCGATGACGAAAACCTCGATATTGACGAAACCTGTGTGATGGTTCTCAAGGGTGCTGGGCCGAAGGGTTATCCAGGATTTGCCGAGGTTGGCAATATGCCATTGCCACCGAAACTCTTGCGCAGGGGAATCACAGATATCGTCCGTGTCTCTGATGGAAGAATGAGCGGAACCGCCTTTGGAACCGTGGTGCTTCACGTTGCGCCGGAAGCGGCAGCGGGTGGCCCGCTTGCCCTGGTTAAGACCGGAGATATCATCGAGTTGAATGTTCCGGAGCGGAAATTACATCTCGAAGTTTCCGATGACGAACTGGCGCGGCGAAAAGCCGGATGGATACCACCTCAACCGCCGGCGAGGGGATGGTACAGACTCTTTTTCGACCATGTGCTCCAAGCCGATCAGGGCGTCGATTTCGATTTCCTGGTTGGAAAAAGTGGAGCGGAAATTCCAAGGCACTCCCATTAACCCAAATATCCTTTGAGCGTCCGCGCTCAAAGAAGGTTCAGGCTTCTTGATCTTTTTTGCGGCGCTCGCGCTTTTGCGACGCTGAGAAATCTGCAGCTTCCTTCTCCAACAGTTTCCGCGCGGCGCGGCGCGCAGATTCCGGATCTCGACGGGAGAGGGCATCTGCAATCTGCCGATGGTCCTTTAGATTCCGGGAGACCGGGTTGCCGGACCGAGTCACGACCTCAAGGTTTGAGCGGATCAGCAGCGAAAAAGCCGGCGCAAGTGCGGTTAGGAACCGGTTGTGACTTGCCCCGAAAAGGAGTTCATGAAACTTGACTCTGGCATTGATTGCCGTCCGGTCATCGCCTCTCTCAATTTCGTCATATACTTCAAAGAGCCGCATCGTTTCAAGCGCAGAGGCGTGAACCGCAGCAAGGGTTGCTGTTGTCGGTTCGATAAGGGCGCGAAGCTCCGAAAGTTCGTCCAACAGAGCTTCGCTGTCGGACGAAGCCGGCAAAATCCATTTTAGAAGCTCGGCATCCAAAAGATTCCAGGAGGATTCCGGGCGCACCGTTGTGCCGGTCCGTCGTTCGGTTCGCAACAATCCCTTGGCTGCAAGTATCTTGACCGCTTCCCTCACCGCGTTGCGGCCTGCACCCAATCGCTGAGCAAGTGCCAGTTCAATTGGTAACGTCTCGTTTGGTTTCCAGGTACCGCGAACGATATCGCGTGCAATCGAGATCGCGAGTCGTTCGACGACACCGGATGCGGGAGTGGACTCTCCCCGGTCGTGAAGGTTGTGGATTGGTAGGGGGGACCTCATAAGCGAAGCTCGTTCTGCGTCGCCTCGTTGGGCGGGACGGTTGATACGTTTCATCCCACGAAAGGCAGTAAATTGATGGCAGAAGGTGGATTGATCACAAGCGATTTTCTTCTACTTCAAGCCTGCGGCTGCCATCACCCCTTGCGTGACTCGTTTCTGGAAAATCAGGTAGGCGGCAGCTGTTGGGATCGAAGCGAGAACGGCGATCGCCGAAGTTTTAGCAAATGCAATACCCCAGGCAGATTGGACCTGGGTCATTCCTACAGGAATAGTCAGCATCTGAGTGGAGTTCGTAATGATTAACGGCCAGAGAAAATTGTTCCAGGTTCCAATAAACGTGATGATGCTCATCGCCCAGGTGATGCTCCAATTCATCGGAAGATAGATCCCGAATAAAATCCTTGTATCGGTTGCTCCATCGATCAGGGCTGCATCTCGGAAATCGCGGGGCACCTCGTCGAAAAACTGCTTGAACACGATGACTGAGAGCGGGGCTGCGATCTGCGGGAGGATTAGACCAAGGTAGGAATTTACCAGATTCAGGCTGTTCATCTGCATGAAAAGAGGGATCGCCAGAGCACCGAACGGAAGCATGAATCCAATTAACAACGCGGCGTAAATCAGATGCTTTCCTTTGAATTCCAATCGTGAGAGGGCGTATGCACACATCAGCGAAAGTAAGATAGAGAGAAAGGTAACCGACAAAGAAACGATTACCGTGTTCAGGTACCATCTGAAGATGGGGCTGTTCTGGATAACATATCCAAACGCCTCAAAGTCAATCGGCCATGGAAACAGCTTAGGCGGCAGGGCGATTGTGTCGGTCTCGCTTTTGAAAGCTGTGGATCCGATCCAGTAGATCGGAAAAATCCAGGCCAGCGCCATGACCACTGTCAGGGCAGTGCAGATAATGCCGAGGATCGAGAATCGTCGCATTTTCATTTCGCGCGTCTCCTGTTCAACAGCTTAAATTGCAGGGCCGATACCACGATGATGACTGCTACCAGGACAATGGCAACTGCGGCCGCGTACCCTCCTCGATTTTGTTGGAAAGCCTCCCGGTACATATACAGAAGGACCACCACTGTCGAATTGTATGGGCCTCCGAATGTCAGCAGATAGACCTGATCGAAGATTTTGAATTGAAGGATCAGCTGTAAAACCAGCACGAGACTGGTGACGGGCCAAATTAATGGACAGGTAATGAAAAGAAATTGATGAAACTTATTCGCGCCGTCGAGCGCTGCGGCTTCGTAGAGATCGATGGGGATATTCTGCAGCCCGGCGATAAAGAGGAGCATGTTGAATCCCACGGTCCACCAGATCGTCACCATCGCGACTCCCGGCATCGCCCAGAAGGGATCAGCGAAAAAGGTGATCTGGGAAGACAAAACGTAGTTCACGATGCCGAAATTCGTATCGAGCAACCAGAGTGCTGCGGTCGTTACGACACTGACTGGTAAAATGTAGGGAAGAAAGAAAGCCGAAAGCACCGCCAATCGAAGGCGGCGAAGACGGACTACGAGCAATGCAAATAGAAAACCAACGAGGGTGTTCGGGACGACCGTGAGGAGGATGAAATAGATCGTGTGCCAGACCGATGCCAGGAAATCCGCATCTCGTGCGAGTTCAACATAGTTCGCTAGCCCTACAAAACGACCTTGGCCGGCAATATCCGAATTTGTAAGGCTCAGCCAAGCGACCTGCAAAGCCGGGTAGACCAGGAACAGGCAATAGAAGAACAGGAATGGTCCAACGAAAAACCAAGCGATTCGCCAGCCTTTTCCGTTCTTAGATCGGCTGGCGTTTCGCTCAATTGGAGGCATGGCAGACGGCTGCTCTGTTCGGCCTATTCCGAAAATTGCACAAGCAGGCAGTGCTCGAAGAATTTTTAAATGTTATTGCTGTTGTTGTTGTTGAGCGGCGAACTTTTGCAATTCTCCGACAAACCCCTTCATCCCTTGATCAACGGGCAATTGCCCGTTTACCGCGGGTACAAGGAAATTGCTGATCGGCGCGAACGTCGGACCGCCCACACCGAAGATTGGGAGGATAGGCTCGTACTCCACATCTTGCGCCGCTTGGGCGCTGTATTCATTGTTAGGCACTAGCTGCTTGTAAGCGTCGCTTTCCTGCACAGGCAGGTAGGCCGGTATATGTCCGCCGCCGGCCCATGTGATCTGCTTCACGAAGAAAGCGATAAACTTAAGTGCGGCTGCCACTTTCTCCGGAGTCGGAGGAGTTTTGGAGTTGTTCGGTATTGCCAGCTGGTGTGAGTCCGCCCACGTCTGTTGGGTCCCGAAAAACTTCGGCATGGCGACGATGCCGTATTCGAACGGAAGTTTACCACTCTTCTGAAGGTCGACCATCGTCGGTACTTCCCAGTTGCCGTTGATCATAAACGCAGCGCGCCCGGCTGAGAATAGCGCGACCATCGATTGATATCCGGCGTTCTTCGCCATCAAACCATCTTTAGCCCAGTCGGCCATAAATTGGAGCGACTTGGTTCCCTGAACACCGACATCGTCAAAGCTGAGTTTACCATCCTTGAGGAAGTCCCCTCCTTGTTGTTTGAAAAAAGTGTACCAGAGACGCCAAAGAGAGGCGGGATCCTCCGAGAAAATGTTCTCTGAGACGGGAATGAGATGCGTTTTGTCTTTCACCGTCTTCAGCATTGCGGTGAACCCATCAAAGCTGTCCGTCGCGGACGGCTTGCCATCTGGGCCCAACATTCCGGCTTTTTGGAGAGCCGTCTTGTTGTAATAGAGCACCAGAGTGTGCGTATCGAGCGGGACACCGAAGAGTTGATCCGAGTTAGCGTAGCGTTTGCTGATCTCCAGAGATCTATCAACCAGCGACTTTTGAAAGTCGGAAGCCTTCAGGCCAGCTGCTGCAAGCTCTTCTGTGGTGAATGGGCGAAGATCTTTCGCGAGAACGCCGGCCGCAAAATGGGACAGATGATAGGTCATCACATCCGGTGTCTGTCCGGCTACGACTGCTGTGTGCACCTTTGTGTAGAAAGGTTCTCCCCAGGTGAGAGTCGATTCGTTGACGTGAATGTCAGACTGACTCTTGTTGAACTCCTCAACAATCTGCTTGTTTCGGACTCCGTCGCCGCCGCCGAGGAAATCCCAATAGGTCAGTTCCACCGAAGCACCAAATGCGACCGAGGAAGAAAAACACGCCGCGAGGCAAAGAATGGTTTTTGTCATGGGGGGTGAATAAGTATTTACTTTGGTATAAAAAAAAATAGGTGACGGATCAAGGGGTTTCGGCTCGGTTAAACGCCTTTGGCCCTACGGTTCTGGTCATGCTTTCGGCGCTAAAGAAGAGGTTGCGAGACCAGTCCAATCGCAAATTATCTTCGCGCAATTCATGTATGTGCACAATGCTCATGGGCCTTGTTCTACCCTCGAGACGACTATTAACTTCCTTTATGCTCGAGGGTTAGGACATTCCACGATAATGGTCGCAGCTTGGCCGTGACCGAGTCCGATCGAATGGAAACTTCCTGATGTTCGGCAGGCGCGACCGCATCCGGTTTCTGCGCGGTATTGGTTGCAAGAAGGTCATGCCCGGCAATTTCGATTGCATCACATTTGGTAATCTCCGGAAATGCGCGCAAGTCGATCGCCAGTTCGATTGAATCCTGCGGATCTCTGTTTAGGACGAAAAGGGTAACTTTGTTCCTTTCGCTGTCGTGAACCGCCGCGGCGAGTACCAAGCTGATAGTCCCTGCAGTTTTTGTTTCGTAGCTGCCGGAGCTAACTTTTGACTGAAGCACTTTGCCATGAGCGTTTTGGGTGACGAGCTTGAACGGGTGAAAGATCGTCTGCCGCCATGCCGGGCCACCCGGTTCAGTGAAAATTGCTCCGATTACGTTTACCAATTGGGCAAGGCAAGCCGCTTTCACCCGGTCGGAATTGTTCAGTAGGGTGATCAGTGCGCCACCGACCATCAGCGCGTCCTGGAAATCATAGATCTCTTCGATGAGGCGCGGAGCAACGGGCCACCCAGGTTTGCTATGATCCTCGTCGGTTCGTGCTTTGTACCAGACATTCCACTCATCGAAGGAGAGCTTCATCCGTTTCGGGGACCGGCGTTTGGCTGCAACGGCATCGGCAACCGAAACCGCCTCCTTAATAAAGCGGTCCATGATCTCAATGTTAGCGAGAAATTCTCCGACCTCGTTGTGAGGGTTCTGGTAATACATGTGAAGTGAAAGAAAATCTGCTTCTTCAAATGTGTGTTCGAGGACTTCATATTCCCAGGCACCGAATGTCGGCATTGCTCGATGGGAGGAACCGCAAGCCGCCAACTGGATAGTGGGATCCACCCACTTCATCACCTTGGCCGCCTCATGCGCCGCACGACCATATTCAGCCGCTGTTTTGTGGCAAATCTGCCAGGGTCCATCCATCTCATTCCCGAGACACCAGAACTTCACTGCGTGGGGTTCCGGATAGCCGTGTGCTGCGCGGAGATCGCTCAAGTAGCTGCCACTTTTGTGGTTGCAGTATTCGAGGTATTTGCGGGCTTCGTCAGGCCCTCTTGTTCCGAGATTGACGCCCAGCATCGGTTCCGTCCCGACCGCTCGACACCATTCGATGAACTCATTTGTTCCGAACTGATTTGTTTCGGTGCTGAGCCAGGCCAGATCGAGACGAACGGGGCGTTTGTCGACCGGACCAACTCCATCTTCCCAATTGTATCCTGAAAGAAAATTTCCGCCGGGGTACCGAATAATGGTCGGTCCCAGCTCCCGCGTCAGTTCGAGGACATCCTGGCGAAATCCGTTCTTGTCTGCGGTGGGGTGACCGGGTTCAAAAATACCGGTGTAAACGCAGCGGCCTAAATGTTCAACGAACGAGCCGAAAAGACGGCGATCGAGGTCCGAAACAGCAAAATCAGAGTCAAGAATGATCCGAGCCTTATTCATTGCAGGAGGAGGTGGGGGAGAGTTGAGGGAGAGTTGAGGGAGAGTTGTCAGTGTCAGTTGGAGAACAGTTGTCGGTTGCCAGTTGGACAATAGCGATCAGGCGAAGCATTGCCAGTATTTGCCTGGATGTTGTGTGAGATACAATATCCGAGCTAAGGCCAATACAGTTCCTCTATGAGGCGTATGGGGCCTATGGGGCTCATGAGGCGTATGCGACTGGCTCCTGCCAGCGTCCGGGTCCTCGTAGCGGAGGTCATTCCCGGCCCGCCCCTGGACGATACCAATTCTAACTGAGCATTCGCCGACACCGCATCCTTTTGGCTGCGGCTTCCACCCCCCGCGCTGTGCCTCCGTGGTGAGTCCTCTTCCGCACTTCTATTTTCCCATTTTCACTCCGTGCGCCTCTGGGCCACAAGCTGTGACGATAGCGACCAGCACGGCGCAGATGCCTGCGGTGATTCCGAGTGCTAATCCATAATTGTTGCCAAATGAGACAGCAATTGACGCCTGGATTGTTCCATTTTTCGAAGCAAACAAGTTGCCTAACTGGTACGCAAATCCCGGGAACGTTCCGCGTACGGAACTGGGTGAGAGTTCATTGAGATGAACCGGGATAACTCCCCAGGCCCCCTGCACAAAGAACTGCATCAAAAAGGCGCCGATCGTCAGTAGAACCACATGGCTCGAAAAGGCCCAGAGCGGAACGATGGGAAGGGTGAGAAGGGCAGCAGTAATGATTGCGCGCCGCCTCCCAAGATGTTCAGAGTACGCACCAAAGAACAGCCCCCCGAGAATAGCGCCAAGATTGTAAATCACTGCGATCGTGCTTACTACTGTAGAAGGATATTTTTGCTGCACCTGCAGGAAGGTCGGATAGATATCTTGTGTTCCGTGGCTGAAAGAGTTGAAGAGCGTCATCAGCAGAATGACGTAAATGAAGAGACCCCACTTTCCCTTAACGCTTCCTTTGGATGCGGCCGGCTGAGCATCACGTTGCTGCCATGCAGGTGATTCTTCAACGTTTCTTCGGATAAATAGCACCAGAAACGCCGGAAGCACTCCGACCATGAACATCCCGCGCCAGCCGATTAAATGGTAAGCCGTTCCGAATAAAATCGCGGCCAGCAGATAGCCAGTTGGATAACCAGCTTGCAGAATGCCGGAGACGATGCCGCGGGTTTTGGGTGGGATCGATTCCATCGTCAGCGATGCGCCAACTCCCCATTCGCCACCCATTGCGATGCCATATAAGGCTCGGAGAAAAATCAGCACTGTCAGCGAGGGAGCAAATCCGGACAGTAATTCGACGACCGAGTAGAACAAAATGTCGATCATCAACGTCGGTCGCCGCCCAAACTTATCCGCGATGATGCCGAAAAGAAATGCGCCTAGAGGCCGCATCGCCAACGTGAAAAAGAGGGTGGCTGTAACAGAAGGGATATCTGTTTTGAATTCGGCGGCGATGTCACGGAAGACAAAGACGATGATAAAGAAATCAAATGAATCGAGGGTCCATCCGAGGAAGCTTGCCAGAACAGCGTTCCGCTGACTTGAATTCAAGCCTTTTAGATCGTTGAGAATCGACATGGGGGACGAGAATCCTGCCTATACAACAAAGGTGGACTTGGCAATGACGAATCCGGACAAGGAGTTCGAGGTTCGGAGTTGCGGGTGCGGGTTCCGAGGGCTGTGGCGCATTCGGCTTTCCGCTCAGGCTTGGAGATGCCCAGCGAGGGCCCGTTGATCGAGCTCCGGGCTAGTTGCAAGACACGTGTTGCCGGGTCGTTACCGCTGAAGGAAACTGAGAAAACTCAGGGGCCGGCTCGTATTGACTTTCTTCACCGCCTGGTCCCAAGTCGAGCCTGCGGACTCTAATCCTTGCCGGATCGGGTCCGCGATTCTTGGTCCCTGTTCGCGGATCCAGCTCTGAGTGCTGTCGATCAATTCGTCGAGCTTGCTTTCGCGAATGAGCACCTCCTGGTACCGGGCGAGTACATAGCCCAAAGCAAATCCAGCGGCTGCCGCCGTCAGGATCAGACCAACGTTGAGACTGCTGTCAGTGGGATTGGTCGACTGATTGACCGCTGAAGAGGGTGCGGTGGCCGCCGGCTCGGGCTGCGAGACGGATTCGGCTTCCTTGCTTTGAGGGTCGCCGTTGTTCGGTGCCGGTCGGGGCCCAAAAGGTTGGATCTCAGGAAATTCACTCATAGGTTATTTCTAGGCTTAAGAGACGGAGTTCAGAAACTCCTTTCAATGTTCCTTGGACTATACGCCGAGAGAGGGTCCGTTGAAAAGGATGCAGGTCAGGAATTCGGTCCGCCGTTTCTCCGGATGCAACCGAGGCCCTTCTGCCGATCGAATGAGACATGTGAAACAGGCTATTTTGGCGACGGTTGTGAGAATTGAAAAGCAAAGTCCAGATCAGGTGGCTGTGAGACTCGAATGCGAGGAGTTGAATGACACGACGAAGATTCTAGCGACCGGATTGGACGGCGAACGCGACTTTACCAAGGTTCAAGGCCCTTTGTTGGATGTGACGTGTCAAGGTAATCCACGAGCAGAGATTGGCGACAAAGTGCCAGTGATTGTCGGTTTCCAGTGAGCTGACGAGTTCCGAATCGTCATTCTGCTTCGCTTTGGAAAGGTCCCGAAGGGACGAACGATAGTAGCCCGGCGTTTCAACGCCGGGTCTTAGCGATATTATCTGCGGCGTCCCTACGGGACGCTTGAATATCGGAGCTGGGTATATTGGTTAAACCGGTCAAACCGGTAATAGCGTTGGCGCGGATCGATCGTCCGTCCGGGACGAGATCAATAAAAAATGGGCGTACCGACGATGAATCCCCGGCCTACTATCGAGCGTCCCCTGGGGACGACCTCGGAATCTTCGCAGAAAAACAAGATTTACAACCTGTCCGTGCCGGGCTCCCGGTAACTCAACGCATACGTGCGTCTACTCTCGCACAGAGACGTTCGGGGTTGAGGCCCATTGACGGAGAACAGCCAGATGTTGCGGCAGAGCGATATCAGGTTCTTCAATCTCGGGGTGCCAACGCTTTTCCCATTCGACTGAGACCCAACCTTGATAGCCGCCGGCGTCGAGTAAATCCAGCATCTGACGTACCGGAACTTCGCCTTTCCCGAGCAGGACCAATTGCCAACCCTCTTTTTTAGTATTGGAACGTTCGGCATCCTTTACCTGCGCCAGCAGAATCCGAGGAGAGAGCTGTTTGTAGACTTCCGCAGGCTCTTCTCCCATGCGATAAGGGTGATGACTGTCCCAAACAGCTCCCACTGCAGGCGAGTCAACAATGGAGAGGACTTCGCCGACTACTTTCGATGCCGAGAAATCGTCGTGAGTTTCGAGTCCGACGGCGACCCCCAACTGTTCCGCAATCGGGGCGGCGTTCTCGAGTACTTTGGCAGCTGCTTCAATCCGGGCTCGACGTGCGTGTGATTCCTCGGGAAGTGCGCCACCGAAGACCCGAACAAGCGGCGATTCCCATTCGTTGGCGAGTTCAAGAAAGCGACGTAGTTCGGGGAGGGGGTCATCATCTGTGATGCGAATCGAGCTGTCGACAGCAACAATCGGTAGTCCGGCAGTTGAAACGGTCCTTTTGACCCGTACTCGTTCCTCGGGAGACATTGACGGGTCGATCAGTTCTCCGTCGACGAGTCGAAGTTCAACGCCGGTGTATCCCCACGACTTGCCAAGTGATACGGCAGTCTCCAGGGCGGTATTCGGGAATGCGAGAGTGCTGAATGCGATGCGCGTCAGGTTCATGGTCTCTTCCAGCCGGGAATCTCAAGAGTGAAAACTCTCCCAAGATTCTCCGGCTAATGGGAGTTCGCACAGAAAATTCAAAGGTGCGTCCCGATTCGTTATGGGTAACTGATTAGATCAACCACCTGGTTCGCGGTGTCGGCGGTTCCTCCGATGTTATTAATGACGTTCTCGATCGTTCCGGTGCCGCCCAATGAGACGGTCAGGATATCGTGAAACTGGACTCCGGGAGTATCGGGAGCTTCAAACCCGTTCGCGCCGATAATGCTCGGATTGACGACGAAGTTGCAATAAGCGCCCAGACCCCAGCCTTGGTGGTGTTTCACCCAATCTTCCACTTTATAGGAAGCAAAACCGTCGATCCCGTTGTGCGACCAGTCGCTCTGCGTCGGTGGATCGTAGGGCATTTCGTTTTGGAAGAAGATCGTTGTGCCGTAATCGCCTCTCCAGAGGACTTCGTAGTTCTGGAAATGTTCGACAAACAATCCGTAGGCAGTCACGTTGTCGCCGTTCACGATGAGCCCATGTTTGGCGGTGTTGCTTGTCCAGCCGACGCCATTGCCATGATCAGCGCGCCAGGCCCAGACATCGTCGATGATGACATTGCTGGCATTGACCTCGAGGCTGACGCTTGCTTTGCCCGGGGTGGCGCCGCCGATCCGAAAAAAGACATCCTGAATTAGCGTCGGGTTGTTCGGGTCACTTCCGGCACCGCGAAGAATGGGGAGCGGCGGAAGAAGACCGACCTTGAGGAGCACGGGCGAATTGATCGTCCCTGCGTCGAAGAGAACGCCGCAAAGCTTGACGCCCGGCACGTTTGCGATATCCATCGTCGCGTTGCCACGGGTTGGGACCAATGTCGGGTAACCGAGACCGAGTACCACCGTGTTTGGCCAAAGGACGTGAAGAGGTTGATCCAGGCTGTAAATGCCGGGTGTCAGGATCAAATTTTTACCGAAGGCGAGAGCGAGATTGATGGTCGCGGCGCTATCAGTCGGTTTGGCAATGTAAAAGTCGAGGATCGGGATCGAAGATCCGGCAGCAGGACCATTCGACCAAGTCACTCCGGAGGAGTTCTTTTGCAGGGCCGGAACAAAGACATTGAAGTTGCCAGCACCATTCACGTAAAGAAACGGTTTTTCGCGGGTCACCGGGCTTTGTGGCAGCGTCGTGTATGGGGGATTGGGGAATCCTTGCGCCGGGGCGCCGGTTACACCGCAGAAAACCTGATTCCAAACGCCGTTGGTCCATCCGGCCCCAAGGACGCTGTTTCTGGTGAGCCATTGCTGCTGAGAACCGCTCAGCACTTCGTCTTCGATAACCGAGTCCGCGATAAAGCCGCCGCTTGAAAAGCCGCCGTAGAGCGGCATGATCCAGAAGAGAGTCGTGCCTCCGATATGCATCCTGCGCACCGGGCATGCCTGCGAAACGGCCCAGCGCTCAGTCTGGCCGGTTTGCGGTACGATGTGCATGTTCTCGATCGAACGCCAGAAATTGTCGTCTGCATTATCGGTAAATACCCCGTTCTGGCCCCCTGGTTCGCCTTGTCCACCGGTTCCCTCCACGTTGATAATGCCATTGATAGTCACGTCGTCTGGGGAGAGTCCAAGTCCGGCCACCGAGGTGTAGTATCCGACCAGAGAATCGACGGTATAGCTGCCGGGCATGAAGAGAAAGGCGTGGCGCGTGGTATCGAACTGGCTAGCAGGCAATACTTGAGTTTGGGAGACCGCATCCAGCGCGTTCTGAATTGTGCTGGCTGATATGCTTGGATCAAATACGGTCACGTTCGGTCCGAAATCAGGCGTTACAGCCTGAGCGAGGCCGACCGTGCCAAGTGAGAGTAAGGTCCATAGAAAAACTCCGGGGGGAATCTTCATATGCAACAATGTTCCCAAAGTGAAAAGGGAGCGTCAAGGGGGTTATTGATTAAGTAAATTAACGGATCACGGTCAGCATACCTTATCATTTTCTGTTTGACGAACTTGCACTTCGTACGCCAGCGTTGGACCTGCTACAGGATAGTAGCTCGGAGGTTTTTTGCAGGGTGCCAGCGGCATTCGACCTCACCATTCCCCCACATAACTACAGACATTTATCAATTCTTCTACTTGGAACATAACAATATGAAGTATCTGTTACCCTTCGTCTTGCGTACGGCCGGCGCACTCCTCCTTGCCTCCGTTCTCCCTTCTTATCTCGGTCATGCCGCCGATGCGCCTAAACCACGCGTCGCGCTGGTCATGAAATCGCTGGCCAACGAATTTTTTCAGACAATGGAAAAAGGGGCCAAGGATTATCAGGCGAAGAACTCATCCAAGTTCGACCTGATTTCGAACGGCATCAAAGATGAAACCGATGTTGGGCAGCAGATCAATATCGTCAATCAGATGATTGCACAGAAGGTCGATGCGATCGTTATCGCACCTGCCAATTCCAAAGCGCTGATTAGTGTCTGCAAAAAAGCGCAGGAAGCCGGCATTCTTGTTGTTAACATCGACAACAAATTTGACGCAGATGCGCTCGCACAGGCGCATGTAAAGTTCGCTTTCGTCGGTCCGGACAATCGCAAAGGCTCAAAGCTCGTCGGCGATTATGTCGCCAAACTCCTTCCTGCCAATGCGAAAGTGGCCATTCTTGAAGGCGTTCCTGGAGCTTTCAATGGAATTCAAAGAATGCTTGGTTTCAAGGATGCGATTGCAGCCGCAAACCTAAACCTTGTCACCTCTCAATCGGCTGACTGGGAAACTGACAAGGCTAATCAGGTAACAGCCGCAATTATCACTCAGACTCCCGATCTCGCCGCCATTTTCTGTTCAAACGACAGTATGGCACTCGGCGCGGTTGCCGCCCTCAAAGCCGCCGGAAAGCTAGCCAGCGTGAAAGTCGGCGGATTCGACAATATCTCTGCGGTTCAACAACTGATTAAACAGGGTGAAGTCGCAGCAACTGCCGATCAGCACGGCGACCAGCTCGCGGCGTTCGGGATCGAATACGCCTTGGATAATCTGGGCAAAAAAGATGCCGCAATCTCGGACAAGGAGACGCAAGTCGACCTGATAACAAAAGATAGTCTGAAGTAGTCAACGACCCAGGTATTGCATTTAAGCGCCACTAGCGAGATCCGCCGAACAGTGGCGCACTTTTTACGGAATGGCTCCGGCACTTCTTGAAACCAAGGCTCTGGCGAAATCTTACGCGAGCCCGGTACTCTCGGATGTGAACTTCGCTTTGAACGCGGGCGAGGTTCACGCGCTTGTGGGTGAAAACGGTGCCGGCAAGAGCACGCTCTGTCACATCCTGACGGGGCTTCGTCAGCCCGATTCGGGCGAAATGTTTCTCGATGGCGAGCTGTATAAGCCAACCTCCAAACGCGCAGCAGAACAATCAGGTATTCGCATCGTCTTACAGGAGCTCAGTGTAATCGACAATTTGACGGTCGCGGAGAATCTGTTTCTGAACCGGCTTCCGAACAGCCTCGGCTGGGTCCGTGGAAAAGCGCTCGGTGACGAGGCGCGTAATGCGTTGGAGAGAGTCGGCCTCGGCGAGCTTGATCCTTCGACCATGGCGCGCCGGCTTGGGATCGGTCAGAAGCAGCTTGTCGAGATTGCCGCCGGTCTTTCCCAACGTTGCCGCGTTCTGATTCTCGATGAACCGACCGCTTCGCTCACCGTTGCCGACACGGCGAACCTGTTCGTGCAGGTGCGGAAACTTCAGGCTGCTGGAGTCGCAATCATTTTTATAACTCATCACCTTGAAGAGGTTCAGGAAATAGCGGATCGCGTCTCGGTTTTACGTGATGGCAAGATGGTTGCCGTTAGGAATCGTGGAGAATATACCATCGACGATCTGATCCGTTCGATGGTTGGAAGGGAACTAGGAGAAGCGGTCGAGAGAGATCGGGCGGAAAAACCGGAGGCTGTCGCGCTTCGGGTTGAAAACTTGAGAGCGCCGCCAGTTGTTCGCGATGTGACATTCGAAGTGAAACGGGGCGAGATCCTTGGATTTGCGGGTCTGATGGGGTCGGGGCGCACCGAAACGATGCGTGCGATATTCGGGGCAGACCCTCGCGCGTCGGGGCGTTTCTATATCGAGGGTGCTGAGGTCCGGATCGACAAGCCTGCAGACGCTGTGGCGTTGGGAATCGGGTTTCTGACCGAGGACCGGAAAAGCCAGGGGCTTCTGCTGCCTAAGCCGATCCGGATGAACATTTCGCTCGCACGTCTGATCGGCGAGATCAGCGGATTTGGCGGCTGGCTAAACCGGGTCAAAGAAAACGATGTGTCAAACAAATGGATCAAGAATCTCGCAATCCGATGTTCTTCCGGCGAGCAGCAGGCGGTGAACCTTAGCGGAGGCAATCAGCAGAAGGTTGTCCTTGCGCGATGGCTCTATCGAGAGTGCCGGATCTTGATTTGCGACGAGCCAACCCGGGGGATTGATGTGGGCGCGAAATTCGAAATTTACCGGCTCCTCGGCGCGCTGGCTGCGGCCGGGACTGCAGTCATCGTGGTCTCGTCAGATTTGAAAGAGCTACTCGGCCTATGCGACCGGATCGCCGTTTTGTCCTTGGGAAAGATTGTCTCCGATTTTCGCCGCGGAGAATGGACTGAGGATCGGATAATGGCTGCTGCGTTCAGTGAACTAAATAAACCCACTTCCAATTAGTAACTAACGTCCTGGTCCGCACATTCCTTCCCTCGAATCTTACGTAATTTTCCGAGAGCCGGATGGGCGTATTTCAAATTTAAAAATAATCTTCACGATGCAATCACCCACCACTCCGTCAACTGCGGCGAATCCCCCG
The DNA here is from genome assembly GCA_963775805.1 of uncultured Verrucomicrobiae bacterium. Taxonomy (GTDB): domain Bacteria; phylum Verrucomicrobiota; class Verrucomicrobiia; order Chthoniobacterales; family JAFAMB01; genus JAFAMB01. The sequence continues at coordinate 2,148,749 of CAVZKG010000001.1, read as the reverse complement.
AACCGTGGAAGAAGTCAGACACGGGAAATCATTGAGAATAGTTTTGGCCTGGTAGTCGTGCTGATTTTGCTAATTGCGTTTTTCAGCTTGCGAACCGCGCACTTTTTTTCGATTACGACGTTCGAAGCGATCGCAAATGAAATCCCGACGGCGATCTTCGTCGCAGTCGGGATGACGTTGGTTCTGCTAATTGGTGGGATCGACCTTTCGGTTGGTTCAGTCCTGGCTCTCGGGGGCGGTGTGTTAGGGCTGGCCCTCGTCCAATGGCAACTTCCCATCTGGGCCGCAGCAATACTTTGTTTAGCGACCGGCGCCGTTTGCGGACTAATTAATGGCGCGTTGACGATCCGGTTTCAGTTGCCCTCCTTTATCGTGACACTTGGACTCATGGAAGCCGCACGCGGCGGGACCTACCTGGTGACCAACTCGCAAACTTCTTATATCGGGGAGAGCGTCGAGTGGATTGATAATCTGACTTTTCTTGGCTTGTCGCTCCCGTTCTATCTGGCAATAGCGCTGGTCATTGTCGGGCAATTGGTTCTAACGGGCACCGTATTCGGGCGATATCTCATTGCGATCGGAACGAATGAAGAAGCGGTCCGGCTCTCCGGAATCGATACACGCCCCGTCAAACTGGCAGTATTCATCCTCAGCGGAACGCTGGCGTCGCTTGGTGGGATTTCTTATTGCGCACGATTGTCTGCGGCCGATCCGAATGCAGGGATCGGATTCGAATTGAATGCTATCGCGGCGGTGGTCATCGGTGGGACAAGCTTAATGGGCGGGCGCGGATCAGTGATTAACTCATTGTTCGGCGTGCTGGTAATCGCGGTACTGGCCAACGGTCTTGCACAACTGGGCGCGCCGGAATCCGTCAAGCGGCTTGTGACCGGGGCCGTTATCATTGTGGCGGTCATCGTGGATTTCTATCGAGTCCGTCGTGCTGAGCGCAAGGCGCGCAGCGGTGGATAATGAAATTTTCCCTCCCGGACGCCGATGATCGGCGTCCATTTGGCAAACAAAGAAGAAATAGAAGAGAAAAGCAGAGTTATTACAAATGAGACATTCGACACTACGTCACTCCTCCGAATCCAGACAGGAAGTCTACCTATGAAAACCCCCAACATTATTCGAGCATCATTCTGTGCATTGCTGATTAGTACCGGCGTTGCGTTCGCCTCTCCGCCGTTTACTTCCCCGCCGAAGGTTATTATCGACACCGATTTTAACACGATCGGCGACGATGGTCAGGTCGCCGTGATGGCGGCTCAGCTTTATGCGCAGGGCACAATTGATCTTCTCGGCTTTACGATTGCCTCAGGCAACGCATGGCGCGACCAGGAAGTGTCCGACTGCCTCAAAGCGGTCGAACGTCTTGGAATCGAGAACCGAGTGAAAGTATATGTCGGTTCGCAGTACCCCATTCTGCATGATTATAAGTCTTACCTCTACGAGGTCTCGCAGTTCGGTCCGCCCATCGATTATGTCGGTGCCTATTCGAGCCCGCAACCGAGTCCGAGTCAGATCGTTCCTCCCCCGGACGGTTTCGCAACGCATACGCGGCCGGCAAAACAGGATGCGGTCGATTTCATTATCGACACCATCCATCGTTATCCGCACGAAGTCACAATCCTGGAGATCGCCCCTCCCACGAATCTGGCTATCGCGATTCGGAAAGATCCGACAATTGTTCCTTTGATCAAGCAGGTCGTTACGATGGCGGGCCAGATCTACGTCGCCGGAAACGCTTATCTCGACAATGCCGAGTTCAATTGGTGGTTTGACCCGGAAGCGACACAAATCGTGCTCCGAGCCGCTTTCCCGCACTTTATCATTCCGTTGGATTGCACCAACACAATCCCTTTGACCGAGGAAGTGTATGATCAGGTCACGCAGCATACGCCGCAGACAATCATCGAGAAGCTTTTCCAAGCGAATTTTGAATCGTTCTTCGGCTCGGCGCCACCACCTTACGTTCCTTATATTTACGACACCACGGCGTTTGCGTCTTTTGTGCATCCCGAGTTTGCAACCGATGTGCGCGATCTTTGGGTGGATATGCACACAACCTTTGATGCGAACTACGGTAAGTCGATTCCGTATTCTTCTGATCCGTTCCCGTCGATCGGGCTATTGCAGGACTCGAAAGTAATATTTCACCTGAACAACGCCCAGTTCTACGCTTTTTATGTCGATTTGTTGACTCGCCCTGTTCCCGTCAGGTTCAGTCATTAGCAGTCTGAACGCCGACACGCCGACACGCCGACACGCCGATAGGTCCCATAGGTCCCATGGGGCTTATGGGGCAAAACGGTTGCGCATACTGCGTTTTAGGAGTTTTCACAGGTTGCCACCAAATATTGTGATTCGCCTTGTTGCCAAGCACAATATATGGGATACGCTTCCAGATGACCAAGCTTGGTTATCCTATTCTGCCGGTCATAGAGCGAGCCGAATTTCGCCTGCTTGACGGGGTTTCGCGTGCGCAAAGGGTGTCTCATGCCGCTGGAGCATTGGGAATTCTGATTGTATTGTGCATTGCGTTCCCGATTGGTTTTCTTGGGATTACCGCATTTAGCCCGGGAATTTCAGCCACGAAGCATGCGCGGGGCGCAATTGCGTCGGTTTCACCAAGCGTAGCGCCGGGCGGCGTTGCACGCCCGAATGATCACGTCTCCACTGGCATTTTTGACGAGACTCCAGTTGATCTGGTCGCTGCCAGCAGCAGTTCTTCGACGAGCACGAACGCCAAAGTGGCCCAGCTTGCGACTGCTCCGGAAACCGCATTGCAACCGGACAAAACCAGCTCCGCTCAGTCCACAAACGGCGAAGCATCGAACAGCCAGACAGAGATTGGGAGAGCGCACTCGCAGAGAAAGCATCCGGGCCGATCAATCAGCAAGGAGGGCAGCAGATCGGGGAGGGAGAAGCACAAAAGAGGAATCGTCCAAAGGCGACGGGAAATGCAAATTGCCGCCGATGAAGCAACCAATGCGAAATAATCTCGAACCGATCTACGGCGACAGTGATCCAGATGGGATCCAGAAGATCAAGCGTATCGCTTATCATCTCTGGCTGAATCGCAGGGATAACGATCTTTCAGGGAGCGCGGAACAGGATTATTTCGAGGCGGAACAGATCTACCACTCGCATCAAGCTCGTAAGCATCAGTCATTGGGAAATCTCTGTGTCTGGACAGTCACGTTTCTCGCAGCGGAATCACCCGAACCTCACTATCTAAATGCAGCCAAAGCTGCCGTCGCTTTCGAAAGCCTGGCGCAGGAATACGAACTGATATAGCCCGAAATTCTCTCGAGCCAAAGCGCTCGTGAGATTTTCGATTCGTTTGTTTCGTCTACTTATTTGATGTTGAATCACAACATCATTGGTCGGTTGCGATTGGTTCGGGATCTCTTTATGACGCCATTGGAAGTGCTCAGACCAATTCCGGCGGTCGCATGGATTCCTTTAGCAATTCTGATGTTTGCCAGCCCCGAAGGGAGCATGATCTTTATCACTTTTGTCGGGGCTTTCTTCCCGATTCTGCTCAGTACCATCCACGGTGTTTCCGTCATTGACCGGAGGCTGATATTTGCAGCGATGACTTTAGTGCTTCACCGCTCGCGGTATTTCGCGAAGTTATTTTGCCGGGTGATCAGAGTCGAAGTTGCGGGGCTCCTTGATAGGCCACGAACGGCGGATATGCTTGCCAGTCCGGACTTCATGGCGATCAAGCGCAAATGCATGCAAACATTGCGTCCGGTCAGTTCATTGGTGGGGGAGTAATTCCAAGCAGTGCAACAATCAGGATTACGAACGTACCCAATCCAATCTCCAGGAAAACATTGCGAATCAGCACCTGAATCGCACTCTTCGGTGCTGGCTTCGCATTTGGGAGCTCAACGGCTAACTTAGGCTTCAGTATGAGAAGATTCCAGGCACCGAACCCGATCATAGCGGAAAAAAGTATGATCTTGAAAACTAATATCCGGCCGTAGGGACTTGCGAGAAGCGCCTGAAGAGTTCCACTCATAAAAATCGCGTTTAGCAGACCTGTCGACGCAAGAACTGCCACCGCGATAAGGCTGCTTGCAGAGAAGCGGCGAACAATAGGTACAGCGAGCACGATCCCTTCGGTTGGGTTTGACCTTAATAGCATCGTGAGGAACGTGGCGAGTGGCACAAGCGACCCTGGCCAAAACGCAGCGGCAAGAAGATGGACTGCGTCCCCCAGAAGGTGAACGATTCCGAATGCGCCTCGAGTTGCAACGGCGTGGCCCGTCCAGGCAAGGGTGACAAGCTCTATCAGCGAAAGTGTCGCGAGGATTCTTAGTAAAGAGAGAGTTCGCTTTGAATTCCGGTTTGCTAGCCAGATAGTGGTCCCGATGACGAAATCGATGGCCACCCGAAACAACCACGCATGACCAAATTGCGTCTCTGTCAGAACGCTCAGCCAATCACCGTTCTGCAAGCATTCGACCAAGCCATCTCCGGTCATCGTTGCAGCGACCAAACCGCTCCAGGCGAACCACGAGATGAGCGCTACGACTAGCGTCCAAAAGGTGGTCCGCCATGTTAGCCGGCGAATCGTCTTCAGCCTGCGTGCAATTTCTGGCGACGGCGTTCCGATCGCAGGGAGCAGGATAGTCCACTCGAACAGAAACAGACTTGCCGACAGGATTGAAGCCAACAGGTGCAACCAACGCACCAATATCAACACGATCGGCATAAGTTTCTTTCTCCGCTGCGGCAGGCACGCAACGAGATCGTCGCCATTCAGTTTAATTCAAATGTGAAGTTTCCAGTGGTAACATGGGTGTCAACCGAGACGGCGCGCCATACAACTTTGTATTTACCCGGTTTTAAAGCGGGCAGCGAGACGATCAACAGGGCGCTATTGGAAGGATCTAACTTCACGTCACGCTTATCGACTTCCGCTCCGGAGGGATCGAACACCTGGATTTTGCTCAGCGACGGTTCCAGCTTCTCGGTAAACCAGATCTTCACCTGGTCTGGTGCCGCGTGGAGCTGGCTGCCCACGGCCGGTTCCGCATGATCGACGAAAGCGTGCGCCCAACTGCCCTGGACGAAAAGCAGGAGCGTGCTTATAACGACTAGCAATAGTTTTGAAGGTTTCGTAGGTCTATCCTCCGAATAGCGGCTTGCTAAAAAGTTTGGGTAGAAGATCGTCTAAGTAAAAATGAATTTGCGCGATGACCCCGACGTTATGACCACTATGGCTGTTGATCGGTATCATTGCTTCAATCCCCAGTTGGTAGTATTGCCCGGACCAAATAATCCCTGGATTGACGGTGCCGGTAGTCAGTGAACTCACCCCTCGATCCACAGGGGTCTGCATCGAGAATTCCACCAGCGGGATCAAGTGATCGAACGGGGGCTTTAACCCGATGTCTTTCACATGTTGCTGCAGATAAATCAGACTATACTCCAGGGCTAATCCCCATTGCAGCGTATCGGGATTAGGGCTTACGGAGACTGATTTTTGACCGGTTGCCGGATCGATATTGATGCTTTCATTCCCTGCCCTGGTCGGAATAGACAAACCGAGTTCTCCAGTGATCGCGAATGGTCTAAGGAAAGGCAGACTATCGGGAAGGTCTCCGAAGCCTTTACCGAAGTAAAACTCAGGGGTGAAGGTGCTGAAGGAATCTTTGCCGAGGCTTTGACGGCCGCTTCCGCCGACATCCCACGTCAATCCGATCGAAGCAATCGCCTCGTGCGCAGCACTCACATAAAACTCTGTTGTGAGATTAACCTCGGCGGTGTCGAAGCCGGTTTGGGCGCTCTGATTAGCGGCCTTTTGAATGCTATATCCGTCACTAAGAGTCAGGGCGGTTAACGGTAACACCAAAATAGAGACATCCGTGTCGAAGTCGAAATTTTTTGACGGCGGCTGTCCGGGTTGGCGTATTTCGCTGACAGTTGGCAATGACATTTCGCTCGCGGCAAAAGGGTCATCCGTTGTGATCGTCGCCGGAAAAAAACGATCTCCGGCGAAACCATGAGAAAACGCGGGAAACGGCGCCGCGAATAGAATGAGAAAAGCGAAGAACGAGAATACTTTTCCTCTAAATATAAAAGAATGATTGAAAGACAATTTGAATTACCTTGGGATGTGGAAGCCGGCAATGAGGCTGCGCGGCTTTCGGTTCAATGGAGGCCTTCCAAGACTTCCTTGGAAGCATAACTGAAATCGAACTAGCTCGTATTTCCTACGAGCCGTAAGAAATACGCTTAAAGAGGCCGACGTTCGTCGGGGCTAGCTTTCAGGCCATTCGGGGAGGGGGGACCGGGGGACTGCTATCGCAGCTGAAAAGCAATTCGATCTTGGTCGTTAGTCGCCAGGAATAGTGAGGCGGTTGGAGCGTGCTACGCTGCTCCTGGGCAACCAAGTATATCTTGGCACCGGCGGTTTGCGAATCTTGCTTTTTCTCTGCCTGTTTGTGCTTCGCAATACTCAGACAGAGGTCGCAGGGATGTTGTCCGTCGAACGTTTTGACGATCCCGGCTTTCATCCCTTCGGCTTCCGAATACTTGACGAGCATGCCGACCCAAGCCGTGGCTTGCAAAACAGCCCAATGACCTCCCAGAAACTGGAATAAGGCCATTGCACACAATAACGCTGCAAACCGGGATTTCATCGGCGTTTCACAACAGCCAATTGGTGCTACACGGTCTGGATTACGCTTGCAAGCCGTTTGTCAATTTGCGCGATAAGTGCTGTAGGCCTTGCGAAAATTGACGTTCGCGCGGGTCACTGCTTGGTAACCAACCCCTCCTGGCTTTCTTCCCGATCGGTCGAATCGGTTTGCTTCCGAGAACGTTTTCCCCGCTTACCTTCCGGTCTTTCGCCAAAGAACTTCATGATCAACGAGAAAAAGACCGGAGTAAAAAAGATCCCGAAAAAGGTGACACCGATCATTCCGGCAAAAACGGCTGTCCCGAGTGCCTGATCCATCTCGGCTCCCGCTCCTCTTGCGATCACCAGTGGCAGCACGCCCAGGATAAACGCGAATGATGTCATGAGGATCGGCCGGAGTCGAAGTCTCGCAGCTTCCGCTGCCGCTTCGATCCGGTCCTGGCCGGTCTGGACTTGTTGCTTGGCGAACTCGACGATCAAGATCGCATTTTTACATGCGAGTCCGACAAGCACGATAAAGCCGATCTGCGTGAAAATATTGTTATCCTGACCTCGCAGAAAGACGCCGGTCATCGCTGACAACAAGCACATCGGGACAATCAGTATGACAGCCAGTGGTAAGGACCAGCTTTCATATTGAGCAGCCAAAGCGAGAAATACGAAGAGAACGCAAAGCGGGAAAATAATGATAGCCGTGTTCCCTTCCGAGACTTGTTGGTAGGTGAGTTGCGTCCACTCGTACGCAAACTGGCTTGGAAGATTTTCCCGGGCTATCCTTTCCATCTTCTCGATTGCCTGCCCCGAACTGACTCCGGGGATCGTCCCCCCCTGGATTAGAGCTGCTGGGTAGACATTGTAGTGGCCGACCGTGTCCGGACCGTTGATTCGCTTGATGTCCATTAAACTCCCCAGGGGAACCATTCCACCCGAGTTGTTCCGCGTGTACATCCGCAGGATCTGACTCGGCTCCCCGCGAAAAGGAGCCTCGCCCTGCACGTTCACTTGGTAGGTGCGCCCGATGAAATTGAAATCGTTGACGTAATTCGTGCCGAGGTAAGTCTGCAAAGTGTTAAACACCGAGCTGATCGGGACATCCAATGTCTGTACTTTTTCGCGATCGATATTCAGGAAAAGCTGCGGTACCTGGGAACGGTAAGTCGTAAAGACTCCGCTGAGACCCGGCTCCGTATTGGCTGCCGCTGTGACCGCATCGGTGGCCTGCTGGAGCGCGGTGAGACCTGCGTTTTTGCGATCTTCAATCTCAAGCTGGAAACCGCCTGCGTTTCCCATTCCGCGGACCGAAGGAGGCTGGATCGCGATTACGAATGCGTCCTGAATGGATGAAAAAGCGTTCTGCAATTTCCCAACAATTGCCGTCGCGGATTGATCCGGATGGCCGATGCGTTCGCTAAATGGCTTGAGCGGAAAGAATACAGTGAGTGCATTGGATTTGATCGTCGAATCAAGAATCGACAACCCTTCGATGGCAAATGTGAGTTCCACTCCAGGAATGGTCTTTCCGATCTCACCGATCCGTCGGCGAACATCGTCATTTCGTTGCAAAGAAGCGCCGTCTGGTAATTGAGCGAACACGATCAGGTAACCCTGATCCATCTGCGGAATAAACCCCGCCGGAACTTTCTGAAACAGCGTTCCAGTGAGAAAGATCAAGCCGACGTAAACGATCAGCACCAGCGCGCTCAATCGAAGCAGGCGGTGGACGATAGCGCCGTACGCGCTGATGCCGATTTCGAACGTCCGGTTGAACAATTTAAAGAACCAGCCCAGCAAGGCGTCGATCAGTCGGGTCAGTAAATCCTTCTTTGCATGTCCTGGCTTGATCAATAGGGCGGCCAACGCAGGGCTCAGCGTGAGCGAGTTGAACGCTGAAATGAGGGTCGCGATTGCGATCGTCAGCGCGAACTGGCGATAGAACTGGCCGCTGATCCCGCTGACAAGCGCCGTCGGCACGAACACTGCCGTTAACACAATGGCAATCGAGATGATGGCTCCGCCCACTTCGTCCATCGCTTTGCGGGTCGCCTCTTTCGGAGACAAGCCATGCTCGATCCACCGCTCCACGTTTTCCACCACCACGATGGCGTCATCGACGACAATACCGATGGCCAGCACCAAGCCGAATAAAGAGAGGGAGTTCAGCGAAAAGCCCATCGGTGCCATTACCGCTAGCGTCCCAATCAAAGAGACCGGCACCGCGATTAGTGGAATCAAGGCGATTCTCCAGGACTGGAGAAACACCATTACGACGATCACCACCAGAATCACAGCGTCCCGAAGCGTCTCGTAGACAGCGTCAATCGACTGCTGAGTAAAAAGGGTGGGATCGTAGGGGATCGAATACTCCATGCCGGCAGGAAACGATTTCGCCATCTCGGCAAGTGTTTTTTTGACGAGGGCCGCCGTTTTCAACTCATTCGAGCCAGGTAACTGAAAAATTCCAAGTGCAACGGCCGGAATCGTACCATCCTGGTAAGTCGTGCTGGTGTAGCTCTGGCCACCCAGTTCCACCTTCCCCACGTCGCCAAGGTATACCAATTGACCATTGGAACCTCGCTTCAGAAGGATTTTCGAAAATTCTGCCGGAGTGACGAGACGGCCTTTCGTATTCAGGATCAATTGGAACTCTGTCTTGGGACGCGCTGGTTCCGCACCGAGACTTCCTGGAGCGACCTGAATATTCTGTGCCGTGATCGCGTTTACCACATCGTCGGCGGTCAAGCCGCGGGAAAACATCAGGTCCGGATTTAACCAGATGCGCATACTATAGGGCTGCGCACCAAAGAGCTGCACGTTTCCAACACCTTCGATTCGTGCAAGGGAGTCCTCCATCTGCGTGTAAGCGTAGTTGCTTAGGTAGAGCGGGGAGTAGGTGTTATTCTTGGAAGTGAGCCCGATCGCCATTAAAATGTCGGGCGACTGTTTCTGGGTTGTGACGCCGATATTTCTAACCTCTACCGGGAGTTGAGGCTCCGCGATCGCAACTCGGTTCTGAACAAGCACCTGCGCAATGTTCGGGTCAGTCCCGAGCTTAAACGTCACCGTCAACTGCATCGTTCCGTCAACGGCGGAAACCGAGGACATGTACAACATGTTTTCCACGCCGTTAACCTGCTGTTCGATCGGTTCCGCGACGGTTTCGGCCAGAGTCTGCGGATCAGCTCCCGGATACCGCGCTTGAACCACGACCGTGGGAGGCGCAATCTCTGGATACTGTGCAACCGGTAGAGTCAGATAGGCGATCACTCCGAGCAAGACCGTGACGATCGAGACCACGATCGCGAAGATTGGACGGTCGATAAAGAAATGGGACAACTTCATGCGGTTACTCCTTTCCCACTTAACGCGTTGCCTTGTTGGAGTCGACGCCGCTCGATGCGGCGGTCGATTTCGACTCCGTGACCGGAATCGAAAGATCGTTTGAGCTGAATTGCTCCATCGATCCCTGTTGCGGCTTCACAGGGCTATTGGGGCGCACTTTGATGATTCCGTTGATAATGACCACATCGTCCGGCTTGAGCCCAGTCTTGACCACCCGCAGGCCGTCTGCCAGTTGTCCTGTGGTGACGTGGCGCTGTTGCGCGATGTTCTTCGAGTCTACGACATAGACGAAGTTCTGATCCTGATCTGAGCCGATGGCGCGATCGGCAACTAGAAGCGCATTATATCTCGGGCTGGACGCCAATCGGACCCTGACAAAGCTTCCCGGTATCAGAAATCCATCCGCATTTGCAAAGGTTGCTCGAAGCAGGCGCGTGCCTGTGGATGAATCGAACGTGTTATCCGAAAAATCGATTGTTCCCGCGTGAGGGAATGCAGTTTCATCCTGTAACTGCAGGTAGACAGGCGCCTTCCCGTCCTGCGTGTTGGCGAGCTTTCCTTCCAGGACCAGTCGCTGATAGGTCAAAGCCGCGAGTTCATCCACGCTGAAATATGCATAGATTGGATCGATGCTGACGACTGTGGTCAATTGAGTTGAATCCGCCTGGACCAGGTTTCCGATGTTCACCAGTTGGCGGCTGACGCGTCCATCAATCGGCGAAGTTACGTGGGTGAACTCGAGATTGAGCTGGGCGGAATTTACCGCAGCCTGAGCCGAGATCACCTGCGCTGCAGCCTGACTCTTGTTAGAAACTGCGGTGTCGTAGTCCTCTTTCGCGATGACCCCGGTTTGTCGAAGGTGATCCTGCCGCTCGAAAGTCACATTTTGCAGTTCCTGATTGGCTTCTGCCTGTTTCAGCTGACCAACAGCCTGATCATACGCATCCTGATACGGACGTGGGTCGATCTGGAATAGCAGATCTCCTTTGTGCACAATATCCCCTTCCTTGAAGGGAATACTGACGATATAACCGCTAACGCGTGCAGTGATATTGACTAGGTTGACAGCCGCGGTTCGTCCGGTGAATTCATTCCAGTTCTCGACCTCCTTCTGGACCGGCTTGCTGACTGTCACCTCCGCGGGAGGAAACCCTTGTGCTGCCGACTGCGGCTTGCTGCAGGCTGTCAGCCAAAGCGCGATGGCGCACACGACAAAAACGCGCCAGTTAAGAGCGAATTGGCGGACAAGAGTCAACGGACGGTCTTGAGTTGGAACCATGCGATAGCTGGCCGACGATTTGGACTGGGCGAGCGTCTTGTCGGTTCGGCCGTGATCAAACATTTTCATGTACAAAATCCAGAAACGATTGTTTGTTATATGGTACCTTTAGGATACCAAGCCACTATTGGCAAGAAGGCACCTCAAGGAGAGTAGGTAACCTTTTGGAAACCACTCGCAGAAATTATGGACAATCTAATTTTCAACAGTTCAAGGAACGAACGTATGCGTCCTCTTCTGCAGGACACTCAAATCAATCGGATCGCAGATATTTCTTCGAGTCGTTAATTAAACTAGATTTCCATGGTCAGCAATGCACTTTCGCGAAAGCGTACAACTGGAGAGAAATCCGCGCATCACGGTCTGGGCAGCGTTTACGATCGCGCCTGTCCCTCGCGGCTCATAATCGATCACCTTGCGGACAAATGGGCGGTTCTGATTGTGGTCCGACTGGCAGATGGCACACTGCGCTTTGCGGAGCTGCGGCGCGCGATTGACGGAATCAGCCAGAAAATGCTGACATCCACACTCCGCGACCTCGAGCGGGATGGATTGGTCACGCGAAAGCTTTACGCCAGCGTCCCGCCGAAAGTTGAATACTCGCTGACGCCTTTGGGTGATTCGCTTGTGAAAAAAGTTGAAGACCTTTGCCGCTGGGCCGAAGCCAATGTTGCGCAGGTTTTGAAAGCGCGTGAAGCCTTCGATAAACGAAGGCTGGGTGAATAATTTGCCAACGTCGCATAAGCCGGGTTAAAAATCTTGGCATATGGGAATGTGCACGAACCTTATGTCGAAAATATTCGCGCTCGCGTCTGCTCCAGCAGTGGCAGCAGCCGGTCCCAGTGCCGCGATCGTGGACCTCATGAAACTCGTCGGGATAGAAAGCAGTTTTGCTGCCCGGAAAGAATTAGCCGCAGAGCTTTATTACACCGGCGATCCAAACGATTCGGCTTCGATGAACATTTGGCCGCACAAGAAAGTGTTGACAAAGTTAGCCGAAAACGGTGAGAAAGTTCCTCCGGAACTTCTCAGCTGATCGAAACGGAGCGCTTTACGATTCGGGAATCGCGATTTGCGAAATAATTGATAACGATTTTACGGCAGAAACTCTGCCTGAAAAAGCTTGTTGCAAGCGAACTCGAAGTTTGAATTTCCAAAAGAAGAACGCGTCAAAGAAGCATGGGCAAAATAATAGCATTATTAGTTGATGTTAGTATTTCGGGAAGGTTGGGATTCACGATAGGCTGACAGAAGCGTCAGTATCGGAGTGCGAAGCGATAGTAATTAACTAATATGTGTGATGACCTCAGTCGCTGGCAATGATTCGTTGATTGTCACTCTTGAGAGTCTCGGTTCGGGTCTCAAAATAAACAATGCGGATGGCGTAAATCGTTCAATTCGGCTCGCTCTCCGGTGAGCGACGCTTGGTTTTAACCGGTATCCGCCTCAGATGAGGCGGCATCATTTTTGGGTTTTCCCTCGGTAAATGGATAATTTGCCGAAATGACAAAAAAAGATCCGTTTGGAGTGTGTGCGGAACGGCATTTGCTTTGTCGGGTGCCTGTCAGTTCTAGGTACCAGCTCTGCCGGACAAGGAATTAGGCAACGGAATGAGGAAAGGGAACGCGAACACAAAAGCATTATCAGCGGGCCAATGAAGTTGTTGGTCGCGAAAGTTGGTCAATGTCTCGAGTGTTCTGACTCGGAGGCTGCATGTCTTACGTAGTGAGTAGTATGGTCGCTAGTACTCAAAAGCCATCTCTGGCGTTTGTGATCCCGGTTAAAGATGAGCAAGCAACAATTGCTGATCTTTTCCGTGGAATAGCAGTTGAGGCAGCGAAGGTGACTGACCAATGGGAAGTCATATTCGTTGATGACGGAAGCACGGATGCGAGCTGGAGTGAGATCCGGCAGCTTGCCGCTGAAAATGCGGAGCATGTAAAAGGGATCCGATTCCGATGCAACGCTGGCAAGGCGGCTGCATTGGCGGCCGGGTGGAAGGTGTCCAGGGGAGATATTGTCTTCACGATGGACGCTGATTTGCAGGATGATCCGGAGGAGATTCCGCGGTTCCTGGAAAAAATGGGTGAAGGGTTCGACGTCGTGACGGGCTGGAAACGAGATCGGCACGATCCATGGCACAAGGTGTTACCCAGCCGGATATTTAACTTTATTCTGAGCCGGGTTAACAAAGTTGAATTGCATGACCATAATTGTGGATTCAAGTCCTACCGGCGCCAGGTAGTTGAAACGGTGCCGATGTATGGGGAGATGCATCGGATGGTTCCGTCGTTGGCGGCGATGCAGGGGTTTCGGACTGCCGAAATCGCCGTGAAGCATCATCCGCGACTGCATGGACAGAGCAAATATGGATTTAAGAGATTCATCCGCGGGTTCTTGGATATGTGGACCGTTTTTTTCCTGCAGAATTTCAGACAGCGCCCGATGCATCTCATGGGCACGGTCTCGATTCTGATGCTCGGGTGTGGTTGTTTTCTGGCCCTGTTTCTGGCTCGGATACCGCTACCGCTCAGCGTTTTCATGCTGCTTAGCTCGGGGCTCCCGGCGCTGTTGATCGGGGCAGTCATGACGGCGATGATTGGACTGCTGGCTGAGTGGAACGTCCACCAAAGCGCTGACCTTAGCGCACATCCTATCGCGGAGACAATCGGCAGCATCGACGTGTTGCCGGTTACGCAGATCTCTTCGAGAAGGTCGTCGACGGTTAGTGAATTGCCGTTGGTTGCCACCGCACTCTTGTTGGATGACAAACCTGAGACGCGTGAGCTCAATGCTGCTTACCTGAGAGGCGCCGGATGGCGAGTTTTGACGGCCGGCTCCTGCGAAGAAGCGCGCGTGAAAATGAACACCGATATCGATGTGGTGCTTCTCGATCTCCTCGCTCGAGATGGAACAGATATGACCGTTGTTGAATTCTTGCGGTCCGTCCGGGAGAATTCACCCTCGCCAGAGATCGTCTTTTTGCCGGCCCTGGGTCAGAGTGCGGAACCTGCTTTTTCTTTGAGTCGCCGGGCAGCGGTCGACTACCGTCGTTCAAGCCCGTCGAAGGAACTCCTCGATAAGGCGCTACAGGCGTTGTACGCAGGGCGTAATGTATCGACGGCCTCGGGAACTTGAACGAGACTTTTGATCATTCCAATGGCGACCATTTCAGACGATGACGCGACAAAGGGGATGCTGAGAATTGCGGTTCTCGGTTCCACCTATCCACGGTCGGAAGAAGATTATGAAGTGCCATGGTTGCGAGAGTCGGTGAATCGCATTGCGGGGCGCGGGCACGAAGTGACGGTGATCGCGCCTTCGTACCGTGGATTGAAAGACCACCGGATTGACGGAACGTTTGTGCATCGGTTTCGCTATGCGCCGGCGCCCTTGGAGACGCTGACCCATGGTGAGGGTGCTCCGAACAAGCTGAAGAAGAGACCGATTCTGAAGTTGCTTACGCTGACCTACGTCTTATCCGGTATGTGGTCGGCTTGGAAAGTCTGCCGCGAAAAGAAGATAGACGTTTTGCACGTTCACTGGCCATTTCCGCATGGGCTTATGGCACTTATCCCTGCCTGGTTCAAAGGTGTGAAAGTCGTTTCTTCCTGTCACAGCGCGGAGATCGCTCTGGCCGCCGGGAATAAACTAACCACAAGGCTTCTTGCCGATTGCCTCCGGGGCTCTGCGGCTGTAACGGCCAACAGCCGCCACACGGCGGACCTGGTGAAGAATATATCGGGAGTCGATGCTCAGGTCATCCCGTATGGAGCCACCGTGCGAATCGAGCCCGAATCCGACGTGGTTTCGCTGGCACAGACTGATGTCCCAATGCTGTTATTTTCGGGACGGCTGATTCAGCGTAAAGGTGTCCAGTTTCTCCTGCGGGCCATGCCGATCATTCTCAAGAAACGGCCTGTTCGCCTCGTCGTGACGGGCGATGGACATTGCCGAGCCGAATGGGAGGGTCTTGTTCGGGAGTTGGGACTGGCGGAGCAGGTCGAATTCGCCGGGTTTGTCTCGAACAAACGACTTGGAGAATTATTTCGATCTTGTTCGGTGTACGTTCATCCCGCCATCTATGATGATCGAGGCGATACCGAAGGGCTTGGGGTTGTACTCGTTGAGGCGTTGCGTAACCGGAAACCGGTGGTTGCGTCGCGGGTTGGCGGAATCGGCGACGTAATTAAAGACGAACGCACCGGGTTGCTGGTTCCGGAGAAGAATCCGGAAGCAATTGCGGAGGCGGTTCTGCGCATACTGGCGGATCCGGTGTTTGCCCGTCGCCTCGGAGAAGAGGGATACGCTTTCGCCACGCAATACTTCGATTGGGAATCAATTACTGATCAGTTGGAAACCGTTTACCAGCGAGTCTGCCCGTTCCGGTCGTCGTCCGCCATAGTGAAGGTTACAACGGAATCGGTTACAGCATGACGACTCTACCAGCGCAGAAAATAAACAGATCAGGTTCCCGAGCCTTGGGGATTCTGCGGCGGTCAATCCCATGGATTGCCGTTGGCTGTGTGGTTTTCGCGCTTATGCCACGTGCAAATGAGCTGCGTCTCTGTTTGAGCCGGATGAGTGGCGGGTATCTGGGAATCGCTTTGGCACTTTGCCTGGCCTACTGGTTTCTGAATGCCGGGGTGTGGGCGTGGATTCTCGAAGCACTGGGATATCCCATCCCGTATGTAACTGGTATGCGAACATGGCTAACGTCGGAGTCGTTACGTTGGCTTCCCGGAAGCATCTGGGGATTCTGTTCTCGGGTCGATGCCGCGCGGCGGCTGGGAGTTCCAGTGACGATTGCTTCTATCAGTCTACCTGTGGAGTTGAGCGTTGTGATTGTATCTTGGGGAATCGTTGCCGTCGGCGGTCTTGCGATATCAGGACTCGGCATTCGCCTGGTTACACTGGGCGCGAAATGGGTCGTACCGGCGATCACTCTTTTGGCGTTCTTCGTTATCGCTGGAAGCATCTTGCGGCCGATCGTGAGCCGACAGCCTTGGTTTAAGGCCGCTCTCGAACGGGTGAAGGCGATATTGAAGTTGGACCTCAGGAGGCCCGTGCTGATTCGGTCTGGAGTCGTTTATATTCTGTTGAACTCCGTTCACGGCCTCGGGTTTTGGCTTATGCTTGCAGGGATGGGTTATCAGCACACGGTAAGCCCTGCCGCCGCAATCGGGGCAAACGCCGCTGGCTGGTTGCTTGGCTTTTTTGCGATTGGTGTTCCGGGCGGGATTGGGGTTCGGGAGGCGGGTGCGGCGCTGCTGCTCTCGCCGATCATGCCGTGGCACGAAGCGGTCCTTGCGGCAGGCCTCTGGAGGGTATTGCAAATCGTCGCGGAACTTGCGGCATTGCTGCCTTGGCTGATTTTTGGAGGAGGAGACGCTAGGATGCGTGTCAATTCCCTGGCAGAGGAAAGACTTTGATGAAGAAACGCATTTTTACGCAAAACCGAGTTTTGGCGGCAACGGTGGTCGCCACCGGACTCGTGCTTGCCGCAGGAGCATTTGTTCTGTGGCCGTCGTATACGAACCCGGAAAGCCGCTTTTATACCTCGGCGATCGGCTTCCTGAAAGTGCAGCGTCTGTTGGGCATGCCGATGGAAGCGGAGGCTGAACATCCGATCTGGCACGATTTTGAGACACCCGTGCTTGGGGAGGGGACCCTGCAGTGCGATTTCTACAATGTGCCTGTGGTTCCCACAGCGCGGATTACGGCGCTGCATGTCGACGAAGGTGATCAAGTCAAACAGGGCCAACTGCTTGCCGAACTGGATGATACAACGGCGACATTAAATTTGCGTTCCGCTCAATTGGCGTTGGACAACGCGACGGCAGAACGGCAGCGGGTGGATGCCGGAACACTCAACACGATGGTCGCGGAACGTCCGGATAAAAGCCAGGTTAGCATTGATGGTCTCAAGAACGTTGTGAAGGATGCCGAAGCCAAGGTGGCTATCGTTCAGAAATTGGCAAAGGGAGGGGCTTCTTCGAGGCTCGATTTGGTGAACGCCGAGAGCGACCTGGCAACCGCTCAGATGAATTATAATCAAGCGCAGGTGGACGCGGGGATGTCTACCGCCGGCTTTCCGCAAAGCAAGGAGATCGCTCAAAACGCCGTAGACGATGCTCAAAACCTCGTTACCGAACGACAGGAAGAGTTGAAGTATTATCACGTGACCGCCCCTGCCAGCGGAACGATCGATCGCGTTCTGATCCGCAATGGGGAATACAACCAGACTGCGGGGAATCCCGGCTTTATTATTGCGTCTGGTTTATGGTTTGAAGCGAATCTCGATCAGCGGGCGCTAGCCGAAGTCCGAGAGGGAATGGAAGCAACGGTCAATCTCGAAGCTTATGCTGGTCGCGATTTTCCCGCAGTCGTGGAAAGAATCATTCCGATTGTGACCTTTGATGCAGGAGGTCCGGAGACGAAGACGCCGGTTCGACCGCTGGGAACCGGATCTCCGGAATGGCCTGCGACCTTTACTGTGCGCATGCGGCTTGTTGTTCCCGGAGTCAGTGTCGTGCCTGGCATGACCGGGTTTGCCCGGGTGGTGGCGAAACACAGGAAGGCGCTCGCTGTGCCGCGAGAAGCGATCTCCTCGCTTAGCGCCGGAAAGGGAGTTGTCCGCATTGTGGATGATTCCGGCCATCCCGTCACGACCCCGGTTTCGTTGGGAGCGGTTGACGAACGTTTTGTTGAGGTTACCGGAGGCCTCGATGTCACGGATTGGATACTGACAAGCAATCCGCGATTCATGCGAGATGATGACAAGATACATATCACTCGGATAGTGGCTTCGGAGGATTGATCGAACCTAATTTGGTTCGTGGCGCTATGCTCAATCTGGTACTCAGGATTTCGCGATGGGTCGCATTCGCGTTGCTTTCACTGAGCTTGGCGCTCCCGTGGTTTCGTGTACCAAACGGCGTGGAAGAAGGACTGAACGGCAGGCCGAAGGTCATCTTTTCCGAGCCATCATCAACGATTGGATTCAAGATTCTTCTGTTCGCCGGTGTTGTTGTCGCCTGTTGGATTGGCGTTCGCCGCAAGCGTTCTGGCGTGTCCGATTGGGCTAGACCGATCACTGTGATCGGCTTTGTGCTTTTGCTGGTGATCGGAATCACTTATCCCGCGATCACGATGCAACGGTGCGCTGCGATTTCGGCTCATGCCACTTGGCTGCAAGCCCAAAACTATAGCCTGATCTTACCATTCGGTGATGCATATCGTGCGCAGGAATATGCTTATGAACCGGGTCAGTCGCTTATCTCGGTGGCGGAAGTTTTACCACGCGCTTTTGAAGCATTGCCGACGCCGGTCGTTAATTCGTTTGCGGACTTCAATCTAGGCAGACTGGAAGAAGTTCTGATGTGGCTTGGGTTATCGCCGGGCTTTTGTCAATTCGTATATCGGGGATGGTTTTGCGCGATCTTCGGGATATTCCTTTTGTCCATCTCGTTTATGCGCGTCCAGTCGACGCAAAATGAATCCAATTGGAAGGCTCATTTGTCGGCTGGCGTGCCGGCCGTCCTGGTTTGCGGTGCGGCCCTGCTCTACATCGTTTGCCTCGTTCCTATCGTGATGGCGGGACGAGAACTGACCCGTGCTCGAACTGCATTGATGGAGGGCAGAGTGAAAGAATCCCTGCACCGGTTGGACCGCATGGAAGCGTGGATGCCGGTGCTTGCATACAATTCCGACGTTATTTTTCAGCGTGGATCACTGGACCAGAAAATGGGAGTGCAGTCCGACGCTGCACTTCTTTATTCGGCGGTTCGGGAAGAGGAAGAAGATTTTGACGGCCGTGCAGCTCAGCATTTCGGAGAACTGACGTCCCGGCGATCGAACGGTCCTATCCAAGCTGAGGCATATCGAGGCGCACTCCGATTAGCGATTAAAGATTTCAATTCGGGACTCGTTGATCGCGCCGCTGATCGCTTTGGCCAGTTGGAGACAATTGACACGACCTGCATCAAGGCGAATTACGCTCTGCAACTGGCTTATCTTCAAACTTTGCGTAAACCAGAACTGGAACGCGAGTTGGCCCGGTTCGAAGTGCTCTACGCTCCGTTTGAAAGTCTTGAAAAGAGCGGCCTGATCGCTGCAGCTCATCGTCGGTTGGCGGAGCTGGATTTTGATTTGAGGGATACCGCAACCCTTGGGGATGAGATGCGCGCGGCGATCAAACCATGAAAATGAGCCTGAGTGCGATATTAGATCGGGCCAGTGTGCATTTACGGGCGGTTGCGTTTTGCTCTGCGGCAGTGGCCGGCGCCTTCTATTGCCTGCTCATGGCTTTCGCTCCACCTGAGCCTGTCCCCAGTCGATTTGAGTTTCCGGCCAACGCCTCGTGGATCGCAGCAACGCCTTCGCCGCAGACGACCGGATGCTTTCGACAGGATTTATCGATTCCCGGTCAGATCGCTAACGCATGGGTCACAGTAGCTTCCAGTGGAGGATTTGAGGTCATTGTGAATGGACGTCCGATCGCCAGGGATTATATCGGCTCTCCTGTAAGCCCATACCAACAAAGCCTCAGCGAGATGGGCCAACTGCTCACACCGTCAGACCCGGCGATCTCGATTAATTACCCGCGCGAATACCAATGGGCGCATCATGATAGCGCTCAACTTCCCACTTGGATCGATTTGACGAATGCGCTCACCTCGGGGCACAACACGCTCTGTGTGGAGATTGAGACCTCGGGTGCTATCCCAGCGCTAATCCTGGCTGGAGAAGTGCAGCTTACGACAGGTGAGCGCATCCCGATTCGGAGTGGCTCCGACTGGGCTGCAGAGCCGGTTCCCACCAAGGTACCACAATACTCATGGACTGAGGCCGAAGTCCCTGTGTTGGACTGGCACCAGGCCCGGGTGCTGGATCGACAACAGCATTTCTGGCGCTTGGTCCCGGACGGAATCTTCGAGCAACCTTTTTGCGGAAGACGAGTGCGAGTGACTCCTGGTGGTTCTCCGACTTGGCTTGAGCAGAGTTTCGATTTAGGGGCAAAGCCACTGGACGGATTCGTCCGAATCGTAACCGATTCGCCGTTCCAGATTTGGGTCAACGGGTCTCCGGTCGTACCAAAGACGCGCAGCGAAAGTGTCTTTGCGAACGGTCCATGGTTCATCCGGGAAATCGCACGAAGTCCGTTGGATGTCGCACCCGAAGCGACCGCGGAATGGTTGGATTCAAGCGAGGTTGCAACTCTCCTTCCTGGCGAACAACCTGAGACACCGTTGCGTGCCGATGCCGAGTTCAATCAGATTCGGCCTGATTCACGTTCGATCAATTGGACGGGGCCGCACCCTGTGGCGAACGGTGGCACCGTCCTTAATTCTGGAACGGCGACTAGTGCAACCAGCGGCACGCGCCAGAAGAATAATCCGTACGCGGACGCAGCGAATCCGGACCGTGTCATCCCCCCGGCGTTGACTCGTTCAGCGCGTCAAGTCGAGTTTCAATGCATCGGGATCGCGCCATTCTTACACTCGGGTAAAAACGTAATCCGGATAGGGTTGTATAAAGACCAACCGGTATCGGTTGGTCTGAGTCGAGAATCGTTTTTTGCGTTCGATGGGAAAGCGCGATTCTCCGACGGTCAATATGTCTCCTTTCAAAGCGATGAAGGCGTAAGCATCTCCTCGGATACGACGCTGTCGGGTGCTCAACGTTGGACCCGGGCCGACGTTGATCAAGTGATTCAGCCGAGTCTGTTGCCAACAAAGAAGTTCTATGGATTCGCTTATCCTCCGCGGCCTTGGTTTCCACTTGCGGCGATTCTCTTTTTTGGCTGCGTTGCCGCGCTTCTGATCGGCGCGCTCAAGATGCCTCGGTTGGCGCTTGCGCTGGAAAGCTGTCAAACCGGTGCGGCGGTGATGGCAGCGTGGATCGCAGGTGGAATGCTTCTGCGCTCAGCCATGTTAGAGAGAAGCGAAGCCATATACTTTCGATTCCCGATTGCCTCGCTGCTTTTGTTATGTTTTGGACTTGCCGGCGCCGCATTAATCGTCGCCCTCCAAGCCCGAGCAAAACAGGATAACGCCGTTGCTTTCCATCGGCTGCAGCGGCTCTCGGTAAGACTGCTCATGCGGAAATGGGGTTGGCCTCTACTCGCGGGTTCAGGCATCCTGTTATGTTTCGTACTGCGAGCGTGGCAGATCGATATTCAGCCGCCGGATGACGATGAGTACGCCTCCATTCAGGCGTCGTTAGCAATTGCACAGAAAGGGGTCCCGGAGTTTCAGGAGGGTGTCTGGTACACGCGCAGCCCGCTTTATCACTATTTGGCCGGTGCCGTTGCAGCGGCCTCCGGTAGCAACATCTACGGGTTGCGGCTTTTGACGGTCTTTTTTTCGTGCGCTTCGGCGGCGCTTCTGTGGAAAATGGCCAAAGATTTGACGCACGATAGATCGCTGGCTTTCTGCGCTCTGATCCTGTACGCCATCCATCCCTATTCTGTGTTTACAGGCCATGTTGCGCGATTCTATCAGCAACAGGAGTTCTTTCATCTTCTGGGGCTCTTTTTCTTCATCCGTGGCTTTATTCTGAACACGGGCATGAGGGACCGGTACTTTACTCTGCTGGCATTTCTGGCTTCGGTGCTGAGTCAGGAAATTACTGCGCTGCAAATACTCCCGCTAGCGGTTTGCTGGCTTTTGTTTGGACAGCGACGATCGTGGCAGGATGAGGTCCGTTTCCTGGTTGCTGTCGGCTGCGCTTTGGCGCTAATCGGCCTCGATTACGCTTTCTTTAAAATCAAATGTCTGACCGCGCTTGAGGGTGTTTCACCAAGAATCGAGGCAAGAATTGGTTGGTGCTTTGAGAAGCCTTCCAATTTTTTGGCGCTTCTCGTCGGCTACTCCCGGTTGCATTTGGTGCTCAGTGCGTTTCTTATTCCAGGTTTCATAGTTTCCTGGCGCCGTCAGAGAACCGTATGGATCGGTCTCTATATTTATCTCTTTCTCAGCATTGCTGTCACGAACCTGCTGATTACCAACAAAGGGTTTAGATATGAATATTATCTTATCCCGCTTTGGATTCTGTTGAGCGTATACGGCATGGGCGAGTGCGCGAACCTTGTCATTCCGGCATGGCGTCAAATTCCGAACAGGGTGACGCTGGTATTTGGCTGGATCATTCTCGTAATTTGTTCGTGGAGTCCCTGGCGGATAGTTAGTTCCTATGATTTCGCGATCGGTGCCGATCCGATGCGGGCACTTGGATTTGTGGCGGCCAATTTGCGACCTGGAGATCGGATAGCGACCAGCGAGCCGCATCCTTCGGCTGCCCTGATGGACACCGGCCGATCCGATTACGATCTGTCGGTCCCGATTCTTCACGATTTTGTTTTGCGTAAAGCGGGCAAGTTGATCGACCGGAGTTCGGCTTCCGATGTTATCGGCAATCTTGATGAGCTCCAAGAAGCGATCGCGAAGAACGACCGGTTATGGATTGTCTGTTCGCGAGAGCAAATGCACGCGCGAGGAGAAACCATTCTTTGGCAATACCCTGGGGCTCGCATCCAGCTCTATCTTCGCAACAATTGCCGCCTGGCTTTTCGGTCGTACCTTTGGAGCGTCTACCTGTGGGACCGAAGCGCAGGTCATTATTCGTCATTCCGTGAGAAGCCTGCGAATTGGTTTGAATAGCAACCGCGGGCCCAAGATCTTGCGAGGCAAAGTGCTCGTACGATTTTCGCGCGGTAGAGCCGCTCATAGAGCGGCTTGTAGGAAGAAATCGATCTAACAAGGAAGGAAACAACCTGTGCGAGCCTCATCTATTGCAAAGAGCGGCGGAATAATCGTTGCTTCTCTCGTTTTCTCTTTTCACGACTGTCTGGCATCCCTGGCCGATGACCTAAGGATAGAAACGAGCGACTTCATGAAGAGCACGGCATATCGCCGCGTGGATCGTCTCGCTCCCGATCCGGCGCAGTCTGGGGCATATAGCCCGGTGAACATCCAATGGGATCAAAGCCATACCGGGCAATGGTACATTGAAGAACAGCGCTATGGGGCGGATGCAATCGTTGGGGGAATTTCCCAGGGCGATACCAATGCGATTGAACGTGGACTTAAGATTTTGCATTGGGGCTTCGCGCAACAACAACCTGACGGTTCATTCAATTGCCCCGATTCATTTCATAGCACTTCCTTTTTTGTGGAAGCGTCTGCTTATGCCTGTTTGATACTTGAAGCAAGTCAGTATGCGTCAAAATACCAGTCGGACATCGATTGGTTGAAACCGCGCATACAGGCGGCTGCGCTTTGGATGATTCAACCTCCTGTCGAAGCTCTGGGGCGCAAGCACAATGCGCCTTACACTCATCGACGTTATCTGGTGGCGGCAGCGTTGGGCGAAGCCGGTGTGCTCTGTGCAAATCAGCCGCTGATCGATCGGTCAAAGGATTATATCCGGGAAGGGATCAGTTTGCAGGATGGATCAGGAATCAACCCGGAGAAGGGCGGGTATGATTGTAACTATCAATCAGTCGGGTTGGTTTTCGCAGAGAGGTACTATGATCTCGTAGCCGACGATCAACTCAAGCAGTCACTGCGTGAGATGCTGAGTAAAGGTAACGCCTGGCTGGCAAGCCGGGTACGCGAGGACGGCACTCTCGATACGACAGGCAACACGAGGGTCGGTTCTGGCCAGGAAATAAGCCGCAACGGCGTTGTCAAAAAGATCAGCTATTCCGAGGTCTATCGCGCATTCTACGGTTGGTCGGTAATCGGTGGAGATCCTGGTTTCGAGCAGCTTGCACAGAAAGTATCCAATGGAGAAGCGATCTATAGGCGCCAATTCCACGGTTAAGTGCTTTGAGGAATCGGTTCCGAATCGGCTGCAGTCGGTTTATTGGATTCGCTCAAAAAAGTAAAAATCGGCGAAAGAGGTATCTCCAGGTCTTACCGGGTCGTGCGGATAAATGTTTGGGACAAATCCGGACTGTTTCCATGCCGGTGCATGAAGCTCGATCCACTGCGTAAACGCACGATGCCGGACATGTGGTGCGTCGCTCGGTTCAAGCTTATTGCTGGAGTAAATCGCTACAAACCGGTCGGCATGCGCGAACAGCGAGCGCATGTAGGCGTCAAAAACCTCGTCTTCAACCAAATGGTAGATGACGTCGAGCGAAAGGACCAGATCGAAACTTCCTAAATCCGGCGGGATCCGGCTTGCGAGATAGAAACTTTTCGCGTTATCCCCTTTAAAGCGTCCACGGCAGGTTAAAATCGATCCTTCCGCCACGTCAATTCCCACATAATGCGGGTACCGCGCGAGAGCCAACTGAGCGCCGTCGCCACAGCCAAATTCGATAACGGTTTGAATCCCGTTTCTCTCGACGAAATCGTTTACAACCTCCGCTTTGAACTCCGCAAGGCGCCCGAATGAACCGGACCCGGAGGTGCCTCCCTGCTTGTAGCGATCTTCCCAATAGGAGGAGGAGCCTCGAAACCCGAAGCGACGTCGTAATTCTTCGATTACTGGGATTCGTACAAATGAGCGTGCGGCCGCGCCCAGCAGCGGTGTTCCGGCCACGAGAGCCTTGAAGCGACCGAGGGCATCTGGATGGCTTGGCATTGTGCTATTTCCCTTTGAATCATCATTAGTCACGGGACAAACTTTAGCAGCTTTCGTACCGAAAAGACATCAGCACTCTTCGGTCAGGGGAACCAAAACAACCAGGGCGAAATTCACATTGGGATCGGCGATTTGGGCCAATTCCGTGTTCGACGGCATAATCAGAAATATTGTATTTCTTGTATTGCCATTCATTATGAAGCCTATATAGGTTATCGAGATCTTAGAGATTTGCCTGCGTTTGGTTTTGGTTTGATGCGTGCCAAGCGTGCTACTCATGGAGGAGAAGAGGGTGAAGTGTCGAATGGTCCGGACTGTTTTTTTTGGAGCGATCATCGTCGTTGGATTGGCTCTCTGCGAGCCGTTAAAAGCAGCCACGCCGCTTAGCACGTTGGAGGAGGCGCTACTGGCAAGGGCTCTAACTATTCTGAACGACGACATCCCAAATGGAAGCATCATAGCGACGCGCGATCTGACCAACTCGGCCCTAGCGATATTGGCAGCCGGCGGGAATCCGTCGGCGGCGCAGAAACTTCTCACCTTAGCGTTCTCGGTCCAGAACATTGATCCAACCAGTGCGACCTACGGCAGCTTCCCCTGGTATTACAATTCGAGCGCGGTCACCGACGAAAATGCCGACGACTACACTGCGCAAGCGTTAGGGCCAATCTGGATTCACTATCGGCAGTTGTTTCCAGCGAGCTTTCAATCGGAAATGCAGACTCACATGCAGGGGGTGATCAGCGCGCTGCTACGCAGGAATGTCGCTGTGACGTACACGAATATTTACCTGATGGATGCCGTGAGTCTGCTCCTGATCGGTCAGTCGGTTGGAAACACGACAGCTATCAACGCGGGAACCGAGGCGATCCAAGAATGGGTTGCCTATACGCAGGGAACGGGAATTTATGAATACGGGGCGCCCACCTACTACAGTATCGATCTGGATTCGCTCGTCATGGGGTTCCTCTATGCGACCGAACCGTCCATGCACGTCACGTTTCAGAACATCCTCAACGAGTTTTGGACCGATGTTAAGGCGAATTATTTTTACGGTCAGCAAGATGTCTCTGGGGCGCACAGTCGTGACTATGACTTTCTTTATGGTCGTGGCGCTATTCTTTACTACCTTTGGACAGAAGGATTGAACAGCTGGTATACGACCGATGTGAACCTGGTCGAGATGGGGCAGGTTTACGTCATCGAAAACGGGCTTGCCAGCGCGGGATATCATCCTAATTGGAATGCGCTTCCGGGAGTCTCAAATAATTCGTCCAAATGGATTGTTCAAACAAGCGGGACGCTGCCGAACGGAGACAGGGAGAATTGGGTAACCAGTGATTTTGCCTTAGGCAGCGCGAGTGCGAGTTATGGACCGCAGGATAAATTGATTAACCTCAAGCTTGCGACCACAAAACAGAAATTCCCAGACATCTCAATCGTTCCGGACATTTACAATGCGCCTTATGGGCTGGTTGTCTCACCAGATTCTGAAGGCCATCTGAAACCGGATCATTTGGCGTTAAATCCCGCTTCAGTTCAAAAATTAGGTATGCTCCTTACGCTTCTCGATTTGAATCCGTCGCAGGGCGGTTCAATCTCCAACCTGGCAACGAATATTCTGCTTCCCGTACAGGCGAATTCGATTTCGATCAACGGAAAGAGCGTTGATTTGAGTCGGCCGATTCAATATGCAGTGAAGACAGGATCGTGGATTGGGGTGCGGGAGAACACGTCGGCTGTGTTGATCAGAATGTTTAGTGTGGACGCACTCAATGGCGTAAGCCCGCAGATGGTCTTGCAATCGGATGCCGGCGGCGTGAGTTATGGAGCCGCCAGATTGACTGCTTACCATTATCAGGGGAGTGCGGCCAATCCCGTTAGGTTTACGGCGACGCATCTTAAAATTGGCATATTAATAATCGCTTATCATTGCGCGAATGAAAGCGCCTGGAAGTCGTTGCTCGCGGATGCGCTTGCCAGCCAGATCAGCGCGGCGGAAACAAACGGCGCATGGCAGGTCCAGGCGGAGGTGGGAGGTCCTGAAGGTGGGAACCTGGAGATAATCCGGAGTCTAGCAGATCGCTCTGTATTTACGCGGATCGGCGGTGGAGAATAAGTATCCTTATTTTGCGCCCCGCTCCAGGATGCTGACTCCTGCTGTTGGCAATTCACGACCACCCAGGACGAAGTTCGCATGGGCGGGAGTATCCAGTGTAACCGGTTGGGGACCGTAGTTGAAATAGTATCGAAGCCGACCTCTATCGCGGGCGCGAACGTCACCGTGCAAAATTTCTATTGGCAACTCTTCTGTGGTGACGAGGTCCTCGACAATTGCGTTTAGAAGCGATTGGGTCGGTAGAGCGGCCAAGTAACAAATCTTGTTGTGAAGGTAAGCGATTCCATGACCTGTATCAGTCCGGATAAACGGATCGATAGTTGAGCGAACATGCTCCAACCAGCGATCGCATTGGTAGTGAGCTGAGTTCCAGGTGACTGAAATGGGTGCACCTGGTGGCAGGGACTCGACCCGCACGATCGTGAGAGGAATAAGGTCCTGCAAGCCGCCGGGAGGTAAGTTAAGAGGAATATGAAAGTCGGCAGTTTTTGATCCGGTTCGAGGTGCGATCAGAACGTGACCGTGGAGACCTGTGAGTCTTTCCAAAAACTCAGGGCGTAAAATCGGCAACGGCGGCACTACCACGAGATTATATGATTCAAGCGCCGATTTGGTGGAGATAACATCCACGTTCAAACCGAGACGTCGCAGCGAATGGTAGAACCGAAGGACAATTTCCAAGTAATGGAAATCCTCACCTTGCGGCTGGATCTGAAGTGTCCACGCAGCTTCGTAATCGTAGACAATCGCAACTTTCGACTTTTTCACGGTTTCGAATTGTAGCCGCGAAAGTTCTTGAACGGTTTGACGCACTTCGAGGACTGCGGTGTCAGATTCACCGTTTGGGAGGTGCAACCCAGTATGCATTTGCTCCTGTGCGAATGGTGCCTGGCGCCAGCGAAAATAACTAACAACCTCTGCGCCATGTGCGAACGCCTCGTGGGTCCAGCTTCGAACCATTCCCGGGGCGGGAGAAGGATTGTAGGGAGCCCAGTTCACCGGTCCCGGCTGCTGTTCGAGGATCCACCATCGACCGTGGCCGCAGGTTCGGTACAAATCGTGGTGAAACGCGATCAAATCCGGATCTCCCGTCCGAAGGTATCGAAGCTTGTGCGCCTCTGGCACTTTGATCTGGGTTAAGAATCCGAGTGGATAAGAATCCCAACCGGCTGCGTCGAGATCTTCCGACACATCAAAATGATCGAAGTCCAGGAATCTACCCATGAAATTGTGCAGAATGGTTCGTCCCGGCGAATACTGGCGAATAATATCAACCTGAAGCCGGTTGAAACTTTTTACCTGATCAGAAGAAAAGCGCCTGAAATCGAGTTCGTGGCTCGGATTCGGATTGGTGACGGTTAAGTTTGGAAGTTCGATTTCATCAAAGCTCCGATATTCCATACTCCAAAAACGATTTCCCCATGCTCGATTCAGCGTTTCGATCGATTGGTACTTGCGATTCAACCAGATTCGGAACGCATTGAGCGCCGCGTCCGAATAACTCAAAACCGTGTCGTGGCAGCCGTATTCATTGTCGGTTTGCCAAGCTGCGACGGCTGGATGAAGGCCAAACGTCTGCGCAATCTGAGCAACGATTCGTTGGCATTCTTTCCGAAAACCCTCGTGCGAAAAACAGTAGTGCCGCCGGGACCCGAATTTCTTTGGTGAACCGTTCGAGGTGACGGGAAGCATATCCGGCATCTGATCGACGAGCCATTTAGGCGGCGTCGGAGTCGGTGTGCAAAGGACGATCGAGAGTTGCCTCTCGTGTGCGAGATCAAGAACCTCTTTCAACCAATCGAACTGGTAATTGCCCGGGTTCGGTTCGAGACAACTCCACGCAAATTCACCGACGCGGATATACCGGATACCCAGATCCCGCATTTCATCGAGGTCTGACGGCCATTTTTCACGGGCCCACTGTTCCGGGTAATAGCAGACGCCAAGGGAGGGTGTTGAGATGGTTGACATAAGAGGAGATAAGACGAGAAGTTCGAGCGGCTAGTTTGCTTACTACCTAGATTCGGTTATTCGTCCGAGTCGCGTTCTAAGCGGCTTTTTAGCCCGAAAATCTCACTAGCACTCGTGAGATTTTCGGGCTCGGCGGTTTATCCGGTTGTGGCGCCTGCTGTCAATCCCTGGCGCCAATAGCGCCCGAGTAGAATAAACGCCAGGAGCAACGGCACGACACTGAGAAATGAACCAAGAGCAATTAAATTGTAAACTGGTTTGCCTCCTCCTGAGGCGTGGCTAACGGTGTTCCAAACATTCAGACCGAGGGTCAGAGGAAAGAGGTGATCGTCGCTCAAAATGATCAATGGCAGAAAGAAATTATTCCAGGCGCCGACAAAACTCAGCAGAGCAACTGTCACCAGTCCGGACAACACCAGCGGCATACCGATTCTCCAGAATATTCGAATTTCGCTCGCTCCATCGATTCGCGCGGCTTCCAGTAATTCCGTTGGAAACGAAGTCTCCCAGAAGATTCGCATCAGATAGAGGCCGAACGGATTCACGAGACTCGGGAGAATCACACCCCACATTGTGTTGAGCATTCCAAGCTTGTTCAGCATCAGAAAAAGCGGAAGAACCAAGGCGGTCGACGGCACTGTGACCGTTGCGATGATGAAGTTGAAAAGCAGCTTTTTTCCTTGAAAATCGT
Organism: uncultured Verrucomicrobiae bacterium; assembly: GCA_963775805.1. GTDB lineage: Bacteria > Verrucomicrobiota > Verrucomicrobiia > Chthoniobacterales > JAFAMB01 > JAFAMB01. The sequence continues at coordinate 2,119,093 of CAVZKG010000001.1, read as the reverse complement.
ACTTTGCAAAGGAATAGCCTCCCAGTGCGCAAATGAGGGTGGTGATGACTGAGATGGTTGTGGCGTAGACGAATGAGTTCCCAAACCATCGAATGAATATTCCGTCTCGATAGGCGAACAAACCTTGGACATTTTCAAGGAGATGCAGCGGGGCAGCGAACCAAAGTCCGAAAGTGGTAAAGATCTGGGCGTTGTCCTTGGTCATCGCCGCCAAAAGCCAGAGGGCGGGCATAATACAATAGAGAAGAAAAATTGCAAAAATCGCGTAACGAAATCCAAGCTCCGTGATTTTGCTGTTGGACTTTGGAGGAGGAGAGAGTCGCGGTGTTATCATTTTTCTCCTTTTCTGTCATCGAGATCCGGCTTGGCGCAAGAAGGCCCCGCTGATTAGAAAGATCACTGCGGCGATTACGATGGCGAGCGCGCCTGCGTAGGAGTAGTTAGCATCTCGCGCAGCGGTTAAATAGAGGTAAAGATTGGGAGTGATGTTATCGGCCACATAACCGATAGGCCGAAGAACAAGTGCCTCGGTAAATAGCTGCGAGGTGCCGATGACTGAGAAAATGAAGAGGAGGCGAATCGTCGGAACAACAAGAGGAATCTTTATGTACCGAACCATATTCCATTCTGTTGCACCATCAATTCTGGCGGCCTCGTAAAGATGTTTTGGAATGTTATGGAGCGCGGCAAAGAGCGTCACCATGTTGTATCCGGTCCAAGTCCAGGTCACGATGTTACCGATTGAAAAGAGGACGAGATCGGGCGAAAGGAAATCGAGTGGTTGTTGATTCAGGGCGCGTAGAATCTGGTTAAAGGGAGATAGATTCGGCGCGTACATGTACCCCCAGATAAGGGCTCCGATAGCCACTGGGATCCCGTACGGCATGAAATAGATCGTGCGACAAAATCGCGCGAAGAGACCACGGGAGCGATCCAGAAGTAGTGCAAGCAGAATTGCTAGCCCGAGCATCACCGGGATCTGGACGATCCCAAACATAAACATGTTCTTCAGGCCGATCAGGAAATCAGAATCCTGAACGGCCCGAGCATAATTGGCCACACCGCCGAAGATTTCTTTTGCAGGGCCGATCCCGAATCGCTTTTTAATGAAAAGGCTCAGGTAGACTGCATAAACCACCGGAGCCACATAAAAGGCTGTGAATACCGCAAGAAACGGCGCCAGGAAAACCAGAGCGGTCTTGCGGTAGCGCATCGCCTCAGAAAAAGTTCGGGAACCTTGGTGTGTAAATCGAGCGTTATTGCCCTTTGACGTCGTAGCCGTCGGCCTTGGCGTTCTTCATTGACTCCTCTTGCCAGGCGTCAAGAGCCTGTTTTGGAGTCAGTTTACCTGTGAAAAGCGCGTCGATCTGTTTGTTAAAGTTATCGTTCGCAAACGCGAACCAGGGTGCCCACTGGAAATCGACGCTGACTGCTTTCGACGCGTTGGAGTAGATTTCCGCTATATTCTGTCCGCCGAAGAATTTGGAGGGATTCTTGTCCGGCGCGTTGAGGTCTGGCGTGGCAAGACCTGAAGTTGAGGCCGGAAAGATTCCGAATTGCACCCAGTTGGCCAGCACCGGGTTTTTGGCGGTGTTTAACCAGATTGAGAACAGAGTGGCAGCTTTTGGATATTTCGATTGTTTGGTTACAACATCGGCGCTTCCGCCCCAGTTGCCGCTGCGGAATGGCTCATCTTTGCTCCATTGAGGAAGAGGGGCGGCTCGCCACTCGCCCGATGTTTTGTCGTTCATGGAAGCCGCAGTCACACCGGGACCCCAGGCCGCTTCAACCGAAGAGGCAATTTCGCCGTTTCCCAGAGCAGTGTAATACTCGGCGGTAAAGCCGGGGATCGTTGAAACATAGCCTTTCTTCACAAGGTCGTTCCAATAGCTTAATACCTTCTCAGTCGCTGGGTTGTTAAGTGTCTGGATCCAGGTATCGCCCTGAACTTTAAAGAGAGTTCCTCCGCTTGCCCAAGCCAATCCGATCAACCAGGGCGCTTGCGTCGGATAGAAGTGGCCCATCTTCACTTTGCCATTGCTTGCTTTCGCGAGTTTCTCGGCTTGCTGGGCATATTCATCCCAGGTTGTCGGGACGGTCAGGCCATACTGGTCGAAGATTTTCTTGTTGTAATTCAATGCCAAAGGACCGCTATCCTGCGGAATTCCGTAGACCGTCTTTCCGTCTGGTGACACCTGCCCCCAAGTCCAGGGAACGAAAAACTCTTTCACATCGTTAGCGCCGTATTGGGCAATATCGGCGAGTCCGTCCGTGACAATGAACGAAGGCAGGAAATCATACTCGACTTGCGCAACGTCTGGCGCCCCTGATCCAGCTTTCAGAGCCGTCTGCAACTTCTGGTATTCAACCGGACCGCCTCCGACGTTGTTGACGTGGATCTTGATATTCGGAAATGCTTTCTCGAATTCTTTCACGGTGTTGTCGAGTCCGCCAACCCAGGACCAGAACTCGAGCGTGATTGGACCCTCCTCGATTTTAAATTTTGAAAAATCCGGTGCTTTGTAATCGCCTGCAGTTTGTGCAAACGCAGTCGGCAGAGAGACTGCAAAGAGCGTGGTCAGTGCGGCGGCGGCAAACGGGAGAAGATACTGGCCGCGACGGCCGGGAGCCGAATGTTGTCGGCGAATCAAGGGCGCAAATATTGCGGGCAAGGTAATCATAGTCTCAGGGGGTGACGGAAACAGGGGGGGATTAAATAAAAGAGGGAGTGCTTTTGATTTCGCTTGGGGGATCTGTTATTTTGTGAACGTTCACAACGCATACACTGCCTTCCGATTTACAACAACCAAATTTTTTTTCGGCCCCTGCCCTCTTTACTCGAACCTAAATCGTTTTCTAGCATCGTTAGACTGATTTCCTGTTCACTAACTCATGTCAGCGAAAGCATTCAGGCATTCTAAAGCTCCCACGATCAAAGATGTCGCTGCGAAAGCGGCTGTTTCGTATCAGACAGTCTCCCGTGTCGTGAACGGAAACGCGCACGTGAAGACAGAAACTCGCGCGCGCGTCACTAATGCCATGATCGAGCTTCGTTACAGACCGAATGTTGCTGCCCGGCATCTGGCGAGCCGGAGGTCGAGAATCATAGGGTTCATCGGTTCCATGCTCTATTACGGTCCGGTCCGGATCATGTTGGGCGTCGAACAAGCAGCCAAAAAGCACGGATACAATGTGATGGTCGCGGAGCTTGCGAATGTGAATGCTGATGAGATTCGAAGGGCGTTTGAGGAACTCTGTGCGCGTCAGGTGGATGGCATTGTCATTCTCGTTCCACTCGATCTGGATATGGACTTCATTCGTAATGCACAGAAAGAAATTCCATTCATCGCGATCGATGTCGACCTAGGGTCGGATTTGCCATCCGTTTTGGTCGATCAAGGCAAGGGGGCAATCCTGGCCATTCGCCACCTCACTGCGCTCGGACATCGTCGCATCGCATTCATTTCGGGACCGACCGGCTGGCGTGCCGCGAGATTACGGAAGGAAGGTTGGATGAAAGCGCTGAAGCGCGCCGGACTTTCCCCTGGGCCTATCTATGAAGGAGACTGGACGCCGCTAAGCGGGTATGAAGCGGCAACTGATTTGATCCGTTCTCATCGAGGCGAATTTTCGGCCGTGGTTGTGGCAAATGATCATATGGCATTGGGGGTGCTTAGTGCATTCAGCGATCACGGCATCAAGGTTCCTGAAGAAGTCTCGGTGCTGGGATTTGACGGGTTGCCGGAGACCGAGTTTTACAATCCTCCGTTGTCGACGATTTATCAGGACTTTTCGGCGCTTGGTGAGGTCGGTGTGGAGTATTTGTCAGAATTAATGAATCAGCCAAACGCCGCTCCGAGGCGTTACATCGTGAAACCAGTCCTAGTAAAAAGGAAAAGCACGGGTGTTCACCACGGAGGCACAGCGCGGCAGTAGCCGCAAGCAAATGGTTGCGGTGTCGGCGTGTGGGCGTATCGGCGTGTAGGCGTATACCTGATTAGGTTGGGATTAGGCTGGGGAGGACCTCGGAATCCTCGCGGAAAAACAAGATTTCCAACCATTGTAGTACGGAGACACGGAGCAGGAGTGCGCAGAGGAGCGGAGGAGGACACAGAGGATTGGATTATGAACCTCCCCCGATTTGGCGGACACGGGAACTCAAAGTAAAATGAGCACAACCGTGAAGAAGAGTAAGATGGCCCGAAGATATGGGGAGGATTTCAAGCGCCAAGCGGTGGAGCTGATGATCCATAGCGGCAAAACACAGCGGCAAGTGGCGCGGGAACTGGATGTCAGCGAGTACAGTTTGAACCTGTGGAGAAAGGCATATCTGGGTCAGATGAAGCCGGCTCAAATCGAAGGCGAGATGAAAAGCCCGGAAGAAATGGCGAAGATCATCCGGGAGCAGCATAAAGAGATTGAGTATCTCAAGAGGCAACGCGAGATCCTAAAAAAAGCGATGAGCATCCTGGGGGAAGAACCGAATCCCGGTATGCGATGATCGAGCAATTATCGGTTCAGTACGGGGTCAAGGAAAGTTGTTCGGCATTGAGGGTATCTCGCAGCGCCTTTTACCGATGGAGAAGCGGGCAGGAGAGCCGGCGAGCCAGGGAACAAAGAGAATTGATGCAAAAGATCGAACAGGTCTTTAAGGCCCATGCCCAGCGCTACGGCAGCCCCCGAGTGACGCGGGCGCTGCGCCAGGAGGGCCGGCGCGTAGGCAAAAACCGAGTGGCCCGGCTGATGCGCCAGCAGCAACTGGTGGCACGTAAAAAACGGGCTTTTCGTCCTAAGACGACTGTAGCCGCCGAGCGAGCGGAGCCCAATCGGATCGCCAATCTGGTGTCTCAGCGGCCCAATCAGATTTGGGTCAGCGATATTACCTACCTGGCGGTGATTTTGGACCTTTTCAGTCGCCGAGTGGTCGGCTGGAAGTTGGACGATCGGCTCGAGGCCGCTTTGGTGCACCAGGCGCTGCAAAACGCCCTGGTGCTGCGTCAGCCCCGAGTTGGTCTATACTTTCATTCTGACCGAGGTTGCCAGTACACCAGTCAGCTGGTGCGCAAACCGCTTGAGGTGATCCAAGCCATCCCGAGTATGAGCGCTCGAGGGAACTGTTATGAAAACGCTAAAGCCGAAGCGTTCTTCAGCAGCTTAAAAACAGAATGTTTTCCGGTCAGCAACTGTTTTGAATCCAAGGCCCAAGCCCGAAGTACCATTTTCGAGTACATCGAGGTCTACTACAACAACCAACGTCTTCACAGTGCGTTAGGATATCAGAGCCCTCGTCAGTATGAATCCCGTTATCAATCAGAAAAAAGAACCACTTTTTCGAAAGAAAAAGTTACAGCTACCCTCTGTGCAGAAGGTGGGGCGAAGGTCAAGCGAGCAAACGGAATAAATGGAAGGGGCCCGCGCTCAGCGCGGGAAGGAGGCCGTTTATGCCGGCTTGCGACCTTGACCGCAGCCTAGCCTTCTGCTTCTATAACAAGCGAGAAAAACCAAACACACTCGTGTCCGTTTTTTCGGGGGAAGTACATTAACCACAAAGATACGGTCTTGGGTGTCAAGGGAAGTTTGAGACAGCGATGAGTTGAGGGTCGAAGGGAGTTTGTTTGTGGAGGACGGCGAAGATGATGCGCAGGAGCTTGTGCATGACGGCGGTGCGGATGGAGAGCTTGGAAAGGTCAGGACGTCGACGCTGAAGGAGTTGGCTCCAGAGTTTGATGGGAGCGCAATGACGGGAGGCAACAGCGGCAGGCATGAAGAGGGCTTTGCGTAAAAGGGCATTGCCGACCTTGGAAATGGGGCTTGAGCGATTGGATTGGCCAGACTGGTTCTGTCTTGGGTTGAGTCCGCAGTAGAGAACCAATTGATGAGCGGACTCAAAGTCTTTACCGGCAAGTTGGGAAAGGATTTTGGCGGCAGAGCAAAGTGCGATACCCGGGATGGAGCAGAGCAATTGGCAACGAGTTTTTAAAACCGGATCCGAATCGATAAGCTCCAGCAATTTGGTGGTCGAGTTGGTTAATCCAGAGTTTGAACTGCTTGATACGTTCCAGTCCTTGCTGCAGGACAATGGCAGGGAGCTTGTCGGATAAGAGGCGATGTTTTTCCCTGCGATTTTTCTGACGCACCAAATCGCTGCAAAGGCTCTCACGAGCGACGACAAGCTCTTTGAGCTGTGCTTCAGCTGTGCTTAAGGGCTTGGTAGCAGCTGGGCGACGCTCCAGCAGATAGTGAGCGATAAGCAAAGCGTCGCAGGAATCATTCTTTGAACGGCGCAGTTTGGAGATACCGAAATATTTGACCTGAGCAGGATTAAGCAGACAAGCTGCCAGTTGAAGCTGCTGAAGGCTGCCAAGCAGTCTCTGAGAGTAAATGCCAGTGGCTTCTAATCCGAAAAGGACTCTTTTAAGATCGAATTTTCGGCTTTTGAGCGAATCGACGAATCGATTGATCTGCGTCTGATTATTTTCAAATCGCCCACGCCAGAGCAACGCCGCGTTGGCATTGAGCAGAGCGAAGTCGCAATAATGTTTTGCGACGTCAAAACCCAGGAAGTAGAGTGTTTTCATTGCTGGAGTCTTTCTAAAGAAGCTTCGGCAGGGCCTCTTCCAAAACGATCCTTGTCAATGCAGGCTTCCAAGATCGATCAGAACACCAAAATCTAATGATCTTGTTACCAATGATACGGTTCAGTTTTAAAGGAAGAAGCGGCTAGAGAGAGCGAGGAGCCAATCTTTGTGACAGGTTCTAGACCGAGGCGCCAAGCGAGTTCTCCTCCTCTCTCAGCCAAAACTTCGTCTTAAGCTTCCGCCCTTCCGGGCGGCTTCAAAAGGGGGTAAAATGTCAGAACAAGGAAGATACAAGGAAGATACAAGGAAGATACAAGGCGCAGAGGGCACAGAGATTTGTAATTTTGGGTCCGGCTGTCCGGACCCGAGCGATGTCGCGTTGAACTCGCTGCAGAGACATGGACGCGCAGAAACCACCAGAATCGATGGGCTTTATTTAGAAAATAATTATATCATCTTCATTCGATGAATCCGACCCGAGATCTTTTGATAATCGCCAAACAAGAGGAAGAGCTGGTGTTCTCTGAATTTGATGCGGAGCTTGCATGGAGACTTGGATCGCGATTGCGCGATCTCGCGTCGGGACGACAGATGCCGGTCGCGATTGACATCCGGCGCTTTGGCCAGCCGGTGTTCTATACTGCCTTGAAAGGCAGCACGCCCGATAATGCCGAGTGGGTTCGGCGTAAAGCGAATGTCGTAGCGCGGTTTCTCCGAAGCTCCTACGCCGTTGGTCTGGAACTCAGACAGTCCAATTCAAATTTGACCGATAAATTTGCGCTTCAACAGTCGGACTATGCGTCTCATGGCGGCTCGTTTCCGTTAAGGGTCGCGCAAGTTGGTGTAATCGGGTCTGTGACAGTTTCTGGTCTTCCGCAGCGGGCGGACCACGAATTAGTCGTGGAAGCGCTTTGCGGCGAACTTGGACGGGACTATCAGGAGTTTACTTTGCCGGCAGAGAATGATTAGGCCGCAACGCTGACGACGCTGAAAGATTTCCGGCCATGACCGTCGAACGCATTGTTAGCAGAATTCTTCGGGTTGCCATAATTTCTGCAAAATCGGCCGTGCAGTTTTCCAAGACGGCCGCTGAGGCTATCAAACCCCGCTGATTGGATAGCGTCCAATTGGGCTTTGGGTTCCAACGGTAAATTTGCGCCTGGACTAAAGACTAGCAATCTGGCGTAGGTGCAGCATGTTCCTCTGCGGCAACGTGGTGCTTCCATTTCTTCTCCTGACATTGCTGGTGTGTCTCTACCGCAAGGAAAAAGGTTTGAGGTGGCATTGGCCGCTGCCCGGAACCGGCATCGCCAAGGTCTTTGGCCCCCTTTTGGAAATTACTTATCCAATCGCCGTCAGTGAACTACTTTGGGGAACCAGTACTTTTGTTTACACCATCGTCTTGACTCGACTTAGCGTCGCGGGGTTGAGCGCAAGTCAGATTGTCATGACGATCGAAAATCTCTTCATCGTTGCCGCGTCAGGCCTCGCGCCAGCCGCACTATTCTGTATGGGGCGTCTTCGGATCAAGAGCTTTGGAGGAAGTGCTTAAAACAATTTTCTTCCTCAGGCGCTACAAAACACCAGCTTGGTATAAAAAGTCAGTCAGCGAATTATCAAACGCTGTCCCCAAATAGTTGATAGAACAACGCCTGCGCCAGCAGTTTTTCTAGCCCGTTTGATTTTGAATGTCGGCGAAGGTGATGGATGAAACATCGACGCCGCTGATCTGATCAGAGCCCAATACTTCGATACGCCCTGGCGCAATTTCGATGACCAACCTGCTGTAAGGGCTTACCCACGCCTGTTCGCGACTATTAACGCGTATCGATTCGGCACCATGCCGGTGGATGGTGAACGGGTGCCATTCCTTCGCTTTGAGCAGCGACTTGATCCGATCGATCATAGCGTTGTACGGCTACGCCCGAATGCGATCTGTTGCAAGTGGCTTTCCGAAAGATGAGTGCACGAATTCCGAGGTCAAAGAGGGCTTTTCCAAGGCTGACTTTCCGAAAATTCTTTTCAGATCTTCCAGCCATCGTTGATGGCTCATGTGCGCTATTTCAGGATAGACTCCGCGTGCGCGTCGCGCTCCTAAACGGGCCGCGACTGCATCGAGGACTACGTGGCATTTTTTTGGCGCTGGTCGCGATCCTCCATCACGATATCGGGTGGTTGTGACGCACGGCTGGTGACAATGATCGGAGGTAATTCGACGGCTTTTGTGCGGGGAACCGCGTCTCGATATCAAAAGTTGGTGACCGTCGCATCTTTCGCTAAGGTTCAGTGATGACTGATCGCGCCGTTCAACAATAAGTCGCTCCCACCTATCGCATATGCACAATCTATTGACCCGACGCCAATTTGCCCTGTCAGCGGCAGCGGCGTTTGTCGGTGCGGTTGCGCCGCGAATTTCCTTCGCTGACGATGCGCCGCCACCTCCGACGGTTGATACCACGAACCTTAAAGAGATCGCGGACGGAGTGTGGGTCGTACGAGATCATCGGATCTGGCTGGTGCCAAATATAGGGATCGTTCTGGGTAAAGACGCCGCTCTGATCATTGATACTGGGCTCGGGCCGGCGAACGGGGAAAGAGTGCTGAAGTTGGCCCATGAAATCGCAGGGAATCGCCGGTTGATGCTGACGATCACGCATTTCCACCCTGAGCACGGATATGGCGCGCAAATTTTGCGTCCCGAGGCGACGATCATCTATAACAGGGCCCAAAGAGATGAGCTATCGGAGAAAGGCCAACGGTTCTTAGACCTGTTTCGTCAGAGACAGCGACAAAGCGCGGTGGACGCGCTCGAGGGCACACAAATCGTTATGCCTCACTTCGTCTACGATGGTCCGACATCGGAGATTGATCTGGGAGGTCGGCGGGTCTTGCTGCAAAATTGGGGTATGGCGCATACGCGCGGAGACCATGTCGTATTCCTGCCCGAGGAACGCATCTTATTTGCCGGCGACCTGATCGAAGAACGGATGTTTCCAATTTTCCCCTGGATCCCGCCAACTGAAGTGGATATCGACGCGGTCCGATGGGTGAACATTCTGAATGACTTTCAACGGTTTGGTGCCAGTACAATCGTACCTGGCCATGGCGACCCTGGGGATATCAGTATCGCTTTGAATCTGGCTTCCTACATTGAAACTGTCGGACGGCATGTCAGCGAGCTTCGAAAGGCGGGTCGATCCGGAGAAGAAATCCTTGCGGAATATAAGCCGCAAATCATCTCCGGTTTTCCCGATTGGGATAACCGCCAGATGATCGACGGAGAGATTAAGTTTTTTGCGGCAAGAAGCTAGTGCCTGGTGCACGCGACTCTGAAGGTTCACCGCGGAGGAGGGCACAGAGGACACAGCGCGGCAGGAGCCGCAACCAAATGGATGCGGTATTGGCGTGTGGGCGTATGGGCGTGTCGGCGAATGCCTGGTTAGATCGGCATTGGGCTTGGTAGGACCTCGGAATGCACAGAGTTTCGGGTTTTTTCGAGGGTTGCCGTTCGGACTGGGAGCGATATCGCGTTGAACATGGATGCCCAGACTGGACAGGCGAGAGACGCCTATCCTACAGAACCTCGAACGCCGAACGCCGAACGCGCCTACGCTAGGGAGGGCCAAGGGGTTGGGGCGAATTTGAAGCCGGTGAGGAGAGGAGGGGAGGTGAGTCCTTTTGTCAAAAGGAGATACTTGAAAGCGAGACCCATGTGGCCGGGGTGCATCAGAGTCAGGTAGGGTCGGAGAAACGTCGTGCGCGCGACGCGCGAGTCTTCTTGCCCGGCGGTTTTTTCCAGAGCAAGTAGCCGGGATTCCGCAGCGCCAACCATGAAGTGATGTTGATCGGTGTATCCGCCCAACGTGAAGCCGGCGTGATCAGCGGATTCGGCCAATGCGGTGAAATCGACATGAGACGTGATATCAATCTCGCCGGGGCGCTCGAACGGATTATCCGAACGCCGATGCTGCGAGTAGCACGATAAGGTGCCCTCCGTGCGATCGGGTTTGTAGTATTCCCGACGCGGGTATCCATAGTCAACGACGAGAGCAAAACCTCGGTCGAGTTTGGCGCTGACATCCTGAATCCAGTCGGCTGCGGCGGGACGAACCTCTGTTCGATACGGAGACGGAAGCGGAAGCGGAATTTTTTCGATCGCTTCAGCGAGTTCCCGGCGAGTGATTGCGAAGGGATGAAACAGGAGTTCTTCTCCGGAAAGAGTTACCAGGAGTTCTAACCATCGACCGTTTCGATATTCGACGATATCCACCGGAATCGCGTCCACCAGTTCGTTTGAAATGAAGGCGCCAACGATCGGCTCGAGTTCAGCGATTGAAGTCAGCCAGGTGACTTTGTCGCAAAAGTGTGGTGTGAGCCGACTTCGCTGCAGTTTCTGCTTTTGAGCCAAAGGCTCGACGATTGTATAATGAATCGCGCCAGCAGCATTTCGTGATTCGTTGGGCAGAGCGCTTAAGATGTCGAAGGCTAGTTGGCCATCCTCAGCTCCTTGTTCGACGACTGTGAAGCGAGAGGGTTGGCCAAGGTGACGCCACATCTCATTGAGCTGCGAGGCTAAAATCTCACCATACAAGCCACCGACAGAGACATTCGTATAGAAATCACCTTTCCTACCGATCCTGCTCCGAGCCGACGCGTAATATCCGTAGGCAGAATGATACAGCGCCTGATCCATGTACCAGGAAAAGGAGACCGGGCCGCCGCTACGGATTTGCTGTCGGATCAGGTTGGAGAGTGGCGATGATTCAGACATGACAACAGATGGAGACGACGTCCGTCAGGCAAAAGCGCGAAGGAGACAGCGACCAAGAATCTGGAACAGCGCCGGGTGAGATGGCAATCTGTTTCTCCGGAGCGTCTTGTGGCGCACCCGGTCTTGGTCATTTTCACCCGAAAAAGTGCTCGAAACTTTCCATTTGATCCGGGAGGAAGGCCGTGAAAGGGGTTTACCCTAGTGTCCTGTTCCCGAAATAACCTGACTTTTGCTGCTCCCTCTTTGAAAAACGGCCAACTATCCGGGCAGCGGCCGGACAAAAAAAATGCGATTTCGGAGAGAGGCAAATGGCAACGGAGATGAGAGAACCGGAACGACGTAAACCATTTTATCGACGCCCGATATTTCTAGTACCGGTCGTGATTCTGTTTGTTCTGGCTGCCGGAGCGACATTGTTCGGACTGGACTTCATTCGACGATACGAGAAAAAGGCCGCTGAGTTTGACCTTTCAAAATTGGATTCTGTCGAGTCAGCGAGCGTGATTTACGATCGATACGGGCAGACTTTCGGGAAGATCTTTATCCAGAACCGCGAACAGGTCAGTCTTGATCGGGTATCGCATTATCTAGTGGATGCGGTGATCGCGGAGGAAGATAGTCGGTTCTACGAACACAGCGGGGTTGATTTTTACGGAATATTCCGAGCAATTGTGCGCAATACCCAGGCTGGACGTATCCGACAGGGAGCCAGCACGGTGACGCAGCAGCTGGCAAGGAATGTATTCGACCTCAAGGATCGGACGTATGACCGGAAAATCCTCGAAGTATTTCTAGCGATACGGATCGAACGCTCTGTTGCGAAGAATAAAATCATGGAGCTCTACCTGAACCGAGTTTACTTCGGCGGTGGGCTTTACGGAGCGGAAGCGGCTTCCAGAGGATATTTTGGGAAGCCGGCAACGGACCTGACAGTTGGCGAGGCGGCAATGCTTGCCGCACTTTTGAAAGCGCCAAACAGTCTATCGCCGTGGCACAATCTGGACGCTGCGACACAGGAACGGGACATTGTCCTTGGCCGAATGGTTGAGGAGCATAAAATCACTCAAGAGATCGCCGACGAAGCGAAGCAGCAGCCACTTCAAGTACAGCCAAAGAACAATATTGTCTCGCAGTCTTATGCGATCGATCTGATCCGGCAACAGGCACAGGGGCAAATCGGATTGGAATCGGTGGAGAGCCAAGGATATCGAATTTACACGACGCTCGATCCTGTCCTTCAGCGAACCGCCGAAGAGTCGTTAAGGAACCAGTTGGATCGAGTCGAGGCAATGCCAGACTATCAACATCAGAAATATACAGACTACACGGATTTCCTTAAGACCTGGAGATCAACCCACACGGGTCCTGGATCACCGCCTGTACCTGAATATCTGCAAGGAGCGGTTGTTGCGGTTGATAATCGAACCGGCGGAGTGCTGGCACTGGTGGGTGGTCGCGATTTTTCACAAAGCGAGTACGATCGTGCGTTCCAATCGAAGCGACCGGCTGGGACTGCATTTACCCCTTTAGTGTTTACCGCGGCTCTTGAGAAAGGTGTTTTTCCTGGATCGTTATTTGAAGACACTCCACTGGACAATCGGCAGGTCATGATTGGTGGAACCACGGGCATTCTGGGGGAATGGGGAGTTGAGCGCGCCGATAACCAGTACGAGGGGCCGATTCCGATGCGAAAAATTATCGCGCAATCAAAGAATGCGGCCACGGTCCGAGTCGGTGTCGAAGCTGGGCTCGATTCGATATTAAAACTGGCCAAAAAAGCAGGAATCCAGGACGATTTGCGTCCCTACCCCGCCACCTTCCTGGGAAGCAGCGACGTCACGCTTGCGGATCTTGTGACGGCGTACACGATGTACCCCGGGAATGGCTCGCGTCCGGATAAATTGATGCTAGTTACCAAGATTGAAACGCAGGATGGGCACGAAGTCTTTCATGCTGAACCGCGTCGAATGAAGGTGATCGATCCTGGTGTAGCGTTCGAGATGCATTCCTTCCTCACAGAGGTCATGCAAACCGGCACAGGCTCAAATGCGCGTCAACAGTTTGGTCTGAAGCAATTGCCTGTCGCAGGCAAAACAGGTACCGCTTACAATTTCACCGACGTCTGGTTTGTCGGGTACGACAGTGAGATAACGTGCGGGGTCTGGGCCGGTTTCGATAAACCGCAAATGATTATGCGCGGAGCGTTTTCGAATCAGATCGCGTTGCCGGTCTGGGCAGACATTATGAACGCGTCGGTGGCCAAACAGCCGCCGCGGGAACTCGGCCGGCCGATTGATCTCAAGCGCGTGGAAGTTTGCCTGGATACAGGCTTGCCGGCCTCCCCGAAGTGCATGTTAACGACGGTGGCCGATCCCTGGTTGCCGCCGCGCAAGGGAACATTTTTTGAATTCTCGACCGCTAAACAGCTTCCGAAAGAGACGTGCTGGCTTCACGGGAATGACAATCGCTCTTTTGTCAGAGCCCAGCGCCCACAGGACGCTCCCCGTGCGACGAACGCGATCGATCCAGCCCAGACAATCGCCGTGCAGGTTCATGCTCCAACGGTTCTGGGCGACGACCCGTATCAGTCAGTTAAACCGCGTCCGCAGGAGCCACCCGAGCTTGCGCAGTCCGCCAAGGCGAACTGGACCCCTGCGCCTCGAGCACTTCCAGTGGATAAGCCTGAACCCGAAGTGCGACGAGCGCAGCCCGCGGGTCCACTTGATCGTCAACAACAACCCCCACCGGTTGATTTGCCCACGCCGCCGCCAGTGGATCTGAGCGACGATCCGACGAATCTCTAACCGGTCCAAACCCATGACCAAGACCTCCGGAATCCAAAATGAATTCGAGATTTGGGACCAGCGGTTCCTATACCTGACACTTGGAAACACCTGGTTGGAAAAATTGCACACAGGCACCCTTTGGGCAGAAGGCCCGGTCTACTTTGCTGATGGTGACTACCTGATCTGGAGCGATATACCGAATAACCGCATGCTCCGATGGGCCGGTGGCCATGTGAGCGTTTATCGGGACAATTCGAATAACAGCAACGGCAATACCCGGGATCGCCGGGGCCGGTTGGTCACGTGCGAACATGGCGCCCGTCGAGTCACACGGACCGAGCCGGACGGATCGATAACGGTTCTGACTGATCAATACCAGGGAAAGCGGCTGAATTCTCCGAATGATGTGATTGTAAAGTCGGACGAAACGGTTTGGTTTACTGATCCGAATTACGGAATTTTATCCGACTATGAGGGGCACGCGACGGAGCGCGAATATGGCGGATGTTACGTCTTCCGTTTAGACCCTGCGACAGGGAATTTGGAAGCGGTTTGCAAAGACTTCGTGAAACCCAACGGACTCGCATTCTCCCCTGATGAATCAAAGCTTTATGTGGCTGATAGTGGAGGATCGCATGAGATCTCAGGAGATCCACACAGCATCCGGGTGTTTCAAGTGGGCAAAGATGGTCAGTTAAGTGGAGGGGAGCTCTTCGCGGAGATTTATCCCGGTGTGCCGGATGGAGTCCGCGTGGATATGCAAGGCAACGTCTGGACGACCGCAGGGGATGGCGTGCAATGCTTTTCGCCGGATGGCCGACTTCTCGGAAAGATCCTCGTGCCGGAACCCGTGGCCAATTTGACTTTTGGCGGCCCAAAACGAAACCGACTCTTCATTACTGCGACAACCTCGTTGTACGCTGTGTACGTCGCTACGAATGGAGCGCAACGACCCTAGCCTGATATTCCTACCATGATTGGCAGCCTGCAGCGGGTCGTTCGATTGAATCCGTCTGACGACGTCGTGATTGCGTGTCAGGAGATTGCACCGGGAACCCGGCTCGACGAATTCGACGTCGTCGTGCGCGATGTGATTCCAGCCGGACACAAGATTGCGGTTAGGAACATTGCCGAGGAGCAGGCCGTTCGGCGGTACAACCAAATCATCGGATTTGCCGCGAAACCGATTTTCGCCGGCGAACACGTGCACGTTCAGAATCTGAAAGTAGAGGCGTTCGATCGTGAATACGCCTTTTGCGCGGACGCCAGACCTTCAATTTACGCTGTTCCTGGCGCGACGTTTCGAGGAATTGTTCGCTCGGACGGTCGCGTTGCAACGCGGAACTATCTCGGGGTACTGACGACCGTCAATTGTTCGGCGACAGTCGCCAGGAAGATCGCGGAATCATTCTCCGGCGACGCGCTAGACGCTTATCCGAATGTTGACGGAGTCGTTGCGATTACCCATACGACCGGTTGCGGGATGGACATTCATGGCGAGGGAATGGAGGTTTTGCGCCGCACACTGTCCGGCTATGCGCGTCACGTCAATTTTTGCGGAATACTCGTGATAGGTCTTGGTTGTGAAGTAAACCAACCTGAAGATCTTTTTTCCACAGAGAATCTCTCCAGCGGGCCGCTTTGTTCGTCGATGACGATTCAGGAATCGGGGGGAACGGTTGGGGCTGTGCGCCTCGGAATTCAACGAATCCAGGAGATGCTGCCGATTGCAAATCAAGCGACGCGTGAAACGGTGTCGGTAGCTCATTTGATACTTGGGTTGCAATGCGGGGGATCGGACAGCTATTCCGGCATCACAGCGAATCCGGCACTTGGAGCGGCCGTTGACCTGCTCGTCAGCCATGGCGGCACCGCAATCCTTTCGGAGACGCCGGAGATTTATGGCGCGGAACATCTGCTTACCAGGCGAGCTGTTTCCCGGGAGGTAGGGGAGAAGCTGATTGCGCGAATTCACTGGTGGGAGGAATACACTGAACGTGAGCGAGGCGAGATGAACAACAATCCGTCGCCCGGCAATAAGGCTGGTGGATTGACAACGATCCTCGAAAAGTCGCTGGGGGCCGTCGCGAAAGGGGGAACGACCAACTTAGTGGATGTGTTCAAATACGCCGAACCCGTCCATGCTAATGGGTTGGTGTTCATGGACACGCCCGGATACGACCCGGTTTCAGCGACGGGACAGGTAGCGGGAGGGGCGAATCTGATTTGTTTTACGACTGGACGCGGGTCGGTATATGGCTGCAAGCCGACGCCCTCATTGAAATTGGCGACCAATACGCGGCTCTACCGCCAGATGACTGACGATATGGACATCAATTGCGGCGAAATTCTTGACGGCACCGGTTCGGTAGAAGAGTTGGGACAACGCATTTTCGAGCTCATTCTCGAGACAGCGTCGGGTCGGCGATCCCGTTCAGAAGCGCACGGGTTTGGAGCGGAAGAGTTCGTGCCCTGGACGCTAGGTGCCGTTATGTAGCAGCGTTCGCTGGGGCATAATGCGCCAGCCTGCCGTCTGAG
The DNA here is from genome assembly GCA_963775805.1 of uncultured Verrucomicrobiae bacterium. Taxonomy (GTDB): domain Bacteria; phylum Verrucomicrobiota; class Verrucomicrobiia; order Chthoniobacterales; family JAFAMB01; genus JAFAMB01. Next base: position 2,102,420 of record CAVZKG010000001.1, on the reverse strand, counting down.
CGAATTTCCAGTCGAGGATTGTCCAGTTCGTTATTGTCGATGACGGCATCCGCAGCGATGCGCGGGTTGCACAATCTTTCGTACAAATCGAACGCGGGCCTGTAGCGATTCGCGTAAAGTTGACGCGCCTCTTCCAGTCCTCCGAGTCGAACGGCGTCGCGGTTCACGCCGCGTTCTTCGGAAGTCTTTTCGGACGAGTCAACGAATATGGTCAGGTCCCATACCAGCTCCGGCCTTTGCAGAAAGGACCCGTCGACGATGAGAACACTCTTCTCCGAGGCAACAAGAGGGGTCTGGTCAACCGGTCGATCGTTCTCGAGGTCAAAAGAAGCGGTGCGATACCGTCTATCCCCATTAGGTCCGAGCGGATCGAGCAAAAGCGTTCGGATTGCAGTCAAATCTCTGGCATCAAAGTAGTATCCTTCCGCTGAGTACCTGCCACGGGCGTAGCGAATGGCTGTGGGATTATGGAACCCGTCGATGGAAGTTCGGATCACCTCGCGATTCTCCCGCATGATGCGGGCTGCCAACTCGTCAGCGAACCGTGTCTTACCAGACGCCGTGCGGCCGTCGACGGCAACGCGAACCGGGCTCGGTTGCTGGAGCGCTGCTATCATCATGGCAAGATCGTCTACGACGCTTTTTCTGCCAGACTTTGCGAGAGATTCCGGACGATAAAGCATGCATAGCTCATACAGGAAAACCGATGCGGCGGACAAGTCAGAATGATGTGAGGAGAACGCAATTCATCGCGGCGCCTTGCACCCGCGGCATTTATTGGTCCGCGTCTCGCGGATACCTGTCGATCTTCAACAGGTAAAGCGCGAGAGCGTGGACCATGGCGGACTGACCGAACATGAGTTTTTTCCCTTGGTTTTCGCCTTGTTTATAAAGTTGAGATCATCTCTCGTATCTCTTCTTTGGATTTTCCGAGCTTCTTTTGAAGCCGGCCGATTAACTCGTCATCTTTGCCTTCAGCAAAAATAAGATCATCATCTGTTAGCTGACCGTAGCTCTGTTTCAATTTGCCCTTAACTTCGTTCCAGGTCCCTTTGAATAGCAATTTGTTCATACTAATTTAGACGCGCGTGCTTCACTAAATGGCCTTTCCCTGAGGCGTTGCTCAGTTTTTCGCCTGATGGCAACCTTCGCGCAGCGAAGAAGTCCGTCTCCAGGTCTCAAAGCGAACTGTGTCAACTGATGAGAGACATGGCTATTATTATACTTTTGTTTTTGATGGCTGCCGCGGGCCTATTTGCGGCTGAGCGCTATGGCGCAATGAGGTCTTTGCTCCTGATGTCCGGGATGTTTGTTTTCACTGGATGCCTTTCGTTTACAACGACGGAAAAGCCGGAACACCCGGTCGTAACCGAAACCCGCACGGAGACTGTGTATGTGAACGACAACGGTACGCGGGTCCGTCATGTCGTGCTGATCGACTCAACCGGTCGCCGATACTACGTCGAAAATGGGCGCACGATATACGTCGACAATTACACTTACTAACACTTACTAGCCTGAATAGCTCACAACCCCGAAAGCTGATATCAGGGTTGTGAGCTCGGAGTTCACGGCTAGTCTAGCCTCGACAAATGTCGGCACTTCGTGCGCAATACCCACGGGGACGGGAGAAAGGGGCTAGCGCCGTTCCGGCGAGTCGCGATCGAAGCGCACCAGAGCCTGAAGTTCGGAGACGGCAGAATTCACCAATTCAGCCAGTTCTGTAGCCTCTTTTCCCAGGTCACCGTTCAGTCGGCTGATTTTGGTGGCAAGCGCCTTGCAGCCGAACGCTGCGCCCAGTAATTGCTGGGAGATTCCTTTGTGAAGTTCATTTCGGATACGAAGCCGTTCCGCAGCTTCTCCCTGTGAGAGGTATTCCTCGCAGATTTGCTCAACCACCGGGCCTGTTATTGGGATAAATAGGGCGATAATCGATTGAGCGGCCCGGACGGTGCCGGATGCCTCGATTGTGCGGACCTCAAAGTTCGTCATCTGTTGATCGGCAGACAGAAATTGGACTCGAAACTGTGCTGGCACTCGAGCGATAGGTAGCGTCTCGGGGAGATCCAAGTTCCTCGAAGTCAATTTTGAGAATACACTTGTGACAAATGATTTGGTGTCGCGTTTTGGGGAATTGGCAGCGAGCAGGGAGTTGAATGATTCATTGCACTCGATGAATTCACCGCTCTCCGTTCGAACTCGAACAGCAGGGAAACCAATTTCCTGCAGTAACCGACAATGGTCTACCGGGTAATCTGTCACGACTGAGTATCTATGGTTTTTTCAGCATCACGCAAAATCGCGAGGAGAGCGTCCGGAGTGAACGGCTTTACGAGATGGTAATTGTAGCCAGTTGAGAGGCTTTTGCGTTGATCGTTGCCTGTTCCGTACCCGCTCATTGCGATCGCAAAAGGTGGTTTGCAACCGCGCAATTTCTCCATCAATTGCCAGCCGTCACCATCTGGAAGTCCGATGTCGCTGATTAATACGTCGCACTTCGAATCCGGAATTTCACGTAAAGCGGTTGCCATGTCTGTAGCCACGATAATTTCGTAACCGAGCTGTTCCAGGTACAACTTCATATAGCGTATGGTGTCCTGATGATTCTCCACCAAAAACAGACGACGCTTAGGCATAAAAATCAATTCTGAACGATCTCTCTCGATTCGGTAAGGCGAAGTCGAACAGTCGACGTCGAACCGAGGTTTCTTCCCTCACTATCGACTGCGATTGTTCCTCCGTGCGCGTCGATGATCGCCTTTGAAATCGCCAATCCTAGTCCCAATCCTCCGAATTGCTTTACTGTTTCCTTATCCCCCTGTTCAAATGCCACGAATATTTTTGGGATAATTCTCGGGTCAATACCGATTCCGGTATCGGATACCTCGACGACAATGTGGTCTTTTTCGTTTCGCGAGGTGACAACGATCGATCCTCCTTCGGGAGTGAACTTGATAGCGTTTTTCAGCAAATTCCAAAATACCTGCTGCAGTCGCGCAATGTCGCACGCCACGAGAGAGTTTGCTGCCGACAGATGAAGAGCGAGGTTTTGTTTCTTTTCCTGCAAACCGGTCTCGCATACCTCGATCGCCGCTTTCAGAACGGTATGAAGATCGACCGTTCGAAATTGAAGTTCCAACTGGTTTCGCTCGATCCGAGTCAGATCGAGAAGATCGTCAATTAATCGAGCCTCGATTTCCGCATTTCGAAAAATCATATCGAAGGCATTGCGAGCTTGATCCGATAAATCGTCGGCACTTCGAAGCCAGCTTGCCGCGAGCAAAATTGGAGTCAGCGGGGTCCTGAGCTCATGACTAAGGACTGCCAGGAACTGGTCCTTGGCTTTGATGGCAGTTTCAGCTTCTCGGCGGGCCAGCTCGGCGGCATTGAGCGCGCTTCGCAAGCGGGCCTGATTCTTCTGCAATTCTTCGTCGAACTCTCTCTTCTCAGTGACGTCGCGAACCACGCCTCCCATTTTAGTGGGACGATCGGAATCATCTTTAAATGTGCGACCGGCGGCCGAGATCCAGCGGATGGTTCCATCCGGACGAACAACACGGTGCTCCACCTCGTACGGCACATCTTTCAGAATTGATTCTTCGATGGCTTTCAGTGTTTCCTCGCGGTCCTCTGGGTGCAATGTGGCGAGGAAATCTTGAAAAGTGATTTGTGTGCGATCCGAATAACCAAAAAATAATCTGCATTGTTCTGACCAGATCAACTCATTCGTGAGCAAATCCCAACTCCATACCCCGAGTTTGCCGGCGTCAAGAGCCATACTCAGGCGTTCGCGTTCGGTTTCGAGTTTCTCTTCTCGCTCTCTTTTTTCGAATGCGATTCTAACAATATGATTCGCTGTTTGTAACAGTTGGGAATCGATTTCCAAAGAACCGGTCGAACCGGTATCGAACAGTGAGAGCAGCGCGATGGCCTGTTCTCCGGAGCTGAAAATGGGAACGAAAAGGCAGGCGTGCAGTCCATCCGCTTTGAGAGCCCTCGCCCAGGAACTTTCGCTCCACTTGGAGTCGGAATCGAGGTCGATAAAAGAGCGTTCAGATGGATGACCCATTGCGGATCCATCCGAGAGGAGGAACGGCGGCCCTGCAGGCGCCTGAAGAAGCTGTACTTTGCAGATATGCGATAAGCTCGGGGCGCAGAGTGTGGCAAACGCCGTGCCGTCGAAGTCCGTTGTCGAAATCGCGCATCGAACATCCGGCTCTATATTCTCTATCAATAGCGCGAGCGTCTCCACTACTCTATCCCATGCTGCGCCGGAGGCGATCATCTCGAGAATTTCCGACTGACCGTGAAGCAGACTGGCGGAGCGTGAGTTTGACGTTGCGCCCATTATGACAGTGAAGGCCCGGTTAAACCTAGTATTCCCACGCATTCTACCATACGGCATTGCAAATGACGATCGTCGAGAACAAGGCTGCTGTGTCCCTTCAAAGTATTAATCTCCGTCCGATCTCGATACGCGTGAGTTGATTCTCTTTAAAAAAGGTGAGTTCGCAGTTTCCGCAGAACAAAACTGCATTAAACTGATTTCTGGACTTTTCGCATTGCAACTGAATGGCAGCTGACGTTCGTTAAGAGATCGCATAGCAATTAGGTATTCGAAATTTGAACCCGACAAATATAGCCAAACAACCTCGGATGATCCAGCATGGACGAAGATAACGTCGAATCCGCCAAAAGGTATGTCGTTGATTTTCTAATCCACGGCGATGTCGCCGTCGCCGAACAGATTGCCGATCCGGACCTTTGCGTGTACACCGGTTTAAGTCGCACAGGTGCCATACGTGGGCGGGAAGTCTACTCAGAGCTGATCCATGCCTTCTGTACAGCGATTCCCATCACATCATTCTCGATTGAGGACTCTTATTGCGGTGAGGAATTCGCCGTCATCCGTATCAAAGGGGTTCGTCATTTTCGCCAAGATCTTTGGGGAGTGAAAGCGGACGGACGAACGTTTGAGTTTTTGGATGTGCATTTTTTGCGTTTCAAAAATGGAAAAATCTTTGAAGAAGTAGCGAGTACCAAGAATCAGGATCTGGAGAGACTTTTTGCACCGGCGATCCTCCCGTTGCTACAGGCAAAAGCCAGAGGTTTTTCGTGCAATAAAGAGTAGAAATAGGGGTTAGCCCTGAGCGAAGCATCGGGTTAAGCCTTACCACATAGGGCATATTGTCTGACCCCAATATCTTGAAAAGGGGTAACATTTGGGTGATGCCTTGATGCCGCATTTTTCACAAAGAAAATCTGTCCAGAAGGCCGAAACCGGCGCCCGGCCAGGAGTAGGGCGGCTCTTCGGATGTGCAATATCCGGGCTACGGGTGTTCATTTTGGTGTCTCATCCCTCCATATGCCTCATACGCCCTATGAGCCATGCCCCTCATAGGGTTCGAGATTTCACTGAACAGGATTCAGGCCAGGGGTAAGGTACTACCCGAGCAATCCATCGTGGTTGGCACCGATTTTAATCTCGCGCCGGTCAATTACAGTTTCTCTTGTGATAACGCATCAACAAGACAAGGCTGAAATGGCGGAAGTATCGGATGATCAATTGATGGAAGCTATCGTCAACCGCCAAGACAGCGCACTTGAAAGCATATACAAACGATATGCATCTCTTTTGCGCACTGTGATATTGGGTGTCATTCGAGATGAAGCGGATGTGGATGATGTCTTGACGGACGTATTGATACAGGTTTGGGAGCGAGGAGATCGGTACAACCCGAATGAAAAAGGTCTGCGCGGCCTTTTGGTAACGCTGGCGCGGCGACGCGCGTTCGACAGGCTACGACGAAGGGCTGCTTATCGGCGTGCGACAGAGAGCCTGAAAAGTGACGCCGAGAATCCGTTGATCTGCGAGACAGTAACGATCTCCAACCGGGTAGAGAACAACGATTTGTCCGATCTACTGCATCGGGTGATAGAGGATTTACCTGAAGCACAGAAAGAGGTAATTGATCTTGCGTTTTTCAAAGGGATGAGCCAGCGCGAGATCGCTGCTAAGAGACGCATCTCTCTTGGAACAGTCAAGACCCGTCTTCATCTGGCGCAAAGGAAACTGTACAATTTCCTGTTGCCTATCCAGCATAAAATATAGAGAGGCTATATTCTCCCCAGTAAAACTAGAATCAGGACGATGACGAAAACCAGCCCGAAACCTCCCGTCGGATAGTAGCCCCAGCCAGAACTGTATGGCCAAGAAGGCATTGCACCGACAACGAGTAAAATTAAAACGATTAGTAATATTGTGCCCATTAAAGCTTTCCAGGTTTGAATCTGCTAATGTTCGCAAGTCATTGTCAAAGCGGTTGCCTCGCATCCAATACAGCGTCTTGCATACGTGACATCTGAATACGGAAAGAGCTACGGAATCGCTGATTGCATAGGCGGCCGGCACCAGGGAGGGATCCAACAGAAGCGGCAGACGCGAAAAGGTATCACCCACTAATTAACACTAAGAAAGACAAAGCTATGAAACGGTATTTACTACCAATTTTGATTGCAACGGGATCTGTGGTCGGTGGCCTAGTAAGCGCCGACGAGATTCAATTCACCACATTGCCGCAACCGGTGCAGACCACCGTGGTGCGAGAGACCCACATCGCGAGCCCGACGAACGTGGTACGCGTCATTCAGTCGACGGATGGAATATATGCCGTCACAGTGCACGGCGATGCAGGCGACCAGGTGGTCTATGTGTCCCAAGCAGGCGAGATCGTCCACGCGCCAGCGGCGACAACGACTACCACAACGCAGCAGACTGTCCAACAACCGACAGAAACTCAGCAGACAGTGGTAACGTATGACCAAGTTCAAAAGGATCAGCCAAGGTATGAGCTGCTTGAGAAAAAAGGGAACAAAGAGATATATCTTGACCACCAAACTGGCCAGAAGGTGACCGTCAAACGTAAGGATTGACGACGGCGATATAGATTTGGCTGCTTGAATTCTATTCAGCAGCGTTGGAAAAAGAAGAGGCCCGGGGGATAAACGCGAATTCCCGGGCCTCTTTCATTATGACAAACCGAGTTTGAATGGCCTAGATCGCAGGGATGATATACTGTTTCGGCCAGATCCTATGATCAATTCTGACAGGCATCGCCCAGAGGAGAGCAATCACAGTAAAAAGCGAGTGTTGATCGTCGATGACCATCCAATTTTTCGGATTGGGTTGGCTGGCTTGATTTCTGAGCAGTCACACCTTGAAGTTTGCGGACATGCCGATTCAGCCCCGCTCGCTCTTGATTCGATGAGGCGCCTGAAGCCGGACCTCGCGCTGGTGGATTTGTCTCTTCGAGGAACGAACGGGATCGAGCTTATAAAATTAATGAAGGCGGAAATGCCTGACCTACCGATTCTGGTGATCTCGATGCACGACGAAACGGTATTCGGGCTACGAGCATTAAAGGCGGGAGCACTCGGTTACGTGACGAAAGCCGAAGCGATGAACCACGTGGCAGAAGCAATCTACAAAGTGCTCCAAGGGAAGATTTACGTCAGCCCTGAATTCGGAGAGAAACTGATCTTCAAAGCGCTACAAGCGACCGACGCAGGAACAGGTTCGCCGGTGGACTCCTTATCGGATCGTGAGCTGGAGGTCCTGCAGTTGCTCGGCAAGGGAGGGTCGACCCGGTCCATTGCGGAGGCATTGCATCTCAGCGTCAAGACGATCGAAACGCACAGGGCACATATCAAAGAGAAGCTCGGGTTTCAGGAATCTGAAGAGATGGTTAAGTTTGCGATTGATTGGGTCGCGCAGCAAGCGGACTGATCGGGATCCTGTTCTCAACAATCTCACAAGCCGATTTGCTCGTGAGATTGTCAGAGGCTGCGATTCACTGCGATGAGAAGAGCCCTGCGGATAAATTATTGCTTCACTCTGGACGCGGCCACATTCACCTGATTCTCGGCGATCGAAGTGAGTGTCTTATCCGCCTCGGCTTCTTCCGTTAGCGTTTGTTGCAGCGTTTCCGCGATTCGTGTCTGGCCGAGGCGTCGTGCGAGACTGCGGGCCGTACCATAGCCGGCCATTTCATAATGCTCCACCCTCTGGGCAGCGCCAACCAAGCCAGCGTCCCGAACGTTGGGATCGCCTTGGGCGTTGATCAGGGCATCTCCCTCTTTGATTAATCCTTTCATGGCTTCACAAGTTTCACCTGAGGACTTTTCTCCGATGTGGTCGAAAATTTCCTCCAAACGAGAGACGTGTTGGCGGGTTTGCTCCAAGTGATGAAGAAATGCTGACCTTAGCTCGCTTGAGCTGGCGGCTTCGGCCAATTTTGGAAGTGCATCAACAAGCTGGTTTTCAGCGTTGTGCAGATCGCGCAGTTCCTCGAGCAATAGATCGCGAAGGGAGTTTAACTTTAACGAAATAAATCTCATAGTCTCTCGGTTCGCGCCTCGCTTGAGAAGAGGATCCTAGCCTGAATAGCTCACAACCCCGAAGTCTTTCGGGGTTTGGACTGTTCAATCCGTGGGAAGCGCGTGAAAAGTGCCTCTACGATTCAGTCTGCAAGGCTTTTTAGGAGTGCCGTGACCGCTTCGTCGATCGTTGGGTCGAGCATTCCGAGTGCTTGTTCAATGAATCCTTCGTCGAAGAGGTACATTTTGACGTATCGCCGGATCACCGGATCGAGGTTGGAATGGTCCCAACTCAGGGCGCCAGTGGAACAATTGATATGAACAGTTCCGGCCAAATGATTTGTGACGGAAAAATTTTCCTGCATAGGAGTTACCACAAATGCATAGCAGGTTTGATGCCGCGCCTTCAACTTCTTTCCTTTACATCTCTCCCTGCGCGAGCAAGCCGGCAAGAGTCCACGCTTTCACCTGCTCTACTGTCATTGCGCTACGCTCGGTCAATCGTGCGTCTAAGAGTCGATTCGATTCAACGTCCGAAATGAATTGATTCCGGGAGAGGAGGGTGCCGTTGCAAATATTCTCATCTTGAGAGGGACCCTTTTGGTCCAATTCAAGGCGCCGTACAAGTTCGGTCATTATCGCTTTTGGGATCGCGTCTCGTTTTGACGGGTAAATGAATCCGAAGAGCACGAGATGGCTGAGTAGGACACGCCAATCCGTGCCGAATCGAGCCATTAGACGAGGCCAGTCAATCTCCGCGATCGAATTGAAAAGGAGATGGGCAATATCTGCACCGTCGAATCTTTCTCGCTCTTCGGTTTGCGATCGTATCTGAAGGGATAAATGATAATGAACGATTCCAAAAAGGTTCGGATAGCGGCGATCGCAGATTTCCATTACACGAAAACTTCAGCCGGACGGCTGAAAGATTATTTTGTGCGAGCATCTGAAGCGGCCGACGTGCTGTGTTGGATGTCAGTCGGCAATTGAACTTCGATCCAGGAATCAGGAGTGTATCTGGGATCCCGCCCATAATAAAGATGCCACACGCGGCCGACCTTCAAACATCCTTGGTAGCTTCCTGGAAGAAACTTATGCCAGGCTTGCTCGAGCATTTTGTCGGCTCCTGAAGAGGTCTGGACAACGACGGTGCTTCCACCTTCTTTGCGTTCGGTAACCTCGATAATATGGATCCGCATAGTGTGTTGTTCATTACCCGGATCTTCATTGGTGTTCATGCGAGCTGTTCGCGGTTTGAACAGATCCCGGTTGCGTCTCACCAGAATTTGACGGCGAGCCTGATGGAGGAAGCATGTTCTCCGTCTCCCGGTCTCGTACTGGGATGGCGCGGTTTCCCATCTAACTCAATAAGTCCCAGAGCCAACGGTCCATGCGATTCTCCGCCGTTGCTCCCATTTCACGAATCTGAAATAGATGTGGCGCATGAGCCTTCAAAAAGCGTGCAGTAGCGATAAATTGGGAGGAAGGCTTATCTGGCTGATCGATCGTCGCTGTTTCCTGAAAGAATAGCGTTAGAGCAGCCTTGAGCGGCGAAGAGTATGAAATTTCTGAGACCATTCTGGACCAGACCATTGGATTGACGCCGCTGATCGCGCGTGGCGGGCGCATCGGACTCCACTCTGTGAAGATTTCCGATGAAAAAGAACCGGTTTTCTATTTTGCCGCGATCTTTTGTGTGAAAACGAATGGTGAGGATTGGTCGCCTGAAGACCCTGAGGGTAGAGGCCAACCACTGGAGATTCTGGTAAGTTCGATTCAGTTCCAGTGGTTGACGCGCCAATCGGACTACCTTGGCGTGTCAAAGCAACAACTTGTTTCGGAAGCACTGGAAGAATGGCTTTGCCGGAATCATCCGTTAGCTGTGATTCAGGATCCTGCCGTGGCTGTACGTTCGGCAATTGATGAATTTATGCGACGACATGAAGCGGAGTTTTTGTGAAACCGCAGGTGGTGCCGGGAGCCCGGGATTTCGAACAAGCGAAAAGGTTATTAGCATGAAAACGATTATGCAAACCACGGTCACCGGAATTGAGGACGAAGAAGGCCAGAATCCGCATGTAGTGCTTCAGTGTCGGGACGGCGAAACGATTCCCGAGAAAGCCACCGTTACGACAAGATCCATTTTTTGCGAACAGCAACCTGTTGTTGTCTCTACGGATCGCGTCAAGGTCCTCGGAAAAGGGCAACCGAGCGTGCGTTTGGGCGAATTGGTGGAGATCACCGTAGTTTCCCGCTCAGCGACCTGAGGCACCACCCCAGAATTTTTGCAATTGGTGACAGGCAGTGGGGACAAAGCTTCTCCTTTTTCATCTTTTTGGCGATTTCCGAGAAAGACAAACGATCTCTGCATCCTGCCGTTAGACGAACCGCGATTTAGATCGTAATATCTTTTTGCTGTGCTCCGTCACGGAGAGGTTTGAAGGGAAAACGAAATTCAAGAACAGCTGGGAGTTATGCAATGAGCAATAACCTGGATCTTCTCAGGCAGGATTACTGCGAACCTGCCACTTTTACCGGCGAACCAATCCATACTCTTTTTCCTTTAGAAAGGGAGTGTGAGGAAGGAAGAATCGTCCTGGAGAATGCGCCAGCCACTTTACTTCACGTTCAAGAATTTGATCCAACAGGTCTCAGAAGGACCTATCTAGATGATAGTAGCGGTGCGGAATTGCCTCTCTTCGCGATATTCAATCTCGACGGACCGCGACAATGCAGCTTTGAGGTGACCGCAGAATTGCCGGCTCCGGTTCCTGGCTCGGTCGATCTCCAGCAGATGATGCCTCTGGACAAGGCTCAGCCGTTTGTTCGCAAAATCAATAAGAAGCGAATGAAAGCCGACCGCTTGTCCATCATCGTAGCCGGTCTGATAGGGATAGCCCCCGCACTCGCGTTTCTCGTCTCGCCGATTGGCGAGGCGGCCGGTGCAAAGGTACCGTTCGTGGTTTTGGGCGGCTGGCTTCTGGGAGCAATGCTCGTATACGTTCTGATGCTGAGTTTGCTCGATCGATATCTTCCCTGGAAGAAGCTGGTGATCACGGCGGAGTTTAATGGGCTTCTGCCAAGGGAAACCAGAAAGAGGGCCATGGAAGCCAGGGATCACTTCGACAATCTATACGTGATTATCGACCAACAGGGCCGGTGGCAAAGTGAATTGCTGCCTGACCCCGCGCCGCGTGGAATGGATCCGCTCTTGATCGGGGAGTTGAATCAGTCCGGCAGAACGAGATACTACCTGATACACCAATTCGACCTGACTCAAGCGGAACAATACCTCGCGGATGAATTCGCGATTCGGCTAAATTAGCGGAAGGGCGAGGGAGCGCTGCCTACATGCCTCGTCGCACGCCTATACGTATCATAGCTCCTATAAGTCTTATACGTCTACGAACGGACCCCCGATTGTCTTCGGTTCTACGGATGTGGAATTAACGCTCTGACTCGTTTTTGGTAGAGCTCGTACTCTTCTCCGAAGTGCAGCTGCAACCAATTTTCTTCGAGCGTCAGTTTTCTTAGAAACGAAGCGAAAATGAACGCAAATCCGAAGAAGGCCTGGACGGTGCCGATGGAGATCGCTGTGCCAAATAAGGCCAGGATAAGTCCACTGTAGATTGGATGTCGAACCCACGCGTACGGGCCGGTCTGAATGACGCGGTGATCCACCTTAAGAGTGATTCGTCCGCTCCAATACTTTCCGAGATGGAGCCGTGCCCAGACGGCGAAACTGAGCCCGGCGATGGTCAGAACGTCGACAATGCCGAGGATGTATGGATTATGTGGCCAAAGGACAAAACCGACTCCCGGTGGCGACACACTGGAAGAAACCATTAGAATGATTCCGATCAATAACGGTACGCGGTAGGATGCACCTACTAAGACCGATTCGGTCCGTTGGTTGGACGCGGTCCGGCGTGCAGCCGCTATCCAATATACCGCCCATGCCAGCCAAAGAATGCCTATCAAGGTTCGTTCGAGACCAATCAGAAGGCGCATATACCTATAATCTCCGTCGGTGCCGGATGCCGTCAATGCCGCGAACGCCATCCAATTCTCTCACGAATGGCAAGTGCTTCAGACTAACGCACCAGAATTTCGGGGCGGGAATCGATGCTTGAAAGTCGCGCGATCGAAATTTCGTATTAGGAGCCGGGGAGTTCGATCCGTGGAAATATGGGCGTCGGCTGGCCGAGTTCGTGGCCTGCCGGGAGTCCGCCCCATTGCAAGATTCGCAGATCGCTGGCTCGTAATTGTTCGAGGATTTTTGCGCTCGTCCCTGGAAGCACCGGACTCACCATAAGTCCCAATAGGCGGACAGTCTCGGTGAGCGTGTAGAGCACCGCGGTTAGCAACTCTGATTGCGTAGGATCCTTTGCAAGTTTCCAAGGAGCCTTCTGTTCGACCAGTCCATTTGCACGCGAGACGAGTTCCCAGACCGTCTCCAACGCCGTCTGCACCTCGAATCGTTCGAATGCGGCACGGTAACGGTGTATGGCCGAGTCAGCGAGATCGCGAATCGCGTTTAAATCCGGATCGTTCGTGTCGACCGAATCCACACGCCCTTGTCGATAACGCTGGCTCATGTTGATCGTCCGATTGACCAGGTTTCCAAGATCATTTGCAAGGTCGCTATTGTACCGTATCGCGAGGCGATCTTCGCTGAAGTCCGAATCTTGGCCAACAATGTTATCCCTCATCAAATAGTAGCGAAGTGCGTCGGGTCCATATTTATCGGCCAGAATGTCCGGGTCCACGACGTTTCCGGCGCTTTTGCTCATCTTCGCTCCTGCGATATTCCACCAGCCATGAACGACGAGTTTCGGCATGTCCTCATCTGAAAAACCCATTGCGTGCAGCATGATAGGCCAATAAATGCCGTGTGCCGGGACGAGTATATCCTTCCCGATGATGTGAGCTTTGCATGGCCATAGTTCATCGAAATTGGGTAAGGTAGGATCATCCTCGGCGAGATAACCTGCGAATGAGATGTAGTTCAGAAGGGCATCAAACCAGACGTAGGTCACATAATTTTGGTCGAACGGGAACTCGATGCCCCAGGACAATCGTTCTTTCGGTCGCGAAACGCAGAGATCACCTGCGAGCCGCTCAATCGCGTTGAGCAGTTCCGTGCGCCGGAACGCCGGTATGACAAAATCCGGATGTGTTTCTACAAAGTTCTTGAGCCAGTCCTTGTGTTTTGCGAGGGGGAAATACCAGTTTTCTTCCTCGAGCAAAACAACTTCACCCCACTCCGGTCCGAATTCGCCCGTATCATTGCGTTCCTTGTCGGTCAGAAACTGCTCTTGCCGGACGCTGTAATAGCCTGAATAGCTCGCTTTCGTGAGCTCTCCTTTTTCGAACAGCGATTGAAGGACTTTCTGGACGGTTTTTTTGTGCCGTGGATCGGTCGTGGCCGCCCAGCCATCATTCTGGATTTCAAGCTTATCCCAGAGGGCAAGGAATTTACGGGTAATGCTTTCGGCAAAATCGATCGGTTGGAGTCCCGATTTTTGGGCGGTTTGTTGAACCTTTTGCCCGTGCTGATCGACACCCGTCAGAAAGTAGGTCGGCCCGGCGAAAGCACGGTGGTACCTGGCGATTACATCCGCCAGAATCTTTTCGTAAGCATGGCCGATGTGTGGATCACCGTTGGTGTAATCGATTGCCGTCGTAATGAAATATTTCACGCGTTCATTCCCGTGCGATTTTCCCGCCCCAGGACAAAATCCGGGCTTTTACACCTGCCGCTTCTGCTTCTTTTATCTGGTTGTTGCGAACGTAGAAAAGTGAAAGGCTCGACCAAGCGAGCTGGTCGTTCGGCCGAAGTTCGACAGCATGTTTGCCTGCCTCAATCGCCTCCTGATAATTGCCGTTCTTCATCAATGTCATTCCGAGTGCGTGCCAGCCGTCAAAAAAATTTGGAAGACGGTCCACGCATTGCCGGTACTTCTCGATGGCTGCAGACAGTTCTCCGATTGCCAAGTCGCCATTGGCATCGTCAAAAAGCTCTTCAATTTCCGACGGGATCTCTTCCATTCGGTTATATGATTCAAGCGATCAAACGGCGAGATCGGCAACCGGATTGGATTATCCGGTCGGACCCTGGCCGTAGATAGGTGGACGTCCCGCTTTCTGAAGTTCGACCCGCAGCCACTCGTGAATCGCGATTCTTTCGTATCCGGCGCTCTGTTGAGCGAATGCGCTTTTCTTATATTCCTCGTACTTTTGCGGGTCGACGGGATCTTTTTTCAGCACATGAATGAGCATTGCGCCATCCGGGTCCTGCAAGAGTTTTGAGGTTGCATTTTGTTCGAGCACAATTTCGTTTGTGGCGATGAGGCGAGCAAGCTCCGTATTTTTTCCGGGATCAGCCAACGCGAACGGCTCTGGCGTCTCTGCTTTTGCTCCGGCATTCTCAACGGCCTGCACAAATCCAACCCCTTTCTTCATATCGGCATCTACTTTCGCCCGAAGTTCTTTGGCTTTCGCCTCGATTGCAGCTTGTGCTTTTTCTGCTTTGATCGCGGCGATAATCTGATCTTTCGCTTCCGCCAACGATAAAGGTCGGCTTGCATCGATGCTGACGAGTTTCATCACATAGAAACCGCCGTTGGCTTCGACAACGTCGCTTACTGGATTCTCCTTGGTCAGGTTGAACGCTTCGCGGAGGAGTCCTTGATCCCCGGCGAAAGCTTTATCCGGTTTGTCCACGCTAAATGCATCGGTCTGCACTAGTTGCAGGTTTTTGTTCTTCGCGATTTGGTCGAAGTTGGCCGGATTTTGAAGCGCCGTCTGGGCAAACGCGTCCGCGTTTTCGGCTAGCGGTTTCTGGGCAGCGACCTTCTGATCGTCCGGCAGTTTTTTCTGTTCGTCTGTCGGCAGGAATGAAACCAGTTGGACCGTTCTCTTTTCTTGGGAGAGAAGCGTTTCTTTGTGTTGGTCGTAATATTTTTGTATTTCCGCGTCCGGGACTTGAACGGAAGACTCGAAGTCGGCGCGATTGAATCGAACGATCGCCAGAGAAAGCTTCTCATTCACCAGGTCATATTGCTGCTTGAAGATGGCTTCCGGCAGGGGCGTGCTTCCTTTCACCAAGTCGGTGACACCGGCGTATCGCAAATGGTCAGCGACAACGTCGTCGAGGTCGGCTGCGGTGAATCCATTCGGTTTCAACATTGAATCAATGAACTCCTGATATTTGGAGGGATCGAACTGACCGTTGGTCTGGAACTGAGGCAGCGCCTTCTCTGCCTTAGCGATCTCGTTGGAAGTCGGCGCGATCTGCAGTTGATTCGCTTCATCGCGCAGCAGCAGCAGGTTCCAGGCGAATCCCAGATATTGGTCGTCTCGTGTCCGTCCTTCAGGCGTCAAATCTTGGACCATATCCTGCAGGCCCAGTGCAAACGCCAATTGGAGATTTCGTTCGATCTTCTGGACGTCGGAGACGTTGATGGTTCTACCGTTCAATTTGCCGAGCGCTCCGTCCGGCCCTCCGGCATGGCGCATGGAGGCAGGGTTATAGAACCAGGCAAAAGCGACGATCACGACGATCGTGATAATAGTGAGCAGTGTCCGCTGTCTCTTGCGAATCGAGTCCAACATAGGGAGTGGAAAGGTGGATGGTCCGGCGAAGATTTTCAATTAGAAAGAGGACGAGATTTCATTCGCTAAGGATTGGGCCTGTTCAGGGATGCCGTTCAACAACAGCACGATCCCGACGTTTACCGGCGCCCTGGCGATCGGCTTTGGGATTCTTAATCCTGCTACGCCCGAAGCCTCGACATGGCTCTTTGGGTCGGCTTTGGTTGCCATTTCGGGATTTTATTGCCAGCGACGCAGCAGAGGCCGGACGGTTTCCGGGTACTAATCAGGTTTAAGAATTTTCTGCGAGGTGAACTCTTCCCCGGAACGGACAGGCAAGAGATGCCTATCCATTCAATCCTCTGCGCCCTCCTCTGTGGTGAGTCCTTGGCTAGTTGGCTCCGGGCATTAAACCGAGCGCGATTTGAGGGAAGATCCCCAAAAGGAAAATCAGAATGACCATGGCCCAGATCGCCACAACCGATAAGCGGCTGACAGGTATCGCCGATGCCTCCCCCTGTAGAGGCCGCCAGTACATCGCTCTGACAACCTTCAGGTAGAAGTAGAAACCACATCCGACAGTCACGATGCCGAGAGCGATCAAGAAAAATTGGCGTGTTTCAAAGGCCACCTTGAAAACGAGGAACTTACCGAGGAACCCGGCGGTCAGTGGAACGCCTGCCAGAGACATCATTGCAACCAAGAGACCGAATGCCAGAAATGGCGAGCGTTTTCCGAGTCCATCGAAGTGACTAATCTCCTCTCCCCCGGCATGAGCGCTCACATTTATCATGATCAGAAACGACAGGAGCGTCATTAAAAGATAAGCCGCAAGATAGACGACGACCGCCTGACCCGAATCGGGTGCGGTGATTCCAGCGACCGCGATCAGCAGATAACCCGCATGCCCGATGCTCGAATACGCCAGAAGGCGTTTCAGGTTGGTCTGCGGCAACGCTGCGAGGTTTCCATAGAGCAACGTGGCGGCGGCGAGCAAAACAATTGCCGTGATAATTTTATCTCCGACCGCCGGAAGGCTTTGGAACGTTTGAACCACACGGAGGAGAACGATGAATCCAACGGACTTTGAACCGACAGATAAAAACGCCGTGATCGGTGTCGGTGCGCCCTGGTAAACGTCCGGAACCCAAAACTGGAATGGCGCCGCGGCGATCTTAAAGCCAAGACCGATCACCACCATGAGTGCGCCAAAAAGGAGACCCGACTGATTACCGACAGCGATAGACGGAAGAACATGTTGGATCTGGCTCAGATTGCTCTGGCCGGTGACTCCGTAGATCCAAGTGATTCCGTAAACCGTAAATCCGGTCGCTAACGCGCTCAGAATCAGGTACTTCACGCCCGCCTCAAGCGATAAAAGATTTCGCCTCAAATAAGCGACCAACACATAGAACGAGATCGTAACCAACTCGAGTGAGACGAAGATCAAAATAAAGTCGACGGCCGAAGACATCCACATCATTCCGGCGCATGTCAAAATAGGCAGCGCGAAGAACTCACCCAATCCGGATTGAGAGGTTCGTCCTGGCAAAAAGCGTTTGATCGTGCCGGCGTAATCGATCGACATGATCAGTACCAGGATCGTTGTTAAGACTGAGATCTTTTTAAAAAAGATCGCTGCCCCATCGAACACGTATGAATTCATGCCACTAGGGCCAGGGGAGGCAGCCTGAAGGAACAAAAAAACAACGGCCAATCCCACGATCCCAATCAGTGCAAAGACCTTGCGGTCCATCTTCTCAGTGAATGACTCCAGAAGCAGAATCAAAATTCCGAGCGCGAGGACGAAGAGTTCAAAAAAGACGGGAGGCATGGTTATTTCACGAAAAGCCGAATTCCAGGTTCAACAGCATCCAAAACGGTTCTGGGGACCATGCCGACTACAAATAGAGCGGCCACCAGCAGGACAACGGCCCAACCGACACTCATCGGCATATCTTTTACCGATTGCCAGCGGGCCTGACGTTCTCCCATGAAAATTGCGCGATACGCGCGCAACATGTAGACCGCTGAGATCACGACACCCCAGAGGGCAATCGTGCCAACGATTTCAAATTCATTGAAAGCAGCGCCGGCGGTTCCGTTTTTAAACGCGCCGAAGAACACTAGCAGCTCAGAAGCGAAATTGGCGAATCCTGGAAGCCCGATGGACGCAAACGTTGCCAGACCGAAAATGAAGCAGAGCGTCGGCATATTGGATCCGAGCCCACCGAGGTCGAGGTAATTGAGTGTTCCGGTCTGCTTTCGGATCTCGCCACACATAGCAAACAGCGCTGCGATTGAGAGGCCGTGAGCCAGCATCAGCAACGCAGCGCCGTTCAGGCCGATGACGTTATAGCTCGCGATTCCAAGAAAGACATAGCCCATGTGCATCACGCTGGAGTACCCAAGGGTCAGATCGAGCTGCTTTTGAGAAATCGTTGCCAGTCCCACGAAGAGGATGTTGCCGGCAAGCAAAATTAGAAGGAGCCATGCCCAGTGCCGAGCCGCTTCGGGCATAATCGGGAGAGCAACTCTCAGAAGGCCGTACAGTCCAAACTTCTTCAACACCCCGGCATGCAACATTGCGACCGGGATCGGAGCCGATGCATAGGCCTGTGGAGCCCAAGTGTGGAAAGGGAAAAGCGACACAAGTACGCCGAAACCGATCAGAATCAGGATGTAGACCGACTTTGAACCGGCTCCTGCGAACACGCCGGTCGAAGCAAGTTGTTGAAGCTTAACGATATCGAACGTCCGTTGAGCCGCTGGTGGCAGGAGATAGAGGCCGATCAATCCCACGAGCAAAATAATGCTTCCGATTGAAAGATAGATCGTGATCTTCCATGCCGCGCTCTGGCGATTCCCTGTTCCCCAGATTCCGATCATGAGGAAGGTAGGAATCAACGCAAGTTCATGGAACGCGTAGAAAAAGAAGAGGTCGAGCGATGCGAAGGCCCCGGCAGCGCCGGCAGCGATTAGGAGGATGGAAGCGTAATAAAGATTCTCGCCTTCCTCGACTTTCGGAGCAACCGAGACCGCAGCAAGCGCGACGATGCCGGTCAACAACAAGAGGGTCGCGTTTAAACCATCAACGCCCACGTAAAATTTAAGATCCCACGCCGGCACAAGCGGAAGCGCACTTGCAAATTGATACCCGGCCTGGCCTCGATCGTAACCGAGAAAGATGATCAGGGCCGCCGCCAGCGCGACGGCAGTCGCGAAAACGGCTGTTCGCCGTGCCGGTAATCCAAAAAGGATCGCGATTGCGGCGATAATAGGAGCCAGATAAGTAAGGTGGACGAGTAAGCTCATTTTGCGCCAAACAGGATGAAGTAAAGCAACAAGACTACTCCTGCCCCGAACAGAAATGCGTAGGCCTGTAAATTGCCGATCTGCAGGAAGCGCAGGACAAACCCGAGACCCCACGTCAATCCTCCCAGACCACGTACTATGCCGCCATCAATCACCCAGCGATCGATAAAGCCCGATATTTGGGCCAGCAGATCCTGCGTCCACTTGATCATGCCAGCGTAAAACTCGTCAAAATAGAATTTGTGTTCAAAAAGCGGAATATCGATTTCGTCCTTGTTCTTGCCTCGGTAGAGGAAGAACCCAGCGAGGGCCCCGGCGGCGAACGCAATCAGAGAAACCGTCATCGCGCCTGCGGCCGATCCTTCGTGTTCGGGAACCTTGATGAATATGGAAGCGATAGCCGGAAAACCGAGGATGCACGATGGAACGGCGAGAATCATCAACGGGATGGCCATCACCGGTGGCGATTCATGGGCGTGAGCTGCTTTGTCGGTTCGCGGTTCGCCAAGAAACGCGACGACAAACAAACGCGACATATAATAGGCGGTAAGGAAAGTGATCAGCGCGATTACGATGAACGCCGGGATGTTGCCGCTGGCAGAAGCCAAGATTGCGTCTTTGCTCCAGAATCCAGCGAAAGGAGGGCAGGCAATCAGAGCGAGCGTTCCGATCAGGAATGTCCAGAAGGTGATCGGCATTTTGCTTCGCAGTCCGCCCATCTGCCAGATGTTCTGCTCATCGTGCAGACTGTGGATGACTGATCCGGCACCCAGGAACAAAAGAGCTTTGAAAGAGGCGTGAGTGAAAAGGTGGAACATGCCGGCCATCGGAACGCCGAGACCGACCGCGGAAATCATAAGCCCCAGTTGCGACAGCGTCGAATAGGCGAGAACGCGTTTGATATCGTCTTGTTGTGTCGCCATTAGCGCCGCCAGCAGAGAGGTAAACAAACTGATCCAGAGAATTACGTTGAGAGCGACGGGGCAATTCTGGAACAGGAAGAATGTACGGGTGAGCATGAAGACACCAGCGGCTACCATCGTCGCTGCGTGGATCAGTGCGGAGACCGGAGTCGGGCCTTCCATCGCGTCCGGTAACCAAACATGGAGAGGAAATTGGGCCGATTTGCCGACCGCCCCACAAAAAATCAGAAGAGCGGCGGCCGTCAGATAGGTGGGATTCAAACCGATTGTCGGCCAATGTTGAGCTAATTCATCGAATGAGACCGTGCCGGATCCGAGCCACACGAGAAGGATTCCAAGCATGAATCCGAAATCGCCGATTCGATTCGCCAGGAACGCTTTATTTGCGGCATCCGGGGGCGCGGGACGATAAAACCAATGTCCGATCAACAGATAGGAGCTGACTCCGACCAGCTCCCAGAAGATGAACATCATGATAAAGTTATTCGACAGGACGATCCCGAGCATCGAGAAGGTGAACAGAGAGAGTCCCGCGAAATAGCGCGAACGACCTTTGTCGTGCGCCATGTAACCGATTGAATAGATGTGGATCAGCAGTCCGATCCCGGTGACAACCAGGAGCATCAGCTTGGTTAGATCATTGATGAGATAACCAATCTTGACCTGGAATGAGCCCAGATTAATCCAGGTAAAGCTCGCCGAGCTGTCCGGTCCGGCGAACACGCCGAGACTCAATATGAAAGAGATCGCAATTGCTGCGACCGAAATATAGGAGCTGAGCTTCTTAGCGCGTTCAGTGACCAGCACAATCACCACTGCGGCGACAAACGGCGAAAACAGAATGATCCACGGGCCCAGGTTCATGCGTCAGAATTTCAGAGTGTTAATGTCTTCCACATGCGTTGTTTGTCTGGCTCGGAATAGCGCAACAATGATGGCCAGACCCACGGTGACTTCCGCGGCCGCAACCGTGATAATAAAAAACACGAGCACCTGTCCGTTATAGTCCGGCAGATTGTTGTGCACGTTATATCTCGAGAACCCGATCAATGAAAGATTCGCCGCATTGAGCATTAGCTCAAGCGCCATGAAAATGATGATGATGTTTCGTCGGAGCAGGACTCCGGCAAACCCGATGGCAAACAGCAAGCCGCTGGCAATCAGATAATCGTTGAGCGTTACCATGGTTATTTTAGTTCCTGTTTGCTCAGGATAACGACGCCGATAGAAGCCACTAGAATCAGGGTCCCGACCACCTGAAGGGCGATGTTGTATTGCTGGAACAGAACCATTCCGACATGCCAGACATCCCCCTGGGCTCCCTGAGCAATCGGTGAAAACTTGGCGTTTCCTCCGTCAAACTTGTAGCAAACGGTCGCAAGAATCTTGACGAAAAGAAGGATGACGACGAACCCCCCGCAAACGGCAGGAAAGTTTAAGCGCCGGCGTGTCTCTGCCCGGATGTCGAGGAGCATGATGATAAACAGAAAAAGCACCATGACCGCTCCGGCGTAGACCAGGACCTGGATCACCCCGATGAAAAAGGCGTCGAGCGATACATAGAGAGTGGCCAGCGCCATAAAGCAGACCACCAGACTTAATGCACTTGCGACGGGGTTCCGGTGCAAAACAACCATCGCCCCGAAGAGCAGCATTATCGCGACAAAGATCCAGAATAATAACGGGGACATTCCTCTATTTCTTCTCGTTCCATTTGAAAACCAGCCCCGTCATCACGCCGCCCAGTTCGTACAGCTTCTGTTTGTCGTGCACCATTTCCTGTCTGCTCAAGCCCGTGATCGCGTAATCTTTGCGCAAGAAGATCGCTTGTTCAGGGCAGACCTCTTCGCATAATCCGCAGTAAATGCAGCGGATCATATCGATCTCGAATTCCCGAGGAAATTTCTCAACCTTTCGCCAGCGATCGCTCTCCGGGATTTCGCCCGGATGAATAGTGATTGCGCGCGGAGGGCAGATGAACTCGCATAGCTGACAGGCGACACATCGTTCACGACCATGTTCGTCCGTTACCAGGGTTGGCGCACCGCGATAGTGCTCAGGCAGGCTTTTATCCCATTTCTCCTCTGGATACTGCATCGTGACCTTCGTTTTGCCCGTAAGGACTTTCACGAAATGCTGGATGGTAATTCGGAGGCCGGTCAGCACTGCCGGAAGATAGGCCTTTTCTCCGAAGGTTAGTTTTGGACGAGCGACGGTGTAGGCCATGACTTATCTCCTCATTTCCGAATGAAAGGCAGGATCACTGCGACGATGAAAACATTTGCCAGCGCGATCTCAATAAAGAAATACCAGCCGAGTTTCATTAATTGATCGTAACGGAATCGTGGCAAGGTCCAACGGACCCAGATAAAGACAAAGAGCAGCAGTGAGACCTTGAAAAAGAATGCTGCGATATGAACCAATCCGAGAACTAAACCCCAGAACGAATACGGATTCTGGATGGTCGATGGCAGGAACGGGACATGCCACGCGCCAAAGAAGAGTGTCACTATGACTGCTGACCCGACGATCATTGCCGCATATTCACCAAGGAAAAAAAGAGCAAACTTCATGGACGAATACTCGGTGTGATAGCCGCCAACGAGTTCGGTTTCCGCCTCCGGCAGGTCAAAGGGAAGCCGGTTAGTTTCAGCGAACATCGAGACGGTAAAAACGATGAAGGAAATGAAAAGCGGGATCCAGAGAAGGATCCGCATGATATCGAATGACCCGACGATCTCCTGAAAATTGATGCTCAACGGGAAGAGACTGATTCCTTTGATCCAGATGGGCGAGATCAACCATCCGTGGTCGATCTGGTATCGGACGATGTCGGGCAGGTTCAGCGTCCCGCAAAGCATGAAGATCGGAATCACCGACAAACCGAGAGAGAGCTCGTAGGAAATCATCTGCGAACTCGATCGCATTCCACCAAGGAAGGGATACTTCGAATTGGAGGACCATCCGGCGAGCACAATGCCGTACACGCCCAGCGAGGAGACAGCGAATACCCAGAGCACGCCGATATTCACGTTCGCGACCACCATCGGCTCGCCCCAAAGTTGGCTGCCAAACGGAATGACGGCCAGTGACATCATCGCGGGGGCCATGGCGCAAGCGGGTGCCAGCCAATAGTAGAACTTATTGACGTGCGCCGGCGTGAAATCTTCCTTCAACATTAGCTTCATCGCGTCCGCAATCGGTTGCGCCAGTCCTTGGAAACCGACCCGGTTTGGGCCAAGCCTGTCCTGAATCATCGCGCAGACCTTGCGCTCTGCGTAGACCGTGTACGAGACCATCGGCAGAATAACCAAAAAAATCAGCCCCAGGATTTTGACCAGCGAAATGATGATGGCTATGAGAAGCGCTGTCATACAGTTGCGGGTTCCGCCTCCTGCTCCCTTACGAGTTCAACGCCTTGATCACCAATTTTGCTGAGAGAAAGTCCCTGGAGATCAGGAATAGCTTCTGCGATCTGTTTGAATACATCCTCCACCAGATAGATGCCGTTCAGTCCGGTGACTTGTTGATTCAGGTCTCGAATAATCTCCCAATCATCCCTGGCGCTTCCCGGGGGCTGAATCGCGCGATTCAATCGTTGCAGACGTCCTTTGATATTGATCATCGAACCACGTTTTTCGGCAAAAGCGGACGCCGGAAGCAAGACCGTCGCATTACGAGTGGTCTCGGTCGGCAGAATATCCACCACAATAAGGGAGGTCAGCTTCTGCACCTCTTCCGAGGTCAGTCCGATTTGTGTAAGATCTTCTCCGAAGGCCACGACCGCCTTGATCGATCCTGATTTGATTTTTGAAACGATTTCTCCGAGGCCGCTGCCAGGTGTCTCACCGGTCACTCCGAGCAACTGAGCCCCAAGCGTGTTCGGATTCCGGTCTGCGCTCAGGAGAATGGCATCGGCATTGCCGGTTCGTGGGACGATATCGTGGTGAGAAACACCGATCGAGTCGATTAGTTTCTTCGTAAGCCAGAGCTCCTCGTTCGTCATGCGGCCCGAGGCGATAACCGCGACTTCGTCTTTCTGAAATCTCTTCAGCTCTTCGCCTGCTTTCGAGAGCGCGTGATTCCAATTGGTTTCGACGAGCGCCTGGCCTTCCCGAATTTGTGGGGTCTTGAGCCGGTCCGCGGAATTGATGAAATGAAAGTTTAACCGGCCGTAATCGCACATCCAATCGGAGTTTACTCCGTCGTTCTCCCTGGGGGTTTGCCGGAAAACTTCGTTTTTCCGGGTCCCGATCACTGTGTTGCAGCCTGTCCCGCAGCTGGTGCAAATGCTCTTGGTTTCTTTTAGAAACCAGACCCGCATTTTGAATCGGAAATCGGTGCTTGTCAGCGCGCCGACCGGACAGAGATCGACGGTATTTAACGAATAATTGCTATCCAGCAGTTTTCCGGGATGCGCCGTCAAGTAAGTGAGACTACCGCGGCTCACGAATCCGAGGACGTCATCGTGCGCAACCTCTTTCATGAAACGGATACAACGCGAACAGAGCACGCAACGTTCGTCATCAAGCGTCACGCGCGGTCCGAGCTCGACTCGTTTCGGTTTCTTGACCTTTTCTTCCAAAAACCGTGAGCCGGAAGTTCCGTACTCGACGCTATACTCCTGGAGATGGCATTCACCGGCCTGATCGCAAATTGGGCAGTCGAGCGGGTGATTGATCAAGAGAAACTCCATAACCCCGTTTCGGCACTCTTTGACCATCTCGGAATCGGTCCGGATTCCCATTCCCTCTGCGACATCCTGAGCGCAGGAAATCTGCGGTCGCGGAATCCAGTTGATGACCGGTTTACCGTCCGAACCGAGCTCAGGTTTGCGATCCGGCCCCATTTTCGGCATGCCCATTTCGATCAGGCACATCCGGCAATTGCCAGGTGAACTGAGTTTTGGATGGTAGCAGTAGTGAGGAACAAACTTTCCGGCCTGAGCGCACGCTTCAATTACTCGCGTGCCCTTTTTGAACTGATGCCAGACGCCGTCGATCTGAACGTTTAGAAGTTCGGTTGGTGCGCTCATCTTAAATCTTCAGGGATTTGCGGGTTCGTGCCCATTTCCGTTTTTAGCAGCAGTCGCGACGAACTCGTCGCGGAACTTCTCGACAAAGCTCTGAGTCGGCCATGCGCACGCTTCTCCGAATGCACAGATTGTGCGTCCGGCGATATTGTCGGCAACGCTCACGAGTGTGTCGGTATCCTTGTCGGTACCCCCGCCGTGCAGCATGCGTTCCGTGATCTTCTTCATCCAGAGAGAACCTTCCCGGCAGGGAGTGCATTGGCCACAGCTCTCATGCGCGTAAAACTCGTTGAGATTATTCAACGTCCAGACCATGTCACGCGTATCATCCATGACCATGACCCCTCCAGAGCCGGCCATCGATCCAACTGCGGCTAAACTATCAAAATCGATGCGTACATCGTCGAGCCCGATTTCGCTCTCGATCACCGTTCCGTCGGCCTGCTTGGTCTTGATCTTGTAACGATCAGTCGCGCTCAAGACCTTCGCAGAGCTGCCGCCCGGAATAAGCGCCTTGAGCTTGCGTCCCGGCTTGAGTCCGCCGCAAATATCGTAAATCAGTTCACCGAACGTTACGCCGCCGGTTTCCAGTTCGAAGTACCCGGGTTTCTGAACATCACCGCTGACGCATAGAACCCGGGTGCCAGTGTTGTTCGGGCGCCCGATTTTGGCGTATTCCGCGCCGCCGATTTTCACGATGAACTTAACGTTACAAAGCGTTTCGACGTTATTAACGATTGTCGGACACATGTACAATCCGAGAGCCGCCGGGAAATAAGGAGGCTTAATCCGTGGGTAGGGACGTTTCCCTTCGATTGACTCGATCAAGCCGGTTTCCTCGCCACAGATATAAGCGCCGGCACCCCGGAAGACAAAAATGTCCAGATCGAACCCGGATCCGAGGATGTTTTTGCCGAGGAATCCGTGTTCCTTGGCTTCGGCGATTGCTTTTTCAAGGATCTGCGCGCCAATTGGGAACTCGCCGCGAATGTAGATGTAGGCGAGCCGAGCATTGACAGCGAAGCAGGAGATAATCATCCCCTCCAGCAATTGGTGGGGATCCTGATGGATGATATATCGATCCTTGAAAGTGCCGGGCTCCGCCTCGTCCGCGTTACAAATCAGATAAACCGGTTTTGTGCCGCCCGGTCTGATAAATCCCCATTTTACTCCGCATGGAAACCCTGCACCGCCGCGGCCTCGAAGCCCGGATATTTTCACCTCGGTCACGATTTGCTCGGGCTTCATCGTGAGTGCTTTTTTAAGTTCTTCGTAGCCGCCGTCCTGCAGATAACAGCCGATATCGTTCGTCCAGTCAGGGCGATCGATATTTTTGAAGATGATCCGCTTTTCGCGCGGATGCGGAGTGCGAGTCTGCGATGCCATGGTTTACTGGTATTTCTCTAGAAGTTGTGGGACTTCATCCTCGGTCACAGCTTCGAAGAAGTCATCGTTGATCATGCAGACCGGCGCGAATCCGCAGCTTGCCAGGCATTCAACAAATTCGACGCTGTACTTCCCGTCTTCACTCTTCAGGACATGAGGGCCGTGGCCGTTGTGGTCCCGGTGAATGCCTGCATGCTTGCAGAAATTGTCCAAAAGCTCGTAGCCGCCGGCCATCGCGCAGGCGAGTGTTCGACAGACCCGGATATGATGCTTACCGGGTGGTTCCCGTCGAAACATCGGATAAAAGGTCACCAGCTCGAGGACGTTAATCGGTTCCAATCCCAGTTTTTGGGCGACCCAGATAATTGCCTCATCCTGAATATGACCGAAATGCGCCTGTATCAGGTGAAGCAATGGCAACGTTGCACTGCGTTTGGAAACAGGGAAATGGGTGATGACTTCATCGATCCTGGCTTCTAGTTCAGCCGGTAGTTCCATGTTTATTTTTCCTTTAGTTCTGCAGGCTCAGTCAACAAGCGGCCGTTCTGGAATTGAACGACGACCGTTTCACCGTTTTGATCGTAGTAATATTTGGTGATTGCCATCGTTTTCTTCTGCGTCTCCAGTTCTACGTCCGTTTTCTCCGTTCTATCCGGATTCCCGAGGATCGACTCAACCTCTTTCTGGGTCATGTTGATCTTCAGTTGCGCCAAATTTCTATTACCAAATTCTCTTTTGCAGCCGGGTATCGTGAGAATTGCGACTGCGGCTAGAAAAAGCGCACGCCATTGCATTTTTAACGATCCGATTCGCCCATCACGAAATCCAAGCTACCGAGTATTGCAACCACATCGCTCATCATGTGACCTGGAAGAATCTTCGGCAGAATGCTCAGATTTACGAACGATGGAGCCCGGATCTTTAGCCGATGAGGTACTCCGCCTCCGCGACTATTGATGTAAAAGCCGAGTTCACCTTTCGGGTTTTCCGCACTGAAATAAACCTCTCCAGGCGGCGCGTGTACTCCTTCAGTGTGGATGATAAAATGGTGGATCAGCTCCTCCATTTTCATCAACACTTTCGGTTTGTCCGGCGGCAAATTCTTCGGGTCCTGTACCGT
This sequence comes from uncultured Verrucomicrobiae bacterium, assembly GCA_963775805.1. Classification (GTDB taxonomy): domain Bacteria; phylum Verrucomicrobiota; class Verrucomicrobiia; order Chthoniobacterales; family JAFAMB01; genus JAFAMB01. Next base: position 2,074,672 of record CAVZKG010000001.1, on the reverse strand, counting down.
AATCGGGCCGCTCGGCAATTTTTGGACAACCTGACGTAAGATTTTGACGCTCTGCCGCATCTCTTCAAGGCGGATGAGATACCGATCGTAGGCGTCGCCGATTTCACCGATAGGAATATCAAAATCGTAATTTTGATAGTCGAGATAGGGGTTAACTTTCCGGACGTCGTAGTCGATCCCGCTGCCCCTGATGTTGGGCCCGGTCAACGCGTAAGAGATCGCGTCTTCTTTGGAGATGTGGCCCAGATCTTTCGTCCGATCAATCCAGATTCGGTTTCGAGTGAGAAGCTTGTCGAGCTCATTCAGGTGCGGAACGAATCCATCCAGGAACGTATTCAGACCGGCAATAAAACCGTCCGGTAAATCTCGAACCATCCCGCCGACACGTGTGTAAGAGGTCGTGAAACGGGCGCCCGTCAGAAGTTCGATGAGGTTGTAGATCTTTTCGCGCTCGGTGAACGTGTAGAGGAATACGGTGGAGGCGCCGAGATCCATCGCAAATGCGCCAATTCCAAGGAGATGCGAAGAGATTCTGGCAATTTCGCAACAGATCACTCGAATCGCTTTTCCTCGTGGAGGCAATTCCCAACCCATTAGCTTCTCGACGGCGAGCGCGTAGGCGACATTGTTTGCGAGAGGAGCCAGATAGTCCAGACGGTCCGTGTAAGGGACAAACTGGTTATACTGCATGTTCTCCGCAATTTTTTCGTCTCCCCGGTGCAGGTAACCGACGTCCGGGTCCGCTTTGACGATAATCTCACCATCCAGTTCAAGGATAATGCGGAGAACGCCGTGAGTCGCGGGGTGCGACGGGCCCATGTTGAGCGTGAGTTTCTCGCCCAGCATTTCAGAATCACTGATTGCCTCCAACGATTTGGCCGCTTGGGCCAAAGTATCAGGCGTTTCGATGTCGCGAGTCGTAAGTGCCATAGCGAAAAACCAGGGGCGAATGAAACATAAGTTTTTCTTATTTAGGGTCGCAAGCGTTTATTGCGAAATAATTCACAAGCCTTCGATGATGCCTCATCAGCAGCAGCCCGCCGGGTGGCTCTTTTACAGAATCTCGATTTGGGTGGCAAGCTGATGCGCAGCTACTTTTCCGCGTGGTAGAATCCGCGCAGGCCGACAGTTGCAAGAGCTTCGGAGTACATCCAGTATCGAGTGGCAGGACGAATTTGGACGCAGCGTTCCGTTTTCCTGAGTAAACAGCAAAATGACATTGGAGGAACCCGTGGATAGCCCAAGCCGGCAAGCTGGTACAAAATCGAAAGTTATTATAATCGGAGGCGGATTTGGCGGATTATCCGTGGCCAAAGCACTTGCAGGCAAACCGGTCGAGGTGACGCTGATCGATCGCACGAATCATCATCTTTTCCAGCCACTGCTCTACCAGGTGGCAACCGCCGGACTCTCTCCGAGTGACATCGCGCAACCGATCCGACATATCCTCAGGGAGGGCGAAAATATCTCCGTCCTGATGTACGAGGTCGAGGGAATTGATCCCGCCGCCAAAATCGTTCGGACTGCCGGCGGCGAGATACCGTATGACTATCTGGTTCTCGCAGCCGGCGCACGGCATTCCTATTTTGGCCACGACGAGTGGGAAAGGATTGCGCCCGGACTGAAGAGTCTGCCGGATGCGATCGAGCTGCGTCGCCGCATTCTGGAAGCGTTTGAGTTTGCGGAATCGACGGCCGACGATTCATTGCGAGAGGCTGCGCTGACTTTTGTCGTCGTGGGTGCGGGCCCGACCGGGGTCGAAATGGCAGGCGCTATCTCGGAACTGGCGAAAAGGACGATGGTGGACGACTTCCGCCGAATCCGGACCAGGCACGCACGCATCTACCTTCTTGACGGTGCGCCGAGGGTGCTTCCGGGATTCCACCCTTCTCTTTCGAAATCGGCGGAAGCCCAACTGAAGCAGATGGAGGTGGAGGTTCTCGTTGGCACGAATGTGGTCAACGTCACCGCCGAGGGAGTGCATCTCGGAGACCGAACGATCCGGGCAAAAACTATTATCTGGGCGGCTGGAAATGCGGCTTCCCCATTGGCGAGGCAATTGGACGCGGAAGTCGATCGGCAGGGGCGGGTGCTCGTTGGCAAGGATTTGAGCATCCCGAAGCATCCAGAAATATTCGCGATCGGTGATGTTGCGAGCTTTCTGCACCAAACCGGTTCTCCGCTACCCGGTGTTGCGCCTGTCGCGATGCAGATGGGAAAGCACGTGGCCCGGAATATCCTGGCTCTAGTGGAAGGTGGGAAATCAAAGCGATTCCGATATTTTGACAAAGGTAGCCTGGCGACGATTGGCCGGAATCGAGCGGTCGCAGACCTGAGAGGTATTCGATTCGGCGGTGTTATTGCCTGGTTAAGTTGGCTGTTTATCCACCTCCTGTTTCTGGTCGGATTGCGGAATCAGGTGTTGGTGTTCTTTCAGTGGATCTGGGCATATTTCACTTACGCGAGAGGTGCGCGGCTGATCTATGGAGCTTTCCGGCCAAAGGGACTGCCGACGCTTGTTCACTCAAACGAAATCGCCGCCTCCGGAAATGCAGAACATTGATTGGCTAGTCTGGAAACCAAAGGAGAGAGCGACGCTCTGCTTTGTTCTTCAGGGGGATCGTGTTCTGATGATCCGAAAAAAGCGGGGACTCGGGGCCGGAAAGATTAACGGGGTGGGCGGAAGGCTTGAACCGGGTGAGACACCAGAGAATGGGATTGTCCGGGAAGCACAGGAGGAATTGGGAATCACCTTGCTGGATTCCGTGCCCCGCGGAGAGCTGCATTTTCAGTTTCTAGACGGGTACAGCTTATTCTGCACAGTTTTTGTCGCCACACGATTTGACGGGACCCCTGTTTCCACTCCGGAGGCCGATCCGATTTGGTATGAAGCCGGCAGACTTCCATTTGACGAGATGTGGGAAGATGATGAGCTATGGCTCGGACGCGTACTTGCCGGGGATTGTTTCCGTGGCTTTTTCGTTTTTGACGGTGAAAAGATGGTGAGCCAAAAAGCGGATTGGAAACTGTCAACGTAGAGCGGTTGTGAGATTTTCGCGTGTGCGAACCTTTTAAAAAACGAGCTCTAAAGCCTCTAAAGCAAAATTGTGTTTGAGCAAATTCAGCGAGTTCTAAAGTTCATCCGTTTTTCCCACACGGTGTTCGCTTTGCCGTTCGCCGCGGGATCCATGATCGTTGCTGCACACGGGCTGCCAAGTCTGCGGATCGTGTTATTGATACTACTGGCAATGGTGTTCGCACGGACGGCGGCGATGGCATTTAATCGAGTGGCGGACTGGGAGATCGACAAGGAAAACCCTCGCACCGCCGGGAGACATAAGCTGGTTTCAAAGTCGGTTGCGTGGACGCTCGTTGTTGCTTCGTCTTTTCTGTTTCTGCTGGTGAGTTGGTTGATCAATCCGCTCTGTTTCTCGCTTTCGCCGGTGGCACTCGCGATCATTTTTTTCTATTCGCTGACCAAGCGTTTCACCTCTTTTACTCAGTTCTTCCTTGGTCTGGCGCTTGCCGTCGCACCTGTTGGAGCTTGGCTGGCGGTGCGCGGCGGGTTTGCCGTTCCTCCGCTGGTGCTCGCCCTGGGAGTTTTGTTTTGGCTTGTTGGGTTTGATCTGATTTATGCAATCCAGGATTACGATTTTGATAAGCGCAAGGGCCTGGGCTCAATGGTCGTAAAATTCGGTGTGCAGAACAGCCTGCGGCTGGCGCAAGTGGTACACGGGCTTCTGTTTGTTCTCCTGATCCTGTTCGGATGGGCCAGCGGTCTTGGCGCAATTTACTACAGTTCCCTCATATTGGTTCTCGGGGCACTCGTTTATGAACATCGGGCTGCCGCACGCCTCGATATCGCAGGAATCAACAAGGCCTTCTTCGAGAGCAATGCATTTGTGAGCGTAGTCTTCGTGGTGGCCGTCGCTGCAGATGTATTTATTTGAGAAGAAGTAGTCAGTGTCGGTTGTTCAGTAGTTAGTGGCTGGTGTCGGGCTTGAGAGCTTTGTTCCCCGAACTTCGAACGCCGAACGCCGAACGGTGAAAGTTGAGGACGATTGTGAGGGTGCCTGGAAGCCAGTTTAGGGACAGGCAAGATGCCAATCGGATACAGGGCTGAAAGCCACTCCTACAATACCCCGGAACTCCAAACCTCGAACTTTGAATTCTGTACTCGACCTGACCTATCAAGGTATCAAGATGGATCAATCTATTAATTGCGGTGCTTCGACGCGGGTGCTACCTTCGTCACTCGATCGCTTATGGTCAGTCATCTTAAGAAAGCGGCTTCATTCGATATCGTAGAGGCTCTCGAGCAACGGATTGTTATCCTCGACGGGGCCATGGGAACCATGGTCCAGCAATACAAACTGCAGGAAAACGATTATCGCGGGGCCTTGTTTGCGACGCATCCGAAAGATCTGAAAAACAATAACGATATTTTGTGCCTGACCCGACCTGAGATCATTAAAACGGTTCATCGGCAATATCTCGACGCCGGAGCGGATATCATCGAGACGAACACTTTTAACGCGACCACGATCTCGCAGGAAGATTTCGGACTCGAGGCACACGTTTCGCAAATCAACCTGGCGGCAGCCCGTCTGGCTCGTGAAGCGGTTACTGAAGTCATGGCGATCGATCCAACCCGAAAACGCTATGTCGCCGGTGCAATCGGGCCGTTGAATCGGACTCTGTCGATTTCGAGAGACGTGAATGATCCAGGTAAGCGGGAAGTGACGTGGGCGCAGGTCAAGAATGCGTATCGAGAACAGGCTGCTGCGTTGATCGAAGGAGGCGTCGACTTGCTCTTGGCGGAGACCACGTTCGACACGTTGAATCTCAAAGCCGCGTTGTACGCGATCGACGAACAATTTGAAGAATTGGGGTTCAGGCTGCCGGTGATGGCCTCTGGAACGATCACGGACGCCAGTGGCCGCACCTTGACGGGCCAAACGACCGAAGCGTTCTGGATCTCGATTTCCCATGCGCCGTTGCTGAGCGTCGGTCTGAATTGCGCGCTCGGACCAAAAGAGCTTCGGCCTTACATCGAGGAGCTGGCGAGGATATCGCCGATTTATGTTTCGTGCTATCCAAACGCCGGGTTGCCCGATCCCCTTTCCCCGACTGGGTTTCCGGAAACGCCTGAGACGTTGGCGCCGCAGTTGCGCGAATGGGCTGAGCTAGGCTGGCTGAATATTGTCGGCGGATGCTGCGGGACGACCCCTGCGCACATCGCGGCGGTGCGAAACTTGGTCAAGGATGTCCCACCCAGAAAGTTGCCCCAGTTGCCGAGGATAACCCAGTTCAGCGGGCTGGAACCATACAAACCGGGAACCGTATTCAGCCTTATCGGCGAGCGGACCAACATTACCGGGTCGCCCAAGTTTTCGAAGCTCATTTTAGCCGGTGATTTTGATGGTGCGCTGGCGGTGGCCCGGCAACAGGTGGAGGGGGGAGCCAACCTCATCGACGTCAACATGGACGAGGGGATGATCGATTCCGAGGCGGCGATGGTTAAGTTTCTCAACTTGATCGCCGCAGAGCCTGACATCTCTCGGGTTCCAATCATGATTGATAGCTCCCGTTGGAGTGTTCTGGAGGCGGGCCTTCGTTGCGTGCAGGGAAAAGGAATCGTGAACTCGATCAGCCTCAAAGAAGGAGAAGAGAAATTCAAGAGTCACGCTGCATTGATTCGCCGATATGGAGCGGCTGCTGTTGTGATGGCATTCGATGAAAACGGGCAAGCCGATAATCTTCAGCGCAGACAGGAGATTTGCTCGAGAGCGTATCGGATTTTGACGGAAGAAATCGGGTTTCCGCCTGAAGACATCGTATTTGATCCGAACATTCTGACCGTCGCAACGGGGATGGAGGAACACAACAACTACGCGGCCGATTTTATTGCGGCGGTGCGCTGGATCAAAGAGAACTTGCCGAACGCCCGAGTCAGTGGTGGCGTGAGCAATATCTCGTTCTCGTTTCGCGGAAACAACGTCGTGAGGGAAGCGATGCATGCCGCCTTTCTCTATCACGCGATCAACGCTGGTCTGGATATGGGGATCGTGAATGCGGGTCAGTTGGCCGTGTACGAAGAAATCCCGAAAGATCTGCTTCTGTTGGTGGAGGACGTTCTGCTCAACCGAAGACCTGACGCCACTGAGCGATTGGTAGAATATGCAGAAAAGGTTAAGACCTCCGCCAAGGTTCAAGTAAAGGATGAGGCGTGGCGCGCCGCTCCGGTCGAGGAGCGTCTGCAACATGCCCTCGTAAAGGGAATTGTTGATTTTATCGATACAGACACGGAAGAAGCGCGGCTCAAATACGGGAGACCGTTAGCCGTCATCGAAGGACCGCTCATGTCGGGAATGAGCGTCGTGGGTGATCTCTTTGGCGCTGGGAAAATGTTTCTGCCGCAAGTAGTCAAGAGTGCGCGGGTGATGAAGAAATCGGTTGCTTACCTGACGCCATTCATGGAGCAGGAACGCGCCGCCCAGCCGGAGTCACGTGCGCAGGGAAAAGTCCTTATGGCGACGGTAAAAGGGGACGTCCATGATATTGGCAAGAATATCGTAGGAGTCGTTCTAGCTTGTAATAATTACGAAGTCATCGATCTCGGCGTGATGGTCCCGGCCGAAAAAATCCTTGAAGCCGCGAGGAGTAAATCAGTCGATGTGATCGGACTAAGCGGTCTGATTACGCCCTCCCTGGATGAGATGGTGCATATGGCTCAGGAAATGGACCGGTTAGGCTTTGATCTGCCGTTGCTGATTGGCGGTGCCACAACAAGCAGGGCACATACGGCGGTGAAGATCGCTCCTCACTATCACGGTCCGACTGTCCATGTCCTGGACGCTTCGCGTGCGGTTGGTGTTGTTGGGTCTTTGATCAGCGACGAATTAAAAGCCGGTTTTGTTAAAAAGAATAACGATGACCTGAAACGATTGCGCGAAGAATACGCCAATCGAACCGCGGACAAGCGACTTATTTCGATTGAGGAGGCGCGCCGGCGTCGAACCCCGATCGATTGGGCGACCACTCGGATTGATGTCCCTGAGTTTATAGGCCGGCGCGTCATTCGGACGCAGACACTGGAAGAACTGGTGCCATACATCGATTGGTCTCCGTTCTTTCACACCTGGGAATTACGTGGGCGTTTTCCTAAGATTTTTGACGATCCGGATGTCGGCGAGCAGGCGATTCAATTGTATGAGGACGCACAGAAACTGCTTCAGGACATTGTAAAAGGGAAGCTGTTCACTGCTCGCGGTGTTTACGGATTGTGGCCTGCGAATAACGTGGGCGACGATATCGAATTGTACACGAACGAGTCTCGTGACGAAGTGTTGACCACATTTCATACATTGCGGCAGCAAATGGCCAAACCGGCGGAACAGTTCAACCATGCTCTTGCCGATTATATTGCTCCGCGGGATTCGGGCAGAGTGGACTATCTTGGAGGCTTTGCCGTAACGACCGGCCATGGTGCAGATGAACTGGCCAAACAGTTCGAAGCCGATCATGACGACTACAATAGTATTATGGCGAAAGCGCTTGCAGACCGTTTGGCTGAGGCATTTGCAGAGATGCTGCACGAACGTGTGCGTAGGGAATGGGGATACGGAAGAGAAGAGCATTTACAGACGGAAGATCTGATTCGGGAAGCGTATCGCGGGATTCGCCCGGCAGCCGGTTATCCTGCATGTCCGGATCATACTGAAAAAAAGCTGTTGTTTGACCTTCTTCGGGCAGAAGAGGGTGCTGGAATCCATTTAACCGAAAGCTTCGCCATGTGGCCGGGAGCATCCGTGAGCGGCCTCTATTTCGGTCATCCGGGCGCAAAATATTTCGGTGTCGGGAAAATCGACAAAGATCAGATTGAGGACTACCACCGGCGAAAGGGAATGTCTCTTGAAGAAGTGGAACGCTGGCTGGGACCGAATTTGAATTACGAACCGTTACGCGGGGTCCTGACAAGATGAGCCGGCTTAGCCCGAAAATCTCACGAGCCAAAGCGCCCGTGAGATTTTCGCGCTAAAGAGCCGCTCGAAAGCAAGATCGGATTGATATGGAAATGGAGCAGACGCGGTTTTCTTTCGAGCGTTTGTGAGCGATGCAGGCTAGTGCGCAGGATGATTGGCGAGGATTTGCAAGAATGCATCTGCGAACTTTAATGCCTGCTAAGTAATAGATTTGATTCCAGGCAATACTCTAGGCTGTAACAGTTGGAAATATTGTACTTGACATAGCACGAGAACGACCACGTCCCGTGATCTGCCAGCTGCCAACCGACTACTGACAGACCGAAAATCTGCGAGGTCAAAGCTCGTCAACAAGCACTAACTTTGCACCTTCCAAGGCGTATCGCGCGAAGAAGAAGTCGCGAATGCCCGTGATACCTTCGTCGCTCCACTCCAGTAGAACGAAGTAGGACGGCTTATCGGAGAGGTCGTTCGAATCGAACATTAGAATCCCGGGGTGACCGTCGATGAAACCAGGAGCACAGTGCCACGTGTCCTGCAGGGAGTACCTATGAAAGTATTCGCTGACTTCTTTGCGTCCGGTGCGGCGAGCCCGGTTGATCAGGTCCAGCTTGACGTCCTCGGCAAGCATCGATCGAACGGCGTCAAAGTCGCGTGCGTTGAAGTGTTCGATGTATTTTGCGAGCCGGACACCTTCTCTTTCAGGTAGCCGAGGGAATGGCGTTTCCGGTTCATCTCTCAATTCGCGCAGTCGCATTCGACCACGTTGCAGAGCTGATTTCACGGCGGGAATTGTCAGGTCAGTGATCTCGCTGATTTCTTCGATCGAATAGCCCAGCACGTCTTTCAAGATCACACTGCTCCGTTGGGCTGCGGGCAACCGCATAAAAGCACTTAAGCATGCGGCCGCCGCGAACCGGTCACGGACTGGATCGAGCAAAATCGCGATCGTATCTGGGTCCTCATCGGATTGAGCGGCTAACTGGCGCATTCGGCGACGCAGAAAATCCAGCGCCGCGTTGTGGGCGATTCGAAAGAGCCAGCCTTCCGGGTTAGCCAATGGTTCGGTTTTGGAAAAGGCGACATATGCACGAAGAAGAGCTTCCTGCACCACATCTTCGCCGTCGATCACAGAACCAGTCATCCGAGAGCAGTACCGATGCAGACGCGGACGCAATTCTCCCAACAATTGGTTTAGGTTCTGCTCACTCGTGGGATCGAAATCTGGATGGTCTGACATGTGCCTTCTGCGTTGCCGAATTATAGGAAGCGTTCTTTGCGATCAGGCGTGATGGGAATAAGAGACTGTCGCTGGGAACCCGTCGATGGTGGCCAATGTAAGAATTTGCTGGAAATAAGGTACCAAGGAACGGTGACTTTGCATCGCACGAATATCCTCGAGCGTCTTCCATTGCGAATAGATCACGATCCGGCTGCTATCCAAACCGACCAAAAAATTAGTAGAAATCCAACCTGACAGTTTGCAGATCGTGGATTCTGTCGATTGTTTGAGAAGATCGAGCACTTTCTCTTTGTCTTTCGGATCGAGCTTTAACGTGGTTAGAAGTGTTGTGGTGCCGTCCGCAGTCTGAATTTCTGTGTTCATCGTTCTGTTTTTCTCGGTTATTTTCAAAGCGCCGTTTCGGCGCTCTTCACTGTCAAGAACGACGGCGAACCTCAAAAGGAATCGGTGGCGTGGAGATTTTTTCTGATAGGAAGAGCGGATAAGATTCGAACAAACAATATGATCAGGAAACGAATCGCCCTCGCGGAGTAGTGCTTGGCCAAGGAACACCAATTGAGCGGCGCAAACGTCTGCGAGAGTACCGCTGTAGCAGCTAGAGACAGGCGGAGACACCTATCCTACGATGATGTCCGAACGCCCAACCCGAGCACAATTGCAATCCGGGCCAAGTTTGAGCGGTTTCTCACCTGGCTTCGCCTGTTTCCAGGGCTATGAGGTCCGGGTAAGTCTGGCGGCGGCGCACGATCTTTGCGTCACTTCCACTCACGAGGATTTCGGCTGGAAGCGGTCTTGAATTGTAATTCGAGGCCATCGTGAATCCGTACGCGCCGGCGCTCATCAGGGCTAGTAAATCGCCGGCTTCTACTTCGGCCAAGGGCCGGTCCTGCGCGAAGAAATCACCACTTTCGCAAATAGGGCCGACGACGTCGACATTGGCGATCGGGGCATCCTTCGGTTCTCGAACTGGTACAACTTCGTGGTACCCTTGGTATAAAGCAGGACGAATGAGATCGTTCATGCCTGCGTCCACAATGACAAATTTTTTGAGCGGCGTCTTCTTCACGTACAGGACCCGAGTCAGGAGAACACCCGCATTGCCAACCAAGAACCTACCGGGCTCGAGAAGCACACGAACAGGAAGGTTTTTTAGAAGCGGAACGATTGCTTTCGCATATTCTGCGATTGTTAGTGCGTGTTTTGGTTCTTCCTCTTTCCACCAGACTTTATCGCCGCTTTCAAGTGAGCCTTTGTAGACGATGCCGATTCCGCCGCCGATGCTGAAAAATTCTATGCCGCAATCGGTCTTCAGCTGTTTGACCAAAGGTAACATCTTTTCGATAGCCTGAACGAATGGCTTCGTCTCGGTAATCTGCGATCCGATGTGCATCTGCACACCTCGAATCGCAATGTTGCCCATTTTCTTCGCGCGATCGTAGAGTGGCGCGACTCGATCGATGGCAATTCCGAATTTGTTCTCGGTTTTGCCGGTGCTGATGTACTTGTGGGTGTTTGCTGCAACATCGGGATTCACTCTGATCGCGATAGGCGCGCGTTTGCCAATCGATCTGGCTATCTCGTTAACAGCTTCCAGTTCCTCTTCCGATTCGATATTGAAACTGAGAACCTCACGTCGCAATGCGTACTCGATTTCTTCACGGGTTTTGCCGACCCCTGCAAACGTGCATTTGGAGGGGTTTCCTCCAGCTTTAATTACGCGATAGAGTTCGCCACCCGAAACGATGTCAAAACCGCTCCCCTGTTCGGCAAGAAGTCTGAGCACCGAGAGGTTCGAGTTGGCTTTCACCGCATAGCAGACTTCATGATTCAGTTCGTGCAGTGCCTGGTCCAGTCGCTGGTAATGGTCGACGATCGTATGCGAGCTGTAGACGTAGAGAGGCGTGCCAAACCGCTCTGATGCTTTATCAAGCGAATACGATTCGCAGGAGAGTTTCCCGCTCTGATAATGAAACGAATGCATGGCTAAATAGCGGATCTTGTCTGATTCTCGCAGGCCGTCACAGTATTGGCCATCAGCATGGCAACCGTCATCGGCCCGACGCCACCGGGCACCGGAGTGATCGCTTTTGTTTTCGGGACGACCTCGTCAAATGCAACGTCCCCAGTGATGCGATGCCCTCTTGGTATGGTGGGATCGTCGATACGATTGATGCCGACATCGATCACGACTGCTCCCTCTTTCACATAGTCGCTGCGCACGAAATCTGCCTTTCCAATCGCTGCCACGAGTATATCGGCAGTTCGGGCGACGCCGGGAAGATCCCTGGTTCGGGAGTGGGCGATGGTAACGGTTGCGTCGCCTCCTTTTCCTTTTCGCATCAACAGGAGTCCGAGCGGTTTTCCGACCAGCATGCTTCGCCCGATAATGACAACATGGGCCCCGGAAGTTTCGATCCCGCTCTCCAATAGAAGACGCTGGCAACCGAGGGGCGTGCAAGGAACCAGAGCGGTCGGATCTCCGATCGCCAGTTTTCCGACGTTCATGGGATGAAGTCCATCGACATCCTTTGCCGGGTCGATCGCCAGGACGATTTTCTGCTCGTCGATTTGAGGTGGGGGCGGAGATTGCACAAGAATCCCATGGATCAAAGGATCTTCGTTCAATTCGTGAACGATCTTCAGCAACTCGTCTTGGGTCGTTTCTTTCGGTAACTCGATCTTGCGGGAGTAAAGGCCGAGCTTCTGTGAAACCTTATCTTTATTCCGGACATAGGCGGTCGAGGCGGGATCGTCTCCGACAAGAACGACTGCCAAGCCGGGGGTGATTCCGCGTTGTTTCAATCGTTCCGCTTTGAGCCGAGTCTCTTCGTTGATCCGTTCTGCCACGGCTTTTCCGTTAATCAAATTCATCGGGACTCCGATCCTTTTAAAGTGAAGCAGTAAAGACAACTGTCGGGTCCTAGCGTCTTGAAACGAGGATCCGTCAATCAGGTGTTGGGACAGTCTTGCCTACTCGAGCCACTCCGTGTGGAATGATCCCGGCTTGTCGATTCGCTCGTAAGTATGTGCGCCAAAGTAGTCACGCTGTGCCTGTAGCAGGTTTGCCGGCAACCGCTCCTGCCGATAGCTGTCGAAGTAGGAGAGGGATGCCGCAAACGCAGGAACCGCGACCCCTGCCTGGATCGCGGTAGAAACCGCAAGTCGCCAGTTTGCCTGAGTTTTTTCCAGTACCTCCGTAAAGAAAGAATCGAGCATCAGGTTCTCGAGTTGCGGGTTGCGATCGAACGCTTCCTTGATGCGATTCAGGAATTTTGCGCGGATGATGCAACCGCCACGCCAGATTGTCGCGATGTCGCCAAAGTGCAGGTCCCAGCCGTAGTGTTTACCGGCAGCCGCGAAAAGACTGAAACCTTGTGCATAGGAAATCACTTTCGAGGCATAAAGCGCATCGCGAACTGCGTCGATCAGTTTTGCTTTGTCGCCTTCGTATTTGAATGGCTCCGGCTTCGGTAAGATCTTCGAAGCGCGCACTCGTTGGTCCTTCATTGAGGAGAGGACACGCGCTTCGACGGCCGCGTTAATGGTGGAAATAACGACCGCCTGGTCAATCGCCGATTGAAGCGTCCATTTGCCTGTCCCTTTTTGGCCTGCCTTGTCGAGAATAACGTCGACGAGCGGTTTGCCCGTGTCCGGATCTTTCCGGCGGAAAATGTTCGTCGTGATCTCGATCAGGAAACTATCGAGATCCCCTTTGTTCCAGGTATCAAACACGTCGTGCAGTGCCGCTGCGTCCAGGCCGAGTACGTCGTGAAGGATGGCATAAGCCTCGCAGATGAGCTGCATATCGCCATACTCAATCCCGTTGTGGACCATCTTGACGTAGTGCCCGGCACCCCCAGGGCCCATGTACCGACAACACGGTTCGCCTTCGACCTGCGCTGCAACCTTGCAGTAGATAGGCGAAACGATCTCCCACGCTTCTTTTGTCCCACCAGGCATGAGAGAGGGGCCTTTCAATGCCCCTTCTTCACCTCCGGAGACTCCGATTCCGAGGTAATTGAGACCTTTTGCGGATAACGCTGCTTCGCGGCGCTGGGTGTCGGTGTACAGAGAATTACCGCCATCAATCACGACATCGCCCTTGTCGAGATGCGGCAATAGCTGATCGATAACGGCATCGACCGCTGCACCTGCTTTCACCATGATCATCATTTTGCGAGGCTTCGCGAGACTTGCGACGAACTCTTCGATCGTCTTGGTCGCTACGATGTTTTTACCGGCGCCCCGATTAGCGGCAAATTTTTCGGTTACCTCCGTCGTTCGGTTGAATACGGAGACGTGGAAGCCCTTACTCTCCATGTTGAGGACGAGATTTTCGCCCATGACAGCGAGGCCGATCAGGCCGATATCAGATGAGTTCATTCGTTGGGAAACAAAGGTTGAAATGACTGTAGCTGTTTCGCAGTATCTAACAACCTGGGAGGTTGGCAATGCAGTTTTGTGACGTCCGAATAACTAAAGAGCCTCTCGATCTGGCGCAGACGCACTTTTCGTCCACGGAAGGCGCTGTAATCGATTTTTTTGGTGTTGTTCGCACGATTGAGAATGACAGGATAATCGACGGGATCGAGTACGAAGCTTTTGAAACAATGGCAGAACGGCAATTGAAACGGATAGCGGCGGATGCGAGCGAACGCTATCAGTTGCCGCTTGTGGTCATTCATCATCGTATCGGATTTGTCAGGGCAGGAGAAGCCTCGCTTTATGTGCGGGTCTCGGCGCGACATCGCCGCGCGGCATTTGAGGGAAGCGGCCAGATCATTGAGCGGTTGAAAGTCTCCGTTCCGATTTGGAAACACCCGGTCTACGCGACAGTTCAAGTAGCATGACGATCCCCAACCAATTAACAATCCTTCGTTTGATCCTGACTCTACCGTTTGTGGTAGCGCTCACCGTACAATTTCCCGGCTCCAAGTTGTTCGCATTTGGCTTGTTCATTTTTAGCAGTCTCACCGATTTCGCCGATGGATATATCGCGCGTCGATTCAATCAGATCACGGATTTCGGCAAGTTGATGGATCCGCTGGTTGACAAGATCATGACCATGTCCGCATTCATCTGCCTGGTGTCGCTTGGAAGCATCCCTGCCTGGGCGGTAATCGTTATTTTAAGCCGAGAATTCTTAATTACCGGGCTTCGCCTGATTGCGGCTAGTCGTGGGAAAGTGCTACCTGCGGAACGCCTGGGAAAGCTTAAAACGGTCTGGCAGATTGTAACGATCCTGTATTGCCTGTTGCTGGTCGTGATTCTTGAACAGTTTGGGCGTCAGATGGGAGCCCCGGTCATCACGTTTCTCCATTTTGTCGCCTTGGCATTAATCCTTTTCACGGTGGGACTAACCTTATGGTCAGGAGTAGCGTATTTTGCAAAAAACTGGGATCTGGTGAGCGATATGTAAGGCTGTATATAGAGCCTCGCTGCGTGGGGCGTTAGTTCCCCCTGGACGTAGTTCAATTTGCAGTTTCCGGCCGGTCGCGTACTTCTTTCTATTCAGCATCATGATATCCTTTCTCGATGGCGAACTCGTTGAGGCGTTGCCCACGCAGGTCGTTATCTCGGTTCATGGCGTCGGGTACCTTGTTCAGATCCCGCTCTCGAGTTTCGATCATCTGCCGCCTGTCGGTGGCCGTTTGAAACTGTTGACTCATTTCGTCGTGCGAGAGGATGCGCAGCTGCTTTTCGGCTTTGTTTCTACCGCCGAGCGAGACCTTTTCAAGCTTCTCCTGCAACATGTCTCCGGGGTAGGCCCAAAGATTGCCCTGGCCGTGCTGAGCGGGATGAGCGTCAGTCAGTTCAAGGCGGCCGTCGTCAATGGGGATATCGCCGCGTTGTCGAAGATCAGTGGGCTCGGAAAAAAAACTGCCGAGCGAATTGTTTTGGAGCTGAAAGATAAGGTGGGAGTTGCGGCCGCGTGGGAGCTCGCCGCATCGGGACAAGATGGTCAACAGGCCAAAGCAAATGATGCGGTCCTGGCACTCCTCTCGCTGGGCTTTAAGCAGGTCGAAGCGCAGCGCGCCGTCCGCGAGATATTGTCGAAGGAGAAAACCCTGGATACTGAGGAACTTGTGCGGCGAGCGCTGAAACTTTTGGCGTAGTGACACCAGGACAAGAAATGGATCAATCGGTCGCCTTAGAGCGTGTTCAGCGCGTGCGCGAACGATTCCCTGAGAAGGGATTGTTCGCGGACAAGGAATGGCTGGTTTCTCCGGAACCGTTTCTGATCAGTCCGCAGTTTGCAGAGGAACTGGAGCGACTAGGGCACTGGCTGCTCAAATTCGTCAAGGCATCGAACCTTCTCTACCGCCTGAGCGTCTCAGGGAAGCAACCGCCTTGGATCGCCGAATATCTTGATGCGGGAAAGCCGGCGGAGCTTGTGGCCCTATCGAGAAAATATCGATACGAAATTCCTCGGGTAATTCGGCCTGACATCATTCTCACCGACAACGGATACGCGATCTCGGAGCTTGATTCAGTGCCCGGCGGAATCGGTCTGACAGGGTGGTTGAATCAGACTTATCGTAACCTTGGATTCGACATTTTAGGCGGCGACGAGGGAATGCTGGAGGGATTCCGTTCTATCCTCCCACACGGCACAATTGCAGTTTCGAAGGAGTCGGAAACATATCGCCCGGAAATGGAATGGATCCGTGACGAATTGACGAGCAAATATGGAGCACAGTGGCGAGTGGAGAATGCGGAGGACTGGGACTTTCGATCACCAGACCCTGTCTATCGGTTCTTTGAGATGTTTGATCTTCCGAACCTTCCTTCGATCGGCTCAATCCTCGAAGCTGCACAATCTGGGGCGTTGCAGATTACCCCGCCGCTAAAACCATATCTGGAGGAGAAGCTTTGGTTTGGCCTTTTCTGGTCAAGACCGCTGCAAAATTATTGGCGCCGCGAATTGCGTGCGAGCCATTGGATGAAATTGAAGCGCTTGATTCCGGAGACCTGGGTGATTGATTCGGCTCCGATCCCGCATCATGCAGTGATCCCATCGCTTGAGATCCAGGACTGGCGCGAGCTTAAGCGGTTTAGCCAGAAGCAAAGGGAATTTGTTCTGAAGGTCAGCGGATTTTCGGAGTTGGCTTGGGGAAGTCGCGGGGTGTACGTCGGACAAGACCTGCCTCAGCGTGAGTGGGCTGGGAGCGTTGAACAGGCGATTGCCTCGTTTCATAACGGGCCTTTTATTCTTCAGCGTTTTTTCAAAGGGCGACTTGTCAAACAGCCATTCTATAATCCGGTGACGAATTCACTCGAAACGCTAATCGGGCGGGTTCGTCTTTGTCCCTATTATTTCGTCATTTCAGAGAACGAAGTCAGACTGGGCGGCGCGCTCGCCACGATCGTACCTGCAGACAAAAAGATCGTGCACGGAATGCGAGACGCCGTCATGGTCCCGACGGCGATCGATCTGGGAAAATAGGATGGCTGTTTACAGAGACACCGAGGAGTGCGCAGAGAATTGAGTCGACCGCGCAAAAGCGCGAAGGACATAGCGACAGCCGAAGTTCTGAGGAACGGAGAAACCTTCCGGCTACTCCGTTTTATTGCGTGATCTCGATTTCTCGTTCCTGCGCAACCGAGTCGGCGACCGCTTGGACAACTCTCATATACTGGACACCCTGGGCGAAACTGGGTTGCGGCTGAATGGCAGCTGGAGATCGAACTGCCGCTATAAAGTCCTCCTCAACCCGCCAGTGTTGTTCGAGTTCATGCGGTATCGCGATTTCAGCAGCGTTCTTTTCTCCGAGCCGCCCGCCATAAATTCGATCGGAATTGAAATCGTACGTCAGCATCCCCTCACTGCCGAAAGCTTGAACGCTCTCTGAATCCTCGAACGGTGCAACACCGCTAAACTCCATCACTCCTTCCATACCGTTTTCGAATTTGCAGAGAACGATCACCATGTCCGGAATTCTGATTTCGTAGCCATGCCGGACAGGGTTGATCGTTTTCTGATGAGCAAAAACGTGTGTAATCCGCCCAAACCAGCGTTGAACCACTTCGGCATGAATCCCAAGTGTGAGCACGTTTAATCCTGATAACTCGTCACGTTGTCTCCAGTGCGGTGGGGCTTCCGGGTCGATGTACTTTCCTGAAAGACTTTGAAGTCGGAGATGATGCGGTTCGCCCAGAAATCTCTCCGCCAGCATTTTCTTCATGAAAAGGCTTCCTCGCATTCCGTGCGGAGAAGGGCAGACCATCGTTACCAGGTGAGGATTCCGCTGAGAGGCAGCGTACATCTCCTCTGCTTCCGAAAGATTGAGAGCCATGCGTGCCTGGGTGAAGACATGTTTGCCGGCTTCGAGCGCGGAGACTGCGATCGTGGAATGCAGGTAAGGAGGCGTCCCGATCCAAACGATATCGATGTCCGGATCCGCGACAAGCTCCGCCCAATTGGCGAAGGGGGTTGCCTCCGGAATATACTTACGGCAACAGTCTTCAGAGGTTTCGTAGGATGAATTGCAGACCGCGACGATTTCCACGTCCGCAATTTTTTTCAGCGCAGGCAGATGGCGGGCTTTGACGACGGTCCCTGCGCCGACAATGCCGATCTTTAACTTGGATTGCCGTGTGGCCATGGAGAAGTTCTTCAGTCAGACAATCTGAGGGCCTATTCGTTTAAAAGGAGGCCGTGAGGAACGAGCATCCAACTTTTGCCAGCGGGTGCCAATGAGTTTCTACTGTTACCGGTAATAATCTTCGAGCGCCATTGCAGCGGGCGGCGCACAGATCCGTTGGAGGCATTGTTCCCAGGTTTTCTGGCCATTGATAATTTCGATTTCAACACGCAAATAGTAGATCGGGACTTCCAATGGATCGATCACCGGAAATCGAACTGCATCCTTTTCGGTCGTAATGATCGCGTGAACGTCTCGTCGGACGCACCGTTGAAGGAATTGAGTCAATTCCCGTTCTGTGTAGCGGTGGTGATCAGCGAAGTGGCGTGATAACTCGATGTTTGCTCCGAGACCCCGGAGCCCTGCCTCGAAACTCTCAGGGGCCGCAATCCCGCAAAGCGAGCCGACATAGAGGCCGTCCAAATAGTCGAGCGGCAACCGCTCATCTTTGTAGACATGCTTTAGGAAGAGAGGTCTGTGACGGCATTCGATGATTTCGGCTGTCCGATTGTAGCGCCGAATTCGTTGGATGAGTTGATCGTTCGATTCGCCATCGCATTTCGTGATGAGAATGTAGCTTGCACGCCGCAGATTCCAGGGGGGCTCTCGCAACGTGCCGCGTGGCAAAAGGTGCTCGTTTCCAAATGGCGCTTGGCGATCAACCAGCACAATATCAAGACGATGCTTCAAATGCAGGTACTGCAGTCCATCGTCGAGCAACAGGGTGTCGACGTTGAGGTTTTTAATGGCGTGTAAGCCCCCTTTCACGCGATCCTTGTCGACAACGACTGCGACACCTTTGAGATTGGAAGCGAGCATATAAGGCTCATCACCGGCTGTTGCAGAGTCGAGCAACACGCTCTTACCGTCCGAGACGACCCGAGGTGGATTCTCTGACCCTTGTGCCATGAGTTTCTCCCACCAGGTTTTTTTCCGGCGACGATCGACGCTCTTGTAGCCGCGGCTCAAAATCGCCACTCGCCGCCCACCGTTCTGAAGGGCTTTGGCAAATTTTTCTACAACCGGCGTCTTGCCTGTTCCGCCTACGGTGAGATTGCCAATACTGATGACGAGGCACCCGAGTTGACGTTCCTTCAGAATCCGATTTCGATAGAGATAAAGTCTGGCCTGGACGATCGCCAGATACACGAACGATAGCAGCCGCAGCACGACTCGTAGCAGGCCGGCACGAAATCCTTGCCTCTTTTCGAGGATGACTTCGATTGCGTACTGCTCCAGTTCATCCAGTCTCCGCGGCATGCTGTTATGGTTAGATGATTCGCGCTCCAGCGTTGTCCGCGCTCACGATCAGGATCTTTGACCTTTTCCCCAGCGTCGCACGGTCAACGGCAATTCCAACCTTTTCTGGATCCGAGAGCGTGACACATGCGACGGTCGATCCGGAACCACTGAGGAATCCACCCAATGCGCCAGCCTCAACTGCAGCACGAAGAACCTGGGGAAGGAATGGAACCAGTTTTTCCCGATACGGTTGGTGGAGCCGGTCGGCGAATGAGTCCTTCAAATATTCGTATCGCCCGGAAGCGAACGCAGCGGAAATGAGTGCCGTGTTGCCAAGATTTTCGATCACATCCTTTCGGGAAAAATCGGTTGGGACAACCAATCTGGCTTCACTTGTTTTCACTTCGAAATCCGGGATGAAAAGCACGAACTTCAGCCGCGGATCGACATCAAAGCGTGCCACCTTTTTCCCTGTCTTCGAGACGATGGTAAATCCTCCGTAGAGCGCCGCCGCCGCATTGTCAGGATGACCTTCGAGCTGGGTGCAAAAATCGCAGATTTCCTCTTTCGACAGGCCGGTATTTGTGATTCGATCCAAAGCCATCAGCACGGCGAGGCGAAGCGTGACGCTACTGCCGAGTCCGCGCGCTTGAGGGACCTCTCCGTCGATTGAAATATTGAACGGGAACGGTGTTTCGCCCGTGCGATTGAAGAAGAGATCCGCCGCTTGCTCCGCAATCTCTGGTACCGGTGCCGGATTGTGGTCGGGCTCGATCTTGATCCAGTTCCACAGCTGCAGAGAAACTCCAAGACAATCGAATCCTGGACCCAGATTTGTTGTTGAAGCCGGAACTTGAACGTTGACAACCATGGTGTGTAGAAGGGCGAAAATGAACCACGCCGAATTCCGGATCAATACCATACTTCCGTCACCGGCATTCAGATTAACCGATTCAACCTCGGGAACTGGTTGACAGAAAGTTTGCGAGCGTTTCTGATGTCCGTTCGTTTTACGGACATGACAAATCAGCCTGACGGACAATCGACAGCTGCGAGGCTTGATGGCCGCGCCAATGGTGAGCTTCGCCCTCTTCGCTATACCCCGGGAATCGCACCGAATGCGGATGGTTCGGTATTGATCGCCACAGGCAGTACGCAAGTCGTCTGTGCGGCGACGATTGAGACGGCCGTTCCGCGATGGATGAAAGAACAGGGGGTCGGCGGCGGCTGGATCACTGCGGAATATTCCATGCTACCGTATTCGACGTTGTCGCGTCGCCCGCGCGACGTTTCGAGGGGAAAATTGGATGGAAGAAGCATCGAAATTCAGCGCTTGATTGGCCGCGCTTTGAGGGCGGCTGTCGATCTCGACGCTCTTGGCGAGCGAACGCTATGGATCGATTGCGACGTTCTTCAGGCGGACGGCGGAACCCGGACTGCATCGATCACGGGCGCGTGCGTTGCGATTGGGCTCGCATGCGGGAGCCTCCTGAATAGAGGGGAAATCACTCGGTGGCCGCTGAAGTGTCTTGTGGCCGCAGTGAGCGTTGGCGCAGTTGGTGGACGGTTGCTTCTCGATCTCAACTACGAAGAAGACAAAGACGCCTCTGTCGACATGAACCTTGTGATGACAAGCAAAGGAGCGTTCGTCGAACTTCAAGGTGCGGGCGAAGAGTCAACGTTCTCACGCGCTGATCTCGATCAGATGCTCGCGATTGGTGAATCCGGAATTCAGAAGTTGATTGCCGGGCAGCGCCAGTTGTTGGAGGAGAACGTGCGCAATCTGCCGGAATTTTGACGCGGTGGAGATTGCATCTGATACGATATCCAGTCTAGATCGTCATGCCGCGCAGATAGACTGGGGCGCGAGCGAGGATTTCGCCGTTTTGGTGTATGTAAATGCAGTCGTGGAGATTTGCGACGACGCAGACGTGGTTGGGAATGACGCGAACGCGTTCCGCAACTTCGGGTTTTCGCGCGGATCGCGACAGATCAAGAACGCCATGTTCCTCACTGAGCCGGGTTAGGACCGCGTCTGGATAGTCCGGAAGGAAACCGTATCCCGCCTCTGCCTTGTTCGGTAATAGATCGCTGGAAAGCGTCTTAGTGCCGGCATCAATCACCGCGCGGTCGCTGGATGGACAGCTCACGACTGTCGCAAGAACGGTCAGTGCACATTCTTTTTGGGTGGCCGCTTCAGCAGCAATCGTCATCCGATCGTTGTAAATATAGGTTCCTACACGCATTTCCGTTACCATTGGTGCGAGCTCATGCGTGAGATAGGCAGGCGGTGTTCCGCCACCGGATATAACCTGGACGTCGATTCCAGCCTTGCTGAATAGAGGTAAAGCTTCTTGCAGAAAGCCGATCGTGGCCGAAGTGGTTGGAAAGGTCATCAGTCCTTTGAAATCAATTTTCGACTGCTTTAACGCCGATTCGGCGAGACCAAGGGCCTCTTTCGGAGTCCGGACACCCTGGCGATTGGCACCGGATTCGAACTCAATGAGTACCCCGATCGGTTTAGCTGCGCGTTTGGCCGCCCATGCAACAAATTCAAGGCTCTTCTCGCTGTCGATGCCAACGCTTATTCGCGCGAAGTTCGTCAGGTGCGCCAAGCGCTCCGCTTTCGCCTGGCCGATTACGTTATATGTCAGCAGAATGTCAGCAATGCCGGTCTGAGCCATCACTTCTGCTTCGCCGAGTTTCTGGACCGTGATTCCAATTGCTCCGGCTCTAATTTGCTCGTGGGCAAAAAGCGGGAGCTTGTGGGTTTTTACGTGTGGTCTCAGCTGGAGTTTGTGTGCGTCGCAATACTCTTGCAGTCGCCGGATATTGCCGCGAACGATGTCAAGGTCGACAACCGGGACCGGTGTTTCTAGGTCATTGATATGCATGGAGTTGGCGTTCGGCTCTCGAGTGTTATTGCGCAAATTTCGGGGCGCGTCCTTCGTCTACGTCGTGAAAGTCGACGTAGGTTTGGATATCATCGCGATCGCTGAATCCGCTTTCGGCTTTGTCCAGTGCCAGACTCGCTGAACCATCGTCGCGCCAGCCCCGTTTGATGAGAAATGAATTCCAAACAAGAATCTGGTCCTGATTTGGAAATTTTCTACCATTGAAACACCAATTCAAGAGCTCTTCGTTCGTCCCACCTTCGAGAGTTTTAGGCCGCAATTTGTCATAGTCGATTTCCCAGAACCGGCAGAATCGCGCATCAAAACAGGTCGGGTCCGATAGTCCGAGATTGTACCCATCGGGCAAAAGTCCCTGGGCTTTGAGTCGAATCTTGTCTAGCATGCGGGCAAAGAAATTGATGCCGGACGTCTCAACGTAATCGCTGCATGGAGTCTTCGTGTTTTTCATAGCGGGGCAAAATCAGATTTTACCATATGGGACCTGTCTTACCACGCCTGGCTGTTCAGGCTAGTACCCGGGAAGTCGTCGCAACGAGTTTGGAATCAAAAAACAGATTCAACCAGAGGATCTAGGTTGCAAATGACGATCGAACTTCGAGCTTAAACACGAATCGCAATCCCATCCTCCCGCTGTGAAAATGAAGCTTCTTTTCGAACTGATTTTGCCTGGTTTTTTGTTGTCTAGATCATTGACTGGTGCTGAAGCCGGAGGTCTTCCTCCTGATCCACCCCCTGACAAGCCGCTGAACGAGTATGTGACGTCGGTGGGAGAGGATCGGCGCATCACGTTCCGGCTGTTTGCGCCGGTTGCGCGAAGCGTTTCAGTCGTTTTTGGAACAGTAATGCCGGGAGTCACGAAACCGATCGAATTGGTGCGCGGGGATAACGGGGTGTGGACCGGAAACGTCGGTCCCGTGGAGCCGGACTTGTACGAATACTATTTCAATGTGGATGGCTTCCGCTCGATCGATACGGGAAGCCGATTTCCCAAACCGCAACGCCAGGTTAACACCAGCCTGGTGCTTGTTCCGGGGAGTCTGCTTGACACCCGCAACGTACCGCACGGAGATCTGGTGCTTGTCACGTTTCACTCAAATGCTTTGCAATCTGAGCGCCAGATGTATGTCTACACGCCTCCCAGTTACCGAGAGAAAGCTTTGCCAGTTCTCTACCTTTATCATGGGTTTGGCGACACCGTTGGATCTTGGGTCGAACAAGGACGTGCACCTCAGATCCTTGACAATCTCTTAGCAGACCGACGCATCGAGCCGATGATCGTTGTCATTCCGGACACTGAGACGGATCTTCCGCAGGCCATACCTGAAAATTTTCCTGGTGCGACCCGCAGGCAGACGTTCTATCCGAATAATTCTGCGGCAGCGGACAGAGAGCTGGTCGATGACATCATTCCCTACATCGAAGCACGATTCCGGGTTCTTACGAGCGCTGAAGGACGAGCCATCGGAGGGCTTTCACAAGGTGGATATCAGGCGCTCATCTCCGGGTTGTCGCACCTTAACAAGTTCGCATGGGTTGCAATCTTCAGCGGTGTAACAACCACAACGGTCCCGAACGAACGCGTGGCAAGCGCATTGGATGACCCGGATGCAATAAACCGGGCGTTGCGTGATTTGACTATAACAGTCGGGTCAGAAGACAACGTTACCGGAAAGGACATTGCCGGATTAAAGGCGATTCTGGATGAGAAGAAAATTGTGTATCACTACCACGAGTATCCGGGATTGGGCCACGAGATGGATGTTTGGCGCCCGTCACTTATCGATTGGTTGGAACGACTGTTTCGTTGAGAATTGCTACAGCTTCCGCCGTCGCTAAAGCTATAGCAGACAGGTCCGACTGCCGAGGCTTCGTCGTGCGGGTTGCCGCGCTATGTAGATCCGAGTCCCTCAGACCCATCGAACAGGGAGGATGTCCTATCCAGAATTTGCCACTGTCTCTGCCACGCCGGGAGATCCGCACCCACCTCCGGCTCCTAGTCCGCCGCCCGTTGAGCCGCCTCCGGACCCTCCGAGGCCAACTCCACCTTCACCGGGACCTGACCCTCTTCCTCCGTTGGCACCGTTGCCGGAGCCTGCACAAATTTAGCCTGGCTATTGCATGGAACGCATAACTATTGCGTCAGAGATCGACTCAGTGTGGCGATCTGCCTTGTTTGTCCCTGACCAAGTAGGCAAAATTTGTCATTACACCGGGAGCAACTTGCCTATGGGAAGAAAGCGACCGCCAAGGTGGTGTTTTTCAAACTAGCGGTTCGGCAATCTACATAGAATTGTGGGACAGAAAAATGAGGCCGATATTGCGGCAACGGCAGGGTAAAAACGGGCTTCGCGAAAAGGAGAAACAAGCGAAGAGCGGTTATTCGTGAATCTTTTCGATCTTCTGAATTGTTCGCTCAATTTCAGCCAGAGCTTCGGCCAGTGTCGGACTAAGACCGATCAGTTTTGGGACGGCTTGCCTCAATGTGCCAGCCATAAAGCGAAGCAGATTTTCGGTTGTCCCGAATTCTGTTGTATTGAAAAGACGCTTCCGGTCCCAGGCTTTGCCTTTGGCTTCTTCGCTTGTCAGTTCGCCAAATCTGATCTGCACAAGTTGCCGGATCAGTTCGCTGACGAGATAGCCATCGCGTCCATGTAGCTTTCGATCGGTTTCCTTCAGCGCGCGAATCGAGGTGATGCTCCAATCCTCATAATAGAGCTGCGCAGCGGTGCAGATAACCGCCTGACCCTCCGGACTTGTGGCCAATTCGTCGATGATCTTGCCCAGAAAAAACTCATAATAGGCTTCAGCGGTTTCGAATTGGCGTCTCAGATCCGTCGAACGATCGTACCTCTCTTTGATCGTCGTTACCTGGATCGCGTGGATCATTTCTTCGCGAATCGCCGAGCGGAGGCGCACTCGATAAGCGTCGCTATCCATCTCCATCAGGTCCCAGTCGGCAATCAAGGGATGGTAAAAAGCGACAATGTTCACCGCCCCCAGATTGCCGACGTTGTAACAACAAGCGAAATAGGGGGGCTTTTTGATTTTACCAGATCGGACCCTGTTTCTCGCATAAGAGATAGAAAATCCAATATCGAGCGCTTTGATTGAGGGCTTGGCGCGATTGATTTCGCTGAACAAGATTTTCTTCGCAGCGAAATCTGAAGTAGGCGCCAATATGGGCAATTCTAACACACTAGGCATCATCTTTTCCCCGATAGTAAGAGATGCAGCATTATTCGTGCCTGCGCAGGGTGCTGGTCACAAAATGCAAATCAGGCGATACAGCGCTTAAGAATACCCTCTATCTCTGCGCGGTCGAGGTTTTTGCCAATAAAGACGAGTTGGCTCAAACGCGGTTCGTCTTTGGCCCATAATCGATCCCAATAAATGGTGAATCGATTGTTAACCCCGTGAAAAACGGCGCGCCGCGGCGTTCCTTCGATCCAGAGGATCCCTTTGGAGCGGTAGACCTTTGATTTTTCAGAGAGGTCCTGCAATTCCGCTTCGAGCCGTTCCATTAAAAATGGCTGATTGAAACTGAACGAAAACGATCCGATATCCGAATGGTTGCTCTCCTTGAGTTCGTCTAACAAATCAGGTGTGACACTCAGTTTTCGATCCAGGTTGAAGACATTCAAATCCAGGAGTTCTTTCAAGTTCACGCGAGAGTTTTGCGTGTGAAAGATGCGTGCATGCGGATTGAGACTCAGGATCTGGCGCTCAATAGAGGCCAGAGCATCCTGGCTCACGAGATCAACTTTATTGATGAGAATGAAGTCGGCCAGGGCGACCTGCTCTCGTGTAACTTCGGCTTCCTCCAGTTGGGTCGGAAGCTGTTCCGCATCGACAACGGTGATAATCGAATCCAACCGAGCGTACTGCTGGAGTTGCGGAATGTTCAGAAATGTCTGCGCAACCGGTCCCGGGTCGGCGACGCCAGTTGTTTCGATCAGAATATAGTCGAGCTGGCCGCGTTTAAGCAGCTTTTGGATACCCTTGACCAGGTCTTTTCGGACGGTGCAACAAACGCAACCGTTGCTTAGTTCGACCATGTCCTCGGGCTGCGTTTCGACCAGTTTCGCGTCGATCCCGACCTCGCCGACTTCATTGATGATTACTCCAAACCGGTAATCGGTCTGCTCTCTCAGGATGTAGTTAAGGAGTGTGGTTTTCCCCGCACCGAGAAAGCCGGTGAGGACGCTGACAGGGATCACTTTGTTCGGCATCATAGTAGAAAACAAAAAAGAGCGATCCAGCGTGGCCGGATCGCTCTGGAAGATAACGCAAAAGTTCTCCTACACCAAACCGGCCTTCTTCAACGTCTTGAAAGCACCGTTCTTAGTGATCGTTTTGAGTGCACGTGCCGTGAGTTTAACCGTCACAAAACGACTCAGCTCGGGCACCCAGATTCGGCGAGTCTTAAGATTGGGTGTGAAA
This sequence comes from uncultured Verrucomicrobiae bacterium, assembly GCA_963775805.1. GTDB lineage: Bacteria > Verrucomicrobiota > Verrucomicrobiia > Chthoniobacterales > JAFAMB01 > JAFAMB01. The sequence continues at coordinate 2,048,202 of CAVZKG010000001.1, read as the reverse complement.
AGTCGCGGGGTATTGGCGGTCACATGCTGACCGACACCACCTTTTTTCTTTGCCATACCGCGCCGATGGATTACGTGACCCTTTACAGGTTTGGCGCCGGTGATACTGCATTCTCTAGACATTATGAGTTCTCCTGGTGAAGGGCCGGAAAGATCCTCACCTTTGCCACAATCGTCAAGGTGAAAATTGCTTTGTACCTCCTGAAGGCTTCTCGTAAGAATAGGCTTTTAGCGGCGATGAGGTCGTTGGTCGGGCCATTACCTGTTTTTTGCGGGCTTGCTCCTCTCGCGGAACAGCGGACCTGTGCTACGGTTCCATTCGAATGAAGCGGAAGGTTCTCGGCGGCTTTCTTTGCGTCTGTGTGTTTCTCAATGTGCTGGTCGGTCTAAGAATATTGAATTCGAGTGCCGCGGCTCCTGACGATCACGGAATCGATTATGCGGCGATATCTGGTTTCACCAGGGCAATCCAGGTGATCCGGCAGGACTACGTCGATCCCGGAGCAGTTTCGTACAAAAAACTCACCTATGCCGCTCTGCATGCGATGTTGCCGCACCTTGATCCGCATAGCCAATTTCTTGAACCAGACGATCTGAAGGACCGGGAAGACGAAACGCGCGGAGAATTTGGCGGGTTTGGATTCACGATTTCCGGCAAGGACAACATGATCACGATCCTGTCCACAATGGAAAACAGTCCGAGTGCGAGGGCTGGAATCATGCCTGGAGATCAGATTGTTGCGGTCGAAGGGAAATCGACGTTAAACATGCCGATCGAGGAACTTAACCAATTGCTCCGGGGTCAGCCAAATCAGCGGCTGACTTTAACAATTTACCGGCCGGCGACAAAAGAAACTAAAGCGTACGAAATGCGGCGCGAGATCATCAAAGTCGCAAGCGTTGTCGACGCAAAAATTCTGAATCCGAGCGACACTGGAGGAATTAAGGTAGGGTACCTTCGTATCACCGAGTTCACCGAGCCGACTGCGCGGGAATTATCCGAAAAACTCGACACGCTTGAGAAAGATGGAATGCAGGCGCTTGTGATGGATCTTCGATTCAATCCGGGTGGACTTTTGACCAGTGCCGTCGACGTCTGTGGACTATTCCTGCCGCCGCGCACCTTGGTTGCCTACACCGAAGGCCGCGATGCCGCGGAACGCCGCGATTATTACACGGATAACGGGAACCGCCAGAAAGCGGCGTTTCCGATGGCGGTACTTGCGAACGGGCTTAGCGCGAGCGGTGCCGAGATCGTGACCGGTGCGCTCAAAGACCTCAAGCGTGCCATCATTGTGGGTGAGACAACATTTGGAAAGGGTGTCGTGCAGACGCCAATGCCGTTGCCGGATGGATCTGCCCTTTGGCTGACAACCGCAAAGTATTACACACCCGGGAAGCAGGTCATTCAGGAAAAAGGGATCGCACCCGACATTGAATCAACGATCGATACGGATCGTGAAAGAGCACTGCTCTTGCGGCAGCGAGGCGGCTTGTTCACAGCTGAGGAGCAAAAGTTGGTCCACGAAACCCCGGACACGCAGCTGGAACGTGCGGTGGATGCGTTGCGCTGTTTGATTATTTATAAGCAGTTCGCCAAGCAGTAGGGGCATCAAACGGGGAGGGATCAAACCCACGGCTATGCCTCCGTAGTGACCCCTTATCGGGAATGGACAGGCGAGACGCCAATCGAAGACAGGCCGCAAGCCAATCCTACTTTAAATTCCCTAACGTTCCCTCCGTTTTCCCCGCGTTTACGTCCCTGCTGCTTGCTCAAATCTCATGGTGGCGAATTCGAGAATCGGATTGATTTTGAATCAATGCACTACCGAAAGTTAGGAAAAACGAATTTTAAGGTATCTGAAGTCAGTCTTGGTGCCTGGCAAATCGGCGGGGCCTGGGGGGATGTGTCGGACACGAGCGCGGAGCAGGTGCTCCACGCAGCGATAGAACGCGGAATCAATTTCATCGATACCGCTGATGTTTATGGAGACGGTCGTAGCGAACGATTTATTGCCAAGGTTCTTGGCGAGACTCGCGCTGACGTTATTGTCGCGACAAAAGCGGGCCGAAGGCTGCAACCCCATGTGGCAGAGGGTTACAACCGGGAGAATCTGACGTCATTTGTTGAACGCAGCTTGAAAAATCTAAATCGCGACACGCTGGACTTGGTCCAACTGCATTGCCCGCCCACTGAGGTTTACTACCGGCCCGAGGTTTTTGCCGTCCTGGATGACCTGAAGCAAGCCGGAAAAATCCGTCATTATGGTGTGAGCGTTGAAAAAGTTGAGGAAGCGATCAAGGCGACCGAGTTTCCCGGGCTCGCGACAGTTCAGATCATCTTTAATATTTTCCGCCAACGGCCGAAGGATCTGTTCTTCCAGCTTGCACAACAACGCGATGTGGGGATACTCGTTCGCCTGCCACTTTCGAGCGGATTGTTGTCGGGGAAAATCAATCGCCAGACAGCATTTGCCGCCGATGATCACCGGAACTTCAACCGGAACGGCGAGCAATTTGATCGTGGTGAAACGTTCTCGGGTGTGGACTTCGACGTCGCGTTAGATGCCGTTGAAGAGATTCGCCGATTGGTGCCCGATGGAGTCTCAATGGCGAATTTCGCTCTTCGTTGGATTCTGGACAACGAAGCTGTCAGCTGCGTGATTCCAGGGGCGCGAAACGAGCAACAGGTCGTCCAAAACGTAACGGCGTCCGATCTCCCGGCATTAACCTCGGATCAGAAGAAGGCGTTGGCAGCGTTGTACGAAACTAAAATCAGTGCCCTGGTTCACCAGCGTTGGTAACGGCCGGCTGCTTTTCCTCTTGGAGGTAACGGATCCGCTTGTTGATGTCTGTATTGATGGAGTGATACGGTTGTGCGAGATTGCCCGGCGCAAAAAGAGTGCGCCGCACATGCTCCATGTCGTCGTCGCCAATCGCGTCGGTGAAAATCGGCTGGAGGTAGTTAATCCCCAGGCGAGAAGGCTTCATCAGGATCGGATCGTAGAACTCGGGGTACATCCGGCGGGCATGGATGTAGCCCCAGCGGTCGCGAAAAAGATTGGCATCATAACCGCCGACCTGAAATCCTTTCGCGGCAGTGTACTGGAGGATGGAGACCGCGTTGTTGCGGCCCTCCACCAGTAGTTCAACCGCCTTCGCGCCGAGCTGCGCACCATAAAATCGATCAAACAGGATGGGACGCCCTCCTCGCTGAGTGTGTCCCACTTTTCTGGTAAAAATCGCTTCGCGAGCCGAATCGCCGCGCCGGTACAATTGAAAGTAGCGGTCCCCGATTAACTCCATCAGCTTATGGCGCAGCGCCTCGGCGGCGCCGCTCAGAGCAATATTGCCGGCTGGGTCCGTCGTTTTCGTCTCGGCGCCCAGCTCGTTTCCCTGTTCGTCAACGACTCCTTCCCCACAGACGAGCACAACGTTTTTTTGTAAATCGTAAAGATCTTTAACACGTTCGACCAGATGCTCGATATTGAGCGGGTGCTCTGGAACCAGGATTATATCCGGTCGTCCATACGCCGATCCCAGTGCAAGATAACCCGAGTGGCGTCCCATCACTTCGATGATAGCGATTCGGCGATGGCTTTCGGCGGTCGTCCTTATCCGCTCTACGCCACTGGCTGAAACAAAAACAGCCGTCGCATAGCCGGGTGTCACGTAGTTGACCAGGTAATCGAGGTCAAATATTGCCTGGGATTTGCTGTGTTCGTACCTGTACCCGGTCTTCGAACTTGGGTCATCGAAGCGCCTCCATTCATTCGGTTCCTCCGGATAGTTCAGTCCGAGGTCATTATCGATTGTTTTTGGCGCGAGAACCGTCGGGAGACGTTCTGCCAGCGGCTGAAGGCCGTTCAATGTTCCATCGCCACCGACGCAGATAAGTCCTTCGATCCCAAGCCGCTCCAACCGGTGCGCGATCAAGTCGAGTGCCTCCGTCTGACTGGGATCGACATAGTCCCGCGATGATCCGATCATTGTGCCACCTTTCGTCGGATCAATCTCAGGGATCTCCTGAAAGAGCGGATTCAAGTTAACGTGCGGAACGCGGGGATTGAACAAACTGTTGAAGCCCTTGATCAGACCGATGATCTCGATCTTTAGCTGATTTGCTCGGACGACCGCCCCTTGGATCGTCGCATTCATCGTTGGCGTATCACCGCCTGCTGTGAGAATTCCAATTCGTTTCATAAATTGTGCGCGCGAATCAGTTCGAACTGTGGCAGACCTGCCGCGTGCTCTTATCTATTCCGGGGTTCGAGAGTTTCCCAAGAAATTATGAATCGGAGCGTCAAAGATCGTTTTTTTGGTTTCCGGCGAATCGTAAACGATCTATGGTTTGAGTTGAGGATTCCGGATCGAGAAGGGTCCAAACTCTAACTCAGAAATTCAATCGGATATGCAAGACCGTGTCGTGATGCTTAAAATGGTGGTGTCGGCCTTGGCCGGTTTTCTGGCGTTTGTCATGGCCATGTTCACTACCATGCTCGATTTGACGATTTTTTGGCGCAATCTTTGGTTAGGATTCTGCATCTCATTTTTCCTGATCGCGCTCATTGGCGTGTTTTACCTTTGCGGTGACCTTAATTCCGACCACAATACGCCGGAACCCGAGAACCCAAAGGAGACTTGACGGTTCGGCCCACCGTTCATGGAATTTCTGGTCGCCGCAGGAGCCTTGCTCTGGATCGGGCTGCTGCTGGTTCCATGGAGACCTTGGAGCACACGGGAACGCTTGGAACACGCAGGCAACCATTCTGCTCCTAGCTTGTCCGATATTACTGTCCTCATTCCGGCTCGGAATGAAGCCGCGTCGATCCATCGCACCTTAACGAGTCTGAGCACGCAAGGGACTGGCTTGCAGATCGTTCTTGTGGACGACCAATCCTCCGACGGAACCGTTGCCATCGCTCGATCGGCCGTCTCGGCCAATCTCATTGTAGTCACAGGGGCACCGCTTCCGTCAGGATGGACTGGCAAACTCTGGGCACTCGAACAAGGCTTGCAAAATGCCGCAACGGAATTGGTTCTTCTGCTTGATGCGGATATCGAATTGGAGCCCGGAACTCTCGAGGCGCTTCGGCAAAAATTGATCAGTGAAAGAGCCGATCTGGTGTCGATTATGGCTTGGCTGCGCATGGAAACTTTTTGGGAGAAACTGCTCGCGCCAGCTTTTATCTATTTTTTCAAACTGCTTTATCCGTTCGCCTTAGGAAACAGGCCAGAATCAAGGCTTGGCGTTGCGGCCGGTGGTTGCATTCTGGTCAGGGCAAATCGGCTTCGGGAGGCGGGCGCATTTCGGTCGATTCGAGATGCGTTGATTGACGATTGCGCCCTGGCGAGTCGTATCAAAGCCGCCGGAGGCCGCAACTGGATTGGTTTGAGCCGGTCTGTACGGAGCCATCGTCCTTATCCACTCCTTGCAGATTTCTGGGAGATGGTCGCAAGAACGGCTTACACCCAGTTGCGCTACTCGATCTGGCTGCTCCTGGCGACGACATTTCTGATGTTGTTGATATTTCTCTGCCCGTTGGTCGGTCTGTTTGCCGGTTCGATCAGTACCCGTTGTTTCGCAAGCGTCGGACTCTGCGCGATGATTGCTTCCTACCTGCCAACGTTACGCTATTACCGACGGTCGCTCCTCTGGGCATCGATGCTGCCATTGATTGGTTTGCTCTATTTAGTGATGACATGGGCGTCAGCTGTCCGGTTCTGGCGAGGCAAACGGTCGGAATGGAAAGGGCGCATCTATGCCCGCAACGGAACAGACGAATAGGCTTACATCGTTTTTGTCTGACCGCCGTCCATGTCGATCAACGAACCGTGCAGGTAACTGCCTTCAGCCGATACGAGAAATGCGACGAGGTTCGCGATATCGTCCGGTTCACCGACCCGTGACACTTCTGAATCCTTGATCAGGGCTCTTTCCGCTTCTGTAAGCGTGACGCCAAGTTCTGCGGCAACATTTTCGACCCGTTTCGCAAAACGATCAGTCCGAATAAAGCCGGGGTTGATAGCGTTTACCTGAACTCCGTCGTCTATTCCGCGATCTGCCATCGCCTTTGTGAAAGACAACATGGCGGCGTTTACCGATCCACCAATCGTGAATTCCGCGCCTGGAGTCCGACCACCGACACCGGCAATATTCACGATCGACCCGTCGCGAAGTTTCAAATGAGGCCAAGCGGCTCGAGTCAAGCGGACCGCTCCAAAAAATTTAAGGGCGTATCCGGCTTGCCAATCTTCTTCGCTGAGCTCTAGAAAATCGCCGCGTTTGGTGGCGCCGGCATTGTTCACTATGATATCAATTCCGCCGAAACGTGCGATTGTCGCGGCGACAAGCCCGGGTGGCGCATCCGCTCGACTAAGGTCTGCCGTATGGACGAGCGTTTCACCGCCCGAATCCCGGATTCTTGCAGCGACTTCATCCAGTTTTTTTGTGTCGCGCGCCGCTAGCACGACATGCGCGCCATTTCGAGCGAGTTTCTCCGCGATGGCGCTTCCAATACCCCGGCTGGCACCGGTTACGATCGCAACTTTTTCGGCTAGTGAAGTCGTGCTCATCTGATTGGCCAAAGTTATATCAAAATCGATTTTTGGAGAGGCGAGAAAAATCGGAGCGAGTGTCTGATCGATGGAAATGCATTCGACGTTTCCAATGAACGGGATTATGTTTACCACACTCGCGGATTCTGGACGCGGGCGTTGAGGTTAGCGTTCCTCTCTCGCCGCGAAGGAAAGGTGGTTGGTTATGCTAAATGCAACGCTGGATGAGCAACTATGGCAGACGGCACTCGAGGCTGCCGATACCTTCAAAATCGATGCATCGTGCCAATTGTTTTTACAGGCCTGGATTGCGAACGGGGCCGAGCGAATGATCGATGAAAATCGTTGCGATCCCGTGGAACTCGCCTTTGCCAAAGAGAACTTGGCGACATTTATCAAACTGATGAAAAGCGCGGCGTACGAGCATGGCTCTGAACGACTGGACAACAAATGCTTTCATCAGGCGGAACACAGTCTGGAACGGCGTTCTTTCCTGACGGTTTATTCGCTTTGGCCGTTTTGGCCGCATGCATTACCCGGAAAAAGCGATTGGTAATTTGCCTGTCCTTGGCTTCAGATCTCGCGTGCTTGAGAGATCGGGGCCTCTTCGGGGTTAATGCTCGAAGGCAGCGGGCGAAATGGGATCTTCTCCCTGAATGTAGGTTTGGCCGCGATAGAGTCGCGCAAAAATCACGAAGATGATCGCTGTTAGAATCATGAGGAAAGTAAAGAACCTGAAATAAGCGGCGTGCTTAAGATCGACGCCAATGTTCGTGAGAGCTGGGATCAAAAAATTAAGGATTGCCGTAAACTGGTTACCCAAGGCGACCGCGAAGAGCCAAGCAGCCATAACAATGCTCTTCATCTTTTTCGGAGCTTGGGTGTATGAGAACTCCAGGCCCGTGATTGAGACCATCACTTCGCTGGCCGTTAACAAAACGTATGCGAGCAATTGCCAGCTCACGCTCGGTCTGGCGCCGGCATCGATTCGAGTTTGGAGCCACCAGATGACAACGAACGAACTCGCAGTCAGGAAAAGTCCGATTCCGATCTTGCGAAGCGGCGTGAGTCGGAACACTCGATCGATCGCAGGATAGACACCGTAGTTGAAGATCGGGATCAAAACCAGAATCAGCAGCGGATTGGCGATCTGAACCTGTTCGGGCAACAACTTGATTCCTAGAAAATGCAGATTCAGGCTGCGAGCCTGCAATGTCCATTCTCCGCCGGCGCACTGATCCCACAAAGACCAGAAAATCGCGACGAAAATATAGAGCAGGAAGAGCCGCCCGATTGCCGCGAGGCCTTCCGTGCTGAAGAACTCCCGGAAAAATCCGAGGCCACCCGGCGGAATATGCACATATTTTTTGCGCCCCATCCAAAAGACGATGGTCGCGACCACCATGAGGAGTCCTGGCAACCCAAAGGCAAAATGAGAACCAAAACGCTTATCGTTTAGTAAAATCGGGCAGAAGTAGTTTGAAACCGAGGATCCCAAATTGATCGAAAGATAAAACCAGCCGAACACCCTTGAGAGGAGATGCTGGTTGCCTAGACCGAATTGGTCGCCGACATGGGCCGAAACGCAAGGTTTGATTCCACCTGACCCGATTGCGATTAAAAGTAGTCCAATCAATAGGCCAAGCCGAGTGTCGTCGATAGCCAAGGCCAGATGGCCGAGACAATAAACGACTGACAACGACACGATCGTCCGATATTTGCCAAGGAATCCGTCTGAAATGATGGCTCCAAGGATCGGAAGAAAATAGACTCCGAAGACGAACTCATGAAACCAGGCGGTGGCCTCCGTATCGCCCATAACGGCGAGCTTCCCGCCGGGCCCCATGAGAAAGGTGGTCATGAAGATAATGAGGATGGAGCGCATCCCATAAAAGCTGAATCGCTCGGCGGCTTCGTTGCCGATGATGAATGGGACCCCTGGAGGCATCCCGGAAAATCTTTTATCGGGTAAAGTACGGTAAGCGGTGCGACGTCCGTCCGTACTGCGTGCTAAGATCTCCCCTGAGCCGGCCGCATCTGACATGGTGCGCTAAGCCTGAACTGGCCGAAGCAACTTTGCAATACGACAGATCAAGGCCGGATTTTTGTCATGACCGCGAGGATTTCAGCCAAGCAAATTCCGGCGACAATCGATGCCCGGTCCAGCGCATCTTCAACGTCGGAATTGTTGCCTTTCTGGAGACCCGTCACGGCGGTATTCAAGTGGCGGACAAGAGCATGGTACCACTGAAGCGTCAGGTTAAACCGGTCCCGAAGTTCCGGCACCTCTCGCCTCCCTTCGCGTTCATCGATTTCGGCAAGATAGGCGCCATTCAAGGAGACGTGACAACATCGGCAAAATGCCAAAAGAAAATCCTGTCCATCATTCGCCGGGAGCGATTTCGGATTCGTGAGTCCGAGCACAATCCGCAAAATCGGCCTGGTGTAATACGCGAAATGAATCTCGATCGCGGCGCGGGAACCACGGGCCTCAAGAACTTTCCGCTCGGCGGATTCGATAGGAACCGTCTTAAGTGACCGATGAAGGACCAATCTCAAGTCCTCCTCCGATTCAGCGGTTGCTTCACGCTGAACAATCTCGGCAGCCGGTGCCGATTCCCGCACACGGAAGATCTCCCCGTTTTCGAAGGTTATCCGGGTTCGATGAGTTGATTGCCGAGCCGATTCCCATTGGAACCCGAGTAGATCGGCGATCGGAAAAAAATCGACCAACGTCTGAATGACCGCGTCCGCACATTTTTCGACGGTGAACTCGGGTAAAGCATGCTTGAGAAAGACGCTCATCGCGTGCGGAAGCTGGCGCGTTTCCGGTCTCAGATCTTTTTGCGGGTTGTCATTCATGGGGAGCGATGGCCTAACTTAGCTCGAAAATCTCACGAGCCAAAGCTGTCGTCAGATATTCTCGCCGCCGAACCGATTTGCCAGCGCCGTGACGCGTGAGAATTTGGTTGATGGGAGCTCATCACGGAAACAGCATCATTTCGGACGCCAAGGAATCCGCGGTAAGAGGAGCGGACATCCTTCTTGATGTCCTGCGCTCGGAGGGAACACGTTATATTTTTGGCAACCCCGGCACGACAGAATTGCCGCTGATCGATGCATTGGTTACCGAACCCGTGATTCGATATATCTGGGGCCTGCAGGAAGCGACCGCCGTGTCGATGGCCGATGGCTACGCGCAGGCGTCCGGGAAACCGGCCTTCGTGAATCTTCATACTGCGGGAGGTCTTGGCCACGGGATGGGGGCGATAATGAACGCAAAGATTGCGCGGGTCCCGATGATCATTACCGCCGGACAACAGGATCTCCGGCATTTTCTGGCCGATCCTTTGCTCGCAGCTGATCTCGTCGGAATGGCTGCTCCTGTTGCCAAATGGTGTTTCGAGCCCAATTCCCTGGATGATCTTCCATTGATTCTAAGAAGAGCGTTTTACAATTCGATGACTCCTCCGCGTGGACCGGTATTTTTGTCGTTGCCGATGAACATTCTCGATCAGACCGGGTCGCCGCCTATGTTGCCGGCGAGCCACGTGGAGCGCGCAAGCGTCGGTTCGGGGATCCACGAATTGGCAACGGGACTTTTGGGATTCAAACCCGGCCGGACTGTCATCGTTGCTGGGAACGACATCGCAGAAACCGGAGTGCACGAATCGATCTCCAGGGTAGCGCAGTTGCTGGGAGCGCCGGTGTACGGGTCCTCATGGCCTTCAGTCAATAACTATGCCTCGATCGATCCATTCTGGCGAGGCTCTCTGCCGACAACCGCTAGAGGAATATCAGAGATTCTTGGCAAGTACGACTGCATGCTCGGTCTCGGGGGGAAAACGCTGGTTGCGATCGTTTACACGGCCAGGGATCCAATTCCGGAAGGCATTACATTCTTTCACATCTCGGAAGATGGGAACGATCTTTGCCACAATGACGCCCCGAAGCTCGGCATCGTTGGAAATGTCAAGGCAACTTTAGAGGCGCTTGCCGTGGAGTTGGAACGCAAGGTCTCGTCAGAAGCCGTGGAGACTAACATCCGTTTTGCAGAGCAGGAACAAGACACCCTCCGGCGCGCGTTGCGAGATCAGGCAGAAGAAGCCTCTCGGGATGCGGAGATACGACCGATCGTTGCCGCGAGGGAAATCATGCGAAGCCTGGGCGAAGGCACGCTGGTGGTGGATGAGGCACCCTGTGCGAACGCTTTTACGCAACGAATGCACCGTTCAACAGCGGCGAGGCAATATTTTCACAATCGAGGAGGCGCGCTCGGGTGGGGTATGCCGGCTGCAGTCGGCGTCTCTCTCGCCAATGATAAGGCCCCCATATTGTGCGTCGTGGGCGATGGCTCGGCGCTCTATTCGCCGCAAGCTCTTTGGAGTGCTGTGCATGAGGAGACGCCGGTTGTTTTCGTCATTTTGAACAACGGGGAATATGGAATACTGAAAGAATTCATGTTGAATCAGCCTCAGTACAATGCCCAAAAACATGGTTTTCTGGCGATGGACATCCGTGATCCGCGGATCGATTTTCAACGCCTTGCCGAATCGATGAGTGTTCCCGCGCAAAAAATTGAGTCCAAAGGGGACATCAGCGGCGCCATTGAATCGGCCCTTGCGTCCGGCAAATCGCATTTAATTGAAATCCCGGTAACCAACTCTCGTTAAATGGAAGACAATGACGCCTTCACGAGCCGTCGCCGATTCTTTGGAGTGTGCGCGGCGGCTGGCATTGGGTCGACCTTATTTGCGGATGCTCTTTGCGCCATGGCGGAAGGGAAACCGGAAGAGAAAATCACAATCGAAATGATCAGCGAGGCCGCTGATATTGCTGGGGTCAATATTACGGCAAACCAAAAAGAGACACTCGTTCCCAAGCTGAACGAGCAGCGCCTCGCGTTTGACGCGATTCGGAAACTCCATTTGTCGAACGACGTTCCGCCTGCATTTCACTTTGACCCGGTGATCGCTCCTCGATTTGCTCCGCCGACTGAATCGGCGCCGGTCCGAATGCCTGTTGCAATTCCGGACACGCCGGCGGTTTCCGACCAAGAAATCCCGCGAGACCTAGAGAAACTGGCCTATGCAACCGTTCAGGAGCTGGGCGCTCTTATCAGAAACAAAAAAGTTTCGGTGGCCGACATCACGCGGATGTATCTGGAGCGACTGAAACGATACAACGGACGCTTGAATTTCCTGGTAACGTTGACCGAAGAACGAGCGCTTGCACAAGCAAGCCGTCTTGATGCGGAACTGGCCAATGGGAAGTATCGCGGGCCTCTCCATGGGATCCCCTGGGGAGCCAAGGATCTGCTGGCCGTTCGTGGCTATCCGACGACTTGGGGAGCTGCTGGCTTCCAGGAACAGAAATTCGAGGAGGATGCGACGGTAGTAAAACGTCTGGACGAAGCGGGTGCAGTCCTGATTGCGAAGCTCTCTTTAGGCGCTCTCGCTATGGGCGACAAATGGTTTGGGGGACGGACCAGGAATCCCTGGAATGCAAGCGAGGGTTCGAGCGGTTCCTCCGCCGGCTCAGCTTCGGCAACGGCCAGTGGCTGCGTCGCTTTCGCGCTCGGGACCGAGACCCTCGGTTCGATTTCATCACCCTCAACGCGTTGTGGAACCAGCGGATTGCGTCCGACATTCGGGTACGTTCCAAGAACAGGTGCGATGGCGCTGGCCTGGACGATGGACAAAATTGGCCCCATTTGCCGGTCTGTCGAGGATTGCGCTTTAGTGATGCAGGCCATTTATGGCCCTGACGGGACGGATTCCTCCGTTCGTTCGGCGCCGTTTCTCTGGGATGCAAATGCCGATTGGAAACGGCTCAAAGTCGGTTACGCAAAAACGTTGTTTGACGACCAATCTCCTTCTGAAAATTCACCTGCGAATTTGACGGCGCAGGAGTTGAAGGATTGGGAGTCTAAAAAGGACGATCGCGCAGCCGCGCGAGCCCGCGTTGCATACGATCGCGCTTACGATTATGCGACGGTAGAAAGTCTGCGGAAAATGGGCGTTGAATTGCACGAAGTTGTACTGCCAGACCTTCCTTTGGATGCGATGGCGCTTTTGCTCAATGCTGAAGCGGCAGCGGCCTTCGACGAACTGACATTAACGGGTCGAGACCAACTCCTGACTGAACAGGGCTCCGACGATTGGCCGAACATCTTTCGGGCGGCACGGTTCTATCCAGCGGTCGAATACATCCAGGCAAATCGCGCAAGAACCCTCGCAATGCGCCGGATGGCGGAGTTGCTTACTGGTCTAGACATCATCGTCGTGCCTTCGAGGTCCGATTCTCAGCTAATTCTTACCAATCTCACAGGGCATCCAGCGGTCATTGTTCCGAATGGTCTCCGCGGGTCCGATGCACCGAAAGCGCCCGCTGTCGATACGGGGGACGACGACTTGATTGGCGGTCCCGGCACGCCGGTCAGCCTCACCTTTGTCGGTCGTCTCTATCAAGACTCGGCGCTATTGGCCTTCGCATCTGCTTACCAAAAGGAAACCGGGTTTCATCGTTTTCATCCCCCGGGGTTCTGAAGAGGTTCTTCTTCTGGAAAGTCTGCGCGGCGGTGAGCATTTGCTGATATGTTGCTCTGATGAGCACTCTCCTCGAAGTGGTTAAAGGCTTTGATAAGAGCCAGATTCTCGTTCTCGACCAGCTACGGGGTCTTCCCAACACGAACATGACCACAGCGGGAACATGGGCGTTATCCCTCGGAAAAAAACCCTGCGCAAAGTGGGAAGCTAAACTGGACGCGCAGGACAATATCCTCTTTAAAGACCCGTCAAAAAATGTGGCCGGCGATGTCATATGGGAGACAGCCTTTCTAAAGGAAACACCCAAGCCCGTCCCGAATGATACGAATTAGTTCAACGCCCGAGCAAAGAAGGACTGGGGACGGGCGTAAAACGCGCAGCTTTTTAGCATATCCTCGAACGACACGCCGTTGCGAAGGCTCGTTCGCTTTCAGTTACCGCTCGAACTCGGTGCGGATTTGTCCCGTAAGCCGGCCAAGGTGACCGAAGAGAAAACGTGGGGTGGCCGACGGGATTCGAACCCGCAACATCCGGAACCACAATCCGGGGCTCTACCATTGAGCTACGACCACCATTTGGGAGCGGATAAGAAAAGTAGCGCAAGTTGTCATTCCGCCAAGCAGATTTATCCAACGCCGCCAACACTGTTTTTGGCTCCTAGCCATGCGGTTCTGAGCAATTGCAATCACGCCCTGATCAACTATCATCCACGGTAGATTTGATTATTGAGCAACTTTCAGAGCCGTCGCCCGTTGGAGGCCGGGCGTAAGCAAGCTGTGGACGGGTCGCTGAAATCATCCGGATACCCGGCTCTCTTGCGGATTGGAGTCCTGGCGGCGTTTGCGTTTTTTGGCGAGCGGGCAGGGGCCCAATTTCTCTCTCGCGATCATTCGATTTCCGCGAACGAAATCAAAGTCGGAATATCCGTCGCCGAAACTGGTCGTGCTGGTGCCGTCGGGATGGAAGTCAAGCAAGGATGCACGGCATACATCACAAAAGTGAATCGAGACGGAGGGATCGCTGGACGCCGGTTGGCCTTGTTCGATTACGATGACCGATATGAACCGGTCGAGACCGTCAACAATGTCGAGCGCCTGATCAACCACGATAACGTCTTTGCGCTGCTTGATTTTTACGGCACACCCACTTGCAGAGCGATCCTGCCAATGATCAATGACGCCAATATCGTGATGGTTGGCCCGATAACAGGCTCGACAGCTTTACGGCAACCGATGCAGCGACTGGTTTTCAATACTCGCGGCTCCTACGCCGATGAGACGGAGCTGCTTGTCGAACATCTCGCTAAAGACCTCCGGTGTAAGAATATTGCTCTCTTTCGCCAAGACGATAGTGATGGCGACGCCGCTCGTGGCGCGGTCGTGGAAGCGCTAAGGCGACATGGTCTGCCGCTCGTCGCCGAAGGTGTTTACGTGCGCAATTCCGTGTCTACTCCGGATGCGCTCTTCTACATTGCAAAGGTCAAACCGGATGCAGTGATCATGTTCGGCAGCTACAAACCGTGCGCAGACCTGGTTCACGGGGCAAAGCAGCTTGGCTTGAAAAACACAGCCTTTTGCGCTGTTTCGAGCGTTGGGACCGAGCCGTTGGTTAAATTTCTCGGGAAAGATTCAGACGGCATTGTTATCTCCCAAGTGGTGCCTTCTCCGTACGACGACTCCTTACCGCTTGTCCATGAGTACCAGATGGATATGAACGCTATCGGGTTAACGGACTACTCTTACATGGGTTTGGAAGGATATATAAATAGCATCGTTCTCGTTACGGGATTGCGAGCCGCCGGTCCCAATTTTACTGAGGAATCACTGGTTAGTGCCCTCGAGAATCTGAAAATCGACTTCAAGGCATTCGCGATTCGTTTTTCCCAGGACACGCGCCAGGGAAATCATCGTGTCTTCTTAACGCAGGTTGACCACGGCCAGGCAATACCGGTCGAGAAACTGGACTTGCCGCGTTCGGGCCAGTAAGTGAGTTCCGACACTGAAATGCCAACGGATGCTCCAGTCAAAGACAGCAAAGAGCCCTTAGCCCTTCGCGGGCTGACAATTAGGTCCAAGCTGTTGTTGTTTACGACTGGCATAGGTTTTCTCATTCTCGCCGCAGTTGCCATGATGGCCTTTTTTCTGTCTGCGATCGCGTTGCGCAAAGCGAGACTGGACGGATTCAAGTCGTTAAAGACGTCGCTGTCACAATCGATTAGCACGTTTTTTGATGAGCAACGAAGAGACGTGACCGCTCAGGCAGAATTGCAAACGGTACGAAATGCGGTGACCGTACTATCTTCAGGTTACGGCCATTTGCTTGAAGATCTCGACGCAGCGGGGTTCAAAGTGGATCAAGCGTTCCTAAACGAGATACGAGAGCGTCTGCGAGATAGTTATGAGCGTGGCCCGATGCGGGATCTGCGCAGTCTTGGCGAATCGGTTGGAACGTTCGAGCAATTCAGTGAACTCACGCCGACGGCGTTAATTCTGCAATATGTTTACGTTCTAGAAAACCCTTCCGGGGTGGGGCAAAAGTATCAGCAGAATGCTCCGACAGACATATCGAAAAATCAGAATCTTCCCAGTGAATTTCGAACGGCTTTCGCCAAAACGATGTTTGCTCAGGCGATGGGGCAGTACCATGGGTTATTCGAGACTGTCGTCCGTCGAAATAGCTATTTTGACCTGATACTGGTCGATGACCTGGGGAACGTCGTTTACACGTTTGAAAAGAATTGGGATTTCGGGACCAATATTTTTACCGGCTGGCGAGCGAACTCAGAATTGCAAAAGGTGTTTCTAGGCGCCTGGTATGGGTCGAACCCGACTGGCGATCGCTCCAATGACGAGGTTGTTACGACTGATCTCGCAAGATACCCGGGCGCGTTCGGATCGCCAATGATGTTCATGGGCTATCCGATCGATAACCGGTTAGGCGGCCGGTTGGGTGTGATCTTGCACGCCATATCCAGCAAGACGTTTACCGACCTGGCAACATTTCAGGGCCGATGGTCAGCGGTCGGTCTCGGGGAAACAGGCGAGGCTTATATTGTGGGACCTGACATGCGACTGCGGACGGAATCCCGGTTTGTTGCCGATCTGAGGCCGTCAATGAAGAGGTTGTCTTTTGATCCCAACGGTGTTCCAGGACCTTTAACGGCGGTGCTTGCAGGGCCGCTGCACAATAAGGCCGTTGAAAATATATACAGCGATAACGTTTTATTGAACGACGGCGAGGTAACATTTTTTGACGACACCGGCAGGGAATCGCTCGGAGTATATGAGCAACTTGGTACACCGGGCCTGGATTGGGGGTTGGTTATTACGATAAGTACTGATGAAGCATTCGCTCCTGCGGTTCATCTTGCTCGCTTGATCGCATTTGGCGGATTTGTGATTCTGATTGTCGCAATCCTGGCCGCACTCGCTTTCGGACATCTGCTCTCCAGACCAATCGTTCAGTTGGTTAACACGGCTGAGAAAATAGGCTCCGGTGACCTCACTGCACGCGCACCGGTATTAACGAAAGACGAGATTGGGTTCCTGGCTGAGCGATTCAATAACATGATTGATCAGGTTCAGGAACGGAACCGTCATGTGCACAAAATCCTCGAAACGGTGAACGAAAGCCTGTTCCTGCTGGGGCCTGATTTCATCGTCCAACCTGGATATTCCAGGGTAACGGAATCGATCCTGGAACGGAAGATCGATGGGATACCGTTCCTCGATATTTTGCGTCCTGATCCGAAGCTAGGGCTTGAGCCGGTTGTGCACGAGCAGACGCTCGTTGCGGCGCAGAACTATCTGGAGCTCTTATTAAACCCCAGGATAAAGGAACGATTGGTTCAGCAAAGCAATCCTCTTGGGGAAATCGAGTATCGCGTGTCGCGAGGTAAAGATTCGTCCTCCACAAAGTTCCTGGAGTTCAGATTCAATAGAGTCGTTGAAGGTGGGAAGACCACCCAGATCATGGTCACCGTTCTGGATTCGACTTCCAAGATCGCGTTGGCGCGACAGATCCAGGAAAACGAGTCAAAAGCTAAGTCTCAAATCGAAATGCTGTTCGGAATCATGCATTTGGATCCGCCTATTCTTGCGGAGTTCATGAACCATGCAAAGTCCGAGGTGACAGCCATGCTAAACCTTCTTGAGGCCGAGCAATTTGGGAGTCGTCCGGGTGAATCGGGCAGCGATCGCGCGAATCGTTACCAACGTTTGCTGCAAAAGATTTCGCGATCGATTCATTTGATTAAAGGCAACGCTGCCATGCTGCGACTTTCCTATTTCGAGGATCTGGCAAATCGCCTGGAGGAGACGATAGCCGCTGTACGAGGCGTTTCAGGGCTGAGTGGTGAGCAATTTCTGCCGATTACCAGCGGTTTGGCGACGTTCCTGGATCAGATAGGATTGACGCACGATTTGATTGGACGTCTGGTATCGATGCAGCGTGTATTCGGAAAAAAGCATGGAGAGGCAGACCAGACCGACTTCACGCCATTGGTCGATCTCGCGGAAGAAATTGCGGAGCGGAATAACAAACAGGTAAATGTCGAGCTTGATATCGAGGAACATCTGTGGCGGTTGCCCGGGCGCATGCGGGAACCAGTCCAGATGATGATGACGCAATTGGTGCGGAACGCGATCCTGCATGGGATCGAACTTCCCACAGAGCGCCTTGCGGCGCGCAAGCATCCGATTGGTAATATTCGAATTTGCGCGAGTTTCCGTCCCGAATTTGAAGAAAGAATCATTTTAACCGTGCGCGACGATGGTCGGGGTATTAACTATCAAGTGCTTCGACGCCGTGCTGTACAACTTGGATATGCTAGCGTGAGTACGATTGCCGCTTGGACACATCAGCAACTGGAGAATCTTCTTTTTGAGACCGGGTTCACGACAATGGACCGACCGACGATGGATGGGGGACGAGGTGTCGGACTGGATGCGGTAAGAGACCTGACCTTAAAGATGGGAGGTACTGTGAGCGTTGTTTCTGAACAAGGTGAATTCTGTGAGTTTCGATTAGAAATCCCGGTGCCATGAAACTTCTGATAGTGGACGACTCGAGCGTTGTTCGCCGAGCAATAGAGCGCGACCTGGAATCCGTAGGAATCACGGATGTGGATCAGGCTGCGACCGGCGAAGACGCGGTGAGCCTTTACTCGAGCAAGCTGCATGATGTTGTCACCCTGGATATCACCATGCCTGGAATGGATGGCCTGACCTGTTTGGACAAGATCATGGAGATTAATCAGAACGCGCGCGTTCTGATTATCTCGGCCCTCCGCGATAAGGCGACGGCAGTCGACGCGATCAAAAGAGGTGCAAGCGGTTTTCTTTGTAAACCAATCAACCCATCTGAACTCAGGGAGGCTTTTCAGTTGTTGGTGGAAGACTGATTTTGCATGAACGACCAAGATATCCAGGTATTCATCACCGGTTTCCGGCGATATTTTGAATCCCTTAGAGCGGATCTCAAGGTCGTTATCGAACCCCCTTATATCAAAGACCGCGAGATGCCATTCCTGGAGTATACCGGGATCATCAGCGTCGATGGCAAAGCGCATGGAGCGGTTTGTTTCACCGCAAACGGGCAAATGTTAGAAAACATTTTGGAGCGCCTGAATGAGACTCCAATCAACCAGGCACTGATTTGCGACCTCGTCGGCGAAATTGCAAATACGGTGAGCGGCAATGCTCGCGAAAAGTTTGGTCGCGAGTTCCTGATCTCCGTCCCGATCGTCTCAACCGACCACGAAGCCTCGTTCCCGTTTCCGTCGGATTGTCGGAACTACGTCATCCCGATTATCTGGCACTCAGAGCGGGCGTATTTGTTCGTTTGTCTCTCCTGATTGAGGATTTGTCCGAACAGCGGCAATTCTGACCGAATTCACAAAAATATCAAGAAACTGAGAAAGTTTTGAACAGCAGCCTGCGTACCCTGTCTATTCTCTACGGTTAAGGCGATTCGGGTTTGCGCACGAATCTCTCGACTTCTACTCCTTGGCGTGCGCAGCCCGGATCATTTTTTTTCAGGCCTTGATGGTGTTTGAGGCATTCGCTAGGGTGCCATTGCGAATGGCGGACACGATTCTAATTGTCGAGGACGAGCCCGATGTTATGGACTTGGTCCGATATCACCTTCATCGCGCGGGCTTCGACGTCTTGACTGCATTGAACGGCCCATCGGGCTTGACGATCGCCGCTGCATCGCGGCCGGACGCGATTCTTTTGGATATTATGTTGCCGCAAATGACCGGAATCGAGGTCTGCAAGGCATTGCGGAATACCGAGGAAACCTCGGATATACCGATCCTGATTTTGACCGCGAAGGCGGAGCTTTCCGATCGTCTTGCCGGTCTTGAACTGGGAGTCGACGACTATATAACGAAGCCGTTTAGTCCCAGAGAACTCGTGCTGCGTGTTCAGAATCTCCTTCGGCGGCTACGCGTG
Organism: uncultured Verrucomicrobiae bacterium; assembly: GCA_963775805.1. Classification (GTDB taxonomy): domain Bacteria; phylum Verrucomicrobiota; class Verrucomicrobiia; order Chthoniobacterales; family JAFAMB01; genus JAFAMB01. Next base: position 2,028,642 of record CAVZKG010000001.1, on the reverse strand, counting down.
GTGCGAACGCCCTCGGTTCTTGTTGTGGACGAGTTCAGTTTGGACAAGGGGAATTTTGAGATTAAAATTCGCGGCTCCCGGCTTGATCTGACAACCACGGAATTTAAACTCCTTGCAGCCCTGGTTGAACATCGTGGAAAGACACTTTCCAGGGAGACACTTTTGCAAGACGTTTGGGGGTACAAAAATGCGATCGATACCCGCACGGTCGACACGCATGTCAGGCGGCTAAGGGAAAAACTCGGGCCGTCGGCGGATCGTATCGTGACCATGCGTGGAGAAGGGTACAGGTTTCTCGTTAGTCATACTCTGTGATTTCAGGGGTTGCGATTTTCTGTCTGGTTGCGTTGGGCACACTCGGAGTGCTTCTGGTGTTGCTTTGGCAACGTCTACTATTTTTACGAAAAGAAGTCCGGAGACTGGTCTCACAGGGAACGCTCTCTCATGCGCCGCCAGGACCGCGAATTATTCGGGAAATTCATCGTGATTTGAGGGAGGTAGCGCGGCGGCAGCGCGAAATTGCACGTCGCATTGCAGACGAAGATTTCAGTTTACGGGCCATTCTCGCGAGCATGGTTGAAGGCGTTTTAATCGCCGACGGAAATATGCAGATCCGTCTGGTGAACGAACGGTTGCGACACATGTTCTCTTTGCCGAAATCGCCGATGGATCGCACGGTGATGGAAGTTTTCCGTAACCATCTTGTTCACCAGGTTATCCGTGAGGCGCTCGATACTGGGAAACCGCAATCGACCGAGATCCAGTCTGAGATCAGGGATGGAGACCGCTTCCAACTCAAACATTTTCAGGTGACCTCCGTGAGTCTACGATCAAGCGGGTCGGAATCTACCGCAGGTGCATTGGTCATTTTTCACGACATCAGTCAGATCCGCTCTCTGGAAGCTGTCCGGAAAGAGTTTGTAGCGAACGTTTCTCACGAACTGCGGACTCCGTTATCGATCATTACCGGCTACCTGGAAACCCTGATCGACGGAGGAGGAGATCCCGAGACGAATTCGCGGTTTTTGCGGACGATGCACAAGCACGCACAGCGGCTGAACATGCTTATCGAAGATCTGTTAGCTCTTTCCCAGTTGGAATCCAAGAAGACCTCGCTTGATTTTCAGCCGTCTCATATCGGGGAGAGCGTTCAGCGTGTCCGCGAACAGCTTGACGCGCGCATTCGAGAGACCCAGTCGACCGTGATCCTGACGATCCCGGAAGGGTTGCCCAAAATCGAAATGGATTTATTTCGAGTCGAGCAGGCCCTTTATAACCTTCTGGATAACGCTTTAAAACATAGCGCGAAGTCGGGTGCAAAAGTCTGCATCGAAGCCCGAGCCGAGGAGAGTTCCGTGATCGTGAGTGTGGCTGACAATGGGGTCGGGATACCATTGAGCGACCAACCACACATATTCGAACGCTTTTACCGAGTCCACAAAGACAGGTCTCGTGACGCAGGTGGAACCGGTCTTGGGCTATCAATAGTGAAACATATCGTTCAGGCGCACGGCGGATCGATTGCTGTTCAAAGCACGCCCGGGTCCGGCGCAAAGTTCGTGATGACATTGCCGACTTACCAGAATTGACGGTATTGCGCACGTTTTGAAGCGGGTTAGCATTCAACGTGGATACAATATTGAGCGACCCGGTTGACATCGCCCTGGCGGAAGATATTGGCACCGGCGACCTGACGTCTCTTTTCTTTGTTCCGGAATCACGTTTGTCTAAAGGTCGGATCTTCGCCAAAGAGCCGTGTGTAATTGCCGGAGTCGATGTAGTCCGGACGATTTATCGGAAACTCGATTCACGATTGCAGCTGACTGTTTTGAAACAGGATGGATCGGCGGTGCAACCGGGTGAAAGCGTGATCGAGGTATCAGGGTCCACGCGCGCTATACTGACCGGTGAACGAGTTTCACTGAACTTTATCCAGCGTCTTTCGGGCATCGCGACACTGACCGCGCAGTTCGTTGAAGCGGTTCGCGAGACGGGTTCCATCATTCTGGATACCAGGAAAACGACTCCCGGTCTTCGAACACTTGAGAAGGCAGCGGTGAAATCTGGCGGTGGCCGTAACCATCGAATGGGTCTCTATGACGGCGTCATGATAAAAGATAACCACCTGCTCGCGCGACCAGACCTGCAGAAATCGATAATCGATCTTCGGCGCAGCCATCCCTCTGTCCTGGTCGAAGTGGAGGCGGATTCGATCGACCAGGTCCGCGAATTCGTGAACCTGCAAGGTGTGGACGTCATCTTGCTCGACAATATGTCTCCGGACCAATTGCGCGCTAGCGTAGCGCTCCGGCGGCCTGGGCTGAAGTTTGAAGCCAGTGGCGGAGTTTCGCTGGCGACGGTGCGCGAGATAGCCACGACCGGAGTAGATTTTATTTCAATTGGTCAGCTCACTCACTCTGCGAGGGCAGTGGATTTTTCGCTGGAGCTCCTGGATGCGTGACACGAGGGACATTGCGTTTATTCGCAGTTTGTTACCAGTTGGCAGCGTCAGGGAACTTCGGGATTTGTTCGAACATATTGGAATCGGAGTTGAGGATCTCCCGGAATGTGTTGAGCGTCTCGAGCTATGCGGATTCCATTTTCATCAGACGGAACGCTCGATCTCCCTCATAACCGAGTCTGAAGATCTGATACCGGAGAGGATAATGGCTGGCCTCCAGACAGCGAAGATCGGAAGGGATGTCCTGGTTTTCAAAGAAACATCATCTACCAACGACAGAGCACGGCAGGCTGGTCTCGGTGGAGCGGAGGAGGGGCTCGTTGTTTTCGCTGAAAGCCAGACAAGCGGGCGGGGAACCCAGGGAAGAAAATGGGTCTCGTCTCAAGGCGCCGGTCTCTGGTTTTCAATCCTTCTTCGCGCCACTGTGCCTGCACCGGACTTGCCATTGCTTGTGAAGATGGCCGCCGTCGCGTGCGCCGAAGTGATTAACAAATGGGTCGGCGAAAGGATCCGGATCAAGCCGCCCAACGATTTAATTCTTGGTAATGGTAAAGTAGCCGGTTTCTTGCTGGAGACTTCGAATACGTGGGATTTTCAAGTGTTAGGAATCGGTTTGAACGTCCGTTCGGCTCCGGTGATTGAGGGTTATCCGACCTCCGCGATCGAGTCGTTTGCATGCGGTCCCGTCTCGAGGAACGCGTTGGCAGCCTGTTTATTGAATCATTTTGACGAATGGTATCTTCGTCGGTCCTTTAGTGAGGTAGTTGCCGCATTTGATTCCCGGACATAACGCTTCATTCGGCTGCCCGAATGTTAGTCTGGACTGCGCTTTCGATTCAGGCGCTTCTGTATCTCAGCCAGGGGGAGGCAATTCACGACATTCTCTCGGGTTAGCCAGCCTTTTCGGGCGATCTGAATTCCAAACCAGAGGTCCTGCAGGCCATGGATGGAATGAGCATCCGGATTAATTGAACAGGCTACGCCGTTTTCGATTGCCACTTTCCAATACCGCCAATCGAGATCCAATCTTCTAGGATTTGCGTTGAGCTCGATAATCGTTCCGGTGGCAGCCGCGGCTTTTATCACCTCGCCAATGTCGACCTGATAAGGTTCCCGTGCGAGCAGCAGACGGCCGGTTAAATGTCCTAGCATCGTCACGTGCCGATTTTCGATGGCGCGAATGATTCGCTTCGTCATCTCCTTTTCAGTAAGCGTGAACGAAGCGTGTACGCTGGCAACGACGTAATCGAGTTGGCCAAGGATTTCATCCGAAAAATCTAAGCGGCCGTCTTTCAGAATATCGCATTCCACACCGCTGAAGATGCGAAATCCTTCCTCGTGATTCTTGTTTAACTCACGAACCTTTTCGAGTTGGGCGAGCAAGCGGTTTTCATCCAGGCCATGCGCCTGGAATGAGCTCTTGCTGTGGTCGGCTATGCCTAGATACTCCAAGCCAAGATCGTGTGCCGCCTGAGCCATCTCCTCAAGAGTATTGTGCCCGTCACTTTCGCTGGTGTGGTTGTGGAATGTGCCTCTTAGATTTTGTAACTCGATCAGTCTGGGAAGATCACCCTGTTCCGCGGCTTCGATTTCCCCATGATTTTCCCGCAGCTCGGGTGCGATGTACGAGAGGCCCAATGCGCGATAAAGTTCCGATTCAGTCCGGATTTCCGGGATCGGCTTTGGCGATTTTTTTGAACCTGGATCGGGTCCCAACCGATATTCGTTCAGGGTCCAGCCATTTTGCAGCGCGCGTCCTCGCAACGCGACATTGTGCTCCTTGCTGCCCGTGAAATAGCAAAGTGCGAACGGAAACTCGTGATTTGCGACTACTCGCAAATCGGCCTGGATGCCGCAACGCAGCAGCACACTCGCTTTGGTATCTCCCTGTGCGAGCACCCGATCGATCGCCGGATGGACAAGAAAATGTTCGATAATTCGCCGCGGTTCCTTCGTCGCAATGAGTACGTCGAGATCGCCGATCGTCTCGCGGCCTCTCCGGAAGCTTCCCCCCGCCGCAATTTGGGAGACGTCCGGATGACCTTGAAAATGTTCCAAAAGATCGTCCGACCAGATTTTCGTGTCCGAAAGAAGGAATCGACCGGAATGTTTGCGGCGTTGTTCAATCGCCTGAAGCAGGTTTGTGGCGGTTTTTGCTCCAAAACCTGGGAGCACAGCAATACGTCCATCCTTTGCCGCCTCTTCGAGTTCGGCGATGTTCTTGATCCCGAGTTGCTCGTAAAGTGCTTTGACCTTTTTGCCGCCGAGCCCTGTAATCTCAAAGAGTTCAAAAATCGTTTGAGGAAACTCGGCCTGCAGATTTTCAAAATAAACAAGCCTGCCGCTCTCGACGTACTCAAAGATTTTCTTGGCGATTGCGTCACCGATTCCATCCAGATCGCCGATTTTGCCTTCTGTGACAGTTAATTGAAAATTGTCCGAGAACGTTTCGAGCGCTCGAGCGGCGTTCGTATAAGCTCTGATCTTAAAAGGGTTTTCCCCTTTCAGCTCCAGAAGTCGCGCAATGGTCTCCAGAAGCTCAATCGTTTGTTCCTTCGTTTTCATCCTGTCTATTTTCGCGGGATCCCGTCAATTTTCGCTCCGGCAGAAACACCATGCCGATCGAACCAGCCTTGGTTGACTTCCAGGGCATAAGCGACCTGATCAGAGCTGCTTGGAACGATGGATTCGTCCATTGGAGCCATCGGTTTAATTTCAAGAATGGTTCCGGCCGCGTCGATGAAAGCGATTGATAGCGGGATTTTTGTATTTTTCATCCAGAACGTCGCCTTTTTAGGCGGCTCAAAAACAAATAGCATCCCTCTATTTTCAGGTAGCGAATCGCGAAACATAAGCCCGTTCTCTGACGCCTGAGGAGTGTCCGCGATCTCGGCGGTGAGAGTTGCCGTCGAAATTCTGAGATCTGCGGTTCTTAGCCCGAACGCGCTTTCTGCACCCTTTTGCTGGCAGGCGCCCAGCAATAAAATGAAGCAAGTGGCCAGAACGATCGTCCCGCGATGGAAGATCGAAAATGTTCTATCGATATTGGCTCGCATTGCTCAGTTCCTGCCTGATTTTTAACGCTCCTTCGAGTGCTTCATCGAGAGTCTCCCGCATCACACAGAAATGACCCATTTTGCGGCCCGGACGCCCTTCTGTCTTCCCGTAGAGGTGAAGTTTCGCATAGGGATCATTTAAAACCGGGCTCCAATCGGGCTGGGACCGATCACTCCAAAGATCCCCAAGCAGATTCACCATCACTACCGGCGTTAACAGTTTCGGGGAACCGAATGGCAGGGCGCAGACGGCGCGAAGTTGTTGTTCGAACTGGCTCGTGACACAGGCATCGAACGTGTAGTGCCCGGAGTTGTGCGGCCTGGGAGCGAGTTCATTCACAATCAACTGGTTATCCTGCGTGAGGAAAAATTCCACTGCAATCAGGCCCACGACATTGATGTCGTGCGCAATATTAGTGGCAATTGCTTCTGCAGTGCGCTGGATCTCGGGATCAATCCGGGCTGGGACGATGGAATAGTCCAGAATATGCCGGGTATGCACGTTTTCAGAAGCCGCGAACAGGCACGTATTCCCGGCGGAACTTCGGGCACAAATAACGGATAACTCCCGCTCAAAAGGAATCCATTTCTCAAGGACCGCTCTTCGGCCTTCAAAGGCAGAATATTTTGGGCCATCGCCGCTAGAGATTTTCTGCTGTCCCTTTCCGTCGTATCCAAAATCCGCACTCTTCAATACCGCGGGCGCGCCGATCGAGGCGAGGGCAGCGTCCAGTTCCACCTGATCCGAGACAACGGCGAATGGCGCATGGGGGTAACCGTGGTTGCGTAGAAAGCCTTTTTCGCGCTCTCGATTCTGACAAATGTGCAGGACCTCGGATCGAGGATGAACCGCCTTGGATTGAGAGATCCGGTCGACAACTTCAGCAGGTATATTTTCGAATTCAAAAGTCACGACATCCACTGAGCGAACAAATGCCTCAAGCAGATCCCAGTCGGTGTAAGAGCCGTTAAACTCCTGGTCTGAAATCTGACCGGCCGGGCTGTCGGTTGACGGTTCAAACGTGTGGACCCGGTAGCCCATTCGCCGCGCGGCGATTCCAAACATTCGTCCCAGCTGCCCACCGCCCAAGAGGCCGATTGTCGACCCCGGTGGGATGACCTTTTCCATACGTCTCAATCTGAAGAGATGACGCACGATTGCACAACGAAAAATCACCGAGAGCCCGAAAGAGGCCGTTTCGTTGAAGCACGTTGAAGGTTCAGACTATCCGTGCTTATTCATTGGTACAATGTTGCCAGAGTGGGAAATCAAGACCCGCAGCCGCTACTGCGTTCGAACGGAAGAACCTTTCGCCGATGGGGATCCGATCTATACGCTATTGTTTCGCGATCGCGATGGGTTCCGCCGGGAGGATGTTTCCGAGAATGCCTGGCAGAAGGCCAAAGAAGGGGCTGAACCCTTTTCATTTTGGAAATCGAAGTATCAGGCTCCTGAACCGCCGGCACCGGAGCGCATGCCGAAGGAGTCGGCTGAGGAGCTATTGCGAAAACTGATCAGTGAAGACCGGGCCGAGCATGCGAATGTTCGGTACGTGCTTGCGATCTTGCTCGAACGGAAAAGAACGTTAAAACAGGTCGATGTTCGGGAGAGTGAAAACGAAAGAATCCTCATTTACGAGCATGCAAAAACCGGGGAAGCATTCATCGTCGGCGACCCGCGTCTGAAGCTGGATCAGCTGGATTCTATACAGGAAGAAGTCTACGCGTTACTGGTCCCCAAAGGACCGGCTGTTCAGCCGGAACAATAATGCTCCCCTGGTTCAATAATTCCGTGCCGCTCTACCTCGCGCCTATGGCGGGAGTAACGGATTCAGTATTTCGGCGACTCTGCAAAGAAGAGGGCGCGGATGTGCTGGTGACGGAGTTTGTTTCTGCGGACGGGATTCTGCATCGGAATCAGCGCACGCGTGAAATGCTCTCTTTTCGCGACATTGAGCGGCCACTGGGCGTTCAATTATTCGGGGCCGATCCCGCACGTTTGGCGGAGGCCGCGAAATCTGTCGTCGAATGGGTGCAACCAGACTTTATCGATCTGAATTTTGGCTGTCCTGTTAACAAGGTCGTCTCCAAGCAGGGCGGCTCCGCTCTCCTAAAGGACTGCCCGCTCTTGGAGAGGGTTGCGGCGGCAGTCGTAGCGGCGGTCGCTCCTTGTCCTGTTACGGCCAAAATACGCCTGGGATGGTGTTCTCAGTCGATCAATGCCATCACGACCGCCACCATCCTGGAGCAGTCCGGGGTGATGGCCGTTGCCGTCCATGGGCGCACCAAAGAGCAAGGATACACCGGGTCAGCCGATTGGGATGCGATCGCCGGCGTTGCGGAATCTCTGACGATTCCGGTGATCGGGAACGGCGATCTCGTCGAAGTTGAAGAGATCGCTTATCGACTCCGTTCGACGAAGGTCCGTGGTCTGATGATTGGTCGCGCGGCAATGACCTCCCCTTGGCTATTTCGTCGTGCCAAACACTTCCTGCGAACCGGCGAAGTATTGCCAAACCCATCGATCAAAGAGCGATGGGCGCACATCATTCGGCACTGTGAACTCGCTGTCGGCGAAAGTGGATCGGAGAAGTATACGATGGCGGCTCTTCGCGGACGGTTGATGGCTTATTCGAAAGGGATGCCAGGGGGGCGTCTGCTGCGAGCTGAATTGCAGCAGGTCACGGCCGTTGGAGACGTTGAAGCCATTGCTCGGCGACAGGCCGAGTGGTTGGAGTCCAGAGAGCCTCTGAATGAAGACTTGGAGCCTGTCGCCGGCCGGTTTGAAATGGTCGTTTAGCGTGCTTGACCCGACGGATTGACTGACCGCGAAAGGTGGGAGCCAGGCACTGTTGCTTTTGCGCACTGCAGATTCGATATTCCCGCGTGACCGAAGCGACAGATATAAAGTACAAGATCGGCAATGAGCGTTTGGTGAAGGTGACAGGCACCGCTGCAGCGAAACTTTCCCAATTGTTGCAGCGGCAGGGCCGCCCCAAGGGGGCGCTTCGTGTTGCTGTGATTGGCGGTGGTTGCTCTGGTCTTCAGTATAAGATGGATCTCGTCGATGGACCCGCGAACCGGGATATTCTCGTCGAATCCAATTGCGTGCGCGTCGTCGTCGATCCGAAGAGCGCCTTGTTCGTGAGTGGATCGTTGTTGGACTACACCGATGATCTTCAAAAAGGGGGGTTCAAAGTGACGAATCCGAACGCCGTAGCCCATTGTTCCTGCGGCGAAAGCTTCTCTGCATGATCGATTACTTCGCCCTTCTCGGCATTGAACGCCGGCCATTCATCGACGAGGAATCACTGAAAACAGCTTATCTTCGGAAAAACGAATCATCCCGTTTTACCGCTGGAGACACGGAAATGCTCTCTTCTTTCAATATGGCGTTCCGAACACTCTCCAATCCGGCAACGAGAACTCAGCATTTGTTGATGCTCGAATTCGGAGATGCCACGGGTGGCCGGCTCGATTCGGATCTCGGAGACCTGTTTGGGATCGTTGCCAAGGCACTTGAAGCGGTCGACAACGAATTCGGATCGATGTCATCGCAAAGTTCGGCTTTGTTGCGTGCTCTGGCGTTTCAACGAGTCGAGGGGGTCCGCGCCAAGCTGGACGATGTTGACGCTGCATTGTCGAGTCGGGAACAGAGTTTGCTGGCAGATCTCCGGCGTATCGACGAGATGTGGAGAGGGAATCGTGCCCAATTCCGGGTGCCTCTCGCACAAGTTGCGCTCAGTCTCACATTCGTCCAAAAGTGGTTGAGCGAGGTGCGCGAAAGAAAAATCCGCCTCGAAGAACTCGGCTAATTCCGCGTTCGAATACGTTGGTAATTTTGGCACCTTATGAATGACATCGTCGGCATCGACCTCGGAACAACGAATTCTTTGATTGGCGTGATGGATTCCGGGTTTCCGATCTTGATCGCAGATCGGGATGGGTCTCGGCTGACGCCTTCTGTGGTCTATTTCCCTGAATCGGGCGACCCGATTGTTGGAATAGCGGCTGAGCGAATGCGGGCATTGAGCCCCGAGCGAACCGTTTTTTCAGTCAAGCGTTTGATCGGACGTCGGACAGGGGAATCGGAGAAAGACGATTTTCCGTTTGCCGTAAAATCTCAGAGCGGCCGGATGCTGGTGGAGATCGGCGATCAATTGCTAAAGCCAGAGGAGGTTTCCAGTCTCGTTCTCAAAAAGCTGAAATCCGATGCCGAGTCGAGCATCGGTCATTCAATCAATCGCGCAGTCATTACCGTTCCTGCCTACTTTAACGATCTGCAGCGTCAAGCCACCATGCGCGCGGGCGAACTCGCTGACTTTACGGTGGAACGGATCGTCAATGAGCCGACCGCCGCGGCGCTTGCCTACGGGTTGGATCGATTAAATGATCGTTCTCGGATCGCCGTGTACGATCTCGGCGGCGGGACGTTTGATATTTCGATTCTCGAACTCAATGATGGAGTGTTTCGAGTCCTTTCTACCAATGGGAATACGCGACTCGGCGGCGATGATATCGATCGTGAACTCGTCCGCCTCCTGAAAGAACGTATTACCGCGCGCCATCCGGATTTGCGCCCGCAACTTGAGAACAAACTGTTCCTTGCGAGACTTCGCGAACTTGCACATTCTGCAAAAGTCCGCTTGTCGACGGAGGACATGGTCCAGATTGAGGTCCCTTTTCTCTCAGGTAACCATAGTTTCTCATACAATCTGAGTCGGCAGGAGCTCGAAGCGATTGCGCGGCCAATTATTCGACGCACTCGGTCCCATTGCCTGCGGTCTCTCGACGATGCAAAGCTGGATCCGCTAAAGCTCGATGAAGTAATCTTGGTCGGTGGCGTAACGCGAATGCCGATCGTGCGGCAGTTCGTTGCCGAAGTATTTCAACGTTTGCCGAACATTCCGCAAAACCCGGACGAAGCGGTTGCAGTGGGAGCAACGATTCAAGCAGGCATTCTTTCGGGACAAGTTCAAAATGTCGTTCTGCTTGACGTCACTCCGCTCTCCCTCGGAATCGAAACTTTTGGCGGTTTGATGAATGTTTTGATCCCCCGCAATTCCACGATTCCGTGCAAAGCGGGAGAGATGTTCACAAACGCCGTCACAAACCAGACGGCAATGCAAATCGTCGTCTTGCAGGGTGAGCGCGAACTCGCGAAGGACAATTGGGAGCTTGGTCGCTTTGAGCTCGAATTCGAGAGAGTATCAAAGGGCCTGGCGAGAGTCGGTGTCCAGTTTGAAATCGATTCCAATGGGATTCTTCATGTTCTGGCGCGCGACATTCAAACGGGACGTGAAAAAGTCATCGATCTGCACAGTGCCGTCGACGTTGCAGATGAGGCCGTCGAAAAAATGATCGCAGAATCCCTGGACCATGCGTTCGACGACATGGCTGAGCGACTCTGGACCGAGACGGTTCTCAAGAGCAACGAGCTGCTCCCTGCGGTCCGTAGCGCGTTGACGCTCGTCGGCGATCAAATCGAACCGGGTGAACAACGCAAGATTAACGCGCTGGTACTTGAAGTTGAGGTCGCACTCAAAAGCCACGACTCCCGCCGACTAAAGCAGGCCAATAGCGATCTCGATGAAGGGACACAACAGCTTGCAACTCTTCTGATAGATCGGGCCATGACCGAGGCCGCCAAGCGGAAACACTAGCCTGAGCACTGCATTACCCACGGGTCGTGAGAAATGCGGGTTAGCTAGCGCACAAAGTCCGTGACCAGTCCATTTATTGCTGGAGGCCCGCGCCCGGCTCTGACCGTGTGTTGAAATCGATCTCGTCTGGCACTGTGTCGCTGATGTTCCAGCGTGCTGCGCCGTTATACGCTCGAATTTGGGTGTACCCTTTATCCGCTGGGTAAGCTTTTATGATCGTATCTCGCCAAAAGCGGCCGCCTGCATTCGTCTCGATGTCGACTTTCAGCGGTGCGTCGCCAACATAGCGCCCATTGATCTCAATTTTGGCACCGGGCGGACTGGAAGTGATCTCGACCTGCTTTCTGGGCCTTGCACTGATCGAGTGGTGTGACGCACACCCGGTGACGGCGATAAGAATCGAAGCCGTGATGACAGGGAAAGCGCGGGGGAAAAATCGAAGCGGCCGATACATGGGAGTTGCCTTTATCAAAAAACTGCCCGGTTCGTCTCGCATTTTGTGAGCGAAAGTTCCGGATGGAGCTGGATAGCCTTTGCCGGGATCGCCTGCAAATGCCTTTGAGAATTGCGACCGACGCAAGCTTCACAATCGTGAGCAAATGAACAATAATCGGGAATAAATGCGAATTCTTACCAAGAAAGCGGTCCTTTAACCTCTGATACTTATCGAATATTTATATCGTAAGTTATTTACTATAATGTATTTATAGTGTGAAAAGTTAAAAATAATATTCATATTGACCGACCGGTTAAGAGTGTTACTTTCTTATCAGTTTCCATGCAGTTTTTCTGGGCATCTCAGAGCGGTGTTCCGATAGGGAGCACAAGGTCTGGGACGCTGAGAGAAATAAAGCGGGCGAAATCCGCGAGGATTTTCAAACGCTGATTCTTTCAAGGTTACATAAGAAACTTGAAGAGGAGAGAAATGGATATCACCAAAGCGATCGGCGATTTGGCGTTTATAGCCAGCCTTACCGCGGTCATGCTGACTCCGAGAATCGTAGAGTTACTTTTGATATTGCGTCGGAAGTGAACTCGAACTCTGAAGAAAAACACCAGGATCGGAACGTCCTGGCACCAGAGTAGCCTAAATGACACTCAACCATTGAATCAGTACTAACTATGGATGTGTATGCTCAAATTATTACAGCGCTGCTGAAGAACCTCCCGCAATATCCGAGCGTCGAGGAGGGCCCGGCCGTCGCTGAGACCGAATTCGTACCGTTTAATCTCTCGTATCTGAGGGATTTTTCGAAGGAGAACGAGATCGCAAGGACGTTTGGAGGGAAAGGTCGAAGTGCATCGAATCCTCTCCCTGCCTGATTGCCAGGTAAATGCCTGTGAGCCTCGTCTGGCTTCCCCCCAGACACCTTTTTCGGATTCCTCAAAAATAGACCGGTTACTCAGCTCAGTCAGAGCGTTTCGAGTAGCAGGTCGATTTGCACCCGCTTATGAGCTGCGATGCGCTTCAGAATCGTGAGAAGCAATTCGACCCTCAGTGTCTCGTGTAAAGGGACAGTGAGTCTCTGAAATCGCGGAATAACGGTCTCCAGGCGCACATGATGACCAATCTGTTTGACGACGTGATAGTCCCAATGCCTGCACAGGCAGGTAACCAAAGCGTTCCCGGATATTTCAGGTGGGGTTCTCAAGCGGCAAACATAAATTGAGAAACAACCTGGGCCAGGCGGACCTCGAACTTGTCAGCTTTTTCGTCAAAGAAGTGTGCGCGGACCGCTTCCAGGGCGTTAACCTGGAGGTCTTCGAGATCCGACCCTGCTGTGAAGATATCGTCTCCGATGCCGGAAGCGATCCAACTTCCATCCTGTTGCTGAACCACCTCAAAGACTAAATTTTTCAAAACCATCGAACTCAGCCCTTTTGTTCTGTCGATTCAAAATCCTTGCGCATTCTTCGAAGGGCTTTTTTTGAGCCGTTCACGATTCCGGGGTAATCCTTTTTGAAGGTATATTTGAGCGACGTGGCATTGCGTTCAACGAATACTCCGCTGTTCGCTTTATTCAGAAGAGAGAAGCCTTCGACTTCCATTGGCTTGAACCCTTGATCGCGCTCGTAGGTGATCATTACGCATCGGCCCTCGTGCAGGCCGCAGGAGATCGAGATTCCTTCCTTTCGGAAATCAATCAGCTTTTCAAAGTAAGGATTGTATTTTTCGCCGGATCGAACCAGAACCGGTTTCCCGTATCGTCCCTTCAATTCTTGTTCAGAATCTCCTAACCGTCCGAACGCAACGCTTGTGGTCGCGACGGCCAGCAGGATAATAATTAAATAGGACCTCATTCGATGTTTGGGTATGGACGCTGGATCAGGAGTTTAACCACTTCCCGCGAGAGTACAAGCCGAGCGGAAGCAGGCGATCGATTTATTCCGGAATCCAAAAAAATCCGGCCTGCCTGTGGGATTCTTCACCCAAAGCTGTTCGCTGCTCGCGTAATCCTGATGTATGAGGGCGAATGGAATATCGTCAATTAGGACAATCCGGCCTGATGGTTTCCGTGCTCAGCCTGGGCACGATGACTTTCGGTGGTCGCAGTATTTTCAGCAAAGTAGGGGCAACGGATGTCGCCGGAGCGCGGCGCCAAGTGGATCTTTGTATCGAAGCAGGCGTCAATCTGTTTGACACGGCAAACTGCTATTCGGACGGGCTCTCCGAAGAAATTCTTGGCGAGGTTCTGGTAGGGCGCCGCGAAGACCTTTTGCTTGCGACAAAAGCAAGAATGGTCGTCGGATCCGGGCCGAATGATGGTGGTGCATCCCGCTATCATCTCATTCGTGAATGCGAAAAGAGCCTGAAGCGGCTCAGGACTGATCGAATCGATCTCTACCAGCTTCACGAATGGGATGGGAAAACGCCATTGGATGAGACTCTCGAAGCTTTGGACACTCTGGTTCGAACAGGGAAAGTACGTTACGTCGGCGCTTCAAACTATTCGGGCTGGCACCTGATGAAGGCACTGGCCATCTCCGACCGTCGTGGCTACGCACGATTCGTCAGCCAACAGATCTACTATTCGCTGCAAGCCCGCGACGCGGAATATGAACTCGTCCCGATCACAATCGATCAGGGACTCGGAATATTAATCTGGAGCCCGCTCGCGGGAGGTCTTTTATCTGGGAAATATCGTCGCGGCCAGCAGGCACCGGATGGTTCGCGTCACCTCAATAACTGGGGTGAGCCGCCAATCCATGACGAAGAGCAGCTCTATAACGTAATAGATGTCCTCGTTGAAATTGCAGACAGCGGCAAAGTGTCTCCTGCTCAGGTCGCCCTCGCGTATATGCTTGGACGTCCGGGAGTGACTTCTCTTGTCATTGGCGCCCGGACCGAGAGCCAGCTCACGGACAACCTGGCAGCCGCAAATGTGAGTCTTTCACCGGACGAAACGAGCCGATTGGATGCTGCAAGCTTGCCACGCCTGCTTTACCCATATTGGCACCAGGCGAAAACCGCAAAGGAACGCCTCAGCGCCGCCGACTTGGCATTGCTTCGTCCCTACCTGTCGAAGTAGATTCCAATTTGCTATGGATGCGCTAAAAAATGAAAAGTGCGCAGCCTGCCGTCGCGACTCACCCCTCGCGACAGAGGCTGAAATTGCGAAACTCAAACCCCAAATACCTGACTGGTTGTTCGTTGAACGCGACGGAATACAACGCATTGAGCGAGTTTACCGATTCGCGAATTTTGCCGAGGCGTTGACTTTCACCAACCGCGTCGGTGCACTCGCAGAAGAAGAAGGGCATCATCCGGCGATCTTGACAGAATGGGGTCGGGTCACGGTCACGCTTTGGACCCACAAGATTCGGGGCCTGCATCGCAACGATTTTATTCTGGCTGCGAAGATCGATGCCCTTTTGACATGATGACCTCCTGTTGCGCGCCGACGAAGATAAAGAACGCAATGAAGATCAGGAATGGGCTGCCGCGGATTCCAAAGAAGGAGATTCCCTGGTAGCTGAGGATTCCAAGAAAGCCGAAGACCAGGGCGAGTCCCTGTCCAATCCACGCGGCGATTTGCGTCGCGCGCGTGTAAGGCATTGTCATCGCTAGCAACGCTCGCAGTACGCGGCCGCCATCCATCGGGAACGCTGGAATCATATTAAAAATCACCAGCATCACGTTAATGGAAGCCAGTTTGCCAAGCAGTTCGATCCTTGGATTCTCCAGCCGGTCGATCTGCAGGAGTTCGGTCGTCCCGTGAATCACAAAAAGCAGGCCCGCGGCAATCACCACGTTGACGAGAGGTCCGGCAAGCGCAACGATCAGTTCCTGCCACGGTTTTTCTGGGATGCGGCTCAGCCGAGCCACACCTCCAATCGGGAGCAAAGTGATATCGGGCGTTTTGATTCCGAATTCGCGGGCGGCGAATGCGTGACCAAACTCGTGCAGGAGCACGCAGGTAAAAAGTGCCAGAATAAATAGAACTCCTTGGACAGCCCCAGAGAATCCTGCCACCTGATAGTAGCTGATCCAGATCCAGGCCAGAAACAGCAGAAAAGTCACGTGGATGCGGACTTCGATTCCAAAGACGGTCGCGATTCTCAATGATGAGCGCATGGTATCCAGCCTGTTTCAGGGATTCTCCGCGCCCTCGCGTCCAAATGAAAGTCCCTGTTGATTTGTTATCCTATCGCATCTTTGCCGCTTTGGCGAAATTCCGGTGCTTTCAACAAAAAGGCGCCGGAGTATCTCCGGCGCCTCTTAGACCAAAATGCGTTTTGCAGGTGGATTAGAACTCTAGAACTGCGTCGATACCAATCGTCCATTGATTGGTCTTGGTGCCCTGGTCAAAGGGAGCGGTGCTGGTTAATGACGTGTCGTAGCGGACTTCAGGCCGCAGCAGCAGGCCTTGGATCGGTTTTGGCAACGGCGGCTTAATTGTTAAGCCTCCGGTGATCTCAAGATAGGTAGTATCTCCGCCGCTCAGATTGCTCGGATCGGGCGCGATCGTGTCACCACGCTCGATGTGGATGAAGTCGTTGTTATCCGCGAATTGAGCAACGTAGAAACCTTTGACATCACGCCAGATCTCACCGCGTACGCCCAGTTGGAGCCAATCGTTCACTGAGTAAGTGAAATATTGAGCGCCTCCGTATCCGTACGCGCCGTTGTCTGCGGAATCGTAGACCAGGTTTAAATCCGTAATGGATGTCAGGGCACTGGTGATTTTCCAAGTCGTTGTGATGTCGTTCAGGTAGCGCGTATCGTGGTTATCGTGCGGATCCTCGGGTCCGATGTGGGTGAGTGCGACAGTCGTTAGATTCCCGCCGAGCAGATTCAGACCGATTCCGCCCTCGAACGCGATCGACGAGTTGTTATCGGTAAATGCGATGTTAACGCCTCGATTGATGCCTCCGTAGAGATCCACGTATTGGTTAACATGGAATGTTGCCAAACCGCCTAAGTCGTTCCCGGGAATTCCGAAATTGAAAATGTAACTGTGCGAATAGAATACATTGTTTCGTGGATCCACGGTCTCGGCCGACATCGGGTCCTGGTATTTTCCGAGCTTTAGATCGACCCCGTTGGTGCCGGGAATCGGAATATGCCCGCTGACATAGAGCTCCGGAAAATCAGGTTGGATGCGGTCATCGGTGGTCAAGTCGAGAAAACCGACCGACTTCGTATACCTGGCGTCGCTGCCGTACATGAACCAGGCTTTGAATCCCCAGTCGAATCCGGTGACAGTGGGATCAAGCGCCCGTTCAGCGACTATCGAAACCTGGTTAAGAAGCGGTTCGTTCGCCCGGTCTGTTAGCAAGTGGCCGAAATTGTGATTGTCAGTGGGCGAATCCGGATTTCCGGTAATACCGCCTTCAATCCAGCCGTAGATCTTAAAGCGTGGTGCAGGTGGCGAGGGCTGCGCGACAGGTTTCTTGGCTTCCTTGCCATCCTTGCCATCACCGGCTGTCGCAAGCGCCGGACTTGGAGCCGGGGTTGCTTGCTGAGCGTAGCACATGCTTGAGGTTAGGACGCATCCTGCGGCAATACTGGCAGAAGCGAGCCATCTGAAGAGATTTGATTCGATATATATTTTCATGAGATTGGCAAAATTCCTCTATTGCCAAGGTTAAGGTGGGTCCGGGTTTTGGCCCGAACACCAGCGCTTGGCGTTCAGCAAGTTCCGGGCCTAACTGACTTCGGCCCCGGTCGGCTCATCGCTTACTCGTCAGCCTGAGACGTTCCATCCTGGCTCCGACTAGATCAAATACGCTGCACAGCTTCTCAGTCGTAAGGTGAACAATTTGTTTGGTGTATAATTTGAGTACTTTGTGCGTATGGATTGGTTAAATTTCGTCAGCTGCGACTTTCTTGCCACGTCATCTTCCAAGGCGTCCGGTGGCGCTTCCAACGCGCTATGCCAGTCTCGCTTGGTCCCTGGTGATCGATGCAGAACGAAAGCGCTTTTATGGCACAGCTGATGCTCGAACGCCGCGTTCTTCGCTGACAATGACTTTACCCTACTTCTGCGAACCCCGATCCCCAGGCGGGGTCCCACCCCTTGAACCTTTTGCATGCGCTTAAGTTGCGAATCGAAATCGTCGACAGGGCCGGTGCGAAAAATCAATGAAGACAGCTTCGGATTTTGGCAACCGGATTCAGAGGCCGAACGGTTAAACCGGGGATCGATCGCGGTTGTCGCCGACGGACTTGGCGGCCATGGGAACGGCGAAGTCGCGAGCCAGATGGCGATCGAGTGCGCGATCTCGACGTTCCAAAGGATGAACCCGGTCAATCAGCCGAAGCAGATTATCAAACAGATATTCGACACGTCGAATCTCGAAATCTATGAGGCGGGAATGCAGAATCGACGTGAGCGCCGGATGGCGACGACACTTTCTGTCTGCATATTTCGCGATAAAGAGCTGTTCATCGGGCACGTAGGCGACACACGTGTTTATCTTGTCCGCAGGGAAAACATTCGACGCCTGACCGACGACCATTCCTACACGGCAATGCAGGTCAAGCTTCGGCTGATTAGTGAGCACGAAGCAAAGGCAAGCCGGCTCCGTTCAATGCTTACCCGAAGCCTGGGCCACGAGCCGATCGTTCATTTTGACTATAAACACGTTAAGCTGATGTCACGCGATCGGATCGTCCAATGCACGGACGGCCTCTATTGTTATATGGGTGACAGTGAGCTTTTAGAGGGCGTCGATCGATTGAACATGGACGAAATATGCCCCTATCTGGTGGCTCTTGCTGAACGACGAGGCACGGATGACAATCTTTCGGTCCAGGTGGTTCAGGTTGACCGCCTCGTCGAGCCGAAGTATGACCAGCCAATCTCGATCCTCAAAAAAACTGGCGCGGGGCATTCAACCACTATGACAAACGAAGTTAAACCAGGCGACCTCATTGACGATCGCTTTGAAATTGAGGGCGTGATCAGCCGCAGCGGCATGGCTTCAATTTACAAAGCGAAGGATCGGCAAACTGGTGAGACTGTCGCCGTCAAGATTCCCTACATGCAATTGGAGTCTGATCCTGCAGCGTTTTCTCGGTTCCAGCGCGAGGCCGAAATCGGCGAAACATTGAACCATCCGAATATCCTTCGATTCATCAAGGTTCCGAATAAGAGCCGGCAGTACATCGTAATGGAATATATTGAAGGGAAAACCTTAAGCACGGTCCTTCAGGAAATGAGACCGTTGCCAATCCCGGATGCGGTGCAGATCGCCAGTTACGTTTGCGGCGCGCTTGCGCACATGCATGAACACAACGTTGTGCATCGGGATTTGAAGCCGCAAAACATTATGATCTGCGATGATGGATCGCTACGCATCATTGATTTCGGAATTGCAAAAGCCACTGAAATGCGTCGGCTGACTTTTGCGGGATTCACCCCGGCAATGGGTACGCCGGATTACATGGCCCCAGAGCAGGTTAAAGGGAAACGTGGCGATGAGAGAACCGATATCTATAGTTTGGGCGCCGTACTTTACGAGATGACGACCGGATCGGTCCCGTTCGAAGGGCCTAATCCGTTCATCGTCATGAACTCCCGTATCAGTGGCGACCCGGTTGCGCCACGCAAACTCAATCCGCAGATTTCCGAGCCTCTGGAAGAGATAATCCTGCACGCAATGGAGCGCGAGCCTCACCGTCGCTACCAGTCAGCGGCTGCAATGAAAAGCGAGCTCGACGATCCGGAGTCGGTTAAGACCACCGGAAGGCACCGTCAACTGATATCGCCCAAAGCCTGGAAAACGCGCTGGCAAGGCTCACGTCTCGTTATTCTCTCTGCGGCACTCCCGATTGTAGCCTTCATCGCGGCCCTTTTATTTACACACTGCCACGCGGCTGGACACTGAGGCGGCGCCCGTATCCCTTGGACTTTCAAGCTTATGCAGGATAGGCCTCCCTGCCTGTCCACTCGCGACGTCGAAAGCACCTTGATCGTTGAAAGATCTCGTAAGCGTCACTGACCAACGTCGCGAACTGGTGCAGGTTCAGAACATCGGTGACACATTAGGTTCAATACATAGGTAACACTCTGAAGGCGTAGACAGGTAAGAAATGCAGGCCAAAGCCGAGATGTCCGAGGTACTCGCTGAAGCGCTTTTGGGGTCACCCTAAAGCTGAGAATTGGACAGGCGGGGGACGCCTATCCTACATCGCCCTCGAACTCCGAACTCCGAACTCCGAACTCCGAACGGTGAACTCCGAACTCCGAACGGTGAACGGTGTTTGCGTCGTTCGTCCTGAAGGTGGTAAATGAGTTTGCACCCCATGCGGCAAGAATCGAACCCCAGAGACTCTTGGATGACTCGCCGGCAACGGAAAGCAGAACGGATCGCGTCGGCTGCGCGCTTTATCGATGGCAAGATACTGGATCCGGAAGAAATCGTTCAGGCTCTGGAAGAGCTCATCCGGCCGGGCGACCGCGTCGTGTTGGAAGGGAATAACCAGAAGCAGGCAGATTTTCTTTCCCGGTCGCTTGCAGGAGTTGACCCCGAAAAGATTCGTAATCTGCATCTTTTGATTTCAAGCGTAAGTCGTCCGGAACATCTCGATTTGTTCGAAAAAGGGATCGCTCACAAGATTGAATTTGCTTACGCCGGTCCACAAAGCCTTCGAGTCGCTCAACTGCTGGACGAGCACGTCCTTGAGATTGGAGCGATCCACACCTACGTCGAGCTTTATGCCCGAATGTTCATCGACCTGATCCCGAACGTCGCTTTGGTTTGTGCAGCGCAAGGGGATCGCCATGGGAACCTGTTCACCGGGCCGAATACTGAAGATACGCCGACGATCGTCGAAGCAACCGGCTTCAGCAGCGGGATTGTGATCGCTCAGGTCAATGAAATCGTGGATCACGTTGCACGCGTCGATATTCCTGGTTCATGGGTTGACCTGATTGTCAGAGCAGACCGGCCATTTGCGATCGAGCCGCTGTTCACGCGGGATCCTCGCCACATTAATGAAGTGAACATTCTGATGGCCATGATGGTCATTCGTGGAATTTACGAGCGGCACGAGATCGTTTCCTTAAATCACGGTGTCGGGTTCGACACGGCAGCGATTGAGCTCATCCTGCCGACGTACGGTGAATCGCTTGGATTGAAGGGTAAGATTTGCCGGCATTGGGCTCTCAACCCTCATCCGACCCTTATCCCGGCAATCGAGAGTGGTTGGGTCGAGAGCGTCCATTGCTTCGGCGGTGAACTTGGAATGGAAGACTATGTTGCGGCGCGGTCGGATCTGTTTTTTACCGGAATCGACGGAAGCTTGCGCTCAAACAGGGTACTCGCCCAGCTTGCCGGCCAATACGGAATTGATCTTTTCATCGGCTCAACACTGCAGTTGGATCCGGACGCAAATTCTTCGACGGTGACCCTGGGACGCCTGGCAGGATTCGGAGGTGCGCCAAACATGGGACATGACCCCCACGGTCGTCGTCACTCATCCCCGGCTTGGCTGAGTTTGATGCCCAGCGAACCGGAGGTGGCGCGGGGCCGTAAGCTGGTTGTCCAGATGGTCGAAACCTTCCAGCAAGGAGGAGTCCCGGCATTCGTTGAATCATTGGATGCTGTCCAGGTCGGACGCAGCTCTGGGATGCCGCTTGCGCCGGTCATGATCTACGGCGATGACGTCACTCATGTCGTGACTGAAGAAGGAGTCGCTTATCTCTATAAAGCGAGTGGACAGACAGAGCGCCGTTCCGCTCTTGCCGCGATCGCCGGCGTAACTCCGATTGGACTACGGCACGATTCCAAAATGACGGCAAAGCTGCGTCGAGACGGTTTGGTGGCATTTCCAGAAGACCTTCGCGTCCAGCTTCGAGAGGCGAAACGGTCGCTTCTAGCCGCCCGAAGCATTGAAGACCTCGTCACCTGGTCGGGGGGTTTGTACAATCCTCCGGCCCGATTCAAAAGTTGGTAAATTCGGCTACAATCAGGCTGATCCGAGACTGGGTGGATAAATGAATGTAGGCGTCCACGATCTATTGTGCGTCCGCTCCCTTGACGATCTTGTGTACGACGGGCCGCTGCCGCTTTGGCTGCGAGAGGCTCTAGCGCATGCTCCCTGGGTTGTCGTGCGGCGTGCACAGGCAATCGGAGATCTTATCCCTGTTGGAATTCGGGGAGCCTGCAGAGCCGAACGATTTGCAGCTTTGCTCCCGGCATCCTCGATTGTCACGCGAATCACGCCCGAAGATCTGGTCTCACCCGATGAGATAAATGTTCCAACTTACCGGGACCAGCCGGCTTTGACTGCGCTCTCTCGGGCATGCACGTTGCTGCGGGATCTCGACGTTGCTTGGGGACCGGTCGGGAGCGTTGGATTCGAGCTGGCAAGCGGCTCGCATGTCGTCCACGCTAAGAGTGACCTCGACTTGATCGTTCGACGGCACAACCTCTTGGTGTCTGAAGAGATTCTCGACAATTTGCTGAATCTCTCGATGTCGACTCAAGCTGCCATCGATATCCTGATTGAAACCGACGAAAACGGATTTTCCCTTTTGGATTACGCAAAAGGCGAAGAGACCCTTGTGGTGCGGACACCGTATGGACCGCGTCTTATTTCACATCCCATGAAACGGTTGGAGATAGATTTGCGTACAAAACCATCAGCGTCGGTTCGTCGCGAATGAGTGTCGCTTTTCTTTTTCCTGGTCAAGGATCGCAGCAGCCGGGAATGCTTCACAATCTCCCGAATTGTGCAGCGACGTCGGCAACAATCCTGGATGCGGAATCTATTTTGGGGACCCGAGTCAATGAACTCGATTCCGAAGCGGCCCTCAGCTCTACGATCGCGGCCCAACTCTCATTGGTGATTGCCGAAGTTTCGTATGGTCGAGCATTGATCGCAGAAGGGACACCCCCCGCTTTCGTCGCGGGAATGTCGGTAGGCGCTTTTGCCGCGGCTGTGATCGCGGATTCGATCGACTTCGGCGAGGCGTTGTTGTTGGTTCGTCTTCGCGCGGAGTTGATGGAGCACGCATTCCCAAAGGGGTACGGAATGGCCGCAATCCTCGGGCTCAATGAAAACCGATTGATCCGATTGATCGGCGGGATTAATACGCCTGAGACGCCTGTTTACCTGGCAAACCTCAACGCACCTCGGCAGATCATTGTGTCGGGCTCGCTCATGGGCCTGGAAACACTCATGGAGGCAGCGAGATTAGCCGGTGCGAATACAACCAGGCTTCTGAATGTTGCCGTTCCATCGCACTGTCCCCTTTTGCGACCTGTCGAGGAGGCGCTGACTCGGGCAATCGAAGGAGTTGCTATGCGTGTGCCAAAATTCGATATCATCGGAAATCGCAGCGGGAGGAGACTCCGGGATCCGGCCGCGATCCGCCTGGATCTGGTTAGCAATGTTGCTCATGCGGTTCGGTGGCACGATGCGACTACGCTGATTTTCGAATTGGGCGCCCGGCTCTTTGTTGAAATGCCGCCTGGTCACATCCTCACCAGGCTTGCTGTGGAAGGATTCCCGGAGGCGAGGGCAGTCGCCGGTGGAGAATCCCGAATCGATTCAGTTTTGCAAATGATTCAGAAAGAGCAGGGAATGTGACCCGCTCGCCGGAGCCTGACCCGCATTTTTGATAAAAAAAAGCGCCGGGCTGCCCGTTATGTCCTGAGAAAGACGATACCGGCCAAACCGCATAGCATGACGAGCAGCCATGCCGGGCATTTTACAAACTGAAGCAGGAGAAAGGCGAGGAGCGTGATTGTCAATGCTGCCAGGGAATTGATCGCAACGACCAGAACAGGTTTGTAAAACGCGGCGAGAAGAATCCCGACGACAGAGGCGTTTGCCCCTCGTAAGGCGGACTGGACGGCCGCATTTTGACGCAAAAACTCCCAATACGGCAGAGCTCCCAGAATCAGCAGGAACGACGGAACATAGATCCAGAGAAGGCACCAGATGCCGGCAACCCACGTTGGCCCGATCACTGCCCCGAGATAGGCTGCGAAACTGAACAGAGGACCTGGAACCGCTTGCGCGGCGCCGTATCCGGCCATGAAGGCATTTTGAGTTAGCCACCCTTTTGCGACGGTCGAGGACTGGAGCAGCGGAAGAACGACATGTCCGCCGCCAAAAACCAATGCACCGGATCGGTAAAATGCGTCTGCCAGCTCGACCCAATGGTTCCGGGAGAGCTTTGACAGCGCTGGCATGACGACAAGGAGAGTGAAGAAAAGGATTAGACTTGACCGGGCTATCCGGGAACCTTTGGCGCTCCCAACGTAGTCATATCTTTCCGCGAGTTTTTGGGAATCACGCAGAAACTTCGACCCGAACAGAGCCCCAGCTGCGAGAACAGGAATTTGGAGCCACCCAACGGGAAAACTGAGAACCAGAACTGCAGAGATCGCCGCGATAAGCAATCGAGCCACGTCGGGACAGAACTTGCGTCCCATGCTCAAGAGTGCCTGCGCAACGACGGCCGCGGCGGCAATCTTCAGGCCGTGAAGAAATCCTGATTCTGCGTTGAAGGCCTGAAATCCGTAGGCTGCGAAAATCATCAAGATGGCGGATGGCATCCCGAACCCAGTCCATGCCGCGACTGCGCCACGACCACCCGCACGCATGTATCCAAGTGCAATTGCAACTTGGCTGCTGGCTGGTCCTGGAAGAAACTGACAGAATGCCACGAGGTCGCCGAACGCATCTGCTCCGATCCAGGCGCGTCGTTGGACGAATTCACGTTGGAAGAATCCGAGATGGGCGATTGGCCCTCCGAACGAAGTGACGCCGAGCTTAAGAAAGACAAGGAAAACTTCCGTTGTTTTCCCGGTGCAGGGCGTTGCGGCTTTGCCAATCTCTGCAGGATTGTCCTCGGATTTCGTCACGGCGGTAGGCTGTCTGGAGATACGTCCGAACTCCGCTTCGAACGTTCGAACTCGCTTTATGTCCAATTTGTAATGTTCGAGCAAGGGGTTTGCCAACCCTCTCGGTTGATAGTGCCTGGCAAACCAATCTAAAAACTTATGACGAGAAAATCACTTAAACCGTTCGTATTGAGCATGCTACTGGCCGGAGGAATATCCCTTTCTGTGGCCACTGGGTTTGCTCTGAACGGGAATGGAAATAATAATCAAACCACCCAGAATGCACCTTTGAACGTGCAGGTGGATAACACCCCTTTGACGCGGGACATAAAGGAAGGAACGAGTTTCGCTTCGATCGTTAAAAAGGTCGCTCCGAGCGTCGTGAAGGTGTACGTCACGATAAAGGGACAATCCAATCAACTATCGAGTTCGGAACTCGATTTCTTCCGCCGATTCTTTGGTCCGGATGGCATTAATCCGCAGGATCCCGGCCATTCTCAATCGCCCGCTGAACACGGGCTCGGTTCGGGAGTCATCGTGTCGCCGGATGGTTACATCTTGACGAACAACCACGTCGTGAACAATGCCACCGAAATTCAGGTCGCTTTAAGTGATGGCCGTCAATTTACTGCTAAAGTTGTCGGAACAGACCCGAAATCAGACGTCGCTTTGATCCGGATTAAAGCGGACAATCTGCCGGCTTTGACCTTGGCGGATAGCGACAAAGCTGAAGTTGGCGATGTTGTTCTTGCGATTGGTAACCCGTTCGGAATTGGCCAGACAGTGACGAAAGGGATTATCAGCGCCAAAGACCGGACGACTTCGGGTCAAAACGATGAAGACTTCATCCAGACCGATGCCGCGATCAACCCAGGCAATTCTGGCGGTGCTCTTGTCGACACGGACGGACGCCTCGTTGGAATCAATTCTGAAATCCTGACGCACAGCGGCGGAAACCAGGGAATTGGTTTTGCGGTTCCCTCGAACCTCTGCCGATGGGTAATGGACGGCCTGGTGAAAAACGGCCGCGTCGAGCGTGGGTTCCTGGGCGTTATGATCCAGAATTTGACCCCGGATCTGGCGACTGCATTCAAGCTTGATAAGACGAATGGTGCGCTCGTTGGAGATGTCTCTCCAGGCAGCCCTGCCGATAAAGCCGGATTCAAGAGTGGCGACGTGATCACAGAGATGAACGGCCAATCGATCGAGGACGCAAGCCAGCTCAAGCTTCGAGTGGCAGAAACTGGCCCTGGTGCAACCGTGCATTTTACGGTCAACCGAAATGGGGAAATTCGCTCGATTGATGTTCCGCTAGGCAACATCCCGGATGAGAAGGTTGCAAAATCAACCAACGACAACGGGAACAATCACAAAGAGAGTCTCGCGGGCGTGGGTGTGGCTGATCTCGACCAGAACACCCGCAACCAGATGAATATCCCGGAAGGGGTGCAGGGCGCAGTCATCACAGAAGTTGCTCCTGATTCCCCGGCTTATCAGGCTGGTCTCCGAGCCGGAGATGTCATCACTGAGCTAAATCATAAGCCTGTGCACAGCGCACAAGAGGCTGTTGCCCAAACCGAGAATCGGACAGGCAACCAGACTTTGGTAAGGGTTTGGACGAAGGACGGTACTCACTATCTGACCGTCGACGAATCCAACGAGGGCTAATTCCCAGGTCAGCTACGATGCTCTTCCGGTGCCCCGGAAGAGCATCGGTTTATCGAAGCCATTCGGCCTCGACAACGAATTCAGAACCGGACTTGCACGGATTTCTCTCTTCGAAATCCTCTCGGAAAATCTTCAACGATTGACGGACGCTGAAAATGAGTTTCGCAAACCTTGGAGTTACGGATATCTGCTATAGTTCTGTTTCTCCTATGCGCATATTGGTTGTCGAAGACGACGACAAAATTGCTTCCTTTGTCGTAAATGGCCTCAAACAGAGCGGATTTGCAGTCGATCGGGCAAAGGATGGCGGACAGGGCCTCGACTTTGCATTGTCGATTTCCTACGACGCTGCCGTCCTCGATTTGATGTTGCCGGCCATGGATGGACTTTCGCTGCTCCGGCAGCTGCGACAAAAAAAGGTTTCCCTACCGGTCCTTATTCTGAGCGCCAAAGCCGGGGTCGACGACCGGGTGTTCGGGCTGCAATCCGGAGGTGACGACTATCTCACCAAGCCGTTTGCTTTCTCTGAACTGCTCGCACGCGTTCAAGCTCTCATCAGGCGCTCAACTCATTCTGCTGAGCCAAGCCATTTGTCGGTGTCCGACCTGAGACTCGACCTTTTTACTCGAGAGGTTGTTCGCGACGGGCAAAAAATCGATCTTCAATCCCGCGAGTTTGCGCTCTTGGAGTTATTACTGAGAAATGCTGGACGACCCGTCACCAAGACAATGATTTTGGAGCATGTCTGGGATTTCAGTTTCGACCCTCAAACGAATGTGGTGGATGTGCTGGTGCATCGGCTTCGCTCCAAAGTCGATAAAGGGTTCGCCCAAAGGTTGATTCATACAGTGCGAGGGGTCGGTTATGTCGTCCGGTCAAATTAGCAGGCTCTGGCAGAGCTTCGCTGTCCGCCTTAGTCTCTTGTTTGCGGTCGCATTTACAGTCAGTGCCGCCGTTTTGTTTGCCCTGCTTTATTTTTTGTTAACCTCCTTTTTCGAACAAAGCGAACGCGAGATCATTGTAGCGCGCCTCAAGGAGTGCGCAGCGATCTATGAGAATCAGGGCTTATCGGCCTTGAACGCCCTCGTTCATCGGACGGATTTCGATCAAAACGAAGGGCCATTTTTTGTTCGTGTAACTGACGCCCGACAGAGTGTTATGTTACTGCTTGCTCCGGAAGGTTGGCTTCGAGGAGCACGGACCCCGGTCGCCGAGGGGGCTCCGAATAAGCAGTCCTGGCTTCAGATTCCGAAGGATGATCGCAGTGAATTCATCATCGCCAAAACTGTGTTGAGCGACGGATCAATACTGCAGGTCGGGCGTAGTATCAATCGCAGCGAGACTTTACTGGGTCCTTTCATCAACTCATTTCTTCTGGTGATGGCGCCAACGTTCTTTCTCGGCCTGGTTGGCGGCGCGTTCTTTGCCCATCGCGCGACGGCGCCGGTCCGCGAAATCATGCGAACGGCTCGGACCATAATCAATACCGGCAATCTTTCGGAGCGGGTACCGGAAAGCCATGCGCAGAGCGAACTCGCGGAACTCGCGCGACAGTTCAACCGAGTGCTTGAGAAAAATCAGACGCTCATACGTGGGATGCGCGAGGCGCTCGACAATGTTGCACATGATCTGCGCACGCCCTTGACTCGTATGCGCGGCTCCGCGGAATTGGCCCTTCAGACCGACTCTGAGGCTCCGAAACGGGAGGCTCTGGCCGACTGTATTGAGGAATCAGACAGAGTGTTGACCATGCTGAACACTCTGATGGACATTACAGAAGCCGAGCACGGCATGATGCATCTGCGTCGAGATCGGCGGTCGGTCGCGCAGCTGCTGGAGAATCTGGTTGAAGTTTACCGGATGGTTGCAGAGGAAAAGAGGATAGAGATCGTCACTGATCTGGATGGTCCCTGTTTTGCAGATATTGACCCGAATCGGATCCAACAAGCGCTCGCAAATCTTCTGGACAACGCCGTTAAATACACCCCGGAAGATGGTCACATCGCAATCCGGTGCAGATCGTCTGGCGAACAGGTTGAAGTGACGTTTAAAGATGACGGGATTGGCATCCCGGAAAGCGAGCAGTCGCGGATTTGGGACCGGTTATACCGCGGTGACAAGAGCCGGACACAACGGGGCCTGGGCCTCGGACTGAGTCTGGTCAAGGCCGTCGTCGAAGCCCACGGAGGGTCTGTGACTGTTCAGAGCAGCGAAGGTTCCGGGTCGGAGTTCACGGTCTTGCTCCCGGTCGGTACGAAGGTTGGACCGGGAGTCTGATTCTTTGGCACCGAATGGATGAAATTTACAAGCTGATCGTACCGGATTTTCCCAGGGACCGCGCCAGGTTCTGCGCCCATATCCTGACATGGACCTTTGAGAGCGCATCAAGCCGATTGGCTTTTTTTCGCAATACGCCGAGCGCCGAAACCTCGAACCCGAAACCTCGAACTCGGAACCCTCACCCCATTCACCGTCCCTCGTGATGCTGCGCCGTCACTCTTGCGGTTCGGGCCAGAAGGACGCGGAGTTCTTCGGGTTCAATCACCACGATACGCTCCCCTAAAGAGAGTAGCCAGCCAACATACCAGGTCCAGTCGCCGACTTGAATCTGGAACCGGGCCCCCTCTGGCGTCCGCTCCTCTCGCAGGATTTTGAACATCGCTTCTTTGCGGATTCGTTCCGCCGCAACCAGATCGGCCTGGATCGTCCCGGTGAAGGTTTCAAGGGTATTCTCCCATCGCCCAAGGAACTCGGTGAGAGAGAAATCCGGACGTGCTTCAAATCGGGCGGAGGTGGAAGAAATTGCCTCAATTCGATCGGTTCTGAAGTCTCGGTAATCCTGGCGCAGACGGCACCACGCGATCAGATGCCATCTGTCTCCGTAATAAGTAAGTCCCAAGGGTTCGATATCTCGCTGAACCTGTTCCGCTTTTCCTGACGCCCGGTACGAAATTCGCAACAATGTCCGATCTGCGAGTGCTTTTTGTATCAGAAGCAGACTCGCTGAGCGGATTTGGCGAGTCGCGTTTCGAATGGACATGCGCCTTTCGAGACGCCCAATATGATCCTGATGATCCGGCGGCAAGACCGCCCGAATTTTCGACAACGCGGACGTCATCGACGACATAAGCGAGTCATCCGTGAACCGGTCCATCAAAAGACTCGCGGTTATCAGAGCGGTCGCTTCCTGAGTTGTAAAGTGCACAGGTGGAAGGTGGTAACCTCTTACGATGCTGTAGCCGACGCCCGCCTCGCCGACCACAGGCACACCGGCTTCCGCAAGCGCGGCGATATCCCGGTAAACTGTGCGTATACTGGTTTGGAACTCATCTGCTATTTCCTCGGCACGCGTCACTCTGCGGCCTTGCAGATGAATCAGAATTGCTACGAGCCGATCGATGCGATTCACATTGCATAGTTTAACCTCTGTTTTCGGGTAAAAGTGAAGACTCTAATGCTTGTGACGTTCCCGTGGTCAAACGCCCCGATTTTGCCGGATCAACATTTGGCAGACTCAGAATACCCAGAAGCACCGAAACGACTGCCGCGCCGGAAATCACGGAGTAAAGGAAATATTCAATCGGGTCAGTTACCGCATAGGAATCTGCCGCTCGAACGGACGCGCGAGGATTTCGGCTCCTTTCATCTTCCTCAGGACTAAAATAGATCGCAGGGTCCAATTCTGGCGTGAACGGAACAATCTGGCCGGACGATACCGCTTTTGGTCGGCTGATTGGTTCAGGGGTCGTAATTGTCATAGTTGTTCCTTTTCCTTGGTCGTCTGGATTGGTTCGACTCGCCCGTTGCCCGGTTGAATCGATTGGTACAGACATGTTAGAACAGAGACCTGACAACCCTATGTCAGGAGCGTTTGAGACAATCTTGAGAGCGTTCGCAGTTCGCAGTTCGAAGTTCTGTAGGATAGGCGTCGCGCCTGTCCACTTTTCGGTTTCCAGGCTACACCCCTCTTAATCGTTCTCGAACTCGTCGTCGCCCTGACTGGGAAATCGGTTGCGGCTGAGCGGTTCCGTTGTTGTCTACAACCCTCTATTGTCGAATATTCTCTCCCGATTTGAATGTGTAAACATCCGGTTCGCAATACCTTGTTGAGATTGATCTGGATCCCGGTCTACCTGTCCGGAGTCGCGATCGCTTTTGGAAGGGAACTCCAGCCGGAAGCGACACCTTACTTGCCCTATGCACCGGCACATTTCGAGTGGATTAAAACCTCCTGGCTGCAGGCTCTCGCTGAAAGGTTCTCGAACTGGATCGATGTTCTTGCATTACAGCTGAGTTCGCAGCTGGGAGGCTGGAGCAGGGAACCGCTCGTCTTTGCGGTCACGCCGGCGAAAGCGCTACTGGTGCTGGTAATCCTGGCGCTCGGCCTTGTTTTGGGACAGCTCGCTCGGGTTCTCGGTCGCAAGCAACATCCAACGGAGAGCTCCGATTTTGGGAGTTATGAATTCTGGCGCGAGGGAGTTTTGTTCGCCTTTTGTAGAGCGCTCAGTGGTTTCTTCATTTTCACAGGAGCCTTTTTCGCCGCAGTGCCAATCCTGCCCCACATCGGCTTGGCTCTCGGCGGGTTCCCTACTTTTGCAGTCGCCTCGAAGTTGGCGCAGGTTGGTTATTTTGCAACTGGAGTCGGCTTTTGTCTCCGAGTCGCGCGTCTCGTCGATCACTGGCTAAATGAATTCAACCGCCGGCCCTCCATGCGTTGGTATTACAGCGCTTTTCCGGTCCTGGGCCAGGCGCTTTTCTCGAATCTCGTCCTGTGTGCTATCTCGGCCACGATTTACATACTCGATCTCCCGGAACCAATCGGGAATGCCGCTTACAAACTCGTCTCAATCGCCAGCATCGTGGTGAATACGGTCTTGTTGATAAGGGCGGTGCTCGCGGTTGAAGCGATGGTCGGTAGCCGATCAGAGATCCTTCGGTACGACGAGTACAAGAAACGACGTGTCCAAACGCGCGTCCAGATGCTACGGCGGTTGGTCGTCTTCGGTGTGCTGGTCGTCGCCGTCGCATCGATCCTTCTGAATTTTCAAGAGGTCCGCCAGATCGGAACGGGCCTACTGGCATCGGCTGGATTGGCTGGTGTAATTGCCGGATTTGCTGCTCAGAAATCGCTCTCTACGATTATCGCCGGATTCCAGATTGCGATAACTCAGCCGATGCGAATCGACGACATGGTTGTTGTCGAAGGGGAATGGGGATCGATCGAAGAGATCACTTTGACGTACGCTGTCATTCGTGTCTGGGACCAGCGACGGCTGATAGTCCCTATTACCTACTTTTTGGAGAAGTCGTTCCAGAATTGGACTCGATCCAGCTCTGATTTAATTGGAACAGTGTTCTTTTACGCCGATTTTCAAATCCCGATTGACGAACTTCGTGCGGAATCGAAGCGAGTTGTAGAAGCCTCAAGCCTCTGGGATAAGCGTGTCTTCGTGCTTCAGGTCACCGATTTTCGATCGGATAGCGTCGAGATTCGTATTCTCGCAAGCGCTGCGGCGGCAAGGGAACTTTTCGATCTTCGGTGTGAGATCCGCGAAAAGATTCTTGGATTTCTGCAAAAAAAATTCCCCGAATCTTTCCCGCGAGTTCGGACCACATTTACCCGTGCGACTTTGCAACAATAGGTAGAGAGTAGCCGGCCAGGAATGGTGTTGAATGCAGGCCAATGCCTGATATACCAAATCGAAACGGAGAAGCGGTTTACCTATGGAATCATCGCAGCACGTAACGACAAATCGTAAGGCCCTGACGATTAACCTCGACGAACCGAAGTACGGGACGTTCGCAGAGATTGGAGCGGGCCAGGAGGTGGCGCGACATTTCTTCCAGGTGGGCGGCGCCGCCGGCACGGTCGCGAAGTCAATTTCGGCGTACGACATGAAGTTCAGTGACGCGTTCTATGGAAAGAGCGCACGCTATGTCTCGCGGGAACGACTCGAACTGATGCTCAATCGTGAATACGATCTGCTTCTTCAGCGCTTGGATGCGCAGAGAGGTGATCGGACGACATTTTTCGTGTTTGCCGAAACGGTGGCTGCGCGAAGCTATAAAGGGACCAACGAATGCCACGGCTGGATGGGAGTGCGATCTCAGGTGGAACCGAAAGGTCCCACCAGTGAGATCATCATCCACGTCAGAATGCTCGATAGAGAGAACCTTCTGCAGCAGCAAGCTCTCGGAGTGATCGGCGTGAATCTTCTCTATGGTGCCTTTTATTTAGCCTCTGATCCGGATGCGTTTGTTCGCTCCCTCGCCGACAATCTGGTCTCGGGTCGCATCGAGGTCGACATGATCAATTTTTCCGGTCCTCAATTTGTCGACGTGGACAACCGGATCATGAGCCTCAAGCTCGTCGAGCACAAACTGACAAACGCTGTCCTGTTCAATCCGAAAGGCGAAGTGATTCAGCCCTCGGAGATTCTATATAAAAAGGCCATTATCGTTGAGCGCGGAAGTTTTCGTCCTGTCACGCTGGTGAATGAAGACATGATGCGATGCGCGATGGCTCAGTTCACTGCCGAACCGGTCCTGCAGGGCGCCAATATTATCGTTCTGATGGAAATCACGATGCACAATCTCCTTTCGAGTGGAGATATCGATTATCACGATTTTCTGGCTCGCATCGATGCATTGGCAGCTACCGGCAGCAACGTGATCATTTCCGATTATCAAGAGTTCTATCGTCTGATCGGTTATTTCCGTCGTTATACGAAGGAGATGATTGGTGTCGTGATGGGCATCAACAATCTGCTGGAGGTGTTTAACGAGAAATATTACGAGAATCTTGACGGAGGGATTCTGGAATCGTTCGGTCGGCTGTTCCGCAACCTGGTGAAGCTCTACATTTACCCGATGCGCATCAATGCGTATGACCGGTATTGTTCTCAAAACCCATCTGAATCACCAACAACTGCACTTGGAAAATCTGAGCACCCGCTTGCGATTGATGTTTGGATAAACGCGATCAATCTCCAAGTTGAGATGCATCTGCGAAATCTCTATGCGCATCTGCTCGATAGCGGCAACCTTGTTCCGATTCGTGGAAGCAATCCTGCAGTCATGGATATATTCTCAAGGGACGTGCTGGCGAAGATTCAGAAAGGCGAATCGGGTTGGGAGAATATGATCCCGCAAGAGGCTGCTACAGTGATCAAGGAACGAGGATTATTTGGTTACAAGCCCGTCGCGCTGCCAAATTCCTGAATACAAAAATCGCTCTGGTTTTGTAATGTCGAACGTTCCTTGTGCAGATGTTTGACCGGCGCGAAAGGAAATCGAATACGCTAACCGATCATGAAACGAGAACCCCGGATCACGCTTCCGATCAAGAAACCGACCAAGGTCGACAAGCTCGATCCGCAATGGCGATCTTGGTTTTGGTATTTTCTCGGGACCCTGCTTGTTCTTTGGGTCTGGCAAGAGCTCGGTAAACAAGTTGAATTCCGCACGATTCCTTACAGCGAATTCAGGACCTACCTCAAAGAAGGCATCGTCGCCGAAGCGGTGGTCAGACAGAACGAGATCGACGGCCGGATCGTTCCCAAACCGGTGACGGAATCGAAGGAAAAGCCGGCGGAAAATCATTCACCAACAGCAAATCCGACGACGTCGGTCTCCCCCGTTCCATCGCCGAGCGGTTCACCTGGGCCCGGGAAGGAGCCTTTTATTTTTCGGACGGAACGCATTGAGGATCCTGATCTCGTAAATGATCTCCAGGCAGCCGGCGTTCAATACTCAGCAGCGCGGCCCGGTGTGATCTCGCAATTTCTCGTGGCCTGGGTATTGCCGATTGGCCTGATGATCTTGATCTGGACCGTGATTTCGCGCCGGATGGCGGGGGCCAGCCAGTCCCTCTTTTCGATCGGCAAAAGCCGGGCTCGCCTTGTGGCAGATCCGGACACTGGGGTGAAGTTTGCGGACGTCGCCGGGTGCGACGAAGCGAAATTTGAACTCGAAGAGGTGGTCAATTTTCTTAAGAGCCCAAAGCAATACGAAGACGCGGGTGCGCGCATTCCCAGGGGAGTACTTCTTGTCGGGCCGCCCGGGACCGGCAAGACGCTGCTCGCGCGTGCCGTTGCCGGTGAGGCCCGGGTGCCGTTTTTTTTGATTAGCGGCAGCGATTTTGTCGAAATGTTCGTCGGTGTCGGCGCTGCGCGGGTGCGTGACCTGTTCCAGCAGGCGAAGCTGCACGCTCCCTGTATTATCTTTATCGATGAATTGGACGCGATCGGGCGCCAACGCGGTGTACACGTTGGCTCGGTCAACGACGAACGGGAACAGACTCTGAACGCCCTCCTGGTGGAGATGGACGGATTCGAGCCGAATCTTAGCGTGATTCTATTAGCCGCAACAAATCGTCCAGAAGTACTCGATCGTGCCTTATTGCGTCCTGGCCGATTTGATCGGCAAGTGATAGTGGATTCACCGGATCTCGATGGCCGCGAGGCGGTTCTCAAAGTGCATTCAAAAAATAAGCACCTCGATGCCGATGTGAATCTACGGCGAATTGCGGCATCGACTGCGGGTTTTTCAGGGGCGGACCTTGCCAATGTGCTAAATGAAGCCGCTCTGTTAGCCGCTCGACGGCAATCAACGGTGATAAAACAGGGAGACTTGGAAGAAGCCATCGAAAAAGTCATCGCGGGACCAGAGCGAAAAAGCCGCCGCCTCGGAGAGGAAGAAAAACGTCGAGTCGCCTATCACGAACTCGGGCATGCATTGGTTGCCGCGTATACGCCGCATGCGGACCCGGTCCACAAGATCAGCATCGTGCCTCGAGGCCGCGCGGCCCTTGGCTATACGTTACAACTTCCGACCGAGGACCAGTTTCTTTTGACTCGTACCGAACTGGTCGGCCGGATCCAAGGATTGTTGGGTGGCCGCGCCGCGGAAGAGATTGTCTTTGGGGAAGTCAGCACCGGAGCCCAAAACGACCTGGAGCGCGCGACCGCTCTGGGCCGCCAAATGGTCGCCATGTATGGAATGAGCGATCGCGTTGGACTTGCGAGTTGCGCGCAAAGGCAACCGACGTTCCTCGGTGGTCCTGATACACAGATCCAGCGCGATTGCAGCGAAGTGACTGCGCGAGAAATCGACGAAGAAGTAAGAAAGCTCCTGGACGGCTCTTACGCGGATGCAAAAGAAATGCTGCTGGAACACCGCTCCTTCCTGGACAGTTTGGCGGTCGAACTCCTAAAGAATGAGGCGATGGACGGAGCGACTTTCTATAAACTGATCGGGCGCGATTTACCTCCTCTGTCAACGACCGAATCCATGCCGGCTTCCGGGTAGTTCCCCGGTCCCGGCCTTTGCGCAGGGGTTTGGGAATCAACGCATCACATTAGTTCAGTATGTCGATCGAGTTTAAAGATTACTACAAAACCTTGGGCGTCGCGCGGGATGCCAGCCAGGATGACATCAAAAAGGCTTTCCGGAAACTGGCTCGGCAGTTTCATCCCGATGTCGCCAAAGACAAAAGTTCGGCGGAAGAAAAGTTCAAGGAAATCAACGAAGCGTACGAAGTGCTGGGCGATCCCCAAAAGCGGGCGAAGTACGATGATCTCGGCGTGGATGGAGGGGGAGCAGCGAATTTCGGAGAAGCAAGAGGTCACAATTGGAGGACCGAACGTGGTCCGGCCGGCGACGAGAATGTGGAATTCCATTTCGATGGGACAGGATTCAGCGATTTCTTTGAGCAATTCTTTGGACGTGGCCGTCAGTTCGATGGCGCGAATGATCTTGGAAGTGCAGGTCGCCGCTCGCAGGCAGGTTTTTCGGCCCGGGGGAATGATTTTGAGAGCGATATCCTGGTAACGCTCGAAGAAGCCATGGCTGGATCGGAGCGGACGATATCCCTGCAGCGGATTGACCGGCGCTCCGGAGAAGCGCACGCGCAGACGATAAAGGTGAAAATTCCACCTGGCGTACGGGAAGGACAGGCTATTCGTGTTGCCGGGATGGGCGAAGATGGAATTGGGGGAGGGAGTGCCGGAGACCTCTTTCTGCGAGTCCGGTTCGCTGCGCATCCAGAGTTCAGGGTGCGTGGATCCGATCTCTATTACGAACTCGATTTGGCCCCCTGGGAGGCTGTACTCGGAATCAGAGTCATCGTGCCGACGCTCAAAGATTCGCTCGGATTGCAGATTCCTCCCGGCACTGCCAATGGCAGGCAACTGAGGGTTCGCGGGCGTGGCTTACCGATCGGGCGGTCAGGGAAATCCGGCGATCTTTATGTGGACGTTCATATCGAGGTACCGGAAAAAGTGACGGAGGAGCAACGGAAGCTTTGGGAGGAGCTGGGACGAATTTCGGATTTCAATCCGAGAAAAATCTGATCAGGATAGAGCAATCAATGCCCACAGAAGATAGCTTTGGGGAATATGAAAGTGTGTCGGAATCTGTCGAAATCGGAGTCCAATCTGTGCACACGATCGAAGTTGCGGCGAGGCTCGCGCAGGTTCCGCGTCGGTTGATTGTCCTTTATTCCAAACACGGTCTCGTTGCTCCTGTGGAACATTCCGCCACGGGCGATTGGTATTTCGACGACGAAGCGATCAGAGTCGTGCGCCATATCGAACGGTTGCGGTCCACTTGCGGGTTGAATCTCGCGGGAATAAAACTTTTCATCTCGCTTACCGAGGAAGTCGAACGGCTGCGGACGGAACTCCGTTTCCATCGACAATAATCAGTGCTATTCGACGTTTAACGACGCAAGCTCCGCGAACACGTAACCGATAAAAATATCTGCTTCGATCCGTATTGGAACCCGCTTTTCATCATCGGAGAGCCAGCCGCGGCCTTCTTTGAACAAGCTGTGTTCCTTCAAATGAAACTTCTTATCGATCCCTTTGAGTTTTAGATCGATCTTGATTGCCTTCTGCTTTTGTCCATTGAACCGGATTGTCTCACGGCCGACAACTTTTATGGTCGCGAGGTATGGCGCGTTCGATGCCCAAACGACCAGTGATTCGGTTTCTCCGTCGGTCAGCGGTTGGCTTCTCACCCAGAGCAGAGCCGCGGTCATATCGAATACAGAATTGAATTTAAAGACGTTCGGCTTGGCGGGATGGTCGCTTGGAATTTTCTCCCGCAGCCCGGTCACTTGGTCGGATGCGAAATCAACGTTTGTTTTGATGGTTTCGGATCGATACTTCTCTTCCTGATAGAAGTGAATCGGTGTGAGCGTCTCTTTGCTTTCCGTTGCCCGATGATACACATCGAGACGAAAAAGCGCTCGCGCTAATCCTGATGTAGCACCGGTTGCTTCCACTTCGAACGTGTTCCTGCCCGGCGAGAAAAGGTGAACGTCGCACGTTGCGGCTTCGATTCCGCTCCAGCCGAATCGGTACGTAAGACGCATGGCCGGCGGCTCGACAAAGTTGCCAGGTCCTTTTCCGGACGTGACCGACTTTGTCCATTCCTGGCTTTCGTCGGCATATACGACGTGCACGATTGCCAGCACGAAGACCACGAGAAACCAGATTAAGGTATGATGCGCTCGATTTTTTGTGTGGGTATCCATCCTAAACTTCCGCCGGTCGTTCGGCAAAACGTCCAGTCGCCTCGTTCGGAAAGAATCTGGATATTATTTCCAACTTGCACCCCCTCTACGGCACGGGCGCTGACCGCCGGTCCGTATTTCAGATCTGGCACGGAGTCGACAACAAGTGCACGATTAGAATCTTTTGGCCCGTCGTGAACCCAAATCGCGGCGCTCGCGCCGGCGACGAAGATTATTCCGGCAAAAACACAAAGCACTCGAAAATAGCGGGCGAATGGACGGGATTTTGCGGTAGACAGAACCAGCGTGAATACGAATATCCAAAATGCGATCGACGAAAACAACACGAAGTAGTCGGCATACCGGCCGAGGCGCTCGCGAAGAGTCGGTGCGTCGTCGTTACCGACACGCTTAAGCACTGCATGCAGATTGGCTTCAGCCTCATCCAGCCGCGGATCCAAAAGCAGGGCGCGTTCGTAATTGAGAATTGCCCGCCCCTGATCTCCCAGTTTGAACCAGGTATTCCCTAAATTGTAGAAAAGTTCGGCACTGTACTGGCCTGATTGGACCAGTCTCAGATAATCAGCTTTAGCTTCATCGTACTTGCCCGCGTGATAGGCTTCATTCGCCGTGTTCCATTGGGAATCCGCAAACGCGAACGGCATGGCAATCGCCATGCAGCCAACCACCGTCAGGAATGCCCTGAGACGATTTGAGAGAATGCGGCGAGCCAGTTTGATTGAAAAAAATCCCATACTATCTCGGAGAGAGAGGAGTTGCCTTCCAACGGGACAGAATCGTTTTGATTTTTGATCTTTCGTCCTCGCTCAAAGCCTCAGATCCAATGTGCCCGTAAATTGTTGCTTCCTTTACCGCGAGCAGTTCGCTGACCTCCTGTCGCAGATCATCCGGTAGAGCTCCAATCTTCTCGTCAAGACTCAGATAGCCGGTTTTTGTGCCATTTCTTCGCTTTATTGGCCGATCCAGCTCCAGGAATCGCACGGCGGCTTGAAGAACCTCCGGGCGATTCTTGGACGCGGCGATCTTCTTCCATAGGATACGCGCTTCGCGATTCAGTTTTCGTTGTGATTGATTCGCGAGCATCGTTTTTTTGACGGCGAATAAGGTCCCAAGCAGCAAAAGCGCAATCGCCGGAATCGCTTGTGCAATCCAAAATTCCCTCCGGCGTATCAGAGGAAGAAAGGAAGCCCGTGATGGGTTATTGAGTCGAATATCGAGCACGTCCGGCATTTGGACGGGTTTGGCCTGTTGAACAGAGGGCCTACCCTGGATCGCAGGAGCTGTTGCCAAAGAAGGGATTTGATCCCCGATAACTTCCACGCTGGTGGACGTCGACTTCAACGTAACGAATCTCTCCGCTGTGGGATCGAAGTACGAGAATTCAACTTCTGGAAGCGAGTTCAGCGATTTCGTCGCAACGAGCGTGTAATCATATCGCCTCACAGCACTCAAGCCGATCTCATCGAGTGTCTTGGTTTGTTCCGATGGTTCGTAGATGCGCCAGCCCTCAGTATTCGACAGTGTCGGCTGTTCCATTCGATCAAAATTGCCCAGCCCCTTGATTTCGACGTGCATGGCAACCGGGTCTCCAGTATGCGTTTTCAACGGTTCTGCGGTCGCCGATAGCGTAAAGTCACCGACTGCTCCGGAGAAATTCGCAGGCCGTCCTGCGGAGGGAATCGGCTTGATCAGAATCGATGCACCGTTTGTTTTGATATCGGCGATTTGCTGTTGGAAGTTTTGGTTCGGGTCGATCAGGCCCGGTGCGCTTCTCGGCCCGAATGAAGCCACAACAAGAAAAGATTGTGTCGCTGAATTGAGTTCGAGTTTGCCGGCCTTTACTCCGCTCAGTCCGGTTCGATAGACGACAACGTTGTAGGACCTGCCATTTGAAATAATCTGCTTCTCCGTCGGGTCCGGATATTTTTTGGTTACGAAACCTTCACCATCTATTAGCGGAAACTGACCCTGCGGGTAGGGCTGGTACTGAACTCCCTGGCTGAAATAGAATCGAAGTTCAATCGGGATTTCTTCTCCGACGTAAGCGGTCTCTTTTGGGACGATCAGTTCGCCATAAAACGGTTTGTCCAAATTCGAAGAGCCGTCGGTGTTGTTTCCGTTTTCTTGCGCGACAGTAAGTGTTAAAGCCGACGTGTGATAAGCTTTTCCGCCGGCTGTTACCTCGACTTGTGGAATCTGAAAAGTGCCGGGCGCGGTGGGTGTTACAATATAGGTGAATGTTGTGACGCTTGAGGCCTGGAAGTTCAGTATTTGAGTCTGACTCGAGGTGCCCGCAAAGGCGATTGAAAGCCCGTCCGCCACGACCTCTGGCGGACGTGTTACTCGCGCGTTGGCGATCTTGATTTCAAGTTGAACTGGATGATCCACATCGGTCGAAGACTCAGAAAGAGAGGCGCTAACCAACGGTTCTGCTGCGGAAAGAACCCCAGCCCAGAAAAGGGCAATCAAAAGCGTGACGAAGTGTTTCATACTACCAGTCCCGCAGAACGGGCCGATCTGTCTTTCGGTGCATCAGATCGATCCGGTCGCTCTCGTTCTTCAGAGAATTTAGCAGTTGCCGGGCCTCATCCTCGGGAATTCCATTTGCACCCGATTCCTGTCGTTCCCCCAGCTTGTCTGTTCCTTCCTCTGATGGTGTTAGCTCACGGAGTTGGCCTTCCTTTTTTGGTGTCGGTTCAGGGTCTTCCTGTGATTGATTTTCCCCGCCGTTGCCCGGCTGATCTGACGGCTCCTGATTCTGGTTTCCGGGCGTTTGCTGATCGTCTGGGTCGGCGGAGTCTCCTGCAGATGGATCTGATTGTTGGTCCGGTCTGTGACCGGATTGGCCCGGTTGCTGTTTATTACGATTCTGCTGTTTTTTTTTGCCCTGACTTTGTTTCTGTTGCTGTCGCTGTTTCTGTTGGGCTGCCTGTTTCTGCTCTTCCGCGTCTTTGATGCGTTCTTCCAGAATTCGCAGATTCTTCTTTGCCTGGTCGTCTCCGGGATTTCGATCTAGAGCTTGATGGTACAGGTATCGAGCGTCGTAATAGTTGGTCAACTGTTGTTCAAGATCTTTGGCATTATCGCCCGCTTTCAGCAGGGCGTTGCCGCCGTTGTAATAACCCTCCTCCTGGATCGATGGGTCGCTGTTTTCGAGGACTTTCGAGTATGCTTCAAACGCTTCGTCATATTTTTGCAGGCGATAAGCGGCATCTCCAACATTGAGATTCGCTCCTGGGGAATCCGGATCTTGCTTTTGCTCTTCACGGAACTTCGCGAGGGCTCCCTCGAAATCGCCCTGATTATACAGAGCTAATCCGGATTCCGCTTTTGCACTCAGAGCGAAAGTCAACGCCACCACGAAAATCGTATGGGCAACGAAGGGCCGCCGCTTCTGCGATTTCCCAGTTCGGATACTGAGGGCTGCAGAGGCCATGAGAAGAATTAACCCGATGCCCAAAGGCCAACGATAACGTTCTATAGGTGTCCGCGTTGAGCGTTCACTGACGTTTCTTTCGGTGAGGTTCCGCAGTCCGTCGTTGACCAGATGCGATATCGATTCGGTATCGAGATGTATGTAAAAACCGCCGGTCTGATTGGCGATCTCTCGAAGTCGGTCTTCGTCGAGGCGGGATCGCACGACATCTCCATTCCGGTCGCGAAGAAAATCGTCTCGGCTGGAGTTAGCGGGAATTTCGGAACCTTGTTTTGTGCCAATTCCGACCGTGAATATTCGAATGCCTTGGTTCGCCGCCCCTTTGGCCGTGGTAACGGCATTTTCTTCGAGGTCTTCCC
Organism: uncultured Verrucomicrobiae bacterium; assembly: GCA_963775805.1. Classification (GTDB taxonomy): domain Bacteria; phylum Verrucomicrobiota; class Verrucomicrobiia; order Chthoniobacterales; family JAFAMB01; genus JAFAMB01. Next base: position 1,987,155 of record CAVZKG010000001.1, on the reverse strand, counting down.
CGTCGGTCATCAGAATCATCGCTCGATGCGTTCCGTCGGACTTGCCCAAGGCCAGTTCTGCCGACCGGATCGCCGAACTGATATCGGTACCTCCCCGTTCAACGGAGTCGGTGTCAAGTTGAACGATCGCCTCGACCACAGTCTGATAATCGACTGTCATCGGGGCTTCGACCTGCGCCTCGCCCGCGAACGCGATCAAGCCAAAACGATCTCCTTTCATGGCCGACAAGATATCCTGGGCAGCAAGTTTAGCTCGCTCCAATCGATTTGGTGCTTCATCGGTTGAAAGCATGCTCTTTGATGTGTCGATTGCCAGAACAAGGTCGCGTCCTCGTTGCTCGAAATTTTGGTCGACTGAACCGAGTTGAGGTCTGGCCAGCGCAATCATGAACGCAGCCAAAGCCGCAAGGAAAAGCAGTCGACGGATTAGAACACGTGATCCGGTCGCCGAATCAGCGAGTTGTGGTAACAATCGTCCCGCGACCAGCTGTTCGAGGCGTTTTTGGCGACGATGCTGCTCGTAAAAGATGAGGCCTGCTGCCAACGGTAGGATCAGCAGAGCCCATAGTAGCGCCGGTTCACCAAATGTCATGGTACCTTGCTCCAAAACGTCTCAGTCAAAATGAATGTAGCCCCTAACAGACAAACTCCGAAGCCCATCAACCACGGGAAAAAGTCCTCAAAGGTCTCGTATTTCTGGACCTGAAGACCGCCTTTCTCGTACTGGTCAATTTTCCCGAAAATCTCCGTCATCGTTTTTGTATCGGCGGCTCGAAAGAAAACGCCGCTTCCAATACGGGCGATTTCCCGACAGGTATCCTCTTTGAACGGCATATACTCTTGCGAATAGTACGTGTTGCCGAACCCGTCGGTATGCGGGAATGGCACCAAGCCATTCGTTCCAGCGCCGATCGTGTAAATCTTGATGCCAAGTGCAGCTGCGGCTTCGGCGGCCGTCAGCGGGGGAATCTTACCGGCATTATTATCGCCGTCGGTTAGCAACACGATGACCCTGGTTCTCGCACGTCGATCCTGAAGACGGCTCGCTGCTGTCGCCAACGCGGAGCCGATCGCTGTTCCATCTTCGACAAGACTCGAGCCGATCGCCGTCTGATCGCCCATTCGCCGGATGCTAAGCCTTGCGAGATTTTCGACCAACCAGGAATGATCGAGTGTTAGAGGACTGACAACGTAGGCTCGACCGGAAAATATAATCAGACCGATTCGATCGTTCGTCCGTCCTTCAATGAACTTCTCGGTGACCTGTTTCACCACTTCGAGTCGGCTGGCGCGTTGAGAGCCAATCTCATAGTCTTCCGATAACATCGACAAAGAAACATCCAGCAGGATCATGATGTCGATCCCATCCGCTCGAACCTGGTTTGTCGCCTGGCCCAGCTGAGGACGAGCAAAAGCGACAATCAGCGCGGCGCAACCCAAGTAGTACAGAGAATTTTCAACCACTTTTCTCCAGGACCGTCGGAGGTCGGCCGCCTTTTCGAACAAGCGTGCGGCCGCAAATCGAACGACAGGTGGCTTTTGAAAGCGGCGCCCAAGCAGCCAGAACAAAATGGGAATAAGCGCCAATAACAGAAACCAGGGTTGTTCGAACCGAAAGTTGGTCGAGTTCACTTGACCTCCTCTACAAAGGCGGAGGCTTGTTCGTACAACGTCTCGTTCTCCGTCGGCCCGATATTGATGTGGGCAAATTTGATCGCGTCACAGGTAAGAAGAAACTGGCGTAGCCTCTCCCTGCGGCCGAGGTCAAAATGGGTAGTATGCGAAGCTTCGTTCAAGAACTCGCTAGTGGTTTGGCGCACCGCTTTTATTCCGAACTGTTGCTCGATAAAGCTTCTAAGAATATCCGAAACTTCAATGCCGAAATCATAGGAGCTGGCAGTTGCGATTTTCTCTCTCGCGGTTTGCAGGCGTTTTCGAGCCAACTCTTTCGGGATGGGAGGCACAGATATCGCCTTGGCATTCGGCCAGAGGAAATACGCGATGATTGCAAGCAGCAGCAGAGCGGCCAAAAGGATCACGATCGTCAACGACGGAGGTGCCGGAAGCGGCGGACGAATGTCTTCAATCTCGTCCGGCGCGCTCGCAGCAACGTGTATCAACAAGAGCCAGGTCATCTACGCTTCAGCCGTTTTTCGCGTCGGATAAAGAACGACCGGAGAATCGGAAAGTAATCCTGATCGGTGCGCAGCGGAATCGAATCGATCTTTTTCTTTCGGAACAAAGTATCCCGTTCGGTTCTTTCTTTTTCGGCAATCTGACTGAACTGAGCCCTTACGCGCCGGTCCGAAGAATCGATTTCGAATACTGCTCCGGTTTCCGGATCCTGAACCCTGATCCAGCCGACACTTGGTAACGAAAGTTCCCCGCGATCTTCAATGGGAACCGCGATCAGATCGTGCCGCCGGCTGCCGACAGTCAGAGCCCTTTCAACATTCTCCGCGTGAAAATCGGACAAAAGAAATACGACTGCGCGCCGGGTGGTCACGTTATTCAGAAATTCAACCGGAGGTTTCAGGTCCGTTTTCAAACCGCGCGGCTCGAAGTATAGGATCTCGCGAATAATACGGAGGATATGCCGTCTTCCTTTGGTTGGCGCGATGTAGAGTTCAACTTTGTCGGTGAACAAAATCAGGCCCACCTTATCCCCGTTGTGAGAGGCACAAAACGCAAGTGCGCAGGCGACTTCTGCCGCCAATTCTCTTTTGCTGGCGCTTACGCTTCCGTAGCTGCCTGATGCGCTGATGTCGATTAACAGCATCACCGTCAGTTCACGTTCCTCGATATATTTGCGAACGTACGGATCGCCCATGCGTGCCGTGACGTTCCAGTCGATCGATCGGACTTCGTCCCCGAAGTCGTACTCGCGAAATTCGTCAAAGTTCATTCCGCGTCCTTTGAAGACGCTATGATACTGGCCGGCGAATGCGGTCTCGGCAAAGTGCCGGGTGCGGATTTCCAGCTTGCGAATCTTCTTTAGGATCTCGGGAACAGACTGCATCGATCAAATTTACGGGACTGGTAGCCCGGCAAAAATTCGTTGAACAACAATCTCACTGGTTATTTCCTCTGCTTCGGCCTCGTAGCTAACAATGACACGATGTCTGAGTACATCTGCTCCGACCGATTTGATGTCCTGAGGTGTCACGTACCCTCTGCCGTTCAGAAATGCGTGTGCGCGTGCTGCGAGAGTAAGATTGATTGTTGCGCGCGGGGATGCTCCGTAACGGATTAATCCATCCATCCCAAGGCGGAATTCCTCTGGCCGGCGAGTCGCCCAAACGATGTCGACAATGTAATCCTTTACCCGATCGTCGATGAAAATCCGGTTCACGATGTCGCGTGACCGAATGACCTCTTCCACCGAAGCAACCTTTTGAACGGACAGATCCGGGGCGGAAGTGCCCATCAGGTCCAGGATTTTGCGCTCCTCAACTTTGGTCGGATATCCGATGTTCAGCTTGAGCATGAACCGATCCAACTGCGCTTCCGGTAGCTGATACGTTCCCTCCTGTTCCAACGGATTCTGTGTAGCCAGCACCAGGAACGGATCGGCCAAAGGGTAAGTCTGGTCACTGATCGTGATTTTCCGTTCTTGCATCGCCTCAAGCAGCGCGCTCTGGACTTTGGCTGGCGCACGATTGATCTCGTCAGCTAAAACAAGATTCGAAAAAACCGGACCAAGCTTCGGACGAAATTCCCCGTCGCGCGGATTGTAGATCATCGTACCGATGATATCCGCAGGCAAAAGGTCCGGAGTGAACTGCAGTCGTTGAAACTTGGTATCGACACAGGAGGCCAATGTTTTCACTGCCAATGTTTTAGCCAGTCCCGGAACCCCTTCCAAAAGGACGTGCCCGTTGGCAAGAAGTCCGACCAGTAGTCGATCAATCAGATACTTTTGACCCACAATCACTCGAGAAATTTCGCTTTGCACCGCTTGCGCCCATTGTCCGTTGGCTTTGACTTCCTCTGTGATCGCCTCTGTCGAATTCGTCATAAATCAATGCTCCTGTTTTGCCCTCGAAACAGCGTCTGCCTTTTCTGGGCAGGGCATACAGGTCAGACATCTTAGCACGCTATCCGTTTAATTCTGTCTGCCACCGTAGTCGCAACAGCCCAGAAATCTCACGAACGCTTTGGTTTGTGAAATTTCCGGGCTCGCTTTTTCGTTGCAACATGCGAGGCGGAACCTCATCTTTCTGCCAACCTTGTATCCGACACCCTGGCAGAAAAAGATGCTGTGGAATGCGATCACCTCCCTGTCTTTGGTGGTGATCGCTGGGATCGTCGTATTCACTCTGTACGTGGCGACACAGATTCTGGCGTTTCTTCAACCGCTTTTGTTACCTGTCGCGGTCGCTGGCGTCATCGCATATTTGCTGGAGCCATTGGTGACCTGGCTTGCACGCCGAAAAATGCCACGCCTTCTCGCCGTTGTGCTGGTATTCGGAGCCTTTGTACTCGGTGGCGTTTTGGTGTTTGTCGGGGTCGTCCCCTCAATCTATACCGAGAGCGTCAAATTTTCGTCCGATCTCCCAGGCTATCTTGAGCGTAGTTGGGGCGCAATTGACGGGTTCCTCGAACACAACCTGGAGAAGCTTCCGCAAATCGGTGGAACTCCGGCCGCGGATCAGGCGGCGCAACCGACCTCGGATTCGTCAAAAGGGCGCTTTGAACGTTATCGGGATAATCCATACGTGCAGCAATCGTTGCAGTATCTAAGGGAACAACTTCCCACATTGGTCCAAAGAACATGGACGTTTGTTCAGACAAGCCTCACCGGAGTTTTCGGTGTGTTTGGATTTATGGTTGGGCTGCTGATCGTTCCGATTTATCTCTTCTTCTTTTTGAAAGAAAGTCCACGTATCGCCCAAACTTGGAGCAACTACCTTCCTTTAAGGCGCTCGGAGTTCAAGGACGAGGTGGTTAGTGTATTGACCGAAATCAATGGTTACCTCATCAATTTTTTCCGCGGCCAGCTTGTCGTTGCTCTTATTAATGGTCTGTTGCTGGCAATCGGGCTATCGATCCTGGGTCTGCAATTCGGGTTCCTGATCGGCTTGTTTTTCGCGTTTTTTGGGATCATCCCCTATGTCGGGTACATCATCTGTTACATCCCGGCGATCCTCGTTGCGTTCGCACAATTCAACGACTGGGCGCACCCGCTTTGGGTGACTATAATTTTCTTCCTGATTGTGGCTCAGATCGACGGTCTTGTGACTACTCCCAGAATCGTCGGCAACTCGGTCGGCCTCCATCCAATGACCGTCATCCTTTCTGTATTCCTTTGGACGCTTGTCCTCGGAGGATTACTGGGCGCAATCCTCGCCATTCCGCTGACGGCCACTCTAAAAGTGCTTCTTCATCGATATGTTTGGGATCGCCAGAGAAATATCTTCTTCCAGGATCCCATCCCGACGAAGGATGAAATCGAAATAGCCACTTAGCCCGGGGCAGAAGTAGTCAGTGTTTGAGAGATTGGGAAAGGGCAACTCAAAAATGGACTGCTCTTCCCCATTCTGCGAAACACTGACAACCGACAACTCCTTCGTCACATGTGGGAGATAATATTATCCCCGAACTCTGAACATTTGATTTCGGTTCCCCCGTCCATCAGGCGCGCAAAATCATAGGTGACACGCTTGCTGGCGATCGCATCGTTCAATCCTTTGAGCACCAGGTCGGCTGCCTCAATCCAGCCGAGATGCCGGAGCATCATTTCACCCGATAGCACAACGGATCCCGGGTTGACCCGGTCCAGATTCGCATATTTCGGTGCAGTTCCGTGGGTGGCTTCGAAGATCGCGTGTCCGGTGTGATAGTTAATGTTGCCACCGGGAGCAATTCCGATCCCGCCGACCTGTGCTGCCAATGCATCGGAGAGATAGTCGCCATTCAGGTTAAGCGTCGCGATCACATCGAAATCTTCGGGACGGGTCAATACCTGTTGCAGCGTGATGTCGGCAATTGCGTCTTTGACAAGAATTTTGCCTTCAGCCAACGCCGATTTCATCTCATCGTTGGCGGCTTTTTCACCCTTTTCTTTTTTAGTCCGTTCCCAGATCGCCCAGGAATAGGTCTCGTTCTTGAAGAGGGTATCGGCAAGTTCATATCCCCAATCTCGGAAGCTCCCTTCAGTGAACTTCATGATGTTTCCCTTGTGCACAAATGTGACGGATTTGCGCTTGTTTGCGATTGCGTAACGGATCGCGGCGGCGATCAGGCGGTTTGAACCAACGTGGCTAACTGGCTTGATGCCGATCCCAACCTCAATTGAAGATGTTCCAAGGGCCGGTTCAGCGGCCAGGAATTCCGAAGCCGCTTTCTCAGTTCCAAAACGGATCTTGGAAAATTCCTTTGGGAACTCCTGTTCAAACGCCTTCAGGAATCGTTGGGCTTCCGGTGTCCCGGCCCTAAATTCGATTCCGGCATAGATGTCCTCTGTATTTTCCCGGAAAATGACCATGTTCACTTTCTCAGGATTTTTTACAGGCGAGGGGACTCCGCTGAAATACTGGACGGGACGCAGGCAGACGTATAAATCGAGCAATTGCCGCAGAGCAACATTCAAAGAGCGGATTCCGCCTCCGACAGGCGTTGTGAGCGGTCCTTTAATCCCAACGAGGTATTCACGGAATGCATTGACGGTGTCTTCCGGCAGCCAGTCGTCAAAACGATTCTTAGCTGTTTCGCCCGCAAAAACTTCAAACCACGAAATCTTTTTCGAACCTTTGTACGCCTTTTCAACCGCCGCATCAAAAACGCGAACGCTTGCCGCCCAGATATCCGGGCCTGTGCCGTCTCCGCGAATAAACGGAATTACCGGATTGTTGGGACACTGTATGTTGCCATTGTGAATCGTGATTTTTTCACCGGTGGGCGGTTGAACTGATTGGTATGCCATATTGCTTCGACGGGTACCGGAAGTTGATGGGTCCGGAATCTATTCGGAAGAGCATTCCTCACCCAAAAACTCGCCTCGTGCAAATGGCGTTTTCGGTTTCGAGTGCACGAATCCGACTTGTGAAAAATGGCTTTTAGAGCGGATCGGAGAATGACCAGGCGGGCTCGCAAGAGTTGCAAACGAAAGGCTCTATGCTTTAATCTTGGCGGGCGAAATTTAACGCTGTTGAAATCTTATATCGACTATGTTTACGACTGAGCAACACTCGATCCCGATGGCTTCCGACGCAGAAATGCAGGTCGCCGCGGAGGAGTTAGCTGAAATCGTTATGCACATGCAGCGCAAGTTCCTTCACAATCTTTCGGAGAAACTTGGGCGCGGCAGCGTTTCTTTTCCGCAATACTTTTTGCTCGGTTACCTCGATAAACAGGAGGTGATCACCATGTCCGGGATCGCTTCGAAAATGGGGCACACAACTGCCGCTGCGACCGGGTTGGTCGATCGACTGGAGAAGCTTGGGTATGTCGAACGCTCCCACGCGTTGGATGATCGTCGCAAAGTAATGGTCAAAATCACTTCGAAAGGGTCTGGATTGGTCGCTGAGATTCGTCGAGATGTGGTGAATAAGATTATGACTCTGTTGCGTGAGTATCTGACTGTCGAAGAGGGATTGGCCTGGCGGCAGATCTATCGCAAAATCGCAGACTGTTCTGATAAATTGCCAAAAAGACAATGATGAGACTTACGCTGTACGCTTTAGCCGTGGCAGGCATGACCTGCACTTTGAACGCCGGCGAGCCGATCGCTGGTTACCGAAATCATCCGTTAACCGTCGATGAAGCTGTCCAACTTGCACTGATGCAGAACCCCTCAATCCTAACACAAATCCAGCAGCTTAAGGTTCAGAAGGGTCTGGTGTATCAAGCGCAGGCGAAGCTATTGCCGCAGCTGACCGCTGCCACAAACTACTCGCAGCAGGATAACCGCTTAAATCCACCGTCGACATCAAATGTTGACCTGCTTGCGGTGCCACAAGGCCAAAATCTCGTCGTCGGCCCGAATGGGGCAAATAACGCGATTTCAGTTCCGGTGCCTTCAACGACTGCTGCGAACCAGTCTTGGCAGGTAACGTTGACTGCCTCGCAGCTGATCTGGGATGGCGGCGCAACGATCGCTTCCAGACGGGCCGCGCGGATCAGTGAAGATCAGGCTTACTACACGCTTCGCGACACGATCGATAACATCGTTTCAACCGTCCGGACGCAGTTTTACCAAATCCTCCTGGATAAAGCGCTAGTGCAGGTTCAGGAAGAGTCCGTCAATCTTCTTCAAAGCCAGTTGGAAGACCAGAAAAGCCGCTACGAGGCCGGCACAGTTCCTCAATTCAATGTGCTTCAGGCCGAGGGCACTTTGGAAAACCAAATTCCGCAATTGATCGCTGCGCGAAACAATTATCGCATCTCTCAGCTCACTCTGGCCCGGACACTCGGTATCCCGGCGGATCGGCAGTACACGACAGACAATCCGCTGCCGATTACAGGAGAGCTCACATTCAATCCGATCAAATATGATCTTGGTTCCGCTTTAATTGCAGCGCGGGCAAATCGGCCATTCCTGAAGGCCCAAAGATCGGCAATCCTTTCGAGTGTTGAGAATATCACGGTCCAGGCGGCCGGATATCAGCCGACTTTTACTGCGGATATCGGACTGGAACAGAGGAGTAATCCGGAGTTCAACAATTTGAGCCAGACGTTGCAAGGCTGGTTCCTTGGTGTGCAGGGTTCCTGGAACATCTTCGACGGCTTTCTGACTTATGGAAGAGTGAAGGAAGCCAGGGCGCAGCTGGAGCAGTCCAAGGTGACGTATGACGATTCAGTACGCCAGGTCGAACTTGAAGTGGCCACCGCTGTCAGCAATTTGCGACAGGCCGTTGGAACAGTCGACTCTGCCCAGACCGGTGTGAACGTCAACTTGGAAGCGTTACGTCTCGCGGATGAGCGACTCGCTGCGGGGACCGGCACTCAACTCGACGTTTTGAACGCGCAGCAACAGCTGACCACCGCACGTTCGAATCTGGTGCAGGCAGAGTTTTCTTACATATCCGCGGTTGCTTCTTACCAGCTCGCAACGGCAACCGAAACCAGGTATAACGATATGTTCGACGATCCGCTGACGCGTCCTGCCACATTGACCGCCGATGAAGCGAAAAGGGCGGCTCAATCGCGACACGATTCTCCTCTGGATCCGGGTAAACCGGCGACACAGAAAGCAAAACGCGAATCACTCGTCCCGCCGCAAGGGAAGGTCGAAACGATCAATGACTAACGCGTCAGTCGAACGGTTCCCTGCTCTGGATGCGCTTGGAAACGTTCTGCACGGCTTTGTTCTGAGAGTGCCGGGGCTTGATGTGCGCACGGATCGAGAGGCCGCGTTGCAGCGGCTGGAATCCTATCACGACGTTCTTCGCGGCGGTTTCGGTCCCCGAGAGTTTCGCATGGCCGAACAGGTCCATAGCAGCCTGATCGCTGCGGTGACTGTGGATTCTCCAATAAGGAGCGCGCATGCAGATGCTTTGATCACACGAGATCCGAATGTACTCCTCGGGATATATGTCGCCGATTGTTGCGCGGTGTTTCTGGTCGATCTTAAACGAAAAGCTATAGGATTGGTGCATTCTGGAAAAAAAGGAACCGAATTGAATGTTGTTGGCGCTGCCGTCCAAAAAATGGCGATGGAATTCGGGACGGTTCCGGCCGACATCGTGGCGCAATTAAGCCCCTGTATCCGCCCTCCGGAATATGAGGTCGATTTCGCAAGTGAAATTGTACGCGAACTCGAGGAGGCCGGTCTGAACCAGGTGTTTGATTGCGGTGAAAACACAGCAACGGATCTGGAGCGGTTTTATTCGTATCGGAAGGAAAAAGGGCGTACCGGTCGGATGCTTGCACTGCTCGCATTAAAAGGTCCATAACGGAAGAATCCGTGTTCACAAACTGGCTCGTACCCCGGCGGGACTTCGACGGTGCACTCCTCGAGATGATGGATCGCCCGCAACCGGTCTCGGCGGAACTCGAATGCGACCTCGAGAACCTTTGCAAATTGAACCGGTTTTTCGGAAGTTACTCGCTGGTCCGACACTTTCTACGGCGCTGGTTTCGCGCCGGATCCGAAGTGACTGTGATCGATTTGTGCACAGGCTTTGGAGATATCCCGAGATTTATGGTCGATTGGTGTCGTGCGAACGATGTGACGGTTCGCGTGACCGCGGTTGATTTTCAGCCGGCCACTCTTGAACTTGCTGCGCGGCGGTCGCGATTGCATCCCGAGATATCATTCGTCGCGTCCGATGTGATGAATTTTACACAGAGTGCTCCCGCGGACTTCGTGTTTTGTTCACTCGCGCTTCACCATTTTGAAGATGATCGTGCGAGCTTTCTGCTCCGCCGGGCGCGAGCTCTGGCAACTATAGGCGTCCTGATCGCTGATTTGGAGCGCAGCGATCTTGGAATCGCAGGCATATATTTTCTGACCCGCTTCTTTTATCGAGAACCGATGACCCGATACGACGCGCATCTGTCAATTCGACGGGCGTTTTCGTATTCCGAAATGGATCAGATCGCGGCAAAAGCGGGTTGGGAAAAGTTTGGTCATCGACGATTCCCTGTCAGCCGTCAGGCGATCTGGCTTGAAGAGTTGAACAGAGGGCAATCTCCGGCGAGAATGGCGTCTCAATGAAGCCATTTGCGGTAACACTTCTCACGCTATTACTTCTGGGCTCCACGCGATTCGTAAATGCGCAGGAGAGCGGCATCGATGTGAACCGTTTTCATCTGGAAGTGATCGAGGGAGCCGAAGCCACCGCGTTCGTCAATAATGATGGGCCAAACAGCGAGCCGGCGGTGACCGCAGTTGTAAAGAAGACCGGCTTGGAATTTTGGAGTGTCGAATTGCGAGCACCGGATGTGAATTTTGAACCCGGCAAGACGTACGAAATCAAGTTCCAGGCAAAGTCCGTTCCGTCGCATTACGTTTACGTCGTTCCCGAGAAAGTGAATGGGAACCAGGCTTCCATTGCAGAGGGAACGACAGTGCATCTTTCCGATCAGTGGAGCGAATTCAGTGTCGTGTTCAACACGACGGACGCGGCTAATCCTGGGCGATTGACCCTTTCAGGGCTCTCTGCGAATCCAGGTTCGTACTCCTTCAGCAACGTGCAGGTGAACGAAAAATAGCGCACCTGTGCATCATGACATCACGCTCGTATCGACCATGGCCGTTGGCCTGGTTTATGCCCTGATAGCAGGGTATATCGCGAGTCGCCTCCGCCTGCCTTCGCTGCTTGGATACTTGCTTGCGGGTATCGCTGTTGGTCCTTTCACACCAGGCTTTGTGGCAGACGCGAAATTGGCGCCTCAGCTCGCCGAGATCGGGGTGATTCTTCTGATGTTTGGCGTCGGGATGCACTTCTCGATCCGCGACCTGCTGGCGGTTCGCAAAATCGCAATTCCAGGCGCCTTTGTGCAGATCGCGGCAGCGGTGCTTTTGACCTGCTTTGTCACAAAGTTCTGGGGTTGGTCCTTTGGCTCAGGACTGGTCCTTGGGCTGGCTCTCTCGGTCGCAAGTACTGTGGTGCTGCTACGTGCACTTGAAAAGGAGGGGATTCTCGAGTCACTAAGTGGCCGAATAGCGGTTGGCTGGCTTGTCGTCGAGGACCTTGTGACCGTTTTGATCCTCGTTTTGTTGCCGGCTTTGGCCGGATTGCTCGGAGGAGGTGGCGAGGGAGTCCACACCGCTGATAACACACAACTCTATTCGGCTCTGGCCATTATTACTGCGAAATTTGTCGGTTTCGTTGTTCTGATGCTGGTGGTCGGAGTGCGCCTTTTACCATGGTTTCTGGAAAAAATTGTCGCGACCGGATCGAGGGAATTGTTCACTCTTGCGGTTGTCGCGGTCGCAATTGGTTTCGGTTTTGGCGCCGCGGAACTGTTCAACCTATCATTTGCTCTCGGCGCGTTTTTTGCCGGCGTTGTGGTTGGAGAATCTGACCACAGCCATCGCGCATCCGAAGAGATGCGACCGTTTCAAGACGCGTTCACCGCCCTTTTCTTCGTTGCAATGGGAATGCTCTTCGATCCTCAGATTCTCGTTACACAACCGCTTCAGGTATTGGCCGTTCTTGGTGTCATCGTTCTCGGAAAATCGCTCGTCGCATTTCTCATCGTTGTCTTTCTGCGACAACCGGTTTCCTCGGCGCTGGTAGTCGCGGCGAGCCTGGCGCAGATCGGTGAATTTTCCTTTATCTTAGGTGAGCTCGGAACGGAGCTCCATCTGCTGACTGCCCAGGGTCGTAGCCTGATTGTCGCCGGCGCCCTGATATCGATCGCGCTAAACTCTTTTCTCCTGAAGGGAGTCCGTATTCTGCAGAAACGACTTGAGAGGTCGGCGGAAGTTACGGCGTGAACTGAACCGTTGGTGGGTCCCGTCAATCTGCCGCCGGTGGTTCCTTGGTCCGCGCCGACTCGATGTGAATCTGCGAAAGCTCGGCTCGATTGATTTTGCCTCGTTGATTGAACGGTAGCGCCTCGACAATACGAAACTCCCGGGGAACTTGCCATCCATCCAGGCCGTCCCGACAATGACTCTCGAGCATCGGTCTGGTCACGGTATCGGATCCCACAACATACGCGACAAGGTCTTCGTTACGTGTCGGCGACGGAACCCCAAAAACGATCGTATCGGTCACTCCTGGCAATTTGCGAAGATGGTCCTCAATGATCGAAGGGTGAACTTTCTTTCCGGCGATGTTTACGATGTCAGAAACCCGTCCAATTAAACGGAGCCCTGACTTGGACCAGTCGACAACATCTCCCGGGATAAACCGCTCTCCGCCAAGTAATTCGGTATCCGGTTCAGGATAATAACCGTCGGCGACATTCGGCCCTCGGATCGCGATCCGATCCCGATCGAAACTGGTTACGGTGACGCCGTTCATGGGAGTACCGACAAAACCAGCCGTAGAAACGGGTTCATCGCTGCGATCGTAAGCAATACCACCGCATTCAGAGGACCCGTAAAAACTGTGAATCTTCCGCGCGAAACGAGCATAGAATTGTCGCGAAATTTCCTGAGCAAGCGGCGCCCCGGCGGAAATACAGAGACGAATCGCAGCCGGCATTTCGGAGTCCGAAAGCGAACTGAGCGCTTGAAAAAGGGCCGGTGTCCCGGGAAAAACCGTCGCTTCGCTCTTTTCCAGGTGCAGGCAGACGGCACGGGGCATCCGGTCCGTCGAACAGACGAGCCCAGTGCCCTGGAAGAGGAGCGGAGTGATCAGGTTGCTGAATCCATAGGAATGGGCAAATGGGATAAGGCCAAAGTTCACATCATCCGGACGAATCCCCATCGTGTCGCAGATATTACGGCAGTCGGCGAGAAGATGGGATTGGCGCACCCGTACGGCTCTCGGTGCACCGGTTGTGCCGGACGTTATTTTCAAAAGATCCGGTCTCGGAGCAGTCCATTTGATCGGTGCCACGTCCAATCGTCTGAGAAGGTTGGACTTCATCAGGGCCTGGGCTTGGGTGAGTCTCAGGATTCTGTCGAGTTGAGCAGGCTGCATCTCCGGCTCGACAGGAACAACCACTAACGATAGGTCCCAGCATGCCAGAAGGAAGCCGGGCCATAACGGCTCGTTTCCGATGGCCGCAACAACACAATCGCCAATCGACAATCCTGCCAGCTGTTCTCGCCAGAGGTCGCGCTCCTGTTCTATCGCATGGAATGTTCGTAGAATGGAACCGTTATCCGAGAAGATGGCGCCTTGCTGTTTTCTCTTTTGAAGAACGTGGGTCCAGAGACCGTTAAAGGGTTTTTGTTCCACTTGCTTCACTTGGGCAGTGTGATAGTGTGCTTTCCTTTTTACGAACATGAAGGCAGATATCCATCCCAATTACTTTGAGACGACGATCGCTTGCGCTTGCGGCGCTCTTTACCGGACGCGGTCCACACGTCGTGATATCAAGATCGGCATTTGCGCCGCCTGCCATCCATTTTTCACTGGTGAACAGAAGTTTGTCGATACTGCGGGCCGAGTTGAGAAGTTCGCACGGCGTTACGGTAGGACGCTGGTCGGCAAGGGCAAGTCGAAGTAGATCGGCGAGTCTCGCTTTAGAACGGTGACAAGCGCAAATTGCGCTTTCACCGTTTTGCCTTTTATGGACTTCAAGCCTTTAATCGAACAAAAACGGGGTCAGTTCAGCGAGCTGGAGAAGCAAGTCAGCTCGGCTTCCCTGTTCGAAAATCCGAAGCGGGCGAGAGAAGTGTTGCGTGAACACGCAGGGCTCAAGATGCTTCTGGAGCATTGGGACCATCTGGCAAAAGCGGTCCGTGAACTTGAAGAAAACCGGTCGTTGGCACTGGAAACCGACCCGGAGTTGGCTGAATTGGCTCAGGCTGAAATTCCGGCTTTGGAAGACCGAATTGCAACCTTGAAGCGTGCGATTCAATTTTCGCTGCTTCCCCCCGAACCGCACGAGGATCGCGACGCGATCATGGAAATTCGTGCCGGAGCCGGCGGAAACGAAGCGGCACTCTTTGCTGCCGATCTATACCGGATGTACAGCCGTTTTGCAGAAGGGCACGGGTTCAAGATAGAGGAGTTGGAGAGTAGCCCCTCCGAGCTCGGCGGATTCAAGGAAATCATCTTTAAGGTCAGCGGCCAATCGGTCTTTCGGGTGTTGCGATACGAAAGCGGCGTCCATCGCGTTCAACGGGTTCCTGTGACCGAGGCTCAGGGCAGAATTCACACATCGACTGCAACAGTTGCGGTCCTGCCGGAGGCTGAAGAGGTCGATATTGAGATTAAACCTGAAGATATCCGGATCGAGGTCAGCCGCGCAGGCGGTCCCGGTGGCCAGGGCGTGAATACGACTGACTCAGCCGTTCAAGTACTGCACATTCCGACTGGCAAAATCGTGCGGTGCCAGGATGGACGTAGCCAGCAAAAGAACAAAGAGAAGGCCTTGGCGATTCTCCGTTCCCGGCTGCTTGAAGAGAAACAGCTCGAGGAGGCCGCAAAATATTCGGCACACCGGCGCAGCCTGATCGGGTCGGGAGGCCGTGAGGAAAAGATTCGGACCTATAATTTTCCGCAGAACCGCGTTACAGATCACCGTATTGGACTCACGCTTTACAATCTCGACCTGTTTATGGAGGGGCAGCTTGACGAAATGGTAAATGGACTTCAGGCAAGTGACGTGGAACAGCGGTTGAAAGAGGCTGGTCTCGACGCAACGGCATGACCGTTCTCGAACTCTTGCAGTCGACGACGGCCTATTTCAATAAAAAGGGCGTTGAAAATCCTCGACTCAATATCGAACATCTTCTGGCTCACACACTCGGGAAAAAACGGATCGATCTCTACCTGGAGTTTGACAGGGCTCTTTCTGAAAAGGAACTCGAACCGCTGCGGGAGAAAGTGCGAAAACGATCCGAAGGCGTCCCGTTACAGCATCTCTTGGGACACTGGGATTTTTTTGGGCGCGAATTTCAAACGGACAATCGAGCACTGATTCCACGCCCAGAAACCGAATTGCTTGTCGAATCGGTCCTGAAAGCATATTTGCAAGGCAATCCGGCCGCGAATCGGTTGGTTGACGTTGGGACCGGAAGCGGCGTCCTGGCCATCACGTTCGCCCTGGAGCAGCCTGCATTCTTTGTTTCGGCTGTCGATATCTCAGAAGAGGCTCTTGGACTTGCCCGGGAAAATGCCGTTCATCTGGGCGTGAGCGAACGCATTGCATTTATGCGATCTGATCTGCTCACTCACGTCGAGGGCCCGTTCGACTGGATCGTGGCGAATCTCCCCTACATTCCGACTGGAGATTTGGAAACTTTGCAGCGCGAAGTAAAGTTCGATCCAATGCTCGCTTTGGACGGAGGCAAAGATGGATTGACGATTACAAAAAGGCTGATTGAATCAGTACCCGGTAAACTAACTTCAAATGGCACGCTGGCCCTCGAACTGGGAGTAGGGCAGGCTCAGCGGGTTCGGGACCTTTTGGCTGAGCAAAATTATCACGACATCTCAATTAAGAAGGATTACCAAGGAGTCGAAAGGCTTCTCATCGCAAGGTATGGATAAAATCGTCATCCGAGGAGGGCAACAGCTTTCAGGATCAGTCAGAATCAGTGGTTCGAAAAACTCTGCCTTGCCAATTCTGGCAGCAACGCTTCTTACCAAAGAAAGATGCGTGATCCAGCGCGTTCCGGACCTTAGTGATGTGCATTACATGCTTCAAATATTGGCACATCTGGGCGCCGAAGTGGAGCGCGCAAGCGGCACGGTGACGGTTCAGGCTGAAAAGGTGAATACGGTTGCCCCGTACGAGATCGTCCGAAAAATGCGCGCATCCGTCTGCGTGCTTGGACCGCTGCTTGGCAGGGAGAAAGAAGCCACGGTTTCGATGCCAGGGGGTTGTGTGATCGGTGACCGTCCGATCGATTTGCATCTGCGAGGCTTTGAGGGATTGGGCGCCGCCGTACGGGTTCATGCGGGTAACGTGAAGGTATTTGCCCCTGATTTGCATGGCACGACGATTTCTCTCAAAGGCAAATCCGGTACCACTGTTCTCGGTACTGATAACGTCATGATGGCGGCCGTTCTCGCGGAAGGCACAACTATTATTGAGGATGCGGCGCGCGAGCCCGAGGTGGTTGACCTGGCAAATTTCTTGCAAAAAATGGGTGCCAAAATAGAGGGCGCGGGGACCTCTCGAATTGTGATTGAAGGGGTCAAGGAGCTTCACGGCGCTGAACACGAAGTCATTCCGGACCGGATCGAGGCCGGCACGTTTTTGATTGCCGGAGCGATCGCCGGCAAAGAGGTCACTGTGAACCGGGTTCGAGCCGATCATTTGACCGCTGTTACGGATGTTTTGCGCGATTGTGGCTTCGTTCTGAATGGAACGAACGGTTCGTTATCGATTCGTCCAAACGGCGCGACGAAATCACTCGATATCAAGACGCAGCCCTATCCTGGATTCCCAACGGACATGCAAGCGCAGATGTGCGCCCTCCTGGCAACAGTTGCCGGAGAAAGCTCCGTCACGGAGAACATTTTCCCGCAGCGTTTTATGCATGTTTCCGAGTTGAAACGGATGGGAGCAACGATCGAGCTGGACGGTTCGACCGCTCGGATTCGAGGCGTCGGCGGCCTGAGTGGCGCCCCTGTGATGGCGAGCGATTTGCGGGCTTCCGCCGCCCTGGTCCTGGCTGGCCTGCTAGCGGATGGTACGACTGAAATCAATCGTGTTTACCATATTGATCGTGGATACGAAATGATTGACGAAAAGCTCATCGACCTCGGCGCCCAGATCGAACGCGTTAAAGTCTGAGTTCATTCGGGAAATTAGGGTCGCGTTTGAAATGCATGAAGAGAAGGCGGTGATGAGCCGTCCGGTGCGTGATGGTTTAAGCGCCGAAGGCGCGAACGGATTTTAGCCCGAGGCACAGCGAAGCGGAGCCCCAGGAATCCATTAAGCAAAAGCACGAGCGCTGTAGGCGCGTCGGAATCTTCCTGTCTCGTGCTCTCTCTCACTGTGACCTTCTCGGCAGTCCATTCATTTTCGAAAAGAATAAAACCCAACTGATTTCTACTAAGATCGGAAATCGATTCATGTTTCAGGGCCGTCCGTACGCCTTAATCCACCGATATTTGACCCGTTCCTCCTTGGTCCTTCTACAATAGCCTCAAGTGAGGCACTGCACCGCTTGTCATTTTGTCAAGAGAGCTAGATCTTAGCGTCAATGACAAAATCACTCATTGCAATTATCGGCTCCTTGGCGTTTGCGCCGGGCTTTCTCATTCCCACGCACCCCTCTGTGGACGCGTTAGCTTTGACAATCCCGACGCACCCCTCCGTGGACGCGTTGGCTTTGACAATCCCGACGCACCCCTCCGTGGACGCGTTAGCTTTGACAATCCCGACGCACCCCTCCGTGGACGCGTTAGCTTTGACAATCCCGACGCACCCCTCTGTGGACGCGTTAGCTTTGACAATCCCGACGCATCCCTCCGTGGACGCGTTAGCTTTGACAATCCCGACGCATCCCTCCGTGGACGCGTTAGCTTTGACAATCCCGACGCATCCCTCTGTGGAAGCGTTGGTGTGAGCTTCCTCCACGATTGAAACTGAATTATCGGCTAGCCCAGGATCGAAGCTGTGTCCTGGGCTGAAGGCTATCACCAAGTAGGTAGCTAAAACTCCACAGTACTTGCGTGGGTTAAGATTATTTTCCAACCATCGGGAAATTTGCGCAGCTGGTTCGAATCGAGTCCAGAGACCTTTCTAGCGGGAAAACTGACTGTCCAACTTGTCACGGCGATGGCTGTGTCCTGGGTTGTCATGCGGATTTGAGCGCGGGTCAGAGTAACGGTCCCCATTTTTGCGAAATCTACAAAGCCTCGTCTATAGCTCGCCGCTAAGTCTTCCCAGCCGAAGTGCACCTCCGCATCAGAGATGACGACCAAAAGTGGGCTTTTCCAAAAGCAATCAAGATAGCCATCTAGATCATGGGCGTTCCACTTATCCAGCATCTTTAGGAAAAAGTCGTAGACCTCTTTAGCTGCTGGATTGTTCGATTGGGAGCTCTCAGCCGAAGTTCGGATGGAGTCGAAATCCCAAGGAATCTGTTCTTCTGCGCGTGCAATGGCCGAACAGAAGCAACCCACGATTACGAAAACCGCTGTTTTACGTAGCCAAATGTGCACGCTTTATTTTCGATCTAGATCGATATGTATCGAATAGCCCTCGGGATTTCACCTGTTTTCGTGGCCTTGATGGGAAAAAAGGGACAGGTCAGATAAAAGGGACAGGTCAGATAACCTGGGCAGTTTTGGCCTTAGGGACAGGTCAGATTGGCTAGGCGAGGCAAAGGAAACGAGCTTGGAATGAGGATTGGGGATAAGAACCTTCGAGTTCGGATGCGGTCAATGGATTTTAGGGAGGAACTGACCAGCAAGACAACCAGGCAGGCGACGGTTTTCAGGCAGAAATTGAGCAGCCGTAGGACAGACGAGCGCTACACGACCACCCCGCATATCTCGCATCCCGTGAGAAATGCGCACCGAGCTACCTCATTCGTCCGGGTGAATGTTTCTGGAGAATGCAACAGCTCGAGCACCCCGCGAAAGTGACAATTGAGTTTCTGGATGGGATGACCTCAGCCGCTTGGTTGGACTCGCGGTTGCCGTAAGACCCAAAGCCGCTCAGAACGGTCCAGCACCGTCAGCGGCCTGCCGGTGTGATCGCGTTTGTAACCAAGCTTTGTCTTTAGTTTAGAGAAATGCGATTCCACAAAGGCCTGACTTCCCAGGATCACTCCATCGGTGAAGTAGCGGATTCGGCAACGCAAAACCTCTGGTAGGGAAAGTTCACCGTTTTGTTCATCCACCACTCTTTGAGCGGTGCGCAGATCGAAAGCCGGACGATTGGCTTTAGTGTTTAAACTCCCGTGCACAAAGAGGTATTTGCGATACTCGCGACTGACTTCTTTCCAGGAAGCTGTCTCTGGCTGGCCCAGTATTGTTCTAATCCCCTGGCGAGCTAGCTCACAACCCTTGCCGAGCGCCTCGCCATAACCGCAATAGCGATAATCCTTAGGATCGGCACACAGGCCTGCCCGAACCGGGTTGAGGTCGATGTAAGCAGCAACGGCGGCCAATGCCTCACCCCCTTCAAGCAGAACACTCTTAAAACGCTCTGCCCAAAGCACCCCGTAGCGACCATGACGTCGGTTGTAGCCTTGGGCGAAGCGACCTTTAAGTTCCTTGACGAAAATCGAGATATCGTACATGCGCCTGCGGTAGGGCCCCAAGAGTCGTTGGATCGGACCGGCGCAATCCGGTTGCTGACGCAAGCGCTCTAGCTCCTGTTCGAGACCTTGGCGACGCGCCGGGCCGTAACCGGCTTCGATGCGTTCAAGTAGCTCGAGCTCAGAAAGCGCTTTGGCCTCGGGCACTTCGCACAGCATGTGGAAGTGATTAGACATCAGCACATACGTCAAAATCCGTACACCGCTAAAGGCCTCCAGCCGTCGCATGAGTCGCACAAATCGTTCGGCCTCAGCGGAGCCGTGAGCGGAAGCATGGAAAATGAATAGACGGTCGACCACCCTGGAAACGCAGTGGTAGAAACTCTGACCCTCAGCCTTGACGCGCGGAAATCTCATCGGTGTGAAGCGCATAATACACAACATTTTATAACTGTGTAGCTGAAAATGCCAAATTCCTGATATATTTGACCTGTCCCTCCTTGAAAGGAAAAAGAGAAACAAGTCAGATAAGCTAGATGGTTTTAAACGAATCAAGCCGCTTTGTGCCACATGAGTACGAATAACGAATTCAATTATCGTTGGGCAGACACCGGCTAATCGCTAGCGTATTCTATCGTCGATTTCGTACGGCCTACTTCTTCCCACCCTGTCGCCAAGTCGGTGGCTCACCCTTTGCATAGCAGATGGCTAACAGGACGAGGCAGAGAACTGCCGTATAGGCGGCGAACCACCACCCCTCTTGCGCCGGAGGGAATAGGACACTGCCGAAGACTGAGAGAATCACGAATGCCCCCCAGGACGACCCAGCCTTGCCATGTCTTAGGTGGACCCCAGCCCCAACCATAGCGCTTTGCTGGAAACCAAAACTTTTTTGGGTCACTCATAAACGCTTCTCTCTCAATGTGCCCGCACAAAGCATGTCTACTGTACACCTACGGGGAATAATACACGTGTAAACGAGGGATCACAAGCTCCCGGCTTTGGTCCAGTCTCGTCTCCGGCGTTTGCGGTTACGCTATGAAAAAGGGAAAAAGAGGAACATGCCAGATTAGCTAGGTAGGCCAAGGAAGACGAGCTTGCAATCAGAATTGCGGGTGCAAATCTTCGAATTAGCTTACATAGGGTCGAATCTAAAGAATCAAGAAAAGCTCACTTGTCTTGCTGAATTTGAACCATCTGCAAATGCCGCCATATAAATATCTTGATCAATCTTATGCTTCCCAGTGAAGTAATACCGAGACACGCCTGGTGTAGGCGCGTCGCAATCTTCCTCTCGGGTGCGCTCTCGCAAACTCAAAGCCAGCGCTTTCTTCTGACCGCACTTTTAGCGCCTAGTCTATTCTAAAAACAGTACCTGGGGCTCCGCTGCCCGTCATCCCAGTCGCGCCTTCGGCACTGAGAACGGCGTCATCCAATTGGACAACACCAACCGTGGCAAAAGTTACAAAATCTCCCTACTATCTTCGCGTCACCTGAAAAGAAACCGACCCAAAACTCCGCTCATTAATTTCTCGCGGCAGACCCGACTGTTTTGCGAATATCGACCTATGGACGCGTTTACGTACATCACGGTTCTGCTCTCTATCATTATAGGCCTGGCAATCACACAAGTCCTGCTCGGGTTTCGCGGGCTCATACTAACCAGGGCAAAAGTGAAGTTGTATACTCCGACGCTGATATGGGCAGTAATTGCGCTCTTAGTTCCGATTCAAGCGTGGTGGGCAGACTTCAAGTTGCGCGAGCAACCCAATTGGACATTTTTCGCTCTGCTTGTGATCCTGCTGCAAGCGATCAGTATCTACATGACCGCGGCGCTCGTATTGCCAGACATCATTGGCGAGGACTTCGTCGATCTTCGGAAACACTTTTTCGCACACCGAAGCTGGTTCTTCGGTGCTCAGTTTGGCAGTGTGGCATTCAGCCTGTTAAAGACTCTGACCCTTTATGGACATCTGCCGAGTCGTATTGACACAGCGTTCGAATTCACGTTTTGCGCGGCTGCGATAGCTGCCATCGTGACCCGGAGTGAGTGGTTCCACAAGCTGTTGGCCCCCGCAATTGGTCTACTCATCGCTGCCTACATAGCATTGCTATTCGCCTGGCTCTAAAGTCGGAGGAGTATCAGGTGAGCATTTTCATGATAGAAGCTGGTGAGGCGGGTAAAACTTTCATAGTGTAAACACGATCCGTTTCGCGGTCGTACTTCCCCAGGCCGCGCCGACCTGCGATAACGGAACCGGTTCAACGCTGATCTCGAATCTTCCCGGGACGATCGCGCGCAAGAACCCTCCGATAGACTTCACCAGTCGCTCGTTCGAGACGCTGCCTAGCCCGCTTCCCATTAGTTCCAATCCCGAACTGCGCAGGGACCCCCCTGGTAGTGTAATCGTCCCTCCCGTTAACGACCCGATCTGCACAAATCGGATCCGCGGCTCCGCATCTGCCGATCCATGACCTGCCGCCGAGGCAATCAGACTCTCCGCAGAAGGTCCCCACAAGTAGTCAAGGATTACATCGATTCCACCCTCTTTGATCTCTCTCCGAAAAACCTTTGTCAGCGACTCCGCCGGCTGGTCGAGGGGAATCACCGTATCTGCACCCAGCACGCCGAGTCCAGCCACGCTCGCTTCATTCCTTCCCGTTGCTATCACCCGTCGAGCTCCAAGGTGCTTCGCGATTTGTATCGCCAGTCGACCGGATACACCCGTCGCACCGTTGACCAGCACACTCTCACCTTTCACAAACTTCGCCCGTTCCGTCAGAGCGGCCCACGAAGACATTCCCGGATTTGCCGCTGCCGCCGCGGTGGCATCATCAAGATCGTTCGGCAAAGGCACACACAAAGATTGGAGGACGGCGGTACGTTCCGCCATCGATCCAAACGGCGCAGAAGGAAAAGCGAAGTAGACCCTTTGTCCATCCGGCAAAACTCCTACCCCATCCACGCCGGGGACAAAGGGGAAACGTGCTTCCGAACTGTAGTGCTTCCCGGAAGCCTGCGCTTGCACCAGACGGCTAAGCCCGGCTGCCTTTACGTTCATTAACACTTCGCCACCCTTCGCAACAGGTTCTTCAAAATCGCCATATTCCGGACCGCGTTGATAGCTTTCAACGATCGCCGCCTTCATGTGATTATCCTTTCGATGAAATGACCAATGAGCGTTATCAAAACCACGCTCTATTGTGAAGCCGCTTCATGATTCAGGCGGGAACGTTTCAAGCGCGTTTCCTGTTCGTGAAGCAAAGATGCTTCTGGCGAGCGACGTGCCCAACACGATTCCTCCGCCGATGATCGCCCAGAGCGAAGGTCGTTCACTCGTTGCGAGCATGACCCAGATCGGATTCAAAATCGGCTCAATGATGCTGATGATTGCCGCATCCAGCGCCCGGACATGGCGGATCGCGACTGAGTAGAGAAGATAGGGGATCGTCAGTTGGACGCAGCCCAGCAAAAGAAGCCGTGGACCATTTTGAGAGAGCTCCGGAATCGGGAACATCCAGGGAAGTGCAACGAGAAATGTCAGCGCGTTTCCGAGCAGAATCACAGCCTCGGGCGAACCATCCTTTTGTCTGCGCATCAAGACGGTTAACCATGCAAAAGAAAATCCGCTTGCGAGGGCGGCAATTACCCCGGTGAGCCCTTGCACGCTCAGGCGATCGAGAAAGAAAAGTCCGATCCCAAAAAGCGCGATCATGACGAGAAGCCAGTCGCGCAACTCTGTCCGTTCTCGCAGGTACCAGGGGCTGATCAATGCGATGTAGACGGGTGCCGTGTATTGAAGAAAAATAGCGTTCGCGGCAGTCGTTAGTTTGGTGGCAACAACAAAAAGAAAGACAGTAGCGGCGTAGGCGATTGCTCCCGGGACGGTCTGCCAGGAGATTTTGCGAATCGTCCCGCGCGTGAGAACCACCATGATCAAGGTGGCAATAAAGCTGCGTGAGCCCGCAATGGCGTAGGGCGTCAGATCAATTGATTTGACCAGTACGCCGCCGAGGGACCAGAGGACTGCAGTGAGAAGGAGAAGAAGAACGTACCTGTTCAAAGTCGAACCAAAGAATTGTGTACAGGGTGTTTCCGTCCTTTATAGGTCCAGTCATTCGCCAGAGCCGGTTTCCGAGCGGCTCTTTAGCCAGAGAAACTCTCAAGCGCTTAGGGCCGAGAGATTTTCTGATTAGGAGCGCTAATCGATCGCGCTAAACGCCAGTGTTGCGTTGTGTCCTCCGAAACCGAACGAATTGTTCAGCGCCAGTCGAACCTTCTTTTCACGCGCTGTATGTGGAACGTAATCGAGGTCACATTCCGGATCCGGGTTGTCCAGATTGATCGTCGGTGGAACAACTCCGTTCTTAATCGCGAGAACGCATACGGCACTTTCAACCCCGCCGGCACCTCCGAGCAAATGCCCGGTCATCGACTTTGTCGAACTTACCAGGAGCCCGTTGCGCGCGTAGTCGCCCGCAAGGAGTTTGATTGCGTTAGTCTCGCAGACATCTCCAACGGGTGTCGACGTTGCATGCGCATTGATGTAGTCGACTTCCGTCACGTTCCTGCCTGCATAATCCAGAGACAATTGCATTGCCCGAGCGACTGGTGCTCCGTCTGGACGTGGTGACGTCATGTGATAGGCATCCGAAGTCAAGCCGTAGCCGGCGAGTTCGCAATAAATCCGTGCACCTCGGGCTTTGGCCTTTTCGTATTCTTCAAGCACAAGAATTCCGGCACCTTCTCCCATCACGAATCCGTCGCGATCCCGATCGAACGGTCGAGAAGCCTTTTCCGGTTCGTCGTTCCGGGTGCTCATCGCACGCATCGAACAGAACCCTGCGATCCCAAGCTGGCATATGACGGCCTCGGAACCACCGGCCAAAAATCCATCTGCATCTCCATACCGAATCATCCGCCAAGCCTCACCGATCGAGTTCGCACCGGTTGCGCACGCAGTGACAATCGAGAAGTTGGGACCCTGAAGGTCGTATTCCATCGAGATCAATCCGCTGCCCATGTTCACGATCATCATCGGCACCATGAAGGGCGAAACCCGAGAGGCCCCTTTATTCATGAGAACGGTATGCTGGTCTTCGAGGCTTTTGAGGCCCCCGATTCCGCTGCCTAGCAGAACACCAAATCGAGTCCGGTCGATTTTATCCAGATCGAGCCCGCTATCCTCCAGCGCCAATTTCGCGGAAGCCATCGCGAATTGAGCAAACCGGTCTGCGCGCCGAACATCTTTTGGGTTCCGGAAATAGAGCGACGGTTTGAAATCAGGCACTTCACCGGCGATGTGGCAGTCGAACGTTGACGAATCGAATTGGGTGATTGGACGAATACCGGATTTTCCATTCACCAAATTCTCCCAGAACGTTTTCAAGTCGTTTCCAATCGGGGAAACAACGCCTACGCCGGTGACAACCACTCGTCGATTACTCATTAGACTCGGATAGGGCGTTAGTCTGCAATACGAGGTTAAGCAACAGAAATTTGCTTGGCTTTGACAGCGATATTCTCCCGGAGCAGGGGAAAGTTTCCCTGTTTTTTTGCCCGTCAACAATCCCTCGACGGGCTTGTTCAGCAAATTTCTGTGGGTCGATGCTCAGGAGTTCCTGGACCCCATGCCAACCATCTGAACCTGCTGGAAAAGCTTGCCTTCGGTCCGGATGGATGGAGCGATGATGATTTCTGTTTCTTGAAACTCGCGCAGAGTTGCAGCGCCGACGTTTCCCATGCAGGTGGTGATTGCCCCAACGAGGTTCTGGCTGCCGTCATCCACATCGGCAGGGCCGAACAATATTTGGCGCAATGGACCGGTGGTTCCCACGCGGATCCGTGTCCCTCGTGGGAGGTTCGCATGAGGAGTTGCCATACCCCAGTGATAGCCTTTGCCCGGCGCTTCGATCGCCTTCGCGAACGCGCTGCCGATCATGACGCCATCGGCGCCGCACGCCAGTGCTTTGCAGACATCGCCTCCTTTGCTCATTCCGCCATCCGTTATAATGGGGACGTATTGCCCGGTTTTCTTGTAGTGATAATCGCGCGCTGCCGCACAATCGACTGTGGCTGTCACCTGTGGAACTCCGAGTCCCAGAACCCCTCTCGAGGTGCATGCGGCACCAGGTCCGACGCCGACGAGCACCCCGGCTACTCCACACTTAATGATCTCTAGGGTTACATCGTATCCGACTGTATTGCCGACCACGACCGGGCAACTCATTTCACGGCAAAATTTCGCCAGATCGAGCGAAGTGTACTCCGTCGAAATGTGCCGGACTGTGGAAACCGTGCTCTGCACAACGAAAAGATCGACCCCAGCTTCCTGGGCAATTCGGCCGTAGCGATCCGCCTTTTGCGGGATCGAACTAACGGCTGCGATCACTCCCGCGTCTTTGATCTCCTTGATGCGCGCGGCAATCAGATCTTCCTGAACCGGTTCCTGATAGATCTTCTGAAGAAGGCCGGTCACCTGCTCTTTGTCTGCCTCGAGAACCTTCAAGAGAACCTCTTCCGGATTCTTATACCGGGTTTGAACCCCCTCGAGGTTGAGCACTGCGAGGCCCCCTAATTTCCCCATCTCAATCGCGAAATTGACATCGACGACGCCGTCCATTGCGCTCGCAATAATCGGGATCGCCAATTTCAGCGATTCCTTGTCTTTTCGAGGCACGCTGAAAGCGATATCAACTTCGTTTGGGTTGATGGTTACGCTACCGGGGACAAGCGCAATCTCATCAAAACCGTAGGTCGTGCGGGCTTTTCGATTTCGCCCGATGAACATTGCCATACTGCTAAAATCCTCCCATCTTGTATCTCTCATTCAAACTGCCGCAGCGAGGGCATCGTGGAAGCAGGTTGTTGGTTTTATCTTCGAAAATAGAGGCACAAATGGTGCATCGGACGCGGTAACGCAAGGCCTCTTTCTCGCGACGTTGACGAAACCATTCATAAACTATCCAAAGCGAAAAAATCGCTGCAAGGAAAACGAATAGGTAGATAAATACCAGCACGGGCAGCTCAACGCGGATCACGACTCCGTTCCTCCCCAGCGAAACGTAACGACGCCCCAAGTACGGTTAGGCGCCGTTTTGAATTTGACCTTACGGATAAAATCGTTCGCTTTTTCGTCGATCACCGCGTTCCCGCTCGAGCGCATCAAAAATAGGTAATCGACCTTGCCTTCGGGGTTAACACCGACAAATAGCGCCGTTGGCTCGACAACCACCGCGCTCGGCGGTGGTTGCGGCATATCGAGGGGTGCCTCTTCCTGAAGCGCCGACGACAATTCAATGCTCGTCCGAAAACTCTTCGGCGAGCCCCCCGTTGGAAGAGGAGGGCGAATCGGTAGAAGCGTTTCTGTGGAAAATATGGATGGAATGCCCTCCGATTTCGGTTTGGCGGCTTCCGAACTTCGTAATGGGATGGTCAAGGTTGAATAGATCGGCTTGTAACGTGGGGAGACCCGGTTGATCACACCGGAATCGAAACCGGGTGCACTTACACTTGACGGATCATTCGTAGCGATCCAATTCAGGATTTGTTTGTCCTCCGCCCTGTTCGAGTCGAGTACGGTTACCTGTGCCGAAGCAGGAAGAAGTGCGGTTGTTGCCGGGTAAACAACGCGGAATAGGTAGAAACAGAAAATGTGCGCAATCAAGGAGAGAGCGATCAAAACCGGCAGCCGGTAATCCCAAGGGCTTTTGCGCCAATCGAATGTAAAACGCGCGTTCGGCTGACTCATTGTTCTTTCGGCGACGTCGCGAGCACGACGGAATAACCGCTTTCAAGACAAAGATTCATGACTTCCACAACCGAGCCTTGAGGAGTCTGCCGATCCGCCTGAATAATAATCGATCGATCTTTGGAACGGTCCTCTTTCAGGCGTCGACCCAGGTCCGCCAGGTCGATCTGTTGATCGCGGTAGTAGATCAGCGGATAGGGTCCGGCCGTGATACTGACGATGATCGGGTCCCGTTGCGGGCCGAGACTAAATCGGGAGAACGGAAGATTTACGCTGATACCTGGGTGAAGTAAAAACGTCGAACTGACGAGGAACAGCAACAGCAGCAGGAAACAAATATCAACCAGCGGAATAAGGAAGATTAAAAACGGGTTCAGATGCACTGATCTTGTCAGTTTCATCGGTGCTCACTTGCAGCCTGCGATTTCGGAGAAAATGCGATGATTGAGGAGTCGGGTTCTGTCTCGGACAAAAGGTTAATCACCTCAATGCCAGCCCGTTCCATATCGCGAATCAGCGAATTCAAGCGGGCAGAGAGATGGCAATAACCGAGTACTGTCGGAATAGTCACGACAAGTCCTGCTGCGGTGGTCAGTAAACTTTCGTAGATCCCTCCGGAAACGTCAGCGAGCGTCGCGTATCCATTGTTTGCCGAGAGTTGGACGAATGCCTGGATAAGCCCGGTAACCGTGCCCAGGAGCCCTATGAGCGGGCAAATATAGGCAATCGCAACAAGGAGCCCGAGATTTCGTTCCAGGCGCCTGACTTCCAGTTGACCCGCTTCCTGCGCGATTTCGCGAAGCTCGTTCCGTGGCAAATAATGCCGGACAAGCGTCGCGTGGATGACCCTTGTGACCGGGACGAGCGTGGCCTGGCATTCGGCTCGGGCTTCGGCCAGATTTCGGTTCCGTAACAAGTTCGCGAGGCCCTGCAGAAACTCCCCGAGACTAATCGACGCGCGATGGTAGTACAGAGCACGTTCGGCAAAAATAGCGATAGAAACAACGCTACAAAGCAGGATAAGCCACATGAGCGGCCCTCCTTTTTGCATGTAGTCGATCATCCGAGACTAATAGATGAGCTAAGCTCCCGCTGCAACCAATTGGCTTCCAACAAGAAAGAGCGCCCCTCTGCCCAGTATGGATCGCGATAGCTCAAAGATCGCACGAGCGCTTTATCTGGTGAGATTTTCAAGCTAACTGGCTCCCCTGGGTCAGCTGCGGATTCTCCTTCTTGAACTTATGCAAAAGCGATTGAGTAACCGTATCCAGTGCCGCGAACACGTTCATTCCAGTGCTCGCAACGCTTTCAAAGCTTGGAAGCCGCTTCTTTCGGTTGTTGAGCAAGTACTCCAGATAATTCACTGGCGACACGTTCGAAAGATCGCGTTTGTTGAATTGCAGTACGATGGGAATCTGATCCAGTAGCAGGCCCTGCTTCTGGAGATTCTCTTCCAGATTTCGAATACTTCCGACGTTCTCCTCCATCTTTTCCCACTGCGAGTCAGCGACAAAAACCACGCCATCGACGTTCCTCAACACCAGTTGTCGTGTCGTGTTATAGATGACCTGTCCAGGAACGGTGTAGAGTTGAAACTTCATTCTAAACCCATGAAGCGTCAGGGCGTTGATTGGAAGGAAATCAAAAAAAAGCGTGCGATCGGCCGAGGTAGCCAGGGAAATAAGGTCCCCGCGGTAACTCGGACCAATCCGCGAATGGATATACACCAGACTACTGGTCTTCCCACCGAGCGCCGGTCCGTAGTATACGACCTTGAATTGAATTTCTTTGCTGCCGTAGTTGATCGTCGGCATTATAGTCAGCTCGGTTTCGCGGTCGCACTCAAAGCCTCGAGTTCGTTGAGCACGGCCTGGATTTTCTCTCGAACACCCGGCTTGAAAGGCCTGTTGTCATGGACAACTGCCAAGCAAAGCTTCCCCCGAACAAACCCACTGAATTGACGAACACCAGCGTATAGGGTGATGGTTTCGAGGGTTCCAGTACGTAATTCGTCAAAGGCTGTATGCGTCCGCTCGAATAGATCTGGAAAGAGCGTCGAAAATAATTTTTCCTGATGCGGATCGCCAAAGCCGCCGGCGAGCTTTTGACCGTCGGTGGTGGTTAAGGCGCATGACTGCAATCCAGGCAACTCGGCGACTTTCAGCAGAGTGCCACGCAGATCAAGCGGCTCGTCCGTCATAAAGAGAGCTTGCAACTTTTCGGAAGCAGCTATGGCGTCACTTTTCGACGAACCAACCTCTTCCGGAGGTTTCACCGCAGCTGACCCTGTTTCTGCTGACGATTGAGCGAAACGTTTGGCATCTTCTTCTGCGTGGTCGCCGAATGGCGTAGGTAACTTGCTTTCGAAATGATCAGACTCCTGATCTTTTCTAATCTCGATCGCGTCTGCAGGTAGACGCGGAAAGATTTCCTGTAGCGGAATCGGTATTTCGGCAGCCGGATCGATCTTTTCGAAAAGAGGTCTCAGATCAGAGGGTAGACCCGCAATAAAAGTCGACGCGGGAACAGTGACTCGGCCGTTTGGAAGCTGTGCTTTGATCGCATCCAGCGGCAAGGAGACTTCTGCATCTCCAGGTGTGATCAACTCTATTGTGTGAGGCTCGAGATCCAGCGGTAAATCTGCGATGATTGGTTGGAGCCGAACCTTTATCTCGTTGGCACCGTTCCCAGCGATTTCGTGGGCTTCGCTTTGAATCGTTTGCCCCAAAATGACTTCGTTCACGGGCGTCTCGGCCGCGTCGCTGAACGCAGCGATCGAGAAACTGATTGGCCCATCGTCCGCGGGCTCAACGGCCCGCGAAAAGATATCCGGACAGGAGAGACTTAAGATCGAAAGCGGGAGAGTCGCCTTCTGTGCCTCGTCGTCAATCACCGCATCCTCTTTTGCGAATTGAATTGTTCGATTCAGGCTCGGTTTTTTTGAAGCGAGCAAATGCGCCGGCAATTTCCCATAAAAAGCTCCGATCGGAGCCGACAGATACGCCTTCTCGCCTTCTGCAGGGATTGAATCGGTTGCTTGCGCTGAGACCTCCGCAGTCGACGAAACCGTGACCGTGTCCAGGGTTCGCGTCTCCGGAGAGGCCTCCACCTCGCTGTCCGGCTTTTCTTCCTCCGGAACGTGAGCAATCTCCTCTTTGTGTGGCTCAGGATCGAGAGCAGCTGGAAAAACGGGCGCCAGTTCGACTTTTCCGAAAACAGGATTTTCGCTGGTATCGCCTTCGGCCTCGGCGCTCGAAGGTGTTTTCTTAAACCAATGAAGAAATGGCATATCCTTGGGCGTTTTATTCCGTTGTTAGTCTCGTTGTGGCGGCACCCGGTTTCGAGCGCGGCGTCATGTCTTAATGTGTGGGCGCGAAAGAGGATACAGTAGCTTGTGGCGGTCGCAATTCCCTATCGATTTGCGAACCACTAGAACAAAGGATTGGCATAGAGTCTCATGGCTGAAACCAATCCACCTCGGAAATACCAGGTTTTGTCAAAATAGAAACTCCGATCCGATTTGCGGTAGGTCAGATGTACGAGTTTTCCCGGCTGGTTGACGTCGTACACGTCAAAAACGATGTCGCCGTCAGGCTGCTCGGTAAAATAATATGCGACGAGGCAATGATTGATCGGCTTCATCCGCGTGATGTAGACCGTCTGGATTCGCCTCCGTCCGATTTCGTTTCGTAGCCAATTCGCCATACGTTCCTGAGTGAAACGCGGGACAGGGAACACGATCCGCCAGTTGCCAATTCTCCAGTATGATGGCCACCAGAGGCCGAGATTCTTTTGGATCACCAATGTTTCACCAAGAGAGAAGCTGTGCAGGTCCTTGAACCCAGGGACGATGATTTTAGTTTTTGGACCTGAACTCCATGCCGGGATTGCAGAGATTCTCTGTACGATTGCTCCGTATTCGGGTTCTGAAACCTTCGGCAGATCTGGTCGAAATTCCGCGAACTTGTAAAATTGAACGACCGCGCGACACATCTGGAAACAATGCCGGGAGAAATCAGGCGCCTTGCCGTGTCGACGTTTGAATATCTCCACCTGGGTGTCGGAGATCTGCTTGTAGTCGTAGTAAAGCTGATTCTTGAACGCGAATGTGTCCGATTGAAAATCGAATGGTCTGGACCAAGCCGTTACGCTGCAAATCAACAGCGCGTATGAGAACAAAAACAAGCGATACACCACTACTTAGTACTGCTTTCGGAGGTTACTCGGTAAAATGTTCAATTCTGCCCGATACTTTGCAACGGTTCTTCGGGCAATCGGAATCCCGCGATCTGATAGAATCTCCACAATTTCTTTGTCGCTGAGGGGGTTATGCGTGTCTTCGTTTCGAACGAGTTCAGAGATCGATTCTTTGACACTGGTGTTGCTCAGTGCCGCGCCGCCGGCGGTTTGGTAGCCGGGCGTGAAGAAATACTTCATTTCGAACACACCTTGCGGAGTCGCCATATATTTCCCTGAGATCGCGCGGCTGACCGTGGTTTCGTGCACGCCCACCGAATCCGCGATTTGAGCCATCGTCATCGGCTTCAACGAAGCGGTGCCGTTTTCGAGGAACTCATGCTGGCGCGACACGATCTCGTTCGCAATGTTCAGGATTGTCTGTTGACGTTGGTGAATGCTCTTGATCAGGAATTTGCCGCTCCGAATTTTTTCACGAATATAATCGCGTACATCTGTTCCGTTTGATCCTTGCGTCATCAGATCCTTGTAGGTCTTGCTGATGCGCAGATGAGGGATTTGATCGCCATTGAGCGAGATTGCGTAATCATCGCCGACTTTGTCGACGCTCACGTCCGGGAGAACATAGCTGTTGGGATCCGGAGTAAAGATTTGTCCTGGTTTGGGATCAAGCGTGGAAATGAAATTTGCCGCTCTTTGGACTTGTTCGACCGTTACGCCGAGGCGCCGTGCAACCTCTGGCAACCGTCTGCGGCCCAGGTCCGCAAGGTGTTCGTCCACGATCTGGAATTCGAGACTTCCTTCTTTGCCCAGACGCCGCAACTGGATCAGAAGACATTCCCTTAGGTCTCGCGCTCCAACACCGACAGGGTGGAAGGATTGAATCAGATCCAGCATCTCCTGAATCTCTTCCTGAGGTAGTCCGGCGTTGGCCGATATCTCTTCGACCGATGTCTGTAAAAAACCGATGTCATCGATGTTGCCGATGATCAATTCAGCCGCCTTTCGCTGTTCCTCGGTGACGTCAGCGGTGTTTAATTGTTCCCAGAGATGCAGTTGCAGCGTCTCCTGGCTCGCGATTGAATCGAAAAAGAATTGCCGGCGCTCTTCATCTTCCAGGTTCCGGGCAGAATAACTGACATTCTGCGTCATATAATCGCGCCATTCCTCGTCCAGTTTCGCCAGTCGTTCGAATTCCTCCTGGAACTCACTGTCATCCTTGGATCGATCATCGTTCTCGACCGGACCGATCTCTTCCTCAAGAACCGGATTCGTTTGAAGTTCCTGCTGGACGATATTCCTCAGTTCCAATGTCGGAGCCTGCAAAATTTGAAGACTCTGCTGCAGCTGTGGTGCGAGCACCTGCTGCATCGTCAAATTCTGGAACTGATGAATCCCTGGGCCGGCCATACGAATATCGTTAACTTTTCGAACAATGACTCTAAGAGAGCCGTGAGCGGACTGCAAGAATGCAGAGTGACCGAAGTGACAAACCTGTACTCGCACTCAGGGGGGGATCGAAGAGAAAAGTGCTCAGCTGGTTCGTTCCGGTGACTTGCTCGGTCGGCTCAAACTGAGAGGGATCGACTCCCAACTTGTCCATTTTTTTTGAACCGTTGAAGCTGAACCATTTGCGATGGCGATTGGGGTCATTTGCACCAATCGGCATTCGCTCCAAACCATTGAAGGCAGGCAGACGTTGTTTTGTTCCAAGCTGTCTAAACGCTTCACACATCCCTCACTTGAATGGAAAAGAATCTATTTGCATTCCGTGTGATTTCGCCAGATGTTCAACCATATGGTTTAATATCTGGAAAGACACGATATGAAAAATAATCGAAATTACTGGGCTACCATTCTGGTGGATCAGACCCCGGAAGAAGTCTTTAAGGCAATCAACAAAGGCCCCGATCACGAAAATGTGGCAACAACAAGGCGTCGGACAACATTATGCCAAACACAATAAAGGAGAAAGTAGTTCTGGTGACCGGTGCCAATCGCGGCATCGGTCGGGCACTTGTGGAAGAGGCGCTCAGGCGAGGCGCGAAGAGGGTATATGCCGGAACACGGTGCGCACTTCAACATC
The DNA here is from genome assembly GCA_963775805.1 of uncultured Verrucomicrobiae bacterium. Taxonomy (GTDB): domain Bacteria; phylum Verrucomicrobiota; class Verrucomicrobiia; order Chthoniobacterales; family JAFAMB01; genus JAFAMB01. The sequence continues at coordinate 1,953,383 of CAVZKG010000001.1, read as the reverse complement.
CAGACAAACGCGTAATGCCAATGACGATGGACGTGACTAATGCGGCGCAGATTCAGCGGGCGGCCGGCGAAGGCGGCGGCAGCCAACTTGACGCAGTCGCTCCGGGCGCTCCTGGCTGGCCAGGGTGTGGCAGTCCATGCGGTCTTCTTGGGCCCTATAGACACCGACATGAACCGGGGCTACGACATACCGAAGGCTCCGCCCGAGGCCGCAGCCAGGGGTACATTTGATGGATTAGAAAACGGAGAAGAGGATATTTTCCCCGATCCCGTGTCTCAATCCATCGCGGATAGTTGGCGCACGGGCCTGATCAAGGGACTTGAGCGCGAGTTTGCGGCTCTCCCATCTGCTAACAACTAGCAACAACAAAAACCCGTAGAACATAATGCAATCAGGCTAAGCGAGTCTCGGTGCACGCCGAAAGGCCCCTTTTTCGCTAATGCGCTTCGTCTCCTTCACCACCTTCATCCTCTTTCTCAGAAGCTTTTTCATTGGTGTTCGCAAGCACCTCCGGGGGGCAACCGACTTTGATAAGTCCATAAGTCAGTAACGCTTTGCTATCCTCCCAGATGCCGGGTTTGTCGGTGTGCAACACCACTGAAATGACCTCATGACCCTCTCTCAGCGCTGAACTCACCAAAACCTGTTGTGCAGCCCGTGTGTACCCGGTCTTGAGTCCGTTGCATCCGACGTAGTGTCGCAGGAGACGATTGTGATTTCGAAGCTGCTCAACAACGCCAGTCGGCGATTTCCATGTGTAATAGACCGTGCCGACAATCTGCCGGAAAAAAGGCTGCTCCATCGCTTCGCGAGCGATCAACGCCAAGTCATGCGCCGTGGTGTAGTGAGCAGTATCATGCAATCCGTTCGGATTCACAAAATGGCTGTTCGTGGCGCCCAATTCAGCCGCTCGACGGTTCATTTTTTCAGCAAACGCTTCGACGGATCCCGCATTATCGCGTGCCAGCGCCATGGCAACGTCGTTGGCGCTCTTCAGCAGCATGCCGTACAGCAGTTGTCGGCGAGTGTACTGTTCGCCGGGTTTAAGCTCGAGTTTGGTCGGCTCGACTTTCGTGTCGGAGATATCAACCGTCACCAGCTTATCCAAATCGCCCGATTCAATGACCAGAAGTGCGGTCAGAATTTTTGTTGAACTAGCGGGATACTGCAGCGCGTTTTCATTCTTCAAAAAGAGAAACTCGCCCGTATACGAATCGATTACAGCCGCACTCGCCGCCACGACGTTGGGCTCGCCGTTTGCAGCAAATTTTTCCGTTGTGAGCTTCTCGCGCGCCTTTGGTTGTGCCCCGGTCGCGGGCATCAACAGGAGAAAGAATAGGCTGGCAAGAATGGAGATTGTCGGCATCACTTCAAGATCTTTCCATTGACCATCATCCATTTGATTGTCCCTCTATTTTGAATAATCGCGTCGTAAACATCGTTAGTAGACCCTTTGAACGGTATCCCGATCGAATCTGCGAGACAACCTGGAGCGATTTTGCCGAGATCGCGTTCTCGTTTCAGCGCGCGGGCGGGGTGAGTGGTTGCCATTTCCAGCACATTCAGTGAAGTAAGTGACGGATAGGCTTTTTTGGCCATACGCATTTCAGAGAACATGTTGAGCGAATCGTTACTGGCAAGACTATCCGTCCCGAGGGAGATATTCAGACCACGCTCTCTGAGTTCTTCTAAAGGGAAGCGTTTGTGATGCAAGAACCGGTGACTTTTTGGGCAGTACACGATTTGCAATTTGCGCCATTCGGTCTTTCCCAAGGTATCGAAGTCCCTGTCGTCGAGTTCATTGAGATGGGCGACGATGGAGTCCGAGTTGATCAAGCGATTTTCAATCAGATGGCGCAATGGAGTTGTTGCCCCGCAGTCCGACATCGGTCTGCCCAGCCTCTTGAGGAATTCAAAAAGCTCTCCGGATGCTTTGGCGAACATCGCAAATTCTTCGTTCGACTCGGCAACATGCGTCGTGATTGGCATGTTGAACGATCGCGCGCATTCCAGAGCCAGTTCGTAGAGTTTTGCTGAGGCAGTGTAGGGCGCGTGTGGGCTCAATCCGACTCCGCCAAGTTGCTCGGATTGATCCGAAAAAAAAAGCCAAGACCCGAAAGCGTGCTCATCAATCCACGGTCTCGGGCGCACGTCGATTAACTCTAGAAAATTCCACACGCGAATTGAAGCCGGCGGAAACAATGGAAAAATCTGAGGTGTAGCAACAATATTGAGAACTGTAGTAACCCCACTTCTCCGAAGTTCTTCCAGGCCCATCTGGGTCGCGCGCAAGTAGTCATTATCCGTCAGCGATCGCTTGAGCGAATTGATACGCGAGACCCATCGAGAGAAGCTTCTCGCGGGCAAGATGGCGCCTCTCATCAACGTGTAATCGAGATGACAATGCGCATTGATTAATCCCGGCAGCACAACGACTTCCCCAAGGTCGACGACCTTGCCTGTATGGGCCTTCAGGATTTCTGCGGCACCTCCAATCTGCACAAACTTTGAACCGTCAACGACAAAGGCTCCGTTGTCGATCGGCGAACCTTCCATAGTGACAAGCGTGCGGCAGCGATACGCGGTCATTCAGACGATTTCCTTTGCACGCTGCGCGCTTGCGCCACCAACAAGTTGCAGGCCTCCAGGCACAGGAAGGGGATCGCACGTCTTTTTTGCCCTGTCTGGTCCACCTGCGTATCTGATTTTGAGGAAGGAAGGAAATCCGGGCGCTCTCCTTCTTCGACCCCCCAGAGAATTGTCCGCAGGCAACGGTTCCGGGAATCGCAGGCTTCCTTGACCAGGTCGCGTGCCTGGTCATTCGTAAGTTTGCGCGCCACACGATACATGCCACTCTGGCGGTTGAACGTCTGTCTCAAGTGGACCGGATACGCCTGGCTCGCACGATAAGCAACCCAGGAGGCAATCGCTCCCGGGTAAAAGTAATCGAGCGCTCGCTGCAACTCGTCAATTGTCCCTAGCTCCAGTACCCAGCCACGCGGCAGGTTGGGCGCTCCTTTCAACGGGCGATAACCTCCCTCAGCATCGTACTTTGCAATCTCTCGAGCATCTTCGACCGATCGATAAATGCGAGTGCCGTTCAAATTGCTCTTATCAGCGGTATGATACAGAGAGTATCCGCCGCTTGATTCGGCGAATTCGAGTTGCCCTAGCGCCCTATATCCTTCCTTGATCAAGCGAGCTAATTCATCCCTGATCATGCGGCCAATTCGTACCGGTGCTTTTGATCAAAACGCTCGACGGTATCGAGGATCACGTCCGCCATAAGAGGATCCGTCCCTATAGCGCTCGCATAGTAGAGGCTCCGCCCATCAAGGTGATGAGGGTTTCGACGAAAGACCTGTTGCTGCGCGCTCGCGGCGACAGACCGTTCCGTGTCAATACCCAGTAAGACCGGGATTTCCTGATAGCTATGCAGACCATCTGCGATAAAGAAAGGAACCACGACAATGTTCGGCTGAGACGTGTTCTTGCGCCAATCTGCGATGAATGGTGGTTCCTCCATGTACGCCGCGAAAACCTCCCCGTAAGAACCTCGCTCACGAATCGTTCTCGCTTGGGCTTTCGCCGCTTCCGCAGATTTCTCGTTCAGATGGGTGCCGTGCCCGACAATCAGGAGGCTGGTTTGCCCAGGAGAAATCCCCGGGGCGATCTCCTTTGCCCGATGAAGCAGAAGATCGATCATGCGCGGATCGTTTCCGACCGGTTCGCAGTACTTGATGATTTTCCCTGATCGGCGAGTGATCGATCCCGAAAGCTCGAGTTCTCTCGGAATCACGATATCGGTGAAATAACCTTCACTGATGAAGTTCGGGACGACGTAAATATCGTCCAGATCAACCATGCGCAGAATCTCTCGAAGACTCGGTTCCTCTTTCCAAAAGGCGCAATGGACCTCAGCGAAAATTTTGCGCAACGCAATTTCGTCGGCATGCTGGAATGTCGGCGCACTCGAATCAGGATTCAGAGTGGAACCGTGGCCAACCAATACCAGGGCGCTGTCGCGCTTGTCGGGCATGGTCCTAAATTGGATGCCTCGCCCAGGTTCCTCAAATGAAAATCGTACTAGCCTGAACAACTCGCAACCCCGAGGGCTTTCGGGGTTGCGGTGTTCATCCGTAGGCTGAGCTAGTGCACGAATCTCTTCGTATCGAGTGCAGGAAAACTTGAGCCGCGTCAGGAAGCGCGGGAATGGTCTGCATCAGCAGCGGAGCCGTCTCCGTTGAACGTGACTTTTGCGGTTTCGGTGTCGAGAGTAAAACGCAGTTCGCCGCTCTTCCGCTCCACCATTCTTTCTGCGTGGTTTCCGTTTTTGTGTTCCTCAAAAAATTCGACGTTGAATCTTCCGTTCCATTGTTTGCCGCGTCTATTGGTTAGTTCCAGCATCCAGATGTCTGGTACTCCATCAGTGGATCGGTACCTGCCGTGAGAGCAGAGGTCTTCCAGCGGTAGCTGGCGTTGGCGTTCGATGAAGGTCAGTGTGAGCCAATCTTCTAAATCAGCTCCTTCGAGGTACTCTAATATTTCAGGGATGAACATGGTAAGAGAGAGTTGTATTTCAGCCGTCAATTGCGGTTTCGCGAGGCATACTATCCGGTGCAGAAACAATCTCCATCACCCTAACGGATTACTGATCAAAAAAGGCTCGTCGTGGTTGGATCAGGGAGGCCCCAAGTTTTCCAGCGAACGAGGTACTCAGAACGCGGAAGGCAGACGTACGTCGGGTTGTCATTTGCTCTGAGCCAGCGAATCATCTCGACCAAATCGCTTTCTGCCATCGTGGTGCAACCCGCCGAAGAACGGTTGGGCCCTCGCCGAATGTGAAAGAAGATGGCACTCCCATATCCAGGTTCCGGCGGATCGGCATTGTGCCGTATCTCAACAAGCCACCGGTACGCGAAATCGCCGCTGCGCATCTTTTGCTTTTGAAACCAGGGCGGTGGGTTATTTGGATCCACGATCACATGCTCGTTGTAGTGCGGGTTGTGAACATCGTCGACCCACGCATCCCCATCGCCAACGGTGTGAAATGGATAGTTCGATCCGGGTGGCAATGCCTGGTCATAGGTGTAAATCAATCCGATCCGAAACACGCCTGCCGGCGCCCGATGATCATGTTCCACTTTAAACGGCGCGTGACCCTCTCCACTGATCAGGCCTCTTCCCCATGCGAGTCCGGATTTCCCGAATAGCACCGGGACTGGTGGACCAGCCGGTTTCCACCCGTCCGGTGTCCTTTCGAACCGTTGCAGTTGGCCATGCATGCTCTCCCATGTCGGCGCGATTCCGATCACAACCTGGGTAACCGAAGGCTTTATCCGATCCTCTCCTCGAGAACTGAGAGGAAAAAACAGGAGCAATGTGCAGAGCCGTAAAAAAAAGGTGCGATACTTCGTTCGGTGCATTTAGGCTGAAAGGGTGGCCTAATGGGCATGCACGTTCAAGTTCCTGCTGCAAACGGAGCGCCGTTGACCGGACTGCCATTGACTCCCGAGCAGCGGCAGCTGATTTCCATCCCGTCTTCCACTGGAAATGAAACGGAAACGTAGTCATTGGCCGGGTCGCGAACGTAGTCAAGGTAGTCGGTCATAGCATCCTGATCGATGTCGTCAGCCACGATCAGGGCACCCGCAGCCAGTCGAGGTTCCAGCAACCTGAGCACCGGCAGACAAAGATCCTTCCATCCATCAAGCAGCACGAGGCCGATCGGTCCGGGGATGTCGCGCAGAGTGTTCATAGCGTCGCCCGCGAGAATGGTCACATGTTTGGCGACGCCGGCTTCATCAAGATTCCTTAGCGCGGCCTCAATTTTGGCTGCGCTCAGTAGCCCTTATCAGAGCGTAAAGAAGGCAGCCGCCGCGAGCGGAAATCGGGCATGTTACACCCCAGCCATCGCATCGAAACGTTCCTGAAGGCTGGCGGACATGAAAGAAAAGTCCTGAGCCAGAGGGGGCAGCCATTCCTCTTGAAGAGCGGCAGCAGCGAACGCTTCATCGAGAACCTTGCGAACGGGCAAAGCATATAAAGTGTTATTCATAAAACTTAGCCTAGACGATACGTAGCGTCTAGTCAATAGATTGATAGGGCTCCTATTCCGGATCGCAAACATCTTTGGTTCCCGTCTGGAGCTTAGCCTCTACCGTCCAGCCTGAATAAGGTTGATCTTTTCGACAGCGTGGCGCATGAAACCAGATTCAATGCCTAGCCGAAAGCAGCGTGACGAAGGCGGCCAACATGGTGCCGCTCATCACGGAAACCGTCACCGACGCAGCGAGCGAGCGAAGCGGGCCGTGTTGGAGGCAGCGGATGACCTGCTGGCCGAAAGAGGTTTCGCCGCGCTGACGATAGAGGGTATCGCCGCTCGTGCCGGTGTGGGAAAGCAAACGATTTATCGCTGGTGGTCATCGAAGACAGAGGTTCTTATGGACGCATTCGCTGACGATGCGACCCAATATCTCGTTCCGCCTGATACCGGTGATTTGGGCAACGACCTGCGAATTCATTTGAGCAATCTGGCTGACTTCCTGACTCAGTCTGATGCGGGCGCGGTATTCCGGGCGTTGGCCGGTCAGATCCAACACGATCCCAAGATGGCCGATCGTTTTCGTGCGGAATTTGTCAGCCGGCAACTTGCCGTCGATCGCGACCCGATCCGACGTGCGATTGACCGCGGTGAACTGGCTGCAGGCGTCGATATCGATCTCGTTGTAGATCAACTCGTCGGTCCGATCTATTACCGCGTGCTTGTCACTGGTCAGCCGGTCACTCGCCAATTTACAGATGCTCTTGTGGACCGATTCTTATCCCTGAACGGCGGGTCCAAGCGGCAATCGTTGCCCTGAATTCGTCTGAACTGGTCACCCGATCCTTGTTTCCGAATCTCATGGCAGAAACCGCGATTTCTCTTCGGGCGTGGGAAGTCGGCAGGTATCTCGTTTTCCCCAGATCGAATACCGGATCGATGCGACGCCTCGGTAGACGAGATCGCGAATTGGACGGGGAAAGAGGTACCCGATGCGCGCGAGCCATCGGTATCCGGGCAAAAAGTTGAGAATCGATAGTACCGCGTCGCTTCGGCTTAAGAGTATTTCTCTCGACGGGCTCCTGCGAAGAACAAAAAGTGAATTTTTATTCTCCGCTTCAGGATGATGACCCGCAGACTCGCGGAATGTCTCCCCTTGAAGGGGAGCGAACATGAATATCCGGTCACGATCGGCCTGCAGCACAAAATCGACGAGTCGATTGCAGAGACCGCAAACGCCGTCAAAAAAGAGTACGTATTTTTCGCTCATCTGGCATGAGGGGCACCAACGCTAATCGGTTGGACTGATCAAATCCAGGTATTGTTCTCCTTCCTTGCTTAAGCTGGCAGTCGAGCCGCTTCCCTGGACATATTCCCTCGTCTGAATCGCGTAAGGGTAGGGGGAAAATTGAACCCATGTTAGAATCGGTTTCACAGGGGTCTCGCTTCGAGCGACGAATTTCAACGGGATACCGGCTTGATTAAACGTTATCTCCCATGCCTTCGCCTGGGTTTCTCCTCCAGATAGCCAAGGGTACCGCTGGAGAATATCCATGTAAGCGGAGGCGGGGACGAGGACCCGGTAAAAAGGGGTTTCCTCCTGCACGAACTCAGCGATCGTCAGGCGAGGGTTCTTGGCGAGCTCGAGATAAAGCCTTCCGATGTCGATTCCATCCAGGTTTTGTCCGTTGTAGTTGCCGTGGCGATTGCCGTCTCTCGGAAAATATTTGTTGGACCAGACGTCAAACGCAGAATTCAGGAGAAGGTTCAATTCGAGATGCACGTGGGACCGTTCTCGATCGAGTCCCTCGCCGGTGTGTCCCATCACGGCGATAGCGTCACCCTGGGAGACCGGATCTCCGATATTCACACGGATCACACTAAGGTGAGCATAGAGACTATAGTACGGGCATCCGCCGAACTCGTGTTCTATCACGACATAGCAACCGTAGTTCGAATGTGAAGCGACAGGGTTGGTGTAGACCACTTTCCCTTTTGCAATCGAATGAATGATATCTGTCGGTTCGCCACTGGCATCCCTTGTCAGGGGCCGGATATCGATCCCTTCGTGAAATCGAGTGTAGAGAACCGTGGTTCCGAATTTTCTCGGGTTCCGGACAAATCCGTACTGACCTCCTTGCCATGGCGTGCTCGCTTCTCCGTCAAAGTCCCGTTTGATGTACTGATAGAAAGCCGCGTTGTCGCCGCTGAGCAAGGCGTGGTTCTCAGTCGGCAAAACGATGTCGACAGGTTGGCCAAAGGCCGAGAAAGCAAATTGGCTGAATCCTAAAACAATGGGTGCCAGAATGACTCTTAAAACGAATGACGCGATGCCACAGCACATAAACGATTCTGCTGGCAACGGTTATGGTTTGCAACCTTCTGCGCCATCCGTTAAACGGTCAAAATGAATTTTCGTGTTACGGTCTGTGTCGCTGCGATGTTTGCGCTCGCAGGCTGTTCCTCTTCGACGGGGGTATACCGATGGGTCCCCTTTATGGGAAACGGCAAGAATAGTAAGTCCAAGCTCGCAAAAGTGAACAAGGACAATCCGTATGGCCCGATTACGGGGCCTGTCTATTACGGACTCGAAATGCGCGTCAAAGTGATACCCGACCAGGTTCGTCTCTCAGACACTCGCTCGCTCGAAGTTCATCTGCAGCTCATCAATCGATCGAAGAAGGCGGTAAATCTATCATTTAACGACAGCCGGAAATACGATTTTCTACTCAGGGATGGCAATGGAAAGAAGTTGGCCCAATGGTCGGATGATCAACCGGTCACTCAGACGCCCGGTTACGTGATCATCAATCCAGGAGAAAGAGCCGAGTTTGTCGGAAACGTTTCGACTCGGGATATGGTGGCAGGCCGTACCTACCTCCTCGACGCGCTTGTGGTCGGCTACGACAAACTCCATCTAGTGACACAACTTACACCTACGGGTGTGCGCGTCATTCCGCCGACGCCCCAGCAAAAGCCAGTCCCTCAACCCGCCCCGGCGCCCGCTCAAACACCTTCCTCCCTCTTACAACCTGCCCCGCAATAAAGTGCAAAGCCGCGTCCCAAGCGCTGAAATTTGAACGCCGAATGCGCCTGTAAGCTCTAGGTTGGACAGGCGGGGACGACTATCCTACACTAAGCTTGGCGCCGGTGGGCACCGGATCTGCGTCCCTGTCCCATCCGAGCATAGGGCGGGTGAAGAACACCGCCGCCTCTTTCGCACTCGGAACTCCTCACCGCAAACTCCAGCCAGGAACTCCGACTTCGAACCCGCAACTCCTCACCTCCGCCTCCACACTGTCGCTTGCGCGACGCTCCACTGAAACTTCCGCGCATGCTCCCGAATTAGGAATGGGAGATCCTTCGTCTGCAAGTGGTCAAAATCGGAATGTAAGGCTTTTTGGAGCCCATCCAGCGACCATTCGGCGATACCCTCCGCATTGTATCTGCCTCCAATCCAATTTGTCCTTGGAGTGAACTCTTCCATCCAGGTGTAAGGCGAGGCCAGAATCAAGTGCCCGTTAGGCCGGATCAAATTCGAAAATGATCTGAGCAGTTTGATCGGCGCATTGACGCGATCGATGAGATTAGCCGCAAGCACCAGATCGAATTGACCGATATCTTCCCGGAGATCGGTCGCGTCACCGACTTCGAACCGGCATCTTTCGCGATCCAAACCGGCTGGCAACTCTCTCGTGAACACCGTCTCCAGATCACCTTCCTCCTGTCGCCGAATTTCGGTCCGACCGGATTCGCGAACCCGATTTGCCGCGGCGATGAATGCCCGCGATAAATCGATCCCGATGATTTCGGTCGCCCAGCGCGACAGCTCGAATGTCGATCTTCCCACTGCGCAACCCAAGTCCAGAGCGCGGCTGACTGTTCCGATCGCAGGCAGAAACTCAGTCACGCAGCGCACCGGATAGAAAAGCGCTTCGACAGGGCCATATGGATAAGGCAACTGGTCTTCAACCGTCCCATAGTGGAACAGTAGATACTGTTCCACTAACAATTGGTTTTCGTAGACGTTCAGCACGACAGCGACACTGCCCTTCAATCGATTACGCTGAAATAAATTCGTTTTCTCAGACTCTGTTTGAACCCTCCGTCCTACCGAAGAAGATCAAGCATATATTCGGAAGGCTTGAAATTTTCGATAAGAACATCCGTTTGACCATTTCTAGAAATGCGAACCTGCGGAACATTTATTTCAGGTGTTTTATGGGGAGCAAAAAGGATATCATCGTGGGTCGCATTCATTGCGTCGTGAAATTTTGACGGCGTAAGGCTTCCACCCAGGTGATCGCTCCGGCCGGTTGCCACGTGGAGGGTTCCGAAGATTTTTTCGTCTTGAATATCACGGCCGGAAACAGGCAGCAGCTGCGTCCCGAAGCCCAGTTCTCCAAGTTCTCCGGTCGCGGGATCCGATTGGATCTTGCGGCGATGCTCATCGATGGTTCGCTGATTTCCTTTTAACAGCTTTGAATCCACAATGCGGCCCGAACTCACCGTCATAAGACCGATGGTCCCATCTTCGAACTTTAAGGGAAATTTGCCCGAAGCGCTGGTGGGCACGTAATAGATTTCACCGGCAGGCAAATTCGCTATATCTGGCCCGCCTCGACAGAGACCGTGGCTCTTCTGCGCCTCTTGTCGGCCGAGATCGAGGTGCAGACTGAACTTTTCGATCCCATAAGCAAAATCGATTTCCACCCAGTCCGCGTGAGTCATGCCAAGGCGAAGTTTCTCAGCATTTTGGCTGACTTCGTCGTAATCGACGGACAGACCGCTATCGATGATAATCTGGTTCAAGCCATGCAGCGTAGCACCGCGGAACCCATATTGCTTCGCAAACGCGGTGAGTGGCGCGGTAGCCGAGTAGGTCGAACAACAAAGTATAAGTTTGTAATTCGGATAGATGTCTCTCTCGAGACTCAACTCTGTTCCGTCGACCGCAACAGCGAGGTCAGGAAGGTCAAGATTGCTGCCGCCCGTTGCCTTAAAGGCGAACATTTCACCTCCGGTGAGACCCATTTCACCGGAAACGCCGTTCTTGAGTCCGAGATAAAAGACCTCGTACGCATGGCGCTGAATGGTAAGGTCCGGATTTTTCAAAAATCCAAAATCCTTGATTTCGTGTGGATCATCCAGATCGATCAAGATAGCCACCCGTTCTCCTGCCGTAGGGTTGAATACCGTTCTTAATAGGCGGGAAAGGCTGAATGGCGGAAACGATTCTGGTACCGTCAGCTTTGTTTTGGCAATCATCGTCGAAAGTTTCGTACTCATAGCGGTTTTAGTCAAAAAAAGTGTCTGCAAATCGTCACAGAGACCGTTACAATAAGTGAGAGTTTTCTGAAGCATTTCTATTCCTCGTGTTCCGATGGTCGCGATTGAGGACTCGGCTGCACGAACAGCTTCCAGATTGGTATCTAAGCGCTCGATCTTGCACGTCGTGCATGATCCGGGTTAAGCTTTGGTTCCGGCATGTCTTCTAATTTTGGCGTTTTGTTTCGAGTGACAACGTGGGGTGAATCGCACGGAGGGGGGGTAGGGGCCATCGTGGATGGATGCCCACCTCGTATTCCGCTCGGTGCTGACGATATTCAAGTCGATCTTGATCGTCGCCGCCCTGGTCAAAGTGAGATTGTTTCACCGCGAGATGAGGCCGATCAATGCCAGATACTTTCTGGAGTCTTTGAAGGGCTTACTCTCGGTACGCCAATCTCGGTGATGGTCTGGAACAAAGACGCTCGGCCGGAGGCCTACCGCGAAATGGAATCAGCATACAGGCCCTCCCACGCCGATTACACTTACCAGGCCAAATACGGAATCCGCAATTGGCAAGGGGGAGGCCGTGCCTCTGCCCGCGAGACGATTGGCCGCGTGGCGGCAGCAGCGATTGCGAAAAAAGTACTCCGAAAATTCTGTCCTGGCTTCGAGGTTGTGGCTTATGTCAAATCGGTGCACCGGATCGAGGCCAACGTGGATCCAGCAAGTGTGCGCATTGAATCAGTCGAAGACTCTATTGTTCGTTGCCCCGATCCGAGTGCAGCGCCAGAGATGATTGAGCTGATCAAGCAGATGCGCAAAGAAGGAAACTCCGTTGGTGGTGTCATCGAATGCGTCGCGCGCGGCGTGCCCCCAGGTCTTGGTGAACCGGTATTCGACAGGCTGGAGGCCGACCTTGCAAAAGCGATGCTGAGCTTGCCGGCGACCAAAGGTTTCGAGATCGGCTCGGGATTCGCCGGAACCCAGGCTACCGGTGCGGAGCATAATGATCTGTTTGAGATGCGGGAGGGCCGGGTCAGGACAAGGACAAATTTTTCCGGAGGGATTCAAGGTGGAATCAGCAACGGCGAAGACATTTTTTTCAGAGTCGCATTCAAACCAACAGCAACGATTCTGCGACCACAGCAAACAGTGACGGTCTCGGGGCAAGCAACGGAGCTTGCTGCGCGCGGCCGGCATGATCCCTGTGTTCTGCCTAGAGCCGTACCGATGGTTGAAGCAATGGCTAGCCTTGTTTTGTGCGATCATCTTTTGCGCCAACGCTCGCAGGAATCCTCCGGCCACCTCTGATGGTTGGTTCGAACTACATTGACGGATCGCCCCAGTGGCAGATCGCCATTTTTTTGATCGCCGGTGCGTGCATTGTTGTGAATGCCCTTCGAGGCTGGTCAACCGGCCTGATGCACCAAGTCATCGGCATCATCGCGCTTTTCGCTGCCTGCTATAGCGTCTTAACCTTTACAGCTCGGATGGAAGAGTTCCTCGCCCCGCATCTTCCGGCGCCGATATTGCCAGCTGTTTCGATGGTGCTGATATGGATCATTAGCTTTAACGCGATCACCTTGGTTGGCCGTTTATTTTTCAAACGAACCAGGGATTACGACTCCGATTTGTTCCGGGTGATTTACGGCTTGGGGGGTGCACTGATTGGCGCTGCGTGCGGGTTTTTGATTGTTCTACTTTTCTGCGCCACAATCCGTATTGTCGGACGCGTTGCGACGAATCAGGTTGAGGTGCAGGCAGCCAGGAATCAGAACTCGCCGACAATCGCGTTAAACTTGGCGAAATTGAATAACTCGATGGAGCTCGGCCCGGTCGGAACGCTCTTCCGTGCATTGGACCCGATCCCACGCTCTTGGTATCGGCAGCTCGATCAATATTCCCGGATCTCCCTCGATTCCGAATCGATGCAAAGACTTGTGGAATCTGCGGCGATCCGCCGCATCAGCCAGAATCCGCGAATCTTGGATATCGAACGCGATCCTTCCATCATGGAAGCCGTGCAACGAGGTGATCTCCTCAACCTATTGACAAATCCGAAGGTAATAACTCTTCTTGGCGACCCCGAAATTCGAAGAGTTTTAGATCAGCGCGACGTTTCGCAGGGTCTCGATCCCGATCAAACCGAGCATGAGACGGCCTCTGGGCGCCAGTGACGGGCGAGCAGCCGGCGGATGCGTCCTATACGGCCGATATGCCCAAGGCCCCATACGCCCGACACGCCGACACGCCGACACGCCGAGCCGTCCCTCTCCGTAACTCCTTGCGACGTGCACATGTCGCCTGTAGAAATAAAAGCTCATTGGCCGCAAGAATGAAGAGTGACTATGTCGCAACAATCGGGCTGGAAGTTCATGTCCAGCTGAAGACTCGCAGCAAAATGTTTTGTGGGTGTGCCGTTGAGTACGGTGCAGACCCGAATGTACACGTCTGCCCTATTTGCCTTGGCCTGCCGGGTGCATTGCCGGCCATGAACCTCGAAGCTCTGAAAAAGACTGCCCTGACAGGGTTGATCTTGAATTGCGATATCGCCCCAATCTGCAAGTTCGATCGGAAAAATTATTTCTATCCGGACATGCCGAAGAATTACCAGATTTCTCAATATGACGCACCGCTCTGCGAGCAGGGTGAAGTGCCGCTTTATGACATGGCCTATCCAAAGGATGCCCAAAAAAATATTCGTCACCCGAACAAACGAGTTCGACTGGTGAGAATTCATCTTGAGGAGGATGTCGCAAAGAGTTTTCACTTCGAAACCGCTACCGGAATTGATTTCAATCGAGCGGGCACACCTTTAATGGAAATCGTGTCAGAACCGGACATCGAATCGCCCGAGGAAGCCTTCGCATATCTGACCTCCTTAAAGCAGGCGTTAATCTACGGCGGGGTGAGCGACGCCGATATGGAGAAAGGGCAGTTACGCTGCGATTGCAATGTTTCTGTCCGCAGGAAAGAAGAAACAAAACTCGGAACCAAAATCGAATTGAAAAACCTCAACTCGATCAGCGGCGTCCGCCGTGCTCTGGCATACGAAATCGATCGCCAGATAGAGATCCTGGACGGAGGCGGAAAGCTGCAACAGGAAACGCGCCGATGGGACGACGACGCAGGTGAGACCTCTCTCATGCGAACAAAAGAATCAGCACACGATTATCGCTATTTTCCTGATCCCGACCTCTTGCCTGTGAAAACAGAAGTGTTCATGAACGAGGTCCGAAGCCGGGTTCCGGAACTTCCCTGGGAAAAGAGGGAACGCTTTGTCCGGGAGTATGGAGTGAGTGAATACGATGCCGGCGTGCTTGCGGATGATTTAAGCCTTTCCTCTTATTTTGAGGCGGCGGCAAAAGGAGCTCGCAGGCCCAAGGCCATTGTGAACTATGTACTAAACGATCTATTGAGCGCTTTGAGCGCCGCGAGCAAGTCGGTCGCCGAATGTCCGATTCCGGCGCGTGATCTGAAGGATCTGGTCGACGTCGTCGACGCAGGAAAGATCAGTAGCAAGCAGGGCAAAGATGTTTTTGCCGAAATGTTTGCAACCGGCAAAGCGCCAGCCGTGATCATCGAAGAGAAAGGCCTGAAGCAGGAGAGCGACGCTGGAGTGATCGAGGCGCTTTGCAATCAGGTCATCGCTGCGAATCCAAGATCGGTCGAAGACTACAAAAGCGGAAAAGGGGCCGCGATCAATTTCCTCAAGGGCCAGGTGATGAAGCTTTCGAAAGGAAAAGCCAATCCCAATATCGTCGGAGAAACGTTGGCGAAACTGCTGAGTTAACGCCGAGTGTGGTGTTGCTGCAATTTTTTCTCGCGGTTGCGATGCCGGTTTAGGGCGGGGCTATTGATTTAGCCTTGCAAGCGGTTGAGCGGCACTATTCCTCAGCCCAGGACGTCAGCCTTGGCGGATGGGGAGGGACTTGAGCCATTCACGATAGGCAATTGGTGAGATTTCGGATGGTTTGATTTCCGAGCGACCGCCCCAGAAAACGTTCGTGTAGGAGACTGGTATCCCGCATCCCGCCAGATGGGTGTCGATCGCGGCCTTGTGATCGAACAGGCGCCGCTTTTCCGTCCCGTGCGCCACCGCCATTATGTTGACGTTGCCGAATTCAGCACCTGCTTCGCGCCAATAACAGTGCGTCAGAATTTCGTGGCGGCCGACCTCGGATCCCGCTCGCTCTTCCATGCCGGCAGGCACAGCCCAGTGAAACAGCCCATTGAAACGGGTGACACGGATACCGCCGGTGGACGGTTTTACGTGTTCCAGAAAAGTGGAAAATCGCCCGATGATTTTTCGGTTTTGAAGGCCTTCGGCTACCGAGAAAAATCTCTCCAGGCCTAATCCCGCAGCATTCGCACGTCGTTCCCAAGGGTTGGGGGTTATCTCGTCTATGGAGAATTCTCTTTTCAATGCGGTCAGCACTTCCCATTCGAGTTCGTTGAGTTCGACGATCTCGGTACGAATCATTCGCGCTGGATGGGCGCTTCGAGTCCCGGGCTCGATCGTTTTTCGCCGAACGTGTCCGACGCCGAGCGTGAATATTCCCTTTGCGGGCATGATCCGCGTCTTCTCGGCTCCAACCCGTTTCGACAAAATCTCGGTATGCTCTTCCAGGGCAAATCCGCGAGGAACTTTGACGGTCGTCCAGAGTTTGTATTCGCTTCCTTGAGTCTCTGCATCGGTCGATCGGAGGACGACGTGACCCGAAAAAGGGTCCTGCCGGAACATGTAATCGAAGGCCGAGTCGATCTTTTCTGCCGGTACTTTCCATGCGACAAGAGCCCCTTGTGCAAGATTCGTAGCCAAAAGCGTCTGTCGGACGCGGCGGATTGTGCCCGCGCTCATCATCGCCTTGATGCGCTCTAACACCAGATCCTCTCCAAGTCCCGATAATCTGGCGATTTCCCGGAACGGTTCCCGGACAAACCCCTGGATCTTGTCCTCGGAGATGGCGAGGATTCTGGAATTAACAGCGTCTGTGTGCTCGGTTGCGATCATCTGCTTTGTCGGAAAGAGTGCGACGAACTTTTCGTCTGAGCCGCTTCCAAAACGGCTCTTTAACACGTAAATCACACAAGCGCTTCGGCTTGTGGGATGTTCGGCCTAGATGGCTTTCTCGCCGGTCTCATCAGTCCGGATCCGAATCGCTTCCTCGATCGCGTAGACGAAAACCTTTCCGTCCCCGATTTTTCCGGTTTTTGCAGCCTTAACGACGGCGGCCGTCGCGTTCTCCACCATACTGTCGCCGAGGACCACCTCTACCTTTATCTTCGGCAAGAAGTCGACCGTGTACTCACTTCCGCGGTAAATCTCCGTGTGGCCCTTCTGCCTTCCGAAGCCTTTGACTTCGGTCACAGTCATTCCCTCGATTCCAAGGTCGGACAACGCTTCTTTGACCTCTTCCAGCTTGAAGGGTTTTATGATCGCTTCAATTTTTTTCATATCTTCGTCGTCGTTGCGTGTGCAGCCGTATGAGCATCTGGCATTTGTTATTTACGGTTAGAATACAATCTCAGGCCTGCCGTTCTGTTGTTAGCTAAATTCGTTCCTATGAAATGTACGCTTCTTCGCCGTGTTCGGAGAGGTCCAAACCGACCGTTTCGATTTCCGGTGAGGCACGCAATCCCATCACCAGTTTCAAGATAAATCCGATAACAAATGTCGCCACGGTGGAAAGTACGATCGTAACGATGACTGCTTTGACTTGAGAGAAAAACAACGACGAGAGTAACGGATCCTTCAGATTCGCATTCACTTCTTTCGTCGCGAGAATCCCGGTGAGCAGCGCACCCATGGTACCCCCGACCGCATGGATGCCAAAGGTGTCGAGCGCGTCGTCATAGCCGAGCGCCGGCTTTAACATTGAAACCGCAAAATATGGAACAGCTCCGGCAAGAACCCCGATTATGACAGCGCCGGTCGGGTTCACAAATCCGCATGCCGGTGTGATCACGACCAGCCCGGCAACTGCGCCGGAGCAGAAACCGAGAACGCTGGCCTTGCCGCGCAGTATTTTTTCGAGAACTCCCCAGGTAAACGCTGCGGTCGCAGTCGCCATAGTCGTTGAGGTGAATGCGTTGGCTGCAATCACATCGGCGCCAAGCGCGCTACCGGCATTAAATCCGTACCACCCAACCCAGAGCATCGATGTGCCGATCATGCATAAAACCACACTGTGTGGAGGCATCGGCTCTCGTTTAAAGCCCAGACGCGGTCCCAGCAGCAGGCAGAGGATCAGCGCGCTCCATCCGGAGCTCATGTGAACCACCGTGCCGCCTGCAAAATCGATTGCCTTCACGGTCGATGTGGTATTCCAGATCCCATTCATGAATCCGGTTATCCCCCACACCATATGTGCCATCGGGAAATAGACTGCGAACATCCATATGGCGATGAACAAGATCAGCGTCCAGTACTTCATACGTTCCGCGATCGCACCGACGATTAGTGCAGGCGTGATGATCGCGAACATCATCTGAAACATTGCAAAGACATTTTGCGAAACCCAATACGCGTAGTCCGTATTCGGAGCAGAGGTGACACCCGAAAAGAAGAAGTACTCCGAGCCGCCTAGGAACGGATTGTTAAAGTTCTTTCCGAATACAAGGCTGTAGCCGAACGCCCACCAAAGCAGGGCAACCAGGCCTGTAATTCCTAAACACTGGCCGAGCAGAGAAAGGACATTTTTTTTGCGTACCAGACCCCCGTAAAAGAGCGCGAGGCCAGGCAGGGTCATAAACAACACCAGTGCCGACGAAATCATCATCCAGCTGTTATGTCCCGGACCAGGCACTCCCGGGAGAGTCTTGGTGCCATCTGTGTTGTTAATATAGGCCTCGAGGCTTGCCACCCGATCCTCCAGAGAAGGCGTCTGGCCGGCGGCTTGCGTCGGTGTCGCCGCTGCCGTGGCGTTCGGCGCGGTGGGTGGAGAGACTACCGTTGATGCGGGAGGCGCGCTCGCTTGGCTGGTCGACTCTTGGGCCGTCGCACTTACTGAAGGAGTTGGTGTCGGGGAGGCGTTCGTCTCATCCGCCAGCGATTTCCTTACGCTTCCGGATCCGAATGCCACGATTATCCCGATGAGAGCGAGGAAACGCATTTTTTTGAGACAATTCAGCATAAGGTGCATCGTGAGTTGATCTGTGGTTTCTGGTCAAGGCTCGATGGAAGAGGTTCTTAATTATGTCAAAATGTCCAAAGAACCGCCGGCGGCTCAGTCAAGGGGATCAGCACCCAGACCAAGCATCGCTCGTGCCATTTGGATATTAAATGATTTTCCAGTTCTTGCCGAACTCAAGAGATCGCAGGTATGGGTAAAATACGCCAGAGTGCTCGACTATATACAATTTTCGAGCTGTTGCACCGGTTCTCCCATACCAGCTGTTTGCGACAAGCCGCTGTTTGACCATGAGGAGAAAACGTTCTAATAAGGAAGGCCTCTTTCAAAGACGGTCAAAGCACGGTTAGCTTAGCGGTAGAGCGACTGGTTTACACCCAGTAGGTCGGGGGTTCGATCCCCTCACCGTGCACGTCGCTGATTGTGAATGACTTATGAACCCCGGTTCGGTCGCATCTGTTGGAAGCTCCAAGTCGTGCAGATTGGCTGCCCGCTTCATGATGACATCGGTCGATCCCTGGATTGCGCATTCGATCTTCGGAAAACTCTGAGAAGTTCCCACACTGATGCGCGCTCGACAGGGGACCACGGAGTTGCGTAGGTTGCGTATTAGTCTGATATTGTCTTGCGCCGCCATTACGGCGCAAACTGTTTAGGAGGTATCAAAATGAAGTCTATTTGGCTTCCTGTTTTGTTCTGTTTATCGCTCGCCATGGAGGCGACTGCACAAGTTAAAGCGCCCAGCATGGGAGCGCCGTTCCATGCGACCCTGGGAAATTCTTTCAGCGGTTTCCGGTCAGGCTCGGGAATTACCGGTTTGCCAACAGGTCCGAGTCCGTTGCCATATTCGGTGGATCCGAGTCCGGCAAATGCGGCGATGATTCGCAACAATGCCTGGTCGGCATACAACACAACTTTGCGCCAAATTCCGACGGCGCCCAATCCGAATCGAATTGCCAAGCCGCAGAAGCTTGTCGACCCAGACGCTTTTGTCGAACGACCAACCTCAGCGCATCGGTATAATGTCCAATTCAGCGACAACGAAGTTCGCTCCGTACAATCGGCCCTTCGGCGTATGGGAATCTATGCTGGGCAGGTCGACGGAATTCTGGGGCCCGATACGCGGCGGTCAATTGAAGAGTACCAGGAGCAAAACAAACGACCGGTCACGGGACAGCCGGACCAATGGATAAACGCTTCTCTCGGGATCTATTAGGCTCGTGAGGCGTTGGCCGCGTAAACCTTGCGCGCACGGTCCGCATCAGCCCGGATTTGAGCCTTTAGTTCGTCGACGCCGCTGAACTTCTGCTCTGGGCGCAGATATTCTAGAAATGCGACCTCGACATCCTGGCCATATATTTCGAGTTCGAAGCCAAAGAGGTGGAGCTCAAGTAAACGTTCGCCGGTTTCGTGCTCGATTGTCGGACGTACACCGATATTGACAACGCCACCATACTCGCGGCCATCGAACCAGGCTTTCGCTGCGTAGACTCCGTTCGGCGGGAATAACTCGTTGTGCGCCTTCAGATTGGCGGTTGGGAATCCCAGGCGCCGGCCTAGTTGCCGTCCTTCAGTCACGGTTCCGAGGATCGTAAAATCTCGGCCAAGATATTTTGCGACCGAGATCAAATCTCCACATTCCACGGCGGATCGAATCAGAGTACTGCTGACGACACGGTCGTCCACCAAAACCGGCGGCACGGTCTGGACCTGAAAACTTAGTTTTGGAGCCATTTTCTCCAGCAGTTCTGTCGAACCGGATCGATTTGCTCCGAAGCTCCATTCCTGTCCCACACAGATCTGTCTGAGATGGTTCGAGCCATCGGCGAGGGCTTCAACGAAGGTCTCAGCTGGAGTTCTTGAAAATTCGAGAGTGAACTCCAGTAAAAGCACAGCATCGACCCCTAGCTTTTCGATGAGTCTCAGCTTGTGCCGTGTGGACGTGAGTAACCGTGGCGCCTTTTCCGGTCGCAATACGCGAACTGGATGAGGATCGAAAGTCACAACCACGGCGCTTCCTCCTGTTTGGTTCGCACTTTCAAGCGCGTGACCAATCACTGCCTGGTGACCCAGGTGCAGCCCATCGAATACGCCGATCGCAAGGTGGGTCGGCGCCGGGAGGAATTTCAATGCGTCGATGGCCCGCAAAATCTTCATGGCTCAAGCTCCTCGCATCCGTGAAATATCGGGCAACGAGATGATTTTTTTTGCGATATTCTCCTTCGAATCGGTCTTCAATGCTTCAATTGGTATTGCCCCCTCCACGGAAAGTCGCCCCGATTTTGTTCGTCGCAACGCCGAGAGATGCGCACCGCAGCCCATTTCATGGCCGATATCGTGTGCGTAAGTGCGCACATAGAATCCTTTGCTGCAGATAACACGAAAATCGACTTCGTTCTCTCGAACATCTCGAATCTCATGCGCATACACGTGTACAAATCGCGGCTCCCGCGCCACGACTTTTCCTTCACGAGCGAGCTTGTAGAGTGGGACTCCATCCTTCTTGATCGCGGATACCATCGGTGGCGTTTGATAAAAATCGCCATGGAATTTGGCGAAGACATCTTCAAGCGCGGTCCGGTCCAGAGCTCCGACTTCATGCGTTTCGATGACCGTCCCATCTCGATCCTGGGTGTCGGTTACTTCACCCAATTTCATCGTCCCGACATACTCCTTGTCTTCGCTCATCAAAAGATCCTGAATTTTCGTGCCGCGCCCGACCACAACCAGTAATAAACCGGTAGCGAACGGATCGAGCGTTCCGCAATGGCCGACCTTTTGTGTTTCCAGACGATGCCTGACGATTGCCACGACATCATGGCTTGTCATCCCGGGCTCTTTGTCAATCAGCAGAACTCCGTCAAACGGACTTGGTAACTTCATCGCAAACTCGCTCAAGAACCTTGTTTCGCACCTCTTCCAAACCGCCGCGTATTCTCGCCCCGGCAGCGCGTGGATGGCCTCCTCCGCCAAACTCGCCGCAAATCCTGTTCACATCGACGCGGTCACTCTTCGATCTCATGCTCAGGCGAATCTTGCCGTCCGTCAGCTCCTCAAAGAACACGGCGACGATCACAGACTCCACCGTGCGAACGGTGTCTATCAGTCCCTCGATATCGTCGGGCTCAATCCGCAGCCGGTCTTTCATTTCGTTCGTAACGGACATACTCACGACCGCATCGTTCGCGTCGAACCGGGCCTCTCGCAAAGCGTCGCCAAGAAGTTGAATTCTGCGTTTTGGATAGCTTTCGTACAGCTTGATCGCCAGCGAAGCGGCATCTACCCCCATTTCGACGAGCTCGGAAGCGATTTCAAAAGTCCGCGAAGTGGTACGGGGATATCGGAACGACCCGGTATCGGTTGAGATCGCAGCGAATAAAGCGACGGCGCTTGGAAGCTCAAACGGCCAACGTTCGCTTCGAATCAATTCGTACATGATCTGCCCGGTTGCCGGAACACTCGTGTCGATGTGAACCAGATCGCCGTAGCCGGGATTGCTGGCATGGTGATCGATGTTAATCCACTGATCCACCTTTCGGATCGCGCCGAGGGGTGTTCCCAATCGCGGTTTTGTGGCCGTGTCCACGGCGATGGCGAGATCAAAATTCTCTGCCTCCGCAGGCGGTTTTTGGATCAGTTCGGATTTTTCCAGGAAGCGATAGCTCCCCGGAAGACCATCCTCATTCCACGCGGTCACCGCTTTTCCCATTGCCTGCAGGCTCAGGCCCAGGGCGAGTTGGGAGCCGATTGCATCACCGTCGGGGCGAATATGACTGAGGAGAACGATCCGATGCGAGCGATTAATCGCATCGGCGATTTCCCGGAAAGAAGCGTTCATCGATCGTCGCGCGGTATCTCGAGATCCTGCATGATTTCTAACACTCGACTGCCTCGCTCGATGGAGTCATCGATCTTGAAGTGAAGATGCGGCGTATATTTCAAGACCACTCTTTTCGCCAGTTCGCGCTGCAGCGCGACCCGGTGTTCCGCTAGTTCAGCGAGAACACGATTCTTGTGCTCAGGTTTACCGATCACGCTGACGAAGACATGACATTGCCGCAGATCGGGTGAGATTTCGACACCGTGGATCGTCACCAACGTTTGCTCTTTGAAAGAGATCTCTCTCGAAACGATTTCGCTGAGTTCTCGTTTGATGACTTCGTTTACCCGTTCAAGCCGATGTTTCATAACAACCTCGAAATGCCATTCGCCCTACCAAGGCGGCGGTCAGCCCGGTTACTAAATGAAGGCTGCGATTGAGATTGAGTTTTGTTCAGAGCGCCCAGGGGAGGGGACCGACTCACAACTGTTGCGGTACTTTCTCGAGGTTGTAGCACTCAATGATATCCCCCTCTTCGTACTCCGTAAAGTCACCGAGCTTAAGACCACATTCGACTCCAGCGCGCACCTCTTTCACGTCGTCTTGGAATCTTCGAAGCGTTGCGACGCCTCCATCATAAATCGGTTGGCGCCTCCTCAAAACACGCGCCCGGCCCGAGCGCAATATTCGACCGTCGGTAACGTAGCATCCTGCAACGGTTCCTTTAGAGAGTTCGAACACCTGCCGAACCTCCGCATGACCCACAATGCTCTCTCGAATTTCCGGATCCAGCATCCCGACCATCGCCTCTTTGACCTGATCGATCAGTTCGTAAATGATGCTGTAGAGTTTAATTTGGATGCCTTCCCGCTTCGCGGCAGAGGCTGCCTGGTTCTCTACTTTGACGTTAAATCCTACAATGACGGCGTTCGATGCGGTGGCCAGCAAAACATCCGATTCTGAGATCGGCCCGACTCCCACATGGATCAATTCGAGATCGATCTTCTTACTCTCAATCTGATTGAGCGATGCGGTGAGCGCTTCCGCAGAACCCTGAACGTCGCACTTCAAAATCAGCAGCAACGACTTGCGACCGTCACCCATGCTGTCAAACAGACTCTCAAGTGTCGCTCGTTGCGGCATCGCCAGTTTTTGGTTTCGTAAATCGGCAAGCCGTTCTTCACCGAGCGTTCGGACCGCCTTTTCGGAGTCCATAACGGTCAACTCGTCACCGGCATTGGGAAGGCCGGTGAATCCTAGAATTTTAGTCGGGGTCGCCGGTCCTGCCTCTTTGATACCTTCACCGGAGTCATTGATGAGCGACTTCACTTTGCCCCAGTAATTCCCACAGATAAAGGGCTGCCCAACCTTCAGGGTCCCCATCTGAACAATGACCGTCGCTGTCGGGCCTCGTCCTGGTTCGACCTGCGCCTCGATCACGGTCGCCCGCGCGGGCGCAGTCGGACTCGCCTTTAATTCCATGATTTCGGCCTGCAGCAGGATCATCTCCAGCAGATGATCGATTCCGGTGCCCTTCGTAGCGGAAACAGGTACGCAAATCGTTTCTCCGCCCCAATCTTCCGGTGTAAGCCCTTTTTCTTGAAGCTGCGATTTCACACGGTCGACATTCGCTGATGCCAAATCGATCTTATTAATCGCCACAATGATCGACACTTTGGCCGCCCGCGCGTGGTTGATCGCCTCGAGCGTCTGCGGCATAAGCCCGTCATCTGCTGCCACCACAAGGACAACGACGTCCGTTACTTTCGCTCCTCGTGCGCGCATCGCCGTGAACGCTTCGTGACCCGGCGTGTCGATGAAGGTAATGCTCTGCCCTTTGTAAGAGACGCTGTAGGCGCCGATATGCTGCGTGATGCCGCCGGCTTCGCCTGCCGCTACACGGGCCTTGCGAATTGCATCCATTAGCGACGTCTTCCCGTGGTCAACGTGCCCCATGAACGTGATAATCGGGGAACGCGGCCTCAGTTCTTCTTTCGGTTGAACAGCGGGTGGCGGCGGTTCCTCGACGACCACTGGTCGCGAATGCACGCCTGCTCCCTTTTCACGTTTCTCAACCTCAAAAGTGTACCCGTGCTTCTTGCAAATCTGCGCCGCGATGTCCGGTTCAATCGTGTGGTTGATCGCCGCGAAGATGTTCATCTCCATGAGATCGTGAATAAGCTGAAACGGCTTCAACCCAATATGCTGCGCAAGCTCACGAACAATGATCGGAGGCTTGATGTGAACGATCTTATCGTCCGTGACTGTGGTCGCCGGTTCGTTTATCAGGGGAACTGCGATTGGTTCGGGTGCAGCCGGTTCAACTGGTTTCGCAACGGGCTCTGCCGTCTTCGAAAGGATCGGGGGCCGAATCTTCGAAATTGGAGGAAGCACCGACCGAACTTTTGGTTCACCGCTGCCGGAGTCCGATCTCTTCGAACGGTTGTCATCAATCAGCGATACCGTCTCCGGTTTCGGTGGCGGCGCAGCTTCTGCGACCGGTTCCGGCGCGGCGGCCTGTGTCGGCGCAGAGACCGGCGGTTTCGCTTTGATGATCGGCGGGACCCCCGTGCGCACCGAGGAACTCCGTGGTGCGGATGAAGTTCTTTTGTTGCTGGTGGAGATTAGATCAGTGGCTGGCTGAGGCGCAGCAGGCTTTTCGACCGGTTGGTCAGCCTTGGGTCTCGGCTTCTGGGAAGGCTCTTTTTTGCTGCTCGCGCGTGTGGCCATGAATCTGTCTCTCTAAAAATTTCATCGCTCCACCTCTCTCAGATGGATGCCAGTTTTTTGTCGTGTTCCTTGCGCGCCGCGTCGTGAATTTCACGCGCCCGCTCAATTTTTACGTCGAGAATCCCTGCGATATCTTCAGGATCCACTTCGAGAATTCCTTCAATGCTGTTAACACCAGCTCTGGCAAGCGACCGAGCTGTCTCTTCGTCGATCTTCAAGCCTTTCGCAAGCGTTGTGATCGCTTGAGTGATCTTTTGTTCGAAGGCTTGCGTCGCCGATTCATCCTTCGCAATGTTGATTTCCCATCCGGTCAACCGCGCCGTCAACCGGGCGTTCTGACCGCGGCGCCCAATCGCGAGCGACAACTGATCCTCGTCCACCGTAATGTTGATCGCGTGCCGGTCCGGATCGAGCGTGAGCGACTTGATCTTCGCAGGCTTGAGCGCCTCCACCACAAACTCTCTCGGGTCCGGGCTCCAGCGAATGATGTCCACTTTCTCCTGGTTTAACTCCCGGACAATATTTTTTACTCGCGACCCGCGCATACCAACGCATGCACCCACCGGGTCAACCTTCTCGTCCGACGACCAGACTGCTATCTTGGTACGGTAACCCGCCTCGCGAGCGATTGCCTTGATCTCGACCGTGCGATCCGCAATTTCGCTAACTTCGACCTCAAACAATCGGCGTACGAAATTCGGATGGCTCCGGGAGATGATGATTTCCGGTCCTCTGTTCGAGTTCTCGACTGCGACGACATACGCACGGACTCGATCTCCAATGTTGTAGTCTTCGGTCGCTACTCGCTCCCGGGAGGGCATGACCGCTTCAAATTTGCCCAGATCAACAACGACATCCGAGCGTTCAAAACGGCGGACGGTCCCACCGACGATTTCTCCTGCTCGATCTTTGAACTCGTCGTAGATCATCTCCTTTTCGGCCTGGCGGATCCGCTGCAGAATCGCTTGGCGAGCGGTCTGCGCTGCGATCCTTCCAAATCCTTCCGGAGTTACCTCGACTTCGAGCTGATCGCCCGGCTGTGCATCCGGTTTGACTTTTTTAGCTCTGGTAAGGTGGATCTCGTCGTGAATACTCCGGACCTCCTCCACGACCGTTAAAGTGGCATGTGCAGTGATCTCACCGCTCTTCGGATCGATGCTTACTCTCAATTCTCGAGCAGGGCCGACGCTCTTCTTTGCAGCCGTCAGCAAAGCGCTGGACACAGCGTCGAGTAAAACCTCACGCTTGATGCCCTTTTCGCGCTCCATATAATCCAGCACCGCTAAAAGATCACTGTTCATAAAAACAATAACGGACCGACCCGGCCAACTAGCCACGCAACTCCGAGGAATTGCGTGCGCTCAGCCAGTTTCGGTCTAGTCGGCAAATCTAAGACTGAAAAAAAGTGTCGTCAAGACACCGTAGGAGAACGCTTCGCGCGACTCCAGCTCAGACGATGCTTTTTCTGTCAAAGAGACCAAGTTCAAAAACGAGATCCAGTTTACTAAGAGCCCTCTCTTAGCGGCTATTGAGTGCGAAAGTCCCCGAAGCGCTTTGGCTTGCAAGATTTTTGCGCTACATCCAAACCTTGAGCGTTTTCTCACCCCTTTCTCCGTGCAGATGATTCGAGTTATGACTTTTGACGCCGCGGGCACTTTGATTCGATTGGTCCACCCTCCAGGCAAGGTCTATGCAGAGAGGGGCCTGCCGTTCGGCTACGAGCTGGATCCCGTTCGCCTGCAAAACGCTTTCAGAACCGTCTGGGAAAAGATTCCGCCCCCGGCTGAGGGTGTTTCCCAAACCGACGACGATCGCGATTGGTGGCGAGTCTTGGTCGCACAGACCATGATTGAGGCCGGGTATCGAATCGATCGTTTCGATGATTATTTCGAGGCGGTCTACGAGCAGTTCAGACTTCCGGGCGTTTGGGGACTCTTTCCGGATGTGCAGAATGTCCTCTTTCAACTCAGTCGCGCCGGCATTCGGCTGGGAATCATTTCAAATTTCGATCGCCGTCTGTACGACATCCTGGCAGACTTGGGTGTTCGGGATCGCTTCGAGCATCTCATCATTTCCAGTGAAATCGGTTTTCGAAAACCCGCAGCTCAAATTTTCGAGGTTGCTCTCCACAGGTTCGGCGTTCAAGCCAGCGAGATTCTACACGTTGGCGATGAGTTCGACTCCGATTTTGCCGGCGCTCGCGCCGCAGGCTTTCACGCATTTCTTGTAAATGACAAAAGAACCAATCTGACCAAGGAAATTACCCTCCTTTGCGGTATCGCCAATCCATAGACACTAATTTATGACTCGAAAACTGATTAGCGTGATTGTCTGTGCAACAGCCATCTCAATGCTCCTTGCCTGTTGCGCTGCGAATCAGCCGGCACCAACACCGGCGACGCACAAGATGGTAGGAACCAATTCTCCCGGATATTGACACGTGCTCCCGGTCCAACGAGGTCCAACTTCGACTGTTTCCGCGAAGATTTTTTGGGTGACGAAGAAAATATTTTGACACGGGCCGACTTTGTTAGAGGTTCGAACGAACATGTGCTATCAGTTTCTTCGACCTCGGTCATCGGCTCGGTTCTTTCTGCCTCTCGCCAGCGCGTCGTTTGAAATTGTTCGGCACGATTCTTTGAAACCTTTTACTGAGCCCGCCAACCCGAGCCTTTCCTAACCTATGTTCGTTACCAAACCACGATTGTTCCTTAAATACGTATTCGACAACCGCTTCGCTGTTCCGTCGTTTAACTGCAGCAACCTTGAGATGGTTCGCGCGGTGATTGATGCCGCAGTGCTCGAAGACGCCCCGGTGATGGTTCAAACCGACTTTATCAACTTCAACTACGCCGGGATCAGGGAACTCTACAGCATTGTCCGTACGATCGCCGAGACCGCGAACGCCCCGATTTTGCTTCACCAGGATCATCCGGGTGAGGATCGCAACATCGTTCGAACCTTACGAGCGGGGTATTACTCTGTCATGTATGACGGAGCGCACCACCCGCTGGCCGAAAACGTGAGCGAAACGAAGAGATTTGTTGAACTCGCCCATGCGGCTGGCGCGAATCTGGAGTCCGAGATCGGCTTATTCGGAGGGGAATACCAGGGTGGCAAACCGGTTTATTGCGGAGCGGCGGAAGCGGTCCAGATGGCGGAAAGCGGTACCGACACGCTGGCGGTCTCTGTCGGTTCGGAGCATGGCAGTAGTTCCAGGCTCGACCTGAAACTTTTGAGTGACATTGCCGACAAGACCGGCATTCCACTGGTGATGCATGGCGGCAGCGGAATCCATCCAGAAGATGCACAAGCAGCGACCAAGTTGAACGTTTATAAGATTAATATTGGAGCTGCGCTGATCCATGGTTTCGTGGCTGGTTTGGCCGAGGGGGCCGCTTTGCCTCCGGATCATGAGCCTAAACACCAGCAAATCCTCCGGCACGTTACCTCCAAGTTGCGAGAGATCGCGCGAGGTCGCATTTCGCTGTTCGGTGCTTCGGGACATGGAAAGAAATTGCAAATCGCCCTGGAGACTGCGGCGACTGATTTGACGGACAGAGTGCGGCGCTGAGGGTCATGATATCCGTTGCAGGCACTTTGGTTGCCGATCTGCTTGTCAGGCCAATCCGAAATTGGGCGGGAAAGGGGCACAATGCCAATGTGGACAGCATCGAGATACTACCCGGGGGTGCTGTCGCGAACACCGGGCATGCGCTTGCGCGTCTCGGGTTGCCTGTCTCGGCGTTGGGCGCCGTAGGTGAGGACAGCCTTGGAGCAGTTGTCCGGGAATCGATCGGTCGCTGGGCTGCCAGGAATCGAGTGGAACAGATTCCTTCAACCCGCACGACCGCAAGCGTCGTGGCAGTTTTTGAGGATGGGGATCGCTGTTTTCTCGCCTGTGCAGGCGCTTGCGACCGTTTTAATCTGACGGCGACAGACATGGAAAGCGAAGTAGCGGCCGGTTCACGTGCTTTGCATATCGGCTACGCAGGCCGGTTGCCGATGTTGGATGGCGAGCCGCTAGAGAAGCTCATGCGGCTCACGCGAGGTCTCGGTTTGTTGACATCACTCGACGTGACTTATTTTCCCGATCCGCGGTGGCCGCAGTTGATGAAGCTGATGCCGGAAATTGACGTGTTCTGTCCTAGTCTGGTTGAGGCGACGGCGATCACCGGCAAAAAAGGCGCGGGGGAAGCCGCAGCGGCTTTGGTCAATGCCGGTGTTCAAAAGTTCGTGGCAGTGACTGACGGCGCAAACGGGGCTGTCGTCCAGGTCGTCGGCGAGGGACAGGAATTCATTCCGGCACGGGCAGTTGAAGCAGTCGACACGACAGGGGCAGGGGACGCATTTGTTGCAGGCGTCCTGGCCTCCTGGTACCGAGGCTGTTCCTGGAAGACAGCTGGGAGGATGGGAGCATTCGTCGCTTCAACTGCGGTGACAAGTTCAACGCGCTATGAAAGTCTAAGGAGTTTTGAAGAGCTCCTGATCGAACTACCTGCCTTTCCGGAAGGGTAAATGCCTGGATCAGCGTTTCTTCGTCGGGTTAACCAAGCGCGTGTCCTTCGGCTGCTGAAGGAAAAAGTCACGCTTTCCCGGGCTGAGATTGCGCGTGATCTCAAGTTAACTCGGTCGACCATTACGCTGGTAACAGCCGAGTTGCTTGCAGAGGAACTGATCATCCCGACCGGCAAAGTGTTCGTTACCCAAAACACTGGCAGACCCGGTATCGGTTTGCAGCTGAATCCAGGAGGCGCTTTCTTTCTCGGGGTGGAAATTGGAGCGGATGATCTTCACGTGGTCCTCATCGATCTGTTGGGAGTAATCATTCACAGAGAAACCCAACGCCACCGCAAGAAGACCCCCAAAATCATCTGTCGCGATCTAGTCGCTCTCATAGAGAGAGTTTGGTCTAAGCGCTTGAACGGCTCGGATCGGTTGCGCGGGGTCGGGATCGCGGTCTCCGCGCTTTTAGATACAAATGGTGTTGTTCGAAAAGCCCCAACCCTCGGCTGGCATGATTTCGATTTGAAAAGCGAATTGCTCGAAAAATTACCAATTCCTGCATTTGCCGAAAATGATGCAAATGCTGCGGCGCTTTCGGAGCTCTCATTCGGTGGTCGGCCGGGATGCAGCGATCTGTGTGTGCTACTTTTGAATCTAGGCATTGGCGCTGGGATAGTTGCTGGAAAAGCGCTTTTTCGAGGTTATTCAGGGCTAGCCGGAGAAATAGGTCATCTCTGTCTTGATCCCTTGAAAGTCAGCTGCGACGAGGAACTGGGAGCGCTTGAGAGCTGCATCGGCCGTGAAGCTCTGCTCCGTTCCTACCGGAGTGCCGGGGGGAAGGCGGACGATTTACAGGGGTATCTGTCCGATCTAAAGAACGGAGGTGCAGCGGCAAGAAAGAGTGCGGAAGCGTGGGCCGAATGGTTAGCTCTGGCGATAAGCAACCTGGCCGACGTCGTTAATCCGCAACTGATCGTGTTGGCTGGGCCGCTTTCGGAGGTCTACGTTCACGTTGACGAAAAGGTGCGCCGCTGGCTTGGACAGAGAAAATTCCCAACAGTCGCGCATCTGGAGATTCAGGTTTCCGCCTTCGGTAGAGATGCGGCCGCTCTCGGCGGAGCCGCGCTCGTTTTTAACAATATGTTCAGCGTGCCGGACGCGTCATTTCTTAGTGGCCTGGTCTGAGGGGCGATGGCCTGACTCATCCTCTATGTGACTACGGATGATTTCTTCGAAGTTCGATTCCGCGGCAAATCCAAGCTTCTCCGCTCGCGAAGCGTCTACCCGCTGCGCCCATCCTTCGACGATCCGTTGAATCGTTGAATCCGGCTGGCGTTCGATCAACTTCACGCAATCGGGTCCGGCCACTTTTTCAAGGCTTGCGATCATCTCACCGACCGTTGCAGAGACCCCGGGCATATTCAGATTTCGATAAGGACCGAGGTTATTGAGGTCGATCTCACCGGCGTGGAATAGAAAGGAGACCGCTGCACGCGGTGATGCAAACCAATGCCTGACATTGTCGCCCACCGGAAGAACTGCTTTCTCTCCTTTCAATGGCTCACGAATAATATTGGAAAAAAAACTTGAGGCAGCCTTGTTCGGTTTGCCGGGACGGACGCAGATTGTTGGGAACCGCACTCCAATTCCATTGAAAAATTCGTGTCGAGAGAAGTCCGCCAGGAGAAGCTCTCCGATCGCCTTCTGTGTCCCGTACGAGGTCAGAGGTGCGAGAATATAGTCCTGCGGAATCGACGCAGGAAACGGTACTCCAAAGACTGCGATCGAACTGGCATACACAACCCTGGGCCGATTTTTGGCTTGCCGGATTGCTTCAAACAATTGGTGGGTGCCTGCAAGGTTGACGGCGTAACCCTTCTCAAAGTCTGCTTCCGCTTCGCCCGATACGATTGCCGCGAGATGATAGACAATGTCGGGCGCATCCGCGACAAGCGTGGGCGCGATACCTGGCAACGAAATGTTCGATTGGATGGTTTCAACTTCGAATGGAGCATCTGGAGGCCGCCCCGGTTCGATTGCATCCGCCATTATAAGCTTTCTGACGTTGCGGCCGCCGATACTGCCACGTTTAGCGAGCGCTTCGCAAAATTTTCGCCCGATCATCCCGGCGGCGCCGATTACAACGATTTTCATGAGCAGGGAATTGTGAACTATAATCTTGAATTACAAAAGAAGAACGCTGGACGTTCAATTTGCGCAGAACAGCTCCTCGCTGCATTATCAGGGATGGAACAGCGGCTTCCGCAATCCTGCTGCAAAGTCTGCCAGGCCGCTACGATCGGCGACGAAGAGATTTGCCACGATTGCCGGCATGCTTTTGAGCAGGCATCTCGAGGAGTGCCTCCCAATAGCTTCGCTTCTCTTAATTTGGGTGGATCGCAGATGTTTCCGTGGGAGCCAATGACGGTTCAGCCCCGCCTCGTTCGTTTGAGTCCTGTCTGGGTTGGCCTTGCGCTCCTGTTGGTCCTGTTCGTTCTGCTTCTCGCATTCTTACGAGCACCGCTGCCTTCCTGCTGGGAGATTTCCTCCTGATTCCTTTGGTCAAAGTCATCAGGGCGCGGCCTCTCTTCGGCGCCATCCTATTCCAGCCGCAACGGCCAAAAATCGCGAGCGAATCCGCCAAGCTTTTCGGAATAGACGAAATTTTCTTGCATTCATTGTTTTTTTATTTTGCATTTCATCAGCGTGACCACTATATGTTGTGGTCGGGTAATTGAGATGACCCCATATGTGTGTACAACGAGGTTTCGATCGGGGAGTGTGCGTCATGGAATTCGAGGGGTCGAGTAGCTGCTCGTTTGTGATGCTGCCGGGGAAAGCCTTATGGCTTTTTGAAAACTGGCGCCCTGATTGAGTCCGGGTGATACGGAATTTTCGTGACCGGATGCTCAGTTAACCCGAATGAAACGATCTAAATGCTAACAATCCTAAACAGGAAGTCACAGGAATAAGCAAAAATATGAATCTCCCACGCTCTCAACGGTCGACATCTTCGGCTTCATCCGGCAAGAAGCTCGGAGCACGGAAAAACGGCCTGGATTCTTCTTCGGGTCCAGAAACAACGACTCGTAAATCGCCTGCTAAAAAAGCGGTCCTCTCCCTCTCAGGAGAGCAGGTTGCGTTGCGTGCTTATTTTATTGGTGAACGTCGCCGGGCGCTTGGCATTTACGGGGATGAAACTTCTGATTGGATTGCTGCCGAGAAGGAGTTGTTAGCAGAACTGAAAGCGAAGTAGCAGGATTTCCTGACCTGGGTGGCCCGTCGTTGAAAGGGCCCGAATGAGGTGCTGTACGGCCTCGGGATGGCACTTGTCTGTTTGAGAGGGGAAGCCTGGTCACGAGCGGGTTTGGCCGGTTGTGTATTTCACCGGCCAAATCTCTTCAGGCTTTTCTTGGCCGGATTGAAATCGATTTTTTCTGCAAAATCGGTTACTGATAGTCGCAGCTATCGGATGAAACATTTTTTCGTTTTCTGCGGGATCTTTTTGACATCTGCGATCTCAACTTTCGCTCAGCGATTGATCGAGATCGATTTAACGAACCAGGAAGCGTACTTGGAAGATCGTGGGCGTGTGGTTTTGCAATCTGCAATCTGCTCCGGTCGCCCTGGTCATGAGACGCCCACCGGCCATTTCCGCGTGACCGACAAGGACATCAATCATGCCTCGAGTTTTTATGGCTTCTTTGGAGATCCTGCTACGAAGCGTATCGTGATTCCGGATGCCGACATCTACAAAAGGGTCCCTCCCGGCTTGGAATTTGTGAAGGCGCCAATGAGATACTATGTGCAATTTGCCCCTGCAATCGGTCTGCATGCCGGTTTTCTTCCCGGACATCCCGATTCCCATGGCTGCGTTCGGATGCCTGAACGAAATGCAATTGCCTTCTTTCAAGCCGCCGCCGTGGGGACACCGGTTCATGTGTTTGGAAGTCCTGAGCCTGGTCGGGAATACTGGGCTTCTCATACAAGTCCTTGGGATGCATTCACGCATTTGGCTCTATTCGGCTTTCGGGGTGCACCGAATTCCCAGGAGGAAGCCTATAAGCGCAATCGCCGCGCCGCGTTCGCCCGGTTTGATTACGAATGGGACGCGAAAGAAAGAAGTTTGGAACGCGAGATAGACAATTTGGAGGATCGCAAAGATCGCGCGGAGGGCTGGCACAGAGAAGAGTTGGAGGCTGAGATTGACCGGCTCAAACAGGTCAAAGATGATTTCGAGATCCGCCGCGACGCAGCCAAAGACACCCTGAAAAGGCAGTGGGGAGATTAGCGAACGTAGCCCGGCGATTCATCGCCGGGATTTGCCCGTAACAAGTGGCGTCCCATAAGGCGCTTGAATGGGAGCTTGGTTCGTTGATCAAATTGGAGCCAGGACGCCACGACAAATTGGTAAAAGAAGACCAATAAATCCTGTTTACAACATATTGTGAGTGTGTTTTATATTTCGACATGAAGATAAGAACACTTATTTATTCTGTTTTATTATGCGCGATTTGCGTCCCGTGCCACGTCGGTCTCGCTCAATCCGCTGATGCCGGCACTGAACAACAAAACACTGCCGAGCAGAGCGCTCCCGCAAAACCAAAACGGACTGTCAACCCGGAGTCAATCAAGCGAGCAAAGTTGACTCGCCTCAAACACGAAGCCTCACTGACAGACGAACAAGCTGAAAAAGCGAAACCGCTGATCGACACCTACGTGAACGCTGTACAGGCCATCAAGACCGACGCAACGCTCGATTCGCGCACCAAACGCCAGAAATTCTCCGAAGCCAGGCAGCGCTACGAGGGCGATTTAAACGGGATTCTCAATCCCGATCAGCAACAGAAACTTGCATCCATCAAGGAAGCGCGACGCGAAAGACTGAGGAACGCGAGAGCGGGCGATACGGAGTCAACGGACCAACCATCTGCTTCTGGCCAAAATCAGCCAGCAACCCCTTAAAGGATTGCTTGTTCTTGCATCAGCCGGGTTCCACCTTCGGACATCGAGGCACGGAGGCCGAAAAAAACGGAGGTGGAACCATCTGAATTGCGATTAATTGTTGGCGCTGAAAATCGTGTGACTCTGTGTTACCATCGCTCTTGTTAATCGACAGGAAATGATGGAAATCTCCGGCAGAGCCTTTTGCGAAAACTTACTTTTGCTTCGGCTTGCGACAAATACCGTTTTCGCCGTCATAAGCGGAGGAACACGCCGATGAGCAAAAAGCCTGTGGTACAGGTGGGCCATTTTGAGTTCGTTAAGCTCAACGCCGGCCGGTTCGAGTGGCGTGATATTTACCATTGGATATTGACGTTGACCTGGTCGCGGTTTGCCGCGCTTTTGCTAGGGATCTATCTCCTGGTAAACATTGCTTTTGCGGGCTTGTACGCGCTCGGTGGAAAATGTGTAGCAGAGCTTCCGCCGGGCTCATTCTCGGACGCCTTTTTTTTCAGCGTCGAGACTTTGGCCACAGTCGGTTACGGCCACATGTACCCCGATACGTTTTATGGACATTGTGTTACGACCGTCGAGATTGTAGTCGGAATGTTCGGGATGGCCGTCGTGACGGGACTCATTTTTGTGCGATTTGCCAGGCCGACTGCGAGACTTCTTTTCAGCAAAAACATCGTTATTGCCCCTTTCGACGGCGTGCCGACGCTGATGATTCGGGTCGCCAACCTGAGGCATCACTCGATGGCTGAGGCACAGTTTCGGATGGTCATGATACGACACGAGTTCACGCTCGAGAAGGAAGATATCCGGCGATTTTACCCGTTGAAGCTCGAAATGAATCATGCGATCGCTTTCCCGGTCGCGATGACGTTGCGCCACCGCATCGACGAAACCAGTCCGTTGTGGGGAATGAACGAGGAGGATGTGCGCCGCACGGATGTCCGAATACTGGTATCGATTGTGTGTATTGATTCAGTCATTCCTGCGTCTATCCAGAGTGCAAACGACTACACGTCGGATGACATATTGTGGAATCGCAGATTCGTCGAGATTTACAGCGAGGCGGTCAGCAATCGATACACGGTCGACTATGGTCGGCTTCACGAAACGGAAGCGATAGAGCCCATTACGCAATTAACCGAGTCGAAATGACGGGCGCTTCGGCCCCAAATTTTCCGGTCGATTTTCCTGCCGGTCCGTTCTGGTGAAGAACAGGTTCTGTCCGCAATATTCCGCAGAGCTTGCTAGCCTGAATAGCTAGCTCACGAGCTTTTTCAAACTTGTGAGCTATTCATCCGTTACAAGCCGCTTGGGACGGGGCTTGCCGAAGCGAGAGCTTTTACTCGCGAAGAATTTCGGACTTGGCGGCAAGTCCCGACGCATGTGGGCACTTCGTGCGCATTTCCAACGAGACGCGAGAAACGTCGGCTAGCACGTCCAGGCACCATTATGCGGTTGACGTTCCTTCACTCTGTATGAATATCGTTTAAGGACAAGATGAGTCGTCGATCGGTACGCATTGCGGACCGATGCTGAATGTGAGGGTTCGCCCAAACTCAGCAGCGTATGAGCGTCGTCGAGCGGAAATTGTGGCATGGATGCACGACCTCAGCCAAAGACAAGAATGTTTGGGAAACACGGCTGCAAATGTCACCGATGTGTCGCCAGAAGACGCATACGGTTTGTAGTTGGCCTCGGGTTCCTGGCTCTCATCCCGGTTGGCTACCTGGCATTGCCGGACCATCAGACGAACACCGCCGATCTTTCGTCGGCCGATCTTGCCGAATCGACGGGTTCTGACCATACATCGAATAAGTTTGTTCGGCTTGGCGGTCCCACAGCGAGCACCCCTGTACCGGATGCGTCGCTCGAATGGAAAACCAATGTGGGCACCGCAGAAAAGCATTCTGTTAGTAACCAATCACAACAGGTTTCGCCAAAGGAGAGTCAACCGCCAAACCAGATGCAACAAGAGCGGAGCTCTGTTTCGTCTGGCGACGAACTGGATAATAATACGACGTTGTTACCTGGAGTATTAACTCGATCCAGTCAAACGTCTCAAAATTCGCAAAATTCGACCGCCCAGACGCCAGTGGTTTCTGATGGTGCCATAGCCCCATCAAAAAAAAGTTCCGGAACTCCACCGGCTGTAGCGGAGCATCAATCGATTGTCGTGGCCGGACTGCGGCCTAAGCCAGCCGCAACCAAGCCAGATGTTGGAGCCTCGACCAGTTCTTCGGCACCAAGTCCGCTGCCACTCAATACACCTCCGCTCTCGTCCCCTGATTACGATCTTTCCATGGTCTCCTCTGGCGGTGGCAGCAAAACGAATGGCCCAGAATCAAGCGGAGCATTAACAAGCTTTGTCGCGGTCCAGGGCAATGTCGCGGTCCAGGGCAATGACGCGGTCGAAACGGTACCTGCTCCGCAGCCGGCGCACGAAGTGCGGGGCTTTATCAGTTTGACCAGCAAGTTTGTGCCGGCGGCTTCGCCTCCTGTTCAGCAACGTCCACCCAAACTTGTGGAACATCGGGCAAAAGCAGAAGAGACTCCTCCGGAGCCGCGTGAAAGTGCAGCGAAACCTGAAAAACAGCTTCCCAATCCTTCAAAACCAGCCGGCCAATCGGAACAGCTGCAGAATTTTGCGTCGAATTTTGTCCGGTCTGAAGGCGCTGGAAATATCGGCGAGCAGCGCCGCTTTTATGCGGAATCAGTCCGTTTCTACAACGAAGGGGATTTAAGTTTGGCAGGAGTTGCGGCCGCAACGCGCAGATATCATCAGGATAAACAGAGCAAACAGTTTCAGGCAGCAGGCACGGCAACTGTGAAAGGTCCAATCGACGGAGGGTTTTATCTTCTCGACCAACCGGTCTCTTGGACCCGGTTGGATGGCTCCAGCCAAGTCCGCGGCCGGTCCTT
This sequence comes from uncultured Verrucomicrobiae bacterium, assembly GCA_963775805.1. Classification (GTDB taxonomy): domain Bacteria; phylum Verrucomicrobiota; class Verrucomicrobiia; order Chthoniobacterales; family JAFAMB01; genus JAFAMB01. The sequence goes on along the minus strand of CAVZKG010000001.1, from coordinate 1,916,002 downwards.
GCTTCGCCTCCGCGTTTTGCCGTCCGGTTCCGGCTGGAAAATCACCGCAATCGAAGAACTCGGACAATGAGCGCACTAAACAATCGTTGATAGCATCGATCGGTGTTTCCTAAGTATTTCGACGCATTATGAGACGCTTTATCCCGGTTGTTATTCTCCTGCTGATTGTTCAGTGCACGAACCTCTTGGCACAGAACCTTGATACTCGGAACTATGTTCTTGGTTCATACGATGCGAATTCGAACGAAATTCGCATCGCAGGTCAGCGAGTGAAGCGCTACTGGCAAAAGAACGGCAGCAAGTTAGGCGAACGCGGGCATTACCTTGCGATTACTGTAGCGGACGTTATGCCCGCCGAGGTAGTACAGCCGTTCTGGCATAACATGATCAATGCCCAGACTGGCTCTGGCGTTTTACTACCCATGGCTTGGAATCCAGGAAAGATGCGTTGCATCATGATTTATGATACTCAGAGATCCAATTTCGTGAATGTGCATGGTCTTCTTGTGATTGAGACTCCGCACCGTGGGACACTGGCAAGATTTGGGGATTACATTGCTCTTTACATCGACACCGGATCGGCCTGGTGAGCCGAGGCTGCCTAGCTTTGATGGTAGCACTACCCCTGCTCGATGCTATTCGGTTCCTGTATACCGTTGATGTACGCCTGGATTGCGGTTTCGTGTACAGCCTGGTAAGGATCCGGAAGCTGACGCCGGAGATGATTGGGCAGTATTTCGTTCTGAATGAAATGCTGAAGCTGTGCGAACCACGCCGGTTGTGAACTGGCCAGATTGTCCAATTCTAACCGCCCAGATTTTGTGGAGTAATCGTACAGCTCGTTTTCCTGTCGGGCTGAATAGTTTAGAGCGATCGAACCCACCGTCCAATAGTTGTAAGTGGCAAATTTCCTTTCGCGCGTCCGGACACCGATCACATGAAAAGGAGCATCTGCTGGTGCAAGTGTGCCGGTTGGATCGAACTCGTCGCCGAAGAATTCGTCGGATGTTGAAATGATGTATTCGCGGCCTTGTCCATTTGGATTCTGCAACAAACCTTCCCAATCGACTTCATTTGAGAGGAAGTTGAATCGGGGATCGCGCAACCATGTTCGACCCCCGGTCGCGAGAGTCAGAAACAGTGGAGAAAGATCGACGGTCGACGTGAATTGCTGACGAGGTGTTTTTTCTGCTCGCGTCCAACGTCCGGTCGGATCGTAAACAAGAAGAGGTAGATGGATTGATTCTTCGTAGACCGTCAACGCTTTTTCATGAAGGCCGTGCGAACCGCCGTGGTCACCGTGATCTGCGGTAAAGAGGACAATCGTGTTTTCACTGATCTCCGGCCGCGAATGAAGAGCGTCCAGGACATTGCCGATTTGAATATCCACCTGGGTTTGTAACCAGTAGTAGTAATCCTGGTAGTTTCTCCAACCTGTGTCCGGGCCACCCGACAGCTGATTTGTATAATATTGCGCTTGCTGAAGGCTCGGTTTGTTCTTTGTCAGAGTCGTCAGATCTTCGTAATTCGGTGGCTTGCTACCGATAAAGAGATCCTGTGAGGTCAATCGATCCTGTAATGTGTTCACAGGATAGTTTTTGATATCGTGCGGATTGATGAGACTGACCGCCGTGGCGAACGGGCCGTTGTTCGGATTGTAACTGCTGAACCACTTTTCGAATTGGCCAGCGATAAACCCGTCCAGCTCAATTCCTTGATTTAGATTCCCAATCGGCGCCAGCAAGTCCGGTTGACCGTTATCCGGTCCACCAATAATTGTGATCGGATTTCCATTTGGACCAATATAGGGAGGAAATGTCCCGCCATCGAACCCATAACTTTCAAGGTTCGCCGGCAATCCGGCTGCTGCCAGATCCGCGGCTGTCGCGGGCGATTCATGCCATTTTCCCCACCACGCCGTCTGGTACCCTAATTCACGTAGCGCTTTACCCCAGGTCAAGAACCCAGGATTCAACGTGTTCGCTTGATCTTTCTGACCGTTGTCGCTGAACGTATTCAAGATCCCGGTTTGATGCGTATACAACCCGGTGAGGATGGTCGATCGAACCGGTGTGCACGCGGCGGCGGCGCCATAGTGCCCAAAGAATTTGACGGAACGCTCGTACAACCAGTTGTAATTCGGCAGGCGTGCATCTTGAAACGCACTCTCTTGCGGGGTCAGGTGTTGAGGGAAACGCCATTGATCGCAGATGATGAACAGGATGTTTGGGGCCCCGCTGCGTGCAATATTTGCGCGCAGGATTTGAGGAAAAGTTGAACCGATGGCAAAAGCCCCGGCGCCGGCAATGCCGGATTTAATGAAGCTCCGGCGCGAAAGCGGCGTAGAATTGTTCTGTTCGGAAGATTCGTTGGAGATCATGAGCAAAAAAAAAGTTAAGACCAATCGGGTTTAAAGAATACTAATATAATATACTTCGAATAGAAAATAGTCTTAATGCCTTTGCATTGCGAGATCTATCTCCTGAAATACTTATCCAAATTAGTAGAGATTACCGCAAACCGAACCGATTCCGCACTTGTCCAACCACCGTTAGGATCGTAAACGGGCACGGCTCCCGCCCCAATCAGACTGGACCTGATAATTCGATGGCCCGGTTTTTGCTGTCAAAATGGGTCATGCCAGATCAAATGCAGAGGTCTCCAGAACAGATTCCATGGGAAAGAAAAGGTGGCGACAACGGTGGCCCGAAGACGCCGAACGTTTCGAAGCCTGACACGAGCAATTTGCTGAAGCGTTTGCGGTCAATCGACCCGGATCAATCCAGGAAGTTCCGTCAGCGCAGCGGGGAATAGTCGTTCAGATTACGCAATCCAGAGGCGAACGGTGGCTCGAATTCTCGAACCACAGCGGCGGTCTTCTCTCTCGCGGAATCAATTCAGGCAATGAGGAAGCCGCCATCAATTCGGAGCGCAAGGCCGTTCAACATTGCTGCCCCATCGGTCAAAAGAAAACAGACTACCGAAGCGATATCTCCACATTCTGCGAAGCGGCGCAGCGGAATTCTGGCCAGCATGGGACCTCCTTTGGCCGGATCACTCCACGCACGCTTTCCCATTTCCGTTAATACAACCGTCGGGTTGACGGAATTAACCCGGATCCTGTGTTGCCCGAGCTCTACAGCCATGACCGCCGTGAGCTGATCGAGTCCAGCTTTCGTTGCACAGTATGCGGCATGATCCGGGAGCGCTTGAAACGAAGCCATGCTCGAGACATTGACGATTGAGCCGGCCACCCCCCGCTCAATCATCCGCCGCGCGATCACCTGCGAAACGATCATCACCGCTCGCAAATTAACCGCCATCGTCTTATCCCAGGCATCCACGGTGACTTTCAGAAACGGCTCCAGAATTGCAATCGCCGCATTGTTCACGAGAAGATCAATGTCTCCTGCCTGTTCGGCGGCGCGTTGAGCGGCAACTGCGTCCCCCAGTTCGGCGATGATCGTTTCGCATCCGATCTCTTCGCTGAGGCTCAGTAGATCCTTTTCTGTTCGGCTTAGTGCGATCACCTGCGCATTCGATCGATGCAGCAACGTGGCAATTTCTCGCCCAATTCCCTTTCCGGCACCGGTGACCAGCACGCGTTTTTGTTTGAAGTCGAATTGAAAATCTACTGGGTGATCCATGGTGCGTCCAAGATCGGCTGCCACTCAATGCTGCGCAACTTTCCCCCACACGTCCCATACAATCCCATGTGCCCCATGAGCCCCATGTGCCCATTCCCCGCGCCCGTCATCGGAAACCCTGAAACCGCAGATTCTCGATCAGGGACTCTTTGCCGTGGCGCTTTTCCAGCAATCGCGCCAGCCGGGCGAACGGGAGTCCAATGACAAAATAAAGCAACGCCACGACGAGCCCTGCCCCGAAATAGTCAAACGTCTCGGTTGCTAGCCGATTGTAGGCACCGGTCAGTTCCATGATGGTTAGTGCGGAAACCAGCGAAGAATCTTTCAGGAGCGCGATGAAATCGTTCGTGACCGGTGGAAGAATGAGTCGCACTGCCTGCGGCATTATAATAAGGCGTAGCGCGCTCATTCGTGCGAGCCCGAGTGCGTAGGAGGCGTGCCACTGTCCGGCCGGGACCGACAGGATTCCGGCTCTGTAGATTTCGGCTTCCGAAGCGGCATAGTTGAGCCCGAGCCCGAGCACGCTCGCTACAAATGGCGAAAGCCGGATGCCAACATTTGGGAGGCCGTAAAAGATGAACAGAAGTTGGATGAGAAGTGGCGTCCCCCTTACGAGTTCGATGTAGGCTGTCGCCAGCCAGCGGACGGGGAGGGGACCGAATACGCGGCAAATCGCCAGCAACAGCCCGGATGCGATTGCACAAACCATTGAGCACGCCGAGATAATCAACGTCAAGAATGCGGCGTGAAGCAGAAGGGGACCGGCGCCGGCGTAGCTCCTTAGACGGGACCAGAAATCGCTCTGTGATTCGACCGTCGAAATAAACGATCGGTATTCAGAGTCTGGTGTTGCCGGATCGGCGGGCTGGGCGAGGGCGTTCGCGACGGTATCGTTCCAAAGTCCCCAGCGCGACAGGATAGTTCGCAGTTCCCCGCTTGAGATCAGGTCGCGGAGTGCAATGTCGATCTCCTCCTGGAGTGCCTGATTGCCCTTCTCGACGGCGATGCCATAAGCAATTTTTCCGAATGGCGGTCCGGAAAGTTCCAGGGCCGGGTTTGGCGCTGCATAATATTTTGCTATCGGAAAATCGAGCAGCACTCCGTCGAGGCGCCCGTTCGCGACATCCTGGTAGGCGTTCACTTCTTGATCGTATGTCTTTGCAGTTACCCCATGTGTCCCTTCGAGCATTCGGAGCGCCGCAGTCTGGTCTAGCGTGCCAATACTCCGATTACGCAGCTGGTCGAGAGAGGTAATCGACGGGGTGCCGCGTCGCGCAACGAACTGCTCAAAGGTGAGGTAATAGGGAATGCTGAAGTCGACCTCCTCTGACTTATCGGGCGTGATTTCGATTCCGCAGATCACGCAATCATAAAGACCGCGATGCAACCCAGGGATCAATCCGTTCCAATCGTTTTGTACAAATTCAGCGCGTCGCCCCATCCGGCGCGCGATCGAGTTGATGATCTCGAATTCAAAACCGGTCAGCGCCTTCTCGGGTCCGTAAAAGGTATATGGAGCGTTGCTGTTTGGGTCAGCCGCCCATCGCAAAGTAGGCTGCGCCCGCACTGAAATCGAAGTGAGAACAATGAAAGTGAAGAGCCATGCGAGCCGCGTCACGACGCTCTTTCTAGCAGCCCGCACCGTCAATCGCAACGAAAGTCACCTCGTTTCGCGGCCACGGCACCGTCGGCTCGAAATTCAGATTGCCAATTTGATGAATGTTCGAACATTCGCCAAACCAAAGTCCATTACGATTTCCCGAACGATTGGACACGACTTGTACGCCATATGTGACTTATACGCCCCATAGGCACTTATGCGCCCGCGCGTCCACGCACGCCTTCCTCTCTTCACAACGATAGGTCGGAATACATGGAATCGAACGAGCAGATCGGTAAAATTGTGGTGACTGTGGAGCCAGTACCGATCACAACTTCGCGAAAGACGCCAACGCTCCATTCGCGGCGCGTCGCTGACGCAAAATAGACCAGAGTGCAATCCCGATTAGAATCTGTTGAACGACTTCATCCAGGGGTGTGAGCCAAGTGTCCATGAGAAAGGTCCAGGGTGTCCGCAGCCCGACCTCTGCAAATTGGAGAAATCCAAGCGGGAGACTTGCCAGGAGAAACCAACCGACCACTTTCGACATGCCGCTGGCTTTGATTGCTGCGGTCCCAAGAAAAAGCGTTCCAACGATGCCTAACGAGGCGTTAGCGAAGTCCAGCGTTGAGGCAATCACTTCATAGCCGGCTTCGGGCGTCGCAAGATCAGACGCATTTCCAAGTGCCGCTGCTTTTTCCCCCGCCATAACGATGAACATGTTCACACTCAAAGACGCGATGTCCGCCAGCGTCGAGATAATCGAGGCACCTGCACCCATCCAGGCTTCCCAATTGAAGTTCTGAGCGAGAACCAATGCAAATATGGCTATAACGAACAAATGCAGCAGATCGTATAGAAGGAATGCCCAGTGCCCCAAACTGATATAATTGTTCAGAGAAAGGGCCAATCGGTTATATGGGTCGAGTCGCGAAAATGCCAATTGCTGCGAACTGACAGCCACAATCGAAAGCAAAACGCACAAAACGCAAGAGATCGCCGCCGCCGCGAGGACTCTATTTGAGAGTTTCATCCGTGAAAACCTTCCAGTCGGTTATTGAATTTTCGGAGGCAACCTGAGATACGACGCACGTTTCCAACTATAGTCTATCCGATGACCGGTTTTCAATCGATCGACAGTCAGAAAGTAGTGGATTCAATCACAAGCATCGTAACGTCTACTTGACTATGATTAACCTCAAATCTCTGCGTCGTTTAGCTCGAAAACGGCATGAATATGACTCTCCTCGCGCCAGACGATTGACTTTCAGGGACAATTACGGTTTTTCACTCCTTTTGAGATTAGGCAGCCGAGAGTCTGGCGACCTCCTCTCGAACAGACATTATCCTCATGATCGACTGGAGTTTGATTTATCTAATGAGCGAATGGGCCATCCGGCTCGTAATGTTTGTTTACGTTCCGCAACGACGTACAGCCGAAGCGGCTCGCACCTGGCTGTTATTTATCTTACTTTTGCCATGGCCTGGTCTCCTGATTTATTGGTTCTTCGGCCGCATCTACCTGCCTGCCCGCCGAGTTCAGATGCAGGAGCGGGCATCGCAGTTCGTGCGACGGGCACAGGCGCAAATCGGTGCGCGCGTTGCGGTTGAGCCGGAACTTCCCCCAACGCTCCAGTTCGTTCCGGCGGTTGCCCGCAGGTTGGGCGATTTCGAAACGTTGGCGGGCAATGCTGTCGAACTGCTGAACGATTACGACAATACGATTGACCGCATGATCGCGGATATTGACGCGGCGCGATTGAATGTCCATTTGCTCTTCTACATCGTCGTCGCGGATGAAACCGGCCTTAGCTTGGTAGCCGCCCTCGAGCGGGCCGCCGCGCGCGGAGTTGTGTGCCGGTTCTTGATGGATGCTGTCGGATCCGGGCACTGCCTTCAGACGCTGGCCCCAAGAATGCGACGGAACGGTGTCGAGGTCCTTGAAATGTTGCCGGTCGGACTATTTCATAAAAATGCCGCCCGGTTCGACCTGCGTAATCATCGTAAGGTTGTCATCGTCGACGGGGCAGTTGGCTACACAGGCTCCCAGAACATCGTCAATCCCGAATTTGTCAAAGGCTACCCGAACGAGGAATTGATGGTGCGAGTCACTGGACCGGTCGTGGCTCAAATGCAGGCAATGTTTCTGGCAGATCATTATTTTGAAACCGGAAAAGTCCTTGAGCCGGCAAATCTGTTTCCTGAATTGATCCACACCGGCCACTCCCCAGCTCAACTCCTTCCAAGTGGCCCAGGCTATGGACGAGAAAACGGTCGGGAGGTGATTATTGCTATGATGCATGGCGCACGCCACCGAATCGTCATTACGACCCCTTATTTTGTCCCGGACCAACCGTTTCTCCACGCCATTCGCGCAGCGCGCCTACGCGGCGTTGACGTGCACCTGGTTTTGTCGATGCGTGCGAACCAGTTGATCACCCAATTCGCCCAACGCTCCTACTATGAGGACCTGCTTGAGGTCGGAATTCTAGTCCATCTCTATCGCCCCCATTTCCTGCACGCAAAACATCTGACAATTGACGACGACATAGCGTTGATCGGGTCCACCAACATGGATATCCGCTCTTTCGCGCTGAATGCTGAAGTGAATCTTCTGGTGTACGATTCCGCCGTCGTCGAAAAACTCCGCGTGATTCAGCAGCGCTACTTCGATAACAGCGATTTGCTCGATGTCGCGAAGTGGGACCGTCGGCCACTCCATGCGCGCGTTGCCAACAACACAGCTCGGTTGATGGACTCGTTTTTGTAATCTGGCTTTCCACAGAGCCGGTCTCGACCCCTCTGGCTGATTTCTCGCGATAAAGGCCGATAGCGCAAAATCTTACGACAGCCTCTGCTTGCTAAACCTTTGGGTTGTTATACCGCTGACCGCTCTCGAAGTTCGTGGCTTCGATACGCTACGATCAGGCGTTCCAGTTGCTCGATGTCAGCCCGGAGCCTCCGTCCTCGCTGGCTATCGGCTACCGTTTTCGGGTGGTCCCATTCGCGAACGACTGTGATGCTGGGTATGATGTCGGCCCCTCGCAGAATCGCCGCTTCGACTGATTCAAAGTGATAGTGTAGCGCCAGAAATGTTCGGTGCGGTTCCATGACCAGCGTAAATCCGTGGTCGCCTAGACTCTCCGAAAAAGCACCGTCAATCGTAATCGCCTTTCCACTCTTTTTGATAGGCGACTCACCCTTCTCCAGCTCCACCGGAACATGCCCGTTGACTATCAGGCCCTGTTCGGTCTCGACTCCGAATTCACTCAGGATTTTTTCGCAGAACCAGGCTTCATGAATCAGGCGGAAATAAGGGTTCTTCGTTTCGTGATGAGGTCGCTTATCGGCGATCAAATCCCGTTCCAGTGTGGAGATTCGATCCTTGCCGAACAACGGGGATCGCGGTCCACTCCAAAGATACCAAAGTAAATCGAGATCATCTTTGGTACGCGTCCCGCCGACGCGATAAACGACCCTCTCGATTGCCCTGAAGAGCTCACGACCAGTGTAGGATTTTCCATCGATCGTCATCGGCAGGAAATTGCCTTCTTCGTCCACTGCGATGCACCCATGAAAAATCAGGTGCTCTTCGCGGCGCAGAAACATGTTCCCCTGCGCAACCATCCAACGCATCTGGTTCCAAAGCTTCTGACTGGCCAAAAAGGAGCCGCGCAACCGGCGTAGGCACAAGCGCTCTTCCGCCGTCAGTTCATAAGGATTCTCCGGATCGATCGTCGGGAAATGCACGTCCTTGAGCGGATATTCGACTCCATCCACCTCGATCGTTCCTTTCTGCAAGTTCATCCGATGCAAAAGACGCCGGTGATCCATCTCCCATTCCGGATGGCGCTGGATTACCTGTCCTTCCAGCTTGAATTGCATTACAGCGGCCGCTTTTTGCATTCGCGCCATTGTGAGATCTTCGCGCATTCCGGTCCCTTTCACTGCGAAGCTACTGGCCGGATCATCTCCATAGATTGCGCGCGCAAGCGATTCGAGTGGCTCAATAGGTATTCCGTACCCTTCTTCGAGTTGCAGGACACGCCCGTATCGAATCGAGATGCGGACCACGTGACAAACCAATGCGTCGTGGCCCAGGCATGCCCCTAGCCACGCCGCGTCGTGGTTTCCCCAGACAAAAGAAACATTGGGCTGCTGCATCAGGTAATCGACGACATTGTCACCACGCGGCCCCCGGTCCCAGCAGTCCCCGGCTATAATCAACTCGTCGATCGCAAGGTTGCGAATCACGCGGCCGATCAAGTGGATAAGGTGCAAAACTCGACCCCGGCTCACCAGTTGATCTACGATGGCTACGATATACGCCTGATCCCTCTCCGTTGAGGGCGCATGAAGAATCTCTTTAAGCAGCTCGCGATAGTCTGCGGGTAGCAGCCGGGTCGCCGCATCCAGGCTCCGGTGTGAGGCGAGGACGCGTACAATATCAAATAGGTCTCGCAGTGTTCGAAGCGCGTACGTTTTCTGATCCTGCGGGTTCCGTAAGGTTTGCTCGAGGCGGCTGATCACTTCGGCCGGGTAAAAAATCAGTGTCAAAATTTCCTGGAACTGGTCCTCCGACATTCGATCCTTGAAGAGGCGTTCCACCAGCGGTCGCAAAGTGCCTGAGGCATTGTTGATCACGTGGCGCAGCTTTTTGTCTTCGCCATGAATGTCGCTGATGACGTGAATTGTCCCTTTTGGCAGAGTCAGTTCCGCCGATAGCCGTGCAATCTCGGCAATCGCGGAATCAATGTTCGGCACTTCTCGCGCCAAAGGTTCCAATGTCGCCAATTCGAAATCGCGCGACAAAGCATCGTCGTTTAACAAATCAGACGCATGGTTCTGATCCACAGTGTGGGGGCCTGTGTCCATTTAACACACTTCTAAATGATCCGGCCGCCCCAAGCCACACATTTATACCCCGATATCCGTCTCTGCGCGACGGAATGGCGCGAAGGTAAGGAGACTTTGTGACACACACGCCTTGGCCGATCCAGCCTCACCGGGTTGTTGTTGCTGAAAGCGCGACCAGGAGATAGACGATACCAATTCTACCTAATTATTCGCCGACACGCCCATACGCACACACGCCGACACCGCATCCTTGTGGGGTGCTCCCGCGCATTTTGCAATTATGATTTTCTGCCCGCACAAAGTTTTTGGTTGAAGAATATATTCTCTCAAGAATATTTTCGGCTGTCGAAGTAATCATAGGAGTCGATTGAACACCGGCAAGCAGCGTGCCGGAAAACGTCCGCTGGTTTCCCCCCGGGAATCGAGTCGATGGAGTCAGGACACACGCATCGTGCTCGGTATGTTTCGTGCAAAAGACAAGGAAATTAGCAAATGAATAACTTCAGGAACTGCCGGACAGCAACGCTAAGGTTGCGGCGAGCTACGCTCAACTGGCCGGTACACTCCGTGGTCTTCGTTAGGCGCGTTGTTCCGAAGTGAAAAGTCTAGACGAACCGGCTTCAGCAACATTTGTTGAGCGCCCGGCCTTCCTGATAAACCGATCATTCGGTTATTTTTGGATCGGACAATCCATTTCTACGCTCGGTTCGCAGGTGACCGCCTTTGCGGTCCCTTTGCTAGCTGCGCTCAGTCTGCACGCTACCGCGCAGCAAATGGGTTTTCTGAGAGCGGCGGAATTTGCTCCGTTTTTGATCCTAACATTACCAGCGGGTGTTTGGGCGGATCTGGGAATCCGGAAACATCTGATGATCTCCTCGAATTTGATCAGGGGAATCATCATTAGCTTCGTTCCTGTCGCCATAACACTCGGATGGGCACGGCTAGAGGTATTGTACGCAGTGATGCTCTTGATGGGGTCCTTCAAAGTGATCTTTGAGATGGCCTATCAAACTTATATTCCCGAGATCGTAAACCGGCATACGCTTGTTAACGCCAACAGCAAGATCATGATGTCTTACGCTCTTGGACAGTCAGCCGGGCCAGGACTCGCCGGCTTAATGGTGGAAATTCTCGGCGCTCCGATGGCGGTCCTCGCGGATTCAATCGGATTTTTTCTGTGCGCAGGCTGTTTATTCAAGATCGATCATCGGGAGGCGGCTGTACCGAATCGAAGTCAAAACGTTTTGCGCCAGATTGGGGAGGGGTTTCGCTACGTTCTGCGGGAACGCAGCATCCGCGCACTTCTCTGGCTTGTGACCGTGAACAACTTTTTCATGAACGCGATCATGGCCCTTGTGGTCCTTTACGGGACACGCGAAATCGGGTTCAGGCCCGGCATCTTTGGATTTGCAGTAAGCATTGGAGGATTGGGGGCTGTCATCGGCTCGATGTGTGCGCAACGTCTTGGGGCGCGCCTTGGGCCGGGGCCATTTGTCATCTATGCATGCGGTCTCACTTCGCTTGCTTCCTTTTGCTTTCCACTCGTCAACCGGGCGGACGACATCGGAATGCTTGGCTTGATGGGCACTTACTTTGCGCTGAGCGCCGGCGGCGCAGCCGTCACCGTCTATGCCTGGACCATCCGGCAGTCTCTGACGCCACACGAACTTCTCGGCAAGATGAACGGTGCGTTCCGGTTCTGCGTAACCGGCATCATGCCATTTGGCGCGATATTCGGGGGCTGGCTTGGAGGCCTTATCGGCATTCGTTCGACCCTGCTGATAGGGGCTGTCGGCCTTTTGTTGTCTTGCCTCGCCGCCTGCTTTTCCGAACTGGTTCGCCTGAAAGCTCTCCCGGAACGGTAATCACAAGCACGCTGAACAGAACCGGGGCCGCAATTCCGGGGGGCCTTATTTACTTTCACCAACTGAAATGTTCACTCTTTGGACTTTGTGCGGTTAACGATTGGATGGCTAACTAAACGATTAACCTTAGAATATCGGATGGCTGTTCGCCTTAGAAATTCACCCTTTCTATACACTTTTTGGGATCCGCGCATAGAAAGACTTCATCAGGCGCGGTTGGATCCATGAGCAATCCGTATAATTCAGTGGCGACCTTTTCTGGAGTCGTACCGGGAGAGACATGAACGGTGACGATGAACCCCCCTTCGAAGTATAATTCCACCACAGAATCGATCATCTCGCTGTCGCCTCGAATCGATTCCATCCGGAGGAAGCGGCTCAACGGGATGTACGCTATTCGGTTATTAGCCGCTGTAATGATCAACGAAGGGTTTCGCACGCATCCACAACATATCAGGAAGTGCAGCTTAGGAAAATCAAAACATGAACAGATCGCGTACGAGATCAACGCTCAATTCCGGGGGCAACGTGTCGGCAAAAAACTCTGTTGTGTCTCAAGCATTCAAAAAGTTAAAGTCCGGCGGAATACCCTTTTTCTATCTCGGCAATTTTAGCACGCATGGCTTCGTTGTGTCGGTTCAGGTCCACCAGAATGCGTTGATATTCCCCATCAGGCTTGAAGAGATCGAAGCCTGGATCCTTCGGTCCCAATACCGGATCAGGAAAGCCGCCATTCGACAGGAGCTCACGCAGTTGCCGGTATGCCTCCTCATAGCGGTCGAGGATTCGTGACGCAATCGCCAAGTCGAAGTGCATCCAAAGGGGCGATTTGGCCAATGGCAACTTCTGTTGGGCTAACGTTGTGACAAGCTGGGCCGTCTGGCGCGCTTTAGCTCCCTGTCCGAGCGCATGCTGCGCCAGAGCTAGCCGAAGCAGGGTTGTTGGATTGGTGCTATCCACTTCGAGCTTCGCCTCGAGCGATTGTGTGACGAGTGTCCAGTTGCCTGCTTGCATCGAACAAAATAGAGCCAGATCGCCGGCGTTGCTATACTGCGTCTTCGAGTCCTGAGGCAACTCTTGTAGCGCGGTTAGGGCAGCCTTATAGTCCTCCCTGTAGACTGATCGCTCACACTCCATTAAGCGAATCCTTTTCGGATCACTCTCCAAACTGATAGCGCTGGCTGTCCATCTTTCGGCCAGCTCCTTTTCGCCGAGTGCCCAGCAAATCAAAGCCAGCTCGTAAGGGGCCCATGAATCATATGGATCAGTCATGAAACATTTGCGTATGGATGAATACATCTCTTCCTCGTTCCTAAGCTGTGTCGATTCCGCTGCCGCCATTCGGTTCGCAATCCAATCGTTCGGCGCGAGTTCCAATGCTTTGCGAACAGGCGTGCCCATGCGGTCGAACCAGCCTTTGAGATTAAACGCGTCGGCGAGCTCCGTGTAAGCGCGCAATTGCCTGGGGTCGATTGCGATCGCCTGCTGGCAGAGGTCGATCGCGGCATCCAGCCAAAATTCTGTCCCTTGGAACCGCTTGACCCGATCGATATAGGCGTCCGCCAGACCAACGTACGCAAGCCCAAATTTCGGATCCTTTTCCAACGACTGTTTGAAAAGCTCGACAGCCTTGTCATTATCCTTCGGCTGATGAATCTCCATTGCGAATCGTCCCTGCAAGTAAAGGTCGTATGCGATTGGATCTTCTGTTGGCTTGCGTTCGAGGTCGGCTCGCTCGTCGGAGGAAAGCTTCGCCTGAAGGGCAATCGCGATCTGCGTAGCCAAATCACTTTGAATAGCAAAAAGATCGTTCGTGGCGCGGTCATAGGAAGTACCCCAAAGTCGTCTGCTTGTGCGCGCGTCGTACAGGATCGTGATAATCCTGACATGGTTTTCGATTCGTTGAACGCTGCTCTCCAAAATCGCACTCACGCCAAGTTCAGCGCCGATTTCGTTTAGCGGTTTTCGGGGCGCTGTCGGCGTTTCTTTATATCGTAAGACCGAACTTCGAGCGATAACCAGCAGATCCGCGACCTTGGACAAATTATAAATGACCTCTGATGTTAGACCATCGCTGAAATAAGCATTTTCCTTGCTGTCGCTTTCGTTATCGAACGGCAGAACTGCGATAGATTTGGCGCCGCTGGAAGCTGCCGGGATTTTCGAATCTCGAAAATGTATCTCTGCAAGGAGAACGGACACGATGATCGCTACGCCAAGGACGATCGGGCTCAATCGCATCGCCGCTGACAATGGTCCACGACGCCGTGCTTTGGAGCCGTTAGGACCTGTTACCTGGCGTTGAGCGCTGGACGCCAGCGCGTTTCTGATGGCGTTTAACTCCAACTGAAGCGCAAAAGGGTCCTGTGGGCGCCGGCTCGGATCCTTTTCCAGCATAGATTGGAGTAAGACGACAACCGGTTTTGGGATGCGCCCCAATTGTTCGAGTGGCAAAGGAGCAGTCAAATGTTGGCGTATCACCTCGGTGGTTGTTCCACTAAACGGCACTTGTCCTGTGAGCATCTCCCATAGGGTCACCCCCAACGAGTAGATATCCGAACGTGTATCTACTTCGCCGCCCGCACATTGCTCAGGACTAGCAAATAGCGGTGTCCCGGCGAAGGTGCCTGGTAACGAAATGGACGATTCAGGCTTCGAACCAGAGGCCGCTCTTGCCAAACCAAAATCGATGACTTTGATGAGTACGGGACGATCTTCTACGAAACGAACCATCAGGTTACCAGGTTTAATGTCGCGATGAACAATTTGTTCTTTGTGAGCGGCACACAGTGCGGCTGCTACCTGGCTGCTTATATCCAGAGCGAGTAGAACGTTTATCCTGCCGTGGCGTTCTATGAATTGTTCAAGACTTTCACCTTCTATGAACTCCATGGCATAGAAGTAGTCTCTCCCTTTCGTGCCGAGATGGAATACAGAAGCGACGTTGGTATGCCGGATCCTGGCGGCCGCTCGAGCTTCTCGCACGAACCGGCGGCGTGCCGTTTCACTCTCCAGGTTGCGAGCGCTAATGATCTTCAACGCGACAGGACAGTTTAGATTTGTGTCGACAGCTTTATAGGTTACCCCCATTGCACCACGGCCTAGCTCAAACGGTAACCCGTTTTCATTCAGCAAAAGCTCGTAATGATCAAATCGAGCTGGCGCCTCTACCTTCTCAAATCCCGGGTGCTCGACGTTGCAACAGTCCGCGTCATCTCCAGAATTGGAGTCGACCGGTTCGAGGGCCTCGCGCAATAGGCAGACCGGGCATTGAAATTGGGACCGCGCACCCGGCATCTTCGTGCCGCACTGCGGACATTCAGAAATCGTATCTTCCTTGTTAGACGCCAGCGACTCGGCTCGATCCTTACCTTCTTCGTCTCTGGCGGGCCGACTCATAACCGGCCTTCGGAGGCGACCAGTGAAGCACACAGTGCATGAATTTCCTGATCGATCGCCGCTGGATCAGAGACTGTGCGACCGATCTCCTGACGAAGTATCTTAGAGTATTCCTTACGGAATCGATGGATCCAAGTTTTAGCCGCGCCCACGGTGACGCGCAGGAACGGGGAGGCACAGGTCGCGCTCGATCCCTCCTTTGTTTCGGTGATTAGCAACGATTCCTATCACGTTTTCATCAGTGAGTACGATGACGACCATGCGCTATGCGTGATGCTTTTACTCATTCTTCGTCTCAATCGCTGCAAGATGCCTTACAACCGAACGACCGAACGCTTCTCGGCCTCCGTTTGCAACGTTGCAATCCCAAAACGCGCCGTAAATGCGATCAAACTGGAAAGGTTCGATCACGGACGCGACACGCCGGACTGACGCAGGTCCAAGAGGGATGCGATTGGGGTAACTGTACATGAAACTGACATGTTTCCGATCCGTTGCGACGGCGGCGGTGTCGCCAACGAACAGGGCCCCTTTTCCGTTAGCGCCTTTCGCCCAATGGAGCACTGTACTCCCCTTAAAATGCCCTCCACAATGAATCAGAGTCATTGTATCGGATATTTGCTGTGTCTCTCCATTCCAGTACACGATCGACGAGTGGGGACGCATGACGCAGGAACGATCGTCAGCATGTAGATAGATTGGCACACGGCCGAGCGCTTCGCTCCAATCAACCATCGCTCCGTAAAAATGCGGATGTGAGATTGCAATCGCCTTTAGTCCACCACGTTCGGCAATATATCCGACGATACCGGGAGTGACGAGGCTCGTGCAGTCCCACAGTACGCATCCGTCTGGTTCCTCGATCAACATCGCGCGCTGTCCAATGGCGAAGGAGGGTTCCATGCCAATCCCAGTGACCCCGCTATCGTCGCGCCACTCCAGCCGGTGATCGCGCGCGAGCTCCAATGCATCCGTCCAAGCCTGGCCGTTCCACCGAACGAACTGACGCTCATCTTCGCAGATTGGGCAATGCTCTGGCGGCTTGGTTGTCTCACCAAACTGCGTTCCGCATTGAGAACAGATAAAGCATTTCATGACGCCAAAACTTAGCCGAATATCTCGTTCGAAGCATTCCGAATGCAGAGTTAAATGATCTGCGCGGCTGGAGTCATTTCGTTTGAGACGCCCGTCGTGGAACCGTCCGAATTAGGATAACTTCCACCATGCAATACAGAGAATCCTGGAGCGAGTGATGTCCGCGTATGTAATCTCCGATGTCTGGACACTGGATCAAGCTGCCATGGCTCGTTATCGCCAGTTCGCCGCAGAGTCGATCGCGAAATATGGCGGCCGATATCTGGTGCGCGCCGGCGCGGTGGAAACGCTCGAAAGCGATTGGCATCCGGAGGCCATCATTGTCGTGCCCAGGTACAAATCCGCTCTCGACTTCGGCGCTTGGGACCAAGGCCTATCCACGGATTTGTGTCCGGTTCATCTTTATTTCGACGATAATTAACAGGATCAGTGGCAAGACGATTCCTAACAATCCAATGCTGTGTAAAGACGAAACGAGCACGGCACCCGTTACGGCGCCAAAAATAAAACTCATCCACATCGATGCCGGGACCTGAAGGGTTGGCCAAGCCGAAACCGGTGACGGATGTTCACTAGAGCGCCGATTCGAAAAGAGGTGGTCAAAGCTTTTCTTAGTAAGCCCGGTAACCATCCCGGTCATGTACGTGGAGTGGACACTGATCCCGTTTGTTTTATCGAGAGCACCGTTTTGAATCCCAAGGGCGAAACACATGCAAACAATGAACAACTCCTGGTTCCCCCGCGGATGCGAGAACAGGGAAGCACTCAGAAAAAGCAACACCTCTATGAACATTGTTATCGTTAGCAAAGATTGCCGTAATCGGACCGGAACGATGCGAGTCAGAATTAAACTGAAGAGAACTCCACCGAGAAACACAACGACTGCCAAGAGTCGATCCAACGTAAGATACAAATCTTTGCTCGCCGCACTTACGGCAGCAAGAACACAATTCCCTGTAAGGTGTCCCGTAAATGTGCGGGCAAGCAAATAACTCGACGCGTCACCATAACCGCCTACAAAAGCGAGTCCGATGGAGCTGATAAAAGCGGCACCACTCTTGTTGGTTTCATTCATATTTCAATCGCGTCAATTCGGACTGCCCGGTACCCAGTCAAAGGATCAGACCGATCGGAACGCTGTACTTACCGGTTGAGCCAGGCTTGAATATCCAATGTGTCTGGATCCATGCCCCGATATAATTTCCCGGGCCTGCCGGACCTTTTTGATCTGAAATAGTCACCTGATCAATCGCGCCGTTGATTACGTCGATATGGAATATGTAATGGGGTCCGTGACCCGTTCGCTCCTGGAAAGTATTTATATCCGCAGTGAACTGATCCGGGAACGGCGGTTTCGGTGCCTTCAAAATTAAAGGGTCGCGCGGAGGAATACTGGCGGTAAAAGTAGGGGAGGGTAACACGGTCCTGGGGCTTTTGAAGGCGAGTGAGAATTCGAAACTGCCTGCTACGTCCTTTTTCAAATGCCAGGAGCCTGTAACCCATGTTCGGACATAGGTTGCAAGTTCTTTTGGACCGTCCTGAGCCGATGTCTTGAAATGCTTGATTTTGCCGCCCTCGGCGGAGAAGGAAAAATGAACCTCAGGAGGATGATGCTTTTTGTCTTCGTATTCCGCGATTGCGGCGCTGTGGTCGGCGGGAAACTGAGGCAGTGGTGCCGCATCGAAGAAGAAACTGGTCTTCTTCCAATCAAGCTGGGTCTCCCAGGTTACGATTCTCGTCTTTTCAGAAGCGGATTGAGCGAATGCTCTCCCCACGACGAGAAAGCTTGTGCAGAGAACAGACAACACCGCGACGCGCGTTACGACAGAACCAGGAAAAGTGCGAAATGTGGATAGGAGGCGCATTGATCCAATGAATCGAATTCCGGGAACTTCAAAAGCATAAATTCTGTGGGACGGAGCGGGGATGTGAGAAATGCGGGCTAGATTTCGGCTCTCGAGGTGCTATTTCTAATGCTTTATGCCGAATTGGCGGGTCAAAGCGTTCCTTTGCATTGCAGGTGGCTTATTTCTCTATAACGCCGCCGCGCCTGCACATGGAGAGGAAAAGTCTTGGGACTTCGATTCTATCAGTCCGAAGGAGAATCTGGTAGCGACCGACCCGGTTGCTCCCCAGCAGGTCTACGATGTTCTGCTGAAAATGTTGGATCGCTGGAATGCGCACGACCTGGACGGCTATATGGATTGTTTTTGGAAAAGTCCGAAGCTCGTCTTTCTTGTCGACGCCGAAGTGCACATCGGCTGGCAGGAATTGGAGGAGAGTTACAAACGCGGCTTTCCCAATGCGGCGGATATGGGCGTCATAACTCCAATTCGAATCCAGGTTCGAATGATCAACGAGAATCTGGCATTCGCGCTTACCCGGTGGACTGTGACATTTCCGAGGGCTGTGCATCCGGTTAGCGGAATCGACACCAACTATCTCCAAAAGTTCAGTGATGGCTGGAAGGTGATTTCGCTTCACACGAGCACCACGAGCACCTCTGAGCTATGAAGCGCTAGCCTAAGCGGTCGGAAGTACGTTCCGACTCTCGAGCTGCGATTGTTAGACGGTTGGATTCTCCAAAACTCCCGGCTCAACAGAATTTCATCAAGCCGGGAGTCGAAGGAAACATTAGATCGATTAGACCGGTACGGAATCACCCATTGGATGTGTTGGCACACCGAAGGCGATCGCCTGAGACGTGTTCCCAGGATGCGTTGGCACGCCGAAAGCGATAGCCCGAGACGTACCGGGATGTGTTGGCACGCCGAAGGCAAGGCTTCTGCCTTGATTCTGCATCTCAGTCTTTGGAATCGAATGTTCGTTAACGGATACCAAGGAAGCGCTGCTAATGGCGGCGCAACTCAGAACAGCGAATAGAATGTGTTTCATGTCGAGAGGGTGGCTCTCCCTCGAAGAATTCTCAAGCTCGACGAAACACTCACTTAACAAAGTGTTTACTGAAAAACTAAGACAGAGATAAAAGGAAGATGGCCATTAGCCCATATGCGTTAACCTGGCGCTCCGAAACCCTCTCCATATCGGGCTGGGCGCAAGGAGGCATGGCTGATGCAGGAGATACTCTTTGAAAAGTTCCTCACCAGCTTCGAGTCTGCTCCCAAGGAATTGATCCTGGACTTTGATTGCACCGACAATCGAGTCCACGGGCTCCAAGAGGGCCGACACTTCCACGGTTATTATTACGATTTTTGTTTCCTACCGCTCTACGTCTTTTGCAGTGAACAGTTGCTGGTCAGCTACCTGCGCGAAAGCAACATCGACTCGGCTAAACATGCGTGGGCGATCCTGTCGTTGTTGGTCAAGGGACTGCGCAAACGCTGGCCTCAAGTGAAGATTATCCTGCGAGCTGATAGCGGCTTTTGCCGTTGGAAGATGCTGCGTTGGTGCGAGCGAGCTGATGTGGGCTATATCGTTAGCCTTGCCAAGAATGAACGGCTTAACGCGTTGTCGGCCAAGGTACAGAAGCGCGCTCTGCGCAAGCACCAACGAAGTGGTCTCAAAGTGCGCCTCTTTACTAGAGTTCCAGTACAAGGCCAAGACTTGGGACAAGAAACGGCGGGTTATTGCCAAAGCTGAACAGAGCGAACGAGGAGCCAATCCGCGTTATGTGCTGACCAATCTCGAAGGTGGCTCCCAGAGGCTTTATGACGAACTTTACTGTGCTCGAGGAGAGATGGAAAACCGTATCAAGGAACAACAGCTTGGGCTCTTCAGTGATCGGACCAGTTGCCATGCATGGTGGGCCAATCAGTTCAGGCTTCTACTCTCTTCGGCCGCTTACGTGCTGGTAGAAACCTTGCGCCGAATCGGATTAAAAGGAACTGAGTTGGCACGAGCTCAAGTTCCCACCATCCGTTTGCGCTTACTGGAAAATCGGGGCAGTGATCACCCGCAACACGCGTCGAATCCGGTTGTGGCTAAGTTCGAGCTTCCCACTGAAAGAACTTTTTTGTTCCTCCTTGGAGTGCTTCGGCGGTTGAGACAAAAGCGGTGCTGACCCCGGCACCAGAAAAACAACGGAGGTTAGGCTGCGCTGTCTCTTGATGCCGCTTTAGCGGCATCTTTTAGCCCGCATTCGGGCCGGTGACGTGCCACCATCTCAAAAACCTGCCCGCCGATTTGCGTACCGTTACGTGGTGCAAAATGCGGGCTAGATTTCGCCCCGCGCAGATTCTCTGCCAGGGGATCCACGTCTTCGCCTAGAAACGAACAGGGACCAAATGAAGAAACTCTTCTTGTTAATGATCGCGCTAGTGGCGGTCGTCGGAACACCTTTGTCTGTCCTGGCGGATGATCACGCTGACCACAATTGGAACGACGAATATTGGCATCATAATAAATCGGGCTACTGGCATGGGCACAAGGGGCATTGGGAACATCGGGATAACAAGCCCATTTTTATCCAAGTTGGTTAATGACGATCGAGCACATCTAGCCCGCATTTCTGGCGTCCCCGTGAGAGATGCGGACGGAGTGTCGACATTCGTCGAGGCTAGCCGCAAACTTCGATATTCTTCGTGAGCAAAGCCTTCGCTTTGGCAAGCCGCTTCCCAAGCGGCTTGCAACCGATGAACACTTCACAACCCCGAAAGCTGATATCAGCGTTCGGGGTTGTGAGATGTTCAGGCTAGAACAATCGCCCGCGGATTCAAGCGGAAGCAGCCGGACAAACGTTGATAGATTTCCTCACGTTTCAGGAGCAGCAAAACGTTTCCTAACCTCAAACTTTGAAACTCCGAACACTTCACTGAGGCTGGTGAAACGTCTACACCGGCAAAAGCTCGGACAGTTGGGCGGGGACGATTTCGGGCTGCTTGTCGTAGAGGTAGCAAGCTGCGGTGTGATGATCGTTGATCTTGAAAAGCGGCGGTTGCGTCTTGCAGATCTCCATCGCCACCGGACAACGGGATCGGAACCGGCACCCGCCGCTCTCAACGCCCGAGCGCGCGATAATCTTTTCCGCGCCCCAGCGCTGATCGAGATTTGGCCAGGGAATGGAGTCGACCAGCAGCTTTGTATAGGGGTGCCGCGGAACCTTGATTACCGTATCGACGTCCCCCGCCTCCATTACGCCGCCACGATAGAGCACGATGATCGACTTTGCGATGTGATAGGCTGTGGTCAGGTCATGCGTGATGTAGATGATCGATACACCGTGATCGCGCTGCAAATTGCGCAGCGTTTCGAGGATATTGGCGCGAAGCGACGCATCCACCATGGAGACCGGCTCGTCGGCAATCAATAGTCGCGGCTTTAACAGGAGCGCACGCGCAACGTTGATGCGTTGCCGCTGTCCGCCGGAAAGCTGATGCGGGAATCGCCCCAGCACGTCCTCGGGGCGGAGGCCCACCGCCCGCAGCGCTTCTTCCGTGCGGTTCCGCGCCTCGGTCCGCGATTTGGCGAGCTTGAAGCGTTTGATCGGGACGGTGAGGAGGTGATCAACTGTGTAGAATGGGTTGAACACCGCGAAGGGGTCCTGGAAGACCGCCTGGACTTCGCGCCGGAACGCCATACGTTTCTTGCCATGCAGCGTGGTGATGTTTTTGCCCCGGTAAATGATCTGCCCGGTCGTCGGTGTAATGAAACCCAGAAGCAGCATGGCAAGCGTCGTCTTCCCGCTGCCGCTTTCCCCGGCCACCGTCAGGATTGTTGGCTCGTCTTCGCGTAGCGTTAGTGAAATGTCCTGCAAGGCGACGTTCGCCTTGGCGTTGATGAGGCCGCGCGAGTAGACCTTCGAGATATTCTTGAGCTCGAGCAGATTAGCCATCTTCATGCCTCCTCATTGAAAAGGTGGCAGGTGACGACACGTCCGCTGACCAGTGTCCTGACATCGGGGCGCTTTATGCTGCATATTTCCATGGCTCGGGCGCAGCGCGGGTGGAAGGCACAGCCGCTGGGGAGCCGCAGCAGCGAGGGCGCGAGCCCAGGGATGCCCTGAAAAACGCCTTTGTTGTCGAGGTTTGGAAGGCTGCTGATCAACGCCTTGGCATAGGGATGCTTGGGGTCGGTGAACATTTCGCGGGCGGTGCTCACCTCGACAAGGCGTCCGGCATACATCACCGCAACCTTGTCGACGAACTGTGCCATAAGGCCCATGTCGTGGCCGATCAAAATGACCGCGGCGTTGATCTCCCTCTGCACCCGGTCGATGGTCTCCATCACTTGACGCTGGGTGACCACATCGAGCGCGCTCGTCGGCTCGTCGGCAATAATCACCTGCGGCTGCAGCAGTATGCCGATGGCAATGCAGACACGCTGCTTCATGCCGCCACTCAGTTCATGGGCGTACATGCGGAACACGCCAGGATCGAGATCGACTGACCTCAGGGCGTGGGCACATCGCTCTTCAATCGCCGACCGCGATTGCCGCCTCATGTGAGACTTCGCCGCATCAACCATCTGCGAGCCGATCCGCATTACCGGATTGAGCGAATTCATTGCGCCTTGCGGTATGTAGGCGATCTTGCTGAGCCGAGCGTTGCGCATACCCTCGTCGTCGAGAGACATGAGGTCCATGTCGCCGACGATCACCTCGCCGCCTTCGATGCGTCCAGGCTGTTTGATCATGCGCATCATTGCGAGCGCCATGGTGCTCTTGCCAGAGCCGGATTCACCGACAATGCCCAGTTTTTCGCCCGCTTTGAGTGAAAAACTGACGTCGTCGAGCGCTTTGGCGCGACCGAGGTCGGTATAGTATGTGACCTCGAGGTTCCTGACCTGCAGGACCGGGCCAACATCGGTTTTTTCGGCCGATAGTTTCGATGTTCGAGAATTCGGCGACGTATCGGTAAGGGGTGAATTCATCTTACTCATTCCGACCTGCGCACCCGAGGATTTGCCAGCTCGTCCAGTCCCATCATGACCAGTGCGAGTGATCCCAGGATCAGGATCATCGCGACAGCTGGCTCGATGGGCCACCACCACCAACCGTTGAAAAAGGCGCCCTGGCCTTGGGCGGCCCAGATGATATTGCCGAGCAATGGCTCACGGAGCGGACCAAGCCCCAGCACTGCGAGGTAGAACGACGCGAACACGGCAGCAAAGACCTGACCCACGAAGGCAGCGGCAATGAACGGGAGAAGGTTTGGAAGAATTTCCTTGAATATGATCCCCAGGTCGCCGACCCCGGAGAGCTTGGCGACCGACACGAACTGTCGCTCCTTCATGGTGAGGACCTGGGAGCGGATCACCAGCGTTGGCCACATCCAGGCGAGCATCACCACTATCAGGGCCATGGTCAGGATCGTGACGTCCCGCTTATCCAGCGAACTGGCGATGACGACCTGGATCAGCAGCACCGGGATCGGGGTCAGGATCTGACAGATGATCCTGATGGTGCCGTCGATCCAGCCACCGAAATATGCGGAAATAAAACCGAGGACGACCCCAATAAATGTGCCGAGGGCGCCGGCGAGCACACCGATGACAGCGGTCTGCCACATGCCCATCGCCATCGCCGACAAAAGATCGCGGCCGAAGAAGTCCGTACCGAGCGGATACTGCCAGCTCGGCGGTCTTTTGGCCGGCGCCGTCAGAGGATAAGCGTGCTTGGGATCTACGGCCAGCAATCCAATCACGGTGAACGCAACCAGCAGCAGCAGGACCATCAAACCTATGCCTAGGCTCTTGTTCCGGCGCAGATAGCGAAAGAACAATATCACTTGGCCCGGCTGCCGGACATCATCTTGCGTTGCGGAAGTCAATGCGATGCTTGCCATGGTCCTGTGCCCCTATTGCTTGCGAATTCGTGGATCGAGCAGCGGATAGACGAATTCCAGCGCCACCATCAAAGTGGCCACCGTAATGGTGATGAACAGCACGATGCCGTAAATCACCGGGAAATCGTTGGAGCGGATGGCGTTTTGCAGCACCGTGCCGATACCGGGTAGGCCAAATATGCCCTCCACCACGATAGTGGACGTCACAAGCGTTCCAAGTGCCAGTGCAAAGCCAGTGACCTGCGGCAGCAGGGCGTTCCTCAAATAGTAGTCGCGGAAGATCCGGATGCCGCTGAGCCCCTTGTGCTCGGCGAAGTTCACGTAGTCCTCGCCCTGGATGGTGACACCCATGCCCCGCATCGAGAGCACCCAGCCACCTACCCACCCCAGGATCAAAGCAAGCGCCGGCAGGATCTGATGGACACCCATGTCCAGGGCAAAGCCCCATGACCAGTTGGGGACCACGCCCATCGAGTAGGCACCCCCCAGCGGCAGGAGCTTCATCCGGAAGCCAATGAAGAAAAGCAGCAGCACGCCCATCAGCACCGGCGGCACGCCGGTCAGCAGTACGAAAGGGGTGGCGACCATACGCATCCAGCTTGGCGCCTTGGGCCAGGCCGAAATGGCGCCCAACAGGTTGCCGAGCAGAAAACTGATGATCGTTGTGACCAGAACTAACCCCATAGTCCAGGGCAGCGACTGAGAAATCAGGTCGATAACGGTCGAGGGGTATTTGTTAAGCGAATAGCCGAAATCGAGATGGATCACGCTCCACAGGTAGTCGACGTATTGCTGCATCAATGGCTTGTCTAGGCCGAATTGATGCTGCATTGACGCAATGATGTTTTCCAAGTCGGCCGGTGAAAACCCGCCGTTACGGGCTAGTTCCGCAAAGCGTTCGCGGATCGCCGAACGAGTCGAAAAGCGCGGCACGAAGAACGTTATCGTTGAGGCCGCCCAGATCACGAAGACCAGAAACAGCAACCGTCTGGCGATTAGCTTTAGAGTGCTCAACTTTGCCTCTTGTTCACGGGCCAAAAGGGGTGTCCGCCGCTGCGCCACACACCCCGAGAGCTCGACCGCTTACTTTGCACCGCTTGACTTGAGGGCGGTGATGACGAGCACGCCGGTATGGGCCCAGAATGCGCCGTTGGTACCCATGGCGGGATTTGTCGAGCTTGGCCAGTTGGTCCAGTACGTATTATTGTAGGGGATGCGGTGCAGCCACTGGATGATCGGGATATCGATGGTGTCGCGCCAGTAGATGCCGAGTGCATCGGCCATGTCTTCCTCGAATTTCGGATCGTCCGAGCCCCGCGGCGCTGCGTCGTCGAGCAAGGCGTTTAACTCGGGGTTCTTATAGCGTGAGAACCGGTTGTTGCCGGCAGTCGTGCCGATGGCGTTACTGTATCGGCCATGGAACAGTTCTAAAGCTGCATAGGGGTCCTGCAGGCTTGCACCGTGGCCGAACAGATAGAGCCCCGGAGCACCTTCGGCCATGTTCTGATTGGCGTCTGTACCGAAGTTGACAGCCGCATCGAAGCCACCAGCCTTCAGCATTTCTACCAGCACTGGCGCGATGTCGGAGTGAATGCTCTCAAACCCGTCGATCGTGGCGTTGATGGTTTTGCCGTCCTTCTCCCATAACCCGTCGCTGTTCTTCTTATAGCCGGCGGCAGTCATCAGGGCGGCGCTCTTGTCGAGGTTGAACTCGCCCGGATTGTACTTGGTTTCCTGCGCCTTGACCAAAGGCGAGTCCGCGAACTTCTTCAGACCCGGATAAAGCGGGAAGGGATAAATCGTGGAGATGTGGGCGCCCTCGTAGAGTACCTGATCGATCTGATCGCGATTGATGACGAGGCTCATCGCCTTTCGAATGTTAGGATCGCTATAGGGCGCGTGCTGGTCGTTCATCCACAGCGAGTTCGGCCACCAGTCGAGATAACCGAAGGGCGATGCATTGCCCGTCCACGATTGCACTTTCGGGTTCTGCTGCAGGATGTTGCCGATGGTCTGAGCACGCATGTCGAGTGAGGAGTCGAAGTCGTTGTTGACCACGCGCTGGGCAACCGTGTCCATCTGCACGTTGTTAATGTTCGCCAACACGACGCGCTTGACCGCCGGGTCTTGCATCAGGCCCGCCTTGATCGCCCACCAGTCTTCACGCAGATCGTAGATTTTCTGGTTAGCGTTCCACGCGGTCAGGTTATAGGGGCCTGAATGCGGAATGTCGACGCCACCAGGCGCCGCATTGACGTCGGCCTGCTTGGATTCCCACGCGGCCTGCACGATCGGAATGCCGGTGTCGAACTTCAGCGTGAGCACTTCGAATTTGAAGCGTGGCGCCGGGATTTTGAACTTCACTTCGACCGTTTGGTCATCCTTGGCGGTTGCACTTTCGTAATACTGATCGAACGATGAGTGGTAGGGTAACTTCTCGTTTTTGAGCTGACCCTCGAAGGTGTAGATCACATCCTTGGCGGTGACCGGCGTGCCATCACTCCATTGCGCCGCGGGGTTCAGCTTGATCTCGAGCGAGGTAAAGTCCTTGGTCGTGTACTCTACACTCGTGGCAAGCCATGGAATGTATTTATCGGCGTAAATGGCGTAGTATTCGAGCGGCTCGAACATCAGGTTATTGCCTTCCTGATGCGTGTAGCCTGGAACAGCCCACGGATTGGTCACGCCAATCGGCGAGACAATGTTGTTCGCCAAAACGAGAGTCTGATTGCGCGGGACTTCTTTCAGTCCGCCCGCAGGCGCGATTTCGACCGGCGGCGCTGCGGCGGCTTGGGCACAGACGGTAGTCGAGGCAAGCACGACTGATATAGCCAGCAAGGCGCCGACTGCGAACTTTAATTGGACCATGTGACGAATCCTTCCTCACTCTTGTTGACGACGACGCGCCTCGCCCAAGCGCTCGGAACTTTGATCGTGCCGGTCTGGAGTGTCACAGCCAGACCTCTCTGCTCCGCCGGCGATGCTAATATGTAGGAACATACTAGCACAAGGTGATATTTCACGGAAAGGCGCGGCAGCCGCCGACGGCGATTGTAAGCGCCCACTCGACCACCGGCGAAATTGCGGTCTATTGCCAGCAGCAGATGCTCCCGCCCGCCCCCCGATGAACCTCACATTGTAGTCCAGCCAAGGACGTCACGCAGGAATTCTGCAGGAGCTGCGCCGCGCGATCGCCAGCGGCGCCTTTGCCGAGGGCTGATTCGAGCTCTCTTCCCAACCGGTGATCAGCCTCTTTCCCACTCCTGTAAGAACCTCCGAATCTCGAGCATTGAAGCGAGCAGGATTTTATTGTGACCGTCAAGCCATCTGTCGAGCGTGGAGATTGATACGCCGAGCTCGCGGGATATTCGCGCTTTTTTCCAAGTTGACTGATCGGCGAATTTCCGAAAACGCGTCAAAACCTCGACTTTCTCCCGCTCTCTCTGTTCTCTTATGGGTTTGTAGTCGCGCACTGCGTGAGTCCTCCGCTCTATTCAACCCAAAAGTCGGCACTTTATTCCCACGGAGTTTCACTGACTACCGGGCCAATGCACTACAATCCCTTTATTGCGGTAAAGGCGCTCAAATCGAAAGGTGTCGCCAAAGATGTGTTTTCGCCTGAGCAAGTGAACAAGCTTCGCAAGGCCGCTCGGGGTACTGACTGGGAGGGCGCGATTCTGGCCGGCTACACCACTGGCATGCGGTTGCAGGATGTAACCAATCTCCGTTGGGAGTCGGTCGACGTGGGTAACGGGTTGCTGTCTTTCGATGAGCGTAAAGGAAACAAGGCAGTCGTTCTTGGACTTCATCCAGATTTCAAGGACTGGATCAAAGCTCACGAATCCAAGCGTAGCAGGGAAGGGTACGTGTTCCCGACTTTGGCGAATCGCACCGGAGCGGGCCGCAACGGGCTAAGCAAGGCTTTTGGGCGAATCATGGAAAAGGCGGGAGTTGTGGGGAAAGTCCTGCGGATTCCTGGAGCAAAAGGCAGCACGGTGAAATCGTTGAGTTTTCACTCGTTCAGACATGGAGCCGCGAGCGCTGTTTTCAAAAACGCAGCGCTCAAAGACATTGCGCGCCGTGTAACTGCACACAGTTCCCGCGGTGTCGTCGATCGTTACTTGCACCAGGACGTTGAAGCGATCCGTGAAGCGACCGCATTGATTCCGCGACTGCCGAAGACTTGAGAGTCCTTCGTCTGTCGCTTCGAGTCTTCTCCCGCTTCTCCGAAAAGCTTATTCATTCTTTTGGCGGAAGAATGCCTTTCCCGCTTTGGTTCCTTGAGCGGCTCTTGAATTCTGGATTTGTGCGCCAAGTGCTAACGAGCCACTTCATGACGCAGGTCGCAAAGAGTAAGAAATACGGTAGGCCATGTTGCCAGTCGGGATGGGAGTAGACGTATTACAAGAAGAGAAAAGAAATAACTGGTACTCCAAGCAGGACCGTTTTTTGGCTTAACTAACGTTACCGGCCAAATGGACTTTACGCGGTTCACGTGGGCGCGCATCAACGATTCTGCCTCCTTCGGCTCGCGGCAAATGATGGCCTCGTAGATCTGGTGGTGGTCCCGCTGTCGCCGCCTTCCTCTAAGTCGGACCCCAGGTTCTGGCTAGGCTGGTTTATGTGAAGCAGCGGAAGTTGCGACCCAGAGTATCGGCGGAATCGCGGTAACTGATGGAGAGGAAAATCGGAGGGCTCGCGCTGAGAAGCAGTCGCGGCATTCCACGAAACGCTTTCAGTCTGGTGGAGGTGGGGTCAGAGCTTCTTCACGGATAATTTCTACGTCTGACATAGTGGCCCATAAATACCCTCGATGTGAATATTACGTCGATCGCGGAAGCGATTTCAATTCGTCTTCCTTCTGTTGCCTAAGCTTCAACAACTGATCATAGGAGTGCAACCGATTGTCGTGATCAACTTGAGAGTCTCGTTTTGGCCTTCCGGTGTCATCTTTGGGAAATGTTGTGATCTTTTCAGTCAGCACCGCAATTACGGCTTCGAGATCCCGTTTTTGTTGTTCAGGGTTGGTTGACATTCGGAACACTCCCAGCAAACTCAGATTCGTCAACGGCCCCTGATAGAGATCGCCTTGATACTCGATCAATCAATCGTTAAACCTTTGCAGAGGGGACGGTCAAAGAACGGCTCATCCCTGAGCTGCTCTCCAGGGAACTCTCTGATGCGGAAGCAGGAATTCGAGGGTATATTATAGCTTCTGGCCGATTTGATGCAATCTCCCTCTAATGACGACGCCCATGACGCGTCTTTTTATATGTGGCTAAGCTCGAAGAACGAGCGAACACATCAGAGTCTTCGCACCCTTTTGTCGGAAATTGAGGGCGGGCTGGGCGCAGGGGACAGGAGTGATTCTCTCCTTCAGGCCCAGCCTGGAAAACTCGGGGCAAGCAAGTCTATAATCGGCCTGAGGTCGAGAACCTCTCTCGCTGCATCGAATGAGCAACGAAGTATCAGCGGTAGCACGATCTAATAGCGGAATTAGCGGTCTCGACCATATTTTGGGTGGAGGCTTCCCCGCTGGCGGTCTCTATTTGATTCAGGGCAACCCCGGGCTCGGCAAAACGACGCTGGCAATGCAATTCCTTTTGGCGGGTGTCCGCAGGGGTGAGGATTGTCTCTACGTTACATTTTCGGAAACGCGTGACGAACTTATTGCCGTTGCGCGCACGCACGGCTGGGCACTTGATGGCATTGACTTCTTAGATCTTTCGAACTTTGCTCAGCAGCTTACGACAGAGGCGGAAAACACTCTTTTCGATCCCGGAGATATTGAGCTTCACGACGTTACGAAAACCCTTTTCGCTGAAACTGAGCGGGTCAAACCCCGGCGCGCGGCTTTTGATTCGATGTCCGAGCTCCGGCTTCTTTCACAGAGTGCCCTTCGATATCGGCGCCAAATTCTAAGCATCAAACAATTCTTGGCTGCGCGAGACTGTACCACTCTCTTATTGGATGATCTAACGTCGAACGATAGTAGAAACGATCGACAACTGGAAAGTCTTTGCCACGGAGTGATCAACTTGCATCGCGAGGAGCAGCCCTACGGCGCTGAGCGACGTCAACTGAGCGTCTTGAAAATTCGAGGAAGCAGTTTTTTAGGTGGTCCCCACGATTATCTGATTGAGACCGGGGGTCTCAAGGTATTTCCCAGAATTGTACTCAGAAACCATCACCGAGAATTCGCGCGGGAGCCCGTATCGAGCGGCGTCGAAGGGATAGATATTCTATTAGGAGGCGGGCTTGATAGGGGCACTAGCAATTTGTTGATGGGTCCCTCAGGCACTGGAAAATCGAGTCTTGCCATTGCTTACGCACATTCTGCTGCCGCCCGAGGGGAGCCGGTGGCACTGTTCACTTTCGATGAGAATTTAGGACTTTATCTTGCCAAATCGGCCTCCTTCGGCGCCGATCTTCAACCTTTCATTCGCGATCGGTTGGTGCATGCGCGGCAGGTCGATCCCGCAGAACTCAGTCCCGGGCAGTTCGCTCATTCTCTGCTAAACTTCGTGGAAAAGGAAGGCGGGCGGATGATAATCATTGATAGCCTGAACGGTTATAGCAAGGCGATGCAGAGTGATGGCATGCTTGAGTTGCAGCTACACGAGACTCTTTCCTATCTTAGCCAATTGGGCGTCCTCACGATTATGGTACTCGCCCAGTCTGGCTACCTGAACGAGATCCGCACGCCGGTCGACCTTACCTATCTTGCCGATACCGTCGTAATTTTGCGCCACTACGAGACAAGAGGCGCGGTTCACCAGTCAATTTCGGTCGCGAAGAAACGGAGCGGTGGGCACGAGCGGACAATACGCGAGTTTAAAGTGACTGAAAGAGGTCTGTGGGTTGGGGAGCCGCTCCAGGATTTCCGAGGAGTGCTTACCGGAACTCCAATCCTGGAATCAGGGGCAGGAACGGCAGAGAACGAAACAAAGCGAGACCAGGACAATTGACGCGGACCTACGACACTGGCGCCTCTCAAGTCGTTCTCATCTTAGCGCCAATGGGCAAAGATGGCGATTTGGCAGCTTCTTTGTTACGCAGCGCGGAGATCTTTTCGAAATTGTGCCAGAGTTTGTCCGAACTTTCTGAGCACCTCCAAGCCGACGGAAGTTCTGTCGGAGCCCTGCTGCTCACTGAGGAATCCTTATCCTCATCTGCGGACTGCTCAAGCCTGACTAAGTGGCTCGAGGATCAAGAGCCTTGGTCAGACCTACCGATCGTAATTCTTATTCGCCCGGGGCGGCGGGCTCGGGTTACATCGCAACGCGTACGAGCTCTTCGCTCTCGTGCGGTGACTGTACTTGAACGGCCGCTTCACCCGTCCATGTTGCTCGGGGCTCTACGGGTCGCATTGCAGGCGCGCGCACGCCAGTATCAAGTTCGCGATCTACTGGAATCTCAACGTCGTGTCGCTGTCGAACTCGAAAAGGCTCGACTAAAGGCTGAGGCTGCCGATCGAGCAAAGGACCAGTTCCTAGCGATGGTCGCTCACGAACTTCGGACACCGCTGAATGCCATTGTGGGATGGACCTATCTCATGAGGGAAAAGCCTAATAACGAGGCGCTCGTGGCGCAAGGGTTGGAGGTGCTGCAACGTAATACCAGTACGTTGGTTGAACTAATCGCAGATCTCCTTGATACCTCGCGGATCGTTACCGGTAGGCTGACGTTGGACTACCGAGACGTCGATTTGAAGCAGATTGTTACTACAAGCGTCGAAACACTGCGCCCGGAGGCGGACAAAAAAAGCATTACTTTGGAGAGCCTGGTTGAAATTCCACAGGAGATTACCTGTAGGATCTGGGCGGACGAGGCGAGGCTGCGCCAAATTCTAGGTAACCTTTTAAGTAACGCCCTGAAATTTACGCCCAGCGGAGGCACGGTGAGCGTGCAGTTAAGAAAAGCTCAAACAGAAGCGATGTTTGTCGTAAAAGATACGGGCAAAGGAATTTCACCGGAGTTCCTTCCCCATATTTTTGAACGTTTCTTCCGAGACGGGGAGGAGAGTTTCGGATTGGGGCTAGGCTTGTCCATTTGCAAACACCTTGTCGAGCTACATGGGGGCTCGATCAGCGCCGAGAGTGAAGGACCAGGTCGCGGGACTACGCTCAAGGTCGAATTGCCGATGACGGCGAGCAATTCCCCGCCTGGTGCCGAGCGTGCCGAAGTGAGCGGGGATTCAGCAGAAGAAAAGATGCATGACACCAGACTCCACGGCATTAGGGTTGTGGGGGTAGACGATAATGCCGACTCGCGAGAGGTCCTGAAGGCCATTTTGCAATATAGCAGTGCTGAGGCAAGCGTGGTGGGTTCAGCACACGAAGCGCCCGGGGCGATCAGGGATATTCATCCGGACGTTCTAATTTTTGATTTGGCGATGCCAGAAATGGACGGTTACCAACTCTTGGAGAAAGTCCGGAGTCTTGAACCTGAGATCGCTCAGCTGCCTGTGATTGCTTTTACAGCCGCAGCTCGTGAGGAAGATCGAGTTCGGACCCGGTTGGCTGGCTTCCAGGCACACCTGGCCAAACCAATTGATCCTGAAGAGCTTATCAGGACTATTTTGGAGCTGGCTAGATCGCGCACCGATTCCGGCCCTTCTGCGTGAATCGGGACTAAGTTCCCGAGCCCTTTTCTTGTTAGAAGCTCCGCCTTCGAGTGATTCGCGAAAACGGTTCTAATTCGACCGCTGATGCAAGCATTTTGCAGCCTGTCTCTCGTGTTTGCCTGGACGAGCGAAAAATGGGTTGCCCTTTCGAGCGCTTGACATGTCTCTGTCGAGGCGAAACTTGCGCGGATCTCCAAATTGTGATTGCTCGGCAGCATGCTCCTAACCCTGCTTTATTTTTCCGCCTTCTGGAGCCACCTCTAATGGTGTGAGTTTCCAAATTAATTGGCGTCTTTTTTGCCACGCTATTTGGCGTATAGCGCAGCCAAATCGGCTTTCAAAAATGCTGTAGCCTAGATATCTAGAAACCTGTCTCATTTCGAAAGCATCCAATTCCAAAGGACCCCAACAGTGCATCGACCCGGCACCACACCGGCTCAACACGCCTGAAACTATCAAGTTGTTTGAAATGTTTGCCGAAATCATCGGCTTCCACCTTAGCGCCGTTGACCGTCTCTTACTATCGGAAGCTAATCTGCGCACGGAACGCAAGGAAGCTGCTCTGCGCGAAGAGTTCATCGCGGTTCTTGGCCACGATCTGCGCAATCCATTGGGTGCGATCGATGGCGCCCTGTATATGCTGCTGCAAGGTCGGCTCGATGACGAAGCCTTGGAGCTTGTGCAGATGGCACGGCGCAGCGTCGATCGTATGACCGGCCTCATCGACAACGTAATGGATTTTGCGCGAGGCCGTTTGGGTGGGGGACTTATCGTTGATAAGAGCGAGGATGGAATTTCCCTCGAACCTATGCTTCGTCAGGTCGTAGCTGAATTGCAGGCCATGGCTCCGGAGCGTACGATCCAGACCAGCATTTTCATCAGTGCGCCTATGAGTTGCGACACTCGACGCCTCAGCCAGCTTACTTCAAACCTACTGCAATGCGCTCACCCACGGCGATCCAAAAAGTCCGATCAAAATGGGTGCTTCTACGGATAAAGGAATATTCGAGCTTTACGTTGCCAACGCGGGCTCGCCGATACCGCCTCGCATGATGGAGACAATCTTCCAGCTTTTTGTTCGCGGCACGCTCCGCCCGACTCTTCAAGGCTTCGGGCTTGGGCTCTACATTTCGCATGAAATCGCCAACGCACATGGGGGAACCCTAGATGTCGTCTCCACAGAGGAGGAAACGCGTTTCACCTTCCGAATGCCGATCGGGAGATAGTTGTCAGTAGGGACAGAAAGACTGCAAGGTCGTACTAGATTTTGCGGGTGCCACCCCCAAAGGGGCGCTGCATCCGCCGTGACCGCGAGCGTCACGCCATGAGCTGACATCGCCCTTTTCCGCACCAATGCCATCCCATCGAGTAAGAGGACGATTAGCAATACATGCTAGGTTTATTCTTCAAAGAAACTTCGACCTTCTCGCCGCTCCTTAGCGCAGCTACACCTGCCTCACAACAAGCCGCCGTGGCATAGCCGTCCCACGCGGTTGGTCCACCCACATCGCCTCGTCGGGCGGCGT
Source organism: uncultured Verrucomicrobiae bacterium (assembly GCA_963775805.1). Lineage (GTDB taxonomy): Bacteria > Verrucomicrobiota > Verrucomicrobiia > Chthoniobacterales > JAFAMB01 > JAFAMB01. The sequence continues at coordinate 1,881,645 of CAVZKG010000001.1, read as the reverse complement.
CCACCCAACGCTGGATCTCGGTATCGAAAGCGCGTCCGAACCGCTCGGCGAAGGTGGGGGTGATCTCGCCTCCCCAACGTCCGGCAGTGCGAACGTAAGGGCCGCCGTCTTCGCCGGTGTTAACGATACCTTCTTCGAAAACCGCCTGAGTCGAAACCTGGTACCCAAATTTCGAATTTACGAAGATCTCCACATCAGCCAGCACACCATTCTCGATCTCGAGTAGTACGTGCTGCGGAGAGTGCTGTCCAGGGTGCGAATGACGCGAAGCGCGGCCCAGTCTGACTTGAACGTTCTTGACTTCCTCACCGGTGAGATAGCGGATCACGTCGAATTCGTGTACGACAGCGTCGTTGATCAGCATCTCGTTGGTAAAATTCAGCGGTACTTCGGGAACTCGATGCGAACAGTGAAGCATCAAAAGCTCTCCAAGTTCACCAGACTTGATGATGGCCCGCAGGCGCTGGTATTCCGTGTCGAAGCGACGCATGAAGCCAACCTGGATGCGTTTTTTGCCGAGCCTCTGCTCTGCCTCCAAGATTTCCCAGCAGGACTGCGCGTCCGGTGTCAATGGTTTCTCGCACAGAATCGGTAAGTCTCGCTCCAGAACCTGAAGCAACATGTCTTTGTGAAGAAAACCAGGGGTCGCAATCAGGAATGCATTGACTTCTTCTCGATCCAAGGCTTGTCCGACATTGGAGAGAGCAACCGCTGTCGGAATTGTTTCGACCGCCTTTTTGGCGCGCGAAGCATCGGTATCGACGACTGCCGAAAGTTCGGCCCCGACGATTCGATGCGTGAGACGCTGGATATGGTCGGCGCCCATTAAGCCGGCACCGACAACGCACACTCGCAGATTTGCTGACATAGATTCCGAATTCATATCTCGCTCCTCATTTCAATTTGAGACTTATCAACCGGACGAACGCATCGAAAACGGGCCGAAGGCTTTTAGCCGCACCGATATTCAAGGGGGGATCCAATCGATTTAGTCGAGATCCACGTTTCTTTCCAGTTTCGATTGGAAAGTAAAGACAAAATCTTGCAACATCAACAGCAATTCAACAAATAAACTTCTAAAACCATGCTAACATACGAATCATAAATTCCTCCTCGACAGCGTAGACAGTGATCCGGGATCATTGCGTTCCTGGGAAGTTTTCTTTGACAAACCTGGAGTTTCTTTTTTATTGCTAAACACAACCAATTCGAAACTACGGATCTCCCCCCTAAATATTATGAATGTTATCAGTTCGCTTCTGAACCGGCGTAAGCTTATTGCTTTGCTTGCAGTAACTGCCGTTGTGGGTGTCGTTGAAAAGTCCCCTGCGGATGATCAAAAACCTATCATTCCGGTCATTGTCAAAGACACAACCTCCTCTTATTGGCAGACCGTATTCGCTGGTGCCCGCAAGGCTGGTAAGGAACTCAATGTCGAGGTGCGTGAGCTTGGCGCACAGTCGGAGTCCGATATCAATGGGCAGATCTCGGTTTTGGAAAATGCCGTATCTGAAAAACCCGCGGCAATTGTCATTTCGCCAACCCAATTTTCCGCCCTTGGCAAACCGATCGACGAAGCTGCCAAGAAGGCAATAATCATCGGTATTGATTCTCTCGCAGACTCAAATAGCTTCACGGCTTTTCTGCAGACGGACAATGAGCAGGGTGGGCGCGTTGCTGCCGACGGGTTGGCTGCCGCTATCAAGGCACAATATGGGAAGGCGGAGGGCCAAGTAGCGTTGATCAACTTTTTGGCCGGTGTCGGTTCGCTGCAGGCACGAGATAAGGGTTTTAAAGAGCAGCTAGCAGCCAAGTATCCTGACCTGAAATTGGTAGCCGAAAAAGTCGCAGACGGCCAAGCCGTTACCGGTTTGAACATAATGACTGACTTGATTACCGCATATCCGGATCTGCGAGGGGTTTTCTCAGATGCTCTCTACATCGGACAAGGCGCCGGACAGGCAATTTCAGAAAATAAGGCCCGAGATAAAATCAAGCTCGTGACTTTCGACTCAGACCAGAAGTTAATCAAATTTCTGAAAGAGGGCACGATCACTGCGCTCGTGGTTCAAGATCCGTTTCGCATGGGATATGAGGGTGTGAAGACCGGTCTTGCGGCGTCCAAAAAAGAGAAGGTGGAACCGAAGATAGACACCGGGGTCACCTTGATAACCAAAGCGAGTATGGATGAGCCCAGGTCGCAAGAACTGCTGAATCCGAAGTTGAAATAGTCTGTAGTCCGAATCTGGCTCAACGAAACTAGGAGTGTCTGTTGTCGGCGCTGGAAAAATGAGCGTCGACCATATCGAGAGGCGAAAATGAGACTGTGCGCTGTATCGGATAGCTTGGGAAATCTTTCATTCAAAGAAGTCGCAAAAGCCTCGGCCGAACTCGGTCTAGCGGCCCTGGAAATCGGAATGGGCAACTGGAGCGCAGCGCCGCACGCCGACCTTCCATCTCTTTTAAAAAGCAAAGAGAAGCGCCAAGAGTTTTTGTCTGTGCTTGAGCAAAATGGTTTGTCGCTGGCAGCGCTCAACTGCAGCGGCAATCAGCTTCATCCCGTCGACGGAGAACGTCAAAGCAAGATCGTTTACGAGACAGTCCGAGTGGCCGAATTGCTCGGGGTTCATACCATTGTCTTAATGTCCGGTTTGCCGGCCGGCGGCCCGAACGATCTCCGACCAAATTGGATCACAAGCGCCTGGCCCCTCGAGAATGGGGAAATTCTCGACTGGCAATGGAACGAAAAGTTATTGCCCTTCTGGGAAAAGCTAGCTGCCTCCGCCAAAGAAAGCGGTGTGACAAAGCTTTGCATCGAAATGCACGGCCATCAGTTAGTCTATAACGTGCCCACATTGCTGAAGTTGAGAAAGGAGATCGGCCAGATCGTCGGAGCAAATCTGGACCCTAGTCACCTCTTTTGGATGGGCGCCGACCCGTTGGTGGCAATCGACGCTCTTGGCGATGCTATCCATCATGTGCATGCCAAGGATACTTATATGAATCAAGCGGCACTCAATCTGACCGGCCGCTTGGACACCATTGGACACGAGAAAGTCAAAGATCGGGCTTGGAGCTATATCACGTTAGGATATGGACACGGTGAGCAATGGTGGCGCGAGTTTTGTTATCGACTCCGTCTCAATGGATATGACGGCTGGCTATCGATCGAACATGAGGATGTCGTTCTATCCCGGATGGAAGGGATGCGTCGATCAGTCGATCTTCTAAAGCGAACATCGATCGATGAGCCAAGCGACTACGCGCTCCCACCGGCCTGAATTAGATCAGAATCCTGTGAGGTTTGAATTCATTTTATGATGGTGATTGATGCAATTGGGCGCCGTCTTAGGTTGGCCGTTGTCGGGGGCGGTCCAGGCTCGATAATCGGTGAGGTCCATCGGATCGCAGCTCGCTTGGACGACAACTATGAAATTGTGGCCGCGGCGCTTTCCTCGGATCCAGAACGATCGCGCCGGGCGGGAATTGCGATTGGTGTGGCGGAAGACCGTGTTTATCCCTCGGCGCACGCGCTGATCGAAGCCGAGTCAAAGCGAAGTGACCGCGCCGATGTTATCGCCGTCATGACGCCAAATGACAGTCACTACGAAATCTGTTCACTGGCGGCGGCTGCCGGATTTCATTTGGTCTGCGATAAACCGCTGACCACAGATCTCGCCACGGCTGTGAGCCTTGTCCGCAAGGTCAAAACCGCAGGAACCGAATTCTGCCTTACGCATTGCTATACCGGCTATCCAATGGTTCGCCAAGCCCGAGCCATGGTTCAGGCAGGGGCGATCGGTGCCATTCGCCAGCTTCATATCCAGTACGTCCAGGGATATCTTGCGTCCGAGGAGGTGCCGCCTGGGTGGCGGCTTGATCCTGCCCGAATCGGCGCGTCAATGATCCTAATCGACATTGGAACCCACGCTCATCATTTGGGCGCTTACGTGACTGGGCTTGATCTTGAAAGTTTATGCGCGGATGTCGGCCATGTTGTTCCTGGCCGCAAGGTGGACGATTACGCTTCGATCCTTCTTCGGTATTCGAACGGCGCGCGCGGCTCCATGTGGGTAACAAACGCGGCAAGTGGCGCTGAACACGGATTAAGCTTCCGCATTTTTGGGGAGACGGGTGGTCTGGAATGGCATCAAGAAGAACCGAACCGACTGGTATATCGCAAACGAAATGGATTCGAAGAGATCGTAACGCGTCGCAAAGATTCATTAGTTAGCGCCTCTGCAAGGCAAGTGACGCGCCTAGAGATTGGTCATCCCGAAGGTTTTCTTGAGGCGTTTGCTAACCTTTACTCCGATTTCGCCATGGCCGTTGTTGCAAGGATGCGGCATGAGCCAGCGGACCAAATCGATCGCCCTTTTCCTACGGCAGAAGATGGCGTCAAAGGACTGGCTTTTGTCGAAGCTGCGATCCAAAGTTCAACTTCACGGAATTGGAAAGCCGTCGAAGTGCCGGCAATCTGACGTTCGGTCGAGTCGCTTTGATCGAGTTGTTTTAATAACTGCCCGTAATAGCAAAATTACTTCCTACGTCTTTCGTCTGTGGGTTTAGCTTTATCTCTCGAAGGAGCCTTCTCGACCTGCGAACTCGCTGCCTCACGGTCGAGGTTTGCGTTGGCCGCGTCCACGATACAAAGCCTCGCACCGGCGGCCTCCAGGATTGCTGCTTGGCTCCGGGAGAGGCGGCTGTCTGTGATGGTTAAATTGACATCGCGATAGCGCGCAAAAGTGGTCAGGCAATCGTGGCCGTATTTCGACGAATCGACGAGTACGTACGTCTCGTCGGAGGCTCGCATGATGGCTTCTTTGATCTGTGCATCATCCGGGTTGGGAGTGCTGTGTCCCCTTTTGGCGGTAAAGCCCGAACTGCCCAGAAAAGCTTTGTCAGCGCGGTAACGCTCAAGGATGGTCAATGTTTCGCGCCCCAGTAAAGCGAGACTTTTATTTCTGACTATGCCGCCCAACAGAAGGATGTCGTAACCACCGCTTGATAACTCAAGGGCTGCCGGGACCGAGGAGGTAATGACAAAGAGAGACATAGCGCGCTCTTTGAGGAGCTGGGCCAACGCAAGGGTGCTAGTGCCAGCGTCCAGGATGATGGTGTCGCCGTCTTTGATGAAGCCCAAAGCGGCGATCGCAACCGCGCGCTTTGCGTCACGGTGCTGTTGAATGCGCTCGCGAAAAGACTCGTTGAATCGGCTGCGATGGGAAAAGACTGCCCCACCAAACGTTCGCTGCAGCAAGCCTTCCTTCTCCAAATCATCTAAGTCATTACGGATGGTCACCAGGCTTAACTGGAACCTTTCGGCTAGGTCATTGACGTTTATGGTCCCGTTCTCTTCCAGAAGGTTCAGAATCTGCTGACGTCGCGGTTCGGTTTTCACAATTTTTTTCGCTGCCACAAATTTGTCTTACAAAGTAATGCAATTTTCAATGCCCGGAATTTCGATCGGAAAGGGACGGCCGTCGTTGAATAGTGTGATCAAAGAAACAGAATCAGGCCGCGACGATCCAAGACAGCAGGCCGACGCTACGACAGAAAATATCTCTTTGAAATCGGAAAAACATGGTAAGCCATGGAATTCTCACACGTTCTGGTCGCAGCTGAAACACACGCCATTGTGTTGAGAAGCAAATCTTCAGTAAAATCTGCCTACTGTTGTGCAACTAAAAACAGGCAGAGTTGGCCTGATATCCAGGTTTTGCTCCACTTCAGGCTGGGAACTATAGGAGCTAGTTAGCAACAGTCACTACGACTTCCTCAGAAGATTTAGCAACTATATACGAAAAAGTATATAAAAAGCGACGAGCGAAAATGAAACGGCCCTTAACGTATCAGAATCGGATAGCGCCGTCTTTTTCAGTGTTTTGAACAGAAGAATTGCCGATAAAAATGCATCGAAACAATTTATTCATTGACAATGGCGCGGTTTCTTATGACTTTCCAAAAGAAAGAAAAAAGCAGATAGAGTTTTCCTTTTGAGCGAGTTCGCCCCCCGGATCATGCTGCGGGCATAATCTCTACGGAGAATTCGCCGTGAGAGCATTTCTAAATTTTGTTAGGATCCTGACCGGCCTCAGAAAAATTACTTATGAATCGACATTATCATTCTAGTCGGGAGGGACAATATGCGCTGAACGTGGATCCGCAAAAGGCCGAATGGAAATACATCTCATTCAAGGTCATCAACTTGCACCAGGGCGAAAAGCTGGACGCCGACACAGGTTCGGAAGAGGTCGTCTTTGTTCCGCTGGTCGGAAATGGAACCCTTTCCTTCGGCGATAAAAGTTATGAATTACATCGGAAAGATCTTTTTCGTGACCGACCAGACATTGCGTATTTGCCGCCCAAAACAAGATACACACTCGAAACCATTGACCACTTGGAAATCGCCCTTGGCGGAGCGCCGGCCGAAGGAAAACTCCCCGCTCGCGTAATTCCGCATGACAAAATTGTCACCGCAGTTCGCGGAGGTGCCAATGCACAACGAGGCGTCAGCACACTTGCTGACTCGGACGAATTGACTGAACGCCTGACCGTATACGAAATCCACACGCCGAGCGGTAATTGGTCAAGTTTCCCACCTCATCGCCATGATACTCGGGACAATTCTTCATACCATGAAGAAACCTACTACTACCGGTTTCAACCGGAGGATGGATTTGCCATACAGCGAATCTACACCCGGGATACGGACCTTGACGTGGCCATTCCCGTTCAACACGGAGATGTTGTGTTGATTCACGAGGGTTACCACCCCGTGGTGAAGGCGCCAGGAACAAATGCCTACTACTTAAATGTTTTGGCGGGCGACGTTCGTAAGATCAACGCAATTAATGATCCCCACTATGATTGGATAACAACGAATTGGGAGGGAAATCCCATTGAAGTCCCACTAAAGGGGTGACGCAGCGATGCTGGGGACGTTCTTAGTCAGTTATGTTGACAGTTTATTAGGAGTGCCCGGAGGTAAAAAAACGTATTAACCTCGGTCATAATTAGTCTTCATCGAGAAACGAAGTGGTGAAAATTTCCGTCATTAGATGTGGGGACAAAACAATACAACAAGTAGATTAAATTACGGCATTTCGATTGACATCAGATATTGCTCATAGTCTTTTTTTAACGGAACAAGGAACGTTGACACGTTCGAGGTACCTCCCCCCAAAAAAACTCCGGTTTGGATCAAGAAAGATCCCGGGGAGTCGCCTGAAAAAGTGACTGATATCAAAATGCGCTCGAAAAGCCTTTTAGCGCGCAGATTAGTTTTTTTATGAGGAACTCGATTAGTCTCACAGTGGGTCAGGCATTGGTCCGCTTCGTTGCAAAGCAATATGTAGAGCGGGATGGTCGCCAAAACCGCTTTATCGAGGGTATTTGGGGTATATTCGGTCACGGCAATGTGTCAGGGCTGGGACAAGGAATCGTGGAGTTTGCCGAAAAAGAAGGACTACAATTCTACCGGCCGCAGCATGAGCAGGGAATGGTGCATATTTCGGCTGCGTTTGCCAAACATCGCAATCGGCTCTCAACCTTCGCTTGCACGACTTCGATTGGTCCCGGGGCGCTCAATATGGTTACGGGGGCAGGGGTCGCGACCGTTAACCGATTGCCGGTTTTGCTTCTGCCGAGCGATTATTTCGCGAACCGTGTACCCGACCCTGTGTTGCAACAGATCGAGCATCCAAACGAAAGGGATGTAAGCGCGAACGATGCCTTTCGACCTGTCTCAAAATTTTTTGATCGTATTTCGCGTCCTGAGCAATTGTTGGCGAGTTTGCCTGAGGCGTTTCGCGTCTTGACGGATCCTGCCGAAACCGGTGCGGTGACTCTCAGTTTGCCTGAAGACGTGCAGGCGGAAGCCTTCGATTGGCCCAATGAATTTTTTGCCAAACGCATCTGGCGCGTGCGCCGGCCGCTGCCGGAACCAGAGTTAATCCGCGAAGTCGTCGCACGACTGAAGCAAGCCAAGCGACCGGTGATCATCACCGGGGGCGGCACAATTTACGGCGAAGCGTGGACGGAATTGCTAGCGTTTGCGGAAGCCTTCGGCGTGCCGGTGACCGAAACCCAAGCCGGCAAAGGAGCTTTAAGCTGGAACCACCTGTGGAACGCCGGCCCGATCGGCTCCAACGGTGCTACTTCCGCCAATGAATTGGCGAAAGAGGCCGACTTGATCCTCGCACTCGGCACGCGGCTAACCGATTTTACCACCGCCTCCCGGTCGCAGTTCCAAAACCCCGCGGTGCGTTTTATTGGCGTCAATGTGGCTCCGATGGACGCGAGCAAACTTTCGGCGTTGCCGGTGGTCGCGGACGTGAAACGGGCTTTGCCGGAGCTGAGCCGCGCTTTGAAGGAAGCGGGTTACGCGGGCACTTCGGACGCGTACCGTGAGCGGGTCGCAACTTTAAAGACCCAATGGGATCAGCGAGTCACCGAGATCCGAACAGTTCCAGAAGAGGGGGGCACGCTGGCGGAAGCCGGTGTGATCGGTTTAGTCAATGACGCGGTGGGTGGCAAAGCCACCGTGGTGTGCGCAGCCGGCAATATGCCGGGCGAATTGCTGCGGCTCTGGCGGCCAGAGGATCCCAAGGCTTACCACCTGGAGTACGGCTTTTCTTGCATGGGCTACGAGATCCCGGGCGGCATCGGGGTGAAGTTGGCCGAGCCCGAGCGCGACGTGGTGGTGATGATCGGCGACGGCACTTACTTGATGATGAACTCAGAGATCGTCACGGCCGTGGCGGAGGGGTTGACACTGACCATCGTGGTGGTCGATAACCACGGCTACCAGTGCATTCTGGGACTGCAACGCATCTGCGGGGTATCGGACTTTGGTAACGAATTGCGGTTCCGGGATCCGAAACGCGGCACGCTGACGGGCGATTACGTTCCGATTGATTTTAAAAAGCACGCGGAAGCCATGGGTGCACACGCGGTACTGGCTCAGACCGCGGCCGAAGTGACGGCGGCGGTGCAGGAATCCAGACAAAGGCGAGGTGTTTCGGTGGTCGTGGTCCCGGTGGATCCCGAAAAGCGAATGCCTTCTTTAGGCACCTGGTGGGACGTGCCCGTAGCGGCGGTTAGCGCAGTGGAAAAGACACGCCAAACTCGCGAAAACTACGAGAAAGCCACTGAAAAGCAGCGCTCGGTGTTCGCATGAAACTTGCCACCGCGCCTGTCAATTGGAACAGCCCGGACGTGCCGGAGTACCGGGCCTGGACCCCGTATCCGCAGTTGCTGGACGAGATGGTGGCGGCAGGTTACGCCGCTACCGAATGGGCCTCGAACATGCCGGAAGACCCTGCCGTTTTGGCAGCGGATCTCCGGCCTCGCGGATTGCGACTGTTGGGCGGCTTTGTAGGGTTGGAGCTTCGCAACCCCGCAAAGCGCGGCCAGGAAGTGAAAAAGGGAGTGGAGATCGGGACGTACTTCCAATCGCTGGGCGCAAGTTATCTGATAGCCGCCGACAGCGGCGATGCGCGAAGAGTTCAGGAAGCCGGCCGGGTTAATCCCGCAGCTGGGCTAACGGACGCGGAATGGGAATCGCTGGGTGCTGGCCTGGATGAATTGGCCGCCGCCCTCCAACCTTCAGGCGTTCGGCTGGTGTTTCACAGTCACGTCGGGACTTACGTCGAGACGGAGGTGGAAACGTCTCGACTGCTCGATGGGACCGATCCGGCGCTGGTGGGATGGTGTCTGGATTGCGGGCACCTGACTTACGGAGGAGGAGATACTTTGAGGATGTTAGAAAAGTATGGCGACCGGGTAGGTTACGTTCACCTCAAGGATGTTGACGAGGAAGTTTTACGCCGCTCGCGCGAAGAAGGGTGGAGCTTTCACGACGCGCTCAAGCGATTCATTTTCCCGCGGCTTGGAGAAGGGGATGTTAACATCCCTGCGGTAATCGGTGCGCTCAAAGACCACCAGTATGACGGCTGGTTAGTCTTGGAGCAGGACACAACGCCCGGGAATCCGACTGAGGTCGCCCGGGAAAACCGCGTCTACATGGAAAAGCTTTTGCATTCAGTATGAAAGCTAAAGAAACCATCGGGGTGGCTTTTTTGGGTTTGGGCCGCATGGGAGAGACGCACCTGCGAAACTTAGTGGCAATCCCCGGGGTGCGGGTCGTCGTGGTAGCCGACCCTCAGGCCGAGAGGGCCGAGCGCGGTCGGGTGATGGCGGGCGCAGAGTCGGCATTGACCGAGCCCGAGAAGGCTATCGACCACCCCGTAGTGGATGCGGTGGTCATCGTGACTCCGACCGACACGCATGCGCGGTTGATCGAATTAGCTGCCAACGCGGGCAAAGCTGTGTTCAGCGAGAAGCCGATCGCGTTGAACCTGACCGAAACCCAGCGAGTGGTAAGGCTAGTTCAGGAACGCAACGTGCCAGTCCAACTGGGGTTCATGCGGCGATATGACCCGGGCTACGCGAAGGCCAAAGCCAAAATCGAGAACGGCGAACTGGGCAAGCTGGAGACTTTCCGCGCCCTAAGCCGGGACACATACCCGCCCAGCCTGGAGTTTTTGCTCGGAAGCGGCGGGCTGTTTTTAGACATGTCGGTGCATGACTTTGACCTTGCCCGATTTCTGGTGGGGGAAGTGGAGGAGGTTAACGCTTGGGGGGGCGTGTTGATCGACGAACGTTTTACCCAGGCGAAGGATGCCGACACAGCCGTAACGCTTCTCCGGTTTAAAAACGGAGTCTTGGGCGTAGTGGAAACCTCGCGTCGCAGCAACTGGGGCTACGACATCCGGACAGAAGTGGCCGGGGCGATTGGCAAAGTGGTCGTGGAGGCACCCCAGAAAACGCCTCTGCTCTTTGCGAAGGATTTCGCCTCGAGCCACGATCATTACGAAAATTTCCCGGACCGTTTCGAGGCGGGTTACCGGTTGCAGCTGGAAGCGTTTTTTGCGGCATTGCGGGAAGGCCGCACCCCGACTCCTGGGCCGGAAGACGCTCTGGAGACGCTCCGCTTGGCCGTCGCTGCCACCAAGAGCTGGCGCGAAAAGCGGCCGGTCAAAATCTCGGAGATCACCGTATGAAGCACGCATCCCAACCCTGTTAGATAGAAGAATATTACCAATCTTTCCAAGAACAACGCAATGCGCTGAGTAGGCGCCCACAAACTATGATTAAGCATACCCCCCTCCGGCTACTGGCCGGGATCTTGTCTCTATGCTCCTTATTCGCAGGAGCAGTATTTGCCGAAGGCGATAACTATCGGTTCGTCATGGTGTCTCACATCGGATCCAACGATCCAAATATGAATTGGTTGACCACTTCGATGAAAACTTTCGAAGAGAAATACCCGGGCGTGAAGACGCAGTATCTTTCGACCAACGAATCGAACCTACAAAATTTCATTGCGATCTTGAACCAAGCGATCGCAACGCACCCTGACGGTATCGCAGTGCCGATCCTGAATTCTCAGGCCCTTCAGCCAATTCTAGACAAGGCAATCAGCAGTGGCATTCCGGTGGTTGCTTTCAACATTCCAGATCCACGCCCCGTAGGTGAACGGATTAAATATCTCACGTACGTAGGGGGCGATGAATATCTGACGGGTGTGAAGCTCGGAGAGCATATAGTCGAATTGGCCAACGCAGGCAAAATTCCAAAGCCAACCAGAGTGATGTGTGCCAACCACGATGCGACCCATCAAGGCCTGAAAGCGCGTGCTCGCGGGATGACAGATGCGATGAAAAAAATTAACGTCCCTGTCGATGAATTGATCATTGGCGCCGATCCTGCGCAGGCCCGCAGCGTCATGCAGTCGTACCTCAGCACTCATAAAGATGTTAATTACATTTTCTGCCTAGCTAGCTGGTCCTCCCCTTGGGCCTACAGCGTGGCCGATCAGATGGGTTTAAAGCCCAAACTTGCCGACAAAGGGCTCTCGATCGTGACTGTTGACGAAAGTCCGGATGCCCTTGAAGGCATAAAAGATGGAAAAGTTCTGGAATGTCATAGCCAAGGTTTCTGGCTTCAGGGCTATCTCCCGATGGAAATTCTCTATTTTTACAAAAAAATGGGGATGAACCCACTCGGTGACATCATTACCGGACCAATTGTCATCGACCAAAGTAACGTCGATCAATGGATTAAATTTGTGAAAGGCGTCGTTGGGGAAGACGCTTACAAGAAGCAGCTCACATGGTAACTGATTACTATCTGCGACTTTCGCGCGTAGTATAAGAAACCTCACCAACCGCCGGAGACCCATGCGGAGATTCGTTAGACGCCCAGATCTCGGGATCATCATCGGCTGCATTTTTATATTTGCCCTATTCAGCTTTTGGAATCCCCAGCAATGGTTCAATTGGGGCACCATTAGCAACATCGCCGAATTTACAGCAGTCTTGGGTCTCCTGGCGATTGGACAGACGTTCGTGATTCTGATTCGCGAAATTGATCTCTCGGTCGGTTCTGTTTACGGAATCGTCGGAATTACCTTTATAGGCTTGGAGAGCAGTAATGTGAGCGTCCTGATCTCCTTCATCGTCGCGATGCTTTTAGCGTTGCTGATCGGCTTGGTAAACGCCCTCGTTGTGATTCGTGCCAAGGTTCCTTCGATGATCGTGACACTGGGCGGTCTGTTTTTTTATCGAGGGCTGATTTATGTCACAAGCAACGGCGCGGTGGCGGGTACGCCGCAGGCAGCCCGTGAGAACTGGCTTTCACAATTCTTTGGCGGCCACTGGCTCGGGATCGAAAACGGGTTTTTGCTGTTCCTGCTGCTCGCTCTTTTATGCGCTATGGCTCTCTATCAGACCCGATTTGGGAACCACCTCTTCGCCCTGGGTGGGGATCCAGCCAGTGCAGAGTCTCAAGGAGTTCCGGTTGACCGGATCAAGGCCGCTGCGTTCTGTCTTAGTTCGCTCTTTGCCGGGTTGTCGGCAGTTGTCACCCTTTCCAACAATCCTTCCACCAATGTTTCGCTCGGTACCGGGATGGAGCTGCAGTCGATTGCAGCCGTGGTAGTCGGAGGCACCCTGCTCACCGGCGGCAGAGGGACCATTCTTGGGACTATTTTGGGGGCCTTCTTCTTGACTGCGGTTCGCGCGGAGATGATTGCGCTTGGTGCTCCGCCCTCCTGGTATATTTCCTTTGTCGGGGTCGCTCTTCTAGTGATCGTGACTATAAATACCCTATTAGCAAGCAAGTTGAAAACTGCCTGAGAATTTTTACTGCCAGTACAGACAACTTAACGATTGAATTTTATGGCAAACACAGATGGCGCCAGTGACGCACGGAAGCCTCTTATTAGCATCAAGAACGTTTCCCTCTCCTATGGAAATTTCAAGGCGCTTACCGATGTTAGCGTTGATTTCTATGAAGGAGAATTGGTTGGGCTGGTTGGAGATAACGGAGCGGGCAAGACGACCTTAATTCGTATCATCTCGGGTATTAACCCTCCTACTTCAGGCGAAGTTTATTTTGATGGAGAAAGAATTACAAAATTCCATCCCAAGAAAGCTATGGATCTAGGTCTGGAATGCATCCAGCAAACCATTGGAATCTGCGACAACCTATCGGTTGGACGCAACTATTTTCTGGGGCGAGAACCGGTTAAGCGTATATTTGGATTCCCATTTCTGGATAAGACAAAGATCCGCGAGACCAGCGCAAAGGTGGTCCGTGACTTTGGATTGCGAGACACAGTCGATGTGGATGACGAGATCGCGCTGCTTTCAGGCGGCGAAAAACAAACATTCAAAATCGCACGTGCTGTTACTTTTCGTAATCGTGTTATCATCATGGATGAGCCGACCAATCATCTTTCGGTTCGCGAACGTGCGCACGTGAATGAGTTGGCGGTGCAGCTTAAGCAGCAGGGGCTCTTAGTGATTTATATAACCCATGATATCTTCCAAATTCATCGAATTGCCGACCGGATCGTGATCATGGAGAATGGACGCAAGGTTACGGATGTCGGACGTGACGCGATGAGCGCCGAGGCCTTGGAAGGCATTATCCGCGATGGTGGCCGTGCTCCCGGCAAAGGACCAAAAGTAGAATGAAAGTGTCTATCAGAGATGCCGTTCGAAGACATCCGGAAGGAATCACCATCAGTCTGGTGATTCTGATTTCTTTGGCCTTCGCGATTATAACCCAAGGGGGGTGGCTCTCGATCGGCAACTTGCAATCCGTATCGCAGGTCACTGCGGTGTTGGCGATTATCGCGTTTGGAGAAGCGATGGTCATCGCCACCGGTGAAATCGATATATCCGTCGGATCAGTTTCTGGAGTCGGAGCCCTGACGTTTCTCGGCCTCGCGCCGATCGTTGGGAGCCCCCTTGCGGTTGTCGCTGCGATCGTGTGCGGGATACTGATTGGCGCGTTGAATGGTTTTTTTGTTGCGTTCCTTGGCCTGCCATCCCTGCTTGTGACTCTTGGGACACTCTTTCTCTTTCAAGGAATTGGTTATGCGGTAACCTCTGGCTTTTCTTTCGCTGCCACCGACTCACTCCGGCAGGAGTTTATCTACAATGTAGTTGGGGGCGGTAATCTGGCCGGGATTAATGCTTCCGTTGTCTGGACACTCATTATCATTGTCGTGCTTCAGCTCATAGTGTTCGAAACTCCTATCGGGAATCGAATTCTGGCCGTTGGGGGAGATGCCTCTTCTAGTTTTTCTCGAGGCTTATCCGTTACCAAAATTAAATTTGGAGTATTTATTGTAAGCGGGGTATTGGCCGCGTTTGCCGGCGTGTTAGATGCCGCTTTCATCGGATATGCGGATGGCAGTTTTGGCGCAACGATGGAACTTTCCGCAATTGCCGCTGCGGTTCTCGGGGGGTGTCATTTGACCGGCGGCCGAATATCTCTCATTGGAACGCTGTTTGGAGCCTTTATGTTGCGTGGCATCCAGAGTTTTCTAATCCTCCTAGCCGTTCAACCGCAATGGTACATTCTCGTCGTCGGGCTTATTGTTGTGCTTGCTAGCATAGCGGATCGAACGTTGACGAGATTTGCTCTCAAGAAATAGCGCCTCTTTTTTCAAAGCTCAACAATAGCTGCTGAGTGGCCGTAACAATTTCATCGAAAATGACCTAAAAAATGGAAAATACCAAGCTTCCCAACACGCCAGCTTATCCTCGGGCAGTCAACCATGTGGGCGTCGGCGTGGCCGACATCGAACGCGCCATCCATTGGTATCAGGAAGTGCTAGGCTTTACGCTGCTGAGGGGACCCAAGAAAGTGCGTGGCGATGATCCAGGTTCAGACGTCCGCGATGTGCTTGGCCACGACTGCAACGCGTTGCTCATCGCCCACATGGTTTCGATAAACGGGATCGGAATCGAACTTTTTCAGCTGATTGATCCCCCACACGAGCGCCGCGAGCCCTCGTTGGAATATTGGAAAAGCGGCTTTTTCCACATTTGCGTCACTGACCCCGATATCGAAGGGCTTGCGGAGCGCATCGCCTCGTCCGGTGGCCGCAAGCGGTCAAAGATTTGGCGAAACGACCCCGCGACCGACGAGTACCGGCTCTGCTACTGCGAAGACCCCTTTGGCAATGTCATCGAAATCTACACTCACAATTATGAGACTTTGTACGGCGGAATAAAGCGGGGAGAAGAAACGGCAAAATGAAAAACGGCAACATATTGGTGGCTTTGTTAGGCGCAGGGAGGATTGGCCAGGAGCACGCTAAGAATTTGGCATCGTTCCCGCACGTGGAGGTGGCGGTGGTGTGCGACCCGCGAATTGAAGCGGCGGAAGCAATCCGTCCTTTAGTTCGCGCAAAAGGGATCTCGGCCTCGCCGGAGGAGGTGGTAAACCGATACGACGTCGATGCCGTCGTTATTTGCACGCCGACCGACACCCACGCTGGCCTGATCGAAGCCGCAGCTGAAGCCGGGAAGGGAATCTTTTGTGAGAAACCGGTTTCGCTCGAGCTTGCGCGAACGCAAGAGGCGCTTCGCAAGGTCGCAGAGACGAAGGTGCCGTTTCAAATAGGATTTCAGCGTCGCTTTGACAGTGGATACGCCGAAGCGAAGCGTCGGATCGAGGGCGGCGAGCTGGGGCGCTTGGATCAATTTCGAACGGTAGGTCGTGACCCTGCTCCGCCACCGAGGGCATATTTGGAAAAGAGCGGTGGTCTTTTTTTGGACCAGGCAATCCATGAATTCGATATTGCACGATTTCTGATGGGCGAAGTCACGGAGGTTAATGCTTGGGGTTCCGTCAGATTTCACCGTGACGCCGCTGAGTTCGGAGACATTGATACCGCAACCACACTCTTGAGGTTTGCAAGCGGCGCATTGGGAGTCGTGGAAAACTCAAGACGCGCTGTCTATGGGTACGATATAGTAACCGAAGTCTTTGGCGAAAACGGTAAGCTGGTGGTTCAGGCGGAGCCCAAGACACCTCTGCGCCACTATCACAAAGATGGTTATAATTTAGATCATTATCATTTCTTTATGGATCGGTTTGGGCCCTCCTTTCGGGCCGAGTTGGAAGCGTTTTTTAACGCTCTGACCAATGGCACGCCGCCATCTCCCGGACCTGAGGACGCATTGGAATCCCTTAAAATCGGGCTCGCGGCTACACTTAGCCTGAAAGAGAAGCGAGCGGTGCAAATTACAGAGATTTAAAATAAGTCTGGACAGAGCGAGGATCGAATGAATACGCGAAACGATGATAGCGAATTGGAGAAGTTAGCCAGGCAAGGTCGGTGGCTGGCGATAAGTACGGTGGCAAAGAGTGGGGCGGGGCATGTGGGCGGACCTTTTTCGGCAATGGACATCTTGATAGCCCTCTTTTTCCGTGCATTGCGGATCGATCCACAAAATCCCAAATGGGCAGCTCGAGACAGGTTTATCCTTTCGAAGGGGCACTCATCAATTGGTCTGTATGTTGCAATGGCTTTGCGCGGATATTTCCCTATTGAAGAACTTAAGACTTTCGACAAAGGGAACTCGCGCCTGCAGGGTCACCCTGATATTACAAAACTACCCGGTTTAGACGCTTCGACTGGCTCACTTGGACAGGGGTTATCCGTTGGGCTTGGCATGGCCTTAGGTGCCCGGATGCGAGGGGAGAAGTTCCATACGTTTGTGATGATCGGCGATGGTGAACTTCAAGAAGGCATGGTTTGGGAGGCCTTGCACATCGCGCCTCGATACAAACTTGGCAACCTGACTGCAATTCTGGATTGGAATGGGCTCCAACAGTTCGGTTGGGTACTGGCAGTGAACGAAGAGCATCGTGGAGATCGTAAGGATCCGTGGTCCGGAATCGATCTACGAGGAATATTCGAACGGCTCGGGTGGCGCTGCCTTGAAATCGGAGGGCACGATTTTTCGGAGATTCTTCCCGCTCTGCAGAGCGTTAAAGCATCAGGAGACTCGGATCAACCTACCATGATAATTGCACATACAATTAAGGGTAAAGGGGTCAGCTTTACTGAGGGAAAACATGAGTGGCATTCAAAGGTCGCTAGTAAAGAGGAACTGAAAGTCATCGCCGGCGAACTTGGTATCCAGGAGGAGGTATAATGAAAGCGATGCGTGATGTTTGGGGTGACACGTTAGTCGAGTTAGGAAAATCGAATCCAAACGTGCTGGTCATGGACGCGGACTTGGCAAATTCAACAAAAGCGGACAAATTTGCTAAAGCGTGTCCGGAGCGATTTCTCCAGATGGGCATTGCCGAACAAAACTTTGTCGGCGCGGCGGTGGGCCTCGCCTCGGTGGGTTATGTACCGTGGCTCTCGACATTCGCAGTCTTTTTCACTCATCGCGCGGTGGATCCGATCCGCATGCTCGTAGCCCAAACGCACGCCAATGTGAAAATTGGTGCGGCGTATGCGGGTGTATTAACTGGACTTACGGGAAAGACTCATCAAGACGTTGAGGATCTTGCCATTATGCGAGCGATGCCCGGGATGACAATCATCGCTCCGGTAGACAGCACAGAATGCGAGGCGGCGATGAGATGGGCGACAGAATATGACGGCCCTGTCTATCTCCGCCTTGCCCGGGATGTGTGTCCTGACGTTTTCGACGCACGATATGAATTCACGCCAGGAAAAACCTACCTGCTTAAAGAAGGTAAAGAGGTGCTGTTAGTTTCAACTGGTCCGCAAAGTCAGCGTTGCGTGGAGGCCGCGGATTTACTCGAAAAGCAGGGTGTATCTGCGGGCGTGCTTCACGTGCCGTCGATCAAGCCGCTCAACGAGGAAGAGCTCAGCAAAGCGTGTCAGCCTTTCGAGAGGATCGTGACGGTCGAAGAGCATAATGTTCGCGGAGGTTTGGGCGGACTAGTGTCTGAGGTGTTATCGGGGCATTCGCCCAAGAAGATAACTCGTCTCGGTGTGCACGACCGCTGGGGCGAATCAGCTCCCAACGAATATTTGTTAAATCTCTTTGAACTCTCGCCCATCCCTCTGTGCGAACGTGTCAAAACACTTGTTCGAAGCACCACCTAGAGACCGCCACAGAGACCGAACTCTCCAGGACACAGAACTGGGAATGTTTGAACAGACCGAAGAGGCCGTGGTCAGACTGGAATCCAAAGACTTAGAGATATGATTAACAAAGAAACAATAGGGGTGGCTTTTCTAGGAGTCGGGCGAATGGGTGCGACTCATCTCCGAAATTTAGTTGCGATTAGTGGGATTAGAGTCATAGCAGTCGCTGATCTCGTTGCAGAAAGAGCGGAGCGTGGCCGGTTAATAACCGGGGCGGAGTTGGCGTTGACAGACAGTCTGAAGGCAATCCAGCATCCCTCGGTCGATGCGGTAGTCATAGTGACTACTACTGATACGCATGCTGAGCTCATCGAACAAGCTGTGAACGCCGGTAAACCTGTCTGGAGCGAGAAGCCAATCGCACTCAACTTCGGTGAGACTCAGCGGGTGGTCCAATTGGTTCGGGAACGCCAAGTTCCGGTTCAGATTGGCTTTATGCGGAGATTTGACCCGGGTTATGTGAGGGCAAAAGCGAAAATCGATGCCGGAGAGTTAGGTAAACTCGAAACATTTCGTGCCTTGAGTCGCGACACTTACCCACCGAGCTTGGCATATCTATTAGGGAGCGGCGGTCTCTTTTTAGATATGTCAGTTCATGACCTCGACCTTGCGCGTTTTCTAGTTGGAGAGATAGAGGAGGTAACTGCCTGGGCCAGCGTCCTGATCGATGAGAAATTCGCGCAAGCAAATGATGCAGACACAGCTGTAACCCTCTTAAAGTTTAAGAACGGCGTGTTGGGAGTCATGGAAACTTCACGACGGTCCAATTGGGGCTATGATATTCGCACGGAAGTGGCCGGTTCCCTGGGCAAAGTGGTCGTTGAAGCGCCTCAGAAAACTCCGCTCCTGTTCGCGACGGACTTTGCGTCAAGTTTTGATCATTACGAGAATTTTCCTGATCGCTTTGAGGCAGGCTATCGTCTGGAGCTCGAGGCTTTCTTCGCCGCATTGCGAGAGGGCCGGCCCGTAACTCCCGGTCCTGAAGATGCCTTGGAAACGTTGCGGTTGGCTTTGGCCGTTACAAAGAGCTGGCGCGAGAAACGACCAGTGAAGGTGCAAGAAATCCAGATATGAGCGCTCACTAATCGTGTTCATTCCCGGGAAGAGTTCACCACGAGGGCCAAATAATGTATCCTCGTGACCTCGCGACTAAACGGGTGCCTGAAGGTGCTGCCAACTCTTGTAGACCGCCTCCAGGCTGTAGCCATCGGGATCGAAAACGTTGGCTGCATAATAGCGGGGATCGTAATGCAAGCGCACGCCCGGCTTGCCGTTATCAATCGCTCCAGCCGTCATCGCCGCATCGTAGAAGGCATTCACCTCGGCCGCACTCTTGGCGAGTTTTTTCCCTCTCCAATCGTAATTGGGGCTGATGGAGAAGCCGCAGGGTTCGCTGATTCCATGGCAATCAGCTGACTGATAGTGACTAGATGGTAACCTTTTGCAATCAGGCCATCGAGGGCCGGCTTATGGGCGTGACGGAAAGTACAAAAAGTGGACACGCTGCTTGGCAACCATGCGACCAAGATTTTCCACCGCAACGGTGATCCCACAACCAACGAGTGGGCATCCAAGGTGATCGCTAAGGAGACGAACTATAAACAGAGCCTTTCCTCGAGCGGGTCGGTTCAGTCGTCGTCCGGATTCAATAGTCAGTGTTCGGTGTCCGAAGTTGAGGAGGAATCCTGTCCGCCGAAGGAATTCATCGGATTGAAAAACGGCGGCAAGCGGAACGACTTCAGAGTCGATGGCATCATCTCTCAATCCGGCCGGCTATGGTTGAAAGACCGGCGATGGGTTAGCCGCCAGTTTGAACAACTGCCATGAGCGACGGTAACCAAACGCCGGTCCAAGAAGCTGTCTCACTAGTCACGATCTTGACCATTCTGGCGTCGGTCGGGTGTTACGCAGGAGCGGTCCAGAACCTGCCAGGATTGACACCATGCGTCCTTTGGATCGCGAACAGTGCCCTTGGATGGCTACCTGCACTGAACTTCTCCGAGGCGCGCAAATCCCTATTCTGGTCGGCTCAGCTACGTTGGGCCCGGTGCTCTTTGTCTGTTACATTCCATTCGCCAATTTGCTAGCCGCGTGGCTTTCCAAGGCGCAGTTGCAGAACGTTGAGCGGCAAATGTTCCGGCTTAAAAAGAACCGGGCAAATCTGCAGCGAAAGGCTCGGTCACGTGATGATTTCATTGTCAGGTAAAGAGCGTAAAAACTCCTGATCGCGAAGCGATAGGGAAGACGCCTGGTGAAAATTTGGGCACCGGAAGAAGACCGTAAAAACTAGGACGTTCGATGGCCAAAACGGGCGGCACAAAATAGCAACCGCGATGCTTAGGATCACGATGTCAGATTCATGGGAAGGCGCAACAAAGTACTTCGATGCGGCGTTAGCCACGTCAGACTATTACGGCAAAGGTCCGGGTCAATGGGGTGGGAAAGGGGCCGAAATGTTAGGCAAGTTTGGCTCAGTGGCACGCGATGATTTTGTTGCTTTGGCATCGAATAAAAGGCCCGGGACTGACGAAACGCTGACGGTACGAAACAAGGACAAGCGCACGGCTGGCTACGATTTTTGTTTCAGCGTTCCAAAGAGCATTTCGATCTACTTGGCCGAAACGTAGGACAATCCGGTCGAGCAAATGATCAGGGAAGCGTTCGTCGAAACAATGGGTGACATCGAGACCCGAATGGAAACCCGTGTACGTGTCGAAGGTCAAGATGCCGATCGCCAAACGGGCAACATGGTTTATGCCTGGTTCGTTCACCGAGATACCCGGCCGATCGACGGAATGCCCGATCCGCATTACCACATTCACTCCTACGTCTTTAACGCGACTTTCGACAAGGAGGAAGGTCGTTGGAAGGCTGGGCAGTTCATGAACCTGAAGGCCTACGCTCCGTTTTATGAGGCGGCGTTCAATGCCAGGCTAGCGAGCAAACTTTTGGTGGCGGCGTATCCAATCAGGCGAACGGAACGGAATTTTGAGCTTGCTGCTGTTGGTCGTTCGCTCATCGAAAAGTTCTCAAAGCGGACGAAGCAGATAGAGGACTTGGCCAGGCGCGAGTACACGGTGTTGACGGCTAAGGCGCGGGCGCTTGTTAAGGAAACCGGAATGGACTTCGCCGACGCATTGTCTCAGGTGAAGGCGGAACTCGGAGCCAGAAGTCGGAAGGCAAAGAGCGAGGCCGTGGCGAACAGCCGGGACCAGTTGCTTAACTGGCGCAGCCAGATGACGCCAGAAGAACGAGAATGCTTGCAGACGGCCAATGTGAAGGGCGGCCGGTCGCAGCACCTGTTGGAACCGGTGCTGGCCAAGGCGTTGGCCGTTACGCACCTCTTCGAGCGATCCTCGGTTGTGCGAGAGCTCCACGCCGCTGGAATGTTCCTAAGACGCGGAATCGGCCGGGTATCGGTTGACCAGGCCAAAGCGTTCGCCGCACAAGATTCCCGGTTCGTCCGGCCGTATGCAGGCGCCCTCGTGATGACCACGCGCGAGGTTCTTCACGAAGAGGCCGAGATGATGAAGATCGTCGAAGGGGGCCGGGATCGATATGACGAGATTGGCCGTGGCGGTGCCTGGGAGCCTGCCGGGCAAATCAGCGACGAACAACGAGCGGCCGTCGACCACATCTTGCGCTCTCGGGATCTTGTCACGGCAATCCGCGGCGTGGCGGGCACGGGTAAGACGACCATGTTAAGGGAAGCTGTAACGGCAATGGCCGGGTTTTCCGGTAGAGACGTGCTGCTGTTCGCTCCTTCCTCCGCAGCGGCTCAGGTGCTTAAAGATGAGGGCTTCGCCGTGGCCGACACTGTACAGCAGTTGATGACCATACTCATGTTGGTCACGAATAGTGTCGCCTTCTTGAAATGCGCTCTAACTAAACGAAACCAAGCTAACCGAAATCCAAAATTGTATAGTCGATGTCAACGCTATGTAGGCACCTCCGGCCGTCGCCCGTCTTTTCGTCTTACGTGGGTCACCCCCAGCATAAGTTGCCCAGCGGTTATCCTCATCGGCAGGCCGGAAATGAAAGATGTTAGCACCGCATGGGCCGGCCCAATACTCGGCAACCTCGTCGGTGGGAATATCTGGATGTGGTAGTTTGCCGATGTAATTGAGAGGCAGCACGGCCCTTTCTGGGTTATTTACGGACAGGTACTCGAGCGATCCCGTAGCACGCTCGGATCTCCCCGCCCAACCCTTGAGAAATGCCCCATCCACATACAATCCGGACAGGTTATTGCACTTCTGGCAAACGTCGTCAGTGCGCCAAAAGTGCGGTAGATCGTCGCCACCAAGTGCATCTGGCCAGATATGCTCGTCAGAGAATTCGCCTTCTTTTTTCCCCTCACCGCAGTATATGCACGTTTTCATGAATGGAATTCGTCGCTAGGCAGTTTTGCGAAAAATGTACTCGCCGAGAAATCACAGATTTCGACCCGATATTACGTGATCGCAAGGTCGAGGTCAGGCGGAATGTGACACTGTCGCCATGGATCAAGCGGCAAATGACGTGGCGTTCTCACGCTCCATCCTGGTCGACAGATGGCGGTAACGGCCTGCGCCGGCCTGAGGCGCGGTAACCTTCTTCAGGCGGGTGGAGGATTCAAGCATTGACCGGTGAATCAGGCCTCAAGACGTGGAGAGCAGAATAGGGGCGCTCACGCCCACCGTCACTGTCTCTTCCCCCCTGCGGCAGGCGGCGGAGGGGGTCCGCGGGAATGCTTTACCGGCTTGATCTAAAGTGTTCAGATGCACATGCTCAAAAGCATGGCGCTCGATCCGAAGGAACTTCAGGCACTCTTGGATGAACTTTCCGCCTCCAGAGCCTCTCGCCGCAACGCTTGGGCGATACTCAAGGAGCTTCGGCTGGTCCTCAGCGAGGTCGCTGGGGTGGATCTGCCTCCGCCGGCCGCGAAGAATATCTCGATATTGAAGGACGAATCATCCGGGACGGGGTCCGCAGAACGTTGGCGCAACGCAAATCCGTCATCGAAGAGTTGGTTAAGGCGGTGAAACAGTACAAACAAGCGCAGGACCATCAATCAATCCATGCCCTCAACAAGGCGCTTGAGAGAGCGGAGGAGCTTTTGCCATGATGACTAAGTTGCTTATTATGAGGAACCTGGAGGCGGGGACGGGAATCGAACCCGTGAATAGCGGTTTTGCAGACCGCGGCCTTACCACTTGGCTACCCCGCCTGATTGGAATTCCGGAACCGAGTCGCCGACTGCTTTTGGCTCCGTTCGGCTCGGTTTGCCTCCATCGGTAAAACAATTCGGGGTACAGGGCTTGCCGGCGCGCCCACCGAACCGTTCTGTTCAACGGAAACAGGGCGTACATGTACAATCTAGATGGCCAAAAAGTCAACGGGAAGAGAATCACTTGCGTCCGTAGACCAAATATTTGCACTTCAGCGCTGATCCCATCGACGTTTGCAGCGGTGGTTTCAGAGCCGAATCCACGTGCTTGCTCGCGCCGCAGCGGAAGCAACTCACCGCCAGACAATCAGTTGACTGCTAGTTCGGTCCTCATCGGGACCGCCTCACCACGCGTTGCTGGAACGCTGACGCGGTTGATCGGGATGCGAGCACTCGAAAGTGCCCCGTAACGCGGCGATTTCGCGAGGTTCATCGAAAGTGGAATTGCCGCGAAAAGACTTACGACAAGCCCGCCGGAGGCCACCATTAGCGCCACGCTGACTCCGGCCGACTGACTGGCGAAGGCCCAGAAAAGACCTCCCAAGGCAAGAGCGCCTTGAGAAACCATGATCACGGTTGCGTTCATTCGTCCCCGGATCCAATCGGGTATCGCGCGCTGGCCGGCAACCCAAAGCTCAGACGCAGACATCGTCCAGCCGCCGCCGGCAAGTGCCGCGACAACCAGAAATAGCTCTCTCTGGCGAACCACTGCCATCAGCAGATAAACAATCACCAAAACCAGATTCGCCAAGAAGATGACGGCATTCGAAGAAAATCGTTCCCGGGCGCGGGGCAGAATGAAAATGGCGCTGAACACCGAACCGATCCCCATGGAGGTGAAGAGCAAACCAAGGCTACAGGGTTGAAGTCGAAGTTCCTTTAGGCCGAGAACGGGTACAAGCGCCGGAATCACAGAAATAAAGAAAGCGAAAAGAACATTCCGTACCATGACGACCCGGATCGGCGAGGAATGCCGGACATATCGGACGGCAGAGGTGAACAATTCGAAGAAATTCTCCGTTGGAACGGCCGAATTCGCTTTCGGGCCTTTCCATTGTAACAAGGCAAAGATCACAACGACGAAACAGAATGCATTCAGCGCAAAAACCCAGTTCGCTCCCAGGAAAAAGATCAGCACTCCGCCCAGCGCCGGACCGATGATTCCGGAAATGTTCAATTGCAGGCCGCCAAGCGTTGCTGCCGACGGCATCTCTTCGTCAGTTACGAGGTCTGGGACAACCGCAGACCATGCAGGGGCGTGAAACGCGAAGCCGACACCGATTAAAAACACGCAGATCAGGATGATATAAGGATTCAGCAGTTGGGCAGAAGCAAGGATCGCCAGCAACGCAGCGGCGCCAGCCAGCCAAATGTTCATGAAGCAGAGGAGTTTTCTTCGATTTACCATGTCCGCTAGCGCTCCAGCCGGAAGGGTAAAGAGGAGAAAAGGCAGAGACGCCGCGGTAGATATCAGGGAGAGCAGAAAGGACGAAGAACCTAGTTTGTTCATCGTCCAGGTGGCCGCTGTGTCCTGCGCCGCGACGCACGTTCCAGAGAGCAGGACGGCAAACCAGAGCTTCCGATAGACCGGATTCCGCAATGCGGTAAAGGTCGAGGTTTTGTGAAGAGGAGCATTCATCAGTGAAGCTCCTTGTCGATCTCCTCGCGCGCTTTCTTGAACTCGTTCATGCTCTGTCCCAGGCTCCTCGCCAAGTCAGGCAACTTTTTCGCTCCGAAGAGCACTAGAACGATAAGCAGGATGATTAACAGATCCGGTCCACCCAGATTTCCGATCCCAAGCGCTAGAAGATTCATTACTAATCCAAACCGAATGGACCCGTGGTTTTATTCCCCGGAATATGCATGAATGTTTTGGCCTTCGAGAATTTTGGCCTACGACTGCTGCATTTGCAGGTCGGTGAAAGCTTTCAGGTCGTCCGCATTCACGTCCGACACCGCCCAAAATTCGAATCCGTTCCGAGCCCAATGCGAAACATTGTACCCGTCATGGCTGAGATTCTCGGCGGCGCTCGTGTGAGCAGATTCTGAAGGCCAGACAAACAAATTGATGATATGCCGATTGCGTTGGTAGACGAGCGCTGCCACTTCCCGGCCGTTTAGGTAATCCAAACGACCTCCAATCAAACGGAAACCGCGATCGGCAAAATCGTGAACAGGCGGCGAGAACTCGAGTTTCCCGTTAAACCAGGGTTTGACGGTGTGCTGATCGGTCGATGGGACATCCAGCAGATGAGTAGCAAGTAAAGAGCGAACGTGACTGGAGATCACGTCCTGTGCGAGAATATTCCCGCCAGGGTGATCGGACGTTCCTTTTTGCTTCAGGAAAATCAGCCCAGACATAACGGCAATCGCTGCCGCCAAGGCGAGCGGAACCGTGAACCAGGGGATGATAACTCTGCTGTACGGCGCTCGTTTCACGTCGGATCGGCGGGCGGGAAGAATGGCTTGGATCCTTCCGGGAAGCGCATCCGGAACCTCGAATCGTATGTCCGGATTGCTCAGCAAAGAGACCACCGCTTTTCGAGCTTCGAGTAATTCCTGGCATTGAGGGCAATCGCGTAAGTGTTGTTTCACCAGGATTGTCGTGGTGACGTCCAACTCGCTGTCGAGATACGCATCGATGTAGTCGCGGCACTCTTGGCAATTCATAGCTGGTCCTTCTCCTTTCGATCGGTCAAAATCAGAAAGAGCTGCTGTCGGGCGCGT
The DNA here is from genome assembly GCA_963775805.1 of uncultured Verrucomicrobiae bacterium. Lineage (GTDB taxonomy): Bacteria > Verrucomicrobiota > Verrucomicrobiia > Chthoniobacterales > JAFAMB01 > JAFAMB01. The sequence goes on along the minus strand of CAVZKG010000001.1, from coordinate 1,855,207 downwards.
GCAAGCCTGGACATGACCGTTCCGATAGGAACTCCAGTCACTTCAGAGATTTCCTTGTAGGATAGCCCCTCCAGCTCCCGGAGAGCCAACACTTCGCGAAAGTCGGCTGGCAACAGTGCGATCGCCTCCCGAACCGCTTCCACCGTCGCTTTCCTGCAAAGGCTGACCGAGGGAAGGGGAGCTGTATCCTCGATCTCGTCGATTTCCGAGTCCAGTGGCACATGCTTCTCTTTCATTTCTCGGGATCCCAACGCTGTGTAGCATGTGTTGCGGACGATCCTCAGGAACCAGGATCGGCAATTCGTGCCCTGGTGATAACTCGCGAAAAAACGGAATGCCCTCAGGTAAGATTCCTGCACCATATCTTCAGCGTCTTCCTGATTTCTCATCAGCCAGCGAGCAAGGTTATAAGCATCGTTCAAAAGCGGTAACAGCAGGCTTTCAAAACGGGCGCGAGTTTGCTCGTCATTCATGTCTGCCGTCACCCTACATTTAAATCTACCGACTTTCGATGAGCTTTATTCCGGCCTGGCGACACGGTGAGGCGTGCGGGAATAATTGCGGAGATGAATCGGTATGGACCGGATGAAGGGTGCGCTGGTGGGCGCCCAATCCAATTGAACTAACTACAAAATTATATGTCCGATTTCATCGAAACAAATGCGAACGACGACGGCGTTGACCGGCGAGGATTTCTCAAATGTATGGCGTGGGCCGGCACCGGCATTATTTGGTCAATCAACGGCGGGCTGCTAACATCCACGGCGTTGGGCCAGGAAGCAAACAAAGCCGCAATCGCTACCGCGGAACTGAACTTTGTCCAGCTAAGTGACAGTCATATCGGTTTTAATAAACCAGCGAATACGGATGTTGTCGGAACTTTTCGCGAGACGATTCTTCGAGTTAACGCGTTACCGAAGGTACCCGAGTTTATGCTGCACACCGGTGATCTGACGCACCTTTCAGATCCGGCACAGTTCGATACACTCGATCAAATGCTGAAGGACTGTAGAGTAAAGGACGTTTTCTATGTGCCTGGCGAGCACGACATCTATGACGGCGGCGCACTTTATCGGGAACGATTCGGAAAAAATACGACAGGTACGGGTTGGTACAGTTTCGACCAAAAGGGAGTTCATTTTATAGGATTGGTCAACGTGGCAAATATCCAGGAGGGCGGCTTGGGAACACTTGGCCAGGAACAGCTCGACTGGCTTGAAAAGGATGTCAAAAATCTGTCGGCGAGCACTCCAATTGTTCTCTTCGCACATATCCCGTTGTGGGCAGTTTATCCCCAGTGGGGCTGGGGAACGGACGATGCCGAACGTGCGCTCTCATTCGTGAAGCGATTTGGATCGGTGACGGTTCTGAATGGTCATATTCACCAGGTTATGCAGAAGGTCGAAGGCAACATCACTTTTCACACCGCCAGAGGCACCGCTTTTCCGTTGCCGGCCCCAGGTTCAGTCCCGAAGCCGATTCCGGTAGTCGTGGAAGCCACTCAGCTCAAAAAAATGTTGGGACTAGCGAGTGTTAGCTACGCTGAAACAAATCATTCGCTGGCGATTATAGATTCGACTCTGGAGTAATTGGAACACCATGATTCCCTGGGATAAGCTTCACGGGGCAATAACCCATTTCCCGATCGCCCTGCTTTTGTTTTCCGCCGCGTGCGATTTTGTCTCTGTGGCCTTTCGAAAATTGTCATTCGCGCGCGAATTGCGGACGGTGAGTTTCTATGGGCTCGCCGTTGCAGCATTGGCCTCGGTGGGAGCGGTGATCTCTGGCATCGCTCTCACCAAAGGCGATTTATGGGGACGCGGATATTTTGCCTGGCATCATCGGTTCGTCTGGCCTGCATTTGGTCTGTTGATCGCTCTGGCTCTCTGGCGCCTTGTCGTAAGAGACGCGATGTCACGGGCTGGTTTATGCCTCTACTTGATATTGATGTTGCTAACTTCCGGGTTAATTGCGGCGGCAGGGTATTTCGGAGGAGAGCTGCTTCTTAGCGGAGGCGGGGTTCCATGAAGATCTCTCTCGAAATCAGAGGTGCGGCAGCAGCCCTTGCGGCATCGGCAATCATTCTGGTGACAACTTTTACTGCCAGCGGTCTCTATCGCAACCAGATTGCAAAGCAGGAAGAATCCGGCAGCAAACCGGCTGCCGGTGAAAACATGGCAGCCAGAGGTCGCGCTTTCTTCTTTCAAAGTTGTGCCCACTGCCATGGGCAGGACGCCGATGGGGGCGAAGATGCCCCGAGTCTGCGGAAACTGCAGATCAGTGGCACGCATATGGCGCTCGTCATCCAGAGCGGGATAAAAGATGAGATGCCATCCTTCGCAAAAAAATATAATGAGCATGATACAGCCGCCCTCGTGGCGTACCTGATGACACTGCATTAAACGGTGCGATTTCGCGTTCTGTCTTTATCTGCGGTCCCCGGCCATATACGGCACGCCAAGTGCTGCCGGAGCAGTTAACCAATGGAAACGATCGAGACACATCGGATTCGAGAAGATTTGAAGGCCCAGGCGTACGAAGGATCGCGTAAGATCCTGGCATCTGTCGCAAATATGATTTCAAGCGGATCTCCCTGGCAAAGGGATGCATTTTATGGCGAAACAATGCGCCATCTCGCTATGTTGCAGCAACAACTTGGACAATGGCGTCTGAAAGTTGCCCGCCTCCAGGCCGGGGCAATCGAAAACGAAGAGCCGACCCCGATCTCACCGTTGGACTGAGAAATCGCTGAAGAAATATTGCTTCGCTGCCTAAAAGGTTGCCGAGCTCGATCGTCCCCCCTGACCATTTTCGAGACTGAGCGGGAATCGGTACAAGACTTATAAGACTTATTAGTCTTATAAGTCTTATAAGTCGTATACGGCCCATCGGCGTTGGACCACCTCCCCTCCTTCAATCGACGACTCGCAATTTGCGAGTCGATTCCCGCTGAAAACTCGCGACGTGCGAGTCAAATTTGCTCAAAATTTCCTCATGCATATTCGTAATATGCTTAAAGCAAGCATCTTGCGATTGTAAAGATCCCCTGGCACGCCTCCCGCTTATATGCTGTGCCCTTTCTATCGGGCAAGAAATGCGGAGTGCCAAAAACAATGTGGGCAGTGCCATGGGTTATGCATCTCGTCGGAACCGGTTATCGGTTGCGCAACGAGCACGCTTTTCGCCGCGGCCGAAATCGGCAGTATCGGCATTATGAAGAAGCGGATTCTTTTTTGGTTTTGCCCAATTCTAATTCTTTTTCTGGGCGTCGGGCTATATGCCGTTTTGCTGTTCAACAGGCTAGGCGGCTCGATCGACGTGATCCTAAAAGAGAACTACGAGAGTGTGCTCGCTGGCCAGCAAATGAAAGAGAGCTCTGAGCGAATGGACTCAGGTCTCTCGTTTGCGCTTGCCGGCGAAGAACAACGAGGGCGTGAGCTTTTTGATCAGAATGTTCCGATCTTCCAGCAGAGCCTTCAAAGAGAGCTGAACAATGTCACGCTTCCTGGAGAAGGTGCGCTGGCTGACAAGATCAAAATGGATGAGCGCCGGTATCAAACATTGGCGCGAAACTTCTGGTCGGGGTCCAACCTCGAAGCACGCCGCCAGATGTACTTCTCTGATCTGCTTCCCCTGTTCACTGAGATTAAGAACACTGCCCAGGAAGTCATTAAAATTAACCAGGACAACATGCTGGATGCTGATCACTATGCCAAAATGCTCAGCGCCCGTTCGACGCGTGCGATGATACTCATCCTGGTCTTCGGCGTCGCTCTAGCTCTATGGCTCGGGTATGGACTGCAACGAGCAATACTTCGGCCAATTGAGACCCTGACAAGAGTCTCGAAGGAACTGGGTGATGGTAACCTGGATCAGGTCGTTCCGGTTGAGTCGCGCGATGAACTTGGCCAGTTGGCGGATGCCTTTAACAAACTCGCCGGAAGACTCCGCAACTATCGCCAGGTAACGACCGACCAGCTTCTGCAGGCGCGGCATATGACGGAAATCACGTTTTCGGCGTTTCCGGACCCGATTCTTGCGCTCTCGCTCGATGGCAAGATCAACTTTGCAAATCCTGCAGCAGGGAAATTGTTACAAAAGCTTAATGGCGAGTATGGCCTGCCACTCCAGATCCAGGAAGAGGTTGGAAAAGTTTTAAACGGCGCGCCGGATATCGTGCCGACCAGCTTTGAAAAGGCTGTTCCAGTCCGAATCGATGATCACGAAGCCTATCTGCTTCCGAAGATCATCGGTATGCGGGATGACTCCGGGAACATGTTTGGAACGGCTCTCGTCCTGCAAGATGTCACCCGGTTCCGTCTGATGGATGAGGTCAAAACGAACCTTGTTTCAACTGTTAGTCACGAGCTTAAGACCCCTCTCACCAGCATCCGGATGGGGTTACATTTATTGCTTGAAGAACGCATTGGTGCGCTTAATCCGAAGCAGCTTGAGCTATTACTCGCGGCGCGCGAAGACGCAGAACGCCTGCTGCGCATGATTAACGATTTGCTCGATCTTGCTCGCCTGGAATCGGGACAAACGCGTCAGAGATTGGAGCTCATCACACCACGTGCGCTGATTGAGGACGCTTTGCCACACCTTGAGGCAATCTTGGAAGCACATGACGTCCGGCTCGTGACGGAAATCGCGGAAAATGCGCCGGAGGTCGCCGTGGACACGCGGCAGATCAACCATGTCTTCTCAAACTTTGTCTCAAACGCCGCGAAGTTTTCGAAGCCTGGAGAGACGGTTGTAATCTCGGTAAAAACGATCGGCAAAAATGTTCGTTTCTCAGTACTCGATCACGGACCGGGCATTCCGATTGAGTATCAGGCGCAAGTTTTTCAACGTTTCTTTCGTATTCCCGGTACCGAAGAATCGCATGGGGTTGGTCTGGGCCTTGCAATCGCAAAGGAAATCGTTGCCTCGCATGGAGGAACGATCGGGCTTCTTAGCAATCCGGGCACCGGTAGCGAATTCTATTTCGATCTTCCCGCGGTCAAAACCAACGTCAATGGAGTCAGCGCGTGAGTATTAAAATCTTGATTGTCGACGACGAAACGAACGTCCGTCTGAACTACCGAATTACCCTTGAGACAGAGGGGTACGACGTCTCCGAGACCGCTTCTGCGACCCTTGCGCTGGAAGAATTGGTGGGGCGCTCGTTTGACCTCGCGATCCTCGATATGCGTATGCCCTCGATGGATGGACTTCAGTTGCTGGCGAAGATGAGGGAAGTAGGCATCACCGTGCCGGCGATGATTGTCACCGCCTATAGCGATGTTCCGCACGCGGTCCAGGCAATGAAACTGGGGGCGATAGACTTTTTGCAGAAACCGTTGCGCCCGGAAGAGCTACGCCGAATTGTGGCGGAAATCCTGAAACGGCATGCACCACAAAAGGATTTGACCGAGGAAACCTTCAATTCACACATCATCGCCGCCAAACGTTGTTTGAATCTACGCCTTTTCACAATGGCGAGAATGCACTTGGTAAAGGCAACGGAGCTCAACCCCAAGTCTGTCGAAGCATTTAATCTGGCCGGTGTCCTTGCCGAAATGCTCGATGATCCAGACAAAGCCAAGAAGTACTACGGGCAAGCGATCAAACTCGACAAGAACTATGAACCGGCGCAACAGAACATGCGCCGACTTTTTGAACTGCAACATTTTGGGGCTAGTTCTGAGCCGTTCAACATCGGAGGAAATTAGTGCGCTCAGTCCAAGAGCCCCGAGTTATTCCTTTACCTCCCTGACAACCGGACCCGGAATCCGCGATCAAAATCCGTCAATCACACTAACAGAACAAAATTTATGACAGATATCATCTATGTAGCAGTGACGATCCTTTCTTTTGGGATCCTCGGATTGTTTGTCTGGGCTTGTAAGAATTTTTAACCAACTGAAACCCATGGAAAATATAATAGTCGGGATTGTCGCGGTTTTTTTAATCGCTTATTTGCTAGTTTCAATTTTGCGACCGGAGAAATTCTGAAAGCAACGCTTCTTGTCGCATAGCTACCTATTAACATGAATATTTCAGGTTGGATTCATTTGGCGCTTTATATCGTGGTGCTCTTGTTGATCACGAAACCGCTCGGTCTGTATTTGATGCAGGTTCTGGACAGCAATGGGAAGACGTTTCTTGATCCTCTCCTCAAACCGGTGGAACGGCTGACTTATAAGATCATCGGTGTTAATCCGGAGAAGGAACATGGCTGGATGGGATATACGTTTGCCATGCTGGTCTTCACCGTTGTGACGACGCTGTTAACGTACGGCGTTCTGCGGCTGCAAAACTTTTTGCCGCTGAATCCGCAGCAATTTCCCGCTGTGGCGGACTCGGTGTCATTTAATACGGCTGCGAGCTTTACCACGAACACAAACTGGCAGAGCTACGCCGGTGAGAATACCATGAGTTACCTGTCGCAGATGCTTGCGCTGGCCTCCCACAATTTTTTCTCTGCGGCTGTCGGTATAGCAATTGCCGCGGCTGTCGTACGCGGAATTTCACGCCATTCCGCGCACACGATTGGTAATTTCTGGGTGGATCTCGTGCGGTTGAACTACTATCTGTTGCTTCCGCTATCGCTCCTCTTCGCGGTCTTCCTTGTTTCGCAAGGTATTCCGCAAAATTTTAAACCGTACGACACCGCACATGTTGTCGAAGCACAGACTGTTCAGGTGCCGAAGAAGGATGCCCAGGGAAACACAGTCAACGATGCGAAGGGTAACCCGGTGATGGTCGACCAGAAGGTCGATACCCAGACGATCGTACAAGGGCCAATCGCATCCCAAATGGCGATCAAGATGCTTGGAACCAACGGCGGTGGCTACACGAACGCAAACGCCTCCCATCCATTCGAGAATCCGACACCTCTGTCGAACTTCATTCAGATGCTGTCGATTTTCGCGATTCCGAGTGCGCTGACCTACTACCTCGGGCGGATGGTCCACAACCAGAAGCATGGCTGGGCGGTCTGGACGACGATGTGCATTCTTTTTGTTGCCGGGGCGATTGTCTGCTGGAGTGCGGAATCAGCCGGTAACCCGATCGCGCACAGTCTTGGCGTTGACGCTGCCGGCGGGAATATGGAGGGCAAAGAGGTCCGATTCGGCATCTTTAATTCGGCACTATTCGCAACGATAACCACCGACGCCTCATGCGGAGCGGTTAACTCAATGCATGATTCGTTCACTCCGTTGGGTGGATTTGTCCCGCTTTTCAATATCGAATTGGGAGAAATCGTATTTGGGGGAGTGGGGGCCGGGTTATACGGAATGGTTCTCTTCGTCGTGCTTGCAGTCTTTATAGCCGGTCTGATGGTCGGGCGGACACCGGAGTATCTCGGAAAGAAGATTGAATCGTATGACGTCAAAGTTGCAGCAATCGCAATTCTCCTCATGGCATTTTCAATCCTTGGGTTCGCCGGTTGGGCAGTGCTGGCCCCCTGGGGACAAGCAGGTACAAATAATGGAGGACCGCACGGTTTAACCGAAATCCTCTATGCGTTCAGCTCCTGCACGGGGAATAATGGCAGTGCATTTGCCGGTTTGACCGCTACGCCTACGAACAACGATCCCCACTATAATATTACTTTGGCGTTCGCTACGCTGATCGGGCGGTTCGGAATGATCATTCCGGTCATGGCATTGGCGGGTTCCCTTGCAAGGAAGAAACTTGTGGCTACGGGTGCCGGTACATTTCCTGTGTCCGGCTCGCTATTTATCATTCTGTTGATCGGAACAATCCTTTTGGTAGGCGCGTTAACTTTTCTGCCGGCGCTGACGCTGACTCCGATCCTCGAGCATTTCCTAATGCTTAATGGGAAACTCTTCTAAGCAGGATTCAATTCACTAGCAATTTTTCATACTTTATATGGCTGCTAAATCTCATTCGATTTTTGATCCGGCAATTATTGTTCCGGCAATCGGTGATTCGTTCAAGAAATTGAATCCGATCACGCTGGCTAAAAACCCGGTGGTGTTTGTCACCGAGGTCGGGGCCCTGATAACGACTGTCCTTTTGGTATTTGGTCACGGAGCACATTTCGGATTTCAACTGCAAATCGCGCTCTGGCTCTGGTTTACGGTTCTCTTCGCGAACTTCGCTGAAGCGATGGCGGAGGGCCGCGGAAAAGCCCAGGCCAATGCTCTGCGCGCAACACGGACAGAGACGTATGCCAACCGTGAGAAATCGGATGGCACGATCGAAAAAGTAGGAGCGGAATCACTTCGAAAAGGTGATGTCGTTGTCGTCGCGGCTGGAGAAATTATTCCCGGGGATGGCGAAGTGATCGACGGAGCTGCAACCGTTGACGAATCGGCGATCACTGGCGAATCGGCCCCCGTGATTCGAGAATCCGGTGGCGACCGGAGCGCCGTCACCGGTGGGACGAAGGTTCTTTCGGACGTAATCAGGATCAAGATTACATCGAACCCGGGTGAGACCTTTCTCGATCGGATGATCGGCCTTGTCGAAGGCGCTTCTCGCCAAAAAACACCAAACGAGATCGCACTAACGATTTTGCTTTCAGCATTAACGTTAATATTTCTGATCGCGATGATGTCGCTCAAGGCATTCGGTCTAGCGGAATCGGTTGACTTCCCAATTCCTGTCTTAGTAGCGTTGCTTGTCTGCTTGATTCCGACGACAATCGGAGGATTGCTAAGCGCGATCGGTATCGCCGGAATCGATCGGCTCGTCCAGAAGAACGTGCTTGCCATGAGCGGCCGAGCAGTGGAGGCCGCGGGCGATGTTGATGTGCTCTTCCTTGACAAGACCGGCACGATTACGATCGGCAATCGCCAGGCAACCGAATTTCTGCCGGCGCCTGGGGTCACCAAAGAGCAGCTGGCCGATGCGGCACAGTTAGCTTCTCTCGCGGATGAAACTCCTGAGGGCCGGTCCGTGGTGGTGCTTGCAAAGAATTTCGGTATTCGAGCCCGGGAACTCAGCGAAATGCCGAAGGTGACCTTTGTGCCGTTTACCGCTCAGACTCGCATGAGTGGGGTCGACTTGGATGGCTTGAGCTACAGGAAAGGTTCTGCGGACGCAATCCGCGGGTATGTCGGTGGCACGATGCCCGAAGCGGTAGAACGAGATGTGAAGATGGTTTCCAGCTCCGGTGGCACACCGCTCGTCGTCGCCACCAGGGAGAAGATTCTTGGCACGATCCAACTGAAGGACATCGTGAAAGGCGGGTTGGCAGATCGGTTTGAGCGATTTCGTGCAATGGGGATCCGGACCGTGATGATAACCGGGGACAATCCGCTGACCGCCGCTGCGATTGCCAAAGAGGCAGGTGTCGATGACTTTCTTGCCGAGGCCAAGCCGGAGGATAAGCTCGCTCTCTGCCGTAAGGAACAACAGACGGGCCACTTGGTTGCGATGACCGGTGACGGAACGAACGACGCTCCAGCGCTTGCGCAGGCGGATGTAGGGGTGGCAATGAACACAGGCACCCAGGCGGCAAAGGAAGCAGGGAACATGGTCGATCTAGATTCAAATCCGACCAAGCTCATCGAAATTGTCGAGATCGGTAAACAGTTGTTGATCACCCGGGGTGCACTAACAACTTTTAGTATTGCTAACGATGTGGCTAAATATTTTGCCATTCTTCCCGCGATGTTAGTCGGGAGATTTAAAGAGATAGCACCGTTGAACATCATGTTCTTGAAGTCGTCGGAAAGCGCCATTCTGAGTGCCGTCATATTCAACGCTTTAATTATTATCGCGTTGATCCCCCTCGCGCTGCGAGGTGTTCGGTTCCGTCCACTCGGTGCCGGCAAGATCTTGGCGAGGAACCTTCTGATCTACGGTCTCGGAGGAATCCTGCTGCCGTTCGTTGGCATCAAATTGATCGACATGATCATTGCGGCAATCGGTCTGGCATAACTTAATTAGGAGAATAGAATGAAGACGTTTATCAAAGAACTTTGGATCTCGATTCTGGCGACGGTGATTCTCTGTGTGGTCGTCAGCGGAATTTATCCGGTGCTGGTCTGGGGAATTGGGGAACTCTTTTTCTCACACCAGGCAAACGGAAGTTTGATCGAAGCGGACGGTAAGATTGTTGGGTCCGAATTGTTTGCGCAAGGATTCAGCGGGCCGAAGTATTTTCATCCGCGCCCCTCTGCGGCAGGCACGGGATATGACGGGCTTAATTCCGGTGGATCAAATCTGGGACCGACTTCACAGAAGTTGATGGATGGAATTAAGGCGAACGTCGCTCAATACCGGCAGGAAAACAGTTTGTCTGACCAGGTGCCTGTTCCGGCGGACGCGGTGACAGCATCTGGAAGCGGTTTGGATCCGCATATCAGCTTGAAGAACGCAGCGCTCCAGGTACCGCGCGTTGCGAAAGAACGCGGCCTGAGTGAAGAGGTTGTGCGAGACGCGGTTGCGAAGGCGACCGATAGTCCGTTGCTTGGGCTCGGCGGGGATCCGGGTGTCAATGTATTGAAACTGAACCTTGCGCTCGACGGAACTTCGCCGAAACAAACCATGGTTCAAGGGAAGCAATATCTGGCACAGGAAAAGCAATAATATTGTCTCATTGCGGTTCCTTCGTTTGCTACGATAGGAGGGCGCACTATCTTACTTTAATTCTATGCCGACTGCTGAATCTCCCAATGTAAAGGGGACGCCGGACGATTTTTTAGCGATTATCCGGCGCCAGCAACTTGGCAAGCTCAAGATCTATCTTGGGCCCTGTCCCGGAGTCGGCAAAACCTATCAAATGCTGTTGGAAGGGAATCGGCTCCGTAGGCAGAATGTGGATGTCGTCATTGGATATGTTGAGCCGCATGACCGGCCGGAAACAACCGCGCAGATTGGTGAACTGGAGATCGTGCCGCCATCGGTTGCGAAGTATCACGGGATCATATTGAAAGAGATGGACTTGGACGCGGTCCTTGCCAGGAAACCGACAATCGCGCTTGTGGACGAATTGGCCCATACCAACGCGCCTCAAAGCAGAAACCGAAAACGTTACGAGGACGTGCAGGATCTGCTGCGCGCAGGGATCAACGTGATCGCAACCGTTAATATCCAGCACTTTGAATCACTCTATAACATCGTGGAGGACACCACTGGGGTCAGAGTCAAAGAGCGCGTACCAGACGAAATAATCACTCAGGCAGACCAGATTGTGAATATTGATTTGCCTGCGGAAGATCTCGTTGAGCGGCTCCAGGCGGGAAAGATTTATCCGAAAGAACGCATTGAAGCTGCCCTGGCAAATTTTTTTACCTCTAAAAATCTGACCAGGCTGCGAGAGATGACGCTTAGCGAGACCGCGAATATTCTTGATCGCAAAAGCCGCGACGAGGCTGGACAGGAGAGTAACGTCGGAGGGCTTGGACAGGTGATGGTGGCGATCAGCAGCCGAGGGCCCGATCCGGGCCGGTTGCTGCGAAAGACTGCGCGCCTCGCCGCGCAACTCAACGCACAATGGTACGCAGTTTATGTGCGGACTCCGAACGAGTCAGCCCTGAAGATCGATGCGACAGTCCAGCGGCAGGTGGCTGATACGCTTGAGGCCGCCCAAAAAATGGGAGGCCTTGTCATCTCTCTGAAGCACGAGAACATTGCGCAAGCGTTGATTTCCTTTGCCAAAGAGTACGGAATTACGCACGTCGTCATTGGTCGCCCGGGGAAAAGAGCATTTCGAATTTTTAGTCGTGCCTTGCATGATGAGTTAATTCAAGAACTGGCTGGGACAGACCTTGTGATAATCTAATTTGGGAATTCAGAATTCGCCACAGAGGCACAGCGCGGCAGTAGCCGCAACCAGATGGATGCGGTGTCGGCGTGTGGGTGTATCGGCGTGTCGGCGTATACCTGATTAGGTTGGCATTAGGCTGGGGACGACCTCGGAATCCTCGCAGAAAAACAAGATTTCCGACCATTTTGGTACGAGGAGGGCGCAGAGGAACGGAGGAGAGCGCAGAGAATTGGATTCACCGCAAAGGCACGGAGGACGCAGAGATTCGGATTTGTGAGTGTGGCCCGGCTGGACTGGAGCGATATCGCGTTGAACTCGCTGCAAGAACGTGGACGCACGGAAAACGCGAGATCGTTAGGGAGTTTAAAGTAGAATAGGCGTCTCGCCTGTTCATTCCCGGGAAGAGTTCACCACAGAGGCACGGTGCGGCGGAGGAAGCCGCAACCAAATGGATTTGACCGGGGCTTGATCATTCAATTGCGATCATCTCGATAGTACAAAGACCGTATTTTTGGCGTTGCTCCCGGATTTAGCCGTGGTTAGTTCTCTACAATGCGACCCGCGAAGCTCGGTGTGATACCCGGCTACAACCGGGCGCGTCGAATTCATTCAGACGGATTTTTGTATGAGCGATTTGAATGGTATATCACGCCGCGGATTTATATCGCGTGTTACGATTCTGACGGGAGGATTAGCCGCCGGTGTGCAATTTGCCAGTGCCGAGACGCCGGAGCCGGCAACGGCCGGGCAGTGCCGATTTATCTTCGCGACTGACTCGCACTTGATGGTTGACAATAAGCTACGGTCTGAAGAGGGGTTGATAGCGGCAATTTCGGCGATTGAGCGAGTTACGCCGAAACCGGATTTTATTCTGTTCGGCGGAGATCTCACGCACGAATCACCTGAACTCGATTTTCCGGCGGCTGAGCAATTGATCGATCGCTTTTTAAAGATCTGGAGAGATCAGACCGGGTTGAAGACCTATTTTACGTTTGGCAACCACGATCTTGTCGGAACGAAAAATCAGACGGCGAATCGGGCGGATCCTCGATTTGGTAAAGGACTCTACAGAGCCAAGCTCTCGCTCGAGCGCGACTTTTACACATTTCGCAACAACGGCTGGCGGTTCATCGTGCTTGATGATATCGATCCGCAACCGGATGGATCATACATTGGAGAATTTTCACAAGAGCAACTCGCGTTTCTACGTGTTGAGTTAACCAAAGATCCGCGGACACCAACGATCCTTTGTTGTCACATTCCTTCCGTATCTGTTTTACCGAATCTGACTGTTGGGGGTGAAACGACGGACAAAGGAAGGAACATCGAGACGCCTCAATCGCTAGTCGTGCACAATACGGCGCAATTGCATAGCACCATCACCGAAACCATGGCGAATGTGAAAGCAGTGTTTTCCGGGCATTTGCATCACTTGGAACAGATACAGGTCGACGGCATTTCCTATATCAACAGCGGAGCCATTTGCGGCAATTGGTGGAAAGGCGCCCAAAACGGTTGTCCGGAAGGTTTTCTAGTTGTGGATCTGAATAGCGAGGGGAACGTCGCAGCGAATTATCGTTCCTTTGGCTGGAAAGCAGCTGTCTAGTCAATTCGAGCTCAACGGCGCCTTTGAAGAATCCCTAGCAAACGAGCTCTTCTGCAACATGCCGCACTCCGGAGCTTTGCGCGACTGGAACGGATCGAACTGAAACAAGCCAGAATAGAAAAGACCCAGCCGCAAACAGCAACATGGAGCTCACCATCGCCATCGGGGTGCCGTTGTACCAAAATGCGACCACTTCCGCAGAGATCGCCCCTGCGATCATTCGCGCACTGCCAAATAGGGAGGATGCGACTCCTGCGATGTGCGGAACCGGTTCCATTATGGCATGCACTATGTTGGGAGTGGTCATTCCAACCGAGAAGGTGTAGAGCATCAGGAACGGCATTGCAGAAAGCGGGGTGATGGTGCGAGTGACGGTCAATAAGACAAGTATCCCGCTCGCAATCATTCCGATCGCCAGCCCTGTCGAAATGATTCGTTTAGCCGGGATTGCACTCAGACGACTGGCCATCACTCCTCCGAGCGCCAAGCCAAGTGCATTCAACGCAAACAGTCCGCCGAATGTTCGCTGGTTAAGCTTAAATATATCGATGAAAACAAACGCAGAACCTGAGACGTAGGCAAAAAGTGCGCCAAAGCAGAGGCCGCCGACGATCACGTTAGTGCGGCAGGAACGATGTGATAACGCGCGCAAATAATTGGTGGTCAGTTTACCAATGGAAAGAGCATCCGCATCTCGTTGCGCGATGGATTCCTCCAGGCTCAGAGCGATGAGCAGACTCATCAGGATGCCGCCTATCGCGAGAAAGTAGAAAACTGCACGCCAGCCCGCAGAATTCGAGATCAAGCCGCCCAGCGTGGGAGCGACGATCGGGGCGAGCGTTGCCACGACGCCGACGTAGGCAAACCTCTTGCGAGCGGCTGGACCGACAAAGAGATCGCGAACAATTGCTAATGAAATAACTGGTCCGGCCGATGCACCAATCCCTTGCAAGAATCGCCAAGCCACCAACGTCCCGATGGATGGCGCAACCGCGCATCCGAATGCGGCGACCGTGAAGACGGCGCATCCAATCAAAAGCGCTGGCCTACGGCCCAAGCGATCACACAAAGGACCGAATATGATCTGACCGGTCGCGAACCCGCCCATGAAGAGACTCAAGATGAGCGCTGTTGCCGTTGGCTGAGCGTGCAGTGATTTGCCAATATTCGGCAGAGACGCGAGGCATGAATCAATGGAGAGCGAAGGCAGCATCACCACGATTGCGAGCAAAATAATGAACAATTTTGCTTCTGGATGAATTTTGTAACGAGGTCTGAGAAGGTACCGTTGCTCCTCTTTTACGACCGCATGAGGCATTTTTTTTTGATTCCTAATTAATACGCAACAATGGCGTGCAAAATCCGAGAGCCCAGCCCGCATGTCAAACGTTTAAATATTCAACATATTTTGCCTAGTCATTCCCAAGCCCGATGTGTCCGCCTCAATTACGCATCCAAAAGTCGAAGGTAAACCATCGACCACGCTGTGGAACTACGGCGCCCGCCGAACGCCTACCGCTTGGCGGCGTGCGAGGACCTCTCGACCATGCGCGGCTCGATCGACTTCCGAATGGTGGTGCAATTGCCTTCAATCAGAGACAACAAACTCTCAGCGAGGCATTGACCCAGTTCTTCCAGGCGATGATCTACCGTTGTAAGAGACGGAATGATGCCTTCGCAGATGTCGTTGTTGTCGTAGCCGACAACTGAAACATCTTGTGGGACTCGGAGGCCCGCCTCCCAAAGACATTTGATTGCTCCCGCCGCCATATAATCGTTGGCGCAAAACAGAGCGTCGGGCGTCACTTCCTCCAGGATGCTCTTCATGGCAAGAAATCCGCTCTGAATAAGAAAATCGCCCGAGCGTTTCACAAGCGAGTGAATCCCGGCTCTTGAAAGTCCTTCCAAAAAGCCTCGCTCGCGTTCGATGGCGTCAACGTGTGTTTCGGGGCCGTTGATCATGGCTATTTTCCGGTGTTGGAGCCTCGCGAATAATTCAGCTACCATCCGTCCGCCCACCGCATTCTCGATATCTACATAATTCACGTCGGAACCGAAACGAGCCGGCCGGAAAAGAACGTACGGAAATTTTCGCGTCTTCAGGGTGTGAAGGAACGGATAGTCCGTCAGAAACTGCGGTACGATAATAATTCCATCCAGGCTCCGGTCGCCGGTGACATGGTCGAAGAAGGTCACCAGATCCTGGTCCTCGTGAGATTTTACTTCCAGGCGAAGACTGTATTTCATTTCGTCCGCAACGGCTAAAACGCCTTCGATCAGATAGTAAAAGAGTGAAGTGTGATGGACGATATCGGCATGCCGCGGAGAGGTCATGAATAAGAGGCAAATGGTATTTGCTCGGCCGGTATGCAGCATCCGGCCCGCCCGATTGGGCACGTAATTGAGCCGTCGAGCGACGGCCAACACGCGAAGGCGGGTCTTCTCATTCACCTTGCCTTCGTTGAGAGCCAGGGAGGCGGTCGCTGTCGACACACCGGCCATTTCTGCGACATCTTTGAGAGTCGTCATCTGAGTGGTCGCCGGCTCGGGAATCGCCGCTGAATCAAGCTTGGACATGAACAGGCGGAAGACATTTTTTGAAGTTGACGGCCGCGATTCACTCACCTATGCGTATAAAACGATTTAGGTGTACCTCGCATTTAATTTCAATACCAAATCCAAGGCGCTGAATAAAAATTCACCAAATGATCTGCGCGGGCCCTAAATCGTTTTATGACACGGTTTAAAACGATGACATTTCCAAAAACCTGAATACCGTTTCCAAACTGTGTCCCCCGCAGAACCAGCATCCGTTGGAGCCGTGTCCGCGGAGTTAAGCCCGTCGATCACAAGCTTGGTGTTGCCATATTATGCAATCAGGAGCCGGCGTGCCTCCGGCTCCCGCGTGACGCTAAAATCATTTCTTGTCGTATGGACTCAACATCGTAAAGAACTTGAGCTCAGCCGGCTTTGTAAGGAATTCGTCGTGTCGTTTGAACCAGGCTTTTTGATAGGGGAGCTCCAGGTGAACGTCGAGATCCTTTCGATCGTTCCAATTCTCATAGAAATAAAATACGTTTGGATCGTCAGCGCTGACGTGAAAATGATAATCAATAGCTAGTTATTGGAGAGTGAGATTGTTCCAAATAGAATTGTGGAAAGGTATTGTTAGTGGATAAAATGGAACCCTCACCTCTGGCGCTTCGGGTGCTTGGAGTTAGTAAAGCTTATGGCGCTTCCAAAGCTTTGGACGATGTATCGTTTGATGTCTTTCAAGGGCGCGTTCATGCGCTTGTCGGTGAAAATGGGGCGGGCAAATCGACCCTCGTTAAGATTATTACCGGTATTGTGGAGGCGGACAGCGGCCAGATATTGCTGGCGTCCAACGTGGTTCGGTTTCGAACACCGATTGAGGCTCGAAGAGCTGGAATAGCAGCTGTTTATCAGGATCCAAAATTATTTCCGCACCTTGATGTTGCGGAGAATATTTACATGGGCACCTATCCGAAGTCGGTCGCAGGCACGGTTGATCGAAAGAGCATTTACAGCAGTGCAGCAGCTGCACTTCAAAAGTTTGGTGTCGACATTGATCCGCACACAATCGTTGCAGGCCTTTCAGTGGCAGAAATGCAATTCGTCGAAATCGCACGGGCATTAACGACAGAGTTGCAGTTGCTTATCCTGGACGAGCCAACATCGGCTCTGACACCGGATGAGAGTGAGCGACTTTTCAAGATTGTTCGGGACTTACGAGCGCAGGGAAAATCGGTGCTGATTATAACGCACCGGCTTGAAGAGGTTGAAGCAATCGCGGATGACATCACGGTCCTTCGCGATGGGCGTCACGTGGCGACCCGGCCTGCATCGGAGGTTGATCGTTCGAGTCTTGTGCAGATGATGGTTGGTCGGCCTCTGGAAAGTCTTTTTGCACGGCGCGAAACGCGTAGCCGGGGTGCCGAGATATTGAGAGTGGAGAATTTGAGTCTTGTGGGCAGATTTTCAGGAATTTCTTTTTCACTACACGGAGAGGAGATTCTTGGGATGGGAGGCCTGGTCGGAGCGGGTCGAACGGAAATTGCACAAAGTCTGTTTGGAATCAGACCCGCAACAGGCGGACGGGTCTTTCTCAAAGGACGTTTAGTCGTTCCGGCGAGCCCAAACCAGATGATGAATCTGGGACTCGCGTATTTACCCGAGGATCGCGACGGCCAGGGCTTGATTTTACCAGAGTCAATTTTAGACAATATCGCGTTACCAATCGTCGGGCGACTCGCGCGGTGGGGAGTCTTAAACCGGTCTTCGCAACGGCGGATCGCCTCCGCTGCCGCGGTCACCTACGAAGTGAAAGCGACGAGTGTCGAGCAGCTCGTATCCGCGCTTTCTGGAGGCAATCGTCAGAAGGTTGCCATTGCAAAATGGCTGACGACCAAGCCTGTGGCTCTGATTCTTGACGAACCAACTCACGGGGTTGACATCGGCAGCAAGGCCCAGATTCATCGGATTATCGCGGGTCTGGCGGATTCGGGTTTAGCCGTACTCCTTATATCTTCAGATTTGCCTGAATTGCTGGCGATGAGCGATCGAATTCTCGTGATCGCGGAGGGCCGGCTGGTTACGGAGTTGGCCCGAGAAGAGGCTACCCAGGAAAGAGTAATGATGGCTGCCACGCAGCACGTCCGGGATTCAATGGAATGACGACCATTACCGAAGACGGAATGCCGACCAGGCTCGTGCGTCGAGGAGGTTTCAGCCGATTTGCGCTAAAGCTGCGGGTCAGCGGGGTATTGGTTTTCCTTCTTGTCATTGGACTCGGATTCGCCTTGACCACAAGCCGGTTCCTGTCGGCACAGAATGCCGCCGCGATCGCGTCGAATGCGGCAATATTAAGCATAGTCGCTGCAGCGCAGGCGATCGTTTTGCTGACTCGTAATGTAGACGTGTCGGTCGGCTCCATCATGGGATTCACAGCGTACCTGACTGCTGACTATGCGGCGCGGCACCCGGGCGCAGGCGGCGAATTGGTAGTCATGGCACTCGTCATCGGATTGGCGCTTGGTCTGATCAACGGGGTGCTAGTTGCTTATGCTCGAGTCTCCTCGCTGATAGCGACTCTCGCCACGATGTCGCTCTTCAGAGGGTTCACCTATATCTACGCGCACGGACAAGAAGTGACATCCAACAAGCTCCCTGCATGGATGCCTTACGTTGTGGATGCAAGATTTTCCGGCATCCCATTGCTTGTGGTAATCTGCGCAGCTGTCGTGGCGATTGTGGCCATATTTCTGAGGCATTATCCACTTGGCCGCAGGATTTATGCAGTTGGGTCCAATCCCCTTGCCAGCGTCTTTTACGGATTGCGGATCGAACGTGTCGTTCTGCTTGCGTACGGCTTGAGCGGTCTTTTGTGCGGCGTCGCCGGCCTGCTTTACGCCGCCAGGGTCGGTACAGTCACTGTTGTGCTTGCGAACGGTTGGGAAATGAGTTCCCTTGCGGCGGCAGTCATCGGGGGTGTCAGCGTGACCGGTGGGTCTGGCAGCGTGATTGGCGCCGCGCTCGGCGCCCTGGTTCTTGCGACGATTGACAATGGACTTGTCCTGCTTGGGATTCCAGAATTCTGGAGAATGTTTATACAAGGCAGCGCAATTGTCGCCGCTGCAGCGGCAGATGTATTCATCGCATACAGAATCCGCATGGCTATTCAGGGAGAGCACTCCGGAAGGGGGGCTCGATGAACCGTTTGCGAATCTGGCGACCTTCCCAGTGGGAGGTGATTCTGGTCCTTCTGACGATCTGCGCCGGTGCCTGGTCCGCATCGCTTTCGCCCTATTATCTGAGCGTTGATCAGATCGCTGAATCGACACAGCAATTCATTTTTCCCGGTCTCCTTGCGTTGGGGTTGGCAATCGTTGTTATCCTTGGCGAAATCGACATATCGGTTGCATCCACACTAGCGGTCGGCTCGGTGCTTTTCTCCAAATTTTCGGCTGGTCACGTGGATTTGGCGGTCGCGATACCGACTGTAGTGATTGTTTGCGCGCTGCTGGGGTCGTTGAATGGGTTTCTGGTTGCGACACTCAGACTTCCGTCGCTGGCGGTCACTTTGGGAACCATGGGCGCTTATCGTGGTCTGGCGTTTATTATCGGTTCCGAACGGGGCTACACCGACTTCGATGATTCCTATGTCTGGGTGGGCTCCCAGCGCGTGCTGGGTGATATCGTCCCGGTCTCGTTTATTCTGTTCGTGGTAGCTTCCCTTGTCGTTGGCTTCGTGATGCACAACACAGTGTTCGGGCGGCGCTGCTTTGCGGTGGGTCACAACCAGGATGCAGCCTGGTTTTCCGGGATAAAGGTTCGGACACTCAAGATTCAGGCGTTTACGATTGCGGGAGCGTTAGCGGGATTCGCAGCCCTCGTGTGGATCGGGCAGTACGGATCAGCCCGAGGCGATAATGCGGATGGTTCAATCCTGTTGGTTGTGACCGCAGTCGTTTTGGGCGGCGTTGATATCAACGGTGGAAAAGGATCCATCCTCGGCGTGGTGCTGGCGCTCTTTCTGTTGGGAACGATTCGAAATGGGATGGGTCTTGCCAACATTCCCGGACCGACGCAAACGGTGGTGCTAGGCCTGCTCCTTGTTGCGGGCGTTCTACATCCCGTCCTTTCTGCAGGCATACCTAATATTCGGCGTCTATTGCAAAAACGAGCGATTGACAAAGCGCCTGTGCATGGCCCGGAGCAACCTTGATCCGCCAATCACAAATGAAAGCAAACGGCGCCATTTCAAAGCCATCAAGATTTCCATTCCTTGAAAACTGCCTTTGTAACAGCAAGAGCAAACCCCCAAGACAACCAATGAAAATAAACACCCCTAAAAACGATATTCTCAAAATCGTCACGCTAATGACTTCAAAAACGAAGATAATCACCGCGATCGGACTGACTTCGATTGTGGCACTGTTTGCAGAAGGCGCCGCCGCGAAGGATTCCGGATTCAAGCTTATGATGACGCCGAAATGGACCGGGTTCCCATACTTTGAACTTGCCGCAAAGGGAGGAAAAGCCGCTGCCGAGGAACTGGGGGATTCCTTCACTTACGCAGGAGCCGATCATGCGGATCCGACGCTTCAGGTGGAAACGCTAAAGAATTTCCTTACACAGAAACCGGATGGGATTCTCCTGGCGGCGATCGATCTCAACGCCGTGGCGCCGGTGCTGAAGGAGGCCCGCAAAAAAGGAATTGTGGTTACAGCGTTTGACGCCGACGCAGCGGTTCCCGCACGGGACATGTTCTGCAATCAGATGTCATACGAACAAGCGGCAAAAACCATGCTCGATTGCGCCTTGATTGATTCTCCCGAAGGGGGCGAGGTCGCGTTTGTAGCGGCTTCTCCGACGGCTCCAAATCACACGGCGCACATCAAGTTTATGACGCAGTTCATTGAGAACGATCCGAAATATAAAGTCTTCAAAGTTGTTGATACCCAATATGCCGGAGATGACGACTCGAAGAGTTATGACGTAGCGGTTAATTTGATGCAGGCGCACCCGAACCTGCGAGTCATTATTTCCTCTTCGGCTGTTAGCGCTCCTGCTGCCGCTCGGGCGATTGTCGCAAGTGGGAAGGCGGGCAAGGTATACGCGACCGGATTTGCGCTGCCGAACTCTATTAAGAGCTATATCAAGGATGGTTCTGAAAAGGCGTTCGCACTCTGGGATCCCGCCGAGCTTGGTTACCTTGCTGTCTATGCAACTCACCTTAAGCTAGCCGGTAAACTCGAAGTTAAGGAAGGCGTGACGTTCAGTGCCGGTAAAGCTGGCAACTACACGGTCGGAAAAGATGGAGAAATCGTCTACGGCAAACCGCTGATTTTCACGAAGGATACCATCGACAAATACGACTTCTGATTTGCCGCCTTTCTTGGCGAATTCGAGAGGGACGACGAAAGTAGCCCGGCGTTTCGAAGCCGGGCTAGTCATATCGAGTGCGTTGCGACCCGGATGGACGCTCGAATAGCCCCACTGGAGGAATGATTGATTCTGAAAGATCGGCTAAAATCGGTGCGCTTCTGCCGCTTATAAGCTTCCGGCTCACGCGCAGGAGCAACTCGCGAAGATGGACCAAATAGAGACGGAATACTTTGGTTTTAATGAGGCCCTTGTGCAGGAACGTGTGACGAAGGCGAAAACAGGTTTATATCAGTCCGATGAACCTTTTACGCCGTGACTTGTATATTGAATCGGCTGAAGCGTACATCGACCCGCTCTATCCGGTCGAAAGAGCAATCATCACGCACGCGCACAGCGATCACGCGATTGCTGGGCACAGCAGCGTGCTGGCAACGCCTGAAACGATTGGTTTGATGAAAGTTCGCTACGGAACGGGTGCCGCCCGGTATTGGCAGTCCGTGGCTTACGAGGAGCCGATTCGCTTTGGGGAAGTTCGTGTCACGCTATATCCCGCCGGACACATCTTAGGCAGTGCGCAGATCCTGATCGAAGACCAGAGGCAGCGTGTCGTGGTTTCAGGCGATTACAAGCGTTCGGGCGACGGCACGTGCGCCGGCTTTACGCCTGTTTCGTGCGACATTTTTGTGACCGAAGCCACGTTTGCACTACCGGTATTCCAGCACCCCGATCCGGCAAGTGAAATAGAAAAGCTTTTGGATTCTCTTCGCACTTTTCCCGAAAGAAGCCATCTGGTGGCTGCCTATCCGTTGGGTAAAGCGCAGCGCGTCATTAGCCTTGCTCGCCGGGCTGGGTACGAGGCGCCGATTTTTCTCCATGGCGCCATGATCGGTTGCTGCAATTTCTACGCACAGAACGGTGTACCCCTGGGAGAGTTGCGCCACGCAACAGGGCTCGGCAAAGATGCGCTCAAAGGGTGCCTCGTCGTCGCGCCTCCTTCAACGCTGAAGGAGCCTTGGTCGCGACGCTTGTCTGATCCCGTTTTGGGCATGGCGTCGGGCTGGATGACGGTAAAGCAACGTGTCCGTCAGTATGGCGTGGAACTGCCGCTCGTAATATCGGACCACGCCGACTGGAATGAGCTGTGCCGGACAATTCGCGAGACAGGAGCGGGGGAGGTCTGGGTCACGCATGGACGGGAAGAGGCGCTGGTGCATTGGTGTCGAACGCACGGAATCATGGCCGCTCCGCTTCATCTGCAGGGACGGGAGGAGGAGGAAGGGCTTCAATCTTGAGACGATTTTCTGCTCTGTTAGAAGCTATTCTCCTTACACCTTCGCGGAACCAGAAATTGGCGCGCATGGTGCAATATTTCCGTGAAGTGCCCGATCCGGATCGTGGTTATTCGCTCGCGGTCCTGACTGGTAGTCTCTCCATTCGCGACGTAAAGGCATCGCTACTAAGGGAGATAGTGTTAACGAAAGTCGATCCCGTGCTATTCTCCTTATCGTACGATTATGTCGGCGATCTTGCGGAAACGATCGCGCTCATCTGGCCTGTGCAGAAGAGCGGAACATTGCCTAATATCTCGGAGTTTATTCAGGGGCTTGATAGAGTTGATAAAGAAGAACTGCCGCAAATCATATCCGACCATCTATCCCGGGCGAACGCAACAGAGCGGTGGACGATCATCAAGCTGGTTACCGGCAACTTGCGAATCGGCGTTTCAGAACGCCTCGCCAAGACAGCGCTGGCCGCTTTTGGTGATAGGACACTAGAAGAGATCGAGCATCTTTGGCATGGGTTGGAATGTCCCTATGCAGATCTCTTCGCCTGGCTGGAAGGGAAAGGGCCGGCGCCCCAAATACATCATCATCGCACGTTTCATCCGCTCATGTTATCCAACCCGATCGATGAGGAGAAGGACCTCAAGGTTCTGAATCCGAGCGACCATGTAGCAGAATGGAAGTGGGATGGCATCCGTGTGCAGTTGGTGATCGCTCCAAGTGAAAACCAGATGTTTTCACGAACTGGCGAGAATATTGCCCATACATTTCCGGATCTGATGGTGACACTACGCGGTTCAGCGGTGCTCGATGGTGAATTGCTGGTCGGAAAGAATTTTAGGCCGATGCCCTTTAACGATCTCCAGCAGCGCCTCAACCGCAAAACAGTGACTAAAAAGTTGATGGATGAGTATCCGGCCTTTGTGAGGCTGTACGATATCCTTTTCGACGGGGCGACTGATGTTCGCGGCTTGGAGCAGGTGGAGAGGCGCGTTCGCCTCGAGAATTGGTTAGGGGACAATCCTCAATCGCGTCTTGATCTTTCAGAAATTATTCCGTTTTCTTCGTGGGAGGAACTCGCGCAGATTCGGCGACGCGGCGCGGATGAGCAAGGTCATGAAGGTATCATGCTCAAGCGCAAGGAAAGCGCATATCTTGCAGGACGGCCAAAGGGACCTTGGTTCAAATGGAAACGCGACCCCCGCTTGATCGACGCGGTTCTGATGTATGCACAACTAGGACACGGCAAGCGTTCATCCTATTATTCGGATTATACATTTGGCGTTTGGCAGGAGGGTGAGATCGTGCCGGTCGGCAAAGCCTATTTTGGATTTACCGACGAGGAATTGCTTCAGCTTGATCGTTGGGTACGAAATCACACTGTGAATCGATATGGACCCGTCCGTGAAGTGACAAAAGAGCTCGTGTTCGAGATCGCCTTTGACAGCGTCCATCCAAGCGCGCGCCATCGCTCAGGCCTTGCTTTGCGCTTTCCGCGCATCAACCGAATTCGATGGGACAAGCCGGCCCTGGAGGCCGATAATGTCAAACATGTCAAGACTCTCATCGAGAGGGCTCATCCTTGATCTCTTTCGTCCAAGCGGCGGCTCGATCAGAGAATGACAAGCGGTCCGCATGAACTCTTTGATACGACCACTCACACTACGACGAAGCGAACAGTAGCGAGGACAACCAAATGCTATGAGATCATTCGCTGCTCTCCTTCTTGGGATAATAATTGGCGTCGTGGGAACTGTTTATCTGCCATTTGTCACGGTGCATCGGGACGAGATGAACGCTGATTTGAGGAAGGAATTAGACATTCTTCAGACACAGATGCATGACATCGGGGAGAAGCTTAAAACCACTAACCTTCCCAAACCTAAAAACGGTGATTCCAACGATGCATCCCCTTCACCAACTGCGTCCGCTTCAGCAACCGCTTCCCCGCAGTGAATAAATGCTCTCAAGCGCTCCGGCTCTGCCAGAATGTCGGTTTCGGTCCTTCGGGGCGCACCTATTACGAAAATACGGGTTATGAGATGTTAAGCGCCTCAATTGTCTCCTTCAATTTCTGGAAGGAGACCGGCTTGGTCAGATGTCGGACAAACCCTGATTTCTGTGACTGAACGATGTCGTTTTCTGTGCCGAAACCGGTGAGAGCAATCGCTGTAACATCCCTGATTTCTTTGATCTTCTCGACTAGATCGATGCCGCTGCCGTCGGGCAGACCGATGTCACTCAGAACCAAGTCGTAGTCTCGCTGACGATAGGCTTCCAGCGCAGCTGCGGACGTACCGGCAATCTGTACTTCATACCCAAGGTGAGCGAGAATCCTCGCCATCGCGGTCGCGCTGTCTGAGTGGTCTTCAACGAGGAGAATGCGTAGCTTCTTGTTCAACGCCGGCGTGGCCGGTGATGGAATGATTGCAGGTGTCGCCTGTCGTTGCGGGGGCGCTGCGGCGGGAAGCTGACCAGGAACTCCGACCCACGCCCTGCTCCTTCGCTGCTGGCAGTGATGTCGCCTCCCTGCTGAACAACAAGGGCGCGCGAGATCGAGAGGCCAAGCCCAAGGCCTTCGGATCGAATGGAATTTCCGGATTCAATCCCTTCAAACGGTGTGAACAGCTTTTGAATTGTTTCCGCTGACATCCCTAGCCCGGTGTCCCTAAAGGCAATGCAAACCGAAGAATCACTACTGAAACTTCGAACATTAATGCTGCCTCCCTTCGCCGTGTACACCGCCGCATTCTTAAGAATATTCCAGAATACCTGCTGCAAACGGTCGATATCGCAATGGACTTCCCTTCTTCAAGCGGCCAGCCTGTCAACTCTTCCGCAACCTTGTTCATCAGCACAATCCGGCCCTCGAGATCCGTAATAATGACGGCGTCGCCGATGCTTAGGAGAGTCACGCTAAGGAGATCTTTCTGGCGCTCAACCTCGGTCAAGGCATCGGCTCGAATTTTTGTTTCGCGTCTGATCCTTCGATAGGCCCAAAAAATGAACGCCAGATTTACAATCGCAACAGTGCCGGAAACTGCATTACGCTGAATCTCACCCCGGTGCAGAGCGTGCTCGGCCGTCGCGACCTTCCGCTCTTCCTGCTGCGCAATCTTTGCGGCAAGATCGCGGATACGGTCCATGTAGGCCTTACCTAGATCGGATCGTACAACTTCTAGAGCCCGGTTATGGTCACCGTGACGCGCAAGATCAATAGTCTCCTGGAGTTCATTGAGCTTTTGCGAGATCAGGTGACGAATCGATTGAAATCCGGCACAGTTCCCTGTTGAGACCCCATGCTCCTGGAAAGTTTGGCGAGCTCGCCATGGATTGTTGCCCGTGCGGTATCGTAGGGAACCAGATACTGTTCCTCGGAGGTCAACAGATAGCCGCGCTGGCCGGTCTCGGCGTCCTTTAGAGTGGATAGCACGGTACTAAGTCGATCAAGCGCGCTTCTGCGCGTGCTGACTTCTTTTTCTTTGCGGAGAGTCTCTCCACTTATCCAATAGATTGTGACAACGCCTACGACGACCAGGGTCGCTATCGCACCGAATAATGTAGCAAGAGCGGTTTTCATTTCCCAGCGCAATCGGAGTCGAATGTGCGTGGTTGTTGTCGCACAATGCACAACGAGTATATCTCAAATTAGTTGTGAATAAAGATCAGTGGCAGCGCCACGACGGGAGTAAGATCTGGCCGGAAAGAATCACGCCAATACTCCGTCCCCGGCGGTTCTTGCTGGTCCGTTAACGGCGGGGATGCAGATCCTTTGGAATCCAATCCCCGTGTTCGGCGAGCAGGTCGTCCACAAGATTCCAAATCTGATCAAGATCAAGTTCTGCCGCCGTGTGTGGGTCCATCATCGCCGCATGGTAAATTCGTTGCGGATCCCGGTTCAGGATCGCTTCAACGGTTAGCAACTGGACGTTGACATTGGCCTGCATCACTGCTGCCAGATGCGACGGGATTTTTCCGATTCTGACCGGTTGCACTCCATTCTTGTCGACGATGCATGGCACCTCGACACAGCAACCTGACGGGAGATTCTCGACCAGATTCGCATTCGTCACATTCCCATAGATCACTCGTGGTGTGCCGGTCTCGATGCTGTGGATGATTGAAGAGCCGTATTCCACGCTCCGCCGGACTTCAATCGGCTCATTCGAGTTCTCCAGAGTGGATCGAAGCTTATCCCAGGCGCCAATCTGCCTCTCGCAACGGCGCGGATACTCATCGAGCGGGATGTTAAATTTCTCGATCAGGTCTGCGCGGTCTCGCTTGATGAACCAGGGACAATATTCGGAAAAATGCTCACTCGATTCCGTGACAAAGTAGCCGAGCCGCGCAAACATTTCGTACCGAACCCTGTTCGTCTCCGGGACGCGTCCCTCGTCCAGAACTCGCCGGATTTCCGGATAGAGATCCTGGCCGTTTCGTTCAAACGTTAGATAAAATGCGACGTGATTGATTCCGGCCACCACGTAGTTGATCTCTTCCAATGGGATCCCGATATCCTTGGATAGTTCTCCTGCGGTGTGTTGAACGCTGTGGCATAGTCCAACAGTTTTGATATTGGTTGCTTCATTCAGGGCCCAGCAATTGATCGCCATTGGATTGACGTAATTCAAGTGAACCACATCGGGACAAAGACGTTCCATTTCCTTGCACATATCCACCAGAACGGGCGTTGTGCGCAGTGCTCTCATGATACCTCCGATCCCAAGCGTGTCAGCGATCGTCTGTCGCAAACCGTATTTCTTAGGAATTTCGAAGTCGGTGACCGTACAGGGCCGGTAACCGCCGACCTGGATCATGTTGATAGCGTATGCAGCGCCTTCCAGCGCGCGGCTCCGGTCCGTTGTCGTTTCGATCTTTGCCGGAACTTTCAAGGTTTGGATAATCCTTTGAGCAACGGCTTCTGAGCTTCGCAGACGGGTTTCATTAATGTCGAAAAGGCAAATCAAGGAATCCGCCAATTCAGGGTAGCTCAGTATATCGCCTATGAGGTTCTTTGCGAAAACCGTGCTTCCGGCTCCGATGAACGTGATCTTTCTTTGTGGGTTACTCATCTTTGTCTACGCTTCAAAATGGGTGTTTCTCGATAGAGTCCGGGATAACATTGCTATTTCTGAGAAGGTCGCCAGTGCGACCGGCAAGATTGGCCGCAGCCTCCCATAGCAGAATTCTCCGGATAGAAGGAAAAGTCCGCTACTTTTTTCCGCGAGATGAATGCCTGGCTCAATTTCCGCGTCTTGAATCCCGGTCTCAAAAACCTCTATGAGGTGTATTACCCCCAATGAGCCGTAATAGACTGGTAAACTGAACAGTTCAGCCTAACGCTTGGATTGAGGGGATGATTTGCCAACTTTCGCGGCGCGCTTTTTCCAAGAAGAGGAGCGTGCATGGGACTTCTCACCGACGCAGAGACGCAAAAGAGAGAAGGAGCGGTCCCCGAGGTCGTATTCATCGGAAGAAGAGAGGATTTGCGATTCCTCCAAAAAGCCATCTTCATGCCGCGTGTCGAGAAGGAGTTCCCAGCGGACTTCTTCCTGACCGGGAATCATAAATTTTACTGGCTCATGGTGTGCGTTGAAAAGCATCAGGAACGTATCATCCTGGATCGAATTGCAATAGAAGTCGAGTACGTCGATGGTGTCGCCGCTCAGCATCACCCCCAATGTACGAACAAAGCCAGTTTCCCACTCCGCATCTTCCATCTCGGAGCCTCCAGGATTGAACCACATGATGTCTTTGACATCCGATCCTCGAATCTTGCGTCCCTGGAAGAACTTCGGTCGGCGAAAGATCGGATGTTCACGGCGCAAGTGGATTAATCGTGAAGTAAACTTGTGCAAACGTTCTGCGTGGTCATCCCATGCCCAGTTCGTCCAGGAGATTTCGTTGTCCTGACAATAGGCGTTGTTATTTCCTTGTTGCGTTCTGCCATATTCGTCGCCCCCGCATAGCATGGGGACTCCCTGAGACAGAAACAGAGTGCAAAGAAAATTGCGCTGCTGCCGGCGTCGCAGCGAGTTGATTTCCTCCTCTTTTGTAGGGCCTTCACTCCCGCAATTCCATGATCGATTGTTGTTGTCACCGTCCTGATTGTTCTCGCCGTTGGCGTCGTTGTGTTTGTCGTTATAAGAAACCAAATCCGCCAGTGTGAATCCATCATGCGCAGTCACGAAATTGATGCTCGCTTGCGGGCGCTTTCCGTTCCACTGGTAAAGGTCCGGGGAACCGGTAAGCCGGTAGGCAAGCTCCCCAATCAAACCTTCGTCACCTTTCCAGTAGCTTCGGACCGAGTCACGGTATTTACCGTTCCATTCCGCCCACAACACGGGAAAGTTACCGACTTGATAGCCTCCTTCTCCGACGTCCCATGGCTCGGCGATCAGCTTGACCTGAGAAAGCACCGGGTCCTGATGAATGATGTCGAAAAACGCTGAGAGTTTGCTGACTGCATGGAGCTCTCGAGCAAGTGTCGATGCGAGATCGAATCGGAAGCCGTCGACGTGCATCTCCTTAACCCAGTAACGTAAGCTGTCCATGATCAGTTGGAGCGATCGCGCATGCATGACGTTGAGGGTGTTCCCAGTCCCGGTATAGTCCATGTAATACCGGAGATTATCGGGAACCAACCGATAGTAGTTATAGTTCTCGATCCCCTTGAAACAGAGCGTCGGGCCTAGATGATTTCCCTCGGCCGTGTGATTATAGACGACGTCCAGCAGGACTTCGATCCCGGCGCCGTGCAGATTTCTCACCATCGTTTTGAATTCTTGCACTTGTCCTCCGCCAGCGCCGTTGGAGCTATACCGGAAATCTGGAGCGAAATAGCCGATACTATTGTAGCCCCAGTAATTGCTGAGTCCGCGATCAACCAACGTCTTATCATCCAGGAATTGATGAATTGGTAAAAGCTCGACGGCGGTTACGCCGAGATTTTTGAAATAGTCAATTGCCCATGAACTCCCTAGACCTGCATAGGTTCCACGGATCTCTTTGGGAATGTACGGACAACCTTTGGAAAAGCCTTTCACATGGACTTCGTACACGACGGTTTCGTGCAATGGACGGTCCGGTACGCGATCGCCCTTCCAATCGAAGGTGGAGTCGATAACGACCGATTTTGGGACACTGGCCGCATTATTGCGGACATCTCGTTCCAGGTCCTCCTTCGGGCTGCCGATTTTGTAGCCAAACATTTCGTCGGACCACTCCACGGTGCCGGCGATCGCCTTTGCATATGGGTCCAAGAGAAGCTTAAACGAATTAAATCGCGCTCCATTTTCCGGTTTATAGGGCCCGTGAACACGATATCCGTAGAGTTGGCCCGGTTTGATATCCGGAAGGAAAATGTGCCAGACTTCATCCGACTGTTCCTTCATTCGAATCCGACCCTCTTCCTGCGAAGTACCCGTCGAGTCAAAGAGGCAAAGGTCGACCGCTGTCGCGTTTTCAGAATAGAGGGCAAAATTGACACCGTTTCCGTGCCATGTCGCGCCAAGCGGATAGGGTCGTCCGAGCCAAACTTTGGTTGGAGTCATAGTGCGTAAGAGAGTAACGAGCACTATTCGCGCCAGAGCCTCGTTACGGTTGTGCCGCTGCGATTTCGATTTTCACTCGATCGGCACGCTCACGATCATAACAGCAGCTCCCGGGCGCACAAAAAAAAAGCGTCAGAGCAGCCGCAAGAAAGCTGAGGAGCGCCGCGACAAATAATCCACCCCGAAACCCCCAGAGAAAGCCGGACTCCGTAGTCAGCATAGATCCCAGCAACGCCACCCCGGCAGCAGTTCCGATTTGGCGGCTGGTGTTGAGTGCACCCGACGCGACCCCGATCTGAGTCTTGTCGACGCTGCCCAGGCAAATGGCGACCAGCGGTGGCACAACCAGCGAGACTCCGATACCAATCATCCCAACCTGAAAAATTAAAAACGGTAGGCCAACGGATTCACTTGCAGATAACGCGGCCCAGCCAAAAAAAATTCCATCGATGACTGTCCCCAACAGGACTGGAACGTGACCGCCGTATTTTGCGGCCAGTCTGCCGGAAAAAATATTTCCGACAATCATGACACCGCTCATCGGCAGAAAGCTCAGCCCTGTTTCGAACGGAGTCAGGTGTCTGATCTTTTGGAAATAGAGGCTCAACGTAAAAACGACGCCGTAAAATGCGATGTTCATCACGAGCCCTACGACACAGATCACCGAAAACTCGCGTACACGAAATAGCTTGAGCGGCAACATCGGGTCCGGGTGCAGAGATTCGATAGCGACCCAGCCGGCGGAACAGACCAGAAAAAGGAGGATCAATCCGATGATCGGCATCGATCTCCAACCTAACCTGGGGCCCTCCACAAGCGTTCCTACGAGGGAGGTTAGCGCAACCAGACTCGTAACCAACCCAGCGAAATCAATGTGTCGACCTGCAATATGCTTGTCTCTCTGGATCAGAACGCTCCCCAGCGTGACCGCCACAATTCCGACTGGAATATTCACCAGGAATATACTGCGCCAACCGAACAGATGGATAAGCAGACCACCAATTAGAGGTCCCGACGCGATCGCCGTCGATCCACATGCGCCCCAAGCTCCAAATGCTCTCGCCCGTTCGCGGGGATCGTCGTACGCATGGTTCAGCAGTGTCAGTGAACTCGGGATGATGAGTGCGGCGCCCACGCCTTGCAGGACCCGTCCAGTGATCAGGATCCAATGGGTTGGGGCGAGTCCGCACAGCAATGAAGAGATGGCGAAGACTAGTACGCCTGATAGGAAAATGCCTTTGTTCCCTAGGCGATCGCCGATTGCGCCGGCAGTCAGCAGAAGTCCGGCAAATGCCAATGTGTAAGCGTCTACGATCCATTCGAGATCGGTGACGCCAATATTGAAACCGGTCGAAATGCTCTGGAGCGCGACATTGACGATCGAGATATCGAGAAAAACAACAGCTAATCCCAGAGCTGTGATGAAAAACGTCCAGAACGCTCGCTTCCGATGAAAGTCGCACGTTCCTGGGTCGGCTCCCTCGTTATACATCTCGCCGGTATCCCTGAGTCATAGCGCAACATCAGATAAACCGGTTCTGTAAAGAATTCCAACAGCAACGGCGCCCCGAAGAAGGGTTCACCACAGAGACACGGAGACACGGAGGAGGAGGACGCAGAGAAGGACACGGAAGAGGTGTACTTCCCCCGAAAAAACGGACACGAGAATCGTGTTATTTGTTGGTTGTTGGATTGATCAGAACGCTGCACTCGAGTTCAAGGTCGCAATCCGGCATAAACGGCACCTGCCTACGGCCTGCCTTCCATTTATTCCATTTGCTCGCTTGAACTACGTTACGCATTCTGAAAAGGGATCACTGTAGCTTTTTCTGCGAAAAAGTTGGTTTTTGTTTTGTTCTTAAGCGCCTCAAATCCGGACGGAGTCTGGTAACCGAGCGCGCTATGAACGCGCTGATTGTTGTAGTAAACTTCGATGTACTCGAAGATTTCACGTCGTGCCTGAGCCTTGGATTCAAAGAGTTGTCTGGCCGGAAAACATTCCGTTTTGAGCGTACTGAAGAAGGCTTCTGCTTTCGCATTATCGTAACAGTTTCCCCTAGCGCTCATGCTCCGATTGGCCCCGATAACCCTTAAGGGTTTACATACCGCCTGACTCGAATACTGACTACCTCGATCGGAATGAAAATACATTCCCCTCTGTGGATCACGTCTGCACAGGGCATTGTCCAGGGCCTCCTGAACCAACTCTGCCTCCAAGGATTCTCCCAGCTTCCATCCGACCACTTTGCGGCTGAACAGATCCAGGATCACTGCCAGGTAAAGCCATCCTTCTAGGGTTGCCACGTAAGTGATATCACTGACCCAAATCTGATCGATATGAGTCGGCTCCAAATCCTTTACCAGATTGGGTACAGAGAGCTTTCCACTAACTGTGGTCCGAGGCCGGAATGCCCGCTTACGCCGGGCTCTTAAGCCATCTTTGCGCATCAGGCGCGCCACCCGATTCTTGCCATAGCGCTTCCCGGTTATGCGCAAAGTCTGGGTCACCCGCGGACTGCCGTATCGACCCTTATTGGCATCGTAAATGGACTTTATCTCCTTAACCAACTCGGCCTCCTCACGGGCTCGCTTTGACTGGGCCCCCTTCTGCCATTGGTAAAACCCGCTGCGCGATACGCGCAGCGCTTCACAACAGGGCTTGATAGCGTATTGCACCGATAAGGCTTTGATCACCGCATACCGGGATTCGGCTCCTCGCCCAGTATGCTCATCGCTTTTTTTAAGATATCGCGCTGAGTCTTAAGGTATTGGTTTTCCTTCTGCAGCCGCCGTATCTCCTCATACATCTGCTCCGGAGTTCTTTCCTCCCCATCGACCTGGGCCGGTGCGAACTCCTTCAGATATTTCTTCTTCCACAGATTTAAACTGAACTCACTGACCCCAAGTTCCCGGGCCACCTGCGCAACGCTCTTGCCGCCGTGGATCACCATCTCCACCGCCTGGCGTCTGAACTCCTCTTTGTAGATGATATGCTTCTTTTTTTCTTCCATCGGGTTCTCTCATTTTCTTTGAGTTCCCGTGTCCGTCAAATCGGGGCAGGTTCAAGGGCACAGAGGTCTGGATTTACCACAAAGATACGGTCTTGGGTGTCAAGGGAAGTTTGAGACAGCGATGAGTTGAGGGTCGAAGGGAGTTTGTTTGTGGAGGACGGCGAAGATGATGCGCAGGAGCTTGTGCATGAGGGCGGTGCGGATGGAGAGTTTGGAAAGGTCAGGACGTCGACGCTGAAGGAGTTGGCTCCAGAGTTTGATGGGAGCGCAATGACGGGAGGCAACAGCGGCAGGCATGAAGAGGGCTTTGCGTAAAAGGGCATTGCCGACCTTGGAAATGGGGCTTGAGCGATTGGATTGGCCAGACTGGTTCTGTCTTGGGTTGAGTCCGCAGTAGAGAACCAATTGATGAGCGGACTCAAAGTCTTTACCGGCAAGTTGGGAAAGGATTTTGGCGGCAGAGCAAAGTGCGATACCCGGGATGGAGCAGAGCAATTGGCAACGAGTTTTTAAAACCGGATCCGAATCGATAAGCTGGGCAATTTGGTGGTCGAGTTGGTTAATCCAGAGTTTGAACTGCTTGATACGTTCCAGTCCTTGCTGCAGGACAATGGCAGGGAGCTTGTCGGATAAGAGGCGATGTTTTTCCCTGCGATTTTTCTGACGCACCAAATCGCTGCAAAGGCTCTCACGAGCGACGACAAGCTCTTTGAGCTGTGCTTCAGCTGTGCTTAAGGGCTTGGTAGCAGCTGGGCGACGCTCCAGCAGATAGTGAGCGATAAGCAAAGCGTCGCAGGAATCATTCTTTGAACGGCGCAGTTTGGAGATACCGAAATATTTGACCTGAGCAGGATTAAGCAGACAAGCTGCCAGTTGAAGCTGCTGAAGGCTGCCAAGCAGTCTCTGAGAGTAAATGCCAGTGGCTTCTAATCCGAAAAGGACTCTTTTAAGATCGAATTTTCGGCTTTTGAGCGAATCGACGAATCGATTGATCTCCAGTCTGATTATTTTCAAATCGCCCACGCCAGAGCAACGCCGCGTTGGCATTGAGCAGAGCGAAGTCGCAATAATGTTTTGCGACGTCAAAACCCAGGAAGTAGAGTGTTTTCATTGCTGGAGTCTTTCTAAAGAAGCTTCGGCAGGGCCTCTTCCAAAACGATCCTTGTCAATGCAGGCTTCCAAGATCGATCAGAACACCAAAATCTAATGATCTTGTTACCAATGATACGGTTCAGTTTTAAAGGAAGAAGCGGCTAGAGAGAGCGAGGAGCCAATCTTTGTGACAGGTTCCTAGACCGAGGCGCCAAGCGAGTTCTCCTCCTCTCTCAGCCAAAACTTCGTCTTAAGCTTCCGCCCTTCCGGGCGGCTTCAAAAGGGGGTAAAATGTCAGAACAAGGAAGATACAAGGCGCAGAGGACGCAGAGTTTCGGATTTTTGGAGTTTTACTATCCGGATTAGAGCGCTGTCGTGTTGAACGCGCCGCCATAACAGGGACGCATAAGTAGGACAGGCTGGAAGCCAGTCGAAGACAGGCTAGTGCCAATCCTCCATTAACTCCCAAACGTTCTCGCGTTTTCTGACGCGCCCGTGTCCGTGAGGCGAGTTCAACGCGACATCGCTCCGGTTCGGACAGCAAAACTCCAAAAAATCCGAATCTCTGTGTCCTCCGTGCCTCCGTGGTGAAACTCTTAGCCGGAATGGACAGTCTGAAAGTCTACATTAATCTGTGGGCTCCGGACCTCCTTATTTCAGGTATCCGGCTTGACGCATGGCGCGTTCGGTTTCGGATTGGCTGATCTTCAGAGCCTGGTCGACCGTTGTTTTGCCTGCGAGGGCTCCCGCGATATTCTGGCCCACTACGGTTCCGATGGCTTGGAACTCAGGGATTCCGACAAAAGTTATTCCGGTATAGGGAACCTTCTTGATGCAGGGGTTGGTCGGATCGGCCGTTTGCATCGCTTTCAGTGTTTGTGCCGCGAAGGGAGCCGCTTTCTGATAATCCGGATTATCGTACGTCGACTTTCTGGTGCCGGGCGGAACGGAGGCCCAGCCGAGATCGTTGGCTACCAGTTTGATATACTCCTTGGAGGTCGCCCATTCGGCGAATTTCTTGGCGCCATCCTGGTGTGGCGCGTGAGCCGGAATCGCAAAGGCCCATGACCAGAGCCAATGGGAGCCGTTTGGTGTCACGGCGATCGGCGCGGGCGCGTATCCCACCTTGCCAACAACTTGAGACTGCTTCGGATTCTCAAGCATGCCGCCCGCGACCGTAGCGTCGATCCACATCGCAGCTTTTCCACCTGCGAATAAGGTCAGATTTTCGTTGAACCCATTTGCGGTGAGGCCCCGCGGTCCATATTTGTGCGCCAGATTTACATAGAAATTGACCGCTTTCTTCCACTCAGCGGTATCGAGCGTCGGTTGCCATTTCTCGTCAAACCAGGTCGCACCGAAGGAATTCGCCATCGTGTCGACTGTGGCCATGTTTTCACCCCAACCGGGCTGACCGCGAAGTGCGATTCCGTAAATTCCGTTGGTCGGATCCCCAACCGCCTCAGCGAACTTGGCAATCTCTTCGTACGTAGGCTGATCCGGCATCTTTAGTCCCTTCGCCTCGAAGAGATCTTTTCGATACATCAGGAACGAGCTTTCTCCATAAAACGGAAGCGCGTACAGGTTACCGTCGTAAGACAATCCGTCCCGAAGTGATTTGAAAACGTCGTCGACGTCATAGTCCGTCGATAAATCCTTGATTGGCAGCAGCCAACCCCGTTTCGCAAAAATCGGCGTTTCATAAAGGCCGATAAAAATGAGATCAAACTGGCCACTGCCTTGCGAAACGTCCGTCGTCACCCGCTGGCGGAGGACATTTTCTTCCACGATTACCCAGTTGAGCTTAATGTCCGGGTTCTGCTCTTCGAATTTTGCTGAGAGTTTCTTGAGTTCGAGCATGTCGGGGTTGTTAACAGCGGCGATTGTCACGTTCGTGGGGTCAGCTTCGACAGTGGCACTCGCCACCGTGGACGAACTCGCCCAGCATTTTCACGTTTCCGATGATACGATCCGGCGGGATCTTCAGTATCTGGAACAACGAAAGATGATCCTCCGCACTCATGGGGGAGCGGTTTCGTCCGGATTTCTGGTTCATCGCGAGACTTCGTTTTCTGTTCGTGGTCAAGCGCAAGCCGGAGCAAAAGCGCGGATCGGAAAGGCCGCCGCCAATTTGATCGCGGATGGCGAAACATTGATCGTAAACGGTGGAACCACCACCCTCGCATTCGCGACCAGTCTCGGTTCACTTCGAGGTCTGACAATCGTTACAAACAACCTCGCTATTCCTTCGATACTATCGCCGGACGTGGTTCAAGATATTTACGTGATTGGAGGACAGTACCAAAGGAATCTGGTTTCCACGATCGGATCTGTGGGTTTTCGGGGAAGGGGAATCAGCGTAGACACCGCGGTCATTGGCGTGAGTGGAGTGACGGCTGACAGAGGCATCGCCACAACTGCTCTGGAAGAAGTGTCGATGCTCGCGGAGATGATCGCTTCGGCGGGGCGTACAATAGTTTTGGCGGATGGGTCCAAAGTTGGTCGAACCGCGTTTGGGCATATCGCGACTCTGGAAACGATTGATATTTTGGTGACCGACTTGGCGCCGCCCGGTGACATCAGGCAAGCGCTCGTCGAGGCCGGGGTTGAGCTAATTGTAGCTCCCGAGTAACTTCCAAACGGCCCAGAAACAGGGCGGCGACGAGTTCACCGCAGGCTAACACAACTCTATTCATGGCGTCTCAAAATCTGCTTCTCGGTCTGGATGTCGGAACGACGAATATCAAATGTCTGGCGATCAACGAGACCGGTGCTGTCGTCGCAGCGGCAGTCTTTCCAACGCCTGTTTCGCATCCCCGTCCGGATTGGACCGATTTCGAGCCCGGTCCAATTTGGCAGGTCGTGTGTCAAGCAATCCGGCTTGTGGTTTCCAAGCTGGAATCCGCCGAATGGGTAAGAGGAATTGCTGTTGGCAGTGTGGCCGAGTCGTTGGTGCCTGTTGGTTTGGACGGCGAACCCCTGGCATCCGCTATCGCATGGTTCGACACAAGGACTACTTCCCAGTACGACTGGCTCTGCGAGCGGATCGGTTACGATAGATTATTCCAGATGTCGGGTCTTAATCCGGATCCGATGTTTGGAGTCTGCAAAGCGTTGTGGCTACGGGAACACAATCCGATCGCATTTCGAAAGGCCCGCTTTTGGCTTCATCTCGCTGACTACATCGCGTTTCGGCTTTGCGGGGTCGCGGCAACCGATCCGAGTCTCGCCTGCAGAACTCTGGCTTATAATATTCGGCACGGCAGTTGGGATAAAGATTTGCTAAACGATGTCGACATTGATCCAGCTTGCTTTCCTCCGATTCTCAGGAGTGGAACGACACTCGGTCCAGTAACGGAGTTGGCTGCTGCGGACACCACTCTTCCGCGAACGGCGATTGTCTGTGTGGGCGTGCATGATCACGTCGGCGGCGCATTTGCGGCGAGCGGACTCGCTAAGGAAGCGTTAGTGGACAGCATCGGAACTTCGGAGATGCTCTTGTCCGTATCCGATCACGCCAATCTTGATCCAACAATTGCCATGCATGGCCTAGCCCAGGGGGCTATCTGGATCGACAGGCCGCTCTACTATCTCACTGGAGGAATCTTTACGGCTGGTTCAGCAATCGACTGGTTTCGTCGCGAGTTGGGGAGCAACGCAGATTTTCAGGAATTGATTGACGAGGCTTCGCGCATCGAATCGGATGTACCGGTGTTTTTGCCGCACCTGGCTCGAAGTCTGACACCACATCCCGATTTGCAAGTCTCTGGCGTGTTTATCGGGCTGAAGCCGACCACAACACGCGCACACATGTTTCGAGCTGTTCTGGAAGGAGTCGCGTTTGAGGCGCGCGGAATTGTGGATGCGATGGTTAAGATCGCAGGTCAGTCGCCGCCGGCCCAGATTATTTCGATCGGCACGACGCTTCAGAATCGGCTTCTCGCGCAGATCAAAGCGGATGTTTTCGGTGTTCCCCTCATGATCAATCCAATCCGCGAGACGGTCAGTTTCGGAGTGGCGTTGTTGGCGGGGATCGGGTCGGGCGTATTTGCTGACGCTGCGCAGGCGGTATCGATTGGTCGGCGTGATGAAATATGCCTGAAACCAGACGAAGAACGCTCCAGGCGGCTCGCGGTCCGCTATGAGCAAGTCTATCAACACCTCTTTGTGCAGCTTCAATCAGTCAATCATCGATTACATGCGATCTCGCAGACATGACAAAAAGCAAGATGAATCCTAAGGTTGATGAATACTTAGCCAAATCGAAAAAGTGGCAGAAAGAATTGGATAAATTGAGAACGATCCTTCTTAGCTGTCAGCTGACCGAAGAATTGAAATGGGGCAAACCTTGTTACACGTTTCAGAAAGGTAACATAGTCGTAATACTTTCATTAAAAGCATACTGTGCACTTCTCTTTTTCAAAGGTGCTTTGTTAAATGATGCCAATGGTATTCTAGTAAAAGCAGGAGAGAATACAGAGGCGGGGCGCCAGATTCGGTTCACCAATGTCCGAGAGATAGCGGAGATCGAAACCATCTTGAAGGCTTATATTCATCAAGCCATTGAGGTGGAAAAAGCCGGCTTGAAAGTGATCACTAAAAAATTTACAGAACTTAAAATTCCCGAAGAATTTCAAAATAAATTAGATAAGATCTCTGCTTTGAGGACTGCCTTTGAGGCTTTAACTCCCGGACGGCAAAGAACATACATTTTCTATTTTTCTGCGCCTAAACAATCCAAGACTCGGGAGTCAAGGGTTGAAAAATGGATGCCGCAAATTCTCAATGGAAAGGGTCTGAATGATCAGTAGACTACGCCATCCTGCTGGATCCAGAGGCGAAAGATGTAATCCTCGAACCGCAACCTTGTCGGAAAAAATGGTGGCAGGCCGAGTCGATTGTCGTATCCGGCGACACCACAGTCGATTCGCCAGTTCTTATTTGTCACTGCCGGACGAAAGTTGTCCAAGACATAGACATCATTGAAATGATGCAAATCGGCAACGTTTGTCTCAAGATCCATTGCCGTATCGCGAAGCAATTCTCCGGATTCGTAGTTGCCCGGAAGTTCGCTCACACGCTTACCCAGCACATCCCTAAACGACGTCAGCAGATCGAACGATTTGTGCAGGTAGCCGTTGGCGCCCGATTTGTGCAGGCGGCCTCTGGAGATTTCAGCGCGATCCAACGATTCGGGGCTCCCCTCTACCAGTGCATAGGGACGCATGTCGTCGTCCGAGCTAACCATGAAAGCTCCAAGCGTGTACATCAAAGTGAAGTTACGATTCCCTCCGTAACTTTGGACATCGTAAGCAAGTGGTTCGTTCGAGCGAGCATACCGCACAACGGCGGGGTTTCATCGCAATTTGCGAGTTCGTGAATCGGAGAATCTCGCGTTTTGCGAGCGGGGTTAACTTTTTCAGTTCACTCGGGACCGGAAGATTTACGAAACCGACAGGGGCGCAAGAGTGGGAGCGGGCCCACCCACTGCATTTGGCATAAGAGCAGCTTGCTGAGGCGGTGGGACATTTAGGGGTTTGGGAGTAGTGGATAGAGCGAAACCTCCTTCGCTGAGTTCACAACTTCGCTTTTCTCCGGCGTTACCTCATCACCGGAATGGGCACTTCCTTTTGGGACGCTTGTTATACCGAGCTTAGCGGTGTTAGGCGTTCGGTTTTCCAACTCACATCAACGTAATACTATATATGGATCTTACGATATGGCTTCCGGGATTGTTTGCCCTTGGACTCGTTTCGATGGGCGCTTGCTTCCTTTTTATGGCGGCATGCGAAAAGATTTAACAAAGAGAAAATCATGATCTACGTCACTGCAGTCGTTTCGTTGTTTCTGTTTATTTATCTGTTTGTCGCCCTCGTACGGCCAGAGTGGTTTTGATCAGCGCCGACCTTTGGGAATTTGAATAGGAGGTTTCAAAAATGTGGTTATTGCCAATTACAATTCTTGTCGTCACGACACTACTCGCGTTTCCGCTGAGTAAATACCTATCGTGGATAATGGACGGGAAGTATCGTCCATGGGCTCCTCTGAAGTGGATTGAAACAAAGCTGGATAGCGGCCCTCAGAACTGGAAGCAGTATACCGGGGCGTTATTGCTGTTCAATACAGTATTGTTCGTCTTTGGATTTGTCGTTCTATCGTTACAACCGATTTTTCCGCTGAATGATCTTGGACGAGGGATGCTGGCGCCGAGTACTATTTTTCACAGTGTTATTTCTTTCATGACTAACACTGACTTACAGCATTATTCCGGAGATCAGCACTTTTCAAATTTCAGCCAGATCTTTTTTTGTCTTACTAACTTTTTTCTATCTGCCTCCATCGGATTTTGCGGTCTCACCGCGATTATTCGAGCGCTGCGAAGTGATCCACATCTCGGAAACTTTTTTGTCGATATGTGGCGGGTGGTCATGTACACGTTTCTGCCCGTTTCGTTCATGCTTGCATTGGTTTTTCTGGAGCAAGGATCACCGATGACCTTCGCCAGCGCCCATCCCGTATCGACGCTTGAAGCCGGGGCGATGGGGACTGGAGACAATGGGCAACCCAAACAGCAGACCATCGTAGTGGGTCCATTGGCGGCGTATCCTCGGTTCATGCGGATATAGAGCAGATCCTGCAGAAGAACGCCACGGCGCCATTTGCCGGACTGGCAGGCGAAAAACTTGTTAATGTCCTGGAAGTGAATCTGGAGCTCTGCAAGCTCTACGGGACGCCGAAATAGATTTCGTGGCAATGGCGGCGATTGAGGGACGTTGCCATTGTTGATGCGAGCGGCGCCAGCGGTGTATCTGACATACCCATCCTGGCGCCGCAAGCGTCATTAGACTGAGGCTCACAGCGAATTTATTGAAGTATAGTACTCAAGAACTGCAGGAAACTGTCCATTTCCATGCTCATATTCGGCAATCTCGCCGGATCGACCACTTGTCCCTTTGGCGCTCGATGATCTGTTTTATCAGGCGATGCAAAATATGTGTGATAGTCCAGGTTCAGGAACTGGCTCAATCGCCAATACAAGTTTGCACCTGGCGACTGGAACACCGGATTGCGAATCTCGACGACTTTGCATTCGGGCTTTGAAAAAACGAGATTAGTAAAACCGGCTCCGTGTGCTCCTATGATGA
This sequence comes from uncultured Verrucomicrobiae bacterium, assembly GCA_963775805.1. Classification (GTDB taxonomy): domain Bacteria; phylum Verrucomicrobiota; class Verrucomicrobiia; order Chthoniobacterales; family JAFAMB01; genus JAFAMB01. The sequence goes on along the minus strand of CAVZKG010000001.1, from coordinate 1,813,878 downwards.
TTTCGGAGTGGGCAAACAGCGCCACCTGTTCGTCAAATGGGAGTGTTTCGAGTACGATTTTTTCAAATCCATTTCTGTGCAAATCACGCATCAGCTCCAGTTCATTCGTAATCTTGCCGTGAGTGCAACGTTCTCTTGAGATATAGATCCGCCTGTATACTGGAAATGACGATGAACGGGTCAGACTGGAGAGAAAAGTGCTCACCTTTTCCATATAAGTTGGTCCGTAGTCCCATGGCATGGTGGTCATGAATAGTTCTTCGCACCCAACATGCGGCACTTGTTCGAGCGGAATAATCTTTGCCAGATCGATTCCAACGCGATCACAAAGAGTTTTTTGAAATTCGTGGAAGGGCGAGAACATCAGGATGTGATCGAAGCTATTCAGTTCGATACCGGCCTCACGAGCCAGCCAGATCCGTTGCAGGTCCTCAACCAGGAAATGATAATAGTTGCGACTGCCGACAAGGAGGAGCGACCTGCCGGGAACGGAGGTCAAGCGGCCAAGCGATATTTTGCGAAAGAGCCAATTTTCAGAGGGACCGGATCCCATGTGAGCGGAGAATGGCACGAGAATCCGGTCGTTCGATGTCAGGACTGCTCGTGCATCGCGATGAAAACGACCGTGGCCGATCCGAAACAGACTGAAACCGGAACATAGATGATCCAATGGGCGAAACATTGCCAGTTCTTGTGGTCCCAGGCCTTTCGGAGGTGAAAGCGTCACAGATTCTGGTGCCAGGACAGGCCATTCTCTCGAAACCGGATCACGAACACTAGTTTCGTACTCTTTGAACGACCGATAAAATCCTTTTGGTGGTCCGGCGATTCTGGAAGAAATCGGGAGCGGTTGAAGCGTCGCCGCTAAAAGGTCTCTGATTCCCCTGAGGAACCGCCTTAGCATTCGCGCGGGACGTTGGATGACTGGGTAAATGCCGGCGTCTGATTCGGGAGCGCCTGGACGACCAGACGGGTTTTGACCAGGTGAGACGGATGCTTCTCCTGGACGTAGGTGATCAATGCTTCACGAACATCGCAGCGGAGAGTCCAGAGCTTTTCGTGATTGGCTGCGCTGACTAATACACGCAATTGCATTGACGTTTCCTTGGCATCTGTGATCACAAGGGCTTTCTTTCGCCTATCCCAGGCGGGATGCGCGTCCAGATAGCGATCAAACTCTTTTCGGAGTTCGTCGACGGGTAAATGGTAATCGAAGTAGAGGAACACTGTTCCGAGGACCTCCGGTGAGCGGCGCGTCCAGTTTTCGAACGGTTTCTCGAGAAAGTAAGTGATAGGAATCACAAGACGTCGCTGATCCCAAAGGTGAAGCACGACGTATGCAAGCGTGATTTCCTCCACTTTCCCAAACTCACCTTCCACCACAACCACATCATCGAGCAGGATCGGTTGCGTCAGCGCCAATTGAAACCCTGCAAAGAATTGACCAAGCGAACGTTGCACGACAACTCCGGCAAGCACCGTGATGATTCCGGCGGAGGCCAGTAGACTCGTGCCGACATGCCGCAAAGGCGCACAGAAAATCATAGCGGTTGCGACGGTGAGAAATATGATTACGACAATGATCGCTTTGCGGAGGGAGGTAACTTCTGTGTACAATGCACGGGATCGTAGATCGACCCCGCCGCGTATCCGGTGGGACTGAATGATTTTGTCAGCAGCTAAATTAACCTGGCGAGCTGCGAGATAGCCGGTTGCTAGGATGATCGCTGCGTTGATAATGTCACGACTCTTCGACGTCACGGAAGCAGGCAATCCGAGCCTGCTAAGTACAAAAATCGCCGCGACCAGCGGAATCCCAATCTGAAGTGCGTCCGCGCACAACACAGCAAGAACGCTTTCCCAGTGGGAGGAATCGCCGGCTGCCAAGGCACGCAGGGGTCGATTTGTGACATAAATGAGCCTGCCGGCCAACGAACTCAGAACGAGAATTGTGATGCCTTGAAGAATAGCGGGCTGTCGGGCGGGCAACTCCCAGTCCTGGCCCGTCGCAGAGGTTAACAGTCCGTTCAGATGCCAGGCAAGCAGGGTGTATATACCGCACGCCCAGATCCAAAGATCAAGCCGTGTGACCAAAGCCCGGACCACGGCGGTTTTGGTGCTTCGATCATTGACCATCGCGAGATGGTCGACCTGTAGGACTTTTGCCAACCGGTCGAGGCCGTATTGAAAAGCGACGAGTAGGGAGAGTTGCAGAACGGCAGCCCCAGCCTGGCCCAACGTTAGCCCGCTGATGATTTCAGTTTGCATTTAAAGTCATACATCAGGTGCATGTTCGTCCCTGTGAGCCGCTGGGTCATCCGGTCGCAATTAATGCCCTACCCGGAAGTTCTGTTCAAGCCCTGACGTTGAATCGCTTGCCCGCCAACCTCTGCATGATCGATTCCCTTCAAGATCGTGGCAGAACGCGACTTGTGTTGCGGCCTGTGATTAGACAATGTTTCGCGGTGAACGAATCGATGCGGTTTATGATTGCTGGCCTCGGCTGGTGGGGGCGCTCCTGGACGGAAGTTTTGAAGTTGCATCCGAACGCCCGCCTCGTTGCAACCGTTGATCCTGCGGCCGAGGCGCGAGAATGGAGTCAAAAGAATCTGGGTGTTGCGCACTTTCCCGATCTCGACAGCGCATTCCAGGGAATCGATGTCGATGCGGTTCTTGTGACGACTCCTCCGAAATTGCATTGTGCTGCACTGGTCAAAGCCGTTGAGCACGGCAAAAATGCTCTTGTCGAGAAGCCGCTCGCGACCTCGCCCGAAGACGCTGAACGTATCCTGAGTGCCGTCGATCATAACGGCGCAACGGTGATGGTCGGCCAGGGCTACCGGTTCATGGATTCTGCACGAATTCTTCGTCATGCGATTCAGAGTGGCAAGATCGGTCAGTTGCAGGCCGTCCGCATCCTTTTCCGGCAGTTCATTCCTGACCTGTTGGAGAATGATCATCCGCTCTACCAGTTGCAGCACTCGATCTTGCTCGATATGGCGAATCACCATTTCGATCTGGTTCGCTTTATCACTTCACAGGAGTATTCAAAAGTGACCGCTCTGGAGTATGACACTCCCGGCAACGCATTTCGATTTCCATCAAGCGCGGTCTGTCTTTTGAGATTGGAGAACGGTGCGTCCGTGCTGTGGGACGGAGACTGGTGTTACCGGCATCAGCGAACCGCATGGGAAGGCGAGTGGGAGTTCATCGGGTCGGAGGCCACGATGTTTTGGCGAGGTACGGCGAATACGACGATTAAAAACCGATTTCATCCGATGATTTCGGTTGATCGTCCGGGTGCCCCACTGGAGAAGATCCAGTTTGAAGAAACGATCACAGATCGACGAGTGCCGGTTTTGAATCATTTCATCGAGTCGATCGCAAATGCCAGGCAACCTGAGCCTGACGTGCGGGATAACGTGAAGATGTTGCGTGCCGTCTTCGGTTGTATCGAGTCGAGTGTAACCGGTCGTGAAGTCATTCTAAACAGTCGATGAAACGGACCGCGATCTTGCTGATAAGCTGCCCGGACTGCAGAGGAATCGTGGCAGCGATCGCAACGTTCCTGTACGATCATGGTGCGAATATTCTTCACGCTGACCAGCACCAGGATAGTGACTCGAACCTTTTCCTGATGCGAGTTGAATGGGCGCTCGAGGGATTTGACCTAAGCGCAGAGAGTTTTCGAGAGAGGTTTGAGCCCGTGTCCGCACGGTTCTCGATGTCATGGCAGGTGGCTTATTCGGAAAGGACTCCCGTCATCGCCATTTTTGTTTCCAGTTATCTTCACTGTTTGGCCGACATCCTTCATCGCCAGCAGACCGGCGAGTTGAATTGCCGGTTGGGAGTCGTGATCAGCAATCACAAGCAAGCGGAACCTTTGGCCCAATTTTATAATGTCCCATTCTGCTATGCGCCTGTGACATCCGAAACGAAGTCCGATGCGGAAAATCTGCAACTTGCGAACCTCAGGGAGCGTTCGGTGGACCTGATTGTCCTGGCCCGCTACATGCAGATCCTCTCAAAAGATTTTGTTGCGCAATACCCACGCAAAATCATCAATGTTCATCATTCGTTTTTGCCCGCTTTTGCGGGTGGCCGGCCGTATCATGCGGCTTTTGCCCGCGGGGTTAAACTGATCGGATCTTCAAGCCATTACGTCACAGAAGAACTCGATGGAGGCCCTATTATTGAACAGGATGTGACACGAATTTCTCACAGGGACCAAGTCGAAGATTTGATCCAGAAAGGGCGCGACCTTGAACGGATCGTTTTATCCCGCGCCGTCCGCTGGCACCTCGATCACCGAATTTTGTGTTACGGGAACAAAACTGTAATATTTGATTAGCCTTGGTGCGGCCTGTGTGCCTTCCAAAAAGCGTCCACCACATGCTCAACAAAGCTAGCGGGGACGTCGGACTTAAGCATTGCACAGTGGAAAATTGGACCGGCCAGCAGGCTGAGCGAAAGATCAGTATCCAAATCCGGAATCAATTCTCCTCGTCTGCCGGCGTTTTCTAGAATCCGTCTCAATTCGAGTCGTTGTGGCTCGACTAAGAATTGTCTCAATTGTCTGCCAAATTCAGGATTGTTAATGGAATAGCTCATTAGCCGTGGCCATATCCTGCTCCAGGCCGGCACTTTTTTTCGTCGAGCTAGATGCTCCAAAAAAGTAATGAGATTCTCCCGCGGATTCTGAGAATTAAGCGGTGGTATTACACCAGCTAGACGTTTGGCTGTTTCAAGACAGAGCGCTTCTTTGTCAGGCCAATGCTTGTAGATAGTCGCTTTGCTGACACCCGATAATCGCGCGACGGAATCCATGCTGAATCCGTCGACCCCATGTTTGGTGATCATATCGCCTGCTGCATTGAGCACCTTTTCGTGGGCTTCGGAGCTAGGGGTGCGCGCCATAAAACGGTCAGAGCTGAATTCTTGAGAACAGATAACCACCAAACCCAAGGAACATCGTCGTGAAAATCGAAAGAACTACCAAGTCAGTCGATATTCCAAAATGCGCCACACCGATTAACGCAGTGCGCAAGCCATCGACGCCGAAGGAGAGCGGGTCAATACCGGCGACTATCCGCAAAGGGAGCGGGGCGTCACCCAGAGGAAACAGCGCACCTGATAAGAAAAAGCAGGGCATTACAAGAAGGTTCATGACCAGTTGAAACCCCTGAAAATCGGTAAGAAGGGAGGCGATACCGGTGCCAAGCGCGGTAAACGTTGTGGCAATAAGTGCCATGAAAAGAATCGCTACCGGCAATAAGCCGGGATTCTGAACTCGGAAACCGGCTAATATGCAAACGCCCATGACGATTGTGCCCTGGATCAGCGCCGTCGTGGCGCCGCCCAAAGTCCGTCCTATCATGATCGACAGGCGTGACACCGGCGCAACGAGGGTCTCCTTCAGGAATCCGAATTGACGATCCCAAATCAGCTCGATTCCGGAAAACATCGAATTGAATAGAACGGTCATCCCGATGACTCCTGGCGAGATAAACTGGATGTAATTACCATGGCCCGCTTTTTGGAAGATCGGTCCGAACCCGAAGCCAAGTGCAAACAGAAAGAGCAAAGGTTGCGCCAATGACGCCGCGATGCGGGTTCTGGAACGAACATAACGCTTCAACTGGCGTAGCCACAAGATATAGACGGCATTCATTATGTTATTTTTAGAGTTTAATTGCTGCAGAATTTCTTGGTTGCGCCGTAAAATTTCGCTTCTTTCTCAAGCTAAAGACCTCGCGTCAGCGCCTCAGGAGTCTGGCGATCTTTCTCATTCGAACGATGGAGCCACCCTCTTCTTCCCGAATGGAAGTGCCGGTCAGTTTTAGAAACGCTTTTTCGAGCGAATCGGCTCCGGTCTGCTCTTTGAGTTCAGTTGAAGTGCCTTGAGCAACAATTCGTCCGTGATCCATTATGGCAATTCGGTGCGCAACCCGTTCCGCTTCCTCCATGTAGTGTGTCGTTAAAAAGACGGTCACATTTTCCGTCGCATTGAGCTTCTGCACGTGATTCCAGAGCTGGTTACGAGTTTGCGGATCGAGCCCTAGGGTAGGTTCATCCAGAAAGAGAATCTTCGGGGTGTGAAGAAAGCCGCGAGCGATTTCAAGGCGACGACGCATTCCGCCGGAAAACTGTTTAACCTGGTGGTCGCGGCGATCCCACAATTCAAATAGTTTTAAGAGTTCCTCGATGCGCGCGGTACGGATCGGTTTCGGGACTTTATATAGCACCCCATGAAAATCCATGTTTTCATAGGCTGTGAGTTCGTCATCCGTGCTGGAGTCCTGAAAAACGATCCCGAATCGTTTGCGAGCTTCCTGTTGCTGGGTCGCGGGGTTAAGTCCATCCAGCTCCACGCTGCCTGCAGAAGGTCGCAGCAAGGTGGTCAACATTTTGATCGTCGTCGTCTTACCGGCTCCGTTAGGTCCTAGGAAAGCGAAGATCTCGCCTTTGGCTACCTCGAACGAAATGGACTGAACAGCGGCAATCTCTCCGAAGTTTTTGGTGAGTTCACGAGCTCGGATCATCCACAAAACTAAACGGTTTAGTTTTGTTTTGCAATTTCATGATTTTTTAATCTTTAACAAAATCGCTGGCGTCATGGTTCAGCAGCATTTTCTCGGGGTCTTCGTTCTCACGAAAACGTTCCTGGCCGAATGACCAGAAACGAGCTCTAGAAGCTGATCCGCGAGCAAGGCTTTTAAAGGACCAAACGTTCGAGGGAGTTGCTTCCCAGATGGCACGAACAATGCTCTTGTGTCAAAACGGCAAAGAGAGAAATCGAAAGGGAAATCCACTTTGATCGCGCGGATTGCAAATGAAGCTGTTCGATAGCAACGTCCACAGAGGAAGCCAATGAATGACTTTGCCAATTGATGAAAACGAATTCTATCGCTGCGAACCCGTCTGGACAGATAGTAGGGGGACGGATGGTTAATATTACGGGGAATCCATTTCAGATTCAGGGTGACGACGACTATATCCGCAACTTGGGCGGGGAATTCGAACCAAACACAGTCACTCTATTTGCGAGGCTGTGTGATGCGGACGATCAAGTGATCGACGTTGGCGCAAATATTGGGATGACTGCGCTTGCGCTTGCACAGATCTGTCATCAAGGTCGAGTTGTCGCCATAGAGCCAATTCTGAGAACGTTCGAGTATCTTAAACAGAATATCTCGGCTTCCAATACGCCCAACGTTGAGATTCTGAATTTCGCGTTAGGCAGTAGCGAAGGCACCGTCTTGATGCAGGGGCATCCGAGCAACTTCGCGTGCTCTTTTGTGGCTGATAAATACAAGATCCCTGCAAACGATCACTTTGCTCAATCGGTCCCTCTTAAGCGGCTGGACAACATCTTTCCGGAACTGCCGCTGGATAGGGTGGATTTTTTAAAGGTGGATGTTGAGGGGTTCGAGTTGGAGGTGCTAGCCGGGGCAAAAGAGACGCTGAACACCTATAAGCCGATCGTATTTCTCGAAATGAACCATTGGTGTCTGAATATTTATAGGGGCATTTCCATTCTCGAGTTCAGGGAACGGCTTCTGCGCGTTTTTCCATATGTCTACGCCATCAATGGCTTGGATTACCTCGACTATGCCGATGAGAGAAATGTTCACCATATTAATTATCACCACGTTTTGGAGTTCAAGTACATGAACCTTGTGGCGGGTTTTGACCGTGAGGAGATTTTGTCTCGTCTTTCAGGCGTGCGCGGGACGCAAACGGTGACTTTTCGCGAAAATGGTTGTTCCACCTGCTTCAAGGGAGCTGAAGCAGACAAGGCGGCATGAAGCTGGGATAGAGACGCCTTGGTAACCTCTTTACACACTGCACTTAAGACAACAATAGCGGGAGATCTGCAAGAGAGTTCAGAATCATATCTGGAACAATTCCGGACTTGTCTAATTGGGAAGGTCTGAACTTGCCTGTACGTACGCAAACGCCGCCGGCCCCTGCCGCTTTGGCGCCTGCAACGTCGGCCTCCAAATCGTCTCCAATCACAACCGTGGATTCGCACGGCACACCCAAACTGCGACAGGCCAGGCGAAAAAAGTTTGGGGCGGGCTTGCCGATCAAAACAGCCTCTGCCTGAGTGGCATACTCCAGGGCCGCGACGATGGAGCCCACATCCAGACAAAGTCCGTCCGCCCCTTGGAAATAGCGATTGCGCGCTAGCGTAATGAAGGCTGAGCCGTCGAGTATAAGGCGAAAAGCGCGGTTTAGCGCGGCGTAGGTCAAATCCTCGCCGATATCGCCGACCAACACCGCCTGAGGCGAACTCTCCACAAATTCGATAGGTGCAAGATCCTCGAGCAGAGAAGATTTAAGTAGAGGAAAGCACCGAGTAATTCCTTCGCTCTTCAGGTATTCTCGCCCGATAATCGGAGCCGTGATCAGCTGTTCCGGCCGCAACTCAAGACCTAGAGCACGCATATGCGCTAAAATCAACGATTGCGGTTTGCTTGTGGTGTTGGTGACGATTCGAAACGGAATTTCTTTTCGAGCCAGGGTTCCGAGCGCGTCGAGCACGCCGGGTACAAGCCTTCCTTTTTCGGTGACAGTGCCATCAAGATCCAACAAAAAGCCGCTTATTCGTTTTGGTAACGCCATCTTTTGCAGTGAATGAGCAATAACCGCACCTGGTCATTGGACCTGGAATGATATCGGGATCTATTCCGCAAACGAATTGCGAACAATATAGATTGTATCGACACGGTGTTGGAATGTGTTACACTAAACTGGGGCGTGCCCGGCGAGCCTTGCCATTGAAGGATCTGGATAAATCCGACCTGGTTTGGACAGCCGAATGCATTAGGGACAACGAATTGTGGCAAGCATTCGACATAATGGCCATGAGTATTCAGTGAAAGACCGTTGGTGCATCGGCCGAAACTGCTTAAAGCTTGGTCAACATTTTCCAGTCATCCGCACTGGGGCCGGCGTGAAAATCGCGCGAGTGGGAGATCACTGCTGCCTGACCAGGGTGAAACAAGGTTGCCCTGTACTATTGCCGGAATTCAGCGATGAGCTTGCCTTAATCAGAAGCGAAGCGGGCTTGGCGCGTGACGTTGAAGTGATCAATCTTCCCGCGAAACCCGAAATGGATCAGTCTGTGTAGCCAATTGTCTCGCTTTGTTGCTCGTCGGTCAAGACCGCTCCGGCATTCGCGAGTACCGGCCATAATACTTGCTCGGCAAGAGGTAGAGCGCAGCGGATTGGCTACAACCGAATTCGTTCAACAGGCGAATCCGGGCAAACGCGACCCACCTTCTTCGGACGCACGGTCGATTTATCTTTTCGATCTGAATTGGACAGCAGGGTGCCAGCCATTTTTTTTGCAGTCTGTGCAGGTTCCGAGACCCCTTGACGTTGAGCGGTCGCCAATGCTCCTTCGAGCAATAGTACAAGTTGTGCGGCCAATCGATTGGTATTCTGATAGCCGGCCTCCTGACAGATTTTACGAACAAAGGTTTCGACCTCTCGCTTGTGCCCCAGAGCGAACTGATAGGCCGGATGATTCGCATCTGCCAACTCGGTGATCGCGTTTAAGAAAGCGCACCCGCGATCAAAGGGACGCTGCAATCGCCGTTCAAGTGCGTCAAAGATAACCAGCGGCCGTTTCAAATCATTTTGTTTATAGCGCTTCAATGCGGCGTCGATCCAATCCCACCACTGTCGATCCCGAACTCGCAGGTATTCAACGATCAATTGATCCTTCGACTTGAAATGTTTGTAGAAAGTCATCTTAGCGACTTCTGATTCTCGGATGATTGCGTCGACTCCGATTGTGCGGATGCCGGATTTATAGAACAGAGAAGCTGCCGTCAACATGATCCGGTCACGCGCATCGCTCTGGGTGGGCACAGACATACTATTATTTGGATAAAATAGACAGAACTGTCTGTCTATATCTATCTGACGTTTTAATGCATTAACTCCGCGCCTGTCCGGTGGCCCTCTATCAGTCTCTGATTTGGTTGCACTCGCCTGAAAAAGTTTCCGAAAAGAACCTCGTCTATTCGGTCCTTTCGTGTTTCAAAGTAGGAGTCAAAGATTTTGATGAATCAGAAGTACCCTTACATTTGTCGTGTCAGCTCGAAAGCGAAACGCGTACGGCTCCAGGTCACTCTGGAAAAGGGCTTGGAGGTTATTGTTCCAAAGTGGTTTAGCGTCTCGCGCGTACCAGCCTTGATCGAGAAGAACAACCGCTGGATCGAGCGGGCTATGGAGAAGGCGAAGGACTTACGAGGAGTAGCCGATCCGGAGCCGATTTGGCGGATGCCGGAAGTGATCACCTTGCAAGCGCTCGACAGGAGCTGGAGCCTGCTTGACTGCAAGAAAGAGACGAAACGGATTGTTTTGCGCGAGACATCCCTCTCAACCCTCTTGTTAACCGGCCCGAGTGACAGTGCTCGCGCCTGCCAGACGGCCTTGAGACTTTGGCTGACGCAAAAGGCCAGAGAGCATCTGGTCCCATGGCTCAATCGGGTCAGTCGGGAAACCGGACTCAGCTACTCTTCGGTATCGATCAGGCACCAGAGGACCCGATGGGGTAGCTGTTCTTCGCGGCATTCGATCAGTCTCAATGCGCGTTTGCTGTTTTTGCCGCCTCGGCTGGTTGCCTATGTGCTAGTGCATGAGCTGTGTCATACCAAGCACCTGAATCATTCACGAAGATTTTGGCGATTGGTCGAATCTTTCCTGCCCGATTACCGGCAATCCGACCGTCAACTGCGAGACTGCGGCCGATGCGTGCCAGGATGGCTGAACGCGAACTGCGTATCAATGGATGGCCCATAAGAGAAGTGGCGCTGAGCGGAATTCGGGTTAGGGCAGTTCCCATGATTGCTTTAACCGGTCGTACTCAGGCAATGGCAACTGGAGGATCAGCGGGTGTTGCTTGACGTCCAGCCAATGGAGCAACCGCTCCAAATTCGCCAAACTAGTCGCTGTGCATCCGGATGTTCCCAATCGGTTGGGGTTCCAGACGTGGAAAAATATGCACGAACCAAAGCCTGGATATTGCGACCAGTTGTGCTCAATCATGAGACCGAGCTTATATTGGTCAGGGACTGCCAGCATTTTTTCGGAAGTGGACCAATCCGGTTGTTTGATTGCCGTTCGATCGACGATCCGGTTGTAGTACTTGGATTCAGGATCGTCGATCGCCTCTGTGGAGGCGGCCACCTTTTCATAAGAAAATTGGACAAAGCTAACCTGGGCAGCATCTGCGATCCCAAATACCGCGTACAGCCGAAAAAGGCCCGCCGGCGATCTCTGGTCACCTTCCTTTTTTATGGGCATTCCGGGTTCGCCGGTTCCGTGCAATCCAATTCCCCAAGCGAAGCCGCGTCTGCCGATGAGCGCCGGAAACGAGGTTCCGACCTGTTCCCAGGGTGTCGTTCCAGCCTGTTTGCGTTCAAGCAATCGAACCGTTGCGTTGACCTCATTCCAGCCCGTTGTCGTGACGATTATAAGCTGCTGAGACGAACGCAATTGGGGAATGGACTTGAGCAAATGGAGCTCCGGATCTCTGCGCGCCGCCAGACCCAGTTCACTTATCCACATGCATGGGAACATCAAAGCGAAAACGAGTAATCCGCTATTTCTCATGGATTCGGGTCAAAAAGTGACCCGGTCACGCAATACTGTTCGGTTAGCTCTCAAACTCTGTGAGGCGTAGCGCCCCATGAGGCCTATGGGCCATGGGACTGCTAAACTGAACAGTATTGGAGCAAAGCGGATCGCCTTGTCAATTCCCGCCCAACGACACCTTGATTTCCAGGACCGGCGCGCCCTCTTCGTCTATATTTTCGATACTCAACACCGTGCTCGAAAGCTGCTTTGTAAAGGTTTGCTGGTTCCCGAGGTAGGCCTGATATCCAGGCGTTTCTGGATCGGTCACCTTCTGGGGCTTTTTGGTCAACACGATCATGTGTGAATTTCCTGGGCTTGACTGGATTGCGTCCACGAGGTCATGGATCGGTTGTTGGTCGGATTCGGGAATGGAATCAAGGAGCAGGCTCTTTGAGATGTCACGTGCCAGGACGCCATTCATCTGGCTATCGTCTGCAAACGAGCGTGAAAGGATCAGGTGAATACTGACGATCTTTTCCTGATCTTTCAGAAAGACTTTCAAGGTCACGAATTCATGAACGGATTCTCCCTCGGGCTTGAACGTCACAATCGTTTGGCCCGAGGTATCTTTCTCCCTGTTTGTCTCCCGAAGATGGAACCAACGGAAAAAGTCAGTTTTCTCGGCCTCGCTCAGTCTCATTCCGAGCAGACCGGTTCTTCCATTTTCCGCGTGTGTCGGACCTGTGCTCAAGATGGCACAGAGTCCACAGAGGATTTTAAGCATTCTGGTGAATTTCAATTTGGTCATTGGAACAGACTCTTTCTTTCCGGGCGCTGTGACGGCGGCCGGGGATGTGCAATTTGTTGATCATTATTGGATTTAGACCTCCGGTTTCCGGGATAGCGGCAAGATCCCCTTTTCTGGATTTCTCCCTTCGCTCGCGGCGGACGCAATCCACTCGTACATAGAACGTTTGAACGGGAAGAATTTGCGCAGAAACAGGGGCGCGAGGATTTTGGTTTAGCCTTAACTCCCGTAACCTCAGAAAGATCGAAGCCAATCTATCGCCATCAAAAACCAATTCCCCTTTGTCGCCGAGCTCGGCGACCATCCTGGTCAGGGACCACGGCGAACTGGACGATCTGACGCTGTTCGTCGCGCAATTTCGTGGACGCCCAATCGACCCGTGGTCAGGAGAGCTCCTCGCGATCAACTTCTCTGCGCAGCAGAGGAGGCAAACTATTGGGACGCGTCACAATGATGATTGAATCTCCCTCCTCAAGCTGCTCGTCCAGAAAGTCTGTTCGCAAAATGTTCCCGCTCGCTCGTTGAATCGCCACGATGAGCATGCTTCCGTCGCCCATTTGCTGAAGTTGGCCGACTTTCTTGCCGGTTAGTGTCGAGTCGCGGTGCAGGCGCAACTCGTCGATTTCCATGCCAAGCCGCTTCAACTCTTCGCCAACGATTCCCCGAGTTCCCTGCAGATATTTCATCGTTGCGGGGCGTGTGATGCTATGAGCAATCCGTGAACCTCCAATGGTCGCAGGTAAGACCACTTCGTCTGCTCCGGCTTGTAACAGCTTCTTTTCGGTGCTTGGCTGTTCTCCTCTCGCGATGATTCTCAAGTTCCGATTCAGATTCCGAGCTGTTAAGGTAATGAACACATTCAATGTGTCGTGAGGCAGCACGCTCGCCAGAACCTGAGCCCGTTCCACCCCGGCGTGGATCAATGTTTCTTCCTCTGCCGCGCTACCCTTTACAAACAGGTAACCTTCTGTTTCAGCCATCGCCAGTCGATCGTCCGCTAAGTCGACGATCACAAACGGGAAACCTGATTTATTGAGATCAGCTGCGAGAATTTGGCCTATTCTGCCGTAACCGCAGATGATTGCGTGACGCGAGATCCCTTCCACCTGCCGACTTTTTCTAAGCTGTTGCATGACTCTGACTATTTCTCCCTCTGCTACAGAACGGACAATCTCGCCAATAATAAAAACGACGGCGCTTGTGCCACCAACGATTACCAGCATAGTGAAGATTTTTTGCCAGTCATTGACTAGCGGATGAACTTCTCCATAACCGACGCTAAAGAACGTAATGACTACCATGTAGATCGAATCGATAAGTGACCATCCGAACGTCAGGTAGCCGATGACCGAAATCAGAAAGACGACTGCGAAATAAATAAGACTGCGCTGGAGCTTTCTGACAATTGCAAATCGAATAGGGCCGGCCATCGAGATCGAACTCTATCTTCTTGAGATTCCTTTGGCCATCAGACTTTGCAAAAGCATGCTTCTTCTGTGATTCCCCAGGTTTTGCTGACCGAATCGACAGCGGCAGCGTCTATCAACAATTTTTTGAGAAGAAGTAAGCAAGCAGAGAAAAGTTCCTCGGTCTCTTCAATTCTCAATTCTTAATTCTTAATTCTTAATTCTTAATTCTGCCTTCTGCCTTCTGCCTTCTGCCTTCTGCCTTCTGCCTTCTGCCTATCGCCTTCATCGCGACTGATGTTCTTCTTGATTTTTGCGATCTCAATATTTGCGAGTTGATCGCACCGCTCATTTTCAACATCGCCAGCGTGTCCTTTGACCCAATGCCATTCGATTTTGTGTTTGGACGCTGACAGATCCAGAGAACGCCAAAGGTCCGAGTTTTTTACCGGCTGCTTTGACTTCGTCATCCAACCGTTCTCTTTCCAATTCGACAGCCACCTGGAGACTCCATTTCTTACATAAGCGGAGTCGGTATGGAATTTCACTTCGCAAGGTTCTTTGAGAGCGTTGAGAGCTTCGATGGCCGCTTGCAGTTCCATCCGATTATTCGTCGTGTCCGGAACGCCTCCACTCAGTTCCCGTTTATGCTTCCCATACGCAAGAGTGGCAGCCCAACCTCCGGGTCCAGGGTTTCCGTCACATCCGCCATCCGAATAGATGACCACCTTCTTCATTTGTTCATGTATCCGTTTTCTGCATCAGCGTCGAGTAACCGATTCGAACCCCAATAAATTCCGGAGCGATAGATTATTGTTCCCAAGGGATTTTCTGTCTATTCGACCCTCGGAAGCTTATAAGGTTCATCTATTCTAATGTATGAACGAAGTTTCCCTCCGTTTTGCAACCCCGGAAGACGCCGAAGAGATCTTTAACCTGGTGCTCGCATTGGCCCGGTACGAAAGGTTGGAGCACGAAGTGGTTTCCACCCCTGATCATTTTCGGAAGGTGCTTGGCGACGAGCGTTCTGGTGTCGAAGTGCTGGTAGCGGAACGCGGGAGAAGAGTCATCGGGTTTGCACTTTATTTTCGAAACTACTCAACTTTCGTTGGCAAGCCGGGACTGTTTCTCGAAGACCTGTTTGTTGTTCCTGAATATCGGAATGCGGGGGTGGGCACAGCTTTGCTGCAACGATTGATTCAAATCGCTGAGGAACGGGAGTACGGCCGCGTTGAATGGCATGTGCTGGACTGGAACCAACCGGCAATCGATTTTTACACGAAGAAAATCGGAGCCGAATTGATCGAAACGTGGCGCGTCTGCCGCGTGACCTGTGGGGGTGGAAAGTTATGAAGATCACAGCTATCCATTGCCCTCGCTCTCGGAACTACAAACCTCGAACTCTAAACTCCGAACCCCAAACGGTGAACTGCAGGTAGATTGGTATCGTCATTCTGCTTCACGCCTGGGCTCAGCAACATTGCGACTCCGTGGCAGTTACTTGCAGAAACATCATTCATCCTTAATCCCCAATTCCTGTCGCATCGCCTCCCGTTGAGCGGCCTGTTTCGTACTCCACGGGCCGGTCATGTCGACAAACCAATGGTGAGCGACAGCTGAACCGCCGATATCGGTTTTTGCGCAGCGCGATTCAAGCTCTTGGTAACAGCGGTCTGCGACCTTGTCATCGCGGTCGGCAACCCATTTTCCGGCTGTGTTGATCACGTCTGCGAGTTCAGGAGTGTTGTTTGGCAGCAAGGCGGCTGCACGCATTGCCAGCGCACCGGCGATCAAACGATAATGGAACCGGATATCAGGCTTGATCCGGTACAAGTTCAATCGCTTGATTTCTTGTTTGGAAGGTTTCAAGAACAGCGGAAGATTTTTGGTTTTTTCCTGGCCATTGTCATAGGTCTGCAACTTCCAGATTCCGGACGTTCGCTGGCCCGCAAGGTCAACGTTCGGAAACTCTCCACCGGAGTCGAATCCGTCTGGATCAGCTTCAGTTCCCATCAATTCCATTCCATCGTATCGGGCTAGCCATGCCGCTGTGAACCAGGCTTCGGCCTGTTGCTCCTTTGTGAGTTTGCTGTCAGCGCCATCATTGAGAGCGTGCAAGTATTTTTCGAGGACCTTGTCGTATGGCGGTTTCATGTACCGGGCTGCGTCCTGGTATTCGTATTCGCGAACCAGTCGCCGTCCGAGCAGGTATTTCAGATCGCCCAAGCCTCTCAAAGGAGATGACGAATCTCCGGACCCACCTGCATCCGGTTGTTGATCCACAAAAGTCCTTAGCTCCCCTACAGAAAGCACATGCTCTGCGACGTATGCAGCGTCGTCCCAAAGACCGCCTCGCCAGAATGTTTCCAGCGCTTGGACGAAATCAGCCCGTGCGAGTCGCAGGCTGCCCAAATCGCCACTGGCCGACTGGTCAAAGGTCCAGAAAATTTCGTCGCGGTCGGCGCGGTAGCGATCTTCAGTTGTTCCGGACCAACCTGTGTAGCGAACGATGTCATGAATTGATTCCCAGGCTGTTTCCATACTTTTGGCAGCGTCCTCCAACGCACCTTGTCGCCGCTGTAACTTCGCGCGCAGCCAGGCGGCAGCCGGTGAGTCTCCGGTCTTGGTCAGCCTCAGCCAACGTTCAGCGTCGCCGTAGTTTCCGTTGTTATAGGCAACCCATCCGAGATATTCTGCATCGTCGACTTCTGTCAGGTCAGCGTCGCTGATTGCTTTTAGCCAGCGCCCGCATCGAGTCTGGGGACCGGTTTGCGGGACTGACAGCACTTCTGTTGGATTTTGAGCGGTCGACTCAGTCGCAAGAATATGCGCGGTGACCAATGATCGTAGGAGTGGGTCTTTGGCAGCCGCCTGCAAGGCATTTTGTGCCTTTTGATCTTCGACACTTTTCTGTTCAGGCGTCAGTTTGTTATAATCGTCGGCTTCCAGTCCATAATTCAGCATCCCATCCACAGGAGCACGGTCCGGGATCAAAGCCTTCAGGGAAACGATCGCGCTGGTATCACCCATGGCCAGCTGATTCAGAAAGAGGGCGGCCGCTTTGTCCGGTTGGCTCTGTTTCCACTCGCTGCGTCCTTCCCACCCGTAACTGTCTGCAGCCATGCCCAATGAATCGGCAAAACCCGATTTAGCTGCTTCGCGCGTTTTCTGGAACAAGGAGACGGCCTCCGGATCGCCGTTTTTGACAGCGATTTTTCCAAGCATAAACAACGCCCAGACAGTTCGGTAATGCCTTTCCGATTCCGGCCGCTGGAGCAGTTGCTGCCAGACGTTTACAGCTTCGTCCCAGTGTTCTTTACCGCGTCGGTAGGCGAAAGCGCCCCGATCGTAATCGGCGAATTCCGATTCAAACTCTTCGGGGAGTGCTGCCGTCGTCTTCTCGTCGGTCGTCGAAATGAGTTCCCGTGCTTCCTCGTGTTCCTTGGCGGCTTTATCCGGATCGGCCGGCTTGATCCTACCTTCCTGGATTGCCTGATTGAAGTCTTTGGTATCCGCTTCCACAGTGGCGGCTAGCTTTGGATTCGCCTCTGTGGCATCTCCCGAATTGTCGTCTTCAAGCTTGACCAGGAACAGTTTTTCCGGGGGATGGAACTTTGAGGAAAGTCTTTTGACTTCAAGTTCCCAGTAAAATTCAGGCGAGAGATCGATGTTCCGACCGCCATTATCCAGGTATTGAACCGGGCCCACAAAACCGGTCGCAAATGCTGTGGAAAGTTGGAAACAGACGACTAACGAACAGATGGTGCAGCAGAGCAAAGCATCAGCGATTTCAATCCATCGCGCGAGGCGTTTCCGAGACGTGCAACGCCACTGGTTGCGTTCGATCATAGCGGAGCCAACCGATATCAATTTTGTTTCCCGGTGGCAAGCGCAAGCCCCTGGATAAATCCGAAGTGAAAAGGGCGCGTCCCGGCTCCGACCGAACATTCCAACCAGGCAAAGCGTCGGACGCAATGAGGGATCCCGTATTCCAGGTTGCGATGACCGTGTAATTGATCGGAAGGTCTGCTTCGCCGATATTTGCAATCGAAAGATCGACCGGATTATCGCCTCGGCTGGAAACCTCGACGTGGTGCAACGGGGGTCTCCCCTGCAAGACTGCGGTCATTGTCGGCCACCGCCAGTTTTGATGATCGGTCGAGACGGGTAGCCGATACCAGATGATTCCGTTCATGCACTCCGGCCGAGACCTGCGCCAGTCTTTAACCAGTTCAGCTAACGCATCTGCGTCCGAATCAAATTCCAGGAGGCGACTTCCAGGAGGAAAAACCGGCATCACGCTATCCATCGATACTCCTAGCAAGTAGCCTGTTGGAGTATAACCGGCCGTACAACGATAGGTCGGCAGTGCAACTTCGAACGGCTTGCCGAACTGGCCGGCTTTTATTACCGATCTTCGCGCGAATGCCGGATCGCAAATGACTTCCCGCCCCGTAGGGTGCCCCGTCGGAATCGAATGCACCTGCAGGACATACCCATCGGACTCGCGGATCAGTTTCTCAAAATCCGGTTCGTCCAGCCATGCAGGCAGCGCTGTGAGAACAAGCCTTGAAGGCTTGATTGAGGCCCGAACCCTTTCTACCCAGACTTTATATCCCGCGAGCTTCTTTTGCGGACAATCGAAATCGAGTTGTAATTCACTGAGACCCAATTGGTTCGTTTTTGCTTCGTGAATGAGCCGCGCGGCTTCATTCACGATCGTTGTTGCAGCCTGATCGTATTCAAGAAATGGCCCTGGATAAGGATCAATGCGGATCGCCAGGGCAACCGGTTTTTTTAGCGTCTTGAGAGTCTCCCACGAAAGGTTGGCCCTTATTGGAACGGGCGATCCTCCAGTCCATTGAACTTCGGAGCCGAGAGCGATGATGCCATCCGTTTTCCGATCCGCTTCGGTCACCGCAGCGGCTACAGCTGGGGTCCAGTTCCGCTGCCAAAGGTATCCTCGCTGGAGCAGAGGAGCCGACAATTTTTGTTGTCGATGGCAACTCGCGCAAAGGAAACAGATGAGGAGGAACAACAGAAGCGACTGTTCTGGCGCCCTGTTAATTGAGAATCGGCGTCTCAGGGTCATCGGCGATGTCAAAGAACGGAAGATGCCCATTTACCGGAACCGACGCAAGCCTGCCTTGGCTGTTCGCCTCGCAATATTCTTGCTGTCTTCGTCCGGTGGATTCAGTTTGAGTCCTCAAAGGGATGGGAAGATTTTACGTTGCGCTGGACTTTCTGGTCAATCTAGGGGGACCGTGGTTGGTCTATCGACTGGTGGAGGGTTCGACTAACATGACGACGGCGCTCTTGTTGTCGTCCGTGCCGCCAATCATTTGGAGTCTCCTGGAACTCGTGCGCAGCCATAAATTGAACGTTATCAGCGTCCTGGTGATTGCAGGTATCGCCGCTTCGCTGTTGGTGACTATGCTTGGAGGCAACCCGCGGTTTCTGCTCGTACGCGAGTCGTTCATTACCGGCATTTTCGGTGTGGTGTTTCTAGCGTCGCTCTGGTTCCAGCGACCTATGCTTTTCTATATTGTCAAAGCGACTGTTTCAAAGCAGGGAATCGCTGAAGCGGAGTTCGCCGGGAAATGGTCGATACCAGGCTTCCGTCACACCTTTTATCTGATGACCGTCGTTTGGGGCATCGGTATGATCGTTGAAGCCCTGCTGCGAATTTTCCTGGCATTCGTCCTTCCGATCGAACAGGTGCTGGTCGTTTCCCCGGTGTTGGGATACGGATTTTATTTGGTACTTCTCGGATGGTCGATTTGGTACGGGAAGAAACGGAGAGAGAAGGGCGAACGATTGGCTGCGCTGGCAAACGAGATTGATCCGGCTAAAGGGTCACTTTAACCGCGATAGCGAGTACGCCTCCAGTTGGTACCCATTCGGATTAGAGGCGTCCAATTCAGAAAGTCTCCTGAGCACCGTAGTAAACAAAGTATGATTCTCAGAGAGATTCTCGCAGACCCAAGTGTCTCCTGCTGGCTTAAAGACGCTCTTCGGTCGGCATACGAACGAGATGCCGTGGACGCGTTGCACGATGCTAGACGATTGCTCAAACTCCTTGGAGATCGATACGCGCAACTGGTGACTCGAAGCGAAACCGAGAACGCGTGACTGCCCAAACTATTCAAAAGCAACAACATTGCAGCTCGCCTCGAAAAAGAGTAACGCCATGTGAATGGAATCGCGCTTTCTAGGCTGTACCGGATTGGCCGTGTCGCGCCTCGGCCTCGGAATGGCCGCCCTTGGTAGACCCGGCTACATCAATTTACATCACGCAGAAGATCTCGACGACGAATCGAGTGAGGTGGCGCTCGAACGTCGCGCTCATTCCGTGTTGGAAACTGCTTGGAATGCCGGTATCCGTTATTTCGATGTAGCCAGATCCTACGGGTTAGGAGAGAAATTTCTCGGTAACTGGCTCCGGTCACAATCTATCTCGCCGTCGGCCGTCACGATCGGTTCCAAATGGGGTTACACCTACACCGCAGGCTGGAAAATCCAGGCGCAATCGCACGAAATAAAAGATCATACGCTTTCAACGCTTCAGAAACAGTGGCGCGAGACTGTTTCGTGGCTCAACGGTTACCTGGACCTTTATCAAATTCATTCCGCCACATTGGAAAGCGGAGTGCTGGACGATCGGAGTGTGCTGGATGAACTTGCGCGCTTGAAGAGTCAGGGGACACGCATCGGTCTCTCGTTGAGCGGTCCGGATCAGGCCCTAATTTTGCGGAAAGCGACGGCAATATTTCGCGATGGGTCACGGCTCTTCGACACGGTGCAGGCAACTTGGAATCTGCTTGAGCCGTCGGTCGGCGTAGCGCTTTCGGAATCGCACGCAGTCGGAATGGGAGTGATCGTCAAAGAGGTGCTAGCAAATGGACGCCTGACTACCCGGAATCCAAATCCTGATTTCGCACCCAAACTCGAGATTCTCCAGCAAGAAGCCGCAGATTACGATTGCTCCGTCGACGCGATTGCACTTGCCTCCTGCTTACTCCAGCCATTTGTCGATGTCGCGCTAAGCGGAGCTGTCACGAGCGCACAACTGATTTCGAACGTAAAAAGCTGCGCGGTAAAGCTCGATTCAGAGACGATAGATCGGCTTGCGGCGCTTGCGGAACCTGCCGAGACATATTGGACAACACGCAGGAAACTGGTATGGAACTAGCCCTCATTTCTACGCCTGGTGAGAAATGCGCACCGCGTGCCGACATTCGTCGGAGCTAGCTAGAGATAAACGAAGAATCAGGCCGCGCAGAGTCGATCTTTGACGCAGTGGATATTGCATCTCATGCAATATCCAGTTGAGCCTTAAGACCTGAAGTTGACTTTGTTCCACCTCGATTTTGCTAATATCATTTTCCCCAGGAACTCCGTTTTGACGAGATCGATTTTTGGCTTGGCCGATGATGCGATCCGAGCCATTTCGAGGTTGAGATGCTCGATTTCAGTTTCTCTTCCATTGTTTAAATCCTGCAAGGTCGATATTAACAGGCCGTCAGATCCTTTACTGATTGTCAATATTTGCTCCATCAAGTCTGGAGTTGTTAGCGATATGTTTTGGCTCTCAGCCAAACAGACACATTCTCTGACCATCTCTTCAGCAAGTTGGGCAACTTCTTCTTCACGAGCAAATATTCCGTTATCGATATTAAGTAGTGGACAGATGGAATTGAAAACAGAGTTGATAATCGCCTTTTTCCAAATCTCTCTTTCTATGTTTCTTTCGGAATGGAATCGGAAACCAGGCGTTGTCAATTCGTTCACACATTGCTTCAAATCCCGTTCGGACCCTTTGATTATTCCTATTGGAGAGGAAGCGATCGAACGAAACGTAATGCAATTTTCCGAAATCGATTGGCTGGTTGCATAGAGAACGCACCGGTAGATTTGATCAAATTGTGTCTGAAAGAATCGATTTTCGACTCCAACTCCGTTCTGCATGATAACGAGTGGTCCCGTGACTCTTTTGTTCTCGAGGGCGGATGCGATAGCGCTATTGCCGTACGACTTGGCCGTTACGACCACGATGCCGTCAAGTTGCGTCAGCATGGAAAGAGAAGTCGTCTCCACCTTGGCGCGAAGCGATTCATCCTCGCCGCTCCGTAGTTCGATCTCCAGAGTCCTGGCAGGCACATCAATCTTCCTGGTTCGGACAGCAACGACGCTTCTTCCGGCGCCAGCAAGGGATGTGGCCAAAGTCAACCCGATCGCTCCGGATCCAAGGATATATATCTTACGTGTTTTGGTCATATGCATCCTTTTAAACGCCGGCAATAAAATGCTTCCCGCCGGTGGTGATTTACTGCAAAACTCTAGCACTCCATCTACCTATTATGCGCAAAGTACTGAAATCTCTCCAGGGACCTCTTGAAATCAAGCCGCAGGAAAAGTCCGTTTGGATTTGTATGTGCGGCCTCTCAAAGAACCAGCCATTCTGCGACGGATCTCATGGTAAGACCAGAGATGAAGCAGGGGACAAGATCTACGAATACGACGACGAAGGACACCGGCACGAAGTGCATTAGCACCGTCATAGCGGCGTACCGCAAAATGGGGTAATGGTGTACCTTGAAATTTGTTTTAAACAAAATACTGCTCGTTTTCGCGATTTTGTTAACAGGTTGTGCGACGGATCGAGATGTCTCGATTGGTCCAGATGAACCGGCGGATAGCGGCATCTCGTATTGGAATGGGGATGGAGTTTCAGGGCGACCAAGAATTGAAATCGATCTCCTGAATCAGCGCGCTTATTTATACAAAGGTGGCCAATTGGTTGGTGTTTCAGTTGTTTCGACCGGACGTGAAGGCCATGATACGCTTCCCGGCAGTTTTCGCATCCAAGAGAAGGATATCGACCACGCGTCGAGTATTTATGGCGATTACGTTGATAAGTTCGGCAATGTTGTCGTTGAAAACGTAGAAAACGGGAAGGATTTTCGGCCGGCGGGCACGATATTTCGCGGCGCTGGGATGCCCTATTTTCTCAGAATTCAGGGAGCCATCGGCATGCACGCAGGGTACTTGCCCGGCTACCCGGCATCGCACGGTTGCATTCGCTTGCCGGAGCAGATGGCAATCAAATTTTTCGAGAATGCGCCCGTCGGCACACCCGTTGAAATCCGTTAGCCGTGGAAAAGATACGTGACTTCTCCAAGCGTTGATCCGGTGATGCGTGCAACGACACGGATCGGGATTTAGTCGCTTTGGCGGGAAGCAGAATACCTGGATGCGAGGCGATTTTTCTGTCACCTCGACGGGGCGACAGCGATAATACAGTATATCATTGTAGTAAGCGAAAGCCTTATTATTGTTCTGTCTCTGTCGAATCTCATTCATTTTCCTGGAGCAACTCGCTCGAGACCAGTTGAGCGAATGAGGATCGGGCTGTTGTACGGCTAAATAAGAGCTCTGAAGAGAGCAAGAAGTTGGGAAAGCTGTCGCAAATCGCTCTCCTTTATGTGCAAGAATCGCCAATTGGAGCTCATTTTCAACGATCGATTTCAGGATACGATGCCGCTTTATAAGCATAGTACGAAGTACTATATCCATTTCTGACAAAGACCAGCACGCAGGCACAGCGATTGCTGAAGGGGCGGGCGGTGGCTGTTCGCTTCCGCTCCGCCGGATATCCGGTTGGGGTGGGACGAGTCGCGCACCTCCACTTTCAGGAAAAGCTAGACCAAAAAAGTCGTGAAAACTGGCACTTGAATTATGATAAACCGATTCATTGAAAAGCTGAAGGACCCGCAGGAGCGCAAACTCTTTATGGCTATCCTCGGGGGAAAAGCCATTGGGCTTGGTCTCTGTTTTCTTCTGATATTCGCAGCCTCGTTCTACTTTAGCTCCGCATCGAAGGTTCATGCGCAGACGGCCTCCCCGACGGCCGCAGAAACGACCGTTGCACCTGCAGCAGCGAGTCCTGCAGCGTCTCCCGCGCCGGCGCCTAACCCGCCCTATGTGAATCCTATGAACACCATGTGGGTGCTCGTCACGGCGTTCCTGGTATTTTTTATGCAGGCCGGATTTATGTTTCTCGAGGCCGGCTTCGCGCGCACTCGCGAATCGATCAACGTGATGCTGGAAGGCATCGTGGATACGAGCCTTTGCGGAATTCTTTTCTACTGTTGGGGATTTGCGTGGATGTTCGGACACGGGAACGGGTTTATCGGCTGGGGTGACGGCAATGGCCACCTTTGGTACTTTCTGCAAAACCTCCCGGATACGTACGAGTCAACAGGTGTCGCGACTATTGCAGTGTTTCTTTTTCAATTCGCGTTCGCAGATACCTGCTCGACGATCACCTCCGGCGCGATGGTGGGTCGAACCGGATTTTGGGGTGACCTCTGGTATAGCCTTGGTGTGAGCGGATTCATCTATCCAATTTTCGGGCATTGGGCCTGGGGTCCGGACGGCTGGCTAAACGCCATTTCGTTTTGGAAGGCTGCTCCATTTCACGATTTTGCAGGATCCACAGTCGTCCACACCATTGGGGGCACGATCGCATTAGCTGGCGCGATCGCTCTCGGACCACGTATCGGCCGTACGTTCAAACGGGACGGAGGCGGACCGATGCCTGCTCACAACATGCTTATCGCGGCGGTGGGCGCGATTATTCTTTGGTTCGGATGGTATGGATTCAATCCCGGAAGCACACTTTCCGCGATGGATTACCTAGGCGTTGCGCGCGTTGCGACGAACACCACATTGGCGGCGTGCGCCGGTGGATTGCTAGCAATGTTTTATGTATATCCACGCGCCAAGAAGTGGGACTGTGGAATGTGCCTCAACGGTTTGCTAGCGGGACTCGTCGCAATTACCTGTCCCTGCTATTGGGTTTCGGCTTTTGGTGCGATCATGATTGGTGCCGTCGCTGGAGTCGTTGTTGTCTGGGGTACGGACCTCCTGGAGTGGTTGAGGATTGATGACCCATGCGGCGCCTGGCCCGTCCATGGACTTGCCGGAATGTGGGGAACGTACAGCCTTGGACTTTTCGCAACCGGACAGTTTGGAGCGCCAACTCCGACCGGGGCCGACAACTCTTCGGTAGTCAAGGGACTCTTCTATGGCGGCGGAACGGATCAGCTGGTGGCTCAATTCATCGGTAATACCTCCATTTTCGTCGGGGTATTTGCAGTCTCGATGCTGCTCATGTACGCAGTAAAATTAACAGGCGCCTTACGCGTTTCGGAGGAAGGCGAGCTCGAAGGGCTCGATCTTCACGAACATGGTGGCGAGGCGTATCCAGAGGCTGTCATCTCCCACCACGGTCGGACGCGGACGACCTTGGAACCGACCGACGCGACATACTCAACGAGTGCATGAGAGATGCATTCGCGAAAATGATTCAGATCACCTCCGTGTATCGATTGGGACGGCGTTTGCCCGTATAACAATTCACCTGCGGTAAGTCGGTCCCGGGGCGTGCTTCGCTTGCCGCCCCGGGCCGAACCTTTTAAGGCAAAACGTTCACATCAATGAAATCCCGTGGAGCATCGGAGGGATCTAGGGTACTTCCGCTGTCTCTGGTCGCGTTAGGCGTGGTATTTGGGGACATCGGAACCAGCCCTCTGTATGCGTTTAAAGAGTGTCTAAGGTATGGCGCGACGCCGGCCGACATTTATGGTTTTGTTTCATTAATTCTCTGGAGCCTTATCCTGCTGGTGTCGATCAAGTACGTCGGGATCGTGCTCCGTGCGGATAACGACGGCGAAGGAGGTATTCTTGCGCTTCTGGCGTTGGCCTTTCCGGAGAAAGATCGAAAACCAGGATTGAATGGAGCGGCGATTATGACCGTGCTCGGAGTGTTCGGCGCCGCGCTCCTTTACGGTGACGGTGTCATAACGCCGGCTATCTCAGTCCTTTCTGCAGTGGAGGGACTCGAAACGGTTTCACCGGTATTCGATAAGGTAATTGTACCGGTTACAATTTGTATTCTAGTCGCGTTATTTGCGATTCAAAGATTTGGGACCGGCGCCGTTGGAGGGATGTTTGGCAGAGTGATGCTGCTTTGGTTCATATCGCTCGGTGCGATGGGGCTTGTGCATGTATTGCAGCAGCCGGCGATTCTTGCGGCATTCAATCCCTCGATCGGTTTGGGGTATCTCTTAACTCACGGCCTAAACTCGACTTTGGTTCTTGGGAGCGTATTCCTGGCTGTGACAGGAGGCGAGGCGTTGTACGCAGACATGGGGCACTTCGGTAGAGGGCCGATTCAGCTTGCTTGGAATTTCTTCGTGTTCCCGTCGCTTGCGTTGAACTATCTTGGGCAAGGCGCCATTGTCCTCTCTTCACCAAGCGCGACATCGAATCCTTTCTTTCGAATGGCACCCACCTGGGCCCTGGGGCTATTAGTGCTACTCGCGATGATGGCTACTGTCATCGCTTCGCAAGCCCTGATCTCGGGTGCTTACTCGCTGACGATGCAGGCGATTCAAATGGGCTACTTGCCACGAATCCAGATCATGCATACTTCGGACGAGGAATCGGGCCAGATCTATATTCCTCGGGTAAACTTTCTGCTCGCGGGTGTATGTATTGCCCTCGTTGTCGCGTTCCGCAGCAGCTCGGCACTAGCCTCTGCCTACGGGATTGCGGTGACCTTGACGATGTTGACAACGACCGCGCTCTTTTTTTGTGTCGCGAGTTACGTGTGGCGTTGGAGCATCGTTCCTACGATCGCCTTGTGCGGGATCCTTGCTGTTGTAGAGACCTCGTTTTTTTTCTCGAATGTATTGAAGATCATTCACGGCGGCTGGTTGCCGATTGCGATTGGCGGGATTCTGTTCTACGGGATGACAACCTGGAAGATTGGGCGCGAACACATTCGGAATCGACTCCGATCTACGATGCAGTTCGATCAATTTGTCGCGTCGATTGAACTTTCGGGCTTGCTTGCCGACGAGCACAAGCCCCGTTGTGTTCGAGGCACAGCAGTTTTCCTGGCGAGCTCACCGATCGGCACTCCCATTGCTCTGTTGAACAACCTGAAGCACAATCGCGTAATACATGAGCGAAATATCCTCCTAACATTCGTAACGGAGAGGGTGCCCTATTGGGCCGATGGTAAACCCAGGCTGGAAATAGGGATGATCAGTGATCGATTTTACAGGGTCGTTGCGCATTTTGGGTTCATGGAAATTCCGACGATTGATAGAATTGCGGAAGCGGCAACGGTTCAAAGGTTTGATTTGCGTCCCGAACGAACGACTTTTTTTCTGGGTCGAGAAACTTTGGTTCAATCGAAAGGGAAAGCGCTTTCGAGGTTAAGACGCGCGGTATTTCGGTTAATGAGTCGCAACGCCGAAAATGCTGCAGACTTTTTCCAACTTCCGAGCGATCGGATTGTTGAAATCGGCTTTCCGGTCGAGCTCTAAGTCCCAGCCCGCTATACCAGCCTCGAACTTGGTGCGTTAAGTAGCTCAATGCGCCGGGTCGCTGAACGCATACCGTTGCCAAGAAGTCTCGCAATGTTAGGATCGGATCTTAATGGCTTCAAATAATGAGGCGAAAGCGCCGCAGGATCTGCCGGCGAATATCATCGCAAAGCTGCATCAACTTCCCAAATCGCTCGTAGTTGGAATTACTTTCGCGATCCTTGGGTGCGTTGCCGCGGTTGATTTTCTGACTGGCTACGAGATTTCGTGCACGGTATTCTACTTGCTGGCTGCTGGACTGGCCACCTGGTTCGTTGGCGCACCGTTCGGCATTCTTGTCAGCGTTCTAAGTGCGATTTCGACCTCCATTTTAGGCATCGTTTCGGGAGCACATTACTCCAATCAGTTTGTTCCAGTCTGGGATGCTGCGATCGTCCTTTCTTTTTACCTCATTGTCGTGTGGCTTCTTCGGAGTCTCCGCTTCACCCAGGACACGTTGGAGCAACGAGTGCAGGAGCGCACCGCTTCGCTCGCTGCAGAATTGGCCGAACGAAGACGGCTTGAAAGCGAAATTCTGGCGATCAGCGAGAGGGAACAGCGAAGGATCGGGCTCGATATACACGATAGCCTATGCCAGCACCTTACCGGCACGGCTCTGGCCGGGCAGTTTCTGGTGGAGAAATTGGATGCAAGAGGTGATACCGAGGTCGCAGATGCCAATCGAGTGGTGAGTTTGATCGAAGAGGCCATTTCGATGGCCCGCGGTCTTGCAGCGGGGCTTTTTCCACTTGAACAGGACGGCGGAGGCCTTGCAACCGCGCTCTCGGAATTAGCTGCGCATTTTTCGAGTCGGTTCAATGTGGTCTGCCGGTTTCACGGGACCGAACGCGCACCAATTCTGGACACGGTGGTGGCGACCCACCTATACCGGATTGCGCAGGAGGCTGTTCACAACGCGATTCGGCATGGGCATGCGCGAAAAATTGACATCCGTCTCGTCAAAACGGGAGCGCTCGCATCACTCAAAATTTTCGACGACGGATCCGGGATACAAATGGGTCAGCCGATCCACCAGGGAATGGGCTTGCGAAACATGAAATATCGCGCATCAATAATCGGCGGAAGTCTTGCGCTCGATAGCGGAGAGACCGGGGCGATATTGACTTGCTCTTTCCCGCTTCTCGATGACCGGCTGGACGCCCCAATAATTGAATGACTACGACAGTTGAACGTCGTTCCACGAATGCTCGGCAGCGTGTGTTTATCGTGGACGATCACCCTCTGGTTCGGGAATGGCTTGCTAACGTGATCAACCAGCAGTGGGACTTGATGGTCTGTGGTGAATCGGAAGGCCGAGAGAATTGCATTGAAACCATCGAAAGAAAAAAACCACACGTCGCCATTGTGGACATCTCTTTGAAAGACTGTTCAGGATTTGATCTGATTGCCGAAATCAAGGAGCGGGTACCGCAAGTCGAAATCGTCGTTCTCTCGATGCACAGTTCGCCACTCCACGCTCGCCGGGCACTCCGCGCCGGCGCCAGCGGGTACGTCGTAAAGAGCGAAACAACACGACGAATCTGCAACGCAATTCGCGACGTGCTCAATGGCGTCACCTACGTGAGCGAAGAGGTCAATACGTTCTCGGAGTCTCAGAATGCCGAAGATGGTTTTGACCTCGCGTTGCTCAGCAGCCGCGAACTTGAAATCTTCCAGTGTTTAGGCCGCGGCAATCCCACCCGGCACATCGCCACTAGCCTCGGCATCAGCATCAAGACTGTTCAAGTGCATTGCGGCAACATTCGTGAAAAACTGGGTATTCCGGGGGCCGCCGAACTGTTCAGTGCAGCGGTCCGATGGAACGAGAGGCACCAGCCGGATCAAGGGTAAACAGCGCGCACATTAGTAGCCGGATGGCTGGGCGGTATCTCTTGTCGGCGAGGATCCTGGTGGCCAGTCGTATTCGGTACAGGCTCCCAGGCAAAACGCCAAGCTAAGGAGGAGAAAGATCCGACAGATGCTTGCGATTGATAACGTTCGTGGGGGTGGATTCGTGTTTCCCATATCTCTCCACGGCCCTTAACACGCAGAAACGCAAAGCGCAAATTGTGGGGGTACGAATTTTCGTGCCATTCTTCCCGCCGTTTCTTAATATAGCAACCTGCTGTAATACAACAACTTATACAAGATGGGATGATTTGGCACAGAGCTTGAGGCGTTCTGGTCGGCGATGGGTTGACGATTCTGCAGACAAGCACACTGGAAGAAGCCCGCTCCCTTATGTCGGCCGAACCGCTCATCAAGCGCGGGTTGAGAGAGTTTGATCTTCGACCATGGGAACTTCGGGAAGGCCGGATGATGATCACCTTGAATTCTTCCACCAGCAGTTTCCGGTTGGAGTGATCTTTTTCACAGAGTGATTGCCACGGAGTGGCAATGTTCCTGAGCCTATGGCGTAAGCTCTGGTGAGTCAGGGAGTTCCGATCGGTCTTTTTCTGGCTGATTTAGGAAAGAAATGTGTAGATTGCGACGACTGAAGATTCTCTGATGGACCTGTCGGGATATGTGTTCGAGGCACTGCGTAAAGATGAAGAACTTGTTCTTTATCGCGGGAAGAGTAGGCGCGGGTCGTCTCAGATACTCGTGCTTTCGCCTCTGACGGAGTATCCTGCACCGGCAATTCTGAAACGGCTGGAGCACGAACACTCTCTTAGTGAAGAGCTGGACAAAAAGTGGTTTGCGCAACCGATTTCAGTTGCGCACCACTGGGAACGGACGGTGCTCACGCTGGAGGATCCCGGCGGAGTGCTACTCGATCAATTATTGAGTCAGCCATTGGAGGTGGCCTTTGCGCTGCGCGTAGCCATTAGTCTTTCGCGTGCGGTTGGTCACTTGCATCAGCGTGATATCATCCACAAGGACATCAAGCCCGCCAATGTTCTTGTGAACGACGTCACCGCCCAATGCTGGCTGACGGGCTTTGGTATTGCTTCGCGCCTTCCCCGCGAGCGCCAGACTCCTGCGCCCCCTGAATTTATTTCCGGGACCCTTCAGTATATGGCCCCCGAACAGACCGGACGAATGAATCGCTCAATTGATTCCCGGAGCGATCTCTACTCGCTCGGCGTAACGATTTACGAAATGCTAACCGGGGCCCTTCCTTTCTCGGCTTCGGATCCGATGGAATGGGTGCATTGTCACATTGCCAGACAGCCCCTCCCGCCCGACGCGCGATCGAAGTCCGTTCCAGCGTCCATTTCCGCCATTGTAATGAAGCTCTTAGCCAAGACTGCGGAAGAACGCTACCAGACCGCTGCCGGTCTTGAAAGTGATCTTAGCCGCTGCCTGGCCGAATGGGAGTCTCAGCAGCAGATTGTGGAGTTCCCACTTGGCCAACACGACATCCCTGACCGATTGCGGATTCCCGAGAAATTGTACGGGCGCGAACAGGAAATCGATACTTTGCTTGCCTCTTTCGACCGTGTTGTCACCAGTGGGAGACCAGAGTTGGTACTAGTCTCTGGATATTCCGGAATCGGTAAATCTTCAGTCGTTAATGAGTTGCATAAGGTACTAGTTCCGCCGCGAGGACTTTTTGCATCCGGCAAGTTCGATCAGTACAAGCGCGATGTTCCTTACGCCTCGCTCGCTCAAGCCTTTAGCGGCCTGATCCGTCCGCTTCTGAGTCATAGCGAATCTGAACTGCAAATCTGGCGCGACGCCTTTCGCGAGGCACTGGAACCGAATGCAAAGCTCATGGTGGATCTGGTTCCTGAATTGAAGCTCGTCGTTGGCGAACAGCCCCCCGTGCCTGATCTTCCGCCACAGGACGCGCAGCGCCGTTTCCAGTTGGTGTTCCGTCGATTTATTGGAATATTCGCGCGGCCAGAACATCCCTTAGCCTTGTTCCTCGACGATCTGCAATGGCTTGACAAGGCAACACTGGACTTCCTGCTTGATCTATTAACCTCCGACTTCGCTTACCAGCAGGAATCGGAGCGTGCCGCGGCAGAGCTACGTCGGACGAGGCAGCCTGATGTGCGTCACTTGATGTTAATCGGCTCGTATAGGGATAATGAAGTCGACTCCGACCATCCGCTTTGGCGCAGGCTCGAAGCAATACGCCAAACTGGAGCAATTGTACACGAGATCGTCCTGGCGCCATTGGCCTGCGAAGATTTGGGACAGCTTGTTGTGGATTCGCTTCACTGTGAAATGGAACGGGCTATCCCGATGGCTAAACTGGTCCACGAAAAGACCGGCGGTAACCCGTTCTTCATTACCCAGTTTATTTGTGCACTCGTTGATGAACAGCTGCTTATCTTCGATCAAGCCGCTGCGCGATGGACTTGGGATCTGAATCGTGTCCACAACAAGAGTTACACCGATAACGTGGTGGAGCTCATGGTCGGAAAGCTGAACCGGCTGCCAACTCAGACTCAGAAAGCTGTGCAGGAGCTAGCCTGCTTGGGAAACAGCGCCGATATCAACACGATTTCCGTAGTTCATGGAACGTCGATCAAGGAGGTCCACTCCGATCTATGGGAAGCTCTCCGTCTGGAATTCATCGCCCTCCAGGAGGATAGCTACAGGTTTGTTCACGATCGTATTCAGCAAGCAGCTTATTCACTCATTCCGAAACATTCACGCGCCGAGACCCATCTGAGAATAGGGCGGCTGCTGGTCGCGCACACCCCGCCTGAGAAGTCTGAGGAGGCCGTTTTCGAGATCGTGAACCAGATGAATCGCGGAGCGGCCTTGATTAACGAACAGGACGAACGCGAGCAACTGGCTGAGCTGAACCTTAGCGCAGGTAAGCGCGCAAAGGCCTCCACGGCCTATGCATCGGCGCTCAATTATCTGGTCTTTGGTGCAGCACTGTTGCCACCCGATTCTTGGGATCGCCGGTATGATCTTATCTTCGTTATCGAATATCTTAGGGCCGAGTGCGAGCTATTGACCGGAGCGATGGAATCGGCAGAAGATCGGCTCTCGCTGCTCGCCGGCCGTGCCAAGACCGCACATGATATCGCGGTTGTTGCTCGCTTGCGCCTAACGCTCTACACGGCGCTGGATCGGAGCGATCGTGTCGTCAAAGTGTGTCTTGAATATTTGCGACGCGGAGGAACCAAATGGTCCGCTCATCCGACGGACGAGGAAGTGCGGCGCGAATACGATCGAATCTGGTTTCAGCTTGGAAGTCGCCCAATCGAAGAACTCATCGAGTCGCCATTGATGACCAATCCCGGCATCCTCGATACTCTCGACGTCCTGACCGAGGTAGTGACGACAGCCTTGCATACCAATGAGAATCTTTCTTCTGTGGTGGTTTGCCACATGGTGAATCTCAGTCTCGAATATGGCAACTGCGACGCATCCTGCTTTGCTTATGTATGGTTCGCCATTATAGCCGGAGCGCGCTTCGAGAACTACGAGGGCGGATTTCGGTTCGGTCGGCTCGGTTACGAACTTGTTCAAAAACGCGGGTTAAAGCGTTATGAAGCTCGGACCTATATGTCTTTCGGAAATCTCGTCATCCCGTGGGCGAGACATGCTCGAAGCGGCCGCGAATTAATACATCGCGCCTCCGATGTTGCTAATCGAATCGGTGACTTAACGTTCGCAGCGTATTGCTGCGACTCTCTGAACTCAAACTCTTTGACGCTGGGGAATCCGCTTGCCGATGTACAATCGCAAGCCGAACAAGGTCTTGCATTTGCAAAGAAGCTGCGGTTCGGATTTGTGATTGATCTCATTAGCGTGCAAGTCGCACTCGTCCGGACCCTCCGTGGGCTGAATACGGTATTCGGCTCCTTTAACTATGACGAGTTTAATGAAACTCAATATGAGCAGCATCTGACGACTAACCCGGTCTTGGCGCTGCCTGAGTGCTGGTATTTCGCCCGCAAGGCTCAGGCGCGCTATCTCGCCGGTGATTATTATTCTGCACTCGATGCGTCATTTAGGGCGCAACGGGTAGCCTGGACATCACCGTCCCAATTCGAAAAGGTAGAGTTTCACTTCTATGGGGCTCTTTCCCATGCAGCATGCTGGGATTCCGCGTCTCACGATCAGAAGCAGGAACATTTTCAGGCTCTCGCATCTTATCATAAGAAGTTTCAAATCTGGACGGAGCACTGCCCAGAGAATTTCGCAGCCCGTACCGCCCTGCTAGGTGCCGAGATTGCACGAATAGAGGGGCGCGAATTGGAGGCCATGCACCTTTACGAACAAGCTATCGCCAGCGCACGAGAGAATGATTTCGTCCACATCGAGGCTGTTGCCAATGAAGTTGCTGCGCGTTTTTATCTAGTACGTGATTTCGATAAGATCGCGTACACCTACTTGCGCGATGCGCGATACGGCTACCTCCGCTGGGAAGCGGCAGGTAAGGTGCAACAGCTCGATGAGCTCTATCCGCGTCTCAGGGAGGAGGAGGGAGCGCCCCGTCCGACGACCACAATTGGGACATCGGTCGAACACCTGGATCTGGCGACTGTTATCAAGGTCTCGCAAACAGTTTCGAGCGAAATTGTCTTGGAGAAACTGATCGACACGCTGATGCGCGCAGCGATTGAGCACGCGGGCGGTGAGCGAGGTCTGTTGATTCTCCCCCAAGGTGTTGAGCTGCTCGTAGAAGCGGAGGCCATCACCGGCGGTGACACCGTCACCATACGTCTGCGAGGAGCCTCCACGGCCGCCGCTGCGTTGCCAGAGTCGATCGTCCATTATGTCGTACGCACGCAGGAAAGTGTGATTCTCGACGATGCCTCGGCCGACAATCCATTTTCCGGAGATACGTACATTCGTCGGCATCATGCCCGTTCGGTTCTTTGCTTGCCGCTGATTAACCAAGCCAAACTGATCGCTGTGCTTTACCTTGAAAATAATTTGGCTCCCCACGTATTCACTCCGACGCGGATCTCCATGCTGAAACTGCTTGCGTCACAGGCTGCGATCTCCCTGGAAAATACCCGTCTTTACCGTGGTCTTGAAGAGCGCGAAGCGAAGATCCGTCGGCTCGTCGACGCCAACATTATCGGGATTTTTTTATGGAATCTCGAAGGAGAGATCATTCAAGCGAACGAAGCTTTTTTACAAATGTTAAGGTTTAGCCGCGAGGATCTCATTTCGGGGCGTTTGCGGTGGAGAGATCTCACTCCGGCAGAATGGTTGGATCGCGAAGAATGCGCCGTGGCAGAGATAATGGCGACGGGTGCTTTTCAACCGTTCCAAAAGGAGTACTTCCGGAAAGATGGCAGTCGCGTTCCCGTGATGATTGGCGGTGCGAAGTTTGAAGAAAGTAGGAGCGAGGGTGTCGCTTTCGTGCTCGATTTGAGCCAACAAATGCGCGCCGAGGCGGAGCGCAACCAGGCTGAGGACGCTTTGCACCAAGCACAGGTTGAACTCGCGCGTGTTAGCAGGATCACGACCATGGAGCAATTGGCAGCTTCAATTGCTCATGAGGTGAATCAACCGCTCGCTGCGGTTGTTACGAGCGGTAACGCGTGCCTGAATTGGTTATCGTCCAGCCCTCCGAATCTACGCAAAGCGCGTGCCGCCGCCGAACGTATTGTACGCGACGGAAACAGGGCAAGCGATGTTTTGAAGCGGGTTCGTGCTTTGCTTAAAAAAGTGCCTCCCATCAAATCACCTCTCGACATCAATGAAGTAATCCAAGAAGTGCTGATACTCGTTGGCGGAGAATTGCGTAAGCACGGCGCGGAGGTGTCGACAGAATTGGTTTTTGACCCTCCGTCCGTCGTGGCCGATTTTGTGCAGCTGCAGCAGGTACTTCTGAATATGGTCATGAATGCGATTGAATCAATGGCAGGCATCTCCGATCGGCCTAGGCGATTACAAATCCAATCTCGCTTGCACGATCTAGGTGGACGATGCGCCGTTCTTGTTGCTGTTCGCGACTCAGGAGTCGGCCTCAGCAGCGACGGAATGGCACGAGTTTTTGAAGCATTCTATTCAACAAAACCAGAAGGGATGGGAATGGGCCTTTGGATCTGTCGTTCGATCATCGAGGCGCATGGTGGACAGATAACAGCGCAGTCAAACGACAGCGATGGCGCAACGTTCCAATTCGTCTTACCAGTTTCAGTAGAGGAGACTGCATGAACATAGGCGATCCGATCGTGTTCGTGGTGGATGATGATTCATCCATGCGAGAGGCCCTGGTCGACTTAATTTCCTCTGTCGGGATCTCAGTTGAGGCATTTAAGTGCGCCAAGGAGTTCTTGGAGCGTAGGAAACGAGAGGCTCCTGCATGTCTTGTGCTTGATGTGCGCTTACCCGGCCTCAGCGGACTCGACTTGCAGCGGCAATTGCTTCACACCGAAGCGCCTCTTCCGATCATCTTCATTACCGGGCACGGAGATATCCCGATGTCGGTCCGAGCTATTAAGGAAGGGGCAATAGAGTTCCTGGCCAAGCCATTTCGAGATCAAGATCTGCTCGATGCTATTCAGCACGCTCTAGACATTGACCGGGCTGCACGCCAGGAACGGTCGATCGTGACTGGACTGCGTCAACGTTATGAGTCGCTGACGAAGCGGGAGCGGGAAGTGATGAAGCTGATCGTGTCGGGATTGCTTAACAAGCAAATCGCGGGTGAGTTAGGGAGCAGCGAAGTAACCGTCAAAATGCATCGCGGACAGGTAATGCGCAAAATGAGAGCGGAGTCTGTCGTCCAGCTTGTCCGAATGGCCGAAAAAATCGGAATAGCCAGCGAGGTCGTGCCTCCGACCGTCTAGAATTAATTCGTCGGAACAGTTTCAGAAAATGCAACCGAGCAGTCTTTGATCGGTGAGCAACAAAGCGTCTGGTCAAAATCAGCACAGCTCTTCGGAGGCATTTTTTTTATAAAATATCCGGCTGGAATGGCTATTTGCTTGGGACCGCCAGTGAACCGGTCATAGACCCGATGCTCTGGTATGGGTTGTCCCATACCAACATATAATAGAACCCAACTCGACTATCATGCTACGTCTCTTGCGAAAAGTGAATTCAAGAAAGAACGAGCTTGGGCAAGAAACATTCGAGACCCAAAATTCCACTTATCTCCGTGGTCGATGACGATAGGTCGGTGGTAGAAGCGATGATTTCTCTATTACAGTCGGTTGGATTCAAAGCGGAAGGGTTCAATTCGGCGGAAGATTTTTTGTGTTCGCGCCGATTGCTTAATACCGAGTGTCTGGTTGTCGATGTGCATATGCCTTCCATGGGAGGCTTCGAACTATACAATAAACTGGTTGCTAATAATCACCGAATCCCTGTCGTTTTCATCACTGGATATGATAACGCCGATGTGCTTGTCCAAGCGGTGCCGCCCGTCCCTTTGAGATTGCTGCACAAACCATTTACTGAGGAATCTCTGTTGCAGGCTATACGCGCCGCTCTTGCCAGTCGCAGGGCACCTTAAAGTTAATAAGAATGAAATCAATCAACTCCTGTAGCGCAAAGCAATATGGCATCTTCGATACAATCAACTAAAGCAACGGACCTCAAAGAATACGATCTAGTAATCCTGGGCAGCGGTGCCGGAGGGAAATTGGCCGCCTGGACTTATGGCAGGCAAGGACATCGGGTAGCCGTGATCGAGCGCAAATACATCGGCGGGGCTTGTCCGAACATCGCCTGTCTGCCCAGCAAGAACATCATCCACAGTGCCAAGATAGCTTCCTACTTCGAAAGGGCGAAAGAGTTCGGGATCACCACAAAGGGCTTCGGAATCGATATGTCTGGGGTCCGCGATCGCAAACGAAAAATGGTTTCGGCTTTGGTTGACGCCCATCTCGCCCATTACAATGCGAGTGGAACGGAGCTCATCCTTGGCTCAGGCCGATTCATCGGTCCGAAAACTTTGGAGGCCAAATTTGCCGACGGAACAACTCGTCAGGTTCGCGGAACAAATGTGATGATCGATACCGGTACGCGTGCTGCTTTGGAACCCATTCCCGGTTTGGCGGAAGCGCAGCCGCTCACCCATGTTGAAGCCCTTGAACTCGACGAAATCCCGGAACATCTCCTGGTGCTTGGCGGTGGTTACGTCGGACTGGAACTGTCACAGGCAATGCGTCGATTTGGTAGCAACGTGTCGATCATCGAACGCAATGAGCGATTGGTACATCACGAAGACGAAGATGTAACCGGCGCGCTCGGTACTCTGTTCGCGGATGAAGGCATCGATCTGGTTCTGAATACGCGGGTCAAGAGTGTCTCAGGAAAATCAGGCAAGTCGGTTAGCATCGTAGTCGAGCAAGATGGAACGGAGAAAACTCTAAAAGGTACTCACTTACTTGTCGCAGCCGGCCGCATTCCGAATACGGAGGGTATTGGATTGGACGTGGCCGGTGTCGAATTGACAGATCGCGGTTACGTGAAGGTCAATGAGCGGCTGGAGACAACTGCGCCCGGTGTCTGGGCTGTTGGAGACGTAGCAGGTAGCCCACATTTCACCCACATAAGCGCAGACGATTTCCGCGTTGTCCTTACCAATATCAGTGGGGGCAAAGGCGTCACCACTGGGCGGCAAGTTCCGTTCTGTCTTTTCACCGACCCAGAACTGGCGCGCGTCGGTCTCAGTGAGAAGGAAGCGAAGGCACGAGGCATTGGGTACCGTTTGTTCAAGATTCCAATGGCGGATGCTGTATTAAGGGTTCACACGCTTTCGGAATCCAGGGGATTTCTCAAAGCTCTCGTGGAAACTAACCGCGATCAGATTCTTGGTTTCACCGCCTTTGGTGTGGGCGCCGGCGAGATCATGTCGTCTGTTCAAATCGCCATGATCGCGGGGCTACCTTACACCGCGCTGCGTGACGCTGTCCTGGCACACCCGACGCTGGTGGAAGGACTTAACGCGTTGTTTGCGTCCGCACCTTCAACATCGAAATGAGGCTATAATTATGCAAAACTCTTATACTAACAAGATCGTGCTTGTCACCGGAGGAACCTCTGGTATCGGAAAGGCGACGGCGCTAGCCTTTGCGGAAGCGGGGGCGAGAGTCGTCATCACGGGGCGTCGCGAGAAAGAAGGCGGGGATGTCGCCGCCGAGATCACCAAGAGGGGTGGCACCGCCGCATTTGTTCGGGCGGATGTGGCCAAGGAAGCCGACGTTGTCAAGGCAATCGACTTCGTCCTATCCACCCACGGTCGCTTGGACGTCGCGTTTAACAATGCCGGTGTTGAAATCGCTGGCCCGCTGGACCAAGTCACCGAAGAGCAGTATCGCCGGACGTTCGACATTAATGTTTGGGGCGTCCTTAATTCGATGAAGCATGAAATCGCCGCGATGCTCAAGACCGGGGGAGGCGCCATTGTTAACACATCGAGCGTCGCCGGTCATATCGGTCTGCCGGAGGCGAGCATTTACGTGTCGACGAAGCACGCCGTGGAAGGATTGACCAAAGCGGTCGCGCTCGAGTTCGCGAAGCAGGGCATTCGCATCAATGCGATCGCACCAGGTTCTATTGACACTGAAATGGTAGTCCGGCTCGTGGACGGAGATGCGGATAGACGCAACTGGTTACTATCGCTGCATCCCGTGGGTCGGTTTGGCATCAGCGAAGAAATTGCCGCCGCGGTTCTTTACCTCGCTTCCGACGCGGCAAAATTCACCACGGGTACAAGCCTGTTGGTCGACGGAGGTTGGACTGCCGCGTAGTCGGTGTTTCGAAGCCGAGATGCCGCCTCAATTCATCTTAGAAAGCCAGTCGCTAACGATCTGGCTTTCAACCCCGCTTATTTAACCAAAAGGAACCTAGCATGACTACCTACAATTACGCTGATGTCGATGGTTACAAGATGTTCTACCGCGAAGCCGGGGACAAGAACGCTCCGACAATTGTTCTTCTTCACGGCTTCCCGACCTCTTCCCATATGTACCGCAATCTGATTCCCAAGCTTGCTGGGAAGCTCCATGTCATCGCGCCCGACTATATCGGCTTCGGATATAGCGATGCGCCGAAAGTCGCCAACTTCTCCTATACCTTCGATAACTTGGCCGCATACGTGGAGAGACTGCTCTTAAACGTTCTTGGTCTGAAGAAGTTCAGCATTTACGTGCAGGATTACGGTGCACCAGTTGGATATCGTATCGCATCCAAGCATCCACAAGCGATTGACGCTATTGTTGTGCAGAATGGCAATGCATATGCGGAAGGAATCGGCGGTGCATTCGATCCGATGAAGCCGTTCTGGGCTAACCGTAATACGGAAACAGAGAAACCTGTGCGTGGGCTCCTCACGTTGGAGACGACGACCTTTCAATACACGCACGGCGCGAACAATCCGAAAGCGATTAGTCCTGACAATTGGACATTTGACCAGATCTTCCTCGATCGCCCAGGAAATGACGCAATCCAACTCGACTTACTCCACAATTATCAATCGAACCTCGCTCTCTACGACGGATGGCACCAATACTTCCGTACAAGTCAGCCTCGCGCACTGATCCTGTGGGGAAAAAACGATCCGTTCTTTACCGTAGAAGGAGCAAAGGCGTATCAGCGTGATATCCCAAAAGCTGAGCTTAACCTGCTCGATACAGGGCACTTTGCCTTGGAGGAAGAAGGGGACTTCATCGCCGAACGAATCAACGCATTTCTTAGCTGAATATTGAATGACTAGTAACGGAGGCGAGGCTTTACGCTTTAACTACTAGAATGGCAATGAGTATGAATAATTTTTCTAAGAATGCCACGGTGATTCTCGTTCACGGCGCATGGGCTGATGGCAGTAGTTGGAATCGGGTCGTTCTCCCGCTCCTGCATCAAGGTCTTAAAGTGATCTGTGCGCCAATTCCCCTTACATCTTTGTCAGACGACGCGGCAGCTCTCAACCGGCTCCTTCAAAGAACGGACGGCCCGGTTCTGCTGGCTGGGCACGCCTATGCTGGCGCCGTAATCGCCGCGGCGACAGACGAGAAAGTCAAGTCGTTGGTTTATGTTGCTGCTCTCGCTCCCGACGAGGGCGAGACAGTTTCTCAGGTATTCTACCGTGACCCGCCGCATCCGCAGGCTCCTCATTTACAGCCAGACGCTTACGGGTTCATCTGGATGCCGGAAGAAGGTTTCCAGAATGCATTCGCACAAAATGCGTCAGACGATGTGAAGGCGGTTACGGCTTCCGTACAACGGCCGATTTCGGTCAAGTGTATTCAAGAGACGGCGCCTGAACCTGCATGGAGATCTAAACCCTCATGGTTTCTGATTGCGGAGGAGGATCGCATGATCAACCAGAAGACTCAGCACTTCATGGCAGAGCGAATGGGGGCGAAGATCCGAGTTCACGCGGTCGATCACACGCCGCTTCTCACTGCGCCCGAAGTGGTCGTCGATATCATAAGTGAGGCTGCTCGCGAAACGCTGACAAGTTAACTCAGTCAAAGAGGAAAATTGGAAATGACAAAATCAGTTGCGGTTGTTACGGGTGCGAGTCAGGGAATTGGACGTGCAACGGCGGTGCGGCTTGCAAAAGATTTCTCTGGGCTCGTGTTGGTTGCGCGAAACGGGGAGGCTCTCAAGGGAACTGCAGCAGAAGTGAAATCGAGTGGGGCTGATCCGTTACTGTTTCCCCTCGACTTAAGCAGCGGTGAATCGGCTGAAAGCGTAATCAAAGGAACACTTGATCACTTCGGAAGGATCGACGCCCTTTTAAACATTGCCGGCGCTGTGCCCCAGATTGACTTGTTTGAGATGACCGACGAACAGTGGCATGCCGGCCTCGAGCTAAAGCTCCACGGTGCTCGCCGTTTGACGATCTTGGCGTGGGAGGCCCTTAAAGCTTCCAAGGGCTCAGTCGTTCTGATCTCAGGAAGTGCTGCCTTGGATCCGAAACCTGGTTTCGCTGCGGTTGCCACCGTGAATGCGGCTATCATCGCGCTCGCAAAGGCATTTGCCGAACAGGGCATCAAGGACGGTATACAAGTTAATAGTGTTGTACCGGGTCCGGTCATGACTGGCCGGCGGCGCTCTTTTATCGAGAAGTGGGCGCCAGCCCATGGAATGACGGTGGAGGAAGCGACGAAGAAATTTCCCGAAGACGCGGGTATTAGCCGCTACGGCACGCCGGAAGAGATCGGTGAATTAATGGCTTTTCTTGTATCGCCATCGGCGAAGTGGTTGACAGGCACCTCCGTTCGCATGGATGGGGGCGAAATCAAAGGGATTTAGGCGGGATGCGCCTCGCTTTTTTCGTTAATTAAAGCATCGGGCAAGAGAAATTGGATAGAGGAGATAGTCAGAATGCCATACAGCCGACCGGAAGCTTTCAGCCTGCATGTCCCAGATGCGGCTCTTGCCGACTTGCGTGAGCGGCTGTCGCGGACCCGATTTCCTGACCAGGCACCGGATAAGCCGTGGGCTTACGGCACCGATCTCAATTGGCTGGTGAGTCTTGTTGACTATTGGCGAAATGATTTCGACTGGCGCGCTCAGGAGGCGAGGCTGAATTCCTTTCCTCAGTACAAGGTCAGCCTCCAAGGCATCGAATTGCATTTTTTGCACGTTCCTGGGAATGGCCATGATCCTCACCCGCTACTTCTTTCCCACGGCTGGCCCGGTTCGGTCTTCGAGTTCCTTGATCTAGTTCCAAGGCTAACTGATCCAACGCGATTCGGAGCAGATCCTGCAGATGCGTTCACGGTCGTCGTGCCATCGCTGCCGGGCTATGGTCTCTCTTTCACAGCAGGTCAGGCGCGCTTTGGGATCGAATCGATTGCTGACTGTTTCGCGGAGTTGATGACAGACGTGCTCGGCTACAAGCGTTTTGGGGCGCAGGGCGGAGATTGGGGCTCGAGGGTCACGGCGCGCCTTGGTCTCGCTTACCCGGAGCGTATGTCGGGATTGCACCTGAACATGATGCCGGTGGGCCATAACGCGGAGGGATTACCTGCTCGCACCCCGGAGGAGAGCCGCTACCTTGCGCAGCTCCGGGCGTGGCAGAAGGAGGAATCCGGTTATGGCTGGATTCAAGGTACTCGGCCCCAGACGCTAGCCTTTGCTCTGACGGACTCTCCGGCGGGTCTTGCTGCCTGGATCGTAGAGAAATTTCGTGCGTGGTCTGACTGCGCAGGAGACATCGAATCTGTTTTCACGCGGGACCGGCTTCTTGCGAACATTGGGTTCTATTGGTTCACGGGCGCGATCGGTTCGTCCTTCTGGCCCTACTATTCCCTTAGGCATAGCTCATGGGAGAACCAGGAGACTAAAATCATTACCGTTCCCACCGGCTATTGTGAGTTCCCTC
This sequence comes from uncultured Verrucomicrobiae bacterium, assembly GCA_963775805.1. Taxonomy (GTDB): domain Bacteria; phylum Verrucomicrobiota; class Verrucomicrobiia; order Chthoniobacterales; family JAFAMB01; genus JAFAMB01. The sequence continues at coordinate 1,771,413 of CAVZKG010000001.1, read as the reverse complement.
ACGAGATAGTACGGCCACCCCGTTCGGTGGCAGAGCGAACGTTCACGGACATTCGCCGCTGGAGTGTGATGCCACGGGGTGGGCACTTCGCTGCGATGGAGCAGCCCGAGGCTTTGGCTCAAGAAATCCGTGAGTTATTCAGACCCCTCCGCTCCAAATAATCAAGAAGCTGCCATGCGCGCCATCGGATTTAAGGAACCTGGGAGCATCGATCGCGAATCTGCTCTGATCGACATCGAGCTTCCGGCGCCCAAAGCTGAAGGAAGAGACCTTTTGGTTGAAGTGAAAGCAATCTCCGTCAATCCGGTAGATACAAAGATGAGGAGGGGCGCTGAGCCCGCTCAGGGAGCTCAGCCGCTTGAGCGGGCTTGGCAGGTGCTCGGATGGGATGCCGCAGGCGTGGTGGCGGCTGTTGGACCTGCTGTGACACTTTTTCGACCCGGCGACCCGGTGTTCTACGCAGGGGCTATTGGCAGGCCGGGCACCAACGCCGAATACCATTTAGTGGACGAACGCATCGTTGGCCGAAAGCCCAAGACGCTGGACTGGGCCGCTGCCGCTGCGTTGCCCTTGACGTCGCTCACCGCCTGGGAGGTTCTCTTTGATCGCATGGACGTAAAGAGGCCGGTGCGCGGCGCGGCCCCGGCTATTCTGATCGTGGGTGGTGCCGGCGGCGTGGGCTCCATCGCCATCCAGTTGGTGCGGGCGTTGACCAATTTGACAGTCATTGCCACCGCATCACGGGCTGAGACAATAGCATGGGTCAAGGAAATGGGCGCACAGCACGTCATCGACCACCGCCAGGCTCTGGCTCCGCAGATAGCTGCGCTCAAGATGGGCGCACCGGCGTTCGTACTCTCGACGACCCAGACGAACCGGCATGCCGGCGAGATTGCTAAACTGATTGCTCCACAAGGTCGCTTGGGTGTGATTGATGAACTAGCCGAAGCGGAGCTCTTTGCCGGTAAGTCGGTGTCGATTCATTGGGAATTGATGTTCACCCGCTCGATCCATCAAACGGAAGACATGGCCGAACAGGGCGTCCTGCTCAATGAGGTCGCGCACTTAGTAGACATGGGAAGGCTGCGATCCACGGCGACGGAGCGACATGCGCCCATCAACGCCGCCAACCTGAAGCGGGTTCATGCCCTCATCGAAAGCGGACGTGCCCGAGGCAAGATCGTCCTCGAAGGGTTCCAACTTCGCTAAAGCTTCCGACACAAACGCATGCGAAATATGTTGTAAATTAAGACGCGACCCTGGGAAAGTCTGCTAGAGATTTCCTAAGCGCCGAAGGCGAGACTGGTTGCGGCTTTCCGCTGTGGCTAAACACCACCGTCCCGCTACACGGACCTACAGCCCACGCTGAAGACCGAATGCGCCTTCGGCGCTCAGGACTCAGCAAACAAACAAAGAGCTAAGGCCCTCGAACCCTGGAGGGCCCCAACACTCCCTTTTTTCGATACCCGCTTTCCGCTATTAGGGAACGGCGAAAGTAAGCGGCGCCTGCGCCGGTGCGACTTAGCGGCTCGCCATGTTATTGACGATACTTCTCAGCAGTTGAATATCAAAGGGCCGAAATTCTTTTGATTCGACAACTAGCTTTGGTTGTTCGCTCAAATTGCACAATACGGATACCGCGCTGTATAATGATGTGTCCATTTTTTCCTCTCAGCATCGTGGTACAGCCCCCCTAACTCGAGAAGCCTTCCACAATGCCCAGAAGAGTATGCCCCGTCAATTGCAGCTCAAATCGGTTCTCTTTGCTAACGTAGCAGTGACTTGAAAAATAACAAATACGCACATGTGATTAATGCGGGTGAAAAGCAAAACAGCATAAAATAGCTATCAACGGCGCGTTTGACAGGGATAGGCCCATCTTTGCGCCGCAGCGTCTAATAGTAAGTAAAAGGATTGGCCCTCCGCCGCGACGCCGGGCTTGTCAAAACTCGGCGATCCGCAAACGCCCTGCACTAGCCCGAATCGGTCCACCTTTCCAGAAACGGCCTGTCTGAATGACCGCGCGGATTTTTCATATTCGCCGGGAAGCCATCCCGCAACGAGGCCACGATAAATCGCGTACGCCAGCATTTGGGATAGATTCACTTCCACAAAGCTTCTGGGGTCATCAACAACATCGTGAAACAGCAAATCAGACCGCTTATATTTTAATAAGCAGTCAACGAGCGCACGCGCGATCTGTGCTAGCTCTTGTTTTTGTGAAGACATCGTTTCGGGTAGCAGCTCAATTGTTTTCGCAAGCCCGGCGGCGACCCAACCATTTCCGACCCCCCAGAACTCTTTCCGCACGAACTGCTGCTTTTCGTCGTCCCATTTATGACTGAACAGCCCCGTTGCCGGGTCAAACAGCGCGGTTCGATAACCATGGATTTGACGAAGCGCTTCTTCCGGATGGCCCGCCGCTGCGAGATAGGGCGGCAGCATATACATGGAGTCGATCCAAAATTCCGGACGATTCGGAACGTGATAGACAATACCATCATGATTTCGGGGCGCTGATTTGAGCGCCCAGTTCAACAGGGAGTCACACGCATCTCCCAGGTCCTTATCGTCCGTTTCCCGAAACGAAAAAATCAATGCTTCTCCGACGCTGCAAGGATCGGTTATTCCTTCGTCCGGACGGATCATCGCCAGGCGGCCGTCGGGTATTCTGCGGTAAGCGGCTTCTTTTGCGAGAGCGATGACCACATCGCGGTCGCCCTGCTCCAGAAAAGCATCCATCGCGACGCCTTGTTCCCATGAATTCCGCTGCATGGACAGTAGGGCAAGCTTTACCAGATCAAGCGTTTTCAAAAGAGGCTGCTTTTCAAAAAGTCGGTTCATACGCCGTAGTACTCTAGCCTGAACAGCTCACAAGTTTTCAAACTTGTGCAGTATGCATCAACCTATATACGGGTCCGTGCCGCTGTTTTGCGCGACAATTTCGCGAGATTAACCTGCTTCTTCTCATCGCGGGCGTCGATATTTGGAGCGCTCTCTCGGAGAATGAGTTTGGGCCGAATGATGCATTCGTCCTCGACTTGGATGTCGCCACGGATTCGCTCAAGCAGCATGCGAACCATCGATCGACCGAGCTCGAGTTTGTCCACGTGGAGTGTTGAGAGCGGGGGAGTCGTGAGGCTTGCCAAGCGCAGATCATCGAATCCAATGACGGCCACTTGGTCAGGGACGGAGACCCCAAGTTCGTTAAAAGCGCCCAAGGCTCCCAACGCGACCAGATCATTGAAACAGAAGATCCCGTCGACCTTCGGTTGGCGTTGAAGGAGCAGTTTGGTCGCGTCACGCCCTCCCTGTTCGTCTGGCTCGCACTCGATTTCGAGCTTTGGATCCACATGCATCCCTTGCAATTCCAAAGCCGCGCGAAAACCGTAACGTCGTCGCTCGCTGCCCCCATAGTATTTCGGGCCGGCTAACAGACCCAAAGAACGCCGGCCGATCTTAAGCAAGTGGTTGGTCGCGGAAATACCTCCATAGACGTCGTCTATTCTGATAGAGCCCGCGATGGCCTTGTCTACAATCCGATCGAAAACGACAACCGCTTCTTGCTGCTTCAACAAAGGAATTAGTTCTTCATCCGGTAAACTGGAACTGCAGGAAATCAGACCATCCACTCGCTTGTCTTCCAGTAACTCCAGCGCCTTTCTTTCTCGGTCTCGATCTCGGATGGTGTTGCAGAGCATGATGGCAAAACCTTCTTCAGAAGCCTGGTCCTCCGCCCCGCGCACGACTTCCGGAAAAAAAGGGTTTGTGATATCCGGTACGATCAGACCGATGGTGTGAGTACGTTGGGTCTTGAGATTCCTGGCTACCGAGCTTGGACGATAACCCAATCGGTCGATTATATCTTGGACCCGCTGCCGAGTCTCCTGACTGATCTCACCGCGTCCGTTTAACACACGTGAGACAGTCATAGTAGAAACGCCAGCTTCCTTAGCGACGTCCGAGATGGTCGTTCTTGGCATATTTTGTTAACGAAAACGTTATGGGAAACACTCCCTGTTGAGGACAAGCCGATCATACTTCAATGGGAAGAACTTGACAACAAATCAATCGATCGTTATCGATAACGTTATCGTAAATCAGACAAAATTTATTCGCCCGGTTGTAGACTCATTGAGGAAAAAGATTATGTCAGTCCAGCAGAAACCAATCGCGCTCGGAATGGTCGGAGGAGGTCCGGATTCGGGCATCGGCAGCACTCATCGGATCGCCATGCGCATCGACAATAAATGTGAACTTGTCGCCGGCTCTTTTTCGCGGGACCGAGCTAAGTCCACACTGATGGCGAGGGAACTCGGGATTCCGGATGACCGGACGTACGACGATTACGAGTCGATGGCAGGCGCCGAATCAAAACGCAAAGATAAAATCGATGCCGTCTGTGTCGTCACGCCAACCGATAGTCACTTCGAGATCGCCAAGACATTCTTAGAGTCCGGTATCCACGTCATTTGTGACAAACCTTTATGTGTCTCCCTGAATGAGGCGAAGGAGCTGCAAGTATTGGCGGATAAGTTAAGTCTTATCGTCTGTTTGACCCATAATTACTCGGGCTACGCGATGGTGCGACAGGCGGCGAGAATGGTGAGAAATGGTGCGTTGGGCGAGATCAAAGCGGTGCACGTGGAGCACGCCTCGGGCTGGGCCTCCAAGCTGCAGGAGGATGAAAAGAAGGGAGCGCCCTCCTGGAGAATGGATCCGACCCGGTTGGGAGATGCCAGCTTGCTTCTCGATCTGGGCACTCATGCACACCACCTGGCCCGCTTTGTTACCGGCCTCGACGTGACTCAGGTAGCCGGAGAACTCAGTACGATTGTTCCAGGGCGGGCGATTAAGGACAATGGCCAAGCAATGCTGCGCTTCGAGAACGAAGCTCGAGGAACGATGTGGATCTCCATGGCGGCAATCGGGAACGAACAAGGGATCCGGATCCGTGTCTACGGCGATAGAGGAAGTTTGGAATGGTTCCACGAAGACCCCTTCCACTTGCGATTCTCTCCTGTGAACGGTCCGACACAAACGATTGCGCAAGGCACCGAATGGGTTTCGGAGGAAGCACGTCGGTGTACTCGCGGAGGACTGGGTCATCCGGAAGGATATTTCGAAGCGTTTGCTAATCTGTATTCAGAAGTGGCCGATATCATTCGTGCGAAAGGGAAAGGCCGTGATAGCCTTGGCTTCCCGGTCGCTCTCGATGGGGCGAAAGGGTTGGCCTTCGTTGAAGCATTTTTGCGCTCTTACTACTCCGGTGGCTCCTGGACGGCCATTGAGACTATTTGAATACAGACCGGGACGTCGCGTCTCTCGGAGTCCTCGAGAAAGGAACCCCTGGGAGTGCGCCGGCCGGTCACAGAACGCTCATTTTTTCGCCAGTTCGACGGCCAGCCACCTCGTCAAATTTTCGACGGCTGCCTTGGCCACACAACTTACAGATAAAATCGTATTTTTAAGTTTGACAGCCTCTATGTTATCGATAACGTAATCGACATCGGAGGAGGCCTTTTTGACCCTGTATCTTTCAATCTCCAGTGAGTATGCCGCCCGAACCCAATGTTTTGGTGCGGATATTTCCTCCTTCTCGGTCAAGCAGGTTTCCGCCTGCAATGGAAAGACTGAATTCCAGGACGAAGCAGTTTCCCTTCAATTTCGCCGGGCAGCTCTGTTCGGCATCCCATCAGAACCAGAACCATATCTATGCACAGACTCGTTAAACATCTGATCTCGACGTTAGCAGTCCTAAGTTGCTGTACCAGTATCGCCATTACTTCCGCGCGCGCGGCTGACTCCAATCAACTCGAAGTGTTTTCGTATTGGACTTCGGGAAGCGAAGCCAGCGCATTGGACGCCTTGTTTCAAGTATTTAAGGAGCGCAACCCGAATGTAGAAGTGGTCAATGCCGCCATAGCTGGTGGCAGCGGCAGTGCCGCCATGCCCGTACTTCAGACACGGCTGGCGGGCGGCAACCCTCCCGATACCTGGCAGAGCCATCCCGGTCAGGAGCTGCTTTCACGGTACGTCGACCCGGGATTTTGTCAGGATGTTACGAGCATCTATCAATCGGAGAACTGGAGCGCGGTTGTGCCTCAATCCCTAATCGATCAGCTCAGTTCCAAAGGAAAGATCTACTCTGTCATGACCGGCGTTCATCGGCTGAACGTCCTTTGGTACAACAAGAAAGTCCTGGATAAGAACGGCATTAAAATCGGGGACAAGATCAGCTTCGCGGATTTCTTTGCCGCAGCTGACAAGTTAAAAGCGGCTGGGATCACGCCACTTGCCGTCGGTGACTCTGGTATTTGGGCGTCCGGCGACATTCTCGAGAACGCGCTGCTCGCGAAGGTGGGGCCGAAAGATTGGGCCGATCTATTTAACGGGAAGCTTTCTTGGGACAGTCCCAAGGTCAAAGAGGCGCTGACCGTCTACGGAAAAATCCTAGGGTATCAGAATCAAGATCATTCTGCCTTGAGCTGGGACCAGGCCATCAAGGCAGTGATCGACGGGCGCTGCGCCTTCAGCGTGATGGGCGATTGGTCGTTCGGTGAATTTTTGAAGGCCAACCAAAAAGAGAACCAAGACTTTGGCTGGGTTGCATTCCCGGAAACCGATGGGGATTTTCTTGTGGTGGGCGATAGCTTTGTCGCTGCTAAGAATGCCCCACATGGACAAGAAGCAATTGAGTGGCTAAAAGCGGTCGGCAGCAAAGAGGCGCAGCTGAATTTCAATAAAATCAAGGGCTCTATTCCAGTGCGGACGGACATCGATCCGAAGGAGCTTAGCGTTTATCAGCAATGGTCGATGGCAGACTTTAAGAAAGCCGCCCTGGTGCCCAGTCTTTTCCATGGTGCCGCCGCTGCGCCTGCGCTTCAGCAATCGATCTCGGATGCGGTTAGTGCCTTTGTAGCTGGCAAGAATGTAAACGCATTTGTAAAGGCGGTTGACAGCGCCTCGAAGGACAACGCCAGCGACTAACGACTTCTGGGGGTAGTAGGCGTGATCGTTCCTCAGCCAAAAGGGGTGGGAAAACCGATCTTGGTACTCATGCTCGAAAATTCGCGGCCAGAGTTACCCAGGTCAGTTCGGTGAGGAGCGATTACGCCGGCCTACAAGTTACCTAACATAAGCCAGAGACAGGATTCTCAGATGAACGAAAAGAAGACGCTGAAATGGGGCATCATCGGTGCCAGTAACATTGCTAAGAGCTGGATGATCAATGCCATCAATGCCCAAGCCGACGCGAAAGTCGCCGCCGTGTATAGCAGCAGCCCGGAAAGAGCTAAACGCTTTGCGGCCGAGACCGGAATCTCGAAGTCTTATAGTTCCCTTGATGCGTTCCTGGCGGATGACGAAATTGATGTGGTTTACATCGGAACCCGAAACGATCAGCATGAGTCACAAACGATTGCAGCGGCGGAGCGTGGCAAACACGTGCTTTGTGACAAGCCCTTAGCACTCTCTGTCGATGGTGTCCGCAAGATGATTAAAGCATGTGCGGACGCCAAGGTCATATTTGCGACGAACCATCATCTGCGTAGCTCAACGATTCAACGAAAGCTGCGAGCGCTCATCAAGGAGGGTGTCGTTGGCAAGCCTCTAGCCGCCAGGTCGTTTTTTGCCGTCCTGCTTCCAGAAGAAGCGCGGGGCTGGCGCACGGAAAATAGTGAAGCCGGCGCCGGTGTGGTTCTGGATATTTCGGTTCATGTAGCCGACACCCTTCGCTTCGTTCTGGATGACGATGTGCAGGAGATCGTTGCCTTCACTGCGAACCAGGGGATTGCCGCCCCTTCGATAGAAGATGGGGTGATGGGGGTGATGCGTTTTCGTAGCGGCGTCCTGGCCCAGTTTCATGATTCGTTTACGATCGGGAACGATTTAACCGGCTTACAGATTCACGGGACAGAGGGCTCGCTGTACGCAGAAGAGAATCTGCTACAGAGACCGAACGGGCGCATTCACTTACAAAAGAACGGCAAGAGGGAAGAGATACCTGTCGGGACCATCGAAAACCATTACGAGTTTCTGATCCACGAATTCATCGAGGCCGTTCACGGTCATGGCCGTCCTTTCGCGACGGGAGAAGATGGCCTGAAATCAGTCGCTATCGCGACTGCGATTCTAGAATCGTCGCGCACCAAAAGAGCCGTGACGCTTTCGGCGTGAGCTCGGACTGGACTTGATGAGTAGCGGCAAATCAAAATATTCAATCGCGTCTCCTGTCTTGGAAACGAGCTCCGCCCAGGCGCTGCCTAAGGCGAGGTCCCGGCGTCAAAATCGAGGACGGTGGCTGCCAATATTTCTGATTACACCATCCGCAGTCGCTGTACTGGTCTTCATCTACGGCTTTATCTTTTTTACTCTCTGGACCTCGATCTCGCGCTGGAGCTCGCCGGTAATGAACCTGGGTCTTCGGGACCCGGCCTGGCTGACTTATGCGCAAATGTTCGGAGCGGCTCGATGGCAATGTGACCTGCGCAACGCGGTCGTTTTTACCATCCTGTTCTTGGTCGTGGCCATCGGTGTCGGCCTTCTTCTTGCCCTGCTGTTGGACCGCAGGCTGATTGGGTGCGGCTTCTTTCGCAATGTCTTTCTATTCCCGTACGCGCTCTCGTTTATCGTAACCGGGGTAGCTTGGCGCTGGATATTCAATCCGGAGGCCGGCGTTAACCTGCTTTTTAGTGCTTTCGGAATTAACCATCTGTTAGCCTCAGTGGGAGCGCCTCCGCTCAAACCCGGATGGATTACGGATTCTTCCGTGCTTCTGCCGCTCAACGATCTGTTAGGCAAGTTTTTTCCGGCAGCGAATGACCTAGCTATTCAAATCGGCATTCCCGTCGCGCTCATTCCGGTTGTGATTGCCGCGAGCTGGCAACTCTCGGGCTTTGCGATGGCGATGTACATCGCGGGCTTGTCCGTTGTGCCGCATGAGCTGCGGGAAGCGGCCAGGATAGACGGAGCGAACGAATGGCAGGTGTATACGCGAGTCGTTATTCCACAGCTAAAACCGGTTACCTTTGGCTTGATCATTATACTAGGCCACATCTCATTGAAGATTTTCGATCTGGTGTTCGCCATGACGGGAGCCGGCCCGGGTTTTGCCACCGACGTTCCCGGGATCTTTGTCTTCGAACAAACATTCAAAGCGATTCGGTATAACACCGGGGCCGCCGCCTCGATCGTGATGTTAGTTTTGGTAGCGATCGTGATCATTCCCTATCTATGGCGGACGCTGGGGAGGGCTAGGTGAGAGCGTCATCGGTGAAATTCTTCGGCGCCGGAATGCCGCGCTCGATTGCCGATTGGGCGATCCTGGGAGCTCTTTGCTGCTTCGTATTGGTATTCCTAATGCCGCTCTACCTGATGGTGGTCACCGGTTTAAAGGACGCCACGAATGTGAGCCTAAGTTCAATGTGGAACCTGCCTGCCTATCTATCTGGTGGCGGATTCAGCGAGGCCTGGAAAAGATTATGGCCTAGCATGGTCAATAGCCTTTTCATGACGATCCCCGCCACTATCATCTCGGCGATCCTGGGGGCCGTAAACGGCTATGTCTTCTCTAAATGTAAGTTTAAGGGATCCAACTTGTTATTTATCGCCTTCGCTTTCGGGATGTTTATTCCCTATCAGAGCATCATCATTCCTTTAGTAAAGTTTCTTCAGACCATCAACCTGTATGGAACCGTTCTAGGTCTGATTGCCGTGCATGTGGTCTACGGGATTCCAATAACGGCGATGTTATTCCGGAATTTTTTCGACACATTACCGAACGAGCTGATCGAGGCAGCGAAGATCGATGGTGCGACGTTAATCGATGTATTGCTACGGATTATGTTACCGTTAGCTCGGCCCGCGTTTATCGTGGCCGGAATTTATCAATTCACCAACATTTGGAACGACTTTCTATTCGGCGTCACCATTGTGCCTAATCCAAAGGCACAGCCGATTACGGTCGCCTTAAACAACTTGTCCGGATCATTCTCCGTGGACTGGAACGTGGTGATGGCGGGGGCGGTGATTGCAGCGATCCCGACAGCGTTGATTTATATTTTCTTAGGTAAGTTTTTCGTAAGAGGCATGCTGTCGGGATCCGTCAAGGGGTAGTTCATGGTCATGGTGGAGCACTTTAAATTGAAGGAGTTGGTATACGATATTGCGATCATTGGCTCAGGGATGGGCGGCGGAACACTGGCCTATGCGTTAGGCCAATCCGGACTGCGAGTTGCCTTATTGGAGCGAGGCCAGTTCTTGCCCAGGGAGCGAGAGAATTGGGACGCCCGGGCAGTGTTTGGGAAAGGCCGGTATAAGACCCATGAGACCTGGCTCGATAGTGTGGGCAATGAGTTCCATCCCGCGATGCACTATTTCGTGGGTGGCAGCACGAAGGTTTATGGAGCTGCTTTGATGCGACTGCGAAAAGAAGATTTTGGCGCGATACAACACGCCGAGGGAGTTTCCCCAGCCTGGCCAATACAGTATGAAGACCTAGAGCCCTATTATACTAAGGCGGAGAAATTGTTTTTTGTTCACGGCCCAGCCGATGGAGATCCCTTCGGTCCGCCGCGTTCAGAACCGCTGCCGTTCCCGGCGCTCATGCATGAGCCTTACATCTGCGATCTCGAACGCCGTCTCACGACTCTGGGGTTAAAACCCGGATACCTTCCTCTTGGTGTTGATCGTCACTCCAATGGACGCTGTATCCGATGTGATACCTGTGACGGGTTCCCCTGTTTATTGGATGCAAAAGCGGATGCCGACGTTTGCTGTGTACGACCGGCCTTGCAAGAAGGGAAGATCGATTTGTATACGGGCGTGCAGGTTCTGCGATTAGTCACTAACAGCTCGGGAGATCGCGTCGTTCGCGCAGAGGGAACAAGTCAGGGCGAGGAATTTACCATCGAGGCTTCCACTTTTGTGGTCTCCTGCGGTGCCATCAACTCTGCCGCTCTCTTATTGAGGTCAAAGTGCAAAGCGCACCAGTCTGGGCTCGGTAACTCAAGCAACCTCGTCGGCCGGAATTACATGGCGCATCTGAATTCCGCCATCCTTGCCCTCGACCTCACGCGCCGCAATCCGACCGTATTTCAGAAGACGATGGTAGTAAATGATTTCTATTTCAGCGGAGGTCAGCGATATCCATTCCCGCTCGGCAGTCTCCAACTGCTGGGCAAATCGAAGGCGGCGATGTTAAAGACGGTTAGCGGGATCTTGCCGCACTGGTTGGCAGATCGTATCGCGCAGCATAGCGTGGATTGGTGGGCGATTAGCGAGGACCTACCAGACAGAGAAAATCGGGTATCCGTTACTGCCGACGACACGATACAGATCTTCTGGAAACCGAAGAATCTGGGGGCACATGAGGCGCTCTTGAAAACCGTCGGTCGAATTCTAAAGAAGGTAGGCTATCAGGCGGTTTTTGTGCAACGCATGGGGATTGGAGCTAACTCGCACCAATGCGGCACCGTGCGTTTCGGCAATCATCCTGAGTCCTCGGTTCTGGACACATTTTGTCGGAGTCATGAGGTCCCGAATCTGTATGTGGTGGATGGCTCATTTTTCCCCTCCTCAGCAGCCGTAAATCCGGCCCTCACCATCGCTGCGCAGGCTTTGCGAGCAGCTGATCACATTAAGGCCATAAACGGGAGCTGCGCCCGCACTATGAACCACCGAGAGGCATCAGCTAGTTGAGACCAACCTGCGGCTCCAACCTGTAAGAAACGACATAGAACAAACCCTAGATTATGACGACTCAAACCGCCGAGGCAGCTAAAGTGACACCAGCTTCAGATTCTTTGTACGCAAGGGCTTCCAAATATATGAAAGGCGGAGCGTGTGCTCCGGGCCGGATTCACGGGAGCATCGGCCGACCACTCTACTTGAAGCGCGCAAGCGGCGCCCGTCTCTTCGACGTCGACGGGAATGAATACATCGACTTCCACAACTCTGCGGGAGGCGCCTTTTTTGGGCACAATCACCCGCGGTTAAGATCGGCCGTCGAGCGATCCGTGGCGGAGGGATTCTTTATGAATTTCGACACGGCGCACCACGCCGAATTGGCGGAACTAATTTGTTCGGCGGTGCCGTCCGCTGAACAGGTGCGCTTCTCCAACACAGGCACTGAGGCCACGCTGGGAGCGATACGCCTTGCTCGAGGGTATACGGGGCGAGACCTCATCATCCACTTCGAAGGGCATTTCCACGGAATGCATGAAGGTGCGTTCTACAATCACGGCAAGATTGGTAAAATTGACGAAGCCGGCGAAGTGGAAACGATCCCAGATTCGGCCGGCTTTACCGAAGCTTTTAGAAAACAGGTCGTGGTTGTGGAGAATAACAACGCCAAAGCGCTCGAGCATGTTTTACAAAAATACAAAGGGCAGGTCGCGGCCGTGATAATGGAAGCGATCTGTTACAACTGCGGCTGCATGCCGCCTCGAGAAGGATTTCTGCAGGAGGTCCGCCGCCTCTGCACCGAACAAGGAATCGTCCTGATTTTCGATGAGGTTCTATCCGGCTTTCGGATGCGTCTGGGCGGAGCGCAAGAGCACTACGGCGTAACTCCGGACCTAACGACCTTGGCGAAGGCGTTGGCTGGCGGCTTTCCTCTGGCCGCATTGGTTGGAAAAAAAGAGATTATGGAGGCGCTGACTCCCGGGGGCAAAGTCGTCATGAGCGGGACCTATACGGCAGCCGTGATGCCGGTCATGGCGTCAATAGAATGCCTGAAAATGATGAAGGAAAAGGGCTTCTACGAATCGCTGAACGCTCTTTCTTACAAGTTCTACGATGAATTCAACGCCTTGTTTAAGGAGTTCGGGATACCCGGTCACGTCAAGGGAGTGGGTCCCAGGTTTGCGACCTATTTCGGCATTGATGACCAAGAGGACGACTACAACCTGAGAACCATTTCTGCTAAATTCGACAATGATCTCTACGCGGCGTTCGTAAAGAAGTCCCTGGAACGAGGCATTTATTTCCACGCCGGTGGCTGGTCAGCAGGCGGGGCGGCTCACCCGGTCCACGCGGGAATTACTGCTGCTCATAACTCGGCGGATTTGGACCAGGCGCTGGGGATTTTTAGGAAGATCTTTAGCGAGTTAGGAGAAGCCGAATGAGGAGCTCTGACGCTATTTGAGCTTCACCACCGATCAGCACGCCCACCGGAAACCGAACGAACACCTATGATATCTCGCGCAGAACGGATTACCGAATCGTTGGGTAGAGCAGAACTAGACGGTCTGCTCTGCTTTTTACCGGAGAATATTCTCTTTCTCAGTGGATACTGGCCGAGTACGGGAGACTCCGCCCTGGTTGTCACTCGACGCGGACAACAAGCTTTAGTGCTTCCGTCAGTCGATAAAGCCTTCGTACCGAAAGAGTGGAACGGCTTGTTAGTTTGCTATGATATCGACCCGGGCGACCTTCAAGCAGGCAGCCCTCGTGAGAAGGTTGTCCAATCATTGACCGTCGCGCTGCAAGAGTTCGGTCTCGCCGCTGGGCGTCTAGGCTGCGAATTAAATTTTGAAACGGTAGCCGGGTCGTTCCGAGGATCGGAAGCGAATGTACCGGGTCCAGAGATGTACATCTCGCTGAACAAAGAATTGCCCCGACTGACGGTGGAAGATAGCTCGGATCTTATTCGTGACTTAAGGCGCATCAAGACCTCGGGAGAGATAGAAGCATTTAAGCGATGCAATCGCATTGCGGACTATGCCTTCTCGCGAGTCAGAGAAGCGGCTCGACCCGGTGTGACCGAGATCGAACTCGCCGCGATCATGGAATACGCCTTCCAAGAACGCGGCATATTGGTTGAAGCAGCAGGTCGAGCGCGGGGGTATGCCTTTGTGATGTCCGGAGCTGTAAATTCGGCCAACGCCTGGTTGCCGGCTAACTTTTCGACCCGGCGGCCATTGCAAGAAGGTGATTTGGTTCTCATCGAGTTCAATGGATTCGCCGACGGATACTGGACTGATCTCAGTCGTACGATTGTCATTGGCGAACCAAGCAAGCAGCAACAGCAAATGATCCAGGCTGTCACCGAGGTTTTGGAGACCGCGGTCCGTGCCGTCAAACCCGGTGTTACGGCGGGAAGCATCGACGAGTTGGCCCGCAAGACTTTTCGATCGTTCGGGCTGGAACAGAACTTTTTGCACTATATCGGGCACGCTGTTGGCTTTGCGTTTCACGAGCGACCGATTTTGAAGAGTGACTCCGATGTGCTCTTAGAAGAAGGCATGATTCTCGCCATCGAGCCGGGTCTGTATATCGAGGCAGTTGGAGGAGTCAGGATCGAAGACAATCTCGTCGTGACAAACGAAGGCGCTGATTGCTTATCCAATTGCGAACGCCGCCCAATCCTGTAGTACCGCAAGTCATTGGTCTGTTAGTTAGAAATTCATCATATGTTAAAAGGAATAGAATCAAAAAACATCTTAGTAACTGGCGCGGCGCAGGGAATCGGCCTTGCCGTGGCAAAGAGATTCGCTGAAGAAGGCGCCTCGGTGTTCATCGTTGACCGAGTAGAGACTAACCAAATGGCCTCTGCTCTGGAAGAAATCCGAAGTGTTTCGAAAAATCGAAAGGCGTTGATCGAAGGACATCGAGCTGACGTTTCTCAAGAGGCGGCAATCGATCAAGCGTTTCAAGCGGCGGTCGCTGCGCTTGGGCAAATAGATATCCTAGTGAACAACGCCGGCATAAACCGTGGGCATCCATCCCATCAGTTTCCTACTGAAGAGTTCGACGAAGTATTGGCTGTCAATCTCCGGGCGGTTTTCATTTTTAGCCGGCATGCGATCCGTCATTTCCTCGATAATAAGATTAAAGGCGTCATTATCAATAATTCGAGCAATCACGAAAGCCAGCCGAAGCCAGGCTTTATTGCCTATTCGGTCAGCAAAGGCGGTCTGGGAAATCTGACAAAAACATTAGCTCTGGAATTTGCCGATCGAGGAATTCGCGTCAATTCCGTCGCGCCCGGAGCCACCATCACGCCACTAAATAAGAGTTGGACCGACGATCCACAAAAGCGGGCGAACGTAGAAAGTCATATCCCACTAGGAAAAGCGGCCACCGCCGAGGATATTGCTGGCGTCTTTGCTTTCCTGGCATCGGAAGATGCAGCCTACATAACAGGTCAAACAATTTATGCCGACGGAGGGCTTACTCTTTCGGCCGACTATCGTAAGAATTGGGCCTCGTGATTCGTGGCACCGATTCGATAACATTTAAATGGACGAAATCTTTTCGGATCCAAGCTTTGATATAGCCTGTGGGCAATTTCGACAGATTGCAGACCATCTTTCAATTCCGGATGATTTGCGAGCCAGATTAATGTACCCGAAGCGGGCTATCACCGTGTCGGTGCCAGTCCGATTAGACGATGGTTCCACCAAAGTCTTTCAAGGTTACCGGGTGCAGCATCATCTTTCAATGGGGCCGACTAAGGGTGGAACGCGTTTTGCGAAAACAGTTACTCTGGGTGAGGTCGCCGCGCTAGCAATGTGGATGAGTTGGAAGTGTGCGATCGCGGGCTTGCCCTATGGCGGCGCAAAAGGGGGAGTCAGAGCGGAGCCACGCGAACTCTCTCTGCGCGAGCTCGAGCGTTTGTCGCGCCGGTACATGCAGGAAATGATCCCGTTCATCGGTCCACGGACGGATGTTATGGGGCCAGATATGGGAACCAATGAGCAGGTGATGGCGTGGTTCATGGACACCTATTCGGCGCATATAGGACACGCGGTGCCCGAAATAGTGACAGGGAAGCCAATGAGTATTGGCGGAACCTATGGCCGACGGGAGTCGACCGGGCGAGGCGTTGTCTACTTGATTGAACGGGCCGCTAACTTCCTCAAGTTGAAACTCTCCGGTGGGACTGCGGTAGTACAAGGTTTCGGGAATGTAGGCAGCATTGCCGCTCACGGATTGGCCTACAAAAATGGGATGAAAATAGTCGCGATTAGTGACGCAAGCTCGGCATTCTTCGATAAGAAAGGAATCGACGTCTGGCGTGCGCAAACCCATGTAATGGAAAAGGGTGACTTGCGAGGCTTCGACGGAGCCGAACCAATCGCGCCGGAGACACTACTAACGATACCATGTGACGTTCTCCTACCCGCAGCAATCGGAGGTGTCATCGATGCTTCGATGGCCGAAAAAATTGAATGTCGTATTCTGGCCGAGGCAGCAAACGGACCGACTACCTCCGAGGCGGATGCAGTATTGAATCAGCGCCAGGATGAAATATTTGTGCTGCCGGATATCTTATGTAACGCCGGTGGTGTGATTGTTTCTTACTTTGAATGGGTGCAGAGCCTGCAAAGTTTGTTCTGGAATGAAACTGAAGTAATGGACCGCCTATTCCGCATTCTGGAGCAATCGTTCATGGCCGTGTTGAAGCGGGTAAAAGGAGACAATATCTCTAATCGGCTCGCTGCTTTAGCCATCGCGGTCGAGAGAGTACAGAATGCACGCGTCAACCGAGGTCTGTTTCCTTAAAGAACAGTCTCAGCTGAATCCGAAGGCACTCAGTGTGCAGCTGGTCAAAAGGCTTTGGTGCCCTTGTCTGTAAAAAGGTCTAGCGTTGGCGGAAAGATGCTATCGGTCTAACGACGGCCAGTCTGCGCTGGCCGTCGCCACATCTAAAAGCCAGGTGAAGCTGCATGGCATTTTGCTGCCAGCTCCTTGTGCAGGTTATTCAGCCGCCGTGGAAACTTTCAACTCGGTCCAACCCACCGGCACCTGGATGACGAGCTTATTTCCACGGGATTGATGCGACAAAGATCCCTCAATTGATGACGCCCGTTCTAAACCCAACAAGTGAATCTCTTCTGATTCGCGGACTGATGGAAGGCCGCCTTCGGCGAGGCGCCGAATCACGATCTCGTCATTTCTGACTTCACCGAGTACACGAGTGATTCGGTGTTCGCCAAAACCGTCTCCTTCGTCTTCGTAAAGAATGCCCTCCACTTTGGAATTGGGGTTAATATGCCATTCGATATGTTTCCAATTCGCAGTGTTAGTATGGCTTGCGCTACCGGTGAGAACGACTAATCCGCCGCTGCGGACATAGGTCATTACTTGATTAAGAGAAGCTTCTAAGGGGATCGTTTGTGCCCCTTTTCTTGGCGTCTGGCATTCGGACAGATTCGGATATTCGAGCCATTCGCCCGGCGGCAAATAGACGCTGCGGCGACTCGCGTTGGCGTGCGTGACTGGCGCCACCAGAATGTCCTCCCCAAAGAGAAAGGCGTCGTCGCTCAAAAGGCTTTCTTCATCTGCATTGGTGTAAGCGAGGGGACGCATTACGGGATGGCCAGTCTGTGAAGCCTCATACATGAGTGTGTACAGGGTGGGGATCAGCCGATAGCGCAATTCTAGCGCCTCCTTGACGTAGGTCAGAAATGGTTCTCCGAATTGCCACGGCTCCTGGCGAACACTCATCTTGTGAGAGTGGTTTCGGAGAAAGGGATAAAACGCAGCGAGTTGATACCATCGAACGAGGAGTTCACCGGTTGTGTTACCATGAAAGCCGCCGACATCCGCTCCGCAAAAAGGCATCCCGGAAAGTCCGAGGCCAATTAACATCGAAATGGAGGCCTGGAGATGGGACCATGAACTGGAGACATCTCCGGTCCACACAGAACCGTAGCGTTGGCTGCCGGCAAAACCGGCCCTGGTGAGTACAAACGGCCGCTTGTCGGGTGCAAAGCGTCGGACAGCCTCGAATGAGGATTTACACATACAAAGTCCGTACAGATTGTGCACCTCCAGATGTCTTTTTTTCCCATGCCGGGCGTCGTAAGGCAGCGTTTTGCCTTCCATTTTTCCCAATCCGTTATCTTCGGTTTTAACGGCGCTATGTTTGCTTCCCGAAATGGAGAAATTGCTTGGTTCGTTCATATCGTTCCAAAAGCCCGCAATTCCTGCCTTGATAAAATCCTGATGAAGATCGCCCCACCAGGTTTGCACTTCCTCACGCAATAAGTCTGGGAAAACGGATGGGTCAGGAAAGACCTCTCCGTGCAGTGGCACCCCTCGATCAGTCGATACGAGGTAGTTCTTGTCAACCGCCTTATCGTACACTGCATAACCGGGCTCGACCTTGATACCGGGATTTACGATAGGAATCAGTTTAACACCCTGAGCGGCTGCCTGTTTAACGAGTCTCTCGGGATCAGAGAAAACCTCGCGATTCCAAGTCCATGCCTTATTGGCCACCATATGGTCAAGATCCATGTAGACGGCGTCGAGCGGCAGGCCGTGGTTCCGATAGCCTTGGATGACTCTGAGAACGTCCTCCGCTTTCTCATAGCCCCACCGGTTTTGTTGAGCACCAAGTGACCACAGTGGCGGAATTGGAGTTCTGCCGGTCAGTTGGGTGTACTGTTGCACTACATCGCGCAGGGTCGGCCCGCTGAAAAGGTAAAGGTCCATTTCCGAGCCACTGGAAGCCCAGCGGATTTGGCTTGGATCCGATTTTGCGAGATCGACTTCTGTCCTCCAGCTTTCGTTGAGAAAGCAGCCCCATACACAATCGGGCCTGACCGCAATGAAGAAGGGGATAGAGAGATATAAAGGATCGGAATCGACGTGATAGGGGGTTACGTCCGTGTTCCAAAAGATGAATGAGAGTCCGCGTTTGTTAACCGGACCGGTCTTTTCACCGAGTCCGAGGTAAGCCTCTCCGGCAGCCGCTTCGAGACTGACGGTGGTTTCGAAAATCATTCCTGTATGATCAAAGGCTATTTTGCACCCTTGATCGACTAACCTTGCGATTGTGCTGCCATCCCCTGTAAGCACTGACCAGGAACCGTCTCGACGGTTAATTTTTATCGAAATCGAATCCGATTGAGCTTGGGCATACTCATCGTCCGAATGATCCGAGCCCATAGGGATGGGCTCGCCGGTCCAGGAGATCGCAATCGAGTCTTTCGGCTCAAAAATTGGATGGATTTCATTGGTCTGGGAGGAACCAGGGCGGTGCCGAAATCGGATCGTCCCGCTGAACGGCATACTGATTTCCAACGCCGCTCGCTTGCCCCAAAGAAGGAGCCTTTGATCACTGGTTTGGAGATTTGGGTAGATAGGTTCTGCTGACATAATTGAAGAGTTGAAGGGTCGGCTGGCTGGCTCTTTGTGGGCGACGGCGCGCAACCCAGAAAGGTTCCAAGTCGCCTAGTACGTTTGGGCGTCTATCAGGACGCGAGGTCTAGTTCGATGACGCATTCTCTGCGGCGCCGTTTACCATGGTTTTTACAAAACGGTCGACATTCCTATCGGCGGCGAAAGCCGATACCGCGTCGTTAAGCGCCTGTTGGAAGGCGGGAGAAGTCGCTTCACCTTCGAACACGCTTGGGACAATTGCATCGTGAGCGAAAGAATTCATTGACCACTGATGGTAGGTCCCGAATTCTTTCGGATTAATGTCCGTCCGGACCGGAATGGAACCTTTAATTTTGTTAAATGCTAGTTGTCCTTCTTTACTCCCGAGAACCTTGAGCCAATTCAGCGTTTCACTTTTGTGCGGGGCGTCTGTTGCCAAAGTAAATCCGTCGCCAACCATGATGAAGCTGCCTTCGGTCCCGGGAAAGTTCGCCCAGCCAAAATCCTCATTGTCCTTCAGGTTCGCTTTCTTAAACTCTCCGTAAGCCCAATCGCCCATCACGCTAAAAGCACATTTACCTTCGACCACCTTCGCGATGGCCTGATCCCAACTGAGAGCGGCATGATCCGGATTTTCAATTTCTAGCAACTGTTTATAAGACCGAACCGCGGCCACTACACGGGGATCGTCCCAACGGATCTGGTTACTACAAAGATCATTCCAGCCAGAGGCATGAAGACTTGCGAGCAGACAGTTCTCTAACAGACAGGTGGACGCCCAGACTCCAGAATCACCCACGGCCAGCGCAGTAATCCCAGCAGTGTGCAATTTATCAGCGGCCGCCAAGAGATCCTGAAAAGTAATCTTCTCATCGATGGTGATTCCCTGCGCTTCGAGGACTCTTTTATTGTACCACAGAACGTTGGCACGATGGACTCCAGCCAATACGCA
The DNA here is from genome assembly GCA_963775805.1 of uncultured Verrucomicrobiae bacterium. Classification (GTDB taxonomy): domain Bacteria; phylum Verrucomicrobiota; class Verrucomicrobiia; order Chthoniobacterales; family JAFAMB01; genus JAFAMB01. The sequence continues at coordinate 1,751,345 of CAVZKG010000001.1, read as the reverse complement.
ATAGGTCTGTCCGTTCTGAGACATCAGGTCCACCAGCTGAGCGGGGACAACTTTTAGCCAGCCTTCAGACGCATAGAGCTCCGTCACTGATTCGCATTTCCCAGCGGCGACATATCGATTAAATAGCTCCGACCCTGGATGGGTTTGCCAAGTATCAGGCGGATTTCCGCCCAGAAGTCGGGCCTGTAGCACCGGAAGGGCCGCGGACCCGTTACCACCCGCTACCGTCGCATTGATGATCTCGACGCCAGGATTTTGTGCTTTGTAAAGATCAAGTAACGCATTCAGTGCAGCAGCTTCGCTGCCTGAGGTCCAATACGAGAATATCTCGAGTGCGGCTTTGGGAGCCGCATCCACGGGATGAGCCGTCATTTGGAGAAGAGCGAAGATGGGGAAACAGAAGAGACATTTGGATGACATAACAATCTAGAACTTATGGGTTGTTGCTCAATACGTTATCGATAACGTGAGAGATACGAAGGAGATTTCTTCTTAAGGAGTGAATCTAAGAATTACGCGGCCGCCGCTTGATCAGCGGATACACAGCGCCGGTACGTGATAATCCGAAGAACCGACTTTTGGGAGGCTCTGGTAGCCAGTCTGCACTCTTGCATTTTCAAGAGCGCGAAAGGTCTATTTTGATGACAGCAATAAGCGGGAGATCTCACGACCTTAATCGCTTCCGTCTTTACCGATTGCATTTTGCGGGCAGACATCCAATGCGGCTCCCGCGGCCGCTAAATCGCTTTCGGTCTGAGGTTGCCTGGCGAAGAAAACGTACGATTCGTCTTCGCTTAGATGTAAGAGCGGATTTGGAGTATCCGGGCCTGCTTCGTCAAGGCAACGCAGGCAGGGCAAACAGGAACTATCTATGTACCAAGGCCCAGGGACATTTGCATCCAGGCGGAGGTCTTTAGTGGCCATAAATTTTTGGGAGGAAGGGGTTGGGGGATTTTTTTTTGTGAGTTGGTGAAATACGGCAAAAACTAACTTCAGTGCAGAAGCTATCTTGTCCGAACACCGGGAAGTTTGTCGATGGAGAGTGAGTTATGCTGCACCTTGTAGTCGGCCAGTTTCTCCTCACCGTTTCGTTCGTTGAAGGTCCGCAATTGCTTCCGATGCTGCTTGAATTCCATTACCGGAACGCCAAACCCACACGAATCCGAAATGCGATCGAGGTGGATTTTGATAAATGAACGAATCCCAATTTCAGAATCGAATAACGGTTTAAGCCCCTCGAAATCGGGATTGTCTTTTTCGATGATTTCGCCGATCCCGTGAAATCGCATGATCATGGGCGCCCCCTCGAAGGCGCACATCATCACAATGATGCGGCTATTTTCGCGAATATGAGCAATTGTTTCAACTCCGCTACCGATCAAGTCGAGGTAAACAAGAGTTTTGTTGTCCAGGACGCGGATCGAGTAACCATCTTTGGGAGAACAATTGATATGGCCATGTGGATCAAGAGGAGCTGTAGCCACGAAAAAAACCCTTTGCACGCCAATCCACTTCTTGATCCGCTCGTCGATTTCTTGGTAGATCTTGCCCATAGGAGATTATCGTTAACGGTATCGATAACGTAAAAGTAATTCCGGGATCAAAGTCTGTCAATCTCTGAATGATCGCGCCGAATGGAAGCCAGGCGAGCGTGCCGACGCCCGCAGTGAACTGGGGCTACCATTTTTGAACATTTCGCTAAACTCGATTCAGAGGATACCGAAATTACGGGTGATCGTTATAGGGAATTTGGCGAACGCCCTTCCAGGGCCGCCAATAATCAGAGCGAATAGCGACTGAGTTCCATAGGAACCCCAATTAACCATCGTCAGCCGAAATTGAAAAATTGCACTATTAAAAACCGCTGTTACCACCTTGCAGAAATCACCGAGTGGAAATTCTGCTTTTAGAAATTGAGCAATCGCCACAAGCAATCAACAAGATGAGAATCTCAGCGGTGTCTTCGTCACCGACAAGAAATAGGCTGACGATCAGCAAATTATTCTTCAGCCTAATCGCTTTGTTTTCGTTCGGCTTGCCCAGCCATGCTGACGAGGCTTTAGGACCGGCTAAGCTGCCGCAATTCGCGCCTGATGGTAAGACCCCATTGCGCATGGTCACCGATAGTACGGGCGCCCCCACTTTGGTCGGTGGCACGCGCTATATAGGTTGGTTTAATAATTCAGCGCAAGGCGTGCTGTTTGACCGCATTACGCGCCAAGGCTGGTATATTTATTGTCAGGTTGGCGATCCCGGAAGCGGGAAAATCAGTTGGTACGCCACAAGTTTACCTGTTCCGATGCCAGAATGGGTCGACGCCATTAAAATCCCATAGATGGCCTCGCTCCAGTCGAGAAGAGCGCCTTCGGCGAGGAATGTAACCGTCGTAAGACCAGCGAGGACCAGCACGATGCCGTGAGGCAACGCAAAATGCGCTTCTCCGTGAGGCGCCTTGGCTTTGGTCTAACCAGTTCGTTGCACAACGGTTACGCCACGGCACCCTTCCGCTGTTTTCTTTCTGACGGTCGTGGCTCCATCAATGTCCGGATCGCTTCCCGCTGACTCTGCACGAGTTTTCGAAAAGCTTCTACCGTGGGCGACGATGGCTTGCCCCGCCGCCAACTCAATCGCAACTCGACGGGCGCGGAAAGCGGGCTGCAACCGGCAAAATACAACAAGCCCGCCCGCCCGGACCAAGTGACGTACACAGCCGGCGACTATTGAGACGCCGATGCCCGACTCCACAAGGAGCAGGACCGTGGACGAGCGGTCAGGCTCGTTCACCACTTGCGGAGAGAAGTTGCCCACGCACCGGCAGAACGCGAGCTTTTCGTTATACAACTCCTGAGCGGCTTGGCGCTGAAGAAGCACAAACCTCTCAGCGGACAGCCGCTTGATGTGTATGGTCCTGTCACGCGTCAAATTTCGAGCCAAAGGATGTCCGGAGGGCAACACCAGATAAAGGAAATCTGTATAGACAAGCTCCTCGTGAAATTCGCTGCTCCTTGGCTTCACCTTGAATTGGAACGCTTGTCATCGGCCCCATCTCCTCCGGTCGGACCGCACCCATGGCCATTACCCGTGATGCATGGGCAAGGTGGTTCTGAGCTTTCTGCAGCGCTTCTACGGTTCGTTTGTTAACTTTCATTTCTCGGATCCTGCACGGTTCATAATCTGGATTTTGTTGGCTATAATGTTAGCGCCGGGACTGGAATTATCTACTGGACCTTGGGACAGTGTAGATGCCTGTCCTAAGGGACAGGTGCTCTTGGTGAACTCCGTTATGAAAGCATGGCTTCTCAGCCATTCGAACCGCATCGGCGAGCGACATAGCCCATGTTCTTTTTTCACGATTTGAGAGTGATGAAATTTGATTATGGCGATCGCGTGTTCAAACTTCTCCGGGCCTTCCGCACAGACTAAAAGTGCACTCTGATCGAATTCATCGAAGCGGGCGTGTGGCAGGTGATCAGCTAGATACCTCCGTTCTATCCGTTGAACTACGGAGACTTTCTGATTATGAACTAGTTATGACTGGCGGTACCTTCTTGCGAAGCAAAGTTCTACCAAAATTTCTACTTTGACCGTTTGTGTCCTAAGTCGTGCACAGGCGTTTCAGATAGTCTAAAAACTCTCCATCTGCAATTCTGATCGCGATCCGATTTTGACTGATGAAACAGGTTTTTGATGGAGGAGTTGAAGCGTTGATCGACGCGGTCTTATCAGAAATCGACTAAGGACTGAGGTTACGATCGACGGATCGAGAGTATTTGACTACGGATCAGAAGGTTGTGTGTTCGAATCACGCCGGGTGCAAATGCTTGAATGGCAATTACTAACCGTGTCAGGATTTCGCTTGAAAAAGGGCTTTGTCTAGAACGTATCTTAGCCACTTCTTAGCCATTTGAAAGGATCCTTCATTGGCCGGTTGTAGCGTCTTTGCAGGCTTAGGCCCGGCGCGACGGTGGGTAAAAGATCCCTGGGGATGGCGGTAATACTTCCGCGCTTTGCCTCGAGATCCGATGAACTTGCAAGATCTTCGTTGTGGACCAAGTTCACGCTCTTTTGATGCTATGGCGGAAGAGCAATCAGAATCAACGGTCCAAAATGCGGGTCAGGTCTTAGCCGAACAAATCGAGGAAGCAATTAGGCCTCTGGCTAACTGCGTAACTGCGGTTCTAAGAGTTGATGAGAACAACGAGCTTGAGTTGATTGGGAGCGCAGTTTTGATCGAGGTGTCAGGCGAGGTCTTCTTCTGCTCAGCCAAACACGTGATCGATTTGTGTACTACGGGAGTATTTGTTGATGCCCCCCTCAAGAATGAGGCTTTAAATGGCAATTTTATAACCAGTGAGGAACACGATCTGGCTGTGCTCAAGCTTTCTCCGGAACAAGTGAAGCTGTTTGCTAAGTATCAGCCACTGAGCGTCCATTTCGTTGGAAATCATGCCGAAGCTTCGCAATGCAAATATGCTCAATTCATCGGTTTCCCTGAGACAAAAAATCGGAGACGTCACGGTCAGATTGACACTAAGGGGCTCATATATCCAATGGCTGTTCCGTTAAGGAGGTCAGCGTCACCAAGATCCGCTTGGCTTTCGAGAGAAGGCATAGTGTTACCACGGGAACGCGCGGTGAATAACCTCGGTTTCGGATTTCGTCATCCGCGAAAGCTGCAGAACATGCTCCGCCCAGGAGCCGATGAGCATTTCAGTCCGAAATGTTCCGGGGTTTTCCAAGTTCTCGTCAATGTTTAAAAGAAAAGCGCCATTCCGCAAAAGGATCAGTCTAACCTCTTCAATTAACGCCAGGAATTTTTGCCAGTCTTCCGCACGAATAATGAATTCCATGGTGACTGTGACCGGCCCATCATCCGGCTTCGGCGCCGACGAGTTATGCCGCATCCTGGGCTATCAGCGGAGCGAGTTACTGCAAAAGAACTGGGCGGAGATCACGCATCCAGATGACCTCGCCTCCGATGTCGCCCAATTCAATCGGGTCATGGCGCGCCAGATCGAAGGCTATTCAATCGACAAACGGTGGCTTCGCAAGGACGGGCGCGTTATTGACTCGATCATGGCGGCGAAATGCTTGCGGCGCGCGGACGGCTCGGTGGAATACTTCGTGGGGATGATGCTCGATACCACGGAGCGCAAACGCGCCGAGGAAAAACTCGGCGAGAGCGAACGTCGTTTCCGTTTGCTCGCCGAATCGATCCCTCACCACGTCTGGATCTTTCGCCCGGACGGCTCGGGTGGCTATTGGAATCAACGGTTGATTGATTACACGGGCCTCACGGGGCAAGAACTGGGTTCGGGCGGGGGCCGGGCGGCACTGCATCCTGACGACTTGGAGTGCGTAGAAGCGGCGTGGGAGAAAGCCTGGGTGCAGGGGACGCGCTATGAAATGGAACAACGCATACGGGGACGTGACGGTCGCTACCGTCGTTTTGTCTGCCGCGGGATTGCCGTCAAAGACGCACAGGGCCGGCCCGTCGAATGGTTCGGCACGGACACGGACGTCGAGGATCGCCGGCAGGGCGAATAAGCTCTGCACAAGGCGCAGGTGGAACTTTCGCACGTCACTCGAGTGATGACCATGGGCGAAGCGGAATAGACTGCCAGCATTGCGAGACCGTGCGCTGAACAAAGACGGCTGCGCGCAGCCGCTGGAGCTTTAGAAAGTATGCAAGCCGAATCAGAGACAATGAGTTCCCGTAACGTTCGGCAAGTCAGGTTAACCGCTCCTTTGCTAGCGGCCTTAGTTGCCGGACTTCTCCTGCTGATGCCGACTTCATCCGAGGCACGTGTGTACGTTCGGATTGCGCCGCCAGTGCCGATTGTAGAAACGGTACCACTTCCGCCCGGCCCCGGCTATTATTGGCTTCCGGGCTCCTGGGTGTGGATCGGGGACCATTATGTTTGGCACCATGGCTACTATGCCCTTCGTCCATTCCCCTCCGCGGTTTGGGTCGAGGGACATTGGTCCCATCATCCCCGTGGGTGGTATTGGACGCATGGTCACTGGCGACACTAACCGCGGGTTGTTGAGTCACTCACGCCCGAGATCTCGAGGCTGAGTATTCTTCTCGGAGGCGGCTAGGTTGTTGGTCGGAATCGCCCCTGAAAAAATGGCGTTATGTGCTCCTAAGGGGCTCCTAAGAGTTTCCCTGGATATTGTCGGCGAAGAAATAGGCTGGAAGAAACCATCCAGATGTTTGAACGTTGCAGCGAAACCTTTGAGTGTTGAAAATTCAAGCCTGATCCCTGGATCCAAATGGCAAAACGCCTGGCGAGCTTTCCTGCCCTTGTATTCAGGAACTGACATAAAAGAACTCGACTTGGCGGAAGGTCTTCGAGCGGCGGTCGGCATCGCAATTCCGATCGCAATTGGCCTATTAGCTAACCACCTTGTCTGGGGAAACCTTTGTGCCTTCGGTACCTTCTGGGTTTTATCATGCGACGTCGGGGGCGCTTACCGGCAAAAGGCTATCAATTTGGCTGCATCAGGCTTAGCAATCATCGGCGCCTTTATCTTTGGCGGCTGGTTGATCGAGTCCGTAACCAATTACATCATCGGAGTCTTCCTGTGGGTCTCTTCGGCAGCACTGATCGGAGTCGCCGGAAACGCCGCTGCTCAGGCAGGCCTGGTGAGTTCGACGATCGTCGTCACTTCAGTGGTACTCTTTGTTCCCAGTGAATTCTCCGTCCGCCTGCTGCTGTGCCTGATTGGCTGCTGCTGGGCGCTTCTGCTTTCGCTTGCACTCTGGCCGCTGAGACCGTATTCACCGCTTTTTAAGGCGCTCTCAGCCAGTTGTGGGAAGCTGGCGGATTTGGCCGACGCATTCTGGTCGGGGGCCGGGACCCCCAAGCGGGCGCCTACTAACCTGGAGTTTGCTGTCGCTTACGACGCATTCATAAGCAGTTTGGAACGCTCTCGCAACATTTGGGGCGCAGTTCGCGCGCACCGAGCCGGACCGAACTTGCGGAGCATGCAACTACTCGCTCTGATCGAACAACTCGACGACATCGCGAGAACACTGGTCACGCTTCGCGAAGAACTTAACCTTGTCGGTCAGGAACAATCGTTCGACGAATTTCGTGAGGGCTTCGCGAACTTGACCCACTCATTATCGCACCTCATTCGGGAGATAGCCGAAGCAGTTGCCGTGCGCGGCAGGAACGTCGATCCAAGCAGTCTTCAGCACGTTTTCCAGAAACTCGACCGCGCCCTTACGGCGCAGGCACAAAAGCAAGCCTTTTTCCAGCGGAAGGAACTGGAGCGGACAACAAGACACCTGATCGAGGAGGCTTCGTCGCTGGCGGAAATCGTCTCAGAACTTAAGTCCGGACACCCAAGCTTTCGTGAGCCGCCGGAGGCACGGTTTGGGCCGAGACCGAAAAGGTTCGATCCCATTGCCGAAATCCGGAATAACTGGTCTCTTCGTTCCAGCAGTTTTCGCCACGCACTCCGACTTGGAGTCGCCACTGCTATAGCCGGTCTCATAGCTTCCGCCATTCATCTGGTAAGAGGCTACTGGATTCCAATGACCGTCGTGATCGTGCTGAAACCCAATTTTGGGGGCACATTGGAGCGCGCCGTACAACGAATCATCGGCACGGTTCTAGGGGCGCTGGTGGCAGCGATGCTGCTTTTGGTGTTAACGAATCCATGGTTGTTATTAGCTGCTCTGGCTATTCTTGCTTTCGCCACGTTCGCTCTGAGGAACTGCAGCTACACTCTGTTTTCGCTCGCCCTCACTCCGATGGTCATGTTGATGCTTGACATAGCCCATCCGATCTCGGTTACCGACAGTTTCTTGCGCATCGCTCATACGATCATAGGAAGCTTCCTCGCACTATTGAGTGGGTATCTCCTTCTTCCGATGTGGGAGAGCCGCCGCCTTCCGCTTCATATAGCCGAAGCGCTTCGAGGCGAAGCAGTATTTCTCCGTGCGCTCCGTGACGCGATGTGCGGGAAAAAAGATCGGCCGATTTCCGAATACCGTCGGGATGCTTCACTGGCTGTATCAAATGCAGCCACGGCCGGCCAACGTCTTTTGAGCGAACCGCCGAATCGTCGCGGAGATGTGGAAAGTTCGCTCGCGGCGGTCAATTACTGCCGGCGCATCTTGCATGCCCTAGCAGCGATCTCCGATTATCCAACCCGTGAGCCTATCCAACTCGAGTCTGATGACCTGACCAGACTTATCGACGCTCTGGCTAAATCCCTGGATGATCTTGCCGCCAGTTTGGAGAAGGGAACCGATCCAGGGCGATTGGCGGATAGTTCGGAAATCCTGGAACGGCTGGAAAAGGATCTGCAGATAGCCCGGCACGATTTCCAAAAGGTATCCGACGTACCGGTCGGAAATCCAAAAAGCAACCAGGCTGAAGCGTGGCTGTTCTATCACCTGAAAAACGTCTATAATCTGACGTTAGCGGCTCGCGAAGCGGTGTCCCGTCTGATCCGATCAGAGGTGCGAAGCGCGGCGTAGTGGCAACCACAATCGTGCTCGTTGTCATGCTCTCGGCTCCAGTTTTGACTCGGAGACATGAAAGGTCGAAACGACCTCACCGTGATTCTCTAGGTCCGCTTTACTCTATCGATAGTTTATTTTGCCCGCCAACTTCATTCGGCTCGCGCCGGCGGATGATACGATGGGCATCCTGCTGGAAGAGGGGATTAGTTGTAAGCTGACCGGTCTTGCGGCGGGCGGCCCGGAAGAGGTATCCGTGGTCAGACTCGCTACCTGCTCGAGTGTGTACACGGCCGGGGCGTCCGGTTCGAAGAGTTGCACCGTGGTCACAGGCTTTTCAATCGAATTGCCGAACATTTTCATCGTTTCCTCGAAATGACGCTTGTTAATCTGTCCTGGATTAAAATGGGAAACGCGGCTCAGTTCTTTCCAAAATCGCGTTCTTTCTCCGCGCGAAACACAGAGGATTTGGTAATAATCTCTGAATTCGACAGGCATGGTGCGGTGCTCCGGCCCGGTTTAAATCATTGATAGCTCAGCTTCGCGTCTTACCATTCAACTCTACGCTTACCCGTCTGCGCCTTCCTCTCTCCGAAGCGGCACCGATTCGAATGTGAGATGGCCCTTCTTGAAATCCACCGTGACGCGGCTGTTTTCCGGAATCGTGCCGGCCAGGATTTGTCGCGACAACGCCGTCTCCAGGTGACGCTGAAGATAACGCTTCAGCGGCCGCGCGCCGTATACGGGGTCATAGCCCTCACGGGCGATGTAATCCTTCGCTGCCTCGGTCAGTTCCAGTTCGAGGTGCCGATCGCTTAGCCGGACGCGCAGCAGTTTGAGTTGCAGGTCGATGATTCGTTTGATCTCAGAGAGCGTAAGCGGCTTGAACACGATATTTTCCTCGCTATCGAACAAGCTCTCCGCTAGTGCCCGAGCCAGCTCGGTCTTGCCCACTCCGGTTAGTCCCAGGAATATGAACGAACCAATTGGGCGCTTAGGATCTTTGAGACCGGAACGGGCACGAATGACGGCGTCGGCCACTGCTTGCACAGCTTCATCCTGTCCAATAACGCGTTCGTGAAGAATCTGATCCAGCCGAAGCAACTTCTCCTTTTCGCCTTCCAGCAGGCGCGCCACAGGAATTCCGGTCCAACGGGAAACAACCTCGGCGATCTCGTCGGCTGTGACCTCCTCCTGCAGGAGGCGTCGCTTCGACCGATCACCGCTGACCTTGATCTCGTGTTCCTTGAGCTGCGGGATCTTGCCGTACTTGTATTCGGCGACGCGCGTGAGGTCACCTTTGCGTTGGGCCTGTTCCATTTCAGTTCGTGCCAATTCAAGGGCGGCACGGAGTTTCTGGATGTCGTCGATGGCGTGCTTTTCGCTTTCCCACTGCGCTTTGAACGCGTCTCGGTCGCTCTTGAGATTGGCAAGCTCTTTTTCCAGCGCGGCCAGGCGTTCCTTGGAAGGCTGGTCTTTTTCCTTGCGCAAAGCCTCGCGTTCAATTTCGAGCTGCAGAATGCGGCGTTCGAGCGACTCAAGCTCTTCTGGCATAGACTCCATTTCGGTGCGCAGTTTGGCGGCGGCTTCATCGACCAGATCGATGGCCTTGTCCGGTACCTTGTCCTAGAAAGCGATCCAGAGGCAGCTCAAGTTCTCAAGGAGAAGTTCGGCATTGCTCTTTCAGTGATCGGGCTAGCTTTGCTGCTTGAGGACTCTAACAAGGGAGAAGAGCGAGTACCAAGCAACGGAACTCCTCCGCAAGAGAAGGACGAAAACATTGGCGTGCCAAAAGGGGGAAGTCTTGCCGGATGCCCCGGCTTTTCTGTGGATTGATGCCATGGACAGGAAAAAGTTCTACCAAAAGTTCTACCGTCCATTGGTGTCTAAGCAAGTCTGAACTTGCGTAAGTTACTCAGAATGAACGCAGCTGGACGTGGCTGGACATGGAAAATAGAAACCTTCGTTCTATCCGTTGAACTACGGAGACAATTGATTATGAATAACTTACGAATAAGGCTGCAGTGGGCCGTAGAGACGGAGGATTACATTCCAGCCTTTGCCGGGGATTGTTTGCCCCCAATTGTCCTCATGTCCCGGCACGGCACCCGCTTGCAGCGCCTGGCTTCAACTGAAGCGCGAGGAATGAGGGACAGGTCAGTTGTTCAACTGCACGAAGCCCATTGGACGAACGGATTTACAAAGGGTTGTTGCTGCGGCGCTACAAAAGCCCACAATCAGTCGGAGCGGCAACGCGCCTCCGTCCGATGATGAGCTGATCGGATTCAGCCGGGTATGCGCGAGGTTCAAAAGAAGATCGGGGTTGCCACCAGCGGAGAAGTCACGGTTCCATGCTTGGAAGGAGCTGCTCGCAGTGGTGTTGCGCTGCCGATGCCCGTCCAGTCTATGTTCCGGTTGAGATCTCGTGAAAGAGTTCGCGAAGCTTGCGTTTAGCTGCGTTGAGCACTTTTTTCCCTTCTTTGGTGGCGGAATACTCACGCCAGGCTCGCTTCCCCTCTCGTTTCATTTGGACCGAGAGATACCCCTTCTTTTGCATGCTATGCAGCAGCGGATAAATCGTCCCGGGACTCATTTCATAGCCGTGGCGACGGAGCTCTTCGATCATCCAAAAACCCACCAAAGGCTCCCGGGCTGCATGGTGGAGAATGTGTAAGCGAATAAAACCGCTGACAAACTCGCGGTGATCAGGCGCAATCGTTTTCTTGGGTACAGCTTTCCGGCGCATTGCAATCCGCAATTCGGGAGTCTGACTTAAAAGTGCGACATAGATCAAGCGCGGTGATTCACTATCGGCTTTCGTTATTGACAAGCGTTGACGTTCACATTGAGTCTTAGATCGGACTTTTTCTTAGTTAGCGTTTGCGCCAACTCGGGCAAGTTCAGCGGCGTTACGAAACTCGACAAACGGACTGGCACATTATGAGAGATCAGGATGAGCAACGCTTTTCCCGACGGCAGTTTCTGCTAACTAGCGCTTTGGCCGGAGGCAGTCTCGCCCTCCCAAACTCGGCCAGAGCGCAGAACGCAATGCCGATGCCCATGCCGGCAACAACCCCAACGCCACCGGTTCAAACCGGACCAGCGAACGTTACCTTGCGCATCGCCACGGGTCTTCTCGAGCTCGCGCCCGACCACATCGTCTCGACGACGCTCTACAATGGCCAGTTCCCCGGCCCGCTGTTGCGTTTCAAGGAAGGGGAGCCGGTGACGGTCGACCTGTTCAACGACACGGATACGCCCGAGCTCGTGCACTGGCACGGCCAGATCATCCCAACCGACGTCGACGGCGCGGCCGAAGAAGGCACCCCTTATGTGCCGGCGCACGGCATGCGCCGCGTCGCCTTTAAGCCGAAGCCGGCCGGCTTTCGCTTCTACCACACACATGTCGTGGCCAAGGACGACCTCAATCGCGGCACGTACACGGGCCAGGCGGGGCCGGTTTACATCGAGCCGAAGAACGATCCGGGCGCCTACGACCGCGAAATTTTCCTCACGCTCAAGGAATTCGAGCCGACCTTCAGCGAGGGCGGCGATATGGCGATGGATTTTCTCGCCGGAGCTCCGATACCCGAACTGCAGCAGATCGGCAGGAAGGCCGATATCGAGGCGGAGGAAAAGACCAAGGGCTACGAGGTAGGCTACGACCTCTTCAGCATCAACGGCAAGATGCTGGGCCAAGGCGAGCCGCTCAAGGTGAAGCAGGGTGAGCGCGTCCTCTTTCACGTACTTAACGCCAGCGCAGGCGAAATTCGCAGCCTGGCCCTGCCTGGCCATCGCTTCCATGTGGTCTCGCTCGACGGCAACCCCGTGCCAACTCCGGCCGATGTGCCGGTCTTATGGATTGGCACTGCCGAGCGCATCTCGGCCATCGTCGAGATGAACCATCCGGGGGTCTGGGTGATGGGCGACCTCGCCGATGACGACCGCGGCCACGGCATGGGCATCGTCGTCGAATACAGCGGGCGAAGCGGCAAGCCGCAATGGGTCAAGCCCAAGCCTTACCGCTGGGATTACACGATCTTCGGCAAATCGGGAGCGACTGCCGCACCGCCCGACCAGACAATTGAAATGCTCATTGTCAAGCATAATGGGGCGCTACACGGGTTTAACGAGTGGACTCTTAACGGCCAGGCTTTTTCAATGGAGACTATGGCCCCCAAGCTCTCCGTGCATGAGGGCAAGCGCTATCGGTTCAAATTTCGCAATGCGAGCGACGATGTGCATCCGTTGCACCTGCACCGCCACAGCTTCGAGCTGGTGCGCGTCGGCGGAAAACCAACCGCTGGGGTCATTAAGGATGTCGTGATGCTTGGCGGGTTTCAGGAGGTCGAGTTCGATTTCGTCGCCGACAATCCGGGTCTGACGCTCTTCCACTGCCACCAGCAACTGCACATGGACTTCGGCTTCATGCAACTCTTAGAATATGTGTGAGCGGACTTCGTCTCGTCCTCGGACTCGACGTCGTCCTCAGGGATCCGCGCCATCCATTTGCTGGGTTCACAACGCGTCGTCTGGTGCAGACGCGACGCCTTTGCCAACAGTCTGACGATCCCCCTCGCATGAGCACAATCCCCTTTGATTCAGCGAAAGCCTTGGCGCTAGCTATGGACAAAACGCTACGTCTACCTCGGCCAAACCCGCTTTACGGCAAGTAGAGCGAGGTAGACTTCCAGAGGGTCAATCTGCAACTGTCATTGGATCGAGGTGGCCCAGTGTGAGTCAGGAGCGTTTTGGCCGACGCTGGCCGGTTAATTAACTTTTGCGCCAAGTTCTCCTAGATGCCGCTGAACTATGCGGTGGGTTTCCGCCGCAAAAGCTTTCAAGTCCGGATTGGTGCCATTGTTCGCTTCTTTAGCGAAAGCAGCTCCGTCAGCATTGTGAATTAGCTTCATATCCTTGAGGTAGGCGGCGTCGAATTTGTCCGACGGCAACGCCTTTAATTTTTCCAGACGAGCTTGGAACTCGGCATTCAGAGCGGTAGGGAACTCCAATCCGTTTGCTTCGATGATTGATTTCAATTTGGCGCCCACCAATGTGTGATCATGTGCCTCGGTGCTGCCGGAATCTCGAATATCTTGTGTCGAACCTTTCGTTTCGGCCAGGGTTCCTAGTTCGACTTCGTACATGCCACCTTGTGAGACCTTAGCGAAGAAGGCTTTGTCAACGTCAGATAGAGCATTCTCAGCTCCTTTCACCATGGCTGAAGACAGGACTAACACTGCAATAGCACTCGATAGGCAGGCTATTCTGGGCGTAATCATTTTAGATAGTATTTGGATCATTTCCATGGGGAATAGAGACGCAAATTCGGCCTTTAGGTTGGCTCTTGATACGCGCGAATCGGTCACCCCACAATATGCGAGGCTCCTGACTTTCACCAGCTGTTTCAAACATCCATCAATTTCGAAGATTGCAAAATGGTTGATCCAACTTTTCTCGCACTTATAATTGCATGAAGGCCGACGATGAGGTCCCCAAACACGTGCCGGCGGAGCCGAAAGCGAAGCGCTAGCTGAGCGCCGCGGAAGAAGGCCAGAAGGCGCAAGAGCCGCGAGGAATGAGACGGGTTGCGGATTTAAATAGAAGTGGACCCCGAGGCTTGGCGAGAGTTGGGCGCCGGCTGTTTAAGCCGCAGACGGTACTCTTGCGCTGGAGAGGCCTCCGCGGTGGCGGAATTAAGCCTGGCGAAGCCAGCACTTAAAGGAGTGGTCTTAGCCGAACCTGGGTGCGCCTAGGAGAAAGAGGAAGGAGAGACCGCTTTGCGGCTCGACTGGGAGAAAGTCTTTTCTCCCCAGTGCGGGTCAGTTCAGGTATTTGCCAAATGATGGGCGTACCGTTGTGTGGTATCTGTCCGTTGTCGTCCGGATCTTGCCTGGGTCAGCAGCGGCGCGCCATGATTGGCCAGTCGAAGTGCCTGTATATCCCGCATTGGCGGCTTCCCGAAAAACCGTTTGTATTCGCGATTGAACTGACTGGCGCTTTCATAGCCGACCTCGAAAGCTGCACTCGCCGCATCCAATCCATTCATGAGCATCCGTTGTCGCGCGGCACGAAGGCGAAGCTGCTTCTGGAATTGAAGAGGACTCATCGCAGTAAGTGCCCGAAAATGGTGATGGAGCGTAGATCGGCCCATGCCTGCAATCGTTGCCAATTGTTCCACCCGCAGAGGTTTCTCATAGTTCGCACGTAACCAGGCCACCGCCTTCTCGGTCCGCTGACTCTGGTCTCCCAGCGTGGCAATCGCTCGGAGGCGTGCTCCCTGTGTTCCCCGGAGCAAGCGATAGATGATCTCGCGCTGAATCAGTTTGCCAAGGAATGGAGCGTCCTGTGGTGTATCTAGAATATCCATCATGCGAGAACACGAGCGGACCAATTCGACCGTGGTCTCCCCGATAGCCATTCCGCGAGTCCCAATCGACGCCTGCGGCACGTGAACTTCTTCCGTATTCAGAATCTCGCGAACAATCGCTATATCCAACCTTAGGAAGAAGGCAAGGTAGGGTGCTTCTTCAGTGGCCGTGACCACTCGGCTCACAATCGGCAGCTCAACAGAGGTTAGGAGAAATCGCGACTGCCCGAAGACATAGCTTGTCCTGCCGAGGTCGACTCGCTTCCTTCCTTGCGCAATGATTAGAAGACTTGGCTCGTAGGTGCACGGATTGGGGGCGGTCGGAGCAGTACAACGATAAAGCATTAGCCCTGGGATTCCAGTTGCCCATTCACCTGAGGTTCCGAGTGAATTGCTAATCTGGCGCCCAAGCTCTATCAGAAGCTGGGATAGTTTTGGCGCATTCACATCATTACTTTTGCTGAGCTGTATCGAGTTCCCCGTTCTCCTCAAGCCCGCGAAGCATAATCTGTTCCGACTTGATTTCCCATTTTATCGCAGATGCAAGACAAATAGGCAATCATCAGGAAGAAATGGGCTACCGCTGAAACAACAGCTGCCGCTAGAGTTGAACGTGAAGAGAGCGCGTTTAGGCGCTGGTTTAGTCAACATTCTAGAACGACAAAGAAGCATTAGGAGGAGAGCAACTTGAAAACGCGACAACTTGGAACGTTAGAAGTCTCGGAAGTGGGGTTTGGGTGCATGAGTATCAGCGCCAACTACGGCCCTGCCGCAAGCATAAACCAAGGGATCAATGTTATCCGTGCAGCCTATAGCAAAGGAGTACATTCTTTGATACGGCGGAGGTTTACGGTCCATTTACAAGTGAGGAACTTGTCGGAGAAGCGCTTGAGCCTTTCCGCGACAAGGTCGTAATCGCAACCAAATTTGGTTTCAAGATCG
This sequence comes from uncultured Verrucomicrobiae bacterium, assembly GCA_963775805.1. Classification (GTDB taxonomy): domain Bacteria; phylum Verrucomicrobiota; class Verrucomicrobiia; order Chthoniobacterales; family JAFAMB01; genus JAFAMB01. The sequence continues at coordinate 1,735,554 of CAVZKG010000001.1, read as the reverse complement.
ATGGTTCCATAGGACTCAATAGCCGGCCAGAGCACATCAAGAAGGTAGCCGAGGAATCGCTGAAGCGGCTGCGAACCGACCGCATTGATCTTTACTACCAGCACCGTGTCGATCCTGAAGTGCCAATCGAAGAGGTGGCTGGTGCCGTAAAACATCTGATCACCGAGGGGAAAGTCTTGCACTTCGGTCTCTCCGAGGCGAGTGCGCGAACAATCCGCCGAGCGCATGCAGTGCAACCGGTCGCAGCAATTCAGAGTGAGTATTCCATTTGGACGAGAGACCCAGAACAAAACGGGGTACTCGAAACTTGCGAGGAGTTGGGGATCGGCTTCGTCCCCTGGGGACCACTTGGAGAGGGATATCTGACCGGGAAAATCGATATTCACACGCAGTTGGACGCAAAGACAGACCTTCGGGCTGAGTTCCCGCGTTTCTCTCCTGAATCCATCGCAGCAAATGCTCCGGTGATTGATCTGCTCAAGCAATTTGCAGAAAAGAAGGAGGCAACACCTGCTCAAATCGCACTCGCCTGGCTTTTGGCGCGGAAGCCCTGGATTGTTCCGATCCCAGGCACACGCAGAGAAGATCACCTGAACGAAAATCTAGGAGCAATCAATATCGAGCTGACGTCTGCAGATCTTCGCGAAATCGAAAACGCCTTCTCTGTAGTCAGCGTGCAAGGTGAGCGATTGTCCGAAAAGTATATGGAGCAGATTGATCAATCGTGAGCCATCAACAACCGAGAGATGGCCGAACGGGCGTAGGAGTTTAGCAATCCAGCCAATATTATCGGCGCTCTTGGCAGCGGAAAGCACCATATCCACGTTGGGGATGTTGGCCGAGGCCAATTGCGCGGCAACATCGTCTGCGTGATCGACGACCAGATCGGCCCCCATCTTCAAGCACCATGCTTTCGACTCGGGGCGTGACGCCGTACTGATGACGAAGGCCTTCGTCTTCGCTTTCAGGAGCTGAGTTGCAAGCGATCCAACCCCGCCTGCACCGCCGATGATGAGGACGCGGTTGACATCAATCGGCAGAGTATCGTCGTCGCGGAACAGGGCTTCCCGGGCTGTTATCGAACCTACTGGAAGGCTTGCGGCATCGGCGAATGAGAGCTGGTCAGGAATGACGGCCAGAATCCGATGATCCACGGCCAAACGCTCCGCCCAAGCGCCATCGCGCGTCATATCGCCCGTGCCGAAAACCCGATCGCCGATCTTGAATTGCCGGACGGCGGAGCCTGTCCAGATCACAACGCCAGCAAACTCCCAGCCAAGGAGGATGCGGCCGCCAGCCTCGGCGCTGCGCGTCTTACGGAAGAGAGTCTCGCCCGGGTTGATTCCGACTGCACGGACCTCGACCAGCACGTCAGACGCGCGGGATGTCGGTTCTGGTACTTCGGACAATTCGATAGCGAAGTTGTGTAGCGTGTGTGCTTTCTCATAGACGAGGGCTTTCATATCGCAAACCTTTCGGTGAACGTGAGCCTGATTCCGGCGAGCGGGCCACCGAGCTGTTGGAGCCGTCCGCCGATTGCCAAGGAGCCGAGATCGACGCCACACAAGCCCACTTGCTCGATGAGTTCATGGACCGGCTTCTTGGCCTCGGCATCGTCACCAGAGATAAACAAAACAGTGCGCGGCTTTCCGGGTGATAAGTCCGAAATCCAGGACATGGGAACAGAGTTGAACGCCTTGACGACCTTTGCCTCCGTAGCGAGGTCCGCAACAATCTCACTAGACGTGCGACCGGAAATGTCGCCCAGAGTCAACGGGGAGACGCCGGCAACGCGATTCGTAGCGTCAACCAGAATGCGGCCCTTCCAATCGGGGATGGAGAACAAGGCTGCTTGAACGTTCCACCACATGACCGCGAGAACAACAATGTCCTGCTCTGCGACCTGCTGCGGTGTCCCCGCCGATGCGCCGGCACCAAGCTCTTTGACAAGCTCGGAAAGCGAATCCGGCCCGTGTGTGTTGCTGAGCATGACCCGGTGCCCGAAAGGCAGAACATGCTTTGCGATGGTCTGGGCGACGATGCCCGCGCCGATGATGCCTATTTTCATCTGGACCTTTCCTGGCTACTGGCCGGCAGATAGTCGTCGCGGAAAAATTCGCGGGCAGTCTTTGGTTTGTGGCCGATGAGCGTTTCCAGGTCCTTGGTTTGGTCCTGCCACTCGCCAGCGTTCATTCCCTGTACCCATTTCAGTACGAACGCCGCGACTAAATCTGGCACGCCATTGACGCTGATGAGTTTAAGATATTCACCATCTGAAATCGGAATATAGGGCACTTCCTTGTCATGAATCCTCGAAAGGATTTTGGCAATGTCGGCGAACGATACCGCCGGGTCGCCGGTCAGGGTGTAAGTTTTGTTCTCATGCTCGTCACCGGCCAAGATGGCGGCATGCGCCGCCGCTAGATCGTCCCGCGTTGCAGCGGCAAACTTGCCACGGCCGGCAGGAACGCGAACACCCGTCTCATGTGCTGCCTTGCCGAGGTAAAAGCCCAGCGCGTCCATGAACGGCGGATGCTGTGCCAGGGTGTACGCAAGGCCAGACGACCGCAATTTCTTTACTGTGAAAATGTCCTCCTCGGTGATTTCCTTCATTGTGAAGCTGGAGTTTTTGCGGATGATGGGCATGAACACGAGGTGCTCGACGCCCGCGTTGGCCGCCGCGTCAATGACGTTCGCATGGGCGGTATTTCGGGGCGTGAACGCGTGAGTCGAAGTCAGCATCAACTTTTCGATGCCCTTGAAGGCTTGCGGAAGCGATGCGGTATCGAGATAGTCGGCTTGGCGCAATTCAATTCCCAGTTCCGCCAAATCCTTCCCCTTGGCCGGATCGCGCACGAGGCCGACCAGTTGGCTGGCCGGCTTCTTCAATTTCAGCAGATGCAGCAGCGTCTTTCTGCCAATGTCGCCGCTCGCACCCGTAACCATTATCTTGCTCATCGTGTTTCCTTTTCTATTTCTGTGAGTTGCCGGATCGGTGGCCAGGTCGTCCAGGCCGCCGGGTGGTGGTTACAAGGCAGCCAGTGCGCCGAAGCCGCCGCTGACGAACAGGTTGTCGCCGGTGATGTAGGAGGCGCGCGGCGACACCAGGAAGGCGATTGCTTCCGCCAGGTCTTCCGCCTTGCCGGCCCGGCCCTCGAGCGGCACAGTCGAGAAGAACTGTTCATCCGTGATGCCCATTGCCGTGGTGATGGTCTTACGGACTTCATCGCCGCCGGGCGTTATGATCGGGCCGGGCGTCACGATGTTGACGCGCACACCCTGAGGGCTTCCGACCAGTTGTTGAGCGCGGCCTTGGCTGCGCCGTAATGCGCCATCGGACCACCAAAGGCGATACGCCCGCCGGCGCTGACGTTGACAATCGAACCCTTGGACATAATCAATTCGGCAACCGATGCGTAGGTGACGCGCAGCGCGGCCAGGAAGTTGATATTCAGGCTATCGACCCATTCGTCGTCCGAGATCGCCGTCGAGGCTGGCAGATGGATGCGGGCAGCGCCGGCACTGTTGACCAGGATGTCGAGGCCGCCCAACTTGGCAATCGCTTCCTTGGCGACCTTCTGCGCGCCTTCCAGCGTGCGTGTGTCGCCGGAGATGAAGGCCGCGCCCTTCGGGGTTTCGGCGTGGGTGTTGCGCGCGGTGACGACGACTGTTGCGCCGCCGTCAAGCAGGCGTTGCGCGGTGCCCGCGCCGATGCCCCGCGAGCCGCCCGTAATCAGGGCGCGCTTGCCGACGAACTCTTTAGTGAGGTCTAGCTTATATTTGGACATGGTGTTTTCCTTGTTTCCTTGGGGTTACCCCTTAGCCGGGCTGGTGCTGGATTCAGACTGTTTGTTCCGAAATAGGACGCCAAAAATTTGGATCAGCATTCAACAAAGTGTTTTTCTTTGGGCCAGCGGTAAGAAAATCTAATTCAGTGCAATTTTCTTACCATTCGATTAGTTACATAGAACATTGCCTTTTGCCGGTCAAGGCTATATCTTACCTTTTGGTCAGAAATTGGAAAATTCGTGGGTATGCCAAGAAAATCGTCAGGAAATCCGCCCGATCGCCCAAAGGCATTTTGCGAAAAGCAGGCGCTGCATGCTGCCATGCTCGTCTTTGCGGAAAAGGGGTTTGAGAATGCGTCGCTGGCCGATTTGACAGCGGCGATGGGAATCAATCGTTTCAGCATGTACGCGAGCTTCGGAAACAAAGAGCAGCTGTACGTGAAGGCAATGGAAGCATTCAATGACATGCGGAAACAGCTTGTCACCGATACCCTTAAAGGGCCGTCTGCCCGTGAGAGCATCGCACAGCTGTTGAAAGAGATCGTCGATCGGTTTACGGACAATATTCACGGCGTGTGCTTCGTTACCCAAGCTCCTTTGAACTCCGCTGAAGTGTCGGATGAAACAAGGGAACTCATGGCGCGAAGACGGGCCGAGGTTGAGACGGCAATTCGGGAGCGTATCAGAAAGGCGATTAAGGAAGGCGAGATTTCTGCCGACACATCGGCGATAGATCTCGCCCGGTACTACGCTGTGGTTATCCAGGGTTTCGCGTTGCAGGCACAACACGGCGGCACGCGTGAGGAACTGCTTCGCGTCGTTGACGTCGTCATGGAAAATTGGCCAGCAACCAGTTAAGCATTTTGGTTATAACTCAATGTTTTAATGTTCTAAGGTAGATTACGGGAAAGCACTTCGCGCATCGTTTCTTTATGAGTGTCAAAAAGAAATGTCGCTAATGTCGCGGCAGCATCGGCTGGCAGCTTGTTGACGGGGTTGATTGTGACGCGGAGCGCTGAGGCGTTCGAACGGTCCGCGCCCCGGCAGAATATTTCAGAACGAAGAGTAAAAGCGCATCGCCGCTTTCTTAGATACTTTACCGAGAGAGAATGGATCAGGCATCGCTCCAACGGGATACGAATATCGCGAATACAAGAACTGGCGCGGTATCCCCAAGCCTCGCCGTTGCCCGTTCTGCAAGCAGGCGAAGGGCGTGATTCGGAGGGCACGTGGTGGGTTTATGGGAGTTTGTCCGCATTGCGGGGCGGTGTTTTTCCCACCTTCGATGGCAGACTGTACCCGCTCAGCGTGCACGAGATGCCCTTCAAACAGTGGCTCGGGGCCTTGCAGCGCTGACTTCAATTCAGCGTTCTGGGCGCTCGGGATTTGCACCGTCTTGGTGGCGTTGATGACCGTGCCTCATGATAGCTCACTTCGTTGTCGTCCGGATGACTAACTTGCCGGGATTGCCAGCAATCGAGCCACTATAAGCATGGTCTGCTTCTTCCATTGGCATTGGCAGCTCAGCTTTGACAAAAGCTTTCAATTCCCCGGAATCGAAAAGCTTGCCCAGCAGCGAGGAATAGGGGACAGGTCAGTTGTTCAACTGAACGAACGATTAGCAGGTAAACTTTGATCCCGGCCGATCTCGAATCGGCCGTGATAATTACTGGGGCAGATGGCCGTTGGCCGGTTAATTAACTTTTGCGCCAAGTTCTCCTAGATGCCGCTGAACTATGCGGTGGGTTTCCGCCGCAAAAGCTTTCAAGTCCGGATTGGTGCCATTGATCGCTTCTTTAGCGAACGCAGCTCCGTCAGCATTGTGAATTAGCTTCATATCCTTGAGGTAGGCGGCGTCGAATTTGTCCGACGGCAACGCCTTTAATTTTTCCAGACGAGCTTGGAACTCGGCATTCAAAGCGGTAGGGAACTCCAATCCGTTTGCTTCGATGATCGATTTCAATTTGGCGCCCACCAATGTGTGATCATGTGCTTCGGTGCTGCCGGAATCTCGAATATCTTGTGTCGAACCTTTGGTGGTATTCCCCTTTCCGCGGTGAAGAGCAATCGTACATCGCTCAGTTCACTCAAGACCTCCCGACCTCTGCCGGTCCTGGGTTACCCCTTGGGGCCACACAGATCCTTCTGCTTTGCAACACCCGCCCTTTCATCCAACCGCAGCTGACAGTGCTTCGGATCAAGATTCCGCCACACACTGCCTTACATTGGCACTATCACCCAGTCATTAGTGTCGGTTATGTTGTGTCCGGCGAGCTTACTGTTGAAAAACGGGGAACCAATGTACGCACCACCGTTCGAGAAGGTCATGTCTTACCGGAAACCGTCGGCACGATTCATCGAGGATTCACGACGGACAAGCCAGTTGAGCTGATTGTTTTCTATGCAGGCCAGGCTGGAACCCCCATCACCGTCAACAGCGAGTCAACCGAATAAGCGCGCGGCTGTGGCCCGACGGCAAAAAAAGACAACAAACAAGCGGCGATCAGGCAAGCATCGCCATGAGAGTCCGGACTCTTCATTGGTAAACGCTTCACCGGACGACACAAGCTCCACCAAGATTCGGAATTGGACAGCCGATACGGACCCCATTAGCGACGATACTTTGCCCGTCCGCTACATAAAGCTTGAGACCCTTTTACTGCTGCTGCGGCGAGATTCAGTTTTCATTCCTACGCTGCAGCTTCTTCAGAGTCCAGATCGTCTCGAAGCAACACTTCAATCATCGCTGGGTCCCACGACTCAACAATGCGACCGATAGTTAGTCCGCATCGCAAATGGCTTCTTAAAGCGGCGGGGAACCCTAAGATAATTTCCACTATTTGATTGAGTCGATCATTCTAGGGTGGAGTCTTAGGGACTTGTCGCCCAACTGTCGTTCCCACAGAAGGCCACAAAGAGGACACAGGACTCGGTGTTCGCACAACGGCGCAAGTACTTGAATTCTGCCGTGATCAGAAACTCGGATATCGACCGCGCAAGAATCGCCAAAGCCAACTGCTTGCCTGCGAGCAGCGAGCGCGATCGATGCAAATGAAAGCCAATCTTACCCTCGACACCTAAGGTTTCACTAAAGGTATCGAGACAAAGAATCTGGTTGAGCTGCTTGATGAACTGCGGGTGGGTACCATGCCCGGCCATGATGTGTTCAAGGGTAGTTCTCCACGCATGTCGCAAGTTTCGCACGGTTTCGAGGGCGGCGGGAGCGTCCGGTTTTGAAACCTCAAGGTTCTGTCCCCCGGAAAGTCCGGTCTCGTTCAGCCAATCAATCACATCTTGCCACGACTGCAGGAACTCAATGTCAGGTCCGGGCGGCGGCACCAGTGTGTTGGCGAAATCGATGGCGGGATGTGCACCAATTAAAAGAAAATCGAGGCGCTGGGGGACAGCAAGTTCAGACATAGAGGCTATGACTAAGCATAACTTATGAAATAACTATTTGACAAGTTACTACTTTTTCAGCTATTTAGTAACTTGTTAAAAGTAGAGATAATAAGTTACAACATCGAATCACGACTGCCGCCGAGCCGAGAGATGAAGACCACCGATCTACTGACCTTTCCAGAAAAGACTTTCTGCAGTGGACGGGTCTGAGCGCTTTTGGCGGTCCTGGCGACGACCGGGCCGGTTTTCACTCACGCAACCTCAACCGCAGATCAAAACACCATGAACCCACCAAATATCCCCACTACCCAACTAATTGTTGAGGCTGACGGACTCAAGATTTTCTACCGGGAAGCCGGTCCCGCTGACGGTCCCGTGCTGTTGTTGTTGCACGGTTTTCCTACTCTTCCCACATGTTCCGGCATCTGATACCGCGGCTGGCATCTACCTTCCGAGTGATTGCGCCCGATCTGCCGGGCTTCTACCCTACACCGCGCTCGGTGACGCCGTCCTGGCTGACCCAACCCGGGTCGAGGGCCTTAACCCGTTGTTTTCCTCTGTACCCGCGGCGTAAAAATCGGCCGAGGCGAATGACTGAATCGACGCGATCCCAACTAACCAATCACTATTTAACTCGAAACTAAAATTGGAGTATTCGTATGCGAGCCATCACCATTAAACAGTTCGGGGGACTTGATAGCCTGGTTATCGAGAATCTGCCTGATCCAGCCCCGCAGACCGGATCTGTTCTTATCGAAGTAAAAGCATTTGGCATTAATCACGCTGAAACCCATATGCGCAAAGGAGAATGGACCGAAGCAGCAGCGGTTAGTGGTATCGAGTGCGTGGGGCTGGTAAAATCGTGCCCTGGCGGCGAGTTCGCGGTGGGAACGAAAGTGGCTGCGTTCATGGGCGGCCTTGGGCGTACCATCTACGGCAGCTACGCCGAATACACATGTCCTCCCGTTACTAATGTCATACCCATCAAGACTGATCTCGCGTGGGAAGACTTTGCGGTAATTCCCGAATCATACGCTACTGCTTGGACGTGCCTGCTTCGTAACTTGGAAATTGCCAAGGGCAAAACTCTCGTCATCCGGGGCGCAACCTCAGCTTTGGGTCGTGCGGCCCTTAATATTGCAGCCGACGTCGGCGCTAACATTATTGCTACTACACGCAAGAAGGCGCGGTTCGAGACATTGAAAGAACTTGGAGCCCATCGAGTGGAGATTGAGACCCCCAATCTTTCGGAGCTAATCCCTGAACGGAAACGGATCGACGCGGTACTCGATCTTGTAGGCAACAGCACATTTATGGATTCTCTTGAGATGCTCCGGAGGGGCGGACGTATGTGCCTTGCAGGATGGCTAGGTGGTCTTGATCCCGTGAACAACTTTAATCCTCTGCTTGAGATGCCGAGCGGAGTTTATTTCACGTTTTTTGGCAGCTTTGTATTCGGCACCCCGGACTTTCCAGTCTCTGACATTCCTATGCAAGCCATTGTCGATAAAGCAGCCGCTGGAATCTACAAGGCGAAACCGTCTCGAGTCTTTCAATTCGACGAAATTCGTGAGGCCCACGCGGCGATGGAATCCAACCAATCTAATGGAAAAATGGTGGTTCGCATTTAGCGGCGCCAACCAGCTTCTACCCCTCCCGTCTATTATTTTAGAAATCCAGTCGCGACCGACTGGTTTTCAACCCTGCACACAAAAGCGCAAGCAACTTAATATGACTACCTACAATTACGCTGACGTCCTTGGCTACAAGATGTTCTACCGCGAAGCCGGAGACAAGAACGCTCCGACTATTGTTCTTCTTCACGGTTTCCCGACTTCTTCCCACATGTACCGCAATCTGATTCCACAACTTGCAATGAACCTTCATGTAATTGCACCTGACTATATCCACTTCGGATATAGCGATGCGCCCAATGCCGCCGATGTTCCCTACACCTTTGATAACCTCGCAGCGCACGTGGAGAGACTACTCTTAGGCATCCTTGGTCTGAAGAAGTTCAGCATTTACCTGCAGGACTACGGTGCACCAGTTGGATACCGGATTGCATCGAAGTATCCACAAGCGATTGACGCCATTATCGTCCAGAACGGCAATGCGTATGTCGAAGGGATCGGTGGCGCCTTCGATCCGATGAAGCCGTTCTGGGCTAAACGTAATACGGAAACAGAGAAACCCGTGCGTGGGCTGCTCACGTTGGAAACCACCACCTTTCAGTACACACACGGTGCAAAGGACCCGAAAAAGATCAGTCCGGACAATTGGACGTTTGACCAGATCCTCCTCGATCGCCCGGGGAAATGACGCAATCCAACTCGACTTGCTCCACAACTATCAATCCAACGTCCCACTCTACGACCGGTGGCAGGAGTACTTCCGTACCAGCCAGCCTCGCACCCTGATCCTGTGGGGAAAGAACGATCCGTTCTTTACCATAGAGGGAGCAAAAGCATATCAAGGTGATCTGCCAAAAGCTGAGCTCAACCTGCTTGATACGGAGCACTTTGCCCTGGAAGAAGAGGGAGACTTCATCGCCGAACGAATCAAGGCATTTCTTGGCTGAATGGTGGCCAATTAGTAACGGAGCAAGAGGCTTTTCACGCTTCAACTACCAGAAAGGTAACGAATATGAATCTGTCTTCTAAGAACGCCACGGTGGTTCTCGTTCATGGCGCATGGGCTGATGGCAGCAGCTGGAACCGGATTATCCTCCCTCTCCTGCACGAGGGCCTCAAGGTGGTCTGTGCACCGATTCCCCTTACATCTCTGTCAGACGACGCCGGTGCGCTGCACCGGGTTCTGCAGAGGATCGACGGCCCGGTTTTGCTTGCTGGCCACGCCTACGCCGGCGCCGTGATCGCAACGGCAACTGAGGAGAAGGTAAAATCGCTCGTCTATATTGCTGCTCTCGCTCCCGACGAGGGTGAGACAGTAGCTCAGGTATTCTACCGCGATGAGCTTCATCCGCTCAAAGGAACACTCGATCGCTTTGGAAGGATCGATGCGCTCTTAAATATCGCCGGCGCCGTGCCACAGATTGACCTGTTCGAGATGACCGACGAACAGTGGCAGGCTGGTCTAGAACTAAAGCTCCACGGAGCTCGCCGTCTGACGATCTTAGCATGGGAGGCTCTTAAAGCATCCAAGGGCTCCGTCGTTCTGATCTCGGGGAGTGCTGCCTTAGATCCCAAACCTGGGTTTGCTGCAGTCGCCACGATCAATGCGGCCATCATCGCACTCGCGAAGGCTTTTGCCGAACAGGGCATCAAGGACGGTATACAGGTGAATAGTGTAGTACCGGGCGCGGTAATGACAGACCGGCGGCGATCCTTCATGGAGAAGTGGGCACCAGCTCATGGAATGACGGTGGAGGAAGCGGCAAAAACGTTTCCCGCAGAGGCAGGTATTAGCCGCTACGGTACGCCGGAAGAGATTGCTGAATTAATGGCTTTCCTTGTGTCCCCAGCGGCGAAGTGGTTGACAGGCACATCCGTTCGCATGGACGGCGGGGAAATCAAAGGTATTTAGGCCAAGCGGCAATAAGTACGAGGAGCAAATGGACATGAGACTTTCCGTAATAGTGCTCCTGAGTTCGACGGACCGTTTCGGTTAAAGTAATTTTTTGAAATTTGGTGGCCATAAAAGTGGTCCGGCCTTGCTCCGTTGCGCGCAAGGCCGGGTTGGTTGAGAGGATAGTCCTGGACTCTTTACGCGGTCAGAGCCGGCGCCACCGGGAAGTCGATCTCCGTACCTGCGGCGATATTGAAGTAGTTGGTGAAGATATTCAGCACCACATTTGCGATGATCTCGGTGATATCTCCGTCGTTAAAGCCATGCTGACGCAAAGCGGCAACATCGGCATCGGTGACCTGACCACGCTCCTGTAGGATTTTTGAGGCGAAAGCCAGAGCCACGGCAACCTTGGGCTCCTCCGAACTCCCACGGCGAGCGTTCAGTACTTCGTCTTCGCTCAGGCCTGTCTTCTCACCGAGAAACGTGTGCGCCGCAAGGCAGTAATAACAGGAATTTTCTTCGGCGACTGCTAATGCAATGCGCTCGCGAATTTTGGCTGAGAGCGATCCCTGTGACAGGGCCTCGTTGAAGCCGACGTAAGCCTTGGCTACCGCAGGAGACTGCGCCATAGTGGAAACCATGTTGGGGACGATGCCCAAAGCCTTATTGACGGCAGTGAGGATTTCGAGCGCCTTGGGATTGGCGTTTTCTTTATTGATGCTGTTAATACGACTCATATGTTTGATCCCTTTCGAGGTTGTTGCTTGCTAGTTTTGTTTTGGTTAATTCTGTCAAGAGGCGGACCCTAGTCGTCATCCGCGATGCGCAAAAGGGGGCATCATTTCGGGGGGTAGGCACAAATCGGTCTAAATTTATGAACGAGAGCGACCAAAAATTTTTGGCCATCATGCCTAAACTCAAATCGAGGCAGGTAGAAGTCCTCTTGGAGGACGTGATTGGCTGCCGCTGGAGCATCTCTGTGCTGCACGCCGTCGGGCGTGGAGTGAGTCGTCCGGGTGCGCTGGAACGTCGCATCGTGGGCATCAGCACCAAGGTGCTCAACGACCGTCTACGAACGTTTACCCGGGCGGGAATTTTCGAGCGCGTTCAATTTCCTGAAATCCCTCCGCGAGTGGAGTACCATTTAACGACGTTCGGAAAAAAGTTTTGGCGGCTCCTCAACGAGGTGGAGAGATTGCAGGCAGAATTAAATGGAGAGCGTAAATAGCCGGAATTGGGCCCGCCCGCTTTGGCACCAAAACACAGTTTAGGGTACTAGGGGTGACCGCACGAAACGGAAATTTAAGTACCCTTAGGCGTTCCGGAGGATCATTCGTCCTTAAGAAAACGCGCCAGAATTCGATTATAGCTCGTTTTATGTGACGACTGACACGGGAACACCGGCTGCCTTGTTGCGCAGGATTTAGCCTTGCTGACCAAGGTTCGCACTCTCATCCACGAGGAGATTTCGCCCCTTACCGCGCTTTATTTTCCGTTTCGTGCGCGCACCCCAAGTCCTCGACCCTTCCTAGCCGCCGGTTTGAAATGCTCTCCAAATTGCGGATTGTGGGTTTCCCGATCCCAAGCCTTCCGAAGCCGACTAGCTTGCCTGGTTGATACGACTCGTACATCGACGGCGAGACAAGCAAAAAGAATTGGAGCGTGCCCGACTGGCATTCTCGATGATTCGACTGAGCTCGCCGACTGGGCGCGGGTCCCGGGCTCGCTCAAACCCTTTGCCTACGGCGAGCGGTGCGTTGTCTGCGCCGGAACTCGGCCACTTTGTACCGATTGCCGCACATCGAATTGCTACACCACTCACGCCTATGGTTCTTCGTGGTGTCGTAGAAAACGAGGACACAGGACTCGGTGTTCGCACAACGGCGCAAGTACTTGAATTCTGCCGTGATCAGAAACTCGGATATGGCCCGCGCGAGAATCGCCAGAGCCAACTGCTTGCCTGCGAGCAGCGAGCGCGATCGATGTAAATGAAAGCCAATCTTACCCTCGACACCTAAGGTTTCGCTAAAGGTATCGAGACAAAGAATCCCGTTGAGCTGCTTGATGAACTGCGGGTGAACACCATGCCCGGCCATGATGTGTTCAAGTGTAGTTCTCCACGCCTGTCGCAAGTTTAGCACGGTTTCGAGGGCGGCGGGAGCGTCCGGTTTTGAAACCTCAAGGTTCTGTCCCCCGGAAAGTCCGGTCTCGTTCAGCCAATCAATCACATCTTGCCACGATTGCAGGAATTCGATGTCAGGTCCGGGCGGCGGCACGAGGGTGTTGGCGAAATCGATGGCGGGATGTGCACCAATTAAAAGAAAATCGGGGCGCTGGGGGACAGCAAGTTCAGACAGAGAGGCCATGACTTAAGCATAACTTATTAAATAACGATTTGACAAGTTACTACTTTTTCAGCTACTTGGTAACTTGTTAACATTAGCCATAATAAGTTACAACACTAAATCACAACTGTCGCCGACCCGAGAGATGAAGACCGCCCAATCTACCGACCTCCAGAGAAAACTTTCTGTAGTGGACCGGTCTGAGCGCTTTGGCCGTCCGGGCCGGTTTTCACTCATGCAACCTAATCCGCAGATCAAAACAGTATGAACCCATCAAATATCCCCACTACCCAACTCAAAATTGTTGAGGCTGACGGACTCAAGATCTTCTACCGGGAAGCTGGTCCCGCTGACGGTCCCGTGCTGTTGTTGTTGCACGGTTTTCCTACCTCCTCCCACATGTTCCGGCATCTGATACCGCAGCTGGCATCGACCTTCCGAGTGATTGCGCCCGATCTGCCAGGCTTCGGGTTTACCGAGGCACCTGGCGGCCGGAACTATGATTACAATTTCGACAATCTCGCCAAGACCACTGAAGCCTTTGTGCAAAAGCTGAACCTGACGCGCTATGCGTTGTACGTTTTCGATTACGGCGCGCCAACGGGCTACCGTCTAGCCATCTCTCATCCTGATCAGGTTGTGGCGATCATCTCGCAGAACGGAAATGCTTATGTGGATGGCCTGGGCGATGCCTGGGATCCGATCAAGAAATACTGGAAAGATCCGACTCCGCCCAATCGCGAGGCGCTGCGTGAGTTCATCGACTTTGAGGGAACAAAGTTTCAGTACGTGCATGGGGTGGCCGATCCGCTGCTCGTGGAGCCCGAGTCCTACTGGCTCGACACCGCTTTGCTGCGGCGTCCCGGTAATGTCGACATCCAACTCGATCTTTTCCTGGACTACGCCAACAACCTAAAGTTATACCCAACCTTCCAGGAGTACTTCCGCAAGTATCAACCGCCGCTGCTCGCGACGTGGGGTAAGAACGATCCGTTCTTCATTCCCGCCGGCGCGGAGGCGTATCGCCGGGATATTCCTTCGGCAAAGGTGGTTTTCTACGATACGGGTCACTTTGCACTCGAAACCCACGTTGAGGAAATCTCCGATCAAATCCGCTCGTTCCTAACCGGACTTGTACAGGGCGGAAAGTTCTAACTCCTAATACGCAAGGAAAAGCAGATCGTGTTTACGATAGCTTCACGTTGAGGTTTTTTAAACCTGGCCACGATCTGGCCTGCAGTTGAACAATAAAAACAGATAGACATTCGATGAATACAACCGAGCAGCCTGCCGGCATTGTCACGGGCGCTTCCAGCGTTCTCACGGTTCCGGATACATTTCCTCCGTTCAGCCTGACCAGGCTTATTAGGACGGTATTTCATCCGAAGGCCGGCGAGAAAGTGGCGATCTTGATCGACCTCGATGATCCCCATCAGGTGAAACACTTCAGTTTCTTAAAAAATCCCGATTTGACGATACAGCGGCACGCATACGAGGTCTTCTATCAAGGACTAAAAAACGGCGTCCTCAAAGAACTAAGGCTAAGCGGCGGAGATCTTTTCGCTTATAAGATTACCGGCGGAAGTAATCTCGATCTCCCTGACCTGGCAGTCACGATCGAGGGAAAGGAGGTCAGCTTGGAACGAGAAGTTTATCCGAGCTACAACTTGATCCTTTGCATCTCGACCTATTCTGCCACCGCCCCTCTAACGGCATTCGCAAAAAAATACGGCTTCCGCGGGGCGACATTGCACGGTCTGAACCAAATCATCCTGAATACCGGTTTGGCGGTTGACTATGACCAAGTCAGTCAGAATGCCGAAAAGCTTCGGCTGGGAATGACCAAAGCGGATTGGGTGGAGATCGACTTTCTGGTTTCCGGCTCAAAGTCCACCTTACACCTGGACCTAGGTCGCCAAGAGGCGCAGAAAAGCCATGGTCTTTGTCGAGGCGGCCCAGACATCGCTAACCTGCCTGCCGGAGAAATCTACTACGTCCCGACTGACGCATTTGGTGAGTTTCCGCTTAAATACGAAGATGGAACCATCGGCTTGATGACGGTTGCGAAAGGACGCGTCGTCAATGCGAAGTTGGTCCAAGGGAATACAGAGACGATCGAGGAACACAAGCGCAAACTGAGCTCCGACCCGGTAACCGGCGAGCTCGGGGAACTCGGCTTTGGGACCCAGCTTTTACCGACTTCGGGCCGGGATATCCAAGACGAAAAGATTCTCGGAACCCTGCACGTGGCGACAGGTCGCAGCGATCATCTAGGCGGACACTTAACCCCGGATAAATTCGCAAATCAGAAGAACGCCACGCACGACGATATTCTGTTTGCTCCTCACAAGACGCCGGAAATCAATGTTACGCAGGTTCGCATGCGCCGGAATGGAAAGACCGAGATTCTGATCGAGAATTTCGTGCCGGCGGCGTATATGGCGGGGCTACTGAGTTGAAGGAAGCGCTGAGCAGCAGAACGGATAGTACTTCGGCCAGGGGAATATGAACAATCTTCCGGTTAATCCGACGGAAAGTCCTAACGGCCAGCCGCTGAGAAGCCCAAAAGGAGGCGGCTGAACGGGCCCAGGAAGCTGCGGAGGGAGAAAGAGGGCGGCTCGCGGTCGGTAGTCTCGGCGCGGCCACCATCTCATTTTTGAGCGGCGTTTTGACTCGGTTTCGTGAGCAATATCCGCTAGTTGAAATCACTCTCTTGCACATGAACAACCGGGCACAAGTTGAGGCCGTGCTGAACGGCTCGATAATGCTTGGTATCGGTTACCACCGCTACGTGCTAGAAGAAGACGAACTGGAACAGGTGTCCACTCGATTGCTACTTCGTTCGCCTGTTGTAATTGTCTGCCCGAAAAATCGGCGCTTACCAGAGGGAGCGGTTCCAAAGCTTAAAGACTTTCGTCACGAGAAATTCCTTTCGATCGCCCCGGACTATGCATTCGGGTACGAGCAATGGCTGGGTGGACTTTGCAGACAACTCGGCGGATTTGAACCTGATATCGCTGCCTTAGCCGATTCGCCCGACAGTCTTATCGGGATGGTGGCGGCGGGACGCGGTGTTTATGTTGGGCCGGAGGTTGCGATCCGCGGAAGACAAGAATCTTGGCGATTAGCGGGCGATTTCTACGTGTTAACTGAGCCGGAAAGTTATTTTGGGTTATTCGCAATCTGGAGAAAACAATTTCAAGTGGAACAGATAATTTCTCACTTTATCGACGTAATGCTTGCGGAACTAGAGGCCCCACCATCTCGCTTTCTTGAACAAAACAGGTAAAACTTTATATGACTAATCCGACCGAGAATTTGAGCGCGGTGGCGGGTTCGCAGGTGCCGGGCCTGGTCGTCTCGGTGAACGTTAGCGCGATTCGAACAGTTCTATCAAGAAGCAAACAGGTAACGACAGGCATCTATAAGGAGCCCGTCATGGGCCGCGTGCAGGTTCGAGGTGTGAATATAGAGGGCGATGAACAGGCAGATCGAGAGAATCATGGCGGGCCGCACAAAGCAGTCTACGCTTACGCCTACGAAGACTATGAATGGTTCTCGGCCCGATACTCGCAACCCTTTCTGCCTGGTGATTTTGGTGAAAACCTAACAACCGTGCATGTCGACGTTACGCGCGCACTCATCGGGGAACATTGGAAAATAGGCTCGGCCGAATTTGAGGTCTCGGAACCTAGAATCCCGTGTTACAAGCTTGGCCTAAAGCTGAACGATCCGGCCTTTCCCGCAGCTTTCGCCAAAGCCCTGAGACCAGGCGCTTACTTGCGCATTATAAAAGAAGGCGAATTGGCAGCAGCCGATTCGGTCCAGATTATTTCCCGGCCGGATCACGGTGTCACAGTTAGGGATGTTGCTAACGCTTACCTTTTCGATCATCGGTTGTTTCCACGCTTGCTTAAGGTGCCGCAGTTGCGATCGGCGTGGCACGATCGCGCTCGCAAAGCCGCCGCTTGCCTAAGCGCGAGTAAACCAAGTCAGCGATTGCCGCATAGCTCATAGATACCTAGGCGAGAAGCCTTAAAGGCGCATTCACTCGGCAAGAGAAGCGAGTAAGAGTCAGTAAGTGAGCGAATTCGTCGCCGCATTGCCGGGGGATGCCGGGCCAAGCGGGACAAGATTGAACCGCTCGGCGACGGGCGCTTAGAAATAGGTAACTTGTAAAATAACGAGTTGACAAGTTACTAGTTTCGGGGTAGCCAAGTATTTAACTTGAGTGTTTATAAGTTACAGACGGGCGCGTTCTTTCCGAAGTCACTGGCTAACCGAGTTGGGACGAAAATTCGTAGATGCAGCCGTTAGATGATGGCGTGGATCGCGTTAGATCTAAGTAACGACAATCCTTGGCGCGCTTAGTGCACCAAATAAAATTAACAGTGAAGGACTAGGGGCAGGAAAGGAGACGGCGAGATGGACAGTCCAAAAATGAAGGCCGAAGACGTCGAGGCAGTAGCGAAATGGCTTGAGATCAAACTGAAGCCTGGGAACACTGCGACTATCGCGTCGATGCTGTCGGAAATCCGGCAGAACGTTTACGTCAAGGTGTCGGGGCTTGGGCAAGGTCTTCCGCTTTCCGTCTACTTCGACGCACGTTGAGAGGAAGGCGATGATGAAGGACTTGCTGAGCACTTGGAAGCTGGATATCGCAGCTGTCGGCTCGCGAATTTCGGATAGGTCGGTTTCCCCGGTCGCTCTGACTGAGATGATGTTGGATCGGATCGGCAGGATCGATCCCCTGGTGTTTTCCTACGTGAGAGTGCTGGCGGACGGCGCGTTGAGGTCGGCTGAAGTCGCTGAGAAGGAGATCGCAGGTGGAAAGTATCGCGGTCCTTTGCATGGAATCCCCATCGCCATCAAAGATATGCATGATATCAAGGGGGTGAAAACGACCGCGTGCTCGAAGGTGCGCGAAAACTACGTTGCAGACCAGGATTGTACGGTCGTACGCAAATTTCGCGAGGCCGGAGCTGTAATCCTGGGCAAGGTTACCACGCACGAGTTCGCATTCGGTTTTGATTCTCGTCCCACCAGGAACGCCTGGAATTTGGATCACATCCCGTCCGGATCGAGCGGTGGATCAGGTGCGGCGATTGCGGCGGGTCTCTGTTTCGCTGCGACCGGTAGCGATACCGGCGGTTCAATTCGAGCTCCGGCGGCCGCGAATGGCATTGCAGGAATCAAGCCGACATACGGTCGCGTGAGCAAGGCGGGCGTTGTTGTTCTTTCGTGGTCGTTGGACCATGTCGGCCCGATGGCGCGGACAGTCAGGGATCTGGCGATCCTGCTCAACATCATGGCAGGTCAGGACTGGCTCGATCCGCATAGCAAGGACGTCGCGGTACCCGACTATGTTATGGCGCTCACGGGAGATATCCGCGGGGTGAGACTCGGCGTCCCGACCAATTATTTTTCCGAAGATGTGAAGCCGGAGGTAGCCAACGCTGTTGCTAAAGCGATCGTGGATCTGGAGTCCTTGGGAGCGAAGGTCGTCCCGGTCGAGATCTCTGATCTTGACGGAGTGCTGGATTGTTTCCTCGCGATCGCCATGTCGGAGGCCGCGGCCTATCACCAGTTGTCGCTACGGAAGACGCCGGAGCTGTTCGGCGACGAAACCCGGCTCCTATTGGAAGCCGGAGAAATGATGCCGGCGACGACCTACATCAATGCGCAACGAGCTCGGCTAGCGGTAAAGGAGGCCTTTAAGCAGGCTCTTCGCGATGCGGATGTCCTGGTGACGCCGACGCAACCTACGACGGCACTCAGGATAGGACAGTCGGTGTCGCGGATCGGCTCGCGCGAAGAGTCCGTATTCGGCGTGTCTGCGAGGTTTTGCGCCCCATTGAACGTATCGGGTCTGCCCGCTGCTTCCATTCCCTGCGGACTGTCCAGGGAAAAGATGCCAATAGGCTTACAGATCATTGGGAGGCCGTTTGATGAAGTCACTGTTCTCAAAGTCGCCGATGCCTATCAGCGCCACACACGATGGCATCTGGAATTTCCGGCGATCTCGAATTGATCAAGAGTTAGAAGATAGAAATCGAACAATATGAAGATCACGTTGGCATTCGACGTATACGGTACTCTAGTAGACCCCTCCGGCATGGCCAAACACCTCGCCGACGAACTCGGCACCAAAGCGAGTGAGTTTGCAGATCGCTGGAGAGAGAAGCAGCTGGAATACAGTTTTCGTCGCGGCTTGATGGGTAACTACGCCGATTTTTCAATCTGCACGAGCGATGCGCTGAATTTCACATGTCAGCGCTTCAAGACTGCCATTTCCGCGGAGCGGCGAAGCGAGTTACTACGCCTATATCAACATCTGCCGCCATTCGATGACGTAATGCCGGCGCTCCACTCACTGCGGGACACATTTCGGCTGTTCGCTTTCTCCAATGGTAGAAGAAACGAGATCGACGCGGTTCTATCGAATGCGAAGATCCTGGACTTTTTCGAAGGTATCGTCACGGCGGATGACGTCCGTAGCTTCAAACCAGATCCTGCAGTATACAGCCATGCAAGGCGGGCAACGAGGACTTGGTCGTCGCCGTTTTGGTTAGTATCAAGCAATCCATGGGATATCATAGGAGCGCGCTCTGCGGGACTCTCGTCGGCATGGGTTCAACGGTCAGAAGAGAAGATCTATGACCCATGGGGAATCGAGCCTAACGTAACTGTGCGCTCATTGATTGACTTGCCTGCGGCGCTAGAAGATGAGGCGACGCCTTTTGAAAGTCCGGTCAACGCAACGGAACATAGAAGATGACACTCAAAGGCAAGCGCGTTCTCATCCTCGGCGGTACCTCAGGAATCGGTCTGGCCGTTGCCAAAGCAGCAAAGGCTGAAGGTTCAGATGTTGTGGTGGTGTCGAGCAAGCAGGGCCGAGTGGACTCTGCATTGACGCTGCTTGGCGAGGGCGCTGAAGGTTATGTTACGAATCTTTCTGATGAGACCGCTGTCGAGATACTCTTTGGAAAGATGGGGTCATTTGATCACTTGGTCTACACCGCAGGAGACTCGGTGTGGCAACGTTTGCTCGGGGAAACCAAACTGGAGGATGCGAAAACTTTTTTTGATGTACGGTTTTGGGGAGCCTTTCTGGTAACGAAACATGCCAGCAAACTGATTCGTCCCGGCGGGTCAATTGTATTTACCTCTAGCACAGTACCACGACGACCCTCGGCCGGTTTCGCCATTGGCGCGAGCATCTCCTCGGCCGTGGAGGCTTTTGCCGTAGCCATGGCTGTCGAACTCGCACCTGTGCGCGTAAATGTCGTGGCCCCGGGTATTGTACGCACGCCCATATGGGACCGACTACCAGAGGAACAGCGTGAGGCGTTTTTCGCGGCGAGAGGCGCTGCTTTGCCAGTTGGAAGGGTGGGTGAACCTGAGGACATTGCCGAGGCTTATCTCTGCTTTATGCGAAGTGGATACACGACCGGTCAGATTGTCGTCGTAGATGGAGGTCTGCTGCTGGTTTAAAGGTTTCTTGCGCCATCGGCTGGTAGGATGTCCGCTATGACTTCGCCTTCAACCTAAGCAACCAAGACTTCCAAGTCAGGATGCGATGAGAATCGCGCTGACTGAGCTCGTGCGAAGTGTCAGGATAGCGGGCGCCTTCTCAAGTGCGCTCTAATTGGATTTTAGAGCGTTTTTCTGGAGGCCGTCCTATTCCTCGATCAATGCCCTCAAAGATCGATTTTGAATCGAGTCGCCGCCGGAAGCAAACGTGAGAGCCTTTACGCGGTTAATCTATGCAAAACTCATACGCAGACAGAAACCTGCTCAAACGCAGATCGTTCATCACCCTCGCTGGAGGAGCGATGGTCGCAGCGCTCCATTCTCAAGTTCAAGGAGCGATTGGCAATATCGATAAACTAATTCTGCCCACTGATACTGAGGTGAGGACTGGGGGTTCGCGGATGATTGAAATCGACGGTGGCTATCATGGCTGGACGAAAAAGGTTGGCGACGCCCCGATTAAAGTCCTGCTGCTTCACGGAGGGCCCGGCGCCGACCACAGTGGTTTTGAATGCTTTGAGGATTTTCTTCCTCAGAACGGAATTGAGTTCTATTACTACGACCAGCTTGATTCAACCAATTCGGATAGGCCAGGTAATCCGAGGCTTTGGACTGTCGAACGGTTTCGCGATGAGGTCGAAGCTGTTAGGCGAGGACTAGGATTGGAGCAATTTTATTTGTTGGGCGCATCATGGGGCGGGCTCTTGGCGATAGAGTACGCGCTCGCTTACCCCCAACATTTAAAGGGCTTGATCATTTCCAATATGACTGCGTCAATGCAGTCGTACGAAAACTATGTTCAGGGGTTGCGTGCAGCTCTGCCTGAAGCCGTGATTAAGGTCCTCGATCACTATGAAAAGAGCGGACTTTACGAAGCGCCGGAATATCAAAAAGTACTCTTCGAGCAGATATACAGCGAGCATTTGTGCCGGCTTAAGCCTTGGCCTGAACCAATCTTGAGAACGATTCGGAACTTAAATCAGAAGGTTTATAACTACATACAGGGACCGAACGAGTTTATCGTCACTGGTACCATAAAAAGCTGGGACCGTTGGGCTGATCTTTACCATATCGGTACACGGACGCTGATCATGGGGGCGAAATACGATGAGATGCCTCCAGAAGAGCTTCGCAAAATGGCTCATTTAATGCCTAATGCGTGTGCCTGGATCTCGGACAAAGGCAGCCATTTTGCAATGTACGACGATCAGTTGGCATACTTTCGCGAGTTACTCGCTTTCCTGAAGTCAGCCTAATACCTTAAGTTATAGGCGTGGTTAATGCCGACCGTAACTGTAAGTGAAGAAGGGCACGCCATTATAGTGGTTAGGCAACTAGGGCTAGTGCACCTTGCAAAACGTATTTCCTGGCTTACATCTCGCGGCTAGTCAACCGGTCATTCGCGGACGTAGCAAACGTGGTAGGCAATTCAAAATGGTTTCTGTGCGAGTACCTCCGGCTCTTCTTACGGCGTCAAGCGTTTGCTGTCCCTGAAGCTTGCTCCACCGCCGGAACTGCTCGGCGAATGCTCCAGCGGGAAACTCCTCAGTGGCACAAGGAAGAAAAGGCAAACCCGCGGCCCGAACCGCAGTCTCACCGTCCAAGAAAGTAATGAAGGTGATTTCGTGGCCACGGGCCTGAAGTTTCCGGGCCAGCGTGGTCAGCGGGTTGAGATGACCAGAAACCGGCGGGCTTACAAATGCAATTTTCATCGTGAGGTCGTTTTGGTTAGAAAAGAACCCGCATTTCGAAAGACGTGCGCTTATTTATCCCAACTGCCGTACTTGTCGTTTGAACCTCCAAATCGAATAACCCTTTACGTCCATATTGTACGGTTATCCCTAGGCGAGTTTGTCAGGCGGACAAGATGCCTCCATTTCCAAGACCATTTATCGGTTTTCGCTCCGTCGGGGAGATGAACTTATCGGCACGGCGGTGACAACGCTTATGGAGGCAACCCATGGTGGAGGCGTTCACTGCGAACTACGCCACGCGATTCTTGGAAGCGGCCACGCCTACGCGCTTCGTTGTCTATGGTACGCCGAGCGAACAGGTGAAAGATGCTATTGCCGGCTTCAAACCCATCTATATCGCTCCTTTCGGGGGCTTCAGCCGGTAAGGGTTTCAAAACGACACCCTTGGTAAGAACGTCGAAAAAAGAGCATCGGCGAGCCACTAATACCTTTTCTATTCTTGAACCATAGCCCCATCAAAAATACACCTTGAGTCAAAGCCTGCGTTATCGGGGCGCCAGAGACACCATCGGTGTTCGTCGGCCTCAATCGGCAGATGAATCAGTAAATGTGTTCTGCCTTCCTCGTCTTCGACCTGGTAGGTGGGGACACCGATCTTGAGCGCGAGTGCAACGCCAGAGGTTCCATCCATCCAGAACTTAATGACCGGAAGAAGCGGTCAGGCTTGTCGTCCCGAGAAGAGGGTTAATCGAGTTCCCGCGGGCCACGCTTCGCCAAAGGCAACGGGGCGCATCAGAGCGATTTTGTGACCGAACGCCCGTTGCTAGCAATACGTCGTTGCGCGTATTGACTTCATTTACTCTAGGCCAGGCCGCTCTGCCGGAGGGTGCCGAGGGCTGTACGCGCTCGCCGATACCTGGGACGGAGGACACGCCGGACCAACGAGCTTCTTTGCGAAGCTTTGCGGGATCAGGCAGGAATCGGAAATATTGCATAGCAATTTTGGCTCCAAGATTTCGGGGGAGGGTTTGATCCGCCTCCCCCGATTGATGAATTTTTTATTGTGCTGGGCCGTTTCGAAGTACCTCGGCCATCTCCCAGAAGGCCTTATTGAGTTTCATATCCTCATCGATGCCCTTGATTGCCCTGCTCTTGGGCATCCGGCTACCGTCCGGGCGGCGGCGGGACCGGTCACGCTGACCACCGCGAATGATGTTCTCTTGAACGCAGTTCAACGTGGTCCAGAGATCTTTGGCTCCATCTCCATAGCGTCTTGGATTAAGGAGCATGGAGGGACTTACCGGGGCTTTCGTGAGGTCTTCCCAGCGATAAGCCGCCGCGCCAGTGGCCAGAGCTAGCTGTTCGGTATCGGTTAAAATGCGATCTTGAAAGAGCTGCACTTTCTTCATGATGTCAGGGACAGCAGTGAGGACTTTGAAAGAGGCCTCGATAACGGACTCGGGGTTGAACCCGGAATGTTTGATTGAGATCCGCTGGAAGGTGCCATCGGAAACGACCATGCCGTTGGTGCACACCAAGCGAAACAGACCGCAATGAAGCTGGTAAGCGCTGCTTTTGTCGTGACTGTTCACAAGAACGACCTCGGGCCGGACTTGGTTCTTTTCCCAGGTCTGGAGATGCTCACCCCGAGCAAACCGGACAACGTGTTTCTGGAAGCCGCGCCGTGCTTCAGTGCGAATGCTCTGCTCTTGCGCGCGTACGGGAACCCAACCATTTTCGCGCATCCCGTTGAGAATGGAGGAAGTAGGAAGAAAACTGTATTTTTCCGAAACGCCTTCGATTGGTTGGGAAGCGAAAACACTGGGAGCAAAACGGCGCATTTCATCATCAGAAATTGCTACCGTTCCAGGGACTCTTGATCTGGTGGAGTGATTGTTTAACGCGGTACTCATGTTAGTCGATTGGTTAGTTGGTTTTGTCAGCCGCAGCAGAGAGGCGAGGCTTTGGGAGCTGCCGGAGTTTTTTCGACGTTCGGTTTCGGTCGAAAAAGTATGCTGGGCATATTTTTTGAACCGAAAGCGAAGCGCTAGCAGAGCGACCCGCGGAAGAAGGCCTGGAAGAGCAAGAGCCGCGAGGAACGAGACGGGTTGAGGATTTAAATAGAGGGGACCCGCGCGCTAGACGCGGTGGCGCCGGCTGTTTAAGCCGCAGACGGTACTCTTGCGCTGGAGAGGCCTCCGCGGGGGCGGAAGCAAATCTGGCGATGGCCAGACACTTAGTCCAGGAGTGGTTTTAGGCGAACCTGGGTGCGCCTAGGAGAAAGAGGAAGGAGAGACCGCTTTGGGGCTCGACGGGGAGAAAGTCGTTTCTCCCGAGAAAGTGGTTACACGAAAAACTCGAAGGCGGTTACCGTTGTCCTGTAATCATGGGCCTGGCCGGCCGGTGTGAAAAGGGACACGAGCAACGGAAGAAATAGACGAAACAAGGGGTTTTTCTGGTAAGTGGAGGGACGCCCCGCGACAGCTCTGAACATTCCTCTTCACCAGGAACCAGCTGGTTACGGCCTGCGCCCCTTCCGCTGTTTTCTTTCTGACGGTCGTGGCTCCATCAATGCCCGAATCGCTTCCCGCTCACTCTGCACGAGTTTTCGAAAAGCTTCTACCGTGGGCGACGATGGCTTGCCCCGCCGCCAACTCAATCGCAACTCGACGGGCGCGGAAAGCGGGCTGCAACCGGCAAAATACAACAAGCCCGCCCGCCCGGACCAAGTGACGTACACAGCCGGCGACTATTGAGACGCCGATGCCCGACTCCACAAGGAGCAGGACCGTGGACGAGCGGTCATGCTCGTTCACCACTTGCGGAGAGAAGTTGCCCACGCACCGGCAGAACGCGAGCTTTTCGTTATACAACTCCTGAGCGGCTTGGCGCTGAAGAAGCACAAACCTCTCAGCGGACAGCCGCTTGATGTGTATGGTTCTGTCACGCGTCAAATTTCGAGCCAAAGGATGTCCGGAGAGCAACACCAGATAAAGGTAATCTGTATAGACAAGCTCCTCGTGAAATTCTCTGCTCCGCTCGGCAGGCAAGGGCCGGCAAAAACCGATGTCGATCTCCCCTTGGTCAAACGCCTCGAGTTGCTGAATGTTTGTCAGTTCGAGCAGAGTTAATTCCACATCAGGGAAACGCCGGTGGTATTCCTGCACCAAACGAGGTAGGAACGCAGAGACGGCGGCGCCGTAGAATCCGATGCGAAGTCGTCCGACCTCCCCCACGGAAGCACGTTTGGTCAAACGAACCGCCGCCTCGTTTCGACGCAAGGTTTCGAGTGCTTCGCGCCGGAAGATTTCGCCGGCGGCCGTCAGTCGAACCGTGCGCCTGTCCCGCACGAGCAAATGCACTCCAAGTTCCTCTTCTAGGTCAAGGATGGTTTGACTGATGGCGGGTTGGGCGACGTGAATCCGGCGCGAAGCCTCCGAGAAATTCAGATTCTCGGCCACTGCCGTGAAGTAACGCAGGTGACGCAGTTCCATCTCGGAGAAGCACCTTATCGCAAACAACTATCAGTGAAAGAGTAAAATACGATTTCCACGATAATCGCACCGATACGATAGGAATTCCAATGAGCGGCAATAACCGAACACGATCACCCGAAACGACTAACACTTCTGACTTCGGAACATTTGGTCGATACTGCGAACTTCCCCTCGAGCAGATGACCGCCGACCAAAAAAGGGCCTATGAGTTTACCATGAAGGAGCGGGGGCAAGTGCCTGGGCCCTACAAGATCTTTCTGCAAAACCCTAAACTGATCGAGGTAATGGTGCCCTTGGGCGCTTACTACCAAGGTCACTCATCGCTGTCCAAAGCTGAGGTCGAGATCGCCACGAACCTTACGAATGCTCGGTGGTTAGCGGCGTACTCGAACTATGAACACGAAATGATTGCAGAGGAAGACGGCGGTCTGCCACCGGAGAAGGTGCAGGCGTTGATTGCCGGACTGCCTACCTCTTTTGAGAAGCCCCGGGAGCAAGTAGTCTACGAAATCACGTCGGCTTTGATCGCTCCCCGCGTCGTACCCACCGGCCTCTATCGACGTGCCGTAAATCTTTTGGGGGACACGGGCCTTACGGACTTGACCGTACTCATTGGATATTTCACCTGCATCTCGCTCACTCTTATGGCTTACGACGTTCCGGCCAGTGCCATTGGTTTAGAGCGTTGAAGTCTACTTCTAGCACTGGCTCTCAAAGAATAGGAGAAAAACCATGTCTGTGAAAAGTGAGATGTTAGGTGGTCGCCTACCTCTTTTGGATCCGCAGGCGCTCTCGATTGCGCAAAAAGAAATTTATGATCGGCTAAATATGACGATGATTCCGTGGGCCAACGGCGCTCATTTCAAGAGCAAGACTGACGGCGGAAGACTAGTCGGCCCGTTCAATCCAATTCTCTTCAGCCCTCACCTTTCCGCGCGCTTTTTGGATTTACACGATGGTGAAGAGAAAGACACGTCGCTAAGCGAGCGAGTCCGCCAGGTCGTGATCCTTTCCGTCGGCGCCGTGTGGAAGTCCGAGTACGAGCTTTACGCACATACGGCGGCAGCCCGAGCAGCTGGTATTTCAGAGGACGCCATCCGAACGCTGGCGATCGGTCGACTACCGAATGACCTTAGCGACCAGGAGAAGATCGCACAAAATTTTGCCCGGCAACTTTCGGCCGAGCATCGGGTTGACGCGGGTCTTTACGGCGCGGCCGAGCATGCTTTTGGACAGCAAGGATTAGTAGATATCATTTATCTCACCGGTATCTACCACATCGTCTGCGCGCTGTTAAACGCATTTGAAATCCCTGTTCCTAGCTCGGAGGTCTAAACGCACTCATCCAAGGGAGACCATCATGACATCCGAAAATACTCAACCAGCGAAGGTCAGCACCATCGCTTCTTTCCCGCGTCAATATTTCCTCGAGAACCTGGCGATACGCGGTGATAACTCGATTCTGGTAACTGTAGCGAATCATCAAGAGCTGTGGTATATCCCGCCCCCGAGCGGGAATACGCCAGTAGATCCGCTACTGTTATGTAGCTTCGCCCAATCCGCGATGGGCATCGTTGAGGTCGAGCCCAACATTTTCTACATCTGCACTTCGAACTTATGGACGTCGCACGAGTCGTATCTCCGCCGCGTGGACATGCGCGATTGGTCCCCCGGCAAGTCCATCAACCCAGAAGTCGTTCTTAAATTTACCGAACCCGTCCGTGGGCTCAACGGTAGTTGCTTGATCGCCGCAAACATCATTCTCATCGCAGACTGCTTCGCCAATTTGATTTGGCGTGTCGACCTGCCCCGGGACGGGGGCAAAGCCACGGCCCGGGTATGGCTTAAGCATGACAGTATGGCCTACGATCCCGACGGTCCGATGCCCGACCAACCCGGGGTCAACGGCGTGAAATTCGCCCCGAAGACCAATTACCTTTATTACACCTCGACGACGAAACAACTCTTTATGCGCATGCGCATCGATCCAAATTCGCACGAACCCGCTGGCGAGCCTGAATTCGTCGCGGGCGGCAGGATGGCCGATGATTTCTGCATCGACGAAAACGCCGGTGTCGCCTACCTGGCGACGCACCGACAGAACACCATCGATCGGGTGTCCTTGGACCCAAACGAGAACCGCGACTTCGGAAGGCGCAGCGTGGCGGGCAAGCCCTTCACGGAGCAGCTGATAGGGCCGACAACCGGCGCCTGGGGGCGAGGTTCCGGAGAGTATGGCCGAGTGGCCTATTTCCTAACCGATGGAGGCACTAAGTCACCGCCACCGGGTGGGGTCGCTCGACCGGCGACAGTTGTGCGCGTGGAGTTCAAGGCTTCCCCATGAATTACGGCGACGGGCCACGTTAGTGCCAGTTTCGGCAAGCTTACACAGTGATGAATGTCGAGGCGAAAGCGAACTAAGAAGAAAGAAGGACAGGTCTATTGAACAGACTAAGGCACCGGAGGAGAAAAAAAGTATGGTTATGAAAGTAAGACGTATTGCGACTGGTCAGGCAAGCGGCCAGACCATGCAACCGATGCCGGGAGCAGGCGCAAGATGATCAAATTCACCGCCGGCGATCTCACCATTCACCGCCTCATCGAGGTGGAGACCACGTTCCTACCGGCGCACGATATGTTTACCGGACTGACTCCCGACCTCCTGGCCGAGAACCGGCAGTGGCTGCGCGATTCTGGGGCGATGGACGCCACCGACACGCTGATCCTGTGCTTTCAGTCCTATGTCGTTCGTACCCCGCACTACACGATCCTGATCGACAGTTGCATCGGCAACGACAAGCCGCGGCCGCACCGTCCGAAATGGAATCAGAAGACCGACGACACGTATATGCGCGCGCTGAAGGCCGCGGGCTTTGCGGTCGAGGACATCGATTTCGTGATGTGCACGCATTTGCATGTCGATCACGTCGGCTGGAATACGAGGCTCGAAGGCGGCCGCTGGGTTCCGACCTTTCCCAAGGCGCGCTACGTCTTCGGCAAGGCCGAATATGACTACTGGGCCGAGCAGCACGCCAAGGCCGAGGTGCCGCCGTTCGGCGACAGCGTCTTGCCGGTGGTCGAAGCCAGGCGGGCGGACATCGTGCGCGACGATTTTGCGATCGGCGATCATTTGCGCATTCTGCCGACGCCGGGACATACGCCCGGCCATGTCGCCTTCGCGGCCGGCCGGGGCAAGGACGACGCGGTATTTTGCGGCGACATCATGCATTCGCCGCTACAGACCCGCTATCCCGAATTGTCGCTAAAATTCGATGTCGATCCGGCGCTCGCGGCCAAGACCCGGCGCGATTTCATGGAGCGCTATTGCGACGCCGACACGCTCTGTTGCACGGCGCATTTTCCGTCGCCCTCGACAGGAAAAATCCGCCGCCGGGGCAACGGATTTTCCTGCGAATGTCCGCAGAGCCACCGAGTGTAGTCAGCCCCTTGTTGGTGAAAGGAGAAGTACTTTGGCTATGAAAGTAAGACGCATCGTAACCGGTCACAATGCCGCTGGAAAAGCAGTTATTAAGACCGATGAACAGATCGCAGCAGTTCCGCGGATAGGAGCGGGCATCTCGGGCGCGGAGATCTGGTCGACTGATCAAATGCCGATCGACAACTCGGCGGCGGCTGACGCCGCCCAACGAGCCGGTTTCGTTAAGCACACCAATTACGTGGGCGACGGTGGCGGCACAACGTTCCGAATTAACGAATTCGCTCCCGGATGTGTGAGATTCACACACCGCACGGAAACCATGGACTACGCGATCGTGCTTTCGGGTGAAATTGATCTTGAATTCGATAGTGGCGAGGTCGTCCATCTGAGGCCCGGCAACGTCGTCGTCCAACGCGGCACGATTCACAGATGGGTCAACAAAGGCTCGGTCCCGGCAGTAATTGCATTCATCTTGATCGACGCCAAGCCCGTCGAGGTCAACGGCGAGGAAATGCGCACCGTTTTTCCTATCCAGCGAAAAGAGGACAAAACAAAAGGGGAGTTCAGGTGAGCCAGTTAAATAGGGAGAAGATTGCCACGAGGATTAGTTTCATGCCCCGAAGGCGCAATAGGACTGAGCCTGGGGTTTTAACCCCCAGGAAACCGCGCGCGAAAAGCCCCACTGAGTAAGATGTTGAACGAATTACTGCTAACCATATCGGTGCGACCGAGCCCAGTTAACAAGCATCAACCAATCCACTTTTATCTAGTGTAAAAAATTCCTATGCTCCCAAGGTCGTTCTCTCAACCGGAGATCAGTTAGAACTACCTCGCACGGGATTCACTATCGGGCAAAGCAGCCGGTGAACGCGAAAATACGAATCCTGATTGCCGACGATTATCCAGTTGGACGACGGTAACTAAACGTTACCACGTTGGTGAGATCAATCTGATTTCCGGTGCCAGGCTCCAGGTCGTTAGTTCCTCAAAAGCCCACCCGTAAGAGAACTCACCCACTAAGGGCGAATAACCGCGGCAAAAGCCGCCAAGGAAAAATATG
The DNA here is from genome assembly GCA_963775805.1 of uncultured Verrucomicrobiae bacterium. Lineage (GTDB taxonomy): Bacteria > Verrucomicrobiota > Verrucomicrobiia > Chthoniobacterales > JAFAMB01 > JAFAMB01. Next base: position 1,705,265 of record CAVZKG010000001.1, on the reverse strand, counting down.
AACTCCACCAATATCAGACCTCTGATCGGTCTCCTTGGTGTGTTCGTGGCTGCGCTCAGCGCAGATCTCAACGAGTTTGTCTCGGGAGCGGCCCTCGTCGACTACCGGGGCGCCCTTGGCATCAGCGCAGATCCCGGCCTCTGGATCGACAGCCTCTACGTAACGGGGACTGCGCTGGGTATGGCGTTCGCGCCCTGGTGTGCGGTGACCTTCACTCTAAGACGCTTCACCCTCTTCGCCATTGGCTTGGCCTGCGCGGCGACCACTCTTCTCGCGGTCGCGCCGAATCTTCAGGCAATCATGACCCTTCGGCTGATCCAGGGACTGAGCGGCGGCTTGACGATTCCCCTCCTCATGACCACGGCCTTGCGCGTGCTGGCACCGTCGGTCAGGCTTTACGGGCTTGCCCTCTATGCGCTGACGATCACATTCACACCCAATATCAGCATTTCTTTCGTGGCCATGTGGATTGATGTGGTCCACGACTGGCATCTGGTGTTCTTACAAGCGATACCGCTGGACGCCGTCGCGGCGGCTCTGGTCTGCTACGGTTTGCCTCACGACATGCCACGCTACGAGCGGCTGCGGCAATTCGACTGGCGGGGAGCTCTGCTGATTGTCCTAGGCGTCGGCTCCCTGACCACGCTGTTGCTCCAGGGCGACCACCTAGATTGGTTCAACTCACCGACAGTCAGCCTCCTCGCGCTAGCGAGTATAGTCGCTGTCCCATTGCTGATCCTAAACGAGTGGTTCCATCCGCTGCCGCTGCTCAACCTGCAGATGCTCGGTCGTCGCAACTTCGCTTATGGCCTTATTGGACTGGTTCTTTTCCTCACCATCAGTCTGACATCGTCGGTGGTGCCGCAGCAGTATCTCGCCGAAATCCAGGGCTACCGCCCGCTGCAAGAGCAGGCGATCGATCTGCTCCTTTCGCTAGGTCAGTTCGCCCTGCTTCCTGCCGTGGCGTTCTTACTTGATCACAAATGGGTCGATGCCCGCGCCGTAATGCTTTGCGGCCTAAGCCTGATACTCGCAGCCTGCCTGGGTTGCGCGCAGATCGACGCGTCTTGGAACCGGGATCAATTCCGGTTCTGGCAGTATCTGCAGATGGTAGGACAGCCGATGTTCGCTGTCTCACTGCTGATGTTCGTGACGAATACGGTGAAGGGACCGGAGGAGGGCCCATACGCCTCGGCCCTAATGAACTTCGCGCGGGCTTTGGCTGACGCGGGCGGCACGTGGTTTGTAGAGCTCGTCACGCGGGGGCGCGGCGCCCTTCATTCCAGCCGCCTCGTCGATCAGGCGGGCCAGAATTGGTTTCGGACCATCCAGGCCAAAACCCTTTTGCCCCACGATCCGGCGCCGCTGCTGCCCGACGGGCAGCCTGGCGCGACCGGCAGCCTGCAGCAGTTCGCTTCCATGATCGAGCACCAAGTCAGTGTCCTGACGACCGCAGACATCTTCCTGCTCATGGCCGGCCTCTGCGGAGTCTATATTTTCGTGACCGTGCTACTGCCGGTCCGGACCTACCCCCCGCGCATCTTGCTAATGAAAGGGTAAAACTATGTCCAACCTGGTCACTACACCTCGGCCACATCTGGCTACTTCGGAAAGATCGGATCAGCCTGATCCCGCTCACCAGCGGCATGGCGACGATTCCAATCCGGCCGCCTTGGAAATATCGTCTGAGCCGGCGAAGACTGTCACCCAGGCCATGCGTTCCTCACGGTGGACGAAGCTTGTGTCTCGCTTGCCGTGGTTGGTTGCCTCCACAGTTGTTCTGGGCTTCGTCGCCGTAGTGTTGTGGCGCATCTATGTCCCTTCGCCCGACGTTTGGACCGATGATGCGTATGTGAGTGTGCACTACGCCACCATTGCGCCGCGGGTTCCCGGCCAAGTCACCTCGGTCAGGGTCGACGATAACGACAGGGTCAAGGCCGGCCAGGTTCTAGCGGAACTCGACGATCGGGATTTCCGCGTCGCACTCGAACAGGCGCAGGCGCAGGTGGCGGCCGCTCAGGCCAGCATCGCGAACATCGACGCGCAGCTCGATGTCCAGCAGGCGCAGATTGCCGCCAACCAGGCGCAGGTGGACCAGGCGCAGGCGGCGCTGGTGTTCGCCCAGCAGCAGGCGGCGCGCTACGAGTACCTGGAGAAAACCCGCGCTGACACCGTACAGAACGCACAGCAATTTACCTCACAGCTCCACCAGCAGCAGGCCGCGCTGGCCAGCGCGCAGGCGACGCTGAAGCTGGCGCAGCGGCAAGTGGAGGCGCTTAAGGCTCAGCGCAAAAGTGCTGTGGCCAGCCTTGGGCAAGCCGAAGCGCAGCGCGACCAGGCAAAACTTAATCTGTCCTACACCAAGATTCTGGCTCCAGTGGACGGAATGATCGCGCAGCGCAGCGTGCAGGTAGGCAACTACGTGAGTGTCGGCGGCGCCTTGATGGCAGTGGTGCCTCTTTCTGAAGTCTACATCGAAGCAAATTATCGAGAAGTCCAGCTCGGCCATGTCCAAGCCGGACAGCGCGCCCGCATTCACGTTGACGCCTACAACATCGACCTTGATGGCAAGGTGGTGGACGTTCCGGCTGCGTCGGGCACAACGTTTGCAACGCTGCAGCCTGACAACGCCACCGGCAACTTCACTAAGATCGTGCAGCGCCTGCCTATAAAAATCGTCCTGGCGCCGAACCAGCCAACAGCCCGACTGCTGCGAGTTGGTCTCTCCGTTGAGGCGACCATCGAGACCGGGCTTGCAGATGTTGTGGCCGCATCAGGGGGCCGAGCCGCGTCCCCATTTGTGCCGGGTTTCGCAAGCCGGCCGGGAACGATCGTGCCAAGTGGGCACTAGCCAGCATCCGAAAGCCCGCGCCAAGACGGACCAAAAAGGAAGATGCAATGCCCCGAGTCATTAATCTGTAATTAACTATTCATTACTATGTTAAAAGGAATAGAATCGAAAAACGTCTTGGTGACTGGCGCAGCCCAAGGAGGAGCCGGATTTCCGTTGGCAACTGGGGCGATGTTCTTTGGCGCCGGATTCGGGATCGCCTCGACGTTCTCCAGGATGCCGGGCATCCGTGATCAGTTGGGCGTAAGTCCAGACCAGCTTGCCTTCGCTCTGGTTTTCCTAGGAATTGGATCGCTCCTGGGGCTGCCATTTGCCGGACGGTTCGTCGAACGGTATTCCTCGCGAACAGTAAGTCTGGTCGCAACCGCCGTCTTTCTTAGCGGCTGCGCGCAATCAATTGCTCAAGCGGTAGCGTTTTATTAACCAGTGTCAATCCCCCATTCTTGACATCCCCTTAAAAGCAGCTAGAACTTGAGCAATCGATTGCGCAATGGTTTGCGCAGCCGTTATTCCTCCAAACTGGTCGTCCCCCAAACCCGCAGCTGCTTGTCTGTTCTTCCCTATGAATATAAATTCTCATCTCAGCTTCTCCGCCGTCAAATCCCCACCGGCTGATCGGAGCTTGGCTTCTTCTAAAACCCGCTATATGAAGCGATCATTCGCTAGGCTACTGCGATTAAGCTCATACGCCATATGCCTGCTGATAGCGTTTATCAGTGCTGCCAGCACCAGCCGCCTCAACGCTGCTGGCTATACGCTCAAGTTCCCCAATTGGATCCAGATTAGTGGTCCAGATACGCCGGCCGACGCGCCGGCCTGGTTAGCCGCCATGCAGGCTTATCGGATTCAGCAGGCGGCTCTCCTGACCTACGACGATTCCGTCTACAAATTCGCTCCCTTAAACTGGACCCAGCACAACCCGATTCAGCCCCAGGCCATGGCTCACGATCGGTACCTGTATGATGTTACTACCGGAACCTATACGGTAGGTAAATATCTTGCCGATGTCCGTACTCGGTATGGCGGGATTGATTCTATTCTGATTTGGCCAACCTATACCAACATGGGTGTGGACAGTCGAAACCAGGACCAGTTGATCCGCGACATGCCCGGCTTCCCCAACGGAGTCAAACAGATGATCGCAGATTTCCATAAGAACGGCGTCAAAGTCTTGTTCCCCTACAATCCTTGGGACATCGGGACACACGATCCGGGTGCTGCCTGGTCAGAGGTATTGCCGAAAACTATGGCTGAAATTGGTGCGGACGGAATGAATGGCGATACACAAGAATACGTCGACAACGAATTCTTCCAGAATTCCCTTATCGACAAGCAGCCCTTGGCCTTGGAGCCTGAGCTCGGCGTCGCCACCGGACCTTATTACATTCCACCCACAGGTCCAGTTTCCGTTTCCGCCGCAATTCAATGGAACACCATGGGATGGGGATACTGGCAGACCCCTTATACGTCGCTAGGGGTAAGCTTGAATAAGTGGTTCGAACCGCGCTTCACCGTTCATGTCAATGACCGCTGGTCCAAGAGCAAGATCGCGATGCTACAAGCTGCCTTCTTTAATGGCACCGGTCTGGAGAGCTGGGAAAATATCTGGGGGATTTGGAACCAAATGACCGACCGCGATGATCAAGCGGTACGGTGTGTCGCCACCATCGAACGTAAATTTCCGGATCTACTGATCAGCCAAAACTGGGAACCGTATACGCCAACCATCAACAACACTCAGGTATACGCCAGCAAATGGCCGAGCGAAACTAATTCACAAATCCTGTGGACCTTCGTCAACGTCGTTACGACCCAGGTGGACGGCTACCAGATCACCGTTCCGTATCGAGCCGGCCTGGAATACTACGATCTCTGGCACGGTGTTAAGTTGAACCCGACGATCAGCGGTGGGACCGCCACCCTGGCGTTCTCCATCGAAGCCAGCGGCTACGGGGCGATACTCGCCACCACCAACGCCGACAGGCCATCCGATCTCTCGGCGTTCCTTTTGACCATGCGCCGACTAACCGCCAAACCGCTGAGTAGCTATTCTGCGGCTAACACCGTCCTTTCTCAGACTATTGGCGCCAACCTGCCAACGACACCGTACTCGCAAACCCCGGCCGGAATGATCATGATTCCAGGAACTCAGTATCAATTCGTCGTATCAGGCACCGAAATTGAAGGAACTGGCGAACCCGGAGCCGGCGTGCAATACCCGTGGGAATCTGCTCCCAGCTTAACCCACAGTCATCAAATCACGATCAACACGTTCTATATGGACAAGACTGAGGTAACCAACGCGCAATATCAAACGTTCATGAACGCGACCAGCTATCGGCCGGCCGATATGCACCACTTCCTGAAAGATTGGAACTGGTCGAATCCGGTCCACCCCCATTACCAACAAGGGTGGGATAACAAACCGGTCACTTGGGTTTCGGTGGCGGACGCCCAAGCCTATGCCACCTGGGCCGGACACCGCCTACCCAACGATTGGGAGTGGCAGTACGCGGCGCAGGGCACCGATGGCCGGCTATACCCGTGGGGGGACACTTTTGTATCCACGAATGTTCCTCCTGTGAATACTGGCCGCGATACCGCACCTCCGACCGACGTTACGGCGTTCCCGAGCGGCGCCAGTCCTTTCGGTGTGCTCGATATGGTGGGCAACGTATGGCAGTGGACCAATACCTTCAGCGATCAACACACCGCGACAGCGGTGGTAAGAGGTGGTTCTCCGTATGAACCACAGACATCATCACCCTACTTGGCCTTTTATTTCCCGTGCACGCCGGCCGTCTACCAACTCAATCATCACAACAAATATCTGCTCATGGCGCCTAGCCTGGATCGTTCCGGTGAAATCGGGTTCCGTACGGCAGCCGATGCTCAACCGTAACTGCGAATAGACGTAGATAACGCACGCGAACCGGGGTTGTCGTCCTTAATTCCAAGAATCGCCTTCTGTTCGCTCGCGGCTAAAGGAGTGAGGAAGACCGCTGTCCTCCTCGCTCCTCCGCGAACGCTCTACGCACGCAAAGCATAAAAACCAGTTAGCTGCACAACAGTTACGCCACTGCACCCTTCCGCTGTTTTCTTGCGGACGGTCGTGGCTCCATCAATGTCCGGATCGCTTCCCGCTGACTCTGCACGAGTTTTCGAAAAGCTTCTACCGTGGGCGACGATGGCTGGCCCCGCCGCCATCTCAATCGCAACTCGACGTACGTGGAAGCGGGCTGCAACCGGCAAAATACAACCAGCCCACTCGCCCGGACCAAGTGACGTACACAGCCGGCGACTATTGAAACGCCAATGCCCGACTCCACAAGGAGCAGGACTGTGGACGTGCGGTCAGGCTCGTTGACCACCTGCGGAGAGAAGTTGCCTGCGCGCCGGCAGAACGCGAGCTTTTCGTCATACAACGCCGGGGCGGCTTGTCGCGCAAGAAGCACAAATCTTTCGGCGGCCAACCGCTTGATGGATACGGTCCCGTCATCCGCCAAATTCTGGGTCAAAGGATGCCCGGAGGGCAATGCCAGATAGAGATAGTCTGTGTAGACCGGCTCCTCATGAAATTCTTTGCTCCGCTCGGCCGTCAAGGCCCCGGAAAAACCGATGTCGATCCGCCCTTGATCAAAGGCCTCGAGTTGCTGAGTGTTTGTTAGTTCGAGCAGAGTTAGTTCCACATCAGGGAATCGCCGGTGGTATTCATGCACCAAGCCAGGTAGGAACGCCGCGACGGCGGAGCCGGTGAATCCGATGCGAAGTCGTCCGACCTCCCCCAGCGAAGCACGTTTGGTCAAACGAACCGCCGCCTCGTTTCGACGCAAGGTTTCGAGTGCTTCGCGCCGGAAGATTTCGCCGGCGGCCGTCAGCCGAACCGTGCGGCGGTCCCGCACGAGCAAACGGACCCCAAGTTCGTCTTCTAGGTCAAGGATGGTTTGACTGATGGCGGGTTGGGCGACGTGAATCCGGCGCGAAGCCTCCGAGAAATTCAGATTCTCGGCCACTGCCGTGAAGTAACGCAGGTGACGCAGTTCCATCTCGGAGAAACACCTTATCGCAAACAACTATCAGTGAAAGAGTAAAATACGATTTCCACGATAATCGCGCCGATACGATAGCAATTCCAATGAGCGGCAATAACCCAAGCCTTGCTGCCAGTCGCCTTCGTCGTGCTCTTAGGATGGTCAGCAGTAGCCCTATAGGCCTTAAAGCGCGAACACGCGGGGATCCTGGCCACGCGGGTTGTTACAATCGGTCTAACCATCGCACTTGTGACCGGATGAAGTTTTTCCAAGCAATAAATTGGTCTCCCAACGTTAACTCCACTGCTTATTGTGCCTGAATATCGCACTGAAACCGACAGCCTTGGCGAGGTCAACGTTCCGGCTGACAAACTATGGGGCGCTCAGACTCAACGTTCCCTTGAGCATTTCAGCATCGGCCAAGATCTCATTCCGCACGAGATGATTACCGCTTATGCCATTTTGAAGAAAGCCGCCGCTAATGCCAACTACGCCGGCCAGCGGCTCGATGCACAACGCCACAAGCTGATCGTTGAGGTGGGTGATGAGATTCTAGCCGGCCAGCATTATAACATGTTCCCATTACACGTGTGGATGACTGGCAGCGGCACGCAGTTCAACATGAATGTTAACGAGGTGATCTCGAACCGTTGTTGCCAGCTCGCCGGCACGCCGCTGGCCAGTAAGACCCCAGTTCATCCTAACGACCACGTCAACATGGCCCAGTCGTCCAATGACTCGTTTCCCTCCGCCATGTACATCGCGGCGGCGGTCAATGTGAAGCAGCGGCTGATTCCGGCGGTGAAGGCATTACACGATGGAATTGCGGCGAAAGCTGAAGAGTGGAAAAACGTTATCAAAATTGGCCGCACCCATATGCAGGACGCGACCCCGCTCACCCTCGGCCAGGAATGGTCGGGTTATGCGGGGATGCTCGCGGATAATCTCGACCGAATCGAAGATGGGTTGCAGGGAGTCTATCGGCTGGCGCTCGGGGGCACCGCGGTGGGAACTGGCATCAACTCGGCACCCGGCTTTGCCGAAGCAGCCGCAGCCGAGATCGCCAAACTCACGGGTTTACCATTTATCAGTGCGCCCAATAAGTTCACAGTGCAAGGCGCCCATGATGCTCTGGTTCAGCTCTCCGGCACGTTGCGGACGCTGGCCGTATCTTTATACAAGATAGGAAACGATATCCGGCTGATGTCGTGCGGCCCTCGGGCTGGCTTCGCCGAGCTGGTGATCCCCGAGAACGAGCCGGGCTCATCAATCATGCCGGGCAAGGTTAATCCAACACAGGCCGAAGCGCTAACGATGATCGCTGTGCAGGTGATGGCGAACGACGTGGCGGTGGGTTTCGGCGGAGCTGGTGGTTATCTCGAGATGAACGTTTACAAGCCGCTGATCATCTTCAACATCACCCACTCCATCACGATCCTGACCGACGGATGTACGAACTTCAACAAGTTCCTGGTTGAGGGTACGAAGCCTAATCTTAAAAAGATCAAGGAGTACGTGGATCGTTCCCTCATGCTCGTGACGGCGCTCGCACCGGTCATCGGTTACGACAAGGCGTCGAAGATCGCGCACTACGCGATGGATAACGATCTCACGCTAAAGGCCGCGGCATTGAAGCTCGGCTTCGTGACGCCAGACGAATTCGATCGAGTCGTCGATCCCGCGAAGATGGTTAAGCCCTACGTCGCAACCGCTAAATAACTAACCTGCAAAAATACTATGCCAACACCCAATTCATCCTCAAACCCTGATGCCGTTCTTGTCGGTGCGGGCATCATGAGCGCAACGCTGGCCGCGATCTTAAAAGAACTTGATCCCAGCCTGAAAATTGAAATCCACGAAGTCCTGGGTAGCGCGGCCCAGGAAAGTTCGAACGCCTGGAATAACGCCGGCACTGGGCACGCAGCCTTGTGTGAGTTGAACTACACTCCGCAGAAAAGTGATGGCAGCATCGATATTTCAAAGGCACTCGAGGTCAATACCGAGTTCGATCTTTCCCGTCAGCTCTGGGCCTATTTGGTGAAAAAGGGAGCAATCAAAGACCCACAGTCCTTCATTCACCCCGTGCCCCACATGAGTTTTGTGCGCGGAACGGATAATGTCGCGTTCCTCAAAAAGCGCTTCGAGGCGCTCTCGGCCCATCCCTGTTATCACGGGATGGAATATTCTGATGACAAGAAGCAGATCGGGCAGTGGATCCCGCTCGTCATGGAAGGCCGTGATCCAAGCGAGATAGTCGCGGCGACGCGGATGGTGACTGGTACGGACGTGGATTATGGCGCCCTCACCCAAATCCTCCTCGATTCTCTAAAAGGAAAGGAAGGATTCTCCATCCACTTTTCCAGTCGAGTACAGGATCCGCGCCGCAATGGCGAGCTATGGAGCTTGCGGATCAGGGATGAAAAGACAGGCAAACATCGGGATGTCCAAACCAAATTTATTTTCCTCGGTGCTGGTGGCGGATCGCTGCACCTTTTGCAAAAATCCGGGATTCCCGAGGGGCGGGGCTATGCCGGCTTTCCTGTCAGTGGAATCTGGCTTCGCTGCGACGATCCCAAAGTTGCCGCCCGCCACGATGCCAAAGTGTACGGTAAAGCTTCAGTGGGATCACCTCCGATGTCGGTGCCCCATCTCGATACCCGGCACATCGAAGGAAAAGTTTCCCTGCTGTTCGGCCCTTATGCAGGCTTTTCGACGAAGTTTCTCAAGCATGGATCCTATCTCGACCTTTTTGGCTCCATCGATCCGGAAAACCTGTTGCCGCTACTAGCTGTCGGCAGGGACAACATGGCTCTCACCGAATATCTGATCGGCCAGGTGCTCGAGTCTCCGAAAGCGCGGTTCGCGGCGCTCTGCGAGTACTTTCCGAACGCAAAGCCGGAAGATTGGAGAGTGGAAGTGGCAGGCCAGCGTGTACAGATCATCAAAAAAGACCCGAAGCATGGCGGCATCCTGCAATTCGGCACGGAGCTGGTCAGCGCATCCGACAAATCCATCGTTGCCATGCTGGGCGCTTCGCCTGGTGCCTCTACTGCTGTGTGGATCATGCTTGAGGTCATCAAGAGCTGCTTCCCGGAAAAATTGAAGGCCGGTGGATGGGCCGCCAAACTGAAGGAAATGATTCCGTCGTTCGGCCAAAATCTTGCCGAGAATGCGGCCCTTTGCCAGCAGGTCCGGGCCGAAACGGCGGCTGTATTGAACATCAACAACATCAACTAACAACATCAATAACAAAGCTAACTAATAACACCAACTAACAACACGCCATGATCCGGGCTTATTATCTCTATACGGGTGACGACGGGAATTCACATGTGCAACGTGGCAGTATCGCCGAAGATGCACTGGTCGGCGCGGAATCCATTCATTTCAAGGAAACCCCGCCACATTCGTCCTTTGACTGGCACAACGATCCTACCCCGCAATATGTCATTACGCTGGCAGGAGTATTGGCATTTACCACCGTCGGCGGCGAGACCTTTACGATCCATCCGGGAGATATTCTGCTGGCCGTGGATCACACCGGTTCTGGCCATAAGTGGCGTTTGACTAACGATGAGCCGTGGAAGCGGGCTTACGTGATCTTCAAAAAAGGCGCGGATACTCAATTCGTACCGGATCCCACATAAAGGGAGGTATCTTGAACGACTTGTTTTTTGCGCGTTCGCAGATGGGGATGTCGTTGGCATTCCATATCATCTTTGCAGTTATCGGAATGGCTATGCCGCTGCTAATGGTGGTTTCCGAAGGTTGCTATTTATGGACTAGGAATCCCATCTATATGGAATTGAGCAAGCGATGGGCGGCGGGAACGACCATTCTATTCGCGGTAGGAGCCGTGTCCGGTACGGTCCTTTCGTTCGAGTTGGGTTTGCTCTGGCCGAAGTTTATGGAATATGCCGGAGCGATCATCGGTATGCCATTTTCTCTAGAAGGATTCGCCTTCTTTACTGAAGCGATCTTCCTGGGAATCTATCTCTATGGCTGGAACCGGGTGCCTCCCGTACTCCATTGGCTGGCTGGCGTTGTGGTCGCGGTGAGCGGTGTCCTCTCCGCGATTTTTGTGGTGTTAGCAAACGCCTGGATGAATGCGCCGGCTGGATTCGACGTTGTTAATGGGCAACCGGTTAACATCAGTCCGATCGCCGCGATGTTCAATCCAGCGTCGTTACACGAAACCATCCATATGGTACTCGCTGCCTACGTCGCTACCGCGTTTTTAGTCGCCGGAATTCACGCGTTCTTTCTTCTCCGCGATCCACAAAGCGTCTTTCACCGCGCTTCCTGCAGCATTGCCCTGATCGTTGCTTGTGTTTCGATTCCGCTCCAGATGGTCAGCGGAGATTTTGCCGCCCGGGAAGTAGCCAGACTAGAGCCTGCTAAGCTCGCGGCGATGGAAGCGCATTATCAAACGGGCACGGGCGTGCCTCTGGTGGTTGGCGGAATTCCGGATGATGCTACAGGGAAAGTCAATTTTGCGCTGCGAATCCCGTATGGGTTAAGCATGCTGGTCGGGTACAATCCAGCCACTAAGGTGGTTGGTCTTGACGATTTTCCGCGTGACCAGTGGCCGAATATCAGCCTGGTGCATTTGTCCTTCGACATTATGGTAGGGACCGGATCCGCCATGCTGGCCGTCGCCGTCTGGGTCATTTGCATCTGGTGGCGGACTCGACGGTTGTCTGATAACAAATGGCTGCTGCGCGCACTGGTTTGTTCTGCGCCGCTTGGATTCATCGCAGTAGAGACCGGCTGGTTCGTGACCGAACTCGGCCGACAACCTTGGATCATCTATGGGGTTATGCGCACGCGCGACGCCGTAACTCCGATGCCCGGGCTATTCGTTCCATTTACCACGTTTACCGTCGTATATCTGCTGCTCGGTTTCATCGTCATCTTTCTGCTCCGGCGGCAATTCCTGGAAACGCGTCCACGGTGGATCAAGAAAGATCCCTTCAAGAAGGAACCAGTTAGCAATGCTTGAGATTCTGATAGCGGTGGTCATCCTGATTTCCCTGACCCTTTATGCGGTAATGGGCGGCGCCGATTATGGTGGCGGCATGTGGGATTTATTTGCCTCTGGCCCGAGAGCAGGTCGACAGCGGCACGCGATCGTTGAGGCGATCGCTCCCGTCTGGGAGGCAAATCATGTCTGGTTAATTTTGGTTGTCGTTCTGCTCTTCTCGGGATTTCCGCGCGCATTTTCTACCATAATGATTGCGCTTCATATTCCGATTACTGTCATGCTGATTGGTATCGTTCTTCGGGGCTCGGCGTTTGTATTCCGCAAATATGATTCTACCGATGACGCTGTTCAGCGGCGGTGGAGCACCGTTTTTGGGATTGCGAGTTTTTTCACGCCTTTCTTTCAGGGACTAACGTTGGGCGCGTTGACGACCGGCGACATTCATTTGGTCGGAGACCGTGTGACCACGGGTTTCTTCGCGGGCTGGCTTACACCGTTCGCTTTGACCTGCGGCTTATTCGCGCTGGCGCTGTTTGCATTCCTGGCAGCAAGCTACATGACAGTTGAGACGCAGTCCGAACCAGATCTGCAGCGCGACTTTCGCCTCCGGGCGATCTGGGCCGAGGCCGCGTTGATCCCGTTGGCGATCCTCGTTTTTATCGCCTCAAAAAATGGCGCTCCCTTCATGCATCGTGGTCTCACGAACTGGTGGGCGCCGCTGCTGCTCTTATGGACGGCTCTGAGCGCGCTGACCGCCACTGTGGCGCTGTGGTCTCGTAGATTTTATGTGGCGCGAATCGCCGCCGTAGCCCAGGTAACCTTTATCCTGGTCGGCTGGGGCCTGGCCCAATTCCCGCACCTGGTCACACCTGATCTCACGCTTCAGAACGCCGCCGCACCAGATTCGACCCTAAAGCTTTTGCTCCTGGCCCTCGGAGCAGGTGCGGTCGTCTTGCTGCCCTCGCTCCTTTATCTCTTCCGAATTTTCAAACATGAGGGAGAGCAATTTAGATCCGTACAGAAATGACAAACCTAGGGACTGTACTCTCGATCCCAACTATGGGCCTGTTTATGTTTTTTACTCACTGACCTCTTTAACATCTTAACATTAACGTCGATGAAGATGATGAACAACAATGCCGAGCCGCGAGATCTCAAACTAAACTTCGCGTTGTCGGCCGGTATTTGGGGGCTTTTGCAAGACCATTCCCGGAAGACTAATGAGCCCATTTCCCATATTGTTAGTCGAGCTCTCGCCGAATACTTTCAGGTTTCCCACAGCACTCTGTATCAGGTCTCGACGGCTACTGCGTTGGTGGAGGGTATCTACCAGGGTGCGGTACGAGTCGGAACGTTGCGGGAACACGGCGACCTCGGACTAGGCACATTCGAGAATCTCGACGGCGAGATGGTGATCGTTGACGGGCATTTCTTCCAAGCACGCAGCGACGGTTCAGTGATAGAAGTGGACGATGAAGTTCTTGCTCCATTCGCCGTGATCACTCGCTTCGCACCGGATTCGGAGATCCTCCTGCAACAGTGCCCTGACCTCAGCCATTTGCTCGCCCGGTTCGATCAACTTCGGCATTCCAATAACTTCTTTTTTGCGCTCCGGGTGGAAGGACGTTTCGCCTACGTGCGAACGCGCGCGATGTGTAGAACTAAGGAAGGAGTGCCGTTAGTTCAGGCGGCCGCAGTGCAGCCCGAGTTCGAGTTTCATAATGTCTTGGGAACCCTGGTCGGGTTTTGGACCCCGGAATACATGAAGACCCTCAACGTGCCGGGCTATCATCTGCACTTTCTTTCCGCAGATCATCAGAGCGGGGGTCATCTGCTTGAATGCAGCGGAGCAAACCTGCGGTTGCAAATTCAACGCGAGGGCGACTATCGCATCGCGTTGCCGGAAACAGAGGACTTCGTGAAGGCCGACTTGCGGCGGGATCCGAGCGCGGATCTCGCAAAAGCAGAAGGAGCCAAGAAATGACGACAGTTGCGAAAAAAGGAGAAACCTTAAATGACGACGAGAAATGATGAAAAAAAGCCAAAGAGTGGAGCTGATATAGTTGTTCAGACACTTGAGCAGCGCGGTGTGGAATATGTCTTTGGGGTTCCGGGCGCAAAGATCGATAAAGTCTTCGATTCGCTGGTTGATTCCAAGATTACGACAGTCGTGTGCCGGCATGAGCAGAACGCCGCTTTTATTGCCGGCGGCATCGGGCGGATGACCGGGAAAGCGGGAGTAGCGATCGCTACTTCTGGCCCTGGTGTTTCCAATCTAGTCACTGGGCTTGCCACGGCCAATACGGAGGGCGATCCCGTAGTTGCGCTGGGCGGCGCTGTCCAGGTCTCGGATCGATTAAAGAAGATTCATCAGACGATGGATTCCGTAAGTCTCTGCAAACCTGTCACCAAGTATAGCGCTGAAGTTGATTCACCAGAGTCAGTCTCAGAGGTGTTAACGAATGCGTTTCGCAATGCAGAGTCCGATCGTCCGGGAGCAGCTTTTGTGAGTCTACCCATGGACATCATGGTGGCGCCTGCCGAGTGTGACGTTCTCGTTCCACCGGCGTACTCTAGCGCTGGGCCTGCAGATATTGCGGCTATCAAGGAAACTGCGCGTCTTATCAATACGGCGGAAAGGCCAGTGGTTTTGCTCGGGCTACTGGCAAGCAAACCGCAGAATGCGGCCGCGGTTCATGCACTGATCGAAGGTGGAAAGCTACCGGTGGTAGGAACGTTTCAGGCCGCCGGAGCGGTCTCGACGAATCTCTTCAGCAACTTTGCAGGACGGGTGGGGCAGATTAACAATCAGCCTGCTGATGCGATTCTAGCTGCGAGTGACTTGGTTATCACAGTCGGGTACGATCCAGTGGAGTACTGGCCTTCCATCTGGAACAAGGGCAAGAAGCGGCCGATTGTGCATCTCGACGTGTTACCGGCAGACATCGACAATTCCTATTGTCCCTCCGTCGAGCTGGTTGGAGATATTGCCTCGACAATTCGGCTTCTGACACCTCTCGTTTCTCGGTCAGCTCTCGAACCATCGGTCAAGCGATTGCTCGAAAAGATCGCTAACGACCGTAAGGAACTGGCACGCTCATCTGCGGGGCTAAGCGGCACTCCAGTTCATCCTTTGAGGATCGTTGCCGAATTGCAGAGGATACTAACACCTGACACAACACTTTGTTTGGACATGGGCTCCTTCCATCTGTGGATGGCGCGACATCTCTATAGTTTTCGGGCGCGACAGATTCTTATTAGCAATGGTCAGCAGACACTGGGAATCGCACTTCCCTGGGCCATCGCCGCGACCCTCGTCCGCCCTAGTGAAAAGGTCCTCTCGATTTCGGGCGATGGTGGTTTTCTTTTTTCTGCCATGGAACTCGAAACTGCGGTACGGCTCAAGTCGAATCTCGTTCATATGATTTTGATCGACGGCTCCTATGACATGGTAGCGGAACAGGAAATACTGAAGTATAACCGTCCTTCCGGTACCGATTTCGGTCCAGTCGATCCTGTCAAATACGCAGAAGCATTCGGCGCCAAGGGACTCATGGTCCGATCACCAGATGAAATTTCTTCTGTGTTGAAACAAGCATTCGATACTTCGGGTCCCGTTCTTGTCGGAGTTCACGTCGACGATCGAGACAATCGCAAGATGTTTGAACAAGTTGATGAGCGAAGCATTCACTAAAGTTCAAACCAAATCTTCGCCCCAACCAGTTACGTCGGGTACCTCGAGAATCGGAGTCAGAAACACGAACCCGCGCAATGCTAAATCTGCCCGAGTTGAGCTTCAGTGAGGTGTTGGTCCCGTGGATCCTGATAGTGGGTCCCATGGTTTATCGAACGATTTCACGGACCTGGTTGTAGCGTGTGCAAGGGACATTGGCTGGAGATCCGCAATGAGGCCAAAATCTGCTATGCACAATGGGAGGATGTAGGACCGTTCTACACCGATTCAGCGGCGTATGTGTTCGGCGACGGGCGGCCGTCGCCGAACGTGAATCATGGAGCCGGCATCGACGTCTCACCCGCGGGGCTCTTATCTTCTGCAAGGCAGTTGAAACACAGAAGCCTTAGTGCAGACATCTTCAAAAACACAAGTGCGGCAACAAAGATGTCGTTCAAACGAAAAGATCTCGCAAAACGCTGCGCTATTTTCCCCGCTTCGAGGACCACAGTGGGGACGGTTAACTTCCGTGATCGGCGATGACTTGGCCATATATACCTCTTGATGAGCACAGTGGTGCAACCCGGGCGTAGCAAAGAACGCGCGCTCATTTGTGCTTGGCGCTAACAGCGGAACATCCGGCGGATGTCGTTCGCTAATGACCCGAATTTTCTGCCAGTCGTGAAACGGACACGCGGCAACTGTCGGTTCCTTCCGCAGAAAGTGACTTTCCTTGCCCGTAATAAGGGCGAACTCATTTCTCTCCGATTCAGACACACCTCTGAGCAGGTCAAACGAAGGCTGGTCTGAATAGTGATCGTCGATCGACAACCAAACCGGTTCTATCTGCAATCTGCTTTTTACCGCGTCTGTGAGCTGTTCAGCTTTTGCCTCGATACTATCGATATGGTCAATTAGCTTATCTTCGTTTGTTGGTATGTCCTCCGGTGCACGCGCTTCAATTCTAAGCCACTCCCGATCTTCAACCCGGAGAAATAAAAGAGGAGAGACTTGTATTCGAGGACTCGCCTCATAGTAGAGATTTTTGAGCTCGTTGTATTGCAAGTGCAACGCCCGAATCATTGTTGTCCGCGCGCCGTGCGGCACATGAAAATTCAGCTCACCAACGGTCAACGACCGAATCTGACGTGCCAGACATCCGTATTCTAAGCACCCAAAAATCTCGTGAAAATTTGATTCAAAGACGGCGCCTATCTCTGATGATTCGCTGGGGAGATAAACCGAGATGTGATCGCACGTCGAGCGACTTGGATCCAACAGCGTTGTTTCTGGTTTTCGGAAGATGATACACCAATCACCGTCTGTAATGACAACACGACGCGGAGGCGACTCAGCTCGCAGCTGTACCGTTTGAAAGTAATCCTTAGTAGTCGATCGATTAGATACTTTCGTCCTTGCGCCTCCAACAGGTCATCGAGTTGCGGCGGTGCTTGATTTAATGGATTCTCTGAGTACTGGCGGCGAAGTTGCTCTATTCTCGGCTTATAGTATCGGTTAAATTTCAGGAGTTCATTGCGGAACAACTGGAGCCCTTCGGTCGCGTTTCGGATGCGGCTCACCGAAAAATTTCCTCTAAGCTATAGGTGAGTTGCTGGGCTGCAGGCCAGCCGACCTTAACAAATACGTCGAGAATCTGGACCAACGCTAGGCGGCAATCACCACGTTCACGCAAAACAGATCTATACTCCGCGAGAAAGCTTTTGACCGTCCTCACTACTACATCCACCGCAAGCGATTCGAACTGAAGACCATCAGATTGGCCTTCGATGATCACGTTTCTCAGGCGGAGAAATATACTTGGTGGATCGAATTCCATCAGAGATTCTAGCGTTGCCGCAAGGTTATACGCTACATTTGTAAGGTGAGTGTTTGCTAACTTATCGAATATAGGCTCGGCTTCCTTTAGGAAGCGTTTCCGTTGTTCGATATCCGGGGCTTCCTCAGGTCGGTTTTGTTGCAGATCAAATGCACCAGACGCGAAATAAATCTGGTGGGCAACCGTATCGATGCATTTATGGATGATCTTCAGCCGCTCCAGAATTTCTTCCGGTATCGAACTTAGAGAACCGGGGTATTCTTGGCGCAATCGGTTCAGTTCTGTTGTGCTCGAGTCAAGCAGTCGATTTAATATCGAAAACGCACGTTCCCTTACAGCGTCCTGTTCAGGATCGGTTGGGCTGGTGGGGCCGCGCGTGAGATCATCCCGAATGGTATGAGCCAAGTGTGACGCTATCTCCGGGTTCTCCCAAGGTGCATCAATTACAGGGAAAACTCGGCGTTCGCATGCCGGTAATCCACGCCATAAGTATAGCCCGAGGAAGGTGTTAAAGCAGGTTGTTCGAACCCGCTCATAGCCAATTTCACTATTGGTTCGATCATACATCCGTTCGAGCAACGGTACGATTCTCTCAGGGTATCTACCTGCTAGAGTAGAAATAGAAGCGGCCGCAGCCTGTAGAACCGCAACACTAGGCTCCTCCATGGAAATAAACGCGATGAGCCTCCACATCGTGTCTGGGCTCGTCTGTTCGAGCAGATGCAAATTCATAGCGATTTGCAGACGCACTGCCGGTTCGACGTTCCGACTTAGACGATGAATCGCGTCAGAGATCCTTGTTTCTGAAAAAGCGGGACTGGCCGACAAGAACATCAAGCCGCTGGCTGCGTCGACTAATGACTGTGGACTACCCCATGATGGAGATCGATCGAACGTGTCCTGTGTTTTCAGTTCTTCCTCAGCGCTCGCGCTTGCACTAACATCGAGCAGAACCTGGCGGGCAAATTCGGGTGGCGGTTCCCCTTCTTTTAGATTTTGTCGACCTACAATTCGGGAACAGGCCTGGACGAGGTAGCCCAATGCATACTCCTTCTGCTCTGGGTGAGCGCCATCCCGATCGGCGGTACGAATAGCTTCCGCTAATTGTAGCAATCGCGGATAGATTTCGGCAATTTGTTCATCCGGAGGCGACTGATTCAGGTACTGCCCGCAAAACTTTTTGATTGGGTCGACCAAATCAATAAGCTTTCGATTTACAGGATCGTCGACCGGAACACCTTGCTCCCTCAGATATTCCGCTGTCGTAAATTCTTTGAAGCTTGGCTTTCCGATTTTAAACAAGGGCTCATTTGGAGGCGGGCCACCTGTATCTTCCAAGCTTTCGCGAATTTCGTGAGCCTGTGACGTGATAATCAGTTGAGACGGTATACAGCCAAGCAAACGATCGCGAGTTAGATGCGCTTCTGTCCCATCTCTCAGGATATTCGGCGGGACTGCGAGAATACTTTGCTCGATGCGGACTCGGTCTTCATTTTGTAGATGAGCAAAGACTGCGCTAATCAAAGCGCCGGCAGCCTCGGTCGTGTCAACTGACGTTAGGACGGGGATCTGCCAAAGCATTTCCCGTAGTTCGACGCCAAGGGTTTGTGGGCGCTCGACTCCGGACCACAACAGGCGTCGCCAAACCACGGCATAAATGTTAGTAGTAGCGATTAGGGAAAGTAAATCGTTTATCAAGGGAGCATCGCGGCGTTCCAAGCCTTCGATATATGCTTTGAAAGTATCAAGCATCTGAATTGGATAATCGAAGCCAGCGCGACTGCCGGTGTCCCAAATGGCGGAGTAATCAGTCCGAAGTCGGGCAACGGCATAATCGAACAATAAATGATGCGGAAACGTCAGCGTATAGCGGTCTGGCCGCGACAAGGAGATTTGATGCTCCTGTAAGACATTCGAACTAAGTAAATCGTCTAATACCGGGCCTGCAGCTGTATCCAAAACAAGATCTGCTCGGGCAACCCGCAAAGCCCTGTTTTCCACCATCTTCATTACCGCCTTCCTTAGAACGGCCTCGCGTGAATCGCCTTTGTGATCAGTCCGGATAACCCTCTCTTGCCAGTAACGGTCAAGCAGTTCTAGTTGAGTTCTGATGGGGGTTATCTTCTCGAGGGCTAGGCCTTCGCCGATCAGTTCGCCCAGGAGCCGCAGGTTGAATGGGATGCGAATAAGCTCTCGCATTTCTTTATTAGAACCTGTCTCAGTCGCATCTATAAGCTGGGTCATGGGCAAAGACCGGCTCTTTAGCTGCGAGATCTCGTCTTGGCCAAGCCGAGGTACCAAGAAAACTCTCGTACCGTGAAATTCCGGATCTTGAAATTGCCGTAGCGGATGAGTGCCAAACAGACTACGTAATCCGGAATTGTAACGTAGGTCGAACTTGCGAATGGAAGCTACGACACGCCAGCGCCCCTTTTGCTGAAGGACCGATTGAATTAAGTCGCGCAGCATCCGCATTTCAAATTCCTATCGGGCTGCGTCCAAAGCGTCTGTAATCAAGAACGCCGACCCATCGCCATGCCAGTTCTCAATTACTTCCGAAAGCGAGTGTTCAAGTCCCAGCTCCGATTTCAGGGCGGCCGCATTTGTAGATTCCACTCGATCCGCCGCGACTACTAAGACGTCATGACCATCGTCCCGAAGAGCAGCAGCCAAATCATGGAGAGCGCCCGACTTTCCTAGCCCTGGTTCTCCTGTCACAAGGAGCGATCCTAACTCGGCTGCCGCTCGCAGCTCCAAGGTAGAGGGCCTTTGAATGGCGATTTTTTCATCCGAGACCGAGATGCTGGCGAAATTAGCGAGCGCATCAATCGTATCCGCAGAGTAATCCTTTAGCCTCTGAATATCGTTTTGATAGCTCCTCGCAGCCCGAATGCTAATTCCAGCACCAGCCAAGGATTTTTGATGCTGAGGGCGGTCGTAACCACCACGCCGACTTGCTAGGTTGGAACATTCGTTAATGAGGGTTACCCATGCGGCTTGTGCTTCTTCAGGTCTCAGGAGAATTGCGCTTCGAGTCGTGTCTGTTGCTTCTCGCTCCTCTCGGCCACCTGGCTCAACATCAAATACCTGGATGTAAGTAACGGACAATAGCTTTAGAACGTCGTCGTCGGACGGAGCAGTTCCTGAGTGAGCCTGCCATACCGCCCGAATGTGATCGCAAGTGATATGAAGTGTCTTCTTCTCGGTTAGAGAGTGAGCGGCTTCCTCGACGGAGGCACCTTGCCGAAGCAAACGGATCTTAGTTAGTACGCTGGCAAGAGTTGACGTGACCGTCGCGGATGAGGTTGGTCCGACCGCCAGAACGAGGCGATCTCTGTCAAAGTCTAAGATTCTGTCCCAAGGGCGTATCGGCTTGTTCTCGCGTACGGGCGGTCGAAGCGTTTGCCGGACAAACTGGGCAATCGTTTTTGCGAAAGGCGACTCACCACCACTTTCCAGCAAAATCGAGCGTTTGACTTGGACGAAGGCCAGTCGGCCGTCCGAGCTTCCGACCATTATGTCGTCGACCGGCTGCTCAGTCTCGCACCGAATGAACTCGATTGTTGACGTATTAGGCCAGTCCCAAAGAGGACCAGCATTAGTGTCGGCGAGAATTCGTACTGCTAGGCAAGCAGCGACTCGATGTTGAAACGCCATACCAATCGCAGCGGCTGAACCACCGGCAGGCGAAGAGACTTCTTCAATTGGCATAAGACTCTCAACAAACTAGTAAGCGATTTTTCCTTCAGAGAGCAAACTGAACCCCACCGGATGATGGTCGGGCGACCTTCGGGTAGAATTTTATGACTTCGGATCCGGCTAAGTGCGCGTACTTGCGACGCTCAAATATGCACGAATCTGGGACGAACATCGGAAATACGACGGAACCGATTGTGATAGGGCTCCAGGTCACCATCGCAAATCTCAACTATTCGGACGTTCTGCTCATGTACGTACCGACTCTGCTCAAATAGTCGGGATGCAATTTCGATCAAAATCTCAATGTTTGGCTCCGCGTCCGCCCACGAGCGACAGTCTACCTCTGGCTGGCCGCTTACTTGGAGAACGGTTTGACATGCAATTCTTGCAACTACCGAAGGCTTTTCCCTCGGAGCCCACAACAGGATTGCCGACCGGTCTCTATTGAAAATCCACTTCTGAACAAAAGTCACTGGCAATTTCTAGCATTGCAATGTCCGAAATGCAAGAAAATCTTGCTTTTCCTGAATTGCTTCATTATCCTGGCTTCGTGGAACAACTTTCTGGAGGTCTAAACCTGCCCGATCTCGGCCGCCGCGTTGCCTTTGCTCGCGATCGAGTCGGGTTCAGCCAGGAGCAGATGGCTGATAAACTTGGTTTTAGAGACCGACAAACGATTCAAGCCATTGAAGCTGGTCATCGACGAGTAGCTGTAGAAGAGATGGTTCAGCTAATTTGGATTACAGGGCAGTCGCTTGACTTCTTTACGGACCCCTTTCGCCTTATTGGAGAAGGCAATTTTACGTTTCGAGCAGGCCAAGTCGACGAATCATCCCTTCAGCAATTCCAGGAGCGCGCCGGCCGGTGGATAGCTTTGTGGAGACACTTTGCGGCAAAAAGCGAACAGACGCCTAACCCTCTGCGGTTCCGGCTGGCTATTGACGAACATAGCTCGTACGAAGACGCTCAGGCGGCTGGCGAGGAGCTCGGCAAGCTTTGGAGATTAGGGGACGTGCCCTCAGAGGCTCTCAGGAAGACCGCTGAAAACCATCTTGACCTCCTTATTCTGGATGTCGAGATGCCCGAAGGAATCTCCGGTGCTGCATGTCAGCTTCAATCAGGAGATGCCATTCTGATTAACCGTCAAGAACATCAAGGACGGCGCAACTTTGATTTGGCGCACGAAATCTTCCATGTCTTAACTTGGCAGGCTTTGCCGCCGCGACGTGTCGATGAGACCGGAGCTAAGGGCTACAAGGATAAACGGATAGAGCAATTGGCGGAGAACTTTGCCGGTTCCCTTCTTATGCCAAGGCCACTGGTTAAGCACCATTGGGAGGCACGGCCAGAGGGAGTCGACACACACGATTGGCTGAAGGCCGTAGCAAAGCATTTTCGAGTCACAGCGATAGCTCTGAAATGGCGCCTGTTTTGTCTCGATCTTCTAAAAAAGACAGATCTAAGCGATATAGATGACGAGCGCTTAGTTCTTAGTTCGGCGAACGAGACTGGCCAGCGCGAAGTTCCGGCAGCATTTTCTCGGCGATTTATGGAAAAAATGGGTTGGGCTATTGATCGAGGAGAATTGTCCGTGCGCCGATTAGCCTCTTTGCTAGAGGTCACCGTAGAGGACCTGGCCGAGTTATTCAATGCTCACGGCCTCACACCACCGTTCGACTTGTGAGCGTTCGATGCCGCCGCCCCGCAAGGTTATTTACGTCGACACGAACGTGGTGCTAGAGGCACAGCGCACTGGCTGTCTATCCGACATAGTGGAACGCTTCGACGTGCGAACGGTGGAGATGGTTCAGACCGAGATACAAACAGGTGATAGGAGGCGAGAAGGATACGTTACGGTTAATATGGAGGAATTCTCGACTAAGACGACGATCAGTAAGGTCACCGACTTTCAGCTTCTTCAGGCCTCAGCGAGGGCTCCATCGCTTCCTGCGCTGGATGCCGGCGAGCGAGATCTCCTCGCTTTCGTGGCATCGGAGGATCCGAGATCACTGCTTTTGACCACAGCCGACAAAGCTGCTGCGAAAACGGCCTGTCAGCTGGGACTAGAGAACCGTCTGATATCTCTTGAAGAAATCGCTGGGCAGTGCGGAAAAAGTCCGGCGCTGAAAAAGCAGTACTCAAAGTCTTGGCTCGGTCAGGTACGCGCAGAGTTTCTCTTTGATACGCTCTAAATTCGACACGCGGGATACACCTGAACCGCTCAAATCGATGTGGCGCCAGGCAAAACAAATAAACTTGCAATACCTCACTCGAAGCCTGCGGTCTGCCAATCTTGGTGCGTAAGGCATGATTGCAAGTGCGAGCGTATAGCTCTGAAGTCCGTCGACGAGCCCACACTCCTCAGTGTCCCTCTTGCCGCAAAAGTGTCCAAGCATCGTTCTCAGCAGGAGCCATTGAAACGCGTAAATGCTTGGTAATTAGTAATCTGCCTCGCATAGATTCGAACCATGACAAAGTGATCCAGAGTTTCTTTGCAGGCGTTTCACTTCTTGGCCATCCACAGCGCGGGCCAAATCCGCCCGCGGCTTGGCGTACTCCCGTC
This sequence comes from uncultured Verrucomicrobiae bacterium, assembly GCA_963775805.1. Classification (GTDB taxonomy): domain Bacteria; phylum Verrucomicrobiota; class Verrucomicrobiia; order Chthoniobacterales; family JAFAMB01; genus JAFAMB01. The sequence continues at coordinate 1,681,627 of CAVZKG010000001.1, read as the reverse complement.
TTAGAAAGTGTCCAAGAAGTGTCCAAGCAGGGTGACTTGTCGCGCCGGTTTCGAGGATCAGATAGATAGAGTAAATGGTTTGTATCAGATCATTTGCACCCGGCAGGGCTCGAACCTGCAACCCTGTGATCCGAAGTCACATACTCTATCCAATTGAGCTACGGGTGCGTTACGACGTTCGTGACCGAACGTTTGAAGGTGGAAAATGGCATTTCTGCTTTAGAACGCAAGTCCTGTTCGGTCGATGACCGAAACAGGACTTGGGTTCCGAGTTCGGAGTTCGAGGTTCGGAGTTGCGGGTGAAGAGTCCCGAACGGTGAACAGTGAACGGTGAACGCCGAACGCCTGGTGTGCTTCACGCGCCCAAATCGAGGGCGATTTTTACGAACCCGGAACCCCGAACATCGAACTTTGAACCTTACTGGAGCGTGAGCGTGGCTTTCATCAGGAAGGTGTTGTATGGGCCATACATGGACATGACGAAGTAAAGAGTTTTGCAGGCATCCTGGAGGAAAGAAGGGGTCATAAATGCGCCGTAAAGTTGTGGATAATCGTGTGCCGTGGCGACGACCGTGGGAATGCTCCAGGGGCCCCATGGATATTCAGCTTCACGAAGCTCGAGGGAGGAGGTTTGCTCGTTGAGATAGGTGTACATCCACCGGCGAATAAAGGGATTCCAGAGGAGGGACGCTTCGCCGACGGGTGGCGGGATGATGTCAATTGCTTTCGATTGATCTCGGAGCCAGATAGCGTTGCCTGTGGAGTCTTTCGCATAGTATTCCCATGCGGTGATGTCCCCGAATTTTTCGGGTGCGACTCGCGCGATTTGGACGCCGCCAAAGCGCCCGCAAGGTGTGCCCAAAGCGAAAATGTATTTCCTTTCTTCGTTACCGGATCCCGGTTGGGATGTGAGGGCCAGCATGTTGAAGTTGGAGCTGCGATTCCCGAAGATGGATTCCAGAGGGAGCCATGTTTTGCCGAGATCATCTGAGTAAATGAACTTTGAGTCGTTGCATTCCCAGACACCACCTCGCGGCGCAAAGCCGTGCACGGACATGTAATGGAGATAGATTCTTTTCCCGACAGTGACCATGGCAGTGGGAATTTTAGTTTGTTCTCCATCCGATCCTGTGAACGCGGCCAGGTGAGCGCCATCGATGATCGGAACGGCTTTGCCTTTGGGATCGGTCCTCCAGGTGAGACGAGGAATCTCCTGTTTTCCCGCTTTTTCGTCTGCGCCTCCCGTCGCAGTCGAAGCGAAGACGTTTGATCGCCAGTCGACACCGCTGAGGGGTGTCGGTTTGTCACCGTCGTAGCCGAACGTATCGCCAAAGGCAAAAAACAGCTGTTGCCCGACTTCAGTCATGATGCCGAGGTCGGTGCTGCAGACGTCGGCAATCCTATTGCCGTTCGGTGAAGTGGGGCCGGTGATGGCGCCGATCTTTTCGACATGGATTTCTTTGATACGGGGGGTGAGAGGGGCGAGGGAAGAGGATTCCGGCCTGGGAAGGTCCTCTGCTCCGGCCGACGTCATGAAAACTGTTGTGAACAAAATGAAAACGAGCCGGCGAGTCATAAGAGGATTATTCAAGAATTCGTTGTGAGGATTTGTCATCAAAGATCAGCAGCGCCGGGCTGTGCTCTTTGATCCTGCAAAAGCGAACGCGTCGCCCCTCGCGTTTTAGCAAGTGCATGATATAGTCGCGCGGAATTGCACGTTTTACCTGCATTTATGCCTTACCAGAAGTTCTTTGTTGTCGTTGGGTTTCTCGGGCTTGCGACTTGTCTTCAAGCACAACAACCATCGCCGGCTACGCCGGCACCTGTTAGCACTCCTGAGCCACAGGCTCAGACAACGCCGTTTATCGCGGATCCGACTCAGGCAGAAAAACCAAATGCGGATGCGGCTCCGACCGCGACGCCGGATTTGAGTTTTCCGTCGAGTCCCACCGCACCGCCAACGCCGCAGCAACCAGGAGTAACGGCTCCAGCCGAGGCAGGTGTTGCTCGTGCCGAGCCGGTATCGGAGCGAGAAGTCATTACGCGCCTCCAGATTTTTCTGGACCAACGTTCGTTCAGTCCCGGCAAAATCGACGGGAAATGGGGCGAGTTCGTTGCAAAAGCGCTGCAGCGTTATCAGCGTGCGAACGGGTTGCCAACAACGGGGCAAATCGACCCGAGTCTGCAGCACGAGCTTCAGGCGGTTTTCCCAATCTACACAACGTACACACTGACTGACGATGATTTAAAGCGGGTAGGCAATGTGCCGACGAAACCGGCCGAGGAAGCGAAGGTGCCCGCGCTGCTCTATCGATCACTGACCGAATTTATCGCCGAACGTTATCACGCGGGCCAGAACTTCATCGCGCACCTGAACAGCGACAGAAACGTCGACAACCTCAAGGCCGGGGATACGGTCCGGGTGCCGAATGTCCCTCCGTTCCAGATCGAGACTCTGCGAGAGGTCGGAAATCTTCCGCTGAAGCCGGAGTTCGCTAAGCGGGTTATTAAGATCGATACACGTTTTCGGATGCTGGATATCATGGACGGGGACAAGATCGTCAGCTCTTACCCGATCACGCCAGGGTCTCAAAAATTGCCGGCTCCAATTGGCACCTGGAAAATCGTCGGAATCGCGACGTTACCCTGGTTCCGATGGGATGAAGCGATGTTGATGCACGGGCAGCGCAGTGAAAATTTCTACAATTTGCCGCCGGGACCAAGAAATCCGGTGGGGATCGCGTGGATTGGTTTGAACAAGCGTGGAATCGGAATCCACGGAACGGCGAGTCCTGATACGATTGGGCGCTCTGGGAGCCATGGCTGTATCCGGTTGGCAAATTGGGATGCAGCGAGAGTTATCAACCAGGTGACCGAAGGAATGACCGTCCAAATTTACTGAGCCGGGAGGCTCAGTAAATTTGGGTGCCGAGTTCGAGGTTCGGAGTTCGGAGATTCGGGTGTGGAGTGGACTATTCTACGCGGATCATGTCTCCGTAATACAGTGGTTGGAAATCTTGTTTTTCTGCGAGGATTCTTAAGACGTTCTCTATCGTTCGTTCTCTGGGGCTTTTCCAGCTAAAGCTATGGCGGACAGGTCGCTGCGCCGTGCCTCTGTGGAGCCTGCTAAATCCCGAGCGCCAATTGCTTCTGTTCGCCCCGGCGACGCTCGACCCAACGATTTGCTCTTGTCTCGATCCGTCGAAGCTCGCGTTCCAACAATGCAGCCTCTCGCGCTAATTCGCTGACAACTTCGTTCAATTCGCGTCGCACGTTCTTCAAACGCATTTTCACCTGCGATGGAGTGAGTAACAAAAACTCCCAGCTCGGTTGTTTTTCCAAGCCGGCGATAGATTCCCGCAAGGTTAGAAATCGCAGACCGGCCTGACGAACAAATTCACGAAGTTCCGACAAAGTCCTGCAATTCGTCCCTACTCGGTCGCATCGCGCCAGAACAGTCTCCAGAGCAACCGCGTCTTCCTGCTCGTAGGCTCGCTGCGCCTGGTACCAGAGTTCCAGTTCCTGTCGACTGACCGCTCCGGCCATATCCGGATGGAGCAGCAACGCGATCTTTCGGAACAATGTTTTAATCCGACCTGAAAGCTGCGTTGAAGCACGTTCTCTTTCGCCAGTCGCACCAGCGGCGCCGATTTCAGATTCCCTCGCGCCGTCCGGAAATACATCTTCGCTCTCTTCTTCAACGCCGTCAGTGGCCTCCCGTTCGAACCGTCCAACTTCGACACCGTGCGCCTTCTGTTTCTGTGGCCGGCCAACCGTCACTTCTTCCCATGCCCGTTGAACGTAGGGCGGCACGGCCTCCTGATTTTGTTCAATTTCTCGGAACCAGTAAAATGCCGCTCCAATATTCGGGATTCCATGCCGAGACAAACCCTGAATTGCGCCTAATCGGGCGCGCAAAATCCAGAGTTTATCTTCGATCGTTCGCTGCTGAGTCAACAGGTCTGCGCACTCCAACGCCATCCATTGACGGAACGCCGGAAGATCTAGATTTTCGTGGCGTTTGATCTTTGCTTCGCATTCCTCGATTGCCTCGCGAACAGTTTGCAGCTCGAGCTCAACAGCTCGCCGGATCGGTTCATTATCGATGACCAACAACTCCCTGCACCGATTCTCAGCGATTGAATTCATCACTTCGTTGTAGACGCTGAAACCGTCCTTCCATCCCACAGAAGGCGCCGCCCATCAACCCCAAAAGTGACCGGTGTTCGAGGTTCAAGGACACAGAGGAACGAACAAGGGCGCAGAGAATCCGATTTACCACAAGGCACGGCGCGGCGACTTGTCCGCCATAGCTTTAGCGACGGCGGAAAGCCGCAACCAAATGGATGCGGTGCGTGCGTGCGTGCGAATACCTGGTTGGAACTGCGTCGTCGTTTGGCTTGTAGTTGTGCTACGAAGGACGAGGCACATCGGCTTAGGTCACAGGGGAGACGCCGATGATACTTTCGGCTCGGCAACGTTCGTACTTTTTGGAGTTTGCGGGCATCGAAGGGCCCGAACCGTGCCGCTAGTGCAATCAGGTAAAATCCTCCCAGAAAAACAAGATTTCCCACCATTGTAGTGTGGAGGGCACAGAGTTTCGGAATCTTTGGAGTTTGGTGTCCGGACTGGAACGATATCGCGTTGAAATCGCCGGCGGACGTGAACGCGCGCGGAGAACGCAAGAATGTTTGAGAACTCAATTTAGGATTGGCTTGCAGCCTGTCTACGATTGGCATCTTGCCTGTCCATTCCCGGGAAGGATTCCCCTCGGCACTTCTTCCTTCTTAATTCTTAATTCCTAATTCTTACTTTCTCTCCCTACTGCTGAGTCGAGTCCGGGGTAGGAGAGGAGAACGAAGGAGGCGGCGTTGTGGGAGGATTGGAGGTTACTTTGGCTTTTGCCTGGTCGATCTTGGTGGCGAGCGATTGGCTCTTAGGATCAATTGTGAGCCCTTTTTGCCAGTAATTGAGAGCCAGAGCCGTGTTGCCGAGAGCTTTGTAGGTATCGCCGATGTGCTCGTAGACGACCGGGTCAGGCGGATTGATCAGATCCGCGGCATGCAGGAGTTCAGTGAGCGCTCTTGGAAAATCACTCTTCTTAAAGTAGTACCATCCTAGACTATCGAGATAGGCGCCGTTCTCGGGCTCGATATCGAGCGCTTTTCTAATCATCACGCCTGCTTCTTCCAGGTTCATGTTTCGGTCGACCCACATGAATCCAAGGTAGTTGTAAGCTTGTGCCGCTTTGGAGGGATCGAGATCGATCGAACGTTTCAGTAATGTTGCTGCTTTATCGACCAGCCCTGCCTGTTCCGCCGTTGCGCCATAATTGAAATAGAAATTTCCGTCCAGAAGTTCTTCCTGGCGCGCTTGCGCTTCCTGAAGTGCCGCCTCGAAAATTGGTAACGCGTCAGAATAACGCTTGGCAGACGCAAGTGCGATCGCAAGGCTATAGGTAATTTGCGGGATAGCGAAGCGCCTTCTGGCTTCTTCCAGCGTTCCAATCGCGCGGTCGAACTCTTTGAGCGAAAGCTCCGCCTGGGCAGCACCCAGATAGAGTTCAGGTTGGTTTGGCGCAACTAGAAGGGCTTGCTCGTAATTGGCAAGAGCCCGTTCTTTATTTCCGGCTTCTTCGTATAAACGCGCGAGAAATTCGTAGATTTCGAATTTCATCGGATTCGCTTTCACCATCTCTTCGAGGCTGTGGATAGCCTGATCGCGTTGACCGGTTTTGAGGAAGCTCTGAGCAAGCTTCAGACGGACGTCTGCGTTGTCTTTATTGAGCTCAAGGGTCCGAAGATAAAAAGGGATCGCGCTGCTGACCTGATCAATCAGGACATAGTCATCGCCTATTTTTGCATAAATGTTTCCATCATTTTGCGCATAGCCTGCCGCTTTTTTCAGCAGTAGATCGACGGCCGGCACGCGCTGTGCCGGAAACGTTGTATCCCCTTCCGTGTAAAGCTGGATTGTCAGTTCGGCAAGGTTCAGCCAGAAGTTCGGATCGTTGCTGGAAAGTTTCTGGGCTTTGACCAGAGTCAGTTCAGCATCCTGCGTCCGCTTGAGAGCCACGTAGACTTCAAACAGCATCTGATAACCGGAGAAGTTCTTCGGGTCGACGTCTATGGCCCGCTGGGCATATTTCAGAGCCAAATCCGGTTTTTTGAGCTGGTTTAGATAGAAATAAGCAAGGTTGAGATAGGCAAGCGGTTCGCCTGGACGGGCCAGGGCGAGGTCCTTGAGCACGTCAATTCCATTCGCGACATCTCCCCTCTTTGCATAATCGTGCGCAACCCGGACAGCGAGGCGCGGATTGCCGCCCGGATCAAGTTGCAAAGATTTGCTGTAAGAAGTGAGAGCGCTCTCGTAATCCCCGTCCTGTTCGAGGAGGAGTCCCGCCATATAAGCGGCCTGAGCGTCCGCTTTCTTTTCAAGCGGTTTCGATAATTGCTGGTCCGGAGTCGCTGGATGGATATCGGAATAAAACGCGTCCTCCAGATTCGTAGGCCCTGAGGCAGGCGTAGGAGACGACTTAAGCGCCAAAACACCAGAATGGTCCGTATCGGCTTTTCCTGCCGTTACGAAGGTGAAAAGCGATGCGCCGATAGCTGCCCCTGCCCAAAGAAGCAGGCGTACCGGCCTCCAGGTACTCATCGAACTAATCTAGGAGCTACGACTTGTATCGCAAACGCTTCTTATGCCGGTTTTCTTTCATGCGCTTGCGGCGCTTGTGTTTGGCAATTTTCGCTTTTCGTCTTTTTTTAAGGGAACCCATATTTTAACTGTTCAGCGCTGGTAATCATGACTTAACCACCGGACCAGCCACCGGAGATGAATTGATACCTAATAAACTACTTTGTTCAACGGATACTCGATTATCCCTTCTGCACCTAACTCTTTCAGGTCCGGAATAATCTCGCGAACGACTTTCTCGTCGATCACAGTCTCGATCGCAACCCAACCAGTCTGTGCGAGTGGGGCCACAGTCGGATTGCGGAGGGCAGGAAGTTTTTGCAGAAGCTCATTCAGCTTCGATTCCTGCAGATTCATTTTCAGTCCGACTTTGTCTCGGGCATTGAGAGCACCCTTGAGCAACAAGGTCAGCCGCTGGAGTTTGCCCCGCTTCCAGGCGTCCATCATCGATTCACGATTACCGATAATCTGAGGATATGATTCTGTGATGACCTCGACAATCCGAAGGTTGTTAGCGGCCAGCGATGTTCCGGTCTCGGTGATATCGACGATGGCATCGACCAATTCGGGCACTTTGGCCTCTGTAGACCCCCAGCTGAATTCGACATTCGCGGTCACGCCGTGTGCTTCAAGAAATCGCGTGGTAAGCCCGACAGCTTCCGTCGCAATTCGTTTTCCCTGAAGGTCTTTTACAGAATGTATCGTGGAGCTTTTCGGCACCACCAGCACCCAGCGCGTCGGACTCGACGTGGATTTGCTGTATTGAAGTTTCTCGATCAGTTCGACGTCCGAATTATTTTCTTCGATCCAGTCTTTTCCGGTGATTCCGCAATCCAAAAAGCCGTGCTCAACGTATCGGCTGATTTCCTGGGCGCGCAGAAGACGAATTTCGAGTTCGGGATCGTCGACGGCGGGTTTGTAGGAGCGTCTGGAGCCGGTGATTTGATACCCTGCTTTGGCAAAGAGATCGAGCGTCGACTCTTGGAGACTACCCGAGGGTAATCCTATGCGGAGGCAGGGTTGATTCATAACATTCGGAAAAGGGCGGTTTACTTACGCTCAAGGGAGAACGCTGACTAGTAAAATCTTCTCTGGATTTCTCTCTTTTTTTAGGGTCAGTTCGTCGAGTCGTTGTTTACGCATCTCCCAAAAGATGCTTCATCATAGGAATCACCCAATGGCATTAAACACAAAAATTCTCTCTCAAGCCGCCACGGAGGCACGGGGCTTGGCAATGGACGCCGTTCAGGCAGCCGCATCCGGTCATCTCGGCTTACCCCTCGGAGCAGCCGAGGTTGGCGCAGTACTATTCGGGTACGCGTTAAGCTATCTGCCCGAGGACCCCGGTTGGATCAACCGCGATCGATTCGTCCTATCCGCCGGGCATGGCAGCATGTTCCTGTATAGCTGGCTGCATCTCGCCGGATATGACGTGCCGCTCGACGAAATCAAAAGATTCCGTCAATTACACAGTAAAACACCGGGCCACCCTGAATTTGGCGAAACCCCTGGTATAGAAGCAACGACCGGCCCGCTGGGACAAGGGGTTGGCAATTCTGTCGGGATGGCGATTGCCGCGAAAATGGCCGAAGCGCGCTTCAACACCAAAGATCATACAATTCTCAACCACAAGATCGTCTGTCTAGCGGGCGACGGGTGTTTGCAGGAAGGCGTTGCGTCTGAGGCGGCGGCGTTTGCCGGTCACCAGAAACTGGACAATCTGATCCTTATCTATGACTCGAACGACGTCACGCTCGATGCGATGGCGAAGATGTCACAGAGCGAAGATACGGCTGAGCGTTTTCGTGCGTATGGCTACGATGTCCACACCGTGAATGGTAACGACTTGGAAGCATTTTTTGACACCTACGAGGCAGCAAAACACGCGACCACCGGGAAGCCGCAGTTCATTGTTTCACGAACGCTAATCGGAAAAGGAATCCCGGAAGTTGCGGGCACCCAGAAGGCACACGGTGAAGCCGGCGTGAAATTCGTGGATGCCGATCGCAAAGCGCTCGGGTTGCCAGAAGAGAAGTTTTACGTTTCGAAGGAGGTTTACGACTATTTTGCGAGCCACCGTGGCGTCCTGAAGCAGCGCTACCTCGATTGGCAGGAACTTTTCAATACCTGGAAAGCTGCGAACCCTGAGCTGGCCGCTTTGCTGAACAGCGGAATCCATCATGAGGTCCCGAAGGACCTTCTCTCCCGTATCCCAGCTTTTCCGCAGGACAGCAAAATTGCGACCCGGAAAGCCGGCAGCGATGTATTGCAACCGGTCGCGGCAGCCATGCCACTGATCATCGGGGGAAGCGCGGACCTTTACGGCTCAACGTTGAATTATATTCAGGCCGACAAAGATTTTAATCCGGAGAATCGAGCAGGTCGAAATATCCGGTTTGGGATCCGGGAGCATGCGATGTGCGCAATGCTCAACGGACTCGCTTACTACGGCATTTTTCGTCCTTCTGGGGCGACTTTCCTGGTTTTCGCGGACTATTGCCGGGCGTCCATTCGAATCGCGTCCCTTGCGAAGTTGCCGGTTGTTTACATTTTCACGCACGACTCGGTCGGCGTAGGCGAAGATGGACCGACGCATCAACCGGTCGAAACCGTCAGCGGACTACGGGTTATCCCGAATCTCGACGTGATTCGACCCGGGGATCCGGAAGAGACGGCCGGCGCATTTGCAGCCGCATTTTCGCGGAAGGATGGCCCCACTCTGCTCGCACTCACTCGGCAGGCGTTGCCGATCCAGAACGACATCCCCGTCGACGTGCGTAGGGAAGGTGTGAGCAAAGGGGCGTACATTGCTCACAAGGAAAGCGGCAAGCTCGACACTATTATCCTCGCGACCGGGAGCGAACTGCAACATGCGATCAACGCGGCCAAGCAACTTGGTGATGGTGTCCGGGTTGTTTCCGTTCCGTGCACGGAACGTTTCCTGCGCCAGGATGCTGCATACAAAGACGAGGTGCTTCCGCCGGCTATTCGGAAACGGGTAGCGATCGAGGCCGGAGTCACCAATCTCTGGTACCAATTCGTCGGGTTGGACGGCAAGGTGATCGGCATTGATCGCTTTGGATTGAGCGCCCCGGGCGGGAAAGTGATGACGGAGCTAGGGATTACGACCGACCACGTTGTTGAAGTCGTGAAAAGTCTGGCAGCTTAGTTGGGTTGGTTTTCGAACTGTGAAGGGGCGTGCGACAGCGCGCCGCTTCCGTCCGAACGGAGAAGAGCGCAGAGAGAGGGCACAGAGGACCGGATTAACCACAGAGACACGGCGCGACAGTAGCCGCAACCAAATGGATGCAGTATCGGCGTGTGGTCCACGTCCGTGAAGCGCATTCAACGCGATATCGCTCCAGTCCGGACAGCTGGACCCCAAAAATTCCAAATCTCTGTGCCCTCTGCGCCTTGTATCTTCCTTGTTCTGACATTTTACCCCCTTTTGAAGCCGCCCGGAAGGGCGGAAGCTTAAGACGAAGTTTTGGCTGAGAGAGGAGGAGAACTCGCTTGGCGCCTCGGTCTAGGAACCTGTCACAAAGATTGGCTCCTCGCTCTCTCTAGCCGCTTCTTCCTTTAAAACTGAACCGTATCATTGGTAACAAGATCATTAGATTTTGGTGTTCTGATCGATCTTGGAAGCCTGCATTGACAAGGATCGTTTTGGAAGAGGCCCTGCCGAAGCTTCTTTAGAAAGACTCCAGCAATGAAAACACTCTACTTCCTGGGTTTTGACGTCGCAAAACATTATTGCGACTTCGCTCTGCTCAATGCCAACGCGGCGTTGCTCTGGCGTGGGCGATTTGAAAATAATCAGACGCAGATCAATCGATTCGTCGATTCGCTCAAAAGCCGAAAATTCGATCTTAAAAGAGTCCTTTTCGGATTAGAAGCCACTGGCATTTACTCTCAGAGACTGCTTGGCAGCCTTCAGCAGCTTCAACTGGCAGCTTGTCTGCTTAATCCTGCTCAGGTCAAATATTTCGGTATCTCCAAACTGCGCCGTTCAAAGAATGATTCCTGCGACGCTTTGCTTATCGCTCACTATCTGCTGGAGCGTCGCCCAGCTGCTACCAAGCCCTTAAGCACAGCTGAAGCACAGCTCAAAGAGCTTGTCGTCGCTCGTGAGAGCCTTTGCAGCGATTTGGTGCGTCAGAAAAATCGCAGGGAAAAACATCGCCTCTTATCCGACAAGCTCCCTGCCATTGTCCTGCAGCAAGGACTGGAACGTATCAAGCAGTTCAAACTCTGGATTAACCAACTCGACCACCAAATTGCCCAGCTTATCGATTCGGATCCGGTTTTAAAAACTCGTTGCCAATTGCTCTGCTCCATCCCGGGTATCGCACTTTGCTCTGCCGCCAAAATCCTTTCCCAACTTGCCGGTAAAGACTTTGAGTCCGCTCATCAATTGGTTCTCTACTGCGGACTCAACCCAAGACAGAACCAGTCTGGCCAATCCAATCGCTCAAGCCCCATTTCCAAGGTCGGCAATGCCCTTTTACGCAAAGCCCTCTTCATGCCTGCCGCTGTTGCCTCCCGTCATTGCGCTCCCATCAAACTCTGGAGCCAACTCCTTCAGCGTCGACGTCCTGACCTTTCCAAACTCTCCATCCGCACCGCCGTCATGCACAAGCTCCTGCGCATCATCTTCGCCGTCCTCCACAAACAAACTCCCTTCGACCCTCAACTCATCGCTGTCTCAAACTTCCCTTGACACCCAAGACCGTATCTTTGTGGTTAATCCAATTCACTGCGCCCTCGTTTGTGTCTCCGTTCCACGCAAGGCCCTGGACGAAATGAAAAGCGGACAAAGCCCTTGCGAAATCCCTATTTGTATATAGAGAATTAGTTTAATGCGTTCCATGAACATTATCAGCCCTTCCAACGCCGCTGCGCTTTCTGCGGAATTCGAGACTGCGTCTCCCGTGCAGATTTTGCGTTGGGCGTTTGAACAATATGAAAGCGGGGCCGCAATTGGGACCAGTTTCCAGGGAGCAGGGCTCGTGACGATTCATCATGCGGTTGCCGCGGGGTTGCCGATACCGGTTTTTACGATCGATACCGGATTGCTTTTCCCTGAGACGCTGGAATTGAAAGCCCGGCTGGAACGATTTTTTGGCATCACCATCGAAGCGTTGCATCCAGAGTACACCGTGGGCCAGCAGGAGGAGCAGCTTGGCGCGAAGCTCTGGGCGCGGAACCCGGATTTGTGTTGCACCCTGCGTAAAGTGGAGCCGCTTCAAAAAAAGTTGGGCACTCTAGACGCCTGGATCACCGGTTTGCGCCGGCAACAATCGACCGGGCGATCCGAGATACAGATTTTGGAACTGTACGAGTTTGATCGGCTCCGGGAGAAAAACATCCTGAAGGTCAATCCGCTGGCAGGATGGACGCGGGATCGGGTGTGGGATTATATCCGGCTACACGGAATCCCGTACAATCCGCTAGCGGATCGAGGTTACAGAAGCATTGGTTGCCAGCCATGCACGGGCGTTGTGGGGGCAGGGGAAGAAGACCGGGCAGGGCGCTGGACCGGATTTGACAAGACCGAGTGTGGCATCCACACGTTTCTAGGGGAGAGAATTTAGCAATGGAGTCGAGATACGCGCATCTTGATGCGCTTGAAAATCAGAGCATTTACATTCTACGCGAGGCTTACCGGAAGTTTAAACGGCTAGCCATGCTCTGGAGCATCGGGAAGGATTCGTGTGTGATGCTCTGGTTGTTGCGGAAAGCGTTTTTTGGGCATGTACCGATACCGTGTGTCCATGTCGACACGAGTTACAAAATTCCGGAAATGATCACGTTTCGTGATCGGCTCGCCAAAGAGTGGGGAATCAATCTTGTCGTAGGGCAGAACCGGGCGGTGCTTGATCGCGGCGAAACTTTTCCGAACGGGCGAATCACCCGGGTCGAATGCTGCAGCCTTTTGAAAAAGGACGCGCTGCAAACCATCATCGAAGAGAAGGATTACCAGGCTGTGGTTGTGGGAATCCGCCGTGACGAAGAGGGAACACGAGCAAAGGAGCGGTATTTTTCGCCACGCGACAAGAATTTCGAGTGGAATTTTAAGGATCAACCGCCTGAACTTTGGGACCAGTTCAAAACCGACTTTGAACCCGGAACGCACATCCGTATCCATCCGTTACTGCATTGGACGGAGGTAAATGTCTGGGAATATATCCATCGGGAGGGAATTCCGGTTGTTGGTCTTTACTTCGCGAGAGAGGGGATGCGCTACCGGAGCCTCGGCTGCGCTCCTTGCACAAAGCCAATCCAATCGAACGCACAGAACGTTCCGGAGATCATTGAAGAGCTTATGCACACGCGTGTGTCAGAACGGAGTACGCGTGCGCAGGACCAGGAAGCGGAAGACGCATTTGAGCGTCTTCGATCGAGCGGATACATGTGAGAACGCCAGAACCGACTTCAAGCGCTCACGCCCTGCGGATTGTCATTGTCGGCCACGTCGATCACGGAAAATCGACTCTGGTAGGTCGGCTTTTGCATGACACCGGTTCCCTGCCGGAAGGAAAGTTTGAGCAGATTCAGGCCGTTTGTCGCAGGCGTGGGATGCCATTTGAGTGGGCATTTCTGATGGATGCTTTGCAGTCCGAGCGGGACCAAAACATCACGATCGACGTTTCGCAAATCTGGTTCCGGTCACAAACCCGGTCGTATGTCATCATTGACGCGCCGGGACACAAAGAGTTCTTGAAAAACATGGTGACAGGAGCCGCGAGTGCGAATGCCGCGCTGCTTTTGATTGCCGCAAACGAAGGGGTGCAGGAGCAGAGCAAACGGCATGCGTACTTGCTGAGCATGCTGGGTGTCGACCAAGTCATTGTGTTGATCAACAAGATGGATCTGGTCGGTTACTCGGAAGCTGTTTTTAACCAGATCGAAAAAGAGTATCGCGAATTTCTCGAAAAACTCGGGGTCCGTCCGCTTCTGTTCATTCCGATCTCCGCCCGTGACGGAATAAACCTGGTGGAGACATCTGCCAACGCTTTGCCGTGGTACGCGGGTCCGACGCTTTTGCGTGCCCTGGACCGACTTCCGGCTCCTAGTGCCGAATCGGACGGGCCGTTACGTTTTGCTGTCCAGGATGTCTACCGGTTTGACGAGCGACGGATTGTGGCCGGACGAATTGAGTCGGGAACGATCCGGGTTGGAGATCACATTGTTTTCTCACCGAATAGCAAGACTTCGAGCGTCGCAGCGATCGAACGCTGGAAGGCACCGGTCAGAGACACTGCGACGGCTGGAGAATCGGTTGGGATCATTCTGAGCGAACCGATATTCGTTGAACGCGGCCACGTAGGGGCGCACGACAGTGCGCCGCCGATTGAGACGCGGCGATTTCGGGCCCGTATCTTCTGGATGGGAGACAAGCCGTTTTCAATCGGCAAACGGTACATGGTTAAATTGCTTACTCAGGAGATTGAATGCCAATTAGCTTCAGTTGACCGGGTGATTGACGCGACGTCATTGGATACGTCGACGGGTCTGCGGCTTTCGGTAGTCAAGAATGAGGTTGCCGAGGTAACAATCCAAGCTCGATCGCCGCTGGTGATGGATAACTACGATAAGGTCGCGAACGCCGGCCGATTCGTGATTGTCGACGAGCGGGATGTGGCTGGGGGAGGGATCATCTTCGGAGGAACGTATGTTGAACGTGAACGAATCCACAGCACAAACCTGTTTTGGTCGGAAGGCGGGATCGATTATCGGATTCGCTCCGAGCGCAACGGCCATCGAGGGATGGTAGTCTGGCTTACCGGACTGTCCGGTTCAGGCAAATCGACTGTGGCGCGTGCTCTGGAGACCAATCTGTTTAATCGTCACATGCAGGTCTATGTGTTGGATGGAGACAATATTCGTCACGGTTTGAACATGAATCTTGGGTTTACACCCGACGATCGTGTGGAGAATATCCGGCGTGTAGCAGAAGTGGCGAAGCTGATGGCGGATGCGGGGTTCGTTGTGATTACCTCGCTTATCTCTCCTTACCGTCAGGATCGATCTCGTGCTCGGGAACTGGTTCTCAAAGGGAATATCGAGTTTATCGAGGTGCACGTTGCCGCGCCGTTACAGGTCTGCGAACGTCGTGATCCGAAGAATCTTTACAAACGCGCCCGGTCAGGTGAGATAAAGAACTTCACCGGGATAGATGCACCCTATGAGGAGCCTGAGAATCCGGAGATCACGATACACACCGATCGCGAGTCCGTGAAGGAATCCGTGTGGCGGTTGTTGGATTTTCTGACTCCCAGGTTGCAGCTGGAGCTTGCTGAATACGAGATCTAGCGTTCCCGGCGATGCAAAGGATCCATGCTCGGGAAGTATATCTGCGCTTTACTGATTGCTTTCCCGTTTGCCGTCCGGATCGATGCGCAAGATTTGCTTCCAGTGAAGAACCGGGTTCCGATCGCTCCCGCGTGGACCACGAAACTGGATGATGGGCTGTACAGTGTCGCCTGGTCGCCAGATGCCCAGTTGGTCGCGATAGGAGGGCGCGGAACGGTGCAGATTTGCCGGGTACCGGATTTCGCGGTCGTGCGATCGATCGATACGGATCAGGAAGAGATCTGGGGTCTTGCGTGGTCACCGGACGGAAAGATGCTGGCGTCTGCCGGCAAAGATGGAACCGTTCAGGTCTGGGAGGATGGCAAGCGGATGAACAAGCTGTTTCAAGGTGGCTGGATATTGGACCTTGGCTGGAATCCGGATGGCAGCTCCCTGATGGCGGTCGATTACACCGGGCTGGCTAAAGAGTGGGATGTGGAAGGCTATCTCCGGGCTTCGATCCAACTCGATGGGGATGGACTCGGCATCGACTGGTCTCCGATGGGCAGGCTTTTTGCAGTAACCACCGGTCAAAGTGGCAGTCGGTTGCTATTGTTCGATGCCCAGTCGGGCGTACTGAAGTGGCGACGCCAGGATGTTTTGCCGGGCTACGCTGCCCCTTTCGGTTACGGGCTGGATGAAGTGAATGGCGTGCGGTATTCGCCGGACGGTAAATGGATTGCGACCGCGCATCAGGATGGACGCATTATTGTCCGCTCTGCTGATTCGGGAGACCGCGTTTTTGAGGCGCAATTACATATTCCTGGAGTTGGTGGCGCACGGCGTGTGTCGTGGTCTGCGAAGCAGGACTGGCTGGTATCCTGTGGGGAAGATGGACGGGTGGACTGCGTCCCGTTCCGCGATGGCAATCAACAGGTATTGCTGCTGAGCACCGATAAAGCGGTCTGGTCAGTTGCCTGGTCACCGGACAACAAATGGATCGCTGCAGTGGGCGAAGAGGGACGTGCCTGGGTTTGGTCCGCAGACTCAATCGAAGCGCTCGCCGGACCCCAGAAAAAGGCCAATGCAGCTCCGGCGCCTACGCCGACACACGGCAAACCCAAGCCGTCGCCGACTTCGAAGAAGCATCGCCACGCCAAGCCACATGGTTCTTGAAGAGAGCCTCGAAAATATGGCTCGCCCTAACCCCGAAGAGCCGTTGTGGCCCTGCCAGAACGGCGGTTTCGGCCCTCCGGGCGCATTTTTACGAAAAATGTGGGTTAGGTTCGAAGCGAGTCTCAGGCAACGCTGAGGGCCGGCTCTTGTTGTTCGCCTTCAGAAGGAGCCGCATCTACCCAACGGCCGTGCTCGCGAATGAGATCGACAAGTCGATTGACGGCTTCGGTTTCGGGGATGTTGAATTTTACAGCCTTTTTGCCGACGTAAAGATTGACCTTGCCGGGAGCGCCTCCCACGTAACCGAAGTCCGCGTCGGCCATCTCACCGGGACCGTTCACGATGCAGCCCATGATGGCAATTTTGACACCTTTGAGATGATGCGTCGCATTTCGTATTCGTGCGGTTGTTTGCTGCAGGTTGAAAAGAGTCCGCCCGCACGATGGACAAGCGACGTAGTCGGTTTTGAAGATCCGTGAACCTGCCGCCTGTAAAATGTTATAGGCCAAACGAAGCGACTGGCCTGGGGCCTGTTCACCTTGCACCAGAATCGCGTCGCCGATTCCGTCGCAAAGAAGGGCGCCGAGATTAGTTGCTGATTCAAGGAGTGTCTGAAGAAAATCGCGGTGCGGATCGTCCGAAGGGACAAATGTGTCCTTCAGTAGGATGGGGTGACGTGCATCCAGGCCTGCTGCGAGCAGACGGTAGGCTGTGATAACCGGGATACTGGTGCCATCCTTTATTGTTACGAACCTTGGTTCTGGCGTTGCGTTGATGGCAGCAATCGTCGAAGAATCGGTCGGATCAATAGCAACGACGACTTCCGAATCTGAAATCCCTTCAGGCTGAAAATCACCCATTCTGCTGAGCTTGTGGGCGACGGCGTCGAACGTTTGCTGGCGAACGAATACGCGAATCGTCTCTTCGTCGCCGACGTGCGTGCCACCAATTTCAGTTCTCTGCGTGGTGCGCCGTTCGTAGGCAAACGGATTGAACGAGAGCGCTCTATCCGTGCGAAAAGGGGCAACGTGTTCACTCTTTTGACGGTTATACGGTGCCACCAACGCCTGAGCCACCGGAATTTCGTGTACGCTATCCTCGGTCAGCGAGACGCGGACGGTGTCTCCGATACCATCAGCCAATAACGATCCAATCCCGATCGCACTCTTGATCCGTCCATCTTCGCCATCGCCCGCTTCGGTGACACCCAGGTGGACCGGGTAATTCCAGTCCGAACCCGCCTCGAGAAGCCGGCTAACGAGCAAACGATAGGCCGCAATCATGACCTTCGGATTGCTCGCTTTCATCGAAAAAATAAAATCGTGGAAATCGAGATCACGCGCGATACGAGCAAATTCCAGCGCGCTCTCGACCATACCGAGCGGCGTATCGCCGTAACGGTTCATGATACGATCGCTAAGAGAACCGTGATTTGTGCCGATGCGGAGACAGATCGCGCGCTCTTTTGCCAATCGGACCAAGGGCGCGAAGCGTTCCTGAATCCGGCCGAGTTCGTCAACGTATTGTTGGTCCGTGTATTCCTTTACGGCAAACTTTTTGGAGTCGGCGTAATTCCCAGGATTGATCCGAACTTTCTCAACCCAGAGCGCCGCTTCCATCGCGGCTTCGGGTTTGAAATGGATATCCGCGACGATCGGCACGTCGCATCCCTTCTTGATCAGGCCTTCCTTGATGTGCCGTAGATTCTGCGCGTCTTTAACGGTGGGGGCGGTTATTCGAACGATCTCGCAACCGACAGCGGCTAAATCCATTGTCTGACCAATGGACGCTTCGGTATCCATCGTGTCGCAGGTGATCATCGATTGGACCCGGATTGGATTCAGGCCCCCCACGCCGACTTTGCCAACTTTGACCTCGCGGGTCAGTCGACGGCTATAGTTCAACGGATCGGTGCAGAATGACGCGTGCTTCATTGGTTTTCAGGTGGCGCCGGGCGAGCCGGGACACTAAACTTGGCTTTTCGGCTGCTGTTCCAAGGCAAGTCCTGTGCATCGTAGAATGAGACGTACAGCATGAATCCGATCAGTAGAAGAGCGCAACTAGTCTGGACGACCTCAAGAACGCGCAAATTGATCGGACGCCGACGAATTGTCTCGATCAGAGCCAGTACTATATGGCCGCCGTCGAGTACTGGGATTGGGAGAAGATTGATTAGCGCCAGATTCACATTGAAAACCACGCTGAACCAGAGCGCCATCTGCCAACCATAATCGCTGTCGAACAGGCGATAGTAGGTCTGCATGATCATGATCGGGCCGCTCATGTGCTGAAGCTTGATGTCGGATTGTGGTGACAAAAGGGCGCCTATGGTGTTCCCGATCGTCTCGACAGCAGCATAGATCTGTTCGATGGGCGAGATATGGACTACCGACATTGTGCCGGTTCCGTCCCAGACGATCCCGTCTGAATCGCCTGAGAAAGCAATCCCAATAATCGGCTTGTTCTGTCCGTCGGGGGTCGCCGGCAATACACGGATCGCGCGTTGCTCACCCGAAGGGTCGGCCACCGTCAATGAGATCGAAGAGCTCGGGCTGGCTTCAACGCGTTTAACGACTTCGGCCTGGTCGTATATTGGCTCGCCGTTCAACGTGAGAATCCGATCGTTCGCTCGGATTCCAGCCACGTCTGCCGGGCTGTTCTTGATCACACTGGAAACGGCGGGTCGGGAGGGCTCCATCGTTAATTGGATTTCCTTACCGTTCCGTTCGACCGTTAGCGGCACCGGTTTTCCGGGATTGGCCTGCTCCCACTCCAGAATATGTTGCGGGTGATAAAGCTTCTCGCCGCCAACCGCGATAATTTCATCATTTGGCTGGATTCCTGCCTTGGCTGCAACGGAATCTTCGCCGACCTTAAATACAATCGGTGTGATTGCCGGCGCGAGACCGACCTGGCGTAGCGGTTTCCGTTCCCAGCCGTTCGATTCGGGCCGAGTAAACCCGGAATTGAGTGTCAGGATCTTGTCGCCGCGCCGGATCTTAAATGAAATGGTCTCCCCTTCGCTTCGCACCACGTACCAGGTGATGCTGTCCACCATGCCGGCAAAGCGGGAAACAGGATGCCCGTCCACCGCAAGGATAACGTCACCTGGGAGAAAACCGGCTTTTTCAGCGGGCTCATCCGGGGCGACATATCCGACCGTTGTGGTTGCGTCAGCTTGAGCGGTTGGCCGTCCTACGGCCCAGACGATCACAGCAAAGACTAATGCCAGCAAAAGGCTGAAAAGTGGGCCGGCAAAAGCCACGATAATTTTGTCAAGCGGGCGAACGGCCGGCAATTGGGCCTGCGTAGCGTTGGATTTGCCTTCGACAGTCTCCATTGGCGCCATCTGGGGCAAAAGCACAAATCCGCCGGCGGGAATACAGCCGAGGCTGTATTCGACTCCTCCGATATTTTTTTTCCAGATCGGACGACCGAACCAGATCCCGAATTTCTCCACATGCAGTCCACGCCACCGAGCGGCAAGAAAATGTCCCAGCTCGTGAACAATGATCAGGAGATTAAAGATCAAAAGAACCTCAGCGATCGTGAGGATGACGCGAAAGATGCTCAGAATCATAGACTAACGATTAAACTAGCGCGCTGCGTACGAACTCCCTGGCTTCATTGTCTGCCCGGATTATATCATCGAGGGAGGGACTCGCCAAATTTGTCTGGCGCCCCATCGCAGCCTGTACAAGGCGGGATATCTCACCGAAAGGAATTCGTTCATCTAGGAAGGCTTGGACAGCGACTTCGTTCGAAGCATTCAAAACTGCTGGTAAAATACCTCCAGCCTCACCGGCCTGGCGGGCAAGGTTCAAAGCGGGAAACGCGTCATATCTCGGTTCCTCGAACTCGAGCTTCCCAATCTCAGCCAGACGCAACGGTTTTAAGTTCGTGGGTACCCGTTCCGGCCAGGTAACAGCGTACTGAATCGGGAAACACATGTCGGAATGACTGAATTGGCCAAGGATCGAACCGTCCACGAACTCGACCATTGAGTGAACGATGCTTTGCGGGTGGATCACCACCTGTACGCGATCCATCGACACGTTGAACAGCCATCGCGCCTCGATCATTTCGAGACCCTTATTGAATAGGGTGGCGGAATCGATCGTGATTTTCTGGCCCATTTTCCAAGTGGGATGCCGGAGCGCATCCGATTTACTGACGTGCTCGAGCTGTTCAGTGGGGAGTCGCCGAAAGGGGCCTCCGGATGCCGTCAGTATCAGATTTTGCACCTCCTCGGCGCGCTTTCCATCGAGGCATTGAAAAATCGCGTTGTGCTCACTATCGACCGGCAGAATTGAAACGTTGTTTTTTCGGGCACTTGCCATGACGACTTCGCCTGCCATGACCAGAATTTCTTTACTTGCGATCGCCAGATCTTTCCCTAGCGCGATCGCCGCGAGGGCAGGGCGAAGACCCGCTGTGCCCACGATAGCAACCAGAACCAGATCCGCGCCAGACTGAGTTGAAAGCTCGATTAATCCATCGTCGCCTGTCAGGATTTTCGGACTATAACTTAATGCGGATCGGAGCTCGTCGACAGACGATGGATCTGCGAGGCAAATGGTCGGGGGACGCGATCGATTGGCTGCCTCCGCTAACTTTTGAGCGCTACGGTTGGCTGCCATCCCGATGATTTCCATCCTGTCCGGCATCGATTCCGCAACCTTGATAGCGCTGGCTCCGATCGAGCCTGTCGCCCCAAGTAAGATAACTCGCCGTTTTCTCATCGGACCAGGAACCGAAGGTAGAAAAACAGAAGGGGTCCGGTAAAGAGCAGACTGTCGATCAGGTCCAACATCCCGCCGATTCCTGGCAACAAGTTACCCGAATCCTTCACTCCTGTACTCCGTTTGACAATCGATTCTCCCAGGTCTCCAACCACCGCTGCGACTCCGATCAGCAAACCGAGGATGATTCCGTGAAAATAATTCAACCAGGCCAAATGCTTCGGCATCAAGAAAATGAGCAGGCAACTCGCCGCCATGGAAAAGACGAGAGATCCGAAAAATCCTTCCCAAGTTTTGGAGGGACTGATGTGCGGAATCATCTGATGTTTCCCGATCCGGCTTCCGACAAGATAAGCGCCCATGTCGGAGAACTTTGTCACGACCACCAGATAAAGGACATAGAACTGACCCATCGTGGCTCCCTGCGGTGTCCTCGGAATCACGTACACAATCTTCATCATGAAATTGAACAACCAGGCTACGTAGAGCAGCCCGAAGAGCGTGTAAGCCATTGATTCCAGCGGCGCATGCTTTGCTGTCGGTCGAAACATCTGGCGGGCGATCACGCCGAACAGAAACACGAGGAGCACGATATTCTCGAAGTCGTAAGCCTCGGTCTGACTGTTGGTTCGCAATGCCAGAAAGCTGCCGACAAACGACGCTGCTCCGCAAATCAACCCCAGGGCCGTGAAACAGCGGGTGCCCGATTGTTCAAGCATCCGGAAATACTCCCAAAGTCCCACCATTCCAAGCGAGCTGATGAGAAGCAGAAAGACAATTTCGTTTCCCGAAAAGATCACGCACAGAGCGATTGCCCACATCGAAATTGCGCTGATCAATCGCAGGTAGAATCGACTCATTGACGGAAATGTACGGGTCAACTCTTGCCCAGTTGGCCTTTAATTGCGCCGATTTCCTGGTCGAGTTTGTCAATCTTTTCCTTGAACGGTGCGTGGCGCTTGGATTCGGAAGCGCAGAAGCTTTCGAGAGGAGAAAACGTCAAGCCGACCTCTTGATAGAACGCGTCAATTGCATGGTTCAACTGGGTTTCGACGGCGCGAGCGAGTTCTCGCCGTTTCTCGTCCATCTGCTCACGGTATTCGCGAAGGATCTTACGCCTCCGCCAGACCGCGTAAAGCGTCCCTGAAATCGCTGCCAATCCGGCAACAGTCCCTGTGAAATCAAGAATCGCGGTATGGGTGAGGGCAGCAATCACGGCCGCGATCCCACCGGCGGCGGCCATCCCGGTTGGCACCCTTAGCCAACGAGCAGTTTCACCAAAAAGTGCCTGCAATTGCTCTTTGATTCTGGCGTCCGACATTTGCTCAACCAGCGTAAGTTGCAACCGTTGAAGGATTTCCTGACGTTGTGTAAGGAAGCCGGGCACGGCGGCCCTGACCTGTCTCTTGGTTTCAGAGCCGAACTGGACGTTCACCTTGTCCTGAAGGTCCTGCCACATTGACCGGAGATCCGATTCCAACAGGCTAAGTGCGCGCTCAATTTTTTGTTCAACCTGCGTTTTGACTTCGGATTGCACATGATCCTGAAAATCCTTTTCCCAGCGTCCGGTCGACAGAACCATCTTGAAGGTCTGACCGATCGTTAGTCGCTCCTCGAGCAGTTTTTCGCCGCGCTCCCGGCAGGCATCGTAGGCAAGTTCGATCTCGCGGATGAACCCGCCGACCTGTCGATGTGACTGTGCCTTGCGCCCATCGAATGTGCTGCGAATGGAGGCCAGCTTCTCGGTATCGGAATGGAGCACATCCAGCGAGCCTTGCAGGCGCGCTCGCAAACCTCCTGCGACCACTTGAGCCGTTTGCGCCACCGAGAAGAGTTTTCCTCCCCGCTCTTCGCTTCGGGAGACAGTCTGAGTAATCCAATCTTCCAACCGCCCAAAGTTACTTTCGCCCCAGAGCCGTTCGCGTTCCGATTCCGGACCTGTTTTCGCCAGGAACGCCTTTTTGGCTGAAACCGCGAAAATTGGGCAGCTTGCTCCGAGAATCTGGAGAACAGTCTGGTCCAGGTGCTTTGAGACGATTTCGACCTCATGTGGGTCCCGCAGATCGGACTGCTGAATTACAAAGACAATGTTCTTTTTCCATTGTCGTCCAATTAGCTTCAGGAAATCCCAGGCCGAAGCTGCCCACGGGTTGGTCACGGCAAAGACGAATACGATCAGATCGGCCATCGGCACGAAATTTTCCGTAATCTCCTGATGATTTGCGACGATCGTATTCGTCCCTGGAGTATCAACGATGTTGAAATCCTTCAGAAAACCAATCGGCCGGTGAAGCGCCGTGACGTGATCGGAAATCCGAACGTCGTACGCCGTTTCGCCGTATTTGAATTCGTAAATCCTGTCGGTGGCGGGCAGGACATCCACCTTACAGAAGTCCTGACCGAACAGCGCGTTCAAGAGAGAGGATTTGCCGGCTTTAACCTCGCCTACGACGACAAACAGGAAGGGCTGACCGAGATTCGTGACGAGGTCCTGTAGATTACGCAACGTATCGTCGGGGGCGCCGATCTGATGTGCGAGACCGATCAACGACCCAAGAGTGGTTCCGAGTTGAGAACGGAGTTCCAGGTATCTCTCAACGACCATCTTTTAAATGTGCTCCTGCTGTTATTGGGCGGCTGGGGTCGGCGTCGGCGTACTTCCGGAAGCCTCGGCGGGTTGTTGCGTTTGTGTTCCGGTGGAAGCCGGGCCCGTTCCGGGAGCAACCTTCTTCGATTTCTGCGTCTTGGCAGAGCCAGGCGTTCCGGAGGTCGGTGGTTTTGGCTTATTCAGCGCAATCAATTGGCTCACAGTGACAAACTTGTATCCCTTTGCAATTAATCCATCGAGAGTGGCCGGCATTGCATCCACAGTTTGTTTATGGATGTCATGCGAAAGAATGATCGCACCGGGGTGGACTTGACTCAGGATTCGCTGAGTAATCACCGCGGATCCAGGTCGTTTCCAATCAAACGGATCCACCGACCAGATGATCACGTTCAAACCGAACTGACTTGCTATCCATTCTCGCTGGCGTGGTGTGATCGCGCCATATGGAGGTCGGAGCAGTGTAGGGGTGTACCCGCTAGCATCTTTGATCGCCTCCTGCGTCTTTGTGATTTCGGCTGTCACTTTATCGTCGGAGAGTTTGGATAGTTGGGGGTGCGTCCAGGTGTGATTCCCGATTTCGTGGCCATCCGCCAGGATCCGCTTAACAATATCCGGATTTGCTACGACGTTCTGTCCAATCAGGAAGAAGGTCGCTTTGATGTTCCGCTGCTTGAGCATTTCGAGGAGACGCGGCGTATTTTCCGCACTCGGGCCGTCGTCGAACGTCATCGCGATATAGGGCTGATCGACATGAGCCTGGAAATAAGTCCCTGGTTTTAGGGGCGTTGCGGCTGGGCTAGGAGTGGAATTAGTGTCCTGTGCACCGGCGGTCAGTGCGCCGAGCAAGAATAGAAGGAGGCCGGTTCCAAAACGCATAGTTTTTACAGAAATCGCTTAAGAATTACTTCCAGTTTTTTGACGGTTGCTTCTGGCCAAAGTTTCCGATCGGTTACAAGGGCGAAATCGAGTACCCGATGCTCAGGCCAGTTTGGGTCACTGGGAATTTTCTCGATGACCTTTGGAAGGATCTTTCGAGCCGCGTCTGCGTTCGCCTTTAAGTGCCCGACTACGATTTGAGCGCTTACAGGTTCATCCTCGACTTTCCAACAGTCGTAATCGGTTACGAAACTGATCGAGGCAAGCGAAATCTCGGCCTCGCGTGCGAGCTTGGCTTCGGGGAGATTTGTCATGCCGATGACGTCGAACCCCATTTTCCGGTGAAATTCCGATTCTGCCCGAGTCGAGAATGCAGGGCCGTCCATATTCACGTAGGTGCCCCCGTCATGAACAGTGTATCCGAGAGTTGAGGCTTCAGCGGCAACCAGGTTCCGCAGGTTTGGACTGATTGGATCTGCGAACCCAACGTGGGCAACGATTCCCTGTCCAAAAAATGTCCAGTCGGCGCGCCGGCTCGTTCGATCGAAGAATTGCGACGGAAGAACGATGTCGCGTGGGCGATAAGTCTCCTGGAGGCTCCCAACAGCGCCAACGCTTAGAATCCAGCGCACGTTGAGCGACCTTAGCGCAAAAATATTGGCGCGATGATTCAACTCAGTCGGCAGCAAACGATGGCCACGGGCGTGCCGCGGCAAAAAGTATACCTGGCGTCCGTGAAGGGTTCCTGAAATAAGCGAATCGGACGGCGCACCAAATGGGGTATCAACGATGATCTCTTCCGGCTTTTCAAGACCTTCGATCTGGTACAATCCGCTTCCACCTATCACTCCGATTGCGGGGGTTCCATCACTCATTCTGGCGAAGAGTAGGAGGTGAATTGCCAGTCGTAAACCCGCAAAATCGAATCATACGCTCTAGTTCAATTCCGGCCGACTTGCTGACTACCTGCGATGAGCTGAATCAATTTCGCTTCGAGCTGATCTGCCAAAATATCCGTAGCAACCACTTCACCTCGCTGGTTGATCAGCCAGAGTTGTGGGATTTCGCGAACCCCGAACTGGATAGCGAAGTCATTGTTCCACCCTTTGCCATCAAAGTATTGCGGCCAGGGGATTAGCTTCTTCGCGATATAGTTCGACATTGCCTGCTGATCTTTATCGAGCGAGATGCCGATAACCTCGAATCCTTTGTCTTTGTACTTTTGATAGATGGTCCGAACCGTAGGGGTGTCGCGAATGCAGTCGGGGCACCAGGAAGCCCAGAAATCAATGAGCACCACTTTCCCGCGCAACCCGGAAATGTCGACCGATGAGCCGTCGATTGCGGTGAATTGAAGATTGAGCGGCTTGCCGATCATATGCGCCTTTTTGAGCTGGACCGCTGCCGCCGCGGCCAGATCCGGGTCGGGCGATTTAACGAGTTGGCCAAGGCGTTCCAAACCTCGTTCCTGATCGAATCGAAGCATCAACCCAGCGCTCGCAAGCTGGAATGTGAGCGCGCGCGGTTCCTGCGGGTTTTTCAGCAGCAGGCTTTCAATTCGATTCTCGATCCCAACAGCCTGATCGTTTGACGTGATCAAATCGGAATTGTCCAGCCACTGCATCAAAAGAATATGCTCAGCCTGGTACCGTAAGTTTGCCGGAACGATCGTGTTCTCCTCGATTGATCGGGCGTCCGCTTCATTTTGACGAAGGAGCGTCAGCCTTTGCTCGTTCGAACCTGACAAATCGGAAGTATCCAATTTCCAAAGTATGGCTTGAGGCGCGTGAACGTCGGACGGAAATTTTTGAGCGAACTCGGCGGCGGCAGCGTGCAGCGATTGATTGCGTTCAGCGTAAAATTCGACGGCGTTCGTCCCAATCGGAACTTTCTCGTTTGCTCTGGTGCTGAGTTCTTCCAGGTGCGACCAGGCGCCGGCGGCCGCTGTATCCTGGGCATTTGCGATTGCAGCCGTGGCGCTAAGGGCGAAGCACAAAACAACGAGAAGGCGCATTCTGGATACCTAGTCGCTTCGGTGGGAACGTCAAGACGAAGGAAAAATCAACACGGAGAGCCACGGGGACAGCGGAGGAGGGCGCAGAGGAACGGAGGAGGTCACAGAGGATCGGATTTACCACAGAGGCGCAGAGGACATAGAGTTTCGGATTTTTGAGTTCCGCCGTTCAGACTGGAGCGATGTCGCGTTGAACACACTTCGAAGATGCGAATGTTTAACGGAGCATGGGCTTCCAGCCTGTCCAACCTCGCAGAATCGAGGCCAGCTTCTACCATTCAGAGCCCGAGTTCCATCTGGTTCGGGAGAATTCGTCGAAAGGCTGTGGTGCTGAGTTCGGCTAGAGGACGGTCGAGACCGAAACGATGGCAACTGATACGAAAGATCTGGCGGATCTGATCCGCGAACGGTCCGTCTCCTCGCATTCGCTCAGAAAAATTGGAATTATTGAGCCGTCCATTGCGCATTCTTCGAATCGCGTTCAGGACCTTATCTTTGCGCTCCGGAAAATGAGTCTCAAGCCAGGCGATGAACACCGGAGCCACGGTAAGAGGAAGCCGGACAATGGTGTACGCTGCATATTGCGCTCCGGCTTTGGCAGCTGCTTCGGCAATGTTTGGAATTTCGTGTTCGTTTATCCCGGGAATGATCGGGGCAATGTTAACGCCCGCGGATATATTCGCCGCGCGAAGCTTTGCGATAGCTTCGAGACGATGCGCTGGACCGGATGCGCGAGGTTCAAGTACCCGAGCAAGAGCGGGATCGAGAGTCGTAATCGAAACCGTAACGCATGCAGCGTTGACGGAAGCCAGTTCGCCTAGAAGATCGATATCCCTGGTGACAAGGTGGTTCTTCGTAATAATGCTAACGGGGTTCCGAAAATTGGCTAAAACTCCCAGGCAACCCCTGGTAACCTGCAGTTTTCGTTCGATTGGTTGATACGAATCGGTGACACCGCTCAGTGCAAGAATCTGCGGCACCCAAGAACGCTTCGACAGTTCGGCTGCCAGGAGTTTGGCCGCATCCGGTTTGACTAGAATACGGGATTCGAAGTCTGTTCCAGCAGAAAATCCGAGATACTCATGGGTCGGCCGCGCATAACAATATGCACAGCCATGTTCGCATCCACGGTAAGGATTGAGGCTCGCATCAAACCCGACGTCGGGGCTGTTGTTATAGGATATGATGCTCTGCGAATCGTCCTTGTAATATTGGGTTCGGATTGGGCGTTCCTCGAGGTCCGGTTCGCACCAGTCTTCCAGCTCGTAATGAAACGCCTCGAATCGGTTGGCTGGGTTGATGTTGGCACCGCGTCCACGAGTCCGGTCATTTACTGGATTCCCACTCATAAACGGGTTCAAAGTTTGGATTGCCCTAAAACGAGGAATCGGCCTACTGCGCGTAATCCGGTTCATTTCCGGGCTTCCACTTGATACTGCACCCGATGCTTGCTCTTTGATTGGAATCGACTCTCTTTCCGGACAAAACCGCATTGATGGCAGCTCTCAAATCGCCGCCCGTCACCGGCTTGTTGTTCCCTGGCCGGCTTTCGTCGAACTGCCCGTGATAAACTAGTCTTCTTGCCGAGTCGAAGACGAAAAAATCGGGCGTGCACGCAGCGCGGTATGCTTTCGCGATCGCCTGCGTCTCGTCATAAAGGAGCGGAAAAGGAAGATCGGCTGCCATCGCCGCCAGACGCTCCGGCGCATCATCAGGATACCGGCGGGCGTCGTTCGAGCTGATCGAAACAATTCCTAGCGAACGATTCGAGTAATCATGCGCCAGCTCAATCAATCCCGATTTGACGTGGATGACGTAGGGGCAATGCTTGCAAATAAACATTACCAGCAATGCCTTGCTCTCCTCGAAATCGTCCAGCGAGGTTTTTTCCCCCGTCAACACATTGGCAAGGGCAAAAGGTGGTGCAGTGGTTCCCAGATCGGTCATTTGCGAAAATGTTGCTGCCATACTCATTTGAACATATAAGGCTTTGCTCCTGCGTCATCTGAAAATGCCGACTTTCTTAGAAAGCAATACCTCTGACCTCGCGAGTCCCTAGCAATCCGCCGTCCGTCCGACGGGAACACTCTCAATCTGGATGATTCTTCCGCGCTAATCTGATGCCGCGACCAGTGCGGCGAAAGCGGACGCCGGGACTTCTCGAGGGCGCACAACCATAATCCCGGCAAATTTTCGATAACGATAAAGGTAGCTGTGAAGCGGTACGTCAACGATCACTCGACGCTCGTCCTTTGAGGCATGCATAAAATGAAGAACGCCAGCCCTGTCGCGGTATGCCAATCCGACATGCTCGGTAAACCCTTCCGGGCCGTTGCCGCTGATGCAAATGACGTCGCCGTTCCGAATTCTGGATTCGATCGCAGGAACCTCGCTCTTTGGGATGTGGTAAATTGTGCGATTTGCTATTCTGTTTTCGATCATTCGCATATCCGGCACGAGCTGAGGATTGTTGCGGAGATAACGTGAATCGCGCCAGTATTTGCTCATCTCATTAAGGTAACGACCACGCATCGGCACCCCGCCCAGTGATTGCGTCAGGTTCACAACCAAACCTCGGCGTTCGTTGTCGTAAATCCAGTCTTCTAGGAAGTGTAACCGGGAAGTATAAACCCCATTGCACTGGCCGTTTCGGTAACGATCGATTTCGATCATCGCCAGGAGATCGCGAGGCGTGTAGTTGCTTGATTTAATTTCCAGCATCCGCGCGAACCCGAGAGCGATCTCGAAATAGGTCCAGCAATCGACTCCGCGAAGATTCACAGATGGAGATTCCGTGTGATCATCGAGTTCGAGTGTGAAGTTCACGTAGGGTGTTCCGAGAAGCGCTAATCCGACTGCGACAGTGCGGTCGCCGAGGGGTAGAGAGCGCCAGTTCTGAGCCTGAGCTTTTTGGACAAGCTCTTCGAACTGGGATTCCCCTTTGAAGGCTGTTGCGAGCGGTAAATAAACCGATGCACGTGCCTCGGTTGCCAGACTGGAAAGGATGAGAACCAGGGCCGCGAACGATACAGCTACACGCATACGGGCCGAATCTTCGTATGATCGAGCTGGAATTTCCAGGGGAAACGGAGGTCCGGGTTGGAAGTTGCGGGTTCGAAGTTCGAAGGTCCGGGTTCGAAGTTTAAAGTTCCGGGTTCGAAGTTCGAAGGTCCGGGTTCAGTTGGCGAAGTTCGAAATTCCGAGTTCGAGGGCACGGATAGGCTGCCTGACTTCCGACCTGGACGTAGCTTCAGCGAAATCGGAAGCTTTTGCGACGGCGGAAGCGTTGGCGAGGGATGGTTCTCGCCTGTCCATTTCCGAGTCTCCGGGCAACGTCCTCACGTCCTTGCGTTCGGCTTTCGGCTGCGTTCCCCCCTCAGGACCCACTCGATAGATCCAAAGCTCTGTGCCTTCGCTCTCGGAACCCCGAACTTCGAACTCCTCACTCCGAACTCCTCACTCCCAGCGCAGCGCCATTGAATGAAACGCGATCCCCGAATAAGTTCAGTTAATGACTACCCAGGAAAAAATCGATGCCGACCTGAAAGAGGCCATGCGTTCGCGCGATGCAGAGCGGCTGTCGGTGTTGCGGATGGTGAAGTCGGCGTTGACAAATGCCGCGATCGACAAACTCGGGAGTGCTGGAGGTCTCGCGGACACCGACGCCACCGCGGTGATCAGGAAACAGGTCAAACAACGACAGGATTCTATCGAGAGTTTTGAAAAGGGAGGTCGACCGGAATTGGCGGCTAAAGAACGTAAGGAAATCGAGTATTTGTCGGATTACCTTCCGAAACCGTTGACTGAGGAGGAGATCCTGCAGCTCGTAAAGGAATCGGTTGCAGAGGCGGGAGCGACCTCCAAAACGCAAATGGGAGCAGTCATGAAAATTGCGACTGAAAAGGCAGGCGGACGTGTTGACGGCAAGACGTTGAGTCAGGCAGTGCAGAAAGCGCTCGCGTCCTGACTCAAAGCGAGTTCGAGACTTAAGCCTTTGCGCGAGTTTTGGCGGCTGGCTTACATTCCTCGATTGAAAACAGTTTCATGGTTTGTGCGATTATCGTAGCCGCCGGGACCAGCCGGAGGATGGGGTTCGACAAGATGCTGAGCCCGATCGGAGAAAAGCCGGTAGTGGCCTGGTCGATCGAACGTTTCGAGCGGTGTCCCCTGATCGACAAGGTTATTGTCGTGATCCATCCGGATCGCCGGGGAGAATTTGAGAAGCTGATGGATAAATTCGGCTTCAATAAAGTTGCCTCTCTTGTGGACGGCGGATCCGAGAGGCATCTTTCGGTCTGGAACGGGATTCACGGTTTGCCGGAGGGTTGCACGCACGTGGCGGTTCACGACGCTGCGCGTCCGCTTGTTTCGCCGGAACTGATTGGAGAATGCATCCAGATCGCGATGGAATGCGGCGCTGTCTCTCTTGCAGCCCCGGTGGTTGAAACGCTCAAACGAGCGGACGCAGAACAGAAAGTGACCGGGAGCGTCGATCGAACCGAGCTTTGGGCAATGCAAACGCCGCAGGTTTTTCGGACCGATTGGTTATTGGAGGCGTATAAACGAATTGTTGACTCCGGGCAAACTGTCACCGATGAGGTTTCTGCATTGCAATACGCAGGTTACCCGGTGCGGTTGCTAAGGAATGCGGATTGGAATATTAAAATAACGTTTCCGAGCGACCTGCAGTTGGCAGAGAAGTTGATCGAATTAAAGCAGGTCTAACTTTTTTGGATTGGGATTGAGTGGGGTGGATCGGCTTGCCGGTTTCAACTTGGTGTAAGGAGAGTATGGAGTACCGGACCACAAGACTGGACAACGGAGTGCGGATCGCTACGCGCGAGATGCCGGAAATGAAAAGTGTCAGTGTCGGGCTATGGATCGCCGTGGGTGGCCGACACGAACCGGAGGAGTTGTGCGGGATCTCGCACTTTCTCGAGCATCTGCTTTTCAAAGGAACCTCCAAACGTTCGAGTCGGGATATCACGGAACAAGTGGAAGGTGTTGGGGGATTCATCAATGCCTTCACGACCGAAGACCATACTTGCATTTACGCTAAGGCGGCTTCGCAGCATTTTCCCACGCTGGCCAGCGTCCTGTCGGATATGTATGTGAATTCGCTGTTCGAAGAACACGAGATCGAGCGAGAGCGAGACGTAATTCGCGAAGAGATCCTGATGTACAAGGATCAGCCGGGACAGTTTTCCCAGGATCTTTTGACAGAAGCGATGTGGCCCCGGCACGCTCTCGGTCGACCGCTGACGGGTTCGATCGAATCGATCGCAAAGATACACCGAGAGCATCTGCTGAAGTTCGTTGCCGAAAACTATAACGGAAACAGCACCGTGATCACGGTTGCCGGCCGGTGCAAACATCAGGAAGTGGTTCGGCACTTCAAGAGCAAGCTGAAGAAATTGCCGCTTGGCAGAACGCCACCCTTCCAGAGATGGAACGAAGTTAAACGCGATCAACGTGTGTTGGTGGCAGAAGATAAAACCGAGCAGACGCATCTGGCACTCGGTTACCACGCGATGAGCCGGACGGATGATCGCCGTCACGCGACAAAACTGCTGAGTGTGATCCTCGGAGAAAATATGAGTTCCCGACTTTTTCAGCAGCTGCGGGAACGCTACGCGTACTGTTATTCTGTGCACAGCGGCACGCTGGCACTCGAAGATTCAGGACTTGTCAGCATTTCTGTCGGATTGGATTGCGAAAAGCTTCGCAGCGCTTTGCGGGCGATTCATCGCGAACTGGTCAAGCTCTGCCAGCGGCCGCCGAGCAAGAAGGAACTACGTCAGGCCCAGGAGTACACGATCGGACAAAACGAATTGGGACTGGAGAGTACCAGCAATCAGATCATGTGGATGGGTGAATCGTTGCTGGCGTACGATAAAGTCGTCGATCCGGACGAAGTGCAGGCCAAGTTCAAGGAAGTGACTGCTGAACAAGTCCAGGAGGTTGCGAATCTCTGTTTTGCCCCGCAACGGATGGGGCTTGGCATCGTCGGCGCAGTGGACCCCAAAAAAGTAAAGCGTTGGGTCGGGGATATCGGGTTCTGACTCGTGGGCTGGAGTTGGGTCCGGATATGGCTTAGGGGGGCTTGCATTGGCATATCCGCCATCGGAGAACCTTAAAAGGTCCAACTAATTAGAGAGATCCCGTTGCGCGAGTTTTCGATCAGCACTACGCTGACGGATTTTCCATGAATGTCGAAGTTGAGAGTCTGCCAAATTGCATCGCGTCGATGCATGTCGAACTGCCGCCGGAGGTTGTCACAAAGGAGTGGAACGAGGTCGCAAAATCGTTTCGCGAATTCGCTCGTATTCCAGGGTTCCGGCCTGGGAAAGCTCCACAGAATGTTGTGGAAGCAAAATTTCGCAAGGAGATCCAGGCAGAGCTTACCAAGAAGCTTGTGAGCGAAACGACGCGGGAAGCGATTCGGGAAAAGGGTCTCAAGGTCCTCTCAATTTCCGATGTGGAAGGGGTCGAGTTTACTCCCGAACGGAGCATGAAATTTACGGCAACGTTAATCACGTCGCCCGAGTTTGAACTTCCGGAATACAAAGGGATTCAGTTGAAAGTTCCGCCGACCGAAGTGAGCGATCAGGAACTCGAACGCGCCCTTCAGAGTCTGCGAGAGAGACACGCCACTTTTTCGGACGTGGAAGGTCGGAGCTTGGAATTGAATGATTTCGCTGTGATCGACTATCTCACCACGCTGGACGGAAAACCGTTGCTGGAAGTCGAACCGAAAGCCCCCAAAATGCTTGGTGGCGGAAGCGATTTTTGGATCAAGTTGGATGAGCAGACGTTCCTAAAAGGATTTAGCGATCACCTCGTTGGTATGAATCCCGGCGAGACACGCGAGTTCGATTTGGCTGTTCCCAGCGACTTTCCGAACAGCGAACTTTCCAATCGGGAACTCCATTTCAGTGTCACTCTGAAGAGCATCAAGAGCATGCATCTTCCTGAAATAACTGACGAATTTGCCGGACAGATCGCAAAGGATCTAACCCTCGATCAGCTCAAGGAAACCATGAAGCTTCAACTCGGCACTGAAAAGGCGCGCCGGGTCGAAACCGTGAAACATAATCAGATTGTCGCATTTCTGAGTTCGCATGTGGAATGCGAGTTGCCGCAAAGCTACGTCAAGGATGAGACCCGCCGCATCATGTCCGAAATCGTGCAACAAAATCAGATGCGGGGAATCAGCGAAGATATATTGAGAGAGAATCAAAAAGACATCATCTCGACTGCTTCTCGCAGCGCCCGCGAACGGCTCAAGGCGAATTTCATTCTCGGGCGGATTGCTGAGAAAGAAAAAATTGAGGTTGAGGCTCAGGAGCTTAGCAAGCGGGTTGCGGTCCTGGCAGATCAATACCGAATGAAGTATGACAAGATGCTTTCGGAGCTGGAAGAGAAACGGATGCTTGGCCAGGTTCGCGAAGAGGTTCTGATGGGCAAGGTCCTTGATTTCCTAACTTCGAATGCTAACGTCGAAATCGTTCCCGAAGACCTCGCGAACGAGTGATTTAAAGGCTAAAAAGAACATGTCAATCAACACCCATAATTCACCCCTTTCTTATCTTGTCCCAACAGTGATTGAGCAAACCGGGAGAGGAGAACGGGCCTACGACATTTACAGCCGATTACTGAAGGACCGAATCGTCTTTATTGGGACTGCAATCGACGATCATGTGGCGAACCTGGTAGTCGCCCAGATGCTGTTCCTGCAGATGGAGGATCCAAAGCGGGATATCAATATTTACATCAATTCACCCGGTGGCTCTGTGACTGCCGGTCTCGCGATTTACGACACAATGCAATTCGTGACCTGCGACGTGGCCACCTACTGCGTCGGCATCGCGGCGAGCATGGGAGCGGTTCTTTTGACGGCCGGTACGAAAGGGAAAAGGTACGCTTTGCCGAACTCAGACATCATGATACACCAGGTTTCTGGTGGCGCCCAAGGGACAGCCAGCGACGTGGAACGCACTGTGGAGTATATGTTTAGGCTGAAAAAACGGCTGATCGGGATACTCGCGCTTCACACCGGCAAAACCGACGAACAGATTCAGGCAGATTCTGATCGCGATTATTGGATCACGGCGCAGCAGGCAAAGGACTATGGTCTCGTGGACGAAGTCGTGAAATCCCGCAAGGACGTTTCTCCCGAGACACTTTTGGCTACGCAAGAAAATGCGCCCTTGCCTGCCTAAAGGGCGAACTTAGCTCATGTAACGCATCTTTGAACCGATAATTAAGATTACTTATGGCTCGCGCTTCCAACCTCACAATGTGCTCTTTTTGCGGGAAGAGCCATGCGGAGGTTCGCAAGCTGATTGCCGGTCCAGGCGTATACATCTGCGATAACTGCATCAATGTCTGCAAGGGAATCCTGGACAAGGAGCTGAACGAGGATGCAAGACGCCAAACGACCAGTTTACGGGTGCCGAAGCCCGCGGAGATCCGGCGGCAACTTGACCAATATGTGGTGGGCCAGGAATCGGCAAAGAAGGTTTTGTCCGTAGCGGTCCACAACCATTTCAAACGGATCCTACACGCAAACGGGAGTAAAGACCTGTCGATTGATCCATACGCGGACGTCGAAATCGAGAAGAGCAACATCCTTCTGGTCGGTCCTACCGGTTCCGGGAAAACGCTCCTCGCTCGAACGCTTGCCCGGATTCTCGATGTGCCGTTTTGTATCGCCGACGCAACCACTCTGACCGAAGCCGGGTATGTTGGTGAAGATGTGGAAAACATCATCTTGCGTTTACTGCAAAATGCCGACTACGACGTTAAGCGAGCCGAGATTGGAATCGTGTACATCGACGAGATCGACAAGATCGGACGCAAAACGGATAACGTCAGTATTACTCGGGATGTATCCGGAGAAGGAGTCCAGCAGGCGCTTCTTAAAATACTCGAGGGGAGCAGCTGCAACGTGCCGCCACAGGGCGGACGCAAGCATCCGCACCAGGAATACATTCAGGTTAACACTGAAAAGATTCTTTTTATCTGTGGTGGCGCATTCGTTGGGCTCGACAAAATCATCGGCCGACGGCTTGGAAACAAAGTTCTAGGTTTTCACACGACGGAAAGAGCCAGAGGAGAGGGCACTTTCCAGGAGACACTCAGAAACACCGAACCGGAAGATTTGCTCGCATTCGGGATGATTCCCGAGTTCGTAGGCCGTCTTCCGATCGTTACCGCACTTGATGGGCTGACAGAAGATGAGTTGATGCTCATTCTGACCGATACGCGGAATGCAATGGTAAAACAGTACACAAAACTGTTAGCAATGGAGGGAGTCAACCTCGTTGTCACCCGGGATGCTTTGCGTGCGCTGGCCCAACAGGCGGTGACGAAAGGGACCGGCGCCAGGGCACTGCGTTCAATGTTTGAAAAGATCATGCTCGACGTCATGTACGAGGTCCCGAGTCGCGAAGATATCGCTGACGTCGTGATCAATCGAGCCGTCGTTGAGGGCAAGCGGCAGCCGCTGATCAGAAGAAAGCAGGATAAGGACGCAGCGTAGTTTTCCGGTTACCCGGAAGCTTCCGCTATGGTGGTGAATCCCCGATGAAGCGCAAAGGTCTCTACGGCTTTCTCAGTCTTCTTTTAATATTCAATCTTATTGTCGGTGTTCGGGTGTTTACCTCGAAAGCCTCCGCCGATACCGATGACGCCGGCTACGAAAATCTGACCGTCTTTACGCGAGCGCTGCAGTTGATCCGTCAGGACTATGTCGATGCGAGCAAGATCGGATACAGAGATCTTACCTATTCTGCGTTACACGGAATGTTGGCCAGCCTTGATCCTCACAGTCAATTCATGGAGCCGACTGATTATCGGGACATGCAGGACGAGACCAAGAGTGAGTTTGGTGGATTGGGAATTGTTGTGTCGACTAAAGATGGTGTTCTCACGGTGGTTTCCCCGATGGAAGATAGTCCCGGGTATCGAGCTGGGATTTCCCCCGGCGATCGTATCTTGCGAATCAACGGTAACACGACCGAGAAATTGGGGCTTCAGGATGCAGTCACGACGTTACGTGGCGAACCTGGGCAGAAGGTGACGCTGACAATTTTCCGGCCTTCGACGAAGGAGACGAAAGATTATGTTCTTCAGCGGGAAATCATTAAGGTCGCGAGCGTCAAGGACGCCAAGATCCTCGACCCATCGCTGACTGGGAACTTCAAGATCGGCTATGTCCGCATCACTCAATTCAGCGAACCGACGGCTCAGGAGCTGGATCAGAAACTGAACGACCTGCAGAGTCATGGAATGCAGGCGCTCATCGTGGATTTGCGTTACAACCCCGGCGGTTTATTAACGAGTGCAGTCGATGTTTCCGGGTTGTTCTTGCCGCCTAAAACGATGGTGGTTTACACGGAAGGCCGGGATGCCGCGCAGCGCCGGGAATATTACACGAGTAAAAACGTGAAACAGCGGCCGAACTTTCCGATGGTCTTGCTTGTCAATGGCGGTAGCGCGAGCGGAGCGGAAATCATGGCAGGTGCGTTGAAGGACTTGAATCGTGCCATTCTGGTTGGAGACACAACATTCGGCAAAGGCTCCGTCCAAAGCGTGATCCAATTGCCAGATGGTTCGGCGCTGCGGCTCACGACGGCCAAGTACTACACGCCAAGCAGACAGGTCATTCATGAAAAAGGCGTGACCCCTAATATCAAGGCGTCGCTTACCCAGGACGAAGAGCGCGCGCTTTTGTTGCGGCACCGGGAGGGTCTGTTGAGCCCTGAAGAGCAAAAATTTGTTGACGATCAGAAGGACTCCCAGCTTGATCGGGCGATCGACGCGCTCAAGGGAGCAATGATCTACAACCAGAACGAGAAACAACCGCAGGCGAGTCAGCAGTGAGCCGGACGGTCGTTTTGGCAATCG
This sequence comes from uncultured Verrucomicrobiae bacterium, assembly GCA_963775805.1. Lineage (GTDB taxonomy): Bacteria > Verrucomicrobiota > Verrucomicrobiia > Chthoniobacterales > JAFAMB01 > JAFAMB01. The sequence continues at coordinate 1,644,309 of CAVZKG010000001.1, read as the reverse complement.
AAACGTCATGCGACGAAACGGCTGTGGCGGTTGTTGGTGCTCCAAGCGAGATTCTCGCATCGGAAATTGCGAGCCAGATCGAGCTCCATAACCGGTATGGAGGAGTTGTCCCGGAAGTCGCTTCTCGAAATCATTTGCCGCGGGTTCGCGCATTGATCGATGCCGCCTTATGGCACGCTGGAGTTTCCGCGGGACATGTCGATTGCATCGCTGCAACACGAGGCCCGGGATTGCTTACTTCTCTCCTTGTTGGTTACAGCGCCGCCAAAGGGTTCGCAATCGGTCTGAACAAACCGTTCATTGGAATCAATCATCTGGAAGGACACCTGCTGTCGCCGTTTTTGAGCGATTCCGTCCGTCCGTTGCCCTCTGTCGGCCTGATCGTGAGCGGTGGTCACACGATGTTGGTTCGTTTGGAAACCGTAGGCTCTTATTTTCTGCTTGGTCGCACGTTGGATGACGCGGCGGGTGAAGCGTTCGACAAGGTCGCGAAACTCCTCGGGTTGCCTTATCCCGGAGGGCCGGAGATTGATCGACTTGCCGGGCAAGGGGACCCGACCAGGTTCGATCTTCCACGTAGTATGCTGAACAGCGGAGACTTCAATTTCAGTTTTAGCGGGCTGAAAACCGCCGTGCGTTACCTTTTGCCGAAGCTGGAGGGTGATTACAAAGCTGATATTTGCGCATCTTTTCAAGAGGCCGTGGTCGATGTGCTTGTCAAAAAAACCATTCGAGCCGCCAAACAATCAGAGGTGGACCTGGTGACCGTCAGCGGAGGCGTTAGCGCTAACTCGCGACTGCGTGCGAGGATGTCCGAGGCAACTGCCGCAGCGGGGCTTGCGCTGAAGCTCACCGCTCCGTCGCTTAGTACCGATAATGCGGCGATGATAGGGTTTGCCGGTCTCGAACGGTTTTTACTCGGCGATCGTTCAGAAATAACCGAGGATGCGGACCCCAACCTGAAACTTATCTGACACGGATGGACTTCGGGCGCGTAAAATTTGTCCTTCCTGGACAGCGCTCCAGACCCTGATTACTGGTGCTTTGTGACACTCCTCCTCATCGACGGCCACTACTATGTTTACCGCTCTTTTCACGCGATCCAGTCTCTGCGGAATTCTCGTGGCGAGCCGACGAACGCCATCTTTGGTTTCGTAAAGACTGTTCGAAAGATGCTCAAGGATCTCCAGCCGGATTTCGCGGCGGTCTTTTGGGATGAGGGACTTCCGGAAAAACGTGTTGCGTTGCAACCAGAGTACAAGCAGCAACGAGAATCGATGCCAGAAACGATGATCCCACAGCTCGATTTTATTCGAGAATTCTGCTCCTCGATGGGAATCGTTTCGATCGCAAAACCGAATACGGAGGCAGACGACCTGATGGCCTGTTACGCGATCGATGCGGGGCTCCAGCAGATCGATTCAATCTTGGCGACAAATGACAAAGACCTGTTTCAGTTAGTGAATGATTCGGTCAAAATCTATTCGACGAACAAAAGCGATCTGAAAAATCCCAAAGATCCTCATGCTTTGCTCGGAGTTCACGAAGTCACAGAAAAATGGGGTGTGCCCCCTCAGGGTATTGGCGAGGTTCTCGCATTGAGCGGTGACAGTGTCGACAATATCCCAGGGGTTGAAGGAATCGGCCAGAAGACCGCCGCTACATTGATTCGGCAATTCGAATCCGTTGAGCGGCTTCTCGCGAACCTGGGTCAGATCCCGAACGTAAAACTTAGAGAGAAACTGGAAGCTAACCGCATCAAAATTGAACAGAACCGCGAAATGGTGCGATTGGAGTTGGATCACAAGATCGAGATTCCCGTGACCGAACTTAGAATTCGACCAGATTATCCCGCCTATATTGCAGGCCTGAAGAGCTGTGAATTCAAGACATTGCTAGCAGAGGTTGAATCCGAGGCGAAACGAGCGGCAGAGCCGCAGGGAGAATTATTTTAGCGGCAGAGTTTGCGAAAATTGTTAGACGCGGAGTGCCGCAACCTGTTTGTTCATAGACGCAGACTAGTACCACCAAAACCGTAAATATACCGTGCGCAAAAAGCGTCCGGCAAAAGCGATGTGCACGAGAGAGGTCGAGTTAAATTGATCCCTGCCTCCCTTCTTTTGGAGGCTTATTGCACCGGAATTTTTCCGATGGCGATGGAGGATGGCGAGATCTGCTGGTTCTCGCCCAATCCGCGGGGGATCATTCCGCTGACCTTGTTTCATATTCCGCACGGGCTAAAGCGGGCTTTGAAAAAGAACACTTTCGAAATAAGGTTCGATACCGCGTTTGAAGCGGTTATGAGAGCGTGCGCTGAGCGCAATGAGACCTGGATCAGTGAACAAATCGTTCAAAGTTACGTCAACCTTCACCGGCTCGGTTTTGCTCATTCAGTTGAAGCCTGGTTGGGAGACGAACTAGCCGGAGGGCTATATGGTGTAAGTATTCATGGTGCATTCTTTGGAGAGTCGATGTTCCACCGAGCTCCCGACGCGTCCAAAGTAGCGCTTGTAGAATTGGTCAATCGCTTGAATCAGAAAGGTTTTCGACTTCTTGACACACAGTACGTAAACGATCATCTGAAGCAGTTCGGAGCGACTGAAATTTCGCGGCCGACCTATATGCGTTTGTTGCGGGGGGCACTTGAAGTCGACTGCAAGTTTATTTGAGACATGGCGATTATCTCGATTCGCGATCTACGCGTCGTTCGGAGCGGAACAGCAATTCTGAAATCGATTCAATGGGAGGTTGCCCCTAACGAAAACTGGGTCATTCTCGGCGCGAATGGATCGGGGAAGACAACGCTGCTGAGCTGCGTAACCGGTTACGTCACGCCTTCGTCGGGCGCAATTGAAGTGCTCGGGCGGCAGTACGGCAAAGCCGACTGGCGCGACCTCCGGAAGGAAGTAGGGTTGGTCAGTTCGTCCATCCGGCACTGGATCGAAGATCGACAGACTGCGCTCGAGGTCGTTGCAAGTGGTCGTGACGCCGAGTTGAATCTGTGGCGCCCGGTGAAAGGGACCCTGCTCAACAAGTCGCGAAAATGTCTACGTGAAGTGGAGTGCGGAAGGCTGGGTCAGCGACCCTGGGCATTTCTTTCACAGGGCGAGCGTCAGAGGGTTCTGATCGGTCGCGCGTTGATGGCTAGATATCGAATACTGATTCTCGACGAACCGTGTGCAGGTCTTGACCCTGTTGCGCGAGAAAAATTTCTTCAATTTCTCGGCCGACTCGCAGGATCGGAGAACACGCCGAATCTCGTTTTCGTTACGCACCACGTCGAGGAGATTCTTCCCTGTTTTGGAAAGGCGCTCATTCTTAAAAATGGGGAGATCCTTTGCCAAGGATCCATCGACGACGTCATTCGTTCGTCGAATATGAGTCGAGCGTTTAATTCCGAAATCGTCATTCGGAAAAACTCGAAGCGTTTTCAGATTCGTTTCGGCGAATCACAGGAGACTATGGGCTGACCGGAGGAGGGGTAGGAGGCGGCGCCGGCGGATCCTTATTGATCCGGTCGTCGTTCGCCAAGCCCGTCGCTCCAAGCACAGGAAAATAATCCAAATCATAGGCGGTGGCTCCGTTCAGAAGAGCCTCTTGATAGAGTGCATCCGAAAGCGGGATCCCGTCATATTGCACAGTTGTGTCGCTCCGCGTTGCTGGTCTACTGCAAGGTTCCGATTCCAAGCTCGCGCGCGAAACTTTTGCGTATGGATCTGGAACCGCGGCGATTGCCGCGCGGACGATGTCCAGATGGAATGTACTGGGAGTCTCCTGAATAGCGACGCCCACAATACCAAGTGCTTCATTTGGCCGTTCTTTTACCGCGGCATAAACGACCCGGGCAACAAGGGTGTTTGTCAACTTTTTGTCGATGGCGGTGATCGCCACACGCACGATCTCGCAAGTCAAAACAACCGGATGCGGCACGTCGGTCTTGATCGCGTCTTGAACAATTCCAGGAGCCTTCGTGGGATCCGCCTGCACCGCATCGCGTACTTCATCCAGAGCGATACGCTGGGCTGATGCTGGGGCCTTTCTGCGTTGCCCATCGACAGACTGGCTTTGTGGGGCCGCCTGCGCACCTTCTGGCACAACAGGTTCACTTTTTACAGCGCTTGGATTCAGATCCTGGCCGAGCGCAACGAGTTGAAACTGCGCAAGTAGTCCTACGATTGCGAGCAGTGGTCGAAATGCAATTTTCATCAGAACGGTGCGGTAGATTACGGCGAGAGTAAGGCAATGTTAATCCGATTGGCTAGCTAAACTTGCGGATGCCATCCCGTGTGCTAGCGCGAGAATCACGGGAATTGCTTCGTATTGTCACTCAATTGGGCGGGTCGGAAACAGATACAACGCATTCTGCAAGGATTCGCCTATCAAAATCAGATCTAAACAAAGACCGCGGCGGAAATTTTACTATTCGTTAAAGCGGACAAGAAACATGTCGAAAATTGGGCAACATGCCCTGTTTATACATTTTCATGAGACCGCGATTGAGGGAGGGCAATCCGGCAAATCCTTTTTATGAGAGAATTGAGGGCTTTTTTCTTGCATTGACTCTTCGGTCATGGGAACCATCTGTGGGTGATGCGTGAAAATCGCTTGACGCTGCGCATTTTACTTTTGGCACTCTTCGGACTGTTGGCGGAAAAAAGATTGATGGCTCAGGAGTCGATCCGGCCTTCTCTAGCCAGTTCGCAAAGTGCGGAAGCGAATAAGCCCGCAATCAGTACTGGTGACTACAATCTGCAACTTGGCCCAGCGCTCGTTGGGTTCGCGATGAACCTCGACCTCATTTACGACGATAACATCGAATTGTCTGAAACGGACCGTAAAAGCGATCTTCTTATCGAGCCGAGTCTCACTGCAAACGTTTTATGGCAGGCCAGTCCCGATAACGTCCTGCGTCTGTCAATTCAGGCAGGCTATGTTAAATATCTCAATAATGCCCAGTTCGATTCTTCCGCTGTTTCAATAGCGCCCGATTCGGAAATCGCTTTTGATATTTACGCCGGTGATTTCAAATTCACGATATTCGACCAGTTTTCCATTCAGGAAAACCCACTGGACGAAATCGATTTGAGCCGGGTGGCGCAGTTCGAGCGACTGCAAAATTCCGCCGGGGTGAACGTGACATGGGACTTGAACAAAGTGATCTTGTTCGGCGGGTACACTCACTACAATTTTTATTCTCTCAGTTCCGACTTCGATTTTTTGAATCAGAATGAGGATCAGCTCTATCTCTGTGCGACTTTTTTGCTGAGCGACTCATTCTCAGTTGGTGTGCGAAGCACGTTCGCCGATGTGCGATATACCGAGGATTTTCAGAATAACAGTCTCGGGTACAGTTTTGGCGTTTTCGCGACGGAGCAATTGAGCCGATACCTAAAAGCGAGCGCTGAAGTCGGCTATCAGGGTTTTCATTTTCAGAGCAGTGGCGGCAACGGCGATTCTTCCCAACTCAATGCCCCCTATTTTAATGTTCGGCTTGATCAAAGAGCAAATCGCTACTGGACCAACCAGCTTTCGTTTGGTTACGAAGCGCAGCTTGGGTTGACGACAAACTATACTGAAATTTTTTATGTTCGGTACCAAGGAACTTGGCGGATAAACAGTCGAACGAATGCCGTCATATCGGCTTATTACGAGCATTCTGAAGATTCGGACGGGTCGTTCGAGAGTGAGCATATCAACCGAGTTGGGGGAGGGATACAGTGGACCTACGCGCTCGGGAAGCATCTTAATCTACACGGGGGCTACCAGATCATCGAAAATAGCTCCGACTTAGTGGGGCACAGTTTCTACGACAATCAGGTTCTCCTTGGAATTGGCTATGCATTTTGATTGGTTCAACCGGCTTCTTGCAGCCATGATTCTTTTGCTGCCGATCGGCGTAGTGGCACCCAAACTTTTTGCGCAACAGACAAGCCAATTAGACGCAGACCGGGTGCTCCGAGGATCGGCTCCGGCGGCCGCATATACGAATTCAATGGACGTCCTGGACGACAAACGTCCATTGAAAATCGGCGATCGACTGAGCATGCGAGTGGTAGAAGACAAAGAAGCCCCGGTCTCTCTTCTTGTGACCGACTCCGGTGAATTGGAGGTTCCGCTGATTGGCCGAGTGCATGCAGCGGGAAAAACGTGCAAACAGGTCGCGTACGAAATCAAAGCGCCGCTCGAAAAGGATTACTACTATAAAGCGACCGTGATTGTGGCACTGGACGCGGGTGCCTTGAAATCACAGGGAACGGTGTATATTACGGGTCAGGTTAGGAACCAGGGCCCGGTTGAAATCCCGCCAAGTGAAACGTTTACTGTCAGCAGGGCGATCATGCGAGCGGGAGGTTTTGCGGACTTTGCAAACCGGCGGAAGGTTAAATTAATCCGTAAGGGCGCGGGCCCGCAAAGGGTCACCTACGTGAACGTGGACGAGGTCGTAAACAAAGGGAGAACCGACAAGGACCCTGTCGTAGAAGACGGGGATACCATTATCGTCCCTGAACGGCTTATTAATTTTTAATGCGCATGCACGTTGTCCGATCATTGGCGTTCTGAATGTTGTGTTAAAGGAGTTCGGTGATCGGTGCCAGTGGATGCCACAGAAGTGCTTGAGAGGCAAGTCGTACAGTCCTTGTTCGTGCGATGGATGAGTTATCAAAAGTGAGTAGCCACCACGGTGGTTGGTGGGAGCGTTTTCGAGCGCAAATGTACCGGTTTCTGCGCTCCTGTCTGCGATTCTGGTGGATCCCATTTTTCACGACAGCGGCAGGCCTGGCCATCTCATCGTGGAACGTTTTTCAACAGCGAGCGGCTTACGTCTCCTCCGGGCGCATGATGGTAAGCGGCCGGATTAATTTCCAGCAGGGAGCGGTTTTCAGCGAAGAGCTCGCGAATTTCTTTGGGACACAGACCGAGCTGATGAAGAGTTCAGAGGTCCAGTCAAAAGCGATTGGCCTTCTTGCATCAACCGATCCGCAACTTCAACCCGTTCCAACGTCGTTAACGGTTTCCCAGGTGCCGCAGGCTTCTATCTTTGTTCTCTCCACGGCGGGCTCCGAGCCGGAGTATGTCCAAAAGCTGCTGGACGCGATCATGACCGAGTACATCGCTGCAAAGAAAGAGATGCGCTCGACCAAATCGGAGGACACCCAAGCTGCCATCATCGAGGAGATATCGCGCGTGGAACGTGAGATGAAGCAGAGCGAACAGGATCTGCTGAATTTCCAAAAGGCAAATAACGTTGGGTACCTTGAGCAGGAGGGAAATAGCGCCGGTGCTTACGTGGCCAATCTCAATCGTCAGCTGGCCGATTTGAAAACGGATTACCAGCTTTTCTCGACGATGGATCCGGATGAGATCATCTCCCGAACACAAAACAATCCGACGCATGCAGGCGATCTTGCTGCAAGAGCCGGTGATGCGAATTCGGAAGGGTTGTTTGGAACTGGGATGAAGCCCGAAGATCAATATCTTCAGGCCAAACAGTCATTGGCCATGATGAAGGCCCAACGCGATGAAGCGGCGAAAATTTTTCGTCCGAAGCATCCGAAAATGGTGGATCTGTCCGAGAAGATTTCGCAACAGGAGCTATTGATTGCCACGCTGCGTCAACAGAGCCTGGATCGATTCAAAGCAGCCCGGGATTCGATCAAAGAGCAGATCGACAACCTGACGGCCGCGATCGCCGAATGGGATAAAAAAGCACTTTCGCTCAGTGAACGGCTTGCCGACTACAACCGGATCAAAGGCAACTTCGATCGAGCCAAGGGACTCTACGATCGCCTTGTGAACAGCCTCCATGAAGTCGATATCACCCGCAACGTTGACCAGGACCTGGTCTCAATCCTGGAAAAGGCCACTCCTGCACAGCCGATCAAACTTGGATCAGAACGAATTTTTGCGATCGGAGTTTGTGGCGGGTTTCTGCTAGGGCTAAGTATCATCTTTTTCCTGGATTTCATAGACGATCGCCTCACTTCAACGATTGAAACCCAGTCAAGGCTCGATGAACACATCCTCGGGCAGATCCCGAGCCAGAAACAAAAAGGCTTGCTCCTGCCCCTGCGTGAAAACGACCCGCGCCACCCGTTTGCTGAGTCGTTGCGCGGCCTGCGCTCTTCGCTGCTCTACTTACCATTTGAAGGTGAACGGCCAAAGACGATCCTCGTGGCAAGCGCTGTCCCGAACGAAGGAAAGTCGACAATCGCTTTGAACTTGGCAATCACGATGGCCTTGGCCAAGGTGCGTGTCTTGCTGGTGGATGCCGACCTGCGTCGCGGATCGCTCCATCGGGCGCTTGAGCGCCAGAATGGTCCGGGCATAAGTGAATTGCTCCAGGGTAAATCAAGCGTCGACGACTGCATCGTGCCCACTTCGGTACCCGGCCTGGATTTGCTTCCGCGTGGCGAGGCAACTCAGAACCCAGGCGAATTGCTTCTCGGAAGCCGTCTTGAAGAGATTCTCCGGGAGGTTTACGGCCGGTATCAATACATCATATTCGATTCCTCCCCGATTATGGCTGCGGATGATTCGACGAGCCTCGCTCCGAAATTGGATGCAGCAATATTTGTGGTGCGCTTTTATCATTCTTCAGGAAGGGTTTGCAAACGAGCACTCGAACTTTTGCGGGAACGGCAAGCCAATGTTATTGGCATCGTGTGCAACGATGTTTCTCAGGTCCACGGGGAGTACTATCAATACAAGTACACGGAATATTATGGGTCGCAGAAGAGCGCAGTTTGAATTCGTTCCGCAGCGGTTCTGTCTCACGGATACCATTCCGGGTGGCGTTCAATTGGCTGGGGTTGATCGTCGGTAGGTTAAGATTGGCACATCGGGCTTGTGCCATCGGTTCTCGCTCCCATGTCGGATAATTACCACGTACGAATTCGGCACAGTGCGGGGTTCGAATGGCCGGATTTACGCGAGTTCCTGGAATTTCGCGGCCTCCTGGTTGCCCTGGCAATTCGAGATATCAAGCTCCGCTATCGCCAGACGGCATTGGGTATTATATGGGTGATACTACAACCTTTGCTCGCCTCCGGCATACTGGCATTTGTCTTTGGAACGATTGCGGGAATCACGAAACCGGAGCACAGTTCCGTCTTCGTCTTTGTTTTCGCGGGGTTTATCGGATGGACCCTTTTCAACACGGCATTCACGCGCGCGAGTCAGTCGTTGGTGCAGAATTCGGCATTGATTGCCAAGGTCTATTTTCCACGTCTCGTATTGCCAATTTCGGCGATGGCGTCAGGCCTTCTCGACGCGGGCGTTGGTCTTGCATTCTTTGTAATCTTACGCCTGATCGTTGGCCCCCGATTTGGCTGGGAACTTCTCTCGCTGCCGATCTGGTTAGCGATTCTGATGATGTTCGCGGCTGGATTTGGTCTGATTAGCGGCGCGCTGTCCGTCCGATTCCGGGATGTCCAATATGTCGTACCGGTTTTGGTCCAGCTACTATTCTTTGCCAGTCCGGTTGCGTATCGGACGGCAGCGGTTCCCGATAGGTGGCGCGCTCTATTTTCGATGAATCCACTGGTTCCCATTTTTGAAGGGCTTCGCTGGAGCCTGCTGTCGGAAGGCGATATTGGCGCCTTGAGCGTGGGCTACGCTGTTGCGATTTCTCTTTTGGTCTTTGGGCTTGGGCTTGCTCTGTTCAAGAGAGTAGAACGCGAGTTAGCCGATTTGATATAAGGGCTCTATTCTCGACTGAGACTACCGAATGACCGATCTCGCGATATCGATCAAGAATGTTAGTAAAATGTACCGGATTGCCGATTCTTCCGCTCGCCCGACAACTTTGGCGGAAGCGGTAACAAAATTTGGTCGCGCTGTGACTTCAGGTCGGAAAGAGTTTTGGGCGCTACGCGACGTCTCAATCGAGATTCACAGTGGCGAGGTTCTCGGGATCATCGGACGAAACGGCGCTGGTAAATCGACATTATTGAAGATATTGAGCCGAATTACGGAGCCGACAACCGGGAGCGTCGATTTATATGGCAGAGTCGGCAGTCTACTAGAGGTTGGAACCGGGTTTCATCCAGAATTGACGGGGCGCGAAAATATTTATTTGAACGGCGCGATACTCGGGATGGCAAGGCGTGAGATCTCGGCACAATTTGAGTCGATCGTTGAGTTCGCCGGGATACGCCAATTCCTGGATACGCCCGTGAAACGTTATAGCAGCGGCATGTACGTCCGGCTCGCATTCGCCGTAGCGGCGCACTTGAACTCAGATATTTTGCTTGTGGATGAGGTGCTGGCGGTAGGCGACACCGAGTTCCAGAGAAAGTGCATCGGCAAAATGCGTGACGTGACGACCCATGGCCGAACCATTGTCTTTGTCAGCCACAATATGGGCGCCATTAGCGCTCTCACCCATAAAGCGTTGTATTTAAATCAGGGCGAAGTCGTGGAGTTTGGGGCAACTCAAAAAGTCGTGAACCAATACCTCGCTGATCACAGCGGCGGTGGCGGAATGTGGAATGCGCAGAAGCGAACTGCGCATCCGTTGCAAATCCTCGAAGCCAGATTACTGGATAGCGGGGAAACCCCACAGGAAGAATTCGAAGCCGATACAGGATTTGTCGTCGAACTCCGCTTCGTCGTGCGAGAATCGATTCGAAACGTCCTGGTCGAATTCTACATCTTTTCGGCGGACGGGGTGCACTTGCTCACCTCGGGGGATCATGACACTGATCCGGATCGATATGAACGACGTAGTCCGGGCAATTATTGTGCGCGAATCCGGATGCCAGGAGATTTGCTAAACATCGGGAACTACCTCCTGAAAATAAATAGTGGCACACACCAGCAAACTTACGATCACGAGGATGCCATCCTTTTTCGAATCATTGAGTCCCGACGACTGACAAGCCGTTATGATCGCCGCGGTCTCCTGCTGCCGATGCTTCGATGGGAGATCGATCAAACCGCGAATCCGGTTCAGACATTGTGAGTTTACCGAAACAGATTGGAAAATGCCTGAAGTTCCCGCTTATTGCGTTGCTTGGAATTCCGGCAATCCGTCGTCGCGTAGTTTTCGAAATAAAGTACAGATGGTATAAAGAGTTGGAGCTAATCATTCCGCTGTCGAAAGGATTCGTCTGTCCGATTCCCGAACACGATGCGCTCTATTCATTTGCTGAGATTTTTGCAGCAAGTGAGTACGGTTCCTTTCTTGCCGAGACAGGACTCCCGAAGCGATGGATTGATTTGGGCTGCCATGCTGGTTACTTCACGCTCTACCTCGCCTGGAAGCAGGCGCAATCCGGAGACAGCGAATGGAATGCGTTGCTGATTGACGCAGATGCACGGATGAAGGAACTGACGCAGAAAACGATTGAGCGAAATCAGATCGGGAAAAACTGCGAGTTGATCTGGGGCCTGATTTCGAGTCAGGAGGGCGTCCATGACTTTGGCTTGCGCGACGGGATGGGATCTTCTACGGATTTGAGTGTCGCCGGCATACGCAAGGTGAGTAGCGTTCGAACTGTATCGCCCACCGATATTCTCAAAGCGTTCCCGCCACCGTACGACCTGATTAAAGTCGATATTGAAGGAGGCGAATACGACTTTTTCGAGAGTTACGAGGGGGTCTATCGGCACGCTTCCTCGCTTCTCGTCGAATGGCATTCTTCGGATCGCGAAGGAACCGGCGAGCAGCGTTTGCGACGAGCGATCGAGCAGCGTCGGTTTCGGTTTGTGCAAACGATCCAACCGCGTCGCGAGTATTTTTTTGACAATGGATGGTATTCATCTGGCGTCCATCTTTACAGACGCTGATAGCGATGGAAAATCGACTGAGGTTGCTTGTTGTCGATGAAGAAATAATCGACGGTGGCGTTGAAACGATTCGCGTCAACCTGATCCCGGAATTGTCGCGATTATGCGAGTCCGTTGTCTGGGTGCTTCCGCAGCCTGCTGCTTCTTCGTTCAGACAGAAAATACCAGAGATCGCTAACCTGCAAATCGAAGACCTTAACTGGCCCAGGCGAACGTTGCCTTGGTTAGGTGTTGCGCTAGCGCGCCGGTTTCCGGAACCTGTTAGCCGGTCGCGTATCAAAGCAAGCGTTTTGCGCAGGATAACGAACGAGCGATTGCGCCTGGTTGCGAGACAAAATCGTGCCGAGTGCTTTTTGACAACATGCGTGTTTAGTCAGCCGCCACCGGACACGGAATTACCGATCGTTGGAGTGATCTGTGATGTAAATCCGTCCATTCCGGATGCTATCAAAAAGAACATGCTTCGATGGTTGGAAACGGCGCATGCGATCCTCGCTATTTCAGAGTTTACCCGAAAAGAACTGGGACGAATGGCTCCCGAATATGCCTCGAAAATTCATGTGATGCCGCTTGCCGTAGCAGCCTTAAAGCTAGCGCCGGCATCGGCCGTCGTCGGACAGCGTTTCGATTTTTATATGCCGGCCGCGTCCAATCCGCACAAGGGGCATTTGATTTTTTTCCGAGCTTGCCTTCTTTTGGCGAGGCGCGGGTTGGATTATCGAGCGGTATTGTCAGGTCCCGGGATGGATGGATTTTTGGCAGGGAAATCTCTTGGCAATCCTTCAATGGAGGAGGCACGCCAATTTCTCGTGGAGCATAGTGGCGAATTGGGGAAACGGATTACCATCGCCGGCGACGTTTCAGCGGCGGAGATCGAATCACTTTATGCTTCAGCCAGATGTATCGTCCTGCCGTCACGCTACGAAGGTTTTGGGTTGCCGCTTGCCGAAGCGTTGATCCGCGGGAAAGAAATTATTTGTTCGAATATCCCGTCATTTGCCGAGCAAGTCATGACCTACGATGCGTTCAATCAAGTGCACTTCGTCGAAGCTGGCGATTTTGAGGAATTCGCGGATGCGATGCAGGCCAGCGTTAAGACCTCGAAACTAAACAATAGCGAGGAAGTCAGCCGGCGAGTGCGCCGATGGACATGGACGGACGTCGCGCGCCGATGCTATGAAGTACTCGCAGCGGATTTATGACGGACGTTACACCTCTGCGCAGAAATGACTCCGGATTGCGTGGCGCAATCCGATGGAAAATAAACGACTTGTTCACGCGCCATCCGGTTTGGCTTCATTGGCTTGGTGCGCGTCTGACGGTTTTCGATGCATTTGGCGCCCCGGGAGACACCCTTCTTACCGGCATTGTCTGCCGGCATATTCACGAGCACTTTCCCCGAATCCGCATTAACTGTTTGACCCGAAACCCGGAATTGCTCCAGCTGGATCCTAACATCGAGACATTGAACGAACCGGAGGGGTTCTTCTGTGTGTGGCACTGGTATCTCGATCTCTTAGATCGCAAAGATACGAAGACCAATTTGTTGCGCCAGACTTTAACTCATCTCGGAATTGGCCACTATGACTATCGAGGTCAAGTATATCTTTCTGATGAAGAGCGAGCAATAGCCCGTGGGCGTGTGGGTGAAGACAAAAAGCCGATTCTAACATTTAACATGATAAGCCGAGAACCGGTCAAGAATTGGCCAGTAGCGTCATGGGTTGAGCTGCTGGGCCGGCTTCGCGATCAATTCATGCTTGTTCAATTAGGCGACAACAGAGAACCGGAAATAGAGGGAGTCTCCCGATTCGCCGGGAAGTTGAGTATGCGTGAATCGATGGCCGTTCTAAATTTCGCGAAGCTCCATGTGGGCCCTGATAGCTTTCTAATGCACGCGGCGAACGGCTTGAATATTCCTTCTGTCGTAATTTTCGGAGGATCGCGCACACCGGGAATGGTCGGTTATAAGGAGAACGTCAATCTTTTCGTGGAGATGCCCTGCGGCCCCTGCTTGATCCACGTCGACAAGGGTGAACACTGCAGTTATGACGTCGAATGCATGAAGCGGATTTCCGTGAACTCGGTTTACGATGCGGTCATGAAGTTGTGGGCCAGCGTCGAGCGTCGCGATTGATCGATACAGAAGCCGATTTTTCGTCCATTTTCAAGATCTCCAGGATCCTATGGGCGCTGATAGAGATGCACTCCGCATGACAGCCATCGATCGCCCATGAGTAGCTTTCGCGCCGGTTGGACCGTTTTGACATGCCGAAATCCGCGCGCAACCAACAGACTCCATATGCGTTTTTCGCCCTCGCCTTCTTCGTCTGGCGAATGCCATTCGACAAGAATTTCCGACGCGTGACGGTAAACGGGTTCGTAGCTTTCAATGAAATCATATTCAGCGCCTTCAATGTCCATTTTGATAAGGTCGTAAGGCGGCGGAAACGCTGCGAGGATCGCGTCTGGCGAAATAGTCTGTATTTTTTTTAGGTCTTCCACGTCCGAACGGTTCAGGTCAACCGATGATCCCGTGGCCGCGCGCAACGCAAATATTTTCCCTTCCGATGCACTCGAAATCAGCCCGTGCAAATACGAGAAATCGCTCTCCAATCGATTCATCGCCAGAGTTTGTTGGACGCGTTCCATTGTTCGTGGATCCGCGTCGATGAGAAGGCCCGTTCCCGGTTTTTCGCCCCGAATCACCCGCTGCCACGCTAGATAAAGTGTGAAGTAACCGGCATGGCACCCAATGTCGATCCACCGCGTCGGAAGCGACGCGGAATGCCTAATGAAGTCGTACTCGGCGTTCACGAAGATTTCGCTAAATGAATAGACCGAATCGACACTGACGATTGGACAGAGGAGACCGTGAGAAAGCGGGATCGCCAGTTCCAGATCCCGAAACCAGCGGTATCTTATTTCGAATGCGATGCGTCTTCGGAAAAATCTCACACGCAGAAAAAGTTTCAGAGGCAATTTTATCAGACGACGAATGACGATCGGTGACTTCATTAGCCTTTGGGCTTCAACTCTCAAGGTGCTGAGTACGTTTTGCTAAAGTTGAAATTATTTGATCAAGATGCGATTTGAAGAGCGTTGGATTGAGCCAATATTCGTTGTTCAACAGTTGGCTTCCCATCATCGCTGAGTAACCATGGCCGAATTGCTGGCTTAGCCAAAAATAGTGCGGGCGTATGCAATCAGAGGGAAATAACTCGAACAAAACCATTGGATGACTCCGCCGAAAAAGAAGGTTTGTCAGGCCCGATCCGTGCGGACCAACAACCAATACCGCGTTCGCAAAGACTGACATTTGTTCCGCAAGTTGTAGAGAACGGGGTTCCAAAACATCAAGTCCGGCCATTCGAGCAATTTCCTCAATTTCTGTTTCATTTTGGAGGCGCCGATCATGAGCGGTGCGCCGGCTCACGTATACCATCCTTTGATCGCCCGAACTGGGATTGGTCGCGCCAAGATGGTGAAGACTACGTAACAAATACTCAATTTCAGGGGGTTGTGTCCTGCAAAAATACCAACGATCGGCAACCACCCAAACGTCGCTCGTTTGAAAAATCCATCGCCGGTTTCGTAACCAAGCGGATCGTTGAAACGCTTCCTGAACAAACCGGATCGAGCGTGCTTCGTTTGGCACAACGATTGGAGTTTCAAACGGAATGCCGAAATCATCGAGCATGCACATTTGTCCGAGGACATCGTTCAGAAAATGCCAATAGTTGTTCCAACCGTAGCGGATACTCACAGCCTCATTGACGTGGATCACCCGTTTTTTCCTGAATCGGTACGAAAAAAACGAGGGGCTTGTGACGCCAAAATCCAGACCGTATGGAATTGAATCCACGATCACCTGATTCGAATTCAATAGACATCCGCCCAACGGGTCAATCGTCGCACGCTTTCGATAGTCAAAAAAATAACGCCGCTGGTCTCGTCCTGCATGTTCCTGGAGCCCTTTAACGATGTGCGGATCGAGGTCATCCGGGAGATCTCGTACGATGGTTTGCCATACCCGGTATTCCTTGGCATAGGACGATTCTGGCCCGAGCTGAATCTGGCGAAAATAGGAGTTAAGAAAATCTCGACCCAGTTTTCGCAATTGGTTCAACATGGATTGATTGAAATTGTACGATATCCTCAGCATGCGAGCTTGGACAGCCATTGTTCAATTTTGCTGTCAAATGAGGAATCATACGGGTTCCTATGACTATTAGCGCCTACATTCCCTGTTACAACGCCCGGTCGACAATCCGCGATGCGGTGCAGTCGGTCCTCGGCCAGACGTTGCCACCCGGCGAGGTGTTCGTAGTGGACGATGGTTCGACGGACGGCTCTGCAGAGATTGCAGGCGTTCGCGTGGTCAGTATGAAAAGCAATGAGGGCCGTGGGGCAGCAAGAGCCCGTGCAATGCAGGAGGCAAAATACGAGTTGGTGCTAGGTTGCGACGCGACGTTGAAATTGAACGATTCGTTCTTGGAAAATGCTCTGCATTGGTTTGCCGATGATCGGGTCGCTGCAGTATTCGGAGAGCCGAGAGACGAGAGTGTCGGATCGGTGGGAAACCGCTGGCGAAGCAGACATATTTTCCGAGCCGGAAGAGCGAGGTCCGTTCAACATTTCAGTTTGTTATACACGGGTTGCTCAATGATCAGAAAATCCGCCGCCGAATCGGTTGGCGGCTTTAACCCTGAACTTCGCGCTTTGGAGGATGCCGAGCTGGGAGAACGACTATTAAAGGCTGGATATGATGTCATCTCTGACCCTCGCTTGTGGGCGTCGACAGAGAAACCGCAATCGGTCTGGGAGGTGCTAGAACGGTATGCACGCTGGAACGGCAACGAAACGTTTGGAGTGCGCAACTATTTGCGCCAAATCGTCTATTGTTTCAAGGTCATGGCCGTGCAGGATATTCGCGCCGGAGATATTCCATCCGTGTTAGTTAGTTTGCTATCGCCCCACTATCAACTCTGGTATTGCCGGCGCCGTGATTGGCGATCACGGTACGTGCCCAAATTAAAATGATGGATGCGAACAAAGAGGTTGACCGGAGGATCGAGTCACTCGACACGAGTCTGTTTGATTACGTGCTGGCGGCGTCGACCGCCGGTGATCGAAAATCATTGCTGCTGCTGCAGCGCTGCGTTCGCCGTTCCGGTCATTACGCCTATCTGGAGATCGGTTCTTATCTTGGTGGCACAATTCAACAACTCCTGGTCGATAGCCGGTGCAGACTGATCTACTCGATCGATAAACGCCCGGAGGTTCAGGCCGACGAAATGCGCGGGCAAGGTTCTTATGACAATAATTCCACCGAGCAAATGATGAGCGGGCTGCGCTCAGCATTCCCGGAGGCGTCCCTTGAAAAAATTAAAACCTTCGATTCGGACGTGAGCGAACTCGATCCGAGGCAGTTCAATTTAAAACCTGATTTTTGCTTTATCGACGGCGAGCATACCAACCGCGCTGTTCTATCCGACTTCCTATTCTGTCTTGAAGCATGTGCTCCTGACGCCGTCATCGCTTTGCACGATGCTAATATTATCTTTGGCGGCTTGGCGCAGATCAAAAGGAGCCTTCGCGACCGGCGATGGCAGGGGCACCTACTGCCGGACAACGTCTATGTATTTTTACTGGATCGCGCGATCGATCGGTTTGCTAGCGAAATCAGTGGGCTCTCGCAACCTGAAGGGTTCTATTTTATCAGGGCGAAGTGGACAATGTTACGCGTGCGGATCGCGTTGGGAAAACGATTTGCAGTTCCAAGAAGGATGTGGCGTGCCATCAAGAAAGGGATCTGCCGGTAAGGTTTGAAACGATGCGCCGGATCCTCGTCCTGAATAACTATTCGCTTCAACGAGTTGCCGAAGAGGTGCAGAGCCGGCTGAAACCGGACAACCATTTGTTTGGAGTAAACCGTCTTTCGGGGGCCGGATTCGATGTTCGCATTGTACCATTCCAAAGGTTTCTGTTGCTTCGTTTGCTCAATCGGATTGTGCGTTTGATCCGATTTCCGATTGCAATTGGCGATCTCGATCAACAGCTTAGCGCCTGGCTGTTGCGCAACGAAATTGATCTGATCTTTTCGCCCTGCCAGACACAGACCCAGTTACTTTCTTATCTTCGTGCGATCGGGCTGTTTCCCGTTCCGATCGTGACAATCGCTCATCATCCCCTCGGTTCCATTAGGCTCAGACGATTCAGGCAGTTTTTCTTACGGTGGCAGATCCAGGGTACCGACGCATTTCCAAGTCTCAGCGCACGAGTTTCCCGAGAGATTGAGCAAATCGCGAGGCGCTCTGGGTATTCTCAGGTGATGCGTTGGGGGCCTGATCTGGATTACTATCCGGTTGCAACCGGAGCTGGATCACAGGCGGTCGCAGCCGGAAGGACCGGACGTGATTTTCTAACGTTTGGTAAAGCGGCGACGCTCTCTGGCACGCCGGCAAAGATCATTTGTCTGGCGCGAGATCATCTCGCTGAATTTGCGGAGTTCGGCCATAATGTTGAAGTCGAGACAATGTCCGATGAGCTGGCGATCAGTTACCAGGAATTGTGCGGGGAGCTCAATGCGGCACGAGTTCTGGCAATCCCGCTCAGCCGGGGCGAAAGCTTGGCTGGCCTAACAAGCTTAACGGACGCGTTAGGTATCGGGCGCCCGTTGATTATGACACGCCATCCGCTGATCGACCTGGATATTGAGAAAGAGGGAATCGGGAAATGGGTTGATTGCGAAGATGTCGATGGTTGGGCGAAAGCGTTGAAGTGGTTTGATCAGAATCCCGACGAAGCACGTGAGATGGGTAGGCGTGCTCGAGCCGTTGCCGAGAGTCGATGGAACTCAACAAAGTTCGGTGAACAATTGATCGCGATTGTCGAGGGGTGTTTGGTGCGGAAGAATGGACATTAACGATGCGCCGATTCTGCGACAGCAAAGCTCTGTGGGGACGGAGCTCGGCGTACGATCTTGGTGTCTCACCTAACGTTCTATGACGCTTTCGATTGTCATTCCGACTTGCGATCGAAATGAGTCGCTCGCGCAGTGTCTGAACTCGCTTGCACCGGGAGTGCAAACACTCGATCCGGCGTTCTACGAAGTGATCGTATCAGACGATGGAATCGCGGGGTGCTCAAAGGAGATGGTTAAATCAAAGTACTCGTGGGCGAACTGGGTTGAAGGCCCGAAACGAGGACCCGCCGCCAATCGAAACCACGGCGCCTCACAGGCGAAGAACCAATGGCTTGTCTTTACGGATGACGACTGTTTGCCATGTGAGAACTATCTCGAAGCGTTTTTCGTCGGAGCAGGCCAGGGCAACGCGCCGGTTCTCGAGGGGAAGACGCTTCCGCTTGGCAAACCGCAGCGGGTTGACTCCGTTTGCCCGATCAACGAATCGGGCGGCTATCTCTGGTCATGCAATTTTGCCATCGAGCGCACATTGTTTTTCAAGGTCGCCGGATTCGACGAGAACTTTCCTTCGGCGGCAATGGAGGACGTTGATTTACGAGTTCGCCTCCTGAAGTTGCCGGTGAGAATCGAATTTCTGCCGGATGCTCTGGTTTTACATCCCTGGACTCGGCGCAAAGGATTCGCAAATCAAGTCGTCCACTCGCGAAGCGTGCTCTATTATCAGTCGAAACACCCTGAGGCAGTCCCGAGGCGGCCAATCTTTGCGGCGGTGATGACTCTGATCCGAACATTTGACAGAGCAGCGAGGATGTCCGTTTCCTGTAAGGGAAAAGGGGCGCTTCGGGAAGTTTTGCTGGCGTTTCACTACGCTATTCTCACGATAGCGAATATGAAACCGGGTGCGAGGAACGTGAAATGAGACATTCGTAGGTTTGATTGGGACGATCAGCAGTCGATGGGAAAGAGATTGAAAGGTTCCATTACAGGTCTTCTTGCGAGGGTTCCGAAGCTCTATCTCGCGGTACTAAAGACGCTGGAGCGCGGTTCTCCTGAGAAGCGAATGTATCTTTCAATCGTTAAACGTGGAGACGTTGTCTTGGATGTAGGGGCAAATGTCGGATACTTCACGCAGCTCTTCTCGGATCTGGTCGGTTCGCGCGGGCAGGTGCACGCATTTGAGCCGGTCCCTGCGACATTTGAATTACTATCAAAAAACGTCACCCATTCGCCCAATCGTAAGAACGTTTTTTCAAACTGTATGGCCCTGGGGGATCGTGACGAAGAGACGACGATTTTTATTCCAAATGGCGATGTTGGCCAAGCCGCATTGGCACGTCATCAGACCGGTTCGTGGACAAGCGACCGGATCCAGGCGATCAGAGTTCAATTGATGCGCCTGGACGGCTATGCTGATCGACTTTCGAGAGTAAACTTTGTGAAATGCGACGTCGAAGGTGCTGAACTAATGGTTCTCAGAGGCGGGATGGCGACGCTTCGACGTTTTAAGCCGATGATCTTTCTTGAAGTTGAAGAGTGCTGGACCAGGTCTTTTGGATGGACTCCCGACGACGTCGTTCGGCTTTTGCGAGAAATCGGATATAGACACTTCTATGGGTTGGGTGAGGATGGTTTGAAGTCTCAGCCTGAAAGCGGAACGGCGATCAATGGTGGCCTTTTGTGCAGTTGGGAGAAAATGAGTGGGATGGCGTAGGACCAGTCTCGAAGCACTGGTTTCGGTGTTCGCGTTATTCGCTCCCCGGGATCAAAGATGTCCAAAGGCGCCGGCGAGTATTTTCGTGCTTCGTAACAATGATATTGGCGATCTTCTCGTCGTCACCCCGCTCTTCGAGGCGCTAAAAAGAACTTTCCCTAACGTGGAGATCTTGGCCGGTGTCGGTGCGTGGAATGTGGAAGTTTTGCGTGGGAATCCGCATGTCGACCGAGTCATTTTGGTCAACGCCCCATGGCATAATCACTTTGTAGCGCGGCAAACATCCAGTGGCGCGCTAGCATATGCTTTGTGGTCGAAAGAAGCTAAGGCGCTGAGATCTCAGCGGGCAGAAATTGGGATTGACGTGCTTGGGAGTGGGTTTGGATCACTGTTCATGATGCGAGCCGGGATTCCTTTTCGGCTTGGAGTTCGTGGGTATGCCGGTGGTGAATCAGGCGTGCAACTTGCGGTCGACTATCGTCCAGATGAGCATGTCGGGCGGCACGCTCTTCGGTTCGCAGAGATCCTGGGCTGCGCTGATTTGCCGGAAATTCGTCCGCAAATCTTTCTGGAGCAAACGGCGCGACCGAATGGAGCGATTGTGATCGCCCCCGGGGCTGGAGTGCCGGATAAAGCGTGGCCGGTAGAAAATTTCGTTGAGCTAGCCAGATTGCTTGAGAGAGACGAGTTGATTGTCATCGGTTCGGTAAATGACGTGCCGCAGGCCGAGAGGATCTGCAGCGTCCATACCAGGTCCAGAAACCTTGCCGGCAAACTCACTTTGCGTGAGAGTTTTACGGTGATCGCCGGGGCGAAACTTGTTGTCTGCAATTCGAGCATGCCGATGCATGTCGCAGCCGGTTTTCGTCGCCCTTGTCTGACGCTGCTCGGTCCGGCAATTGAATCCGCTTCGCAGCATCATCGGCAATGGGGGTATCCTGAAACGGTCGTGCTCGGTCGTGACAATAGCCGTCCAGAAATCGCTGGTCCGCGAGAAGCCGCTGAGAAAATTCAGGAAGCTATGTCGAGAATTGAGTAATGAGACACGCTAGGGCTTTACGGCAGTTCACGGATCATTTACTGACAATCAGCGATCTCACGCACCGCCGGAGGTGGTGTCAGAGGGATGTTTGAAAACGGATGCTTAACCTGATCGATCGTTACTTTATCAAGAAGCCGCGAATCCGGAGGTTTGTAACGAAGTTGCTTGCCGGTGATTCCGACAAGACGGTGACTCTTATCGGAAGAGATTACGTTCTAAATTCGCTGCGCGAACATGGTTATTACCGTGCGTCGAGGCTGGCTCGACACTGCTCTCTCTTTCGGGATGAACTCCCTGTATTGATAAACCTTGCAGGGGTGATTCGAGACGGAGACACGTTTTTAGATATTGGTGCAAATATCGGTCTCTTCGCTGCGCAAATCGCAAACATGCGAGCGCTCTATCCGAGCTTGAATGTCTACGCCTTTGAGCCCAATCCCAGTACGGTGGCATTATTGCGGGCTAACCTTGAACCTCTTGGAGCTAAGGTCTTTCCGGTGGCGCTTTCAGACCGCAACGGTACGCTCGAGTTTGTCGAAGGTGCGGTTTCCAACGTTTTCTCCACAATCGAGAACGCCTCCTCCTATTCAATTCAAAGCCAGCGAAGAACCTGTGAATGCCGGCGTCTAGAGGATCTGCCAATCGAAGGTAATTCTCTGGTGATCAAAGTAGACGTAGAGGGGCACGAATGGGAGGTGCTCCAGGGCAGCCTCAGCCTTTTCCAGGCGAAGAGAATCCGAGCAATCTATCTCGATGGGTTTAAGGACGGGAAAATACCAAGATTTCTCGAAGGTCATGGGTTTCGGCTGTTCGATGGAAGAACGCTGGCGCCGGCAACAAATCAAACCGGAAATCTCCTTGCGATGAGGGCGTAGTCGGCCATCTCTTTCATTGTCACGACAAGTCCTTCGAGCTGATCTAACCACAGTGAAAATTGTTTTCTTAACCGGTTCATTTGCCCCAGGAAAAGATGGAGTCGGAGATTACGCCAGGACGCTGGCTGCTGAGTGCACACGGCTTGGGCATGAAACATTTCTCTTAAGTTTGAATGACACCTGGGTGCCGACGTCCGTTTCGGCGCCGGCCGAACTGAGACTAGGAGCGCGAATGCCTTGGCCCGATCGGGTAAAGTCCGCCAAAGCTTTCCTTGCGGCTGTTCAGCCGGATTGGGTCAGCCTTCAGTTCGTTCCTTACAGTTTCCATCCGGCCGGTCTGAATTTTGCCTTGCCGCAGATTCTGAGCCTGATTCTGGGGCGCACTCCGGGTCACTTCATGTTTCACGAAATCTGGATCGGATCGGAGGAAGGTGCCCCGGCTAAAGTCAAAATTTTCGGATACTGTCAGCGGAAGATCATCCGAGCCATGCTGAAGAAAGCAAATAGCCGGGCACTTCACACGTCGAACATGGTTTATGTACGGTTGTTGGCCCGGTACGGAATTAAGGCGAAGGAACTACCGTTGTTCGGGAGCGTCCCGGTTACTGCGAATTCCAACGAGATCCGTCACGAAGAGAAGGCATTGTCCCTTGTCATGTTTGGTTCAATTCATCCGAATTGGAATCCGGACAAGATGGTCGCACGGTTGCAAAAGCTTGGACGCCCGATACGGCTCACTCACGTGGGACGAATTGGCCCTGGAGAACAGGTCTGGAGTGAATTGACCAGAAGGTACCAGTCTGCGATCGAGCTTAGCCGTCTCGGTGAACAATCGCTGGACGAGATATCTCGATCTCTGCTTTCTGCGGATTTTGGAGTCGCCACCACGCCGCTCTCTCTTATCGGGAAAAGCAGTACGTCTGCTGCAATGCTGGATCACGGTCTTCCCATCATAGTGACTCGAAATGAAGTTCATTACCGTGGTATCCCGGAGACTTTCCACGGCGCTGAGCGCCTGATTCCAATTGGCGAGAATTTCCTCGAACGGATTGCTGTAACACGCAGGTTGCCGCCGAAACCTCGTCTTCCCGAAGTCGCTGAACAGTTCCTGAGAGATTTAGGTGGATGAGCGCGAAGGAATTGCCGGAGCATTATTTCCGGCTCGAACTGTTTCGAGGTCTCTTTAACAGTGGGTTGCCGATCCTGCTCTATCATAAAATGGGTCGCGCAGAGCAGGGTACAGTTCCGCGGTCACAACCGCGTCCCGGGTTAATGATTCTGGAACGGATGTTTACAAACTCCGAAGGATACTGGCCTATCGCTCTTATCGTGAGGCTGCGCGTTCTTTGATCCGATGGAACGCAAAATGAAAATTCTGATGTCCTCCCACTTCTTTCATCCCAGTGTGGGAGGTATCGAACAGGTAAGTCTAACGCTTGCCTTAGAGTTTGCGCGTGCTGGTCATCAGGTGAAAGTGATAACGACGACGCGTGAATCGGATCTGAAGACATTTCCGTTCGAGATCGTCCGCAGACCATCGGCGACGCGGCTATGGGAACTCGTGCATTGGTCGGAAGTGGTGTTTCACAACAATATCAGTCTGCGGGTGTGCTGGCCCTTGGCGGTTATCCGCCGCCCATGGGTGGTCGCGCATCACACGTGGATGAGACGGACCGATTCTTCCATCGGGTTTCGCGACCGTCTAAAACGATTCGTAATCCGGTTTGCCCTTAACATTGCCGTTAGTCGGCCGGTGGCCGATCACCTGCGTGTTCCGTCGACCATTATCGGCAATCCTTATCGAGAGGATCTATTTAAGAGAGATCCTTGCGCGGAGCGCCGCTGCGACCTGATTTTTGTCGGTAGGCTGGTAACGGATAAGGGGGTCGATATACTGCTTCAGGCTCTAAGCCGCCTGAAGCATAGAGAGTTCTTTCCTTGCCTTACGATCGTCGGCGACGGCCCAGATTTGCCCAGGCTCAGCGCGATGGTCAGAGAATACAAACTCACGGACCAAGTCACATTTCTTGGTACAACGACCGGACAAGAACTTGTGAAAGAACTTAACCAGCATCGCATTATCGTGGTGCCGTCGCGATGGCAGGAACCGTTCGGTCTCGTGGCACTCGAAGGAGTTGCCTGTGGCTGTCGGGCAATCGTCGCTGAGAGTGGCGGACTTCAAGAGGCTGCCGGCCCACTGGCGATCGTATTTTGGCATGAGAGCGATTCTGCGCTTGCCGACGCGATTCAAAAGGCGCTGACCGAGGGGTTCGATTGGGAGAGTTATTGGCAGGCAATCGCGCCACATCTGCGGGCGCACTCTGCGGCTGGGGTAGCCCAAAAATACTTGGACATTTTCGCTAAAGCTTCGACCGGTCACAGGTGACGAGCGCCAAGGCTAATCGCTGAACGCATGATTACCGTCAGTCATCCTCAAATAAACCAGTATGTGCGTGCGCTCTTGGCGGGGCTGATGGAAAAACAGGCTCTTGACGGGTTTTATACCACGCTTGCGGTGGGCCGGCGTGGACTTGGCATTACCGGGATCAAACCGAAGGTTCATCAGTATCCGCATCGGGAGGTGGCCCGAATACTCGCTCAACGGCTTGGACAGACCTGGCTAACTCGACACACGTCCGGAATCCTGAGCAGTGACGCCGTGGCTACGGAATTTGACCGGCACGTCGCGAACCGACTGAGGCCGGGATCAGCGGTTTATTGTTATGAAGATTCTGCCTTGGAGACGTTTCGAGTGGCGCAACGGATCGGGATGCGGCGCGTTTACGAGTTACCTATCCTATATTGGGAAACGGTTCAGAGGCTGCTAGGGGAAGAAGCGATGCGATACCCAAAATGGGAACCGACATTGCAATCGACGGTTGATCCTGCTGCAAAGCTGGAGCGGAAAACGGCGGAATTGCAGCTTGCAGATTGTGTGATTTGTCCAAGCCAGGTGGTTCAAAGATCGCTCCCCCCGGGAACGGTCTCATTTACCGCCGAATACGGATGTCCTCCAGTCGTCACCAGCCGCACTGTCAAGATTGGATCGAGACTGCGAATTCTGTTTGTCGGAACAATGACCCAGAGGAAAGGATTAGCAGACCTGTTTGCAGCGATGAAGATTGTCCGCCGGTCCGATGTTGAGTTGGTTGTTCTCGGGACACCGCTTCTCCCAATGCGGTTTTATTTTGAGGAGTATTCGAAATTTCGATTCGAACCGCCTAGGCCATTTCGCGCCGTGCGCGATTTGATGTGTGCATGCGATGTTCTTGTGCTGCCTTCCATCGTGGAGGGAAGAGCGATGGTGCAAATGGAGGCGCTTAGTTGTGGTCTCCCGATAGTTGTGACCCCGAACGCCGGGGCTGAAGATCTTGTTGATTCCGGGCGTACTGGATTCGTCGTGCCGATCCGTGCTCCAGAGATCCTGGCTGAGCGGATTAACTGGATTGCGGATCACAGGGAATGGGTAGACGATATGCGTCCAGCGATCATGGAAAAAGCCCGGCAGAGCAGTTGGCAGCTCTATTCAGATAAAGTTCTGTCGATTCTACTTTAGCGGATGAGTCTTCGTCAGATCAAAAGCCGTTCCGTAACCAGTTCCTCGCAGCGACAGGGGGTTGGCTCCGGGGGGCCATCGGCGATTGTGACGACAGGATCGGAGAAGTCAAAATACCCAAGCATTGTCGTTCTAATTTGGGTCTACTTCTGGTTGCTCATCATTGAGGGAGCGTTGAGAAAGTGGGTATTCCCGTCGCTCTCAGCTCCGCTTTTGATCGTACGCGATCCTGTCGTTATCCTGATCTATTTGGCCGCGATTTTTGAAGGAGTGTTCCCGCTCAATCGATTCATGGTCGTCATCGCCGGGCTGGCAGGCGTCAGTTTCCTCGTTTCCCTGGCTGTCTTCGACAATGTGGGCGTCATTTTGTATGGCCTGAGAACCAACTTTCTTCATCTGCCGCTAATTTTTGTAATGCAGAAGGTGATGACGTGGGAGGATGTGAAGCGCTTGGGTCGATGGATCCTGCTTCTTGCCATCCCGATGACCATTCTGGTTGCGGTGCAGTTTGCGTCCCCGAAACTGTCCTGGATCAACGCAGCGGCTGGCGGCGAGCTGGGCGGACAGATGGTTTCCATTGGACAGCGGATTCGTCCGTCGGGCCTATTTTCGTTTGTGACCGGGATGGTGTCGTATCTAACCCTGGGGGCGGCGCTTCTCTTGGGAGGATTTATTGACCGGGACATGCCCAAATGGCTCCGTCTGTTCGGCATCCCGTGCCTTACGATCTCGCTGGCAATCTCCGGGAGCCGATCCGCGATGGCCAACGTTGTCATTGTTGTGGTCGCTGTTTTGGTGATATGCCTCCGCAGAATCTCGAGAATTCGCTTGGTTCTACTGCCTGCGGCTCTGACGTTTGTCGGGTTTTTCGTTCTTGCGCAGCACCCTCTTTTTCGGGAGGGCATGGAGGTCAATGAGGCGAGGCTTCGGACCGGCGGTGGAGTGGAGCAAGGGATCATTGCCAGGTACTTTGGAGACCTCGCCGAGTCGATGTATACGGCGGCGAACGTGCCTGTATTAGGTTACGGGCTCGGCGTCGGGACAAACGTTGGATCGGCTCTTTTGACCGGGTCTCGCTCGTTTCTTCTAGGAGAGGGAGAGTGGTCCAGGGTTGTCGGAGAAAGCGGACCGATTGTCGGGTACACGTATATTTTTCTGAGGTTGACGATCTGCGTTTATCTGATCATCGAGGGATGGAAAGCACTCGGAAAAGGGCATGGAACGCCGATTTTATTGGTTTCTGCAAGCCTGGTCGACATGGTTTCCGGGCAATTCGGACAATCTTCAATGCTTGGATTCGCGGTGTTCACTGCGGGGTTGGCGCTAGCGTCGACGAATAGGTCGGAGAATGCTGACACCGTCACTGGAGTTTCCAAGGTCTGGGAGCCTGCTCGATCACGCGAGCTGAAGGTGCTCCCGCGGCCGGTTCCTCGGAGGATTCGCGGAAGATCGCCGATAGCTGAGGCGATTATCAATTCGGCTCCGGATCCCTCCTGCGTCGATATCGCCAAGCAGGGGACGGGAGAGTCGGATTCCCGGAAGCCAGCCGAATAGCCGTGATGCGCTGACTTGTTGTCGGATACATATCTAGTTGAGGTCAACGGGAGGGTCTGTCACATTCCGCCGTCGTTTCGTCATGGCGCTTCTTGAACCACTGATAGAGATCGCGAAGGCAAATGGGTGTGCTGACCCGGACGCTTGTCGGAGGATTGTTGGGCTCGCTGGTGAGGAGCAACGATCTCTCATACAATCAATTCTCGATTCCAGGCTCGTGGATGAGACCGGATTCTTGAAGGGAGTCAGTCGATGGCTCGAAATTCCATGGTGGAATGAGCCAATTACCGGAATACCCGCTCCGTTGCGGGAAAAAATCCCGGCGCGAACCGCGTTGCGTTATCGGATTGTCCCTCTGCGGGAAGACGACAATGAGATCTGGATCGCACTATATGATCCTTTCGATTTAGTTGCGCGCCAGACTTTAGCTTCCTCCCTTAAAAAACGAATTCTCTACGCGATGTCGACGCGAGCGCAGATCGTCCATGCACTTCGACAGGGGTACGGTGTCGGCGCGGAGACTTTCGACGCGATACTCGAAGGTCGAGCAGACGACGAACTTGGAGTCGATCTTAAGCAGGAGACGAATGTTCTGGATCAGGAGGATTCGGAGGCGTCTGTCGTCAAATTTGTGAACCAAATCCTTCGCGAGGCACTCGAACAGCGGGCAACAGATATCCATGTCGAACCGCTCCAGGACGATCTCCGGATCCGGTATCGGATCGACGGAGTGCTTCACGAAGTGCCAGTTCCGCCAAATATCAAGGTTCTGCAAGCCTCGGTGATTTCTCGCCTGAAGATCATGGCTCACCTCGACATCGCTGAGCGGCGGCTACCGCAGGACGGGAGAATCAACCTGGAACTGGACGGGCAACCAATCGACGTCCGAGTTGCTACCATTCCGTCGGTTGCAGGCGAAAGCATCAGTCTGCGGCTCCTTGGTCAAGAGCGGTTTACATTCGACCGTCTTGGGTTCGATAGCGAGGCGCAGACGCGAATTCGCCAGCTTTTGTCGTTGCCGAACGGAATCGTGTTACTGACGGGACCGACCGGCTGCGGTAAATCCACAACACTCTATACATTTCTGTCGAGCCTCAATACGAGGGAGCGACGGATCGTGACTGTTGAAGACCCGGTCGAGTATAAATTGCCTGGAGTTATTCAGATCGCAGTGAAGCCGGAAATTGACCTTACTTTTGCAAATGGGCTGAGAAGCATTTTGCGAGGTGATCCAAATGTCATCATGGTCGGCGAAATGCGAGACCGGGAAACCACAGAAATTGCGATCCGCGGCGCTCTAACAGGGCATCTTGTGTTCAGTACGCTTCACACGAACGATGCCATCGGCGGCATCACGCGACTTGTCGACATGGGAATCGAGCCGTTCCTGGTTGCAAATGCCGTGCGCGCATTTATTGCGCAGCGACTCGTGCGCGTTCTCTGTACCCATTGCAAGCGGCCCGCCGAACACGTCGCGTCATATTTGAAAAAGATTGGATTTCCGCTTGAGCATGCCTCCAAGGCAATGGCTGCCACCGGGTGCGAACATTGCCGGCAAACTGGCTACGAGGGGCGAGCAGCTATTTTTGAAATCTGCCTGGTCTCTCAGCGAATCCAGGACTTGATAACGCAGGCGAAGCCTGCCTCCGCTCTTCGCGCCATGGCGATTGAGGAAGGGATGATTCCGTTGCGGTCGTATGGATGGAATAAGGTTGTCAGCGGAACCACGACAATCGAAGAGGTCGTGCGAGTGACCGCTTCAGATCTTGAGTTGCTCGACGAATAACTGCGATGGCTCTGTATAATTACAATGCCGTGAGCCGCGAGGGAGCCCGCGTCTCTGGCCAGGTTGAGGCGCAAAGCCGCTCAGAAGCCTTTCGCAAGCTGGATCGCGACCACCTGCAGCCGATTTCGCTCGAACAGCTGGATGCCGGCGACATGAACGGCGCCAGGCATTCGGCTGCTGCGCAGTCTACACAAGCCGTAGAGACACGGAATATCCGATTGTCGGGAAGCCAGATTATTCTATTCACGGAGGAAATGAGTGACCTTCTCGACGCCGGCTTGCAATTAGAGCCCGCCCTCAAAGTAATGGAGAACCGAAAGGAGCTTTCCAGCATCAAAGCGGTCGCATCCGCCCTGCGCCAGTTGGTTCGAGAGGGAAGCAGTCTCTCGAGCGCTCTCCGGTTGGTTTCACCCTCATTTGGAGACCTTTTCTGCAATCTCGTCGCGGCCGGCGAAGTGAGCGGCTCACTGCCACAACTCCTTCGTCGTCAGGCAACGTTTTTGGTGATGATAGACGATCTGCGGAAACGGGTGGTCAGCGCGCTGATCTATCCTGCGTTGATCTTCGTGCTCGGAATCGGCCTGATTTTTCTGTTCATGACCTACTTGGTTCCCCAGTTAACGACTCTATTTCAGAAAACTGGGAAGGATCTTCCTGTGCTCACGAGATTGCTCGTTCAAACCAGCGATTTATTTTCTCAATACTGGTGGGCGATTATTGCTGCAGTTGTTTCAGTAGTTCTCGGTTTCCTTCAGTTTATCCGGACACGCACCGGCAAACAGTGGTGGCACCGAACGCAGCTTCGCATCCCTCTGTTTGGTTCTGTCTTGCGCGGCAGATTCTATTCTCAGTTCGCGCAGACGATGGCAAACCTCATCGAAAACGGTATTCCTCTGCTCAATAGTCTTCGGTTGATGACAAGTGCGATCGGCAATTTGCACCTGCGAGGGTTGATGGAAAATGTGGTCGTGGCGGTCGGAGAGGGAGGGTCGTTGTCCCGGGCACTTCAGAAAATCGGTGAGTTTCCCCCGCTGTTCATCGATATGATTGCCGTAGGCGAACAAACGGGTGATTTAGCATTGGCGCTCGAACGCATCGGACGGCGATACGACAAAGAGTTGAACATAAAGATCGGGCGACTTACCTCGCTGGTTCAACCAGTTGTGATACTTGTGATGGCCGGAATGGTCGGATTGATCGCTTATTCGATCATCAACGGAATTTTCGACGCGATTTCCGGCCTTCGGCCGCAGTAGTTCCCGCTGACGCAGCGATATATGAGTCAGGTTCGTTTGTTAAGCATGGATTTTGACGGAACCCTGGTCCGAAGTTGGGCGCAGCCTCCCTTCCCGAAGGAGCTTGTGCAGGGTTTGAATAGACTTCGCCTCCATGGGGTATCGATCGCATTCAACACCGGGAGAACTATTCAACTGGTCGAAGAGGGTATCAGCGAGTTTGGCTTCCCTTTTCGCCCGGACTTTGCATTGACGTGCGAAAGGGAAGTTTTCCGCTGGGACGGGTCTGGATGGCAGGACTTCGGGGAATGGAACATTCGGTGCCGCGAGGCGCATGGCCAGCTATTCGCGGACACAGCGGAACTCCTGGCGGAGATTTGCGCCCACATCGAATCGACTACCGACGCTCGGCTCCATTATGAGGATGGTCAATTTGTAGGCGTCGTTTCGACGACGAATGCGCAGATGGATGCGATTTGCGGGTTTATAGACACGAAATGCATCGGGGTTCCCGAGTTCGGCTATCAAAGGAATTCAGTTTATCTCCGGCTTTGCCATTCGGCCTATCACAAGGGATCGGCTTTGGCGGAGTTGCAGCGGCTGACGGGAATCACAAACGAGGAGACATTTGCGGCGGGAGATAATTTTAATGATTTGCCAATGCTGGACCTTGCGTACGCTCGGTATCTCGCATGTCCCTCGAACGCGCTGGAAGAGGTAAAAGAGGTTGTCGCTGCGCAAGGTGGATTTATCGCCTCGAAGGATAGTGGCTGGGGAGTAAGCCAAGCATTGAGCCACTTTTTTCCGGAGCTGGTGCGGCATGCGGTAGTCACATCTCATGGCAGACAATAACGGGCCAGTTCGCGACTCGCCGGTTTCCTGCTTGCCCCGGAAATTTGCGAGGTTCTAAGATCATTCCTTCAATTGGCTCTGATGAGTGAGAAAATCCTAATTGTTGAGGACGAACTGGATGTCGCCGAGCTCCTCGCGCATCACCTGCGAAAGGAGGGGTTCGGGGTCGATATTGTCGGCACGGGGCGCGCCGCCTTTGCGGCTGTAAAGAGTGAGCCACCTGCTTTGATCGTTCTTGACCTGATGCTGCCTGAGATATCGGGGTTGGATCTTTGCCGGATGATCAAGTCCAATCCGGAGACCGGCGGCGTGCCGATCCTGATGCTTTCGGCTCGAATCGAAGAAATCGATCGGGTGCTCGGGTTCGAACTGGGAGCGGACGATTACGTCGTTAAACCGTTCAGCCCGAGAGAATTAGTGCTCCGAATCAGAGCAATCCTCCGTCGCTTGTCTCAGGATCGGGAGAAACAATTGCTTCGGGTGGGGGAACTGGTTCTGGATCGTTCACGTCACCAAGTCAGAGCCGCCGATCGCGTGGTCGATTGCACTGCAACGGAATTTAAGCTTCTCGCGCTTCTCATGGAACGCGAGGGACGCGTGCAGGAGCGGGACCGGCTGCTCAGTGATGTCTGGGGCTATGATTCAGTGATCGACACCCGGACAGTCGATACGCATATGCGCCGGTTGCGCGACAAATTGGGGGTTTACGGCTGCTACATCGAGACGATACGAGGGTTCGGGTACAGGCTGGCTTCGCAAAAGTTGGTGTGAGTTGCCGCCACTCATTTTTCATTAATCTCGTCTTATGTTGTTTCTGGGTTGTTCTCCCAATTCAGAGGATTGGCGGGCGTTGACATTTCCCGCTGGTTTCTGTGAAACTCAATGAAGGGTGCCGAGTTCGATCTACGGAACTCGGTGTTTGCGATGGGAATGAAGCGGTTAATCTTTCTTTAATTTTACGTTCATTTTGTTTCCTAATTGTCACAATCACGCAACATGACCGTAACAAGATACTGTTCAATTCCCGACGGTCGACATTCGGTACGGTCTCCTTCGAATGTCGGCACCGCACGTTGCGGTTAATCTTTAACCAAAAAAACCAGGGAGTAGAAAAATGATAAAACGTGTACTGTCGATCTTGGCGCTTGGCGCAGCATTGACTTCGATGAGTGCCCAGGCTCAGTCGAAAGCTGACCAGGCTTTGCTTGATGCACTCGTAAGGAAAGGTGTTCTTACCGATAAGGAAGCCAATGATATCAGCGCAGAAGCAGCTAATGCAGTTACGGCCCCCCCTTCGAGCAATATCAAAATCGGTGACTGGATTCAGCAGCTGAATCTGGGCGGCGATTTGAGGATCCGGAATCAAGCCGACGAGCACACGACCATGATCCTGACCAACCCTAAGCTGGGTTCGCAGGATGTAAACGTGGATCGGGACCGATGGCGTTTTCGTTTGCGTCTGAATGCGGACGTGGTTCTACAAAGCAACTTCTTTGCTGGAGTCCAGCTGGCGACTTCCGACAACCGCGCTTCGGACACCAAGAACGCGACCTACACCGGAGGGTATGACAACTACAACATCTACATCTCCCGTGCTTTCATGGGATGGAAGCCGACCCCTGCGTTGACGTTCATCGCCGGTAAACAGGCCAACCCATTCTATACTACTGACCTCGTTTACGATCCTGAAGTTGATCCGGCGGGTCTCGTGGAACGCATCGACCTGGACAAGATTTTCAATTTCTCATTTGGAGAACCTGTCGCGGATGAAGGGAAGGCTGCGACCCCGACGCCTCCGGCTCCTGCCCCTGGTGTCTCACTTGAGCTTGCTTTGATTGCGGGCCAATTCATCTTTAACAATAACAACGCAGACTCCGGTAACACCCAGTTGAAATGGGATGCTTATCAGTTCCAACAGCAATTGCTGGCGAGGCTGCATATTGGCGACAAACTGACGATCACCTGGGCTCCAGGATTCCTGGCAGATAACGATGCTTCGGTCGGCGCCACAGCACTTTCGGCGAATGGAACGCTGCTGGCCCCCTCGGCAACCTCCGGCCCCGGCGGCGGCGAGCCTCAGAACAATTCACAGCCCTTCCCGCTCACTCAGCGCGATCTGTTCATCATTCTGGCGCCCGGAGACATCACGTACAAAATCTTCAACCAACCTTTGTCGCTCTATTGGGATTTTGCCTACAACACCGAGGGGAACGACCGCTTCAATAAAGACTACGGTCCGCTTTTCTCGAGTTATTCCTACGTAGGGAAGTCTTCGACGCCGACTTTCAGCGGCCGTCTACAACCCGATCTCGAGGATAATATGGCTTGGCTGGTGGGTCTGCGATTCGGTCAGAACAGGAAAGCCGGCGATTTCTCGATCTCAGCTGACTATCGTCAGCAGGGCATCAGCTCTCTGGACCCAAATATTAACAACTCAAATTTTGCTTTGAGTAACTTGAACAGCGAAGGTTGGGAGTTCAACGTCGCGTACAACTTCACCGATTTCCTGAGCGCGGTTGTGACTTTTTATTACTCCGAAGCGTTGGTTAAAAACCTTTACGGTGGTTTCGCAACCGGAAACGTTTCAGGAGCTGTCACGCAATTTCCTATCGCCCGCGATCGAGAGGACAAAGTGCTGCAGGTTAACCTGTTGATGAAATTCTAAAAACAGGCTTCATCCGAAGATTTGAGAGCCCGGCAATGGTCTCGCCGGGCTCTTTTTATTTAGAAATCGTGCGTAACAAGTTTCGAAAACAGATGGTTGCCCTCAAAGGAACCAAGTGAGACTTTGTCCGGCCAGTGACCGCTGGCGGCCCGTCGATTTGCAGATATTGTCACGAGCACAATCAAGCATACCAATCCTCGATATGGACCAAGCGAGAACCACCGAGCCGCAGCCTGAGACAAGAAATAAGCCGGCATCAGCTTCCTCCGCGATTCAAGCACCAGACGTCACGCGTCACTCGGCGTCCCGGGCCATCATCGACGTCGAGGGCGTCGAGTTTCACTATGGTAAAACCAAGGCTTTACACGGAATTACGTTTAAGATTCCCGAGAAAAAAGTGACGGCATTTATCGGTCCCTCCGGATGTGGCAAATCAACGCTTCTGCGATGCTTCAACCGGATGAACGATTTACTGGATCACGCCAGGGTCACCGCTGGATCGATCAAAATCGACGGAATCGATGTCAATGACCCTGCCGTCGACGTGATTCAGCTTCGAAAACGGGTTGGAATGGTCTTCCAGAAATCGAATCCTTTCCCCAAATCGATTTACGAGAATATCGCGTACGGTCTGCGGATAGCGGGGGTTCGTGAAAAGGTCGTGATCGATGAGACAGTCGAGGCGAGCCTGAAAGGCGCTGCTCTCTGGGAAGAGGTCAAAAATCGATTGCACGAAAGTGCGCTCGGGCTCTCTGGCGGGCAGCAGCAGCGTCTTTGTATCGCTCGAGCTCTGGCGGTCAGGCCCGAGATCATTTTGATGGATGAACCTTGTTCGGCACTTGATCCGATCGCGACCGCGAAAGTCGAAGAATTGATCGATTCACTCAAGGAGCAGTTTACGATTGTGATTGTGACACACAACATGCAGCAAGCTACGCGCTGCTCGGACATGACTGCGTTCTTTTACCTCGGGAGCCTGATCGAATTCGATCGGACCGGAAAAATATTCAGCAAGCCGAGTCAAAAACAGACCGAGGATTACATCTCGGGGCGATTCGGTTGATTCGTCTCTCGAATATACGATTTATAAGACGTATAAGAGTTATATCCCGACAGGCGTGCCCACGCTCAAAACGCAAAACCAAAGCTGAGCGATATGACGCTGAGGCTCTGATTCTTCCGTGGTGCCGGGTTCACCGCATAGTCGACTCGAACTGGTCCAATCGGGAGATTGTACCGGATTCCACCCCCGACGCCGCTGGCGAAATTGTCGAACGGCGTGTCGCCGGTGCCGCCTGCGTCTAGAAACGCTGCACCGATCAGGTCTCCGTAAATTGGAACGTCGTACTCGATATTGAAGACTGATCTGGCCACGCCGCCGATTGGGTGATTCTCTGTATCTTTCGGACTGAGATCGGTTTCATAGAAGCTGCGAACTGTTGTTGATCCACCGTTAAAGAAGCGTTCGTCGATTGGAACGCCCGCGCGCCCGTCAACGGCGTCGATGTAGCCAAGTCTTGCGCCAAGGGCGAGCAATGTTTTACCAAAGCTAAAGTAAGTCGAGAAGCGGCCGGTGAACCGCGCGAAGCTGGCGCTTCCGTCGAAGCTTTCAGAGTACGAAGCAGAACCATCCACGATCCAACCCTTGTGAGGGTTTGTTGGACTGTCTCGGTAATCAAAAGTTTGCGACAGGCCGACTGTCGCAAGTTGGTAGCTGGTCGGGCCGACGAGCGTGTCGGGTACGATGATCACCGAGCTGAGGCTGGCCTCCTTTGCCTCGAGAAACAGGGCGGTCTGAATCCCTTTTTTGAACGTCTTGGTGAACCTTAGCCGGGCGTAATAGTCTTGAATCGAGTATCCGATTAATTCTTTGTACGACGCACCGACTGCCGCCACAAAGTCGATGTCGCTTTCGAGAAACCAAGGATTTTCGTACGAGACTTCCCCATCCGGTCCTCGACTGGAGTAATCGACTTTGGCAGAGAGAATGCGACCGTAGCCGTCAATGTTTCGATTGGTGTAGTTGGCTCCTAAGAGAACGCCATAAAACGTGTCGTATCCGCCGTAAAACCCGAGCTCTTTTGGTTTAGCTTCCAATGGGGTGAGCACGAGATCGACCGTATGATCGGGTTGGGACACCTCCTGCACATCCAAGGAATCGTACAGCCCTGTTTGGTAAATATTGCTGTGCAAATTTTTCAACTTTTCCGGGTCGTAGGTCTCCCCCCGCAGTGAAGCGAAACGCCGGGGGAGAAACGGGGGCTTGAGTTGAGCCTTCGGTTCTTGAACTTCGACGATCGCACCAAATTGATAGATTGGTCCAGGAACCACGTCGACACGGATCGGAACGTGTCCGCCGACGGCTGATTGAAAATCTGGGGTAGTGGTCACCGAAGCGGTGTAGTAGCCTTTTGATTTGAAAATAAAGTTCAGATCTCTCTGCAAATTTTGAAGCTGCGCCTCTGAGTAAGGAGCCGGGGGGTCGGTGAGTGATTTTATCTTCGCAGCGATCTTTGCGTCTTTCGTTCCGAAGTCTTGCGAAAATCGGATCGGTCCGAAGAAGAACCGTGGCCCCTCGTTAATGGTGACGACTGCGTTTACCGCGCCGGTCTGGTTGTCTGGAAGGGTTGTCAGCTTAACGATTTGAACCTGCGGGAACCCCTGGGAAACATAGTAGCTCTGAACGAGATTTGTCCCGGTAACAAGATCCGCTTCGACGAATGGGAGTTGTTTCTGAAACTGGGAGTAACGGGCCCGAGTTGTGCCAATCATCAGGTCCTGAAGCACGGACGGTGCAAACGTCTTGTCCCCTTCAAAGGTGATCTGTCCGAGCTTATAGTAGGGACCCTCGGTGATATCCAATTCCAGGATTGAGCCTTCGATCTTGTACTTAACGTCGACGGCCGGGTACCCATGTCGACGATAGAATACCCCAAGATAATAGGCCGTGTCGTCGGCCGATGGGAGGCTGAGACCATGTTGCTGGATTTCGGTCAGGATATCCGAGATCGCGGCCGTGAGTTCGCGAGAGGTGAATTTTGTATTACCAACATATCGGACGCGGCCGGCCACGCTCGCCGGCGGTGGAGGGGAGCTGATCGGTTCAGGCTGCGCAGCGAGATTCGTATCGGTCGATGGGGCTGCAAATGTGCTCGCAGATAGGAATGCGAGGAATAAGAACGCGGCAGCAAAAATCCATCTCATCGGAAGCGAATCAAATACTTTAAGCGCCCTTGGTAACTGCTCGTTCCGAAGTCGCCAATAATTTCCCAGTTTTTTGTGAGCTTGAAGCTGCTGACGATGTCTTGTTCGCCTGCCCTGTCTCCAGGGGTTACGTTGACCGAGAATCGGTCGATGAAAGGTTCCTTTTGCTCATCAGCTCGATTCGTACTTGGGAAAAACTTTTTGTAAAGCTGTTGCAGGACAATGAACGTCGCGCGACCGGCCAATAGGGAAGGATCTTGCGCAAATGTCGAAGTGGTCGAGCCGGTTGCCAGCAGTACGAGAATATCTCCCTGTGACAGAGGTGGGGAGCTATCCAACAGGACTGTCGGATTCGAAACGTTGCCGAATATGCGCGCCCGTACGTCGTAGTCACCAACAGTCGATCGCCCGACAATACTCAATCCTGGATCCAGAATGTTGGCTCCCTGGACGAAATCGATAGAACCGCCATCGATCTCCATTTTGCTGAACGGAAGCTCTGCAACCAGACGATCGACCCGCACCGCACCGGTCACTGTCGGCGCCGCTCCGGTGCCGCCGGCTTGCAAGTTAATCGTCACCCGGCCTCGGGCAAGATTGCTTTGCACGAGGAACGGATCGTCGGTCCGAATGATGATGTTAAACTTCCAATCCTTGAACGGCGGAGTGTCGATCGCCACTTTGGGCATCGCACCTGCCGGTGGCTGTGGCGGGGGACGCCCCGGCAGGTCGAGCGGCAGGATATCAATATCCTTGAAGAATCGGCTGTCAGTGATTCCAACGGTGCCGTTGATTTGTCCAGCCGACAGAGGGCCCTGGACTGCCATGTCCAGGTTTGCCCGAACTATGATGCCGTCACTGCGAGTCAAGAGCACTTTTTTTCCGTTTAGCTTGATATCAAATTTCGGGTTCGTTCCATCCGACAAATCGATCGCTCCGCCGGCACCAAAGGACCCGCCGCCAGCCAATCCCTTGAGCTGATCAATCGTGATGCGATTGCTCCTGAAAGATATATTCGCAGCGAAATCGGAGATTGGCGGTACGGTGTCCGTATTTGCCTGAAATCTCGCCAGTTTTGCGCGAATTGTTCCGCTCAAATCCGGCTTTTTGATTGTTCCGTTAACCGAGACGTTAGCCCCGGCTGAGCCTTCAATCACCTTAATCCCCGGAATGACCTTGCGCACAAATGCAAGGTTGTTATCGGGCCAGTTCAAATTGAATTGCAGCTGCGTACCTTCGGGAAGAATCCCGGTTTGAATAATCTGTCCCACGTCCAAGGGCATTTTGCCGGTGAGGCTCAAGGGATGGATGTCCGGTTGTTGGATTTTGCAGTCGGTCGTCAGGATTTTGTTGGCGATTTGAACTGAGAAATCCGCATTTGCTGCCGAAAGACTGGAGACACTGGTCGTCCTGATGTCGCGCGCGTTTGCCGTGAATGTTATCAGTGGGTCGCGGAGAGTCTGGGAAGCTTGGATCCGGAAGCCAGCGGTGCCGGTCACCTGTGGTTTGCCGCTTTGGAACGTGGCTAAAGAAATTTTATCTCCCCCAACATCGATAACGACCGGTTGATCAAGGTCGAGGGGAACCTTTTGTCCAGACTGAAGATTGAGGGGAATTTTGAAGTTCCCGCTGATGGTGTTTCCGCTTCGACGAATGGCCAGTTTGGGGATCTCAAAGGTCTGCGGGTTGAAACGTAACGAGGCATCGACGTCGGCATATGGAGAAGCGATCTGCAGTTGGGGGACCTCGAAATCTGATCCTTGATAGCTGCCGCTCAGGTCGATCTTCGTACTCTGGAGGGTTTTGCTGCCGAGCTTATCACCGTGCAGTTCGAAAGTTCCCGTCTGTTGACTCAGTGGTCCTTTTCCATTCCAGCGTGCGTTCAGTTTTCCGCCCAGGCCAAGATCCTGGCCGAACGACTTAACGACTTCGTTGAGAAATCCAATATCCTGGAATTGGATCGTCGCGTCGGAGTCGTAATCATACGGCTCCTCAAGCAACGCGTTCCCTTTTGCATCGATGAAGTTTTCCTTGTTAAATGTGACCTTGCAGGTTGGGAGGTCTACTTTGTGGTTCAGCAGGGTTCCATCGATTTGAATGATCTGTATCGATAATCCTCGATAATTGATTTGATTTCCGCCCACGTGAATCGTTCCGTCCGGAATCCCTTTCTTGGCATCCCCTGCAAACGACCAGTCTGCGTGTAGATCACCATGGGCCAGCGGTGCTTGACCGGCTTGGATCAGCATCTGCTTGAAGACGCCGAGATCGTTGAATTCAATACCGCCACTGGTCTTGTACGGATAAGGGTCCTTTAGATCGGCCTCGCCGGTCAGATCGATATAATTGGAATTATCGAGACTGATCCGACCGGTCTCAATGGTTCCCTGCCAGTTCTCGACCTTCGCTTGCAGATTAATGCTTTGGACGGGGATCCCGCAGTATTGAATTTGTTCGCCGGACATCTGAAGCGTCGCGCCGGGATTGTGGATATCACCTGAGCCGGTGAATTTCGTCGTTAATCGGCCGCTAATACCCGGCTTTACGCCAAAACTCGTGAAGATATTATTAAGTACCGCCAAATCTTTGAATATGAGGGCGCCATTGATTTTGAACGAGAAGGGTTCCATCAGACCGGTGGACCCGGAAAGCTGCAAATAATTGTTAGGATCAAGCGCGACTCTGAAATTTTGGACCTGGCTTGTATTCTCTGTGATCAACGTGTCTAGAGCGAGCGATTGCAGAACTATCCCGTGATACTTCAACTGATCGCCTGCGGCGCGAACATTGCCATTAACCTCGAGATGGTCGACCCGAATTTCACCGCTCGCAGTGAGACTGCCCTCGACTAGATTTTGACGAATAAAGTCTGCAATCGAGCTCACGTTGAACCTGACGTGCGAACTGATTTGCTTCACATCAAAGGGAGTTTCGCGCGTTGGCAACGGGACGTTCGCGTCGACTGCGATTCGACTTGCGCCGGAAGTTACGGTGGTCGTGCCGAATACAGCTTTGCCATCTGTCATCGCGCCGGTTGTTTGGATGTTATCGATCCGAGCATCGATGTTAGCGTCTTGATATTGAATGTTCGAACATTTGCTCGACTCTACGGCAGCAATGGATGACCAGATATCAGACGCAAGCGGAAACGCCGCAACCGCCATCAGGAGCGTGTCGACGCTTGGAACAGATAGCCCCGGCACGGTTTTTGGCATCGCAATATTAACAGCAGAATCCTCAAAATAAGCTTGGGCTTTGCCGTTCAGAAACCCGATGCTTCCCCAAAAAAAGGACTCAGCATTCAGTCCAGGAACGAACCGTGCCGGCTCGGCAACCGAAACGGCAATGCCGATATTTGCGGTCGAACCGGTGAGCAGTTCAGTCGAATCATTCGCGAGTTTGAAACTTCCGTCTGCCCTGAGATGATTTCCTCCAGCATCGACCGAAAGTTTCGTTATCTCCCCGTTTCCGTGGTCAACGACGACCGAAAGCCCAACTGTATCGATTAAATAGTTCTCGTATCTGATTGCTTTCCCATCCGCCGATATCGAGCCCGAGAGAGTTGTCGGGTGATCCAGTTCGCCGTTCAAATGAGCCTCGATTTTGGGGACCGAACCGGAGATTGGTATCGGACCCAGTTTTTGAAATTGCGCCAGGTCCAGGCCAAGGATGCTAATAGCGACGTCTACGGAATGTTTGTCAGCCGGTTGAAGATAAGAGCAATTCGCTGCGATCGACGCTCCGAGCGCCTCGGCGTCCAGAGCCAATCCGTATCGGCCCTGTTCAGTCCCGGAAAGATCAATCTGGAGACTGCGCAGATTCAAAAGCGGCGGCAGAATGAGATTTGTGAGCGCTAATTTGTTTTGTCGATCATTGAGTCCTGCGTGCAATTGATTCCATGCGCCAATTCCTGGCACACGAACAGCATCGCAAGCCAGGTAGCCATCGCCTCCCTGCTGAAATTCGAGCGCGAACTTGCTGATCTCTAAATTGCCGGTCGCGGTTCGTACAACGAGGTTCACATTCTGGATATCGATCTTCCTCGGAATGATAGCCGGGACGCGGAGCCCATTCGATTTGCTCTCTGTTCGCGCCGGAGCGGCCTCGGAGGAAGGACGCACAACGATGTCGACATCCTTCAATTCGACAAGGTCGACTATGTTCAGGAAATCTTTCTTGAGAAGAGCCGGCAGGTTGTAACGGAGAGCGATTCGTTTGGCATCCACTCGTTCCAGCGGAAGTTTTGTGTTCTCCGGTAGTGGTTGGAGATGAAGGTCCTCAATATAAAGGCTTGAAAAAATCGAACCGCCGATTTTGAAATGCAGATCGAATGCTTGCGACTTTGCAACCTGTTGCGCGACGACTTGAGCGATGCCAAAAATGATTTGCTGATAAAAAATCAACGCCAGAATAATCAGCACCAGCAGCCCTCCGGCGAGGTATTTCAGCCATCGGAATCGGTTTGGCGTAGCTGGCATGCTTCTGGATGATGCTTAAAAGTAGAATGGAATTCCAAGTTCTTGGAATGCCTTCTTATTTTCGCCGAAATACTTGGCTCCGAGTGTATCAAACCCGCCCGATTCCTTAAATTGTTTCAGGAATGCATTGATTTGTGTCCGTAGCGCGTCGTTCCCTTTCCGAATGCCCATCGCCCAATCCTCTTGTGTGAACGGTTGCAAGATCGCCCGTGTTGTCGCCTCGTACTTTTTCCAGTTCTCGAAAATAGATATCTGGTCGTAAATGAAACAGTCCGCTTTTCCTTGCGAGACTTCGATTGCGCACGCGCTCTGATCATTTAACACAAGCAGTCTTGCGTTCTTGAAGTGTTGCATGGCGTAGATATTCCCTGTAGTCCCTTTTTTTACGGCAACGTTGCGGCCGGGCTTGTCTACATCATTGATCGATTGAATGTCACTATTTTTGGAAGTAAGGATCGCCAGCCCCATCTTCAGATAGGGATCAGTGAAATCGATCGATTTCTTGCGATCCTCTGTGACGGTCAGAGAAGAGATGATCACATCGATTTTCCCCGTCTTTAACGACGGAATTAAACCGTCAAACGGGATATTCTCGATCCGTACCGGACGATTCAGGTATTGGCCCATCGCATGTGCCATATCGACACTCACGCCGGCCGGTTGGCCGCTTGAATCCAGCATCTCGAACGGAGGAAAGGCCATTTCCATACCGATCACCAGCTCGTT
This sequence comes from uncultured Verrucomicrobiae bacterium, assembly GCA_963775805.1. Taxonomy (GTDB): domain Bacteria; phylum Verrucomicrobiota; class Verrucomicrobiia; order Chthoniobacterales; family JAFAMB01; genus JAFAMB01. The sequence goes on along the minus strand of CAVZKG010000001.1, from coordinate 1,601,907 downwards.
TTGGTCGGCACGGACGATGGAGATGACAAATCCGAGAAGGGCGAGCAGCAAGATAGGCAGTTTCACAAAACGAATTTCTATTCTCCAGAGGAGCTGTTTTCAATCATTCAGATCTCGGCCGATACGGTCCCAGCCAGCGAATTTCTCACAAGCGCCTTGGTTTGCGGGATTTTAGCGCTAATTAAGGCTAATGCTGGAAGTCAGGGATCTTACAGTCAATTTCCAATCCGATGGAGTAATGGTTCGCGCAGTCCGCTCCGTTTCGTTCGCCCTGCAGAAAGGAGAAACATTGGCAATTGTCGGAGAAAGTGGAAGTGGCAAATCAGTGACCGCTATGGCGCTTACACGGCTGCTACCAGAGCCGCCTGCGATCTACGAAGCCGGTGAAATCCTGTTCGAAGGAAAATCGATTCTGAGTATGAACGAACGCGAGCTGCGCGCACTTCGCGGAAATCAGATCGCCTATATATTCCAGGAACCTGCGACAAGTTTGAATCCGGTGTTTTCGATTCACGAACAGATTGGGGAGGCAATCCGCTTGCATCGACCGGATGTGCGCGATGTGAGAAAGGAAGTCATCCATTGGCTGGAGCAGGTCGGGATTATCGATGCAGCTGGAAGATTTAAGGATTATCCATTTCAACTCAGCGGCGGCATGCAGCAACGCGTGATGATCGCGATGGCCCTTTGTTGCCGTCCAGCGGTCTTGGTAGCGGATGAACCAACAACTGCACTGGATGTTACGATCCAGAGACAAATTCTCGATCTGTTCCGTGACCTGAAACGCAAGTATCGAATGTCGATCATTCTCATCACTCACAATTTTGGAATCATCCGGGGACTGGCCGACAAGGTCGCCGTAATGTTTCGCGGTCGGATCGTTGAATATGGCGACACCGAATCGGTTTTGCGAACCCCGCAGCACCCGTATACGCAAGCATTGATTGAATGCATCCCGAGACTTGGTGTGAGACGCGACAGGCTTCGGACCATCGACTATTCAACGCTGCCGGAGGGTTAACACTTCCGGCCTCAAACGGTATCAGCGACCGTTTTTAACCCATTTTTAAATAACGTTTTGCGACCACTACATATTTCAAAGCGAGTTCGGAAATCTCTTTTTCCTCGTCTGTGGTCAACATTCGGACAACTCTCGCCGGAGCGCCCAGAACCAGTGAGCAAGGTGGAATCGTCATTCCTTTTGTGACTAATGCGCCCGCCCCAACAATGGAGCCGCTTCCAATATCCGCGCCATCCATCACGGTCGCATTCATCCCGATCAGCACTCGGTCATGGATGACGCACGCGTGGAGAATCGCCCGATGTCCGCAGGTCACCTGGTCCCCGATCCTGAGGCTGTAACGGTCTGCCACGTGAAGGATCGAACCATCCTGAATATTGGTTTCTGAGCCGATTTGTATTTCATTGATGTCGGCTCGAATGACGCTCTGGAACCAGATACTGGACCGCGAGCCGACGGTCACCTTGCCGAGAATGGTGGCGTTTGGGGCGACGTAAACGTCAGGTGGAACGATCGGTTTTACGCCGAGATACCGCTCAAGCCGCTCCAGGATTAGATTTGAGTCCATAAAAAAGCATTAATGCATTGACAAAAACTGGCGAATGTTGTCAAAACGACAAAATTAGGAGCGTTCGTCCGCAAACCGGCTTGGATACTAGGTTCCAAAGCCTCTCGTCGCACGACAAACGCCTCGTTTATCATGAACAAAGTAGAGTTAGTTGAAGCGGTCCAAAAGCAGCTCGGCAGCGAAACGAGTAAAACGGAAGCGGAAAGGGCGGTCACAGCAGTAATCAACGCCGTAAAGCTCGGCGTGAAAAAGGATAAGATCGTCCAGTTGGTAGGATTTGGGACCTTCAAGGTAGTTGAGAGAAAAGCGAGAAAAGGAGTCAATCCGAAAACTCTTCAGCAGATTCGTATCCCGAAGTCAAAGACCGTCAAGTTTGTCCCAGGCAAGGACTTTAAAAGCAAAGTCTAGGCATCAGAGGGCAACCAGGGAACATGTTTCCCCCCCCGCGACCGAGAAAACCCGTTTGGCCTGGCGGCTTAACGGGTTTTCTCTTTTCGAACCTGGATTCCGGATTTTTGAGCGATTGACTCCGTTGCTTGCTGGTTCTTAGGTAGAGCCGGAATATTCGTATGAAGAAAATAGCAATCCTCTCCTCACTAACGGCGTTAATGCTCATGCATTCCGCTGTCGCTGCCGACACCTTCGTGTTCGACAAAGCTCACTCAACGATCGGTTTTCAGGTTCGGCACCTCTTTTCGAACGTGCCGGGCAAGTTTGACGACTTTGAAGGATCGATCACTTTCGACGAAGCGAACCCGGAGCAGTCCTCCGTCGATGTAACAATCAAGACCACCAGTATCGATACCGGGGTCAAAATGCGTGATGACGATTTGCGATCGGCAAACTTCTTCAACGCCGAACAATTCCCAACGATCACTTTCAAGAGCAAATCGGTCAAATCGACAGGCAAGACCACCGCAGAAGTCACCGGCGATCTAACCATGCATGGTGTTACAAAAGAGGTCGTTTTGAATGTCGAGCTGATTGGTAAAGGGCCCGGAATGAAGCCGGGTTCAATTGTCAGCGGCTGGGATGCAACAACTGCAGTCAAGCGTAGCGATTTCGGCTTGTCCTGGAACAAAGTGGTCGAAGGGACCCAAGTCGTCGGAGACGACGTCAAGATTGAACTCCACGTCGAAGCGGACAAAAAAGCTGCCCAGTGATTGATGCGATCCTCACTTCGCAAGAGGTGTCGGAACTCGAGCGGGCTGCGTTCGCGGATGGCATCGAAGCCGAAACGTTGATGGATCAGGCGGCCGAGGGAATCGCAAATGCCATTCTGCAGCGCGAACCTCGGCCCGGCATCTGCGTAGCCTACTTGGGCAAAGGCAATAATGCCGGCGACGCGATCGTTGCCGCAGCATTGCTTGCGCGAGCCGGTTGGGAAATCTGGACCAGGCAACTCGTGCCGGACAGCGGTTTGCAGCCGCTCCCGAAGAAAAAGATGCAGACGCTGCAAGCGCGTCGGCAGGATGCGCCTGTCACGAATTTGCCAAAAGATCGGCCGAAAGTAATCATCGACGGGCTCCTTGGGCTTGGGTCCAGGTCCCTGCTCGGCCCGTCGCTGAAGGCGTTTACCCGGGAAATGAACGCTCTGCGTGTTCAAACCAACGCAGATATCTATGCGGTCGATCTGCCAACCGGAGTGGGGGAAGACGGAGTAGACGCCGACGCCGTCATGGCGGACTTCACGATAACGATCAGTTTCCCGAAGAGGGCGTTGTTCCGAGACGATGCAACAAATTTTGTCGGCCGCATTCTTGTGATCGAGTTGCCTGACCTGACGTGGCGTGCGATTGCGAATCCCGAGCGAGCTCTATTTAGTTCTCCGGTCAACTTGCGGACGCTGGTACCGCGGCGGCCGTTTGACTCGCACAAAGGCAATTTCGGACGAATTGGAATTGTGGCTGGTTCACGGGGCTTCGTGGGAGCCTCCGTCTTATGCTCCATCGCTGCGGCTCGCGCCGGTGGGGGGTTGATCACTCTTTATGTGCCGGAAATAATCTACAGTCTGGTGGTGTGCACCGTTGCCCCGGAAATTATGGTGAAGCCGATTGAGGATCTCCGCTCGGTCCTTGAAGATCGCTTGGACGCGATCGGAATTGGTCCCGGTCTCGGCGCTGCCAAGCCGGAAGCGATCCTTGAAGTGGTTTCCCGGTTTGATGGGCCGATGGTCGTGGATGCAGACGCGTTGAACGCACTTTCGAGTTCGGTACATACATTGCAAAACTGCGCCGGACCACGCCTCTTGACGCCGCACCCTGGAGAAATGGGGCGGCTCTGGTCGACGAGCGGCAAGACCCGAATCGAAATTGTCCGGGAGTTTACGACCGAGTTTCCGTGTGCGCTGTTGCTGAAGGGTGCTCGGACCCTCGTCGGCAAAAAGGGGAAGCCGATGGCCTACAATTCGACCGGATCACCCGGTCTTGCGACAGGTGGTTCCGGTGACGTTCTAACAGGTGTCTGCACCGCCCTTCTCGCTCGGGGCGTTCCCGATTTCGATGCCGGCAGGCTAGGTGCGTGGCTTTGCGGGAGAGCAGCGGAGTTCGCGGCAGATCATTCTTCCGAGGAGGCGATGCTACCGTCCGACCTCTATTCGTTTCTCGGTCGAGCGTTCCGCGAAGCGCGCAACGGTTAACCCAAATATTTTGCCAGGCGCTCCCGAAGCTCGGCTCGCGCCCTGAACAGAATGCTTTTGACCGCCGGCACCGTCGTTCCCATTGCTTTCGCAATCTCTTCGTAAGGCAGCTCCTCGTATCGGCGCAGGATGATTGCCATTCGCTGCGTTTCCGGGAGCTGGCTGATCGCCTCCTGGATCGCGCGCTGAAGCTCGTCGTCCAGCAATACTCGGTCCGGCTCCTTTTCCGGTCGTTCGATCGGCTCCGGTGCTTCGTCCGGCTGATCTGCGAAATGACGTCTGCGCCTGAGTTCGTTGAAAACCAGATTGCGGGTGATACGGAAGAGCCAGGTAGTGAACTTTGCGGTTGGCTGGTAGCGCGGAGCGGATTTCCAAACGCGTATAAAGACCTGCTGTGCGAGGTCTTCCGCCTCGGCTTCAGAACCGAGCATTTTGCTGATCGTCCCGATCACTCGGGACTGATGCATCTCCACAAGCAGCCGTAGAGCCTCCATGTCTCCGTCTCGAATGCGGGCCATCCAACCGATCTCAGGCTCGGGAGTTTCCGCAGGGTGCATGGATGGATTTAACATTCGACGGGCAAGACTCATCGTATCCTGTAGAACCCCTCGCAACTTCAAATGTTGCTGGGAAACGAGGAACTTTGCGGCGAGCTTGATGAGAGAAAGGTCATGTGTCAGGTTTAATTTGTGAATAATTTCACAAGCATGAGGCTCGTCTCCCAAGAGTTACGCTCGATCTACGACAAAGTCGTGGCCGCCGAACGAATCAATGAGGACGAAGCTGCGCAACTCTACCATTCCACCGATATTAACGCGCTCGGGCTCATCGCGAACATTGTTCGCGAACGAAAAAATGGGAACCGGGCAACGTATATCCTGAATCGATATATCAATTATTCGAACCTTTGCATTCTTTCCTGCCAGTTTTGCGCGTTCGGTGCCAGGAAACGGGATCCTCATGCCTTTGAGCTCGCCATTCCGGAGATCGTCGAGACCACTCGGAAATCGCTCGAACATGGGATAACGGAGGTGCACATGGTCGGTGGCCTTCATCCGACCCTGCCTGGTGAATGGTATCTGAAACTTTTAAGCAGTCTTCGCGCGCTCGATCCGGGCCTCCATATCAAAGCTTTTACTGCGATTGAGGTCAGGCACTTGGCCGAACGCATCTTCAAGAAGTCTCTCCGGCAGACTCTTGATAGTCTGCGTGATGTCGGTCTAAATTCTCTCACAGGCGGCGGTGCAGAAATCTTTCATCCTGGTGTCCGGGACAAAATCTGCCGAGGTAAAGAAACTGCGGAAGAATGGAAAGAAGTGCATCGGTTGTGGCATCAAATGGGGGGACGAAGCACCTGCACAATGCTTTTCGGGCATATCGAAACGATCGAGCATCGAGTCGATCATTTGCGGCAGTTGCGCGAACTTCAGGACGAAACAGGAGGGTTTACAGGGTTTGTGCCCTTCGCGTTTGTCCCGGAAACGACCGAGTTAAAGCATATCAGACCGGCTACTGCACTCGATCAACTCCGGAATCTGGCTGTTAGCCGAATCTATTTAGATAACTTTGATCATATCACCGGTTACTGGATTGCGATGACGTTGCCGCTTGCGCAGGTTTCTCTCAATTACGGCGTTGACGACTTGCATGGCACACTCATGGAAGAAAAGATTTTTCACATGGCTGGATCCAGTACCCCGCAAGAGCAGACCAAAGCGACGCTCGAGCGAAGTATCCGTGAAGCCGGCCGTGATCCGATGCAGCGCGATAGCTACTACCGCCCGATCCGTGCAAGTCAGGGATCGCAATACGAGGCTGCTCCCGCCGCGTAGGGCGCGGGGGCCCGTAACCACATGGATGCAGTATCGGCGCGTGGGCGTATCGGGGGTGTCGGCGATCGTAGGATAGGCGTCTCGCCTGTCCACTCCCCGGGAAAGGTTCACCACAGGGAAGATACAAGGCACAACGGGGCAACAGCCCCAGCCACATAGATGCAGTGTCGGCGTATGGGCGTATCGGAGTGTCAGCGACACCTGTCGATACCGCATCCATTTAGTTGCGGCCTGCGTCGCGCTGCGGTCTCCTGTGCAAATCCGGCAGAGAGGAGGACATAAAGCGGATCCCACCGGCAGAATCTACCGGTTCCAGGGTAGTCGGCAGAATTTGCCGAGCTGCCGTTGCCGGAGATCCCTGATTTAGGGGTTTTACCCGGCAAAAATTGAGTGCCAACGCCGCTTCAAAAAATGTCCAAAGATATAAATACCTAGTCATAAGGAAGTTACGTGATTTAAAAAATTTGTAAAAAGGGTTGGTATCCGAATTGCTTTGGTAACCCGCAAACCTGAGCGAATGCAAACGATAGCCGCCCCAACAGTTCATAAACGGTCCGATTCTCCGATAACAACCGGATCGAGTTCAACCTCAACGAGCGAAGACTCGTTTCAGCGCCTGCTAGAGAATCACCTTCCACTCGTCCGATCGATCGTCGAGAAGATGAGACGGAAGCTGCCCAGCAAAATTGAGGCTGATGAGCTTTACAGCGTAGGAGTCACGGGACTTGTTGCTGCCGCACGGAATTATCGTCCGTCGCGGGAGAGCAGTTTCGCGAGTTATGCGACCACCCGGATTCGCGGAGCGATCCTCGATGAACTGCGTCGGATGGATTGGATGAGTCGTGCGACCCGCTCCAAAGCCAAGCGTTTGGGGTCTGTGATTTCAAAGCTCGAACAGGAGCAAGGGGGCTCTATCAGCCAGGATTCAATTTGTGCCGAGATGCAAATGACCGAAGAAGAGCTCGCGGATCTCATGGAAGAGGTTCGTCCGGTTAGATTCATTTCCCTGGACGGGGCCGATGAGCAATCGGAACTCGAAGAGCAGTCTTTGCACGATATCATTCCTGATGATTCCTGTGTCGCGCCGATCGACGTGCTGGAGCGAAAGGAAGTCTTGGCATTGCTCGCTCAACGGATGGAACAGCTGCCACCCGTGCAGAAAAAAGTTCTTGGGATGTACTACTACGAAAATATGCGTCTGTCCGAGATCGCCGCTTGTTTCGGACTGACTGAATCTAGGATTTGCCAAATCCACACTCAAACGGTCGGACAACTTCGCAATTACCTAGTCAACCTCCTGGCTTAAGACTTCCATCTCGGAAACTATGGACGGGAAAGATGACTGGAATCAATTGGTGGATGCGTTGAGAAATGAGCTCCAGGAAAAGGGTGACCTTATCAGGCTTTTGACTCAACAGACGGACACACTGCACCGGCGTGACAGTGCAGAAAATGAGCGACTGGAAGAGCAGATCCGTCTCCAATTACGTGTGATTTCTCGGTGTGCCCAGGTCCGAGAGATGGCGGTCCGGCATAGTGCTTCAAAATTTTTGCTAAGTGAGGATGCCCAGATCGTTGAAGTGATCCACAGATTCCCCGATTACGTTCATCCGTTGGTTGATGCGTTGCTCGCAGAAGTCGAGCGACTCAGTACCCGGATGCAGGAATGTCTCAGTCAAAACGAGACCATAAAACAGAGATTTTGTACGGAAACTCCTTCCACAGTATGACAGGAGATCGTTTGGCGAATCTCCCACTAATTTAACCGGTCTTCGCAATCCCTGAACAGGGATCGGCTACAAGCGCAAATTACAGAAAGTATTAAGAATGCTCATCCTATCCAGAAAGGTGAACGAGGGTATCGTCATCGGGGATTCAATCCACATCAAGGTAACCAGAATTGACGGAGACGCGGTTAAGATCGGAATCGAAGCCCCGAAAGAGATTCCGATATTCAGAACCGAGATTTACCATAACGGCCACGGAACCACCGCTCCAACAAGCGCGGCTAAATCCGGTGCAACAAATCATCTGTCCAAATCAATGACTTCGCCTGTTGTCGAAAAGCTTCCGGCGGCCTGATTTCAATCCATTTCTTTCTTTTTTTGAGCACCAAGTCCAAGGCTGGTGTTGCAATGTCGGCCTCGGACTCGGTGCACAGAATGTCGCTTCGCCGTTTTTGCACTTGCAGAACGACCGATCATTTCTAGCCTGTTGGCACCGGCCGATGTGGCGGAATGGCAGACGCAACGGACTTAAAATCCGTTGATCCGAAAGGGTCGTGCGGGTTCGAGTCCCGCCATCGGCACCATCCATTTACTCGTAAAATGGCTTCTGGACTTGATCCAGAAGCCTTTTTCGCACCGGCGAGAACCAGATTTAATTTCCCGCGAATCGGCTCGACTAGGTACAGAGCCCTAGAATGAGATTTTCAAGTCGAGAAGAACGCAGCCCTTATTCCGGGACGCCTTTACCGGTCGTGGTCAACACGAGTTTCCCGTGCTTGACACCCTCGTTGCGCCGGGCCTTTCGAAGAGGCGCAACGATCATGCTGCTCTCAAAATCTCGCGGTCAAGGTCACCCGCACTTGGCGTGGTTCAGCTGGATGAAACTCCAGATCGTTGTAACCTCCGCCGTCTGGTCCCGGCGGTTCGTTTTTCAACCGAGACGCATAATAATAAGCGATGTCCTCAGCACGTGTGTTCAGCAGGTTCAAGATATCGACAGTAATCTTCCACATGGCATTGAACCGATACCCAACGCCCGCGTAAAGAAGCGCAGTGGCCGGCGACCTCACACTATCATCTTGCGTCAAGGCGCGGGGACCGAAGTAGCGAAATCTCAAATCTGCCTCGAATCCATGCAGATCGTGGACACTAATTCCTGCATCGAACACCTTTTCGACGGCTTCGGGGACGTATTGTCCCGCTGTGTTAGACTGGGTGTATCGAGCGTTCGACCATGCGTAATCCGCATTCAGAGTCAGCCACGGAAACGGCGTGTAATAGTTGCTAAACTCGATCCCATAGCGCTCCGAGGCAGGCGTAGGCACCGTATCCCCTGTATCTCCGTCAAACACCAACTCACTATTTGAAGCCAGGTACCACAAAGCAAATGTCGTTTGCAGTTGTGGAATCGCAGTGCTTCGTACACCGACCTCGCCTCCCCTTTGTTGGACCAGAAGTGGAACCTTGGCGGCCGACCCACCACCCTCAGCCGCCGGGTTTTCGACGGCAGTGGTTCCGCGAGCATCATTACTATGGAACCCAAATCCACCGTCCAGATAGAATTCTGTGTTGAACCAGGGCCCCAAGATCATTTGCAGCTTTGGACTGGCCAGAAACGAACTTGATGTACCGCCGTTCGGTCCCCCTAATTTGTCCGTAACGGCCGCGGTGAAAAAATCACCTCGCACACCCGCAACCGTACGAAACCAATCGCTGAATTGGATACGATTCTCAAAATACTCGGAGACACTCGTTTCGATGACCCGGTCATCCGTCAGCTGTGCGTAGACATTTCTTTGGTGTGTGTGATTGAGCGCAATGTCGAAGATATAATCATTCCGGACCTGCAAGCCGAAATCGTTGATGACGTCACGTCCGAACCATTGATCAATAATTTTGTGATCGATGGTCAATCCGCTGACCATGCGCTGGTCTTTCTGCTCAAATTGATCACCCAGGACCGGGTTATCCAAAAAGTATGTGAAATCCGAGAAGAGATCCAGATCGTAATAGTAAGTGTAGAGTATCGCTTTGGTATAGGAATTATCGGTTAGTTGTCCATGCCATTCTGCCGTGAACATGTAGCGCTGGCTATCGCCCCCGTCGGAGGGATCCAGGTTGCCGAAATAGCCGATGTCATCGTGGCGAATGGCCCGTTCAGGGATCTGCTGTTCGCCGGTCCAGGCGCCGGAATACCCGTTGAGCATCAGGCTGAACCCGTCGGTAGTACTCCCCTGGCTATAGCGAAGGACGAAATTCAGTTTGCGAAAATTTTCCGGCGGATCCCACGGCCCGTCGTCGTGGAAGGTTTCGATAGCGGCTAGAATGGTGCCTGGATTTACGTCCGGAACGACACGATCCTGGCCGTTGTAGCCGTAAAGATCGTTCTCTCCAATGGTGTGAGACATGGCGAGCAGCCCGCGATAGTAGCCATATTGGCCGATGGTGCCCGAGGCTATATTTTGAGGCAAACGATCGAAGTACTGGATATCGGCACCACCGGCGGAGGCGAAGTCGCCGTACTGGGCGTAATACGGGCCTTTTCCGTAATCAAGCTTTTGAACCAGCTCAGGAATAAGGAAATTAAGATCGGTGTAACCTTGGCCGTGGGCATGGGTGGGAAGGTTTATTGGGACCCCATTGAAGTCCGTCGCAAAGTCGGTCCCATGATCGAGGTTGAAGCCTCTCAAGAAATATTGGTTCGCTTTACCGCCTCCGGCATGCTGAGTAACGATCACACCCGGGATGGTCTCCATGACTTCACCCGGACGGAGAAGCGGACGTTCCGAAATCTCCTCTTGTCCAACGGTTCCCTCGGATGCGGAGCCGGCGATGCCGATCATGCTATCTTCCCGACCAACGACGACGATGGGCGAGAACGTCCCGTTGGTGTTCACGCTGGGTTGAGCTGATTCGCTGGGGGCCGGTGAGGGAGTTGGGGTGGCGAGGACAGGATTCACTTGGCCCAAACTCGCAGCCACGCATTGAGCGCCGCAGAAGAGAAAGAATGCCAGACGCGTAAGCTCCGTTGAAGATGGCGCAGCCACGAACCGTAGAATTGCCTTAACTCGGCTGCAACTTGCACTTCGCCGTTCAAGTTGTATCCCAAAACGACGCGTCAACCCGAGTCTTACACCGGTACGGGTCTCCATCTAGCACTCTCCCTTGGTGATCAGATGGATCGTGAAATCGAGGTTAGCCTCGTCCGGATAGCAACCTGCTGGTCCTTCACAAACAGAAAGGTTTCCCCCGGCGATGTCATATTCCGAGCGGAAAGCCAAAAAGCGTTTCCAACTCGATCGACTGGCGGTCTCTAGATGGCTAAGCATGTTAAGAGCTGGGTCGCCGGAAGGTCAACCATTGCGAAACTCGCTAAATGGACCTCACACACAGCCGGAGAAAGAATGTTATATTTTTATTCCGCAAAAACTCACGGCAGATAATTCCCCCCATCTTGGGTCGCCTCGTAGTTTATCATCGATAACTTCCCCGGTTCTGCAAGATTAGTCGACGACATCGCCCGAACCTTACAAGGAACCGCGTTGAAAAAAATTTTCTTGCCGAGTAAGAATTTCTCGTCTCCGTCGCCTACGCGCCTTGCCGACGGAACTCCGGCTCATTATGCTGACGAAGTTTGATGGTGCAGGTGGTTTAGTCTGAGTCACAATATCTAAGTCCTCAGGTATGAACTGTTGAATTAAAGGCATAAGCGCCACGTAGTGTGTGCACGCTAGTAAGATCCGATCTATTCGTCCGCATCGTTTGAACAGGATCTGCAAGCACTTCTTAACGAAGTCTGTGTTGTTGGCAGAGCCCTATCAGGGACACATCTTGAGTATTAGTCATTGCGCGATTAGTTAGATCTAAATGCCATAATACAGCTATTTTTTACGAGAATGCGACAGCGACATTCAAAGAGGTAAAAGGCTAATTCAGATGCCGTAACTTCCAACGTTCCAGAGCGTATTGAAGTTCACCAGCTCGTACCGGCTTCCTCAGAGACGACTTTGCCTGGTATGGCGGATCGAAGTCTGAGCAATCATGCGGTCGGGGTCATCGCAGGGCCCTTAATGAACGGCATGATTTCCATTGGTCGGTTGCCGAGAGAGCAGGGTGAAGTAAAGTTCCTGATGGTGCTAAAATCTCTGCTCGTTATCGCCAGTCTGTTTCTGGCCCTTAATTTCGATGCTGTCGTACACGCCGAAGTTAACGGCGCAATTCCGAGTATCGGGGGACGATATTTCCACGGTCGCGTGGAAATTCCGGTGCCAGCTTTTGCGCAGGATGATCCCCGGTGGAGCGACGTTCGACTTGGGCCATCCACCGACACGCTGGGCGACGAGGGGTGTGCGGTGACTTCAGCCGCGATGGTCGCCGCATTTTACGGGATCAAAACCGACCCGCAGCAGCTGAATGCTTTCCTGACCAGAACGGGCGGATTCACCGGTGATGGACTGATTCATTGGAGCCGGGTGCCGTTGATCGCGCCCGCCCACTTGGAACTGGCCTACAATGGAGGTCCTTCCTACGAATTAATCGACTCGAATTTGCTGGCGGGAAATCCCGTCATTGCGTTGATCCCGCTGCCGGACGGCGATTATCATTTCGTGGTGATCGTGGGGAAGGAAGGCCGCGACTACTTGATCCGCGATCCGGCTGCTTCTCCGTTCCGCCGGGCCTACCACCTGCGCGACCTGACGGACCGGATTGCAGGTCTGTGCTTTTTTCGCACGATCTAACCCTAGTGTTAGCTGGAGGCAAGGACTTGGACGGCGCCGATTACCACGATGTCCTGAAGTCCATGATCGATCTATGGCCGTCCGTGCCTATGCATTGAACACCTCCAGCCATCCGGGCGCCTCCCTCGGGACGATGGCTGACGCTCAGAAGCCGCTACCCCAACACGCGTGCAAAGGTCAAAACGACTGCAAGGGCCAGGGCGGTGGCAAGCATCCTGGCCATAACTCGTGCAAAGGAAAGGGAGGCTGCGCAACCGACGGAAGCAAGCCGCAGTAGTAATCAAACCTAGCCGCTCATATTGGCGGGTGCCTAGGGCGATTCCGTGAGGGAGGGACGGCTTCTGTGCTCTCCCAGTAGTTTGGTGGTTGGTCCGCGCCGGTCCAAGGACCGGATGAAGTCTGTCCCTCCCGAGCGTGAAAGCCCATTGATTTTACGGACCCGGTTGTTTTGTGATTCAGGCTAACGTCGATTCGCAAAAGAGCATCCAAGACGATTCCCGCATCCCAAGGATTGCCGAGGCTCAGGTTCCCTTGTCGGCCGATCGTGAAAACGAGATACAAGTTTCGCGACACTTCCACCCGGTTGACCTGTTATAAAAACGATCTGGGCACTGTCAGAGAATTTGTTTACAATATATTTAATCAATGCCGTACCTCCCGCGATGTTCCGTGGGTGCACCACTCAAAGACCCAAACAGCACCTCTTCACCCGGTCGATGCGCCACCCGCAGATAACCTAACCGGTTTTGCTGTTTCTCAGATCGAGATATTTGATCAGCGTCTCATTAACTGACAGCCTATGCGTCGGCTCGACATATTTAGTCACCGGCCGCGGGCTTTTGGCAGCGGACACTTGCCAGCAGCAGTACGCACACGTTGGCGCTCGATTTTCGAGATCGTTAATCAGCTTGACCGCGGTGCCGAGTTAATATCCTCGCCGACTGAACGAGAGCGGGTTGCCGGTACGCTTGCCTCGAAGTCGAATTCGCAAATGAACGTCTGCCATTGCCTTCACGGAAGCCAAAATTGGCCAGGACCCCGGCGCCTCTTAGATGCCGAGCATAGGGTTAGATTAAGAACAGTGCTGACAATCCTCTAATTTTATTAAGAGACCTCCTGAGTAAGAGTAATTCGACAAAGGCGCCCAACCGTGTAGTGACAATTGACGGTGTTGTGGGTCGAGCTACAAGACGTCGGCGTTTTCGATCTCTCGCCTCCGTCTCGGAAAATTTCCCTTTCTCCTCCAAATCTTGTTCTCAAATTACCTTCAGATCAAGAGCAATATCGTTTAGCGCAAAACGGGAAGCGCAATTTCTTTGTAAGGAAATCTTCCCCGTAGCGACTGATTCAGGAAGCCGTAAACCGTTTTGAGAAAACAAACCCGAGATTCACTGCAGGCGAGTAAGCGAACGAAAACGAAGACTAACATGAACAACAGCAATTTCGAAGATGCGCGGATCAGACGTAGGCGGCCGCAATTCTTTGCGCACTGCCTAGACGGCCGATGCAAAAGGGCGTGAAGCGAGCGACATCCCATGAGTAAAACTCGCGTCCTCATTCTTGGCGGCGGCTTCGGTGGTCTATATGCGGCGCTCGAATTCGAGAAGCGCCATGATCCCGATTTCGAAGTTACGCTGATTAGTCAGGAAAACTTCTTCCTCTTCACGCCGATGCTTCATGAAGTAGCGGCTAGTGACCTCGATGTAACTCATATCGTCAATCCGATCCGTAGGATTTTGCGCAAGCACGTCCGATTCTTTGAGGGCGAGGTTCAGTCTGTCAACCTGGCGGAGCGTCGCGTTGTCGTCGCGCACGGGTTAAACCGCCACACTCATTCCATGGAATACGACCACATCGTCTTTGGACTAGGTTGCGTGACAAATTTTTACGATATATCCGGTCTCCTGGAAAGAGCAGTTACCATGAAGTCGCTCGGAGACGCGATCGTTCTGCGCAACCGGCTGATCGAGCATCTCGAGGAGGCGGGCACCGATTGTGCCGAGAAGGACCGTGCGGCGCTTCTGACATTCGTGGTTGCCGGGGGTGGATTCGCCGGCGTTGAAACTACGGGCAGCATCAATGATCTTTTGAAGGACGCTCTGCCCTATTATCCGAATCTCAAGACGGAGATGCTCCGCGTCCTTTTGGTTCATCCCGGTGATTTCGTTCTTCCTGAACTGGGGGAAGAACTCGGCCGTTATGCCGGCCGTAAGCTCGCTGAGCGGGGTGTGGAGATTCGTCCAAACACGAAAGTCAAGGCGGTAACATCGGGAGAAATCGAACTAACCGACGGCACTCGAATCGACAGTTTTACTTTGATCTGGACGGCGGGCACCTCGCCGCACCCCTTACTAGATCAACTGGATCTCCCGAAGGAACACAATCGCCTCAAAGTTAACGCTGAGATGGGTATTAGAGGTCATCCGGGCGTTTGGGCTCTCGGCGACTGTGCCTTGATTCCTGACCAGCAGGGTGGATATCAACCACCAACGGCGCAACATGCCTCCCGTGAGGGCAAGGTGCTGGCGAACAATATCGCGGCGAGCGTTCGCGGTGACGCCTTGAAGCCTTTCCGATTTAAGACCCTCGGTCTACTGGCGTCGATCGGTCGTCGGACCGGCGTCGCAAGAATTTTCGGCATCAACTTTTCCGGGTTCATCGCTTGGTGGCTTTGGCGAACCGTTTATCTTCTCAAACTCCCGCGCCTGGAAAAGAAGTTGCGGGTAGCACTTGACTGGACTTTAGACCTCTTCTTCACAAAGGATTTCGTACAGTATCTCCACGAGCGCTCGCCGGCGATCGACGATACTTCGACCGCACATGCCTCTGGCGCGGTCAACGAAGCGTTCCGCGTTTGTTCGGAACTTGATCAAGGCGAGAAGACGGACCTACCTCAGGACGGTCCGCCACCCCTCGCCACAAAAACGTGAATAGTTGCGAACATGGAAATGATTTGGACGTTTTTAGATTGCGCCTGCACTGTCACAGTTTAACCAAGACGAAAATGACTATCCGAGCTCGACCGTCAAGGTCACCTAAACAGTATAAATAACGTTTTTCCGCCCAGTTTCTGCTCCAAGCTAGAAAGCAACACTATCGAATTATGAAAACGCAACCGATCTCAATTCTTTCGAGTCTCATCGTAGCAATTACGGTTCCCGTTATCCTCAATGCGGCCAACCTGTCCTTGAATCCGAGTAGAATCGCCAAAGACAATGGGATCGTCGTCCTGGCCGAAGAAACCGCCAAGCCCGCCCCGAAGGCCCGAATGAACGTGGACAGCAACGGCGTAATTTTGAAGGGATACGACCCAGTTGCCTATTTTACCCGTCGCCAGGCCGTCAAAGGCAATCCGGCAATTCAGACCAGGTTCGGGGGTGTGATCTACTATTTCGTTTCCGTGGCCGACAAAGTCGCGTTTAGCAAGAATCCTTCCAGATATGTCCCGCAATATGGAGGCTTCTGCGCTGGTCACGTGAGCAAAGGCGAATTGAAGGACAGCGATCCAGCGGCCTTTTTCCTCTATAAGGGTAAGCTCTATGTTTGCTCCACCGCCGATAGTGCGAAAGAATTTCGCAGCGATATCGACGAAAATATACGAAAAGCCGACGACAACTGGGTTCCGCTTAGCAGGGCCCAGGGACAACCCTACAACCGGGGTCCTCGATGATCAATATTGTGCGCTAGCGATGGAGTCAAACTCGATCCTAAGCTCCAGCAGCATCTGATGGAACGCAGCATTGCTGACGCCGCTAACTAACCGACATTGGTTTCAGGCGGGCTCGCTGGCGAAACAATCGATCCACCAAATTTCGCGAATAGCTCTTATTCCTGCTTCCATCACGATTCTAGGCAACGTTTGTGTCGGGATGCACTTTCAGGAAACGGGCCAGGGCCTCGTCCAGTGAGGCCCAGTCTACCGTCTGCGCCGAGGATGCGGTAGGCGACGCTGATACGCCGGCACAGCGTTCTATTGGCTGCAGCTAGGCCGCGATGCATTATTGTGTAAGGTTCGGAGTAGATTATCGACTAATCCTCAAGAAACAGAGAATACAACGATCGCGGTTGCAGAGGCGGTCTATCGTCGGGAGTTCCTACGGACAGTTCGACGGCGGACAAGCGATGAAGCGCGCCGGAATCTCGATGAGTTTATTCAGGAATCTATGAAAGCACGTAGAATAATCGCAGCAAGCGCTGCGGCGATTATGCTTATGTCAAGCGCACTAGGAGACAAATATAGTGATCTTCCCGCGAAAGGATATTGTTTGGCGATCGCCGATGGCCTTTAGGCCTGCCTGAGACTAATCAGTAGCCCGGTTTAGTAATCGGCAAAGAAACTAACTTCGACTGTGTGAGGTCCATTTAGCGAGTTTCGCAATGGTTGACCTTCCGGCGACCCAGCTCTTAACATGCTTAGCCATCTAGAGACCGCCAGTCGATCGAGTTGGAAACGCTTTTTGGCTTTCCGCTCGGAATATGACATCGCCGGGGGAAACCTTTCTGTTTGTGAAGGACCAGCAGGTTGCTATCCGGACGAGGCTAACCTGGATTTCACGATCCATCTGATCACCAAGGGAGACTGCTGGATGGAGACCCGTACCGGTGATTTTCGTCAACGGGTCCAAATCTTTCCCGGAGCTCTTACCGTCACTCCGCCGGAAACCAGACGCGATTACGAGCTTTCCGGCAATTTCCGCTGCGCTGGCTTAGGGCTTCGATTCTCGGAATTGAGAGAACTGTTAGCAGAAATCTTCCCCGTAAAGCCCGCTGATTTCTCGGCCGATACACTCAGCACTTTTACGGATCCGCTACTCGAGCACCTGATTTGGGCGCTGATCTCGGTGGCATCCGATTCGTCGCCCGTCGCCGCTGGGTACCGAGACAATCTCGTGATGACCATTGCGCAAACGGCGGGCCGCAGATTTTCCAGGAGACCCATGCGCCCGCCCTGCACCGTCTTAGGCGAGATGAATCTGGCCCGCATTCGCGGCTATATTTACCAAAATATCCACAAAGCAATTAGCATTCGGGATCTCGCTCGCTTAGTCCGCTATTCGCCATATCATTTCGCCCGCTCATTCCGAGCGAGCCTCGGACTCGCGCCTCATCAGTTTATTTTGCGGGAACGAGTTCGCCAAGCGGTCGAGCAGATCAAGAACGGCGACGAAACCGTTACCTTGACCGAGATCGCACGAGCTAGTGGCTTCGCTGATCAGTCCCATCTCTCTCGGGTGCTGAAGAAGATGACGGGTCGAACGGCTATGGAGATTCGTCGAGGTCAAAGTTGAGCCCGAGATCGGCTGTGGCACAAAGTCGTGGGGCGTAAAACGATGGCCTTTTTCGCCTAAGGTAATAAGTTCGGAAAAGGGAAAACTAACTATATCCTTTCAGGCCTGCGGAAGAGTAAGGGCTTCACAGAGATAGAAAACTCCACAGATCGCGATACCGATCGAACCGAATCGACGAACGAGCACTGCGGACTCTGGCTGAGACCTCGTCGGACGGGCGGAATGTAGTAGTTTGATGACGAGAAAGGTCGGTAGGACTACTGCCTGCTGAGCGGTTTCGACGCCTAAGCTGAAACCGACAAGAGCGATGCCGATAGCAACTGCGGGTAGACCTGCCATCGCTTCGAGAAGACCACCGGCAAATCCAAGGCCGTGAAAAAGGCCAAAGAAAAACGCGACCCCGAGGCGAATCCACCCGCGGGCCTGAGCTGGTTTGAGGACATTCTGTACGGCAACCACGACAATACTTCCTGCGATCAGCGGTTCTACGATTCTTTCGGGCAGCCGCACCACGTTCAAGACCGACAACGTGAGGGTAATCGAATGGGCCAACGTGAAAGCCGAAACCACCTTGATGAGGTCAATAATAGAGCAAGCCGCCAGCGCGATTGCGCCCATGAAAAGCATGTGATCATAGCCGGTGAAGATGTGCCACAAGCCGTGAGCAAAGTATTCCGTCAAAACCTGCACCCAACTTATCCGACCAGTTTCGCTGTTCTCTTCCTCTGAAGACCCACCCACTGGAAAACTAAGTGACTGCTGACGATCTAACAAAAGGCCTTCTCTGATATCGCGATCTGAGTGTTCGATCGACACTACGTAACTCGCGGTCCAAGGGTTCCCCGGCGCATAATCCAGCCCCTCGAGGACGTCCTCCCTTAGCTCGACAGTCGAGGTCGGCCCAGCGTTTTTGGGGAGACGGTAAGAAAACGTATAAACTGCCTGGTCGGAGCTGCTTTTCCCCTCTGAAGGAGGCTGGGCTTTGATCAAAACACCTTCCAGAAGTTGACCGGCAACGAAGAGATGAAAATGTTGAAGCAAGTATTTACCATGGGCCATCCAGAGCTCTGACAAGCTATCCGACGCGTCCGGCCGCCGGCTCAGCGCTGACGCAACAAAGACTTCTTCGACCGAGACTCGCGCGACGATCTCCAGGTCAACGGGCGAGACTCTTATAATCATTGCGCCCTGCGCTACCGGGTGGGCGTATCCTTTATCGCCAAAGATTATCGCCCAGGAGAAGATGCTGAAGCCTAAGATCCAGGAACATCGAAGAATGTGAGCTCGATAAAGTCGGAGACGATGATGCCCAGAGGCGAAGTCTGTGATTGTGCCGGATGAGTTCATCGATGCACGTGGAAGTTGGAAAATTTGGGATCTAGGGCGTAGGCTCGCTGCAGGCAATCTCTTCCCTTCACCAGCTGACCGGCCCGGAAATAGGCGGTTCCCGCCTCATAATAAAGGTGGGCACTCGGGGTTTGAAAAACGAGAGCACGGTCAAAGGCCTGTGCGGCACCCTGATAATCGCCTTGTCGGTAGAGGGCCCAACCCATCCCCGCATAGGCAAAGATGCTGTGGACGTTTTCAAGATCCCGGCGCGCGACCTGAACCGCCGCCTCCGGCTTTAGGTAGGTGTCGCAGTAAAACGAGACCAGATTGTGGTTGTTATAGACGAGCCCACGATCAACCGAGGCGGAGTAAGACCGTTCAGCGGCATCGATCCACGGTTTGGCCTCTCCGTACCGCTGAAGGTAGATCAGCAGATCGGCGAGCATCTGATCGAACTCGGGCCTGTCTACACGCATTATAAGTTGTTTGTAAAGATCAATGGCGATTGAAAACCGACCTTCAGCGGCGGCAAGTTCCGCTAGGTGGTCAAACGCGGGATAATAGCTCGGAAGGATCGCCAATGCTTGGGTATAGCATTCCCAGGCGTGCGCCCATGCGCCGCGTTCAAAACTCAATTGCCCGAGTTGGACAAGGCAAAACGCCTGCATCTCAACGAAGCCGGAAGGCATCGATCGGGCTCTGGCAATCGCACGAGAATAATCTTCTACTGCTGCCCCTTCGTCTCCTCGGATCCAGGCCAGATGAGCAAGGCGCGTGTCGACCTCTGCAGGCAGCTCTTCTTCCGCAAATAGGGCTCGCAGCTTCTCAAAGGCTCCCGCTGCCTCGGTATAATCTCCGAGTTCGAGGAGTGCGTCGCCGAGAACTTCCAGTCCGGCTGGATCTGCAGGTTGCTGTTTCAAAAATTCTTCCGCAAGGTCCCGTGCCTTGGCAAAATGGTGGAACTCAGTCTCGACCCTCGCCTGGAGCATTATCTCCTGCACGTTCGCAACTGCAGGCAAAGAGGCCAGGGAGCGCCGCACCGTCTCACTAGCCCGATCTAGCCACCCGAGGTCTCCAGTTTGTCGCAGCTTTCGCAGGTAAATGTCGACCAGAGCATTCAGGGAGTAGGTGTCATCAGAATCGCGGCGGATTCGATCCTCAAAAAATCGGCATTCCTCTTCCTCGCCTCTCTGATAAAAATCGCCCAGAATGAGCTGGTGGCTCCAGTCTTCCTGCCGGACTGACGCGTCGGGGTCGTCGGCGCCAAACACTTTGGCGCCGACGGAAACCAGAATAAAAAGAACTCCTCCTCCTGCAAGAAATGAGGCTCTCAAACCGGTGAGCATAGGCGGGCAGACAAGTTAGTCCAAATCCGCGCTTCTTACTTACTGCATGGTGTGATCGTTCTGTCCCGGCAGAAACGGCTGATAGGGAAGAGCGACGAACGGAAATGAGTTTTGGACGGGTTTGTCTGGTCGATCAACGAAATCAGTCGTGAAAATGCCGTTGTGGAGGTTTGTAAAAGTTATATCTACGACATCATCCAAGAGGCGCCGCCCACCCTGGTGAGCGAATCCTCCGTCCGTATTGTTCCCACCTTCTGGTCCCCTGTTAGGGACAGTGAGATTGATTCGAAGAATATCGCCGTTGACTTGGATTTGGTTCAGGACTGCGGTGATATTACTATCGTTCGTTCCGAAGTTTTTCAGGTCCTGAATAATGAACGGACGGAAGACTCCAGCCGCATCCGCCTCCGGGTTTGAGCCTTGGTAAGCGTTTTTCAGGAAGGCGGGAAGAAGGCCGTTAGTTACAAGCGGATTACCCTCGCGGTTGATGTTGCGGAACTGGCCCTCAGGATTTTCGTAGGATCCGACGTTCGAAACGTGCTGGACGGCGCGCCGTTGGGTTTCAGTGTAGACGCCAATGACGGTCGATCCGCGGCTCACGAGGGCCACCGGAATCCGGATAGCTGTGATTAGCGTATTAAATCCCGCGTATGTATTACGACCTTGTCTTTCGCCGAGCAGGTTGAAATCCGGATGCCCTGGATTTTGGAGAGAGTCTGCGACGAGTCGATTCGCTCCTGTATCGTCGAGAAAGAACGGGTCAGCCGCGGCTCCTGCGAAAAACAGCGCTCCGCTAATCGGGTCGCGAGTTATCACCTGCGGCGGCGCGATGGTGTCCTGGGTTGCGACTGTCGTTGGAGCTGTGAAAGTGTTGCCACCCGGGAGAGAAATCGTGGCTGTCTGCGTCGTTTCACGGCCCAAGCCGGGAGAATATGTTACGTCGATATTTGTGTTCGACGTCGTGTCATTGCCGCGCGTGATGACAAAGCGATAGCGGAGATTATTGTCGAAAATGACCTCGCCGAAGTGCTCTGAAGACACAATGAAGCCTTGGGTGCTAAGGATCAAAACAAGCTGGGTGTTGTCATTGGGATCGAGGAACGCCCAATGATCGGCTATATTGGCGCCGCGATCTTGGGCGCCCGTCGGAGAACTGAGATGATTCGACGCGTACAAAGCCGCGATACTGGAAAAAAAGAGTGCACAACAAGTGGTCACTCCTTGGAGGTATTTATTTGATCGGATGTGCATAGTGACATTAGGTTAAGGTTACGACCAAACTTATTTGGTCGCTCGCGGCCCGTATTGAACAACCTTGCACCAACTTTGGGATCTTCTTGCGCCCAGAGCTACAAACTTCAAATCAGCAAACGGGCAGAAGTGGCGGAGCGCGATTTCAGGAGCTGAAAAGCGGGAGAAAGCTAGACGTCTCACGATGAGATCCTTATTTTGATTTCGCCAGTAACGGTCTGGCAGAGCCCCGGAGTCTCGTACGGAATGCCACTTTCTGATGGGTACAGGTTCAGAACATCGGTAACACATCAGGTTCAATACATAGGTAACACTCTGAAGGGGTTGGCAGGTAAGAAATGAAGGGCAAATGCCATGAATGGGGCTCTGCCCCAAACCCCGATTCGGGGGGAACAGTAGAGCGGTCAAAAACAAGCAACCTTAAACCAAAAAGTGTTACCTATGTATTGAACCTGAAGTGTTACCTATGTATTGACTGCGCCCTGCGCCCCCCAAACCTCGAACTCCAAACCCCGAACTCCTAAAGTGGAGTTTTCAAATGCAAGAAACAGTAAGTCCTGATGACGTGATGAGCGCATTGCGGCGGTATCTCGAAAATACCGGTGATACGCAAAGGGCAGCGGCCCTAAAAATGGGCGTGAACCGGCACAGCCTCTGTCGTTGGCTATCTGAGATTCACAGTCCCAAGAAGGAGAACCTCGTTCAGGTCGCGGCGTTTCTAAGGCACCAAGGGTACCTCTAGGATTGCCGGTAAAGCAATGAGTATTGCATTGTACTGAAGTCTGTTTCTTGGCCAAATCGTAGGCGACGCGGCGATTCTTTCTCGTCTTTTTCCGCTCCTACATGCCTTAGCTCTTTGGCGCTATCGCGTTGATACCCGGCTACTTGGAGCGCGTGCGCTCGACCACCAATAACATCACGTAATAGGTCACGACTGCTGCAGGCGCCGAAAACACCAATGCGCCAAGCAGCAATGGCCGGCCGACGGTGAGGAACGTGGACCAATGGAGCAGGGCCAGCGGACTTTGATGCGACAAGCTCAGTTTCGCAGGTAGTACATGCGGATTGCTCAGAATCCAATAGCCGATGTCATATTCCCAACGCAGTAGAAGCGGAAGCAACGGAAGGGCGACATCATGCAGCGACGCCGCAATCGCGGTGGCTAGAAGGTTGGCGCGTGCAAGCCGAGAAATTCCCAACGCAAGAAGCGTTTTAAATCCCCAAAGCGGCACGAAGCCGAAAAACATTCCGATGGCAGTGCCCAATGCAATCGAATGCGATGTGTCCTTAAGTTTGACGAGCTCCTGGCATTTATCGCGAAACCACCCGACCGGATTCATCTCACGAAAGTTACAGATGTTTGGCGGGAGCGAAACAAAGTAAATCCTCTGTGTGCGTGCTTTTGCGGAGGATTTACCTTAGCTTCCAATCCGATCCACCATGACACACGACGCCAATCCGAATCCGTCTTCGGTTCAAGACTCTGAGAGCCCGAACCACCTTCAAAGAGAATTGCACCCTCATGGCTTAATGTGCGATCGGATGCTTCTTCCAATCGATTTCTCCGAGCATTCGAAAACGACCATCGCGTACGCCAAGGGAATAGCTTTGAGGAACAACTCAGTCGTTTATCTTCTCCACGTCTTTCAGGTACCGGACTATGTGGCTATGCCTTACCCACGCCGAACCGAGAATTCAGCGGAGATTCGGGCGCAGGTCGGCGTCGCCGAACGGGAGGCAGCTGAGAATCTAGACGCATTGCATGAGGAGCTCGGAATAGAGGGAATCAAGAGCGAGCCTCTTTTCAGGGTCGGTTATCCATTTGAAGAAATCGTCCGGATGGCAAATCACTATAACGTCGACCTGATCGTCATCGGATCGCACGGGCGAAGCCGCATTGAACGATTTCTACTCGGGAGTACAGCGGAACGAGTCGTGCAACATGCGCGTTGCCCTGTTCTCGTTATAAAGGGCGGACGTAAGTTGGAATAAATTACCTCATCGCGGCATCTCTCAACTTAGAGAGAAATGACGAGAATATGAGGAACCGATTTACACTGGCTTTAGTCGCTGCAGGATTTGCCTGCGTAACGACTCTCCTCGGCCAAACGACAACTCAGACGACCAACGATATGTCAAAACTTTCCGATTCCGAACTGAAGCAGAAACTGACTGCCCAGGAATACTTTGTAACGAAGGAAAACGGGACAGAACCTCCGTTCCGGAACGCTTATTGGAACAACCACGCGGATGGCATCTACGTGGACGTGATTTCCGGCATTCCGTTATTTACCTCGAAGGACAAATTTGAATCCGGTACGGGCTGGCCCAGCTTCACGAAACCGATTAACGAAGAGGCCGTTGTCCGAAAGAATGATGATACATTTGGGATGGAACGGACTGAGGTCCGTGGTGCGAAGAGCGATGCACACCTTGGCCATGTTTTCGATGACGGTCCTGAACCGACCGGCTTGCGCTATTGCATGAACTCGGCGGCTTTGAGATTTATCCCGGTCGACAAGCTTCAGGAGCAGGGCTTTGGCGAATATCTCAAACTCTTCAAGAAGTGAGCTCCGATCACGTGGATTCGTGTCGCGTCGGATATATGAAGAAGATCCTTTTTGCACTGTTGGTCCTTGCTTGTTTGGCGGGGCTGACCAGATTTTTGTCAGCACAAATGAATGATTCAACTCCCGTGTCGGGCCTTGAAACGGCGGTATTTGGCGGTGGCTGTTTCTGGTGCCTCGACGCTCAATTCAAACTCGTCAATGGAGTGAAATCGGTTGTGTCCGGATACGCAGGCGGCACGACGAAGAATCCCAGTTACGAAGATGTCTGTTCAGAAACGACAGGTCACGCTGAGGTCGTGCAGGTGGAATTCGACCCTTCGGTCGTAACCTACGAAGAGTTATTGCGGAAGTTTTTTCACGCTCACGACCCAACAACTCTCAATCGACAGGGTGCCGATGTGGGAAGTTCGTACCGATCGATCATCTTGTACACGAGCGAGAACCAGAAAGCGATCGCCGAGAAGGTGAAAGCCGAGGCACAAAAGGATTGGCCCGATCCGATCGTGACCGAAATTGTTCCGCTCACCGCTTTCTATCGCGCGGAAGAATATCACCAGGATTACTTCGCCAAGAATCCCACGCAGGGATATTGCCGCCTCGTAGTCGCACCAAAAGTCAAAAAATTCGAAAAGTTGCTTCAACAGGAGAAGCAATAATCAAAGGGCCACGCTGTATTGTCGTCCGCTGGACGGCGGGCTGGCTCGAAATAATATGATGAAAATGAAACTTCTATTTACGTTGCTTGTTCTAGTCGCTGGTTTGGTGGTCGTTGTAAAGGCTGCAACGACAACCGAGGCGGCCAACGGTAAGCTCAAAATCGGCGATCCTATCCCCGAGATTTCGACGGCGGATCAGGATGGTAAGCCGGTTAATCTCGCTCAAGAGGGGAGTACCGGATACACGCTGGTCTATTTCTATCCGAAGGCAATGACCCCGGGTTGCACAGCTCAAGCATGCAGTTTGCGGGATTCATATACGGAACTCCAAAGCAAAGGGGTCAAAATCTTCGGCGTCAGCCTCGACACGGTCGAAGCTCAGAAAAAATTCGTTGAAGAAGATCATCTACCCTTCGCGATGCTATCCGATCGTGATCAAAAAATTACCGGGGCATTTGGTGTCCCTGTGAGGTTGAATGCTTTCGCGACCCGACAAGCTTATCTATTCAAGGAAGGCAAGCTCATTTGGATGGATACGCACGCGGCGACCGATAAGCAGGCCCAGGATGTACTCGCGGTATTGGCGCAACAATCCTGATTTGACAGTTGCACGCTCTGGCGACTAAGTCTGCCTAGTGCATCGAGTCATAAGTAGGAGGCATACCGCCGTTGGTCAGTTGGCTGATTTTCAAGGCGCGAACGACGAGCATATCTAATTCGATACGCAAGGAGTGAGCAACGCAGAAAATCAGCCAACTGACCACGGCCCAAAGGGTTGGCTTGAAAAGGGTCCGGCTGCGTCGTTGCTCGTTGGTTAAGTATCGCTGCGGATACGCGCCTCAATCGCGCCTCGCATCCAGACCCTTTTGAAGCGAACGGTATGCCCCCTATTTGTGACTCGATGCACTATTGTCCAGTCCGGGACAGGACACGAGTTCGATAACATTGGGAAGAGGGCGTCGCACCGCGGTGCGCGCCCGGCGCTATGCTGACAGTTTCGGAGTTATCCAAATCATTTGGGGGACGGATTTTATTTGAGGACGCCGCGTTGCAGGTCAATCGCGGCGACCGGATTGCTTTGGTTGGGCCCAACGGCGCCGGGAAATCGACCCTTTTCACCATTCTGCTAGGACTCGAGGAGGCCGATACCGGACAGATCGCGTTTCAGCGTGGCGTCAGAATCGGTTTCTTGCCGCAGGAGACCGTTCCGGTCAACCACGAGACTGTGCTGGAACTCGCCACGACCGCGCTGCAAAGCGGAGCACCGGGGAGCCGGGAAGAACCCGGCGACGAGCATTTCTCATCCAACGACCTTCAGCAAATGGAGGCGAAAGCAAAGCGTATTCTCAGAGGCTTGAGCTTCCGAGAGACGGACTTCGACCGGCGCGCTCGAACGATGAGCGGTGGTTGGATTATGCGGGCTCATCTCGCTCGTCTCCTCGTGACCGAACCCGATTTGCTGTTGCTCGACGAACCGACGAACCATCTTGATCTGGAATCTGTCGTTTGGCTTCAGAGTTACCTTAAGGGGTACTCCGGTGCGATACTGATGATTTCGCATGACCGGGCTTTCTTGAATGCACTCGTCGAAAGAATTGTTGAAATCGATCAACGAAAATTGACGGCTTACCGGGGCAATTACGAGGAGTACGTCATGCAGAAGGCCGCTCGCCAGGAACAGGCGCTTGCCGCATTCAAAAACCAGCAGCGCGAAATCAAACATCTCCAGACATTCATCGATCGGTTCGGAGCCAAAAACACCAAGGCTTCACAGGCGCAAAGTAAGCGGAAACAGATCGAGCGAATGGACAGGCTCGAAGCGCCTGAAATGCGGGACCGAAATATCGCGTTCCGGTTTCCACAACCGCCAAGAAGTGGCCGCAAAGTGATGGAACTTCGCGATATCCATCACGCTTACGGAGAAACGGTAGTCTATCGCGGGATCGACCTCACCGTGGATCGAAACCAGCGCACCGTATTTGTCGGGCCGAACGGCGCCGGGAAATCGACTTTGTTAAAGTTGTTGGGCGGTATTCTGCCGGTCCAACGTGGCATTCGAGAACTCGGACACAATGTTCAGGTCGGGTATTGTTCTCAGCATCGCGCCGACATATTGAATCTGGATCACACCGTTCTGGAAGAGGCTGCGGATTGTGGTACGAGAGTTCCGGAGCAGACCGTCCGAACAATGCTTGGAGCGTTTTTGTTTCGTGAGGACGAAGTATTTAAGCCTGTCAAAGTGCTAAGCGGAGGCGAAAAAAGCAGGCTCGTCCTCGCAAAGTTGCTGCTGAACCCGCCGAATTTCCTGTTAATGGATGAGCCAACCACTCACCTTGATATGCCAAGTATCGAGGCTTTGGTTGCTGCCTTGCGCCAATACGAAGGAACGTTGGTCTTCATCAGTCACGACGTCTATTTTATCCAATCGATTGCCACCTCCGTTTTGCACGTCCGATCCGGGCAACTAACATTTTATCCCGGTGGGTACGATTACTATCTCGATAAGACCGGTACGGAATCTGCCGTTGCCGGGCTTGTTGCAGACGATCGCGCACTCCCTGTTCAATCTGCCCCTGGTGTTAAAGACAAGAATCAAAAACGGTTGGAAGCCGAGGAGCGCCAAAAGCGGTCAAAGGCAAAACAGACGCTCCAAAGGGAATTATCGGGCATCGAGGCGAAAATTCTCGAGTTGGAACGACGTCAGAAAGAACTGACGAGCATTTTGGAGCAACCCGATGGTTCGGCCACCTCTCTCACGCCGGCTCAAGCCGGTCGAGACTTGTCCATCGTCGCACAAGAACTCCACGTCCTTTCTCAGCGCTGGGAAAAGATGGTCGACGTCGTCAATGGGAATTAAAGAAGTAAGAATTAAGAATTAAGAAGGAAGAAGTAGAGAAGAGGTCGCCCGGGTCACTCTTTGATTCTTAATTCTGCCTTCCTACACGAGTCTCCGAAACGCTCCGAGTCAGCGCAACGAGTGCAACACGGCGGCGCACCTGTCCGGACCGCACCGACCGCCCGTCCACGTTCGTGAGGCGCGTTCAACGCGATATCGCTCTGGTCGGGATCACCAAACCTCAAAAATCCGAATCTCTGTGCCCTGTGCCTTTGTGGTGAATCCAAAATCTCTGTGCTCTCCTCCGTTCCTCTGCGCCCCCCCTCCGTACTACAATGGTCGGAAATCTTGTTTTCCTGCGAGGATTCTGAGGTCATCTCCAGCCTAATGCCAATTTAACCAGGTATTCGCCGACACGCCCATACGCCGACACCGCATCCATTTGGTTGCGGCTTCCGCCGCCGCGCCTCTGTGGTGAACCCTTCCCGGGAATGAACAGGCGAGACGCCAATCGAAGACAGGCTGAAAGCCAATTCTACTTTTATATCCCCAAACGTTCCGGCGTTTCCCCGCATCCGTGTCCCTAAAGCGAGTTCAACGCGATATCGCTCTAGTCGGAACAGCGCCCCACAAAAAATCCGAAACTCTGTGACCTCTGTGTCTTTGTGGTGAATCCGATCCTCTGCGCCCTCCTCCGATCCTCAGCGTCCTCCCTCCCTGCCTGCAGTTAACCTACTGTGTAAGCACCACGATTGACCGAGGCTGGACCAGGTATTTCGAGCCGACCATCGGCACTTCGGTGCCGGGTGAACAGATGTCGTTCGGTGAATCCATGCTCGTGTCCACGATGCGGCTCCAGGGTTTCTGCAGGCCGTCAAAGATCGTAAAGCTCAGAGGCTCGGTGAAAGCATTCACCATCACGTAGAGATCAATATCTTCCTGTGCTTTGCCGCTCAGGTAATACGCCAGACTCTGGGAATGATAAGATAGATCCGTTGTTGGATCGACGCCTCGCCAACGAATGTCTTCTCGCCAATACCGGCTTCGGCAGATCGAAGGATGCGCTTTTCGAAAGGAGATCATCAGTTTAAAGAACCGAAAAATATCGGCGTGTTCTTCGAGTTTGTCCCAATCGAGCCAGGTCGTTTCGTTGTCTTGATTGTACGGATTGTTATTCCCACCCTGGGTATGCAGGAACTCGTCTCCGGCGGCGAACATTGGTATGCCGTTCGAGAGCATGAGCAGGCAAAAGAGATTTTTAGCCTGTTGTTTGCGAAGTTTTATGACTGCCGGCGGTACACCGTCGTCTCCTTCGAACCCGCAATTCCAGCTAAAGTTATCAGCCGTGCCATCGGTGTTGTGATGGCCATTTGCCTCGTTTCTGCGTTCGTTGTACGAGACCAGGTCGTAGAGTGTGAACCCATCGTGAGCAATTACGTAGTTGATGCTGTAAAACGGTCGGCGCGCTTCCTCAATGCGGTCAGGAAACAGATCGTCGCTGCCGTAGAGTCGCCGCATAACCGGCGCCACCACGCCGAGATCTCCGCGAACAAAACGGCGAATGTCATCCCGGAACCGGCCGTTCCACTGATGCCAGAACATTCCCGGAAAGCTTGTTCCCAACTGATAAGCGCCACCCGCATCCCAAGGTTCGGCAATCAGGCGGGCCTTGCTTAGAACAGGGTCCGTACGAATCGCGGATAACAGCGGCGGATCACCCCAATCAATCGAACCATCCTCGGATCGTGTTAGAATCGAAGCCAGGTCAAACCGAAAACCGTCCACATGCATTTCCGTGACCCAATACCGAAGACTATCCAAAATCAGATTTCGGATGAATGGGTCAGCGCAGTTGAGAGTATTGCCGGTCCCGGAATAGTTGGCGTACGGGAGGGTGCCGCCACTGTTCAGCAGATAAAAACTGGAGTTGTCTATCCCTTTGAATGAATAGACCGGACCCAAATGATCCGCTTCCGCCGTATGGTTGTATACCACGTCCAGAATCACCTCGATTCCAGCCGAGTGGAGGGCTTTTACCATCGACTTGAACTCGGCATTCCCGGCCTCAGGCCTGGAGGCGTAGCTCATATGGGGCGAAAAGAAATTCAACGTCATGTAGCCCCAATAGTT
Organism: uncultured Verrucomicrobiae bacterium; assembly: GCA_963775805.1. GTDB lineage: Bacteria > Verrucomicrobiota > Verrucomicrobiia > Chthoniobacterales > JAFAMB01 > JAFAMB01. Next base: position 1,571,976 of record CAVZKG010000001.1, on the reverse strand, counting down.
ACCTTCCTGGGGATCGAACTGATGGACCGGCATCAGTTCGACAATCGTGACCCCGAGCTCTTTCAAATACGGAATCTTCTCGATCAACCCCGCGTATGTCCCTCGGAGCGACTCACCCACGTCACTTGATTGACTGGCGGTGAACCCTTTGACGTGCAGTTCGTAAATGATCGCGTCGGAATAGTGCAACGGTGGGCTATCTTGGCCCCAATCGAAATTCTCTGCTTCGAATCGAAAAATACCCAAGGGCGCACGACCTGCGTTGGACCCTCGATGTTTCGCAGCTTCCCGATCGAACGCAGGCGGAAAATAGACCCCTTTCGCATACGGATCGAGCAACAGCTTTTCCGGATCGAACGCGTTCCGTCCATTGGACCAGCCTCCCATCGGACCATCAACGCGATAGGCGTAATGGCATGCTTCTTTGATGTCGCGCTCCTTCAATCTGCAATGCCAGACCCGCTTGGTTTTGTGGCCCAGTGGTTCGAGCCAGACTTCGAGGACCGGAGTGACGTCGCTCTCTTTGTTAAATAGAAGAAGGGTGACTTCCGTTGCGTTTTTAGAGTAGAGCGCAAAATTGTACGCCTCCTCTTCAGGGAGATAAGTTACCCCTAAAGGCATCGGAGAACCTTCGATCGAAGGCCAGTTTACAATCTTTGGTTCCCAGATTCCCGGATTCATTTGAAGCATTATGACCCGACGACGTTATGCGAGGCAAACGCGCGGGGTCAATTGCACATTGATATAACGTTTGCTCAAAAATTCTCTTCCCATCATTGGATCTCACGCGATCTTTTCGCCATGATCCCAACACGAGACGACGCGTGGCATTTGGTGTCCGAGTATACCGCGAGCCTCTCGCTTCGCAGGCACATGCTTGCTGTCGAAGCGGCCATGCGAGCCTATGCGAGTCGATTTGGTGAAAACGTCGATCTCTGGGGAATCGTCGGTCTGTTGCACGATTTCGATTACGAGAAATATCCCGATGTAGCCGCAAACGGCCATCCGAATCAAGGCGCGCAGATTCTTCGGGAGCGAGGGTTCGACGGAGAGATCGTGCGCGCCATTCTTGCCCACGCGCCCGAAGTGACCGGAATAGAGCCGGAATCGCCGATGGAGAAGTCTCTTCTTGCAGTGGATGAATTGACCGGTTTTCTGGTCGCAGTGGCTCTCGTGCGCCCATCCAAAAGCATCCTCGATGTGGAACTCAAATCGGTTAAAAAGAAGTGGAAAGACAAGGCGTTCGCTGCGCCGGTGAACCGCGAGGAGATAGAACATTGGTGCACGAAACTCGGTGTCGGGCTCGATGAGCATATTCAAATTGTGTTGGATGCCATGAAAAAGAACGCAAAGAGCCTTGGACTGGCTCCTGAACCTCACGAGCTGAAGGGCTAGTAAGATTTTCCATCCATTCATTCAATCGATGGAAAATTACGGCAGCAGGATTGCTCAGTTTTCCGATCTCCCATTGCTGCGATCAAAACTGAAGGCGGAGCAATGGAAGGCTTTAGACCTTCTGATGGAGCATTCCTGTTCGAGGATCGAATGGATTTTTCTTGGTTTTGAAAGCGGGCGTTTGACCGAGGCACTCATGCTCGCCGCGCCACGCGAAAATTGCTCTCCCGTGGAAGTCGTTCGAATATACGGACGATCCCGGTCCAACGAGAGTTCGTATCGACTGTTTCAAGATGCGATCTGCCAGGCGAAGACGTTAGGCGCCCACGAACTCTATTGCACGGCCCCGGAAGATCCGGGTGATGCGTCGCTTCTTTCGGAGCTCGGATTTCAAAAGTGGCGGAGAATCGTGAAATTTGAGCGCGGCTCCGCTGGTCCAGACATATCGGCAGGTATCGACCTCGTAAATGCGACCAATTTCGATCGGGCCGAAATTGTTGATCTTATCGCGCGGACTTCTGAGCATTCCTCTGATTCTCAGATCCAAAATTACCGGCGGCACAAGGGAGAGATTGCTGACGCAGAGATGACGTTGAAAGTGATGGAGTCCACCCGATACGATCCGAGTTGGTGGCGTGTCGCAGTCGATGGATGCCCGATCGGAGTCATTTTCCCTGTCATAGCGTTCGGCGAACCGACGATCGGATTCATTGGTGTGGTGAAGGACCGTCGCCGCCGAGGGATCGCTTCAGCGCTGCTGACCGAGGCATGGTCGATCATGAACCGCGATGGGTATTCACATCTGTCGGCCGAAACGGATGTACAAAACATCCCGATGCACCAGGCTTTAGCGAGAGCCGGCTTCCTCCGCCTTTGGGAGAAGCAGGAATGGAAGCTCGAATTCGATTCCTACCTATCTTGAACTATTTTTCTGTTTCGAAGATGGTTCCCCGAGCGGCGAAGCGACATTCAGCGTTGACACCGCGAAAGCGTACTCAAGCGCGGTCTCTTTCAGGCGATCGAACCGGCCGCTGTCGCCATGATGCCCGGCTCCCATATTTGTTTTCAACAACAGAACTCTGCCTTGTGTTTTCAGCGCTCGTTGTTTGGCAACCCATTTTGCCGGTTCCCAATAACTGACACGCGGATCGTTCAGCCCGGCCGTGACTAACAAGTTGGGATATTGTTGGTCCGTCACGTTGTCGTACGGAGAGTAAGACGCCATATAGTCAAAATACTTTGGATCCTCCGGGTTACCCCATTCTTCGTACTCGGTGACGGTGAGAGGTAACGACGGGTCGGACATCGTATTCAGCAGATCCACAAACGGAACGGCGGCGATCACAGTCGTAAATAGATCGGGGCGCATATTCGTGACTGCACCCATCAAGAGCCCGCCCGCGCTTCCTCCCAGAATTGCCACTCTCTTCCGTGCGGCATAGCCTTGATCGACCAGATATTCAGCGCAGCGGATGAAGTCAGTAAATGTGTTTTTCTTATTCAACAGCTTGCCATCTTCGTACCAACCCCGGCCGAGTTCTCCGCCTCCACGGATGTGGGCAATCGCGAAAACGAATCCTCTGTCCAGGAGACTGACAACGTTCGAGCTGAAATCCGCGTCGGTGCAAACGCCGTATGCTCCGTAGCCGTATAGAAGCAATGGCGCAGTGCCATCTTTTTTGAATGTCTTTTTGTACACGAGCGAAATCGGGACTTCGACGCCATCGTCCGCTTTCGCGAAAATCCGCTCCATCTGATAATTGTTCTTATCAAATCCGCCAAGGACGCTCTTCTCTTTCAAAACATTTTTCTCACCGGTGACCATGTTAACTTCGATCACCGAATCTGGCGTAACGAAGGAGCTGTACCTGATCCGGACGCTATCAGTGTCAAATGTCGGATTGCGATCGAGCGAAAGGTCGTAGGCCGGTTCCTGGAATGGCACATCTCGCAACGCACCCGATTTGAGGTCATAAATCCGGATCGCCGGCAGCCCGTTTAATCGGGCGGAAATCACGAGATAGTTTTCGAATGCGTCGACTCCGTCGATCTTGATTTGTGGATCGTAAGGAATGAAATCCTTCCAGCTCTCTTTGCCCGGTGAAGCAACCGGAGTTTCGACGATTTTGAAATTCTTCGCGTTCTCGTTCGTTACAATGAAGAAACGATCTCCGTGATTTTCGACATAGTAGAGCAGGTCTTTTTCGCGCGGACGGATAAGCGTCAACGAATCGTCCGGCCGATCTGCATCCAGAAAACGGGCTTCGCTGGAGAGCTCGCTCTCGACTGAAACAAAGATGTACTTTTGGTTTCTCGACTTCGATATCGCTAAAAAGAAACGTTCATCTTTTTCTTCGTAAACTGTCGGGTCCTGGCTGACCTGCGTTCCCAATACGTGCTTAAGCGCCTTGTAGGGTCGCCGCGCGTCGTCGAGCTGTGAATAGAAAAGGGTTTTGTTGTCGTTCGCCCAGGCGAGTGAATCCCCGCAATTCTTGATTACTTCCGGCAATAACTTCCCCGTCTCGAGCGATTTGATTCGGAGCACGAATGCTTCGCTCCCGTTGGTGTCGGATGAATAGGCAAGCAACTTGTGGTCGGGGCTCACACTGAGCCCGCCGATCTGGAAATACTTCAGCCCTTTCGCCAATTCGTTTTCGTCCAGGATAACTTCTTCCTTTGCGTCCAGGCTCCCTTTCTTGCGGCATTGAATCGCGTATTGCTTACCTGCCTCTGTCCTCGAGTAGTAATAATAGTCGTCGATTTTCTCCGGTACCGAAACATCCTCTTCCTTGATTCGTCCTCGCATCTCTTGATAGAGCGACTGCTGCAGATTTTCAGTCGATTTCAGGGCCTGTTGAGTAAACTTGTTTTCTGCGTCCAGATACTTCAGCACCGCTGGATCATTTTTATCCCGAAGCCAGAAAAACGGATCGTTCCTCGAATGGCCCACCTCTTTGATATCGTGCGGCCGCTGGGGTGCCTGCGGTGGATTCTGGTCAGCTGAAGCGCCAATGGAAACAAACATCAAGGTCACAGCGAGGAACTGAAAAAACGTCATACACGAGCAGTGGTCGATCGAACAGACCGAAAAAGCAAATTTTGTGAGGTCATCGCGAAAATCCCATATGCCAACGCGTTCCCGTGAAATTCGGGCTAAGGCGAAATGCCGGACCGGCTTACGCTCGGGCTGCGACGCACAACACAGGTTCCACTGATCTTGTCATGCCACGATTCAAGGTCCCGATTGAACAAAATCCAGATGAACCCCAGACCAAGCGGAATCAAGGAGAGCAAGCTGAAAAGGGCGCGAATTGCGGCCCCGGAATAGTCTCCAACCAAAGTCGCACCATCCAGTTTCTGCACTTGCAGATTCAAAACGATTTCTCCAAGAGTCGCACTTTTCCAAGCGTACATTCCGAAGCGGTAAATCGCCCAGACCGCAATGAGCGCATTGGTCCCGTGAACAGAAGAGAGCAACGACGCGATGATAACCAGATCGATGATGTTCGCGGTTAATCGCGGCAAAAACTGCGCCCGAGCCTGCGTGAGTCGCGGTTCGGGCTCGCTGAGGGGGAGGGGAAGAGGGGACGACTGGACAGGCTCTGGTCGCGCCGTTGCACTGTTCGTCGGTACCGCCGGCAACGAACGCGGCGCATTCGACCGATATCTTTCGGAAAGATAGATCCCAAAAGAACCCAACCCGAGCAGCGCGATCACCCCGGCTGCGAGAAACCCGACAACCGGGATGCAATAGAGAACCCAAGCTACGGCGTTTCCAATCACGATCCATATGCACGCGACATACCGGTTTTGCGCGAATTGCGGAGCGACGCGTTTTCCGAACGAATAAAAAAACGCTGTCGTGCCGAACATCACCAGGATGAAAAAGGCTATCGCCAGAAACGGCAGCGCCAGAATGCCGAGAACAGTGATGATCAGAAGCACCGAAAGAACCGGCAGCCCAAGAATCATCGCGAGCCCTACCAAAAATGAGGGACCCGTTCGTTCACGGATAATCGTGTCGGTCGCCTCAAAAGTTTTCGGGAGAAAGAATCCAAGCGCGAGACGAATCGCCAGGCAAAAGAGCGCGAGGGTCCAGCTCACGACCGATGTAGGAGACATCGTTCGCAGCAGTAAAATGTTCCCGAGAAATTCCTTGAGCGCGGGAGCGACTGCCGGAAAACCGTTTAACAGAACGCGTTCGCCGTTCGTTGTGAGGTTTTCTGAGCCTTTGATCGTCGACGCGATGGAGACGTAATCGCCATTCGCGGTGGCTCCCGGTATGATCGTTACATTGGATCCATTTGCGACGAAGTCGCCATTCACGGTGCCTCCAAAAGTGACGGTGGATCCGACCAAAACCAGGTCACCGTTGATTGTGCCATCGATCTGGCCGGTGCCTCCAATCAGTACCACGTCCCCCTGTGCCACGTTGCCGCGATCCAATTTGTAAGATTGTCCGATCAAAACCTGGTCATCGTCGCTGCCGCCATGTTTGTGGTGACCATGCTTTTCGCTCTTGCCGAATATCTGCCAGGCGGAGCTATCGTCTGAATCCGTCTGAAACAAGAGGTGCCCACCCAAAGAATTGGTCAAGATCCGTCCGACCCGCAACGATTGGAGGAAAGTGGGGGCGTAATTTCCTCCGCGGCCGGTTGGAAGGCCTGCCTGCAGGTCCGTTAGAAAACCTAACGCGATGATGCAGGCGAGCGCGATTCGAATCAGGTGTTTCATTTTCGAACGTCTGCCAGACGCTGGATCGCGGAGGCCGATGCAACCAGGAGAATGTAGCTTAGCGTCACCGCGATCGTGAGCAGCGGCAGAACGGAATAATTAAAGATTTTCGCGCGTAACAACTCGGTCTTGGCCGCCTCCAAAAGGAGGGGAACCAGATTCATTAACGCGATGACACCTGGCAGATGCGAAATGATCTGCAGCGGATTGACTACCAGCGAAAGTGCAAAAACCAGTATCGAAATCGCCAGGACAAACGAGCGCCACAATCCCATGCGCGGTCCTAGTACTCGCGCCCACCAAGGCCTGGCGGCGCGTTCCCGGACCTCCTGCATCACTTTCGGTAACAAAGAGGGGGGAGCATCGATGTCTTGCAGTTTGGCCAGCTCTTCGTCGAGCCAATCGTTGTTCAGATCGCTCATTTCGTCACCAATCTCTTTAGCGTTTCGCGTCCTCGATGTATATCGGACTTTACCTTGGCGAGTGAGATATGAAGTTTCGCGGCGATCTCATCGTAGGTCATTTGCTGGAAATGAAATAGCACGAGAGGCACGCGATGGGCATCCGGAAGTTTCTGGATCGCCAGTTCCAGTGCCGCCGCCCGGTCGTTCTCCTGTTCCGGTTCAACCGCAATCTCGACCAGTTCGGTCTGCTCCGAGAAAAACCGCCAACGTGCCCGGTACCGGTTCAGATGATTGATCGACAAATTGGTGGCTACCGTTTTCAACCAGCCTCCGACGGTTTTACTGGTCCGCAATTCGTTGAATCGTTCATACGCTCGGATGAAAACCTCTTGAGTGATATCCTCCGCATCCGCCGAGTTCCCCACGATCCGGGCGGAAACCGAAAACACCATATTCTGGTAATTCCGGACGAACATTTCGAACTCCTCTACCTCCGCCATGTCTTTGTCCGAAGCACGACCCGTCCAATCTTGGAATGGAGACAGGGAAAGTGTTGCGGCAGCGATCATGCTAGCGTGAAGTTTTGTGGTGCTCGACTAGAAAAGGACAGCGCCGGTTGCTCTCAGGAATTCGACGCCTGCGATGAGGGACCATGCGCCGAGCCAGAAAACCATGAGCGTGTCGATCAATTTGAATGCGGCATCATTTTCGATGCGGATCCAGCTGTGTTCCTTTTTTCCCTGTTGTCCGTTGGCGGCCAGCGTTTTGAAATCGAGATAAATGATCTTGGTATTCATATCCATTGATTTGGTTTCATTCACAGGACACAGCAGCCGTCCGGAAAGTTGCAGAAATATTTTAAATCAATACGTCCGCGCGATTTTGCCACGACCAAATGGATGCGGTGTCGGCGATCGTAGGATTGGCTTACAGCCTGTCTTCGATTGGCGTCTCGCCTGTCCATTCCCCGGGAAGGGTTCACCACAGAGATCAAGGAAGATACAAGGCACAGCGGTGGGAAAAGCCGCAACCAGATAGATGCGCTATGTGAGCCGTTCCCCGGAACGAACAGGCGAGACGCCAATCGAAGACAGGCTGTAAGCCAATCCTACGTTAAACTCCGTAACGTTGGCGTTTGCTCCGCGTCAGCGTCCAATCCAGCCCGCCCGCTAGACGGTACCAGTCTAACGAAGCATTCGTCGACACGCCCATACGCGAACGATGAGGAACAACCTCAGAATCCTCGCACCAAAACAAGATACCCAACCATTGTAGTACGAATAAGAGGGCAACACGCGGCCCTGTGCGAGGCAAGAATCTCTCACGGTCTTACTTCCTTTTTAGTTTCTCCCGTCCCTCCCAGCCGCTTCCCAGGCGGCGCATTTAGCGCGCAAGGGTCACGAGCGCCTTGGCTCGTGACCCTTCCGCGCTAAGAATGTTTCGTTTGACGCCCCGAGGATCGTGGATATAGCCTTCCCACCACAAAATCAGGGTGAGGTGGCTGAGTGGTCGAAAGCGGCGCTTTGCTAAAGCGTTGTACCCCAAAAGGGTACCCAGGGTTCGAATCCCTGCCTCACCGTATTCTACGTAACCTGTTGTAAATTAGCAACTTGCAATAATCTGATTAGAGCAAAACAGGGCGAGTCATAATCAAGGTCATAAAGTACCGTTGAAAATCGCTTTAACGGGGAGCAACGACGAAATCGAAATTTGCCGTCGAGTACCATCGTATTCGCTTGCGCACCGCAGGCTTGACCTTAGAGACGGCTGGCAAGAGATCACGCGCGTTGCGCGGTACCGGCAGCTTTTACGAACAGCCGTGGCGCATCTTTGAGCGTCTTCAGCCAGTTCTGACAGTACCCAGCGTGCTCCTCGCTACTGGCTTCGAAGATGCCGGCTTCCGCGCAGAGATAGCTTGCGGTCAGCTCGGCATAATCAGAGCCATCAGGAAACGACGAAGTTCGGTGGTTAGCGGACCTCTAGTTATTCGCTACACCCACAAAAGTGGCTCGGCGGTTGCGCCCACCCCCGTTTCTACATCACAGTGACTCAAAGTATTCTGAAAAACTTGAGATGGAGATTTTGCAGCATGGCGAAGATCGTCTTCGGAATGAACCAGTCGCTGGACGGCTATGTCGACCACCAGGAATTTCCGCCACGTCCCGCGCTCTTTCGTCACTGGATAGAGCACGTGCGCGACCTGACCGGCAGTGTGTACGGTCGCCGCATGTACGAGGCCATGCGCTATTGGGACGAAGACCGTCCTGAGTGGAGTGCGGAGCAACACGAGTTCGCGGCGGCGTGGCGGCGCCAACCGAAGTGGGTCGTGTCGCGCTCGTTGAAGTCAGTCGGCCCCAACGCCACACTTGTCGAGGATGATGTCGAGGGGGTGATAGGTGGCCTGAAGGCTCGGCTCGTTGGGGAGATTGCAGTTTCCGGACCAGACCTAGCACGAAGCCTAACCGACCTTGGTCTTATCGATGAGTATCGACTCTACTTCCACCCCATCGTGCTTGGTCGCGGCAAGCCATTCTTTGCCGGCCCACGGCCGCCGCTCCGCCTCGTGGCCAGCGATTTAATCGGCGAGGACCTTATCAGGTTGACGTACGTTCCTGCTTAATAACGCAATTTGCCCGAAGACTGTGCCGACCCGTCAGGTCCGGTTTGGGGTCGGAAGCTCCCGCAATTCTGGTCAAACGATATGGCTTTGGCGTGAAGATTGTCGCTCCAACAATATGGAGCACAAGAAATGGAAATATCCGACCAGACACGTTCTCTTCGACCAGAAATTTCAAAAGCTCGACCGGCTCAGGCACCGGGTCGGGTTTAGAGCTTTTGCTTTCGTACTCAATAAGCAAATCGCTCACGAGATCGAGAAACTCGATTTGATCTTTTTATTGTGTGCCCGAACACTAAGCCAATCGATCAACTCGGTTGCGGCTTGCTGGCTGATCCGGTCATGGATCTTACGCGGGACATAAAACCTGGCAAGCTCCTCGTATGTCTCGGGTGCCCTTGCGGGAAAATCATCGTGGATTTTGGGCCTCATAGTTCCTCTTTCCACCTTCCTTTACTGTATTCGGCATGGGTCATAAACCGCAATACGAATGCCTTTTGAATATTGTAATGAACCGCCGGGATCAGGCGGAACTTGTTTCCGCTGACATTGAAAACGACAACTGAATTATCGCTTCTGACTTGTACATTGTCAGCACTGGCGAACGTATTTTTTAACTCTTGGAAGTTTTTCCATTTAGCGGCTTTCGCCAATTGGAAAATTTTCTTTCGCCAATTGCCGACAAGGTGTTCGCGTTGTTAACCCCGGCGGCGCTCACGCACGCGTTTGATAAGATGACAAATTTTACCCGGTCATTCGGCGCGGCGGTCGGCGGGTTAGTCGACAAGTTAGGTCACGGCGAAGCGGCGGCACAGATTCAAGCGATTGGAACCGCTCTCGGTAACATGATTTCCAAGCTGTTTGGAACAACGGATTTCAGTAGTTTTTTTAAACAAGTTGAAGATCCGGTTTCCGGGGTTCATACCGTCCTAACTGCGACCGGTCAAGCATGGGGATACAATGGCTAAAAAAGTTCGGGATCTCGGTGCAACAAGCTAACGGCATTTGGGATGCCGCCGGGATTGGTAACAGGTCTTTTTTACGAAGTCGCAACCGCGCAGTGTCCGACCGACTCAAACCCTTCACCTTGGATGAACTGTACGCACTCGTCTTCCGCCTCGACATTGCCGAGACGGTTGAGCCGCTGGACGAGGTTGCCGAACGGTTGCGAGACGAGATGGTCAAGGAATTGGAATTGCGCAAAAAATAGGAGCGCACTCAGCACTCAAACCAAGCTTGTGTCCTCTGGCGGCATTGTGGCAGAATCCAGCCTATGGATCTTCGTTACACTGCCACTCGTGTTGGTATGTGGTTTATTATGGAATCAAAACGCATGGCAAAGCAGGGAAAAACTGCGCAGGAAACCATTGCGCGTCTTAATGATTTCCGGCACGTTCTTAAAGATTGGCGAGATCATCCGGTGCCCCTTCCGAGTGATGAATTCCCTGAGTTTTGGGATAGTCAGGCTCTCGAAGAATTCATCGTAAAGCGAAAGCCTGAATGGCTCAAAAACCCAGATACAGCCGACACCTTCCAGGGGCTGTGAAATAAATTGCAACCGCAATTACGGCGATTGTGCCCATCACCCGCCCGATTGAGGCGTATCAGGACCTCGGAGACATTGAGCCCGTCACGGTTCAGAAGCTTCTGGGCAGTACGCGACCGGTCGTGCTCTGGCGCTAAGACTCAAAACCACACTCTTGCTTGACCTCAAATGGTACGAGCAACCTCCTGCCGGAACGACGCCGAGAACCTTTGAGTTATATCGCTATTCCATTGAGGCGCGACAATTGTCGGTTTTGAAGCGAAAATGGATTCAAATCTGTACCGCTGGGAACCTAAAGCGCTTTCGGTTTGCACACCGGTGGACACACTTCAGAGAACCGAAAAGGATTTACATCTCATGAGGTATTGTCGCCACCACATTATTGCGAATAGCTCGTTCAACTGGTGGGCTGCCTGGTTGTCTGGCGGCGAGTCAACGCTGGTGGTAGCTCCGCAAAATTGGTTCGCCGAAGTTGAACGCGGAGTTGCCCCGACTCTGCCCCAGAACTGGATCGCGTTATGAGGTAACTATTGGGGGTGAATAAACACAAACGGAATGGCAGCAAGTAAAACAGCAGGGAAGATCGTCGTCGGGAGTGGATGGTGGTGCGATGGCACTGCGCACGATTGGGCGATCGGCTCGCCGGCGACTCGGTCCGTTAGGTTCTTCGATCTCTGGTATTATCAAGTCGTGCGGTGCCTTCGACCCGACCGCATCGTCATTACAGACAGCGCCTCGCCAGTAAAACCGAATCTTGCCTCTTACGATCGCATCCAGTGGATCGAGCTGGACCGAAATTATGGTCATCCGAACGATATTCGGGTAGGGCGCATCAAGACCAAATACAGCGGTAACACTCGCGCTGCGATCAATGGCGCAATGTATGCACTCTGCTGCGACGCGAATTTCTACGTGCACGTGGAACAGGGCTGCCTCCTCTATGGAGAAGATTTTCTCGCTAATGCTGTCGGTGACTCGACTGCTGACATCCTGCTTGGTGCGCCGCCAGTGAATGGCAGAGGACTGTTCGGCTCGGTCGCGACATCCATGGTGCAAATGAATCTGATCATCGTGCTCCGTTCCGCATTGGAACGATTCTTGGTTGGTCTTTTAACCTCGCCGGACACTGATGGAGAGGAATCGCCCGAGGAGACAATGAGAATAAGGCTCGCACCCTTTGATTTTCTGCGAGTGCCATACGGTCGATCGCGGCCGATCGACTTTGGTTGCTCGCACTTTTACGCGAAGCACCTGGATGACGAAGAATTGTCACTCTTCGTGAGCAAGCTGGGGATAAGCAATGAGGAAAAGAACGAAGCAGCTTTTCGGGGATTAGCTGTGACTGCCGAAAGAGAATTCGCTGATCATGAACGCGAACAGCGCGCGATAGAAAGCTCCCGACTTCGAGCGGATTCCGCTAAGCTTCAGGTTGAGCTACACGAGCGAACTCGCGAATCGAGCGAATGAGAGGTGAAATCGACTCAATCCGCCGAAGTCTCTCTTGGCGAATCACTCGGCCGATCCGCTCGCTTCTTAAGCGATTCAATCGGGCAAGAAGCGCGTATCTTCGTCAAAAAACCAAATCCGTTTCTCGATAGACTACCATTGCACAGAATGGGGAGGAGGGCGCAGAGGAACGGAACGAGGGCGCAGAGAATCGGATTCACCACAGAGGCGCAGAGGACACAGAGTTTCGGATTTCGGTAGCTTTTGTCCCGTCGAGACAACATACAGTGAGCCTTGGCGCTTTGCTTAGCTAGTACCTGCAGGGCATGACGTTCGCGCCTTCAGCGCTTAAAGCATTATATGATCGAGCTCAACACCCCGCTAATCTAAGAATAAGGGAGCACCAATAGGGTCGGATCTTAAGAGTCAAGAAATCGAAGGTTACTTAACGCATGCTTTGGGAGAAGCGCACAGGCTGGAAGCCTATGCTCCGGTGTCTGTCAACCATCCTCGCCGGGCATCCCAAGTAAGAATTAAGAAGTAGGAATTAAGAATAAAAGAGCTGTTCAAGTAATCTTTTCTCTACTTCTTCCTTCTTCCATCTTAATTCTTAATTCTCAATTCTCTCTTCGGGCTGCTCCGACAATTCCATTGGCTGTTCCATAATGATATCGAGTGCGCTCAAGAAACCAAAAACGACGGTAAAGAAGTCGATCGTCAACGCCGTGATGTAGACTGCGGCGCTGTATTGGAGGCCTAATAAAACGTAGCAAAGCATCGCCAGTGTCACAGCGGAACCGAACACTACGAAGACCGCGAAGATTGCGGGCGGCGGTCCTTCGCCGACCACCTTGCGGCGTCGGCGCGGATAGGTGACCTGAAGAGAGAGCATCGGTACTCCGAAAAGCAGACCAGAGATTCGCCAGATCCACTGTTCCTGAATGTCGTAGAGCGCAAATAGCGTCGGCAACAGAGCTGCCGCCGCCAATACGAAAATGTACGTCATGACCGTTTTTGCAATGAATCTGTCAAGCAGTGACAACCTCGCTCCAGCGCCCTGCCGGATGACGAACAAGAGCGCCGAGAACCCCGCGAACGTGATCATCAGGCCAGCCAATGTATACAAAAGGGTTGCACCTTTGACTTCCATGTTTTGCTCGACCCTGTTTAAGCTGCTGCTCTATCGAGGTGCAACTTCTTTCTTTAAGGCAATGGTAAGAAGGAAGAATTAAGAATAAGAAAGAAGGAAGAAGTAGAGAAAAGGTCTCTCGGGCAGCTCATGGAGGAAGTAGACGATGCCAATCTAACTGGGTATTCGCCGTCACGCCGATACGCGCACACGCCGACACCGCATCCTTATGCTTGCGGCTCCCGCCGTTCTACGATTCGTGTGCTTCTGTGTAAATTTCCTTCTTGCCAATTGCGGCATGAGATATGGTTCGGTCCAGCGTTAACCTGAAGACCGTAGTTGTGTTCTCGCTCTTAAAAGATAATCCCAATCCATGACCTTGGACCGGACGACAAAAGGAGTTTTGTTGGGTTTCACTGCGTTTGCTCTGTTCTCTTTTAGCGATTCATGCGCCAAGCTGATCAAAGGTGAGCTGCCCCCTTATGAAACGGCCTTTTTTGGTGCCGTGTTTGGTCTGACGATCCTGCCTTTTCTGCTGCACAAAGGAGATCGCTGGATCGATATCGTCAGTACAACGAACTTGCCTCTTTGGTTAATCAGATTCCTTGCATATCCGATGGGTGTGATCGGCAGCGTGACCGCTTTCATCCATTTATCGATGGCAGAGGCTTTTGTGCTGATCTTTTTGCAACCGGCTTACATCACGGTGATGTCAGTTTTTATTCTGAAAGAACGGGTCGGTTTCCGACGCTGGAGTGCCGTGGCAATCGGCTTTTTGGGAGTGCTGATTGTGTTAAGGCCTGGATTGCGCCCGCTTTCGATAGGACATCTCGGGGCTCTATTTGCCGGTCTTGGAGGAGCTGTTTCCGTAGTGGCCTTTCGCGCTGCCGGTGGTAAGGAAAAAAATATCTCGTTGTTTGGGGCGGGAGTCCTTGGCGGAGTCATTGTTTGCGGTCTTTTGACATTCCCGCGCTTCATTCCGCCCAATGGGGATCAGTGGACCAAATTGGCTGGCTACGGGTTGATTGCAGCCGTAGCGAACGTGTTAACGATGTGGGCCGCACGCTTGGCTCCGGCCGCGTATATCGGCCCGACGCAGTATAGCCAAATGATTTGGGCGGTTCTCCTCGGCTATGTTTTGTTTGGCGACGGTGTCGATATGCCGATGTTCGCGGGCATCGTGTTAATCGTGGGTTCGGGGATTCTGACATTGGTACGCGAACATGTGCGCGGAACAGCTTTGCCTCCCTCGGTCTCCGGCGAGCGACATGTGGCCGCGGCTCTGGTTCCACCTCCAGGGGGGAACTGACCGCGTCCATCGCTCATGAAATCAATCAACGGCTGACCGCGATTGTGACTGATGTTGATCCGGTCGAGGCCGGCTGGCCGGGGACTCTGCCAATCTGGAAGAGAGGAGCGCACGCGATACGTCGCATTATTGGTGATCGCAAACTGGCCCCGAGGGGGCCACCTTCAGTTTACGCCGCCGATTACTGATACGCTCACCTCCGAACGCCATGAAAACAGGAGTATCGGGATGAGGTCGAGATTTGGATTGGAACGATTCCCAGAAAGGCTTACATCTTGTCGAAAAAAGGTCCTTTCCAGCCTATCAAAATAACCCCCAGAAGTTCATATCCTCATCCAGTTATGTCAAAACTCAGCAATCTACGGATCATCGCAGCGTTGGCTCTCGCAGCACTCGTTGCACCCATCTCACTATTCGCGCAAAAGAAACCCCATATAATCGTCGTTACACACGGCCAGGTGTCGGATTCCTTTTGGGTCGTGGTAAAGAATGGCGTCCAACTCGCCGCGAAAGAAACGGATTCCGACGTCGAATATCGTGCACCCGAGAAGTTCGATATGGTGGCGATGTCTCAACTGATCGATGCCGCTGTCGCCTCCAAACCCGACGGCTTGATTGTGTCGATTGCCGACGCGGATGCGTTGGGCAAATCGATCAAGGCAGCGGTCGCAGCAAAGATTCCGGTGATATCGATCAATTCAGGAGCCGATGCCTCGAAGGGACTCGGGTGCTTAATGCATATCGGTCAGGAGGAATCCTATGCCGGCAAAAAAGCCGGGGAAAGAATGAAAGCCGAAGGCGTTAAGAAAGCGGTTGTCATTAACCAGGAAGTTGGGAATGTCGGGCTTGATCAGCGGGCCAAAGGATTCTCTGAAGGCCTCGGCACACAGGCTGAAGTTTTGGCTGTTACCCAGGATTTTACCCAAGCGCGAAACACGGTGGCGGCATACTTGCAGAAGAACCCGGACGTGGAAGGAATCCTGGCGCTTGGACCAGTTGCGTCCGAGCCCGCTCTCCAGGCTATCAACGCTGCCGGCTTGATCGGGAAAGTGAAGTTTGCCACGTTCGATTTGTCTCCAACCGTGCTCCAGGCTCTCTCCAAGAAGCAGATGGATTTCGCTATCGATCAGCAGCAATTCCTGCAAGGGTATCTGCCGGTAATCGTGATGGCGAATTACGTCAAATACGGCCTGCTGCCTGCCAACGAGAGTATCCTGACCGGTCCTGGTTTTGTGACTCCCGAGAACGCAGCTCAGGTGATTAGTTTGTCCAAAAAGGGCATTCGTTAATTATTAGGCCAGGGCTGGGTTTCATTCGCAGCTCAGCCCTGTTCAACTTTTGACAGAACCCCCATGAACTTCAAAAAACTGCTCACCCGACCCGAGCTCGGCGCTTTTGTGGCTGCCGTTGCAATTTTTGTGTTCTTTGCCCTCGTGGCCGGAGAGGGATTCTTATCGATCAGCGGCACCATTAACTATCTGGAAGTGGCGGCGCAGGTTGGGGTCGTGGCAGTGGCTGTCTCGCTTCTGATGATTGCCGGCGAGTTCGATTTGTCAGTTGGTTCGATGATTGGCGCCTCCGGCATGATCATCGCTCTAGCCGTCACCCAGTTCGGGTGGCCGCTCTGGTTGTCAATTGTTGTCGCCTTTCTATTTTCTATAATGGTTGGATATGTGAATGGCTGGTTGGTGGTGAAGACCAGACTTCCCTCTTTTATCATCACGCTCGCCTCGATGTTTTTGCTTCGGGGGCTAACCATTGGATTCACCCTGCTGATCACCAATGTTACCCGGGCTTCTGGCCTGGGCACTTATACCGATGGTGATTTTCTCGCTCCCCTTTTCATTGGGAGGCCGCTCGGTTTACCGATCTCCATTTGGTGGTGGCTTGGGCTCAGCTTAGTGCTGGGCTGGATGCTGTTTCGAACACCGTTTGGCAATTGGATTTTTGCTGCCGGCGGTGATGCTTGGGCAGCCCGCAATGTTGGAGTTCCGGTCGTCCGGGTAAAGATCAGTCTATTCATTCTAACCGCGGTTGGGGCTACATTACTTTCAGTCATCCAAGTATTGGATACAGGATCGGCGGACGTGTTGCGGGGAGAACAGAAAGAGCTCGAGGCAATCGCCGCTGCCGTCATCGGTGGCTGTCTATTGAGTGGCGGTTACGGATCCGTGTACGGAGCCGCCATTGGCGCATTGATCCTGGGAATGGTTCAGCAAGGCATCGTTTTCACGCACATCAGCACCGACTGGTATCGCGCGGTGTTGGGGGGTATGCTGTTGGCGGCAGTTCTATTGAACAACTATCTGCGGCATCGTGCCCTGCGCAGCCCCTGAAGGTCGAAAAGGCCAATCATCGTATGGATCCGATTATCGAGCTCAAAGGAATTTCTAAGCAATTCGGAAAGGTTGTGGCCCTCGATGACATCTCGTTTTGCCTGTATCCCGCAGAAGTGCATTGCTTGCTCGGGGACAACGGCGCTGGAAAGTCGACCCTTATCAAGATTCTTTCCGGCGTGCACCGTCCTAGTCGCGGCGAGTTTCTCTTTGAAGGAAAACCAGTTGAGCTGGACTCACCCCGCCACGCTCTGGATCGAGGCATCGCCACGGTTTTCCAAGATTTAGCGATGTTGTCGCTGATGAGTATTACTCGAAATTTTTTCCTGGGCCGTGAGCCCAAGAAACGCATGGGCCCAATCGACCTATTCGATTCCAAGCGCGCCGCGACGATCACGGAAGAAGAGATGAAGAAAATCGGCATCAAGATCCGAGATCCGGACCAGCCCGTCGGAACGCTTTCAGGCGGGGAACGTCAAGCAGTGGCCATCGCGCGCGCGGTCTATTTTGGAGCGAAGGTTCTGATTCTGGACGAACCGACCTCCGCTCTCGGTGTAAAGGAAGCAGCAGTGGTGCTGAAATACATTGTCCAATCAAAGCTGAAGGGTATTGGGGTGATTTTTATCACCCATAACGTCCATCACGCCTGGGCCGTTGGCGACACTTTCACGGTCCTCAACCGCGGCCGCAGCTATGGCACTTTTAAGCGAGACCAGACTCGCAGGGAAAATTTGCTCCAAATGATGGCGGGCGGCGAGGAGTTGGATGAATTAGCCGTTGAATTGGACCTCATCTCGAAACGTGACCCGGGAGAAATGGGCGCGTTTGAGCATCGGGTCGCCGAGGAGCTCGAGAAGCAAGAGTAAATGGCTAACTGTTAGTGGGCTTCGTGCGTTACCGGCATTGGGAGAAGTAAGAATTAAGAAGTAAGAATTAAGAAGGAAAACGGAAGAAGTAAGAAGTAAGAAGAAGATCTCTCGGGGCAACTCTGCAGTGCATCCCGATTTCTTGATTCTTAAGATTCGACCCCGATTTTTACCTTGATCGACTTCCGAGCGCCGATGGCGCGTTCGACCTAAGCCTGGGCTGGAGTCTCGCGCAGAGCGGGACGGAGGCCCAGAAACCCATTAAAGGAGCCGAAAAGTGCTGAAAGCGTGTCGGAATGTCTGTTTCGGATGGATTCGAGTATTACAAAAGCCCTACTTCTGATCACACTTGCAGCGCTCCTCGCCTTGAATAACGCTCGACGTTTAATACCTCGGGATCGGTACTCCATCTGAGAATCGCTTTGTACGGTTGCTGATCAAGCTGGAAGCCGTAACTTGGTATCTATGGCCATCGTATTTCAAGTAGACAAATCCGGAACTCCGAGCCCGGAAATAACTTGCGACGGTTGCGGTAGTGTGATCAACGACCACACGCAGGGAGTCGCTATTCTGGGTTCTTCCCATCCTGAATCGGGGGAAGCGCTCGAGCCCATTTTTCTTTGTAAAGGTTGCGAAGAAAAGACCGAGAAGGCAAACGTGCAACGACGCAAAATGCCAATCGACCGGTTCTTGCTCGGCGTCCTCAACAATCTTCAGCTTACGCCGTACGATCTCGAAGCGGTTGGACGAAAATTAATGAAGGACGCAAATTATTGGTAGGAAGCCGCCGGCCGAGCGGGTGCGGTGACGGGGTGTGGGCGTATCGGCGTGTCGGCGAATCCGAATGAAGCTGCTCGTCACCAATGATGACGGTATCGATGCGCCTGGTCTGGAGGCGCTCGTTAGCGCTGCTCGCACGCTAGGGCATGATCCGGTGGTCGTGGCTCCCGCCACCCACCAGTCTTGGAGCAGTCATACGATCACGGCTATGGGCGGGGTACGCATCGAACAACGCGGAGAGCACCACTTCGCGATCCATGGCACCCCGGCTGATTGCGTGCGAATGGGCCTACTGCGCGTCGCACCTGATGCCAAATGGGTGCTCAGCGGCATTAACCACGGTGCTAATCTCGGTGCCGATGTCTATTACTCGGGCACGGTCGCCGCGGTGCGTGAGGCGGTTTTGCATGGCTGGCCCGGGGTGGCTCTCTCGCATTACCGCAGGAAAGGGATAGAAATTGATGATTGGGAGCGCGCGATTCCGTGGGCAAGTGCCGTTCTGGAAGATCTGATTGCACGGCCGACCCGCCAGGGGCTCTTCTATAGTGTGAATCTGCCGCACCTTGAGGCAGACGAGAAGAAGGAACCCCAGGTTGTCTTCTGCCCGCTCGACCCTAACCCTCTACCGCTCAACTATCGACACGAGGAAGAAAAGGACGAGTATCATTATGCGGGCAGCTATGCTACGCGCAAGCGCGAAGCAGGGACTGACGTGGATGTCTGCTTAGGAGGCAATGTTGCAGTCACGGAATTAAGGTTATTTTAGCCAGCCACGGAATTGGTATCGATAGCGCCAGAAAAATTTACGGGGTTGTTAAAGTAATGCTGAATTCCTTCTGACTAATAGTCAGGCTAAATTGGTGTCGCGCTAACAAATACCCCCCAACGAAAAGGTTGATCAATCCAACGCCGCAAAATAAGCAAATGAAGTTTCTATGAGTAAATCGATACGTCTTACAGTAGGTCAGGCCATAGTCCGTTTTGTCGCGAAACAATATGTGGAGCGAGACGGTCGGGAAAATCGCTTCATTGAGGGATTCTGGGGTATTTTTGGTCACGGCAATGTGTCAGGTCTTGGCCAGGGTATCGTGGAATTTGCCGAGAAGGAGGGGTTGCGTTTTTATCGCCCGCAGAATGAACAAGGGATGGTGCATATTTCAGCTGCTTTTGCTAAGCATCGCAACCGGCTTTCAACTTTTGCGTGCACCACTTCTATTGGTCCTGGAGCGCTTAACATGGTGACCGGAGCCGGCGTGGCGACAGTGAACCGGTTGCCGGTATTGCTTCTGCCGAGTGACTATTTTGCTAATCGCGTACCGGATCCTGTGTTGCAACAGATCGAGCATCCCGGCGAAAGAGATGTAAGCGCAAACGATTGTTTTCGACCTGTCTCACGGTTTTTCGACCGCGTTTCGCGTCCGGAGCAACTGTTAGCGAGTTTACCGGAAGCGTTTCGAATTTTGACAGATCCTGCGGAGACTGGGGCTGTGACAGTGAGCCTGCCGGAGGACGTGCAGGCCGAAGCTTTTGACTGGCCCATTGAATTTTTTGAAAAACGCGTTTGGCATGTGCGTCGCCCGCTCCCGGAGCCGGAGTTAATAAAGGAAGTTGTGTCCCGGTTCCAGAAGGCCGAATCTCCCATCATTATCAGTGGCGGCGGGACGATTTATTCCGAAGCTTGGTCGGAGTTAAAGGCTTTTGCGGAAGAATTTGGCATTGCGGTAACCGAGACCCAGGCAGGCAAAGGAGCGCTCAACTGGAACGATCCATGGAACGCTGGGCCTATTGGGTCAAATGGCGGGTCCTCGGCAAATGAATTGGCGCGAGACACGGATTTGATTTTGGCATTGGGGACTCGTCTGACTGATTTTACGACCGCCTCCAGAACCCAATTTCAGAATCAGGATGTGCAATTTATCGGCGTTAATGTTGCGCCCGTGGACGCCAGCAAGTTGGCGGCATTGCCTGTTGTCGCCGATGTGAAGAGGACTTTGCCCGAATTGGGAAAGGCTCTCAGGGCCGCCGGTTACAAGGGCACTCCTGAGCGGTATAGAGAGCGTCTAAAGGGGCTCAAAGAGCAGTGGAACAGCAGAGTAAACGAGATCAGAACACTCGGGGACGAGAAAGGCGCGCTATCTGAAGTGGGGGTTATTGGTTTAGTTAATGAAGCAGTTGGGGGAAAGGCGACGGTGGTTTGTGCGGCTGGAAACATGCCGGGGGAATTGTTACGTCTCTGGCGACCTGAGGATCCAAAAGCCTACCATCTAGAGTACGGTTTTTCGTGCATGGGCTACGAAATTCCGGGTGGAATTGGGGTGAAGCTAGCTGAGCCCGAACGCGAAGTTGTTGTGATGATCGGTGATGGCACCTATCTAATGATGAACTCAGAGATTGTCACAGCTGTCGCCGAGGGGTTGAAGCTTACTGTCGTCATTGTTGATAATCATGGATACCAATGCATTCTGGGACTTCAGCGAATATGTGGCGTATCTGACTTTGGCAACGAGCTACGTTTTCGCGATAAGAAGACCGGCACGTTGACTGGCGACTATGTGCCTATCGACTTCAAGAAGCATGCGGAAGCGATGGGTGCGCATGCTGTTTATGCGCCGACCGGTACAGAGGTCACCAAGGCTGTACAAGAGGCCAAAGGAAGAGACATGGTCACGGTCATTGTCGTTCCTGTTGATCCTGAAAAACGTATGCCCGGTCTCGGTACATGGTGGGACGTGCCGGTGGCGGAAGTGAGCGGCGAGGAAAAGACACGCAAAACACGAGAAGGCTATGAAAAAGCCACTAAAAAGCAACGCCTGATATTCGGATGAGACTAGCCACGGCGCCTGTTAATTGGAATAGCCCGGACGTCCTCGATTATCGGCCCTGAACTCCCTATCCGGAAATGGATTGAGCGAGGCCCAGCGGAAATCGCTGTGGTTTTTCTGTGAGGATTCCGAGGTCCTCCCAAGCCCAATGCCAATCTAACCAGGCTTTCGCCGACACGCCCATACGCCCACACGCCGACACCGCATCCATTTGGTTGCGGCTTTCCGCCGTCGCTAAAGCTATGGCGGACAGGTCGCCGCGCTGTGGCTCCGTGGTGAACCCTTCCCGGGAAGGGACAGGCTGGAAGCCTATCCTACTTTAAACTCCCGGACGTTCTTGCGTTTTCTCCGCGTCCGCGTCCTTGCGGCGCGTTGAACGCGACATTGCTCCAGTCTAGACAGCGACACCTTATAAATCCGAACCTCTGCGTCCTTTGCGCCTTTGTGGTGAATTAATCCTCTGCGCCCTCCATTTGGCTGCGGCTTCCGCCGTCGCTAAAGCTATGGCGGACAGGCCCGCCGCGCTGTGCCTCTGTGGTCAATCCGATTCTCTTCCGCCAATTTTAGGAGCTGCTTTACTGCGGGTTGAATACCGGACCAAATGGCCATGGTTTTTCGAAGCTTTTGGTCGCCGGATTATAGGTTGTCTGGCCAATGGTTACATTGGGGCCGGCCTGAAGTCCGCCCACCACAGCATTTTTATAGTTTGCAGTTGGATGCGTTACCGGCTTACCGGCGAAGTCGGAGCACGATGCAAACGCCAGCGAACAAATCACCGAAACCATCAAGGGCAATCGCGGGATGGAGTGCGTATGATTTGGTATCTCAGTCTTCATAGTTTTTTATAACATCCGGCAGCGTATAGTAGAAATCGTATGTTTTTCTAGTACTAATAGTTTTTGGTTGGTCCTCGGCCGACAGGCCGGGACCTGAGTCCGTCACGGTGATCAGAATGAGCGCCTTGCCCTCCGAGACATGCGACTGTGCGGTGATAGAGAGATGCCGGCGGTCTTCTGGAACTTGGTGCATCGCCTCCATTCCGTTTAATCACCAGGTTCAATAAAACCTGCTGTAGCTGGATCCTATCCCCGATGACCGGGAATAGATTGTCGGATAAAACAGTCTTCAGTACGATGCGGCCTCCGTATAACTCATGTCGAACTAATGGCAAGATCCCCGTGACCAGGTCTTTGACCTCCAAAACCACCATCTCGGGAGGGGCCTTCTTCGAAAGCGCCCGAATTTGAGCAATAATGGCGCTCGCTCGATTGGCATTATCTACAATCTCCGACAAGGCAGTTGCGATATCTTTTGCGTCAGCGGAGCCGGTTTTAATAAGTCTCAGGCACGCATTTCCATAGTTCACGATTGCCCCAAGTGGCTGATTAATTTCATGGGCGATTGAGCTGGTTATCTCGCTCATTGTCATGATTCGTGTTATATGAGCCAGTTCAGCCTCTCTCGAGCGCAACTCTTCTTGCGCTTGCTTGAGCTTCGTGATGTCGGTGGCAATGCCGCAAATCGCGTACGGCTCGTTGACTCGATCGCGCAGCAGAAATTTAACCACGACATAGTAACGGGCGCTTATTTTCGATGGTACTCGTTCTTCAAACTGCAAAGGCGCACCGGTTTCGATGACCTGCCGATCGTTTGCTCTTAAAGTCTCGGCCACATCATGCGGGTGAATATCAAAATCGGTTTTACCTCGGATTTGATCGCGTTCAATGTCAAAAAGGCGTTCATATTCACGGTTGACTAGAACGTACCGGAGCTCCAAGTCCTTTATGAAAATGAGTGCAGTCGTGTTGTCGACGATTGCTAGCAAACGCTGCTCGCTCGCCCGAAGCGCCTCCTCCGCTAACTTTCGGTCCGTAACATCGCGTACGATGCCGGTGAAGAAAATCTTGCCTTTGCGGACTTCCTCGCCAAACGAGACCTCGATTGGGAATTCTCGACCGCTCTCGTGTAGGCCGATCAGTTCAAAGGCCCGCCAACGGACGTGCCTTTGAACTGTGGTCAAGTACCTCTTCAAAGAGGTCACATGAATCTCGCGGAAACGCTCGGGCATGAGAAATGTAAGGTTTTTGCCCAGCATTTCGGCTAACTCGTAGCCAAAAATTTGCCCAGCGGCAGGATTTACGTACCGGATCGTGCTCCGCTCATCGATAGAAATGATGGCGTCTGACGATGACTCCGCCAAGGTGTTGAATCGACTTTCGTTCTCGGCCTCTTGCTCGTGGTCGTTCTCTCCAGTAACAGGCTCCAGCTCATCCAGAAAACTGGACAGGAGGTCCACAGCCTGCCGCACCTGGCTCTCGCTGCTGAGCTCCGACAGCTCCGCCAAGCTCTGCCGCGCCGTCGAGATCCGCTCAATGGAGACTCTTCCCTTCATCCGAACCTATTCTGGTCCAAGAGAATACGCCATGAGGTTTCTGTGGGCCACATCAATCCTCACATCAACCCCAATCGGCACCTCTCGGGCCGCATTTACGAGCGATGCTGGAGCCGTTAGGGTCGAATCTAAAGAATCAAGAAATGGAAGATGCAGGCGAATTTTGACAAATGGGACCTAAACCATGAAGGGACATTGAACGCTGATGAGGATACGCATACCAAGACCGGGTGATTCTGGTGCCCGCCTTCTGCAGCCCTTGCCGGGCTGATGCTATTTTGGATCTTCTTCCCACGGCTTACGCCGTTGGAAAGGAACGGTGGCACTCCGCTTTCGCCAAATGGCGAAGGTGGTGTTAAAGTGACCGTCCCGATCGGAGAAATGTCATGCGTATCTTAAGTTCAGCTGCCATAACTGTTGGCCTTAGCCTCTTAAATCTGGTTCATGCAGAAGCCCAAACTGCGACTAATCTTGCGGTTTTGAAAGGGCTGTCGCCGCTCACGGTGTTGAGCAAGACTTTAAGCGGGAAAGCGGCGCTCTCTTCTAATTATGCGGTTACAGGGGGTATACAGACAGGAGAAATTCATCAAACGAGTTTGCTCCCTTTTACGGAACAGCAGCAGCAGGCCCTTCGAGATGCTTTCATCACGGATGGCAATCTGGCCGGACTTGCCGATGGTCTCGGCACTACGCTAGGCGCAGCCTATGTTGCTCGGGCTCACTACCAGGACCGGGATCATTTCACCAATGTGGCTCAGTCTGTCGCAGATCTGATCGCTTATACCAACGCGATCACTGCCTCAGATTCGAACTCCGCCAAGTACTTTTTCGCGAATGCGACGACGGATGGGAGGCAGCCTGTGACAGCGGAAGCGGCAGGGATTTTGCAGAAGATCGGTGGTAGTCCGGATGTTTTTGGAGCCGGATACGGCCGCCCTGCGGGTACTGCTGGAGCCGACGCCTATGGCGACTCGCGCCCATTTCAGACAGAGCCGCAAGTCATTTCCATTGCAGGGCGCGATTACTTTGGAGTTCAGGCCAACAACACGGTCTACAACCGTGGACCGATTATGAATCTGATTGACAGTCCATCGTTTCCCAGCGGACACACAACCTACGGATACATGGGATCCATATTGCTGGCAGTGCTGATACCGGATCGATATCCGCAGATGATTGCGCGAGCCTCAGAATACGGCAACGACCGCATCTTAATGGGCGCGCACTATGCCATGGACGTCCTTGGAGGCCGTACTCTCGCCACCTATGACCTGGCTCATCTGCTTGCCAACGATCCCACTTATGTAGGACAGCCGCTGAAGGGGGGGGCGGTCATCAGGGACTTTCAAGCAGCGGTGAAGGCCGCTCGAGCCGATTTGACAGCGGCACTTCAAGCCGGCTGCGGCGCGGACATCCGGTCCTGTGCGCAAGATGACACCGGAAGGTTCAGTAACCCGGCGATCAATCAGGCGGCTTATGACGTGACACAGACCTACGGTCTGCCGGTCGTCTATCCGAAGAACGCCGGAGTTAAAGAGGACGTCAACAAGCTTGCACCGGAAGCCGGTTGTCTCCTGACCGTCGCTTTTCCCGCACTGACACTGGAGCAAGCAAATCAGATTTTGACGGAGACAGAGGGCCCTGGCGGAGGTTTCCTGGATGATGGCTCAGAGTTCGGCGTTTATTCGCGCCTTAACCTTTACGCAGCCTCTTTGGCGGCAACCGAGCTCTCAGAACGCGCAGCCCAGCAAGTCAAATAGAATCGAATTGATTACGAAACTGCGAACGCCACTTAGTGCGCGAAAAAAAAGTTATTCACACTCCAGCATGTGGCGTTCCACAAAGCTACAATGCAAATTGCAGTTCGAGATTTCCTAGCATATGCGATTACACATCATCTAGCAGTGCTAACTGCAATCCGCTAAATCGCGGATCTAACAGTTTTGTTAACAACCTGTGCACAATCGGGGAATCGCCCGAGGGGCGATATCGGTAAAAGTTCTTATGCTCGTTCACGCTTGGATTGGCAACGTGAACTGAAGTATGGCGCCTCGAGGCTCGTTCGGCTGCGCCCAGAGCCGGCCTCCGTGAGCTTGAATAATCGAACGGCTGATGGCCAGTCCCACGCCCAGGCCCTTAAGCTTAGTCGTGTAGAAAGCGTCGAAGAGACGGTCAAGACATTGCGGATCCAGCCCTGAACCTGAATCTCGCACCGTCACCAGGACATGGCCCCATTCAGGGTCGGTTGACTCCTGATCCTTAAGTTGGCCACCGCGGTAGTCGGCCTGGGCCTGGCTAACGAACTCCGAATTGACCATCAGTTCGCGGGGTCCTTCGTCCAATTCACTCACGGCTTCGATGGCATTGACGAGAAGATTGAGAACGACCTGTTGCAATTGAATCTTGTCTCCGGATACCAACGGTAAATCGAACGCAAGCTCAGTCCGCAGCAGCACTCGGTTCTCTTGCAATTCGCTACGCACCATAGCGAGGACTTCAGCAATGGTCTCGTTAAGGTTGAGAGGATCTTTTTGCGGAGGCGCCTTTTTGGCTAAAGCACGAATCCGAGCGACAATTTCGCCAGCCCGACTTCCATCTCGCACAATGCGTCGTAATGTTTCGCGAATTTCGGTTAGATCTGGCGGATCCCCGGCCAACCAGCGCAGGCCGGCATTCGCGTTCGTCACGATGCCTGCTAACGGCTGATTAACTTCGTGAGCAATCGACGCCGCCAATTCGCCCATTGTCGATATTCGACTGAAGTGTGCCAGCTCGAGTTGGACTTCGCGCAACGACACTTCCTTTTTATGCAATTCTGCTTCCGCACGTTGTCGCTCGTTGATTTCGCGCTTCAGGTCCTCGTTGGTACGAGCGAGTTCCGCATACAAGCGGGCCTGGGCCAGAGAAATGGCAGCTTGCGAAGCGATCATTTCCAAGGCTGCCAACCGGTTGGGCGCGAACACATCCGAGACCAAATTATTCTCCAGATAGAGCGTGCCCATCAGTTGGCGCTGTTTGAGCAAAGGAAGGCAAAGTACAGATCGCGGAGATTTCTGACGGAAATATTCATCTTCCGAAAAAAGATGATCAGCGGCGGCATCGCTCAGAATGATTTTCTCCTGGGTGCGAACCACATATCGAAGCAATGATCCTGGTACATCCGAAAACTTGACCAAGGACTCATGAAAATGGACGTTAATTTTATCACCAACGCTAGTGGCTTCTGCCTCAACCCACTGCTCATTACCTCGAGGCGAGATCAATAGACCCCGGTCAGCGCCGGCTTGCTCGAGCGCAATGACCAAAAGCGTTTCGATCAGTTTTTCGATCACGATCTCGCCCGATACGGCTTGAGACGCTTTGAACACCGTTCCCAGATCCAGTTGTTCGACCGCTGTGCCGGTCGCGGCAGCAGGAAACAATGAGTTCTGCTCTGACAATCCGGGATATAATCTGTCGAGTTGCCGCACTTTACCCAGCGCGCCCCAGCGGACATAACAATAGCGAGCGTCGCGCAGGAAGGAGTAGGCGACTTTCTGGAGTTGGCGACTTAGATAAAATCTGGCCGCGACTTCGTTGCCAATTCCTTCGTTCTGAACAAACCCATTTGCGCGTGCACTACGGATCGACTCTTCGTACAATCTCATGGCATCAATGTCTCGCCGTTCGATGCGCCCAAGCTCGGCCAGGACGAGGAGGTATTTATCTTCGAATGTTTCCTTACAACTCTGCGCCCATTCCCGGAGCCACTTCTGGGATAGATCAATCGTTGCGATCAACTCCGGGCGCTGGTCCTTGTCAGCAGTTTCGTAGAGCGCGGCGGCGGTCAGTGCGCTGTAGCCATGTGTGGAAGCGCCTGTCGTCCCATACATGAGGGTCGCGTTGACCATCTGGCAAAAGACCAGATACATCAGGTTGATGTCCGTATTGAAGGCCGGCGCGGCCATCACCGAGAGTACGCCCATGGCAGACTGCATGTCCGGGTCAGCCATTAACGGCAGATCGATCAGGCTTTCGATCGATCGACTCCCGAGCTGCTGATAAATTTTTTCGTATTCGACAGCGGCCGGTGACGGGGTCGCCCAGAATATTGGCAGGTCGAATGTCCTTGTGGATAATACCGGTCAGATGCAACCGGGCGATCACCTGTGAAAGATTGATGGCCAAACGCAGTCCGAAAGCGGTTTCCACTGGCGGAGAAAGCAATTGGTCGAGAAGCGTCGCACCGGGATCCTCTAACACCAGCGCCGGGCGATCCAAGTGCCGGACCATGGCGATCGGCCGGACGGCCCATTCGGTATTTAGCGCTTCTCTGAGCGAATATTCGTGCTCCAGCCGCTGCAGGTTTTCCGGACTGGGACGTTCTCCGGCCGGCGAAAGCAGCAGCACTTGCGATGCATCCACTCCGTTCCGGCAGCGATAAAGGACGAACGCATCGTCCTTCCGCAAAACCTCAAAATGGTATCTTGATAAATCAGTCAGAGGCCGCTCCTGCTCCGTAACTGAGATAAATTCTTTTCCTGATTAGCCAAGGCGAGTTATTCCCGTAGTTGCTCATCGAGTACCAGGTAACATCGCCAAGCTCTCAGCCATCTGCGCTTCAGGTGTGCGCCGGCAACACGAACTGGAAGGTTGTGCCAAGACCGGCGTGGAATCGAGCAAAAAGGCAGAAGTAATAAATGCGGTGTCCGCGTGTCCGCGTGTCGAAACGGAAACGTTGGGATCGAATCTAAAAAATCAAGAAATAGCGAGTTGCTCCCACACCGCAGAATCTTTTGCGGCTAGGGTCCGGAATACGTCGGCGTTCGTCGTTGTGCCGTTCGCCCGCGAAGCAGTTTGATGGCGGGTATCTCGCCCGGGCTAGGTCAAAATACTCGCGACTTGCCAGAAGTTGAGCGTTTGTAGCATGAAATCCACGAAGAGTTTATCGCGATCGGAATGGCTGCACCAAGACCGGCATGGAATCGAGCAAAAGGCCAGAAGTAAGAAGGCAGAAATACGGAATAGGATTAGCTCCGAAGTAGTTGCAACAGAGTGCCACTCACCACGCCAGGGTCTCCAGATTTCGCATCATTCCGATTTGATGCTCGAGGAAGGGACTTGCTTTTTGTAGTCCCTCAGAATCAATGATTTGAAGCTGTAGCAATACGTGGCGAGATTGGCGACATCAGCGAAGGCAGATTTGCCTGGATCGTCCTGGTACCCCCATGCCTGATCAAGCGACTACCCCCACCAACGCACCGGCAAATGAAGCGGACCAAGCCCCGGCGCCACGGCTGTTGCCACTCCTATCGATCATGTTTCGGGCCTTTTGGGCTTCCCCGGTCCGTAACAAGATCATCCTGTTGGGAGTCACCGTGGTAGGGGTGATTGGTTTCACTGCGTTCGGTCAGGTCAGGTTGAACGCCTGGAATCAACCTTTCTACGACGCATTGGCGCATAAAAATTTCACGGAGTTTGTTGAACAAATTGGGGTATTTGCGTTCATCGCCGGAGGCTTACTGGTTCTCAACGTGGCGCAGTCCTGGCTGAACCAGGCGATCAAGGTCAAGTTACGGGAAGGCTTGGTGCGGGATCTGTTTGACGAATGGCTTAAGCCGCGACGAGCTTTTCATCTCGGTAATGCCGGAGAAATCGGGGCCAATCCGGACCAGCGTATCCATGAGGATGCACGGCATCTGACGGAACTCTCAACCGATCTCGGACTCGGTCTGTTGCAATCCTCCCTGCTGCTTGGGAGTTTTGTCGAGGTCTTGTGGGTCCTTTCTGAGAACGTCATTTTCCGTTGGCAAGGGCATAGTTTCGGCATTCCGGGCTATATGGTCTGGTGCGCGATTTTCTACGCTTCGACGGCCTCCTGGGTCAGTTGGCTGGTTGGTAAACCGCTGATCCGGCTCAACTCCGATCGATACTCGCGGGAAGCCGATCTGCGTTTCGCCCTGGTGCGTCTCAACGAACACAGCGACAGCGTGGCACTTTACGGTGGAGAGAACGATGAGAAGCAGCGTCTCATGCTGGAGCTCAACCGTGTCCTATGGGTCATGTGGCGCATTGTCAATGCGAGCACGCGATTGATTTGCGTCACGGCTGGTTATGGGTGGTTCACGATTATTGCGCCAATCCTGGTGGCCGTGCCCGGTTATTTCACGGGTGGATTATCTTTCGGAGCTCTAATGATGGTTGTCGGTGCGTTTATGCAGGTTCAGGGGGCACTGCGTTGGTTTATCGATAACTTTGGAACGATTGCCGATTGGCAGGCGACGTTGATCCGTATCGCGACATTTCGTGAGACGCTTGGGACCGTCGACGATATTGGCGCGAGCGGGCCGCGAATTGACTTCGTCGAAGCCAAGGGAGTCAATGTGACGTTAGACAATCTGCAGGTGGCCACCCCAACCGGGTGTACGATGTTGAGCGAGCATCATGTCGAAATCGCACCGGGTGAACGGGTGCTCATTGTTGGCGAACCAGGTACAGGAAAGACAATGCTTTTTCGAGCGATTGCCGGACTCTGGCCCTGGGGTTCCGGCAAAG
This sequence comes from uncultured Verrucomicrobiae bacterium, assembly GCA_963775805.1. Lineage (GTDB taxonomy): Bacteria > Verrucomicrobiota > Verrucomicrobiia > Chthoniobacterales > JAFAMB01 > JAFAMB01. The sequence goes on along the minus strand of CAVZKG010000001.1, from coordinate 1,541,666 downwards.
TCGTGCTTCCGGCTTCGGATGGAGTCACGTTTATGCCGAGGCAGCCATACGTCCCGTTGGGAACGCTGCGAGAGGCCCTTGCCTATCCGTCGTCGCGAACTGTGTATAAAGACGATGAACTGATCGATGCACTCAAACGCGCTAACCTGGAACGTTTAAGCACTTCACTGGATCGCGAGGCGCGCTGGGACAAGGATCTTCCAGACGAAGAACAGCAGTACCTGGCGCTCGCACGGATTCTGTTACATAAACCGCGATGGGTTGTCATCGATGAAGCACTTGATGGATTGGACGACGACGCACGCAAGCGGGTGATCAAACTGTTCACCACGAGCCTTAAGGATGCCGCGATCGTTAATATTGGTCGCCCGGAAACTCGCAGTCACTTTTACCAAAAAACGTTGCATCTCATCAAAGATCCTCGAGGCGTCTGCTTCATCCCGGATCCAAACGCCGCCGGAAAAGCGGCGAAGGTAGAAGGACGAACGAAGAAAAACCCCAGTTGAACCTGGACTCAAATGCGTAAGGATGCCCAGGCTATCCGATAGATTTTGCGCCTATTTATATTCGATTGCTATCGACCACTAGCCTCTGAGAAAGGCGTTTTCTATCTGGAGTTTGAAACGCCGGCGGCGACGATCCTATCTTTGCTTCGCCGGTCGATTGAAATCCGAAGTCGTCTTATAGCAATAAAAACTAGTGACGCCACGCACAATACGACGAGCGCCAGCCGCAGGGAGGTGGCGGTTGGCAGGGAGATTCCAATGCCGGTCGCGAGGGCCAAATACATCACCAGACATGCAGGACACTTGGGGAGCAGCGCCAGCGTAGCGGTTGGAACGATCCAGCCGGCGATCTCCCAACCACGGCGAGACCGCGAGGTGGCGAGGTGAGGGTGGTCGCCGGCACGCGTCTTGATCTCGCAACAGTGCTGAGTGTTCACGCTTGCGTCTCCGGCGAGCAACCGCAGTTCGAGGAAGATGCCGACATGGACTCCGGCCAATACGGTTTGTCCGCATCGGCAAACTCGTTGGTGCCATAACGATCATGGTACCGGACCCATGCCATCGGGAAGGTCAGTTGATCTTCGTCCCGGCCCTTAGGCACCAGGTCAAGGATCCCGTAGGTGCTCATGATCAGTTCGAGGCCGCGCCCGTAGGAGGAGTATGTATGAAAGACGGAACCCCCTGCGCCCTTGTAGAAAACGCTGAGACCCGGCGCCTCGGCACTCGGGAACTCTTGCTCCGCGTAATTGTAGTTTACTTTGCCCTGAGCCATCTCCTCTTCGGTAAACGACACGTGGAAGTCCGCGTTGAAATCGCTGCCGTAAGACGATACCCAGTTGAAGCCCCACCCCATACGCTTCTTGAACGCCTCTATTTTGGCCAACGGCGCCCTTGAAACTGCCGCAAACCCGACGTCGCGGGCTGCGAGGTGTGGGAGCGCGCCGCCGAAATGGTCGGACACGAACGAGCAGCTCGGGCAGCCCTCCTGCCAATCCGGTCCGAACATAAAGTGGTAGATAACCAGTTGGTTGCGCCCAGCGAATAGATCCGCCAGCGTTGCTTTGCCGCCGGGCGCATCGAACACGTAATTCTTCTCTATTTTCGCCCAGGGCAGTTTGCGCCGTTCAGCGCCCAACTGATCAAGTACCCGGGTGGAATCTTTTTCCTTTTTCAACAGTTTCTTGCGAGCCGCAATCCATTCCTCCTGCGATACGATTTTGTGTTCTCGCTGCAGATTTTGCGGTTCAGATACATTTGCGTTTGTGCTCATAGATTTACTCTTTGTCATTGGATGATCCTGCCCGTCTGGGACCAACCGCATCGTTCACCGTCATTGATAGAGCGAATGAGCGGTCGCAATTTGGACACACGCGGCAAAAAAAATCCGGCCTTGAAATCGGCTGGGTCACGCTTTCTCCACAAACTTCGCCAAACTCTCCACAATTTCGTCCCATCCCCCCGCGTGACTATCCCGGCTCTTGACCGTGGCGAATCGGCTGTGCATCAGCACAAACTCGGTGCGCTCGCCCCGTTTTAGAAACTCCACGGTGATCAGTGTCGGCTTTCCCTCGACCTCGCCAAACTCCGTTCCACTGCCATCTGTTTCCCAGTCCCACGTGTAAACGAGACGTTCCGGCACTTTGATCTCCTGGAACTCGCCCGCTGCAGTAAAAAACTCGCCGTTCGGCATCTTCATCTGAATGCGGAATTTACCGCCTACCCGCAAATCCACGCTCGCAAAGGGAACGACCATCTCCGGTTCCGGCCGCATCCATTGCTGGATATGTTCCGCCGATGTCCATGCCTCGAATGCCCGCTCCTGAGGCGCATTCAGCAATCTAGTTAGGATTAGCGTCGCATCGTCGGGCTTCTGCACTTGGTTATTTATTGTCATCTTGTTTGGTTTCCTTCGATTGTAGTGTGTCCAAATATTTTTCGAACTGGTCCAGATTCCCCTCCCAAAATTTCCGATACCGGTCGATCCAGGCTTGCGCCTCCTGCATCGGCTTCGCATCCAGTGTCATGGAATGCACCCGGCCATTTCGCCGTCGCTTCACCAACCCTGCCTTTTCCAAAACGATTAAATGCTTCGACACCGCCGCCAGTGACATCGCATGGGGCCGCGCCAGATCGGTTACGCGCTCCTCGCCCTTGGCCAACTGCGCCAAAATCCGTCGTCGGGTTGGATCGGCCAAAGCCCCGAAGGTCCGGTCCAACAGCTTCGAGTTATATTCAACCATACGGTTGAGTATTGAACGAAGTTGATCCGAGTGCAACTCAATTTTTTTGGCCCGTTTTCGGACGCTCTAGCCTGAACAGCTCACATCCCGAAGGTCAGTTAACCCCGACGAATGTCGGCACTCAGTGCGCATTTCTCACGAGGGCGCGGGAAATGCCGGCTAGCCGGAATGGTTGATCCTATGCGACCGAGCATTTACGCGACCCGCCCGGCGGCACGTTGTCCTTTCAACGTGATGATCGCGAATGCAAGCAGGCCCATGTGGAAAATGAAACCGAGCGCGAGAACAGCCTGTCCAGGGATTGGTCCGATCGCCGCGCGCCGGCACAAATCCGTGAACGAATGAACCGGACCCGGATGCACACAGATTTTCATGATGTAACTGACGGCTTGGACACCAAAGATGAACGAATAGTTACGACGCAAACGGCGGCCCATCGCTTCTGTGAAGCTGATATGGAACCGGAGGCTTTCGTAGTCACGTGCGAGTTCGTGGTTCCATCCGTTCTGCGTGTTCACGCCTTCACCGCGGAGGATTGGTCCATAAAGTTCGGTTTCCATCACGCGCACACGGGTCCGCCAGATGTCGAAATAACGGTACCGCCGTGCTTCGATCGAAAGAAATACGAGCGCCATTAATGCTACAAGCACCAGCGGAAGAGGCGAATTTTCAGCGTTGCTGAAGGAAACCGAAAGCGCTATGCCGGTGGTTGCGACAGCCCAGTTGGTCGTAGCGTCAAGCCGGGTCCGCCAGATTTTACTCCGGTACATCTCGCCGCGGTAAAGATGCGCGAGCATGCCGAGTTCAGCCGTGTTGAACAAGCTCTCCTGCTTTGATTTTTCGGGTGCACTCATGGTAAGTGCTGGTTTCGCATGCCCGTGAGACGCGAACCTCGATTGGTTGACTTACCTGAGTTTGAGGATACCTCGTTTGCAGTGTCAATTCCGATCCGCAGTGGGCACCACCAATGCCGGTCAGCGGGAATAGCTTTTCAGGACTTTTCTTTCTCGGAGATGGTTATAGAGACGCTCCGGATATCAGCGATCGAAACCGATAACGATTGAGTGCAAATGAAACGAGTCAGTGAGAATCGACGATTCCTTCTTCATTCCGACGGGTCTCCCTTTCCTTGGTTCGGAGATACAGCCTGGGAACTCTTTCACCGCGCGACACGTGAAGAAGCAGAACGGTACCTACGGAAACGGGCGGATCAGGCGTTCACCGTTATCCAGCTGGTTGCTCTTGCCGAGTTTCAAGGCATTCGTGAACCGAATGCCTACGGCGATCTGGCGCTCGTTGATGAAAATCCGGCAACACCCGGCCAAGCATACTTTAACCACGTTGACTGGATTGTGGAGCGGGCGAATCAACTCGGACTCACGATCGGGATGCTCCCGACCTGGGGTGATAAGGTTGGCAAAACCCAAGGAGATGGTCCGGCGGTATTCAATCCTCTGAATGCGTCCGTTTATGGAGAATTTCTCGGCAAACGCTACAAGAATGCAGACATCATCTGGATTCTCGGTGGCGACCGTTTGGTCGACGACGTTGAGAAACTAGATATCTGGCGGGCGCTTGGCGAAGGGCTGCGCGCCGGAGACGAAGGCCGTCATCTCATGACGTTTCATCCGCGGGGCGGGGACGATCAGGTATCGACTTCCTCGCTCGTATTTCCAAACAGCGATCCGCTACTGGACTTCAATATGCGCCAGAACGGGCATTTTAACGGGACACCGACTTGGGCTCGAATCGCGAGCGATTATGCATTGGCCCCAGTCAAGCCGATTATCGACGGTGAGCCGATCTACGAGGATCATCCCATCGGGTTCGATGCCGCCAAGTATGGTTATTCGACGGCATCGGACTGCCGCCGCTTCATGTATTGGGATTTGTTCAGCGGAGCTTTTGGCCACACCTATGGACACCACAGCGTCTGGCAATTTCACACGCCAGAGAGAGGGGAAGGGGTTAACAAGCCGATCAATTACTGGTATGAGGCGATCGACACCACGGGTGCCTGGCAGATTCGTCATGCTCGGGCTCTGTTGGAGAGTCGACCGTTTCTGACCAGGATCCCGGATGACACCCTGATCGTGCCGGCGAACGTTCCGAATGCGGTTCCAGGCGCAGGAACGAAGTTTATGAATGCGACCCGGAGCAGGCAGGGGGAATATGGAATGATCTACAGCGCGACGGCCAGGGCGTACACGGTGACGACAAAATCACTTTCCGGCGAGTCGCATCATTTTTGGTGGTTTAATCCCCGTGATGGCGGGCACACTGATCTGGGGGTCTTTCCCAGATCGAGCTTGATTGACGTCATTCCGCCTTCAATCGGAGAAGACATCGATTGGGTCCTTGTCATTGACGACGCTTCGCGGAATTTTTCTCCACCGGGTTCCGGTCACGCGCTAGCCGCCAACGATTTTGGCCATTTGCGATTTCGCTAGGCATCAGAGGGAAAGACGAGGACACAGAGTTTCGGATTTTTCAGTTTTGTCGTTCGGACTGGAGCGATGTCGCGTTGAACTCGCCGCAGGGACATGGACGCACCAAAAAACGCAAGAACGTTCGGAATTTAACGGAGCATAGGCTTCCAGCCTGTGCATTCCCGGGAATGGTTCACCACAAGGCATAGAGTGGCGTAGCCGCAAGCAAATGGATGCGCTGTCGGCGTTCGCACTCCCACGTCTGCGTGCTTGGATTCTCTCAGTCAACGCGTTAAAGATAGCGCCGAGATGCTTGAAACTGCAGCTTCCGCGAACCCCAAGTCGAATATTCGGAACCGGAACCTGCTCGCATTAAGTCTGATCATCGTCTTCGGAATATTCGCGACGACGTTGCCCCAGCCGCAAGCACTGGGGAAGATCCCTCTGCAATTCCTGCTCAAGAACGAGGTGCACGTCACGCGTGAGCAAATGGCGGCATTCTTTTTCTGGTCCGGCCTCGCCTGGTATCTAAAACCGTTCGCGGGGATCTTGACGGACGCCTTCCCGCTTTTTGGCACGCGGCGGCGGCACTACATGCTGATTAGCTCGGTGGTAACGGCATTGGGATGGATCGGCGTCGGCTTTCTGCCGCACACATACGGAGCCTTGCTTTTTGGCGCGATGACTTTGGGAATATCCATGGTCATGACTTCCACCGTCACGGGTGCTTTTCTTGTAGAGGCCGGGCAAAGCATGGGAGCTACCGGAAGACTGTCAGCGCTGCGAATGGGCGTCTACAATGTTTGTACATTGATCCAGGGACCCATCGGTGGATTTCTGGCGACCGTCGGATTCATGTGGGCCACTGGCGCGAATGCTGTACTTGCGCTGTCGATCTTTCCGATCGCGTATTTCTTTTTACGCGAAAAGCGGGTTTCGCAACAGGGAACCGCGGTCGTACTGAAGAGCGCGCGAGATCAATTGAGGACGATTGGCCGCTCCAAAAACCTTTGGCTGGCGGTGTTGTTCCTTGGGTTGTTCTATTTCTCGCCAGGATTTACGACGCCTCTCTTTTACAAGCAAACCGATGAGCTTCACTTCTCCAGCCAGGCGATTGGAAATCTTGGTGTGCTGACTGGGGGGTTCGCGATTCTCGCGTCAATTCTCTACAGTCAATTGATTAGACGGATCAAGATTCGGTTCATGCTTTTCGGATCAATCCTGACAGCGGCCCTCGGAGCGCTGGCCTACCTCTTCTACTCGGATTGGAATCGCGCGATGATCATCGAATCTGAGTACGGATTCTTTTTCGCATTGGCGGAAGTTTCCCTGATAGATCTCGCCGCGCGTTCGACTCCGAAGGGTTGCGAGGGCCTTGGTTATTCGCTCATTCTGTCGATCCGAAATATGGCCATATTTGGTGCCGACATCGTCGGTTCTTATCTGGTAGATCACAAATGGGCGTTTACGAATTTGGTCTACCTGAACGCCGGCACCACCGCGATCGTGCTGGTCCTGCTACCGTTCCTGCCTTCTGCGTTGATGCGAAGCAAGGATGCGATGAGGAGCGATGAGGATTTGCCTGAACCAATTTAGGACGATACCAACTCTAACTAAGAATTCGCCGATACATGGGTACGCACACACATCGACACCTCACCCTTGTGGCTGCGGCCTATGCCGCTCCGTTTCCTCCTGCGTGTCTCTCCGGCTCAGTGGTGATCTTTTCCCCGGCACGGAACAGGCGAGACGCCAATCGAAGACAGGCTGAAAGCCAATTCTAGATTAAAATCCTCGAACGTTCTGGCGTTTTCCGCTTATCCCGTCCTTGCGGCGAGTTCAACGCGATATCGGTCCAGTCAGGACAGCAAAACTCCAAAAATTCCGAACCTCTGCGTCCTCTGCGTCTTTGTGGTTAATCCAAATCTCTGTGTCCTCCGTACTACAATAGTTGGAAATCTTGTTTTTCTGCGAGGATTCCGAGGCCCTCCCAAGCCCAATGCCAATCTAACCAGGCATTCGCCGACACGCCCATACGCCCACACGCCGATACTGCATCCATTTGGTTGCGGCTACTGTCGCGCCGTGTCTCTGTGGTGAACGCCCTCTCGGGAATGGAATACCTTACTTACAATGACGCGCTGACAATTTCTTGGGCTTGCGCGACGATCGAGTCCAGATGTTCGGCGCTTTTCAGGCTTTCTGCGTAGAGTTTGTAAATGTTCTCCGTCCCGGATGGACGTGCCGCAAACCAGCCGCTTTCCGATACGACTTTCAAGCCGCCAATTGCCGCGTTGTTACCTGGTGCACGGGTGAGTTTAGCGGTAATCGGCTCGCCGGCTAACTCTTTGGCACTGACCGATTCTGGAGAAAGCTTCTTTAAAGAAGCTTTCTGTTCCGGCGTCGCGGGCGCATCGATCCTGGTGTAGTAAGGCGTCCCGAATTGCGCAGTCAGTTCCTTGTAATGAACTCCTGGATCTTTCTCGGTCCGCGCGGTGATTTCCGCCGCAAGCAAGCCAAGAATCAGGCCATCTTTGTCGGTGCTCCAGACCGATCCTTGCCGCTTCAGGAAGCTTGCTCCAGCGCTTTCTTCGCCACCAAAACAGCAGGATCCGTCGAACAGACCCGGCGTGAACCATTTGAAACCGACCGGTACCTCCCAAAGAATGCGATGAAGGTTCCCCACCACTCGATCGATCAAGCAACTGCTTACGAGCGTTTTGCCGACAACGGCACTCGCCGGCCATTGAGGGCGATGCGTCAGCAAATAACGGATCGCAACCGCCAGATAATGATTCGGGTTTAGCAGGCCGGAAGAGGCGGTTACAATCCCGTGCCTGTCAGCATCCGGATCGTTTCCAAACGCAATGTCGAACCGGTCCTTGAGCTGTACGAGTCCCGCCATCGCCCATGGGCTTGAACAGTCCATCCGGATTTTTCCGTCGTGATCGACCGTCATGAACGCGAACGTGGGGTCGATTTTCGAATTGACGATCGTAATGTCGATTCCGAAGCGCTCCGCGATGGGTAGCCAATAAGCGGCAGATGCGCCACCGAGCGGATCGATTCCGATCTTCAATCCTGCAGAACGAATCGCTTCGAGATCGATCACGCTCCCGAGATCCGCGACGTAGCCGGTCACCAGATCTTCTGAGCGCGTAGTCGACGCTTTCAGGGCGGCATCAAAACCAAGCCGCTTAACACCTTGGTTACCGGCGCGCAGGAGTTCGTTTGCCCGATTCTGGATCCAGTCGGTGACGTCAGTGTCGGCCGGGCCCCCGTTCGGGGGGTTATATTTAAATCCACCGTCGGTCGGCGGATTGTGGGATGGGGTGATGACAACGCCGTCTGCAAGTCCGGTGGTGCGTCCATGGTTGTAGTTCAGAATCGAGTGCGAAATGACCGGAGTCGGCGTGAATCCGTCATTTTCCTGGATCACCGTTTCCACGCCGTTCGCAGCGAGGACTTCCAGCGCAACTTGTTCTGCCGGCCTCGAAAGTGCGTGCGTATCCTTCCCCATAAACAAGGGACCGGTGATACCCTCGTTCTGCCGGTACTCGCAGATGGCTTGGGCAATAGCCAGGATGTGCGTTTCGGTGAACGTCCCGTTCGAACTTGTCCCCCGGTGCCCGCTAGTGCCGAAACTAACAAGCTGATTGCGATCTGAGGGATCCGGTTTTGTGTCGTAAAAGGCGGCCAAAAGCTGATCGACATCGATTAAAAGCTCCTTTGGAGCCGGTTTGCCTGCGTAAGGATGTGCGCTCATCAGGAAAAATGGTTTGAGTTTGCTGGGTCATTTGTTCCATCAGATCTTTGTTCCCGACGGAATAACGGAGCCTTTTGGAACAAGGACGACTCCATCCCGAATGTAATAGTTTTCACCGTCCAGGTTCTCGGGCTTTCCAGAGGCGGAAATCACAACATCGTTGCCGATTCGGGCGTTCTTGTCGATGATCGCACCTTCGATCACACAATTGGATCCAATCCCCACGGGTGGCCGCCCGTCGATTGGGTGAGGATCTTCCTCCTGATAAAAATCAGCTCCCATTAGAATCGAGTTGCGGATTGTCGTACCGGTTTCGATGACGCTACGGATTCCGATTACCGCTCGTTCGATAGTGACGTGACTGATAATGCAGCCGTCCGCGATCACCGCTCGATTGATCTGCGCGCCGTTCACCTTGCTTGCAGGCAGGAATCGGGCATGGGTGTAGATCGGGTTAACGTGGTCGAAGAAGTTGTAAGGGGGTACCGTGTCGGTCAGCGCGAGGTTCGCCTCGAAGAATGCGCGTACGGTTCCGATGTCTTCCCAATACCCCTGAAAAATGTAGGCAAAGACTTTGTGTTCCTTCAAAGATGCCGGGATGATGTGCTTGCCGAAATCATCGTAACTGTTGTCGAGAACGTCGATCAGGATCTTGCGATTAAAGACGTAGATACCCATTGAACCCTGGTAAAGTTCGGCATCCGTGGGTCTGCCCAGATCCTGGAGCAAATCAGGCGGAATCCGTAACTCTTCCAGAAGCTTCGGATCTTTGGGTTTCTCTTCGAACCGGTAAATCCGCCGATTCAAGTGGCTATGCATGATGCCGAACCCGGAAGCAGCTGCGCGATCGACCGGAGTGGTTGCCAAAGTGATGTCGGCGCCCGTTTTAATGTGCGCTTCCAGCAGATCGCGATAGTCCATTCGATAAAGCTGGTCGCCGCTCAGGATGATGTAGTAGTCGTAAGCGCGTTCGAGAAAGTAGCGAAGATTCTGCCGTACAGCGTCCGCCGTTCCCTGATACCATCGAGCACCTTCGGGTGTCTGCTGGGCCGCTAGAACTTCGACGAAGCTCTTGGTAAAGTTATCGAATTTGTAACTGTCCGTGATGTGGCGATGCAGCGACTCACTATTGAATTGTGTGAGGATGTAGACTTGGCGGAACCCGCTGTTGAGGCAATTGCTGATAGGGATATCCACGAGGCGATACTTGGCGCCGAGCGGTACCGCGGGTTTGGCGCGTTCTCTCGTTAGTGGAAACAACCGGGTGCCGGCACCGCCGCCCATGATAATGGCGAGCGTATTTTCCGTTGGGATCTTGAGGTTCATACGATTGTTCTTTTTGGTTTGGTGCTGGTCAAATTTTGCTTATTTCCAGCCTGAGCGTCCGCTCTGTTCGCCCTGTGCCTGCGCTGCTCAAGCGGGTGTCCATTGCCTTTAGGGGATTGCGCCAAGCATCAATTCCTGAACACCATCAAAGCCAAATAGGTAGTTCGAGTCATGCAGAAAATTCGAAAAGTGCCGAGAACAAAGTTGCCAGTGGCAGTTGTCGGAAGAAGTTGTCAGTGTCAGTTGTCGGTTGCCAGTGGGCATACTTGTCCGATCTGTTCCTGTTTTATGATTATAGCCGTCTGAAATCTATCTAGATCCAGGTCTATCCCTTCCTGTTTATCTCCACTGACAACCGACAACTGACACTGGCGACTTCTAAGCCAATCCACATGAACGCGATGATCGACTCTCTGCCGAAACGGATGAACGCCGTGGTGAATCATGGCCGTGGCGATTTTCGTCGCGAAGAAAAGCCGATTCCGAACCCTGGTCCGGAAGAAGTTCTTGTGAAAGTCCTCACAAGCGGCATCTGCGGAAGCGACATCAAATGCTTCCAGGGTGCTCCCTGGTTCTGGGGGGATGAATCGCGCACCGCATGGTGTCAGCCTCCGGTTACCCCAGGACACGAGTTCATTGGAGAAGTGGTCGGGCTGGGTCCCGGTGCAGGGGAAAAGTATGAATTGGAAATCGGCGATCACGCCGTCAGCGAGAACATCGTGCCCTGCTGGGAGTGTCGTTATTGCAAAAAGGGCCAGTATTGGCTCTGCGCCGTCCATGATATCTATGGGTTTCGGAACCGCACTCAAGGATCGTGGGCCGAGTATATGCTATTTCCACGTGGCGCTTTGAACTACAAAGTGCCCCGTTCGATTCCGCCTCACCATGCGATGTTTATCGAGCCGCTGAGCTGTTCGATTCATGCAGTGGATCGGGGAGGCATTGCTGCTCAAGATGTCGTTGTCATCGCCGGGTGCGGACCACTCGGACTTGGAATGATTGCCGCCGCAAAAATGCGATCTCCCGCGAAACTGATCGCCGTGGATCCGAACGACGATCGGCTTGAATTAGCCAAACTGTGCGGGGCCGATCTCGGTATTAATGTTCGAAGCGAGGACGCAGTTCAACGTGTCCTGGATCTCACCGGCGGTTATGGTTGCGATGTTTATATCGAAGGAAGTGGGAAACCGGCGGCTGTAGAGCAAGGTTTGCGCATGATTCGAAAGCTCGGCACATTTGTCGAATTCAGCGTTATGAGCGAAAAGGCAACGGTCGATTGGACGATCATCGGCGATTCAAAAGAGCTCAATATTCGGGGGGCGCACCTTGGTCCGCACTGTTACCCGGTTGCGATTCGGATGCTTCAGCAGCAGTTGTTGCCGATGGACGCGATTGTCACCCACCGATTTCCACTTTCCGAGTACGCCACTGCCATGGAAACAGTCGCCGCGCATCGTGGTTCGATGAAGGTACTGCTCGATCCGTGACAGGAAAGTAAGAAGGCAGAAGGCAGAAGTAAGAAGACAGGATCTCTAAAATTGAGATGTCCGAAATCCTGTCTTTTACTTCTTAATTCTTCCTTCTGCCTTCTTACTTGTTATTTGGTCCACCCTTTGTACTGGTCGACGTTGTCTTTGGTGATCAGATCGACAGGAATAAGAGTCAGTTCCTGGTCCGGCTTCTTGCCGTTGAGAATATCGTTACCAATGTTGACAGCTTTTTCGGCCATTGTGTATGGATTCTGGGCAGCACTCGCCGCGATCAAACTTTCCTTATCCCTTAGCGAAGGAACAATATCCGGGGCCCCATCCACTCCGACGATGAAGAAATCTTTTCGTTGAGACTGCTTGGCTGCAAGGTCGCATCCGATTGCCGTTGGATCGTTAATCGCAAACACCGCGTCTATCTTTGGGAAAGCCGTGAGAAGATCGGTCATTACGCGCAGGCCACCGTCACGGCTGCCGCCTGCATTCTGGTCTTGAGAAAGAATCTTGATACCCGGGTACTTTTTGATTGCTTCGAGGAACCCGGCAACACGGTCAGTGACAGCAGTGACCGGCGGCCCGTTGACGATGACAACCTGCCCTTTGCCTTTGAGGCGATCAGCCACAAACTGCCCGTCCAATTGGCCTGCCTGTTTGTTGTTGGATGTCACTGTCGCATCGACACCACCTTCGGCCCCTACATCGACGGCAACAATGACGACGTGACTCGCCTTCGCTCTCGCGACGGCGGGAGCGATTCCTTTACTGTCCGCGGCATTCAGAAGAATCAAATTCACACCAGAGGCCACAAAATTGTCCATCTGGTTTGTTTGATTATTCACATCGTAATTGCTCGATTCGGAGGTGAACTTGACGTTCGGATTGATCTGCTTTGCCGCAGCTTCAGCGCCGTGGGCAATCTGGACGAAAAACGGATTTCCAAGGTCTCCGACCGTGACAGCCACCGAATTCAACTTATTCTGCGCGAAAACAGGGGCTGAAATAGTAAACGCTAACAGCAATCCGCAGGCAGTTCTGACCCCGGATCGGTAGATTGTAAAGATGGTCATATTCAGTGACTGAAAGAGTAAATTTCGAAAGCAAAATTCAGGTAAAGTGAGTCGTATCACGTGAGGGTTTGTGCATCAAGGCAGTCAGAAGGTATTTTCTGTCCTGCATTTTGCAATATCCAGTGTATATTCGCGATTCCATGGCGGGTCGCGCACAGCGGGGGTCCGGCTCCATATTGAGCCACGGGGCACCGGTTCCGAACTGCAGGAGACAAGTCCCGCACGGAGGAGAAGCGTTGCCTCCTGAATGGACAATTCCGCGAGCCCTTCAACAACCAATATTCTGGATGAACGCGTCCCGGAATCCGAAGGAGTTCTGGGAACGTACGAGAGCCCTTCTCCATGTGACACTGCCGCTTGAGTATTGCTGCCTCAATTTCAGGCCGTACGTCGGTATGCCGGCCACGGCGCTTCGGGAGCGTGCACCTTTTGCGAGTGAGCAGGAGCTTTTACGCTTTTGCGAAATCTCACCTTTCACCTGGTGGGTGCGTGAACATCCTGGTTCGAAAATTCTCCGGCTCAGCAGTTTAATAGGAGCTTCGCAGCTATTAGATAGCGCGTATTTTCGCGAGTTCATGGAGCCGACAAACAGCCGGTACGAGGTGTGCCTTATCTTTTGGGATGGCGAAATATTTGAGGGAGCAATTGGCTTGCACCGGGCGAGCCGGCACGGCGATTTTTCGGATTCGGAGCTGGGCTTCCTTGAGCGATTGTATCCCCATTTCCAGAACGCCATGCGTCGGCTGACGCGCGCGCAACAGGAGAAGGCGAGGCGGATTTCACTGGAAAGTTTGTTGGATCGGTTGCCGCTGGCTACTATCATTCTGGACTGGGACCTTCGAACCACGTATCGCAATCGAGCGGCGGAGGAAATCGGAAATCTATGGAATCTTGGGGCCCAAGCCGCGAGGTGTTTGAAGCCGCATCCGAGCTTCGACGTGCCTGCGGAAATCATGGAGGGTTGCGAACGGATAAAAGCCAAGCGTTTCAATGACGCGGGCCGGCCTTCGCTCCTCGAGTCCACAGATCTCGTGGTCGAGCACAATAGAGATAAAGCACTGCGTGCGACGATTGCTTTAGTGCCAATGGACAAAGCTCCGCTCAGTCCGCCGATGTTCCTCATACGGTTGGAAAACAGGAATGATTTTCCAGGTGAGACGGGCATGGACCCTGGGAGGCTCGCGCTCTGGGTCCGGTTGAGTCCGAGCGAGCAGCATGTAGCCTGGCTGGCTAGCAAAGGGCACCGCAACATCGAAATCGCCAAACAGCTGAGTAAAAGCGTGCTGACGGTAAAAAAGCAACTTCAGCGGATCTACCAGAAGCTTGAAGTCAGCGGTCGAACCCGGCTTATTGCGTTGTTAAATTGATCAGAAATCAACGTTCGAGTTTCCGAGTTCGTACCGCATCCCTTAAAGACCGCCTCGAGTACTCAGAACTTCGAACTTCAAAACCTCGAACTCCGAACTCCGAACTCCGAACTCCTTGAACTTCGAACCTCGAACTCCCAACTCGTGCCTCCCTCACACCGCGAACGAGCAGAACCAGAGTTTGTTCCCTTCGCTGTCCAGGAAACTGCCAACATAATGAACGTTGTCGTAAAGTTGGACGGGATCGGCTACTGTGACCTTGAGGTCTAGCAGCACTTTCTGGGTCTGCAGTGCATTATCAGTTTCTATCGTAACGCGAGGGTTAGGTGAGGAATTAGGTTCCAGGTCCCAATCCGGCTTAAGCATCAGTGTTGTTTCGCCTACTGAATAGCCGACCTGTTTGGATTCCTCGTAGGCCGGTTCTAGTCCTAACGTTTCTCCATAGAATTTGTTCGCGCGCACGAGATTCGATACCGGCAGCGCCACGACTTTAACACATCGAAAACCAACGAGTGAAGTTGTCATAGCAACGATATAGTTTTTTATTGCGGATTGATGTTCTGGTTTATCCGGAAGAAGTTTGTCGGATCATATTTGCGCTTGATTTCGACCAGTCGCGCGTAGTTGTCACGGTAGGTCGCCTTGATCCTGTCAGTCCCTTCGTCCATCATGAAATTAACGTAGGCGCCTCCCAAACTGTAAGAGTGCTGAGCCTCCCAGTAATCTTTAGTCCACGCCGTAATTTTCTCGGCGTTCGCCGGGTCTGGATCGACTCCGACAATCACCATGGACCATTTCGCGTCGCGGTAGCTGAAGGCGGTCGCATGAGGGTCGACACGACTCGCCGCGCCGTCTACCGGATAGATATGCATTGTCGAATGGGCTGTAGGTAACAGCTCCCCAAACTTCACGTGCACAGCGACCGCTGCTTCTGGGATGTCCGCGAGAAAATCGCCGCGCCAATACCATTGGAGCCCCGGCGGATAGAGGCCGTCAAACATGCTTTGCAGTGCCGGAAACGGCATCTGTCCCGTATACTCGAATGTTGGTTTTCTGAATTCGCGGACGGGTCGAAAAGCCTCCTCCACTTTGGCCAGGTCTCCTGAATATGCCCAAATGATCCCGCACATCGTTTTCAGGTGCAGCTCCTCCGGAAAAGGAGGGGCAGGGGGTACCTTCAGGAAAGCGAAAAATCCATAGAGATCGTCTGGAAGCAATGGAGAAATGTCGCGATACCATCGAAGCACCTCCCCTGCGTCTTTCATTTCCCAAAGCATTGGGCCGGCATATAGATCGCCCAGCGGCTGCCCACGAAAAAGGAACGAAGTGACTACGCCGAAGTTTCCGCCGCCACCGCGGATTGCCCAGAAAAGGTCCGGGTATTGTTCTGCGTTCGCCGTAACGAAACGCCCGTCAGCCAGAACCAGATCGGCTTCCAACAGGTTGTCGAGCGCCAAACCGAATTTTCGCGTCAGATAACCGGTACCACCTCCGAGCGTGAGCCCGGCGATTCCCGTTGTCGATATTATACCCGCTGGAACAGCAAGGCCGAAACCGTGTGCAGCGTGGTTAATGTCACCCTGTGTGCAGCCTCCCTCCGCTCGCACAGTGTTCGAGATCGGATCGACTCGCATCCCTTTCATCAAAGAAAGGTCGATCACAATGCCGTGATCACATACACCCAGACCCGCTCCGTTGTGACCGCCGCCACGAATCGCGACAGTTAATCCTTCTTTGCGAGCAACGTGCAGCGCGGCAAGGACGTCGGCGACGTTTGCGCATCGCGCAATTGCGACAGGGTAACGGTTAATCATCGCGTTGTACACGCTGCGAGCCGATTCGTATTGGTCGCTCGCTGCCGTAATAACGGATCCTCGAAAATTCGTTGCAAGCGTGCCTAGCGCATCTTGTCCCATAGCAGTCTCCAGATTGTTAGAATTTGGGTGATCGAAATTGAATCAATTGAAGTTAGTTGATGTCTATTAACAAGCCGGGCACGGTCGTTAGAGCAGTTTTACTCCCAAAGGAGTACGCCCCGTACATTGTCACAGGACCTTTCTTGCAACGGGAGCCTGCACGGCCGCTAGGAGCGGTGTGGGAGTGTAGGCGTATCGGCGTGTCGGCGAATACCTACTTAGAAGTGATATCGTCTATCTGCTCTGCTTGGGAAGAGTTACGGAAGCGCAAACGATAGTAGTCGGCATTTCAACGCGGGTTTTAGTGATACAATGTGCAGCGTATCGGCTTGCCGCTATTCAGGCTAATCGATAATCCGCGCGATGGCGATCGGTTTGAAATGAAGGTGAGCATCGGAATTGAATCGAAATGCAACCGGCACTCCTCGATCATCTAGCTTGAAAGTGATCACTCCTCGTCCGATACCCGTTGTCCCTTTCGGTCGCGTATCTTCATCATGGAGAATCATGCTGGAGTCATAGATATCGATTGCCATTTCGTCCCCCGTGATCGACGCCGGAGGAGCAGCAGCGATTAGGACATGGCCTGTATCTCCTCCTTCTTGGGCTGAAGCCTCCAGTGTCCATGCAATAATGTCACCCGGCTTCACATTAACTAGATGCTCGATCGGTTCCCACCCCGGGACCCGATCCGAAGACATTCCGTGGAAAAAGTCGTAGTAGACCGCCGCTCTAGGTCTGGCGTGCCCGGGCTCGATCGGAATTTGCGCGTACCGTTCCGGTAGAACCCGTTTCAGGAGGTAGTCGACAAATCCTGAACAATCCATGTCGTAAATTCCGTCCGACTCGACGACGTGCGTTTTGTGCTGGTAATGGGTCTCGCGAATACTGGCGATCAGATCTCGTGCAGCGCCTGCAAGCACTTCGCCAGGGTCGGCGTTCGCAATTGGCTGCGCAGCCGTCAGACAGGTCAATATCGTGAGTATCCAGGCGGCGATTGAAATGGATCTTGGGGCGTATCTATTTGATGGCATTCCTAGGTTGCGCCTCCTCCGTTTGACGAACATCGTCCCGATCTAAGGGATTATCCATTACCCGAGGGCATCATGTTGGAACCTCTCTGAAATCGATGCTTTCAATTGAGGCTGACAAGCGCTGCTGTTCGTTGTAGGAGTTGACGCCATGTCGGACCTGATCTCTCAAATCGGTTTGTCGATCGAGGCATACAAAGCGAGACAACAAGATATCATCGGGTTGGGACACCGAGCGTACAAAGACCTTTTCACTCACGCCAACGCCACAATGCTGACGGCAGTTGTTAAGAAATTGATTTTGCATTCCTATTTCGAGATGGTGACGCCTAATTCCCCACGAACTTCGTTGCTTGCAGCAGTTTCACAGCAGCATGGCGAGATCATGGCCGGTTGCCGCGTCTTGACGGAGGACGACGGAATTCTGAGCGCACTGATAGAGGCCGCAAACGGGGCAACGACGGATGCCTTGCAACTGATTTACACTGCAAAGCAGGCGGACCCAGCGATTCCCACTACGGCAAAGCGCACGAAAAAAAGCCCGGCGACTTCAGAGCAGGAACCCAGGAAAGTGCGCTCCGCGCGCAAGCCGCCGGCAAAAAAGAGAGAAGATTAGGATGCCGCTTAGCGGGCCGTTATTCAGATGAATACCAAGCCCTCTAGCCGTGCACGTTTCTCACGGGGACGTGAGAAATGCGGGCTAGTCGGGGCTACCACCACGTATTCCACGGTCCCCAATAAGGACCCCAGGTATTATCGTACAATGTGGTTTCCTCGTTAATCTGAGCGGCTTCGAGCTGATCCTCTGCAATCGACTTTTGTAGCGCAAGTTGTTTGAACTGCTGATACTCAGATTCACCGCCGACGTAGACGACGTTCTGTTGTTTGTCGGCATATGCGTAGAGCACTTTGCCGTTTCGAATTCGCCGTTCGAGTTTATAAGGGGTCATGCGGCTGAACATGGCCACCTGGGCGGCAGTTGTCGGCGTCCTGGTTTTGAATCCTGCCGCAATCAGCAGAGATTCTTTGTTCTGGGCGTCGAAGCTTGCGCAACCAACGAACCCTGCGATCACGAGAAAAGCGATAACAGTAATTGGGGTAATTAGTAGGAACTTGGTTCGACTCATGGAGACCCGTTCTTAGACCAGATCGCGCCTCAAAAGTCAAGCCGACGCAAAACTGGCGCGGTTCATCGCCGGGATCGTGGATTGCAGCAAGTGCCGTCCAGTGGCGAATTCGTCGGATTACGGGTACAATCGGTTCTGTGGCTTCGAAGTCCCAACCGTCGGATCGCGATCTGTTCACTCAGACTCTCGTCATTCCAGCAGAAGCGATCGACGAACTGGGCCATGTCAGTAATGTCACCTACATTGCTTGGATGCAGGAGGTTGCGATAGAACACTCGGCGGCGCGTGGCTGGCCGATGGAACGATACCTGCAAACCGGATTCGCGTGGGTAGTCCGATCTCACTTCATTACCTATTTTCGTCCCGCGTTTGAGGGAGAGACCATTACACTCCAGACCTGGGTCGAGGGGACGAAATCGCTCAGTACATTGCGAAAATATCGCGTCCTGCGTTCGAGCGACCAGGCTGTACTCGCTGAAGCCGAAACGAACTGGGTTTTCGTCGAACTCAGAAGCGGCCGGCCATGTAAGATTCCAGATGACCTACGCACGGCGTTCGGTGTGCGTTAGCCTGAACATCTCACAAGTTCGAAAAACTTGTGAGATGTTCAGGCTAGGATGCTCGCGGCACCCGCGATGCAACCAACTGGCGAATCGCATTGGGAAATAAATTCGGGATGATCACATCCGATTGTGATGTCGGGCTGAATTCTGATAGATCCAGAATCCGATCATGAAAGGCTCGCAGCGAGGTTTTGTGCGCCACGCTGACGATGGTCGGTTTCCATGCGGCCGCTCGCAAAAGGCTGTAAAGGTGGACCTCGGATGTTTCATCCAGGGCGGATGTCGCTTCGTCCAGGAAGATCAGTGAAGGCTGCAACAGTAGAATCCGGGCAAACGCAAGCCGTTGCTGTTCGCCGGGCGAAAGACGTTGGGACCAGTTCTGCTCTGATCCCAGTTCGGCAACGAGCCCACTGAGACCCACGATAGTGAGTACGGCCGCAAATCGGGAATTCTGAAGAGAATCGCTCTCCCCGCTTGGATATGGATAACTCAGTGCATTGGCCAGGCTGCCCAATGGCAGATACGGGCGTTGGGGCACGAAGAGCATTCGCTCTTTGCCCAGTCTTATCTGGCCTTTCCCGTATGGCCAGATCCCTGCAATCGCACGTAGCAGCGTGCTCTTCCCAGTTCCGCTTGGACCGGTGATCAGCAAGGCGCTTCCTCGTCCCGGAGAAAAGTTGAGCCCTCGTAAGAGCGGGGTTCCATCCGGCAGGTCGATGTCGAGCCGTTTAAATTCGACTCCGTGCCCGGAACGGCGCACAACCATTCGACGGGATACTTCCGCCTGGCCTCGGATTGTATTCAGACGCTCCTCAAATCGGCCGAGCCGTTCCGTCACTGCCTGCCACGCTGCGATATCCGCATAAGAATTGATGATGAAGGACAATGCGTTCTGGACGAACGAAAAAGCGTTAACCGCCTGCATCAAGCCGCCCAAGCCGATCTGTCTCAGAAAATAACGTGGCGCTAACACGACTGTCGGGAATATTACGGCGACCTGTCCGTATCCGAGTGTAAAACAGCTCAATCGCCTCTGGCGCTTCATCAGCTGACAAAAGTTCTCAAAGATGCTTCCGAATCGGTCCTTGAAAAGCCGAAGCTCGGAAGGTTCCCCTCTGCAAAATGCAACGCTCTCCGCGTTCTCCCTGAACCGGACGAGGCTGAAACGCAAGTCGGCCTCACATCGCTGGCGAGCATAGTTAAGCGCAACGAGCGGCCGGCCGATCTTGATCGTCAGAAAAGTTCCGATTCCAGCGTAAAGCAGAGCCGCCCAGACAAGATAACCGGGGATATGCACGCTCGTCCATTTCCCGATCGCTATATCGGCCGGACCGGAGAGACCCCATAAAATCACTAGAAATGAAACCAGAGACGCGATCGAACTGATCAGGCCGATCGAGAGACTTAATACGAAAGTTGTAAACTGCTGAAGATCCTCTGCGATGCGTTGATCGGGGTTGTCGGTTTTGTCGGTCAGTTCGAGCTGGTAGTAGGCTCCATTGTCCAACCAACGATCAAGATACCTGCAGGTCAGCCAACGCCTCCAGCGAATCTGAAGCATCTGACTAAGATAAAGACCGTATACAGAGAGTGAAATTGCGAAGGCTACAAGGATGCAGAAGTATGCAAGTTGTGCGAACAACGACTCGCTATCGAATGCCGCGAGCGCGTTGTAAAAGGACCGGTTCCACTCGTTGATTTTAACACTGACGAATACGTTACACAGGTTGAGAGCGATCACTCCCAATAACAAACTCCACGCCGACCACTTTTCTTCTGATGTCCAGTAGCACTTGACCAGCCGCCAAGCAGCGCGCGCAGTATGATACTTTAATCCCATTCGCTGGCCATCGTTCTGAGCAGAACCTCAAGCTTTTGTCGGCAAACTGAGCAGGCAATTGGTGCGGCCTGAATTCTCATGGGGGTTGCGCAATTCTGGGTACAAGCCATTACGTCAATAACTCTATATAGTAGCGTGGCTTCCGCATCAATACAATATATTGTGGCAATTAAATCCTGCGGAAGCCCCGCAGTGTTACTTCTGTAGGATCGGAACAGTTTCGAAATCCTTAAGCCTAATCTGAAGAGAGCACGTACCTATTTAGAGTTATCTGATGCTCAGCCCCAAAATCTCGGCCTCAAGAGAATCCGGATTCTCAGACCACGGCGCGTTTGCAACGTTTGATTCTGATCGAAATCGCTCTTCGAGTCGTCATTCTGCTTGCAGTGACCGTCGCGAGATCACGAAGTTAGGCTTCGTATGAAGCGAAAACTCAAAGCTGGCATGGTTGGCGGCGGCCGTGACGCCTTTATTGGTGCGGTGCACCGGATGGCGATGCGGCTCGACGGAAAAATTGAACTCGTTGCGGGAGCATTTTCATCGAATCCCGAGAAATCGAGACTTTCGGGAGAAGATTTGTTGCTCGATCCGAGGCGGGTCTATCCCGATTACCGGACCATGATCGAACGGGAGCTCCAGCTGCCGGTTGGCGAACGAATCGATTTTGTTTCTATTGTCACTCCGAATCGGACGCATGTTCCGGTGGCCAAGGCGTTCCTTGAGGCGGGGTTCAATGTTGTTTGTGATAAACCGCTCGCATTCGATCTTGAAGAAGCGCTGGAGCTTGAAAAGGTCGTTCAAAAAACGGGAAAGGTATTCGCGCTAACCCACAATTACACCGGTTATCCGATGGTTAAAGAGGCCCGCGAACTGATACGAAAAGGTGAACTTGGGACGATTCTCAAAGTGGTGGTCGAGTATCCGCAAGGGTGGCTTAACAATCCGATCGACGCGGAAGGTCAGAAACAAGCGTCTTGGCGCACTGACCCGCAACAGGCTGGGGCCTCGAGCTGTGTGGGGGATATTGGCACACACGCCGAGAACCTTGCGCGTTACATTACCGGTCTCGAGATCGACGAGCTGTGTGCAGAGTTCACGACTTTCGTAAAGGGTCGTCAGCTCGAAGATGATGCCAATTTTCTAGTTCGATACAAAGGAGGAGCGAAAGGGATTCTCTACGCTTCGCAGATCTCCGTGGGCGAAGAAAACGACATCAATATCAGGGTCTACGGTACGAAGGCTTCGCTCGAATGGCACCAGGAAGATCCCAATGACTTGATTGTGAAATATCCGGATGCAGCGCGCCGGACGTTCCGGCGCGGCAATGGCTATCTGAGCGACATCGCGAAAAAGTTTACGCGATTACCGTTCGGGCATCCGGAAGCTTTTATTGAGGCGTTCGCGAATATCTATGTCGAAGCAGTTCGAGCAATTGACGCGGAGATCAACGGTCAGCCGATTCCTTCGGATTGCGATTTTCCGACAGTTCACGACGGAGTGGAAGGGATGCTGTTTATCGCTACGGCAGTTCGGAGCGCGAAAGCAGGAGCAGTCTGGACCAGCATGGCGATCGATAAAAAGTGATGAAAGCGGGGTGACAATCCACCACTCAAATTCTAGCCTCCGGCGCTTGCGCCGGAGGTTGCCGGAGGTTAAACGAGATCTGATTTCACGCCCCACTTTCCGCGAAAAACGAATTCGGCGATTGGCCTTCGAAGGCGTCGAGCGGCGTCGCGAGCGCGCAGTGATTCCGGTAGGTCGCCCGGATCACCGGCGTAGCCGATGGCAATCGCCGTTAAAGGTGCGAAGTCTTCCGGTACAGAATAGAGCTCACGGACTATATCCGGTTGAATGCCCGCCATCTGATGCACCGAAAGCCCACGTGTCGTCGCTTCGACGACGAGATTTGCCGTTGCGAGTCCCAGGTCATGATTCGCTACTCGATTAGGCTGATCGTTTCGTGAAAAATTCAGTCGTGTGAGTCCAATCACAAGCGCGGAAGCTTCTTTAGCCCAGACTCGATTCACGTCGACAAGACAGGAGACCAACCGCGCGAACTCCGCCGTATCCTCTTTTTTGGCAACAATATACGACCAGGGTTGTTCGTTGAACGATGAGGCGGCCCATCGCGCTGCTTCAAAGAGCGATTTCAGATCTTCGTCGCTCACCGGGCGATTCGCGAAGCTGTACGGACTCCATCTATCAGTGATCAGGTGGTTTACTGGGTAATCAGTCGCTACTTTCATAGGTATCCGCGAAGCTATCACCGAGGTCGAGTTATCGCCACTATAGGACGGATACGGCGTATACGCCGTATAAGTCACACACCCTCATCAGGTTGGCTTCGAACGGGGGGATGCGCTTGTTGGTTGCAGATGCCGCTTGTATGCGGTCATGGCTGCCTGGGCATGTGCACGGACGACACGTTCGGTACGATCGGGATCGCGTGCCCGCAGCGTTTTCAAGATCTCCCAATGCTCTCGCTGCGCTTGGCGCAAGCGTCGCGCAAACACATCGTTCAGAAAATATCGATGGAGTCGATCCCAGTGGTCGAGGACCTTGCTCATCAGCGAGCCGATGAGGCGTGTTCCAGATTTATCGCAAATAAAACTGTGAAAACGGCGATTCTCGACTGACCACTGCTCCGGATCTCCGGCCAGCGAATCCATCTTTATTGCCAGTTCTTCCAGAGTATTCAGATCCTCGTCTGTCATGTGGAGGCACGCGGCTCGGCCACTCACGACTTCCATCGTTTCAAGCAAACTGAACACCTCGACTACCGATTCCGCTTCGATCGGCGCAACTCTTGCACCCAGATACGGTTCGATGACCACGTAGCCATCGGCTTCGAGTTGTTGCAGAGCTTCCCGTACCGGAATTGGGCTGACCCCAATCCGTTTTGCGACGTCCTCGAGTACTAATCTCGTCCCCGGAGTTAATTCCCGGCTCAAAATCGCCGTTCGAATTGTCTCAATGACCAACTCTTTCTTGCTGCGTGAGAGAACGATCGGTTTCATATGACTCCCCAATTTCAAACGGATACGAGAAACCGCTCTTTAATTAGTTGCAGCAGCTGGACGCCTGGCATTCGCCAAAGTGTTTCGTTGAATATTTCGACTTCGATTGGACCCGTGTAACCGGCCTTCGTTACCAACTCCCGCAGACGTTCTATCCGAATCAGACCGTCTCCCATCATACCGCGCCCATTCAAAATATCCGGAAGGGGGACGATCCAATCGTTCACATGAAACCCGAAAATGTGACCGGCTGCGCGTGCGATTTCCGACGCAATCGCAGGATCCCACCAAACGTGATAAACATCGATTACAACACCGAGCGAAGGGGAACGAAAAATTTCAACGAGTCCATTTGCTTCGCTTAGTGAAACAATCACCGATCGATCGCCCGCAAACATTGGATGCAGCGGTTCGATTCCAAGCTTAACACCGGTCCGTTCCGCGTAAGGCAATAGCCGCTCTATTCCTTCCTTTACCATGGTTCGGCTCCGGTCGATGTCGCGATCGACAACGCCTCCGCATACCAGAACCAGTAGATCTGCTCCGACAGCAGCCACTTCGTCCAGCGCTCGGCAGTTCTCTTCAAAGTTTTTCCGTTGCTCAGCTGCTGTCGTGGCCGGGAAAAAACCGCCTCGACAGATGCTTGCGACTTTTATCCCGGTGTTGCGGAGTCGTTCCGTCGTTTCATGAAGGCCGATTTCCGCGATTTTGTCGCGCCAAAATGAAACGAACTGGATCTGTTCGGCGACGCATCCGTCCAGCAATTCCGGAATATTCCAATTCCGCACTGTTTGCTGGTTGATGCTTAGACGGGCGATCGAATCCATAAATTTTATCTTCGGTTCTCGAAGAGCTGAATCGATGCGATGCCCTTCAATGTCTCCCGTTTAATCAACACCGTTGAGTTGTAAATATTGTTGCATCCTTTTCACTGCGAGGTCCGGGTCACGGATGACTCCGGCGCGGTCGGCGAACACAAGCAGGTCGCACAGGTGTAGAAGTGATCGACCCGACTCCATTCCGCCAACCATACGAAAGTGGGTCTGATGCCCATTGAGAAAAGCAAGGAAAGTGAGCCCAGTCTTATAGTAATAGGTCGGGGCTTGAAAAATGTGTCGGGAGAGCGGCACGGTCGGTTCCAGTATCCGATCAAAAAGGGAGTCGTCGCCGTGGTCGAGCGCATTGATCGCGGCGGCGGCCGCCGGCGCAATGCCGTCGAAAATGCCGAGCAAAGCATGACTGTGCCCACGACTGTTTCCGGCGATCAATTCCGGGTAATTAAAGTCATCTCCGGTATAGAGTTTCACCGCTCCCGGCAAGCGCTCGCGGAATGCGATTTCACGATCTTTGTCCAAGAGCGAAATTTTGATTCCGTCGACCTTAGTCGCGTGTGTCTCAATCATTCGAAGACAAATATCCGCCGATTCCTCCAGATTCCTTCCCCCCCAATACCCCGCCAGAGCTGGATCAAACATGGAACCTAGCCAGTGCAGGACGACCGGTCGGGACACCTTTTCTAAGACGGCGTGATAAATCCGTTCGTAGTCGTCCGGACCATTTGCGCTCGCAGCCAAAGCTCTGCTCGCCATCACGATGGCGGTTGCTCCGGCGTTCTCAACCACTTCACATTGTTCAAGGTACGCGCCGATGATTTCATCCGAGCTGTACCGACGGCCTTCAATTAATTGATCGGTTCCCGCACCGCAGGCGATTGCGAATTGACCAGCCTTCGCCTCGGCCGCGGAGCGTTGAATCAACTCCTTGGTTGTGTCCCAGTCGAGCCCCATTCCTCTCTGGGCGGTGTCCATTGCCTCAGCAACGCCGAGTCCCAGCGACCAGAGATATCTGCGAAAGGCTAGTGTTGACTCCCAATCAAGTTTCGCCGGCGCTCCTATATAATTTTCAGCCAGTGGATCAGCCACAACATGGGCTGCCGCATAAACCACGCGGCTTGCCGACCGCTGCGGTTTTGGGAAAACCGTTGGTTCACTCAGATGGTACTCTTTGAGCGTCCGGTCGGCTTGAGGAAGTTTAATGCTGGGAATCATCAGATTGACACTTCCGGGAGTTCGACCCAACGGCGTTCGCGCCAGGACTCCAGTCCCGCCTCGGCAAGTTGCAGCCCCTTCGCCCCTTCCAGCAGCGTGTATTTGAACACACTCCCCTCCAGCACGTGACGGATGAACATCTCCCATTGGATCTTGAATCCGTTGTCAAACTGGGTGTTGTCGGGCAGTTGTTGCCAATCCGAATAAAAGTCGTGAGTGCTTTGCACATCTGGGTTCCAGACGGGGCGTGGGGTACCGACTCGATGCTGAATCTTGCAGGAATGCAATCCTGCAACCGCGCTGCCATGTGTTCCGTCGACCTGCAGAGTTAATAGGTCGTCTCGATGCACGCGGACGCACCACGAAGAGTTCATTTGCGCAATGACTCCTCCCTGCAGTTCAAACATGGCATAGGCGGCATCGTCCGCAGTCGCGACATAGCTTTTGCCGTTTTCGTCGACACGGCTTGGAATGTGAGTGGCTCCCAAGGCGCACACGGACCGGACCTGGCCGAAGAGGTTGTCGAGTACGTATCGCCAATGACAAAACATATCGACAATGATTCCACCCCCTTCTTCTTTTCGGTAATTCCACGACGGTCGCTGAGCTGCCTGCCAGTCCCCTTCAAAGACCCAGTACCCGAATTCGCCACGCACCGAAAGGATCCGGCCGAAGAATCCGTTTTCGATCAATGCGCTGAGTTTCCGGATGCCGGGCAAAAACAGTTTATCCTGCACGACACCGCTTTTCACACCCCCTTGTTGAGCGAGTCGAGCGAGTTCGAGGCCGGCCTGGAAATGATCGGCCACCGGTTTTTCGCAATAAATATGTTTGCCGGCTGCGATTGCAGCTTTTACCGCGTCCGCGCGTTGAGAGGTTAGCTGTGTATCGAAGTAGATCGTCGCATCGCGATCAGAGAGAGCCTCGTTGAGATCTGTTGTCCAGAGTGTGAGCCCGTGTTCCTTGGCAAGGGACCGGAGACGAGACTCACTTCTGCCGACTAGAATCGGCTCGGGCAAAACGATATCGCCGTTGCGAAGCGTTAGACCGCCTTGTTGCCTGAGTGCGACGATCGAACGTGCGAGATGTTGGGTGCGTCCCATCCGACCGGTGACGCCGTTCATGATAATTTTAATGACTCGATTTTGCATGGGAGGAACAAAGCAGCTTGACCATATATTATATATGATATATGGGAATTCTGTTCAAGTGGTTTTAGCTTTCTTTCCCTAATCCATGAATGGCCCCCTCCGAATCGCTCTCATCGGCTCCGGTATCGGGGTCGAACATATCAAAGGTTACCAAGAGCTCCCGGAACTATTTGATATTAAAGTGTTGTGCGACATCAATCGGGAACGTGCCGCGTCTGTCGCTCAAAAGTTTGGGATCCAAACTCTTTCAGAGAGTTTTGACGAGGTCTGTGACCGGACGGATATCGATTTTGTCGATATCTGCACGCCTCCGGCGCTGCATCTTGAGCAGATCGGCACGGCTCTCAAAGCCGGCAAACATGTGATCTGCGAAAAACCGCTTGTGGGGAGTATCGCTGAGATTGACCAGGTTGCCCGGCTCGCCCGTGAAAGCGGAAGGCAGGTAATGCCCATTTTCCAGTACCGGTTTGGGAACGGCCTGCAAAAGCTCAAGTTCCTCGTCGATCGAAACCTGACAGGGCAATCGTTTGTCTTTAATGTCGATGTGGCCTGGTGGCGAGATGCGAAGTATTACGAGAATCCGTGGCGAGGCAAACGAGCCACCGAATTGGGGGGAGCATTGCTAAGTCAGGCGATTCACGCGGTGGACATGGTGCATTACATCCTAGGCCCGGCGAAAAATGTGTTTGGACGCGCCATCACGCGGGTCAACCCGATTGAGGTTGAGGATTGCGTGGCGATCTCGATGGAGATGGAAGACGGATCTTTGGGTACGATTTCAGTGACACTGGGTTCTCTGGCAGAAATTTCCAGACATCGATTCACGTTTCGAAATCTGAGTGCGGAGAGCAATACCGAGGCGTACGCAAATTCGCGAGAACCCTGGACATTCTCCTTTGATGCGCATGGAAACGAACGGGAACTGCGGGAGGCATTGACTGAATTCAAGCCGCTCCCGGAACGGTACGCCGGGCAGTTTTACCGGTTATATCACGCGCTGGCGAGTGGCTCCGAGTTGCCGGTAACTCTTGACGACGCCAGGGCGGCACTGGAAGTGATTGCGGCGACCTACCATTCTGCTGAGACGAATAGGGCGGTCCCGCTTCCGATTGGGTCCACTCACACGAAGTACGGTAGTCTTCTACCCGAACATTTACAGAAGCGAGAATGAACCAATCTGAGCCAATCGCTGAACCGCTTCCCGGCGGAATTGGAGTCACACATTTGCGTGTTTATGATAGTGTGGCGCCTGATGGTTTGGCAGGTGGCGGCCCTCACATGCATTTTGCTTGTTCTGAAGCGTATCTGGTTGTGAAGGGCGAAGGAAGCGTTCAGACGCTGACAAATGCAGGATTCCGTGAGACCCCATTGCGCTCCGGTTCGCTTCTCTGGTTCACGCCAGGGGTCATTCACCGATTGATCAATCGAGACGGGCAACTCGAGATCTTTGCTATCATGGAGAACGCTGGATTGCCGGAGCACGGCGATTCGGTTTTGACGTTCCCGACGAGATTTTTCCAGGACGAAGAAACATACCTCAGCGCTGCGTCTCTCGATTCGAAAGAGTTGGGAGCGGGGGATCGAACGGAAGCGGCCAGAAAACGCCGCGACCTGGCTGTCGAAGGCTTTCTGGCGCTGAAATCAGAACTGGAAGATAAGGGATCTTTACAGGATTTTTACAGTCGGGCGACCGGCTTGATCCGTTCGAAAGAAACGGAGTGGCGGACGATATGGGAGTCCGGTCCGATGAGAGCCGTTCTTCGGACGAAAGAGTCCCTGGACAGTCTGCGCAACGGAGCGAGCGGTTACCTTGCGCTGGGTAAACTGGCAGAGATTCCGATCGATCCGGTGAGTGAAATTCGGAAGCTCGGGATGTGCGGAACCCTCCGTCCGTACCTTCCTGAAGGGGTTCGGATTGTATCGTAAGCAGGTAAAATAGGTTAGGAACAGCGCTCAAGCTCTGTTGAAGAAATTGCAAGCCCATTGAAAGATTAAACGTTATCTTTCGGCAACGTCCGAACCCCAGAACAGACGTGACACGATCAACCCGCAGATTCCTTTGCTTACTGGTCTATTTTCAGATCTTCGCATCCATCGGTAACGCGAAGACTTTGACTGTCCTCTTGCTAGCGAATGCTAGCACGCAGGATCGAATTCAGGAGTTTCTGAAGGAGTACAGCAAAGAGCACTCAGGAATTGATTTTAACGTTTCGATTGTCCAATACAGCGCGTTGACGGCCAAGATCAACACATTGGTCACGGCGGGTCAGCCTCCGGACATTCTGGAGGTCACCACGGCCTATATTCAGACATACGCAGGACAGTCACTCGATTTAGGTCAATACACGGATAGAACCGCCTTCCTCAATCAGTATCTTCCGAGTTACCAGGCGTTCATCAAATCCGGGAACAAGGTAATCGGTGTTCCGATTGAAGCGACTATCAACGGGCTCTTCTATAACAAAGATATTTTCGCCCAAGCGGGTATCGTCCCTCCCACCGACCCGGCGAATGCCTGGACCTGGGAGCAGTTCCGGGAAGTGTTGGAGAAGGTGATAAAATTGCCGACCTGCCGGATTGGAGTTGCGTATGACTGTAGCGTGCAACGGTGGTCTAATCTGCTTTACCAGGCGAATGGGCGATGGATTTCCGAGGACGGCACACGGATCTTACCGGATCGTGATGCGGCAAAAGAGGCTCTCAATTATCTTCGTGGTCTGATTGAAGCGAAGCTGGTACCGACTTCCTCCTGGCCCGGAAAAACTGACGGTGGTCCTCTCTTTAAAACAGGAGTGACTGCACTAATGTGGGCGGGAAACTGGGAATTGAAAACACTCGTCGAAGGAGGAACACGATTCCCCTTCGGAACCACCTTTTTCCCGAAGGATAAAATTCGCGCTGCATGCCCCGGTGGCGAGTTCCTGATCGGGTTTTCAAAATCCGAAAATCATGACGACGCCGCTAAACTGTTGCTATGGTGGGCGCAACCGGAGACAACGAAGCGCTATCTTGAAAGCCTCGGAGGATCGTTGCTAAGTCCGATTCATGACCTCCCGATCAATTATGGAAGATACACCGACTTTTTGAAACCGATGTTGGACGATTTGAATGCAACGCCGCAATGGGTTGCAGAGGATCTTGCCAAACCGGAGTTGAACCTGTTGCAGAACGATTTGCTGGATCAGCTCATTCTCTATTCCACAGGCCGCAGTAGTCTGGATACAACCCTCTCGCAAATCGACAAGCTCGGTGCGGAGGTTTTGAAACGTTGAGGAAAAAGAGTTCACGATGGCTTCGCTTGATAACACCGCTTCGGCCCAGGATCCCGGCCCGATTTCTTCCCCTGGCTTAAACGCTCCAGGATCAGCCCGACGGCCTGAAGTTCAATGGGCGCCATATTTGTTCTTGTTTCCCACCGTTGGTCTTCTCTGTCTTTTCAGTATCCTGCCGATGCTTTATGGCGTCTGGATGTCGTTGCACACCGCGGATGTCGTCCGAGGAACGTCGACCTTCACTGGAATAGCAAACTATGTCCGGTTGTTTCACGATGGACAATTCGGGCTCAGCCTCTTCAATACAGCCTGGTACACGTTGACGGTCGTTCCATTGATCGTGATTTGCAGCATCGCGATCGCCGTGTTCTTGCGCGAGAGCAGACCGGCGAGGGTGCTGGCAAGGGTTGGGTTTTACATTCCGTTTGTCCTGTCGCCGGTGGTCGTTGCGACCTCTTGGAAATGGCTCTTGAACGAAGACCTCGGGGTTATTGACGGCTTTATGAAGTGGGCAGGCCTGGCGACGATTCCATGGCTCTCGGCAGATTTTCCCGCCCGCCTCAGCGTAGTGTTCGCTTCGGTATGGAATCTGGTTGGATTTTACATGCTCATGGTCCTGGCAGGATTGAGCCAGATCAGCAATGAACTATACGAAGCTGCAAAACTCGAAGGTGCAGCGAAGTGGCAACAGTTTTGGCATATCACCCTTCCGATGCTAAAGCCGACGATCTTACTGGTTGTCATCCTTGCGACTGTTCACGCCACCCAGGCATTTGAGACAATACTACTCCTCACGGACGGGGGGCCCGGCGGTGCAACCCGCCTCGTGGTGCAAAACATGTACCAATCTGCTTTCGGTCGTCTGCAGCCTGGATACGGAGTTGCACAAGCGGTCGTTCTGTTCCCGATCATTTTTTTCGTCGCTTGGCTTCAGATGCGCGTGTTCAAGCAGGAAGGGGTGATCGAATGAATGATGACACCCGGCGGAAAGTTGGCAGAGCCGTATACGACTTCAGCGCCGTTGCGATCTGTATCGTTTTCCTGATCCCGGTTCTTTGGGCGGTCCTTTCCGCATTTCAGCCCCCTCGTAGTTTGTTCGTCTTCCCGCCCAACTTCGATCCGAGAGGATTCAGTCTCGAAAATTTCAAAGCGGTTTTCGCTTCGGGCGATGTGCCGCGATACGCGATGAACTCGTTCATCGTGGCCACGACCAGCAGTTTGATCACCATATTTGCCAGCTCGATGGCCGGGTTCGCGCTCGCGAAATATCGGTTCGCGGGTCGCCAATTCATTTTCCTCGTTATTGTGAGCGTCCTCTTGGTTCCGCTCCAGGTGCTGATGGTGCCGGTGTTTTTGATTTTAAAGTCGCTCGGATGGATTAACACTTTGACAGGTATCATTATCCCGCCGGCCGCGACGGCCACCGGGACATTTATGATGCGCCAATATATTCTTGGAATCCCCGACGAATTGCTGGAAGCGGCGCGCATCGACGGAGCTTCGGACTGGAGAATTTATTGGCGGGTTATCCTTCCGCTTTCAGCTCCCGCATTGGGAGCTGTTGGGATTCTGAGTTTCACCTGGCGCTGGAACGACTACCTCTGGCCGCTCATTGTCATCAATAATCAACAACTTTACACACTGCAGCTCTCACTGGCGAATCTGGTGGGCACAAACACGGTGGAGTGGGGAACGTTACTCGCTTACGCAACGCTCGCGATGATTCCGGTTCTCGTCGTGTTTCTCTGTTTTCAGCGATATTTCCTGAAAGGTTCGCTGAGCGGTGCAGTGAAGGGATGAGGTCGATACGAATGAATAAAGTCAGAATTGGAATCATAGGAGTCGGAACGATGGGAAGTTTGCACGCGCAAAACCTTCTCGAAGGCAAAATACCGCGATGTGAATTGACGGCGATCTGTGACCCGGTACCCGAAGCTCTTGCACGCTTTCCGTCGGTAACCCTTTTTGTTGCCGCCGACGAATTTCTTTCTTCTTCGGAAACGGATGCGGTTCTGATTGCGACGCCGCATTATTCCCACACGACGATCGGCATTGCAGCGTTGGCATCAGGGCGTCATGTCCTCGTTGAAAAACCGATCTCTGCGCACAAAGCGGATGCAGAACGGCTGCTTGGTACGCCGCGGGTTCCCGGACAGGTATTTGCGGCGATGTTTAATCAACGGACAGACCCTTATTTTCTGAAATTGAGGGAGCTTATTCATTCGGGTGAACTCGGTAACCTGCGTCGAATCCACTGGACGATAACCAATTGGTTTCGGACGGACGCGTATTATCAGTCGAGCCATTGGAGGGCGACATGGGGTGGAGAAGGAGGTGGCGTATTATTGAACCAGTGCCCTCACAACCTGGACCTCTTCCAATGGATGTTCGGGATGCCTTCATCGGTCCGGGCATTCTGTCATTTCGGCCGGTATCACGATATCGAAGTCGAAGATGACGTGACTGCCTACTTCGAATATCCCGACGGAACGACAGCCGTTTTCACGGCTTCGACGGGGGAAGCTCCTGGAACCAATCGGCTGGAGGTAGTTGCCGAGCGCGGGAAGGTTGTCATTGAAAATGACCAGTTTCTTTTCATACAAAATGCCGTTTCGATGAGCGAATTCTCCCGAACCGATCCCGGGCGATTTTCGCTGCCCAAAACAACCGAGATCCTAATTCCGATCGAGGGTC
Source organism: uncultured Verrucomicrobiae bacterium (assembly GCA_963775805.1). GTDB lineage: Bacteria > Verrucomicrobiota > Verrucomicrobiia > Chthoniobacterales > JAFAMB01 > JAFAMB01. Next base: position 1,508,819 of record CAVZKG010000001.1, on the reverse strand, counting down.
ACGGCCTGCAACATAACGGTATTCTCGAAAACTTTGTCTCGGCGATCCTGGATGGAACTCCGCTCATCGCGCAGGCTCAGGAGGGTATTGCCTCGCTTGAGTTGGCGGACGCGTGTCTTCTTTCCACTTTCGAAAACCGGACGATTCAACTTCCGATCAACGGCGCTGACTTTGAACGGCACATCAAAGATCGCGCACTTGCATCTTCGAACCGTCCGGCAAAAAAAGTCGTCAAAGGAATCGCCGGCGACATATCCGGTTCCTTTCGCTGATAAACATCCTACAGAATTTATGAGTCAAACAGGTTACGATTACGCTCCGAAAGGCAAGGCAAAGCCGGTGTGCAAACCGGGTGAATTCGTATTTGCTGCGGTGGCACTTGATCACGGCCATATCTACGGACAATGCAATGGTCTGGTTGAAGCCGGCGGTGAGTTGCGGTGGGTATTTGATCCGGATCCGCAGAAGGTCGAAGCATTTCGGAAGACATTTCCCGCCGCCAAAGCTGCACGGTCATTGGCTGAGGTTCTGGACGATCCTGCTGTTAGACTGGTCGCAGCGGCTGCGGTCCCATCGGAAAGGGGGGCTCTCGGAATCGCTGTCCTGCGAGCGGGCAAACATTACTTTACCGATAAAGCGCCGTTTACCGAGTTGCAGCAATTGGCGGATGCCCGAGCAGCTGTGGCCGAGACCGGACGGAAGTACATGGTTTACTATAGCGAGCGACTCCATGTCGAATGTGCGGTATTTGCGGGGCAATTAGTGCAGCAGGGGGCGATTGGCAGGGTGATCAACGTTCTCGGGCTCGGGCCGCATCGTCTCACGCAAGCGGCCCGGCCGGCCTGGTTTTTCGAGCGAGCCAGATACGGAGGGATTTTGTGCGATATCGGCAGCCACCAGATTGAGCAGTTTCTGTTTTTTGCCGGGGCGTCCGATGCGACAGTCACATCGGCGCGAATCGCCAATTACGGGCACAAAGAATACCCTGAGTTGGAAGACTTCGGTGATGCCACGCTCATTGCCGACAACCGAGCGACCAACTACTTCCGCGTGGACTGGTTCACCCCGGATGCTTTGCGGACCTGGGGTGACGGGCGCACAGTGCTCCTTGGGACGGAAGGCTACATTGAGATGCGCAAATATTGCGATGTCACTCGAGCGGTGGAAGGAGATCATCTGTTCCTGGTGAACGGCGAAACCGAGACGCATTTTGCGTTAAACGGCAAGATTGGATTCCCCTTTTTCGGTGAACTGATTCTGGATTGTCTGAATGGAACCGAGCACGCGATGACCCAGACGCACGCCTTCAAGGCAGCCGAGCTATGCCTGAAAGCGCAGGCCGCGGCGCAAAGAGTCGAGTGAGGAAGGAGATAGGAGCAGTTGTCAGTGTCGGAACGCCGAACGCCGAACGGTGAACGGCGAACGCATCCTCCTGGATGGCTCGTCCAAAATGTCGAGTACGAGCAGGAGGACGATCACGAGTACGATTGCGTGGAGGGTTGCCTGCCAGCCAGGATCTGGACAGGCAAGATGCCAATCGAAGCCAGGCTGAAAGCCAATCCTACAATGTCTCGAACCCCGGAAACCCGGAACCCCGAACCTCGAACTTCGGAACGCCGAACGGCGAACGCATCCTCCTGGATGGCTCGCCCAAAATGTCGAGTACGAGCAGGAGGACGATCACGAGTACGATTGCGCGGAGGGTTGCCTGCCAGCCAGGATCTGGACAGATCAAGATGCCAATCGAAGCCAGGCTGAAAGCCAATCCTACAATGTCTCGAACCCCGGAACCCCGGAACCCCGAACCTCGAACTTCGAACTTCGGAACGCCGAACGGCGAACGCATCCGCGTGGATGGCTCGTCCAAAAAGTCGAGTACGAGCAGGAGGACGATCACGAGTACGATTGCGCGGAGGGTTGCCTGCCAGCCAGGATCTGGACAGGCAAGATGCCAATCGAAGACAGGCTGAAAGCCAATCCTACAATGTCTCGAACCCCGGAACCCCGAACCTCGAACTTCGAACTTCGGAACGCCGAACGCATCCTCGTGGATGGCTCGTCCAAAATGTCGAGTACGAGCAGGAGGACGATCACGAGTACGATTGCGCGGAGGGTTGCCTGCCACCAGAATCTGGACAGGCAAGATGCCAATCGAAGACAGGCTGAAAGCCAATCCTACAATACCGCCGAACGCCGAAGAACAGGCTTGCCACCCGAGGAAATAATTTGATAGAAAAAGCAAGTGCTTTTTAGCGGTCCGTCGCTATTTACTGGCGAACTGCGGCATCGGTTATCAAATCAGTTCAGTTTATGAGCCACGAAAGACGTTTCTTTGTTCTAAAGAGTATCGTGGGCCTGCTTTTCGCGTCGACCTGTTATGCCGGTGTCGACTCTTCATCGGTGAGCGTTAGACAGACCCATGACAATGCGGTTGCTGATAGTCTCCGTTCCGTCGTGATTTTTTCCAAGCCGCTCGGAGCCAAAATCTTGATCAACGGGACCTACATCGGAATGACACCAGTTAACGTTGATTTTGCAGTGGACCGGTTCGGACGCGCCGTTCGCGATATCGAACTACGCGCTATTGCACCATTCCCGATGGTCAATGCGGATGTCAGATACTTCCCCGCCGCAGGAACCGACGGGGATGCCAGCATAATTCCGCGCTTAGTGGATTTTGACCTGAACGTGCACCCGGTCGTGGTTATCCATTAGACTCCTTGAGAGAGGCGATATCGATTACGAATCGATATTTTACCTGTCCTTTTATTGTTCTCTCGTACGCCTCGTTGATTTGTTGAATCGGGATCACTTCAACATCGGAAACGATGTTGTGAGCGGCGCAGAAATCCAGCATTTCTTGAGTCTCTGCAATTCCGCCGATCAGCGATCCCGAGACACTTCTGCGCCTTGGGACGAAGCTGAAAGCGGGGATTGTAAGAGGCTCAGGAGGCAGTCCGACCATGATTAGAACTCCATCGACATTCAGTGTGCCAAGATATTTCTCGACGTCGTGTTGCGCCGAAACGGTATCGATGATGAAATCGAAATAGTTGGCGTATTCTTTAAACACCTCCGGGTTTGAGGTGAGGGCGAACTGGTGCGCGCCCAGGCGTTTGGCGTCGGCCTCTTTTGACGCTGAACCGCTTAGCATAGTGACCTCCGCGCCGAGTGCGGCGGCAAGTTTCACGCCCATATGACCGAGACCGCCAAGGCCAAGCACACCGACTTTATGTCCTTTGCCGACGTTCCAATGGCGTAGCGGCGAATAGGTGGTGATTCCCGCGCAGAGAAGCGGAGCGACTCCTTCCAGGGGAAGCCCGGGCGCGACTTTCAGCACATAGTTCTCGTCGACAACGATCTGTGTGGAGTAGCCACCGTAGGTTGGAGTTTTTTTATCCTGTTCATAGCCGTTGTACGTAGGGCTCATCCCTCGTTCACAGTATTGTTCGTTCCCTTTTTTGCACTGTGCGCACTCGCGACAGGAATCGACGAAACATCCAACACCGACGATGTCGCCGGTTTTGAATTTCGTGGTTTTATCTCCTGTTTTGATGACACGACCCACGATCTCGTGGCCCGGTACCATCGGATAGATCGATCCGCCCCATTCGTCCCGGGCCTGATGAATATCGGAATGGCAGACACCACAGTAGAGGATATCTATCTGAACGTCTTGAGGCTGCACGTCCCGCCGTTGGAAACTGAATGGCGCAATCGCGTCAGTTGCGCTTTGTGCGGCGTAGGCTCTAGTGTTATTCATAGTTTTGATGATTACGTTTTAAAAAGCTGTGTGTCTTATTTGGGTTGACACAATATTGTCGCGCGTAAACATCGATCGTGATGATTGAAATCGAGCGCGATGACCGATCAAAATTAGAGCAGCGATTCCAATTATCAAGTAATGTCGTCAGCGATGCAGGCTCCGCAGGAACATAAAATGCGAATTCCTTCGGGACCTGATAAAAATCTCCTGCGCATCGTTCTGTTTCGCTTCAGGACGGATCGTAAGCTCTCTGCTGCGAGTTTCCTTTTCGTTTTTGTATTCCATTTGGTTCTCTGCGCAAAGGCGTACGTCCCAACAGCAACCGTCCGTGCCCGCGATCTGGGCATTCCGTTTGAAGGGACGCCCGGGAAATTGAACTCCATCACCGATGTGCCCGGGGTGACAGTTGGTCAGGCGACCCTGGTGGAGGGAGAAGGGAAACTCGTCGTGGGCGTCGGACCTGTCCGCACCGGTGTCACTGTCATCTTTCCGCTGGGGAGAGACCGCAGCAACATACGGGTACCGGCTGCCGTTTTTTCGTACAACGGGAACGGGGAGATGACCGGCGCGGAATGGGTTGAGGAATCAGGCTTTCTGGAGGGTCCGGTGCTTCTGACCAATACACACAGCGTTGGCGTGGTTCGTGACGCGGCGATTGAATGGGGTCAGAAAAAATTTCCAGGCACCGAAAACTACAGTTTGCCGGTAGTTGGCGAGACCTGGGACGGGGAACTGAACGACATCAACGGATTTCACGTAAAAAAGGAGGATGTTTTTAGCGCGCTCGATCAGGCAACCGGAGGCCCCGTCGCCGAAGGGAGCACGGGTGGGGGGACAGGGATGCGCGCCTTTGGTTTCAAAGCCGGGACCGGCACTGCATCACGCGTTGTGACGATCGGACAGGAAACGTACACGCTCGGGGTTCTGGTCCAGGCGAACTTCGCCAGACGCGACAACCTGGTGATCGCGGGCGTGCCGGTTGGGAAAGAAATCAGCGATCTTCAACCGGTCATTCATAAAGAATCCGAAAAGGAGGGCTCGATTCTGATAGTTGTCGCAACCGATGCGCCTCTACTTCCGCACCAGTTAAAAAGAATTGCGAAACGCGCCGTGCTTGGGGTAGCCCGTACTGGTGGGATCAGTACGAACTCGTCGGGCGATCTTTTCATCGCATTTTCGACGGCGGTGCCGGTTCCGGCTGGGACTCGGGAGGAGTGGACAACTGTGACCAATGATGATTTGGATCCGCTCTTCGCTGCGACACCGGCAGCGACTGAAGAAGCCATAGTCAATTCATTGGTCGCGGCTAAGACCGTTTCCGGTATCAACAACAATACGTTCTACGCGTTACCGCACGATCGGTTGCGGGAGATTCTGGGGAAATACAATCGACTGCAGGAGAAATAATGCAGCCTGTTTGTCCGGGTGCTACTGCGCGCCCGTGCTAGCGCCCGCGCGAGTGGCAGGGTTCGAAAAAGAGACATTCGGATCGTCGACATTCTGTTTCGGCTTCGCATTTTCCGAGCTCGAGCTCTGACATGCGGCAACGGACGCGATCAACATTGCAAATAGCACGCGCAAGGCCCATTCGAATCGCTTTGGCATCCGCACCAATCGCTCAGAATTTCGGACTGTAAACCTTGGGAGTTTGTGGGTTACGAGTTCGAAGTTCGGCGTTCGGCGTTCCGAAGTTCGAGGTTCGGCGTTCGGCGGTATTGTAGGATTGGCTTTGAGCCTGTCTTCGATTGGCATCTTGCCTGTCCAGATTCTTGGTTTCAGGAACCCCCCCGCAATCGTGCTCGTGATCGTCCTCCTGCTCGTACTCGACCTTTTGGATGAGCCATCCAGGCGGATGCGTTCACCGTTCACCGTTCAGCGTTCGCCGTTCCGAAGTTCGAGGTTCGAGACATTGTAGGATTGGCTTTGAGCCTGTCTTCGATTGGTATCTTGCCTGTCCAGATCCTGGCTGGCAGGCAACCCTCCGCGCAATCGTACTCGTGATCGTCCTCCTGCTCGTACTCGACCTTTTGGACGAGCCATCCACGAGGATACGTTCACCGTTCGGCGGTATTGTAGGATTGGCTTTGAGCCTGTCTTCGATTGGCATCTTGCCTGTCCAGATTCTTGGTTTCAGGCACCCCCCGCAATCGTACTCGTGATCGTCCTCCTGCTCGTACTCGACCTTTTGGATGAGCCATCCACGCGGATGCGTTCGGCGTTCGAGAGCCATCTATTCAATCCGACGCTCTCTGCTCCCATCGACAGCTTTCCTCATTTCCTCACTTACTCCTGGGCACCATGTCCGGATGGTATTTGCGCCAATATCGTGTCAGCCCAGCGACGCTCATGGACGCAGGATCGGCTTGTTCGTAGGTCGCCAGATGTTCAACCGTTGCCCCGTTTGCGAGAAGTTCCTGGATTGTGAATTGTTCGAACTCCGTCACCATTTCGGTTTCGGATTTCATTTCGATCATCCGTTGCCTCAGCCACTCTGCCCAGGCGAACAAACGTTCTTCGAGAGCGTCGAGTGCACCGGCTGGGTGATCGATTCGTCCCCAATGCGTGATGTGGATCGAGTCTGGATTCAGGTTTCGGATTTTATCGAGAGACTCTTTCCAGGATTCCAGGTTAATATCTGGCGGCGGGAAAGGGGGGGTCGTCGGCCCACCCGGGATCAGAACTCCTGCGGTGTCACCGGCGAATACGGTTCGATCCGACTCAAGCCAATAGCTGTTATGATGTTGTGCGTGTCCTGGGGTGTACAGGACCTCGAACCGTTTAGAGCCAAACAGCAGTCTCGCGCCCTCGTCGACCGCAATGACACGATCTTCGCGAATTGGGCCGGCTGCGCCCCAAAGATAATCCATTTTGTCTCCATAGATCCTTGTTGCGCTTGAGATCAATTTTGACGGGTCGACAAGGTGGGGCGCGCCTTTGGGATGAACATAGATTTTGGTTCCGAAAGCGTCCGCCCATCGCCAGGCACCCCCTGTGTGATCGAGATGAATATGCGAGGCAAGGAGATGGCGGACATGGGCCGGGTCGAACCCGAGCTTGCGAATCCCGTCCACCACGGCTCCAAAGACAGATTCTGGGCCGCTGTCGACCAGCAGTAATTCTTCCCGTCCGCATTCGACCAGTGCAACGCAGATCACATGCGGCGTCCCGAGGTGAAGCGCGTCGATGAGGTGAATCATTTTAAGGAGTGATTAAACGGAGAGTGCATGCGGCGCCAGCATTTTGTCGTTAGGGCAAATTGTGAGGGCGATCGGGGCCGATGTAACTCGATTTTGGCAGGTTTGGTCTGTCATCTGCAGATTTAGAGATTGATTCTCCGGGACCGAATTCAGTATGCCTAGCCCTTGTATTAGCAGCAAATGAACCACTTATTCAGACGGTTGCAGGGGAACAGTATGACTGTTCTCGGTTTTTTCATGGTGGCAGCCAGCTCCGTCTTCGGACAGGTTCAGCACGCGAAGATGACGTCGCCGCAGCAACTTATCGCCAAACAGGCGCCACCGGTCATCTACAAAGATATTCTCGCGCAGACCACACCCGATAACGCAAGTGTGCTGGTCTCCCTGTCTCGGCAGCGCGCCTATTTGTATGCCGGCACCCAATGTGCGATCGACACGCCAATTTCATCGGGAAAAAAGGCGGGATTCACGCCAACCGGCGAATTCACGATTTTGCAAAAGGATCCGAATCATCGGTCGAATATCTACGGCAATTTCGTGGACTCGCGTGGACGGGTGGTTCGAGCCGGTGTGAGTTCTAGAATTGATTCGGCTCCAAGCGGTTCTCACTACGAAGGGGCTCCGATGTTTTATTTTATGCGACTGACGAACGAGGGCGTCGGAATGCATATCGGAATTCTGCCAGGTTATCCGGCCTCGCATGGGTGTATCCGGATGCCCGCCGAGATTGCTCCGCAGATTTATGCACGGGTCAAACTGGGCACCCCCGTGCACGTGGTTAACTGAACGAAATAGCAGTCGTTGTACAAAAGACATGTCAACTGTACGTTCGTCTCCTCTGTAACGGACTGCGGCTTGACAAAAGGGTGTCCAAGCATCGATATAGGATGGCTCTATCCCCCATGGCACTCCCCGGTAAGTTCAGCTTCAGCTTCTCCAAATTTCCTGAAGGCGGTTTAATATTGGCAATTATCGTCCTCGGACTGCTACTTGCCGTTTTCGGTGGATCCGTTCAGCGGCCAAAATTGCAAAGAAGCCCAGACGGAAGAACGGAACGCGTGATGGAAACCGGTCCGGACGGACAAAAGACGCCCGCTTTCGTGACGGTTAACAAATTTTTTAATGCCGAGACGATTATCCAGATCGCAAAGGACACGAGTTTTTTTGCAATCATGGCGGTTGGAATGACGTTTGTCATAATCACCGGCGGGATCGATCTGTCGGTGGGCTCGACTTATGCCCTTGCGTCCGTGTGCGGAGCACTGGTTCTAAACCAGTATGGATCTTCGGGCGGTACGGGAGCGATGCTGGTTGGGATTGCTGTGACGGTGGTTGTTGGGGTGCTGTGCGGCTTGGCGAACGGATCGATGATTGTCGCATTTAAAGTCCACCCGTTCATCATCACGCTTGGAACGATGGCGATTTATCGTGGAATTGCGTTCGTTCAAACGAGCGGCCAGTCCATCGGCGATTTTCCGGAAGCGTTTCGAAACTTTATCAAGCAAGAGTTTAACGGTCTAAGCATGGTTCCGATGATTGTGATGATCATCGTCATGATCATCGGCGGCATCGTGCTGGCCAAGATGGCCTTCGGCCGGAAAGTTTACGCAATTGGAGGCAACGAAACCGCGAGTCGTTACAGCGGTATCCGGGTTGGTTTCGTAAAGGTTTTGGTGTACACGATCTCCGGGTTGGCGGCAGGAATTGCCGCGGTGTTATCACTCGGATATTACGGTGCCGGATCATCTGGAGACGGGCAAGGATACGAGCTAAATGTAATCGCAGCGGCGGTTGTTGGCGGTGCAAGTCTTGTCGGGGGAAAAGGGACTGCACTTGGTGCGCTTTTAGGTGCAATCATCCTTCAGATGATCACGAACGGTTTGGTCATTCTTAACATCCCGCAGAATTACAGTCAGATCGTGATTGGTCTGGTCGTGATCGCTGCCGTGTTATTTGACCAGTTTAACGCCTGGCTGGCCAACAGACGTTTGTTGGCGAAAACGGGCAACATTAAAAAGGAGGTGCTCGCCTCCAGCGAGACTTCACTTCCTATAACTCCCCAAGCAAAATGATCAGGAAAATTAGTCTAACAGTTACAGGCCTGCTTGGCCTGGCGGCTGCAACAGGGTTTGCCGCAGATAAAACCTACACGTTTGGCATCGTTGCCAAATCGAACAACAATCCCGTCTTCCAGGCGGCCAAGACCGGCGCCGAAGATGAAGCTGCGAAGCTGAGTAAGGAGAAGGGTGTAACCATTAAGATCGATTGGCGCACGCCAAACGAAGAAGATCCTCAAAAACAGGCTGACGCCATCGAACAACTGGTGAACGCCGGCGCAAGCGGAATTGCCGTCAGCTGTTCGGATGCGAACAAATTGACCGATGCGATCAACAAGGCTGTCGACAGCGGCGTGCCAGTTGTTTGCTTCGATTCAGACGCCCCGAAGAGCAAGCGCCTTGCCGATTTCGGTACGGATGACATCGATTGCGGTCAGAAGACCATGTCGGAGCTCGCCCGTGAAATGGGCGGCAAAGGTGTCGTAGCGATCTTGGCTGGAAACCAGAATGCCCCAAACCTGCAAAAGCGAGTTCAAGGCGTCAGAGAAGAAGCCAAGAAATATCCTGATATCAAGATCCTTGATGCTTTCTACCACAAGGAAACCCCTCAGGATGCAGCTGCCAAAGTCGAACAAGTGATGCAGGCGCATCCGGAAGTGACCGGATGGGCGATGATCGGCGGATGGCCGCTGTTCACCGATAACGCGCTTAAGTTCGCTCCGGGCACCGTCAAGGTGGTCGCAGTCGACGCGTTGCCAGCCGAACTCGGGTACCTCAAGAGCGGTCACGTTCAGGTTCTGCTCGCGCAGCAGGTCTACGAGTGGGGCACAAAATCCGTGGATATGCTTTATGACAAAGTTGCGGAAAACAAGAATCCCCCTTCGACATTCGTTAAAGGCGAGTTGATTCCTGTTACCAAGGACAATGTCGATGAGTTCGCGGAAAACTGGAAGAAGTGGCTTCCCAAGAAATAAACGGGTCCAACATTTAAAGCCGATCGAGCCCTCGCGAAGCAATTCTCGGGGGCTCTTTTTTAGGTTGGTCTCTTTAGCCCTGATCTAAATCCCCAAGACCTTTCGGCGCAGCATCTCAAGGGCATGTTGTGTGCAGATGCGCTTGAAAGAAGACCGATCCGTAGGGAAATACTCTTTTTCAACCAGAGTGTTGGATCCGGCTGCAGCGAGGCCGATAAAAACGGTGCCTACCGGCTTTTTGTCTGTTCCTCCGTCCGGTCCGGCTATACCTGTCGTCGAAAGAGCGAATGTCGATCCGGCTCGCCGTAGCGCTCCTTCTGCCATCGCTCGCGCCACTTCTTCACTGACGGCGCCGACACTCGACAGGAGGACCTCGGATACGTCTAATGTTCGCATCTTCGCTTCATTTGAATAGGTCACGTTTCCTTCGAGAAAAACGGCTGACGATCCAGGGACGTCGGTGATCCGGTTTGCCAGAAGGCCTCCTGTGCACGATTCCGCAGTCGCCAATGTCGCGTTTCTTTCCGTCAGCAACCGAACGAGAACTTCTTCAATTTCTTTTTCTTCGGTTGTGACAATAAAAGGTCCGAGCGAACGCTCCACCAGGTTGCCTCCGGCCTCCACGGCGACTTGGGGTCCGATCAGTCGAACATCGACCTCGCCCATTCCAGCGCAATAACCGAGTTCCAATCCGGGGATTTGCGCTAACGATTCGCCAATTTGCTTTTCGACCTGGGACTCGCCGAGGCCGGTCAACCGATAGGTTTTCGAATGCAAATCGTGCATTCCTCCGATGGAGCGCAGGATGGGGAATACGTAGGCGTTCACCATCGGGTAAAGTTCACGAGGCGGCCCTGGCAGGAGAATGAGATGCGGCATACCGTCTCGAGCTGGAACGTAAAGGCCGGGCGCTGTTCCGTGATCGTTCGGGATTACCTTTGCACCTTCTGGAACATAGGCTTGACGGGCCGTCCGATCCGTCATGGTTAGACCACGTTTTGCGAAACGTTCCCGAATTTTCTCGAGGATGGTTTCGTCGAAGTGGAGCGGGCGAAGGGTCAGTTCCGCGACGATTTCCCGCGTGATATCGTCCGTGGTCGGTCCCAATCCGCCGGTCACAAGAATGATTTCACATCGATTCGCGGATTCTGTAATTGCCTCGCGAATCGCGTCACCGTCCGGCACGGTTGTCTGACGTTGAACGCGCATTCCAAGGGGGAAAAGCTTGCGCGCGAGGAAGGTGAGATGGGTGTTTACGACACTCCCAAAGAGGAGTTCCGAACCGGTATTTAAGACCTCGACACGCGTGTAGAAGCTCATTTTGGGTCCAGGAGATGAATCCAGCTGATGATCATCTTGTACGACGGGCCCTCTTGTTCGTGTTGATAAATGTACAAGAGGTTAGCAAGCATCCGGTAAAGGATTAGTTTCGGATGCGCCGTCTGAAGATGATCGTGATTCAAAGTCCGATTCTGCCTGGACAAGATCTGCTCGCAATCGCTCGTCGTTAAAATTCGGCCTTGGTGAAATGGATCGAGTAGCACGCTGCCATATCGCACGACGAAGTGCCCCGGAAGATTGACCCCGTCGATGATGCGTCCGGCTCTTTGCGCAACAATCATGTAGAGGACGGAAAGCGAAATGGGGATGCCGAGCCTGGAATCAATTACGCACGGCAAAAGCGAGTTCCGTGCGTTGTAATAGTCGTCCTCGTTGCCTCGCAGCCCCAGTTCCTTACCCAAGTAATGACCCATCGTCAAAGCGCACGACATATCCGAACTCGAGGATGAGACACGTTCGCGCAGTTCGCGGCCCCAGAGATCGATTGTGTTTTGATAAGACTCGATCTCGAGTCCGGGCTGAAAAATGCGCGCCAGATACCAGCTGGCCTGTTCGAGGTCCGCCAGATCCGAAACCGTAGTGCACCGCTCGTCGAAAGCCTCTTTCGCGTGTTTCGATTCGATCTCGGTGAGAATCTCGCGCACATGCTGAGCGACGTTCCCATCGTCGACCGATAGCAAGTCGCGCAGGTCCGGGATCGTGCTGGTACCCCCTTGAGCGAGTTGGCGTTTGGTTAGCTCGACCGTCTCTGCGTCGTTGTCTTTGAGCAATCGAATGATGGCATCTCGCTGCTTAAACATCGCCAAACATTGTTAGGGGACAAGATTGAGATGAGGAGCGTCGCTCCATAAGCTTTCCAGCGCGTAAAACTCCCTCTTTTTCTGGTGGAAAATATGGACGAGAACCTCCGAATAATCCATCACAAGCCATTGGCTCGCGACCGAGCCTTCCGACGCGAGCGGCGAGATATTCGCGGCGTCCCGGATCCCTTCGCGAATTCCACTGCTGATCGCTTTGAGATGCGGTTCCGAGCTGCCGGAGCAAATGACAAAAAAGTCCGTGAACGACGAAATTGCCCGCAAGTCGAGAACGACAATGTCCTCGGCCTTCTTCTCTTCGGCTAGTTTAACGCAAAGCCTTGCTAACTCATCCGCTCCGATACGACTCTCCCTGGTAAAGTTTTCTCTCTTGGATATAACGCAACACGCGTTCTGGAACCAGATAAGAGATAGACATATTGTTGGCAACTCTGTTTCTGATTTCGGTCGACGACAGATCGAAACGGCGGCGTACGACCGGATATTTTAAATCCAGGTGCTGATCCGACCGGCTGAGAATTGCAAATTTTACCAGGCGATCTAATTCTTCGAATTCGTTCCATTTTGGCAAAGCCACCAAATGATCTTCCCCAACCAGAAAGATCAGCTCCTCGCAAGGGTATTGATTGCGGTAGCTACGGACCGTATTGATCGTGTAAGAGGGCGCTTGACGCTCAATTTCGAGGGGATCAAACGAGAACCCGGACTCTCCCTCAATCGCTAGTCGAATCATTGAGATACGGTCCGCCGCCGACGCGTTGGTGCTATTCGGTTTGAAAGGTGATTGAGCCGCGGGGATAAAGATCACTTTATCGAGTGACAAATCTTCAAGTGCTTGCCGTGCGAGGATCAAATGCCCGTGATGAATCGGGTCGAACGAACCGCCATATAACCCGAGCCTCAACATTCAAAGTGCGAGCTCCCTTTCATCGTCCCATTTTCTCCAATTGTTGGATCGGGAAGTCCATTAGAAAAGATTGTTGAACGATACAGGGCCTCCTAAGATGCCGTTTAACGTATGGATGGAAGCAGGCTAGGTCAACTTTTGCTGGTTGGTGTTCCGGGAACTGAACTCGATCTGGAGACAGCTCGGCTCTTTAGAAGAGTTCAGCCGGGTGGATACATTCTCTTCGGGCGCAACATTCTGACCCCTGTTCAGCTTCGAAAACTGATTGATGACTTGCGCGATCTTTCGGACATCGAGCCGATCATCACGATCGATCAGGAAGGAGGCAGAGTTTCGCGCCTTAGACTGATCGGGAACGAACCGCCCAACGCACAGCAACTGAGAACAAAAGGGAATGCTGCACTGATTTTGGAGCATGGGCGATTAACTGGTGAGTTATTGCGTCTGTTTGGCTTTAACCTTGATCTCTGTCCGGTTCTGGACATTTCTTTCGACGACGAAGCCGATAATTCACTCCGTGGCAGGTGCTACGGAACCTCGGTTGAGCAGGTCATCGAATTCGCTGGAGCCTTCAACGACGGATTGCTGGGGACTGGTATTCTATCCTGCGGAAAACACTTTCCCGGGTACGCTGCGGCCGGCCTGGATCCGCACCACGAACTGCCTCAAATCGCTCGCCGTCGTGAAGACCTGGAGAAGACCGAACTCGCAATATTTCGAGCGTTCGCCCAACGAGTCAGCAGCATGATGATCTCCCATGCGTGGTATCCGGCATTTGATCCTGTGAAGACGCCGGGCTCGCTTTCTAGAGCGGTCGTGTACGATCTTTTAGTGTCAGAGCTAGGATTCGACGGTTTGATCATGACAGACGACCTGGACATGGGCGCAATCCTCAATGAGACAGGGTTCGCTGAGATGTTTGATCGGGCGATGCGAGCTGGCAATCATCTGGCGATGATCTGCCATCGTGTGCATTTGATTGGGGATGCGGTCGTGGCTCTGCAGGATGTCGCTCCGGCGGCCCTTGATATCGCTCTTGCCGGGGTAGACCGTTTCAAACGGAAAATGGCTGCCCCCTATTCGTTTTCGGAAGAGCGTTTTCGGGCATTGGACGAGAAGGTCTGGGAGTTGCGTGTCGCGACGCTCGGGCCAGAAGCCGCAGCCGCCCGAAGCCCTGAAGACGGGAAACGATCACCAGTCGAAATGTATTAAGCTTGTCCATTCCGTGGAATGGAGAGCCTTCCCTGCGCGCGCCTCGTCGAACTTTCAGAACTGTTTCCACTGGAAATTTGCCATGGTTCCAATCTAAGTTGGCGGATCGCACAATGCTAAAAGAGATCGAGCAGTTGCTACGCCTGCAGGAACGAGATCAAATAATCAAACGGATTAAAGCGGAGCTGGAAACCGTTCCATTCGAGCGGCAACGGACTGATCAGATGCTGACAGCGAAAAGTGGCGCTTTCGATCAGGTCAAACAGCGCGGCCGCGAGATCGAATTGCAGAAGAAAAAACTCGAATTGGATGCTCAATCTCGCCGGGACTCGATCGGTAAATACAAGGTGCAACAATTTCAAACGCGGAAAAACGATGAATTTCAGGCAATCAGTCTCGAGATTCAGCGCTTTGAGAAAGAGATCGAACAAATAGAAGATCGCGAGATCGAGCTGATGGAGCAGACGGAAGTAATTCAGAAGGAGTCCGCTGCCATGGAACTGGAGTTGAAGGCATCCAAAAAACAGGCCGAGATTCAACAGGCCGATTTGAAAAAGAAGGAAACCACATTATCGGACCGCCTGCGAGAAGCCGAAAAGGATCGCGACCAGCTGACGACGGGATTGGATCCGAACCTCCTGTTTCAGTATACGCGCCTTTTCTCGAACAAAGGTGGAGATGCCGTGGTTCCCGTCGAGCATGAATACTGCACCGGATGCCACATGAAAAACACGTCGGCGCTTGTTCACCGCGTTAAATTGGGTAGGGATATCGTCCATTGTGAACAATGCGGACGGATCCTTTACTTCGTGGACTAAATGCCTGGTCAAAGCAGGCGAGGAGGTTGCGGTTGTTGTGGGTGCCTATTCGGATCGGCGCTCCTTTTGGTTGTCGCAATTCTGATTGGATTCGGCTTTTTTTACTTTGCTGGGACCAGCGGCATGGATCGGTTGGCGGTTAAAGGACCGTTCCCCTCTTCGGCGACTCAGTTCACGCCCCAGACCTACGCTGAAGCCAAACAAAAACTAGATCACTTTTATGCAGATTCTTCCGAGCGATCTCTGACGCTTTCAAACGCCGAAGTCGACGCGATCCTGGCGGATTCGCCGGAGTTCCGGTTTTTGGGGCGGGGCGCCCTCGTCTTTTTGAACCAAAACAACGCAGATGTGTATTGTAGTCTTCCGATGGGTGTTTCCCTGCTTCCAAAACGGTACTTGAATATTTCGTTCGAGGTTCGCCCTTCGATGCGGGAAGGCGATGTCGAGCTCGAAGTCTCCCGAATTGAAAGAGACGGTAAAGCGGTAAACGCGGTGGAAGCACAGAAAATCCAGACTTGGATTGTGCCACTGGTCGAAAAATCGTTATCGAGTGCAAACAGGTTCTCCGCAAACGGACCCGTGCGCGAGGCCCGAATTGAAAACGGTGCCCTGATTCTGGCGCGTTAATAATCGACTTTAGGGTGAAGTCCGCTCGATAAGCATTCCTCTCCCGAAGTCATGTATGCCCGTCGTTTCTTTTCGGTTTTAATCGCTTGTATTTTCTGGTTAGCGTCGTGCGCATTAGCAGTTTGTTTGGTGCAGTCGGATTTCGGTTATCCGTTCCGCACAACCATTCAATTAGAATCCACTAAGTTTGCGCCAGTGGCGGGGTTTGCATATCTCGCCCCGATTCCGTACCGGTATTCTCCATTGGGAGACCAGGCCAGCTCCAGCAAGCTGATTGAAGGTGCATCTCTGTCCGGTTTGTATTCGCCGAATCTAAGGAGCGTTGAACGGGTGGGCTCGGGGATATTTTCGGTTTTGGGGGGCAAAGGCTTGATATTCTCGGCCAGAGATAATTCTGACCCACGATCAAACGGCAGACATTATGCCGTTGTTCTGGCACTGAGGGTCTCGCGATTTGCGCGATTCATCTGCATTTCGATGTGGGTAGTGGCGATGATTCTCTATTTTTACCAACAGGCGAGTTCAGTGGGAGGGGCACCTGCCTGGATTGGAACAATAGGGAATGCAACGAGACAGGTCGTGAGGCTAGCAGGCAAGTACCCGCTAGCGGTTCTCTCTATCCCATCCGTTTATCTATTGTTTGTTTATCCTCCGATTTGGAAGGATGTCGATGCGCTAGGTCAATTGATTTACCCGGCCTATTCCGGCAACATCCTTCATTTCCCGCCGATCTACTGTTTTCTCGGCCGGATTCCGTTCCTGCTGGCCTCCTGGTTGCCAGGAGGTACCGGCGAAGCGGCGCCCGCTTCGATTTTTGGAGAGCAACACCCAACGCTGCTTGGGATTTATCTTTTGATCATCCTTCAGCATTTGGCCCTCATTGCGGCCTTTGCTTATGTCGTCGTATCAATCACAGAGAGTCTGCTTTTGCGAGGACTATTCGCGATGATCTTGGCGGTGTGCAGCGCGTTTTTTGTCTATGCGCATTCCTGCGGATCGGAAGGGCTGAGCAGCGCGACAATTTTCACGATATTTGGCGCCGGAATCGCTCTCATCCGGAACAAAGGAGGCGCGCATTGGGTGATTTACTCCGGCGCTCTGTTTCTAGCAATCGGCTGCCGGCAAATCGACCTCCTCTTTGTATTCTGGTTACCGCTTACTCTCGTTGTTCTCTGTTTGGTAAAGCGTTTCGGCGGTTGCGCCACGCCGTGCTCTGCGAATCGGCTCATATTCGCTGGTCAAGCATTGTTGATCGGATTTCTTGCTATCGCCGCAAACATCTGGATCGCGAGGGTGATGATCGCTGCTGTCCCAGATCAGTATCGTACCACTCTCGGCAGGACATTAAGTGACCGGATTGACCGCTTTCTCGATCGGTTGGAGAAACCGGAACGCATTCGACTCGCAACCGTCGTTGCCTCAAAGACAAAGGATTCCGATGTCCGGGTCGCGATCATGGCACAAGCAATAACCGGATCCTTTTACAGTGGAACCAGTCAGGTGATCGCGCAGGAGTTGACCCGATCCGGTGTTCCGCAGGACAAAATTGGTGCCGAAAGCGACCGAGTTATACTTCAGGCGACGCTACTCTATTTTGAGACCCTACACCCGGTTCTCATCCGCGTTATTCTGCAAGATTTCGCCGCTGGCTTCACAAATGCAGGCAATCAAAAGATTGCTTACGGAGCTTTTGAAGCGAACAAGTCGGCCGCAGTAGATCGGTTGGCGCGTCCGCAAGCATGGAAACCAGTGGCCCAATGGTCGGCGTTAGATCTGCCATATGCAACCTACATGGCGGATCATGTTCGGCTGGATCCTTACATTAATTTGGCAGGCTCTGCGTGTCTTGGATTCCTGGCGATGCTGACAATCGGCTTAAGTCTCTTTGCCTGTACGAGAAAGAAGCGGCCCACGGAAATCTCGATCGTAGCGATCTGCGTTCTCTGTTTTGGAGCTTTCGTGTACGGAGTGAATACCGTGTGCGTGTATTACATGGACCGCTATGCGTTACCGTTATTTGCAGCGATCGTTGTGGCATTACTAGCGGCAATCGCGGGTCAGGAGTTCGAGGGATAAAGCCTATTTTCAAATGCTCTCTGTTCAGTGCTCGAAGGACCAGAAACTGTAGGCTGCGGTTTGGATTGCGGACTACTTCCGGGTCACACGAACAGGCAACGCGTTGGCACGGGTACCTTTGCCTTGCGAGGGTGGATGTGCTTGAGTGTGCGCCATGCCGGATGATTCCGTAACGCGCCCCGGTGACGGCGGAGTGCTAAAAAATGTTTCGAGTGCAATTTATCGGACCCTGGAATTCATCGGGCGGCATCCGTTGCTGGTTCTCGTTTTGCCGTCAATCTGGTTCTTTATCTTTTACCTTCCGTTCTGGAAAAGCTCCGACGTCCTATGCCAGTTGGGTGATCGGTTCACGGCCGAAAACATTCTGCTCGTCCCTCCGATCTATTGTGTCTTGGGCCGGATTCCGTTCTGGGTCACCGATACTCTCCTTTTTGGTGCGTCCCCTAATATCTTTGGGCCTCAGCACCCGTCGTTGCCCGCGGTTTATTGCCTGGTTGTGTTGCAGCACGCCGGTTTGTGGGTTGCTCTGAGATATTTTGTGTTCAGTGTTCCTGCTTCCGAAGCGGGTCGTGGATTGATCACCGTTTTTCTCGCATCGATCGCAAGCTTTTATTCGTTTGCACACACCGCGGGAGCCGAGGCAACGACTGCGATCACCTGGTTTGTGGTATTTGGTGTCGGGCTTCGCATTTTGAGCGGGCGCGGTACCTGGAAGAGCTGGTTGCTCTATTTTTTGATCTTGCTCCTATGTATCGGATCGCGACATGTCAGCGCTCTTCTTTTAGGGTGGCTTCCGGGAACAGCGATTGTTCTGATACTGATCCATCTAATTCGTCGAGCCCACTCGCGGACCAGGGTCTCTTTGGCAAAGATCGCTGGTACCGCTCTGTTTTTAAGCCTTCTAGTCGTTGGGACCGAGAAGCTTTTCGTTTCAACGATGTGCAAATATTTTAACGTGGTTGAAAGGCAGATGGTGGGGCGAACACTTTGCGAGCGTGTTGGAAGCTTTCTGGATAAGCTTACCCCGGCGGAGAAGGAGAGCCTGAACGCGAAAGTGAGTCGGCCAGGTGATAGCCCCGAGCTTGCGCTCGCACTCGTCTCTCTGATTCGCGTTGGCACCTATTATCAGGGAACCGACAAAGTGATCGCACACTCTTCCAACAATCAGCAACTGCACGGTGATAGCCTGGAGGCAGCGGTCGATGAAACTGCGCTCAAAGCGGCGATTCGGTTTTACCAGACGTTTGATCCGCATTTGATTAAAATAATCCTGAAAGACGTCGTTCGCGGATTCTATCCGACGAACGATCAGGGAATTGCTTTAACGGGCCCAAAGGCAACATTCTATTCGGTTGAAGATATCCAGAAGGATCCGGAAAGCTGGGCGGACATCCGGTCACTTCCGTTTTTCGAACCTGCAGTCGCCACTCATACACTCAAGCGGGCGCTGCACGATAACTACATTCGCCATTGGCGATTTGTGCCGATTGCGGTCTGGTTACTTTTGTTTCTGGCGATCGGCATTTGGCGAACGATTCGGGGAGAGCTCTCGATGAACTTGGCCGTGGCGGCTTGCTCAATGTTTGGGATCGGGTTCGTGATCTACGTCGTCACCTGTGTTTGCAACATCACGCAGCCGCGTTATGTCCTGCCTCTCTGGGTTGCGACTGTGGCTTTTGGCTGCATCTCAATTGCAGGGTCGCAATGCGAGGGCATTGACAAAAGCTGACGTGATGGCGCGCGCCGGAGAACGCGCAAAACATTAGGACGATGCGTTTGTTCTCTTTAAGGTGTGCGATTGTTTCGACGCGCTCCCCGTCAAGTCGAGATAAACGACCTTCTTTTCGTCAAGAACTCGAAACGACTCCGCATCTTTTGGCGAACAGTTCACGTGACCATCTTGGGAGAGAGGTGCGGTGGCCACAAAGAACAGTTTTTGCGCCGCAAGCCACTCGCGTAACTTCGCATCGATCGATTCGTAGATTTGACCCATAGGAAAAGACTGCGTGCTCTGTCGAAAGCCTTATCGGGAAAAGCCTGCCGCGCAATTGAGACAACGATCCATGAGACAAATAGCTTAGTACGGAGGAGGGCGCAGAGGAACGGAGGAGTGCACAGAGATTTGGATTAACCACAAAGACGCAGAGGGCACAGAGTTTCGGATTTTTGAGATTTGCTGTCCGGACGGGAGCGCTGTCGCGTTGAACGCGCTGCAAGGCCTGGGACGCACCAAAAACGCTAGAACGTCCGGAATTTAATGGAGCATAGGCTTCCAGCCTGTGCAATCCCGGGAAGGGTTTACCGCAGAGACACGGAGAAACGGAGAAATGGAGACACGGAGGAGGGCACAGAGTTTTGGATTTTTGAGATTTGCTGTCCGGACGGGAGCGCTGTCGCGTTGAACGCGCCGTAGAGACATTGACTCGGGAAAAACGCCAGAACGTTTGTGAGTTTAAAGGAGCATAGGCTTCCAGCCTGTGCAATCCCGGCAAAGGGTCACTACCGAGCCGTCGGAGGATGGCGCCAGAGGAATAGAGGAGAGCACAGAGATTTGGATGAGGAAAACGCTAGAACGTTTGGGAAGTCCAAATCAGCATTGCTCGTGAGTCAGCATCCGCCTGTGATCATTATTTCCTAAATCGCTGCCTCAGAATGTCCAGACCGGAGAGCGCGGCATCTGGATTTTGAGCAACGGATCGTATACTTATTCGATCGATCTGCCGAGTCTCCCGACGGAGTGGAACATCGTCGATCACTAACCCGCACTTATTCGCGGTTTTCCCCGCGTCCGCGTCCCTGCAGCGTGTTCAACGCGACCTCGTCCCAGTCCGCACCGCCACACTCAAAAATCCGAAACTCTGTGTCCTCCTCCTGGAGCCCCTTCTAGGGAATGGACATACCAAGAGTTACCGATTACTTCTTTTTGGTAGAATGCCTCCTCGCAAAAAATCTGGTGCGTCTTCTGTATCCAGGAGTGTGTTCGCGGTGCTCGGATCGGATGAAGGGGAAGTTAAACGCCGGGCCGCAGAGCTTATGGTCGAATTGACGCCGGAACAAGGTGCGGAGTTCGGCGTTGATACAATTGACGGGATGGCTGATAACGCGGAGCAGGCAGTGCAGAGGATCCGCCAGGTCCACGAAGCGGTACAGACCCTGCCGTTCTTTGGACGCGATAAGCTTGTCTGGCTGAAGAACGTGAACTTCATTGCGGACACGGTGACCGGACGTTCGGCAACGGTGCAGGAGGCATTGGAGGATTTGAAAGAGGTTCTCAGCGGCGGGTTGCCCGAGGGTGTCCGTTTCTTGCTAAGCGCGACTGAAGTCGACAAGCGTCGCAGCTTCTACAAATCCCTCGGTAAATTCGCAATTGTTGAGCAGTTTGACCGGATCGATCCGGCTAAATCGGGTTGGGAAGAAGAGGTGCAGTCGGTTGTGCGCCGTCTTGCCACCGAGTTGAATTTGAAATTCGAACCGGAAGCTCTCGAGGTCTTTGTTCGGCTCGCAGGAGTTGACGGACGGCAATTGAGGAATGAGCTGGAGAAAATAGATATTTATCTGGGCGAAAAAAGGATCGTAAGCACCGACGTCGTCCGGGCACTGGTCGCGAAATCGACGAGCGGCGTGATATGGGAGCTCGGCACGTGCATTTCAAAACGGCGTTTGGGAGAGAGTCTGGCACTGCTCGACCAATTGATGTTCCAGGGGGAGACGCCGATCGGAATTCTATATGCAGCGATCATTCCGACCGTGCGAAATTTGGTTGTTACCAAAGATCTTTTAGTCCGGCATAGGATCAGACCCCCGCAAGCGCCATTCCATTTCAATTCTATTCTCTCGAAGTTGCCTGAAAGCGCGATCGAACATCTTCCGCGCCGCAAGGATGGTGGAGTCAACGCGTATGCCCTTGGATTGGCAGCTTGCGAAGCGCATCGGTTCGAGCTCGCGGATTTGATTGAAGGTCTCCAGGCTTGTCTGAAGGCAAACATTCAGCTTGTGACGACGCAATTGGAAGCGAAGCTCATCCTCAGCCAGTTGCTGGTGAAACTGATTGCCTAGCCCGAAAATCTCACGAACCAAATGGCTCGGAAGATTCTCGTGCTTCGACCGCGCAGATCGGCTCTGCGAGCCGATCTTTGACGCGGTGAATATTGCAGCGCATGCAATAGCTCAAAAGTTTCAAAAACTTTTGAGCTATTCAGGCTAGTTAGTCTCAATAATAAGTTCGCGCTTTCCACCAGAAGTAGAGGAAACATGTACTTCTCGACCGCGATTCGTATCGAGAATCTGGAACATAGCCGATTTACCGTTCAGTGTGACGGATCGCACCTGGCTGTTTGCGGGCAGCGCATATCCGATCGTTAGTTTCCAGCCGCTCGGACCGGCGACAGACGTTGAGTACGACTTCCCAGAATGGGACGCCGAGACTGATAGCTTTGCAGAACCGATATTCAGGTCCTCGATGGAAAGCCGTGGCCAGCTGGAAGGTAAATCCGGAATCACGGATAGGGACGAGGCGGGAGCATTCGGTTCGATCCCAAGATACAAGTCGACAAGCGACCACAAAACACCATACGAGGACCACGCTTGCATGACCATGGCTCCAGCGAATGAGGGGAAATACGGGTAATCCGGGCTATTGAATAGCTCAGGCAATGCGCCGGGTTGCTCGACGTCAAGTTCGTCGGCCACGAATCGGACGTATCTCAGCGATTCGTCAAGTCGACCATATTTCGCCTCGGCAACAGCCATTACACCGGTATTCAACGCAGAGGCTTGGCGACTACCAGTAATTGCCGGCAAATCTTGGCCTTCCTGGTAGAATCCGGTCGTACCGGTAAATGTGGAAGACTCCAGGCTCGGGAAAGCAATTTCCGCATCCTGAAAGGGTGCGATTCCGGTCTCCATCGGGGTAGCATTGGTCCAGTAGAGTTGTTCGAGCTGGGTAACGGGCTGTGTACCGAGAGTAGCCGTAGGATCTGTCGGAACAGCTTGTTTCAGCGCAAGCGAATCGGCAAAAAGTCCTTGAGCCGGTATCCACCAATCCGGTGCAAATCTGGCAGTTAAAGCGGAGGCCAGGTTGGCAGCCCAGTCATGAGTGGCTATGTCTCCTTTGCTTGTTGCCATCTCGGCGAGATCATTCAGCGCACGAATGGTGTAAACGGCGACATCGAGCTTTATCGCTCCCATCCCGGTTGCTTCAACCATTCCGGCGCCTTCAGGCCAGCCATCCGGATTTGCCGTAGCGGTCACCAAATTGGTGGTGATGTAAGTTAACCCCGCCTTAATGAAATTGTAATTGTCGTCCCGGACACTTTTGTCGCCAGACCAGCGCCAGAGAGTGGCAACCGCAGTTGCGAATTCTGCTGTCTCATTGGTGTCACCAGGTTGTTCGTTAGTTCCGTAATAGATCGAGCCACTGGTGACGATCTCGTGCAGCACTTTCCCGGTCGATCCATTTACGATCTGGGAGATTTGCCGAATAGAATTCAAGTGACTTTTAGCCGCATCCCATTGGCCGACCGCTGACAGTCCAAATGTCGTGTAACAACCGTCGGTTCCGAAAAACCAGGGATAGTCGGGGTAACCCGCTCCGAAACCGGATACAAAGGGGATCGGGATCGCATTGATCGGTGGAGGGTAGACGGTTCCTTCCTTGGTGTCCCGTACTTCCATATTTTGGACGACTCGACGCATATCGGCCAAGTTAAGCTTTGCCCAGTCAAACGCGGCCTGGACCATCTGGTCGGAGTCCGGAATTTGGATTTGAGCTTGGGAGAGCAATTCCCGGCGATCCGATATTTTTTTGTTTAACAATAACCGTGGGAATTCGAGTCCAAGCTGCATCGCGGCAGCGGCCTCGAATTTCCCGACATTGGAACCCGAAATCGCGAACCAGATCGTAGTGTGCGATTGACCTCTGAGCCCAACTCGATAAGTCAACTCGCCTGCTGCTCCGTTGTGCGACCCAGCCGGTCCCAGATTGGTCGCTCCAAGTGATTGGAAACCCCCTGCGGCGGAGTTCTGTTCGGCTGCTGCGCTCACGAGGGCGTACCAGGACGGTTCGCCGGGTTGCGTGAACTGAAGCGCGCCCAATGCCGAGTCATAGATTACCTGGTCTTGCTGATGCACAGATTCCGAGCTGGGCGTGGTGCTGCTCCAAGGATACGCTGCAATCAATTCGCTTTGTGGTTGGATTGCCAACGTCACGTTCGTTGTTCCAGGGTTTGCGGTGTACAAGTCCACCCCGACTAAAACGACCGGTAAGTCGTCCGGCGCGAATTGCGTCTCGGTGATCGTAATTCCTTGGGTGAGCGGCAATTCCTGGCGAACATAACCGGTCCCGCTGACAAATGTCGTCGCCGGAGGCAGTAACTGGCCGTTGAGATAGAACTGAAAATGATCGAGAAGCTTAATCGGATGCGCCCATACACCTCCCATTTGCCCGGTGATGTGCCAACCGATGCCGCTTGGGTTTACGCTGCCATCTTGAATCCCGACAACGTAGGCGCGATTGCCTGCAGCCACGTAGCGTTTCATGTCCAACATTTCGGTCGTTTGCCTTTCGAATGGCGAACCGTTTAACGGAATCTGCCCCGCCTTAACATTGGGCGAAGACAGCAAGGAACCAGCCAAAAGGATGGTGCATAGACTAAATCGGAGTTTCATTTTTCGATTTCCTTTATTGCGTGGGGGTCTCGGCTGGGACTTCGGCCGAGATGGGAAAAAACAGGACTTGTCCTGATTGGTTCGTTCCAGGGAGTGGAAGTGGAACAAAATGTGTCTTCATCGTTAAAGTATGTTGGGATGACTCGGCTTCTTCCGGCTAGTGCGGGTTGTTTGTTACTTGCTCTTCTTCCGCTGCGGAACGGCAACCGAGCCGCGAGTGATTAACTTGGTCGGTAATTGCCGAAACTCTGCGGTGTAAGGCGATTCCCCCACGACGATCGAAGCAGCAAGCCGGCCTTTGTCGCGCGAAGATTGATTCACGGTCGTCAGAGGAGGAGCCGATTCACCTGCTTGGGTATGTCATCGAATCCGACGATTGAAAGATCCCTCGGCACTTTCAAGCCGAGTTGACTTGCTGCGCGAAGCGCTCCGAAGGCCATCCGGTCACTCTTCGACAGGATCGCTGTGGGTCGATCTCTGGGCCCTTTCAGAAAATGATTTGCCCAATACGATGCCTTGGCGTCGTCGTTGATTCGGATTTCGTAAACGGGGACTAACGCGGGATCAATTCCGCGACTGTTTTAATGCTTCTTCGCCTTGGACCTCCGGCTCGGTTTCCCGGTCCCGTACTTCACTGGTCGCCGTTTCGGCTCGATCTTCGCAATGCCGGTGCCGTTTTTCAGCTCCATTATCTGGTCGCGCAGCAGTGCGGCACGTTCATACTCGAGATTGGCCGCCGCTATCTGCATCTCATCTTCCAATTCGCGCAGCACTTCCGTGACATTGAAATCACCGCCCCCCTCGCGAATGACCGATTCCTCGACTTGACGGCTGCGAAGCAAAGTATGCAGGCTTTCTTGCACGGCGCGATTCACGCTGGTTGGCGTTATTCCGTTCGCTTCATTGTACTCGATCTGCCTGGACCGCCTGTATTCTGTGATCGAGATGAGCTTCTGAATGCTATCCGTGTAGGTGTCGGCGAAAAGGACGACTTCTCCGTTCACGTGACGCGCGGCGCGCCCGGCAGTTTGAATGAGCGAAGTCTGACTTCTGAGAAACCCTTCCTTATCCGCATCCAGGATACAGACCAAACTGACCTCAGGAAGATCGAGTCCCTCGCGCAAAAGATTGATTCCAACCAGGATGTCGAACTCTCCAGCGCGCAACGACCGAAGGATTTCGACCCGCTCAATCGCATCGATTTCGCTATGCAGATAACGCACTTTCAAACCGACATCGCGGAGGTAGTCCGTAAGGTCCTCCGCGGTTCTTTTTGTGAGTGTCGTGATGAGTACCCGTTCGCTCTGCTCGGTCCGCTGGCGGCAGAGCTCGATCGTTTCGTCGATTTGATGCTTTAACGGCCGTACCGTGATTTTCGGGTCGAGAAGCCCTGTTGGGCGAATAATCTGTTGCGCGATCAGCCGTGAGCCGGGGGTATACGGATCGAGAGTGTTGGCGCTTCGGCCAGTCATCATCGGGACCAGTACCGGTTCGGTTTCCTGTTGACCGATACGGGCTCGATTGTGCGGGATGTAAGTCGTGTTGCCGACGACGCTGTTCTGGATTTCGAACGCCGCAGGTGTCGCGCTGATATACAGGATTTGCCGGGTCATATCCATAAACTCCGGAAAATTCAGGGGCCGGTTATCCAAAGCGCTCGGGAGACGAAATCCGTACTCGACGAGTACCTTTTTTCTCGAAAGATCTCCTTCATACATGCCGCCGATTTGCGGGATCGTGGCGTGCGATTCATCGACGACGAGGAGAAAATCCTTTGGGAAGAAGTCGAGCAGTGTGTACGGACGAGACCCCGCCGGACGACCGCTCAAATGACGGGAGTAATTTTCGATCCCGCTGCAAAAACCCATTTCCTGCATCATCTCGAGATCAAATTCCGTTCGCATTTTGATCCGTTGCGCCTCGAGATATTTCGCGTGTGCCTCAAACCATTCAACCCGCTCGTCGAGTTCCTCGCGGATTGCCTTGAGAGCGCGCTGCATCTTGTCATACGGCGTGACGAACTGCTTTGCCGGATAGAAAGTAAAGCGATCCAGTTTTTCGATCGCCTGACCGGTGAGAGGATCAAACCGGCTGATCAGATCAATCTCGTCCCCGAAGAATTCGACTCGAATCGCTTCCTCGTCGAACGTCGCCGGGTGAACTTCCACGACATCTCCTCGGGCGCGGAATCTTCCACGCGTGAGAGCGATATCATTCCGTTCGTAAAGCATGTCGACCAGCTTGGCTAGAAGCAGTTCGCGGGAAATCTGTTGCCCTTTGGTGACGGCGCAAACCATGTTTGCGTAATCTTCCGGCGAGCCCAAACCGTAAATACAGGAGACGCTCGCAACGACAATCACATCGTCACGCGAAAGGAGCGAGCCTGTGGCCGAAAGGCGGAGCCGCTCGATCTCCTCGTTGATAGAGGAATCCTTCTCGATGTAGGTATCCGTCCGTGGGATATAAGCCTCCGGTTGATAGTAGTCGAAGTAACTGACGAAGTATTCGACGGCGTTCCTGGGGAAGAACTGCTTGAACTCGCTATATAGTTGGGCGGCGAGCGTTTTATTGTGGGAAATGACCAGCGTCGGCTTGTTCAACGCGGTGAGGACGTTTGCTGCCGTAAAAGTTTTGCCGGAACCGGTTACCCCCAGAAGCGTCTGATGACGGTTCCCGGCCTGGAGAGACCGCGTGAGCTGATCGATGGCGTGTTGCTGGTCACCACGCGGCTGAAACTGTGAAGAGAGCTCAAAAGGCATAAAAATTGCAATCTACCGGAATCGTAGCGTTCCGGTGCTCGCGTTTAAAAGTACCGCCGGGGGAGAACTTATTCTTCGGCAACCACCGGATTGCGAAGCACGCCGATCTTGTCGATTTCTACCTCAACAACATCGCCCGACGCCAGGTACCGCGGCGGATTCATCGCCATACCAACGCCCGATGGCGTTCCTGTCAGAATGACAGTGCCGGGATAAAGTGTCGTGCTTCCGCTAAGGAATTCGATCAGCGTCGGCACATCAAAAATCATGTCGGACGTATTCGAACTCTGACGAGTTTCCCCGTTGACCCGAGTCTCGATTCTTAGAGCGTTTGGATTGGGGATATCCTCCTTTGTCACCAGAACCGGTCCGAGCGGGGCGAATGTATCGAAGCTTTTTCCCCGGCAAAACTGGCCTCCGTTCAGGCGTCTCTGCCAGTCGCGTGCGCTCACATCGTTTGCCGCTGTGTAACCAAGCACGAAATCCAGAGCCTCACGCTTCGACACATTTTTGCATTTCTTTCCGATAACGACCGCCAGTTCGCATTCGTAATCGACTTCGTCACTGCGCAGTTTCGTCGGAAGCACGATGGGGTCGCCCGGATTCTGTACCGCACCCAGGTTCTTCAGGAACAAAACTGGATGCTGCGGCATAGCGGCCCCGGATTCCTCGACGTGTTTCCGATAGTTATGTCCGATGCACAAGATGACCCGGGGATCCACGGGCGCGAGAATCTTTGCCACGTTGGACGCATGATCTGTTAGCTCAAATTCTCCGAAAATGTCGCCGTGAATGTCGGCGTGATTTCCGGCCGTTTTCTCCGCCGCAAACCGGATTGCTCCGTCTTGCGTGAGGTATCGAATAACCCGCATGACGAGATAATTAGCCCGAAAATCTTACGAGCGCGAGTCCAGGGGAACTTTTTGGCTAAAGAGTCGCCAAAAAGAGATCGCGGACCAGTGCAATAGAAGGGTCCTTGCCCTCCGCGAAATCTCAGCCCTACGTTTGCACCAATTCTTCCGGTGCAGCTGGCGCCACTTCCGATGCTTGAGGAGCCGGTTCAGATCCTGCATCCGCCTGCACGTGCGCGGTTTCCAGCTCAGCTGGAGGTTGGACAGGAGTTACCACCTCTTCCTGCTCGGCAGACGGGCCGGCTGTTTCCAGAGGTGCATGTGCCGGCACCTGGGATTCGAGTTCTGTCGTTGCGGCTTCGTCTCCTGGCGCTTCGTCGGAGTGATCCTCATCAGAGTGCTCCGCAGCAGGAGTCGTCGAGTTGCTCTTTGCGGCCTCGACAGGTCTCGGCGGAAGCGGCAAATCAAGCGTTCCGTCCGCAAACTCTATCACGTGACCCGCTTTTGCCAGCCAGATCAAATCCGATACCAACGCCGACTTCGCTTGATCGTAGGCCGTGTTTGATTGGTCAGCCGCTTTGTCGCTGATAACTTTTGCCAGGATCTTTTCCGCGAGCTGTTTCCTCGATATCTTCGGATAAGATCTGATCGTCGACAGGATCGCCGACAATCCGGTCGAAACGGTCCCTTGATTCGAATCGAAAAGCTGCGGCCGCACCGTTGAGATGTAAAGAATCCGCTTTTTATGTTTGAAAACGTGGAGCCCGGCCTGATTCAAGCCGTGCCGCAGTGCGCCAGCAATTTGAGCCGGGAAACGGTTTTCACGATCCCTTGCTTTTCGGATGGCTGCGACGATCCCGCGATCAGGCAGATGTCTGGAGGCTTCGCCGGAAATTTCTGTGGCAAGACAGCCTTTGATCAAATTCTCCAGGTAGTTCGCGCGAAAATGCTGCTCGACGGCGGCGGGTGTGTCCAGCGTCAACGGTGCTTCCGGATCCTTTGTCTGGAAGGTGACATAGGTACGGGCTTCCTCCTTCCATTGCTCAACCAGTTTGGGATCATTACTGATCTCGATCGAGCGGCGGTAGTCTTCAAAACTCATTCTCCGGCTGAATCTCTGCTCGTAGAGGGTTCGTAGCGCTGGTTGAAACGCGTGATAGTTGGTCGGGCCAAGAAGTTTGCCGGTCAGCGTACAACGGGCGACTGCGGTGAAATTTCCTTTAACCGGCTCCTTTTCAACGATCCGTGTCTCGTAAAATTCCTCTTTTTTTGCGTTAAACGCGATGCGCTCGAGGGCGCTTGCTTCCATTGCGACAGGGCCGTCGTCGCCAAATTGGTAGATCAACGTGTGGTTATCCAGCGAACGAACACGGATCCGATGACGTTCCGGTCGCTCGAGGAACATGCGTGCCAGTCCGAATAATGGATAGGCAATATGGCCCTGCTTGATCTGCTGGATAATTTTCGAGAATGCCCGCTCTTCCGGAAGAAAATCGATCTGTACCGGTGCGGGTTCGACCTCGGGATGGACATTATCGGAGTCTTGACGCTCAAAACGCGGTCTGTCGCTTCGGAAGGTTCTCGCCCCGGCGGGTGCCGGCGGACGATTGGACGATGGCGCGGTGCGCGGACCGGACGGGGCTCGACCGGTCGAGGTATCAGAAGGTCTGGCATTCGGAGCAGGCCGCCGGTCAGGTCGATCCTGCCGTGGCCGATCATTGGACGGGCCGGGACGCCTCGAGCGATCATCCCTGCGGTCGCGTCGTCCACGTTGTTGGCGGTCTGAGTGAGTGTCCCCCTCGTAGTCAGCGTAGCGGTTGCCAGTCTCCGATTCCTTCAGCCAATCGGGCGTTAAACGTAGATCGAGTGAGGGAAGCGGGTCCGTCATGGTCAGCTTAGAGGTGGAAGTTAAAAACCCAAAAATAAAGCGCCCGGCACGGTCGCCGAGGTACAGTCTTGCAAACGGGCGTCTAGGTTGTCGTTTCCATCCGATAGGTCAATACAAAAGTAGATACTACGCCGATTAAACCAGAGACAACCGCAGTCAGTTGCGTCGTACCTGCGAGAATTTATCACGCGGTTGAGTGGACTTTGGAAGGGAACCGACCTCGTGACAACTCCAAACCAAAAAAATCCGCAGACGCGACAGGAGAATGCTGTCTAAGACACCGTTCGGAAATTGAAGGTTCCACGAGCAAGAAAGTAGTTGCTATTTAGTGCAATTAATTTATTTGCCATCACCGGGCTTCACAATTAACCGTAGGCACGTCTTAACCACAACCGAGAGAAAACGCGATTTATGTCAGAGAAATCCATCGAAGATAAGGTGAAAGAGATCATCGTCGAGCAACTCGGCGTGAATCCTGAGCAGGTGACACCTACCGCTTCATTCATTGAGGATCTCGGCGCTGACTCGCTTGATACGGTCGAGCTTGTGATGGCATTTGAAGAGGAGTTTTCTGTGGAAGTTCCTGATGAAGATGCGGAAAAGCTCCAGACGGTCGGCGACGTTGTCCGATACATTGAAGAGCGGGCGAAATAAACGCTAAAGCAAAACGACTTGAGGGGTCTCCCTTGCCACCCAAGGAGAGGCAAGGGGATCCTCTGGACGAACGACTAGACCGTCGCGCCGCGTGCGTTTGTGTCGCGCACGAATCCGATTAAGATTTGAGGTTGCTTTCTATGTATTCGGAAGATGACCTTACTTATGCGCTCGAGAACACAAAAGTGATTGTTTCGCCCGAGCGCCGTATCGAGACATTCGGAGTCACTAGTTTTCATTTCTACCTGGTCAGCGAACTCATGGACCGTGCGAATGAGGTCCGAGTACGCGATGGCAAAATACAGGCCGACCGTCCACAGATTTTGACCGGAGAGAACATCGCGAAGCTGACGCTCGAGGGTTTCGGAGAGAAGGCTCAAAAATTTGCTGATCTTTTGCAGGCGAGACATGCGGCGGTGCTGAAATACGGATTTCAGATTCGCAAAGACGATCTTGCTGAAAATCTGGTGCACGATTCGATCGAAGCAGTGCTTGAGCGGGTCACAAACCAAATTCCGGAAGCGGTGCGAAGCAATACCGCCATTATTCAGGGGGTCGATGAGGGGTGGGAGGTCTGCCTGTTGAAGTTCACAGTCGAGATGATCCAGCAATCGGCTGGACGCAATATTCAGGATTTTCGGCGGAAAGGCCTGCTTTAGGTGCCCTGCCAGAAGGAGGAAAAGCAAGCTTTCAGCAGAAGTCCTGAATGAATAACCTGCTGAAGATTTTTGTCGTTGTCTTGCTGGCATTCGGCGTCTTTGGAGGGGGAGGATTCATCGCTTACCGGCTGTTCTTCAAAAAACCGGATTTTCATCTGGCCGGTGCTAACCAGCCGGTCATTACTCCGACACCCGATCCGGGTATCGAGATGCTCGCACAAGCAAAACAGGAGTTAGCCGGCGGTCATCAAGCTTACGGGAAAGATATTCTCCGTTCGTTGATCCGTAGTTTTCCTGATTCCATCAAGACAGACGAGGCAAAAAAACTGCTCGGCGACCTGAATATCAGCGAGTTCTTTTCACCTGCGCCAAGTCCCAATAAGACCGAGTATTTTGTTGTCCGCGGAGATTCGATCGCCAGGATCGCCAACAAAACGAAGACGCCGGCTGAGCTGATTTTTAAGGCGAATAATCTGGATAGTCTGACCATTCAACCTGGAGAGAGGCTGATTATTCCCAAAGGACAGTTCAGCATGACCATCAACGGAAAAAATGGAGAAGTAAGCCTCCTGAACAATGGAGATTATTTCCGTTGGTATAAGCCGATAGCGGTCAGGCTGGCGGCAAAACCGGCAGTTGGCCTTTTTAAGATGAAAGAAAAGATTGCATGGTCCAGCGGGCTTCGCGTTTCGTTTGGGGAAAAAAAATACCTCGGAAGCAGCCGATGGATTGTCATAAACGATAATGGTATCACCCTGTACTCCGAAACCAATCCGGAGACTCCGAACGCACAAAAACCCGCCACCGGAATCATGCTGAGCTCGCCGGATATGGAAGAGCTCTATGCTTTGGTAACGAAAGATACGCCGATCATCGTAAAATAATGAAGGTCCAACCCTTAGAATTCGAAAAGCCGATCGTCGAATTAGAAAAGCAACTCGACGAACTGAAGAAGCATTCGAAGTTGAGCTCGGTCGATCTTGAGCGCGAAGTGAGCGCGATGGAAGAGAAAATCGAAAAAACCAAAAGGGAGACCTACGACACGTTAACTGCCTGGCAGAAGATTCAGATCGCCAGGCACACCGCTCGGCCCTTTGCGCTGGACTACTTTCGATCTGTCTTCTCAGATTTTGTTGAGTTGCACGGTGACCGTTTGTTCGGAGATGACGAAGCGATGCCGTGTGGATTTGCGAAAATCGGCGAGTTTCGCTGTGCGGTAATTGCCCATCAGAAAGGGCGGGATACCAAGGAAAACATTCGCCGCAATTTCGGATGCGCGAATCCCGAGGGATACCGAAAGGCGCTGCGTGTCATGCGCCTCGGGGAACGGTTTCATCTTCCAATTATTACTTTAATCGATACCCCTGGTGCTTATCCCGGGGTCGGTGCCGAAGAGAGGCACATCGCCGAATCGATCGCTGTCAATTTGCGCGAAATGATGTTGCTCCGCACGCCAATCATTGCGACGGTGATTGGCGAGGGGGGGTCAGGGGGAGCGTTGGGTATCGGGGTTGCCGATAGGGTACTGATGTTCGAGAACGCCTATTATTCAGTGATCAGTCCGGAAGGTTGCGCGGCGATTCTTTGGAAACATCGAAGCCACGCCCCGGAGGCGGCCGAAGCATTGAAGCTGACAGCGAATCATCTTAAGAAGCTCGAACTGATTGACGAAGTAATTCCGGAACCGCTCGGTGGTGCACACCAAGACCCGGAGTTGGCAGCGAAGAATTTGCAAGAATCACTTTTGAAGCATCTCGCCGAGTTGGCAAAGAAACCGGTGAATAAGCTGATCGACCAACGTTACGAAAAATTCCGCCGCATGGGCCAGGTGTCGGAAGGCTGAGCGCGCGCTTGCGCGCGCGGAGTTCAAAGTTCCGGGTTCAAGGTTCCGGGTTCGTGATGTAAGGAAGTTACCTTGAAGCTGGGGATTAGACAGGCTGAAAGCCAATCGAAGACAGGCTGAAAGCCAATCCTACATTTCTCTCGAACTCCGAACTCCGAACTCCGAACTCCGAACTCCGAACTCTGAGCGCCGAACGCCTAAACCCGAACTCAAAACCTACGTCCCTTTGGTTCTCGCGATGTAGGCCTGTGCCGCCTTCCTGATTTCTCCGGCGACGTCCGCCCCAGGTTTGACGTGCTTGGGCGTGAACCAGGGAAAATACCCAACCAGGTCATGAAAGACCAGAATCTGGCCATCGCAGGCGGGTCCAGAACCGATGCCTATGGTGGGAATGGAGACCGATTGTGTGATCTCTGCAGCGGTGGATGTTTCAACAAGCTCAAGCACGACCGCGAACCCGCCGCCACGTTCGATCGATTTCGCTTCCTCAATGAGATATTTGCGCTCCTCGGAAGTCACTCCTTTCCTATGGTATCCCCCTTCCTCGAGAACATGTTGAGGCAACATGCCGATGTGGCCGAGAAACGGGATGCCGGCTCCGGTAATCGCCTTGATCTGCTCTTCGCATGCCACGCCCCCTTCCAGTTTAACTGCTTCGGCACCGGCGCTGATAAGCCGTCGGGAATTGACGACAGCGAGGTCCGGAGTGCTGTAACTGTGAATCGGAAGATCCGCTACAAGCAGCGCCGATGAGATTCCCCGTGCCACTGCGCGCGTGTGATAAATCACATCCTCCATCTGCACTTGGGTCGTATCGGGGTATCCGAGTATGGTCATTCCCAAAGAATCTCCGACCAGCACCAGATCAATACCCGATTCGTCCAGCAGTTTGGCTGTCGGAAAGTCGTATGCCGTCAGGGCACTGATCTTTCGCCCAGCTTTCTTCCAGTCGCGAACCGCATTGGGAGTGATCTTATTCACAAGGCCGCTAAATCGGAATTGAGGCGCGATACCTTGCTCGGGTCCTGGAGTGCATCGAGAAGGGTTTTGACGGAGTTCATGTGACCAGGAAGCACAAGATCGGGCGCGATTTCCGCCAGAGGCGTGAGAACGAACCTGCGCTGATGAATCCGCGGATGAGGAATAATGATCTCCGGATTATTCAAAACAAGGTTGCCCGCGTACAGGATGTCGAGGTCAATTGCTCGTGGAGAGTTTCTGGGTCTTTTCGATGGGCGCCCCATTTCTTTCTCGACTTCCAACAGACCATCCAGCAGAGCGACTGGCGGCCCGCTGAAGTTGATTTCGATCACCGCGTTGAGATATGGGAATGTGCCCGGTTCGCAACCAACTGGGTCGGTTTCGTAGATTGAAGAGACTGCCACTGGCGGTCCTGCCTCATGGAAAGAGCAAGCGCGCCTGAAACCGTCGCGGAGATGATGCAGACGATCTTCGATATTTGACCCCAGGGCGATTCCACAACGCATCGAGCTTGAATTATAGGCGTCTATGCCGGTCCTCGCGTAGTCCCAACAGATCCTGCATATCGTAACAATTCGCAGGTTTCCCAACCAGCCATTGAGCCGCACGCAATGCGCCCCGCGCGAAAACGTCCCGGCTTGAAGCGCGATGCGTCAGTTCGATCCGTTCGTCGGGGCCGATGAAATAGACTGTGTGCTCACCGACAATATCTCCACCCCGGACCGCGTGGAGGCCAATTTCATCCCGGGTTCGTTCACCGACTAAACCTTCACGGCCGTGTCTTGAGGCTTTGTCATATTCAAGATCACGTGTTTTCGCGATGATCTCGCCGAGCCGTTTCGCAGTCCCGCTGGGTGAATCCTTCTTCAGGCGATGATGCAGCTCTAGAATCTCCGTATCGAAATCTGGACCCAGGATTCCGCTCGTCCGTTCCGCCAGCCAGAAAAGAAGATTCACGCCTATGCTGAAATTCGGAGAAAGCAGAACCGCGACCTGTGATGAAGCGCTCCGGATCTGTTCAATCTCCGCCGCGGAGTGTCCTGTCGTTCCAATGACGATCGGAATGCCGTTTTTCTTGCAACGATCGATCATCGCGATTGTTCCCGCCGGTTGGCTAACGTCGACGACCACGTCCCAATCGGCGTCGAATCTTTCTTGTTCCTCTTTCCGGCCGGACACCGAAACCTTGAAATCGCCGGACTCGTTCGCAATGCGAACGATTGCCCTGCCGAGGCGACCGTTTCCCCCGTGCACGTGCAACCGCATCATACGAGCTTATACGACGCAAGCGTCTCGTGCAGCTTACCCTGATTTGGCTTGCTGATTTCGCAGAGAGGCAGCCGGAACTCGTTCTCGATCATCCCCATCAGGTACAGGGCGGTTTTGACCGGAATCGGATTCGACTCAATGAAGAGATCCTTGAACAACTGAAAATAGTCCAAATGGAGGTTGAGTGCGTCAGAGGCTCGACCGCTCAGAAACGCGCTAACCAGCTGAGTCATCGCTTTCGGAATCACATTGGAGGCCACGCTCACCACGCCGACAGCGCCGACGGACATAAACGGTAACGTCAATGCGTCATCTCCGGAAAGGATTGCGAATTCCTGAGGAAGAATTCTTCGCAACGCCGAGACTCGTTCGGTGGAACCTCCCGCCTCCTTGATTGAAACGATATTCTTGCAGTCGTGTGCCAGGCGGGCACAGGTTTCAACGCCGATTTCGCCGGCTGTACGACCGGGAACATTGTACAACATCAGGTTGAGCCCCGTCGATTCTGAGATCTTCTTGTAATGCCGGTAAACCCCTTCCTGCGTCGGCTTATTGTAGTACGGACTCGCAAGAAGTGCCGCGTCCACACCGAGCCGCTCCGCTTTAACGGTCAAATCAATCGCTTCTTGTGTCGAATTGGATCCGGTTCCGGCAATGATCTTGCAGCGTCCCTGTGCCTCTTCGACAGCGATTTCAATAACCCGCAAATGCTCGTCGTAGTCGAGCGTGGCCGCCTCGCCAGTGGTTCCGGTCGGGACAATCCCGCTGATGCCGTTCTCGATTTGAAACGCAATCAGTTTGCGAAACGCGGATTCATCGATCTGTCCGTTTTTGAAGGGAGTAACAATGGCGGTGTAGGTGCCTGTATATGACATTGGATAGGAGGGTTATGAGATTGCGATGGACCCTTCAAAGGTGAAGTCGGCCGGACCTTTTAGCGTGACCTCTTCAAAACCGTTTCCAGTCACGCGAAATCCGACCTCAAGCCAGTCGCCGCCCCGAACTTGCAGTCGAACCGGGGACGGCGCATTGCTCAACGCCGCATAAATCAATCCAGCAGCGGTGACTCCGGTGCCGCACGCCAGTGTTTCAGTTTCCACGCCGCGTTCGTATGTCCGGATGATTAATCGTCCAGGTTCGACTTCTTTCACGAAGTTTGCATTCGTCCCCTTCGGCCGGAACGCGGGGTGATTCCGGATTTCGGATCCCCACTGTTGCACTGGCACCGAAGTAATGTCGTCCACGAAGGTGACGACATGTGGGACGCCGGTGTTAACAAAGTGCGTCGAAAGTTTCACGCCGCCGATGTCGAGCGATCGATTCAAAACCAAGTCGTGTGGTTGGCTCATTCCAAGTTTCACGAGATCGCCATCAAAATCAGCCTGGATGATTCCCGCCTGCGTCTCAAACCGGACGTTGGACAGTGGACCTGCTAGTTCATTCACGAATCGAGAAAAACAGCGCGCGCCATTCCCGCACATTTCGGCTTCCCCGCCGTCGCTGTTATAGTATCTCATTCGAAAATCGGCCCCGGCTTCCGGCGGTTCGACGAGCAGGACTCCATCGGCTCCAATGCCTCGGTGACGATCACATAAAAATGCAATCTGCTGGCGCGAAAGCCTCAGAGCTGCGGATCGATTGTCGATCAGCACGAAATCGTTGCCGGCGCCGTTCATTTTTGTAAACCGAAGCATAAACGCTCGCTAACATACGACAAATTCCGGCGCAAGCACGAGATCGGATCCGAAAGATGATAGGGAAGCTTGAATCCTGGAAGAGTTCACCACGGAGACACGGAGGAGCGCGCAGAAGTCTTCGATGGGTGTCCACTCCAGGGAAGGGTCCGCTACGGCCAGATCCCCGCTCAGGCACGCTCAGCGATGACGTTGAACTCCGGTCTCCATTCTGAACGCAAAATCCGGCGCCATGGCGGCAAACTGGCGCTCCGGGTTCCTTGATTGAACTGCAAGCAGGCCTCCGACAATGTCGCAGCAAACGCATCGGCATTGCGCGTTTCGCGAGAACTGTCGAAAGGCAGGCCGTTCAGAATGGCAACATGCTGGTAACGCCGGACAAACCCTCTTGAGACCGTGCGGTAGGCGTTTTCCAGGCTTTCCAATGTCTTGGCATCTAGTCGGCATCCCTCCCGTTCCAAGTGGGTCAGCAACGAGACAGCCACCTCTGATGCAGTTTGTAAAAGCCCTTCTCCGGGTTGTCCTGGATCGAGAATTCGATGCTTGTGATCGTATGAAATCGCGAGATCGACCTGGCAAACCGTGGCCGGATCGAGATGCCGGTGCAGTTCGCAAAGGGATCCGATTTCGAGTCCCCATCCGTTCTCAATCGGCAAGTCCATCGCGGTCTCGAATTTCATCGAATATTCACCAGCGAGCGGATACCGGAAACTGTCGATGAAATCGAGAAGTGGCGTGTGACCAACGACTCGTTCGAGCGAACGAACAAGCGGAATGACAAAAAGCCGAGTGACACGACCGAATAATTCTTCGCGGACTCTGCTGTAATAACCTTTGCAAAAGCTGTATCCTAACCCGGCGACCGGAATTGCGAGCGACGCAGCAATATCGGACCCGTAATTGGCAATATCGCAATCATGGATCAGAATCGTTCCCGAAGTTCGCCGGTCCGCAAGCCAGCCGAGTGCAAGCCAGATATTCAGGCCTTTGCCTGGCTTGACCGGCAAACCATGACCGCGGAGTTGCTCGAATAAGGACGGCGAATCGTTTTGCAGCACCACATGAACTCTCTCCATTCTTGACCAAATCCGCGAGACTTCCTCAGCTGACTGTTCCGGAATCCCGTTCATTGAGATGACCACGCTGGACAGGAATGAGGCGTCCCGAAGAGAATCGATGATCCTTTCCAGTGCCGGTGTTCCAACCTCGGCGTAGTGACACGGGAGCAAGAGATCGATCGGCTCGGTCCCCGGCAACAAATCGTGGAGACGAGTGACTGGGCCTTCCACCAACCGATGAAGGGTGCTGATCAAACCATGTTGGAAAAAGTCACTCATGAAAGCCGGCACAATACACGGTGA
Organism: uncultured Verrucomicrobiae bacterium; assembly: GCA_963775805.1. Classification (GTDB taxonomy): domain Bacteria; phylum Verrucomicrobiota; class Verrucomicrobiia; order Chthoniobacterales; family JAFAMB01; genus JAFAMB01. Next base: position 1,470,401 of record CAVZKG010000001.1, on the reverse strand, counting down.
ACCCGGTGTAGTCTGCAGACTCGGTTCGTCACACTGGGACGAGCTTGAGCAATCTGACGAGCGTTTTGCTTCGCCGAATACCCGGGTTAATTGATATCGGGTTGCACAGCGTGGAAAATACCTTATCCCTATAGGGAAATCATATTTAGTCTGTTATGGCCTCCAAAAGCGTCGAAGAAATCAAGTCTGAGAGTCATGCCCTGCGCGGGACTATTGAGGAGACTCTCCAAGCGGAAAGCTCGCACTTTTCCGAGGACGAATACCAGCTCCTGAAGTTCCATGGCACTTATCAGCAGGATGATCGTGATCAGCGGAACGAGCGGAAAAAAGCGAATCTCGATAAAGCCTGGATGTTCATGGTCCGCTCAAAGCTCCCAGGTGGTGCGTTGACCGCCGAACAATATCTGGCTCACGATCGCATCGCAGGAGATTTGGGAAACGGAACGCTTCGGATAACGACGCGCCAGGGGTTTCAGCTGCACGGTGTTTTGAAGGGCGATCTCAAGGCTTGCATCCAGAGAATTAACGATTCCGGGATCACTACCTGGGGGGCATGCGGGGATGTGGTTCGGAATACGACTGGGGCGCCCAGTCCCTTTAAAGATGAACCGCACCTCGACGCGCAACGGCTTGCCAAAGAAATCAGTGACGCGTTCCTCGCTAAGACCCGGGCCTACGCCGAAATCTGGTTGAACGACGAGCAGCTCAACAACCAGGCAGACGATCCCGAACCAATCTACGGGAAAGTTTATCTGCCGCGAAAATTCAAGATCGGCATCGCCATCCCGCCTCGGAACGATATCGACATCTACACGAACGACCTCGGATTTATTTCCAACGTCGAAAACGGAAAAGTCAGAGGATACACCGTCGTTGCGGGCGGCGGTTTCGGAATGTCACACGGAAAAACCGAAACATTTCCAGCGCTCGCGCAACCTCTCTTTTACATCTCGCGGGAACACGCCGTACAAGCTGCGGTGGCGATTGTCACCGTCCAGCGAGACAATGGAAATCGTGGCGACCGGAAACAGGCTCGTCTGAAATATCTTATCGCGGATCGAGGAATCGACTGGTTCCGGAACGAAGTCGTCAAACGCCTCAATGTTCCGGTGCACCCCCCGAAAGAAGCCCACTGGGATAGCGTTAGCGATGTCTTCGGGTGGCACGAGCAGGGGGACGGCAAATTATTCTGCTCACTTTGGATTGAGGAGGGCCGGATAAAGGACACGAAAGAACGCCAATGGCGTAGCGCATTCCGAAAGCTCGCTGAAGAATTCAGGTTCCCCATTCGGCTCACGACGAACTGCAACATCATTTTTCATGACATCGATCCTTCGTTGAAGCAGAAGGTCAATCAGATTCTAGCGGATCATGGAATTCCAAATCCGTCAGATCTGACAGAGACACGAAGATTGGCGCAAGCCTGTGTCTCGCTCCCCACGTGTGGCCTTGGACTTGCCGAGAGCGAACGCGTGTTCCATCTCGTCCTCGATGAAATCGACAGAGTGCTGAAATCGCTCGATTTAACTGAGGAACCGATCCTGATCCGGATGACTGGATGTCCGAACGGATGCGCTCGTCCCTTTAACGCGGACATTGCATTCGTCGGCCGAGCACCCGGCAAATATGCCTTCTATGTCGGTGGTTCGGTGACCGGTGAACGATTAGCCGGCCTCCAGGAAAAGACGATTACGATCGGAGAGATACCGGCAAAGGTCCGGGAACTTCTTGAAGACTTTGTCGAAAATCGCAGTGGGAACGAAACCTTCAGTTCCTATTGGGGGCGCACGCATGTCAACGGACCGGCCCCGAAACCTGAGCAGTTCCATGTCGAGTTCGCTCAACGCGAGGCTGGCAATAAAACTCTGGCCGGCGCAGAGGCATAGATTGACCCGGGTCTCGAACCCGCTTACAGGAAGCAATGGGCAAGCAATACAACAAAAGTGAAAAGCGCCGCCGCCGGTTAAATTATCTCAAACGTAAACGCACCGCGGCAAAGCCCGCAAAGGCTTAGGCGTTCGAGGTTCGAAGTTCAGGGTTCCGAGTTTGCCCTGTCTCGAAGTCGACAGGGTACCATAGGCGTCTCGCCTGTGGCCTTGCACCAGTATCAATTCCTTTCGACCCTTCGAACTCGGGATACAAACCCTCCTAACTCGGCGGCTCACGCCGATTCAGGGAGCGCGACGCTCAGAGTCGCGATCTTCCCGTCCCGAAGCCCAAGCTCGTATAATAACACAACTGGGCTTCCATCAAACGTGCCCGAGACCCGGCCCTCGAAGCCGATGTCGCTTTCATTCTGCTCCTTGAGCGTCCCATCAAGGAATTCCACGGTGAAGCGATATTTCCGAAACGCCTCCTCGATCCAGTCTTTAATCTCAGCTAGTCCGCGATGTTCCTGTCCTTCGTCTTTGACAACCGCTCGTTCCGTGAAACAAGCCGCCACCGCATCGGCATCATGTGCGTTTGTCGCATTGATGTATTGAATGACTAGAGAGTGGTAAGTTTGATTTGCCATATGCCGACACTCGGCTTTGCCAATGACAATCCTATGTCAGGAGTGTTGGTTGCATTGAAGGTTTTTGGGATGGAACCCGTGCTCAGATTCGTTCAAATATGAACGTCGCCGAGCCGAAAGTATCATAGGCGTCCCGCCTGTGATCTTGTCCTGATGGTTTACTCATCTCGATTAAAAAAGCGGCGCTTGGTTCGCTGCCAAAGCAACCAAAACGCAGAGTCCAAAAAAGGAAGCTCTCATGGATGCATCTCGAACTTTGCGTTGTAATCGAAGTTCGATGGCCACCAGGACGAGCTGCACTCCGGTTCAGATCACAGGCGAGACGCCTATGATACTTTCGGCCTCGTGATGCTCGGCGCGACGGCATTAATCGGGTTGTCCCTCCGCGACGGTCCACCGGAGTTCCGAGCTCGTGTTCCCAGTTCTGGTTTCCTCGAACTCCAAATCTACCACCCAATAATTCAACTCCGAACTCGGAACCTCGAACTCGAAACCTTGCCCGTCGAACACGGAACTTTGATCCAAGCCTTCGGCTAGGTTAGTTTCGGCGACGTATGCCGCAACCTGTGATGCTGATTATTCGGGACGGATGGGGAATCAACCCTCACGGCCGTGAGTCCGCTGTAGCGGACGGGAATGCAACCCTGCTCGCAAAGACACCTTTTCACGATCGTCTCTACGAGATTTATCCCATGAGCCGCCTGAGTGCGAGCGGCATGGATGTTGGACTTCCCGAAGGCCAGATGGGCAATTCAGAAGTTGGGCATCTCAACCTCGGGGCCGGCCGGATTGTTTACCAGGATTTCACCAGAATTAACAAAGCGATCCTGGACGGAGAGTTGACGAGTAATCCCGTGATCCAGAAAGCCTTTGATGACGCTAAACAGTCCCGTCTTCATTTCATCGGGCTCGTTTCGGACGGCGGCGTACATAGTCATCAAGATCATTTAATCGCTCTCGTCAAAGAAGCCGCAAAAGCTGGTGTCCAGGACATCATGATCCACGCGATCACCGATGGACGCGACACTTCGCCGACCGGCGGAGCAGACTACGTATCAACCGTAATAAATTCCGTAACTGACACAAAAACAGTTGTTTCCACTGTGATCGGTCGCTACTTCGCTATGGACCGAGACAAACGATGGGAACGCACCAAGCTCGCTTGGGACGCGATCGTGTTCGGAGAAGGAGAAAGCGTTGACGTGTCACCCGGTGACGCTATCCGGAAACGGTACGCCGAAGGAGAGACCGATGAGTTCCTTAAGCCATTGATTTTTTCCCATCCAAACGAACAGCGGGTGCGGGATGGCGACGTGATTTTCTTTTTCAATTTTCGCGCAGACCGTGGAAGACAACTCTCCCGTCCGTTCCTGTTCACGGATTTCGACGGATTTGATCGCAGAGTTCAACCGAAGGTTCATTACGTCACCTTAACCGTCTACGACAAGACCTTCGATTGCCCTGTCGCATTCCAGCCGCAGACCTTGGACAACATCCTCGGTAAAGTTGTCAGCGAGGCGGGTAAGAAGCAGCTTCGGATAGCCGAGACAGAGAAGTACCCGCACGTCACCTACTTCTTCAATGGCGGCGTGGAATCTCCCTATCCCGGCGAGGACCGGGTCATTGTCCCATCGCCAAAGGTCGCGACGTACGATCTGCAGCCGGAAATGAGTGCCCCAAAAGTCACATCTGAGGTCGTCTCCCGGCTCAAGGATTACGACCTGGTGATCCTGAACTTTGCGAATCCCGACATGGTTGGTCACACCGGTGTTGTCGAGGCTGGAATCAGGGCTGTCGAGACCATCGACGGATGCGTCCACGAAGTGCTGGAAAAGCTTTTAAGTTTGGGCGGGAAAGCACTCGTCACTGCCGACCATGGCAACTGCGAGCTCATGCGGAATCCAGACGGTTCGCCGAACACCGCGCACACCACAAACCTGGTCCACTTCCTCTACGTCGCGCCCGACGCCGCGCAGTATCGCCTCGAAGATGGGATTCTTGCGGATGTTGCTCCGACACTGCTCGACATGCTCGGTCTGCCGCAACCGAAAGAGATGACCGGTCACAGTTTACTGGCTCGAAAATCTTAATGAATCTTGGCCACCGTCCGAATCCTTGCGAGAATCTCATCCGCCGACCGAGCCGCGCATAAGCGGCTGGTCTCGCGAAAATCGCTTACGCGATTTTCGTTGCGCGTTGCCGGATTTGTTTTACTAGGTAAACTCGCAAATCATCTTTACCGCGTGGTGTAACGGTAACACAGCGCCCTTTGGAGGCGTTATTCATGGTTCGAATCCATGCGCGGTAGCCAACTTCGATTCTTGGGCGATTTCCCTCGGCGCTGGCTCTACAAAAGCTTCTGGAGTTAATTCGGTCGAATAAGGCTTGCATTAAATTGCCCGTAACTAGCGCGGACGAATCGGACGCTTCGGACAGTTGTAACTGGTTTTTTTGGCTACATTTGGATACAAAGCATCGGTGAAGCCGCATTGGTATCCGAAAAGAAAAAATTGGCGGGTCCGAATTCCGGCAACTGAGACGGTTAGCGGGAAAGTAGCACCGTAATCGAACGGAATCACGCGTATGAACGCGAGCTAAACACCGAAAGGGCCGAAAAGGCCAAGGCGGAGGAGGAAGCCGATGCCGGACTTATAGAAGCTTTCAAGAATTCTAAGGCCGACGAATTCGCGAACGATCCCAAGGAGTTTCGGAAACATAATCTGAACATAACACGGGATGAATTTCAGGAGTTGTACGATCGGGCCAAGGCGCGCTGGTTGGCGAAAAATCCCGGGTGGGATGTTGCTTTTGATAGATCTCACCCAAGCTTTGAAGAGTTGTACGGGAGTCCGCAATCGCAGCACTAAAGATCGACACCGTCTCACCCGCTAACCCGGGGAGGCACGGTCAGATCAGTAAAGGCATCAAGAAACGTGTGGATCTTCGATGAGTTTTTCCTCTGAAGAGAAAGTTCGAAGCCAAAGCCAATTCCGCAAGGTTGTCGAACCTCGGAAAGTTCCGATCAGACCGGCAAAAATTCAAAGTACAGGTTGGTCGCTTGGATTGCAGCGATGCTAGTTCCTAAAGCTTAAAGGCATTGGGACAAATTCAGGGAAAACGAAATTGCAGAAGTGTAGGTCAAGGCTGTAGCAAAGAGTTAAATTTAGCCCTCAAATCGATAAGATTGGCTTTCATTCCTCTGGCGACGTCCAAAGCGTCGAAATGTCCGGCTATCTCTTCAGGCGTCAATTGAGTAAAATCGGTGTTTTCCAAGAGCTAATGAGGTCATTCAAATCCAGTATTCTGCGATCGAAATCAGCGACGGCGGCAGCAATCGACGCAAGATATTCGGGGGATCTCATTCTTTCCACCAATCAGCCGTTTCCACCAATCAGCCGAATCGGGATGGTTGTTGTCAACGCTTAAGCGAAAATCACGACCGTTAAAATTTGGTCCAGCCTATCACCTAACAGAGGAACGTCTCATGAGCCGGCGAGTCGCCCATGAAACTCCGCGCCAGCTCGATATTGGGTGATCGACGTCCGCACCGCTGTGGGTCTGGCGCTCGAAATCTCACTCAGGCTTTCGGCTAAGCTCAAAACCATGTCTCTATAGCGGACCGGGAAACTCCAGTCGAGGGTTCCCCATTGTGAAAGGGCTCGGATACACTTCGCGTTCCGGTGCAACGTAGCCACCGGGCATTACACCCTGGAGGCTCAACCCGGACGATGACCAATTCCAACTCGTGGGGTGCTCTGCCGGGAATACTTGCGCTCATAGACGGCAACATCACGATAAACAATTGTCTCGGGAACTATCGAGCGGTGATGCGGAGCGTTTCTGCGCGGCGCTAGAGCGATTGATTGAGGGGCAAGCGATTCGCAATGGAGGGATTCAGGACGCCGTGAAAGCGATTCTGGCTAACAAGAACGCCGAGCAACCGGTGGAAACGATCGTGTTATCGTCCACTCACCGCCTGGCTGAGAAAGTGTCCGAGAAACTGCATGAGGCGTACAAGAAAGCCAGGCCGGAAGTGAGGATGGCTCAAATTGCTGCGCTCAAACCGAAGGAGATGCAACCGGCCGAATTGCTTTCGACGGCAAGCTACGGGGCCGGCGAAATGATCGAGTATCATCCGGGCGGTAAGAAAGCCGCCCGAATGGCCGAGGTCCTGGAAGTAAGGGCCGACGGGGTCCGGGTCCGAGGCCGGCTCCGGGGTCACGAGGAGCTTGTCAGCTTCGATCAGGTGGATGCCGTATACGAGCGTACAACATTGGAAAGAGGGCTGGGCGAGGTACTGCTCTTGACACGGAAGATCAAGGCGTCCGGGAAGACCTACGAGAATGGGTCCCGGCAAACGATCACAGCAATTGAGGGGGACAAAATCCGGTTCGATTCGGGGCTCGAGCTCCGCCTCGACGATGGCCGGGTACGCCAAGGTGACGCCGTGACGACGTACAAAGCGCAAGGTGCGAGCAAGACCGAAATGATCCGGGTAGAAGATAACCGGTCGCTTCTGGCGATGGCGAATCGGGAAGATTTGCATGTCGCCTTTACCCGGCATCGGAAACAGGCCCGAATGTTTGTGCAAGACCTCGGTGTGTCGCGGCAGGTCGCCAACCGATCGCTAATCAAGGATGTGATGGCCCGGGATTTGGAGAAACGGAAAATCGCGAGCTTTGTGGAGCAGATGGAAGCATCGCTAAGGCAGGCGATGGAGTTCGCTAAAAGAATGGCGACTAAAGCAGGCAGACGAGAGCAGCAACGGTTGCGCGAGATCGCGGAGTGGAAAAAGCGCCAGGACAAAATACGTGCCCAGGCCAGGGAGCAAAGCCGTGGAGCGGAAATGGCGGTCTAAAGGATTTCGCAAGGCCAAAATCACGCTTCTCAAATCATCTAGTGCCTTCGATCGATGCCGCACGCAATTTCGCACCATATCGCAAAAGATTCGCAATACGCGACTGTCAACGGACATCATCGAATCCTTTGACGGGCTTGACCCGGAGAGGTCGAAGCTCGATGACGCCCTGTAGGAAAGCCATCTACGCATGCACCGCTGTTTCTATTGGCCGCACTTTGACTTTTTGAAGTTCCGGCAGGTCGCCAACCGGTCCCCTATCAGCCTTGCTTCTTTATGGCACTCGATTAGCGTATCTACTTGAATGACCGTTACCATCCCAGATGATCGGATTGGCGATATCCAGGTTAGCGAGCGTGACGCTCTGGTAGACATCGCAATCGGGATTTATAAGCGCGAACAGGTGTCGCTTGGACGTGCGGCGGAAATCGCCAACATGTCGTCACCCGCATTCCTAGACGAGCTAGGGCGCCGGAAGATTCCGATCAATTACGGGGTGGATGACTTGCGACAGGATCTCTCTTCGCTTCGCGAAACGTGCTGAACGGTTGTTGGGCTTAAAACCGTAGCGAAACGATGGTTGTCAGTGATACCACGCCGATCACGACTCTGTTGAAAGCACGTCGAGCGGATCTTCTACAGAAGCTTTTTGGTTCGGTGACCATTCCGGACGCAGTTTTCGAAGAGCTGCGGGCATTTCATGCCGCGGTACCCGACTTCATCCGCGTTCAAGCTATTGTCGGGCCCGGCCGGCGGCTGCCAGGAACGGAGAACTTGGGCAGAGGCGAGGCCGAAGCAGTTCGACTGGCAAAAGAAGCCGGTGCGGAGATTCTTCTGACGGATGACCGAAAAGCGCGGGCCGCAGCGGCCAGTCTAGGTATCAAATGTGCAGGCCTGTTGGGTTTGCTCATACAAGCGAAGAACAAGAACCTTATTACATCGGTACGACCAATGATCGAAGTGCTTGAAGCCGAGGGAGGACTCTACCTTTCTGCTGACGTCAAGGCAGAAGCACTCGAAATTGCGGGCGAGTAGCTCGGCGCCGGAGTAGAACGAAAATCTACCGGATCATCCGATCATGCCCGCTTCCTTGAAGCTGAAATAACCTTGGCGGCCACGACGCAGATAGTTCTGGAGCGTGCTCAAGCCGATCCCGCGCTGCTGACAAAATTCTCGCTGCCCTTGACCGCTTTGCCGGTAGCTTCCCAGTAACTCTGCGATTTCGCTCGCTCTTCGCCTCGGTCGGGAACTCCTCACAAGATCATCTTCCATGCTGGCTAGTCTCCAGCTTCTCAGACTGTACTTTCAATCCCCATCCACTATGGGGTTAACTAGTCGGATACGTTTAAGCCGCAGACGGTACTCTTGCGCTGGAGGCCGCCGTGGGTTCGATGGTATTTCTGGCGCCAAGCCAGAGACTGATCTTTGCGCAGGCGACCTCAGATTAAATACCTCCGACAAACACAACAAGAAAGACCAGAGCGCGATTCGTGTTGCGGGTCTTTTACCTTGGCAGAGCGATAACACGTTCAAACCATCCTTCGGAAGCGTTTGATGGAACAATTCAAATTCGCGTAATCTGGGGTACGATATCACGACCCGAAGATTGCAGAAACGTACCTTGAGGGCTGCTGGGTTTTGATGTCGCCCCAAGGCATCATGCGTGTTTTCGGGTATGCAATGTAAAGCAACCGCTTCGAACGGGTAACTGCGACGAACGCACTCCGATGTTCCTCTTCGAGACTCCGCCCTTTTGCGCGATAATCAGGAAACGTTCCCTCGGTCATACCTATTAGGAAGACGACGTCAAACTCCATGCCTTTCGCTGAATGCACAGTGAGTAAGGCCAGACCTTCTTCTCTAGGCTGTTGTGTTGTGCCAAGAGCAACATGACTAAGGAAAGAACCGAGGCTTTGTATTCCCCCGGGTTCTGATCGAACATAGTAATCCCAATGCCTCTTCCACTCACGGGTATCTTGAAGGATTAGGGCTCGATCTTGCTCGCAAAACGTCTGGGCGACCTGCTCAAGTTTCGCGATTCCTCTCAGGAGCCGAAAGTTCTCCTCTGTCCACTGCATATCTGTTATCGCCTGCTTTATCACTTGGGCGGTGTCTATCCGGGCTCGTTGGGCAAGCTTCTGGATTAAAGATCGCCCGTCATTCGCGTCAGTTGTTTCCGGTAAGGTTGCGCCCCACGCCTTGGCAAGCATGCCGAGATGGAGCCTATCCCTTGGGTTTGCAAGAAGTCGAAGAGCAAGCTCAAACTGTTGGACTAACTCCGACTCGCTTTGATGCGTTGCCGAAGAGAGTTTTTTATAAAATGGTAAATTTTGGCTCTTTAACTCTTCATCGAGGGCATCAAAGACAAACCGGTTTCGGCCCAGGATAGCGCAGCTTTCGAGTAATATTTTTCCCTCAACATCCGGATGCCCGTTCGACAAAAGATTGTTCAGTGTCAAAACGACCATGTGTGCTTCACTCCGCTCATCATCGCCCTCGATCAATGCAACCGCTCCCGGTACTGGGAGCTGGCCCTCGACGGTGTAAGATGAATCCAAGCGCCGAGCGGCGGTGACAATATTCCTCGAGCATCGGAAATTTTCCGTTAAAGTCACTTTCTTGGCAGTGAAATCTCGCTGGAACAAATCCATGTACTTTGGATCGGCACCATTCCAAACGTAGATGGCCTGCTTCGGATCGCCTACCATCATGACGTTTTTAAATTCCAAACCGCAGAGGCTTGTTAGTATGCGGTACTGAGCTTCATTCAAGTCCTGTGCTTCGTCGATACAAATGTACCTATACTGCCGCTGATAATAGTTAGCTACACCCGGCCGCTCCTCAAAGAGCCGATAAGTGAGAACCAACAAGTCGTCGTAATCGAGAGCGGCCGACGCTCTGAGCTCGGCATCATATGCTTCGTAGAGTGCCCTCTCATCCTCGTCGTCGACCATATCCGATAATGTGAGTGCGTTCTTTAGGTCACTGATTCGCTCAAGCCACACACCCAACCTTCGACCCTGCTCTCTCGCATCACCGGCTTCTCTTAAAAGCAGAGATAGACGAGGGTCTGCTCTAACCGCGTTCAGTAGCAGCTGTTTTCTGTCGTTGAACGACTCAAAAATATTTGGAAGTCCAGCGACGCCCACCGGCTTACCTCGATTTGCCAGAACTTCCATGCAGAAGCTATGGAGTGTTCCGATGAAAGCACGCGTGCGGATTTCTGGTACGTCATCGAGCCGCTGAATCATTTCATTGGCCGCCTTGTTGGTAAACGTTAGCGCGAGCAACCGAAAATGTTGCGTGCCGGCGCTCAAGAGTCGACGCACCCGTTCTGTCAGTACCCTGGTCTTTCCTGATCCCGGTCCAGCAACAACAAGAATAGCGCCCTCACCATGCTCAACCACGCGCTGCTGGACTTCCGTGAGCCTGACACTCATATAGAAATAGCCGTCATTTTGGTCGTTCCAAACTCAGCATCGATCTTTTCAAAAAGATCTCGAACCGCATTTGGAACGGGAAGAAGTTTTCCTATCCGAGAACCGTACTGTGTTTTGTTCGCCTTGAGGCGTTCCAGAATAGTGGCCGCTTGATCTTGTTCTGATTTCGCTGCCCAAGCTTGTTTAAGAGCTTGTGCGTGTTGTGCATTGCTAGCCTCGCGCTCGATGATCAGATCGATCAAGACTTGCTTAGGATTCTCGTCGGCGATGTAGTTTTCGAATGCTTTCCCTTCGGGTAGAACAACCACTCTTGGGTTCTGTGGGATTGTATCTTGGTCAAGACTTTCTAAGGCGTTGTTAACGGCTGTTACAGCTTTCGGCTCGCCGTCCGAAAATATGAACCACGGAATCTTAAAACTTTCTGCCATTCGCAAGAATGGGAGATAATTGCCATAGCCCTGAACTGCGACGAACGTGCAGCCCAAATCATTGGGATGTTTATTCCAATATTTCTCGGCGAAGTCCGGCAGGGATTGTTCCTCGGTTTCTCCCTCGAAGAAAACAAGGACGCGAGCAAAGAGCATCTCGCCACGAGTGTTCATGACCTGGCGATCGATCTTGCGGAGATCTTCCTCACCGAGGCGCTCAGCTCCCGTGCCGAGATCAATTCGACGCACTGTTGTTTCCTCACCGTATTTGGAGAAATGGCGAAAACGACTTATCTCACACTGCGAACATATATACGGCGAATGTGTGCTAATGATCCGCTGACCCGGCATCCTCTTAATTTGGTGGAAGAGTGCCCGCTGTGCTTGGGGATGTAGATGATTCTCTGGCTCTTCGAGCGCCATGAACGGATGCACCGCACCACGACTCTGCTTCTGTCGCCATGCTACATAAGCCCAGAATGTTAAGAAGGTCCCCAGACTTCGAGTTCCCATACCTTGTTGGCGCAACGGAAAGGGCGGAGCGCCGCGAGTCGAGAGCATGATGTCCATCCCACGAGAAAGATCCCTTAGGTGTCTAGCCAGGGGCGTTATGGTGATGCTTTCCTGATCGCAAGAAAGCGTCTCATGGAATTGCTTTAGATGATTTTGAATGTGAGTAAAAACGTCACTGCTCTCTACTATATCTCTGTTAATTCCAGACAGCTCCTGTTCAATGCGTTCGACATCTTCGGCAGTGAGGCCATGTTCCTCGACCATTTTGCTCCAGAAGGAACCTCGCGTGCGAAGGTCCTCGGCCATGTCGCGTTTCGAATCTAACAGGTTGAGGGAAAGCGGCTCAGTCTGATGCACCGATAGAGGAGGAACTTTTTCAACCGGTTTTGAATCTTCCCACTTCGAACTGTCCGCCTGCCAGTCCTTCAGGAATCGACGCTCAAGGACATACTCGCCTCTTGCGGTATTCCACTTTAGCGATGTCCTAATCGCAACGAAGTCCCGGTCTTGTTCGTCTTGAACAACGCCTAGGCCCCATAACTCAAGCCAGGGGCTACCTTGTGGAAAAACATCTATAATCCGACCCTTCTCGTCGGTCGGACGTATCGAAATATCGATCACAATGACTCTAGCCTTTGGGGCAGAAACTTCGTTGTTGTAGAGAAAGATATCGTCACCCGAAATTACTCTTTGTCCCGAACCGATCGCTGCAAAAAGCGCTGCCAGGAAGCTGGTTTTGCCAGAGTTGTTTTGTCCAATGATGAGGGTGAGAGGGTCGAGCTCAACGTCGACAGAACGGAGGCAGCGGAAATTGCGTACCCGGACCTCTTGAATGAGAATCCCAGATGAGGTAGGCGGCGTCTGGCTATCTTTCGCAGATGCGCTCAAATTATTCAACTTCGAAGCCACTATTACCAGCGAACCTCAACGTCCTACCATTCTCTGTCACCGTCCGCACAACGTTGTCGGGTACGCCCTGCGGAATCTCCGCTTCAATCTCGAGCGTTACCTTAACGGACGATCCTATGAGACCGGTCAGGTGGGTAATCACTTCTTCTGCGATCCTGCCGGCATCACGGCCGACACGCTCGGGGTCAAGGCTCACGGTGCCGTGATAGCGCTTGGGTTTTGGGATCTTGATAGGGGGTGGCGGTGGAGGAGGAGTCGGTCCCGGACCTACTACATACGGCGGTTTTGCATCATCCTCCCTGACGCGGGTACTTTCTCGGTCCAGCTGCTGACGCGCGACGTCAGGCTTAACCAGGAGCCCGTGATCGTCTTCCGTGACGCTGAGCTGCACACCGACCTGCAGACCTCGATAACGAGATTCTAATTGATCGAACGCTTCGGCATAAGCAAAGCCGTCTTGTTGCCAAGTGAGAAGAGCCACACCGGAGCGCATAGCGTCGAGCAGAACTCGCGGCGTCTGTAACCGTGGCAAATATAGGTAACGACCAAAGTCCTCCGCAAGCTGCCGGATCGCGATGTGGTTGCCGCGCCACAGGGGCACCCGATCCAATTCCATGCGAAGCCGTGAGGCAGCAAACGTAAGCACAAGCAATTCGTCGCTCTTGAGCTTCTTACTGGCTCGCGGTGCAAGCCCGCCGTTGCCCGACAGACGGGCCGTCTGCCATGTGACAGGGGCTTGCGGGCTCGCCTGCGCGGGAACGAGCAACCACTGATAAGTTTCAGGAAGTCTCGCAGTCACGGCACCGTCGGCAGCCGTCTTTTGTATGTCAGCCTGCCTGACCTGATGTGGCGATAGGCCAAGCTCATCCTTCTCATCAAGAATGGATTCCCATGCCAGGAATTTGCGCGCTGCCTCATCCAAGTCCTGCAGCCGCGTCTTGTCGGCGGCGAGAAAAATGAGCGTGTTTCGATATATCCGTGGGGCATTACCCCGCGTCTCGAAAATGGCCTTGGCCTTCGTCTCGGCGGGGTTGTTAGGGTCTCTCGTGTAGGCGTGATCGATGTCAAGAACAACGAGGCGCCCGTCGAGATCATCCGGCACATCTGCACTAGAACCCGGCATCGGGTGCACACGATTGAAGTCGCCCGTGTTGCGAAGATCCAATCGCAAGCGCTTGTCCAATTCCTGAACTACTTTATCAGGCTCGCGCCTAAATTGTTCGGCACGATCCTCTGCGAGTTTTGTAACAGTGGGTTGCGTCGAGTACCAATAGCGCGGCCCATCTTGATAAAGGTAGGTTGCTGCCGCAGCGAGTCGCCGAAGAGCATCACCAAAGACAGCAATCGACTCACAGGGCATGGCACAGCCTAACTTTACCCGCCGATCCTCGACTCCTCGATTGGCCGCGGTCGGCGTAGGCGCTGAGCCCAAGTAAACGGTTCGGGCCACGCGCCTGCATGCCGCGTATTTGCCTAGATTGGGCACCTCGCCATCGAGCCGGACCGGCAGGGAATTCGGACCGTCAACGTCCTTTTCAAGAATCGGAACCCAATTGTCCGAGAGATAACGCGTAAGCTCAAATTGCACTCGCGCGTCGTCGATCGGGATATTAGCCGGCAGAATCAGCGGGTTCCGGTCGCCTTTTTCATATAGACTGTGGATGACAGCCGCCATCAGGCGCAACACCCCACGTGTGCGCTGGAACTTCACTAAAGTAGACCAATCGGTGTATAGCCGGTCAAAAATCTCCGGATGTATTGGATAAGCTTCTTTGATTCGCTTCTCGTAATCGGCATCGTGGCACTCGGCCGGAAACTCCTGATGCTGGGTGCGGTAAAGCTCGGCGAACGCGCGCGCCACGACATCGCGGTCCCGAAACTGGGCTTGGTCTGCAAGGGGCTCGAATAGCCGCCGGCGCACAATCTCAAAGCCTTCCTCAGCGGTCGCGGGTCGCCAAGGATCTCCTCTTCAGTTTTTTCGACTTCGTCATCTGGGGCTTCTTCAAGGTCCTCGAGATCCTCGGCATCGAGTGCAGGCGTTGCAACGGCGATCGCATCCGCAACACCACCGCGTTGCAAGAGTTCAAGTTCCCGGAGACGCTTTTGCAAGCGTTCGCTGCGCCGCCGCAGTGACTGGTAAATGGCCTCGGGAGACGATGCGAGGCGGCGCTGCAGGATGGTGAGCGCGAACCCAACCGTGCCTGCCCGTTTATCGTTGGCAAGCGCCTCCGCGCGATTAAATTCTTCGCGTACGTAGTTCGTGACTTCGCTGTAAAGTTCCGCTTCGGCGTCCGAAAGTTTGTACGGCACCGTATACGCGATGCGTTCCGGGAAGAGCGGCGTGCCGTCAAACTTGAGCAGGTTTTCCTTTACCATGCGTCGCATCAGGTCAGAAATGTCGGCCTGATGAACGCCGTCGCGAAAGCGGCCTTCAAAGCGGTCGCCGTCGAGCAGCGCCATAAAGAGCTGAAAGTCCTCCTCCTTTCCGTTATGAGGGGTCGCAGTCATCAGCAGAAAGTGGCGGGTGAGACCTGACAGTAATTGGCCCAGGTGATAGCGCTTGGTGTATTTGACTTCGCCACCAAAGAAACTGGCCGAAAGCTTATGTGCCTCGTCGCAAACCACTAGATCCCAACGGCAGTCCGGGACTTGAAGCTTTTGCTGCACGTCTTCGTTGCGTGCCAGTTTGTCGAGACGAGCGATAACAAGATTGTTTTCGAGGAACCAGTTCCCTGTTCGGGCCGCTTGGAGCTTGTCATTCGTCAGGATTTCGAACGGAAGATGAAAACGCCGGTGAAGCTCGTCCTGCCACTGTTCTGCCAGGCTGCCCGGGCAGACCACAAGACAGCGCTGCAAGTCACCGCGCGCTATCAGTTCTTTGATGAAAAGCCCAGCCATGATTGTCTTGCCCGCACCCGGATCGTCGGCAAGCAGGAAACGCAGCGGTTGACGAGGAAGCATGGCCTCGTAAACCGCTGTGATTTGGTGTGGCAACGGTTCGACGAGGGAAGTGTGTACGGCCAGGACTGGGTCAAACAGGTGTGCCAAACGAATACGGTGAGCCTCTGAAACGAGGCGGAACAAATGCCCGTCCCCGTCAAAGCTCCAAGGTCGTCCGTGTTCGACTACTTCGAGCCGGGGTTCGTCGCTACGATAGAGTAATTCATTAGCGACACGCCCGGACGAGGTCTTGTACGTGAGCTCCAAGGCGTCAGAACCGAACCATTGTACGCTCACAACCGTGACCACTTGGTCCGGCAGGATGCCTTTGACTGCGGCATTGGGCCGGAGGTCTTCAAGGCGGGTCACTTTTTCGGCGGGATGCATGTGCAGAAGCTCACTTGGATTCGGGCGCTAAGCCCTCTCGAGCGAAACTGGGCGGGAACCGTTCAAGAACTGAGGCAAGCGAAAGCAGAACAATGGGCAAAGTCATGAAGGTTATGAGAAATGAGTGGGCGAACGGAAGCAGGAAATTGGATTTGGGGGCGAAATGATGATGCCGTGGGTTCGATTCATTAACGGAATCGGCACTACTAAGCCGGGCAAGACAAGCTACCTGCGAGCCTGATGTTGGAAAGGGGGGCGACCCCTTCGCGGCCCACGGAGCTGACATGTCCGGAGCTCAACAGCTACCTTAGCGGGGACTCCGGCGACTTATTTCACTTTAGGCAAACAAAAGGCCAAGCAGAGGAGTCTTATTTTACAAAAGCTGCATTTTGTGAAATAAGTTGTCCTCATGTCGACCTCTATTTCAATCCGATGAAACAAGAGCCTTCCACTTCGATGCTGACGAGAGCTGGCCGGTTTGCCGCTCAACCAGGCGGTTACACGGCGTTCATCCCCAACCCCCTGCCGCCTGAGCCACCTGTCCAGCGCGACGACGAGATGGACGCCCTTCTTTCTGCTGCAGATACGAACTTAGGTCGCCTCGATGGAGTTGCATCGATTCTGCCTGATCCTGATCTCTTCGTCGCCATGTATGTGCGCTATGAGGCCGTATTGAGCTCTCAAATAGAAAATACGCAAAGCACGCTGGAGGACGTTCTACAATTCGAATCCGATCCGGAAGCTGATCACCCTCGGGATGTCGAGGAGGTTGTTAACTATGTCTCCGCGATGAACCATGGCCTACAGCGCCTGACCGCATTTCCACTCTCTCTTAGACTGATTCGCGAGATTCACGCGAAACTCATGCAAGGCGTCCGTGGCGGTAACCGGGATCCCGGCGAGTTTCGCCGTGCTCAGAATTGGATTGGTCCTACTGGATGCACATTGAGCACCGCTACGTTTGTTCCCCCGCCAGTTACTGAAATGAATGCAGCTCTCGGCCAATTCGAGAACTTTCTGCACACAGAGGAACCGATCCCGGCCCTTATCTTCTGCGCACTGGCTCACGCCCAATTTGAAACAATTCACCCCTTTCTGGACGGCAACGGCCGAATCGGGCGACTCTTGATAACATTCTTGCTGTGCCAAAGGGGTATTTTGAATCGTCCCTTGCTTTATCTCAGCCACTATTTCAAACAGCACCGAGCAGAATACTATGACCGGTTGATGGCGGTCCGGACTGATGGGCATTGGGAGCAATGGACCAAGTTTTTCTTGCGCGGTGTCTCGGAGGTCAGTCTCGATGCGACTGCGACGGCCCGCAAAATCCTTGAGCTTCGCGAAACTTCTCGAGCGCGCCTCAGCCGATTGGAGGGGACTTCTCATCTGCCTCATAGACTCCTTGACCTTCTGTTTAGACATCCTTTGGTGACTATTCGGTTTGTGGAAGCAGAGCTTGGCTGCTCATTTGCCAAAGCCGCTCAGTTAATTGAACTCTTTGAACGGCCTGAGCTGGCGCTGGTACAGGAGACTACCGGGTTCAGCCGCAATCGCCGCTTCCGGTTTAAGTCATATCTCGATCTGTTCCCGGAGGCGAGGCTGCTGCCAGGAACCGAGCGAACAACTCCGGGAAATATTTATGCGCGCTGCACAATAACGCCCAGCGGAACGCATCGATCGATCGTGACTATCCTCAAACTATCAAGAGCAAAGATTGGCGAACTCCGCCAAGATCCGAACAACGAAGCCTTCGATGACCGTCGCCTTGTTTCGAATCTTTTCGGAAAGCAGGTGGCGGGGCTCGTTTACCCTGTGCCGGGTGCCACTTACTCAGTCGGCTGCACTGTCTATCCGGAGGGTGAACCGCCGGCTGAGATTCACGGGCGTTCCGACGAGCGACAGGTTGACGGCATCACGTTTTGGGTAATTGGGTCAAACACCGGCGAAGAACATATCGAACTATTGCGACGACTATTTGACGCGGGAGGGAAATTGGTCGTCCTGAATCCGTCCGAAATTGGTTTCAGTAGAGAAGCACTTGTCATATCGGCGCAGGCTTTGGCAAAAGACGATCTGATCACGGCTGACGGGCTGACCGGGACATTGCTTTGGAGGGGACCTGTTACGTTACAGATCACACCAAAGGGTGTTGAGACTGCAAGACGCTTACCCCGCCGCTGATTGTGGTGTGCTTCATTCTGGCGAACTGCTGCGAAAGCGGTCCTGCACCATGTTCGGGCTCACATATTATGCCCAGATTGTCGCCTCAGGGGTATCGTACGCCTGCAGTCTCTGGAAAATCTCGCACGACCTCGAGCCAGCGACGACAGCTTGGACATGCTGACCGGCTGGTTGCGCCCGGTGTGCGGTGTTCTGTGACCAAAACCTGGTTCCTATTGAGTGCGGGTATCATCCGAATTGGGAGATCGGACCTCAGTGAGGTGAACCCCAATCACACGCTGCTCCGGCAAAAATCACAGCGTGAAATGCTCTTCTATTGCGAAAAGCGTTGAGCAACAATTGGAATCCCATAAACATAAGTATCCTGTCTGTAACGTCTTATGATAATAGACCCGCGCCCTCTCAAGGCTTTGATCCGGCGGAGGAACCGGGCGCTCGGATTCCCTATCCATGTCAGCACCAAGCCATGCAGAAAAGTGTCCAAGAAGTGTCCAAGCAGCAAGCTGACGACCGATGCTCAACGTACGTAAGTCGTTGATATTCAGCAGAGCCGGCAGTCGGGTTCGAACCGACGACCTGCTGATTACAAAACAGTTGCTTCGCCGGTCTGTTGATTTCACCCTACCGGCAAGCTTTCTTTCTCGTCAGACGCAAAAAGCTATCGGTTCGCCCGGTTGATCGTTTGAAATTCCCTGGATGGCGCCACGAATTCTCCAAAGGTTAAGGCGATAAAGTGCTGGCCCATTGCCGACCAAAGAAAAATATTTCGATACGAGAATGTGCGTAACCCGCTCAGCATAAGCTATACGACACAGAAGCCTGCCACATTAAGCCGCTTGGGCCGCCTCACAGTAGACCTGATACACTGGAAAACGTCCTTTGTCTTTGCCCGAACTGTCACCTTCTTTTCGACGAATTGGCATTGTGGATCAATGATGATCTGTCTATCGAGGTTCGAAACAGTTTTCTTCGCGTTGATCTGCGGCACCTGGTTTCATTAGAGTTTCTACGAGATCATCGACGGACGTGTGGTCGGTGATTGGCGTTTCTTGTTTTATCTAGGCACGCTTCCCTCAATGCTCCTTTCTTCGCATCCGACTAGGATGCGTCCCGGGATCAGGGCCAGGTCCATCTCGGGAAGTTCAAGGAAATAAGAGCATTTTGCTCTGACCGTTAGCCAAAATTCGGCGTTGTCCGAAGGAACTGCAATATCCACTCGATGAGGCGGACGATGCATGATTGAGCCGTTTCTTTCAATCAGCGTAACTTCCAGGCACCTCCGCTATCCTAAAATCCTCACGGCAAAAAAAAATTAAGGTTCCCCACTAGAACTGCCGATAAGAGCGATTCTCGAAATGAAAATATCTAGTGTATTGGCGTTGATGACATTGTGCGCTATCTCTGCCTTCGCGGGAAACAAATCTCACGTTGCCGGTAGTCGGGACGGAGCTTATGTGGGGTCAACCGGTTCGAGTCATAATGAGTCGCATTATGTCAATGCGAGAACCGGAGATCACTACCGGGACCGCGAGCACGGCGTGGCGTATTGATGAAAATACTACTATTAATTACCCTGGTGTACTTTCCGGCTGTCGCCGAGCTGACGGAGATTTTGATCGCGGCTACTTGCTGGGATTCAAAGAGGGCTACTCCAAGGTTGAAGGGCAATTTGCCGTTGCGCCGATTTGCCCGACACCTCCGATTCCAGGAATCGGCGAAGAAACCTTTTTTGGCGGGTACAATCAAGGTTTGATTGATGGATGGCGGAAGCAGAGCGCGATTCACGCTGAATTCCACATGCCAACCGGGACGCGTGGATTGGCGTCTCATCCAAGCGCCAGCCTTTTCGCTGAAGCGTTCTACATCCTAACCAACAACTTGGCCTAACATGCATCACGAGATTGCCATTGCACTTCTCGATCGGCTCAACCCAACATCGTGGAAGGTAACTCTAATTGAAAACTGAAAGCCAATTGCTGGATGGGTTATTCATTGACTCGTTCCGAAAAGAGGTGAGGCGCTGCCAGGTGGCGGGCGACCTGTCGACCTGGTACAAGCTCTTATGGTGCGAAAGCGTCGAGAGCGTGCCTGTGGCGGAGCACCCTGAAAAGAACGCATCTATGGATCTGTGGTACGACGAAAAGTTCCTTTTTAAGGAACCACGCCTCCCGGCATTCAAGCTAAAGGGCTCGAGCACGGTGGGCGTGACCGACTTCATCATCCACGGCTACGGGCTTGTGCTAGCGTCTGACCGCGAAGGTGACAACGTCAGCCTGACCTCAAGCACGATGAGCGTGGGCTGGTTTCACACGGCAACCGAAATCGTGTTCGAGAACTGGCAAAACCGGATCACCCGACCCGATTACTTCATCCCGCAATTGATGAGGACTCCGGAACTGGAGCTGCCGGGCAAGTTCAAATACGTTTCTTAATGAGGCAACGTCCAGACGGATTATACGACTCTTCCGGAGAAGCCATCAAAAATGAAGCCGAGGTTTACCGGATTACGAACAATCCGGGCCTCCCAGAATTGTTACAGGGTAAAACAGTCGGTTCCGAACAGATCTCAAACTCGATTGACGTGCTCGTTCCATTAGCCGAATCCAAGTCGGACGCATTTAAAGAAACTCAGAGAACAATATCCGATCTGAAAGCATCGCGAGTGAGGATAAAGAGCGAGCTTGCCTCCGTTTATGCCGGATTTGGGCTGGAGAACTAGCTCCCGCGCTGAACACTCCGATCGTGGTCTACTGCGCCAGTGGCCAGCACTGTACTAGTGCTGTTCAGGTGTTGCGAGACCTGGGGTATCTGAACGTCGGTTCACTGATAGGTGGCCTCCAGGGTTGGCTCGAAGCCGGCGGACTCGTGGAATCCTCGGGTGGGCGAAATTCCGGTTCCTCTAGACAGACAAGACCGATCTGGGCAGGTCTGACTGGTGATTAGTGTTTGGTGATTTGTGATTGGTGGGGGACCGAGACCGGCACGTCCCGTGGGTTAGCCCGCGTTTCTTAGACGCACGGGCAGCCAGAGGACTTTTCAGACTAGACTCATGCTGCCGCGCGGGATTTACGGCCTTCCTCCAAAGCTGGCATAGTCATCGAGCTCAGCGGCTTCGAACCAGGTTTTGATGTCTTCACGGGTTTGGGAATGTTGGCCCACGTATTCGGCAAAGAGTGCAAGCGTTTCCGCGTCGCTGTCCGGTCCGCGGTTTTCCATGAAGGCCGACCAGGCTTCGATTTCCCACAGTGCCCGCGGTGTCTTAGCGTTTGCTAATACCCATTGGAGGATCTCTCCGTCGCCTTTGCCGGCGGCCAGTTCGTTCAACAGGGCCTCAGCGTCAAAGCCAAGAAAACGCACCAGATGTTGATCGGTTGGCGAATTGTAAACGTATTCCCCATTCTTTTTGGAAAGTGTCGCCCTGCCTTTGTCGATCATTCGCGCCAGGACCACGAACCCGCCAGCCGGACGCGAAAGCTCCGCGGCGGACGTTCGGTCAGGTCGATGAAAAAAGCTTGAGTTTCCATTTTGCGACTAGGAGTTCATTCCGCCATTCTGTTGGAAGTTCGGACGCGGTCAGTTCAGTCGAACGCCGCCGTCGATGATCAACTCCGTGCCGGTGATGTTGCTCGAATCCTCCGACAGAAGGAATCTGGCTGCCCGGGCCACTTCGTCGGATGACGTTTACATCTGATCTCACTTTTGGTTACCTTCGTCAGCAACTCTCGTACAAGATCACCTGAAAGAATCTTGCCATGGCGCAGGCCAAAGAACTGGATTTGCCGAACCAAAGCAGCTTCGTCGGATTCTTTCTTAGAAACTCGAACTCGGGTTTGCCACTCAGACCAATGTTTCCAAGGCTGAAGCTTCAACTCGTATTCAGTCTTCAAATTGATTTCATCGACCAATTCCTGAATGTAGGCAGGGAAGTTTTCCTTCTCGGATTTGAATTGGAAGCCGATCTTCTTCTCCTGGTGGTCTTCTATAGTTGGGGTCCAGTTCAGTAAATAATCTTCGTCTTTTAAACCTTCAATCCATTCGAGGAGCTTTGATGCTTCCTCAGAAAGCCCGTAGCGTTCTCGCAAGGTGGGTAAAGACTTCAGTTCTTCTATGGCCGAGATGACCGATTGCCAATTTGTCTTGGGGAGGACTGCGAAATACCACACGTTAGCCTTCTCTCGAAAGTCGTAAGCGATTTTTATCTCACGATGCAAAGGGATCTCGGCGACAAACTTTGTGATCTTATCGCTGTCCCAGCGGGATTCAAAACGCACTGAGGGAAACATCCGGTTAAGCTGTTTCCGTGTGTTGAGCCAAAGGATATAAACTGGATCGCTCGCAGTCGGGGGTTCTTGCAGCAAATAGTTGTAAATCGGTTCTTTCCAGGTCTGCAGGGCCTCCTTCGTCACATGATCAATAGGTCCGTTGAATACTGGGTTCAGAGATTTGGGAACAGAAGGAGCGGGAAGAGGAGTGTCAATTGAGAGTCCTTTTTGGATTGAGATTTTGAATTTTAGAGGATCTTCGCGGCCCCAGTCCTTACCCTTTTTCTCGAAGCTAAACTGTCCGCCCGTTTTTAGGTTCAATTCTTCGAGATATTCTTCGACAACACGCTGGCGGCCATTGAATCCAGCTTTCCAGGAAACCAATGTTTCTTTTTCCCAGTCGTTGGGAAGCTTACGTTCCTGAGCCCATTGCAGGATCTTAAGAGCCGGCTCGCTCAACCTTCGCGGATTCGATCCTGCCTCCTCCCAAACCTCAGAAAGTACATCGGGCCATTCTTTGCCCTCAGCGGGTACTATTTTCACTCTGGACCAACCACCTCTTGACTCGGCTTTTTCGAAGGAAGCCGAAAACGTCTTGTAGGCGCGATTAATTCGATCGACTGCGGTTTCAAAGATTTCAGAGGGAGACCGATCGTCGTCTTTGGCCATGCCGATCCCTCGGCGAAGATCTTGATCGTATAGGCTCTCATGCAGAGTCTCTTCCCAGAAGCGCAGCACCGGTCTTTTTCGAATTACATCCAGGATAAAGCGCTCAGCATTCGCTCTTAACGCTCCAATCGTGAGCTTGGGTTTCTCTACGGACTTGGCAGCCTCGACTGCCTTGGGCCTTGAAGCTTCTTGAACAACAGGCGGATGAAGTAATAGGTCGATTTTCCGTAGTGAATCGCCGAGATGGGTTCGCATCGTCGGCGTAGCTATAGCGTTTTCTAGAAATGGTGTTTCAGCGGCATCGTACTGCTTCAAAAGGCCGAAAATGCGAACGATACTGTCCGGGGCGAGAGCACGGAAGTCACGTCGAACTGATCGAACGGATTCCATAGAAGATTTGAATTTTGCTCCGTGTTTGAGTAGCAACTCTAAGCGCTCGATAATCGGGTCGACACGAGCTGCAGCATCGGTGCCTGAGGGGTAAAGGCGATCATTGGACCAGCCTAGGCGCCAAAAGGTGTGCTGAACAAGCGAGGATCCGGAGTCGGGGAGGGTACCCAGGTCGCCAACCAGCGTTAAAAGATATTGCAAAATCTCCGTAGAATTGTTCACAGAGAATGCGCTAACGAGTTCCGCCAACCGGTCGGGGAAATTCTCCGGTTTCATGCGCTTCAGAATCGGCAGGTGACCAGCCTCGGCTGCTTCTTTTAGGGCGGAGCTCTCCGCAAATTCGCAGTCCATTCCTTCCGGTATTACGTAGTCGGGGCGCGCGCCGGCCCAGAGCAAAAGGCTTACGCATCGCAGGTTGCCTTCTTTAGCGTAATAGCAAAGAGCCATGTCCGCTTGAATTTGAATGGCAGGAAATTTTTCGAGCTGCGTTTTGTAAGCACCGAGCATCGGATTCAGGCAGTGAATGAATCCGTGATAAAAAGGGAAATCCGCGATTGGATCAGCACCTCGTTCCAGAAAAAGTTTGATCATTTCTGGATCTCCAGATTCGCAGACGTCGCTGAAATGGATTGAGTCAACTGGGGATCCCCGGTCCAGGAGCAATCGAACAATGTCCACTCTTTTGCGAGAGACAGCATATGCGAGTGCATTGTTCTCGATGGGACTAGCTGCGCCGTTCAGCAAGACTTCGACCAAGTCAAGAAACCTTTCTCGATCGCTATTTGAAGAGGACTGGCTCTCTTTGTCTTTTTTTCCAGCGGAAGATCTACCGGTTTACCCTGGGCGATCCAGAAAGACACCTCGTGCTCCTGATGCGAGGCTAAATGCTTCGGCGCTGGTGGTGTTGGGTTTGATGGAGACCATTCTTTCTGGCGTTATTCAGGACGGAGGAGGACAAACGAATAGGGGGCCCGTGGGGCCGTGGGGACCGGAGGCGTGGCTCGCCTTGCCGATCGAGCAGCGTGAAGCGCTTCTGGGCATTGCCATATCGAATCTGGCCGAGATGATGAGCGACCGCGAAGCCCGAATGGAGATTCAAAGAATCGCCAACGAATCCGCGTCCCGTGCCTTAGCCCGGCGGACGTCAAATCGTGCATTCAGGCTCAGCCCGACGCAGAAAGAGGCGATGGCGGAGTTGCGGAAACGCATGCCGAATCGTTGATTCACCGCTTTCCGGACAGTGGGTTTGGGACCGTCGACATTATCGGCGCTAGCGCAGCTCCTGTGGTGCAGCCTGCCTGTGCCATGGCAAACTTTGGATTTCAAGAAGTCGCAAGAAAAGCCGTAGCAGGCACCGGTCGGAATCATTCTCCCATCACAAAAACAAGATCATATTATATATGGAACTCACATAGTTACATAATCTGTGCTTCGGCAGGAGAGTTAACTATACTTTTTTACTCGGCTTGCGAGAGCTGGGCTGTGGCCAATTGGCAAGCGCCACGTCAACGACACGCATCATCTGCTCTCGCGTGCCCCCGTGCTGGGCCTGCAGGGCGATCCCCTGGATAATGACGGCATAGAAGCGAGCTAAGTCCGCTGGCGACACGTCGGCCGGTAATTCGGCTTCCTTGACCCCTTTCTCCAGGCGGTGCCGGATTGCCGTCTCAACTTCGGCGCGCCGCTTTGCCATCAGCTTGCGCGTGTCGTCCGACACATCCTCCGCCGACAATGGCGCCTGTGTCACGAAACAGACGCCATGGCTCTTGTCGGTGAACCGCTCAGCTACGCCTTTTAGAAGCTGTTCGATACTCGCTCGCGCCGAAGGCCCAGCGAGAGTTTCGACGACACCCTGCTGCCGCGCGTCATTGAAGGCATCCATCGCCTTCACATACAGTTGCTCTTTGTTGCCAAAGCTCGCGTACATGCTGAAACGATTGATCCCCATGGCCGCCGTCAAGTCAGCCAGGGACGCGTTCTCAAAGCCCTTTTCAGCAAACACGAGCATGGCGGCGTGGAGAGCTGCTTTCTCGCAAAAGGCCTTCGGCCGGCCGGGCGGGTTCCCTGACGGTTTTTTAGTCATTTTCGCAAGAGTCTATGATTCTTGACCAGTTGGTAAGTTAATACCTTGACGGCGCAAAGGCAATGCTCTAACGTTTCTGACCAAGTGGTAAGAAATCAGCTCGTCGAAGGGCGATCTTGCCGCAATTCCAGGAGAAACTTGTTGGTGAATGGCGATCCAGATTTTTTTGCGCGGCGACGAGGTCCGCAAGACGATCACGTCCGCCATGGGCATCACCGACGAGCAATTCTTCGCGACCGTCCCGCTCGAAGGGCGCGCCGGCCAGCCGGAAGACCTGGCGGAGACGATCGCGTTCCTCATATCGCCGCGCGCCTCTTACATCACCGGCCACAACACGTTTGTTAGCGGCGGATGGGGCGAACTGTCAGCCATGTAAACGGGATAGATCGGCGGCCGGCAGGTGCCGGCCGCCGCCAAACCCCGCAACCTTCTTACAAGATGAACTTAAAGGACGTTTGATAAATGACTAAATATCTTATGACCGGCGCAACCGGCAATCTCGGTGGGCTGACGGTCGAAGCACTCTTGAAAACTGTCCCGGCCAAGCAGGTTTCTGTATTGGCTCGTGATCCTTCGAAGGCGGCGGCCTTCGAAGCGCGCGGCGTTAAGGTCGTCAAAGGCGATTACTTTGATTACCAGACGCTGGTGAACGCTTTTAGTGACGTCGACAAGCTTTTGCTAATCGGCGCGGTCAGTCTGTCTAATCGAGCGCCACAGCACGAAAACATGATTAGAGCCATCGCAGCAGCCGGTCCAGGGCATGTGGTCTATGTAGGCTTTCACCGGAAAGAAAAATCAAAAATCAAACTGCGCGAGGTAACGGACGTCGAAATCAAGAGCGAGCAAGACCTGTCCAAGTCTGGCATTGATTATACGATTGTTAGAAACCCACTTTACGCGAATGCCTTTAAGCAATTACTTGGCGGAAACGTCAAGGAAGATGGCGTTCGCGCGTTCGGCCCAGAAGGTAAGACGACTTACGCGAACATTAATGATCTTGGCCAAGCAAACGCAAACTTGCTCACTCAGGACGGCCATAAAAATAAAATCTACAACCTGAATTCAGGTGAAACCGTAACACTCAAAGATATGGCGAAGCTCTGGAGCGAAGTTTACGGAAAGCCCGTTCCGTATATCCATGGCACGAAACAAGAGTTCGTCGACGCTCTCGTCGCAAAAGGGCTACCATTAGAGCGGGCAGAATACGGCGCAGCGTTTATCAACGCTCTAGTTGAGGGTGAATTCTCAGAAGCGAACAATACGCTGCAAACAATTCTTGGTCGTAAACCAACGAGCCTAAAGGAGACATTCAAAACCGATCTATAAAAGAAACTAATAAGGAGGCCCAAATGAACATTGGCTTCATCGGCGCCGGCACCGTCGCCCAAACCATCGCCAAGCATGTGCTGCCTTTCGGGCATCAGGTCCTGCTCAGCAACACGCGCGGTCCCGATTCGCTCTCTGTCTTGGTCAAAGATCTCGGCACGGGCGCGACAGCTGGAACGCTGCAGCAGGCAGCCGCGCAGGATATGGTCGTGCTCGCGGTCAACTGGTCGAGCGTGCAGGCAGCTCTTTTCTCTATCGCCGATTGGAAGCCAAGCGGCCGCTACATGACCTGATCGAGCAAATTGGCTTCTGTGCCGTCGATCTCGGTTCGCTGGCGGTCGGTGGTCGCCTTCAGCAACTTGGAGGTTCGCTCGCCGGGGTCAGGCTCAAGTTCATGGAAAGACTTAACCTATGAAAGCACTAGTTTATGAGAAGGCTCATAGCCTCGAACACTTCGCCATAAAGAGCGTCGAACTTGCCGAGCCGCCGCTTCGTGAGCTCGATGTGCTGGTCGAAATTCACGCGGTTGGCATTAATCCTGGTGAAGCCTTTATTCGGAAGACACGCAGCGCAGAGGCCGCTGGCCGGGTCGTTCTCGGCTGACGGGGCGGACTATCGGCAAAATTGTCATCGCAGCGTAATCGCGTAACTCACTTCGACTTCTAACAGCGAGGATAAAATCATTGACCTTTTGGATTTGACCCAGATGACTTACACGTGTCACAGCCGAGATTACTGACACTTTTTGTAATGGAAGAATCAGATTTTTTTTATGGGTGAAGAAGATGACTTACACGTGTAAGTGATGGGCGTAGATGTGATAGGTGTAAGCTGGACTGTCAATGCAGTTTGTTCTGGAAATTTTTGGAATTGCGAGACCCAGTGGGGCTTGAGCACCGCTGCTTTGAAGTTATCGAGATTGAGCAAAAGCGGGACCTCGCCAAAGCTGCGCAGCGCGTTTTCCAAACACCGAAGGAAGGTCTCGGTATCCTGCCGACTAACCGCGTCGCTGTAGCCCTAACGCGAATAGCTTAGCACCAGTCGCAAAATCCAACTGCGCCGCATTTTGCCCTGCCCTTCATCGATCGGTGCTCACAAACCGAAATCCAGCTGGAGTTCCTCCCCCGGGTTGTCATTCCAGGCGCCAAACCCGCTCGGGTTGGCTCGCTCGCACTTTGCGCACAAAGCGCTTCACCGATTGATAGGAATCGCTGAAGCCCTTTTCTTCGACCAAATCCTGGTAGATGCGTTGCGCGCTTAGCCCAACTTCGAGATTGGCCATGATCGTTTCGGCCAGGGGGTCGCACTGGCTCTTTCGCCCAGCGACTGCGCCGGTGGTCTAAATGGCTGGTTTTGCTAACCCTAAATACCTACCAACTGTCTCGCGATCGAGCCCAACCTCGTGCGCGATCCGCCGCCTGGACCAGCCTCGGTCGTATAAACTCCTTATCGTTGCTTGGATGCTCACTTCGAGGACGTTCGACATGCTCCATTGGTCCCTCATCCGGGCTGATCCGTGGAGTTGTTTTCTGTTCCAAAAAAGTGGCTGGTTTTGACTGACCACTGACACAAGGTGCAAAGACGCGGAACTATGTTAAAGATCCTCTTCGATTTTGCCTAACTTGATTCTTGCCCTTTATGCATCGTTGTCCTCACGAAGGTTTGACGCTCAATCAGCCATCTCCAAAACAGGAAGCAATAGCCCACGAGGCGGAAGCGTGGCTGGAGCAGTATTACGCCGAGAATTCTCTGAAGGAGGGGCTTCGGGAGCGAAAGGCGGAAGTCCTCCGGGAGCTTGAGCAAAAGGGATCTTATCGGCAACGCAAAGAGGAACTTGCCTATGGCGCCATGGTGGCCTGGCGGAACAGCGTTCGCTGTGTTGGACGGCTGTACTGGAAGAGGCTTCGAGTGAACGACTGCCGCCGGCTGCAAACGGTTGAAGCGGTTTTTGATGCATTGATAGAACACCTGAGGCTCACCTCAAACGGGGGAGCCATCCAGCCGTTGATCACGGTGTTCGCGCCGGCGGGTCCCGGCCAAGTTGGCATCCGCATCTGGAACCATCAATTGATCGGATACGCTTGTTATCGGCAATCGGATGGGAGCACGATTGGCGATCCGCTTAACCTTGAGTTTACGGAGCAAGTGCAGGCGCTGGGCTGGCAGGGCAAAACGGAGGACCCTTTTGATCTTTTGCCGATCGTGATCCAAATGCCGGGCGAGCCGCCGCACTGGTTTCCGCTGCCTCAAGAAGTGGTCCTCGAAGTACCACTTCGGCATCCCGAATTTGCGTGGTTTGAGGAGCTTGGTCTTCAATGGGTCGCCACGCCCGTTATTTCGGACATGCGCCTCGATGTGGGCGGTTTGTCCTATCCAGCGGCACCGTTTGGCGGGTGGTATGTGGGGTCTGAAATCGGCGCGCGAGACTTGGCGGACGAAAAGCGGTACAATCTCTTGCCAACGATCGCCAAGCGTATGCAGCTGGACATACGCACGGATCGCACACTTTGGAAGGACCGAGCGTTGGTTGAGTTAAATCGTGCGGTGCTTTTTTCGTTTGAAAGCTCCGGCGTTCGAGTGACCGATCATCACGCGGCGACGCGTGAATTCCTTCGACATCAACGATTGGAGACCCAAGCGGGGAGGGCGACTTACGCCGATTGGAGCTGGATGGTGCCGCCGCTTTCGGGTGCGACGCCGCCGGTGTTTCACTGTTCTTTCGAGAATCGCATTCTAACCCCGAATTTCTTTTATATGACCCCCGCCTGGAATTAGTGCACCACTCGCACGCAACACGATTCCAAAAATGCTCGAAACCTTGGGAAGATGGGATCTCAAAAATAAGATCCTTTCGTCAACAATCCCGTTCCGGGCGATCTAAGACGCACTGGTTTTGCAAGGCGGAGGCGAGTCCCAGCATCGAAGTTCCAAAGCCAGTCGCCAAACGTTGCGACAAGACGGCTACAGCGGTTACGATCGCTTTGCCAAGGACCCACAGTTTGAACTGCTTCAAAAGAAAACCGGGGAGTCTTGTTCAGACTCCCCGGAGTAAATGGGCTACTCGTTGTGGGCCGTCTTTATCGCAGCCTTTTCTTTCTTTTCAGGGAATTGAGTGAACTACCATTTGGTGCACTTTGAGGATGGATGATTTTTGACGCAGGCGGACTGCCGCTTCGTTTTTGATGAGGGTGGCCTTTTGCTTGGGTACTTGGGCGTCTAGCTGGCGCATGATGACTTTGAACTGCTCCCAGGCCTGTTTGTAGGCGTTGAGTTGGGCATGATCAAGTTCGACAGACTGGACGATGCGGTTGATTTCGGGCCATCCGTCGATATCAGCCGGACCCGCCGGATGGCAGTTCTGTAGCGCTCCACATTTTCGTCAAAAAGAAACTTGTGAACCTTTCGTTCGTCCTTTTGTGATCCTGTCCACAACCAGGCGCCGTATTTTCCGCGAGAAATCCGGTGAAACTCTTGACGCACCATTGTTCAAAATCCTTTGTGCTGATTGCTTTTGAGCCCGTTTGCTTGGCGAGAATAGGAAATGTGTATCCGAGCTCGAGCGGTTCCTGACCGGCGGTGGCTGATAGCCAAAGAAGGAATCTTGCGCTTTGGTAGAGTTCGATCGCGAATTTGGTTCGGGAGGCGGTGAGATTTTTGAGATAGTGCGATTCGTCGAAAACGACGATGTCGAATTCTTCAATTGCTTCGCCGCGGTGTGCTAGATCTCGTTTCGTCACCCGTTTGGTGCCCCGCACGCGGGCACCGGCTCCAAGGATGATATCCTGACGTTTGAGCCCGGTCTTCTCGGATAAGCGCAGACCTGTCTGCACTGCCAGCAAGATGAAGACGTGATCACGCCGGCCAGACCATTGTGCGCTGATCCAGAGTAGTCCAGCCAGGACTAATTTCCGGGAGTCTCCTTGGCTTTGGTGAAGCCCAATTGCTCCAATAAGCTTTGACGATCGAAATAAATTCGTTCGGAGCTGATTTTATGTCCCTGGAATTGAATAATTGAAACTCCATAAACGATGATCGATCTACCCGTAGGAGGAGTGTTGTTCGGTAAATAACCTGAGTTCTTACCCCGTAGTATCCACTCCATCCCGACCTGGCCTTTGGCGATCTCTCCAATATTCTTTATCTCCACCGCAGCATCCGGATAAGCCTCCCACAATGCTTCTACATAGACTCCCATCGCGACGGGATTGAGCCCTGCGCCGAAGCCGCAATAGAAGGAACTCGCGGTTGTGGTGTAACTTGCAACGACCGCCGCCACGTCGTGTCGATTCCAAGCTTGGGCACGCTTTCTTGCAATTGTAATTAGATCCATTCCGGTTTCCGTCCAATCGCGACATTCGAAAAAAGACTAAAGCGCAACTCGATCGCCGTCGTTTGTTCCGTCTGTTAGGAGGGGATTTGGATATCGCGCACCAACCTCTAGACTTAAACGATTTTTGACTAAGGTAGGTTACCGAACTGTTTGGTATTTCTAGATCGGACTATCGTCGCCGCATCCGGACCTAAAGCGGAATGCGCAGCGCCAGCTCCGGGCTCTCCTTCTTCAAACCATCAATCGCTGCGTGTTCTTTGGTCTGAACGAGAGTCGAATGGTCTTATTCTGCCCCCTAACGACTTCATAACTGGCCAATGCCCCGTGAGACGCAGCTGGCTCGGGCAATATCGAAGCTGGTTATTCTGCGCCTTGTTGTCATCAAAGGCCGGTAGCGTATAGCGCGCTGGCACGACTCCGACTCAGACGCCATAGCAGTAAGGATAGGGGCTCGATTTCTTGTTGCGACGGCGAGCCTCCGGTACGATCCGGCGATTTTGCAAAAACTCGCTCCGTACCTGGAGGAAACGCTTTTGTGATTGCAAGAAATCTGGGGTTCAATCATCGAGACGATATTCCGGATACAAGACTTAAAGCGATCAGACCCGGAACGGTTTTTCCCGGAGGACTTGTCGCGGTCTATGACGGCCGGGGTGAGAACGAAACGCCACTTTGGGCACCACAACAGCGAACATTGATATTTGCAGATGCGTTAACTGCCCCTCACGGGGAACTTCGGATCTGGTCAACTCCGTGGCATACTGAGCGTGTTCTTCCAGCGCTTCGCGCATTGCTCGACTTGCGATTCGAGCACGTGGTTGTTTCTCATGGTAAGCCAGTTCACGACAGGGACGCATTTGAACAAGCATTGAGATTACCGCCGTGGGACGAGGGCGGTGAGAACTAAAGCAATAGGTGCGCCTTCACTTCTCTCAAACATTTCTTAAGCTGGGCCAAAGGAGCGGTGCCTGACTCCCTAATGCCCGTCGAGGTCCGGTGGGAAAAGAAGGGGAGTTCGTTAGTATCCGACTAGTTAACCCATAGTGGATCGGGATTCAAAGCACAGTCCGGGAAGCTGGAGACTAGCCGGCATGCAAGATGATCTGGAGAGGAGTTCCCGGCCAAGGCGAACAGCGGGCGAGCTCGCAAAGTTACTGGATCTGCAAGAGGATTTCGTCGAAATCGTTGGTGGAGTCTCCTTGGAGGTTCGCCATGGATTCAAGTTTTCGTAAAAGGACTGAGGCTACGCGTTCATCAATCGTACCTTTGGCGACCATCCAATAGACTTGGGCAAACCTTCCGTTGCGATGACTGCGGCCGTCAATTTGATGAACCTGGATAGCCGACCACCGGAGATCATGATCGATTTGCGCGCGCGGAATATTGTTGCCTCCGTTGTTATCTTCGCCTTGGTGCAGGCTGATCCCTTCGCAGATGCTGAAGACGATTACTTTTGCGTCGCCTCGTTGGTATTTAAGGCGTTGGGCCTCTTTCTCGGAAGCTGGCAATTGGCCGTTGATACAGGCCGCCGGTATTTTCTCTTTCAGAAGCATTTCCTGGATGAGGTTTAAGGTTGCAAGGAATTCTGCGGAGATGGCTACTTGGCGGCCGTTATCTAGAAGTTCGAGCGTCAGTTCGACGGTTTGGTGCACTTTGAGGATGGATGATTTTTGACGCAGGCGGACTACCGCTTCGTTTTTGATGAGGGTGGCCTTTTGCTTGGGTACTTGGGTGTCTAGCTGGCGCATGATGACTTTGAACTGCTCCCAGGCCTGTTTGTAGGCGTTGAGTTGGGCATGATCGAGTTCGACAGACTGGACGATGCGGTTGATTTCGGGCCAACCGTCGATATCAGCCGGACGCCGCCGGATGGCAGTTCTGTAGCCCTCCACGTTTTCGTCAAAAAGAAGTTTGTGAACCTTTCGTTCGTCCTTTTGTGATCCTGACCACAACCAGGCGCCGTATTTTCCGCGAGAAATCCCGGTGAAACTTTTGACGCACCATTGTTCAAAATCCTTTGTGCTGATTGCTTTTGAGCCCGTTTGCTTGGCGAGAATAGGAAATGTGTATCCGAGCTCGAGAGGATCCTGACCGGCGGTGGCTGATAGCCAAAGAAGGAATCTTGCGCTTTGGTAAAGTTCGATCGCGAATTTGGTTCGGGAGGCGGTGAGATTTTTGAGATAGTGCGATTCGTCGAAAACGACGATGTCGAATTCTTCAATTGCTTCGCCGCGGTGTGCTAGATCTCGTTTCGTCACCCGTTTGGTGCCTCTTCGAGGTTTTGCTTCGAAGA
The DNA here is from genome assembly GCA_963775805.1 of uncultured Verrucomicrobiae bacterium. GTDB lineage: Bacteria > Verrucomicrobiota > Verrucomicrobiia > Chthoniobacterales > JAFAMB01 > JAFAMB01. Next base: position 1,436,877 of record CAVZKG010000001.1, on the reverse strand, counting down.
GTTTTCCGAGGCGATCGTAGTTTATTACGATCAAGTTTTCGATGTGATCACCGGTTCCCATCCAGTGGATCGTGTCACGCCATGCGGTGGTGACGCCCAGCGGAGAAACGATGAGAATCTTGGCTTTCCGCTTAAACTTTGAGAGCATTCTTAAGATTGCGGCCCAGGTCTCGATCGTTTTTCCTAGCCCGACGTCATCGGCGAGCAGGAATCCGGGCGAGTCAGCGGTGAAAGCGGCTTCCATATATCTAACCGCTTCGATTTGGTGAGGTCTGAGAACTATCTTCTTTTGCGGTTTGATTTGGGTGAAAGACTGATTGTCGAAATCGCGCTGAATTGAATCCTCTAGAGTCAGTGGCTTTACTTCAAATCCGGTGAGGGGGAGCGGGAGAGACTCGCCGGCGCCCAGTTGAATGAAGCTGACTTTGTTCTCTTTGTCCCAGACTGCGCCGGCGTCGCTCGCGAATTTGCGATACTCAAACGGGATGTCGAGAACGAGTTTTCTCGGCGCCGGGTGAGCTAGTTTTCCTGTTTGAGGAGGTTGGGTGTTGTCCATGTTCTCTTTGAGGCCGTTAAGGAACCATATCTGACGCTCGTCCCGAAGCTCTGAAGTCTACTCGTTATGAGGATAGTACCGGATGGGGACAGAACGCTTACTGTGAAGTTACCTGAGAAGAGGAGGGGACGCTGGGGCCAGGGACTTACGACCCTGATTCACAAGAATTGTCAATGGGCCTCCGGGAATAGTCGTCATTAGAGGGCCAAATGCTTTGGATCGCGACAGGCGCAGCCTTTATCCCAACGCTGAGATCCGCCCAATAGAACAAAAGCGAACTTCTAAAGGAGAGCAATCTACAAATTCAGGAGGAGGTATGGAAATTGGACAGAAAGTGGTTTTTGTCCGGGATGTCAGGGGTGCTGGAATAGGCAAGCAGGGGATTGTGATGCAGGTATCCGATGATGTAGTGGTTGTTAGTTGCAATCTACAGGGTCATCCGGCCCCGGTGTTGGCGCAGATGTGGGACGTATTGCCGGAGCGGCTTTGGAAACGCATATCAAAGCAAAGCCTGGCAGCGGCACGGCGAATATGATTACAGTCCCTAAATAGAGAAAAGCCGATTCCGAGCGTATACACAGTTACGCCAGGAAAAGCTCAATACGCTTCTGATTCAAAGAATGGTCACGTCGACAATCTCCGGAAATATTCGTCATTAGAGGGCCAAAAACTTTTCGAGTTCTACGCCGCGTTTGAGAGGGGAAGGCAGGGGGCTAGACCTCAACAACCCTATTGATCGAGCAAGTCGCTAGCTTTAAACTCAGAGAAGGTCCTCGGCAACAGAGAGAGTCGTTGCCGCTCGGCTGTGGGCAAAATGGACGAAACGCTTGAAGGTGGAGGTGTTTCTGCTATTCTGTCCATATGGCCACTCGAGAACTGGAACGGACGGCTACGATTGAGAAGCCTGTCCAAGCAACGGATGAGGAGCATCAGCGCGTTTTGGTTGCTGCCCTGCAATCTGTGATTGATGTCGCTGGGGTTTCTCCTGCCGAGGCGATTGATGCTTTGATACGTCTGGGCGAGCAGATTGTGCCTCAGGCAAGGATTGTGCATGGGCGGGTGCTTGCTGCCGGGTCCGAGATCGCGTATGAGCGAGTTCGTTTACGTTCACTTCTCGCGGAAAGGAACCTGCGCGACGCTGAAGGCGATGGTCTTTCAGATCAGGAGTTCGCTGACATGCTTGGTGTGGTTCGTGAGACGATTCGTAAATATCGGGAAAAAGGGCTGGTTTTTGCTTGGAAGAAGGATACGCGTTCTTTCCGGTATCCGGCTTGGCAGATTCATCAAGGCCAGCTTCTTTCGGGCTTAGGCCAAGTCCTGGCGATACTTCGGGAGAAGTGGACCATTACACAGAATGAGGATGCGTTCTCGATCCTGGGCTATTTTTTGACGCCGAGCACTGATCTGGAGAATCAGCGGCCACTGGATTTGCTTCGGATGGGTAAAGTGGAAGAAGTGTTGGCGGATGCGCGCCGGTATGGGGATATAGGCACTTGAAACGGTTGGTCCCCCCTGAACCGTCAGCGGATCTCGCACAGATAGCATTGCCGAAGCCTGCGAAAATTCGACCGGTTTGGTTTCGACTTTGCGCTTCGAAGTATTCTTCTCCTCTTTTTTGGAGCAGGAAGGGGATTTACCGGTTTGACAGTCCGCATGCACGGTGGGGCGTATGTTACGCCGCCAGTTCCATCCGCGCGGCCTTCCAGGAAATATTCGCGGACAAGATCCGTTCCAATAAGGGGATACCTTGGGCGGAAATATCGGATCTATGCGTTTGGCGTATTTATGCTGTGCAAGGTTTGCGAACAATTGAGCTGTACGGCCCAACACTTTCTCTGATTCGCGCAACGCTGCAGTGTTTTACTTCCAGCTACGGGCTTTCTCAGCGCTGGGGTGCCGCGTTAATAGAGCATTCAGCGGATCTGGAAGGAATTCGATATATGGGTCGCCGTTCCGGGAGCGAGTGCCTGGCGCTATTAGGGGACGAAGACAACCCTAGAGGCTTTCAGGGCAATTTGAAGTTCGAACGAGCAGGATTGCTCATCGATTGGGAAGAATTCTGGGTTTGCTTGGACGAAATGGCAGTGCTAGTCGCCGGGATGCCGGTTCCCAAGCCTGTACCAAACCAACCTTTTTCTGAGTCCATTTTTCCTTAAGGCGGACCGGCAATAGTCGTGGTCAAAAGGCCAAAAGCTTTGGATTTCAACACTGCGTTTGCCAGGGAGCATGTGACATCGCTGCTATCTCGTTTCGTCGATTGGATTTTGAGCTTAGGCCTTCGTCCGTAGATCACAGCCAACGCGCTGACTAAAAGAACTTTGGTGACTGGCCGGTTGCTTCTATCAGCGAATGCCAGAGATCCCCCCTTGGTATCGACCTGCTTGCGTCCTGAAACAGCAAGGCCGATTGGCACATGAACATAATGTCCATGCCAGCGTCCTATGGCCACTCCTGTTTTGCCGGCCATTGCGGCATGAACAGCGTTCTGTGCCAGCTGCGCGCAATAGATGCTGTCTTGGGGATTGGCGGGTACTCCCCTAATCATGTAACTCGGGTCGATATATTTGAACCTTACGTCAAGAGACCGTTCCTTAAAATGTTTCTCGATACGGTTCTTGAGGAGCAATCCAATGTCCTTCAACAAAATATTACCCGATGGATCGGTAGCTTCGATCGAATCGTTGAACAATTCCTGGCCGGCCCCCTCCGCAACAACGATTCGTGAATTACCTTTGCTAACAATGCATCGATGCAACGCTTCCAGCAATCCATTCTCGCCTTCGAGGCCAAATGATACTTCGGGAATAAGGACGAAGTCTGCTTCATTTGTGGCAAGAGCCGCAGAGCACGCAATAAATCCGGAATTGCGGCCCATTAATTTGACCATACCGATCCCGTTACGAACAGTGCACGCTTCGGTATGCGCAACTCTGGTGGCCTGCGCAGCCGCCGCACAGGCTGTTTCGTAGCCGAAGCTTTTGTCCGTAAACAGTATATCGTTGTCGATAGTTTTGGGAATACCCACTATCGATATCGCGTGATTGCGCCGCTGCGATTCAGCGGCAATACGGTTTGCTCCGCGCAGGGTTCCGTCACCGCCGATTATAAATAGAACGTTAACGTTCAATTCGCAGAGCGTTTCTACGATCTTGACTGGATCTTGCGGACCTCGCGATGTCCCTAGAATGCTCCCTCCGATTGTGTAGATATTCCTTACGGCGTCAGGAGTCAGCTCCGCGAGTGGGTGCCCGTAATCCTTGATCAGGCCCTCGTAGCCACAGCGGATTCCGTAGATCTTGGGAACGCCGTATCTGCTGATTGGATCGTGCATGATCCAAGGGTCGCAACCTCAAAATCAGCGGGAGCGGGCGTTATCATGTGTGTGCTCGGCCAACCAGAACACGCAATTTTTCTGGAGAGCGTCTCGCGAACGAGAGGCAACTGACCCTCTGCTCCAAGATTCTCGCTATTGTCGGCAATAAGCTTCGCGTACTCGTCCACAAACTGTTTTCCTGGCGGTCGGAAGTCGAACTGTTCCAGTTGGTCCCGTAAGCGAGCTTAAAGAGGTTCGAGGTGAGAACTAGCATGAAGGTGATTTCGTTTTGACATCAAATCGCTCTCTAACTCTTCAATTTGGGATAAAATTCCAGGTAGCTTTTGTAGTGAGCTTCGTAAAAAGCGGCCGTGTTTCGGTTTGGCTCGGTCACCACGTTAAATATGGGAGCTAGCTTTTGTGCATCTTGATATCCATCGAAAATGCCACTTCCGATTCCGGCGATCATCGCCGCTCCCACTCCAGCTCTTTCAGAGGCTCGCTCGCCCGTTCCTTGGCACAGCGGTCGATTCAAGATGTCGGCGATAATTTGACGCCAAATCGGGTTTGCCAGTCCATTGCCCGACGCAACAAGCTTTGTCAGATCAGCGCCAGTGGCTACCATGGTATCCACTATCTGACGAAGAGCGAAAGCCACTCCCTCCAAAAGTGCCCGTACCAAGTGTCCAGGGCCGTGACGCAGAGCTAATCCGATAAATCCTGCCTTGGCTTTAGGATCCATGAGCGGAGAGCGCTCCCCAACAAGATATGGGAGAAAAAATAGTCCCTCTGACCCAGGTTCGACTTCAGAAGCAAGAAGAACCAACTCTTCATATGAAACTTTCTCCCTTCCCAGGATAACGCGAAGCCATCTCAAGGCCATGCCGGCAGATAGCATTGCACCTAGCAAGTACCACTTCGTTTGTGGAGCGTGACAAAATGTATGAATCCGAAGAGCTGAATCGATGAGCGGATGGGTTAATGGAACAAAGACTTGGCCCCCAGTACCTATGGTGACCGAACCCATAGGAGGATCGATTAGCCCATTTCCCACTGCCTGCGCAGGCTGATCAGCGCACCCCGCTGAGACAGGTATGCCCTGTTGCAATCCCAGCTCATTCGCGGCTTCCCGGGTCAAGGTGCCTACAACATCCGCTGAGGCGTATACCTTTGGAAAAAGTAATCTCGGCAACCCCAACCGCGCTATCACATCATCTGCCCACATGCGCCGGCCGACGTGAAAAATACCGCTCCCTGCTGCATCAGTCTCGTCGGTCCCAAGGTCGCCGGTCAACTTGAAACGGAGAAAGTCTTTCGGCATCAAAAACGTCGCCGCCCGTTCAAGCGTCTCGGTCTCAAATCTTTGCAGCCAATATAACGATGCAATCAGAAAACCAGTTGTAGGCGCTGTCCCGCATTGTTGGGCCAGAAGAGATAGACCGACGCGTTCTTTTAGTTCGGACAATAAATCTGCACTTCGTTGATCAGCCCAAATAATCGCGGACCGCACCACGTCTTTTCTCTGGTCGAGCAATACCAACCCATGCATTTGACCGGAGAAGCCAATGCCCAGAATCTCTGGGCGGCCCGCTTTTTCAACTGCTTCCCTAACAGCAATTATTGTCGCCCGCCACCATTGCTCGGGGTCCTGTTCCGCATATCCTAGACGCGGCGTAAGAATCGGATACTCCGCCATTCCGACACCCTTCAATGCGCCCTCCACATCGAAGACAACCACCTTCACACTCGAAGTGCCGAGATCTATACCTAGCAGGCTACTCATCCTTCTGTTGGTTCGTACGATCTATTTACCAGCGAGCTGAATTTGGGCTTTAACGCAGTCCGGTGGCAGGTGCAGCGCAAAGTTGAACGCGTCGATACTTTCGCGAAATCCAAATGTCCGGTTGATCAACGGTTTCACATCGATCTTGCCGGAGGACATCAAGGCTAAGGCGCGCGGAAACACATTAGCGTATCGGAACACGAATTCGATGGACGGTGCTTTCGGGCTCAACGCCCCCACATCGATCGGCACAGGCTGTATCGGTAGACCGATCGACACAATCCGCCCGCCGGGGCACAACGGTTCATGGACCGTTTTGATGGCCGACGGCGCGCCGCTCGCTTCGAAGACGATGTCTGCTCCCCAGCCTTCAGTCAGATCATCGACGACTTCACGCAGATTTTCTTTTGTCAGGTTTACTGACCGGATTGGTCCAAGTTTCGCCGCCAGATCGAGTTTAGGTTGCTGAACATCGGTCATCACAATTTTACTACAGCCGGCGGCCGAGGCGGCGAGTGCCGTCACATTCCCAATTGGACCTGCCCCCATAACCACGGCGACGTCGCCCGGCTTAATTTTTGCCTTCACCGCAGCCTGCACCCCAACGGCTAACGGTTCCACCATTGCGCCCTCGGCGAAGCTGATATTGTCCGGTAATCGGAAGGTATAAGCCGCCGGATGCACCACAAAGGGGGTGAGACATCCATGAACAGGAGGAGTCGCCCAAAAACGGACGGCCGGATCCAAATTATAAATGCCAAGCCGGCTGGCACGGCTATTCGGATCCGGGATACCAGGCTCCATACAAACCCGATCGCCAACGCTCAGATGTTTTACCTGGCTTCCCACTTCAACCACCGTGCCGGCAGCTTCGTGCCCCAGCACCATCGGCGTATTCACCACGAATGGCCCAATCTTTCCGTATTCGTAGTAATGGACGTCGCTGCCGCAGATCCCGACCGTGTGAATTGCAATCTTCACATCATGCGGGCCAACTGTTACCGGCAAATCGATTTCTCGGAGTGACAACTCGCCTTTTCGTTCCAGGACTAATGCTTCCATAGGGCATGGGTTCTTTTGATAGTTTCTTTGTTTAACATGATGTTCTTATGGATTTGGCTAGTGTGGACTTCTCAGGTCCTGAACTCCTACTTCAAATACCCGGCTTGTTTCGCCGCGCGCTCAACCAGTTCCTGATTCAGCTTCAAGGTCTGTTCCAAAGTGGACTTTCCGGCGACAATCCCGGCGACGTTCTGACCCACCGTCGTGCCAAACGCCTGATACTCCGGAATACCAACAAAAGTGATCCCGGTATAAGGCACTTGCCGGATACACGGGTTAGTCGGATCGGCGGTTTGCATTGACTTCAGTGTGGCTTGCGCAAACGGAGCTGCCTTTTGATATTCAGGATCTTCGTAGGTCGATTTGCGGGTGCCGGGCGGCACGGAAGCCCAGCCGAGATCGTCCGCTACCAATTGAATGTATTGCTTAGAGGTCGCCCACTCCGCGAATTTCTTGGCCCCTTCAGAGTTCTTAGCTTTTGCCGGAACGGCAAAAGCCCAAGACCAAAGCCAATGCGAACCGTTAGGCGTAACCGCAATCGGCGCCAGCGCATAACCGACTTTGCCCACGACTTGCGATTGCTTAGGATTTTCCAGGATACCGCCTGCCACCGTGGCATCGATCCACATGGCGGCTTTGCCGCTGCCAAACAGTGTCAGATTCTCATTGAAGCCGTTGGCAGTAACCCCGGGTGGACCATACTTTTTCACCAGGTCAACGTAGAAGGACAAGGCGTTCTTCCAGGCGGGGGTATCGAGCGTAGGATGCCACTGCATATCGAACCAGGTGGCGCCAAAAGTATTGGCCATCGTATTCACCGTGGCCATGTTTTCACCCCAACCGGGCTGACCACGCAGAGCTATGCCGTAGAAACCATGCTCTTTGTCATTCAGGGCGGCAGCAAACTTCGCTATATCGTCATAAGTGGGTTGATCTGGCATTTTCAGCCCCTTCTGCTCGAACAGATCTTTGCGATACATGAGAAACGAACTCTCGCCGTAGAATGGTAAGGCAACCAACTTGCCGTCATACGAAAGGCCGTCTCGGAGCGACTTGAAGACGTCTTCTATATCATAATCGGCTGGCAAATCGCCGATCGGCTGCAGCCAACCACGTTTGGCGAAGATAGGCGCTTCATACAAACCGAGAAACACCAGATCATACTGGCCGCTCCCGGTGGTAATATCCGTTGTAATCCGCTGGCGGAGGATATTTTCTTCTACGATTACCCAGTTCAGGCTAATATCCGGATTTTTCTCTAAAAACTTGGTAGAGAGTTTTTTGAGCTCCAGCATATCAGGGTTGTTAACCGCCGAGATAGTAACCGATGTTTGCTGCGCCCTAGCGACAGTTGCCGCGAAAAGGAGCGATACGAAAAAAGCGAGGAGACGATATTTCATGGGAGGATCAGGCTAGAGGTTTGAGTGTTCGTGATCACCTAACGCGACGATAGGTATAAGCTGTCCGAGTTCGCAAAATGACTCGGCTGAACTTGCCGAGGTTCTGCGGCGCAGCACATCTGATGACCTCTTACAACTCCGAGGGTCAAAGGCGCGTCACAGTTTACGCAGGCGGTTCCGCTCATCCGGGATCGGGCGTCAGTTTAATTGTTTGGAGTTTGCGTTTTTGTGCAGCGGCTCGGTTCAGATCAGCTCCAAGGGGCAGCAGGATCTTGGGGGGGGCAACTTTTCACGACAACGATGCTCGCAAGAGAAGGGGGCCGCGGCACAACTAAAACCATGAAACAATCGCTTGCGCAAGCGCTTGTTTAAGAAAGATGAATTCGGCCCGCTAAAAATCGCCTGCGGACGTAACTTCGCGACCAGATTTCGGCTTCTCTGGAGGGCAGGATCGCACGCGGGTAAATTCGAACGGAAGTGCTCCAGTAGTGTATCGGACGCCTGATCGTGTTAACGCCTGAGATCGCGGTAACCATCTGATTTGTCACGAATCCAAGCATTTTTAAAAAATTGTATAAAACCGCTTGCGCAAGCGGTTGTCTCTGTGCATAGATTATTCGCGCTGTTCTCTTTCTAAAATCCAAACAACCAAATTCCCCCATGAAACAAAGTCACATCTCCCCTGTTTTATCCCTGCTGTTCAGTTCGCTCCGAAACCGCCACATATTTGTCCCTTTATTCGGAGCAATGGCCATCACCAGTTTCTGCGGCCCTGTTTTTGCCAAAGAGGTGAAATCTGTTGGCATATCCCTCGGCTCATTGGGCAATCCTGGGTTTGTCTTGATCGCTAATGTCGCAACCGCCGAATTGAAGAAGATTAACCCAAACGTCAACGTCGCCGTTCTAGGTTATGATTATGACCTCGGAAAGCAATTTACGCAGATCGATAATTTCATTGCTGCAGGGGTCGATTTCATCATCCTTAATCCAGGCGATCCGAAAGCAATTTCACCCGCGATCAAAAAAGCTCAGGCTGCTGGAATTCCCGTGGTGGCGGTTGATACCGTCGCCGAAGGCGCCGACGCTGCGGTAACAACAGACAACGTTCAGGCCGGAACAATCGCTGGACAATACATAGCCGACAAACTGAAAGGCAAAGGCGATATCGTTATCGAAAACGGGCCGCAGGTCTCTGCCGTGATCGACCGTGTTGAGGGTGTCAAGCAAGTGTTAGCCAAATATCCGGGAATTAAGATTCTCTCGGATGATCAGGACGGAAAGGGCTCTCGTGATGGTGGGTTGGCCGTCGCTGAAGGTTATCTGACGCGGTTCCCAAAGATCGATGCAATCTTCACGATTAATGATCCGCAAGCAATCGGCACCGCTCTGGCCGCGCAACAAGCTGGTCGCAAGGACTTCTTTATTTCATCGGTAGACGGCTCCCCGGACATCGAAGCGGCCCTAAAGGACCCAAAGTTCGCACAAATTGAGAGTTCATCGAGCCAGGACTTCCATCTCCTGCCAAAGCTAGCTGTGAAAATTGGAGTTGACCTGATAAACGGCAAAAAACCGGATAACAAGTTGACCCTCGTTCCTTCTACTCTCGTGACTCGGGAAAATGTTGGTCAGTACAAGGGCTGGAACTCACCAGAGTAAAATTTCCGAGGAACCACTTCGAGGCGCCCTCACAACAAAAAAACAGTCCTGCAGCCGGCGTGTCTTCATTCTCTTTCACGTTGGATCGGAATGACATGATCGATCTTCGCAACAAAACTCTACGATCACTCAGATCAGATGTCCGCATTCCGGATTATGATCGGAGTAAACTTCGACCGGGAATCGTCCACTTCGGAGTGGGTAATTTTCATCGCGTCCATCAAGCCACCGCGATCGAAGAATGCCTGCACTTCCCCGGCAACGAACACTGGGGGATTTCGGGCGTGGGATTGTCGAATGCGCGGCAAAAGACCGCAGCTTACCGACTTCAAGACAACCTTTATACCGTTACGGAATTACAATCGGACATGTCGATGGATACGAGAATAGTTGGAGCCATGGCAGAGTATTTGCATGCTCCGGAAAGCCCGCAGCGCGTATTAGACCGACTTGCTGAGCCTACGACTCGGATCGTTTCACTAACTATTACAGAAGGTGGTTACAACATCGATGAAACAACCGGCGAGTTCCGTTTAGATCAGACTGACGTCAGGCATGACCTTTCAAATTCCCCGCCACGCTCCGTCTTCGGATACATTGTTTTCGGCTTGGAAGCTCGGCGCAGAGCCGGTCTCAAGCCTTTTACAGTGGTCTCTTGCGACAACCTTCGCAGCAACGGAGATACAGCACGTCGTGCAATTGTATCCTTCGCGCGCGCAGTCTCTCCCGGCCTGGCCACCTGGATAGAAGAAAACGGAGCGTTTCCGAACAGTATGGTGGATCGCATAGCCCCGCAGGTGCTCGAGGAAGAAAAGCAGCGGATCAATGCCTCCAGTGGAATCAATGACCTTTTACCGGCAAGCTGCGAACCCTATACCAAGTGGGTAATCGAGGATAAATTCTGCGATGGCCGCCCGGAGTTAGAACTGGGTGGAGTCGAATTTCGAAGCGATGTGGCCGCCTTTGAAGCGGTTAAAGGACGTCTATCGAATGCAGCACACACGTTAATGTGTTATCCCTCGCTATTGCTCGGCCATCGGTTTGTACACGAAGGAATGGAGGAAGCGCGTGTCGTTAACCTTCTACAAAACTTTTGGGATTTCGACACGGTTCCTCTAGTCGCTCCGCCTACTGGCTATTCGGTTCGCGCGTTTACAGCGGGAGTTTTGAGTCGTTTTTCAAATCCAGCTATTCGGGATCAGCTACTGAGGGTCGCTCACGACGGTGCAGCGAAGATTATGGTCTTTCACGCCAAAACGATTCGAGAATTGATCGAGAGCGGTAAGGACCTCACCAGGGAAGCGTTCATGCTGGCTTGTTTTTCGCGCTATCTTCTAGGGGTCGATGATCTTGGGAATTCTTTTGAAGTCAATGAACCGCAATTCAATGACGAAGACTGGAGAATGGTGCGATGCGACAATCCGACTGGACTGCTAAGTACCGCGCCGTTTCGTTCTCTTGAGCTTGAGGAATATGGCCCGTTTAGGAACCAATATTTCGAACTTACTCACAAACTAGCCTCTGACGGATGTAACGCCGCACTCGACGCCATTCTCGTGAGAGCGACTGACAAAAACGAGAACTTCCTCCCAAAAGTAGGTCAACAATGAATCCGTTAGAGAATTCGGCAGAGAGTGGATCCGGTAAGAGAATCGTCCTCGAAATGCGCAATGTCTCGAAGACATACGGAGCTTCTCGAGCCCTCCGTTCAGCCTCGCTGAATATCCGGGAAGCCGAGATTCATTCTTTAACCGGGGAGAACGGCGCCGGCAAGTCCACTTTAATGAAGATCCTGGCTGGGGCGGTGATCCCGGATCCTGGCTCTGAAATATGGGCATTCGGCCGCCAAGTCACTATACATTCACCACAAGACGCAGCGGCAGTAGGAATTTCGATCATCTATCAGGAGCTCTCCCTATGTCCTAATTTGTCTGTCGCGCAGAATATTTATCTTGGTCGGGAATTAAGCGTCGGCGGTATCGTTAACCGTTCTCAGATGGTCGCTGGGGCCCGAAGCGTACTAGCTCGGCTGGGATCTTCCATCGATGCGTTAGCACCCCTATCTTCATTGTCGATTGCCGAACGACAGTTAATAGAGATAGCCCGAGCCGTACACCATAATTCGCAGATCCTTATAATGGATGAGCCGACCACGGCATTGTCCGAACGAGAAACTGAACATTTATTCGCGCTGATGCGGCAATTGCGTCAGGAAGGGATTGCTATCATCTACATCAGCCATCGCATGAACGAGGTTTATCAGCTATCCGATCGCGTTTCGGTTCTGCGCGACGGAGAATATGTTGGTACGCTCGACCGCGACCAAATTAGTCCCGATACCATCGTTCGTATGATGGTCGGGCGCGAACTATCCACGTTTTACAAGAAGGCTCACGAGACGCCCCAAGAACGCGAACCGGTCATTTTTTCTGTTCGAGATATGAGTGACGGGGAGCGAGTCGCAGGATGCTCTTTCGAGGTTCATCGAGGAGAGGTACTAGGTATTGCCGGTCTGGTCGGCGCCGGACGCACCGAACTCGCCCGGATCATCTACGGCGCAGACCGACGGGTGTCCGGAACTGTTGAAGTAAACGGTCAAAAAATGGAGATACGTTCCCCAGCGGACGCAATTGAAGCTGGAATCCTCTACCTGACCGAAGATCGAAAGCGATTGGGATTGTTTCTCGATATGTCGGTTTCGGAAAACATCAATGTGGGCGTTGTCGGAAAGGACGCAAGTCTGGGCGGATTGTTAAATCTAGGTAGAGCACGCGAACGAGCGGAAGCATCGGTGAAAAATTTGTCTATTCGCACGCCGTCAATTAACTCCTCCGTTGGCGGCCTCTCCGGAGGCAACCAGCAGAAGGCTTTGCTGGCCCGACTTCTAGAATTGAAACCGCGGGTTCTTTTTTTAGATGAGCCAACTCGCGGTATCGATATAGGGGCGAAGTCAGATATCTACCGCGTCATCGACGCGATGGCGAAGGAAAGCATTGCGGTCGTAGTGATCTCTTCTGAGCTTCCAGAATTGGTCGGTATTTGCGATCGAGTCTTGGTTATGCGGGAAGGAAAGATTGCCGGCGTGGTAGGTAACGCCCCCGGCATGACTCCGTTGACTCAGGAAAACATGGTTGGATTTGCTACCGGCCATTTTTGAAAGCGAATTGATAAGCAACTGGAACTTTAAATTTAAAACTCTTTCGGATATGACCGCAAAAAAAGCAGAAGTAAAAAATCCTCGAAAGCCAATGCTGGTTTCTTCATTCCAAGCGCTTGGCATGTTACCAATACTAATTCTGCTAGCTTTAATTTTTCAATTTTTCTCAGGCCTCGAAGAAACCCGAAGTTTCGCAGCAGCCTTTACCAGTGGACGTTTCATCAGTCTGCAAAATCTCTCGATTGTTGCTGCACAAGCTTCAATTAATATCGTACTAGCCACGGGGATGACCTTCGTCATCTTAACCGGCGGTATCGATCTTTCAGTCGGCTCCATTCTTGCCGCATCGGCTATGCTGGGACTGATTGTATCTCTAGTTCCTAGCTATTCGTTTCTCGGATTTTGGACCTGCCTTTTTACTGGACTGATATTGGGTTTAACCAATGGGGCATTGATTGCTTTCCTGCGTCTGCCACCATTTATCGTGACACTCGGATCACTGACCGCCGTACGTGGTGTCGCACGACTTTTCAGTAACGACAGGACGGTTTTTAACTCGGATCTCCCTTTTGGTTTTATCGGTAACCAAACGTTCTTAGGTGTGCCATTGTTGATGGTTATCGCCCTAAGTGTGATTGTTATTTCATGGTACATTTTGAAACGCACCGTCTTGGGCGTTCGTATCTATGCAGTCGGTGGCAATATGGACGCTGCGCGCCTTGCGGGAATAAAGGTCCCGCTGATTCTGATAATTGTTTACGGAATTTCCGGGCTGCTCGCGGGCCTGGGAGGTGCGATGTCTGCCGCCAGGTTATTCGCTGCAAATGGCGTACAGCTTGGCCAGTCCTATGAACTCGATGCGATTGCCGCAGTAATTCTGGGCGGGACCAGCTTTGTCGGTGGCACCGGATCAATTTGGGGTACGCTAGTCGGAGCGCTAATTATCGCGATACTATCCAATGGACTCGTCCTTACCGGCGTATCCGATATCTGGCAGTATATCATCAAAGGCTTGGTTATCATCGGAGCAGTCGCGCTCGACCGATATCGTCTGGCAAAGGCGCCGCGCTCGTAGCGGTTGTTCCGCTAGAACAAAAGGATCTTCGAATTACTACAGGAAAAATACTGTTATCTGGCAGAACCACAGGATTCGCGAATAACTAGCTTCGGCCTTATGTGCAACGTTTGACGCTGTGTATCCGGTGCGTTGATGCGTTCCCCCAAGAGAGAGACCGCGTGTTTAGCGATTGCTTCGATCGGTTGCGCAATCACGGTCAATCTCGGGTGAAAATATTCTGCCCAATCAAAGTCGTCAAACCCCACGACCGCGATATCACGGGGAACCTGCAGGCCAGCAGAATGCAAATATCGCATCAACTGCAGCATTGATTGATTGTTCCCTGCAAGAATCGCTGTTGGCGGCGGCTTCGAAGCAAAAAGCCTATGAAACGACTCCGGATCCTCCCTTCCGTCATGAATCAGTGCATCGTCTATCGTAACGCCGTGATTACGGAGCGTTGTCTTGTAGGCATTCACTCGCTCGAAAGTGGTCGCAACATGCGGTCTGCCGGCAATCATTGCGATCCGCCGATGACCCAGATTGTATAAATGATCCACCAATTGCTTGATTGCGCGCTTATTCTCGACACCAACTTGGCTGAATCGCCTAGAAACTAATCTGTCGATCAATACGGTTGGCACTCGATTCCGCTCGAGATACGCCAGGGATCGACTATTTTCATCGCCGCATGTGGCCAGGATGATGCCATCGACCCGGTGTTCATGCAACTGACGTACCGATTTCTCTTCGACATCAGGATCTTCTTTCGTATCGGCAAGGAGGGTCATCCATTTGCGCTGAGTACACTCGGCGCTGATGGCATAGACTAACTCAATGAAATGTGGATTGGAGGTCGGAGACAAGGCAATGCCGATGGTGTTGGTTCTCGAACGAGCGAGCGAGCGAGCCAAGGAGTTTCGAATGTAACCAGTCGCCGCAATCGCTCGTTCAACGGCCCTTCTTGTCGGCTCGCTCACGAATCTCGTCTCGTTGATCACGTGGGAAACCGTTGAAGTTGCGACTCCAGCTCGCCGGGCAACGTCTTCAATCGTAGGGGACCCGTTCATCGCCGAAAATTCTCCTGACAGAGAGCACTAAGGATGTTCATCGTAAGTCTAAGAAGTCTCGCTCGCCCAAATCTGAAACGCAAAATATCGCCCCAAAAATCACGCAAAATAATTTCATAAATCACAGAAATATTCCATTCCCCCGCCCGAAATTGTTTATGACAACGTCCTTTATCATACGTGACGTCGATTGCAGTCAAAATTCTAGACCAATCGGACTCTTTTATTTGGTCTACGATTTAAATGCAGACTGCGCGCGGTGCTCTTGAGCCAATCAACGCTTTCGCGTTTTCTTCTGAAAAAATCGCACAGTAGGTGGTCGTTTGACCGTTTTTCGTTTGATGTGAGTTTTCCCGTATGAACATCGAACGAAGACTCGACCTTGAGGCAGAAATCAACGAACTGGCCAAAGCAATCGAATCGTTCCCGAAAGATCATGCCGGCAGGTTCAAACCAGACGCCCAAATCGCTTTTGAAAATAGTGTAGCCCGGGTGAACAGTCCTCTATAGAGGGAGCAGCAATTTCGTTGTTCTTCGTGAAGACAACCTGATAAGGTTGCGGGACGAAATCGTCTTGGGCGAACACGGGAGCAACCGCGATCAAAATCGAAAGGGCGATGGCTATTTTCACTTTTGTCTACGGCGGAGCGGAGTATATAAATTTCATGGTCAGCCAACTCATCAGAGTGGGCAATTTACCGGTAAGTTTGGGCGTGGGCGCTCGCTACTATGCCGAGGATCCGCGCACCGGCCCCGACTGGGGATTACGGTTCGCCCAATAAACCGGGATTCGCAGTCGGCAGTTCTTTCCTTTATTACACTGGGAGTGCAGGTGCTAACAGCACATTGCCGCTAGGCGGGCTGCTGGCTTCAAATATTAATGCGGACGTATACCTCGCGGAGGTGTCTTAAGCTTATACCGTTCGTCCTACCTTCTTCGGCGCACACTAGACGGCCGCCGTCGCGATTCATTACGTCTGGATAATTCATGGTTCGAATCCATGCGCGGTAGTCATTTATGATTTGGTTGAGTTTCATCTCCACACCAAATTCATAACTCGGCTTCAACTAAGTCAACCGAAGCCCTGAATTGGTGAAAACAGAGAAATCCTTTTTATTTTGGGTCGCAAGCTGGGCATCACCACGGATAGCAGTTGCGGCAATAAAGCAGTTCAAGCGTGATCCGCGCTTCCTACCACTCTGATTAAAAAGTTTCCCAGCCAGTATCGCTTCGTCGCGACCGAATACCGCAAGATGACCAGAAAGAACGAATTCGACCGCATTGATGTCTTTCTGAGAAACCGGTCCTGAGACAAACTCACTCCATGCAATTGTGCTCGTCCCGACTTCTTGGTCATTCGCTAACCACTGGCGGACTTCAGCTGCAGCAGCGGATCCAGGCGAACAAAGGTCGATAAGATAATTGGTATCCAGATGGATCATTATTATTCCCGACCGGAAGCCTTGCGCTCCCGTCTTACATTCCTTTTGAACTCGAGAGCAACTTTCGGAGAGATCCCACCAGTCTGCTGTAGCCTGTCAAGGGCCTCGATCGGCGATAGTTGAGATTCACCACTCTTCTCTATCTTCACAGCCCGCTCAATAACACGCCGCATTGCCTCAGAAGCTGCCACTCCCCACTTTGTCGCCAGGAATTTCAGATCATCCATCGTTTCAGGTGGTAAAGAAAACGTGGATTTGACTCTTGTTACGGCCATACTCGAGTATGGCCGTCCTATGGACAGCTGTCAACGCGATTGGCAGGACCCTTGATCGGAGTTAAAACCGGTGACCTTTAGTTCAACGATCTTGGTATTGTTTACCGTGTTTGGGTTGAGAACTCTGTGCCAACCGAGCTGACTAATACATATTGGGCACATGTCCTTGCCAACCCCGACGCTGCATACCGCTCGCCTGCTACTGCGCCCTTTCGCGGAAACCGATACAGACACCGTCTTCGCGCTGCAAAGTAGCCCGCGCGTATTGCGCTACTGGGACGCGCCGCCCTGGAAGAAGCGCGCCCAAGCAGAGCGGTTTATCGCGGTTTGCATGGAGATCGAGCAGGAAGGCACCGGCGCGAGGCTGGCCATCGATCGTGCCGCCGACGGTGTATTCATCGGCTGGTGCTGTATGGTCAAATGGGATCCAGACTACCGCAGCGCGAGGATGGGCTACTGCCTCGATGACGCAGCATGGGGCCAAGGCTTTGCCACCGAAGCCGCAGGCGCTTTGCTGCAGTGGGCCTTCGACACGCTGGACCTCAACCGTGTTCAAGCCGAGACTGACACCCGCAACACGGCGTCGAGCCGCGTACTGGAGAAGCTCCGGTTTGTCCGCGAAGGCACGCTGCGAGAAAATTGCATTGTGGATGGCGAGATATCGGATTCCTGGGTGTATGGGCTTCTCAGGCGGGAATGGAAGCGGTAAAATCTGCGGTCTCCCTTCTCTCGCCCCGTCAAGAGCGTCTCGGAGAATCGACTAAGGCACCGCTCAGCGTAAACGCGGATGCCTGTCGAGCGACATACCTAGCCAATTCCTGCGTTTGGTAGGAACCAAAAGTCTTTTTCGTGGTTCAACTCAAAACGATCGAGTTCCTGTTCGTGCCGCAAGGTTAGGCCAATGTCATCGAGGCCGTTCAGCAGGCAGAACTTGCGGAAGGGATCAATGTCAAAGTGGGCGGTAAACCCATCGATGTCGGTGACGCTCTGGTCCTCGAGACTAACGGTCAGCTGATGCTCCGGGTTAGCGGTTGATCGAGAAATCAGCGTCTGCACCTGCTCTTCTGTTAAGCGAACGAGAACTATGCCATTCTTTCCCGCGTTGGAGGAAAAGATATCGGCAAAAGTGGGCGCGATGACCACGAGAAAACCAAATTGGCGGAGCGCCCAGGCCGCGTGCTCGCGGGAAGATCCGCAGGCAAAGTTCCTCTCGGCGATTAGAATCTCGGCTCCTTGGTACTCGGGCCGGTTGAGAACGAAATCGGGATTGGGCTCGCCTGCGTTTACTCCTTCCTGGATGCGCCGCCAGTCAAAGAAGAGAAAGTCACCATAGCCGGTGCGCTCGATGCGCTTGAGAAACTGCTTTGGGATTATCTGATCTGTATCGATATTGGGCAGCGGCAACGGGACCGCTTTTGAGCGGACGATGTTGATGGGTTGCATTACCGGGATCCTCCTTACGTGAGTTCCTGCCTGGGGTTATTCAGTTTCCACTTGCGAATGTCGGTGAGGCGACCGGTAATGGCTGCGGCTGCAGCCATCTCCGGAGAGACGAGATGAGTTCTGCCACCGCGACCTTGCCGACCCTCGAAGTTGCGATTGGATGTGCTGGCGCAACGTTCGCCCGGCGCCAGGATATCTGGGTTCATGCCGAGGCACATGCTGCAGCCCGGCTCTCGCCATTCGAAGCCAGCAGATTTGAAGATACCGTCGAGACCTTCCTCTTCTGCCTGGCGCTTGACTGCCTGGGAGCCAGGAACGACCATGGCGCGCACGGTCCTGGCGACATGGTGGCCGCCGACGATCGCGGCGGCAGCGCGGAGATCTTCTATACGGGAGTTCGTGCAGGAACCTAAGAAGACAGCGTCGACCTTGATCTCCTCCATGGGTGTTCCAGGCTTGAGGTCCATGTACTCGAGGGCGCGTTCGAAGGACTTGCGCTCGGCCTCGTTCTTACCATCTTCGACGGACGGAACCTTCCCTTCGATGGATGTGACCATGCCGGGCGAAGTGCCCCAGGTGACACGTGGTGCGAGCCTGGTTGCGTCGATATGGAGTTCGCGATCGTAAGTGGCGCCCGGATCTGAGGGTAAAGTGCGCCAGTATTCAACCGCCTTCTCCCTCGCGGCGCCCCGGGGAGACAAGCGACGACCCTGCAGGTAGGCGAACGTGGTCTCGTCAGGAGCAATCATCCCAGCGCGAGCGCCGGCCTCAATGCTCATGTTGCAGATGGTCATGCGACCTTCCATTGAAAGGGCGCGGATCGTTGAGCCAGCATACTCGACGACATAGCCGGTAGCTCCGTCGGTGCCGATCTGACCGATGATTTCCAAAATGATGTCCTTGGCAGTGACCCCGAATGGAAGCTTACCATCGACGGTAATGCGAAAAGTTTTCGGCTTGTGCTGGGGTAGAGTTTGAGTGGCCATCACGTGCTCGACCTCGCTCGTGCCGATGCCGAATGCGAGCGCACCAAAGGCTCCATGGGTGGAGGTGTGTGAGTCTCCGCAGACAATAGTCATGCCAGGCTTGGTTGCCCCTAACTCCGGCCCAATCATGTGCACGATCCCTTGGGATCGATCCTGCACATCGAATAACTCGACGCCGAACTCAGCACAGTTCTTCCGAAGGGCATTGACCTGAGCGGCAGAAATCGGATCTGCGATGACGAGTCGATCTTGGGCGCTGGTTGTCGGCACATTGTGATCCACCGTGGCGAGGTGGCGATCGGGACGGCGCAGCTTGCGACCCGTCATGCGCAAGCCGTCAAACGCCTGCGGGCTGGTGACTTCGTGTACAAGGTGCAAGTCAATGTAAATGAGCGTGGGCTCTCCGTCAGGCTGAGCGACGATGTGCTGTTCCCAAACTTTTTCAAATAGTGTTCTTGGTGCGGGCATAACGATCTTCTTGCTATCCTATAAGTATCATGGCGGGTGTGGGGCGCAACGTCCCGTCGAGCAGGAACTCCGCATCCAAATCAGTCAGTTCGTAGAAAATCTTTCACAAACTATGAAATTGCGAAGGGACGACGACATTCCGCCCAGCCTTCCAGTACGAATCTCCGTTAGCCACCAGCAAATGCCCGCGATCAGTCAGCCGATAAGCCGCAGCCTGTGCGACGGATTCATTCTCGAATGCCTCACCCCATTTTTCTGGCGGGATCGTCGTGGTGATCACGAAGCTCATCCGTTCATGACCTGCCCTAAGGACTTCGAAAAGTAACTGCGTTCCGAGTTCAGAAAAACGCCCATATTCCATTTCATCCACAATCAACAAATCGAGCCGATCGAGTTGGCGGTAAAAATGGCGAAGACGCCCCCTCTCGCGGTTATCGATCAATTCGCAGACTAGTGCGGAGGCCGTGGTAAACAATACCCGCTTTTTCTGAAAACAGGCCGCATACCCAAGTGCCGCCGCAAGGTGAGTTTTGCCAGTCCCAGATTTTCCAAGGATGACAATGTTCTCCCGCCGATCAATGTACTTGCCCTGAAGCAACGTTCGAAAAAGGCGCTCGTCGATGGAAGGCTGATCCGCAAACTTGAAGCTCTCAATTGTCTTGACGACCGGAAAACACGCCTTCCTGACTCGGTTTTCCCCGACACAGGTCGTCAGATTGTGCCGAATGACGATGCTCAGATCGACGACAAAGAGAAATACAACAACGTCGTCAATAAATGAAATTGCCGCCTGATCTCTTAAAAACTGTTCCGAGCCCCACAGCACAAACGCCAATCCAACTAGAATCCCGACTAGACGTTGGCCAGGCGTTCGGCGCAGGGTGATGATGAGAATGAAGTACGAGGTCCCAATCGCGATCAGAGGGATGGCGGATTTCAAGGAAAACGCCGGTTGCGATGCGGCTATCAACGGAAGGACGTGTTGCGCAATGAGCAAGCCAGCGCTCAAAATTCCGACCCAAAGCGCGCCGATACTCAATCCGCGGAGTCCAGCCCGCACCCAAAATGCAATAGCTCCGCGGCGAACTGCAGGTTCGCTCCGGTGAGCATCTTCAAATTCATCGAACGGTGCAGAAAATTTCCCCACAAGAACCGTTACATGAAATCCATCACCCGCAACAGGGAAGCGATTCCTGTGCCAATCTTACTTTAGAACTATCTGATGATGTCGCGCGCAGCATGAGGGAGTCGACGCACCGTAAAATTGTAATCGGGATAATTTATGCCTGTTTTTTGGCGGTGTTCGCCGCGCGCCAAAGCGAGCCCGGATTGACGCTGTCTGGATAGAGTTCGAGCATTGCGTCATAGAGGTCACGCGCGTTTGCAGTTGCTTCGTTCAGGCGGTCGAAATCGTGAAGGTATTGCCGAGTCGCGCCAATGATACGGGGATCATCGTCGTTTTCCGGCACCTTGTGCCCGGCGACCACGGCCTTCGGTTTCAGGGCTTCAAGCTTGCCGAGCGTGGAGATCCACTCAAGCCGGCTCTGTGTGTCGGTCTCGCCGAGGTAGGGATGAATTCCGTTATAGACGGCGTCGCCGCCAACGATCAGTCCGATTGACGGGACGTGCAAACAAGTGGAGTGAGCCGTGTCGGTCCGCCCGGCGTTCACCACGATGAGCTTATGCCCCTCCAGCTCTAGCTCTTCGTCTTCAATCGGTTCGGCAACTACCAAGCGATCCGGAATCTCGCCGGGGAAAAGCCGTCGCCAGAAGTTCTCGATCCTTTCGGGCGACAGATGTTCATGCATGGCCTTGACGATATCGGGTGTCGCGACCGCCCTTGCGCGGGGAAAACGCTCTAGTAGCGATGCCACGCCAAAGAAATGATCGCCGTGCCCATGTGTGATGTAAATGGCTGTGAGGTTCTTGCCGCTCGCGACGACCCAGTTTAACAGAGTGTGCGATTGCTCCCTCGTGAGAAAGGTGTCCACGAGAATGGCGTCGCGCTCACCGCAGATGAGTGTCGACGAATTCGCCACCCACATTAGTTCTTCTTTGCCGGGTGGCAAATCGCGAACGAGGCCAGGGCGCTTTATCGTGAGTACATTCCATTGAAGATCAGTTTTCGCGTTCATTGTCAGCTCCATTTTTGGTGTCAGATATTCGCAATATCGGAGTAGACATAAAAACTAGTCGGTCTGTTACGAATGCAGGATGCGCGCCGATGCGCCTAGCATCCTTGGAACGTCTAGCATCCTGGCCTTACTCCTCCACCCGCATCAGCACGCGGCCGAACGGCCGGTCCTCGATCAGGTAGCGAACCGCGTCCGCTGCATCGGAGAGGGGAAACACTTTGGCGATAGTTGGCTGGATCCCACCTTCGGACAGATAGCCGATGAGTGTCTTCTGCGCTGCGGCCAGCGTCTCCGGCGCGAAGGCCCTAAAAGTAAAGCCACGCACCTTGGCGGCCTTCCAGATGATATCGGTAAGATTGACGCTCGCCTCGCGGCCGCCAGAGTAGCCGACCACCGCATACGTTCCTCCGGGAAGCAGGCAACCAAGCGCCTCGCCCGTTAGCTTTCCGCCTACACCATCGATAATGACATCCACACCCTTTCCGCCGGTCAGCCGCATCACGCCATCCCGCAGCCTCTCGCGCGAGAGGTCAATGACGTGTTCGTACCCCTCAGCATGCGCCTTATCCGCTTTCGCGCTATTGCTTGCGGTGGAAATCGCAAGCGAGGCGCCGAGCTTGCGGGCAATCTGCACACTCTCCATCCCCACGGCGCCACCGATACCGGGAGCAAGTACGCTTTGCCCGGGTTTGAAGGAAACAAACTCTGTCAACACGAGATACCCCACCAGATAGCCCGCACCGGCGAGGAAGGCAGCAGCATTATCATCGTCGATATGCGAGGGGATTGGCAGCACACCAGCAGCGGGTGCAGCGACCAGTTCTCGCCAAGTGCCGTCGGCAATAACGCCGAAGCCGGGCCCAGTGACGAACACGCGGTCACCGACTTTTAAACTTGGGCTCCTTGTCTCCACAACGACGCCCGCGCCCATCTGACCTCCGACTCGCGGCAAATTCTCAGGCGTGGCGGCATAATGGCGGCCTGAGCGAAAGGTGTTATCTAGCGGATTGATCCCAACGGTGTGCATCCGCACGAGTACTTGACCGTCGTTCGCGGCCGGTGCCGGAAGATCAACTAACCTGTTCTCCGCATAACCGCCGTAGGCGCGGTACTGGATGGCTTTTATGGATTGGATAGCATTCATGATGAGACTGTTTTCAAGTTGCGCTTTTCGCGGCGAGGACGCTGTCCTGCGACGATTCCGGATTGATCGGGTTATGGTATAGGGCTGGGCGAGAGGCGTCTGAACAATTCATTTGTCACAATGTCGATTGCAATTGTCATTTTGATCCTGAGCTTTTTTACTTCCTCGGTCTGCCTGCAGGATCGGTCAGGCACCTGTTGCCTGGCCGTCGAGCCAACGGCGGATGTTCTCGAGCGTGTCCTGATAGAAGCGAGTGTAAAGGCCGCGCGAGACGAAGCCGATGTGTGGCGTGGCCAGCAGGTTCGCGAACGTCCGGAACGGATGGTCGAGCGGCAGCGGCTCCTGGTCAAAGACATCGATGGCAGCACCGGCGATCTTCCGGGCTTTAATCGCGCCGATTAGATCGGCCTCTACCACGATCGGTCCGCGAGAGGTGTTTATCAGGCGGGCTGTGGGTTTCATGAGCGCCAGCTCAGGGGCGCCGACGAGACCGCGCGTCCGATCGCTGAGGCCGACGTGGATGGAAACGATGTCCGCTCGCCGGAACAATTCCTCCTTCGAGACCAACTCGGCGCCGAATTCCGCTGCGCGCTCGGCCGTCAGATTCTGGCTCCAGGCAATCACATTCATGCCAAATGCCTTTCCAATTTGCGCGACCGGGCCGCCGACATTCCCAAGACCGAGAACGCCCAACGTTCGACCGTCCATGTCGTCTCCGATGAACCGCTGCCAACCGCCGCTGCGTAGCGAAGCGTTCTCGGCAACGAGATTGCGGGCGCTGCCCAAGATAAGTGCCCAGGTTAGTTCGATTGTTGGCGCAGAAAAGTAGCCGGTATGAACGACCCGCACACCTCGCTCTTCTGCAGCTTTGAGATCGATCGAGGCATTCCGACTCCCTGTAGAGCAGATGATACGAAGCTTGGGTAAGCGCTCGATGACAGCACGCGTCATCGGCGTGCGCTCCCGCATCACGCAGACGACGTCAAACGGCTGCAGGCGCTCGACGACGGCATCGTAGTCCGTGAGATGATCGTTAAATACAGTGACGGTTGCTCGCCCATCCAGCACCGACCAGTCCGCGAGCGAAAGCGCGACGTCCTGGTAGTCGTCCAGGACGGCGATTCTGAAGTGCTCCTGCTTGGAAGATTCTGAGACTTGTTTTGTCATTGGATTGATTTTGATCGGTTCGTTTTAATCGTGGCCTCCGGAGAGATGCCATCCGCTCGCCTACCAAGTCCACTGGGCCGCTTCCCAGCGATATGCGGTGCCGCGTCGGACGACGTGCCCAATCGCCGGGAACGGAAAATGGTAGGCCATCGCCATGACCCCATCGGTCGCAACGCGGTCCAGAATGACCTTACGCGACTTGATCGCCTGCACGGGATCGTAGTCGAAGACAGGCGTCCAGTCGGGGTGTTGCAAGCTCGTCACCGGGTTATGGGCGATGTCACCCATATGCATGAACTGTTCCTTGCCTGAGGTGAACAAGATTGAGGCATGGGACGGCGAATGTCCCGGCGCCGCAACGTAGTGCACGCCGTTGGCGATTTCGCCCCCTTGCTTCACGAACCGGGATCGCTCGGCGACTGACGGCAGGTTCTCTCGAGCTACTGCAATCGTGGCCTGCTTGAACGGGTCGGGCATCGGCGAACTGTTGACATCGCTTTCGTAACCGTTGCCGGTCCAGTAGTTCCACTCCGTGTCAACAAAGACGTACCGAGCCTTCGGAAATGCCAGCGCGCCCGATTTTGTTACCAAGCCGCCGATATGGTCCAGATGACAATGCGTTATCACGACCAGGTCGATGCTCTCTAGCGAGAATCCGGCCCGGCGCAGGTTCTCCTCAAGCCCGGGAAAGGTGCCGAAGGGTGGGCCGATTTTCTCACCAAAACCGGTGTCGACCAGGATACGCTCTCGCCCCGTGTCCACCACCAACGGGTTGTTCGTGACTTGGATCACCGGCGGCATGAAGTTTGCCTTCAACACCGGAGCGAGTTCAGTTTCAGAGGCGTTCGCAGCGAAGATCGGCCCGACCGGAATCGGCCCATAGCCATCGGAGATCACGGTAGCCTGGAACTCGCCAATCTTGAAGCGATAGAAGCCGTTCCCGTTTAAGGATTCCGGCCCGGCTTGCCGGACGTCCTCAGCTTCGGCCGAGCCGGGGTATAAAATTGTCGGGGATTCATTCATTGTTCATGTCCAGTCTCAAGTATCGAGGTGATTGTAATATTGGAGCTATCGCTCCATAAATAAGTTTGTCAAAAGAAAATCCGACTCGTGTCGAATGTGGTTCGCGTCCCATCCCTGTGCGTTACTCAATGTCGCGAGACGTTAGTTCACGCTGATTTGCATTCGGGATCCGCCTCCGGAACCTGGAATTGCGGGAACAGTGGACGGAAGAGAGTCCAGCGTTATCTTGTTGGACAGAACGGAAAGGCGATTTAATAGAATTTCCATGTCGGAGCCGATACTGACGAAGTCTTTGAAGCGTGGACGAGGGCGCCCTCGATTGTTCGACCGCACTGCCGCCCTCCATCAGGCGATGTTGCTTTTCTGGGATCGCGGATACGAAGGAACCACCTTCGACGATCTCATAGGGGCTATGAAGCTAAGCCCGTCGAGCTTCTACTACGAGTTTGGCAGCAAAGAACAGTTATACCGGGAAGCAGTTGACCATTATTTCAGTCTATCATTGAGTCATTTGCCCGGCTTTTCCAGTCATCGTGAGACGCGCGCAGCTTTCGAAGCACTCATTGAAGAAGCAGCCGCATTCTTCACGAATGACGCATCACCCGCCGGGTGTATGATTTCGTTAGCCGGCACGCAATTTCCGCCGCAGTTGCGGTCGGTTGCGGATTATACCAAAAGTTTGCGCAAGCTTTTCGAGCAGGAATTGGCCAAGCGGCTGAGAAAGGGCATTTCTGACGGTGATCTGCCGCCGGAAACAAACGTTAAAGAACTCGCCGCCTATTTCGACGCCGTTTTTCGCGGGTTGGCTGTCCGGGCGCGTGATGGCGCATCGCGAAAACAACTTCTAGCGATTTGCCGAGTCGCAATGCGAGCGTGGCCTTCTAGAGCTCCTGACACGAATCCTAAAAACGGCTCAAGAGGGTCGCAACGCTAAACACGGCGACTAGCAAAGCCTCCGGGCTCGTGTAGAATCTAACGCAACGCGGTGCTTTTATCACGGATTTTCGTCGTTTTTAGCGTCGCGGTCGATCGCATTCCACATTCGAGGGTAGGGGGTCGGTTCCGCCTCTGTCGCCCATCCAGCCGTCGCAAGGTTCAAATCGGGAGAGAGCGTCGTGGCGATCGGTTCGGTCGACCCCGGAATCGATCGATCGAGACTTCGAGCGTGGTCGTTTTGCACTGCTATGCTCGGAGTCGATCTGAGAAATTGATCTTCAACTAACAACAAAAGCCCGAACGAGACGACCGGAATCGCTATTGCTGCTACTAACCATTCAGTTTCTCTTAAATTCACGTTACGATGGTGAGCTCCTGCTCCGTTACGCTCTGATGGGTTTTGGATATTGCCGACTCACTCGCTCCTTGCTGCAGAGGTAGTTCGTGCCCAGGATTACTCCTGGATCATAAATTTCTGTAAGAGTGGGGAAAACATGCATGGGAAACAGCCCAAAAACCTCCGATCACACTCAGTGAGAAATCGAAACGATTGGAAAGATTAGCGTTTCGGAAGAATGATTTTTTGGTTATCACTGGTTTTTGCGGGAAATTTACATCCGGAAAACATCCTCACCAGAGTCGCCATCAATTCCAATGGAAAGGAAGCCATTTGTGAATGTTGCAAAATTTGTTGAAACGAAGTCGCGTTGCCTTGGAACCTTGATTCTCAGCATCTCTTTTCTTTTAGCTGTCGGCCCAAGGATCAGTTACGCACAGAAGGCGGCAACCAAACCGAATATACTTGTCATCATGGGTGATGATATCGGTTGGCTTAACCCAAGCTGCTACAACAGAGGAATGATGGGCTATCAAACGCCCAACATTGATCGAATCGCGAAAGAAGGCGCTTTATTTAACTGTTGGTACGGTCAGCAGAGTTGCACCGCGGGTCGGGCAGCCTTTATCATTTGGGTGACCGGGACGAGTTTCTACCGACAAATCACGGATTCGATGAATTTTTCGGGAATCTGTATCACTTGAATGCGGAAGAAGAACCGGAAAATCCAGATTATCCGAAAGACCCCGAATTCCTGAAACGGTTCGGACCTCGCGGTGTTATCCATTCCTATGCAGACGGCAAGACAATGGACACCGGGCCCCTGACGAAAAAGCGGATGGAAACAGTGGACGAAGAGTTTCTCGCCGCGGCGCTTGATTTCATAGATCGGCAGCACACAGCGCGAAAGCCGTTCTTTTGTTACTTCAATTCAACTCGAATGCACATTTTCACCCACCTGAAACCAGGATCAGAGGGCAAAACAGGATTGGGCCTTGAAGCAGACGGGATGGTCGAGCACGACGGCATGGTGGGAGAATTGCTAAAGAAGCTGGATGATCTTGGGATCGCGGACAATACCATCGTTGTATATACAACGGATAACGGTGCCGAAATGTTGAGTTGGCCCGACGGTGGGAGTACTCCCTTCCGAGGTGAAAAGGCGACTGGGTGGGAAGGAGGGTTCCGTGTTCCGACCCTGATTCGTTGGCCCGGAGTGATCAAACCCGGGACCATTTATAACGACATGTTTGCGCATGAAGATTTTTTACCGACATTTTGCGCAGCAGCGGGGGATCCCGGTGTAGTTGACCAGTGTCTGAAGGGATATTCGGTTGGCAACAAAACCTTCCATGTTCATTTGGATGGTTACAATCTGATGCCGTTCTTTAAGGGCGAAGTCGATAAGTCACCAAGAACGCAGTTTCTCTATTGGAGCGACGATGGCGATTTATTCGCAGTCAGGGTTGGTCGTTGGAAAATCGTCTTTAAGGAGAACAATTGGACTGGAGTAAAGATTTGGACTCAGGAATTCACCAATCTTCGTCTCCCCCAAACGTTCGATCTACTCGCTGATCCGTTAGAACGAGGTGACGCTTCGATGGAATACGACAGGTGGATGGTGGAGCATGCTTTTGTGCTCGTACCGGCCCAGGTTGTGGTCGGAAAATGGTTAGAATCTTTCAAAGAGTTTCCACCGAGACAAAAACCGGCCAGCTTCAACCTCGATTCGGTGATGTCCAAACTTTATAGTCATCAGAATGATTGAGGCGCAGTCGCAGTGAATGACGTTCGCGTTTACCTTCGCAACGTCTCGCAACCAGGCGCGAAGGATCCGGTTTAAGCGAAATTTCCAAAAATCTCGTTGAGCTCCTGGCCTGGTACTCCTCCAGACAAACCTTCGAAGGAACCGGCCTTCATCTGTTTAGCCGCCGACAACATTGCGGCCCAACTGACTCGCGCCAGAGCGCCACCGACACTGATCCGCCGCACCCCTAGATCTGCGATTTCAGCGACACTGAGATCAATGCTCATCGACAAGACGTTGAGGGGCTTGGGTGCCACCGCACGGACCATCGCTGCGATATCGGCCTTTTTCCGCACGCCTGGGGCATACAAACAATCGGCACCCGCCTCCGCAAAAGCGACCAGCTTATCAAGGGCAGGGCTGAGGGCAGCGGGATCGCTCAAAAGACCTTCGGTGCGAGCGACCAGGACAACGTCCTCACCTGATTGGGCAGCACGAAACAACCTTGCTGATGGAGGGCGCGAAAGGCAGCGCGTTTTTCGGCAAAAGTGCGAATCATAGAGTTTTATTTTAGATTAGAGTTTATTCCTAACGCGGCAACTTTCAGGGCATTGGCGAACTCCATCGAATCGCATATACGGAGTTCCTGGTAAACTACTCCATGGCCACATTTTGAATCTCCGCCTTAAATGTTGGGTTTCCTCGAAAATACCCGATCCACGTAGCTCCGAATAGACCGCACCACCGTTCCGTATTTCACGAGTCAAAAATAAAAAGCAAGTTGGCACATTCGGCCGTTTGCATGAAAAATGTTCCCAAGAACCGACATCCCGCTCCGTTGACACGTCGGATCAAAGATATTTGATCACGTAAAACTTGCCTTCACGCTGATATTGATCCTCGGAGGTTTCGGTCACGAACGTTGAGCTGGAGCCTTTATTCTTTTTGCCTTTTTTTTCCTCTTTGTAATTCGAGTTCACAACAGTGTTGGTTGTTGTGCCTGCGTACCGGGAAACATCCGAATGAATCAAGATAGCATTACCGCCATGTTCCCTGGCGAGCTTGGCAAGCGAAGAGTCCCTGCCACCGATACCGACGAATTCTTCCGGTCGGCTATCTGTAATATACCCGATGATTCGGTATCTCCGCGCGGGCGCACCAATTGTCCAGATATCGATTCCGTTCACTCGCTTCGATGCGCCGCCCTGGCCGACTAGAACACCGCCACCTTCATAGCTATAGTAGGTCGTGGAACAGCCTGAAAGCAGTAAGACAGAAGCTGCGACTAAAACGAAAGCGAAGCGATTTCTCATGTTGGAGGGAATTGTGCGGTTCAATAATGTGATAAATTGGGAACCTTTCAACCTTTCTTCTGTCCAATCCCGTTTGTCTGGTGGAATTCCATCCATTCTTTGAGCGCCGGGTGATTTAATTCATTAGCAATCAAGGAGTTTGGTCATTCGCCTGGTCACTGTGATCCAAAGAACGTTACGAACTGATGCCGGAAGGCCTCGCTGGGAGGTGCACTGCGACTCCGTTCATGTTGATCGGGAGCTGATCCAGCATCCAGTTTGCCCTGGCTATCTCGGTACGCAAAGCTTGAGTTCGATAAGCGGTGTTGCGAAGCAGCTTATTAGAGTGGTTGGAAAGCCAATCGTGTCTGGCCTCGACGTAGCTTCCAATCCATACTTTCTCATCGCCTCCCGTAGACGGCGTACTCTCCTGGAACCTATTTCGCAAAGCGTCTCGGATCCCACCAGAATGAAGATAACTATCCGAGATCACCAGAAAGGAAAGTGGCAAGACGAAACCGCCTTTGCTGAACCAATTTAAAGCCGGTTCCAGATAAGCCTTGTTAAACTCTTCGTTCTGCGCCTCTGCCATACGCGGGTCACTTTCTCCGGCTTGTTTGAGCAGCTGATGGAACACCTTATTGGCGGCGAGAGTGCCTTTGCCGATGTCAGGAAGGTAAGCTGAAAGCCGATCGGCGAAAGAGCCCTTTTTGGCAATATAGTTCTTGAGTACCTTCGCTAGATTTCCGCCGTCTTCAGTGAATCCGACTCCCAGCGTCACCTGTTTGCGACCGTTTTTGCCATCGGCGTAGATGTAGACAGCGTGAGGTTTACCGTCCGGATGACCAGTCTCAGCTACGTTTAGCACGCGAAGAACGAGAGTCCGTATCTGTTTCTCATTTTGCATCGCACATTACTCCATGTATTGAGGGGAGCCTTTGACTCTGGGCACTGTGCCTAGCACAAATTCTGATCGGCAAACTCCAAAATTTCAATCGCCTTTACTTGCAGCAGCGCTGAAACCGAGCATTACCAGCTCCTTCGATCATGTGTACAGAGTAATTAACCCAATGTAGAGTTCTTTAGGGGTCAATTTTTACGTCCTCACTTGTTCGCCAACTTTCCGATATCGACCACTGATTTGACTGTACCGTTCTATAGTTTTCGTGAAAATTACTGAGGTGTGATTTGTCATCTGGACAAATACGCGCAGCCCGTACTGGTCGGTGGCCAGGGGCAGAATTCAAATGGTGAATCTGCGAGCAAAAACCTGATCACTAAGTACATACATAAAAATAACAAATCAGCCCACCACGAATTGAACATGAGTGATGACCCCCAGAAATATATTGCTGCCATACTCGAGCTAATGGCGCAGAAGCAGTTCCTGCCCGGCAACATGGATGAAATGGACAGGCGAGAGCTGGAATTGTCCTTAGGTGTCCGCGCTGGCGGACTCATGACCCAATATGAGAA
Organism: uncultured Verrucomicrobiae bacterium; assembly: GCA_963775805.1. Taxonomy (GTDB): domain Bacteria; phylum Verrucomicrobiota; class Verrucomicrobiia; order Chthoniobacterales; family JAFAMB01; genus JAFAMB01. The sequence goes on along the minus strand of CAVZKG010000001.1, from coordinate 1,405,951 downwards.
AGAACGGCAGGAAGCCGATCGACTGGCACCGGATGACAAGCGACGCAAAGAGTTTGAGAAGCTCGAGGAGAACCTGGCGAAGGCCTTACCCAACATTACCAAGGGCACGCTAGCAGCGATTACTGCCTACCAAAACGGTGATGCGATCACTGGCTCTGCGGCGGTGATGGATATCTGCGCTTCCCTCGCTCCGATGCTGGGTGCCCTCTCAGTTGCCGGCGGGCCTCCCGGTATGCTGGTTGGCGCGATTTTTGCGATGATCGGGCAGATCCTCAGTTTTTTCGCCCCGAAGTCCGAGTCGTTGACGTCACAGATCGAAAACCTCCTGAGAGAGCTCCAAGCCGAAAAGATTTCGCAGACCATCAAAGCGGTTCACACAAATATTACAGCCTATGCGACCTCGTTGAAGGATATAAGCGGGCGCATCGAGACCGCGCTGGCGCCCGGTCTGCAGATCAGGGTCATCACGCAGCTCATCAAGGATTTTAACCCCATAGACGGACCGACGATGACCCGTTTCTGGGAAGTAGCAGAATGGCTGCAGGAAGAGAAGAATCAAGACCAGGATTTGTGGCCTACCATATTAGCCGCCATCTGCCAGGCTTACACCGATCTGCTGGTAACAGTTGTCATGATTGTCTCTCTTATTAGTACGGACTCGATGAGGAAACGGTTCGATGAGGCAGACAAACTTCCCGAGCCGGAAAAAGAGAAAGTCCGAGACAAATTAGAAGAATTCTTGGCGCTCGGAATCGCGCGTCTCATCCAATACGGCGCTGTCAATAAAGCCAACCTGGAGTACCTGAGACGTGCCGTGCCGGCAGCCCGAGATCGCGGAATGCTCTGGCAGATCGACGAGGCCCGAAAAAAGCATTTGTGGGCCGGCACCAGTATCCGGAAAGGCGAGTTCGTCTATCTCGGGGGTGAGCAGAAACGGATTGGAGTAGCCATGACGAGGCAAGACATGAACACGCCCAACCCGACTTACCACATTATTGGCCTGGAACCCTGGATCGATGACGGTTGGTCGGGCTACGATCGCACTTATCATGGAGTCGTTAAGGCTCCCTACAAAACGATAGAGTCCGTGGAGTTGAATTGTGACAACTTCTCGCTCCATGCACTAACCGATATCTGGGCGACGCCTGGCGCCGCCCACAACGACAAGACAGACATCTTGTTTTACGCTGCAAAGGACAAAGACATACGCGGGTTTGTCCTGAGCAAAGACAACAAAGTGCAGCAGAGTTACGCTCGAGTTGTCAAATCCAAGGCGATTTCGGTCCGAGTTGTACACCATCCGAGTTGTGTCGAAGGCGACCCGGACATAGAGCCGCAGGTTTCCGGGTCGACGAAGATCGACTACATAACGTATGGGGGGTTGGAAGCTTCACCCGAGATTTACGTCGACGCAGTAGGAAAGGAGGGCTACGTGCGCGCTCCTTGGGAGAGCTATTCTGGGCTCCGGGTCGATCAGCAATATCTATGGATATTCGGATCGGGCGGATTCGCGTGCGCGACGCATGACTCGGTGATGCGTGGCCTGAAAGGGGATAATCTGAAACCCCGATGGATAATCCACTACCCCAATGAGCTCTTGTATGACGAAAGGTACCATCGGGACCAGGGTAAGGTTAGAGATCGACCTCCTCTTCGCGGCCTGGTTGATATGTGCCCGTGCGATGATGGAACTCTTGCTGCAGCCTTGTATACAAGATCGGTGAGAGACAGACCGCCTTTCGGCAGCTCCTGGCCTGCCTCTGGCAACCCGGTATACGAGTTCATCGACACCAATGCGCTCTATAGCGCGGTACATCACATCGACATCAAGAGTGGGAGTCTGAGCGTGGAGTGGTCTAAGCTCGGGCCGGCTAAGGGAATCTGGGTCCAAAAGGTGCCTGTTTTCTGCTGGTCAATGTTTGAAAGCTTGACCGCGTCGCTTGAGAAGTTAGGCCCGGCGCTTAGGAGTAGCCGATAATTCTTCGATGAAACCGCCAGCCGCATTTACCGACTCTGATTCGGTGACTTATCAGTATCGCAGCTTTCACCCTGGGCTCGTCGAACAACTCGTTTCCATCTATCGGATCATGTTCCCTCACAATGCCGTTCCGGACGAGTTCTACGAGCATGTTGTTCGAAAGCTAGACGAGAATGCCGCACAAGACCAAGCCTTCTCTGGTTTTCTCTCCAATGGAGTCGCCGCCCTGAACCACCAGACAAGGTCTACATGGACGAGCCTTTCGGAGGAGGAAAGACTACAGGTACTCAAACAAGCTGAGCAAACTTCCTTCTTTCAAAGACTGCGGTCGGATTTCGTCATTTACTTCTACAGTAATCCTGCGATCTGGCCTCGGTTCGGATACGAAGGGCCGTCCAATGATCAAGGTGGTTATCTCCATCGTGGATTCAACGACATCGATTGGATTAAAGTGGAGGAGCTTTAATCTGTGCCACGAACATTTGGTCTGGATGATGGTGGCTTGGTGCTGATTATCGGATCGGGCGCTGGAGGCGGTACGCTCGGAAATGAATTAGCTCAAAAGGGAATTCGCACGCTGATACTGGAGGCGGGACCTCGGATTGAACGGGAGCAGCACATCGATGATGAGCGACAAGCATTTGACCAGCTGACTTGGTTTGATAAACGGACCGCTTCGGGATCCTGGAGGGTTGCCAAAGATTCTCCAGATTTCCCGGCGTGGATTTGCAAAATCGTCGGCGGGACGTCGGTGCATTGGTCGGGGTTTTCGCTGCGGATCCAAGCGCGTGAACTACACTCCAAGGATGTCTATGGCGGTATCACGGGAGCTAGCCTTTTAAATTGGCCCTTAACATTGGCAGAGCTTGAACCCTACTACGACAAGGCGGAAGATAAAATGGGTGTAACGGGGACTCACGGAATTCCACTACATGACGCGTGCAACAGTCAGATCGTCATGGCGGCCGGGGCTAAAAGAGTTGGTTACAAGGAATGTTCTACTGGCAACATGGCCATCAATTCGCGTCCGCGCGACGGGCGTCCTGCGACGATTCATGACGGGTTCTGTACTCAGGGGATCCGCTCCAATGCGAAATGGTCGACGTTAAACGCCGAAATTCCCAAAGGTGAGGCGACGGGTAATCTCGAGGTGCGTCCGGAATGTCACGTTTTAAGAATAGAACATGATAAATTCGGAAGGGTTACTGGGGTTGTATATGCTGACAAGCAGGACAATCATCATCAGCAGCGGGCACGTGTTGTCTGTGTTGCCGGCAACTCCATTGAAACGCCTCGGATACTCCTCAACTCCGCGAGCACCCAATACCCGGCGGGCCTGGCGAATTCTTCCGGGCAAGTTGGGCGAAATTATATGCGCCACATGAACGGCGGAATATGGGCCATATTCGATAAACCCGTCCGGATGTATCGAGGGAATACGATGGCTGGCTGCATCAGGGACGAACGTCATCATAGACCGGATCGAGAATTTGCCGGTGGCTATTACATGGAGGCCGGGCACGTCGGCCCGTCTTTCCTTGCTGACAGCCTCTCTGGGAGTATCGATCTCGCAGGGTGGGGACACGAATTTACACGTGCAATGGAAGCCTACGAACGCATGGCCGGCATGTGGCTGGTGGGTGAAGACATGCCGCAGGAAACCAACTGTGTGACGCTTCACCCGACGGAGAAAGATCAGTTCGGCATGCCTGTTCCGAACGTTCATTATGATGAGCATGTGAACGAAATTGCCATGCGTAACCACGCCTATAAGCGAGGTGCTATGGTCTATAATGCGGTGGGTGCGACCTGCATCATTCGGACCCCGCCGGGCCCTTCAACCCATAACCTGGGCACTTGTCGTCAAAGCGCGCGTCCGGAAGAGGGCGTTTGTAACAAATGGGGTCAGGCTCACGACATTAAAAACCTGTTTATTTCGGATGGCAGTCAGTTCACAACCAGCACAGCGGAAAATCCGACACTGACGATTGTCGCGCTCGCAATTCGGCAAGCGGATTACATTGCCGACCAAATGACTAAACAAAATATCTAAACTTCGTCATCGGCAGACGCAGCAAAATCGCTAATCGAGACTTCACAAACTCGACGAACTTCTTGCACCGTAGCGGGAGCATCAAGTCTAAACAGCCCACTGAGCTTGCGTTCCAGGCGAGAGTCTCTGACCGCAGCTTTAACCGCGAAAAACACGCTAGTCGCTAACACGAGGGGAGGCTCACCGACTTCCTTGGCGGAGAAGATATCGTTGGGATTCTCAGGTATTCCTTCTACAATGTCGCGCGGGAAGAGATGAACGTTCATCTCTAAGGGAATGTTAGTAAAAGCCGGAGGCTTGTAACGCCACGTGTTCAAGGTATTGAGACGTCCCTTTTCCGGCCCATTCTCTTCGAACACCAGATTTTCGAACAGAAGGTATCCGATCCCCTGCGCAAAGGCACCCTCCACTTGGCCGACGTCGATAGCTGGGTTGAGACTCCATCCTGCATCGTAGACAATGTCTGAGCTGAGCAATTTTACCTCCCCTGTGAGAACATCCAACTCCACGACCGAGCAAGCCGCGGAATAGGTGAAGCCAATGAATGAATCGATTGGACCCCCGATGTTCACTTCTTTATCTCGTTCTACGCCGGGAATATCTGGTTGCTTGTGCTGCGGTTTGTAAGTAATCGCAGGCACTGGTGTCGTCCCACCTTCGATTTTTGCGGTAAAGCTACAGATCAGGCCGACGCGATTTGCGTGAGCCAGTTGCACAAGTTTTTGCCAGATTAATGTTTTGTTGGGCCCTGTCCGGGCCGCCCAACCTTTTTCAGCGTGATTCCAGAAATCAATGCCGGCCTTCTCGCACCAAGCGCCACCACGATCCTTGAGCATCTGGTAACCGAAATCCATCAGACGAGCCCGCAATTGCCCGCAGGTTTGCTTGACGGCCTCTCCGTTGTAGGCGGTTCCGGTGCAGGCGCCGGTGCTGGTGGGATTCGGGGTGACTATCGTATTCGCGCTTTCAACACGTACCAGTTCGAGGGGAACATTGAGCACATAGGAAGTAATCTGTTGAATCTGGGTGAGTAATCCTTGTCCCATCTCCACGCCGCCCTGATGAACAAGGACAGTGCCGTCGCCCTGATTTACGGCAACGATTGCTGCTGCCTGCTCGAGTTGCGCGAGATTGAACCCGCAACCGTACTTGACCGGAATCATGCCAAGTCCCCGCTTGCGCCACTTGTTTTGCTTATTGAACTCGACTACACGACGTCTCTTCTCGCCGTAATCGCATTTCTTTTTCAGGAAGTCCCATACCTCCCTGATGTAACATTCGGGCAAAGCCTGCCCGAAAGGAGTTAGGTCACCGCGCAGGTAAAGGTTCTTTTCGCGCAATTCCTCGGGCAGCATGCCTACAGAGAAGGCCGCATCATCTATGGCATTCTCCAGAATGACCTTCGATTGAATGTCGCCAAACCCGCGACACGCGGTACTCGGTGCTTTGTTAGTCCGACAGACATCGATCTGATTCTCAAAATTGCGAACTCGATAGGCATTGTCCGCGCGCAGTTGGATACAATTAGAGACGATAAACGAACAGTCGTAGAAGGCACCACCATCCCCCCACATTTTGGTCTGGAGACCTTGAATGATCCCTTTGTCTTCGGGCCTGATCTCTCCGCGGTCCACGGCAATCTGATATTGGCCGTAGTAGGCGTGGCGCTTACCTATCATGCTGCTGTCTTCTTCCCGCGGCATCGCAAGCCGAATCGGTTTCTTGCTCGCATGCGCAGCCACCGCCGCAGGGCCCACAACAAAGCGGGACTGTTCTGTCTTTCCTCCAAAAGCACCCCCAACTGGAGGAACGCGTACCTCAATCCGGTGATACTCGACCCCGAGGGCCATGGCTATCGTCTGGTGCATCTCCATCGGACTTTGCGTGGAAGGCCGCACGATGAGGCGCCATTCGTCAGCTGGCTCAGCGACACATGCTTGGGTTTCCAGATAGAAATGGAGTTGACCGCCAGTGGTTTGCGTATTCTCGACAATCTGGCATGAAATCCCGTCAACCATCCCCATGCGATTTACGATGTTTCTGTCAAGTGCCTCCTTGTCAGGCGTTGTCCAATCAAAGCGACTGCCAGGGCGCGTGATTTTCCATATATGAGAAAGGTAAACAGCGGTCGACGGTGAATCGGGAAAAACGCTTCCGAACTTGATCGCTTGTTCAAGACTCAACACGGGCTCGTTCCACGGCGCTGGCCAGTCCGCCGGGCCGTAGCCCACACAGTACCGGGTCACGTAGTCAGCGATCCGGATAGCATCCTGTTCGGTATGAGCGAGGACTAGAGCGATGGATTGACCTACATAGCTGACCATGCATTCAGCAAACAGCGGTTGGTCGAACCCCATACCTTGATAGTTAATGCCACCATCCTTTATCTGCTCGTGAGTGATCAGGTCGACGAATGAGCTTGAGTAATCCGTCAGGTAGTCCCGCAGTTTAGCGGAGTCTACCGCGTTATTGTCTCCAGGAATCACGAAAAAATAGTTTGCGAGAGCGCGACGGCTTTGAACGAATGCCGCGTTGACGGTCAAGGGAGGCATCGGGAGCTCCTGCGTATAGTGAACTTGCCCGGACGCCTGGTGCATAGAGGAGAGTTTGATGTAGGGCTGCGAGACAGGCTGCTTGAAGGGCTGTGTTGAAAACGATTGCTTCCCGTCACTGACGGGCCATTGACCCCACGTGATCATTCCGCTCGACTGTATTTTGTTGGGAACTGCATCCGGCTGTTTCAGGAGGGCATTGACTACTCCTTTATAGAGGAATGAAATCGCGAGTTGCATTCGGTACTCGTTGGTAAATCCCTCTGAGGGCAACCCCTTCATGCGCCCTGCCCAACTCTCTAGCTCAGAATCGACTTCCTGCTGTAGAAGTTCGGCCAACTTTGGAACATCATTGAGAGAGAGTTTTCTGCCGACGAGCGCCTGTTCGGTTTTTTTGGCTCGCCACGGAAAGGGCGCAATGCCTCCAAAGGTTAATACGGCCTCTTCCACAACCATGTCATCGGACAACTGAAACCTTGTCGCCGCGTTGACAATACTGTGAGCGTTAACATCACGTAGCGCCACCTTTTGAGGTATAGTCACCTCCCGAGGCGCTCCACACGGCAATTCATAGCGGATCAGAACGATATCGTCGGCAAAGTCGGCATTTCTGCGCACGCGTTGCACCAGTTCATCTACCGTGGAGGTTTGCAGTCTAGGTTTCTTTCCACCTGCGAGGTCCAGATACACGATCCTAGCCTCTGCGGAAGCAAGCCCGGTGAGGATGTCAGAAGGGAAGGGTACACCCGTGCCCTCATGGATGTGCTTCAGCACGAGCATCGTGTTCCCGCCTATTGAAGCCGCATTCCGCACGATTCGCCCGGCGGTTCGCCGCGCCATGAAGTGGATCGCCCCGAGCCGACTCGTTACCCCTACCTGCGAAGCTTGCATCTCAAATTCCAGAACCCTGATCAATTCGCTGTAGGCGATTCCGGCTCCCACATGCAGCTCGCCGTTTTGGACCTTAGGCTTACAGCATAGATCGGGGACTAATCTGATGTCGACCAGAACCTCTGCCTCATGGTACTCCGTCTTGTATATTCCGTAGGAAGTGTTTCCGTGTACCAAACGAAGTCTTTTGCCCCTATTGCTCTCCATTATCTGAACAAGTTCCGAAAGTGTGTCTGGCGTGTGCCATTTCCGGTTTCGATAAACCAGTGAGACAGGAACTGCCGGGCGCTCCGCCTTGACGGGGAACGGAATGACGAAATTGGCCGGAAGTTCTGACGTGGACTCGTAGTCGCATTTGCACTTCATCCGATTCTTTTCGTCCTCCTGACTCCAGTCGGAGGCAAAGGTCTTCATCCCGGTAAGTATGGGACGGTAGCCAGTGCAGCGGCAGATATTGCCGTCGAAAATGTCTTCAATCTCGCGTTTAGTGGCTGTCTGGTTATTGACAATGAACTCTGACATGTTCATCACAAAACCCACACTGCAGTAGCCGCACTGGCTGCCGTTGTTGAGCGCCAACCGGTGGGCAACCGGATTCATTCCATCGTTCGGTTGCGACTTTGGAATTTTATCCAATTTCTCCAGCGCAGCCCGAACATCGCTTTGAACCGTCTCTCTCTTTGCCTGAACTTCTTTTGGAGCCTCGACTATCGCGGAAGGTGGCATATCGGGTGGTGCGGCGTGTCGGGAAGTGGTGGCCGAGTGATTCAAGAAAGAAGGACTCGGGCGACGGACTGCACCCGTTCCTTCGATAGTCGTCACTACCAGTCCACCCAACGCACAAACCGGCTGCAGACACGAATTAATGGCACGATGCCTGGGCTGCCCTTCAGAAGCGTTCCAACTCGAAACAATGACTGCGCAGGCGCCACATCCGCCCTGGCCGCAAGCCTTCTTCGAACCAATTAGTCCAACGCCAGGAGAACGCAAATAATCGATCAGGAGCAGATCGGGTGACGGATTCTCAATCGTGACCTCTTTTCCGTTGAGGTAAAAAGTTACTTCATTGTACTGACCCATATACATATCTGCTGGCAGCAGCATCGGCTTTATAGCGCCTAACTCTAAAAAACGAGTCTAAAGAATGACAATTACAGATCAAGATGACACCCTCCCTGAGCGGACTGGCGTGGATCCAGGCCTGCGCCAAGCGTCGACAGATCCTGACCGACATCTGCGCCGGGTCGTCGGGGCGGTAGTGCTTTTTGGTACAACCTTCTCTTAAGCCACCCTCGCGGACCATCGCCTTCATCCGCAACCAGAGCCAAAAACCAAGGTAGACCAAGCCTTGTCGTCACCCGCGTGTGAGAGCAGTAAAATGGAAGCGCCGTCAGGAAGCGTTTGAGGTTGTTTTAAATCGATTGGTCAGGTTAGTACTGACGAAATCCTATGGCGCATGTTCAGATCGTAGAGACCGCTCTGGCGGAGCTTCGTGACCAGCGTTACCACGACGCTCAGGAAGTGTTGGACACCAAATTGGCGGATCGCAATGTGCGGTTTTATCCTGAAAACGCCGCCAAGGGATACAGATCTGAAGCCCAAGTAGATCGCGATCGAATCTTGTATTGTCCCCATTTTGCTCGGCTTGCTGAGGTTACTCAGACTCGGTCGTCCGACGGGCAGGTGTTGGTTCATAACCGCCTCACTCACTCGCTGAAAGTGGGGCAACTCGCTCGGCGTATCGCGGAAGCCATTATTATCAAAGAGGCAAAACTAGCTGGGTTGCTTAAAATAGACCCAGATGTGGCGGAAGCTGCGGGATTGGCGCATGACATGGGCCATCCTCCATTCGGACATATAGCCGAGCGTGAACTAAACGATTTGGTGAAGCAAAAGGTTGGGAAAGCTTGTGAGGGATATGAAGGGAACGCGCAGAGTTTCAGGATCGTCACGTCACTGGCAATCGGTGATACAGCAGTAGCCAAAGATATTCAGCCGGGGCTGAATCTTACACAGGCAACACTCAATGCCATCTTGAAGTACCCCTGGCGCTATGAAGAGAATCCCGAGAAAATGAACAAGTGGGGCGCTTATGAGTCCGAAGCGGGAGTATTTGATTCGGTGCGCAAAGGGGCACGGGCCTTGACTCGATCGGCAGAAGCGGAAATCATGGATTGGGCTGATAACATAACTTATGCCGTCCATGACGTGGTTGACTTTTATTGTGCCGGGTTGATCCCGTTGCATCTGTTCGCGAATGGCGGAGATCTTGGCAAAAGAGAATGGAACGACTTCTTTGATCAGGCCTGCAAACGTAAGGAGCATGTTGCCGGTAATCGGTACGATTTCGAACACGCGCTAAGGCAGGTGTTTAGTTTTTTTCCAATTGATCGGGCATACGACGGCTCTCAACCTCAGAGTCGTGATCTTTGGTTCTTTGCTTCCGTTCTGATCTCAAAATACATTGAGGCCATCGATCTTGTTGACCCTGGGTTGAATGGTGGGCGGTGTGTCAAGATCAATCAAAATGCTTTGAACCAAACAGACATACTGAAAGAGCTCACATGGCATTACGTCATCAAACGGAACGACTCGGCGACATTGCAGCGTCGGCAACGGACCATTATTCGAGAACTCTTTAACATATTGTTCATGTCTGTTGAGAATAACAATTCGGAATTCCTCCCAATTGGCTTTCCTCCGTTCACTGGTCGGTCTCGTGATGTTTCTGCTGCTCGGAGGGTGGCTGATTACATCTCGGGTCTCACGGAGCGGCAAGCTGTTAACCTCTATCGCAAGTTAGTTCGATATCAGTCAGGAACACGCTGAAGTAGCAGACTTTCGGCCACTAGGCGTTGAGCCTGGTGCTTCGGAGGGCCGCACCAGGTGAGCATTTGTAACAGGTTGAAAATTGGTTTACGAATCTGGGGATTTAGAGAATGAAACAGAACATTTACGACACACCCGAGTTCTTCGAAGGGTATATGAACTTCCGCAAAGGTGAAAAGGGACTTAATGCAGTGCTGGAGCAACCGTCGCTGAGGGGGCTCTTGCCCGATTTACAAGGCCTCCGGATTCTTGATCTAGGTTGCGGGTTCGGCGGTTTCGCCGCCTACGCCTTGGAGCGAGGTGTATCATCCTTCATTGGGGTGGATATTTCTGCGCGGATGATCAGCGGAGCAAGAGCTTTGATTAAGGATGAGAGGGCGACGTTTGTGAATCAGGCGATCGAAGATTATCGAATAGAAATAAGTCGCTTTGACCTCGTTGTCTCTTCCCTCTGCCTTCAGTATGTACAGGACATTGCGGAACTATTCTGCCGGATATCAGCGAGTCTAGAGCAAGGGGCTGTTTTCGCGTTTTCCGTGGAGCACCCAATCTGCACCGCAATGGCGGCGGGATGGTACGCCGGGCCGGATGACGAAAGATTGCATTGGCCGGTGGACCGATATCAGGACGAAGGGAGACGTGATTCTCGGTGGTTTGTCGATGGCGTGATTAAGTATCACCGCACGGTTGAGTCTTACGTGAATACCCTTATAAAGTCTGGTTTGGTATTAACATGTCTAATGGAGCCGACGCCAGGAGCCGAGCATATCAAGCAAAGACCGGACTTGGTGCACGAAAGAAGGCGGCCCCCGTTTCTCGTTGTGTCCGCTAAAAAGGCTTCTTCTTAAAACACCAATTGCAAGCGTGTTCTCTCCGGTGGCACCAGGGAGGGCCATGTACAAACAACCAACGCCGAGAATTGTCGGCTGATCACGCGGGGTCGAGAAGTAGGCCCGTTATGAATAAAGATCTGCTGCGACTTCTCCTAGCAGATTTATATGCAAACGTGGCCATCGGGATGGTTCGCGTACGGATACACCATGTACGGAATGATCGGAGTGGGAAAACAATGCCAAGGTATTCTGCTCGTAGGTCACGGTTGTTACCTTTTGAAGTGTTTCACTGGGGATGCTTCTGTTCGGGCCGACCGCCGGAATGCCGTCTACACAGTGATAAAGATCCAGGTCCCCGCCCACGGCAACGTCGCCCTCAAGCCGAAAGTAGAAAAGCCCTGCGTACAGAGCGACCGCTCTATCCAGATGAGGACCCCTGACACATTTCGGCGTCTCGCTTGGTGCATTGTAAACGAATTGGCAGTCGAGAGCGATGTCTGTCATGGGTTCTTTGTTGCGGATGCTCGTTTTGAACTCCGCAAGTGGTTTACCGATCTGCTTGCACAGACCAGGATGATTCTCTTCGATCACGTCTCCAAAAAGCGACACTAACTCCCGGAAAAACGTGGCCGAGGTGTGTATCTCAAAAAAATCCTGCCACCGGCGACTTATGCGTGGGTTGCCAAGCACATCAGCGGCGTTACAGAAGCACTGCCCGTTCGACTGAAGTTCCCTGCCACACAGTAAGGTTTCGAGATCAGGATATTCACCAGCTAGCTGATGATAGAGCTGGCCCTCAAGTGCCCCCTGGAGCACGAGATGAGGGTAGGGTTCTGTCACGATTTGACTTTTCCGTGCGTTCTTGAGTACGCTTTGCATGTGCTGGGCTCGGTATCTAGTGTGAACGGGGATTTTGCCAATCCCGAAGCCGGCCGGATTGCCGTGGTTGGAAACGGCCCGCTCTCCTCTTATGTTCGCAGTGAAATTCGCACATTTGACGTTGTAGCGCGCTTCAACAAGATGGACAATTTCGAGCCCGGCGAGCCAGTGACATTAGTTTATTTGCGTTTTAACGAGGACGCCATGGCTTTTTATGGACTGGAGATGGCCATCCAACTCTCCGCTCCGACGGTTGCCCTGGTTTATGAGCGGAAGTACGCTGAGTCGGCGAAACGTGCCGGTGAGCTCCTCATAGACCGGATGGTCCTGGACGTTTACGAAGAGTTTGAAGGAATTCCCTACCCAGGGGACCATTTACCGTACCCGCCGTACTCGAACAAAGAACGAAGAGTTCCGTCCACTGGTTTTTTTGGGCTCCACCACGTGATGAAGATCTACCGAAGCGGAACTGTTCATTTATTTGGTTTTACCTGGCACGGATGGAAATGGCATGACTGGGATTACGAGAAGCGTCAGATAATGCATTACGCGAAAGAAGGTCGGATCGTTGTTCATTCCGAATAGTAGTGTGAATCGCGACGGTCTACGGTTCAAGAGGGTTGCCGTTTATGCATCGGCCGTAATAGGTGATATACTTTTCAGCGCAAAGGCCACTGGAGAAGTGCTCAATAGCTCGAAGCCGACACTGATTGGGTGAGATCTGGCCGACCTGATTCAGGGCTATAGCCATCTCGTCCTCGTTTGCACACAAAAAGCCAACGTCCGGAGACACGAGCTCCGGCATGGAGCCCATTGAGAACGTGATGACCGGAGTTCCACTTATCATAGCTTCAGCGACTGCTATTCCGAAAGGCTCCTCCCATCGAATAGGAAAGAGCAATGCTCTTGCCCGGGCCAGAAGGTCCGCCTTCTGCTGGCCGCCAACTTCGCCCACAAAATGGACGTTGCTCCTCAGACTGTCCAGCAGACCTCCTGTCTTCAGGAGGTCGATGCGAGTACCGCCTGCCACAATAAGCCGCAACCCACACCGCCGAGCGATCCGCAACGCAATGTCCACACCTTTTTCCTCGCGTGTGACCTTGGCGAGAAAAAGGACGTAGTCCTCCTTTCGTTCTTGATACGCGTAATCTTCGGGATCAACTCCATTGTACACAAATGCTCGCGAACCAGCCCGCGACGCATGATTCTTGCTAGCGTACACCTTGTTAGGCGCGTAAGACATTCGCTCCTGAGTGTTGCTGTTGTTAGTGATTACGGTCGGTTTATTGGTGGGGTCGATCCGCATATGTCCATGAATATTAACAACATCACAGGTTGGAGGGATTAAATCGCTAACTGAAAATCCTGGCTGGATTTCGACAACTTCGACGCCTGGACAGGTAGTGCCAACTGGTGCGATCAGCGTCACGCGATGGCCGCGAACCGCTTGCGCCTTTGCCTGCCAATACGCAACGCGTTCGCTTCCGCCGTACAGTTTGACAGGCAATTGCCAAGGACTGACATGGACGATATGCATAGATAGTTTTGGGGAAAGTTCTGCAAAAAGAGGGTGATTACGCGGGCTCTTGCGAACTAATATTCAATCTGCCATCCCGCAGCATTTCCTCGTAGAGCCGGAGGTCGCAAGGTGAATCCACCTCGCCCCAATTTCCGGAGACCGGAACGCCGTAGACATGAACTCCTTCCTCGATCAGTCGGCGTAGTAACGTCGTCATGTCCAGGCGGTCGCGCTCGTCCTCATGCAGCGCGTCGATGAAATCTGCAACAGTCCTCCAGCCGGCCTTAGAGAAGCATAGCAAGCCCATGTACTGCCCCATAATTTCAGTTAGGTCGCTTGTCCGCCGGCCGATGTCTCTGACCCGGCCGTCTGGCGCGAGAAGGAGGGTTTCGGCATCGCTCAACGGATCGGCGAAACGTTGCAGCCACAAATCCAGCCAGCATGTGTCGATCGTGATAGCGATGGCATGACCCGACTCGAGCAGGCGGCTCACCGGTTCCGGTCCATAGATGATGTCTGTATAGCTGACGATGACCGGACCCTGTCCGATCCAGGATTGAGCGCAGTAGAGCGACGCGACCATATTGCTCAGGGCCCAACGAGGATTGTAGAACGAAGGCCCCGGCGCATTGATGCGGTGACCGAGATAACCTCGGACAACTGCAACATCGGTGACGCCTACCGCCCTTAGCGCCGATACCTGCCAATCAATCAAAGGGCGCCCCCCCAGCTCGACCATGCATTTTGGTCGGTTTTCGGTCAGGCTTCCGAGGCGGCCGCCCCGTCCGGCACCTAAAAGGACTGCTTTCATGATACCCGCTCAACTGGAAAAAGGTTGCGGAAGAACCGAATATCCGCAGCGGAGAAGGGTTTGGAGCGTTCTGGATGCCACATGATGCCATACACCGGCTCCGAGAGGTGGCGAACTGACTCAATCACGCCGTCGTCAGCCACCGCGAGCACCGCAAGAGCAGAAACAGTCTTTCGGGTGCCGAAGCGATGGTAACTGTTCACTGACCGATAGGACCCATCGATTGTCACTGCGTGATCCCTTCCCACATGGCCGTCGACTGGCTGTAAAGTCACGCCAAACCGTTCTTGAATCAGCTGCATGCCTCGACAGACCCCGACTACCGGACGCCCTCTCGCCAGAGCCCAATCGATTAGAGCCCCCTCCACCTCATCGCGGTCCGTGTCGCGCCCGTCTAGAGACGCTAAGTCCCCGCCACCGGTCAGAAGGACGCCAGCGGGATCATTGATTTCCAATAGTGGTCGAACAATATCGAGGTGGTTGGGTACGGGCTGGGCTATTAAGCCGCATCCTATCAAGAACGCCGCCCATCTTTGGTCGAGAGTATCAAGGCGCAACCCGTGCGATTCTTGAGACAGCGGTCGCTGACTGACGGCAATAAGCTTCATCGTGTTGTCTCCATCCGAGCAAGGATGAGCTCGACCACCTCGTCAATCGTAATGGTTCCTTCATTGTCGATGATCATGTCTGGCGCCAGCGGTTCTTCTGGCACCAGGTCGACGCCATAAACATTGACGGTGGTGCCCTCCTCAGCGCGGCGGTATAGGCCGTTATCATCCCGGGACTGCAGGAGATCGAGCGAAACCCTGAGGTAGATTTCCAGGTATAGCGGCAGGTTGGCTCGGTTCCACTCGTGGATTTCGTGAAACAGAGAAATGGTGGCGCAAGCGACATCGATTCCTTGGTAAGAAACCATGCGGCAGAGAAGGGCGTAGCTTCTGGCGAGCCGTAGCCGCTCCGCCCGGCTGTAGCCATTTTGGTCCGCGAAGATGGGGCGCAGGCTGTCGCCGTCGAGCAACAGGATGGGATGTCCTGCTCTGCGGCGGCGGTCGCAGAGTTGCCGTGCGACCGTCGTCTTGCCGGCCCCTGAGAGCCCGGTGATCCAGATAACCATTCCCGGTCTCATCGCATCACCCTCACGCTCTGGTTGGCACAATCAATCTCAAGCATCGCCGCCTTGCGCCAACCGTTGAACAGGGTTTCACCGGCGCCGATGACTGCGGGTAGGCCAAGCTCCGAAGCCCGGATGGACATGTGCGAATTGACTCCGCCATACATCGTAATGAATCCGGCAATGGAATGGGAAAATATCCAGTCGTAGCCGGGATCTGCGCTCGAGATCATCAGGATCGACCCAGGGAGCGAGTGCAGCCCGTCGGAGACTGAGGTCACTGTTCCGATCGTGCGCTTTTGTGTAATGTAATTCGGAGTGGCCGGAGGAAGCTGGAAGCTCCAGGCCTGGGAAGCCTCTTCGATTAGGGGCGGTAGCACGATGTGGCGACAAACTTGATAGCGGCGGTATCCTCGCGCGATACTTTCTCTCAGTACCTTGGCCGGATTTCCTCTGCGCAGATAGAGGTCGTGAATAACGTCGATCTCGGCATGGGCGCAATCTTCAATTGAGAAGCCATGCTCGCGACCGAAGTCTGCGAAAATTGCCAAGGCATCGCTGAGCGTCCGGGTAAAAACGAACTTGGCCATTTCCCGTGCTTCGATGCTGTCCTTAATAAATTTCAACATCTCAAGAGCCGAACAATTGAGCTCGTGTTCAGCCAACAGCGTGTCGATCCGCCGCAGCCGGGTGGGGGAAAGTACAAACGCATTGCCGGAAACCGGCTCTTGTTCCGACCCTGTCCGGCCCGACCAGGCGAAGTATTGATCCGGCGCCTCATCGTAGCGCCGCGACAAAATATCATACGTTCCGGGACGCAGATGCCCGTATCGCATCAAGAACTCCGAGCGTGGCATGATAGCGAAATCCCGTTTCATTTTGGAACTTATTGTGTTTACAGAGTTCAGGAATTCAGATCGTTCCAACATCGATAGTTCTCCGACTCCGACCATCGAATCCAAAAGCTGCGTCGCCACGAAAGCCGCCCGCGCTAGGCCGGCAAAAGGTAACGTCCCATAACGTTTACAGTCCTCAAGCAGCTGGTACACTCGTGAGATTCGGTCAAGTCTTGTGTTCTCCAGCAGGCTCTGGCGGCTTTCCAACTCCTGGATGCTTGCTAGATCCTTGTGCCACAGCCCTGCCTTGCAATTGATTATGCGGTTTGTGAGACGACGTAGGCTTTCCGTTAGCTGCAGGCGGTCTCGACTGGCAAACCCAAAATCGGGCACTTCGGCAAGCCGGCTGGGCAGATCGAGGGTGTAGCAGGAGAAGACAATCTGGAACTCCACTTTGTCGTGCAGTCCCGGTGCCTCCGACAGCCGGTCAATATAGTAGTCAGCCAAGCGGGTTGCCAAAACCTGATCGATGTCACTTGGAATAAAGGAGTTGAAACTTACCCGGACATCCACGTAGGGCAGCCCATAGAAATCTAGTACGAGCGGAAAACCGCGTAGGTCGCGGTAACCGTAGTCCGTCCTTTGTTGGGCCCAGACGGCATCCGTCACCAATTCACGATAAAGAGACAACGCTAGTGGCCGGGGGCGGACGCCGATAATCTCCGCCGGGTTCCAATCCGGCATGACACCGAAGATGGTGCGTTTTCCGAGAAGGTTGGGGTGCGGACCCACCTGGCGTGATAACTCGTGAGCGATCGAGGCGATCACTGTGGCATGCTCATCGACATCGAGTGTAGGTGCATTATTTAGAAAGAGCTGGCGCGCTTGGAGCAGATAAAGAGTGCCGTCCGGAAGAGCCGCGAATTCCACGTCTATCTGGTCGGTCTCGAATAGCAGACGCAACTCGTGCATTAGCTCGACGACGCGCCTGAGAATTCCTGCCGGGTATGTCTCGCTCCGCCAATGATGATAGAGTGTCCGTAGATCGGCCTTGCCTCCGCTTGTGACAGTGGATGTCGACCCTGACCAGCCGTCGTAGTTGACGACGATATAAGGCCCCATCGAATTTGGATCTCGCCCAAACGCGACGCCAGCAACCGCGACCCCTTCCAGCAGAGGCTGGATCAAGAATTGTTCCGCATCGTCGGGGAGCTTTCCGTCCCTTAAATAGGCAGCGAGAACTCGGTCAATGGCTTTCCCGATCGCCTTAGGGCCGACGACCCCCGGCACAGATAGATAGTGTCCGACCAGGGAAGGAGAAGATTGGTCTTCGGCTCTCGTACTAGAACGGACGATGACAGGGTGCCGGAACCAGCCCTTGCCCTCTATTTCAACGAGAAGCGCTTGTCTGTCGGCGCGCCAACTTCCCACCGTGCCGCACACTTGGTCAAGAACACACGCAGACCGGAGGCAGGTCCGTAACTGAGCAAGTGTTTCAGCCTTTGTTCCAAACCTCACCCGGGTGCTAGGTGTAGTAGTCATGGCCTCCTTTGCGCCGTCCATAAGCGGGTCGTGTAGGGTACGTTGATCGCAAATGTTCCCAAGCCGTTCAGATAATTCTCAATGCGTGTGATCACCGTCGCAAAGGTGGAACCGGCCTGCCGGTACAGCGTAGCATGCGATCGCCACGCCTCTACGATATCGACAATGGGTTGACGGTGACTAACAGTACCCTCCAGGTATGTGACTGGCCCGAAGAGACCGCATTGCTGTATGATGGCGGTTTGATCCTCGCGCCTGGTCCCATACGCGTAGCCGGGAACCGTGGCATGAATGATAGCCTCGATTCGCTCCTGCACCGGGTCAGTGAGGACACGATGGTTCCATAAGCAGGCGAACCAGCCGCCCGGCTTGAGTATACGCCAGCTTTCCATGAGCGCTCTTGGCCGGTCAGTGACGTTAAACGAGGAACCGAATGCGACCAAGGAGAACAGCTCGCGATCCAGTCTCGTCGCTTCGCCGGTACCCTGGACCCATTTGATACTTTCGACGCCTCTAGTCCGCTCCAACCCGAGAACGCGCATAGCTTGGTTGGGCTCGACCGCCGTCACGAGCAGTCCGCGATCCGCCAACATCAGGGTGAGATGACCCACCCCAGCCCCGACATCGCAGCACGGAGCGCCCGGCTTGAGACTCGCCCGATCGAGCAGATCGTCGATGACCGAACCCGCATAGTCGGGACGTTTTAAATACGCGCGCGCAAGCTCGGTGTAGTCCCAGTCTATCATGGTAAAAGCGTGACAAGAATGACGATTGCGATCCGAAGCCGCCGGTGCCGGCCGCGTGCTCTAGACGCTTTGTTGTGCCTCATCAGACCGGCACGCCTTTTCGGGTTGCCCGCAGTTCCGCCAATTCCCACTCGGCCATTACTAGCCGCCAACGAAGACATTCTACAACCTTATACTTATCTGGGAGATCCGGCTGTTCGATCGAGTCGCGCTTATACGTTGTGAAATCCGGTCCCAAGTCAGAGTCCGCGACCCGATCGCAAAAGTCCGATCGCCTCTCATGGTACACGCTTGAATCCGCTGCCAACTGACGCTCGAGCTCCCGACGAATCTCGGGCCTCAAATCCTGTATCCGCACCGCGCGCGGTGCAGATAAAACGCGCCACCACATGCCTATTGATTCATACTGGCCTAGCAAGGCCATCAGGAACAATGACTCCTCGTATAACTCGGTGATACCAACGAGGGAATAGTTATGATCAAGCTCGTGGTCCACTAAAGACTTCAGCTCGTCATCCGGCATTCTGGTATCTACTTCACGACCGGTGCAGCGAAGCAACTCAACCGCCTGGGAGAATTCCTTGGCACCACCCGACGAGATGAACTCTTCAAAGCTGGTAAAACGGAACTCGAACGGGTGCACAAGAGAATTGTAGTTGTACACCGACAACAGACGCGCTAGGGGCTCTCTGAGCATTGTGATGCGCGCGTAGGGTCTTTGAAGCGCCCTGGCTGCGTGGTAGCAGTTGTGCCCTTGGATCCACCGCACTCGGGGAGATAGTTCCGCGTCCCTGCCACGGCGGTGTCGTGACTCAATCGTTGAAGCCCACCAGCCTTCTCGAAACGTCTGCAGGCGCATGAGCTCACGCAAGGAAGCCCCACCGGTCGCACGTATCCCTGGAAACACCAACGTTCGCGGCGAGGAAGCGTCGGGGTGGCGCTGAACTTGACGCCCGACACGATACTTGGTGAGGTTCAACGGGTACGCCTCTGCCAGGTACATCGACAGCGGTGAGATGCGAAGCTCTATCGGTCCAAAGCTTGCATGCCCGTATGAGAACTCTATATGGAGGTAACCGTTACGGACCAAAGCAAGTACCTCTTGAAGCACTAGGTATCCGACGAACGACCGCTGCACGGTTCCGGCAACATTCGACGGCTCATCGCACTCCTGAAACGGGATATCACGTTCGCCACAGCACGCCGACAAAGCAAAAGGTTCTGGCCCGGTGTCAATTGTGGCGTATATGATCTGAATCCTGTCCGTGATGAGTCGGTCAGCAGGTGAGCGTATCTGGATTCCCATGGCTATCGCGCCGGCTAGTCTTTGCGCTTGCGCATACCGGCTAGAACGCGCGTGACATTCTGCGAGGTGAATTTCGCCTGGGCTATGTTCCAAGTTGCATTCAGACGGCCTTCCCAAACGCGTTCATCACCGCTGCCTTTTGGGTCAGTGGTTGCAAACCCGTTGATTCGCACTTGGTTCGAGCCGTCGAGTTCGCAAATCGGTTTGTCCTCCGATTCGAAAATGAAATCGAAGTATTCGTTGTAAGGCTCGACTTTAGCTTTCCGGTAATCGGGCAGAAGCAGATCATGCATTTTCGCGATCAGGTTTGTTGTACGGGTCAGGCTTCGATTGTGAAACTCGAGCAAAAAGATATCGCCCGCGCCCCATTTGCTATCGAGCAGATTAGTCTTGAGATTCACAAACTGCATGTTTTGAGCGCGGTTTGAAACACGTAATTAGCAAAATGCCGGCAAAAATAAAAGCCGCTCCTCCGAAATGGTACGGCTCAAGGTGTTCTCCCAGGAAAATGAATGCTAGGATCGCAACGAAGACCGTTTGCAAATAAAGAAGGACACCGGCTTTCGAGGCCCCCAAAACCTCTACACTACGGTTGAACAAGTAATACATCAGGGCGCCGCCCGGGGCTACCGTATAGGCTAGGGCTAACAGTCCCTTTACGTTGAGGGCGGTTCGGTCGTCATGCGCTATTTCCCAAATGTAAAACGGAAGAGCAATGATCGCTCCACTTTCTAATAGTAAGACCAACAATGGAAGACGTGGCAGGTCGAATTTGGCTTTACGGAGAAGAACCGTGTAAAAAGCGAAGCTGACTGCGCTGAGGACAATGAGGAGTTCGCCCGGATTCACTTGCAGACGCAGAAGGGCGGATAAGTCTCCCCGGACTACAATGATTGCCATTCCGAAGATTGCGAGTACTGCACCCGCAGCCTGCTGCAGACCGAGCGGCTCATTTAGCAAAAACCGAGCAAGGATCATTGTGATCACTGGCATCAGCGCAAAAATGAGACCGGCGTTCGTTGCGGTTGTATAGTTGAGCCCGGTGTATAACAGCCCTTGAGCGATCGAAAAGCCGAGTGCACCGATAATAAGCAATGCGAAAAACCGTCGACGCACGACGCCGATAACAGCCGGCCAATGCACGCGTAGTGCCGGAAACAGGACGAGGCCTGCCAGAGAGGCTCGCCAAAAGCAGAGCGTCCAGGGAGGCATTTCCTTAGCAACCGCTTTGGCGGCAATGTAAACCCCGGCGGAGAGCAACCAGCAAAGTACCCCTAGCGAATATGCTCCGACATGATCTGGAGATTTGGTTTGATCAGCCTCCGTTCTGTTTTCGCTGATGGCCCAGAAATGAATGCCCATTGGGGTGAATTTGAGTTCCGGACCGGCTCGCACAGCACCGGCCTCTACTTTTCAGATACTCAGCTTTCAACCGGCCTGGCAAGTAGAAAGGTGTCTTACGGAGATGGTAGATCCGACCCGAAACGTTCGCCAGTACAGTAAATGTTGGAAGCGTTTGTCGCGCTTTACGCCTCGCTGCGCTCGCCGGTCTCGGGATTGCCGATTTACCGGACGGGGTGATTGGTTCATGAATCGTTGCCGTGAGCCATTGGCAGCGGATCATGCGACTATTTATATGAAAGGTCGCATCCTTGCTAGGAATGCACTCAAAGCGGTATGAAGAGATTCGCTGCCTCCTTTCGGCAAAACACGCTGTCAATAAATTGACCGCTCCTCTATGCTCTTACTTGATAGCAAAACTCTATGGACACTCTCAAGCATGGCGACAGCGGCCCAAACGTTGAACAACTGCAGACCGCACTGAATTTGGCGGATTTGACGCGCCTTCCTCGTCTCACGGCGGATGGCCAATTCAGCGCGCTCACGGTTGGCCGCGTGATGGAATTTCAGTCATTAAACGGCCTGACGGCGGACGGCGTAGTTGGCCCTCAAACTAGCGGACGATTGCCTCAGGTCGCATCGGAAAACCAGCAACCGTCCAGTTCTCCCGTCGGGCGAAGCGTCCTCGCGGACCTCTACGGCCGGGTTCTCAGCGCTTATGATCATGGAAGTTTGGCTTTACAGATCCGTCCGATCAGCAGCGGTCGGCCGGGCTACAGGTCAACTCCCGGCATGTTTCAGATGACTTCTCGGCGACTCCGTCGTCACAGCAGCAGCGAATTTCCAGGCAAAGACAACATGGATTTTGCGTTGTTCTATCATGAGGGCGAGGCGCTTCACCAAGGTGATCCCAGTATTCAGTCGCACGGATGCATCCATGTCCCCGCTCCACATGCGGAGCAGTTGTTTGACTGGGCCGGCAGCACGGATATCTGGGTGATTATCATCGGCACATAGTGGTAGAGCCGGATTTCCGGCTGACATCGCAAACGCTGCAATCTGGCTAGCGAGTGATGGTCGAAGAACCTCGAGGATCGGGATAACCTGAGTGAACAGTTTCGATCTGCCTTGGAGCAGGCAACGGCGCCTCCTTAAGCCAGTTTACACCGGCGAGAAGGCTTTCAAATCTCGGTCGAAGTCACTTTACCATAACAGCTTTTGCAAACTTGAACATTTCCTGCCAATGCTCAACGGGGCGATCAATCGCCCTGCTCTCGATCAGCGGTCCCTCCGCTACCCTTGGCTAAGCGAAATGCGCACTCTTTCAGAAAAACCATTTTGGACGCCACTGTCGCTACTTCGGAGAAAAAGCTCGATCTCGGCGAGTTTTTCCTTTGAAGCCTTTGCGGTCCGCGCAATCCACATACTCAGGATGAGAGCACTGTGGCAATCACTCGAACGGGTAATCCACAACCAGTGCGACACGGGAAGAAAAATCAAAAGCGGATTTAAAATCGTAGCTCACAGGAGATAGAGGGTAGGAAATTGATGGCGCATTTTCTAGGGCTTACCGCGACCAAGGCTTCTACTCGTACGGTTGGAGCCATTCAGCGAGCGTCTTGCCGAACATCAGTCTGATTAGATCGTCCAGCGATTCGCGAGTTTTCTCATGCGCCTTCGTGTAGAGCTCCGCCACTTCAAGTGATCTCTCGAAGTCTGCGTCAACATCGTGGGCGGTCGCGGCGACGTATTCCTTAATGTCATTGATGACATTTTGGTTCAATTTCTGTGGCATAATCGAACTTTGCTTTTGGGGCGTTGGCGAAAAGATTTAAACAAGAGATTCAAATCTAAAACAAGAGCCTGCAGAGGCAGGCCAGCGCCTCACGCAACTAGTTAGGACCCACCTGCGCAATTACTCGGCGCCGGAAGACCCGAAAAACGGTCGCTGATCCATTGGATAGCCAACGGGGCGCCGCGGCGTGCGGCAAACGCATGGCCTACGCCGGGCATTAGATAGACTTGAACTGGATTTCCGGACCGGCAAAGCTTGGCAGCATAGTTGAGAGTGACTTGAGGTCGGACCAGCGGATCGGCAGTTCCTTGCGCGATAAAGACCGGAACATTCCGGGGCAGCAGGCCGGGGCTATTTTGTGCGAGAAGCGATCGCCAAGGTTCCTTATCGGCGAAGCTATTCACTTTCAGAAAACTGCGATCTAAAGCGCGCGTCGGTCCTCTTCGCGTCAAGACATCGAAAAAGCGTTCGATGCATAGATTCGCGAGACGATTGATGATCGGAATTGCCTCCGGGGTGACGACCGAATCCATTGGGGCGCCGTACACCCGCGACCATGACCACAAAGTCATAGCGGTGAGATTTCGTCCTCCTGATGTGTCAATATCGTCTGTGAGCAAAGTCGCCAGATCCGTCGCAGGTGCAGCGGCCGCAACGCCGGCTAACTTCAAGTCAGGCGCATAGCTTTGCGCCAAAATACCGGTAAAAAGCGCTGCTTGTCCCCCTTGTGAATGGCCCCAAACACAAAAGGTCGGA
Organism: uncultured Verrucomicrobiae bacterium; assembly: GCA_963775805.1. Classification (GTDB taxonomy): domain Bacteria; phylum Verrucomicrobiota; class Verrucomicrobiia; order Chthoniobacterales; family JAFAMB01; genus JAFAMB01. The sequence goes on along the minus strand of CAVZKG010000001.1, from coordinate 1,382,173 downwards.
CTTGAGCCGGACCCGGCAATTGAACGCGCGGCACGCACGGAATCTAAGACTGCACGCGCTTCGCTGATACCCACAAGATAGGGATGCGGTCCGGCAGTCCCCAACCCGGGGTAGTCGGTCGCCGCCACAATGTAACCTCGTGCGAGTATATCCGGTAATCCTTGAACGGATCTGAAAAACACGCGCGCCAAAGAGGGAGCACAGTGAGACACAATCCCGCTCGTAGGATGGGCCCAAGCGATAATTGAACGGCCTCCGATGGGCTCATTTACTGCCGGAATGATAACAACGCCGCTTACCGCGATGGGTTCGTCGTGTAGCCCGGTCGAACGATACAAGACACGGTAAGCAGTTGCGCCCTCTGGCGCTCCATTGATTATTTGAGAACGGATTAGGTCGCCCGCCTTATGCGTGTGATCCAGGTCGCTTTGGGCGACCGCATAGAAAGCATCTTGCGCATTGATGCGTGGAAGGATCGCCAACCAAAGCAGAAGAAAAATTGCCCGGCAAAACCTCATGGATCTTTCGTCGCCGCAATGGTTCGAGGACGCAACCTCTTTTCAAAGGCCGAACAGACGCATACATCCCTGAGCTTTAATCCAGTTCCGGAATCAAATACGAAGAGAGATGGCGGTCCAGCGCGGCAACCGCTATCGCGTCGGTAGCTGGGAACCGAAAACCAATGTGACCAGTTTCCAGGCGAGGTCATAACCGTCATGCAGACCAGAGTTTAGGCCCTCGCCACCGAATGGACTCGACAGGTGAGCTGCGTCGCCGATGAGGAAACGCTGGCCGTCGGTAAAGCGCGATGCAATTCGCCGGTGCATCCGAAAGGGCGAGAACCATGCAACATTCGTAGGCCGCCATCTACCGCCGAGCCGTACCTCGATTCGAGCGGCGACCTCTTCGGGTGAGACAGTCTGAACCTCTTCTTCCAGATCTTGGAAACTGATCCAGCGGTCGCCCGGCAACGGTGACAACAACAACAATCCATCTGGGGTGCAAATAAAGCTAGTTTGGTCGCGCGGGAGCGACGTCTGCATGGCGATGTCGGCAACCAGAAAATGACCTTCATAAGTTGCGCCTGCCAGCGGCTCACCCATCGAGCCACGCGTGACGCTTTGAGCCCCGCCCGCCCCGACAACGACATCTGGATGGAGCATCTCGACGCTACCGTCCCCGTGCAACAGTTCCACCAGAACACCGTTCGTATCCGGTTCCAGCTTCGTCACCGTAACCCCGCGCTCGACTGAGCCGCCGAGTGACGCCAGGCGGCCCTCGAGGATTCGCTCGGTTTGGTACTGGGGAAGGCTGCAGCAGAACTGATACCGGCAGTCGATGCCTTCAAAGCTTCCGGTGCAAAGCTCGGACAAGTCCGTCCCATAGAAGCTGGTTCGCCGGACGTGCTTGGAGGCATCAAGGAACGGGGAAAGCAGACCAACGGAATCGAGGATTTCGAGGCTGCCCGATTGGACTGCCGTGGCGCGTGCCTCCTGATGAGGAGACATCTTTCGCTCAACGAGCCGCACCTGTACTCCGTGGCGGGCGAGCTCGCCAGCAGCGAACAACCCGGAGGGACCGGCCCCGACAACCAAGACGTCGTCTTGCCTCATGATTTGGGCTCTCGCCCGCGTCTTTTGGCGTCTGCTCCATTCAATTCGACGCGAGTAATGAACCGTGGCATTCGGTTGGCAATAGTAGTGGGCAGACGAATTGAATGCAATATTTGTAAGCGACCACTGTAGACGAACGATTCTGCAGGCGAGGGGAGACCTTCAGACGTTGCTAACGCCGCCATCGACGACCATGTCAGAGCCCGTCATGAACGAGCTCTCGCCCGAGGCGAGGAAGAGGGCCGCCACTGCCAACTCGTCGGGATCCGCAAGTCTCAGCATGGGAGTGTATGCGGTGTAGCCCTGACGGATCGCGGCGGCTTCCTCGGGCGTGGTTGTACTGAAGTCGTGTCCCAAGCATTTGTCGGAGCACGCCTCGTAAAGGCCTTTAATCATCTGCCTGCGGCACAGCTTGGAACTAATCCGCCCTTGGAGAGGCAGCGGCAGGTCGTGTTCGTATCAAGCAATGACACCGAAGCCAGCGTAACTGTCGCGGCCGTAGCAACTGAGCTTGGCTTCGCTCCAATCGAACTTGGAAGACTCGATCAGGGCGGCGTACCCCTTCACGTTCTGGGCGGTGAACCTGGGGGGCTTCTGTTTCAAAATGTAGAGAAGCTCATCGGAGGAAATCATGAATAGATTGGAAGGCAAGGTTGCAGTCATCAGCGGCGATAGCCCGGGCGTCGTCGACACGCCGATGCTCGACTCCGAGGAGCTCCTAGCTCTTCGGGAGCGACGTGAAGGGCATTTGTAACGTCTACGACGATCTTGGCGTTCCATGATTTGAATTGTCTCGCAACAGCCTTGTGCGCAGGAAATGGGACAGCGAGGAAAATCATCTCAGCCTGATAAGCCCCTTGAACGGATTGGGGAAAGACGCTGGGACCGAGTTTTTCTTTCAAAGACGCAAGCGTTTCAGGTCCGCGGGAATTTGCGATTGCGACATCGATTTTCTTGCGTGCGAAGGTTCTCTTTTGCCTGTCTGCTTTTGGATTTAGCTCAGATAGCAAACACAATTCCTGCGTGTTCGCAACCGCATCTGTCACAAACCGTGTCGACAATCAAGGTTGAGAACTCCGAGCGTCTGCAAATCCACACCAAGGCGCGTTTGACTATTTTTATCACTCGAGGAGGATGGAATAACTTTCCACCAGGGCCCAGAAACGTTTGCCGTTGGGGTGTCGCTCGTCAATTCAGTCGATAGAGGATTTGCAGCTGCCGCCCAAATCGAGCTAGTACAAAAGGCGTGTCCGAAGCGAAAGTATCACCCATGGCCAATTCTAAGAGCCAGGAAGAACTCTCATGAGCAAGCACACCACCATATCTCCCACAGAAGCCGCGGATCGCCTTGCGATCCGGGAACTCATCGAGGCTTACGCCCATTGCGCCGATCGTCGCGACGCGAAGGGGCAAATGGCTCTCTTTACCAGCGACACACATTTCGTGGTTTACATGGACGCCAAGGATCCGAAGCCCTCGCAGGAACTGCACTCGCGCGACGCGCTTGCTCCAGTCTTCGCTGATCTGAACCGGTACGATGCCACGACCCATTTCGTTGGGCAGAGCACAATCTTCACGTTGACGGACGATCGTGCCACAGGGCAAGCGTACTGTTTGGCGCATCATGTCACTGTGGGCGCTGGAAAACGAAGCTTGATGGTCGCCTCGCTGCGCTACCTCGACACGTTCGTAAAGATCGATGGGGCGTGGCTCTTTGCCGAGCGATTGCTCTACGTCGACTGGCTGGAGGAGCGAGCACTGTCATGAACTTTCGGCGACGCCAGACACGGCTTGTCATCGTAGGCGCGACGCGAATGGTCGGCCGCTTCAACCGTTAGGATCGTAGCCCGGGTCGTTGCGGCCTATCAAGGGCATAGGTAGTTCGCCCTGCGTTTCGAGGCGCAATAAGAAGTGGCCGATTCCCGCGGCACCGTACATGAAATCGGTGGAATACACTCCGGGAGCATCAGTGGGCCACACATCGCCTTCCGAAAGCACCTCGCGGTACTGGAGGACCTTGTTTCCGAACTCCAGGGCGCGATCAAGCCATCGAGTTTCTCGCGTTACGCTCCAGAGTTCCAAAAGGAAGTCTCCGCTGCCGGCCAGCCCAACACACTGCGTTGCATTGGATCGAAAGTCGCCATAAGAATAAGTAGCTTCGCCGGCCATGGTTGCGGCATGAAGCAGTCTCGGATTGTCAAAAATTTCTGCTGCGCGTAAAAATGCCATGCCGACGCCTGGAGCGCCGTGGCTCCATTGGCATCGCGAGAGAATCTGATCGCCCAATTTGGAACCCCAATTCCATCCTCCATGAGTGGGAAGAGCAGAGGCTAAGAGTGTTTCAAAAACCTCCAAGGCGATCTCTTTCCAAACGGACTCGCGCGTAGACTCATAAAGGAGGGTGAAGAAGAACGCGACTCCTGAAATGCCGTGCGCGAATCCCAAATAAGGACGATCGCCAAATCCCTTGCAGTCAGGTCGTACGAGACAATGGCAGCCGAGATTGTCGCGAGTCAACTGTTGCCGCAGCCATTCCCCGCAACGCATGGCGCCATTTAAGAGTTCAGGATCCAACCGTTCTTTCCAGGACTGGAGGAGATAGAATCCGTTCGAAGAAGCACCACCCACCATGTCCGTTACTGGTCCGGGAGATTCACGAATTATGCTGGTAGTTACCTGGTTACACATTCGTTCAACGGCTGAAGAGGGCGGCGTAGAACCCATCTGCAGGACGGCAAACGCCGGACCTGCTTTTCCAAAATGGAGTCCGCGGATCGGGCCACCGTGCGCTGGGTCAGCACACCATTCGAGTGCGCCCCAACCCAATTCTTGCGCCTCCTCATTTTTTCGTAATCGAGCGTAATCTGCAAGGAAGAGAGGGATACCGCCAACTCCGTTAAAAAGAGTGACGCCGTAGTGAAACTGATTCGCATAGTCCGCCGTCATCCAACGGCAGCGCGCTCCGTCACGCTCGACCGTCCGGCGAATAAATTCGAATACGGAGTCCGCTCCCTGTCTGATAACGTCGATGTCTGATTTCATCGGATGGCTAGCACAGAAAGAATGGCGGCGTCCTGTGGCCAAGCTAGCTTGAGACGGCGCAATTTCTCATGCTCAGGCTCGGTCTCGCGGCATTTCGATTTCCGACTTTCCGGAGGTGAGGCAAGAATTATGGCTGCTCGTGCGCAGATCGTATTCACTCAGTCGGTCCGATGCCATCTGATAGAGCTTTGGATCCCCTTCCTTCAGAATGGTCAGCAACAATCGTTTTTCCTCCAGATAAACGGCAGCAAACTTCGGATCTCTCTCGACAAGATCAGAACTGTTATCGAGGACGTCCGCCAATTTGATTGTTTTTGCCTCCGGACAAGCCCGTGAAGTGTGCTCACGATCGATTGCTCTTCGGGTCTGACGATTCCCATCGGAGGGCTTTGAGACATCGGTCAGATCTGACACGATTGCGGCGACACGCGCGCCGAAGTGATAATCGATTTCAGCCAAAGTCACCGAGGTATCCTCGACGGTGTCATGAAGAAGCGCCGCGGCGATTACCTCGGGATCATCGGTGACGGACGCAACCATTTCAGAGACAGCAACCGGATGAACAATATATGATTCACCGCCGTATTTGCGGACCTGATCTTTGTGTGCCGTGGCCGCGAATTCCCGGGCGCGCAGAATCAAGTCGTTCATAAAGAAGAGTTCAATGGAAGGGATCAATCCCGATCGGCTCTCTTACTTATCATATACCAGAGCGTTTTCCAGCGACCAGACAGAACGGGAATCGGTGGCCCCTCTCTATTGGCCTGCGTAAATCGCAACATCGACACGGTCCGAATAGACTGCGTGAACCGGAGTTTCGGATGGGGTTTCGAATCCATCCATCTTAAACAATCCCGGATCCGCATCCGTGACGGTCACTTTCTGCAATTGGTAGGGCGAATGATGCACTCGCGCAGTGATCAGATGGTTCCGACGGCGAGCGAACAACCGGTAACGTTCGATCAGGAAGAATTCAAGGGAGCCCAGTTCGGCTTCTCCAAGTTTCGTGGAGGCACGATACCGATAGTGGAGTGAGTTTTTGTGCCCGAAGCGCCGCGACCAATAATTGACTTCGCCGTCACAAACCCTGGCATTCATCGAAGCAAACCTGTAGGGGAGCGCGAAACCCGCCTTGGCAAAGAAGACGGCGAGCGGCTGGTTGGCATCCAAGGAATAGAACCAAATGCCGGGACGCCCACACTCATCGAGAACGTAGGTTCTAAGATTCAATTCTAGAAAGTTCGAAATGCCAGGAACCGACGCGAACTTGGCGAGCCGCACGCCCCGCATGAAAAACGGTACGATCCCGATCCATGCGTTGCCGTCAAAGGTGTCCACTTGCAATCCCGGTGGCAAAGTCTTCTGGACAATATTGGGTAAAAGCGACCAATGAATGAATAACAAGTGAATCCAACGTTGGAACATCACGGGCGATTGACCGCTCGGCTGCTGGCGTTCAATCAGCTGGCGTCTGATCCAATCTTCCATCGATCATCAGGCTAGCACATTCAATGAGCCTTTTATAATTCGCTCTATTATGAAATGCTTTGAAGTGTGCTAAAGCGTGCTCTCCCTGTCGACCTGACCACCGTTACCGGACCGCCAACAAAAAAAGTAAGAACCACGCCCGGCGAAATCAGTGTCCTGACTTCCAATGCCTGCGGGCTGGATCGACCAACCTGGGAAAATATTGAAAAAATGGCGAATGATAATGATATCGATATAATTGCCATACAGGAGGGTGCTTCTAAAGCTGCAGTAGACGATCTCGTCGGTTCCGAGTGGGAATCGTTTGTCCAGCAAGAGAAACCCTTTGCCAAGGAAATCGCGGGTACAAAAGTGATGGCCAGTGTAGGCAGAGCGACCTTTAACGTCGTGCTCAAAAGAGCCACGGCGAGTGATATCACGATACAGGGTTCAGAATATAAGCCCGAGACTTCCAGTGCCCTGAAGAGCTACCTTATTCCGGAACCGAAGCAAGAGCCTGGCAAGCGTGTTAGAAAGCCAGTGATCAACAAGGATCAGGTAAACAAGCTTGGAGTACGCGGGCCGCAGAAGGTAGAGTTAACAATGTCTGGCCATCAATCCTTGTCGATCTACAACAATCACGCGCCGCAAGGAAGCGGATCCGCGCAGGGATATTCCGGGATGGACGCGAGCACTGGACATGAAATGTTAAAGTTTGTCCTGAGAGAGGATACAACACCGTTTCAGATGGTGATTGGCGATCAAAATGCGCATCCAATGTCGATGCAGCGGGACTACAAAGGGTTCAATTTTGATATCTTAAGTGCGACAACTTCTCCAACTGAATTATGTCATGCGGCCATACCACGGGGCCTGAATCCAACACCAATTGACCTTGGGCAGGATGGGATCAACTTCAACCGCAAAGGTCAAATTGGCTGCAGCGATCACCCTCCGATGGCGTTCAAATTCACGTTGCCGAACTCTACTTAGACTAAGTCACTCGCGCATAGCCGTTCTGTCACGCTTACCGCCTGAAATACCTCGCAGGCGTCTCACCCAACGCGGTTTTGAACACTGCAATAAAGGAGGAAACATCAGAGTATCCCACATTCAGCGCGACATTAGAAACTGCATCGCCCGTCGCCAACTGTTCCAATGCGGTCAACAACCGGAGTTGCAGCCGCCATTGGCCAAAGCTCATGCCGGTTTCTTGTCGAAACAATCTGGCAGCAGTACGCAACGTGATGCCGGCTTTTTTCGCCCAGACCTCGAGTGGCGTTGCGCTCTGCAAATCGACTGCAAGGCCGCTGGTAATTCGTTTGAGACGCTCGTCGCGTGGTTCGGGTAAGAACAGCGGTACGATGGTCAGCTTAATGAGGCGGTCCAACAATACTCGAATCAAACGTTCCTCGGCGCTCCCGGAAACGTAATTGTTGCCGAATCTTGCGGCTGCTTTCAATAGCTCCCTCATCAAGTTATCCATATTCACCACACAGCAATGCTTTGACAGATTGGCAACACCGGGCTCAACCCACAATGCTATCAGGCGAAAGCTTTTATTTGATCTGACGCCGTGCACCGTATTTGGCGCGATCCACACTGCTCGCTGAGGAGGTGTAACCCAGAACCCATCCTCTGTTCTTACCGTAATCACGCCTTCGCTCGCATAGAGAAGTTGGCCTCGCTTATGGCGATGAGCGGGAATTTCCCCGGCCTTGTATCGTTGGGACCGGACAAAAGCGGGACACGGCTCGCTGTCCGGATCACCATGCAACCTGGAGAGTTTGTCCATTTCGCCCTATTTTTTGTCAAAATAGCCCGAGATCTTACATGAAATCCAGATAATTTGGAATGGTCTGCCTGGTTTCCCACAGAGTTCAGCCCTGGGATCCATCAGCAATGCGAACGACGGAGTGAATTATAATGAGAGTCGAACAAAATCTGGAAGACCGGAGCACCCGCCCAATTTTGGAGAGACACTTAAGCGATCACGGTGTCACTCAAAGAGCGCTTGGCCATCCGCAAAAGGAAAGTCTCGTCGCGATCGTTTTATTCGGGCTCTGTTTTTCTCATCTGCTGAACGACACCATCCAATCGTTGATCCCCGCGATTTATCCGGTGCTCAAAACCAGCTTCAATCTCGACTTCGGTCAGATCGGTCTGATCACGTTGACCTTTCAATTGACCTCCTCCCTTCTTCAACCCTTGGTAGGGTTCTATACCGATCGGAAACCCAAGCCGTTTTCGCTTGCGATCGGAATGGGAGTAAGCCTTTGCGGACTCCTTCTTCTATCCCAAGCTTGGAGTTTCGCCCTTATCCTTCTCGCTGCCGGTCTCGTGGGAGTAGGTTCTTCTATCTTCCATCCCGAGGCTACGCGGCTTGCTCGTTTCAGTTCCGGAGGGCGCCATGGACTTGCTCAATCGGTGTTTCAACTGGGAGGTTACATGGGCACAGCGATCGGACCAGCTCTAGCCGCACTCATCGTCGTCCCCGCAGGACAACATAGTATCGCCTGGTTTTCGGTTATCGCTCTGTTGGCGATATTTGTGCTCGCTAGGCTTGGGCTTTGGTACAAAAAGGTTAGCGCTTCGCGTCAAAAGAAGGCCAGCTCAGACCCAATCAATCGGCCGGTCATCAGCCGATGGAAACTAATCGCTACCATCTCCGTTTTGGCGGCTCTCATTTTCTCGAAATATTTTTACCTGGCCAGCATTAGCAGTTATTACACCTTTTATTTGATCGACCGGTTTCACTTATCCATTCAGCACTCGCAGATGCTGCTGTTCCTCTTCCTATTCGCCGTCGCAGTGGGCACGATCATCGGGGGACCAATCGGCGATCGCTACGGCAGAAAACTGGTCATCTGGTTCTCGATCCTGGGTGTAGCCCCCTTTACGATCCTTTTGCCATACGCAAACCTGTTCTGGACCTGTGTTTTGTCGGTAGTCATCGGATTGATTCTCGCTTCCGCCTTTTCGGCTATTATTGTTTACGCACAGGAGCTTGTCCCCGGAAAAGTAGGGATGATCGGCGGCATATTCTATGGACTTGCTTTCGGTATGGGAGGATTAGGATCAGCAGTTCTAGGCCATTTGGCAGACTTGACGAGCATCACTTTCGTCTATCATGTCTGCTCATTTCTGCCGTTGATCGGATTACTCACGGTGTTCCTGCCGAATCTCGATCGCTGGGTGGCGAATAAAGGACGCTAGCCTGAACATCTCGCAACCCCGCAGGCTTTCGGGGTGGTGAAATGTTTATCCGTTGGATGCGACCTGTTTTAAGATGCCGGCCACGTGTTGAGGAGCTGAGCCTCTTGTAACAGTGACAGGCAATTCGATGGCGCGGTACCGATCTGTGAGAGTCCAATTCGTCAGTTTGTGGCTATGATTATTCCATTTGGCACGATCACTTCCGAACCGTCGACTCCCACCGTGAACGCACCTGCGAGAATTGTGACTTTGGCCAGATCGACGCCGAGAGCGGCGAGTGCAATAAAAAATCCGCCTAACAGGATTACATAATGAACCATCGTCGATATGGCTTGAGCATCGTTCGATAGAGACGGACGACTCGTACCGAACCAAGGGGGCGCGTTCCGAGCGCGAGAACAATGAAGCCTTCGATGATTCGAAGTGCGGCGAAAACGCAAAGCCGGCGTACAAGCTCTTGAGCGCGCCGCCTCCTCCTAATAGGTTTGCAAGGTTCACGTAGCCAAAAATGCTTGCTATAAGTGTCAGTGCGAAGAGACCCACCGCTTCGTTCAGGCGCAGAGACAGTAGTGGCCGGTTGGAGGAACGCGCATTTCAGTCGACTTTGTGCGGATTACGCCGGATTTTGAGGCTTGGTTATGGCGGCACGCATCTAAGTGACGAATTTCTTTGTGGCAAATTTGAGGAGACCCGATGAGTGAACACTTGAAGCTCGAGGCAAGCGACGGTCATGAACTGGATGCCTATGTCGCGCATCCGGAAGGAGAGCCGATTGCGGGTCTTGTGGTGGTGCAGGAGATTTTCGGAGTGAACCGACACATCCGTTCCGTAGCGGATGGCTACGCAAAGGAAGGATTTCTGACGGTTGCCCCAGCGCTGTTCGACCGCTATGAGCGCGGCTTGGAACTTGGTTATGACGGCACGGATATGCAGAAGGCGATGTCGCTAATATCCAGGCTGAATCTGGACGATGCGCTGAAGGACGCAGACGCTGCGCTCGGGTACGCTCGCAGGCAGACCGCGAAGAAATCAGGGGTGATTGGCTATTGCTTCGGCGGCACGATTGCCTGGCTTGCGGCCAGTCGTCTGAGGGTCAATGCAGCGGTAGGTTACTACGGTGGACAGATTGCGAAGTTTGCCGACGAACATCCGAAGGCACCGACTATGCTGCATTTTGGAAAGCTGGACCATCATATCCCGAAGGAAAGCATTGAAGCGGTACACGCGGCGAATCCCGAGGTCGCGATCTTTTGGTATGATGCTGGCCACGGCTTCAATTGCAACGATCGCGCGAGCTACAACGCGGAAGCGGCAAAGCTGGCAAAGGAGCGATCGCTGAGTTTTCTGAATGAGCACTTGAGATAGATTTTTCCTATCAGGATGTCTGAAGCCAAGACTTCAAGCTGGGTCGCATTGCAAAATCCGGCCTTCAGGAAACTCTGGTTTGCGACCGTTACTTCTGGGATTTGCGTCTCCGCACACGATACAGCCGCCACCTGGATGATGAACAGCACCAGTCATTCGACGTTGCTGCTCTCCCTGATGTCGACAGCAGCCACTCTCCCGTTTTTCCTATTTATTCTGCCCGCAGGTGCTCTTGCCGATATAACGGATCACAAGAAAATGTTGTCTGCGGCATATATCTGGCTCGCAGTATGCGCCGCTGCTCTTACCATCCTTGGTTGGCTCAATCTCCTGAATCCGCCCATCATTCTCGGCTCAGTATTTCTGATCGGGACAGGATTCGCGCTCAACGCTCCGGCCTTCTCCGCTGTGGTGCCCGAAATCGTGTCTGACGAAGAACTTCCGTCTGCATCAACCTTGACAGGACTGCAGCTGAACATTTCGACGATTGTAGGTCCAGCTTTAGGAGGACTGGTTCTGGCCGTCGCCGGAGCCAACACCGTTTTCGCGCTCAACGCCGTCTGCCTTCTTGCAGTTCCAATCAGTGTCGGACGGTGGAAGCCCACAATCGGGAAACTCCCACTCGAGAGTTTTCTCGCGGCTGTTACCAGTGCGATCCGCTACGTTCGGTATTCCCCGGGCATCCGAATCATTTTGTTCCGCAACGCGCTATTCTCCTTTTTTATCGCTGTCGTTCCTGCACTGATGCCGGTTGTCGGCCTGAAAGAACTGCATCTTGGTGCTTCGAATCTCGGTCTGTTGTACACCAGCATGGGCATCGGCTCGGTGTTTGCTGCTGTCCTCATTCTTCCGTGGGCGCGCGCACGTTTCTCGCCGGATGCCTTAACTCAAACGGCGATAATGGCACGATGGATCGTGGTGGCGCTCATGGCGCTGGTCCGCGAGCCGCACGTTTTTCTCTTGGTTGCAGCTCTCGCCGGTGTCGTGTGGACGGTAGTAGCTGCTGAGTTCTGGCTGGCGGCTCAACGAGCAATGCCCGTATGGGCAAGAGGCCGCATGAATGCGACCGTGATCATGGTTTCACAAGGCGCAATGGCTCTTGGCGGAATTGTTTGGGGTACGATCGCAGCAACCGCCGGGGTAAGGACCGCACTGCTAGCAAACGCTATCCTCGCCATTGGCAGTCTTGCCTTGCTGCGTCTGCTCCGCGCGCCTTTATCAATTGATTTCACAATGACGGCCAACCTCAACGCGGTTCCGGCAACCGTGGTAAACGTCGGTTACAATCTGCTCTACCGACCCCAGCCAAAAGACGGGCCGGTCCTGCTGACGGTAGAGTTTCAACTTGATCGCTCTCGGGGTGCGAAGTTTGTCGATTTAATGTCCGAAGTCCGGCTCATTCACTTGCGAAGCGGTGCGTACAGCTGGCAATTGTTCGAGGATCCGAGCCGGCACAACACGTTTCGCATGGAAGTAATGTTTCCATCCTGGACCCAGTACCTGTTGCAGCAAGATCGGATGACGAAGGTGGATAGAGAGGTTATCGAGGAGGCTGACTCGCTGCATTTGGGTCCAGAACCTCCGGAAGTCCGGATGTATCTCGGTGTGAATAAGGAGCTCTTTTCACACAAAGCAGAGAGAATCAAAAAGCTTTCCGGTGGGAGGAAGTAGGAGCGTTATGCAGTCGTCAAATCTGATCGGACCGGTGCGCTCCTTAGTGGCTTCTCTTCCATCAACAAAAGAAATACATTGGCTATGACCAATCCGATTCCTGCTGCTAAGAAGATGGCAGAGAAAGCTGCTTCAGCCTGAGGCTCGAAATTGCCTAGCCCTTTTGCGTCCCCAGAATTTTGGGCGAATCCGTAACTCAGACAAATGGTTCCCAGGATTGAGACTCCCATTGCGCCGCCGAGCGAACGAAGAAACGTGAGAGCGCCTGTCGCTACACCCAGATGGGCGGGATCCACTGCGTTCTGCACACAAACAACAACCAAGGGAAAGGTAGTTCCAATACCAGCGCCGGTAATCATTAGAACGACCTCTAACCAAAAGAAATGCATTTTGCTGGCACAAGCCGCGAGGCAAAAGAGACCAAGTGTTGCTGTCGTTAAACCAATCAATGCTGTGCGTTTGTAATGTCGCAGTCGAGTCGTCATCCAACCGGAGAATGCGGCGCCGCACACCATACTGACCGTTAAGGGAATCAAGCTCGTACCGGCGCTGGTCGGATCCAGATGCCTGACGACTTGCATATACAAAGGGATATACACGCCTAATCCCAGATTAACGGCCATCGAAAAAGAGTTGGACGTGGTTCCAGCTGCGACTACCGGATTTTTCAGCACTTCGATCGGAAGAATCGGCTCATCGCAATGGGGGATCCGCAGACCAAATAGAAGCCAGAATACCAGGGACGCTCCAGTCAGACCTAGAATTTGTGCGGATGCCCATCCATAGCGAGAGCCGCCCCAAGTCAGCAACAGCATCAGGGAAGTTGTAGCCAGTATCACCAGACCCGAACCCGGCAAATCCAGTTTGTGCTTGCTGCGAACTGTGACGAGCTTTTTGAGTGGTTTGTTTATAACGGCAACAGCCAGCGCACCAAGCGGCAGATTGATCCAGAAGATCATCGACCAATGCAAATTATGAGCCAGGAAGCCGCCAACAACCGGTCCCGCTAAACTTGCGAATCCCCACATGCCCGAAATGTATCCCTGGTATTGGCCCCGCTCTCGGGGTGGGACCAAATCGCCGATCACCGTTGTGGCCAATGCACTCAAGCCCCCTCCGCCAATCCCTTGAATCGCTCGACCGATGATAAGCATAAACATTGACTGAGCCACGGCCGAAAGGATGGATCCCACTAAGAAAATCCCGATCGCTCCCAAAATAACCGGGCGGCGTCCTTTAATGTCAGCCAGTTTTCCGTAGAGGGGTGTGACAGCTGTTGCCGTCAAGAGGTAGGCGGTGACAATCCAGGAAAGATATTCTGCATTCCCTAAAGAAGAACCGATGGTTGGTAGCGCAGGCGCAACGATGGTTTGATCAAGCGCCGCGAGAAACATCGCAACGAGAATACCGACAATAATTTCCTTGCGCTCAGTCGGCCCAATCGCTTGGTCCGGGCTCAAACTCTTAGGTTGTGATGGCGGCGAACTCTTCACGGGTGGCAGTCGCAGATTCTATTGGCCTCGGCGTTCAGGCGGAGAATATCGACGCGATTCCATGGACCGCAATTTTGAAACGGCTGGGCAGGACTGTGGGAAGCGAAATGCCGATTTTCTGCCACAACCTCCGTAGAAAACGGTGGCAGCCGGCTCAAAAGCCGTTGCTCACAGAACGCCCGCGCGTTCATTCCCGACGCTCCGGTCTTCAACCGGCAGGGCTATCATCCCGAGTTGCTCATCCATGCTTGCATCGGGAAAGAACGCGCAACCTGCGAACAGTATGTCACAACTTTTGGTATGTGCCAAATTCCAGAGCCGATCGATCATTTTGTTGCCGGATCCGCATCACCTATGGCCAAAGAATTTACCAGCGAGATTGTGCAGCGAAAAAACCTTGCCCGCCGGCTACGCGACTCGACCAACCGCTGAATCCGCGCGCAATATCTCACGACTTCTTGTATCTGATCCTTTGGTTGCGGCTTTCCCGCCCTGTGATCTTGTGACTTTGATAAATATGCTTTTATGGTGCATAGAGTCAGAGGGATAAAGGCGCTTTCTATCTGGGCTGTTTCAATTTTCAGTCTATTGTCCGTTTCTGCCTCAGATTCCAACTGGACACCAGTTGGCGACCGTCTCAGGACCCGTTTCGCGGCAGATGTCGATCCTCGCTCTCCTCTGCCGGAGTATCCTCGTCCACAAATGGTTCGCGGGCAGTGGCTCAATCTGAACGGAATCTGGTCGTGCGCAATTACGCCACTTGACGCGGCGGAACCGGATCAATTTCCTAATCAGATTCTCGTGCCATTTCCGGTTGAATCTTCTCTGAGCGGTCTGGCTAAACCCCTCGAACCAAACCAAGCGATCTGGTATCGGCGCACCTTTAACGCCCCCACCCTAAAATCGGGTGAACGATTGATCCTCAATTTTGGAGCGGTCAATTGGCAATCGACGGTATTTATCAACGGACGCCAAGCAGGCAACCATCAAGGTGCGTATGACCCTTTCAGCCTTGATATCTCGAATCTCCTGACTTCGGACTCGCTTCAGACGCTGGTGGTTAAGGTTTCCGCTGGAGCCAGCGGCGCGATTCCGCGAGGAAAGCAATCATTACAACCGGCAAAAATATTTTACACAGCCTCCAGTGGTATCTGGCAGACGGTCTGGGCTGAGGTTGTCCCGCAGTCGCACGTCACCAACCTCAAGATTGTCCCTGACATCGAAGACCGGTGCATTTTTCTGACGATCCAAGGAACTGGCGCGATCGACCAACCTTTTTCCGCAGAAGTTGTCGACGATCGAGGAAAAGTCGTTGCCCAGCAATCAGGTGTCGCGAGTAAAATGGAGCGGATCAGTTTACCTGATCCCAAACTATGGTCGCCTGACACGCCGTACCTGTACGGTCTCCGGCTCCGATATGGCGACGATATGGTGGAAAGTTATTTTGGGATGAGAAGTATCGCGGTTGGACGAGATCAGGCCGGAGTTAACCGGTTTCTTCTCAACGGTAACCCCTATTTCATGTTCGGCCTCCTGGATCAGGGATATTGGCCAGATGGTCTCTACACGGCGCCATCCGACCGCGCCTTGCGGTATGACCTCGACCAGACAAAGGAATGGGGCTTCAACACGATTCGAAAACACATGAAAGTCGAGCCCGCTCGCTGGTACTATTGGGCGGATAAATTGGGGCTTCTGGTGTGGCAGGATTTCCCTGCAGTGACTGATGTGTTGGTTCCAATTAACTCGGAAGATTTAAAGCGTTCAGCTGGACTCTCTGCAGCGATAGAAGCCGAAATGCAGGCAATGGTGCAGAACCTGATCAATCATCCCAGTGTAATCGGATGGGTGCCGTTCAACGAAGGGTGGGGTCAATTCGACACGGCTGGCATTGTATCCTTGTTCAAGGAATGGGATCCAACGCGGCTTGTCGACGACGCGAGTGGCTGGAATGATCGCGGGGTGGGTGACGTGTTCGATAAACATTCCTACCCACATCCGTTACCGCCGTCGCTGGAAAATGGCCGTGCCTCGTTCCAAGGTGAATACGGGGGAGCCGGTCTCTTGGTTCAGGGTCACACCTGGAATTCGAGCGCTCCCTATCAATACGCTATGTTTGGAAGTTCCCAGGAGTTGCTCGAGTTCTTCACGGACCAGGCGAAGGTAATCCGCAAATACAAGAAGAAAGGCCTGGCCGGCGCGATCTACACTCAGACGACTGATGTTGAGAATGAGATGAACGGCTTGATGACGTACGATCGTGTTCCCAAAATCGACGGTCCAAGCCTCGAGCGCGTGGTGCACGACACGATTTTCGAACCATAAAAGACGAATCCAAAACGCCTTCATCAGCGCATAGTCACAAATGAGAGAAGAAAAACGATCCTGGGCGATGATCTCTCTAGCAATCTTATGCTTTCTACTTTCTTCGTGCGCCGGCTTTAAGTTACCGCCTGATGAGCCTCAATCCAACCGGCCGAGGATTCCAGGATCCGGAGATATAGCCTTTTAGGAGACAACGTTACTTTGAGGATTCACCGTTATTGGGGCTACTACGGCCTGTAGCCGCTGAGGCGGTAAGACAACAGACAGATAAATGCTCTGGGACATCTCCAAATCGCGCAAAACGCATGCGGAGCTCCGAGCATAGGATCCGGCTATAGGTGGACGCTCCAATTCTTTTCGACGCTATCGACGTAATTGCTATACGCGGCTTCACGCTGTTTTTCAGCAGCCGATTTTTGCACTTCGTTGCTTGAGCAGCTGCAAATTCCTGCAAGCAAAACAGCAGAAGTGCCGATGATCTTCAACCTGGTGCATATCTGTTTCATAACTTTCTGGGTTGGTACCGAGTTACGTTCTTAAAGCGCGTTGTTGGATCGGTATTGATGAATAGACAATGATTTATTCAACTTGGCACATTCTTCCATTCTATCGCCGACACGCTGACAACGGCTGAGCCAATACGCTCTGCGGCAAAACACCAGCTATCGCCAAACCCAGCTTCGCAATTTGATTTTTCTGATATCTGCGTACCGTTGTGGGAGAAATCTTTTTTTTGGGAGGCAAAACAAGGATGAAACTTCTGACGGTCCATCCGGGATGTTTGATGTATTCCAAAATTTATCTGCGACTGGAACCATTGGGTCTGGAACTGGTGGCAGCTGCGGCTCGAAAGGCCGGACATGATGTCCGTTTAATCGATCTCCAGGCAGATAAACCCATAGATTATTTCCGAATCGTTGAGCGCTGGAAGCCGGATGCCATCGCGTTCTCCTGCAATTATCTGGCAAATGTCCCGGAGATTCTCGATCTGGCCGCGGCCACAAAGGAACGGCTCTCCAGTTGTTTTATTTTTATTGGAGGCCATAGCGCATCATTCATCGCATCGGAAATATTGGAGCATGGCCGAGGCTCCATCGATTGTATTCTGAAGGGAGAGGGCGAAGCTTCCATTGTACCCCTACTCGAAGCCATTGAGCACGATCGATCGTCGGTTCATCACGTTCCCGGCGTGCAAACTCTCGAAGGCGAGGGCCCGAGACCACTTTTTGTTCATAGCCTCGATGATTTGATGCCGGCCCGGGACCTTGTTCGAAATCGAAGACGTTATTTTATCGGCGTGCTCGATCCCTGCGCATCGATTGAGTTCAGTCGAGGGTGCCCTTGGGATTGCGTCTTCTGCAGCGCATGGACGTTTTATGGACGCACTTATCGAACGAAGTCTCCCGAAGTTGCAGTCGATGAAATTGCGCAGATTGGAGAGCCGGGAATTTTTCTACTCGACGACGTCGCTTTTATCCAAGCGGAACACGGGATGCGGATCGGTGAACTAATTGCGAAGAAAAATATTCGAAAAAAATATTATCTTGAGACCCGGGGCGATATCCTTCTCCGTAACAAAGAGGTGTTCAAGTTTTGGCGAAAACTTGGCCTGGAATACATGTTTCTCGGGATCGAAGCAATCGACGAAGAAGGCCTCAAGCAGTTCAGAAAACGGGTGAAGCTTTCTCAGAATTTTGAGGCGCTGGAGTTCGCCCGTTCCCTTGATATATCAGTCGCAATCAACATTATTGCCGATCCTTCCTGGGACCACGCACGATTTAAGGTCATTCGCGATTGGTGCATGGAAATTCCGGAAATCGTTAATATCAGTGTGAACACGCCCTATCCCGGTACGGAAAGCTGGCGGACTGAATCGCGCAAAATCACCACACGCGACTACCGGCTGTTCGATATTCAGCATGCTGTCTTGCCTACGTCGCTGCCTTTGGACGAGTTTTATCGTGAATTGGTCGAAACACAGCGTGTTCTCAGCATGAAGCACCTCGGTTTCGCGGCTCTCCGGGAAGCAGCGGGCATGGCTGCAGAAAGATTGCTGCACGGTCAAACGAACTTCGTTAAAATGCTTTGGAAATTCAACAGCGTCTACAACCCGGACCTCCAGATCGCCGACCATCGTAAACCGATAAAGTACGAAATTACTCTTCCGCCCGATCAATTGGCCCAATTGGACCGGAAAAGCCTCTATATTCACACCGGCAAAGGGCGGACCGGACGCCAAATTGATAACACAACCGAGGCCTTCGTGGATTCGACACGAATGGGTCTCGATAGCTAGCTAGCCCCAACCAATGTCGGCACTCCGTGCGCATTTCTCACGGGGATACTCGCGACAAGACGTTGTTCTTCGTCTTGGTTATAGTTATTACCTCCCGGGTAATTGTTGATGGTTTTGCTCAGTCTAGTGTGAAAGCGTACCGCAACTCATGCGGGTAAAAGGAGATAGTATATGTTCACTTACCAAGTTCACACGATCGAATCCGCGCCGGATAAATCCAAGGTTGCGTTGGAACAACTGGAGCGGGTGTTTGGTTTCGTTCCTAACATCGCCGGCGCTATTGCGAATTCACCCGTTCTGGTAAACTCTCTGTTGGGACTTTTTCAAAATGTCCACGGTGGGAGTTTCACGGAGGCTGAGATCCAGGTTCTCCTCCTGACCAACGCAGTCACAAATTCGAGCCCTTGGGCGGTCGCTTTCCACACTGCGCTGGCGTTGAAAGAAGGCTTGGATCCTGCGGATGTTCAAGCCATCCGCGAGCGGCGGCTACCGAAAAATCACCGGTACTCTGCCCTTTCCAGATTGGCAAAGACGTTGATCGAGAATCGCGGCCAGTTGACCGATGGCGATCTAACGACTTTCGTAGAAGCCGGATATGAAAAAGAGCTTGCGCTCGAAGTCGTGGCAGTGACCGCTGCATCGACGATCACGAATTATGCGGGCAATATGACAAAACCGCCGTTAGAAGAAGCGTTTCAGCCGCATGCCTGGCAACGCTAATCATTGGTGAATCACGCCGAAATAAAGCGGAAATGTTTCAGCACGTCAGAAAACTCATCCCCACATTCCCGCTTTAATTCATCTTTGAAATTGTTAAGAAGAGATTTTCCGTAGGCAGAATCCCAACCTACCTTTTGCAACCGTCCGGCTACATAAGCAGCAATAGGAAATTTTGCGACCAGTTGAACCGGGTGAAAATATTGTTCCAGATTTGGACTGAAATTTA
This sequence comes from uncultured Verrucomicrobiae bacterium, assembly GCA_963775805.1. Taxonomy (GTDB): domain Bacteria; phylum Verrucomicrobiota; class Verrucomicrobiia; order Chthoniobacterales; family JAFAMB01; genus JAFAMB01. The sequence continues at coordinate 1,362,739 of CAVZKG010000001.1, read as the reverse complement.
TGGTCATAAAATTGCCGCCAGGGAATGATGTGTCGAGTTCAAGCATCTAGGCCGACATGTCGGCTAAGTATTTTCGAAGCAAGCTAACTGCTTGAGTGTGGATTTGGCAGATCCGCGATTCAGTCAGTCCGAAGCAGCTGGCGATCTCAGACAACTTCATATTTTCGTAGTAGTACATAGCCAATACTTTCTTCTGTACTTCCGGCAGCTTGGCCATTCTTTGCGCCAGCAGGGCCAAAACTTCTTTTCGCTCCAAGGTGTCCAAGGCTGACACCCCGGACTCGTCGGGAATAATATCGTGCAGGGATTGATCTTCCAACTCCCCTTGCTGTTCGTCCAAGGAGACAAAACGCACTTCCCGCACGTCGTCTTGCAGCTCCTCTAACTCCTCTTCCGTCAGCTGCATTTCGGTGCAAAGTGAAAGCTGGCAAACCGTGCCACCCTGTTCTTGTTCCAATTTGGAGATGGCGCTTTTAAGGCGCTTGGCCTTGGCGCGGTTGATGCGACTCATGCAGTCAATCCGTCGAAGCTCATCTAAAATCGCGCCCTGAATGCGAGTATTCGCGTAGGTTCCAAAACTTCGCTCCTGGGCCGGTCGATAGTTCCGTGCGGCGGCAACCAGGCCCGTGACACCAATGCTGTACAAGTCATCTACCTCGACCGTGTTCGGCAATCTGCGCCTAATTCGCTCGACAATCGATCGAACGCGGGGGAGATGGTTTTCGAGCAACCGTTGAAAGGAACTCTCGTCGTCTTCGGCAAAACCAAGTCCTATTGCCTCAGCTTTCGAATATTCAGTCGATCTCGTTGCAATGGTATTGGTCATGTTCACTTGAGCACCGCATAGCAGTACACGTGCCAATATGTTTTACAATCTCTGAGCAAAGATTATAACTATTTGCAAACTAGGAATTTACACATATTACGATTTTACAAAAGACTGTAATCCAACCGCTTTTTGAGACCGCTGAAGAAGATTCGGCTAGGGGCATCGGGCAAAAGTTGCCGACCTGGAGGCCGGTTTCGGTAGATCTCGCGAGGCACGAAATCTAATCTTCGTTCAACGTTGGGCGAGCAGCTGATCAATAGCGCGGATTAGGCGCAAGACGTCAGACAGGCCACCCTTTTCGAGCTCTACATGGGCAAGGTTATTGACAAGAAACAGTCGCGAATTCGGCGCGGCAGCGGCGAGTGCCTTGCTCTCAGTATAGGGGATCACTTGATCGTTCCGACCATGGATAAGGATGATCCTGGCGTGCAGCTGCGATAAATCCCGCCGGGCGAGATCCAGTGCGGCGATCTTCTGTTGGATAGCGGATGGCAAGCGCGCAAGCAATTCGGGGATACGTTCCGGATCCGGTGTGGTCAGGAGCTTATAAAATTCTCGCCCTTGCCTGCCTAATTGCGCGACCAGCGTGTTTGTGGGGCGCACGGCACCCTCCTGAAGATGCCGGTCGGCGATTTCGCGCAGCAACTTGCGATCTCGCGAGCTGTTAATGTAGTCAAGGTTTCCCAGCACGAAGACCCATTTCGAATATTTGTTCTGCTCCATGTGATGCCAGAGTGGAGTCTTTTGTGTTCGATCGCGATAATCGCCCGTGATGGCAAATGTAATGACCTCTTCCAGATTATAATAACTGCCCACGCCGAGGACGAATCGTACTCGCGATGCGATGCCCGGATCGAGCGCAGCGAGGACCGCCGGGCCGACGGCATAACTGGTGGCGACGATGCCGGCCCGATCGCCCGGTGCCAAATCCGGGCGGGAGACGAGATAGCGGAAAGCATCGCCAATCTGACCGGCGTCGGTCACCTCGACCTTGAACTGTCGAAGATTCGGGATGTCCGGCACAAGCACGGCGAATCGAGCACGCGCAAGACTGCGAGCGAACACGATCAAGTCGGGTTGCCGCGCTCCCTCAGCTGCCAATCCCGGCACGAGTACGATGCCTGCTTTCGGACTTTGCGAGGGTGGCACATAAAGGTCAGCTGAATGGCTCCGGCCGCTCACCGTGTAAACGACCGGTTTAGCGTCAAAATCCAAACCGGGTAGTGCGGCTCCCGCTTCACCGGCAGCGACTTCATGCAGGAGCCGAGCTGATTCGACAGGATGCGTTGGAATCGCGCAACCGGATAGGACAATCGCAGCGGCTAAGAGTGCGGCGAATTGTGCTCTCCAGCAATGAACGATCCGACTGAAGCTGCAAATGAGTTGATCGTTCGGATTTGTCCGCCGATTTTTCCGCATACGCTGGAAGCTTACTTCAAGATTGCTGGATTCAACGGGAGATACATTGCTGTGGCGTACGGAAGCATCGCAATATGACGTGGAGCGAAAATCATCTGATACTTCTTGGCCTCTTTTTTGTCGTGGCTGTGAACGAAGACTCGGCAGTGATCAGCGGTGCGGTCCTGAGTTACAAGCACGTTTTTCCTGCATGGCAACCTTTTCTCGCCTGTTTCCTTGGAATGTGGACAAGCGATTTCGGTGTTTACGCTCTAGCCAGGTTTGGCGGCCGTCGAGTGCTCGACGCCCCATGGATGCAGCGAATCGTTCCGGCAAAACGTCTGGAACGTGCCTCTTCGATATTCGCGAAGTGGGGAGGGTTTGCGACCGTCTTCAGCCGTTTTGTGTTGGGCACGCGAACTGCGCTTCTGGTGGCTTCTGGTTTGCTTAAGTACCCCGTAAAGAAGTTCCTAGTCGTGACTTTCCTCGGAGCCGTCGGCTGGTTGCTCCTGGTTTATGCATTGTTTGGACATTGGGGTACGGCTGCCGCGGCGCTATTCGGGCTTCGCTGGATCACCGCGCTCGTGATGTTGTGTATCGGCGGTACGGGCGCCGCTGTGGCAGCAACGAGGCCCAAGAGAGCGTTGCCGGTGTCAGGGCCGTCCATTCCGGAAAACGGCTCACCACAAGGCACGGAGACACAGAGGAGGGCGCAGAGGACTGAGCGAGGACACAGAGAATTGGATTAACCACAAAGGCGCAGCGACGGCGGAAAGCGGCAACCGCGAGCAACGAGCCGAACAAACCTTTGGCAAAACAATACACAGAGCGGAAACTTGCAGAACCATATGCCTCACGACGACGAGAATTCTGTTTGTTCCGTTTTGCGCTCCGGGTTGGTTGTGAAATTGTCATTACAGCTTTCGGCCATTTGCGTGGCGCTGGCCATGCTTTCCGGCTGTACCGAGCTCCGGGTACCTTTGGGCAGCTTCACGCCGGCGACTCCGACCGTCAACACGTTGCCGAGGTACTACAGGCGGAATCCAGAGGCGCCCGAACAACCGAAAGTCTACGGAACGGCGGATGTTTCATACCATCTCGTCCAGTGGAACGATCTTATTCCAGTTCAGACAGAATATTTACAGAAAGGCTACATTCTGCTTGGGCAATGTGATTTTGCGAAGCAAACAGCGGTTCCTCTCCAGCAAAATGCCATTGATTACGCACGATATCTGGGGGCGGATCTGGTCGTGTATTCTGTCCAACAAACTGCCGAAGGAGAGTCGGAGCACTATATCAATTTCCTCGCCAGAAGAGCGGCGCCAGATCGATTCGCCGCAGCTGCATTGGACAAATAGGCACGAGAAAATCCGGCGCCCGCCTGGGTATTCCAGACGGAGAAGCGCGGACGAACGCGAAACTTATGCAATAGTTGGTCATAACTATGAACAAGATTACTCGGGAGGAGCTAAAGGATAAGATTGATCGGGGTGAACTCTTCAAGCTCATCAATTGTTTGGAGGACTGGATGTTCCGCGCCAAACGCATTCCGGGTTCGATCCATTTCGAGAGCTTGCAACACGCTCTGGAAACCCTCGATCCGAAACAGGAGACCATCGTCTATTGTTCGAATACCGGCTGTACGGCCAGCGCGATTGTGGGCCAACTACTCGTCGAGCACGGTTTTCAGAACGTCAGCCATTACCCGGGTGGCATTGCGGATTGGGAGGATGCAGGTTATCCACTCGAAGGGGATCGGGTGATTCGGACGGAAGCGGGGGGATAAATGAATGTTAGGTTTCTCACGGTGACGTGAGAACTCGGGCTAGCGCCCATTGAATCGTCTTCCGCCCCTTCGCCGATTCCGGCGAGAGTCTTCAACTGGCTGCCTCGTACCCTGATTCGCGGGAAAAGTTGATTTTTTGCGTTGCGCGAAAGACCCATTTTCTTTCCGTTGAGGGGCAGCAGCAGGAACCGCGTTATAATCAAAGTCCTCAGCACGCTTTCGCACGACACCGCGTCCGATGAAACGTTCCAAAGAACGAAGAGCATCTCGATCGTCGGGGGTTACAAAGCTGATGGCATCCCCGATCGATCGCGCACGTCCTGTTCGACCGATCCGGTGCACATAGTCTTCCGGGTGCATCGGGAAATCGAAATTCACGACGTGCGAAATACCGTCCACATCAATCCCTCTTGCCGCGATATCGGTTGCGACAAGGACCCGGACCTCTCCCGATTTAAAGGCTTTCAACGCATTCAGACGTTGGTTTTGAGATCGATTGGAATGAAGGGTCGCCGTCGTAACCTGCACTGCTCCCAGGCGCTTCGCGATGCGATCGGCTCCATGTTTTGTCCGTGTGAAAACGAGCACTGAATCGAAGGATGGATCACGTAACAGATGAAGCAGTAGCGCCGGCTTCAGGGTGGCAGACACTTCATACACGAGCTGTGTCACCGTCTCAGCCGGATTCGATCGACGTCCGATTTGCACCATTTTTGGCTTATGTTGGAACTCTTGGGTGAGCACCTCGATCTCTTTTGAAAGCGTCGCTGAGAACAATAACGTTTGTCGTTTGGACGGAAGGATTTTCATGATGCGCCGGATCTGGGGAATAAAGCCCATGTCCAGCATCCGATCCGCCTCGTCCAGAACCAGGAACCGAAGCGGCGAAAAATCTCCATACCGTTGCCCGACCAAATCCAGAAGTCGTCCAGGTGTTGCAATCACAAGATCGGCCCCGGAACGAAGCGCCTTAATCTGCGGCCGTTCGCTCACGCCGCCGAACACCGTGGCGATTCGTGCCGGCAGATACTTAGCGTAGATCCGCGCATTCTCTTCGATCTGAACGACCAACTCCCGCGTCGGTGCAATGATTAGCCCACGAATTCCGCGCGCTTCAGGCGCGTCGCCAGCCTTAAAAAGCTGCGACAGAATTGGCAAAACGAAAGCCGCCGTTTTGCCGGTACCTGTCTGCGCGATGCCGATCAGGTCATGCCCTCCCATGATCGGAGGGATCGCTTCCACTTGGATCGGAGTGGGTTCCGTGTACCCGGCTTCCTCGACCGCTTTTCTTAGGTTCTCCCCCAAATTGAATGCGCGAAATGGCATGGAGGCAGAGTGTATGAGGAGCGTACGAGCACAAGTTTATTGTTCGCTGCCTGTGCAACGAGAATCTCAGCGATCAGGATCATCAATGGTCAGAGTAGCAATCTATTTTGCCCTCGCTATTCTGTCGGCGTATAGGACCTACACAATTTATACGACATGCCCCTGTGAAATTTTCGGTTAATGAACTGGAAGCCCCGGAAATATCGCCCACGGTCTTCATTGCGGACGAAGGCCTGCCACCGGGTCGCTTCTTAAAGTTCGAAAAACCTCATGCTCTTCTTGTGGCGACATGTCCCGAAGATGTTCTTCCCTGTCTGCAGGAGGCAGATGGAGCCCTCGCGAAAGGGCATTATTTAGCCGGGTTTATTTCCTACGAAGCCTCTCTAGGACTGGACAATGCGTACGTCACTTCACGAGCCTACGCGATGCCGCTGATATGGCTCGGAGTTTTTTCGAGTCCGGCTCAGATCGATGTCTCCGAGGCGCGGAGTTCCGGCGTGGCATTTCGATGGGAGGCGGAGATCTCTCGTGACGAGTACGCATCCGCGATTCGAGAGGTCCGATCCCGGATCGCTCGAGGATTCACGTATCAGGCAAACGTTACATTTCGACTCCTTTCGAGCTACTTTGAAGAGACCTGGGACCTGTTTCGCTTTCTTTACCAAAATCAGCCCGCCTCCTCTTGCGCGTACGTCGACACGGGCAGGTGGGCGGTTTGTTCTGCTTCGCCGGAAATTTTTTTCGATCTGGATCGCTCGTCTATCAGAGTCCAGCCGATGAAAGGAACGATCCGGCGCGGCCGGTGGCGTGAAGAAGATGAATTACTGGCAGAACGACTCGGAACATCCGAAAAGGATCGTGCGGAAAATCTGATGATTGTCGACATGATCCGAAACGATCTGGGTCGTGTCTGCAAGGTGGGGAGCGTCCGAGTACCCGCACTATTCGAAGTCGAACGGTTACCGACACTCTTTCAAATGACGTCGACTGTGACCGGTTCAACCGACGCTTCGTTCTCAGAAATCGTTTCGGCCTTGTTTCCCTGCGCTTCCATCACGGGCGCGCCCAAGGTGGAAACCATGAAAATCATTGCCGGTGTAGAGCGTTCGCCCAGGGAAGTCTATACTGGCTCAATTGGCTACTTTACGCCTGAAAGGAGAGCCCGATTCAACGTCGCGATCCGGACAGTGATCGTCGACAAGAAAGCCGGGGTGGCGCAGTGCGGAATTGGAAGCGGCGTAATCTGGGATTCGACACCCGATGCAGAGTACGACGAATGTTTGCTCAAATCCCGATTTAGCGTCGAGCAGAGCCGATCTTTTCAGTTATTGGAAACGCTAAGGCACGATCCTGAATCTGGTTTCGCGCTGCTCAAGCTCCATCTTCGAAGGCTGCAGAGTTCGGCGAGATTTTTTGGTTACCATTTTGAACAGGGTCTGGTTGAAGAGCATCTGCAGTCGGCGGTCGAGAAAGCAGAGCGCGTTTCATTGAAGATACGAATCCTGCTTTCTTCCGTGGGAGCTGTCACTGTGGACACGGCGCCCCTGAGCGCGGATCCAATCCCGGAGCGAGCGCAGGTTCGATTCGCCCGTGAACCTATCGATGTTTCCGATTCGATGCTCTTCCATAAGACGACCGAGCGCGCCGTTTACCAGCGTATGATCGGCTCGGTACCCGGTTCGTACGATGTCATCCTCTGGAACAAAGAGGGCTTTGTGACTGAGCTTACTCGATTTAACATCGTTGTGTCTGTTTCAGGACGCTGGAAGACACCTCGCGTAGCGCATGGATTACTAAAAGGCACACTCTCGCAACAGCTGATTTCCGACCAGCTTCTTGAAGAAGGTGACCTGACAAGGGCTGACATTGAGGGAGCGGAGTTGGTTGCGGTGCTGAATTCCGTGAGAGGTATACTCATCTTGAAACCATGCGACGTCGGGGCTTGGTCGCTCGAAACGCTGAGCGAAAATAGCGCAGGCAATCCAGAACTAGTGCGATTGGTGGATGCGGTCCGGCAATTCGTTCGGTAGAAGCCGGACAAAACTGCGGACAAAACTGCGGCGAAACCGATTTGCCGGCCATCCCTTAATGCCATCGGCTGCAAAGAAAAGCGATTGCGCAAGCGCTTTTCTTATGTCCTAATGGGCGCCGCCGCAGACCTTTCTCAGATCGTCGCTACCATTGTGAATCAGGTTTTCGTCGACTGCCAGATTGTGGCTCCGAAGTGTCTTTTTGTAGGCATTGACCCTTTCAACGGTTGTTGCGACGTGGGGCCTGCCTGCTATCATCGCGATTCGGGTATGGCCGAGACGGATGAGATGATCAACCAGCTGCTTGATTGCATGCTTGTTTTCGACGCCCACTTGGCTGAAGCGATCACTGACTAACCTGTCGACCAAGACTGTGGGAACGTTATTCTGGGTCAGATAGGATAAGGACTGGCTATTTTCGTCTCCACAAGTTGCGAGGATCAAGCCGTCGACGCGCCGTTGGTGCAACTGGCGAACCGACTTCAGTTCGATGTCGGGATCCTCTTGCGTATCTGCCAGAAGCACCATCCAATCTCGCGCGTTGCACTCCGCTACGATCGCGTAAATCAAATTCATGAAATGAGGATTGGACGCCGCGGATAGCGCGAGTCCAATTGTATTCGTTCTCGACCGGGCGAGCGAACGAGCCAGCGAATTTGGTATATAGCCTGTGGCAGCAATAGCGCTTTCGACAGCAGCCTTTGTCGCCTCGCTTACAAATCGAGTGCCATTAATTACGTGAGATACCGTCGAGATCGCTACGCCTGCGCGCCGGGCGACATCTTCAATCGTAGACACTTCGTTTGTCTCCGAAGGATCCACCCAGAGAGAGAGGAAGGTCCCTGTTCATATTAAGCAAGTTGTGCAATACGATGCCGTTAGACATCGGGTAGGCTGACAGGCGTAATATTAGCCCGGATCAACCACGACCTGCAAGATCCGTCACGCGGAAATCAGCTGGTGAAGCGGCTATCAGGAGAACGATCCTTGCCGGAAATTGTGGCGCGCCACGCCCCGAGGGGCCCATGCGCCAATACTCGCTCGGTCATCCCCTCAAGACACCAAAAACAAATCAGCCCCAAAAGGTGCACTTTTGGGGCTGGCAACTGCAGTTGATACAACTAAGCCATCAAGGGCCCGGACCTACTTTTTCTCTTTCTTCTCAGGGCCCTTTTTTGCTGCGGGCTTGGGAGCCGCATGATGAGCCGGGGCAGCGTGATGTTCCGCCGGGTGTGCCGCCGCCGGATGATGTGCGGCTTCATGATGGACCGCCTCAGTGTGCGAAGCCTCGTGGTGCACCGCTTCGGGATGCGCAGTCTCGTGGTGCACGGCTTCGGGATGAGCGGCCTCATGGTGGACAGCTTCAGGGTGAGCGGTCTCGTGATGGGTCGCCTCGGGGTGCGCCGTTTCGTTATGGACTGCTCCAGGGTGCTCCGCTTCGTGGTGGACAGCCTCGGGATGTGCAGTTTCGTTATGGACTGCTCCAGGGTGCTCCGCTTCGTGGTGGACAGCCTCGGGATGTGCAGTTTCGGTGTGCGCAGGCGCATGATTCCCAGCTGCATTGGTCTGTACCGCGTTGGTCGGGTGACCATGATTCGCCGAGAAGCGTTGGTTCGGGTCGCCCCGCGCTTGCTGCTCATGTTCGCGCTGGAAGCTTGTAGCCTCCAAATGTGATCCGTTTGCGGCAGCCTGTTCTGCCGCAGTTGGTCGCGCCTGGACGCCACCTGGGCCGTTGAAGCTGACGTGGTTGTTCTCCGTTCTGTTGTTGATTACGGTCCTGTCCTCATACGTGTTGTGGATGACGTCCGAGTTCACGTGCCAAACCGCGGTATTGTATTGGAAAACATTCCCTTGCCACCTGCCCCCGTAAAAACCGGATCCGTAGTAACCGAAACCGTAGTTAATACCCCCATAATATCCAACGTGCGTACCCCAATATCCGCCATGCCAGTGATAGTACCCATCGCCGAAATACCAGTATCCGGGAGTCCAAAGGTATCCCGGTTGGGGGGCCTCAACCCAGGTGCCGGGAACCCAAAAATAACCGTCATCGCCGTAGGCCCAGTAGCCAGGGCTCCAGAAATATCCGTCGTCCGGACAAGGTGGTTGCTCGTAGACAGCAAGCGGTGGGGGGGCAACAGTGATCGTGACGCTTTGAGAGAAGAGCGTGGGCGTGATGCCCAGCAGAAATGCTAACAGAATGTGACGTAGCTTTATCAAGTTCCGCATAGGTTGGTGGGGTTGAATCAGGTATCGTGAGTTCGCCGGCGATGTCGAAAAAGGTTCTATCAACTAGTGTCGGCAGTCTTCGTAAGAGTCTAAACTGAGGCCATTTCCTGTGTCCCTCCACGAAATGGCGTGCCCTTCGGCTCTATGTCTATGGTAAGACGAGACCACGCAGCTTGATCTTCAGCCGATGTTGACTTCCTTTTTTACCTAAATCCAGAAAACTCGCGCTTAAAGTTTTGGGAGAGAGTCGGCTAGGCTGGACGTGAGAAATGCGGGCTCCCGAAAGTTCGAGTATCTGTGCGGAAATCAGTTTTTTCCCACAAACCTGCTTGATCTGATCGTTGAACGAATTTCCCAGGCTCGGGATCAATTCGGTGAAGTCGCGACGTTCAGGTCTCTTTTTAGAAACCATCCAGTGGGACGGGCGCGAACAAGAGGGGTGCATTTTATCGGAGAGCTCAATCTTTTGCCAAACGACACAACTTCCAAACCGCTCCGTAATATAGCGATTGTCGTCGTGGAAGATCATGACGATGCACGCCGTTATTTGGCTCTTTTTTTGACTCAAATGGGCGCAACCGTGGTCTCAGCGAGAGATGGTTCGGAAGGACTCGAGGCAATTCGGAAAAACCGTCCCAGCCTGGTGTTGTCGGACATCAAAATGCCAGGAGCTGATGGGTTCGAGTTGCTGCGTAATGTCCGAGCCCTTGGCCCGGACTCCGGTGGCGGTGTGCCGGTCATTGCGATGACCGCCTTACTCGCTCCGGTCGATCGAATGCGAATATTCAACGCTGGTTTTCAGGCTTGCTTACCCAAGCCATTTACACCGGACAAATTACTCGAAACGATCATAACGTTGCTCAAAGAATGAGCCTTCGGGTCGACCGCTGTAAATCAGGCCTGATCTTTCTCTGCCGTCAGCACTTCGACTATTTTCTCTGTGGTCTCTGTCAAAATGTCTGAGGCCCTGGAAACGGCTGCTGCTTGCGGCAGCCCTGCATCTTCCAACTCAATTTTCGCCGTTTGGATCAGGAACAGAGCCGCGATGATCGAAGAAGAAACTTCGTCATGGAACTCTTTCATCACTCGGTTGCGTTCTTCTTCCCGGCCCGTCTCCCGGCCCTGCTCGAACTGGGCGGAGGCATCGAAAGAATTGAGCATCACATAACCGATCTTGCCGTTAGATCGGACAGCGAATCCAGGCACCTGATTAGCGCCGGAAAGAGGCTTTGCGATGCAGGTGGCATATTCGACCGGGCGACTTTCATTTGCTCCGGAAAGTGGCATCCAGGATTGCCCGAACGTTATCAATTCCTCTGCCTCCGAGGATTTCAATTCATCTTCGGTCAAGCCCGTCTGTTCGAGAAATTTGAGATTCCAGGCAACAAATACATGCTGCTCGAAGTCGACAACTGCTCTAGGCAAGGCGAACGCGTTCAAGACCCTGCACAACTGCTCGAGACTTTGAGGTGAGATATCGATACCGCAACTACATCTACGCGCTTCGCACGAAGTCAAGCAAAGCTTGGTCGCCTGATTATGTTGAATCGATGTGCTTCTCGTGCGATAGGCGGACTCTTATCTCACTCCAAATGACCAAGACCGAACTTCAAATCGCACTTGCCGAAGCCACTCAAACCGATCGAAAGACCGCCGGCCTTTTTCTCGATACCCTTAGCTCGGTTGCTTACAAAACGATCAAGAAAAATGGCGAATTTGTGCTGCCGGGATTTGGTAAACTGGTGAAGCAAAAGCGCAAGGCGCGCTCCGGTTTTAATCCCAAGACCCAGGAGAAGATCAAGATTCCCGCAAAAACCGTCGTCAAATTTCGCATCGCCAAGGCTGCAAAGGACGCAATCCTGGGCGTCAAGAAGTAGTTTAGTCGCCCCTCTGCCGTCTGAATATAAGACATATACGACGCATAAGACCTATATCCCTCAACGAGCTTCCGCCTCTCGTGCCAGGTCTTCTTTGCCCTGCTTGCGCAGCAGTTCTGCAGCGCGCCGGCGGAGATCCGGATCTTTCGGTAGTCGATCGAGGGAATAACGGCGAAGAAAATCTGCATGTGCCGAGTCTGTCTCAAATCCGGCGAGCGCCAGGTGCACTAGCGGGTGCCAAGGATCCAGATCATAGGCATGCTCCGGGCTAAAGACAGCGTTTCCAACCTGATCTGTGTGCCCCTGGAAAGTGACTAGCAATTTGCCGGTTTCCGTTTCCCAGAGCCGGGCGGTCCTGTCGGCTGAAGCGGTGAGGATCCTCTTTCCGTCCGAGCTGAAAACAGAACTGTATATCCCTCCGGTGTGACTCTCATAAGTGACCTGCGAATGTGCAATTGGCGGCGAGAATACGGCACCGATTGCTGCTTCGGCCGGAAGCGCAGACTTCGGCACGTAACGCCAGGCGCGGGCGAGGTATGCCAGCGCTTCACCATACTGCCAGCCTCCCAATTTTTCCTCGGCTATGAGCCAATCCGACCGTGCGGCCTCTTCCAGCAGGGAACTAAGTTCACGATTCTTGGTTTCGAGGTTGCCCTGTGCCGTAACGGCATCTTGCTTCTGCTTTTCGGCTTCGACTTGGGCTGCTACGGCTGCTGTTCGTTGAGCCGACGCTTCCTTCGTTTTTTCCTGCGCCTCGTGCCGTTGGAAGAAGGCGTAGACGGCAAGCCCGGTTACCAAGCCAATCACCACCATCGCCAAAGCGGCTGTTCGCAGAATTCCTCGACGATACGCTGCCCGTTCGCGTTGCCTCAGGATCGCTTGTTGCCTGTCGGATGCCTCCCGTCGTTCTCCCAGGTGACGCAATTGTTCAGCCAATTGCCCGGCTCCGGCAAATCGTTCCTGAGGATCGCCCGCAAAGCATTTGCCAAGATCATCCCGTAACAATGGATCGGAGATCTGTTTGGCCCAGTCGGTGGTGACTGGACGCGAAAAATCTCCCACCACCAGCTGGTATAGAACAACCCCCAACGCGTAGATGTCTGAGCGGATAGAGGCCGGTTTCCCGGAAAAAAGTTCCGGAGCCATGTACAATTGTGTTCCGCTGCGCGACGAAGTGTCCCCAAGGGTTTGAGTAAACCCGGAGCGAGTCAACCGGCTGAGGACCTCGTCAGACACAACCTGCCCGATTCCAAAATCGGTAAGATAGGCGTGAAGATCGGTTCGGTTCCCCACCAGAATATTCGAAGGTTTCACATCACGGTGGATGACTCCACTGTCGTGGGCCGCCTGCAAGGCGTCGGCAATCTGAGCAACAATTTCCAACCGGTCGGTCAGCGAAATTTTGTCCGTTCCACCTTTCGTTTCGCACCATGCCGCAAGGTCTTCCCCCTGCACGTGCTGCATCACGATATAAAACGGAGCCTCGTCGAAATAGACATGTTCGATTCCAACGATATTCGGGTGCTCACCAACCCGCTCCTTCAACAACCGGAACAGCGTCACTTCGCGCTTTAGGGAGCGCACCCGGTCCGCTCGAAAACAGAATTTGAATACGTGTTCGGTTTTCAGGACTTTCTCGTAACCAAGCCAAACTTCGCCGAAACCCCCTTCGCCTAACTTCTTCTGTAATAGCCAGCTCGTCTTAGGCACCTGCTGTCCCACGGCGGGACGCCATCCCAGCACAGGTTCACTGTCAGGCGACAGGAATCGATGCGCTTTTTCGGTGTCCGTCGGCTGAATCAATTTTGCTTTCCCTTGTTCTCCGACTTCGCAAATGTCGATTGGCTCCTCGACACCCTTCATGACGCAGGGTCCGTGATTCAGCCAGGAGAGCGCTCCAATCTCTTTGAGTTCTTCTCCTCGTAGGGCTTGTCGTGCCGCGTCAAAAGGAAAACGCGTTAGTAGAATTTGATCCGCCTGACCAAGGGATTGAACCCGGGCACACGTGTCTACCTGTATCCCGTAGAGATCTTTCGCTTTGGCCGTTTGGCGGCGCTCCTCGATCCAGACTTCCCCAACGTGGATTCCAATCCGGTCCAGCACAGGTCTGCCGGTTGCAGCTGCCAGCTCCCGGATTCGCGCCTGCACCAGAAGCGAAAACTTCACCGCATCCGAAGGTTTGGTAAAAACGATAAAAAAGGAATCGCCCGCAGTTTCAATTTCTTCGCCTTCGCCGAATTGACCGAGGACTTCGCGAATGACTGCATGGTGCTGCTGGATTGCCGGAACTGCGACTTGGTCACCGAGCGCCTGCTTGAGCTTTACCGAGTCCACCACATCGGTAAACAGAAGAGTCAGCAGCCCAACGCGATGTTTGCGCTGGAACTCTTCGACTTTCGCGCGGTGCTCAATCGCGATCTGTTGGAGGTCGGCTGTCCCCACCGCGACAGGCTACCAAAGCCAATCAACGCGACCAATCGCAAATTGTGCCCATGGGAGGCTTTCTCCGATTGCAGCCCGGTGAAGTGGCGCTTCGAAGATATGTCGTGGTCGCCGAGCTCGACCGCAATTGGCGGCTCGCCAGGCGACGCACGTGGCCTACATCAGCTGCAGACATTTCTGATTCTTGTCAGCGTCCACGTCCGTTCGAGGTTCAGGGTTTGGGGTCCATTTGGTGATTAGTAAATCGCACTCGATTGAGGGCGTTCGGCGTTCACGGTTCGGCGCTCGGCGTTCTGATTACTGATCGTCTTCGATCGCCCGGCGAAGTCGGGTATTTGATTGCGCCGGATTGGTGATTCCTACTTAGGGACAGGTCGAATATCGCCTCTTTAAACTTCCCAAACGTTCTCGCGTTTTCGCCGCGTCCACGTCTCTACAGTGTGTTCAACGCGACCGCTCTCCAGTCCGGACAACAAAACTCAAAAAATCCGAATCTCTGTGCCCTTGTGGTGAGCCCTTCCCGGCGCTTAAAACTTTCCGTTCGAATTTTTCCACTCCGCGCGCGGTGGAATTGTTTCCAGAGTGTCCCAGTGCTCGGCGATTTTCCCGTCTTGAACACGGTAGAAATCGTAGTAGGAGGTGAGCCGGTCTCCGAAGCTACCCTCGGCAACGACCAATACAAAATCGCCTTCACCCAGCACTTTGTGAACCCGGTCATACTTCACCGCAAGACCCTGTTTTGCCAAGGCCTGCAGTCCAGCGAAGAGACCGGTCAGGTTATCAGCGACCCAGGGATTGTGTTGAATGTAGTGATTGCCGTCAAAGTAGCTCGCAAATCGATCCCTTCTACCATTGAGAAGGTCATCCATATAACTTTGCAGCAGCGCCTTGTTAGCGGCGGTCTTGTCGGGGTCGGACACTGTGGTCGGGCCATCGATCATCGTGTGGCCGCTTGGACTCGGTTCGGCGGCGGTCTCCTGCAGGTTGTCCCAATGTTCAACAATCTTTCCCTCTTCAAAACGGAATATGTCGAACCCTACCTTCGGGCCGAAGAAATTGTAGTCCGTGTGTGTGACGACGAAATCGCCATCCTGGAGCACGCGCACCGTCTTGACCTTGGCGGATCCCTTTGGAAGAGATTGCAAGAGAGCGCGAACTCCGGCCAACCCATCGCCGACGGCAAGGTTGTGCTGAATGTATTTATCCGGGTTAATGTAAGCGAGAGGCTTGGGATCGCCCGACTCGATACTCTTGAGAAGTTCGACGACTTGCTGCTTGTAGTTGCTCATGGATGGTTCTCGGTTGGGTCGCAAGCTGGCCCTAAAATCTCACGAGCCAAAGCATTGGTGCAGGTTTCCGCGCTTAAGAGCCCCTCGGGAAAGGTTTAATGGTTCGGAAAGAATCCGATAACTATGTACGAACGTATTGGAGTGTCAAAGTGCATTTTCAATAAGTCTGCAAGACTGTCGCCAGACTTTCGGTGGGACCAGATGACGTGGGCGGGCAATGCAGGTCAAAACCGCTGAAATGGACATAGACAGGGAAAAAATGGTAGCCGGCGATTAGACCTTGCTCTGAACGAAGGGATACGAATAGGATCTGCGGCTTTATGATGCCGGGGATCCATCCGGCATCATTCAAATCAAATTCACAAAATGCGGAAGAGAACTGAAATAGAGGAGGGCAGCAGTGAAGCCGGGGCCGGCTTGGCTGCCGCGAACTCTACGACACCAGTCCGAGCGGATAGCACAGGTCCGATGCGGATTCTGATGACCCAACGCGAGCTTCGTCACCGGGGTGGATCGGAAATGTTCTCCATCGAAGTTGCGGTCGAACTCAGTCGACGCGGACATGAAGTCGCTGTGTTTTCGCCGCGTTTTGGCGATCTGGCGAAGTTCATGTTGGCGGGCGGAGTTTGGGTTAAATCCCGTTTAAGCGAAATCCCCTGGAAACCGGAAATCATTCATGGCCAGCACCATCTTCAAGCGGTCGCGGCGATGACACGATTTGGCGGTGCTCCCGGCATTTATCATTGTCACGGTCTTGGACCCTGGGTCGAAAAGCCGCCGTTGCATCCCCGGATCCGATATTATGCGATGATGTGTTCCGCAATGGCGCTCAGGGTCGAACCGGAGTTTGGAATCCCCCGCGAACGAATTGTCACTGTCGCGAATTTCGTGAATTTGCGACGTTTTTCACAGGTGAAAACGCCGCCCGCGCAACTTCGACGCGCCCTGGTGTTTGGCAACGAGAAGCTTCCGTTGGATGAACGGCTTCGATTGGAAGACGCGTGCTCACAACAAGGGTTGACATTGGAGTACGTCGGCACCGGATAAGGGAACCCGCAATCCAGGCCGGAAGTTTTCCTTTTGGACTTCGATTTGGTGTTTGCAGTGGGCAAATGCGCAATGGAAGCCCTTGCGTGTGGGTGTGCAGTGATTCCGGTGACTTCCGGGCAGGCTGGCCACCTCGCGAAGTGCGCTTGCTACGGTTAAGCAACAGAGCCCGTCAAATTTATCTTCGCCCCTTCCGGCGACTACTTGGAAAATTCCATTCGATAATCACCTAGCGAGAATATCTCAGGTACCAAAGCGCTCTGCCGTTGGTCGGCGAGTGAGTCGCGTATCGGTCGTATCGGCGCATAGGTCTTATAGGTCGTATAGGCGGACGGCCACGACATACCGCTTTTCGAATCTCAAATTGAGACTCGCTGGTCTATGAATGAGATTTTTTTGAGCTGAGATCGGTGCGCTATATCCGTAACACATTACAAATTAGCCACTTAGGATTTTCGAAATTCCTGGCACGATCTTTGCCGATTCTCCTTCTCAATAGAGTCGCTCTGAGAACTTGAACCGGATGAACCGCCTTAAAAATGATGGCGATGTGGCAACCCACATCAGCGCCAACAGTCGTCCCTCGGCCATGGATGTTCCGCGCACTGGCGCCGCACGCCGTCGTTTCAGACGCCGGATCTTGTCCGGCGAATATGTCGACGGATTAGCTACTCAGCGTGTCGCGTCCCGCATGGATTCTGTTGTCAATCACCAAGGCGAGATGTTGATCTAGGGGCACCAAGGTCGCGCGGCCCAACAGCCTCCAGCCGGAGCCGGGGAGTCTCGATTGCTGGAGGGGTTGTCTGGCAGCCCATGGGAATGTGGTGACTCTGAATATGCTCATCTTTCCGAGAACCGGACTGCTTCAGCAAGGAGCGGAGCCGCCGTTACGCCCATTTTCAATTCGGTGCGGAAAAAAGCCTTAGCATTCGGTTTTCGAGCTGATATTTAAGATGTCCAATGAGTGCCTCCCTGATCAAATCCATCTTAGCAGGAGGCCTTCTGCTCATCGGTTCCACGGGATTCGCACAGGAAATGCGGCCCCCCGGGGTTTGGGACTTTGACTCGATCACGCCTGCGTCGACTTCTACATCGTCCAAAATGGAGTCATCTCACGAGGTATACGATTTCCTCGTGAAGATGGTGAACCGCTGGAACGCGCACGATCTTGACGGCTATTTGGCCTGTTTTTGGAACAGCCCAAGTTTCGTTGGTGTATTCGATTCTGAGGTCTATATCGGTTGGCACGAATTGCAAACCAAGTATAAAGCCGGGTTTGGCAATCCTGAAGATATGGGTGCGATTACTCCGACGCGGGTCCAGGTGAGAATGGTTAAAGAAGATTTGGCGTTGGCCCTGACCCGCTGGACGGTCACGTTGCCAAGGCCCGGCCATACCCTAGTCGGAGTCGATACGAATTATCTCCAGAAATTTGATGATGGTTGGAAGGTGATTTCAGCCCATACAAGCTCGACTGAAATGTGAGGTCTCACGGCCTCCACGATTCAATTCCTTGGTATACCGGACGACCCAGGAAACTAGCATTCCTTCGCCTTGCTACGCGAGATCCTGCTGAGGATGTGTCGGCATGAAGAACGCGAGATCCTGTTGGGGATGGGTCGGCATGAAGAACGCGAGATCCTGTTGAGGATGTGTCGGCATGAAGAACGCGAGATCCTGTTGGGGATGGGTCGGCATGAAGAACGCGAGATCCTGTTGAGGATGTGTCGGCATGAAGAACGCGAGATCCTGTTGAGGATGTGTCGGCATGAAGAACGCGAGATCCTGTTGAGGATGGGTCGGCATGAAGAACGCGAGATCCTGCTGAGGATGGGTCGGCATGAAGAACGCGACATCCTGCTGAGGATGGGTCGGCATGAAGAACGCAATTTGTTGCTGAGAACGTGGCGGTACTATGACCTTGACGTCTTGCTGAGGATGGGTCGGCATGAAGAACGCAAGTCGCCGTCCGAGCTGCTTCGTTTGTGTTTCGTGTTGTGTCCAGTGATGGGTTCGGTGGGATGAACGATGTTCAAGCGGAGTGGCAACTGGCGCGGCGTAAGCGGCGGATAAAAGTGCAACACAACTGGAAAAAAAGGTTAGGAATGTTTTCATAGGCCATATACTGTAATACTATTTGTTTTCTTTTGCTTCTAAAATTATTAGAAATCCCTACTTTAACTCTAATTTCTGTAGGTCCCAGGCTGCAGAATCCGTGGTCAACGTCCACATCGGGTAGAAAAGTGCTATAAGCGAGGAGTAACCGGTTCGTGCAAGATGCATAGGTCCCAAATCAAACTTCGCCCTCCGGGCATGCTTCGCGCCATTAACCTCAATCACCTATCGAAGGAGTAGGATTTGATTTGGAGTTAATCGTTCGGATGGCTTGTTTACTGTACGAACGAGAGGTTAGAAACGAACGTGGTACTGAATTGTTACGGGACTGTGTCGACCAAGCGAATTTTCGCTCTGAACCAAAGATCGAATCAGGCGAAAATTGAAGGTCGGCGAGCAATGGAGAGGCATACGGATCCGCGTGGATCCCGTAGGGAGACCGGACAAGAGGTAAATCCCGGTTGCGTCACGTTCCAAAATCACTGATAAAACGCCAAATGTTTTCCCATGTGGTGATTTTTTGGACTGCACCTGTCAAAGCGGCTGCAGCGGATGAACTGGTCGCCGGCGCGAAGAAGTATCTCCCTTCAATTCCCGGCGTTGTGAGTTTCCACGCCGGCAAGATGGCGACCAGCCATCGCGATGTCGTCGATCAAAGTTTCCAGGTCGGATTGAATCTCCGATTTGAGACTAAACAGGCACAGGACGCCTATCAAGCGCACCCGCTCCATCTGGAGTTTGTGGTGAATTGCAAGCCGCTTTGGACAAAGGTGGTCGTTTACGATTTCGAGTGAGTCGATATAGTTAAATCGACCGCTGTGACGATTGACGTTGTTTCCCCTGGACCTTACTCTTCGGATTATGGGCGACAAATCTCCGAAGGCCGCGCACAAGCACGCGGCGCAGAAACAGGCCAAGGCCACCGCCGACAATCAGAAAAAAAGCAAAGCGGCCAGCGCGAAGCAAGTTCCGAAGGCGAAGTAGTCAGGGGCGCATGATTCCCCAACGGCTCCCGGCCCGAAGGGGGTTATGAGGCGCGATTCAGCTATCGTGTTGCTGTCGGATTTGAATGTGGATTACGTTTCCCTTTTGCAGAGGTGATTCACCGTGCGAAGCATTGGCCGACGCCGAAGAGGATCACCAGGATACTCTGGTCGGACTGACGAAAGATTGGAAAACAAGCCGTAAACCGGGGGATTAAGAAATTGAATCCCGACGAAGTTTCCTTTGAAAACGGTGAGACTGCCCGCGAGTTTGGGAGCAGTCGCCGCGAATTCCTGAGCCGAACAATCGGGAGCGGCGCGTTGTTCGCTGCGGCCTCAGTATTGGGAAATGAGGTCCGATCGATTGAAAATCAGGAGGCCCCAAAAGCCGGCCAGTCGGCTCAGGATGCCTCCACGGCAGATCGCGCTACGACAGCCGATATCCTGGTGGAGAAACTGGTGGAATGGGGAGTTCCTCTGGTCTTCGGGATCCCTGGAGACAAGGTTTCCTATATCCTGGAAGCACTGCGCCAGCGACAGGACAAAATAAGGTTCGTCCTGGTTCGTCATGAAGAAGGGGCCGCTTTCATGGCGAGCGGCTACGCGAAGTACACGGGCAAGCTAGGCGTTTGCTTGAGCACGGCTGGTCCGGGTGCGGTGCACCTGCTAAACGGTCTCTATGATGCGAAATTCGATGGAGCCTCGGTTCTGGCGATCACCGGAGCACCCCCTCGTGCTTTGATCGGTACGCGATTCACCCAAGGGGTGAACACGATCAGCCTCTACGAAGATGTGACCAGCGGAGTCTGCAACGAATCGGTCAACGGGCCGTATCATTTGCTTTCTATTATCGATGGAGCACGCCGTGCGGCGCTCGCGAGCCATGGGGTGGCGCATCTTAGCTTCCCGATTGATGTCCAGGCCAAGTCGCTTGCCGAAGACGACGAATCTCTCGGTGCCGATATTCAGCACGGCATGGCTCCAGGGTGGATTCCACAAATTGAATTTCCTTCGCCGGAAACTGTTCGAGCGGCAGCGGACTTGCTCAACGTCGGGCGGCGGACCGTGCTCCTGGTCGGTCAAGGTGCGCTCGGTGCAACAGCGGAGGTCGAAGCAATTGCGGACCGCCGGGCCGCGCCCGTGGTGAAAGCCTTCCTTGGGAAAACGGTGATCGCCGATGATTCTCCGTACACTACAGGCGGCATTGGAGAGTTTGGAACAACAGCTTCTTCGGCGGCTATGCGAGACTGTGACACTCTGCTGATCGCCGGTTCAACAATGCCCTGGCTGCACTACTATCCCAAACCTGGACAGGCTCGGATTATCCAGATCGACCGGGACCCGACTCGGCTTGGTCTGCGTGTTGCAGTTGACGTGCCGATAGTGGGCGATGTGCGTCGGACTCTGACGGACCTGTTACCCCTGATCGAACCCCAAGGTGATCGGAAATTCCTTGATCAGATTCGGGCGAAGATGGCGGAATGGAATCAGGCGTTGGGTCGAATCGAGACGAGCGATAAAATACCGCTTCAACCGCAGGTCGTGGCCCGTCAAGTCTCGGAGCTACTCGCTCCGGACGCCTTGCTGGCTCTTGATTGCGGATCCAACACATTCTTTGCGGCACGTCACATTTCCATGGTGCCGACGCAAAAACTTGCCGTCGGGGGCAACCTTTCGACGATGGCGTGCGGACTTCCGTTCGTCATCGCAGCCCAGTTTGCGTTTCCGAACCGGCAATGTGTTGCTTTTGTGGGTGACGGAGGTTTTACAATGCTCATGGGTGAGTTTGCCACCGCAGCGAAATACAGACTTCCAATCAAGGTGATTGTGCTGAAGAACGATCACTACTCCCGGATCGTAAGTGAGGACAATACACTGGGTATCCCGCCTTTTGGAACGGAGCTGCAGCCAATCGATTTTGTGCGCTTTGCAGAAGCATGCGGGGGAGCCGGATTCGCCTGTGCGCGGCCGGAAGAAGTTCGTCCCGCGCTGGAGGCTGCCTGGCGGGTCACTGACAGGCCTGCGTTGGTGGAGGCAACGGTCGACAACAATGCCGATGTCTCTCCGCCAGAAGCCTACCTTTCGGCATTGCAGAGCAAGTAAATCGAGAATTGCAGTTTCGCGCAGGGGCTCGCTGAGTCTTGAATTTCTGGATTCGCCCCATCCGGCATTCGGGCGCGCATTTGCGAGCGCGGAACGTAAACGCCCACAGAATTAGAAGGAGCTATCGGCCTTTGGCCGATAAGATCTATACGACGTATAAGTCGTTATACGAATACCTGTAACCGGCAGAACCATTCACACTGGCTAAGGCGAACGTATTTCATGAAGCTGCAAGATTTCCTTCGAACAATGGTTTCGGTCGCTGGGTGCCTTGCATTTATTATCTCGCTGAGCGTGACGACCGAAAAAGCTCAAGGGAAACAACACAGCTACATCAAGAAATCCAGAGCGGAGGCGATCGCGTTAGAAAAGGTTCACGGTGGCACCGTCCGCAGCGCAGAATTGGAGACATCACAAGGGCACCATTTCTGGTCGGTTTATGTCGCCAAGCCCGGATCGAAAAATGCCAAAGAGATCCGCGTCGACGCGATCACTGGTCAAATTCTTACCGTACAGACGGAAAAGCCCGCAGATCAGGCCGAGGAGCCTCTCCAAAGCCACTAGCTAGGCAATCTCGCCGGGTCCCTTGGTCTTTGAGAGAAATTCGAGGAGCACCTCGAACTCGATTGTAAGGATCGCTCGTAATTCGTCGGTCACGCCGTCGGTTCTGGAGGCTTCGACGAGATCGGTTAGCAGAATTGGGTCCCAGACGGAGTGACTAGCCATTGTTAGGCTGTTAGCGGCTGCGCGCCGATACATTTCGGCTGCTGCCGGTTCCATCCGGGCGCGCCGAAACCAGTAGCGTGCATTATCGAAATCGTCATCGATCCGATGAATCATACCATGAATGTAAGCGGCATCACTTGTCGACAGCTCCTGGACAATTCGATGTGCCTGCTCTATTCCTCCTGCCAAAAGAAAAAGCAGGCTGAAAACGCATTTGGTTTCTGCCACCGCTGGGATTGCGTCCTCTTCGGTCGCTTTGATCCGCCGGATTAACTCTTGGTCCGGTGGCGGTTCTGAGGCGGAAAGTCTCGGCAATCGCGCGTCGCGAAGAACATCAGTGATGAACGCGGGGTAACTCATTTGGGAATATTCACAACCGTTGTGGAATTGTACAGTAGACGCCAAAGCCTCGGTCGGCAGTGAAAATATCCGCTCCATCAAGTTCGCCCCGCCGTTGTTCCTCGCGCCAGGAGTTAGAGAATGTCCTTATTGCATCTAAGCGACATCATGCCCAAGACTCCGTAGCGCTCGTACTGGTCAATTGGACCTCCGTTCCAAACGGCTTCCAGAGATTTAAGTGAGGAATAATCGTCGGGTCATCGATTTTCCCTTCAATATTCCATTTGAAGAACCGAGGAGAATCCCATCGAAGCGACGCCGGCAAAGAATCGGCCGTGTGGATCAGCTCCCAGAGCTGATCTTTGACACGGTGGATATTGCATCTCATGCGATATCCGGGCTAGACGTCGGGACGCAAATGCAGTTTTATTGCTTCTCTAATGCAGTGTGCTCGGAATCGCTGTTCTGTTTCGTGGAAGCTGCTTTCTGAAGGGACCATGATATGTTGAATCGCAACACCCCCGTTGGTTACGACCTTTTGCACGATCCCCGGCTCAACAAAGGCACGGCCTTCACCGAAGAGGAGCGGCGCAAATATGGCCTTGAAGGTTTGCTGCCACCTGGCACGAGCCGACTCGAGCTTCAGGTTGCCCGGATTCATGAGGAACTCTCAAGCCTCGACGACGATCTGCAAAAATACCTGATTTTGTCGGATGTCCATGGACGAAACGAGAGGCTTTACTACTCGGTGCTGATGGGTGATCCGGCAACCTATCTGCCGATCGTCTATACCCCTACCGTGGGAGAGGCGTGTCAAAAATTTGGCCATATTTTTCGAGCTGCGAGAGGCATGTACCTGCCGATCAGCGCGCGAGGCCGTTTGCGCGAGATCCTGGGGAACTGGCCCGAAGAGGATGTTCGATTCATTGTTGTCACTGATGGAGAACGCATTCTTGGTTTAGGCGATCTGGGTGTGGGTGGGATGGGCATCCCGATCGGAAAGCTCTCGCTTTATACAGCGTGCGCCGGCGTTCCTCCCAAGCATTGCCTGCCGGTTACGCTGGATGTTGGAACGAACAATCAAGTGCTCCTCGACGACCCGCTTTATCTAGGATTGCGTCAAAATCGGGTTCGTGGAGAGGAGTACAAAGGTTTCGTGGACGAGTTTGTGGAGGCAGTGCAGAAGCTTTATCCGAAATGTTGTATTCAATGGGAAGATTTCGCGAACATCAATGCGGTTCCAATTCTCGAGCAGTATCGCAATAAGATCTGCACTTATAACGACGATATCCAAGGGACGGCTGCAGTTGCATTGGCCGGAATTTTTGGAGCGCTCCGCATATCGTCCGGCAAGCTGACGGAACAAAGGTTTCTATTTCTTGGCGGAGGATCCGCAGCAACTGGGATCGCGGAATTGATAAGCGAGGCGATGGTCCTCGAGGGGTTGGGAATCAACGAGGCGCGGGCCCGTAACACTCTCTTCGATGTTCATGGCCTCATGGTCAAATCGCGAACGGACCTGGCCGAATTTCAAAAACCGTTTGCGGCAGACCACGCACCGATTTCCAATTTCGCGGAGGCAGTCAGGGCACTTCGTCCGACCGGAATTATCGGTGTCAGCACGGTCCCGAAATTGTTCAACCAGCAGGTCATTGAGGCAATGGCTGAGATCAATGAGCGTCCCATCATTTTTCCATATTCGAACCCGACTTCTCGATCGGAATGCACCGCAGAAGAAGCGTATCGCTGGTCCAGAGGCCGCGCGATATTTGCGAGCGGGAGCCCTTTTCCGCCGTTGGAGATCGAGGGTCGAGCATTTGTGCCGGGCCAGGGGAACAATGTTTATATCTTTCCGGCGATGGGGATGGCTGTCTTTGCAACGGAAGCCACTCGGGTCACGGAACAGATGTTTATCGTAGCAGCTAAAGCCGTTGCAGAGCAGGTAACGGACGACAATCTCGCGAAGGGTCTGATTTACCCTCCGCAGAGCCGGATATTCGAGGCATCCCTATTTGTGGCCGGAAAGATCGCGGCCTACATTTTTGATAACGGTTTAGCCGGAGTTTCGAGGCCGGCGGATATCGACAAGTTGATTCGGGCTCGGGCCTATAGAGCTGATTACTCATCGGAACTCGGCTAGAAGCTAACGCCACGGCCAAATCCATAACACGCGACGTTTGGTCCCTGGAGAGTTGTTAGAAGGAAGAATTGCAATGTCTGAGGATCGTCATGGCTGGGGGGCTATCGGGCGGATGATCGTGCTTTTCTCCACGATCGGCGGCCTCCTGAGTTGTCAAAAAAAGGAGGCTGTCCAGGAATTGCCGCCGCCGCCAGTAACGATTTCGAAGCCGATCCAAAAGGAGATTATCGAGTGGGACGAATACACTGCGCGGACCGACGCAGTTGAGAACGTCAATATTACGCCTCGTGTAAGCGGTTATATCGATAATATCACGTTTAAAGCAGGGGACCTGGTGAACAAGGGGGACCTGCTTTTCGTGATCGATCCGCGACCCTACCAGGCCGCTCTCGATCAGGCTCAGGCACAGGAACGCGAGGCAGAAGCTAACCAGGAACTTCAGGACGCAAATTTTGCCAGGCAGGACCGGTTGCGGTCAACCGGTGTCATCGCGAAGGAGGATTACGATACTGCGCTGTCGAACAAAAACCAAGCGGCCGCAAGAGTCCTCGCGGGTCAGGCTGCAGTTGAATCGGCGCAGTTGAATCTCACCTTCACTCAGGTTACCTCTCCGATTGCAGGGCGAATCAGTCGCGAACAGGTGACCGTCGGGAACCTGGTTCAGGCGGACACGACTTTGTTAACGAACATTGTCAGCGTCGATCCAATTTACGCGTACTTCTATGTGGATGAACGGGCGGTGCTTAATTACGAAAAGCAGGTTCGCGAAGGAAGAATTCCGGATGCGCGATCCTCCAATGTCCCTGTCTATCTGCAATTGGAGAACGAGACCGGGTTTCCCCACCAAGGGAATATAGACTACATTAGTAACCAATTTAATTCCTCCACAGGGACGCTCGCTGTGCGTGGTCTCTTCGCGAATGCCAATGGGATCCTGATCCCGGGAGGATTTGCCAGGATTCGAGTTGCGGCAACTCCGTTGCATTCGGCTTTTCTCGTGACCGACCGCGCGATCGGAACGGACCAGGGTCAGAAATACGTACTCGTTGCCGGCGATGACAATGTCGTGACCGTCAAGCCGGTGGTGCTCGGTCCGGACGTCGACGGCCTGCGCGTCGTGCGAAGCGGTCTAACTGGTAACGAGAACGTTATTATTAACGGCGTCGTCAACGCCCGGCCCGGCTCGAAGGTCAGTCCGCAACAGGGAGACATGAATCAATTTCAGACGAATCAGCTCCAATTGCAGACGACGCACAAGACCGAACCGGTCGATGAAAACAAAGAGAAGTCGCCTCAATCCTCGCATCCTGCGGGGCAAGGGAGCGGTGCGAATCAATCAAAGTCCGGTGGCGGCCGGTAGGACAGACACTCACCCCCGCCTATGAAATTTTCGCACTTCTTTATCGAGCGACCAATCTTTGCGATGGTGATTTCCATCGTCATTGTGATCGCCGGGATGCTGGCCTATTTCTCGTTGCCGACATCGCAATATCCCGAGATTGCGCCGCCCACGGTTCAGGTGACAGCTTCTTACCCGGGCGCGGATCCTGAGGTGGTCGCGGCCACTGTCGCAACGCCGATCGAAGAACAGGTCAATGGCGTTGAAGAAATGCTCTACATGTCGTCCCAGTCGACCGCGGACGGCACAATGACACTGACCGTCACGTTCAAACTCGGAACCGATTTGAACATCGCGCAGGTCTTGGTGCAGAACCGTGTGGCGATTGCGACGCCTCAGCTGCCGGAAGAGGTGAGAAGTTTAGGGGTTACGGTTCAGAAACAGTCTCCCGATTTGATGATGGTCGTCCATTTGCTGTCGCCGGAGGGAACCTACGACCAAGCCTATATTAGTAACTACGCCTACTTGCAGGTGCGCGATCCGATGTCGCGACTGGAAGGCATCGGAAACGTCAATGTGTTCGGCGCGCGCGAGTACAGCATGCGCGTCTGGTTAAATCCGAACAAAATGTACGCGCGCAATCTGACGACCGATGATGTCGTTCTAGCGATTCAGGGGCAGAACGTCCAGGTAGCGGCCGGGCATTTGGGGTCGGAACCGGCGCCGCCCGGAACAGAATTCCAGCTTAGCATCAACACGCAGGGTCGTCTGGTTACCCCGGATCAATTTGGTCAGATCATCGTGAAGCGCGCCGACAACGGTGAGATCGTCTATTTATCCGATGTTGGGCGCGTCGAACTTGGCGCAAAGGATTACAACGTTTCTTCGTACCTCGACGGCAAGCCGGCCGTGGCGCTGGCGATTTTTCAACTTCCCGGCTCAAACGCAGTGAAGACGGCCCACGAAGTGAGGGACTTAATGCGGACATTGTCCCGCTCTTTTCCGAAAGGCCTTCAATACACCATTGTCTACGATCCGACTCAGTTCATCGAACAGTCCGTGGAAGCTGTGATCCACACATTATTTGAAGCTGTAGTATTGGTGTTGATCGTCGTTCTGGCGTTTCTGCAGACCTGGCGCGCGACGATCATTCCGCTTTTGGCGGTGCCTGTCTCATTGATTGGAACTTTCGCAGTCATGGCGGTGTTCGGGTTTTCACTGAACAATCTCTCTTTGTTCGGACTCGTGCTCGCGATCGGCATTGTGGTGGACGACGCAATTGTTGTCGTGGAAGCCGTCGAACACAATATTGAGGAGGGAATGCAGCCAAAACCGGCGACGGAAAAGGCAATGGACCAGGTTGGAGGGGCCGTTGTCGCTATCGCAATCGTTCTGAGTGCCGTTTTCATTCCGACCGCATTTATCACCGGAATCACGGGACAGTTTTACCGACAGTTCGCTCTAACAATTGCTGTCTCCACTTTGATTTCCGCATTTAATTCCCTTACGCTCAGCCCTGCGCTCGCCGGACTGCTTTTGAAGCCGCGCGACGCGAAGCGGGATGTTTTGACACGGCTCTTTGACTTTTTATTGGGATGGTTTTTTCGGTTGTTTAACAAGGTGTTCGGCGCGGCCGTCAACGGATATTCCTGGACCGTCAAGCGTTTACTGCGGTTCGCCGCCGTCGCTCTTCTGGTGTACGTCGGCTTTTTGGTACTAACCTATTTCGGCTTCAAGACGGTGCCGTCGGGTTTTATTCCAACTCAGGACCAGGGATATCTGATCGTTTTCGCGCAGTTACCGGATGGCGCTTCATTGCAGAGAGCAGAGGAGGTTCGAAAACAGATCTCGGACATCACTCGGACTGTTCCTGGAGTTGCCCATACGGTGGAATTCGCCGGATTCGCGGCGCTCGATGGAACGAATCGTAACAACGCGGTGAGTGTTTTCCTTCCGCTTGCGCCGTTTGAAGATCGGGTAAAAGACCCGCGGTTAAACGGGTTCGCAATTATGGCTGAGGTACGTCGGAAGGTCATTCAGATTCAGGATGCCCGGGTGCTGGCGTTTCCACCGCCGCCGGTTCGAGGGATTGGTAACGCGGGCGGATTCAAGATTCAGATCGAAGATCGACGGGGAGCAGGTCTTCCCGCTTTGCAAGCTGCGACCGACCAATTAATTACCAAGGCTGGCTCTGGACATGGGCTCGTCGGGTTGTTTACGAGCTTTCGTTCGCAGGTTCCCCAACTTTACCTCGATATCGACCGGCGTAAGGTTGAGACCCTCGACGTGCCGATAATCTCCCTGTTCAACACGTTGCAAGCTTATCTCGGTTCGACCTACGTCAATGATTTCAACTTCGTGAACCGGACTGATCAGGTCAATGTTCAGGCCGACGCTCAGTTCCGAATACAGCCGGAGTCGATCCGGGAATTGTACACACGGAACAATAAGAACGCGATGGTCCCGCTCGGGACCTTGATGTCGATTCGGGAAACGACCGGCCCGGACAAAGTGATGCACTACAATGTCTATCCTTCGGCCGAGATCAACGGGAACACGCTTCCCGGGTTTAGTTCCGGACAGGCGATCGATGTGATGCAATCGCTGGCCGATCAAACGCTCCCGGCGCAATTCGGATATGAATGGACCGAGCTTTCGCTGCAACAGATTCTCGCCGGTAACTCCGCAGTTTACATTTTTCCGCTGTGCGCCCTTTTTGTTTTCCTGGTGCTCGCCGCTCAGTACGAAAGCTGGTCACTTCCACTGGCGATTATCCTGATCGTGCCGATGTGCCTATTCGCTGCGATAACGGGTGTCTACATTCGAGGCTCAGACAATAACATCTTTACCCAGGTCGGATTTGTCGTGTTGATCGGGCTGGCATGCAAAAACGCGATTTTGATTGTAGAATTTGCGAAGCAGCAGATGGACGCGGGGCACAACAGGCAGGACGCTGCAGTGGAAGCCTCCAGGCTGCGTTTACGTCCCATTCTGATGACCTCATTCGCATTCACACTCGGCGTGTTGCCCCTAGTGAGCGCTGTTGGTCCCGGGGCCGAAATGCGGCAAGCCCTTGGTACTGCCGTGTTTAGCGGGATGATCGGAGTGACTCTGTTCGGTATCTTTCTGACCCCGGTCTTTTTCTCTGTGATCATGAAGATATTCCCGAGCCCAAAAAAGGAATAGGATTCACCACGGAGACACGGAGAACACAGAGGATTGAAATAACCACAAAGACACAAAGGGCGCAGAGGTTCGGATTATTTTGGGTATTGTTGTCCGGACGAGAGCGATTTCGCGTTTAACTCGCGACCGTAACAGGCACGTCATTAATGAAATATTGGTTTTCGGTCTGTCTTCGATTGGCGCCTCGCCTGTCCGGTTTGCGCATCGTCAGCACCCGGATCATTCGAGCGTTTTCAGAGCCACTTCGCCGAGGCTTTATCGGTCAAGTGGGTACGCCTTTCGAACTCCGACCGCCAACCGCCGACCGCCGAACCCGGAACCTCGAACTCCGAACCTCGAACTCCGACCGCCATTCCGCCCTGTACCTTGCACGGTTCCCGTGCAATCGTTTCGCCGAGTTTTTCTGTGCCGGCTGAAATAGGCGCGGATACTTTTTTGTTCAGGCAACTACGGCGATGTCATTTGATTTAAAAAATCTCGTTGCAACACGGATGGGCGAAAACTACGAACTGCATTCGCGCCATCTGAATCCGACTCTCGTGGACGTGCTCCGAATTACCGGATTCGACAAAGTCTATGTGCGCGCGGAAGGCGCGTATCTTTATGACGGGGCGGGAGCTGAGTATCTCGATTTTCTGAGCGGTTACGGCGTGTTTAATATGGGCCGGAATCATCCCATTATAAAACAGGCCATTCGAGACACCCTCGATTTGGATCTGCCGAATATGGTGCAGCTCGATTGCTCGCTACTGAGCGGATTGCTCGCCGAGGCGTTGCTCAAGAAAGTTCCATCGCATCTGGAAGCGATCTTTTTTTGCAATTCCGGCACGGAAGCGGTCGAGGGCGCGATCAAGTTTGCGCGGGCTGCGACGGGTCGCGCTAAAATCATCAGTTTGAAGGGATGTTATCACGGGCTTTCCTATGGATCGCTGTCGGTAACCGGCAGCGGCAACTTCCAGGAAGGTTTTGGCCCGTTTCTGTCCGACGTCGCCCGAGTTAACTTGGGCGATCTGGAGGCTTTGGAACAGCTTCTGAAGAAAGAAGATGTCGCCGCGTTTCTGTTCGAACCGGTGCAAGGCAAAGGGGTCAATTTTCCGAAGGACGATTTCTATCAACGGGCACAGGCTCTCTGCCGGACTCATGGGACCCTGATGATTTGTGATGAGGTCCAGAGTGGCATGGGTCGGACAGGGAAATGGTGGGGATTTCAGCATTGGAATCTTGAGCCGGACATCATCACCGTCGCGAAGAGTCTCAGCGGCGGATTTGTTCCCTGCGGAGCGATCGTGACTCGGCGGTCCATTTACCAGAAAGTGTTTAGCCGTCTGGACAGGGCGGTCGTTCATTCCAGCACTTTCGGGCGGAACAACCTCGCGATGGTATGCGGACTCGCTGCCCTGCACATTCTTGAGAATGAAAAACTGATCGAAAACTCTGCGGCAATGGGCGACAAGTTGCTGGCGAAACTCGACGCGCTAAGAACGAAACATTCGCTGATTAAAGAGGTCCGAGGAAAAGGATTGATGATCGCGATTGAATTTCATGAACCACCGCAGTTGGGACTGAAACTGGCCTGGCGAATGATGCATCGGATCGATCACGGCCTGTTTGCGCAACTTGTCGTGGTGCCGTTGCTGAGCAAACATCGGGTGTTCACTCAAGTGGCCGGCCATAACATGGACGTGATCAAGATCTTGCCCCCGTTGATCATTACCGACAAAGAGATCGATTACTTTGTGAACGCTTTTGACGCCGCGATTGAAGGTTGCCGGAAGTTCCCGGGTCCGATCCTTGAATTGGCACGGAATACTGCGCTCCAAAAGCTCAAGCGCCGTGGTCAGGCCAAAGGTGCCGGTCAGATCAGGCAAGAGCCGCCTGGTGGGAGCTCTATTCAGCCGGTGAATGGAAGCAACGGAGCGTAGAAAGTTGTCAGTGCCGGTTGTCAGTAGGGGAGACCTGTCGACGGAAGCTTGTGGGATAGGGTTTCAAGATAGCGCAGGCGGCTCTGCCTGCACCAGGTTGTGTGTTGCCATGTCCATGCGGAGCGTAGCTATCTGAGCACGGCGTCGAGAGCCTCCGCAACAAACATTTTGTCCAGGTTTGACGGAATAAGGAGCCGTCGAAATGCATCTTCGTTTGTATGCGATTCCTTTGGATTCTCATGCTTGGAGCGTTTGTCTCAGTCTCAGCGCGCGCGGAAACGACGCTTCGGAGCGGACCGCAACGAACCTCGTTACTCGAACTCTATACCTCCGAAGGGTGTAGCAGTTGTCCTCCAGCAGAATCCTGGCTGGATGGATTGAAAGCGAATTCCAAGCTTTGGAGCGATGTGGTCCCGGTGGCATTTCATGTTGATTATTGGGATAATCTTGG
Source organism: uncultured Verrucomicrobiae bacterium (assembly GCA_963775805.1). Lineage (GTDB taxonomy): Bacteria > Verrucomicrobiota > Verrucomicrobiia > Chthoniobacterales > JAFAMB01 > JAFAMB01. The sequence continues at coordinate 1,331,182 of CAVZKG010000001.1, read as the reverse complement.
CTGGAAGGATCGATTTGCGAAACAAGAGTACACAGCTCGGCAAAAGGCCTATTCGACAGCCTGGGGAACCTCGTCGGTCTACACGCCAGGATTCGTTCTCGATGGGCAGGAGTGGAGTGGATGGTTCAGGGGTGATGCGCTTCCAGTTCCTACCAACGCTTCCGCAGGCAAGCTCGAGGTGAAAATCGCAAATAAAACGGTGCAGATAGAATTTAGTGGATCTTCCAGTTCAAAAGAAATCGATGCGTACGTTGCACCACTCATCATGAACGCCAGTTCGAATGTGCTGGCCGGAGAGAATCGCGGGCGAAAACTCGAGCACAGTTTTGTTGCCCAGTCTCTCAATGTTCGAAAAATCAGCAATGAGAACGGAGTATTCAAAGCCGAAATCCCATTTGATTACCCGGCAGCGACCGCCGTCGCAGTGTGGGTAACTACCCCGGAATCAGCGAAGCCACTGCAGGCAGTTGGTGGGTACCTCAGGTAAAGGGGGGATTCACCACGGAGCCACAGCGCGGCGACCTGTCCGCCATAGCTTTAGCGACGGCGGAAAGCCGCAACCAAATGGATGCGGTGTCGGCGTGTGGGCGTATGGGCGTGTCGGCGAATGCCTGGTTAGATTGGCATTGGGCTTGGGAGGACCTCGGAATCCTCGCAACTAGGGTGTGCTCACCGATAGGAGTTCGAGGTTCCGAGTTCGAAGTTTCGAGTTCGGGTGCTGAGGGTTTTCAGTCGGCGAACGCCGAACAGTGAACGCCGAGCGACCTAATCGGGTGCAAAACGAGACCCGGAACTTTGAACCTCGAACCTCGAACTCCCAACGGCCGAACGGCCGTTCGCCTCCTACCATCCTTCGCCGATGTAGAGCGCAGTGACGCCACCGAAAAGACCGACTTTGCCGCGCGGCGGCGGATCGACGACCAGAACGCCATCTTCAGTGACCAACTGTCCTGTCCGACTGTCGAAAAGAAGAAGGAAGAGTACCTGACGGCTGGCTTGGTCGGCTGGGCGTCCGCCGTTTCCGATCCCGAATTCGCCGCTTTGAATTCGACGGTAGAGGGCCCCGGTATCCGCAGCGGCCATCACCGCTGCCTGCACCGCAACGACTGGTGTCTGAGCGAGAATCGCGCGTTTCTTGGCGTTTGCCGTATAGAGGAATTTTTCGAGCCGTTCTCGGCCGATCGCGATTTCCGAATTGTAAGGGGTGGCCGGCATGGCCCCGTAATCATTCGGATTCGCGTTTGCAGAGGGGTTTTGGAAAAAGAGAAGGGCGAAGGCGAGGAGGGAAAATGCAAACTGTTTCATTTCTTCAACAAAATGGGACTATACGCTGATTGCCCTGTGAAGGGCGATCTAAAAGAGTTGGCGGACAAGGAGCGACTTGACTCGCTGCATGACGTCATGAAGGTGACACTCAATGGTTAATCCAATTTCTGATTGGCTTGAAAAACGGAAAGTGCGCCGGGAATTGTTGGGGCGTTGGGAGGCATTGGAGAAGGAAGCGCACAGCGGAATGGTTTTTTATGAATTGTCTGAGGGACACCGCGAAGCGGTCACGGAAAAGCTCAAGACCGACATCGAACAACTAAGCAACGAATTTGCTAAGGCCGGTATCGAGCCACCGGATGATTTGGTGGAATTTTTCGAATTGCTGCGAGCCGCTAAATAGATCTGCGTAAGCCGCTTGTTGCTTGAAAATGAGAGAGCCGGACTTTCGTCCGGCTCTCTCGAGAGTTGCTTGTTTCTCCGAATTTTTGAGCGGATTAAAGCTTGCTCGCGATCAATTTTTCGAGCTTCACGATATCTGCCGAAAACTTGCGAATACCCTCGGCTGTCTTGTCGACCGCCATCGGGTCTTCGTTGAAGTCGAATCGGAACGTTTTTTCGTCGAGGGTGATTTTTTCAGCGTCCGACGCCTTTGCGGCTTCCAGATTGAGCGCACGAGTGATTGGTTCGACAGATTTGCTAAGTTCTTCCAACAGATTCGGGCTGATGGTGAGCAAATCCGAACCGGCGAGGTGAATAATCTGGCCTGTGTTCCTGAAGCTTGCGCCCATTATCTCGGTCTCGTACCCAAACTTTTTAAAATAGTTGTAGATACGGGTGACCGATTGCACGCCTGGATCGTCAGCGCCCTTATAGTCTTTTCCTGTATTGGCCTTGTACCAATCGTAGATTCGACCGACGAAAGGAGAAATGAGCCTGACTCCGGCTTCTGCGCAAGCCACCGCTTGCGGGAAAGAAAAGAGCAACGTCAAATTGCAGTTAATCGATTCCTTCCGAAGTTCTTCCGCCGCCTTGATCCCTTCCCACGTGGAGGCAATTTTGATCAACACGCGCTCGCGCGAGATCCCGTTCTTTTCGTAGAGTCCGATCAGTTGACGTCCTTTGTTAATCGAGCCCTCCCGGTTAAAGGAGAGTCGCGCGTCTGTCTCGGTGGAGACTCGGCCTGGAACAATTTTCAGGATCTCGAGACCGAACAAAACGAGCAAATGATCGATAGTCGCTTCAATTTTTGCGGCTCCTGTTAACGGAGAATCCTTCAAATCTGCGACCGCTTTGTCCAAAAGATAGCCGTACTCAGGCTTTTGCGTGGCGGCAAGTATCAGGCTCGGATTGGTCGTCGCGTCCTGCGGCTTAAACGCCCGCATGCTTTCGAAATCCCCTGTATCCGCGACAACTTTAGTGAACTTCTTGAGCTGATCGAGCTGAGAAACCTTTTCCAAAGTAGCTGTGCTCATATAGACTGGAAGCCAACGCCTTTTAGTGCGGCAGTTCAACTACTTTTTCGAAGGGGACGGAACTATTCTTTCCGTGAGCGTAAGGAGAGCTCCAGAATCCTTGGATCGCGTGCTCGTACACCCGCTTGAGAGCTTCGCCGCTTCGTTCTGCGGCCGCGCGGCAGGACTCGAATTCGGGCGCAACTTGCAGAATTCTTCCGGCCAGCCGGCCTATCTTGACCTGGATTCGTCCGGCCGGCGTTTCGACTTCGACGAATTCGCGATCAAGGATCTTGCGATTTACCTCCTGGTAGCGAAGCCCAAAAGTCGAAGTCTCGGTGAAAAGAATCTCTTCCATTGCCGCGAGTTCGGCAGGTTCACAGAGGACAGAAAGCATCGTCGCCGGCCTCCCTTTTTTCATCTGGATAGGCGTAAAAAAAACATCCAATGCTCCGGCCTGGAATAATCGTTCTTGCGTGGCTCCGAGGATTTCCGGGGAAAGGTCGTCGATATTGGTTTGAACCTCGATAATGCGTTGTGCGGTGTTCGTTTCATCAATGTGCCCCAACACCGCTCGCAGAGCGTTTGGGCGATTCGGAAGCTCCCGGCTCCCGAGTCCATACCCAATTTTTTCTGGACGAACTTCGGGCAACGGCCCAACCGACTGCTGGAATTCTGCGACGATTGCAGCTCCGGTCGGCGTAATCAGCTCATACGGAACATCGATCTGACGGATTGGGATGTCTTTGAGAATTTCGAGGGCGGCTGGGCCTGGCAACGGATATTCCCCGTGGGAAAATCGAAAGGTGCCATGACCCTCAACCAGAGCCGAACAATGGATCTGATCGACCTGGAGGGCTTCGATGCCGATGCAGGTCAGTACGATATCAACGATCGAATCGAGCGCGCCAACCTCATGAAATCGGACCTCTTCAATCGAGGCTCCGTGAATTTTCGCTTCGGCTTCACCGATTCGCCGGAAAATCGATAGGGTGTGTTTCTTAACGAAATCTGAGAGATCACTCTCCTCAATCAGTTCTCGAATCTCCGAAAAACCGCGAATCGCCTCGGCATCGTGCGCGTGATGGTGGTGGTGATGTTCATCATGATCGTGCTCACCGTGACTCTCTTTATGATCGTGTGAGTGACCATGAGTCTGGTCATCCTCATGGTGATGATGATGCTCATCACCATGCTCATGGACCGAACCCTCATGATCGTCGTGATCGTGGGAATGAGAGTCTTCGTCCTGCGAATGATCATGAGTTTCTCCCGAGTGCACGTCGAATTTGATGCCTGCAATTCCTCCGCGCGTCTGGCGTTCGAAGTGCAAATGGCAATCGCCGAGATCAATTTTAGAGAGTTCCCACTCGAACGTTGAGGGCTTAACTCCCAGATCGGCCAACGCGCCGACAGTCATATCGCCGCTGATCCCAGAGAAACAATCCAGGTAAAGAATTCGCATCGTGGATTACCTAATTTGAAAATGCGCTATTCACAACTGAAGGACGATTAAGAGTCCTCCGAGGACGCAGAGGAACGGAGGAGGGCACAGAGATTTGGATTCACCACAAGGGCGCAGAGGTTCGGATTTTTGAGTTTTGTTGTCCGAACCGGGGCGCTGTCGCGTTGAATGCGCCGTACGGACGTGGACGCGGCGAAAACGCGAGAACGTTTGGGAAGTTTAAAGTAATGGGCGTCCCGCCTGTCCAATATCGACGTTGCAGGCACCCACCAATCCGGCCAATCAAGTACCCGGCTTCCCCGCACAATCGAGGACGAACCTGCAGGTAATTAGAACGCCGAACGCCGAACGCCTTCAATCGAGTGCGCTTACTAATCACCAAATGGAACCCCAAACCCGGAACCTCGAACTCCAAACTCCGAAGAGGCGATATTCGACCCGTCCCTAAAAGAGATCTAAGTAGGAATCATAGAGGAACGCAGGAGGGCACAGAGATTTGGATTAACCACAAGGCGCAAAGGGCGCAGAGGTTCGGATTTTTGAGTTTTGTTGTCCGAACCGGGGCGCTGTCGCGTTGAACGCACTGTAGGGACGCGGACGCGGCGAAAACGCGAGAACGTTTGGGAAGTTTAAAGTAGGATGGGCGTCCCGCCTGTCCAATATCGACGTCGCAGGCACCCACCAATCCGGCTCAATCAAGTACCCGAGTTCTCCGGGAAATCGAGTACGAGCCTGCAGGTAATCAGAACGCCGAACGCCGAGCGCCGAACCGTGAACGCCGAACGCCCTCAATCGAGGGCGATTTACTAATCACCAAATGGACCCCAAACCCGGAACCTCGAACTCCAAACTCCGAACTCCATCCTCCTACGGGCTTCCAACGACGATGGATTGAACCTGGCGGACCCAGCGTGCAGGGTGATTTTCGCCGGGAAAGACGATTCGAAATGGGCCTTCGTTTGCGGACAATGGCTGTCCATCCTTACGATCAGCTAACAGAACGATGCGATTCGTTTCTGCGGGGTCAATTTCCGCCAAAGCGAAGACCGCCCGGTACCCGTCTGCAGCTTCCACCAGAACGTAACTTCCGACGATATCGCGGGATGGCATCGAGCTCGCATCCAGTTTCAATCCCGCAGCTCGGAGTATCTCGGCAAGCGAAACGCCACTGTATGTGACATCCCGACCATTGCGATCTGTCATTCGAAGATCAATGCGAGGCATACGGGTTAAATCGGGTAGCTTCAATTCGATCGGCTTCGGGACGGCCCCGCCAATTTTCAGAACCGGTTCCTGTGATGAAACAGTCGCTGCAGGGCTTGCCGGCGGTTGATCGGCTTTGGCAGCCAATCCGAGTCCAGAATACGCTAACATCAATGCAAGAACGAAGCCGGTATTCGGCTTCCATCGTTGAAGAAGCAGATTGGTGATCACACGGTTCTCTCGGGTGTGAAAATGGGCTGGTCAAGTGGGGTTGATATTCCGGGTATGCTTTTTCGACTTTGCGTTCGCTGTGACCGGGAAGAGAGTGAACCCGCTATGGAACAGAGTATTCGCAATGAACTGCCTGGAATCGTAAAGAACATCGTCTCGGACAAAGTCTTGAGCGAAGTGATCATCGAAACTGCCTGTGGCGAAATTGCCTCAATTATCACCACCAGTTCCGTCGAACGGCTGGGGCTCAAACCGGGCGCCGAAGTGTTTGCGCTTGTTAAGGCGACAAATGTTTCGGTCCGTTTGAAAGAGTAACAGAGTGTTAGAAACTAGGAAGACCATCATCACCTGTGCGATCACGGGGGCCATTCACACGCCTTCGATGTCGCCTTACCTTCCGGTAACGGCGGAAGAGATTGCGGATTCCGCGATTGGAGCGGCGAAAGCGGGCGCGGCGATCGTGCATCTCCATGCGCGTAATCCCAAGAATGGCAAACCGGACCAGAGCCTGGAAGCTTTCCGGGCGTTCCTGCCTCGCATCAAAGAGGCGGCGGATGTTGTCATTAATCTGACGAGCGGCGGCGCTCCGTACATGCGAATCGAAGAGCGCATTCAGCCGGCGGTCGAGTTCAAACCGGAAGTCGCCTCGCTGAATATGGGCTCGATTAATTTTGGCCTCTTTCCCATGCTGGGGCGGTTTCGGGATTTTCGCCACGCATGGGAACGTGAGTATCTCGAAAGCAGTCGAGACCTGGTGTTTCGCAACACCTTCATGGACCTTGAGTACGCGCTGAAAACGTGTGCGGACAACGGGACACGCTTCGAATTCGAATGTTACGATGTCGGTCATCTTTACAACCTTGCGCATTTTCTGAGTCGCGGATTGGTACAACCCCCGTTGTTCGTCCAGATGGTCTTCGGCATACTGGGCGGAATTGGGACTCATCCCGAAGACGTGATGCATATGAAGCGCACAGCAGACCGACTTTTTGGGGATCAATATCGCTGGTCAGTGTTGGGAGCCGGGCGCAATCAGCTTCCCATTGCTGCGATGGCTGCCGGAATGGGAGGCAACATTCGGGTGGGATTGGAAGACAGTTTATGGATCGGACCGGGCGAACTCGCCACTAGCAACGCAAGCCAGGTACAGCGAGCTCGCCAGATCATCGAGGGCTTAGTATTGGAAATCGCCGCACCGCAGGATGCGCGCGAAATTCTATTGCTAAAAGGACGCCAGAACGTCGGATTTTAGATGGCTTTCGGGGGGTCAGAGAAGCTCTAATAGCAGGGGAAAAATTAGGCGCGTTAAACGGGTTCGATTTGCACTCTGCCATTTTCAGGTTCAGAGTCGTGCATGTTGCAATGATTCGGGAGCTTCTTTTTTGGTGCGTTCGGTTCAAAGATCTGCTCCCAGAGCTGATTGGTGGCTCTCGGACCGGGTTCGGCGCAGAGAATGCTAAACCGAGCCGTGACTATGCGCGTTTTAATTACCGACGACGAAAAGTCCATTCGCACTTCAACGATGGTCGCGATCCAGGCGGCGGGACACCAGGCGGATACCGCCGACAGCGGCCAAGTGGCTGTTCTGAAACTGGATGAAGATGCTTATGACCTGGCGTTTCTAGACCTCCGATTGGGTGATGAGGATGGGCTCGAGGTCCTGGAACAGATGAAAAGGCAATACCCTAAGTTGCCGGTCGTCGTGTTTACGGCGTATGCATCGATCGCATCGGCGGTGGCGGCGATGCGTCGTGGAGCGTTTGACTATCTTGAGAAACCATTCACTCCTGAACATTTGCGACAGATCATCGGCCGCGTTGAAAAACAGCGTCAGCTTGAGTCGAGAATCGATGATTTGCAGCAGCAGATCAGTCTGCAGAATCCGCGCGTCGAACTGCATTCGGCCGATCCGCGGATGGCCGGTGCGATGGATATTCTTTTTCGAGCGGCCCCGACTCAGGCAGCGATTTTATTGCTAGGGGAGAGCGGCACGGGCAAGAGTGTCCTGGCGCGTGAAGTCCATCGCCGGAGCAACAGTAAGGAAGGGCCATTTGTGACCGTGAACTGCCCGAGCTTGTCGCGGGAACTTCTCGAGAGCGAGCTTTTCGGGCATGTCAAAGGGGCGTTTACCGGTGCGGTGCGCGATACTTGGGGCAAGGTAGCCGCCGCAGAATCGGGGACCCTGTTCCTGGATGAAATCGGGGAACTGCCGCTGGAGATTCAGCCCAAGCTGCTTCGATTGCTCCAAGAGCGTCAATACGAACGGGTCGGAGAAAATAAAATTCGCACAGCCAGTACCAGAATCATCGCGGCGACGAACAAGGATCTGAAGGAATGTGTCCGCAGGGGAACCTTCCGCGAGGATCTCTATTATCGGCTTGATGTGATTTCTGTAACGATACCGCCGTTGCGAGAACGGGTTCAGGACCTTGAAACGCTGGCAAAACAATTCCTGCAGTTCTTTGCTCGTCAATTGGTGCGGCCCGAGTTGTGTTTTTCCGACGCCGCGATGCGCCGGTTGCGTGCGCACCCCTGGCGTGGCAATGTCCGGGAACTTCGAAATACGATCGAACGGGCCGCGATCCTTGCGCTAACCGATACGATCGAAGAAGACTTTCTGCCGGAAGAATCGCTGAATGGCGAAGCGACAGACGTTTCGATCGGATCGGAGATTACTTTGGACCAACTCGAAGAGGTGCATATTCGACGAATTCTTCAAACAGCGCCGAGCCTGGATTCCGCCGCAAGAACATTAGGGATTGATCCTGCGACCCTGTATCGCAAGAGGAAGCGGTTGAAGCTCTAGCGCGATTTCGGGGACAGAACACTAACCGATGTTGCGTTGGAAGCTCACGCTCGGTCTCCTGGCTACGCTGATTATCCTTCTGCTGGTCGGGACCTACGGGGTGTGGCTTTTCAACGATCTTGGCAAAGCCGTCGACAAGGTTCTTCGCAGCAACTATGACAGCATCAAAGTCTGTCATTACATGCGCACTGCCACCGCGCGCGTGAACACGTTTTACACCCGTGGCGAACGGCCCTATCCGCCATTGGATCAACCACAGACGGTGGATGACGTCGAACAGCAGTTTAAAGCGCGTCTTCCGACTCTCGATCGGAACGCCAAAACGCAAGAGGAACGCGACCTTGTGGCAAAGTTAAAGGCGGCCTGTTCGAATTACATTCAGATGTACCGACAGATTTTTGAATACTTCAAGCTGGGTGGGATCGGTGATCCGCGGATTGGGGAGGTCAGGCAACAGCTCCCGAGTCTAACATTGTCGATCACGAATCTGAGCGAAAAGATTCTCGATTACAACGAGCAACAGATGTTCATGGCCAACAAGGCTGCTGAACAAAAAGCGAGCGACTCGATCCGGTTGCTGTTGATCGCGATGATCAGTGCTGTCGTTGTTTTCGTCCTCACCTATGCCCGGCTTGGCCACTCGATCATTACACCGATAAAGAACCTCACGAGATCGATTCGCGAACTTCGTTCTCGCGATTTTGCACAATCCCTGCGCGTCGAAGCAGACGATGAGCTTGGCGAATTGACAAAGGAATTCAACGCGATGGCGGAAGAGCTCCGGAATTTTTACCGGGAGACGGACCGCAAATTCATCGAGTTGAACGAAGTCATTCGCGCGATGATGACAACGCTTCCCTATCCGCTCTTTATCCTTGGCGAACAGGATGAGGTCACGCGGACCAATCCCGCAGCCGAACGGTTGACTGATTCCTTGCGATCGAAGGACTCGATGCCGAACCAGGTCCGGAAACACCTGGCGGCGGCCTCCATGACAGGACCGGACTATCGGCTGGACGACCTCAAACAGGCGCTTCTTTTTCGGATCGACGAGCAGGAGGTCTATTTTCTTCCGAGAATATTTCCGATCGTCCTGGAGGACGGCACTGCATTTGGGAGGGCCGTCATGCTGGTCGATGTCACCCGGTTTCGGTGGCTGGACGAAATGAAGTCGGATCTTCTTTTGACGTTAAGTCACGAGATTCGAACTCCGCTGACCGCGATCCGGCTTGTGCTTCATCTTCTTCTTGAAAAAAGCGTTGGCGACCTGACTGGGCCTCAAGAAGAAATTGTTACCACGGCCCGAAATGATTGTGAGCGACTTCTCAAGACCCTGAACAGCATTTTGGATCTGGCACGGATGGAGAGCGGAAAATCGCAACTCGATTTGAAGCCGACGCCGGCTAAACGCCTTGTTGAAGAGAGCTACTATGGATTCATCGATCGTGCTGCGTCGAACCCGCATGCCATCCGAATGCATGCATCGGATGCGCTGCCATTCGTTTTTGCGGACCTTGACCGAATCGCGCTCGTCTTCTCGAATTTCGTATCCAATGCACTCAAGTACAGCTACCAAGACACGGAAATCGTTTTAGCAGCGCGCAAGCTGAATAACGATTTTGTGCGGTTCAGCGTTATCAATTCCGGTCCTGGATTAAGTGACCAGGAACAAGCTAGAGTATTCGACAAGTTTTATCGTAGCCCGGGCCATAAGGGGGAAGGCGCCGGACTCGGTCTTTCGATTGCCCGCCAGATCGTTCAGGCGCACGACGGACGGATTGGGGTTTTAAGTGAGCTGGGCAAACAGACAGAATTTTATTTCGATCTGCCGATTGCGAGCCGGGATCATTAGCCCAGATTCTTTCGATCCAGGAGTGGAAGGAGTTCTGAGCCGTAGAGCCGCTCACAGAGCGGCTCCAATGAGTAGAGGATTGAACCGGACAATACACGAATCAAGGATTTGGTAAGTCGAATGCGAAATTGTGCCCTTTCTTCCGGGCCGCAATGAGGAAGCGTTTCAGGAACTTTGTCTCGATAAACGAGAACGCTTCACGGATCCCGGCAGACTGGTAAACCCGGCCGATTTGGGCCTCGACTCTGGTCGGTTCGCCGAAGCTCGAAAGGAACTGGTTGGAAGTGAATAATTCGAAAAGTGTCGCTCTTTCGGCGAGAGACATTTTCCGGTTGTTCGCATTCAGAAGCCAGTCCCGGACGAATAACGCGAGCACAGCATCGCCGATCCACGCTTCTTCACGGATTCGCTCGATCTCGTCCATTCGCAGGAATAGTGCATCAAATCCTCATCAGATTCCAATGATTGGCTTCCAGCCTGTCCAAGATTGGCGTCCCCCAACTTGGTTGGTGAACGTATTTTGACCCAGCGGGACGGCCGAAATGATTGCCAGCCCAGAGTCACTGGCATCGAGGCATTTGTTCAGGCACTAGTCCTGCACAACCATTCCGTGAAACTTGATTTTGCTGGTTCCAACGGTAGAGGTGTGACGCATCGATGCGACAGACTGTTTTTTTTCTCTCGTTGATGGTCGGCTTGGCGATGCCAACTGCTGTATTGAATGCAACTGCGCGTGATTTGGATCACGCCTCTCTCCGGGAGGCTTCTGCATATTCTTCGGCGCGGAGCGGTTTCTCATTCCTGGTCGTGCAGGATGGGCATGTGCTCTATGAGAAATACGCGCACGGGGATGCCGACGATCGCATAGTGCAGATTTACAGCGGCACAAAAGGCTTTTGGTGTGTTGCAGCGGCAGCCGCGGTTCAGGACGGAATCCTCGATTTCGATGAACCTGTTCGAAACACAATTACGGAGTGGCAGGGTGATCCAAACAAATCGAATATTCGGGTTCGAGACCTCTTGAATTTCACGGCTGGCATTGAACCGGTGTTTGCACTTCATGGGCGGTCGATTGGCGACCGAAACGGGTACAGTGTCCGGTTGCCGGCAGTGAGACCGCCCGGTACGTCATTTATGTACGGGCCGAGTCAACTCCAGATATTCAGTGAGCTGTTCCGGCGAAAACTTGCTTATCGAAAGACGACGCCCCAAGAATATCTCGCGAAGCGGGTGTTGCGCCCTCTCGGGATTGTCGACGTCGATTTTCGTGAAGACCGTAAAGGGCATCCTTTGCTGGCCAGTGGATTTCGTCTTACGGCACATCAATGGGAGCGAATGGGTGAACTGATTCTGGGTCGCGGGAAATACAACGGGCATCAGATCGTCCGATCCGACATTCTGGCAGAGCTTTTTAGGGGCACCCACATCAATCCGATGTTCGGAATGGGATTTTGGCTGAATCATCCAGGAGCAGATTCCCGCGAAGTGGACGTGGAACAGATGTTAGAGGTTCCATGGGAACGTCAGGTCTGGAGAGGTGATTGTCTGTGCCGCGAAGCGCCGCGCGATATGATTGCCGCGATCGGTTCAGGTTACCAACGTCTGTTTATCGTACCCTCAATGAAATTGATCATTGTCCGGCAAGGAATGGATGACAGACGATTTTCGGATGCGACCTTCCTTCGCTTGATCTTTGCTGGAGAAGGATAAGTGCGGCAATCGTATACGACTTATAAGACGTATACGACTTATATCCGCTGAGGGCCGCGCGCCTACTTTTTGACAGCGAGGAACATCGTCGAGGTGCGACTATTCCAACGATAACCAAACCCGAATGTCAGCGGTTTCGGCGAACTTGTTGCGTAGAATTGGTGCAGATCGGGCTGATTGTACTGCTTGAACAAGTCGATGGGACCGAGATAGACGCCAAAGAAACGAAGCGTCCAATGGTCGGGTGTAAAGAAATGCACGGGAATTCCGGAATCGTCTTCAAGAATTGCAGCGCTGTCTTGAAGAAGAAAACTACGGACCGTATCGAATCCGCCCGAATGAAGGAGGTAGGAGGCGGCCTTGAGCAAACTATTCGCTGGGCCTAGATTTTGACAAAATCGTAGCAACCCGGAGTTCCGCTTCATGGCTTCGTCTGAAAGATCCGACGTGAAATAGTAGAGAGTCTTTTCCGTTCCGCTTGCAGGGTCCGAGAAAGTGATCTTTGCACCGCGCGTCGCTCCAGAGAACCCCGAAACCACATTGCCGGCCTTGTCCAGTGACAGGTACTGAATGTCTTCCACAATCTTTCCGGTCCGTGCCATAAACACACAAATCGCGGGCAGGACGCCCTTCAATTGCGATTTCTGAAAGTCTTGGCGCATATCCTTGGTCTTGAAGAAACTGAAGCTAAGGAGCGTGTTCAGAGAGGACTGGATGTTCTGAAGTGTGCCCGCAAGAGCGGCGGGCGGCACTGTGGCCAGGTTCGGCAACGGATCCACGGTTTCGAGCCCCTGAAGAACATACGTTGTGCAATCGGAGAACATCGCGTCGGCGTAGAGGAAATCCGGCCCGCTGAATAAGTAGATACAGGTGCGGTTCTGCTGAGTGGCTGGGGCGATATCTTCCGTCCGGAAAATCCGGATGTTGTTTAGCTGACGCCGTTCGAGTTGTGCGAACGCCTGGTTCATCGCACGTGCATGCTCCTGCCAGCCTGGATCCTGAGTCAGTGTGGCGAGCGCTGATCCCGGTGCGATAGGTAAACCGGCAAGGTACCGTGCGGCGTCATTTGCCGGCGAGCTCACTGTCACGGCTGCTGGCTGCGGTGCAACAGGGGAAGGCCCTGGCAAAGCACCGGCCGGAGTCGCTGCCGGGTTGGTCACGGGCTGCGATTCCTGAGCAGGTTGGGTCTCAACTACCGGGGTTGCCGCGGGCTCTTCGGCAACGAGCGGCATAGTCGCCACAAAGTACAGAAAGGAGGAAGCTGCAATCGCAAGCCAGTTTTGATGCATCATGGTTGTTTTATCGACTCGGTTCAGTGGTTGTTAATTGGGTTTGGAGCCTGGTCTTTCGCGAGGAAATAGACGATCAAACCGGCGACGACAGTGATCAGACCAAGAAGCGATTCTGTCGGCTTGTCGTGGATCACATAGATCATCATGTGCAGCGTGACCGCGAGGAAAACAATTGGGGTGACTGGATATCCCCAGACTTTGTAAGGGCGCTCCAGTCTCGGTTCGCGAATCCGCAGCACGATCAAGCCCAGAACAGTCAGGAAGGAGCAAAGCAAAAGGCTGAACTGCGTGTAAATCAGAACGGTTTGAAATGTCCCGCTGGTAACGAGGATCGTGATGATAGCGAGTTGCAGGATTGTGGCGGCGTAAGGAGTCCCTTTTGCCGATGTTTTTCCAAGAATTCGAAGTTTTGGCAAATCCTCTGCCATCCGTTTCGTGATTCTTGGACCGATCCATGCCATGGCGCTGATCGTTGCGATCAGACCGACGCTGATCAGCGCACTGACAATCTTTCCACCGATCGGACCGAATACCGCTTCGCCGGCAAGGAGACCGACCTCGAGTTTACCGGAGAGCACCGGTTTGGGTGTCGTTAGGAGAAAAACGTAATTCAATAACAGGTACAACAGAGTGACTACGACCGTCCCAATCAGAAGGGCCCACGGAACATTTTTAGCCGCGTTTTTTACCTCTTCAGTGATATAGGTCGCTGCGTTCCAACCGGAGTAGGCGTACATCACGTAAACGAGACTGACGGCAAACGGGCCTGAAGCAAACACACCCAAAGCGTCCGGCGCGGGAGTCAGATCGAGATGTTGCGGATTGCCAACCAGAAATCCCGCGGCAATCAGCACGAGAATCAGTCCGAGTTTCAGGAACGTCGAAACATTCTGGAACATCTCTTCTGCGCGAATGCCAAACAGGTGAATGAGCGTGATCGTCCAAATCACAATAAGTGAGGTGGCGATCGGCGAAACACCTGGCAGAAAGACTTTAAAATATTCCCCGAACGCGATACCAGCCAGAGCGATTGGTGCCGGAAACCCCACGATCGCCGAGATCCAGCCGGCGAGAAATCCAACGGAAGGATGAAAAATTCGGGAGAGATAATGATACTCACCTCCGGAGCGAGGAAGCGCTGCCGCAAGTTCCGCATAACTTAATGCGCCGCATAGTGAAATGATACCGCCCACGACCCAGAGAGCGATGAGCGCGAAATCGGATGTGATACCGGCGACCTGGAATCCCAGACTCGTGAAGACGCCGGTTCCGACCATGTTGGCCACGACGAGATTTGTGGCAGTGACGGCGGAGATCTTTTTTGGCATCTTGAGCGAGCTAGTCCTGAAGCAAGCCCCTAGTTAGTCGAGGTAAGACTAATTTGTCCACGCAAAAGGCCCAAGACGCCCTCAAAACCGTACGGATTTGAAGGCGTCGCAGGCTTTCTAGCTAGTTTGCATCGGCTAGCTGGCTCTGGAGCCGGATGACGTCGTGGAGTGTGACGATTCCTATTGGCTTCTCGTCCGATTGTGACACAAGCACCAGCAGGCTTACCGAATGATCAATCATTTTCGAAACCGCTTCTTTAATTGTTGCATCCGGAGGGAGGGTTTCTGCCGGTTTTCTAGATTGTTCAACGGATTGGCTGCGAGTGAATGCGGCCCGATCCAGTAGACCAACCAGCTTACCGTCGATGACAAGAGGAAATGCCTGGTACGGGAATTCCCCCATCAGCTTTTCCAGATGTTCTCCGTGGGTGCTCGTTGCGAAGACGGGGGAGAAATTTGCCACCGTTGAAATCGCCCGACTCTGCAACGACGAAAACGACCTCGGAGGGATATGGCGTTCAAGCTCCACTCCATCTCGTTCGAGTACCTCGCTGTAGAAGTTTGTGGAACAGAACAGGCGACTGACCGCCTGACTCGCAATCGTTCCGATCATCAGTAACGGCACAAAGGCAAACTGGTGAGTCATTTCGAATACGATCAGAATCGAAGTGATCGGTGCGCGAACAACCGATCCAAGGCAAGCACTCATTCCGGCGACGGTCAGGGCTAATTGGTCGCTTTGAGATAAATGAAATATCGGCGTGCAGACTGCACTAAAAAGATATCCTGTTGCCGCGCCAAAAAAAAGTGTCGGTGAAAAGATTCCGCCGGCACCTCCCCACGCGTAAACCGCGGTGGTTGCCGCCAGTTTTGCGACTAAGAGCACGAAGACGTGGAGTCCGCTCACCTGTGCGCGAAGGATCGCTTCGAGGTCCTGATACCCAAGACCGAAAACTCCAAGGCGCGCAATCCATAGAAAAACGATAATCCCAAGCAGCCAGTTTATTCCGGCGCCGACGACCGGCTTCAGATATCGCGGAATTCCTGCCATGTTTTTGATGCGATCCCGCCAGATCAACGTGCCTTTTTGAAAGGCGACGCCCGAGAGGGCCGCGAGCGCGGCGGTGGGCGGCACGAGCAAGACTAAAATCCACGAGAAATGATGCACAGCTGGAATTACAAAAGCAGGGTCTTCGCCTAGAAAAAGATGCGTAACAAATGTCGCCGTGACTGCAGCAATCAGCGTTTGGGCGAGAAATCGTGTGTTATTCAGATCCTCGACGATCTCTTCCATCACAAATGTGATTGCCGACAAGGGAGTATTGAATGCAGCCGCAAGGCCGGCCGCTGCGCCTGATAATAAAGCAGGGCGGCGTCCCTGCTTAGCGACGCCAAGCACCCCGGCGATATTCGATGCCAGAGCCCCGGCGATATGGACAGTGGGACCTTCCCGGCCAAGGCTGCATCCGCCGCCAATCGTGATGACTCCCGCGAAAAACTTGGCAAACACGACCTTGAACGGCAGGTATCCGAAGTCCCGCCAGAAGGCGACTTTAAGTTGTGGAATGCCGCTCCCCGCCGCGTCCGGGCTCACGAATGTCAGGACGAGTCCCGCCAAGAATGACGTTCCGAGTATGGCGACGACGCTGATTAAGATGAAACTTCCGGTCGCTATCGTGGAGAGACGGATCCATAAAAACCATTCAAGGAATCTGATGCCGAGTTGAAAACCGACCGCAGCAAGACCACCCGCCAACCCGTAAAGAAAAGGTTTCAGATAACCTTTGGCGTTGTTTGGGATTGCTCGCAAGACTGCCGTGAACATAGGAGAAGTTGTCAGTGTCGGTTGGGGAGGAGTTGTCGGTGTCAGTTGTCAGTTGTCAGTGGGGAGACGAGAGGCGGCCTTTGCGGGTCAGGTTGGTTGTGTCGTTGCGGAGATTTTTCCATCGTTCTTTCGTCCAGTTCTATTCGTTGCCACTGAGAGTGCCTCTTCGCTCCCTTCCTCCCACAACTTGCAACTGGCAACTGACACTGACAACTTACTCAACAACTTCCTGAGTGAAGCGTAACGGTTGGTTTTGACATCTTACCAAGGCGTTCCGATATTCGGGGCAGTGAGCAATCTGGATCTAAATGACTTACTCGACGGCTGGCCTCATGAGCCGGGCCAGGTAAAAGCCCGAAAGATCATCGGACGAGATGGGAGTGAAAAGATTCAGCTGAGGATCGATCTAGGCTTAATCCAGATGGAAATGCACGGTCGCCCGGATGGACTGCGTCCGCACGGATTCGAGTCGTTGTTGCAATACCATCAATCGAAAGCCGCTTCAGCGCAAAAATCCAGCGATCAAGCCTATCCGCTCTCCGAGGGAGACGTCGCTGCGTTGCAGCAGGAAGGGGCTCAGTATTACCATCGTTATTTGAGCCTGTTCCAGTTGCGCGACTTTGCCAACGTCATTCGCGACACCGAACGCAACCTCCAAATGTTGGACTTTGTCGGTGAGCATGCCACCGACGAAGACTCCAAGTGGATGCTGGAACAGTTTCGCCCTTACATCATCATGATGAATACACGGGCTAAAGCCTCGCTCGAATTGAAAGAAGGGAATACGGGCGAAGCTGTGAAGCTGATTGAAGCGGGAAAAGAAAAAATCGAAGGGTTCTACCGTGCAATCGGCCAACCTGAATGGATCGAGTCGAGCAGTGAGTTGGTTTTTCTAAATGACTGGTTGAAAGAGGTTCGGGACGCGGTTCCGTTGACGCCTCTAGAACTGATGGAGCGTGATTTGAAGCGCGCGATCGCTGATGAAGCGTACGAGCGCGCTGCTGAGTTACGAGACGCGATTCGTTCTCTACGCGTTTCGAAGAGATTGCCGGGTGAATCGATTGATCATTAACGTTGCAAAGAAGAGTTGGGATTCCAAAGGGTGCAATGAGTAGGGCAAAGGGTGCTCCTGCTTTCTTTTGTAGCCACCGGCGACCCGTTGAGGCATATTCCCGGCGCGGAATTTGCCGCTCTGCGGGTCTCGCAGAGCGCGATCAGGGAAAAATCTGTCGATGAAGAAATTGGTTCTCTTGCTCTTGTTCGCCTTTTGCGTCGCGGTTGTCTGGGTGGGTGTTCGGCGGGCGGCGGCGACAAAAATCGGAAACTGCCTCAATTTGTTTGAGGCGAATAAGAACAAAATTCTTTTGACGACGGTGGGCAGCGAACCGCGCACGCTCGATCCACATGCAGCGACCGGGGTGACGGAGCATCAAATTATCATGGCGATGATCGAAGGTCTGGTGGCGCCGAGCATCGACGACCAGTCCAAAGTTGTTCCAGGAATCGCGGATCGCTGGGAGCATAATGACGATGCGTCGATTTGGACATTCCACATCGGAGAGAATCGGAAATGGTCCAATGGAGAGCCCGTCAGAGCGCAAGATTTTTTGTTTTCTTACAAGCGGATGCTGACGGCGTCGTTTGGCGCACAGTTTTCGGATAGCCTGTTCATTCTGAAAGGGGCTGAAGATTATTACAACGGGAAGGACACCGATTTCGACCACGTTGGCGTAAAGGCGGTCGATGATCACACCTTGCGAATGGAGATGGTGGGCCCCACTCCCTATTTGCTCTCTCTTGTGCAGCATGATGCCTGGAAAGCTGTCTATCCCGGTGCGGTTTTGAAATTTGGAAAAATTGATACCCGCGATAGTGCCTGGACGCGTCCGGAGAACTACGTGGCGAACGGGCCGTTCAAAATGAAAAGCTGGCACCCCAACGACGTGATCGAAGTCGTCCGAAACCCGATGTATTGGGATGCTTCGAACGTTAAGCTAAACGGGATCAATTTTTATTCGATCGAGAACCTGGATACCCAGGAGCGTGCTTTTGCGGCTGGACAACTGCACATCACCGATCAGTTGCCTCCCGATAAAACGGCGTACTACCGACGGGAACATCCGGAATACTTGCAGATTAACCCGTACGAAGGAGTCTATTTTTATAAGCTCAATATCGCCCGAAAACCGCTGGATAATCCGAAGGTCCGTTTGGCATTGAACCTGGCGATCGACCGGGAGGCCATTGTTAAGAATATTTTAAGGCAAAATCAAAAACCCGCGACCGGGTATACCCCGCCGGGTATGGGCGATTACAAGCCGTTGAATAAGATTACTTACGATCCCGTACGTGCGCGCCAGATTCTCGCGGAAGCGGGCTACCCGGATGGAAAAGGGTTCCCGGCTTTCACGATTCATTTTAATACGCTCGAATCACATCGAACGATTGCCGAAGCGATCCAGCAGATGTGGAAAGAGAATCTGAACATCAACGTCACGCTCGAGAACCAGGAATGGAAAGTCTACCTGGACACGCAGCTCAATAAAAATTACGACATCTCGCGGTCGGCCTGGATCGGAGATTACATGGATCCAGTAACTTTTCTTAGCACGTGGACGACCGGGAACGGGAACAATAACACAAACTGGGGGAGCCCAAAGTACGACGCGCTGATAGAGGAGGCAGCCAGAACAGGCGATCCGGTAAAACGTTTCCAGGTTTTGCATGACGCAGAAGATCTCTTGCTGACGGAACTGCCGATCATACCGCTTTACTGGTACACGAAACCCTTTCTCATTCAGCCGTCGGTCCAGAATTGGTTTCCGCTGGTGTTGGATGATCACAACTACAAGTTTGTCGACCTCAAGTCTGACGTGGAATTGGCCAAATGATAAAGATCATCGTCGGCCGATTACTTCAATTGGTTCCTGTTCTCTGGGTTATTCTGACGTTGACGTTTTTCATGTCGAAAGCGGTGCCGGGCGGACCGTTCAGTGCCGAACGTCAAGCGACGCCGGAAGTGATCGCGAGGTTGAATGCCTATTACGGGTTGGATAAACCGGTCTGGGAGCAATACGTCCAATATCTCGCTAAAGTGGCTCGATTCGATTTTGGACCCTCCTACACATATCAAGGAGAATCGGTGAACGAAGTCATTGCCCGATCCTTCCCGATTTCATGTCAGATCGGAATTTTGGCGTTCATTATTTCTCTTGTCATCGGGATCCCCACTGGAGTCGTCGCGGCAGCAAACAGGAACAAACTCCTGGACTATGTGCCGATGTCGTTGTCCATGCTTGGGATCTGTCTTCCGACCTTTGTGCTTGGACCGATTCTGGCACTGGTCTTCGGACTAATTTTTAAAGTTGCACCGGTGAGCGGCTGGTATGGTTTAAACTACGTTCCGCTCCCTCCAATGGTGATGCCGGCAGTGACTCTCGGTTTGTTCAATGCAGCCTATGTCGCACGATTAACGCGCGGTGGGATGCTCGATATTCTGAATCAGGATTTTATCCGAACGGCACGCGCGAAAGGTCTCGCCGAACACGAGATTATTTTAAAGCACGCGCTCCGTGGAGGATTGCTTCCAATCGCCTCATTTCTTGGTCCCGCCTTTGCGGGGCTTCTAACTGGCTCGTTTGTGTTGGAGAAAGTTTTTAACGTGCCAGGGATTGGGCAGGAGTTTATCAAATCGGTGTTCAATCGTGATTACCCGTTGATCATGGGGACCGTCGCTTTTTTTGGGTTTCTGATCATCCTATTCAACCTGGCCTCGGATGTTGTGCAGGCGTGGATGGATCCCAAATCTCGAACTTAGCAGAATGAAATCCGCGTCATCAATTGCCCCTGCGCCCGCCGAAACGGCGTTAGCGCGGATCGAAAATTTGGATCAAGGGACTTCCCTTTGGAAAGATGCCTGGTATCGCCTCAAAAAGAATCACGTCGCTATCTTTGGCCTTTGGGCGTTCTGCATCGTCACATTCATCTGTCTTGTGGGTCCGTTTTTTACCGGCTACACGTATGAACAAACCGAGATCAGCCTAAAAGCAAGTGCGCCATTGGAGCCGATCTTTGTGCGTTCGGAGACGCGTAAAACCGGCGAAATCCGGAAGAGCTACGTTGCGCAGTCGAACCTGGAAGATGAATTCCTGGATAGTCCGAAAGCGGAACGAAAACAGATTGCCGCCAAGATTGAGAGCGGCGCCCAATACCGGGTCGATAACGTTACCTATGAACGCTCGAATCAACGGCATCTGTTGGGAACCGATCCTCTTGGGCGGGATTTGCTGACCCGCATCCTGATTGGAGGGCGCATCTCACTCTCTGTCGGGTTTGCTGCGACGCTTGTTTCGGTCGTGATCGGAGTTCTTTGGGGAGCCATTGCCGGATTTATCGGCCGGAAGACCGATACCGTGATGATGCGCATTGTGGATATCCTCTATGCTCTGCCCTTTGCGGTTATCGTGATTCTTCTGATGGTCATGTTCGGGCGCAATTTCATCCTGCTTTTCGTTGCAATAGGGTGTGTCGAATGGTTGACCATGGCTCGTATCGTCCGTGGTCAGATTATCTCGTTGAAGAATCAGGAATTTGTCGAAGCGGCGGTTTCTCTGGGGCTGCCGAGCCACCGAATTCTACTCCGACACCTGATCCCGAATGTTCTCGGCCCGATCATCATCTATTCGACGCTCACATTTCCCGAAGTGATGCTTCTCGAGTCCGTGCTCAGCTTTCTCGGTCTCGGGGTCCAGCCGCCGCTCAGTTCGTGGGGCGTCTTGATCGAAGAAGGGTCGCGTACGATGGAGAGCTCCATTTGGCTGTTACTCTTTCCGGCGATTTTTTTCTCTTTGACTCTTTTCTCGCTGAACTTTCTCGGAGATGGGCTACGGGATGCGCTCGATCCGAAAACATCCAAAGAATGAGACCTCCGAAAGCAAACAAGCTGATAAGATTTGAGCGCGAGCTCATTTCGAACCGGTTCGGCGAGATGATTTGATTCGATATGGCGATTCTTGAAGTCCATAATCTGCGAACCTATTTCTATACCCGCGGCGGTGTCGTCCGCGCCGTGAACGATGTCTCCTTCTCAGTCGAGCAGGGGGAGACGTTAGGTATCGTAGGCGAATCAGGATCGGGCAAATCGGTGACCTGTTATTCGATCCTTGGGTTAATTCCCAAGCCACCTGGAAAAATCGTTTCGGGCCATGCGAATTTTGGCGGTGTCGACCTTCTCAATTGTTCGGATCGTGAGCTGCGCCAGGTCCGAGGAAAAAGGATCTCGATGATTTTTCAAGATCCGATGACGTCTCTGAATCCTTACATGCGTGTTGCGGACCAGTTGGTCGAGCCGTTGCGGTTACATGAGAAAATGAGTCAGTCGAAGGCACTGAAACGGGCAATTGCCAGTCTGGAGGAAGTAGGTATTCAGGATGCCGCGAACCGGATTAATCTTTATCCGCACCAATTTTCCGGAGGTATGCGACAACGCGTAATGATCGCGATGGCCCTCATCAGCCGGCCCGAGATTCTGATCGCCGATGAACCGACAACGGCTTTGGATGTGACTGTGCAAGCGCAGATCCTCGAACTGATCAAACAGCGTCAGAAAGACTTAGGCACTGCGGTGATTTTCATCACGCACGATCTCGGCGTCGTGGCTTCGTTTTGTAAAGAGGTCAACGTGATGTATGCCGGCCGAATCGTCGAGTCGGCTCCGACTGAGGAGATCTTTTCCCAACCGTCCCATCCTTACACCGCGGCGCTTCAACAGTCGATCCCAGCGCTGCACGAAAAGGGAGAGAAGCTGTTTACGATACCAGGGTCGCCACCCGACCTGACCCTCGATATTCCGGGATGTTCGTTTGCGCCGCGCTGCAACTATGCAATCAATCGCTGCGCGGAACAGGGCCCCAGTCTGGCATTGGTTACATTAGGTCACAAAACTTCCTGCTCGCGATACCAGCGAGAGGAGATATCGAGTCTCCGCGCCAAAAGCGTGGCTCCCGCTGTATGAGTACTTTTCTGGAGATCGAAAATCTCAAGAAGCATTTCCCCGTCTACAAGGGAATATTCGTCCGGCAGCAAACAGGTTCCGTCAAAGCAGTTGACGGCATCAGTCTCAAGCTCAAAGCCGGGGAGATTCTGGGACTTGTTGGCGAATCCGGTTGCGGCAAATCGACGCTGGCACGCACCATCATGCAACTGGTGCCCATCACCGATGGGGCCGTGATTCTGGAGGGAAGGGATCTATCAAAAATAAGTCATCAAGCGGTTCGTGCGGAACGGGTAAATTTTCAGATGATCTTTCAGGATCCGTACGCTTCGCTGAATCCGCGGATGACGGTGTACGATATTCTCGCCGAGGCAATCAGAACCCGGCATAAAGTCAGCGGCAGACCGCTCGCATTAAAAGTAGCGCATCTCATGGGAACCGTTGGATTGCCTGCAAAGCAGATGCGGCGTTATCCACACGAGTTCTCTGGCGGTCAGCGGCAACGGATTGCTATTGCGCGAGCGCTGGCTCCGGAACCGAAGCTGATTATTGCGGACGAACCGGTCTCAGCGCTGGATGTGTCAATTCAATCTCAGATATTGAATTTGATTTTGAACCTGTGCCGGGAGCTCGGACTGACGATGATATTTATTTCGCACGATATTTCGGTTGTGAAATATATCTCCGACCGAATCGCGGTGATGTACCTGGGGCGCATCGTTGAACTGGGCCCGGCCGCCGTCGTCGTCGAAGAGCCGCTGCATCCCTACACACGCGCGCTCGTATCGGCAGTCCCTGTTCCTGATCCGGAAATCGAGCGTACCCGTCGGCGAATCATATTGGAGGGCGATCCACCCTCGCCGATGAACCCGCCGAAAGGTTGTGCGTTTCATCCTCGTTGTGCATTCGTGAAAGAGGCCTGCAAAGCGTCGCGTCCGGAGCTCGAGGAGAAAGAAGCAGACCGATTCGTGGCGTGCGTGAGGATAGGGGAAATATAGAGGCGTTCGGCGTTCACGGTTCGGCGTTTGGCGTTTGACGGGATGCCTCCGCTGTTGGTGCAATTCCAACACGAATCGTCCTCGAAAGCTGCGCGTCACTGAACGAAGTCTCACGAAATGGCTGAGAGCAATCGACCGATAGAGTTTCATTTTCGAGGACGACGAGTTCGAGTTCGAGCACGATCAAAGAAGGCCAAGCTGATCTTATAAACCGCATCCGCGAAGCACCAGTGCACCGAGCCCGGGTTGGAAGTCTTACGCGCCTTCGATTACGATTACGAGTACGATTGAGAATTGGTCTGATAGTAAGTACTAGGAAAGGTCTGCCTTTCGCGCTTGGTAATTCGGTTCCCTACTAGAACCAATCCGCTCTCTCTCTAGATCTCAATCGTACTCGTGATCGTGCGCGTTCTCGTACTCGATCTGCGAGCGTCGCCACGCGCTGCGCTTTGAACCAATAAAACCGCATCCGTCAAGAACCAGCGCCAAGCCCCCGCTGGAAGTCTTATGCCCCTTCGATTACGAGGACGATCACGATTACGAGTACGATTGAGAATTGGTCTGATAGTAAGTACTAGGAAAGGTCTGCCTTTCGCGCTTGGTAATTCGGTTCCCTACTAGAACCAATCCGCTCTCTCTCTAGATCTCAATCGTACTCGTGATCGTGCGCGTTCTCGTGCTCGATCTGCGAGCGTCGCCACGCGCTGCGCTTTGAACCAATAAAACCGCATCCGTCAAGAACCAGCGCCAAGCCCCCGCTGGAAGTCTTATGCCCCTTCGATTACGAGGACGATCACGATTACGAGTACGATTTAGAATTGGTCTGATAGTAAGTACTAGGAAAGGTCTGCCTTTCGCGCTTGGCAATTCGGTTCCCTACTAGAACCAATCCGCTCTCTCTAGATCTCAATCGTACTCGTGATCGTGCGCGTTCTCGTACTCGATCTGCGAGCGTCGCCACGCGCTGCGCTTTGAACCAATAAAACCGCATCCGTCAAGAACCAGCGCCAAGCCCCCGCTGGAAGTCTTATGCCCCTTCGATTACGAGGACGATCACGATTACGAGTACGATTGAGAATTGGTCTGATAGTAAGTAAGAAGAATGTGCCTTTCACGCTTGGCAATTCGGTTCCCTGACTAGAACCAATCCGCTCTCTCCCTAAATCACAATCGTACTCGTGATCGTGCGCGTTCTCGTACTCGATCTGCGAGCGTCGCCACGCGCAGCGCTCCGAGCCAATAAAACGCATTGGCGAAGAACCAGCGCCAAGCCCGCGTTGGAAGTCTTACTCGCCTTCGAGTACGAGCACTATGACGATCACGAGTACGATTGAGAATTGGTCCGATCATAATAACAAAAGAAACAAGTTATTTATGTGTTAGTATCTAATCGTGAAAGACCTCTTTGATCACGAAAAACTGGATGTTTACAACCTCGAACTGGAGTTTCTCGAATGGACATTCTTGCTCATTGGCGACATCGTTCATTCTGCTCGTGAACACCGAACCGAATTGATTCAACAGCTTGATCGCGCAATCTTATCGGTGCTTCTCAATACGGCAGAAGGGAACGCGAAGCGTCATGGACGGCAACGCGCAAAATTTCTTGATGACGCCCGTGGTTCAACCATGGAGTGCGCCGCCTGCCTGGACGCCTCCGTTGCGAAACATCTTGTTTCGCCCGACCGAATTCAGCCTGGCAAAGAAAAACTCACTCGCATCGCTTCGATGCTCACGCGCATGATAATTCGGTATGATACCAACAAGAATGCTTTCTCCACCAAATCGTAATCGTCTCGTGATCAATTGGGACGTTCGGCGGTTTTAGGGAGATGCTTCGGCTGTTGGTGCAATCCCTTTACGAATCGTACTCGTGATCGTGCGCGTTCTCGTGCTCGATCTGCGAGCGTCGCCACGCGCAGCGCGCTGAACCAATAAAACGCATCGTCGAGGCACCAGCGTCGAGCCCGCGTTGGAAGTCTTACGCGCCTTCGAGTACGAGGACGATCACGAGTACGAGTACGATTGAGAATTGGTCAGATCGTGAGTAAGAAGAATGTGCCTTTCGCGCTTGGCAATTTGGTACCCTACTAGAACCAATCCGCTCTCTCCCTAGATCGCAATCGTACTCTTACCCGTGCTCGTGCGCGTTCTCGTACTCGGTCGGGGGAGCGTCGGCACGCGCTGCGCTCTGAACCATAAACCGCATCGTCGAGGCACCAGCGCCAAGCCCGCGTGGGAAGTCTTACGCGCCTTCGATTACGAGTACGATCACGATTACGAGTACGATAGAGGATTGGTCAGATCATAAGTAAGAAGAATGTGCCTTTCGCGCTCGGCAATTTGGTACCCTGCTAGAACCAATCCGCTCTCTCCCTAAATCACAATCGTACTCTTACTCGTGCTCGTGCGCGTTCTCGTACTCGGTCGGGAGAGCGTCGGCACGCGCTGCGCTCTGAACCATAAACCGCATCGTCGAGGCACCAGCGCCAAGCCCGCGTGGGAAGTCTTACGCGCCTTCGAGTACGAGCACTATGACGATCACGAGTACGATTGAGAATTGGTCAGATCGTGAGATGATAAGAAACAGATTCCTTTCATGTTATTGCAGAATACGTATCCTCGACAGAATTCAGTCGGGCAAACGTAAAGCGAAGCGTCCGAGGCGGGCTTTCTGTTTCGTTACCAAGCACTTCGTACCTGGCTACCATCTGGTTGTCCTCCGGGACAAAATACATTCACATGCGATGCTTCGTTTGTCCTAACACGAATCGTACTCGTGATCGTCCTCGTACTCGGCCACCAACGGCCCTACGAACTACACCCCGAACCAACTAAACGCATCCGCGAAGCACACACCCTCAATGCCCCAGAATCGGGTGCGGCTTGTACGGTGCTTCCAGATACGCGATCTCTTCGGCGGAAAGCTTGATCTCGGCGCCTTTCACGGCGTCGGGAATATGATGTTCTTTGGTTGCACCAATGATCGGCGCGGTCACTCCTGGTTTATGCAGAATCCAGGCCAAAGCGATTTGGGCATTCGGAACGCCGTGCTTTTTGGCGAGCTCGGTCACGTGGTCGACAACTTCGAAATCGTCTTCTTTGTAGTAGAGCCCGTGCGCGAACGAGTCGGATTTGGCGCGCACCGTTTCCCCTTTGTCCTCCCCGCGCCGGTTCCCGGTCAGAAAACCACGGGCCAACGGACTCCATGGGATCAATGCCACACCTTCTGCACGACAGAGCGGATTCATTTCCCGTTCTTCTTCGCGATAGATTAGGTTGTAGTGATTCTGCATGGAAACAAAGCGCGCGTAACCGTGCTGCTCCGAAAGGTGCAGGTACCTGGAAAACTCCCACGCGTACATGCTGGATCCGCCGATATAGAGGGCTTTACCCTGGTTCACAACATCGGTCAAAGCTTCCAAAGTTTCTTCCATCGGCGTGGTCGAATCGTGCCGATGAATCTGGTAAAGATCGACGTAGTCAACGCCTAGGCGCCTCAGACTGGCATCGATCGCATGCCGAATGTGCTTCTTGGAGAGTCCCTTTTCGTTCAGGCTGTCTCCCATCGGATTGTACACTTTGGTCGCAATGACAACCTCTTCGCGCCGTACCCCGAGCTTTTTCAACGCGTGCCCGGTGATCTCCTCACTCACGCCGATCGAGTAGATATCGGCTGTGTCAAAAAAGTTTATTCCTGCATCCAGCGCCTGCCGGAAGAACGGGAGCGAGTCCCCCTCTTCCAGCACCCATTCGCGCCATTTTTTTGAGCCGTAGCTCATGCAACCGAGACAAATGCGTGAAACTTTTAGTCCAGAATTTCCAAGGGATACATATTGCATCGATGATTCTCCTGGCAGAACTCTTCGTTGCTTGAGAAGAGTCACGCAAGCCTGCATCGCTCAAAATTACCTTCGGGATATTTGAGCCATTCAATGTATAGTAGGACAGTTTTCCGACTACTTCGGAATACCACTCTGTTCGGCAGTCACAAGTCTCTGAACCAGTTCCGGATAGTTGACACTTGCTTTCCAGTTCAGTAACCGTTCCGCTTTTGAAGGGTCGCCCATGCTTCTTTCGATGTCAGTGGGACGATAGAGCGCGCGATCAATGTCGACATGGTCGCTCCAGTTTAATCCGAGAGCCTTGAACACGTCCGCGACGAAGTCTGCGAGCGAATGGGTGGCGCCGGTGGCTATTACAAAATCTTCGGCTACTTCCTGTTGAAGCATTCGCCACATCGCATCGACGTAGTCGGGTGCCCAGCCCCAGTCGCGCTCCGCGTGGAGATTGCCAAGCCGAAGGCGTTCACCGGAACCGTTCGCAATACGCGCGGCGGTTGTCACGATTTTGCGGGTGACGAACCGCGCAGGCCGGAGAGGGGACTCGTGATTAAACAGCATGCCCGAACAAGCGAATAAGTTGTATGCCTCGCGATAGTTAGCCACCGCATATTGAGCCGCTGCTTTAGCAGTGGCGTAGGGGCTGCGCGGCCGGAGAGGCGTCTCCTCGTTTGCCGATGTCGGAGTGTTTCCAAAAATCTCGCTCGAACTTGCGTTGTAGAGCTTTGACGGCCGTTGCAACAGGCGAAGGCACTCCAGAATATTGATCGTTCCAAGTGAGATACTTTCGAACGTTTCGACGGGATAGTTGAACGATAGTCCGACCGAGGTTTGCCCCGCCAAATTGTAGATTTCGTCCGGCTGCGTCGACTGGAGCGTTGTGAGCACGCTCCGGAAATCTGCCAGAGCCATCGATCGAAGTCGGACGTCATCCTTGATTCCGAGCCGTGCCAGGTTCGGGAACGATGCAACCTCATGGTCTCGGGACGTGCCAAATACCTCGTAACCTTTCTTTAGCAAGAGTTCTGCGAGATAACCGCCATCCTGGCCGGACACGCCGATTATCAGCGCGCTACGCTTTTTCGCATCCGAGCCCGGAACATTGGGTGTTGTATCGCTTTCCGAGCAAGGCATTTCCTGCATATTTGGTACCTTCGAAGTTGTCACTCAGTCTATTCGGCCAAAGGCCGAATCCTTGGCCGAAGATTATATGGCGGTCAAGTCCGATCTGACAGCCACAGATTACACAGAGGGGAACAAGAGCGGCCACAGATTACACAGAGAGGAACAAGAGCGGCCACAGATTTCGCAGAGGAGACTTCAGACTGGCCACAGATTACGCAGAGGGGATTTCGGACCGGCCACAGATTACGCAGATTTACACAGATGGGTCGCGATTGAGGTGCTTTAGCTGAGCGGTGTTCCTGTCGTAGAGCGATGCTACGGCACATAAGACACATACGACTTATACGGCGTATAAGACTTCGGACCGGCCACACGCCGACACCGCATCCATGTGGCTGTTCTTATCGACCGGTAGAGAGGACGAGCCCGGGCGGCAAGGCTTCTCCGAAGAGATTCGTGCGATCGGCAGCAGCAGGTGGAACGTAGGTGCGAAGCCGCGCGAGTTTTGCCGGTGAAACACCGGCCTTTTGCAGTTTCGACGCGATTTTATCGCGCAAACTCTTCGGTAGATCGATTTTCGGGTCCTCGACCAGACTGGCTGCACGCAGAAAGAGGGTCTGAATTTCGAGAAGCGCAGGATCGTTCCAATCGAGGTCGGACAATTCGTCGAACGCTTGATCGACAAAGCTCGGCGCGAGCACAAATTCACGATCTGCATAGAGCGGGCTCCGGTTCAGGAGATGTCCTAGGGCGACGAGATAGGGCGCCGCATGTCCTTTGTTTTCGGCTGTAGCATGGGCTGTCCGGAGAAAGTGCTCGACCAAATCGGATTTCGTTGCGGTGTCGATTCGTTCAAGGGCTCCGGCCAGGCGAACCAGTTCAGCGGGAACATTTGACGAGGTTCGGATTTTAGGGAGTTCCGGTGCGAGGATTGCACTCTGTCTTCCCTGGTTCAGGCCGCCGGCGACCCTTCGCCAAAGGATATAGGCCTGAAGCTGATTGCGTTTGCCCGGGTACTTGAGGCCTTCAACATGGATTCTCCAGAGGGAATCGATCCGGGCGTCATCGGCGGGCGCGCCGAATCCTGGCCGAAGAAAATAGCCGGCAAGTATCAGCCAGGTTTCCTCGTGTTCAACCGACGTCTTCCGTCCCTGAAACGATTCGTCAAGAGAATGCCAGAGGGATCGAATCAGAAGATAATTCCAGTCGGACTTCGGCTTACCCAGGATCTGTTCAAGACTCTTCAGGAGGTTCGTTGCCGAGAGTTTGTCGCGGGGATTTAGCGGACTGGAAAATAATGTTTGTAGTCGCGTTTGGGCTCTCTTGAGCTGATCAGGGTCTACGCCTGCACCGGTGCTTGTATCAACATCGCCGGAACCAGGCGCCGAACCAACACTGTCCGCTTGGTGTGGCCGAAGATCGAATTCGAGCGGCCATGTCCCCGGCAGTTGCGGGTCGGCGCTGACACAGGCGACACGCAATAGACCGAGATCGTTGATGCGGGTTTCCAGAGCGACCGGCAACCGGTTTCCTTCGCGGTCGGTTCCTGCGAGTTTTGCGGTGGTTTGGAGTGGTGGTAAGCGGTGGAATTCGCGGGCGTTCCATTCGACAAGCGCACCCGACCGATCCTTCTCCCGCCTAAGGGAATAGTAGGGCTGGAACTGCACAGGCCGATTGACTCGGAGTTCGAGTCCATCTTGCGAAACGTGAAATGTCTCCTCCGCCGGCGCGCCTCGGGGCAAGATACAGAGCAAAGTTCGACCGGCTGCTTTGCCTTGTTCAGAACCGGCGCGATGGACTTCCAGATAAATGGCTCGGGCAGCTCCGGCCTCGATTCGAACCCCGCGCTGATGCACGATTGCGCCGAAATGAGCGGCCCCTTTGGCCACAGCCAAACTTGGCTCTGAGTTTTCAAGGACGACCGGTTCCTTTCCATTCTGCCACCGTGCGATTTCCTTTAGCAGCCTCTGGCGCAGAGTCTCCGGATAAAGGGTGCCGCCGTTGAACAGGATCGCGTCGACATTCGGGCGATCACGAAGGAAATCTGCGAGGTAACGTGTAACGGCGCTGTCGCTTGCATACGGGAGAGCCCACTCGCGTAACGCTGCCTGAGTGGTCGTTGGTCGATCCATTCGATCGCAAGCTGGGAAGAACCCGTCGAATACGATCGACTCGATCTCGGATCGTTTGATCTGCGCACTGAACGTTCCACCGAGAAGCCGTGAACTACGCCCGGGAACGGAGACCGTAAAAACAGTGGCCGCGTCTTCTGACAGGCAACGCTCCTTCACATCCCGGCAACGGGCGACGAGAAAGTTCCATTGCACCTCTGAGAGCGGTTCGCTGGTGCCCAATCGAGTCTCAACATGGTGAGCGATCGCAAGATCGATGTTGTCTCCTCCGAGCAGGAGATGATCACTGACAGCGATCCGTTTGATCTCGGGCAGAGAATTTTGTGACGCTGGCTCAATCTGGAAAAGCGTCAAATCCGTCGTGCCGCCCCCGATGTCTATGACTAGAACATGTCGCGCGCCCGACCTGCGAAGGTTTTCCAAACCGTCAGTCCGACCCCCCCCGGATTCCAGCCACCAGTAAAAGACTGCCTGCGGTTCTTCGAGTAGCCGGACACTCCCGGAAAATCCCGCCTGCTCAGCCGCGTCGAGTGTGAGCCGTTGCGCGGCTGCATCGAAAGAGGCAGGCACTGTGATCGTCACTTCCTGGTCGTTGAAAGGGGCGCCGTTCCCGGCAAATTTTGCGTCCCAGGCAGCTCGAAGATACGAGAGCAGAAGCGCAGATGCGTGAATGGGTGAAATCCGCTGTTCAACGGGAATTTCATCCGATCGCCAAGGTAGAAATGGAGCAGATCGATCAACGCTGTGGTGACAGAGCCACGATTTTGCCGAATGAACCACCCGCCCCGGCAGATCCGAAGCCCGGGTCCGCGCAAAGCGGCCCGGAATCCAGGAGGCGGTTTCCGATCCCTGGCCGGAGATCTGCGCGGCTTCTTCCGGCAACAGAAGGTAAAGAAAAGAGGGTAGAGTCGGTGAGTCGGCAAACCGGGTTACGGTTTCCCATTGTGGAACGAGGAACAGTTCGCGGCGCGACGCTGTTTCGTCCAGCGATTCAAACGCCATGGCACAGTTGGTTGTGCCAAGATCAATCCCAATACTGAACCGTGGTTGAGCCATCGAACGATTCCGTATCCCTCACAACCCCGAGTCGGTCGGGGCGGTGAGCGTTGGAGACTACTCCATACGCACCTGGTATTCGACTTTCCAGCGGCGATCGGAGCCGGTGTGTTTCATCCAGAGCTCGAGGTTGCCCAGTTCCGTCACGATCGGATTGATCACAACCGGTATCGGTTGTCCCGGCGGGAATCCTTCCACCGCGGGCAGCGTCACTTCGATACGGCCCGTCTCCTCCAATTCGCGTTCTGGGTTTGGAACGATCGTCCCAGGTCCGTCGCCACTTCTGACCTCGGACGCGAAGAATCGAAAATCAGCTGGTTGGCCGGTGATCAGGCCAAACTGGCGTTCATCGATCAGTAACTCGCTTCCTTCTTCCATCCCTTGAGGCACAACGCAGAGTGCCTTGATTGGCGGTTTGAATCCAGGAATTGCAGGCGCAGAGGATTCGAGGCCGATGTAGTAGGAACGCGCTGTACCGGCCTTGATTCGGATTCCTCGCCCGGTGGCGCGGTTGTGGCCGTAGAGCGCAGCACCTTTCGCTACCGCAAGATCAGGTTGGAATCCGGCCAGTTCGCGAACCGGGGCTCCTTTTCCCCAGGAACTGAGTAGATCCAGCACTCGTTTCCGGATTGGAGCGGCGTTAAAGACACCTCCGTTGAAGAGCACGGCAGTCGGTTTGAGGTACCCACCTTCAAGGACACCCGGTCGTGTGTTAACGAATGACGAGAGCGATTCGCTCGCCTTGACGTTGATGAGACTTCGCGTGAGAAACCGGGCGAGATGTTTGCTCACTACCGGGTCCGATGCGTAGGGGAGTCCAAACTCCTGCAGACCCGCGCTCTTGGATTCCTGCGGCAGTTCGGTCACGTTCGTTAACGGGAAAAAGCCGTCCAAAATCACCTGCGTCAACATGGAGCGGGTCAATTTTGTGGAGAGGGTCTTCGCAAGGAGACTGGATCCGCGCGACGGAACGGCAACCGGCACTTGATCGAGGGCCGGGTCCGAAAAAAGGGTTACTTTTGCCGTGCTTGAGGCATGTATCAAAGCCAGAAACTGCCAGGCATCGATCGATTTGCCGGCCGTTTCCAACTCCGCCTGCAGGTTATAGGCAAGCGCGAGATCCATGTTATCGCCGCCTAGCAAAAGATGTTCGCCGACGCTGATTCTTTCCGCCTCGAGATTGCCTTCTTTCTCCGAAACAGCGATCAGGCTGAAGTCGGCGGTCCCTCCTCCGATATCGCAGACCAGCACGATGTCACCCCGACTAACCTGGGTTCTCCAGTTGTTGCCTGTCTCGGCGGTCCACGCGTAAAACGCCGCCTGCGGTTCCTCGAGCAGAACGACTTGACTGAACCCAGCAGCTTCTGCAGCGGCCGCGGTAAGGTTTCGCGCAATTTCGTCAAACGACGCTGGAACCGTCAAAACGACTTGGCCGTCCGCGAGATTCCAGGTGCGACCCTGCACCGATTCGGCGTAAAGAAATCCTTCTCTGATGTGTTCGAGGTAACGTCGGGAACAGTCGAACGCCGAGAGTTTTGGCTCTTTGATTTCGGATTTCCAAGGAAGCACGGGGCTTTTCGGATCGACGTGGAAATTGGACAGCCATGATTTGGCTGAAGTGATTAATCGATCCGGGATCATCGCCCCGTGGTTGCGTGCGAAATGCCCAATGATCGGTTCGCCCTCGCTTTTCGACCATGGCAACCTGACCTGGCTCTGCTGAAACTCGTCTGGATGCGGAATGTAAAGTGCCGAGGGAAGTGTCGGCTTTTCCCCAATCTGGTTGATGCCAAGGATTTGAGTGATATCGACGATCGTCGCGCGGCCGGATTCGAATTCTTCGACTGCAACCGCGCTGTTCGTAGTTCCCAGATCAATCCCGATGCTGAATTGCGTACTCATATAGTCCCATTTTGTTCCCGTTAACCAGCTCCTTACTTCAGCTCCACTTCCGCCGGAGCAATCGACGGTAGCCGGCCCGAGGAAACAATCCGCGGCAGTTTGACAAACTCTGTCTTCCAACCTTTGTGGAGAAGGGTCCCTGTGAATGGAGGTTCTCCTGCGAGTTTGCCTACAACACGATATTGATCTGTTGCATAGCCGGACGGCAAGGTGATTTGTGTCCCTTCCTGCGCATCGGAAACGGGCGAAATTTTAAAATATTCCTGGAGAACCTGTTTGCATCCTTGATGGATCACCCTGGCTGCGGCCCCGACTTCGGTATCTTCGTACGCGTCCACGTCTTCCATCAGAAAATCCACGAGCCGGCCTTTTTCCTGGAGCAGAGCCAGAAACGCGACAACCTCAGATTCGGCCTGATTTTCGATTGGCGCGGGTGGTTTTACCGGGATAGGCGCGGGAGCCTGAGGGGACACGCTTGGTGTTGCCGGGCTTGTTTCGCCAGCCATTCTGCTTTTGGTAGTGAAAAACACCAGCGCCAGCACCAGGAGGCTAACGATGACCGTCAGTTCGGCGATTGAAAGCGTGCGCCCTGCAGCGGCAGGCGTCAGAAGCAGGCAGCCAAGAATACCAATTACGACTGCACCGAGAATAATGGAAATCTTCATAGGAGTGACTCTGTTTGGAATGTGGACAGCGAGGGTTTGACTACCGATCTTTTGCGACAACCTCTGCGATGCCTTTCTTGTTTTCGACTAACGGTCCGACGTTCCAAAGAATAAAGCCTCCGGAAGATCGAGGCCGGGTCGAATGCTCAATGGTGAGTTGTGCGGCAATTTCACTCGATGGCCAGCCGTACGAACCACCCAACCGATCCAGAGCGATGCTGGGATAGATCGGAATTTCCCGCGGATTGGCTTCCGAACCGCGCCACCACTCCAGCAAAGCGGAGAAGCTTTGTGGACTCTTATCGCGCCAGTAAAGTTGTGGAGAAAGATAATCAACCCAGCCATTCTTCAACCATGCGACCGGATCGGCGTAAAGTTGGCGATATTGATCGAGCCCGGCGGTCACATTGGAGGGATAGCCCTTACTGTAGATGCCAAACGGGCTAACACCGAATAGGACGCCGGAACGGGTCTCTCTAATCGTGTCACTCAATTCTTTAATCAGCTCATTGATGTTATTGCGCCGCCAATCTCCGACGTCGGTGTGGCCACCGTAGCGTGCGTAGAACGCGCCGTCAGGGAATGAGCCGCTTGGATAGTCGCGACTCGGGTAGGGATAGAAATAGTCATCCAAAATGACGCCCGCCACAGCATAGCGTTCGACGATATCGCGCACGACCTTTATGACATGGGCGCGAACTTCTGGGTCGCCGGGGTCCAGCCAAAGACCGTGCCCAATCCGGTGAACTCCACCGGGCAGTTCGCGTGCTTCGTGATTTGCGGCCCTTGCGTCTGAAGCATTGGTTGCGGCGCGGTACGGATTGATCCAGGCATGAATAGCCACGCCTTGCTCGCGTCCGGCCCGTATGAAGTAGTCGAGCGGATCGTACCCAGGCCCCAGACCTTGTATACCGGTCAGGTAACGGCTCCAGGGTTCAAGTCGGGATTCGTAAAGAGCGTCTCCTTCGGGTCTAACCTGAACCATCAGCGCGTTCAGGCCACTGCGAGCTGCGGCGTCCACGATGCGTCGGATTTGCTCCTTCTGAACCTCGGCTGAAAGGCCGGCATGCGAAGGAAAATTCAGATTGTACACCGAAGCCACCCACGCGCCGCGGAGCACTTCGGCACTCACTGAATAGGCGCCGGGGAAGACCGTTGCGACAAGGAGACAAACAACCGCTCGGAGATTCATGGCCAGGAGATTAGCCTGGATATTGCATTTGATGCAAATGGAGCCTGCAGCGCTTGCAACCCGAAAGACTCAAGGGGGCCTTGGCCCTTGAGTCTTTCGGGCTAAAGAAACTTGATCTTGCCGGACTCTCTCTGAACGAATTCTTCGGCCAGCGCCCTGTAAGCTGTTGCCCCTGTACCATTCGGTTCATATTCGATGATCGGTTTCCCAAAGCTCGGTGCTTCGCCGAGTCGCACCGAACGTGGGATGATCGTCTGATAAACCTGCTCAGGAAAATGCTGGCGAACTTCGTTGACGACCTGCTGGCTCAAATTAGTCCGGGCGTCGTACATCGTCATGATGATCCCTCCGATCGACAAACCGTCATTAACCGAGCGGATCTGGCTCACGAGATGGACAATTTTCGAGAGTCCTTCGAGCGCGAAATATTCGCATTGGAGCGGGATCAGAAGCTGGTGAGCAGCTGCCAGCGCGTTGGTCATCAGGATCCCCAGTGAAGGGGGGCAGTCGATGAAAAGGTAATCGAATTCCGTCTCTTTACTCATCCCGGCCAGCACATCCCGAAGCCGGGTGAGGTGATCATCCATGCGCGCGACTTCAATTTCGGCTCCTGCCAGATCGAGATCCGCGGGAATCATGGAGAGGCGTTCAAAGCGGGTCGCAACGATCTTTTCCTTGATGTTGGTCTGCCCGATAAGCGCTTCGTACAGGCTGTGGCCGGCAGTATCCTCGAGGCCAACCGCGCTCGTGGCGTTGCCCTGCGGATCGAGGTCAATCAACAGGACCCGTTTGCCTTTGGCCGCGAGACAAGCAGAAAGGTTTACCGCGGTGGTTGTCTTGCCGACGCCTCCTTTCTGATTTGCGATCGCTAGCAGCTTCATGGGTTGGACAGTCTGGGTCGCATGCATGCACAAGCAAAGGAGAATTTTGCACCCCCGGTCGCTGGCAATTTCTGCTTTTTTGTTACCGTGAAATTTGCAGGAGAAGCGAGATGGGGATAAAGGGGGAATTCCCATTTTTGCAAATTCTGACTTTCGATCATGGCTGAAATTCGAATCACGGAGCGATTCCTGATGGACACCGGGGGCTGGCAAGCGATGAAGCATGCCAAGGCCCTCCTCGAGATGGGACGAGTGGTGAGTTTCAACTATACGCCTCCTGTCCTCCACGGTTTGGTTCGAGAAGGAGAAGTCGAATTTCGTGCAGGATTGAAGATCCGGACTTACACGGATGTGGAAAATATCTGTTCTTGTCGCGAATCGCGAGAGTGGGGCACCATCTGCGCCCATTCACTTGCGCTTGGTCTCGCTTTGATCCAACCGAAACCGGAGATCAAGCCTTCTTCCCCTCCCGCAAATGCAAAGCCGCCGTTGCCGGTGCTGATCGCCGACGGGGAGAATCCCTCAGAAGCGGGTCAGTCCACGGTGACACGACTATCGGATTCGTTACGGATCGCACTGCACATCGTACTTCCGCCGAATATAGAGAGCGGCTGGGAACGGGACCAGATCGTGGTCGGGTTCGAAGTTGTGCGACAAGGAAATCGAACGTTGGCAAGTGCCCTTGCCCAAAGTGAATCGTACTACTGTTCGAAATCGGATCGGGATGTTCTCGAGCTCGGGCGAAAGTTCGCGGACGGAAAACTTCCAGGTATGACTTTTTTGAACCGGGAACGTTTTCTCCAATTAATTGGCTCATTGACACGGCATCCGAGGGTGACGATCGCACGAAAAACTCCGGTTGAGATTTCGAGCGATCCAATTTTGCCCACGCTCGTGACGGAGCGATCCGAAGATGGACGCTGGACCATTCGGGTCGAAACAAAAAAATTGCAGGGTACGCTGCTCGTCGGACCTGTTTCGGCTTGGAACTGGTTTGCACCGAAGTTTCGGCCCTTCTCGCCAGGATTGCCTGCTGCTTATCTGCGGGCGCTGCGCGATCCGATCACCTTGTCGGCGGAACAAGGGTTGAACTTTGTCCAGCAGGAATTGCCAGGCTTGAAGAGCTACTTCGATGTCGATGTATCGTCGGAATCTGCACCGGTTCTGGAGCCTGCAGTGCCGGAGGTGATCGCTACGATTGAAGGTTCGTTGAACCAGTTGGGAGCGAAAGTCCAGTGCAGATACGGTCAACGTATTGTCACGCTCGGCATCACGTCGCCGGCGGAGACATTCGTTTTCCGGGATGGCGAGTCGATGCGCTCCAGGAACATACCATTCGAGAAAGAAGCGCTTCGGAGGATTTTGGAGGTGGGATTTACTGGGCCGTCTGTTACCGGCGAATATATCTTGCGCGGGCAGAACCAGATTCTCAGCTTCTTCGCGACATTGCTTCCGCAGCTCCAGAAAGAATGGAAGGTATCGGTCGGAAGCCGGTTCCAGCATGTCACGCGTGATGTCAGTCGCATAACGCCAAAGTTGCAGATTACCGGTTCGGGCGAGGATTGGTTTGATTTCTCTTTCTCAATCGAGTCCGGGGACGGAGAGCAATTTTCCGGTGCCGATATTCAGCGATTGCTACAAATCGGACAGAACGTTACCCGGCTGAAGAATGGTCGATTAGCCATTCTCGACACGGCGAGTCTTGAGGAATTTCAAGCGATTCTCCGGGATTGTGATCCGACGCAGGCGCGCCCCGGCAGCTACCGGATTCAACGGAGCCAGGCGGCATATCTGGATGCGGCTTTCGATGAATTATCCGGAGCGATCATCCAGAGCAGTTCGGAGTGGCAGAATTGGACTCGGGCGCAAAGGCAGTTGGTTCCGCTTCAGCCGGAACCGCTTGGCGCGTTGGACGGAGTGCTGCGGCCTTACCAGAAAGAGGGCGTCTACTGGATGCGCTTTCTCAGCCGGAACGGGCTCGGGGGAATCCTCGCAGATGAAATGGGGCTGGGTAAGACATTGCAAGCGTTGACCTTTCTCAGATCCCTGAAAGGCCCTTCACTGGTGGTCTGCCCTTCTTCGCTCATATTTAATTGGGCGCGTGAAGCGGAGAAGTTTGTCCCTGAGATGAAAGTCTTGCGAATCGAAGGGTCTTCAAGAGGGCCTCTATTCAACAGGATTCCTGAAAGCAATTTGGTACTCACGAGTTATCCGATTCTGCGGCGGGACATCGATCGGTTTCGCTCGGTGCAGTTCACTTCTGTCATTCTCGATGAAGCGACTCACATCAAAAACCCGGATACTCAGAACGCACAGGCTGCTGTGGCGCTTCGAGGTAAGCACCGTTTTGTTCTGACCGGGACACCGGTCGAAAATTCTGTTCGCGACATTTGGTCGATCCTGCATTTCGCTATTCCGGGATACCTCGGGACTCGGGAGGACTTTCGCGAACGGTATGAAGCACCGATCGGCCGGGGATCAGAGCCTGAAAGAGCGCGCCTGGCAAAGCGATTGCGACCGGTCATG
Organism: uncultured Verrucomicrobiae bacterium; assembly: GCA_963775805.1. Taxonomy (GTDB): domain Bacteria; phylum Verrucomicrobiota; class Verrucomicrobiia; order Chthoniobacterales; family JAFAMB01; genus JAFAMB01. The sequence goes on along the minus strand of CAVZKG010000001.1, from coordinate 1,292,439 downwards.
TTGCGCCGGCTCAAACGCCAGGTTGTGAAGGAACTGCCCGAGAAAATCGAGCAGGTGACCTATTGTGATCTTTCTCCGGCACAGGAGGAGTTCTACCGGAAGCTTCTCCTGGAGGGTCGACGGAAGGTGGAGGAGCTTTCCAGCTTGAAAGATCAGGGTCGCGCTCGAATCGCAGTGCTCACAGCGCTGCTGCGGCTTCGTCAGGTTTGCTGTGACTTGCGGCTTGTCGGTCAAGAGGACGAACGGCCATCGAGCAAGCTGGAGCTTATGGACGAGCTTTTGGAAGAGGCAATTGACGGTGGGCATCGGGTCCTCTTGTTTTCGCAATTTGTCTCCATGCTCAAGCTCATTCGAGAGCATCTGGATGAGGCAGGAATCCAGTACGGATATCTTGATGGCGAAACAAAAGATCGCGAAAAAGCCGTCGACGCGTTTCAACGATCAAACGATCTCCCGCTTTTTCTGATCAGCCTGAAAGCGGGAGGGATGGGCTTGAATTTGTCGGCGGCCGACACAGTGGTGCACTTCGATCCGTGGTGGAACCCGGCCGTCGAAGCCCAGGCTACCGATCGAGCTCATCGGATTGGGCAAACGCGTGTTGTAACCTCCTACAAATTAATTGCCCGCGCGACGGTCGAAGAGAAGATCTTGAACCTCCAGCAAAAAAAACGGAAAACAATCCAATCAACCGTCGAGAGCGAAGAACCTGTCATGAGTGGGTTATCAATGAATGAAATCAGTGAGTTGCTTCAGGATTGAATCGCGAGAGGGCCCTTCGAACATCGCGCGTTCGCTTGCGGTTGGCGGCCTTACGAACCAAGGTTAACAGTTCTCACCTCTGCTCAAACCATCTACTATGAATCTCACTTTTCTTGGACATGCAGCCGCGTATCTCGAGACCGGATCGGAAAGGTTTCTTTTTGATCCGTTCCTGACCGGCAACCCGAAGGCCTCCGTTTCGGCCGATCAATTGAACCCGACTTACATTTTAATCACCCACGGACATGCCGACCATATTGGGGATGCGGTCGCCATTTCAAAGCGGACGGGTGCGCCAATTATCACGACTTTTGAATTGGCTAGCTGGCTCGAAGCTCAGGGAGCGAAGGCGGTCGCCCTGAATCACGGTGGTTGGTTCGGTTTTCCATTTGGAAAGGTCCGGTTCACGGTCGCGTTCCATAGTGCATCCATCATTGAGGAGGGAGGTCGGCCACTTTATCTGGGCGAGCCGGCTGGAGTGGTGCTGAACACGGAAGGCAAAACCATCTACCACGCAGGTGATACCGCCCTTTTCTCCGATATGCGGTTGATCGGTGAAGATGCTCCCATTGACGTTGCTCTGGTTCCGATTGGCGACCGGTTCACAATGGGGCCCAAAGACGCAGCAAAAGCGGTCGGATACCTTTCGCCGAAGCGGGTTGTGCCGATTCACTATGGCACTTTCCCCGGGTTGGTCAGTGATCCGAGTGAATTCGTCGCGCTAGCCGGCGAGACCGGAGCCGAGGTACATCCCCTGCAGCCAGGGGCAACGCTCGAATTCTGAAGAAGTTGCCAGTGTCAGTGCCAGTTGTCAGCGGGCGGATTTGGGAAGGCCTCATTGGGTGAGGCGATCCGGAAAGCGCCGAAGGCGTTCCGTGTACTACTCGGTGGCAATTACTTCCAGCGAAACCTATCGCGTATTTCTATCCTCTTACTTCCGCTCTTTCCGTATGTCACGGAGTGGCAACATTCCTTAGCCCAGGGCGTCTCTCTGAGGAACTATCCTCAGCGTCATCGTTAATGTTAGGTGTTTGTAAGTTAGGCACGAAGATAAGAGGTGATGAGCTCGTTCGGAGCCTTACGATTTAAGTGCCAAAGGCGCGAGTAGATTTCAGCCTGGGGTGACGCGAAGCGGAGCCCTAGGACTGCATTAAGCAAAAGGACCAGCGCTCATAAGTCGTGACTCTGCGGCGCCTTCTTTGAAACACACCCGCGCGTCGGGTTGTTGTTGCTGAAAGCGCGTCTGAACGTGTCCCTCGGGGTAGGCGCTCTTAATCCCAATTGCACGGTTCCGCCGCCCGTGCTTTCAGCGCTCACTCTTATATATTACTCTTATCGGAGTCCAATGCGCGCTGCTCACGGCGGCATGCAAAATCACGAAGCTTAAAGTATCATAGGCGTCTCGCCTGTGCCTTCCTGCCTAGAAGCCCGCCCTCGAAGAGTCTTTGTCGCCAGAGGCCACGTCATCCGATGAATGGAGTGCCAGCGGCGGCAATCGCAAAGTCTTCATTCTCCGCGGAGTTAGGCTTATTCCCAAATCCGCCCACTGACAACTGACACTGACAACTCCCCCGAACGAATATTGCGTCGCAACATTTTCATGATTGCGACTCGTTGACTGATGCGCCACACTGTGTCCAACGCACTGACGCGTGATCGGCCCCCCAGTTAGAGCGATGGTTTCGGTTTTACCCTTTGCTGAGCCATGAATACCTCCAGTCAGCTTCAATGGATTGATTACCTCATCATGATCGTCTACTTCGGTTTCGTCCTAGGAATCGGGGTTATTCTCAAACGGTTCATGAAAACAAGTACGGAGTTTCTTTCGGCCGCCCGCTCTATTCCCTCTTGGGTGGCCGGGCTTGCGTTTCTCTCCGCAAATCTCGGTGCTCAAGAGGTCATCGGTATGGCCGCATCCGGTGCGAAATACGGGATTGCGACTTGCCATTTCTATTGGTTAGGTGCCGTTCCGGCGATGGTCTTTGTCGGCATCTTTATGATGCCGTTTTATTACGGCTCACGAGCGCGTTCAGTGCCGGATTATTTGTCGCTCCGATTCGACGAAAAAACCCGGGGACTGAATGCGATCACCTTTGCGTGCATGACGGTGATGTCATCGGGAATTTCGATGTATGCCATGGCGCTCTTGATCCAGACCTTGCACATTTTCGATACGCCGTTTCGATTGCTGCATCTCCCGGAGAGCTGGGTTTTTCACGCCAGCATCCTTATTTCGGCCCTGATCGTGCTCGGGTACATCTTTCTTGGAGGCTTAACAAGCGCGATCTACAACGAGGTCCTGCAGTTCTTCCTGATCGTCGCCGGGTTTGCTCCGTTGGTGTTTCTCGGCCTCAAAACAATTGGCGGTTGGAACGGATTGAAAGCCAATTTGCCTCCGGCTTTTGTGCATACCTGGAGCGGAATGAACAGTCCGCAAAACAACCCTCTGGGGGTGGAGTGGTTTAGTCTGATCATGGGGCTCGGTTTCGTGCTCTCTTTTGGTTACTGGTGCACTGATTTTTTGGTCATTCAGCGAGCAATGGCAGCCGATTCAATGACCGGTGCGCGACGGACACCGCTGATTGCCGCCGTCCCCAAAATGTTATTTCCTTTTCTCGTGATCTTTCCCGGACTGATCGCGCTCGCTGTGACCAATCTGGCGACGAATAATCATCCTGGGTCGGCTCCGGTTGGCAAAGAACAATCCACGGTTGCCGTGCAACCTTTGATTCCGGCACAAACGAGTCCGGAAACAGGCCAGGTCGTAAAGGACAAGGATGGGAATGTCGTTCTGGATTATAATATGATCATCCCGCAGATGCTGCTCCGGTACTTTCCGAGTGGCATGCTTGGGATTGGTCTGACTGCGTTATTAGCGAGTTTCATGTCCGGTATGGCAGGAAATGTCACTGCTTTTAATACGGTTTGGACCTACGACATTTACCAATCCTACATCCGAAAAGGGCAAAGCGATGAGCATTACTTTAAGATGGCTCGTTTTGCCACAGTCTTTGGCATTCTCTTGTCAATCGGTACCGCTTATGTCGCCGCTTCGTTTAACAATATCATGGATGTTCTGCAGCTGGTGTTCGCATTCGTGAATGCCCCTTTATTTGCGACTTTTCTTCTCGGCATGTTCTGGAAGCGTGCGACCGGGCATGGCGCTTTCGTCGGTTTGCTAAGCGGCATTATAGCCGCCGCCCTACATCAGGGGCTGAGTTTAGCGGCTAACAATACGCCGGGAATCAAAGGGGGATGGATCTCCGTGCTAATCACTTATCCCAGCGACATGGCGCAGAATTTCTGGACAGCAATCTGGGCGTGGACAGTCTGTTTTGTCGTCACAATCATTGTAAGCCTGGCGACTCGAGCACGAGCGGAAAGCGAGCTCAAAGGTTTGGTTTATTCCTTGACCGAACGGCACCATGACGATTCAGGAGCTTGGTATACCCGTCCGGTTCCGCTCGGCATCGGAGTACTGATACTTACCCTGATATTAAACATCATCTTTTTTTAATCTTAACTTCTTCAGTATATGGGCTTTGATATCCGAGTTCCGATTGGTTACCTCTTCACGATTCTGGGGGCTTTACTTACTTTGTACGGCCTGTTGACCATGGGTTCCCCAGAATATGTGCACTCCCTGGAAATTAACATCAATCTGGACTGGGGAATTTTGCTTCTAATCTTCGGTTTGGTAATGATCGTCATTGCGAAGCGGCCGCAAAAACCGAAGTGATTGACGCCGGGGGAGTTTCCGGTTGTCAGTAGACTGAACTTAAGGCGGGAATGCTAGGGTAGTGCTGAACCCATTGCTGACCATGATGTCTTAAGCGCCGAAGGCGCGATAAGATCTCAGCCTGGGGTGACGCGAAGCGGAGCCCCAGGAATCTATCAAGGAAAAGGACGAGCGCTGAAGGCGCGTTGGAATAGCCAGCTCGCGTGAGGCGCGTAAATCCCACACCAAACGCCGCCTTCGGGTCGCGCCTTCAGCGCTCACGCACAAATAAAAACCGGTCCTGGGGCTCCGTCGCGCAAGGCGCGACTGCACCCCAGGCTATGATCGAATCGCGCCTTCGGCGCTTGGGACGGCGTCATCAATGAGGTAAACACGCCTAGTAGCATGTCCCAAAGTGTAATCCGCGCCATCCCCTGCGGATCTAAATGGCGCAAATCTAAGGGCGTTTAAGATCATTTGCGGCGGTCCTCTTGAGTGCCGAAAGCGCGGATGGATTTAAGCCTAGCACCTGAGGTTGTCCGTCAAGTGGAAGAAGGAATAAAAAGTGTGAGTGGAGAGTTGCGAGTTTTCAGGGCGCCAAGGTATCGAGAGTCGTCGTAGGGCTGATGGTTTTTCCAGCAAGCAAAGAGGACACGGATCCATTTGAAGGCCAGTGCACGAACGGCGGTGAAGTGGTGTTTGGCGTTTTGAATCTGGCTCTTATAAAAAGCGTTGGCCCACTGGCAGCGCGGGATGGAGTTGGCGGCAAATTCCATGAGCGTTTGACAGAGGAAGGTGGGGCGGAAGAGCCGAAAATGAACACTTCGGGATTTGCCACTCTGAATGGTGATCGGAGCGATACCAAAGAAGGCTTGGATTTCGCCCGCACTTCGGTAGCGAGAGCGATCTGAACCCAAGGCACAGAGTAAACGAGGGGCCAGTTGAGCTCCAGCCCCTGGCAGGCTCTTAAAGAGCTGATGATCTGGATGAGACTCAAAAATAGAAGCGATGTTTTTTTCCAACCTATCGATAGCGACAGTGGCGCAGCGCAATTGAGCTAAGAGATAGCCAAGCAGACTCAAGGCCGGTTGGATCAGGGCTGGATCGGTTGAGACAGGCCTGGCATTTTTAATTTTTCCCAAGCGCTCTTCCATTAAAGAGCCGCTGCGGGAGTTGTGTTTGAAAAAGAAGGATCGCAGGACGCCAAGCCGTGCCTTTTGAAGAGCCTCTAGAGAAGGCCATCGGCTTAAGAAGTCTAAGACGATGGGCGAACGCAAATTGTTATGATTTTCAAAGAGTTCGTTGGCAACCGGGAAATAGGACTTTAACAAACTGCGCAACTCATTGGAAAAGCCAGTAGCCGAATCAACGATGTGACGACGCTGACGGCAAAAGGCATCGAGGCCACGCTCCAGTTGACTCGCCGGCTTGAAAACGCGCAGGCGCCCGAGGTGCAAACGCCCAAAGTCTTCAATGAGTTGGGCATCGGTGGGATCGTTCTTGGAGCGACTGCTGAAGAGGCATTTACGATAATTGGCTAAGGCCTCCGGATTGATTGGAATTAAATCAATCCAACCAAAAGTCGATAACAAACTAAAGAGCGCTCCGCGGGATTGCTCCAAGAAGAGGACCACTCGGTCGTTGGGCCCAAGGCGGGTTGAAATTTGATCAAAAAATGCGAGCACATCCTGGGGTTTTGACTCGATCTGCTCTCTACTGGTCGAGCCGTCGGCCCAGCGTAAAAACAGATCATGTTTCTTATCGGCCCAATCGATGCCGATATAAAGAGTGTAAGAATCTAGAGGCATAACTAAGCAATATGATTTTGGGTGGATGGTTGATCAGCACGCCCATTGCTTTGATTGCGCGAAATCCATATAGTCCGGTCGTGATGGGTAATGACATCACCTGAGTATTCGTTAAGCAATCAAAGCGCTGCCGGCTCCGCCCGAAACCTAGGCTTCAGACTTGGTTTACCCAGTCCGGGGTGAATATTCGTGGCGGGCCGGTAGCGTGCCTTCAAAGAGGATGGCAAATTTCGATATCTTTGCCATTCTTTGTCCGGCGCAGTTATTCACAATGCTCTCGCTTCAGGTGCCTTGTCTCCGCCCTTCCGCTTCGCATGATGAATAACTGCGGATTACCTATATGGGGTGCAGTCCCGGCTTTGCGCGACGGAGCCCCAGGAATGAAATTACCACGGAGAAAAGCGCTCAAGGCGCGTTGGAATAGCCCGCTCACGGGAGGCGGGTAAATCCCAATCAAACGCGCCTTTCCGGTCGCGCCTTCAGCGCTCACGCACAAATTAAAAGCGGTCCTGGGGCTCCGTCGCACAGGGCGCGACTGCACCCCAGGCTATGATCTGATCGCGCCTGCGGCGCTTAATACATCAGGCTGCCAATCCGTTATGAACTCCGCGTCATTCTCTTCGAAATTTACTCGCTTGTTTCCGCGAGCTCCTCTTTCAACTCTTCGATCTCTTTCTCAAGAGTTTTCTCTTCGGATTTCCAGGCGAAATCTGAATCAGCGTCGCCGACGCCGGATATCCCGCGGTTCAGGATACTATAGTTTTTCCTGACGTTTTCCAAATGTGCCTCTTTTTCGGCCAGCTTTTGCTTCAGCTCATCGTGTTCGGTCTGGTTCATCGCCTTGCCTATTAAGGGTTGGTGGGCCTCTCATCGTCTTCTTTCATCCGGTTGACCAATGCCTCGCGTTCCGTTTCGCGTTGGGCGATTTCCGATTCGGGAGACGGCTGAACTCTTCGAGACTCGGGTCTGGCTTTGGCTTTGTTCAGGTATTCTAAATCAGCGTCGATTTCGACGATCCTCGCTAAGATATCGTTCCGTTCTTCATTCATGCGCTTCAGGCCTTACCGTTCTTTGGCACTCAATAGTTCGCGCGAGGCGACCTCAGTGGTGGTACAAATAGTTGTTTACCAGGAAAATTTTTGGTCGTTTTCTGGGATCGGTACCGAAATCCGAACAGCAAACTCCAAAAAATCCGAATCTCTGCGTACTCGTCTTTATCTCCGTGCCTCGGTGGTGAACCCTTCCCGGGAATGAACAGGCGAGACGCCAATCGTAGACAGGCTGAAAGCCAATTTTACTTTGAATTCCCGAACGTTCTGGCGGTTTCTGCGCGTACATGTCTCTGCAGCGAGTTCAACGCGATATCGCTCTGGTCCGGACAACCGACCCAAAAATTCCAAATCTCTGTGCCCTCTGCGCCTTGTGGTTAATCCAATCCTCTGTGTCCTCTTCCGCTCCTCTGCGCACTCCTCCTCCGTGTCTCCGTCCCTCCGTGGTGACTCTTCCCCGGGGAAATTCGTTGGCTTCCGGGGCAATGCTCTCTAAAGATGCCGAATAAAGCGATTTAGATCTACACCACGACGCCTTTTACAGCTTTGATTGTTGCGATCTTCTCTCTCGCTTCGGAGGTGCGACTTTGATACATGGCCTTGTTGATCTTTGACCACCGATGTTCCTCTCCGGCCACCACGCTGGATTTGGGGCCGGTATAATCTGTGGGAATATCATAGTATTTCCGATAGAACTCTATGGCATTAGAGTTCTGGACATTGCCTCCCGTAAGTGGGTGCGGTTTAGGTGAAATGGCTCCCCGATAACCGAGGATAGTCAGTTCGTAGGTACACCCACTCGGTTTAAAAGCCCTCGCGAACCGGCTGGCAAACGAGTCGAAACCGCCTTCTCCACTATGACAAGAGTAAATCTTGATGATGACACCTTTGTAATCGTCGCGGCGTAATTTGGCAGTAGGCTGCTGAGTCGTGCAATCGTCCGGAAATCTCTCGGCTGTGCGCTGGGCTGCATCTTCGGCCGATAGAGTGTTAGTTTCAGGGCCCCAAAAGACAGTGCCCTTGCCTGTTTCTCCGTGCCCGCCGTAAATATATAATTGATCCCTTTCGGCGAGGTTGAATTTTGCAACACTGTCCAGTGTTACGAGTTGATACGTCGAACCCCACGCTGCTTGCAATTGGTCCAGGGGAACAATCTTACTGTCAGGATTTCTTGTAATTTCGTCTCTTGTTCTCGGCACAAAGATAATTTTCATCAGAAAAAACGTCTATTTGCTTGTACGGAAGTTTACATCATGGCGGCGAAGGTGCGAGCGCCCTTTCGGGCTTAGGAATAGCCTATTCCAAAGTTAATGTATTTAACCTACTAGGTTCGGATTCACCACAGAGGCACGGCGCGGCGGAGGAAGCCGCAACCAAATGGATGTGGTGTCGGCGTGTGGGAGTATCGGCGGCGCAGAGGGCCGGATTCACCACGGAGACTCGGAGGAGGACGCAAAGGAACGGAGGAGAGCACAGAGGTTGGATTCACCACAAAGGCACAGAGGACGCAGAGGTTCGGAATCTTTGGAGTTTTGTTGTTCGGACTGGAGCGATATCGCGTTGAACTCGCCGCACTGACGTGGATGGGTATAGAATGCACGAACGTAGGATTGGCTTCCAGCCTGTTCGTTCCCTGGTGGGGGTTTACCAAAGAACTCCTTTGAACGCCGAACGTTCTTGCGTTTTCTCCGCGTCTACGTCCGTGCCGCGAGTTCAACGCGACATCGTGCCAGTCCGAACACCTCCCCGCAAAAAAATTCCGAAACTCTGTGCCCTCCGTCCCTCTGTGGTAAATTCCGTTTCTCTGCGTCTGAACCTGCCCCGATTTGACGGACACGTGAACTCAAAGAAAATGAGAGAACCCGATGGAAGAAAAAAAGAAGCATATCATCTACAAAGAGGAGTTTAGACGCCAGGCGGTGGAGATGGTGATCCACGGCGGCAAGAGCGTTGCGCAGGTGGCCCGGGAACTTGGGGTCAGTGAGTTCAGTTTAAATCTGTGGAAGAAGAAATATCTGAAGGAGTTCGCACCGGCCCAGGTCGATGGGGAGGAAAGAACTCCGGAGCAGATGTATGAGGAGATACGGCGGCTGCAGAAGGAAAACCAATACCTTAAGACTCAGCGCGATATCTTAAAAAAAGCGATGAGCATACTGGGCGAGGAGCCGAATCCCGGTATGCGGTGATAAAGTCTTATCGGTGCAATACGCTATCAAGCCCTGTTGTGAAGCGCTGCGCGTATCGCGCAGCGGGTTTTACCAATGGCAGAAGGGGGCCCAGTCAAAGCGAGCCCGTGAGGAGGCCGAGTTGGTTAAGGAGATAAAGTCCATTTACGATGCCAATAAGGGTCGATACGGCAGTCCGCGGGTGACCCAGACTTTGCGCATAACCGGGAAGCGCTATGGCAAGAATCGGGTGGCGCGCCTGATGCGCAAAGATGGCTTAAGAGCCCGGCGTAAGCGGGCATTCCGGCCTCGGACCACAGTTAGTGGAAAGCTCTCTGTACCCAATCTGGTAAAGGATTTGGAGCCGACTCATATCGATCAGATTTGGGTCAGTGATATCACTTACGTGGCAACCCTAGAAGGATGGCTTTACCTGGCAGTGATCCTGGATCTGTTCAGCCGCAAAGTGGTCGGATGGAAGCTGGGAGAATCCTTGGAGGCAGAGTTGGTTCAGGAGGCCCTGGACAATGCCCTGTGCAGACGTGATCCACAGAGGGGAATGTATTTTCATTCCGATCGAGGTAGTCAGTATTCGAGTCAGGCGGTATGTAAACCCTTAAGGGTTATCGGGGCCAATCGGAGCATGAGCGCTAGGGGAAACTGTTACGATAATGCGAAAGCAGAAGCCTTCTTCAGTACGCTCAAAACGGAATGTTTTCCGGCCAGACAACTCTTTGAATCCAAGGCTCAGGCACGACGTGAAATCTTCGAGTACATCGAAGTTTACTACAACAATCAGCGCGTTCATAGCGCGCTCGGTTACCAGACTCCGTCCGGATTTGAGGCGCTTAAGAACAAAACAAAAACCAACTTTTTCGCAGAAAAAGCTACAGTGATCCCTTTTCAGAATGCGTAACGTAGTTCAAGCGAGCAAATGGAATAAATGGAAGGCAGGCCGTAGGCAGGTGCCGTTTATGCCGGATTGCGACCTTGAACTCGAGTGCAGCGTTCTGATCAATCCAACAACCAACAAATAACACGATTCTCGTGTCCGTTTTTTCGGGGGAAGTACAGTCCTCCTCTTCCCTCCGTGCCCTCCATCCCTCTTCAACGCTTTAAGGTTCCCTCCAACTCGCCGATATTGTAACGATATGCTGTAAAAATGGGCAATCGGCTTTCCACGATTAGAGACGTCGCAAAGGCGACCGGGGTCTCTCCCATGACCGTTTCACGGGTAATCAATAGCCCGCAATTGGTGGCTAAATCCACGCGCGAGAAGGTTCAGGCGGCGATCCGTGATCTCGACTACATGGTAAACGATCTGGGGCGCCCCCCGGGAAAATCAAGACGCCCCGTGATCGGCATCCTCGCTCTCAACGTTGCCACGACACCCTATTCGGTAACCATTACTTTCGCCGTCGAACAGGTCGCTCGCGAATACGGCTGGCGGACTTACCTCGTCAATACGTTTTCCAATGACCCGTCCGGCGAGGTCTTGGATTCGATGCTCTCCTTAAGACCGGAGGGCGTCGTTTTTGCCACGACGGGACACCGTACCGTTAACGTGAATGAACGTTTAATTCGAGCCGGCGTGGTTCTGGCCAATTGCCGGACGACTCAGAAAGGCGTCGCCTGCTATGTTCCAGATGATGAGCAAGGTCAATTCGACGGTGTGCGAAAGCTGCTTGAGAAAGGGTACCGACGGCCGCTGTGCATTCACTTGCCCGAAGGAGGAGCGGCGATGCCTCTGCGGCGCAAAGGAATGCTACGGGCGTTTGAAGAGTTCAATATTCCAGAAAAGGACCAGACCCACGCCATTCTAGCGCACAAACCTGATGATTTGGAGAGCATTCAATTCCGTCACGACGCAGATTTTCTGCAGACTGTTTCGTTCTTGGACGAAGCTCTAGCGACACGTTCCCGGCCCGATTGCGTGATATGCGGCAATGATCGTGTCGCTCTTGTTGCTTACCAGCATCTTCTCTCCCGGGGAATTCGGATCCCGGAGGATATCGGCATTCTTGGCTTCGATGATATGGTCGGGATAGGGGGCCTTTTTTTGCCTCCGTTATCCACCGTCCGCCTGCCGCACGAGGAGTTAGGCAGGGCAGCGGCTTTGCACATCATCACAGGGAAAAAGCAGTCCCGTATCCATCGGATTCCGTGTCCTTTCGTTGGCAGGGCCTCTTTCTAGCATGGATAGTGTATCTCATACACTAACCAAGCAAGGCTTATCTTTATTCTATTTTCATCTTGCAATACCGGTCCGGGCAACGCAAAATGTTACGCGTATCTGTTACGTGTCTCACGACCAGGGTGTAAATGGGTGCTGGCTTCCTTTTAATCCCCACTTTCAAAGGCATCATGAACAAGAAATTCCTCCTGTTGGTCTCAGCTCTTATGCTGCCACTCTGCGCAATTGCGCAAAACTCGGGTTTGTACAACGAACCGTATCGGCCCCAGTATCATTTCTCGCCGCCAATGCACTTCATGAATGATCCGAACGGTCTCGTTTACTTTAACGGATCCTATCAACTCTATTACCAGTACAACCCGCTTCAGCTGGTGGCAGGTAACCAGACCTGGGGTCATGCAACGAGCTCCGATTTGATTCATTGGCGAAATTCTAATCCCCAGATTGCGATCTCAGAGGAAACGAGCGGGCCGCTTACAGGACAAATCTACACAGGGAGTGCCGTTGTTGATTCAAAGAATACATCGGGATTTTTTACGGGACATCCAGGGCAAGCATTAGTGGCAATTTACACGCTCAATCAGCCGACGAGGGAAGTGCAAAACGTCGCTTATAGTCTGGATAATGGTCTGACCTACACTAACTATTCAGGCAACCCTGTGCTTAACTCACCCACTGGAGATAATCCCAACTTTCGTGATCCAAAGGTCTTTTGGTATGCCGCTAATAATAATTGGGTTATGACCGTCGCCTTGCCACGGGCTCATCAGGTCCTCATCTACACATCTCCTGATCTAATCCATTGGACTCAAGTGAGCACCTTTGGTCCAGCCGGAATTGACGGTTACCAGTGGGAATGTCCCAATCTATTTCCGGTTCCAGTTCAAGGGACAAACCAGACGAAGTGGGTGTTGATGGTCGGATTTAACCCGGGTGCCCCGCAGGGTGGCAGCATGGATGAATACTTCATCGGAAATTTTGATGGAACAACGTTTACACCGGACGACACCGTCGGACGGGTGATGGATTTTGGAAAGGATTTCTACGCGGCCCAGACCTACAACAATGACCCCCTTGGACGAACGATTGTAGTAGGTTGGATGAGCAATTGGCAGTATACCCAGGTCGTCCCGACGAGTCCGTGGCGCGGGATTTTCGCGCTACCGCGAATCTTGTCAGTTCTGCCAGAGCAAAGTCAGACGCAAACGGGCGAACTTTTGATCCAATCTCCTATTTCTTTGGACAGCTTGCACGAAAAGACATTGTTCAATGGACCTGCGCAAGTGAGCGATGGTTCTCCGTTATTCATTTCCTTGCGAGGGAATTCCAGCTTTGAATTTGATACGACCTTAGTTGCTCAGCCAGTTTCGGGGCAACTTCAACAGAGGTTGAATATTGATATTAGTAATGATGCCGGCGAGAAAGTGACTGTTGGCTATGATTGGTCACAGGGACAGGTTTACGTCGATCGCGGCCGGACTGAAGGTTTTTCCAATCCATTTTTCACCGACAAATTTGCGGCTTCGGACGCAAATGCGGATAACTCGGTCGAACTTCATGTTTTCGTAGATCGATCGACCCTGGAGGTATTCGTGAACGGCGGCGTGGAGGTCTGTTCGACCACTTTCTTTATGCGGCATGGCCCTCCCACTCAAATGCAGCTAAAAGCCGAAAATAATAGTGTCACCGTGAACAATCTAACCGCGCATTCACTCAGGAGCATTTGGCGGTAAGGCCGAGATGAATCGGCTAAGCCTGGTGTCCCACCTGGACCGACGCAAATCATGATCGACAGGCTCGTACTTCGATTGGTATTAATTTAAAGCGCGAAGTCGCTCATGACTTATTCCAATAAAAGTGCGAGCTTGCTTCAAGCTTTTCCATTCTCTTACCAACCCCCCAAATCCATGAACATGAGAACCAACAAATTAAGCCGGTTTGGCGTTAAAACTTCCCTTTGCTTTCTCATTTTTGCGGGGCTTGCCGCCCCGGTTTTTGCTCAAAAGAAACTTAACGTTTGCTGCGTGACCGTCGGAGATCTTGGCAACCCATTTTTCGTCCAGATCGCGCATGGAGCCGAAGCTGAAGCGAAGAAGATTAACCCGAGCGTCAAGTTCGAGTCCCAATCCAGCAATTATGACGTCAACAATCAAACCAACCAGATCGATAACTTTATCGCTTCCGGTGCTAATTTGATCCTTCTGAACGCCGCCGACAGTAAAGGAATTGCTCCGGCGGTGTTGCGGGCAAAAGCGGCTGGCGTAACCGTGATTGCAGTGGACGTCGGAGCGGATGGTGGAGTCGACGCAACAGTGACATCTAACAACAAGCAAGCAGGTCAGCTTGACGGAAAATTTCTCGTTGATCGGCTTAAAGGCAAAGGGCAGGTCGTCATTGTCAATGGACCACCGGTGACTGCCGTCACCGATCGTGTCGCGGGGTTTATGGACGAAGTTAGCAAGTCGCCTGGCATTAAAATTCTCTCGAAAGATCAAAATGCCGGGGGCAGTCGTGATGGCGGCCTTCGCGTGATGACGGATCTATTAACTGCCTTTCCAAAAATCGACGCGGTGTTCGCGATTAACGACCCTACGGCAATTGGTTGCGACCTCGCAGCCAAACAAGGACAACGCAAAGATTTTTTTATCGTCGGAGTGGATGGAGCGCCCGATGTGGTTCCTTCGCTGAAAGATCCGGATAGCCTGATCCAGGCAAGCGCCGCTCAGGATCCGTATAAGATGGCCGGAAAAGCTGTCGACATTGGTTATGATGTTATGAACGGTAAAAAACCGGCTGAAGATCTGACTCTCATTCCGGTTGACCTCATCACTAAAGACAATGTCAATGACTACAAAGGCTGGACCAAGTAACAGCGACAGACCGATTCTGGAAGTACGCCAGATATGTAAAAGTTTCCCGGGCGTACGCGTCCTTAAGAACGTCAATCTCAGTATCTGGCCAGGGGAAGTCCACGCATTCATGGGAGAGAATGGGGCCGGTAAAAGCACGCTGATGAAAATTCTGGCGGGAGCGTACCGTCCCGATTCAGGTGAAATTTTACTGGATGGTAAGCCCGTTCAATTTCGTACGCCGCAGGATGCGCGGTTGGCGGGACTCGGCATTATCTATCAGGAACTCACTGTCGCGCCGAATCTCACAGTGAGCGGCAATGTCTTCTTAGGCGCTGAGCTTAAACGCTTTGGGTTCATCAAAGATACGGCCGAAATGGACCGTAAAACGCAGGAAGTGTTGAACCGTCTCGGCGCCCGGTTCAAAGCCACTCAACGCGCGTCTCATCTGGCGGTCGCTGAGCAACAGCAGGTCGAGATCGCGCGAGCTATTTTCTATAAGAGCCGGGTGCTTGTAATGGATGAACCGACTGCGGCTCTATCGGATCGCGAATCAGATCATTTATTCGAAGTGGTACGCCAACTTCGAGCAGATGGAATGGCTATTATCTACATCAGTCATCGCATGGCGGAAGTCTACGAATTGGCAGACAGGTTGTCCGTTCTACGAGATGGCGAGTATGTGGGCGAATTGAAGCGCGCCGAGTTTTCGGCGGCGAAAGTCATTGAGATGATGGTTGGCCGTCGCCTGGAAGATTTCTACGAGCATACCAAACATTCTGCGGGGCAGGTTGTGTTGGAAGTGAAAAATATGTCGGATGGCCACCGGGTCAAGAACGCGAACTTCCAGCTTCGGCAAGGCGAAGTGCTCGGGTTAGCCGGGCTTGTCGGTGCCGGAAGAACAGAACTCGCACGCCTGATCTTCGGCGCCGACAAACGTAAATCGGGCGAGGTCTATCTGGACGGGAAAAAGCTCCAAATTAATAAACCTAAAGATGCGATTCGCTCGGGAATTGGTTACGTACCGGAAGACCGCAAGCTTCAAGGGGTTTTCCTCCAGATGTCTTCTGGTGAAAATATCACAATGAACATATTGGGACGATGCTCGACAGGTGGCGTCCTCAATTTCAAAAAGCTAACTGACCGCGCGAACGCCGAGGTGAAGGCGATGCGTGTCCGGACCGCGTCGTTGAAGCAGCGGGCCGGAGGACTCTCAGGTGGCAACCAGCAGAAACTATTGTTGGCGCGCTGGCTGGAGATCAATCCCCGGGTTCTGATCCTGGACGAACCGACGCGTGGCGTGGACGTAGGCGCCAAAGCTGAGATTTACTCGTTGATCCAACAACTGCTCGAGAAAGGGATGGCGGTGCTCTTCATTTCCAGCGAGCTGCCCGAGATCGTTGGCGTATGCGACCGGGTGTTAGTCATGAGAGAGGGAGAAATCAGCGGAGAGGTCGGCGGTGAGACCGGGATCGAAATCACGCAACAAAACATTATGAATTTTGCAACGGACGTGACACGGAGCGTAACACCCAATGTCAACTGAAACCGCGAAGGAAACATCAGCCTTGGCCGCAGCCAAGCGAAAAGAGTTTACCAGGTCGATGATCGAGTTGGCAGGGATGCTTCCCGTCCTCGTCCTTATCTGCATTCTATTTGCCGTTCTTACCCCGAATTTTTTGACTGAGAATAACATTGTCAACGTTGTCCGCCAGGCCTCCATCAACATCGTGCTGGCTGCTGGAATGACGTTTGTCATTCTAACGGGTGGGATCGATCTTTCTGTCGGATCGGTACTCGGTTTTACCGCTGTCATTGCGGTGAGCGCTTCCCTGGTCCCGGGATTAAGCTGGGCGGCCGTTCCGGTGGCGCTGTTTGCCGGATTACTGGTTGGAGTACTAACCGGAGCGACGGTTGCTTACATCGGGTTGCCGCCATTCATCGTGACACTTGGAACCTATACGGCCATCCGCGGGCTGGCCTACCTTGCTGCAGGTGGAACCACCGTAATCAATAGCAAAATACCGTTCGCTTGGATCGGCAACGGATATCTCGGGCCGATTCCCTGGCTGGTTGTCATCGCTCTTTTGATCATCGCTTTAAGCGCGTTCATCCTTCACAGAACGATCTTAGGCGTGCACATTTATGCTGTCGGAGGGAATGCGCAGGCGGCACGATTGACAGGTATTCCAGTGCCATTCGTTCTGATATTCGCTTACGGAGTAAGCGGTTTGCTGTCAGGGTTAGGCGGTGTCATGAGCGCTAGTCGTCTGTATAGCGCCCAGGGCCAGTTAGGCATCGGCTATGAGTTGGATGCAATCGCCGCGGTCATCCTGGGCGGCACAAGTTTTGTCGGCGGAATCGGGACGGTCTTTGGAACGCTGATCGGAGCGCTAATCATTGCCGTGCTAAATAACGGACTAACATTGATGAACGTCTCTTTTTACTGGCAATTGGTAATCAAAGGAGCGGTGATCATCTTGGCTGTGATGCTGGACAAACTGCGGACACGCGGTCAAGCAAGCTAGAAATGGTTTAATCAAAGAGCGGCGTCTCGATTATGTCGGGGCGCGTAGTAAAAGCGAATCCGTCGCGACGGCGGATTGGGGGTACCTCTTGGGAGTTCGTGTTAACGAATGAACGGCCGGTGTCGCAGGCAATTCCACTTGAGACCAGGAACCCCTTTATGGATCACAATTACTCCAAAGAAGAGTTCAACCAGCTGGTGAACACCTTCATCCAGGGAAGGATGACTCGGCGTCGATTTGTTCAGTTGGCAGCGAAGTTCGGGTTGTCCGCAGCTCTGGTTAGCAAAACAGTCTCCACCTCTTTTGCGGCGGACGACAATCTTCTTGAATCTTCACCTGTAGCGGCAAATGAATCCCCGATCACCCGGGAACGGGTCGAGTATCTCAAGTCCAAGCCTTACAAAGACACAACGATCAATGTGATGGCGCTCAAATCGGCAGTAGGCGACTGCCTCGAATATCATGCGCCAAGATGGGAAGAAGAAACCGGCGCGCATGTCAATGTCACCAAGATTCCGATCGAGACGTTGCACCAGGAGATTTTTGCGGATCTCAAAGGATCGGGACAATACGACGCCTACCAGACCGCCGCATGGTATTACGGAGATTTCTTTACCAACGAAGAGCCCTCAATTGTGGAGGTCACTCCCCTGGTCCAAGATCCAAAGTATCCATATTGGGACCCGGACGAGCTTCTGCCGGCCATGAAGCGCCTCTATACCTGGCAGGGCAAATTGTATGGTGTCCTCTTCGATGCGGACGCCCAAATATTGTATTACCGCAAAGATGTGTTGGGAAATGCGGACTATCAGGCCAAATTCAGAGACAAACTCGGTTACGATTTACCTAATCCGCCGCGGACAATGAAAGAGATGCATGATGTTGCATCATTCTTCACTGGATGGGATTGGAACGGCGACGGAAAACAGGGATATGGAATTTCTCTCCATGCCAAGGTCAATGAACAGGGATTCTTCCATTTTCTGACGCTTGCCGCTCCCTATGTCGTTTCACCGAAGAACAAACATTTTTATTTCAATCCCGATAACATGCAGCCCCTCATTAGCTCCGAGGGGCATCTGCGAGCGTTGGAAGATTATGTAAAATTCCTGGCAAACGGCCCTGGCGACCAAATTGACTGGACGCTTGAGCAAGGTTGGAACGTATTTTTGAGTGGGCACGCCGTGATGGAACCGACTTGGGGCGATTTACCCACACTGGCTCAGGATCGCGCTCACTCGACCGTGCAAGGTCGAGTTGGTGCCACAATCATTCCCGGGACAACAAAATATTTTAATCCTCTCAGCAGCCAGTGGGAAGAAGGCTCTCTGAATACCGTTGGGAATACAAACGGTGGAACCTGGCATTGCGTGATTTCAAAACTATCCAAGAAGAAAGAAGCGACGTACGATTTTCTCGCATTCATGGCGAATCGGAAGAACGCCTTCTTCAATGTAACGAACGGTTGGACCGGTGTGCAGCCGGCAATGAAGTATGAGTATTTCCCTCCGGTGGGAACCGGAAAGGTTGAGGAATGGGAAGCCCAGGGATGGGATAAAGCCGACGCGATCGGGTATTTGGACGCTTACTACGCCAACCTCGTGCTACCAGCCCAGGAAATTTATCTAAGAATTCCAGGCGCTGCGGATTACTGGCATGAACTCGATGTCCACGTGTCCTCCGTTCTTTCCGGCGCCACTAAGCCAAAAGAGGCCCTTGACGCGATCTACCAAGCCTGGGAAAAGATCACTGAACAGTACGGCCGAGAGAATCAGAAGAAACTTTACGCAGAGTCGTATGGGACGTCGTAAAACGTGGATAGCGACCCGTCATTCTTAGGCCACTCTCGTGCCGGGAACCGGCAAGAGGACTCAGCCCGGGGTTTTACGGCCCCTATGAAATCGTACTGAAAGGACGACAGTCGGTTTTTGGCGGCCGAACGTGCATCACCATGGACCCGTCATTCTTGGGCCCCTTCAGGGCCTGATTCATATAACGTTGTTTCCCAGGGTTGAAACCCTGGGCTGAGACCGGTTGCCACTTTGTGGCAAGAACCTGTCCCAAACGCGTCTTATCCTCACGGTTGGTTGGCGACATGATCCTAAGCGCCGAAGGCGTGATCGGATTCAATAGCCTGGGCTGAAGTCCCGTTTTACGGGACGGAGGCCCAGGAACATTTAGAGAAGAGCGAGCGCTGAAAGCGCGGGCGGAATGCGCCGGGGCTAGGATTCAGAGAGCCGAAAAGAAAATTCCGCCGCGCCTTCAGCGCTTAATCCTTTTTTAACACCGTTCCTGGGGCTCCGTCGCGCAAGGCGCGACTGCACCCCAGGCTCAAATCCGCCCGCGCCCGCGGCGCTTAAAGCATCACGCTGCACGGTCAGTGCGCACGTGACCATTGCGACGAGGTCAATTGAGAAGCCATTTTGTGGATGCGAATGCGCTGAGTTAAATGACTTTTACTCGCGTTAGTCCTTTCAGTATAAGATGGATCATTAGCGGGATGTCGCGAGTTGTGAAAAGAAGATTGTTCTCTTCTTCTGTTAGTCCGTTGTTCAAGTGCTCGCTAATTTTGGTAGACGAACCACCTGAAAGCACGGCGCTGAGATCGTCGAAATCAATGCCTTCGCTTCGTGGGCATTCACCTGCCGCAACCTCTCTGCCATAGAATTCTTCCAGGTCCTGATAACCGGGTTGCTGACGGAAACTGAGCGCCTTTTCCGGCGACCCTTGCTGCCATTGAATGATGGCCCGGGTGCATCCGCCGAACCCGCCAGCGAGATAAAGCGGCTTGGAATCTCGTAGTGCAAGGTAGGCCTCCTCAATCAATCCGGGGTAGCGGCCCTTGAAGTTGGTCAACCGGCCGCCGATCAGAATACGGGCTTCGGCATCGCGGTTCATCTGTTCCCGCATATCGGTTAAACAGCGACTCGAAATGTAAAGAGCTTTGGTACCGTCGAGCGCGAAAGGCCTCTTTGAATCAAGATCGAAGCTTTTTCGAATTTGCTCGTTCAACGGGATGGCAACCGGATTCAGAATCGATTTGAGTTTCGCTTGCTGCGCGAGGTCCATACTGAGATGGAAAGGCCACGCTTGGTAAAAATGAATTGGGCGGGCTTCAACCTCCAGTCCCCGATAACTCTCTACTAACTCCGCGAGAATCTCGGTATAGCCGCCCCGCCGCAAATCACCGCCGTATGCAAGGTCGACTCCTGAGACAAGAAGATAACGGCTTAGTTCGACAAAAGCGTCATCCTGGTGAAGTCGATCCAATCCAAGCGCGTTCCAATCTTCTGCCTCCGAAATGGAAAAAGCGATTAACGCATTTTTCGACTTCTCCGGAGCGTCTGCAGCTCGTTTCGGATAGGCCATAATCGGCGTAATGATTTGGCAATTTGGATGGTCGCGATTCAACACATTTACTTCTTCCCTGGTTAGCGCAGGATCAGGGTAAAGGATGGTCGCTTTTGGGTGATCCGCCGAAAGCACCTGCTGCAGCGTGAGAAGTTCCGGTGGTCGTGGAAAAATCCAACACCGGTCCGAAGTCAACTCGGCGCGAAGATGTGAAAGTGATTCCGCGAGTCCATAAAAATAGCGATAAAGCAGAACCTCGAGAAGCAACTTTTCGACAATGGGCGCCATATCGCCTGTCCAACGCATCGTTGGAGAATTACCTGAATATGGAAAACTCCGGGCCTCTCCTTTCTCAAGCGCGTTTATAATCAGAATTGGCACCTGATATTTCTTAGCGAGCAAGAGTTCCCGCCGACACCATACGCGTGACGAGTAGACATCGGTCTGAATCGCCAGGAACGCGGAATTTTGAACGTTATCTATGATGATTTTTTCAAAATCAGTGCCCGGCGGAATGTCACTGGCGTCGAAAAAGCTATCCAGCCCGGAGTTTGAGCGGAGCCAATCTCGCAATCTGGTTGAAAAGATTTCACCGTCGACCTTCGCATGGCTCAGGAATACTTGGACGCTCTGAGCGGGCTGCGTTAAGTACCCAACATTCGGGGAATCGGTGAGGAGCCGGCAAAAAGCGTGTGCCAGTTCGCGTTTCAGGATGGTTTCTTGTTCTTCGGCAGAGGACCGTTCGTAGAGTCGGATATAATTGAGATGCGCTGCTGCTAACGCCGGATGAAGTTGGAATGCCGACCGCGTCAATGCGACCGGGAGCAGGATCAGGCGAGATGCGTTCGCCGCCGCAGGAATCAAATCTCCTAAAAAGGATTCCCATGTCGAATCGACCACCATTTGATCGTCGATTAAGAAAAGAATGGCTACGTAGGTAGCGCGCCCTGGACCTTCCACAGGTATCGGTTCCCTAGATTCTGCTCTCCAAAAGATCGGAATACCGAGTCCGCGGGCTTCGGGAGTGATCGGATTTCGGCAAAACGTGGAGTAGATTACCTCCGCAAAATGGCGCGCCGTGCTGCACTTTGGGTGAAATACAACATAGATCTCGAAATACGGTCGATAGTCGTTGACGCCCATACTCGATCGTTCAGCCTCGATGCACACTTGGTTCGCGCTCAACTCCCGAGGGAACGTTTTCGACAAACAGAAGTTCACCAATCAGCAGTTGAATAAATCGGTCATTCACGTGGCGAACCTTTTTAAGTTCCCTCACTGCGATACGGCCTCCATTGACTCCGGCTTCGATCGGATCCTCACCCGGATTTGTAGTCCTGGCTTTTCGAAAGGCCTCGGCCAAAATCATCCGGCTGATTTGCCAATCCCGAATCGCTCCGAGGACAAACGATTTGTTTGACCCATCGCGAAATTGTCTAGCGACAGGTGGTTCGTCCTCGCTGCTCATGGGTAATCGCATCCCAAACTCCTGAGCTTCCATTTCAGATTCATGAATCTCAGTTTCCAGCTGAAGAAACTTCTTTAATTTGTCCTTCCGTTCGAGCTTATCGAAATTGTCGATAAAAGGCAGAATACGCTGCCGGAAACGAATCGATAATATCAGAGCACTCAGAAGAATCGATGTCCGCTGCTTTACATCAAAATTTCGAATCCTACGAGGCACAAACACGACATAGCAAATCCTCGCTCGGCTTCTGAATGGCTCATACCGGGCAAAGAGAACCTCAAAAAACTTCTGGTCATCCTTCGCGATGCATAGTCCGTCGGGTTGAAACGGAACAAGGTCCTGGGAAACACTCTCGGCTGCCGCCTCGATCTCCCCGATCCAGAGTGGATCATGCCCATCTTCCTCTTTCGCAGTTGCTTTAATCTTGCCCCACGTTGTCTCGTTTCCTGCAATCCCGAAGACCGCCCGAAGCGATTCGCCGTCCCCTGTAACCAAAGTTTCGGGGGTCAGCTTCGATGAGAGGTTGGTCCCGGGAGAAGGAAGCAGAAATGAGATTCGTGACTGAAAAACGACTTCGGGAAGTTTCCTATCAACTTCGTTCCTCTTGAATGCTAGTATAACGTCCCGAGCATTCTTTCGCAGCAGACTCCGTACATTCAAGTCGGCTAAATCATTGAGCGGCTCAGTGCGGGATTCACGGACTAAGCTTTCAAAGAGATGGAAAATGGCTGTGTTTTCGAAGCGTATATCCTTTGGAGATGATTCCGCATTGAAGTCGAGAATATTGCCGTCAAGATCTTTTCCGCTGATCTGAACGCTGAGGTACTTTTCAAGTTGTCTTGGTCGCGCGTCGTCGTGGATTGCGACGAGGCGCGGAATGTTTAGTGCATTGTTTTGCGGGGTCAATTTTGCGCGGAACTGACCCGCTTCATACAGGCACCAACCCATATCTTTGTCGATTCCCAAAGGTCCGCTACAAATCATTAGAAACCACTGTGACCGCCCGATGGAGTCTCTTATTTTTGATTCGTAGTCGTCCCCGGGATCAAGTTTGACATGGTCGATAAACGGGTTGAGTTCTGATGAAACCGCAATCAGAGCCTCTCGCAGCGCGGCAGCAACTAAAGCGTCCGGCCGACAATAGGATATGAACACTCCTATTTTATTTTGAGCTGCATCAGGGGCACACATCGGTAATGGGGGAGGTTAGAAGGATTGAATGGATCACCAGACCGCAACACGCTATCGAATCGCAATAGCTGACAATAGCGACTTGGTGAATGACCCGAAAGAGTAATATTTGGAGTTCTATGCATGAATGTCCTTTTAATCGGGAGTGCTCTTCCTAAAGTGGGCGTTAGACATTCGAAAAAATCACCCGAGAGCGTCAGCTTATGCCGAGACGTCGAAGAAAGATGCCAGCACCAGAGCCCAAACCAGAATCTGACGGATCGCCCAAATCGTCGCTGCAACCGGATCAAGCACCATCGAATCCGAACAATGGGCAGGCCCGATCGGTATTCAATCCCAGCACATTGGATCGAACGATCATCACGATTCCGTTGAGGAATAAGATGGACGAGCAGGAGAAAACGCTCCCCGGCAGCCTCTACGACGTTATCATCGATTTGAATCTGAACTATCAAGGAGGGCGTGACGGGGCACGTACCAAGATCCGGGACATTTTGAGTACTATTCTTGGACCAACCCCGCTGGCTGGCGAGGGGATCAATTTGGCGAAGAGTGACTATAGCGACCAGTATCTTTTTGGCCGGCTTAGCAAAAAATCGATTGAAGCACTCGTCGCACAGGAAATCGGCGCCCCGGGGACGGCGACGGTCCCGGTGTCTGTCTCGGGAACACGTCCCCAAATTGCGATCCATTTGATCTGGCCCGATTTTGCTATCTACGCGCGGCTAACAAAGAGCGTCAGCACGGTTAAAGCGGACGCTGCCCGACTTTCTTTTTCGGCAACGGGGAATGGCATTGTGTGGGCGGTCCTCGATTCTGGGATAGACGGTAGCCATGTTCACTTCGCAATGCACAAGACGCTGGAATTGGAAGGGCCGCTCATTCATAAGGATTTTACCTGCGTGGGGCAAAGCGTTCCGGAAAAACCGCTTGAGGATCCGTATGGTCACGGCTCACACGTGGCCGGGATCATTGCCGGTGAGATGAAGGCCACATCGACAGCTCCGATCCTTGCAGTTTCTCGTCGGCAGGAGCAGGGGGGAGATCCGCAATACGCGAGGATTAATGATATAGGCACGATTTCGGGGGTAGCACCGCAATGCAAACTTCTGAGTTTGCGCGTGCTCGACGAAAACGGAGAAGGCACTGCCAGCAGCTTGATAGCCGCGCTTGGCTATATCCAGCGGCTGAACGGCGATGGCCGGCACATTCTCGTTGACGGAGTGAATATCAGCGCCGGCTATCCGTTTTATCCAGAATGGTTCGCATGCGGCCAGAGCCCGATATGCGTTGAGGTTAACCGACTCGTGGAGAGCGGTGTTGTTGTCGTGGTTGCTGCGGGCAATACCGGCTACGCGTACGAACAGGTTTATGTGTCGCAGGGGGCAGGCGCAGCGTCTGCAATTGCCGGTCAACCTCTCTCTATCAATGATCCCGGAAACGCGGAACTGGCCATCACTGTAGGGTCCACCCATCGGGAAATGCCACATCGATATGGTGTCTCCTATTTTTCGTCGAAGGGCCCAACTGGGGATGGCAGATTAAAACCTGACCTTGTTGCGCCGGGTGAAAAGATCATTTCATGCGCAGCGGGTAAAACGCGCGCAGAATGTTTGAGTCACGTCGCGGACCCCGCTCTTGGATGTGACTACGCCGAAGACAGTGGAACCAGTATGGCCGCTCCGCATGTGTCCGGTGTTATTGCTGCTTTCTTATCGATTCGCCGTGAATATCGGGGTGAGCCAGAACAAGTAAAACAGGTGTTTCTCTCCACTGCGACCGATCTTGGGCGGGACCGTTATTTTCAAGGACGCGGCCTCGTCGATTTAATGCGTGCAATCCAATCCGTTTAATTCACTCGCCAACCCCATCGCACCCACGAGCAACCCATATGCCCAATAACCCCAACTTCCCGCATTTCGACTATTTTGAGATCGAGTTCACGAAGACAGGCGACTTTAGCAATCGTCAACAGCTTGATGCCCTCACCACATTTCTACGACAATCCGGAACAACCACTGATCTTTTTGCGATTTCCCACGGGTGGAACAACGATATCAACGACGCCCGTCAACTGTACGTCAGTTTTTTCAACTTCTTCAAACAAGAGCTTGATCGACTCCAGTCCTCAGATCTAACGAAACGAAAGTTCACGGTCGTCGGATATTTCTGGCCTTCGAAAAAGTTCGCAGACGCGGATATACTTCCTCAAAATGCGCCGACCGCTTCCGGCAAAGCCACAGCGACTTCGAGTGCCTCTGTGATTGATACTGGTGACCTGTTACAGCGGCTCGATTTATTTGAAAGTGCTCTCGACGACGCATCGAAGGCCTCTGAAGTTGATGAAGCCAGGTCGCTCGTCAGCGATCTGGCGGACTATCCCAGCAAGCAACGGCAGTTTGTCGATCTGATCCGCGGTGCCTTACCTCAAGGCAACGAAGCAATCACGCCGGAAGACGCGTCCATCGCTTTCTTCAAATTAGACGCTCAGGAATTAATTAACCGGCTTTCCCGGCCAACGCCGCTAACCTTTGTGCAGACAGCTGGCGATGCAGCCGGATTGCCCTCAGCGACCACGGGGACAGCGGCGCCTGGTAATATTCTTAGCGGAATCAAAGGTTCATTCATTCATCTGATGAATTACACGACCTACTACATTATGAAGGATCGTGCAGGGACAGTTGGCCGAAGCGGAGGCTATGAAGTTCTGAAAGAAGTGCGAACCGATTTTCCGAGTATTAAAATCCACCTGGCTGGTCATTCATTCGGAGGTCGACTGGTCACCGCCGCCGCCGATGGTCCAGCCGACAAGGCCCCCGTGCGGCCGGAGACAATGGTGCTTCTCCAAGCTGCCTATTCACATAACGGGCTCGGCCACCTCTATGACGGTGTTCATGATGGGTTTTTCCGGCCGGTCGTCAGTGCAAAAAAGGTTAAGGGCCCGATCCTGATTACCCATTCCAAACAGGACACAGCAGTGGGTATCGCTTACCCGATCGCCTCGATGCTCTCCGGTGTCACCGCGGCGGCACTTGGGGACAAGAACGATCCGTTCGGTGGGATGGGTCGGAACGGAGCCCAGAAAACTCCGGAAGCGATCGATGACACATTGCTAGCGGCCGGAAAGAGCTACAACTTCAATCGAAACAATATTTTCAATCTCAACGGAGACGACATTATCACAGGGCATGGCGACGTCTGTCGCCCTGAGATCGCCTCGGCCGTCCTGCAGGCTATTGCCCTGATGTGAGCGACTGTTGCAGAGCCAATAGGCTGGACGAGCGACGAAGACTCTTCGAGGGCGAGCTTTCAGCGAAAAAACCACAGGCGAGACGCCTATGATACTTTAAACTCCGTGATTTTGGCACGGCGGCGTGAGCAGCGCGCATTGGATGCCGATAAGAATCGGAAAGTATGAACGTCGCCGAGTCGAAAGTATCATAGGCGTCCCGCCTGTGCGCCCCGTCTCAAGACCAAAAGGTTGAAAAACTTGTGAGATGTTCGGGCCAATGTGGTCAATTCTAGTACCGACTCGCTATGGGAAGCATTACTCCGTTCGGGTAATGCGCTGATTCAAAAAGTTTCTTTTAGGCTGCCGATCCAGTCTGATAGTCTGACTAAGTTAGTTATGCCCGCCACCCCAAGATGAGACCGCAGCGTGAAGACGGACCTGGTTAATTAAATAGTCTCGAGGGCATATATCATTATGAATTTTCTTCGACTTTATCTGATCCTGTGCGCCTTGGCTTGCTGCCAAATGCTCTCCGCTCAACCATCACCGACGCCGGGAACACCCAATTCCGATGCTGCCAGCGGGAAACCAGCTGTTTCCGGTACCCCCGCGACCGGAAGCAATGCGGGTGGCACTAGCAAATCTGGTTATCAGTACGTGGATCAGTTCTCAGGGCCTGGATGGGCGGTGGATCCCAAGCATCCCGTCGATTTTGAATGGCCCGGACGAAATTCAATTAACGATTTCCGTCCGGAGCCTCGCGACGTCTTCCACATGATGGATCAGGTGGTAACCGAAGTGCCAAAAATGGGTCCGGATAACAAGCCGATCGTGGAGCGGAAACTCATGCCTCTGCAGTTTAATGTCACGAATGGAGCCGATCCGTCGAATCCCGACCAGCAAGCGGTCTTCGGACGAAATACCTGGATGCTCTGGTGTGCTGGGGACGAAGATTTCTGGGACTGGCTTGCCCAGAGAGGCTACGGAGTGATTGACGTCCTGCGGGCTATCGACAGCCGCCAAAGAGGTTCGCGACTCCGCGATTTGGGTGTCATCAATCAACCTGGACTCAAGGGGACCAAAAGGCCTGGCCCTTGGGGTCTATATATCGACACGGTTGAAGATAAAATAGGGGTCGAAGGGAACTATTCACCGGACTTCGCGCCCAACTATGATTCGCAAGCAGAAGCCTACAAAGACCCGCAAGGCCGCACATTGAAGAGTGATGGGGTAAATCCTCTGGTGTACGGTTACCCGAGTGGCGTTATCGGGATCCGGCTTTTTCCAAATCCGAATTTTTTCAATGGTCCGGATGCCAAGAATGCGCAGGCACGTTGGAACGCTGAAGCTTTTTACAATGATCATACTTATGCAACGGATCCTCGTACTGTGCGGCCTTTCACTGTGGGCGTAAGTTGCGCGCTCTGCCACGTTTCAACGCATCCGCTCAATCCACCTGCTGATCCCGAAGAGCCTCACTGGTCGAACCTCTCGTCGATTGTCGGTGCGCAATATTTTCGCACGAGCGGGATTATCGGCACACGGCTTGAGCGAACGAATTTCCTCTGTCATTACCTTGAATCGCAGCAGCCGGGTACCATCGATACTTCGATGACGGCGACCGATCAAATCAATAACTCGAATGCTATGAACCCGATCTTTGAGATGCCTGCGCGTGTGGCTCGCGCACAACTCAATCCGGCGGAAATTCAAGGTCCAGCGGCGCAGTCGATTCCCTTCGGTTCGGCACAAGATTCTGAGCGCCGGATTCCTCGTGTGCTCATGGATGGAGCGGACTCGATCGGCTTTTTTGCGGCTCTGGCCCGAGTCTACCTGAATATCGGACTCTTTCACGACGAATGGAACCGTGACACCAATACTGTCATCGGCTTTACGCCGCAAAAACCATTCACGATCGACGTTTGCCGCAGGAATTCACTCTACTGGCGGGTGAATGAGAACTTCCGCATTGGCTACCTGGCAGCTTTTTTTCTGTGGGATAAGAAAAGCCCGACCGAATTACGAACGAAAGTGGAGGAACCGCGCTTTCAATGTTCCACGCAAGCGATGCTGTTGAAAGACGCTCTGATCCCCGCGGCGGATGGCAGCTCGCAAGAGACATTCGTGCCAGCGCCAACCAAAGACCAGCCGGAGGGGACACGCATTGTGAATCACTGGAACGATCCCGCAGCAACTTGGGATGAACCTGCCGCGGTCAGAGGGAGCAAAGTATTCGCCAATAACTGCATGGTTTGCCACTCCAGCAAACAACCCGTTGGTTATGAGATCGCCTTTTCTCACGAGCCACCGAACGGTGCAAAGTCATGGCGGGATGTGGCCGCGAATGACGGAAAACTCACCATGCCTTACTCGGGTAGCGACTGGGAGGACTTTAAGAAAAGCCCTGCTTACAGTGATTACCTCGCCAGGGCGCTTCCGCTCAGCGGCGAAGGCGATTGGGAGAAGACACAGGATTTTCTGAAAGATAATTATCTGTCCACGGATCTGCGGATCCCTGTCTCGCTTACGGAGACTAACTCCGCGCGCGCTGTTGCGACTAACGCATTGAAAGGCCACGTTTGGAGTGAATTTGCGTCGAAGACTTATCAAAGTCTGCCGCCGGTTGGTAAGCTAACCTATACCGATCCAATCACCAGGGAAGATGCGACGTATGAGCCCCCAGGGGATGGTCCCGGCTACTATCGCGTTCCTTCTCTCGTCAGTATCTGGATGAGCGCCCCACTTCTTCACAACAATTCGCTTGGGTACTTCATAGCGGATGATCTGGATCTTCGAGTATCAGTGAAGGGGCGTCTGGATATGTTCGATGACGCTATTAACAAGTTGCTCTGGAAAGCGAAACGGGGTCTGACCCCAAGCGGGTTGGGTGGTCTGCGGGGCGCTACAGATGCCACTTGGCATGGTTCGGATCCAGGTTGGATATACCGTACCGACGTGGAAACCGAATTGCGGATCCCGGCGGGACATCTGCGCCATCTCGTCACCGGTGTTCTTCCGGGTGTGCTACCGGGGTTACCTGGGGACGTAGCGCTCATATTCCTCGATGTACCCTGGCTTGTGCCGCTGCTGCTTGCGCTCCTGAGTCTAGTACTGATTTTTTTCGCTCCGAGAGGATTTTTCTATCTTGTCATCCTTTCCGGTGTCCTGCTGGTCCTTATCCTCTGGGTGACGGGGATTCACTACCTGCTACCGGCGATTATCTGGGTGCTCCCGCTGGCGCTCATTGCGGGCGGACTTGCATGGATCGTCATACCGCCGCGGTCCGAACGAGCGAAGCCGCAAAAAGAAGATGAGCCATCGACAAAAAGCGAAGTCGCGACTGCGAAATGGCGCCGCGTCGGATTCCGCGTTGCGCGTTGGGGAGGCGTGACGGCGTACACGGTGTTGTTGATCGGGATTGGGATAACATTGTGGACAGCGCGCGAATTTGTGGATGGTCACCTCGGTGACCTTCGCCTTGGGCCTTTCCCGAAGGGGATGCCGGTGAACGTACTGATGAATATCGATCCGGAGGCGCCGATTTTCGGCCGCCTGGCCGCGCTGCGCGGATTATGCGGTATGCTCGGAACGCTCCGCGCCGAAGATGAGAAGGAACGGGCTTCGGAAGAAGCGCGTCGCGTGGCCTTAGAGAATGCACCGTTAACTCCCGAGGACAAACTTCCCAAGCTTTACCGGTTCAGTGATGCGGATCGGTTAAAAGTGTTCGAGCAGAAGGCTGGACCTGCTCTGATGGCCGTCAGCAAGTGCCCGGATTTCGTGCTCGATCGAGGGCATTATTTCGGTGAAGCGCTTACCGATCAGGAAAAGAGAGACCTGATTGCTTTTCTTAAAACGCTCTGATCTCCTATGATTGAGGTCCAGTGCGACGATCCAAATGGGGGTATTCCGCCGGAGGCCAAAGACCCTTCGAAGACACCGATCGACTATATCGTCGTTGGCTCGGGGGCGGGAGGCAGTCCGCTTTCTGCCAGGCTGGCTCGAGCAGGGATGCGCGTTTTGGTCCTGGAGGCAGGGGTGGATTCCGGTGCGCCGCTAGTTCAGCCGAACACCGGTCAAAAAGAAAGACGCAAAGAAGAAAACGAACATCTTATCTACTCTTGCCCTGGGTTGCACGCGGCGTCCACAGAACCTGATCTTCATGACGCACCGGATCAAGCATGCACGAATTGGAATTTCTGGGTGCGACATTATCCCAACCAGGCGATTCAGAAACTGGATACAAAGGCCCGAAACGATCCTCACAATCCCGGAGAGAAAGCAGTCCTTTACCCGCGCGCCTCGGCCCTTGGTGGCTGCACCACGCATCACGCGATGATTTCGGTTTACGGCGAGGACTATGATTGGCAGAAAATCGCCGATCTAACGGGTGACAACTCCTGGGCACCGGCCAGGATGCGCACGCTATATAAGCGGATCGAGCGTGCCCGAACCGGTGTCCGGCTCGGATGGCTGCTCGGTTATTGGGATGGGCTGCTTCAAATGCTCAATCCGGGACGGGACGCTTCGGCTCAACGAGGGGCAAAGGGATGGCTCGATGTGCAACTCAGCGACCCAAAGTTGGCAATGGGCGATACAGCGCTTTTCAACGTGGTCGCCAAGACAATTTTCGATGTGGAGGACTTGGACGGCGTCCGGTCTCTCTGGCGTGATGCAAAGCGTCTGATCGGCGGCCGGCTCTTTCGTGATCTCGATCTTAACGACTTGGATAAGATGCGTACACATCCCGAAGGCGTGGCCCTTGTCCCTCTGGCCGTGTCGAGAGGGGGTGTTCGACGTGGCCCGCGTGAGTGGCTTTTAGAGACACGCCGCCAGTTACGCGATGAACGCGACAAGGTTCCGGATGGCGATGAATTCGCAGGCGAGATCCGGATAGCGACGAACGTTTTTGTCCGTCGTGTCGTTTTCCAGGCTGACGAAACCGGTCAACCTCCACGCGCGATCGGCGTAGAGTTCTCTGTTGGCCGTCATCTTTACGATCCCGGCAAACAGATGAACTCTGATCCGCAGAAACAGTACTGCTATGCGCGGCGCGAAATACTGCTCTGTGGAGGCGCCTTCAATACTCCTCAGCTGTTAATGCTGAGCGGCGTGGGTGACAAAAACTACCTCCGGACCATCGGAGTCGAGGGGGTTGTCGGTATCGATGGAAAAGTGAACGCCGACCTGTTCGTCGATCTGCCCGGAGTTGGGAAAAACCTCCTCGATCGTTACGAAATCAGCGTTGTCAGCGAGATGGCGAAAAATTTCTCCATGCTCGATACGGTCAAGTTCGAACCGAGTGCCACGGACGACGCACCTTTGAATAACTGGAAAGCCGAACAGACGCTAAAGCCGCGAACAGGCCTTTACACGACGAACGGTGCTGCCCTGGCGATCCTGAAACGCTCTGACCCGGCCGGTTCGAAGCCTGCGAATCTGCCGCCGGACCTTCTGCTGCTCGGTTTTCCGGCCGTTTTTCGTGGCTATTACCCAGGATGGTCGAAGGAGCTGTTGACCAAGCCGGGAGATGCAAGTGGCCAAACCAGGCGGAATCTCTGGAGCTGGACGATATTAAAAGCGTATTCGAAAAATCGCGGCGAGGTGCGATTGCGCTCGAACAATCCCTTCGATTCGCCGGCGATCGATTTTTGCTACTTCGGCCAGCGCAACGGACCCGAGCATGAATCCGATCTTAATTTGCAGGAGGACGATGATTTCGCCGCACTTGAGTTTGGCATTCAGTACGTGCGTCGCCTCAACGAAGCAGCTGCGAAACTGATGAAAGGAGGCGACGCCGCCGCCGCTGAGATTCTACCGGGTAGTGCCAAGACCTGTGGATCCTCTTCCCTGGCCGATTGGATTGTGCGCGAAACGTGGGGGCATCACGCCTCTGGCACTTGCCGAATCGGATCCGATCCGTGGCAGGCCAACGTTTCCGACCTGAAAGATAAGGAGGCCGTCCTGGACAGCCATTTCCGTGTGCATGGCGTCCGGTGCCTTCGCGTGGTGGATGCGTCCGTGTTTCCCACTATCCCCGGCTATTTTATCACGGTGCCGATTTACCTGGTCAGCGAAAAGGCCGCGGACACAATCCTCGATGAACTATCCCTTTGAACTCCAGCGAAGGGAAGCCGCTGCGATCCGGGTGCGCCGCGAGAAGGCTGCCGGTGCTTTGACAGAGCAGGAGGTTAAAGAGTCGCTCGATGCGGCGCACTCTGATCCAGACTTGAGCCGGTTGCCGCCTCGCACGGTTGGGCTTGCCCTCTCCGGTGGCGGGCTTCGGGCCGCTATCTTCGCTCTGGGGATTCTTCAGGCGCTCGCAAAGCAAGGGCGACTCCGCGAGATCGATTTTCTTTCCACGGTATCCGCTGGCGGCTTTATCGGAAGCTTCCTTGGGAGACTCTTTACGCGTAGTTCAATCGTCGGCCTGGCGGAGACAAAAAGGGATCCATGCGCACGGGTGGAATCAATTCTCAGCGACGAAGCCTCTCCTGAAATTGGATGGCTGCGCGAGAATGCGCAGGGCTCCGTTGGATCGATCCAGCATCTTGCCATTCTCTGGCGTAACATCGTTACCGTTTATCTGATCCTTGCGTTGCTCGGATTCGCCCTGTTCGGGTTGCTGCGTATAATCGGCGATTGGATCGAGCATTTCGTCGGACGGCCTGATTTTGCGTCAATACTCGGTTCCACAGCCGGCGCCGCCATGAGTACCTGGTGGTGGCTGCCATTTGCAGTGCTTGGCCTGTGTGTGATCCCTTGCGCGATTGCTTATTGGCTTGCTCCGAAACAAGATAGCCGTGCCAGTTTCAGCTTCTATCCCGTTGCCGGTTGGATCGCGCTCCTCGCTTTCCTTGGGGTTGCGGCAGGCTTGGGCCCCGGAATCCTGATGCCATTGAGCGGGATTGCCGTCTTGTTGCTCGCAGCGGTTTGGTTGGAAATCTCGCGCCGGAACCTTCCGCCGAAACTCGATCCGAGCACCGGTGAGACTTCGTCCGATCCCGGAACCACCATCCGAAATCGGCTGACACGTGGTCTCAGCGAAGCTCTCGTGCTCTTCTTGTGCTGCATTGTCTGGGTGGTTATTGACACCGTGGCTCGGGGGTTTGCCCTCGGAGAGTTAAATCCGGTCATCACAACGTGGACGCTCGTTGTCGCATGTGCTTCGCCTTTCGTGCACCACCTGGGCGGTATCGCCCGCGTCAGTGCCGCCAAAAAATCGGGATCAGACGGGACGTCTAGCTTCGTCACGTCCGCCGCATTCCGGGCCGGGATCATTGCGTTTCCGATCGTCAGCCTTCTCCTTGTTTTGCTCGACGGCGCTCTGCACTGGTTGTTCAACCATCATAACGCCTTGGGTTTCGTCGCTACGGTCGCAGGGGCCGCACTCTCAGCGATATTCGGGCGCGCTTTCGATTTGCTCAATTACTCTGCGCTCCCGGAGGCTTATAGCGTGCAGGTCAGCCGCACGTTTCTGGGTGCCTCGAATCCCGCCCGGATCTCAGATTCCGACCTGGGACGGAACGTCCAGGTCGCCCATCCGGATGACGATATCGCCTTTGACGAATATCATCCGGAGGCTTATGGAGGCCCGCTGCATCTGATCGGACTCTGCGTAAACGAAACGGTCGATGCCTTTTCCGAGCGCGAGGCGCGCGAGCGCAAAGGCTTGGCAATGAGTGTTGGCCCATTTGGCGTGAGCGTTGGGCGGAAGTTCCACGCGATCTGGAGTCCGCGACCTCCCGCCGATCAACTTCCCTGGTCGGTGCGATTGCGCCAAGTGCTCGATCGTCCCAATTCGCCACCGAAAGGCGCGAGAATCGCGCTGCGCGCCGTTCCGGTTCCGGGGGAGGTTTTTCATCCCTTTCAGGGGACTGCCGATTGGCCCGTTTGCGTCGAACCGCTGCGTTTGAGTAGCTGGATTGCGACTTCGGGGGCTGACTCTGGAACGGAGAGGGCACTTCCCACCAGCCTTTCGAAATCGATTCTGCTCGGTCTTTTGAATCTCCGTTTCGGCTATTGGTGGGACACCGGACTCGATGCCCAGGACCGGCCTGGCCGTTTCTCGGGAAACCTTTGGAAAAGGCTCAAAGAGCAACCCGCTATTCTCGTCAAAATACAGAGCCTGATGATTGCGGACTGTCTTGGGCGGTTCCTTGGGTTCTCTCATCGATTCTGGAACATTGCCGACGGTGGGCGCTTCGATAACACGGCTATTTACGAATTATTGAGGCGGCGTGTCGCGTTCATCATTGCCGTCGACGGCGGCGAAGATGCCGCATTTGATTTTGGCGACATCGCGGAATTGACCCGCCAGGTGCGAATCGACTTTGGAGCGAAAATTGAACTAGTGAATCCCGGGACCGTAGCGACCATGGTTCCCGCTTGGATTCTCGGTTGGTTATCAAATCCTGCCGAGACACTGGGATCAGTCCAGGAAATCGGTAAACTCAATCTCGCTCATGCGGTACTGGCGCAAGTTACTTATAAAGGGGATAAAGAACCGGCGACGTGGATTGTTGTGCTGAAAGCTAGCCTCACCGGCGACGAATCACTCGACATTGCCTCTTACGCAAGAAACCGCCCCACTTTTCCGAGCGCACCCTCCAACGGGAACTTTTACGACGAAGCTCAATGGGAGAGCTACCGCAGCTTAGGTGAGCACATCGGGCGAACGATTCTTTGCGCTAAAATCCGGGAATCGAATACACCAGGTCTCTAGACCAAAGAAAATATAGCAAAATCAAATCATCGTTTCGTAACAGACTAGGCATCGTGAAATATACTGTTCAAATTGATTGCCGCAGGGAGAACCAAATAGCTAAGATTTGTTCTGAAACTTAGGAGGCTGGGAAGTGACTTGAAGAAATTCGGTCTATTCGCGCTGGCGGGAATATTCGGGCTAACCGCTCTTTCTATTTCCTTGGTTAATTTTTCAAAAGAAGAGATCGTGGACGAAGCAAAAGCTGCCGGCAAGACGCCCGCGGATTTCCCACAAATCACGGCGGACATTTTCAGACCGATGGACGGTGGCATTCAGCTCTCGTCTGAAGAAATGATGGGCCGGAACGCTTGGATACTCTGGAGTGCAGGCAACGAGCATTTTTGGAACGCGGTTGCACAGGAGAGTTTTGGATTGATTGATCTGCTGAAGACGCTCGACAACCGGAAATATCCGCGTGGAGAACGTTTTAATACTTTAGGGCTGATGAACGAGCCCGGATTCCGAGCTCCCGGCAAGCCCGACGAGTTCGGGCTGATGCTCGACGAACAAATTGCACCCGAACCAACCGGTATCGATGAAAAAGTGTATGGCAAGCCTTCGGGAGTGATCGGCTTCAGGCTTTTTCGGAATCCGGAATTTAATGAAAAAGCGCGCAGGAAATGGGACGGAAATCGATTCATGAACGATCCGACTTATTATAATGATAAGAACCTCGTCCGCCCTTACCGTGTGGGCGTTTCCTGCTCGAGTTGCCACGTCGCTCCGAACCCAGTTGCCCCGCCTGCCGATCCGAATAATCCCCGCTGGGAGAACCTCGCCTCCGCTATCGGCAACCAATACATTAACGAAGGAAAGGTCTTTGCCTGCAACGTTGAAAAGGGTGGGTTCTTTTATGAGGAGCTGGCAGCACAGCCGCGCGGCACTTCCGATACTTCGCGCATCGCGACGGATCATATTAACAATCCCAACGCGATTAACCCTATCTTCCTGCTCGCGGAACGCGAGCGGATTGCTGCGACCGAGAAGCTCGGTCCCCATTTGCTAGCCGCACTCGGCCAACAGGATGAAATGCTGGTGCCGCACATATTGAAGGATGGCGCGGATTCTGTTGGTGTTCCCGGCGCTGCGCTTCGCGTTTACGTCAACATCGGCATGTTTTCCGAATACTGGCTGACGCGACATAACCCTTTGATAGGGCTCACTCCACAAAAACCTTTTGAAACCAGCTACGCGCAGGAGCACTCTATATACTGGCAGGCTACCGAGCAGCGCGCAGGAAACATCGCGGCCTTTTTCCGCAGACTTCAGCCATTTCATTTGGCCGACGCACCCGATGGGAACAGGTACATCACGACGGACGAGACCGTAATGACCCGAGGCAAACAGGTGTTTGCCGATAGGTGCGCCAGTTGTCATTCCAGTAAACAACCTCCGACGGATGTCGATCCTCGTTCTGCCGCGGGGAAAGCATGGTTCCGCGAAGCGATCATGAAGGAGGACTTCCTGAAGGACAATTTTCTTTCAAATGACCGGCGCTATCCTTTAACGACCATTCAAACAAACAGCGCGCGCGCTTTCGGCACGAACGCGAAGGCCGGACATATCTGGGACAATTTTTCTTCGCAGACTTACAAGGATCTCTCGGCTCCTGATGAAATGGATTTTTACAATCCGTTCGAGCCAGAGCATCCGACCAAGTTCAACCCGAAGAGTAAGAACACCGGGCCGGGATACTATCGGGTGCCTTCGCTGGTGAGTATCTGGAGTTCCGCGCCGTTTCTCCACAACAATGCTTTGGGGATATTTACAGGCGACCCCTCTGTGGCCGGGCGCATGGCCGCTTTCAACGACGCGGCTGAGAAACTTCTGTGGCCGGAAAAGCGACTCGGCAAGGATTCGATCTGGCGCACTCAGGAGGATTGCACGTTACAGCTGCGCAAAGAATTTGTACCCGAGCCGCTCAGGGCTCTGGCCAATTCCGATGGTTACCTTCATATCGGTTTCATCCCCAAAGGGACGCCGATTAACTTGATTGCAAATCTCGAGCCAGACGCATCGCAATTGGTCGCGCTTGAGGTGAAGCTAAGCGAAGCGTTGCTAACAATTCACGCGCGTAATCTTTCACCCGAGGCTTCCGCCAAGGAATTGCTTAAAGTCGTTCCGGATCTGCTGGCGGCGAATAAGTGCCCGGACTTTATCGAAGACGAGGGACACTACTTCGGGACGAATCTTCCCGACACCGACAAGCGGGCGCTGATCGAATACCTCAAGACTTTCTAAACAAGGACTGAACACCGAACTGGAGACTAGTATGACAGACGAAAAAGCTACAATCACGGATCCCGAAGAGTTTCTCAAACTCTCGGAAGAACAACTCGACGATCTATTTCGTAAGGCGCCTGCGGGTGCGATTCCTATTGGCCAGGGCGAAGGCACGGCGATTATTGCGCCGGGGACCGTCGTGTCGGATACCGTCGCGCGATTTATTCATATCTTTACATGGAAAGGAAAGTTCTTTGAACACGATCCCGTCGATCCCCAACGTGCGGTCCTGAAGAATCGGATACTTCTGTTAGGGACAAAAGCGATCGTCGCACAGGTTTACAGAGGCGAAAGCTGGCTTGACGGAAAAGAGTGTATCGTACTGGATTACTCGCAGACCTCGATCGTGGCGCAGTGGATTCGGGACGAAATTAGAGAAGTTAGCCCCGGTCTATACCTGGGCCTTGTCTATTGGGGCAAGGAGAAACCGTCCGCACACAGACTCATTCACTTCGCGCTGAAATTTTAGTTGCAGATAGGAGGATTGTTTTCGGGAAATTCGCGATCTCTGAATTTCGCACGCACAAGAAGGGAAATGATCCATGCCGAATATTAATTCAAATGTCAGCCGGCCGATGCCGCCGGCGAATACAGGATCACTGCTCCTCAATTGGATCAGTGATTTCTTTACCTTCCTGTTACATGTTGAGCGGAGGTTCGATCCTTGGATCCGTCCAGAGTTTGATGCCATTCTACGCGATCCGGTCGCACGCTGGGTCACAGGATTGATCAACATGCGGCGGCCGAACGAAGGCCTGAAGCTTGCCGAGGAAAAGTTGTTCCCGGATGAAGAAGAGTTTCTTCACTCGATCATATCGAGCTTTGAGAAACAAATGAGCGAGCTATGGAAGCCTGGCGGCTTTGAGCGAGGCGGAAATACGAAAACGCATGGGATTGTCAGGGGGGAATATATTGTGCACAGCGACCTGCCGGACGAACTCCGACATGGCATTTACGCCACACCTCAAACGTTTCCAGCTTGGGTGCGTTTTTCCGGTCCAGGCCCCTACATCACGCCGGATATCGACGATGTTGGTTTTATGAGCATCAGTATCAAACTCATGGGTGTGCCTGGGCTGAAACTGATGGTGGAGGAGAAGTTCACCCTCGACATGTTCGGAGTTTCCACCCCCACCTTTGTTACACCGGACACGAAGGCGAACGCACAGTTGCAGAAGGAAAGTCTTAAAAATGCGCAGATATTTTATTTCTTAAACTTTAAACGTTCGCATCTCCTCGATCTCATCATGCAATCGCTCTGGATCAAGACTCAGAGCAGTCCCTTTGAGGCACCCTATTTCAGTTGTGTTCCATATCTGCTGGGAGAAGGGCGGGCGATGCAATACTCGGTGTGGCCGAAAACGCAAAAGCGCACTCCCATCCCCCGATTACCTTTCCGTCCGCCGGATGATTATTTGCGCCGCGCGATGGTGGCGTCATTGGCGGAGGGAGATGTCGAGTTCGACATTCGCCTGCAGCTTCAGACCGATCCCCATCTGATGCCAATCGAGAACAACGCGGTGCTATGGCCGGAGAAATTGTCGCCACGGGTCTCCGTGGCAACGCTGCGTCTGCCTCGGCAGAAGTTCGACTCTCCGGCGCAGATGGAGTTCGCGAAACAGCTATCCTACAATCCGTGGCACACGATCGCCGAACATAGGCCACTCGGTAACCAGAGCCGAGCCCGTCGGCGAATGTATCTGGTTCTTTCCGGGCTGCGCCATGCCATGAACGCAGTGCCACACTACGAACCGACCGGTAACGAGGTTTTCGAATAATTGCAAGATGACTCCACAATCGAGTTTCATGGTTTTGGCGCCAATCGTTCCGTCTCGCGAAGCGGAGTTGCGAGCGTTGCTCGCATCCATGAACGACGGACCCGGTCGCGTAAATCCGAACAATGCACTGATTCCTTTCGCTAAGTTCGACGACCTGCATTTCGCGCGCTTGCTCGTTCTCGATGACAAAACGACTGGAGACGTTCGTGTGTACGGTCTGCAGTCCAGGTTTTATCCACTTTATCTGGCATTCCTGGGAGACATCGACAGCGATGAATACGTTTTCCTGGAAAAGTTGGCGAAGGTCGCGGAAGAAGGTTTGCGCAAGCTTTTTTCCTGCTGTCAAGGATTCGGAGAGGATTCCAATCTCCTGGATTGGATGAAAGAACATCGCAAACCTTCGATTGCAAACTATGTGAACTGGCCGGGCCGAACGGTTCTTCGCATTCGTGAAGAGGCCGCTCTTAAAGAAGCAATCGAAAGCTATCTCAAAAAGGAGGATTCGGTCCGTGACCTCCGTCCCCGCGAGATCCACGCAAAGTTGGCGCAGTTTGTTCAACGGGAAAAAGCCGCGGGACGCCTGACTCTATCGGATGAACGTCCCACACCAACCGGATGGTTCGTCCGAAATCTGCTGAACCTGATTGCGACTCCGTTGCTGATCTTGATTTTGTCTCCTCTGTTGTTAGTGATCGCGCCGTTCTATCTTATCCGTTTGCGCATGCTTGAGAGGACAGATCCGGAAGTCTGTCCGACGGTCGATCAATCTTACTCCGAAGAACTCTCGCGCGCGGAAGATCATTACGTCACGAATCAATTCAGCGCGATGGGTACTATCAAGCCGGGCGTGGTCCGCTTGCTGACAACAATCGGGGTCTTAACAACTGTGAATTATGCTGCGCGCCACATTGTGCGACCCGGGCGGCTAGGACGTATTCGTACGATACACTTCGCACGGTGGGTTTTCCTCGATGGTACGAATCGGATGATCTTTTGCAGCAACTACGACGGAAGTGTCGAAAGCTACATGGACGATTTTATCAATAAAACTGGGTTTGGATTAAACGCTGTTTTCGGTAACGGTATTGGCTATCCAAGGACAAATTGGCTCGTCTTGGATGGATGCGGCGACGAGCGCAAGTATGTCGAATTTCTTCGACGCCATACGCTGCCGACCCAGGTCTGGTATCAAGGTTATCCTGGATTGACCGCTATCGATCTCGAAAGGAATTATCGGATTCGCAAAGGGCTTGAACTTTCGTCACCGAGTGATCAAGAGGCAAGTGAATGGGTCGCGTTATTATGACCGAAATGGATTACACTGATGTTCAAGGCTTAGTGCGCTTTGGATATAAAAAAATGACCAAAGCTTCCTATGCGCTTCTGCGTGTGAAGGATGTTTCCGCCGCGCGAGCATGGCTGCGCTCGGCACCTATCACCAATGCGGTGGAGATGAATCCACCTCCCGCAACGGCTTTGCACGTCGCATTCACCGCGGCCGGTCTTCGTGCCCTGGGGGTCTCGGCGTCTGTCATCGATCAATTTTCGCACGAGTTTCGAGGAGGCATCGCAGAAGAGAGCCGTTCGCGGCAATTGGGAGATATAGAAGCTAATTCGCCGCAATATTGGAGTTGGGGAGGTCCATCGCGTGAACCGCATCTCGTGGTAATGTTTTTTGGCGAACCGGGACCGTATGAAAGCTTTGTCCAAAACTCGAAGGGTCCATCTTGGAACGACGCTTTCGACAGCCGGACTTGCCTTGATACCAGCGACTTCGGCGGAGTGGAACCATTCGGCTTCACGGACGGAATCAGTCAACCGACGATTGACTGGAATCAGGAGCGCAAAGTGCCCTGCACTCAGCTCGACTTCAGCAACATCGTCGCGCTTGGCGAGTTTTTGTTAGGGTACCGCAACGAATACGGAAAATACACAGATCGGCCCCTGCTAGACCGAAGCCAAGCCAGCGATATTTTACCGGTGGCAGAGGACGCGCCGGAGAAAAGGGACCTCGGGCGCAACGGCACCTATTTGGTGATGCGCCAATTGGATCAAGACGTCCGCCTGTTTTGGCAGTTCGCCAAACAACTAGCCCGTGGTGACAACGCCGAGGCGGAAAAGTTAGCCACCGCGATGGTCGGTCGGACACGGGCAGGGGATCCACTGGAGGCGATCCAGAAATCACCGATTCCAGGGATCGACACGAAATCGGGACAAAAGGAACAGAACCGGTTCACGTTCGATCAAGACCCAGACGGCAGCCGTTGTCCGTTCGGTGCCCACGTTCGCCGGGCAAATCCGCGGAATACCGATTTTCCTGACCGGCCCGCCGACGATGTGAACAAGCTGATCACCATGATCGGATTCGGTCCAAAAGGTTTCCGGGACGACCTGATTTCCTCCGTTCGCTTTCATCGGATTGT
Organism: uncultured Verrucomicrobiae bacterium; assembly: GCA_963775805.1. GTDB lineage: Bacteria > Verrucomicrobiota > Verrucomicrobiia > Chthoniobacterales > JAFAMB01 > JAFAMB01. The sequence continues at coordinate 1,250,879 of CAVZKG010000001.1, read as the reverse complement.
ACGCCGCGGCCGCGAATACGGAACCCAGTTAAAGCCGGAACAGGCACTCGCACTCACTCCAGACGGTGACGCTAATTTGGAATCCGGACTTCATTTCATTTGTCTGAACGCAAACATCTCGCGTCAATTCGAGTTTCTGCAAAACGCCTGGATAAACAGCGCCAAGTTTTCTGGTTTAACCGACGAAAGCGATCCCCTTCTTGGGAATCGGGTTGCGCTGCCAGGCTGTCCTGTCACCTCAGATTTCACCTACCAGAAAAGCGACCAGTTACGACACAGAGTTTCCGGAGTGCCCCAGTTTATCAAGGTGCGAGGCGGCGCCTATTTTTTCATGCCTGGGATCAGGGCGTTGAGGTACTTTGGGGAGGGTGGTTGAGGGGACGTGGTAAGTCTAAATGGATAAGATGAGTGACAACAACTGCACGATGAGGGGCTTCAAGTCAGGAAGGCACAGGCGAGAACCAGCCTTCGCCAAGGCTACGGCGGTCAGGCAGCCTATGATACTTTCGGCGCCGGTGCTTAGCGGCCTCGGATGGTATTGCAAACCGCTTGAACACAAAAATTAGGTATCTTCAGGAGAATGGTTTTGACCCGGAGGGACAACGCGCCCGAACATAGGAAGGCTTTGAGACTGTTGCTACGGTCGGTACGCATCTAGTCGGATGACGTGGTCTTAAGCGCCGAAGGCGCGACTGGCTCTTAGCCTAGGGTGACGCGAAGCGGAGCCCTAGGTTTGCTTTATAATATATAGTGAGCGCTGAAAGCGCGGACAGAGCGGAAGGGTGCAATTGTGATTGAGGAAAGCCAATCGAGAATATATTACGACGCGCTTACAGCGCTGTTCCTTTTTATCAATTGGTTCCTGGGGCTCCGCTTCGCGTCACCCCAGGCTAAGATCTTATTGCGCCTTCGGCGCTTCGATCAGCACGTTGGGAAATCAATTCCCTTTTATCTGGATTACAAAATCCACTTCTGCTGACTATACATAGTCGCGACCTTCTAACAAAATAGGAGCCATTCAATGCCAAGAGAAGTAAGCAATCCGATTTCCGCCCCGATCTTCCAGGAACCTGTGTTCAACGAAACCACCCAATCCAGCGACCCGGCTGGATTTCAGGTGCCGCATCCTTCAGATGACGATGTCTACAAGCAGATCGAGGATTTGTTGGGCAAAGACGTGGTCGGTTTCGAGAAATCACGCGGAGCGCCCGGAGATATTTTCAAACTTGAAGAGGCGCTTGGTCCTCGTGGAACCGATATAGTTGGCCAGATCACCGGAGCCAACGGAATCGTCTTTCACGCGGTGGGCGATTCGGGAGCGTCGAATTCACGGAAGTACGGTGACGAAATCAAAGTAGCCGATCAGCTTACGACTGACGCTCACACGGCTGATCCTTCCGATCGACCGGCATTTCTCTTTCATCTCGGTGATGTTGTCTACGATTTCGGGGAGTCGAAATTTTATTACGATCAGTTTTACGAACCGTTTCGTAACTATCCCGCGCCGATTTTCGCAATTCCAGGTAACCACGATTCCTTCATCGTACCCGGCACACCCGCAGGCTCCGAACCTCTGACTATTTTTAGTCGAAATTTTTGTTCCGAAACACCGGTGATCACGCCCGAAGCAGCCTCGCTCCACCGGACCGCGATGACCCAGCCCGGTGTTTACTTCACTCTCGATGCGCCTTTCGTTCGTGTGATCGCTCTGTTCAGCAACTCACTCGAAGATCCCGGATTAATTTCGAGTGAAAAAGGGAAGTGGGCCGCCGTACCCGACTATCAGCTTGAGTATCTGGCAGCACAGTTGAAACGCGTCAAAGACGAGAACTACCAAGGTGCTGTCCTGTTGGCCTCGCATCATCCGGCGTTTAGTTACGCACCGCAGAATCCCTCCGGAGCCAGAGGAAATCACGGCGGTAGTACCGCAATGCTTCGTCAAATTGATGCGCTATGTCTCGATGCCGGCGTTTATCCTCACGCCTTCCTTTCCGGACACGCCCACAACTACCAGCGCTACACGAGAGAATTGACATTCCAAGGGCGAGAACTCGACGTGCCATTCATTATTTGCGGCAACGGTGGGCACGCCGCGAATCCGCTGGTGCAATCAAGGCGAGGTCAGCCCTCGTTAGAACCTGTCAATGGGAGCCGGGTAGATTACCTTGACGCTAATCCGGCAGTTCAAGCTACCAGTTTAATTCTCGAAAAGTACGATGACCACAACTACGGGTATTTGCGGATTTCTGTGAACAAAGAGCAGTTACGGATCGGTTTCCATCAGGCGACCGACCAAAGCATTCTCCAATCACGGTATGACCTGGTCACAGTGGACCTGAAGAGTCATCAGATGGTGGCGAATTAGGTCGTCAGTTACGAGCCTGGTAGCCAGGCACTTCTACCTGGCTACCTGCTATTTCCTCCGGGACTGCTCCGGCTTCGATGCCGACTCATTGAGCGGTGTTGGAGGCCCAGACTGGTTGGTTGTCCGGGCGACGGATGACGACGTTGCCGTCATTCTGCGCGACCAGATAGCTCCCCGGGGTACCGCCGGCAGTGGACATCCAGGGTGTGCCGCCCCCCGGGGTGTAGAGCATGAGTTTGCCATCCGACTGCATGATGCAGACGCCGACTCCGCGCCCGTTGGTGGCGGATGCCCAACGTGGCGTCGCGCCGTCGCGATAGAGCACCAGGTTGCCGTCATCCTGGTATGTGAAGCGGAATCGTCCATTGGCCGAGACAATGGACTGGCCCGGGTTGAGCACCTCGCCGGGCTGCATGCGGTCGCCCTTTGCAGCGAGGCCCCTCGGCAGCGGTGGCGGCCCCCCTCGAGTTCCAATGGGAACATATTCTGTTATCTCAAAATAACCTTCTTGAGTGATGGTCACTAGAGAACCCACTGCAACAATCTTCTCTTGTGCCCGATTGAAAATCGCCTTGACTTGCTCCACCGTTCGCATCGCTGGTCCCGTAAACTCCCTCTCCGGAAACGCAATCTCTCTATAAGCAGGTAATGTTTTAGTTCCGTTTGGAAGCTTGAGCCATTTAACGGAATCGACCGTATGATAAAGCTCAATTTGAACGTCTTTATTAGTTACATTTCTGAATGTCCACCGCCTGGCGACCGGAGAAGAATTTCCCGAAGGAAGTGGACCTGGTTCAACGCGATTTCCGGTCCTAAGCGCGAGCGCCAGTTTGCCAAACTCTTGCTGATACGCTTCCAATGTGTAGGGACCAAAGAGGGTGGATGCACCCTCGTAGTGTTGCATGTCATACTCCTCTTTGGTGGTGACATACTGCGAGTAGTCATTGGCGTAGCCAGCAATCGCCAAATGTTGAATCCCAGTGAAAGACCTGCCAGGCTCTAATAGACTCAGAACAGACTTGCGCAATCGCCGACCTGCCATCGTCGTCAATTCTGCAGGTACCCCTAATATAACAAGTTGTCCGATCCTGAGAATCTGGAGCGGCAATATTTTGGGAGCTAAACCCTCAGTTGCTCCGACTGCAAATAAGACTGGCTTTGGGAGGTGTCCGTTTAGAATTTCCTTGTGAGATTCGGCCCATACGGCCCTGGGAGGAATTTGCTTAACCATCAGGCCTAACACACCCGCCACCGTTTGCATGAAATCTTCGGTTGCCTGCTTATTCTCCCCGGTTATCCCTTCCCTCAAAAGAGTGGGCGGCTCCGGAACGCCATCCTCAGTGCTGCCGGCACCAAAGGATAAGCCCAGCGCAGCTGGCCAGGTTCGTGCACCTTGACTATTCTTAATCTGAACGCATGACATATCCACGCGTGTATGGATTGAAGTAACCCATCCCGACAACTCTTCTGACGCCGAATCAAAGAGCTCTTTTGCTTTGTTGTATTGCTGTTTCCCATGCTTCCGCATGTGTTGGATATCATCGATTCCATTCGGGATGTGATTGAATTCCACATTTCCCGAAACATCACCCGCACTGCCATTGGCAAAAGCAGCGACGAACGGAACCCATGGATCCATAGCCATGCGCCACTCAAAAAGGGCAGAGGCGTACCCCTTGCTATCGCCAGAGACCCCCGCATTTTTTTGACCTAAATCAGTCGGATGAATTGCAAACCAACTTAACACACCGATGGGGCGTTCCTTCCCGTTGCTATCCAATTGGGTAAATTTGAGCAGCAGCATTTCCTTATCGGTATCACGATTTGGATATAGATCTCGCTCACTCTGAGGATTGTTGCGATATGCGTCTAGTGAACGATTGCGTCCGCAATCTTCAATATCTCCCTTGTTTATATAAATTTTACCTGGGGCGAGATTATTGTGCGCATCCCGAATGGAATAAAAGATGCCTGAAACAATGCATTCAAAGGTATGGGTATCAAATCCTTCACCACTAAGGTCATAGAGGCGATAACCGGCGTATCCCCCGGGAGCACTATGGGTATGGGTTCCGCTGATCAAAACATTATCGTCTGTGTAAAGTGTCCCGAACTCCAGTTTGAGCCGTTTAACGACTTCTTGTTTGACTGCGTTTGTGGCCGACCATATATCGGCAGTGACAAGGACAACGCGTCTCGTGACGTATTCAACCCCTGGTAACCGGCCCGTTGTAGGAATGCCTAAATCCAGATCTTCCACAATGAATGCCCTTGAAAAGAGCGGCGATTCGATTCCTTTGGTTTTCTGACTTTCGACCGCAAAGCCTTGCAGCTGAAGTCCAATTGCCGGGTCAATCACTTCAGAGATGCCGGTTCCAATACGATAGTTACTTGCCATTTTATCTCCACAGGTTGCCAAATTGAGGGAACATAAATTTAACAGGTTTCCTGTAGCAAAGTCTAGGAGCAATTCCTTGGGAGGATTAGTCGTCAGTGTCAGTGTCGGTTGTCAGTGGCCAAACTGTGGGCTGATTTCTTGACGCAAAGATAGGGGAGTCTTCGTGACTATTTCCACAGTCGGTCGGTACTCTTCTGGTCGGATGACGTGGTCCTAAGCGCCGAAGGTGCGACTGGTTCATAGCCTGGGGTGATTGGGCCGACGGTTCGAGCTCTAGAGAGCAGATCGAGTCAAAACCGCAGAATGTGCACGCATTTTTTGATCAACTTTTAACCCGCCTCGGGCCCAATGAGCGGGTCGCCGTCTACTTGGAGCAATCCCGCGGAGCGCTCTTCAGTTTGTTATCGGGCTTATCCTTGGATTGATTTGATTCCAATCAATCCAGAGGCCTTAGCTAATTATCGTAACCTCATAGGCTTTGCTTAGCTTAGTCCTCGTTTTGCCGCTGCCTATACTTCCTGCACTATTACCCGATCGGGTAAGAGCGCACCTTCAAGAATGACACGCGAGGGTAAGGCGGCTAATGTATCTATTTACTACTCCGCCAAAATTCTCGGTTAAATTAGGAGTAAAATTATGAGATTCGAAGCTTATCACGGCGTTGATGCCGCTCAGCATCAGGCCAATTTTAATACTCTGTCCGCACAGGGCTACCGGATGATTTCCTTAAGCGTGTATGGAGATACCGGTTCACCCTTGTACGCAGCGGTTTGGGTTCAGCGTGGCGGTCCCGCGTGGGTCGCAGTGCATGGAATAAACGCCACCGCTTATCAAACTTTCTTTAACACTTGGACCTCTCAGGGTTATGTTCCTGTCCTGGTGTCGGCAACCGGACCGATAGCCAATGCCGTATTTGCCGCCGTGTTCGAACAGGGAATACAGGGCCCCTGGCAGGCGCGGCATGGCGTACCCGCAGGTCCCCTAAATCAAGGCGGATCATTCACTTATTTGAATTCATCCTTCGCGGCGCAGAATCTGTATATACGATCGTTTGCAATTTATGGCGATTCCAATCAACGCTACTATATTGGCGTTTGGCACTCCAACCCAGGATATGTGAAATGGCATGTTCACCCGGCTGATCCCGCAGCCGACTATCAAACTACTTTCAATGCCGAGACGCAATTGCCCGGATATGGCCTGCACGGTTACCGGCCCGCGTACGTAGCACTCTCTGGGGACCAGACTTATTGTTCTGTCTTTAAGGATGATGTCGTTGGCCCCTGGGTGGCACGACATGGTATGACCTCCGCCGAGTACCAGACAGAATTCAATCAGCAGACAGCGGCCGGCAACTACCCTATTTGCGTACAAGGGGGAGGAACCACCGCCAACGCGGTTTACGCCGCGATTTTTGCCAAGCAAGACATTCCATTTGCCCGGCAATGGATGGTCACCGGCGCTGCGGTCGCGAGTCTCGCTGCGTTTGATAACGCCTTTCAGCAGTTTATGCAGTCCAACGCAGTGCGAGCCGCGCAATTTACGCTATCAAAGAATGGTTCTGTCCTTCTAGTGCGGGCCTACACTTGGGCGGAGCCAGGTTACAGGATCACCCAAACTTCAGACCGATTCTTGCTCGCGAGCTGCAGCAAGATGTTCTGCGAGCAGGCTATACAAACGCTATATAATTCTGGTACTCTGAAGCCTCCAACCCTCGTCGTTAAACCGGACGGAAGCGAGGTTCCCGTCGTTGGCGATTCGGTAAAAGGCAACAGCTCCGGGGCCACAGCGACTGTTGCCATTGTTAAAGGCAATACGCTCATTCTTACTTCAGTAACAGGAACGTTTACAACAAGCGATAACGCTGCAACCATGAGTTCTTCGGGTGGAACAGTTGCCGTGGTGAGTTACACGCCGTCAACCGCGGCCTACCCTTTGCTTGGCTTCTCGCACCCCGCCGACTCGCGCAGCGATAGCATCACGATTCAGCAGTTGCTCGATCACGAGGGCGGTTATAACGATGGAACAAATGCGTCACTGCCTTCGGCCCTCGATCCCACTTACAGCATGCGCACGATTGCACTTGCGTTGGGTCTGAACCGTCCGGTGCAGAAGCTGGACGTTGCCAAATACATGTATGGGCAGCCTCTGCAATACACGCCTGGAACCAATTCGGCTTACTCGAACTATGGCTATCTTCTCTTAAGCGCAATCGTGGAGCACATCACCGGCAAGGCGTACTTCGACTATCTACAGGAAAAGGTGCTCAGCCCCCTGGGTATTACAGAAATCCTTTTATCTTCCACGGAAGCGCAACAGCGAGCTCCGAGTGAGGCGATTTGCGAGGATCAGTATTTGGGATCAGATCCCATAAATATAACTTCAAATCTTCTGATACCTTATGTTTACGGTGGTGACGGTCAAATTAAGGAGGTGGCAGCGGGATGTGCCGGGTTGGCCGCTTCCGCTACGGCGCTCACACAGTTCATTCATGTGAATTTGGTCTGGGGGAACGGGCCGAGGCCGACAAGCTCAGGCAACTGGTGGTGGGGCCGTACCGGAAGCACGCCGGGCACGTCCACCGAGGCAGCATCATTGGGTAGCGGCATCGATTGGGCTTATGTCATCAACACTCGCCAAGTCCCACCACAAACATCGTTGCCGATTATCGGCCTGGCCACGACGATCGGCGACCTGATCAACGCAACCCCCGGGCTTTGACCAAAAAAGCGGATCCGGGATTCAGTCGGAGATTGATGCTTTCAGCGAAAGGATCCAACTAATCCGGGGTCACAGGCGAGACGCCTATGATACTTTCGGCTCGGCAACGTTTGTGCTTTTAGGGTTTTAGCGCCATCTACGGCATCTGAAGCGGATCGTTTGCGCTGGACGTTCCAAAATAACGAAGCTGAAAGTATCATAGGCGTCTCGCCTGTGCTTTAAACCAGAATGCGGCTCCTACTCCATCTATTTTTTACTCGTCAAAATGATCTGCCCTGACTAGCCTTGAACTTTACACACATGAGCGCACTCACCCCTTCAGGTTAATATTAACCACACATTTCGCTCAAATTACTCTTCTCAAGTTTATGCCTCATCCTTTTCCGTTCTTGAAACTGAATCTTTCGGCGAACCCGGATGTTATTAAACTTAGCTCGGTGGTACAGTAAAGGGGGCTTCAATCCGAGAAGGGATTCACCACGGAGGAGGGCGCAGAGAAGGGCACGGAAGAGGGCACAGAGGATTGGATTCACCACAAAGGCGCAAAGGACGCAGAGGTTCGGATTTTTAGAGTTTTGCTATCTGGACTGTATCGATATCGCGTTGAACGTGGCACACGACGTGGATGCGGAGAAAACGCACGAACGTCTGGGAACTCACAGGAGAATAGGCTGTCTCGCCTGTGACCTAAACCAGAGTGCGGCTTCTACTCTGGTTATTTTTTGCTCGTCAAAATGATCTGCCCTGACTAGCCTGAACTTTACACACATGAGCCCACTTACCCCCTCAGTTTAATATTAGCTTGCACATTTCGCTCATATTACTCTTCTGAAGATTATGCCTCATCCTTTTCCGTTCTTGAAACTGAATCTTTCGGCGAACCCGGATAAAATCTACCGGAATGAAATGCCTCCAAATCCCCCGGTACAAAAGTTGAAGATAAAATTCACGTTGGAAGTCACCAATGGAAGTCGAAGCGATTTTAAAGGGACTGCGGGCGGCAATCCGCTCCATGTGAAGCTGTTACAGAATGGCAAAGAGATTACTCACGCTCCTCAATTGGACGACCCAATGGTACGTGAGATTAAAATCCCGGCCACCCACACCGAGAAATTTTCTGTCGAGTTGTTCCTTGAGGATGCTCACGTGCTGAGCGCCGGCACTGCGCAAGCGGAAGGAGAGTTTACTCCAACGGGCGATAAGACTTCGATCGAAATTCCGGTTGAAGATGCGTTCTAGTTCAATGCCTTCAAAACGGAGATCGCCATAGTCAACGGCATTCGAAATTCTTAACGGGGCGTTTACTATTTAATCCAGAACCAAAGCGGCTGGCGATGCCTGAATATTTACACTGTAATACAACGTCCTTTAATCTATCTACCGAAGTGATCTGAATATGAGTGAAAACAAGTACAGCGGTGAAGGGAAGACCATTGAAGAAGCCTTGAATGCTGCGATTGACGCCGCAAAAAAGGATCATCCGTCTCCAGGAGAAGCGCCCGTGTCAGTGGATGTTGAATCGATCCATGCCGAATACGGCAACGACTTTGCAGGTCGGCCAATTGTAAAACGGCAAGTGACTATTAAGCTTAGCTCGGGAGAACAGTAAAAGGGGCTTCAATCCGAGAAGGGATTCACCACGGAGGCACAGAGTTTCGGATTTTTTTAGGGGTTGCTGTCCAGACTGGGCCGATGTCGCGTTGAACTCGCTTTAGGGATGTGGACGTGCGCGAAATGCAGGAACGTTCACGGATTCAGTGTAGGATAGGCAGCCTGACCTCCGTAGCCCTGGCGAAGGATGGTTCTCGCCTGAGCTTTAAACCAGAGGGCGGCTCGTCTTACTTTTGTCATGGAGCTCTAATACAAAAGGAGCGTCCGTATCGTTCTGAGAGTCAGTTAATCTTCTAATGTTCAAATTATTATCAGAGACAATCAGACGCCTGCGGACCTTAGATTGATGCTTTTCGCGGAAGAATTCGACGAATCCAGGGTCACAGGCGAGACGCCTATGATACTTTCGGCTCGGCAACGTTCGTGCTTTCAGTGTTTTATCGCGATCTACGGCATCTGAGGCGGATGGTTTGCGCTGGACGTCCGAAAATCACGAAGCTGAAAGTATCATAGGCGTCTCGCCTGTGCTCCAAACCAAAGTGCGGTTTTTTTTCGTTTTTTTTTTACGGAACTGCAATTCAAAAGGTGCGTCTATAGCGTTCTGGGAGTCAGTTGTATTATCGAGACAACCTGAAGTACCCGCGGTCTGTCGATTGATGGTCTAATCGAAGGAATCTCTGATGAAACGGGGTCACAGGCGGGACGCCTATGATACTTTCGACTCGGCGACATTCGTGCTTTTAGGGTTTTATCGCGGTTCTGCGGCATCTGAAGCGGGTCGCTTGCGCTGGACGTCCCAAATCACGAAGCTGAAAGTATCATAGGCGTCTCGCCTGTGACCCAAACCAGAGTGCGGCTCCTACTCCGTATGGCAAATGGATCACGCAGTTTTGGGGCCGCCTCCTGCGGACGAGCTTCCGCAGGAGAATAATTTCTCCCTCAAGCCGCAACCCCCGAGACGAAAAAGACCGGATTTCTTGCCGTCTTCTTCAATTTTTAGCTGTTCTTTCCGGTTAAGGAACAACGTCTACATGTGTAGCAACCAAGCCAGTGTGCTTCACATTGACGTGAACTCCTTTTTGAATACTGGAAAAAGAGCCTTTAGCCCCGTTGACCGCATAAGTCGTAGAGGGAGTCACTTTAAAGGTCCACTCCCGGCTAGAACCTCGATAGCCTCCATTGGCTATCCCGTGTTTTGAGATTCCCGAAGAATCTACCGTCCAATGGACCGTGAAGGAATCACCGCTTACTTTGGTGACCGTCCCGGGTGCAGCTATCGCCAAAATTGCCGAAGCAAACAACAGTAACGTGGTGGAGAGAAATTTCCTCATATACATAATAAAACCGCCGATCGTCCCAATAGTTCCCAGAAATTTTGTCTAACAGGGCGATCATCCAGAGTCGCGTCGACACGAGCACAAATGCAGCCATTCTGCCTGCAGACACGCTACGAGGCGGCGCACCAAAACGGATTGCAGCTACCGAAGCGCGGCGCCGCGGGTTGATCGACGTCGCGCTCTGTGGCCACGAACTTTCTGAACAGGCGGGACGCCAATCGCAGATGGCGGAAGGCCAATTCTACATTGATTCGCCAACTAACTTAGCGTGACAGTCGGCTATGGTGCGAGTGATCGGAGACAGCGCGCTCGAAAATCGGACCGAGTTTGCGTCCCAGGTCTTTGCGTAGACTGCCCAGGCCATTCCCAATGGAGGAGACCAACAGAGGTTGAATTTCAGGGAGTATCCGGTTCACCAATCCGTAATAAGAGGGAGCCGGGTCGGGTGGATTGGGTTGGGGTGGGAATGTGACCGCCGGGAAGGACTTCGCGTAGATCGGTTCGAGGATGGGCCACAGTACCCAACACCAGAGCCAGAAAAATTCATATTCCTGGTCCAGGGTGAGGTCACCGCCGGTCGTCGAAGCATTAAACTGGGGTGTATCCACGCTGTCGTTCTCAATCGCATAGTTATATGCCGACTGGGTGTCCACGACGCCATCGATATCAGGGTCGCTGGTTAAGGCCGAGCCATTCGGATCGGCGCCATCCATCGCGGCAATCCATTCATAGGCAAATATGTCCCAGTTACCATCACTTGAGGCAAACGACTCCGTCGCGGCCGTAGCCGCCGAGCTGACGCTGATTGCCTTGGCGTGACTCGCGCTAAGGATGGGCGTATTGAACCCGCCGGAGTTGCACTGTTCCATGAGCACAACCAATGCGCGATGGCTTGGCAAGACGGAGAGATCCGAGGCAAATTCATTGGCGTAGTAGCAAGTAAAGTCGCCGTCGGAGTTGGGAGGCGGATTGCTGACGTCATTGATCCACCCACACAAAAACGAGCCGTTCACAGGATCGTTGTCACCGTGATTGTTGGTATGGATGAAAACCAAGTCGTCGCTCTTCAGTTTGCCAGCCAACTCGTTGAAAACGGACCGGAAGGCGGCGCGAGTGCCTTGGCCCGTGACCCGGATCTTATAGGGAGTGTTATTGCCGGGCCAGTTTCCAAGCGTGATGTCCCAGACTTTTAAGGTCCCGTCGTAGTTGAGCACATAAATGTTTTCCGCGCTGAAGCCGTATCCGTTGATCAGAGTCCGGTAGGCAAACTCCATATCGTTCAAGTGACGTCCTTGAGTCAGGCCAGAATAAAGGATCGCATATCGATTGCCTTCCGGAATCAGGCGCGGGCACCGATAAATGGGCGGGATGTACCAGTAGGGATTTGGTTTATCAAAGGTCACCGGGTGAAAAAAAGGGGTGAGCCTGCTTGCGGATTTAAGCAAGTCGGGAGGGAAACGCGCAGGAACTTCCTTTCTAAACTCGCCCGTGCGCGGGTTATAAAGGAGATAGCGGCAGGAATGACCGAAGTTTGCGCGTGGTTGATCGTCTGCAAACACCAAAATAGTCTCTTCCTCGGCGTGGATGCCCTGAACCGATGGACCGATGCGTTCGCCAGGTTGATAGATGCGGCTATCAAGAGAAAGGTTGGTTTTGGTCTGTTTACGCTCCGTGATGTGACGGAAGGCGTGAGTGCGGATTTTGTCGAGTATCTGATCTGGAAGATCGGGAAGCATAAATTTTCCTTAAGGAATTAGACGGATGACGTTTTTGCGTCGAGAAGCCGCGATGCCTGGTCCTGATAGGTAGTAACGCGCAGGGGACGGAGACTAGCAATGACCCGATCGGGTAAGAAAAATGAGTGAACACTTGGTTTCAAGCGGGGCCTCGCCATGAGCCGTTTAAAGCAATATCCAAGTCAGTGCAGTGTAGTGTTTATTTAAGTATCAATCCTGACTGATGTTGGGTTGGCTAAGCTGCCTCTTTGCGTGACGGAGGGCAGTGGCACAAGCTAACTCCTACGTTTTACTTAAGGGGCGTCTGCCGGGTTTTATTTATTGTATAGGCGTGCATTTGTGTTCCAGATCTGGCAGACATGAAAGACCCGTTATTTAGTTAATGCCCACACGTTTCGCGGCTTCCGAAACCTGGCCTTAAGGTCTGCCGCGTCACTCCTGTCCAAAACAGGTTCCAAAAAACTAGTAACGAAGAGGCGGCCAACGCGGTTTAAATCGTTGGCGTGAAAAAAGGAGATATCGTCATGGAAGGAGTAAAATCTGCACAGGAGCACGCGAAAATCCGAAGACGGAATCGTGATAAACTCTTCGTGATCTTCTGTGCGGATTCTTTGCAATCCTACCACGAAAGTGAGGCCCTTTGGTATTTCCTACTCTTTCTCAGATTCGACCTCAAAAACCATTATAGGTTCACTACCCTGCGGGGTCCTTCTCAAAGAATCAGTTCTAACACCTGTCAACCCCGCTTAGAATCTGCACCACTTCGTCCGGACGCTGTTATTTTGGACAGCAGTGCTGCCGCGTCCTTTATTTTTCTCCGGATTCGGGCGAAATTCGATGTGCCTGGATCAATCCAATCCGTTCGAAGGTGGAGGCATTTCGCGAAACGAGATCACCCGAAAACGCTTGCTACAACGTTCGGAGCCATAGAGAATCGGCGAAATCGGGAGAGCTTTGAAGATAGAGTTACTAGTTAACAGCACCGCGGACCCTAAGGCAGCCTATGTATCGTGGGCCCCCTCGCCATGCAGTATCCGAGTCAGCGACGCAACCGGGGCGTCAGGTCCGGCAAAAATTTCGTTGCGCAATAAACCCGGCGGACGCGGAGGCATGCTCACGTTCCGGAGCGATATCAAAGATAAAGAATCAGCTACTATCAATCTGACGCTCTCCCTCGACGGGACCTCAGCGACCTTCTTTGTCGCCGGCAAGTTTGGCCAGCCGAGCACCGCGGATGGTGATGCGAAGATTCAAGCTGTCAGTGGCAGCACGGTGGTTGCTGAGGTTCCACTGATGGTACGTATCCGGAAGAACGCAGCTACGCTGACCCCGAGTGAGCGGGATCGATTTGTGGCTGCGTTTGCCAAACTGAACAACAAGGGAATGGGGCGTTTCGCAGACTTTCGGAATATGCACACCGCCAATGCGAGCCCGGAAGCGCATGGAGCCCCTGGATTTTTGACATGGCACCGTGCGTACCTCCTGGACTTGGAGCGCGATCTTCAGGGAATCGATCCCAGCGTGGCACTGCCATACTGGCGGTTCGATCAACCGGCACAGGCGATCTTTACCCAAAATTTTTTGGGTGCCTCGGATGCAAACGGGAGAGTGCATTTCAGCGCAACGAATCCGCTGAAATTCTGGACAACCGATGGGGTCTTAGGAGTTACACGGCGCCCCCTTTTCGGGATCCAATCAGCTCCTCCTAATCTGTTGGACGAGACGGACACTCTTGCACTCGGAGATCAGTACGCCGATTTCCGGCAACTTGAAGATAACCCGCACGGACTTGCTCATACCAGCTTTGGTGGCTCTATTTCCTCGATTTCAACGGCCGCCAAGGACCCACTTTTTTTCTTGCTGCACGCCAACGTGGACCGGCTTTGGGCAAAATGGCAGCTGAAACTCCAACGTTTTGATCCAGCCGATCCTGCCTCCTTTGACAGCACGACGCCTCCGGGCGGAAACCGGGTTGGACACAACCTTCCCGACACGATGTGGCCTTGGAATGGCGTTACGACCAAGCCGCGTCCATCAACGGCTCCCGGCGGTCCGCTGTCGAAGTCTCCCTGTGTGAATGCACCTGGGGGACGACCGGAGGTAAAGGAGATGCTCGATTATCAGGGAGAGGTCCAGTTTGCCTCGCGTCTGGGATTCGACTACGATGACGTTGCCAGACTGTAGGACCAAAAGAGAATTCATCCATGAGCGCCGCAAAGCAAAGCAAAGAGGCTAAAAAAAAGAGCATGCAAGCCTCGGAGACAGCTGCCGGAAACGCCTCTCCGGAGTCCTACCTGAAGGTGGCGATAGATCCGACGCAAGGAACGAAGGAGCGTAACTCGGCCCTTGTGCGGCTGACAGGTTCTCTTTGCGACGGAGACGAGAGGATGCCGGCCATCCTGAAGATGATTGGAGATACGAACGAACCGTTGCAACTGAGGATGACAGCGTTGCAGATCGTGCAAACGGCGAGTTTTTCCTCCGCCAGATTCAGTTCATGGCGACCCAAATATCTGACGGCTTTGCGCCGAGCGTCTCAGGATCCGGATCTGGAACTTCGGCAGCGCATCCTCGGAATTTTGTCTCGGGAACAAGATGGACAAACAGTGAGAAAGTTACTGGAGGGCCTGAAGAACCCGGAAAAGGCGCTGCTTCCCGCGGAGAAAGCGCTTCAGCTGTTGAGTTACGACGCGCATGCCGAGACCTATTCGGTCGCAAAAGAAATTGTGAAAAATCCGCCCAATGATGCGGCGAAGAGCGAAGCGCTGCGTCTGCTCGCTGCGGATGCCGGCTCCGTGGGGCTTTTTGAAAAGCTACTGCGTCAGAAGAATGAATCGCCGGAGGTACGTCAGATCAGCGTGGCCGCTCTGCAATCACTTGCGCCCAAAAAGCTTCAAAGCTACGCACGAAAAATCGTCCTGGATGACGCCGAAAATGATGAAGTGCGCGCGATGAGCCTGACGGCGCTCGCGCATTTTGGTGCTTCCATGGCCAAGGACAGCGACGTTCAGGAGCAGGCAATCAAATTGGGCCGTGGAAAGTCAAAAGTATTGAAAGCCAGCGCGAGGCAATTCCTCCAAAAGCACCGTTCCTGATGCATGGACGCTCTGCACGCGACGATTTCAGAAGTTGATTTTGCGGATTTGGTGAGCCGGATTGAAGCTGATCCGAGTCGCAGACCCGAGCTCGAAGATTTACTGCGTAACGATCACGAGATTTACAGGCAGCGTGGTGTGGGGGCAACGGTGCGCATGCGAGGTTGGGTGTTACTTGCCATCGCCAGAAGCGGCTTAGCGGGTCGGGCGCTGATTTATATTCTCGAGGAACTGGATAATGGTCGCGACGCGTATCTTGTTGCCGCGGCAGCACGCGCTCTGCAGAGCTGTGGCCAGCCGGATCCCGCCTACGCACCGTTTCTTGCTCGGGCCATCGTCAACATCCGACTGCACGACGATGCCGTCTCATTTGATCACTACGACGGCTATGCCGATGGGAATGACGAAACGACAGCGCTACGCGAAATCCTCGAAACCGTCCGCTGGATGGGCCCAGCCGCGAAAAATATCTTGACCGAAATCGAAGAAGTACGTGAAAACAGATACGGCGAGATTCCCTCCGAAGTGGTCACAGCGGCAGCGGACGCAATAGAGGCAATCGGTCAAAAAGATTCGCCGGAAGGTTGTTGTTGCGATCACTCAGACACGGTTCTCGGCTTTCGATCATGGGAGCCGACCGGACAAGATTCCTCGTCGATCGACGAAACGGTGTTCGAGGATCAATCCGGTCAGCAGATCAAGTTCGGCGACTATTTCCATGGATACCCCAGCATAGTGACTTTCTTTTATACTCGATGCGACAATCCGCAGCGCTGCTCTCTGACAATCGCAAAGTTTGCCGGAGTTCAGAAACGACTGGAGCAACAAAGTCGCATCGACCAGGTAAGGACTGCCGCGATCACTTATGATCCGGAATATGACTTACCATCCCGGATGGAACTCTATGGGCGAAACAGAGGAGTACGGATGGACAGTAGGCACAGGATGTTACGCGCGATCAAAGGTTTTGGCGCCGTCAGAGAGTACTTTGCACTGGGAGTCAATTACGTCGAGTCGCTCATCAACCGCCATCGAATCGAGTTATACATCCTCGATAAAAAGGGTCGGATCGCGGCGTCCTTTACACAGGTCCAATGGGACGAGCAACAGGTCGAAGATGCGGCCGTGGCTTTGCTCGCGGAATAAAGCTAGTTTTCGGCGGGAGCGTGTGGAATCTCGCTCACGTCGGAGGAGTGGGAATTTCCAGGGATGTGATCCTTGTCCTTCATAACCTTGCTGCCTGGAACATTCTAGTGGCCCGAAGGCCACAAGGAGCGCAGCTACTTCCCGCGTCAAATATGCGGAACGCAGGGAAGATGGAGGGAATGTTGGGTCCTCTGGGCCCCTTAACGAGTGAGCGAACGTTGAAATGGACCAAATTCATGCACGTCATGTACAGCGCTCCTGCAGGAAACTATTGGAATTTCTCCTTGACTATTCGCTTCGCACGGATGCAAAAGGAGCGTCGTGACGCAAGCACCGGCCTGTGGGGAGTCTCAGGATACAATTTCTGGTGAGTATGAGATACTTCCGAACGGAGCGCGGAAAATCATGCTCTTTTATGTGACGACATATTGGCAGGGTTCTCCGCAAAACGGTCGCCGGACATTGCCTCAGCTACGATCAGCGTTCCACCGTTGCTGATCTGCAATCCGGTAATAAGTTTGTGAAAGTCCTCCTTTTTCCGCGGTACAATGCAGCCGTCGCTGCCGTGAGGGCCTCTTCCATGGATAAGAAATCCTCCGTCACGAGTTTTGAATTTACCTTCACGAGCGAGTTGTGCCGCCAAGAAATGCACCTTTTTGGGGTCTGCACCTTGAGGTGTGTACATACCGGGCGGCAGAATCTTGTAAAACCCCGGTGGAATAGGACCTCCATGCACATGATTCGCAGAATCAGCCTTACCGGTAGTTATGACACCGGTTGCATATGGATTGTTCGCGGTATCCGCGGGAGCAGACTTCGTGCTGCTTGCTCCGCCTCCACTGACCGCTGATATTTCAATAGGTTTTCCCGCTAAGAGGCCAACCAGTAAGCCGTCCCAAATATAATAACTCAGTTTTGTCGAATCGTTTCGATATTCAGTATGTGATTGCCGCGCTCGCATTTTGTGAACTCTGATTGGCTTTTGTAACCGAGGGTATTTCAACCTTCAGTATAAGGATTGGATGCCGAATTTCGAATTGCACCGGAAACACCGTCCGGAAACGGAAAATTCCAAGAAGTGCTATTTCGCCAAAACGTCCGCGTACTACATTAATTGAGTGAATCTCCCGGGGGAACATAGTCACACCTAGCATCCTAAATCGCCAAGTGATCAGGCGACTTTAGAAAGAAAAGCCAAAATAAAAAAGTGGGACTAAAGGAAGCGGCGATTGTACAATATAATCCGCCGCCAATTTTCGGCAGTCCGTCCCGGCATTAATGCAATATGTCGCAATTCCAGGTAAAGTAATCGAAATATACACAAATAAATGACGAAGTGTCCCACTTCATCAGCCCACAACGGTAGTCTCGATCGCGACACTGCGTTGATTTTATTTTCGGGCGAGCATGGACGGAATACTATCGAGACTTATCGTCGGTGGTTTCGCGCAGATCTCTTTGGGTCCAGTTTTCACAAAATTGCATTTTGCGAAATTCCGTTTGACCACGAGCCTTAGATTTTATACAACCCGTACAGTTTGGAGATTGATTGTTCTCTGGAGAAGAGAATACCTGATTGTCCAATCGAATCGGAAAGCTCAGGAGGATGGGATGTGTGATCCGCTGTTTGCCTTTAAACGAGACAAACCAGGAAAGAGTAGAGACGGAGCCTCATCAGCAGCAACGGCAACTAGTAAATTGAAGAATCTTTCTGCTCTGCGGAATACTGCGGAATACAGTGTTGTGGTGTGGAAGTTTACGACGTAAAATCATTCTCACGTTTTGTAGGTCGGTTGATTGAAAAGATCGGTCACTAAGCTGGCATTATCGTTGTAAAGGTCCCTTGCAAACACGGCTCTAGCTTCAGGCGTAAGAGATTTGTATCAATGATTAGCAATCGAATACGCTTACGGCTAGGAACGTATCGATTAGTCTTAATGGTGGCGATAACGCATTTTCCGTTCGTCATGCTTGGACAGACCTCAAATCCAGCTGAGGTCGCAAGAGAAGTCAGTCGAACCCAGAATCCGTCTCCGTCTGAAACGGGTCCGGCTCAAAATGTCCTAGGAATTCCCGTGCAGGAATTACCGGAACGCCAGGAATATGGACAAGTCGAAGTGCTTTATAACACGCGCCCTGTCCCGACTTTCAATATGCAGGTCTTCAGCGGAATATTCTACACCACCAACGCAGCCTTGGTTCCGAACCACGAAATCGATGATTGGTATTTCCAACAGGGATTGTCTTTCAATTGGTCAAAGCCATTGTACCAGTCCTCACTGATACCTCATTTGTCGTTATATCAGGCCTGGTTCGAATATGCGAGAACCGGGGATGAGGGGGTTGAAAACTTTTCTGCGATGGACGTGGATCTAGGTCTGACATACGTCCTCAAAAAAATATGGAATATCGCATTGTCGGTCGATTACGTTTACGAGCGGCTCGGAAGCTTATCACTCGAGGACGAAATCTTTCATGAAAATCATTTGATATTGGGCGTCAATAAAACGTTCCGTATTTCGAGGACCCACGTCGCTTTTATTCAAGGATTCGCAGATTACTCCCTGAGTACTGCTCCAGTAGTGGACGAACGTAACGAGTATGGCTGTACTGTCGGGTACGCGATCGATTGGACTCCCGAGGTCAGCACGATATTGTCATATCGATATGCATTGTATGATTATACACAAGGCCCACGCGTAGACGACAATAACACGTTCGCCCTATCAATCATATGGCGATTTAGACCGTCTATAGTAGTTCAGTTTGGCGCTAACTACGTTTTGAATGATTCGAATCTTAAGATTTTCAAATATAACGTGTTTAACGGCGGTCCGACCGCCAGTGTGAACTTTCAATGGTAGCCTTGGGAGGTGCGGTAGCGAGGAGCTCATTAAAGCAAAAATGAAAACTTACGGTTTGGTGAAATGCGCAACAAAGGTCGCGATCATCTTGGCGGTTTTAGCAGTTCATGAGGCGGATGCAATTACGGCTCCAGTTGAGACTCAGCATGGCATTGTGCGTCTAGGAAGCAAAACGAAAGCGCGTGTCGAGTCGAATGATTCACGAATCGTTCTTGATCAGGGAATGGTTCTAGCCTCCTCGAATCCGGGAGGATTCGGTAGAAACGCCGTAAAGGTGGAGTTTGCCGGAGCTCCCATGATTGCGAAAATTCAAGGCACGGCACTAGTAGCGTATCAACCAGGAGGGTTTGTCGAAATCACGGGTGTTGAAGGACGGACTTATCTAAGACGCGAGGGTAAGCTTGGGGAAAACGTAGCAATCGATGCTGGGAAAATGCTTTTGGTAAAGCCAACAGCGGATCGGCTTCCCGATACGGTCGATATTAATCTTCGCGACCTTGTCAAAAATTCACCAATTTTGAATGATGGTCTCAATCTCTCGACAGCACCCCTGATTGCCCGTGCCATCGATAGGCAATCAAGGAATCGTTATCTAAAACCCACGCCGATTCACTTTGACGGCGCAGGAGCGGTGGCAATCGTTGGAAAAGGGAATCCGAAACAGGCTTCGGACACGGATAACCTGAGCCAATCGGTCGATACTTCGCTAGCGGCTATCGAGGCTATCGAGCAAATACCCAGGCAATTTGCTCAACCACAAGCTATAGCGTCGGTCATTAGTTCTGATACCGGAGGTAATCCACCTGACAATGGTAGCGGCGCCGGCGAAAGCAGCAGTGGTGGTGGTGGCAGTGGTGGTGGTGGTGGCAGTGGTGGTGGTCCAATAGTCGATCTCCCGGGTGCACCCGCTCAACAGTATGTCATAACAAATCAGGGATTGGATATTCCTCCCTCGCGAGGTTTCCTTGAACAGTTTCATGTCGAGGAGCTGGGTACTATTACGGATTGGTTTCCTATCGATTTCTCAGAAAACGATCGGCAAGCGATGCTGGAGTCCCAATACGAATTAAAGCCACATCTGGGCGGCCCACCGCCTTACCATCTTCTGCTTGCCGTCCCGGGTTCATCAGTAGGGGTAAATAGCGTCGTTCCAACGGGCGGAGATGTAGGACTTGTACAAGGAGTGGGCAGGCAATTAAACGCAACGGGCGGATATGCGGATGTTGTTTTCAAGGAGGCTCAGATTGCTAATGCCCAAGCCGCGAACTTCACAATTGCTTCCTTGAATGGGGAGTCCAATGTGACGTTGAAGTTTTCTCAAGCCGACATGCCGTCAGATATCTTTACCCCTAGCCAATTTATGGAGGCCTTTCCGAATGCGAATACTGAAGAGCTCGTGGTGGGTGTCAACGCAAACGGCACTCCTATTTACTCTACGTTCAGTCCGACTGTGCCACTAAAACAGTTCAATATCGATGTACAAGCGGGCCAGACAATCACGATTTCAGATCCAGGGTTTTTTCAGGGCGCCCAACCCACGATGCCTGGCGTGATTGGGAAGTCACAGCTAAATGGGACCTTACTGGGGCTAGCAAAGCCAACTTTGATGGGTTCGGTGTTCGTCCAGGCAAGCGGACATGGCGTAAGCGTCCAAGTTGGAGAAGCGATCGAGCGAAGTGCCGATCCAACATCGTTTCAAATGACGCAACAACTTGTCAATGCACGATATACATTTGATGCCGATGATATTGGGGCATTCAGCCTACAAGCGCCACCCTCTGCGCCCTCGGTAAATACGCCTCTCATTTGTACTATAGAGTCTGCTGGACCATTACACATTTCTGATCCCATTTTCGATCCGACAACAAATACAAGTTCCTTGGCGAACACTGCGTTGATCTCAAAGCAAGATATAGCTGTTCAGTCTGTTCCACTTCAACAAGTCGCCCAAACATCAAATTCCACTTCGGGTGGACAAACAGTGACGCTTGAACTGCCGGCCAGCTCGATTATTAAACTCGCCTGGGGCCTTACATATTGGATTAAAACTCCGACGACTACCCTGAAAATGACTCTGGAAACTGCAGTACAGGACAGTACTACCTCTGGAACAGCAACATTTATCGCTACTTCTGGCACCGTCCCAGATATTCCAGCAGGGTCATTGATATATGATCAAGACCCTGGCCTCACTGGACTGCATGGGCAACTTGTGTTTCACAATACACTGCTTAACGCGGGTCAAGGCGTCAACATTTCCAGCCCAAATACAATTCGGTTTGAAGATTCCTCACAGATTCAGGCTGTCGCCAACATAGTCATGCAAGGAGGAGGCACGGCCAATTTGCAGATCCTGCAGAACGCGAAAATTAACTCTTCAAACGGTCAGATACTTTTGGATCAGTTCCAGAATATCACGATTGACAGCTCTCAGCTAATGGCGTCGATCCTCAAAGCGCGCGTGATCAGTCCCAACGGGTTTCTGATTATCAGCAACTCGACCCTTAGCGCTGGATCGTTGCTGCGTCTCTACGCAGAGGGATCTAACGGAACCGTGGAATTCATTGGGAATGTTACACTCAAAGGAAATACAATAGATATCGCGGGGAATACAGTGCTGGTGACGGCCAACAGTAAGGTAACCACCGGTCCGAACACGACTATTTTCGCCAATACGCGTGATTATAACAAGCCGAATTACGGCACGATCAGTAATAATCCTCACCAAAGCACTTTCGGAGCACGGCCGGGATTTTAATGTAGCCTGAAGCTGGCGACCCCGAGTTTTAGAGCTATGCACCGCGGTCCCCAGAAGATTTTAGCCATAGCCTTGCTGCTCGGCATTTTGCTTCTGCCGTACCGGTATCCGGTAAACGCGCGAGAATCAGGTGAGCAGGTTCTTTACCACGAGATCACTTCTGCCGTTCAGAAAAAGGATTGGAGCAAAGCTTTTGGTATCTTGGATGAATGGGTCACTGCGACGGCGAAACACAATGGCGCAGGTTCCAAGGAAGCCGGCGCTGCTTATCGCTATTGCGGAGAAGTTTATGCGATGGCCGGGCGGCATGCGACGGCAATCGATGCATTCGAGAAGGCCCTAGCGATACTTCGAATCGACCCGGGCTCACAATCGCAAGAAGTGGGGACGGTTCTCGTTGCGCTTGCCATGGAGGAGGACGCTAATGGAAGTCTCGGCGAAGCAATAAAGTTGCTCCGGCAAGCGCTGGAAATCTTTGACATTGGTCCAGAATCGGAGACTGCAATCACTGCTACCTGCCTCAATAAGCTCTCTTTGTTGTTGCTCTACCGTGACGCGCTTGAAGAAGCTGAGCCGCTCATGTTAAAGGCCCTGCAGATACGACAAAAAGTGTATGGCACTCAGCCCCATCCGGACGTTGCAGCCAGTTTGGGTAATCTCGGGCTGCTCTATTTCCGGTTGGGCTCATACGAAGAAGCTGCCGGTTATCTGTTGCGCTCACTTGACATTCTGAACTCGCTTGCCAGCCGGAACGGCGCGTACCTGCTCGGTGCATCCAATGTTCGCCGCACGCTTGCTTCAGTATACGCTGCGGAAGGAAAAACGAGCGACTCAGAAAACTTGTTGAAACGCGCGATCGCTGACACAAGCAAGCAGTTTGGAGATGAATCTGTCGAGGCTGCTGAAGCAATCACGAGTTTGGCGGGAATTTTCATTACCGAAAAACGCTTTAATGAGGCCGAAGAATTGTTAACGAAAGCTCTGGAAATCCAAGAAAAGAAATTAGCTCTCGGTCATGAAACAATTTTGCGAACCAAAAACTCCTTGGGGGTCTGCCTTCAGTATGAAGGTGAGTACTCCCGGGCTGAGCAGATTTTCGAAGATGTCCTGAACGTATCCCGAACAAACCTTGGAAATGATCACCCGCTTACGATCGCTGTAACCCACAATCTCGGAATGACCATGGTCACTCTCGGTGGAAAAGCGAGTGCACAACAAGAGACTCAAACGTTTTTGACTCTCCTTAGCTCCGAACTCGAAAATGTGCTCTCCTACTTTCCTGAAAATCGCCGTCTCGGATTCGTCCAAAACATGGGCTTTAGCCCATACGATCTTCCGGCTACCCTTGGCGACGGCCCACTTACAGCCAAAGCAGTATTGACCTTTAAAGGGGCAGTTCTTGACAGCGTGGCGCGGGATCGGCGGCGGTCCTCTCTGGCAACAGATGTGGATGATGTGAAGCTGGTGGAGCGGATCGACCAGTTGCGTCAAGAATATCTCGACGCTCAATTTGCAGGTGACGGTAATCGCACAAAGAGCATAGGCTCTTCGCTTGAAGATGTAGAGAAAGAGCTCTCCCGGAAATTGAGAGACGATAAGTCGTACAGACCGCTCCAGATTGTAGCGTGGGAGGATGTTTCTTCGCGATTACCGGCCAATGCGCTTTTGCTGGAGTACGTGTTTTACAACAAACATCTCGGAGCAGCGGGAGGATGGCGCGCCTGGTGCGGGGTTGTGGCGCTGGCGCGCGATCGCGATCCTTTTTTCAGAGAAATTGGACCTTCAGATGAACTCCTCAAAGCTGCTAATGCCTGTCTTGATCTGGCAGCTAAGGAACCGGATATCCAAGCGTCCACGTCACAATCCGCGGAAGTTGAAAACGCCTGTCGTGATCTGTATGATAAGCTTGTCGGGCCGATCACCGATCTCTTACCAGGAGACGGCGCTCAGCTTCTAATCTCTCCCGATGGTGACTTGAATTTTGTCAGCTTCGCGACGCTCATTGATCACAACGACAAATTTCTTGGTGAACGATTTCAATTGAGCTACGTCGACAGTGGGCGGATTTTTCTTGAGGGTAGTCACGGGCAGAAACCGGCTTCACCATCAATAGTTCTCCTCGGGGCTCCTGATTTCAACGACCTGATTGATGAGACTTCGCAACGTGTTGCCTACCGCTCAGTAGAAGGGAATGCAGATCCTCAGGCCGAGATAAGCAGGGGATTTACTTCATTGTCTGGAATCAATTTCGTTGCTCTTACAGGCACCGGCAAAGAGGTTGACACAGTTCAAGATTTGTTTCGCAAACAGGGTTGGCGGTCACGTCTCTTAAAGGGAAGTGATGCCACGAAGAGCAACCTGCGTGAAGCGGTTGCCGGAGCGGCCGTCGTCCATCTCGCCACTCATGGCTTTTTTATGCCAGAGTTCGTTGTAGGAACCCATGCCCGCATCTCCAATCCAATGTTTCGGAGCTGGTTGGCGCTGGCCGGCGCAAACACGACCCTTAGAGATTGGCAAAAGGGCGAAGTACCGCCCTCGCAGAACGATGGAATCTTGACTGCATCTGAAATTACGGGTCTCGATCTGGGCTCCGCCGATCTGGTCGTCTTAAGCGCTTGTGATACCGCGAGGGGCGAGGCTCGCAACGGTGAGGGAATCCTCGGTTTACGCCGTGGTGTGGCGCTGGCTGGGGCGAGGAATCTCTTAATGACCGCCTGGGCAATCCAAGATGAATACACTGTCGAGTTCATGAGTCGCTTCTACAACTCCTTTCTGGCGGGGATGAATGCAGCCGAGGCCTTGCACGAAGTTCAAAGCGATGAATTGGCAAAACTGCGAAGAGTGCAGGGAACATTCTCGGCTGTCCACTTGGCGGGCCCATTTCTTATGACTACCCTTAGCAATAATTGAGCGTTCCAAAAAATACGATCGTACTGTGTCGACTTTTCGGTGCCTTACGGCGAATAGCGTTCCCTCCAAACAGAAGGGCGCGAGTAATTACCATGAAATCCGGTTTCAATAACGCCTTGTGCTGGCTTGTGATTTATACGCTAAGCTTCATGTGCTACCAAACCAGTTGTCTGGCTGAAGATCAGGCAACTGATCCTCCGTCTTCAGCCTCGCAATCACAACAGCTCGATGGCGATCAAAACAAAGACAAATCTCCTCAAAAGAATACGCAGGACACTCTCGGTGTAGTCGACCGATGGAGCGCAGAGAACGCAGTGACCCAACCGCAGCGAGAACTGATCACTTTGCAGGGTGATTTGAAGTTGATATCGACCGACCTTCAATCTCAGCCTGAAGCTAATGCTCCATTTCTTCGTTATCTCACGTTGGCGAATCTATACAATATTCGTGGAATCGACGGGAATAGCATGGAGAGCGATACCAATATGGAAGTATACCGTACGGCGCTCTCTGACTTGATGAAATGCATTTCAAAGACTGCAAACGCAAATATTGTGACGGCTATTGATTCCGCGAAAACCTTGTTTCGATTCGATCTGCGCGAATGCGGACTCACCCGTCAGGGCTGGGAATCAATCATAGATCGTTATCCTTATGGCGTCATCGACCCCTCTGCGGACGCAGGGAATCGGATAGAGGCAGTTACCGGATCGCGCCAAGCCTGGCTGCGAGTGGACTGGTTTGCATTCGCGGCATCTCAACCCCCTATGTCAAACGGTGTCTTCCACGTCCAGCCAATCGTACGGCCAGGTTCGCCGATCGAAAGCCTGTGCTCCGCTTACACTCGGGATATTTTTCAGGAGCAGGCATGTGCGGAATTCTGGACAGACCAGCACACTCTCCTGGATATTCTCGATCGTAGCCGCGACCCCGCACTATCCTTTTTAGGAAGCAAAATCCAGAATGGTCTTCCTTGCTCCCGCGATTCATTTATTCAGCCCTTCAGGAGTGGGATCCGTGAAATCGGACTAAAACTGTTAGAGAATAGCGCTCAAAACGCAGCTGGAAGTGACGATTCAGGCACCGGAGCGCCTTCGGACAACCGTCCGGATAAAGTACAGATTCCGATACCTGGTGGTGGCACGCTCACGCTCGCGATGTCGCAGCTATTTTATCGGATCGGCGACAGCTTGCAGTTCACCGTCTCGGCCGATACAGATTGCTACATCAAAATCGTACAGCTCGGTTCTGATCGATCCGAAACTCAACTGGTCCCTAATGCTTTCAATACCACAAATCGAATTCACTCGGGTGAAAGCCGCGTGTTCCCGGGGAAATCGGCTGACGGCAAGAAATTCTTGAAGTTCACAACGACTCCACCGCCAGGTCCCGAAATATTGCTAGCCCTCGTTTCCCGGTCGCAATTTCGTGACGATTCTAAGCTCCCAGAAGAAGGGACGCCATTTCGGCAATACAAGCAAAACACTTTAATCGGGACTCGCGGGGTAATTCTAGTTCAGGCTGGCTCGGATCAATCGCCATCTTTGGAAACCGCTATAACCAAAGGGGAGGTGGGATATCTTCTGGAACCTGATTCCCAAGTCGAAATTAAGGCAAACTGATCGTAAGAACAGAGGCGCACAACTTACTGCTCCCGCACAATTAAAACCCGCCGGTTCCTGACCCGGTCGGCTTCATCTTTTTCGGGACTTATTTCGGGCGCGTCGGGTCCGAACCCTTCGATCCGGAGACCGGCCTTATTAACGCCGTCAAAGCTAGTCAGAATACTACAAACTCGGCGTGCACGTCTTTCAGACAGAACCATGTTGTGCTCTTGCGTGCCCTCGGAGGAGGTGTGTCCCTCAATACAAAACTTTGCATCCCTCAATTCTGGTTTTTGCAAAAATTCCGCTAACCTTCGCAGATTTGATTTGGATTCCTCATTCAATAATTCCGCGCTGTCGACTTTGAAGAGAATTGATAGAGTCACGTAAGGCTCTTCCTTCTTCGAGCCTTCTGTTGTCTCGATTACAACCACACCGCGATCACGCATATAAGTCCGTTTGGTTACACGTTCATCGCCTCCTAGTTTGATGCCCCGACTGGTCGCTGCCGGCGCTACTACGGCTGGCGGATTTTCCAGGTTAGATAGCTCCTGGCCGGCGCAGTCCTCGTTTATCGCCGAACACGTCAGAAAGGTGATCCAGCAAAAAGCGAAACTTGCGCAAGTCATTTGTGTAGCGCGTTCAATTGACGCCGCCAAGTGTACCGCAATTCCGCAAAGCCGTGGCAAAGACAACTAGCGGCCCTTCCACTTCCTCGGCGATATGCATCTTGATCTCGCTTGAACCAATAATGCGATAATTGGCCTTGGAGGTTCGATCGCCAGGAATCTGAGGATCGTAGTCAGGGTTCATCGGAATACTTTCAGCCTAAAAGATGAAAAGATGCGAATATTAAAGCGAACCAATTGTAAAATATTGTTGGTCAAAATGCCTTCAGGCTTTAAGCAGTGAGTCAAAGGGGTCAGCCGTTGACTTATGACATAGATGAAATTACGAAGAAGGGTTTCACGACCTCCTCGGATTGAGTTTGCTGGTGCGGTGCATCACCTCATGGCACGTGGAGATCGCCGGGAGGAGATATTCCGGGACGATCGAGATCGATCGAAGTTTATGGGCTACCTAAGCGAAGGAACAGAGCGCTACAGGGTAAAAGTGCATTGCTATGTGCTGATGGAGAATCACTTTCATCTGGTCGTGACGACGCCGAAAGGGAACCTTTCGAAGTGGATGCATCAGCTGAAGACCGCGTACACGGTCTATTTCAATCGCCGGCATCAGCTGGTCGGGCACCTGTTTCAGGGCAGGTTCAAGAGCACGGTAATCGAGGCTGAAAAATATTTGCTGGAGGTAAGCCGATATCTGCATCTCAACCCGGTGAAGGGAGTGGTGTTGGGCCAAGGAACACCAATCGAGCGCCGGAACGTCTGCGAGGGCACCGATGGAGCAGCTATCGGAGTTACGCCGGGTTGGAGAAAGGTAAGCGTTCGACTAACTACACCGCTGACTGCGCCGGCGGGATGTTAGTCTTGGCCCAGGCTGCGGGTGTAAGCTCGCCGACTCGGTTGATGTGTCGATCAGCCAGTCCCGGAAGGACCGAGCCGAGATAATCGCGGATCGGGATTTTTAGTCTGCGGCAGGTTTCGACTACCGACACGATCGCAGCAACTCGAGGACCTGCTTCTTTGCTGCCGATGTGGATCCAGTTCTTGCGTCCCAGTGCGACGGGTCGTATCGCGTTCTCAGCCAGGTTGTTGCTCAGCTCCAATTGCGGGTGTTCCAGGAACCGGGTAAGCCGGGTCCAAAGCGTCAGGGTGTAATTGCAGCCCTTGGCTAGGGCGCTTTGAGGCAGCGCCCCGATTCGGGCCGCTTCAATTGCGCTCTTTATGCGCTCCAGCAGCGGTTGGGCTGGTAGTGTCAGTTCTTTCGTGTGTGGATCTGCTTTTCTTGGGTTGGTTATAGCTGCGGTTCTGCTGGTTTTAGCGCGTTGAGGGTTGTTAGTTGAGGGCGAGCAGACTTATCCATAATCGCCCCGGGACGACGTGCTGCGAGAATGCCCGGGACGGGTTCGTGACGTCGCAGCAGCAGGGCGGCCCGGACAGAGGCGATTGTGGGTAAGTCGCGTATTGGGGCCAAGGCCGACCGGAGCCCACGATTTGTCTTTTTTTTCCGCCCGATTTTCTCAATCGCAGAGGTTGTATGGGGTTCATTTTTGCTTCCATCCTCACAGTTCGGCTCCCCAAAAGCGTTCCCCGAACTGGATGGCAGACTGGGCAGCGGCTGCTGTCCAGGTCACAGGCGGTTTTTGCCACTTCTTGGCTATGTTGCGCAGCACCAGGTAAATGAGCTTGGTCGCCGCTTCGTCGCTGGGGAAGTGCCCTCTGGTTTTGAGCACTTTGCGCAACTGCATGTGCAGACTTTCAATGGCGTTGGTGGTGTAAATGATTTTTCTCACCTCCGCCGGAAAATCGAAAAAGGGGATCACTTGTTGCCAGACTCTGCGCCAGCTCTGGGCAATGGCGGGCAATCGTTTTCCCCAGGGACCGGCGGCAAAGTCCTCCAGCCGTTTGGCTGCCACTTCGGCCGTCTCGGCGTTGTAGATGCGTTTGAGTTCCCGGGCCACCGGCTGACGCTCTTTCCAATTGCAGAAGGAGAGCGAATTGCGGATCAGATGCACGATGCAAGTCTGCACCCGACTCTCGGGGAAGACCGCCGTAATCGCCTCCGGAAATCCTTTCAACCCATCGATCACCGCGATCAGGATGTCTTCGACCCCACGATGTTTCTAGCTCGTTCATTACTGCCAGCCAAAACTTGGCTCCTTCAGTCTGTTGGATCCAGAGCCCTAGCACTTCTTTGGTGCCATCGCGCTGAATACCTAAGGCTAAGTAGACCGCCTTGTTTTTGACTGTTCCCTCGTCTCGGATCTTGACAGAGCAGGGCGTCGAAAAACACCACCGGATACATCCGCTCCAGGGGCCGACTCTGCCACTCCACGACGTCTTGGAGCACTGAATCGGTTATCGTGCTGATCAAATCCGCTGAGACCTCTACCTTGTATTGCTCTTCGAGAAAGCTTTGGATCTCTCTAACCGTCATCCCTTGGCCGTACATGGCGATGATTTTCGAATCAAAGCCTCCAAAGCGACGTTGCCCTTTGCGGATGAACTTTGGAG
Source organism: uncultured Verrucomicrobiae bacterium (assembly GCA_963775805.1). Taxonomy (GTDB): domain Bacteria; phylum Verrucomicrobiota; class Verrucomicrobiia; order Chthoniobacterales; family JAFAMB01; genus JAFAMB01. Next base: position 1,221,200 of record CAVZKG010000001.1, on the reverse strand, counting down.
AGAACTCTCCTGTCCGGTCTCTGGGAACCTCGATCTCCAAGTTCCCATCCTCACTGACCAGTGTCTTTTTACTGGTCCCGTTGCGATGGTTCTCTCTGGCCTGACCGACTTCGAGCTTGGGCGCCTGGCCCTTCTCATAGCCAAGATAATGCGTCATCTCGGTTCCAAGCACCCGTTCGTAGAGTCGCTTGGTCAGCTCTTCCATAATCCCTCCAGCGCCGGTCAGGTCCTCAGGCTTCTGATAATCCTTCAACAGCTCTTCAATGATCGCTGGATCTATCCCTGACTTCTTCGATTCTTTGGCTCCTTGGCTTTCTTTTTTTGCTTTGGTCACTTCCATCTCTTTATCTCAGGTTGTGACCCACACACAATTTTTCCGACACCCTCGTTGGGCTCTTTGTTGACGCAGCAGATGACGATCCTCTAGGGTCATGTTCTGTTCACGTGCCTGAGCGTCGATGCCAAAGAGATCGTCCATGTGCGCCACGATCCCGATCGCAGTCTGATCTTTGGGGTTGAGTTTGACTGCATCGAAAAACTTCCGTCTCGCGTGAGCCCAACAACCCGCATGAATGATACCGGTTCCACCGACTCGATCGTAGGCGCCGTAGCCATCGCTTTGAAGGATACCGGCAAAGTTGCCAAGGAAGCGTTTGGGACCTTCCCGTTCTCGACCAAGCCGGAAGTCGAACACCACCGATCCCTCCGGTCGGCTGTATTGCCACAAGTAAGCTTGATGGTTCTTTCCTCTGCCATCGTGCATTTGGACTCCCACCGGCGTTTCATCGGCCTGGATGTAGTCGCCAGCTAAAAGCTCCCGACCCATGGCCGATACGATCGGACTTAGAAGCTCGCCCACACGCATCACCCACCCGTCCATGGTCGCCCGGGACAACTCGATCCCTGTCTCCCGTTCCAGGATCGCGCTCTGACGATAAATCGGGACATGATCAGCATATTTGCTGACCACCGTATCAATAATGACTCGATCGCTGGCTAGGCCTTTGTCGATGATCCTCACTGGTAAAGGCGCACACTGAACTCCCTGTTCTTCACACCCTTTGCAGGCGCGCTTTTCACGCTTGATCACCCGTACAAAGTATTTGGCTGGCTCGACGTCGAGTTGCTCCGAAGTTTCGTAGCCGATAACAGTCGTCTCTTTGCCGCACTTAGCGCAGACACATTGATCGGCTGCGCAAGCAATGATCTGTTCCTGCCTTGGCAGCTCTGCCGGCAACGCCTGCCGACCCGGATGTTGGCGCGCAGCTTTAAGTGGCAACGCCAGTTGTTCGCGTTCGCTCTCGGCCTTTACCTCAGCGTTGCTGACGCCGGGTTCGAGCTCGAGCAATTCCAGTTGTGCGTCCGAGAGCTTTTCGCTGCCAGCTCCGTACTTCTCGATCCGTACCAGACGCAGTCTTTCTTCCAGTACACGAAGCTTATACTCTGCGATGCGGAGTCGATCCTGATCGACGGATAACGAGCCACTGAGTTTTTCGAATAGGGGGCCTGAAAGCCTCTCTTTGAGCTCACCGACCAGCTCTGGATCAAGGGTTTTGAGAGGCGTAATATTCGTGGTCAACTACCCCAAATAACTAACAAAATTTATGTGCTAACTCCAATTTCTTTTTCAACTTTTTCCCTTTCAGGAACTGTTTTTCGATACCAGTTCCGTGGCCTGGTTTGCTTTAGATCGATCCCTCCCAAAAGCAGCGTCAACTCTTGCTGTGTAAGGCTAATACGCACCGATTTATCCTCGCTCATCGGCCAGTGGAAACTTCCGGTTTCGAGCCGTTTGCTGCACAGCCAAAGCCCAGTCCCGTCCCAGAACAATACCTTGATCCTATCCCTAGACCGGTTGCAAAAACAGACCACCTGTCCACTCAAAGGTTCAAGTCCCAGCCGGTCTCTGACCAGTCCGAAGAGTCCTTCAAAACCCTTGCGCAGATCGGTCGCTCCAACCGCCAGATAAACCCGTGTCGCGGGTCCAAATCCGAACACAGCCTAAAATCCTTCCAGCACTTCGACCACTCGACGCAACTCCTTGGCGTCAAAGTCCCGGGCCAACTCGATCCGACGGCCCTTGGCCAAAATCACTTCCAATCCGCACCGAGCGTTTTGATCCACTGCAGCCTCCGCGTCACTTAATTCCACCGCCACCAGCCCGCTGATTTTGGTCTCAGAGCCAGCCTTCAGCCGCTCGCGCCCCCGCTTCAGTGTCCCGTGTGTCATTCCGTGGATCCGACAAAACTCCCTCGGCCTCAATCCGCTGCTCTCAAACTCCGCTACCAGTCGTCCAATCTCTTGCCTGCTCCGTCTCTGACGTTGCTTAACTTCTTCGACTTCACTCATCTACTCACTTCACCAAATTTCGCCGCCACCGACTAGGTGTGGTTGGTCAGACGGATACTGTACAAGAGCCATCTCCTTTCTCCGCTCGAACAGTGGTGCTAGGCGTGACGCTTACTCTCAAAGAACGTGGCGTCCGCAATAATCTGGCACGGCGATGCGCCATTACACTGTGTTGGGATCACGCCGGATTGAGTCAGAACGAAATTGCGGAGCTGTTCCGCATGCCGGGCAGCAATTCGGTGGCGCAGACGATTCGGCGAACCAAGGCCCACGACGCCGAAACTCTGAAAATCCTAAAGAATCAATTAAGTCATAGGTATTCGGCTGACCCCAGAGTTATTCAGCTCGCTGCTGACAAGAACCCGCGAAGAGAACGCTGGCCGGAGGATCTGTAAGTCGAACAAGCAGTCATCGATCGAAAATGATGCATTAGCCGAAGACCGCGTACAGTGTCCACTTCAATCGCCAATCCCCGGTGGTTCTTGGAACGCATTTTTTTCTTTGGCGTCACGGTCAGTTGATCGTAAAAAAACTGGTCGATCAATTGCGAGGGCCGCTTGGCGTTGGCATAGGATAAATTCGCTCGCCTTGGATCCACCTTGCGTTACTAGTTTTTCACATCCTGTCTTGGACAGCAGTGAGCCTTGGGCGTGCCATAGTTCCCGCCCGCTAAAGTTACATCGCCGCAGGAACGAACAAGCAGCTTGGAATTTCAGAATCTGTGAGCGATTCGCTCTTTCATTCGGAGATTCAATTATGGGACCCGAACTTGAGGGATGTCGGTATATGGGAACTGGACGGTAATCGGAAATTGCATGGGAGGAGTACTCCACACTTCCAATGTGTAGTATCCCGGCAGTATGTTGTACATATAGTACATGCCATCATAACCAGTAACGGTGGGTGCACCTCTTCCAAGTTGCGTCGCTATCGACACTGCAACACCAACAGCCGGATAATACCCGGCCGGCCCAACCCGGATCAGCTGCCCACGAACCGTCACTCCTTGAGCCGAAACCGATAGTTCCGATCCAATGATTAACGCCACAGCAATTACTGCGATTTGAAGCAGTCGGTTCATCTACAGTTAGTGCACGGCAGGCGCATAGGCCGCGTTCGCCTTGTGAATAACAATTCCGGATGTTATATCGATTTCATGTCGGACAGAATCCCGCTCGATCGTGAACCCCTTTGTAGCATCGGGATAGGCCGAAAAGAATCGCTCGTCCAAAGGTATCGTCACTGGGTCGAATTGACCTGCTGGTTGACGATTTATGCGCAAGTACGGCAGCGACAGAGTGCCGTCCGCTTTCCTTAGCACAAGCAAAGTAGTCATGAAGTACGGGCGGCCGCCAGGTTGACGGATAACCTCGACCGGAGGGGGAAGGACGTCTACGACTACTTCGTCGTCGTGGTCTACAGGCGTCTCGGTGGTTACCGTTCCTTTTACGGTCCAGAGCTCATACGCCTCTGACTTGGGTCGCGGGAAGTAGAGAACCAGCAAAAATAGAGTGAAATATCCGGCAAACGATCCGGTAAGATTAATTTTGAAACCTTTTAACGGTCCTTTGACGTACGCTTCGGACGGCAGGAATTTGTAGAAAATAAATGCCGGGATCATTGGTCCAAGCAAACTTATAGCCAAGTACAACAAGTTCATTGCATCTGGATCATTCATATAGAATTTGTTCCCGAAACAACGCCACCGGACTTTTTATTCGCATGCCGACGGGTGAAGCATCGGTCGCTCAGGTTTGGGTGCGGAACACCGATTGTCATGTGCGACTGTGTTGACATTTAGACGCTAAGGCTCTAACCGCGAATCGCCGCATCCTTGCTAGGTACCGGTCTCTTTATGACGATCGCTTTTATCATGTCAATAGAAATACTGCAATCACTCATTTGGTCGTGCGTCTTTGGAGCTCCGGGGTGAAGATTTTTGGCAGATTGCGCGCGATAGGCGGAGCCTCCAGCCCGATTGACTGTAAGGAACTCAAAATGTCGTAATTTAGAGTTACGGCATTTTCAGTGTTTTAAGCTGCTCGAACAAGGGAGGGACTCCCGCCCACAATGAAATCTGATTGCGCCTTCGGCGCTTAGGACCACCTAGTTCAGCGGGAAAGTTTTAAAGAAGCTCGGCAGATGAAAATTCGGCTTTTGTTGCCGGGGAAGGTAGGCGCTGTAAAAGCGGCGCACGCCTTTGGCTCCCAAGATCGCAAAGGCATTGCCGCTAATGGTAGCGGGAACGCCCTGCCAGCCGAGTTCTTTCAGTGCAATCTCCATCACCGCATCCCAGCCCGGGCGGTCTGCCTGGATCGTGGCCGAGTGCTTAAAGTTTTCGGTATTCCACTTCTCATCAAATTCGCCATTCTTATCGATCAGGACCTGAAGCTCCTGATTGTAGGGGCTGACCTCAAATTCGTAATAGGGGCGAGGTGTCTGCGCAGGTTTGGTAGTGATGCAGATGAACAACTCAACGACGTTGCCGTTGTAAAGCAGGGCATCACTCAATTTGTCGGGATGGATGTCACGAGTGGTGACCTCATAGGTAACAATCAGAGTGTCATCCGTAAGGCTGTAGCGCACGCGTATTGCTTCACCTTCTTCTCCCTCGGCGGGGTAAACCAGATGCAGTGTCTGAGGCGTAGCCTCCGATCGCGCCTGCGCTAATGGTGACGGAGATGTATTCGGATCCATATTGTCTTTTTAAGCCATGCTTTTCGTCACGGCAGGCAACGGAATGCTCTGAGCGAATTGGAAAAAGTTATCCGGGTCATATTGCTGTTTGACCACCTGCAAGCGGAGCAGATTGCCTTTATAATAAGAGTGCGGATAGTCCTGCAGATCGGCATCAAGGTAGTTCACATAGGAATACCCGGGAAGATAAGGGCGCATGGCGTTGTACAGGGCGCGGACCGCTGTCACATTTCGGTTGGTCGAAGCACTGGACGTCCATTGTAGATAGTACTGCAGGCAGAAGAGGGTGCTCCCGCGATGCGGAAACGCTGTTTCGGTCTCTCCAATTCTGTTGATCGATCCGCCGTAGGCTTCAAAAATGGTGGCAATGGGCGATGAAGCGCCGCGTAAAGCGGTGATGAACGTCTGGATGGCTTCATCGGACCAGGCTTCCACTGAATAGTCAGATTTGGCTTTGAAGTAAACTCGGATTGGGTCTCCATCACCGGCCAGAATCTTAGCGGCATCCAGATAGCTAACCTCTTTCGGACTAAAACCAGGATTTCCAAGGGAGAGCAGCGGACCCAACACCCTCTTCAGGTCGTCGACACTTGGCGTTTCGGATGAATTCCGCGGAAGATAGAGACCGTTGCAGCCAAGGTGGCTGATATGCCCCAGACCGCCATTCACGTGGAGCAGGAAGGACAACTCGTCAGGCGCGGATTGGGCCAGGCTTTGCCACGTCTTGATGATCGTCGTCCGGAAGGCGTCATCCGGCCAAGTGATGCTAAAATAGATCACGCGGTCGACGGGGTGAACCTTAAAAGTGAACTCGGTCACGATACCAAAATTTCCACCGCCGCCGCCGCGTAACGCCCAAAAGAGGTCGGGGTTTTCGTTCAGATTGGCGTCTAATTCATCGCCATTGGCGGTCACTACATGCGCTGAAATCAGGTTATCGCAGGTGAGCCCAAATTTCCGTGATAAAAGCCCGTGTCCACCGCCGAGCGCAAGACCAGCGACGCCGACGGGTCGGCAGGAGCCTGCAGGTAGCGCGAGCTTGTGAGCAAAGAGCGCGACTGCGATATCACCCAGGAGGCAACCGGCCCCGAGGCGCGCGGTCTCGTTCGCCGCGTCTATCGTAATCCCATTCATCTTTCTGACGTCTATCATTAGGCCGGAGCAGGAGGAAAAGCCTTCATAGCTATGTCCGCCTGCATGCGCGCAATGCGTAATCGCGTGGCGCCGTGCCCATTTCACCGCCAGGTTTGCGCCATTTGCTGTGAGGCATTGAACAATAGCCAACGGACGACTCGTCGTGCGCAGATTGAATGGCAGAAGGTCATTGAATCCAGGATCGCCTGGAAGCAGGACCTTTCCATCCCCGGCAGGAATGACGAGTTCCGTCAGCGGTTCGTTTACACTCTCGATGGCGACCGGAGTCTTAGGCGGGGCGTCGATTTGGAGGCTGGGCAAAACGGGGTCGGTGGCGGATACGGCAGATAAGAGAGGCATAGCTGAGGTTGGTTAAGAAATGTGCCTTGTCGGTTATTTTTTCTCCGGATCCGGACGAAATCTGATAATTTACCAGCGTTCGACTGGGACCACATGTTTGCCTTGGCCGTCTGTAATTGTCACGTGTGCTGGGGGAGAGGCCAGTTCGATACCACTTGTCCCGCTGGCGACATAGCAAGTATCCAAGAAGTGAACAATCCCCGTTGGCGGCTCTTCCATGAGGGACCATTCTCCCGAATTTTCTTCGAAGTAGATCGTGAACCCGCTGCTCTGATAGTAACAAGTTGCTATCAGAAAGAGTGCTCCGGTGTGGCCATCGCCAGGAAAAGGAATAGCGCGCGCATACGCTTTGTATGCGATGGCGAGTCCATTGCTGAGGCTATTTTGCGCGGATGGTGATTTAGTTGACTCTGGCATTGGTTCTCCTTGTCATTGCTGAAGTTGCGAAGGTCTAACGTTTCATACGTGAACGCGTTCAGTGTTCAATGGAAAAGCTATTTCGATTGTCGTTCTTCTTCTCATCGCGATAGCAACCATTCCAAGTAGAAAACAGGGAGTTGTCAATAACGTGGACGGGTTAGAACGCAGGAGGACGGAGGGACGGTGCATTCTGCTGCTAACTTACGGCGAGGGTTCTTTCGGCACCGTTGGCTGAGGGGCGAGGAGGCTAAGAAACCAACGCCAACAGCGATCGCAAGGACGGAAGGAATCCAATGCTCCGGATAACCGTTTCCGCGCAATGCGATATAGCAACCAAGGAGGCAGAATCCGATGCCTTGCGTCACGATGGTTGCGAAGATCACGTGGGGTAGGAAAGGGTTGGCCGGTTTCATTGGATCAATTGTTCTGCTCATCAGGTTGACTCCGGTTGTCAGACCGGAGGTTCCTTTACGACGTACAAACGGAAACGGGACCCGCGAGTTTCAAAGTTTATGGAAGCGATTTGTTTCACAGATGGGCGCGTGATGTGAAAACGGGAGGGATTGCTTTTCTGGAGGTGCTGCCTGATCGAGGATGAGCGACAAAAGCCTTTCCTGAAGGTCGATTTGCTGGACAAGGCTGCCGTGAATTCCGCGTGTAGCTCGGCGCGCTCGTTCTTTGCATTAAACTTCACCGGCTTAAAAGCACTTGAACGGTATGCCCGAGCGCTCCGGTGCTCAGAGTTTCGAAGAAATCATTTAGGCAGAAAAGAGTTGTGCCCACGCCAAGTGCTAAACATAAGAGCAAGACAGCCAGATTGAGGTCGATATTTGGAGAGCAGGCGTCAACGGAGAGCCTCCATAGGCTGTCTTCTCGCTTGTGACTTGCTTGAAATGCGACAAGTCTTTGACCTCTTTCCGGGCGATTCTTTATTATGGATCCTCGATATTCAGAGAGGACAGGTTCAGTCGGCACAAGTAAGTGGGCGGTCGACATAATCGTGTGGTGTTGCGTTGTTTTGTCTTTGTTTCAGCCGAATCAATCGGTGGCTCACTATTTATAAACGAACTAAGAAGACCGAGTTTCAGAGAGGACATTGATCCGTTCTTTGCGATCGCGCCCTGGGGATTGTGGTCGCCCTCAATCGTTCTTTCGGACAACGAGCCTAGCCCGAAGTAGCCGAGTTCCACCGAGTCGCTCCAAATTGTGCTAACCGGTGAAACCTGTGGATCAAACTTTGTTTGTACTTTGTGAACACCGGTCTCGCCGTTCCTTTCCGTGATGCCGGTCAAGAAATAACAAGACAAACAAAAAACTGGCTATGAAGAATTTGACACTCCTATTTGCCGCGTTGATGGCGGTCATCGCTCCCATGCAGGGGCAAAGCAGACAATACCAGGGGGGAGTATTTCTCACCTTCGAGAATGATACCGGATATACAGTGGATCAGCTTTATATGAGTCCGCATCGATCGGACCGCTGGGGACGTGATCTACTCGGGGATACGACCCTGAGCAATGGGGATTCGACAACAGTTTGGGCGGATTCCATTGTCTCTGAAGTGTACGACGTAAAGGTTGTGTACAGCGATGGTACGGAACACGTGTTTGATGAGTCTGACTTCAATCCGACATTGGTTGACCGGGTTTGGATCACTTCCACAAATTACGGTTACGTTGTGTTCCACTGGCACAATGGATGATGGATGAAAAAGCTGGGCTGTGGGATCCCACCGAATACTGAAAAATGCGCGAAGTGACCAGCGATGGTGACCCGGCGATGAATCGCCGGGTCAGCCATTTTTCAGACAGTCTACGAATGTTTGCCCGTCGCCCATCCGGTCTCTCGAATGCTGCGATATAATTATTCTTTCGAATTGCGGCTGCAGTTACTAAACTCGACGTGGAGGTAAGCTCGGCACGGGAAGCGGGTTCGTTTCGGTGGATTATCACCTGAAGCCCAGGGCCCTCCGACACGGGTCGAGCACAGGTTGGGCGGTGAAATCTGATCGGAAAGATATAACCAGCGATTCCGGTGCGGCTATTCCGCAGTCGGGAGGGGTAGGGATTCGGTTCTGCCCGACCTGCAACACACCGCTGGCAGCGGACGATTCCGGGGAGTTTTGCGCGGTCTGCATGTTGCGGAGTGCAATTGGTGGCGGCAGTGATTCGCGGACAGAATTCGGAGCAATCGATTCGAGAACGGAAGGGAGGTTTGGGCACTATGAACTCGTGCTGAACGAAGACGGGAGCGCCGTCGAGTTGGGACGAGGGGCAATGGGGGTCACCTACAAGGCGTTTGACACAGAGTTGCGATGCCCAGTCGCGCTGAAAGAGATTGGTGGGCGATACCTTGGGGATGATGTCGCACTCCGCCGATTTCTGCGCGAGGCACGAGCGGCCGCAAGTTTAAGGCATCCGAATGTAGCATCTGTGTTCCATCTCGGCCGGACAACCCGGGGTTATTTCTATGCAATGGAGTTTGTCGAAGGGGAGACACTCGAGCGCCTGATCAAACGGTCCGGCGGCTTGGACGTCATGCTGGCACTGGAGATCACCTCACAAGTTGCCGCCGGTCTGGTGGCGATCCAGAGGAAGCAGCTCATTCACCGCGATATCAAGCCTGCCAACATTATGGTTGGCTTTGAGGAAGGCAACGTTCCAAGAGTCAAGATTATTGACCTCGGGCTGGCGAAACCTCTTGGTGACGGGCAGTTGGAATCTGCTGTATCGGCGCCTGGAGCGTTTGCCGGCACGCCGGAATTCGCGAGTCCCGAACAGTTCGTCGGCTCGGACGTCGATATCCGGTCGGATTTGTACTCACTGGGAGTGACGCTCTGGGATATGGTCACCGGCCAGGTTCCGTTTCGAGGCACCCCGGTGGAGGTCTTGTATCAGCATCGGGATCGCTCTCCGCCGATCGAACAATTGAAATCGCTTCCGCAACCGGTTGTCGCACTTCTGGAATTGCTCCTTGAGAAAAACCCGAACCGACGCTTCCAGACACCGGCAGAACTGTTGGAGGCTCTCGACGCGGTAAAAGGTGCTGTGCTGGCCGGGCGCCGGATGCTGAGGACGATCCGCGTCAACGTTCTCGCGTCGGGCGATGTTCAGAAAGAGCGGGTTCTGGCGGAGCGACTCATGCGCGCGATCGCGGCCGAGTTTAGCATTCCGGTGACCGCGGCCGAGATTACCTTGCAGCGGCTCGTTGAAGCCGATCTCGCGTTCCAGACGGGTCAGCCAGGCGAGAGCCTGGCAGAAACGGGGGATGTGGTTGTGAGCCTCTCGTTTTCGGAACAGGAGGCGGGAGGCGATACCGGCCATCAGGGCCCGGGAGCTGTCCCGTTCGACCTCGTCATCTGCATCGTCTGGGCGCGCCTTGAACCCGGAGCTGATTCAATATCGGTATTGGATCGTGCTCCGGATGACCTAGAGGGAACTTTGGAAATTTTTCCGATGCAAGAAGAGGCCGCGAGCGATTTCGGCGACCTGGGATTGTTTGTCTATCGGAACTCTAACAACCCGATTTTGCCGCTGGAACCTAAAGAGGAGCGAGACGAGTTTGGTCGCCACTGGGATGCGGTCCAGGAGATTTTTGCTGTTCACGAGCGAAGCAAGACCCCTCCTACACCCGTGGCGCAGTACCAAGACCTTCAGGAGTTCGAAGAGCTTTTTCGGAAAGATTTTCGGCGGTTTCTGGTAAACCGGGTCACGGCGAATGGGGAAAAAGCTGTATCTCTGCCTAAAGTCAGGAGGTGGCAATCGAGCCCATTTCGCGGCCTAAACCTTTTCACTTTCGAGCACTCGCCGATATTCCATGGCCGCACAAGGGCAATCGGGGAAGTAATGGAAGCCCTTGAGGCGCAGGTCAGAGTCGGGCGGCCGTTTGTTCTAGTCGTTGGCCCCAGCGGCTCGGGAAAGAGTTCGCTGATTCAAGCCGGCGTCCTCCCGCTGTTGACTGAGCCTGGTACGATCGAGGGGATTGGGCTTTGGCGACGTGCCGTCACGAGACCAGGATCGAGCGGAAGTGGAGGCGATTGTTTTGACGCCCTTGCAGCCGCGTTGCTCGAGCCAACAGGCTTGCCTAACTTGCAGGACGCCGAGTCCACCCATGGGACGCAGGATCTTGCGCGCGAGTTGAGGGATCATGCAGACAGTGTCTCCCTTCGCGTTCGGGATGGCCTTGATCATGCCGGTCGCGAATGGAGGACTGAACGCCGCTTCCAGTTAGAACAAAAGGAGCGCCGGTTGCGCTCTTCGGGAAGGCAGAAAGATGCAGATTTCGTGAGAAAACGAGCGGAGAGAATCGAGCTTCCGAAGACGCGACTGGCGCTTGTGATCGACCAGTTGGAAGAACTCTTCACGACAGGTTTTTCGCCGGAGATTAGGCAAAGCTATGTTTCTGCGATCGCCGGTCTCGCACGGAGCGGAAGGGTCTACGTGCTGGCGACGTTGAGAAGCGATTTTTATTCCTGGTATCAGCAATTCCCGGAATTAATCGAGTTAACGAAACCGAGCGGGAAAGTCGATCTGCGGCCGCCGGGTTCATATGAAATTGGAGAAATCATCCGGCTGCCTGCTGAAGTCAGCGGGTCTCTCCTTTGAAGAAGAACCCATGTCACGCCACCGCCTGGATGAAGCGCTTCGCGATGTGGCATCTGCAACGCCGGAATCCTTACCGTTACTCGAACATGTCTTGTCGCTGCTTTACGACGAGCAGGCGACACGGGGCGACCAGATCCTTTGCTGGTCAGATTACCGGAAGCTGGGAGAGCTGAAGGGAGCGCTTGCTCAGCATGCTGAAGGTGTCTTTGCGACGCTGGAACCGGAAGCGCAAGACGCATTTCCGCTGGTCATGCGTCAGCTCGTTACGCTGGGTCAGGGCGAAGAAGAGGTGCCGAACAGGCGGACGGTGCCGTATTTGGATTTCATTTCTCAGGGTAAGGCGAACGACCGTATCAGGCTGGGGGCCAAGGGTTTTATCGATCGATTCGTCCAAGCTCGATTGCTAGTCGCGGATACGGATCCGCACGATGAAACAACTGATGAGTGTCGCGCATGAGGCGCTGCTAAGGGAATGGCAGCGTGTCCGGGAATGGTTGAGCGAAAATCGTGAGTTCCTTCGGATGCGGGACCGACTTGACGCAAGTCTGAAACTTTGGGTCAGCCGCGGAAGGCAAAAGGACGATCTGCTGCGACCGGGATTGGCGCTGGCGGAAGGCGAGAAGCTCGCATCCGACTTTAGATCATCGCTTAGCGAACAGCAGGCTGGTTACATTGGCGCTAGCGTTGTTGAGCGAGAACGACTGAAGCGAGCTCAAGAGCGGTCCCGATACAGAGTTCTGGGCGGTATAACAGCGGCACTGATTGTTGCGGTGGTATTCGGAATCGTGAGTTTCCGACAATTTCGACGAGCGGAACGGTCGAAGGGATTGGCCGATCGGGCGGCGGAAAGCGCATCGCGCGCACGGAACGAGGCGGAAAAACTCATTACTTTTATGACAATGGATTTGAGCGACAAACTCAAACCAATTGGACGCCTAGACCTTTTGAACGACGTGAACAGAAGAATCCAAGAATACTACAACGCCTTCGCCACTAGTGATAGTCGACCAGAGATTTTACGCCAACGGAGCTATGTGCTTTTCAAGTATGGCGATATTCGAGAAGACCAAGGCGATCTAAGCGCGGCGTTGCAGAGTTATCGAAACGCCGCCGCGACTCAAAAAAAACTAACAGAGAAGGATCCTAAAAATATCGACTGGCAAATGGATCTCGCAAAGAGTTTGGAGAAAATCGCCGAAGTGCTGAATATCCAAGGCGATACGGATGCCGCCATGGACAACTATCGCCAATTTTTGAATACTTGTAAGTCATTAGTGAATCAAGAACCGCACAATTCTGATTGTCAGCGAGAACTATCATCGGCTTATCAAGACATCGGGTATATTCTGAGCACGAGAGGGGATTGGGATGGTTCTTTGGAAAACTACCGCAAGTCACTATCGATCCGGCAAGAGCTAGCGAGCCGTGATCCGAACAATTCGGACGCTGAGCGCAATTTATTTAAGTGTTTGGCGGGTATTGGCTATGTTCTGGAAGCAAAGGGCGATCTTCAAGAGGCCTTAAAAGTCTATCAAAGTTCACTTGCGATCACAAGAGCATTGGCTAATCGCAACGAAAATGACACAAATACTCAACGTGATTTATCAATTGCACTCGAAAGGGTGGGCGACGTGCTTAGGTCAGAGAGTAATCTCAGTGAAGCGCTTACCTGCTATCAAAGTGTGCTCTCTATTCGTGAAAAATTGGCAGATCGTGATGTGACGAATCTATTGTGGCGAAGCGATGTTGCTTGGAGCTATCAAGAAATTGGTGATGTTCTAATGGCTCAGCACGATGTGCAAGGCGCTCGAAATTCCTTCCGTCATTCCCTTGATTTAGCACAACAACTAGCCAAGGAAGATCCGAACAACAGAGAGTGGCAGGGTCTTATGGCAGTGCTTAGTGGAAAACTCGGTGAAACGCTTCTAAAGAATGGAAATCTCGATAATGCCCTGGATGAATTCCAAGTCTCGCTAAAAATGCTAATAGCACTGGCGCAAGAAGACCCAACGAACGCTCAATGGGCAAGCTCTGAAGCGCTGGCGTATTTTGAAGTAGCGATCACTCTTCGGCAAAGCAAAGGAGGATCTGAATTAGAAATTGAAGGAATGCTGCGACGCGCGAGGGAGATCTTGCTCGTATTAAAGTCACGCTCGAAGCTTGATGCCTCAGATGAGGCTCACTTAAACGAGATCAACGGGGCGCTAGCTAATAAGATAGACGCCCAATGAGTCCACTGTGAGAAACGGGCCATGTTCGTAATAGCGACAGGTTACTTGTTGAGGTGCTTTCTGGAACGACAGGCCCACGATGGCCAGAATTAATTCCATGAAATGTCCGGATTCGAGACGTCAGAGGTCTTTGAATAGTCAACAGTTACGGTATGTTTGGTACTTGCTACATCCGGGAGAGCCAAAACCACTTTGGGCGTAGGGTAAAAGGAACTAATAGCGATTCGACTGCCTGGAAGTGGCGAACGAAGTTTGATTCTACTGTGGTCGTGTTCAGAGGTAAGAAGGGATATGGTTATAGAAAGATTGGGTGCATTCTTCCAATTATTTGCAGCTGTCGATCCAAGATCTTCCCACTGCCCGGAGCTGGGTACATCTACCGGAATGCCATTCGCGTCTAACTTCCATATTTTTTGATAAAGATGATATTTACGAAAAATGGGAAGACCGACTATTCCATCGGCTTTGCCCCATATAAATACTTCGACATACGTATTATTCGCTTTGTCCGTAAACGCATAGGATGTGGGCATTCCGACCGGAGTGAAATCGGAAGAGTTTACGCGTGTAGGTTTAGTGGGCCCGACAATAGTACCGGCGTTGCCGGTTACGGATGCTAATATTAGGCATGCTGTCAAGAGAATAGCGTAATTGTGCATGTGCTGAATGCGGGTTAGTTTGTTATATTTTGTAGGCTAATAGTTGAAGGATTTTTATGGTGCTAGAATTCCATCGCCGAGTGGATATATGCTGGCTTTGAGCGACGTAAATATGTCAGGCGCCTGTCGTTTTCTTTTAGCTGATGGGCTGCGAATAAGTCAAGAAGGATGAGATACAGGTTGTTGATTACTTTAAAATGATATATCGCGTAGTGGTTTTTTGGGATCGAGGGCCGTCTGATATCCGGGACGACGACGTGGAATTGCTTGAGGTCCTGGGCTCGGATTTGTCATTGATTGGTTTACGCTTTCGAAAGGATGTGTCTGGAAAGCGAGGCCAAGGTCTGCGGAAGATCAAATTGTCTTTAACGTAGTGGGTACGGGGGATTGTATGGTATCCTGGTTGGCGTTTTGTTAAGTTGTTTGGCTCTTTTTTGAGCAGACTTTCTCCTGTTATGTCGTACAAACGAAAACTGGTGAAGAAGTTTCAAGATTTTAGCTTAGGATCGGAAGGTGTTTGCGGGCGTTTAAACGTATCCGTTCAGCCAACCGCATGTTGACCAGTGACGGTGAGTTCGAGTTGGGGAGAGGGTTTTTAACGGCGAGCTAGCCAAGCACTCGGCGTGAGTTCTGACACACGTTTGACCGGCAGGTTTGATAACCCCGGAAGGACCGAGCTGAGGTAATCGCGGATCGGGATATTCAATCGGCGGCAGCTCTCAACGATCGATAGGATCGCAGCGATCCTCGGACCCGCGTCCTTACTACCGAAGTGGATCCAATTTTTGCGTCCCAGTGCTATCGGCCGCATCGCGTTTTCGGCTGCATTGTTGCTGAGCTCCAGGACCGGGTGATCAAGGAAGCGCGTCAGCCGGTTCCACAATGTCAGCGTGTAGTTGCAAGCTTTGGCCAATGCGCTTTTGGGCAGACTCTTGGTCTTGGCCGCTTCGATTCGGTTCTTGATCGATTCGAGGATCGGTTTAGCTCTTTGCTGCCGCAGCTCGTCACGCTGACTGATGTTCAGACCTTGTTCTCGAGCCTGGGCATCGACGCCAAAGAGTTCATCAATGGCTGCAACCAACCCGATCGCATCGCGATCTTCGGGATGCGCTTCGGTTGCCTGGAAAAAGTACCTCCGTGCATGGGCCCAACACCCAGCATGGATCAGTCCGGGGCCACCGACGCGATCGTAACCGCTATAGCCATCGCTCTGAAGGATTGCATGGAAGCCGCCCAAAAACTCTTTTGGCCCTTCCCGGCTTCGTGAAAGCTGGAAGTCAAAGACGACCACCCCGCCGGGCCGGCTATACTGCCATAGGTAGGCCTGATGATTTCTCCCTTTGACCTCCGGCAACTGCACCTCGACGGGCGTTTCATCGGCCTGGATATAGTCCCCAGCCAATAGCTCCTTGGCCATCGCCGCTTTTATTGGTCTCAAGAGTTCTCCGACCCGCATCACCCAAGCGCACAATGTCGAGCGCGACAGTTCCACTCCAGTGTCGCGTTCGATGATTGCGCTCTGCCGATACAGCGGCAGATGATCAGCATACTTGTTGACGATTGTTTCGATGATGAGCCGGTCACTGGCCAGGCTCTTCTCAATGATCCTGGATGGCAGTGGCGCACATTGGACCCCTTGTTGGGGACAGTCCGGACAAGCTCGCTTCTCGCGCTTGGTCAACCGCACAAAGTACTCGATCGGTTCAATGTCGAGCTGCTCGGCCGTCTCGTAACCGATAACGACCTTCTCTTTGCCGCAACTCCCACAGATACAGTCTTGGGGAACACAGGGGATAATCTCTTCCTTGCGCGGCAGCTCCGCCGGCAAGCTCTGACGTGCCGGCTGTTGCTTGGCTTTCCTGAGCGGTAGCTCCAATTGATCCCGGCTGCTTTCTTCTTCGACTTCAGCCCGACTTACCCCCGGTTCCTCTTCGAGCAGTTCAAGCTGTTGATCACTGAGTCTTTCGCTCGAAGGCCCATACTTTTCTATCCGCATCCGGCGCAGCAATTCGCGCAAGAGCCGGTTCTCTTTTTCGCTGCGCTCGAGAGCTTCAGTTTTCTCCCGCCAATTGTTGGTAAGTTGTTCAACAACCTCTGCGGGAAGCTTTTCGATAAAGGCCTCAAGCAGCTCTGGATCTAGCGGAAGCGGGGTAATGGAACCAGAATCAAACACTGTTCATAACTTATCAAAACTCTGTGCTAAACAAAAGCTTTTTCCACTCCATTTTCTCTGCGATACCACTCTTTTTTGCTCGTCTGTTTTAATTCAATGCCGCTGACCAGCAATGTCAGTTCTTCGCTACTCATTTGCACCCGGATTTGATCCACACTCGCAGCCGGCCAACTGAATCGACCTCGTTCGAGCCGTTTGCTGCAGAGCCATAAGCCGCTGCCGTCCCAGTACAGAATTTTGAGCCGGTTGCGTCGTCCGTTGCAGAAGACGAATAAGTGACCGCTTAAGGGATCAAGCCCAAGCCGATCTCGCGCCATTCCAAAGAGCCCGTCGAAACCTTTTCGCATGTCAGTCGCACCAGTCGCAAGATAGACTCGCGTCGCGGGTCCGATGCCGATCATGGTTCAAGGATCCATTAACGCCTAATGGCGTTGATCTGCTCAATTGTCTTTACCAACCGAATAAGATCCCCAGCCTCAAAGCCTGCGCCAACCGAAATCCGGTATCCGTTGATCGTAATCAGTTCCAGGCTTCTGGCCTTCGCATCTGCCCGCTTCCCAGCTACCACCTCAACTTCGACAAGTCCCTGTGATTTTTCCCCGACTCGTTCACGACGCAGATAGTTCTGGAGCGTGCTCAAGCCGATCCCGCGCTGCTGACAAAATTCTCGCTGCCCTTGACCGCTTTGCCGGTAGCTTCCCAGTAACTCTGCGATTTCGCTCGCTCTTCGCCTCGGTCGGGAACTCCTCACAAGATCATCTTCCATGCTGGCTAGTCTCCAGCTTCTCAGACTGTACTTTCAATCCCCATCCACTATGGGGTTAACTAGTCGGATACTTTAAACAATCGAGAGAGGACGAGCACTGAGGCTGTGCTTCCGCTTGATTTGCGGCGATAGGGATTGTTGTTTGGAACTTGTCCGGTATTAGTTAGATACGTTTTTGCTTGAGTGGATTATGTCACAGGAACACGACTCTAGTGGCGTTGGTGGAAGGCAATTTCACACGACGCGGTGGACGCTTGTGCTGGCTTCCGTGCAGAGCCGAGCGGAAGAAGGTAAAGCTGCGCTGGCCGAGCTATGCCGGCTATATTGGTATCCGCTGTACGCATTTGCGCGTCGCCGGGGTCGTTCACCCCATGATGCTCAGGATTTGACGCAAGGGTTTTTTGTGCATCTTCTTGAGCACCGGGCGCTGAACCAGGTAGACCGGCTCAAAGGGAAATTCCGGTCATTTCTATTGGCTTCGTTTCAGAACTACCTGGCCAACGAGTTGCAGCGGGCTCGCAGTCTGAAACGCGGTGGGAAGAATCAATTTATCTCCTTGAATTGGGAGGAAGGGGAGACACGGTACGGATTGGAACCCGTTGATTTTCTCACGGCGGAAAAGATCTACGAAGCGCGTTGGGCGATGACATTGCTTCATCATGTCATGGCTCAATTGCACGAGCAGTATGTTGCACAGGGTAAAGGTGCGGTCTTTGAAGAGTTGCAACCGTTCGTTCGACTGGGGGACCAGACTAGGGTGCCTACTTATGAGGAGGTCGCAAAGAAGATGAAAATTGGTGTACCGGCGGTTAAGACGCTCATTCACCGTCTGCGGAAACAGTATACAGCGATCTTGCGCGAAGAAGTTGGCCGTACCGTTGCCGACCCGGCGGATGTCGATGCGGAGATTCACTCTCTTTGCGAAGCGTTAATTGCGGCCGAAGGGCGAATCTCTCCGTGACGGGGGAATGGCACATCGGCATGAAGATTCGGATTTTGATCGGATTATTTGTGCTCGAGCTGGGTTCGTCTGGAACGCCAAAATTTTGTGTTTGACGTAGTCAATTAACGTCTGCACAGCAGCCGAATCGCAGAGATCCAAGGGCAGCTTTGTCCGACCGCCAATCATCTCGGACATCATCGGAAGCGTTCATTTCGAACGTTTCTCAGGGATTGTGAAACCGGGTCACAGGAAATCGTTTGTATTGAATAGCGGACAGCCAATTCCGCCGGACAGGGCCAGGTACGCTGGAAAAATTCTTACCACCGATATTCTATGCAGACCCCTACAATTGATACCCGGAAGCAAATTCCCCAAGTTGTCGAGTCAAGGCGCACCGCAGTCATACCCTCCTCACAATCGACGTGGGGTTGTCTGAGCGAGACGGTGCGCCGTGAGTTGGGAAGATTTTCAGGACGATTCATTCGACCTGCTATTGGATTTGGCTTTGATCTCACCGGGGCGATTTACCGCGTCGATGGATGCCGATTTGAGATTCCAGTTCATTTGACGGATCGCAATTACCGTTCGGCGTTCGTGTTTGGAGAGTACGAAGCCGCGGAGCGGAAGCTGATTCGCCAATATCTGCGCCCGGACGATCGGGTAATCGAATTAGGAGGCTGTATAGGAGTCCTCTCCTGTCTGGTGAATTCCCGTCTAAAAAGGAGAACTCAGCACCTCGTTGTGGAAGCCAATCCGGAATTGATCCCGTTATTGGCTCGCCACCGCGAGCTCAATAACGCTTCCTTTGAGATCGAGGAATGCGCCGTATCGACAGAACGGGAGGTGCCGTTTGCGATTCATCGGCTGATGACGCACAGCGGGATATATTCTGACCGGGATTGCAGGCAAATCTCGGTGCGAGGGCGATCTTTCGCCGACTTACATGATTCGCACGGACCGTTCAATGTGCTTCTAATGGATGTCGAAGGAAGTGAACTCGAGGTCTTGAGAAGCAGTTCGGATCTCCTCTCGGAGTACCGGCTTGTCATTATTGAGTTTCACGAGGAGCGGCTCGGGTTGGAGGGACTTGATGAATGCCGCCGCATCTTGAAGTCGGCCGGGCTGGTTCTATCGTCGACGATACGGTCGGTAGAGGCATGGGTTCGACCTGAACCTAATTTGTTCTCTCGAGCTCTTCCGTTGGCGAGATTGGCGCAGCGCCAGCGCCGGCCGAAAACGTCGCCGTTGGCATTGCTTTCGCTGAGCGGAGGTTCCGCGCTCGGAGTATTTCTGACAGAATCTTTCTCGACAGCGCTATGTGGCGGCAGGCCAGATTCCGTTTAACCGAAGAGTATGGCGCAATTACCGAAGATCGGTTTGATTGGTTCAATGAAGCGCTATAGAAAACGAGAGGTTCTCCGTGTATATGAAGAACATCCGCTTCAGCAAAGGACAATCCTAAAGCGAATTCGCGCAGCTAGGGATACGCTTGTAGGATTAGTGGAAAATGATCTAGCAGTCGATAACGCAACGCAGTTGACTGACCAAAATCACGTTGGCGGTGTGGAATTCGTCAAGGAACTTGCCCGCGGCGCCGGTATAAATTCGGAAACAAAGGTGCTCGATCTCGGCTGCGGCCTAGGTGGCTCTGCACGCGTGCTAGCAGCGGAATTTGGTTGCCGCGTGCATGGAATCGATTTCAGCCCAAAGCGTTTCCGCGAGGCAAGGCAACTTACAAGACTTGTCGGTCTCAACGGATTAGTGACTTTCGAATGCAGCGATTTGATGGCCACACAAGTCCCGTTGGCCGAGTTCGACGTAATTTGGGGCCAGAGTTCATGGGTGCATATCGCAGACAAGAAAAGATTTATCCGGCGGTGGTCGCGAGCCCTCAAGTCCGACGGCCGGATCGCATTCGAAGACGCATTCCTAAAGGTGGTACCGTTGACTACTGGTCAGCGTGCATTGATGACGCAGCTTGAAGAACAGTGGAAAGCCTACCTGATCTCTGGTGAGGAATGGTGTGATTTGCTTCGAGCGGAATGCTTTACAGTATATGCCAGCGTAGACCTTACGTTACAGATGCGCGAGCACTTTGAAACTCTTACTAAGGTCTCAAATAATCTCGTCATTCCAAAAAGTGAGGCCGCAGCTTGGCATAATGCGATTCATCTGACGAAATCGAGCATATTAGATTACGGTCGCATCATCGCAAGAAAATCGACGCCGTTGTCGCGTTAGGATTAACTTCCGCTTCGAGCCTTCCAAGAAATGGCTGAGGGTTGCATTGTGAATCTGGACCATGCGCGTGCAAGTCCCAGCGCTCGTTCCAATGATCAGGGAGAGTTTGCTGCTACACATAATGACGTGCGAAAATCAATCGTAAGGATTATATGGTCCTGGGTTTTCCACGCGTCTACTTTTGGGCATTAGGAACGGCTGAGGGAGCAAGCAAAAAACCTCCTGTGAGAGTCTTGGAGTGGTCGCCTGTATTGGGAACTAATTATCACCACTCTGACTCCTTGTCTTGCTCGAGCCCTCTAGAAACGCAGTAAAGCGTCTCTGCAATTTCCCACGTCTCAGCAGTGCGCAGGTGCGCATCGACGCCACCGGTACGGAATTTAAGTCGTTCGAAGCATTTCGCCGCTCTTTCTTTAGATGCGACCGGTAAAGCCTCGTCATTTCTCAATGAAGAAGTAGCGAGCAGCAACCATGGAAATCGAGTAAAGCTACTGTTTTCAAGCTTGTATCGGGTAGGCCGCAGATCGGTCACCCCCCCTTGCATCACATCGTAGCTTTGAAAGGGCTCCTCTGTTTCTACGAGTTTAAGAAAAATATCCTTGGCGATAAAGTCGGCTCCTAAGTTACGGAGGTTCGGTCTCACCCGTTCCACACGCCGTAGGACATAAATCGCCTGCGCAGTCAAGCCAGGGAAAGGAATATCACCTTGGCCGATGGATGGTGCCGCAGGCAAACCAACGCCCGTACGGAAGCTAGAAAGCAGCCAAGCAACTCCATCATCAATGGCAGCATCATATTTTGACCCAATCTCTTCATGAATATCGCTAACGTCTCTCGCCTCCGCCATGGCCCACAAGGCCATAATCGTAGAGTAGGTGCGGGCCAACTCGGGCACCATTTGACCAGGTACCCAAATCGGTGACCACGCTCCTTTCGGCGATGGAAGTTGGCAACGAGCGATGGATGCTAAATCTCGCCTGATACGCTCGCGAGCAGCTGGCACCTGATCGGCAAAAAGCTTTGATCGAGTTGGGGCAAGCAGTTGTGCGTTAGCCACGCAAACCCAAGCGGTGATTTCCGTTTGGGCTATTGAACCGTCCTCGAAGAGACCCCATCCGTCTGCCTTCGCATCGCGGCTGTTTTCGATGAATTGAAATGCCATGACAATTTTGTCATGATCTTCTTTCAAATCCAATGGGCTCGCCAAAAGTGCAGTAAGACATTGCGCGGTGGTCCATACCTGGGGTTCCGACGTTGCTCCGAAGCGAAAGCCACCGTTTGAATCTTGCAGTGCAAAGATGCATCCCTTCCAGCGCGCAAGGTCCGCGCGGCCGGCCATCAGGGGTTGTTTAGTTAACTTCGCATAGTTGTGTTTGATAAAGTCGTGCCCATCCTCAGCGATTCGAAAAGTCTGTTCATTGAACGCGAACATTAACGCGGCGGCAATGAGAAATCCGAGGGCAAAGAACAAGAGACGTCGAGCCTTGGCGACAGGCCGCGAAATACCTAGTGTCACATCAAGAGCGACAATGAGCCGGTCGATATCCGGTTTGAAGTCAGGGTCAAGGCGAACGGAATAGCCATGACGGCGCAATAGCGGTCGTAGACTTGGGGGGATAGTACCCGGTCTTGGGAGGGTCGCGCCTTTAACTAACAGCGGGAACACACGTAGCGCCTCGCGTGCAAGCACGGATTCGATCTCAATTCGTACGGAATCTCCTTCGTTGAGAAGCCGTACATTGCCGTCTGAGTCTCTAATATCCAACCAATCCGGACCGATGACCACTAACGCGGCTTGGCAATGCCGCAACTGATGTTTCACTTGATCTTCAAAATTTAATCCTCCTTGCATCTCGTTGACGTCGCGAAAAACCCTTTTAGGGTAAGCAGCCTCAAGCTCGCCGTAAATGCGGTCGACCACTTCGGCGGAATCGTCACGCCTATAGCATACGAAGATATCTCGCGCTATTTCGTTGCGCTTCGCTAAAGCATTTTGGGCCGAGAGACCCGATGCGAGCACAATCCGCGGCGCTGAGTTTTTCATTGAATTCGACCGGTTTTAGTTTAGCAACAACTTGAGTCCGAGCTATCTTCAGTCAGTCTGTCGGACGTAGGTAAGCAAAGTGACGTTTGGACCCGGAGTTTCCTTTAGGACGTACAAACGGAAACGGGACCCGCGAGTTTCAAATTTTGTGAAACCGGTTCGTTGCGCAGATTGGGCACCTAAAGTCAAGGCAGTGGGTTGCTTTTCTGAAGCAGTCGCTTGATCGAAGAGGCGGTAGAAAATGGTTTTCTTGATGGTCGATCAAAGGATTTCGGAAAGCATGGCGGCTTGGTTAGCGTCCGACAGAGACAGCCGACTTCGTTGATGACCAGTAGCAATGGGTAAGTTTTTGAAAGCAGGGAGCCAAATTAACCGAATAGCTGCGGATGTAGCAGCGCCCCTCGGATAACTGTCGAATGTCGCTTCGCCAGACTAAGCGGAGACGTCTATTATAGAACATGAGAAATTCTGAAAGGCCGCTACCGCTCAAGAGTGCGCCACTACGATATTCTCCGGAGAACGAGCTCGGAGTGGTCTTTCTGTTTTCAAAACTTGCAAAGAAACTGCAGTTTCGGATCGAGCGAATCCGTGCGGCTCATCCAGATTGTGTCGCCTATAGATACTCTGGAGAGAAAGAGAAGTTGGTGCGGATCGAATTTGAATTTCGATCGAGTAATTTTAAAACACATCGTCACGATGCCTCCCAATGCGATTGTATCGTCTGTTGGCATCATGACTGGCCCGACGTCCCTCGAAATATAGAGACAATTGAGCTGAAGCGTTACTACGATGTCTCGCGCAAAGTTTGGATCCAACAAGCAATCAAGGCTCAATCGGGGTTGCTGGACGACAGGGATTTCTTGGATTGGGCGCTGTCGACTCGAGCAACTCCCGGTGACTTGCTGCTGATGTATCGGGCGTATCCGGACTGTTGCATCAAGGATATATACCGGTTTGCGGGTGATGGCTTGACTAAAGGTGAGGCTGCGTGGAGAGACGGAGAATGTTACGCAGGTCGGACAGCGCGCGTATGTAGGCTCGATGCGCCAGTCTTTCTCACCGATCTACGAAACCACAAAGTCTTGAGTACCTCGTCGTTTGTGAGAAGGAATATGCAAGGAAAAGCCCTGCTGGCGTCGGAATATTGGCATTACCTTTATGCACTGATCGCGGACCGAAATCCGAAGGTCCGAAAAGTCCTTGCTCGATATGCGCCTGACAAAATCTAATAGAAAAAAACTGACTTATGACTATCGCAAAGCGACGAGACAATCGAGTGGATCAATGACAGACGGCCAGTTTGAGATATATAAGCTGGCGATTAGAAGGGCTTTAGGGTCGGGAACGGATCTTCAAAGGAAAATCGCGAACGCAATACTTGATGCTTCGAATGAGTTTCGAATACGCCGTCGCGATCTTGCCGCAAGGCTAAACCTTGCTCCTGGAACGGTAAACCGGGAATTTGGCAGACTAGGTCATCGTGTTTGGGATATTCTCCAATGGCATCCAGATGGATTGGAGCCACCGAATTTCGATTGGAGCCATATGTTGCTCCATTTCGAACCACACGACGACGGTTGGGAACGGAGGGCTAGGGATGAGTTTTTCCGGGCGTGCAACATGATTTTCCAAGAGGAAGTCGAAGGTGAGGAGGTAAGCCCTGGCATTTACTTGGAAGGTGGAGCAAATCGCCGATCATATCTTATCTTTGATCGAAGCCGGAAGGCGCGGGAAGAATGTATTCGGCATTTTGGGCCGGTGTGCGTCGTCTGCGGATTTGATTTTTCCAAGCATTACGGCCAGCAGTTTGCCGGAACAATTCACGTTCATCACTTAGTCGAGATAAGCACGCGATACGGTCAATATCAGATCAATCCCATCAGGGATCTGCGGCCCGTTTGTCCGAATTGTCATACAACGCTTCACGCAAAAGATCCTGCTTATACGATTGAAGAAATGCTTATTTTCGTTCAATCGATGCGTGGAACTACATCGACAGGAGAATTGCACAACCTTGCGTAGTCACTAGCGTTGCAACATTCCAAGGAGAAAACAGGGAGTTGTCAATATCGTGGACGAGTGAGAACGCAGGAGGACGGAGGGAGGGCGCATGCTGCTGCCGGCGTACGGCGAGGGTTCTTTCGGCACCGCCGGCTGAGGGGTGAGGAGGCTAAAAACCAACGCCTACAGTGATCGCGAGGACGGAAGGAATCCAATGTTCCGGATAACCGTTGCCGCGCAACGCGATATATAAACCAAGAAGGCAGAATCCGAGTCCTTGCGTCACAATCGTTACGAAGATTACGCGAGGTTGGAAAGGGTTGGCCGATTTCATTGGATAAGTTGTTGTGTTCACCGGGCTGACTCCGGTTGATCTGAGTATTGGAATTCACTTAGGATCAGCGATACGAATTGAAGTTGGGCGCCCGGGGATTGAATCTCGAACGTAACTCGAGAGGGCGACACGGAAAGGGCTCGGGCTTGGCGGTTCGGATTGAATAGTGCCGTGGCTTTGTGGAACGTTGGGAAGCGAAACCGCACGAGAGGATTGGGCCCGGCATTCGGTTTGTGAACTGTTTTCATGTGTATTGGTCAGGTTGGCCGGGTTCTCCCGGAGCGAGGATTTATCAGTGGTGCCGGTTGTCAGACCGGAGGTTCCTTTACGACGTACAAACGGAAACGGGACCCGCGAGTTTCAAAGTTTATGGAAACGATTTGTTTCACAGATGGGCGCGTGATGTGAAGACAGGGGGATTGCTTTTGTGAAGCCGCTGCCTGATCGAAGAGGTGAGAGAAATTCGGTCTTCCGAAAGTCGATAGACTGCGACACTCTGACCGGACTCAATATCCCTATCGGAGAGTTCTTTAGCTTAGCTGAATAAGGCTACTGCCAATTGTTGAGCGCAGGCTTAAGATCGCTAACGCCGAAACGCTGTTCTTGGAGCGGGCAGGGGGCACCTGTCTAAATTGGGGATGCATCCCGACGAAATCGCTCGGTTGCGCTATGTGAGCCGTTCCCCGGAATGAACAGGCGAGAC
This sequence comes from uncultured Verrucomicrobiae bacterium, assembly GCA_963775805.1. Classification (GTDB taxonomy): domain Bacteria; phylum Verrucomicrobiota; class Verrucomicrobiia; order Chthoniobacterales; family JAFAMB01; genus JAFAMB01. Next base: position 1,195,541 of record CAVZKG010000001.1, on the reverse strand, counting down.
GCCTATTCTACGTCAAACTTCCTAACGCTCTGAAGTTTTCTCCGCGTCGACGTCCAATCCAGCCCGCCCGCTAGTCGAGTTCGGTCACGGGCTAAGATCGAAGCGACAATCGGCGGAGCACGTGCCTACCCGTTGAGCTCATTCTTTGCATCAAACTTCACCGCTTCGGCACAAGTAAGTGGGCGGTCGGCATAGTCGTGTGGTGTTGAGTTGTTTTTTCTTTGTTTCAGCCGAATCAATCGGCGCTCACAATTTATAAACAAACTAAGAAGACCGAGTTTCAGGGTGGATTTTGATCCGTTCTTTGCGATCGCGACCTGGGGATTGTGGTCGATCTCAATCGTTCTTTCGGACAAGAAGCCTGCCCGAAGTATCCGAGTTCTACCGAGTCACTGCAAATTGTGCAAACCGGTGAAACCTGTGGATCAAACTTTGTTTGTACTTAGTGAACACCGGTCTCGCCGTTGCTCCACGTAGTACCGGTCAAGAAATGACAAGACAAACTAAAAACTGACTACGAAGAATTTGACACTTCTATGTGCCGTGTTGATGGCGGTCTTTGCTCTCATGCAGGGGCGAGGCAGACAATACCAGGGGGGAGTCTTTCTCACCTTCGAGAATGACACTGGATATACCGTGGACCAGCTCTATATGAGTCCACATCGATCAGATCAGTGGGGACGCGATCTCCTCGGAGATACGACCCTGGGCAATGGGGATCGACAACAGCGATAACGACCCGGTGATGAATCACTGGGTCGGCCATTTGTCTTGGAAGCAAACAAGGAAGAAAGTTTGTTTAGCCGCTCCGGTACTTAAATATTGCTCCCTGCGATGATTCTAAATACCAGTGGAATCAGCGTCATTCAATCCACGCATGACTGGCGTTCAACTCTCACTTTCGTCCGATGAAGACAGTCAGAATCTTTGTCAGTAGTCCAGGCGACGTCCGGCAAGAGCGCCAAGTAACAGCAAAGGTGTTGACGCGACTCGAAGCTCAATTCGCGGGTCGCCTCGGCGTGCAAGGATATTTCTGGGAACACGAACCGATGCATGCCGGGTCCGATTTTCAAAACCAGATTCCGCCCCCTGCAGAGTTTGATGTTTTTGTCGGAATCCTGTGGTCACGGCTTGGGACGAGGCTGCACAGTTCCCATCTTCGATCCGACGGTCGGCCGTATTTGTCAGGAAGTGAATACGAGTTTGAGACGGCTCTTGAAAGTTATCGAACGTCAGCAACGAAGACACCCAGACTTTTGATTTACCGACGTGAGGAAACTCCCTTGATTCCCGCTGAACCGCCAGAAGTTTTCGAGGAGCGTAAGCGTCAGTGGGATAGTCTACAACGATTCATCGAGCATTGGTTTACCGACCTGACCGACGGCGGCACATTCAAAGCGGCTTTCCGCGGATACCAGAATACGGCCGAATTTGAAGAGCTCCTCGAGGAGCATCTCCGTAAGACGATTGTTGATATTGGGGGGAAGGATGCACAGGAGACAGCTCTAGCAGAACAAGCTCCGAGATGGGTGGAAGGTTCACCGTACCGCGGGTTCAAAGTTTTCGAGTTTGAACACGCTGCGGTTTTCTTTGGCCGGACCAGAGCGATTGACGAAGTAATTGGCCAACTAAGGGATCATGTGAGCCAAGGGAAGCCGCCCTTCGTCGTGATATTTGGGGGAAGCGGCAGCGGCAAGTCGTCTCTTCTGCGGGCCGGTGTCATTCCGGCCCTGGTCAATGGCGGACTTGAGCGATTCGGAGCTTGGAGACGGGCAGTTTTCCAGCCTTCGCAGAGCTCCGGCGATCTCTTCGAAGGACTTGCAAGTGCACTTTCTGGACCTGAGGCAATTCCTGAGATTTTGGAAGTTGGGGCTGGATCCCAAGGATTGGGCGCAAGGTTACGGAATAATCCAGAAGGTCTGGAAATGTATCTGGCAGGCACTTTGCAACAGTTAGCAAGGGAATCTCATCAGGCTGAAAGGCAGCAATTGCGCCAGCAAGCGGTTCTATTGCGCGACCAAGGTAGAGCCCACGATGCAGAGTACGTCGAGGGATTGTTGGACGCTCTCCAGTTTTCAGAATTGCGTCTCATTCTTGGACTAGATCAATTGGAAGAGCTATTTCTTCTGGAAGACCGGTTTCCCGCAATTGAACGAGCTCGTTTCCTGGCAGCGATCGCCTCATTGGTGCGCAGCAAAATACCCTATGTCTGGGTTGTAGGAACATTACGTAGCGATTTTTTTTCCAAATGCGAAGAATCAGAAGACTTGATTCAACTGCTGAAAGGCAAGGGCCAATATCACTTGCTCCCACCGAACAGCAATGAGTTCAGCCAGATGATTCGGTTTCCGGCGCGGGCGGCCGGAGTCAGGTTTGAAGATCATCCGGTAAAGGGGCGCTTGGATGATGTGCTGCGAGACTCAGCACTGGGGGGCGGGGGGGCCTTGCCTTTACTTGAGCTGACACTGGATCAGTTGTTTGAGGCTGCTGGATCAACGCGTCAAATGACGCATGAGGCGTATGATGGCCTTGGCGGTGGAAATGGAGGCCTGCGCGGCGTCTTGCTCAACGTCGCCGACGCCGCCTATGCGGACCTTTCCGAAAAAGCCAAGGCGTCCTTTCCCAGGGTCTTCAAGAACCTCACGACCCTCGACTCTGAATTTCGCAAGTTGCCGGGATCACAAGAGCACTTTTCCCGTCGGATCGTTCGGCGAGAAGCGCTTAAGGGAATAGAGACCGGTGCTGAGGAGGTAATCAAACGCTTTTTGGATGCTCGGCTACTTATCGCCTATAGCGACGACGCAAAAAACGAGGTGGTGAGCGTCGCCCATGAGGCCTTGTTAAACGAATGGGGCCGTTTGCGCAGTTTGCTGGAGCATGAAATCGATTTTTTGAGACTTCGTGCACGTTTTGCCATTGCCGCTGCGGAATGGGATCGGGACAATAGAAATCCTCGCCGACTAGCCAGTAACCTTCCTCTGGCCGAGGCGCGCGAGGTCTTCCGCGTGGAACCGGAAACGCTGCAGCCCTTTGAGGCGGACTATATTAGACTATCGAAACGAAAGCGTGCGATCCGGTTAGCCGCATTTTTCGGCACAGCCGTCTCAGTAGTCGTTCTGTTCGGCGTGCTTGCAGTTTGGGCGAACCTATCAGAACGTAACGCTCGACAGGCGCTGGCGCGTTCTGACGTGTCGCGCGCGGAAGAGCTTTTTGGGAATGGGAATGCTTCCGCGGCAATTGCCTTTCTCGCTAGAGCTGTCGAGCAAGACCCTGAATCGATGTCGGCCGCCGACCGACTATGGTTCGCGTTATGTCAACGGTCGTGGCCACTTGCCGTATCCCCTCCGGGACAACTTCAACCGCCGACTTCAGATATCTCAGCGATCAGTTTCTCACCCCAAGGAAAGCGTATCGCGGTCGGCCTGCCCGATGGAGAGGTGTGGGTTTGGGACACCGAAACCGGAAAGTTCCTCGACAAAATTCCCTCTGGTCATAAGAAAATCGTACTTTGTTGCGCCTTCTCTCCCGATGGGACTCATTTTATTACCGCGTCCAGAGATGCGACTGCTCGGATTTGGGACGCGAGAACTGGTCAACCGACGACAAATATGCTCTCGCACCAAGATTCGATTGGCTGCGTCGCGTTCAGCGCAGACTCTCATTACGCGGCTACTGGTTCGCGCGACCGGACTGTCCGAGTGTGGGATGCCACGACAGGCAATGCAATCGGCAAGCCGCTCCAACACGGAACAGAAGTTAATTCGATTTGCTTTCACCCAACTATCTCCACTCGCATTGTCGCCACCTTCGGAAGCGTGGCGCGTATCTGGAATACACAGAATGTGCAAATATTGTTTGACCTCGGACATTCTGCAGCTGTGACGACTGCGCAGTTTGATTCGAGTGGAGAGATGGTACTAACGACATGCAGGGATGGATTTGCACGATTGTGGTCCGCACAGACAGGTCAACTGCTCCATATATCGGCCCCTCGAGGCGGGCCAATTGATAACGCCGTGCTTAGTCCAACTTCGGATCGTATCGCGACTATTTCGGGACGAGATGTACTTTTATGGCACGCCGATCTCACGATGCCTGTTTCCCTGCATCAAACCTCCGAGGTTAGCTGGGCTGCATTCAGCCCTGATGGAAACCGACTTCTTTCGGCGACAGACGATGGAAAAGTGCGCGTCTGGTCGGCATCTTCAGGAGAGCCTATGGGTGAGGCGATCGACGAAAGAGATCAGATTCTGGGCGCTGCCTTCACTCCTAACGGTCGGATTCTTATCGGGACTTCCACGGGACTGCTCAGAATGTGGGCAGCGCCAACTTTGGCACCTTTGGGGAACGCGATGCCGCAGGGCGCGGCGGTCCAGACAATTGCACTATCGCCGGACGAGAAAACGACTCTCACGGGCGCAGCGGACGGACAGGCTCGTCTCTGGGATTTGTCCACCTCTCGTTTAGTCTGGGGCCCTCTGCCACAGGGGGCGCCGGTGGTTGCTGCGGCCTTCAGTCCGGACGGCCGATATTTCCTTACTGCTGCGGCCAATCGAGCGACAGTTTGGGATGTGAGAATGCGGAAAAGCGTTGGAATAACGTCCGAGACGGATGGAGACATCTATTCTGCAACCTTCAATGCGCACGGAACTATCATCGCCACCGCGACAATAAACGGTATAGCTCAATTCTGGACTGTACCGGATTGCAAACCGACCGGGGGCATTATGCGACATTCGGCGAGAATCACCGCCATCACATTTGAGCCGAACGATCGTGGGTTTCTTACTTCCTCACTGGATGGCACAATTAAAACTTGGGATGCGAATAATGGTGCGCTCATTGGTAATTTGTCTGCCGGATCCGAAGTTACCGATGTCTCGGTTAGTCCAAATGGCAATCTGTTGGCGGCGGGATTAAGCGATGGAAGAGTCGTAGTGTGGGATCTCAGAACCAACAAAGCGATCGAGACCGAGCCCATGCGCCATGCAAGAAGGGTGAATGCCTGCCTCTTCAGTCCAGATGGAAGTGTTCTTGCAAGTGCGTCCGACGACGGATCGGCAATCCTTTGGGATCCACAAACTGGCCGCGCCCGTTTTGGTGCTCTACGCCATTCCGTCGATAGTCAATCAGAGCCGATTTCGAAGGTCGCGTTCAGCCCGGACGGAAGGCGCTTAGCTACCGCCTGTGAAGACGGAACAGTGCTTGTATGGGATGCTACGAATGGTCGCCAACTGAGCGAAAGGCTCGCTCACAGCGATTCGGTAACGGGAATTGCGTTTTCTCACGGAAAACTTCTCGTTACGGCCGGGAACGACGGATGGCTTTTTGCGTGGAACTTGGATGCACCGTTCACGAGAGAGGACCGTCTTGAGCTAGCCAACCTTGCGCGCGGACTGATGCCCCTCCGACTCAGTGAGGCGGGAAGGTTAGAGCCAAATGCACTGCTAACCGTATTGAAGTTGAAGAAAGAATTTCCCGAGCCGGGGCGTACCATGGCATCACAATTGGGATATTGGCTAAGCCAGGATCCAGGGGCTCGAAAAGTATCGCCGTTATCCACACAGTCGCTATCAGAGTATATTGACGCACTGATCTCTGAGGGATCAGCGGCCAGCATATCCAAGGCCGCCGTTTTGGCCTCAGGAAATCCGGTTCTCGAACAAAAGTTAGATGCGGCCCGCAGAAGCTTGAATTCAAAGTGAATAAGCTAAATCAATTCTTTCAGATTCTTGCGTCTAAGAAGTATATTTCTGCGGCGCCCGGATTACGCTAGGGATATGGTAGATTCGGATTATTTCCTAATGCATCAACATATTTCTGAGTGATATCGCTCAGCCAATCTGGCTCCTGTATGAAATCTGTCTCACTGCTCGTAGGGGGCATGTTTAACTGATTGACTTGAGCATTGATGTAACCAAAGGCGTTGTGCTTTCCGTATTGGATCGCATCGATTAATGCCCTGGACAAGCTCGCCATTTGGTTATCGGAATCGCGTGCTGAGTGCTGCAATGTGGGAATGCTGAATTTCCCAAGCAAGAGAAAAGTGCGGACCGCCTGGCCGCCGTTGTAAGGTATGTCATCGTTCCTGAGGTTAGAGGCAATACGTCGCATGACACCCTCGTCGTAAAGATCAAGACTTTCCTGCAGCGCACGATGCTTGGCGAGTATAAAGGTTGCGCCCCACAAAACGAACATACTATTCGAATGCGAAATCTGATCCTTGAGAAGTGTCTCAAAGGAATTGAAATGACTATCTATGTAGTCCCAGGCTTCCCAATGTGCTGCGACGCTTCCAGTGGCTTCCCCGGTTTCTGGATCATAGCCAGTTTCAATATCCCCTTTTCTCACCGCCGTGTCCTCTTCGGGAAGGCGTGCCATTACAAAGCGGCGAAATCTATCATCTGGAACAAACGAGCTTGTGTTGAAGAGAACGTGGAGCAACGCATCCCTTCCCTGGCGGTCCGTTAAATAAAGTTCCTGAATCATCGCGTCCTTGACCGCATCGCGATGAGCGTAAAGCCAATCGGTGGCCCGACCGCAATTATGCTTAATGTGATCTGATCGCAAGTTAACAAATGCCTGGCGTACTTCGGCCGGCGTTTGGGCCATTAAGCACCTCAAAAGATTGAGCGAAACTATCAGCACTGACGTCCAAAAGCGCAAAAGCTTCATATTATTTTTTATCGGGTAAGGACGGTCAAAACTATCGCCTATGAACCGTTTCTCGGGTGGCAACTACCAAAAGCTTTCCACCGACCTGTAAGAGTGCCCATCGAGCATCAGCCACTCCGCGAAGCACTCCGCCCGACCTTTTCACAATCTCGTACCGATAACTGAAACTGACCCATTTTAATTCCGGTGATTCGGTGTCGCTTAGCACGAGCTCTCCAACACGCTGCGAGAAATAGCTCCGATAATTTCGAAAAATAGCCACTTTGTCAGAAACGATTTGACTCGGAGTTTTCTGTCCCTCGTCGTAATAATCGACGGTTTGTCCGAAGATTGACGCAAACAAATACGCAGCGGAAATGTCGCCCCCAGCTAGTTTCGTAAGTGCGTCGTCAGCATGATCGATGAGGGTCTCTGCATCGCTCTCAGTCAATTGTTGGCCAACCTGGCTTGGGCTCGGGGATTTCTCCGGGCTTCTTGTCGATGAGAAATAGTCCGGTACTTCCACATCCTCGGCGAGTGATCGGAGTGCCAGCCCGGCCAATGTGAATAGCAAAACGCCGCTTCTCTTTGCAGGAGATGCGCTACAGAAGCTGGAAATTCCGGGCTTGCCCAAGCCTCCGCTTTTCTCAAAATGCATGTGAACGTTTTGTAGACCTAAAAAAGAGGGAAAGTCAATACATCTGGCTGTAAGGTTTGGAATCGTAGCAACAATCGGCACTGTCGCTTATAAACCGGTCGACTCCAGAAGCGGAAAAGGGCTCGCGACAGTCAGGAGATAAGGGATGAATCTCTCCCGTAAGATTTTCTGTGCGCCAAGCCGTCAAGCTAACGAACGGTAATTTTAAGAGCAATTATTATATCATTGATTTTGAAAGTTTGGATCATCCGAAGATAGAGACGGTTTCAAATAGAAATGATAAATATCGACACTCACGAGACGATTTAATCTAGTAGCGTGAGCGTGTCGGAACGCTGGAGGACAGAGGGACTGAGTGTTCCGCTCCTGACTTACGCCGATGATTATTGCAGCACCGCCGGCTGAGGGGTGAGGAGGCTAAGAAACCAACGCCAACAGTGATCGCGAGGACGGAAGGAATCCAATGTTCCGGATAACCGTCGCCGCGCAACGCGATATAGAAACCGAGGAGGCAGAAGCCGAGTCCCTGCGTCACTATGGTTGCGAAGATGACGCGAGGTTGGAAAGGGTTGGCCGATTTTATTGGGTAAGTTGTTGTGTTCACCGGGCTGACTCCGGTTGATCTGAGTATTGGAATTCACGTAGGATCAGCGACACGAATTGAAGTTGAGCGCCCGGGGGATTGAGTCTCAAAAGTAACCCGAGTGGGTGCCGCAGAAAGGGTTCTGGCTTGGCGGTTTGGATTGAATAGTGCCGTGGCTTTGTGGAAGATCGGGAAGCGAAACCGCACGAGTGAATTGGGTCCGGTATTCGGTATGTAAACTGTTTTCATGAGTATTCATCGGTGGCTCCGGTTGTCGGACCGGAGGTTCCTTTACGACGTACAAACGGAAACGGGACCCGCGAGTTTCAAAGTTTGTGGAACTGGGGATCTATCAGTGAAAACTCGACGTGCCTGCGCCCCCCGGATTGATGCTCTTCGCGAGAGGATCTGCCAAGAGCCTTTGGGTCACAGGCGAGACGCCTATGATACTTTCGACTCGGCAACGTTCGTGCTTTTGGAGGGCAGCACCATTTAAGGCGTTTGAAGCATGCCACTCGGGCCGTCGCTCAAGAATCACGAAGCCGAAAGTATCATAGGCGTCTCGCCTGTGGCCTAAACCGGGGCAGTTCAACCCACCTTTATTGGGGATCTATCAGTGAAAACTCGACGTGCCTGCGACCCCCCGGATTGATGCTCTTCGCGAGAGGATCTGCCAAGAGCCTTTGGGTCACAGGCGTGACGCCTATGATACTTTCGACTCGGCAACGTTCGTGCTTTTGGAGGGCAGCGCCATTTAAGGCGTTTGAAGCATGCCACTCGGGCCGTTTTGGGCCAGTAACTGCACTTCACAGGGTTGAAGAGCGACACTGATTACCTGAACAGGGTGACAACCAATCCCACCGTCAACTTCTTGAACCGTCACTCTTATCTCTTGGACTTGAGGCATAGTTGTTGCGCCTTTGTTGCTGTATAGAATCTGAAATCGCGCCCCTGGTCTGTTGAGATGAGTGTCTACAATAACGTCTACGGATATTCCCTCAGCAACGTTGGTATTGGCAACGACCACAATCTCTTCGTCATTCAAAATTCGGGAAAAGGCCAGTACTCCCCCATTGGAGTTCGAGATCCTGAAAATGTGTCCATCACTTGAGGTGGGGCGAAAGTAGAACCTACCGTAGCGGAGAGGCGGTCGAAGACTGCGGACGCGGGAGATCTGTTCAATTTCCCGGTAAAAAAAGTTGGCTTCACTGAAGCCAGGTCCTCCCCAGAGCGCCTCGCGAACGGCAGGATCGCTGCCATGTCCGTGTAACCCCTGCTCGGTTCCATAGTAGAGGCAAGGAATTCCCGGTAAGGCATAAAGGCACGCGAAAGCGAGGGTTACCTGATCGTCGAAACGGTGCTCGTTTTTGGAATCCACGTATCGGAAACGTTCCTTTACGTCGTGATTGTCCAGGAAGGTCACGAAAAACCGTGTCGCATCGCCGTGAGAGCTGAGAACGTCACGCTCCTTTTTCTTGCGCAAATGAAACATGCTGACCAGGTCCGATGGCGGGCTGAATCCCTTAGTGACCTTTCTCAGCACCTCGTAGAGTGGAACATCCACCGCTGCGTCGACTCCGACGAGTTCATTCGCATCGCGCGTATTTCGCCCGATGAACCGAGCGATATCTTCCTCGGCTTGCGGATCGAAGACTTCGCCAAAGGTGAAGAAATTCTGTTTGCCTATCTGCTGAGCAAACTCGCGGATGGCGTTGCCAAAAAGCCGCGGCAGATCGCCTTGCAGGTACCGCAGGGTGTCGATGCGGAATCCATCTACATCAAAGCGGGCGACGACATATTGATAGGCGTGAATAAGAACTTTTTGAAGCATGGGATTTTTCGTCCGCATTTGCTTAAGGGAAGCGAAATCGCCGATGGTGTCATCGGGTGGCGGTCTCGTCGCGCCCTGTTTGCGGAAGAATTCATCCTTCTGCAGTTCCTTCGGCCATACCAACGCATCCGGGCTGGGTTTGGCAATATCCTCTACGCTGGGAAATCCAGGCGCACCAGTGGGTTCGCGCCACCGCACCGTCCTAGTCGTTGCGCTGTAACTCGCTTCGGATCCGTGACTTTCGTTGCAGGTCTTGTCATCGGCGTCACACTCATAAGCGAAGACGTCCCCGGTGTGATTTAGGACAATGTCGAAAATAACGTAGATATTTTCGGCATGCGCGGCGTCAACGAGGTCTCGCAGTTCATCGTCAGCCTTCTCCGGGTTGTCTGCGAATCGCGGTTCAGCATGAAGGAAATCGTGGATTCCGTAGCCATGGTATATCTTACTAAACTGAAGGTTTTTTAAGACCGGACTCAGCCAGATTGCGCCGACACCGAGCTTTTTCAAATAAGGGAGCTTATCCTTGATTCCTGAATATTTGCCTCCTTGAAAGCCGTCAAAGCCGGGATCATCGAAAGGCTGGTGAAGCGGAGGGGCGTCTTTGTTGTTGAAACGATCTACCATCAAGAAGTAAATCCACTTGTCGCGCCAGTCCGCAGGCGATGGAAAGGGGCCATTAGCCTGATGAGCAGATTTTTTAGCCGCCTCTAGGACATTCTGGAATTCGGTATCGAAAATGGAGGTAGGCATGGTCGTACTAGTGCTGTAAGTCAGTGACGCGTCGTGTGTGGATCTGTTTTCTTAGCTTGTTACTAGATGAAGTTCTGTTGGTTTTAGCGCGTTAAGGGTTGGTAGTCGAGGGCGTCCGGACTTGTCCATAATCGCCCCGGGCCGCTCCGGCCACTGCGGGACGAGAATGCCGGGACCCTGCCGTGACGTCGCAGCTATGGTGGACAGGTCGCCGCGCTGTGGACTTCGTGAGCTCCTGTGCGGATTTTTATCCTCCTCTTTCTGCGGCCTCTTACGGGGATGAGGATGGTGCCACTCCGTGGCACCCGGAAGGAGATCGATTCCGAGGCAATATTGGGAGAGCTTACTCGTGGTCCTGCTCGTGCTTCGTAATGGCGCGCCAAAATCGAGTACGAGCACCATCACGAGTACGATTACGATTGCGGATATCGACACTTCATCAAAGCGTTGGAACGCTTTTGGGATCGTCCAAAATCACAGTTGCAGTCGGATAAGCAAAGGAATCGCCCTTCGTCACATTGCCTTGCCTGTCGATCTCTGTTGTCTCCCCGGCAATCGTACTTTCATTAATCGTCAAGGTCATGAATCCCCATTTCTTCGGTTGCCCGTATTTCAACACAGCACCGGTGTCCTGTGCAACATCACCAACGCCGGAATGGATCGCGTGCAGATTGTGATAACCTCCGTTCCCGCAAATGATAAACGGCGTCGGACTATCGGGACTAATCGTTCGCTCAATTCGTTGGTAATCGTGAACGTGACCGGCGAGAACAAGATTTGGCACCCGGCCCGTATCGCGAATCGCATTCTCGAGCACGTCAGCCATCTTCGAGCTACCGCTATGGTAAACGTCGAATGAATAAATTGGGTGGTGGAGAGCCATGATTAACGGCTTGCCTTTGTCTGCAGTCGCAAATTCGTTTGTGACCCATTGCTGTTGCGTCGAGTCGATTGAACCGTGTTCCGGCACGTTTGTGTAGAGGCCGACAATAGTGGCAAATGGAGTGACAAGCGTCCAATAAACGTTCGGAAGATTTAGGCCCACTCTTGGAGCGTCCTTTGAGATGGGATCCACGTCAGGGTTAGCCTGCATAAAATAGTCGACCCATCCATCTAAAGAGGTCTGCACAGTCGGATCATCGACTTCGGCGTCGTGATTTCCAGGAATTGAGAAAATTGGCGCCGAATAGTGAGCATAAGGCTCGTAAAATTGCGGATAGTAGTCGTCGTGCATCCCTGTGAAATAGACTACGTCACCCACATGATAACAGAACTGCGGCACGCTAGCGCTATTAGAACTAACTTGAGCGATCATCTGCTCGGCGACGTAATTTTGAAATTCTCCATCTTGGACTCCACCTGAATCTCCCAAGACGTGAAAAACCAATTTCTTCTGCTTTGTAATGTTCTGGACGATATCCGAAAACGAGCCAGCAAGATTGTAGTGATAGGGTGGCAAGCCGAGGGGCCGAGGCAATGGCTGAAAACTCGTATTGCGATGTCCCACCGCGCTGAGTGGACTTACGCCTGGGTGCGCTTGTGAGGTATTTGCCGCATGACGCGGGCGGACGGCTCCGGGTCGAAATAGAGTCCCGTCATCCTTGCTATTCTTTGTGGGTGCCATAGAGAGTTAGGGTGTTTACGCTGCTGAGGGTGCAAGACTAACGATCACTCGTCATCACGGGCAAGAAGATTCTCCAAAAACGAAAAGCTTGTTTCTGGCTATCTTTTAATCAACGCAGTTAACAAAGTATCGTTCCGATCATTGCCGAGAGGGCAGCGGTACTTAGCACCGTCTGAGCGGTCGTGCTATCCACCCACAGAGCATCGGCTTTGCAATTGCCGCTCAGAGTCACAACTGGGCTGCCGACTGCCAAATGTTCGGCGTTCGGACGATGGGGCAGATACCTGTTATGCAAGCACAAATCAAAAACTCTTTCTCAATCTCTGTGTCCTCTAAGCGAGTTCAACGCGATATCGCTCCCAGTCCGAACGGCAACCCCCGAAAAAATCCGAAACTCTGTGCATTCCGAGCTCCTCCCAAGCCCAATGCCAATCTAACCAGGCATTCGCCGACACGCCGACACGCCGACATCACATCCATTTGGTTGCGGCTATGCCGCGCTGTGGACTTCGTGAGCTTCTGTGCGGACTTTCCTCCTCCTCTTTCTGCAGCCCCCTACAGGGCTGGCGCCACTCCGTGGCACTCGGAACGAGATCGGATCCAAGGCATTTTAAGAAATCGTACTGGTGATCCTGCTCGTGCTTCGTGGTCGAGCTTTTGGCTAATGGTGCGGCAAAATCGAGTACGAGGGGGGCTTTCCGCGCGATGGGGAAAAATCTTGATTAGCTCACTATCGAATGTGTAATGACAATACTTGACGTTCATATCATAAATACAGTTAGCCGTTAGGAGAATGTCTTATGATCACCTGTGCCGGCGACATCAAGCAAGGAGGTGCTTGGAATGGTAAGACGGGGCTCGAGAAGCACCTGGATTCGAGCATGGATTTTGCGGAACATCAGCGCATCGCCTGGGACGCGCTCAAACTGCTGGCGGGCACCATGGCTGTGGCGGACAACCCTGCGGGGAAGAAATTGGAGCAGCTCAAAGAGGCCTACGACGGGAACGACGCGAGCGACGTGCTCTACATCTCGAAGGGTATTCACCAGCCGACGACCAACCCGCACATCCAACTGCAGCTTAAGCGCAGTCAAGGCAGGTCATACACTTTTCACCTCAATGTTTCCACATCCAGTGCTGTGATCCAAGGGCTGCCTGAAGATTATTTTCACTGGGTGGGTGTGCAGTTCGCGGCGGACGTAGATCTCGTTCCCGATGGGAAGGTGTATGCTTTTTGGCCTTTAGTCGCAACGATTGATCGGAAAAATCGACATAACCGGAGGCGCTGGAGCATCTCCCCTGGAGAGGTCCAAGGCACAATTGACACCATAGAGCGACAGAGGCAAGAGGAGCAAGAGAGGGCAAATCGGGTAGAGCAGGCCCGGATAGCAGAATCCAATCGAGCAAAGACTCGCAATCTGATTGCGGAGCAATTAGGCAAACAGAATTGGACGATCCCTGGGAATAAGACAAACGGGATGAACAAACTGATCGACGGCGAGAAGGTCGCCGTGAACACTAAGACCGGGAAGACGATCAACGTCATGTTCGACAACGGTAAAGTGAAACAGGCCGCCACTTGAGCCGCTTGTACTCCTGCCCAGGCTGAAATCCGATCGCGCCTTTGGCGCTTCGAACCACCTTGCTCAGCGGGAACGGTTTGAAGCAGATCGGCTTATGGAAGTTGGTCGAAGCGTTGGATTAGCTTGGCATAGTTAGTCCAAATATCGACAAGAAGACATTCTGAGCGGCCGCAATGCTGCCGGTCGTGAATGCAACATAGTAGGCGTCACTTGGCGCCAAGGCCCTTACCTGCTTTGCCAGAAACGCAACGGAAGCCGCTAGCTTGGAGATTTTTTCTTCTGCGGTCGCGCCGACGCTAGTATCCGTCGAGTATTTGGAACGAACCAATAGTTCAATCTGTTTGGAGAGATAGGTTGCACTCATTTGATCCAGATCGAGGCTCAAACCCACGACCCCAGAAGCGGCATTCACTGCTGCGAGGCGAGATTGATGATCATTGAACAGAGTCTTAATAGATTGAGAGAGCGTTGGCATTGCAGTAATTTCTATAGCGAGATGGATACGCGGAGTCTACTCACGATCTCCTCGGATTGAGTTTGCTGGTGCGGTGCATCTCGTCATGGCACGTGTAGATCGCCGGGAGGAGATATTCCGGGACGATCGAGATCGGTCGTCGCAGAGAAACGCTTGGCTACAGCCTCCACGGCTGCTCGTTCCCGTTGCCTCAACTTGCTCATCTTCGCCGCTTCCGCGTTGTAGTTCGTTTGAACGAAAAGTTTTTCAGGTCAATGCGTTTCTCGATAATGGAGCTGGGCCATTGCCAGGAGCAGACTCCATCATTATTCTTGGCCGCGAAAAATGTGAAACGATTTCTCAGGCGAATTTGGCTAAAATCGGGGGTCGCTGCAATTGGCTCTAACACGATTCCTTCTACCATCACGTCTCCAGGAGCGATAGTATTCTGGTCGGCAGTGATCCTGACGGGGATCGGCGCAGGGATCGCTGGCGCCCTCCTGACGCAGTTGCTGGAGCTGGTCCAGCATACCGTGTGGGGCAGCTCTGGGACAGACCTTTTGAACTCGGCGATGCGCGCTAGCGCGTGGAGGCACATCCTGATTTTGCTTGGCGCAGGAGTGCTAACAGGTGTCGGACAAATTGTCCTTAGGCATCTGTCCAGCAGTAACGGCATCGAGATCACCGCCGCCATCTGGTTCCATGCCGGCCGAATGCCAACGTTGCGAACGCTTGGCAGTGCTTTACTTTCCGTGCTCATCGTCGGCATGGGCGTATCGTTAGGCCGTGAGGGCGCGCCTAAGCAGGCCGGGGCGGCTATCGCCAATGTCCTGGCGGACAGAGGACATTTGTCTGACGAGCAACGTAAGCTTTTGGTGGCCTGCGGCGCGGGAGCCGGCATGGCGGCAGCCTACGGCGTACCTCTCGGCGGCGCACTGTTTGCCCTCGAAGTTCTTCGAGGAATGTTGGCGTTGCGGTTCGTGTTACCGGCTCTCGTGACCTCGCTGATCGCTACGGGAGTTTCTTGGTTGGCATTACCAAACGCGCCTACCTACCTCATTCCGGCAGATTCAAGTTCGGTCTCAAGCATCGTTTGGGTAATTCTGGCAGCTCCCATTGCGGGCGTGGTCTCTGTTGGCTTTGTTCGAGCGGTTGCATGGGCCGATCGAAGAAAGCCCAAAGGGTGGCTGCGCCCGGTCGTACCGGTGCTGTCCTTAGCCCTGCTTGGCGCGGTCTCAATTCCGTTCCCTCAGGTTCTTGGCAACGGAAAGGACATTGCCCAAGTCGCGTTTGCGGGTCAAGTGGCTCCCGGCCTCTTGCTAGCGATACTTCTGCTCAAGCCGGCTGCTACGCTGCTCTGCCTGGGCAGCGGTGCTCCGGGTGGCTTGTTTACCCCCACGCTGGCGTTGGGCGCGTTGCTGGGAGCGGTGCTAGGCAATGTCTGGTGTTCGTTCTCGCCGGGCGTGCCGATCGGAGTGTTCGCAGTACTCGGGGCGACGGCCGTGCTGGCGGCAACCACTCAGGGTCCAATCTCGGCCGTCGTACTGATGATGGAGCTGACCGGCCGAGATCGATCGTTTATCGTGCCGATGCTACTAGGGGTGAGTATTGCCACACTCGTGGCACGAACCATTGAACCACGCTCAATCTATGATGCACGCCTGACCGACGAGGAAGTAGCAGCACGTCAGAAGTCGCGCGAGGCAATGTCACCCCCATAGCTCGAGTGCAGCTGGCGCCAAACCCGAGGTCACCGCGACGCCGGGTTTTTCAAAACCCGGCGATCCGCAAACGCTCTGCGCGAGCCCGAATCGGTCCACCTTGCAGGAACTGGCCCGCCTGCCGGATTGCTTGGGCTCAGCTCTCCATCATAAGGACAGCGCGAAAGCGCACCTTGCCGCTTTTCATGTGTTCGTAAGCGTCGGCCACGCGGCTAAAAGGAAATTTCTCGATCATGGGATGTACGTCGCTCAGAGCACTGAATTCCAATGTGTCCTGGGAATCGCGGGCGGTGCCGGAATACCAGCCCGAGACTTGCCGGCGGCCCATTATCAAGGGAAACATGCTAACGGTGAGGGGATCATTGGGCGCGGCCGGAACCAGGAGATTGCCGTTTACACCCAGTCCGCCGACTGCGTCCGAGATTGCCTTCGCGCTTGGCGCTGTTGCCAAAATCACTCGGGCGCCGCCGAGTTTCTGCAGTTCGGCCACTGTGTCGACGGCAGACGAATCGATGTAGTAATGTGCGCCGAGTGTTTTTGCGAGCGGTTCGACGTCTTTGCCGCGTCCGAGAGCAACGGTTTTAAATCCCATCTTGCGGGCGTACTGCACACCAAGATGCCCGAGACCGCCCATTCCCTGCACTGCGACGACGTCACCGGGGCGTGCGCCGGAGTTGCGCAGGGCGTTGAAGACCGTTACGCCCGCACACATGAATGGTCCTGCTTCTTCCGCCGGTAAATGGTCAGGAATAGCTGCGAGTGTTTCCGCGGGTACGATCACGTATTCGGCGTAACCGCCGTCGTAGTCGAACCCTGTCACCTTTCGATTAACGCACATCGCGAAATCTCCGCGTCGACATTCATCGCATACGAAATCATGGCCACCATGCCAGCCGACACCGACTCGATCGCCTATTTTCCAGGGTGTGACCCCCTCTCCAAGAGCGTCAAGACGACCGCCGATTTCGTGGCCCGGGACGCGAGGATATTGCAGACCCGGCCACAGACCCTCTTTTACAAACATATCGCTGTGGCAGACGCCACAGGCCTCGACCTTTACGCGCACCTTGCCCGGGCCGGGTTCAGGAATATCGCGTTCAACCAATTCAAAATTCCCGCCCGGCTTACTAATCTGTGCGACTTTCATTTTCGTATTCATGACGAGGTTACTGACTATCCTTTCTTATTTTACTTTTGAGAGAAGAGATCGAACTAATTACTTAATCGGTTAACTTGAGCGAGGCGGCAAGAGTTACGGGCAATTACTGGGCTGATGCCGTACTTATCAGGCCACGAGAGAATTTCATGCAAATTCGCTGAGGCAAATCGTTATCTAGATGAAAAGCATGAGATCGCGAGCATATCGAAGACACCAAATTCGGAGACATCTACAACGCCGGTTGTCCGAAGATCGCAACCAGCATTACAACGACCTTTCCTGCCCTTGCTGGTTCGATCCCAAAATTATTGCCCGATTCAAAGAACAGCCTAAACACTGTTCGTGCTGGATGTGTAGTAACCAACGCCAAACCTTGAAAGGCGATCAGAGGTTTACCATCCAAGAACGAAAAGCGTTCGGGGGAGGAGGGACGTTTGCATGGCCTGTTCACGGCACAGGAACCGCTGCGCTCGATCGTCATGGAGCAGCTATCGGAGTTACGCCGGGTTGGAGAAAAGGAGATGGCTCTTGGACAATGAACCGATAAGGGTGGTCTTCGAGTCCCATACCGGTCGCCGCTGGAAGGCATTTTTCCATCGGCTCATGGGCGTCTCGCCTAGCCAATACCTGTTGCAGAGGCGTCTTCAACAGAATTTCTCCGACGGGAGCGAATGGAAAAGGCAGGTGGCTCGTTGATGTTACCCGCGAAATTTTAGCCTGTTCGCTGAATCTCTCAACCTCTATGAGGCTTAGGGGGCCCATGGGGCGTATGGGATGGCTAAAATGAACAGTATTTGGGCTGGTGCAGGGCACACAAGCATACAAAAAGAGAGAATCCGCGTCCATCACGGTAGGACCACATTGGTAGGGCCACTCACATAAAATGATTCGCGATCAAAAAATCGTCGTCGCAGGCGCGAGGAAGGGACTTTCTCTTCCCGATTTCGATGTCTCTTTGGACAGGGCGACCCAGATTGCCCCACCCAACCTCGGCGAATTCGGCAGGGTCGCTAGAATGAACTGACGTTGCCGGATTTCATTTCCATTGTGCAGTCAAAATCCTCGCTAGAACACGCGGCGTTGGATCTTTGTGGTACGAAAGGGTACGCTAGACGTTGTCGGGCATTCTGCTTGAGAGCTTCGCGGGCCTCGTGACTTCTGTGCGGATTTTTCTCTTCCTCTTTCTGCAGCCCCTTACAGGGCTGACGCCCTGGACCGAGGGATGGTGGCGCTCGGAACGCAATCGCTTCCAAGGCGAATTCCAAATCCTCGCGTTTGACGATGCGTAAAAGAATCTGGCCAACCGGAAGTTAGGTTAAAATTCAGGAGAATATTAGGTGGGGACTAATAGTGGTGACTGATTGCCGTCTTGGTTCGGTTGGTGCGAAAATAAACTAACACATATCTATCGACGGAATCGAAGGCCGCTGGCATCATGTGCGCCGCGTTATTCGCAAATGAAAGCAAGGGAAAAACATGTGGAATGACCCGCTGACGACACCACCAATCATTCAAACGGCATTTGGTTCTTATGGACAAAATCTTCCAGGCGATGGCGAAGCTTACTGCGCGCCAACTTCTGTTTTGATGGGACTCTATTGGTTATCGAGCAATGGATTCACTCAATTGGCGCCAGCCACCTACAACGGTCAGACAGATCCCACAGCGCTGAATTTGGAAAAAGTTCTTGGCGGCCTGCTGGATACTTCTATCCGGACCGGTACAACTTCAGGTGGCATAGAATCAGGCGTCGGAGACTACTTTGCCGCCTGCGGTATCGGCTCGGATCAATACACTGTCACGCCGATCTCCTGGAATCCGGATGTGACGTGGTTGGCCAACCAGCTGGCTCCTAATATAGGAGACGGATCGGTTATCGCCCTGGTGGTTTTCAGCGTGGGCTGGTTCTATCGGCCGAATTTGTCAGTGAATACGCTCAGAAATACCGGGGGACATGTGCTGGCACCGCTCAAAATCGCCGATCTCAGTGCGGGTACTGTCACTTTGAACAACTCCGCTCCGACCACTTTCGAAACGGACCCTGACAATCCGCAGACGGTGACGATCACACAAATGCCGAGCGGTTGGAAACTGTTGCCGAACTCGAAGGAAGATCCGTATTTGCCGTCACAAGACTATACTCAAGTCAACACTCCGATACTGGGACCAGGTTCGAATGGCCAAGGTCGTGATTACGCTCTTTTGTGGGGTGGCCAAGCCTGGATTATCTCGGCCTCAGCGCTTCCCTCAACGTCAGGATACCAGCCGACAACCTGGACACTTTCGCGTCCTAAGGTCATCAATACCAGCGCTGGATCTCTATACGTCCAGGCCCCTCTCGCCGATGCGGGTGGCTTGCATAAACGTGGTTTTGGGATCTTGTGGTTAGGCAACACGAACGCATTGACTGGCCAAAACATCGTACAATGCGGGACATTAGCCTCCTCGCAAACGTCCGGCGCACCGTTCGGTACCGGTGAAATCGTACTCCAAGGCAACTCAAATCTTGTGCTAGCGCCAGTTGGTTCAAGTCCCGCGGCGGTGAGCATTGCCTCTGGAACCGGTGCCACCTTATCGCTCGGGGGTGGCGGTGGGCAGTTGCAACTCACGGGGCAGAATCAATTTACCGTCACTCTCGGTGGTATGACGGATGGCAATACGCCAAATATCAACCGCCAGAATTCGGGGACATTCTTCCTCAATCTGGGGGGCGGCCTTTCGCAACTAGGTTCGGACCAGAAGATATTGATTGCCGGATCGGGGAATAACTTACCGGTCCTTACCAATGGAATCGTTTCGCCTTATATCATCGGTCTAGACAGCAATTCAACAGATGGGCAAAGCGGTTCTGGCGGCTTCTTGACTTACAGTTTGCCAACCGGCTTTCAGGCCGCGCAAACGACGCAATCCACTTCGGTCGGGATTAATAGCCTTCAGAGCGACGTCATTTACGAGGTGCTGGACAACCAGACCATCAACGATGGCAACAGCGTGCAGGTGGGCGCATTGGAAATGAACGGCGGCAACGTAGAAGGCAGCGATACCACGCTGCTGGTGGGCACTCAGCAGAGCGGGGGAACCGCCGGAATTATCATGAACAGAGGGATCATCAGTGCAGGCAGCCTGAAGTTCGGTGCGGCAGAAGGTGTGATTTATGCCGGCGTTCCCGGCGGCGGTATTACCTCCTCGATCTACGGTTCCTCCGGATTGACGGTTTTTGGTCCAGGGATAATAATCCTCAGTGCGGACAACGCGAATTTAAGTGGCACCGTCGTGGTGAACTCGGGCATGTTGCTGGCCGTTAACGAAGCAGGTGTTCAAGGGGCGTCCGCCACTGGTTCCGGAAACGTGATTGTCTATCCTGGCGCTATACTGGAGATCAACGGCAGCATTGCCGGACCGATTAACGTCGGGCAATCGGCTACCCTCAATCTGAATGGCGGGACGGTAACGGGTACGGTACTGATCCAGGCGACAAGCGGCAGCTCCTCGCTGCCCGGCGGGATCCTGAAAGGAAGCGGAGTCGTGGCTGGGCCCGCGACCGTGAACGGAGTGATTCAATCGGGGCAAGCGGCAGGCATTCTGGAGTTTAAAAATAATGTCACGATCGAAGGGGGCAGCTTTTACTGGACGTTACAATCGCTTGTCGACGACAACAGTTCTCAGGCCGGGACCGGCTGGAACGCTTTACAATTCGATTTCAACAAAGCGACCGTTGGCACTGAAGCCGCCCCGCTGAACCTTTTCCTTGATTTCAGTCTCCTGAACGGCGATCCCGATGGCGGCGACCCGTTTTGGAACTCCGGTCACACCTGGACCATTTTCACTTTTGCGAATGGTAAGCTGCTTGTTTACCCCGAGTACGGCAATTTTTACTACGGCCACGGGCAATTTGATCTCACATGGGAGAACGGGGGAACGATCGGCAAACTGGTATGGGAACCCTCCACGACATTTCAGAGTCCAGCCGACAGGAGGGTTTCGCGTTATGAAGATCAGGAGAGGATTAGGGGAAAAGTAGGAATTAAGAATTAAGAATTAAGAAGGAGCGTTCGTTCGTACTCGTGCTCGAGCTTTTGGCGAATGGCACTCCAAAATCGAGTACGAGCAGGAGCACGATCACGAGTACGATTACGGATTGGGAGACGGGATTCACCGGGGCTACCTGTCCACCATGCCGTCCGACATAGCCTTAGCGAAGTCGGAAGCTTTAGCGACGGAGGGAGCTGCATTCCCCCCAATCGAGTACGAGCACGATCAGGAGTACGATTACGATTAGGAAAGCCAGAAACATCGCGCCCTGCAGGACTCGAACCTGCGACCCACGGATTAGAAATCCGTTGCTCTATCCAGCTGAGCTAAGGGCGCTTGTATACGGTGCTTGTCTACGGTCTGGCTGCTTCGTGGAGTTCCTCCATGCCGAAAGCTTCCAGCCTTGAGCCAAAGCAGTCGCGATGGGTTCCAACCCGTACCCAGCATGTTTACCGTGACAATCATTCGGGTAGGTACTATTGCCGTAGTTACCGCGACGGCAAGGAGATTTGGAGATCGCTTCGGACGCTCTCGTATAAGGTCGCCAAAAGAACAGCTCCGAAGATTATCCAAGACATTCGGAAGGCGCGCGCAATCTCTGGCTCCCTGTTGGCCGGTAAACCAACGGTCGGCCACGCGGTCGAGCTCTACAAGGCGCAGCTAGAGACCAACATCAAAATCAAAAAAGCGTCCAAAGTTTATCGGTTGGAAACAATCAAGACTCTATTTCGGACGCCCATTCTGAGCACGGAATTGGGTGGAGATTGGGCGTACGCAGACAAACGGTAAAAAGGATTATGATGCCGTGCACAAATTCCAGGCGGGATTGAAGGCTATTCCGCTGAGTGAATGGAGAAAAAAGGGGTGGGAACCGGGAAAGGGAAAATTTGATGCGCGACAGGACATGAGTGCACCGGTCGAGCAGATCGAGAAGATGAGCGCCTCGGAATACTTCGCCGAGTTCGCAGAGTTGATGAAGTTGAATCCACCCCATTCCAACGACTACCCGATCCTTCAGCAAATGGCCCGGCTCGGGATCGTGCCAGGGAAGTCTTTCGACCTGTCGAACGCTTCGCCAGACGCAAGCGCGGCGCTGGAAGCAGCGCCCGCTACCGCGTTGGCTAAGATCAAATCTTACGCTCCGCACGCCTCGGTTCTTATCAACAATTGGGGAATGATCATGGAACCAGTTGGCACTTATAGAACGGACTATATCAATCAAACGTGCGTTCATTGCTTACGCCGGACTCGGCGCCAACGTGGTCGAAGATGCCGTCTACCCGTCGGCGTTTGTCGATGCCCATGGAAAGCCGTTGTTCGATAGTAACTTGAAGTATGTGCTCCACTTCGACAAAGACCAGATCCCGCCGGTTCGCGCATTTTGGCCGCTGACCATGTATAACGACAAACAGTTTTTTGCCGCTAATCCAATCGATCGATACGCCATTGGCGACCGCGATAAACTGAAGTTTAATGCGGACGGATCCCTCGATCTGTACATTCAGCGCGATTCGCCCGGCACAGATAAAGAGGACAACTGGTTGCCCACCCCAAAATCTGGAGGGTTCAACGTTACTTTGCGTTTGTATTGGCCCGAAGACACGGTGCTCGATGGCACCTGGCAACCTCCAGAAGTGAAGCAGGTCCCATAGCAGGGGGACCTCGGAGGCGTATCCGCGGCGCTTTGGCGAAGGCTCCGGACTCGCGAAGTTCGCGAGAGGGCATTTCCGGCCGGCGAATAAGATCTCGGTTTCGCGACGCTACTAGTGAAGGCGAAATCGAACGCAAATTTATAGAGCTTGGCTTGCCAGTGTTCATTGTGTTCGATTGAACACTGTGCCCGAAGTGCCGAAAGCGATTCAAGACCTGCTCGACGAACTGGCCGCTTCGAGGGCATCGCGCAAAAATGCCTGGGCGAATCTGCAAGAGTTGCGCGGAGTCCTGAAAGACATCGTCGGCGTTGACCTTCCACCACCGGCCGTCAAAAACATCGCCCTCGAGGGGCGCATCGTGCGTGACGGTGTGCGCAAGGCGCTGGCAAAGAGGCAATCGGTGATAGAGGATCTCGTGAAAGCCGTTGGCCAATATCGGAAATCGCAGGATCACGCGTCGATCCATGACCTCAACAAAGCGCTTGAGAGAGCGGAGGAGCTTTTGCAATGATGGACAGGTGCTGCGGTAAGAGGCTTAGGGCTGATCAAGGAGCTCTTACAATCAAAGTTTGAGGAGCTCAATCGTGCCTAAAAAAGATAGTTCAGTAATCTCAGGTTTGTGGGATAAGCCCGCAGAGAATGGCATTACCCGTATCAATTTGATTTTTAATAAAGAAAACGACGGCTTGCCAGTGAACATCCAAGTGGGCACGACCTGTGGCATTTACGCGCTACATGCCGCAGCCAATGTTCTAGGCAAGCATTACGCTACACCAGCCAGGAAACAGCAGGAGAATCCAAACTGGCGCCAAACATGGGAAGCAGGAGGTTCTGATCCGGCAGAACGTCCGCGTTCCATGCGCTCGGAAGCCAGAAGCGGCGGCCCAGATCGCCTAAGCCAAATCGGCGAAATTAACGGAGCCGGTGACATGCAGGAGCTCGCCGCCAGGCTCGGCATCAAATCAGATATTTTAACGTTTGCAGATATCGGGCAACTCTGGGGCCACATCATTTCCTCTGTCGACGCCGGCCACGCCATTGTTTTTCCGTACACCGCCGCCAACAGTTTAGGCGAAGTCGCAACCCAGAAAACTGCTAACGATTTTACTCATTGGGCACTAGTGTGCGGATACGCCACAACAATGGGAGGTTCGTACTTTGTCTTTATGACCACCTACGGTGGCTACCACATGGATCATGTTGCTCACTTATACAATTCCAACATGGCGATCCAAGATTGGTCCGCCCAAAAATGGATCAAACTCCACTTATAGAAAAAGGAGCCTCCAAAGGAATGGGAACGCTGGAAAAGCGAGTGGATCTCAGACCTCAATAAGAACGAAATCCATTTGGCGATGGCTGAAAGTTCAAAAAAGCAAGGTCTTGGATTCGCTGTTGGCAATAGGAACAAACGCTTACACACACTGGTCGAACCACCTTCTAGCTCTCCTGGTAGCCCGCCTTCAATTATCACAGACCCCTTGCCCGATGCCTTGATCCAAAAATCCGTTGAATTCACAGACATGCCTTACAAAGCCAACATGGCAGGTAAGTGCGTTGTCGTGACCAAAACCTGAAGCAGCCTTATGCGATCCAGCGCGCAGACAATACGCCGTTCGCGTTTGCTGGGCTCTGGGAAGCCTGGCGACCTTCGGAAGACAAAGAGTGGCTCCTGACCTGCACAATCATCACCTGCGAGCCGAACGAGTCCATGGCCGAAGCCGCGTCATCGTATCTTTCGTAGTCACATGGAATTGAACGCATAGAGTCCAAGGCTGTTGCGGAGCGTATCTTCGGCAAAGGCGAACGGCGTCGTAGCAAGGCAGGGTCAGCCAGATAGCGCTCTGGGAAACGACCGGCGGCTTAACAAATTCTCTACGGTTGGCCCAAAAAATCATGTAAAATCATGTAAATTTGGAAAGATGACTTAAGAATCTGTTTGGAATAACATCCTCGTTTGCAAGGTCTTGTAAAGACTAAAAACCTTGTTAAAAGCCGTTCTAGAATTAGAAATCCGTTGCTCTATCCAGCTGAGCTAAGAGCGCAAATTGCCAAGGTGGCCCCGGGCGGTACTATTTTCGCCTGTTGTGGCAAGGAATTTTGCGTGCGGGTCGGTTCTTCTTAGGCTTCCATCCAGGCATTTCATACCGGGCTACTGTCAGCGCCGAAGGCGTGAACGGATTTCAGCATGGGGTGCCGCACAGCGGAGCCCCAGGAATCCATTGGCTCCCTATCTTCGCGCGATTTTTCCCTACCGGACAAAAGCGATTCGCCCCCAGGACAGCAAGTTCGGAGTACTTTCTTCAAGTGCCTGTTTGCAACGCTAACCGAAGGCGCCCTGTACCGTCGCGGAAAGTATCATAGGCGTCCCGCCTGTGCGAAACCGGAATCCAGTTAAGCTCGATTTTTGACAAGAACAAGCGTCGCTTTTGGTCGTAAGAAGGGGAACACAGGCGGGACGCTTATGATACTTTGGGCTGAGCAATGTTCATACTTTCCCGCTCTTATCGGCATCTATCGTGCGCTGCTCACGCCGCTATGCCAAAATGGGCGCTTCAGACGAGGTAAACCGATCAAGGCAGTCCCACCGCGGCGACAATCTCAACATCTCACTGACCCATTCTCGCCTTCGGCGCTTGGGACCAATTCACTGTGACGTGTAGACGTCCAGCCAGCGCAGGCAAAATGCCTGCGCTACCTTGGGGACCGTCCGGCACATGGGTGCGCGGACGGAATGATTATTTCGAATTAGATATCCCAAATGGCGAATTTCGCCCCCGGACAAAATACGCAACAATTCCCTAGGTCGTCGAGTTGATGCTCGCGACGGAAAGAGGGCTGAAGCGAATTTGTTCCTTAATCTCTGACGACAAACCGAGGTGGCCAGTCGAGCCGGCGACCTTCTTTATGCGCTTGCAGTAAAGCATCCGTGCAGAGTTGGAAAAAATGGCTTCGATCTTTAAACCCAAAATTGCGGACAATTCGTTCCAATACATCAAGGTGTTCGAGGCGGACGCTCGTGGTTCTTTTCCCGGGCAAGTTCTGGGTCGACTCTGTTTCAGTATTCATATTAGCGGTTCAACGAGGCAGCATTGTCGTCTGAACAAATATCCAGACGCTGTCCGGTCCCTGGTGCGGGCATACTCTTGTAACCATTCCAACGCGCCTGGGTCGATCTCTTCCGTATATAGACGTGAAGACCAACTCTGATTTCGAAAAGAAATCGTCCCTGACGTTGCCCGTTTTTTAGCGATTAAAGCGGTCTTTCCGCCTTTCTCACTAGTGACTGTGCGATCAATTCTTTCTTGATTTTCTTTCAGTTTATTATTTTGTAGTGCCGCACAAATGTTCGCACTCTCCACGGTAACCATCTCCGCTTGCATACCCACAAAACGTTGGTGTGCAGATTTCGTCATGTTAAATGGCGATGTAATGTCAGCGGGTGTGGCACTGAGCAGTTAATCGGCTAAAATTTTAATACTTTAGAGAAAACCCACCGCTGACTCGTTCGCGGTGGGTTTTTTTGTGCCTGCAGCGGATGGGAGCAGCAAATCAAGGCGCCCTATCATGACAACGTTACTTGAACTCGAAACACTGAGCCGGGAGCAGCGACTCGCTGCTTTGGCACATATTTACCTGGAACTTCATCTTTCATTCGAAAGCGCGCTTGAGGCAGCGCTCGCGGACCTCGAGCATCTTGACGGGGCCATGGTGGTCACGGAAGCTGCTTGATGAGCATGGCGGTCCTTCGTGACTCAGAACCTTATGCGGTTGCGACTTCGATTGTTCGAAAACTGCATGAGCAGGGCCATGTCGCTTACTTTGCCGGCGGCTGCGTACGAGACGCTCTGAGGGAGGTTCCGCCAAAGGATATCGATATCGCGACTGATGCGAATCCGGAAGAAGTACAGCGACTTTTTCGGAAGACGATTCCGGTTGGGGTCCAATTTGGGGTGGTTCGGGTTCTGGAAAATGACCAGGAGTTTGAGGTCGCCACTTTTCGCCGGGATGGCGTTTATCTGGACGGCAGACATCCGACGGCTGTCGAGTTTGCCACACCGGAACAAGACGCTCTCCGGCGCGATTTTACAATTAACGGGATGTTTTATGATCCGTTGGGCGAACGGGTCATCGATTATGTGGATGGTCAGGGAGATCTGGAGCGTCGAATTATCCGGGCGATCGGTGTGCCGTCCGAGCGTTTTGCAGAGGACCGTTTGCGCATGCTGCGCGCGATCCGGTTCGCTGCGGCGCTCGATTTTGAAATTGAAGCTACCACCTGGTCTGCAGTTCGTTCCGCAGCGAAACAGATTTTGGCAGTGAGTCCGGAACGGATCCGGGATGAACTATTTAAGATACTGGGAAATCCAAATCGTCTCCGAGGGTTCGATCTGCTTGATCAGAGCGGGTTGTTGGCATTGATATTGCCCGAGGTTGAAGCGCTGAAAGGGGTTGATCAACCTGAACAATTTCATCCGGAAGGGGATGTTTTTGTGCATACCCGACTGATGCTCAGCCTGCTTGAGCCGGGTGCGACGGGGGAACAGGCGCTCACGATTCTCTTACACGACATTGGAAAACCGCCGACGCAAACGTTTGATGCCGAGGATGAACGGATCCGGTTCAATGGTCACGACCGGGTGGGTGCAGGGATGGCGGAAGCGGTGATGTCGCGCCTTCGTTTCTCGAGAGATGATACGGACCTGGTTGTGGAGGCGGTTCGTAATCATATGATTTTCAAGGATGTCCAGCAGATGCGTCCGGCAAAATTGAGACGGTTTATGGCGCGCCCCCACTTTGATGTCGAACTGGAACTTCATCGTGTGGATTGCGCCGGGAGCCACGGCGATCTGGAGAACTACCGGTTTCTGGTCGAGAAAGGTGTCGAGCTTGCCAATGAGCCGTTGATACCGCCTCCCTTGGTGCGCGGAGACGATTTGCTCGCGATGGGAATGAAGCAGGGACCACGGATCGGGGCGGTACTTGACGCTGTTCAGACGGCGCAATTGGATGGCGAAATTAAGACCCGGGAAGAGGCGGTGGAATTGGTGAAGAGGCTCGAGGAAAGGCAGAAGTAAGAAGGCGGAATGGGAAAGTAAGAAGTAAGAATTAAGAATGAAAGAGTTTGCCCGGGAGACCTTTCTCTACTTCTTAATTCTTACTTCTTAATTCTTACTTCTCCGGCGTGGCTGCCGGCCGACGTCGCAAGTCGGAAAATTATTAGGGTGGCTGGTTGGACGAAGGGGATTTGCAGAGAAGCACACGAAGATCCCGTGAACCGCCTGAAAGCGAGATCAACGGACTGGTGCTGACGGTTGGTTTGGGCTAGGGTCTGTCCAGTTCCCCTTGATGCGATTCGGGCCGTTCATCTTCACTCTTGTTTTGGCGGTCTCGATTGGGCGGGCGGATGAGTCTTTGTTTCAACCGAGCGTTCGTTCGCCGCGCGCGGGTGAGATTATCTATTTTCTGATGCCTGACCGGTTCGCGGATGGTGATCCATCGAATAATACAGGGCGATCAGCTTCGGCGGATCCAGCGGTGAATGGATTCGATCCTGCAAACCAGTACTTCTTTCATGGAGGCGATCTAAAAGGGATCACCGAGAAGCTGGATTATATTCGGGACCTGGGTGCGACATCGATCTGGATGAGCCCGATATTTCGTAACCGGGCCGTTCAACATTATGGTGAGGGTGCCCCGCTGAGGACAGGATATCACGGGTATTGGATCCTGGATTTTACCGATGTGGATCCGCATTTTGGGACCAAAGCCGATTTCCAGGAATTGATTTCGAAAGCGAAAGAGCGGCAGCTGGGGATCATAATGGATGTCGTAGTGAATCACACCGCGGATGTGATTCAGCCCAAAAATGGAGTTCATACTTACCAGTACAAATTTACCAAACCGTACCGGGACGCGGACGGGAAGCCATTTGATGACCGGGATTATATCAACCGGGAAGATTTCCCGAAGCTGGATCCGGATATCAGTTTCCCGGTGCCTCCGGCTTTTGGCAATGAAGAGGAGCGACATATCAAAGTGCCTGATTGGCTCAATGATCCGACGGTGTATCACAATCGGGGCGAAGCTTCTTCCAGCGGGGAAAGTCTTCTCTACGGAGACTTCGATGGTTTAGACGATCTTTTCACCGAGCAATTGCGCGTGGTCCGCGGGATGATCCAGATCTATTCGGATTGGATTAAGGACTTCGATATCACTGGATTCCGACTGGACACGGTGAAGAGTGTTAACAATGAATTTTGGCAGCGGTTCGTTCCTGCCATCTCGGAGAATGCACAGAAAGATGG
This sequence comes from uncultured Verrucomicrobiae bacterium, assembly GCA_963775805.1. Lineage (GTDB taxonomy): Bacteria > Verrucomicrobiota > Verrucomicrobiia > Chthoniobacterales > JAFAMB01 > JAFAMB01. Next base: position 1,166,529 of record CAVZKG010000001.1, on the reverse strand, counting down.
GCGAAAAGATTTTTTTATATTCGGCGAAATATTCGATCAGGATCCGGCCTCTCTTTCCGAATATGTCCATCGAGCCGCGATGCCGTCTATTCTGGATTTTGCGTTTCAGCGCGCCTCGCAAGGATTTGCTTCCGGTATCGATGCGCCTGCGAGGCTTGAGGAGTTCTATGCCAAAGATGGATTTTACACGACCCCATCGGTTAATGCCTACAATCTGATCACTTTTCTTGGGAATCATGACCTTGGACGGATTGGGCATTTTCTGTCGGACGGCGTCGGGTCTGCGCCGCCCGAAGAGCTGCTGAAGCGCGATATCCTGGCGCATGCTCTGTTGTTGTTCACTCGAGGTGTCCCTGTGATTTACTACGGGGATGAACAAGGGTTCACCGGCAAAGGAGGGGACTCCGCAGCGCGTGAGGATATGTTCGCTACAAAAGTCGCCGATTACGCGCATGAGAATCGGATTGGCGGCGGCGACGCTTCAGTGGCTGCGTTCAATGAGGAGTATCCACTCTATCGTGCGCTCCAGGAAATGATCCGGGTGCGAAAACAGAATCCGACGCTGGAACAAGGGATTCAAACTGTCCGGTACGCGGACAAAGAGCCGGGCATTCTCGCTATTTCACGAGTGGATAAAGATCGGCGCGGGGAACTGTTGGTCCTGTTCAACAACTCGGATCAAACGAAAAGCGCGATTATCAAACCGTACACAACGCACGGCAATTGGGAGCAGGTGTACAACACCGATGCGAATGACAAAAACTATAGTCACCCGCTGCCCGGTAGTGATCAGCTGTCTATTACGCTCCCACCGACTTCGTGCCTGGTGTTACGCAACTCGGATCCGATCGATAACGTTGAACCGAAAGGCGATCTGCGCATCGAAGCAAATCGCAGCAGCGAGATTGATGAGCGGTGGGAGATTAAAGCTGAAGAGCCGGCTGACACGATCGTGTCGGTTGCTTTTGGTGTGAGAGTCAAAGGAGAATCCGAATACAAATTTCTGGGGACAGCTGATTCTCCGCCGTACCGGGTTTTCCCGACCTGGGATGAAGTGCCTAAAGCGCCGGAGCTAGAGTTTAAGGCGGTGGCGCGGGATCTATACGGGCGGGAGACAAGCGCGCAGTGCGAGTGGCGCCGTCGTGGAGGAGGAGGAGGACGCAGAGGGACGGAGTGAGGACACAGAGGAATAAATTCACCACAAAGGCGCAGAGGACACAGAGTTTAGGACAAGACGTTTGAGTCCATGCTTCAGAACGGGCACGTTGAAATTGATTAACAACCCGACCGGCACGTTCGTCAGTTTCAAATAGGTAAGAACCTGCGCTTCGAATATTGGATTGAATTCGGCCACGCTTTTGATTTCGACGAGTAATAGATCTTCAATCAAGAGATCCAGTCGATACCCACAATCCAATTGGAGCGACTTGTAAACCAAAGGCACCGGTTTCTGGCGCTCGAATTTTAAAGAAGCCGCTCCTAGTTCGTAAGAGAGGCATTCCTCATAAGTTGATTCAAGTAGACCAGGCCCGAGTTCCCTGTGGACTTCTATTGCAAGGCCGATGACAAGATGACTCAAATAGCGCAACCGACCGCTCACAAAGCAAAGTAATATTATAACAATAATGAAACAAGTTCTTAATTCCTCAACTCTGTGCCCTCTGCGCCTTTGTGGTGAATCATTCTCTCTGTGTCCTCTCCGTACCTCTATGCGTCCTCCCGAAGGATCCGAGGACTAGGAGGGTGGCGGCGATGCAGATACAGGAGTCGGCGACGTTGAAAGAGGGCCAGGCGTAGGCCTGAATGTAGAAATGCAGGAAGTCGGTGACGGCACCGTGCAGGACACGGTCAGTCAGGTTTCCCAGGATGCCGCTGGCGAGCAGGGCGAACGAAATTCGAGTGAGAATGTTTAGTCTTTGTTCGGGCTTCTGCGTTCGGGAATCGCGCACTAAAAAGAAGATGATTGCCACAAGCGCGACGAATGCTAGCCCAATGAAGAAAACATTGTTCCCTGTGAACATGCTGAATGCGGCGCCCGTGTTCGATGCGTGAATCAAACTGAAAAATCCTGGAATCACAGGGATCTCACCATCATAGGGGATATTGCGTCGCACGAGCCACTTTGTGATTTGGTCCAGCACGAAAAGTGGCAGACTCAAATAGAAGAGGTATTTCATTTCATTCGGCGATGTCGAGTTCCGTGACAACCTCTGCGCACCGGTCGCACAAGGAGGGATGTTTCGAATCGGCGCCGACAGTCGGTTTATGGCGCCAGCAGCGTTCACAGCGGGGGTACGGAGTCTTAGTGACAACCGCCTGTGATTCACCCTCCGTGGCCACCAAGTCGATGTGACTGAGAATTAGAAACTCTTCGATATCGCTTGGATTCAAATGATGAACTCTGTGAGTGCGCGGCAGCGAAAGGAGGACCTGCGCTTCAAGGGCGTTCCCGATGATCTTCTGCTGACGCGCTACTTCGATCGACTGGGAAACGATCGAACGAGCTTCCAGCAAAGCGTTCACATCTTCCAGTGCGCTGGAATCGATCTGCGATTGATCGCATTCCGGAAATGTTTCCAGGTGCACAGAATCGGGTTTGCCGAAAAATTTCCAGGATTCCTCGGCCGTAAATACCAGTATCGGCGCGATCAATCGAACCAGTGCATCGAAGACGTGATGAATCACGGTCTGGGTTGCGCGTCGCCGATGGGATGAGGCGGCATCACAGTACATTCGATCTTTCGTGATATCGACGTAGAGGCTGCTGAGGTCGACCGCGCAAAATTGATTGATGCCATGGTAAACCTTGTGGAACTCATACTGATCATATGCGTCACGGCATTGCTGAACGACCTGTTGGAGCCGGGATGCAGCCCATCGATCGACAAGGCTCAGATCTGAGACTGAATCTTTGGCGGGATCGAAATCGTACAGGTTCGCGAGCAGAATACGGAGCGTATTTCGGATACGGCGGTACGTGTCTCCGAGTTGGCCAAACATCGTTTCGCCGAACGGGACTTCGTCCGTATAATTTACGCTGGAGACCCAGAGACGGACGATATCCGCACCATATTTTTTGATGTAATGTTCGACTTCGGTCGGCTTGGCGTAGCCGCCCTGGTCAGACTTAGAGATTTTGCGCCGGCTTTCCACATCGACGACGAAAGCGTGTGTGAGAACCTCGCGGTATGGAGCGGCATCATTAATCGCGACGCTCGTGAGCAGGGAAGATTGGAACCAGCCACGATGCTGATCGGTGGCTTCGATATAGACATCCGCAGGCCAATGCAACGCCGGGTGGCGTCGCAGAACGGCTTCATGGCTTACTCCGGAATCAATCCAAACGTCGAGCGTATCGCTCCGTCGCCCGTAGGTTTTCGGTAACCCTAGCTCTTTTGAGATTTCTGAGTCCGCGAGCTCGTACCAGGCGTTTGTTCCGCGGTGCTCGACAAGATCCGCAAATCTGCGGATCCACTCCGGATTCAACACTGGAGCAGCCCCGTCATAAAAGACGGGCAGTGGAACGCCCCAACTGCGTTGTCTCGAAATGCACCAATCCGGCCGGGATTCGACCGTGGCGTAGATCCGGTTTCTGCCCCAGTGCGGGATCCATTTGACCTTGTCAATCGATTCAAGGGCAGCGCTTTTGATCTGGTCGACTTTGATGAAGAACTGTTCAACGGCCCTGAAAATCACCGGCGTTTTCGACCGCCAGCAATAAGGATAGGTATGATGGTGATCGCTGACTGCCACCAACCTCCCAACTTCACTGAGGCGATGAATGACATCTTTGTTGGCGTCGAAGACATATTTACCAACCCATTCCGGAACGCCGACATCTTCCGTGTAGCGACCGTTATCATCTACAGGTGAGAGGAGCGGGAGACCGTATTTCAGGCCGATCTGGTAATCTTCTTCACCGTGTCCTGGAGCGGTGTGCACGCACCCTGTGCCGGCATCGAGCGTGACATGTTCACCGAGAAGCACGACTGAGTCGCGATCCAGAAACGGGTGGCGACAAAGCCATTTTTCCATTTCCGCACCGGTTAGCAACGCGTGTGGTTCACCGGTCCTGATCCAACCGGTTGCCTGCTCGAAGCGGGCTGCCAGATCATTCGCCAGTAGCAGCGTTCTGGGTGCAGCCTGTTCCGGGTGCCGAAATTCCTGCACAAGATATTTGTAAGCAGGGTGAACTGTGATCGCGAGATTCGCCGGGAGCGTCCAGGGTGTCGTTGTCCAGATAACGATCGAAGCTTTGTCCGCGAACGGACCGGTCACGATTGGAAAATCGACGTAGATCGAAGGATCAGTGCGCTCTTTGTATTCCACCTCAGCCTCTGCGAGAGCGGTCTGAGCGCCTGTGCTCCAGAAAACCGGTTTTTTACTCTGGTAAACGAGGTCCTTTTCCACCAACTGCGCGAAAACGCGAAGGATGACCGCCTCATACGAGTGATCCAGAGTCAGGTAGGGATGGTCCCAGTCGCCGAAGACACCAAGACGACGGAACTGGCGTCGCTGGATATCGATGTATTTACGAGCATAAGCTTCGGAACGCTGGCGAACTTCCAGTGGGGTGAGCCCTCTGGATTCTTTCACTACCTTGAACTCAATTGGCAATCCGTGACAATCCCATCCAGGAACGTAAGGCGCTCTGAGACCGGCCATTGTCCGGCTCTTAACGATCAGATCCTTCAGGATCTTGTTCAGGGCTGTCCCCATGTGGACATCTCCGTTTGCGAACGGAGGACCGTCGTGCAGGACGAATAGCGGTTCGTTCTTTCGACGTTCTTGAATCTGTTCGTAGATTTTTTCCGAATCCCATTTGGCCAGAATCTCCGGTTCTCGCGTGGAGAGATTGGCCTTCATTGGAAACTCGGTCTTCGGCAGATTCAGTGTCTCTTTGTAGTTCATTCGAAGGACACGGAAACTAGCATAAATTTCCGGCGTGGCCGGAAATTTATCTTCTCTTTGTGAGAGAGGAGTCTGGCGCGAACGTCTCACCAAGCGACACCTGGTGAGATGTTCGCGTTAACGCTCTTTTTTGACGGAAACGCCAGTCAGATTCTCGTAAAGTTTGACAATAGACGCATCATCCTGATTTCCGTGACCGGCAGCGGCAGCAGCCAGAAAGAGTTGATGAGCCAGTGCGGCCATCGGGAGTGGAAACCGGAGTTCATGAGCGACATCGAGCACAATGCCGAGGTCTTTAACGAATATGTTCACGGCGCTGAGCGGAGTGTAATCGCCGGCAAGCATGTGCGGTACGCGATTATTGAACATCCAAGAGGATCCGGCACTGTTTGAAATCACTTCGAAAAGAACGCCGGGATCGACTCCTGCGCGGGCTCCAAACGCCATCGCTTCTGCTGCGAGCGCAATGTGGGATCCGGCCAGCAATTGATTGACCGTTTTGACGATCGAGCCGAGTCCTGGTTCGGTTCCGATACGATAAATCCTGGTTGCCATTGCCTGCAGAACAGGTTCCCCGGTCTCAAAGGCTTCATCGCTGCCGGATGCCATGATCGATAATCCGCCTGATTCAGCGCCGACAACTCCGCCGCTGACTGGCGCGTCGATTAAAAGATGTCCGGATTCGCCGAGGCGTTTTCCCAATTCACGGCAGAATGAGGGAGAGACAGTGCTCGTTACGATGATGACGCTTTTTGGGGGCAACTTTTTTAGAGCGCCTTTGCCTCCGAACAGTACGGACTCGATCTGTTCGGCATTCACCACCATTGCGACGAAAACATCGGCATCGACAGCTGCCGCTGCCGGTGAATCGCACCATTCGCCTCCGGCTGAAATCCAGCGCTCCTTCATTTCCTGGCGAACTTCCACGGCGGCAACCTTGAACCCTTTTTTCAACAATTGAGTCGCCATGCCGATTCCCATGGCACCCAGACCGACGAACCCGACTTTGTTTGGTGTTGGCATATTATTCTCTCTCAATTCGCAACAGAATTTCCCGGCGAGACCGGAGAATTCCGTTACCGCACCCTCGAGAACCAAAGTAACCCATCTTCCGTTCGACTTTTCGGACGATATTCGCAGCCGATCCATCCGGTGTAGCCAAGAGAATCGACGAGTTGGAAGAGGTAATCGTAATTTACCTCCCCGATATCCGGCTCGCCTCGGTCCGGGACACCGGCAATCTGGTAGTGGCCGATCCTCGAGAAATATTTCTCCGTCCGGCGCGCGAGGTCACCCCCCATGATCTGGGCGTGGTACCAATCGAATTGGATCTTCAAGGCGGGATTGGATAGTTCTTCCAAAATAGCGCCCGCCTTTTCAACGGTGCTCAGGTAGTATCCCGGGAAATCGCGCGTATTAATCGGCTCAATCAGAATGCTGATTCCCGAGTTTCCAACCTGGTTCAGGGCGTACTCGAGATTGCTCAAGAATGTGCGTTCCACGAGGGCCTTCTCTGCGGCGCCGGGGAGACCTGCCATCACATGAATCCGTTTACAATTAAGGATGTTTGCGTATTCCAGCGCTTGGGCAAAACTTTCCCGGAATTCGTGTTCGCGTCCTGGAACCGCCGCGATGCCGCGGTCGCCAGCGCTGAAATCACCTGGAGGCGCGTTCAACAGCACCATTTCCAGACCGTTCGCGTTCAGGGCCGAGCGAATCTCCGAGGCAGAATGATCGTACGGGAACAGAATCTCGATTCCTTGAAACCCGGCTTCTGCTGCGGCGGCGAATCGCTCCGCAAAGGGCCGATCCTGAAAGAGCCACGATAAATTAGCGTTAAATTTAGCCATTATTTCTCCCACTCTGCTCCGAATGTTTCGTGCAGTTCCTGAATTTGCGGTTCGTCCAAGGTTCGAATTCTTTGGCCGTGGAGAAGAAGCATCAGTTTAGCCGTTTCCTCGAGCTCTTCCGTCGCATACAACGCGGAATCGAGATCTTTACCGGAAACAACGGGGCCATGATTCGCCAAAAGCACCGCAGCATGTTTGGTGGCGTGATTTGCGATCTCGTCGGCCAGCGCTTTATCCCCCGGGCGAAAATAGGGGATTAACGGCAACTTGCCGACTCGCATCACGAAATAAGGGGTGATCGGTGGAATGCAACTCGCCGGATCGAGTCCGTCGAGACAGGAAATTGCAGCGGCAAAACTGCTGTGGAGATGAACAATGGCGCCGCTTTGTGGACGCTTTTGGTACATCGCAAGGTGTAGGAAGTATTCCTTGCTCGGTTTTGCGCCGGAAAGGAGATTCCCGTTCCAATCGAGCTTCGAAATGGAATCAGGATCGAGTTCTCCCAGACAGGAATTCGTCGGGGTCAAAAGCCAGCCATCTTCCGACCGGACGCTGATGTTTCCGCTGCTACCGGGACTCAGGCCGCGTTTGTAAAGGCTACGTCCGATATCAACGATGCGTTCTCGAAGTTTTGATTCAGGGTTCATTTCGATGATTCAAGGAGCCGCCAGGCGTTCAGAAAAAATTGTTCCGATCCAAAATTCCCCGACTTAAGAGCAAGCGCAATTTTGCGGTTAGTACCGGAAGCAAGCGTCCAAGGGACACCGGGATCGATCTCCGGTCCGATATGCAGAACGTTCAAGCCGAGCTTTGATACGACTGCTCCTGATGTTTCGCCGCCGGCCACGATCAATTGTGAAACTCCCAAATCGACGATTATTTGTGCGACCTCTGCCAGAAACTTTTCGCAAAGTTCACCCGAGCGCGCCGCACCCAGGATCTTTTGATTTGAAGCGATCTCTTCCGGTGACCCGCTTGTGTAGAGGAGGATCGTTTCCGGAACAGAGAGATGCAGTTTTGCCCACTGCCTTACTTCCTCCAGTGTCCTGTCGAATTCGTTCGCAAGGTTTGCAGGCTTCACCTGAAAGGCTGGGAAAACTTCTCGCGCTTTCGAGATCTGTTTCAGAGTCATTTGCGAACAGCTTCCGGCGAGAATCGCTCTTCGACCGGAAGCGGGAATCTGTTTCGCTGCGCCACCCGGCTGCAGGCCGTAGTTCTTGCCCAGGCCAAGGGCAAGCCCGGATCCTCCGGTGACCAGTTTCAGATTTCTTGCCGCGCCGGCCAGGACATCAAGGTCACTGTTGCTGGTTGCATCGGTAATTGAAATCGTCTTCCCAGCTTGGTTCAGGTGCTTTGCGAACTCGCTGCTCAGCGCTTTTCCACCCTGGCGAATAAGATCGAGCCGAATCAGATCGACCGATGCATGGGTTTGGGATTCGAGAACGCGAACAATGTTCGGATCAGTCATCGGCGTCAACGGATGGTGGCGCATCCCGCTTTCGCTTAAGAGCTGATCGTAAACGAAGAGGTGCCCGCGATAGAGGGTGCGGCCGTTATCCGGAAACGCAGGGCAAGCAATTGTGTAGCCAATCCCCAATTCTTCGAGCAGGACTTCGATTGCCGGTCCGATGTTGCCTTTCGAGGTCGAGTCGAAAGTGGAGCAGTATTTAAAATAGGACTGTTCGCAACCTATTGAATTTAACCATCGAATCGCTTCCCTCGTTTCCCGTACAGCCTGTTCGACCGGACAGGTCCGCGTTTTGAGAGCAACAACAACCGCATCGATCGTTTCGAGACCCGGCAACAACGAAGGAATTCCGATCGACTGAACAGTCCGGAAGCCGCTCTTCACGAGGTTATTGGCCAGGTCGGTCCCGCCGGTAAAATCATCCGATATGCAGCCGAGAAGTGGCATGGGGTGTAACGAAAGTCATTTTATTTCGAGAACAGGACACTACTATAGTTTAGATGGTCATTCAGGAAACGATTCGTACGGAGCGGCTAATTTTGCGGCCGTTCTGCTTGACCGACGCTCCGCAGGTTAAAGCACTGGCCGGCGATCGGAGAATCTACGAAATGACACTTCTGATCCCGCATCCGTATGAGGACGGGATGGCGGAATCATGGATCGCTACGCATCAGACCTGTTTTTATGAAGGTGGAGGTGCGGTGTTTGCCATTTGTTTGCAAACCGGGGAAGTCATTGGAGCGATCGAATTGCACCGCGTGGGAGCTTACAACCGGGCGGAACTCGGTTATTGGATCGGAACCGAATATTGGAACCGGGGTTACTGCACGGAGGCGGCAAAGGCGATCGTGGAATACGGGTTCAAAGTTCTCTGGTGCCACAAAATCTCCGCGACGCATTTTGTTGAGAACCCGGCGTCCGGGCGCGTAATGGAAAAGATTGGGATGTCGCCGGAAGGGGTCCTACGCGACGAAGTCCTCAAAGAAGGCAAATACATCACGGTGGTTCGTTACGCTATTTTGAATCCGGGCGAGACTTAATTTCTCTGCTAAGGTTTGGCGGTGCACCGGGAAATGATACTTTGTGTCCCTGGGCCATGGTGGGACCGGTCAGATTTCGTGAGGCGAGTCGTCGAGTTCGAAGAAAATGGAAGGTACTTTTGCGACGGCACAGTCCTGGCAGATGTTCGCGAGCAGGATCAGGTCAGGGTTCAGTTTCTTGCCAAGCACCCTCGGATGCTTGAGGCATTTCTCGCGGCGACCCGAGGCGATCTTGCACCCGAATTAGCGCAACGGATTGCCGGCCATCAATCGGCGATTTACTGGCGGTTTGCGGCGGATTTATTCGAGGAGCGCTATCGATTGTTGAAATACACAGAGCTGGCGCGGCAGCTTGGCGGGATTGCCATCAAGATCGAATCGTCCGGTGTCGCCCATGCCTGGGATCGCTGGTTCGAGCTGCTCGGATCGGAGAACGCTTTCGATTGGTATTGCGCGGTAGTCACGCTTCTCGCGGAAGAAGAGTTCTATTGCTCATGTGGTATGCATCACTTCAAGCTGGCCGACGCGGCTCTTGAAAAGCGGCTCGATCCGAGGGGAGCCGCCAATTTGATTAATAAATTCAACTATTGGCGGATCATCGAGCCCCGGGAACTGAAGCCGGGAGAGATATTTCGATTGGACGATTCCGGGAGACGTTACCGAATTGAGTTCGGCCCGGACCGGATGAATCCACCAGGGGACCTTTTCCACAACCCATACGGGTGCTGGCGTTTGAGGGTGGAGGGGTAGGGTGGGCAATATACGACTTATAAGACGTATACGACCTATATCCCCCTAAATCCCCTATGGGTTTGGGAAGGTATCCGATTCTGGTGCGAATCCGTGGCGCAGTGTGTTTTCGGTGACGACACGAGGAAAAAGAAAGTTCAGCAAATAATCTTTGCCGCCAGCCTTCGTTCCGCCGCCTGACATTTTGAAACCACCAAATGGATGCCGACCCACGATTGCTCCGGTAATCGGGCGATTGATGTAGAGGTTTCCAACCTGAAACTCTGCACGTACACGATCGATATTGACCGGACTGCGCGAATAGAGGCCACCGGTTAAAGCAAATGGCGTATCGTTGGCAATCTGGACCGCGGTTGCCAAGTCTTTGGCTTCGATCACCGCGAGCACTGGCCCAAAAATCTCTTCCTGAGCGAGACGCGCTCCGGGTGAGACCTCCGTGAAAACGGAGGGACCGACATAGAAACCCTCGAGTCCTGCCGGTAATTGAGCCTGGTAGGCAAGAGTGTGTTCTCGTTTTCCCAGATCGATGTATCCTTGGATCTTGGCGAGCGAGGCATGGTCAATCACTGGGCCGATATCAGTATCCGGATGTTCAGGCAGTCCTATTTTGAGTGCGGCGATTGCATCCGTTAGCCGGGGAATCAATCGTCTGCCGACATTTCCTACCGTGATCAATCGAGATAGCGCCGAGCATTTCTGGCCCTGATAACTGAATGCTGATTGGAGAATGCCGAGGACGGCTTCGTCGAGATCGGCATCGGTATCGATGATTGCGGCATTTTTTCCGCCCATTTCGCAGATCACCTTCTTCAGGTTTCTTTGGTCAGGGTGCGTGACCGCTGCCATCGCCCAAATGAGTGTTCCGACATCGCGAGACCCGGTGAATGCGATTAGATCGACATCCGGATGAGCAACCAGGAGTGATCCGACCGATTCCCCAGTGCCCGAGACCAGATTTGCCACCCCGTCCGGAAATCCCGCTTCGCGCAGAAGGCTCATGAAGTGAGCACCGATCACCGATGATTGTTCTGCCGGTTTGATCACCACCGTATTACCGGTGACAAGGGCGGCGACCGTCATTCCACAAAGAATTGCGAGAGGGAAATTCCAGGGGGCAATGATGGCGGCAACCCCGCGTGGCACATAGTTTTCCATGCTGATTTCGCCCGGAAGGTTTTGTGTTAGATGACCTCGGCCGAGACGCCGCATTTCTTCGGCGTAAAAGGTGCAGAAGTCGATCGCTTCAACAACATCTGCATCGGCCTCGTTCCACGTTTTTCCCGTCTCAAGAATCTCCCATGCGGCGAGTTCATACCGGTTCGCGCGCAATTTATCCGCCAGGCGATCGAGAAATTTGGAGCGGGATTCGGAGTCAATCCGGCTCCAGGAAACGAACGCTTTCCGAGCTGCCTCGACCGCTTTCGCAACGTCCGACGCCGCGCCCTGAACGACATGCCCGATCACCTGCTGCGGACGCGCTGGATTAATCGAGACGAGGTGGTCCGACCCGGAGACTTCTCTGCCGCCGATGACGAGTGGATAAGTGCGTCCTAGTTTTCCTTGAACTTTCGCGATTGCTTCGGCCATTTTCGAGCGTGCCGAGGCGAAAGCAAAATCGGCAGGAGGTTCGTTCCGGAAGAGATGCGAAGCGAGTCGAGTGCGTGAATGGGAGTCGCCGGAAAATGCCGCGCCAAGTCTGCTATCCGGCTGTGGTCCACCGGGAATCTGAGCAGCCGGGTCAGTTAGCAGGGTGGCGATCGATCGATTCTCGCTGAATCGAGCCCTTAGAAAACCTTCATTGGAGGTGTTCTCGAGAAGGCGCCGTACCAGGTAGGCCATGCCGGGGACCAGTTCTCCGATCGGGCAATATTCGCGTACACGGTATCCTAGTTGAACGAGGGCGCGCCGGATTGGTGTGGCCATACCGTAGAGCATCTGGAATTCAAAATCGCTCGGGCCCACACCCTGTTCCCTGGCATACACCGCTGCGTGCGCAATGCTTCGTACGTTGTGCGAAGCTAATGCCGGGTAAACGAGCGGCCGGTTATCCAGGAGCAACCGGCTGATCCGTTCATAATTGGCGTCGGTCTCCGGTTTCGACACGTAGACCGGGATATCCCAGGTTCTTTGCGCGGCGATGACTTTTTCGAAGTCCCAATAGGCGCCTTTGACCAGCCGGATCGTGATTGGACGGCCTTTGTGCCGAGCCCAATCCAGCATTTCTTCCGTGTCCTTATAAGAATCGCGCAGATAGGCCTGAATGACGAAACCGAGACGGAGCGAATTTGCGAGATCAGGGTCGTTGGACAATTCCTTGAACAGATCGAGCGTCGTCCCTTTCAACCCGTAGTGTTCCATATCGAGATTAATCGAGGCACCCAGTTGATTGGCACGGAGGACGATCGGTTTGAGGTGGTGGAGAATTCTCGCGATCGTTGTCTGTGGATCGGAAGGCTGGATCCGCGCGCAGAGCGCCGAGATTTTGACAGACAGATTGACGAGCGGCGGTTCGGTTGCAGCTAGTGGGCCATCAGGCTTCCAGAAGCGGGTCGCGTCGCTAAGAAAATCAAGCAGTTCGCGATACCTGGCAGCGTAGTCCTCGGACTCCCGATCGCTTACAACGGCTTCTCCAAGGATGTCCACCGTGAACCGGGCTCCTTCACTCCAAATCCGGCGAAGGTTCGGAAGAGCGGACTTCCCGTCTTTGCCACAAATGAAGATGTTCGCCATTGAGAGGACATTCCGGCGAATAATGTGCGCCGGAACTCCCGGGAGCAATCGACCGATAGTAAGCGCGCCACGCAATGCACCGGAAGCCGGCGACTTGACGCTGCCCAGGTACTCAACCATGTGCTTTACGACATCATCCGAGGAAGCAAGGGTCGGGAGAACATCGACGAATCTGAACATCTGCGTCTTGAAAACCGGGTCACGCATCGCCCAGTCCATGAGCCGGCCGTAGAGATCATTTCCTCCGAAAGCTCGGGGTGCATCCCGATCTTTCTCCATCATCTGAAAAATCTGGCGGCCGAATTTTTCGATCTCGGGCTGAATTTCTGGAAACTGACTCATTGGAGATGGACTGAGATTCACTCAATAAAAACGCAAAATCGGCGAATTGAAACCTCGCCTTGTGTGTAGGCCTCTCCTGGCAATGGCACCGAAGTGCGTCCTGAACTCTTTGCATAGCAGTATTCGGGCCGCGTGCAGGCTTCCAGTCTGTGACGTGAACCGGAGTGAGACTCTTCCTGGTAGCGCATTCGACGAAAGTTTCCCTTTTTGGACCTGCGTTTTAGTTGGTTTGCCGAGGGCCAAGCGCCGCTTTTTTAATCCAGATGAGTGAGCCGTTGGGGCAAGGTCACAGGCGGGACGCCTATGATACTTTCGGCTCGGCAACGTTCATATTTCTTGGAGTTTACGGGCATCGAGGGCTTTTAAACCGTGCCACGTAGTGCCGCCGCCCCAAGAATCACGAAGCTCAAAGTATCATAGGCGTCTCGCCTGTGACCTGAACTGGAGTGAGACTTCTTCCCGGTAGCACATTCGACGAAAGTTTCAGGCGGGACGCCGCGCGCGGCCTATGCGGATACCCCGTTTCCTCGCTTTTGCGATCGCCATGCGCGGAGAATCTCCAGCGTGGGAGGAATCATCGAGACCACAATAATAGCAAGTATGACGAGGGAAAAATTTTTCTGAACGTACGGAATGTTTCCAAAGAAGTGTCCGAGCAGGACAACCCCAAAGACCCAGACAAAGGCACCGATCACATTGTACGCGAAAAAGTGCTTGTAGTTCATCGAGCCCATTCCCGCGACAAACGGTGCAAAGGTCCGGATGAGTGGGATGAACCTGGAGAGCATGATCGTTTTGGCTCCGTGCCGTTCGTAAAATGCGTGGGTTTGCTCAAGATGCTTTTGTTTGAAGATTCGGCTCTGCGGATTGCTGAAGAGTTTCTGGCCGATCTTATTTCCGATCCAGTAGTTCGTCGTATGTCCCAGAATTCCTGCCACGGTCAGCAGAACAAGGATCAACGACAGATTCAAAGGACCGCCCGCAGTGGTCAATGTTCCAACGGCAAACAGGAGGGCATCACCCGGAAGAAAAGGGGTCACCACGAGGCCAGTTTCGCAGAAGATGATTGCGAACAACAGAGCGTAGATCCAGGGCCCGTAGGAACCGGCCAACTGACCGACATAAAGATTCAGATGCAGTACGATATTAACGAACTTTGTGAGCCAATCCATAGGACGAAACCGGCAATGAATCGGTCATTGGGTGAATTCGCGCAACTGAAATCCAGCAGGTGCGCCGAGTCGGAGGGAATTATAGCGCGGCAATTTCTTTTAAACGTTCCGGGGTGCAACCGAGTCTATAGATTCAAACGAATTATTGGTGTGCTTCCAAGGACGGGGACTTAATGCCGGGTGGGAGCTATCGAGGGACTAGATAAAAGAGGAACTTTTGTTATGAAGAGACATAAGCTTACAAATCGACCGTTGTGCCTTGGGGATTTGATAATGGCGGTGAGCGCCATTGCGGATTCTCAGGAGGAAACGGTGGCTGCTGTTGCCGATCTCCTTGCATCAGGCCAGGTCAGGCTGACGAACAAAGGGCATCAGATCAAAGCTCGGGTACGGTAATTTGAATGCAGCGAGATTTCACCGCTTCAAGGAAGCCGAATGCCGGCAGAAATAATCCTTTTCAATCGTTCTTCGCTCATTAACGTCAGGGGGTGATTTTACGCTATTCCCGGCCCGCGATTCGGGAGATCTGGGATGACTCCAGTAAGTACTCGATCTGGTTGGAAATTGAGACTATGGCCTGCGAGGCCATGGCGGAACTGGGGTTGATCCCGGAAGAGGACGCAAAAGCGATCCGGGCTCGCGGGAAATTTTCTGTACCCGAGATTCTCGAAATCGAGAAACGCACAAATCACGACGTCATTGCGTTTCTCGAAAACGTCGCATCGTACATCGGACCCGAAGCGAGGTGGATGCACCAGGGGCTGACTTCGTCGGACGTTCTCGACACGGCTCTAGCCGTGCAGTTGGTTCGTTCATGCGATATCCTTTTGGATGACGTCGCGAAACTGCGCGAGGTGATCGCAGAAAAGGCGCACGCGTATAAGCGGACACCAATGATTGGCCGAAGTCACGGCATTCATGCCGAACCGATCACATTCGGGCTGAAGATGGCCTTGATGTACGACGAATTTGGACGGGCTGATAAACGGCTGCGTGCGGCGCGCGAAGAAGTGGCGATCGGCAAGCTGAGCGGAGCGGTCGGGACGCATGCTCATCTTGATCCGAGAGTGGAAGCGATGGTATGCGAAAGGTTGGGGTTAAAGCCCGACCCACTTTCGACGCAGGTGGTTCAACGGGACCGGCACGCCCAATTCAGCGCGACCCTGGCCGTGGTGGCATCGAGTATCGACCGTTGGGCAACGGAGTTCCGGCACCTGCAGAGAACGGAAGTTCTGGAACTGGAAGAATATTTCAGCCCCGGACAAAAAGGGAGCTCCGCAATGCCGCACAAACGAAATCCGATAACGGGCGAACGGCTGAGTGGCCTTGCGCGAGTGATTCGTGGGAACGCTGTTGCGTCGTTTGAGAACGTTGCGTTGTGGCATGAGCGTGATATCAGCCACAGCAGTGTGGAACGGGTGATCTTTCCGGACAGCTGCATCTTGATGGATTACATGCTTGCAACATTGAAAAAATTAGTTGCAGGTCTGCAGATCTACCCGGAGAACATGTTGGACAATCTGGAAATTACAAAAGGCCTTTATTTCAGTCAGTCCATCTTGTTGGAGTTGACCCGCCGAGGCATGGAACGCAAGACGGCGTACGAAGCGGTACAGCGAGCCGCGATGGCCACCTGGCAAAACGAAGATGATTTCCTGACCGAAGTCGGGAAGATATCGGAAGTCGCTTCGGTTATTGCGCCGGATGAACTTGCCAAGCTCTGTTCGCTCGAGCAGCACTTTCGATACGTCGACGAAACCTTTCGCGATGTAGGGCTCTGAAGAAGATTGTCAGTTGTCGGAAGAAGTGGTCGGTAGTCTGTGTCAGTTGTCAGTTAAAGCGGCTTTCTAACTGGAGGTGAGCAGGTGCGAGCTAAGTTTTCTTGGGCTGAGCTAACTATTGATAATGACAAGTGACAACCGACACTGATTACTTCTTACTCCGAAAAGTTTTTATGGTGCTGGTAACTGGTTTTAGAACGTGTTAATCTCGGCGGTTAGTGACAGGTATGTTTCGTCGTTTTGCTGCGTTGATGTTTGTGCTGCCGCTTTTGGTGGCAGGTTGTAAAAAAAGTGCGACTCTCGCGAAATTGGAGGAGACAGCTCCTACTGCGACCCCCGCTTCAACCGTAGCGGCTCCGCCGTCCGCGCCCACTCCGGCTCCGCAAGTGGCGATTGATCGCTCCGCGAAAGTTGTGGTGCTATGCTATCACCGCTTTGAAGATAACAAGCGCGACCAGCTCGCAATCAGTCCAACTGATTTCCGGGCGCAAATGAAGCAACTGAAGGACGACGGGATAGCGGTCGTTCCAATGAAAGATTTTCTCGCGTGGCGGCGTGGAGAAAAATCGATTCCGCGGAAAAGCTGCGTCATCACGATCGATGATGGATATATATCCGGTTACTCGGTTGCGTGGCCGATCCTGAAAGAATACGGGTATCCGTTCACGATGTTTATTTACACGAACTACGTGAACGTTGGAGGCAAGTCGATCACGTGGACGGAACTTGAACAGATGCGCGATGCCGGGGTCGATATCGAATGCCATACGGTTTCGCATCATGATCTCAGGCACGCACCGAAGGGCCAGGATTACGTGACCTGGCTGCACAATGAAGTCTACACTTCGAAAGACATTCTGGAACAGAAGCTCGGTGTAAAGATCGTCGCCTTCGCCTTCCCATACGGAAATTACAACGAGCAAGTCATCAAGATGGCGTCCGACGCGGGGTACCAGGCTCTGTTTACCGTCTACGGACAGCATATGGGAATCGATGCGCGAGCCGATCAACTCGGTCGCTACGCACTGGATTCGTTGCATCCTGAACTGTTCAAAACAGTGGTCGACTTTGGCGCTGGCGACGGGGTCGATCCGGGAGTTGAAGCCGCTCAATTGGCAGCTGCGGCAATGGTGACCCAACCAATGAACGACGAGAAAATTTCCAACACCCGTCCGGTGATTAAAGCGAACCTGGCGTCGATGGGAAATGTCGAACCAACTTCCGTGAGGATGCGAATCAGCGGATTTGGCGAGGTGCCGGCAAAGTACGATCCAGCCACGAAACTTGTCTCTTACGAGTTTACCCAGAACCTCACTCCCAAGACCTATACGGTGATCTTATCGGCAACGGTTGAAGGGAAGAAAGTGGAGACGCGATGGGATTTTACTGTGGATCCCACGGCGCCGGCGGCGGGTAAGCAGGCTGCGGCCAATGGGGGATAGCCGTGTTTTCACAACTTTCTGACAAACTTCAGGATATATTTAAGGATCTCCGCGGTCACGGCGCGATCTCGGAGACTAACATAAACGATGCGCTGCGGCAGGTCCGCCTGGCGCTTCTTGAGGCCGACGTCCATTTTAAGGTTGCAAAAGATTTCATCGCCCGAGTCAAAACCAAGGCTTTGGGCCAGGAAGTGCTGCGGTCGATCACTCCGGGGCAACAGATCGTCAAAGTTTTCTATGACGAACTGACTCAGCTACTTGGGGGTGACAACGCGCCTCTCAACCTGAATAAACCAGGCCGGATCATGATGGTTGGGTTGCATGGAGCGGGCAAGACCACCTCGGCCGCCAAGCTCGCGCTTTATCTTAAGAAGCAGGGTAAATCTCCACTGCTCGTCGCATGTGACCTTCAGCGGCCGGCTGCGATCGATCAATTGGCGACTCTCGCATCGCAAGTTGGCGTACCGGTTTATCGGCCAACACTCGGCGAACAGGATGTCGTGAAGGTAGGGCGCGAAGCGTTGAGTTGGGCGGAGTCCGAATCGGGTAACGTCCAGATTTTTGACACGGCCGGCCGCCTTGAGATCGATGAAACGTTAGTGGATGAACTCAAGCGTCTTCGGGACGTGTTGCAGCCCCAGGAGATTCTTCTAGTCTGCGATGCTGCCACCGGGCAACAGGCAGTCAATGTCGCGACGCATTTCCATGAAGCGCTTGGCCTGACGGGTCTGATT
Source organism: uncultured Verrucomicrobiae bacterium (assembly GCA_963775805.1). Classification (GTDB taxonomy): domain Bacteria; phylum Verrucomicrobiota; class Verrucomicrobiia; order Chthoniobacterales; family JAFAMB01; genus JAFAMB01. Next base: position 1,148,309 of record CAVZKG010000001.1, on the reverse strand, counting down.
CTGACAAAGCTTGATGGCGATGCCCGAGGTGGCGCGGCGTTGTCGATGCGGGAAGTCACCCAGCGACCAATCAAGTTTGCCGGTGTCGGCGAAAAGATCGATCAGTTCGAGCCTTTTTATCCGGATCGGTTGGCAGGCCGAATTCTCGGGATGGGCGATGTGGTCAGCCTGGTTGAGCGCGCGGCGGAATCGATTGACGAGGAAGAAGCGGCGCGACTCGAAAAGAAGATGCGGACGGCGAACTTCGATTTCGACGATTTCCTTTCGCAATTCAAAATGCTGCGCCGGATGGGCCCTCTGGAAAATATCCTTGGCATGTTGCCAGGGATGGGTAATATGAAAGGCTTTTCGGTTGACGAGAAACAGCTAAAGCGAATCGAAGCGATCGTGCTTTCCATGACGCCGGGCGAGAGAAGGACCCCGGATATCCTGAATGCCAGGAGGAGGCAGCGGATCGCGCGCGGCAGCGGGACTTCTGTCACCGAGGTGAACACGTTGCTTCAGCGGTTTGGCCAGATGCGCAAGCTGATGAAGAACGCGGGAAAAATGAAGAAGATGCTGGCTCGAGTCCCGCGGGCCGGAGCGAATGGAATGTAAGGATGATAGAGAGCCACAGGCTCTTGAGTTTATTATGGCTGTTTCGATTAGATTGCGTAGAGAGGGAACCAAGAACCGTTCTTTCTATCGAGTTGTGGTGGCGGACAAGCGTAGTCCGCGCGACGGAAAATTTATTGAGGCGATCGGTAACTACGATCCGAACCTGACCGGTGAAAATTTCAAATTGGACCTCGGTCGTGTGGACTATTGGGTAAAGAACGGGGCACAACCCAGTTCGACTGTCGCGAGCATGATTTTGAAGGCCCGGAAGAAAGCGCCGGTCGCGCCGGCCTAATCATTTCCCGTGGAGACCTTTCTCGAGTTTGTTATCAAGCAATTGGTTGAAGCGCCCGAAGAAGTGCTGGTAACAAGGGTCGAGCAGGGTCCGAAACTGATTTTCAAGGTCGAGATGCGCAAGAGCGATGTCGGGAAAGTGATCGGACGCAATGGACACACCATTACCGCCGTGCGAAATCTCCTGAACGCGGCGGCATCCCGGACCAAGCAGCAAGTCTTCCTCCAGATCGTTGAGTAATCGACTGTGGAGCTAACTCGCAAAATCGATAAGCTTCGCACCGGGGAGGCTTGGAAGAGTTTCCTCGACGCTTACTACCGCTGGCGCAGACCCCTGAGTGTGGCCGCGATGGTTCGCGAGCTTGAATCGAAAGGGTTCGCTCAGATTCGGGCAAAATACGAAAACCCGGAGGATAAAAAAGGTTGGCCAAAATACGTTGACGCCGGGCATCGGCTGGACCTCGCGACCAAACAGGCGCGGGCGCTGCATCTTGACCGGCGGCCTCCTTTGAGAGTTCTCGATATTGGCAGTGGAGCCGGGTATTTTTTGTTTGTCTGCAAGCATTTGGGTCATGCACCGATGGGCCTCGATTTGGATTGGCCTCCGATGTACGCCGAGATGTTTGAGCTGATGCAAATTCCGCGCCGAGTCTGGCGTATCGAACCATTCCAGCCACTCCCAGATCTTGGAGTGCGCTTCGATCTCCTGACAGGGTTTGCCGTTTGCTTTAATTCGCACGGATCGGATCAGGTCTGGGGGGTTAAAGAATGGGAGTTCTTTCTGGACGACGTCACAAAGAATCTTCTCACCAACACCGGTGAAATCTATTTCGAATTGAACCCGGAATCGTGGGGATATTACACCCCGGAACTTGGTAAGTATTTCCGTCGCCGTGGCGCGACTATTGAGGGGAAGAAAATTTGGTTTAAAACGTCAGCCGAGTTGGAACCCAGGTTAAAGCTACGCCATCTGCATTGAGGAGTGTTGAGCGCACGGAGGAGCGGATTCACCACAAGGCGCAGAGGTCACAGCGCGGCGATTAGCCGCAACCAAATGGATGCGGTTTCGGCGTGTCGGCGAATACCTGGTTAGATTGGCATTAGGTCTGAGCCGACCTCAAAATCCTCGCAGAAAAACAAGAATTCCAACCATTGCGGCACAGGGTTTCGGATTTTTTTGAGGCGCGGTGTTCGGACTGGGGCGATATCGCGTTTAACCCTGCTTCTTGGACCTGGACGCTGAGAAAACGCCAGAACGTCTAGAATTCAAAGTAGAACGGCTCGCTGCGGAGGGGGAGTATTGGCCAGGAAACGGCGCTATTCCGAACTGGCAAGACAAGCTGCAATGAATCCCCGAAACAACGGGTGCGGAGCATTTGGCTTCGACAGGAACTCCGGATGATACTGGCATGCTAGAAACCAGGGGTGATCTCGCAGCTCGACGAGTTCAACGAGTTTTTCATCCGGTGACGTGCCGGAAATCATGAATCCTCGTTCTTCCATTTCCTGTTTGTAGTTGAGGTTGAACTCGTATCGGTGGCGGTGTCGTTCGACGATCTGCTTGGCGCCGTAAGTTTTCTCGGCAAGCGTTCCGGGAAGAATGGTCGTCGGCCAAATTCCAAGGCGCATCGATGCGCCTTTCATCCGGACCTCTTTTTGATCCTCGAGTAAACAGATCACAGGGTGAGGCGTGTGTTCGTCGAACTCAGTGCTGTTCGCGCCTTTAAACCCGCAGACATTGCGTGCAAATTCGATCGTCGCGACCTGCATCCCGAGGCAAAGCCCAAGGTAAGGAATGCGCCGCTCTCTTGCGTACCGACACGCAGCAATCTTTCCTTCGACACCGCGGTCACCGAACCCACCCGGAACAATTACGCCGGCGACGGTACCCAGAGATTTAGCCGGCTCAGCGCCTTCGAGGTTCTCGGCGTCGATGCGAACGATCTCGATTCCGCAATCGTTCGCGGCACCGGCGTGTGTCAGCGACTCGTAGATGCTTTTGTAAGCATCTTGCAGGTCGATATATTTTCCCACGACGGCGACTTTGAGATTTTTACGAGGAGCGATCACCCGTTGGACGAAACGGCGCCACTCCGTCATCTGCGCGGCAGGGGTCTCGAGACGGAGCAAACGGCAGACTGTATCGTCCAGTTTTTCATCCTGAAGAGTGAGAGGCAATTCGTAGATCGTATGATCGACGTCGCGCACTTCAACAACCGCATGGAGGGGCACGTTAGAAAACAGTGCAAGCTTTTGCCTGATCTCCAGGTCGAGCGGTTTTTCGGTCCTGCAGAGCAGGACGTGTGGTTGCAGACCAATTTCGCGAAGTTTTGCGATGCTTTGCTGAGTCGGCTTGGTTTTGAGTTCGCCCGCTGCTTTGAGGTAGGGAATGAGCGTGACATGCATGATCACGACATTTTCGGGACCGACCTCGAGCTGGAACTGCCTGATTGCTTCGAGGAAGGGTAGTCCTTCAATGTCGCCGGTTGTTCCGCCGATTTCCGTGATGATGACATCGCCGGTTTGTTCTTTCGCGAGACGTTGCACGCGGCCTTTGATCTCGTCGGTGACGTGTGGAATCACCTGCACGGTTTTGCCCAGGTAATCTCCTCGGCGCTCTTTTGCCAGAACGGTTTCGTAAACCTGGCCGCTCGTCACATTGTTTGATCGTGTCAGGACGCAGCTCGTAAATCGTTCGTAGTGGCCAAGGTCCAGATCTGTTTCTGCACCGTCGCTCAACACATACACTTCGCCGTGCTGGAATGGGCTCATCGTTCCAGGATCGACGTTTAGATATGGATCAAGCTTCTGCATGATCACCCGTAGGCCTCTGTGTTCGAGCAAGGTTCCAAGAGCCGCAGCGGCGAGCCCTTTTCCCAGTGAACTAACTACCCCACCTGTGACAAAGATGTATTTCACCCGTTTCTCCTGCTCAAAATAAGCCGTTCGGCCTCGGCTGCATCTTCGGGGGTATCGACCCCGACCGAATTCGTTTCAGAAATAACGACGCGAATCTTCAGGCCATTTTCCAAAGCGCGCAACTGTTCGAGCTGTTCGGCCTTCTCAAGACCGCCTGGTGAGAGTTTTACGAAATCGAGCAAAGCTTTCCGTCTGTAGCCGTAAATACCTAAGTGTTTGTAGGTTACGACATCGCTCTCGCCACGGCGAAATGGAACGCAACTCCGGGAAAAATAGAGCGCATTTCCTTTGTGGTCGATCACGACCTTCACGTTATTTTCATTTTGAGATTCTTCCGGAGAGATGCGTGTCGCCGCCGTGACGATTGGGATCCCAGGGTTTTCCTTCATTTGCTGAACCAATTCCTGAAGCAATAGCGGATTAAGCAACGGCTCATCGCCTTGGACGTTCACAATGATGGAAGCTTTTTTCAATTTCCTGGCAACCTCTGCGATCCGGTCGGTTCCACTTGGATGATCGGCAGCGGTGACAGCCACCTCGGCGCCAAAATTGAATGAGGCTTCCGCGATCCGCATGTCGTCCGTCGCGATCACAATCTGGTCGAAGCATCCGGCCTCTACGCATCGCTCCCAGACGTGACGGACCAGCGGTTTGCCGGCAATACCGTGGAGCGCCTTGCCTGGAAACCGAGTTGATGCCCAACGGGCAGGAATAATACCGACCACTTTGCTCATCGCGTCACTAAGTGTTATTGCCGAACCTGCCTGCGAATCAACCTTTGAGGATGAATTCGATCACTTCGCGAAAGTTCTTCGCGATTACCGTCGCGTGCACCGCCGATTCAGACAGGGAGTTGTCCGGCTGTAGAAGAATCGTCGCTTTTACACCAGCCCGATGACCGGCCTCGGCATCGATTGCTTTGTCGCCGACCATGTAGCTCTCGGTGAGGTTCAGAGCCAAGTCTCTCGCCGCCTCCAGCAACATACCCGGTCCCGGTTTTCGCCGGTTGGTCGCGGCATCCGGTCGCTCCGGGCAATAATAGGTCGCGTCAATTACCCCGAGTCCGATCTGATTATCCAATTCTCTTTGCACTTCGCGGAAGTTCGCTTCGGAGAAATAACCGCGCCCGATTCCGCTTTGGTTGGTAATAATTACCAATCTGAATCCAGCGTTTTTTAGCGCCGGAAGCAGTTCCGCAACTCCCTCGAGAAGCTCCACATCCGCCGGATCGGAACAGTATCCGACATCCTTCATCAGTGTCCCATCGCGATCGAAAAAAACAGCCTTCCGAGCTCCTTGCTGGCGGCTATCCATCGGTTTGACGGAAGTTTTCGAGGAGCTCATGCGGTGTGAGCGTTGCAGTGCCGAGCTTGCCCACGACGACGCTGCTGGCGTGGTTTGACATTTCCGCTGCTTCCAAAGGGGAGGCGCCTGCTGCCAGAGCAAGTGTGAACAATGCGATCGCTGTGTCGCCGGCGCCGGACAGGTCGTAAACCTCACGAGCGCGCGAAGGAATATGGAAGGGAGGATTTTGCTGATCAAAAAGAATCATCCCCTGTTCCCCGAGAGTGATCAGCAGCAAGTCCGGGCTCCAGACTCTTAGCAACTCAGCGCCCACGCTAAGCAAATGCTCGTCCCTCAGCGGATTAGGTTCCGGCTCGCGCCAGGGGTGTTTAGCGGCCGCAAACGCCTCGATACGATTCGGTTTCACGGCTGTGGTTCCTCGCCAGATTAAATGGTTTTGAGGATTTGGATCCGCTGTCACTAACTTGCCTGCGCCCTTCGCCAATGAAGCGACATTGTCCACGAATGTCTGCTGGAGGAGCCCTTTCCCGTAATCTTCAAAGATAATGGCGTCCAGGTGCGGGAGAAGAGCCCGAACTTTCTCGATGCATTCAGCCTGAGCTTCGTCGGTAAGAGGCTGCGGCCGTTCGCGATCAACGCGGACGACTTGCTGTTGGCGGGCGATGATGCGGGTTTTGACAATCGTCTGAAAAGAGGTTTCTTCCTGCAGTCCGTCGAGACCGATCCCATTCTCGCCCAGGAGTTTCTTGAGTTTTTCACCATGGGAATCCTTTCCAAGCAATCCCATGACGAAGACCGACGGGGTAAACTCCCGGACGTTCCGGGCCACATTGGCAGCTCCGCCGGGATAGTAAGATTCTCGGATGACTTCCACGACCGGGACCGGTGCTTCCGGCGAGATCCTTGAGACTCTGCCCCAGACGAATTCGTCGAGCATGAGGTCACCGATCACCAGGACTCGCTTGCTCGAAATTTGGTGGAGCAATTCTTCGACTCGTTCGAGCTTCATTCTGTCTCAAGCCTTATGCGTAAACTGCGTTTGCTCAAAGAAAAAACTCCTCTTAGGATTGCCCGGCCGTTAGTCTGCGGAATTTCCAGTCAATATTTTGGAAAAAAATGGCGATTACCGGCTAGTTGGATATGGAGAGCGTTTGAATGTTAAAAAATATGGTATGCGTCGTTTCGTTCGCGACGCTGTTTTTCTCGGATGGTACCGGCTTTTGCGCGTCGCCTCCAAGTCACATTGATCTAACGAAGTTTCCGGCGACGCAACTCGACGAGATCGTTGTCCCGCTGCCGAGCGAGGTTTTCAATGTCCTGGATAAGTTGGGATCCCCCAATTGGCAGGAGCAACTCCGGAATCCGGTTATTCGGAATAGCGGCGAACGCGCCCAGATCGCGCTGCTGCTAGGGTCTGTTGTTGCGGAAGGTTTTGTTGCTGTAGAGGCCGCTGACAAGGAACGGGTCAAGCAAATTGGTCGTGACGTATTGGAGCTTGCCCGAGCGATCGGGGTGGAGTCGACGGTCCTGAGCCGAACAAATTCGATCGTGACGAAAGCTGACGCTGGCGATTGGGTGACAGTTCGCCAGGAACTGGACGGAGCCCTGACCGACGTGAAGAACGCTATGATCCAACTCAAGGATGACCAGCTTGCGCATCTGGTGAGCCTTGGCGGTTGGTTGCGAGGCACCGAAGTTCTGACAGCAGTAGTGCAGAAGAGTTATTCACCGGATGGCGCTGACTTGCTGAATCAACCTGATTTGCTCCGATATTTCCAGGAACGCATTGCCGGCATGCCGCCACGCCTGAGAACCAATCACCTCGTCAGTCGGATACAAAAAGGGCTCGATGAGATTTCGCCGCTCATCAATCAGAAGATCACCCCGGAATCTGTGAGGAAGATCAACGAGATCACAGGGGAAATGGTAAAGGCGATCGGCGCCCGGGCTTAACGGACGAATTTTGTGAGAAAACTTTTAATTCTCTTAAGCTTCTGTGCGCTTCTGGTTCCGGCTCACGCATCCCTTGACGACGCAATCGCGAATGCCATTCAAACGATGGATCCGTATGTCAAACAGGGGTACATCGTGCGTGATGATCAATGGGGAGGTGATCTCGGTGTGCACGAGCAGAAAGCGATCCCGCATACCTTGTTCAAGGGAAACGACTATTGGTTTTGTATGGCCACGGATGTCGAAGGTGCCCACGTCAGCATCCACCTCTACGACAGTAAGGGAAAACTGACCGAGGATGATTCTTGGCAAAAGGGACGGTTTGCGGCGGTACGAGTTTCACCTCCGGCGACCGGAACTTATTATATTATTGTGGAGGTCGCGAATTCACCCAAGGACCGGACAAACTGGGCGATGGTGTACGGATACAAGTGAGGGAGCGGCCGTTGCAGAATGCGGGGAGGAGAGGTCAAAAAAGTCCCTTTTATTATTTGCAAGTTTGGGATAATGCATAACACCTCGCAATTGCCGAATTAATGGTTGAATCCGAGACGCTTCAGTTCGATAACGCGCGAACGCTGCAATTTTTGTACGCCAACGACTTCAAGTTGCTTCAGGCGCTTGAGGAAAAGCTGGCTGTGAAAGTGACCACTCGCGATGGTTGGTTGCGCGTTGAAGGGGAGCGGCCAAATATCGAAAAAGCGCGTAAAGTCTTTGACCAACTCGAAGAAGCCCGTCAGCACGGGGTGAAGATCCACCGACACGAATTTCAGTACGCGCTTGATTCAGTGACGGACGGGAATCGACAGCCTCTGGGAGAGCTGGTTGGGCATAAGGTCCTGACCCCACCCCGACGTGCGCCGATCATCCCGAGAACAGAGCAGCAACTGGACTACGTCCAGGCGATTCAGAAATTTGATATCGTGTTTGGGATAGGTCCTGCCGGGACTGGGAAAACGTACCTCGCAATGGCGATGGCAGTTGACGCTCTCAGGAAGGAACAGGTCAAAAGAATCATTCTCACGCGCCCTGCCGTCGAGGCAGGAGAAGCGTTGGGATTTCTGCCCGGAGATCTTCAGGAAAAGATTTTCCCGTATTTGCGTCCGTTATACGATGCGCTGTATGATATGGTTGAGTCTGAAGAGATTCAAAGGTACATGGATAGGGGTGTGATCGAGATCGCGCCGTTGGCGTATATGCGGGGAAGGACGTTGAATCATGCGTTCGTGATTCTGGACGAAGCGCAAAACACAACCACGGAACAAATGTTCATGTTTCTGACGCGGCTTGGTACTGATTCAAAATGCGTGGTGACAGGAGATCAGACGCAAATTGACCTGCCTCGCAAACATGCTTCTGGGTTAATTGAAGCGATGCATGCGCTCGGGACGGTTCCCGGAATTCATTTTACACGGTTTTCGGATCGGGATGTCGTGCGACACCCGCTGGTGCAATCAATCGTCCGCGCTTACAAGGCGTACCGGGAAGAGCCGATAAGCACAAACCAGGGTTAACCGGAGGGATTATTTCGGTATGTTTGGGAGTTCAAATCGTAAAAAGCTGATAAAGAAGGGTCTTGCTTGCTCGAAAATGCGGCGAAAATCGACGCCGAACGAGTGGATGCGCAAGCTGGAGTCGGACCCGTTGGTGAAAGCCGGTATCTTCGGAGTTTTCGTTTTGGTGCTCGCCTTGCTGATTTTCTCAGGCGAACATCCGGATCCCGCGAAATATTTTCTGATCGGGCTGCTGATTTTCCTGACGGCGGTCGCACAGCTCTGGATCAATCACCCGACCACATTCCAAAAGAACTCGCGAGTCGGGTTGGTATTCGGAGTGATCCTCTTCCATTTGTGCGTTGCCAAAGTGGTTATGATTGTGTCGACCCAGAGTCAGGGGGGATTACCGAAAGAGTTCGGTGTTCTACTGATTCCGTTCGCGCTCGCTCCGCTTGTTCTGTCGGTCTTGCTTGGCAAGAATCTCGGACTGTACGGGGCGGTTTTTGTCAGCTTGTGGAGTTCGATCCTGTTCCGCGGCGTGGACGCGTTTCTGCTTGTGATGAGTCTCATCAGCGGTTTCATCGCCGTATTCGTGACGATTCAAGTACGACGCAGAAGCCGCCTATTGAGGGCAGGAGTCTACGTCGGATTAGCGACCTGGATATTGGCTGTTTCGTTCGGGATCATCACCATTCCATGGCTCCGGCTAAATGACATGGATTTGACCATGTTCATGAAACAGTCGGCCGCTGCGATTCTGGTCGGCGTAATTACCGCAATGGTCGTTGGCGGTGCGTTGCCGATGTTGGAGGCAGCCTTTCAGATCACGACCGACATGTCCTGGCTCGAAACGGCCGATCGCAATCACCCGTTGCTGCTACGGCTCAGTCTTGAAGCGCCTGGAACCTGGCATCACAGCGACGTCGTAGCCGACCTCGCCGAAGTCGCTGCCAACAAGATCGGAGCGAACGGGACGATGTGCCGTGCGTGTGCCTATTTTCATGATATCGGCAAGCTCGTTAAGCCGAACTACTTTTCCGAGAACATTGTCGGTGACGAAAATCCCCATGACGATCTCACTCCGACGATGAGTGCGCTGATTATCATTTCTCACGTCAAAGAGGGGATCGATCTTGCGCTGAAATCCGGGCTTAATCAGCGAATAATCGATGTCATACAACAGCATCATGGGACATCGCTCGTCGCATATTTCTACAAGCGCGCGATCCAGCAACAGCAAGATGCTCGTGAAGGTGGAAAAATCATGAATATCCGAGAGGAAGATATCCCGGATGTTCGCCAGGAGAACTTCCGGTACAGCGGGCCGAGGCCGCAATTTAAAGAAAGTGGGATTATCAGCCTCGCGGATGCCGTCGAAAGTGCTTCTCGTAGTCTCGACAAACCGACGCCTCAGAAAATCGAGCAACTTGTAAACGAAATCGTCGGAAAACGGATTGCGGAAGGGCAACTGGATGATTGCGACCTCACTTTGAGAGAATTGAAGATTATTTCGGAAACGTTCCGGTTCACGCTTCAGAATATGCTCCATACCCGGATCCGGTATCCAAAAGATGAGGAACGCGTCGAGCAGGAAGGGCGACGTCTGCGCAACCTTCCGCCCGCTTCCGCAGCTTGATCGCATTGCTTGCACTCTCCAATCGGCAGCGCAAGAACCGAATCGACGTTGCCGAGTTTCGCTTATTCGCAGAAGAGGCGATTACGAAGGTTGCGGATCTCGTAAAGCCGGCAACGCTCCCTGAAGAGATCAGCGTTGTGTTTGTCACAGACCAGCGAATCGCCAAAATCCATCGGGATTTTATGTCGGTTGAAGGCCCTACCGACGTCATCACCTTCCAGCACGGTGAAATCGTGATCAGTGCAGAGACAGCCGAAAAACAGGCGGCGAATTTCGGTACCTCTTTTGCGCGCGAGCTAAGGCTCTATTTTGTCCATGGGCTACTGCACCTCGCTGGCTGGGATGACCTGACCAGCGACGGTTTCAAGAAAATGGCCGACGCCCAGGAGCGAGTCGTTTTGGATGCCGACGCAGCCCTTCTCCAATCACGCCGATAACGTTGTTTTCCCTAGCTTCCGCAGGGCGAGCACCCTTTCGAGCACCGGCGGATGCGAGAAGTGCAGACTGACGAGTAGCGGATGTGGGGTGAGATTTGACAGGCTCTCTTTGCTGAGGCGTTTTAGAGCCGTGATTAACGGAATCGGATCGCCGATGGACTCCGCGGCAAAACGATCAGCCTCAAATTCATCACGGCGGCTCCAATAGTTCGTGAGAACCGAGAATAAAACGCTGAATGGTTGGAGTAAAATGAGGTAAAGGACAAGTCCCACGTAATAGGACGGGGTTGTCACTCCGAACGCGCTGAACAATTCCGGGCGAGAGATGCAGAACGAAGCGCCGAGGAAGAGCAGGAACAAATTGAATTGGCCCAAAATGAAATGGCGAATGATGTGACGTTTCTTAAAGTGACCGATTTCGTGGGCAAGGACTGCGAGCAACTCGGGCACGGTGTGGTTCTTAATCAAGGTGTCGTATAGGGCAATTCGCTTGTTGGGACCGAAGCCGGTGAAGAACGCATTCGCTTTTGAAGAGCGGCGGGATCCGTCGATGACGAGCAGTTCGCGAACAGGAAATCTCTCCCGCGCGGCAAGTTCAGTGAGCCGGTCTCGCAGTTCGCCTTCTGGAAGGGGGCTAGTTTTGAAAAAGAGCGGCAGAACCACGGTCGGCGCGATGTAAATTAGGATCACTGATATCGCAAAGGTACAGACCCAGCAGATCAACCATGCGCGTACGCCAAATGCCTCAAAAAGGCTTAGCACGACAATGCCCAAAAGACCGGTTACAAATCCGGATATGAGCCACTCTTTAAGCCGGTCGGTCACAAACGTTTTGATCGATGTTCGGTTGAAGCCGAATTGCTGTTCGATGACAAAAGTCTGGTAAATCCGAAACGGGAGCATGAGGAGCGCATGCCCGAATACAAGAATCGCAAAGTAGATCAGCCCGTTTACGACGAGTGGGAAATGGAATTTCCTGATTACCAAGTCCACTGTTTCGAACGCCCCGATTGCCCAGAAGAGCAGCAGTATCACAAGTTCGGTTGTGGCGGAAACCAGTTCAAAGCGGGTGTTCAGCTTCGTGTATTGTTGCGAACGCCTGTACCGGTTGGCGTCGTAAATATCCAGAAACTCTTTTGGGATCTCCTTGCTAAGACTGCGCAAGTTCAGAAATTTCGCGCTGGAATCCAAAAGGTAATAGCCGAGTAGAGTAGCGATAACGAACCAAGCGATCATAGTGCGCGTTTGCTTTGGCTAAACCATTACCCATCGGGCGAAATATTTCAGCCGGAGAGTTGTGCACGACAGGCTCCATCGCGCAAAAAGCGTGAAAGTTTGGGCAGGATGTAGATCGTGGTGAGGGCAATACGAAAATTTCTTCTGCAGAGGAATTTTCTCAGTTGCGGTTGACCGATCGGTCCACCATATTGCTTTTAGCAATGCGATTATGTGATTCGAAGCTGCGCCTTTTGGAGACTGCCCATCGGTTAATCTGGCGCCAGAGTTATGGCTCGGTTGGTGTCGATCAGATTTGCGAGCAATCCAGAGTGAAGAAGGGCAGTTTTTACCATTTCTTTCGATCGAAATCGGAGCTGGCTGTCGCAGCGTACGAATTTCATTGGGATAAAGTTCGTGTGAACCTGGATCGGATATTCTCAATCCAGACTCCGCCAATGGAGAGGCTCGAGGCCTACTTCGATCATATTCGCCGCAATCAGACGGAACGATTCGAGTCAAACGGTTGCGTACTGGGGTGTCCTTTTGTTTCGCTAGGTAGCGAGTTGAGTACCCAGGACGAATCAATTCGTAAGATGGCCCAGCAGATCAGCGAACGTAAATGTCGATACCTGGAGTCGACGTTGCGCGATGCGATGGATGCCGGGGATTTGGCGCCGCAAGATCCGAAATCACTTGCGCAGGAATTGCATTTTTACATCGTCGGATTGATCCAAGAGGCGAAAATATCAAATGACCTCGCGGTTCTGAATCGCATGAAATCGGGCGCCTATCGGATTATCGGCGCGAGTCACGCCGTTCTAGTGTGACTTGGTTCGGTTTCTCGCGAGCGCCCAGTTGGATTAGCCATACCCAAGCTTTTGGTACGAAGGAGCTTCCAATCACAGGCTACTTTTAAAAATCGTCTCTCAGATCAACGACTATGGATCTACAATTGGAGGGGAAACTTGCGCTTGTCACCGGATCAACCGCCGGAATCGGATTCGCGATTGCAGAAGGTTTAGCGAGAGAAAAGGCGCGGGTGATCGTGAACGGCAGGACCGAGCAGCGGGTAAAGGAGGCCGTCACCAAGATTCTGGAAAAACATTCTCGCGCTCAAGTGGAATCGTTCCCCGGCGATTTGTCCGATCGCACTGTAGGAGAAACTTTGTTTTCAAAGTATTCCGAGATCGATATCCTCGTGAATAACCTGGGTATCTTCAATCCCCAGGCATTCGAGGAGATAAGCGATGACGAGTGGAGGCGATTTTTTGAGGTAAATGTTCTGAGTGCGGTTCGTTTGTCGCGAAATTACTTGCCGATAATGAAGCACAAAAACTGGGGTCGGATTGTGTTCATCTCCAGCGAGTCCGCGGTGCAGATTCCAGCTGAGATGATTCACTATGGATTCACGAAGACCGCTCAATTGGCAGTATCCCGTGGTCTCGCGGAGACCACAGCTGGAACGGGAGTCACGGTCAATTCGGTCCTTCCGGGACCGACTGCCTCTGAGGGAGTAAGTGATTTTGTCAGCAAGCTTGCGGCGCAGATGAACAAGTCGCCGGAGGAGTTTGAGAGTTTCTTTTTCGACAAGGTGCGCCCGAGCAGTTTATTGAAGCGATTCGCGACCGCCGAAGAGGTGGCGAATCTCGTCGTTTATGTCTGCAGTCCGCTGGCGTCTGCGACGAACGGCGCCGCGCTTAGAGTAGACGGCGGTGTGATTCGCTCAATAGTTTGATTGATGAATTTGCCAGATAAGATCCAGGCTGCAGGGATCTCAATTCACAATCACTTCGTTCCGGGCGATCTCGGGCAACTAATCTATATTCATGGTATCGGGAACCTTGCGGACTACGGCTTTAATGAAGTTCATGAGGCATACTGCGCGAAGATAGCGACGGAGTTTGTACTCGATCAGCGTAAAGGGCGTTCACGCGCCTGGCTGGCGAAGAAGGCGGGACAGGTTGTAGGTTCCATTTTAATCGTAGAACGCCCTGACAATGAGGCTCAGCTTCGGCTGCTTTATGTGGATCTCTCGGTGCGCGGCATTGGGCTTGGCCGATGGCTTGTTGAAGAATCGATCCAATATTGCCGATCCGCGGGGTTTGGATTCGTTTACCTGTGGACTGTCCAGGGGCTCGATCGGGCTATTTCTGTTTATGAGTCGGTAGGGTTTATCCGTCGGAGAGAAAAGACCATCGAGGAGTGGGGACGTTTGAACGTCGAGGTTCGGTTCGATTTGGATCTGGGTGAAAAGAGTTGAAAGCGTATGGGAATGGCCGGCACCCCGCGATGAGCAATTCCCAAACCAAGCGCCGCCTTCTAGTCGCGCTTTCAGCGCTCACGCACAAACGAAATGGATCCTAGGGCTCCGTCCCGCAGGGCGGGTCGCCACCCTATATAGATGATCCGCAGTTATTCATCATGCGAAGCGGAAGTGCGGAGACAAGGCTCCTGAAGCGAGAGCATTGTGAATAACTGCGCCGGACAAAGGATGGCAAAGATGTCGAAATTTGTCATCCTCTTTGAAGGCATGCGGCGCGTTCAACGCGATATCACTGCAGTCCGGATAGCAAAACTCCAAAAAAAAAAATCCGAAACTCTGTGTCCTCTGCGCCTTTGTGGTGAATCCAATCCTCTGTGACCTCATCCGTCCCTCCGCGGCCTCTTCTTCGTGTCTCGGGGTGAACCTCTTCTCGGGAATGAACAGGCTGGAAGCCAATCTTAGACAGGCTGCAAGCCAATCCTACGGTGAGCGTGCCGGTCCTTCCAGTTCGGCGATGACCCGTTTGACGGCGTCGTTCGGATTGCTGGAGGCGGTGATTGGTCTGCCTATGACGAGATAATCGGCGCCTGCGTCCACTGCTTGTCTGGGGGTCAGTATCCGTTTCTGGTCGCCCGATTCGGACCATGCGGGGCGGATTCCTGGGATGACTGTAGTGAACGCGGAACTGTACCGGCTTTTAATGAGGGGGAGTTCGTGGGGACTCGCAACGAGACCGGTGATTCCAGTATTCTTTGCGAGCTCCGCGAGCAACAGCACCTCTTCCTGCACGGATCCGCGAAATCCTACTTCAGCCAATGCGTCGTCTGTCAAGCTGGTGAGCACTGTCACACCGAGAACCAGGGTTTTGGAAGATCCGCGACCGAGTACCGCGGCCTCGCACATTGCGCGTCCGCCCGAGAGATGGATGGTCAGCATGTCAACGCCAAGAGCACACGCAGACTCTACCCCGTGCCGTACGGTGTTCGGAATATCGTGATATTTTAGGTCCAGGAAAACTTTTGAACCCGAATCGAGTACTTCCCGGACGATCGTCGGGCCTGCCGCCGTAAAAAGTTGGTTGCCTATCTTGAAGAAACCGACCGCCCCGCCGATGACATTAATCAACTCACGCGCGGCATTCGCCGTTGGAACATCCAGTGGAACGATGATTTTATCCTTTGCTGCGATCGAAGTTTGCACAGGATAACGATGCATGAAAATTTCGACGCCGGCCAAGATCAATCTCTTGCTGGAAATTCTCGGTAAACGACCGGACGGATTTCACGAACTAGCCACTTGGATGATTCCGGTTGGGATTTTCGACACGATTGAAATCGAGCCGGCGAGCGAACCTGCCTTTGAGTGCAACGTTCCAGGTCTCGAGGGAGACTCATCGAATCTCATTATTCGTGCGGCAGAGCTTTTCAATCAGTCCGCTTCGGTCGATACGGCTTATGCCATCCGTTTGAAAAAGAATATACCGATCGGTGCCGGGTTGGGAGGAGGGAGCTCAAACGCAGCCGCTACATTGCGCCTGCTGAATGCGATGCACGACAACTGCATCGGTGCCACAGATTTGAGTGACCTCGCTGCGAGTCTCGGTTCTGATGTCGCGTTTTTTGTTCAGGGAATATCGGCCTGGTGCACTGGGCGTGGCGAAAAGCTTGAACCGAGAAGCTTTCCTGAGGATCTTTGGATTTGCCTCTTCAAACCGGCATTTGGGGTTTCGACCGCCGGCGCCTACCGGACATATTCGCGGTTGCCGGAAGACCAGAAACGAGGACGCGAAACCGAGACAGAATGGGGGAAACTGCGCAACGACCTCGAGCAAGCTGTTTTCCCGAAGTATCTGTTTGTGCACTTGATGAAGGAGTGGCTTGAGCGCCAGGCGGAAGCGGTGTTTACGCTGATGTCCGGTTCAGGATCGACCGTCTTCGCGATCGTGCGGAGTCAATCGGCAGGAGAAACGCTACGGATCCGGTTTGGAAAGGAATTTGGCGAGCAGACCTGGGCGACGGTGTGTAGGCTAAACCCGCCTGTTTTCTAAGCCATGGATACGTTCTCATTTGCGGAAGGAGCCAGCTCAATATGATACCCCCTTCGATGCAATTCATCTCGCACGGAGAAGGAGGCGGCCCGGAAGTGATGCATACGGCTGTGGGAAATATCCCGACGCTCGGTCCGTATGATGTCTTGATCAAAGTCGACTTTGCTGGCGTCAATCGCCCGGATCTGTTTCAGCGCGCAGGAAAGTATCCGCCGCCTTCCGGAGCGTCACCGATCATTGGCCTTGAAGTCGCTGGGAGCATTGTCGCGCTTGGCGCCGACGTCAGCAGTTGGAAAGTTGGTGACCAGGTTTGCGCCCTTACGCCGGGCGGCGGTTATGCCGAGTATTGCCGGACAGACGCGAGACATTGCTTGCCTGTGCCTCGCGGGCTTAGCCTCGCTCAAGCCGCCGCAATTCCCGAAACTTTCTTCACAGTCTGGACGAACCTGGTTGTGCGCGGTCGGCTCGCGCGGGGTGAGAACGTTCTTATCCACGGCGGTTCAAGCGGGATCGGATACACGGCTATTCAGGTCGCGAAGCAATTCGGTGCGAATGTGTTTACGACTGTCGGTAGTGAACAGAAGGCGGCTTTTTGCTCGGGGTTGGGTGCGGATCACATCGTAAATTATCGGACGCATGACTTTGCAGCAGAGATCCGGAGGATCACCGGGTCGCGCGGCATTGACATCGTGCTCGACATGGTTGGAGGCTCGTACATCGAGAAGAATATCGGTCTTCTGACATTTGAAGGGCGACTGATTCAGATCGCTTTCCTTGAGGGGAGCATCAGCTCTGAATTCGATTGGACGCCGATCATGCTTCGACGTCTAACAGTCACCGGATCAACCTTGCGGCCACGCAGCGTCGAGGAGAAAGCGGCAATTGCTCGAGGGCTTGGGGAACAGGTTTGGCCGCTGATCGAGGCAGGCCGGATCAAGGTTACTCTTTACAGGACACTTCATTGGACCGATGCCGCGGAGGCACATCGCCTGATGGAAAGAGGCGAGCACACGGGCAAGATCGTGCTTAGTTTCGGAGAACATCTTGCTCGATCCTGACCGCCGACCCATCTTCCTCCATGGCCACTGAGTCCGCGCTTGGAATTATTGCCGGTAACGGCGCGTATCCTTTTCTTGTTGCACGATCAGCAAGACAGCGCGGCATTAGCGCTATCCATATAGCCGCATTCGAAAACGAAACTCGTCCTGAATTAGCGGAGCATGCCGATTCGATCGAATGGATGCGAGTGGGCCAGCTCGGTCGACTTCTGAAATTTTTTGAAAAAGCCGGGGTTCATGAAGCGATAATGGCCGGACAGATTGCTCCGAAGAACCTGTTTGATCTGCGGCCGGACATTAAAGTGTTGATGGTCTTAAGCAAATTGAAACGGCGCAACGCAGAGACTTTGTTCGGGGCCCTGGGAGATGAGCTGACCAAGATCGGAGTGAAACTGTTGCCCGCAACCACTTTCATGGAAGATGCTTTGAGCGGTGAGGGGGTCATCGCCGGACCGAAGCTGAAGAAGCGCTATCTCGACGATGTCGTGTACGGGTTCGAGATCGCGAAGGAAGTGAGCCGCCTGGACATTGGCCAGACTGTTGTGGTCCGGAATGGTACGGTCCTAGCCGTTGAGGGATTCGAAGGGACCAACGACACCATCCGTCGCGGAGGATCGCTTGGGAAGCAGGGGACTATTGTCGTCAAAGTCTCCAAACCGAATCAGGATCTTCGGTTTGATGTTCCTGTCGTTGGCTGCGAAACGCTGGAGGTGGCCTACGCTTCCGGGGTAAAAGTGATTGCCGTTGAGGCAGGGAAAACGCTTTTGCTGGATAAAGATGCGGTAAAAGCCATGGCGGAAGAGAAGCAGATTACATTATACGGATACAAAATATGAGTAGCCTCATTCGAGCCGGCGTGGTTGGAGTTGGCAGTATTGGCAAAAACCATGCTCGAATCTATTCCGATCTGCCGGGAGTGGAGTTCTCGGCAGTATTCGATACGACTCCCGAAACAGCGAAAGCGATTTCGAAGCAATTTGGCGCAAGGATTGTCGGTGACCTTTCGGAATTCTCCTCGCTGGTCGACGTGGCAACTGTCGCAACGCCAACGTCGCATCATCACGAGATCGGCATGTTTTTGTTAAACGAAGGCAAACACCTCCTGATTGAAAAACCGATTACCGAGACCCCGAAGCAAGCTGAAGAACTAGTGAAGCTCGCGAAGGAGCGTGCGCTCATTTTGCAGGTGGGGCATGTCGAACGATTTAATCCAATTCTCAGCGCACTGGAACCTCGATTGACCAAACCCCGATTTATCGAAGCTCATCGGCTTTCTCCTTATCCATTTCGCAGTGTGGAGATCGGAGTGATCCTGGATTTGATGATTCATGATCTGGAAATCATTTTGCATCTTGTCCGATCACCCGTGAAAAGGATCGACGCTGTCGGTGTGCCAGTGCTGAGCAAGGGAGAGGATATCGCCAACGCCCGGATCCGGTTCGAGAACGGCTGTGTCGCGAACGTGACTGCCAGCCGGATTAGCCCGGAAAAGATGCGGAAAATCAGAGTGTTCCAAGAAGACGCTTATCTCTCGCTCGACTACCAGAACCAGAGTGCGGAGCTTTATCGACTGGTGAACGGCGCGATCACCCGCGAACCGGTCGAAGTCGATAAGGACGAACCGTTGAAACGGGAACTTCAATCGTTCGTGGACTGTGCACGGAAAGGTCTTCAGCCAGTGGTCTCCGGGGCCGAAGCTGCGGCTGCGCTGGCATTGGCCATCGAAATCACCGAGATCACGAAGTCGGCAACCGGCGAGCTTGCATACAACCTTAGTTAGCCTCCAAAAGCCGCACCCTCCAACTTGTTGCGAGTTGGAAAGCGTTCAAGCAAGCGCCATGGCTCGCTCATGAAACCGACGTCCATTTATATCATCGCGGGAGAATCCAGCGGCGATACGCATGGCGCCGTGATGATGCGCGAAATCGCCGCTCTGTCTCCCGGCTCGCGTTTCTTCGGGGCCGGAGGACCTCAAATGCAGAAGATCGCCGGCGGCGATTTTCTGGACTGGACCTCCGAAGCCGTGGTTGGTCTTTGGGACGTACTGGTGAAGTATCCCTATTTCCGGGAGCGCTTCTATGAGATGTACCATGCGATCCGGAAGCTAAACCCAGAAGCGGTGATTTTTGTCGATTATCCCGGGTTCAATCTGCGGCTTGCGCGGTACCTGCGCCGCAAAGGCTTTTCCGGAAAACTAATCTATTACATCAGTCCGCAGGTCTGGGCGTGGAACCGGGGCCGGATTCCAAGTATGGCCGCGTTTCTGGATTTGATGCTCTGCATTTTCCCGTTCGAAAAATCGTTGTACGAAGCCAGCGGTTTGCGGACTGAGTTCGTCGGCCATCCGATGGTGGAAGAGCTTGATAGGCATCGGATCGACAAACCCCGGCAATCGAACCTCATTGCGCTATTGCCTGGAAGTCGAAGTCGCGAGATCAAACGGATCTTTCCGATCATGCTGGATGCCGCAAAATTTCTGCGCGGAAAGGAGGGGACAATCCAATTCGAAGCTTCCGCTTCTTCCGATGCTTCACATGAATATATGCGGAAATTGGCAACTGAAGCGGGTTTCAGCGAGATGCCGATTGGAATGAAGAACGCCTCGGAACTGATGCAACGGGCTTCAGCCGGTATGATCGCTTCTGGTACCGCGACGTTGGAAGCGACTTTTTTTCTTTTGCCGTTCGTTCTGATCTACAAGGTCTCCTGGTTAACGTACGTGGTGGGCCGGATGCTCATCCGTGTCGATTACCTGGGCATGCCGAATATACTGGCTGGCAAGGAGATGATCCCTGAGTTCATTCAGCAAGACGCGGTTCCGGAGCGGATCGCGGAGAGGGTTTGGACGCTTTACAGTGATCCGGTTCAGAGGAAAGAAATGGTCGACGGAATGACCGGCGTCAGCAAACTTCTGGGTGAAAAGGGCGGGGGCCGCCGCGCAGCTGAAGCTGTCCTAAGAGAACTCCATTCCAGTGCGTCGGGACCGGTCGCGCAAGAATCAGCTTAGCCCAGTCATGATATACCGGCTCCGCTGGGAGCGGGGTAAAAACTCAAAAGTTCCGTCGACGGATCTTAGCGGGTCGAGTTAAAGATAGATTGTGAACGAGTTAGGAAATTGGCTTGAGAGCCTGTGGGCACCCTGGCGAATCGAATACCTGGAACGAGAGCGAAAACCTGATTTTCTGCGGGAGGCGGGAGAGAGCTCGAACGATGCCGAGCATCTGGTTGTTTACCGGCGCAAGAACGCCTTTCTAATGATGAACCTTTACCCCTATTCGCCCGGTCACATGATGGTTGTGCCGTATCGAACCGTTTCGCGGCTTGCGGAGCTTACAGATTTGGAAAAACTCGAGACGCTGAATCTCGCCAGTTACGCGGAGCAGCTTCTCGAAGAGGTGGTCAAGGCCGAAGGATTTAACGTCGGGTGGAATCTTGGCAGTGCCGCGGGCGCCGGCGTGAAAGAGCACCTGCACTTGCATGTTGTTCCTCGCTGGAATGGAGACCACAATTTTATGGCGGTGTTGAGTGGGACTCGGATCATTCCGATTGGCCTGGCACCGCTCTACGAAAAATTACGTGCTGCGACCGAACGCATCCCGTTTGGAGAGTGAGGGGGGAAGGCAGAAGGCAGAAGGGAGAAGGCAGAATTAAGAATTAAGAATTAAGAGGGCAGTCATGCGGAATGGGATGTACTCGAGAGTCGTTGACAGGGAGTAGCATTGTTCCTGAGCCCGTGGCGTAAGGCATGCGATCTTGGGTTCTCGCCGTTGATGCGACCCGGCTTGCCCGACGTCGTCGGGATTTCAAATTGCGCTCACGTCCGGGCCCTTCTGCAACCCTGATCGAATTCCCCCTGGAAATGCCCGTTGCTGAATGTGTAGACAAATTTCCGACGATCTCAGGCGGTGTGGCGGAGTGCTCTGCAACCGATTACATCCGCACGGTCAGTGATGTCGTGCAAAATGGCGCCAGGTTCCTTGACTTAGATTGGCGATCGATATAAAAGGACGTTCTCCAAATCGGCGTCAGTAGAGGTTATTACCGCTTGGCTTCGTGTTGTAGTCAGGTAGTGGGCAATGGGTCGATCTGGTGAATATTTACGCCTCCCCATACGCGGCGCCTTGTGCAACAAGATCCGATAGCACCAACATCTCCGAGTTCCGCGAGCCGACCGGCTTTGGCTTTGCGCGATATCAGTAAATCATTCCCCGGTGTTCGTGCGCTGGATAGTGTCTCGTTCGACGTCTTGCCAGGAGAAGTTCACGCGCTACTCGGGGAAAACGGAGCCGGAAAATCGACGTTGATCAAAATCGTTTCGGGTGTTTATCCTCCCGACTCCGGAGAATTGGAAGTCGAGGGTCAAACTGCGCAGTTTACGAGCCCTCGTGAGGCGCAAGCAAAAGGGATCGCAACAATTTATCAGGAGTTCAGCCTCTACTCGGAACTGACCGTTGCGGAGAACATCTTTGCCGGGCACATGCCGCGTACGGGTTTCGGCACAATCAATTGGGGAAAAGCAGCGCGTGACGCCAAGGTTTTACTGGAATCGCTCGACGCCGCCGATCTCGACGTGAACAGCCGTGTCGGCATGCTTTCAGTCGGGAATCGTCAGCGGGTCGAAATAGCGAAGGCGCTTTCGCGAAAGGCGCGCATCCTGATACTGGATGAGCCAACCGCCGTGCTGACGCAGCACGACACCGAACGTTTGTTTGGTGTCATTCGCAAACTGACGGCTCAAAACGTTGCGGTGATCTATATCAGCCATCGCCTCGATGAAATCTTTACTCTTTCGAACCGTGTCACTGTCCTGCGAGACGGAAAGATGGTCGGTATCAAAAATACTCCGGACACGAATGAAGCTGAATTGATACGAATGATGGTCGGTCGAACGCTGGAGTTGGATCCGTCCGCGCACCCGGATTTGCCGCCTGGCAATCGCCCTGTCTTACTTCGCGCCAAGGGCCTCTCTCGAGCACCACTTCTGAAGGACGCGAATATCGAGTTGCGTAGGGGCGAGATTGTCGGTTTGGCCGGATTAATCGGCTCCGGCCGATCGGAACTTGCGCAGGCAATTTTTGGAGTGGCGCCGCCCGATTCCGGTACAATTGAAGTGGACGGCAAGCCGGTCCGTATTCGGCGTCCGGAGGATGCGATTGCGTTGGGAATAGCTTATGTGCCGGAAGATCGGCAACGTCAGGGACTGGTTACCGCGATGACCGTCGGCCAGAATATCGGGCTGACGCGGATTTGGAAGATGGTACGCGGACCTTTTCTGGATTTCCAGGCAGAGGAAAGTCTTGCGGCTGAGTACATCGGTTCTTTACGGATCAAGACTCCGTCGAGCCGGCAACTCGCCAGGAATTTGTCCGGAGGTAATCAGCAAAAGATTGTTATCTCTAAATGGCTTGCCACCAAACCGCGAATACTGATCGTAGACGAACCGACGCGTGGAATCGATGTGGGGGCCCGCGCTGAGATTTACCGGTTGCTGGACGCTTTAGCCAGAGAGAATGGAATCGCCATCTTGGTGATCTCGAGTGATCTGCCGGAGGTTCTCCGGCTCAGCGACAGAATATGCGTCATGCGAGCAGGTCGGCTCGTCGCCGAATTCAACCGGAGGGACGCGACTCAGGAAAACGTCGGAGGAGCTGCAATCGGTCAGCGGTCCTCTGATAATGTCGTCCAAAGCAACTAACAAAATGATGTCGACAGATTGCTAGCCAACTATGTCTTCGATCGGATCGCAGCAACCGTTGACCAATGCCGTTGCAGGGCCAGTTTCAAGCGCGACAGGGAAGAACCGCTTATTCGCGTTATTCAATCATCAGGAGGCGGTCTTGGCCGTCGCCTTTGTCCTGGTACTGATTGGAGTGACGCTCTTGAATCCGGGGTTCATTGCTCCGGATAATCTGGTTGATATTCTTTATAACTCCTCCTATATCGCGATCGCGGTCGTTGGAATGACGATGATCATTTTGTGCGGCCACATTGACATTTCAATCGGTGCCGCTGCGGGGGTCTGTGTCAGCCTTGCCGGAAAGCTTGCTACCGCTGGTGTTCCTCTCTGGATTGTTTTCCCGGTCACCATATTGGCGGGCGGGCTGATTGGGACCTTCAATGGCGCTCTGGTCGCCTACGGCCGAATTCCGGCGATCGTCACGACCCTTGGCATGGCGAGTATTCTAAAGGGTGGCCTGATTCTCGTGACCGGAGGCAAGTGGATATACGGCGTGCCGGCAGGCTTCAGCATTAGCCGAGGCTCATTTCTCGGGATTCCAAACCCGATCTGCGGGATGATTTTGTTCGGTTGCGTCGTTTCTTATTGGCTGCGTTATACGACCAAAGGCCGCCAGCTCTATGCCGTGGGCGGAAACGCGGAAGCCGCTCGGCTTTCTGGCATATCGGATCGGGCAGTTACCATGCGCGTGTTCATTCTGAATGGGTTGTTGGTTGGGATCGCCGCGATCGTGTACGCAACGAATTTCACATCGGTCCAGGCGAATGCGGTACCTGGGCTTGAACTGACCGTAATCACGGCGGCAGTCGTTGGCGGTGTCAGCATTATGGGAGGCGCAGGAACGGTTCTCGGCGCTATCATGGGAGCGATTTTGCTTCAAACTATTGGAACGGCGCTCGTCTTCATGCATATCCGGGCTGAATGGTTTCAGACAGTCCAGGGGGGCTTAATCCTGTTGACGATTCTTCTGGATGTCTTCCGGCGCCGTCAAACCGTCGGGACCGGAATCGTCACCGGCTCAGGCGGGGGGTCACAGGGAGCCTCACCACAATTTTTGCGAATCCCGTGGTTAACTGTTCAGGAAGCCGTGTTGGTAGGCATTCTGGTACTGGCTGTATTCGTGCTTTCTTTTACGTCCGACCGATTTTTGACACCAACAAATCTCCTGAACCAGGTTCGTTTCCTGAGCGAAGTCGCGGTGATTGCGGTTCCGATGACAGTGATCATTATCCTCGGTGGAATTGATCTCTCGGTTGGATCGATCATGGCGTTCAGTGCCGTGATGCTCGGATATTCGTGGTACGTCTGGGGGTTACCGCTCTGGTTGGCCGTTATCGTTGGCATCGCAACAGGGGCATTTGCCGGGTATCTTAACGGGTTGATTATCGTCCATCTGGGTGTTCCACCTTTGATCGTTACTTTGGCGACGCTCGCGATCTTTCGGGGACTTGCGTTTGGGGTGAGCGAGTCGCGATCGTTTAATGGTTTCCCCGATTCGTTCGCATTTTGGGGCAGTGGCGATATTCTCGGTATTCCGGTTCAACTTTTCTTATTGGGAATCGTCCTGGTCGTCAGTTCGGTTGTTCTGGCGGCGACTCCGTTAGGCCGGTCGATCTATGCGATTGGAAACAACGAGACGGCCTCTCGATTCGCCGGACTACGCGTTGGAAGCATCAAAATTCTCGCCTACACGATGAGCGGATTAATGGCGGGTGTTGCCGGGTTCATTTTCACTTCCCGCGTCACGAGCACCCGGGCGGACGCAGCAACCGGCCTCGAACTGGATGTCATCGCTGCGGTCGTCTTTGGTGGAACAAGTATTTTCGGCGGGCGCGGCACAATACTTGGAACAGCTCTCGGTGTCGTGATCATTCAGCTCCTTAAGAATGGACTTCAACTGACCGGAGTGCGGGGCGAGGGAACCGTCATATTAATCGGCACCGTGTTGATCCTTTCCATTCTGTTAAATCAATCTCTGGAAAAGGTGGCGCTATTGGGGCGACGCCTGGCCCAATCGAAACAAACCTCAACGGATGCATCGCCGGGCGCTTGACGGCTCGTCACGGGCAGAGCGATACGATCGTTCAGGTTACCCCCTAACAATAAAAAACATGATAAAAGCCAGACTACTCGGTGGCATTTGCCTATTGGCAGCCGCCACGCTCAGCACCACTGGATTTGGGGCTGACACCGCCTATGACGGCGGACAACCGACCAATCCAAAAGATCTCAAAGGAAAAAAGATCGTCCTTGCCGACGTCCCGAAACTGATCGGGATCGGCTATTTTGCAGCCACCGCGAAAGGAATTGCTGAAGGCGCTGCCGACCTCACCAAAAACGGCGCTCCGACCGAAGTGACAACGGATGCCCCAACTGAAGGAGACATCCAGAAGCAGATTGAGTTCATCGATAATGCGATTTCGCGGGGCGTGGATGGTATCTTTTTCGCCGCAAATGATCCGGTTGCAATCTCTCCTGTGCTGAAGAAGGCATTGAAGTCCGGGATTCACGTCATCGGGTATGATGCCGAATCTCAGCCGGATGCACGTGAATGGTTTATCCAAATGGCGACTCCGGATGGGATTGCCAAGGCTCTGATCGACTCTTTGGTCGCAGAAGTAGGCCCGGATGCCGACATTGCGCTGGTCACAAGCTCATTAACTGCGGCCGGTCAGAACGCATGGATCGCGGAGATCAAAAAATATATGCCGGTTGCTTATCCGAAGCTGAATCTCGTCACGATTCTGCCGGCCGAAGAGGACCAGCAGCTGGCGTTTAAGGTTACGGGCCAAATCCTGAAAGCATATCCGAAAGTGAAGGGCATCATCGGACTTTCGAGTGTTGCTTTCCCGGGCGCAGCCGATGCGATCAGTCAGGCGAATCTGGGCGGCAAGATAGCCGTCGTCGGACTATCCACTCCGAATCAGATGAAGCCGTTTGTTAAGTCAGGCGTCGTTAAATCGGTGATTCTATGGAACCCGGTCGATCTCGGGTACGCAGCGGCCTACGCGATGCGAGCGGTCGTTGACGGAAAACTGAAACCAGGTGACACCGAACTGGATGCCGGAAAACTCGGCAAGCTGAAAGTCATCAACGGAAGCCAGATTCTGCTCGGCCCTCCGACAGTGTTCACCAAAGACAACATCGACAAGTACGACTTCTAAGTCGGCGTTTTGTCGAAGGATACTCAAGGTCGTATACGTCTTGTATGTCGTATACGACCTATTTCTTTCCACTCCACCTATCACCAGCAGGTGTAACCGCCGTCCACGACGAGGTTGCTTCCGGTGAAATAGCTGCTGGCGTCTGAGGCGAGATAGACGACGGCCGTTGCGATCTCGCGAGGCTCACCAACGCGCCCCATCGGGGTGAACTTGAGCCATTCTTCGTACCACTCGGGATTAGACATTCCCTTCTTTGTCATTTCCGTGCCGATGTAACCTGGGGAAATGCTATTGACGCGCACTCCGCGTCTAGCCCATTCACCCGCGAGCGATTTAGTCATCATGATGACGCCGGCTTTCGAGACGTTATATCCCACTTGCGGCTGCGGCGTATTTGAGATGATTCCGGACATCGAAGCCGTATTGATGATGCTCCCTTTTCCTTGTTCCAACATCACTTTCCCGAACTCGCGACAGCAGTAAAAGGCGGCGTGCAAGTTGATGTTGATCACTTTATGCCAGTCTTCATCGGTGTGTTCTTCCGCGGGCGCACTCACGGCGATTCCGGCGTTATTGAATGCGATGTCGATCGAGCCGAGTTTGGATCGTACGGCGGCCGCCAATTTCCTGACCTCGTCTGATTTGGTCAGATCGGCCTGCTGAAAATCAGCTTCGAGCTCCTTTGCGGCTTCTTGTCCGGCTTCGGCGTTAATGTCGACGATGACAATCTTTGCACCGTTCTCTTTGAGCGCCCTGGCTGCTTCCAGCCCAATTCCGCGCGCGCCTCCGGTCACGATTGCGACTCGACCATCCAAAGGGGTGAGGGGGGAGTAAGTCATACAAGTAGGAAGTAAGAATAAAGAATGAAGAAATGAAAATGGAATCCGACGGAGAAGTCAAAAAATGTTGGTGAATCTTATTGTCTAATCATAGTTCGGCTCAACAAAATCACTGGGAAGGGAACGCGCTGTTGGGTGGCAACGCCTAAAGATCGAGTACGAGAAGAAGTAAGAAGTAAGAATTAAGAAGTAAGAATTAAGAAGGAGAGAAAAGGTCTCTCGGGCAGCTCTTTCATTCTTAATTCTGTCTTTTCCGCCGGGGTCTACATTAGATTTGCGCCGGCCTCGGCGAGGGGGCTTCGTTCGCCTTTTGTCAGGCAGACGTGTGCGGTGATTTGCTGGCCCTTCAGGCGATTCCGTGTGTAAACGAGACCGTTGGATCGACTGTCGACGTATGGATTATCGATCTGCGCCGGATCACCCACCATCACGAGCTTCGAGCCTTTGGACATTCGAGTCACAACGGTCTTGGCCTCCAACGGAGTCAATTGTTGGGCTTCATCCAGGACAAAATAGCGATTGGGAATTGATCGGCCACGGATGTAGCAAAGCGCTTCGATCTCGACAATCCCTTGTTCGATCAATTGCGCGTACGGCTTGACCGGAATCCCGGAACCGTTGCCATTGCTGGACGTTGCCTCAATCGCCTGGATTTTCTTCTGCCGTTTCCCGGATTCCGCTGTGGAGTTCGCCGGTAGAAGCAGCTCGAAAGCATCGTAGATCGACTGCAGCCACGGTTTCATTTTTTCGTTCAACGTTCCGGGCAGGAAGCCGAGTGTCTCGCCCATCGCGACAACCGGCCGGCTCACTGTCAGACCGCTGACGACCTGAGACCAGTACAGATGGAGACCTGCCGCCACCGCGAGAAGAGTCTTGCCTGTTCCAGCCTGACCGTAGCAGGTCACCAGCGCAATGTCCCGGTCCAGTAGCGCATCCAAAAGGCATTGTTGACCTAGATTCAACGGCTTCAGGTGCACACCGCGCGGATTTGTCAGTACATTTGGTAGATTCAATCGGCGTACAAGCCCGTCGCCCGTGTGGCGCGCAGCCATCAACTTGCCGTCGCCGGCCGACAGAAACACATATTCGTTCAGATGCAGGCCGGCCGCCTCGTCGCTTCGGAGCTGGAGCTCGCGCGAGCTCGCGAATCGTTGAAGAAGATGTGGGTCGGTTTCGATTGTCCGTTGCCCGTAACCTTCGACATCCTGGACTTCGACTTTGTCATTCTCGTAGTCCTGAGCTTCCAGCCCGATCGCCAGGGCTTTTAGCTGCATATTAAGGTCCTTCGTGACAAGGATCGTGCGTTCAGTGCACTTGATTTTTACGTATAGGCAAAGGGCCAGAATCCGGTTGTCCGGATTGTCCAGATCGCAAAAGATCTGCTCAAATCGCCGCAGCTCCTTGTGCACCCGCTCCGCCGTCAAAAATTCGTTGATCGCGATCCGGATAGTGCCGCCTTCGGGCGTCGTCGCTCCATGTAAAACCAGTTTGCTGTTCTGATTAAAGCAACGGGAGAGAAAACGGTGAACCGTCCTTGCGTTTGCACCGCGTTCAGTCTGTTCGTTTTTGAACTTATCCAGTTCGCTTAGGACATCGATCGGAATCCAAACATGATTGTCCGCGAATCGATAAACGGAGTGGGGGTCATGCAAGAGAACGTTCGTATCAAGGACGTAGTTCTTAACGTGCGTTCGGTTGCCGTTCAGTGAATCCGGTACACGCGGTCCGCGAGACTGTCTGGCCGGTTCCTTAAACAGTCCGGGTTGGTCTTCTGAAATTTGCATCTGGTTCAACAGCAACCGCAGCGACCGGTACCACACGAAGACTTCGGAGACGTCGATATGGAGCGCGCACCGGCCATGATAATACCTAATCCGCCAGAGACCACTCTCCGTACTTTTTGACCTGTCACCGGATCATGGGTAAGAGGGGCCTCTTTCATACTCTGCTTGATTTCAAATCGCCGAACTGAAATTTCGGGAGAATCGGGCACCGTTTCGTAGATATAGGTGGCCATGAATGTTGCGAATACTATCCGTTGTGGGTTTGGGTTAGCAAGCTAAAGCATCGGAAAGATTCTGACAAACCGACAGCTCTCTTATTTGCCGAGACTCCTTAGAGAACCGTGGAATGCGAAAATTATTGCCCGGCTGTTTCTCTGAAAATCTCATCGACCGCCCGGCCGAAAGCTGTTTCCGGCGGGCCTGGTGGGCTGACCATTTTCGCCGCCGCGATTGCTTTCGCGTTGCCGTGTCTCATCGCGACGCCTAAACCGGCCCACGAGAGCATGTGAACATCGTTCTCTGCATCACCGAAGGCCAGCACCTCTTCTCGTTTCACGCCGAATTCACGCGCGACTTTCTCTAGGGCTGTAGACTTATTGATTCCTCGGGGCATGAACTCAAGATTTTCCAGCTCTGTCGCCAGCACATCGGCCTTTTCGTGGAACCGCGTCTCCATTTCCGACCGAGCCCGTTTCAGGATCTCGGGATCTCCATACCACACGATTTTAAGTGCATGCCGCCCCTCGAGTTGATCCAGACTTGGGACTGTTTCCGTTTTTTCGCCCACACGCGATTCGTACAGGTCGACCCAGCGATCACGCTTTCGCCCGACATACAAATGATCGAGATGATAAAAGATCACGTCGACTCCGTACTTCTCCCCCGCCAGGACGATTTCGCGCGCGGTGTTTGCCGGCAAAAAATGGGCCTCGATGACTGTTCCCTGCTCGCCATCCCGGATCAGTCCGCCCTGACAGGCAATAATCGGTCCGGTCAATCCCAGCTGTCGCTGGAACCGGATGCTGTTCTGGTGGCGCCGTCCCGAAGCGATGATCACTCGGGCACCGTTCTCATTCAATCTTTTCACGGCGGCTGCATTCTCTTCGCTAACTTCTTTATGCGGTCCTAGCAGCGTACCGTCCAGGTCAACGGCGCTCAGTCGATACGGGAAATTCGATGAGGATTGATCGTCGTTATGCATTACTGCAGTTTTCGAAGAGACGCCCAAGTTGCAAGCTCGACGTAAATGGCTGGACTTGGCTCCGGCATCTGCGTGTCGGGTTCACTCCATCAATTGCTCTGGGCTCTACGGATTAGTTCTTCGGACTTTAAAGAATTTGTCTCCTGAAAACGGTTGCTGTTCGCTACGAGGCAATGGGAGACTGGTTCAATGACCAATACTCTCCGAGGGATTCTCGCGCCGGCACTCACTGCGGTGACTGAAGATTTCCGGATAGATGAGGCGCGAACCATCGCACATTTCGAGTGGCTAATTCGAAGTGGGTGTGACGGGTTGCTCCTCTTCGGAACCACTTCTGAGGGAAATTCTTTCTCTACCGCCGAAAGGAGACGATTCCTTGAAAAGGTCGTCGACTCCGGGATTGATCCGCAAAAGCTTTTGGTAGGTACCGGTTGCTGCGCTCTCGCCGACTCGGTCGAGCTGACGAAGCACGCTGTTCAAATGGGCTGTGCAGGAGTCCTGGCATTACCTCCATTCTATTATAAGCAGATCGAAGAGACTGGTTTGTTTCGATATTTTGCTTCCCTGATACAGGGCGTTTCAGACGATCGGCTCCGACTGTATCTTTATCATATTCCGCCCATTGCGATCGTCGGTTTCTCTTTTTCTCTGATTGAGCTTTTGATTGGCGCATTCCCTGGTGTCATCGCCGGCATTAAGGATAGTTCAAACGACTGGAATCACACGAAAGAGCTGATTTCTCGATTTGCTGTTCGCGGCCTGGATATCTTTCCCGGTGACGAGTCCTGTTTATTGTCCGCAATCCGTGCAGGTGGAGCTGGAAGCATCTCCGCTGCGGCGAATGTGAGCGCTGCCTCGTTGCAAGTGATCTACCGGCAAAGCGCCGATGCGGAAGCGCGCCAGGAGTTGATCGGTAAGTTGAAAACAGTGTTTTTGCAGTTTCCGTTGATTCCCTCGCTGAAAGCCATCATTGCGAAACAGCGTCGAGACAAAGCGTGGTCTAACGTCCGTCCGCCGTTGCTCCCGTTGGATGACCACCTTGTTGCGGATATTTTTTCTCGGCTCGACGCGCTAGGGTTCGAATGGCCGGGGGCGGTCCATTGAGCGGCGTTCATGCTCCTCGTTTGCAATCCACGTCGGGATGTGGTTCAGAAGAGCTCGCGATCGCGACAAAAATGGAATGATGTCTTCAAGAATTGAATCAGGGAGCGCTCAGGAGAGTTCCCCTCGCATATCGCGGAGTGACCGAGCGCGTTGGCGAGAGCTGTCACCTGTTGAAGTCGCGCTCGGGGTGGCCGTTTTGTTGCTTTTGCTCGGTTTAAGGTGGTTCTACGTGTCGAACCAACCCTGGGACTCGGATGAACCGCAGCATCTGCATGTGGTTTGGGCGTGGGCGACCGGGTTGCTTCCGTACAAGGATGTTTTCGATAATCATGCTCCGCTGTTTCAGGCGATGAGCGCTCCGTTGTTTCATTTGCTCGGAGAGAGAGCTGACATTGTAGCCGCAATGCGCTGGGCGATGCTGCCGGTCTCGGCGCTCCTGATCGGAGTGACTTATTGGATCGGAGCCCGATTGTTTTCCGTTCGTGCAGGGTTTTGGGGTGCGCTGCTTGCCGCTTCGTTTCCGGACCTGTACGCCAAGCTTGGCGAATACAGGCCCGATCTTTTTTGGGCAAGCACATGGCTGTTAGCCCTCGCTGTATTGATGGGTGGGAAGACGACGCCTTCGAGGTTCTTTTTCGCCGGGTTGTTATTCGGCGTCGCTTTTTCCGTTTCCATGAAAACCACCTTTTTGCTCCTCGACACGCTCGGGGCGGGGGTTGTTGTCTGGTTTTTTCTGGTCGCGAAGCGGAGAGCCGGAAGTTCGGAACCAGTAACCAGGTCAAACGTTCTGGGCTCTATTTTTGCGACGATCGGCGGCGCCCTTATCGTGCCGGCTCTGGTTGTCGGCTTTTTTGCCTTCAAAGGGGCCCTCTCTCAAATGTACTATTGTGTGATTGCGCATAATCTTACATCCGGAGGCAATCCTTGGCATCAAATGATCAGCAAGATGAAGGACCTTCGGTTTTGGTTGTTTGTACCGGCGATCGTGGCTGGATTGTGGTTGGCTAAACGGGATCGGGAATCGGGACGCGCCGAGCGCAGATTGTTCTTTTTGGCGGTAACGGGTCTTTTTTGTCCGTTGTTATTCACGTTTTGGCCCCTGGTTTCGAAGCAGGATTTTTTGCCATTTTATCCGGTATTGATGTTAACCATTGGATTCCTGCTCGTTGGGGTTGGAACTTGGGTCCGAGAGCGGATCGCGCTGCCGGTTTTTATTATCCCGCTAATAATGGTTTGTTGGCAGGTGGCATCCATCGTTCGTGCTCATCCGCCGCTTAAAGAGACGAATCGAAAAAATGTTCAAATCATCGCGGATACGCTGAAGCTCACCCATCCTGGTGAAACCGTGCTTGATGCGAAAGGGCAAGTGATCTTCCGGGCGCGACCGTACTATTATGTGTTTGAGCAACTGACCCGTGAAAAGGCTGAGCGAGGAGAAATCAAGGATGACGCTCCGACTCGGCTGATTGAGCTGCGGACGCCAGAGGTAGTAGAATCGCACTGGCTCACGCCGGAGACCGGAAAATTTGTGAGTCAAAACTACGTTTCGGTCGGCGCCGTCATGGTCCTGGGTAAAAAGGTTGCGCCTGACCCCGCCGGGCATGTTCAATTCGGGATAGTGATTCCTGAAGAATACAGTGTAGTTACCAGTGAAGGCGAAGCGTCCGGTTTGTTGGATGGATCGCCAATTGCTGGTCCGCGCGAATTATCTGCCGGTACGCACGATCTTGTGCTGAACTCTTCGAAAAAAGATGCAGCGGTTGTCTGGGCGCGTGCAATAGAGAAAGGATATTCTCCGTTTACACAGGCAGGTAAGCAGAAATAGAACTCAATGTTTTCATTTTCGACATCAGACAGGATTCTGGTCGTTGCCCCTCACCCGGATGACGAATCTCTCGGAACGGGTGGGCTGCTTCAGCGGGTATTTGCACAGAAGATACCTGTCCGAATTCTGTTCGCGACGAATGGGGACAACAACCCCTGGGCGCAGCGCTATTGGGAGAGACGATGGCGTATCGGGCCTGAAGAGCGTGTCCGCTGGGGCCGTCGCCGGCGTGAGGAAGCCCTTGCTGCGATCGCAGCTTTAGGTGGAGCGCCCGAACATGCGAAGTTTATGAATTTGCCGGATTTAGGGACCACCGCGCTGCTCATGAACGGAGAGTCGGACCTCTCGTCCTCATTGGTGGCCGAAATCCAGGAGTGGCAGCCGACGGTGGCGCTAATTCCAGCCAAGTTTGACGCGCATCCGGATCATAGCGCACTCTCCGTGGCATTTTCCACGGCGCTGGAATCAACTGGGCATTTGCCGATGCGAGTTTGGGAGTACCTTGTTCACACGCCGCGTCTTCCGATTCTTCAGACGCCGGTCGGCCTTTTGCTCAGCGTCGCCGAAGTTGAGTGCAAACGGAAGGCGATTTTATGCCATGAGACCCAGGTCGCACTGAGTCACGCACGATTCACACGATTTGCGAAGTCCGAAGAACCCTACTACCCGCATATACGTGCAGGTAAGAAGCCAGCCGATCCGCGGCTCGTTGCGGCCGGGTTGCACGAAGAAGTATTACGTCTCCAGTTTTCTGTTTCTCGCCGGGAACGATACAATTCGCATTTGTTATTACTGTTTCGAAATAGCAACGGAACCTGTCATCGATGGAGGTTGCCGCTTCCGCTGCGGTCCGGTGAGGCAAAAGTCTGGGATATGGCTGGCAGCACCCCGGTTCAAGAGGCAATTGTGCACTGGCGGGGTTCCCGGCTCTTCGTCGATATACCGGTTGTGATTGGCGACGAATTCGAGACGGTCTATGCAAAGTTCTCCGGATGGAAGCTCTTTTTCGATCGATCGGGATGGAGCCAGGTTGCGGTATCCACTAGCAGTGAAGAGAGTTATTTTTTGCGTCTGAAAGTACCGGGGACCTTGACCCGCTCATAGCGTGAAGACTTGCTGGAAAACAGGCAAGCACAGGGGAACCGCTCTGGTGTGCGATTCCGCTGGAAGAATCGCGGTTCGATGAAAGCAACTCGAAAAACCGTCCTCGCGATCATCCCCGCCTATCGCGAAGGTCGATTCATTTCAGACGTCGTGCGGCACGTGACTCAATACGTCGAAACTGTATTGGTGATCGATGACGGTTCGCCTGACGACACGGCAACCGAGGCCGAGAAATCTGGAGCGAAAGTGATTCGGCACCCAACTAATCTGGGAAAGGGTGCCGCATTAAAGACAGGACTCGACTATGCGACCTCTACCGGCGCTGAGTATTTCCTGTTCTTGGACGGCGACGGCCAGCATGATCCGGCAGACATTCCGGCATTTCTGGATGCCATCAACGCATCCAGCTTTGATCTCGTTGTCGGCAATCGGATGCGAGATCTTGCTTCGATGCCGTTGATTCGCCGTTGGACCAATCAGTTCATGTCCTGGCAAATCGGGAAAATTTGCAAGATACCAATTCCTGATAGCCAATGCGGCTTTCGACTAGCCAAAAAAACGCTTTTGCCGGTTCTGATGGCGCCGAGCAACCACTTTGAGTTCGAAACGGAAAGCATTATCCTGGCGGCCCGAAGAGGATTCCGTTTGGGATTTGTGCCCGTCCGCACAATCTACACCGATCAAAACAGCAAAATCCGACCGCTCCAAGACACCATCAGGTATTTGCGATTGATCAATCGATATCGAAGGAACGATTCGAAATGACTCCGTCTGCTCCGTCATCATTTGCTAGAAGATGACGGAGCCGACCCGAAAATCTCACGAAGCAAAAGGTTCGCAAGTTTTCCGCACTGAGAGTCACTCAAAAGGAAATTGAATTGGCACGGATGGGGAATAATCCGCGCGCTTTTTCGGCTCTTTGCTATCGACGCATGTTTGTCGGCAATTGGGCCAAGCGTCTTATGCTGTCTTCTTTGCGGCCATTTTCGGTTTCGTGGTGTGTTTTGTTGGTTTCTCTTTGACTGGTGCTTCTCCTACACTTGGTCGGACGATTCGGCCGTCGTCCAGCACCGCTGCGTAAAGGGGCTGGGTTGAATCACCGATTTTGCCGGTCAAATGAACCAGATAGTAAGGAACCGGTGTCGTGACGAAATCGACGGAAGTCGCTGCCGTACCTGTGGATCCATAAAAGCCGGGAGCCCAGCCAAGAGCGGCAAGTACTGCGGCTTGCTGTGTAATTTTATCGGAGGGGGTCGCTGGAGCGGGTGGCGCCGCCGGAACTTCGATCGTATAATTCTTCTCTGAACCGTCTGCACCTTTCACGACAAAATTCGTCGGCCCCGCTTTTGGGGCGGCTTCTGTCTTTGCGGCTGCGGGCTTATGTGGCTTCTTTGCCGCCATCAACGACGGGGTAATTGCTAACGCAATTAGTAAGAGGAAGGTAGGTTTCATGGCGCGATTGTAGCATTATGCCCGAACATGAAAAGACTTCGATAGCACTCTCTTTCGCCAAATTGCTCGAAATCAGCCTGTTGCTCCCCCATTTGCCCGGAAATGGCATTAGACTGAACATCTCACAACCCCGAATTTCGCGAACACGCTTTGGCTTGTGCGATTTTGCGGCCCGGTGTTAGGGTTTTGGTCGTGTCAGAAACCTCGAAAGCCCAGTTTCCAGATGAACAATCGACCGAAGGCGCGTTCCTTAGGCAACAGGACGCGTTTCGTGCATGGGTCACAGCCGATGGCAGGTCCGGATATCGAGTTGAGCCCGGACGCTATCATTTGTACGTATCGTGGGCTTGCCCCTGGGCGCATCGCACGATCATTGTGCGTCGCCTGAAGGGATTGGAAGATGTGATTGGGATGACGGTCGTCGATCCGGTCCGCGACGACCGAGGATGGGCATTCCGGGACGGACCAGGGCATTCTAAAGATCCGATAAATGGTTTTCATTTTCTCGCGGATGCCTATCTGGCCACCGATCCCGAGTACTCCGGACGCGTTACCGTCCCGGTTCTTTGGGACAAGCAGACGGGACGAATTGTCAGCAATTCGGATGACGATTTGATGCGGATGCTGAATGGAGAATTTAATACGTTTACGATGAGCGACCTTGATCTCTACCCGGTCGAACATCGGAGCAAGATCGATGAGTTAAACGAGTTAATTTACGAAACTGTGAACGACGGAGTTTATCGCTCAGGTTTCGCGACTTCCCAGACCGCCTACGAGAAGGCTGCTTATGCTTTGTTCGCGACGCTCGATCGCTTGGAAACCCTGCTCTCTCGGCAACGGTTTCTAGTTGGAGAGCTCCCTTTGGAGACAGATTGGAGACTGTTTGTCACCTTGATACGGTTCGATGCGGTCTATCATGGCCACTTTAAATGCAATATCCGTCGGATTGTTGATTATCCGAACTTATACGGATACTTGCGCGATCTTTATCAGGTCAACGGGATCGCGGAGACGGTGAACTTCGATCACATCAAGCGCCATTATTATTTCACGCATGATGACATCAACCCGACTCGAATTGTTCCGGTCGGGCCAGCCCAAAATCTCCAGGCTCCGCACGGCCGGGAATCGCTATAACCGGGGAGTCTTGTCTGCCACGGCGCTCGTGAGATTTGCACAGGGCGTGTAATGTTTGCCGCGCAACGATGATTGGTGCGAAACCGCGTTGATTTGGCGTGCACCACGACAGATAGCGAAGTAGGATAGAGTCCAATTATCGGGTGAACAACCTATGGCTCGCTATTTGGATCTGATTTTTGCTTGCTCCAGAGAGGAATACACTGATTTTCCGCCGTATACATTGCTCGGAAAATGCTCGATTTCTCCCGAAGCGATTGACCTTGTCGAACTCGAGCGTGCCAACTGGCTTTGGCGGCGGCGACCAAAGGATCTTTTTTATGACGGCTCGAAAGTGTTGTGGGGCCGGCTAGCTCTTTTCGTTGTCGGCGTATCGTCCCTCGTTCTTTTTGATATTCCAGGGCTGCTGGCGGCGGCAGCAATCAGTCTGGGAGTCGCGCTCCTGATGTTCGTAAAATTTTACAGGCGCGAATTCTGGAAGCGGGATTACGAAGCGGCACTGTTTCGTATTGTTCGATCCTCGGTTCGCTGATCTCTCGCGAGTCCTTTCACTCGCGAGAGCCTCAGGCTAGAATCCGGAAATAATTCCGAGAAGCAGAGAGATCAAGACAGCCAGGACCAAGACGAATGCGATCACGGATTCAGCGATCACAGTCGTTCGCTCCGCCTTGCGATCTTTCAGGGACGCGACAATTGACTGCACCCGTGCGGATCGTGCCAAAGCTCGTTGGGTGAGCTCTGCTTTTGCCGACGCAAAGTCGATGATATTGTTGTCATCGACATCGGTGTCGTTCGACCCTTGAAAATCCTCGCAAACCGAGCTGATTCTCGATTCCTCCCTGGGGAATTCGTCTGAAATAATCATAAATTCCTGCTTTTGGCTGGTGACGGTCCCTTCTTTGAGATGGGGCGTCAAAGTCGCCTCCGAAGCAGAGCGAAGTAACGTTATAACGATCGGTTTACAACACTTGTCTAAAGTGTTGTTTCTTTGAGTGCCCCATTCAAAATCTGAATAGGGTAGGGAATGCGCCGTTGCGCAGAGTAATCAGGCTTCTCGCTGCACGCGCCCGGGTTTCGGCCCTCGCTGATATTTCTGCATACGGTTCGTGTGGACGATGCCGGCCACTTTACCGCGTGAATTCGATATGAATGAGGTTGTCGTAATCATTGTGCGATGGCCTCCTTTCGAAGCAGAAAGATACAATAGTTAGACGAGGCTGTTCCAAGATGCAACAGAAAAAGTTAAACAAATTTGGCGAGGCGATTTGTTAGTCATTGCTTCACCCCCGTTTCAATCCTTTTACTCGGTCGATATCGCATCTCACGCAGTATCCAGATTAGCGCGTCGCGATCGAGGCGCAGATGAGGACAAAGCCGACCAGTTGCACGGTAGCTCTTAATCCCTCTGTAATTGCCCGATTTGCTCGAAGCGATTTCCAATTCTCAGGCAATTGGTCCGGATTCCAGTCACCGATTTGCTGTTCGATCGAGCGGCTCAGCCAGATCGAAATTGCAGTCGCAACAGAAAAGAAAAAGAGTGCACTCCAGACCGCGCGGTTTGAGGTATTGTCTTCTTTGAATCGAAGCGCGTACACTAGCAGAATCAGAACCGAGAGTCCGTTTAGAAGAGACGTTAACCTATTGAACGTGCGAAGGAAGCGTTGTTCGACACGGACTTGTTCGCGATACGGCAATTCGCGACAAGTGGAATGCATAAATATGAAGCATGCGAAGTCGAGCGAAGCGGCGAAGCCCGGAACGACCAGAGTGATGAACTCCAACCAATCCATAAAAGTCGCAATCAGTGATCGAAGGTCAGTTCAAAACGCGGCTCAAGAAATCCACGATAATTTCGTTAAAGCGATGTGCCTGTTCAACATTTCCAAGATGCGCTGCACCCTCGAGCAGACATAACTCGGCGTTCGGGATCCGTTGTTGAATTGTTCTCGAAGTTTTTTCCGGAAACGCGGCGTCGAATTCCCCTGGTACGACCAACGTCTTGGCTGTCACCTTGTTAAGAGAGTCAAGGACATCGAGCCCCTGGACTGCCCGTGCACATCCCACGTATCCGTTAACCGATGTTCGGAGGATCAAGTCCGAGATCCAAGAAACGTTTGCGGGTGCCTCCTCGATAAATTTGGGTGTGAACCAGCGTGCAAGGGTCGTTGCGACCTGGGATGAAAGACCTTGGCGGCGAACGGTGTCGATCCGCTCCTCGAATGCGGACCTCGCCTGGGGTTCGGTCCGCGAACCGGTGCTGCAGAGGATGAGGGCGCTGAGTTTTTCCGGAAACTCCAGCGCGAAATGTTGGCCAATCATGCCACCGATGGAAATACCGACAAACGCTGCCCTCGACAATTCCAGGTGATCAAGCAGGCCTGCGACGTCGGAAGCGAGTTCTTGGAGCGTGTAATTGTCTCCAGGAGCGTCCGATGCACCGTGCCCGCGGAGATCGTAAAGTAGAACTCGGAAGCGGCGTGCCAACAGGGGCAGTTGATAGTTCCAGAGATCGAGGTTCGTGGCGAGCGAATGGCTCAAGACGACCACCGGGTGATGCCGGTCGCCGCGAAGGGAATACGCAAGCTTAAACCCGTTGATCATCGCGAAATCTCTGGTCATGGCCCTCCAACCTCCTGTCTTGAAAATCATTCCGCTATTCCGGAGTGATTAGACGCCAGCATAACCTCGCGACTGAACAATGACTAGCCTGCATCGCTGACGAATCCTTCGGGAATCGGCAGCGACGCAGGTTAACTGCTCGCTTTTGGCTTTTGCGACAAAAGTGGGTTGTCGGTGCGTTTCTGTTCGTCGGGCGTCAGGAAGCGGCGCAGGTCGGCCTCGATATCGCTGACACTACCGGTGGTCGTGTGAATGCCGTGTACCTGGTCCAGTTCCTGGATTAAGCGTTGATACCCATGGCAAATCACGGCCAGTTGCGCCAGGAGATAAACTGGAACTACGGCTTCCCCTTCTTTCACGCTGCACATCATTCGGCCGAGGGAGCTGAGGTTCTTGGCTGTCAACGCAAGCCTTTCAATCTCCACCCCCCCTTTCTTCGGATCTGTGATTTGCAATGTAATATCCTGAAGGGCGTAATCGATCTCGACGCTGAATCGAATATGGTCTCTCCCTTCAAACGAAAAGTATTGTACTTCGTCTCCTTCGTTTGTTGCGTATAATTCAGCTCCCCGGCGACGGACGTCCGTAAGCCAGTTCTCAACTAACAATCGAGGCGATTCTTCGGGCACGCTCATCCTGGTTGCTCCTGTTTAGATGACAAACATAGAAACCGCGCCGTTCGAAACAAGAGAATCTTCTTTGAGCGTGTTCAGTCGCTTTGCGAGTGCAGTGCGATCTGATTACATTGTGCTATCGCTCTGGAATCCATCGAGACGAAGGTCACCGAAACGAACATGATTGCTAAAATTGCCCTGCCTAGAATCCTGAGAATCGGCAGCGGAGCTCTTACCGAGACACGGGAGGTCCTCCAAACATTAGGACTTCACAGTCCGTTAATTGTTACCGATCCGTATCTGCGCAAGCGAGGTCTCGCCCGGATGCTTTCTGAGCATCTTGGTTCACTGGGTCAACCTCGGATATTTTCCGACGTAGTATCGGATCCAACCGTTACGACGGTTGAGGCAGGGGTTGAGTATCTGAAGAGTGGAGTACATGACTGCGTGATCGGGCTGGGAGGCGGGAGTTCGATTGACACTGCCAAGGCGATCGCTGTCCTCTCGGTGCATGGAGGCAAAATGCGCGATTACAAGGCTCCTCACGATCAGAGTGAGCCAGGATTACCGATTGTTGCGATCCCCACGACAGCGGGAACAGGTTCTGAGGCGACGCGATTTACGATCGTTACCGACGAGGCAACAGAGGAAAAGATGCTCTGTATCGGGCTGGCTTATTTGCCGCAGGCGGCGATCGTCGATTTCGAACTTAGTTTGACTAAGCCGATGCGTTTGACGGCCGACACCGGTGTCGATTCATTAACGCACGCTATCGAAGCGTACGTCAGTCGGCGTGCAAACCCATTTTCGGATAGCTTTGCGCTTAGCGCGATGCGGGCGATCTGGACGAATTTGCCAAGCGCCTATTTCGAGCCGGGCAACCGCGCGGCCCGCGAATCGATGATGCTCGCGGCGACCCAAGCCGGCATCGCGTTCTCGAACTCCAGCGTTGCGCTTGTGCACGGGATGAGCCGTCCAATCGGTGCGAAATTTCACGTCCCCCATGGGATGTCGAACGCAATGCTTCTTCCGGCTGTAACCTCATTTTCAATTTCGGGAGCGCCCGATCGCTACGCGGACTGCGCCCGCGCCATGAATATGGTGGCCGCTGGCGCCTCGGACGAGGAGGCGGCTTCAGACCTGGTCGAGAATCTCCGGACGCTCAACAAGAAACTCAACGTACCGACTCCGGCAGAATTCGGGATAAATCCGCACGACTGGGAATCGAGCATTGTATCCATGGTTCGTCAGGCAATTGCATCGGGATCCCCGGCGAATAATCCGCGAGTGCCGACTCCAGATGAAATCGAAGGGTTGTATCGCAGTGTTTGGGGCCAGCCGAACCAGCTCACAAGTTTATCAAACTTCACGGGGACATGAGAAATGCGGACTAGTGCGCCAAGTCCGAGGCTGGATGTTGCATCTCATGCAGTATCCAGGCTAGTTTTCGGGTTAGAGTCTGGCAACACCGCGATTATGACAACGAATACCAGTCCTTTTGAGCGCGTCGCACCGGCCGACGGCTCCAGCAATATTTACCATTATATTGGCGGCAAAGTACGGACGGGAAGT
Organism: uncultured Verrucomicrobiae bacterium; assembly: GCA_963775805.1. GTDB lineage: Bacteria > Verrucomicrobiota > Verrucomicrobiia > Chthoniobacterales > JAFAMB01 > JAFAMB01. The sequence continues at coordinate 1,106,931 of CAVZKG010000001.1, read as the reverse complement.
TCCGAGAGAAAAGGTGATGTCTTTAATCCGGCGACTGGGCAAGTCTCCGGTCGGGTTGCTTTTGCGACGAAGGCAGAAGTTGATGAGGCAGTCGCAAGTGCGGCGGACGCATTTCGAGCCTGGTCACAGGTTCCTGCGGTGCGTCGTGCGCGAATCTTGTTTCGTTTTAGGGATCTAGTCGAGCGAGAGAAACAGCGACTAGCTGGGTTGATCAGTTCGGAACACGGCAAGGTGCTGGACGACGCTAAAGGGGAACTGGTGAGAGGTCTCGAAGTTGTTGAATTCGCGTGCGGGATTCCTCAGCTGCTAAAAGGAGAGTATTCCGAGCAGGTCAGTAGGGAAGTCGACAGTTTTTCTTTCCGGCAGCCGCTTGGAGTGGCGGCTGGTGTGACGCCATTCAATTTTCCCGCCATGGTCCCAATGTGGATGTTTCCGATCGCGATCGCCTGTGGCAACACGTTTATTCTAAAGCCGAGCGAAAGAGACCCGAGTCTCGCAGTCGAACTTGCGCAATTGCTGACAGAGGCCGGCCTGCCGGATGGCGTTTTCAATGTTGTTCATGGAGACAAGGAAATTGTCGACGAGCTCCTGGATCATCCCGGAATCAACGCCTTTAGTTTCGTTGGATCGACGCCGGTCGCCGAATACGTGTACCGGAGAGGCACGGCGGCCGGGAAAAGGGTCCAGGCGCTCGGTGGCGCGAAAAATCACATGGTCGTTCTCCCGGACGCAGATGTCAGTCAAGCGGCGGATGCTCTGATCGGCGCGGCGTACGGTTCGGCCGGCGAACGTTGTATGGCGGTCTCGGTCGCAATCGCTGTCGGAGATCGGCTGGGAGATCGTTTGGTGCAAGAGCTGATTCCCCGCATTCAATCGCTTAGGATTGGGGCCGGTGACAAGGAAGGTGTGGAAATGGGGCCGCTTGTGACGAAAGGTCATCTGGATCGGGTCGAGTCCTATATCGATATCGGTGTCGAGGAAGGCGCCACGCTGCTCGTCGACGGCCGTGAATCGACACTTCCTGACCCCGAAGAAGCCTTCTTCATTGGAGGTTCTCTTTTCGACAATGTGCGTCCGTCGATGCGGATCTATCGCGAGGAGATTTTTGGTCCCGTTCTCTGTGTCGTGCGCGTGAGCGATGCAACGGAAGCCTTGCGCCTCGTCAACGAACATGAGTACGGCAACGGGGTGGCTATTTTTACCCGAGATGGCGGAGCCGCTCGAGCCTTTGTGGAGCAGGTCAAAGTGGGGATGGTCGGGATAAACGTTCCTATTCCTGTCCCAATGGCATTTTACTCATTTGGCGGATGGAAACGATCAATATTCGGAGATCATTACGTGCATGGAGCCGAGGGCGTTCGATTTTACACAAGACTGAAAACCGTTACCAGCCGCTGGCCAGGTGCGTCAGGTCCAGGTGCGCAGTTTGCGATGCCGACGGCGAATTAGCCGATCGAGTCCGGTGCCCGTCTAATTTTGTGGGAAACAAACTGGTAGTTCCCGGTTGGCGATTCTCAAGACCCGTTGAATTTACGCTGGCTCTGGCCTCTTATAGCCGCTAAATTTCGCAACTGCCTATGCAAGGTATACGATCATGGTGGCGGGGATCTGTTGCACTCTCGTCTCTGATTCTCTTGCTTCTCTGTATCGGGTTGTGGCTTCTGCTTGAGCCCAAATGCGCCGAGGCGGTGGATGCGCAGCCTTCAAACCTCGTTCCGCTTCCGTTCCTGATCTTTGTTGCGTATGAATTGGTTGTCCTGCTCCATCATTTGGCTCGGATCCTGGTCGCCGAAATGTTCGGTCTGAAACTGCTGACATTTGCTTGCGGCCCTTTCGCGATTCGCAGAATCCGGGATCGAATCCGGTTCTTTTGGAGTAATCGGGAAACGATGATATCCGGTACCACGGTATTTGCCCCGAAGAATCTGGATGGACTTGGTTGGCGTTGTATATGGCTGGTTGCAACCGGACCGGTTGCAACGATCCTCGTTGGCCTTCTTTTTCTGGGCGTTGTGCACGTAATCGATCCGGTCCGCGCATCAATTGACACGCTTTTTTTCTCCGCGATCTCGTTTCTGGGGATCACTGTCGGGATGGCGCTTTTGCTGCCGCTTTCCATCCGGCGATCGGCTAGTTATGGACTGCTACTATGGGATGGAATCAGGGGGCGACCGACCTGTGAGGTCTTGTTTCTGGTTGCCGCATTGATCAACGAAGCGCAGCAAGGGATCAGACCCAGGGATTGGTCCCCCAAAATGCTCGAAAGAGGGTTGCAACTGACCGAAAGTTTTGAAATCGCTGATCGGGCGACCATGTGTTTGCTGGCGTACTATCGAGCAATTGACTTGGAAGAAATGGATCGTGCTGAGAGTTATCTCGACGAAGCCTTTGCCAAAGCGAGCCTCAAGATTGGGCCGGTTTACACTTGGATCGTGCTGGAGAAAGCGTTTTTCGAGGCACGATTTAAGCAGGACGAACCCAGTGCTCGCGCCGCATTTGAGCAGGTAAGAGATTGGTCAAAGGTGCCGCACCACGCATGGCTCCGAGTTTCCGCTGCACTCGCATTGCTGGAAGGAAAACCGGAAGAATGCCGGCGACAGGCACGTGAAGCGCTCGAAATCCTCAGAGCTCTTCCGGTCGTGCATCAACTGGTTGTTGATTGGCTCGAAGAGCTTCTGAACAGCTCCCGTATCCGGTGCTGAAGGGGATGGAGTATAGGGTGCATCAACGAACCCTATTGGCCTTATAGGCCGTTCTACTGAACCATCGATTTGTATTGGTCGTCGATTTGGTTGCCCGTTGTGTTGATTTTGTCCTTCATCGCCTGGAATGCGGTGGCGAGGTCGCCGTCGGAAAAAGTCGCAGTGCCGGCATCAGAGCCGGGTTTCCATGAACCCCAATTTTTGTCGTAGAAGTTCAGCAACTCTTCGTGGTCTGCAAGGAACGAATGCATGAGTTCGCTCTTCTTTCGTATGGTGGTCCACGGAAAAGTTGTCATCAGTTCCTTCTTTATCTGGTCCGCGATAGCGGGGTTGATGCGCTGTTGAGTTAACGCATTTCCCAGATCGATTTCTGCGTTCGCATAAAGCCGATCCAAGCTGTTCATTTCATTTTTGAGCTGCTCTACGGAATTGTGCCAGGAGGTTATGTCGTCCTTTGAGGCGTACGAATTTGGGTCGAGCCGTTCTGGTTTTCGCAAGTACGAATATCTCAAATGAATGTCAGACTCAGTCTTCTGGATCCGGCCAAACACCAGGTCCGTTGCGTTCTTAATTCGATCCTGAAGCTTCGCGATTATCTCCTGCATTTGTTCCTCAGTATATTGCGGCTGGTTTCTACCAGGAGCCTGTTTTGGTCCCGCTCCGGGACCAGGCGTAGGGGAGGGTGCCAGTGCAGGATTTTGAGCGTGGCCAACGGCCGGGAGCAGAATAAGGATGCTCCAACAGAGAAGCCGGGCTGATTTGGAGGAAAGTAGATTCATTTAGGGGTACTTGATTCGTTTTCGGTGCGGAAAAGGAGTCGCTGGAAAGGGGAGAAGGTACAGCCCGAACCGGAAATTCCAAGTGGAACACGTTGCAAAAGAACCGCATCGAAATTTCACGAGCGATTCGGCTGGTGAGATTTTTGAGCTTGAGCCGGCTATTCGCTCATCTCTTTATAGGTTTTCTCAAGCTGATCGCCTGTTGCGAGGATCTCTCCTCGAAGTTTCTTGTAGGCGGCCGTCGTGGAGGCCGAATTAAATACTGGGTTTTCCGGCGTCTTACCCGTAGTCCACGAGCCCCAGTTCTTTTGATAAAACGCCAGCAGCTTCTGGTGTTCGTCGATGTAGTCGGAAATCAATCCCTTCTTTTTTTCGATCGTGGGCCAGGGGAATCCGTCCACGATGTACTTTCGGAATCCGGCCGTAATCGCAGGACTCGAACCGGTGCTTTGAAGAACTGTATCGAGATCCTTACCCAGATCGGAGTACATCTGTGAAACACGATCGTGCTGCGCTTTCAGCTGCTGCAACGTTCCCTCCCACTGTGCGACCTCGTCCTTCGACGCATAGCTAGTCGGATCGAGTCGAGACGGTTTTTCAAAATAACCGAGGCGCGAGTGAAGATCGTTTTCTCCGCTCTGGATCCGGTCGATGACTTTCGCCGCGGCGTTGGTTAGTCGCACAATTTCCGCTCGATCGATGTTCGGTGATTGTCCGGGCGATGCCGTTGCGGTCGAAGATTGGCTCCCGCCGCCGCGTAACGCGGGGTTATCCTTGCTTACAAGAGGGTTTAGCCCGGGGGTGGGAGACGTCTCCTGTGCACCGACCGGGAGAGAACTCAATCCGAGAACAGTGGCGAGCACAAACGTCCAGGAGGCGGCCTGTTTGAATTGAAAATGTGACATCAATATCATCCGGTCCAACTTCTATTGAATGCTGCCACATGGCGCAAGGGAAGAGGTGCGTCGGAGAATCGCACAGATCAGAGCATTTGTGAGATTCTTCCGTGTTAGGGATCAAATCGGACTCGCAATTGCGGTTCGCGAACATTCGTTCGACTGTTTGCGCAGTATGACCACGAACGAGACAATCCTTCCTAAGCTTCAGCATGTCACAATCACTTTCCCGCCGGGCGAGGAGACGCGTGTGCGCAGCTTTTATAGTGGCGTTCTCGGATTCCGCGAAAAACCGACGCCGGCAGTTGTCAAACCATTGGGGTGGATCTGGTTTGAGACCGGCATCCCCGGAGTCGAATTGCATTGCCTACCGGACGGAGAGCCGGTCAGAGCCGATACGCGTCATCACTTTTGTATCGAGATTGGCGATCTGGAGCGTCAACGCAAAGCCTTGGTCGATTCCGGTGCGAAAATTATCGAGGCTCGGGCATTGCCTTTACGTCCTCGTTTTTTCGCACGAGATCCATTCAACAATCTGATCGAGTTTGTAAAAGTTGAAGGAGACTACCTCGCAGCAGGTGAGTGAGTCCTTCGGGGCCCTAACCTGAACAGCGCACAAGTTTTCCAAACTTGTGATACGGGCTAAAACACTCGGTTGAGCAGGTCCTGTCCCTGCTCAAATCGGCGGAGATTGTCGATAAAATGTTCAACGATTTTCTCCGCCTCATTAAAGTGTCCTCCTCCGGTGTGGGGCGTGATATAGCAGTTCTTCGCAGACCAAAGAGGGTGATTGGACGGCAATGGTTCGGGGTCCGTGACATCCAGGTACGCTGCGCCAAGGTGGCCTGATTCCAGGTGATTGCTGAGTGCTGTCTGATCGGTTGTCGTTCCGCGGCCGATGCTGTAATAACGGGCTCCGGCCTTCATTTGTTGAAATCGCTCAGCGTTGAAAAAGCTCCGAGTCTCCGTGCTTTCTGGCAATATGTTTACGACGTGATCGGCTTCGCGCAGCGATCCAGCAAGTTCGGACGGCCCCACAATCTGGATCGTGGAGCCTGGTTGTGACGTGCGCCGGTACCCAATCACGCGCACCGCGTAGGGCGCGAGTAGCTCAGTCAACCGCCGGCCGATCGCGCCGTACCCGGCAACGAGGACTGTCTCATTTTCGAGCACGCGCATCCGACTGCGCAGTTCGTTCTGAGGCCAACCGCAGGCAATACGTTGATTGTCATAGGAAGGATAAAGTTGCCGGGCATCCGCGAGCATCCAGGCCATCACGTGCTCCGCGCATGGCGCATCATAGACACTGGAGCTGTTTGTCATGATCGCGCTCTGAGATTTCAAGGCAGCTCGAAATGCCGGTGTGTCGTATCGGGTGTACCCGGCACTCGAAACGTGGACCCAACGCAGGTTCTTGGATTGAACGATTGCGTTGGGATCCGGTTGGCCGAACACAACGTCCGCGTCCAGGAGACGTTCGTCTAACGCCCCCACATCCAGAACGTGATCGAGTTTCTCCGCAAGCACCAGCTGATGCGGGCTGGTGGATCGCACTAGCAGTTCTTCCGAAGAAGCCGTCAAAAAAGGGTTTGCCCAAATTGTAAGGGATCTCATTGGCCTGCGATCATTCTCAATGCAGTTTCGTCTGAATCAATCGCTTTCCGAGCCGTTTCCTGCGCAGTGGACCCTGCGCTTGCGGCGCATTCGGCCTTCCGACCGTATTTTCATGAAAAATGCGGGCTAGTGAAATTGTCGGCCTGTGACTGTGTCACTTTGTTCGCCGGCGAGATGCAGAATGATGTCGGTTTTGGAAATGCTGCCGATCAGTCGCATGGAGGCCAGGTCATCGACAACGGGGAGACGTTCGGAGTTCGCATCGGAGAATTTACGCAAAGCTTCACTCATCCCATTCATTGGCGTCACGCGTGGAAAATCCTCGTGCATGATATCCGCAGCGATCACCACCGATTCGAGTTCGGGACGGTCGAGATAAGTTTTGACATCATGAAGCGAAATTGCGCCGAGTAAACGGTTCTCTTTGTCGACAATGTAGATGTGTTGAAACCGGTGTTGGACAAACGATTCTGCGATCTGCGCGAAGGTCGCATTCTTGGGAAGTGTGATCGGGTCGCTTCGGACCAGGTCCCAGAGATTCACTCCCGCCAGCTGCTGATTAAAGAATGCTGCACCTTTTCGTTCCAGCGACTCTCCATACATATACCGCTTTTCGAAGATCCCGCTGCAGTAGTACGCCACGACGCAATTCACCATCAGAAATGGGGCAATTGAGTAGTCCAACGTCAACTCAAACGCCATCAGAATTGCCATCAAGGGCGCGCCGGTTGTCGCTGCCAGAAAAGCGCCCATACCGACCACGCCGTACATTGTTGGATCGGACTGAAGTTGCGGAGCGAGGTAGAGGACGCCTTGCCCGTATAGAACGCCGAGCCCGGCTCCGATGACCAGGGTTGGTGTAAATACTCCGCCGACCACTCCCGAGCCAAACGCGGTGGCTGTTGCCAGCAACTTCAGCACGATGATCGCAAGTACATCGTCCCAGAACCAGTTCTGGTGGAATAACGAGCGAAGCAGCCCCTGGCCGTTGCCGCACACGGCGGGGTTCAAGATCGCAAGGCAACCGACGATGGCACCGCCTAGTGCGAGTTTCAATGGCACCGGCAAAGTGACCTTTGAAAACAAGCGCTCGGCAATGCGAAGCAATCGAAGATAGAGCGGAGCCGAAAATCCGACGAAAATGCCGATGCACGAAAGAGGAATCATCTCCCATCGCGTGTGAAGGTTAAACCCTGGCGATTTATAAAGTGGCTCGCTGTTTCCGAGGATTTGCGTCACGAAAGCGGCGACAACGGAAGCGATGATCAGCGGTCCAAGCGATTCCACGACAACTGTTCCCAAGATAATTTCCGCAACAAAAAATGAAGCCGCAATCGGGGCTTTGTATGCGCTGGCGATGCCTGCGGCTGCGCCGCACGCAACCAGGTGCCGGCGCTGTGGAATCGGAATTCGACGGATTCTGCCAATTAAGGAAGCGACGAGCGAAGAGAGTTGGACAAGTGGTCCTTCCCGTCCAATCGAAGTCCCGGTGCTGATCGAGAAAAGGGCTGACAGGCTCTTCACGATGCTTGCCCGGACAGAAATGATCCCGCTGCCGACCACGATCGCTTCCATGTAATCGGTAGTCGTCTTCTGTTTGACTCCCACGAAGAGCCGATTTCCAATCCAGAGCGTTAATCCGGCGAGCAGTCCGCCGATTGCGGGGACGATCAGACGTTGCCACCAAGGGAGGTTGGCAAAAGAGGAGATGATCCCGGAACTCGAACCGGTCGCCAGATAGTGCAGGAATTCGCTCGCTTTGCGAAAGGACTCCGCTGCGAGAGCCCCGAGTACTCCGATCAAAGCAGCCCAGATCAGGGTTGTCTGGCGTTCGCTTAGGCGCAGGTGCTCGACCAACCAAAACTTCAGCTTAAGTAAACCACGCAGCAGCGGCGAGAGTGTCCGTTTCTCTTTGATCTCGGCGTCGCGTTCCATGGTCAGGCCGTTCCTGCGAGTCCCTCTACAAAACTTTGCAAATCTTCAGCCGCCGTGAGGCGTTCGATTGCACGGTTGCCGCGCACCTGGCGAGCAAGGAACGAGATCAGTTCCAAATAATCCGTTCCAGCCCGTTTCGGTACACCCACCAGGAAAATGAGCCGGACGTAAATGTCGCCGAATCGTATCGGATTGCGACAAATTGCGACGGCGATTACCAACGCCCCCAGACCGTTTGTCCGTGCGTGCGGGAACGCGACTCCGCCAGGAAACAGTGGGGGATCGGCTTGTTGACGGTCAAAAACGTCACCAGAAAATTCTTCAAAATTGTGTACATCCGGGTGGCCACGCAGCAGGTCGAGCATCCTGGAAATCGCCTCGCGATCGGATTCGGCCTCTAAATTCTTCAAAAAAACCGCCCCTTTCAGATGCTCAATCGCTTTCCCGCTACTCACTCAGTGATCTCCCCACAGATCTTTGTTACACCAAAGAGACCGGCACGGGGAAGAGGGAGTTGGTTTAATCACGATTTCTCGTGCAATCAAACCCGAGCGATGTCGAGGACGAATGGTCCAAGGATTGCACCAGCAGCGGAAGCAGCTTCTTAAAACAGCCGAACGCCGAACCTCTGCGCCTTTGCGGTTATTTCGATACTCTGTGTCCTCCGTGCCTCCGTGGTGAATCCCGCTCCGGAATGGACAGGCTGGAAGCCCGGCTGGAAGCCTATCCTACATTGAACTCGGAACTCGGAACTTCGAACTCCGAACTCCGAACTCCGAACGCCTCCGCCCGCCCTCAGTTGGCTTTCAGCGCGTGGATGACTGCGTCGACGACTGCGTCCAGCGGTTTTCGGGCATCGATTAATACGGCGTCTTTTGGTTTTTCGAGCGCGGCGAATTGGCTGTCCATCAGTTCCTTTGGGAAAAAATGAGCGGAACGATGCGACAATCTGTTACGGATTGTTTCGGGATCGACGTCCAGATAAATGAAGGTCGGTGGAACGGTTTCATCGTGCAATATCTTGCGGTACGACTCCTTTAGAGCCGAGCAAGCCAGAATCACGGAGCAGTGCGCATCGATCTGGTGTTGCAGCTCATCGTGGAGACGCTGAAGCCACGGCGCACGGTCCACATCGTTGAGCGGGATTCCGTGTTTCATCTTTTCGATATTTGCAGGGGGATGAAAACTGTCCGCGTCAAGAAAGAGCCAGTGCAGTTTTTCGGCAACTTGCGTGCCGACAGCCGTTTTCCCAGAACCGGCTACACCCATGAGAACAACAGCTTGAGGATTGTCGTTGGGCATATGTGTGGGCCATCGCGCGGCCTATCGTTTGATACCGTCGGCGGGATCGAATTACCAACACAATCAGATATACTGTTTGATCTCGGCCATCGGCGCTCGGCTGACAAACATCAGAAGCATCCCGTCCCGCCGTTCGAATTTGACGTGCCATCCCTCCATCTCCCGGAAAGAATCCGCGATATTGGCAGATCGAAACGCGTTTCCGTCGATTACGAACACGTGGAGCAGGTCACCGCTTGGAAGTCGAAAACAGGTTAACGAAAGTTGATGATTGTTCCAGTAGAGCGCTTTGCAGCCGGCTGTCGGAAGGTCAAGAAGAGCTCCTGGCAAATGCGGAATACAGGGAGCATTCATCTCCGCCAGATAATCCTGGGTACGCGCGAAATCGTTCGTGACGAGATCTAATTGAGGAGCCGGCGAGGAGAGGATCGTCAGATTCGCTTTTTGAAACTGCTCGATCAACGACGTCGTTCGTTGATGCTCCATCAGCATTGGTATCAGGATGAAACCGCTGACGATGAATACAGCTGCCAGCGCTAAAATGGGCGTCAAATTGAATCGGCGAACTGGCGTACGTGTCTTCAAGCCCGCGATGATGGCTGGATACAAGGCTGGCGGAGGCTGGATTTCAGTCAATTTGGCCGCTACAAGAGAATCGAATGACCTTTGTTCTTTAAACCATGCGCCGAGTTCCGGATCGCGTGCAGCCTGGTCAAGAGCCGCACGAAAGGTTGGGTCCTGCGCATCTGCGCCGTTCGGCCGGTAGGTAGTCAGGACGAACTTTGCATCTTCATTGGTCATTTCAGTGCGCGGCTTGTTCATCGTTTTTCAGAGGTATAATTTTCTCGCTGGTTTTAGAAACGGCCGCGGCCAGAATTCCCTTTAGCTGTTCTTTGCCTCGCGACAAGCGGGACATGACGGTTCCGATCGGTATCTCGAGCGCTTCAGCGATTTCTTTGTACGACAATTCGCTCAGATAAAACAATTCCACCGCGGTGCGATAAGTGGGCTCGATCCGAGTAAGCGCATCGAGGACCTCTTTGGCATCGAGGGCTCTCAGGGCATCTGTCGAAATGGATGGGGAATCGTGTATTTCGGGACGGAATTCAACATGCGGATGGCTGGACTGGGTCCGTAGTGTCCGAAGGAATTCGCGGCGAAGTGTAGTGAACAGCCAGCATTTGACCTTCGACGTGTCCCGGATCTGGTGCGAACGTTGGGCAAGAATATAAAATGTCTGTTGGGTCAAATCTCCGGCTTCCACCTCGTTTTTGGTCAATGACAAGGCAAACCGGTAGAGAGAGGTATAAAAACGCCCGACGACCGCTTCAAGGTTTAGTTCGTGAGCCACAAGTAGATGAAAGGTAACAGCTCTTTGAGGCGAAAACGTAGTCGTTTATTCCGGGCGGCCACATTCCGAGTCTGCGCTAACTAATTTTTCGCTTTTCTGAAGCTCTGAAGCGCTTTAGAGGACAGTTCTGCACATATGAAATCGAATCCCTCCCCAAATCTTCGTCAACATTCCGGACCAATGCTGGATGGCCCAGAAAGAGCAGTCAGTCGCGGGATGCTGTACGCTGTAGGGTTTAAGAAAGAGGATTTTCAGAAAAGCATTATCGGGATCGCTTCGACGTGGAGCATGGTCACGCCGTGCAACGCTCACATCGATGGGTTGGCACGTGCATCTGCCAGTGGCGCGGACGAAGCCGGTGGGAAATCGATCATCTTTAACACGATCACCGTGTCGGATGGGATCTCGATGGGAACCGAAGGGATGAAATATTCGATGGTATCGCGTGAGGTGATCGCGGATTCCATCGAAACGGTCGCAGGCTGCGAAGGGTTCGACGGCATCGTTGCGATAGGAGGATGCGATAAAAATATGCCAGCCTGTCTAATGGCCATGGCACGATTGAATCGCCCTTCGGTGTTCGTGTACGGAGGAACTATTCTGCCGGGCTGTATCGGCACGCGGAAGATGGATATTGTTTCGATTTTCGAAGCCATCGGAGCACACTCGAGCGGCAAAATTTCCGATCAGGAACTTGAACAGGTCGAATCGTGTGCAATCCCGGGTCACGGCTCCTGCGGTGGGATGTACACGGCGAACACGATGGCTTCTGCGATCGAGGCGCTCGGCATGAGTCTGCCCAATAGCTCTGCGCAGTCCGCGCTTTCAAAAGAGAAGCTTGCCGATGCCACTTTGGCGGGCGGTGCGGTGGTAGACCTGATTAAGCGCGGTATTCGTCCTTCGGATATTATGACGAAGGAAGCATTCGAAAATGCAATGACTGTTGCAATCGCCCTTGGAGGCTCCACGAACGCGGTTCTCCATCTGCTTGCGATCGCGCACACAGCGGGAATCAAGCTGAAACTTGATGACTGGACCCGCATCGGGAAGAACGTGCCGGTGCTCGCTGACCTCAAGCCGAGCGGCAGGTATTTCATGTCGGAGTTGGTCGAAATTGGCGGGATAATGCCGATGATGAAGGCCCTGCTTTCGCACGGTCTTTTACACGGAGATTGTCTCACAGTCAGTGGCAAGACTCTGAAACAGAATCTTGCGAAGGTGAAAGAGTATCCGAAAGGGCAGACGATTGTTCGGGGGTTCAAAGACCCGATCAAGGCATCCAGCCATCTCGTCGTTTTATATGGCAACCTTGCTCCCGAGGGGGCTGTCGCGAAGATTTCCGGGAAGGAAGGTTTCCGATTTGAAGGAACGGCGCACGTATTTGATTCTGAAGAAAAGGCGCTCCGTGCCATCCTGGACGACAAGATCAAAAAAGGGGCTGTAATCGTGGTTCGTTACGAAGGTCCAAAAGGGGGGCCGGGCATGCGCGAGATGCTCTCACCCACCTCTGCGATCATGGGCAAAGGCCTCGGCAAAGATGTCGCGTTTATCACCGATGGGAGATTCTCCGGCGGTAGCCATGGTTTTGTTATTGGGCATGTGGCCCCCGAGGCATTCGTGGGCGGCCCGATCGCGATCATCAAGAACGGGGACCCGATTGAGATCGACGCCGAAAAGAAAACGATCGATATAAAAATCTCCAAAACCGAACTCGCCGCACGGTTAAAACAGTGGAAACAGCCGAAGCCTAAATATGCAAAAGGAGTTTTGGCAAAGTACGCGAAGCAGGTCAATTCAGCGTCTGTTGGGGCGGTGACGGATTGAACGGTAGACTGGGTCTACGGTGCGGGTTCGGAGTTCGAGGTTCGGAGTTCAAAGTTCCGGATTTTTCGGGTCCTGGTGGGCCCATCCGTTCAGCCAACCCGACGTCGATAGACGGTGGCTTTTAGCGAAAATAGACGGGATATTTGAACGTCCCGGTGACGTTAGGCCTGAAGCGCCAATTATGACGAACCCACTCGACGAGATAGTTGGCCAAAATCGGCGGCCCCATTAAATCCAGGACACGGAGATCAGTTATTTCTCCGTTTCGAGCAGTCATAGCGAGTAGAACGCCGGCCTCGCATTGTTTTCTGTTTTCGAAACTTCGAATTTCCTCTGTGTAGGCACGCGGGTACGGAGGAAGAGGGGCCTCGGCCAACAGGTACTTGGTCTCTTGCCTCCATTGCTCAGGAGAGGTAGTTGATCCAGATCCGGCACGCTCTTGTACTGGAGGTGTTAGGCCCACTTTGAAACCCAATGGCTGAGTAACCGTTCCGCTAAAGGTCGAAATGAATTTCCAGTTTCCTTCGATCCATGCATGGACTTCCTGCTCCGTTTCGGGCCACTTCCCAGAGGCGCGAAGAGACTAAAGATTAGAAATCCGCCGACTACCACAATGTGCTGCTTCATCCAGATCGCTGTTAACAAAAAGGTTCGCCGAGCGCAAGTAAGAGTCGTACAAAAATAGAGGCTAGTAACAAAGGATGAACCTTACTTTTACGGTTGAAATGGAGCCGGCACCGGATAGAACGCAGTCATTGAGCGACGCGCTCGTCCAATTCAATGAGTCTAAGGCCGGCGATCGAAGAGTTAGACGGTTTGCGCTATTTGCGAAAGACAGGTCCGGGATCGTTGTGGGCGGGTTGGTAGGGTCGACACACTGGAATCACTGTTTTGTTAGCACCCTTTTTGTCCATGAGCGTTTCCGTAAAGTCGGAGTTGGCCGGGAACTCATGAAGCGAGTGGAAAAGCAGGCGCGCGCATTAGACTGCGACGCAATCTTTCTAGATACGTTTGATTTTCAGGCACCGGAGTTTTACAAAAAGTTGGGCTTCGAAGTGTTCGGAGTGCTCCCGGATTACCCTCCGGGACATAAACGATTTTTCCTGGTGAAGCGCATCGCGTAAAAAGGCAGAAGTAAGAATTAAGAAGGAAGAAGTATGGATTGGGATGCACTACGGAGCGATTGCCAGGGAGTGGCAACGTTGCCTAAGCCGTGAGTAAAAGGCAGAACTAAGAGTGAAAGAGTTGCCCAGGAGACCTTTTCTCTACTTCTTCCTGCTCCGCGATCATTTTCAAGTTCCGGCGGGTTGCTGCTGCCGCGATTCTTTTGAGCCATTCCATGGCGTTCACTTTTTCGAAACGAGTCGGAGCCACTTTTTCACTGATCGCCCCCTTGCAATCGGTCTCGATTAATCCCCAGCCAAGCGGAACCTCGCTCGGCAAAAGCAATCCGGGGATTGTCACCAGGTAGTGAAGATCAGCCAGTTTATATCGATTCATTTGGTCGAACTTCGTGTGATCGAAGAGTTGGCGATGAATGCAGTCGATTTTCCGAACTGTTTGCCGATAGGCCGCGTGATCGATTTTGTCGAAATCGAACGTGGACCATTCCGCGAATAGCCACTCTGTCGTCCGGAGCGATGGGTAATGAATTGCCAAAAGACGCTCGAGTGTTTCCCGGCGTTCCTGTAAAGCGGCCAGTTTTTCTTTGAGCACTTCTGTCCGCCGGTTATCGCGCTTCAGATCTTCCCTGGATTGTTTACACTCGAAGACAGCGACCGTTGGTTGGCTTTCCATGCGGTCGAACCGGATCCCGGCAAGATCGACAATAAATCGTGAACGCGGCGCCCGCACCTCCATCGCGGAGCAGCGGTATCCCCGTTCATAGGCCCAAAGAAAGATCTGTTGCTTGAGCCGCCGGTGCATTTCTGATTCACCGGCCATCGCTCGCGCTAGTCCTCCTTCGCAGCGGCGTTTGAGCCGCCGATGAATTCTGCTGTGGAGTCATCCAATCGGCCGTAACGACGGATCTGTGGAAGCTCGATCACAGTGTAGAGACGGTAGTCGTCAGCGCATCAAGAAGTGGTTTCAAAGATTCGACTGTTTCATCTCCCATATTGGAGATACGAAACGATTTACCTTTAATTTTTCCGTAGCCACCGTCGATTTGAAATGCGTGCTCCTCCCGGACCCGCTTTGCTAATGCCGCCACATCGATGTCTCGATTGTTTTTGACACATGTTAGCGTGACCGATCGGTACCCTTCTTTCGCGAAAAATTCGAATCCGTTGGCGTTTACCCAATCATGGACAACTTGATTTGTCTGGACATGCCGCCGGTACCGATTTTCGAGCCCTTCGGCAAAAATCTCTTCAAGCTTGGACCGCAAAGCGTAAATGTGCGGAATTGTCGGAGTGCTTGGCGTCATGAAATCCTCTGCATTTTTCTTAAACTCCAGCAGGTCAAAATAGTAGCCGCGATCATTTAGCTGAGCAGCTCGAGCGAAGGCGGCGTCGGAAGCCGCAAATAGCGACATTCCCGGAGGGAGTGCAAGCGCCTTCTGGCTGCCGGTCAGCATGAGATCAATGCCAAGTTCATCCATCGGAATCGGTAGCGCCGAAAACGATGAGACCGTGTCGACGATAAAGATCACATCGGGGTATTTACGAACGACATCGCTGATCTCTTTGAGTGGGTTCACCAGGCCGGTCGATGTTTCGTTATGGATCAACGTCACCGCATCGAATTGTCCGGTGGCAAGCTGTGCATCGACGGCCTCCGGATCAATGGGCTGACCCCATTCCACCTGTAAGGGTGCGGCATGTTTCCCGCATCGTTTTGAGACGTCGAACCATTTATCTGAGAACGCGCCGCACATGCAATTCAGGACACCCTTTTTCACCAGGTTGCGGACTGCGCCTTCCATGATCCCCCATGCCGATGACGTCGAAATAAAGACCGGTTGCTTGGTTTGAAAGAGTTGCTGGAGTCCAGGAAAAACCGAGCGGTAGAGAGCTTTAAAGTCAGAACCGCGGTGCCCGATCATCGGTCCGGTCATTGCAGCCAATGTCTTCTGCGAGACCTCCACCGGGCCGGGAATGAAAAGCTTAATTTTAGTAGTCATCGGTAACGATCAACTCTCGGAAGGCCGTCAGAAAACTCAAATCAAATCAGTCTCTAGCGGAATTTTCAGGCGCATCGGGAAAAATTCCGCTACTGGGCCTTGAGTCGCTCACAACCCAGAGGAATTTCGGAGTTGTCAACGATACAGGCTAACCCGGCCACAAAAAATGTTCCAAACGTAGCTTTGTGAGCCGGTCTTTCGCTTCCGAGGAACGCGCGCCACCGGTGTTTGCCAATTTTTGGTAAATTGCCGCTGCCGAACTCCAGGAACGACGGTCTTCGAGAATTTGTGCCGCATCGAACCCTGCTCGAAAATACCAGAGTTGATCGGCTCCATCGCCTTCGACGGCGAGTACATCGTAGTACTGGACCAGCGCATCATCCTGCTTGCCCAGTTTTTCGAAGCATTTTCCTTTTTGATAAAGGGCCTGCTGCTTCCATGCAGTCGTTAATCCTTCGCTATTCAAAAGCGTATCTAAGGTGCTGATAGCCTGGCCGTAGAGTTTCGGATCGTCCGCTGCCAATGTGTAAAGGGCTTCCGCTTTTTGGTCCAAAGCCTCGAAACGCGTCTCATTGGGCGGATTTTGTGAGAGAAGGTCATCGAACAGCACAATTGCTTCTCTGTCCCGCTTCGTTTGCCGCATCGTTATCGCCTGTTCCAGCCTGGCTTGGAACTTGAGGGGGCCGCCGAGCTTGTAGACATCTTCAAATAACGAGATTGAGCGGTCGACGGACGCAGAGTTGATGCTCTTTCTCGCGGCTTCCCCGGCAAGGAAGAGAGCGGTCTCGACCAGGGGCGAATCGGGAGAATCCTCTCTGACGAGCTCAAATTGGGTCTGAGCATTCGGGAAATCGTTTTCTCTGAAATAGAGTTCGCCCAGCTTCAAGCGCACCTCGGCTTTCGCGGGGGAGTCGGGATACTTCTGAAGGTAATCTTGCGCCAACGCCTGGACGGCACTGACATCTTGCGAAGGGTCATCCGCCGCAACAAAGAATTTAACTCTATCCGCTTTCTCGTTGAGCTCTTGGTCCCCTGTGTTGGCAATCTCACGCAACGCGCGCTCCGCACCGGGCGGGTCCGGAGATTTCCCGGTCATACGAACCTCGGCTTGAATCAGGCGCGCCTGGGAAGAGTCTGCGTGATTCGGGAATCTCAGTAGATATTTTCGGAGAGTATCGTCTGCGGATGCGTTCCCCATTTTTGCTTCCGTTAGCCCTTTGGCGAAGAACAAATCGGCGATCAGGCCCTGGTCCGGTTTCAGTTCTTCAAGCTTTTGCAACGCTTGCTCGAACGAAGCCGTGTCGCCAATTTCAAGGCTGCAGACCGCCCAATTGAAGAGTGTATTTTGACGATCCCCTTCAGGCAGAGCAGCAAGTTTCTCGAAGATATTTCGAGCAGCGGTGATGTCGCCTTGAATGTAGTTCGCTTCGCCGAGCAAAAAATCGATTCGGGAACGGTCCTCGGTTGAAAATCTGGGCGAATGGGCCAGTAGAGCTTGAATTTGCTTAATTGCGTCATCGGGGTGGCCCGCGGCAATCTGCTGGCGTCCCAGGATCAGCGACGCATCGACGGTAACAGGGTGACCAGGGAATCGATCGAGCAGTTTTTGATAGTTCTGCGCCGCATCAGCCGCCAACCCTTGCTGGAGGTGAAGACGCAGGAGGTAGTACAGTGCGTATGCTGGGCGGTCCGGCCCTGACGTTTGCGGATCTTCCTCAGCCCATTGCGTTAGCATGGAGGTTTCGGGATTGTCCTCTTGCGAATAGATTTCGAAAAGGTTCTCGAACATATCGCCGATAATCACACTTCTGGGCTGATCCGAAATCAATTTCTCCAGTTCGTTTTCGGCCTCTTCGATTTCCTGTTTCAGAGCCAGAATCTTGGCGAGTCCGAGCCGAGCAATCCCGATCACTCGGTAGGTCCGGTCCTCTGGCTTTTCGAGCACGGCCTGAAAGGTCTGCGACGCTTCCGAGAGCCGGCCTTGCTTCAAAGCGAGCTCGCCTTGGAGGCAAAGCTTTTCGATGTCGGTGCGTTCAGAATTTGTCTTAGTCTTCGCGATCAGCTGTTCAGCTTTCGAGATTTGCGATTCCGATAAGAGGATCTCAGCAGTCATCAACGCCGCACGCGGATCGCCTGATTCGGAAATCAACGGAGCGAGAGTCTGCAGAGCGGCATCGGGCCGTCCAGTCGCTCTTTCCGTGTCAGCAAGCCCTAAACGGGCTTCTAGTGCATATTGGCTCCCTTTTCCGATGAGGTCTGCGAAATAAGAACCGGCTTCTGTAAATCGCCCGGAGCGAAAAGCTTCCTGCGCTTTCAGAAAGGTCGCTTCCGGTCCGTGGGTACTGCTGAGAATCGTCGCTGCCTCTGTCGGGTTTTGGGTTTCGAGCAGACATCGAGCGAGTAGCAGTTTTGCCGTCTCAGCTCTCGGCTCCGGTGGCTGCGTCGCCAGAAATTGGCGCAGTTTGATAATGCTGACTTCGGGCACTCCCGTCTGATGCGCCGCGAGCGCGTCGTCGAGCAAATCCGCCCGGAGCGATTGGAGCGCAATCGGAAGCGCGATCAGGACTGCAAGACAAAATCTCATTCAAGGGCCAGGACGCGTTTCAAATAGCGTCCGGTGTGACTGCTCTCTACCTGCACAATTTGTTCGGGAGAACCCTGGGCGATGACACGGCCGCCGCCAGAACCTCCTTCCGGACCGAGGTCAATGATCCAGTCTGCCGATTTGATTACTTCGAGGTTGTGCTCGATCACGATCAACGTGTTTCCCTGATCACGCAGCTTCAAGAGCACTTCCAGCAGTTTGTGTATATCGGCGAAGTGGAGGCCGGTTGTCGGTTCATCCAGAATGTAAATGGTGCGCCCGGTCGCTTTTTTCGCAAGTTCGGCTGCCAGTTTGACACGCTGGGCTTCACCACCGGAAAGTTGCGTGCCGGACTGGCCTAGCGTCAGATAACCGAGGCCTACCGCAACAAGCGGTTCAAGTTTGTCAAAGATCGCCGGCACATTCCGAAAAAATCGGGCCGCTTCGTCGACTGACATCTTTAGAACGTCGGAAACATTTTTGCCGCGATATGTGATTTCCAGAGTTTCTCGATTGTATCGAGCACCTCGGCAGACCTCACACTCGACATACACGTCGGCCAAAAAATGCATTTCAATCTTGATCACACCGTCTCCCTGGCAGTTCTCGCATCGTCCTCCTTTCAGATTGAAACTGAAACGACCGCTGTCGTAGCCCCGAACGCGAGACGCGGGTAGTTGGCTGAATAGATCCCGAATTGGTCCGAACGCGCCGGAATAGGTCGCAGCATTGGAGCGTGGTGTGCGGCCGATTGGGCTCTGATCAATCACGATCGCTTTGTCGATTTGATCGATCCCTGCGATTGAACGATGTCTGCCAGGGCGGTCCTTCGACTTGTAAAAATGACGGAACAGGGCTTTCCGGAGAATGTCGTCCACAAGGGTCGATTTTCCGCTCCCGGAAACTCCGGTCACCGAGACCAGGCAACCGAGCGGAAATGAGACGGTCAGATCACGTAGATTATTCTCTGCTGCCCCAACGATCGTCAGCCAGCCCTCTGCGCCCGGTTCGGGAATCCGGTCCCGATTGTAGAGGAGACCCTTTGGCAGGACTCGAGCACGAGGAACCGGGATTCGGAGAACACCCGAAAGATACTGACCCGTCAGCGATTCAGGATTTCGCTCGATTTCGTGAATGGAACCGCTTGCGACAATCTGACCACCGCGCGGCCCGGCTCCTGGCCCGAGATCGATAATATAATCGGCGGCTCGGATCGTATCTTCATCGTGTTCAACCACCACAACGGTGTTTCCCAAATCCCGTAAATGCTTCAGGGTCGAAACAAGTCGATCGTTATCGCGTTGATGGAGACCGATACTCGGCTCATCGAGTACGTATAAAACCCCGGCCAGGCCGGAGCCGATCTGTGTGCCAAGCCGGATCCGTTGAGCTTCACCACCCGAAAGCGTTCCGCTCTCCCGATTAAGTGTGAGATAGCCAAGACCGACTTCTACAAGAAACGTGAGCCTGTTTCTGATTTCACGGAGCACTTCCGTTGCAACCGCCCGCTGGTGCTTGGAAAGAAGGATGTTTTCAACGAAACTCTTTGCCTGCTCTATCGTTAGCCGGCAGAAATCGTAAATATTTAATTCCCGTTCGGTGAGATCGCGAACTGTCACAGCCAGAATCTCGGAACGTAACCGCGCACCGTTACAGAGTTTGCACGTTCGCCTAGCCTGATAACTCTTTAGCCGAGATCGGGTAAACTCGCTCTCAGTTTCGCGAAAGAGATGTTCTAATTGGGCGATCACACCGTCGAATGGACGCTCGACGATTTTTTCGCCAAATACGAATTGAACCGGCCCGTCTCCAGTCCCAAAAAGGAGCACGTCCTTTGTTTCAGGCGGCAGATCGGCGTAAGGCGTTTCGAGTTTGAATTCAAAATGCGTTGCCAACGCTTTCAGTTGCGCGTTGTAGTACGACTGCATTCGTTTGGTGGCTTTGCGCCACGGCGCGATTGCACCGCCCACCAGTGATCGTGTTTGATCCGGCACGACAAGGTCCGGATCGAAAAATCCTTCGGATCCAAGGCCCTGACATTCCGGGCATGCGCCCGCCAGGCTGTTGAAGGAGAAATGCTTGGGCGTTAATTCAGGCAATAGAAAGTCGGTCTTCGGATTACAAAAGTCGGTCGAGTACGGGATATCTTCCCAGGCGGCTTCATCTGAACGCTGCCGGCTGACAATGATCCGGTTTTTACCCCACAGAAGTCCGGTATCGACTGAGTCTGCCAGGCGAGTCCGGACCCCTTCGCGGATCACGAGGCGGTCAACGACGATTTCAATCGTGTGACGATGCGACTTTGCCAGTCGGATCGGTTCGGGCCGCGCAAGTTCCAGGATTTCGCCGTCAATTCGGACCCGAACAAATCCTTCCCGCTTGATCTTCTCGAGCACGTCCCGGAACTCGCCTGTCTCATTGCGGATGATCGGCGCGATGACGAGGACCCGAGTCTCTTCGGGATAAGCGAGGATCTGATCAACAATTTGTTGAGGAGTTTGCTTGAAGATCTTTTCGCCTGTTGCAGGGTCATGCGGCTGGCCGACGACGGCGAATAGGACCCGGAGATAGTCGTAAATCTCTGTGGTCGTTGCAATTGTCGAACGCGGATTTGCGACGGAACTCCGTTGCTCGATTGCGATTGCGGGAGAAAGCCCTTCAATGAAGTCAACATCCGGTTTCTCCATTTGGTCCAGAAACTGTCTGGCGTATGCTGAAAGGCTTTCCACATAGCGGCGCTGGCCTTCCGCGTAGAGCGTGTCGAACGCGAGCGACGATTTTCCGGACCCGCTCATCCCAGTGAATACGACCAGCCGCTCACGAGGAAACTCGACACTGACGTTCTTTAAATTGTGTTGGCGGGCGCCAATTATGCGAATCGTCTCAGCAGCCATCGGTTGAATACCGGTAAACCCTCACCAAAGCATAAGAGCGATCTTGCCACCAGTGGTTTTGGGATTGCATCGTTCAGAGAGAAGTTAGCCGCAACCGAGAGGATGCGGTGTAAGAAGGCAGAATTAAGAAGGCAGAATTAAGAAGGAAGAAGGCAGAAGTGGGAAGTAAGGGCAGAAGTGGGAAGTAAGAAGGCAGAAATACGGACTAGAACGCTCTCCAGAGAGTGGCCGCTCCGTGGCATTTACTCTGGAGCGGATGCGATTCTCTACTTCTTCCTTCTTACTTCTTAATTCTGCCTTCCCTTCTTTAGCCCGGATTGATTCCGTGCCTCTGGAGGCGGCGGTAGAATGCACTCCGGCTCAAGCCAAGATCCTTTGCTGCCAGCAGAGCATTGCCATTGTGCCGGGCCAACGCGCGATTGATCAAAAAAAGCTCAGCCGCATCGAGATCCATCTCTTCAAGGGCTTGGGAGCGGTGTGTCGTGTCGCGAATCCCAAGGTCCGACGCCTGGATCATGTCGGTGCGAGTCAACAGGACCGCTCGCTCCATGATGTGCCGTAATTCGCGGACATTTCCGGGCCATGCGTACCCTTTAAGCGCACCCACAGCGTCTGGGCGAAGACCTTTGATCTGCTTTCGGTAGCGTTGCGTAAGTTCAGTCAGAAATTCTTCCGCCAGAATAGCGATATCCTCTGTTCGCTCCCTGAGCGGCGGCAGATGGATCTGAATGGTGTTCAGTCGGAAGTAAAGATCCTCGCGGAATTTACCGGATTCGATCTCTTTCTCTAGATCCGAGTTGGTTGCGGTCAGAATTCGCACATCGGCACGCCGTGTCTTTGAAGAGCCGACTCGTTCGAATTCGCCGGTCTCGAGAACACGCAAAAGCTTGGCTTGTTGGCCTGGGGTCAGGTTCGCGATTTCGTCCAGAAACAGGGTACCGTTGTCAGCGAGTTCGAACCGACCCGCTCGATCGGCCCGGGCATCTGTGAATGCGCCTTTGACATGACCAAACATCTCGCTTTCAAATACCCCGTCTGCCAATCCTCCCATATTGACCGTGATCAGCGGTTGTGCGGAACGCAAAGAAGTCTGATGCAGCAATCGGGCCACCACGTTTTTTCCGGTGCCGTTCTCGCCAGTGATCATGACGTTGGCGTCCGACGGAGCGACTTGCTCCACCATCTCCCGGATTTTCAGCATCGCTTGTGACGCAGCGACGAAACCGGCCGGCGGGAGTTGAGCGGATCGCAGCACGCTGTTCTCGGCTTCGAGTCGTTCTTTTCCCCGGAGCGCGTCACGCAGCGTTAACTGCGTGTGCAGGATCGAAATGAGCCGCTCGTTTTCCCACGGTTTTTGAAGGAAATCGCGGGCGCCAAGGCGAACCGCTTCAACAGCCAATTGAATCGAAGCGTAGGCTGTCATCACAATAACGGGCAGCGAAGCATCGGCTGCGCGGATTTGGGTCAGGAGTTCCAGACCTTCTCTGCCGGTCGCAACCTCCTGGCGATAGTTGAGATCGATTAACGCAATGTCAAAATCCTCCTTGGCGATCTTTGCAAGAAGCGCCGCCGGCGAATTCACGGCTGCGACTTCATAGCCTTCCGCCGAGCAAATCACGGTGAGGGCTCTTAAAACCTCAGGCTGGTCGTCGGCGATTAACAGGCGTGGCGCAGGCATTTCGGAGTGTAAGAAGACTATTTTCCAAACGGCGGTTCAAGCCGATACGTCTTTGAGAGCTCTCTTCTGTTGCACAAACAAGGAAAGATCGGTACAAAGGGGAAAACACCTGATGAAGCGTTTGTTGTTTGTTCTCGTTCTGGCGGGTGCGCTCGCACCCGGGTTTGTACTAGCCCAGGATACGGCTTATAAGGCGTTGCGCGCTGTCGGGACAAAGCGTGGCGAAAAGGCATTAGGCCAGGTGACGGCGCTGATTGGCCACTCTGGCAAGCCGCAACCGATTGACTGGCTGGTGACGCTTGACGATCCAGTTGCTCGCGGCGGAGCGCGCGAACTCGATATTGTTGCGGGACAGATCTCGTCTGAACGGACACCGGTCCATCCTGAGGGCGGGGGGCTTCCGCCGATCGATCTGACCAAGTTGAACCTCGATTCCGATGGAGCGTTTCAGACCGCAGAGCGCGAAGCAAAGAAAAACCAGGTCGGGTTCGACAGCGTCAATTACAAGCTTTCAGTCGAAGGGGGTTCAGGAGATCCGATCTGGACACTTGAGCTCTTCGATTACGAGCAGCGCCCGGTTGGCACGGTCCGGATCGCTGCGAGCAACGGGCAACTGATAAGCGCCAATAATTGGGTCCCGACCAAACAGGAGGCGAATAGCCATCGTCCACCGGGACCACCTCCGCCCCAGTCTGGACAAGCTGATTCAGAAGCTCTAAACGAACCTGAGCCACCCCCTGCGGGAGGACCGCCACCGCCATCGAGTGACGACACGCATCCTCCGCGCGATTATCATGACAGCACCGCCTCCGATGAGGATTCTGACTCTCATAGTGGCGGTTCTGTGACCGACAGGGCAAACCGGTTTGGTGCTTCGGTCGTGGAGTTTGGTCATCATGTCGCCCACCGCACCACGCGAGTGCTTCAGACCGTGGGCGGTTGGTTCCAGCAAAAGTTCACCGGTCACAACACGATCGATCCGAAGCATAGCGAGGATGATGGAGACAACAGCGACGATCAATCTCCCGACCAGGACCGCTACAGCAAGCCCGTTCAACCAACCGATCCGTACAACAAGCCTGTGACCCCGCAGACTGGGGATTAGGCCCAGGACAATATTGGATGCCCATTCCGAAGAGGGGCTCACCACGGAGGCACGGAGGGCACAGAGGATTGGGTCCACCACAAGGCGCAGAGGTTCGGATTTTTTGCCGGAATAAACAGGCCTCCCTGTTTAAAGACTCCAGACCGTTTTTCCGCCAACAATTGTCCGGACAGCTCGCCCTTTAAGTTCACGGCCGTCAAAAGGAGTATTGCGGGAGTGGGAAAAGGATTCTTCGTTTTTGAATATCCATTCCATGTCGGGATCGATGATGGTGATATCTGCGTCTGCTCCCGGACTGATGGTTCCCTTGGGCAATCGGACCAGGGTTGCTGGATTGACGGTATACAGCGTTATCAATCGCTTGATGTCGATTGCTTTGGTCTGATGAACGAGAATCGTCAGAAACAGCGCGAGTTCCGTTTCGAGGCCAAGAATGCCAAAGGGTGCCTGATCGAATTCGACTTCCTTTTCAAAATAAGCATGGGGCGCGTGATCGCTTGCCAGTAAAGTAATCGTGCCGTCGGCGACTCCCTCGATCAACTGGTCAATGTCTTTCTGTGCCCGAAGAGGCGGATTCATTTTGTAATTAGTGTCGAACGTGGCAATGCATTCGTCCGTTAGTGCGATATGATGAGGGCAGATTTCGGCTGTGATCGGGATGCCGCGGGCGCGCGCATCTCGCAGGAGCCGGACACTTCCACCTGAAGTGAGATGTTGGCAATGGATTCGCGTGTCGCACAGTTCTGCCAGGAGAATGTTTCGGGTCACGATGATTTCTTCAGCCGTTCGAGGCCATCCGGCCAATCCAAGTACGGTGCTCCAGTATCCTTCATGCATCACTCCTGAACCAACCATGTTGTAATCCTGGCAATGATCCATGACTGCAATGTCAAACATCCGGGCATACTCCACGGCGCGTCGCATCACCTCGTGGTTTTGAACGCAATAACCGTCGTCTGTGATCGCGACGATTCCCGCTTGTACCATGGACCCGATAGGTGCCATCTCTTCGCCCTTTAGTCCCTTCGTGATTGCGCCGGTTGGGAAGACATTGACCGAAGCGGAACCCCGGGCACGATCTGTAATCCAGGCTATTGTGCTTGGGTTATCCGCCGGAGGCTCAGTATTCGGCATACAGACAACCGAAGTGAATCCGCCAGCCGCAGCCGCTCGTGTTCCGGTTCCAATCGTCTCCTTGTGTGACTGGCCCGGTTCCCGGAGGTGAACATGAATATCGATCAGTCCGGGAGCCACGATCAATTTGCTGGCATCGATTGTTTCGTGATCTTCTTTTGGAGCTTCGGCCGAAATCCGGCCGTCAACGACGTAGAGATCCGCCACTTCATCCCGGTCGTCCGAAGGATCGATGATCCGGCCATTTTTGATGATTAAATTCATACCTTCCTGGCCGCTGTGTTGCACAAATAGAGAACTGCCATCCGAACGGCAAGTCCGTTGGTCACCTGATCCAGAATGACGCTCTGTGGCCCGTCCGCGACGTCGCTGTCGATTTCGATCCCGCGGTTAATCGGTCCCGGGTGCATGATCAAACAATTGGGCTTCAGCTTCGCCGCCCGCTCTTTGGTCAGCCCGAAGAACCGGGTGTACTCGCTCAGGCTGGGAAAATACTCTTTGCGTTGACGTTCGTGCTGAATCCGTAACAGGTTGATCACGTCCGCCGAATCGAGCACGTCATCGATCCTGCGAACGACTCGAACCCCCATTTCTTCGAAAGTTCTTGGCACCAGCGTGCTCGGGCCGACCAGGGTGACCTCCGCACCAAGCTTTTTGAGCGTCCAGATATTTGAGCGCGCAACCCGGCTAAAGAAAATGTCTCCGATTATGGCAACTTTCAGCCCTTCAATCCGCCCGACGTGTTCGCGGACCGTCAGTGCATCCAGTAGTGCTTGCGTCGGGTGCTCGTGAGCGCCATCACCTGCATTGATGATGCTCGCGCCGAGTCGTTCAGCGAGAAATTTGGCTGCGCCTGCCGAGCTGTGACGTAATACGATAATGTCGGCATGCAACGCCTGCAGATTAAGCGCGGTGTCTTTGAGTGTTTCTCCTTTTTGCAGACTCGATGTCGTCGCAGAGATATTCACGACGTCGGCACTAAGGCGGAATGCTGCGAGTTCAAAAGAGATACGGGTTCGCGTACTCGGTTCGACAAAGAAGTTGACCAATGTTTTGCCTCGCAGCGCCGGAACCTTTTTGATGTCGCGTGAGCCGACTGTTTTGAAGGCAGCCGCGGTGTCGAGGATCGTCTTGATCTCGTTTGGTTCAAGCTCCCGGATTCCGAGAAGGTCTTTGCGGCGCCACTGCGCGGTTTCCGAAAAGGAGGTGTCAGGCGGGGCGGCTTTCATTCTCTTTCCACACGGACTGAATCCGGTTGTTCGTCCACGTTCTGGAGGCGCACTTTGACTTTTTCCTCTCGAGCGGTAGGCAGGTTTTTACCAACGTAATCCGGCCGGATTGGGAGTTCTCGATGGCCCCGATCCAGAAGCACCGCGAGTTGGATCCGGGCAGGACGACCAAACGAGCTGATCGCATCCATCGCGGCACGGCAGGTTCGCCCTGTGTAAAGGACGTCGTCGACCAGAACGATCGTGAAACTTTCGAGATGAAGTGGAAGACGCGTTTCCTGGATGCCGGTGACGGCGCGCCGGATGCTCAAGTCATCACGGTGCATCGAGATATCTATCGCGCCCAGTTCCGGTTTCCGCCCCTCGGTGGCTTTCACCAGATCCGCTAGGCGGCGGGCGAGTTCGACGCCGCGTGAGGGGATACCAACCAGCGCTAGGGCCGTTGGGTCGGGATTATGTTCAAGGATCTCATGGGCGATTCGTCGCAGCGCACGACTAATCGCGTCGCCATCCATGATCAGGATAGAGTTCGCCATGTCTTACCTTGGTGATCTCTCGGTATCACCTTAAAGGTCTCAATCAATTTTGCCTGGCTTAAGCGCTTTTTACCTGCTTTTGCCTGCGTTCACGCCACGCCGATCGATACTTGACAATCCAGTCGAGCAACGCCCTTTCGAAGCCGATGTCATACCCGGCTTTCTCACTTTCAATCCACTTGTGGCGCAAGATCTCTTCGCGCTCGGCCAAGAACTCCTTGTACAACACAGAATTTTTCACCAACTCTGTGGAGTCTTCTTTCGGGGGTTCCATCTGGTTTGTGGCGAGTTTGTACATCTGTCGTTTCCAGTCAATCAGATTCTACAGGCAGGCGGCTAATGCACGACAAATCGGTCAATCGTGGGACAAGCCCTCAATCTTCTTACGTAGTTGATCGGCAATATTTTCGAATACTTTAGAGATCGGGTGATCAGGCTTCTCGAGAGTAACCGGGATGCCCCGATCGCCAGCTTCCCTTGTCTCGATATCCAGGGGCACAGCGCCCAGCAGCGGGACTTTCAAACGGTTTGCTTCACGCGCGCCTCCTCCGGAACCAAAAATGTCATAACGTTTGCCGTCGCTCGGGGAGAGGAAATAACTCATGTTTTCGATGATGCCAAGGACCGGGACGTTCACCTTGGCGAACATCGAACTGGCTTTGCGGGCGTCAATCAATGCGACTTCTTGTGGAGTCGTCACGATCACGGCTCCGGCGAGCGCAACAGTTTGTACCACAGTTAATTGGATGTCGCCTGTGCCTGGCGGCAGGTCGAGGACGAGATAATCAAGGCCCGACCAATCAGTCTGGCGCAGGAATTGTTGGGTTGCCCGAGTCACCATAGGGCCACGTAAAATCGCGGGAGACGTGTCATCCAGCAGCGACCCCATCGACATCAGTTTAATTCCGTATCGTTCAATTGGAATGATCGTGTTGTCGCTAGTTGCCATCGGCCTTTCTTGAGTGGCCCCGAACATCAACGATATGCTTGGGCCGTAAATGTCGCAGTCACAGAGACCGACTTCTGCCCCGGAGCGTGTAAGCGCGGCGGCGAGATTGGCTGCGACCGTCGATTTGCCGACTCCTCCTTTTCCGCTGGCAACGGCAATCACATAGCGTACTCCAGGGATTTGCGTCGTCCCCGATTGACCAGAGGAAGCGACGTCCGGCGGGTTTGTGATATCGATTACAGTCCTGGCGGATGTCACCCCTGGGATTGAACGCAAGACTTTCTCTGACTCGGTCTTAAGTGCCTGTGCAATGCTCGGGTTGCTGGTTGCGACACTCAACCTGAGGAGCAGGTCCGACCCAGCGATTTTGATTTCTTTGATAAGACCGAAGCTGACAATATCCCGGCTGTACCCTGGAAACTTAACGCTCTTCAGCCGTTCCAGAACGAGTTCTTCGGTGAGATTCGACATAGGTACTTTTGTTATGATCGTGCGCGAATCAATCCGCGGATCTGGTATCGTGCCAGGCGGGACCGTGAAGATCGACATGAGTCGGGCCGAATGTCAATTTTTTACGAAGAGGGCTCAGCCTGTCTCTGAAGGAGCTGCCGTTCTAATCGTGATCGTTCTCGATTGCAGGGAAGGGCATTGCTCCTTTGCTTGATGTGCTGCGGAAACAACCCGATTGAATCCGGTTGCGCGCTTCAAATCGAGTACGAAGGACGATCACGATTACGATTACAAGCAAGGGCACGAGTAAGATTAAAGAGCGCGACTTCTGCCTTTTTCCTTCTGACTTCTGCCTTTCATAGGATACGCTTCGCCAGGCTGGCGTTTACGTAGATGAACCGTTTATCTTGCGTGCACCGTGGTATTGCGAAGCGGATCCTCCGGAGGGTTCAGGTGGAATCGGGACTCCGATTTCGATCGAACCGATGCCGGTGAGTCAGAAGCATTATGAGCTGCTTTCGGGAGGACGCCCCAAGATAGACTGGGGAATTACGGTGTTGATGATAGCCGTTTTCCTGGTCGGAATGATCTGGTTCACACATGGGAATCGATACCCGGCATTTTACGACCCGGGCGAACAGGTCCGGGCGAGCCAGGAGATAGGGAAAGATTGGGATCTGCATCGGCCGCTGCTCTCTGCGGTTGCCGCGAAGATTGTCAAGAAAGCGCTGCATGTTCCCGACGAGATCCAGCCGGTCGTGGTGATTGGAAGAACTGTTTCCGCATTCTTCGCTGTCGGATCGATCGTTGCGCTCTGTCTAACGGTCTATTTTCTGGAGAGCAGCACGGCTGCACTGTTGCTATCGGTATTACTGCTTTGCCAGCACCAGATATTTGCGCTCGCCCATCGGATGACCGAGGGAAGTTCATTCTTGTTCGGTGCAAGTCTGACTCTCCTGGCGATCGTGTTGCTCGAACAGAAAGCTACAACCACTAGGGCGCTGTTCCTAGGGATGAGTGTCGCGCTCGCGGTTTCTGCTAAATACATCGGCGCTTTGCTGGCTATTCCAGCGCTCGTAGCCGTTCTCAGCAGCGGTCCAGGACAGTCCCGGCTGAATCGGGTCGCAGAATTCCTTCTCGGTTTGCTGTTTACGATTCTTGTCGTGGATTTCTACGCTGTATCGGAACTTAGATTGACGGCGATTGATGTTCTCCAGGATCTCGGAGCGGCATTCGCCAGTGCGCCGGAAGGCTTTAGCGGCTTGGTGCATGGCACCTATTGGCTCGATCTTTGGCACAATACGACTCCGGCAATCTGGATCATGATAGGCGTCTCGATCTGGCTCTTCTGGGTTCGCCGTCATAAACTTCGGATCAGCGAGATTTTCCTCGGACTGATCCCGCTCCTCTATTTTCTGTTACTCTTGTTCGCCCCTTCCGGCGATTTGCGGTTTCTGCCGATGATCGGACTTACCTATGCGTTCGCAGTCGTCGGCGTCGCCTCAATGACGGAATGCCTTGCGACAGTTCGTGACGGGGTAAGGGGATGGCTTTTGCCGGTGCTGGTTGGTGTTTGCATGGCGGCCTGCTTTTTTGAGTTTCTGCGCGGCTATCCTTACTACGCCGCATTCAGTGGAGACGAACGGATGGAGATGCTCAATTGGATCGATGGGAATGTGCAGCCGGGTAGCAAGATCTTGGCTGACCCGGACGTGCTGCTTCCGGGACTTCTTGGCGCATCAAAGCATCGGCACCCGTTCGTGATCGCAGAGGGCGACCTCGCAAAGTTCAAAGAGGACCAGGCGAATGTCGATCAAGTTGCTGCTTCAGGCGTCGATTACATCATTGCTTCGCCGGCCGATTACGATCGTGTATTTTCGCCGGAAGGTCCGGCTGATTCGGTGAAGAGTAGCTCGCTCGTCGCTGTGAAGCAGTTTTACTTGGAGCTGTTCAAACATGGAACGCTTGTCTGGAAGCGCGAAGCGGGACCCATCCCATTTTTGCAGCCAGGTTTGGAGATTTATCATCTGCCGCGGCAGACGACCAAGATGGCAAACTAGTCTGGGTGAGTGGAGTGGATATATGGCCTAATTGCACAGAGCGATGCAGCCACAATCTATACTGGTTTGATATACTTAAAATGGTTTCTGTCTGTTCTTTGTTCTCCTTCCTCTCTCTTCGATTCCGGTTGCTGTCTTTGCCCGAAGAAGATTGAATCTACCAAGACACTATGCTCAATAACGGTTTCGGACAGGATTGCTCGCTAGGGTTTGTGACGACAGGATTTTGCCAGACGATCGGTAAAACCCCGCTGATCCGGTTGCGCGCTCTCTCCGAGGCGACTGGGTCGGAAATCCTTGGGAAAGCAGAATTCCTGAATCCGGGCGGATCGGTGAAGGACCGGGCAGCGCTCGGAATCATTCTGGATGCAGAAAAATCCGGAGCGCTTCAACGCGGCGGAACAATCGTTGAAGGGACCGCCGGCAACACTGGTATCGGGCTAGCCCTGGTCGGTAACGCTCGCGGATATCGAACGATTATTGTTGTTCCGGATAATATTTCCCAGGAGAAGATCGATGGCCTGCGCGCGATTGGCGCGGAACTTCGGACTGTCCCGGAAAAGCCGTACACGGATCCAGGCAATTATATTCATGTATCGGAGAGAGTCGCAAAGCAGACCGAAAACGCGTTTTGGGCAAACCAATTCGATAATCTTGCGAATCGGACCGCTCATTACCAGTCGACCGGGCCGGAGATTTGGCATCAAACCCAGGGTGGAGTGACCGGGTTCGTTGCTTCGATTGGCACGGGAGGAACTCTCGCGGGGACGGCTCTCTTTTTGAAAGAGAAAAACCCAAACATCGACATTGTTTGCGCTGATCCATACGGCGCGGCGATGTGGTCCTGGGTCAAATTTGGGCACACCGAAATTCACGATGGCGACTCGTTCGCCGAAGGAATCGGACAGAGCCGTGTGACGGAAAATCTAAAAGGGGTTCAAATCGATGAAGCCTACCGCATCGCGGATGATGTAGCGGTCGAGATGCTCAAGCATTTGCTTCATGCCGAGGGACTGTTTTTGAGTCTTTCGTCGGCGATCAATGTTTGTGGCGCGGTGAAGTTGGCGAAAGAAAAGGGCCCCGGGCAGGTGATCGCAACGATTCTGTGCGACTCTGGATCGAAGTATGTTTCGCGGCTCTATAATCCCGTTTGGCTTGCGGAAAAAAACCTCACACCCAAATCACGCGGCCTCGAATTTCTCGACAAATTGTAGGGTTTTCCATTCCCGAGAAGGGGTTTACCACAGAGATACAGCGCGGCAGTAGCCGCAACCAAATGGTGGCGGAGCAAGCATTCTGCCTGCGCTGGCTCGGGGCGCGTTCCACGCAGACAGTCCTAGCGCAATAAGGTGAAATCCTCGCAGAAAAACAAGATTTCCAACCATTGTAGTACGGAGGAGGGCGCAGAGGATTAATTCACCACAAAGGCGCAAAGGACGCAGAGGTTCGGATTTATAAGGTGTCGCTGTCTAGACTGGAGCGATGTCGCGTTGAACTCGCTTCAAGAACGTGGACGCACGGAAAACGCGAGAACGGCCGGGAGTTTAAAGGTTTAAAGTAGGATGGGCGTCTCGCCTGTCCATTCCCGGGAACCCTGCACCACGTAGACGCAACCGAATGGATGCGGTATCTGATTCCCTTGTCGGTTGATTGTTTGCGGACTTTATTGGAAATCGTGCGAATCGGCGGTCTCGATGGCGAGCGACGGCAAGCGTTCGATCTTTTCGGCACGAACGTGAATAACCCCTGAATGGATTTGCAGGACACCTTCGATCAGCAGAAAGGGTTCCTGTGTGATCACGAGCCGGTTCTTCTCAAAAAACTGCGGGGTGACAATAACGTTTGAGATGCCGGTTTCATCTTCCAGACTGATAAAGACAAAGCCTTTGGCTGTGCCAGGGCGTTGTCGGCAAATCGCATGACCGGCAACACCCAACCGGGAGCCGTTCTCTCCAAACGGCAGATCCGCACTGCGCCAGATATCGTCCGGCAACGATGACCGGATGTAGGCCATAGGGTGGGGACCGGTTGTGAGATGCATCGTGGAAAAATCGGCTGCAAGGCGTTCTACAGGCTGCATCGGGGCCAGCGGAGAGACCGATTCTTCGTGAACTTCAGAAAATAATTCTCCCTGATAGAGTTCATTTTCGATTGCCCAGAGCGCGTCACGCCGATGCCCGATCAAGGGATTGAGTGCCCCGGATTTTGCCAGGATCCGTAACTCGTCTCGATCGAATGCAGTGCGATTACGGAAATCTTGTATGTTATGAAATACCTTCTGCCGGCGCTCAGCAATCATCTGTTCGGTGTGTGCACGGCTGATTCCCTGTGTCAGACAAAAGCCGAGCCTGAGCGACAGATTGGATTCGACGATACAGAACCATTCGGAATCGGTGATGGAAACCGGGCGGATTTTGATTCCGTGACGTTGAGCATCTTTGATCAGGGTAGCGGGAGAATAAAATCCCATCGGCTGGTTGTTCAGCAATCCGACGAAAAACTCTACAGTCCGATGGACTTTCAACCAGGAACTGGCGTAGGTAATCATCGCGAAACTGATCGCGTGCGATTCCGGAAATCCGTACAACGCAAAGGAGGAAATGGCTGCGAGAATTTTTTCGGCAACTTCGTCGCTGACATCGTTTGAACGAAGTGCAAGCCGCAACTTTGTTTCGACACGTTGCATTCTTTCTTGCGAACGATGATAGCTGAGCGCTCTGCGCAGTTCTTCGGCTTCATCTCCGGAAAAATTGGCCATGACCATCGCCATTTTCAGCATCTGCTCTTGAAAAAGTGGAACACCAAGGGTCCGCTGCAAGACGGGAACAAGCCGGGGATCAAGATAATGAACTTCTTCTATCCCTTCGCGCCGGGCCAGGTATGGATTCATCAGATGACCTTGAATCGGTCCGGGCCGGATAATAGCCACTTCGATTACAAGATCGTAGAATGTTTGCGGTTTCATCCGGGGCAACGTGGCCATCTGTGCGCGGCTTTCGACCTGGAAGACACCGATCGTGTCGGCCCGGCAAAGCATTTCGTAGGTCAATGGATCATCCTTTGGCAGGGCGGTCAGATCCACAGGACGATTTCGCTGGGCGCAGATCTCGATCGAATCCTGCAGCGCCGACATCATTCCAAGACCGAGCAAATCCACTTTCACAATGCCCAGATCTTCGCAATCATCTTTATCCCATTGGATCACGGTGCGTCCTGGCATCGTGGCGTTTTCAAGTGGAACGACCGTATCCAGTTGTCCTTCGCAAATCACCATCCCGCCGGAATGTTGCCCCAGATGACGAGGTAACCCCTGGATGGCATGATAAACCTCTAGAAATGCGTTAACCCGTGGGTGTTCTGCTGGAAGGCCTGCCTGGCGCAATTGATCCGCTGTTTGAAGCGTGTGCGGGAAATCGCCGTTGGCATACAAACGCGAGAAACGATCCATGACATCTTCCGGCAGATTCAATGCTTTGCCGGTTTCACGCATCGCGCTTCGACCCCGAAATGTGATCACATTCGCCGTCATCGCTGCGCCGAGTCTTCCGTAACGCCGATAAACCTCCTGGATCACCTGTTCACGACGATCGCCGCTTGGCAGATCAAGATCGATATCCGGCCAGCCTTTTCGGCCTTCACTTAAAAAACGTTCAAATAACAGGTTGCCACCGACCGGATCAACGGGAGTGATTCCCAGACTGTAGCAGACCGCACTGTTTGCGGCGCTGCCACGGCCTTGCACCATGATATTTGATTCACGACAATAACGAACAAGATCCCAGACAATCAGGAAATAACCTGAAAACTCGAGCCTATGAATCAACGCCAGTTCACGCTCAATCTGCGATCGAACCGGTGTCGCAAAGGAATTGCCGTAGCGTTGCCGGGCGCCCTCCCAAACCACTTTTTCAAGAAAACTGTCCATGGTTTCACCCTGCGGTACGGGGAACCTGGGAAATTGATAACCGAGATTTTTCAGGGTGAATTCGATTTCGTTGCCAATAGCCACAGTGTTAGCCACTGCGTGCAGCAGATCCGGAAATAATTCCCGCATCGCCGCCGCCGATTTAAGGTGCCGCTCCGTATTCGGTTCCAGTAATCGCCCTGCCGCATCGAGGTCGGTGTGATTTCGCGCGCAGGTGAATACATCGAACGCGGTGCGGCGATCCGGTGTGCCGTACAATACACCGTTGGTTGCCACGAGCTTCAATTGGTGGTGATCGGCAAGCTCGGACAACTGCTGGTTCAGCCATTGCTCTGCACGAAGCGCGTGCCGCTGAATTTCTACAAACAGATGGTCTGTTCCAAAAACCTCTTTGAGCAAGGTCATGCATTGATTGGCATGCGAAAAATTGCCAGTAGCCAAGGCCCGATGAACAGGCCCTTCTTCATCGCCTGTTAAACAGATCAAACCCTCTCGGAACTCCGGCAACTCTGACCAGTAAATTGAGCTTTCGTTCTTTGGGGAACGAAGCCTGGCTCGTGAAAGCAGGCGGCACAGGTTCTGATACCCGATTCTCGATTGCACGAGTACCGGCAAAACCGAACCATCTTCCATCGTCAATTCGCTGCCGACGATCGGGCGTATCTCGCATTCTTTCGCAGCCGCATCAAACCGCGGGGCTCCAAAAACACCGTCACGGTCACAGAGCGCCAAAGCCGGCAATTCCAGACCCGCCGCCGTAAAAGCCAGATGCTCCGGTGAAGAACTTCCTCGCAGGAAACTGAATGCGCTGCGAGCATGTAGTTCGACGTAGGCGAACGGCGTTCGCCGTCCGCGGTTCCGAGTTCGCGGTTCCAAGTTCGATGTTTGGAGTTCTGAGTTCAGGGTTCGATGTTTAGAGTTGGGAAAGGGAAGAATCGCACAGAGATCACAGCGCGGCGGGAGCCGCAATTAAATGGATGCGGTGTCGGCACCACGCAATACACCAGAGGCAGGCGACTTTTGAACGCATCTTCTCTTTTCCGGAATAGCTGATTGCCATCACGCTAGATTGTCGCCCTTCCTCTGAACTCCGAACCCGGAACTCCGAACCTCGAACAGCGTTCGGCAACGCCGAACGCTAATCGTACACCCCGACAATCTCCCATTGGTCCTGGAGTGTAGTGGCTCCGCACTGGGCAATGCGGTAAATCCCTCCATTATCCAGCGCGATATCCCATTCATTGGTTTCCCATCGGACTCGATCCCACCAGTTGCCGGATAGTTTCCATGGACCACGTGTCTCCAAGACTCTTCCTGAGATCACGCTGCTGTGCATCCAGGCCGGTTTGCCACCATTTAATTCCACTCGGGCGATGATCCCGGGCCGGTACCGGCGCAGGCCAGGCCCGGTTTTTGGAGCCATATTGGTTTTGACCTCTCTCAGAGACCAGCTGAGTTCCGGTATCAGCATCTGCAGACTATCCGGTCTATGGGTGTCGACCCTTTTTGGGATACCGACTTTTTCGTTCCCTACCAGGGCCGCCAGGCGCGCCAATGTCTGGAAAAAACGGTTCGGATCTTTCAATCCACCCTGGAACAGATCAAATTGATGATCCGCCGGCCGGCTTGGTGTCACTCCCAGATGAAACCCAACGACAGGTGCTAGCGTCTGCAGCGTTTCAAGATACTGGGTGGCAATCCCAAAAAGCGTCTCCACGTCCCGTGTCGGAACTGGAATCTGCAGGAGACGCATGATTTTTCCTCCATCGTCCAGCGTCAACGTCAGACGCAGCTCGGCGATCAATAGATAAACGGACTCGATCCGTAGCGACAAGTTTTCCAGAAATCGTCTCAAAATAAAAAGGAGCGGCTCGAGCGTTTCCAGGCATTGATCGAAATCGATCGATTCTTCGAATATTTCCGGTGGTTGAACGAGTTGCAGCACCTTGGAAGAGCGTCCGGCAGCGCGATCCCAGAGCGAAAGAGCTTCCAGGCCAAGGCGCTCTCCAATTTCTTCCCGTGGCAACCGCGTAAATGCCCCGAGGGTGTGGATTCCCCAGTTTTTCAAGATATCCAGCAGGAACGGGGAGGGGCTCAAGGACTCAAGAGCCAACGATTGAAGCAGAACGGAATCTTCCGAGATTTCCAGGATCGGGTTCGCAATCTTTGCAGCTTGTAGCGCAATCTCCGGGTTGGGACCAATACCGGCCTGCGCTTGGAGACCGATTGCCCGAAGCTGCGCCAATAATTCGCGCAACCACGGCTGATGTTTGCGGATCCGTTTACCTTTTAAATCGAGCGTGCACATTCCAGGGGCGCTCTCCTCGATCAAGGGCGAATAACGGTAAACAAGCTGGAGCAACGTCTGCTGGAGTTGTTGTTCGGTCGATGGACTCCGTCTGTATAACAGGAGCTGAGGCGCTCGGGCAATTGCTTGACTTGTTGACATTCCGGGTTGAATCCCGGCTTGCTCGGCGGCGGGATTCAATTCCAGTACATGCACTCCATCCGGATCCAAAAGAGCATTTGGAAAACCGAATGACATATCATCAGATTCACATCCTTCATTCAAACCGGGAATATCCGTTCCAATTTCCTTGAATGAGAGTTGATTCAACGGCTTTCCATCGAGTGCGGATTTTTCCAAAATACGCTTTTGCCGGCCAGATTGAAGTGCGTAAAAAGGAATATAAACAACTGCAAATAAGCCTGTTGCGTTACGACGCATATCGATATTCCTGTTGAATTCTTGAACGAGTTATTTTCAGTGAAATGCATTTGATCAAATCAGATCTTCTTGTTGATAAGTCATCAATAGAAAGTTGGCGTGATAGTGAAATTGTAATCTGTGCGTTGGTGATTACGGGATGACGTGTGATGGTGAGCAGCGTGCCTCTGTTTTCTTCGGTAATCCGTTGAAATCGATACCAGGCGGAGCAGGGAATTTTCCTGAGTTCCTTCTCCAGGCTTTCTTTGAAATCGAGGATGACTAGCGGCAGGTTGCCGTCCCGGAGAACCAAATCGGTTGCTTTCAAAGCCTGCAGGACATTGTTGCAGCGGATCCAGAGCAGAAGTGGATGATCTGTAATCGGTTCAAAACAATTTTTGCCATCGATCAAAACGACATGATGTGCAAGCCCCTGCATCGCATCAATGATTTCATGTAATACGATCGCGCCTCCTGAACTGATATTTGGAATCAGCAGTTGTGTGATTCCTCCTTTTGGCAAGCCTCCTCCGAGAAGGGAATCGAGCGGGTCCCATCCCGTGGGGAAGCAAAAGGAAGGGGGGCTGTTTTGATGTGGAAACCGTTCGGCTAAAACCTTGCGTAACTCGATAATTTTAGGCGAAGCGGACATATGTTCGGATGAACACTATCTGGCTCGCTTTCTATTTCAAGAGCAATTTTGGAGAACGCGGAGATGGGAGGGAGGGCGCAGAGAGGGGATTCACCACAGAAGCACGGCGCGGCGGAGGAAGCCGCAACCAAATGGATGCGGTGTCGGCGTGTGGGAGTATGGGCGTGTCGGCCAATACCCAAGTTGGATAGGCACGTCATTCTGCTCCGCTTTAGAACGGTCCCGGAGGGAGGAAGGATCACACCAACGAGGGAGTCCGCTCCCTCAAACCCGGAACCTTGAACGCAGCTTGCCTGGAAGCCGCTAAGTGGACAGGCGAGACGCCTACATGCGAACGGCAAACGCCGAACGCCGAACGCCGAACCGTGAACGCCGAACCGTGAACGCCGAACGCCTCCGAGTACGAGCACGAGGACGATCACGAGTACGATTCGTCCAAGGATACAAGCAAAGGAGAAGGAGCTCCGCCCCTACGAACCCGGAACCTCGAACCCCAAACTCTCCGCCCTCTACTGAGCCAGGGCGACGTCGCCCATCGGTAATTCGTAGCTCTCGGAGCGACCTTCGAACTTTGGGTAGACAAACCGGGCGGCTGGGCTGGTGGAACGAGTCACGCCGAAAATTCTCGGTGTACCGTGATTCGCGACCAGGAGAAGTGACTCTTTGAGCAATACGGATCCAAAACCGCGGTTCCGATATTCGCTCGAAATACAGGGGCCGGAAATAAGGTGATTAGAGAGATCGGGTAACGGCTTGATGAGGGAAGCCCCTATGGTTCGATTCCCGTGGGTGATCACCAGGCAATCAATCTCACGGTGACCGAAGCTTTCTTCGAAGTCGTGACGGATCGGCGGCAGCATCGCGGTCACGACATCGTTCCAGCAGGTATCCAGAAGAAAACAGCTGCTGATGACCTGCCAAGCCTGCGTTTTCTCGTGTTTGGTAGCGCGCCGGATCGAATACTCTTCTCGAAAGAGATAACTTGTGCCGGGAAGCAGTTTGCTTTCCCATGTGAACCGGAGCCATCCGACCAATTTCATGGTGCCAGCATCGTGGAACAAAATCAGTTTTCAATCAAGCTCAGTTGTAAGCCATGCTGATTGAACAGGTTGGATAAGAAAGGTTCTTTCTGTAACAATCTCAGTTACAATATCCGGGTGCTATTTAAAAAATCGCCGCCTCTTCAGCGACGAATTTCCCATGTATTCCCTGTTTATTCCTCCCGGCCAGGCCCGCACCAGAAGGATCGATTTAACAATTTAGAGGACGCTACCGTGAGCGATTTGCATCATCCGTTTTGCACGCCCACCAAACACAACCAATTAACGCGGAACCAAGAAACAAAAAAGCTCCCAAAGTCAACATACGCCACTGGTGATGCCGGAATACCCGGTGAGAGTCAAAAGGAAACTGAGCTTCTTATCATAAAAGCCCAAATTTATTCGGATCCACCCAAATCGAGCCCAAAAAAGTCCGCAAATACCTGCTGATAGACTGCTTGCTTAAACTCTGGCACCCAATCGATTTTGAACTCGGAGGGTTTAATCCAGCGAATATTCGTGAATTCCGGTTCTTTTGTTTCGGCATTGAGATCAGAGTCGTTCCCTGTGAACTGGATTAGGAAATAGATCTGTTCCTGGCCGTGGAATCCTTCCTTGGTACGTCCTGCCGGAAAGAGGTAACGATAAGGTCCTTTTGATTCGATCACCTGATAATGCCGTGGAGCCAATGAGACTTCTTCCTGCAATTCACGCCGAAGTGCTTCTTGCAGCGTTTCGGAACGTTTGACGCCTCCTTGCGGAAATTGCCAGGCGTTTGCGACATTGGTGCGTTCTCCGATCAGGATTTTTCCGTCCGGCTTCATAATAATCGCCGCGACATTCAGGCGAAAATTCAATGAAGCCATATTATCGATGGAACATGTCCAGCAGCGATTTGACCGCGTCTTTGGTGTCTCCGTTGAATTCCTTTGTCATTTTGTCTTTAAACGCGGAGATCAATCGTTGTGTCAGATCTTCTTTGGGTTTTGCAGGACTCCCGCTAATTGTCACCTTTGTCCAGCGCAACCCGTCGCGTTGATCGACGAAGACCTTTTCCTCGGCTCCTGGAATCCATCCAAGAATTTTCGGGGACAACCCAATGAAGAGATCTCCGTCGAGCCTGTCCGGAGTGAGGCTGCCTGAGCCCTCGACCCGAATTTGGTCCTTTGATCCGGCGTGGATACCGGTGAGATCCAATCGTTGTTCCTTGTATTTGAGATTTGTTTCGATCGAATCGATTCGGACATCGTTCAAGCCGCCGAATTTGGCCAGTTTACGCAGGGTTGGGAAGACGTTGGTCATATCGAAGGAGGCTCCGTCGATTTTGACCGAACCGGCAATCCCGCCCTGTTCAAACCGATTAAAATCACCGGTGTACGTGAGATGACCCGAAATTTTTCCACCAATTCTCCATTGGGCAGGAAGAAGCGGGTTCAGTTCCAGACCGGAAAGATCAAAGTTCAATTGAGCGCTTACTTGTTTTTCCGTGGAGATTTTGCCCGTGATCGTGATCTCACCCCCGCCGGCAACAGTCGCTTTGGCATCGACGATGGAAACGGACTCCTGGCTTACAGAGGCGTGAACATGGTCCACTTGCAGCGGCGGGTAGATTGCGTGTCGCACTGTCCCGCCGACCGCTTGTATATCCCATTCGCTGGGACCGGTGCTGGTGGCGGTCAACTTGGTGTCGGTGAATCCGCCGTTCTCACCGGTTGCAGTTTGCCATTGGATGTTAGCGGAATCGACGTAGAGCTTTTCAACATGCAGTTCGATCGGAACTCGCGAGGCCGGTTGCGACTCCCGATGATCGGGAGGCGGCCGCGGAGGAATCGGCCCATGGTTCTTCCCGACAACTGCCTCGAGTTTATCGACAGTCACCAGATCAATGGCGAACACTCCTTTGAGGAGCTGCTTCCAATCGATGTGCGCGGAGATGTTTGTGACTTTTAGTGACCGTAATTTGCTCCGCGGCCCTCCCAAGGCAGAAAAGCCGGCACTGTGAAAGGTGGAACCTTCCCAGGTTAACGGTTCGAATTGGCCCTCTGCGTGAATAGAGCGGCTTACCCGGCGGGAAAGCCACTCGCGAAATGCGTCGCTGTGGACATAAAAATGGATGCTGAACCATCCCGCACAGACCAGGACCAAGAGCAGGAGGGGAATGAATATTAAGAGGGAGCGATTTTTCACGCGATCGGGATAAAAGAAGGCCCAGCGGAGTCGAACCCTCTTCCAGTCGACAATTTTCCAGACTACTCGGTGATCTGGGGTCGGACCGCAAGTGTTGCGGCGTCAGCCCGCAAAGATTCTTCACTGTGGCCGGCATTGCCTGCAAACCCGCGGAGAGTTATCATCGATTCCTGCTGCGCGCTGATCGATTGACGATAAATCCGAGGACACACAGAGGCGGGAGGATAAAAAGTTGCCAGTAGGCCATAACCGGAGGAGCCGGCGGGTGCACCGCGAGCAGCGCGGAAACAGTCTCGTGTTCGGTCCCACGCCGAATGTCGATTTTGATTCTCCAGGAACCGCTGTAAGGGATTTGGAGATAGGCCCCGTAAAGAAGTCGATTTTCTCCATGACCGAGAGTCGCAGGAATGCTGGTTAGCAAAGGGGGAGGATTCATCGCGCAGGCGGGCGGCAGCCACGCTGCGGTCTGCGTTGCAGGCCCTGACTCGGCGGCGAGGCCATAAGTCACGTCGGCATCGATCAGTGGATTGAGTCCGGTACGATCCTGGACGAGCACCGTTGCGTCGATTGCACCGGCAGTTAGGATGGGAGGCAGGGTGAACAGAGTGATGTGAAACGGGCCTGCATCCCCCTGGAACCGGATTGTCCCTCCATCGGCCCATGCCGAACGCGCCAAAATGATAGCTAATCCAAATAGGAGGAGTTTCCGAATCATCGCGTTTGGGCTTGTGAGGTCTTCAGGAAACCATGGTTCCGCGCATATCCATCGGTTGGAAAATGATCCAGATTGCCGCCAGGAAGAATAGAACGTAAATCACGGCCCATGGCAAAAAAGTAAGAAAACAACGTTTGACGGATTTGTTATATCGCTCCGCGACTTTCCAGCCCGCATAGAGCGAGAGTAGCAGCCCGAGGTCGAGAAAGAGAATCTCGAAATCGAGCAGCTGAGGAAAAGCCCAGGAAGCGATCGCCCAGTTCGGTTTTCCGAACAGAGCGAGGTGAAGATCCACAGCGATCCGCTGTGCCACCGGAATCGGCGTGTGCGACCCGGTGAAAAGATGGAACACCAGATGTGCCAGCCACATCGCGAAACCAAGCGGCGCGAGGGTCATCGTGAAATCGGAAACGAATGATTTTGTGGAAGCAGCGACTTTACCAAAATATCGGCTCACAACTGCAGCGACCCAGACGGCTGTGCCAGGAACAAGAAGAACCCCGGACAGCAGGAACAAGGCAATCACGATCGGTCGATCGAGTCCGAAGAGGAGACGAGCTCGATCGAAGAGAGCGGTGACGGGCGCGACCATTCCTGCAGCATTCGCCAAAGCGCCAAAGACCAAGACAAGGATAAGCACGGCAAGATCGAATCGATTTTTAAATAATCCGATTGAAGAACGCTGTTCGCCGTTCCACAGCTGTTTACCAGGAAGAACGGCGATCAAGCCGACGTTATCGTGCGGGCATGCATGGACACAATCCATGCAGAACGTGCAGTCCATATTTCCCTTTTTTCTAGGTTGAAAGAGCTTCAGTTCGCATCCGCGTCGTTCGAGGTTTCCCCGGATGCAATCATGAGTCCTGCACGTCTGGCAGACATCCGGTGTATGCACTTTGACTTCGAGTGGAGAAATCAACGACTGAACGAAATGAAATTGTCCAATCGGGCAAACGTATTTGCAAAAACTGCCTCCCTGGAAAAATCCGTCGATCAAAAAGGCTGACAGAAAATAAAGCAAAATGATCCATGCAGTCAGCCAAGGGCTATTCCAAAGACTGAACGCTTCATATGCCCAGAGGTAGAGGCCGACGAGTGCTGCAGCCAGCCACTTGTTTCTTAGAAATGCCGGCCAGACCCATTTTGCGGGCAACCAGCGCCGCCCGAAATCGCGGACGAGAGTGAACGGGCAGATCATGCAAAACAAATTACCTGCGAGGAGCAAGGCCACGACCGTCAGTCCGCGCCAATGTGTCCAGGGGAGCACGCCGGCGAGGTTCATCGGGCTCATTTGCGGTCCCAAAAATCCGTCGAGCAGAACTGCGATCGCGAGGATCAGCATGACCACTTGCATACCGCGCCGGAACCGGTTGGAACGGAGCACGGCTCCGATAACTGGAATCCGGAATAAATCGAATGGCTGATGAGCCGCCCGAGGCGCAAGGCCCAGCCTCCGAAGCATAACTGCGGGGCCGTTATCGGGATTGGCCGCAGATGTTGTAGAACCGACCGCCGCTGAAGCGTGCCTGCTGAGTCGTGGCGAAAGAGCTTGAAGCGCAATGACTGCAGCAGGAACCAGAAAAACGATGGAGCCGGGCACCCACATGATCGTTCCGGCGATCACCTGATCATCTAATGGATTTGAATGCCACAATCGCGGGGCGGATTGATAGGTTGGATAAAGAACCCTATCGCAAAAAGTCAGAAACGCTGCGAGCCCGGTGTTTTGCAAATCGGCGAGAACAAGATATGGGATCATTGCCCAGCGTGGCCAAACCGGGCGGCTTGGCCACGGCTGAATGAGATGCCACCAGAAGAGGATTCCCGTGAACAGAAAGCAGAAATGTTCAAATTCGTGCCAGGCTGGAAAATTCAGCGCGAGTTCATAAAAGTACGGCAGATGCCAGAGAACGTTGGAAGAAGTGAATGCGATCCACGACACGACCGGATGGAGCAAGAAATGTCCGAGTCGCTTGAGGGGAGGCCAAATCAGGAAAGGTCCGATCACTTCGCGTGTGAATAGGCGAGGAAGTCCTGAAAGCAGTGGCAGGTACGGCGCTCCCGCGAGGATCAATGGCGGAGCAACCATCATCAGAAGCAGATGCTGGATCATGTGGACCTGCAGCAGCAGGCTGCCGAATGCATCCAAGGGAGATGCGATCGCCAGAAAGATCGCGCCCAATCCTCCCGCAAATGCAAGGAGACGCCACAACGGAAATCTGCGCGGGGTACGGAACTGGAGACCGATCCAACCGCGGATATAAACGGCAAACAGAAACAGGATCGCAAAAACCGGCCCGATCGGTATAGCCCAAGAGCTAAAAACCGCATTCGCCGGGTCTTCCATTGATCAGCAGTATAGCAGCGCTACGCTAAGCCAACGTCGAATATTTCGAGGCGAGGAAACAGCTGCAGCCAGTCTCGGACTCGGGTGCACTAGCTTCCCGTCTGAGAATGTGCGGCAGACGCGCTGGACGGCGCATTCTCTTTGCCGGGAAGATTTGCTGGGTTTTGCGCAGGGATGGTATGCGCAGGGCGGAGGGAGACGAGATAGGCAACCAATGCTTTCACCTCCTGCGGCGACAAGTTGTTGCCGTAGGCGGGCATGTTGCCACCTCCCTGGATGACTTGACGAACCAGTTCGGGTGCATCCATGCGCGCACCAACACCCGAAAGATCCGGTCCGCGGTGACCACCTTCATCGCCGATCACGTGGCAATTCCGACACTGTTTGCTCTGAAGCACCAGCGAACCCTGTAACTCGAGCGGCGAACGCCCTTTCACAAATTCCGGTCCCATTGGAGCGCTGCTCCATGCCTCCATATGCGGGGACCATGGACCGGTTAGGCCCGCGTACGTCAACATGCCGATCGTGAGGTAGGTTAACAGAACCACGACGACAGCGACCGGGCGCCGGCTGAAATGTTTCTCACCCTGGTTCGAGAAAAAAGGGAGCCCGAACAATAGAATGAACGCAATGGTCGGAAAGACGAAGAAGAGGATGACCTCTGAGCCACTCGGCAGGAGAGCTGCAGCGGAGAGTAACCAGAGAAATGGATAATCCGGTTTAGCTTCCGAAATTACTTGAGCTGGATCCGCCGGAGTCGCCGGCCCTTTCGGCCCGACAAAAAGCGCAAGCGCGACGATCAACAGCAAAAGCAATCCATTGGCGACGATATCCTTCCCAATGCCATCCGGCATGAACGGCATACCATCTTTGTGAACAAGCTCTTCGTAATCCTTGGCGTAGGTTTCCCTGCGAACTTGAACCCCCGGTTTCGGGTATTCGTTTATCCCCTTTAAAAGAACGAGACGTAAATGCAAGCTGACCAGGGCCAGGACCGCTCCGGGCAACACAAAAACGTGGAGAGCGAAGAATCGCGACAACGTTTCGCTCCCAATGATTGGCCCC
The DNA here is from genome assembly GCA_963775805.1 of uncultured Verrucomicrobiae bacterium. Lineage (GTDB taxonomy): Bacteria > Verrucomicrobiota > Verrucomicrobiia > Chthoniobacterales > JAFAMB01 > JAFAMB01. The sequence continues at coordinate 1,062,147 of CAVZKG010000001.1, read as the reverse complement.
CCTAAAATGAGATTTACCATTTGAGCGCCGATAATCGGTATGCGCCCGGCAACCGCGGCGCCGATGCCAATTCCCCAATAAGCATCCGAATCGAATCGCATGACCTGGCCGGTAAAGGATAACGCCAGCGTGAGAAGCAAAAGGACCACACCGGAGATCCAGGTGAGCTCTCTCGGATGCTTGTACGCACCCCAAAGAAACACCTGCGTCATGTGCAAAGCCATGACAATCACCATGCAATTCGAACCCCAGTAGTGCATGGCCCGCAGAAACCACCCGAGTTCTCGCTGATAATTCAGGATCAGCAGACTGTTATAGGCTTCATTCGCTGACGGGATGTAAACCATCGCGAGCAGAATCCCGGTGAGAATCTGGATCGTAAAGCAGAGCAGGGTCATGCTCCCAAAGACATAGAACCAGCTCGCACTGCTCCTTGGAATCGGATGACCGCCCGTTGCTTTCCAGATCTTTACCAGATGCAGCCGGTCCTCCACCCACATGGCCACATTCGTCGCTGCTTTAATGATCCGTTTCTCCTTTGCGCTCATACGATTTAGGAGGGGCTTGCCAATGTTGGCAGAACACCCGCGTCGATCTGCAGCTCGCCGTTCTGGACCTTATGTTCGTAGACGTAGAGACCCCTCGGGGGCGGACCCGCAGCGCGTCCGCCGTCCGCGTAGAAAGCGCCGCCGTGACAGGGGCACAAAAACAATTGCGACTCCTCAAACCAGCGTACAGGGCATCCAAGATGGGTGCAGTTTGCTGCAAAAACCTTGAATTGGTCCCCTTGGATTCGTCGAACCCAGCAGGTCAATCGTGCGGTCTGTCCATCCGCTTGCGAATGATAAGGGTTTTCAAAAGTGACAAGGCGCATTTGACCTTCGGGAAATTTTGACACCGGCCCCAAGGAAAACCAAACGCGTGGAGTACTCCTGATGAGGCTTGAGAGGACAAATCCCACGAGGGGTATCCCGATCATAAACGCCGCAACGGCGTTGATTACTACACCGATCTGGAGCAAGAAATCACGCCGCGTGGAGTAACTCTTCGCCTCCGGACTTATTGGATGGTCGTTTTCAGGTTCGCTCGGTGTCATTACTGGTTTGAGGTTGAAGGTTGCGTTCCGGAGCTGGTATCAGCGGTTTTTGCGGGCTCTCCTGGGGCTGCTCCCTCTCGGTGCGATGCCAGCCAGGCCACAACGTCGGAAATCTCTTCAGGTGTCAGCGGCTTCCCGGCCACGTAGTCGCGAAATCCTGGCATTCCAAAATCAGGCCGACCGGCGATGACAACAGTTCGTAAATATTGATCGCTTACCAGACTCAAATAGGCCGAATCAGCGACCGCCCCGGCTTTGCCGGTCACGCCCTCGCCCTCAGCACCGTGGCAACCTGCGCAAGCCGCCGTAAAGACCTCTTTCCCATGGTTGGCATCGCCAAGCGCCGCGCTGTAGGGTGGAAGATTATCCGTCGGGACTTCATGACCCTTTGCCCACGTGTAGATCCCGTCCGCGAGGATCCCGATTTGCTCTTCGGTCAGTAATCCGCCGGCCTGTGCTGAAAAACCGGGCATCGCGGTGCCTGCAATCCCTGTAGTGATCACTTTGCGTACCACCTCTTTCGGTACGATCGCGAGGTAGGTGGGATTACTCATTGGCATTGACGCTCCGAGGGTCTTCCCATTGCTGTGACAAGCTCGGCAGTTCGTATCAAACAGCTCCGCAAAATCTTTGACATCCTGCGGTGGCTTCCACCGGTCTGCTTCTGTCGGTTTGCCTGGCAGACGATCGCAACCGCTTACCAAGGCGAGGCCGCAAATGACCAGAATCGAGTTTAATGGGCGTAACAGCATCTGGGCGTTCTTTTTACTCTTTTATTCCGGTTTATCTTCGCCCATCGCGTGCAGTCCCATTCTCTGGCCGAGCGACCAACTCTGCATCGTTTCCACTTTCTGCGACTTGAATACGACAAAACCGCCCACCAGCCCGAAGGCGACCTGGCAAATCACAAACCATCCCCAGTCGACGCGGGCGGCAAGCGCGGGGTTGATCAAGTTAAATGTCGGGTAAATCAGTCCGGTCCACATCAGCGGGGTGATAATACCGCCGAACAACCATTCCAATTTCGCGGGCAACATGGGCAATAGAACCGTGTAGAGCAAACCAACCAAGATCGAGAAGGTAAGGTGACTCAAAATTGCCACCGTCAGTCCCGCTGCACTGAATTCTCTTAACGTGGCTAAGCTCGCGTTCGTTAAAGCCGGCACACCAGCCGCCGCCATCAGGTTGATTGGATACCAGATGCTATGCTCAACGACCAAGCCGTAGCCCATGGCCAGGACCGCCATCGCGGCGCCGCCGGCCAACCCTCCAAGAATGCCGGAGGAATAGCGATGCACTTCGACTGGGATGCGGACACGATGGCTTGATTGGCCAATCCGCAGATTACTGATGTGACTTTTGGAGACCTTGATCGCTGCCGGACGGTGATCTGCCGGTGCCAAAGGAATCAGCAAATGCTGCGGCTTCGGAAATACGCTCCGGAACCAGCCGACAGCAGAAATCAGCGCAATGATAAACCCGACCAACGTCACCAGGAGGGTGGTCACGAGACCGACTCCGAGCAAAGTGATGCCGAAGGCGCACATAAACGGCCACGCCGTCGGCGTCGGTAACTCGACGCCCTCTTCTGAAGAATGTCCGTGTTCTTGTGAGCTCATGGCTTAAGATTTGATACCAACGACGTAGACGACGGTGAAAACGATGATCCAGACCGCATCGACGAAGTGCCAATACCAGGAAATCATTATGATATGCTGGTGATGATACGGTTTAATTTTCCCGGTGATATTCAGGATCAGAATCATCAGGATCAGAATAAGTCCGACTACGACGTGGCTGGCGTGTAGTCCCACGAGCGAATAAAACGTCGAGCCAAACAAGTTCGTGCTGATCGTGAGATGATCTTCGTAGATCAGCTTGTGCCACTCGAGACCGGTGTAGACCAGAAATCCCAACCCGAGCAGCGCAGTGATCAACCACCAGAGATTGAATAAGCTGTTCTCGCCTTTATGCAGATTTTGCTCTGCAAGCACAATCGTTCCGCTGCTTGACAGTAGCAAAATGGTGCCCAGAATTGGGAGTTCGAGTACTTCGTGCGGATATGGGCCGGATAGGCTTTTCCCGATATAGTAGAGATACGCCACCACGAAAATCGTGAAGAGCGCTGTCTCCGTGAGAATGACAAGGATCATTCCCACGACTCGCGGAGAAGGGAGCTTCCAATCTGATTCAGTGCTGGCTAAGGTTTGTGAACTCACGCGTCAAGATTTGTTGTTAGTGTTCGTCAAAGTCAGGGGGCAGAACACGAAGGGGTTCTACTCGAATTTCCAATCGGGGTCCTCGGGGTGTTTCAAATCCCAAAGCGGACGACGGCTCTTAACCTCCGGCAACGTTTCAAAGTTATAGTCCGGCGGCGGTGACGTGGTAGTCCATTCCAGCGTCCATGCATCCCAAGGATCGTCTCCGGCGATAGCCCCTTTGCGTGCCGACCAGAGAAGATTAATCACAAGGCAGATTGCGCCAAGCGCCTGGAAAATCGCTCCGATGCTCGAAATCAGATTCCAAAGTTCCCAGCCACGTCCCGGTTGATACGTGTAGATCCGGCGCGGCATACCCAGGAACCCTGCAAAATGCTGCGGGTCAAACGTCAGATGAAATCCGATCGTGAAGAGCCAGAAATGCCAGAACCCAAGTTTCTTGTTGAGCATCCGGCCGAAAGCTTTGGGATAATAGTAATAAAGGAATGCAAAGATCCCGTACAGAATTCCGCCTACGATCACATAATGGAAATGGGCGATCACGAAATAGGAGTCGTTCAATTGCCAATCAAACGGTGCCACACCGAGCATGACCCCTGTCAACCCGGCAATCAGAAATTGGAACAGGAAAGCGATGCAAAAGACCATCGGCAATTCCAAACGGATCTTGCCGCCGTACATGGTTGCCAGCCAGTTAAAGATTTTGATGCCGGTTGGTACAGAGATGGCTAATGTCGCCATCGCAAAGAAAGTAACTCCATACGAATTCAGACCCACAGCGAACATATGGTGCGCCCAGACGCCCGCACTGATAAAGCCGATGAGAACCGTAGCGGCAACCATCATTGGATAGCCAAAGATCGGTTTTCTCGAGAAAACAGGAATTACCTCCGAAACCGTGGCGAAAGCCGGTAAAACCAGGATGTAAACTTCCGGGTGACCGAATATCCAGAAGAAATGCTGCCAGAGAATTGCTGAACCGCCGGCCTGCGCTTCGAAGAACTTCGCTCCCAGGTAGCGCTGCAGGATCAACATGATCTGGGCGGCGGAAAGAGGGGGAAGAAACACGACGACCAAAAACATTGTGACGAGAGCCAACCAGACAAATAACGGCATTCGGTGGAGCGTCATTCCTTTGGTTCGATAGCAAATAATCGTCACCATGATGTTGATGCCGCCCGTGATGCTACCCACGCCACTGATGAGCACGCTCAGGGACCAGAAGTCAATGCTATTGCCTTTTGAAAAAGCCGTGGAGGTCAGGGGCGCGATGGCGAACCATCCTGCATCCGGCGCGCCGCTAAATCCGTAAAGACCGGGACCGGCGACGAAACTGAAAAATAGAAAGAATCCGCTGAAGAATGTTAGCCAGAACGAAAATGCGTTCAGTCGCGGAAATGCCATGTCCCTGGCTCCGATCATGAGCGGTACCACATAGTTAATCATCCCGAAGATGATTGGCATTGCCACCCAGAAGATCATCACCGTTCCATGCATGGTGATCATGGCATTGAATTCCTCGGGCGTGGTCACTTTCCCGTTCGGAAACGCCAGCTGAGCACGAATGATGAGTGCTATGATCCCGCCGCAAATTAAAAAGAAGAGGCCGGTGCCGACATAGAGCATCCCCAGCTTCTTGTGGTCGACCGTGTAGACCAAATCCTGCACCCAGCCGGTGAGAGTTCCTTTCTCTTCTCCGGGCTTGGCCGGCAACGTCTCGGTACCTGACTCGGCAATAATCGTTCCATCTGCCATAATTTAATTAGTTCAGCGTTTTAAGGTAGGCCAAGATTTCGTCAACCTGCTCCGAGCTAAGCTTCATATCCGGCATCAAACATCCCGGCTTCAGGTCTTGTGGGTCGTGGAGCCAGATTTTCAGGTTCGTATCGTCATTTGGAGCCACACCTGCGCCCAGCGTCTGACGGCTCATAAAATGTGTAAGGTTCGGGCCGAACGTTCCGTTCGATTTGGTACCGTCAATCGTGTGGCAACTTCCGCAGGAGTTCGTTGCAAACGCGGTTCGACCGGTGTTCACTGCCGGGTCCTCGTTTGGAGGCCGCTGTTCCCTTTCGACCCATTTATCGAAGTCGTCCGGAGACTCGACAACGATGCGCAGCAGCATGTTCGCATGCTGTGGTCCGCATAGAACAGTGCAGTTGCCGAGATAGATTCCAAGAGAGCTCGGTTGAATCCACCATTTATTGTCACGCCCCGGCACTAGCCATTCTTTTCCGTTCAGCTCCGGGACCCAGAATCCGTGAACGACGTCCGCGGAACCCATCGTCAACGCTATCGGACGCTGCGCACTCAGGTAACTCACAGGCACATGGATTTCGTTCGCTGTGACGATGTTGTATTTAGGATAGCTTACTTCCCACCAGAAACGGTGGCCGATTATTCTGACCTCTACCGGGTCGCCGTTTAATTTCGGATTCTGAATTTCCCCTACTGTCCGGGCCGTGGCCAACGCCAGTACCACGACGATCAGGATTGGCGGAACCGTCCATGCCAACTCGATTGCGGTGCTTCCGTAAACTTGCGGCGGCTCGCTTCCGTCATCGTCCGGCCTGCGGCGGTATCGGACAACCGCATAAAACATGAGTCCACCTACCACGATGAAAATGACTAGACAGATCAGCAACACCAGTGTTGCCGTTGCATTGAGGGTTTCAGCCGGAACTCCGACCGGAGCAAATATGTTCTGGACCGATCGGACCTGCTCGGAGTCCTGCGCCTTTGCGATACCGGGCAAAATCGCGACCAGAAGCAGAAGGGCCCGGTGCAACTTAGCGATATCTCTTGTAGGTCGGTTCGAGCTATTCATCAGTAGGCAAATTTTTGAGGCTCGTGCTGCAGTAGTCTGTTCTGTCAATCACTCCGTTGTTTTCAGCGACCACTTCCGACATGTCAACAATACCGACCCTGGTTGCTTATGCCGGGCTCAATCTCACACAAAATCACCATACTGCGTCAAGTCGTGTTTGAGCTTATTGCATCATTTAGCGCGAAAATTTCGCTGAATAAACAACTTGCAATTGGCAAAGCGCCTTTTCCCGGAAAGGGTTTACCACAGAGACTTGAAGAAACGGAGGAGGGCGCAGAGGAAGGAATGAGGGCACAGAGAATCGAATTCACCACAAAGGCACAGAGTTTCGGATTTTTGAGTCTTGCTGTCCGGACTAGAGCGATATCGCGTTGAACGCGCCGTACGGACGTGGAAATCGGGAAAACGCCAGAACGTTCGGGAATTGAAAGTATAATTGGCTTTCAGCCTGTCTTCGATTGGCGTCTCGCCTGTTCATTCCCGGGAAGGGTTTACCACTGAGGCACAGCGCGATAGACCTGTCCGACGTAGCTTAAGCGAAGTCGGAAAGCTGCAACCAAATGGATGCGGTATCGGCGAATACCTCGGTAGAATTGCCGTCGCCCACTCCTCCCGTGTTGACCCATTTATGGTTCTCTTTCCACGGCTGACGCCGTGGGCTCAAGAAAAGTGTTACCGATGTATTGAACCTGAAGTGTTGCCTATGTATTGACTGCGCCCCTCGAACCTCGAACTTCGAACTCCAAACCTCGAACTTTGAACCTCCAACCTTCCAACCTCCCGCCCAGGCTCGCTTGAAGAGAGTTCCACCCTGAGTTACTCCTTTCTGATCAACCAATGAACCTCGACTTTAAGTACACCGCCGATGGACTGATTCCCGCGATCGTGCGGGAGGCAGGCGCCCCTGGCAGAGTTTTAATGATGGCCTGGATGAACCGGCAATCGCTTGAAAAGACCTTGGAAACCGGGTTGATGCACTATTGGAGCCGGTCACGCGATCAACTATGGCTAAAGGGAGAAACAAGCGGGCACACACAGCACGTAATTCGTTGGTTCACCGATTGCGACCGTGATACGCTGCTTTTTGACGTCGAACAAACTTCCGGTGCCTGTCACACGGGATATCGAACCTGCTTTTTTCAGGAGCTCGATTTCGCCGGTGAACCGAAGCCGGTTGTTGAAGAGCGACTCTTTGATCCCGAGGACGTCTACGCAAAATGACTACTTTGCCACTCTTACCTTCCCGCGACGAGTTTGCTGCGCTCGCCGGAAAAGGTAATTTGATTCCGGTCTACACGGAGTTTGTTGCCGATTATGAAACGCCTATAGCGGTGTTTGAAAAGATCGACAACGGCGTTCGATCGTTTTTGTTTGAATCGGCGGAGAGTAACGATCACGTGGGCCGCTACTCGTTTCTGGGTAGTGATCCTCGGACTTACTTCGAAGCACGCGGCAAGCATATTCGTATCGAAGAGAACGGCAAGAGCCGTGAATTCGAGACTGCGGTTGATCCTTTGCTGGAGCTCCAGCAACTGATGGCGACGTACAAGCCGGTCGAGATTCCCGGGCTCGCTCCATTCAGCGGGGGAGCCGTGGGTTATATTGGGTATGATACGGTGCGGTTCTTTGAACCGACGGTGGGTGAACCACCTCCGGACCAACTTGGTCTTCCGGACATGGTTTTTATCATAACAGATACATTTTTAGTGTTCGATCATCGATTCCGGCGCTTAAAAATCTTCGCAAACGCATTTGTAGAGGGAAAAGATATTGATCGAGCGTATGACGAAGCGGCGCGAAAGATTGAGGGAATCGTCAAACAACTTGAAGCCCCGACTGAGCCTCGGTTGATGAATGCGGCGCCAGTCACAGCTTCACCGACGCCGCGGTCAAATACGACCCGGGAAGAATTTCACGAGATGGTTCGCAAGGCGAAAGATCATATCGCAGCGGGCGACATTTTTCAGATGGTTCCTTCGCAGCGTTTCGAAGCCACATTTGAGGGGGATCCCCTCGCGCTCTACCGGGCGTTGCGCTTTGTTAACCCGTCTCCTTATATGTTTTGCCTGAAACTCGGAGAACGATTCGCGCTGGTTGGGAGTTCTCCGGAGGTTCACGTCCGGTTGCGCGGGCGTACCGTCGAGATCCGTCCAATCGCAGGGACGCGCAAGAGAGGGTCCAACTCTGTCGAAGATCGACTGCTTGCCGAAGAGCTCCTGGCAGATCCGAAAGAGCGAGCAGAACACTTGATGCTCGTCGACCTTGCAAGGAATGATGTAGGCCGGATCTCCGAATTCGGCACTGTCAAACTAACCGAATTTATGGCGGTCGAACGATACAGTCACGTGATGCATATCGTATCAAACGTGGTGGGTCAGCTAGATGAGACCTACACCGCCTACGATGTGATGCGCGCGACGTTTCCGGCCGGGACCGTCTCAGGTGCGCCGAAAGTCCGTGCGATGCAGCTCATTTACGAGTTCGAGAAAGGGAAGAGAGGCGTTTACGCGGGTGCTGTCGGTTATTTCGGGTTCGACGGCCAGCTCGATTCCTGTATCGCATTGCGAAGTACTGTGCTCCAAAATGGGGTTGCGTATGTGCAGGCGGGTGGGGGGGTCGTAGCTGATTCGGAGCCCGAACTGGAATACCAAGAGAGCGTTAACAAGGCGATGGCAACATTCCGCGCCATCGAAAGAGCGGAGCAACTCTTATGATTCTGGTCCTCGATAACTACGACTCATTTACCTACAACCTTGTCCAATATTTTGGCGAATTGGGGGCGGATCTTGTTGTGCGACGCAACGATCGCACGTCAATCGAAGAAGTGGAGGAGTTGCACCCGGAAAAGATCTGCATTTCGCCTGGTCCCGGGACGCCGGATGATGCGGGCATCAGCAACGACCTAATCCGTCATTTTGGGCCGCACATTCCGGTTCTGGGAGTTTGCCTCGGACACCAGTGCATCGGGCAGGTGTACGGCGGAGAAGTTGTGCGTGCGGCTCGTCTTATGCACGGAAAAACCTCGCCAATCATTCACGAGGGGGACGGAGTGTTTCAAGGGTTGCCGGTCCCGTTCGAGGCAACCCGGTATCATTCGCTGATTGTGCGGCGCGAAACGCTGCCCGACCAACTTGAAATCGTAGCAGAAACATCTGAACACGAGATAATGGGTTTGCGTCACCGGGAGTACCCGGTTCATGGAGTTCAATTTCATCCAGAGTCGATCATGACGGGTGAAGGCAAGAAGTTATTGGCGAACTTCCTCTCCATGTAAGCGCTCTTACAGTTCGCTCATGCGCGCTGATCGACTCTCGTTATCGCCTGAAGTTGCGCTTACGGGACGTACTTCAGCCGTTTTGCAAGATATGCAGCCGCTTCCTGCTGATCGATCCAGCCATCGTGATTAGTGTCGATATCAGCAAAGTTTCCACCAAGCAACGCGCGAACCTTTGGACTCGCTTCCGCTTCTTCTACGGTGACTTTTCCATTGTGATTGTGATCCAGGTTCTTGAACAGCCCATCTCTACCGGGCCCTTCAAGCCTTCGCCAATCCTCGATCGAAACATAACCCTTGGCGCCGCTGTCATAGAGCCTGAACATTCTCGCGACATTCCAGGTTGTATATTCCTCTTTTGAAATTCGTCCGTCTTTACTCTGTTTGACGCGTGCGACAAGGTTGTTATCCGGATTTGCGGACTGAGTTGCACATCCTATGGCCAATACTGCAAACAGAATACTCGCGATGAAATGCTTCATTAAATTAGTGTAGTTTCTCGACGTTTGAGTGCTCTCTATCGCAAATCCCACTAGGCGAGTAAAGAGCGAATAGGTTAAGCGCGGCCACAGATTGCACAGATCGAAGAAGGGATGCCACAGATCAACGCAGATTGGGAAAAGCAAGCAGCAGACTCCACGGCTCGGGGAGGGGATAGCCACAGATTCCACCGATTATCACAGATTGGGAAAAGCAAGCAGCGGACTCCACGGCTCGGGGAGGGGACAGCCACAGATTCCACCGATTATCACAGATTGGGAAAAGCAAGCAGCGGACTCCACGGCTCGGGGAGGGACAGCCACAGATTCCACCGATTAACACAGATTGGGAACAAGCAAGCAGCGGACTCCACGGCTCGGGGAGAGATAGCCACAGATTCCACCGATTATCACAGATTGGGAAAAGCGATCGACGGATTCAACAGGTCGGGGACGAGACAGCCACAGATTGCACAGATTATCGCAGATTGGGAAAGGCAAAATGGCGAATCCCAATTCATATCCCAAATCTGTGATAATCTGTGAAATCTGTGGCTATACCTTCTTCGATCTGTGCCATCTGCGGCAAAAGATATTCCCCGGTACGCTAGCCTGAAGACAGTGATGATCGGCAAATCCCATCTCGTGTCTCAAATCTGTAATAATCGGTGAAATCTGTGGCTGTCCCTTCTTTGATCTGTGCGATCTGCGGCAAAAGATGTTCCCCGGTACGCTAGGCTGAAGACAGTGATGATCGGCGAATCCCATCTCGTGTCTCAAATCTGTGATAATCGGTGAAATCTGTGGCTATCCCCTCTTCGATCTGTGCGATCTGCGGCAAAAGATGTTCCCCGGTACGCTAGCCTGAAGACAGTGAGGATCGGCGAGTCCCATCTCATGTCTCAAATCTGTGATAATCTGTGAAATCTGTGGCTGTCCCTTCTTCGATCTGTGCAATCTGCGGCAAAAGATGTTCCCCGGTACGCTAGCCTGAAGACAGTGATGATCGGCGAGTCCCATCTCATGTCTCAAATCTGTGATAATCTGTGAAATCTGTGGCTATCCCTTCTTCGATCTGTGCGATCTGCGGCAAAAGATGTTCCCCGGTACGCTAGGCTGAAGACAGTGAGGATCGGCGAGTCCCATCTCATGTCTCAAATCTGTGATAATCTGTGAAATCTGTGGCTGTCCCTTCTTCGATCTGTGCGATCTGCGGCAAAAGATGTTCCCCGGTACGCTAGCCTGAAGACCAGTGAGGATCGGCGAATCCCATCTCGTGTCTCAAATCTGTGATAATCGGTGAAATCTGTGGCTATCCCTTCTTCGATCTGTGCGATCTGCGGCAAAAGATGTTCCCCGGTACGCTAGGCTGAAGACAGTGAGGATCGGCGAATCCCATCTCATGTCTCAAATCTGTGATAATCTGTGAAATCTGTGGCTGTCCCTTCTTCGATCTGTGCAATCTGCGGCAAAAGATGTTCCCCGGTACGCTAGCCTGAAGACAGTGATGATCGGCGAATCCCATCTCATGTCTCAAATCTGTGATAATCTGTGAAATCTGTGGCTATCCCTTCTTCGATCTGTGCGATCTGCGGCAAAAGACGTTTCCCGGTACGCTAGGCTGAAGACAGTGAGGATCGGCGAATCCCATTTCATGTCTCAAATCTGTGATAATCGGTGAAATCTGTGGCTATCCCTTCTTCGATCTGTGCGATCTGCGGCAAAAGATGTTCCCCGGTACGCTAGGCTGAAGACAGTGATGATCGGCGAATCCCATCTCATGTCTCAAATCTGTGATAATCGGTGAAATCTGTGGCTATCCCTTCTTCGATCTGTGCGATCTGCGGCAAAAGATGTTACTCGGTACGCTAGCCTGAAGACAGTGATGATCGGCGAATCCCATCTCATGTCTCAAATCTGTGATAATCGGTGAAATCTGTGGCTATCCCTCCTTCGATCTGTGCAATCTGCGGCCTGCTTTCTTTAATCTGTGGCTAGCACGACGCGGTCGAGCCGCAGGAGTTCTCCCATTGACCATGCTTGGAACGGGCAGCCGCGCGGTGCGTGAGGCGGTTCGGCGTCCGCAATCTCTGATAAATGGCCGACCCCAGCGAGCTCGAGGCGAGATAATAACGGTTCAAAAAAACGTTGTCTTGCTAACTTTTTTGCCTCTGACGTATCGCCGTTGACTCTTACCCAGGCTTCGATGAAAGGACCGGCTAACCAGGGCCAAACTGTGCCTTGATGATATGCAGAGTCTCGGTGCCAGACATCTCCTTCATAGCGCTGGATATAGCCCGGTTGCCCCGGTGCCAGTGACCGCGGCCCAGCGGGTGTCCAAAGCTTCCGTTCGACTGCATCGACCACCTGCCGCGCGCGGGTCATATCGAGCAGCCTCAATGGCAGGCCGCCCACGGCGAAGATTTGATTCGGGCGCGAGAGCGAATCGATCGCGCCTGGCCGATGATCGACATCGACGACATCATAGAGCTCTCCTTTTTCTGTGTTCCAGAACCGAGCGGCAAATGCCTCCGACGCTCTCGCGAATATAGGTTTCCATTTATCAGAAATTGATTGTCCAACCCAGAGCGCATTGATCCATAGCGCCTGGACTTCGACTGGTTTCCCGATCCTGGGTGTGATCACGTGGTCTCCGACTTTTGCGTCCATCCATGTCAGTTGCACGCCCGGTTTCCCCGCGGCGAGCAAGCTGTCAACGTCGGCTTTGATCTGAAATCTTGTCCCGGAATGATAGCCTGTGAGGATGGATTCAATTGCGAGCCGAAGCTGTGCGCTCGTTTGTGGATCATCGATATCCGGTTTACCACGAACTGCCTGCAGATACTCGAAGACGGCAATGATGTACCAGAGAGAGGCGTCTACCGAATTGAATTCCGGTTCAACGCCGCGATCCGGGAATCGGTTCGGCAACATTCCCTTTGAAACGGCCCCGGCCCATTCGGTCAATATCTGGCGCGCAATCTCCAGGCGATCACCGGCGAGGCACAGACCCCGCAGAGAAATAAATGTATCTCGGCCCCAGTCGCCGAACCATGGATAGCCGGCGATTATGGTCTTGCCCGCGCCGCGCCGGACGAGATAGCTATCCGCAGCGGACGCCAGTCGATTTGGGAATGCCCTTCGGCGTTCGAGCTCGCGGCCGCGAAGTCTTTTCGAACTCTCCACAACTGCGGTTTGGTCTGTCACGATTTCTTCCGCAAAACCTTCGGCGCAGAAAATCAAAATAGCCGGACCTATTCCCAAATCCCATTCGAACAGTCCTGGACTCGCCAAGTCCTCGACAAAATCCAGGCCGCGCGCGCGTTCTTCGGAGTAGCAAAAGTTTCGGTACCAGGTCGGCGAATGTTGATAGCGTCCATTCGTTCTTGCAACGGTCGATGGTATATCCCCGTACGGTTTCCAGCGAACCTGCTCCCTGTGAACTTCTGCATCGAAGTGAATCGCTCCGTTTTCGTGGTGGGTCGCATGAAAATCCCTGCCTGAAAGCAACGGTCTGACGATCAGCTTGGCCCCAATCCCTGTCCCTCCTGAGATGGACCAGGTCAGAACGACTGCAGACTCGTTGTGCGGAACAAAAACCTCTTGCTGAATCTCCAGTTTGTTCCCGAGACCAAATCGCCACGTCGGCCATGGTCGTGCATTAAAGCTTCTGATCCTTGTTGAGCCGTCGGGGTAAACAACATCCGGCGCGTACCGTTGCGAACTGAGAAAAAGTTTTTTGCCCGCTGTCTCAACCCACGCTTCGAAACCGTTTACCAGCACCTTGCGATCGGACGGCGGATTGGTCGCCGTTAGCAAAAGCGCATGGTAGCGCCGTGTTCGAATCCCGGACACAGTCCCGCTCGCAAACCCTCCGAGACCATCGGTTTCGAGCCATTCTGTTGAGTCAGCAATTAGTGACATGAAAGTCATTCCATCGATAGTAGACGTTAATTCGGAGACACCATAATAGCCTGAACTTCTCACAGGTTTACAAGCTTGTGAGAGGTTCACTTTCCGGAAACTGCCCGGAACTCCCCACGGATAAGGACAAATTCCATTCGATTTCTCTGTGAACCTTGATAGTGATTCCTCATGACCTCCAGGCTCGACTCGCTGCGCGAAGCACTATCGGTATCGCCGAGCAACGTTCCGCTGCTGCTTCTGTTCGGCCAAGCTTGTTTGGACGACTTGAATTTCGACGAGGCGAGAGAAGCATTCGATCGTGTTCTTCAAAATGCACCTGGGAATGCGCAAGGCAAACTTGGGATAGCGCAGGCTCTATTCCTGGCCGGGAACATCTCCGAGGCCGTGGTTCGCACCGAGGCCCTTACCAAAGGTGATCCCGGTTTCGCGGAGGCCTGGATGCTGCTCTCAAGGTTGGCGATCGCGGAAGGCGATCGGGATCTGGCAACGCGCTGTTACCAGAAGGCGCTCAAATTGAATCCTGGTTTAAGCGATGCCGGTATCGAGCACGATATCCCAGTCGAACAGACAGCTGCGGTTACCGATCAATCTGCAGACTCGTCGTACGAGAGCGAATCCGAAATCTGGGAATCGGATAAGGAGAACGACACTTCGCCCGACCTGCAAAAACCGGATTCCTCTTTTGAGGACGTCGGTGGCATGGAAGAGATCAAGGAAGAGATTCGGATGAAAATCATTTATCCGCTTCAGAACCGTGCTTTGTTCAAAGCTTACGGGAAAAAGCTCGGCGGCGGTGTCTTACTCTATGGGCCGCCCGGGTGCGGGAAAACGCTGATCAGCAAAGCGGCCGCCGGGGAGATCCAAGCAAATTTCATTTCGGTCGGGATTCATCAGATCTTGGATCTCTACGTTGGCAACAGCGAAAAGAACCTCCATCAAGCGTTTCAGCTGGCACGTGATCACGCGCCTGCAATTCTATTTTTCGATGAAGTCGATGCTTTGGCGGCCGATCGCAAAGATTTTCGCGAAAGCGCTATTCGAACGGTCATCAACCAGTTCCTCGCGGAAATGGACGGGAACATCGGTAGCAACGAAGGGATCCTGGTGCTTGGAGCTACGAACGCTCCCTGGCACCTCGACCCGGCGTTCAGACGTCCGGGACGCTTCGATCGAATCATATTTGTTCCGCCTCCCGATGAATCGGCCCGGGAATCGATCGTTGAAATATTGGCGCGCGATAAACCGGCCAAACCTCTGGATATAAAAGCGATCGCCAAACGAACGAAAGATTTTTCAGGTGCCGATCTGAAATCTCTGTTCGATTTGGCGACAGAGCGCGCACTGTCTCGAGCGATGAAAGAGGGACGACTTGTGCCGTTGGCAACCGAAGACCTTATTCAAGTGGCCAAATCGATGAATCCGTCAACGCGAGCATGGCTCGAAAACGCGAAGAACTATGCCCTCTACGCGAACCAGGCCGGGTTCTACGATGATGTGCTAAAATTTTTGGGAATCCGCAAATGAACGATCCATTCACGCGGGCACTTCTATTCGTCAGACAAGGCCGGTATCGAGAGGCGGAATCTTATTTGCGCCAGGCAATTCAAAGCGATCCAGACGATCCGCAATGTTTCTTTTTCTTGGCGACTTGTCTGATGCACGACCCGAAAACGCGCCCTGAAGCGTTATCGATGATCGATCAGGCATTGAGATTGCGCCCGACACAGGCGTTTTATCATGCCCAGCGCGCGAACATCTTGGTTTTGCTTAGCCGCACAAAAGAGGCCCTCGTAGAGGTGAATTCGGCGCGAAATCTTGATCCGAATTCGCCGGATTCTTATGTGGCGGAATCGCTCGCAATGCTCGTCTATGGCAAACCGCGTGAGGCTGAGCGCGCGGCTCGTCAAGCACTGGCGCTGGACGCCGGGAACGAAGCGGCAGCGGACAGCTTGGCAGACGCTCTTAGGATGCAAGGGCGCCTCGAGGAGAGTGCGGCTGAAGTTCAAGGTTTGCTAGGTAAAAACCCGGAAAATCCGTGGGCTCATTCCTCGGCGGGCATGCTGGCGCTTCAACGCGGCGAAATCCGCCAGGCAGAAGAGCATTTCCTTTCTGCCCTGCGGATTGATCCGGAACATCGAGAGGCGCGCGAAGGGTTGCTGCATGCTTATCGCTCGAGAATGCCGCTATACCGGGCCTATTTGAAGTACAGCTTCGCGATGGAGAAACTGGGACGCACCGGCCGCGCGGTGGTTGTGATCGGCCTCCTGGTCGTGATGCAAATTGCGAACTTCGCCTTTGTCGGACGTCTTGCTTCGGTCGGTGTGGCGGTTGTGGCGCTTTATTTCCTGTTCGTCCTCTGGATCTGGGCGGCAAAATCGGTCGGAAACCTGTTCCTGTTAGCCGATCGCTTTGCGCGCCTTTCCCTGCGTCCCAGCGAAAAGAGAGAAGCCGTGGCAGTCGGCGGGGGAGCGGTTGCCGGAGTCGGTCTGTTTATTGCCGGTTTGCTCCTGAAACAGATCGGAGTGGTTATCGTCGGCCTGACACTGGTAGCAGCGGCGTTCCCGATGTCTCTGGTCTTCACGAATCGCTCGAAAAGGGGCCAAATCGTGTTTAGCATCATTGCCGGTCTGGTCTATCTCGGGGGCCTGGTCTCATTACTTTTGGCAGTCCTTCCGAACGGCGCCACCGTCGATTCTGTGACCCTGATATTCGGATGGACAATGATTCTCGCTCTGGTTACCACTTGGATCGGCAACATTCCCGCACTTCGACGATGAGGTCTACGCCCGGTACCTCGACCTACCCGTCGTAAACGCCCCATTACGCGTAATGGCTCTCACTCCACGCAAAACTGCCTACCTCCAGATAGTGCACCAGCAATGGGCCCACCTTTTCCAACACACTCTCCATTGAGATCTCGCGCCCGGATTCGGAGCTGATGGAAGTCATCGTGACTCCGGAGAGCCCGCACGGAACGATGTTCGCAAAGCCGCTTAGATCGCTTGCGATATTCAACGCGAATCCGTGCATTGTTATCCATTTTCGAACACCGACCCCGATCGACGCGATCTTACGATCCTGCACCCAGACACCTGTTTTTCCTTCGATTCTGGTTCCTGGCACTCCAAATTCGTTCAGCAGCTCGATTAACAAGCTTTCCAACGTTCGCAGATAAACGTGTACGTCGCGTCCGCGAATTCGCAGATCGAGGATTGGATAACCGACCAATTGGCCAGGCCCGTGATAGGTCGCTTGACCGCCACGATTGGTCTCGAACACAGGATACGGAAGCTGCGCAGCGACACCCAGGCTCGACTTATCCGGTAACCTTCCGATTGTGTAGACCGGCTCGTGCTCGAGCAGGAGCACGGAATCTTCACCTCCTGCCACGGACTCTTTGAGCCGCTCTTCCTGGATTCGCAAACCGGATTCGTAATTGATCCGGCCGAGCCATTCGATTTTCATATTGGACGATTCGCTCGGTGAACTGCGATGGGTGAGCTTATCATTTGAAAGTGCGTCAGCCCAATTGCAAGGGCGTCAGCGGCATCGGCTTCGGGTGTTTCGGTAAGCCCCAGCAGAGACCGCACCATAAAGCCGACTTGCGATTTCTGTGCGGCGCCGTGGCCCACAATCGCTTGTTTCACTCGTCTAGGCGGATATTCGTAGATCGGCATCCCGTGTTGAGCTGCAGCCAAGAGCGCGGAACCGCGTGCCGCGCCAAGCGTCATCGCGGTACGCATGTTCTGAACGTAGATCAATCCCTCGACCGCGCACTCTTCAGGAGCATGGAGTCGGATCAATTCGTCGATTTTACGATGAATTTCGAGCAGGCATCCTGGCATCGAGAGCTGGGATTTATTGCGAATCACACCATACGCGATCGCGCCTAGCTTCGAACCTTCCTTTTGAAGGATCGCATACCCAGAGGTTCTAAGTGCAGGATCAAGGGCTAACAGGCGCACATTCCTAATGATATCCAGGATCGCCAATTCCAGAAGACCGAAAGTCCCGATGTCCAATTTTTGGAAAGAAATAGTCACGAAAGTGACCTGCCCGGTCTCCAAGAGCTGATTTTCAAATCATACGAGATCCGGCTCTCAAAGCTTGCCAAAATTCATGTTCACGCGATGTTTTCTTTCTTTTTTTAAATCCATTTGCAATGAGAACGATGCAGGCGCTTGTCAAAAGGGAGCGTGAACCGGGCCTTTGGCTTGAAGAAATCCCGGTACCGGTTGTGGGCGAGTTTGACGTTTTGATCCGGGTTCTGCGCTCTTCCATCTGCGGCACGGACGTTCATATTTTCGACTGGGACGCATGGGCTCAGCGGACGGTTCCTGTGCCGATGCAGATCGGTCACGAGTTCGTCGGAGTCATCGAATCGGTGGGAAGCCATGTGATCGATTTTCATCCCGGCATGATTGTCACTGGCGAAGGGCATATCGTTTGCGGGCGATGTCGGAACTGTCTCGCCGGCCGCCGGCACCTTTGTAATCGAACCAGCGGAGTTGGCGTTAATCGCCCGGGCGCTTTTGCCCAGTATCTAACGATTCCGCAAACAAACATTTGGGTCGCCGATCCCAGGATCCCGCTTGATGTTATTTCCTGTTTCGATCCGCTAGGGAACGCGGTTCACACAGCTCTTTCGTTCGATGTGCTCGGGGAAGATGTGCTGATTACCGGCGCAGGCCCGATTGGAATCATGGCGGCAGCGATAGCGCGTCATGCCGGTGCGCGGTTTGTGGTGATTACCGATGTCAATCCATACCGGCTCGCGTTGGCGGAGAGCATGGGAGTCACCCGCGCCGTCGACGTAACGAAAACATCTCTGGAGACGGTGATGGACGATCTGGGAATGAAGGAAGGGTTCGATGTCGGCCTTGAAATGTCAGGCAACGGTGAGGCGCTCAACGCCATGCTCGCTGTAATGTGTCACGGCGGGAAAATAGCCGTTCTAGGCATCCAATCGAAGAATTCTCCGATCGACTGGGATCTGGTTGTCTTTAATGGGCTTACGATTAAGGGAATTTACGGAAGGGAGATGTATGAAACCTGGTATAAAATGACGACCATGATCCAGTCGGGCCTGGACATTTCCCCTGTGATTACTCATCGCCTTCCATACAAGGAATTTCATCACGGTTTTCAGCTGATGAAAGAGGGCCAGTCAGGAAAAATCATCCTTCATTGGAGCGACCAGTAGTCAGTGTCACTTGTCAGTGACGAAACAAGAGGAGATTAGTAAACTCACAGGCTGTTTTTTCGATCAGATTTCCTGGATAAATGGTTCTCCGACTGGCAACCGACACTGATAACTCTCCGACTGACAACTGACTACCGACAACTGTTTGACAAATTTCCCCATGATTGGTGCATTCCAGAAGTATATTGCGGCACAGCTCGATGAGATCCGGTTACAAGGACTGTATAAAACCGAGCGGGCGATCAGTACGCCCCAGCGAGTGCGCATAAAAACCGCTGCTGGCAAGGAAGTCCTCAACTTTTGCGCGAACAACTACCTAGGCTTGGCGGATCACCCCGAGGTAATCGAAGCAGCAAAAAATGCCTTGGATCGATGGGGTTTCGGCCTTGCGTCCGTGCGTTTTATTTGCGGCACCCAGGAGATTCACAATGAGCTTGAAGCGGCACTGAGCGCATTTCATCAGACCGAGGGCGCAATCCTCTATGGCAGTTGCTTCGATGCGAACGGCGGACTGTTTGAAACGATCTTGTCGAGCGAAGACGCTGTGATCAGCGACCAGTTGAATCACGCCTCCATCATCGATGGCGTTCGACTCTGCAAAGCCCAACGCTATCGGTATCGCCACAACGACATGGATGAACTCGAGACCCGGCTAAAGGAGGCGCAAGGGAGCCGATATCGTCTGATTGCAACGGATGGTGTCTTCTCAATGGATGGTACGATCGCGAGTTTAAAAGATATTTGTGATCTTGCGGACAGGTACTCGGCGCTCGTGATGGTCGACGAATGTCATGCCGCTGGGTTCGTTGGACAGACAGGGCGCGGAACTCCCGAGTACCATGGAGTGATGGATCGGGTTGATATTATCACCGGCACACTTGGAAAAGCGCTAGGGGGAGGGAGTGGAGGTTATATCACAGGACGCCGAGAATTAATCGATCTGCTCCGCCAACGTTCGCGACCGTATCTTTTTTCGAATAGCCTGACACCCTGTACCGTCGCGGCATCCATCAAGGCAATCGAGATCGTTTCACGGTCAACTGAATATCGCGATCGTCTGGAAGATAATACTCGGTTTTTCCGAGCTGGGCTGACAGAGAACGGACTCGCCATTCGCCCGGGAACACACCCGATCGTGCCTGTCATGATCGGGGATGCAGCGCTGTCGCAAAAGGTCGCCAACCGACTCCTGGAGCTCGGTCTTTATGTGATTGGATTCTTTTTCCCGGTAGTCCCACAGGGAACCGCGCGGATCAGAACTCAAGTCTCGGCAGCTCACTCGCGGGAAGACTTGCAGTTTGCTATCGAACAATTCTCCAAGGTACGCGACGAGTACGAACTCGAATTTAAAGCGGATTGAAATCAAGACTACTACGATTGCGTATAGTGCTACGCCGATAGGCGCGATAAAATTTCATTAAAGGTTGGGACGATCGTGTCGATGGAATAATTTGGTGGTACGAACATTATTCTGTCGCTCGGGACCTCGATTGAGTCGTGCTGGATCAAAGGGAAGTAGAGCAAAGGAAACTTCCCCAGGTCGTTTCCGAGATGGGAATTGGCAAACTAAAAGTTTTAAGCAATCGAATATGGCGACACTCCGTAGCCGAATCTCCTATTCGTTTGGCATTGCGCTTTTGCTCTTTGCTGCCTGCTTGATCTATTTCCCGCACTGGAAACAGTACGTTACCATTGGTTATCAATCCGAGCGTATTCCCTATTTGACGCCTTGGACGACCGCTTTTATCACGCTGCTTAGTTTAGCCTTGGCTCTTATTTCGGCCCCTGTATCGCGTCAGCACCCTGGACTGGCCGTGATCCCGAAAGTGATCTGTGCCCTGGTCATTTGTACCGCAGTGGTCTTCCTGCTCGAGTACGCCACCGGAATCCGATTCCCAGATCTTGACGCTTACTTTTTGCCTGTCTCAACAGGTCCGCGCGTCACTATTTATGCAGCGCGACCGTCACCGTACAGCGCGGCGACAAGTTTGTTTCTCTCTTTTGCGCTTGCTTTGTACCGATTCGATTCAGGCTGGCGTAAGCGGTTTTTTCAATTATTGGTTGCATCGGCGCTTTTGTTGCCGTCAATCTCTGCCGTCCGATATATGGGTGCCCTGTTAGTCTCGCAACACTCCATTTCGATGTTCCGCGCCGGATTATCCCTGCCAGCGGTCATCCTTTTTTTCCTGCTGGGATCCGGTATGCTTGGACTCACGTTTCGGGCGCGGGCACGGAAAGTCACTGAAACGGGTTTTCGGAGCAGCCCGGTGCGCCCGATCTAGCCCTGAGTGAGTCCGTTTATGAGAGCCTACGAGATTCAGACGTTCGGTCGATCCGACGGTTTGCAAATTGTCGAGCGTCCTCTGCCTGAATTGGGCGATCATGAGGTTTTGGTCCGCGTCAAAGCGGCCTCTCTTAATTTCCGCGATCTGGTAGTCCTTCGTGGGCAGTATGATCGGAAACCGGTCCCCGGACGTGTCCCTTTGTCAGATGGAGCAGGGGAGGTCGTCGCTATCGGATCGGCTGTCACTGCTTTTAAGATTGGCGATCGGGTTGCCGCCTGTTTTTTTCAGGGATGGTCCTCGGGACAATTTAAAGCGCACATGCATCGAACGGCATTAGGGGGCGCGATCGACGGCGTTCTGGCTGAGCAGGTGAAGTTCAGCGAAGAAGGATTGGTGCGTTTGCCTCGCAGTTATTCGTTCGAAGAAGGGGCGACGCTTCCTTGCGCGGCCTTGACTGCCTGGCAGTCGTTAATCGTCCGCGGCGCCCTGGTTCCAGGTGAGACTGTCTTGTTGCTTGGTACCGGAGGTGTTTCAATTTTTGGGCTGCAAATTGCCAAGGCTGCAGGCGCGAAAGTCATTATAACGTCCAGTAGCGACGAAAAGCTTGAGCGCGCTCGCAAGCTGGGCGCAGACGCTCTGATTAACTACAAAACCACAACCGATTGGGGTAAGGCGGCCGCAACGCTCTCAGGCGAGGAAGGAGTTGACCACGTGATCGAAGTGGGCGGCGCAGGGACATTCCTTCAATCCGTCCGCGCCTGTCGGTCGGGTGGCAAGATTGGGCTGATCGGCATTCTCTCAGGACGCGAAGCCGAAACCGCAATTTTCCCGATTGTCAGCAAAAGCGCGACTGTCTTTGGGATATATGTCGGCAGCCGGGAAATGTTCGAGGCGATGAACCGGGCGCTGGAATTGGCGAATATCCGGCCCGTTATCGACAAGGTCTTTCCGTTCGAATCTGCGCCGGAAGCGTTCGATCACCTGGAGGCTGGATCGCATTTTGGCAAAGTCGTGATTCGTGTCGGCGATTGAACATGGCGCTCGGCGTCCATTTGACGGTCGACTCTGCTAGAGTTATTATCCGGCCTTTCTGAGCGCCAACGTAGCTTAGAGGTAGAGCAGCCGATTCGTAATCGGCAGGTCATGGGTTCGACTCCCATCGTTGGCTCCAGTTGTTATCTCTTGGTTTTGAGAGACTTACCCATCGAATTCTAGTCGAATAGTTCAGCGTTCAAAAGTCTCTGAGCACTTTTGAAATTCAAACCATCAAGTCAAAGGGGCGGGTTCAGCCTCTTGGCTTTCGAAGTAAGACCCGCGTGATTACCGCAGGAGTCTGCGATTGGATGCAACGCACAAACTAACCCCGGATCTCCGGATTTCGGAAGCGCACGCTGAAACGGTAAACCTTCTTCTCTTCAGAGTGAATGTTCCCGGTTTTTAGATCAAAGCGCAATGGCACGCCGATCCGGGTAACATCCACCGTCGCGTGGAAGCCGCGCTCGGAGAAGACGTCAATCAGCATCGCTAAAGCGGTCGGGTCATCGAACAGTAGGTCTTCGGAGTTGACGTTGGCGATACCCGAGACCGCGTGGCGAACCACGATGGGCATCATCTTGCATTCAATGAATTCTATCACTCGACCAAAGGTCTCTGGCTGATCCACCTCGTAGCCGTCTAACCGGCGGACGAGTTCCTGGCGCGCGTGTCGGACGATTTGGCTGGCCAAGGGCAACCCCCGAAGCCGGTCGAAGGTGCGAGGGTCCAACTCCAAAGTGCTTTGATATTCCAGCTCGCGGACGATGTTGGCCTGGACCTCCGGAATGGGCGCCTGGGCATTGATGAAGTGGTAGTGGAAGATCTGCTTGAGGGAAACCAGCGCGTCATAAGTTTGCTCTTTAAAAACGCGGTAGCGGTTGCGTGCCAGCCCCTCACTAAAGTCAGTTGCCCGTTCCTCCCAACGTTCGCCCACGCCCGAGCGGGCGACCTCCTCGTTGTGCGCGACGACCTGCCGCCCGCGCTTGAGTTGACGGGCCACGCTTTCCGCCTCGTCGACGAATAGCACCATGATGTGGAAAATGGGCTGCTTGAAGTGGATCACCTCCGGGGTGCCGGAAAACTCCCGCCGTAGAGTGATCATCTCGTCGAAGAGTAGCTTGAGGCACTCTACCTGCACCTTGGTGCGCGGAAAGCCGTCAAGCAGCGCACCGTTCTCATGCTCAGCTTCAAGCAGCTTGCGAAACAGGATTCCAACCACCTCCCGGTCCCCGACCATGCCGCCGCGTGCCTTGACGGCGCGCGCCTCTGGCGTGTCAAGGAGCTGCGATACGACAATGGGCGGCGCGTCGATCTCGCGCACATTACGGATGAAGTCCGTGTTGGTGCCTTTGCCCGCGCCCGGCGCTCCTCCGAGCAGGATCAACTCCTTTGGGAAACGCATCCTGTTGCGGCCGAATTCCCGTTCCAGCTCCCGCAAGGCGGCACCGAAGATGAGTTGCGCATCCTTGACTTCCAGCTCAGGGGAGTTGGTTCCGGCAGGCACAAAAGGGGGAGCAGTTCCGTCCTCCTTCCGTATGCTAGCATCGTCGCTTTGCAATTGAGTGCGATTCATTGCGCCGGGCTGATGATTCCCAATGTCATTTGCAACTAAATCCGATGACAACGCGTTTGGAAATCTATTTTTCGGGTCGGAAGAGCCGCGTAAGAGCTGTCATGAAGGCGAGTAACGGATGTTCAGCCCAGGTCCTGAGTGGCACTGCTGGGATCTTTACATTCAATTTACTTCTTGAAACGACGGATGCGTAAGTCGGCCTGCGCCTTGTGACCGGCGAAATTTTCAATTTCGCAGAGCCTTGAGCAGTATTCGCCGATCAGCACGCTAGCCTCCGGGGTGCACCGCTGGTAGGTGACGGTTTTTAAAAATTTACCAACCCATAATCCACCCGTATATCTTGCAGCCTTTCCGGTAGGCAGTGTGTGATTGGTGCCAATGACCTTATCGCCATAAGCAACATTGGTCTCCGGCCCCAGAAAAAGAGCGCCGAAATTGCTGAGATCCCGTAGAAAGCGATCCGGATTTCTAGTTAAAACTTGAACATGTTCCGAAGCGATCTTGTTCGCTTCCGAAACCAGCTCATCTTCGGAATCAACCAGGATAATCGCTCCGCAGTTTTTCCATGCAATGGAGGCGACATCCGCGGTTGGCAGGCTCTTTAATTGTCCCTGAATCACATCCTCGATTTCCGATGCAAGTCCACGGCAGGTAGTCAGCAAAATCGCGGGAGAACTAGGCCCATGCTCCGCTTGACCAAGTAAGTCCGTCGCAACCATCTCAGAGTCGGCGGTGTCGTCGGCAATGATCAAAGTCTCGGTTGGACCTGCTAAAAGATCGATTCCCACCCTGCCGAAGAGCTGTCGTTTTGCTTCCGCAACGTAGGCATTGCCTGGCCCGACTAACATATCAACCGGTCTAATGTTATCCGTTCCGAGCGCTAGCGCCGCCACGGCTTGAACTCCCCCCATCACGTAGATTTCATCGGCTCCGGCGAGCACCATAGCCGCAATCGTAGCAGCGGGCGGTGCGCCATTCATTGGCGGGGTCGCAGCGGCAACCCGAGGCACGCCCGCTACCTTTGCCGTGACGATGCTCATGTGTGCTGAGGCAACCATCGGATATCGTCCCCCTGGCACATAGGCCCCTACACTGTTCACGGGAATATTCTTATGACCGAGGTGCACTCCTGGAATCGTCTCAACTTCGATGTCTTTGAGAGCGGCTCTTTGCGCTTCAGCGAAAGTGCGAATTTGTTTTTGCGCAAATTTGATATCAGCTTTTACCGATTCAGGTACCGAAGCTACGATCTCCTCAATTTCCGTCTGACAAAGCCGGTAATCAGAACGGTCCCACCGATCGAATTTGACCGAGAGTTCGCGAACAGCTTTATCGCCCCCCGCTGCGATCTGTTCGATAATATTAATTACGGTCCGTTGTACTTCGAGATCGACCTGTCTCTTTTCAGTGCTGGATACTCCAGCTTTGATGATTTTGGTCATTATTTTATTCGGGAGTTAACTTGGCTGACTGATTCGATAAATAATGTCTACTGGGCGGTCCATCCTCCGTCGACTCGCAGACTCGTGCCTGTCACCGAGGAGGCAGCGTCAGAGGCAAGATAGAGAACCGCGTCTGCGACATCTTCGGATGTAGCGCAGCGACCAAGAGGGATTCTTGAGTGAACAAACTCTGAGAATTGCGCGTCCTCGAAGAACTTTTCCGTCATCGGGGTTCGCACAAAAGTGGGGGCCACGGAGTTAACTCGGATTCCGAAGGGCGCCGCCTCGATGGCGAGTGCCTTTGTCAGACCTTCTACAGCATGTTTGCTTGCGCAATAGACGGTTCGATTGCTGGAACCAACATGTCCCATCTGTGACGACATGTTGATGATCGTACCTCTGATTCCGAGATGCGCCATTTTTCGCAGAGCAGACTGGCTTGCGAAGAAGACAGATCTGACATTCAGTTCAAAGATCCGGTCGAAATCCTCCTTGGTGACCGCCAAAATCGGTGCAGGAACATTGCCACCCGCGTTGTTTACGAGAATGTCTAAGCGGTCCAGACCATCTACTAAATTCGCAAAGTGGTCGACGTCACAAATATCACAAGGGGCGATTTCCACAGACAATCCTTCCGCCTCCAGGATCTTTCGTGCCGAATCAAGGGATGTCGCGCTTCGACTGACGAGAAGGACTTTGCAACCATTTTTGGCTAGCCGCCGAGCACAGGCAAAACCAAGCCCCTTGCTGGCTCCTGTTACGACGGCAAACCGACCATCAAGCCTGAAGCGGTCTTCCTGAGAGTTCGTCTCCTGAACCATGGCAAGAAGGGGCCTTCAGGTCCCGACGGAGTGAAGGTTGTATTTCAAACTCTCTTTTGCATGGCTTACAGGTCGAGAGAGACTTTCGGATTTCGGTATTATTCGAACGTTGCGTATCCTTTGAAGTTGTACTGCGAGAGAGCAATGCGCAAGGCTTGGCAATTGGTTCGCGAACAACTCTGTCGAACAAGATCGCTGGGGCTAATGGGTCATCACGAACGATATTTGGGCCCTACATTTTTGAACGACAGGGCAAGAGTCGGCGAGGAGTCAACGCCAACGACTTTGAGCCCCGCTTCGGCTAAATGCTGCGCTACAGGCCTTCCACCGCCACAGCCGAGATCAAGGACCATTGCCCTCTTCGGGAGCAACTCAATAAATCGATCGTGCCAAACCTTGTCGTTCCACGGACTGTTCTGGCGATCGCCATTCACGCACTAAGGCGTTGATTAGGTTAACGCCTATAGGCTGAAAGCATATCTTACGGTAAGTTCCCAGACGTTCCGGCGTCCGAGTCCGTGCAGCGTGTTAAACGCGATATCTTCCCGGTCCGGACAGCGAAACTCCATAAATCCGAATCTCTGTGAACTCCGTGCCTCCGTGGTGAATTCTTCCAGGGAATGGACAGGCTTCCAGCCTATGTGCGCCAACTTAGCGTTTGGGACTAGCTTTCACCTATTGCGCCGTCGTTGGTTCGGACGGAGCATCAGCCGCAGTGCGGAACCCGATTTCGGCGGAGCGGTCCAGGCTGGGAGCCATGAGAAGATATTTATTGTGGTAGTTCAGTTGATAGGCCGCTGGCGTCGAAGGGAAATAAAAATTTAGTGTGGTCTGTGGCTGATATTGAGATCCACCTCTGACAACAGCCGCGCTGGTGTGTTCGTCGCGGTAAGAATTAGTCCATTGCCATACATTTCCGACCATATCGAGCACACCGAAGGGGCCGATAATCGGTTCCAAGTGCCCCAGATATTTTCCCAGCTCTCAAGACCGGTGCCATTGAAGAACGCAGCTTGTAGCATTGCTATTTTGCTCATGGACCACCGATCGTTCACATGAACAGTGAATCGCGGTTCGAACCATTTAGGCAGACTGACTCCTAGGGATGTGTAAGGGGGTTGCCAATATCCCCAGCCCATCGTGTTCCATTGAACCGCTGCCGGAACGGAAACTAAACCTTGGGGTGCCGTTCCGATGCCATCGAAATAAATTCCGGTCCCGCATCCGAGTTCGGGTTCCAAAGCCAGGGGACGTTTGTCTGTCAGTGAACTTTGATAGAATGCATTGTCGACTGTTGCAAGTGTGTCTCCATTCAGTCCGTCTGCCTCAATTTCGGCCATTGTTTGCGGCAGTACTTCTGACCAGGCAGCGCCCGGGTCGTGGGTCCCGGTGTCCCACGGATTATACGGAAACAGGACTTTGACTCCGTTCCGATGGAAGTCTTGGATCAAGCCTGGACGGGCTGCGGAGAGAGAGCGCCAGCCAATGTGATGCACGTACATATCGCAAAAAAACTTTGGCGTGCCTTAGAAGGAAGAGAGGAAAATTGCGTTTCGATGAAACGAAAACTCCGACGAGTTTCAACGAGTTTGCTGGAAGAGGACCAGACTAGAGCGTTTATTTTCATAGCGAGAAAGGGGGAAGAAAGGCTCGCACTACCGAAACGCCTGAGCAAGCCATTGCGCAATCGAATGCATCAATTGGTGATGCCATTTGGTTTGAGACATTCGCCTGCTGCGGCGAGCGCTAAGGCAATAACAGGTCTGAGACAAACCCTTCGTGGAAAAAGGTCGATCCCAATCAACAAAGCTGCAAAACTCGACCACGGTTGCAATGCAGATTCACGATTCCTTGAACATTGTGCGAGCTGTTCGGGTCAGCGGAAGATCGCGCACCGCCTCCGTTTACGAGAGCAGTAAACCCCTAAGTAGACTAATCTAGTTATGAAACCGTTTTCTAAGCCACTGAGTCAGAACAGGCACCTACTCCGGTGGATCGAAAAAATGGCGGAGCTTTGCACGCCGCAGTCGATTCATTGGGTAGACGGGTCCGAAAAGGAAAATAATCTGCTCTGCGCGCAGCTCGTTAAAAGCGGCACGTTCATCAAGCTAAACGAGAAATCGTGGCCCGGATGCTATTATGCGCGTTCTGACGCGACCGATGTGGCTCGTGTCGAGGACCGGACCTACATTTGTTCGCTTTCCGAGTACGCAGCTGGTCCAACGAACAACTGGGTGAACCCGTTTGACATGAGAAAAAAGCTCAAACGGCTTTTTAAAGGCTGCATGGCAGGGCGCACAATGTTTGTTCTCCCATTTTCCATGGGCCCTATCGGTTCGTCGATGTCTCAAATTGGAGTGCAGCTGACCGATTCTCCCTATGTCGTCGTCAGCATGCGGATCATGGCTCGCATCGGTCTACCGGTTTACAAAGAGATCGATCGCGGCGAAAAGCGTGTCGTCCCTTGTATGCATTCGGTGGGGGCACCCCTCGCGCGGGGACAAAAGGACGTTCCGTGGCCCTGCAATACGGAAAAGTATATCGTCCATTTTCCGGAGACTCGCGAGATCTGGTCATACGGCTCCGGGTACGGAGGAAATGCCTTGCTTGGCAAGAAATGCTTCGCTCTTCGAATCGCATCCAATATTGCGCGGGATGAAGGATGGATGGCGGAGCACATGCTTATTCTCGGCGTCGAAGACCCGCAGGGCGAAAAGACCTACGTTGCGGCGGCGTTTCCGAGTGCATGCGGAAAAACGAATTTTGCAATGTTGATTCCTCCGAAGCCGTTTGCAGAAAAGGGCTGGAAAGTCTGGACGGTCGGAGATGACATCGCGTGGATTAAACCGGATAAGGAAGGGCGACTCTTTGCCATTAACCCCGAGGCCGGATTTTTCGGTGTTGCGCCAGGAACTTCTGCGAAAACGAACCCGAACGCGATGGCGGCTCTAGCGAAGAATACGATTTTCACGAATGTAGCTTTGACGCCTGAGGGAGGAATTTGGTGGGAGGGAATGACACCAGAGATTCCTCCTCGGCTGATCGATTGGCAAGGCAAAGAGTGGACTCCGCAAATCGCGAAGGAGACAGGCGCAAAAGCGGCTCATCCAAATGCGCGTTTCACTGCGCCTGCGTCCCAGTGTCCCACCATTGATCCAGACTGGGAGAAGCCCGACGGTGTACCGATCAGTGCGTTGATATTTGGCGGGCGGCGGGCGACAACGATGCCATTGGTCTTTCAGGCGTTTAATTGGTCAGGTGGCGTATATGTCGGTGCTACGATGGGATCCGAAATGACCGCCGCGGCCGCTGGCGTCGTGGGTAAAGTGCGCCGCGACCCGATGGCGATGCTGCCGTTTTGCGGCTACAACATGGGCGATTACTTCCGGCATTGGATCGCGATGCAAAGAAAATTGAGCGAAACGCCTCGTGTGTTCCATGTGAATTGGTTCCGTAAAGACGACAAAGGGAATTTCGCTTGGCCGGGTTACAGCGAAAACATGCGGGTTTTAAAGTGGATCGTCGATAGAGCCAGAGGGCGCGCAAAAGCCAAGGAAACCCCGATCGGATGGATGCCGAACTACGAAGATCTGGACTGGACCGAACTCGATTTTTCGAAAGAAGATTTTGATTCTCTGCAGAAATTTGATCGAGGCGCATGGCGTGCTGAGGTTATTGGACACGAGGAACTCTTCCTTGACCTGCATGAAGGTCTTCCGAAAGAAATGCTTTACGAACGAGAATTGTTGATCTGCCGCATGTAATTCGGCTCGGTAATTCTGTTGGCGACACAGCCCAGGTGCGTTATGTTCGGCCGCGTTGCTACTCTGGGATTTTTCCAGTGCATGCGACCGACGTGCCAAGCTCAGATTGGGGCCCTGCTCCGATACAAAGCGATCGGAGTAATATAACAATATTGTCATCACATCTTAAGGATTCCGTTAGAAGCGGGCGCTAGGCTTGATTCACGGTTCCAAGGTTTCCTCCGGCTTAGGCAAGCGGAGAGGAGGAATCTCAAATCGACCTCATTATCGTTCATGAATGCAGTCATCCAATTATCGGCAAAAAGCGACGTACGCCCAGAGCCAAGGAGTAGCGGTCGCGTCACAAAAGGGTTGGTTCGAATCGGCAAGTCGCTGTTCACCCATCGTCTTGAAATTGGCCTTGGGGTAACAGCCTTGGTTGTGCCATTCGTACGACCAACGATCGCTACCAAGCCAAGCGAGGTCCGCGTAAAGGTGTTCGGGCTTGGTATGGTTCTGGCCGGAATGGTGGTTCGCGCATGGGCGGCAGGATTCGCAGGTCGGCACACTCGCAGTTCGGAAATTGAAGGCAAAAAACTGGCTACGGTTGGACCCTACGCGCACGTCCGTAATCCGATTTACTTCGGAAGCATTATTCTGGGATTTGGCATGGTGTTCCTCATTGGTGATCGGCGCTTTCTCTTGCCGTGCGCGCTCACCTTTCTGGCACTCTATTTCGGACTGATTCCAGCAGAGGAGGAATTTTTGAGCCAGAAATTTCGGGACCAATACGAGAGCTATCGCCGGCACGTACCTCGATTGTTGCCACGACTTACACCATGGGCCGATGCCGGCGCCGCCAAACCGTTTGACTGGCGGGCAGCGACCGGTGAATGGCGCTTAAGCCTGATTCTCGGAGTCATTTTGGGCGTATTCCGGACCGTAGCTGGTCTAAACAAGCGAAGCTCGAAACTTCGGCAATATCAGGGTGCGAAGAGTATCGGATCGCAGATATCATTCTCAGAACAGGCATTGAAACCGGAGTTGGTCTCAGCTTAGGAAACATTCGAGCCTCTCCGTTGATTGGGGGTTCATTTGATGAAATCGCGACTTCCCCGTCGTCGGTGACGATGCGCGACCTTAGTGGGATCGACGCAGGAGAGGTCTGCACATTGGTCCCGATGGACATGGAGAATGCCGCGGTTTAAGATGAGTCGCGGACTGCTGCGCGAACAGGTAACGAAGCGCTGAAGAGATGCAAGCTCGGTTCTGACGGCCGAGACCGTGGCGTGCGGCGGCGCAGAACAGTGCCTGGTTAAGCGAGATGTCAGCCCATGAGAATCCTCGTCGTTGAAGATGAGAGGAAGATTGCAAGTTTTGTCCAGAAAGGTTTGAGAGAGTTCGGTTTCACCGTCGACGTCATTGGGCGCGGAGACGAAGCTCTGGAAGTGATTCTCGACAACCTTTTTGATGCCGTTGTCCTGGATATTATGCTGCCTGGTCGCGACGGCCTCAGCCTCCTGCGCGCTTTGAGGGACCGGTTGAACGCGGTTCCCGTTCTCATTTTGACTGCACGAAGCGAGGTTCGAGAGAAAGTCGAAGGACTCGATCAAGGCGCAGACGATTACATGGCCAAACCATTTTCCATCGAAGAATTGGCTGCGCGTCTGCGAGCCTTGGTTCGGCGCCAGACAGGTGAATCACTTGTGCGATACCGTGTGCAAGATTTAACGCTCGACGTTGCCACGCGGATTGCCCGAAGGGGCGATCGGCGCATTGAGCTGAGCGGCAGGGAGTACTCCTTATTGGAGATTTTAATGAGAGCGCCGGGACGGGTGTTTACAAGAACGCAGCTCTGCCAGCACGTATGGGAATACCAGTTCGACGCCGGAACGAATCTTGTCGAGGTCTACATCCAACGTTTGCGCCGAAAAATCGACGAAGGTGAAGCCAACAAGCTCATTCAAACCGTCCGAGGAGTTGGCTATCGAATTGGAGTGCCTGCGTGAAACAGTGGCCCATTCGCAACAGACTTGCCCTCTGGACCGCTCTTTTCGTTACGGTCGAACTGATGATTTTTGGTATCGCTTCCGGGCTTGTGATTTACAACGACCAATTGGAGGCGTTCCAAGAAATCAAGAACCATCCGAATTCTCCGATCGTGATCCAGAGAGAGACCGGTGAACTCATCTTTGATTTAACGAGTGCATACGTGGTGGCCCTCGCAGTGGCGGTACCGGTAGCGGCTTTAGGCGTATGGCTAGTTACCAGGAAAGCTCTTCAACCTTTGCAGGAAGTGGCGGCTGCCGCCGAACAAATCGACGCACGAGCGTTGAATCAGCGGTTACCCGAAACGCGGGTTCAAGACGAGGTTGGCCGTCTAGTCCTGGTTCTAAACCGAGCGTTCGATCGACTCGAGCGCAGCTTTGAGCAGGCAACCCGTTTTTCGAGCGAGGCCTCCCATGAGCTGAAAACGCCGCTCACAATCATGCGCGGCGAAATCGAATTCGCGCTTAAGGCAGACATCGACGATCCCCGGATTGAAGCCCTCTTAGTTGGTTTGCTTGCCGAAACGCAACGTTTGAACGATATCACCGAGAAGCTGTTGTTGCTTTCGCGTGCCGACGCAGGGGCCCTGACGTTGGCAAAGAAGGTTCTTGATTTTAGCGCGATCTGTCACGAGTTGGTCGAAGATGTGCCGATTCTTGCAGGGCTGAAGCGGATCTCTACTGAAATAGATATTTCGCCGGACGTTCAGGTTATCGCCGACGAATTGTACCTCCGTCGGGTGTTTTTGAATTTGCTCGATAACGCCATTAAATACAATGTCGAGGGCGGATCTCTTTCGATCTCGCTCAGGAGATCCGATGAGGCGGCTTGCCTCCGCATCGCCAATACAGGGCAGGGTATTTCGAAGGAGGACGAAAATCATGTCTTTGAACGATTTTACCGGGCTGATCCCAGCCACTCGTCGGAGATCAGCGGGTCCGGCTTGGGATTGAGCATCTGTCGGGAAATTGTCGCTTCGCATGGGGGAAAAATGTGGTTGGAGCGAACTCGTTTGGGGTGGACGCAGTTCGTCGTGTCGTTGCCTGCACCCAAATCGGAGGGTGACAGTGACAAAAGACAGCTCACGAATGCGGCCATCGCCAATTGATGAGCTCCGGTTTGTCGATGCCGTTTTCGTAGGCGTAGCTCCTGCAACCGATCTGTTCATTTCTGAATCGCTCTTTTGAATGAGCTCCAGCGACCTGTAGTCTTGGCACGCGATCAATCACATCGATAGCGATGCTGAACCGGTCAATCTCGTTGATCATCGCGAGCTCGAACGGCGTATTGATGTTTCCTTTTTCCTTGTAACCGCGCACGTGGAAATTGTCATGGTTATGCCGCCGATAAATGAGGCGATGGATCATCCATGGATAGGCGTGGAAATTAAAAATCACTGGCTTATCGAGCGTAAACAGGCTGTCGAAGTCGCGATCCGATAATCCGTGCGGATGCTCCGTGTTCGGTTGAAGTTTGAAGAGATCCAATACGTTTACGAATCGGATTTTTAATTCAGGGAAATCGAATCGTAGCAACGAGGTCGCAGCAAGCGCTTCCAGCGTCGGAACATCTCCTGCCGACGCAATCACAACATCCGGTTCGGCCCCCTGATCATTGCTTGCCCAGTCCCAGATTCCGATCCCCTTGGTGCAATGAGCGATCGCGGAATCCATGTCCAGGTATTGTAGGTGCAGTTGCTTATCGCTCACGATCACGTTCACATAATTTCTGCTCCCCAGACAATGGTTGGCAACCGACAACAAGGTATTGACGTCTGGCGGTAGATAGATTCGCGTCACCTCCGGGCTCTTGTTGGCAACGATGTCGAGAATACCGGGGTCCTGATGAGTGAATCCGTTATGATCCTGACGCCAAACGGTGGAGGTGATCAGGAGGTTGAGCGACGGAATCGGCGCGCGCCAAGGCTGTTCACTGCTTTTTTCGAGCCATTTCGCGTGCTGGTTAACCATCGAGTCGATTACGTGAGCGAACGATTCATATGTCGAGAGGAGGCCATGTCGCCCGCTCAGTAGGTAGCCTTCCAACCAGCCTTCGAGCGTGTGCTCGCTTAGCATTTCCATGACGCGACCATCCGGCCCCAGTTCTCCGCCGTCGATGTCTTCCGGCAGATAGTTTTCGAGCCAGGTCTTCTTTGAGACCTCGTAAATATTGTCGAGTTTATTGGAGGTCGTCTCATCAGGGCCGAAGACTCGGAAGGTGCGCATGTTTTCCTTCATGACGTCGCGTAGAAAAATGCCCAGCGGACGCGCATTCTCGACCTCGATTTGGCCAGGCTTTGGAAAAGTGACCCCGTATTGACGAAAGTCTGGAAGACGCAGATCCTCTTTTAGAGCGCCTCCGTTGGCGTGTGGATTCGATCCCATCCGGCGAATACCAACCGGCCTTAAGTCTCGCAGCGCCGGAATCAGGGAACCGGATTCATCGAAAAGTTCCTCTGGCCTATAACTCCTCATCCAGTCTTCCAGCAGCTTTAGATGGTTTGGATCCTTCGCAGCATTTGCAATCGGGATTTGATGAGCGCGCCAGAATCCCTCGAGTTTATGGCCATCGACGCCACCGGGCGCGGTCCATCCTTTCGGTGATCGGAAGATGATCACCGGCCAGCGATAGAGCTTTGCTGCTTTTGTTGTCCGTGCCTCGTGCTGAATTGCGTGGATCTCTTCGATGCATTTGTCGAGAGTGGCAGCCATCGCTTGGTGCATGCTTTCAGCCTCGGAACCTTCCACAAAATATGCCTTGTACCCGTAGCCAATGAAAAGATGCTCAAGATCATCATGGCTGATGCGAGCCAATATCGTCGGATTGTTGATCTTATACCCGTTGAGATGAAGAATTGGTAAGACAGCCCCATCCCGAATCGGATTGAGAAACTTATTGGAGTGCCATGAGGTCGCGAGTGGCCCGGTCTCAGATTCTCCATCACCCACCACGCAAGCCGTGATCAGGTCGGGATTGTCGAATACCGTTCCAAATGCGTGGGATAGACTGTATCCGAGTTCACCCCCTTCATGAATGGAGCCAGGCGTCTCCGGGGTGCAATGGCTCCCGATTCCGCCAGGGAAAGAAAACTGCCTGAAGAATTTTCTCAGACCTTCGATGTCTTCGCTCTTGTCCGGGAAGATTTCAGAATATGTCCCCTCCAGATAAATCGGGGCAAGGACGCCGGGTGCACCGTGCCCGGGGCCAGAGACATAGACCACATTCAAATCGTATTTCTTTATGACTCGGTTCAGATGCGTCCAAATGAACGATTGCCCCGGGCTCGAACCCCAATGACCTAACAATCGACGTTTGATATGCTCGGGCCGGAGCGCTTCTCGCAAGAGTGGATTTTCCCGCAGATACAGCATACCGAGAATCAAATAACAGCAGGCACGCCAGTATGCGTGCATTCCGCGAAGTTCCTCTTCGTTTAGCGGTGTTCCTTCAACAGTGGCTCTTGCGGGGCCGAACGCGCTGATTTTGGCCAAATCAGAATCTGTAGTCGCCATGTCTGCAACTGTCACGGGGGTAACCCGGTCTTGCATGTTAAAAATTGCGAACAATTGCCTGCTGGTCCTCAGGCGTTCACCGTTCGACGTTCGGGTTCGGCGTTTAGGCGTTTAGGCGGCCTTTCCTAATTGCCATTCACGCACACCGTGCCATTCACTCGACGTAGCGGGTCGGTTGCCGATTCTCGCGGTCGTTCTTGATTTGGGTCGCAATAATCGACTGCAATTCCTTGGCAATGTCGGAAAAATTCTCGAGCTGGCCACGGTAGATTCGGTCGTGTACTTCCGCAGCGAGACAAATCATATTTCCGGCGCGAGGATGCTCGTGTAGGTGGTTCTCGGAAACCCGGCTTTCTTGTTGCTGCATCAGCAAAGCCCAGAGACTTGAGGAAGTGGAAACCTTCATCGTTTATTGAGCGGCAATCTCGAGTGCTCCTGTAGCCTGTCGCAAGGAAATTAATCGTTCTGACTGCGAGTATACTCTCAGCTGGAGAGCAATTCTTGCTCGAAAAGGAGAGGGGACGCACGATTGCTCGATATGTGTCGGCCCAGTCCTCGGAGAGCGCTTAAAATTCAAATTTCTCTTTACGAGATTCTCATCCGTGACAGTCACGGATTCTTTGTCAAGCGGATGCGACGGCCGACCATGTAGGTTGGCGTGCCGTCGCCAGAGGTCTTTGTCGTGGCCAGCTTTGAGGTATAAGCATAGACCATCCAGCCTGAGGATTGGTTGCCGGGATCAAAGACGAAGGTCGGCGCCACGGCGAGCGGTTTGCCTAGAACTCGCTGAGCATAACCTGATACGACTTTTGTGCGCGGAGACCAGGCAATCAGATCGTCGGAGGTTGCGACGTAGATTCCGCTGTTCTTCGGCGCCACATCTTCCTGCCATTCAGAAGCCTGGGTGACATTGTAAGCCATCACGTATTTTCCCAGTGGAGTTGAAAAGGAAGGACGACCGTAGCGTGTGCCGGCATGGCCGGAAGAATAGGCATCGATCACGGGAGTCTCCTTTCCGCCCAGGCCAGGCTCTTCGAATTTGCCTTCGTAATATTTTTTCCAATTCCCCGGAAGTGGCGGACCATTCTTGAGATCGCATCGCGCGACCGCAATTTGGCCTCCGGTCCCCCCCTGAGGGGTGGAGAGATTGGTGTAGTACAGGTAGAATAGCTTTTTATCCTTGTTGTCCGCGATACCGCCGGCCAAACCGATTCCTCGGCCACCCTGGCGTGGGTCAAACGCCCAATCTTTCGGTTTTTCCGAACGGACAATCTGGCCCTTTTTCGCCCACGTCTTGCCATCGTCATCTGACTCGGCAACGCCGATACTGAGGAAGAATCCGGAGACGCCGAGAGCAGTGTCTGTGGGCAGGTTCTCTAAGTCTTGTGCCTGGTAAAATGCAAAGAGGCTGGAGCCATCGCGCACGGCTGCGAAGGCCTGCGCACCTCCATTGTCGAATTCGCCCGGATCACCGGGACCAAAAACCAACTGTGGCGAAGCGTCCAGATGTTTAAGGTCGGTCCCTTCAAATAGATAGGTGCTGAAACCCGCCCCTGCCAAAAATCTGATTCGTCCTGGCCGGTTTTCGATGACAGCAATACCATTTGAAGCCACCGAGCGGAGGCCTAGATCTTTATCGCCGAGCAGAACCTCCTGGGCACCAACTGAAATATGAGTGCCATCAGGCAGTGCGATATCTGGTATGGGCGTTCCAGATTCAGCGGCTTGGCCTGATGGTTGAAGAACTAAGTCGCTTGGCCTGGCCGTACGATTGGCGTCGAGGTAAACGGAAACGATCAGTGTACTGCCAACAAGGATAAACAAGATTGCGATCGGCAGAAATACGAGATGGGTTCGACGGGGGCGCGTTTTTATTGCTGCATTTCGCGCGACTCGTATATCGATTCGCCAGCCGACAATCAGGGCAGCACCCAATCCTGCGAGGAGTATCGCGAGGACCGCTTTAAGGGTCCAATTAGGCAGGCCGAGTGCCGAGCTTAGCAACGCGGCGATCTGCAGGATAAGCCAGCAAGAGACCAGGTACGCGGCCGCAATCCGATAAATTCGGTGGGTCCTGAGTTCTTCGAAGAAAGCCTTCACTGCCTGTTTCGTCAGCCAGAGTGTGAGTCACCGAGAGCCGCGATTACCCACGGTAGGAGCTTTGCGGCGAATTGACGATGCCCCTCTGGAGTAAGGTGAATCTGGTCGGGTTGCTTTAAGTTCGTCGGCATGTGGCTCGTCATTTCCGGAACGACTTTGATGCCGCGTGACTTGAGGCGACTGACGATGGCCTTCATGTCGGAAACCCCTTCTTCGTGAGGTATGTTGTACTTGCGGTTGTTAAAGAATCCTCCACTAAAATCCAAGATAACAACCGTTGTCCCCGCTGGAATCGACGAATCGAGCCGCGCGAGCATTTCCCTCGTCGAATCACCGGCGACGCCCGCATTCGTGACGTGAACTCGATAGCCTTTTTCTTGGAGTAGTCGTGCGAGCATGGCAGGCCAAGCTTGGTCAGGCGGAATACCGGCACCCGAGACGTTGCTGGCACCAAAAGCGACGACTTGGGCATTGATTGTGCCGATTAGAAGCGAAAAAAGGCTAAGCCCAATACACAGGGGCAGCAATGCTCGACTGTTAACCTGACGTGCAGATAGCATGGCGCTTAATCTATCTTCGGCTATTAACTTCCGACGTTGAGCGAAAATCCCCCAATTCTTCCAATGCGATCCGGGCAACGGCGGGACCGTGTCTGCGCTGGCGTCACTGTCAGAGATTCTTCGTCCCGAAGCGAAGGCCGCACGATCGATTATTTCGTCAGTTCTTGCGCGGTGAGTTCCTCAAATTTAGGTGCGCATAGATGGCTCAAGCCAAACGCGAGCAGATAGGCGAACGCACAGATGAGGAAGAGAATAGTGTAACCGGCCGTTACGTTACCGGAAGCTTGAAATTTGTCGAGTAACAGCCCGGTAAAGATCGGGAAAACCATTCCACCGACCGAGCCAAAGGCGCTACCCAATCCGATCAAAGATGCCACTGCGTTTTTTGGGAACATATCTGATGCGGTGGAATAGAGGCTTGCAGACCAGGACTGGTGTGCCGACCCGGCAAGACCGATCAGCAACACAGCCGTCCAATCACCGACATAAGTCACAAATAAAATCGGGACCACGCAGAGCGCGAAAATGAACATCGACGTTTTGCGCGCGCGTGTGACGCTCCAGCCGAGCCGCATAAAATGACCAGGGAGCCAGCCGCCGATATTGCTCAGGACAGTAATGATCGCGTAGATCGTGACGAGATGAATCCAACTGTGCGTTATGTCTAAATTTCGAGTCTTCTTGAAATAGTCCGGCAGCCAGATGAGAAAGAACCACCAGACTGGATCGGTTAATAGCTTTGAGATGACAATCGACCAGGTCTGCCGGTATTTCAGGAGACTGGCCCAGGGGATCTTCGGACCACCCTCCGAATGGGTTTCGTCCCGGTCGCTCTGAATATAGGCAAGCTCCTGAGCATTCAGTCTCCGTTGTCGCTCCGGTTCATCGTAAAAAGGAATCCAGAAAAAGAGCCACGCGAATCCGGCCAATCCGGCGACAATGAATGTCATGTGCCAGCCCCAGGTGAGAGCGATCCACGGGATTAAAATCGGTGCGATAATTGGTCCAAAATTGGATCCTGAATTGAATAAACTAGTGGCGAGCGTTCGTTCTTTTTTCGGGAACCAGAGTGCCACGGTCTTAATAGCCGACGGGAAATTTCCGGCCTCGCTGACACCCAGACAAATACGCGCCGCAAAAAAACCACCCACGGTCGTAACCAAAGCGTGTCCCATGGCGGCAAGACTCCAGCCCGAAAT
Source organism: uncultured Verrucomicrobiae bacterium (assembly GCA_963775805.1). Lineage (GTDB taxonomy): Bacteria > Verrucomicrobiota > Verrucomicrobiia > Chthoniobacterales > JAFAMB01 > JAFAMB01. The sequence goes on along the minus strand of CAVZKG010000001.1, from coordinate 1,022,806 downwards.
CGACAAGGCGTAGCCAATCTTGCTTCCGAGGCGATCTACCAACCAGCCGAACAGAAGCCCTCCAACTGCGTACGCGCCTTGAAATGCAGAGTTCACTGCTCCAAAATCCGCGTTGCTCCAATGCAATTCATTGTCGAGGATCGATTTGAGCAATGACAGGATTTGCCGGTCCATATAGTTAATGGTCGTGGCAAAAAACAGCAGGCCGCAAATCACCCATCGGTACGTGCCGGCGGTCCCGAGAGGGGCGACGGGTTCGTTGAGTTTAACTTGCTGTGCCATAAAATTCTCTTTCGAAGTCCTGGACTGATCGTAGAGGTTGCGATCGGCTGCGGTCGGAAACGGGAGTGAGTGGACCCAAAGGTGGGTATTTTATTGGAAATCGAAATCGCTCTGATGCAGCCCTCTTTTGATGGATCACTTTTTTCATGCAAAAAGCGGTTTCAGATGTCTGTCAAAGAGGTTTTCGGTGACGTTTTTGGCGACGATCTCTTCGTTCTCAGTCAGGGCATCGGTAAATCGGGGTCCCATTTTCGCCGCCACCTTGAATCCGACATGAAGCAGTTGGCGAAAATTCGGATTGTAGTCGGGTGAATGTTCGACGTGGCGCAGGGTGTCCGCATACTGCGATGAGCCCCATGTTTGCACAGTTTTCGGCTCCGGAAGACGGAGCGGATCGATGTCGATAACCGTACGGTAGGGAGCTGCCAACTCGGCGAAATGGTCGAAAGCCTCCGAATAAATCTCCTTAACAAGCTCCAAGCCTGCTCCGCCCGATTCAGCGAGTCCGATGACTTCCTCCAACCAGGTCGTGCCTGCCGTTTTCACGTGGAGACCTGCTTTGTGCTTCTTGATGAGACGGTTGATGATTGGGTAGATCGAGAACTTGTCGCTTCCTGAATGAACGCTGAGCTTAAGAGTTTCAGGCAGTTGAAATTCACCGATTGCGAATTGGATAACAAAAAGGTCCTCGTCAAACTCCTTCTCGAACTGAGCGAGGTCGCCGGCATAGTCGACCCCTTTGTTGAAGCGTCCGGTAAATTTCGGAGCGACCGTCTGGATCGGCACCTGTTCCTGAGCGGTCATCGCGAGAATCAAAAACAATTCGACTGGATTTTGAGGGGAGTCCGTTTCGTCGACTGATACCTCGGTGACAAAGTTCCCGGCTCCTTTTCTCTCCGCGATATAACGGTAAATCTTTCCCGCTTCCTGGATTGCTAATAGAAATTTTCCGGCAGCAGCCCGCACGGTTGCCTCGTCCAGAACGAATGGCCGATCGATCCCAGGGATCGCAAGTGGGCCATGATACTTTCGGAGAGATTCAGCGAACCGGTTGATCGAATCTTCGGGGGCAGGGGTCCCCGTGAAATCAGCCACGTCCAAAGTGAAGAAGTTACTGGCCGAAATGAAAGGTTCGACCGTTTTGAGTGAAATATGGTCGGCATCGACATAATAAGCACGGCTCCAGCCGAGCGCGGCAGTGGCGTTGTCGGCTTCGGCGCGCAGATCATCCGGCCTGCTTCCGATGATCGTGTGCTCGCGATTCGATTTATTCCAGACTGGATAAACGTCTAATCCTGCGCCGTGCGCCTGCAATATCGCTTTGAGTTGTGCTTTGCCCTGGTGAGCGAATCGGTCGCCGACGCCGAACGTGTGCTTTTTGATATTCACGAAATAGCTGATCACGTGGATCGGGAAATATGGGGGGGTGACTCGATCTGCAGTTCTCGGGGTAAGGTTGGAACGGCAGGATTGGGCGTGCTAAGGGATGGCCTTACCACTTGACCATTAAACAGGTTCGGAGAACCTTGTCAAAGTGAATCTATTTGACCTTACCGGAGAAGTGGCTGTTGTCCTTGGTGCTACCGGCGTCCTCGGAGGGGCCATCGCCGAGGGATTAGCCGCCTCCGGTGCCAAAGTGGCCGTGCTGGGAAGAAACGCTGAGCGCGGAGCCGAGCGTGTCCGCTCGATTCATAAGCAAGGAGGAGCTGCCCAATTTTTCTCGGCCGACGCGTTGAGTGTCGAATCCCTTCAAACTGCTCGCGACGGTGTCGCAAGTGCTTTGGGTACTCCGACGATCCTGGTGAACGCTGCCGGCGGAAACGATCCGCGTGTCACTGTGACCGCTGATAAGCGATTTGAAGAAATCCATGTTGGCGATTGGCGGGACTCCTTCGATGTCAACCTTGTCGGGGGAGCGCTTCTGCCGTGCCAGGTGTTCGGGCCCGCGATGAAGAGTAATCGTAAAGGGAGTATCATCAATATTGCGAGCGTTTCCGCCCATTTGCCGCTTTCACGGGTTGTTGCTTATTCCGCGGCCAAAGCAGCTCTCCTGAATCTGACACGTTTTTTAGCACGGGAATGGGCGCCCTTTAATCTACGCGTCAACTCGATCACTCCCGGCTTTTTTCCCGGTGAGCAGAACCGCCGCTTGTTGTTCAACGAAGATGGAACGCCCACAGCACGCGGACAGGTGATTCTTGGGCATACAGCAATCGGCCGGTTTGGGATCCCATCCGAGATTGCGGGTGCCGCGATTTACTTAGCCAGCGAAAAAGCGAGCGGTTATGTCACGGGGACCGATCTCCGGGTGGACGGCGGGTTTCTCTCGCAGACCATCTAGGCGCGTTCACAGTTCGGAGTTCGGAGTTCGGAGTTCAAGATCTTAGTTGATTGGGCCCGAACATAGCGAGTTGACTCTATATTGGATTTGTCCGCCGTTGAACGCCGAACGCCGAACGCTTAAGCGCCCGCTGCAAGGCCGAAGTAGGCTTTCGCGTTTTCGTAGCAGACTCCGCGGATCAGTGTCGAAAGGAGTTGGTGATCATTGGGGATTTCACCCCGCTCAACGTCCTTGCCGACCATGTCGCAAAAGAGGCGACGAAAATATTCGTGTCGTGGATAAGACATAAAGCTCCGGGAGTCCGTTAGCATGCCGACGAAACGGCTAAGCAAACCAACGTTCGAAAGCGCATTGATCTGCCACTCCATGCCCTCCTTCTGGTCGAGAAACCACCACCCGCTTCCGAACTGTAATTTCCCAGGAATTGATCCGTCCTGAAAATTGCCGATCATCGTTGCCAAAACGTAGTTATCACTCGGATTCAGATTGTAGAGGATCATCTTCGGAAGTTTTCCGGCGCTTTCCAATTGATCGAGGAACCGGCATAGTGATTCCGCTTGCTGCCAATCACCGATTGAATCAAAGCCGGTGTCAGAGCCAAATTCCCGTAGCCTGCGGCGGTTCGTATTGCGAAGCGCCCCCAGATGCAACTGTTTGGTCCAGCCCGCATCGGCGTCTAGTTCCGCGAAGTATCGCAGCATGAAACTGCGAAACTGAATGGCTTCTGCTGGCTTCACTGCGCTTCCGGCACGCGAACGGGCATAGATTGCGGCCGCCTCGGTCTCAGTGCATGGTTCCGAGTAGCAGAACGGGATTCCGTGATCGGATAATTTTGCGCCCTGCGATCCGAAAAACTCGTGCCGGACCCGTAGCGCCTTCAACAGACCAGCCAAGTCATTGCATTGAACCCCACTCGCTTTTTCCAGACGATCGAGCCAACTCTCAAAAAGGTCGTGTTCGTCAATGGCAAATACCTTGTCTGGTCTGAATGCCGGGTAAACGCGTGTCGGCAATTCTGATTTTGCTATCGTCTGGTGGGGAACCAGATCGTCGGTAGGATCGTCGTTGGTGCAGATAACCGAAACGCGAAACCTTTCCAGGATCCGATGAACTGTTAATTCTTTGAGTTGCTCATTCGCCTGGGCCCAGATTCCGGGGGCAGACTCTTCGTTCAGCAGTTCGTTGATCCCGAAGTAACGCCGGAGTTCGATGTGGGTCCAGTGGTAGAGCGGGTTTCTCAGCGTCGCGGGAACTGTTCGGGCGTACGCAAGGAATTTATCGTAGTCACTCGCGCCGCCGGTAATAAATTGTTCGGGGACTCCGTTGGCGCGCATTGCCCGCCATTTATAGTGATCCCCCGCGAGCCAGATCTGTGTCAGGTTCTTGAACTGACGATTTTCGGCGATTTCTGTCGCAGGGATATGACAATGATAGTCGAAGATTGGCAACGATTCGGCGAGTTCGAAGTAGAGGCTTCGGCTAGTCGGATTTGAGAGAAGAAAATTTTCCGGGAGAAAGGGGGTATCCATGGCTTGGATGCAATCCTGGTTAAATCTTCGATAAGACCGGGAGGAGCGTTGGTCAAGTGGTCAGGCCATATTTTCATCCCTCCGGAAATATGCTATCCTTTTCTTAACATGCCGATCCAGGTTATCGAACAGCGCCGCTTATACGTTCAGATCGCCGATCAAATCCGTGCGTTGGTTGCGAGTGGCGAGTTCATTTCTGGGAACCGGCTTCCTGCAGAGCGTGAACTCGCCAAGCGCTTTGGAGTTTCTCGCCCCTCCATTCGGGAAGCTTTGATCGCTCTGGAGGTGGAGGGGTATGTGGAAGTTCGGCCGGGTTCGGGGATCGTCGTGACCGCTGCAAAGGCAATCGAAACCGACTGTGCCGGGGAAGAGGGGCCGCTCGAGATCCTGAGAGCGCGACGCGTTGTCGAAGGGGAAATCGCGGCGGAGATTGCTCCACTAATGAAGCAAAAGGAGATCGCCGAACTCGAAAAAATTCTGAACAGGATGGAAATGGCAAACGACACGGAGGCTAAGCTAATGGCCGACCGGGATTTTCACGTTTCGATCGCAAGCAAGCTTGCTAACAAATCATTAATACGGTTCGTGACCGAGTTGTTCGAGAAGCGCGACAGCCCTCTGGCAAGGCAGTTTGCGTTCCATTTTGATAGCTCAAGGACCTGGAAAGCCGTGTTGAATGAGCACCGACGCGTGATGGATGCATTCGTCGCAAGGGATCCGGAGCGGGCGCGCATCGCTATGCGCGAACATCTTCGCAAAGCACACGATCGCTGGGCTAGAGGGTTGGACCGTCGTGCGGAACCAGCACTTCAAACGCACTAAAGGAATCCATGTCATTGGTCTCAAGACAGAGTTCTCCAGGGTCTACGCTCTCGGAAGAGCAAGTAACTGAGCTCATAAACGAAGTTTGCCCGGTCTCGGAGTATCGCGGCAAAAGGGTCTTATTAATTGTTCCTGACGCCACGAGGACCTGTCCGCTGGGGGTGCTTTTCAAAGGGATTTACAACCAGATCGGTTCGGGAACCCGAGCTCTCGATGTCATGATCGCTTTGGGCACTCATCAGCCCATGAGCGAAGAGGCGATCTGCCATCGCTTGGAAATAACCCCTGAAGAACGGCGTACCAGATACGGGGCAGTTCGCCTGTTCAACCATGAGTGGGACAAGGAATCCGCGCTCAGACACATTGGCACGATTGACGCCGCGCAAATCAAAGCGCTCAGCGGTGGGTTATTTTCGATGGATGTACCGGTGACTGTTAACAGCCGGCTGTTTGAATACGACCAGATCATCATTCTTGGGCCCGTTTTCCCGCACGAAGTCGTCGGGTTTTCGGGGGGAAACAAGTACCTTTTTCCGGGTGTTAGCGGCCCCGAGGTGCTCAATTTTTTTCATTGGCTCGGCGCGGTGGTCACCAACCCGATGATTATTGGGAACAAACAGACTCCGGTCCGCAAGGTCGTGGACCGGGCCGGAGCAATGGTCGGTGTCCCGAAGCTCTGCTTCTGCATGGTGGTCGACCATGGTCGTCTCGCCGGCCTGTTTGCAGGCTCACCGGAAGGAGCTTGGGACCAGGCAAGCGACCTCTCCAGAAAGATTCACATTACCTACGAGGAAACCCCGTTTCGCCTTGTCCTTTCGTGTGCGCCACCAATGTATGACGAACTATGGGTTGGCGGAAAATGTATGTACAAACTGGAACCGGTAGTCGCCGACGGGGGGGAACTCATCATCTACGCCCCGCATATTCATGAGATTTCTCTTACTCATGGGGCGCTCATCCGGCAAATCGGCTACCACTGCCGGGACTATTTTTTGAAGCAATGGGACAAATTCAAAGAGGTGCCTTGGGGCGTTTTAGCTCATTCTACTCATGTTCGCGGGATCGGGACGTATGAGAACGGAGTGGAACGATGCCGGGTGCAGGTGACGCTTGCCACAGGAATCTCAAAGGAGATTTGCGACGAGATCAACCTCGGTTACCGCGATCCCTCTACAATCAGGCCTGAAGAGTTCGCCAACCGGGAAAAGGAGGGCGTCCTGCTCGTGCCGAAAGCCGGTGAAATGCTGTATCATTTGCGGCAGCGTCCGGCGTGGGCTCGCGAAATGTAACGTGCAAACAAATGAGGAGCTGTCTCATCCGCTCTTCGGTTTCATGCGAAATAAATTTTGTTTGCCGAAGAAATCGCTAAAGTGTGGCTAGCGACTGCCGAATGCGTCTGAAGCGCCTATGAAATCTTTGGTCTCTGCAATGGATGATATATCGCTACGGCTCCGATGTGAGAACGTGCGTGCAAAGCACGTCAGGCCAGTCGACCATCGTCCAGGGAGAGCAACGGGAGGCTATGACAAAATGATCCTCTGCAAAGCTGTCGAAGAGAGGATTTGCAGGAAGATCGATTTGGCCTCCCGGGAAGATCTGACACCGGAGCAGGCTTTGGATGCGCTCTGTCTCCTCCTGAAGATAGTCCGGCAAAACGGGTTGTCTGTTGACATTTCATCGGGCGAAAGACTCCTGTTGTCGGGGAGATTCTGAGCAGATTGCCTAAACGCTCGACTGATTTGCAATCGAAGGCGCGTTTGCAACCGCGTTTCCTTGACATATCCGCGGTTTAAACCGTACTGACGTCGGGTACGCGTTTCCGATCTCTCAATGGATAATCATCAGCTTAGCTTGATCGTTCCGGCGTTTAACGAGGAGCAGACAATCGAAACGGTCTTGAACCGAATCTTCGAGTTTCTTCCGGATGTCCATGAGGTCGTCATTGTGGACGATGCCTCAACTGACCACACAATTGATGTGTGCCATGAATACAGTACGCGGCAACCGAAAGTGAGGCTGCTAAGACACAAAACCAATCTCGGTAAGACAGCTGCTCTTCGGACTGGCTTCGCTGCCGTAACCGGGACGATTGTGGTCATTCAAGACGCTGATCTGGAATACGATCCTCGCGAAATCCCAGACCTGATCGCGCCGATTAAAGAGGGATCGGCGGATGTTTGCTTGGGTTCTCGTTTTCTGGTTCGCAGGGCGGGCCGGGTTCTCTACTTCAGACACTTTCTTGCCAATAAGCTTCTGACCTTTCTCAATAATATTCTGACCGATTTGAATCTGACCGATGTCGAGACAGGATATAAAGCTTCGCGTGCCGAGATCGCTAAAAATATGATCATCGAATCGAGCGGATTCGGGTTTGAGATTGAGTTCGTAGCGAAATGCAGAAAAATCGATTCGCGAATCTATGAGGTCCCGATCTCATACTATGGTCGGACGTATGCAGAAGGGAAAAAGATCGGTGTGACTGATGGCGTCCATGCTCTTTGGTACCTCGCGAAATTTAACCTTTTGACAGGATTGGAAGCAAGTTTCCAAAAGGTGTTCCTCAAAGAGAAGGGTTTCGCTCGCTAGGTTCGGGCGATCGGACCTACTTCCGATTAAAACGCGTAGGTGATCGAAAGCGAGATGGAGTTCTGGAGGTACGAAAATTCCGCTTGCGCCTCGCGGCGCGTAAAATCGTAAGTCAGCGCACCTGTGAGGTGCTTTCGAAGCTTCCAAGCCAGGCTTAGTTCTCCACCGAATTGCTTGTAACTACCCGTTTCTGCCGTAAAAGTTGTGGTGCCGGGACCCGCGACTTCTATGTCCCCAAAATCCGCAAAAGAAGTGGCGGCCACTGTGATGTAACGCGTAAGGCTTAGCTGCGCGCCGGCGCGGAGGTAAGTATCTTCTGTCAGGCCGTTCCCGATGCTGAAACCAAGGTCGTGCGACGCTGAAAACAGTAGCTGCCAGTGGCGATCGATTTGATACCGAAGTGCTATGCTGAAGTAGTAGCCAAGCGGCACGGACGGTTTCGTATCGACCGCATTGAGGCCCGCCGCCAAGTCAAAATCAAAATGCGGACCTAACGTCCCTTTCAATAGCGGCCCGACGCTCAGACTGTTCACGTTGGCTTCGTCCTCACTGGTACTTCGGGTCACGGTCGCGTTGAGGCCGTAAACGATCGTCGGCGAATAGTGAAATGTCAGCGACGAACCGGCGCGGAATGTGTTCCTTGCTCCGGTTGTGGTCGGATTATTCTGTCCCTCAGCGGTCGAACCACTCTGATCGCTATAAGTGTAGTCAGCCGACAACGAGAGGACCGCAAGATTCAGGTCCGAATCCATTGTGGCGCCAATCGTGTTGGTGAGGCTGTTTAAGTTTGCGGTGTTTGTCGCAGTCGCGTTGGAGGTGGGATTCTGTACGTATGCAAAGCTGTCATAAACGCGAAATCGAAAGTCGGACACCACAAATTGGAATTGAATGAGCGAGTCAGGGGATATTGCCAGGTTTAGGTCGCTCTTCCCGTTTCCGTAAAAATCCTCAATTAACGTGCCTGCAAAATTGAGTTGCAGCATATTCAACTGACTGATGACCCAAGTGGTGTTCAAGCCAAATCCCTCACGAACACTGAGGTCAGAAAGCTTATCCGTGTCCGTCAAATTCACGTTATCCGTGTATTCCACCCCGAGCGACCCGGTCAATGCCTCTTGAAGTGGTCCAACTTGGAAGCTCGTCTCAGGGTTCTTGAATGACTCAATTTGTGGTTTACTCGTTGCAGTGCGAACGAGTTCCTGCGCGTGCAACGAAACTGCTTCAAACAGGATTGCGTAAAGCAAACATCCTCCGACAAAGAAACGCGACAAACAGCTCAGAGTAATTCCTCGAGATAGTCTGCAGCGAATCATCACCCTCATTCGTAGCGGTTTAGCGCAACGCGGTGAGTAGCTCAATACTTATCGGAGGCTCAAGCAATGTACGACGTGCCTTTTTGGCTCAAAACAGTCCAATCCTGCACGGCTTTGATGTCTTCAGGCGCTGATCGGTTGGTACCGCGACAACCCTCCAGCACGATCTTTGAAAATTTTTCATGATCATTCCGAATGATTATGGTAACTACAGAATATTCGCATTTTTCGGGAATTCGACCCGATTTCTCCTTAAGGGGGCGGCTTTTCTGCCGCTTATCTCAGTAGTGGTCACAGTACCCAAAAATTTCCCTTATCCATCTCGACCGAAAATGCATACAGCCGAAGCCAGTTCCAAAAATTCAGCAGTCGACTTATCCGTCGCAGATCTTCGCACGTATTGCGATTCGGGTCTACCCTTGGACTGCAATCATAGAGTACCCCGCCACACTGACGATCCTCCGGCCAGCCGATTCCTGAAGAATCGCGACATGTGCCAAGATGCGGGTCCAGCCGTGTCCGATCGAGCGGTCATACCGGATTGGAAGCGGGTACTCGATATAATATGCATCATCGTTGCACTGCCGATTTGGCTCCCGATTTTTCTCCTGATTGCATTGTGGGTGAAGATCGCGTCGCCGGGGCCAATCTTCTTTCGTCAAGAGAGAATCGGCTTCGCTGGCAGCCGGTTCATGGTTTTGAAGTTCCGAACGATGAAGGTCAATGTTGAGACCGGGAGCCATGAGCGGCATTTCGAGCAGCTCATCAATGCGAATGTGCCAATGACGAAACTGGATAGCGGTGACCCGCGCATCATCGCTGGGGGCAAGATATTACGGGCAACTGGATTGGACGAGTTGCCACAGCTCATCAACGTACTTCGTGGTGAAATGAGCCTTGTCGGGCCGCGCCCGTGCACGCCGCACGAATTCAGGATTTACAAGTCCTGGCAGCGAGAGCGCGTCAATGGACTCCCTGGGCTGACGGGATATTGGCAGGTCAATGGAAAAAATCGGACGACCTTTAGTGAGATGATCGACATGGACATCTATTATGTCCGGAATCTCACGATTTGGCTGGATTTGGAGGTTATACTCCGAACCGTGCCAGCGATAATTGCGCAGGTAGTTGAGACCCGGATTCTTCCGAAGATGCAAGCACAAACGATGGCGATTCGCCAAACGGGCAAAGAGAGACTCTCTGAGCAGGCGGGTCAATAGCTGTCAATCAAATCGGCCGCGATCTCGAAAACGGCGGCAGCGGCTGATATCTTACCGGCGAGTCGACTCAATTTTTCATTGAGATCCAGAGCCTGAGACCGACAGATTAAGACCTTTTGAGGTCCGTTAACGGTCCCTTGTCAGTTATTAGGAATTATAACACTTTCGGAATGAGTTAAGAAACTCAGCGTTGAGGTCTCTGAAGCTCTTCTATTGCCTACGCTCGGCGCTTTTAAAATAGTGCGAAAATTTACTCAATCGATCTGATTCACGGTCGATTGGTCTGTTTAGCCAGGCGGTGCGGTTTTTGTGCCCGTCTGAGAGATTCGAAATGAGGAGTTGCCATGGAAAGGACGCCAATTTCACGCAGCGCAAGAGAGCATGGAGGTGAAGCAGCCTGGTACTGCATTCGTTTCCAGGTCAAGCATGAGCATATAGCTGCTGTTCATCTGCGCCTTTTGGAAGATGTGACTGTCTTTTGCCCTCGGGTCCGATTCAAAAGAATTAGCCGCCAAGGCGCTGTGTGGACGACCGAGGCTATGTTCCCTGGGTACCTGTTTGCGCGCTTCAATCTTGCGCTGCGGCATCGCCAGGTCTGTTACACTAATGGTGTTAAAGGGATCATACGTTTTGCCGATAGATATCCCATAATTGAGGAGCACGCGTTAGCTTCCTTGATGGAGCAGACCGGTCAGGCCGGCGTGCAAGAGCTAAGCGACTCGCTGACTGTCGGCGACCAGGTGAAGATCGTCGGAGGGGCTTTTGCAGGATTGGACGCGGTTGTTACGCAAGTTCCACCTGCAAGGGAGCGGGTAAAGGTGCTAATGGATTTTCTCGGCCGAAAAATTGAGGCGGAACTCAGACACTTGAGCCTTGTGCGGTACGCGGTGCACCCGCTGGCGGCTTGAGGCCAAAGTAGACTCAGGAGTCAGGGCCCGGGCTACCCGGTAATTGAATCCTGAAGCTATCGCTCCGGAATCGCGATGACTGAATCGCGAAGAACGATCCTCGGGAGGGTTAAGAAAGGCGCTTTTAAGGCGATGTAGTCAAAATTGCAGCGCGTTAGGTGCTGCGTAAATGGGCTGTTCTGTGATCTGCGGAAACGTGCCAAGGGCGACAGCACGCAAAATTGCAAATAAATAAAATACAAATAAAGAAAAATCGAAAAAAGCCGAACAGCGGACGCAAACGACAATTTTGTTGACATTAAATGGAGTGACATGAAGAAACCAATTTCAGTGGGTGTAGTAGGGTGCGGGTACTGGGGTCCCAATCTGGTCCGCAATTTTAAATCGCTTGCTGGTTGCAACTTGAGAGCGATGTGCGACATGAGCCAAGCTCGGCTTAATCATATGCGGAGTCTCTACTCGGATGTGGAGGGATTGACCGATTATGATCACATGCTGAACGGCATTGGTCTGGATGCTGTGGTAGTGGCAACGCCCGTGAAGCATCATTATGCTCTTGCCAAGGCGAGTTTGCTCGCCGGCAAGCACACGCTCATCGAAAAGCCGATGGCGGCAAGTGCGGCGGAATGCGAAGAACTGATCGAAATCGCCGATCAAAAAGGGCTCGTTTTGATGGTCGGCCACACGTTCCTCTATTCCTCTCCTGTTAATAAGATTCTGGAAATCGTGCAGTCCGGTGATTTGGGCGAAATCCGTTATATTAATTCGCGACGTCTCAACCTGGGCTTATTCCAAAAGGACATAAACGTCGCCTGGGATCTTGCTCCACACGATATCTCGATCATTCTTCGCATCCTTGGCGAATTACCGCAGGTGGTGAACTGCCAGGGGAACGCCCATGTCACGCCCGGGATCGAGGACATCACGAATATTTCACTGACTTTTCGGAACAAACGATTCGCTACGATTCAAAGCAGTTGGCTTGAACCGCGGAAAGTTCGCGAAATGACGATTGTCGGCACGCGACGCATGATCGTATACGATGACCTGCAGACACTGGAGAAGATCCGGGTTTACGACGTTCGAGTAGAGCGCCCTCCGCATTACGACACGTTCGCCGATTTTCATTATTCCTATCATTACGGAGACAGCTACATTCCGCGCTTGCAACAAGAAGAACCGTTAAAATCTGAGTGCCAGCATTTCTTGGATTGTATCGAAAAAGGCACGAAACCGCTATCCAGCGGCAGAGAGGGTCTGGAGCTCGTGCAAATCCTCGAGGCTTCCTCCCAATCACTCAAAAATCAGGGCGCACCTATTGCGTTTGCCCGGCCCTACGCCGGAGTCGGACACGAGCCTAAAAGGCCGGTTGGAGACCTTGTTAAGGCCTAGGATCGGAATTTATGGATAGGGACCTTCCTGATTACTCGCGAATTGCGCCCGATGTTAAAATTGGTCGCAATGTCAAAATCCACGGATTTGTCAATCTGTACGGGTGTGAAATTGGCGATGAAACGAGGATTGGCACATTCGTTGAGATCCAAAAGGGCGCCAAAATTGGCGACCGCTGCAAGATTAGCAGTCACACTTTCATCTGCGAGGGAGTCACGATCGAATCGGGTGTATTTGTTGGACACGGAGTAACGTTTATAAACGATCGCCTTCCTCGTGCGATCACGGGCGTTGGACAACTCAAAACGGAATCCGATTGGGAGTGTCAGAGGACCCTGGTTAAGCAGGGAGCTGCTATTGGCTCCGGTGCAACCGTACTCGGGGGAATTACAATTGGCGAAAACGCCATGGTAGGCGCCGGAAGCGTCGTAACCAAAGATGTTCCTGCAGATGCAACCGTCGCAGGCAATCCGGCAAGAATATTGAAGAGAATCGCAAAGGATAATGCAAATTAAAGTACCGTTTTTAGACCTTAAGGCTCATCACCTACCGATGATGAGCGAAATTAACGTTGCCATTCAGGAGGTCATCGAGAGCTCCTCGTTTGCCGGTGGCCCGTTCGTAGCTGAATTTGAAGAGGATTTCGCCGCATATTGCGATGCTCCGTACGCACTTGGAGTCGGCAACGGCACGGAGGCACTTTGGCTTAGCCTATTGGCCTGCGGTGTTGGCCCCGGAGACGAAGTGATCACGGTTCCGAGTACGTTCATGGCGACGGCGGAAGCCATTACCTATTGTGGGGCGCGTCCAGTTTTCGTCGACGTGGACGAACGCACTTACACCATGAATCCGGCCGCGCTGCAGGGTGCTCTTACGGCTCACACCAAAGCGATCATCCCGGTGCATCTTTTCGGCCAGCCTGCGGATATGGATCCGATCTTGGAATTTGCACGCGAACATGGCCTTTACGTCATTGAGGACGCATGTCAGGCGCACGGCGCGGAATATAAGGGACGAAAAGTTGGCATGCTTGGAGACACAGCATGTTTTAGTTTTTATCCAGGTAAAAATCTTGGAGCTTTCGGAGAAGCTGGAGCTATTGTAACCGGAACAACCGACTTACAGGAGAAAATCAAAATACTTCGGGACCATGGACAGGTGCGAAAGTATTTCCATTCAGTGGTCGGATGGAACTGCCGCATGGATGGAATTCAAGGAGCTGTTCTGCGCATTAAATTGCGGCATCTGGAAGCTGGGAATGAGCGTCGCCGGGCCCATGCTGCATACTATGACACCGCTCTCTCTGGCATCGAAGGGATAGTCACCCCGGCACATGCACCGGATGTCCGCCATGTCTTTCATGTCTACGCAATTCGTGCGAAGCATCGAAACGAACTAATAAAATTGCTTGCCGACCAAGGCGTTGCAACCGGGATTCACTACCCTGTTCCTGTCCATCTGCAAGAAGCTTATCAAAGCCTCGGATACAAGCGAGGAGCGTTCCCGGTCGCTGAGCGATGCGCCGATGAATTTGTCTCATTACCTATGTTTCCGGAATTGACCGAGACTCAGTTAGAAATTGTAACCAATGGCGTTAAAACGGCCGTTTCGAACGGCAAGGGGATTTGAATGAGTAATAACGAACATTTGACGACGGTGTCAGGAATGAACGAGAACGCATTACAGATTGCAGAGGATCGAGAATCTAGCTCTGAATATGAACAGCAGCCGAATCAATCCGGATTAAATCTGTTCGACATCCTCTTTATGCTCTTCCGGCATAAATGGAAGATCATCGGCTTTGCCCTGGGTGGTTTTCTCGCAGCAGGGTTTGTTTATCTCTATTTTCCACCGATTTACGAGTCCAACGCGAAGTTGTTCGTACGGTATGTTTTAGACAAGAGTGAAGTGGATGGGATGGATCCGCAGATTAAAACGCCGAATCCATTGACCGACACGCTGATTAGTTCAGAAGCCGAGATACTTACGAGCCAGGATCTTGCGAGAGAAGTTGCCGAGACGGTCGGAGTCGAAAAGATCCTGGGGGTTACTGGTCCGAAGGCTTCGCTTGAGAAAGCGACCCAAGCTGTACTCCAAGGTTTGGACGTCTCCCCTCTGAAGGGCACTAACATCATTGAAGTTTCGTTCAGGAGTGCCAATCCCAAGATCCCGACGCCTGTGCTACAGGAACTGGTAACGAGGTATTTTGCCAAACATATGGACGTGCACCGCTCAATCGGTGCATTCGAATTCGTCGCAAAGGAAACGGAGAAACTCCGGGCGCAGTTAGATCAGACTGAAGACGAATTGAAACAGCTCAAAGCGAAGGCTGGGGTCATTTCGCTGAAGGAAAGCCAAGCAGCTCTCGCCACCGAATTGGGCAAAGCGCAGGAAGAATTGGATGCAGGCCAGGCTGAGTATGCGGCGCAAAAGGCGCGCGTCTCGTCTATCGAAGAATCGCTCGCGCTGAACGATAAAAGCCAAACGGGTAAGCCTTCACAACCAGCTAGCCCGGAAGCCGTACAGAAATATCAATCGCTGGCTACCCAACTGGCCCAGCTTCAGCAATCAGAAGCGGATCTTCTTTCGCGATACACGGCGGAGAACCGCCTTGTAAAGATTAAGGCGGCGCAGATCGCCGGAATTCAAAAACAGCGTGCGGATCTGGAGAAGGCTTACCCAACCCTGATTGGGATGGTTCCTGTCCTAACGTCCTCTGCGTCCGGTCCCGCGAGACCTGATATTATGTCCGAAAGGGCTCGCCTCGTAGGTCTTGAGTCCAGGCTGGACACGCTCCGTACCCGGGTGAGCGAACTCCAGGCGAAGGCGCATCTGATGGAGGAACTGGGCCCGCGAATTGAGCAACTTGAGCGAGAGAAGGAATTGCAAGAAACGAGCTACGAACATTCCCAGGCGAGTCTGGCAAAGGCTCAAATCGATGAGACCCTGGATCCTTCCAGGATGCCGAATATCAGCGTCGTCCAAACACCGACTCCAGCCATGAAGGCTAAGAGAGACGTGAAGAAATTCGTGATTGCACTAGCAGGTGGGGGTGTCGCTGCCGGACTTGCGATCGCGTTGCTAATAGAATTGGTCTTAGACCGCAGTGTGAAACGGTCGCACGAAATTGAGAATCAGCTGCGAATCCCGGTTTTGATGTCGATTCCCTATTTGGGTCCGCCCAATCGCCGGCTACATTTGCATGATGCGGGTGATGAAACGGATGTTGCAGAATTGGATCGGTCGCTCGAATTGGGGCCGGACGATGAAGGCGAAATGCTCAAGCCATTCTGCGAGGCGATTCGGGATCGGCTGGGGCTCTTTTTTGAACTCAATCAAATGGCTCACAAGCCAAAACTTGTAGCTGTGACCAGTCTGGCGGCGGATGCAGGAGCCTCAAGCCTCGCGGCGGGCCTTGCGAACGCCATCTCTGAAACGGCTGAAGGAAAAGTTTTGCTAGTCGACAAGGTTACGGGCCCAAAAAGGTTCTACAGCATGCTGACAGACTTTAAGAGTAGCAATCTTGATTACGTGGTCTTCGATATGCCACCCTTGGGAGATGTCAGTTCTACACTTCCCCTTGCCGGTTTCATGGACACAGTTCTGCTCGTTATCGAAGCCGAGAAGAGTAATCGAGCCGCGGTGAAGCGTGCTTATGCGGAGCTTTCGGCGAAAACGAAAGTGTCGGTTGTCTTTAACAAGAGTCGTTCTTACGGCCCGAAATGGCTCGAACGCGATATTTAATTTGATTTTGTGTTCTTGCAGAGACGCTTCCAGCGAAACCAAGAAGCCGTTATAGGCTTCGACAACCTCAAAAAATGGAACGTAACGTAAAATTGGAGACTTTGGATAAATCGGCACACGAAACCCCTGTGAATTCGTCTGCGTCGCCTCTTCGCTTGGCGGGCAGACGGGCGGTTGCGGTGGTCTTTTCGGTTTATCCATTCGATCCGCGGCCCCGGAGAGCAGCGGAAGCGCTTGCGAAAGAGGGTGCGATTGTCGAAGTGATCTGCTTGAAACAGTCAGACGAGGAACCCTCTCGAGAATCGTTCAATGGGGTCGATATCACACGGGTCCCTCTGAAGCAACGTCGGGCTGGAAAGCTTTCGTACTTGGTGCAATATGGCTCGTTCATTTTGATTGCCGGACTTGTTGTCGCCTTTCGCGCCTTCAAACGACGATATGACCTGGTTCATGTCCACAACATGCCCGATGTCCTTGTGTTCAGTGCATTGGTCCCGAAGATCTTAGGTGCAAAGGTCGTTCTTGACCTTCACGATCCAATGCCCGAATTGATGATGACTATCTTCGGGTTTAACGGAGAGAGCCGCCCGGTACGACTCCTCAGAACCCTGGAAAAATGGAGCCTCAAATTTGCGGATCTCGGGATCACGGCAAACGAAGCGTTCGCAAAAATATTTGCGGCCCGTAGTTGTCCTGCTGAAAAAATGACTGTGATCTTGAATTCGCCCGACGAAGAGATTTTCCGGTATCGAAGCGCAGCGAGCGAAAACTCGGCTAAGCGTAATAGCGCGAATCCGTTCATCATCATGTATCACGGATCGCTGGTTGAACGGCATGGCCTCGACCTGGCAGTTAAGGCTCTCGAGAAGATCAAAAGCACTATACCTCAGGCAGAGTTACGTGTTTACGGACGGAGCACGCCGTACCTGGAGCAAGTGATGGAATCCGTGCAAAAGTCTCCATTGCGCGACGCAGTGTCGTACCTGGGAGCAAGAAATCTAGATCAGATAGCGGAAGCTATTCGTCAATCAGATGTGGGCGTCATCCCCAATCGACGCAGCACGTTCACGGAGGTTAATTTTCCGACACGAATCTTCGAGTACTTGTCTCAAGGAAGACCGATTATCGCACCACGTACGCCTGGAATAATGGACTATTTCGGCCCAGAGGAGCTTCTGTTTTTCGAATTGGGAGATGCGGATGATCTCGCTGCCAAGCTCGCCTATACGTTTAATCACCCTGCAGAAGTGGCGAATATAGTTGAACGAGGCCAGAGGGTCTATGTAAGGCACCAATGGAGTCAAGAGCGTCGGCGATTCGTGAATTTGGTGTCTGGTCTTTTAAGTGGTTCGGCGAGTGCGCGGTCCGATCAGTCGCACACCGGTTGTATGCCTGTTGAGTGAGAACGACAGAACTTAATAAGGATTCTGGATACAGACGTCTTCTATTAGCGAACCGAATTAATACAAGGCCATTCTTCGGGGAGTTGGGCCTGAGGCCGTGTGGCAAACAATGAATGTTGAAGGTGTGTTTGGAATGCATTACGTGCTAGTTACTTCCGCAAGGAACGAAGGTAAGTTTATTGACGACACGATTCGCTCTGTCGTCGCGCAAACGCGGTTGCCTGACCGATGGGTAATTGTGGATGACGGATCGACGGACGATACCGGCGAACGGGTTCGTAGTTACTTGAAGCTCTATCCCTGGATTGAACTGATCAGCCGCCCGAATCGGGCAGACCGCAGTTTCGCAGGGAAAGCTCATGCCGTGAACGAGGCGATTGGAAGTCTGCGAGGACTACAGTTTGATGTTGTCGGGAATCTGGATGCGGACGTCAGTTTTGGTCCGGATTATATGGCCTTTCTGATGGAAAAATTCTCGGCAGATCCGGAATTGGGTGTAGCCGGAACGCCTTTTACGGAAGAGGGATACGATTCGACAAGAGACAGTTTTGAGGGAGAGAATTACGTTGCGGGTCCCTGTCAGCTTTTCCGGTTCGTCTGTTTCCAGGAAATAGGAGGATATGTTCCGAACAAAGCAGGCGGCGTCGATTGGATCGCTGTTATGACCGCCCGAATGCTTGGGTGGAAAGTCCGTTCGTTTCCCGAAATGCGATTCCATCATCATCGAACGATGGGGACTGCCGAAAAAAGCAGGTTGTCGGCACTCTTTGCTTACGGTCAAAAGGATTACTACTTAGGCGGATCGCTGCTCTGGCAGTTGTTTCGCGTAAGTTACCGCATGGCCAAAAAACCGTATATCGCTGGCGGGTTGGCGTTGTTGTCGGGCTATTGTTGGGCGGCGTTACGCCGAGTAAAGCGCCCCGTGTCCCACGAGTTGATGAATTTTCATCGTCGCGAACAAATGAAGAAGCTTGGAGCGCTCTTCCGTTCAATGTCCAGGCTCAAGAAAGCGGACAAGTTCTCCTTGGAAACCGCACAACCGGAGAAACGGTAATGCCAGCGGCGGCAACGGAAGATTCGCTAGCGGGAAATGTTTCCGAGGCATTGGGAAATTTCGCGCACTGGCTCGATGCCTTCGGCGAAACATCTCTGGACCATCAGACCTTTTTTGCCGGTCCAATTGGCGGTTCGGCCAAAACGCTTTACTATCAGCATCCGAAGCTTGGGATCGCAGCGGTCGCGCCGATGATCTTCTGCGAAGCTTTTCTGCCTTCTGCCAGGCGATTCTTTCATGGCCCGGTCCGATTTCCAATTGCAGATGCCCATTACGCGATGGGATTCGCTTTCTTCTTCGAGGCAACGGGGGAGAGCGAATATCTCGACAAAGCCATTCATTTTCTCAGGCAATTGCAGAAAACGCGATGCCCGGACTTTAAGGAGTATTGCTGGGGATATCCTTTCGACTGGGTCACTCGAAACGGCACGATGAAGCGACAAACACCGCTCATCACAACGACCCCGTATGCCTACGAAGCGTTTTTGCAAGTGTATCGACTCCAACCGAAGGACGAATGGCTAGAAGTGCTCGCGTCAATCGCCCGGCACGCCGCGACCGATATTAAGGATTTCAAGACATCCGAAACCGCGAGCAGCTGCTCGTACAACCCGTTCGACAAAGGAGGCGTAATTAACGCCTCAGCGTATCGCGCAGCTATGCTAACGAGTGCGTCGAAACTCTTCTCTGAAGACGAGTATTGGAGAATCGCCGAGCGCAATGTGAATTTTGTCCTCGAAAATCAAAATACGGATGGCTCCTGGTACTACGCAATGGATGGTGTGCGCGACTTCGTCGACCACTTTCACACCTGTTTTGTAATGAAAGGGCTTGCCAAGGTCCAGGCACTGACAGGACACGAAGGTTGTTCTCAAGCGCTTTCAAAAGGAGTTCAGTACTACCTCGCCAATCTTTTCGACGCCGACGGACTCCCGCGTCCATTTGCCAGGGCACCTCGCCTGACTGTCTATAAGCGGGAGCTTTATGACTGTGCGGAATGTATCAATCTATGCTTGTTGCTTCGCGCTCGATTTCCCGAGTTGCAAACGAAGCTGGAAACCGTTGTGAAGGGCATCCTCAGCGACTGGCTCAAACCAGACGGTTCATTTCGTGCCCGCAGACTCCACTTCGGTTGGGATAACGTCCCAATGCATCGTTGGGCACAATCGCAGATGTTTCGAAGCCTCGCTTTTTACCTTGCTGAGGCAAAAAGTGGGGGTATCAGGCATGTGGCTGCGTGATGGGGGTGTTGGACTGGATCTTCGCGATTAGCAATCCCGGTCTCCGTTTTCTTATTTGGGCTACAGATTTAAAGTTTTGCTCCGATTCAGTAGTCTGACATTCGGGGACGGCGTACGATCGGTTTTGGTGTACGAGGTGACGAATGAAAGGAGGGCTTAACAATGTGTGGAATCTGCGGTCAGTTTAATTTTATTCGTGGTGAACCGGTTTATCCGGAAACGATCAAACGCATGACGGAATCGATCTTTCACCGCGGCCCGGACGATGAAGGACATTTGATCTTGGGGCCGCTTGGGTTTGGATTCCGCCGGCTCTCAATCATCGATCTGGCCGGTGGCCATCAGCCGATGTCCGATATTGAACAGAAAGTCTGGGTGGTATTTAACGGCGAGATTTATAACTTCAAGGAAATCAGGGCCGAGTTGGAAAGTCTGGGTCACAGATTTCAGACACGGAGCGATACGGAGGTCATCGTCTACGGGTACAAAGAGTGGGGGACCAAAGTCTTCGATCATTTGAACGGAATGTTCGGATTGGCGATCTGGGATGTCCAGAAGCGACGACTGGTTGTTGCCCGGGACGCGATGGGCATCAAGATGGTCTACTACAGACTTGCCAACGGTACATTGACTTTCGGATCCGAAATCAGGGCACTCCTCGCAGGAGACGCTTCAAAGCCGGAAGTAGACCCGGTCGCCCTCAGTTTATTCTTGCGGTACCGGTACACACCGTCTCCGCTCACGATCTTTCAGGGGATTCGCAAACTGGCACCCGGATGCATGTTGATCGTGGAGGAAGGCAAGTGCCGGGAACAACGCTGGTACAATTACGCGCCTGTTCCATTTTCGACTCCGAAGGAAGAGGCTTCGGCCAAGCAGGAGCTCCTTGAGCTGTACGAAGGAGCTGTCGCCCGGCATCTGTTGAGCGACGTGCCTGTTGGAATCCTTTTGAGCGGTGGCCTTGATTCAGGCCTGCTTCTGGCGCTGATGAATCAGCACGGCAGCGGATGGCCCGCTTATACAGTGGGTTACGGAGAAACCTTCGAGGATGACGAGCTCACGGATGCTGCCGAAACGGCTGCGCTTTTGGGCGCGCGCCACATTCCGGTCAAACTTGATCGAGAGGCATTTGAGCGGTCTCTACCGAAAATTGTGGACTGTCTCGAAGAACCGGTCACCTCATCGTCGATCGTACCGATGTATTTTGTCTGCCAACGGGCGCGAGAAGACGTGAAAGTTGCGTTGGTAGGACAGGGACCAGACGAGGCTTTCGGCGGTTACAAACGGCATTTGGGTGTCCACTACGGGAAATTATGGCGAGGAGTGCCGACCGGTGTTCGAGGTCTGGTTGGTTCCGCAATCCAAAAATTACCTAGAAACGAGACACTGAAGCGCGGCATCCAGTCGTTGGACACCGATGACCGGCTCCAACGTTATCAACGGGTATTTTCGCTTGCGCCCTCCGAACAGATTGATGCCCTTTTCAAAGAGGAGTTCGTGGATGCGAAATTGAGCAATAAACCTGTGGAATCCTGGCACGAGCTGCTTCCGCAGATGGAAGGAATTGACGATTTGGGCGGTTTTCAGTTATTGGAGGTGCGATCCTCTCTTCCGGACGAGCTCCTCATGTATGCCGATAAACTATCGATGGCTCATAGTCTCGAGGTTCGCGTACCTTATCTCGATCGGACCGTTATCGAATATGCTCAACGGCTCGATGCGTCGTTGAAGGTCCGCGGATCCAAAGGCAAGTGGTTGCATCGACAAGTTTGCAACGATTTTCTCGACCCTCGAATCTTGAGACGGAAGAAGCGCGGTTTTGCGGTGAACGTTGTAGATGATTGGTTCAACGCGTCGGTCGGCGGTCAATTGTCGGAAATGCTCCTGGACAAGGATTCGCTGATGTTTAACATCCTCAAACAGGAAGCGACGGGGAAACTCCTCGAAGATCACCAATCGGGTCGTCAGGATAACCATAAGCTTTTGTTCAGCTTGGTTATGCTTGAACAGTGGCTTCGTGGCGTCCGGTCGCAACCGGAGCAAGCGGTTCAGTGCGCGTTAAGCTGATGCCACCGCAGGTTGTTCATCTGTGCAACGCGTCCCAGTTTCAGAATAATCGGTAGTTTCAAGCCCTATGCATCTTCCTCCAGTTGTTGCTCTGTGGCTGACGTACGGGTTCATATTCTTCCTGTACCGGCGAGACGCCCGTGAACGGACAAAGGTCAGTAAGGCTCTGTGGATCCCGGTGGTCTGGCTTCTAATCACCGGTTCAAGAACTGTTTCGCAGTGGATCAATAGCGGCGCGATGCAAATCGGTTCGCCCGAAGATGGAAGTCCGCTGGATGCCGTGGTGTATTTTGCATTGATTGTGGCCGGCTACAATGTCCTCCGGCAGCGTAACGTGGATCTAGCGACATTTTGTCGTAACAATCGCTGGCTGACGGTTTTCGTCATCTATTGCTTAATTTCAATTGCCTGGTCAGATTTCCCGTTCATCGCTTTCAAGCGGTGGATCAAAATCCTCGGGCATCCCATTATGGTTCTTGTCGTGCTGACAGATCCTGAACCTGTGGAAGCTGTAAAAAAGCTGTTCAAACGAGTCGCTTTCGTGCTGATTCCTCTTTCAATCTGTTTTATTAAGTACTTTCCAGAATTGGGTCGGGGATTCGATTCATGGACTGGGGAAGGTTACAACTCGGGCGTTGCTACCAACAAAAACGAACTCGGTTGTCTGTGTCTGATTTTCGGCATGTTCTTTTTCTGGAACACGTTGCAAGCCCTCAAAATCAAGAATCGCAAAGTGCGACGCAACGAGGTCATTCTAAATGTCGCCTTTTTTGCGATGAATTGGTGGCTTTTGACGGAAGCACAGAGTGCCACCTCGCTGTCCACAATGGTCTTGGGAATTGTTGTGATGTGGTTAGTCGGTTTGCGATTTGTCGACAAGCGCTACGTCGGCTTGTATCTCGTGGGCGCAGTCATAGCGTTTGTCGCTTTGGAGCCGATTCTCGGGATATACGCGACCGTTGTGAAAGGTCTGGGCCGCAATATGACGCTGACTGACAGGACGGATGTCTGGAAAGCAGTCCTAAAGCTTCAGGACAGTCCTATAGTCGGAATGGGTTTTGAAAGCTTCTGGCTGGGGAAACGGCTGGAGACGCTTTGGAAGCAGTTCGCTTTTCATCCGATACAGGCCCACAATGGATATATCGAGACCTATCTCAATCTAGGATGGATAGGAATTGTACTGTTGATTGGACAGTTCGTCGGAACATTCCAGAAAGTTCAACGGGAACTGGTTACCCGATTCGAGTTTGGCCGTCTGAGGTTGGCCTTTCTTCTCGCAATCATCCTGTACAATTACACTGAAGCCGCGTTTGCAAGTGTCAGCTTTGTCTGGACAATGTTTTTCCTTATAGCCGTCGACTATCCGTCCATCCGAAAATCGCTTCCAAAGCCTGTTTCCGCCGGGACCGGAAAAACGTTGGCTTCCGCCAGAATTTAGTCTACCCCTTGCCTGTGGAGAAAGTCAGGGTTCTTAGTAATAGATGAGTGTTCAAATTCCGACTACGAGCACAGATTATCTTGTGTCACCTAATGATAGCATTCTGGTGACCGGTTCCAACGGTTTTGTGGGTGCCAAAGTAATCGAATCGCTTCTCGAATACGGCTTTACGAATATCCGGTGTTTTGTGCGTCCATCAAGCAAGACAGGTCGACTGCAGGAGGTACTCGACCGGTTTGCAGCGGGCAAAAGTGTGGAGCTGATTTCAGGGGATCTTCTTTCACGGGATGATTGCCGGAAAGCTGCGCTCGGTGTTTCGGTTATTTATCATTTGGCAGCCGGTTTCGATAAATCATTTGCCGGCGCTTACATGAATTCAGCTCTCGCTACGCGGAATTTGATGGACGCCTTTCTTGAGTTGGGTCAACCGAAGCGGTTTGTCAATGTTAGCTCCTTCGCCGTTTACTCCAATATGAAACTGAAACCGGGTGCGCTGCTCGATGAAAGTTGCCCGTTGGAGGACTCTCCACAGGAGAGGTATGACGCGTACGGTTTCGGTAAGCTCAAACAGGAGGAACTAGTCAAAGAATACGGCGAGAGATTTAATTTACCCTACGTCATCCTTCGACCTGGGGTCGTCTTCGGACCTGGAAAGAGGGATCTCAGCGGGCGAGTAGGAAACGGCGCCTTCGGATTGTTCGTCCAAGTGGGCGGGTCAAATATTTTGCCGCTCACCTACGTTGACAATTGCGCCGAGGCGATCGTGCTCGCTGGTTTGAAACAGGGTGTCGACGCAGAGATCTTTAATGTCGTCGACGATGAGCTGCTTACCAGTCTGCAATTTCTCACGGAATACAAGAGGCGCGTAAAAAGGTTCTATTCTGTTAGGATCCCGTACCAAGTCGCGTACGGATTCAGTCACCTCTGGGAAAAATACTCCAATTACTCAAAAGGTCAGCTGCCACCGGCCTTCAACCGGCGTCGCTGTGCAGCGGACTGGAAAGGGAATCGCTATTCTAACCAGAAGATTCGAGAGCGTTTGGGCTGGAAACCAAAGGTTGGTTTGAAACAGGCGATGACCGCATTTCTTTCGCAATTTGAATCAGGGAACTCCTAATCCATGCTTCGTATAGCCATCGTGGGTTGCGGCAAAATTGCCGATCAGCACGTTCAAGCCATCCATCGAATTTCAGGTTGCGAAATCGTCGCAGTTTGCGATCGAGAATTATTAATGGCAAAGCAGCTTGCCGAGCGCTTTCGCATCTCGAAGAGTTTTTCGGATCTGGCACGGATGCTGGAGGAGATTTCACCTGATGTTGTTCACATTACGACGCCTCCTCAAGGGCACTACTCTCTGGCACAAATGTGCCTCAATTCGGGTGCGAATGTTTATTTGGAAAAGCCGTTTACGGTGACCGCGGAGGAAGCTGATTCGCTGGTTCGATTGGCAGAAGATCGACATCTCAAGATAACCGCAGGCCATAATTATCAGTTCACTCTCGAGATGCTCGAAATGAGGCGCTTGGTAGAGCAAGGTTTCCTTGGCGGAAAACCAGTACATCTCGAAAGCCATTACGGCTATTCGCTGGATGATACTAATTATGTCGGTCCCATTTTAGGAAGCCGCCAACATTGGGTACGGCAACTGCCGGGGCAATTGTTGCACAATGTGATCAGTCACGGAATCGCCAGGCTCGCTGAGTTCCTTGATGACGAGATTTCTGACATCGTTGCACGGGCGCATCAAAGCTCGCAGCTTCGATCGCTCCATGGTGAAGAAGTTTTGGATGAATTGCGCGTCCTGATCAGGGATCGAAACGGCATGACTGCTTTTTTCTGCTTTTCGACACAGATCAAGCCCGGTTTGAGCCAGTTCCGTGTCTGCGGTCCTCTCAATTCGGTTTTGGTGGATCAAACGAGCGGAAGTGTCATTCGAAATAAGAAGAGCAACAACAAAAGCTACCTGACTTTTTTTCTCCCACCGTTTCGAATTGCGGGCGAACATTTGCGAAACGCCAAGCGCAATATTGCCGATTTCGCTGGGAGAAAGCTCTATCAAGATTCCGGGATGACGGAATTAGTTCGCCGATTTTATGAATCGATCCAATCAAAGACTCCTCCACCCATTCCGTACAGGCAGATCTTGCTGACTGCCCGGATCATGGACGAGATATTTAACCAGGTTTATGGAGCCGATCGAGTCTCGGGTACCAGGCAGACCGAATTATCCGCGAGATGAAATTGGTTCAGATCGTGAGTGGTCCGCGAACTTCCACTAAACTCGTGTCAAAAAGGTCGATGTAGATCGCATGCGGGTTGAACTTCGGATCACGGACGGCTTATGAGTACAACAACGAAGATCGAAAAGGCGGAAATCAGGGTTGCCGGCAAGACGCGTTTTGTGCCTTCGGCCGAAATATGCGGGCGGACCGTTGTTGTGACGGGTGGCTGGTTACGGCGGGCGGCGGTAAAGGACGAAGACCTGGTCGAGGGAGAAATTGTTGAAGATCCTTCTATGTTCGTTGAAGGGCTGAGAAAGAGCTCTCTGCGAGCAGATTTTCTGACCTTTGCCCAAAAATTACCCGATACCACGCCGAAGTACCCTTACCATTTGGAGTGGGACAACTGGGCAGTCGCGCCGACCACGAGTTATGAGGATTGGTGGGAAAAACGACTGCCCCAGGAATCCAGAAAGAATGTGCGTCGAGCAGCGAAACGTGGCGTCATCGTGAAAAGCGCGTTGTTCAATGACGAATTCGTAAAAGGGATTCAGAAGATCTACAACGAGAGCCCTGTTCGCCAGGGGAGGCGGTTCTGGCATTTCGGAAAAGATTTTGACACGATTAAGCGCGAAAGCGGGACTTATCTCGAGCGGAGCGATTTTCTTGGCGCCTATTTTAACGATGAACTGATTGGTTTTATCAAGCTTGTTTACGTCGACCGGACCGCCACGCTCATCCACATCCTTTCGATGAATGAGCACCAGGACAAAAGGCCTATCAACGCAATGCTTGCAAAAGCCGTCGAGGTCTGTGAAAAAAGGGGAATTTCGTCTCTGTTCTACGGAAAATATATTTACGAGGGGAACGAGGACAGCCCTTTGACAGAATTCAAGCGCCGCAATGGATTTGAGGAGGTAAAATATCCTCGATATTTTTTGCCAATGACACTGAAAGGAAAATTTGCGATACAGTCTGGCCTTCACAAGGGAGTGAAGGAGTTGATTCCGGCGCCTGCGGCCGACATGTTGAGGCGATTGCGATTGCAAATCAATCAGCGCAGGCTTTCTACTAAGGAGAATTTGCCACAAGCTGTGAGCTCCGCCCAATAACGCGGACTGGGTCGAAAAGACTGGCAACGCAGAATCAAGTTTATTTAAATTGCGCCTTCAAAGCTGGTGTAGCTCAATGGCAGAGCAGCTGAATTGTAATCAGCAGACGGAGTGTTCGAATCCTCCCGCCGGCTCCAGGCTTCGTACTGGAATACGCAGAGCCCCTGCGTGACGCATCTCTTCTCTCAGACTGGCTTTCTCACGACCTGGATCGCGGGGAGCGACGCGAATCGTCACCGAATCATATGCCTGGTATCGTCGGTATTATAAGCAAGGAATCGGCACCGGAAGTTCGCACAGAACTGGATTCGATGGTTCGATGCATGCTTCATGAGAGTTTTTACGACTCCGGAACATTTATCAATGAGCAGCTCGGATTGGCGATCGGATGGATTTCCCAAGTGGGCTCTTTCTCAGCTGGCATGCCGGTATGGAGCGACGATAAAACCGTCTGTCTAATATTCTCAGGGGAAATTTATGGGGACAATTTAGCGATAGGTGAGCCTCCGACCGCACGCCGGGATTTTGGCACGAAGACCGCCGGCTGGCTTATTCAATTGTATCAAAAACAGGGATTAAGGTTTTTGGATGCATTAAATGGCTGGTTTAGCGGGGTGGTGATCGACTTGAGCCAGCAGCAGGCGTTTTTGTTCAACGACCGGTATGGCATGGGGCGGATTTGCTATCATGAACACGATGGAAAATTCTACTTCTCTTCCGAAGCAAAGGCGCTTCTGAAGGTTTTACCCCATCTCCGTTCGCTCGACTTTAAAAGTCTCGGTGAGGTTTATTCCTGCGGGTCCGTCTTGCAGAATCGAACGCTGTTTGCGGGCGTCTCTATTCTTCCAGGAGGGTCGGTCTGGTCGTTTTCGAAGTCAAAGTCAGCGGAAAGAAGTGCGTATTTCGAGCCGCATTCGTGGGAAGGAATGCCAGCGCTTAGCAGCGACGATTATTACAAGCAGTTAGAAGAGACCTGGAAGCGAATCCTTCCGCGTTATTTGCCCGAGGACGAGCGCATCGGATTGTCCCTGACTGGTGGAGTCGACAGTCGGATGATTCTGGCATGGTCGCCGCGCCCCTCTGGTCAGTTGCCTTGCTACACTTTCAGCGGGAGATATCGCGATTGCACCGACGTGAAACTCGCGCGGCAGTTGGCGAAAATTGCCAATCAACCGTACAGCACGATCCCGATTGATAAACTATTTCTATCCCAGTTCCCTGCGCTCGTCGAAAAGGTTGCTTACATTGGAGAAG
The DNA here is from genome assembly GCA_963775805.1 of uncultured Verrucomicrobiae bacterium. Lineage (GTDB taxonomy): Bacteria > Verrucomicrobiota > Verrucomicrobiia > Chthoniobacterales > JAFAMB01 > JAFAMB01. Next base: position 994,881 of record CAVZKG010000001.1, on the reverse strand, counting down.
GCAATCTTGACGCGTCCGGTTCAATCGATCTTTTCGTTCAACGCATTGCTCGGGAAATTGCGCCGATTCGGGTCACAGGAACAAACGGAGGGGAGTTGCTGCGCAGGCTTGTAATGTTTAAACCGGCTGGTCTTACCGAAGGGGTGTTCAGTGCGGATATGGAACGTTCGATGACAGAGGCGGCCGCAACCTACGCTGAAGAAGTGGACTGTCACAGACTCTCGTTCACAGCCTTTAAACAGGCGCCCTGGTACATGAACTCCAAGTTTGTTTTGGAACGCTCTCAGATCACGATGCGATTGCCGTTTTGCGACAACGAGTTGGTTCGTTTATCCTACCAAGCTCCCTCTGGTCTTTCACAATCGAATGAACCTGCGCTGCGGCTGATCGCTGCGGGTAATTTGGAGATGAGCCGAATTGGAACTGATCGCGGGCTTCAAATGCGGTCGATTCCAGGCATTGGGAAAGCCCGACATTTGCTCCAGGAGTTCGCATTCAAGGCTGAGTATGCGTACGATATGGGCATGCCTCAGTGGCTGGCTCGTGCTGACCATACTCTTGCGCCGCTTCGCTTGGAAAATCTATTTCTAGGGCGCCAAAAATTTCACCATTTCCGGGTGTACTATCGGGACGAACTCAGCCGTTATCTTCAGGAAGTTCTCCTGGATCCTTGCACGCTAGGCCGGCCCTATTTGAACAAGGGCGGCGTTGAAGCGCTGGTTCGCGGTCACGTTGGTGGCTATCGTAACTACACGGTTGAACTTCATAAGCTGCTGACCATCGAACTCATGCAAAGGCAGCTAATAGAGCAAAACTAATAAAGTACATCCATTGAAGGCCGTTACAGCATAATGAAACGATGAAAATCCTGATCCTAAAATTGAACGCAACTGGAGACGTGGTTCGGACGACCCCTTTGCTACGATGTCTGGAAGGCGAAATCACCTGGGTAACCGCACGTAACAACATTGTGTTACTGGAGGGATTGCCGGCTAACCTCCGATCGGTTTGCTGGGAAGATCGCGATTCGGTCAAAGAGGCGGAGTACGATCTCATCATTAATCTCGAAGATGACACCGAGTTGGCTGTGTTCGCGAATAACCTGAGTTACAAGCAACTTTTTGGTGCCTATCTCAATGGGAACGGCAAGCTCAGCTATACAGAAGATTCCCGTCACTGGTTCGATATGAGCCTCAGCAGCGTCTACGGAAAGAGTAAGGCGGACGAGCTCAAGTTTCAAAATCGACGGACTTACCAGGACCTGATTTTTGAGGGGCTCGGTTTCCGATTCGCGGGCGAAAAGTATTTGCTGCCGGAACCGACATATACCGATTTGTCCGGGGATGTTGCAATTGCTCCGGTTGCTGGTGCGGTGTGGCCGATGAAGAATTGGGCATTCTATGATGAACTAAAAAGGGAATTGGAAGCCACAGGATTAACGGTTAATGTTTTGCCCAAACGACCCTCCCTTCTGGAGCATCTTTGCGACGTTCGCAATCATCGCTGTCTCGTGGGCGGAGATAGTCTTCCAATGCATTTTGCCCTTGGAACGAATACACGTTGCGTCTCGCTATTTACTTGCACGAGCCCTTGGGAGATATACGACTACGGCCTACAAACAAAGATCGTTTCGCCTTTGCTTGGCGAATTCTTCTACCAGCGCGGATTTAAACCTGAGGCGACTACCGCCATTGCTTTGGAGCAAGTCTATGATGCAACGCTCGAACAGTTGAGCGTTTCCCGTTCCGTCCTGACGCCCGATGCGATTGGTTGAAGAACGGACGAAAAATGTCTCGACACTTCTCCCTGAAACACCGGGAGGAGGGGAGTTTGGGGCGCGGAATCGACAGCGCAGCAGCATGTCCGGCGAAACCACATCTCTTTCAAGTAGTTCCCCACAGGTTGCAGTCCTGACCGGAGGCGGTGATAGGCCTTATGCCCTCGGACTCGCCGCCGCGCTTGTTGCCCAAAATGTGTCATTCGATTTCATCGCGAGCGACGAGCTAGACGATCCCGAATTGCATCGCAGCGGGTTGGTGCACTTTTTCAATCTGCGCAAGGAAATGCGATCGAGCGTTTCTCCGGCCCGAAAGGTTTTGCGTGTGCTGCTTTACTATTGGCGATTGATTTTTTACGCAGCCACGGCCAAGCCGAAACTCTTTCACATCCTTTGGAACAACAAATTTGCTGTCCTGGATCGCACGCTGTTAATGCTTTACTATCGGGCGCTGGGCAAACGGATTATTCTGACGGTCCACAATGTGAATGCGGGCCAGCGAGACGGCAACGACAGCTTTCTCAACAGAATCACCTTAAAGATTCAATATTTGTTGGCAGACCAGATCTTCGTTCATACCGAACAGATGAGGAAAGCACTTTGCGCCTCTTTCGGTATCGATCTTGCCAAGATTACCGTCATCCCATTTGGTATTAACAGCACGGTTCCCAACACTACTTTGGCACCATTGCAGGCCAGGGAACATTTGGGCTTGAGCGGAAAGCACAAGACCATCCTCTTCTTTGGTAACATCGCGCCCTACAAGGGATTGGAATACCTTGTCGAGGCAATGGCGTTGCTGGCTCCCCGGGATGTTGATTACCGATTGATCATTGCTGGAAAACCCAAAAATCGTGAATCCTATTGGGAATCGATCCAGCAGAGACTTGAATCGCCGGACCTTCGCTCCTGCGTGGTCCAGCGAATTGAGTATGTACCAGATGCCGATACCGAGATCTACTTCAAAGCCGCTGACGTGCTGGTGCTGCCGTACGTTCACATATTTCAGAGCGGCGTCCTTTTCCTCGGTTACAATTTTGGTTTGCCGGTGATTGCTTCCGATGTTGGCTCGCTCAAGGACGATATCATTGAAGGAAGAACTGGCTTTGTCTGTTCACCGCGGGACCCGATAGGATTGGCGAACGCAATCGAAACCTATTTTGCAGGTGATTTGTATCGCGAACTCGCGATGCACCGCCCGGAGATTAAGGGGTTTGCCAATGATAAGTACTCGTGGACTAAGGTCGGACAGATCACACGGGGAATCTATTCCAGGTTGCTTACCAAATAACAACGGCTGGTTCTTTTTCCGACCCGCAGCCAAGGCGCACGCTCGCTGCCGGTCTAGTAAACAATTTTTCGGAACTGAGGGTCGAATTCACTAGATCGAATCTACTTATGAAATCTATCTACGGAGCAATCTTGTTGTCTACCCTTTCGTGCGTTACGGCGAGGGCATTTACCAATCTGGGTAACAATATTTATCAAAGCAACGGAACAGCATCCGATACGCAAGCCGCGATTAATGCCGCACATCCCGGTTCCACTGTGCGGATCCCTAACGGCACCTATAGTTGGACTTCCGCAGTCACGATTCCCGGCAAGGCCATTCATCTGACCGGACAATCCGCAGAAGGGGCGACAGTCAAGAACGATTCGAGCCTGGAAGCAATCCTTTTGGTGAATGAAGCCAAGAACGGTAGCATCGAGCTTAACGCTCTCCGATTCGTTTCCGGTACTGCTTCCGGTCCTTCCGGTAGCGCTCATCACATCAAAGTCTTTCATTCGACAGACGGAAAACCGGTGCTCGTCCATGATTGTTACTTTGAAACAAACGGCGGAGCGGTCGTCTACAGTATCGAATGGCTTACGAACGGAGGTGTCATCTGGAATTGTAAATTTTCTTCGAATTACAATTTCGCCGGCGGAATCCAATTTAAGTATACGAATAGTGGAACCTGGAAAACTCCATCCACAATGGGCACAGCAGACACTAGCGGTACAGCCAACACTTACGTCGAGGACTGCACATTTACCGGGATGTTCTTGGGTTGTATCGATTTCGACGACAATTCGCGAACGGTGGTCCGGCATTGTAAATTCGACAACTCAGCCATCTACAGCCACGGCCAGGACACGAGCCCAGACGGTGCTCGGCATTGGGAAGTCTACAACAACACGTTTATTTACAATGCCAGCGGGTCTCCTTCAGGATTCCCAAAGATAACCTTTCCGCTGAATCTTCAGGATTGGTTCACAATCCGTGGCGGCACCGGAATCATTGCCGATAATCAATTTGATAATATTTTATACAAAAATATCGCGGTGCAATTCAATGTCTATTCAATTAATCGCGCGTCTAATTCCATTCCTTGCCAGACCAGTTATCCAGCACCCCGGCAAGTGGGTCAAACCTGGATCGGGTCTAAAGGCTATTCTTATGCGAACGCCCCCGTCGACGGTGGCGGGTACGCAACCGATCCGGTCTATATCTGGGGAAATACAGGGAGTGCGACCCAAAGTCCGATCTTCGTTGGATTAAATCAATATTTGCCTGATGAGTGTGGGAATGGTCAACGCATCGAGAATTACGTCAAAGCCGGTCGGGATTATATCCTCGGCGCTCAGAAGCCGGGTTACGCGAGATATACTTATCCTCATCCGTTACGCAGCACGGTTGCCCGAGCGCATTGATTTCGGAAAGTAAATGAGGAGTTTGCTCTTGCCCAACAAAGTTGTGCCAGCCAAAGATGGTACGGTTATGACGAGACTATTTCCCCCGGCAATGAATGCAATTCTGCCGTTGACTAAGTGCTCTTTTGCACGTCTCAATTCTGGTTGGCCAGGCTTGCAGAATCTTCCAGTGATCGATTTTGTGAGACCGGTCGTCCATCCTCTGATGCTGGCGATTATTCTCGTGGTTTTCGGAAGCTTTCCAGTCTCCGCCTACACGAATTTGGGAAATAATGTGCTGCTGAGCAATGGTTCTGCCGCAGACACGCAGTCGGCGATCAATGCTGCCTCGAATGGAACCACCATTGAGATCGCCAATGGCTCATACACTTGGAACCAACAGGTGACGAACGCCAATGGCATCTTTGTTCATTTGATTGCTCAAACAGTCGGTGGCGTGACGATAACCAGAACCTACACAGGAGGGCACCTGATCGTTCTGAATGCATCGCCGAACGGAAATGTGGAGTTAGGCGGAATCAATTTCACCAGCAATCTGACCGGTTCGAATGATAACTACTCATTCACGGTCAATGTCAATCAGTTAAGCGGTCGACCGGTGTTAGTTCACGATTGCAGTTTCGTGACAGGGTACGAGTATGGACTACAATTCCAGGGGAATGGTGGCGTTGTCTGGAATTGCTCCTTTGCGACCCATAGTGATCAGGTTGGCGGAATTACATTTGTTAACACTTCCAGCACAAATGCACCTTGGAATCAACCCTCCTCCATAGGGATGGCGGGTGACCCAACCGGTACGTTGAATACCTACATCGAAAACTGCACGTTTCGCGATGCAACGATAGCGATGGCGAACTTTGACGACAATTCCCGAGTTGTTTGGCGCTACAACACAATGAACAACGCGGCCTTGGCAAGTCACGGACAGGAAACTAGTCTCTGGGGCACGCGACACTGGGAAATCTACGGGAACACATTTAATTATTCAACGAGCGGGACCGCGTTCGGAGGTGATGCTTACCCGTTGAACATGAACTACTGGTTCCAGGCACGAGGTGGCACTGGTGTCGTGACGAACAATGCAATGGACGACATACCGCTTAACAAGGCTGGCGTTCAGCTAAACGTATTCTCGATCAATCGCTCAGATTCGATCTCGTGCCAAACGGGGTATCCCGCTGCTCGGCAGACAGGACAGGGATGGAGTGCGTCGAGCACCGCGACGTATGGAAACCCGGTCGTTCCACAGGATGGTACTGGAGATGTTACCGATCCAGTTTATGTATGGAACAATTCGGGGACGGAGACCACTGATCCAGGCTACGTTGGAGTAAACCAGTATACCCCCGACGACTGTGGCAACGGAGAGTTGATACAAAAATTTCTCCAGCAAGGCCGAGATTATTTCGTGAACGTGAGTCGACCGAATTGGACACCCTATACCTATCCGCATCCGCTACGTGCTGAGGCAGGCGCCAATCCCCCGCCAACCTCAAGCCCCACTCCAACACCAGTGGCTACTCCTGCGGCGCCGCAAGATCTAAGAGTTACGCAGTAGCCTGCGAGTGTATCCATGCCATTCAGCGCCAGGACTCGATCGAGGGTCTACCGGCGATTCAGGATTCGCCAACTGGAACAGACTGATTTCGCGTGAACGACTCGGGAATTCGTGCGCGATCAGGCCAGCATATTTTTTAAAGGCGGGGTCAAAGCTGCCGTTATAAGCGACAACAACGTGAATTACGCAAAGACCGCAGGCCCGTCGATTCGCGGCAATGCGCGGGCAATTGCAGTCTAATGAACTACTTTGGCGAAAATAAACCGCATGAAGCATTCGGTCGCCGCTCATTGCGGGGTGGCATGGTCTCTATTGGGTCCCGGGTGATAAACGCGGTTATCCAAGTGGTTTCCGTCGTCGTACTGGCTCGTTTATTGTCCCCTGAGGACTACGGTCTGGTCAGCATGGTGGGGGCAATTCTCGGTATCGCGCCGCTTTTAATCGACCTGGGCACTCGCGACGCCGTTATTCAGCAAAAGCATATCACCGCAGAAGAAATCAGCACATTGTTCTGGCTCACGCTCGCAATTGGTTGCGGACTCGCCCTCCTTGGGGCAGCTAGCGGATCTCTGATTGCCCGTTTCTATGGTGAACCTCGCCTTGCGACAGTTGCATTAGTCTCATCGTTCGCTTTCGTGGGCCTCGCGTTGAGCTATCAGCACCAGGCTCTCATGCGCAGGGCGATGATGTATCAGGATCTCGCCCTGGTCGATGTTGGCGCGAATGTAATCAGTACCGCGATCGCGATTGCGATGGCTTTAAGGGGATGGGCTTATTGGGCTTTGGTTGTTCGTCCTGTTTCGATCAGCATTCTGACGGCATTGGGCGTCTGGTGGAAATGCCGCTGGATACCGGGCCGACCTGTCTACACTCAAGGCGTCAAAGAAATGCTCAAATTCGGTCTTCATTGGCTCGGGTATACGGCTTCCGACTTTGTCGGAAAATTTGCCGACCGCATTGCAATTGGCCGCCTGGGAGGCGCGATCGGTCTTGGATTCTATCAGAAGGCGAGCTTGGTTTACGATAACTCACTCGATCTGATGACTACGCCTCTCCATACGGTCGCAATGTCTGGATTGAGCAAGCTGCGCGACGATCCTGATGGGCTGTGGAAATCCTGGTCAAAAGCCCTTTCAACAGTCGCATTTTTTGCAATGCCTGCTTTCGGCATACTGGCGGTCACGAGTCGTGATGTGATCGTTTTGGCTCTCGGTGCGAAATGGAAAGGGGCCAGTATTCTGCTCGGAATATTCGCTCTGCGCGGCATTCCCGAAGTCGTGCAACGGACCTGCGGCTGGCTACACAATGCAGCCGGCCGAGCCGACCGGTTCATGCGTTGGGGCATATTCGCGAGTGTAGTGCAAATCATTGCGTTGTTTATTGGATTGCCATTCGGAGTGAAAGGTATTGCTTGGTCCTTTGTCGTGACCGCCTACGTTCTCTTTCTCCCCGCAATCGCTTACTCCGCTCGACCGCTGGGCATCAGCATCTGGAAGGTGGTAACAGTTGTGGGTCCGCAGGCCGTTGGCGCACTCGTCGCCGTCGCTGTGTGCTTACTGATACGGGGAACGGTTCTTGCACAGACCGGAATGATATTGAGAGTTCTGCTCTTGTCGGTAACATATATAGCCGTATACAGCCTTACGGTATTGGGATTTTTCAGGGTCAGGGATCCGTTAACTGTTGGAGTGGCGATTCTCAGAGCATGCGCCGGATAACCGGCGTTAAAAAGAATGAAGCCCTTAATTTCCATTCTTATTCCTGCGTATAACGCAGAGCCTTGGATTGCCGAGACGATAAATTCTGCGATCAGCCAGACATGGCCTAACAAGGAAATCATCGTAGTCGATGACGGATCAACAGACGCAACCGTGTCGATCGCGCGGCGTTTCGCTTCGAAGGAGGTGGCAGTTTACTGCCAGCACAACCAAGGTGCGTCCGCGGCAAGGAATTACGCATTCTCTCTCTGTCAAGGCGACTACATCCAATGGCTCGATGCAGATGATTTACTGGCACCGGAAAAAATTGAGAATCAGATGGAAGCCGCACAAGCATGCGGAGATGCCCGCCTTTTGCTCTCTTCGCCATGGGGCTCATTCGCTTACCGGGCTCTCTCAGCGAAATTCATTCCGACATCTCTTTGGAATGATCTTTCGCCGATCGAATGGCTTATCAGGAAGTTGAACGAGAATCTGCACATGCAGACGGCAACGTGGCTGACAAGCCGTGACCTGATCAAAGTGGCGGGCCCATGGGACGTTCGCCTTCACACCGATGATGACGGGGAATACTACTGCAGGGTCCTTCTGGCCAGCAACGGAGTGAAATTTGTTCCGGGTGCGGGAGTTTTCTATCGAGTGACCCCTTCAACGCGCGTGAGCTATATCGGCATGTCGGATAAGAAGAAGGATGCTCAGCTCAGCTCGATGCGATTGCATGTGAAATACATCCGCTCTCTGGAAGACAGCGAACGCGTACGTGCGGCCTGTGTAACCTACTTGCAAAATTGGCTGATCCATTTTTATCCAGAGCGACCCGATATTGTGCGTGAACTCGAAGAGCTCGCCACGAATCTGGGAGGCCATCTGGAGGCACCTCACATTTCCTGGAAGTACTCTTGGATCAAACGGTTATTTGGATGGAACGTCGCAAAACGGGCTCAGCTCGTGCTGCCTCAACTGAGAAGCCGTTTAGTCCGCTCATGGGACAAAGCGACCTATAATTTGGAGAGAGCAAGGCAAGGTCAGAATTCGCAGCGAACGAGGCATTGTTAGAACTGGTTGTTCGAACGGATGCAGGATACTGCCAAGTATTCATAACACCCTCAGAACTGACAGGGGCAATACCGCCAGAGTTATTGTTTGCAGATTGGGTCAAAAGGCCTTGAGATCCTCGGCATCGATTTCTGAATGTGGTGAGTTTTTGTAATAATTGTAATAATTTTCCTTACCTACTGTAGCAATCGTCCGTAACTATTTTCAGCAGTCCAACAGTGTGCAGGCTTCGAACGGGACCGAAAGGGCTTCTGAATCAGTGCAGGAAATTGCTTATAAAAACCGAACCGAGCATCTTACCCGGGTCGCACATCAAGTTCAGTCCGGCGAGAAGAGCGACGTGGGCGCTACTAAGGAAACTTGACATCCATGATTCGAACATCTCTCGAATTATACTTACGCCAGAGTGGGCGGATTTGGCGGCACCTCCCAGAGTTTTTCAGGAAGCAGTCGCTGGGCCGGGCTTACGGTAGGCACCTACACCTCTTGATCTGCCGTTATTCCGGGCGCAGCCAGAGCCATTCAACCTATTTTCTGCGAAACCGGCCAGAGATGGAATTGATGTGCCGTTTGCTCGGTCAGAGGCCGCCTGGGGCAAATGTGGCGATCACGGTGCTGGCGTGCAGCAAAGGTGCCGAGGTCTACTCTATCTTGTGGAGCATCCGCTCCGCGCGTCCGGACCTGAAAATCGCGCTGCAAGCTGTCGATATTTCCAAAGAGATCGTTGATTTCGCCAAGGAGGGCGTTTATTCGCTCAAAGGTCCTCCCAGTCACACCGGCTTGAAGGGCCCCAGGATGAGCGAAGAAGAAAAGTTGATTTGGGCCACCTACAGAGACCAGGGCCTTAATGAACGTGAATCCATCTTCCAGCGCCTCGACAAGTCAGAAATGGACGCGATGTTCGACCGGAAAGGGGATCGGGTAAAAGTGAAGTCGTGGCTCAAGGAGGGCATCACCTGGAGGGTTGGCGACGCTAGTGACCCGGATCTCGTCGAGGTTTTGGGTCCCCAAGATGTCGTAGTGGCAAATCGGTTCCTCTGTCACATGGAATCTGCTGCCGCGGAAAGCTGTCTGCGCAACATCGCACGTCTGGTGAAGCCGGGCGGCTACATTTTTGTTTCGGGGGTCGACTTGGAGGTGCGAACGAAGGTCGCGAACGAGATGTGCTGGAATCCGGTCCCGGATCTGCTCAGAGAGATCCACGAGGGGGATGTTTCCCTGGCGCCGGGTTGGCCGTTGGAATGGTGGGGGCTGGAACCATTTTCCGAGAACCGTCGCGACTGGAGGACTCGTTACGCTTGCGTCTTCCGGATTGGCGAAGCTCCCTTGGTCAACCACGATGGCGAGACCGCCCATCTTTTAGGATCCTCGAAGTAGAATTTGTTGGCAGATCTTGAAATCCACTTCCGGAACAAATAGCATTTCAACGCGCTGTATGCGTTTTACAGACACGGAAATTTCAGGTGCTATGCTGATCGATCCTAGTCCGCACGAAGACTCTCGCGGTCGGTTCATGCGGGCGTGGTGTGCTCGTGAATTTTCGGAAGCCGGTCTCGACTTCCTGCCGGTACAGGCGAATTTAGGATTCAGCCTCCAGAAGGGAACGACCAGGGGGATGCACTTTCAAGTGGAGCCGGCACTTGAGGCCAAGTTAGTCCGGTGTACGAGAGGTAGCATCTTTGATGTGGTGCTTGACCTTCGGCCGAACTCTCAGTCCTATGGCAAATGGTATGGGGCGGAGTTGAGTGCAAAAAACGGCCGGATGCTGTACGTCCCCGAACGGTGCGCCCACGGATATCAGACTCTTGAAGAAGAGACTGAGATGTACTATATGGCTTCGCAGTTTTATACCCCGGGCGCGGCACGAGGGGTGCGATTTGATGATCTGGCGTTCAATATTGGATGGCCATTGGCAGCAACGGCTGTATCGGACCAAGATCGGAACTGGCCGCTTTTTCGGAGTACCCTATGATAGTAGATACCGCTCTTCAGGAACGTGAGTCTCGCGGGCGTCCAATCCGCGTAGGAATGGTCGGCGCCGGCGCGACAGGCCGGGCAATCGCATTACAATTGGGAACACCCGTACCGGGAATTCGTCTGGTTGCGATAGCAAACCGTACGCTGGAACATGGGGAGCGAGCGTTTCGGGAATCCGGTGCCTCAGGGTGGAATCGAGTCACTTCCGCGCGAGATGCGGAAGCTGCAATCTCCAAAGGAGTTCCAATACTGACGGACGATCCCAGCGTGTTGACATCGTGCGACGCCATCGATTTGCTGGTGGAAGTGACCGGGACTGTCGAAGCCGCAGCTGGCGTCGTGACCGATGCCTTTAGCCATGGCAAAAGCGTTGTGTTGGTGAACGCAGAACTCGATTCGCTTCTCGGCCCGATTCTGAAGGCAAAAGCAGACCGCGCCGGCGTGGTAGTCACCCACACAGACGGGGACGAGCCAGGCGTGGCGATGACGCTCTTGCGCTATCTCCGATCGCTCGGACTTCGGGCGGTAGCCGCAGGGAACATCAAAGGGATGGTCGACTATTATCGAAATCCTGATACGCAACGTGCGTTCGCGGAAAAGAATGATCAGGATGCGACGAAAGTCACTTCCTTTGCGGATGCCACCAAGCTGTCGATGGAGGCCACCGTTTTAGCAAATGCAACGGGGTTCCGCGCCGGGCGCCGCGGCATGTACGGTCCGGCTTGTGGGGAGGTCCGGGAAATGGCGAACCTCCTGCCGGCGGAACAATTGCTTGAATCCGGTCTTGTCGACTACGCTCTCGGCGCGGCACCGCACACCGGCGCTTTTGTTATTGTCCACGAGGAATCGCCGTTGAAAAAAGCGCAGCTCGCATACTACAAACTGGGCAACGGCCCATTCTACGTCTTTTATACTCCTTTTCATCTGCCGCACTTGCAAATTGCGTCGACCATCGGTCGGGCAGTCATTCATCGGGATGCGACAGTTGCCCCTATTGCCGGTCCTGTCTGCGAAGTCGTTGCAGTGGCCAAACGCGATCTGAAAGCCGGCGAGCGCCTTGACGGGATTGGCGGATTCTGTACGTATGGACTCATCGATAACGCCGTTGCCGCCCGTGCCGCCAACGCTTTGCCAATCGGTCTTTCGGAAGGCAATATAGTGCGACGCGACTTGGCGAAAGACGAGGTCATTACGTTCAACGACGTGGTGCGTCGGTCCAGCGGACTGGTCGAGGTTCTTTGGCAAGAGCAGGATGCGTTTTGGCCCTCCGCGACGCATAAGGTGCAGAAATCGCCGATACAGCAAGTAACAGTCGGAGAGACGCGATGAGGCGAGGATCGTCCGTCAACACGGTAATCCTACAGGTTATCTTTGAAGATATTTCTTAATCGCCCCAGATCGCTGTCGATGAATTGCGTTGTTGGTCGGTATTGTTCGATCGAATCTAAATGACGATCAGATCTAGGAATGCTTCTCCAGCAGAAACGGAGAGCGGCCATGGGCGGCAGCGTGCAAGTGTACAATTCAAGCAGAAGTCTTACTGGAATTATTGAACCAAACGACGTGAATCGCGAAACAGAGGGCAGCAGCAACGGAATGCGACGATTCATGATCGATCGAGGGTTCTGGAAGGGACGGCGGGTATTCCTGACCGGGCATACCGGTTTCAAAGGAAGCTGGCTCTCGATGTGGCTGAGCGCGTTGGAAGCAGATGTAACGGGCTACTCACTTGAACCGCCAACAAAACCGAACCTGTTCGAGTCAGCAAACGTTGCGAGCAGTGTCCGTTCTATTAGCGGCGATATCCGGGATTTCACGCGACTTAAGGGTGCGATCGCTGAGTGTCGGCCGGAGGTTATCATCCATATGGCGGCACAAACCGTTGTGCGGCGCGGATATGATGATCCCATAGAAACCTATTCCTCTAATGTAATGGGAACCGTCCATGTTCTGGAATCTTTACGGCAGCTTAAATGGCCGTGTGCGGTAGTGAACGTCACCAGTGATAAATGCTATGCAAACCGCGAGTGGGTCTGGGGGTATCGGGAAGACGAGCCGATGGGGGGCCGGGACCCGTACTCAAATTCCAAGGGGTGCGCGGAGCTTGTGACGACCGCCTACCGCGAGTCATACTTTCCAATCGAGTCTTTTCAGGACCATGGCGTCGCACTTGCGAGTGCTCGCGCTGGGAATGTGATCGGGGGTGGGGATTGGACCAGCAACCAGCTCGTTCCTGACCTTATGCGGGCATTCCTCGCAGGCCAATCTTGCCTGATCCGAAGCCCTTCAGCCACGCGGCCGTGGCAATTTGTTCTGGAGCCGCTCAGTGGGTATCTTCTGCTCGCGGAACGACTCACAGAATACCCTGAGCGCTTTGCCTGTGGTTGGAACTTTGGACCTGCCGATTCGGATGCCAAGCCTGTCTCCTGGTTGGCAGACAAGTTGGTGCAGTTGTGGGGGGATCAGGCATCTTGGACCCGAGACACGGGGGATCATCCTCACGAGGCACATTATTTGAAGTTGGATATTTCAAAGTCGAATGCCTACTTGAATTGGCATCCGCTGATTCCCTTGCACGAAGCACTCGATTGGATCGTCGAGTGGTACCGAGCTTTTCAGATCGGCAAGGATCTCCGTCTCCTCGTTCAAACGCAAATCGAACGCTACCAGGCGCGCTCAACAGTCGACGTCTGCACAATCTAGAGAAGAAATCAGGAAAACAGTCTCAATGCCAAACATCATCATTCTTGGAACCGGCATGGCCGGATGTGGTGCCGCCTACCGCCTGCATAGCGAAGGAATTACGCCCGTAATGTACGATAAAAACTCCTATCATGGTGGACACACCGCGTCGTTCCGCTACGATACCGGTTTCCTTTTTGACGTTGGCCCGCACATCTCCTACACCAAGGATCCTCGGATTCAGGATCTATTCGCGGACAGTGTGGATCAGCAGTATGAGACCTTGCAGGTCTACTTGAATAATTACTGGCGCGGCTCCTGGCCGCAGCATCCCGTACAGCTCCATCTTAAAGGATTGCCGGACGAGGTTATCGTGAAGGTGATCTCTGATTTTGCTGAGGAGCATAACGCGCCTGAACGACCAGTGACGAACTACGCTGACTGGTTGCTTGCGAGTTTTGGACGAACCTTCGCCGAGCTATTTCCGATGCAATATACGCGGAAGTACCATACTACCACCGCGGAGAACATGACGACGGATTGGCTGGGTCCGCGGATTTATCGACCAAGCCTCGAAGAGGTTCTGCGTGGCGCCATTTCGGCTTCCGCCCCGCAAATTCACTACATCACGCACTTTCGCTATCCAACGAATGGCGGCTTTGTTTCCTATTTGAATAAGTTTGTGCCCCTCGGAAACCTGAACCTTAACCACGAGTTAGTCTCGATCGATCCACGGGCTCGGCTGCTCAGTTTCGCGAACGGTCTTGTAGCACAGTACGATGGCCTTATCACCTCCATACCATTGCCAGATTTGATTCCGATGATAGACGGCGCTCCTCCTGAGGTTCTCGATGCGTGCCGTCGTCTGGCCTGCTCGACGTGCGTTGTCGTCAATATCGGTGTGAACCGCGAAGACGTTTCTAACGCTCACGTGACCTACTTTTACGATGAGGACATCTGTTTCTCGCGGCTTGGCTTCCCGCACATGCTTGCCGCCAGCAACGCTCCTGCAGGGACAAGCAGCATCCAGGCGGAAATTTATTTCTCTAATAAATACAAGCCATTTACCGGGTCTCCCGAAGACTGGATCGATCCCGTCATCGCGGATCTCCGTCGCTGCGGGCTGCTTCGCGATAACGACCAGATTCTATGCCGCAAAGCGATGTTGCTCCGATACGCGAACATCATTTTTGATCACGAGCGCGCGGCTGCGCTTCGGATAGTCCATGGGTATTTGGACGAGCTCGGAATTGGTTATTGCGGACGTTATGGCGACTGGGGATATCTGTGGACCGATGAGTCTTTCAAGAGCGGTGAGAATGCGGCCAACCGCGTTTTGTCCGTTAAGGCTTCGCCGGCGGTAGTCTCTTGATTTCGCACCAAAGTGCCTGGGTTCCGACAAATGACGGGGTAGAATTGTTTTGACGATTGAGTCGAGGAGAATCTGAGGGAGGGCGATCATGGATGCGATAATTGATAACATGAAAGCTGGCTGGCTGGAGGCGATCTGATGCGGCTTCTCAATGAATCAAAGCGACCGCAAGTAACGATGCCTGATCCGGTTTTTAGCGATTCGCAGCCAGATCCAAAGGGCGCCCTTGTGAAAACCATTGGTCTCCTGGATCACATGGGCGGCGGAAATCTTGGGGACGATGCAACTCAAGAGGCGGCAATGCAGAATATACGTAACCGCTGGCCTGATGCCGTCTTATACACGTTCTCAATGAACCCCGATGATAGCGAGTCGCGGCACGGCGTTGGCTCCTATCCAATTCGAAGGAAAACTTGGACGTTCGGGGCGAGTGCAGCGAACGCTTCTGCAAGCTTCAAGAGCCGGGCCAAGGCAGTTTCCCAACTGCATCCCGCCCTTTTCGCAATTCTGCGAGCGCTTTTCGCCTTGGCGGTCAAAACCCCGGCAGCTTTTTGGGGCGAGGTGCGGTTCCTCGTCAGTTCCTTCAGCGCGCTGCGCTCTTTCGACGTTTTGGTCATTTGCGGCGGCGGCCAATTGACCGAGTCCTGGGGTGGTCCATGGGGGTTCCCGTACACTATCTTCAAATGGATCGTCCTTGCGCGGCTGGCTCGTGTTAAGCCGGTCTTTTTGAGTGTCGGCGCCGGACCCCTGACTCGTTCGTTGAGCAAGTTTTTCATTCGCACCGCGCTTTACCTTGCCGATTTTAATTCCTTTCGAGACGCCAAATCAGCCGAACTCGTCCACCAAATCGGGTTCGGAGGCGATACGCATGTTTTTCCCGATCTCGTTTATGGTCTCGAAATCGACGCTTCTTTGGTGAGTCGTCCGGCGACGCAGCGCCTGGCCAACGTCGGAATGGCGCCTATGCCCTACGGCCTCCCACCGCTTTATGCCGACGGCGACCCTAACGCCTATGATTCTCTCATCAGCGGCCTCGCGACTCTTGGAGCGCGCCTTCTTGCGGACGGCAACTGCGTTACTCTATTTTGCACGGACATCGGAGTTGATCCGCCATCTGTTCGCGATCTTCAGGGCGCACTTAAAAGCTCAAGTAAACTTCCCATCGAAGGTTTGTCGGATCTCGCCATCTCGAGGAATACGAAGGAGCTCTTGAGCACGATCTCAAGAATGGACTATGTGATTACGTGCCGCTTTCATGGTGTTATCTTTGCGCATCTTTTGAATAAACCGGTCATCGCCCTTTCGCATCATTCGAAGATCATGACACTAATGGGTGATATCGGATTGTCCCGCTACTGTCTTGATATCAGGAAACTGGATGCGGACGCGTTGGCGCTCGCATTTGACGATTTGGTCTCGAATGCGGCCGAGATTAAAAGCCGAATGAGCGACAAATACTCATTTTTTAAAGCCACGCTTGCCCGCCAGTTCGACAATCTATTTCCTAACACTGTTGTGTAAATATGCAGCATCCGACCACGACTGCTTTGGAACAACCTCTAGTTAGTATACTAACACCTGTATATAATGGTGCCGACTTTCTTGTTCAGTGTATCGAGAGCGTATTGGCGCAGACCTATCAAAACTACGAGTACATCATCGTAAACAATTGTAGTAAGGACCGATCGCTCGAGATCGCATTGGCCTATGCCGCAAAGGACAAACGTATCCGGGTCCACAACAACCAGGACTTCGTCGGCGTAATTGAAAATCACAATATCGCTTTTGGACTCATCTCGCCGGAGGCCAAATACTGCAAAGTCGTTTCCGCCGATGACTTTTTGTTTCCCGAGTATCTTAGTCGGACGATCGAAGTTGCCGAATTAAATCCTTCCGTCGGGATAATCGGATCCTACCAACTTAGCGGAGATTACATCAGATGGCAGGGCTTTGATTATCCGCGAGTTGTCTTTCCAGGACGCGAAGTCTGTCGGCGAATCTTTCTCGGGGGCGATCCTGCATTCGGGTTCGGCACACCAACTTCGCTCACGTATCGGGCCGACCTCGTAAGAAAAACCAAGGCGTTTTATCCAAATCCGTCGCCGCACGCTGATACGAGCGCCTGCTTCAGCTGTTTGCGCGAATCCGACTTCGGATTTGTGCATCAGATACTATCTTTTGAACTCAAGCATGATGCGACCCAGAGCTCCGCGTCCGCCAGGCTTGCTCGGTATTCGTCGGCATACGTAGACGACCTCAAACAGTATGGGCCTTCGTATCTTGAGCCGGCCGAATTGGATCGGTTGATACGGCGTGCGATGCGGAGCTACTACAACTTTCTAGCTGTTGAGTATTTTTTAGGTTTTCGCGGGAAAGAGTTCTGGGCTTATCATCGAGGGCGCCTGGCCGAGTTGGGATACCCGCTTACGCGCGGACTGTTGATAAAATCAGCGGCGACGCATCTCGGGCGAGAGTTTCTAAACCCTGCTCGAGCGTTAAGAAAACTCTCAGAACGGTTCCCCAAGAAAGAACAACGCCGGCTGACACAGCCGGCTGGCAAGGGCGGTAGTTAATATCGCTCATTCCTTAAGACCATGAACGATTTGAAGTCTAGGACGATCCGTGGGGGGTCCGCGAGGATTGGTTCGCAGGGAGCCAGTTTCTTGCTTCGTATCGGTTCAGTGATGGTTTTGGCCCGACTTTTGGAGCCGAAGGACTTTGGGCTGGTCGGAATGGTGACGGCCTTTACCGGAGTGTTAAGTTTGTTCCGGGATTTCGGTCTTTCTGCGGCGACTGTTCAACATGCCAATGTGACCGACGAGCAGACATCGGCCCTGTTTTGGATCAATACTGCGGTGGGCTTAATACTTGCCGTTGCCACGGTGTGTCTCGCACCTGCGATCGGTGCCTTTTATCACGAGCCTAGATTGGTCTTGATTGCAATCGGCGTGTCCGCGGGCTTTTTATTCAATGGTGCAGGTGTCCAGCATTCGGCGGTGTTGCAGCGTCAGATGCGTTTTACCGCGTTGTCCCTAATCGATATGATCTCTCTGATCGTAAGTACCGGCGTTGCGATCGGACTCGCTGCCGCAGGTTATGGGTATTGGGCGCTCGTCTCGATGGCTGTTTGTTTGCCGTTCAGCACGACAATCGGTTTATGGCTGGCTTCAGGTTGGCTACCAGGGAGGCCTCGCAGGAGGGCGGGGGTTCGCTCGATGATGCGGTTCGGTGGTTTGATGACTTTAAACGGCTTGGTCGTGTATGTCGCCTCGAATTTCGACAAGGTGCTTCTGGGCCGCTATTGGGGAGTAGATGCGATAGGGCTATATGGCCGTGCTTACCAGTTGATTCGAATCCCGATCGATAACCTCAATGGAGCGGTTGGCGAAGTGGCATTCGCGGCGCTATCGCGCATTCAAAATGACCCGGATCGACGCAAACGCTACTTTCTCAAGGGGTACGCACTAGTCTTGGCGGTGACGATGCCGGTAACGGTTGCCTGCGCCATTTTTGCTGACGAATTGATATTCGTTCTCCTAGGTCCAAAATGGAATGAGGTCGCCGGCATTTTTCGTTTTCTTTCCCCGACAATTCTGGCCTTCGCAATCGCTAATCCGCTGGGCTGGCTGCTCAATTCAACAGGTCAGGTTGGCCGCGCGCTCCGGATCGCTTTGGTCTTCACTCCACTGGTTGTTGCTGGGTACCTCATCGGGTTACCCTACGGACCTCAAGGCGTCGCACTTGCCTATTCGGTCGTGATGATCCTTTGGATTGTCCCCGTGATCGCTTGGTCGGTGCGCGGCACAGGAATTTCCTTTTGGGATATTATGTCTGTCATTGGGCGACCGTTATTTTCGATTATTTTGGCCGCTGGTCTCGCCTTCGGCGTGCGCTTTTTCTATGGCAGTAAGCTATCGCCTTTGCCGCAACTCTTGCTGGAGAATGCAATTCTTTTTGCCGCCTACGCTGGCATACTTCTATTCGTACTGGGGCAGAAAGCCCTGTACCTGGATCTTTTTCGCAGTTTGAAGAAGTCTCCTCCGGATCAAGAAAAGAGCGTGCCGGTCAGTGGTTTCATGGAAATCGAGACAGTTCCCAAAAAAGAGCAAGTATGAACGAAAGCTCTTCCCGTTGCCGAACCTCCGACTGGAGAGTACCTTCGGAATTGTTTCGTACGTGGTAGTGCACTTGTTTGGTCGCCGGCAAGACAGCGCTTTTCCGTGGATTGACCCCGCACATTGACCGATTCTCCAGCGGCTGAAGGAAAGGACTTGTCTTTTGCCTGGAAATCGATTTTTGCTCCCTCTTGGACGAGTTGGTCTGGCGACTCCGCGGGGTGCCAGACAGTCTGCTTTGCGGTCTTAGCCCTCCATAACGTGTTTTTGATTCGATTAACTCAATAGATATAAGAAGTGTAATGCTACTTTTTTCTCATTTCTGCCGTTGGGCGATTTCTCTCGGTTTCTTGATTTCGATGCCGGTGCTCGCTTTGTCCCAAGGGACCTATTCCACCAAATTTCCCCTCGCGGAGAATCCTATCTCGGAGGGTGGAAGGTGGAACAACGGAGGGACTACTGGACTTGGTTGGACGAATGTCCGCACCACTCCGGGAATTGCGTTTGGAACGCAGCCTGGTAATTCCCCGGGAGCTGCTGTGTATTCAGACTCCACGGCCATTTTGACAGGAACGTGGGGACCGAATCAGACAGCACAAGCCACCGTTTCGGTGATTAATGCGTCCAGTGTGTCCGGCGTATTCGAGGAGGTTGAGCTGCGTCTGCGGACCACCATTTCCGCGAATTCCATTACCGGCTATGAGATCAACTCCTCAGTCTCCACCAACCCGGCGAATTCCTACATTCAAATCGTGCGATGGAATGGTCCCCTTGGAAGCTTCACGCAGTTGGGCGGTACCTCACAGCATTGCGTGAACGGCGATGTCCTACAAGCTAAGATCAACGGCAACACAATCACCGCGTACCGGAATGGAGTTCAAGTGCTCCAAGTAACGGACAACACCTTCTCGAGTGGGAGCCCGGGCATAGGTTTCTTTCTCCAGGGAGCGACTGGACTCGACGCCAATTACGGCTTTTCGAGCTACAGTGCGACCGATGGATCGACGCCAACGCCGACCCCAGTGGCGACCCCAGTGCCGACAGCAAGCCCGAACGCCACTGTGGCCCCTCCTCAGCAGCTCAGGGTGGTGAACTGACAAATTCGCCCCTGATGGGACGACAGAAGAAGTACCGGATCCTGTCCTGGGCGAACGCCCAACTACGGAACCAAGCAATAATCCGATCCGGAAGTGCTGAAATCACAGGGCTACGGTATGGGGACCGAAATCGCGGAAGGAATTGCACTTTTTATTGCATTCTCCTCAAGACTGTCGTTCGCCGGTCGTAATTATTCTCCGAGAGCCGATGACCTTTCAGTCCTTCGCGATCGTTGTGACGCAGGAGGTCATTAAGACGCGGAGCGTGGCTTGATCGAGTACCGGAGGATTTTCAATGAAAGTAGTTTTATTTTGTGGCGGAATGGGAATGCGGATGCGCGAGTATTCGGAGTCGGTGCCCAAACCCATGGTGCCAATCGGGTATCGCCCGATCTTATGGCATGTGATGAAATATTATGCTCACTATGGGCATAAAGACTTCGTTCTGTGCCTGGGATATAAAGCAGACGTTATAAAGAACTATTTCCGCAACTACGACGAGTGCGTGTCCAACGACTTTGTGCTGTCCGGCGGCGGCAAAAACTTAGAGTTGTTGAGCAGCGACATACACGATTGGCGGATCACGTTCGTCGATACCGGTCTCACGTCGAACATCGGAATGCGTTTGAAGGCTGTCGAGAAACACCTGGAAGGTGAAGAAGTCTTCCTTGCAAACTACACGGACGGGCTTTCCGATGTAGACCTCAACGGTCTTACCGAGACCTTCCTGAAGAGCAATAGCACAGCTTGCTTTGTGAGCGTGAAACCGCGGGCCAGTTTCCATATGATCTCCGTGGACCGTGAAGGTATTGTGAAGAGCATTGAGCATGTCACCAAGTCAGGGGCCCGCATCAATGGAGGGTTTTTCATATTTCGGCATGATATCTTCAAGTACATCAAGGATGGAGACGAACTGGTCGAACAACCTTTTCGACGGTTAATTTCTGAAGGACGGCTCCTGTCGCACGCTCATAACGGCTTCTGGGCCTGCATGGATACATTTAAGGAGTTGCAGGAACTTGACGATTTGTATGGGCGTGGCAACGCACCTTGGACGGTTTGGAACGGCCACGGACATCGATTGGGAATAATGCCTGTTGGCTCCTGACGAGCGTCCCAAACGCCGCTGTATAAATCTTCCGCCTCTCCGGGATGATCACGGCTTGCCCGGGGGCGTGAGCCGCCGTGGTTAGACTTTTAGCCAGGTCGTTCAACTAAGAAACGGAACCTCGAAGCGTCACGGTCGTCTCGTTCTACCACCGTAACCCAGTCCGATCAACGTTCTTTAGATAGCTGTTCCGGCGCGTGGTGTGAGATTAGAGAAAATGCGGTTTAGGTAGCGCATCGTCAGGACGTTATATCGGCTACGCGAAAATGCTTGCTATAGGCCGGAATCGGTTCTCTCTCCCAGAACAAGTTATCTGTTAGTTAGAATCTAATCAATTTTTGCGCATACCTGCCTCGTTCCGAATCGCAAATCCAATTTTCTCTGAGTGCTATGAAATTCTGGTTCTATCAGCACCTTTCGGGTCGCTGGCGCCGTTCGATGACACTTCTATGGATATTCTTTGTAATAGGCGCACTCGGCTCGGTCTGGCTATGCGTATTTGGCGAAGCTTTCTTTTCGATCACTCGACCCCTGCGAGCCGACGTTCTGATCGTGGATGATTGGATCGGACTTGAAGGGCTTCACGCTGCTTCCGAGGAATTCGGCCGGGGAGGATATACATATCTCGTCGTGGCAGGCGGCCCATCGGAAGATCTGCTCGTCACTGATGTTCTTAGATACGGAGAATCCGTAAAAGAAGAACTAACCCGATCGGGCGTTCCTGATTCACGAATTATCGTTTCCTCCGTCGGAGAGGTCGATCGCGAGCGCACTTTCAAATCGGCACTGGCGGCATGGCAGTCGATTCAGCGCGCAGGAATCCGGCCTAGCGGAATCAATCTTTTCACCTTAGGTCCGCATGCTATGCGCAGTCACCTGATCTATCAAAAGGTTTGCGTGCCGGGGGTGAAGGTCGGTGTGATCGCGTTCACTCCGTCTGAGTATCGGTTGAAGCCCTGGTGGCTATCCAGTAAGAGGGCGAACTGCTTGCTTAAAGAGATTATCGGCTATCCGTTTGAGCTTCTGTTCAATTCCGGCCGTCCTTTAAATTCTCCAATCGATGCGATGCCTTAGGTCAGCGAGCACGCCTTTTCGAGGTTGACCGCAATTTTCTCTGCAACTGAAGTTTCGATCGGAGGTAACCGAGCGGAGTCGCCCGTACACAACCGAACCCATTTATGGCCCGAATGGAGCAGAAAAAAAGGTTGGCTGTAGTGGATTGCATGATGATATAAGAACTGATGCAAATTCGAACGGGCGGACGGTGTCGCAATTCTGACTCGATGCCTGTAGGCGTAAAACCGCGCCTGAACTATCTTCCAGCCGGAAAGAGCGTGGAGCCAGATTTAGGAAACAACCACGCCATCGTTCGAAGTAACTGAGGGGGGTCGCTGCCGAGGCAGAGGCTCGGGCGATTAGTGAACAGATTAATCGAACGGGTATATAAGATGGATCGGGGAGACGGTACGCAACTCATACGCGAACACTTTCGATGCCCTCGGGAGATACCCTCCTTTACTGTGGCCGCGGATCTATCCGCAGCGTCCGGATTTTTCCGGCTCGACGGTAGTACAATTTGCTTCGGACAATGTTCGTCGGTCGCGCCCTCCACGTCCGTTGCTGAGACGCAGACTATAGCTTCGGAGGATGTCAAAGTAAGTGCAGCGTCGATTCAACTTCCCTTTAATGCCGTACAGGTCGTAGACAATTTACGACGCGAGAAGTACACGACGAACCCGGTTGGAAAAAAACGGAGACTTGGGGCCAATCCCTTCATCCGAAACATCTATTATCTGGGACGGCCGTTCATGCCGACGATGGTGCGCAAGCATTTGCAACAAATGTATTTCCAAGGATGGGACAAGGTATCTTTTCCCAGGTGGCCTGTGGATTGTACTGTAGAGAATATATTCGAGCACTTGTTGATCCTTGCGATGAGGTCGCAGGGCGTTCGCAAAATTCCTTTTATCTGGTTCTGGCCGGATGGAGCGCGCAGCTGCGCGATTATGACGCACGATGTCGAATCGTTATCTGGCTTGAATTTTTGTGAGAAATTAATGGATTTCGATGATTCATTCGGGATCAAATCATCCTTTCAGATAGTCCCTGAAAAGCGGTATAAGGCCTCGAAACATTTGCTAGACGAAATTCGAAGGCGCGGTTTCGAAATTAACGTGCACGATTTGAATCACGACGGGCATCTGTTCAGTGATCACACGGAGTTTCTCCATCGAGCCGAGCGCATCAAACACTATAAACGGCAATATGACGCGAAAGGCTTTCGTTCGGCTATATTGTATCGGAACGTTGATTGGTACGACGCGCTGGATTTTTCCTATGATATGTCGGTTCCGAATGTAGCGCACCTCGATCCCCAGCGAGGGGGTTGTTGCACGGTGTTCCCCTTCTTTATTGGCAATATGATCGAATTGCCGGTAACGACGACGCAGGACTACTCGCTTTTCCATATTTTGGGCGACTATTCAACCCGCCTATGGCGTGAGCAAATGTCTATCATCCGGGGAATTCATGGTCTCATGAGTTTTATCATTCATCCTGATTACGTCATTCCTGAGAAGGCGCGAAAGGTTTATGGCGAACTGCTGCTCTACCTCTCGGAGCTTCGTTCGAAGGGAGAAACCTGGATCGCATTGCCGAAGGAGGTGGCGAGTTGGTGGCGCATGCGAAGCGAAATGGATCTCGTTGTTGAAGGGGGTCGTTGGCAAATTCGAGGAAGCGGCAGTGAGCGAGCAAGAATCGCGTATGCGGTTCTCACGGACGACCGAATCTGCTATGAGTTAGACGAAGGACAGGGAGAGAGCGAAGAGTCGGTAACGGCTCAATTCGATGACAATTGACATCAACCATGATTGCTTAGGAAGCAGGGGTCCGTTCCAAGGCGCGGGTTGATACGATCCGGGGCGAGCACGGACGGCACTCTCAACAGGTTGAGCCCCAGTCGGTAGGCCTCTGCGGCGAAGCTGGTAACCGTTCGGATCAAAGAGCGGAAAGAAGAGGACGCATGTCGACAGGCCGGACTAAGATCAAAAATGAAATAGACAAAGTCTGATAATATCATGTGGAAATCCACCTTCAGCGGAGTTCGGCGGCTGTTGTGCCTCGGCGCACATTCGGATGACATTGAAATCGGGCTAGGAGGCACGTTGCTCGAGCTCGCGGAAAAACGCTCGGATCTCGAGATCCGGTGGGTTGTTTTCAGCGCCCCGAACGCGCGCGCGCAAGAGGCGCAGCAGAGCGCGGAGGAATTTTTGTCTGGGTTCGCGAAACGCGAGATTAAAATTGGATCATTTCGAGAGAGCTATTTCCCAAGCGAGTGGCCGGCCATTAAGGATTGGTACGAACAGATCAAGGCAAACTTTGATCCCGACGTCGTATTTACGCACTACCGCAATGACCGGCATCAGGACCATCGAGTGTTGTCGGAACTCGCTTGGAACACATTCAGGAATCACTTGGTTCTCGAGTACGAAATCCTCAAATACGATGGGGATCTCGGTCAGCCCAATCTGTTCATCCCGCTTTCTGAGCGGCTCGCTTCCCGAAAAGTCGAACTGTTGCTCAAGCATTTTCAGACACAGGCCACAAAGCACTGGTTCACCCGCGACACCTTTGAGGCCATGCACCGCATAAGGGGAATCGAATGCGCTTCCTCCACCGGTCGAGCTGAAGCTTTTTATTCCCGGAAACTGGTATTTGATTTGCTTTGATGTTCAATGGAAACGGATAAAGCTCCGCAAGGAAAATCGGGTGTAACCCGCAATATCCCGGCGGTCGCGACGCCAGCGAAAGACGTCCAGCGGCCCTGGCGAATTCGGCTTTTCCGGCGTCGCACAGTGGTCTGCCCAACCTGGTTGGGGCTGGTCTGCATCGTTGCGATCTTCTTCATTCTGATCGCTGCGTGGATTAAGTTTGGGGAGTCGATTCTAGCGGCTACCCACAGAGTGCCTCCAGAAGTTCTCGTAGTGGAAGGCTGGATCGGTCGGGAGGGACTGCGTGCCGCGGTCGATGAATTCGAGCATGGAGGATATCGCTACATTGTTGCATCGGGCGGTCTCACCTCCGGTCGTTGGGAGGACAAACCCGAGAGTTATGCGGTCATGGCTGCCCGCGAGATGATTCGGCTGGGGGTTCCAGAAGACAAAGTTGTTGTGGCTATCTCGGAGGATACAGAAAGCCATCGGACATTTGAATCGGCGGTGGCCGTTTGGCAGGCTCTTCGCAAGGCAAAGATTCAGCCAAAGGATGTAACTGTATATACTCTTGGTCCCCATGCCAGCCGAAGCGCTCTGGTATTTGCCAAGGTTCTCGGCCCCGAAACGAGTGTCGGAGTCATCGGTTGGCAACCGGCCAGCTACCAAACCGAGGCTTGGTGGAAATCCAGTGAAAGGTCAAGGGAACTTCTCGAGGAGACGGCAGGCTACCTGTTTGAAGTTCTATTTAACTCTGGGCGACGCTCGAACGCTCCGCAAAGCGGTACAAGCAACTAATAGGGGTGGTAGGTTTGGCGCAGGCCAGGGAAGGTGCGAGCGGAAAGCGGCGAGCACCGGTTTGCTGGTTTTGCGAAACAGCCTCCGAAATGAAGAAGATTTCGGTGCCCACCGATTGAGCGCTCGGATACCAGGCAGTCGAAGGCTCTCAGCCACCGCAACTTGCGCTCCGTTTTTGGATTCGTCCGAGGGCGCCAGCACAAGGCCTATTTTAATCCTCAACTATTTCGGTTCTAAGTCGAAATACTATTGGAATGATCAGTACATTGAAGCAAAAGCATTGGTCTTGTCAGACCGGAGGAAGCGCAAACGTATGAACGGATCCGCCAGGTTTATGCGTTTGGTGGGCGGTGATGGGGTTGCGACCGATCTGAAAAACAAGTCGGTTCGCGGTGGTGCGATAGCGATGGTTTCGGAATGCACCGATTTCATTATCCGTTTCGGATCGGTGGCGGTGCTCGCCCGGCTTCTAGTGCCGGAGTACTTTGGCCTTCTCAGCATGGTCACCGCGATTACGGCGATTGCTGAACGCTTCAAAGATCTTGGACTTTCGAATGCCACGATTCAAAAGAAGGAAATTACTCACGAACAGGTGAGCACCTTGTTCTGGCTAAATGCTGGACTTGGCCTCGCGATGATGATCGTTGTGGCGGCTCTCGCCTATCCCATTTCGCTTTTCTACGCGGATGCGCGATTGATCCCAATTACGCTTGCGATTGCCCTTAGCTTTCCTCTCAGCGGAATGGCTATCCAGCATCAAGCGTTGCTGCGCCGGCAAATGAAATTTACCCACATGGCCGCGATCCAACTGAGCGCCAGCTTATTGAGCCTTGTCTTGGCAATAATTATGGCGCTCAAGGGATTTGGATATTGGGCGCTGGTTGCTCGCGAGGTCCTTCGAAGTGCCTTTATTACGGTCGGTAGTTGGATCTGTATGCCATGGGTGCCGGGAGTCCCGTCCAGGCAGGCGGGTGTGGGATCGATGCTACGGTTTGGCGGAGATTTGACAGCATGCAATCTGCTATCGTTTTTGAGCTCAAGTATGGATCAGGTCCTGATTGGAAAGCTGTTTGGAGCTGTTCCGCTCGGGTTTTATCGGCAAGGATTTCAATTGGTTCTCGCGCCCATCAACCAGCTCAGTTACCCGGTTCAAGTGGTCAGCGAGGCAGCACTAAGCCGGTTGCAGCACGACCCTGAGAGATATCGCCGCTACTACCGGAAGTCCCTTAGCATGCTGAGTCTTGTAACCATGCCGCTCGTTGTTTTCCTTGCGGTGTACGCGGAACCGTTTGTCCGGCTCGCGCTTGGAGAACGATGGATACAGGCGACGCCTATTTTCCAGGTCCTGGCTATCGCTGCGCTGCTCCGACCCGCTGCGACAACTGCAGGCGGTGTGATGCTTACATGCGGTCACTCGCGAAGGTTTTTCTGGATCGGCTTGGTTTCGTCCGTTGCACTCGTTTTGTTCTTCATCGCAGGAATCCCCTGGGGACCCATCGGAATCGCGTGGGCGCAAGTTTGGGCCATTTACCTGTTGTTGGTCCCGAAGCTGTATTGGGTCTTCAAGAAAACTCCGATCAGCCTCGGCCTGTTTTTCTCGGCGATCTGTAAGCCCCTTGCTGCCAGCGTTATAATGGGGATGATCCTGGCCTTCCTGAGGTATGCAATGCCCGTCAAGAGCGCTTTTGGAGACCTATGCCTGGGGAGCGCTGCCGGTGCGCTTATCTACCTCGGACTCTGGATGGTCATGCCCGGTGGCCGATCCGAACTGAGAGAATTGATTTCGGACCTCAGCGGACCAATCAATGCCTTCGGATTTCTTCGGCGAAACGCGAAAAAAAGTGCCAGCCTAAATTCATCCGACGAAGGGAAGCCGGTCTCGGCCGGCCGACGTTCCCGCTCGGTTGAAGGAGGTGTCGCAAATGACTCTAGTTGTGACATGTCTAATGGTGTTCTCGCAGCTAGGGAACATGCCGCTACCTGTTGATTGCGGAAGTTCTTCTCTCTCGCTGATTTTCCGATATAGATGCATTTAAGGAGTTGCGGGACTTGACGATTTATATGGCTGCGGCAACGCGTCTTGAACAGTTTGGAACGGCCACGGCGGTCGATTGCGAGGAATGCCTACTGGCTTCTGATGAGCATACCACCCGCTGCATAGGTCGTCCGCCTTTCCGGGATGATCACGTTTAGCCAGGGGCGAGGCGCCGTGGTTAGACTTAGCCGGGTCGTTCAACTAGCTGTTCTGGAGCGGGGGTGCGAGACTAGAGAAAATGCAGTTTAGGTAGCGCATTGCTGTTATATCGGCTGCACGAAAGTGCTTGCGATCGGAATTGGTTCTCCCTCCTAAAACGAGTATCTGTTAGTCTGAACCTCATCAATTTTTGAGCATACCTTGCCTTGGTCCGAATCGCTAATCCAGTGTCCTAAGTCAGGGAGCACACCGTTTTCGGGATTGGCTATAATTGAAGCTTCGATCGAAGCTAACCAAGCGGAGTCGCCGTACACGACCGAAGGCAATTTATGGCCCGAATGGAGTAGAAAAAAAAGGTTGGCTGTAGTGGATTCCGTGATGATATAAGAGCGGGCATTTAATATGGATCGGGGAGACAACACTCAACTCATACGGGAACACTTTCGATGCCCTCGAGAGATACCCTCCTTTACTGTGGCCGCGGATCTATCCCCGGCATCCGGATTTTTCCGGCTCGACGGTAATACAATTTGCTTCGGACAATGTTCGTCGGTCGCGCCCTCCACGTCAGTTGCTGAGACGCAGACTATAGCTTCGGACGATGTCAAAGTAAGTGCAGCGTCGTTCGAACTTCCATTTAACGCCGTACAGGTCGTAGACAATTTGCGACGCGAGAAGTACACGGCAAACCCGGTTGGAAAAAAACGGAGACTTGGGGCCAATCCCTTCATCCGAAACATCTATTATCTGGGACGGCCGTTCATGCCGACGATGGTGCGCAAGCATTTGCAACAAATGTATTTCCAAGGGTGGGACAAGGTATCTTTTCCCAGGTGGCCTGTGGATTGCACGGTAGAGAATATATTCGAGCACTTGTTGATCCTTGCGATGAGGTCGCAGGGCGTTCGCAAAATTCCTTTTATCTGGTTCTGGCCGGATGGAGCGCGCAGCTGCGCGATTATGACGCACGATGTCGAATCGTTATCTGGCTTGAATTTTTGTGAGAAATTAATGGATTTCGATGATTCATTCGGGATCAAATCATCCTTTCAGATAGTCCCTGAAAAGCGGTATAAAGCCTCGAAACATTTGCTAGACGAAATTCGAAGGCGCGGTTTCGAAATTAACGTGCACGATTTGAATCACGACGGGCATCTGTTCAGTGATCACACGGAGTTTCTCCATCGAGCCGAGCGCATCAAACACTATGAACGGCAATATGACGCGAAAGGCTTCCGTTCGGCTATATTGTATCGGAACGTTGATTGGTACGACGCGTTGGATTTTTCCTATGATATGTCGGTTCCGAATGTAGCGCACCTCGATCCCCAGCGAGGGGGTTGTTGCACGGTGTTCCCCTTCTTTATTGGCAATATGATCGAATTGCCGGTAACGACGACGCAGGACTACTCGCTCTTCCATATTTTGGGCGACTATTCGATCCGTCTTTGGAAAGAGCAGACCGCGATGATTCAGGAAAAGAATGGCCTGATGAGTTTTATTATTCACCCAGATTATGTGATCGCTGAACGGGCGCAAAAGGTGTACCGCGATCTTCTTTCTTATCTTTCCGAGCTGCGTTCAAAGAGTGAGACGTGGATTGCTCTACCCGGTGAAACCGCCGCTTGGTGGCGACTCAGGAGCAAGATGGAATTGGCCCAGGTGGATGGATCGTGGAGAATTGTTGGGGCGGGAAGCGAGCGAGCCTGTTTGGCTTTCGCAGCGCTTGAGAATGACAGGATCGTGTATGAGATCGATCAACGGAAGTGAAACCAGAAGTTCAACGGCGCCACCGCAAACAGCGCTTAAGTAAAGCCAAGCTGTGAAAGAATTAAGCACACTCGATTCCCCCTCAAAAGAGCGGACTGCGGCCGGACAGATTGGCGCCCTGGTTATAGGGGGGGATCACCCGGGACTCGGAATCGTGCGAAGCCTTGGCCAGCGTGGCATTCCTGTTTGTGTAATAGACGACCAACTTTCGGTGTCGCGCTTCTCGAAGTACACGAGCCGTTTCGTTCGAGTCAAGGATTTGCGCGACGAACGCAAAACGATTCAAGCAGTGCTAGAAACGGGGCGGCGGTTTGGTCTTCGCAATTGGATCTTGTTACCTACCAGAGATGAAACGGTTGTCGCTCTCTCGCGGCATTGCGCGGAGCTTTCCGAATTCTTCAAAGTGCCAACTCCGGACTGGGAAACGGTAAAGTGGGCGTGGAATAAGAAGTACACATACGAGTTAGCGGAAAAACTGAACATTCCGTGCCCTCAGACATTTAATCCACAGAGTGAGCTCGAAGTGAATGCTCTCTCTTCCAAGCTGCCTTTGGCTCTCAAACCGGCTGTGAAAGAGAACTTCTTTTATGCGACAGGTGCGAAGGCGTGGCGAGCCCAAACGATGGATGAATTGCGTCAAATCTATCGCAAAGCAGCGCAGTTTCTCCCCGCGGAGCAAATTCTGTTACAAGAGATCATTCCTGGGGACGGAAATCGCCAGGTGTCCTATTGCGCTTTTTTTTCAGGCGGCAAAGCCCATGGAAGCTTGGTCGCGCGACGAGCTCGTCAGCACCCTCGGGAGTTCGGGCGAGCTGCGACGTTCGTGGAGAGTATTGAGTTGCCGGTTATAGAAGAGCTTTCGCAACGCTTCCTAAAGGCAATTGATTACTACGGTCTGGTGGAAGTGGAATTCAAGCATGATCCCAGGGACGGTGAATTCAAGCTCCTGGATGTTAATGCAAGGTCTTGGGGCTTTCACAGTCTCGGCGCTGCGGCCGGAGTCGATTTTTCTTACATGTTGTACGCCGATCAGGTTGGTCTGCCGACTGTGCCTTCGCGAGGTAGGCCGGGGATCGGCTGGCTACGCCTGCTGACCGACGTGCCGACAGGGATTTCGGATGTCCTCGGCAAACATATTACTCTGGGAGAGTATGCGGCATCCCTCCGAAAGACGCGGGTGGAGTCTGTGTTCTGCCGGAAAGATCTTTTGCCATCGATCGCCGAAATCGTTTTGCTGCCTTATTTGATCGCGAAGAAGTTGTGAGCTTCACCACGGTTCTTGGGCTTGAAACGGATGCGGGGTGATACGCTGGCTCCATCGAAAGCCGTCATTCCTTCGCTCCTAGCCCGGACGTCTCACAACCCCGAAAACTGATATCAGCTTTCGGGGGTTGTGGGGTTTCATCCGTTCAAGCCGCTTTGGAAGCGGCTTGCCGTAGCCAAAGCTTTTACTCGCGAAGTAAATCGGAGTTCGTTACTAGTTCTGCGACGTCTGAACCGCCATCTCGCTAGACGCTGGACTAGGATCGCTCGCTCCCGGCGAAACGAAGTATTGAACCACGAAATAATAGGTGGCCCCAGGATTTAGACCGGAAATAGTCGAGGTGACCGATGCAGCCGACGCTCCGGCGCTCCCAGGAGCGCCGTAGAATGCATTCGTGTATTGTCCGCTCGAGGTTCCGTAATAGACTATATACCACCCGGGAGCTGTATCTGCTTCCTGCCAGGTTAACGTGACAGCTGTCGACGTATAGGTCGCATTGGTGATGACTGGTGCTGCAGGCGCGTTAGGCGTAGGCGTGGGATTAGGCGTAGGGGTGGGATTAGGCGTAGGGGTGGGATTAGGCGTAGGGGTGGGATTAGGCGTAGGGGTGGGGTTAGGCGTAGGGGTGGGGTTAGGCGTAGGGGTGGGTGTAGGTGTAGGTGCTCCCGTTGTCGCTGTCGAAACCGCTACCTGCGCAGACAGCGGGCTTGAAGCGCTTGCCCCAGGCGACACGTAAAATCGGACTGCGAAATAATAAGTCGTTCCAGGAGTTAAACCTGAAATAGTCGCGGTGACCGACGCAGCCGAGGCGCCGGCACTGGCGGGAGCGCCATAGAACGAGTTTGTGTATTGTCCGCTCGAGGTTCCGTAAAGGACGACATACCATCCCGGTGCCGTGTCTGCCTCCTGCCAGGTCAGAGTAACGGAAGTTGAAGTAGATGTTGAACCGGTAATGATCGGAGCTGCCGGGGAGGAGTCTTCACCAGACGGCGGAGCTGGAGTTGGAGTCGGAGTTGGAGCTGGTGTCGGAGTCGGAGTTGGAGCTGGTGTCGGAGTCGGAGTTGGAGCTGGTGTCGGAGTTGGAGCTGGTGTCGGGGTCGGAGTTGGAACTGGAGTCGGTGTTGGAGTCGGAGTCGGAGTCGGTGTTGGGGTAGGGGTAGGAGTCGGGTTTTGTGTTCCCGATGCGAAAGCGGCATGCAGCGGATGGGGATATGTATAGGGACTCCACGCGGGCTTGGCTGTGTTGACGAAGTAATCTCTGTTCAACTCCAGGAAGATATCAATTATTTCGCCGTCTCCGCAGTTATCCGGAGCATACGTCTGTGTGCTGACGTAGCCTGGATCCGTCGTCTCGGTTCCTGTGTTGTTCCAAATGTAAACCGGATCAAGTACGGCGCCCTTTCCATCGGGTGCAAATGCACCTGGGTCGATGCCTCCAACCAGCGCTGACGGATTTGTGTCGTCGCCAATCCCCCAATAAGAGTTGCTACTGGCGCTCCATCCCCATCCAGTTTGGTGTGGCGCAGGATAGGCAAGAGGGCAAAACGT
Organism: uncultured Verrucomicrobiae bacterium; assembly: GCA_963775805.1. Classification (GTDB taxonomy): domain Bacteria; phylum Verrucomicrobiota; class Verrucomicrobiia; order Chthoniobacterales; family JAFAMB01; genus JAFAMB01. Next base: position 962,443 of record CAVZKG010000001.1, on the reverse strand, counting down.
TCCTCCGGATCCGTCATCCATGCCCCGCGTGATGCTGAACACGTTGAGTTGCACGCCGGTCTTGGAAAAAGGGATGTCTGGCATCGCGTTCGCAGTCACAACGCCAGTGCCACCGCGAACCTGAAACCAGTAATTCATGTTGAGCGGATAAGAGGCTCCAGATGGTCCGGTTCCACTTGTCGAAAAAACAAAAGTGTTGTCGTAAATCTCCCACTGGCGCACGCCATAAATGCTGGTTTCCTGGCCGTGACTGGCCAAACAGGTATTGTTCATCGTGTTATACCGCCAGACCACGCGCGAATTGTCATCAAAGTTGGATGAAGCCGTCGTCGCGTCCGAAAACGTGCAGTCTTCGACGTAAGAGTTGCTTAGTCCGGTCGCATCCGTCGTGCCCATCGTGTCTGGAGTGTTCCAGCTCGAAGTGTAACCGTATTGATCACAGACAAAAGTAATCCCACCGATTCCGTTGTTGCCGCTTCCAACGAATGTATCGGACCAAAAGATGATTCCATTTGCCGTGCAGCGAACCGCGTAATTGTAGATCCCGTTGCCGTTGAAACTGCAATTGTAGACGCAGACCGTGTAATTGCTGGCGACGTTCCGACCGACGTCGAGCGTGAAGAGAAAATTCGAATTCACGACTCCCAACACAAAACTCATATTCGAGATCGTTGTATGGGCGTTCGCAGAACCATTGACCGCGATCATGTCACCGGTGGAGTTGTTATTCGTGATCACAACTCCAGATTCGCTCTGACCCTTTAAATTGACGGCGTTGATAATAGTCAGCGTGCCGGTCCAGGAATACGAACCATTGGGGATCACAACCGTGACGGATCCGTTGTCTGGTGCAGCTTGGCAGGCGGCCTGAACATCAGACTGTGATCCATTAGTATTGTACGTATTGCCCGAAACTGTGAAACCATGCGCTGCTTTACTACCTGCTATTGCGATCGAGACGGCAATGAGCGCATGGATCGTGATCTTGGTAAAATCATTCATTATCTTGTGTCTTATTTGGAGAAACCTCAGCGACGTGTGCTTTTGGAATGGGAAGTTGGTTTTCGTCCGGTCTGAATTTGTCCTAAAGTTGCGAATATATTGGTCGATAGTTAGTGTTACGTGGTGTGTACCGCAAAGGTGCCTACGGGATCCAAAAGGACGTTAATCCAGCCGGGGAAGCCGAATCCCTCAGATTCTACGAACCATGCGTGCCAGAGTTACGTTCCCAGGTGATCGTGCGCAAGTCCTAAATTCGCATTTTTTTGCTAAATAGCGCAGAAATTGGACAAAATGGGGCGCAAACGCATCCGAGCCTAGCATCAGACGCGAACATTTAGGTATAAATGGGTGCGCTGAAGTACAAAATATAGAACGGCAGTACAATAAGTTTGCCAATGTTGAAGCACTTAAGCGGGAAACCTGCTTCCTGGGAATTTAAGGATGCAAGATCCTCTCATCCGGTTTCAGAACGCGGTTGAATCGTCCTTCCCGTTTTGGCCAAAAAGGTCGTTTTGATCAGAATTCGCGACGTAGAAGCGGAGTTATCGTCTGTGCGCGAAATAATCGGGCTGACAAGACGAGCTCATTCGGTATATGCATTGACGCTGAATATGAACCGAAGCCGAAAATCCGGGGTAACGGCGGGCTGCGTCAGCACAGATCTCGCGAGAGGCGTGCCAAACGGCAAGAGTCAGTCAAATCGATCTCAGCCTTTCGGGACCGTCAAGAGGCTCGCTGCGCTTGCTTTCCTTCTCTGTGCTTCTTGCCAAGGAACGCCAACTCATTCGATTCCAGTGGTCGGCGAGACGCCCAATTACCTGAATCCCGGCGATGAGGTAAGAATCACATTTCCTGCGGCTCCTGAGCTCAACCAGTCTCAGAAGGTCGGCACGGACGGTTCGCTTAGCCTGCCGCTTGTCGGTGAGGTCCACGCGGCCGGCAAGAGTCCGAGGGAATTGCAGGGCGAGCTTGCCACACTATACAAGCCCCAGCTTCAGGATAGCGAAGTCGTCGTGACCCTCGAAACACGTTCTCTCCCTGTTACCGTTTCAGGAGCGGTTCAGAAACCGGGAAAAGTCGTTTTCGAACGGCCGGCTACGGTTCTGGAAGCCATCATGGAAGCAGGCGGATTTACTCCGGAGGCCGATCTAAAAAGAGTATCTGTGATTCGGATCGTAAAAGGGGAACACTATTCTCAGAGCCTGGATATGCGGCCGATATTGCGAGGGTTACCGACGCCCGCGGTGTACGTCACAAACGGCGATGTGATTTATGTCCCAGAGAAGCTATTGAATTTTTAATCCGGGGGTTAGCGCCAGCCAGAGCATAAAACTTGTTTGGGGATCCCTTAGGCACTCGCAACCGCAACCAAACCTTTTGAATGTCTTGGACGAGAGCGACGATGATGAGTGGAAAGACTTTGAAACATTGCTAGCCGATGCGCTTCTTGGGTAATATCCCGGGATTCCAGGAAAAGAAACCCATCTTCATCAAATCGCGCTCGCTCACCTGTTTCAATCCAATCGTCTGACGAAAAATTCGGAGCATTCCATCGGCCGTTCGTGTCAGGCCTGGAAAGTCCCGCTCCCTTAATCCACAAGATTCCCGACTCATGGAGCGAAGCGACTTCGCCCGTATATTCGTTTCGAATTTGCACCGCCAAACCTGATGGAGATTTGCCCACGGAGCCCAAGCGATGTGCCTGTTGAATGTTATCATTGGGGTGTTGCCGCCCTGAGTCGGGCAAGCTCATAGCCAGAATCGGCCCGATTCTTTCCAATCCAAAAATCGAATACACTCTCTTGCCTATTCTTTCCTCGAGCTTGTCTTCCTGCGCGTTCTCCGCGATGTCCCTGAGTGCGACGACGGAAGTTGCGTATTTGAACAGGTCGGTTCCACCATTATCAAGTGCGACACGCAATGAAATTGAACTACCAACTAGAATAGTGTCCGCAGATTTTTGAATGCCCAGGCCCGACGTGAAGGAACCTTTTCTGTTCGGATGGGCACAAAACTCAATTCCCTCGATGAGCGGAAACCAGAGCCCTAGAACACTGGACTGGGGATCACAAGATGACAGGCAAATTATTTTGTCTCCCTGTTTTAGATTCAACATGACCCGAGTCTGCGCAACGCAAGCTTTCAAAGTCCTGTGACTCAATGAAACGCCTCTGTTCCCATTATGTGCGGCAGAACTGTGAAATATTGAGGTCGCCGTTGTGCTCTCTATTCGTGGTATCCGCAAGATTTTGGCCAGAGCCGTAACCGGCATGATCAACGCCGCGCATTGCCAAAAGAGGCTTTGGCGATTCAGACTTTTCTCTTCGAGGGCATGCACAAACGTGTTCGGCAGAATGGCCGACAATTGCTCCGCAAAAGGGGTGCAGGATATAATCGATGTAACATGATGAGCGTCGATTGCGGATCGAAGCGCGCCTATATCCTCTGATACATCGAGATGAAGCGCGCATTTGCCTGCGAGTGCTAAAGCGACGTTGGCAACGACAGCCAATGGTCCCGGCGGTAAGTAAAGTGCAACGCTTTCTTCATCGCTGCGTTTCGCCAGCAAGCGGCTAACGGCAATGCCTGAGCCAAGTAGACGGAGCCGCGTGATGCTGCGCCTTTTTGTTGGGTCAAAGATCGCTCGCGAGAATGGCAGGCGTTTTAGGCTCTCAATCGCCGCGCGACCGAGATGGATATTGACCTCGTCGCAGCGGCTGGTGCACCGCTCGCCAAGCTCCAGCAATTTTTGTCTGATCAGGCTGTTTTCAACCCGATCGGCTGGGACAGATTCGCCAAATTGGAGCTGCCCGCGTAATGCACGTTTGCGAATAGCACTTAGCATGCTTTGATCACGTCCATAGGAAAAGATCGAGTCAGAGAGACCGTTCAGCCAGACGGGGACAACCGGGCACTCCGCCAGACGAGAAATGAGCTCAAATCCCGTCTGTAATTTCAGCAACGAACCGGTTCGATTTAATTCACCTTCAGGATAGACGCAGACGATGCCTCCCTTTCTAATAATGTCGACAGCGACGCATATCGCCTCTTTCGGACGCTCATTGGAAACTGGGATTAGTTTCGCGCCAAGCAGATCGAAGATCGGATTTATCCATGGACCGCGAGTTGCCATTTCACGAGCCAAGGCGTGAACGGGGCGTCCGCAGGCCAACTGGAGCGCTATAGCGTCAAATATGCATGTATGGTTGCAGACCACCACGCACCCGCTCGCCGGAAGACGATTGATATCATAAACCCTCTGGCGATAGAACAATGCCGCAATTACGGCTCTGGCAATCGCCGGAATCTTTTGAACCTGGTTCGCGCGCGCGTAAAAGGCGGCGGCAAGAAATGAACCGCAGACGCGAAAGAGCAGACGCCGGTAGAGGCGGTCAATCCACGGCCCTGCAGAGTTTAAAAGCGATCCAGCTCGTGTAAGGTTTTGAGGGCTGAAGACATTCGAAAACAGTCTTCTTGCAATGTGCATCCTACCTGTATCGGCGCGTTTCCCTAACGGTTTAGTCAGAAGTTCAAATTGGTCGTTCTATCGACGAATAGCCCGCAATCGTGCGCCTTATTTATTTCTTGAGCGTTGTGGCCTAAGTTCATGTAGTTTACGCGAAGCAGCGCATAGAGCCTAAAAGGTCTACCCGATGTGCATGAAGCGGCTGTTGCTATTAATATCGACCCTTTTGCTGGTACCGATTGATCTATTCGCTTGGACCAATGGGGAACTTTTAATCTGGATGGACAACCAGCGGGGTCACGCGCTGGAACCGATGGTGCAAAAGTTCCAAAATGAACTTGGCCTGCGAATCAAGATTGAGACCCCAGAGAATATCACCGACAGTTTTCCGATTGCAGCCCAGGCGGGCAAAGGCCCGGACGTAGTTATCTGGGCCCACGACAAGCTTGGAGAATGGTCGGATGCCGGTCTGATATCGCAAATCGATCTTCCATCGAGTTACATCAGCAAATTTTATCCAAAATCTTGGCAAGCGGTCATGCACGAGGACCAGATCTGGGGTTATCCGATCGCCCTCGAAACGGTGACTCTGATTTATAACAAGGCTCTCATGAATGGGCCGCCGCCTTTGGAGCTTTCGCAAATCACGCCAATGGATCGCGCGATGAAAAAAGACCATCCAGGCGTCGCGACCATCCTCTGGGATCCAACCAGCGCTTATTATACCTGGAGCATTCTCGCAAGTGGCGGTGGGTTTGTGTTTGGGAAAAACGGAAGCGATTACGACTTGAGAAATATTGGGATCGCCACTCCGGGTGCCGTCGATGCACTGAATCAGATTGTCGGGCTCGTCCATCAAGGAATACTTCCAAAAGCCTGTTCGTATAGTGAATCGGAGGACCTGATGGGGCGCAGCAAATTGGCAATGATGATTTCCGGTCCGTGGGCCTGGTCCAATCTAATCCAAAAAGGGATCGATTTTGGACTGAGTTCAGTACCGGGCGTGGACGGGAAAATCGGGCGGCCATTTGTGGGCGTTTCCGTGGCCTACTTGAATCGGTCTAGCCCGAATCAGGATCTCGCGAGGGAATTTATTGAACGGTATATGCTAACGGATGAAGGTCTTATAGCAATGAACAACGCCAAGGCACTTGGTGTGCCGGCATTGGTCTCCGTATACAATAAGCTGTCGGTAAATGATGTGCATTTGCGCCAGCTCAAAACCTCCGTGGATTTCGGAGAGATAATGCCGAATGTTCCCCAAATGGGGCAGTTCTTCAGTACGATGGCTGCGGCGTTGCAACTTGCGATCGATGGAAGACTCAGCGCGAGCGCGGCTTTACAGCAGGCCGAAGGCAACTTGCGACACGAGACGACCGCTGCCCGGTAGGAGGTCGGAGTTCCGGGTTCAACTTAGGAGTTGCGAGTTCGAGGTTCCGGGTTCCAGGTTCAGAGGGCGTGGTGAAGTTGACGCTGCCAGAGAGGGAAAGAGATGGCGACTGCTTGCCAAATAGAAATTCGTTCGTCGTTGTCGCGATCTCCACACTAGTTCATTGCGTTTGTGTAGCGCTTCGATCAGTGTCGGTCAATGCACGACGAGGCTTCCGTTGAATCCGAAGTGCAAATCGATCGCCAGCAGACCCTGCGTGGAGTTCCCGTATTCGCGGGGCTTGGTGATGATGCTATCTCTCTGTTGGCGACAGCGGTGGATGAATCCGCGTTCTGCGCTGGAGAAGTGATCGTCCGGGAAGGAGAACAGGGCAATCGGATGTTTATCATTCGATCCGGCAAGGTGGAGGTTGTAAAGCACCTCGCCGAAGTCCACGAGACTGTCCTGGACGTGCTCGAGGCAAGAAATTTCATGGGCGAGATGTCGATCGTCGATTGTGTCGTGCGTTCCGCTTCGATTCGCGCGCTGGAAGACACCAACTTGTATTCGCTTAAAGGGATCGATCTCTATCGCTTATTTAAGAGATACCCGGATCAATACGCGATTGTCATTTTGAATATCGCACGTGATTTGGCCCGGAGACTCCGGTCGATCGACGAAAAGTTTTCGGCCGTCTCGCACTAGTGTCCCTCGCACTACAACGGCTGGGAATCTTGTTTTCGTCCGGAGACACTTGACGGAGCCGCACGAAGAAGGCGTGTAATCACTTCCCGCGTTCTCAACGTCAGGTTGACTGAGTTTCTCAGATGATAATAGAGCGATCCATTGGATCTGCTTCCGCTCGGATTTTGGTCATCCATGGTTTCTCGGTGCTCGAACCTTTCCTGTTGCTCCAAAATGGTTGGCAAGTCCGGTAGTTTTCCTGGTTCGGTCCCAGTCGTCAGGCTGGACGCGAGCGCTTCCCAGGATTCAGCCAGCGCCAGGAACAGTCCGGCGAGTGCGTCCGATTCAAACTCTCCCGTTTTCCTCGCCGAGTAGTCTGTGATCGCCGCCAGTGCATGCAGAATGCGCCTGCAATAGTTGATTGCAGCAAGTGAAGCTTCGACATCGCCGCGTCGCTCCGTCGGTTCACTTAGGAGGCGCTGACCCGCGGCCGAAGCGTTCGATACAGAGACGGCGGCAGCTCGGCGAAATTCTGCGATTGGCCGCTCTTTTTTCCCGAGCATTGCATCGCGAAGCGCCCTGAGAAGGAGAGCTTCCGCCATGAGCGCTTCGGCGATCCGAATCGGTAGCCGCCGACTTTCCCAAGTTGGAAATAGGAGGTACCCGGCCAAAAGGGCAAGAATGCTCCCAATTATCGTGTGTAGCACTCGCAAGAAGCTATCCGCCGGCTTAATCGGATGCGCGATATCGAGCATCAGCAGAACCATTGGAGTCAGTGAAAAAGAAAAGAGAGTATAATTGTAGTTTCTCGTAGCGAACGTGGCAAACGCCAGCACAGGTAAAACCGACCAAAGCAACCAGGGCTCCGGCAAATCGAGCACGATGAACGCTGCGAGCAAGGCGCCGAGGACGGTTCCAGTGACCCGCTGGACGGAACGCTGAACGGTCCCTCCAAAATTCGGTTTGAGCACGATCACGGCTGTCATCGGTATCCAGTAGCCTCTCACGATGTGCACGAGTGAAGCGAGGACACCCGCAATTGCTGTCGCCAATCCAAGACGTAACGCGTGGCGAAACGTGCTCGAACGAAATGAAATACTGTTCCGAATCTCGCTCAGGGCGTCGAAAGTTTTCGGCTTCTGGCCATACCGCGCTTCGGGCGGTGCAAGGATGCTAGGCGCACGAGAAGCGAGTTCGCCGACCGTTTCGGCAAGTGCGGATGCCTGCTCAACCAGATGTCTCGTCGTACGATAGATATCTCTTCGTTGTCGGAGTGTTCCCGGCTGCGATTCTTCTGTCAGATCGCTGGCTACCGCTTGGAACGCGGCTTCAACCCGGCTCGGATCGACTGCATTTCCCATCGCTGCGACCGCGTGCGAACTTGCCCTGCTCAGTTCCGAGATCGAATTCGTCAACGCGCCAAATCGGTCACGGTAGGCGAGAAACCATTTTTCCCGGCCAACGACGTTCAGTTCCTCACGCAAAGTTACCAAGCTTCTGGCAACATCGTCGACCTGCTCCAGAACCGCGAGAAGAGCCATGCTTCGCGCTGTTGGCCCGGCCCGCCGGGCACGAACGGCACCCCAGATTTCGCGAGCGCGTTCCAAGCTCGTCATCAATCCGTCATACGCGATCGCAAACGGTAAATTGTTCGGAACATGTCCTGGTGCTGCGGCTCCTGTCCAAAATGCGTTCGTCAGGTCAGCGAGACGCCAAACACTTGCCGAGATTGCCTGGAAAACCGGTGTGTAGGGCGCCAACGGCCAGAGGCCCAGCGCCAAGAAGAGCGCCCAGGCGAAACCAATCAAACAAAGGCATAGACGGGTCCAGAACTCGCTGGGCACAAAAAGCACAATAGAGGTGATGACGATCGTCGAACTCACTGTGCCCGCCTGTGCCGCACCATTTCCAGCGACTCCTACGATTGCCGAAACGAAAACCCACAGGAAAACACCGATGATGTAATTCGGTACGGAAAGAATCATCCACCCGCCGAAGATGTAGGCGACAAGCAGCGTGAAACAGGATGCGATCAAGGTGGCGGCCTTCTGCCGGTATGCGCCGCCGACATCGCACATCAGCACCCACAGAGTTGCAAAAGAGCAAAGGATGCCCCACACGAAATGGCCAAATAAAAGACCGACTGCGGCCGGAACCGCAATCCCGACAGCACCACGAAGACCTGCAGCCCATTCGACCGTTGGCAGCGCATTCTCAAATAACAGGGCAAGAAAGGCGTGCCAGGTTCGATTCAGTTTGGATTCAGAGGTCACGTCTTCTTTCTGCAATTAAAGTGCACGCGGGGGGAAAACGTGTCGGCGTGTCGGGGTATCGGCGTGTCGGCGTATTTGTGAGGGTGGACTTAGTTTCGATTTTGGAGGTTAGATAGGAGGGATGCCTTGTCTGGGCTTGATTATCCATAGGTCTGCACGGTCGATCATTCTAACAATCTGAGCCAGGATCTTGTCGCAAGCGTCATCCAACTCGGCGAAAACCTCCTGCTTTATATAGCCATGTCGAAATGCGATCTCGATATGGACCTGAGTCTCGGCAATTTCTGCCTCCGCATCGTTGAGTTTCGACACAAAGGCGGCCTGGTATCGCCGCTTTCTCCAAGCTTCTGCCAAATTTGCACATACGGAACGAGATGACCGCCTAATTTGATCCGTCAGCGCGTAGCGCTCGTCGATCGGAAAACACTTCGTCAGTTCGAAAATCCGCGTTATTAGCGACATAGCACCCTGATAAACGTCTAACTCTCGAAAATGTCTGGCAGAACTCATAACATCGTTTTGACATGTATTATACCGTCTTTGAGCGAGGTGCCACTGCCATTTGGACAACTACAGATTCTCACTTGCCTCACAAACACGCCGATACGCCGACATGCCGATACGTTTCCCCTCGCCCCGCCTATCTAACTTCCAAAATCGGAACAAAACCCACCCTCCCAAATACGCCAACACGCCGATACACCCATACGCCGACACGCCTCCCCCCCGCTACGCCTCGCGCGCAGCTTGCGATAATTGGGTGATTGTATCCTTCGCGTCGCCGTAAAGCATTTCGCAATTCTGTTTGTAAAAGAGCGGATTCTCAAGTCCGGAGAACCCTCGTCCACGCCCACGTTTTAGCACGATCACCGACTTTGCTCTGTCCACTTCCAGGATAGGCATCCCCGCGATCGGACTCTTGGGATTGTCGCGTGCGTCCGGGTTAACAACATCGTTCGCTCCGACGACGATTGCCACGTCCGTCGAGGGAAACTCCGGATTGATCTGGTCGAGCTCGTAAAGTTGCGAATACGGTACATTGGCTTCTGCCAGGAGGACATTCATATGACCGGGCATGCGTCCTGCAACTGGGTGGATCGCATACTTTACAGTGACCCCCCGGTTTTCAAGTGCGTTGGCCAATTCACGCAGCGCATGCTGCGCCTGCGCAGTTGCCATCCCGTATCCAGGCACAAAAATCACCTGGCGAGCGTAAGCGAGTTGAACGGCGACGTCATCGCTCTTTGCTTCGCGCATTTGACCTTCGGTGCGCGTCGTGCCGGAATCTTGAACAGCTCCGAAAGCTCCGAACAAAACGTTGGTGATCGATCGGTTCATCGCTTTGCACATCACGATCGACAGAATGAATCCGGAACCGCCGTCGAGAGTCCCCGCGATGATCAGTACGTTATTTGAAATGGCAAAACCTGTCGCGGCGGAGGCAAGTCCTGCGTAGGAATTCAAAAGAGAAATAACCACAGGCATGTCCGCTGCGCCGATCGGCAACACCAGAAGAATTCCGAAAATAAAGGCAAGACCGAGCATGAGGTAGAAGAGCAGAGCGATCGCGGGGTTGAAGAGGAGGAGGATAAAGCACGCGATTGTTAAACCGAGTAGACAGAGATTGAAGATGTTTTGGCCTTTGTAGATCATTGGAGCGCCAGGCATCAGGCCCTGCAGCTTCGCAAACGCCACGAGGCTCCCAGTGGTGGTCAATGAGCCAAGGAGCACTTCAAATCCGATCGCACCCATCTTGAACCCACCCAGCGTGGACCCGTGTAAATAGTACTCTGAAATGCCGACAAGTGACGCAGCCAACGCTCCAAAGGCATGCGATAGCGCCGTCCGCTGTGGCATGGCCGTCATCGGCACCCAGACGCCCATCGCCAAGCCGATCGTGGACCCCAACAGAAGTCCGGCGATGATCCATTCATAACTGATGATTTCTTTTTGTAACAGCGTGCCTATGACTGCAGCTGCCATCCCGAATTCGGCAAGATGCATTCCGCGACGAGCCGTTTCCGGATGGCTCATCCCGCGTAATCCAAGGACAAACAGGATAGACGCGAGTAAATAGCTGAACTCGATGAAATATGTTTTCACCCGTTCTGCTTTTTATTCGCTTTTGGTCCCGGCGTTGTTCTGCGCTTGAACATCCTTAGCATTCGCTCGGTGATCACAAAGCCACCTACGACATTCGTCGTTGAACAGACGACCGCGATAAACCCCAATATCGCGCTCACGGTGGTCTGATGTGCGCCCGCTGTGACAAGCGAGCCGACTAGCGAGATGCCCGAGATCGCGTTCGTTGCCGACATCAATGGGGTATGTAGGAGCGGAGGAACCCTCGAGATCACCTGGTAGCCCAAAAACGCTGCTAGAATGAAGACATAGAAGGTCGCTATTACAGTTTCAGACGTCATTTTGGGGGGAAGGGAATGAAGTGAAATTTGGTGAAATGTTACCCGGCAAATGGTTAGCGGCTTTACCCGGGCCTGGCAGCATAGGCTGCCTGAATCATATCGTTATAGATTTTGCCATCGTGCGTTATCACGCAGGCCTTCAATATTTCGTTCGTCAAATTCATGCCAAACGCTCCGGCAGACCTGTCCCAGAAGTGCTCGACGAACGCCACTATGTTGTTGGAGTACATCTCGCTGGCGTTTGTAGCGACTCGACCCGGAAGGTTAGCGAATCCGATGATTCGCACACCATCGAGTTGAACCTCCGTATCGTACTTCGAGCATTCGACGTTGCCGCCAGATTCGATCGCTGCATCGATGATCATGCTTCCAGGTTTCATCAACTTGACCATCTCTGAAGTGACGATCACCGGTGCTTTCCTGCCAAACACCTGAGCGGCGGTGATCACAACGTCTGCCTGGGCCACATGTTGTGTCATGAGCTCTCGTTGCTTTTCGAGCTGTTCAGCCGTTAACTGCTTCGCATAGCCTCCGGTTGTCTCACCGGTTTCTCCAAGATCCGCCTTTACAAATTTGGCGCCAAGCGATTTCACCTGTTCCTCGACGACTGGTCTTGTATCAAACGCCTCCACTGCAGCGCCCAAACGGCGCGCTGTTGCGATTGCCTGAAGTCCTGCCACTCCAACGCCAATCACGAAAACGCGAAGGGGCTTAATTGTTCCCGCCGGCGTGATAAGCATCGGAAATATCCGGGTTGAACGGGTGGCCGCAAGGATGACCGCAACATAACCGGCTAAACTCGCTTGCGAACTGAGGGCGTCCATTTTCTGCGAGAGCGTCGTTCGCGGGATCATCTCCATGCTTATCGCGGTCACCTCTGCTGCAGCCAGGCGAAGCACTAATTCTCGTTCGTTAAAAGGATCCAGAAAACTGACGTGGACCGATCCTCGATTCATCAGAGCGACCTCTTCAAGAGGCGGCTTTCGCAGTCGCAGAACAAAATCCGCTCGGCCAAGTGATTCTGCACGGTCCGAACTCAATCTCGCTCCCGCAGCCTCGTACTCGGAGTCGGCGCATTTGATCGATTCCCCGACTCCTCGTTCCACCTCAATTTCTGCGCCCATTTTCGCCAGTTTCGCCGCACCGTTTGGTAGCAACGAAACCCGTGTCTCGGTCGGATGAAGTTCCTTTGGAACAAAGATTCGCATAATTCTTTGCCGACACGGAGCTTAAACGAACTCAGCCAGGAGCTTCAATAAGCGTTTGGGACAGAGTTCCGGGAAAAATTTCCCCCACAGCGTTTAGGCCCTTTCATAAATCTGTGCGTCTCATTGACAAAACCCTTTGCGACTTGATACTTGCATAAGTCTCTTTGCTGTGAGTAACCCCTCCGCTTCTCCCGAAATGGCTTCCATATCCGCCGTTGACACCGGAGCTGTCGACGTTCGTCCACAAAACATCACCGACGCAGTCATTCGTTTGGCTGGAAATTCGCAAGACGGTATTCAGACAGCCGGCGCGTTGCTCGCTCGCCTGGCCGGCCGAAGCGATCAGGAGGTGATGACCTACATGACGATCCCGTCGACGATCTCCGGAGGACCTTCAATTTTCCAAGTACGAATAGGATCGGGTGAGGTCCTATCAGCCGGTGACGAAGCCGACTTTCTGGTAGCCTTTTACCAGCACAGTTACGAGGACCATATCGGTGTTTTGAGGGAAGGGGGCGTTCTGCTCTACGATTCGGATCACGTTCAACCCGATCTCTCCGACAAACGGTTTGTTTATGCCGGCGTGCCAATCACCGGACTCACCGTCGAAGCGTTGGGTGGAACGGCCAAGGATAAGGGAAAAAATGTTTTTGTGCTTGGATTGATCGCCGCCGTGTTTCGCCTCGATTCCGAAAGGCTCACCAGACTCATTCGGGAAAGATTTGGTGGCAAAAACGAAAGTATCGTGAATACGGCGCTCATCGCCTTTCGCGCCGGATACAGTTTTCCGGTCGGAAATCTGCTCTCGAGGCGTTATGAGTTTGAGGTTCGCCCAAAGACCGGAGGACCGCCGCAGGTCACCCTGGACGGCAACCAGGCGCTCGCATACGGGCTGATCGCCGCCGGAGTGCGGTATGGAGCGGGATATCCGATCACTCCTTGGTCTACCGTGATGGAGATTCTGCGGGTCGAACTCCCGAAATACGGCGGGATTTTTGTCCAGGCTGAAGATGAATTAGCGGCAGTTTCGCTCGCACTTGGATTTTCCTATTCCGGCTATTTGGCCGTGACCGGAAGCGCCGGTCCGGGGATTTCATTGAAAACCGAAGCAATTGGGTGGGCGTCGATGGCTGAGATACCGCTGCTGATTATTAACGTCCAGCGCGGCGGACCGAGCACGGGATTGCCGACGAACGTGGAACAGAGCGATCTTTATCAGGCGGTATTTGGCAGCCACGGAGATAGTCCGCGCGTCGTTCTGGCGGCTGCGACCGTAGAGGATTGTTTCTACGTCACATTGGAAGCCGCTCGAATCGCCCGAAAATATAGTACGCCAGTATTGATTTTGAGCGACAGTTCACTTGCGACGAGGATCGAAGCATTTGATCAGCCGAATCTTGCGTCGATCATGCAGGAGCCGAAACCGGACCTGACCGCGAGAGGGGAAGACTTCAAACCATATCCGGTGGGTGAGACCACCCGGCACGCACCGCCTGGGACTCGAATGCTCGGTGGGAAATACCCGGTTGTGACCGGTTTGGAGCATGACGAAATGGGGCACCCGACTGGGCGTCCGTCGTTACATGTTGCGATGACGGCCAAGCGCCGCCGCAAATTGAAAGAGCTGGCTGCCGAAATTCCTCTGCCCGAGGTATTCGGAGAACCCCAGGGTGACACACTCATTGTCGGCTGGGGTTCGACCTTCGGCCCGATTCGCGAGGCGGTCGAACGTGCCCGTCAGCGCGGAAATAGAGTTTCTTCGTTGCATCTGCGACATTTGCACCCTCTTCCAAATGGTCTTGAGACGATCTTTGCCCGGTTTAATCGGATCGTTGTCGCCGAAATGAACGACGAGGGAATTTATGGCTTTGGGCAACTCGCGACGCTCCTGCGCGCGCGGTTTTGCGATCCCAAGATCCGCAGTTTTACCAAGACTGACGGTCTGACATTCCAAGTAAAAGAAATTCTGAACGGTGTTCTTCCATGAGTGCCAACGACGTATCCTCAGCAGTAATTGCACCTGAACCGGAAAAGCTAACTAAGAAAGCGCTGACGGCAGATCATCCGACCTGGTGCCCAGGGTGCGGCGATTTCGCCGTTCTCGCGGCGTTTTATAAGGTGCTGGAGCGCAGGCAGCTCCCCCACGAAAATATTGTAACGCTCGCCGGTATCGGGTGCTCTTCACGGTTTCCGTATTTTGTTAATTCCCACGGCGCGCATTTCATTCACGGACGAGCCGTTCCACTTGCTTCCGGAGTGAGCCTCGCTCGCCCCGATCTGCATGTGTTTCTATTCGGAGGCGATGGGGACGGATTTTCCATCGGTGGTAACCATCTCGATCACGGGTCACGAAAGAATATCCGGTTGACCTATGTGATCATGGACAATTTCGTTTACGGACTGACTAAGAAGCAGACTTCCCCGACTTCTCCGGTCGGCTACAAGTCGAAGACAGACCCGACCGGCGCAATCGATCAACCGGTCAATCCAATCAAGAAATTGCTGGCCGCTGGAGCGACTTTTGTGGCTCGGACACATGCCACACAGATCAATCACATGATCCAAATGATCGAGAGGGCGATGGATCACGACGGATTTTCAGTGATCGAGTGCTTATCGGAATGCGTCGAGTTTTTCCCCGGGGCTTTTGATCCGGCCAACCCGCGAAAAGGGGGGGAGTTTAAACTAATCGACGAAAAGAAATGGGACGGCACACCCGAGGACGAGCCTCGTCACGATGTCACGGACGAAATTGCTGCCTATCGCTTGGCGAACGTGCCTTTTCCCGGGCTGTTCGGAGTATTTTTTGAGAGCGATCGACCGACAAAAAATGCGCTGGAGCGGAAATGGATCGAATCGACACGCAAAAAGCTCGGAGAACCTTCCGATCTTGATTTGTTGCAAGCGACGTTCGATCGAATGACCTGAGCTAAAGAAGCCCGTGCAGAGCCGCGCCGATCGGCGTAAGAATCGTTCCATAATCAGCCTTTTCCGTTGTTTTGATCGACACTACTGCGTCATCAATTGACAACAGCGGCTCGAGTAATCATGCGAATTTTCTACGTTACCCTGAATAATGCCGACGAAGCGCGTCGGGTTAGTCACGAGATTCTCGAGCGAAGATTCGCTGTATGCACAAACTGGTTTCCGATCACCTGCGCATACCGGTGGGAAGGGAAGGTGATTGAAGAACCTGAAATGGTGCTAATCATCAAAACACAAGCCGGCTATCGAAGTGAAATTGAGAGTGTGATCCGAAGCCAAATCTCTTATACGAACTTCATCGGAGAAATCGCTCCCGAGTCCGTGAACGAAACCTTCGCTCAATGGCTCGCCACCGAAGTTCCAACGGTAAGATAGGCAGCCTGCCTGTTCATTCCCGGGAAGTGGTTACCACAGAGTCACGGCGTTGCGACCTATCGGACGTCGCTTTAGCGAAGTCGGAAGCTTTAGCGACAGTGGAAGCCGCAACCACAAGGATCGATTGTTCAAACAAACTCGAGTGCCGTAGCGATATCCTCGCGCAGATCCTCCAACTCTTCGACGCCGACGGAAAGTCGGACGAGGCTGTCATCGATCCCGAGCGCAGCGCGCTGATTCGGTGGAATCGATCCGTGAGTCATGAGCGCAGGGTGTTCGATAAGGCTCTCCACGCCGCCGAGACTTTCTGCCAGTGCAAATAGCTTTGTCTGCTCGAGGAACCGTCGTGCTCCGGCAAGATCTGAATCAAGATACAACGTGATCATGCCGCCGAATCCGTTCATTTGACGGCTTGCGAGCTCATGTTGAGGGTGAGAAGCCAAGCCTGGGTAACGGACCGACTTTATTTTGGGATGTTTTTCAAGCCATTGCGCCAGAGATAATGCATTGGCACAATGCCGCTCCATCCTGAGGGCAAGGGTCTTCAGACCGCGCATCGCCAGGAAACTATCGAACGGCCCTGCAACGGCACCCACGGCGTTCTGCAAAAACGCGAGTCGCTCTACAGTTGATTCCAATTTCGGCTCGTTGCCGATGACAGCAACGCCTCCGACGATATCGGAGTGGCCATTCAAGTATTTGGTCGCTGAATGGACCACCACATCGAATCCAAGCTCCAATGGACGCTGCACCCAGGGGCTTGCGAACGTGTTATCGCATACTGACAACAGCTCGTTCTCTGCTGAAAAACGCGCAACCTCTCGCAGATCGATCAACTTCAAGAGCGGATTGGATGGCGTTTCGACCCAGATCATTCCAGTGCTCGGCCGTATCGCCTTCTTAAGCCGCGCGATGTCTGTGAGATCGACGAAAGTGAAGTCCAGATTCGCCGATTTTTTTCGGACGCGTTCAAACAATCGAAAAGTGCCGCCGTAAAGATCGTCGCTCGCGATAACGTGGGTGCCGGAGTCAAGCAATTCGAGCACAGTGGCCATTCCGGCAAGTCCAGAAGCAAATGCAAAACCCCGCGCGCCACGCTCCAGGTCGGCGACGCAGCGTTCGTACGCGAGACGCGTAGGATTAATGCTTCTGGCATAGTCAAAGCCTTTATGGACACCCGGGCTTTGCTGGACATAGGTCGAAGTCTGGTAGATCGGCGTGGTAACTGCCCCGGTCGAAGGATCAGGCGGCTGTCCTGCGTGTATGGCTCTCGTAGCGAACCCAAGCTGTCTCTCGGTCGACATCTGCTTATACCTTTCGTCTTAGATAGTTCAATAGATCGATGCGAGTGATCAGCCCGACAAATTGCGTTCCATCCATCACAATCGCTACCTTGCCGCCATCGAGAATCTTTCGGACAGCGTCAAGAGGGGCAGTTGATTGGAGCGTTTCCAGACGGTCAGTCATTGCGTGAGTAACGGTCTCCCGAAACGAACCCTCTCCGTCCTGAACGCGAACCAGAAGATCCGATTCATCCAGCAAACCGACCAGTTCGCCTCGGTCCAAAACCGGGACTTGAGAAACGTCGGCAATTCGCATCCGGTTGAATGCGGTCAAAAGAGTGTCGGACGGGCCGACAGTTACGACACTGCCATCCTGATAGCGTCGCGAAATAAGATCGCGCAGATCTCCCTTTTTTTCCCCGGAGACAAAGCCTTGGTCAGCCATCCAGATGTCGCTGTACATCTTCGACAGATATTTACTTCCGCTGTCGCAAGCGAACGTGACAACACGTTTCGGAACAGTCTGTTCCCGGCAATAGTGCAGGGCGGCGGCGAAGAGTGTTCCTGACGAGGATCCGCCGAAAATGCCCTCTTTGCGGAGAAATTCTCGTGCTGCCAGAAAGCTCTCTCTGTCTGGAATCGAATAAGCTTTTTTGACCCGCGTCAGATCCGCGATTTCTGGGAGAAAATCTTCTCCGATTCCCTCGACAAGCCATGAACCGGCTTGTGCAATTTCTTTTTCGCGGATATATCCCGCAAGGATGGAACCTTCTGGGTCCGCAAGGATTATCTCGCAGTCGGGCTGCACTCTCGCGAAGAATCGACTGAGACCCGTCAGTGTGCCGCTGGAGCCGACTCCGACAACGACCGCATCCACGTTCTGTTCCATTTGATTCCAGATCTCGGGGCCTGTGGATGTTTCGTGCGCTCGCGGATTTGCCGGGTTCGCAAATTGGTTCACGAAAAAGGAATCGGGTGTCTCCTGGGCAATTTTTAGCGCAAGGTCCTGATAATATTCCGGGTGCCCTTTGGTGACGTCGGAACGGGTGATCACCGTTTTCGCTCCGAGGGCCCGTAGGTGCAACACTTTCTCCTGGGACATCTTGTCCGGGATGACAAGGATCAAGTGATACCCTTTGGCCGCCGCGACAAGCGCCAATCCTAAGCCCGTATTTCCGGCAGTCGCTTCGACAATCGTTCCTCCCGGGCATAGGTTTCCCTCCCGCTCAGCGGCTTCCACCATCGCAAGGGCCATTCGATCCTTGATCGAGCCGGTCGGATTCTGGTTCTCGAGTTTTACAAATAACCGGCAGCAGCCGGTGTCAAACCGGGTGATCGCGATAAGTGGCGTATTCCCTATCAAACCAAGAATCGCCGGATTCCCAGCAGTGGAGAATTGATCAATGGTTGATCCCATGACGCAGTCTCGACCGCGAAAAGATGGAGTCAAACATGATTGTCAGCCCGCAATCCGGCAGGCTAGATCTCGTAATTCAGCAACGGCTCGGGTTCGCCTCGCCCCGGCCGTGCGAGATTCTTATTACGGTCCTTCTTCGATACGATGTTGAGAAGAGCACGCTCGTTGCGCACGAGTGAGTCCGGTGCAACGCTTTCCATCAAAAAAACGTTTGCGCCAATCGTCGACCCTGAACCTATCACGGTCTCTCCACCCAGAATCGTTGCGTTCGGATAAATTGTGACCCAATCCCCGACGTCCGGGTGCCGTTTGCCTCCCTTTTTGATTTTCCCTTCGTCATCTTTTTGGAAACTCCGCGCACCAAGCGTCACTCCGTGGTAGAGCTTCACATTCGAACCAATCCGGCAAGTCTCTCCAATGACCACACCGGTTCCGTGATCGATAAAAAAATGGCTCCCGATCTCCGCGCCCGGATGAATATCGATTCCGGTCCGCCCATGCGCCCATTCTGTCATGATTCGCGGGATCAGCGGCAGCTGATCTCTATACAATATGTGGGCCAGCCGCTGGATTGCTATTGCCTCGATGCACGGATAACTGAGGATAATCTCGTCAAAACTTAAGGCTGCCGGATCTCCCTCGTATGCCGCTTCGACGTCAGTTTGCAGAAGTTCGCGCACTCCTTCAATTTCGCGAATCAGGTGCAGTACGATTTGTTCAGCCCTGCGACTTGGGCACTCCGGCTCGTTGAGTCGCAAACTCTTGAACGTCTCCACTCTTAGACGGTCGACGATGCTCAAGATACGATCCGAGGTGATTTGCGAAAGCCTTTCCGTCGCAATTGGCTCTTCATCATGAAATCCAGGAAACAGAATTTCGAGAAGGTCCTCGCAAATTTGCGCAATAGCTCCCTTGGACGGGAGATTTGTGCCGTCGAGTTTGTTGATTCCACCGATTTCCTGATAGGAAACGACAAGCCTTTCGATGAGCGGACCGACACTTTCTTGCATGATGACCGGTCTACTTTAGTGCCCTGTATCGAAATAGCAGGTGATTTGTTGGGTCAGAATTCGAGGTTCCGACCGCAAAATTCAAGCTCCAAGATTCGCCCTCGTCCCACCTGCTTTTTACCGTCGGCGAACGCCGCCGAGTACACCCTGTACCTCTCCGGAACCCCGAACTCCGAACTTCGAACTCCGAACCTCGAACTCGGAACCTCGAACTCGGAACCTCGAACTCGGAACTTCCATCACCGAATTGCACCATGTTTTTTGTTTCAGACTTTGCACTCACTCGACGTTTATCGGCATGCTGATATAATGCGCCCTGCCAAAACCATATTTTGCGGCGCAGGAATAAAAGTGCAGCCGTCGGTAGCATTTTAGAATTTTTCTCAAGCTCGACATTTCTAGCTATCCTGATCGTTTTGCTCTTGCCTCCTGAACGGTGTTTCTCCCAGACCGCGACCTGGCAAAATCCGGGGACCGGTAGCTGGTTTACGGCGACGAATTGGACAACCGATGCGGTTCCGACGGCCGGTGTGAATGTGGTCGTCGACAATGGAGGAACGGCGACGGTCGGCGGAGCCAACTCGACGGTTGGAAACTTGACGATCGGTGCGATGACGGCCGGCAGTACAGTGGAAGTGTTAAACGGCACGACGCTCAATATGGATGCGCTGACGATCGACGCGAACGGCACATTCATTGCCGAACCAGGTGCTAGTTTCTTTCAAGACGGTGGCCTGGTGAACAACGGGAATCTCGTTGTGACCTCTCAGACGATTCTTCCCGGTCCCATTACGGGAAGCGGTACGATCACAAAAACCACAACGAATACCGTCAGTTGGGAAGCTCCCCTTTCGACGACTTCTACGATTGTGGTAAACGCAGGAAGCTTTATCGATGAATCGCCCACGGTGGGGAACGTGTCAGTAACCGGCTCCGGCAGTATATTTCAGGTGAACGCTGGGTTTGCGCTGAATCAGGGCGCGACCTTGAGCAATAACGGTGAATTGGACAATTTTGGGAATGTTTCCGGAACTGGTGATGGAGTCGATTCGGGCACAGGGCCCGCGATTCTGACAAACGAGACGGGCGGCATTGTGACAGGGGGTACCGGGAACGCAGTCACTTTTTCCGATGGCGGAACCGTGACTAACTCAGGACGAATCACTGCGCCAAGCTTTGCCGGCGTGTACATCAGCGGAGCGGCAGGAACCGTGATCAATAGCGGGAGCATCAGCGGAAACACCGCCGGCGTCTATCTTGACGCAGGCGGAACTGTCAACAATGAGGATGGCACGATCACCGGCAACGGCAACGACGCAGTTTTCATTGTCGGTGGCAATGGAACGGTAACGAATGCAGGAACAATTTCCGGCCCCGACGGCGTGCGATTTGATGGAGCGGGTGTCGTTGGAACGGTAACGAACGATCTTGGCGGTCTGATCGAAGGTTCGACAAGTGACGCAGGTATTTTTGTCGGCGTCGGAACCCTGGCAGGCGCCACGTTGAATATAACAAATTTCGGTACGATCACCGCGACAGTCGGTGTTGGCCTCGATCAGGGAGGAACCATCACTAACAACGGCGGTGGAATTATTACTGGTACGAGCGGAACCGCAATTGAGATCGTAGGAACCGGTGCCGTTGTCAATTTTTCGAACGCTGGGATTGTGAATGGCAATGTGGTTCTCGGCAATTTTGCAAATGCCGTGACGCTTATAACGGGCGGTACGATCAATGGGAGCCTTAACGCAGGCAGCGCGACTCAGGCTGCGTTGACCCTGGACGGCACCGGAACAGCGATTCTCAGCCAGGCTGTCACTGGCACGATTTCAAACTTTTTGTCGCTGACGCAAAAAGGGACCGGGACCTGGATCATCGACGAAAATCTTGCTTACACCGGCGGCACGACGATCAGCAACGGCACTCTCCAGATCGGTAACGGCGGTGCGACTGGAAGTATTGTCGGCAACGTAACGGACAATGCCTTGCTGCAATTCGATCGCAGCGACGCAGTCACGTTCAACGGTGTCATCAGCGGGAACGGCGCAATGACAATGGCTGGTTCCGGGAGACTCACTTTGACGGGTGCTAATACCTACACCGGTGGGACAACGATTAACGGAGGGGGGACTCTGGCAATCGGCGCCGGCGGTACGGCCGGAAGCATCGTTGGAAACGTTACAAACAATGGTTTGTTGGTGTTTGATCACAGCGATGCGATCACGTTCGGTGGCCTGATCAGTGGGACCGGTGCAGTGACGGTGGCCGGTTCCGGCACGCTGACATTGACTGGGACAAATGCCTACACCGGTGGAACAACGATCAACGACGGGCGTACACTGTTGATCGGTAACGGCGGCACAAGTGGAAGTATTGTGGGAAACGTAACGGATAATGGAGAGCTTCAGTTTGATCGTGCCGATGCGATCGTTTTCAATGGCGCGATTGGTGGAACGGGTGCGATGACAATGGCCGGTCCCGGGACGCTCACTTTGACGGGTGCCAATACCTATACCGGCGGGACAACGGTGAACCAAGGAGGGACGCTCTCGATCGGTGGTGGTGGCACGTCCGGAAGCATCGTGGGAAATGTCACAAATAACGGTCTGCTGATATTCGACCGAGGCGACGTGATCACTTTTGCCGGGGCAATTGGCGGGACTGGGGCAATGACAATGTCCGGCACTGGGACATTGGTTCTGACCGGGGCTAACACGTACGGAGGGGGGACTTTGATCAGTGCCGGAACACTCCAGATCGGGACCGGCGGCACGACGGGAAACATTGTTGGGAACGTAACCGATAACGGGACACTGACTTTTGATCGAAGCGATGCGATCAATTTCGGAAACGTAATCAGTGGCACGGGCGGCGTGACAAAGGCGGGTACCGGGATCCTGGTCCTGACGGCTGCGAACAATTATGCCGGTGGTACAACCGTTGTTTCGGGAACGCTTCAGATTGGGGCGGGGGGGACAACCGGTAGTATCGTCGGGAAAGTTGTCGACAACGGCGTTCTTTCATTCGATCGAAGCGATGCAACGCTGTTTTCCGGCGTAATATCGGGCTCTGGGAGCGTGGAAGATCTGGACCCTGATTCCCTGACGTTGACGGGCAATAACTCTTATTCTGGCGGGACCGTATTGAACAACGGCACCTTGATTGTTGCAGCGTCGAACGCTCTGGGGACTGGAACGGTCGAGGTGAACGATCCAACTCAGCTAATTGTTGATCCGGGCGTTACCATCATCAATCCGGTGGCGATCAATGACAACGGCACCCTGGTGAATGAAGGCAATATCGAAGTTTCTCAACCGGGACGCGGGGCGGGGGCGGCGATAACGGTTTCGGGCGGAGGAACGGTCACAAACGCAGCCGGGGCGATGATTGCCGGTTCCGGTTTGATCGGTATCGATGTTCTGAGCGGTTTAGCAACAATCTCTAATTCCGGAATTATTTCGGGTACCAAAGGAATTGAGTTCGCCGGCGGCGGTACCATCACAAATGCCAGCTCCGGGACAATCACCGGTAACAACGGCACTGCAATCACAAACTCCGGGGCCTCAGCAAAGTTGTCGAATGCAGGGACGATCAACGGAAATGTATCTCTCGGGAATAGCGCAAACACAGTTCAACTATTTTCAGGTAGTCGAATCAACGGCAGCCTGAATCTTGGAACCAACTCTTCAAGCAGTCTGATATTGGATGGTGCAACTGACCAGTTATACAGTCAGGCGGTAACGGGAACAACAAACAACGGCGGATCCCTCACAAAACAGGGAGCCGGGAACTGGACGATCGACGTGGCAATGAACGCACCGGTCTCAACACAGGTTCTCGCGGGAATTCTAACTGTGGACGGGTCTCTTAATTCCCCTTCCCTAACAGTGCAAGCGGGCGGCCTATTGAAAGGGTCAGGTGTAATTATTGGGAACGTGGTCAATGTTGGGACCGTCGCGCCCGGCAACTCACCTGGGACCTTGACGATCGACGGAAATTTTACACAGGGGCCCGGTGGCACATACAACGTTTTGATTGCTTCAGCGCAGAACTATTCGCGACTGGTCGTAAACGGAGCTGCGTATTTGAATGGAACGTTGCGACTCACACTTGCGAGCGGTTTTCAACCTGCGCCAGGTAATAGTTTTTCAGTGCTTACGGCTACAAAAGGAATTAATGGAACATTCCGTAACATTGTAAGCAACTCAACGGTCGCGGTGAGTTATGCGAACGGGGTGGTCGACGTCAGCGAGCCGTCGACTCCCAAGCCTGCTCCTCCGGAAATCCATCTTTCAGACGGAACACCTGACAGCACAACCGCACTTTTAGCCGATTACACATTCTATGGTTTCGGTTCACTAGCGGAAAGTATGGCTCTTGGCTTGGTTGACGAGGGCTCATCAAAACCCAATGCAATCAGTATGACGTTCGACGCTGGCGAATTCGATGTTCAGGGACAACATGGAACGGACTATACGATTCCAATTGCCGGTGGTTTCAAAATTAATGACCGTGTCCGCCTCGACTACGAAATACCTCTTCAGTACATATCAATTGATGGTTACAGCCTGATGCAGGCCGGCCTAACGCTCGAGCTGCCGACAAAAGCTATCCTTCCGACTGAGAATCAGCCGTGGGGGTGGGTAGTCACCCCGACCGTCGCAGTAGCCACTTCGGGAAGCAAAGAAGTTATCGGCGGTGCTGCACTTACCAACGTTGTTTCTTACCGTTGGCATGGCATTACGGCGACCTTCGGAAACTATATTAGCTGTTTCGAAGGGGATGTCCTGGTTTCTAACGACGCAGCGTACCCATCCGGTGTGAATCAGCAGATTATGAAGAACGGGCTACGGTTCGATATTCCGATCGGGCAGAGTTGGCTCATTGAGGTTTATGGAATCGAAACTCAATTTTTTCAGACTGCACAAGTCGGCTCTTATGTTACGGTTGGAGCGGAGTTGGGTCATCATTTCATCTGGACGGTCGAGAATCGAAAACTGGACCTTGGGTATTTGAGTCTTGGCCTGTACACAGAGCAGGGAAACCACTACAGTTCGGGCCACTTCCAGGTTGGCTCAGCCTGGAAGTTCTGAAACTCCCGCGTTCTCGAATGTGCCTAGGCTGACGGGCACTTCTTTGATGTTGTCCGGTCTGACGACCTGCAGGACCAGATCCAGCGCTTTGGCAATTTCTTTTTCTGTTTCTCGCGATAAACGTGGTCGATCATCTCCCACAATGATCCAGTTGCCTGTTCCAATGTGAACACGTGCAGCGAATGCTTTAGTCCCCAATCGAAAGAAAACTTCCCGGAGTGTCTGTTCAAGAAACGCGACATGACCAGGAAAGCCACCAGTGACAAACAGGAGAACTGGCTTGCCGGAGAAGACATTGTCGGGAAGCAAGTCTAGTAGCGAAGTTAGTAAGCCGGGAGAACCCTCTTTGTTCGCGGGCGTGATAATCACGATCGCCGAAGCGAGCTCTATCTGCTCGATTGCATCGACCACGAACTGGGCGGCGATTCGCCGAGTTCCCGGTTCTTCCGGTGGCAAATCCAGAGCGTGGATCGCTTGAAAATTGATGAGTCGCTCCTCCAGTATCGAGCCAATGCTTCTCAGAAGAAAACCGGATTTGGAAAATTTTGTTGGGCTTCCAGAGATAGAAAGAAGATAGGACATAAAATGGGAAATAATCGTTGTGCTTGATGACTTGATTACATTTGCACATCGCCGTAATTGGATTTGCCGAACCCAGAACGGCGGATGCACGGGTGGGCTTTGTCAGGCGTTGCAGCGACAACAGCCCTTGCAGCACAACGATCGAATCGAGCAGATTGGCATCATGACGCGAACGCTTCGAAGCGTTTTCAAAGAGAAGCCGTCGTGATGTCGAATCTGCATAAAAGTCCGGAAAACTACTCGCGAAGTAGAGAAACGCAAGTGCTAATCATAATGAAAATCTCACGAGCATTTTTGCTAGCAAGACTCAAACCGACCGCTAACTAACGCTCTAAAATTGTCCAAGCCACTTCGTGGCAGATACAGCATCTCATGCAATATCTAGGCTAAGGAACTGGTACAAAAAACAAAAAAAGTGCAGCGCCCAGAAGTGAGAAGGACCAGATCAAATCGAGATTGATCCAGGAGCGTCGCAAGATTGCCAGTCCGATAAAATCAAAGACAATCCATCCAACGATTGCGGTCGTTGCTAGGTGGGCGACCGTATGAACAGCCACGGCACCAACCGCAACGACTGGTTGAATGAACAGGTATTGCGAAGCAGAGGTCGGGCCCGTCCCGCACCAGGTTGATTTGCTTCCGAGAAGCACAGGGACCACCATTAATCCCGCCCCATGCGCGCTCGCCATCAACCAGGACCAAAGCGTGAGGTCCCAGAAGTTCACACACATGCCGACCCACGTGGGATGTCGCAATCGGTATAGTTTCCAGAGAGCGACGCCAAAAAGCGCTGCTGCACAGCTTATCTGCAACCATCGAAACGGCACGATTGCGCCGATCACGTACACCGCAAAAACGACCATCCCAATGGCAAGCGCGTGACCCAGCGCGATCGGGAGAAGCGCCTTGAATAAGGCACTTCTCGACTTTTGTTGAAGTCCAAGAGCAACACAGAACAGCCAGCCCATCCCTGGATTCAATCCGTGCCATGCACCTAGCAGGAGCAAAGTCAGCCATGGCCAGGCGGCAGCGATCATATTATCAAGATGGATAGCAGAACGAATCCGAAGAGGTGTCGCCTCCTTCAAGTCTGACCTGGTGGAGACGATGTTCTTCGGACGTTACAAAGAAGTTCGGATCAAGCGTTAGCGCACCACTCGGATCAGCTTCTGCCTGAACAAACCAGGTGCGAATCCCAACTGGATAAAATTGTTCGTCCCAAGATGCATAGAGTGAATTCGTCAAGTAGACTCGTTTGCCATCTCGGCTGACTTCTACCATTTGCGGTCCACCATTTAAAGGCGCGCCCGGATCCTTTGGATGGGCCGCGCGGCGGACGATACCGCCTATTTGAATTACTGAAGCAAGCCTCGGATTTTCGGGCACCGAAACGTCGTAACGTCAAAGTTCGCCAGTTCCCCAGCAGGAGACGTATAGCCACTTGTCGTCGAGCGAAAGATTAATATCTGTGACGAGGGGTGGCACGGCTTTAAATCCTTTCAACAGAGGAGGCAACAGCTCAGGATCCGCTGGTTCGGCAGGTATTTCGATCACCTTTTTCGCACTCCATTCGGATTCTCCGTCCCTTTTCCAAAGCCAGATCGATGCCGAAAGATCCTTGAGCGAAACGACGACACCAACGAATCCAAACGTCCGCGTCGGGTCGTGTGAAGGACGTAATTCCAGCACCATTTGCTGTTCTTTCCCCAAATCGATGGTCTGTCGATGTTTGCGGCGTCGAAGATCCCAAATATGCAGCTGGTGCCCATACCCGCTCGATAAAAGGGTTTCCGGATCGATTCCATTTTCGATCTTGTTCGGAGTTCCCCACTCGCTGGAGATCAGTGTGTCATGCCCTAGATGCCACCAAAAATCGTAAGCAAGTTCCTGAGGACCGCGATCAACCTCCCACCGGCCCAAAACATTAAAATCATAGTGGTCGAGGATAAATATGCCCCCCGGGCCTGTTCCGTCGGGAGCTCCGAGCGCGCTGACATAGATACCATCTGGACCACAATGGACCGTGTGAGGACGCGAATAGCCGGTTCGGGCGAAAAGTTCTTCAGGTTCGATGATTTTGACTATCTCCGGCGTCCGAGGATCAGGTTTGACATCGATGATATGGATTCTCGAGGAGCGCAGCCCCGGCACGATCAAATATCGTCGCTCAAGGTGAGGGTGCGGCGCATATGGGCATAAGGCCGCGCTGCATGCGTTCCATCCAAAGTGATGCAATTCGTCGCCGACGTTCGGTAAATCGACCCGGCCGACAATCGCTCCAAACGATGGTGAACCGGAGTCGACATCAACCACCAACAGCGCATCGCTGCGCGATTTGTGGTCTGGCGCCAGGGCGGCAACGTACGCGAAGCGTTCTCGAGGCGCTTCCATCGCAAGGCGAGCCGTCGGATAGAATGTTGGATCAGTCGTCCACCGAGCCCGAGGCTGTCGGAAAGAAGGGGAGTGTTCGGATGGCTGGGTCTGTGGCATATGAGTTGGCGAGGGGTTTGAGATTACGGGGTCCTGAACCTGCCAATGATCCGGAGCTGTCTCGCGCCTGTTCGGCTGAGTGTCCGGTGGCGGACCTCTTTTCGCTTAACTATATCGTAGAAGTCAAGCTTTTGAAGTGTACAGATGAGCGTGGAATGCGGTCGAAGCGCCACAATTGGGAAACGTCCTCTACTTGCAACCACCGTTTCAGCAGGGTGAGGATGCGCAGGGAAAGAGGAAGACATTGTTAATGTCGATTTGACATGTAAAATAAACATACTAAAAAAGTATACTATGCTCTCGCTGAACAATCTTTTCCGGGACCTTGTGCCACTGCTCGTCAAGCGACACCGGAAAGATGGATTGGGGCCTTTTGCGAAAGGAAGCTTTTCCGGCCCTGGTGAGGAGAGGGAGACCCGGGTTCGCGAGATCTCTGTCCGCGAACTTGCAAGGCTTAAGGAGTTTCCTGTGATCGTGGATGTCCGCGAAGAGGAAGAGTTTTCCACGGGGCACATCGAAGGGGCTCGCAACGTCAGCCGGGCGGAGCTGGAACTAATCGCTTCAACGATTATTCCCGATCTCGCCAGTCCGATTGTGGTCTATTGTGCAAGAGGCAGCCGCGGCGCGCTCGCCGCCGACAGCCTGCAGAAGTTGGGATATCGCAATGTTTTTTCGCTCAAAGGCGGCCTTTCCGGGTGGCTTGAGGCGGGGGGACTGGTGGAGACCCGACGGCATTAGCAAAGTCAGATACTCCCCCTGAACAAGGCGAATCCAGGCGCCCGTGGCGGCAAAGCGTTTGGCTCAGCCATTTAATTTTGATTTACACCTGAATTTTTGCGGCTATGTGACATTTGGCGGTTGAAACGATCCAACGATGTCAAACTTGTCAGTCTGTCATTTTTTGGCATCCGGATCGTTCGAACGTGAAGCGCTTCGACGCACTGACAGCAATTGGGTTCGCCAACAGCTACTAAATTCTCCGCAGTTCATCTTTCTCTGGAAAGGAAGGAATCTCTTCAGCCGAATCCCGGAAAAGCGGGCTCTACTGATCGAAATCCCTGAGCCGGTTGAAGTGTTCGATCCGATTTTCCTGGGGGTTCTCGGTACGGGAATTCCCTTATTTGCCGCAAACCTCATCGATTTGGTCAGTGAAGAGGAGGCGCTGGCGGCTCTGGGACTTAAGAAAGAGACAAGCCGCTTTTTACCGTTGCGAGAGTTCGATGGATTCCTCACTGCCGAGGAGCGAGCTTTGCTGTTTTACGCGAAATCGATGGCTCATTGGCACGAGGAACAACGATTCTGCGGTCACTGCGGCAGTCCAACCCTGCCTGAAGAAGCTGGCCATGTGATGGGTTGCACCAATCCGGAATGCGCGAGAAAGCATTTCCCACGCACCGATCCCGCCACAATTATGCTGGTTCACTCCGGTGATCAATGCTTGCTGGGACGTCAGGCTGCGTGGCCCAAAGGTGTCTACTCGACGCTGGCAGGATTTGTTGAAGCAGGGGAAAAACTCGAAGAAGCGGTTTTTCGCGAAGTGAAGGAGGAAAGTGGCATCGCGGTAAGAGAGATCCGCTACTTTGGTTGCCAGCCCTGGCCGTTCCCTCAGTCGCTGATGTTTGGGTTCTACGCCGAAGCTGAGACGAAAACGGTGACGGTCGGCTCGGAATTGGAAGACGTTCGCTGGTTCGATTTGCCAGAAGCGAAGGAGGTGCTCGATCGGTTGACGAGCAGGTTCCCGCATCTAGACACAATCGCGAGGCGTCTGATCCGGCATTGGTTGGAAGAGACGAGCGCGGGCCGGAAAGTCTAGCCTGAATAGCTCCGATAGTGTCGGCACTCCGTCCGCATTTTTCACGGAGCCGTGAGAAATGTGGGCCAACCGGACTCATTCGCCGAAGAGTTGAGCTTTGAAATGAACTGAATGCGCTCTTGACACCGGATAAAAGTCTATAGGAATAGTAGAGATTCATAATACTATAGATTAGTCACCCTGAACTTGCTCCGAATTTGAAATGAACATCCACTACTCCTGGGGCTACGCCCGCAAGGACCTTGTCGCGGGGTTAACCGTTGCGGCTATCTCTTTGCCACAGGCGATGGCGTACGCCTTAATTGCCGGAATCGATCCGCGCTTTGGCCTTTATTCGGCGATCGTTGTGACTGCGATCGCGTCTATTTTTGGTTCTTCTTCGCATCTAATCAATGGGCCTACGAACGCGATTTCACTGGTCGTTTTTAGCGCTCTGGCGATTTTTGCTGCCGACGCGCGTCACGATGCATTTGAGGCAATGTTTTTATTGGGCATTATGGTCGGCACTATTCAAGTGCTAATTGCGGTTTTCAAGCTAGGGGATCTGACTCGGTACATTTCCGAATCGGTGGTTCTGGGGTTCATGGCCGGGGCAGGTTTTTTGGTTGCGATAGGTCAAGTTGCGAATCTGTTGGGAATTCACGACCAGGGAACAGGGCATATGCATGTACTCTATCGACTCTGGCTGACCCTTACGACCGGTGGCCGTGTGAATCCTTACGCAATCGCAATCGGTGTTAGTACAGTTCTTCTCGTCCTCCTGCTGAAAAAGCTGACACGGAAATACAGGCTTCCTCAGTTTGAAATGCTGGTAGCGTTGATCGTTGCGTCCTCGGTCGCAGCTGCGTTTGGCTGGTCGCAGCCCGATGCGAATGGGAAAACTCTGATTGCGGTTGTTGGCAACGTCCCTGCCGCGCTGCCGGCGCCACATATTCCCCAAATCAATTTCACCTGGATACAGGAGTTGTCAGGAAGTGCATTTGCGATCGCATTTCTTGGCTTGCTCGAGGCGCTTGCGATAGCAAAATCAATTGCACACCAGACCCGCCAAGTATTGGATTACAATCGCCAGTGTTGTGCCGAAGGCGTCGCTAATATAGTGGGCGGGTTTTTCCAATGCTTGCCTGGGTCCGGTTCTCTGACTCGTTCCGCGATCAACGTGCAATCCGGAGCCGTGACCCGAGCGTCCGGGTTGTTCGCGGCGGGTGCCGTTGCGATCGTGGTTGTCTCATTTGCTCCAATGGCACGCTTTGTTCCGAAAGCGGCGTTAGCAGGGCTTCTAATGTTGACTGCTGCTCGGCTAGTCGATTGGGCGCGACTCAAATACGCCATGCGAGCGTCGAGTTACGATGCTGGACTGGTTCTGATCACTGCTTTTTCGGCCGTATTTATCAGCGTCGAGTTTTCGATTTTGATCGGCGTTGCGCTTTCGATTCTTTTGTTTGTTCCACGGGCTGCTCGCCTGAAAGCCTTCGAACTCACAGTGACTCCCGATCGAGTGATTCGTGAACGTCTCCCAACGGATCCGATCTGTCGGTCTCTCATTCTGTATGACTTCGAAGGTGAACTGTTTTTCGGCGCCGCTCCTGAACTCGACCGTTATTTTGAAATATTGCGGCATCGCATTGAACAGCAGGGGACACGTTACGCTGTGCTTCGGATCAAGCGGACCCGAAACCCTGACATGGTTTGCCTCGAACGCTTCCAGCGTTTTCTTGAAGATATGGAAGAACAGGGAATCACTATCTTGTTGTGTGGTGTGCGTGCCGACTTCGCGCGCGGATTGAAAAACCTTGGGTTATACGATTCCTTGGGCCCGGATCGTATCTTTCCGGAAGAAGAGGAAGAGTACTCCGCAACACTCAAAGCGGTGCGCCACGCTTACGAATTGTTAGGCGACACAAACGTCTGCACTCATTGCGGCAGAAACGAGCCGGCCGAGGATCGCCGTAACGAACTTTATTATCTCGTCTAGCGCGCGCTTCGCTCTACCCGTAAACTGCAAAAAGTATGAACGTTGCCGAGCCGAAAGTATCATAGGCGTCCCGCCTGTGATCTTGTCCCGACAGTTTACTCATCTGGATTAAAGAAGCGGCGCTTGATTCGCGGTGGGACGCTGTGAGTAAGGAAGACGTTCGCCCCGATTGTGCTTCCCGCGCCAACGACCGTGTCGCCGCCCATCTGCAGGAGTCAACAAGTGATTTTTTGTTATTCTGCAAAATTCACCGCCGATTGCGTTCCTGCCGTCGCTTCGTGTCTGCCCTCCGGGCGCATATTTTATGAAATATGCGGGTTAGAGTTGCGGCCGAGCGGCCCGCAAAGATAGAATCCCGCCGGCTGCCACCCTTCGTCAGGCCGCTTTAAAACCGGCCTTTCTCCCTATGACATCTTCGCAGCGTACAATTCTGATCACATTCCTGACGGATCTGAGGGAATATTCCTCTGAATTCCGGACAATCGCTATCCTCCTGTGCTGCACTTTTTCTCCGCTTATTTCCGGCTGCTCGAAATCCAATCCAAGGGGGGTCAATTTCGGCCCGCAGGAGGTGCTTGTCACGGAGGTAGTTCGTCAGGATGTGCCCGTGGTAAGAGAATGGATCGGTTCGCTGGATGGGTCGGTCAATGCCGACATCAGGGCGCGAGTCTCTGGCTACGTTATCACCCAAAATTACAAGGAGGGTTCATTCGTTCACAAGGGTGATCTGTTGTTCCAGATCGACTCAAGCACTTACGAGGCAGCTGTCGAACAGGCAAAGTCGGCGCTCGCACAAGCCCAGGCTAACCAGCTTCAAGCCGAACAAACCGAAGAACGCGAAACCAGGCTTTTTGAGCAAAAAGTCGAAAGCCAGCAAAATCGCGACAACGCAGTGCAGGCAAATGTCGCTGCTAAAGCAGAAGTGCAGGCACAACAGGCCGCTCTGCGGCAGGCTCAGCTCAACCTGAATTTCACTAAAATCACAGCCCCGGTCAGCGGCGTTGCCGGAATCGCAAATCCCGGGATTGGTGATCTCGTGGGTCCGAGCGACTCTCAACCGCTGATGACCATGTCGACCGTCGATCCAATCAAGGTCTATATCAATATCAGTGAGCAAGATTATTTAAAAGCCGCGACACGGTTTGGGCAGGCACACGGCGCAGGAGAGGGGCCGCCTCCGGCAGAAATCATTCTCGCTGACGGCACCTTGTATGCCCAGCAAGGGAAGTTCTCGGCCGTTGACCGGCAGGTGGATCAGCAAACCGGCACAATCCGGATCGCGGCATTGTTTCCCAATGCGGACAATATATTACGTCCGGGTGGATTTGTTCGTGTTCGAGTCACTGTGCGAAACATCCCCGGGGCGCTTCTTGTGCCGCAACGTGCCGTAATAGAGTTGCAGACCGGTTACGAGATGGCGCTGGTGACGGGCCAAAACAAAATCGAAATTCGCTCCATAAAGGTCGGCGAACGCGTCGGCATGCTCTGGCTGATCGAAGATGGACTGAAGCCGGACGACCGGGTGGTAGTGGAGGGAGTGCAGAAAGTTCGTGACGGACAGACGGTCAAGCCGACGCCCTGGGTTCCACCTGCGACCTCCCAAACGCAATAGCGATGTCTGGACTTTTCATCCACCGGCCTATTCTTGCAATCGTCGTTTCCCTTGTCACGGTGGTGATCGGACTGCTAACGCTGGTCTCGCTTCCAGTCGCTCTCTTTCCCAATATTTCTCCCCCGGAAATTGTGGTATCGGCAACCGATCCCGGATCTGACTCCGTTACCGTAGAACAGTCAGTTGCGACACCGATCGAACAGCAAGTCAGCGGTGTGGACAACATGAACTATATGTACTCCCTCAATTCCAGCAGTGGGCAAATGAAGTTAAGGGTGAATTTTGATGAATCGACAAACCCAAAGACTGCTCAGGTCCTTACGCAGATGCGCCAATCGCAAGCGGCTGCTCAGCTCCCTCCGGAAGTCGTCGCTCAAGGGATCAATGTTCAAAAATCGTTCGCAGCCCCGCTCATGTTGATCGCATTGCGATCGACCGACGGTCGCTACGATTCCTCGTTCCTCGCGAACTATGCGTTTATCAATCTGAACGATCAACTTTCTCGGGTTGCAGGGATATCAAACGTTCAGGTATTTGGGGCTGGCCAATACGCGATCCGAATCTGGGCTAATCCGGATCAGCTGGCCAGATACAACGTCACTGTCCCGGATATCGTTAATGCTGTTCAGCAACAGAACGCAGTCAATCCAGTCGGGCAGGCCGGTGGCGAGCCGTTACCTTCGATTCAGGAATTCAGCTACATGGCAGTCGCAAGGGGACAGCTGGTAACGCCGGAAGATTTTGGTAGCATCGTAATTCGCGAAGAACAGGACGGTGCAATCGTCCGAGTCCGCGACGTGGCCTCGGTAGAGCTTGGGTCGCAGAGCTACGCCACAAAAGCCCGATTAAATGGTCAGCCGAGCGCGATCATTGCCGTCTACCAGTTGCCGGGGACGAACGCACTGGCGGCTGCAGAGGGCGTAAGAACGCTGATGAGGAAGGTCGGTGAACGCTTTCCGAAGGGAATGGATTACGTCATTTCACTGGACACGACCGAGCCGGTGGTCGCTGGAATTCATGAGATGATCAAGACGCTAATTGAAGCGCTCGGATTGGTGATCCTGGTCGTCTACCTGTTTTTGCAAAGTTGGCGGGCAACAATCATCCCGCTTTTAGCCGTTCCTGTCTCGTTGATTGGTACATTTGTGCTATTTCCGTTGCTTGGTTTTTCGATTAATACGCTATCGCTATTTGGACTGGTGCTGGCAATCGGGTTGGTCGTCGACGACGCGATAGTGGTCGTGGAAACCGTGGAACGCTATATCCGGAAGGGCTTCGAACCGAAGGCGGCGACGCTCAAAGCGATGAAAGAGATCACCAGCCCGGTGATTGGTGTCGCACTTGTGCTAGCCTCCGTATTTGTCCCGACCGCTTTCATACCGGGAATTACCGGTAAGCTGTACCAGCAATTTGCCGTAACGATCGCAGTCTCGGTGATTATCTCGGCACTGATCGCGTTGACATTGAGTCCGGCGCTTTGCGCACTCTTGCTGCGCCCGCGTCGTGATCCCGAAGGGTTGGTAGGAAAGTTCTTTTTCTGGTTCAATCACCAGTTTGAGCGGGCTACTGAATCATACGTTCATATTTCGCGATTCTTTGTTCGGCGAAGTGCCGTGACGTTTGTCCTCTTGATTCTGTTTGGTCTGATGGCTCTTGCCTCTGGGAACAAGATTCCGTTCGGATTTCTGCCGGACGAAGATCAGGGCTTTTTTTATGCAAACTTGCAACTGCCGGACGCCGCTTCTCTTCAGAGGACCGATGCGATATCTCGCAAAATTGAATCGGTTCTTTCGCGGACTGCCGGCGTGCGTTACACGACGACAGTCGCAGGATTCAGCCTGTTGAGCGGCGTGCAGACCAGCTATTGCGGCTTTTTCTTTGTGACATTAGACCCTTGGGCGACTCGCAAGACGCTCGATAAACAGTATCAGGTCCTTAAGGGAAGGTTGAATCTCAACTTGATTGGCATCCCCGAAGGCACCGCGTTGGCCTTTTCGCCACCGGCTATACCAGGGCTTGGAGTAGCCGGCGGCGTCACGTTGGTCCTGGAGGACCGAGCGGATCGTGGAGCGCAATATCTCGCAGAGAACGTCGATCAGTTCCTCGCCGCGGCGCGTAAGCGGCGCGAACTCTCACGCGTGACGACCACGTTACTTCCAAGCGTTCCTCAGGTTTACATTGAAGTGGATCGGGATAAGGCCCTCAAACAAGGGGTTGCACTATCCGATGTCTATAACACGCTGCAGACTTTCCTTGGTGGTTCATTCATTAACTATTACAGCCGCTTTGGAAAGCAATGGCAGGTAATCCTTCAGGCCGACGCAGCATTTCGCAGAGACGCCGAGCAGATTGGTAAGTTCTATGTCCGCAATAATAACAATAGCCCGGTTCCGCTATCAGCAGTCACGCGCATACGCCACGAATTTGGTCCGGAGTTTACGATGCGTTTCAACCTCTATCGATCGGCGCAAATACAAGCATCGCCGGCTGCTGGATATAGTTCCGCCCAGGCTATGCGCGCACTGGAGGAAGTCTTCGGCCAGATGATGCCGCGCGAAATGGGATACGACTATCTCGGGATGTCTTTTCAAGAGAAGAAGGCGCAACAGGGTATTTCTCCAATTGCTATCTTTTGTTTCTCGCTCCTTTTCGTATTTCTAATCCTGGCTGCTCTCTACGAAAGTTGGACTTTGCCTTTCAGTGTCCTGTTGAGCACCCCCGTAGCGGTTTTTGGAACATTAGGAGCTCTTTGCCTGCGAAGGAGCGCGGCTTCCGCAATTCTTCCACCTATACTGGTTCAAATCGAAAATAATGTGTTTGCCCAGATCGCACTGGTTATGATCATCGGGCTCGTCGCCAAAAACGCGATATTAATTGTTGAGTTTGCGAAAGTGGAATACGAAAACGGCTCATCGATTGCGGATGCGGCACTTGCAGGAGCGAAGCTTAGGCTTCGCCCGATCTTGATGACCTCCGCGGCCTTTATAGCGGGCTGCCTCCCACTTGCGTTCGCTTCCGGGTCAGGGGCGGTCTCTCGGCAAATCATGGGTACAGGTGTGATTGGAGGCATGCTTGCTTCAAGCGCTATCGCGATTTTTCTCATACCCTCCGCGTTTTGCCTTGTTGAGCGGATCTCGATTTGGATCCGTCGCAGGACGCGCGCTCAAGATGCGCCTCCACTATCGAATTCGGGCCCGGAAGCGAGAGGGCCAAATCTGTGACGCGATTATTCAAACGGCATGTCTAGGTTTTTCATTAACCGACCGATAGTCGCCATAGTGATTTCGCTGGTCACGATAATTGCCGGTGCGGTTTCGGTGACGTTTCTTCCGGTCTCTTTGTTTCCCGAAATCATGACACCGGAGACTGTTGTCACCGCCAATTATACCGGTGCCGACTCCAGAACCGTCGAGCAGTCCGTTGCTACGCCGATCGAACAGCAAATGAGCGGGGTCGACAACATGAACTACATGTACTCGGTCAACGCGAACAGCGGGCAGATGGTTTTGACTGTCAATTTCGATCTGAATACGGATCCGAACACCGATCAGATACTCGTGCAAATGCGACAGGCACAGGCATCGTCGCAGTTACCCTCGGTCGTCAACAATCTAGGGGTTACTGTCCAGAAATCTCTTTCTGCTCCGTTGATGGTAGTTTCTCTGTACTCTCCGGATGAGAGTCGCGACGCGTTGTTCCTATCGAATTACGCCTACATCAACTTGAATGATGCATTAACGCGTGTTCGCGGGATTTCGAACGTCCAGGTATCAGGCGCAGGTCAATATGCGATGCGATTGTGGCTAAAGCCCGATCAACTCGCCAATCTGAATCTTTCTGTACCCGACATTGTCAACGCAGTTCAGGCACAGAATACAGTGAACTCCGCGGGCCAGATAGGGAGCGAACCGATTCCGAGCGGACAGGAATATTCCTATACGGCACGAGCCAAGGGACGGCTAACCACTTCCGAAGAGTTTGGCGAGATTGTGATTCGTCAGGAGCCGAATGGAGGGACGATCCGTCTCAAGGATGTTGCCCGAGTTGAATTGGGTGCCCAGACATATAACACACGAGGTCGTCTCAATGGAAAACCTGCGGCTGTCGTCTCTGTCTACCAGCTTCCCGGGACAAATGCATTGGCTGCTGCGAACGGAGTCAGAAAATTGATGAAAGACTTGAAGCAGCGTTTTCCGAAGGGATTGGATTACGTCATTTCACTCGACACGACACTGCCGGTAACCGCCGGTATTCATGAGATGGTCAAAACATTGCTTGAGGCTTTGGGACTGGTCATTTTGGTTGTTTACCTTTTCCTGCAAAGCTGGCGTGCCACATTGATTCCGCTGTTGGCTGTTCCCGTGTCGTTGGTGGGCACTTTCGTTCTTTTTCCGGTGCTTGGGTTTTCGATCAACACACTTTCACTTTTCGGATTGGTGCTTGCAATTGGCTTGGTTGTTGACGATGCGATCGTTGTTGTCGAAGCCGTAGAGCGCCATATCGAACAAGGAATCGAGCCGAAAGAGGCGACTCTCAAAGCAATGCGCGAGATCTCCGGGCCGGTAATCGGTGTGGCCCTTGTTCTAGCCGCAGTGTTTGCGCCTACGGCATTCATACCGGGGATCACTGGCCGCCTCTATCAACAGTTTGCGGTAACGATCGCGGTGTCGGTTCTTCTTTCTGCATTCAACGCTCTGACATTGAGCCCTGCTCTCTGCGCGCTGCTTTTGCGCCGGCGAATGAGAAGCAAAGGTCCAGTCGGTGCTCTATTCGCTGCATTCAACCGTCTGTTTGGTTTGGCTACGGGAGCCTATGTTCGCATCGCTGCTCTGCTGATCCGTCGCAGCAGCATCGCCCTGGTCTTGTTGTTAGCCTTTTCGGTCGGGGCGTACCTATTCGCAAAGAGAGTTCCAACCAGCTTTCTACCAGACGAAGACCAGGGATTTTTCTACGTAAACGTACAATTGCCAAACGCGGCTTCGTTGCAAAGGACAGACTCGGTCTGCCGAAAGATCGAATCGATTCTCGGTCATACTCCGGGGATCCAATACGTTACAACGACGATTGGTTCCAGCTTGCTTACCGGGGTCCAGAGCACCTACAGCGGGTTCTTGTTTGTGACCTTGTCTCCTTGGAAGGAAAGGAAGGAACAGAGCGAACTTTATCAAGTCATCAAAGCTCAGTTGAACCGTGAACTCAGGGGAATACCGGAAGCTATTGCTTTCGCGTTTTCGCCGCCGGCGATCCCCGGAGCCGGTGCATCCGGAGATATTAACTTTGTGCTCGAAGACCGGATTGGTGGTGGCTCTGAGTTGCTGAGCAACAATATCGATGCGTTTATGAACGCCGCGCGAAAGCGAACGGAGCTTGCCCAGGTTAACACGACATTTCAGCCGCATGTCCCACAGGTCTATATCAATGTTGATATCGAAAGAGCGCTCAAGCAGGGAGTTGCGATAAGCGATATCTACGAAACGATCCAGACCTTTATGGGAGGGACCTTTATCAATTACTTCAATCGGTTCGGACGCGATTGGCAGGTGTACGCCCAGGCCGACGGCGGATATCGGAGCGATTTTGATAATCTAGGGAGATTCTACGTGCGAAATTCGAATGGGCAGATGGTTCCGCTCAGCGCGCTGACGCGCCTCGAATGGCGCACCGGGCCTGAATTCACGATGCGCTACAACATGTATAGCTGCGTGCAAATTAACGCGACCCCGGCCATCGGCTCCACTTCTGACCAAGCGATGAAGGCTCTTGAGGAGGTGTTTGCGCAAACCATGCCTCAGGGAATGGGATATGATTATCTCGGAATGTCGTTCCAAGAAAAGCAAGCCCAACAAGGTATTCCGCCTGCAGCGATATTCGCGCTTTCTCTGCTTTTTGTCTTCTTGATCCTCGCTGCTCTGTATGAAAGTTGGTCTCTCCCGTTCAGCGTGCTTCTCAGTACACCCATCGCCGTATTCGGAGCGTTCGGGATGCTTTATCTGCGACGCGCGGTGACCGAAAATTTTGCCTCTGCATCCCCGGCGCAGATTGAAAACAATGTATTTGCGCAGATAGGCTTGGTAATGATCATCGGACTCGTCGCAAAGAACGCCATTTTGATTGTCGAATTCGCGAAAGATGAATATGCCCGAGGCACCAGTTTAATTGACGCGGCTCTCATGGGAGCGCGACTTCGCCTCCGGCCGATCTTGATGACATCGCTTGCATTTATCTTTGGATGCGTTCCACTCTGGGCTGCGTCGGGTTCCGGGGCAGTAGCTCGGAAGGTAATGGGGACCACCGTTATCGGGGGAATGTTGGCAGCAAGTCTCATCGCTATATTTCTGGTTCCGGTCAGTTTTTATCTGACTGAGAAGATAGTGAAGAGACGACGCACCGTGGGCCTCTCTAATCAATCTTAGTTCATGAAGAAAAGCGAAATTATCCATAGGTCTGCGAAGCTTGCCGCACCTTATTGCGTGTCGAAACGCAAAAAATTCCGGCTACGGGACTTTGATCCAGCCGATATCGGAAACGTGAGTCCCGAAGATAAAACGCGTGCCAAGGAATGGCTGGGGGAGGACGTCGAGACATTGGCCGAGTTGCAAGATGTTCTCTACGCTCAGGACCGATGGTCGGTGTTACTGATCTTTCAGGCAATGGATGCTGCCGGAAAGGATGGTGCAATCAAGCACGTAATGTCTGGGGTCAATCCGCAGGGCTGCCAGGTTTTTTCGTTCAAGACTCCTTCGGCGGAAGACCTCAACCACGCCTGCGGACAACAAATGGTTTACCCGGGTCGTCGTCGCAGCTGCATTGATCGATACGCTAGCCTCGCTGAATCTCCAATACCCCCAACTAAGCTCCGCACAGCAAAAGGGACTTGTCTTGGCGAAGAAGGCGCTTTTGAAAGACTAGCCTGAACATCTCGCGATCCCGAAATCCTTCGGGGCAATGGGATGTTCATCCGCGAATTGCTTGTGGACTCGCGGTAGTTTCGTCGGTTACGACGGTAAAATGCTCGAGCAAATGCTGTCCGAATGCCATCGTAATCGGAACATCACCCGCGTCTCGTCCGCGGCCGATCAGAATGCGGCCGATGCGACGCTTATTGTGTCGCGCGTCGAACGTGTGCCACTTTGATCCGAGATAGACTTCGAACCAGGCGCTGAAATCCATCGGATCGGGAACAGCGGGCACTCCGATGTCGCCAAGATACCCTGTGGCGTATCGAGCCGGTATATTCATGCATCTGCAAAGTGTGACTGCGAGGTGTGTGAAATCGCGACAAACACCGACCCTCTCGCGAAAAGCATCCAAAGCAGTGCGATTGGCACGAGCCTGAAGATAATCAAATCGAATATGGTTGTGAACGAAGTCGCAAATTGCCTGTACGCGCTGCCATCCCATCGTTGTCTGGCCAAAGGTACGCCACGCGAAATCCAGCAGCTCTGTGTCCACCTCGCAGTAGCGGCTTGGGAGCAAAAACGGGAACGTTTCAACAGGCAACTCCCGGACATCGTGCTGCGGTGCATCGGGAGCATAAGTGTCGAGCGTACCCGGGTCGCGAATGACAGCCTCATTGATAAACCGGATAACACCGACCGGAGAATTCACACGGCCACAATGATTGCCGAAAACATCAAAATATTCCTCGACTGGCAACTCGGGTTCCACACGGAATTTCTCTGGTGAAATGAGATCGCCGCTCCGAGTCGGGTGAACACGCAGGACGAAGATGACGGCGGTCGGAACCGAAAGGCGAAGAGCAATGTTATAGCCAATCTGTATAAGCATTTTGCTTGTGATTCGGCTTATGCCGAACTGCTGGATCTATGATAGGAGCAATTGCATTTAATTGCGACCTTATGCGTACCGGTTCCGGAACACGTTTTCGCCCGGGTAGGGGATTGCAGGAGGCAGCGGCGTATGGGTCTGCGTGACTCCCAGTAGTTTAAACGCGTCGTAAAGCACCGAACCGCAATGTTCGAAGGCCACCGCAGCATGGTGGTGGAACCTGCCCAGCAGCGTGTGCCGATAGAACCGGCTAAATTCGGGAATGTAAGCTGTCCCCGTGCACCCGAACGTTCGTGGATCCAGGTCAAGAAAGTGACCCTCGGCGATGTAAGCCTGCAGACCGTCTCCATCCCCATGTACCTGCAGGACCGTGATGGGCGACGCTGCGAATTGGCCTTCGATGGTTCCGCGAGTGATGTCAGCCGGTGTATCTGGTTCCATCATGCGTTTCATGATCACCTGGTATTTCATCTCAGGATTCTTCAATAGCTTGGTGGAAGCATTGCCGCAGTGGAACATCCCGACCATATCTTTGATAGGGTAGTTGGCCAGGGACTCATGGAGATCTTTCGGGATGCTGTGGTTGATGTCGAGAATGCCGACGGTCGCATCAGAGGCATATTGTCCCATGAGTTCGGAGATCAAAGAATAGCAGTCGTTTTCACAGGCGATCGGGAACCCGTTTTGTGCCATGCGGCCATTAATGAAACAAGGGACATGTCTCAGGCTCAGCTCCTGTTCCGACCAGCATTGGGTTGCGGCTCCGGAAAGTTTCAGGTTGTCGCGAAAGTTTTTAATCGCTTTTTCGTAAACCGAGAGCCGGTTCGCAAAAGTGTCATCCGGAATGCTGGGCATTTCGCGTTTCATGTCCGCCTGTATGTTGGCAGTGTCAACACCCTGATCTTTGATGCGCCTGACCTCATTTTGCAGATCGAACAGGCCCAGCTCTTCGACTTCAATGCCAATCGAATTGACCGATGCAAGATTATAGTTGCAAGTCTCAAAATCACGCGGTCGCGGACCGAATAGACCGACCGTGGCATTGCGTATCCCTTTAAATACTTTTGCTACTTTGATGAAGTGAGCGATTTCTTTGACCCCTTCTTCAGCACTGACGACAGGCAGTTCCGGAATTAGCACGCGTTGAGCAAGTCCCCGCTTACGAACTGCAAGCGCCGCCGAAAGTAAACCGCACAAAGCGTCGCCCCGTTTTTCGAGAAGCGAAGCACCTGACTCCTCGGCCGCTGCAATCAGCAAAACCGGGCCGTCGTACAGCTTAACAAAAAAAGCGTCCTCAATCTCAGGCGAAAAATTGCCTAGGAAATAGACAACGGCATCGCAGCCTGCCGCCTTCAATTGCCGCGCAGCTTCAGCCGCGTGATCCTTGGTTTCAATGATTCTACAATCGCCTTCCGGCACGGTGAGCGTAATACCGGCTGCACGACAGCCCTCTAGCAGCCGTTGAGTGCGTTCATCCGACAGAGCGCGTGGGAAGCAATTCCGCGACGCCGAGACGAGACCTAGCTTGATTTCTGGGGAATAGATTCCGAGGGGCAGATACATAAGTAATCAATTATTTTGAATTAAGTCCGGAGTGGTGAATCGGGGGGGAGGATAGTCAGGCGCGAATCTGTTCTTTGCGAACATGGGGGCCTCAATATTCGCCAGGGGCAAAGTCGATTCCAATGGAGAATGCCATCGGGGTACACCTTAGTCACCGCCTCATTCTGTTTGAAGAAAATAATTTTCGCGTGTCGAAATATTACGCGTCGTGATTCCATCGGTGCTCAATCCATAAATTGATCTGGATCGTCTCTGACTGGCCGCAGTGGTGGCAGTACCGTTTCACTCGGCGCAAATTTGGCCATTCGCGAGTTGGTCCGAGCGGCGACCCGACTGGGCCAATCTGTCTTATTGGTGCACGGCGTCATGCGATTCGAGTGTGGCGCAAAACATGCTGCTATTCTCGGGGAACTGAACCGCTCGGGCGGATTTTATGAATGATAAAGTGATTACTCCCGAAGAAACTCTCGAAGCGCTGCGACGAGCAGAACAGAAGTATCGAAGCATCTTTGAACACAGCGTCGAAGGGATCTTCCAGACCACGCCAGAAGGCAAATACATCAGCGCCAATCCTGCGCTTGCACGGATGTACGGATATTCTTCGGCCGATGAATTGATCGCCGCTCTTACAGATATTTCCTTGCAACTCTATGTCGAGCCGGGTCGCCGCGCCGAATTCATCCGGCTTGTGAGAGAAAATGGCAGCGTGCTCGCCTTTGAGTCTCAGATTTACCGCCGCGACCGGAGCGTGATCTGGATATCGGAAAGCGCCCGTGTCGTGCGCGACGAAATCAGTGGTGAGGTCCTCTACTATGAGGGGATGGTGCAGGATATCAGCCGGCGCAAGGCAGCCGAGGAGGAGCGCGATCAGGCAAACGCCCGGTTATCAGTCCAGTATGCCGTTGCCCGCACGCTGGCTGAAGTTCGACATCTCGGAGAGGCTTCGCGAAAGATCATCCAATCCATTTGTGAAAGTGTCGGTTTCGAATATGGAGACATCTGGAGAGTCGATTCGGAAGCGAACGTCTTACGTTGTGTCGACATCTGGCATATCCCGGGCTTGGCCGCAGGCGACTTCGCCGAAGAGACCAAGCTGACAACTTATGCAGCTGGTATCGGGCTTCCCGGGCGCGTCTGGTCGAGCCGCAAAGCATTCTGGATTCCGGAGGTCTACGTCGAAAGCAGGTTGCCGCGCGCTGGGCTCGCTTTGAAGGCGGGATTGCATGGCGCGTTTGCATTTCCGATCATGCTCGGAGACCAACTGATTGGCGTGATGGAGTTCTTCAGCAAAGGCGTCCATCCACCCGATGACGATCTACTCTCGATGCTTTCGGGACTCGGAACACAGATCGGCAGTTTCGTTCAACGCGAACGGTTGGCAAACCAGCTCGAGAGATACGAGGAGAGCAGCGCCTTTCTCACGGGGACGTGAGAAATGCTGGCTAGTGCTAAGTCGAGGGTGACATAGCGGCTCCGCAGGCGCAAAATCTGGCAGCCTTGGGAGTCTCGAGTCATTTGAGCCGAGCCGTTACCTGTCATCCGCGTTCCCACGATCTCGTCGAATGGTATTCTTGATCGGCAAAGGGTTTTCGAGAGTTTAACCGCTTTGCTCTCCTGCGTTGGATGCTTGGGAAAAAAAGACCTTGCAACCCAAGACGGAATTCATTACGCACTCAATCAGTCTTTTTAGACGGAATAAATCCCCCCGGAACGGAGTACGCCGCGCCCATTCTCGGAAAATCCCCCTTTTGGCGGCCTCTAAATTAGCAAAAATTTACCCATGAAACTCACTCTCAATTCGTTCCCCAATCGGCGCGTCTTTATCGGCGTGCTCGGTGCTGCTGTTGCCGCGTGGGTTGTGCAGCCGGTTATGGCCGACAACCAGAATGTTACGATCCCCATCATCGTCAAAGACACAACCTCCTTTTACTGGCAGATCGTCCTGGCAGGTGCTCGGAAAGCCGGTAAGGAGCTTGGTATTAAGGTGCCTGAGCTCGGCGCGCAATCCGAGTCGGACATCAATGGTCAAATTTCGATTCTCGAGAACGCAGTGTCCGGAAATCCGGCTGCAATCGTGATTTCGCCCACTCAATTCGCCGCACTCGGCAAACCAATTGATGAGGCCGCTAAGAAGGTCAAAATCATCGGAATCGATTCCGCCGCCGACTCCAAGGCGTTCACATCTTTTTTGACCACTGACAATGTGCAGGGCGGCCGGGTGGCTGCCGACGGTTTGGCCGCAGCGATCACAGCAAAATATGGCAAAGCGGAAGGGGATGTCGCACTGATTACGGCGATTCCGGGTGTCGGTTCCCTCGACCAACGAGCAAAAGGTTTCAAAGAAGAGCTTGCCGCTAAATACCCCGGTCTTAAGCTTGTCGCGGACAAGGTGGCGGACGGTCAAGCGACGACCGGACTTAATATAATGACCGACCTGATCAC
Source organism: uncultured Verrucomicrobiae bacterium (assembly GCA_963775805.1). Classification (GTDB taxonomy): domain Bacteria; phylum Verrucomicrobiota; class Verrucomicrobiia; order Chthoniobacterales; family JAFAMB01; genus JAFAMB01. Next base: position 917,590 of record CAVZKG010000001.1, on the reverse strand, counting down.
GGCTAATCCTGACTTGCGCGGCGTTTTTGCGTCGAATCTGATCATGGGACAGGGCGCTGGCCAGGCGATCGCCGAAAATAAGGTCGCAGATAAGATCAAGCTGGTTGCTTTCGATTCGGACGATAAGCTCGTCAAATTACTGACGGATGGCACGATTTCGGCCCTTGTTGTTCAAGACCCATTCCGAATGGGATACGACGGCGTAAAAACAGCATTCGCTGCCTCCAAAGGCGAAAAGGTTGAGGCTAACGTCGATACTGGCGCGAATCTGATTACGAAGGAAAACATGAATGGAGCGCGCCAACAGGAACTCCTGAATCCGAAGATCAAATAATTCTCCCTGCGCGAGCGAATTCGCCGGCAGAGATTTCTCAACCAAATGCAATCGAGTGCGAACGAGGGTGACGGGAGTTTCCAAAACGGTGTGGCGAACGCCGCCTCACCGATTCTTTCCCTGCATCGTTTGGACAAACGATTTGGTGCGACGCATGCCTTGAAGGCGGTGGATCTCTCCTTTAATCCCGGAGAGATTCACGCCATTTGCGGTGAGAACGGCGCTGGTAAATCAACGCTTATCAAAGTCCTCACCGGTGTCCATGTTCGTTCGAGCGGAGAAGTCTATTGGGAGGGGAAACAGGTCGCTCTTGCGACTCCTCATGAAGCGATCGAATTGGGGATTAACGCCGTTCACCAGGAGGTCGTATTGTGTCCTCATCTGACTGTGGCGGCGAATTTGTTCCTGGGCGACGAACGTGTACGATTCGGGATGCTTCAGCATCGCGATATGGTCCGCGAAGCGCAAAAAACCCTGGACAATATTGGCTTTAGTCTCCCTGCAGCTGCCTTGTTGTCGACTTTAACGATCGGGCAACAGCAGTTGGTCGCTACAGCTCGAGCCGCATCACGCGGCACGCGATTTCTGATCTTCGACGAACCGACCGGTTATCTTACGCGCCAGGAAGCGGCGCAGCTTTTCGCGCTGATCAGGCGCCTGAAGGATAACGGTGTTACGATCGTCTATATTTCGCATCGCCTTGAGGAGGTGTTCGAATTGGCCGACCGCGTTTCGATCTTGCGGGATGGCCGCCTGGTCTCAACGGAACGGATTCAAGACACTAACGAAGAAAAGCTAATCGCCGGAATGATCAACCGGTCGATCGATCAGGTCCATTACAAGGAGAAGATACCATTTGCAGACGAGATTCTTCGAACCGAAAAGCTCTGTGGACGAGGGTTCGAAGACGTTTCGATGCAAGTGCGCGCAGGCGAAGTTATCGGTCTCTATGGATTGATTGGCGCCGGCCGAAGTGAGTTTGTGCAAAGTGTTTTTGGACGATTTCCGAAGAGTGGTGGACAGATTTTCTGGAGAGGGAAACCGGTCGAAATTCGCAGAGAAAAGGATGCGATTTCCAAGGGAATCGCGCTGGTACCAGAGAGCAGAAGGGACCAGGGGCTCTGCCTAAGTCTTCCAGTTTCACTAAACATTAACCTTCCGATTTACGAGCGACTCACACGCGGAATTGTGATCAGTCCTTTCGCCGAACGAGCGGCAGCGGACAAGCAGATCCGGGATGTGCAAATCAAGACCGCTTCTAGAGAAGCACCTGCTCTGAGCCTATCCGGAGGCAACCAACAGAAGATCGTGGTTGGAAAATGGCTTAATCACGGTGCGCAACTTTACATTTTTGATGAGCCGACCGTCGGCGTCGACGTCGGAACAAAAGTCGAAATATACAAGCTCTTTGCCAAGCTCCTCAAAGCTGGCGCCGGGATTATCCTGATCTCCTCCTATTTGCCCGAGGTGTACGATATTGCAGACACTTTGCATGTCTTTCGAAAGGGCAAATTGGTGGCAAGCCATGCCGCCGGAGAAGCAGGTCATGAGACGATCCTAACGGAGGCAATCGGAGTCTAATGCCTGAATGGCGAACGGGTAAAGCGGTCATTGGATGACAGAGATATGAGCGAAGAGGCATCGAAAAAAGCGCCTGAACTAAAAAGAGCCAGGCCCAATATCGGCACGCTGCTGAGTTTGACGTTGGTTGCGCTCCTGGCCCTCATGTGGGTGCTATTAGCGTTCAATACCAGAAGTTTCTGGACATATGGCAATATAAGTAACCTGCTGCGACAGGGTGCGATGATCGCGATTCTGGCGATCGGCGAAACCTTCGTGATTATTACTGCTGGGATCGATTTGTCCGTCGGCGCCGTGGTCGGGTTTACAAGCGTGATCGTGGCACTCTGCCTGACGAACGGATTCCCAATTTTCGCTGCAATTCTGTTGACGCTATTGATTGGGCTGTTGATCGGGCTGTTTCACGCGTTTGGGATTACCAAGCTAGGGTTACCCCCGTTTATAATGACGCTCGCGACGTTGACTTCCTTGCGGGGTATCGGACTTCTGATTACCAACGGCGCGACGATCAATATTACAAACGACGATTTTACCGGGTTTTCTCGTCAAGATTTTCTGGGAGTGCCCAACCTTTTTTGGATGGTTCTGGTCGTGGCAATTCCGGGTTATGTTCTTTTGCATCAAACCAGAATAGGTCGCTATCTCTTTGCTATCGGTTCGAATCCAGAGGCAACAAGGCTTTCGGGCGTTAATACGAAGTTCATAATCTACATTGCGTACACGCTCTCAGCTCTTTGCGCGGCATTTGTCGGTATCCTTCTCGCAATGCGGATCGGTACTGGGAATGCGACACAGGCGGAAGGTTGGGAGCTCCAGGCAATCGCTTCTTCCGTAATCGGGGGCACCAGTCTATTCGGAGCGGTTGGTTCCGTACACGGTCCGTTACTTGGATCTTTTATTCTGACAACGATCAACAATGGAGCAAACTTGCTGAACGTGAATGCGTTTTGGCAGCGCATCATCACGGGCGGCCTGATCATCGTAATTGTCTATTTTGATGGGTTACGCCGCAAAAAACGATGAATGGCAGTTCTGTCTCGACCCTATTCCGGTCTGAAGTACCTTTCTCGACTTCCCAATTAGCATGCCAACGATGAATGTATTGGTTATAGATGTAGGCGGAACGAACGTTAAGATCCTTGCCACGGGTCAGGAGGAACCTCGAAAATTTCCCTCCGGTCCGACTCTGACGCCGGAACGGATGGTCACCGGTGTGCAGCAACTCGCAGCCGACTGGCCCTATGATGCGATCTCTATCGGCTATCCTGGACCTGTTAACAAAGGGCATATCAAAGCCGAGCCTCATAATCTCGGGATGGGCTGGATCGGGTTTGACTTTGACGCCGGATTTAAGCGCCCTGTCAAAGTGATCAATGACGCGGCCATGCAGGCCCTCGGGAGTTACGAAGGGGGCAGAATGTTGTTTCTGGGCCTCGGAACCGGGCTGGGATCAGCGCTGATCGTTGACGGAACGCTTCAACCAATGGAGCTCGCCCATCTTCCATACAAGAAGCAAACGTTTGAGGACTACGTTGGCCTTCGAGGGCTTGAGAAATATGGGAAAAAGAAATGGCAGTCGTATGTGAACGACATAGTGACTCGTTTGATTGCCGCGCTTGAGCCGGATGACGTCGTCCTAGGGGGCGGCAATGTGAAAAAGCTGAAGCAGCTCCCTCCCGGTTGCCGCGCCGGAAACAATGCGGCCGCATTTCGTGGCGGATTTCGCATCTGGGAGCCGCCGAAGGCTGCAAGTCCAGCGGCAGGCGGTTAATAATCGTCTCTTGAAGTCCAAAAATGTTGAATGTCTGCAAGCGGTCAGTTCGAGGCGGTGGACACCGCAGATGGCGATTTTTCACCGCTCCAGGGTACTCCAGGCGGAATAAATGGCGGTAAAGTCTGGTTCTGCTGAATAGGCAGGCCCGCGCGTTGGGCGATAAGAACCAATTCTACTATCGAGTACGCCAGCATTTTTTTCATCACGCGACGCCTGTGGATTTTGACGGTTCCCTCGGCCACTCCGAGTCGCGAGCCGATCTCACGGTTCGGTAGACCTTCCAGTATCAGCGTCAGCACGGATTGCTCCCGTAAAGTGAGCGAATTGAAACGCATTTTGGCGACGACCCGTTTCGCGCGCTCCTCTCGTAGTTGCGACGAACGGCTGATCGCCTGTTCAACCGCTCCAAGCAGGGATTCGGATGAAATCGGTCTCGAAAGAAAATCGATTGCTCCCGCTTTCATCGCCCGGACGCAGAGCGGCAGGTTCCCTTCTCTCGCAACGAATACCAATTGGTCAATCCTGCCACTGGCTGCCAACTGCTCTTGAATCTGCAACCCGCTTATCTCCGGAATCTCGGGATTCAGAACGACGCAGGAAGGGCCTGGATACGGCTTCTCAGAAAGGAATTCCCGAGCAGTAGCGTATTCCCGTACGCGATACCCTTCGGAGGTTAACGCCGCCCAGAGGCTGCCTCGTGCGAGACCGTCTGCCTCAATGATGTTGACGATCGAATTCGGCATCGGCCCGACTCTCGATTGATGAAATGTCCCCGTGCTTCCCAGCATGGACTATTATTTTCCGCAGAATGGATGATTTGAAAAATAGATTGTCCAAATGTTCCCCATGCGACAATTGTATGGGATGGATATTCGTTCCCTGAATGTATTCATAGAGGTCGTTCGTCAGGGGGGATTCACTGCCGCAAGTCGTCGGCTTTTTTTGACGCAGCCATCTATCAGCCGCGTAATCAAACAGATTGAGGAGGAAGTTGGCCAGCGATTGATCCTCCGAGACCGGCGCCAGATTGCACTCACCGATGCGGGTAAAGTTGTGTACGAGCACGCCGTAACTCTCGTTGCCGCAAACAACCGGTTGTCCGCGGAGATCTCGGATTTGGCCGGGTTGCGGCGCGGCGACGTCGTTCTGGGATTGCCGCCTTTGGCTGGAACCCTGTTCGTTCCATTGGTAAAGCAGTACGTTGAGCAGTATCCCGCGATTGAGCTGCGCATGTTCGAAAGAGGTTCCAAAGCGACCGAGGCGGCGCTACTTGCGGGCGAATTGGAGCTCGGTGTCCTGATGCTGCCGATCGACGCCGAACGTTTCAATTTTGTGCCAATTGCCAAGGATCATCTGGTTCTCGCAGTTCCATTGCACTCCAAGTGGGCAAAGCGCCGGTCGGTTCGACTAGTGGAATTAAAAAACGAGCCACTGATTCTTTTCCCGGAGGATTTCGCGTTGAATGACAGCATTCTTGCAGCCTGCGGTGGTTTGGGGTTTTCCCCAAAAATCGGCGGTCGAAGTGGACAGTTGCAATTCATTATCGGATTGATCGAAGCCGGCTTTGGGAACGCGCTACTTCCGACCACGGTATTGCGAGGGGTGAAAAAGGTGGCTTCCGTCAAAGTGGTTGAACCGGTTGTTAACTGGAATATCGGGTTAGCGTGGCCACGGAACGTCTACCTTTCGCATGCGGCGCGTGCTCTCCTGGCGGTTGCCAAGAGTCATCCGTTGACATAACCGGGACAGATCGAAAGAGGGGAGTTAGTTCCGTTTGTGAGACTGCTTTTCGATGCGCGGCACGCGTCATGCTAATTAACCGAGCTCTTTTGCTTTAACTGGAAAGGGCGATTGGATCCATGGATCTCAACAGAGTTGCAGAGTTCTACCAACCGACAACCCTTGCGGCAGTCCCTGAATGGAAAGAGGGATATTCTTGGCTCGCCGGTGGTACCTGGTTGTTTTCGGAACCGCAGCCGTCCGTCCGAGCATTGATAGACTTGGAGACATTATCGTGGCCCTCTTTGCAACTCGTTTCGGACGGGTTTGAAATTGCTGCAACGTGCAGGATCGCCGAGCTCGAAGCTTTTCGTGCTCCGGACGCATGGAAAGCGGCTTCGCTCATCCCGCAATGCTGTCGCGCGCTCCTCGCGTCGTTCAAAATCTGGAATACCGCGAGCGTAGGCGGAAACATTTGCATGTCTCTCCCTGCCGGTGCGATGATTTCAATGGCCGCGGCCCTGGAAGGGGTTGCCACAATCTGGACTCTCGATGGCGTAGCGCGGAAGGTGGCGATTACCGATTTTGTCACTGGCAATCATGCGAATGTGCTGGTCCAGAGCGAACTTTTGCGCAGTATCCATCTGCCCGAATCAGCGATGAAAAAGCGATACGCTTTCCGCCGCTTTTCGCTCACTAGCATGGGCCGTTCTTCGGTGTTACTCATCGGGACTTTGTGTCCCGAGACCGGGCAGTTACGACTTACGGTAACGGCTGCAACCGTCAGGCCGATTCCCTTGGTCTTTGATTATTATCCCGGACCATTGGAGCTCAAAGCAGCTATCGACGAATCCATAACCGCCGATCTTTATTTTGATGATCCTCACGGCACGCGAGACCATCGCCGCCACCTGACTTATTATTACGCGGAACAAATACGTGCGGAAATGGAGAAGGAGGCTTAGGTCGGTCAAGAATCCGATACTTGTACGGTTTTGCGCAGTTGCGATTGAGGCCTTGCGCATTATTGGGCCAAAATAGCCTGCAAACTGGATATTCATATAGGCATACGCTGTAGAATTTCAGCGGCGCGTCCGATGAGCCTGGCAGCGATGGCACGTATGCTGCTAATTGTGTTGTTGTGTGTCAGGGAGAACCATGACATTTACCGTCAACGGAAAGAGTTTTGATGCCGTCTCTCGTCCGGGCCAGTGTTTGCGGACGTTTCTTCGCGAGCTTGGTTGGTTTGGTGTAAAGAAAGGATGCGACGGAGGGGATTGTGGTGCCTGCACCGTCTGGCTTGACGGCAAGCCGATTCACAGTTGTCTCTTCCCGGCGCGGCGGGTTGGGAACCATTCGGTGACGACAATCGAAGGGCTCGCCAAAGAGGGTGAACTCCATCCAATGCAGGCTCAATTCCTCGCGGCCCAGGGATACCAATGCGGCTTCTGCACGGCGGGCATGATCATGACCGCAGCCAGCCTGTCGGATGACGCCAAGAAAGATCTGCCGCGAGTGCTCAAAGGGAGTCTCTGCCGTTGTACTGGTTATCGGGCAATCGAAGACTCGATTCGCGGAGTGATCAGAGTGGAAGCGGACCGTCCCGGAAAGAGCGTCGGACGAAGCCTGGCAAATCCACTGGGTAAATCGATTGTCACGGGTCAAGCACGATACACAGCTGACGTGATAATGGAAGGAATGCTGCATATCAAGGTCATGCGTTCCCCGCATGCTCATGCCCGAATCAAAACGATTCGCAAAGAGAATGCGCTGCACGTAAGTGGCGTGCATCGGATCTACACATGGCAAGATGTTCCGAGGAAACTTTATACCAGCGCCACACACGACGATTTTAACGTCGATCCCGACGATACTTATATGCTGGACAATGTTGTCCGGTTCGTTGGGCAACGAGTCGCTGCTGTTGTTGCTGAAACAGAGGCTGCCGCTGAAGAAGCGGTCTCCCTTATCGAGGTCGACTACGAATTACTTGCTGCCGTATTCGATCCAGAGGAGGCGATGAAACCAGGGGCGCCGCTTATTCACGGTGAGAAAGGTGTCGAATCTCGAATCAAGGACCCGAGCCGTAACCTGCTCCGCGAAATCCATGGAGAGAACGGGAATGTCGAGGCCGGGTTTGCGGCCGCCGATATCCTGTTCGAAGGCGAATTTGAAACGCACAGGCAGCAACATGTCCATCTAGAGACGCACACGGCGATCGCCTATCTGACGGATGATGGACGGCTTCACGTGCGGACCGGTACCCAGACTCCATTTCTTACAAAAGAGAAACTGGCTTTTCTCCTTGGGCTTTATCCGGACAAAGTGCACGTCTATAGCGAACGTGTCGGGGGTGGATTCGGAGCGAAACAGGAGATGCTGTGTGAGGAATTATGTGCATTTGCCGCTCTCGATCTGCGCCGCCCGGTAAAATGGGAACTCACACGTTCCGAGCAGTTCATTGGGACGACCACTCGGCATCCCTACAGAATGCGAGTGAAACTGGGTGCCAAAAAGGACGGTACATTGACTGCCATATACATGCGTGTGGTTTCAAATACTGGTGCATACGGAAATCACGGTGCAGAGGTCCTGGGCCATTCGCTGAACGAATCAATTGCTCTTTACCGTTGCCCTAATAAAAAGGCAGATGGATATGCGGTGTTCACAAACACTGTTCCGGCTGGAGCCTTCAGAGGTTACGGGATCACGCAGACCAGTTTTGGCATTGAGTGCGCAATGGATGAACTGGCGCGCAAGCTGCACATGGAACCGGTGGATCTTCGTCGAAAGAATATGATTCGCCCGGGTGACACCATATTGAGCATCTGGAGTGGACCGAGTGATATCGTTATCGGCAGTTACGGACTGGAGGAATGCCTGGATTTAACGGAGCAGGCGCTGGCGAGCGGGCGCGGCAAGGCCAAAAAAGAAGGGGATGAATGGCTTGAGGGAAAGGGAATTGCAATCAGTATGCTCGATTGCGCGCCGCCCACTGAACATCGTTCGGAAGCCCGCGTCGATCTTCTGCCAGATGGCAGATATCATCTCGCGATCGGGTCCGCCGAATTCGGCAACGGCACGGTGACCGTTCATCGTCAGATCGCTGCGACCGTCCTCGGATGCGGCGTTGAACGGGTTCTGATTACGAATGCCGACACCGACAAATCCGGGTATGATTCCGGTACGTTTGCAAGCACCGGCGTAGTGATTGGCGGCGCAGCCGTCCAAAAAGCTGCCATGGTTTTGAGGGATCAGTTGCTGTATCTCGCTTCGCGGTACGCAGGGCTGCCAGTGAAAAATTGCGTCCTCGGTGATGGATCGGTGGACTGCAACGGCGCGCTACTGCCGCTGACTGATGTTTATCAACGTGCGACCGAAGAAGGCGTCAAGCTCAACGCGTTTCGCAAGTCTTACGCGAGCCCGCGCTCCGTCTCCTTTAACGTCCACGGTTTCAGAGTTGCCGTGAATCGGATGACCGGTGAAATCGATATTCTCCATAGCGTGCACGCGGCTGACGCGGGAACGGTCATGAATCCGCTTCAATGCACGGGTCAGGTCGAAGGCGGGATCGCGCAGGGGATTGGTTGGGCGATGATTGAAAACATGATATTTAACGAAAACGGAGCTGTGACCAATCCGACTCTGCGCAATTACCGGATCCCCGCTTTTGCCGACGTTGCGCGCTCCGAAATTTATTTCGCCAACACGAATGACAGCGTAGGTCCAATGGGCGCAAAGCCTATGAGCGAAAGCCCGGTCAATCCTGTTGCTGCAGCGCTGGCGAACGCGCTTGCCGACGCAACGGGGATCCGTTTTGCAAAACTTCCTTTCACGCCGCCGCTTCTTTTCCAACAAATGCAGTCGCTCCGCGCGTCGAAAAATCCAACACTCGAAGTCGTCAGCTAACAAAAGATGAGTCAAGCACAAGACGAAGTCTATTCGCCCAAAACGATTCCGGGCACTCCAAATTCCGGAGGAGCCCTGGATCGTTTTTTTAAATTGCAACGAAACGGGACGACCGTCAGTCGAGAGGTAATCGCCGGGTTAACAACGTTCGCGGCAATGGCCTATATTCTGGTTGTTAATCCAAGCATTCTGAAGGCGGCCGGAATGCCCCAGGCAGCCCTCGTGACGGCGACAGCCCTCGGTGCGGCGATCGCAACCACTTTGATGGGCTTAATGGCTAACTTCCCATTGGCACTTGCGCCAGGAATGGGAATCAACGCGTTCTTTGCGTTCACCGTTTGCCTGGGAATGGGCATACCCTGGCAAAGCGCTCTGGCGCTTGTTTTTGTGAACGGTTGCACTTTCCTGCTTCTGTCCGTAACCGGTGTTCGCGAGAAGATTGTCAATGCGTTACCGAATTCGTTAAAGGCAAGAAGAGGAAGAACCGGCAAAAGGGAATCGCCTGACACCGTTTACCTACGGACTAGCTATTATATTTCTGCTGCACTTCTTCGAACGCGTGTTGCTTCCACGTTAGTCCGCATTTCTCACGTCCCCGTGATAAATGCGCACGGAGCGCCGACTGGACACGCGGGCGCTCAACTGCTGTTCAAATCTGGGAAGCGAGCTCCAAACCCCAGCGATTTTGTTCTTCAATCACCGGAGCCATTTCCACAGTAGCGATCCGCGAATCTTCCACGACAACTCGTCCATGGACGATCGTGTACCGAGCCTTCTGCGGCGCACAGAAAACGGTGGCTGCAACTGGATCAGAAAGAGCCCCGGCGTAATCGACGGTATGCAGATCGATGGTGAAAAAGTCTGCGCATTTTCCGGGTTCCAATGAGCCGATATCATTTCGGCCAAGCACTTTTGCGCCTCCGATCGTCGCCATTTCCAAAGCCTCTCTCGCTGTCATCCATTCTGATGCTCGTGCTGGGTGCGCGACGGGCAGCTGTGCGTACTTCGCCGGCCCTTCTGGTTGGCGGAGCCCTAAACGGAGCCGCGCGAGCAACATCGCTTGACGGGTTTCCAGAAGCATATTCGAAGCATCATTGCTCGCGGAACCGTCGACTCCAATTCCGACGTTGACACCGTGCTGCCGGTATTTCTTGACCGGTGCAATTCCAGATGCGAGACGCATGTTTGAACAAGGGCAATGCGCAACACCGCAACCGGTTTTCGCCATCTGTCGGATTTCGTCGTCGTCCACGCAAATGGCGTGAGCGAACCAAACGTCCTCCCCAAGCCAGCCTAAAGTTTCCATCCATTCAATCGGTCGCAATTGGAAACGTTCCAATGTGAACCGTTCTTCATCCAATGTTTCACAGAGATGGGTGTGCAGTCGGACTTTCTTCGTTCTCGCCAGCAAAGCGGATTCTTTTAATAGATCTGCCGAGACCGAGAACGGCGAACAGGGTGCGAGTACGATCTGCAACATCGATCCGACGGAGGGGTTATGGTACTGTTCGATCAATCGCTGACTATCTTTCAGTATAAAAGCTTCGTCTTCCACGCAATCGTCCGGGGGAAGACCGCCTTTGGATTCTCCAAGGGACATCGATCCGCGGCTCGCGTGAAATCGGAGGCCGATCTCCTTTGCTGCCTGGATTTGATGATCGACACTGTTGCCGCTCTTAAAAAGATAGGAGTGATCGAAAGCCGTTGTGCATCCGGAGAACGCTAATTCAGCCAGACCAATGAGTGTGCTGGCGCGAGAGGCTTCTGCTGTGGTGCGCGCCCAAAGTCTGTATTGCGCTTTCAACCATGGAAAAAGATTGTTATTTTGTGCAGCGGGAAGATTTCGAAAAAGAGTCTGATTGAGGTGGTGATGAGTATTGACGAGACCCGGCAGTACGATTTGACCAGTTAGATCTAAAACAATGTCGGCCGTTGCAGGGAGTTCATTTGTTGCTCCGATCTGCTGAATAATTCCATTAACCGCAAAAATTCCGGCGTCTTTCAATTCCCGTCGCGCTTCATCCATTGTGACCAGGACTTCAGCGTGTTTAGCGAGGAGACTTCCCATAACTACTTATCCTATTCGACAAGCTGCAAAACGGAAAGCGATAAGAACGATGCTAAAAATAAAGATGTTAGGCCGTGTGGATGCTTCTTCCGGATAAGGTTCACCACAGAGGCAAAGCGCGGCAGTAGCTGCAACCAGATGGTGGCGGAGCAAGCATTCTGGCTGCGCTGCCTTGGGGCCCGTAGCACGCAGACAGCCCTAGCGCAATAAGATGACATCCTCGCAGAAAAACAGGAAACCCAACCATTGTAGCACGGAGGAGGACGCGGAGAAACGGAGGAGGGCACAGAGATTTGGATTCACCACAAAGGCACAGAGTGCACAGAGATTCGGATTTTGTGGGTCATGCTTTCCGGACTGGAGCGATCTCGCGTTGAACACGCTGCACGGACTTGGACGCCGGAACGTCTGGGAATTTAAAGTAGAATTGGCTTTCAGCCTGTCTACGATTGGCGTCTCGCCTGTCCATTCCGGGGAAGGGTTTACAAAAGAGTTATGGAGACACGGAGGAGTTGCGCTCCGATTAATGCTTTCGCGATGGCGGTTTGTCGTTCAACGCTTGGTATTTGTTGGCTAAATGCCACTCCAACAACGTCGCTAGACGATAACCGTCACGCTGCTCAAGGGCCTGAATGATTTGTTCATGCTCATTCATTGCCGCTTCCCATCTCCGTTCACTCAACTCGTTGAAGAGTGCGCACGCCCAGAGCAATCGATTGGAAAGCCCGGTGTAGGTGCTTTCTAAAATCGGATTATGCGCTGCATGAACGATTAGAATATGAATCATGCGGTTCTGATCGAGATATTCCGGCATCCGATGAGCCTGGAAAAAAGTGAACATTCGTCGATGTATAGCTTTGATCTCGGAAATCTCCGCTTCGGTCGCACGTTCGCACGCCAGTCTTCCGGCAGTCGCTTCCAGAAATTTCAGCGCCTCGAACAAGTGCTGGAGATCGGTGGCCGTCAGTTTCGCGACCCGAGCGCCCCGCGTCGGTAAAAGCTCGACGAGACCTTCGTTGGCCAAAACGCGCAATGATTCGCGAAGCGGTGTGCGAGAAACCTTAAGACGCTCGCACAATGCTCGTTCGGGGAGACGCACACCTGGTTTTAGCTCTCCTCGTATAATGAAGTTGCGCAGAGCTGCGACCACAACCTGATGGATCGTTCGCGCGTGAGGCTTCAGACCGGGTCGCACTGACTTCTTGGAAGAGCGTTTCTCTTTGCTGGTCGGGTTCGATTTATTCTTATCGATTTTGCCACCGGTGGACTGTTTCCGAGTTGTTTTCGGATGGACGCGTTTCGCTGTCCTGGTCACCGGCTGATTCATTAGGGAGTCCCTAAGTTATCAGCCGTTTAGCGGATAGGAAATCCAAATTTTGACGATATCGTGTCTGGATCTGCCGCCGGTTCGACATTGCGAAGCATTGGCGGAATAACAATATATTTTCGGAAGCTGGAAAGACTGTAACAATTTTTATTAAATCAAACTAACTTATGGCTAACATCGGATTCGTCGGGCTCGGAATTATGGGTAAGCCCATGGCCCTTCACCTTAAAGAAGGTGGGCACAAACTGTTCTTGTATACGCGTAGCGGCATCAAAGACTCAACATTATTGGATGATGGTGGAACCGCATGCGCCTCTCCCGCAGAAGTTGCCGGCGCGGCAGAATTCATCATTACGATGCTTCCAAATACTCCGGATGTGGAATCGGTCCTGTTTGGGGATGGAGGCGTGGCTGCGGGATTGGATCGCCGCCTGTCGCAATCTGCCGCCACTGGTGATGCCGCAAGGAAATTGGTAATCGATATGAGCTCGATTTCGCCGTTGGCGACTAAAACGTTCGCTGACCGTATCCGCGAACTGGGCGCAGATTATCTCGACGCGCCAGTTTCAGGTGGCGAAGTGGGCGCCAAGGCTGGAAGTCTCACCATCATGGTGGGGGGCAGCGAAGAAGCGTTTGCCCGTGCGAAGCCGCTGTTTGAGCTCATGGGCAAAAACATCACCTTGGTCGGCAGGAACGGTGATGGGCAAACAACGAAAGTTGCCAACCAGATTATTGTCGCGTTGACCATTGAGGCCATTAGCGAAGCGTTGTTGTTTGCAGCAAAGGCAGGCGCGGATCCGGCCAAGGTGCGCCAAGCCCTGATGGGCGGCTTCGCGTCGTCGCGGATACTGGAGGTGCACGGTGAACGATTGATCAAACGGAACTTTGTTCCCGGATTCCGCGTCGAACTGCACCAGAAGGATCTCAGCCTGGCTCTGGAAGGCGCAAGAGCGCTGGGTGTTTCGTTGCCAAATACCGCAACGTGTCAGGAGCTCTTTAGCGCTTGCGCTGCGAATGGGCTAGCGAAATCGGACCACTCCGCAATGGTCCGCGCGCTGGAGATCCTTGCCAATTTTTCAATTAACGATCCCGCAATCGATGTTTTGGCTGACCCTGCTCGGAGAGCTGAAGCTTGAGATCGACCGAATCCATTGACATGGTATGCAGACGTTCCCGTTTTCGAAACGAGTTCAACGTCGCTCCGCCCGATGTCTATACAGCTGACAACCCGAAAAGCATAGTTATTGGTGTACTCGCTGACCGGAGCGGCACATTGACTGCTGTACCAACCGAGTGAGTGAGAGAAAAGAATTTTCAATATGAAACTTAAAAGCAACCGCTACGGAAAAGCCACGGTCAAAGTCTTTAAGAAAATCAAAAGAGAGGGTGTGCACGTTCCGAAGGAACTTGACGTTAAAACTCTTCTGGAAGGGGATTTCGCGGACTCTTACACGAAGGATGATAACAGAAAAGTTATCGCAACCGACACGATTAAAAATACAACGAACGTCGTCGCCTACAATCAATTGGGCGCCGAGACCGAGCCGTTTGCGATGGCACTGTGCCAGCATTTCCTGGAAAAGTATTCACACGTTACTTCGGTGACTGTGGAGACGCTCGAGCGCGTCTGGGAGCGACAGATCGTCGATGGCAAGCCTTCCGGTACGAATTTTATTAACGCAGGGAAGGGGATTCCCTGGTCGAAAACGGTCGCCACAGCCAACTCTGTGCAGACTACCTCCGGTATTCGGGAACTCGTGGTCCTCAAAACTTCAGGTTCGGCCTGGGAGGTGTTTTGGAGAGATGAACTCACCACGCTTCCGGATACGAACGATCGCCTTTTGGCGACGAGCTTAACAGCGAGTTGGGTCTATGAGAAGGCACCTGCAAGTTTTGCAGAGGCGAATGCGAAAATCATTCAAGCAATGCTTGAGGCGTTCGCGACCTTTTTCAGTCCCTCTGCTCAATCCACAGAATTTCACATGGGCGAAGCTGCGTTAAATGCCTGTCCGGAAATCAGCGAAATCAGTCTCACGATGCCGAATCTGCATTACTTGTTAATCGATCTCGCGCCTTTCAAGATTCAAAATGACAAGGAGCTGTTTGTTCCCACGGACGCGCCGGCGGGTTGGATCGAAGCCACCGTCGTTCGATAGGGTTCTATTTGAGTTTAGTTTGGCCCTCAGACAAGGTGAGCCAGTCAATATACGAAGGTTGTCGCCGCGCCAGGCGCCGGTATCACCTTCGGCATATGGTCTTTGCAACGATAGCTGAATGAAAATAGACAATCTAACCCGCGAAGCATTTTCTGAATTCGGTGACGTTATCTCCCTGGAGGGTGCACATCATTTTTCGATCAACAATGGCACGACGGAACGGTACCACGATCTGGCGAGAATCGACGTCTCAGAAAATCACGGGGAACCTCTCATAAGCCTTTTTCGCAGCCAGCCGCGCCATTTCCCATTTGAAGTGACCGGATTAGAGCGGCATCCGCTCAGCAGCCAGGCGTTTTTCCCTCTTTCAATAAATCCGTATCTGGTCGTAGTGGGGCCGCGAGGCGAACTCGAAATGGGTGGATTATTCGCATTTCTGGCCAGACCGGACCAGGGCGTGAACTATGCCAGAGGTGTGTGGCATCATGCGTTGATCGCGCTCAACGAAGTCAGCGACTTCATTGTCGTTGATCGTGGTGGACCTGGGCCAAACTGCGACGAGGTACAACTGGCTCGTCCCGTAAGGATTCTCGAGCAGGATCTGGTTGCCGCCGGCCTCCGTTCGGCGGTGGGAACACAAATAACCTGAGGCACCAATGCGCGTACTCCTTGCACCGGATAAATTCAAAGGTTCGCTCAGTGCGGAGGAGGTCGCCGGTATCCTTGCAAGGGCTATCCGCAGCGTCGATCCTCGTATTGAAATCGATCAATTTCCGATCGCGGATGGTGGAGAGGGAACAGGAAAGATTCTCGCAGAACACCTGGGAGCGACAAGTCACTCCACGGAAACCGTCGATGCACTGGGAAGATCGATCGAAGCGGAATCATTCATCGGCGAAGCGGGCGCGATCCTGGATATGAGTGCTGCTTCCGGGCTTTGGCGTATAAAATGCTCAGAGCTAGAGCCGATGCGGGCAAGTACCTTTGGAACGGGCATTCAGATTCGCCAACTGTGCGAAACCAAAGTACCCAGGATTCTTATTGGACTTGGCGGAAGTGCCACGAACGACGCCGGGCTGGGGATGGCCGCCGCTGTCGGGTACAAGTTCTATACAAACAAAGGTGAATCAATCTTTCCGAGTCCTTCGCGGTTTCGCGATATCGCTGTGATCGATCCCCCGTCGAATCGCCAATTTCCGGATTGTATTGGACTATCCGATGTCGAAACGAAGCTGACTGGTCCGAACGGAGCGACACACACTTTTGGACCGCAAAAGGGACTTGATCCTTATATGGTCGAACAACTCGATCGAGATATAGCTGAGCTAGTGCCGCGCATTGAGCGACAGCTTGGAACAAATTTTTCTGATGTTCCGCGGGCAGGCGCTGCCGGTGGTCTCGGGTACGGAATAATGACTTTTCTGGGCGGCCGATTAGTATCCGGTTTTGAATATCTGGCGGAGAGCGCAAAGCTTCGCGATCGTGTCGTCGCTGCGGACATCGTCGTAACGGGCGAAGGAAAAATGGATCATCAGACACTTCACGGAAAGGGCCCGTTCGGGGTAGCGGCCCTGGCGAGGGCGTGCGGTAAGCCGGTCTATGCAGTCGCCGGCGGCATTGAAGCCTCGGAAAAACTGGCTCCTTATTTCGCAAAGATGACATCTTTGGTGAACGAGAGCACTTCGCTTGCGGAAGCGCTGCGGGACCCAGAGGGGATTCTCTACCAAAGGGCACGAGGACTATTTGAAAGTTGAGACATTCACCCACCCGTGAAAACCTGTCGCTCAAATAACAAACTTAGAAAGGAGCGCCCGCAAGCGCTTTACTAGCAGAAAGGGAAAGAATATAGCAATGGTTAGCAATCCAAGTGTAGCAAAAAAGGTCAAACGCGCGATCCACCCGGTCGACCAGATTCTACGACCGGAGCGGTTGGCAGTTTATGGGCTCCAGCACGTATTGGCGTTTTATGCTGGTGCCGTTATCGTCCCGATTTTGCTGTCGAAGGCTATCGGACTCTCGCAGGAACAGACCGTGGCGCTGATCAGCGCCGATCTATTTACCTGCGGTATCGCTTCGATCATACAAGCTCTCGGGTTCTGGAATGTCGGGGTCAAACTGCCCCTGATTCAAGGGGTCACGTTCACGGCAGTTTCACCGATGATCGCAATCGGAAAGGCGGCATCAAGTCCTCTCGCTGGATTACTCGATATTTATGGTGCGGTCATTATTGCGGGAATTTTCACGTTTCTGATTGCTCCCTACTATAGCCGGCTACTGCATCTGTTCCCACCAGTCGTGACCGGTACGGTCATTACAATTATCGGTGTGGCTCTGGTCCCTGTCGCGACGATGAGCGCCGGTGGCGGAAACCCTGGAGCCCCCGATTTCGCCAGTCTCAAGAACATCGCTTTTGCCGGAGGGACATTACTGTTAATACTCTTGATCTACCGATTCTTCCGGGGCTTTATGAGTTCGATTGCTGTGTTGATCGGTTTGGTCGTTGGCACAGTCGTCGCAACCGGATTCGGTATGGTCGACTTTAGCGGGGTCCACTCCGCGTCATGGCTTGGAGTCACGACTCCTTTTCGTTTTGGCATGCCGACTTTCAGTCCCACGGCGATCATTTCTATGATTATCGTCATGTTGATCACTGCGGTGGAGACGACAGGCGACGTCTTTGCGACAGGTGAAATCGTAGAAAAATCGATTAATCAAGAGGACATTGCACGTGCTCTGCGCGCGGACGGGCTATCAACTTTGCTTGGTGGTATCCTGAATTCTTTTCCCTACACTTGCTTTGCCGAGAATATCGGACTCGTCCGGTTGACTCGTGTCAAAAGCCGTTTCGTTGTCGTTGCGGCAGGTCTGATCATGATCCTTCTGGGACTCCTGCCTAAGGTCGCCGCCCTTGTCGATGCAATCCCCCCTTGCGTGATCGGCGGGGCTGCAACGATTCTGTTCGCAACCGTCGCGGTCGTTGGTATCCAGACTCTCTCGCGAGTCGACTTCCACGAAGAACGAAATGTCGTGATCGTCGCGGTTAGCATCGGCTTGGCAATGATTCCGGTAGCGTTCCCAAATTTCTATAAAAATTTCCCCGACGGATTTCAAATCATTATCGGTAGCCCAATCACCACGGGCAGTCTTACCGCGATCCTGCTGAACTTCTTCTTCAACGTTCTCGGTGGAAAAGGGGGTGTGGTGACGGAATTCACGCCGACGCCGAGACATCTTGAGAAGTTGTCGATTGTGGATTTGAACGGCTTGGGCCAGATCGAGTTTGTCGATAAGGTCGGCAGACTGTTCCAGAAGGGAAATTGGATAGCTGAATCGGCTTACCACAAGCGCCCGTTTAAAAGTTTGTATGATCTCCGGCGCGCATTGCAGGAAGCTGTTTTCGACGCGCCGCAGGAGCGTCAACTGGATCTGATTCGAGCGTACCCTGATTTGGGCACGTTCATGAGTCCGGAAGAAGCAGCTCAAAAAGCGAACGATGAAGCGGAATCCGATGAGGCACTAGTGAATCCGTACGAAAATTTCGCGTATGCGCTTCAAGGCCTGGCACGCGCCGAATCTCTACGGGATCAGAGTTCGGCCGGTCTCGATCGGCTAACTCCGGAAGAATCGGAGTCGTTTGCAGGGATGAACAAAGCGTACCGGGATAAATTCGGATTTCCTCTTGTCGTGTGTGTCCGCGAGAATACCAAAGAGACGATTCTCGCCAGTGGCAAAGAGCGGTTGGAAAATACCCCTGCACAAGAGAAAGCCGCTGGCTTGCTGGAAATTATCAAGATAGCAAACCTACGCTTGCAGGACATCGTCGAGACAGGAGCGCCCTCTTAACTATTTGTAAGCCGCATAGGAAAGACTGAAAAGTGTGACAGCGCTCTCGTGTTTACCTCCTCGGTTGGGTTGCCCGGGTGCTCTTTCTATAAACATTGATCCGGCAGAGCATAGCGGGACAAAAGCAACTAGCTTACTGCGCGTTAGGTCAAAAACGAAAGGCGAGCATTGGCGCTCGCCTTCGCTTGTAGAATGAATATGTCGCCTCGGGCAAAGATAAAATTCGATCACCGTCAGAAAGTAAACCCGACTCCGGAAGTGAACACGACCTGCTGATTTTTTCCGCGATTGTACGCCGCGACTTTGTCGTTAGTCGAGAAGAACGATAAAGCGGATGTCCAGAACCAATCACCGTATCGCGACGGGATAAACTTGAGACTGGTTGTGGGTGTCACTGTGGCTGCAAAATAGCCAAATGTTGGACCGCCATAGAATCGGTCATCGCCTAGGCCAACGGAAACGGGGAACTCGACCTTCGTTGGAACAATACTGTTCTGTAACAATTTTACGCTTGGCGTGAGGATAAATTCGAACAGGTTGCCGAGCGGTTCAATACCCCCGCTGCCAACGTAGCAATGCTGATAAGCAAAGCTAGGATGCAAGGAGAATGGTCCGAGCAGCGAGCTGTCGTCGTACGTGAGCTGAAACTCAATTTCGTTGACGGTCGGGAACGAATCGTTCGGACTGAAAAAGTTCAAACTGTAAATCCCCAAATCGAAATTCTTGAGGAAGGTAATATCGAGTTCTGGATTAACATCGATCTCGTTAAACTTTCTCAGATTGTGACTGGGCGGCACTTCATTGTGTGAAGTAATCTGGTACCAGGTGAACAGGTTCAGGTTCACGTTATTGATGAAGCCATCCCCTTTGTATAGATTCCCGAAAAGAATCATGTCCGTCTGCCAGTACGGTCCTCTGTCGCCAAGATTGATACCGTGGGAATAGTGATAATCCTTCGTGGCGATCGTTTCCTGAAGAAGTCCATGAATGAAGCTATCGGACGGAGCGGTGATGGGCACTGGCGTTGGCATCGGTGCTGGAGCTTCTTCTCCTGCAAACGCAGCACTTACGAGCGTGAAACTGCATACTAAGAATGCAGCTAATAGAGTTTTCAGTATATGCATAAGCGTCTGTCTCAATCCCAAATAAATCAAATTTAAGCTCGAGAAAGTACTAGCACAGAATGTGCCACAAGGAACCCGCCGCCGCTTAGTTGAGAGTACGGATGCCGGCCGGTTGCGGCATCGGTGAAACTCTTGAGTGGCTAGGTCGGGTGTAAACAGGAGAGGCTGACCGGCAGTAAATTCGAGATTACTTCGAACAGCTCTGAAGATCAGATTTTCGAATAACTATTTAGTTATATAAAGAGCAAATGTACCCGGCGCGAAGCATGCGCAAAATACAACAGAATGGCTGTCCGGTATCCTTTGTAAACCTCGCACAATGCTCAGACAAAGAGTCGGGCAGCTGTTCAATGGGCTAGCTCGGGCTCCTTTTTTCGTCAGCAGTCACGGTGGATTGGTCTCTCTGATTTTGAATACTGTCATGCCGCAGCCGCATTCTGTACCGGTGATGGAAGCTGCAGAGGAGATGGACCCGGCCACTGCGGCATGAAAGTGAGCGCACGATCGAAACTAGCGCCTAATGTTGTCCGACCAATTCCTCGGCTTTTGACGCCGTTTGAGGCATGAACTTTCCAATATCGATGCCTAGCGCGCCCGCCACACCGATGCCATACGCGGGATCCGCTCGGAAGAAATGACAGATCTGGCGCAATTGAATTTCTTCGGGCACCGAAGCCATATGCCGTGCCAGATTTGCAAATAGACGCTCCTTTTGACCCGCGTCGAAGAGGCGGAACAGATCGCCGGGTTGCGTATAATCGTCATTCCCGTCCCGATGATTGTACCGAGCGGCGTCACCGGAAATTTTGAGAGCGGGCTCTTCAAATGCCGGACATTCTTTGGGGCCACCGAAGCTGTTTGGTTCGTAATTCACCGCCCCGCCTGCGTTTCCATCGAAGCGCATGACCCCGTCGCGATGGTAGTTGAACACCGGACATCGGGGAGAATTTACCGGCAGATTGCTGTAGTTGACACCGAGTCGATAACGATGGGCATCTGTGTACGAGAAGATGCGAGCCTGGAGCATTTTATCAGGCGAATGGCCGATGCCAGGGATGACATTGGCGGGCGCGAATGCCGCTTGCTCGACTTCCGCGAAGTAGTTCTGCGGGTTCCGGTTCAGTTCCAGAATGCCGACCTCGATCAATGGATAGTCCCGGTGGGACCAGACCTTCGTCAAATCAAACGGATTGACCCGATAACTCTCTGCGGCGCTCTCCGGCATGACCTGCACGCAAAAACGCCAACACGGAAATTCCTGTCTCTGGATGCTGTTGAAAAGATCCGCTTGCGCGCTTTCGCGATTCTGTCCCACCACTGACGCGGCTTCGCCGTCTGTGTAGTGCGCGTGGCCCTGAAGTGACTTGAAGTGAAACTTGACCCAGAACCGTTGGCCCTCACCGTCGATAAAGCTGTAGGTGTGGCTTCCGTAGCCGTTCATTTGCCGATAGTTTCGGGGAAGCCCGCGGTCGCTGAACAGAATTGTGACTTGGTGCAACGATTCAGGGGAGAGTGACCAGAAATCCCAGGCCGCCGTGTTGTTACGAAGGTTTGTCTGCGGATCACGTTTTTGCGTGTGGATGAAATCGCTGAACTTTAGGGGATCCCGAACGAAGAAAACGGGTGTGTTGTTCCCTACAATATCCCAGTTCCCTTGTTCGGTGTAGAACCTTAGGGCGAACCCTCGCACATCTCGTTCCGCGTCCGCTGCCCCGCGCTCTCCGGCGACCGTCGAGAATCGCAGAAAACAATCGGTTTTCTTGCCCACTTCTGAAAATATCCGCGCCTTGGTAAAACGCGTGATGTCACCGGTCACTGTCAATGTGCCGTATGCGGCGGAACCTTTCGCGTGCACGACTCGCTCCGGAATGCGTTCGCGATTGAAGTGGGCCATTTTTTCGATCAACCAAAAATCCTGAAGTAACACCGGTCCGCGCGGTCCAGCGGTAATGCTGTTCTGGTTGTCGTCGACCGGGGCACCAGATGCCGTGGTTAGATTGTTTGGCTCAATAGGCTCTGACATAATTTGCTCCTGTTATAGGTTTCACTTTCAATAATCGAAGGTTCCATAGGCTGGAAATATTCATTCGCTATGCTTAGAATAGGAACAGCCTATGGAAATGCATCAGCTCCGCTATTTCGCCGCTGTGGTTCGAACGGGGAACTTTAGCGGTGCGGCACGGGAATGCCATGTTGCCCAGCCATCGCTTAGCCAGCAGATTTTGAAGCTCGAGGATGAAGTCGGGGAGCGGCTTTTCGAGCGGACTCAGCGCCGCGCGTTGCTTACGCCGGCCGGGTCACTGTTCCTGCCGCATGCTTTGAGCATCCTTGAAACCGCAGAACAAGGGCGCAGGGAGATTCGCGAAATGGGTGGCCAGGTTCGGGGAAAGATCTTGCTCGGCGCTCTACCGACCATCGCTCCTTATTTCCTGCCGGATGTCATTTCCGCTTTCCGACAGAAGTATCCCGGTGTCGAACTGATTATCCACGAAGAAACCACGCAAAAACTATTGCAGGGACTGGAAGATAAAGAGCTCGACATGGCGCTGATCAGCGATGCACCTCCCAGTGCCAAGATTGAGATTTGTAAACTATTCTCAGAAGAGCTGGTTCTCTGTTTGCCCGAGGGACATCCACTTGTAAAACGGAAGCGAGTCATCGCGGGAGATTTGCGACTTGAGAAGTTTATTTTAATGCAGGACACCCATTGTCTCGGTGACCAGGCACGTCGCTTTTGCCAGAGCAAAGGATTTCAGCCGGAAATCAGTTGCCGAAGTGCTCAGATCGGAACGGTGCTCGCAATGGTTCAGGCAGGATTGGGAGTTTCTCTGATCCCTGAGATGGCGATTTTCAGCGCGCCAAAAGAGGGGATCGCCTATCGCTCATTGGATGGGGTGAAGCCGAGACGTGTCCTAGCGCTTGCCATGTCCGGACAGCGAAAGCCGAGCCTTTGTGTAACCGAGTTCACAAAATTCGTGCGAAGCCGAGGACAACAGACCTTGAAATGGGCGCGAACAGAAAGAAAAGCCGGCATTGAATGATTCGATCACGGGCCGTGGTCGGATCCGTAAATCGCTCTCGGGATCTGCCATGCTTCTCGCCTGATGCCGTTTTCGGTGTATTTCCCTTGATCGACGGGTGACAAGCCGACTGTCAGCCACTCTGCCAGTTTCGGCTGTTCCGTATTCGAACGATTTGGAAATATGCATCTCCCGGTCAAGTACCTCCAAGCATGGATCAACTCATGAGCGAGCCCTATCCATGAAGGGCGTTTTCGCCATTGGTTTTCCGGTGCATCCATATCCAACGAGGATCTATCGCCAATAAAATCGTTATCTGGACTCCACCGGATGAAACAACTGACTCCTTTTCCAGGTGTTAGGCAGTCATAGATTTCGAGCTCGCACTTCAGCATTTGGTCCCCAATTTCGTTGAGCTTCCAATCCTGGACGGTACAATCTTCCGGATTCCACACGCCAACACCATATTTGTCGGCAAGTCTCCGCAATTTCTCGGAGGCATAACCGCGAGAAAGCGCCGCTTTGAACGTCTTTGTCAGAGAAAATTCATTTTGCAGAGATCCGTACATCATTCCGATTGGAGTCCCTTCGACCCAGGTCGAATTGTACCCGACTTCAGTTGCTTTCAGAATTTGAACTTCGTTGATGCAATCTTCGATTTCCTTGAGCAGGCCCGCTCCGTGTTTGTTGTTGCGGATTTCGTCGAAAGCCGCACCGGCCGCTCTTTGCCAGGCATCCTGCTCAGATTCGCCTCCCTCGGCCGCCGGGAACCGGAACAAAGCACGCCCGATGTGGCCTGTGTAATCGCTCACTTTATCCTGAACCTTCACAGTCATATAGTTCTCTTAAAGCTCCTCAACCGTTAGGGTCACGTCTTAACATACAACAATTTTCCACGGAACCGTTGGCTGAACGATCCCGTCTTTGCGTCGCCTAAGCCGGCAGAGAAGTGGTTTGTGAGTCCTCTGCGCTTTGAACTAGAAACGGTTTTCGGGGCGTTAAAGATGGCCTGTGAGAGCCGCCCAGCAAATTTCCCTACTTCTTTACCCCAAGAATCCCGTCCTTCGCGGCCTTGGCGACGCGGAATTTCACGACGGTCTTCGCCGGTATCTTGATTTTGACCATCGTTTTCGGATTGATGCCGGTGCGCACTTTGCGTTTCTGCTTAACGAGTTTGCCGAATCCCGGCAGAACGAACTCGCCGTTTTTCTTGATTTCTTTGTAGGCAATGGCGCTAAGGGTCTCGAGGAATAGGCCAGCGGTCTTTTTATCGGTTTGAATGGCCTCGGAAAGTGCGGTTTGAAGTTGTGTCTTGGTCATTTGAAGTGAGTATTGGAAGCAGGCAAAACATGGATTTGCAAGCCACGCTTCGACAAATCTGCGCCGTTATTTACACTCGATGGAGTTGTTATGCTAAGGATTAGCGGCGCTGCAATGAATCCGATGTTCGGTTCCAGCATGGTCGCGGCGTTTTGACTGAAGTCTTCTCCCGATCTATTTTTGAGGGAGCTCAGGTAAATTGAGGCATCATGTTTCCGATTCTTTTCAACTGCAAGTGGCCGGCAAAGTCGCTTCAAGAGCTTTTTCAGAGCGGAGTAGTTGTTCCGGATCCTGAGTTTAAATCATTTGATCTGGGCGTCCTTGGTACGCACGACGGCCCTGGTTCAAACTCGCAGCCCAAACGAACGATTGCTACCCAGAGCGGTAGTCCTGGAAGCGAACCATAGTATTTCACTCTCCTCTGGCCGCGATGACGCGGAGTTCAAAGCGAACTTGCAGGAACTTCAGAAGGAATTCCCTGAAGAGTAATTACCTCCGGAAAACGCAAGAGTACTCCGCCAGCGGCAAAGCCGTACGAGCCCGATGGAAGCCGACCGTCAAAGTTTCGCTATGAAGCTCCGTTGAGCCAGTTCTTTAGTTCACCAATCGAGACAACAGCCCGGAGAGCGGGGGCTACAAACTCAGTGCAAGCGCCTATGGGTACGTACGGGACGTAGGGAAGACAGACCACGCCGATTACGTCGAATCCATGGATTTGAAATGTTTTTAAACAGTCTGGATTGCTTCGAACGAATTCCGTAACGATGCACCATTTTTCCCACGCGTCTTGTACAAGCTTGGCGGTTGCAAAAATCGCTTTTTGATCTCCACGATCGTAGGCATCCGAGTATATCCGACTTTTGCACGAGACGAGGAGAAGAACGTGATCTCTTAATGCGACAGCGTCGATGTCAGATAGGTCTTTTCCATGATCCCTGAGCATGAATCCGGACAGTGGCTTCAGCTCGGGAGGAGGACGCCACGGAGTCTCGTCAATTACTCGCTGTACAGCCTTTTCAAAATGGTTTCCTCGGAGATTGCCAGCCAAACCGCCAACGGCGCTGAACTCGGCAGTTTCACTTAACATCATAGTGGCCGCGTACAGGTCTAGGCAAAAAGCATTACCCATCTTATGAATCGCTGGGCCTGCCCGAAACGGCCACATTGATCCTTTAATTGCTAGGACTGCCTCAAAGAGATCAAGAAAGCTTCTTGGAAGATTGGCTCCTGGAAAGAGCTGCCTTGCAAATGTAACGATGTCATCAAAATAAGCTTGTGGAACGTCTGCTAGGTCATCTGATTTAACCGTTAGCCACCCGGAATGAATTATCCGGTCTATTGATTCCCGATCAGAAGCAATCAATTGAGTTGTCGCCCTTAGGAATGCCGCCAAAAGAGCAGCCTCGTTGAAATGCGATACTATCCCAGCGTCGTAAAGGATTTGATTGAAATGGCCGAATGCAGCGATCGAAATGACATTTAAGCAGAATCTGAATTGCGCCTCTGTAGCTGATTCGAATGTCTTCGGATTGAGGAAAACGCCGATTACCTCGGCCCCATCAGTCGAGCTGTGAATCTTCGCCAAAATAGACCCCATCTTCGGCAAGTACAGGCTGTCCGAGGTGGCAACTCGGCCATCGTAAAGTTCTACGGCCTGTCGTATTTCCGCGCTTGGAAGAGCTTGTCCGAAACTGCTCGACGAGAAATCGAAACTCGCTCCTTTTCCGGCCCATCTAAGATTGGTTTAGTGCTGGATTTCCCGAGTAATCGGAGAGCGATGTATCGAGGGATAGGCCCGACTTTCCGTGGCAGTTCTTGTATTTTTTCCCACTGCCACAGGTACACGGTTCATTTCTTCCAATTTTCATTGTATCGACTTTTTCCGTGCTCGGTTTCAAACGCTCTAAATCCAGAATATCGAATTCTAGCGGAGGCGAAACAAGTTTGCTATAGGCTGGCTCATAGTGCGATCATTTGAACATGGACGTCGACGCGACACACGCTGGCTCAGATATTTACGCCGTTGGAAGCTGTTTGAAGATTACGAAGCTCTCGGTTCGGCAAGATAAAGTGCCGGAGTTTGAACCAACGATTTCATTGAACCATTGGGCGGTCGGATTTTTGGTGAGGCCAATAACAATCGGTGAATCTATTATTTTGATCCGATTCCTCGATGATGATCGCATTGCATACGGCCAATTCGGCACCTCGCCGATCGAAGAAGTGATGGGGCCCTTCCTAAAAACTGAAAACTCGGTTTACAAAATCGAAGAGGTCGAACGGATCGAAGTGATTACGAAAAAATAAAATGCGAGTAGTGGGAAAGAATCTCTTCTCTTTTGACGGCAAAAGGGTTCGATAGGTTAGGGCCGATCTGACACTCTAACGATCTCAAACCGACCATGGCACAAGCCAACCACATCGACATCGATACACGATTAACAATTGCCGTGGACCTAGATGAAGTCACTGCCGACACTGTCGCCAAAAGGCTTCAGCGATATCTCGCGGATTATGGGGAAGAACTTACTCGCGATCATATCCATGGGAAACAAATCAGAGACGCGGTTCCTCCCGATAGAAGCAAAGCCGTTGAAGTGTGTCTCGATGAGCCGGGATTCAGCAGGGATATTCCTATTATGACCGGAGCGCGCGTTGTCCTGGAAGAACTATCAGCCCGGTTCAATGTTGTCATTGCTACCTCAGCAATGGATCATCCGGTTTCGCTCTACGACCGGTATCTCTGGCTCCAAGAACAGCTCCCCTTTATCAGCGATCGCAATTATATTTTCTGCGGTAGCAAACGTCACCTGCGTGCTGATTATCTGATCGATGATAATCCGCGGAATCTGGATCTATTCACTGGCACGGGCATTCTTTTCGATGCTCATCATAACATTCAGGAATCAAGATTTCCCCGCATGTTGAACTGGGGAGACATTCGAAACTATTTCCTGTCCTAGAGCAAACGAGTTCGAAAACTGCACCTGCGCTGGAAAGTGGCAGCGTGCCGCAATCCATAGCTGCTCGAAGCTGTCCAGGCGTGTCGGAGGCGGTTTCGACTCGCAATTGGATCAAAAAATGTGCGCTAAAAAAGAATGTTCTGCCGCTGTCCGCACAGAGGACTGCCAAATTCAATAAGTTGCGAAATAAACCATGTTTTAATACATACAATAGAACGCTGGTGCTCTCGTTTTTGTGTATTTATGCTCTTATCGAATCGATGGATTTTTATTGATGTGCGAGACTTCTGCTCTGAACGAAGAAGCCGGCTGCCGATATGGCAAGTGACCCACGAATATTTTGGCCGTACAAAGCGATCTTCTTGGTAGCAGGGTTGATCGCGGGGACTTCAATTTATGGCCCAGTCGCACTTGCTCAGGACGCATCCGTGGCTCGCCTGGCCGACAAAGGAATGGCAGACATCCTCACCTGAAGAACAGGGGATGGATTCCACGCGGCTTGCGAAGGTGGTTGGCTACGGAGCGACCCATAGTTTTGACAGCTTCCTCGTAGTCCGACATGGGAAGATTGTTGCGGAAGCATACTACGCACCTTACGCCGCTGGGATTCCTCACGATATTCACTCTGCGACCAAGGCGGTCATCAGCACTCATGGCGGTCGGGTATAATGGCCAGACTATAATGGTCTTTCCCGATATGGACGTTGTTGCGGTGACAACTGGGCACGGTGTTTACTCATTGAGCCGATTTGCCGACTCTATTTCCGGATCGGTGATGCACACGCTGCATTACGCTTTCGGCTTTTCTGATGTCGCTGCACTCAACGCGGCTTGCAGTTTGGCTTCATCATCATGCGAGAGCGATGTTTTCAGAACTCTGCCACCTGTACCGCTCAGCTCCTCGAGGACTTTGTCAGGTGTCGATTTCCTTACGAGGACAAACAATGTGGAACTGCCTGGAGTCATTGTTGCGGCCAACTCTTTCATAAAATCATCGTCGATTCCCACATCGGTCAGCGCACCGGAAATGGCTCCCGTCGTAGCACCCACTGCAAAACCCAGAAGCGGATTGAGAAATATCAGGCCGATCAGTGAGCCCCAAAGGCCCCCACTCACAGCGCCAGCCGCAGTGAGATTAAAGGTCTGATGCAATTTGACGGTGCCCCGTTCATCTTTGACAGCCACCGCAGCGTCTTCAAGATCGAGGAGGTATTCTCTTTGCAACTTCCGCAACTTTAGAAGTACTTCGTCTGCCTTAAACGGCTCTTCGTAACCCACTACAACTAGTGTGCTCATAGATTGTATCGCTCTTTCGATGAATGATCCTCATTCATCCAAAACAAAGGGAAGAGTGTCAATGCACGTTTGAAGATCACTTGAGATTTTCTAAGCTTGAGCGCGGCAGGCGGGGATCATTGCCGCCCGAAGCCGTTGATTCGAATGACCGTTCGAAATAAACGAGTGAAAACCAGATTTTCCTATTGCCTCCACAAGGCCGCATTACCCGTTCGGATTATATTTACTATTAACAGTTGCAAACATTGAAGATCGGGTGTTTTATCGTCTCCTGCACGAGGAACTTCGTAGCAGTTCTCCTGAAGAAAGGAGGTAACTTCCCAATGCACTATAATCGTTTTATTTCCGACACTCGGATCGTCCTCATGACGGGTTGCCTCTCTGTCGGCAAGAATATCTGACGAGTCACTCAAGTGGCCCGTGAGGTGAAATTCAGCCACAGTCTCCAAATCTTTCAGTCCGGACAGCGGACTTACCGCATTTATCAACGGCAATAACTCTTTGTTTAAGAGTTGTTAGCGTCAACCTTTTGTTCACCTCAATCGATTGCTAACTCAATTCTATGAAGCTGAACTTCTATCTAAATCTCTTTCGGCACAGACCGCGCGATCATTCGCGATTTAATCTTGCCCAGAAATGCCAAGACTATTCGCTGAGGCACGATCGGGCTGCAATAGATCGTCTGGAGTTGTCGCTGCTGCGGTCGCCGAACGATCATTGCTAGTTGTCGTGATAAGGCCCACGCACGCGGATAACGGTGCGTCGGCAGAATATCACTCTTCACGCTAACAAATCCATGAGGCGCGCATCGGCAATCGACGCGGAATACCATGGCAAGAGACCTGAAATATCTATCTGCAAGAGTCAGCTTATTGGCTTTAGCGTGCGGTTTTACATCGCTCGGATGTCTCTCATTGTATTGCCGCGCCCAAAAGGGTTCGGGGTTTCCCTCCGAACTGGAGAGCAACTTTTCTTGTCTGGGCAGCGTGGTCAGTGTCTCGGCCGGTGTGGTGTTTCTTGCAACAGCGTTCGTAAACTGGAAAAAGCGTGACCGGGCATCCGCGGTCGATGCGTTGGCCGGTGACGCTAGCCAAACGAAAAAGTCAGAAGCTCCGCTTTCCGTCGACGAGTCATCTATACGCGACGGCAATGTCTTGGAAGCCCTCCCGCGGATTCGCGACATGAGAAGTCCGCGCACGCAGAGCTCCAAAGATAGGCGTAAGCTAACCGTCAATTTCTGAGGTAAGCGATGCTAAAATCTGCTTTGGATCTGCCCAATTGCAGTCGCCCCGGTTAGATAGCCGGGGCGATTCCGTAGCAAAGGCTCTTGGGAAGCGACTTGCCGAGGAGGAGCTTTTACTCGCGAAGAATTTTGGAGTTTGCGTCGAGCCTCAATGAATGTCGGCGCCCTGTGCGAATTTCTCACGGGACACGCGGAATGCGGGCTGACGAATTCCGTTCGCGAGAAGCGGTGACGTGCGTTTAGTTGCGTAGAATATTTTTCTATCGACCTATTCCATGTTTACCATCGACGAACTCGATCACGCTGCTGAAATCGTTCATCGGGTTCTGGAGCCGACGCCGCAAATCCGTTCGCGGGTGGTGCAGTCCGGGTGCAACATCGATCGTGATCGATTCGCAAAGATATTAGCCTGATTAGACGTGTTTTTCGAATGAGTGGTAATAGTCATGCCACTGCGCCTTAACATGGGGATCTGTCCCACCACGCTCCTTGCACTTTGCGATTGCCTCATTCGCCGCAGCCTCAGGACCTGACCAGCCAAAAACGTTGCCTGTTCCCATTCTAACGCCCACTGCTATCGCGAAATATCCATATTTGCCCGTCGAAAGCACAATTTTCGGATGGATTCCACCGCGACGGCTACAGCGTTTGATAGCTGCCTGTTCAACCTCACTATTAGAAAGGTCACGGGATAAGAACAGACCGTGTTGTCCGGGGGTTTTCGGGTTGAAAAACTGATACGCACATTGCTCATCCCCTCCGTTAGAGCTGGAGCTAGCCACTGCAATTGCAGTGTAGGCATCTGCAATTCTGCTGAATAGGGGCATCGCGCAAAACAATAGGAAGATGCATCGCTTGGTCATGGTAACAGGCGCTACTTCAATTGTAGCGTTTCCAGCGTTCTGTTTGAAAGGAGTTTCAGGTCTTTCGACCGCCAATATTGTTCGACTGAATACCGGTTTTGGGAAATAGAGGGACAGGTCAGATAGGCTAGTCAAGACAAGGAAGACGAGTTTGGAATGGGCATCAAGGTGCAGGCCTTCGACTTCAGAGGCGAGAAGGGAGTAACCAGCAAGACAAGCAGGCAGGCGACGGTTTTTAGGCGAGAACTTGAGCAGCTATGTGTACAGAGGAAACGCACGCTGAGCCAAGAGCAATCTCATCCACGGCGTGCGATTGCTTCCGGTTATGCTACGTTGCATTTCATGGGACTGATTCAAGACTTCACCAAAGAGCCCGAGACATTTCTCAAAAAATTTGCAGTGATTGTCGGTGACGAAACGGAATGGGACGGCAGCAAGCCTCCCGGGGTCGCGAAGTTCTACATGCAAGCGAAGAAGACTAACGTCGTACATCTCGTACGGAAATTAATCACCGGGCCTAAGGCTTCAGAGTGTGTAGACGCTTATTGGCTGCCCTGGAAAACCAAGACTGGGGTAGTTTTGGATCTTGCCGAGGCGGCGGACTGGTTATTCACATCTCAAATGACAAACTGCCGCTTCACCATCCTTACGGAGAATGACAAGGCGGTCAAAGTCGCTCACCTGGCCGGCACCCTGAACTCCAGCAAGCTACGCACCGACTGGGAAGAGAATCCAGCCAACAAATTCATCAGCAGTCCAACGACACAAAGGGCGCGTCGATTCTCCGCAAGCGGCAATGATTTGCTATATGCGGGCAATAAAGGTGACCAGAGTGAAAAAAGCAGTTCGGCTTTCGTTTTCGGGCACAAAGAGAAAGGCGAGTGGAAATTCTACACGCAAGTCAACCAGGGATTCCGGACGGTAAATAACACGATCGCCTTGACAGATGACATCAAGATACTGACCACCATGGCAAGCATCTGAATGCCAAGTTGCGAAAGTCCAGTGTTGTAGTGCGTCACTGCTTTGGATTGGCCAGGCGAGCAGAACAATCTCCGAAGTTCCATTGGTCAACAGGTCTGCGTGACCCCTCAGGTCGAACTCTGGACTACGCTCTCTCTGGTTCCACGATCAAGGCGGGTGCTGGCCTCGGGACACCAGACTTTACCAAATAGATCCAACCTTCCGATCCATCCGTATCTTCATACCCTGAGGCTTCGGGAAGATCGGAGGGCATTGTTGACTCCACGACGGAAATTCCTTCGATTGCCCATGGCGCTCGAGGCATCCCTATGGTCTGACGGGCTATGCGAGCGGCTCTTCGATAGATTTTGGGCGGAATCTTTTTTGGACGGAATCCTGCGAAAAAATAGATTTTTGCTGCCTCCTCGGGAATGCGAACAATGATTTCGATGCGCTCGCCGGGCTTGGAAGGGTCGTCCTCGCAGTATCGGTGAAGATGAACAGTGGCGTAGAAATCGTTGATCGTGCGAACTTTGCTCATAATCCGGTCCGATGAGTGTAATGCGACCTTCGCCTGACCGCATTTTCAAATCAGATCTCAAAGCTTTGGACCATCCAGGTTCGCTGATGCACGCGGACCTGCCCACCAAATCCTCTTTCACAGAAAGACGACTCGGTGGGCAGACATCGGTCACTTGTTATTTAGTCGAAGTCGGAGTTTCGAGTCCTATGATATCCGGCGCCCACCCTGTGGGGTTCGAGAACTCTATTGTATTCGAGGCCCCCTGATTAAGCGGGACGGAGATTGTGTAAGTGGAGTAGGAAGTCCAACTGCCGGTGGACGGGAAGTTGACAGTAATCGGTGTGCCACCGTTTACCGTAATTAACGCAGATCGTCCCGAGTCACCATCGATGTACATTATGGGTACTATATAAGTCCCCGTAGTTGGTACCGAAATGCCCGTTATGGTCAGGGTACCGTTCGTGGTGCCATCGCCATTGCCGATGTATCCGACGTCCGTGCCACCCGGCACGTTGAGTCCTTCGTTACGTGTCGCACCACCACCCAGAATGCTGGTCGACGAATTCGCTTCATATGTTGGCGGAGGCGGAGGCGGCTGCTCAATTGGTCCGGCTACCAACGCTATTGAGTCAATTTTCGGCATTGGTTCAACGTTCCCTTCGTTATCGACCCAGGGCGCTAAAACCACGCTGTTCGCTCCCTTGATCAAACCTGCGTAGAGGATCGCTGTTCCTTTATCCGCTCCAGTAGGCGCTAGCGCAACGGTCGTCGACTGTCCGCCATTCGCCGAGAACGTGGTCTCTTGCGTTGAGAAGCTTGTGTTGGTGTACGAGATGCTCAAATAGCCGCCTGCAGTCGCCGATTGGACGTTACTGTAGGTCTGTGTTCCATCGCTACCTGTGGATGTTACAGTATAATTTTTAGTCGTCCAAGCGTCGGTACCGCTCAACCTCAGGAACACCACCCCGTCCGGCCCAACCGTCGCTGTGTAGGAATCGCCGGTTGATGCGAAATCGGTATTGTTCCAGATATCGGTCACCTCAACCCCTTTGGAAGGATCGAGTCCGAGGTCCGACCAATTCATGGTGATTGAGTGTGAATTAGAACTGTCCCGGTTCAACAAAACGACAGCCCTTTGCCCTGAGCCTGAAAGCAATTTTCCATACACCTGCTGAGGAGGCGCCGTGACCGAATCAAAGACCTTTATTCCCTGAATGTTCAACGGGTCCTGATCCACTGCGATTGCTGCGGGATTTGTATAGACAGGAGTCGCGGATGCTGGCGCATTGGCAATAACGTCTCCGGCGATCAGCGGAGAGCCGATTATCGACCAGAGGCTCATATGAGTCTGGTACTGCGCCAGTGGCCAAAGATCCTGGCCGATCTCCATCATATCGGCGTGGTTGTGGTATCCCGTATGCTCCGCGGTCGGATGATAGGCATTGTCAAAATTGACGTAAATATTGCTGCTATCAAAGGCCACATTGGACTGCGGACCTTGTATATCACCTCCAGTCCGCCACTGATTGCCTACTCCGGGTGCCCATGGCCAGGCAGGAGGGCTGGCCCAATAGCAAATTTCTAGCACCAATCTTTTCCCGGACGCCCTTGCGACGGTATCAATCGCCGCTTCGACCTTCTTATAGGTCGATTCTGGATCGAGTCCTTCCATGGAGCCGCCGCACCAGTCTACTTTTACGAAATCATAGCCCCAATTGACAAACTGGGTCATGTCCTGCACGTAATGTCCTTCGCTCCCCGCGCCGGCGCCGTCTGAACATCCGTAAGATCCGGCGTCGGTGTACATTCCCGCTTTTAATCCTTTGCTGTGAATATATCTGGCGACGCCATCCATACCATTGGGCCATTGAGCCGGGTCTATGATGAAATCACCGTTGGCATCCCGTTCACCCTGCCACCAATTCCCATCGATGTTGACGAATTGGTATCCGGCAGCAGCCATGCCGGAACTCACAAGTTGCTCAGCATTCGTTTCGACGACCGCCTCATTGATGTTGTTTCCATACGGGTTCCATGTCGACCAGCCCATCAATGGAGGAAGAACGGCAAAACCATGATCCTGCGTCGGTTTGAACGTCAGCATCAGGACCGTGACAGAGCAAGGCAGCTCGCTTCCGCTTATGTTCAATTTGAAGTCACCATGGCCGTCTGTGATGTTGCCGGGTTTTTCCGTGATTGCTGGGGCGGTATCGACGCCGACATAGGTGTGCGGCGGCAACTGGGTCAGGTAAATCGCCACCGATTTTGGTACGGGTGCGCCAGCTTGCGGCGACACTGAGAATGTGACGACAGGTCCTGTACTTGTTAATCCGGTGATTGAGACCGGATGATCTGCATGGACATGAACGTTCGCAGTATCGTTCACGGATTGTGCCGCGTTTTGTTCGGCGAATCCGATGCGACTCGACGCCAAGAACGTGCATATGAATGTAAGCGCCACTGCATGCTGCTTTGCGAGTTGCGCAAAAGTTCCTTTACTGACTTTCATCGATATCATCCTTGATTTTGGTTTTTACTTTCTGGTCCACGAAGTGGGAAGAAATCTGTTCACGACGGATTGCGACGTTACTGGAAGCGCATAGCTTGACGATATCGGCTTGAGGCTATCCCGAGCGGCTGGGGAAAGCCCATACGCCATATAGTGGTTTTGATAGTAATCGAAGATAAATTTGGATCGAGCTATCTTAGCGCCGCCAGAGCGCCTTGGTTTAAATATGGACACCGTCCGAATCCGAAAAGTTCCTTAGCGAATATTTCAATGGGATGCGGGGTTAGGGGGATCCGCAAACGTTAGCCAGAATGCTATCAAATAGGTATCAGATTGCGTGTTTAGTGCAAGATAAATTTGCGTTGCCGCCCAGGATCAGAACTTGCACTCATCCACCAAAGTTGGTATTGGTTCTTGTTGGTGAGGATCGTTCCTCCAAGGTCTATGTGGAGGTGAAGATGAAAGCCTGCAAGCGGGTTGGCTTGGAAGCTACGTTTATACATTTGACGAAGGCATCTCTACTGAGCAGCTTCGGCGGAAAATTCGGGAACCGATCGCAGCAATCTTTCACTCAATAATATTATCAATTTCAGGAGTGGTGAAATTGTCTGATTAGACATATTAACTCCAGGACGGTAAGGAATATTGTATATAAGAATCGGCTTATTCGTGTTCCCGGCGGCGAGCGTCAAAGGTTCCTCGACGGTCCGCGGAGGGAACTGAGTCCAGTCGGACAGTCCGATGAGCTCCAGTTCTTCTGGGCTTACTGCAGCAAATGATGGATAAGCAATCCTGCAAAGGTTGATCGTTTCAGGGACTGCGTGTCATAATTCACGCTATGTGTGGCCGCTATCGCCGAACTTCGTCCGAGGAAGAAATCGCACGTCAATACAACATCCCAATACCTCCTGAGCTCGATCTGCCAATCAGTTACAATATTGCTCCGACGCAAAACGTTCTCGCAATTCGCTTCAATCCGGAAAGCAAACAACGCACGCTGGATGCTTTACGATGGGGACTGATCCCAAACTGGGCTAAAGACGAAAAGATCGCCTACAAAACGATCAATGCTCGTGTTGAAACGATTGATACCGCGCCATCCTACCGAAGAGCATTCAAGAAACGGAGATGCTTAATTCCTGTTGATACTTTCTACGAATGGCACCGCGCCGGGAATGTCAAAGCCCCTTACGCGATCGGCATGAAAGATGACTCCCTTTTCGTGTTCGCCGGTCTCTGGGAAGGGTGGAAACCTCCAGGAAGCGAGGAGTGGATTCGAACTTGCACGATCATCACCGGCGAGCCGAACGATATGGTGCGCGAGATTCACACCCGGATGCCGGTGATCTTACCTGAGGAAGTTCACGATTCCTGGCTCTCTGGAGAAGCCGGGAAGGAGATTTTGACCCCTTTTCCGGCGGAACGAATGAAGGCCTGGCCGATTTCGACAAGGGTCAACAAGCCGCAAAACAATGATCCGGGGATCTTGGAGCCGGTGGTTTAACCGACGAAAGAACCAAGCTTTCATTTTTGCGTTACAATAAAAGAGGGACAGGTCAGATAGGGGATGTTCCAACAAAGGTACGTAAAACGCCACGAAATTTGACACAAACCCGCATATACACAACGAGATGTGGCTTTTTGCGAGCTCCCAAAATCAGACTGCTTTCAGGCGGCTAATTTTGGGGGCTTGATCCCGACCGAATCCTGTAGCTTTTCGTCCGAGAAATCGTATTCGCCCAGCAGGTTAATATGCTGCCAGGACACGACCGAGCCGTTTGCGATGGCTTGGAATAGGATCTCCCGCGCTTCTGACCCTATGACCTCACTGATCTTCTGGGACAAGTAGAGATAGTTCCAGCAGGTGATGGCATTTTTGATGAGGCGTTTGCAACCCTCGGCCACTTCCTGTTCTTGCTTTTCCGCCTGCGTAAACTCCCTTGGATTTCCGATGGACACGGCCCGTGAAAACTGATGTGAGTTCTCTATCTTATTGAGCTGCTTTTCGATGGCTTGCCGAAGTTCGAGGTCATCGATGTAGCGCAAGATGAAGATTGATTTAATAATCTTGCCGAAGGTCTTCAGCGCTCGGTAGAGGGCATGCTGTTTGGAGTAGGAATTGAGTCGCCGGAAGATCTCCGAGGCAGTCGTCTCCTTGAGTTTGATGGTTGCAATGAATCGGAGAATATCGTCCCAGTTGTCTTCGATGATCTGGGTGTCGATATAGCCAGAAGGGGCGACTTTAGCTTGTGCGCGATCCCAGCCCCTTCGGCTCTTAAAGGTGTAAAGCCGCTGGCGTTTGAGGTTCTTGATTCGGGGTGCATACGAGAACCCCAACATATGCATGGTCCCAAAAATCATCTCACTATAGCCGTGAGTGTCGGTCGAATGGACGTCGCTTTTCACCACATCGTTGTGCATAAGGCCGTCGATCACGTAGGCGCTCTCCCGCTCGGCGGCACTGATGACTGTCGAGTGAAACAGCAAGTGCCGCTCGTCGATAAAGCTGTAGACGCTAACACCTTTGCCTTTACCGAAGTATTTGAACGAATGGTTCGCGTTGAGGGACTCGACCTTAACCTCGAACTTCTGCCCATCGCTGGAGGTATGTAACACCTCCTGAGACCGGCGATACCTGTTTGGTAGCTCCATGCGATCCATCAGATGAAGGACCTTGTCGTTAGCTGCCTGGGTCGCGTCGGGTGAGAAGTACCAATTTACCGTGTTCTCAAGTTCTGGCTCACTAATTTGCCGGGAAATCCGAGCGATTTTCCGGGTACCGATTCCGCAGCCGAGACCAATAATGCCCGCGTAAAACGTCTTTTGCGGTGGCTTCGGCCGGTGATACCGCTGCTGCCAGTGCTGAAACTCATCGAGGAAACCGCTGTAGCGGTTGACAGTGGAAAGAACCTCCAGGAGCGAAATATAGTCCCGCTCGGGGAAGAAGGTTTGCAGGGGCGCAGCATCAGCATCCTCCACTTTTGGAGTGCTGATGGTGATCGTGTTGTCTTTGTTGAGTTTCACCCAAGAATTATTCCCCTCTACAAGATTCATATTGGTCTTGACGTATTGGGCGTGGAGGGCACGATCGAGCTCGTCAAGGACCTGCTTCGGTTCGGCAAAACTCGCGAGCCCAGCTCGTGCGAGCAGGGTCTGCTTGTCCCGCTGCCAACGATCGCGATCAATCATGTAGTTGTCGAGCGTGCGGTACTTGTAGGAGTGTTCAAGGTTCAGGGTTCCGGATTTGATGGCTCCCATCACGTGAATAAAGAGCAACGCCTTGTAGAGTGAGACCCGCAAATCCCCATCGCGACCCAGCACAGCCTTTTCCTCGATAGGCTTCAAGAATTCCGTCGGTGCACCTCTATCGACAACCCCGTGTTTGTCTTTGAAATATTGGATCGCCCGTAGCAACGCTTCCGATCCCGCCTCGCCCTGGAAAGGCAACGCCTTGAGGATGGGGCTTATGCGGTTTTGTATCCGAACCGATTTGGCCTCCAGAATGCCGTAGTAATCTTCACCGTCTGTCTCGCTTTCGAGATCCCGCTTCAGCGGGGCTAAGGACGCCTCGGCCTGGTGCCGATCCGGCTCCTCTGCCGCCAGCAGCGCCCGAATCTGGCGGACCTTCTCGGCATCGTCGAGCTCCGCACTATCGGTGATCTGCTTAATGGCGGATAAGACTTTGAGGAAGGAATGATCAAGGTAGCCGATTAGTTTCCTGACGGCCTCGTTCCAATGTTCTCGGCGTCGGTAACACACCTCCTTGTGCTCGCGCTGAGCAGTGTTCAGGTATGTCTGAAGCACGTTGAGGAGGACATCGAACAAGTTATCCTGGAGCCGGAAATACTGGTGGGTAATGAAGGCAATCAAATGCAGATATCGGTCTTCACTGGAACGTCGTGTCACCTGGAAGATCTCCGACTTGATGACACTGTGGGCATAGTACCGAATCCCCTCATGATTCAGGTCGAGTGCGCAGAGTATCGGCAGGAAGTCTCGATACAAACCTTGCACGACTAGCAGATCGGTGATGGTCTCTCTGATCTTGGACGGCTTTGTGGACTGGGAGAGTTTCTTAAGGAGCGTGAGCTTGTAGGCAGCCGTCTTCGCGGGGACCGGCTCGTCTTCGCCCGCGCTTCCCTGAACCAGCAGCTCATCGAGTGCCTCTCGAGTGCGTGCCGTTAACGCTCGTTCGATGATGGCGCAAAGCTCCGCCTTCCGTGTATTGACGGCGGCGAGGATAAGCTCGGCCAAGGGGTAGTACCCCGGGATTTCGATCTTCTCCTTGACAAGACTATCGACGATCCGCCAGAGGATAAGTGCCGGCTGCAACTGGGAGCGTGCCAACTTCTCGATCTCGCCAGCAACGAACGACTTGGCAGTCGAATCAAAGGGCCGAAAGCCATAGAAGTCGAGGATGAGCCTTTCGTGTCGAAGGCGAGTCGTTGCAGAATAGCTGTTCACATCGATCGACTCGGGCTGAAACCCAAGCTGTTGCGCGACGTAGTCGAGGTCTCGTCGCGAGCACCGGCGGTTCGGAAAGAAGCGCTTGGCGGCCTTGAAGTAGCCGCAACTTACCAGAAAGCAGACTTGGTTCGTGGATGTTTGAAGGTCCTGAGCGAGAGTCAGCAGCTCTGAGGAGAAATCAAAATACTGTTTCCGCTGGACGCTATTGAAGACCGGCGGGGACTCAAACTGTTCCTGTTCGACGGCATTTAAAATCTTCATTCTGGACATAGTGGTGCTCCAAATTGTATGAGGGCTTTTTCACGAGTTAGCCTGACCGGGCCTAATGGACAGAGGCTTATCTTTAACGGAATACTCCGGAGCGTTGAAACCGAAAAGGAGCCTCGGGATCAGCGCATTTGCCCAATACGAGCGAAAGACTCGCGGATACCTCGAAGCCACGCCGGCGGCCATAGGACTGTGTCAGGGGCGATGATTCCGTGGCGTTTTACGTACCTTTGTTGGAATATCCCCCGCCTCCGGCGATGTCTTCGGGCGCATCTACGAATACTTCCTGATGAAGTTCGCCATGCAGGGCGCGCAGGACAATGGCGAGTTCTTCACGCCGCCCTCGCTCGTGCAGACCATCGTCAATGTCATCGAGCCCGATCACGGGATCGTGTTCGATCCCGCCTGCGGTTCCGGCGGCATGTTCGTCCAGTCGAGCCATTTCATCGAGCGCCTCGGGCAGGACACCAGCCATCGCGTCACCTTCTTCGGTCAGGAGAAAACGGCGACCACCATCCGCCTTGCGAAGATGAATCTCGCTGTGCATGGCCTGGAAGGCGACATCCGCGAGGCCAATACGTTTTACGACGACGTGCACCGCTTGCAAGACGGCCAGCCGCTGTTCGGCCACTGCGACTTCGTCATGGCCAATCCACCGTTCAACGTGGATATGGTGGATGCAGAGAAGGTGAAGGACGACCGCCGCTTCCGTTCGGCCTTCCCGGCGTGAACAAGGCGAAGAAAGTCTCTAACGGTAACTACCTCTGGATTTCCTACTTCCACAGCTACCTCGGGCCGAAGGGCCGCGCCGGCTTCGTCATGTCCTCGCAGGCCAGTAGCGCAGGGCACGGCGAGGCCGAGGTGCGCCGCAAGCTCATCGAAACCGGCGACGTCGACGTGATGATCTCGATCCGCTCCAACTTCTTCTACACCCGCACCGTCCCATGCGAGCTGTGGCACTTCGACAAAGGCAAGCCCGCCGATCGGCGCGATCAGCGTGCTCATGCTCGATGCACGCAACATCTACCGGAAGGTCACTCGCAAGATTTACGACTTCTCGCCGGAACAGCTGCAAAACCTCGCCGCCATCGTCTGGCTCTACCGGGGCCAGAGCGACCGGTTCCTGCGTCTCGTGCGCGGCTACCTTGCGCGTGTCTGCGAAGAGACCACATCGCATCCCGGCGGCCCTGGATACCTTCGACGCCACGCTGAAAGCGGCGCGTGAACCGCTGGATGCTTTGCAGGCGGCGACAGGCAAACTTAAGGACGTTCCAGTGGAGAAAAAGCAATCGCTCGCCGATGCTCTCGCGGAATGGGCAGAGTCGGCCAAGCCTTACGAGAGCGACCGCGCCGCGCTGCTCAAAAAGCTGGCGGCGATCCGCAAGCAGCACGAGACCGCGCCGCCGGAAACGAATAAAGCACAGCACGCCGCGCGGCAGACCTTGGACCCCATTGCCGAGCGTCTTAAGGGACTCATCAAGCAGGTGGATCTGCTCTACAAACTCGCCGCCCGCGCCGAACAACTCGCTGGCGAACTGGCGGCCGAAACCGCCGCTGAGTTCTACGATCGCAGGGCAGCGTCCAAGCGGCTCAAGCGACTGGATGGGGAGCGCAAAGCCGCCGTCGAGCAACTCAAGCACGCCGCGTATTTTCACCGGCAGATGGTCTGGTTGCAGGATCGCTTTCCCGACGCCGCTTTCGCGGCCGTGCCAGGCCTATGCAAGGTGGTTTCCCGCGCTAATATTGAGGCCGCTGACTGGAGTCTCACCCCGGGCCGCTACGTCGGCGTCGCCCCTCCGGAGGTGGATGAGGATTTCGATTTCGAACAAGCTTTACGCGACATTCACGTCGAGCTGGTCGACCTGAACAAGGAGGCTGGCGAATTCGCGGCAAAGATTCAGGAGAACTTTGAGGAGTTGGGCATATGAAGTGGAGGGACTGCTTCATTGGCGATTTTGTTGATGCTGGTTTCGCGGACATCCAGACCGGGCCGTTTGGAACGCAGTTGAAAGCGAGTGATTATGTCGACAATGGCACTCCGGTGATCAACGTCCGCAATATCGGGAATGGCGACTTGCGACCCGACAAGTTGGAATACGTCGGCGAACAATTGACTGATCGCCTTTCGGCCCATCTGCTGCGGGAGAACGACATTGTATTCGGACGAAAAGGCGCGGTGGATCGGCACCTTTTCGTCACCGCTGAACAGGAGAAATGGATGCAGGGCTCCGACTGCATCCGTCTGAGATTCGATACTGACGAGGTATGCCCTCGGTTCATTTCGTATGCCTTCCTCCGAAATGAGCATCAACAGTGGATACTCACGCAGTCCGGCAACAAAGCGACGATGGCGTCGCTCAATCAGGACATCATCAAACGCATTCCGATTCGCCTACCGCGCCGCTCTGTTCAGGAGGAAATCGTTCGCACGCTCTCCACCTACTGCGGCCTGATTGAGAACAATAGGCGGAGGATGGCGTTGTTGGAAGACGCGGCCCGATTGCTTTACCGGGAGTGGTTCGTTCGCCTCCGCTTTCCGGGCCACGAGCACACCCGCTGCGTCAACGGCGTCCCGGAGGAGTGGAGTCGGAAGTCGCTGGCCGAACTGTGCGAATCCATTGATTACGGCTACACGGCGAGTGCTGAACAGGAAGAAGTTGGGCCGAAATTTCTTCGCATCACCGACATTGTGCCGGATTACATTGATTGGCATGCCGTCCCGCATTGTCCGATTAAGGATGATCGATTGGAGAAGTTCCGACTTCGAGAAGGCGACATCGTGATCGCTCGCACTGGCGCGACGGTCGGATACGCCAAGCGGCTGCACAAACGGCATCCGGATGCGGTGTTCGCATCATACTTGGTGCGTCTCCGGTTAAAGCCGAATGTGGACGATTTAATGACCGGAGTCTTTGTCGAATCAGAGGCTTACAAGAGCTATGTCCAGTCACGCCTTGGCGGCGCAGCCCAACCAAACGCGAACGCGAGGGTTCTGGCCGGTGCCGACATGCTCGTCCCGCCAGCGCGCGTCCAGCGTGACTTCCACGACTTTGTTGAGCCGCTGGTTGATCAGCGCGAAATTTTGCAACTGCAAAACCAGAAACTCCGGGCGGCGCGCGACCTGCTGCTGCCGCGCCTGATGAGTGGGGAGCTTGCGGTGTGAGAGCCGTTACCTGAAACGACCCACCTATGCCTACATCTGGCTGCGGACATCCTTCAAAAGGATAAGCGCCC
Source organism: uncultured Verrucomicrobiae bacterium (assembly GCA_963775805.1). Taxonomy (GTDB): domain Bacteria; phylum Verrucomicrobiota; class Verrucomicrobiia; order Chthoniobacterales; family JAFAMB01; genus JAFAMB01. The sequence goes on along the minus strand of CAVZKG010000001.1, from coordinate 875,087 downwards.
CAAAAACAGGTGCACTGGGAAGTCGCGATGCGCCTACCGCCTACTCAATATCTCGCCCGGATCCGAACTGGAAACCGCGAACCGCGAGGACCGATAAAAAAGCTTACACCGACGTCAAAAGGGCCGACCTGGGCCGACCGGCTCGTGAGCGCAGGACGTTGCAGTCTGTGGTTGAACCTGATAGCCTTACGCGTGCTTTTCGCCCGTCAAAAACGCCTGCTCGCGCTCGTGGACGCCCTTGGCGGTGAGGTCGGAGCTCTGGATTTTCAGAAGCTGCTCTTTCTCTACTGCCGAGAGGTCGAGGAGACGCCCGTGGAACTGCCTGCATCAGCATGGCGGTAATGAAGATGTGGCGCTGAAAAAGGTGCGAATGAAATACATGAATGAATTTCTGAAGACCGACCTGCACTTCTTCCTGGGCACTATGCAACAGTTCCACTTCATTGCACCCAACCCCTGGGTGATCATCGGCGTCTTCCCCATCCCACACGAACACCAGGGCTATCTATTTTGAGCCCATGGCCTACACCGACATCAACAGCGAAGACCGGCTTGTCCAAAAGACGTTCGCCGACCATCTGCGTGATGTCCAAGGCTGGGAAAGCGTTTATGCGTGGAACGACGAGACCTTCGGGCCGGAGGGGACGCTCGGGCGCACCGACACGCGCGAGGTGGTGTTGACGCGCGACCTGCGCGCAGCGCTCATGAGGCTTAACCCGGAGTTGCCGGCTGCCGCCATTGAAGCGGCGGTGCAGAAATTGATTCGGCACGACTTCTCGCGCTCATTGCTCCAGCACAACCAGGAGTTCTACCACTTCATCCGCATCGGGGTGCCAGTGAGTTATCGCGATGCGCAGGGGCAACTCCGCTATGCGCAGGCGCGGGTAATCGACTTTCGGAACGGCACGACGAACGGTCGACCGAACAACCGCTTCATGGCGGTGCGCGAGTTGAAGATCACAGGGCTTCGCGCGCCGAGCTACAATCGGCGGGCTGATTTGGTCTGCTTTGTCAATGGTCTACCGCTGGTCTTCATCGAGTTGAAGGCTGTCTATAAGAACGTCCGGGCAGGGTTCGATGGGAATCTTCGGGACTATCTCGACGAGCATGTCATCGCGCACGCTTTTCACCACAACGCTTTCCTCATCGTTAGTAATGGGCACCGCGCCCGCTACGGCTCAATCACCAGTCAGTGGGATCATTTCGCCGAGTGGAAACGCAACGACGAGAGCGAAAAAGGGAGTGTGGAAGCGCAGGTGTTACTCGATGGAATGTTCGCCCACGATCGGTTACTCGATCTTGTAGAAAACTTCATCCTCTTTGACGCGAGCAAGCCCGGCGGCACGCGCAAGGTGTTGGCGCGCAACCATCAGGTGCTCGGCGTGAACCACGCGGTGGAGTCGGTAATGCAACAAGAGGAATTGAAGCTGCAGTTTCCTCCGGAGAAGCGGCTGGTGTTCCGGCAAATCGACTGGGATACTCTCCCACGCGCCGCGGGTGAACGCCCAGTTGGCGAAGCCCTTTACCACGCGGAGGCGCCTGAAGCGAGAGAGGAGAGAGAATCGCTTTCGGTGCTGGAACTCGTGGAACCTGCGCACCCCGAACCTCGGTAAGCTTGGGGTCTTCTGGCACACGCAGGGGGCCGGTAAGTCGTATTCAATGGCATTCTTTGCGGAGAAGGTACGGCGGCTGGTGCCTGGAAATTTCACGTTTGTGGTTATGACCGACCGGAACGATCTGGACAGCCAAATTTACCGGACGTTCGTCGGCTGCGGGGTGGCGGATGAGGAGACACCGCGCGCCAGCTCAGGTACGGAATTGAAAAAGCTTCTGAAGGAAAATCATCGGTACATTTTCAGCCTCATCCACAAATTTAACCAGGACATCGACCCACGCGAGCCGTACAGCAAACGGGATGACGTCATCGTCATCTCCGACGAAGCGCATCGGACACAGGCTGGGAAGCTCGCGCGTAATATGCGCCTCGCGCTTCCGAATGCCGCCTTCATAGGTTTCACTGGCACGCCGCTGTTCAAGCACGACAATCTGACCAGGCGCATCTTCGGAAGCTACGTGTCGCGCTACGACTTCAAGCGCTCCGAGGAAGACGGCGCGACGGTGAAATTGGTGTACGAAAACCGCGGCGAGAAACTCGGTATTGCGCGGTTCGACCTGAATGACCGCATCGCTGCGGCTATCGAGAAGGCATATCTCGACCCGGACGAAGAAGCGCTGCTGGAGAAGCTGCTCGGGCAGGATTACGAAATCATCACCGCCGACGACCGACTGGACAAAATCGCCGCCGATTTTGTGGAGCACTGCACGACGCGCTGGGAAGTCGGGCAAATCCATGCTGGTGTGCATCGACAAGGTGACGTGTGCGCGGATGTATCAGCGCATCATCCCGCTTTGGCATGCGAAGCTGGCCGCTGTGCGCGGCCAGCGGAATGCCGCTGTCGCGAACCGGACGGCGAGAAGCGCGGAATGCTGGAGCCCAGGCTCGCTGGATCGAGGAAACGATTATCGAGATCATCATCAGCGAGGCGCAGAACGAAGTTGCTGATTTCAAGAAGTGGGATTTCGATATCGTCCCGCACCGGGCGCGAATGAAACAGGGTTTCGAGGTAGGCGATAAGCGGATTGATGTGGAATCGGCGTTCAAGAACCCGGAGCATCCCTTCCGCGTCGCCATCGTGTGCGCGATGTGGCTGACCGGATTTGATGTAGAGTGCCTCTCAACGCTCTACATCGACAAGCCGATGAAGGCGCACACGCTCATGCAGGCCATCGCCCGCGCGAACCGCGTGTATCCCGGCAAAGATTTTGGGCTGATCGTCGATTACAACGGCATGCTCAAGAGTCTCCGCGAGGCACTCGCGCAATACGCGCTGGGTGACGATGACGGCCGCGAGGAGGAGATCGTGGCACCGATCGAGGAGCGGGTGAAGGCGCTGCTCGCCGGAATTGAAGAAACGGAATCGCATCTGACGGCCCTGGGTTTCGATCCGTTGCGGCTGCTCGGAGCGAAAGGGTTTACGAAGATTCAAGCGCTGGCCGATGCGGTCGAGTCAGTTTACACGTCGGACGAATCCAAACGGCGGTTCGAGATTTTGGCGCGGCAGGTTTTCATCCGCTTCAAGGCACTGATTATGGAGCCAGCGGCGTTTAGCTATGCGGAGCGGCACGACAATATCGAGGCGATCTACAAAAAGCTCGAAGAGCGCCGCGACACGACGGACGTGACGGACCTGCTCAAGGAGCTGCACAAGATCGTGAACGAAGCGATAAGGACGCAGGCGTCGGGTGACGATCAGGCCGAAGCGCGCTTTTACGACCTGAGCCAGATCGACCTTAAGAAGCTCCGCGATGAGTTCGCAAAAAAGGTGAAGCGCAAAGCCACGGCGATTCAAGACATCCGGCAAATCGTCGAGGAGAAGCTCGCGCAGATGCTCGCGCAAAATCCGCAGCGAATGGACTACTACAAAAAATATTCGGAGATCATCGCTGACTACAACCGCGAGAAGGATCGCGTCACAATTGAAGAGACGTTCACCAAACTCGTTGACCTCATGAAGACGCTCGACCAGGAGCAGCAGCGTGCCGCTAATGAGGGTTTGAGCGAAGATGAGCTTGCGCTCTTTGATCTGCTCAAGAAGCCGGTACTCGGCAACGCGGCGCGCGAAAAAGTAAAGCTGGCGAGCAAGACTCTATTGGAGTCCGTTACCAAGCTCATCGCACCGCTGGAGCGCTGGACAGAGAAGGAGCAAACGAAAGCATTAGTCGAGACAGAGATCCTCGACCACCTGTTTCAAGTGCTGCCGAGCCCGCCATTTACAGACGAGGACAAGCAAGCCGCTGCAGAGCGTGTTTATCAACACGTTTGGCAGCAAAGCGCGGGTGGGCATTTTGCCGAGCGGGAGGCGGCTTGAATTGGCTCTCACCCCAAAAGTCCTGCTTCCTGGAAACTGAAGTAGCCCCTGCCGACGATGATGTGATCCAGGAATTTGATTTGAAGAATCTGTGCAGCCGCCGCGACACGCTTGGTGAGCTGTAGATCTGCTTCAGAAGGGCTTGTGTGGCCAGATGGGTGGTTATGGACAAGCACAAAGGCGAAAGCCGAATGAATAATCGCCGGCCGAAAAATCTCGCGGGGGGCCGCAAGAGATTCATTCACGGTACCTCTCGCAATATCCACCCTCGTGATGCAACGGTGCTGGGCATCTAATAAAACGACGCGCACAACTTCTTGATGAAACCCTTTCATATCAAGATTTGCGCGATAGATCGCATCAGCATTAGTCAGGGGAGCCGATAAAGCATGTTCAGCATCGGCAACGTTGGACATGGAAAGAGCTGCCATGACCGCCTCTGCTTTGTGTTTTGGAAGGAATTGCCGCAGCTCTTTAAACGAGGCGCGAGACAGCGCTTTAAGAGAACCGAAATGCCGCAGCAACGCGTCTGCAATAGAATCCTTGCCAACTAACAACCTCAGATGCTCCACGCCGGATAACGCAGATGAACCATAACGGGCCAGCTTTTCGGAGACTGAGAAGCTCCGCGACGAAGGAGCAGCTTCGGTAATATTTTGAAGTTCGGTTTCGAGCTGAAAAATATGGTGTGCCATATTTTTTGGCCGAAAGCGAAGCGAAGCAAAGCGGCCCACGGAAAGAGGCCGCAGGAGCAAGAGCGCGCAGCGGTCGAGGATTTAAATGGAGGGCACCGACGCGAAGCGTTGGGAGTAGGCCGTTTAAGCCGCAGACGGTACTCTTGCACCGAAGGCCGTCCGTGGGTTCGGATTGGATCTGGCGTGAGCCAGACAAGATACAGGAGTGATTTTAAGCGAACCTGGGTTCGCTTAGGCGAAAGAGGAAGGAGAGACCGCTTTGGGGCTCGACGGGGAGAAAGTCTTTTCTCCCTGATTTGGATTGAAATCTCAAACTTTTGTTGCTGAGCTTCCTAACGATCCTTTCGCTCTCGCAATGACGTAGGATCAGGATTCGATCATCACCAACAACGCGTTTTGAGTTTTGGGTAAACCCAACAGTCGCGTCACCAACCGCAATTTCGTCAAAACCCGGCCTAGTCTTTAACAGGGTAACGTACTTGAGAAACCAGAGAAAAACCGTATTTAAGCACAAGTGCATTAATGAAATCGGGTTCAATGCTTTTGGCGAAGGCGAGAAGTCCGGCCAAAGTGCTCTTTTCTATGTCAGTCAAAGTGTCGTATTTAAAAATCAGACTGCGAATATAACGCTTGCGTTTTCTTCCGATGCCTACCGTGTTCGCGGTAGAAAGAATAAGTCCGGTAACTTGACGCCTGCCGCGCTTCGAAGAGTGTCGAGTTTTCGACGTGTTTACCTGAAGGGCTGACGGCAACGGAATCTCTTCAAGTATTCTACCCACCTCGTTGGGGATTGAGGCCAATACGTCCGGAATGGATGTGGAGAAAAAAAGATCATCAGCATAGCGTGTATATGTTGCGTCATTTCCTTGAGCAAGGCCCGCTAGTTTCCGATCTAGGTCGAAGCATAATGCATTTGAAAGCGCGGGAGAAGTAGGAGCGCCGATCGTCAGATGGTCATCGCGACATACAAGGTCAGCGAACAGATCTCTGTCTGCGGAAATCCAGTCTTTAGCGCTCGCGGGAGTGCGCGTGACAAGATAAAGGAGCAAGTCGTCCCGCGTGATCGATGGAAAGAAATCTAGGAAGTCCATTCTAAGCAAGTAGTTGCTTGAAAGATGCGCCCGAGCATTGTCGCCTATACTCCTTCCATGCCGGTAAGCCAGCGCCGAGGCGTGTATCGGCCACCCGTTAATTAAATTCTGTAGAAGCCATCTTTGAAGGGCCTTTAGTTGCTTGGATGGGTGGTGGATTTGGCGAAAGGTGCCATCGCGCTTCAGGATCTTATAGGCTTTGTACGCCCGGCTAGCTTTTTGGGCTAACGCGTGAATCTTCACGGTCGGCAGTTCCAGCTCATCTGACATTCTCTCGAGCAGCATTATTGTCTCCTGACCGATAGCAATGCAGCCTTGGATGTTTCGATTACCTGCATAACACTGAGTACCTCCGCGTGCAGTTGAGGTATGCCGAGATGCTTTTTCGTGTAGTGAAAGGGCAGCAATTTTCCGTCGTGAAGTGGCCTGTGATAGAGAATATCTCCTCGTTCTGACTTGGATGCCCTCACTAAGCCCATGGCACCAGCCAATTCCAGATACAGCGCGAGCAAACCGAGATTCTTCCCCACAATTCGTTCGACATAAAATTCGATGTGTCGAATAGGGCAGGGGCCAAAGATCGATATCAGATCACAAATAAAGAATACAAGATGCTTTGGACTGTTCGATAAATCTTTAACCCGCGTAACGACAGGCGAAATTCTTTCGATTCGGCTATCAACCTCCGCGGCGCACTCTAGGATTGCCTCAAGATTGGTCCAGATCGTTGGTGCAAAATCAGATTCAGAATCGACCCACTTTATGGGACCTGTATTCAAGAAAGACTCGTCTTTCCTGTACCTGGCATCCATAAGTGGGAGAAGTTTCTTCCGGAGCTTATCACTCAAAGAAAAAGCACCTAGCTCTGCAAATGTGCCGGGGCTTTCTACGATTATAATTATCAGGTCCGCCAACTCGGCAAGCCTAGCCTCCATTTCGAGAGCGCTCAGTTTCTCAAGCTGTGCAATCGCCGACCAGACGTCTTCAGCGTAGAAAACTAAGAGGTCATTTTTAAGAAGATATTCTCTTACGCGCTCCCGTCGCCTGCTCTGACGACCGCCACAGAGGAATATGACCTTTTTTAGATGCCGAAATCGGTATTCCTCACGACTTATTGCGGTTAAGGTTTTTTCTCGAACCTTTCTGAATTTGGGATGATTGAGCCAGGGCATCAAGCCTCTTACTTAAGCGACCCCGAGCGTAGCGAGGGGAGAAAACCGTTCAATGTTTACTGGCTGGCTATACACCCGCCAAACGAAGCCGGTTACTACTTCGTCACGCTAAGAGGCGTAAGTAATTTCTAAAGCATCACGCCGGATGCTGTCAATACTACCGCAGGCTTTGGAGGTCCACTGGATCCACTGCAACGCTGGCTCAATGAAGATAAAGCAAAGCTCGGGTTGGCGGTGGGCCCGATGACGTTCGTCAGTTCGTCACACGGCCCCCCGATCGTGGCATACTCGTCTATATGGCCACCCGCAAGGAGGTGTTCATCTCGGCAACGAGCGCGGACCCCGATTCCGACGAAGCCCGTAAGGCCGTCCGCGAATTGCTGCCCAAAGTGGCCACTTGCGCAGTCTTTATCACATCCCGTTTCAGTGGCAACTTGAGCGGGGTCCGCAGGCAGGAACTGGCGCTGTTCGACATCGAAGAATCGCGTGAATATACCTCCGCATCCACCTCCAGCCAGGGCTGCTCGCCAAAGCGAGCGGCCAAGCAGTGCCCGACGCGGTGGCGGAGGAAGTTGACCATTTGCCGCTGGCCCTTGAGCTCGTCGTTAACTGCATGCACGAGACCAACCAGTCGGGCCGCGGAATGGCTAGAGGAATGGCGCACGGATGGCCGCAGAGCTGGCTGGCACGAGGGAAAAACTGCGGGTGTAGTGCAAGCATCAAATTTTTCATGATCTGAATGCTTGCAGGATGTACTGTGTAAGGATAAGCAGCTACGGAAATCAAGCATGACGGATAGCAAAGACGAAAATAAGGCCAAGGGTGGGCTTGCCAGAGCGGAATCGCTTAGCGCCGGGAAAAGGCAGGAAATTGCGCGGAAGGCGGCCACGGCAAGGTGGGACGGCGATCTGCCAGTTGCTAAATACGAGGGCACTTTCAATCTGGGGGACCGGACGATTTCGTGCGCGGTGTTGCCGAATGGCAAAAGAATCATCACTCAGGGGACGTTTCTAACATCGCTGGGAAGATCGCGGTCGCCAAAAGCGGGAACCGGCGTTCTAAGCACCGTTGACGGCCTGCCCTACTTCTTGCAAGCGGAGGTGCTGAAACCTTTTATCTCCGACGCGCTGATGGAGTCGACGACGCCGATATTTTACCGGACTAAAATCGGGGGAAAGGGCGTCGGCTATGACGCCACGCTGTTGCCGCAGGTCGCAGAGGTCTATCTGCAATTCAGGGATTCATGCCTGATGGAGGAAGGCAAGGTTCCAAAACAATTCGCCCATATTGTCGCCGCCGCCGACATTCTCATGCGGGGGCTGGCCAATGTCGGGATTATAGCGCTGGTGGACGAAGCGACCGGATATCAGAGGGACCGGGCGCGGGATGCACTGGAAAAAATCCTTGAGGCGTTTATCGCCAAAGAGCTGCTACCGTGGGTGCCTACTTTCCCGGATGCGTATTATGCCTGCCTCTTCAAGCTGCGGGGGCTGCAATTTCCGCGAGACACAGTGAAGAAGCCGCAGTATTTCGGGCATATCACCAATGATATTATTTACAAAAGGCTGGCCCCGGCCGTGCTGGAGGAGCTGAAAAAGGCGACGCCGAGAGACGACAAGGGAAGGCACAAACATCAACTACATCGGCGGTTAACCGAAGACGTAGGGCATCCGAAGCTGAGGGAGCATATTGCGTCCGTCGTTACAGTCATGAAGCTGGCCGACAGCTATGATCACTTCATAAGGATGCTCGACAGGGCGCATCCGCGATACGGGGAAACAGCGCAGTTGGCCTTGATCGGGGAAAGCGGCCTTTAGTCTTAACGAAGGGGCAATTTGTGCCGTAATAGCCATAAAATAGAGGGCGGCTTGATTGATGAGAAGTATGTCTGCGAAGGAAGCCAAGGACAACTTCGGCCGCCTGATCGACACCGCTCGCGCCGCACCAGTGGTGATTGAGAAAGCATGGGCGGCCCGTGGTGGTCGTTATATCAGTGGAGGAATACGAACGGCTGAAAGCCATTGACTCAGGGAAGGCGCGGGCACGCGCATGAAGACGGACGCGATAACATCGTCTGAATCCAAGGCTTTGCGCCTCGCGCGGTATCTCAAGGAGTTCGTCGGCCTCCGCAGCACCACGGTATATGACGTTAACAAGTACGAGTCGGTGCTTTGGTTCGGCGACATGCCGCAAGAACCCGAGTGCCAAAGCCCGGCTTGGAACGACGAGTTTATAGTGGATGATCCATGGCTAGTGGTTCATAAGCAGCAGTTCCCCAAACCGCCTGTTCCACCCGAGATCATTCTTCCATGGATTGATCAACAGGCCCTGAAGCGGGCCACCGCCGAGATGCCCAAACTCCGGTCGACTAGGCTGCAACCTGATCTTGAAGCCGAGATCGGCGAAGGAGAGGAGCCGCCCTTAGTCGAAATACTTCTCGATGATCACCCGGAGGTCGTTGGGGCCTATGACCGCTATCGTCCAAACTGGGAGGCTTGGTCCCAGGAATACCAGCGCCGTAATCGTATCCAATCGGTCTACGCTGAACTTTTCCGTTTGCACACCCAAGTGCAGAAACAAGGCGAAATTGTTGAACTCGTCCTCGGCTTGGGTCTGCTTGGTTGGCGCGTCAGAGGGAAGTCCCCGCCGATTCTCCGTCACATTGTAACAGCGCGTGTCGATCTTCACTTCGATGCCGCCACAGGGATAATCAAGTTGGATGGCGCGGCCGACGGCGCCCAGCTAAAAATCGAAGACGACATGCTGGACGCGGAACTGCGTCCCGAACGCGGCCACTATGCTTCGGTTGATGATCAGCTCAGCGCTATCGGCGATGATGTCTGGGACCGCCCCAGCATGTTCGCGGCCCTGAATTCCTGGGCTGGCGCGCTCCACCCAGATTCGGAGTGGTCTCCTGATTTGAAGATAGCAATCGGCAGCGAGAACAAGCCGATGGTGAGTTTCGCGCCCGCTTTGATAATGCGTAAGCGTAATCAGGTAGGCATGGTGCGAATTTATGATGCCCTAATCGATCGATTGAGCCGTGCCACTGAAGCGGTGCCTTCGGGATGGGTCGGCCTGGTCGAGGATCAAGACGATCAAGATGTTTTTGAACCAACGCCACCGCTGCCAGGAAGGACAACAGCACCGCCTTCTCTAAACTCACAGGAGGTCTACTTCCCGCTACCTGCTAACCGCGAGCAGCGGCGTATCGTCGAAGCCATCAGCCACCGGCGTGGCGTCTTGGTGCAGGGGCCACCGGGGACAGGAAAGAGCCATACCATTGCAAACTTGGTGTGCCACCTGTTGGCCAGTGGGAAGCGAGTGTTGATCACCGCCGAAACGGGACGGGCTCTCAAGGTTCTGAAGGATAAACTTCCCGAGGGCATCCAACCTCTTTGCGTCAGCTTGCTCGGGCAGGGCGGCGATGCATTTGCCGAGTTGAATTCAGCCGTGCAGGGCATCACATTGCGCTTCGCTGCCTGGAGTCCGGGCGCTTATGACGACCGTATCGCTGAGGTCGATCGGGAAATGGATGCCAATCGGCGGCTGTTGGCCAAGATCGACACCGAATTGCGGAGCCTGCGCGAGGACGAGACTTATCCTCACAGCCTCATGAGCGGGGCCTACGCGGGCACCGCTTCCGCCATTGCAATGCGGGTAGCTACGGAACGCGAACGCTTCGGTTGGCTGCGGTTGCCCCGCGAGGCCAGTGACGATCCGCCGGTGACTAACGCTGACATGGCAACATGGCTGCATATTCGCCGCGCGTACGACGACGATACTGTCAAGGATTCCAAGCTCCGAGTGGTCGGGACGGATAAACTGCTGGCACCTGCCGATTTTGCTGTCGCGATTGCAACTGAAAGAGAAGCCAAAGAGGCTGTCGATCGCGTTGCAAGACTGCGGAGTCACCCGGCGTACGTCCCCGTCGTCGCACTGAGTGCCGATGAGTGTGCAAGTTTGGCTGAGAAATTGCGAGAGATAAAGGAACGGCGTACACGACTTCTTCGCCTCAACTATGAATGGCTGCATAGCGCTCTGACTGACGCGTTACAAGGACGCCAGGCCCGTTGGCAAACGCTTCTTGATCAGTCTTTGGAACTGATCCGCCGCGTCGATCAGCTCCTCGATAGTCTAGGTTCCTGTACCGTAACGATTCCGGCGACGCGGGACGCCAGAACCGTTAGAGCCGATGCGGTCGCTGTCATTGAGCACCTCAAGGGCGGCGGCAAATGGACCGCATTTGGTTTTCTTACGCCCAAGGCCGTCAAAGATCGAACCTACCTCCGCGAGATGGTCACAGTTGATGGGCAGCCCGCCGACACGCAGGAGCGGCTTCATACAGTCTGCCACCATCTTGACCTTACGTTCGCATTCAATGACCTAGAACTGGCATGGTCGGATCACAACGGCCTCCCGCCAGGCTCTCTGCCGCGAATACGCGTGGCAGCCATTAAGGAGCATGTCGATATCCTTGGCAGTGCTTTGAAATACGCTCAAATATGCCTAGATTTGGGTCGCAAACTGGGGACCGCAACGCCCGTGATCCCTGAACCTGATTGGCTTAACGGTCAGACAGATGAATGGTTGGAACTTATCGACGCATCAGCGCTTGAAGAGCGGCATCGACTAGCTACCAAACAAGCCACGGCGTGTCTGCGTGGTCTCAAGGCCGCACGAGACCTCCATGATGCGCATCCTGTCATAGCGTCACTAATCCACGCCATTGAACAGCGTGAAGTCACAGCGTATAGCCAAGCCCACCAGCAAGTACGAGAAATCGAACAGGCTCGGCGTGATCAGGAACTCCGGCAGCGTATAGAGATCGCACTCGGAGCAACGGTTCCTGGACTTGTTGACGCTGTCGTGCGCAGTGTCGGTGATACGGGATTGGATGAACGCTTTTCCGATTGGGAGCATGCTTGGCATTGGGCAATTGCAGACACTTGGCTAGGCAAACGCACAGATTCCACCTATCGGCAACACCTCTGGCAACGCCGTCACGATACCGACGATGCAATCGGAAGATTGCTTGCGGAGTCGGCAGCGCTGCGCGCGTGGACCCACTTCTTCAACCGGCTTTCACATGTTGAATCTGCGGCGCTCAAAGGCTGGCGAGAAGCCGTTAGGGCAATGGGGAAGGGCACAGGCAGGTCGGCCCGCTTGGAGCGACAGCGACGAGAAGCACGGCAATACATGGACCAATGCCGCGACGCGATTCCCGTGTGGATCATGCCGCGGTATCTGGTGGCCGAGATGGTCGATCCCGCCCCTGGACGCTATGATCTCGTTATCGTCGATGAAGCCAGCCAGCTAGGTATCGAGAGTCTTTTTCTGTTCTACATCTCCAAGAAGATGGTGGTGGTGGGCGATGATCAGCAGATCAGCCCGTACGGCGTAGGGATTGCTGATGAGTCCATTGCCGATCTTCAGCATCACTATCTCGATGGTATCCCGCATCACACGGCTCTTTCGGCTCAGCAGCAGCCTCTACGCCAACGCCAAGATCCGCTTCGGACAGAATATTGTGCTGCGCGAGCATTTCCGCTGCATGCCGGAAATCATCCAGTTTTCGAACGACCTTTGCTATGCGAACAACGGCACCCCACTTGATCCGCTTAGGGCCTATCCAGCCAATAGGCTGAAGCCGCTTGTGCTTCGCCACGTGCCCGATGGGTATCGCACCGGCAGTAGTCAGAATGCGGTGAATGAGCCGGAGGCCGATGCGGTGTTGGCTCAGATTGTAGCTTGCATTGCCGACCCGCGCTATGCAGGCCGCACGATGGGCGTCATCAGCCTGCAAGGGAGAGGCGCAAGCAAAGCTCATTGAGCACAAGCTCCTCGAAAGCCTTGAACCGGAAGTCATTGAACAACGGCGACTGATATGTGGTGACGCCTATGCGTTTCAGGGCGATGAACGGCACATCATCTTCCTCAGCATGGTGGCTGCGCCCGGCGAAACTCGCATAGGGGCGCTTGCTGATGATCCTGCACGTCAGCGTTTCAACGTGGCCGCCAGCCGTGCCCAGGACCAGCTGTGGCTCTTCCACTCGGCTACCCTAGATATCCTCAGTCCGGCGTGTATGCGTCATCGATTGCTCGGCTACATGCTTAATCCCGGCCGCCAGACAGCCGAGGACGAACGCCACAGGTTTGATTCTCAGTTTGAGCGCGACGTCTTCCAGCTGATTAACGACCGAGGCTTTTATGTACGCACGCAAGTGTGCGTCGGTGATCCTACCAATCATCGCTACCGTATTGACCTCGTTGTCGAAGGGATGCAGGGACGCATTGCTGTCGAGTGCGATGGCGACGAATGGCATGGCCCTGAGCGCTATGAACAGGACATGGCCCGGCAACGCGACCTTGAACGGGCAGGATGGCAGTTCGTCCGTATCCGTGGCGGCGATTTTTACCGTGATCGTGGCAAGGCCACGGAACCGCTCTGGAGCGAACTTGATCGCCTCGGGATCAAACCTGGCGGTATCGATGAAGCCGCAGCAGAACCGCCGCCACCTGCTGAAAGGGAGAACATCGAATGTACAGAGGTGGATGAGGTCATTCCCGTCGATGGCTCGCCTATTGACGTCGACTCCGGTTCAACCAACGCCGAATGCAGAGCCGACGTTCATAGCCCGAGGCGAAACTGATGGAGATGGTCGACACCTGCCTTCGAGCGTGGGTCGATCGGCCGATGCGCTTCTTTCCGACTACCTTGCCTACAGTGGCCCGACCGGTCCCGACCCTCGCACGGTCAGCATCGGCGTGGTTGCTGACAGTCTCTGTTTGATTATCGAGGCTGAAGGTCCCATGATAGCGAAGCGGGCTTACGACATCTATTTGCGCGGCTGCGGGATTAAGCGGCTCGGTGGCGAGCTAAAGAGCACTATGAACAAAGCCCTTGCGAGCGCCATCCGCCAAGGACGAGTAGTGTCGGAGAATGAGCCAGGCAAGAGCGGTTTGATTTTCTCGACGGTGAGAAGCAAGGGAAGCCCCCCGGTCAAACTGAGGTGCAGAGGGCCTCGCAATTTTGAGGAAATCCCTCCTGGCGAATTGCGAGCTGTTGGACGACACCTGTCCGAGGTTCGTCAGATGAGCTTTGGGTCCGACGAACACCTGCGCGCCATCCTGGAATGCTTTGATTTGAAGCGGCTGACGACGCAGGTTGGAACTACGCTTCTGGAAATACTCGACCATCGTAGTGAATAGGGTACTGGGGCAGATTTCGTGTAATTTTATACGCTAAGGCGACCCATTTTGCGGGCCGGCGCTGGCCGTAGAGCACGAGGAAGAAGTTGAACCATCTGAAGCCGTCGGCCCCGGTGAACCACCATGTTTCGCAAGTCCGTAGTCCAACTCAACCACCCGTGAGGCCCCGGTGATCGCTTATCAGAATCCGGTGTTAAGTCGCAAATTATTTGCGAACGTGAACTCGCTATTTGCGAATGAAAGCGATGGAGACAAGACTACGAGCGCGCTGAGCGCCTTTCGGTCTTCCTGCGGAAGGAGCGCTTGGATCGGGGCAAGAGCCGACTTCCGAGCAAAGGTGCACCTTCACCCACGCCTTCTTGTAAGACGCCGCTTCGGTCAGCGTTGAACGTGCTATCGTCTTCCCCCCAAAAGAGCGCTTGAGCGAGCCGCGTTAACGGGCCGTAGTAAAACCGAGTGATTTCAAAAAAAACAAACAAAACTAAAACTGTCGGAACCATCACTGCATAGGGATCACCGTCCTGCTCCATGGCGACCAGAAGGGTCCGGCGGACATGTGGCCAGGAGGGACCGAAAAGGTAGTTGCTTCTGGGAATGGCGTTGTGGCTGCTCCTCAGCACGCCCAGCTCCACCATGCGACACGACGTAGTATCGATGCGCAGACGATGGCTGTAAGCAGCGAGATCCGTTACTACCGGCCGGCGCTTCTGCCACACTGAAGCAATTGAGATGTAGGGTAGCAGGCCAACACCGATCTTGACCGTTCTTTTCGTTTGAGAGGAGCGCGATCTCGCGCTGAGTGGGTTCGTCTCCCCAAGAGGGAGCTGCGCCAAGCAAACATCGATTCGCGGTTCGCCGTTCGCAAATAATGTGCTACCGTTCGCACTCAATTTGCGCGGAGCAGCCCATATTCGCAAATAATTTGCGACTTTACACCGTATAAGCAGAGCGATGAGGCTGCGTTTCGATGAAGAATGAAGACGCACGGCAAGAGTATCTTGATGCTTGATGCGATGGTGTTTTATTCCGAAAGCGGGGAGAAGATTGGAGTGAAGTTTGCGGATGCTGTCGAATTGGCGATCGCAAAGATTGGCTCTGAGCCGCATCGATTTCGGGAGATCGAAGCGGGCGTTCGACGCTGTCGAGTGACAAGATTTCCTTACTCGATTCTTTACAACGTAGCCGAAGAAGAAATTCTCAACTAGCGGTCAAACATGATCGGAGAAGTCCCCGATTACTGGCGGTACCGGCCGCTCGATTCTAGAAGCCTACCGTGACGGAAGCCGCTCGCAGATAGCGTCCCAGCGTTAATGCGTCGAATTTGTTGAAGAATGTCTCAAAAACAAATATGTGATTTTCGTCACGGTCGTCTGTTATCAGAATCTCAGAGGTACCCAATGGCCCGCCGCGTTGTGGTCCGCAATAATCGACGATGGTCTTAAAGACTTTAGCCTCTGACGTTTGATCGAACCGAGCAGCAAAAGCAGGTGATTGAATGAAATGCCGACAAGGATTCAGCGCGTCAAAATCCTGAGGGCGTCGGTCCCGATGCGGATGAGCGCTTATGATGCCGACCGCAGGCACGTGCGCAAATGCTAGCTCCACATAGCGCCAAAGTGTCGTCGACATTGTGTTCCCAAAAACACGATTTAGATTTTGAACGGAACGAAACTCCATTGGCAGACTTCGAGCTTGCTCAATAAATCGATTCCGGAGAAAAAGTAGCTGGCCGGCGGCAAAATTCGCTTCCGCTTCTATTGCCGCGTGACAAGCTGGCGTGATAGTCTGGTCGTCATCTCCGAACATGACGGTTTGGTGCCATGGAAGAACATCATGGCCGATTTCGTGACCTTCGATCCATCGGTGTTTTTTCTCAGGTACCTCTTTATCGATCAAGATTCGTTTTCGATCGGGCAGGTAAAGGGCTCGAAGATTAAACTTACGGATCGCTTCAGCCAAAAGTGTGGGTCGAGTCAGAATTTGTCGTCCTGCGATGTTAAGCTTACTGACCCATTCAGCGCGCAATCCGTAGTCATTGCCGGTGTAATACGCTCGATCAAGGTGAAGCAGAGCACGCACATCATCTAGGTTTAAAGGTGGTTCAGGATATCCTAGCCCTCTTAAGACGCGCTCAACGCGTTTATCGATGTCTGCACGAGTTTTTTCTCTGACGATGAAATTCTTCACAGACGCGGAAGGAACAACTAAGCTAGTCTTTGGAACTAAGAAGTGTGATGAAGCTCTCTAAGGCTCTTCTCTCATCAGAATTCAGCTTCTCTACTGATTCTGATCGCGCTGCGAATCGGACAGCTTGTTGAGCAAATTGTGGATCTTGGACGTGCGTCAAGCCAGCGAGCTGCATCAATCGCTTTTCGGGCAGGCCAAACACAAGTGCCAGCTGATAAACGGTTCGAGGTTCAGTCACGTAGTGTACGTCTCCCTCAATGCTTAAAATCTCCTGGAGTTCAACGTCGGCCCGATCGGCTAATTGTTCTGGGGTCAGATCACGATTGCGGCGAATCAGCTGAAGGAACTTTCCAAAAGCGAGCCGTGAGCTTATAGCAAAGTCGACCGTGTCCGTCACCGGTCGATCCTGTCTAATATCAGGGCAACCAGCTCCCACTTCAGCGTTGCCCTCAAGGTCGGCGCTCTTCCTGCACCATTCTTTTGAAAAAGTGAATTTCATAAGTTGATTTCAAAGCGATCGAAACGCATTTGCCTGTTCTTGGGTCATTTCGAAGTAACGTAAATTCTGGTAAGTTGAATCGGGACCGAGATCTGTCATTCCACAAACTCGATGGTAAAAACCGTCGGCATTCGGCAGCGAGTGCAACCCAACTCTTCCCTTAAATTCTTCCTGGAAGCTAAGTTCGACTGCTACGGCAATCAGAAGGCGGCCGACACCCTGATACCTCGGCTCCGATGTCAGGCCTTTACGATTCCAAGGTGCTGTTGCCAAAAATTCCACATAGATTAAATCCTTACCGGCCTGCTCTAGAAGTCTTGCTATCTTGCTCATGTCCACCAGCATCATTCCCTGCAACTGGTCATTACAGACAATGCTAAAGGCCTTGATTGCCAAAAAACCCTTAGCATGATTTATCTTTCGATCCCATCGCCAGTGTGCATCCTCGGGATGCTTTTGGCCCCGTGACACAGCTTCTTTCACGTATGGCAGCCACTGCGTTTCCCATGCTCGCAGGTGAATCTCTGTGATATCATCAAAGAGTTGTGCAGCGACCATGCGACCGCTGGCGTTCTCTCGTATAAATACCTCTGAGATCTCCACCGGCACTACAGGAGCATCAGCTCCGCCTTTTCCTTCGTAATCTCGTTTTCAAAAAAAATCTTTTCGCCGGCATGTGCCCGGCGGTCAATCATTTGGTAAACTCGCAATGCTTGGCGAATCACAGTGGTCTTACTTAGATCCTTCGCAGCACTAAGCTGCTCCAACGCTTCCATTTCAGCGTTCGTCAAATTGAGGGTCATCGTGCGTTTAGAAGTCATCGTAACTGCGCCTGTTGTTCATTTAATGTATATAAAATAGCCATCAAGTCAACAAAAATCAATATTTGGCTTTACAGTAGCTAAATAATGGCTATGCATTATACAATAATTCATCCAAACAATGAAGTAACGGATACCCACAAGGAGAATTCAATATGTCTGAATATCAGCTAGAACTTGAACGCAAGCACCCCGTGCGGATTCACATCGATCAGAATCCGTACGAGTCGCCTAATCCGACGACGGGCGAAGCGCTATACATCCTCGGCGAAGTCCCGGTGGGCCTCGAACTTTACCGGGAAGTGACCGGCGACAAAGAGGACCAGCCGGTCGAGAACGGGCACGAGACGGTCCATCTGAAGGAGGACGAGCACTTCCACAGCGGCCCGCCCAAGACCTACACGATTTACGTGAATGGTCAAAAGGAAGAGGTCACGTCGAAAACACTGACATTCGCCGAGATCGTCGCCCTCGCGTATCCGACGCCCCCGACAGGCTTCAACATTTTGTACACGGTCTCTTACGAGGATGGTCCGCACGCCAACCCGCAGGGCTCGTTAAAGGAAGGTGAAAGCGTCAAGGTGAAGAACGGGATGATTTTTAATGTCACAGCGACCGATAAATCATAGCGCAGACCTGAAAAGGCTCCGCGACGAAGGTTATCACCTGGAAATCCGGTCCGGCTGCCTGCTGGTCAAGGACGTTCCATACGTGAATTCGCGCAAGGAGGTTCAGCGCGGAATTCTGGTCATGAAACTGGTCCTCGCGGGCGACGAAACATCGCGCCCTGACGATCACGTTGCCTACTTTTCAGGAGATCATCCCTGCAATGACGATGGAACCGAGATCGCGCAAATAAAGCATCAAAGCCGCGCGCATTCGCTTGCTGACGGCGTTCCGGTACAGCACTCCTTTTCAGCCAAGCCCAAGCCGGAGGACTCTTACGAGAATTACTATGACAAGGTGACAACGTATCTTGCAATCCTTTCCGGTCCAGCCTGGAGGATCGACCCCGCGGCCAAGGCTACAACCTTCCCCTTCATAGAGCGGGAGAAGGATAGCGAAGAACCCTTCAACTATATCGACACGGCCTCCAGCAGAGCCGAAATAGTTGGCGTTACAAAAAAGATGGCGCTTAACAAGATTGCCATCGTCGGCCTTGGCGGCACCGGCTCTTACGTGCTGGATCTGGTCGCAAAGACGCCCGTCAGAGAGATCCACCTCTACGACGGAGACGCCTTTTTACAGCACAACGCGTTCAGATCGCCGGGCGCCCCTTCGGGCGACGACCTGAAGGCGAAGCAGCCCAAGGCTACTTATTTCAAGAACCTCTACGCCAAGATGCACCGCGGCATCATCGATCACGCGGTTTATATCGACGCCGGCAATGTAGAGGAACTGCGCGGCATGGACTTCGTGTTTCTCTGTGTCGACAAGGGCAGCGCGAAGAAACTGATCGTTGAGAAACTCGAAGAGTTTAACGCCCCGTTTGCGGACGTTGGCATGGGCGTCCAGTTAAACGACGAGGCCCTGGGCGGCATCGTGAGGGTCACGACGAGCACGGAGAAGAGGCGCGATCATTTGCGAGGCAGGGTCTCCTTTGGGGACGGAGCCGATGGCAACGAGTATAATCGCAACATCCAGATCGCCGATCTCAACGCCCTGAATGCCGCTTTGGCCGTCATCAAGTGGAAGAAGCTCTTCGGCTTCTACCGCGATATGAAATCCGAGCATCACAGCCAGTACACCATCGACACCAATCTGTTCCTTAACGAGGACCGGCCGGAATGAGGCAGGAAATCGTCCTCAACCATGAATTCGTCGAATTCATCCCGGATGAGCTCAAGGAGGGGACGATCTACGTCTCGATCAGGTTTGCGACAGCGACGCACCTGTGTTGCTGCGGCTGCGGGAGCAGGATCGTCACCCCGCTGCGGCCCACGGACTGGAAGCTCATTTTTGACGGCAAGACAATTTCGCTCGATCCATCGATCGGGAACTGGAGCTTCGCCTGCCGGTCTCACTATTGCATAACCAATAATAAGGTACGATGGGCCGCTCAGTGGTCCCAAGACAAAATCGATGCGGGCCGGGCTCATGATCGATGGGCAAAGGAGAGGTATTTCAACGCAGTCACCGCCGCGGATGATTTGTCGACGCCGACACAGAAACCAGAGACAGCGGAACCCGCCCAAGCGGAAAAGGGATTTTGGCGGAAGCTGAAGAAGTTGTGGTCCCGGTGATGCGCTAAATAGCGTGAGAAAAAATGTTAATTTGGAAATTATCTTGCGTGATTTTTTTGTCGATATTTTGCGTGGTCGTGCCAAGAATTCGAGATGTCTGAGTTGGCTTCGTTTTCCGAGTCCTCGCGCCAAAGCGCGCTTCAGCGCTTCCAGCTTTTGCGCGCTCACCTCGAGGACGGCCGGTCGCTTGCTGCGATTGCTCGCGAAGCCAAGATCTCTTATCGAACGTTGCAGTATTGGCTGGAGCGCTATCGGACTTCCGGGCTGGCCGCGCTCGTGCGTAAGCCGCGGATCGACCGCGGTCGTAGACGCAAGCTTTCGGCTGCGTTGCAAGAGGCAATCGAAGGGCTAGCTCTTAAAAAACCACCTCTCTCGATCAAGGTTGTTTGTAATCAGGCTAAGCTACTGGCGGACCGCTTGGGAGAAGAAGCGCCCACATATAATTTGGTCTATGACGTAGTCAGCCGATTACCAGCCGATCTAGTGACTCTGGCTCATCAGGGGTCAAAAGCCTACGGCAACTCTTTCGATCTGATTTACCGGCGCGAGGCTGCCCGTTCAAACGCGATCTGGCAGGCCGATCATACGCCGCTCGATATCGAGTTGCTTCAGTCTGACGTCGGTTCTGCCATGACCGCTAAGCCTTGGCTGAGTGTGATTCTGGACGATTACAGCCGAGCGGTTGCCGGGTACTTTCCCTCATTCGAATCCCCATCTTCGCTGAATACCGCCCTCGCTCTGCGACAGGCAATTTGGCGCAAGGAGGATGCACGTTGGAAGGTGTGCGGGATTCCGGAAGTTCTCTACACCGATAACGGCAGCGACTTTACTTCCCGGCATTTGGAGCAAGTCTCCGCGGACCTCAAGATCCGACTTGTATTCTCAACACCCGGGGTCCCGCGCGGCAGAGGCCGCGTAGAGCGCTTCTTTTCAACGATCGATCAGATGTTTCTCTGTACGCTCCCGGGATTCAAATCTTCCGGAGGCAAAAGTCGCCTCACGTTGGCCGAGTTCGATGTCCTTTTGCGCGAATTTATTCTGGATACTTATCATGAACGTCTGCATGGAGAGACCGGTGTTGCACCGATCCGGCGTTGGGAACAAGGTGGATTTCTTCCAAGAATGCCCGAGACACTCGAACAGCTCGACCTCCTGTTGCTCACTGTACCAACGGCACGGAAGGTTCACCCGGATGGAATTCGATTTCAGGGACTGCGCTATATAGACACTACGCTGGCAGCCTACATCGGGGAGTCCGTGATGTTGCGCTACGACCCACGTGATGCGGCTGAAGTTCGCGTATTTTATAATGACCGTTTTCTGTGCCGGGCAATCTGTCCCGAACTCGCTGGCGCAGTCATCACCCTTCGCGACGTTCTCAAAGCACGAAAGCAACGCCGACGCGGGCTGTTCGCCAAACTTCGGGAACGCTCGAAAGCCATCGACCAACTCTTGGAGATTAAGCGGAACGATAGTGCGGAGAGCGACGAGCATCCCGCCACCGAACAAATTGAGAAGAAAGCGCCTGGACCGCGCCTGAAGCGTTACCGCAATGAATAGGACGGACGACAATATTTTCGTCGAGACGCTAGAATACCGTCGCTTCGCCGAATTCTGTGATGCATGCCGCCATTGCCAATATATCGGCCTTTGCTACGGATCGCCAGGGGTAGGCAAAACGCTTTCGGCGCGGCGCTATTCACTTTGGGATCGGATCCAAGGAGTAAAATTGCGTGATCTTCCTGACGGCCAGCTTCAGGAGTTGGTACGAGTAGACGCCTTACTCTACACGACACCGGTCGTTAACACGCCTCGGGAAATCGAGCGAGACATCCCAAAACTTCGTGACATTTTGCGAGATCTCCTCCAGGAGCCCATCCGCCGCGAAGAAACCCGCACGCTCAAACAAATACAGAAGCGTGACGTAAAACACCGGGACTCGTTTTTCAGCGACTACAATTGGTTTTCCGAACAGCTGCCAACCCTTAAACCAACGTTCGGACAGGTCTGCCGCAGATACTCTGACAAGCAGCGCGCCATTGGTGACCCGACCCGACTCATTTTGGTGGATGAAGCCGATCGCCTGAAGATGGCAAGCCTTGAGCAAATGCGTTCGATCTTCGATGCCGGAGGGGTTGGTCTCGTCTTGATTGGAATGCCAGGAATGGAGAAGCGCCTAGCCCGCTACCCACAGTTTTATTCTCGAATCGGTTTCGTGCACGAATTTCGCACGCTGAGCGCGGAACAAGTGCGGGAACTATTGGCGCAGCGCTGGAGGCCTGCGGGCGTAGCGTTGCCTGATTCGTCGGAATTGGATCCGGAGACGGTGGCTGCTATCATCCGGGTGACCGGTGGAAACTTCCGCCTTTTGGGGCGCTTACTCACGCAAGCCGAGCGAATCCTCGAGATCAACCGCTTGAATCGCGTGACCGCGGCGGTGATAGACGCGCAGGATGTCGGAGAGTATTCCAAGAGAAGATTTCTGCCGGCACCCGCAATCGTCCTGAGTTCCAACGGATGCTCGATCAGATTCGCGCTGGTGACACGATCGTTGTCTGGAAACTTGATCGCTTGGCGCGCTCAACACGCGATCTCCTTGAGACGATCGAAACGATTCGACAAGCTGGTGGGAAGTTCCAGTCGTTATCGGAGCCATGGGCTGATACGACCACGCACGCCGGAAAAATGATCATGACCATTTTTGCCGGAATCGCGGAGTTCGAACGCGGCCTGATCCGGGAACGGACCAGTGCCGGACGAGAAGCAGCAAGAAAAAGAGGAGTCCGTTTTGGCCGACCACGAAAGCTCACACCTGAGCAAGAAAACTTAGCGCGGCGCCTTGTGTCAGAGGGAAAGGCCGTCCGAGAGCTCGCCGTAGCTTTCAAAGTCCATGCGGCGACGATTTATCGACTGACCTATTCAGCGACTGGAATGCCTAACTGAAAAGGACGCGGGGAAAGCCCCGTGCTATTGGTTGCTCGGCGACTCGCTCTTCTCATCTACTTCGTCTGAGCAGGCGCAGCCGAGTGCGGCCAATCATTTCCAGGCTCGTCTCCAGGTTCCCGAACAAAGCCGAAAAATCTCTCTTTTGCGTCCAGGTTGTTGTCGAGCAGCAAAGGTCGCAGTCTTACGCCGCAATCATAAAGGGGCGCGAGGGCGCGATGACTGGATGCCAAGGACCATTGCTTGGCTTCGATACAGTTTATTGGTGGCCACCGTGCTGGCGAAGCAATTCCACCACGTCCCAGTGGCTCATCTGCGCCGCCAAGAGCCAAGGCGTCTCTCCCTTGTTGATCTTGGCATTGACCTCTGCCTTGTTGGCCAGTAGCAATTCCGCCACCTCCCGAAGGCCGTTAGACGCCGCCCAGTGCAAAGGCGTCCAGCCGTTGTTTTGCTTGGCATTGGCATTGGCCCCGTTGGCCAGCAGCAATTGTACGACGTCCTTGGCCCTGTAGCCCCCCTGCGCCGCCAAGTGCAAAGGCGTCACGCCGTTGCTGGACGTGGCGTTGACCTCTGCCTTGTTGGCAAGCAGCAATTCCGCCACGTCCTTGTAGCCTAGATGAGCCGACACCGCCGCGTGCAAAGGGGTAAAGCCGGCAATTGCCTTGGCGTTGACCTCGGCCTTGTTGGCAAGCAGCAATTCCGCCACGTCCTTGTGGCCTCCCTGCGCCGCCAAGTGCAAAGGCCCGTCGAAGTCGTTTTTCCAGGCGTTGACATCGGCCCCGTTGGCCAGCAGAAGAGCCGCCACGTCCTTGTGACCTCCATGCGCCGCCCAGTGCAAAGCCGTCCAGTGGTCGACGTCTTTGCTGAAAACCAGATCAGGATTGTCTTTGAGCAGCGCCTTGACCTTTGTCAGATCGCCTTTACTGGCCGCCTCATGTAAAGAGTCCATATTGTTCATGGTTAAACGCTGTACGTTAGCGCTACACAAGCCCTTTCGCATCCGGTTCACATGCCGGCCAAAGTGAAGGTAACCACGGAGCATCGAACGGAGTTTGATGCTCAGAGCGTTCAGCCTGACCCCCTTCGCATTTCAGCTTGTTAAGCCTCCCTTGGGATCGGCTTGCCGCATCTTGGACATTTGTCCTTACTGCCTCCATGCGGTGCGGTGCAATGCTGACAGACTCGAGCCTCCACCGGAATCGAGTAGAAGTAATCATGGTCACCTATCTCCGTTCTATTAACCCAAATCACGCCGCAATGAGGACAACGGTCCGTGAGGTCGGCGTTGGGAGATACATTCCGTTTGCACTCCCCACACTTATTAGGCGAGTTTGAGAAGTCCCTTCCAAAGAGCCTGCTCAATAAACCCATCGATTAGTCCTTCCCCCGAAACGGGATTTTAAGCGTTACTAACGAGGATTGTTTTGAAAAAGGTATAGCTAAACATTGACCTAGAAACGTTGAATTCTGCTTCTCACTCTGTCAAGATTAATACCAATACGCGCTGGGGTGGTTCCCAAAGCACTCCTTAGCTTCACGATGAGAATGGCGTCTGAAAGACTCAGACGCCATGACCGACAACAGCAACGACAACCCGCAAGACCCGCCGCAACTCAGCTTAGGCGGCGTCGCCAATCTTTCTCGGTTGAATTCGAATTTCTAAAGTGTCAAGCGCATCGACTTCGCCGCATGAGGCAAACAGCACATCAATCAAACCCACAAAAAACCATTTTGCTGCAAAACTTGGGGCGTGTCCCTGCGGGCCGGGTGCTACGCGTTGCCCGTAGGATCGTTGATGACCGGTACCCTGCGAGGATGAGTTCATCCGACCGCTCGGGAAAAGCGATCGTTTGTTCGGGTTGAACTCCTTTAACGGAGGGTTTTCGGGTCTCTGTGGCTAGTACCCATGCTACACTTATGCTTTGAAAAAAGGATAACTATGAGCTTTTTGAAACGACTTTTTGGCGGTAGCAAAACACCGAGTCCACAAATCAAACTCAAGCACCTGCACCAAAGTGGCGAATGGACGGTGCCGGACCAAGAAGATCTCTGGGCGACGCGCCAATTGGACGCCTCGGCGATTTCGGTGTCAATGACGCAGAAGCCGATTTCTCGCGCCCGTTAGGGCAACCTCCGCCCAGTAGATAGCTCGCATCCATATTGGCTTAAATTAACGCTGCGCGCACGGAGGATCCGCGCAAAAGCTGAAACCGCTCAAGTGCGCGTTGGCGCGACCAGGGGATGTTCCAACAAAGGTACGTAAAACGCCACGAAATTTGACACAAACCCGCATATACACAACGAGATGTGGCTTTTTGCGAGCTCCCAAAATCAGACTGCTTTCAGGCGGCTAATTTTGGGGGCTTGATCCCGACCGAATCCTGTAGCTTTTCGTCCGAGAAATCGTATTCGCCCAGCAGGTTAATATGCTGCCAGGACACGACCGAGCCGTTTGCGATGGCTTGGAATAGGATCTCCCGCGCTTCTGACCCTATGACCTCACTGATCTTCTGGGACAAGTAGAGATAGTTCCAGCAGGTGATGGCATTTTTGATGAGGCGTTTGCAACCCTCGGCCACTTCCTGTTCTTGCTTTTCCGCCTGCGTAAACTCCCTTGGATTTCCGATGGACACGGCCCGTGAAAACTGATGTGAGTTCTCTATCTTATTGAGCTGCTTTTCGATGGCTTGCCGAAGTTCGAGGTCATCGATGTAGCGCAAGATGAAGATTGATTTAATAATCTTGCCGAAGGTCTTCAGCGCTCGGTAGAGGGCATGCTGTTTGGAGTAGGAATTGAGTCGCCGGAAGATCTCCGAGGCAGTCGTCTCCTTGAGTTTGATGGTTGCAATGAATCGGAGAATATCGTCCCAGTTGTCTTCGATGATCTGGGTGTCGATATAGCCAGAAGGGGCGACTTTAGCTTGTGCGCGATCCCAGCCCCTTCGGCTCTTAAAGGTGTAAAGCCGCTGGCGTTTGAGGTTCTTGATTCGGGGTGCATACGAGAACCCCAACATATGCATGGTCCCAAAAATCATCTCACTATAGCCGTGAGTGTCGGTCGAATGGACGTCGCTTTTCACCACATCGTTGTGCATAAGGCCGTCGATCACGTAGGCGCTCTCCCGCTCGGCGGCACTGATGACTGTCGAGTGAAACAGCAAGTGCCGCTCGTCGATAAAGCTGTAGACGCTAACACCTTTGCCTTTACCGAAGTATTTGAACGAATGGTTCGCGTTGAGGGACTCGACCTTAACCTCGAACTTCTGCCCATCGCTGGAGGTATGTAACACCTCCTGAGACCGGCGATACCTGTTTGGTAGCTCCATGCGATCCATCAGATGAAGGACCTTGTCGTTAGCTGCCTGGGTCGCGTCGGGTGAGAAGTACCAATTTACCGTGTTCTCAAGTTCTGGCTCACTAATTTGCCGGGAAATCCGAGCGATTTTCCGGGTACCGATTCCGCAGCCGAGACCAATAATGCCCGCGTAAAACGTCTTTTGCGGTGGCTTCGGCCGGTGATACCGCTGCTGCCAGTGCTGAAACTCATCGAGGAAACCGCTGTAGCGGTTGACAGTGGAAAGAACCTCCAGGAGCGAAATATAGTCCCGCTCGGGGAAGAAGGTTTGCAGGGGCGCAGCATCAGCATCCTCCACTTTTGGAGTGCTGATGGTGATCGTGTTGTCTTTGTTGAGTTTCACCCAAGAATTATTCCCCTCTACAAGATTCATATTGGTCTTGACGTATTGGGCGTGGAGGGCACGATCGAGCTCGTCAAGGACCTGCTTCGGTTCGGCAAAACTCGCGAGCCCAGCTCGTGCGAGCAGGGTCTGCTTGTCCCGCTGCCAACGATCGCGATCAATCATGTAGTTGTCGAGCGTGCGGTACTTGTAGGAGTGTTCAAGGTTCAGGGTTCCGGATTTGATGGCTCCCATCACGTGAATAAAGAGCAACGCCTTGTAGAGTGAGACCCGCAAATCCCCATCGCGACCCAGCACAGCCTTTTCCTCGATAGGCTTCAAGAATTCCGTCGGTGCACCTCTATCGACAACCCCGTGTTTGTCTTTGAAATATTGGATCGCCCGTAGCAACGCTTCCGATCCCGCCTCGCCCTGGAAAGGCAACGCCTTGAGGATGGGGCTTATGCGGTTTTGTATCCGAACCGATTTGGCCTCCAGAATGCCGTAGTAATCTTCACCGTCTGTCTCGCTTTCGAGATCCCGCTTCAGCGGGGCTAAGGACGCCTCGGCCTGGTGCCGATCCGGCTCCTCTGCCGCCAGCAGCGCCCGAATCTGGCGGACCTTCTCGGCATCGTCGAGCTCCGCACTATCGGTGATCTGCTTAATGGCGGATAAGACTTTGAGGAAGGAATGATCAAGGTAGCCGATTAGTTTCCTGACGGCCTCGTTCCAATGTTCTCGGCGTCGGTAACACACCTCCTTGTGCTCGCGCTGAGCAGTGTTCAGGTATGTCTGAAGCACGTTGAGGAGGACATCGAACAAGTTATCCTGGAGCCGGAAATACTGGTGGGTAATGAAGGCAATCAAATGCAGATATCGGTCTTCACTGGAACGTCGTGTCACCTGGAAGATCTCCGACTTGATGACACTGTGGGCATAGTACCGAATCCCCTCATGATTCAGGTCGAGTGCGCAGAGTATCGGCAGGAAGTCTCGATACAAACCTTGCACGACTAGCAGATCGGTGATGGTCTCTCTGATCTTGGACGGCTTTGTGGACTGGGAGAGTTTCTTAAGGAGCGTGAGCTTGTAGGCAGCCGTCTTCGCGGGGACCGGCTCGTCTTCGCCCGCGCTTCCCTGAACCAGCAGCTCATCGAGTGCCTCTCGAGTGCGTGCCGTTAACGCTCGTTCGATGATGGCGCAAAGCTCCGCCTTCCGTGTATTGACGGCGGCGAGGATAAGCTCGGCCAAGGGGTAGTACCCCGGGATTTCGATCTTCTCCTTGACAAGACTATCGACGATCCGCCAGAGGATAAGTGCCGGCTGCAACTGGGAGCGTGCCAACTTCTCGATCTCGCCAGCAACGAACGACTTGGCAGTCGAATCAAAGGGCCGAAAGCCATAGAAGTCGAGGATGAGCCTTTCGTGTCGAAGGCGAGTCGTTGCAGAATAGCTGTTCACATCGATCGACTCGGGCTGAAACCCAAGCTGTTGCGCGACGTAGTCGAGGTCTCGTCGCGAGCACCGGCGGTTCGGAAAGAAGCGCTTGGCGGCCTTGAAGTAGCCGCAACTTACCAGAAAGCAGACTTGGTTCGTGGATGTTTGAAGGTCCTGAGCGAGAGTCAGCAGCTCTGAGGAGAAATCAAAATACTGTTTCCGCTGGACGCTATTGAAGACCGGCGGGGACTCAAACTGTTCCTGTTCGACGGCATTTAAAATCTTCATTCTGGACATAGTGGTGCTCCAAATTGTATGAGGGCTTTTTCACGAGTTAGCCTGACCGGGCCTAATGGACAGAGGCTTATCTTTAACGGAATACTCCGGAGCGTTGAAACCGAAAAGGAGCCTCGGGATCAGCGCATTTGCCCAATACGAGCGAAAGACTCGCGGATACCTCGGAGCCACGCCGGCGGCCATAGGACTGTGTCAGGGGCGATGATTCCGTGGCGTTTTACGTACCTTTGTTGGAATATCCCCATCATCTGGTAAGCTTTGAATTTGAGCCTCAGTGTTCCGCGCTCTTGGATTGATTTTCAAGCAGAAGTAGACAAGGGAGGCTTGTTGAGACGACCCTAGGAATGGCGCAGCATGTTTTTGGCCAGAACGAGTCGCCGGTGGTCTGCCGCGCCTTCCACTTATCCCAAGTCTTGTAGCGATTTGGTTGATGACGCGAAAGAATTTCGAAACTATGAAGGGTCCGCAAACGGCTGTGGGACCCCAATAAGAATCACGCATCAGCTGACAGGCTCGCCCTGTTCATGGGTCAACCCACTGCGGCGTCGTTGCGCCGGCTGGAATCATCCAGACCCAGGTTGCGCGTGGGGTCCAGTATTCATCCCAGAGGCTAGGGTGCTGAGGCAACTGGCCGGTGTTTTGTAGCTGACCTTGGTAGTGGATCCAAACACGACCCGCGTTCGGGATCTCCTGGCAGACCCACCGCCCACGATTGCTAGGATTCGCATACCACTCCGGGCTGAAGAGCGTCGCCGGCCCGGCGGCTTCGGCCCGCGGCCAGACCACAGGCTGAGCGCGTGGCACCGCGGGCGCGCGCTCGTTAACTGTTACCAAACGCTCAGAGGGACTGACTGGGTTCGGCTCTACCAGCGGTGCGGATTTGTCACCGTTGGCTACGATAAATGCCGCAGCGATGAGACCGGTAGCAATGATGAACGGACCCCAAGGTGCGGATTGCCTAGCGCTAGGCCTGGCGGCTAACGGTGGCGGAGGCCTTACGGTTCGCCACTCGACCGCATGAGTTGGAGGTGGTTCTTGCCGGAAACAGATTCCGGCTGGCGGTGTTTGTTTCATAGGTTGACGGAGGCTTTTTGGCTCCTCGGTGCCCTTTGTTAACAAGGGTGCGGGTTACGCAAGAGAGGTAGACATTGGGCAAAGATACGCCAGGGCTAGGGACATCTGCTGTCCCCGCTTCGCCTGTTCTTCAATAAATTTAATGTGTGGTCCCTGCCAGGGACCACAGATGTCCCAGGTGGCACTTATATTGAAGCGTGGTTCATGAAAAAGAGTTCGAGTCGATGATGCGGATCTCTGGTCAATCTCACGAAGATCCTTTCCGTCATCGTCCCGATGCCCATCTTGAACCGCTGCCGGCCGTGACTCCCATAAAATGGTCGTTCTACCGCTGCGCGGATGTTAAAACGAGATTCATGCCCCGGCTGAGCAAGAAGAATCGCGCAAACAGGATCCCGTCTGCGGCGAAGACGAGAACGCTGCATTCCCGCCCGCCGCTCTACCGGTTTCAGGAGATCTTTCACGCGATCAAGACGGGTAGATACCCCAACCGCACGAAACTCGCGGAAACGATCGAGGTGACCACCAAAACGATCCAGCGCGACATCGATTACATGCGTTACCAGATGAGTGTGCCGATCGAGTTCGATTTTGCGCGGGGAGGCTACCATTTCACCAGACCGATGACGGAGTTGCCACTGTTCCAGCTGACAGAAGCCGAGCTCGTGTCCGTCTTTGTGGCGCAGAAGGCGTTGGAAGCGTACAAGGGCACCGCGTTCGAACAACCGCTCCGGACCGCGTTTCAGAAACTCCAGGCCGCGACCGGGAGCGCCAATGTCAGTGTCAGCTGGGAGGATCTCGATTCGGCGATTTCATTCCGGCAGTTTGGCGCCTATTTACCGGATGCGACGATTTTCGCGGAATTAGCCAAGGCAATCCAGAATAAAGAGGTCGTCGAATTCGGGTACAAGAAGCTGGAGGCTAAGGCCTTCGAAAAGCGAACGGTTGAGCCTTGGCACTTAGCTTGCGTTTCGGGTCAGTGGTATTTACTCGGCTACGACCGGAATCGTAAAGCGCGCCGGATCTTCGTGCTCGCCCGCATGCAGAAAGTCTCACGAACCGCGCACAAGTTTTCCAACCTAAGGCCAGGGGAGGGGGACATTCAACGTCTCTTCCGGAACAGTTTTCAAATCTGGCAAACCGAAAACGCCGATCTCGAGCAAATCGTCCTTCGATTCTCCGGCCGGGCCGCGCAGCTCGTTCGCGAACGGAACTGGCATGCGAGCCAGCAGATCCAGGAGTTAGCCGGAGGGAACCTCGAACTTTCATTAAACCTAAATTCTCTGGAGGAGATAATCCCTTGGATCCTTTCCTGGGGAAAAGATTGTGAGGTGGCTAGGCCCGCCCAACTCCGGAAGAGGATCCGGTCCCTAAGTGCCTAAAGTACCAGCCGTAGTTTTTCCCATCAAAAAAATCCAGCCTCACCGCAAAATTAACCTTCCCCACAAATGAATATTGAACTCCAACTCGACTATAAAACCATCTTACGTAATTCGTCTCGACCCGTTCATCTCGTGGCGAGACTAAGCGCCCCGACGCAGCCGCTCACCCAGCGAGCGCGGCCGGCGGCTTTCACCGTCGTGCTGGATCGCTCCGGTTCAATGAGCGGGGCTCCTCTTGAAAACGCAAAACGAGCCTGTCGCGAAGTCATCAAGAACCTGCGGCCGGAGGACTGTTTCAGTCTGGTCGTCTTCGACGATTCAGCCCAGGTTGTTATCCCCTTGGAGCGACCGATTAACCGGTTTAGTTGGTACCAAACGACTGATCAGATCCAGGCAGGAGCTTCTACCAATCTGATGGCAGGTTGGTTATTAGGGCGCGACGAACTCATGAAGGCGCAGAAAACCGCCGAGGGGATCGCTCCGATCCGCAAGATCCTTTTGTTGACGGACGGGCACCTGAACGCGGGGATTACCGAGCTGGACCATGTCGAGGCGTTGACCCGCGCCGGCATGGAAAAGGACGAGATTCGAACCAGTTGCCTCGGTTTCGGGGACGGTTACAACGAGAACATTCTCGCTGCCATGAGCAAGGTGGGACAGGGGCAGCTTCATGATGCCGATTCACCCGAGAAATTCCCGATCATTCTCGCGGATGAACTCGACGGATTGCAGAAAATTATGGTGCAAAATTTGCGGCTCCGGATCCAACCAAAAATGTTCTGCAACGCCTGGAAACAATACGGTGATTACCCCCTGGTTCGATTACCCGACGGGCGAATCGAGCTCGCATTGGGTGACTTGGTGAGCGGCGAGGAACGCTATGTCGTTCTGATGCTCGAGGTATTACCATTGCCGTTGTTACCTGACGGCAACCTGCCAGCCTCGCTCGAAGGGGAAGAACTGCTCGCCCTCGAATTCGCGTACACCTCGATCACGGAAGAAGGAACCGATCTGAGGCTCGAGAGCCGGACGAGTTCCCATCTGATCCGGATCCAGGGGACGCAGAACGAGGCGGACGTCCTCCAGAACGCCGAACTGATCGCAGTGATTGCGAACCAGCAAGCGGCAGACGCCGTACGTAAAGCCGCTGAAGCATTGGCCGGGGGCGCGGATGCCGAGACAGCTCTACAACACTTAACGGGCGCAAAACAGTTTTTTGCCCAGTGCTCAGCACCGGAGTTCGCCTCTGAGGCGGCCGCACTGCTCGATGAGCATGAGCAGAATATCCGGTCTAAGGCAATCGACTCGCGCGCGCGCAAGAACATGTTGTACGAGGCCCGCTACTACGGCCAGACGAGCAGTGCCAGGCTTTACACCGGCTCTCGTCAGAAATCTGAATTTACCAAAAAGCAGAGCGTGGACGAGCAACTGAACGAAAAACCAGCGACCGAAGGACTGGAATCGTCCGATGAGGAGAAGTGAGAGGGAGGGAGGCGTGAAAGGTGATTAGTGAAAAGTGATTGGTGTGGACCGAGGGTCGAAGAAGGGCAAAGAGTGCGCGATCATAGTCAGTGCCTTCTCCTTCCGCACGGTCCAGGGCAGGAACCTGGGATTGGGGAATAATGAATAACACCCCATGAACAACCTCGGATGGACTGCCGGTGTGACGGATAGTGCATTTGCCGGATCCGTCGCGGCTTCGCTTATCGAAACACAATGTATAACCGGCAAGAAAGGCTGGTCCGATTGTTTTTGCATCGGAACACCTGGAGAGCAGCCGGGCGGTTAACAGGTTTGAGCCGTAAGCAAAGTAGGTCATCGTGTTGTCATGCGGTTGCCCCAGCAGCGCCAACTCACCTATACCAATGAGTCATTACTGTCGCGTTCTGAAAGTCGATCCGTGAACCAGTATCGGAGGCCATTCCAGACTCCGGGCTCGCCGACCAACGTTTCCTCTCGGATGTGATATTGCCTTTCAGCAGGCACCGAACACGGGTTTTGCCCGCTGACTCGAGACATCGCTTCCATATAGAACCCATCGCCTAGACGGGTTCGAAGAGCCTCCAATGAGGTTAGCCGTACGGCCGTCAAGAATTTGTCAGGATCGTTCGACGGTACTTCTACTAGAACCTTCCACGGTGACGCCATGGCGACTTCAGGGGAGGGAAGGACGGCCAACGGGTCACAGAGGAAGTACGTACTCACGTCCCGACATTTTGTAACCTGCCGGGATCGTTTAAACAAGTTCGACTCGATGCGTCATTTGACGTATTGACCCGAAGGGGGAGACTACACGAAGCGGAAAATAAAGTACGTTTAGGCCTTCAAGGATCATTGGACCCAAAGAAAACGCTCCAGAATTCGATTACAGCCGGTTTTACAGAAAGCCCGCACCGAGATCCCACCGCTTGTTGCGGAGGGATCGCTCCGGTTCAATGAGCGGGGCTCCTCTTGAAAACGCAAAACGAGCCTGTCGCGAAGTCATCAAGAACCTGCGGCCGGAGGACTGTTTCAGTCTGGTCGTCTTCGACGATTCAGCCCAGGTTGTTATCCCCTTGGAGCGACCGATTAACCGGTTTAGTTGGTACCAAACGACTGATCAGATCCAGGCAGGAGCTTCTACCAATCTGATGGCAGGTTGGTTATTAGGGCGCGACGAACTCATGAAGGCGCAGAAAACCGCCGAGGGGATCGCTCCGATCCGCAAGATCCTTTTGTTGACGGACGGGCACCTGAACGCGGGGATTACCGAGCTGGACCATGTCGAGGCGTTGACCCGCGCCGGCATGGAAAAGGACGAGATTCGAACCAGTTGCCTCGGTTTCGGGGACGGTTACAACGAGAACATTCTCGCTGCCATGAGCAAGGTGGGACAGGGGCAGCTTCATGATGCCGATTCACCCGAGAAATTCCCGATCATTCTCGCGGATGAACTCGACGGATTGCAGAAAATTATGGTGCAAAATTTGCGGCTCCGGATCCAACCAAAAATGTTCTGCAACGCCTGGAAACAATACGGTGATTACCCCCTGGTTCGATTACCCGACGGGCGAATCGAGCTCGCATTGGGTGACTTGGTGAGCGGCGAGGAACGCTATGTCGTTCTGATGCTCGAGGTATTACCATTGCCGTTGTTACCTGACGGCAACCTGCCAGCCTCGCTCGAAGGGGAAGAACTGCTCGCCCTCGAATTCGCGTACACCTCGATCACGGAAGAAGGAACCGATCTGAGGCTCGAGAGCCGGACGAGTTCCCATCTGATCCGGATCCAGGGGACGCAGAACGAGGCGGACGTCCTCCAGAACGCCGAACTGATCGCAGTGATTGCGAACCAGCAAGCGGCAGACGCCGTACGTAAAGCCGCTGAAGCATTGGCCGGGGGCGCGGATGCCGAGACAGCTCTACAACACTTAACGGGCGCAAAACAGTTTTTTGCCCAGTGCTCAGCACCGGAGTTCGCCTCTGAGGCGGCCGCACTGCTCGATGAGCATGAGCAGAATATCCGGTCTAAGGCAATCGACTCGCGCGCGCGCAAGAACATGTTGTACGAGGCCCGCTACTACGGCCAGACGAGCAGTGCCAGGCTTTACACCGGCTCTCGTCAGAAATCTGAATTTACCAAAAAGCAGAGCGTGGACGAGCAACTGAACGAAAAACCAGCGACCGAAGGACTGGAATCGTCCGATGAGGAGAAGTGAGAGGGAGGGAGGCGTGAAAGGTGATTAGTGAAAAGTGATTGGTGTGGACCGAGGGTCGAAGAAGGGCAAAGAGTGCGCGATCATAGTCAGTGCCTTCTCCTTCCGCACGGTCCAGGGCAGGAACCTGGGATTGGGGAATAATGAATAACACCCCATGAACAACCTCGGATGGACTGCCGGTGTGACGGATAGTGCATTTGCCGGATC
This sequence comes from uncultured Verrucomicrobiae bacterium, assembly GCA_963775805.1. Classification (GTDB taxonomy): domain Bacteria; phylum Verrucomicrobiota; class Verrucomicrobiia; order Chthoniobacterales; family JAFAMB01; genus JAFAMB01. Next base: position 840,523 of record CAVZKG010000001.1, on the reverse strand, counting down.
CGTCGCGGCTTCGCTTATCGAAACACAATGTATAACCGGCAAGAAAGGCTGGTCCGATTGTTTTTGCATCGGAACACCTGGAGAGCAGCCGGGCGGTTAACAGGTTTGAGCCGTAAGCAAAGTAGGTCATCGTGTTGTCATGCGGTTGCCCCAGCAGCGCCAACTCACCTATACCAATGAGTCATTACTGTCGCGTTCTGAAAGTCGATCCGTGAACCAGTATCGGAGGCCATTCCAGACTCCGGGCTCGCCGACCAACGTTTCCTCTCGGATGTGATATTGCCTTTCAGCAGGCACCGAACACGGGTTTTGCCCGCTGACTCGAGACATCGCTTCCATATAGAACCCATCGCCTAGACGGGTTCGAAGAGCCTCCAATGAGGTTAGCCGTACGGCCGTCAAGAATTTGTCAGGATCGTTCGACGGTACTTCTACTAGAACCTTCCACGGTGACGCCATGGCGACTTCAGGGGAGGGAAGGACGGCCAACGGGTCACAGAGGAAGTACGTACTCACGTCCCGACATTTTGTAACCTGCCGGGATCGTTTAAACAAGTTCGACTCGATGCGTCATTTGACGTATTGACCCGAAGGGGGAGACTACACGAAGCGGAAAATAAAGTACGTTTAGGCCTTCAAGGATCATTGGACCCAAAGAAAACGCTCCAGAATTCGATTACAGCCGGTTTTACAGAAAGCCCGCACCGAGATCCCACCGCTTGTTGCGGAGGTTTCACTGTCTTTCATGGTCGAACACAGCAAAACAGTAAGGGCTGTAGAGGATATGACGATCCCCACAGCCTCTATTGTGCGAATGGCTCCGCTCAAAGATTACATGCCAAAATTAACGCTTCTTCTTGCGGTGTTTGGCCTGCGCCAAGTCGGAAGCGGCTACGCTTTTTACTTTGGCGGGTGTTGAAGGTTTGCGAAGCAGCTTGGACGCTATGCGCGCGTCTTTTTTCGATGTAGTCATTATAGATCACCACCTTTCGCTACATGGAAATACAATATTCACCTTAAGGGTGAAAAGGTGAATTGACAATTACTATCGCTCTGTCATAGGTGAAGAAGATGGACCCCGAACCTCCCATGCAGATGAGCGAAGGTAAGCCGAAACCCCCTGGGGAGTTTATTCGTGCTGAGTTAGAAGCGCGTGGGTGGGCACAGACCGACTTGGCGAGAATCATCAACAGACCGGTGCAAGCGATAAACGAAATGATTCAGGGTAAAAAAGCTATTACTCCAGAAACCGCTGTCGCGTTGGGCATCGCTTTCGAAACCGGGCCGGGAATATGGATGACACGTGAGAGCGCCTTCCGTTTGTCATTAGTGGAACGGCACGACCCGGAAATTCAGCGCCGGGCCAAATTATTCGATTTCGCTCCTGTGAAGGACATGGAAAAGCGCGGGTGGATTAAAGAGACGAATAATCCAGGAGCACTAGAGCGCGAGCTTTGCCGTTTTTTCAATGTGTCATCACTTGACGAAGAACCGAACTTTCATGCTGCGGCACGACAGACCGTAAAGTGGGGTGATTTAAATGCTGCTCAAAAAGCTTGGTGCATTCGTGGCGCAAAGCTTGCAAGTGTACTTAAAGCCGATCCGTACAAGCCGTCCAACTTCGAGGCCGGAATGACACGTGTTCGTCAACTTGCGGATTTTCCAGAGAAGGTTCGCCATGTGCCGAGAGTGCTAGCGGAAATTGGCATTCGCGTGGCTGTCATAGAACCACTGCCGCACACCCGAATTGACGGTGCCGCGTTTTGGCTGAGTGACGATGCGCCCGTTATCGTGCTTTCAATGCGTTACGATCGTATTGACGGATTTTGGTTTACGCTGGCGCATGAATTATCACATATCCGGCATCGCGATACTCAATCAGTAGATTCAGACCTAGTTGGCGAAGCAAAGCAGGCGGCAACATCAGAGATGGAGTCACGCGCTGATATGGAAGCAGCGGAGATGTTAATTCCATCAGATAAGCTGAAATCTTTCATCGGCCGCGTGAAGCCATTTTATTCAAAGGTTCGGATTAACCAATTTGCGCAACGCATTCGAGTGCATCCAGGAATTATTACCGGTCGATTGCAACACTTGCGCGAGATTAGTTTTGCCACGAATCGAGAGATGCTTGCGAAGGTGCGTGATTTCCTGATCGCAGTCGCAATCACTGATGGATGGGGCAAGACTGCCCCAATTATCTAATTACAACAAACATATGCGAGTCCTGGGCAGGCCAACTCACAAGCGAAACTTACAGGAGTTGATTGAAGAGTATCGCCGAACTCTCCCTCACGGTAGCTCATTTGAATTGCGCGAATTCGCAGTGTGGGCAATCCGCGAAAAACGTTGGGCTCCTCCGATAAAGTCTTCGGTTGATCTCCTTGTGAGTGAGGCAGGGGCCGCGCTGCGCGAGGAATATTTCACTGATGACCAAGGCCGACGTGTGCGAAAAAAGCACGTCGTTCGGATTAAGGCGGAAGATGAATTCGGGAATAAGAAGCAGCTGACACTGTGGAACGATATAACCACTGCACCGCCTGAGCACATGCTCGCAAGTCTTCAGCAGCGGCGTATGGGCATTGCAGACGACTGCTGGCAGCTTAAACAGGACTTGGACTCTTACAACGACAACTGGAATCCAGGTGAGCGCATTCAGGTTTGGTTCGACTTCATAGAGGATATGGAAGAGCGCGAGTTGTCTGCGCACTATCCTAGCGCCTATTTTGAAGAGGAGGAATCCGCCGAGGAAACCGGGGAGTAAGGTTTCTTCATGGGCTTGGTCGGTGTAGCCTGTGTTTTTTTGTGCTAAAAGCTGTGATTTTGGTTGGGCAACCGCAGACTTTTTCCGTTGCTGACCAACAACGCGCTTCACCATGACGCCAATCGCACCTTTCAACGCGCAGCACATGGAGGCCGCTTGCCGCGTCCTGGCCGACACCGAGCGGGGTCTGACCGGTACACAGATCGAGTATTTATTGCAAGAAATCCGGATTACCGATGTTTCGCCCGGCATCACCAAATGGAAGCGTCTATTCAACGCACTTGCCGAAGCACAGAACAGGCACAAGCTCGGCAATCATCTGATCATGCTGATCAACCGTGCTATGAATCCTGTCAACTATGCGCGCGATCCGGCTGCCTTCGCTTGGAGGCGTGATGAACTGAACGTGGTGCTTGCGTTCTCGGGCTTCTACGTGCGCGAGGACGGCAAGGTGGTCCACGCCGACAAAGCCACGACGCTTGACGCCGCACGCTCCCGTGCCGGGCGGCTGAAGGCAGCATTGGAAAGCCGCGCCGTTCATACCGAAGTGCTTAACTACTGCCGCGCCGAGCTGCTGGACGAAAACTACTTCCACGCCGTCTTCGAAGCCACTAAAGGTGTCGCCGAGCGCGTTCGCTTGTTGTCGGGCCTCACAACGGACGGTGCCGAGCTGGTGAGCAAGGCGTTTTCGATCCAGAGTCCGATCCTCGTCCTCGGGCCACTCATAACCGAGTCGGAGAAAAGCGAGCAAAAGGGCTTCGCCAATCTGCTGGTCGGGTTATTCGGTGCTGTGCGAAACCCGCTAGCCCACGCACCAAAGACTACTTGGCCCATGACTGAACAGGATGCTCTCGACATATTGACGCTGGTTTCACTTATTCATCGCAAGCTGGACCGCGCACAAATCGCACAATGACACTGTGCGTGCTCACTGCGGTCGAGGCTCTTGTGGCTCTTGCGCATCCGCTCCTAATCTGGCCTAGCGTTTTACCAAAAACAGAATCGACCAACGGTATAAGGTCGGTTGCAGTCTTTTGCAGCTCCGGTTTAAGTGCTTTCAAGTCTTTAATGCTACCGGCGTCCTTAGTCGGCCAACGCAAGGACTAATATCGAATTTGTGTCCCTAATTGTCTTGAATTTCGGCGACTAAGTCGTCGAAGTGGTATCAACCTAGAACTACCGGCCCGTTGCGCCACTGCACATGGCGCTGGACCCGAGGTCGATACGTAGTTTTACGCATGCACAGAACCAACTAAAAATGATAAACGGTCCGGAATGGCAATGGCAGATGATATGAATGGCCCCAGAAACCAGGCACTTGATGTTATCTCGGGTTTCAAATCACGGGGAGGGAGGCGATGACTCCAAGGATCGGCGACACGAAGATCGCGTTGCTGGCGATTATCTTGCTATTTGGTGACGTTCCCACCAATGTAGCGGATACAACGCCCGAAATATCCCTGAGCGATCTGTCGGTGAAGCGCTTTGGTGACCTTTCCCTGGCCGAAAGAAGACTGGTGGCGGCGACCGAGCTCGGAGTCCCGGCTGATTGTACAGGACTGTCAGGATATAACAGAATTATCAGGGGCGACCTACTTGCATGGCTTTGCACGAATCGGCAAGCGGCGAAGCAGGTAACCTATCGCGGCATCTCGCTATCTGGTGCCATGATCAGTGACGTAGTCGACATCAGGTGGGCAAAAATTCCATTCCCGCTTACTGTGTCAGATTGTGTAATAAATGGAGGGATCGATTTAGAGTACGCTCAACTAGGCTTTCTGAAAATTTCGGACTGCACAATTACCGAGATAAATGCGTACTCGGCACATTTTGAAGGCCGGCTTTATCTGCTTAATGACTTCGTCGCGGGCGGAGTAAATCTTTCAGCAGCAAGAGTCGACGCAAGTCTCTTGATCGACGCTGGCGAATTTATCCGCGCGGGGCGCTCGGGGTTTGCGCTCAACCTTAACGACGCCGAAGTGAAAGGTAGTGTTATGCTGCGAAATAAGTTCAAAGCGGAGGGGCAAGTTAACCTTGTGACAACCACAATTTATGGGGATCTTTCGTGCCGGGACTGTGAATTCAATGGAAAGGAAGTAATGGAGGCAGTAAGCGCTTGGGGTGCTCAAGTGAAGGGTAATGTCTTCTTTAATAGTTCGCAGCTGGATGGTGGCGCGAACTTCGCCGTTGCCAGAGTTGACGGGAATTTTTTACTTTTCAACCACAGCCACTTCCAGGGCAATGAGAGCTTAGCAGGCTTAAACGGCAACGGTATTAAAATCGGGGGCCAGACTTTACTGCGGATCAAAGCCGAAGGCGGTATCGACTTCAATGGTGCAACTATCGAAGGATACCTGGACTGCAATGGGAGTGAACTTACGGGGAGCAGCCGATTACAGGCATTTCGTGCGGAAGGTATTAAAGTCGGACGGCAAGCTTTTTTTCATGGCACTTTCAAAGCCTCTGGAGGCCTGGATCTCGATGACTCCACGATTGGTGCGAATCTCGATCTTACAGATGGCAAATTTGTCGGAAGTGGGGGCTGGCTTGCGCTCAGTGCGAGTCGCGCCGCAATCAAGGGGAGCGTCCACTTCGCTGGGAGCTTCCGAGCACAGGGCGGCGTCAACATCGCCAGAACGACAATCGGTGGAGACCTTGTGTGCGATCAAGGCTGGTTCATCGGAAACGATAAAGTGCCAGCTCTCTCGGCGGACGGAGTCGAAGTTCAAGGAAATGCCTATCTCAATAGTTCTTTTAAAGCAGAAGGAAAAGTTAGTTTTTTTGGCGCTGAGATTACCCAAAAATTCGAATGCTCCAACGTAAAGTCGCCAGAAATGTTGATTCTCGATTTACGACTGGCTAAGATCGGTATCTTGTCCAATGGCGATGACAGCTGGCCGACCGAAGGCAACTTACAGCTCGATGGGCTTGTCTACGAACGGATCGCTGACCTGGCTCATCCAAATGCGAAAACACAGCTAGCGTGGCTCTGTCGACAACGGCATGGTAAAGAAGATCCTCACTTGACTGGGCTTCCAGCACAACGCGACGAATTCCGGTCGCAGCCATTTGAAGAATTAGCCGACGTGCTGCGAAAAATGGGACTCGAAGAAGATGCCCGCGCCGTGATGATCGCGAAAAACGAGGAACATGCGCGATATGCTCAGGGTCCTGAATGGTTGTGGTATGGCCTTTTCGGTCAACTGATCGGCTATGGGTACAGCCCTTGGCGTGGTTTCGGGATTAGTGTTGCTACTATACTAATTGGTTGGGCGGTGTTCCGAAGAGGCTATGTCCGAGGGCTAATAACCCCAACTGGAGAAAATAAATACAGGATGTGGAGGCATCAAGCTCGCCCCATCGCAAAGGACTATCCAAAGTTCAATGCATTCGTTTATTCACTGGAAACATTCGTCCCGCTAGTCAAACTTGGAATGGCAGAACGTTGGGAGCCCAACGGACATCGTGATGCGTATTTCGTTGAACGAAGTTGGCTAATGACAGGAGGGTGTTTGCGAGGATACATGTGGTTTCATATGATCGCAGGCTGGGTTCTTTCGGCGTTGTGGGTTGGTGCCGTAGCTGGGTTAGTTAAGACGTGAATACACGTTTTCTACAGATTGCATGCTCCGAATCCAAGGGCGCTTAGGATCGACGTTGGGGCCGCGGAAGAGCACCGTCACTTATTTCAGCCAATGCGGTTAGGTGTTGCGCCATGATTCGCTTCGCATTGTCATGCAGATCCAACAAGGCATCCTCGGAGACCCGATACAGATCATGGTTGTGCAGCGCGGTCCTTTCTCTCGATGTCCGTTAATTCACGAGAGAAACCAGCCATAACGATGGATCCTGTCTCGATCGCGAGCCGCGCGCGCGCAGATGCTCAAAAACCTCGCTAGTATGCTGTGGACTTGACGAGTTCACGGTACTTCTGTCGCGTTACGTCGCTCCCTAGGGTCGAATCAATAGAGTATCGCTTGAAATACACAACCGAGGGCGGCAAGCCAAAACGCTCTCATTGAGTCGCCTGACACAACCGGTGTAGTTAAGAGTAGCGTCTTGTTTTTCCAAAGGTGGAACTAGTTCTGGCAAAGGACAGTGAGTCCGCTGACTACACTAGTGTTTCAGCCATTCATCGACCTTGGAAATAGCTTCTCCCCCCTCGGCAATGACTTCTCCATCCTCATTGTAAATGACAAGATGCGGTATAGATTTCAGTTGAAATTCTAGGGCCACGGGTGAATTCCAATCGATTCCCCGAATGTCCTTGCGGTTGATATTTACAACCACCACCGCAATGTCATCATCTCTTGCATGCAACGTTTCTAAATAGGGCTTCAGAGCACGGCACGGAGGACAAAAAACACTGTAAAAGTCGAAGATTGTGATCTTGTCAGTTACTAGGTAGTCCTCCAAATCCACCTCCTCTCCAAATGAGATGAGACGTGGTTCCGGCCCCTTCGTGTGAGTGTCCGCTAGAAGCGGGGGTGCGCTCAGCACCGCAAAAAAGATTGAGACTATGATAGCGGCGTAGCGAGTCATATTCATTTATAACATGCCGATCATTCGACAGAGAGATTTCAATTTCAATACGTCAAATTACGTATTGCAGGTAGCTAGCCGCATGGGAAACCGAGTCATCTACTGGGGTCAAGGCTGCTATATTCGGCCGTGACGAGACTCGTATTCTGACTTGGGGAGGCAATCGAGTAAATTCGTGGGCGATCGGTCGGAAGGAACCCATTCGGATATTCAATCAGCAGGTGACCGTTGACGGAGCGGTAGTTATTCATGACGAGAGCTGGCTCTCGTAACCTGGGGTGAGAACGATGCTGAGGATTCTGCGGTGACGCTCTGTGCGGTTGACCAGAACGAACCGGTCGAGCCTTTCAGGGGACAAGGGATCGATTGGCGGCGCTACACTCTTCGAAATGAAAGCCGGATTTTTACATTAAGTCATTAAGCTGCGCGCCTGTTGGATCTATCATTGGGTCAGAGCTCAACTCCGGATGAGAGCATTTTCGAATTCCAAGCCCGAACCGCGACCCGATCTTTATGGAGCAAATAAACTTCGAATGCTCTTCAAACGGGAAGCCTGCGGCTACCAGCCAAGGCCTATTGGCGCTCACGGGAGAATCCCCTTCCCGCGCCTTTTAATGTGTGATAACGTCCTTTATCACACTCTAATGAAACCAGCAGGGGATAGCAAAAACGAGCTGATTATCGCGCCTTCACAAGACCTCCAGCCGGCACCGCTATTCGCGCCGACGCGAAAAGCCGCGCGGCGCTTCCTCGAGTTTTTCACGGCGCAGATCAACAACGCCCATACGCGACGAGCGTATGTGAACGCAACCCGCCGATTTGCCGACTGGTGCGCCTCCAAAGGCCTTCACGAGCTCGCGCAGGTCCAGCCTTTCCATGTCGCCGCGTTCGTACACGATCTGCAGGACGAGCTATCGCCGCCGTCAGTCAAGCAGCACCTGGCTGCGATCCGCATGCTCTTCGACTGGCTTGTGACCGGCCATGTTATTGAGACTAATCCGGCCCATTCGGTCCGGGGCCCGCGCTACACGGTCAAGAAAGGCAAGACGCCTGTCCTGACGGTTGAGGAAGCCCATGCGCTGCTTGAGAGTATCCCCATTACCAAGAAAGCTGCCAATGATCCAGAGGCGGCCGATCAGCCTGATCTCCTCGGGCTGCGCGACCGCGCTTTGATCGCGATGATGGTCTTCAGCTTCGCCCGCATCGGCGCCGTCATTCAGATGAAAGTCGGCGACTATTTTGTCCAGGGGCGCCGCCGTTGGGTGCGCCTGCATGAGAAAGGCGGCAAGGAGCACGATGTTCCCTGTCATCATCGTCTCGATCAGTGTCTGCACGATTATATCGAAGCGACCGGCATCGCCGATGACGTCGACGGCTATCTTTTCCGCAGCGCCCGCCGTAAGACCGGCCAGCTTACCACCAATCCCCTCTTCCAACAGGACGCGCACCGCATCATCCGCCGGCGCGCGAAAGCGGCCGGCATCGAAACGCGGATTGGCAATCATACCTTCCGCGCGACCGGCATCACGGCGTATCTGAAGAACAGCGGCAAACTCGAAGTCGCGCAGCAAATCGCCAACCACGAATCACCGCGGACCACCAAACTCTACGATCGGCGACAGGACGAGATTTCACTCGACGAAATAGAGCGGATTGCGATCTAAAAAAAGCCGGGTGTGTCAGGATAGCGGGTCACTCGGAAACGTCGATCCTGGGCCAATCTGGAGCGTCGGCTTTAGCTCTTACCTTGCAGTCCTTCGCCTTTTCGCCTGCCCGACCGTCCCTGGTCGGGCAGGGCAAAGGAGTCATGGATAGACCATGAGCGTTTTCATAAGCTGGTCCGGTGTCTCATCGATTTGACGAGCGGACAGGAAAGGGTCGCGAATAAAACGATTCTAAACTGGAGGCAAGCACTCAAGGTTTGGTAGTCTTCACGTCCGATCGTTATGAAATCGCGCTCAATGGCAATCGCAGTTCTGTCGTGTGTTGCATTCTCTGCACTAGGAAGGGCAGGCGCACAGCAATCTGATGCGAAAGTGCTCGTCGGTACTTTGGATAGTGCAAAAAAAGAGCAACACGCGTACGCCATTGATGCTTCAATAGTGAATCAGGCTTACCGCGCCGATTCGCCCCTAGTCGCCAGGATTTTTGTTGGGGCTACAACCAAACAAGATTGCTGCAGCCCCGCCGAAAAGCTCAGTCCAACCTGCTGGAAGTGTTGTGATGGCCATTACATAACTACAGACAGCGAGGCGTACAATAAGCTTCTGCAAGAAATACCGCGCGTTTCCGAAGCGGAATGGGTAACTGCAAAAAATAAAAACTTCTATGATGTTCCCCATTGGCTTGAAATTGCAAATGCGCTTGCTGCAAGTCCCCCTCGCGACATACCCGCTAGCGATCCTCGCTTTAAACTGATTCCCTGGGATCAGATCAAACAATAAAAGGATTTCTGTGTCCACGCCAACTGCACCGTCGTCGGGGAACCCTCCGTCGAAGGAATCTTCCGTATCGCCTGCTGTGATCCCGGCGGTACCAGTATTGGAGCTTTCGGAGCTATCGTCCCTAGTAACAGCAGGGCTGCAAGAGATAAAAACAGATATCGGAAGCGTGAAAAGCGAAGTCGCCGCGCTTAAAGGCGTCGTCGATAGACCAAAGAGGGATTGGTGGAAAGACTACGTTGTGCCGCTGCTAACCATTGTCGCAGCGGTATGTGGAGCGCTTTTAAGCGCAAAATGCACCGCCGACTGGACTATGGCAAACGCTCGATCCACCACTGCGCGTGCAGAAATAGCCAAGGCGGACGTCCAAAATTATCTAAACGCTTCACGATGGATAGTCGAGATCAACAATGGCTTGGAAAGCCTGATCTTAACCGGGAAGCCTGACCCTAAATCCGAGCATAGCGCTAACGAATTAAGCAAGCTAGTAGACGCCAATGCCTTCGCGGAAGCGACGGACGCCATTAAGCAATTCACAATATATGTTTATGAATCGGAAACAGCGCTGCGCAATGAACCCACCCGACCGTGGAAAGGCACTGACCAAATCAAAAAGGAGGCAAAAGAGCGACTAAATGAAGCGTTAAGTGCTTTGGCATCGTGGAACCAACGGAGTAGCCCGTATTAGAGAGTAACCTGACTTTCAGTAGAGCCTTGCCTCGCTGGGCCGGGAACTTGGTAGTAGACCGATGACCAGGATTGATGCCGCCCGAATGCTGAAACGCCGTCTAGCGCAAGCCGGGATTGTGGGTACCTACTCGCCGCACTCTTTCCGTGCCAGCGGACTCACTCGCTTTCTTGAGGAAGGTGGAACGCTTGAGGGAGCGCAGAATATTGCCGACCACGCCGACAGCCGAACGACTAAACTTTACGACCGCCGGCAACAGGTCGTCCTCCGTGAAGATGTTGAAAGGATTCGGTACTGACCATGGACGAGACCAGATCGACAATCAAAAATCTATGTGAGGTCGTTGATCGATTTCCGGACAGAGATACGCCACTCGCAGAAATGCAGTTAAGGAATATCGAGCGTGGTAAGTACGATGCAACCGCACCTATCCGCGACAACCTTCAAAAAGTTGTGGATTTCTTGCGCATTTTTGGCGACGACAGATCGGCTCCGGTATTCGAGACCATGCCGGCTTCCTTTCGTCAGGCGGTTTGGGCGGATGTGGAATCTCTTTACAAGCTCGCCAAAGAATTACCAATCAAATGCCAACCCCAAAAAGGTAATGTCGTACCACCTCACTATGATCCCGGCCAGGAACCAGCTATAGCTCAGAAAGTGGACCACATATTTGGGCACCTCTACTCTAACCTGCTCCCGCTCCGCGCCTCAATAATCGAACTACAAAAGGAACCCATACAGGCCGACGTGCTGCGCCCTTCTTCAATGCCACTTCATAAAACAGCCTTCATCTCTTATTCCTGGGACGACGAAACGCATAAGAAATGGGTACGAGACCTCGCGACGCGTCTTCGAACGGATGGCATCGATGTTCGTCTAGACCACTGGCACACTGTCCCCGGCGATCAATTACCGGAATTCATGGAGCGCGAAATCCGCGACAACGATTACGTCCTCGTGATCTGTACTCCTAAGTACAAAACCAAATCGGAAGCTCGAACTGGCGGGGTGGGTTACGAAGGCGACATCATGACAGCCGAGGTTCTAGCAAAGCAAAATCACAGAAAGTTCATTCCGCTTCTCGCCAGAGGCGCCTGGGTCGAAGCGGCTCCGTCTTGGCTTCTGGGCAAGCGTTACGTCGACCTCAGTGACGCAGCCCGATACGAACAGGGCTATTCGGATTTGCTGACAACGATTCTTGGGACCGGGCCAAAGCCCCCGCCCTTGGGACCGCTGCAGCCTGGCAACCCTCCTTTCCTTGACGACCAACCTACTCGCACCTCCGTACGTACACCTTACGGTCCAATGGTTTCGGACCAGCGGTCATCTGAACTCATCGAACTAGCTAAAAAGAATCCTAGAGCTGCTATTCGCGAAACTTGGAGTGAGCTGGGCAGTGCTATCTTGGGAGCGGCTAATGTCCAAAGCGGCAATACTCACCCTACTTCAGCCGACATCATGTTCAGTCTCAAGAGACTTGAGTACGACACACGCTTTCCGAGCGAACTGATACGCTCGATCCCCGAATTGCAAGAGAAGGCGAGGAAGGTAGTCGACCAGTCCATTTATGCATATGATCCTTCGTCAGTCCAAGCGCAGCAGTTCGTTCGAGATGCGGTAGCTGTCGCTAACGAGCTAGCTCAACGTTTCTGAGATGGCGGTCGAGAATAGGCGCATTCAGGGTCACGCCTCTGCTACGCTTTTGGCGAAAGTGTCTCATGGAATGAGGGACTCTGCGCTGCCCGGCGGTACTGAATCGGCGAGACGCCTCGAGCCAACTTGAAGGCCCGGCTGAACGAAAATTCCGACTGATAACCGACACGCGGCGCGATCTCGGTGAGTCGCAGATCGGTTTCCTCAAGCAACTGGGCGGCAATACCCATGCGCCAGCGCGTCAGATAGCTATGTGGTGGCTCACCCACCGAGGCATTGAAAGTGCGAGCGAATGCAGCGCGCGACAAACCAGCTTCCTGGGCGAGTTCCTCGAGTGTCCACGCGCGTTCGGGTGCTTCGTGCATTCGCGCGAGAGCCCGCGCTATGAACGGCGAGCGCATAGCCGAAAACCAGTCGTTTGCTGCCGGAGAAACAGCTTCGGCCCAATCGCGCATGAAGTAAACGAACAAGGACGAGAGAAGGTTACGCACCACGATCTCATTGCCAAAGTTTGGGGTCTCCACTTCGTGACGGAGCATCCGCAACGTGTCGCTCAGCGGTGAATATCCGGCTTCCATTCCGACGCGGAGCGTCACAGCCCGTGGTAGCGCCCGCAGGGCGGGAAGCGCCAGGTGCCGGTCCAAATTGAAGTGGCCGCAAATCAGCGTGACGGCGTTTGGGTCGTGGTCGACGACACCATTACGCTTAGCCATGAACGTTTCGTGTGGCACGGCTTTGCCCCGCGCTGAATTCGCCACTTCATGTGCGCCGCCACGCGGAAACATGACCAGTTCACCAGCCTGCAATTCCATAGTTTCGGCGTCAGGACGGCGTACGAAGGCACGTCCTTCCGCTACGAAATGGAACACCACATCATCGCCAGGTTCCACCGCGTACCCCCATGGGCCTGCCACACGCGTGCGCACCAAGATCAAGCCGTCAGCGCGAACGGCTTTTAGCCAACCGTTCAATGCGTGCATGGCTGTATCTTAGCAAAATTGAGACGAATTGCAATGTTATAGCGACTTATGCTCATGGACTATCTTCCAAATGGCTGCTTCAATGAGGACAGGTAAAACTCAGCAATAAGGAGGATTCTCATGCCACTGGTTCGTGTTACGATGATTAAGGGCAAGTCGCCCGACTATATCAAGAAGATGTCAGACAGCATATACGAGGCGCTCGTCGAGGCTTATCAAATGACGGAGAACGAAGTGTTCCAGATCATAGAGCAACTTGAGCCGGGCGATCTGATCTACGATCGTCACTTCGGGATCAAAGGGTCTCGCTCGGGAGATTTCGTGATCATTAACGTCGAGTCAGACGCGCGGCGTCGGGGCGAAAAGGAGGCCTTCCTGGCGCGTCTTTCAGACAAACTTGCTGCCTCGCCGGGAATTGCGCGTGACGATGTCTTCGTCCGCCTCTCCATGACCGCAGGTTTGGAAGATTGGTCTCTCGGTAGTGGTGTTGCCGTATCGAAATCGTAGGCTCCCCCGGCTCGGATACAGGTAAATAGTAGACTCTCCCGGTACGGGCGATGTCATGAGGAAGCACGCAAATAAATTTCGTTACTAATCGACTAATCATGAATACGCCCAGCAGCAGAAAGATTGGGGTTGGAATCGTCGGCGTCGGGAACTGGGGCCGTTATGGTCACATTCCTGTGCTCCGGCTCCTCCCGAACTATGAGATTGTGGCCGTCTCCACCCGCCGCGAGGAATATGGGAAACAGTTGGCAAACGAGTTTGGCATTCCCCATCTGTTCACAGAACCGGCCGACCTGATCGGCCATCCCAACGTAAACCTAGTAGTCGTCCTGCCTCCGGCGCCGCAGCATGCAGTGTTTGTCCGCGCCGCCATCGCGGCGGGCAAAGACGTCTATTGCGAGTGGCCGCTGACCACGACTGTCGCGGATACCGAAGACCTTCTCAAGCGCGCCGAGAAAGCCGGCCTCCGACATGCCGTGGGACTGCAACGCCGGATGGGCCCGAGCGCGCGCTACCTCCGCGATTTACTGGCAGAAGGTTATGTTGGACAGATTCGCTCCGTTCGAATGCATGTGAGTATGAACTATTTCCAGGCGCACCGTCCGCGAGACCTCGCCTGGACCGTGCCAGCGGAGAATTTCTCGCATATTCTCTCCATCTATGGCGGCCATTTCATGGACATGCTATTCCATGCCGTAGGAGCGCCCCAGACTGTCTCAGCGGTCGTTGTGAATCAATTTCCAACGATTACTATCACCGATAACGGCGAGACATTGCCAAACACAACTCCGGACCAGGTCCTGGTGATTGGAACCTTGGCCAATGGCGGCGTGTTCACCTTTCAGATCGAAGGCGGGAAACGAAATAACTCTGGGCTCCAAATCGACATCACGGGTATGAAAGGCGATTTGAAAATCTCTAATCCGCTATCCTTCGCCAATCCGGACGATAACAAGATCGAAGGTTCTCAAGGCGACAATGCACCGCTCAACACCCTGCCTATACCAGACAGCTATCAAGGCCTGCCCGGGTCAAAGCTCGACGCCAGTGTACTGGATCTCGCGCATCTTTATGCAGCCTTCGCCAAAGGCGGCGATAAAGGAGCGTACGACGCGCCGACCTTTGCCGACGCCGTCAGGATGCACCGGTTGATCGATCTAATTTCGAACGCGGCATCTGCCGGTGACAGGCAAACGGTTACGCACTGGTAAGAAGGGAATATCTCTGCCCTACTCAAAAGTGGCAGTTAAAATCCGTCTCGCCGTGTTACAAAATTACCTCTTGGTACCACCAGAAGAGCACTAGACAAAGCAACGAAAGACCAAGTAAAAACTCGAACAGAACACTTTTCACTTACAGAAAGCTAACCATCGAAACTGACCATGAATACTCACGATCATCGAAAGCTGTTCTCCCCCGTTCAGATTGGACCTATCACGCTTGGCCATCGTGTTGTGATGGCGCCACACGCGGTCGCGATCTCAACAGCCAGGAGATATTCCCAACGATCTGATGCGTGAGTACTACACGCAACGAGCTTCCGAAGGGGCTACACAAGGGAAGACTTTCTATCGGTCTTCAAGCGAAAAAATCATGGGTTATTAACATTCTTTTAACTGAAAGATCCAAGAGCCGTGTTGGAGTTGATTGCGGTGATGGAGCTCTGGGTCGTATAGGGTTCGATCCATCCACATCTTGTGAATGATTTTGAGCCAGCGGTGACCGAGTCGGCGCAGAGCATTAGCGTGACTGCGATCCTTTTGGCGGTGATGCTGATAGTAAGTCTGGGCCCACACACAACGGGACAGACTCTTCTCAGCAAAAAGATGGAGGGCGTGGCGGAGGTGTTTGTCACAGGCCCAACGTTGATGGCAGTGACGATATTTCCCGGAGCGTTTGGTCACCGGGGCGGTTCCGCCATAGCATTGTAAAATTCGGGCATCGCCGTCGAATCGTTCGCGGTCATCGCCAATCTCGGAGAGCAACCGCGGAGCGATCTTCGGGCCGGCGCCTGGCAAGGAACCGAATAGATCATGATCAGGATGACGAGCGAAGAGCTCTTCGATTCGTTGGCGATAGACTGCCAATTGCTTTTCAATGACAAAGAGCATCTTCACTAGACTTAGGGCCAGAAGACTCTTGGCTTTGACGGTGGGCGCGCTCCCACTCAGCTCGGTCGCATGAGCGAAGATCTCCATGCGGCGAGGCCCCTGGTCGCTGCCCCAGAGCCGGCGACTGTGTAGGAACTTCTGCCATTGTCGCTTACCGGCCAGGGCCAGCAGCTCGGGGCTGGGAAAACGCTGCAAAAACATCCAGGCCGAGACCGAAGTCCAATCCTCGAAGGCCTCTAATGCGGCGGGGTAATATTCTGCCAAGGCATGGCGCAGCTGGCTAATAAAAGCGGTGCGTTGTTCGATGAGGCTAACTTCATCGCGACAGAGTAAACGCAGTTCTTTGATCAGCGGCTCCTCTGGCCGGAGTGCTTTCCAGTCTTGGCCATCAACCCGCAAGGCGTCGGCAAAACTCCAAGCATCCAGTCGATCGTCTTTAACCCCACTGGGGGCTTTGCGTTCGCGGTAGGCCTGAGCGCTCTTGGGATTGAGCGGATAAACGATCATACCGGCTTCCAACAACTGCTCGACTGCCGCTCCCTGACTGGTCTCGATGGCAAAAGGAATCGAGCTGTAAGGCTGGAGTTTTTCCCGAAACTTCTTCCAACCTAAAGCCGACTGTTCGATCTCGAAGTCTTCGATCACTTTACCAGCTTGATCGACAACGATAACGGAGTGCTTTTCGCTTGCCCAATCCAAAGCGCCATATGCCCGGTGCTGCTTCCAATGCTCGGAGTCATTCATGGTTTGCCTTTGCTGGCTTTGGTTTTTGCGTCGCTTTGCCCTGCTATCCACCAAGCTGATATTATGGCCTTCTTGAGGCGCCTTTCTATTAGATGTCGGAGCAAGGGCCTTCGGCTCGCCCGGTCGTCTTCCCTTGATCCTCTTGGGATCGCTGCGATATGACCGTGATCGAGCCGAGGCAGGACGTCCGCCGGCACTATTTTCGCCGGCGGCGGAGTTATTCACAACCTCGCTCTGTCTGGCTGGGGTTGGCCGGTTTGCTCGGTCATGAATAACTCCGAAACTGATATCAGCTGCGATAAGACCCAATAAGCATCCATATTCGTTCTTCACCACTACCTCGAAAAATCGAGGCCCTGGAGTTAAAAAAGCTGGACCATCACCCGGTCACCGAGGCGCAACTCTGGCCGGTTATAGCCACCGATTTCTAGGCGTTGAACGGGCTCGGCGAGAGCCGGTGAAGGTTCGCTTGGTAAGAGTTTTCGGAGGATCGTGGTGGAACCGTTTCCCTGCAACCAAGCAAGCGGCCAATCAGCCGTTAGCTTTATTCCTTCCTTTTCGGTTGCGGTAGTGACGGTGGCGGCAATTTCATACATGGGTTTCATGCCGTGGCTGATCTGTTCCGAGCTTGGCTTAATTAAACCAAGCCCTTGCTCTGGCGGTTTGCAGATTCGGAGTCGCGTACTCGTACTCCGAAATATCAACCTCTTCTCTTCGCGCTTCCCAACCAAAACCGCTTTTGAACTGGGGATCGCTCAGGATCTCATTCCGTAGAAGAGTTCTCCCGTATTCAATGGCTTTTCTCTGGGCTTCAACGCTCGGCATCCCTTGCACGGTGTCATCCAGAAATTGAACGGTAATCATCTTTCTGGGAGTGTCTGGCGACCTAGTGATTGGTGTTCCTGCGGTGCAGTAAACTCGATAAACCTTGGTGGTCATTGGATTTTTCCTCTTATGATGAAATGAAAAAACCCTACCGCCGTTCTGGGGATAGGGATCATGGTAAGTAATACATTCTGTACGGATTGCAAACGGCAAGCGTCAATCTTTGTGAAAATCGCAATCTCAACGCGCGTAGACGCCGAGACCGCGCGCAAACTGCGGGCGCAAGGAGAGCGAGGGGGTATTACGCTTGGCGCTGTTATTGACGAGATGGCTAAGAAGCTGCAGGAGGCGGAGTGAACCTTTATAGAGTCGCTAAGGAGCACACGCCTCCGAACGTTCTAGTGTGCTACCTCAAAGACCCCTTGGAACCCGGAAGAGCTTGCTACTGCAAGATGATGATGTTCGTGCCCAGGCCCAACTCGCTACAGAACCTACGGACGTATCTGCACGAATGCGCCCATTTTTTCCTTCATAGGCACGATAAGAGAAAGCCGTATCACCTAAGGGAGTTTGAGGCTGAGGCTTGGGCATTGGGTAAAATGCGCGCAGGAGGTTTAACGTTACCGCATGAATTTGTTTGCGAATCTAAAAAACAGATTGCCGATGACATCGCTGGCGATAGTAAGAAAGGAAGACGGATAAATAAGCAGGCAGAGGAATTTGCACGCCCTTATTTGCACGATCCAGAGCATTCGGATTTCATCGATAATCTTATGGTGGGTCTAGCCGGTCGCCATACTTGAGGCTGACCTAAGAACCGTGACCGATGGCCAAACAACGAAGGCCAACTGCGGGGCGAGGATTTCATGAATGAGCTTGACCGGCGTATCAAGGTGTTTACGCCGGAAGACATGCTTGATGGCGGCGAAGACGTTTAGAAATCGAGCGTAAAAACCTTGTTTGGCCCGTCGTAGGTAAGGACGCAGTGCCTTAAAACGTCTATTCCTATAAGGGGTCGGCTCACGAAACGGAAAAAATCGTACGCTTAGGCCTTCCAAGAATCATCCGACTAAAAGAAAACGCTCCAGAACTCGATTACAGCTCGTTTTACGGCAAAACCGGTACTGGAAGACCAACCTCTCCTTCAAATCGCACAACCGCAGCAGAGAGGCCGAAAGTTCAACTGAATTAGGCTTCCATTTCGTCCGAGACTGTCTGACACTTTTCCGAGATGGACGCCTGGGAACCCTACACCAAATTCAGTCGAGGAATGGGACTAGAGTCCTATATCCGAGCGCCTGCTAAAAGCAAACACAGCGCAAGGAAACTATGAAGTTCGCACCAATAAACATTCTTGCACTGGCTTTTGGGCTGGGCGCATTCTCTGGGTTCGCTCAGGAAAGCCTGCCCTTTCCCGAGGCCCCATCTAGTAGCACGGCAGGGCGTTCGATGCAGGAATCCGTTCATCATTGGCGACAAACGCCTAACCGGCTGCCAAAGGACGCGCCGAACCTCATTATCTTCCTTGTGGATGATGCCGGGTACGGCAACTACGACACCTTTGGCGGCCCGATTCATACGCCCACACTTTCGCGCATTTACGATTCGGGCATTGCTTACAACCGTTTCCACACTTGCGCTATGTGCTCGCCTACGCGCGCGTCGCTGCTTACCGGGCGCAACCATCATCGCGTCGGAAACGGGCAGATCTCTGAGCTCGCGAATGATTGGGACGGTTACACGGGCATCATTCCGCGCACTTCAGCAACAATTGCGCGGGTGCTCTCGGAATACGGTTACACCACGTGGGCGTTCGGCAAATGGCACAACACCCCTCCGAGTGAGGTCACGAAGCTCGGGCCGTTCGATAATTGGCCGACGGGCTTGGGTTTCGACTATTTCTACGGCTTTATGGCGGGCGAGACTTCTCAATACGAGCCGCGACTGTTTGAAAGTAATATTCCGGTCGAGCCTCCCCATCATGATCCGAGTTACCACCTGACCGTGGACCTGGCGAAAAAAGCGATCGCGCAGATGCGGCTAAATCGCGCGCTAAGCCCGGAAAGGCCCTTTTTCATGTATTTCGCGCCCGGTGCGGTGCACGGACCGCATCAAGTCCAGAAGGAGTGGGCGGACAAGTACAAAGGGAAGTTCGATCAAGGCTGGGAGAAGCTGCGCGAGGAAACCTTTGCTCGACAGAAGGAGCTGGGCTGGGTTCCCGCGAACGCAAAGCTGACGCCGAGGCCGGATATCGTGGATTCGTGGGAGAGCATTCCGCAGAACCAGCGAGCGTTTCAGTCGCGCCTGATGGAGGTATATGCGGGGTTCCTCGAGCATACCGATGCACAGTTCGGGAAGATAGTTGATGAGTTGGAGGCCGAGGGCATCCGCGACAATACAATGATCCTCTACATTTGTTCGGACAATGGCGCGTCCGGTGAAGGCGTGAACGGCACCATCTCTGAACTGTTAGCGCAAAATGGCATTTTAACTACGGTCGACCAGCAAATTAAAGTGCTTGACCAGGACTACGGCGGCCTCGACGCATTGGGTGGCCCGGAGGTCGATAACATGTATCATCACGGTTGGGCATGGGCTGGCGATACGCCGCTGAAATATACCAAGCTCATCGCCTCGCACTTTGGCGGCACGCGTACTCCGCTTGCCATCTCGTGGCCGAAGGGAATCAAGCCAGAAAAGACACCGCGTCCGCAGTTTACGCACGTGAATGATATCGCACCAACGATCTACGAAATCCTCAACATCACCCCGCCCCGGACCGTGGATGGTGTGCCGCAAGACCCGCTCGATGGTATCTCGATGGTGTATAGTTTCGCTGACGCCAAGGCCGCGGATCGCAAACATACCCAGTATTTCGAGATCATGGGCAGCCGTGGCATTTATCATGATGGTTGGATGGCCTCTGCCTTCGGTCCGAAAGTGCCGTGGCGTCCTGATCTGTCGAAGGTTATGACCTGGACCCCGGACCAGGATGTGTGGGAGCTTTACCATATCGACGACGACTTCTCGCAAGCCGATGACCTCGCCGCGAAGGAGCCTGCGAAGCTAGCCGCGATGAAAGAACTCTTCACCATCGAGGCTGCGAACAATCATGTCTTCCCTGTGGGCGGCGGCCTTTACATCCTCCTCAACCCGCTCCAGATGCGTGTCTCCCCTCTGACCCAGTGGACCTTTTACGAAGGACAGAATCGCATCGGCGAAACCCTCGCACCCAGCTTCAAGAACCGCTCGACGCTCGCCACCGTAGATGCTGAGATCCCCCAAGGTGCCAGCGGCGTAATCTTCGCCGTCGGCGGCATCTCGGCAGGATTTACCGTATTCCTCGATAAAGGCGAACTACACCTAGAGTACAACGCCATGACGATGAACCGATACAAGGTCAAGAGCGACGGCCCCATCGCGACCGGCAAAGTAAAAATCGAGATCGAAACTGTGATGGACGATCCGCAAAAGCGCGGTACTTCCGCCACCGTCACCTTGCGTGTCAACGGACAGAGGGTCGGCGGCGGAAAGATCGGCAACACGGTACCGGCACTCTTCACTGCCTCGGAGACCTTCGATGTCGGCGAAGACCTCGGCTCGCCCGTGTCGCTCGACTATGCCGAACGCGCGCCCTTTAAGTTCACAGGCAAAATCGAGAAAGTAACCGTGAAATATATTGGCGCGCCTTCGCCAAATCCAGAATCGGCGGATCTTTCGATCGACTAGAGAGAACGGCGGCCACAGGAGCAGTTATGCCGAACTGAGGACGTACCGGCCCGAAGTAGCATTGCCAGTTCCCGCCATCGTCGCCCAAGGCGGAACGGAAACCGTTAAACGATATATCGATTTTTTGGCGTTCGCATCCGAAACCAAAATACACGGATGGCTTACCATCGAGCGATCAAACAGTTCCTTCACTGGGCTGATCAGGCCGGCTTTCGTCACCTTGAAGATCTCGAGCCAATCCACGTTGCCGCCTACATCGAAGGCCACGGCGGATCCCGCGCAACAATTAAGCAACACACATGGCCGCCATCCGGATGCTGTTCAGCTACCTGACCGAAAAGGGCATCCTGGGTATGAATCCAGCCAGAGAGGTTCAAACGCCCAGATTTTCCCGAGTCGTAGGTAAGACGTCGGCACCACCAACTGAAAAAGTCCAACAACTCCTGGACGGCATCGATGTAACCACTGTCATTGGCTTACGCGACCGCACGCTTCTCGGAGTGATGGCCTACACCTTTGCCCGGATCGGCCCCGTAGCATTCCGATCACAGCTGTGCCTGCTGCTCCAATCCCCGTCCACACAGCGTAGCCCGTGCCGACGGGAATGGTTTTTAGTGCTTGTGCGAGTAATACAAAACTAGCAATCATGGCGCCGACGGTTATCACGCTTGGCCACAGCCGCGAAAAACCCTCAGTATATTTCAGACCGATAGTCATGACTTTGACAAAGGCCCACTTACCTGCCGCCTTTTTGTTCGGAACGTTCACGCTAGTCGTCTTGAGCGTGGCATGGCTTTCACCGGCTAGCTCGGCAGATGAAGGTGCACCAGCCATCGATGGATCGGGCTTCGCCCCGACGGTTCCCAACAAACTCCCCGTACCCAATAACGCGCCCAATTGCATGGTCTGGATACCGGGTGGTGAATTCTCGATGGGCTGTAAACTACCATCGACCGGTTTCTGCACTGTGGCCACCATGAACGCCGTGAACGATGCGCAACCCATCCACCGAGTTTATGTAGACGGATTCTGGATGGATAAAACCGATGTGACCAACGAGGAATTTGCAAAATTCGTCAACGCTACCGGCTACGTGACTGTGGCGGAGATTGCGCCGACGAAAGAGCAGTTCCCCACGGCTCCGCCGGAAAACCTGGTGGCCGGTTCCATGGTCTTCACACCCACCGCGCAACCGGTGCCACTGAATGATTACTCTCAGTGGTGGCGTTATGTTAAGGGAGCTAACTGGCGGCATCCTACCGGGCCGGATAGCGAGTTACAGGGAAAAGAAAAGTATCCGGTGGTGCAGGTTTGCTATACCGATGCCGTTGCTTACGCGAAGTGGGCCGGCAAGCGGTTGCCTACGGAAGCGGAATGGGAATTCGCCGCGCGCGGCGACGCGAGAACTTATCGATCACCCACTGTTGGCGCGTTTTCCCTGATAATTTCGCCGGGATTTTTGTCCTCCCGTAGCCCAAGGTAAACGGGTTGTCGGAGGCGATCATCTTGGGTCCAGCCTGTGAACTTAACCTGGCAGACGATCTTCGGTTTTACCCACGTGCTGTGTCTCATTTCAGCTGCTGTTAGACCTTTATCCCAGCGACTTCCTCCGCCCTTTGGGAGATTGACAAAGACAGGTTTATCGGTCGCGATTTCCTTCAATTGAGTATAGAGATTTTTCAGAGTTATCTCATCGAAACCTGTGCCGACACGGCCGCTGAATTTGAAGTCTTTACCTTCGTAGACTCCGACAAGTATGGCTCCAAAGTATTTGCGTGAGCCATCCGGTGGAGTAAACCCACCAATCACAAATTCCTGTTGGTGGAGAACTTTGAGTTTAATCCACGTACCACTGCGTTGTCCCGGTTCGTATTTTGAACCGGATCGCTTACCAATCAATCCCTCAAGACCAAGTTCGCGGATTTTGTCCAGAAGAGCGTCGATGTTCTCGGTGAACGAAACCGAATAGCGAATGATTCCGGGTGGATTTTTTAGCAACATTTCCAGCTTTGCTTTTCGCTCTTCTATCGGCAGCTGTTTCAAATCCTTTTGGTTCAATCGTAGAAGATCAAAGCCGTAAAAGGCGAGGGGAGGTTTCTGTTTTCCCATGAAGTACTGCTGCAGCAGTTGGAATGACGACCTGCCTTGTTTATCTAAAGCCACAATTTCGCCGTCGATGATCGCGTCGGAAACCTTTAATTTGGAGAATGACTGGATGACCTCAGGAAATCTCGCGCCGAAATCATTCTCGTTTCTGGAGAGAGCTTTGATCTCTTTCCCGTCGATTAAGACTAAGGCCCGATAGCCGTCGTGCTTGATCTCATAGATCCAATCACCGTGTCGTCTGTCCGCAACCAACTTGGCCATCATCGGCTCGGTGAACGTTGGCGATTCGATCTTTAGCGACTTGGATGCGGGTTTGGGCACAAAGCTCCCGAGAATATCAAAGGCCTTACAAACAAGATACCCTGGACTATTGCAACGGAATGTCTACGGACGGACGCTTTTCACAAGAGTTGAGGTTAAATTTAGCGAACCTCCAGAACACCCGTCGCTCTGTTGGACTTCGTGTACGACGCCGACGCGAATGTTTCTGCGTTTTTGATCCCGAGTTTGTAGACCACAGTCGCCGTAGCAATCGGGAATCAGGTCGCTTGATGCGCCCGGTACGGAATTGGAAGATGGCAAAGCTTGGTTCGCTCATTCATTTGAGTGAGTCGAATTTAGTGTCCTAAAGGCACGCCACTCATTCGTCTTATCTTTAATATGCAAATCGTTCGTTGTTCATGCGGAAACGTGGAAATTGAGACATTCGGAATCCCTATTACGAGCGTCGTTTGCTATTGTGACTCTTGCCAGGAAGGTTCTCGTCAGCTTGAAGCGTTGACTAACGCCGTTCCAATTCTAGGTCCAGATGGTGGAACTGCTTACGTTCTCTATCGCAAAGATCGCATCAAGAACTTAAAGGGCGCCGAGCTTCTAAAGGGATACAAGGTCGATGAGCAATCAACCACAAGCCGGGTTGTTGCGACCTGCTGCAATTCGGCCATGATAATGCAATTTGATGACGCGAAACATTGGGTGCCAGTTTACCGTGGACGATTTCAGGGTGACATACCCCCCTTGGAATGGCGTATTTGTACGAAGTTCAAACCAGAGAATGCAGAGATCCCGAAAGATATTTCAAGTTCCACGATGTATCCTGCTGGATTCATGGTAAAGCTGCTGACCTCAAAACTTTCGATGCTAATCGGTAGATGAGCGTCGAGTTTGCGGGCACTCGTTAACTCCGGCGCTCGCAAAATAATGAAGGCTAAGAGGTGCAAAGAAGACCCCCTAGGATGAGAAGCACGATATCAAGTGTTTCCATTGCCGATAGCCGAGATCCCGAGCAGAACGCCAATTGGTTTTTTGGAGAAACGCTCAAAGAATTTCGCGGGCCTAATTTTGGTCACGCATCATCAATTGCGCGATGCGACGCGCGTAGCCAGCCTTTGGCAACGCTATCCCGGGCAAAGCCGTTATACCCAGGAAAGTAAACCTCGCGACTCGAGGCATCGAATTTTCGCAAGACCACGAACAGGTCTACATCGTTGCCCTCGGTTGTCGACACCCACAATTTCAACGTCATCCCGCCAGTCAGTTCGGCCGCCGTATCAAAACGAAACAGGAAGCTGGTCCTTCCAGCGTCTGGATCGGGGGAGCGATAACGGCATGACGTCGTCGTCGTGGCTGCTCCAGCAACAGCGTGCCAGAACGAGCATCCAGGTAAAGCGGCAGGTATTCAACATCTGTGGGTGGCCAAGCGGACAACGACCGAATCGTCCGGCGCTCGGCGGTGACACGAGTTTCGAGCCGCACAGAAGGCTCGCTCTCCCAACCATTCGCCTCACCTTTGAGGAAATGGTCGAAAAAGCGGCGTTGCACCGCCTTGGCCTCCGCGCTGTAGAAAGTTTCCCATTTGCGCCGACCATGGGTGAACAGCCATTTCTGGCGAGAATTGATACGTTCGAACCCCTCGAGCGACCCGCGCGTATGGAGGCCGTGATCCGCCCAGCCCGCGCAGACAAGTGCGGGCACTTCGATCGCGCTGAGGTCCGGACGCTTCGCTGTCCAATAGGCATCATCAAACGGGTGCCGATCGCGATTGGCCGGGAAATCCTCCGCCATGGCGAAGCGGCGATTGCGGCCCTTCTTCATCCGTATATTCCACCAGACACCGATGAAGCCGGTCTCGGTCACACCATCCTGATAGGCTAACTCGCGCAATAGGTCGGTCACGCCCTCCCATGGAACGATCGCCTTGAGCGCAGATGGGCGAAGCGCGGCGACCCGCCATTGCGACATTGCGAGGTAGGAGACGCCTAGCAATCCAACTGCGCCGGTCGACCAGGGCTGAGCGGCCGCCCAGCCGGTAAGCTCGGCATAGTCCCTGGAATCGACGTCGCTCAGCATGCCCGCATGTCCTTCAGATTTGTGCATGCCGCGCGCGTCGGCCTGAACGACGGCATAGCCCGCTCGCGTCCAGAACAGTGGATCAGGCGATTCGAAGCCCGTCCACCGCGAACAGTCGAGCTTGCCGAAGCGGACTCCTGCGAGGCGCATCAACGCCATGCCGAGCCAATCAGGCATGCGATCCTTCCCGTAAGGCGTCACTGACAGGATAACAGGTGCGGCAATGGTCGATTTCGGTAGAAAGACGTTAGCCGATAGGGATATCCCGTCACGCATCCGTACATTGATGTCCCGATGGAAGATAAAGGACTTTCCAAACATCAGCTCACTCCTTCGCCAGCGGGCAAGCAACCCGTCAAGAGGAAAAGAGGGACAGGTCAGTAGAGGAAAAGAGGGACAGGTCAGAAAAAATAGGCACGGCAAATAGCGAAAACCAAGAAAGTCGTTGCTACACAGGAGGTCGCAACACGACGAGTCTGCATTTCCCGCGTGTGCTGGCGTATGTAATCAAGCTTTGCCTTGAGGTTGGAGAAATGTAATTCAACAAATCCCTGACTTCCCAGGATTACCCAATCCGTGAATTAACGGATCTGGCAAGCCGGTCTCGATGGCCAGGTGAATACGATTGCCGAAGGGATATCCTGTCGTGTTCCGAATCCCGAAGCCGTTGAGTTCACTAACAAGAATGCGGATCACATAGTTAGTGAATAAAGTCGGCCCCCTCTGGGACCCGACTCCACAAGCGGTGAACGCTGGCGCTTTTCCCTATTTGACCCTGGTCAAGTCGGTACCGATCGATGGGGCAAAACACGAGCTATATCCATTTGTTGATTCACCGCGGTTCGGATTTTTCAAGGAGATTGGCTTTGCTGTTTAAACTCCCGTGTACAAAGAGGTATTTGCGATACTCGCGGCTGACTTCTTTCCAGGAAGCTGTTTCTGGCTAGCCCAGTATTGTTCTGATCCCCTGGCGTGCTTGTGTCCTGTCCCCGAAATAGCGTGTACTTTGTTGCGATCAAAATGGGCCGTCGGCAAGGCGCGAGGAGCGGAGCATTTTGCCGAGCGCCTCGGCATAACCGCAATAGCGATAGTCTTTAGGATCGGCAAACAGACCTGCACGGATCGGGTTGAGGTCGATGTAAGCAGCAAGGACGGGCGTTTTGGGGAAATAGAAGCTTGAATCAAATTAGTGTAACAGATTCCATCTTACCCGTTATTCGGCTACACCCTGGAGGTATCCATGAACTGCAAAAGTATCTTCATTTTCGAAGACGCTGAGGACCTATTTGATGAGGAAGTCGGTAGAGTAACGCAATCGCTTATAGCGACATATGCGGAAAGACGAGTGACCAAGTTTCAGTTCGCGGAAGATATGGCATTGGTAAAGCTCAGTGGCGAAGAGAGACCTGCGGAAAATTATGAAGATGCTGGGGCCTACGTAATCGCCCATGGGGGCGGGGGGAAGTTCATCGGTCCTATAGGGAAAACGGGCCCAATCGGTACCCAACAACTCGCAACAAAACTCGTCTGGCTGGCCGAGCAAGGATTTAGGATCAGAAAGCTCTGCTTTATCACTTGTTCCGGGGTTGCAATGTTCGATAAGAAAACGCCGCAACCGGTGCCGCAAAATTCACAGGAAGTTGTTACTGTTCAGGCATTCTGCCAAGCTATTTCAGCAGCAGATGCAGCCGGAAAGTTGAACGGACTCATGGTAGCCGGGTATGTAGCGGGTGTATTCCTCATGGCCGACCCGAACCATACACATGCAATCAAAACTCGTGAAGGGAATAAACTAGAGCAACGCATGCGCCCGAAGTTAGATACTCAAGCTCTACCTTCAAAATTAAAATCATACTCCAGTCACAAGATTATCTTTGTCTTGGAAAACGGAACGTGGAGACTGGGCAAACTTTCAGAGTATAGCGATCGGGCAGAATGGAAAGCCGCCTTAAGGAAAGAGGGATTGTGAGACGCCAAGCGAAACGGAGTAGGTTTCGGTGCCGCGGCATTAGACAAAAATTAAACTTATCTAGATCTCAGCTGATCCTGGATACTCGACCCCATGTGCATTTTGAACCAATACCCCGCGCCGTCAGTGACTATGATCTTAATGGGTTTAAGTTTAGGCCTGATGCCACCCTATCGGAAATTGAGGAAGTAGAACGCTACAACTGGGATTTAACAGCGACAGGGTGACGGGTCCGGCTCATTCTACATCCGACTTTATTTTGTTCCGTTGTGGAACTCGCAGGATACCACAGAGGCTACTGCCACTGATCGAATCTATACGGCGTCAGAGCGATGTTTGTCCTCTTGCATCTGCTCCTACTCACGCGCAACGTTTAGCGTATGAGATTTGGAGCATCATCGTGGCCGTTTCAGTGGGATCCCCCGCCGAACTGAGGCGGAGGCTCGAAGGAGAGGGACTCGAGCTTTCAACGCCGCCAGCGCACAAAAGATGGAAATTGGAATCGATAGCTTTGTTGCCACGCTGGCCGACCCTGTCACCGGAGCGCTGCATGACCCGGTTGTGCGATTGCAGAACCTGCTCGAGGAGGCCGAGCTTGCCGATCGTGTAGGGCTCGACGCCTTCGGCATCGGCGAACATCACCGGGAAGAATTTCTCGATTCTGCGCCAGTAGTCATCATGGCGGCAGTTGCGACTCGAACCAAACGCATCCGTCTGACCAGCGCCGTAACGGTCCTCAGTGCCGCCGATCCGGTGCGAGTGTTTCAGGAGTTCGCCACGTTGGATCTGATTTCACGGGGCCGGGCGGAAATCGTGGCTGGGCGTGGCTCCTTTACCGAGGCCTATCCGCTCTTCGGTCTCAACCTAAGCGACTACGACTCTCTCTTTTCCGAAAAACTCGACCTCCTGCTCAAAATTCGAGAGAGCTTGCGCGTCCGCTGGTCCGGCAAGCATCGCGCTCCACTTACTGGGCAGGCGGTTTACCCCCGCCCAGTACAGAATCTACTCCCTGTTTGGATTGGAGTTGGCGGAACACCCGCCTCCTTCGTCAGAGCCGGCGCGCTTGGTCTTCCCCTGATGATCGCCATCATCGGTGGTGAACCTCACCGGTTTCGTCCCTTGGTCGATCTCTACCGCGAGGCCGGACTTCAAGCGGGGCATTCTCCCGAGAGCCTGAAGGTCGGCATCCATGCGGTCGGTTATGTGGCCGACTCAGATTCCCAAGCAGCCGATGATTTTTATCCTGGATTCGCCCACATGTTCACCGAGATCGGTAAGGAACGGGGTTGGCCACCCACGCGACGCGCCCATTACGATGCCATGCTTGGTCCTACCGGCGCGCTGATCATCGGCGATGTCAAAACGGTGGCCAAGAAAATCCTCCACTATAACGAAGTTCTTGGAGGGATTTCCCGCCTGAACATTCAAATGAGTCCCGGCACGCTTCCCCATGCCAAGGCCTTACACGCCATAGAACTTCTCGGCGATAAAGTAGCGCCTCTCATGCGAAAAATTCCCGTCGGTCGCTAACAAGGAAGCGAACTTTCGTTTAAATATCGCAATTTCTTTTTGGAACCATCTTGTTGCCCGCAAACTCGAGAATTCATGCCGGGGGCTACAAAAACAATTCCGAATGATCTAGTTGACATCTAAAATGATGTACGTTAGTCATATTTTAGATCATTCAATCGCCCCCCCGGCAATGGATCACACGTCTTCAAAAAAATGGACCCGTACGCGGTTGGTGGATATTGCCGCCGAATCCGGTTTCAGTGTCCCCACTGTTGACCGCGTACTGAACAAGCGGGGAAATGTTAAGCCCGAGACTGTCAGGCATATT
Organism: uncultured Verrucomicrobiae bacterium; assembly: GCA_963775805.1. Classification (GTDB taxonomy): domain Bacteria; phylum Verrucomicrobiota; class Verrucomicrobiia; order Chthoniobacterales; family JAFAMB01; genus JAFAMB01. Next base: position 811,275 of record CAVZKG010000001.1, on the reverse strand, counting down.
CTCCGCGTGGTTGAGCAGCTCCAATATGTACCGGATGGAAACGCAAGCCGCCTAGCAAAAGGTACCAACCTTTCCTTTTGCGTTGCTTTGCCCTCAGTAAAAGTACCTTTTTTCCTGAAGCTGGAGTGCGAGTTTGAACGAAATCGCAGGCGATTCTTACGAGACGGCCTAACTTTCGGGATACGTTATTTTGAAGAAACAGGCCCGGCAGCAGTCGTTAAATTTTTCGCGGAAACGGCTACGTTGTTCGACGGAGTGGCCATTGTTACGATAGATCATCCGTCTGTGCTCGAGGCGGTTGGCGGATATTGCGCCACCGGAGGAAAGGTCGTGTGCATGGTTTCGGATTTGCCACGTTCCAGCCGCCAGGCTTTTATCGGCATTGACAACAAGTCGGCTGGAAAAACCGCTGCCAGCTTGATAGGCCGGTTTTCACGAGAATCTAAGGGAATAGTTGCCGTCTTAACTGGTCCGTTACAGCAACTGGACCACCAGGATCGCTTGCTAGGTTTTCAATCCGTCATGATGGAAGATTTCCCTGACCTGAAAATCTGCCAGATTAACGATCAGCCAGGGAATGATGAAAACCGGTATAATATTGCTGCGGACCTCCTAAAAGAGAATAGCGATCTGCTCGGTATCTATTACTCGGGAACCGAAATTGAGCCAATCACTAGAGCGATCACGGAAACGGGTCGCAAAAGACAAGTCGTTCTTCTTGCACATGAACTTACAGATGCCACGCGCGTCGCGCTTGCTGACGACTCCATGGACGCAATTCTCAATCAAAACACTGCGTTTATTGTTGATAGAGCGATCCAGACGTTGAGAGCACTTTGCTCGAACACATTTTCACCAGATCAGGTCCAACAACTGGCTCCTGTCGAGATCTATCTCAGGGACAACCTTCCTCCCAGAGAAACTTCATTGCAATGAACTATCGGCGTACTCTCGACGATTACCCCTCAATGAAAGCGAGTGGCTCGCAGAACCGGTCTCTGCGTTTTTTTGCAACGATTGTCGCCAACGTCTGGATCGGTTTCCCGTTCAAACTGGTATTACAACGAAAATAGAAACGTTCGCTGAATTTCAACTCCCATAACGCTAACCCAAATCGCCTCAACCTGATAGGAACACCCGTGAGAAAAACACCCCCCGGTATAAAAAAGAAATCCATTTGGCAGATCGGTCTCCCGGTCTGTTTCGCCTTGTTATTATCGCTCGTGCCTGCACGAGCCGAACAAACCACTGTCGAGATTCTTCACTATTTTAATGTCAAGGATCAGGAACAGGGTTTGAGTGAGTTAATTACCGCGTTCGAACAGGCGAACCCGGATATTAAGGTCCAACTAACCTACGTGCCGTTCGGCGAGTTGGTGAGTCGAACGCTGCAGACTGCCGCGGTGAAGCGACCACCGGCGATTGCTGCGATCGACAATCCGGACGTGCTTCGTGTCGCGAAAGCCGGAGTTCTTCTCGATATCGCGGACAAACTCTCGCTCTTCCCGGATTGGAAGAACATTTATAACGGCCCGAAAGCCTCGATCACCAGCGGCAATCACGTCTACGCTATACCGATCGGCAGCAACAGTCTGGCGTTGTACTACAACAAGAAAATGTTCGCCGATGCAGGTATCAAAGATCCGCCCAAGACATGGGACGAACTCGTGGATGACGCTGTTAAACTCACCAAAAGCCCTGTCTACGGACTCGCGTTTTCAGCGACAAACACAGAAGAATCCACCTGGCAATGGGAACCGTTCCTCTGGAGCAACGGCGGCAGCCTTCTGGACCTCGGATCAGACAAAGCCAAACAAGCACTCAAACTATGGGTTGACCTTGTCCAAAAAGGAGCCGCTTCGCACGATGTCGTAAACTGGAATCAAGGAGATGTCGCAAACCAGTTCATCGGTGGCACAGCCGCAATGATGGTCATGGGTCCCTGGATGTTGCCCGCCGTAAAACGCAGTGGCCTCGACTTTGGAATTGTCACGATTCCAGTGCCGAAAGAAGGCGATAAAGTCGTTGTTGGACTGGGTGGCGAAACTTGGTGCGTGATGAAGACTAACAAAGCGACTCAAGATGCGGCGCTGAAATTCATCGCCTTCGTTCAGGATCCCGATCGATTGGTCAAGCTATGTTCGACCTTCAACTATATCTCTTCGTTCCGTGATGTAGCAGCCAAAGAAGCTGAACAACTTCCGGACCTGGCGGTATTCGTGTCGCAGATGGACACGGCGCGCGCGAGGCCTGAAGAAGGAGGAGCCCAATACCCGCAGGTCTCCTTGATCACTCGTACCGCGATCCAAAAAGCGCTCACAGGCGGCGATATCAGCGCATCTCTCGATGATGCCGCCGCGCAGATCAAGAAGCTGAATATCAAATAGCTTCTCTTTCTCGCATGAGCCTGATGGGGCTCATGGGCCTGATGAGGCTCATGAGCTGCTGAAGCGAAGTACCCCGAGATCTCTTTGGCGGCTCGAGCAGCGATTCAGCTCGCTCACAGGTCAGGGTAAAGTAGAAGAGGCACTACCAGGGTTTGAAATGCGGCGGTTGACTTGACGATCCCGTTGTTGTGTTGCCGAAGACGGCGCGAGACGTGGTTCGTCAGTCCTACATAATATCTCTCTGGCCGTGAGCACGAAACAATAATGTACACATAGTGCATTGACGGTATTCTCTCTGTTGCGGGAGATGGGAATTGGAATATTTGTGAAGTAAAATACAAAAAGAAAAAGGGTTGGGAAGAATCGTTTTTTGCGTACCCAAGCGGGCGTGATGAAGGAGAAAATCGGCGGGGCGCTGAGAAGTCGCCGTGACAAGGAATTAGGGCCCTCCTACGTTCTGCAGGAGCCGAACTTCGAAGGGCATACTTCGCCGTTTCCGTGCGCAGAATGCGAAGTGGTCAAACATGGCTTGCCCTACGAAGCCGCCGAGTTTGCGAGGGGCGAAGTATGGGCAGGAGTGGATTCGAACCACTGAAGGCATAAGCCAGCAGATTTACAGTCTGCCCCGTTTGGCCACTTCGGTACCTACCCGGAACTAATTGCCAGACTGGCGGAGTGGCTTCGGTTCGGAGTTTAGAAACTCTGAACTTGCTCGCCGAACTGTCGCCGTAGCTGGAGCGAACGTATATAGATCCCACGAATCAGGCGCGCAAGCGGATTTTCACTCTCCAAAGGGAACAATCCAACATGCAGCGCCCGGATGGCGAAAGCCCCTTACTTTACTTTCACCGCGTGCCCGAGTTGGGAGCGATCAATGATGTAGGCTCGAATAACTTCCACCCTTTCGACCGGATTCGCATTCGTGTCGGCTTGCAGGTGGCTGATCTCATCGAGCGCGGGAAGACCGGAAACGACTTCTCCGAAGACAGTGTCCTGGCCGTCCTGAGCGGGAATCGGCTGGAGACAAACATAAAACTGGCTGCCATTGGACAGGCGATTGGGGTTCACCTTATCTGGAAGTCGACCCATTGCGACCGAACCGCGCACATGTTTTTGACGAATTTCGGCCGGGAGCGTGTAACCAGGTCCCCCAGTTCCGATGACCGTGAGATCTTTCCCTTTGCTTATCGGGTCGCCCCCTTGAACGAGGTAGTTTGGAAACACCCGATGAAACGTCGTGTGCACGTAAAAACCGTCCTGAACCAGTTTCTTGAAATTTGCGGCCGTTTGCGGTGCTGCACCATCGTAGAAACCTATCGAGAAGCTCCGCTGTTGCCGATTTTTCCCTTTGCCCCATTGAACGTCGAACACGGCTACGGGGTCAGCCAAACAGACAACCACCGACGAGAGCAAGACCACCGACAGGATTAAAAATTTTTTCATGCTAATTCAAATGGAAGGCTTTGAACCTTGATGGGCCCAATCAAAGTATTGTTCCGTCGAACTTGCAAGGTCGTTCCATCGGCTTCAAAACCGCGTTTCACGTATCCTAAAGCGATTGTCTGCGCGCCATGGCGGGTGGGGCCAACGCTGGTGAGAAAACCAATCTCTTTGGCAGCCTCCTCCGACCCGAATAGTTTGTCCCCGGCCAGGATGGCGACGCCATCCGCCGGAACCAGACCGCGCAAATGACGGTTCACGTGTCCAATACTTTTAATGCGGCTGATGACTTCCTGCCCAAGGTAGCATCCCTTGGTAAAACTGACTGCACGAGAATCGAGCCCGGCTTCCTGAGGTAGAACCTCTTCGGATAGTTCGTGCCCCCAGCGCGCAATTCCCTTTTCAATGCGAAGACTTTCGGCTTTCTCGGAGCCAATTGGAGATTCTCCCAGCACATCCCGTATCGCGGTGCCGCATTTGGTTGGAAACCAGAGATCAATACCCGGGACGCCGAACCGGCTCGATTCGAACAGAAATGCGCCGTTTTTTTCCAAGATCTCGATTGAGATATGTTTGCGAGCTTCCTGCTCTACCGCGTCCGGGTCGACAAGGTGAAACAACCCGAATTCTTCAGTGACATCTTCAAGCGTCACGTCGTCGGCTATGATGTATTTCTCGAGGCGAATCTGCAGCGATTCCCGAAGCAACGAATCGGCGTCGAGATAGTGGGCGTCGTGCGCTTCTGCCACGTACAGGTCCGCGGATAACTTGCCTTTAGCTGTCAGCGCGCACGCGTAGAGTGTGAACCCGGGTTTGAGCGCCAGCATATTGTTCGTGAGCTGGCCGTTCAGAAAACGCTTACGATCGATTCCGGTCGCTTTGAATTTCGCTCGATCGCTGAGGTCAATGAGCATGTCGGGTAGAAGTCATTGTACGGAACGCAGACGTTTGCAAGTCCTCAACGGTTTCATGCGAAAAGCATTTTAGTGTGCGAAACGCAAGAGGCATTCGTTGAGTTCTCACTTTCGAAATGCAAATCGCAACCAAATAGTTGCGACTCGTTCGCAGGTCGAGGTTGGCAGTCTCTTTTCTGTAGCGTTCTTACGATTATTAGATTTGTTGATAAGTCCGCTTCAATATTTTCGATCATTGCGGGCAGGCCAAACGCGAATTTTTTCGGCCATTGAAAGTAATAATCTTATGCGGCAAGAATCCGATTGTGCGGTGGAGTTGCCTGGTGATTCTCCCAGCATTGCTGAAAATTCAGGCGGATCGTCCAGACGTGGATTTATCGCTCGATTAGCGGCTCTCTCAGCGAGCATAACCGTCGCGCCACCTTTGCTTCGTGCCGCGCCGGCACCTGAGCGAGAATCCTCTCCGGGCGATATCCCAAAAAAGGAAAGCGGAGACGGGCAATCAGAAATCATCCTGAAAGTTAACGGGAAAGCTCAGCGGCTTCGGGTCGACAATCGCGTGACGTTGCTCGACGCGTTGCGAGATCGATTGGAATTGCCCGGCACAAAAAAGGGTTGTGACCAGGGACAATGTGGGGCGTGTACGATCCACATCGATGGCAGAAGAGCGCTCTCGTGTCTCGCGCTCGCAGTGATGGCCGAAGGCAAGGAAATAACCACGATTGAAGGGCTGGCGCAGGGGGATGAACTGCATCCGGTCCAGGCGGCTTTCATCGAATGCGACGGATTCCAATGCGGTTATTGCACACCTGGCCAGATCATGTCCGCAGTGGCGTGTATTCGTGAAGGGCACACCCATTCAGAGGCCGAGATACGGGAGAACATGTCCGGCAACTTGTGCAGATGCGGGGCCTATCCAAACATCGTAGACGCAATCAAATTGGCGGCTGCGAAATCAAAGGGGTAACACGATGCGTTCATTTACTTACGAAACCCCCTCCAGCGTTAACGATGCGAATTCCCGAGGCGACGTCAATTCCGCGTTTATTGCCGGCGGAACGACCATGATCGATCTGATGAAGCTGGAGGTTTTGACGCCTTCCCGCCTTCTCGACGTTAATTCATTGCCGATGCGTGGGATCGAAATGATCCAGGGCGGCTTAAGAATAGGCTCGCTGGAGCGGATGGGTGATGTCGCGATCCATCCCGACGTGATGTCGAACTATCCGGTGATCAGCGAGGCTCTGTTGAAAAGCGCCTCTCCGCAGATTCGCAATATGGCGAGCATGGGTGGGAATCTGCTGCAGAGGACCCGATGCGGCTACTATCGAGATCCGGCGACTCCGTGCAACAAACGGCAGCCCGGAACCGGTTGTTCAGCGTTGAGTGGCGAGAATCGGGGTCATGCCATTTTCGGAACTAGTGAATACTGTGTGGCGACGCATCCAAGCGATCTTGCCGTCGCGCTTGTGGCGCTTGACGCAGAGATTCGCCTCCAGAGCGTATCCGGCGATCGTTCGGTGAAACTGGAGGAGTTTTATCGATTGCCAGGAGAAACTCCGGAAAAGGAAAACGATTTGCGCCCTGGAGAATTGATTTCTGAGATTCTAGTACCGGCGCTTCCGTGGGCTAGGAAATCCGCTTATTTGAAGGTCAGGGATCGTGACTCGTATGAGTTTGCGCTCACATCGGCGGCAGTCGCATTGGATATCGAAGGGAACCAAATTCGAGACGCGCGGGTTGCAGTCGGAGGAGTGGGGACAAAACCGTGGAAATTGCCTTCTGTCTGCGAAGCCCTAAAGGGAAAGAGTCTGAATCGCGAGACCATTACGGCCGCCGCGGCATTGGCGGGCGCGGGCGCGAAGCCGCTGAAAGACAATCAGTTCAAGGTCGATTTGGTGGGGCGGACTGTGGCTCGAGCGTTGTTGAATTTAGGAGGCCTGGTATGAGCACGGAATACATCGGAAAGTCGATCGACCGAGTGGATGGCCGGTTGAAGGTGACTGGGAAAGCCGTCTACTCAGGGGACCGCCGCCCGAGTAATCTCGCGTATGGTTATCTGCTGACCAGTACGGTGGCTAACGGGTCTATCGTGGCGATGGACACCAGCGCAGCCGAGCGCTTACCCGGCGTAATCGCGATCTTCAGCCCATTCAACCCAATACAACTCTATCGACCACTCGGTCCAGGGGAGGGCGCGAGCAGCGGGGAACCGTTTTCTCCGCTTCAGGACACGAAAGTCCGCAACTACGGGGAAATCATCGGTCTTGTGATCGCCGAGTCGTTCGAACAGGCAAGGGACGCCTCGTTTCTGGTGAAAACCGAGTATGCCTCTCAAGAGCCAGTCGCATCTTGGGATGCCGGAATGGCGAAGGCGTTCACCCCGAATGATGTCGGAGGAGAAAAGGCCGATATCGAGTTCTTAGCGGAGGGAGTCTCTTCGATCGATGATGTCATCCAGGGTAGCCCTGTCGTTGTAGATGCAACGTATACCGAGCTGATTTTGCATCATAATCCGATGGAACCCCATGCCGTTACGGCGACTTGGGAAGGCGACCGGTTGACGATCTACGATGCGACTCAAGGCGTTGTCGCCGATCAGCGTAACATTGCAGCGGTGCTTGGGATCGATGATGCTCTGGTTCGAGTCGTCTGTCCTTATGTAGGCGGTGGCTTCGGGTGCAAAGGGTCGATGTGGCTATTTACCCCATTGACCGCGGCGGCCGCGCGCCGACTGAATCGGCCGGTGAAAACGATCCTGACGCGCCCTCAAATGTTCACGCTCGTGGGGCACCGACCGGCGCTGAGTCAGCAACTTGTCCTTGGAGCGAACCGTGACGGATCACTCCAAGCCGTTAAACATGATGTCAAGTCGACGGTTTCGTTTTCGAAAGCATTCATTGAAGCCGCCGCTCATCGGACTTCGAGACTTTTGTACAAGTCGCCCAATATTCGGGTTAGCCATACGGCCGTGCCGTTTACAGTGGGTGGTCCAACGTTTATGCGGGCACCCGGTTGCGCCCCGGGAATGCTCGCCCTCGAGTGCGCGATGGATGAGTTAGCGGTTAAGCTGGGCATGGATCCGGTGCAATTGCGCATCAAAAATGACGCGGATTTGTTTCCCGGCCGGAATGTCCCGTGGTCGTTAAAAAATCTTCGGGAATGCTACGAAATCGGTGTGGATAAATTCGGATGGTCTGGTCGAAACGTTGAGCCGGGTGCTGTTAAGGAAGGCGATTGGTCGATGGGAATGGGAATGGCCACTGCGCTCTATCCGGCGCATCGCAACCCGGCATCGGTCAAAGTAAGATTTCAACCGGACGGCACCGTAAAGGTTTCGTCGGCAACCCAGGATCTGGGGACGGGTACCTGGACGGTGCTTGCCCTCGTCGGAGCGGATTTTCTCGGGTTGCCGATGGAGCGAATTCGGCCGGAACTCGGCGATTCGGCATTGCCACCTGCACCCAATTCCGGCGGGTCCACATCGGTTTGCAGTGTTACTCCTGCCATTCAAAAGGCGGCGGGTTCGGCGATCAAGAGGCTCGTCCTGGTCGCTGCGACCGATCCGAGATCACCATTCTACGGAATGAAACCAGAAGAGATTGCCTACCGCAATGGAGAGCTCATAGGAGGAGGCAAGAGCGTCGACTTTGGAGAGTTCCTGACTGGTATCGGGCGCAGTGCTGTCGAAGCTGTTGAAACGACTGAACAGGGGCCAGAAGAGAAAAAATATGCATTTAACTCTTTTGGAGCTCACTTTTGCAAAGTCGGAGTGAACCAGTGGACTGGAGAAGTGCGGATCCAAAAAATCACTTCGGTGATGGATATCGGTACGGTCGTGAACGCCAAGACTGCACGGAGCCAGATCATTGGTGGAATTGTCTTCGGCATCGGCATGGCATTGTTCGAAGGATCAATTCTTGAGGCTTCCAATGGGAGGTACGCAAATGGAAACTTTGCAGATTATCTCGTGGCAACCAACGCGGACGTCCCGCACATGGACATCCACTTCATCGATAAGCCGGATACGATCTTCAATTCCGTTGGCGCCCGCGGGATAGGGGAAATCGGTACGACCGGATTACCTGCTGCGATTGCTAATGCTGTGTTTAATGCGACTGGTAAACGGGTAAGGGACTTTCCGATTCGGCCGGAAAAATTGTTGGATTTGAGGGAACCAGCGATTAGCATGAACTAACATTTTTGGGCGAGAATGGCTTGGATAGAACTGAAGCAGATCATTGATGCGTATCGCGACTCCGATGGTCCATTCGCTCTAGCGACCATCGTTAAATCCTCCGGGTCAACCTATCGCCGAGTTGGAGCGCGGATGCTGATTACGCGCGATAGACAGTTCTTTGGCCGGCTGAGTGCGGGCTGTGTCGAAGAGGAGATTGCCGACCGTGCACAGCGGGTGATTCGGACCGGGAAACCATTTATTTGGTCCGTCGACCTGCGTTCCCGATTCGCTTGCGACGGATCAATCCAATTGCTCGTCGAACGTTTAACGAAACCAAGCCCGTTCCTGGAGTCTTTGATCCAAATCATTGGCGATCGGGAACCGTTTTTAGTGACGACGAATTACCGTCTGACCGATCAGGAGCCAGGTACGAAATTGGCAGACAGGTGGGAGAGCGACCATGACGAAGAGATTGTGGAGGAGATGCAACCTCCTGTTCGACTGATCGTATTCGGCGACTACGCGGATTCGGAGGCGGTTTCCCATGTCTCAAAATTTCTTGGCTGGCAGGTTGAGCTGGCTTTCGATGCAGACTTATTGCCGCCTGGTGACTCGCGCACGGCTTGCGTCGTCATGTCGCATCATTTTGGCCGAGATATCGTGGCTCTGAGAAAGGTCTTACAAGGGAGTTTTGGCTATGTCGGCCTGCTCGGTCCGCGTCGGCGAAAAAATCTGCTTCTGAACGAACTGCTTAACGAAGGTTTTCGGCTCGAGAACGTATCTACTTTACACAGTCCGGCAGGATTGGATATCGGTTCAGAGTCGCCGGAAGAAATAGCCCTGGCAGTTGTTGCCGAGATACAGGCAACTTTGACAGGACGCGAAGGGGGTCGACTGCGGGACCGGACCGGATCGATCCATAAAGTGAGGAGACCGCAAATTTGCAACGAAGCGCGATAGTTATTCTCGCGGCAGGAGGATCGCGGAGGCTCGGGCAACCGAAGCAGCTACTGTACATCATGGGGGAGCCATTGCTTCGGCGAATCGTCAGAATCGCCGCGGACGCAAATCCGGATCATTTGATCGTCGTTCTGGGCTGCAGCGCTTACGATTGCGTCCCAGTCCTAAAAAATAGCGGTGCTGATATCGTCGTAAATCCTTTTTGGGAGACCGGGCTGGCGGGATCGATCCGCCTCGGAGTAGAAAGGGCCGAAGAAGAGGGGGCGAATTCGATCTTGTTGTTGTTGGCAGATCAGCCTTGGCTGAACGCAGACGTTGTTCAGCAATTTTTCGATCGATCGAAAGGAGAGCCCGACATGATTATCGCAGCCCGATACGAGGGGATCCTCGGCGCGCCGATGATGTTTGGGTCGGACTGGTTTTCGATCCTGAAAACTCTCGAGGGTGATCAAGGTGCACGGAACATCGTTGCCAGAGAAGGAAACCGCGTTCAGGTGATCGAGTGGTCTGACGGAGCGGTGGACGTCGATACGCCGGAGGATCTGGCTGGTCTTCTACGCGATATGCAGCCGGCTCAACGCTCTTCAACTGTCAGCAGGCAGGGTGAATTCCGCGACTAGCGGCAGGTGATCTGATACGCCGATCATCTCCTCGGATGAGACCTTATAGCCGTGGACTTTTATCGTCTGCGCCGCGAAAAAGTAGTCCAGCGTACGCACCGGGATTCTGGCTTGCCCCGATTTTTGAGTGTACGTGAAGCAGCGCCGCATCTGGTCTCCGGTCGCATCTTGGAGCGGGGGAATACCCTGATATCGCTCATAAAGCGATCCAAGCTCGGATGGCTCTCGATGATTCCCTCGATGTTCCGGGCTCAACCGAGCCGACTGACCGGGGGGAAGCAGGTTGAAATCGCCTGCGATAATCCAGGGCTGATTCTGCCGGGTGAGCGTATCTAAACGGGAGAGTAGAGCCTGAATTTGGCGTTCCATGATATTTGTCTCCTTTGGGAACGCTTCCAAATGGGTATTGAGAATCGTCACACTCTTTCCGTTTGAAAGAGGGAGAACGACCTCCAATACAGCGCGCTTAAGATTGAAATCCTGCTCGACAAGATTCGCCGGTGTCAGCGGAAGTTGATAGCGTTTTGCCGACGCGATCTCATACCGGGAAAAGACGACCAACATTGTTCCCGCCGCTCCGAGGATTTTTGGATGAGGGACAAACCTGGATTTCCAATAGTAGGCGGCAACGTGGTTCTGTAGGACCGGCGGAAGAGAACTTTCCAACAGCGCCAATTCATTTACATAAGCAGTCCGACGTGCACCGCAATCGACCTCCTGAAGGAGCACGAGGTCCGCGTCACAATTCCGGATGAAGCGGGAAATGCTTGCCGCAACAACTTCAATTGCTCTTCTGTCGACAAGCGTGTCCGGGCCGCCATCGTAGAAAAAGTTGTACTCCGTCCCAGCAAGAAACTGGACGTTGAACGTTAGAATCCTTAATCGTTGGGCTGGCTGAAGGCGGGTCGCATCGCTACGATTTTGCGGCTCGAGTAGCTCGATTTTGCGAGGATGATAATTCAGACACCGTGAAATAGAAAAAGCGGCTGCCGCGAAGCCTGCCAGCCAGGCACCGAGCTGCAACGGCTTCGGCGTCACGATAGAATTCTCCTTAGCGCCGATTGATTGGGCGCTGAGTCCGCGGTTTCGGACGCAGATCGATTTCGATAACCTTTGCGTGCGGCACTTCGCCCGACGCCGGCGGCACGAGCTCCACCTCAGCGCCTCGTTTCTTGACGAGTTTGGATGCAATCGTAAAGCACATGGTCCGATATTTATTGGAGCCGTCGTCGACGAAGATGACCTTCTTACCTCGAAGGTCTTTTCTTCCCTTCAGCCTCTCGCCAAGGCCAAGGTTTTCCAGCATCGATTCAGCGTGTATTTGCGCTCGCTTCCAGGACATAACAGCAGAAGAGGCAGGCAACATAGGAGCCTGCGTCGGGATTGGCGAGGCAAAATTTAACGCCTACAGCGGCGGAACGCTTGCAACCTGTAAGCTATTGCTGGTTTTCGCGTTCGACCTCCGCTCGAGAAACTCCGCAATAACGAAAATACTCAGGATCTGAGCGAGAACCAGCACCGTTGTGAGCGGCTTGTGGCTCTTACTCGGGTCGATCGCGCCGACCAATACGAGCGACAAACAAATCTCGGCGCAAAACACGGGGAGCATGTTTCGCCCAACGACACTAAACGGACGGAGCGGGATCTGCCAGCGTTGTAGCATCGGTAGCAACTTTGCGACGACCCACGCCGTCACAAAAAAGTTAAACAGCCGAAGTGGACCCAGATGCCACTTATCCAGAATCCAATTCTGTTTTCCGGGATCGATCTGCATTAAGATCGTGTACCATCGCAAGCCGAGGAAACCCATTGCCAGCAATATCAGCGCGGCCTCGCCACGTGGCGATAACTGCAAAATGGGTCGGTCTTCCTGAACGCACTTACCGAATAACAAGCCGCCGAGCCAAAGCAGCTGCCAGGACATCAAGTCAAACGGTCCCGGATTGAGATACGTGGCGTCTTTCACACTGGCCAGAAGCATCTCCCGCACTCGGAACTGAGAGATGACCCAACAACAAGCACTGGCAATCAGAACTTTTTTCCATCCCCAGCGGTTCGCTGCCCAAAATGCTAGAGGGGTTAACAGTGAAAAGACGACATACATCGGAAGGATGTCCAGTAGTGGCGGCTGAAAAAACAGAGCCGTCGCCGCAAGCATCGCTGCTCCCGGATTTTTAAAGTATTGATCGAGCAGGCTCTGAATTCCGGGTAGCTGCGCCAGAAAAACGCCGCCGACGACGAAAGCGAAAAGCAACGTCACCAAGTGGGCGCGATAAATCCGGAATGCCCTGGAGACAGTTGCAGCTCGGGCAGCGTGAAATCCCTGCTTTTCTGCTCTCCGCTGGAAAAGTAAACCCGCAAGAAACGCAGAAACGAACACAAATGGCTCAGCAGTAGAAAAAAACCCAATCGGCTGGTCGGTGAAGACCCGAAGCTGCGATGGCGCGTGATTAACCACCATCATGAGCAATAAAAACCCTCTCAGGATATCGAGCTCAATCAGTCGCTTCATTGATACAAACGGTAATTTGCTCCGTAGGTCCCACTTGTTCGCGTCGCTTTGCTATTTTGGTTTGCCCGCTTTCACCCTCTAAACATCTAGAAAACGTCGTCCATCGTTAGACGCGCCAAGGGGAGTCTGGTTTCAAAATAACCAGTAGCGCGTCGCGCTTTACCAGCTTACACCGTCTTAAGCCGCGGGAAAAGCTAGTCCAAACCGAGGAATCAATACAGCTAAATTTGAAACTTCATCGGTTGCCTGGACACCCGCAATTTATTGCGACCGGGCTTCTTGTGCACGAGCCTCTTGAGCTCGGGGGCAGTCTTGAGACAGAAACCCGCCGATTTCTTTGCGGAGGATCTCGTACCCCGCTGGACTCAGGTGCACTTGATCGCTGCGAAAAAGAGACTGAATCGGTTTGCGGTCATGCCCGAGCATGTCAGAGCAGACGTCGATATATTCGGTTTCAGGCTGCGTCTTGAGAAAATCTTCGACGAGCTGATTGAACTTCAAAATGTTGTCCAGAAATACCAATCGGGCCGGACTCGGTTTGACCGAAACAAAAGCGATCGGAATCGAAGGTGAATAGCTACGGAAGATCCCAAACAGTTGTCTGAAGGATTGAAAGACCTTTTCCGGTGGAGTTCCGATCGCGAGATCATTGTCTCCGGCATAAATAACGATGGCGGATGGTTTCCTTGGGATGACCAGCCTATTGGCGTACCGGACGCAATCGGTAAGTCGCGATCCGCCAAAACCGCAATTCAGGACAGCATAACCGGAAAAATCCTGTTGGAGGGTTTTCCAAAGCCGAATCGACGAACTGCCGTAAAAGATGATGGGACTGGAAGTGATGGGTGACTGCGAGAGCCGCGCATCCAAGGCGTTCACTTCCGACTCAAAAGGATTTGGCGGAGCGGGGTTGGTCGAAGCAACGATTGGGGCGGGATCAGGAGGCGCCACTCGTGGTGCTGCAGCTGGAGGCGAAACGCTTTCAGACAGGGCAGTCTGTGCTCCTAAAAAGCCACCTGCGAGCGTCAGTGCGATCAGGCAACGATGTTTGTAACGTTTAATTGTATTGGAGGCCATAGATGGCGTGAACTCTTTCCACTAAATCATTCTCCCGACGCGACCGTGCCGGACGCTACGATACGACGCTTCGCTTTAAATCGAATTACCTCCTGAATACCGCACTATAGGCCGGGAAAGCGTCCATCGCACCCCCTATAGGCCTAATTCGGAATCCGGCCCAAATGATTAAGCAAAATTTTGACTTGTCAATCCTGGAAACGACATGAGACCCAACTAGTGCACTAATGCACCAAGTCCGAGAAAGGTTTCAACTCTTGCTACGAACCGGTGACTGCCCTAAAAAGGGATGACCCACATTATGAGCCTCTTTCAAACAGTGCTTCAATCGATCGAGAATCCAGACCACGCTGGTAGCCAGCAGGACCTCCAAGGGCTGGCAAATCTCGCTCAACTTCTCCCCGGTGGTCAAGGGGTGCAGCAAATCCAGCCCATCCTGAATGTTCTGGGATCGCATTTACAGGACGCGCTAAGTCAACAACAGCAGACAAACGGACAAGCTGCCGTACAGCAGACCGTCTCAAATCTAGCTCAGCCCGGCACCGGGCTCCAGGAGATCGTCAACCTGCTCGGACAGGATCGATTTAATTCGGTGATTGGCGAAATAGGCCAGCGCACCGGCTTGAATCCGCAGCTGATCAATCAGATGTTGCCCTTGCTGATTCCGGTCGTGATGAAGTTACTGGATACCGGTACCCATCAGACCGATTCGCAGGCAACCAACCCGGTGCTCAGCAACTTCCTTGGTTCAAATCAGAACGGAGGAGCGATCTTGAACGACGTCTTTCAGCTCGCATCTCAGTTTCTGCGGCGTTAGCCAGAGGCAGTTGTCAGCGTCGGTAGTCAGTTGCCAGTGGAGGCGCAGACGTTTGCTGCGGCTTTGGGTGTTCTCAACGTATCAGGAAGAGTACGGCTAGAAGATACGAGGAGAATGCCCTTTCACGTGTCTTCAATGCGCCGGCTGCGCACGGTCCACTTGGCTCAGGTTCGGCAGAAATCCTGTTAACAGGCCAATGAGTGGAAGAAACGAGCAGGCTTGGAAAACAAAGTAGATGCTCGTCTGATCCGCGAGCTTGCCGAGAACAGCCGAGCCGACCCCTCCCATCCCGAAAGCAAATCCGAAAAAGAGGCCCGCAATCATCCCTACTTTGCCGGGCACCAGTTCCTGGGCATAGACCAGAATCGCGGAAAACGCAGAGGCCAAAATCAGCCCGATTATCACTGTCAGTACGCCGGTCCAGAACAAGTTGGCGTATGGCAGGAGAAGAGTGAATGGCGCGACGCCTAAAATCGAAACCCAGATGACATATTTCCGTCCAAACTGATCGCCAAGATGACCACCAATCATTGTGCCGCCGGCCACTGAAAAGAGGAAGAGAAACAAAAGCAGCTGTGCACCCTGCACCGGTAAGTGAAATCTTCCGATCAGGTAGAAAGTGTAGTAGTTGGTCATGCTCGCGATGTAAAAAAACTTCGAGAACATGAGCGCAATCAGGACCGCCAGCGCCAATGTCACCTTTTGCCGCGATAACCCAAGGCGTCCGGCTGAATCCTTGCGGCGAGTTGCGGGTTTGATCCGGGAGAGGTTCCGGTGGTACCAGCGGCCGACATTCCAGAGGACAATGATCGCGATCAGGGCCACGAGAGAGAACCAAGCGACGCTGTACTGGCCTCGCGGCACAATGATCAGCGCAGCGAGCAATGGCCCAAATGAAGTTCCCGCATTGCCGCCCACTTGAAAAATGGATTGAGCAAATCCGTGACGCCCCCCGGACGCCATTCGAGCAAGACGGGAAGCTTCCGGGTGAAAGATTGATGATCCCATGCCGACGAGCGCGGCGGAGCAAAGTATCATCGGAAAATTGCGCGCGGTCGAAAGCAGCAAAAGGCCGACTAAAGTGAATCCCATCCCGATTGCCAGCGAGTAGGGCTTGGGATGATGATCTGTGTAAAGACCTACGAAGGGTTGGAGCAACGAAGCGGTCAGCTGGAAAGTCAGTGTAATGAGCCCAATTTGCGTAAAATTGAGATGAAATGAGCTTTTCAGAATCGGATAAATCGCCGGAATTACCGATTGAATGGTGTCATTGAGAAGGTGCGATATGCTGATCGCGATGAGCACCGCGAAAACTGTGTTTTCGGTGATGCTCTTGCTATCTGCCTGTTCCGTCGTTTGATTTTGCGTCTGCATTTCGGGTGTACCCGTCAAACAACTCTTGACCCCATGCGGCGCAGAGGGAACGAGAGTTTCCTCCGATCGCTCAACTTCGAGTTAATTTTTTCGGTGGCGGAATTATATCGTTCGCCGAGCGGGATTCGTCAATTCCGTCCGGTTACGTTGCCCGGAACCTGTATACGGTTGTCTGGACATAGCGATCTCCAGGGGAGAGAACCGTTGTCGGGAAATGTCCCTGATTGAGTGAGTCCGGATAATGTTGAGCTTCCAGGGTGAACGCCCCCCAATGCGGATAAGTCAGGCCCGCTTTTCCCGTTAACGTGCCGTCCAGGAAGTTCCCGGAATAGAATTGGACAGCCGGCTCGGTCGTGTACATCTCAACCGTCCGTCCGGACTTCGGATCGGTGACACGCACCGCAAGTGCGCTTAAATCGCCGGGATGATTTAGCACCCAGTTTAAATCGTATCCGCCGTGATTGGCTTCGGCGTGCTTAAGCTGTTCGTGATCCATCTCAACGTTTGCACCGATTGGAGTCGGCACCGTAAAGTCAAACGGAGTTCCTTTCACATCGTGAAGTTCTCCTGTCGGGATGAGTGTCTGATCCACCGGTGTGTACCTGTCAGCATCGATCAATGCGATGGAATCCAGCACAGTGCCGGTGCCGGCGCCCGCCAGGTTGAAGTATGCGTGGTTAGTCAGGTTGAGTACGGTCTCTTTGTCGGTGACAGCCGAATAATCGAGGCGCAGCTCGTTCGCATTATTAAGCGTGTACCGGACGGCGACATCCAGATTACCCGGAAACCCCATCTCGCCGTCGGGAGAACGGTAGGCTAATTCCACGCCAACATAGTCTGAATGCTCGATTGGCTTCGCTGCCCATAGCTTCTTATCGAATCCATCCGGTCCCCCATGCAGTGCGTGCGCTCCGTCATTCGTTGGAATTTGGTATTCGATCCCATTGAGAGTAAAGCGACCATTGGCGACCCGGTTCCCATAGCGGCCAATGATTGCGCCGAAGTAAGGACTTCGATTGACATAGTCCTCCAAATTATCGAACCCGAGGATAACATCAGCAGGAACGCCGTTCTTATCCGGCAGTAGAATCGATTGAATGATTCCGCCGTAGGTCAGGATACTCACTGCCAGGCCTTGAGAATTTTTGAGCGCATAAATATCAACCTTCGAACCGTTTGGCAGGGTACCGAAAGGTTTCTGCTCCAGAGTAAGCGCCGAACCGGGGGAATCAGATGTCCACATAACTTAATCGATATCGCTTCTGGCAACCGGGAGGCAAGACCGAGTCGCAACGATTATTGCAATTAAATCGTGGATTGCTTGAGAGCACATTCTGGCGTTTAACTAGGGCGCAACACTTGGCTTTGCCGACGGCCACCCGATACCCCCTACGAAACATTGTATGGACCAGACAACGATTCGACGATTGTCCGACGAGGCAACCCGAATATTGCTCAATAAACCAGGGACAGCATCAAGCAATACGGGCGGATGGATGATGATTGCCACCATCCTGATTGAAGCCTGGGATCTCTATGCAATTGCCTTCGTTCTCATCTTCATTAATGCCGAGTATCACCCGAATGCGGTTCAACTTGGGCTGGTCACGGCAGCGGTTCAGGGTGGAGCGCTTGCCGGAGCTCTTCTAGGGGGAATCGTCGCCGATCTTTTAGGACGCAAGAAGGTTTTCATTCTGACGATGGTCCTATTCATCGTACTCGCGATCGCCCAGGGGTTTTCGAGAAACATCTGGGATCTCATTGTGTTGCGCCTACTGATTGGTATCCCGCTCGGGAGCGATATCTCCAATGGATACGCTTACATCATGGAGTCGATGTCCAAAGGTAAACGGGAGGAAATGGGGAGCCGCTGGCAATTCATGTTCGGGTTAGGGGAGGTGTTCTCGATCATCGCAATCACCATTATGTACTGTACGGGCATGCCGCACTGGATTTTGTGGCGCGCCGCGCTGGCTCTGGGCGCTGTCCCGGCGATTGTCCTGTTGTTGGGGCGGCTGAATCTTCCCGAAACGCCGTTGTCGCTTTTGCAACGCGGTCAATTTGTGAAGGCCAAGGAAGTCTCCAAACAGTTATTCGACGATTCATTGGATATGCTGCCCAATGAGGATGTGCGGCTTGAGAAACCGAAACTGGGCGACTTCCTGAAGGTCATCTGGTCCGATCCGATCAAGAAGCGCGCCACGATTTTTGGCTGGATTTCCAACGCCTGCCAGGGGGCGGAATTTGCCGCCTGGGGGTTTTATCTTCCGGTTATCCTGGTTCTCTCGGGTGTTGGAGTCTCCTCCGGTGGCAATCTTGTCGGCACAAATCTCGTGACCGCGTTGATTTTTTGTCTTGGGACGGTTTCCGGTTATGTTGCGCCGCTGATGCTCGCCAAGATTGGGCATCGTGGTGTTGCGATGTGGGGTTTCGGGCTGGCCTTCCTGGGGCTTTTGATCGGCGGATTTGCAATCCAGAATGACTGGAAAATCTTCATCGTCATTGGTGCCTGCATTCTTATGTGGGGCCACTACTGGGATGCTTCGAATGGAATGACGATCACGTCGATGGCGGCGCCAGCCAGGTTCAAGGCGACTGCCTCCGGTTTTGGATATGCATTCGTTAAGGCAGCCTCCTTTTTCGGTGCATTTGTCTTCCCGATGGTCAGCGAGGCGTTTGGCAAAGCCGGCGCAACTTTTGTGGTTTCGATCCTCTCTTTAATCGGATTCCTCTCCGCAAAATTCATCCTGCCCGAGATGTACGGTTATGTGGAAACCGAAGAGGTGCTGAAGAAGTAAGAAGGAAGAAGGAAGAGGGCTCAGAAACATTGCCACTCCGTGGCAATTAAATCTGCGAAGGTATGAGGAAGGAGATAATCGCAGACACTTGGTTGGCATTGAACTTCCACGGGCTGAAGAGCTTGTACGATGATCGTGACTTCTTTCTAGAATTTTCGTAATTTCCAGATTTTGTGACTCCCCGGAATCTATGGCTGACGATATTCGCTTTCTGCCTCACAACTTCGCCATCGCTGGTAAGTGCGGAGACACCATCTCCTTCGCCCGATACATTGGAGCAACGAGTTAAAGCGCTGGAAGATCGTCTGAATGAGCTGGAAAACATCCCGGCGGTAGCTATCGCTCTCAAAGAAGCTAAAGAGTCGGCTTCGACCGTTGCGACGCCTTCGCCCACACCACAAGCTGATTCACCTTTGGTCATCGCTGGAGACTGGGACTACACATACAATGATGCTCAATACGATTTTGATAAAAGGCACATTATCAGTTACTGCCTGAAGAATCGGACTCACAAAGATATCAAATTAGTAGATGCTTCCCTCGTCTTTCGTGATCGACTAGGACAGCAAATCTTGATGGTACGTGCGGTTCGAGATGTGATCTACCCAGCCGATGCACCAACTCAACAGACCGGTGTCTGGCCTTTGAACATGTTCGAGGGCAGCCCGCAGCGAATGCGCAGCTTACCTCATGACGATGTTATACTCACGTTGATCGTACGCAAAGTCGTGTTCGCCGATAACACGATTTGGAGTGCTGATCAGTCCCACTGATCAACTGGGATGTGATGGGAATAGTTCCGGAAGTCTCAGGACTATCAGTCAGTCGCCAGTCGCTTTCGAATTAAATTCCATTTTAACGAATGCGATCCACAGTGATAAACGTTACACATCCATGAACTGGGGCATTTACGCATCTGATGGGGTCAGGAATGGTTCCGAGTAGCGCATTCCTGATAGTTTTGTTGGGATTCTGTTTCTGCCTAGCGAGTGAGGCAGCCACACCGGCTGAGCGCGGGACATCGGCATCAGCAACCCAATTCCCTCTGCCTGTCGATGTTTACCAGGACCAAAAGGGCCAACCGTTTCTCGTAAGGCTTGAACGGCGCGTTCAACAAGAGCCGTTGAATCTGGTCGTCACGATTATCTTTTTCGCTGCGATCGTTCACACGTTTCTCGTCGCAAAATTTCGCAAGATCTCTTACCACTACCAGCAAGCGTACGACGCCATCGAGTATTTGCTGCATAATCCGGATGATCTGCCGGACGCCGGTAGAGGACATGAACGACTCCTGTTCAGAGCGCAGTTCTTTTATTTCATGAGCGAAGTTGAAGCCGTCTTCGGTATCTGGCTAATCCCGCTCTTCATTTCAATCATTGCATTCCACGGATGGTCTACAATGGTCGAGTATGTCGGGAATGTTAACGTCACGGACGCGATTTTCGTCGTTGTCATTATGACGATTGCCAGTTCATTGCCGATCATTCGGTTTACGGAGAGCCTCATTGCCAAAGTGTCGGCGATTGGGAAAGGCACACCCTCTTCCTGGTGGCTAACTATTCTAACTTTGGGACCTCTCTTAGGATCATTCATTACCGGGCCCGCTGCGATGACGATCTGCGCACTTTTATTGCGTCACCGGTTTTACAGCCTTAAACCGTCCGAACCATTAAAGTATGCGACCTTAGGATTATTGTTCGTCAATGTCTCAGTCGGAGGAGTATTGACTCAGTTTGCTTCTCCCCCAGTCGTCATCGTCGCCACCCGATGGAACTGGGACCTGCCATACATGCTGACCAAATTTGGTTGGAAGGCAGTAATCGGGATCATTCTTTCGAATCTGCTTTACCTAACACTGTTTCGGAAGGAATTCGCCAAAATTGGGCGGGGTACGCCGGAAGTTGAAGAGAAAGAGGAACAGGTCCGGGCGATTCCCTGGGGCATCACAATGATTCACCTCCTTTTCCTATGTTGGACAGTGATTAACGCCCACTACCCGGTTCTTGTCATTCTGGGCCTTTTATTCTTTCTCGCCTTTGTCTCGGCCACGCGACTGAACCAGCGGGCGATCGCGCTACGGCCGCCGTTGCTCGTCGGATTTTTCCTTGCAGCCCTTATCATTCATGGCGGTTGCCAACAATGGTGGATTGCACCCCTTCTGGCTGCGTTGTCTCGTTGGCCTTTAATGATCAGCTCTACGATTCTTACCGCTTTTAATGACAACGCAGCGGTTACCTATCTCGCTTCGCTTGTTCCAGGATTTTCTGACTCTCTGAAATATGCGGTAATGGTAGGAGCGGTGACTGGCGGCGGTTTGACCGTCATCGCCAACTCTCCAAATCCCGCTGGGCAATCGATTCTCGCATCTCGTTTTGGAGACACCGGAATATCGCCGCTTTACCTTTTTGCTGCTGCGGTGGCACCGACATTGATCAGTGGACTAGTGTTTATGTTGCTTCCGTGACGTTGAAGCATTTTCAAACCAATGCGTGATCGAACTAGAAGTTGCCTGGCAAGCACGATTATTTAGCAGACGTGCCGCAAAGATCTGTTCAGGATCTGCAGGATCGTGCGCAGGCTCCGCTAAAATCGCAGATTCAGACGAAATGCCTCTGGACGAAAATTTGCGCGATTGGCTTGCTGCCGATCTGAAAGAAATCGTCGAAGTGCGCATGCCTTTCGGGAAATTCGGACCGGGAAACTTTCCCCCGTCCGGCGTGCCGCTGTTCGATTTGCCGGTTGAATATCTGCAGTGGTTCGCCACGAAAGGCTTTCCCAAAGGCCGGATCGGCGAGCTGCTTCGAATCACGCACCAGCTCAAAGTGGACGGGTGCGACGAAATCTTCGACGCCGAGCGCCGGAAACGAGGTGGCCGTACCGATCTCCGAGAACGGCGCGCTCCTATCCGGTTTTATCGCGGCGAAAAAGATCAGCGGATCTGATCAGAGCCGGTAAACAATGCGCGCTTTGTTCACGTCGTAAGGAGACATTTCCATCCTTACTCGATCTCCCACGGTCAAACGTATATATCGCTTTCTCATCTTCCCAGAGATATGGGCAAGAACAACGTGCTGATTGGGAAGTTCCACTCGAAACATTGTTCCAGGCAGGACAGCGATGATTCTTCCCTCAACGACAATAGCGTTCTCAGTAGGCATGGTATCTAAGTTCTGCTGGGCAGGGCCGGCGTAGTGATTTGATCGATCACATCGCCGTCTCCCGTAGACGGCGTGTGTATTAGCCGTTCCTCTTCAGGAACGGACGGCGGACGGGTTCGGAGAAAATCCGCCTGCGTGAGACAGGAGTGCGTCTACCGGCGCGATTTGGTGAAAGGGCCTTTCGCCCCTTCAGTCTTCGGCCGGGCTTCATTGACGGTAAGACTACGGCCGTCCACGCTTTTGCCCGATAAACCGGCAATTGCGGCTTTTCCTTCTGCGGCGCTGCTCATTGTCACAAAGGCGAATCCGCGCGAGTCGCCCGACATGCGGTCGGTGACAAGATGCACGTCCGTTACGTTTCCGTACGGTGCGAAAAGATCCTTCAGATCAGGATCGGTGGTGCTAAAGGAGAGATTACCTACGTAAAGTTTCATATATATTGGTGATGGAACGAATGCCAGATACAAAGCCGTTCCCGAGAGCCGGGAGTTCAAATCACCTTTGAGGAATTCAATCGACGATCTTCCGCGCTATGAACAAAAACAAACGAACGCCGCATACTCGGTCATGCCGGTCAGAACACAAGACGTTTCTCTGGTTTTCTTCGCTGACGATTTTCTTCATTCCGTTTCCTCCTTAGATATGGATGCTAAGCACGCGAGTTCCGCGAAAGTATCTCCGGGCTCGCTGCTTTCTGCCTCTAGCCTCGTCCGGAACTCCGCTTCGGCCTTCGAACAACTCGCAATTTCCCGCTTCCTCCGCCTCCACAAAAGAACTGGCCGCCTCCGTCGGACTCGAGGCCGGAAATGCCGATTTCTTCTGGCATCTCGAGGCTCTGCAGGACCTCGCCTGTCGCCGGATCGAGTTGTCGCAAATCGCTTCCGTCATCGTCCCATGTGGCATGCCAAAGTTCGCCATCCACCCAGGTAACACCGGTGACAAAACGGTTTGTTTCAATCGTTCGCAGGACTTCCCCTGTCTGAGGATCGACTTGATGGATTTTCTTGTCGTCATACAGACCAACCCAGAGCGATCCTTCGGCCCATGCGAGGCCCGAATGTTTGCCGCCAGGCGGCGCCGGGATTGTGCCGAGCACCTGCCCTGTGTTCGGGTCGAGTTTTTGGATCCGACCCTCGGAGATTTGATACAAATACTGACCGTCGAACGCACTCCCTGCGTAAGCGTCTACATTAATCGAGCGTCCCAATTTGCCGCTCGCCGGATCCAAGGAACAGATCTTGTCATCAGCCGCAAACCAGACCTGTGTTCCGTCGAAAGTAACGCCGTTGACGCGTTCCGCGCCTGGGAAAGGGCCATACTCGCGGACGATCTCGGCTTTTGATTTAGTTGTCATTTCACAAGGCTAACCAATTGGGAGCGGTGCGGGGAGTAACAATGTCGTCGTGAATCCCGGCATGGGCGGAGTCGTCCATCGACGAGCGCGCCCGCGGCCGAATGGTTGAACCCTGCCGGATTCCTCGAGCGAGTCGAGGGCGCGCTGGACGGTTCGCTGACTGATTCCAAGCGCAAGTGCAAGTCCGGAGCTCGACCAGGTCTCGCCATCGGCAAGAAGAGCAAGCACCTCGGCATGCTCCTCCTCCATCGGCCGCGCTAAGACGGCAACCTCACGCGTGTGGTGCGGGACGAGGGTGAATCCTTGTCTGGTCGCGCGCACATCGGCAAAAATCCGAATGGCTCTTCGGAGCCGGCCAATTTCGACTCGTAACCGGGTCCGATGCGATTCGTCTGCGAACCTTGCCTGAAACGCCCTTGCAAGAAGTGTGCTCCGCGGCACATCGAGAGGCCACGCTTCAGCCAGCGCCCGCGCAAGCGCAAACAATACAGGACGTTTTGTGAGTGAAACTACAGCGCGCCCGATGCGCACGACAAAACGGCAAGCGTCCACTACGAGTGTCTCGGACGCGAGTAAACGCTCAACTTCGTCCAGTTGGATGAATCGTTCTTTGCCTTGCTCAATCAATCGTGCGGCGGGTGCGCTCAGAACGAGCGATGCACTTTCGACTTCGGCAGTCAACGCAGGGATACCCGCGCGGTGTGCGGCTGCTTCGGCTCGAGCCAGAGCCGCGCGCGCGGTTTTAATCTGAAGGCGTCGCATCGCGATTCCGGCTACGACAAGTTCGTGAACTGTTTTCAATGCAGGAGGAAAAGGGAAGAAGTCGAGCTTGGCGAGCGCTTGCTCTGCTTCGTCGAGGTGGCCGATTAGCAAACAGCGTCGCACTTCCAGATAGCGTGCGTGCGTGGAATTTGCCCGGTCTCCATGCTTTTTGAGTGTGACCTGGGCAGCTTCAAGCGATTTTGCAGGCCAGCTTAGGTCGCGTGAAACGAGGGCAATCTCGGCTTCGGCAACAACACACCGGGCGCGTTTCAGCGGGTCTCTTGAGCCGAATGCGCGCGCTGCACTTCGCAGAAGGACCTTCGCTCGAGCGAGATCGCCGAGCCGCGCCATGGCGATACCTCGAAGTGCAAGGCCAGGAGCATCGGCACGCAACGCAACCAGGTTCAGTGCCGCCAGAGGATCCCCCGCCGCAAGTGCCCGCGCCGCAGCTGCGATTTCCAAATCGTCTTCGTTCTTAATCGCGCCACACTTGTCACTCACGCTAGCCAATTCCTAACGGTAGCCTATCTGACGACCACCAACCAGCAGGTCGTTTTGACAACAAAGAAAGAGACTCTATGGAGACCAAAATTAAACATATTACCGGAACACGTAAAGAATGGCTGGCAGCCCGACTCGAGTTGCTTGCTGCGGAAAAGGAACTGACACGGCGCAGCGATGAGTTGGCGCAGCGACGCCAGGAACTGCCCTGGGTCCGGGTAGACAAGGAGTATCGATTCGAGACCGAGGAGGGAAGCGCCTTCCTTAAAGACCTGTTCAGGAACCGTTCGCAGCTGCTCGTCTACCATTTCATGTTCGGACCCGATTACGCGGCGGGGTGCCCCTCTTGCTCTTCGATCGCAGATGGATTCAACGGCTTCGTCATTCATCTGGCGAATCACGACGTCACTTTGACGGCGGTGTCGCGTGCCCCTCTGGCGAAGTTGCGGGCGTACAAGCGGCGAATGGGCTGGAAATTTCCCTGGGCCTCGTCGGTCGGCGGCGAATTCAACTTCGATTTTAACGTGTCGTTCACCGAGGAGGAGCAGCGTGCAGGAACGATCGAATATAATTATGAATGTGGCGGCCACGCGATGGACGCGACCACAGTAGTTTCCGAGGCAGTCGCTCAAATCGCGGCGACCTGTGGAACCGACGTTCCAACTTACACCCGGGACAGACCTGGAATGAGCGCCTTTGTTCTCGATGAAGGCGAAGTCTATCACACCTATTCCACTTATGCGCGTGGATTGGACGGACTCTGGGGGATGTATCAATGGCTTGATCGCGGTCCCTTCGGGCGCAATGAAGCGGAGGAGGGGATCTGGTGGCGGCGGAATGATGAGTACGACCAGCATTGAAGCATTGAGGAAAGCTTGCCTGTGATTGGCGCAACGAGGGAATGAGAGATTCCGCGAACCGCTTTCGTCTTGGTGTTGGAATCATTCTGCATGGTCATGTCATTGTCTTGTTGTTAAGGAGAAAGTGATGAATCGAGCGTCTTGAGCATGTGTATGTGGTAGGGCCTGAGAGGCTCACCCTCTCGAACTCGCTTGACCCAATCGGGATTGGCGATCATCGCCCGGCCCACCGCGACCATGTCGCATTCACCGCGCTCAAAACCAGACAATAGCCGGTCGAGATTATCGACCGGTGAACCGCCGAACCCCTGCATCATCTCAATCATGGAATTGTTGAGCGTCACCGAGCCGACAGTAATCGTCGGCTTCCCGGTAAATTTTTTTGTCCACCCGGCGAGATTGAGGTCCGAACCGAATTCGCCTTCCCAATAGCGAGAGCTCGTTGGTCTGCTGTCAGTCTGTATCGCCCACACATGTTTTGAAGCCATTATCGACCGCAGCGATAAAACCTCAATCATCGTAGTCGTTCTATGGTGGAGACGCGACCGCGGACACTACGGGAACAGTATCGTTTAGTTTCCATGCTACTCGATCGACGCATTTCTGACGGACATCGACTTTGCCGGGGTGCTGCAGGCGCCACAGAAGGTCTTCGAGATGAAGCGGTTTTATTTCATCGGTCGGCGCCGAAATGCACACCGTAAGTCCCATCTTGGCTATAGATACTGCCAATTCCTGCGTGAAGGTCTGTTCGTTTGCTCCGACTTCACAGCCCATGAGGAAAATATGAAAATGTTTCGTTTCGAGATTTTCTACAAAACATGCACCCTTGTAACGCTGTTTAAATTCACGTACAAAATATTTTTCGGTGCCGGAGTTAAGGCTGCGAACGCGCAAAGGTTGTGTGGGGTCTGTTTCGGGTTTGTCGAGGCCGAACATCTCGCGACCATGTTTCCTGTTTTTGTACTTGTCCTTGTTGGTGTCCGTTAGTGTTATGGCCTCGCCGATGTTCCATTTGGAAGTGCCCATGTTTATAGCGCCAGGGCTGCCATGACCGTAAAGAATCAAAGTGTCGAACTGGTCGTTCGGATTCGCGGTTTGGTAATTTTGAATATACTTCACGGTGGAAGTTAACGAGCTGCACATCGCGACACGCAGATCGGGGTAATCCGCCTTATTGCGTAGCAGCTTGATTAGGAGCGCCTTATTGTCGGAGACATCTTCGACAAATGTTGGTAGGATTAGGGGCGACGGCTTTTCTCCCTTAGGCAGCTGCGAATTTTCGAAGGCAGTGTTTTTATCCTCGCGTACCATCCGGTCATATCTGTCTGAATATTTGGTTGGGTCCTTGCCATTTTTTTGAAAATTACGTACCACGAGACCTCCCGCTGGGCTCTCCTGGTTGAGTTTCGCAATAGGCTTTAAACGAGGGTCTAATTCGTCCTGGATTACGCCTTTGATTTTTGTGCCGAGTAAACCGAGGGGATTCTCGAGCGCGAGAAAAGTTAGATCAGGCATTGTGCGTTTTTCGAGCTGCTGAATATTTGAGAGAGCTGGTGAATGTCAGGAGGCTCGACTGTAGTGCCAAACGAGTTTACGGGAGTAACGATTGCGGTAAAAAAGTAAAATAAGTCGTAGCAGTGGGAAACCTGAGTGGAAAACGAATCATTTGTTAAACCGATGATGGCCTTGGCGGTTCGGTCGCGCAAGCCGATGAGATCGATGCTGGTCGCCTCGGATCCGTCTTCTGCGGCAGGTTTGGTGATTGGGATACTGTCAAGCAACGTACGGGCTTCGTCGGCGGTCAGTACAGGCGTCAAAGCTCCAGCCGGTATCGCCGCCATGGCCCGACGACTCGGACGACCGGTCATCGCGTTCGGCGGGCGAGTGGAGGAGGCCGCCCGTGCTGGTCTACGTATCTGTTTCGACGAAATCGTGGCACTCTCGGACGTGGAACCGGAGCTAACGCAAAAGGAACGAATGGCTCACGAACCGGAGTTGCTTTGTCGCCACGGCGCGCGGTTGGCGGAGAGCATCGTCGCGGAGGCCCCTAGCTATTCGACAAATAACGTAAGCACTTTCGTGCCCCTATCCGACGAGCACAATTCGAGAATCGCTCGGATTGTGCTTACTCGCAGATACTTTTCCCCACTAGGACTCCAGAGAACGTCACCAGAAGTACCGCCATCGCAATCTAAACATCCGGTCAGTCATCGAACCGCCGGTGTCCGTCAGTCTAACCGAACGGGCTAAATGTGCGCTGCCGAAATCATGTCGGCGAGCGCGTCATTGAGAACTCAGAGTTTTTAAACTCGAATTCTTCTCCAAGTCCTGCTCCAATCGACGATCAGACTGGCTCGCGGACAAGCGTTTTGTTTCGGCAAAACGGCTAGCGGTGGCGTGTTTTGGGTTACACACAATAGAATCAGACAGATCTGGTTCGATCCCAGCATGAGACGCCAAATCGACTCTTAAACTTCCCCAGTTCCTCCAAAAATGAACACCGGTAAAATCACTAAAAAAGGCATGTTTGTCACTGACGACGGCCAAAATGTCCTCTTCACGTTTCTCCTCCTCATCTTGCTATTTGCTCTGTGGGGATTTTGCAATGGGATGATCGACGTCATGGACAAGCATTTTCAGGAAGTACTACACCTGGACTTGGCCCAATCTGCCTGGGTGCAATTCGCACACTACCTAGGCTATTTCCTGATGGCGCTTCCAGCGGGATGGCTGGCGGCGAAACTGGGTTATAAAGGCGGCATCATTGCGGGTCTCTTATTAGTTGCAGTGGGTGGATTCTGGTTTATCCCGGCGACGCACATTGGATCCTTCTGGGCATTTTTGCTGGGCGTCTGCATCATTGCAGCGGGTCTAACCTTCCTCGAAACCATTGCTAATCCGTACGCCACGGTCCTAGGGGCAGAGGAATATGGCGCCACCCGCATAAATCTGGCCCAATCCTGCAATGGCATCGGCTTGATTTTCGGCCCAATCGCGGGCGGCATGTTTTTCTATTCCAAGAATGCCTCAGGAGAGAGTACGGGCAGCGAGAATCTCTGGATTCCTTACACCGCTGTCGGTTTGGTGGTCATTATCCTGGCCGTCATATTCTACTTTGCCAATGTTCCCGACATCAAAGCCAAGGACGACTTTCACATGGACGACTCGACGACGGGGGTTTCACACTCCATCTGGTCGCACCCACACTTCGTGATGGCGGTCATTGCACAATTCTTATACGTAGCCGCTCAGGCCGGCATCTTCAGCTTCTTTATTAATTACGTGACCTCTCAGGTCCCCGCAATTCCTGACAGGTTGGACGCGGCCGTACAAAACAGCCCCGACTTCTTGAAGCACTGGCTGAACAGCTTGACTGAAATTCGCACGACTGGAGCAGTTGCTTTTAGCAACAAAGGCGCCTCCAATCTGGTATCGGTGGGCCTGCTTCTCTTCCTGGGCGGCCGGTTCATTGGCACTGGTCTGCTAAGAAGATTCTCTGCCCACAAACTTCTCGGTCTCTATGGCGCCATCAATGCGGTCCTTTGTCTGGTAATCTTCTTAAAATTGGGCTGGCTATCGGGCGCTTGCGTCTTACTGACTTATTTTTTTATGTCCATCATGTTCCCGACCATCTTTGCGCTGGGCATTTTCGGCCTCGGGCAGCGTGCAAAAAAGGCATCCTCCTTTCTTGTCATGGCCATCATGGGCGGGGCGATTCTGCCAAAGGTAATGGGATCAATAGCCGACATGTACGATCTGTCTCGGGCATTTATCGTGCCGATGGGGTGCTTTGCGTTCATTGCGGTTTATGCATTTTTGTGGCCGAGACTCAGTGGATCGGAGGGCCTGCACGGGGTGTCGGCTTCAGGAGGGCACTGAGCTCGCGTCAAACAAAATAACGCGATCACGAAATGTCGCCGTCCGGTTCAAGGATAAACACTAGATCCTTGTCGCTGTGGGATCGGGGCAACCTCGTTTCGGCGCCTGCTCCGGAAGTGGTCGTCAAGGATACCGTAGGCGCGGGTGATGCGTTCATGGCCGGCCTGATGGTCGGGCTGACGCGAGGAGCCAACTCTCACACCGTCCTGGAAACTGCTTGCCGTCTGGGTAGCATTGTCGCCTCGCACGAGGGAGCGACGCCGTTGCTGCCTCAAGAGATTATCCACGAGTTTAGAGCCAATCTAAAGGCTAAGGCACCCTCGGAGGACAACCCAGTGCCTGAACGCGCCCGCGAGCGCTTTTTGAGTTGCTGGTTTCTGCTTGCGGCGCGGCAGCTTTAGGTCCTTCATGGAGGTTCGAAGGCTCTCGCAGCGCTGTCCTCATTGATCACGACCGGTCGGCCAATCTCGAGGGCGAGAACGAGGGCCGAGTTTAAATCGGAGCGAAGGCACTACTAGAATCAATTTTCGTCGTCACCGCCGCGCAGGTCCAACCCGAGTTCTCCCGCTTACTTGGTCCAGCCAGCGTACCTGTCGACATTTTCCCTAGTAATTAGACCCACCGGGATGAGGGTCAGCTCATCCTTCGGCTTTTTGCCCTCCATATCGTCGTAACCAATCTTGACGGCCTCTTCCGCCATTAAGTAAGGATCCTGCGCAGCGGTGGCTGCGATCAAGCTCGCGGGATCTTTCAGAAAAGGGACGATGTCCGGCGAACCGTCGACCCCCAGGATAAAGAACTCCTTCCGCTGGGCTTGCTTCGCTGCCAAGTCACATCCGATAGCGGTCGGATCGTTGATGGCGAAGACTGCATCAATTTGCTTAAATGCCGTCAATAGGCCGCTCATGACGCGCAGACCCCCTTCACGGTTGCCGCCGGCGTTTTGGTCTTGCGAAAGGATCTTGATATCCGGGTGTTTTTTGATCTCCTCCAGAAAGCCGGTCACCCGATCGGTTACCGCCGTTACAGGAGGTCCATTGACAATAACAATTTGACCCTTGCCGTTAAGCCGCTTCGCCAAATATACACCATCCTCCGTGCCAGCCTGTTTGTTATTTGAGGTGACCGTGGCGTCCACGCCGCCTTCGGCGCCCACATCAACAGCCACCACCGTGACGCCCGCCTGCTTCGCTCGCTGGACTGCAGGGGCGATGCCCTTGCTGTCCGCCGCACCTAGAAGGATCAGATTAACGTGCGAAGAAACGAATTTATCAATTTGATTGCTTTGGTTGTCTACATCGTAATTGCTCGAAAGCGCGGTGAACTGCACTTTGTCGTTGATATGCTTAGCCTGGGCTTCCGCGCCATGGGCTACCTGTACAAAGAAGGGATTCCCGAGGTCGCCCACGGTCAGGGCCACCGAATCAAGTTTCTTAGTCTCGGCAAGCGTCGATGTTTCCAGGACGCCTCCTAAAAGCACGCCCATAATGGTTAGACTTCCAATACGGAGAAAGTTGGTGATGCTCATGTTAGGGTAGTAAGCAGGTTAGGTGCGGTTAAGAGGGCCAAATCGTGAAGTCGGATGGTGCTCAAGAATCGTTCAGGCCTTCGCCGGTCGCGTAAGATTCCTCAAACCTGAGAAAGCAATCCTCCAAAAAAACAAGACGGCGACCCAAAATTCTCTCAAAAGAATCGTACACGGTCGACTCGGTCGTACAAAAGGATATTCGCATCATTGTCACAAAGCCATCGTCAGCCGAAACGAGAGGCTATCACGATAATGTCCTTCAAAACCTTGCGAGTGGGGCACGTAGGTTTCCGTGATCGCCTCGAATAACCAATCTTCTTTCAAAAATTCCGTATATTCTGTATGCCGCACAAAGGGCAGGCGGGCGTGGAGAGCGAGCACTATCCGCCCTTGCCGAAGCGCTGGAGGCTCTGCCAGGCCAGCTTTCCGATTCCCAAGCCCAGCAGGCTTTCAACGATCTGCTGGCAGCACTCGCCAAGACCGACGTTTTGAGCGGAAAAATCTACGAATTCGATATGGCCTGAAAACGGCCTGTTAAGCTGCCAGAGGATGTAGACCTTAAGTTCTGGCATTCTTTGTGCGGCAGATTAATCCGCTTCCCCGAACTGAAAGTCATTTCCCCTTTCACCTTCACGGCGTTGGAACCGATCCAGCCGTCAAAGGACCGATGTCCGCTTACCAGTTGGCCGCCGCAGACTCGCTGCGCTTGCCGGATGATCGGTCCCTGGTCATCATCGGATTGCAAAGTCTTGTGCCACTTACCTCCTTCGACCCAAGCGCCGAAGATGCCCGACCCTCTGGCTAGGTTTGAGGCCATGACAACCTTGGCCGAATCGCCAGCCCAAGCGATTTCAATTCGCTCAGCCAACGATGTGTTATTCAACCATGGCAAAACCGGCTGACCGTTCGCATCCGCGATCGAAATCGTTTGTTCGGCTAGGACCGCCCAATTCCTATCTGGCGACATAACATTTTTTGCGTAGGCCGAGACTCCTGTTAAGCCTGAGAGGATCGAAACTAATGAAATCAATGTTGTTTTCATGAATTACTAGCTGTGCTTAGGGGACAATCACCCTGAATGCCGGCGGTGCCGGCATAGGCGGTGACCGTCACGGAAGGGTCTCCGACCGTCGACGAATTGCTTAAATATTGAATCCCAACCGCACTCGCAGCCGCTTGGGATATTTCCCCGGTTCCACCGGCTGGCCCGACATCTTCAACCCTTGCATAGGTTTGTTGGCCGTTACCGTTGTTGGTAACGGTCGCCCAATCACCGATACTGACGTTATTGGCGGCCATCTGCGCTGGCGCGTTCAAGCAAAGAGGGACTAGGCGAACTCTCCAAACGAATGGGCAATTCTGAGGCGGTCTGCAAACGGCATTACCTGGAAACGCTGACTCGAGAAGAAGGTGCGGTCTGGTTCAAAATTCGGCGTTCTAAGTCTGGCGCGGAAGCTGTTTCGATGGTTTCCGCAAAAGCTACTTAGCTTCGTTTTCGGAGTACTCTTTGGCGACCCGGTTGAAAGTTCTTCGAGCATGGTCAGCAGGTAATAAGGGAGGCCGAAGCGCTCGCCGAAGAACGTGAAGAGCGCTGGTGGTGTGCCGAACAGCACCGTGTCACACTTTGTCGGAGCCATGGGCGGCAGGCTCTCCCTTGTCGCGGAGTTTCCCGATAGTCATCCCGTCATCCTGTCCGGCATCGGCGACAGCGGCCCCGACCCGAAACCCGTACGGCGCAGGAGGGCCCGCCCGTACGAAACGGAAAGTAAAGCACAGTAAGAGCTCTTTTATGCTCGTGAGCGACAGCGTAATGGAAGGCTCTCAGACAAACTGGGATCGCTAATCGTCGGTCAGATGAATGGTGCATTTTCCTGAACCATCCCTGTCTCCGTTATCGGAGCGCAAGTCATAGCCAGTGAGCGAGGCTCTTCCCATCTACGTCTTCTAATAACCCCAGCCCTCGTCGTACGTATCTCTGCGGATCTTCCAAGTATCGCCCTCACTGTTTACTATTTTCATCGGCTCTAAACAGGCTTTCGAGGCGGTGATTAGTTTCGCGATCGAGCCGATAAAATCTGTTTTTCACGCCCTTCTTAACGTCAAAGCCTTTGCCGATTTCACAGCTCCCTAGCTCTGTTAGCAAATAGCGGTCATGGAATTCGTCGGGAAGGTCGCGATGGTCCCAAATAAAGACCCGTGCCGACCTGTTGCTATTGGCCAGGAGTTGGCAGACGTGCTCAAGATTTGCACGCCAGAAGCTCTCCTCGCGCTTTTCCGGATGATCTTTTAGAGCCTTGAATGAAGAATGGATTTTGAAAGCCGAAACGCTGGGATTCGGACTACTTCCTTCACGATCAGTTCCAAAAGCCTCTTTGATCGATCCTTTGTCGGAAGAAGCCATGCTAAGCTAGACGCTTTGAGGCTCCTTTCTGAGGCTCTCGAGAGTCTGAGGATTCCGCTACGCGTTTCTGCGAGCCAGGGAGTGGAGAAGCGCATTGGGTATTGCGCGTTGCGTTTGCTCCGCAAGACGCTCGGATAATCAACTCGAGCGGGAGGACGTCTTGTTGGCTTCCGATCTCTTTGCCATCCAATAGCGTAATCACAGCCCGTCCGGCCAATTTTCCCTGTTCAGCGGCATGGGTACGGATCGTAGTGAGCGGGGGATAGGTAAATGGCGCGGTCGGAATGTCATCGTATCCAACCACGGCGAAGTCTGCTGGAATGGAAAGTCCGGCTTCACGAAGGGCCATCATGGCTCCGATTGCAATGGTGTCGTTACCCGCGAAAAGCGCGGTTGGACGGGCGTTCGAAGCAAGGATCTGGCTCATCGCGGTGTAGCCGCTCTCACAGGTGAAATCTCCCTCGGCGAAAAGCTTTTTATTGAGGGGAATTTTTGCCGCCTTAAGGGCGGCGCGATATCCTTCGAGCCGTTTACAGGCGGGGACATACTCAAGGGGGGCATAGCTTATATGGGCTATCCGCTGATGTCCCAGCGAAAGCAGGTGCTTAGTTGCTTGGCAGCTGGCTTGATCATCTCGTGTTCCGATCGAATTTTCCTGCGGATGTCCGGAAGTTCCGAACACCAAGACGGGGAACCTCGATTCGATTAATTTTCGTAACCCGTCATCCCCCTTGCGTGGGTTGATGATGATCAGGCCGTCAATGCGTTTGCTTTTCGCCAAGTTCAGGTAGGCGTTGACGTCCGCAGAATCTTCAATGGCTTCGATTAGTAAGCGATATCCTCGTGCCCGACACGCCTCGTTGATGCCAAATATCATTTTTGGTACGAAGGCATCGACGGAAATCAGGTCAGGACGGGACAGGATCAAGCCTATGGTCCGGCTGCGCCCGGTAACGAGCATCTGAGCTGCTGAGTTCGGAACGTAGCCAAGTTTTCGAGCGGTCGCCAGGACGCGCGCCCGGGTTTTGGGACTAATGTTGATTCCCGCAAGGTTATTCAAGACGTGTGACACGGTCGTTCGCGACACCCCCGCTTCGCGAGCAATGTCGTGAGTCGTAACGCGTCCAGTCATAATCGCTTATCGTGAGTCTGAAGAATCAACGCAAAGCCTGGTAATAACGCCCCGAAGCCAACATCGGCAATACTATATAACGACGCTGCCGATTTATCAGGGATTTTCATGAATTCCTATTTGAAGTGGCGCACCGGCTGGTCGCGCAGCGTCTGCGCGGCCAACTCTGCGGTCAGATCGCGCTGGGCTTCGGCGAGCATCTCGTAGCCGACCATAAATTCCTTGATCGATGCTGAACGCAGCAGCGGCGGGTAGAAATGGGCGTGCAATTGCCAGTGCTCGAACGCACCAGCTCCGGTCGCGCTCCGTGCCAGCCCCGTATTGCGAGCGGTCCGATCTCTCCTCGTCATTTTTTGTCATGTGCAGCCGAATTGGTGATCCTCATTGTGGAATTATTCTCCGCGTTTCGAGAAGAATGTGAGCCCCGGTCATGACACCTGCGATGAGCCGGCAGGTGGAGCTAAGTTGCCCCACCCACCGGTTCCCCCCAAGGTATGGGCGGACGGAATAATGACAGTGAACTTCAATAAGCAGCAGCGAACGGGATCTGTACAAGACGGTTGGAGCGTGTTGGCTGGCAGGCTAGTGACGCCCCCGAAACGAGCATCTGAAAATTCTGTAGTCATTAGGCAGCGGCAGCCTGCGTCTTTTTCCTGCCGGATCGCAAGTATTCCGGAATCCAATCGCCATGGGCAGCGAGGAGATCGTCGACCAGCGCCCAGATCTGGTCCAGATCAAGCTCTGCAGCAGTATGCGGGTCTAACATGGCCGCGTAATAGATCAGATTGCGATCCCGCTTCAGGAGTGTTTCAACCGTCAGTGCTTGCACGTTGATGTTCGTTTGCATGAGCGCGGCAAGGTGGGAAGGCAATCGTCCGATCCGAACCGGCTGAACACCATTCTTGTCAACTACGCACGGTACCTCGACGCAACAGTCAACCGGCAGGTTCTCAATCAAACCGTGATTGGCCACATTGCCGTAGACTACTCGAGGAACACCCGTCTCCAGGCTATGGATAATCGAAGAACCAAACTCAACGCTTCGCTGGATCTTGAGCGCTAGATCTGAAACCTCCAACTCGGTCCGAAGTTTTTGCCACTCCGCAATCAGGGCTTCGCAACGGCGCGGATACTCATCGAGCGGAATATTGTACTTCTTGATGAGGTCCTCCCGTCCTCGCTTGATATACCATGGAACATACTCAGAGAAGTGTTCGCTCGACTCGGTCACGAAGTAACCGAGTCGGCTGAACATATCATATCGGACGCGGTTTCCGTCGGGTACTCGCCCCTCGTCGACCACGCGACGGATTTCCGGATAGAGATCCTGCCCGTTCCGCTCAAAGCGCAGATAAAAAGCCATGTGATTGATTCCGGCGACCACATAGTTTATTTCCTCAAGCGGAACGCCGATATCGTTGGCGAGTTCTCCAGCGGTGTGTTGAACGCTGTGGCAGAGTCCGATCGTTCGAATCTTCGTGGCCTGGCTCAAGGCCCAGCAGTTCATTGCCATCGGGTTGACATAGTTCAGATGAACGGCGTGAGGACAGACGCGTTCCATTTCCTGACACATGTCGATCAACACGGGAATCGTTCGCAAGGCGCGCATAATTCCGCCGATCCCCACGGTGTCCGCAATGGTCTGGCGAAGACCGTACCGCTTTGGGATTTCGAAATCGCTGACCGTGCACGGCCGGTAACCGCCAACTTGAATCATGGTGATTACGTAGGAGGCGCCGTCGAGCGCGCGGGAACGATCAGCCGTAACTTCGACGGCGGCCGAAGCCCCAAGGGTCTGGGCGATCCGCCGGGCAACTACTTCGGATGTCTTGAGACGTTCCTCATTGATGTCGAACAAACAGATCTTGGAGTCTGCAAGCTCGGGGAAGGACAGGATATCTCCAATAAGATTCTTTGCGAAAACGGTGCTTCCGGCCCCGATAAAGGTAATTTTTTTTGGTGAGTTACTCATGGCTTTTCTGTGGGAGCGATTGAGGGTTTAAATGGTCTATCATTCGATGGCAAAAGCCTACGACATAACTGCAATCGACAACAGCCCTTCGGAGTCTCACGACTTCTCGAAGGGCTGCGTTCCCCCCATGGTATAATTGTTTTATTTCGGCCAAAGATCTCCGGCCGCAGACGGTGCGGGCGAAAGCCGGTCAGCGAGATTTTTCGGGTTTTATTGTACAATAGACCTATGCTGGAATACCGAACTTAACGCCGCTGCGTTCTCGTTATTTTTCTTACTGAAAGAGCGCGTTTACCTCTTGGTTTGCCGATTTCAGTGTCGAAGCAGGATCAGCACCACTCAGCATGATCCGGTCGATGGCCGCCTGCATGATCCTGACCACATCACTGGCATGGTCAGTGACCGGAAAAAGAAAGGTAACTTTGGGGTCGGTTCCCTCTTCAACAAACGGACTAACATCCATTCCTTTCTTGGCAAAAGCTTCTTTCGCGATATCAACGTCTTCGCGCGCAGCAGGAAAGACGACAGCATAGCTTGCGACAATCTTTTGCGCTTCAGGAGATCCGAGAAACTTTACCCATTTCCAGGCCTCGGGTTTGTGCTTGCTCCCAATCCAAATCGAATCGGCCAAGCCGTTGAACATCGACTTTCTCCCGTCCGGACCCTTTGCCAACGGAGCAATCCCCACCTCGAATTTGCAGTTTTCCTTGTACCAGTTGATCATCCACGAGCCGTGCAAAATAGTTGCCCCTTTACCGGCCGCAAAAAGGCCGGCTGCGGTGTTTTCGTTGCAATCCTTGGCCGGAATGATAAATCCCTTTTTTCCGGCATCGACGATCCATTTAAAGGTCTCCGCTAACTTCGGATCATCATAGTAAAATTTAGCCGCCCAAAGCCCGTCGTTAAATTTGAATCCGTTCGAGACCGCGAAATGGCTCCATTCAGACTGGCCGTAGGCGTCCGGGTTGCCGGGCATTACTAAGCCATATTGCTTCACTTTTTTAGGATCGAAACTGGCCGAGGTGCCATCTTTGCCAGCCGCGTCGATGCTTAGTTTCGCGATCAACTTCTGAAAACTCCCTCCATCCTTCGGATTCCAATCAAGATTAGCCAGAGTGGCCGGATCGACACCCGCAGCCTTCATCATGTCCTTGTTGTAAAAAATTGCGATCGTGTCCCAATCTTTGGGAAGTCCATATTGCTTCCCCTCCTTGGACCAGAGCTTGAAGAGTTCGCCCACGTAAACTCCGGTGTCGACGTTGTCCTTTTTGATCAGCGGGGCCAGGTCGACCAGTTGCTCGTTGAGCGCAAATTCTGGATACCGGGCCAGATGATCCGTGAAAACATCGGGCGCGGACCCAGAGACGAACCCGGTGCTGATTCCAGTCCAGTAATCACTCCAGGCCGTCTGCGTGATTTTGACCGTGATGTCCGGATTTTGTTTCTGAAATTCGGCCGCGCAGGCCTTGTAGGCTGGGAGCTGGTTGGAGTCCCATAACCAATAGCTGATCTCGGTGGCGGCGTGAGCCGAGACCGCGAAAGCTACCATCGTGGCGAAGAATATTTTTCTGAAGATTTGCATTATTTTGGATTGTTGGGAGTGTGGATTGGATATCATTTTCCACCGCTGAACTGGATGGATTCAACGACTTTGCGGCCGAAGAAAATCAGGAGAAGAGCGACCGGAATAATTCCTAAAACCGTGCAAGCCATGAGACCGGTCCAATCAGGCGTCCCCGCGGCGGATTGGGTCCGGAAAGAATTGATGGCGACTGCCATCACTTGAACGGCCGGATCCCGTCCGATCAGGAACGGCCAGAAAAACTCGTTCCACATCGCGATCGAAGTCAAAATCGTGAGGGTCGCCAGCGAACCGGTGTGCAGTGGCAGCATGATCTTAAAGAAGATGGTCACAATTCCGGCGCCGTCGATATGGGCAGCTTCTTCGAGTTCGGCTGGGGTACCCAAAAACATTTGCCGTAAAAAGAAGATCGAGAAAGGAGTCATCAAAGCGTAGGGAGCTGCCATCCCCTGGAAGGTGTTCAACCAACCCAACTCCTTCATCAAAATAAAATTCGGTATGAACAGCACTGCCCCCGGAATCATCGTCGCCGTGATAAAAAGGAAGAAAATGAGGTTCCTTCCCGGGAATTTTAGCCGTGCGAACGCAAACGCGGCCATTGCACTGAAGAGGATCTGAGGAACAACGACCATCGTCGTAAATATCACGCTATTTAAAAGAGCTCGTAGAAAGTCGATTTTCCCCAAACCGGATTTGGCCAGACGTGGGTCAGCGGGATTCGCGAGCCCAAGCACACGCTGGAAATTAAAAAGCGTCGCATCCTTCGGGAGTAACGATGACGCACTGGTGTAAATCGCTCCAGTGTCGGTAAACGCCGTCTTGATGGCAATCCAGATAGGCAGGAGCGAAACGACCGCAAGGATGATCAGGACGGCCAGTCCGATGCGATGCCCCCATGGGTTTGAAGAGGTTTCTGAAGTATTCATGACTATTTGAGGTCGGATTCTCCGGATCGGAGGACGCGCATCTGAATCAGCGAGATCACGATCAGAAACAGGAAGAGCACCACCGACATCGCGGATGCGTAGCCCATCCGGGAGCTGGCAAACGCGTTCTGATACACGTACCAAACAATCGTTTGAGTGGCGTTGGCAGGCCCTCCCATCGTCGTCACGGCGATTGTATCGAAAATCTGAAAGGATCCGATCACACTGGTCACCAGCACGAACGCGATGGTCGGACGCAGCAACGGAAGGGTAATACTCCAGAATTGTCGCAATGGAGAGGCTCCTTCAATTCGCGCCGCTTCATAGACGTCATGCGGAATATTCTGAAGCCCGGTGTAAAATAGTAATGCCGTGAAGCCGGTATGTCGCCAAGTGTTCACCGCCGCGATCGTCACCAAAGCCAGGTTCTGACTGTTGAAGAACGCGATAGGACCAATCCCAAACCATCCCAGCACCGCGTTTCCAAAACCAAGGATGGGGTCGAGGGTCCAAAACCAAAGCATGGCCACGATGACGTTGGAGAGCAAATACGGCGCTAGAAACAAAGAGCGAAAAGTGACCGATTTGCTGATCCTCTGCAGAAGGACAGCGAGGACCAAACCGAACACCAATTGTGGCGGGATGTTGTAGATGACATACAAAAGGGTAATCCACATCGACGCCCAGAAATTTTTGTCGTGAATAAGCCGGTCGTAATTGGCCCAACCGACCACTTTGGGGATTCTCAACAGATTCCAGTCGGTAAAGCTGATATAAATCGCCCGAAACGTCGGTAAGAGATAAAAGATCAAAAATCCGAAAACCGCTGGCGCGATAAACGCATAGGCGGTGATAACGGTTTTATCAATTTGAAAGCGACTGCGGTTAGGTGTAGCTCCAACTATGACAGTTGCTTCGGAGGGGGAGATAGCCATAAAATATGAACCTCGATTTAACTCTTGCTAGTACCTATTGACTATATCCCTTCCTAGGACGTCAATCTTCTCCAGATGTTCATCACTGAAGAATGCGTGGCTTCCTAGGCCGATTGCTTGTAAGATGAAATTTACGAAGCCGAGGACTGGGTCGAGCATCCAGAACCAGATCATCGCGGCGATGACGTTCGAGATCAAAAATGGGGCTAGCATGATCGAGCGAACGAACACCGATCCGGTCAACCGTTTCAATAGGACTGCGATAAGGAGTCCGAGCACCGTCTGGACGGGAATATTGTAAACAACGTAAAGGACCGTAATCCAGATCGAGCTCCAGAACTTCTCGTCGCCGAGCAGTCGACTGTGATTTTGCGGTCCAAGAAACTTCGGCCCTCGCAAGAGGTTCCAGTTCGTCAGACCGATGTAAAAGCCGCGAATCGTCGGCAAGAGATAAAAAAAGGTGAAACCGACAAGAGCGGGAGTAATAAACAACCAACCGCAGAAGGGTTCGTTGTCGGATGGCCTCGGGCGCGAGTGGGCCGCTGGGAGAGGCACCGTCGATGAGTCTGACAAAGTGGGGGTTGTCGTCCGCATTTTCCGGGTGATTTAAAGTGTGATCGACTGAATCGGGCGTTGGCGTCAGCGCGTTTGATAGCACGTGCTAGGACGTTTTTTTAACACGTGCTAGTAGGGTGTCAAGCGCTTTTCTGAAAAATGAAGCACAAGCGGATCGAGGAGGAATAGCGGACTGGCGGGCGACTCCTAATCGCCGAGGGAGCGCGGGTCATTGTTACCGGGCGTAACCCCGATAGAAATCACAGGGGCTCCAGTGGCAGTGAGTTGGACTGAACCGTAGAAATTCAGGACCTGGACAACCACAACCCACTCGGACGCCCAGCCAGAGCTAGACTATACTAAGGATCATTCGATGAACAGCCTAAACATTTCCAATTGGACCTATCAAATCAAACAGATCGGCGCAGGACTCTATGTGCTCCAAGGCGTCGATAACCGTGGCCACCAGGTGGATTCAGTCGGAACGGACTCGGACATACTCGAAGAAGATTTTTTTGAGGCAGCTCAAAAGATCGACCGGTCAGCCCGAGTGGAAGCGAACCCGCAAGGCGTGTAGGCTTGTTTCAATGAACTCATCCTCAAGTTCTAATGCTCGGGTGGCCGTCATAGCGGGTGTCGGATCCGGTCTCGGTGCCTCGCTGGCGCGCCGCTTCGTCCAGGAAGGTTGCAAAGTTGCGCTGCTGGCGCGTTCGACTGAATACCTTGAGCAACTCGCGCGCCAGATAAATGATAAGCACGGGTCCGATTCGGCGCTCGCGGTGCCCTGTGATCTGGCCGATCCAGAAGAAATTGCAGGTGCGTTTAGACAGGTACGGGAAAAATTAGGTCCCACCGATTTGCTCGTAAATCATGCCAGTGGCGGCGGGGGGCCGCGCGGAGGCAATCTGCTGGAACTGGACCCGGACGATTTTGAACGTGCGTGGAGGGTTGGAGTCTTTGGAGCCCTGCTCTGCGCGCGAGAAGCTGCTGCCGATATGCTCGCTTCGGGCCGGGATGGTGGAACGATACTTTTCACCGGTGCCACGTCATCTGTGCGTGGCGGCGGGATCGCTTTTTCCAGCGCCAAGTTCGGCTCGCGTGGGCTGGCGCAGTCCTTGGCGCGAGAACTCTGGCCCCGAGGCATTCACGTCGCTCACATCGTGCTCGACGGTGGCTTCGCCGATCTTTCTTTGGGTCCGGCAGCAAATGACGAACTGGACCCGGATGCCATGGCGACAGTCTACTGGCAGCTAGTCTGCCAGGAGCGCAGCGCGTGGACCTTAGAACTCGACCTTCGCCCATACCAAGAAAAATTCTTCGAGTAGCCTCGACTTCGCGCGTAAACGCCCAAAATGTCGCCACGTCAGAGGACATGCTTTAGTTTGTCTTGAAAATGAGTACTGGACGCTGTCCAACACAACGAAAGGTGAAAAATCATAGGAAAGCTTGAAGGTAACTGGCGGCGGACCCTGAGATGGACGCGGTGCTGCAGCGTCGGTACGGAGCTCGCATGGCCACGCTGGGCGCCAAGACGCTGGGCGAGTTTCTTCGCCTGCAACCCGCCTACACAATCCAAGAGCGGGTAAAGGAGATCCGCTGCCCGACGCTGGTGACGGAAGGCGAAGGCGATTTTGCCTCCCAAAGTAGGTGGCTCTATGAGCTGTTAAGTTGTGAAAAGCGCTTTCACCGCTTTGAGGAATCCGAGGGCGCCGGCGGACATTGCTGCGGCTTGGGCGCGAGCCTTTGGGAGATCGTCGCGTTCGACTGGATTGATCAGGTGTTAGGCTAGAATTTGGGAAATTCGTTTCCGCAACCTTAAAGGCTTTGTCGCTGCTCCCATTATGACGCGCCGGTGAAAATTTTCTGGAAAAAACGTCTCCAAAAAGGATCCCCTTTCCTAACATGATAAAATACATTATCGAGTTTCAAGAGGGGTCGATAAAACGAAGCTGGGCCTTGCCCAAATCGATCTGGCCAACGGGATGCTCTAGTAAATCTGAATCAGAGAGGTTTCAAGATATCATGGTCATTATTGACCGGGGTATTGACGCGCGTACTGATGGGATAAGCAGATAACAAATCGGAAGGATAGGGGACGAGAACTTCTTTGCCGGCTGTGCCTGAAAGCCACGCCTGATGATGTTCTTCTGGCAAGATTACGGGCATCCGGTTGTGAATTCCGCTCATAAACTCGTTTGGCTCGCAGGTGATGATGGTGCAGGTCATGAGCCAATCGGTTTCTTCGGATTGACGCCACGCTTCCCACAGTCCCGCGAAGGCGAAAGGTGTAAAATCCTGGCGTTGGATCGCGTACGGTTGTTTGGCATTGCCGGTGCGCTTCCATTCGTAAAACCCATCCGCAACGATGAGACATCGGCGTTTTTTGAAAGCCCCGCGATAGGAAGGAGAAGTGTCGACGGTTTCGACGCGAGCGTTGATTGTTTTGTAGGCGATCTTTTGATCTTTGGCCCAGCTAGGGGCCAGGCCCCATTTGAAAACATCGAATTCAGACTTGTCGGAATCGGGCCGATTGCGAATCGCCAAAATGTTCTGCGTTGGCGCAATGTTCCAAGAAGGGAGCCTGGTTTCAGAGAATTCGTCGAAGCTGATGCCGAATTGGATTGCGAGCGCTCGTTGATCCGCTGTCAGCCTGTACCGTCCACACGGCTTTAAAATATTAGCCAGCTTTCCAGATCGGCCGACCTTTCTGCGTGGCCCGTAGAAAGGGGCCCGCATATGAGAAATTCGTAATAATCCTCCGGGGTGAGCTTCAGCTGTTTCTTGACTGCGGCCCAAGCGTTTAACAGCCAAACTTCGATGGACTTTATCTTCTGAGGTAGTTCGCCGATGGCGGCCCGGCCCGTGTGGATGATTAGACTAGGCCGTTTGCTCGATCAATGGCCTTGTTCAGCGCAAGAACGGCCTGAGGGTAATCCGATTCGCGCAAGTGTGATGGGTTGCTCGACGAATTTACGGAATTGGCAGATAGCCGTGAGCAGTTCATCGAGCGCGATTTCACGAGCCCGAAGCGCTTTTCGCACCCCATCAACAATGACTCGGCCTTCGGCATCAATGGTTCGACGGACCGGAGGGCGAGATTTGATTGCGCGGTGTCGTTTAGGACAGATCTGATTTGCTGAAGGATTTGCCACGCTCGTTTTCTCGACTCTCTAGAGGCTTGAAGCTCATCGAGAAGCTTTTGCATTTCTTCAGGTGTAACCGGGGCTGTGCAAGGGAGCGTCGTCCTCCACGGAGGAATGCTTTTCGTACCCCTATCGGAGTCTGTCGTCTTGGCATTGGCGACGCGAACTTCACCGAGAGGAGCTAAAAATTGAGGCTGGCCCCGATGCGATCATTATTCGCGGAAAGGAGCTGGTCCGCCTGGTCGACGCATTGGACATCGGCGCTTTGGAAAGCGTTCGCGAAGTTCCGGTCACCGGGGGGACTTCCTTGGACAATACTACCGTGGTGGTGGAATCGCTGTTATCGAGAAACAAGGTCATCCTTAATTCTCTTTCTTCGCCTTGGACCGGCGGACGGTCGTGCTAACACGAAATAAAGTTGTGACTATTTACGTGACCCGTTACGTCAGGCAGCCTTCACGATTGCTTACTTTCACCGCAGTGCTTTTGAATCACTTCCTTGATCGCTTTTTTCACCCACGCCGTGCTCCTCGTCAGGCGTTCGGCGCGAAGATTGTCCGTCAGGGCCATATTCTGGAACAGACGCTGCGAGGATTCTCTGAGTATTCCAAGTGTGCAGAGCGAGTGTTACTGCTAGCCGCAAAACCC
This sequence comes from uncultured Verrucomicrobiae bacterium, assembly GCA_963775805.1. Taxonomy (GTDB): domain Bacteria; phylum Verrucomicrobiota; class Verrucomicrobiia; order Chthoniobacterales; family JAFAMB01; genus JAFAMB01. Next base: position 766,857 of record CAVZKG010000001.1, on the reverse strand, counting down.
TCCAGCCGTCACGCTGCTTCAACGACGAGCGTCAGTTCACGCAGTCCTTGTATATCGCGGAGCGGAGGATCGCCGAAGTGTCGTTTGTACTCCCGACTGAAATGAGAGGCGTCCTCATAGCCGACTTGGAAACCGGCCTCGGCCGCGTCCAGGCGCTCAGTCAGCATCAACCTCCGTGCTTCCTGTAGGCGCAATCGCTTTTGGAACTGCAAGGGACTCATCGCTGTGACTGCCTCAAAGTGGGCGTGGAAGCCGGAGACGCTCATCCCGATCTCGCGCGCCAAGTCCGCTTAGCGAGTTTGCGGGAAGCATAGCGTCCGAGTTGTTCGCCTAGCTCCGGCAAGACGAACTCACCCGGATGTACCAACACTACTGGAATCATCTCGGGCCTCAGATTGGAATAATAGGGAAGCGCTCCCTTCAGAAAATCGTTAATACATCCGATTGTTTCCACACCGGCAAATCCGCCGCCAGCCACGACAAAAGTGAGCAAAGGCTCGCGATCATTTGCCGCGCACTCGTTATCGGCTTCCTCGAGATGTTCGATCAGGCGATTCCGGAGTTCGATCGCGTCCCCTAGAGATTTCATGGTCACGGCCGTTTCCATCAGATTCGGAAGGTTGTAAAAATTTGTAACACAACCTAGCGCAAAGACGATGTGATCGTATTCGAGCGTGTGCGTGTGCTGGTCGAATCCATGAGAAACCATGACCTGGCGCTTGGCGACATCGATCGACCGAATCTCTCCTTCGAAGAAGTGAACATGTCGCAACATCTTACGGATAGGATTAACAATGTGGGTTAAATCGAGGTCGCTCGCCGCTACCTCATGAAGCATCGGCGTAAACAGGAAGAAGTTGTCCTGACTGATTAACGTGACTTCGAAATCGGGGTCGCGGCGCTTTTCGAACTCGAGCGCGGCGTATAAGCCGCCAAAGCCACCGCCTAGGATGAGGACGCGCTTCTTTTTCATGAGTTTCTGGTCCTTAGTGTCGAGCTTTCGCTTGAGTTGGCGTGTCGGGAGAACCAAAGCGTAGGCCTCGCTTGGGTAGATTTCGACGTGACGCATCCAACCATTTGATCAGGGCATCGACAGAGAACTTGCCGGGACCAAAGACCAATACGATCAACGCAGAAATCAGAAACGGAAACGGATCAGCCTTCACAAACTTATCCGGGTCACTGAAGATGCCAGTGACTGCTTCGAGATCAGCCGTCAGATAAGCTACAGCCATAACCACCGTTATTGGGATTGCGGTCAATCGGGAGGCGAGCCCGATAATTAATAGCAAGCTGCCAAATGTCTCCGTCGCACCGGCCATATAAGCATTCAAAGTCGGCCAAGGAATGCCAAGGCTGGCGAAGTAATCGGAGATTTTTTCGATGTGAGCGAGTTTGCCTTGCCCGGTCTGAAAGAGCTGCCAAAAGAAATAGATTCTTAGCAACAGCAGAAAGGGTGATTGGAGGAGGTTTGCACCGGATACGAGTAGCTCGTAGCCGCGGCGAAATAGGTCGACTGGTGTTTTCATTATTGGAGTTGGATCGAACGCGGATTCCTGATAAAAAGGACACCGGTTTAATCATTCGTCGGTGTGATCCCTGAATCCTTACAAAAGGAAGCGGGGCCGCCGACTCCTGGGCACGATCGACAGAGCCCGGCGCAAAGTTATAGTTGCGTTGGTAGCGCCCCGCCTATTGGCCGGATCGTGTAAGGCACAGACAGCGGTCTTAACGAGTGATCCGCCCGGAGCGACAATCTTGCTTCGTGGGGCTGTCGAAGTCGGCCGGACCCCGCTATCGCTGCATTTGCTGCCAGGGTTGCCCATGAAGATTACATCTCGGTGGGGATCGTTGGCGCCGCTAACGGCCACGGTGACGCCGGAAAGGCAGCGTCTTGGTGGACGGAGCATTGCTGCTCAATCCGTTGGCGCCGGCGGCGTCGCGTGCTCCCACGTACTTCAGGAGTACGTAAACACTCTGGAGCTTTTGAGCGTATAGTCGTCAGTGAGGACGTGGTCCCAAAGCCGGACCTCAACGACCCCGGCACCGCCCTGTCGCCTCTACCATACAATCATAGGCAATTGGAAAAACTGTTCCGCAGGTAAGACTTCGTGCCTCTGCTGCATCAGAGTCTTGAAGACGCAACTAGGTACTCCACAAACAGGTAATAATTGAAAAACCATCAACCATCACAAGGATGACAACTAAATCAACGTCCCGTATCCCGATACCCACGAAGCCCATGCCCACCTTATTGAAAACTCAAATGCTCCTTGCCGCTTCAATCATGTCCATGACAAGCCTTGCCGCGCAGGCCACCCCGATTCCGTCAACCTCTGACACAACTTCTTACCACCGGGTCATGGTCGATGGTGTGGGTATCTTCTATCGAGAAGCGGGTCCGAAGGACGCACCAACCATCGTGCTTCTTCATGGGTTCCCGTCATCGTCACGTGAATTCGACTCGTTGATTCCGCTATTGGCCACGCATTACCACCTGGTGGCGCCAGATTTTCCGGGATTTGGTCAGAGCGATGCGCCGGCGCCGTCGTCTTACTCGTACACATTCGATCACCTTGCTAGCACGACCAACGACCTTCTCGAACAACTACATATCGACAAATACGCTCTGTACCTCCATGACTACGGTGGCCCCGTGGGATTCCGCATCATGGTGGCTCATCCTGATCGTGTTCGGGCGCTCATCATTCAGAACGCCAACGTCTATAAGGATGGACTTGGTTCGAAATGGGCTGGTATCGCAAGATACTGGGGCGATCCCGCTGCACATCCTGAAGTTCTCGATGCGTTCTTGTCGCTGTCCGCAACGGAACAGCGTCACACGGCTGGTACGCAGCATCCCGAACGCTACAACCCGGACACCTGGACGGACGAATATGCACATCTGTCGCGGCCAGGACAGCGGGAAATCCAAGGTGCATTGCTATACGACTATCGGACAAACGCCGCGTCGTATCCGGCGTGGCAAGCATGGCTGCGTGAGCACAAACCACTGACACTCGTCGTGTGGGGGAAAAACGATCCATCGTTTATCGCCGCTGGTGCCGAGGCATTCAAGCGCGATCTGCCGGATGCAGAAATCCATCTTCTTGATGCGGGTCATTTCGCGTTGGACGAGAAAAACGATGAAATTGCCAGTCTCATTCTGAAATTCATGGCGAAGCATCCCTGGTAAAGAGATTACGGCGTTGGGCCCGTGTAATGCCGGGCCATCTGCTACGCCATGCACCGGCACGCCCGACCGGCGCCAATGTAACCATGATCGCAGTTTAAACGGGCGGAAATAGCGGCTTGGCGGAGGCGGCACGACCGGCGGTAGCGGTGTCAGCGAAACGCAGCAGAACGCGACGAGCGGATCAACCAGCGGCCCCTGATGCTCAGTCAATCGGATTGGCGGGAACGGTGCCATGGGCGGCCAGGGAGAAGACACGGCGGACCATCAGGAGTAGGCGGAGATGCCACCTCCATTCTCACGGACGAAACCAATCAAAGCGGGGGAGACCTAACCGTTATCGCCCAGGCCACGAGCGGCAACGGAGGACAGAATGTTTCCGGCCAATTCAGCGGTGTCAAATGGGGCAACGGCGGGGAAGCCACGTCTCAGGCCAGCGGGGCCTCCGGCGACGGTAAGAATGTAACCGTTGAGGCTATAGCCAGCGGTGGCGGTTCGAGCGGTGAAGGCATTCTCTCGACGTGTTGATAAAGGAATCGCAGAACCGAGCGAATGTAGTGAAGATTCTTTTTGTAGTTTTCGCAATAGCAGCATGCGTCATCTCATCGCACTTAGGCGTCCATGCCCGAAGAAAAATTACAATCTTGTCCGAGGCTCAAGTCTTCCGCTGAAAGAGCGAATCGCGGATTGGAATTCGACTGAGGCATTACTTTCGATTCTTTTTAAACCAATTGATCTCGAGACATTCCCGCAATGCCATTCGCGCGCGATGAAGCATCACCCAGAGGTTGATCTCGCTGATGGACAGGGATTTGCAAATCTCCTTCGTGGAAATCCCTTCCATTTCTCTCAACAGGAACACGGTTGCAATCCGATCCGGAAGTTTGCCCAGGCAGGCCCTCATGACGGCCCAGAACTCCGCACGATGGGTCACGACTTCGGCGTCAGGTTTCCATGCTGTCTGCGCATCGTGGTGAATCCAATTGCCATCAACGAACTTCTCGGAAAATTCATTGGCAAGAAACTCCATATCAGTAAACGACGTTTCGCGCCCAAGCTTTCGGAAATGATCAACTATCTTGTTTTTTAAGATACCGCATAACCAGGTGCGTTCTGAGGAGCGACCGGCAAAGTTTTCGCGAGTTCGTAAAGCCGCCAGAAGCGTGTCTTGGACAAGATCCTGGGCGACAGCCGGATTGCGCACAACCAGAAGCGCATAGCGGTAAAGGCAATCACCGTGTTCGTCGACCCAACGTTCAGGATTTGCTGTCGAGCCGGTGTTCTTATTCAAGAGAGATTCCTTCATGGTATCGCCGATCATTCAAATCAAGACTCAGATGCACCGAGGTCGAATTGTCTTACCTGTCGTGGTGCTTTTCACGACATGCACTGTGCGGTTTCTCTCAAAAAAGTAAGTCGGTACAGCGTTAGCCGACGCTGACGCAAGGACTCAAAAGTTCCCGTAATTATCTTCGGTGTGATTTTAATCCCTCGTCGATGGCTCGGAGGGCTTCACGCGATAGATGGGTTCTTAATTGGACACTCCAGTTGAGCGTAAGAAGCGGTGTGCGCTGCCCGAAACCTCAATATTCGACTTAAAAGTAAGACATCTCGGGTTGATCACGTCAGGGCCTTAGGGGCGCAAAAGTGCCCAGAGAATGCGAACCAAATAAACAAGAAAGCTATCAGCTCAAACAATACAACCCACATGAAAACAAAACATTTCGTAAAATATCAGTCAGCCAACGTCGGGGGTATCAATGTCTTTTACCGGGAAGCCGGCGACCCCGCCAATCCAGCAATTGTCCTGCTTCACGGTTTTCCGTCATCATCCCACATGTTCCGGGGCCTTATCGAAGAACTGAAAGATGAGTTTTACTTGATCGCTCCGGATTATCCCGGCTTTGGCTTCAGTGACGCGCCGAACATCGGCCAGTTCGAATATACGTTCGATAATTTGTCGAAAGTCGTTACGGAACTGCTGGAGGCCAAGGGAATCCTGCACTACTGGCTCTACCTTCAGGACTACGGCGGTCCCATAGGCTTTCGCATTGCGGCGCAAAATCCAGAGCGTGTCGCGGGCCTACTGATTCAAAACGCCAATGCCTACATGGAAGGGGTGAGCGAATTATTGGCGGGCGCGGCGATGCCCTTCTGGCAAAACCGCAATCATGATACCGAGCAGCCCCTCCGTGGCTTAGTCGCGCTTGAGGGCGTGAAGATGCAATATCTGACCGGAGTGAAAGACACTTCACGTGTCAGCCCCGACGCGTGGACTCACGATCTGGTGGCTCTCGGTCGCCCGGGCAACCACGATGTTCAACTGGAGTTGCTTTTTAACTACCAAAGCAATGTGCCGAAATTCCCGCAATGGCAGGAATATTTTCGTGCGAACCAGCCGAATACACTTATTGCTTGGGGCAAAAACGATCCGTTTTTTACCGAGGCGGGTGCTCGGGCGTACTTGCAGGACATCCCCAAGGCAGAATTGCACTTGCTCGACACCGGCCATTTTGCCTTGGAGGACCAGGGCGGTGAAATCGCACGACTCGTTCAAGAATTCATCAACCGAAAAGCGAAATAATCCAGAGAACCCTCAAATACTAAAAGGATATGAGACCGACTATTATACTTGTTCACGGCGCATGGGCGGACGGCTCCAATTGGCGAAAGGTAATCGCCGAGCTGAGACCTCAAGGATTCGAAATCGTAGCGGCGCAAATACCGCTTACATCCTTCGAGGATGATGTTGAGACTGTGGTGCGCTTGACTGCGAGGCAACAAAAGCCCGTCGTCATGGTTGGTCATTCTTACTCTGGTGCGGTCATCACTGCCGCAGCCAGCAGAACCCAAGGGACCAAGGCATTAGTTTACATCACGGCTTATGCACCGGAGGAAGACGAAACCATAGGCGCGATTCGGCAAAAAGATCCGGGGCATCCACTTCGCCCTGAGCTCGCACCGGATGCGGAGGGTTTTGTCTGGATGAGTCTGCCAGGCGTGCAGAACGCGCTTGTTCACGGTGCGGATGAGACGGAGCAGCAGCTCTTCTTCGCAAGCCAAAAGCCCATCGCGGCAAAAATTCTGGGCGAAAAGATGCCAACCCCCTCCTGGAAAACGATTCCTTCATGGTATCTGGTATGCGAGGACGATCGCATGTGTGACGCCCAAACTCAGCGTTTCATGGCTGAACGTGCTGGGGCGAAAATCGTCTCAGCTCGCTGCGGGCATATGCCTCTATTGAGTCAGCCGAACGTGGTCGCTGAAATTATCGCGGAGGCCGCTCATTCTGGCAGTTAGTCAACCAGTCTGAGCTCTAAAACCAAAGTCTATGGTAATTCTAGCAATAACGTTAATATGAATGAGACGGCCAACGACATCAGTCTGACGTTACCCTGGAAACCAGACGCCTTTGCCAATCGTCATGTTATCATCACAGGCGGTGGGCGAGGAATTGGTCAAGGCATCGCGCGTTTTTACGCCAAATACGGCGCGCGATTGCTTTTGACCGCACGAACGGTCGAGGAATTGGAAGCCACGAAAGCGGAATTCCCAACGGCCGATATTTATACTCTGTCCTTAGATTTGACGCTTCCGGATTCTCCGGGAAAGATCATTGAGTGCGCAGTGAAACACTGGGGCGGTCTAGATATTCTTGTAACCAACGCCGGCGCTGCCGCTCAGGGCGGCTTCCTCGACCTCTCTGAGACCGACTGGCCCAAGGGATTTGGCCTCAAGATGTTCGCCAATCTTTCAGTCATTAAAAATGCATGGCCCTATTTGATGTCAGCGCGAGGTCATTTAGTAATGATCGGTGGAGTTACCGCGAAGACACCTGATCGCAAATTATCATTGGTGTCAGCCGTCAATGGTGGACAGGCTGCACTGTGCAAATCCATCGCCGAGCAGGGCATTGTCGATGGCGTTCATGTTAACCTGATTCAGCCCGGTATGGTTCAAACACGTCGGAGATTTAAATTGTTTGAAAAGTTGGCGACAGAAGCCGGGAGTACGGTTGAGGAATACGTGAAAGATGCAGCAAAGGCTGCCCGCGTCACGCGCTTGGGCATCCCGGACGATATTGCACAGGTCGCAGGCTTTTTAAGCAGCGAAGCTTCCCGGTGGATGCAAGGCGCCATCGTGGACGTGGACGGGGGGCAAACCAAAGCCGTGTAGCACACAAGCGAAGAAGCGTTCAGGAACATCTCCCTGAAGCAAAAAAATTTCTGCTTTAAAGAATTAGCTTTGGCGGGGCGAGACGAGACTGACACATGCATCACTTCACTCAACAACAGGTGGCGGACTTCCTTCGGACAATTGCTGTAAAGAGAGACACCGAGATGGATTGCTCCGCTTACGTCTTTTTCGAGGCTCAATTGGCTGAACACCGCCAAGCTGGCTTGCCTTCGGACGATGCTCTGGAGCAAGCAGAACACCACTTGCTGGTTTGTCCGGGATGCCGAGAGCGAGCCCAAGCGCTAAGGCGAATCTTGGAATCGAGCGGTTGATATCTTCGTGTTGGGTTAACAAAAGACCGCGCCGTGGCGGTAGAAAGGCTTTCTTGGGTTCGCCTCGCAAAGCAATAGATGTCCGGATCGAAAGCACAAACTCAAGCTTCAGATTGGCAATTAGCACAACGGGCGTCTATTGTTTGAGGAATGACTTCGTTGGAATTCGACTGGCCTAGAGCACTAAGTGCAGCCGATAACAGCGCCGCCGTGTTGGAACTACACCGAATTTTGCAAAACGGCCTCCGCATTGCGCTGGCGGGTCGTGGCGACATTTGCGAAGCTCATTTGGAGGATTTTGCGCAGGATGCGTTAATGAAGGTCCTCTCACGACTGGGCGATTTTCAAGGACGCAGCAAATTCACTACTTGGGCACATAGTATCGCTGTCAACGTGGCGTTCACGGAGCTGCGCCGCAAGCGCTACCGGGATATCTCCTTAGATCAATTTATGGAGGATGGGCGGCACTTTGCTGAAGCCATTGCTGATGCCTCTATCCCGGAAAAGGACGAAGCCCGGGATCATTTGGTACACACGTTGCAGAGGGCTGTGGCGGAAAAGCTATCAGATAAGCAACGCGCCATCATTACTGCTGCCTTGGCCGGCCAACCCTTTGACCAGACCGTCCAATTTCTCGGAACGAATCGTAATGCTGCCTACAAGCTTTTGCACGATGCCAGGCGCGTGCTGAAGTCAGCGCTCATTGCTGAAGGCATTTCCGAGGAAACAATTCGCACCACTTTTGCATCATGACTCCGCTGAATAAAGCCCAGTTGGCGGGACTTACAGGAATGATCGCCGCGACACGCGACGAAGAACTCAACTGCACCGAATGTGCTAGTCTCGCAGCCGAATTCATCGAGCGTCAAATCGCAGGCCTACCAATGGACGGAGCCTTGGCAAAAGTTGAGCAGCACCTGCAAATTTGCCCTGAATGCACTGAGGAGCTGCAGGCACTAAAAAGGATCTTAGAATCGGAGAAGTGAGGCAAGGCATGGTCGTTTTCTCGAAGCTCGTTCGCGACGTCGAACGTTCCAAGTCTTCATAAAGGAGGCGCTTCCCAAGGCTGGAGAATCGACCCGAACTCTGGTCGCCTTTCTAATCGAGACATCAATCGGTGCCACTGGAAGCAGTTTGTCAGAAAGCCACGAAGCTCCTGCCGAAATCACAGCTTGTGCCGATGGCTTCCAGCGCCGATTATTGTGGCCACGATCATCCGGTCAGGCAGTTTGTCGAGACAAAGGCGCAGGTTCGTCCAGAACTCGGAACGACAGACATCGAAATCCGCTCCAAGCTTCCAGTCCTTTGGGCCTTTAGCATGGATCCACCAGCCCTCGGAGTCGAACTTATCGGCACGAGGCTTGGCGACCTAGTGGTGGCGGGCATTCGCAGCAATCGCCAAAAAAATCGACGTGACGAGCTGAGCGAGATAAGGGACGTCGAAACCGGTTATTATTCCTTGGATTTGTGCTCACGATGCATCGCGAGCTTAATCTTGGTTTTTACGTCTACCGACGAATTCAAGTTCTACTTCCCTGGGAAACCGTACCATAAGACCTTCAAGGAATTGCCAGGCCCAGAGTAACGCTTGAGAACAATTGAGGGAAAGCTAAGCCTCGGTTTGACTCATTGTTAAAAGTCGGGGAGTTCTTACGAAGCTCGACCCGCACGTTACTATTTCATATTACGTTTGTTGTATGCTGTCATTACAAAGTTCTCATATGTTATGGGATCGTTTTTTGTCAAATTTTTTACGGATGCGGGTGGCTGCAGAACCGTTGACCTACTGGAGCGACTTACAAATATTGCCTCAGATTCTTGTCCCCACTACAATCGGGAACCAAATGCCACAGTTCATAACCCGCGTTGAAATGCATGGGGCAGATGCAGAACACTACGCTAAGCTACACGCAGCCATGCGGGACCATGGATTTTCCCGCAAAATCATCTCAGACGACGGAACGATTTACAAATTGCCTACCGCCGAATATAACCGCAACGGAGAAAATTTATCGATACAGGGGGTCTACGAAGAAGCGTGGAGAGTGGCTAAATCAATATCGGAAACGCCCGCTGTTTTGGTCATCGAGACTGCTGGCCGAATCATATGGAACGGCTTGGAGCCTCTGTAAAGGACAGTGAAATACTGGCTTAAACAGGGGTTATCGCAGGGGATGAAAATTCAGCGACGGACCTTCCTGAAGGCCGGAGTGATGGGTCTCGCATGGACGGCAACGCAGGGCCTAGCAGTTGTGCCCAATGTTCGAACAAGGATTGTCATACACGTTTCCGGCGCCGCGGGCGGTCTGATTGATATGGGCTATGCCCCCCTCATCGCAGAGTTGGAAAAGCGCGGCTTTCCTGTGATGCTCGTGCACAGCTTTGTGAGGGGCTCTGACACGCCTAATGGAGATCGCGCATCAGCCGTTGTCGAAGCGCTCCAGGGCGTCACGGATCAGATCGCAATTGTCGGGGTATCGAACGAAGGAAATTTCCTGCCCTTGGTCGCAGCGGCGCGTCCCGTCAGACGGGTCGTCTATGTGAACGCGCTCATTCCAAGTCCCGGGAAGGCATTCATCGAGGTCTGCCAAACGGAGCAGGTCGCTGTCCCGGGGAGTCTACTCGATCGGATCCTCAAGGCATCCCAAAGCATCACGGATGACTTTCTGAAACTCATCCACAATCCCAACGCGACCAAGGAGCAGCTCAAAGCCATGCAGGATCGCATCGACGCTTCACCGGCCGCTCATGTCATGGTCGGCTTCTACGAAGTCTGTCCCCTGAAAGCGTTGCCGAAGGTCGACAACGTCTATGTTTCGGGCTCGGCCGACGATCAGATCCGGCCAGAGTGGGAGCAGTCGGCGGCGCGTCGGCTCCTGGGGATCGAGCCGACCGTCATCTCTGGCGCAGGCCATTCCACCATCGTCACGAACTTTGCGGCTCAGCTGGCGGACGCTAGTGTCAAGGGCCTTTGACACCGCCGATTGCCTACGCCTTTCGAGCGAGGCAATTGAGCCAGGTCAGTGGAGAATGATCGTATCCCACGCCGGGAACCTCCCGAATTTCCACCGACTCCCAGCAGGCGGCTTCCTTGAAAATATTCTCCAAAGTAAGCGCGGAGGGATCGAAGCACCGCCACCGGCCGGCCGAGGCGTTTTTCAGCCTCTCGCGCCGTGGCCGGAGTGCCGTCGGTCGGAAACACATCATACCCGAGGCGCAACATTTCGGCGCGGTCACGCCCCGAACCACACCCCAGTTCAAGGATCGACCCGCCCGCGGGTAAATGGCTTAGAAATAGTTCGAGACTGGCGGTCGGACGCGCCCCAGTTCGGTTACAGTAGTTTTCCGCCTCTTGACGGTAGAACGCCAAGGTCGCCTCGTCTTCCGAATTGGTCACTGGTCGCAGCTCCCAACGAATTACATGCTGCTAGCTAGGCGTCCTGAGGCCAGTTCCAAACGTGCTAAACATTATGCCCCATAAAAGGGGTTATGGGGCATAAGATCCTTGACCCTGTTTACGGTGCAGTCTGAGGCTTAACGTACTCTATTATCCGTTTCGTGAGCTGGCTCCCAAAAGGGTGCCAGAGTGATGATTGGAGCGAAAACGACGCCGCTGAAATTCGATTACAGCGTGTTTTGGAGGGGTACTCGCTGTCATCGCGATCGTTGAAACGTGCAGCTTGCTCCCGCTCGATTGGGCCTCAAGACGTCCGCGTCATTATTTCCGGCACGACGCCGCTGGCTCCCGTGGTCTCTATCAAATACAAGGTTGGGGGGGAAGCCGATCCCCGCGAATGGGCTGTAGCATTTGCTGCGTGAAAGAAACAGGAGTGGGGCCTTGCCTTTATGAAACCGGCTTTGGCCCCGAAGATGTCTGATTGTGGTCACAATGCCTTTTTGAGCATAGACCAAATCTTTCGAATCAGCTTCACTAGTGCCGCCAGAATGTTTCGGAGATTAATCGAGAAGCCGAAGAAACTTGGCTTTGCCTCAAACGAATCGAATAACTCCTTTACCGCCGAGCGATCGTCTCGCAAAGCTTCAATAGGGTGAAATAACTTTGGGTTCTGTTCACGCAGAAATTCGTTGGTGGTCACTTCTTTAAACCTCGTCTTGTGGTCCCGCGTTACCCCATCCAGATCGGCGCATGCTCGCGACCCATCTTGCCTTGAAGAGCAACCAAAGCTTGGGGGCCTGAGTAGCAGCGGAACAGAAAACCTCGGTAAGGAATTTCTATCAGCATCGGCCCTGGCCGATTGAGTTCAGCCGTCCGCCAGTCGTTTGGCGGTCTTGCTGCAACGGATTGTTAGGAACTACCTGAGTTCACCACGCAAATGCTTGTGGGAGGGCGCTAAAAATTCTCTGCATTATGTTGGCCCTTGCGAATTTCAATATGCTCAATAGGATGTTATCTTGGCGTGATGGTGCCGTGCGGTGAGGCAGCGCGACCCGTGAACAAGCCTTAACCTACCCGATGGCAAAAATCCGTCCTCTCACCGAGCGTGACCTGAGCGGGGCGCAGCGCATCGTACGGCGCGCCTTCGGGACCTTCATGGGCGTTCCCGATCTCGACAATTTCTGGACGGATTTCGATTACGTTTATGGCCGGTTTGGTGCCGAGCACACCGCCTCCTTCGCCGCCGATCAAGACGGCGCGCTAGCCGGCGTGAACTTTGCGACTAACTGGGGCAGCGTCGGCTTCTTTGGTCCGCTGTGTGTGCGCCCTGATCTGTGGAACAACGGCATTGCCCAACCACTTGTCGCAGCGGTATCCGATCAGTTCGAGCGTTGGGGGACGCATCACGCCGGCCTGTGCACTTTTCCCCACAGCACGAAGCACATCTGGCTATATCAGAAGTTCGGTTTTTATCCCCGTTACCTGACCGCGATCATGGAAGCACCGGCGTCTTCGACCGGGGCGCCTGCGCTGCCACCCGAAGCACGCTACACCACGCTCTCGCCCGACGAGCGGCGCGAAGCGGAAAATGCCAGCCGGGCGGTAGCCGATGAGGTATATGAGGGGCTCGATCTAGGCGCCGAGATCCGCACCGCGGCAGAGCGCGCATTGGGAGACACGCTGCTGTTGTGGGAAGGCGGCGGCCGGCTCGCGAGCTTCGCGGTCTGTCATTGGGGACCGGCCAGCGAAGCCGGTGAGGGTTGTCTCTTCATCAAGTTTGGCGCAGTGCGCCCGGGACCCAAGGCAGTAGATCGTTTCGCCGCGCTGCTCGATGCAGCTAGCGCTCTCGCCCGCTCGGTTGGCATGCCGAACGTGCTGGCCGGAGTCAATCTGGCACGCGAGGAAGCCTACCGGCACATGCTGACGCGCGGCTTTCGCAGCCGTATGCAGGTGGTAACGATGCACCGCCCGAACGAGCCAGGCTATAGCCGGCCCGGCGTCTTCGTGCTCGATGACTGGCGATAGCCGTTGCCGGACACAACGCGGACCTTATGGGCCCAAAGGAGATCCAATGTCGAACTGTGGACTTAAATCGGGACAGGAAAGAAAGTCAGACCCCACTAAATTCCGGTCATTGCGGTCGCAGCCGCCTATCTCTCTCAACGTTCTTCAGCGCTGGGTCACGGCTTTGTCGAGATTACACTGCTTTTCCACTTTCTGCTGTTGCTTAACTGTACCATTTGCGCTTACCTGCCCCGTTGGCTTGGCTCCAATGGATCGTCCCTGCGCTCGTCATCCTTTTGGCGCATCCGCTGCATCTACAAAAATGGATGACGCGACGCGGGCACCACATCGCCATGGTCGTCGGTCTCGGAGTCGCAGAATGTGTGGTAGCGTTACTCTTCTACTTCGTGGTCAAACCGACGGTGCCCTTTTGAGGCCTGCTAATCAGGCCCGCCTGGCTATCTCGGCTTGAGCGGTTAAGCTAATTGGATTTCAGAGGCGTCATCGTTTACCATGCAACTGAACTCTCAATGAGACGGATCTGAGTTTCTTTAATCCTTGGTGCAAAAAATACTCGCCCCGGGAAGATTCATCCGGCGAATCATTTGTTCCAGTTTGCTGATTTTGCAAAAAGGTTTATGAGGACCGATCGCTAGAATGATCGTTGGGAAAACCAAAAGGCCGCGCAATATCGACGCGCCGAGAGCGGCTGCAATTCTCTACGGCGATTGGGGCACGAGCAAAGCCTACGTCATTGGCTTGGCTTTCGCGGTAGCCGGCTACAGCTCGTTCTGGTTGATCCTGGCCATGTGCGTGTTGATGGCGCTTGTCGGCGTGAATTACATGGCCATCTGCCGGCATTATCCGGACGGAGGGGGAGTTTACGCCAGCGTTCGCCATCGATCCGAGGTTATCTCCATGGTCGGCGCCTTCCTGTTGATCGCCGATTATATTGTCACTGCGGCGCTAAGTGCCCTTTCCGCTTTTCAATATCTTGGTTGGCCTTACCCGGAGGTTTTTGCCGCGGGCACGATTCTTCTCATTGGCGCACTGAATTTTTTTGGACCTAAGCACTCCAGCGGGCTGGCTTTGCTGATTTCGGTGCCAACGGTGATCGTTGTCATCTCTCTCGGCTGCTTCGTTCTTCCGCATGTCGGAGAGGCTATCCGGAATATGCAACCGCTGCAGGGTGGCTGGCTCCACAACTGGAATGGATTCGTATCGATCGTGCTGGCGCTCTCTGGGGTTGAGGCAATTGCCAACGCCACCGGAGTGATGAAGCTCAATAAGGGGAGCACCGACGATCATCCTTCCGTAACCCATACTTCGAATCGCGCGATCGTCTGGGTGATGTTGGAGGTTTGCATCTTCACCGCGCTTCTCGGCCTGGGAATGCAGGCGTTACATGGATTGCAGATCCAGGGAGGAAACGTGGACGCTCCTAGTAGTCCCGGTGTGCGCGACTACATGCTGAAGTATATGGGCGACGTTTTCGTCGGAGGGGCTCTGGGACCTGCAGCGGGTCAAATCGCAGCTTGGTGCGTAAGCATCGTGTTTGGTTGTCTGCTGCTCTCCGCCGTGAACACGGCGATCGTCGCCCTGGTCGGTACATTCTTTTTGATGTCCAGAGACGGAGAGTTGCCACAGCATTTCGAAAAGTTGAACAGGTTTGGAGTTCCGAATTTGGGATTGCTCGTGGCAGCGTTGGTCCCGGCTCTTTTGGTGATAGCGGTTCGGGACGTGGCCGGCTTGGCCGATCTTTACGCGGTCGGAGTCGTCGGAGCCATCGCGACGAACCTCGGGGCGGTTTCTACCGATCGGAAACTGGATTTGCCGAGTTGGGAACGGATCTTGATGTTTGGCACCTTCCTGATCATGGCGGCCATAGAGATCTCACTTTTCATCGATAAGCCCAATGCCCGGGTATTTGCGCTTGCCGTACTTGCGTCCGGTATGGTGCTGCGTGGCTTGGCAGCCGAGCGCGCAACCAAGCGCAGCGCCGCAGAAGCCGCTCTGGCTGCTTCCGTAGACAAGAAGGTTCCGTCGCTTCCAAATCTATTCAGTCCGTCGGATCGAGAACCCACGGGCTCACCGATCCTTTGTGCGGTTCGTGGAACCGGACGCACCTTGGACTATGCGATCGAGGCGGCGAAAGAAACAGATCGCCCACTTTATCTATTGTTTGTGCGGGAACAACTCGTGATCGCTCCCGGCGACCGCAGACGAAAATGGACTGAAGATGACGAAGCAATCTCGATTTTTAGGTATGCGAGCGAAAAAGCGGATGGTCTCCGGCTTTTGCCTTGCTATGCGGTGAGTGACTCAACCGCGGACACAATCGTCGACATTGCTGCAACCGTGGGCGCCTCGCATCTCATAGTTGGTGCACCGCAACGCAGCGCGATCGTCAATCTGCTACGGGGTAACATCATCAGAAACATTTCCACCATTTTGCCAGAAGAAATTCATTTCCTGGTTTACGCCTGAAGACCGTCCCACCTGATGCGGTCCTAGCGCGGTCAAAGCCAGACATGGGCGCGCCCAAGGACCAGTGAACGATGCACCAGCGGTGGGTGATGACTGTCCCGAACACTTGCCCCACGACATCGACTTCCGCAAGGCGACCGCAGAGGATTTCGCCGATCCCGTGCTGTTCGACCTCGTCGTCGGGCAGTATGTGTGCTCTGCTGCACCACCCCGATCCGGCGGCCTTTATTGGCGGCGCTGCGGCTCGACTCCAGTTACGCGGCATAATTGCCTTCCGCGAGATAAACATGCGGAATGCATTCGAGACGCTGCCGCCAGGTCCCGCGCTTAGACGACGAGTAATCGTCGAAGCGTGACTAATAGTCACATAATCGTCCACAGTGGGTATGGGCAGTGCCGCTATATCGCAGCGGTGACTTGAGGCATTCCTCATCCTCCCATCCTGGTTTTAGCGAAGGACGCCCTACTTAGAACCGATTATCGGTCAAGAACCGTTTTATGTTCTCATCTCGCTATACCTAAAAAACCGGTGAGAGTTGGATTCTCTTTTAACTTCGCTTCTGGTACCATTTCACATTGTTCAAAAGCTTTATGAGAAAGCTCGCGTTTAGTCTGTTTCAGACGTCGGGATCTGTCGCTCCGCTCACTTTGCGCTTATTGCTGGCGGTCGCAATGTTTCCCTACGGCGCCCAAAAAGTTCTTGGTTGGTTCGGAGGTTCCGGTTTCGCGTCATCGATGGCATCTTTCACCGATAAAATGGGTACGCCTGCGGTCTTTGCTGTCTTGGCAATGCTTACTGAGTTTCTAGGACCGATAGCATTATTCTTAGGTTTTCTTACCAGGATCGCCGCCTTTGCCCTCGGATTTGACATGTTGGTAGCGGCTATCTTAGTTCACGTTCATTTCGGGTTTTTCATCAACTGGCTAGGAAACCAAAAGAGCGAAGGTATTGAATACGATTTGCTGCTTTGGGCCATCGCGTTAGCTCTTATCTTACAGGGTGGCGGCGCGTTTTCACTTGACGGGGTGATCTCAGCTAAATTGAAAAGTGACACGATTTAGGATCAAACGTCATAGCCGGATACGCTCCACCTCACTGAGTGTAATCTCGTCCTTTGTCCGGTCATATAGCTTGGTTGTTCTCGGAGATTCGTGTCCGGCCATCTGCTGGGCGTGCTCGAGCCGTCCGTCGTTCTCCAAATAAATCGTAATGCCGGTTGCCCGCCAGGTGTGACATCCGACGGGGGTGAGAAAACCCGCCGTCTTGGCCCGCTTCCGAATCGCTGCCCAGGCGTTGTAGCGGTTTAGCGCTCGTCCGGTCACTGCCGTTCCAAGCGAATTAACGCTCTGGAACAGGGGTTGTCCACTTTGGAGGCCTGCGGCAACAATGTAAGAAGGGCACGCCGTTCAGTCCTCTCTGCTTTCCTTCAGCTTCCTCTTTGAGTACCTCTTCAAGTCCTTTGTCGCTTTCGACAAACCGCCTGAAATCCGTTGCCGACAAACCGGCTTCGGCGGCTATCTGGGTCAGCACTTCATTTTTCCCGATGTCGCGACCTTCCGTGAAGTAGGCTCGGAAGAGGGCGTCCGCCAAAGCGTCTTGCAAGCCTTTGTCTCTCGCCCACCAAAGCAGACGATGACCCGCCCGCATATTGGGGGTCAGCTCACGAACCGGAAAAAATCGTACGCTTAGGCTTTCCAAGGATCATTCGACTAAAAGAAAATGCTCCAGAACTCGATACAGCTCGTTTTATGTGACGACTGGCACGGGAACACCGGCTGCCTTGTTCCCAGGATTTAGCCTTGCTGACCAAGGTTCGCACTCGGGAAGCGTGAAGGCATAGCGACCCAATACGTTCAAATGCCCATGCCCGAGCGGCGATAGCCGGGTGACGTCTTCGTCGCGGACGTCGAACCCTGCGGAGTCCGAAAAGGTGGTTGTTGAAGATAATGATGTCGCGAGCAACATCGGACGGCAAAAGGCCACGCTATTGGCGTATGCACCAAGACTTCTGCCGAGTCGAAGCGGCCATCTGGGGACCTGCCAATCGTCAGTGTCGACGCGATGCGGGAGGACGAGAGGAAACCAAATCATTGTCGATTTCAGTCAAAACGTAGACTGACGCCAATGTTTCCCTCGGAGTCTACGATCTAATTGAACCCGGCAGCTAATCGATCTTCTTCACTGCAGGTGAATTATTTGGCGTGAAATTTTCCACTATAAATGAGGTCACAAGCGGTTCCACGCCTCGATATTTGTTCGTGGTAACGCTACAATCCTAGAAACCTGCCGATTGACCTCGATAACGGCTCTTCAAGCGGAATGCCTGGCCCATGCGATAAAGAAACTTGACGCGCCGCTACGTTTCGATATTTGTGGAAATATAGAGACATGAGTAGTGATACTAACAAACAAAGTCCCGAACAGGTAACTCGGTTTGCCGACATGCTTTCAGCCATGGGCACAGAACCGCGCCTGCGAATCATGCGCCTTCTTCTCTCAGCTCATCCCGATGGCTTGATCGTTGGCGAGATCGGCACCGAGCTCGAAATTCCCAGCTCGACGCTCTCACACCATCTGGACAAGCTGAAAAACGAGGACTTGGTGAAAGTTCACCGCGAAGGGACATTTCTCCGGTATTCCGCCGACACGGAATCGCTTAGAGAACTGCTTAGCTTCCTCTACGCCGAATGCTGTACGCGCAACAAGGCGATCGAACCCCGCAAAATTATCTCCGTCTGTACCTAAGCAAAGGCATATCTCCCTATGAGTATCGAGAACGTAAAAGATGTTGTCCGTGATAAGTATGGTGAAGCAGCGCTGCGTGTCACATTGGGCGCCGGGAGTTGCTGCGGCGACCGTGGTTCTGCGCAGGATGCGTCGTGTGATCCAATAACATCAAACCTTTACAATCCGGCCCAAAAAGACGAAGTGCCGGATACGGCCGTTAAAGCGTCTTTGGGTTGCGGCAACCCGACAGCGCTTGCTGAATTGAAGCCAGGAGAAACCGTGCTCGATCTCGGCTCAGGCGGTGGCATTGACGTTCTGCTTTCTGGCCGTCGAGTCGGTCCGAAAGGGAAGGCCTACGGGCTCGATATGACTGATGAGATGCTAGCACTCGCAGAAGAAAATAAACGCAAAAGCGGTCTTACCAATGTCGAGTTTCTCAAAGGCGAAATCGAGAATATCCCACTTCCTGACGGTTCCGTAGATGTAATCATCTCGAACTGCGTCATCAACCTTTCTGGCAACAAAGATCGTGTGCTGCAGGAAGCGTTTCGGGTGCTCAAACCGGGTGGCCGTTTTGCTGTTTCCGATGTGGTGGTGCGGGGCGAAGTACCAGCCGAAATCAAAAAGAGTATAGAACTCTGGGTAGGTTGCGTTGCGGGTGCACTGACCGATGACGAATATAAGACCAAACTTGCTAAAGCCGGTTTTGGTAAGATTGATATAGAGGCAACACGGGTTTACAACGTCGACGATGCTCGTGCATTTCTGGCAGGCAAGGGACACGATGTCGATAAGCTAGCGAGAGAAGTCGAAGGCAAGTTTATTGGCGCGTTTATTCGTGCGGACAAGCCGGATGCGGCGTGTTGTGCTCCCGAGTGCTGTTCCTAAAAGGGTTACCCGATGACTCTTTCGCGTCGCGTTGCCGCAGAAGCTTTAGGAACTGCGTTTCTTTTAGCGGCAGTAGTGGGCTCCGGCATTATGGGAGAGAAACTGTCTGATGGAAACATCGCCATAGCCTTGCTGGCCAACACGCTAGCGACGGGTGCCGCATTGACGACACTAATATTTGTATTCGGACCAATATCTGGCGCGCACTTCAACCCTGCAGTTACGCTTGCTGATGCCTCCCAAGGCGGTATTTCCTGGAACCATGTTCCTGCCTACATCGCCGCCCAGGTGTTCGGCGCATTCCTGGGCGTCGGCACCGCGCATCTTATGTTCGGCGAGGCCCTCCTACAGTTCTCCCAGCACGCACGTTCCGGAAGCGGGCAGCTCCTTAGTGAGTTCGTGGCAACGTTCGGCCTGCTCAGCGTCATTTTGGGCTGTGTCCGTCTGCGTTCCCAAGCGGTGCCGGTAGCCGTGGGTCTTTACATCACGTCCGCTTACTGGTTCACAGCTTCTACCTCCTTTGCTAACCCGGCAGTAACACTCGCCCGGACATTCACCAACACGTTTGCCGGGATACGTCCATTCGATGTACCGGGATTTGTATTGGCGCAACTCCTCGGCGCTTTTGCTGCGACTATGCTCTTTCGCTGGCTTGTGCCTTCGCTTTCTTCCGATGCGAAGGAAGTAGTATTTCGTACACCCACGCCGGCTGAAAACAATCACTAATACCGATGTCTGAGATGATGAAGAAACGCGTTTTAATTCTTTGCACCGGCAATTCTGCGCGGAGCCAAATGGCCGAAGGGCTGTTACAGCATACTGGAGGAGACCGCTTTGATGTTGAAAGCGCTGGGACGCGGCCCGGCCAGGTGAGGCAGGAAGCGATCGCCGTGATGAAAGAGCTTGGCATTGATATTTCCGGCCACCGTTCCAAACACGTCGATGAGTTCGAAGGCCAAGCCTTTGATTACGTGCTGACCGTCTGCGACAACGCTAAGGAAGCCTGCCCGGTTTTTCCTGGAGCTTCAAGGCGTTTTCACATGGCGTTCGAGGACCCAGCAGCGCTGCAAGGCACCGAAGAGGAGCGCTTGTCGCTCTTTCGTCGGGTGCGGGATCAAATCCAAAACTACCTAAAGACCTTTCCCGTCCAAACATAACCGACTCTGCCCAGATTCACTTAGCAAAGCTTCGTCGACACGGCTGTTAATTTCCGGCCACTCATTGAACGAGCCCCACGATGTTTAGAGCTCGGCTGAATCAAACAGGAATTTCTCGGTTCTTAAAAAACACAGGAATTCATGGATCAGTTAACCGTAAGTTCTATGTTGATCTACCGGGCCGACGCGCTTCAACCAAGCCTGAGCACTCGATTGCAACGGATCCCATGGGCTGTTGAGCGGTGGAGAGTAGCTTAGATCCAAGTCGCTCAACTCGTCCACGGAGCTGTGTGCAAAGAGGGCCGTCGAGGCGGTATCGATCCGTTTGGCAACTAATGTTTCCGGCTGGCCGAGGCTAAGACGATCCACTTCGGCTCCGCGCAACCAGCTCCCCTCCTTTCGGCCTGTCGGGCAGCCTATAATGTCGCCCGCAAACATTGATTCAGGACCGAATCAGGCTCCACGACATATCGCAAATGATGCCCGGATCGTCGAATTAAGGAGTGGGGTGGTAGAACTGGTCGAGGTCAATCAGTCCGATGTTGCGATTGCGAAATTGGTTACGGAAGGTGCCGTCAGCTCCTGGCAGGGCGATCAGCATGGTGGCTACGACTCCTTCGAGGATTTTGCCTCTGGCCTCTGGCATGCAAGTCAAAAAGTTTGGTCGATCATCAGGGTATACAACTGGGACTGTTGAGGCTTCAACGGTGAGCTACTTGCCATTGCCTTATAGGTGCACGCATTTCAAGGCATTGGCATGGTTCGAAAATGTATGGACAGTGCGTGGGAGTAGTGGGGCTTTCGCGATTCCTGGAGATTCGGGAAGTCTAGTAGTAAATGAGGTCGGCGATGCCGCAATCGGAGTTGTATTTGCGGCAGGGGGCGACATAGGATGGATCGTTCCAGTGACCACTGTGCAGAAATTATTCGGTGGGGTACAGTTAATTTCGGGACATCACGTTTAATGAGTGTCAATGAAGCAGCTCAAAAACTTGCCACGCGACTCCGGGGAGCCAGTTGGGTCCATACCGTTGGCGTAGGGGAAGAAAACGGGAAGGAATGCTATTTTTGTATGTCAAAAGGGATCCGCCGAAAAATTTGCCTGAACTACGGGACCTAGGGGATCAATTTCGAGTCATAATCAGAAGGACTGGAGCAATAAGGCCGGTATTGACCAAGCGAGCCTTCGCTGGCCCGAGGGTGTGGAGATGATCCTTTTTCCAGGGAGCCCAGCGACGATAGAACGGAATGCGGGTGGTCAGCTAAAGGGAGACGAGCAACGCAACAATGGCCAGGCGCCGGCCTGAGGCGCAGTAACCTTCTTCTGGCGCGTGGCGGATTCAAGCATTGCGTCGAGAACCAGTCCTCAAGACGTGAGGCAAGGCAACCATGTCACCCGTCACCGTCTCTTCCCCCTGCGACAGGGGCGAAAGGGGTCCGCGGAAAATGCGCTCGTGAGAAGCGGAAATCCGTTATTGAAGACCTCGCCAAAGCGATCAAGCAATTGGAGAAGCATTGGTAAATCCACCCACTGTCAATAACGCTCTTGAGCGGGCAGAGGAGTTTTGCAATTATGCCGGCCGTGACCAGGCGGCAAGTTGAAAGACCTGCCGCTGCTTATCCGGATTCCATTGAAGGCAATAGCCTTTTCCCCGTCGCGGTCGACGAGGTGACTGGGTCTCGTTCGCCTATTTGAGAAGCACGGCATCTTCTGGTTGGTGAGATTTGACGTGGCGACGACGCGAAATCTGAGAACTTCCGTATGTCCAACGTGTGAGGAACTTACAACGCTGATCTGACTTTTTGATCTGACTCGCGGTGTTTTGCATTCGCCGCCGAGCGTAAGTCCTTTATGCTTATGCAGTTATGGCTAGGGGCGGAATCGAACCGCCGACACGAGGATTTTCAGTCCTCTGCTCTACCGACTGAGCTACCTAGCCAATTTCCACTGGATCCACGTTTCCGGGGATAATGCCGGAGGAAACGATCTGGAATCCGCCGGAGCTGCAAAAGGTGCCTTTTTGCTTCGGTTTGTCCAGCAATTTTTGATCGATTCGCTCCTTATTGAGAGAGGAAACCTTTGGCTGCCGCTCAATCGACTTTCCTATAGCAGCGTCGTCACTCTTCCTCTTCGTAATAATCCAATGGTGCGGAACGGATAATTCTGCGTTCGGGCGAGTTCACGCTCCATTTCTCGCTGTCAGGATAATAGCAGGATTCGCCGATCGGATTGTCTGCCACGATGTAAAGAAGTACATCCTCTGAGCCGTCGTTGGTTATCTGATGGGGTTGGCCCGGTGCAAAGATGAACGCATCGCCGGCCTGGATGGGAGTCGTACCGTCCAGGTGCCGGACAAAACCGGTACCGGAAATCACGTGGTAAAACTCCCACTGAGCGCTGTGCGAGTGATACGGCCAATTGCTTTTGCCCGGCGGTATACGGCAAATCTCAATATCGAACGGGTGCCGTTCGTTCAGGTCGGTTGAAAGCGACTTGCGCCCCAATGACTTGGAGACTTCCTTGCTTGAGCAACTGAATATTCCTTTTGGCGAAGTCCAACAATCCTCGGCAATGTCCTTTGTGTTAATCTTTCGCATGTGCGGAGCTCTTGGAATTGGCTAAAACTTCGCCGGAATACCAAGTGCTACGCGTTACGATCAAGCGAAAACCCGAAGGCGCCTTCGATCCAGGTATCTTTGTCCTGTATGATCGCCTGGACAGGTAACGCGGGAGTTTTTACCGCGACACCTCCGGTTTTTTTGACCGCAGTGCCGATGGCCAGGAATTCGACAAGATGGGTGCTCAGTTGAGCAATATAGGTCTTAACGCCGACCACTTCGTTTGCGCCAAGAGCATCCGCATCACTTTTCAGGCGAGCGATCGCAACTTCGCGGGCATCATGGATCAGCGTGGTCAGTTCGTTGATCTCTCCTTTGGTAAACGATTTCAATGCGCTTATAAAGCCGCCTGCCATGCCAAGAGAGTAGATGGAAGCGGAGATTAATAATTTGACCGGCGCATAACCAAGCGCCGTCATGGCCCACAACTCTTCGCCTGTTAGATCGCTTGTGACCGGATCGGCGCCTCCAATTGACAGCGCATTGTTGCGGGCGGCCGTGCCGGTCATCAACATTTCATGGGTTCCATGCCAGATCATGATTTTGGTACGGATGCCAACGACGGCATTGGCATTGCAGGATTTCGCCTGCGCCACGATTCGCGCCAGTGCCGCGTGGCGCGTGGCGTTGAAAATGTCGCTGTATTCCTTGATTTCGCCACGAGCCATGGCTTTTATGCTGCCCATCATCCCTCCGCCGATGCCCATCATATAAGAGATATTGCCAAAGGCGTGCTGGATGGGCTGATAACCGGCATCCATATGGCAGTAAAGCTCCTGGGCGTCACCGGCGCTGGAGAAGAAACTGCCAGAGTGGGAATCATCCAGGCCCTCTCCGTGCAGGCAGGAACCGACGAAAAGAAACTCTGTGTTGCCTGCAAAGTCTTTGAGCTCGCTCGTGACCCCGGTCACACCGGTGGCGTTGTGCTGCTTTGCTTCGGCGATCATCCGATCGAACGCTTTGATGCGGCCTTCCTCGATGGCCTGTGTGACCTGCGGAATTTCGCCACCCGCCATCCCTTTAAAACCGGCGGCCATCCCGCCGAGAAAGCCCATTGAATTGACGCTGTTGCCTACGACCAGCTCACCGGCCGTATAATTTTTCAATGACAAGCAGTAAATTTCGTTGCCTGACAATCCCGTAACTTTTGCCATTTTTGGTTCCTGATCCGGATCTGGTCGTCTTATTTTGCTGCTAGATGCAACCTATGAATCCGTATGCTAGCTGTGATTTGCATTGTTTGCAGAGCTTATTGGCGAATTGTGAAAGGGAAATTCTGGGATCGGGTCGTGGCGACTCAATAAAAATCGCATATCATTACGGCGTTTGGCAGATCTCTCTGAGTCGGCGCAATGCCTCCTTGGTGTTAACCGACCTCCAACTGACCCGTATTAATGCCGGAGTATCCCGAATGCTATCTTTCGCAGAGTCGGGCACTTTCTTCCCGCTGAGAAGATAATTTTCAGCGTACAGCTTAGCCGGCTTCGTGTCCCAGGGAACCTCATTCGCACCGCCCATGTATCCAATGAGGTGATTTTGCACTTCGGCCAGGTGCCCGGGAAGAAAGACCGCCTGCGAAGATTTCTTGTCTCGCACCCATTCAAACAGATCGTATTCCCTATCCAGGATTCCGACATTCGTTTGATAGATATATCCTTCGAGAGGATTGCCATTGCCTCGGCTGACGAATACATACGCGTGACCAGCTGCGGTCGATTTGACATCGATTCTTGCCAGGATCGGACCGCCAGCCCGCAAGATGTCCTTATACATTTGGTTCATTGCGGGGTCGTCTTCTACATCTATTCCATCCCGGAAGTTCATCTTCAACGAGTTTCCGGTAAGAATAAAACAGATCCGTGGGGCGCTGTCTCCACAGCCCCACACACCATTTTCGAGGTACGAAATTGCTTCGTTCTCCGAACAGGCCAGAGCCTCCATGACGGCCGCCACGTTCTGATCGCGAAACTTCAACTTCCGTGTCGAGCTCTTCCACGCAAAGATCACCGTGAAGCGGAGCATTTGGTTCAAGAGATCCATCTCTGGCATAGTCACCTCCTTGCACTGATCCAGAGCAAGCCCACGAAAGCATGGGTTTGCAAGACTAAATTTGTTAAGATTAACCGGCTCTGAAGTTAATATTTTGTTACTTCTCGTAGAGATAGCGGAGAATTTTAGAAATTGTAATCGAGTCGTATAGGTCGCTTCGTAGGACTTTCTGCCTGACTGCATTGCTGGAAGGAGAAACAGCAGCTGTCTGCGCGGAGGGAATGGTTGTGGATACGAAGTGCCGGCGCGATGGCAGTTCACGCGCGACGCGCTGGAACCAACCTTCGCCAAGGCTTCCGCCGTCGCCAAGGCTTCAAACTTCGCTAAAGCTACGTCGGACAAAATCGCGGACAGGACGGAGGTCAGGGAGCGTATGCTCCTTTAAGGCGTCGTCGATCGAGGTGCGCGGTTGAAGCGCGCGAAACCTTTTCCGGCCGCGCTTACAGCGCTCACCCTCTTTGAAAAACCATTCCTGGGCCTCCGCTTCGCTGCAGCCCAGGCTCTGAACCTGTCTCGCCTTCGGCGCTTAAGAGCAAGCCTAATGCGATTCTTATATGGGGCGGCGTTCGACTCATTGATGAGCGTGGCGTATCAACCGCCAAAGGCGTGAACGGAATTAAGCCTGGGTTGCAGGATCGCGCAGCGGCCTGGGGCCCAGGAATGCATCAAAGGAGGTCCAGCGCTATATGGGCTTAAGCGAAGCGGAGGCAAGGAATGGTCCGCTTGCGCCGTCGGCGCTCATGAGCGTCACGTGCTGACTTTTTGCGAAACTGAATTCTTCAGGCGCGATCGCATTCGACCGATTCAATTTCACCGTAGTGACAGTGAACACTGAATGCGATGGGACGACAGCAGATTTCGCAATCTTCAATCGTTGAAAACGTCCCGGACGAAGTGTCGACGACCGTGGTGAAAATAGCTCCGCAGTAAGGGCAAACCACCTGGGATTCTACCTCAAGGTCCATACCGAGAGATAATCACAAGACGCCGTCGGAAGACAGCCTTTTTTGCGTCGATGATAGAAGCGCAGGACGGATCAAGTGTCGCTGACATGCCGCGCACGCGGCTCGCGATCTTCGACGTGCCCAGGGGACGCAATCGTGACGAATGGGCCCCCCTCCAGAGGGGCCGGTTGGCTGAAAGCGACTTCGGGCGCGTCACTCGGTTTACCTTCCAAGGGAAAGTCTTTCCGCAAAGGATAATAGGGATATCCCTCCCACATTAAAATCCGGCGAAGATCGGGATGATTCGAAAACCGGATCCCCATCATATCGTAGACCTCGCGTTCGTGCCAATTTGCGGTTGACCAGAGATGAACGACGGAGGGGACTTCGAGATGATCCTCCGAAACCCGGGTCTTCAGTCTGAGATGGATATTCGACTTTAACGAATAGAGTTCGTAAACGACTTCAAATCGAGGTTCATCACCGAAGTTGTCGACGCCGGAAACATCCGACAGAAAATCGAATCCGAGTTCTTCTTTGGCGAACTGGCAAGCCATCTCGATTTGAGTAATCGGAAGTTCGAGCGTGGATTCCCCACGGAAATCGGTCTTCTGAACCACCTGAAACTTCTCTTCTAGCTTGGAGACGGCTTCCGGGAGGGTCATGAGGTAACCTCCAGTAGCTCCTTCTTCTGATCGGTGATTGCTTTCTCGTGCTCGATTTTGCGCTGTAGTTTCATCAACCCGTCGAGGAGTGCTTCCGGGCGAGGAGGGCAGCCGCTGATATAGATATCAACCGGCAAAAGGTGGTCAATTCCCTGAAGAACGGCATAGCTCCGGTACATACCACCCGAGGATGCGCAAGCGCCCATGGCGATCACCCATTTTGGTTCGGGCATCTGGTCGTAAATACGTTTCACGGCCAAAGCCATTTTATAGGTCACTGTTCCTGCGACGATCATTACGTCCGATTGCCTTGGGGAAAATCGGAAGACTTCCGCCCCGAATCGCGCGATATCAAAGCGCGAAGAGGCTGCGGCCATCATTTCGATCGCACAACAGGCAAGGCCCATCGGCATCGGCCAGAGAGAGTTTTTACGCATCCAGTTGATGCATGTATCAAGGCGTGAAAAAATGACATTTCCCTCGATCTTGGAATCGTATGCCGCCGGGGCAATCGTTGACATGGATTAAAAGATTATGGCTGCAAGCTGCCGAAGCAAGGCAATTTTGGGGTATTCGGCATGTGCAAATCTGGGGGACAGGTGCACCCGGCGCAATTCCCACAAATGTTGCACTTCCGTTGACGGCAGCTCTTGGGTGAATAATACTGCGCTTCCAAATGGGACCCGGGTTCACTCGCAACTTCTGTATCATCGCGCACATCGATCACGGGAAGACAACTTTGTCGGATCGATTGCTTGAGATGACTGGGACCATCGAAGAGCGGGATAAACAGGATCAGCTTCTTGATTCGATGGATCTGGAACGGGAGCGAGGGATAACGATCAAAGCGCATCCGGTCACAATGAAGTACGTGGCCCAGGATGGGAACAACTACAGGTTGAACCTTCTCGACACACCCGGGCACGTTGATTTCGCATACGAAGTCTCGCGGAGCCTCGCTGCATGCGAAGGGGCGGTGCTGGTTGTTGACGCCGCTCAAGGGGTCGAAGCGCAGACAGTCGCCAACGTGCATCTCGCGTTGAAACAGAACCTCACGATCGTTCCCGTGATCAACAAAGTTGACCTCCCGAACGCGGATGTCGCGACGGTGAAAAAGCAGCTCGAAGATATTTTGGCGATTCCGGCCGACGAAGCGGTACTCGCAAGCGCAAAGACCGGCCTCGGAGTGCTTGAAGTCCTCGAAGCGATTGTGCGCCGGATTCCGGCGCCGAAACCGATCGAGGATGGAAAGCTGCGGGCATTGGTCTTCGATTCGGTGTTCGATATTTACAGGGGAGTCGTCGCCTACGCTCGAATTTTCTCCGGAAGCCTGATCCCAGGGCAGGCGGTGAAACTGATGAGCACCTCCAATCAATATGAGATTAAGGAGGTGGGCATATTCATCCCGAAACAATTTGCTCAGCCCAAGCTTGAGGCCGGACACGTCGGGTATTTCATCGCGAATATCAAGACGACAGCCGATATCAAAATCGGAGATACGTTAACCGATCAGAGAAATCCTGCGACCGAACAGCTGCCCGGCTTTCAGGAGATTCATCCGATGGTATTCAGCGGAATCTATCCGATCAACACGGCGGATTTTGAGCATCTCAAGACAGCCATGGGGAAGCTGCAGATCAACGACTCCGCGTTTAGTTATCAAGCGGAAAGTTCTGTCGCTCTGGGCTACGGGTTCAGGTGCGGTTTCCTTGGTCTGTTGCACATGGAGATTGTGCAGGAGCGTTTACGGCGCGAGTTCGACATGGACATTATCGCGACCTATCCGAGCGTCGTCTATCATATCTTGAAGACGAATGGGGAGGTTGTGGAGGTCGATAACCCCTCATTTCTGCCGGATCCCAGTGTAATCGAAGAGGTCCGGGAGCCGATCGTGAAATGTTTCGTCATGTGCCCGAACGAAAATATCGGTGACATGATGCAGCTCGTCATGGAAAAGCGCGGAGAAGTCGACCATACCGAATCGCTCGACACGCGACGGGTGATGCTGACGGCAGTGCTGCCGTTAAATGAGATCCTGGTCGATTTCAACGATAAGATTAAATCGCTGACTCACGGCTACGGATCCATGGACTACGAGCACAGCGGGTACCGGGCGGCGGATCTGGTCAAACTCGATCTGTTGGTCAACAACGAACCGGTGGACGCCTTTTCGAGCATTGTACACCGGTCGAAGGCTGAGGCTAGGGGCCGGCTTCTGGCGAGCAAGCTGAAGGAGGTCATTCCTCAACAACTGTTTCAGGTCGCTATCCAGGCCGCAATAGGAGGCAAGGTCATTGCACGGGAGAACGTCTCAGCGTTGCGGAAAAACGTGACTGCAAAATGTTATGGCGGCGACATCACGCGTAAACGGAAACTGTTGGAGAAACAGAAAGAGGGCAAGAAACGGATGAAGGCGATCGGGAGGGTGAATATCCCGCAAGAAGCATTTATCGAAGTTCTCAAGACCAACTGATGTTTACGCCCAAATATATTGAAGAAGGACGAGCTTTAGAAAAAGCTGCGCGCAAAATAATCAACTATCGAAGGGATGTAGCGCGCACGGACGATCTTGATCGCGTTGAGGAACAATTGCAGGCGCTGCGCGACGCGCTCAAAAAACGATCGGCAGACGAGGTTCAAAAAGCCGAAAAGAAACTGTTACCCGCGCTGAATAAAGTCTACCCGGCGCGCGGGATGAGTGCCATTCGCGAGAACGTGGAGCTCATCATCGTTGCGATCGTTTTGGCGGTTGGCATTCGGACTTACTATCTCGAACCGTTCAAAATTCCGACCGGCTCGATGCAGCCGACCCTTAACGGGGTGATCGGCCATCGAACCGCCGATCCGGCCCCGAACTTTGCGGTGCGCGTACTCGATTTTCTGAGACTTGGGCGAACATACGCCGATGTCGTGTGCGAGGAGCCAACAGATCGAATCGATTCAATTTCCCCTGCAAAACCGTACCCGTACTGGGATGGGTCCGCGATTCAGATGGCTTCTGGAAAGGTCTACACGGTTGGCATCGATCCTCGGGCGCTTGAAGAACAGATGGGGATCTTGCCAGGTCAGTCCTTTAAAAAGGGTGAGCCAATCGTTCGCGGTTACGCAGACCTTGGTGATCAGCTTTTTGTCGATCGTTTCAGTTACAATCTATTTGGGCCGCACCGGGGAGACGTTTTTGTCTTTTTAACCAACGGGATTGCTGGAATCGAGACTGGGCCCGATTCCGAGGGACAGCATTTTATCAAGCGGCTCGCCGGTATGCCGGGCGACACTTTGAGGATTGATCAGCCGAAGCTATTTATTAACGGCCACGAAGCGGAGGGAATCGGCTTTCGTAGAGTCGAATCGGAGCAGAACGGGTATACGGGCTATAAAAATAACCAGGTGGATACCCGTTACCTAGGGGACCCGCAGGCAACAGTCACCGTGCCTCCTGGTTCGTATTTCGCTCTTGGCGACAACAGCGCTAACAGCCTGGACAGCCGATACTGGGGGTTTGTTCCCTGGCGAAATGTTGTCGGAAAGGGACTATTCGTTTATTGGCCGTTCACGAGTCATTGGGGTCTCGTTCGATAGGGTGGACTGACGCCTCAAACGCCATAATCCGTCACGATTCCGCCGATGCGGTGAAAAGCGCCACTCCCTACGCTTATTCGCCGTGAATATGACGAATGCTGAAGTCGGTTCTATCGCATTGCAGTCGCTCGCTTTTCCGATTGGCGCGATCGGGATCGGCTATTTGGTATTGTTTTTGGCGAATCCCGCCGCCCGATTCTTTCGGGACGGCTTTCGATGCTTGTATCGCCACCCGCGAATGTGGGTCTGGTTATCCGGGCTTGGCGTGGCCTACACGATTTTTCCGGTGCTCCAAGATCTCCGATTTAGCGGGATGCATTATTGGCTGACGAATCTCCTCTATTGGCCTGCGATCAGATCGCAAGATTGGGGTGTATCGGCAGGGCGCGGATGGCTACCTGCACTGGAGAGCCTGGCTGGATTATTCAATCAAGCCGTAGTGAGCTATCCGGTGTCCGCGATCGCTGCGCTTTTATTCCTTCTCAATTGGCGGGGTCACCAGATGCAGTTCCTTCGTGCGGCAAAACGCCGGATGGGCAAATGGTGGATGGCGATTTATCCCGGGCTTCTCATTTGTGCAGCTGCGGCACTTTGTAAACCGCTCTTTTCGATTTCGATTTACTGGCTTAACAAATATTTCGACGGGATTCTATTGCTCCGCGTCGGAGCAATCATCGACTGTCTTTCGTTCCAGTTCGAATACCTGTTCGGGCTTTTAATCCAGATCTACTTGGTTTTGCTTACCTTTGTCTGGATCAGGGGGCTGAGTTCCGAGCCTGGCCGAATATTTGAATTTGCTCTCAAACGCGGGGTGTACGCCGCGAAATGGGCAGGCATCGTTCTGCTTGCGAGTCTGCTCATGATTCACCTGCCGTTGCTTATCAGTTATTTCTGGATCACGGAGCAAACAGACTACACCAATTCGGTAGTCCAATATGTTGACCAGACGGCTCGACCCTTGATTGCGGTCGCTCTGATTGTTTTCTGCTCGATCCAGGTGACGCTAATCCTGCACAACGAAACCCTTCGCGATGCGATCCAGGAGCATGCCCGGTTTGTCCGGCACTTCTGGCTTCGAACGATCTCGTTTCTAGCGATGGCCGGGCTGCAGCTCTTCGCGATAAGTTGGTTTGCGGACTTTGTAGCGAATGGTTTTCCGAAATATTCGGTTCCAAATCTTCTGTTTGCATCGTTGTTTACGATTGGTCGGGCGTTCCTGGCTGCTTGGTTTATCGCAACCTGGGTTTGCCTGTACAGAGCCTCGGAACGCGAGCCGCGCGAAGTCCGATTTTAGCCCGAAGGGTTCACAAGAACTTTGGTTTGCGAGATTTTCGCGCTAGATAGTTCCGCGAACTTTATGGCGATCGATGCTCTCACGACACGAAACCTTTGTGGCGAGTCCGCCGCCTCGGATGGCCATTTTGAGAGAGTTCGTGATTTTTCGTATCAGTTCCGGCCCGGTTCATTCTATCATCTCTCCGGCCCGAAGTTGGGTGGTAAGCGTCTGTTGCTACAGATGCTTGGACTTTTGTTTCCGCCGGAATCAGGCGAGATCGTCGTCGATGGATCGCTCGTCACGGATCTCGATATTGATGATTTGGCTGAAATCAGAAATCGAAAATTCGGATTCCTGTTTTCGTCCCCGCTCTTGCTCCCGGCCTTCACTGTGCTCGAGAATGTCGCAATGCCCCTTTTCAAAATCGCGCAGGTGGATGCCCCGGAAGCGAAACTTATTACCGATGAAATACTCGAAATCGTCGGTGTTTCCAGTTTCGCCGGAGCCTCTGTCGAATATCTCGACTTGCACCGCGAGATGTTAACCGCATTGGCCAGGGCGCTGGTGCATCACCCCCGGATCTTGATCGCTGAGTTGATCGGAAACAATATGCGGGAAGCCGAGGCCGAAGAGTTCCTCGACACGGTTCGTGTGAGTTGTCAGAGGCTTGGCTTGACGGTGATTGCCACGTTCGCACCACACGTTTCTTGGGGAAATGCAGATATTCGCCTCGAAATCGGGGAAGAGGGATTTGAAGAATTCGCTAGAATAGATCCTCACGGATGAGCGAAGCAAACGAGATCACCAAAAAGAGCCAGTCAAATCTGGCGTTCGCATTTATCTCCCTGCCCAAGGAAACGCGGCAGGACATCATCACGTTTTATGCGTTTTGCCGACACGTGGATGATGCGGCAGATGACCCGGACGTTGCGCTGTCGGACCGCCAACGCTGGCTGCGAGGTTGGCGCCGGTGGCTGCTGGACCGAGAGGATGGGGAGCCTGGATTTGCGTCGGATGTTCGTGCTCTGATTTCCAAATACAAAATCGATCCTCAACTCTTCGAAGAAATTCTGCTCGGTGTGGAAATGGATCTCCAACCAGTCCGATTCGAAGATTTCGAAGCGCTTTACCGATATTGCTACAGGGTCGCAAGCGCAGTTGGCTTGGTCAGTATCGAAATTTTTGGGTACAAAAATCCCCGGTGCAAAGAGTACGCCCAGAAGTTAGGACTAGCGCTTCAGCTCACGAACATCATCCGTGATGTCGGTCGGGATTTGCAGAATGGCGGACGAATCTATCTGCCCCTCAATGAATTGAGAATGTTCGGGTACTCAGAGGAAGCGTTGCGGAATCGGGTATACGACGGCGCCTTTCTTCGGCTGATGCAATTTCAGGCAGAGCGAACCCACTCATTTTTCAGAGAGGCGCAACGCCTTCTGCCACCCGAAGATCGGCGATCCATGGTCGCGGCTGAGGGGATGCGCGCGATTTATTATGCGCTTTTGCTACGGATTGAGACGGATCGGTTCAAGGTCTTCGAAAGGAAATATCGCCTAAATCGGTTCGAGAAGGGAATGATCCTGATGGGCCGGATCGTGTCGAATTTTATTTGGTAGGGTGTGGTGCTCGGCGAGCCGGTTGCGAGTTCGAGGTTTGGAGTTGGGAGTTCGAAGTTCGAGGTTTGGAGTTCCGGGTTCATCAGATTCGGAAGTACGCGCTAACCAAGTGTCGCTTTGATCGCGAGATCGAGTCACAGGCGAGACGCCTATGATACTTTCAGCTTCGTGATTTTTGGAGCAGCCGGTGTAATCGACGCGCTTCAGATGCCTTTCATGCCTGTAAAATCCAAAAAGTACGAACGTTGCCGAGCCGAAAGTATCATAGGCGTCCCGCCGTGAGCCAAATCAGAATACGCCTCGTCCCGCTTTTGACAAAAAAGTATGGGAAATGTTGCTTGGGACACGCCTTGCCGCCAACTGACACGGACGACTTCCTGTCACCGAAAGAGCAATCTGCAAGCCAGTACAGATGCGATTACGCCGACGAGATCAGCGCATAAGCCCGCGGGAATCGCGTGGCGAGTTTTGGTGACACCCACGGAGCCGAAATAGACTGCAACCACGTAAAATGTCGTCTCGGCGCTACCGTAGATGGTTGCCGCCATGTAGCTAACGATATTGTCAGGGCCGAGCTGTTTTACGAGATCAGTAAGAACGGCGGTCGATCCGCTGCCACTGAGAGGCCTGACCAGGACCATCGGGAGCAGGTCGGCCGGGAAACGGATCGCGTTCAGTACAGGAGACAAAATCTGCTTTAGAACATTCAAGGCGCCAGAATCGCGAAATACCGCAATCGCGACGAGCATCCCAACAAGATAAGGGATCAAACGGACCGTGATTACGAAACCTTCTTTGGCGCCTTCAACGAATTCTGCGTAAACGGGGATCCGCCGGCCGGCAGCATAGACAGGAAAGAAGAGCAGAAGGAACGGGATCGCGAGAGGTGAAAGCGCATTGAAGAACGTGGCGATCGCTCCCAAGAACCCGGGCCAGGAAGCGCCTCCGAACCAGTATGGGAACGCATTTGGAACAAAGATGACTACAAAAGCGAGACAGAGAGCTCCCTGAACCCAGGGAGCCCAGGGAGCAGCTGTCAGAGTAACAGGAGGCGCGATCTCGGCTGGTTGCGCAGCAGGAGCAACAGAAGCCGCTGTGGACGTGCCGGTCCCGTTCTGCTTCTCCCAGCGAAACGGACCGACGTGTTGAAACAGTTTCACTGCGAAAATCGCTGTGACAGTGGCAAAGAATGTTGCGATCAGGGTTGATCCGACTATTCCGGTTGGATTTCTTGACCCGTTGATTGCGAGAATATTGACTGCGGTCGCTGGTACGAGCTGGATAGAACTCGTGTTGATTGCGAGGAAGGTGCACATCGCATTGGTTGCGACACCCTGCTTGGTATTTAACTCGTTCAACTGACTCATTGCCCGCAAGCCGAGCGGCGTCGCTGCGTTGCTAACGCCGAGCATATTTGCGGCCATATTCATCACGATTGATCCCATCGCCGGATGATCTGGCGGTACATCCGAAAAAAGACGAACAAGAATTGGCCTGATAAATCGCGCGAAGTGCTGGATCAAACCAGCCTTCTCTGCGAGACGGACCATCCCAAGCCAGAGAGTCATGGCTCCGCAGAGAGGGAGAGCGACATCCATCACCGCTGATTTCGCCGCGTTCAATGCGGCTTGGTTGATCGCCGGAAACTGGCCTGTCAGTGCTGCCACGGACACACCGATCACCAGTAAGCCAAGCCAGATCGCATTCAGCATGCGGTGGAGACTATTCGGAGCGAATCCTAAAATCCAGCCGCTTGACTTACCCTATGTGGCCATGACGCGTGCCCTGTGCAGCTTCATTCTCTCGTTCTCTTTGTCTTTCTTGTCTGATCCCGCTATTTCTGCGATTTGTAGCCCACCATGAAACTCATCGGTAAGAAGGCGCTAATCACTGGGAGCAATCAAGGGATTGGACAGGCAATCGCACTGAAGCTCGCGGAAGAAGGAGCAGACGTTGTAATTGACTACGTCACGCATCCGGAAACAGCCGAGGAAACAGTGAAACAAGCGCTAAAATTTGGGCATCGTGCGGTCGCGGTGCAGGGAGATATCAGCAAGGTCGCAGACACCCAGCGGATGGTGAAGGAATCGGTCGAAGCGCTTGGTGGACTGGATATTCTTGTAAACAATGCCGGCGTGGAAAGAAGGGCCGCATTTTGGGAGGTCACAGAGGCTGAGTATGACCTCGTGCTTGACGTGAATTTGAAAGGTGCCTTCTTTACTACACAAGCGTTTGTTCAGCATCGGTTGGCTGTGAAACAGCCCGGAAAAATCATTAATGTGAGTTCGGTGCACGAAGATCTGCCGTTTCCGCATTTTACCTCTTACTGCGCCAGCAAGGGAGGCATGAAAATGGTGACGCGAAATCTCTCGATCGAGCTGGCGCCTTATGGCATCACGATCAATAATATCGCTCCTGGTGCCATTGAGACCCCGATTAATACGGCGCTATTGAATGACCCGACAGAGCTAAAGTCCCTTCTGGAGAACATCCCGCTGGCTCGCCTCGGCAAGACATCCGACGTGTCCGGCGTAGCAGCTTTTCTGGCGTCCTCTGACGCGGACTATATCACCGGTACGACGATAGTCGTCGATGGCGGTTTAACCTGGAACTACAGCGAACAGTAAAAGCCTTCCTTGGAAGCTAACTGATCAATCAATTATGGACGCATGTGCAATTCCTCAAGCTGCTGAACCCTGCGCGCTCGTTATCTTCGGCGCGTCCGGGGATCTGACGAAGCGCAAGCTTCTGCCCTCACTCTACAATCTCGCGTCGTATCACCTGATGCCGGCTGATTTCAGTATTATTGGGGTGGCACGCAGGCCGCTGTCGGACGACGTGTTTCGGGACCAGCTCGGGAAAGATTTGGCTGAACTGGGAACCCAACCGGTGGATCCGAATCTTTGGAGCAAGTTCCGCGGTCGAATCTCCTATTGCGCTGGACAGTTCGACAATCCTGAAACCTACAAGAAATTGAAGGAAGCGCTTGCGAGCTCCGAGAAAGAGTTCAAAACAGGTGGAAACGTTGTTTTTTACCTTTCGGTTCAGCCGGACTATTTCGCGCCGATCGCCAAACAATTGTCGGAATCGGGCCTTTTGGCGGAGGAAAATGGATGGCGCCGGGTGATCATCGAAAAGCCGTTCGGACACGATCTCCCGTCGGCGCGGGCGTTGAATTCCGAGCTGACTTCGGTGCTACAGGAACACCAGATCTACCGGATCGACCACTATCTCGGCAAAGAGACCGCGCAAAACCTTCTCGTGTTTCGGCTTGGGAACGCGATTTTCGAACCGGTTTGGAACCGGCGCTATGTCGACCACGTCCAACTGACTGTCGCAGAGTCGATCGGCGTGGAGGGCAGGGGAGCATTCTATGAGAGTGCAGGCGCGTTCCGCGACGTGATGCAGAATCATATGTTCATGCTTCTCGCGCTGATCGCGATGGAGCCGCCGACTTCTCTCGAAGGGGAAGCGATCCGGAACGAAAAGGTCAAGTTGTTACGATCGATTCGCCGAACGACGCCGGAAGAAGCGCTCAAAAACACGATTCGCGGACAATATGGCGAAGGTCTCGTGGGCGGCAAAATGGTGCCAGGATATCGCCAGGAACCGAATGTGAATCCTGGTTCGACGGTAGAAACGTTCGCGGCGGTTAAGCTCATGATTGAGAACTGGCGCTGGGCCGGCGTTCCGTTCTATCTCCGTTCCGGGAAACGTATGCCGGCGCGAACGACGAAAATCGTGTTTCGATTTAAGACGCCGCCGCTTTCGTTGTTCGCGACGAATGAAGCCGATCCTATTTCGCCCAACTATCTGATCTTTAATATCCAGCCGGAGGAAGGCATCACGGTTCAGGTGCGCGCAAAGATTCCAGGCCCGACAATCTGCACGCGGTCGGTGCGTTTGGATTTCGATTACAACCAATTCGGAGATCGCCAACCGACGACCGGATACGAAAAACTTCTGTACGATTGCATGGTGGGCGACTCCAGCCTCTTTCATCGTTCCGATATGGTGGAAGCTGCGTGGGAAGCGGCCGCACCGATTCTCGAAGCGTGGAATAACAATCCGCCAAGCGACTTTCCGAACTATGCGGCGGGAACCTGGGGGCCGGAGGCTTCCACACAGTTGCTGGGACGAGATAATCATCACTGGTGGCACCAGGAAAAATAAGCCGGACTTGATAGACCGGAGGCAGTGCCGAAGAAGAAATTAATCGGGTGCCGCGGGTGTGTTACGGATAGCTTTCGTTCCGCACCGCGGCACTTGAGTCTATGGCGGGCGAAATGACAGAGGATCAGGCACTGACTTTCATCCAGACCCGGCTCAGCCACGAAGACGATCTGATCAACCAGCGGGTTTCCTGGCTGGTGAGCTCGCAGTCATTTTTGCTCACAGCGTATGCGATTACGGTCAACGGATTGGCGGGGGATGACACCAAGCCTCTGGTACGTCTGCAGCACAAGCTGCTAGACCTCTTGCCGGTTGTTGGGATTGCGTGCGTGATTCTCGTTGTCGTGGCGTTGATCGGAGGACTCTTGGCGATGAGCGAGCTGCGGAGGTTTGCCGCCACACGAGAGTCACAGGCGGGACGCCTATGATACTTTCGGCTCGGCAACGTTCCTACATTTTGGATTTTACGGGCATCCAAGCCGGGACAAAAAAGCCGCTCATTCCCCGGGAGGCGCCTCTGTCAGATTAGACTCCGTTCACTTTGCGAGGCAGTTAAAACGCTCATCGCCAAACGTGCAGCTGCCATCCGGGTCTCGACTCCGAGTTTGGCGAAGAGCTTGTTATTGTGCTTCTTGATGGTGTGAAGGGTTGTGTCCAGGATCGTCGAGATCTCCGGGTTGGTCTTCCCTTCGGTTATCCAATAGAGTACTTCTGCCTCACGAGGCGTGAGTCCGAGTGTTCGAAGCGCTTGCGGTCCCCATACGCTGTTGCGTTGTTCCAAGCGCAAAAATGCCAGCGTACGAGAATCCGATGTAGCGAGGTGCTCGATTTGTAAGTCACCTTTTGAAGATCCAGCGATCACGAGAGGCTTCTGCCGAGCTGGAGAATTGAGCCAGCAAAGAACGAGTTCGGGCAAAACAGCGATCGAGTTTCCTGGGAAAAACGCGTGGAGTAAGATGTCCGCCTGGCGTGTCGAGAAGAGGATACTGCCCTCATGACCGGCGATTACGAAAGCCTGATCAAGTTTCGCCTCGAGCTGCTTCTCCGCGTCCAGCCTCAGCTCGATCTCGTCTGACAGAGCCTGATTTTTCTTTTCCAGTTCGCACTGCAGTTCCCGGATCCGCAAATGAGTTCGAACCCGCACTTCAACCTCTTCTGGAAGGATCGGTTTCGTGACAAAATCAACTGCGCCGACACCAAACGCCGCTAGCTTCTGGGAGAGTTCGTCGGCACCGGTGATAAAAATAACCGGAATATCCTTCCATTCCGCGCGGTTCTTGATTGCTCGACACGTCTCAATGCCGTCCATCCCGGGCATTTTGACGTCCAAAAGGATGATATCAGGAACATGGTTTTCTAGTTGCTTTAGAGCTCGGACTCCGCTCCCGGCGTACAATACCCGAAAGCCGGTCGCTGTCAGATGACTCAGCACGACGTCAACGTTTGTTGGAACATCATCGACGACCAGTACTGTGTTCATTTTCTGAGCTTCCGATTGGCTGGCCGATAGCCTCTTGCAAGATAGATTCGACGTCATCGATTCGATATGCGGCCACCAATTGCGCAAGCCGTTGCACATACTTCAAATAACTATCCCTTGCGGAGAGTCGCTCCAGCTCGCGGCGAAGGCCAACCACGTCACCCTCGCCGGCCAGTTTCAGAAGCGTCAACAGATCCTCGAGCGGTGGTTTCTCATCTGTGTGTGACAATCCAGACCCATTTCCACCGGTCGTGAGCATGGCGAAGGAACCATTACGATCCGAATCGTTCACTATCGTCCAATGAAGATTCATGTGCTGCTCCAGCAGCTGAAACAATTCCTTTTCCCTCACTGGTTTGGCCAGGAAATCGTCAAACCCGGCTGCCATCGCGTCATGGCGATTCCCTTCGTAAACGCTGGCGGAGGATGCGATCATAACGGTCTTTTTAAGCGTTTCATCGGATCGAACTTCACGGCACAAGGCGTTGCCATCCTTACCGGTCATCCGGATGTCGCTGATTGCTCCATCGAATTGGCCAGATCGCATTTTCTTTAACGCAATATCCGCGGAATCCGCCTCGTCCACTACAAAGCCGACCTCGACCAGAAATTGTCTGATGACATCGCGGTTTGATCGGTCGTCGTCGACCACTAAAACGCGACGAGTCGGGCCTTCATAACCGATCACTTTGCCATTCACCGAGCATTGTGCGGGCAGCGCAACCGATTTTACCGGCAAATCGACCCAAAACGTACTTCCCTGTCCGAGCGTGGTGCTGACATCGATCTGGCCGCCCAGGAGTTTAGTAATTCTTTCCGTAATATAGAGGCCGAGTCCAACACCTTCGGTATTCTGATCACGATTTGCAGCCTGGTAAAACGGCTTAAACAGGTAAGGGAGGTCGGCCGGTGCAATCCCTTTTCCTGTGTCAGAGACTTGGAACCGCAGATTGGGACCGAATATCGCGGCCTTGAGAGAAACAGAACCAGCGTTCGTAAACTTAAAGGCGTTGCCGATAAGGTTATAAAGAATCTGCCGTAACCGCACGGGGTCAGTCTCTATACACTGGCGAACGGACTCATCGCATTCGAACTTAAATTGCAGTCCACATTGCCGGGCGCGAATCTCGAACTCAGCAACCAATGTTTGGAGAAACGAGGCTATATCAACCGCCTGGAGATTAACGACGAGTTTCCCTGATTCAACTCGGGCGAGATCAAGAAGTTCGTTCATCATTCCGAGAAGATGTTCGCCGCTATCGATGATCGACTTCAATTTTGAGGCGGTATCTTTAGCGCTACGATTTCCGCGAAGAAGGAGTTGTGCGTAGCCGAGAATGCTATTGAGAGGAGTGCGTACCTCATGACTCATATTAGCCAGGAAGGCTGTCTTTGCCCGGTTCGCCGCTTCCGCGTTGTCTTTGGCTTCGCGCAAACACTCTTCGCTTTGGCGTAGTTCGCGCGTCTTGAAATCGACCATCGAAATTAACGCTCTTTCCCGAACCCGCATTTGCCACAAGCGCCAGCTAATGAGCGCGAAGAGTGCCAAAGCGGCGGCCGTCCCATAAACAAGATACATCCATGGCGCGCGATACCATGGCGGGAAAATAGTGATCGCAAGGCTGAACTCACTGCTCTCCTCGCCATCGCCATTTCTGGCGGTCACGTGCAGGCAGTAGCGCCCTTCATTTAAGGAGCCGGACTGCCATGTCGACTCGCGGAAGTAAGGCGTCCAACCGGAATTCAGCCCGTCGAATTTGGTTCGATAGCGGACCTCTTCCGGGTCGTCAAAGTCATCCGTCGCAAATCGAAGGCGAATATCTCGATTCTCGAAAGGTAATTCAAGCGTTCGACCGGGTTGTGGCATTGTAAGTGGCTCGCCGGACACACTGGTTGCCTCGCTGAGATAGAGCCTGAGTCCGGAGCGTGCCTGCGAAAGTTTTCCGGGATCGACCCGCACAAGACCGCGCTCGCCCGCTATCCAGAGAGTCGGTCCCTTCGACGCGGATTCTTCATAAACGGACTTAACTCCGCCTAGGGAAGAGGATATCGACCGATGCAGCGCGTGAAAAGTTCCATCGGAATTCAGATGCCCGATCTCCTGCGCCTGAACTGATCCTGGTTCGCCGGTAACGGTTTGCAGCCAGAGATGAAGAGAGTCTAGCGAGTCAGTTTCCAGCCAGCGAATTTCGCGCCCAATGATCTGGCTTGGAATAAAATCTGGCTGATAAAAGGACTTATCGCTCTCCCGGAATGCGAAGATGCCTTTGTTGGAACCGAGCAACACTTGGTTACGCCATTCAACAAGGCGGCTCGACTCGTGCTTGGACGCCGTTGGCACGCCTGACAGCGATTCCGGAACAGCGCCGTCGAGAGGCGTATCGCTATTTTGATGCAGTTTGACCAGAAAAAATCCTTCCCCGAGGGTCCCCAGCAACAGATCGCCTTCCGCCGTTTCCGCTATTGATATGACGTCCCGATCAAACCCCGGCATTCCCCCTTCGTCAATCCAGTGTCCGTCGACGAGGCGAATCACTCGCAGTCCGCTTCCTCCCCCTACGAAAAATCGGCCCGGAACTTTTGCTGATCGAGCGATAGCGAAGTTCAGAGGGGCGCTCGATATGGTTTGGAACCGATTGCCATCAAAAAAATAGACTCCTCGATCGCCTGAAATCAGCAATCCCTGCCCGGGTACGACCTTGACGCAATAAATGAAATCAGTAACCCCTGGGACTTTACGAAACTGCGCGGCAACCTCCAAACCGTTGCCAGGTTCCAGGCGGTACAGCCCGTCTCCGGTCGCGGCATATAGAAAGCCCCCAAATCGTACCGTGCTTGCCGTATAGGATTTTGGAAGCCCGTTTTCATGGTCGAACACGGAGATACTTCGATTTGGGTTGATCCTGGCCAGGCTGGTATCGCCTACGACCCAGAGCCCACCGGAACGGTCGAGGCGCAGGTCGTACAATACTCCAATCGGTAATCCATTCTCCTCCAGAAAAGTTTCCTGAATCCGTCCTGAGGCGTCCAGGAACACCAAACCGCGACGCTGCACTCCGATCACAAAAAGGTCCTTGCTAATGGTAGTTGCCAGGTCGACGTAGGATTCGTTCGTAAACAAGTTATCGGCGTCCGTCTTGAACGGAACGATGCGCGATCCCTGGAGCTCAAAAATTCCCTTTTCACGCGTCACGAGCAAAGTCTTCTCTTTGGAGAGTTCGATCGCACCAATCACAGTCGTTTCGCGAAGCACCGGATCATCCAGAAATGGTACGAGGTGATCACCAACGATCTCGGAGAACGGGTTGTTCTTCGCATGCACAAACAAACGGCCTGAAAAAGACGAAAAACTCCAGAAGCTCCCGGGTTCATAGGGGAGCAGTATTACTGAAAAACGTTTGCCATCCCAATGAAGTAATTTCCTCTCGCAGATGAAGTAGATATCGGCGCCATGACTCGCGATGCTCATCACTTCGCCAAAATGCCGCTCAGACTCAGGGAGAAGTTGAGCATAGGACTTGTAGCGGTAGGTGCCGCTGTCGAATGTTAGTGTTCCAATTTCTTCCGTTCCGCCAAGCCAGATCGTTCCCGATTGGTCGCTCATTAATCCGAGAATCGCACCTCCATTCGGTACTGGGTACGATGTCCAGCGCTGGCCGTCGTATTCGAGCACACAGTTTATACTGCCGAAGATCATCGGTCCGCGCGGATCTTGAAAAGCGGAGATGATGCGATTCGGGGCGCCCTCTACTTCATGTGTAAAAGTCCGATAAAGCGGGCGACCCAACTCACGGTTTTCCTGTCCGGGGTTGAGCTGGAATGAGGAACCGCCGACAGCGATCATACTGTAATGCGGGGCACCAGCCGTAGCGCACTGCACAAAAATCAACAGAATTGCTCCCGCAAAAATCGAGTAGCGGCTCATCATCAGGAATATCGGAGGCACCTCGCCCCTGAGATCATATTGGCATAGTTTAAGTGTCGATGCGCTTCGATTTAGAGCCCAGGGGTTCAGGAATTCCCTGCG
This sequence comes from uncultured Verrucomicrobiae bacterium, assembly GCA_963775805.1. GTDB lineage: Bacteria > Verrucomicrobiota > Verrucomicrobiia > Chthoniobacterales > JAFAMB01 > JAFAMB01. Next base: position 724,067 of record CAVZKG010000001.1, on the reverse strand, counting down.
GCAAACAGAAAGAGCAGGGTCGAAACGAAAGCGGACATCCCAAGAATAATTGTCAGCCCGGTTTCCTGCCACTCCCAAGGAGTCGATGTGAGCAATTGGTCTCGGACAGATGCAAAAGCTGGATCCTGTTTCGGAGCGGGCAACACGATGAGGATGGGCCCTCGACCGTGATTCCCTTGAGACACTCGGTGGAAGTCGACACGCCCTGCTTGCTTGTCTGGAACGTAGAACTTGCTACTAAACTCAACGATCGTGCTCATCGACGTTGAGTTTGCCAGAACCGTGAACAGCTCGCTATTCCACCTTGGTTTACCAAGGTGAAGGGTTCCACCACGGAGACACAGCGCGGCATAGCCGCAACCAAATGGATGCGGTATCGGCGTGTGGGCGTATGGGCGTGTCGGCGAATGCCTGGTTAGATCGGCATTGGGCTTGGTAGGACCTCGGAATGCACAGAGTTTCGGGTTTTTTCGAGGGTTGCCGTTCGGACTGGGAGCGATATCGCGTTGAACTCGCTTTAGGGACACGGATGCGGGGAAACGCCGGAACGTTTGGGGATATAAAAGTAGAATTGGCTTGCAGCCTGTCTGCGATTGGCTTCCAGGCTGTTCATTCCCGGGAAGGGGTTACCACAAGGTACAGCGTGGCGGAGTCGCAAACAAATGGATGCGGTGTCGGCGTGTCGGCGTATGCCTGATTAGGTTGGCATTAGGCTGGGGACGACCTCGGAATCCTCGCAGAAAAACAAGATTTCCGACCATCGTGGTACGAAGCGGTTTGTGGCGAATGACCCCGTTTCCGATCGAGCGATTCATTGCCAGTCAGTTCCTCAATGGCTAACCCCAATTTTTCATCGTTTTTGAGGAAAAAAGTAGCGAAGCCTTTTAAGTAACCTGTTATGGTTGAGGTGCTTAAATCCAAACTTAACAGAAGGCTTCGCTCGTGGAAGAAGATAACCAACTTGGATTTGAATTTCCAGGCTTAGGTCGAAGAAAAATCGAGGCGAATTTTGCCGGAGGGCAAGTCAGCAGTGACGGGGGGTTAATGCTGCTGCGTCAAGTGGATCGATGGTTGGGTTTTACGAAACAGTTGGACCGGATTTTGCCCGACCGACGAAACCCGCTCTTAATTCAGCATTCCCAGGAAAGTCTTCTGCGCCAGCGCATTTATGGTTTGGCGCTGGGATACGAGGACCTCAATGATCATGACTCTCTACGCCACGATCTGCTCTGGCAGACAGCAACTGATCGGACCGAGGAGTTAGGCAGCTGTTCAACTCTATGCCGGCTGGAGAACCGAGCTGGACGAAAGGAAGCATGGTTGATCCATCAAGTGTTGTTCGAACAGTTGGTGGGGAGTTTTTCTGCACCACCCACAGAACTAATTTTGGATTTTGATTGCACCGATGACCGAGTGCACGGCAGGCAAGTGGGCCGAGCCTTCCACGGCTACTACTATGATTATTGCTTCTTGCCGCTCTACGTTTTTTGCGGAGAACAGCTGCTGGTCAGTTACCTGCGGCCAAGTAACATCGATCCAGCCAAACATGCTTGGGCGATCTTAGCCAAGTTGGTCAGTGCGCTCAGAGAACGCTGGCCCGAGGTCAAAATTATTCTGCGTGCTGATAGCGGGTTTTGTCGGTGGAAAATGTTGCGTTGGTGTGAGTCTCACCAAGTGGAATACATCGTAGGCATTGCCAAGAATGAGCGGCTCAAGGCCCTAAGCGCCAAGCTGGGGCAGCGCGCCGAAGGCAAGTATCGAAAAAGCGGCGAGAAAGTCCGACTCTTCAAAAGGTTCAAGTATAAGGCCGGTAGTTGGAATAAGAAGCGATGCATTATCGCCAAGGCCGAGGGTAGTATCAGTTCTTTCGTGTGTGGATCTGCTTTTCTTGGGTTGGTTATAGCTGCGGTTCTGCTGGTTTTAGCGCGTTGAGGGTTGTTAGTCGAGGGCGAGCAGACTTATCCATAATCGCCCCGGGACGGCGTGCTGCGAGAATGCCCGGGACGGGTTCGTGACGTCGCAGCAGCAGGGCGGCCCGAAAAGAGGCGATTGTGGGTAAGTCGCGTATTGGAGCCAAGGCCCTCCGGAGCCCACGATTTGTCTTTTTTTTCCGCCCGATTTTCCTGGTCGCAAGATGTTGTATGTGATTCATTTTTGCTCCCACCCTCACAGCTCGGCTCCCGAGAAGCGTTCCCCGAATTGGATGGCAAATTGGGCAGCGGCGGCTGTCCAGGTCACAGGCGGTCTTTGCCACTTTTTGGCTATGTTGCGCAGCACCAGGTAAATGAGCTTGGTCGCCGATTCGTCGCTGGGGAAGTGCCCTCTGGCCTTAAGCACTTTGCGTAACTGCATGTGCAGACTTTCAATGGCGTTAGTGGTGTAAATGATTTTTCTCACCTCCGCCGGAAAATCGAAAAAGGGGATCACTTGTTGCCAGACTCTGCGCCAGCTCTGGGCAATGGCGGGCAATCGTTTTCCCCAGGGACCGGCGGCAAAATCCTCCAGCCGTTTGGCTGCCACTTCGGCCGTCTCGGCGTTGTAGATGCGTTTGAGTTCCCGGGCCACCGGTTGACGCTCTTTCCAATTGCAGAAGGAGAGCGAATTGCGGATCAGATGCACGATGCAAGTCTGCACCCGGCTCTCGGGGAAGACCGCCGTAATCGCCTCCGGAAATCCTTTCAACCCATCGATCACCGCGATCAGGATGTCCTCGAGCCCGCGATGTTTCTAGCTCGTTCATTACTGCCAGCCAAAACTTGGCTCCTTCAGTCTGTTGGATCCAGAGCCCTAGTACTTCCTTGGTGCCATCGCGCTGAATACCTAAGGCCAGGTAGACTGCCTTGTTTTTGACTGTTCCCTCGTCTCGGATCTTGACTCGCAAAGCGTCGAAAAACACCACCGGATACATCCTCTCCAGGGGCCGGCTCTGCCACTCCACAACGTCTTGGAGCACTGAATCGGTTATCGTGCTGATCAAATCCGCTGAGACCTCCACCTTGTATTGCTCTTCGAGAAAGCTTTGGATCTCTCTAACCGTCATCCCTTGGCCGTACATGGCGATGATCTTCGAATCAAAGCCTCCGAAGCGACGTTGCCCTTTGCGGATGAACTGTGGAGAGAACTCTCCTGTCCGGTCTCTGGGAACCTCGATCTCCAAGTTCCCATCCTCACTGACCAGTGTCTTTTTACTGGTCCCGTTGCGATGGTTCTCTCTGGCCTGACCGACTTCGAGCTTGGGCGCCTGGCCCTTCTCATAGCCAAGATAATGCGTCATCTCGGTTCCAAGCACCCGTTCGTAGAGTCGCTTGGTCAGCTCTTCCATAATCCCTCCAGCGCCGGTCAGGTCCTCAGGCTTCTGATAATCCTTCAACAGCTCTTCGATGATCGCTGGATCTATCCCTGACTTCTTCGATTCTTTGGCTCCTTGGCTTTCTTTTTTTGCTTTGGTCACTTCCATCTCTTTATCTCAGGTTGTGACCCACACACAATTTTTCCGACACCCTCTCCTCGCTCTCTCTAGCCGCTTCTTCCTTTAAAACTGAACCGTATCATTGGTAACAAGATCATTAGATTTTGGTGTTCTGATCGATCTTGGAAGCCTGCATTGACAAGGATCGTTTTGGAAGAGGCCCTGCCGAAGCTTCTTTAGAAAGACTCCAGCAATGAAAACACTCTACTTCCTGGGTTTTGACGTCGCAAAACATTATTGCGACTTCGCTCTGCTCAATGCCAACGCGGCGTTGCTCTGGCGTGGGCGATTTGAAAATAATCAGACTGGAGATCAATCGATTCGTCGATTCGCTCAAAAGCCGAAAATTCGATCTTAAAAGAGTCCTTTTCGGATTAGAAGCCACTGGCATTTACTCTCAGAGACTGCTTGGCAGCCTTCAGCAGCTTCAACTGGCAGCTTGTCTGCTTAATCCTGCTCAGGTCAAATATTTCGGTATCTCCAAACTGCGCCGTTCAAAGAATGATTCCTGCGACGCTTTGCTTATCGCTCACTATCTGCTGGAGCGTCGCCCAGCTGCTACCAAGCCCTTAAGCACAGCTGAAGCACAGCTCAAAGAGCTTGTCGTCGCTCGTGAGAGCCTTTGCAGCGATTTGGTGCGTCAGAAAAATCGCAGGGAAAAACATCGCCTCTTATCCGACAAGCTCCCTGCCATTGTCCTGCAGCAAGGACTGGAACGTATCAAGCAGTTCAAACTCTGGATTAACCAACTCGACCACCAAATTGCTGGAGCTTATCGATTCGGATCCGGTTTTAAAAACTCGTTGCCAATTGCTCTGCTCCATCCCGGGTATCGCACTTTGCTCTGCCGCCAAAATCCTTTCCCAACTTGCCGGTAAAGACTTTGAGTCCGCTCATCAATTGGTTCTCTACTGCGGACTCAACCCAAGACAGAACCAGTCTGGCCAATCCAATCGCTCAAGCCCCCATTTCCAAGGTCGGCAATGCCCTTTTACGCAAAGCCCTCTTCATGCCTGCCGCTGTTGCCTCCCGTCATTGCGCTCCCATCAAACTCTGGAGCCAACTCCTTCAGCGTCGACGTCCTGACCTTTCCAAACTCTCCATCCGCACCGCCGTCATGCACAAGCTCCTGCGCATCATCTTCGCCGTCCTCCACAAACAAACTCCCTTCGACCCTCAACTCATCGCTGTCTCAAACTTCCCTTGACACCCAAGACCGTATCTTTGTGGTTAATCCAATCCTCTGTGTCCTCTTCCGCTCCTCTGCGCACTCCTCCTCCGTGTCTCCGGCAGATCTACTGACCATACTCAGAGCTGCGCTCCCATAAGCATTAACCTAGGCAGAACGTCGCGGGTGAATGGAACCGATTGTCAATCGCCCAACTCTACAATTCGTTTCTCGCGCCATGAGAGTGTGGCTGCCTCCGCGAGTTCCAGCGCTTTCACGCCATCATGAATGTCTGTACGAGCTGGTTTGCCGCTGGCAACCGCAGCAAAGAAGTATTTCATCTCCGCTGCAAAAGCTACGCGGTAGCGGTCGAAGAAGAGCGGTTCCGGTACATCGGTGGTGACGGACTGCTTCGTCGAAGCAGTTACTTCAGTCGGACGCGGATTACCCGCCTGAAGCATGCCGCCGCTGCCCAGCACTTCGAAGCGTTGGTCGTAGCCATAGGCGGCGCGTCGAGTGGTGTTGATCTGGCAGAGTCGTCCTTTGCGGGTTCGAATGGTGACCGCAGTGGTGTCAACGTCCCCCGCTTCGCCGATGGCCGGATCCACCAGACAGCTTCCGGTTGCATGGATACTGATGGCTTCATCCTCGAGAATCCAACGGAAGATATCGAAATCGTGAATCAGCATGTCCTTGTAAATTCCGCCGGAGACTTTGATGTAGGACACAGGAGGCGGGCCGGGATCTCTGCTGGTTATCAGCAGAGTCTCCGGCTCGCCGATTTCTCCGGCGTCGAGTCGGGTTTTGAGGGCCGCAAAAGTAGGATCGAAACGGCGTTGAAAACCGATGCCGCACAGAACGCTCGCCCGGGTCACAGCTTCAGCGCAGAGGCGTGCCCGTTCCAGCGCGAGATCCACCGGTTTTTCACAAAAGATTGCCTTGCCTGCAGAGGCGGCTCGCTGGATGAGATCGGCGTGAGTGTCGGTGCTCGTGGCAATAACGACGGCATGGACATCCGGGTCGCCCAGCGCCACCTCGATAGTCGCTGGCTTTGCGTTGTATAGGGCAGCGAGTTCGGACGCCGCGACCGGGTTAACATCCACAACGTAGCGCAAGGCGACTCCCGGCAAGCTCGCTATGTTATGGGTGTGGACTTTTCCGATTCGGCCTGCGCCGAAGACCGCTGCATTGATCATATTATTATTTCCAGATTGGTCGGTTTGCTGTCTGCATTCGGTTTTAGCTAGACTACCCTTCGTCCCTCATAGCAAAGGCGCGCACTGTTGGAAGACGGTCCGCAAGGCTGCCACGGGCTCGCCTTTGGGGATAAACTCATGGGCCAGGTAGCCCGCGTAACCGGTCTCTTGGATGGCCTTCAGGATGGCGGGGTAATTGAGCTCCTGGGCTTCATCCAAGTCGTTTCGACCGGGGTTACCCGCCGTGTGGTAAAGGCCGATTAGCGAACTGTGCGTTTGCAAGGTACGGATGACGTCACCCTCCATGATCTGCATGTGGTAAATGTCGTAGAGGAGTTTGACCCGCGGGGAGCCCACCGCATGGCACACGTCCGCACCCCATGCGGTATGGTCGGCTTGGTAGTCGGGGTGATCGACCTTGCTGTTTAACAACTCCAGTACAAGGGTCACCTCGGCTTCTTCGGCTGCGGGCGTAACACGGCGAAGCGCTTCGACCGTGACCTCCAGGCCGGTGGCGTCGTCCAGTCCTTCGCGGTTACCGCTAAAACAGATGACGTTCGGGATCTTCAATCGCTGCGCGTGATCGATCGCGGTGCGGATTTCCTGTTCGATGCGCTCGTGTTGATCCCGGCGATTGAGGCCCACCTCCAAGGGTTGGTGGCCGGCGATCGCAGAGATGCCCAAGCCGCGCTCGCAGACAGATTCCCAATGTTCCGGCGGCACCAAGTCGAGGGCCGTAAACCCGGCCTCGGCCGCTGCCTCAACGAACTGTTCGGCGCTGAGTAACCGCGGCACAAAACACCACCAGGCCACGGATTGGACAATCGCGCTCATGGGTTAGCCTCCCGCCGTAGTGTTCTGTTCCCTGAATAGCAGCCAGCCATATTGGCGTGATGAAAATGGGGCGCAGTAAAGGGGGGCGGGGATGTGAGATATGCGGGCCAGGGGCGTCTCGCCAAATTTCCGGCTACCAATCGAAGATTTCATGATGTATTGCCTGGAGATAATTTGTTAGCCTAACATTAATCTGGTCTGATCATTACCGATACGTCCGAATAAAACCGGGGCGCCTTTATTAAAAAGTCCATACATTCCCTACAATTCGAATCAATATCCGAGCGAGCGAATATATTCGCGATTGCGTTTGGCTGATTCCTTTGGTTTTCCCATGCCTGGGAGAACGTCTTGTTCCACCACGCCCCAGCCGTCAAAATCGAGTTTCACGAGTTCGGTCATCAGAGATGGGAAGTCAACTTCTCCCTTGCCCAGTTCACAGAAAACACCCTCTCTGACAGCTTGAAAATAATCCCAGCCGTTCTCAGCGACCTGTTTACCCACTCCAGGATGATAATCTTTGAAGTGGAAATGCCATACTCGATTGCCGTATTTGCGTAAACCCTCGATGGGGTCTCCGCCCCCAAAGCGATAGTGACCGCAATCGAATACTAAACCAAGGAGACTAGGGTCGGTTAATGCCATGAGCTTGGCAATCTCGGCCGGGGTCTCCACGTATCCCGCACAGTGATGATGAAAAGCAGTGCGAAGGCCGGTTTCGCTTTTTACCGCTTCGGCAATTTTCGTGGCGCCTTCCGCATAGCCCAGCCATTCCGCATCGCTCAGTCCCATTGCAGGAGTGACACGCCCGGCATTCCTCGTGCGCTCTTGAACCCTGCCATTCTCGTCGGCAAGTATAATAAAAGGGAGGCTATTCTCTACCGCGGCCATCAGTTGCGCGGTGCGAATTGCGATTGCAATGCCCTCCTGGTGTGAATCCCGATCTTTGAGAAAGACTGGCACAAACGCGCCAAGGAGTACGAGGTTTCGTCCATGAATTTCCTGGGAAAGTTTTCCCGGATCAGTCGGCATGAATCCCCAATCTCCCAGTTCTGTTCCGGCATAACCCGTTGCAGCGATTTCGTCGAGCACCTGGATGTAATCGGGAGCTTTGCCTTCCAGATTGAATTCGAGCGCGCCCCAAGAGCAAGGGGCATTTGCTATCTTAATCATAAATGGTCGATCTGATGGGGGGAAGGGTACTTCAATTCCTTCAGCCTTACTTGTCAATCCCGCCGAAGCAGAGGTATTTTATGTCCAGGAATTCCTCAATGCCGTAGTGGGAGCCTTCCCGACCAAGCCCCGACTGTTTCACCCCGCCAAACGGGGCAACTTCGTTCGAGATCAAGCCCGTATTGATTCCCACCATGCCGGATTCAAGACCCTCGGCTGCCCGCCAAATGCGGCCAATGTCGCGACTGTAAAAATAACTCGCGAGACCAAATTCTGTATCGTTAGCCATCTTGATTGCTTCCTCATCGGTTTGGAAACGAAAGAGAGGAGCCACAGGACCGAACGTTTCTTCTTTAGCGACTTTCATTTTCGGAGTGATATCCGCCAACACGGTTGGTTCGAAGAAAGTTTGCCCAAGAGCGTGCCGTTTTCCGCCAAGAAGAAGGCGCCCTCCGTGTGAGACGGCGTCTTGAATATGTTCTTCCACTTTCTCCACGGCCGCCTCGTCGATCAAAGGGCCTTGAAGTACTCCTGGCTCGAAACCGTTGCCTACTTTGAGTTTCTTCACCGCTTCGACCAGTTTTTGGGCAAAGACATCATAGACGCCGTCCTGAACGTAAAGACGGTTCGCGCAGACGCAGGTTTGACCGGCATTGCGGTATTTAGAAATAATCGCCCCTTCGACCGCAGCATCCAGATCGGCGTCGTCGAAAACGATAAAAGGTGCGTTGCCGCCAAGTTCCAGGGCAAGCTTCTTAACGGTGCTGGAGCTTTGTTTCATGAGCAAGCGGCCCACCTCGGTCGATCCCGTAAAGGTCACTTTGCGCACGTCCGCATTGGAGGTCATTTCACCGCCAATCTCTTTAGGGCTACCTGTTAGTACGTTAAATACCCCGGCGGGAATACCTGCGCGTTCGGCGAGCGCGGCGAGCGCGAATGCGGACAAAGGTGTAGACTCGGCCGGTTTGACCACCATGGTGCAACCGGATGCCAATGCCGGACCGGCTTTCCTGGTGATCATGGCCGCCGGAAAATTCCATGGAGTAATAGCACAACAGACACCAATCGGTTGCTTTACAACGACCAGGCGACGATCGCTCCAGGGAGAAGGAATAGTGTCCCCATAGACTCGTTTGGCTTCCTCCGCAAACCACTCGATAAACGAAGCCGCGTAGGCTACCTCACCCTTTGCTTCGGTCACCGGTTTACCTTGTTCCGCTGTCATCAGCGCCCCGAGGTCCTCGATGTTGGCCATGATCAACTCATACCACCGGCGGAGGATAGCGCTTCGTTCCTTGGCAGGTCTGCGGCCCCAGTCAACAAAGGCGTCCTTCGCTGCATCGATCGCGCGTCGCGTTTCGTCCGCACCCATCAAGGGGACAGTGCTCAAAATTTGGCCGGTGGCGGGATTATTAACTTCGAACGTTGCCCCGGAATCAGAGTCACACCAGTGCCCGCCAATATAGGCTTGGCTGCGGAAAAGGTCTCGATCTTGCAAAGAGAAAGTTGTCATAGATAGCTTATTATAGAGCGTTTTATAAATTGGTTATTATGCCCCTGATACGTTTCAACCGGCTGATAACATCCATTCGTGAGCCGGATCGTTGTAAAAGTGCCAAACGCGTTTGGGACCAGCCATGACATTGAAGTAATAGGATTGATAGCCATGGGGGACTACGACCGGATGGTAGCCACGAGGCACAAGGACAACGTTGCGATCTTCGATAGCCATCGACTCATCAATGTCGCGCGAGTCGGTATAGACGCGCTGGAAAATAAAACCCTGCGGTGGATCGATACGATGATAGTAGGTCTCTTCAAGTTGGCTTTCGGCCGGAATGTTATCCACATCGTGTTTGTGCGGTGGATAACTAGAGGAGTTTCCGCTTGGGGTCCGGACCTCTACGATAAGCAGGGATTCAGCGGGATGATCCTGGGGAAGGATATCGCAGACGTAGCGCGTGTTGGAGCCCTTTCCTCGCACGCTGCGCCGCATGGTGGCGGGTTCGATGAGCCGCGGTTGAAGTTCTCCTTTGGCAGGGGCACCAGCCACCGCGAGTTCGAGATCGGTCCCGGCAGTAATGGTGAGCTTTGTCTGCGGGGGCACGTAGACTGCATAAGGGGCAGAATCCTCGAAGACGCTTTTTCGCTCTCCGATCTCCTTCCATTCAAGGGCACCGGTCTGAGCGGATGCCATCCCGCTCAAAATGACCGCGCATAACTCGTTGGTATCTCCAAAGAGAGTAATCTGCTCTCCAGCACTCAACCGGTGAGCGGAAAAACTGACATAACGCCAGCCCGCCGATTGAGGCGTCACAGAGACGATTTCTTGAGAGTTCTTTTTGGGCTTAACGAGCAGGTTCATAAATTGTTCGGCCCTTAACGTTTCTGATTTTCTTTTCCTCGCATGTAAACTGTGCGGGCTTTGCGAACAGACTCGCTGGAAGATTCCTCAGGAACCGCGACTTCCCACCACCAACCTCCTTCGCTGGTGGTGCGGGTGTCATCGGTGTCGATGCAGATCAGGTAGGTGCGACTGGCCGAACGAGCACGCTGAAGGGCAGCTTCTAGCTCCGCTATGTTGGCGACCTTCTCAGAAATGGCGCCAAGGGATGCCGCATTCGCAGCAAAATCAATAACGGGTGCGCCCTCGCCAAATTGCAGGCAATCCTCCCACATGTTGTTGAAGGGCTGCCCTCCGCAACCCTGCTGGAGCCGGTTGATACAGCCGTAGCCGCGGTTGTCGAGCAACACAATGATCAACTTCTTGTCGAGCATCACCGAAGTGGCGATTTCGTTATTGAGCATCAGATAGCTGCCGTCACCTACCATCACGATAATCTCGCGATCGGGCCGGGCCATTTTGACTCCCAAGCCTCCTGCGATTTCATAGCCCATGCATGAGTACCCATATTCCATGTGATAGCCTCCAGGCGTCGAAGTGCGCCAGAGCTTGTGCAACTCGGCCGGAAGTGTGCCGGCAGCACAGACAACGATGTCGTCCTCAGTGGACTTCGGACTTGAGCGCTGGACGGCTCCTATCACTTCGCCATCATAGGGCAATTCTCCCGCGTTCAGATCGCGGCGCCCAGTGATACTATCTACGGTCGAGCGCCACGCTGTTCCCTCGGCTTTGGCCCGTTCGCTCCAGGCAACCTCGGCCTGCCAGCCCGGCAGCGCTTTAGTCAGAGTCTCCAAGCCAAGGCGTGCATCGGCCTGAAACGGGATGGCGCGTAGTTTGATTGCGTCGAACGGATTCATGTTGAGCGAGACAATCCGGGCCTTTGGGAAGAGCGAATTTGATCCGGAGGTAAAGTCAGCCAGCCGGGTGCCCACAGCCAGGATCAAATCGGCTTCGCTGGCAAGCGCGTTGGCCGCGGGAGAACCAGTCACGCCCACTGAACCAAGCTGAAGAGGGTGGTCCCAGGGAAGGGAACTCTTACCGGCCTGCGTCTCGCAGACAGGAACGCCGTGGCGCTCAGCAAACGTGCGCAACGCCTCGCAGGCAAGTCCGTAAAGAACGCCGCCTCCGGCAATGATCACAGGACGCTTGGCTGCCATCACCGCGCGCACCGCACTTGCCAGATCCCCCTCACTGGGGGGAGCGGTCCGAAACTCGACGATTGGAGTCTCAAAAAACTCAACAGGATAATCAAAGGCGGTGGCCTGTACGTCCTGAGGCAGTGCAAGAGTCGCAGGGCCGCACAAGATGGGGTCAGTCAACGTCAGCACAGCGCGCGGGAGCGACGTCATTAACTGAGAAGGTTGAAGGATCCGATCGAAATAACGTGAAACCGGCCGGAAACAATCGTTAGCTGAAGTCGTCCCGTCACTAAAACCCTCGACTTGCTGAAGGACAGGATCCGGATCTCGGGAAACGAAGATGTCCCCTGGCAGGAAGAGCACGGGCAAACGATTCACATGAGCAAGCGCAGCTGCGGTGAGCAGGTTCGTCGCACCCGGGCCGATGGAAGTCGTGCACGCCATCATCCGTCGCCGGAAATGAGTCTTCGAGTACGCAATGGCTGCATGGGCCATTGCCTGTTCGTTGTGCGCACGATAGGTGGACAACCGGTCCCGATATTGATACAGGGCCTCCCCGAGACCCGCGACGTTTCCATGGCCGAAGATTGCGAAGACTCCGCCGAAAAGCGGAACGATTTCGTTGCCTTGCGGACCTTCTAACCGTGTGCGCAGTCCGGAAAGGTAGCGAATCAGAGCCTGTGCAGTCGTCAGCCGTATGGTCCCCTCTTTGGCAATGGGGGGGTTCTCTGGAAGAGTTAACGTTTCATTCATGCTGGGTATACCTCAAGGATTTACGTCGGTAAGTTCCACCGATTGGCGAATCATTTCATCACGCACTTGAACTTATCTATTTGGTCTGGCCGCTTTCCAGTTCCTTCGAAGAAATTAAGCCAAAGCGTCGTGCAGAATTTCTGCGGGATGATGTACGATGCGCCCAATAGCGTCTTTGATTTGGTGGCGACAGCTCGTGCCCGGCGCAGCGATGATGTCGTCGGCTGCAGCCGCGCGCACCGCTGGTAAAAGTACAAGTCCGCCAATTTTCATGGATATGTCGAAATGCTCCTTTTCGTAACCGAATGATCCGGCCATGCCGCAGCATCCGGATGGAATGACCTGAACCTTGTAATTAACAGGTAGTTGAAGCGCCACGATGGTTGGGGCCAGCGATGCGAGCGCCTTTTGATGGCAGTGGCCGTGGAGTTTAATATTGCGAGCATCTTTAGTGAATGCTTCGCGCCGAATTCGACCCCTGTTAACCTCGCGCGCAATAAACTCGTCGATCAAAAGCGCATGTTTTGCCAAAGTATTTGCTGCTTTTGCCAGGCGCTCGGGGACCAGATCCGGTACTTCATCCCGGAAACCGAGTATCGCCGACGGTTCGATTCCTACAAGGGGGGTCTCATCAGAAACAAGATCCTTCAGCAATTCGACATTGCGGGTCGCCAGCTTTCGGGCATCGCGGAGCAAGCCTTTGGAGATTTGCGCCCGGCCACTGTCGAAATGCTTTGGAATGACAACCTCGTAGCCGAGCCGGTTGAGCAAATGCACGGCCTTAATGCCGACCTCCTCGTCATTGAAGTTCGTAAATTCGTCGCAAAAGAGAAAAACACGTCCGTTCAGAAACGGGCCGTTTTTATTTGCGTGAATCCGATGCCACCGGCGGAGCGGAACCTTGTTGAGCTTAGGGATCGAACGCTGCTGCGCAAAACCTGCAAACTTTTTAAATAGACCAGCCGTCGCGCTATTCGATACCAAAAAATTAAAGACCCCGGGGACGATCGAGGCCAAAGCCATTGCTTGCGAGAAACTGCCGATAAGGCGGGCGCGCATCGGAACCCCCAGCGCATCGTAGCGTTGTTGGAGCCATTCAGCTTTAAGGCGAGCAACGTCCACGTTCGATGGGCATTCCGACTTGCAACCCTTGCACGAAAGGCAAAGATCCATAACAGGCGCGATCTCATTGCTGGCGAAAGGATTGGCCGCCGTTGAACGCGTTAGAACTTCGCGCAGGATATTTGCACGAGAGCGCGTTGTGTCTTGTTCGTTTCGGGTGGCCATGTAGCTTGGACACATTGTGCCGCCCATAAGATGGGATTTTCGGCAGTCGCCAGATCCATTGCACTGCTCTGCCGCTCGCAAGATCCCTCGAGATTCGGAGAATCTCAGGATCGTTTTGAATTCCCGCACCGCCTGGTTTGGTTCGTAGCGCAAGCTTGCGTCCATTGGCGGTGTGTCGGTGATCTTGCCTGGATTAAAGATACCTGAGGGATCCCAGACCCGTTTCGTAGTACGGAAGAGAGCATAGTTCTTCTCACCGACCATCAAGGGCAAAAACTCGCCACGGAGCCGTCCGTCTCCGTGTTCCCCGCTTAGTGAACCACCATAACGCTTTACCAACTTGGCGACCTCGGTCCCAACAACGCGAAAAAGTCTGCGATGTTCTTGATCCTTTAGATTCAGGATAGGTCGCAAATGCAACTCCCCTGAACCGGCGTGAGCATAATGCACAGCGGAGAGGTCATGGCCACTCAGGATTTTGTCGAATTCCTGAACGAACGCCGGAAGATCCTTCGGATCGATTGCGGTATCCTCTATAACCGCGACAGGCTTAGCGTCACCGGGTATGTTCGAAAGCAGCCCCAAGGCGGCTTTGCGCAAGTTCCATACGCGATTTTGGTCTGAGCCCCAGACAACCGGATAGTGATAGCCCAGGCCGGCGGCGCGTAAATCGGATTCAAGCCGGACAGCCGCGGCTTCGACCACTTCACGAGTGGATGCAGCTAGCTCCACTGCGAGGATGGCGCCTGGATCTCCTTGGACGAAGAAGCGATTCTGTCGCTGTTCGAGATTTGCTTTGGTGCACTCAAGGATATTATGGTCCATCAGTTCACAAGCATGCGGTGCATGGAGGAGCGCCACGAGATTAGCACGCAGAGCCTCGTCAATCGTCGCACAGTGGACGCAAACGAGCGCACTTACCGATGGCGGAATTGGTTCGCACGCCAAAGTGATCTCGGTCAGAAATGCCAATGTCCCTTCGGAGCCGGCCAACAGCCGGCAGAAATTGAAAGGAGGGCCACCTGTCGCAAAGGGCGCACATTCTGCCAGCAAGTCCAGGGCATAGCCTGTATTACGACGGTGGATCGATTTTTTCGGGAATTCGCGCGCGATCTCCGCGCGATTCCCTTCGTCACCGAGTAGTTTCTTTGTCTCGCGATAAATCGAAGCCTCAAGCGTATCGCCCGAACATTTCGCTTCGAACTCCTCGGGTAACAAGCAGCCGAATTCGGCGATTGAACCGTCACTCAATACAGCGCGCGCTGACACGAGATGATCGCGAGTACTGCCATAGACGACGGAGTTGGCCCCACAGGCATTGTTGCCGACCATTCCACCGATCATGCAACGGTTTTGTGTGGAGGTTTCGGGTGCAAAGAAAATCCCGTGGGGAGCAAGCGCGAGGTTTAGTTCGTTGCGCACAACGCCGGGCTGGACCTGCACTCGGCGCCGCGTTGCATCGATCTTTAGAATTTGAGTGAAGTGCCGTGAGACATCCACTACAATGCCGGCTCCAACGACTTGTCCTGCGAGCGAAGTGCCGGCTGTCCTGGGTATGAGCGAAGTGCCGTGTTCGCGTGCAAAGCGAACGAGCCTGCAGAGATCGGCTTCGGACTTCGGCAGTGCAACGGCCTGCGGCATTTCGCGATAAACGGACGCATCGGTCGCATAAAGCGTCCGCATCACTTCATCGAAATGAAGCGCACCTTCGAGTTCACCGGCGAGGTGTTGGAAATCGGTGAGACTTGGTGACATCATGAGGCTTCACGGGCAACGGAATTAGGTATAACCACGCCAAGCCCACCTATTCCTCTGTTTGATGTAAGGTCTCAAAATTCCTCGATTAGTGCAATCGAGTTGGCGTTCTCAATTACAGCTGTTACTTGACTAACTTTTGGACTCGCTGACTGATCCGCGCCTGGAGCGTGGTCGGCTACTACTCCTTCCGAGGTCACGAAGTACTTGGCGACGTTCCAGCGTTGTTGGACAAATCGACGATTCTGTACGCAACTCTTCTTACGAATTTGGCTTTACGGGCTGGAACGCCGGATCTCCGCATTGCCAGAGCATGAATGCGAGGATATCGGTGCGTCGCCGGACCTGCTGCTCCCGGGTGTTACCGATGCCGTGACCACCTTCATAGTCGATATCTAGAAGAACCGGTTTGCCGCTTGTTGTTGCAGCCTGGAAGCGAGCGGCTGTTTTGGCGGACATCCAGACCGGGACCCGCGGGTCGTTGAACCCGTGATAGAAGAGCAGAGCAGGGTATTTGGTTCCAGGGACGATGTGATCGTAGGTGCTCATTTCCCGGAGTGCTTCGAACTCCTCTTTTATTTTGATTGTTCCGAACTCAGGAACGTTTGGCGGGCCATTGGGCGTCTGTTCGAAACGAAGCATGTCCAAAGCACCGACGATTGGACAGGCAACAGCAAAAAGGTCTGGACGCTCTGTCACCGATCTTCCGATGAGGATTCCGCCGGCACTGCCTCCCACCGCGGCGAGCTTGTCTTTGGCGGAAATCTCGCTCTGAATCAAGTATTCCCCGCAGGCAATGAAGTCCTTCCAGGTGTTGGATTTCGTGCTCTTCATTCCGGCTCGATGCCAGGCATCCCCTCCAACTCCGCCGCCTCTCACATGGGCGACGGCTTGCCACATTCCATGCTCGAATTCGACCAGCATCGATGGGGAATAAATCGGTTCATCGACGATGCCGTAGGCTCCGTAACCCTGCAGCCAGACGGGATGCGTCCCATCTTTTTTGAAATTCTTCAGACCGATCAGAGACAACGGAACCGGCGTACCGTCGTGACTCTTTACCTTTAATTCCTCAGATACCAGGTTCGCGGGGTGATCGTACGGACCCTCGGGTTGCAACGCGAGGGGTACCATTTCTCCTCGATCCGGGTCGAATTTGTAAAATGCTGAGGCGCGTGTCCAACTCGACAAATTAACCAACATGCCGGAAGTCAGCAGGTCGCCGCTCGATTGATCTTCCAGATCATAAAAGCTGGGCCATCCCTGATAAGGGAGCGCGATCTCTTTTGCTCCTCCCGATTCGTCAGGAGCGATCTTGTACATCCGGCAATCGACTCCGTCCGATGCCGTAAAATAGACGCCGTCTTTGGCGGAGATCATATCCTGAATCACCTTGTCGCTCTCAGGAATCACGACGCGAGGCGCTCCGAGTCGACCCTCCTCGAACGCGCGGGCAAGGATCTTGAAATGGGGCGCCTCTTTGTGAGTCAGGAAGTAAAAATCGGAACCGGAGATCCCAATCGCCGTCACCTGGTCATCAAAATCACAAAGCGGTACCCATTTTGTCGTCGGTCCGAGCTCATCCAGCGGAGCAGTGTAGATCCTTAGCTCGTTTTCGACGAAGTTGTTCACGGCCGCAAAACAGAACTTGCAGCCGGGTACCAGGAAAATTACTCCGGCTTGCTCTGGTGCCAGTTGGACGGTCGGATTGGAACCTGACGCCAGGTAGACCGGATCGTTGGCGGCATCCGATCCGATTTCATGCAACTTGGCGCTGGAGTTCAGATATTTGTCCGTCGCAGGCTGGCCAGGCTTAAGTTCCTGGAGCTGCGTGTAGAGGAAATGTCGTCCATCGGGTAGCCAGGAAACCACAGACCCTTCACAGCGAGGAATTATCTCATTCGATTCACGACCGGTGCTGGTGTCGAGAATGTGTATCGATGCGTCTTCTGAACCTTGGGACGAGATTCCATACGCGACATGAGACCCATCCCAAGATGGTTCGTAGAAATTGATCGCCCTGGGCCGACCATCCTGCTTTGAAAATGTATCCGGATCAACCAGGAGCACTTCATCGGCAGAGGCCGATTTGCGAAAGTAAAGCTTGGCTGTGTTTTGCCCTGCACCGCTCTTCAGATAAAACAGGTTTCCGTTCGCGAGGATCCTAGGATGCGTAACCGTCGCCGGTTCACTATTTGCGAGTTCTGTCACTCGCGCCTTCAGTTTTTGGTATCCTGGCAACGAGTCGAGTGTCCTTGTTGTAAATTCAGCCTGTGCCTTAAGCCACTTCTGGGCGTCCGCATCGTGGTCAACGTTCTCAAGCCAACGATATGGATCCTGAATTTTTTGACCCCAGTATTCGTCTTCGACTTGGTGGATCGGCGCCTTTGGCGGAGCGTCGTCCGCAAGCAACGGTAGCAGATTTGTCAGAAAACCGGCGCTCAAAACCAGGATCGAAAGTTTCATCGAGACGCAGGATAACTTCGACTGAGGCTTTCGCAATCCGGTTACGAAATCCTTCGAGAAAGCATTTCCTTCCATCCGTCCACGAGTTCCGGGGCGTCAAGAAGACGCGCAATGAGAGCCGCGTCTACAGGCCGAAAATAGGCTTGGTTTACAAGATCGACTGTTAACCATTGGTTTGCGCGCGATTCCAGAATCAAGAAATCACCGGGCGCAACTGTCCCGGGGGTAATGACTTGCGCATACATCCCTGTGCGCAACGTCTCGATTGTGGCCTTCAAAAAGCCTTTGAGTTTTAGCTTTCGTTCCTGCTTCCAACAGGGTGCGCGGGGCCCGGTTATCTGAACTCTAGCGCTTCCGACATCATAAATGTCGCCAACGTGGATCGCTGATTCATCCGCACCGGCAATCGTCCAATTTTCCCCAACACTCCCAGGCCCGAGTTTCTTCCAGGACTGCTGCAATTGATATCGGTCATTCCAATAGTCGTAATGATAAACCGGCTCGATACAAACGGCCTGCCCCGGTCTTCCATGATTCACCGTATCCGCGACCCCGTCTCCGGCTAGCCCTCTCAAGCCAAGTTTGATCGAGCCCCAGACCGGCTCCTTAAAGATTGCGGATTCCCATTCCCCGTTTTCGTCCGAGCAGGTTCGTGGCTGTCCAACAAAAATTGATTCGAGGACAATCATGATACATACACTCGAGCCGCTTGTTCGGCAGCTCGTCAACGCCGGGTTATACAAATGCTGTGGGTTGTGTGATTCTCGAGCTAGGCATTCGGGACGCGCGGATGTGCTCTCAGCATTCTAGCAACGATTCCGGTCCAGCCGGTTTGATGGCTTGCTCCGCAGCCTCGGCCGGTCTCGCCGTGGAAATATTCATAGAAAAGGACAAGGTCCTTCCAATTCGGGTCCGAACCGTATTGGCCAATTTGTCCGTGACAAGGCCTTTTGCCATCATTATCGCGAAGGAACAGACTGATCAACCGGCGAGCGATCTCGTCGGCGACTTTCTGAAGATTCATAAAGTTACCGGACCCGGTGGGACACTCGACTTTGAGGTCATCTCCGTAGAAATGGTAGTAGCGTTCCAGCGCTTCAACGATCAGATAGTTGATCGGAAACCAGATTGGCCCTCGCCAATTTGAGTTCCCGCCGAACAGATGGGTGTTGCCTTCTCCGGGAACGTAATCGACCCGATAATCGCGGCCGTCTGCTCGAAAAACGTACGGTTTTGAAAGGTGAATTTTGGAAAGGGAACGGATTCCGTAAGGAGAAAGGAATTCGCCCTCATCCAGAAGATATTTCAACATTCTGCAAAGCCGTTCCTTTGTCGGGACCGCCAGAAGACGATGTTTATGGCCCGATTTGGTGTCGATGGAAATCAGCTTTGCAAGGTCTTTTCTGTATTCCAGAAACCATTCCATCCGGCTCCGAAACCCTTTGAACTGCTCGATCTGTTCTTCTGCGAGAATTTCGACTGCCACGAGCGGAAGCAATCCAACCAGAGACCGGGTGCGCAGCGGAATGGTTCTTCCATCGATTTTCAATTGGTCATAGTAGAATCCATCTTCTTCGTCCCAGAGACCGGTACCGCCAAGCTGATTCGTCGATTCGCAAATAGCGATGAAATGCTCGAAAAACTTCGATGCCATATCTTCGTAGGCCGGTCTGGTTTGTGCCAATTCGAGAGCCATCGACAACATCGTGAGGCAGTAAAAGCCCATCCACGCCGTGCCGTCGGCTTGCTGCAAATAGCCGCCTGTGGGCAGTGGTTTTGACCGATCGAATACTCCAATGTTATCCAGGCCGAGAAAACCGCCCGAAAAAATGTTGTTTCCCTCGGTGTCCTTCCGGTTGACCCACCAAGTGAAATTTAACAGCAATTTATGGAAGACACTTTCGAGAAAATTGATATCACGCGACCCGCGTGGACCGCTGATCTTGTAAACACGCCAGGCAGCCCATGCGTGCACGGGCGGATTAACATCGTCAAATGCGAACTCGTATGCCGTGAGCTGTCCGTTAGGGTGCATGTACCACTCCCGCAGAAACAGCTCTAGCTGCTGCTTAGCGAAATCTGGATCCAGGTGCGAGAATGGCAGCATGTGAAATGCGAGGTCCCAGGCCGCAAACCAAGGGTATTCCCATTTGTCCGGCATCGATATTACGTCGCGGCTGTAGACATGTAACCAATCCCGATTCCGTCCCGACCATCGGCTGTCAGGTGGCTTGGGCTCGTTCACATCGCCCACCAGCCAATCCTTCACGATGTAATTATAAAATTGCTTACTCCAGAGAAGACCTGCGCCAGCCTGTCTCGCAACGTTCATTCGATCGGCGTCGAGGCCGCCCAGGAGTTCTTCATAGTATTGGTCGGTCTCGCTTTTTCTGGTGTCGAATACAGCGAGGTCGGCCTGCGGTTTACCGTCCCATTCTTTCACGGAGACCAGCCGAAGAAGGATCGATCGCGTCTGTTTCGGACCGAGCGCCAAGCGATAGACCGGGGCGACCTTTGTGCCCTGCATCTTCGGATTGGTCGCTGATTTGTCGTCCGATACGACGTAGGTATGAAAAGAGTCTTTTACGTAGTTTGAACTGTTTTTCAGACCGTAGAGCCGCTGAGCGTTTGTTTCATTTTCTGTGAACAGGAATTCTTCGGTCGGTTCATAGAAAAAATACATCGGATCGAGTGATTCGTGCTGGGTCTGAATCCGGCCATCGGTATCGCGATGAATGTCCGGTTTGGTTGCGCAACCCTCGTGCGAACATCCCCAAGTCCAGACATTCCGGAACCAGAGGGTAGGCAGTACAACGATCTCGGCCGATTCATCGGCCACATTGGTAACGGTTACGCGAATGTGGATATCGTTCGGTCCCTGTTTCGCGTACTCGGCGAACACGTCAAAATAGCGGTTCTCACCAAAAACCCCTGTATCAATGAGCTCATACTCAGGAAGATCCAGTCCACGGCCTCGATTGACAGAGACCAGGTGGTCGTAGGGAAACGCAGCTTGCGGATATTTGTAGAGCGCTTTTAGGTAAGAATGGGTGGGGGAGGAATCGAGGTAGAAATAGCATTCTTTGACATCTTCGCCGTGGTTGCCCTCGGGTCCGGTTAACCCGAACAACCGCTCTTTGAGAATCGCGTCGCGCCCGTTCCAGAGTGCCAGGGCAAAACAGAGTCGGCATTGACGGTCAGTGATTCCCATCAATCCATCTTCGCCCCAGCGATAGGCGCGGCTTCGAGAATGATCGTGCGGAAAATATTCCCACGGATTTCCCCCCGCCGAGTAATCCTCTCGAACCGTCGCCCATTGACGTTCCGAAAGGTAAGGTCCCCATCGCTTCCAATTTTTAGTTCTAGCTTGATCTTCCTCGAGCCGCTGAAGTTCTTGGTTCATATCGCGTGTCTTTTCCCGAAATAACACGACCTTGGCCAGAAGTCAGTCGGCTGTTTTTCCAAAGGAGTCTGTGCCCAGCGTTTTAATGTAGGCAGCGGCTCCCATATTGACTTGGCGTTGCATTTTTTAAAACCCCTGTTTATTTTGCAGCCCTTTTAATTATGCCGAACAGCATCATTTCAGAAGACCGGCTAAAAAGCATTGATTTTAGCAACGATGAGATCGCCCGATATTCGCGACATCTCATCATGCCGGAAGTGACGCTCGACGGGCAAAAACGTATCAAAGCCTCCAGCGTCCTGTGCATCGGGACAGGTGGGTTAGGTTCTCCGATTGCCCTTTATCTCGCCGCTGCCGGTGTTGGCCGCATAGGCCTCGTCGATTTTGATGTCGTCGATTTCTCAAATCTGCATCGCCAGATTCTCCACGGTACAGATGACGTCGGCCGCAAGAAGTTAAATTCCGCCAAGGACAGACTCAAAGCAGTCAATCCAAACGTTCAGGTCGATCTATACGACATGCTGTTTCGAAGCGAGAACGCGATGGAGGTTGTCAAAGATTATGACATCGTCATCGACGGAACCGACAACTTTCCGACCCGGTATCTTTCGAATGATGTCTGCGTTTTGACAAAAAAGCCGAACATCTATGGGTCGATTTTCCGCTTCGATGGTCAGTGCACCGTTTTCGCACCGCATCTCGGAGGGCCCTGTTACCGGTGTATGTTCCCGGAGCCGCCGCCACCGGGGATGGTTCCCAGTTGTGCTGAAGGGGGTGTGCTCGGTGTTTTGCCGGGGATGATTGGTGTCATGCAGGCGATCGAAGCGATCAAATTAATCGTCGGTATTGGCGATTCATTGATCGGGCGCCTTGTAAGCTTCGATGCACTGAAACTCCGATTTAAAGAGTTCAAGATTCGCAGGGATCCGAATTGCCCAATTTGTGGGGATCATCCAACCATTCATGAATTGATCGATTACGACCAGTTTTGCGGAATCCCGCAGGCCGACGAAGAAGCGGCGAAGGAGCTGGAAGTTCCAACGATTACGGCAACGGAGCTTAAAAAGAAAATCGATCAACACGACCAGTTTGTACTCGTGGATGTAAGGGAACCGTTCGAGTACGAAATCGCTCATATCCCTGGGTCAAAGTTGATTCCACTCGGTGACTTGCCTGCCCGGTTGAGCGAGTTGGACAGCGCCGACGACATCGTTCTCCAGTGTAAGAGCGGCGGTCGAAGTGCAAAAGCCCTGCGAATTCTTAAGGAGGCCGGATTCCGCAAACTGAACAATCTCGAAGGCGGAATTACGGCTTGGTCGGACGATGTCGACCCGACCGTTCCGAAGTATTAGTGCACCAAGTCCGATAATCTCACGAGCCAAAGTGTTCGTGAGATTATCACACTGGAGAGCTGCTCATAGACCGCCTCGGAAGGACTTTGGAAATTTCACAAAACGGTAACAAAGCGCAGGCTCTTTTCGAGAGTTAGGGAGCGAATCAGGTCGCCTCTTTTCGCAGAGATGGAAGAAGCGCTTCTCGAACTTTTGTGTTCACCTGGTAGCCGCGCCTCTCTGCGGTTGGCAGAACCCCGGGAACTGACTGAGATCAATCGCCGAATAAAGATGCGCCTAATTCGGAATCGCGACGGATTGACGCTCGACTCGGAACTCGACGGGTCGCTAATCTGTGACGCTGAACAGAGTTGTTATCCGATCCGGAATGGATTGCCATTCCTGGTTGCTGGTGAGGCATTTGAGTGGCCGAATAACCCGTAATTTCGATGGGCAAAGACGAGAAAGTCAGTAAGCGGCGAATCATTTTGGATGCGTTGGACCAAAACAGATCGGTCGATCAGGAGGTCTACAGGGTCAAAGTAAAAGAGTACCAGCTGAAGCTATTAATGCTGCAGCGGGCGTTGATTGAGTCAAAGCACAATTTCGTGGTTGTCGTGGAAGGGCCGGATGCCGCAGGAAAAGGGGGAGCAATCAAGCGCCTTGTTGAGAAACTGGACCCCAGAACCTTCCGTGTCTATTCGATCGTCAAACCGACCCAGGAAGAATACCAGCATCACTATCTCTGGCGGTTCTGGAGCAAGTTGCCGCCGTACGGACAGATCGCGATCTTCGATCGTTCCTGGTATGGCCGGGTGCTAGTCGAGAGGGTGGAAGGTTTTGCGAGCGCGGTCGAGTGGAAGCGAGGCTATCGCGAAATTAACGAATTCGAACGTGTGTTATCGGAGGACGGAACGGCGATCCTGAAAGTTTATTTCCATATCAGCAAGGATGAGCAACTGAGTCGGTTCAAGAGCCGCGAAGCTGATCCCTTAAAACATTGGAAGATCACCGAAGAAGACTGGCGCAACCGACGGAAATGGGATGAGCATAACGCAGCGGCTGAGGAAATGTTTGATCTAACCGGGACTGACTATGCTCCCTGGACGATCGTTGAGGCGAATTACAAATGGTTCGCCCGGTTGAAATTCCTCAAGGCCGCTATTCGCACGCTGGAATCGCTCAATCTGAAACCGTGATCATTTCATAGCCAGATCCAGCGTTCAGGGACATATTCGAATCGGTCGGGTCCGTTTCTGCGAATGTGGCCGATCCCTGGAAACGGGAAATGAAAGGCCTGGAACCGGAGCTTTTCGTCGGCCAATCTTGCTAGAAGCTGCCGGCGTGTTTGAACGGTTTGCTGTCGGCGAGCATCTCCCATGCTCGTCCATTCAGGATGTTGTACGTGCAGGACCGGATCATGCATTGCATCGGCAGTAGCCATGAATCGCGAATCTCCGGACCGGAATAGATATCCACTTTGCCCGGGTGTGTGCCCCGGTAGTGAAAAGCTTTCTACTCCGGGCAAGAGTTCCGTCTCAGGTGCAAACGGTTCAATCTGATTTGCCAAAATCTCGAGCGTGTCGTGTGCACAGCTAATCGTGAGATCAATTAGCTCCGATGGTACATCCCGGAGCTCGCTGATGTCGGGATTCGGCGTTTGCCAGAAATCGATCTCAGCCTGCGAGATGAATAGACGAGCTTTGGGAAACCTCGATTTCCTGGTCGCTCTATCCAGTGACCCGCCGAGGTGATCCACATGCAAGTGGGTGAGCAGTACGACATTGATTTCTTCCGGCTCAATGCCGAGAGCGCTCAATCGCTTGTCGAGAAGTCCGATCGGGTCGCCGACAACGGATCCTATCCCGGTATCGACAAGGATCAGATCGGATCCCCAGCGGAACAGCATTGGATTCATCCCCAACTGAATGCGCTGCGGATTCAGAAAGTACGGTTCGAAGAGCGCGGCAATCTCCGTATCCTGTATGTCGACGGCGAATTGTTGAACTGGATCGCCCCAGATGAAGCCGTCATGCAACACCCAAGCTTCCTGGGTCCCGACTTGAAATGGATAGACTCCGAAAACGTTTTTGTTTGTCATCACAGATACATTATAAAGATACTAACAGAGGAAAATTTCGGGCGCGATACTCGGAATATCCACACGAACATTTTGATTTAACCTAGCGCATACGCAGATCATGCCCGTTCCCTCTCTTCGGACAGGCGAGACGCCCATCCTACATTGCCGCCGAGCGCTCTTCAGGGCGCTACCTAAACGCTGGATGGCATTGTATAGACAATCTGCCTTACATCGGGGACGGTCAGCGAAATATTGATTACGGCCGCAGCCTGATCGAGGGACTGGCCAGGTGCATAAACCTTTACAATACCGTCGTCGGTTCTGACCCGGAAATTAAGCCCTTGCAGTTGGGGTTGGGCAGCGATTTTGGATTTGATGGACGATGTGATGATCGCATCTGTCGTAAAAGCCGTGGGCTGCAATGACTCAGGTTGTTCTGTCGCCTGGACGATGATCAACCCGAAATCGAATCGCACCAGGGTTCCGCCGCGGATGCGCCTCGAAAATTCGTCTTGTGCGATGGAGTCCGAGTCTGACTCCGTCGCTCGGCCGGCCGGAGTATACACGGGTTGGGTTTTGGATCCGATCTGTGGATTTGAAACCGCCTTTGTCTCTGGAGCGGCATAACGTGGTTGCACTGTCGCCTGCGTCATCGAGTATTTAGTGTCTTGTCCCTTGAGAGCACAGCCACACAGCAGAAAGATGGCTGATGTCCGGGCAACGAGATTGAATACATCTGATTTAGGCATGTTCAGGTTTCAGAAATCACATCAGGAGTTAAGGCTTTGGACGTAAGCCGCGCCGTTTTCATTACACTTATTTTCTCTTTCTCGCTGATGTTGCCCGGTTGCGGCCTCAATAGCCCGGAAAAGAAAGGGGATGCCGAAGCGAAAGCAGGAAGGTTCGAGTCCGCGATTTACTGGTACGAAGCCGCGCTCGGCACAGATGATCGCGAAGCGATTCATTTGAAAATGGCGGAGATCTATGCGGCGAAGCTTCATGACTCTGCCGGGGCCGCCTATCACTATCGGAGAATTCTGGCCCTTCACCCGAATGGCGCGCGTGCGGATTTGGCGAAGGCTGCGCTGCACCGTCTGGATGGGGGACCGAGCAACCAGGGCCCTGTCCCGAATCATTCGAGACCGTCAGCCACACCGAAGCCGGTTTCGCCACAGGAAACCGCCCTTGACGCCGAAAAGGCAGCCAAAGGAAAAGTTCGGACCTACGTGGTCCAAAGCGGTGACACGCTGGTCTCTATCTCGAAGAAGTTTTATCAATCCTCGTCGCGATGGAAGGATATCTTGGATGCGAACCAAAACCAACTGGCCGACCCGGACGCATTGAAAGCGGGTCAGACAATCATCCTTCCTTGATTCATTGAGAAATCTTAACGAGTTTCTGTGATGGGTATGAACAAGTTCATTGGTCTTGCGATTCTAACTGCATTCGCATGGATCGCCGCGCCTCACGCTTTGCGCGCGGAGGATATGACGGCCGACCAGTACGCGGCGCGTGCGATTCAGTCGGTGAAAGATGGGAAGCAGGATGATGCCCTTGCCGATTTTAACAAAGCAGTCGAACTGGCTCCCGATAAGGCGATCCATTACCGGAATCGGGCAGCCTTCTACGATTTGACGAAGCAATGGGATAAAGCGATCTCGGATTACGACGCTGTGCTTAAGCTGGATAAGAAGGATTTGGCTTCCAGATTGAATCGCGGTTTCGCGTACGTTCAGACTGGAAAATTGAAAGAGGCAGCGCCCGATTTCGAAGCAGTACTCAAGGAAGATCCCGGAAACGAACGCGCACTCAAATATCTTTCGTATGTGAATGCGGCGTTGAAGAAGGGGGGAGACGCAGTCGCGAATTTGACGCAGCTCATCGAAAAGAATCCGAATGATCCGCAGAACTACAAGGCGCGAGGCGATGCGTATGCAAGCGAGGGAAAATGGCCAGACGCCGTCTCGGACTATAGCAAATCGGTGGAATTGAATCCCTCGGATCTCGCCTCAGTATCGGCTCGGGCGATTGCTTACCTGCATGCCGGCGACAAAGAAAAGGCGTTGCTGGATCTCAATACAGTTCTGGCGACAAAACCGGATGACGACGAAATGATCAGGCTACGGGCTCAGGTCAATTACGAGACGAATCAATACGATCAGGCGATTGCCGATTTCGACAAAGCGATTGAGCTCCAACCTGGTGACGCTACGCTCTATGAGACACGCGGATTCGCAAAGCTGAAGAAGGGCGACAAGAGCGGAGCGTTGGATGATTTTTCAAAAGCCATCGAGCTGAAACCTGACGAGGCACCCTATTACGAGGCGAGAGCCTACATTTACGATCAGCAGGGGGACGCGGAAAAGGCGTTGGGCGATGTCTCCCGTCTCGTCGCTTTGAAACCGTCTGACAACGCGCTGGTTCTCCGGCGTGCGGACCTCTATCTGAGGCTCGGCAAGTATGACGAAGCGCTTGCCGATTATCAGAAGGCCGCGACTGCGGATCCCAAGAACCCGGCCGCGCTCGCCGGCGAAGGGGAAATTACCGCCAAAAAGGGTGACAAGAAAGCTGGAGCGGCACAATTAAAACAAGCTCTCGATCTGGCCTCGGATCCGAAAGAAAAAGAGACGATCCAGAACAAGCTCAGAGAGATTGGCGTGGGGCCACTTTAAAAAAAATCGCGCGCGCGAGCTGAGCGCTCACGCGCGTGTTTTTATTGCGGCTAAACGTATGAGTTATCGTCGCCGCCCAGATTTGAGTCGTCCGAGCTGTCGTCGACGTTCGTGAATCCTGGGTCCGAATTTGAGTCCAGGTTAGGATCGTAGTTGGCTGGCGATTCTTGACCTCCGGTATTTGGATCATACTGGTCACGGTTTTGGTCACCCTCGTTGTAGTAGTTGTTGACCACCTCCGTATTCTCGGCCGGGCGGTCCCCGCCGAATAATCCGCCCGAAGGCGCAAAAGAACCCGAGAATGGACCTGGGTTATGGCCGATCAAATTTTCGATGCCCTGCACAAGCAATGTTCCACCGGCGACTCCAGCGGCCGTCGTCAAGGCGCCTTGGAGAAAACCGCCGCCTCCTCCGAACCGACTGGGCGCTTGCTGCGGCACAGGTGGAGGAGATCCGTAGGTTTGAGGTGGTTGAGGTGCCTGCTGTTGGAGCGGAATGATGGGTGGTGCAGGGGGCGGAGGCGGTGTCGCGCGTTGCGGTTGCCCACCGCCAAAAAGGTTCGCGACTCCGGAGAGAAATCCGCCGCCGCCCGAATGCGGTTGGCCGGCCGCTACGCCTTCGGCGACCTGTTTCTCCAATGTTCCAATCCGGGCTTGCGCATTGGAAAGCGCCTGTTGCAACACGAGGAGGCTCTGCGCAAGGAGATAGGGAGCCCCAGGGTTCTGCGCGACCTTGCTTCGGATCAACTGGTCCGCCTCGAGATCTTTTGGTTGGTTACCAGCTTCGCTCAGCCGATCGAATAGACCGGATATGAGGTTTTGTTCTTCGGGTGTCATGGGTTAAGAAAAGGTGATTAGTCAGTTTGACAAGATTCGTTCGAGCAAGTTCAATCTACGCCTGGCTGGCGCCTCTCACAAACGCGCTAACGTGGTCGCTTCGCTGTTTCCCGTCCGTGTCAATCCCGCACCTTTCGCAGGCTCGGACTTGCTGCCTTAGCCGCCCTCGAAACTGTATTTCCCAGGGCCAACGAAAAGGAAAATGATCATCACGCAAAACATCTCAATCGCGCGAGAGTACTGCGGAAAGCTATGGGGATGCTCCCGGAACGTCGAAGCGAACGCGACAACCATCGTGAATGCGATTAAGGCGGCGGCGGGTCTGAAGAGGAATCCCAGGATTATCAGGATCCCACCGGCGAACTCTGACAGAGCCGCTGCGAGGCCCCAGATGTTCGGCATAAAGTTGATTCCCAGGCTGGCCATTGCATGGCCATAGTGCGTCCATGCAGGTTGTCCGCCTGAAAGCTTTTGCCAGCCATACACGATAAATATTGCTCCCACGCCGAGACGGCCAATCAGCAGTCCGAGGTCGCTGTGCTTCGCCAAAGACTTGAACATGAATCTCGATTAAACCAAGGCTCCACTGTCCGTCAATGCGAAGACTTCTGGAGATCGTTGCCGGCCGGGCGAATTCCAGCCGCCCCTAGCAGCGGTACAACCAGCTCCATCGGTAGTCCAATCACATTTGTGAAAGATCCTTTTATTCGCTTAATGATCATTTCGGGTGAATCCTGCGCTGCGTATGCACCGGCTTTATCAAAGGGACGAATGGATTTCAAATATTCATCGATTTGAACACCCGTCAGTGGGCGAAAACTGACCGCGGTTTCTTCTGCCTGCAGAATGGCGCTCCGTTTATGGGGTTGAACAATCGCGACACCGGTAATGACAAGGTGGGTCCGTCCAACCAATCTGTTGAGCATGCGGCGTGCATCATCAAAGTCTCGAGGTTTCCCGAAAACGTCCGCGTCGATTGCCACGACCGTATCGGCAGCGAGAACGACTTGCAGAGGATGACGCGCCGCCACGGCAACCGCTTTTCGGTTGGCATTGAACAGTGTTAATTCGACGGGAGTGAAGAAATCGCACGCGAGTTCGTCGACTTCGGGTGAGGCGACTTGGGGATCGAATCTAAATTCTTTGAGAAGTTGGACGCGCCGAGGGGAAGTCGAAGCCAGTAACAGGCGATTCATGGGATGTCCGTTTCCGGCGGCTGAGTACGAACGGCAACGCATTTGGCCGATCGCAGGGATTAGACCGGCGCGTACCGGTTACTGTTGCGGCTGAGCAGCGTCTTTTTTCGGGCCTGGCAGGGATAGCTCTTTGTAGTCGGCGGGAACATTAAAATCTGTATCGGGCAAGTCTGTTTGCTGAGCGGAAGTGATGTTTACGACAAGCTTTTGTCCTTTAATCGTGTGGACTGTCCGGAGAGGTAATCCAGGAAGTTTTTCGGGCGGGATGACCAATCCATGTGCTTCCGCAAGAACCGGACTGTTCTGGATCTCATATATTGCCTGCACGATCTTTTGATAGTCAGGATATGCTTTCGCAATGAACAGGCTCGTCGGAATACCATTCACGTCGGTCGTATATTCCTCCGTATCGTAACCGTCGATTTGTTCGTGATTGCCGGTTGGCTTTAATTCGATATCCGCGGAAGTCCCAGATTTTTGGCCCGCTAAATCCTGCAGCGCTTTCATCTGCGCTTTGACCATGTCGGCGTTGATCTTCATCAAAACCTTTTGTCCATGCATGAGGATCGTCATATCACCGCTGGCCGAATCAGTGATGACAGAGTTGGTCTCTCCGACATCAATTCTAATTTTTGTGCCCTTAACCTTTATCGAAACCGGTTGGACCTTGCCCGAATGTTCGATTTCTTCCTTGATAACATAGTCAGCCTTGGCCGACAGAGCGACGCAAGCGAGGGTTACAAAGGCGAGGATGGTTTTTTTCATGAGTTCGGAGGGCAGTCTAACAGACGTTCTTTGGTTTGCATCCGGGAAATTCATTGTTTGATCACGGTGATAAGGTCCAGGTTTTGCGGAACAGGAAGAGACGTCCGAACGCCAAGCAGTGTCGTTTGGCTCATCTTCCAGCGGGCGAAGTTATAACCAGAGTTATCGAACGTTTTCCAGACAGGATTCAGAGGTATTCTACTAATCAACTCTTTGTTCACCACGCAAAGAGCAGGACCAGGTTGATTCATGAAGCTCAGAAATTGGGAAGCATCGATACGTTGGTGAAATGGATGCGTCTTTCGCCGTAAATACCAAATCAGGCTTTGTTCGTCGTAGTTAATTGATGCTGTTCTCGTGTTCGGCGAAATCAAAGGCAATGCTTCCTTAGCAATTTTTTTTGAAAGAAATTCCGGTTCAATCAATCGGAATCCGATGAGTCCGATTGCAGCGTATAGCAAGAGTACCGCAAGCGTGATGCCGTATCTCCATCTGGTTTGAGCGACTTCTTTTGCCACAAGAATTGCGAGCATGGGATATGCCGGCAGGATGTAGTGAGGCAGCTTTGTCTGAATGATCGTGAACACGACAAAGACGATCAGAATCGGTCCGAGTAGATAGTTCTCGTCGGTCTCTCTTTTCGACCAGAGATGTTTTGCACAGACCGGCAGAAAAATGCACCAGGGAAAAAAGCTAACAAACGTGGAAAAGAGATAAAACGGCAGTGACAATGTGTAACCGACTATGCCCGGCAGTCCGTGACTCTCCATCGGATGGAGTGAACGCTGAATAACATGCTTCCCGAGTCCAACCTGCAAATATTCCCCATGCGTAGCGATTAACGCAGGAATGCCCCAGAACCCGATTGTCGCGAGTGTAACGAGGGCTCCGAGAAGCGAAGATCGATAATCAATCTTTCGAGGTTGTCGCGTGATGAGGTACTGTATCGGTCCGAAGAGCGCCGGGAGTAATGCGGCAGGCCCTTTGGCGAGGAAACCGAGACCGAGCGAAAGATAGAATGTCCACCACCAGACTGCGCACTTCGGAAATTTGCGCCTTTCCCAGTCTGCCCAGGTCGCGAGCAGAAAAAAGAAGACGAGGGGCATGTCTGCCACCGCTGCTCGTGCGTGAATGAACACTTGAAAACTGGTGGCAAACAGGACACCAGCCCAAATACCAATTCGACTCCCGTAGATTCGGGCGGCGAAGACCAGGGTTACGGCGGCTGTGAGGGCTGCGAAGAGAGCTGAAGGCAACCTGGCTGCAAAATCGTTTTCACCCAACAGGTCGTAGGAGAGAACCTGACACCAGTAAATCAATGGCGGCTTATCGAATCGGTAGTCGCCGTTTAGCCTTGGTACAATAAAATCGCCGCTTTGACGCATTTCCCGAGAAGCTTCGGCAAAGCGCGGTTCATCGCGATCGATCAACGGCAGGGACCAATTCCCGATCGAGTAGAGGAGGGTCGCTGCCAGGAAAAAGAGAATCAGGTACAACGGCTTAACCATTTGCAGGAGCAATTCGACAAAAGGTTCCGGTCGTGTAGG
This sequence comes from uncultured Verrucomicrobiae bacterium, assembly GCA_963775805.1. Taxonomy (GTDB): domain Bacteria; phylum Verrucomicrobiota; class Verrucomicrobiia; order Chthoniobacterales; family JAFAMB01; genus JAFAMB01. The sequence goes on along the minus strand of CAVZKG010000001.1, from coordinate 692,590 downwards.
TAATCTCCGCCATGGGAAATCATCAGAGTAACCAAAGCGGCGGAAAATCAAGCGAAGTTTGGTTTGCCGGCGTTACGGCTCTGACGATTATTTGCCTTCTGATTTGCGGACTCAGCTTCTTTTTTGATCAAGTCGTGATCGAATGGGTTAAGGCCCATGACTGCAAACCGCTGAAAGAACTTGCCGGGTTCCTCAGCCGGTGGGGGGATTGGCCTGAATTAATGGCTTACGGCGCTATTGGGCTGGGAATCAGCTGGATCGGGCAGAAACGGCACCTGTTCAAGCTGATCGTCTGTATGATGATCGCAGCAACAATTTCCGGAGGTTTGGTAAACTCTGTTCGTTTACTGACTGGTCGTGCCCGGCCTAATAACGAGGAAGCGGTAAAAGAATGGAATGGGTTATGGAATGGAAAAGATTTTCTCTTGTTTAAGAGCAAATATCACTCGTTCCCATCCGGGCATACGGGAGCGGCGTTCGCATTCTTTGGTGTCCCATTGTTCGCCAACCGGCGGAACTGGTGGACGTTGCTCCCCGCTGCGGGAATCGCGTGGTCACGGATTTATCTGAACGTGCACCATCTTTCGGATGTGGTGGTCGGTATCGTCGTGGGACTCACTATCGCCGCATTGGTGTGGCAACGATTCCGGAGGATATACGACATATACGTCCTATAAGTCGTATATCTCGTCTAGATTTCCTCCGTACCACTTCCCTTTTTGTTCTTCAAACCTCGGAGCTTGCCTTCAATAAATTCGTCGATGGCGCCGTCCATGACGCTTTGAACATTGCTGGTCTCAACTCCGGTGCGATGATCTTTTACCATCTGGTAGGGCTGGAAAACATATGATCGGATTTGATTTCCCCAGGCGATATCGCCTTTCTCGCCGTACTGCCGGTCTAACTCGGCTCGTTTTTTGTCCTGCTCAATCTGATAGAGTTTGGCTTTCAACATGTTCAAAGCCATTTGGCGGTTCCGGCCCTGGCTCCTTTCAGCCTGGCACGCTACGACGATGCCGGTTGGGATGTGGGTGATGCGAACCGCCGTTTCGACCTTGTTGACGTTTTGTCCTCCCTTACCGCCGCTTCGAAACGTATCGATCGCCAAGTCCTTTTCGTTGATCTCAACCGCCACATTCTCTTTGAGCTCCGGCACAGCGTCGACGCTCGCGAAGGAAGTGTGCCGGCGTTTATTCGCATCGAATGGGGAGATTCGTACGAGCCGATGGACGCCGCGTTCGGTTTGAATATAGCCGTAGGCGTATTCCCCAGTTACGAGCACCGTGACTGATTTGATGCCAGCTTCGTCGCCCTCCTGAATGTCGATGATCTGGCTTTTGAATCCGTTGCGCTCGATCCAGCGCTGATACATTCGGAAAAGCATATCAGCCCAGTCGCATGATTCGGTGCCACCGGCACCCGCATGGATCGTAACGAATGCGTTGTTCTTATCAAACTCGCCGGACAAGAGCATCTGGAGCTCGAAGCTCTCGAGCTCTTTTTGAACTATCGCGAATTCTTTCTCAACCTCGTGAAACGCAATGGACTGGGCGTTGGCATCAGGCTCTTCTTCGGCGAGCGATTTCAGGACATCAAGATCGTCTGTCTTTTGGACGAGCGATTCCAGGGGGATAATCTTGGCGCGAAGCGCCGTTGCCTCGTCGATTGTCGATTGAGCGCGATCCTTGTTGTTCCAAAAATCTGACGCGGCCATCCACTCTTCTAATTCCTTGAGCCGCGCCTGTAGCTTGGGGTAGTCAAAGATACCTCCGCAATTCTCCTATTCGAGACTTCAAGTTGTCAGTCTGAATGGCCTGAAAATCGATTTCCATAAAGCAGAATTCAGAATGTTGCGCTCCGGCGCAAGAATACAAGCGAATGCTTTCGCAGACGGCCGCGTTCGATCACTTAAGTTGATCTCGTATCGGGTCGAGATCGGAGTCTGACTTTGCGATTGTAGCAAAACTCTCGTCCAGTTCGACGGCCCGGTGCAGATAGTCCAGTGCTTGATTCGTGCGCCCAAGTTGGGCTGCATAGCACGCCAGGTTAAACAGAATCGTCGCGCACTCCGGAAATTTCTTGGCGGCCTCTTCCAGAATATCGTTTGCAAGCGTGAGTCCGCGGGTTCGCCGCGTGGCATAAGCGAGCGCCACCGCCCAACTCGGCTCTTCGGGCTGCAGATCGAAGAGCCGGGTTGCGACAAACTCGGCTTCTGACCATTTCTCCCAGCGTTGATAGACTTCCAGCCAAACTGTCAGGACGAGAGGTTGTCTCTTGAAATCTTCAGGCAGTTCCTCAAGCTCTTCCACCGCCTCCTGAAAAAGTGAAAGCTCGGCGTACCCGGTTGCAGCCAGGAGCTTACGTTGCGATTGCGGATCAATGATCATGCCCAACCATTTGCGGAGAGGTATTGTGGGCTATATCCAGGTTCCGTCGGGGATCACCGCGTTTTTAGGGATTACCACAACTCCATCACGTATATAGTAATTAGCCCCGTCAACGTTCGGAGCTTTGCCGTCCGGTGTGATAACGACACGCTCTCCGATTCGGGCGTTTTTGTCGATGATCGCCCGGTCAATCACGGAGTTTCTTCCTATCCCGATCGGTGGCCGCGGCGCAGCGTCCTGAATGGCCTGGTGGACTTCCTCCTCGTAGTAGTCGGCCCCCATGATAACTGAGTTCCTGATGGTCGCGCCGGTTTCAATGATGCTCCGGATACCAATTACGGCCCTTTCGATATGGGCATCCGAAATAATGCATCCATCGCCTACGATTGCCCTTCGGAAAGTTGCGGCGTTCACTTTGCTCGCCGGTAGAAAACGGGGCCGGCTGTAAATCGGAGATAAGCGATCGAAAAAGTTGTACGGTGGCAACGTATCGGTTAGCGCGAGATTGGCTTCAAAAAATGCGCGCACGGTTCCGATATCCTCCCAATAACCTTGGAAAATGTAAGACACCACTTTGTGGGTCTGCAGCGCCGCCGGGATAATGTGTTTGCCGAAATCGTCTTGATCGTTGTTCAAACAATCCACCAAGACCTTCCGGTTAAAAACGTAGATTCCCATAGAGGCTTGGAAAAACTCTTCCGATTCCGGTTTGCCGAGCTCGGTCAAAAGTGGCGCGGGGATTCGGAGCTCGTTGAGAATAGCCGGATCCTTTGGCTTCTCCTCAAACCGAAATATCCGCCGGTGTTCATCGGTATGCATGATCCCGAATGCCGAAGCGGACGTGCGATCGACCGGAGTCGTTGCGATCGTGATGTCGGCGCCAGTCTCAACATGCTGCTGCAATAGAAATCGATAGTCCATCCGATAGAGCTGGTCACCGCTAAGGATTAAGAAGAGCTGATGCGTACCTTCGAGAAAGTAGCGGAGGTTCTGGCGCACGGCATCGGCCGTACCCTGATACCAGCGGGCGGCTTCCGGTGTCTGTTGTGCAGCGAGAATTTCGACGAAACTCTTCGAAAAATTATCAAATTTATAGCTCGCGTTGATGTGGCGGTGCAGCGACGTGCTGTTGAATTGGGTCAGAACGTATACCCGCCGAAGTCCTGAATTAAGACAATTGCTGATCGGTATATCGACGAGCCGATATTTGCCGGCGAGCGGCACCGCTGGTTTGGAACGGTCTTTTGTTAGCGGAAAGAGGCGGGTTCCAGCGCCGCCTCCCATAATAATGGATAATGTCCCATTCTGGAGGTCGGCGGTGTCCATAATGCACGAGGAGCTTGCAGGGATGCAGATTCCCCTTGGGGACATCTTGCAAGCGTGCGATTTCTTTGTCACGTTGGTTTTTTATTTATGTGCGGCATCATCGGTTACATAGGCGGCGCAGAAGCGACTCCGATCCTCATTGATGGTCTTCGTCGTTTGGAATATCGCGGATACGACTCCGCTGGGATTGCGACGCTTGCCTCCGGAAAGATGGAGCTCCGCAAGTGTGCCGGACGGATCGCCAGTCTGACGCAGCTCGTTCAAAAGGATCCAACGCGCGGGACAGTCGGGATCGGCCACACACGCTGGGCAACCCATGGTCTCGTGACCGATGACAACGCTCACCCTCATCTGGATCAAAGCGGGAAGTTGGCACTCATTCATAATGGGGTGATTGAGAATTTTCAGCCGTTGCGGGATCAACTGCTTGGCCAAGGGCACACTTTCCGCTCCGAGACCGATACCGAAGTGCTTGCTCACCTGATTGGTCATCTGTTTGACAATCTGCCGGGACCGCGAAGCAAGCAGAACCTTTTACATGCATTCAAGCTGGCTTTGAAGCAGGTCGTCGGGACGTATGGAGTCGCCCTCTTTCATGTGGATGTGCCTGACGTTGTGCTGGGAGCGAGGCGCGGCAGTCCGCTGATCCTGGGAGTCGGCAAAGGCCAGAACTTCATTGTGAGCGATGTCAGCGCGATCGTCGCTCACACACGGGACGTTGTTTACCTGGACGACTACGATCTCGTTTCGATCGAACGGGACCAATTCGATATCGTTTCCCTGGCTGGGACGGATCCATCGTTTCAGGTCAGCAAGGTTGAGTTCTCAACCGAGGATGTCGACCGGGGAACATATTCCCACTACATGTTGAAAGAGATCTTCGAACAGCCCAACGCGATCCGTGATGCGATGCGTGGCCGGTTGTCAGCCGAAGATTCCACCGCAAAATTGGGCGGCCTGAACATGTCGTCTCGCGAGCTCCGAAATGTTGAACGAATCGTTTTGACGGCTTGCGGAACTGCGTTGCACGCGGCTCGAGTCGGTGAGTGCCTCATTGAAAGCCTCGCACATATTCCGACGGAGGTGGAGTTCGCAAGCGAGTTTCGATACCGCAATATGCCGATGAACAAGGACACGCTCGTGTTCGCGATCAGCCAGAGCGGGGAGACAATTGACACGCTGGCAGCACTACGGGAAAGCAAGCGAAAAGGGCATCGGACACTCGGGATTTGTAACAGTGTCGGTAGCACGATTGCTCGTGAGAGCGATGGCGGCGTTTACATGCATGCCGGGCCGGAGATCGGTGTGGCTGCCACCAAAAGCTTCACTTCGCAGGTTGTCATCCTCACGCTTTTGGCCTTGTTGCTTGGACGGATCCGCAATCTCTCCAGTGCACAGGGTATCGAAGTCATTTCAGCTTTGGAGAGACTTCCCGATTTTGCCAATCAAATCCTTGGGCAGAGCAGTAAGATTGAAGCTTTAGCCAGTAAATACATTGATGCCGCAGGCTTTTTGTTTTTCGGGCGTCAGTACAACTACCCGATAGCCCTGGAAGGCGCTCTGAAACTGAAGGAAATAACCTACAAGTTCGCGGAAGGGCATCCGAGCGCGGAATTAAAGCACGGGGTGATCGCGTTGATTGGCCCGGAAGTGCCTTCGATCATGATCGCTCCAGACGATGCGGTTTACGAGAAGAACATCAACTCTCTCGAGCAGATCAGGGCGCGTAAAGGAAGTGTGATTGCGATCGCAACAGAAGGCCGGAAGCAAATTGCTAACCTTGCCGATGACGTCATTTTTATCCCTAAATGTCCGGATTATATATCGCCTGTTCTCGCGGCGATCCCGTTGCAACTGTTTGCTTTTCATCTGGCCGTGAAGCTAGGACGCGATGTCGATAAGCCCCGTAATCTGGCCAAGAGTGTGACTGTCGAGTAGCAAGCCACGAGGAGGGGGGAAGATGGTGTCGGCGTGTAGGCGTATAGGACATATACGCGCGGATGCCGCCAAGGAACAAGATTTCCGACCATTGTAAATGAGCTGTTGTGCCAATCGCTCTTGCGATTTCCAGCGGAGCGCTTGTACCAGGCAATAGCGTTCCATCCAGGTCAAAAAAATAAATTCCTTTTCCTACCACCCCAGGATCCACGCGAAAATCAACGGCGCAACAATCGTTGCGTCCGATTCGATAATGAATTTTGGAGTGTCGAGGGATAGCTTCCCCCATGTGATCTTTTCGTTCGGCACGGCGCCCGAATACGATCCGTAACTGGTGGTGGAATCGCTGATCTGGCAGAAATAACCCCAGCGAGGAATGTTATCGCGCTGGAGATCCTGGTGCAGCATCGGCACTACGCAGATCGGAAAGTCGCCGGCGATACCGCCTGCAATCTGGAAAAAACCGATCGAAGAATGCTCAGAAGTTTTTGTGTACCAATCGGCAAGCGCCATCATGTACTCGATTCCGGTCCGAACCGTGTGAACGTTTTTTACATCGCCGGAAATGCAATGCCCGGCGTACATGTTCCCCAGGGTCGAATCCTCCCAGCCCGGTACAATCATTGGCAGATTCTTGCGCATTGCCGCATAGAGCCAGCTGTCCTTTGGGTCAATCTGGTAATATTTGCCGAGGCGATCGTCGCGCAGAATTGAGTAGAAGAATTCGTGCGGGAATAGTTTTCGTCCGCTTTGATCGGCTTCAACCCACTCCTGGAGCACAGCTTTTTCAATTCGCCGCATCGCTTCCCCTTCAGGAATGCAGGTGTCCGTGACCCGGTTCAGATGCTGATCAAGCAGGGCTTGTTCGTCTTCGCCTTTCAGTTCGCGCCAGTTCGGAATGCGCTTGTAGTGGTCGTGCGCAACCAGGTTAAACACATCCTCCTCCAGGTTCGCGCCGGTGCAACAGATCGCATGCACTTTGTCCTGTCGAATCATTTCAGCAAGCGATAGCCCGAGTTCCGCGGTACTCATCGCCCCCGCAACGGTGACCAACATTTTTCCGCCTTTCGCAAGGTGGTCGTTATATCCTTGTGCGGCGTCTTTCAGCGTAGCTGCGTTGAAGTGCCGGAAATGACGCGACATGAATTCCGAAACAGTTTTCATCTGCCAACGAGGTCACCGATTTGGCGCCTAGATCAAGGGGATTTTCAAGGTTTCCCCGGAAAACAACTTACAACTTTGCCGGCTGCCAACTCGATCAGAAGGTCACAGAGCTGATCGAGTTCGTGTCGAGAGTGGGAGACGCACAGGATTGGGATAGAGAATTCCGTTCGAAGACGATGGACCAGTTCGACGCTAACCGTCCGCAATTTCGGATCCAAACCGGTGAACGGTTCGTCCAGTAAAATCAGTTTCGGGCGCGAAACGATGGCACGCGCGATCGCCACACGCTGTTTTTCGCCGCCCGATAGCCGATCAATTCTGCGTGCGAGAAGCTTGCCGAGGTCGAGCAAGTCGATCACATGCTCCGGACGAATCGACCTCTCGGAATTTTTGCGCCCGGCTCCGAAATAGATGTTTTCGCGTACACTCAAATGAGGAAACAGGGCAAGATCTTGCGGAACGTAGCCTATCGCTCGCCGGTTCGGACGAACGAATAGGGAATCGCTTTGCAGTGTTGCGCCGTCGAGCCGCACCGTGCCCTTGGCTCCTGCTCTCGTTCCTGCCAAAAGATCCAGGAACGAAGTTTTCCCTGAGCCTGATTCTCCGAACAATCCGATCGAATCGCTTTCGAGATCGAGATCCAGTTCGAGTGTAAAATGCATCAGGGGCAACCGCACGTGTTGAAGTTCGAGCCTCATCGCGATTCGCGCTTTTTCCGCAAGAGTTGTTCGCTCACAAAGAGGGCAACGAACGCGATGCAGACAGAGACCGCCACCAGAGAAAATGCCTCGCGATCCTTTCCAAGTTGCACGAGCGAGTAAATGGAAAGCGCCAGAGTTGTCGTCTTGCCCGGTATATTTCCTGCCACTAATATTGTTGCTCCGAATTCACCGATCGCTCGGGCAAACGCGAGAAGAAAGCCTGCCACAATTCCACGCGAAGCCAGCGGAATCGTCACCCTAAACAAGACTCGCCAAAACGAAGCCCCAAGCGTCGCTGCGATCTGTTCCAGCCTCGTATTCACCGACTCAAAACCGACTCGGGCCGATCGTACCAGCAACGGGAAACTCATCGCAGCCGTCGCCAGCAAGACTGCGCACCACGTGAATGCGATATCGATTCCGAACGTTGTGTATATGAACGAACCGATCGGCCCGCGGCGCCCGAATAAATCAAGCAGGATCAGGCCGGTTGCGACAGGTGGAATCACCATGGGCAAAGAGACAACCGTTTCGATGAACGGTTTCAGAGGGGAATTCGACTTCGCCAGCCACCAAGCGAGTGCTATCCCGGGCGGCAATATCATTAGTGAGCTGCCGAAACAGACCTGCAATGTAAAGACGATTATCTCCCATTGCTCGGACATTATGGCAAAACAGTGAACCCGTATTTTGCAAAGATGTTGGCAGCTTCCGGCGATTCCAGAAAAGCAGCGAGTTTCTTTGCGTGTTCGATACGTTCAACGTCTGAATCGGGCGCCTGCGGACGGGTGATAATTGCAAGGGGATAGGAGATGTGCAGCCCTTCCGCAGCGGGAACCTCGTAAGCGACTTTGACCTCGTGCGAGGTCAGCGCATCTGTTTTGTAAACAATCCCGGCATCTGCGTTGGCGCTCTCAACCGCAGCAAGGCAAGCCCGGACATTTTCAGTTGGTATCACGTTCCCTTTCACTTGATTCCAGATGCCGATTTTCGTCAGGAATTCCTTTGCATAGATCCCGGCTGGAACTGCATCCGGATTCGCGAGGGCGAGTCTCTTCACGATGGTATCGTTGTCCAGTTGCTTTGGATCCGAAATCGCAAAGGAAGCCGATTCGGGGATCACGATCACCAGCGTGTTACCCAGAAGACTTTTGCGGCTACCCGCCAGGAGGCGATTTTTGGAAGCGAGAAAATCCATTTTAGCCTCGTCCGCCGAAAAAAAGAGATCGGCAGGGGCACCGGCGTCAATCTGGCGTGCCAGATCGTTGGACCCGGCTAAGTTGAAACTGAGTTTATCGCCTGAGGCTGTTTCGTAAATCGGCTGAATCTCTTTCAGCGCGTCCGAAAGACTGATGGCGGCAAACAGCAGAACTTCGGCTGCTTTTCCGGAACCGGGGCCTCCCGATGCAATCAGAAGAGCGACAGCACACAAAACGAAAGGTCTAAATTTCATGGGTCTCAAAGCCTTCTTTGGGATCGAGCGATTCAAGATCGAGATTCAATGCTACCGATCCGTGGCGCAATTCAATTCTGATCGATGCTTCTGCGCCTAACAAATGGTTGCGCGGTACCGGAGCCGAATGTAGACAAGTGCAAATGGACCGGATGAGAATTTTCTATGTGATTCTCTTGGTATTGGCGCCCCTCTCAACTTCGTTGGCGCAAGACAAAGCGGATTCTGCAAAAGTCGAAGCCGACAAGGCAGATCCTACCAAGATCGACGATTCCTTGTTGAAAGCTCAAGTGACGGAGCTTCAGAAGCTAAGGGAGGAGATCACGGCGCAAGCCGACAGGATCGATAAATTGACTCAGGAAGTCGCTGCATTGACCGAAGCGATAAAACCGAAGGCAAGCCCCCCTGTTGCAAGAGCTGAACCGGCTGCGACTCCGACACCAGCGCCTGCAAATCCGGAACCGACGACCGCAGGTGTCGACAAGCCGGTTGCGGATTCGGCAAACGTCAAGACACACGTGGTTGCCAAAGGGGAGACGTTGACGCAGATCTCCAAGCAGTATGGCGTCTCTGTTGAGGATATAGAACAGCTGAACAAGATAGGAGACGCCAAAAAACTGCAAGCTGGCCAAACGATCAAGATTCCGGTGTCCGCGCAAGCGACTCCAACCGCAACGCCTTAGTGCATCAGCGTCGGATTTGCTGCACCGGTGCAAGAATGCCACAGGTTGAAGTTGAATCGACGATCACGATTTGCTTTCAGAGCTGAAAATCGCTACAGTTTGGAATGCCAGAGAGGATCCAAAAGCCACCAGCTCCGACCCCTTGGGAGCCAAAGCAGGGGGACGGAGACGGACCTCGATCTCCTGATGTTTCAAAGCCGGATACGAAGGATCTCCTGAAGCGTATGCGCAAGGTTGATCCGAATCAGTCGAAGCGTTATCGGCAGCGTACCGGCGAGTAGCATGGATGATCTGAACGTACCGAACCAAATAGCGGGCGATTTCCTCGCGGTTTTGAAACGGCAGCGCATTATCAGCGAATCGTCGGTAATCGGCGCTACCAAAGGGGATTTCACGGAAACGGTAGCAACGACGATCCTTGGCTTCAAATTTGCCGGAGGCGTGCTTGTTGCGGGAGACCGTCGTGCGACCGCAGGGAATATCGTGATGTATGATCGAGCGGACAAAGTGCTCGAGATTGATCGGCATTCCGTGATGGCGATCGCGGGTTCCCCTGCGACGGCCTGGGAGATGGCCCGGATTTTGGAGCATTCTTTCAAATTTTACCGCCGAAGCCAGTTGCAGGAGATGAGCGTGGAAGGCAAAGTGCGGGCCCTATCGAAGTTGTTACGCGATAACCTCGGGATGGTGATTCAGGGTGTGGGAGTGGTTGTCCCGCTCTTCGCAACTTTCGAAAAGGCAAGTCCAGATCCGGCCAAGCTTTTTTTCTATGACGCAATGGGGGCGCAATTCGAAGCGGCCGATTATGCGTCGAGCGGTTCGGGCGCAGCGGCAGTCCGAAGCGTGCTTTATTACGAGCAAAACTGGGGCACCAAACCTTTGCGTGAAAGAAGCAAAGAGGCCGCAATCCTATTGGCGCTTAAATCGCTCGATACCGCGGCCGAAGCAGATACCGCGACCGGTGGGATCGACCGGCACGGGAAAATATTTCCAATTATCAAAATCCTTGGATCATCCGGGATTGAAACGGTTTCCGACGAGAAGATTTCCGAGTTGTTTCGGGCTCACGTAGCATGATAGACGAACCTTATCGTTGGGTGGAAGCGATCTCGAATCGCCGCGAATATATTGAGAACGAGCTAGCGCCCGGCAGCCCGACAATCGGGATCAGTTTTCCGGACGGGATCCTGCTGCTGACGTTCGGCCGGGATCGCAAAAAGATTTTCGAGATTTACGACCGAATCGCGATGGGCGGCATCGGCCACCCCGGGGATATCGAGCGTTTGCGAATGACGGCGCTAGAACTTGCGAGCACGGAAGGCTTTACTCGTTCGGCCGACGACGTCTCGCTTCGGCGAATGGCGACCTATTCCTTTAGTCCTGCGTTAAAGCAGGCATTTGAGCAGATCTACGGTGCGCCGTATCTTGCCAGGATTCTCTTTGCAGAATTGGGAGATACTCAGGAAGGGGATCTGTTTGTTCGACTTGATTACGACGGTGCGATGCACGCTAGCTCGATGAGCATCGGCAAACGACGCGAAATTTTCGGGGTGATCACTGGGACCCGCCACGGATTGGAGCAGGCAGAGCGGATTTTGGGTGGATCAAAGATTACCAGTCTTCGAACCGCCATCGAGACAGCGATTCGCGCATGGGGAGCCGGGATATACACTTCAACCGAAGAGACGGAGGTTCCCGACGACAGCGCGGTAAAGGAGTTTGTGAAATCACGTCTGGGTGAATACACCCTGGAAGCTGCCTTGCTCGAGCGCGGAAACACTCGATCGCACGCAGCGTTCACCGAAGTGCCGGAGTCTGATTTGGATGCGGTGCTGGCCAAGTTTCGGTAGTACACTCTCAAAACTGTGATCATGAAAAGGGCGATGCTGGTGTTGTTAGGCCTTTCATTTGCAGGCTCACTATGGGCGGATGATTTGACCCGGGCACTGCAACAACAGCTTAAGGATCAGGGGTTCTACTATGGCGAAGTGAACGGCCGTCCCGGCGATGAGACAACCGCCGCGATTCGGCGTTACCAGATTCGGCACGGCTTGAAAGTCACGGGACAGGTGAACGATGAGACGCTTCGTTCGCTTCACTTGTCTCGTGAGAGCGGTACTGAAAATCCTGAGCCCGGGGGACAGGTTCAGCCTCAGCAGGAACAGGGATACTCGCCTGAGCAGGAGCCTAATGACGACGATTATCGACAGGCACCCGGCCAGTATGATCGCGGACCAGTTCCGGATTCGGAAGACTACCGGGATGCGCGTCCGCCGTCATTTGTTCCGCCAAGGGTTGTGACCTCATTGCCAGAGCTTTTCGGTGGAACAATTTACGAGCGAGCTCCCGCTCAGGTCCAGGAGAACGTATTATATGCCGTACAGGGCGAACTGATGCGACGAGGTCTATTCAGAGGGGCGATCAATGGTAATGCGGGGCCGGCGACGACAGAAGCAATTGTGAGATTGCAGGTCGAAGAAGGTTTGCAGATTAGCGGCCGGCTTGATAATCAGACATTGGACGATCTGCAGGCTTTTCCGGGACAGCGGAATGGGCCGCCAGAAAGGGGTGTTCGACCGTGGCATGGGCGAGAGGGAGATTTTGTTCCGAACTAGTTTTCGAGTAATGCGCTAGAAGCACTCGAGATTTGGTCATCGCAAGTTTCAGTCGACGCTTGCAGCCTCATGTTCGGTGGGTTTGGATTTGCGAGGGTATGGAAGCGGTCATTGAATCAATAGGGGAGGCCAAATTTCTATCGCCGTTGCGGTATCGTGTCATTGGGAAGAACGATTTTCGCACCGAAGAACATCGCGTCATTTACGACGATTCGATGGAAGGTGTCCGCGACATGTTTGAGCGCGGATTGACGCCGCTGAATTTCGAGATGGCGGGTCCGCGAGAGAAAATATTCTTCGATCCCGCGAAGACTTCAGCGGCGATCGTGACATGTGGTGGCCTTTGTCCAGGGCTCAACGATATAATTCGGGGAATAGTGATGGAGTTATACCATCGGTATGGCGTCACTCGAATATTTGGGCTGCGATATGGCTATGAGGGGTTGGTCCCGCGACTTGGACATGTGCCGCTAGCGCTCAGGCCGGAGTCCGTTTCGACAATTCATACTTTTGGCGGAACAATCCTCGGCAGTTCCCGTGGTCCCCAAGATCCCGTGGAAATGGTCGAACATCTCGAAGAACTTGGGGTCGATATCCTGTTCATCGTCGGCGGAGACGGAACGCTGCGGGGCGGGGTGAAGATTACAAATGAAATCCGACGCAGAGGGCTTAAAAAAGTCGTCATCGGAATTCCCAAGACGATCGATAACGATATCGCCTACCTCGACAAAAGCTTTGGGTTCGATACTGCATTTGCGGAAGCGGTAAAAGCCGTGTCTTGCGCGCATGTCGAAGCGATGGGAGCGGTGAATGGGATTGGTCTGGTCAAACTAATGGGCCGCCATTCCGGGTTCATCTCCTGTTACGCGGCGTTAGCCGGTCAACATGTCAATTATTGTTTGATCCCTGAGATTCCATTTGGTCTGGACGGCCCTTCCGGTCTCCTCGAGACACTTAGGTACAGGCTCGCCCATCGTAAGCACGCGGTGATTGTCGTAGCGGAGGGCGCCGGGCAGGATTTAATGAACATCGATTCCTCCGACACCGACGCATCCGGGAACACCCGGCTTGGCAATATCGGCGAGTTTCTAAAGGACCGGATTGCGGAATTTTTCAAGAAGCGCCGGATGGAAGTGAACCTGAAATATATCGATCCGAGCTATACAATTCGAAGCGTTCCGGCATCTGCGCAGGACAACGCTTATTGCCTGCGATTGGCTCAAAACGCCGTGCATGCCGGCATGGCGGGAAAAACCGGTATGTTGATAGGCCAATGGCATAGCACGCTGGTCCACATTCCGTTCGGCTTGGTTACCCAAGGAAGACAGAAGGTGGACCCCTGCGGTGATCTCTGGCAGGCTGTGCTCGAGTGCACTGGCCAACCCGTTAGAATAATTTGAGGGAACCTTGACTGTTGAAATCAAAGCGTCTTAAGTTCGTGTCCGCCGGGACACTTCCGTGACCCTGAACATCATTAGTTAAAACAAGAGAGATACCCCCCGAAACATGAAACGTTGGATTACTGCGCTCGCAGCATTCGCCACGCTCGGCCTCGTTGCCTCGTCTAGCCTTGAGACGGCGCACGCAGCCGACAGCAAATACACAATCGCCCTGATCCCAGGACTTACAACGGACGCGTTCTATATCACGATGCGCAAAGGCGCCGAAGCGGCGGCCAAAGATCTGGGAGTTACCCTTGTTTTTCAAGGCGCTCCCGACTTTAACCCAGTGACGCAGGTTCCCGTGTTGAACGCGGTCATCGGACGCAAACCGAGCGCCATTCTAATTGCGCCAACGGATAAGGTGCAACTGATCGAACCACTTAAGAAGGCAGTCGATGCCGGTATTCCTGTGCTAACGGTTGACACCTTCATCGGCGACGGCCACTACCAGACAGGGAACGGTGATGCCGACTTCCCAAAATCGTATATCGCCTCTGACAACATCCTCGGTGGAGAAATTGCGGCGCGCGCTTTAGCAAAAGCGATCGGAGACAAAGGAAAGGTTTACGTTTCCAACGTGAAACCGGGGGTATCAACGACCGATCAGCGAGAGGAAGGTTTCAAAAACGAAATGAAGAAGCATCCGAACATCACCGTTCTTGAAACCCAGTTCAACGATGACGATGCGAACAAGGCCGCTTCCCAGTTCCAAGCGGTTCTTGCGCGCAATTCGGACTTGGCAGGTGTTTTCGGGGCGAATCTTTTCTCCGCGATGGGCGCAGCCAACGGAGCGAAACAGGCCGGCGCGAGCGGCAAGGTGAAAGTCGTGGCATTTGATGCGCCGACTTCGATCGTCGCCGAGATCAAGTCCGGAAACATCGATATCGCCATCGCGCAGCATCCGGCCGAGATCGGCTATTTCGGAGTTGTTGCCGCGTATGCCTATCTGACCGGTCAATCCATTCCAACATTGATCGGCACCGGATTTACAGTGATCGACAAAAGCAACGTCGATGACCCGAGCGTGAAGCGTTTTATCTACTCGGATTAGTCCCTATCGCGATCGAAGGAATCTGGCGGCGGCTCTAGGGCTCTGCCAGATTCCTGCTTTTTGGGAATACAAATTTACCGGGTTCCAACATCTTGACCTCCACAGCAACAGTATCCGACGATACGAAGCAGGCTCGGTGGCTTGATTTTCTTGCCTCGTTTCGAGCCTGGCTATTTTTGGCGATCCTGTTGGTCACATTCGAGATTTGGGCACGCGCCTCAAATAACAGCACGTTTTTATTCAATCCGTTCAACGTCAAATCGATTGCGATTTATACGGTCACCCCGCTTCTTCTGGGTCTCGGGCAGACGTTTGTCATCATTTCGGGCGGAATCGATTTATCCGTTGGATTTACGATGGGACTCTCCGCTGTGGTGACCTCCCACGTGTTCAATTGGGCGAATCAGTTCGGGAGTCCGGCTCTGAGCTTGGTCGCCGCTGTGATCGCGGGCCTTGGAATAGCTGTGGTGCCGGGATTAATCAATGGGCTATTAATCGCTGATCTTCGGGTCCCCCCCTTCATTGGAACCCTCGGGATGTACGGCGTTGCCCGGGGGGCGGCCTATTTGCTTGCGAAAGGGACTACGGTTCCTGTCCAGGGCGGTCTCCTTGGCGAAATCGGAAACGGCGAAACCCTTGGGCTTCCCAACTTGGTCCTGCTAACGATTCTGATCCTCCTAGGGATGCATTACCTGCTCTCTCAAACGCGGTATGGACAGCATGTGTACGCGGTTGGCGGCAATGTGAACGCGGCGCTAAGGGCTGGGATCAATGTTCGAAACAATACCCTCGCTCTCTACATTCTTTCTGCTCTGTCGGCGGGTTGCGCCGGAATTTGCTACACCGCGCAATTTAATGCCGGCTCAGCGCAAGCGGGTGAGCCGGTGCTGCTTGATAGCATAGCGGCGGTTGTGATCGGAGGCGCTAGCTTGTTTGGTGGTTCAGGAACGATTATCGGGACCATTATCGGAGCGCTGATCATCGCTGTGATCCAGTACGGTCTTGTGTTTGTGAACGTGGAACCATTTTGGCAGTTCGTGGCGGTCGGAGTCGTGATTATTGTTTCGGTACTCGTCGATCAAATTCAGAAGGGAGTGGGAAAGAATGGAGCCCGCTGATAGACCGGCGCAAACTTCGCCCTTGCTTGAAACGGACAAAGTGTCGAAGCGGTTTGGTGGCGTCCACGCTTTGAAGGAGGTCTCGCTGACGCTTCATCCGGGTGAGGTCCTGGCGCTCGCCGGAGACAATGGCGCTGGAAAATCAACACTCATCAAAATCATCTCTGGCGTCCATCCCGCAGACAGTGGTGTCATGCGATACGAAGGCAAGGAGATCAAGCTCGACAATCCGCACCAGGCTCGAGCGTACGGGATCGAAACGATCTACCAGGATCTGGCGCTTGCCGACAATCTGGATGTGGGCGCCAATGTGTTTCTCGGCCGCGAGCCGGTTCGACGATTCCTGGGAGTGTTGCCGTTTGTCGATCGAGCCTTAATGCGAGCGGAATCCGCGAAAACGCTCCTTGCATTGGATATCCACATTCATCGCCATTCCATGCCGATCCGTTCGCTATCGGGTGGTCAGAGACAATCCGTCGCGATTGGCCGTGCAATCCACTGGAAAGCGCGCGTCCTGATCATGGACGAACCGACCGCTGCGCTTGGAGTTCCGGAACAGCGAAAAGTGATGCAATTGATCACCAACCTCAAGCAGAGCGGTGTGGGCGTGATTTTTATCTCGCACAACTTGATCGATATTTTCCAGGTCAGCGATCGCATCATGGTTTTGCGGCGCGGAACGAAAGTGGGCGAGGTGCGCACCTCCGAGACCAACCCGGACGCGATCGTTAAGCTGATGGTCGGGGGATAACCGAGTTACCAGTGTCGGTTGTCAGTTGTCAGTGTGAGTTGTGGGTCCCTCTAATCGTTGAATGCTGGCAATTCAAGATCTCGCGGCGGAACACCAGCAGTTACGACAACGGGAGCGCACCTCGTGCGAAATCGGTCGTGGGAGGGATTCCTGTAATGCTCAGGTCGAGTACGAAGGACGAGTTGGAGTACGAGTACGATCGTTCAGCACACGGAAAGCTACTCCCCGGATTCCTCTTGATTGGCTTTCAAGATGCCGGGTGTGGCGAGCCGGAAAAAGCGGACGACGTATAGCATGTACCCGATCAGGATAACGGTTTGTGTGAGGGCAAAAATATCGTGTAGCCCGCCGCGCAACAGCGGTTCCGGCCAAAGATAAATACAACCGGCGGCTGTAAAGTAGTAAACGGCTAATCCCGGCACTAGCAATCGAATGTTCATTCTCTGATCGCGTAACACAAGCTCGTACAATTCGTTTTCGGCCGATCCAACCGCTTCCGCTCGCCGCTGGCGAATCAGACGCATGTCCGCCATGAACAATAACCACACGACGACTGCAAACGCGCCGCTGAGCGTGAACCAGCGAAACGGATCGGATATGTCAGTGAACAGAATCGCTTCGACGAACGTGCAGCCTATGTATAAGAAATTATGACGAAACTCCAAGGGCCAGCGAATCAGCGTCAACGTGTGAGTGATTGATCGGGACCAGAAGAGTAAAATGATCAACAGCCCACTTGCGATGTAGGGCCATTGTTCGAGGCGAAGCTCGCCGATCGACGTGTGTGAGCTTTCTGTCAGAACCGACAAAGCGACGCCCTGGATAATGCTGACGAGGGTCAATTCAATATTCACCACAAGTCCATCTAACGAGCGGCGCGTGGATCGTTGGACTTTCCGGTCCCCTGTGGTCTTCGATGATTGCATGGAGGGGAGAGACTCTTCGCGAGTCAAGAATCTCGCACAGGTTGTTTCTTTCCTTTATAGGTCCAGTTGTTCATCTCTTGCAAGCCGGTTGCTGCAACAGAATCCTTGGCGCTAGCTCGCATCAGGATCGCATTCAAAATGCGCATTCTCATTTTGAACGCGTATTCTCAATTTTATAATCCCAACGGAGTATTGGCGTTTGTGTAACACCTACTACTCTGTACTCAAGCCGGAACGGATGTCCGGCGGTTGAGGAGCCCGGGGCGATCGACAAATCGACCGGCTCGAGTAGCGAATGAGTGGTTGCGTAAGCCCGGCGGTGCTTCGAGTGAAGCGCTCGACCGGGCTTATGTTTTCTGAAAAACCCGAATCGGTTTTATTCTGGTCAACCTTGGCTGGCTACGCTTGGATTTCGCTAACGACGCAGGAAACCAGCTTGCTCAGACGACGAAAACTCTCCGCGAATCATCGTGAAACTCCCGGATATTTTATTTGGCGTGGCAACTTCAGATCATCAATCCGAAGCGTTCGACCACGAGCAGCCTGATTTCCGCGACGTTTGGGAGAAAGAGCAAGGGCAGACATCCCGGCAGGGAGCGACCGATTTTTGGAATCGTTACCCGGAAGACGTCGTGCTTGCGCGCGATCTCGGCTGTAAAATTTTCCGATTCTCGATTTCCTGGGCTCGTGTCGAGCCGCGCCAAGGCGAGTTTTCAGAGGAAAACCTGGCACATTACCGCAAGGTAGCCGAAGAGATCATCGCGGCTGGGATGATACCGCTTGCAACGCTTCATCATTTCACGTGGCCGGTTCACGTGCAGGAAAGGGGTGGAACTACCTCAGAGCATTTTCCGCAATGGTACCGGCACTATGTTGAACGAGTTGTCGATAGGATGGGCGATCTCATTCCCTACTGGGTGACCTTCAATGAACCGAACCTTCTCGTGTACGGCTATATCAAACCGTGGTGGCAGCCGGCGTTTCTCGTTCCTCCTGGATCCACTTCGCCGACAACTCTGTCTGACCAACTCGACTACGCCTCCATTCTGATCAGAAATCTTTTTGTCGCTCACAGTTTTGCCCGAACCGTGATCCACTCAAAGAATCCCAACGCGAAGGTTGGCGCGAATCCGTTCGTGCTGGGCCTCCCCGGGCCACTGCAGTTTTTGATCGACTTCCTGGCGACGCGGACAAGTTCAGAAAAATTGTTTCGACGAGGAGCGCGCCATCTCGCCGAACAATCGATTCTTTCGCAGACGTCCGTTGACGTTGTGATCAGCCGGTTTACTCCGACATTGGAGCGAGCGAGGAAAGTGGCCTTTTCGCGTCCGTATGCGGAAGGAGCGGAGCGTCTGGTTGTCCGGCATGGGAGCTTAACGAAACGGATTGGCGATCTGGCCGGAAAGCTGATCGGCTATACAAGAGGTTCAATTGCAGCCCAGACGATCGCACGGCTTGTTCCGTCGGCACGCCAGGAGTCTTTCCTTGCTCCCTTGGACGGGTTGCGGGCCCTCGCGGCCGGTAAAATAGATGGGTTCGTGGCGGACGACGTCTCTTTGGCGCACGCCTCAGTTCCTGAAGGTTTAGACGTTCTTGAGGAAGTTCTGGCCCGGAGCGTGTACGCGGTCGGCGTACCCAAAGGGAATCCGGACTTATTGAGTTGTGTGAACGCTGCTATCGCGAATCTGAGCGGGTCTGCGCCTGCTGCACTCCGGGATTCGCTGGCTCTTCAACGAATTCGCCGTCGAGGCTATCTGCGCGTCGGAATCGTGTTCGACCCGGGTCAGGTCATGGTCCACGAAACGAGTCAAAGAGAAGTTGCACTAGGTCTGGCGATAGGAAAACAATTGTTCGGATGTGATGGATGCGTCCGGTTTGAGAGAGTCGCTCTCGATCAACGGATCTCGTTGCTGACTTCCTGGAGCAAGCTATTTGAGCCACTGCTAAGAACTGCGAGTGTAATCGGCACCGTTCTGAACAGCAATTGGTGGCATCTCGGCATGGCTGGGAAGTTGCCGGAATTTCTCTGTCCTAAACAATGTGTCGGCCAACAAGACTATGTGGGTCTTGATTATTATTGGGGTATCGACTCTTTCGAACTTAATCGGATGCATCAGTTAATTGATGCATCGATGAGCCGTTTTGATGATGCGCCCGTTGATCCTCCGGGGTTGTTCCGAGCGCTGGCGAGATTCCATCGGTGGTTTCCGGCACTGGAGCTAATGATCATTGAAAATGGGTGTATTGATCACGCCGACGGATTCATGCGGACCGACTACATTCGGGAGCATATACGAGAAGTGACCAGAGCGCGTCGACTTGGAATACCAGTGCGCGCCTACATTTGCTGGAGCATTACTTCGAATCGGGAATGGGGCCTGCCCTTCGGCCCAGCCAGCGATTTCGGATTGTATCACATTAACCTTGATAATGATCCGGAATTGAAACGGATTCCGACGCCGAGCTCCGAGTTATACAAGGAAATCATCCGGGTTGAGAGCGCAGCTATACCGGTCTCGGACTCGGTGCACTAGCTAGGGGAGCGTCGAGATAAATGGCGCTTTAGGTTTCGAAGATATCTCGCGCAGGAATCGATAAAAGGAATAGATAGATCCCAAGCCGCAGACCAGCGCAGCCGTAAAAAACAAGAGCGCAATTGTCGTGGAGGTTTGATGCCAAAGAAAGCCACACGCAACGGAACCTCCAGCGAGAAAGAGGACACCGAGTGAGATCCAAAGGATCATTCGGAACAACTTCTTCTCACTTTTCGCGGCAGCTAGCTCCGCATTTAATGTGGTGCGGGGGCTCTTTCGCCTGATTTCAACTCGATCTCTGTGCGGCAATTAACGACTTCCCTTATTTCTTAAAGTTCTTTTGTTTTCCTAAGCGGCCTGCCTCGACCTGAATTAAGAGCAAGTGCGCTTACGTAGCTTACCACGATACCTCCATATATTTCAATGGGAGCCCATGCGCATAACACCACGGCTTCGGCCTTCCAGGCGCATTTTTTGTGAAAAAATGCGGGTTAGGCCGCATTTCTCACATCCCCGTGAGAAATGCGCATGGAGTGTCGGCGAAGTAAGAAAATCTCCTGTTCGCTTTCACCATTGCGGCGACGCAAAGGCGACATGAACTTGGATCTCAGGAGATCCGGAAAGGTCTTCGCTGCTCAGCAAGATTGCTGTCTTGAGCGGGTCATGGCTTGCCCATGCGTCGAACCGGTCGCCAAACGTGTGCTCAAAGGTTTGCAGCATGTGGTTCAAGTCCTGTCGAAAATCGTCGTACCGTTCAATCGATTCGCGAGAGGACAATGCCTGAAAATAAAGGCGATAGTTGTAAACGGGCTGTTCCTCCGTGTGGAAGTACACTTCTTCGATCTCGGCCGAAACGGCGCCTCCAAACAGAAAAGTTCCTTCGTAGATTTTTCTGAGCCTGAAGAGTGGCTGCGGTCCTGAGCCCCTTTCGGTTTTCTTCAACTTTCCGTGCAAGTCCCGGAAACCATTTTGTGAGGCCTGCATTAGTTGCTTTAGGCCCTCTTCAAATGGATCGATAACCGGGCTCGCGCTTGGTCCTGGAGTGGCGGTTGCCAACGGACTGGGTACCTGTCCGGTCGCGGTCGGTGTCAATAAGGGTGAAGCGGCGACGGTTGGCGATGCGGATGCTGCTGCTACGGGCGACGTTGTCCCAGCGGATTCAGGTTTAGCCGCCATTGCTGAGCGGGCACAAAATAGTAGGGTGATGGCTGCGAACAGCCGGCAAAGCATTGTTGAAAACGTCAGAATCGATTTGCCGCGGACGTGGTACCGGGCATCCAAAACCTGTCGTCCCTCACCCGTGAAACTGTTTGTTTTAAACTTCGGATCCTTAACTTCAGCCATACTGCATCGATTTCTATCTGAGACTTCATTCGTCTGCATTGTTCACAAATTATTGCACATTCGTGAGCGATGCAGACTACGGCAACGGAATATCGATTTCGTCGTTCCGGCCATCTGCGATTCCGGCCTCGCATTAAACCTGGAGCCCATAACACAACCCTGTTTCTGCCTTCAAAACTTTGACCGTTTGGTTTGCATTCTGCGCCGCTTCGGTTATCAGCCCGGGGTCGATCGTGTTAAATTCGAACATCCCAAAATGGTGAGCAATCAGGAACGGGATTCGAATATTTCGACAAAGTTCGAGTGCTTCATCCAACGAAAAATTGCCTGCGATGTTCCTCGCACGCAGTTCGCGGCTGCGGCCGTTCACAGGGAGCAGAGCGAGCTCAGGATTGAGAGCCACTAAACGCTGGCTCAAGCCGTCGAACGGAATGCTGTCACCTGAATGATAGATCCTGAACGGCCCCGAGTGGAGCACGTAGCCCAGGAATCGATGGTGCCCTTTCTCATCGTAACCAAACTCTTCATGCGCCGCCGGCACCGGTACGACATCAAACTCCGGGCCGAGAGCCAACGGTTCGTCGGCCTCGGCCCAAATAACTCTTTCGGCCGGCAACGCGAGTCGAGCGGCTTCCGCTGCGATACCAGCGGGAAGGACAAATCGGGTTTGGGGCCTTTGCGCTGCGAGCCATTTGAGGGTTGGTCCATCCAGGTGATCGCCATGGTGATGAGTGCAAAAGACAAAATCGATTTCAGGGAGTTCGGAGACGCTGAGTGGCGCAGGCATCATCCGGGCGTGAGAAAATTCATGATCCCGATATTTCTCTCGAAGATGATCTGATAAATAGGGGTCGACGATCCAACACTGTTTCGAGGATCGAAACAGGAAGCCCGCTTGTCCGAGCCAGTATAATTCGGCGCCGGCCGGACGCGTTCGCATGACCGAGTTAAGAGGCACAGACAAGCGAGTCAGTTCGATCTTCATTATCGTCTCCAATCAGAGAATTGCTCAGGGGCGCACAACATTCGTTGGGCTCACGCTATTCGGCTCGCTTTCGTCCGGATCATTTGAGGGCGAATAGGGCTGTCCCGCTCGCATCGCGGCTAGTTGACGTTTCATTCGAGCAAGCTTTGCGTCGTGTGCGGCGTCGCGACGCAAAGCGACTGCGGTGGCGAGGATATCAACCACAACCAAGCCCGCGATTCTTGAGATCGTGGGCGTGTAAAGGTCAGTATTTTCCAGAGTTTCCACAACTAAACCGATAGCGCACTCTTTTAACATTGGGCTGTCGCTGCCGGAGACGCCGATGACAGTAGCCCCGTTTTGGTGCGCAAGGCGAACGATCTCGATAATGGCGAGCGTCTGACCGGTATTGGAAAAGGCCAATGCAACATCGCCGGGACCCATCATCGCGGCAGCGATGAACTGTTGGTGCGAATCAGTGTGTGCAAGGCAAGGGACGCCGAAAAGAGGGAACTTTTGTTGAGCGTCGAGGGCCAGAATACCGGAGGCCCCGAAACCGAAAAATTCAATTCGTTTTGCTCTCTCCAACACCTCGACTGCTCGCATGAGCGCGCCTTTGTCCAGCCGTCGCCTCGCCCAATTCAGTGTGTTCATCGTGAAATCAAATATCTTTTCCGCGATGGCCGATGTGTCGTCATTTGCGCTTAAAACCGAGTGAGTCGCCGGCATGCCGAGTGCCAAACTTTGGGCAAGGCGCAACTTGAAATCCTGAAAGCCGCTACACCCGATTGCCACACAGAATCGAATAACGGTCGGCTCACTCACGTCGGCTTTCCGAGCCGTTTTAGCCAGAGTGCCGTTCAGAACGAAAGTCGGGTTCTGAAGCACCAGGTTCGCGACTTTCCGGTCGGAATTTCGTAAATCCTCGCGCAAACTGCTGACCACCTCGAGAATGTTTCGAGCGGGATCGATACTCACCGTTTTCTTGCGTTTTGGCATGCAATGACAGGTTGTGTAAGGAGCGTGCAACTACTAAAGGGAGAATAGGGAATCTCAAGCCACCTTCAAAATCGTTGCGGTGCAGATTCACCGAGGCCGGTTGCCACCGGTTGGTCAATTCCGGCGCAGTCCGGTCAACAAGTTCTCAACGGCTTTCTGCGTAGCGCGCTGCACGCTCTCTTCGGTGAGCGCAGCGATGTGCGGGCTGACAAAGACCAGGTCATGTTTGAGAAGAGGGGATTTCGGGTCGGGAGGTTCTGTTGTAAACACGTCGGTGGCGTACGTTGAGAGTCTGCCGGAATCGAGCGCCTCAAGAATCGCGCTTTCGTCAACCAGGCTGCCCCGTGCTGTATTGATCAGGCACGCTCCCTTTTTCATCAGGTTCAACGATTCGCGTCCGATTACCGGGGTCCCGTCCTTGGGCGGGGGACAATGCAAACTCACAATGTCGGCACTCGCCAACACTTCATCGAGTTTTCTCCAGCTGAAATTCTCACCCGGACAAAACGAGTGATCTGGGTAGGGATCGAATGCCGTCA
Source organism: uncultured Verrucomicrobiae bacterium (assembly GCA_963775805.1). GTDB lineage: Bacteria > Verrucomicrobiota > Verrucomicrobiia > Chthoniobacterales > JAFAMB01 > JAFAMB01. The sequence continues at coordinate 668,655 of CAVZKG010000001.1, read as the reverse complement.
CGTTCGCCCCAATCCCAATCGCAAGCTGCGTCACGATTCGTCCAATCGCGCCGCATCCGACAAGACCGAATGTTCTCCCTTTTATTTCCCGTCCTGGGACCAGGTTCCAGTGCCCTTGCTTGAGCCCTGTGTGGAGCGCCGGCAGGTGTCGCAGGGAGGACAATGCCAGGCAAATCGCGAGTTCCGCAACCCCGCGAGCATTTGCCCCTTCGGCTCTTGCAATTTCGATCCCGAGTTGTCCCGCTATTTCAATTGGGACGTTATCGACTCCCGTGCCGTTTCGACTGATCACTTTGAGCTCGGTTGCGGTACGGAGAACTTGTTCGGAGATGGATTCGGCACCGGCTAACCAACCAACGCAACCCGGCACAAGCTCCAGAAGCTCTTTCTCGGAAGGTGTCTTACCCGCTGATGCGAAGATGAGTTCGTATCCGGCCTCTTCCAAAGGGGCAAGGTCGGCGCTCCGAGCCTGCGTCAACGACCGGGGTGTGATCAATATTCGTTGTCTCATGAGATGAGCCGATCTATCGGCTGTTCCGGGCGATTTCCGATAACTTGTCGAAGTGTTCTCCTTTGACAGGAATATCCAGGTGAAACACTTCGGCGATAACGCGTGTCCAGCCGTGGATAAAGTAGATCCAGCCATCCTCGATATGGACGTTGCGGCTCTCTTGCTGCGCTCGCGCTTGGCGCAGGAATTCGAGGTCACCCCGATAATTGAACTCCCAGACGTAGCCATCCCAGGGGAAAAGCGCGGCATTTGTCAGCGGCGATCCCGGAGCATCTTTGCCAAGTCCGGTTGCATTTGCGATCAGGGACCGTGGCTTCAAACTAGCAAGCAATGCATCATTTTCCTCAGCGTGATGAATCTGAATATATTCAACAGGGAGATTGGTGCCGAATTTGGCATGCAAATGCCGCATCTCCTGCAGCCTGGATGCGTTCCTGTCGGACACAACGATCCGCGATGGTCGATTGTTCGCGTTCTCGGCGCTGCAGATGAGGTGCCAGCTCGTGGCGATCGAGGAGCCGCCAGCCCCGATCAGGAGAGCTTCGGCCCCCGTCTGGAGCCAATGCAGGGAAGGGAGGAAAGAATCGAGGGCAAGCCCAGAGGAGATCGGATCTTTTGCGTGTGCAACAAGCTTACCGTTCGATTTTGAAATCGAGCTGGTTTCTCCAAGTCGCTCCGCATGGTCGTCCACCTCATCAAAGAGATCTCTGCATGCCGCAAAAAGGTTCAGTTTATGTGTCGTCACAAGCGCCCCTTTGGACATGGGGTCGTTCTTAATGAACTCTACAGCACGACGGTAGGCCATTGGATCCGCATTGAGCGGGAAATCTATGCCTTTGAGTTCCGCTTCCGCGATTCCGAGAGATTCCGCCCATCGCGGGAAGATCCTCCTAATTGAAGACTGAGCGGTCGACACCCCGATGAAATACATGGTGGGACGCCGGGCCGGTTCGTAAGCGATACTCATTAGACCATTTTCTTTCGCAATCTGACCTCGTTCGCGATCGATACAGCCTCCTTCGCGCGTTCCTTTATCCCTCGCCAATCTTCTTCTGCGATCGATCGACGGGAAGCGATCCAGGTGCCTCCAACCGCTAGCACCGCGGGTTCGCTGAGCCACTCGGCCAAGTCGCTCGTTGTGATGCCGCCCGTCGGAATGATGCGAGGTTGAAGATGCGCAAACGGAGCCAGAATCGCCCGAAGCATTATCAGACCGCCAGCCTGCACCGCCGGAAAAAATTTGAATACCAAGGCCCCGGTTTTTATCCCAGCCTGCAGATCGGTTGGGGTCATAAATCCTGGACAAAACGACAATCCGATCCTGTTTGCGTCGGCTATCAAATCTGAATCTACCCCTGGCGCTAACGCAAACGTCGCTCCGGCGGCATACGCCTGTTCAAGTTGAGTGGTTGTCAGGACTGTGCCTGCTCCAACGAGCAATTCTGGGCGTTTTTCATGCAGCAGCGCGATTACTTCCGCAGCAACCGCAGTCCGAAATGTAATCTCGGCAACCGGTAGCCCGCCTTGAAGCAGTGCGTCCGCTAGCGGAACGGCCTGCTCGACGCGTTCCACTGCAATAACCGGGATCACGCCGACTTCTTCCAGGTGACGCAATACTTCAGTCATTTTGTTTTTCCGTGCGCATCTCAACGCGACGCTGCCGAAGTATTGAAGTGTGCGGGTAACCAGTGTGCGAGCTCTTCATACGAGCGCGGCTGGTAGCGAGGGTTCGGAATCTCTCGCCACCCTCCGTTTGGATCCTCCACAATCAATCTCTTCATTCCTTCCGACCGTGCGATAATCTCATAATTCTGTCCAGAATCCGCTGGGTAACAGAACACGGTTACGAGAGTTCCTGAGCCTGTGTTGACACTTCGATGGATCCAATGAGGTGGAACGTAAACGACCGTTTGTGGGCTCATCACGACGGCGCGAGATTCGCCATCGGGCGTCTCGAGCAGCATCACTCCGGACCCGGTCTGACAATAGTAAATCTCCGGACGATCGCTTTTCGCGTGGATATGGCCGCGCGTCATAAAAAACTCGTCGCCAACTTTCCCCGCGTAAAGAATGCTCGTGCCGAAAATGAGATCACCGGCATTTTCGTTTGGCCGGTATTCATAGACTTCGTAGGCAATTTCTTCGCCACGTGCCGCTGCTAGCGCAGCGAATGCAGTCTGATCGCGATACAATCCGTCGAGTTCATGCAAACGTTTTTGATAGCGTCCGGAGGCGCCGCGGAGTTCGCCTGTGAGCGGAGTAACCGTTGCCTGGAGAGGTTCTTGAAAGTGCATAAACTTGAATTGGCGAGCCAAGTAGAGGCCAGCCAGGCAAAAGAAAAGCGACAATCCCATTGTGTAGTTATAATACCAAATTGTAAAGTCGGAATGGAGATATACGTGGCGGATCGCGAAAATTCTGCCCTCGGCGCGATAAATTCAGCCTTGTTTCACGCGTTCCTGACATATAATTGCGTATTTAAACTACGCATGTTCCACGGGCTTCGAATGTCGTCTCGATATAATTGTCTTGGATCAATATTTTCTGCTCATTCCATAAATACCAAGAATGACCCAATCTTGCGGCAGATTTTGTTCACATTCTCCGGTCGAATAATCTGGCGAAACCCGAAGTAGTTGATGATTATCGTGTTAGCGTCATGGGCGACAGAGTACTGAAGAGAGCTTTCCTGTGTGTTTCGCGCAAGTTCCTTGAAGAGAGCGCCCGCCGAGTCCGATGCGCCTACGAAAGAGGCGCTCGACAAGTTCCACAAAAAGGACGCGGTCATTTAGCTGCCTTGTAAGTAGGTTCCGGGACCGGCCCTTTTCCGGTCATGGGTTTATTTAAAACGTATTATCAATCCGGTTCAGACCAGTGCGAAACTAGACGAGAGTGAGGAGCGCAGATGAGTGATTACGCCATAGAAATGGTAAACATCTCGAAGTGGTTCGGTGCGATCCGCTCGTTGGATAATGTGTCATTTTCGGTTAGGCGCGGCGAGGTTCATGCGCTGTTGGGCGAGAACGAATCAGGGAAATCGACCTTGATGAAAATCCTCTCGGGCGCTTTCCAACAGGATGCAGGCCAGATACGGGTTTGTGGCCAACCGGCTGAGATCCGGAATCCGCAAGGTTCACAGAAGTTGGGAATCGGGATCGTTCACCAGAAGCTGGTTCTGGCGCCGGATTTGAGCGTAGTTGAGAACGTTTTCCTGGGAGCGTTGCCACCACTCGTTCCATGGAGCAACTTGCGGGAACGCGCGCGTTTGATCATAGGGGAGTTGGGCTACGATATCGAACCCTCAATCCGGCTCGGCGATTTGCCGTTTGCCTGTCAGCAGGTTGTTGAAATCGCGAATGCACTTTCGAAGGACGCCCAAATCCTGGTTCTTGATGAACCATCTGCGAGGCTTATGCCAGCGGAAGTGCAGGGGTTGCTTCGGCTGGTTAGAACCCTCGGGAACCGAGGGGTCAGCGTCATCTACATGTCCCACCAGTTGGAGGAGATATTCCAGGTGGCTGACTCCATCACCGTGCTGAAGGAAGGGCGAACGATCGGTACGATCGTGCCGAAAGAGATCACCTCCGAAAATCTGGTTCGAATGATGGCCTGCAGTCAGGTGGACGAATTGTTTCCAGGAGAGCCTCGGAAGGTCGGAGAGATTGTCTTGAGCGCCGACCGGCTCCGGTTCGGTGTCAAAATGGATGATGTCTCTTTCGAGGTCCGCGCGGGAGAGATTCTGGGAATCGCAGGATTGGTCGGCGCTGGTCGCCCAGAAGTCTCAGGGGCGATATTCGGAGCGGAAGGTCAACAAGGCGACGCGATAGCGCCCAATGGTGGACCCTCGGTCGGCCGGGCGACGCGTCACGCGGTTCGTGCTGGAATCGAACTCGTGCCTGAAGTTCAAAAAGATCCTGGGATGCCAGTTCATTGGAACGCCACGATGCCGGTCTTTAAGAGTTTGCTCGAAGTTTTTGGGCTGATCAAAAAGAAGGCGGAAACGGTAAGTTTTGATTTCCTGGCTGATCGGCTTGGAATCAAGATGCGCACCATTGAATCGTCTGGAGGGACCCGTTCAGATGCCGATCACCAAAAAGTGCTCCTGTCCAAATGGTTCGGAGCCGGTTGCCGGGTGATCTTCTTCGACGAACCGACTCGCGGTGCGGATGCCGGTGCCAAAGCGGAAATCTACCGGCTGATCAATGAACTCGCGTCTGAGGGATTAGCGGTAGTACTGATCTCTTCCGATCTCGTTGATGTAATCGCGTTAAGCGACCGGATGCTTGTGATGAGCCGTGGGCGAATCGCCGGCGAGCTCAAAAGATCGGAGTTTTCCGAAGAAAATATTATGCGTCTCGCTCTTTAAGTCGCGCTGCAAAAGGAAAGAGCCTTTTGTTGAATATGTGTTCCGGGATTGATTGTGGCTGGAGGCGGGCGTACAAACCCTAACCTCCATGAGCTCTGGCGATCTGTTTCTCGCGATTGATGTTGGGACAGGCAGCGTCCGGTCGGCGCTGGTCGATACAAACGGCGAAATTCTGGCAATCCGGGCCAAAGAACATAATCAGATCGTTCCGCGTCCGGGCTGGTCTGAGCAGCGGCCCAGGGACTGGTGGGAAGGCGCTGTCGAAACAACCCGGTCGGTACTAAATTCGTTGCCCGGTGCCGCGGAGCGAATATTGGCGATTGCGGCTTGCGGCCAGATGCACGGTACCGTCCTTATCGACAAGGGGGGTGAACCCGTGATCGATGCCGTGCCACTCTGGAATGACAAACGAACGCGCGAAATCGTCGAAGAGTTTCAAAGAGAGCACTCCGTCGAAGAGTTTTTGGAGATCACGGCGAATCCTCCCGCATCCGCCTGGCAGGCGTTCAAGTTGGTCTGGATCAAACAGAACCACCCGGAATCATTCGAGCGTGCTGCGACCATGCTCATGCCGAAGGATTTTATTAATTTCAAACTCACCGGGGAACGAGCCATCGACTATCCCGAAGCGTCGTGCAGTTTCCTTTTCAATTACCCGGAGAATGGATGGAGCCGGAAGATCACCGATCTGCTCCAACTCAATTTCGAACTGTTGCCTACGCTCCGATCGCCTGCCGAGATCGTCGGGCATGTCAGTCGTCAGGCCGCCGAACAAACTGGGATACCGGTTGGTATCCCTGTTGTGACCGGCGTTGGTGATTTTCCAGCGAGCCTGCTCGGTTCCGGCGTTATTCGGCCCGGAACAGGTTCCGATTCCACCGGTACCTCAACCCTTGTGACCCTCTGTACGACGCGGCCAAGTATCGATCCGACTATCACGAACGTCATGAGCGTTGATGGCAAGTACTGGAATGCATTCACGATTCTGGATGCCGGGGGCGACGCGATGCGTTGGGCGCGCCGGGCCTTCCACCAAAACGAATATTCTTATGAAAAGATTGTGCAGCTTGCCGAGTCCGGTCCGGCCGGTTCCGATGGACTCCTTTTTCTGCCTTACCTTAATGGAGAACGCCTGGGCAGACACCAAAACGCCCGGGCACAATTCTTCGGTCTGACCAGTGGTCACAGCATCGCGCACCTCCATCGGGCCGTCATGGAAGGGGTCGCTTTCGCTGCATTCCGTAATCTTCGGCTCATGAAAGCCGCGGGACACAACATGGATCGGCTGGTCGCCAGCGGTGGCGGTGCAAAAACGAAACTCTGGCTCGAAATTAAGGCAAGCATCTATGGCTGCCCAATCATCGTTCCAAAGAAATCGGAATGCGGTGTTGTCGGCTGCGCTATTCTGGCCGGACTTGCCACCGATATTTTTCGAGACTTCGAAGAGGGCGTCAGCCGTTGCGTTGAATACGAATCCGAAGTCGTTCCGAATCCTGCATGGATCGAATCCTACGCCCCCCTTAGCGTGCTGTTCGATGACCTCCACGAATCCAGCCAGAAGTTCTACGACCGTTTAGAAAAGGATCTGCCACAGATTGCGCAGATTTAAGAAAGAACTGCCACAGATTTCACAGATTAACACAGATGACTGATGCGGAGGTGAAACGCGGCCACAGATTGTGCTCGCTGGGATAAGGCCGGCCACAGATTTCACAGATTTAGGAAGGGGGATTGCCACAGATTTCACAGATTAACACAGATGACTGATGCGGAGGTGAAACGCGGCCACAGATTGTGCTCGCTGGGATAAGGCCGGCCACAGATTTCACAGATTTAGGAAGGGGGATTGCCACAGATTTCACAGATTAACACAGATGACCGATGCGGGGGGGGATCGCGGCCACAGATTGTGCTCGCTGGGATAAGGCCGGCCACAGATTTCACAGATTTAGGAAGGGGGATTGCCACAGATTTCACAGATTAACACAGATGACCGATGCGGGGGGGGATCGCGGCCACAGATTGTGCTCGCTGGGATAAGGCCGGCCACAGATTGCACAGATTTAGGAAGGGGATTGCCACAGATTTCACAGATTAACACAGATGATTGATGCGGAGCGGAAAGCGGCCGCAGATTGTGATCAGTGGGATAAGACTGGCCCCAGATTACACGGATTCAGGAAAGGGATTGCCACAGATTACCCAGATTTGCACAGGTGACCGATGCGGAGGGATCGCGGCCGCAGATTGTGCTCGCTCGGACTAATGCGTTTCCGCAGCGAGGCTTCCAGACGCAACTAATCCCGAGTTTCCACTCGTCATTCCGTGCAAAAGAGCGAACTATCGCGTCGCTGGTCGCATGTGGATCCGTCATCTGTGTTAATCTGTGAAATCTGTGGCAATCCGATTTCCTGAATCTGCGGCCTGCTTTCTTATTCGAGAAAAACCTCTCAGCCGTCGCTTCACGCAAAAGAGCGAACTATCGCGTCACTGGTCGCATGTGGATCCGTCATCTGTGTTAATTTGTGAAATCTGTGGCAATCCGATTTCTTGAATCTGCGGCCTGCTTTCTTATTCGAGAAAAACCTCTCAGTCGTCGCTTCACGCAAAAGAGCGAACTATCGCGTCACTGGTCGCATGTGGATCCGTCATCTGTGTTAATTTGTGAAATCTGTGGCAATCCGATTTCCTGAATCTGCGCAATCTGTGGCCTGCCTTTCCTGTTTTGAGAAAGACCTCTTAGCTGTCATTTCATGCGAAAGAGCGAACTGTCGCGTCGCTGGGCGCATGTGGATCCGTCATCTGTGTTAATCTGTGAAATCTGTGGCAATCCGATTTCCTGCATCTGCGCAATCTGTGGCCTGCCTTTCCTGTTTTGAGAAAGACCTCTTAGCTGTCGCTTCACGCAAAAGAGCGAACTATCGCGTCACTGGTCGCATGTGGATCCGTCATCTGTGTTAATCTGTGAAATCTGTGGCAATCCGATTTCCTGAATCCGCGCAATCTGTGGCCTGCCTTTCCTGTTTTGAGAAAGACCTCTTAGCTGTCATTTCATGCGAAAGAGCGAACTATCGCGTCGCTGGTCGCATGTGGATCCGTCATCTGTGTTAATCTGTGAAATCTGTGGCAATCCGATTTCCTGCATCTGCGCAATCTGTGGCCTGCCTTTCTTGTTTTGAGAAAGACCTCTTAGCTGTCAATTCATGCGAAAGAGCGAACTATCGCGTCGCTGGGCGCACGTGGATCCGTCATCTGTGTTAATCTGTGAAATCTGTGGCAATCCGATTTCCTGAATCTGTGAAATCTGTGGCCGCGCTTCCTAAAATCTGCGCAATCTGTGGCTTTCTTTTTGGGCTTGATAAACGGTGGTTGTGCAATATGGTCAACGTCCGCAGCGAAAGCACCCGTAGCTCAACTGGATAGAGCGACAGTCTACGGAACTGTAGGTTACACGTTCGAGCCGTGTCGGGTGCATGGCTCAATACGAGGCACTTGCGACAGACATGGGAGGAAAATTCTCCGACGTGGTCAGCAATTGGTCAGCACTTTTCGGTCTCAACTTCTCGCGAAAACTCGCAGGGATTCCGGAGATATTTCAAAAGAGCTGCGGCTGGCTTCAACCGCGCCAAGTCAATGTCCATGTACCGGCCGGCCCGAGAGGAAGGTTTTAGGAATAGTCTCAAAAATGCGCCGTTGGCCAGACCGCAGATTGGGTTCTTGCTTTGAGATTGTTTCTTTGCGTTGAAGATCGTGTCAATTAAAGCAGCTGGCTTGGCGGCCCTGATTCGGAATAGCGTCATTTCCCGCTGAAGGCTGTAGGTGCGAAAAAGGAGCAGCGAAATGGCGACGGCTTTGGCCAAGTCCCGGTCTTGCGGTGCCTCGGCGGTGTGGGTGTCGGATCCCGAAGTGAAATAGATCGAGCGAAGCCGCGGCAGCTCCTCTCCCCGGAAAACAAGTTTCAGCGACACTTTTGGGACGTCCATGTCCAGCGCGGTTTCGTCATCGTTTTGGCAGCGTTCGATGGTTTTATCATCATTTTGGCCAGCGTTTCCATAATAATCGTGTGGCAAAGAGTGTGCATGAATATGCAGCAGCACACAGAGTGTACTTCCCCCGAAAAAACGGACACGAGAATCGTGTTATTTGTTGGTTGTTGGATTGATCAGAACGCTGCACTCGAGTTCAAGGTCGCAATCCGGCATAAACGGCACCTGCCTACGGCCTGCCTTCCATTTATTCCATTTGCTCGCTTGAACTACGTTACGCATTCTGAAAAGGGATCACTGTAGCTTTTTCTGCGAAAAAGTTGGTTTTTGTTTTGTTCTTAAGCGCCTCAAATCCGGACGGAGTCTGGTAACCGAGCGCGCTATGAACGCGCTGATTGTTGTAGTAAACTTCGATGTACTCGAAGATTTCACGTCGTGCCTGAGCCTTGGATTCAAAGAGTTGTCTGGCCGGAAAACATTCCGTTTTGAGCGTACTGAAGAAGGCTTCTGCTTTCGCATTATCGTAACAGTTTCCCCTAGCGCTCATGCTCCGATTGGCCCCGATAACCCTTACGGACGACGCAACCGGCTCAAAATTCTGTACTGGGACGGCAGCGGCTTATGGCTCTGCAGCAAACGGCTCGAACGAGGTCGATTCAGTTGGCCGGCTGCGAGTGTGGATCAAATCCGGGTGCAAATGAGTAGCGAAGAACTGACATTGCTGGTCAGCGGCATTGAATTAAAACAGACGAGCAAAAAAGAGTGGTATCGCAGAGAAAATGGAGTGGAAAAAGCTTTTGTTTAGCACAGAGTTTTGATAAGTTATGAACAGTGTTTGATTCTGGTTCCATTACCCCGCTTCCGCTAGATCCAGAGCTGCTTGAGGCCTTTATCGAAAAGCTTCCCGCAGAGGTTGTTGAACAACTTACCAACAATTGGCGGGAGAAAACTGAAGCGCTCGAGCGCAGCGAAAAAGAGAACCGGCTCTTGCGCGAATTGCTGCGCCGGATGCGGATAGAAAAGTATGGGCCTTCGAGCGAAAGACTCAGTGATCAACAGCTTGAACTGCTCGAAGAGGAACCGGGGGTAAGTCGGGCTGAAGTCGAAGAAGAAAGCAGCCGGGATCAATTGGAGCTACCGCTCAGGAAAGCCAAGCAACAGCCGGCACGTCAGAGCTTGCCGGCGGAGCTGCCGCGCAAGGAAGAGATTATCCCCTGTGTTCCCCAAGACTGTATCTGTGGGAGTTGCGGCAAAGAGAAGGTCGTTATCGGTTACGAGACGGCCGAGCAGCTCGACATTGAACCGATCGAGTACTTTGTGCGGTTGACCAAGCGCGAGAAGCGAGCTTGTCCGGACTGTCCCCAACAAGGGGTCCAATGTGCGCCACTGCCATCCAGGATCATTGAGAAGAGCCTGGCCAGTGACCGGCTCATCATCGAAACAATCGTTAACAAGTATGCTGATCATCTGCCGTTGTATCGGCAGAGCGCAATCATCGAACGCGACACTGGAGTGGAACTGTCACGCTCGACACTGTGCGCTTGGGTGATGCGGGTCGGAGAACTCTTGAGACCTATTAAAACGGCGATGGCCAAGGAGTTATTGGCTGGGGACTATATCCAGGCCGATGAAACGCCCGTCGACGTTCAGTTGCCGGAGGTCAAAGGGAAAAACCATCAGGCTTACCTATGGCAGTATAGCCGGCCCGGCGGGGTGGTCGTCTTTGACTTCCAGCTTTCACGAAGCCGGGAAGGGCCAAAAGAGTTTTTGGGCGGCTTTCGTGCAATCCTTCAGAGCGATGGCTACAGTGGTTACGATCGCGTCGGTGCTCCCGGACTGATCCATGCTGGGTGTTGGGCCCATGCACGGAGGTACTTTTTCCAGGCAACCGAAGCGCATCCCGAAGATCGCGATGCGATCGGGTTGGTTGCAGCCATTGATGAACTCTTTGGCGTCGATGCCCAGGCTCGGGAGCAAGGTCTGAACATCAGCCAGCGTGACGAGCTGCGGCAGCAAAGAGCTAAGCCGATCCTCGAATCGATCAAGAACCGAATTGAAGCGGCCAAGACCAAGAGTCTGCCCAAAAGTGCCTTGGCCAAGGCCTGCAACTACACCCTGACATTGTGGAACCGGCTGACGCGCTTCCTTGATCACCCGGTCCTGGAGCTCAGCAACAATGCAGCCGAAAACGCGATGCGGCCGATAGCACTGGGACGCAAAAATTGGATCCACTTCGGTAGTAAGGACGCGGGTCCGAGGATCGCTGCGATCCTATCGATCGTTGAGAGCTGCCGCCGATTGAATATCCCGATCCGCGATTACCTCAGCTCGGTCCTTCCGGGGTTATCAAACCTGCCGGTCAAACGTGTGTCAGAACTCACGCCGAGTGCTTGGCTAGCTCGCCGTTAAAAACCCTCTCCCCAACTCGAACTCACCGTCACTGGTCAACATGCGGTTGGCTGAACGGATACCTTTGACTGGGCCCCCTTCTGCCATTGGTAAAACCCGCTGCGCGATACGCGCAGCGCTTCACAACAGGGCTTGATAGCGTATTGCACCGATAAGGCTTTGATCACCGCATACCGGGATTCGGCTCCTCGCCCAGTATGCTCATCGCTTTTTTTAAGATATCGCGCTGAGTCTTAAGGTATTGGTTTTCCTTCTGCAGCCGCCGTATCTCCTCATACATCTGCTCCGGAGTTCTTTCCTCCCCATCGACCTGGGCCGGTGCGAACTCCTTCAGATATTTCTTCTTCCACAGATTTAAACTGAACTCACTGACCCCAAGTTCCCGGGCCACCTGCGCAACGCTCTTGCCGCCGTGGATCACCATCTCCACCGCCTGGCGTCTAAACTCCTCTTTGTAGATGATATGCTTCTTTTTTTCTTCCATCGGGTTCTCTCATTTTCTTTGAGTTCCCGTGTCCGTCAAATCGGGGCAGGTTCAGATGCGTTGGACCGCACCCAGAAGGATTGGAAGGTAGTCCATGTTCAGCTTCTCTCAGCGCTCACGAATTCGCAAACTTATCGAGCAGATGCACGATGGCTCTACTCGCGGTAGCGCAAAAGAGGAGCTTGCAAATAATGGCGCTGCAAAAAAAAGGCGACGACCATATCGGCAGTAGGCTCAGTTTCGATTCTGAAGGTTCCGATGAGAGGCACAACACGAGTATCTGGCGGAGTCTGCTCGGAAACGAACAAGAGGAAACAGGTATCATATCCAAGCTGAAAAATCCAGGCAAGGTGATGCATATCGTGGTTATCAGTTCTAACACATTGCAGCAGATTGGCGGCCACGCTTGGGAGCTGATCGAGGAGATTCAACAGCAACTTGAAATAGACGTCAGTCGCGATCTTGGCAAGCCTTGTGACCTTAACTGGGTCCAAATAAACCCTCCGGTAATAACAGACGAGGAACTAATCAAGATAGCGAAGGAGAGGTGGGGAGGTAAGATTATGAACACTCGAAAGTATCGAATTTTAATCAAGAGCTTCGTGAGTTCATTAATCGGGAGCCGCATATTATTGATCCGAGAAGCGTTGGCGGGAAAATGAAGAGGCGGTTGGTTCGGTAAGGATTCTGGTTTATGTCTGATCCCGACATAAACCAGAATCCTTACCGCCCTCCACCTACTACCAGTCGCCGTTATCAGGCAATTACAGTCCACGCACACCCAAGCCGGATGAATAACGCACTGCAGCGCCGAACGCTCACGCGCGTGATCACGCAACGGGAAGGAGTGGAGTCCAGTAAGCTTCGACCGTCGCCCCCTTATGCCCCGGGTCCGCCGAGAGGTGTTGCGGAAACGGGCGGAAGAAGAAGCCTCTGCGAACTGGCAGCATCGCTGATGCGTACGGAATATACCTGTTGCTTGTTTGGTGCACGGCGATCGTGGCCATAGGACTAGTATCCGTCCTCAGCTTATCTTTGTTTGACCCGCAGAATAGGAAAAGCATGCCGCGGGCATTGCCCTCCCGCACGGTGACAACGCCGCTCAGAAAGCCGTCCGTATCGGCTGTATGCAACATGTTCAGGGTGTACGGCTCAGGCGTCCCGAACTTCCAGCCTTGTGACGTGCTCGCCAGATACCAGACTTTAATATCGAGCCTGCCATAGCTTGCTGCCGCATCGAGGGACATCGGAAGGTGCCGTGGAACCGGCACGCAGAAACACGCATGGGGACTCCAACACCCGGCGGTTGAAATCGGGTGATTATGTACCGACGCTGCGCCGAGGATTTTTCCGTCAACGGTACATGATACGAAGCCGCGGTCTCCGTTGGCCGGCGCTCGGACAGAGCAGAAGATGAAGCCGTTACTGTCCTGCGCACCGGGTGCGAATGCCGCAAGCTTGCCCGCTCCGCTGAGGCCCGTTTTATCCGCCAGGGTCTGCCATTTCCCGAAAGTCAGCTTCGTCTCGGCTCTTTGAAACCGGCTGAAAGCAGTGCTATAGTCGTCCCACTTTTTTACGGAGTAGTGACTGCCTTTCGGCACGGGAAGGCAGATACTGGCACCATCGATCCACATATCGGCTGCTCCGGGCGTATAGTGGAAGGTCGCGCTGGCCCCGACCGCATCACCTTGACCCAAGGCTGGAGAGCCGGAGGTGCCGCAGACGAGCTCCAGGCCACCACGGGGTGACGTCAAAAACTGGCTCGTTCGCATACCGAAGATGAATCCGTCGCTGTCTACCCTGGCAGAATGGTTTTCCGCAGGTACATCCTGAGGCACTTGAATCGCCGGCAAGAGCCTCTCCGCTCTGGCCCTGAGAGTCGGCTCGAGCCAGTCTGTGATCGGGGCCAACTTGGAGACACGGATCACTGCCCACTTGTTCGGGTCTTTGACGCTATCAGGCCAATTTTGCGGATTGGTGGCCAGAGTCGTGTCACCGCCCCTCGCTGTAAAGGTCGTTAACTGGGCCACTCGCTCGGCTGTGACCTTGCTGCTCGAGCCGCTTCCAAAGCTGATGCCGGCAGACACTTGAACGTTTTTGGACTTGGCGGTCACAGCCGCCTTGATCGTCTTCTCGACCTCGGTCTCGTTCACGCTGCCATCGCACACTTCCTTGTGTAAAAAGAACAATTGTCCACCGATCACCACTTCTGCCGGAACGGCCCGGCCATATGTGTTGAACACGTGTTCCAAGGCGGCCGGATCGTTTGCGTTCACAGCGGCTTCGACCGCAGCGGTGAACCTCGTGGAAGCTTTGGTGAAGTTCTTCGGATACAGTTTGGCGCGCGGGTAAAACCACCTGCCGATCATATATATCGTTTTATGGGTCGAGGCCTTTGCCTCCCTCTCCTTGCGCTGCCGTTCGAACGAGGCGGCTGCGTAGGGAATGCTGAGACTCGCTGATTGCGTGTCGAAACCAGACCGGACATAACTCGCCGTTGCGCTCGAATACGTGACTTCTGACAGCACGTCGGATTCCAGGTGCATGTCCACGCAAAAGTCGGCGCCCCTGGGGACCACATAGTCCAAAGCCAGCGTCGTGGCTCTCGGCGGATCACTCTGGTCGTCGGGCGCGTCGTCTAATGTATAGGCGCGAAGAAGGTTATTGTTCTTGGCGATGACGATCCAGTCTTCGGTGCTGAGGGAGCCCGGACCGATGACCGCGCTAGTGCTTGTTACGCTCAAAATGTCCGGGATCTTGAAATCTGGCACGCTGGGTGCCGGGGTCGTCGGGTGCGTCAAATCCAGCGTCGTGCCAGGCGGAAGAGAGGGGATTGCGGGCCCGGGTTCGAGGGGGCCCGACCAAGGCGGAGGAGCCGGGCCGCTGCCGGGATCGGCCAATTTTTTGAACGAGTCTACGAGCTTGGCGGCCAGTGCGGAGTCATCGTCGACGATCGCCGCGATGGCGCCTTCCGGTATGCCACGAAATTCCATATACCCCTTGTCGAAGAACGCCTTCGTGTATTTTTCGGCGCCGTTGCTTCGTAGCCACAGGCCAACAACTGTTGTCGCGTCGGTGTTCGCCATAAATGTCCCTCATCGCTCGCAACACGCGGTACCCCACCTGTTAACCGTAGTTACGGCTTCAAGTTAAGTTTACTGCGTTGTGCGTAAAATCTATGTCTATGTAAATATTCTTTTTGCTGTGTTGCCACGCTTGTTCGTTGACACTAGTTGGTTTGGCGAGTGTCAAGTTGCCGCTGTTGAGCGTCGCCTTACCCAGCAGTACTGCCTTGAAAACCATTTCATAGGCGTGATCCTTAAAAACTAGGGTGGCGTTCGGCTCTACTACGAAGTTCTCACGATAAGGATCATTGAGTTTACTCCGAGTAACATATTTTAAAAGGTCATATACCCTTACCCAGGCGTGCTCATTGGTTTGATTACTGAACATGAGTGTGGGCATCAGCCGCCTCCTTTCCACCCTTCAAGATGAAGCCGCGCTGCGACGGTCATAGCACATAGGCTCGCACAAAACTGAAGCCGGGTCCAGTCTCGACATGCATACTTTTAGCGAGGCTACGGCTATAAGTGCGGCGATGCGATACGGAAAACGGAGAGGGACAGACAGAAAACGCAATTATTTGCAGTGGCCCGTTTGTGCTCAATCGGGCCGCGGCGTCTGAACGCCGGTTTGCTGTCCGATCAGCAGATCGCGTCTCGTGCGGACCGCTTCGGAGGGATAAGCGCCGGAAGTGCGCTGGAACAGTTAAAGCACATCGAGACTTCCTTGATCGTTCCACCTGCAGGAATGCGAACCCCCTACCAATCAAGAGATTCACCCGCTTACCCTCTCACCCTTCATTGATCGACACCATCGACAACGACGTATGCGAAAGCCTGATCAAGTGTCTCTGCACTCTTGATCCGTTCAAAGGACGTGTAGCGTGGCGCCTGGGGCGCTTTTACAGATCCACCCTGGACCAATTTAATCGGGCGAATTTCTGATGCTGGCCTTTTAAAGTTTACCACGTACTTATTGGATTTTTCCCATGGTTGAATATCGGAGACTTCAGCTACGTGAGTAATCGCCGAGACAGGCGCGACTTGATGGGCGGCGATGTACCGTATTCTCGAGAGCGCCAAAAAGTCGGATGTGCTGGAGGACGTTTGGATCGAAGTCGCCCAAGGACGGATCGAAGCCGCTAAGCAAATCATCAATGGGTTGCCGGAAAAGCACCCCTTCGATATTCGTTGGAATAGATCGAAAAAGTACCTTGGGAAAGCTGCGCGAGAGTCTTAGAATTTACGGAGAGACGAGCGTATTTAAGTAAAGGCTGGGTGAAATAAGCGGATCGCCGCCGTATTTGCCTGGATGCCCGAACTTCATTTGCGATCTAAGAGTTCATTGCGAAAATCGTTGGCGCAGGAGCTCCAGGAATTCCCTTCCTATCGCCTCAATTCTGAATTCGCCTCCTAGAAGAGTTCCAGTTATGATTCGGGGCACAACATGGGATTAGGAACCAAGAGCCGGCAAAAACAAACGGCGGACATTTGCAAGCAACATCTCCGGGAAAAATACCGCGACCAGCGAGGGTTAGTGGAAGAATTTATTGTGGAGATTGAGGGTCCGCCTAAAAACTGCGATGTCACGCGCTGGGCCCAATTCATCGACATCAAAGACATTAAAAAAGAGATGCTCATGCGCCTCGAGGCGCATTTCGAGAAGTGGCTTAATCCGTGAGCTAGAGTGAAACGAGAGCCAACCGCAGAAGAGCGGGAAATCCAGGTTTTCATTCCGCCGGCGCAATGATCGTCGGGTCGTTGTTCCTCGGACTATTCACTCTCGGGCTAATCGCCCAGGCCTTCATTTGGCCGGCCGGGAACGGCGTTAAAATCTCTTTGCCAGCCTCACCGGCCAACCAGGCATCGTGATGCTCCTCCGGTAAAATGACCGGCATCCGGGTGTGAATCTCCCTCACCAGGTTGTTCGGTTCCCCCGTGATGATCGTGCAGGTGTGCACCCATTCATCTTTTGCTGGATCTTTCCAGCCTTCCCACAGCCCCGCAAAAACGAACGGACTATCGTCCTTCATTTGGATCAAGATCGATGCGGGCCGGGCTCATGACCGATGCGCAAAATGCGGATCTCGCGGGCGCGCACCTTCGCCTTGATTTGCTCCCGCGAACAGCCTTTGAATTCAGCAGCGCTCAAGAGCCCAGACTTCTCGCCGCCGTTCCTCAGGTAGCAGCGTTTTCCAAAGCGTACTTATCATCTGCATAAAGGCCATTCCTGGTATCGAAGGATATACTCCTCGACGAGGCATAGTCGATGGCGCAGTGACATCCAAAATGCTCAGTGAGTTCATTGAAAATTGCGAGAGCATCCTGAGAGTCTAAGGCGCTGGCCGGAAGCCAACGTTTGGCCCATAAAGTCTTAATCAGTTTTGCAGTCGTCGGATCAGCAGATTTATTCAAAAATACGAGATGCTCTCCAGCCTCTTTTCCTGCGTTCTGGTCCCCAGCGGCCAAAGCTCCCGCGCCTCTTAATAGCCAGATTTCCAACGTGTTAGGATTCTGTTCGGCAAACTTTCAGCTCCGAGCGAGAAAATCGTGCCACATGGAAACGAACTTATCACCTAACTGGTCCGACGCCACTTCTGCTCGATGTTCCAACTCTTGCAGAGAGGGTATAACGATTCCGAGCTGTTCGGAGTTAATATGAGCGAAGACACCAAAGCCTAGCAAACAAACGACGCCGGTAAGTATCAACAAGCGACTCATCTTGGAGGCGGTAAATGTTGGCCGTCCTGTTTGCCCTTATCGCCAGGTGCTGATGATTCCGGAGACTTAATTGCGTCGTCCGCACCGGTCGGAGTGGATTCTAAAGCAATGGAGAGCCAGCCGGCAACGGGAATTATTCGCTCTAGCACGTTGCTTACGGCTGATTCTGCGATTGCACTAACCGCCTCCTTTTGATCATTAGCCTCCGAGACTTGTCGGAGCGTCGAAGGATCAACTCCGAAGATCGGACCTACAAACTTGTCGAGGATCTTATCTACGATTCCCTTAGCCAGTGCGACGTTAGGAGTTGGCTCGCCTTTGGGCTTGTCCTCCCCGGACGGGCTTCTGGCGGGAGTCGAACTATTTGATGCGACGGTTTTCTCAGGAGTTGGGGTACTCACGGGCGTTGAGTTATCATCGTCTTCAACCCAATATGGTGGATAACCGTCGCCTCTGTGGTCTGGTTCCCAATGGCCGGAGGCGATTGCTGGACTCCCAAATAGTACGTTTGCGAGAAACATCCAGGCAGCGAAGGTGATTCTCACAAAACGCTACGCTATTCGATTCTTGACAGAATTGTCAAGGCCACCCTGATGCTTGGTCGCAACGGGAAAAGAAAATCGCGCCCGGTTAATCCGCCCCCCTGGCAAGATCACGCAGAATATATGCCGATGACTGGATTTGCTGCACCTCAACGCTGGTCTTAAAGGAACCCGAGACAGAAAAGTTGGACAAGTTTTCTCTATTTCATTGGCTTGACGCATCAGAGTGCAACTTGGTGAGTGCGTGCCCATCGCCGATCTTGTCCACGAGTCCTTGCGCCTCTTCGCAACAAACCTGTCTGAACAGACATCTCGGTATCGACGTGGTTCGGTGTCCATCACTAGGCAGAACGTGAGGTGACTGGCGTGTGTCATTACCCAAGCGGGCAAAAAGTTCGGCCAAATAGTTCGCAAAGTGACAAAAACTTAGCCTCGCTTAACGATTACCCGTCATAACCCTTTTATGACGGGCCAAAAGGGGACCCTTTTTGGTAGATTCTCGGGGCAATGCCTGACTCCGAGCTATCGATCGTTTCTCAAGAAGCATTCGCAACGCCAACCCTGATCGATCGCGCCAGTCCATCGACTCGTGAAAAGTTCTTCGATTTTTTTACGGTCCCGATTCGCAACCCGAACACCCGAGCTGCTTATTACCGCGCGATCCAGCAGTTTCTGGCCTGGTGTGAGCGCGCCGGTTACCAGGACCTCGAAGACATCGAACCCGTCACGGTCGCGGCCTACATCGAGACACTCCAGCGCCAAGCGGCATCGCCCACGATCAAACAGCACATGGCCGCGATCCGGATGCTCTTTTTCTGGCTGACCGAAAAAGGCGTGCTGGCCGTGAACCCGGCCCGGGAAGTCAAAACAGAAAGATATTCGCGGACCGAAGGCAAAACGCCGGCTTTTGTCGACGGCGAGGTCCAGAAGCTTCTGAATGGGATCCAGACGTCCACGCACACCGGCTTGCGCGATCGCGCTCTGCTGGGCGTCCTGGCTTACACGTTCGCTCGGATCGGCGCCGCCGTGAACCTGAAGGCGCTACGTCGTACTCGATCTGGGTGTAAGAGCGCCGCCGCTGGCCCGGCGGCCGCTGTCGATTTCAGTTAAATCGAGACCGGTAAAGACCTGGGGCCTGTTGACGGTCGTGGCCATGCAATGTTTGGCTGGGCAATGCAGGAAGAAGCGAAATTAGAGTTCACCATAACAGTCAACTGGCGTCGAGAAGACGGCGGCATCGCGTCGACGCAATTGGGCACCCTGGACCGCAGCGCTTGCCGCTCGGCCGAAGGTTGCGAGGCGGCAATTTTCGCGAAGACGCTAGGGGATCCCGGGCAAGCGGTCATGAGTGCTGCGAGGATTTTTGCCGTACTTGCGGCGCAGGCGGGGCTCGCGGGCTCGAGCTGGGTGGCATATCCAACGAAAATCTTTTCAGGAATGTGCCCTTCTAGTCTAGAGAGTCCATCGCCTGCAAAAGTCGTAGGCTTGGAATGAATGCCCTCCTGCTCAGGTAAATGAGAAAAGTGCTTTGCTGGACATAACGAACCATTGGTGTGCGCGGGTTGTCGGCGCGGTCACCGTGATCTCTTGAGATCTCTACTTTCGGCGGCTGTTGATAGGAGAGCTCCGAGGCCAGTTGTTGCGCGCGAACGCTTGTCCAAATAATGCAAGGCTGTTGTGCCGACGTCGCTGTGTCGAAGTGCGCGTGACGCGGCATAGATGCCGTGTTCTCGCAGATCTGACTGCCGAATTCCTTGCGCAATGCGTGAAGCGAACACTTGGCGCCCACACCGTGCGCACGCAGCCACTTGGTGAGACGTTTGAAAATCCGCAGACACCGATAATGGGCATAGCCACTCCCAGGCCTGGGCCTAATCCGAGACTCGACTACGAAAGAGCCGGTTCGGTGCTCGTAGAATTTTTTGAACAGGGCCACTAGTTCTGTATCCAGATCAACATCTCCAATCGATCCCTGGCTTTTGACCGCGAAATGTTCGGTAACGCCAATGTGTAGCTTTTCGAGCTGCCAATCAAAGGCTGTCCATTCAAGCCGGTCGATTTCACCGCGTCTCAGGCCGACCATGGAAGCGAGGAGGAATACTTTGAATGATTCCGGGTCAGACTCTGAAAGTCCGGTTTGGGCATCCTTAATGAGTTTCCGAATATCGAAGGAACTCCGATACCTCATCGCCTGCCGCGGTTCCAAACAGACATTGGTAAAGGGCGAGGAGAATCCTGCGGGCAGTGCAATGAATTTGAGGCGTGCCGGACTGAACAAGTTTCGTGCTCCCCTTAGGGCCGAGTTGACAGAGATCCGGGCCGTACGTTGCTTGGCCGGATTTTGCCCAGCGCGACTCAAGAAATCAACTTTCCAGGTTTGTACTGCCTGCGCGGTAATCTTCTCGAGTTGAATGGAATCAATCCGGTCGATCCAGGCCTTACGTCCCCCCGCTTGATAATCGTATTTCTTCGGGTCATCAATGCCAAATGCACCAGCAACTATCCTTCTGAAAGATCGGATATATTCGCTCAGCGTTCGCCCCTGGTTGGAGGCTGTCTTTTCAATCGCGGCAACGAATTCACCTACTGTTTGAATGGCACCGTTTTTGTTCGACTCTGGGTCCGGCTTGAATTTGGCAAGAGTGGCGGCCCAGCCGGTCACTTTGAGATGCTCGTAGATCTCACGGGCTTGCGAGCGGCGACAGCCCTGTTGGCCGTCGCAAGGCCAAACTCGGCGCGCCTGCCTGCAAGTTGAAGCTGAACGCTGAAATGCTGTGATCTGTCTTTTTTGCCTTGCCGGTTGCGAACGCGCTGAAACACGGCATTTTCCCAGTAGCGAATATCGCTACGGGCGAATCTCGAGGTCAGCATTTGGTCATCACTTTTTTGCTTCATCTATGTACTGATATGAGCCGTTGTGCGCTACCTCGACTTCAGGGTTAGAGCCTTATCAGCGAGGAGGAAGGGGATCAAGGGCAAACACGTCGGTACAGGACGGAACACCTTAGCTAAGAACTACGGAACTGTAGGTTACATGTTCGAACCATGTCGGGTGCATAGCTCAGACTGAAGCGCTACAAAAAGCCGAGGATCGATAGGTCCTGATTTGGTCAGTATTTTCTCGTCTCAATTTTTCGGCAGCCAAACAAATGATCTCAGCAAAACGAAACGTGGTTATGGCGCCTTTCCCGAGGACGATGAAGGAGGTCTTTTCCGAAAGTGATCTCGAACGCCTCGCGTCATTCGCGAACGTGCATTGGGCCGAGGATCGCGAACTGCCTGACATGGTTCTCGAAAACCTCCTGCCTGAGACTTGGGCGTTTGTGGGCTTTAGCCCAGCAATGACGGCAGAGCGGGTGCAGTTGGCTTCCCAGTTGAAGGCGATCGTGGAGGTAGGCGGGCACTTCCCGGCGACCATCGACTACAACGCCTGCTTTGCCAGAGGCATTCGAGTGCTCTCATGCGCTCCAGCCTTTGGCACTCAGGTCGCCGAGATGGCCTTGGCGATGACGCTGGCCTCTGTTCGCGGGCTCGTAGCTGCTCATGTCGCCTTCACGAAAGGTGAGGAGGAATGGCAGGGCGATCGTCCCTCCGACTTCTCGCTCTTTGGACAGGATGTTGGCTTTGTGGGGTTCGGCGGAATCGCGCGCGAGCTTCTGCCGTTACTGAGGCCATTTGGCTGCAGGATCAGGGTCACAGACCCCTGGATACCTGAATCCATTATTCGCCGGGCAGGATGTGAGCCGGGGACACTGGAGCAAGTGATGAGCACCTGCCGTGTCGTTTACGTGCTCGCCACTCCTGCGCCAGAAAACCTTGGTCTGATCAGCAGGGAGCAGATCGAGAGGATGCTGCCCGGCGCCCTGCTCGTCGTGATCAGTCGGTCCCACCTGGTCGATTTCCCAGCAGTCGTAGAGGCGGCCGAGAATGGTAAGATTCAGGTTGCCATCGACGTCTTCCCTACCGAACCGATGCCGCCGGATTCGGCGGTGCGAAGGAGCAGGAATATGGTTCTATCACCGCATCGGGCGGCGTCAATCCGTCGCGAGCGCCAAAGAATCGGCCGGATGGTTGTTGACGATCTTGAGGTCATGGCGAAGGGGCTTCCGCCGGCGATGATGCAGATCGCGCAGCCTGAAATCATCGATCGAAGAATAGAGCGGCCCGCCAAAAGGCCATGATGATTCACAGACAGTGGTCTTCGCAATTCACTGTCTGACATTGACCGGGATTTCAACCTCGCCTTGACCTGCCGGGCCTTGCCAGGAAAGTTTCATAACCCAATCTCCCCCCATTTGAGGCTGGAGCTTCGCTCGAAAGACGCCTGGCATATTCGTTTTGGTCACGTCGCTTCCGGAATGCATGTCCATACCTGGCATATTCATCGAGAGATCGGACTCTACCTTGCCGACATCCCTGGTTTGACCGCTAGAATCCGTAAAGCGGACGATCACCTCGCTTTGTCCGTTGTGGAGATCACCGTACAGATTGATCGTTAGTTCGCCAGAAGTGCCGGTCGCAATGGGTTTGCCTTGGATTTGAACAGCGCTCCTGGAACGTGAACTCCACCAATTCCATGCAGCGAATCCGACGGGAAACAATGCCGCTGCGACTAATACGACGATCAGGAAGCGCCGTAACCCTCTGAATGTCACTCGTTGTTCTCGGTTGGTGATACCTTGCGGGCGATATTCTGCGCGGCCGTCGATTGGAAGGCCGCGCCTCCGCCAGATGACGTAGATAACCGGGTAAATCAAAAGCTCCAAGATCGCGGAAGTCACGACACCTCCGATCATCGGTGTCGCAATTCGTTTCATGACGTCCGCGCCGGCTTGATAGACCGGAGACCACATAATCGGCAAGAGTCCGAACAGGATAGCGCAGACCGTCATCATCTTAGGGCGAATGCGCTGGACTGCTCCTTCCTTCACTGCCACGTAAAGATCTGCCATGGTGTTCATTCGCCCCGCGAGCCGGTGTTTTTCCCACGCTTGATCAAGATAGAGTAGCATCACGACGCCCGTCTCAGCGTCCAGACCAGCAAGGGCGATTAAACCAACCCAAACCGCAACGCTCATGTTGTAGCCGAGGAAGTAGAGTAACCAGAATGCTCCAATCAACGAGAAAGGCACGGCTAGCAAAACGATGAAAGTCTTAATCACCGACTGAGTGTTCAAGTAGATCAAAACGAAAATGATCAGCAAGGTGAACGGTATAAGGATCGTTAACCGCTTCTCTGCGGCCTGCAGGTATTGGAATTGGCCCGCCCATTGAATGTAATAGCCTGCCGGAAATGTCACTTCCTGATTGATCTTCTGGTTCGCCGCTTTCACGTAGCCGTTGATGTCGCGGCTGGTTATATCGACGAAGACAAATCCGACTAACTGTCCGTTCTCGGTGCGAATCGACGGTGCTCCAGTGCGATAATGAATATCCGCGAGCAGAGAAAGCGGTACCTGATTGCCGGTCGGTGTGGCAACGAGGACGCGTTTGAGCTGATTGATGTCGTCGCGGAAATCGCGAGCATATCGAACACTGATGGGGTAACGTTCTCGACCCTCGACCGTTGTGCCGATCGTGTTGCCTCCAATGGCTGTCTCAACGATCTCGTTCACATCTTGGACTCGCAGTCCATACCGTGCGGCTGCCTCCCGGTTCGGTGAAAAATCCAGAAAGTAGCCTCCCGTGGTGCGTTCCGCGAATGCGCTACGGGTGTTCGGAAAATTCGAGAGCGATTTTTCGATCGCGATAGCGACATTTTGAATTCCTTTCAAGTCCGGCCCGAAGACCTTGATCCCGAGAACCGACCGGAATCCAGTCGTTAACATTTCCGTTCGGGTTTGGATTGGCATCCAGAAAATTTGGGCCATTCCTGGGGTTTTACTGGCTTCGTTCATCTGGGAGATTAGTTTTTCCCAAGTCATTCCAGGTCGCCATTGATGCGGTGGTTTTAACTGCAGGACCGTCTCGAACATCGACAAGGGTGCTGGATCTGTCGGAGTGTCCGCTTCGCCCGCTTTGCCAAAAACAGTTTCAACTTCAGGGAAGTTTCGGAGAATGCGGTCTTGAATTTGAAGGACTTTAGTAGCCTCTGTAATGGAAATTCCAGGGACCGCCGTCGGCATGTATAGAAGGGTCCCTTCATTTAGCGGCGGCATGAACTCCTTCCCCAACTGACTAAATGGGATATAGGTCAGACCCAGCAGCAAGAGGGCGAGGAGAAGGGTTAACCATCTAAATCTGAGGACGAAATTAACGAATGGTTGATAAGCCCAAATGAGGAAACGATTGATCGGGTTCCGTGCTTCGGCAGTGATCTTTCCCCGGATGAGCCAAGTCATTAGAACCGGCACCAGAACCACTCCCAGTATAGAGGCAAAGAACATCGCGAAAGTTTTGGTGAAAGCGAGTGGCCGAAACAGCCGCCCTTCCTGGGCCTCCAACGAAAAGACCGGTACGAAACTAACCGTGATTACTAACAGTGAAAAGAACAAGGGGCGCCCGACGCTTTTCGCAGCATCGACGATCACTTTGAAGCGTTCGTTGCGATCAGGATCACGGTTATGCTCCTCTTTGAAATGTTCCAGAGCCTTGTGGGCGTTTTCGACCATGATGATCGCGGCGTCGATCATCGCACCAATGGCAATCGCGATTCCGCCCAACGACATGATATTGGAGGTCTGCCCTAACCAAAACATCGGGATGAACGACAGAATGATGGCGATGGGGAGGGTAATGATTGCGACCAGCGCAGACCGGATATGCCAAAGAAAGAGCATCGTTACGAGAGCGACGACGATGCTTTCTTCGATTAACTTTTCGCGCAGTGTGTCAATCGCGTTGTGAATGAGTGTGCTGCGATCGTAGACGGGCACAATTTGAACACCCTCGGGAAGTGCCTTCTTGATCTCTTCGAACTTTTTCTTAATCCCATCGATGACTTTGAGCGCGTTCTCATCGTAGCGCATCACCACAATGCCCCCGACGGTCTCACCTTCCCCGTTCAGTTCTGCCACGCCTCGCCGGAGGTCCGGTCCTAGATGCACGGTGCCGACCTGCTTGAGATAAACTGGCGTACCGTTATGAACTTTCAGCACGATGTCATCGAAATCCTGTAAGCTCTTGATGTAGCCGCGACCTCGGACAAAGAATTCCGTCGTAGAAACTTCGAATGTCTTTCCACCGACATCTTGATTACTAGCCCGGATCGCGTTCACGACCTCTCCGATCGGAACGTTGTAGGCCAGAAGCTTGTTCGGGTCGAGGTCGACCTGGTATTGCTTGACAAAGCCGCCAACCGGCGCGACTTCGGCGACCCCTTCCACCGATTCCAGGGCGTAGCGGATGTTCCAATCTTGGAGCGAGCGCAACTGTGCGAGGTCATGCCTGCCGCTCTTGTCGATCAACGCGTACTCGTACACCCACCCGACGCCCGTTGCATCGGGTCCAATCACTGGATTAACACCTTCTGGTAAAGATCCCCGAACCGAGTTCAGATACTCGATCACTCGAGACCTGGCCCAATAAATGTCCGTGCCATCTTGAAAGATCACGTAAACGAACGACTTGCCGAACATTGACTCCCCGCGAACGAATTTCACCTTCGGTGCGGCGATAAATTTCGTTGAGATAGGATAGGTCACTTGGTCCTCTACCAGGTCGGGCGAACGTCCCTCCCAATCGGTATAGACGGTGACCTGGACGTCGCTCAGGTCCGGAATCGCATCAAGCGGAGTCTGGCTTAAAGCATAGATGCCACCTGCAATCCCCAGAAGTACGAATACAACCACCAGGAACGGATTGCGTGCACTCGCATCAATGATCCGCTCGATGAAGGTTTCGGAACGCTTTACCGGTATTAAGGATTCGCCCATAACGGTTGCGGTGTCGCCGACGGCTCAGGCGACTGGAAATCTTTCAGCGCACCTTGTATTTGAGATTCCGCGTCGATTAGGAAGTTCGCACTGTCTACGATCCGTTCACCCCCTTTCAATCCATCGACGACCTCGTAATAACTTTCCTCCTCAGCCCCGTTAGAGATGCTGAATGAACGCCCCACTTTGACATAGCGTGGCAGCAATTTTCCCTCACCACGATCAATGAAGACTAGCATTTGCTCTCCGGTGGGCAATGCTGCTTGAACCGGAATCGTCAACTCCTCGCCATCATTAATCTTTACCTCCACATTTGCATACATCCCGGGGCGTAACTGACCCTTTGGATTCGGTAAGTCGATTCGAACACGTGCCGTTCTTTTAGCACCGTCAACGACCGGATTGATCACCGCAATCTGACCCTGAAAGATTTGATTGGGAAAGGCAGGCAGATTCACATCGATTCGCTGCCCTTGCTTTAGCAGACCGATCTCATTCTCGTAAAACTCCGCCCAAACCCAGAGACCTGATAAGTCGAGGAGACTGACCAATCTGTCACCCGTCTTGACACTCATCCCCGGACGGGTCATCACTTCGCCGACCACACCATCGAAAGGGGACCTGAGGATTAGTTGATCAGACGGTTTCCGGTTTTTTTCGAGCTCAGCGATTTCCTGATCACTCACATTCCAAAACTTCAACCGCATCTTGGAACCATCGATCAGTTGATCAACTCGGCCGTTATCGCCACGATCACGATCGTTTAAGAGATTGACTAACTCCTGTTCAGTACTGTGTAAGTCCGGACTGTAGATTGTTAGCAGGGGTTGTTGCAGCGAGACTTGCTGTCCGGGCGAGTTCACCTTCAATTCCTTTACGTAACCATCGACACGCGCGACATAATCAAATGTTTTTGCCGGATCGGATTCGAGCATTCCAACGGAACGGATCGATAACTGGATCGGCCGCTTTGTTACGGTGGCGTAGGTAACTCCGATCTGCTGCCGGCGCTCGGTCGGCACAGAAAACTCGGTCGATTTGCCAGCTTCCTGATTCGGCGAGAACATCGGCGTCGCGCCCATCGACTCGGCGCTTTTGTTCGTCCCTGTGCTAGAGCTCTCATTCGCGACCTTCTTCATGACGGGAACAAGGTCCATGGAACAAATCGGGCATTTCCCCGGAACTTTTGAATGGACCGAAGGATGCATCGTGCAGGTGTAGTAATCGACGTTGGTGTCTAACGCCGCCTTGTCGGCTGGCTTCGAGCAATCGCTGAGTAGTAGGCACAGAAGCAGGCCTAAAATCGTGAATATTATCGAAGAACGAGTTCTCATTTTTTACGTTGGTTCGAGCCACTCGTATCCGGCTCCATGACATTCAATTCCGTGCCAACTAATGATGCCAACTCGGCGAGAGCGATGCGATAATCTGTGAGATCCTGGTTATACATGGTCTCAAGCTGTCGCAGGTTGTTCTGTGACGTCAGGACTTGAATTAACGTGGTCTTAGCCGTTTCGTAATCGGATTGGTAGGACGATACGCTCTGACGCGCGCTCGGCAGCAATCGGTCTCGATAGAGCTCGATATGGTGATGTAGTGTTTCGATTTTTTCGAGCTGATTTCGAAGGATGCCCAACGCCTCGGTTCGCACTGACTTCAACGTTTCTTGAGCCGCTAGAGAGTCACTCTGAGCTTCGCGTTCGCTCGCCCGATATTTTTTGGCATTGAACCAAGGTAGCTCGATCGAGACTCCGGCATTGAGTTCACTGACGACCTGGGAACCAGCATTATAGTGCTCGGTTCCCAGTGTCACGGCAGGGTCCGGAATCCATTCCCGCTTCGCCAGTTCAATCTTTGCCGCAGCTGCTAACAACATGGACTGCGCCTCCCGAATCTCGGGGCGATCCGCCAGAATGAGCAGGCGCAATCGATCTGGTGAAGGTATTTGTGGCAATGCGTCGGTGAGAACCGGCCTGCCCAATGGAGAAAACGGATCTTGGTTCATAAGAACGTTCAGTTTTGTTTGTTCGTCTGAGAGTCTCTCTTCGAGGTCATGACGCGTTTCGATGATTTTTTGCCGTTCGATGTCGGCAGTTAAATAGTCCGCTTGTGATTGAGTACCGACCTCTAATTTCGCTTTGGTAGCAGCCAAAGTTTGAGAAAGCGTGGCCTGGTCTTCGTCGTTTAGATCCAAAAGCACGTAGAGGTTCGCCAGTTGGAAATAGGTCGCTTTCGTTTTCGCGACGACATCAAATTGCTGGCGTCGGAAATCCTCGAATCCCGCAATGGCCTCGGCCGCCGCGATCCGCTCTTTGCTGCGGTTCTTGCCGGTGAGCGGGATCATCTGTTCTAATGTTAGTGTCTGATCCGAAAAACCGTTTGCGGGAACAGTAACAAAACGGCCAAGCAGCGAATTGAAGTTAAGCTTTGGATTTTCCCAGGCGGCTGCCTGAGGTATTCTTTGTCGAGCAGATTCCCATTTGGCACGAACAGCTTGAATGCTTGGGTTATCTTGCAGCGCGGCTTGCACGGCATAGTTCAATGTTAGTTGACCCGATTTATGCTGTCGGAGCTTACTAGGCGGCTCCTGTGCGCCGCCAGTCTCCGCGTAGACAAGGAGCCAAAAGACAAGCAGGCCGATCTTAGCAAGAGGATAGTCAACAGCGCTTGTCGACATCTTCTTCCTAGGAGAACCCGAGGGGTAACGGTCGTCCTGGACTGCTGCAGTCTTGAGCAGACCGAAGTAGAGTCGTCGAAATAGAGTTAAAGAATCGGAATAGCGGTTATGCATGGATCTGAGCGCGCAAAGCGACTACAAGAGTTCAGCGGTTAACCGTCGTGGCCTGCACCACGACACACTGCACCTGGTAGTTGCGGCTTCTCAGATCAAACGTACGCAAGCCATCGCTAGAGGCGACGGGGCATAACGAAGCGAAGAGGCGGAATGAACGTGTGTGAATCCAGGAGCTTCGGGCAGAATCAACAGCAGTTGACTGGAAGGGAGATGGCCAAGGTCACTTATCGGAACCGGCAGATGAGTGTTGGAAGCGTGAAGGGGTGTGACCGGTTTCGCCCGCTCGGCATGGCAGCACGATGTGTCCTGGCAGCAGCCCTTCTTGCAACCTGAATTGCTATCTTCAGAGACAGTGACTTGTTTGCCACAAGAAAACGCCATCAGTTTTCCCTGACCCAGGAAGAGCAGGCTAAGGAGCAGAAGAGCGACTATTGAAAGACGTCTCATGAAGGACTTCGCCTTGATAATTTGGATCTGGCAGCTTTGCAATTTTTTTTCGACGAAACGGTTTGTTCGATGTGGCCTTCCGCAGCTAGATCGAGGAAGAAAGTCAATCTGTTCATGCGACCTGGACAACCCCGGCATCGCCCGAACCAGTCTCACGAAGGCTTCTGCGAGGGCGATAGCGCAATCGAGGCTTCGCTGGTAAGAACGCGGAAAACGAAGGTCTCTTGGAGATACAACCGCACCACCGATTCGGTGTGGTTGAGATAGCCGATGGAAACATCCTGGCCAATGTATAGCTCGAAATCGCCCCCGCGCGTTGTCAGGACGAACGCCCCTTCAATCGTCGGCCCCCAGACGAGGTTGCCGTCAACGATGCGCTTGACGTGTTCGAGTACGGGATATCCGTGATCGCGGGTTTCAGCGAGCGACGTATACTCGTTGGTTCCAAGCACGACGGAGTAGGGGCCGTTCACGCCGACGAGACGCAGCTGACTCAATGCGTGGGCTATCGCATCGGGATAATCGCGCACATCCCCGGGAAGTGCATCGATTGGATTACTGGTGCTCTCCCGAATACCTTGAATGCCCCCTTCCTTGTATCCATCGAAAATGGCCCTGTCTTCGGCAAAGGCAAGTTTCTTGGCGGCGTCCTTCGCAGGCTGCCAATCGGAATCCTCTGATCCGCGCTCCACGTCGTCGACGGTCTGACGAGACAGCTCAAACGGCACCCGCAGCTCAACGAGAGGTTTGACCTCGCGCTGATTTGCGATGATGCCCTCTGCGGGAGCGGAGATCGACTTTAGGTGGCCGGTGGCGATTCCAGGCAGAGCAATTCCACCCGGTGCAGGAACGTCCACCACACGCCGCCCGGCCAAATACCGTTTCAGCGTCCTTGTCGTCTCCTCCTCTATTTGCGACCACGCAGCGTCTGAGATGGGTGCAAGTTCGCGATGGAGGTTATTCATTTTTCTCCTTTAAGTGATCCTATTCCGAGTGACGTCTCGCGTACGGACGACGAAGAAGACGGGTCAGAGGTCTCCGGAGTCTGGGATGTGCCGATTGCTATAGAGGTCGGCTCATCTGTACCGATGTCGTCCAAAAATGTCGCCGAGGGCACAAAAAATAAACTGCCGGTGACGGGGCGGCTGAAATTCAGCAGACGGTCGTAGTTGCCCGGTGGGTCGCCTACGAACATGTTCTGCAGCATCGTCTCTGTGACCCGCGGAGTGCGGCTGTAACCAATGAAGTAGGTGCCGAACTCGCCGTGACCAGGCCTGCCGAAAGGCATGTTGTCCCTCAAAATCTTGAGTTCTTTTCCATTCTCAACAATGTTCGTCAGGGCATTGTGCGCGAATGCCGGCTTCTCTGTGTCACTCAGCTCGATGTCGGAAAGCTTCCTGCGCCCGATAATACGCTCCTGTTCTTCAACCGGCAGAGCATTCCACCCTTTCATGTCGTGAAGGTACTTCTGCACGATCACGTAGCTGCCACCGGCAAAGAACGGATCTTCATTGCCAACGATCGCGGCTTCCCTCGCGGCGTCCCCGCGCGGGTTTTCCGTTCCATCGACGAATCCAATGACATCGCGATCATCGAAGTATCGGAAGCCCTGAACCTCGTCGGCGACCGCGACCGCGTCTCCGAGGCCGTCCATGATCTGAGCCGCCAATTCAAAACAGAGGTCCAGGCGTTTGGCTCGAATATGGAACAGGATGTCACCTGGAGTGGAGACTGCATGCCGGCTGCCCGAGCGGATCTCTCGAAACGAATGAAGTTCAGCGGGACGAGAAGAGCCAAGTAGCCGGGTCCAAGCCTCGGAGCCGAATCCAACGACACATGTCAGGCCTGATTCAACATCTCGAAATTCAACGGCGCGCACCAGCCCCGCAAGATCTGCGAAAAAGGATCGCAGGATCGTGTAGTTGTCATGCTCAGGACGGATGCAGAGGATCAGAAAAATTGCTGCGCGCGTCAGTGGACCGACCACAGCTTGGGGAAGAACGACTTCGTTCAATGGATTGGGCGTATGCATCTCTTCGAGCTCTATTCAGAGTGCTTCTCATTTTCATTTCCTGTCCACAATCATAATCGCATGATCACCGCTCCGATGACTCCTTCAAAAATGGAAATCTACGGCCCGAGAGGTTAGCTTTTTGCCTGTCAGTTGTTCCGGAAGCAGCGGAAGCCGCTTTCGACAAACGGATAGGATTCGAATTGAACAGGGCGCCTCTCAAGGCGACGAGACTAAGATGCGATGAAACAGTGGCAGGATACCCGTATTACTGATCTTTTTGAGATCGAACTTCCCATCATACAAGCGCCGATGGCGGGGGCAACGACGCTGGAGATGGTAATCGCGACGAGTGAAGCGGGAGGCCTTGGCTCGCTGCCGAGTGCACTCTATTCGGTGGAGCAGCTCAAAGCGGTTTTGGATCAAATCCGCGCTGCGACCGGGAAATCGATCAATCTAAACTTCTTCGCGCACGTTGCGCCTGCTGCGGATCCTGTCGGCCAAATGAAATGGCGTTCAAAGCTAGCGCGATATTATGTTGAGCTCGGGCTCGATCCGGCTGCGCCTGTCCCCACGGCGGGCAGATCTCCTTTCGATGGGGATTATTGCGCCGTGGTTGAAGAATACCGGCCAAAAGTGGTGAGCTTCCATTTTGGTCTGCCGAATCCGGAACTCCTGGATAGGGTAAAGCGAACGAGAGCTAAAGTTATCGCCTCTGCAACCACAGTTGCTGAAGCGCGATGGCTCATGGCGCGACAAATCGACGCTGTAATCGCTATGGGTTTCGAGGCCGGAGGCCATCGCGGCAACTTTCTAACGAACGATATGTCGACCCAGGTCGGGACGATGGCTCTCGTGCCACAGATCGTCGATGCCGTGAATATCCCAGTCATTGCGGCGGGCGGGATCGCCGACAGGCGCGGCGTCCGTGCCGCATTTGCGCTTGGCGCGTCCGCTGTTCAGGTGGGCACTGCCTACCTCTTCACTCCGGAGGCACGGATTCTCCCGTTTCATCGCGCTGCGTTAAAAACTGCCCAAGACGACGGCACCGCGTTGACCAATCTCTTTACCGGGCGCCCGGCGAGAGGGATTCTAAATCGCATCATGCGTGAGATGGGGCCGCTCTGCGACCAAGTGCCTGCATTTCCAACTGCAGGAGCCGCTCTTGTACCGCTGCGAGCAGTGACGGAGAAGGAAGGTAAATCTGACTTCACCAATCTCTGGGCGGGCCAAGCCGCGAGCCTGAGTCGCGAAATGTCCGCTGCAGCATTGACGCGGTATCTCGCCGAAGTCGACTGACTCCGAAGAGCGATTCTGGCTCTGCCAGAAAGTGGGTTCGCGAATCGTACTGGAAATCGTTCATGCCAAGTGCAAGTGATGTCGTACTCCAAAAGTCGCCCGATCACGGGCTTCCTGATCGCGACAAAAACATCAACCTAAGAAAAATTATGGCATATCATCCTCTATATACAGCCGTGGCGACCGCCACTGGTGGCAGGGACGGACACGTTGAAAGTTCTGATGGCATCGTGAAGCTCGATTTGAGTGTCCCTCGCGAAATGGGTGGACCAGGCAAAGCCGGTGCGTCGAACCCCGAACAATTGTTTGCTTCTGGTTATTCTGCGTGTTTCGCTGGCGCGCTCGGTTTTGTGGCCAACCAACAACACAAAAAAATCGGTACAGTGCAGGTAACAGCCCATGTCACATTCGGTAAAGTCGACGAGAAGGCCACATACGACGCGGATGGGACGACATACCCTTTGCCAGGATTTCAACTCGCGGTTCGACTGGATGTTCATGTTCCGGGTGTCGACAAGGCAGAAGCAGAAAAGCTCATCGAAGAGGCTCATCTAGTCTGTCCCTACTCGAGGGCGACCCGTAACAATGTCGAGGTTACACTGGCTGCAGTATAGGTCAGTCTACCCCGTAGGTGAGTGCACGCTCCCAGGGACACTTTATTACGCATTTCTCACGGGGACGTGAGAGATGCGGGTGAGCGATACGTGAGCGATCCCGCAGCCGTGGGATCGCCACCGACCGACATCTATCGCGACCGTCCCGACGTGAGTCAGTTGGCCGTTTTATCGGCGTTGTTCGCCTGGAGCAAAGTCCAATAAAGTTTGGCTCAAACTGAGGTGGCGGCGCAAACTTGACTCAAAGTCTTTACGAATTTCGAGACTACCTCGGAATAAAGTCCGTTTGTCTTCCAGACGGCACCAAGCGGTATTTTGACAGGTTGTGGCGTCACCAAATTTTTAAAAACAACCTCCCTCGCTGGAAACTTTCTAATTGGTTCGCTAGCGAGAGCAACGCCAAGTCCAGCCGCGACAAAGGCCAATGCACTCGCGGCGCCGTCTGCTTCCCGCGCAATGCGTGGAATAAACCCTGAACCCTGGCAGATATTCTGAAGCCACTTGCCGTACGCCGGGTACATCCGAGTCAGGCCGATAAAAGGTTGTTCTTTGAGATTCGGCAAGCGGATCTCAGGCAAAGCCGCCTGCGGGTAGGAGCGCGGCAACGCGACTGTCACCCGGTGCTCGGTCAGCAACTGAATACTCAACAATTCAAGGATTGGGCGGTCGGTGAGCACCAGGATGCCCATTGCGATGCGTCCATCCAACAAGGCGCGCTCCTGCGTTTCCGGATCCATATCGATGCAGTCGACCATGATTCCTGGTGAAGTCTTTTGCCAAAGCCCCAGCGCTGGTCCGAGAAATTCGTGAGTCAGAGCCGACATATGACCAATCGTTAGCTCTCCAACCTCTCCTCGACTAATCCGTTGTGCCTTTCTCACTGCCTGGTCACACGCTTCCAAGATACCTCGTGCATCGGTCAAAAACGCTTTTCCCGCCCCGGTCAGTGCGACTCCTTTGCGTTCTCGCTGAAAGAGGTTAACACCAAGCTCGCCCTCGAGGTCCTGGATCTGTTTGCTGAAGGGGGGTTGCGAGACGTGCAGCCGATCGGCAGCATGGGTGAAGTTCAATTCTTCAGCGGCAGCGACAAAATACTCAAGGTGGCGAAATTTCATTAACGGCCCGGGCCTGTCCGCTCGCGCCGCCGTGCGCACCTAATCCAAACCATCTAATCGGACGAGAACAGAGAGATCCTTTTAAGTACCATACTGTCGCCATAACGGAAAGCAATGGGGAACAGTTCTTAAAGAGTATGGCGTGACTTCCTGGACCAGCCCGAAAATCCCGTGAGCCAGAGGGCCCATGAAATAACCAGAACTTTAAATATGGCGAATGACAACATTGAGCTCTTGAGACTTGGCAGGAGGATTCAGGCCGAGCGCAAGATACAGGGGTTTAGCCAAAATGGGTTTGCCCAAGATTGCGGATTGAACAGGAGTTACTTCGGAGGTGTTGAGCGAGGGGAACGAAATCTGACCTTCGGAATTCTCTGCAAAATCTGCAACGGACTTCACTGCGATATCGCCAACGTGACGCAGGGAATACCTCGAATCTCCTATGTGCGGTCATTTGGCGACAGCCCGTAATTCAGGTAACCGGCCAAGCGCCTTCTTTCCTTCGACTTGGTGCCATATACAAAGCGTTGCGGCTGAATGACAAAAAAATATGGCAGATTATCACGGAAAGAGGCGAGTTTGTGTGGGATGATGTCGCGGCTAAAGTTCTCTAAAGGAGTTAGTTTTTGAGCAGATCCGGTGAAGCTTCCGCCAAATGACCCAGTAAAAGTATGTTTTCACGTATTCCCTTCCACCGAGTCGACTGGCTTGTCAGTTCGTTTCTGATTGGCACCCTGTTTCTGTCGATCACCGCTGTGCCCTTGTACATCTGGCATTTTGGCATCGACTGGTTTCAGATCCTCCTTTTTTTCGTGATGTTCGCCGCGTGCGGGTTTTCGATCACGCTTGGATATCACCGCCTGTTTTCTCACTTAACATTTCAAGCGCACTGGATTGTGCGGTTGTTGACGGTCGTTTTCGGAGCGGGTGCATTTGAGAACTCCGTTCTGCTTTGGTCGTGCGAACATCGCAGCCACCATAAACATGTCGATCACGACGACGACCCGTATTGTATCAGCAAAGGACTCTTTTACGCCCACATCGGTTGGCTGATGTTTAAACTCAAGCCGTTGCCCTCTTTTGACAATGTGGCCGATCTCAAAAAGGATCCCATCCTGGTGTGGCAGGACCGTTACATTCATTTGATTGCGGTGGCAGTCGCGTTCGTTCTTCCCGCAAGCATCGGCTTCCTATATGGAGGCTGGAAACCGGCGCTTGGCGCTTTCCTGATAGCGGGTGTTCTGCGTGTTGTGGTTCTTCAACACTGCACTTTTTGCATCAATTCACTCTGTCACTACATCGGGTCGCAACCATATTCTTCCAAATGCAGTGCTCGCGACTCATGGCTGCTTGCGATTCTTACCTTTGGGGAAGGATATCATAACTATCACCACGAATTTCAGCACGACTATCGGAACGGAGTGAAGCCGTGGCAAATCGATCCGACGAAGTGGATCATCTGGGTCTTGTCAAGGATCGGTCTTGTCAGCAAGCTGCGCCGGGTCCCTACAGAAAAGATCATCCTTGCGGAACTGGCCGAAACGCAGCGGCGGCTTGAAGCGACACTTGCCAATCCCGGCCTTACAGACGCGGCCGCCGCCCACATCGCGAGTGCGTATCATGGTCTGCTGGAAGCGGCTCAACAGTGGACGCAACGCCGAGCGGGCCAACTTGAAGTGACCCGTGAAATGCTAGCCAGTCTTCGGAACGAAATTCGCATCGCCACGAACGCGCTCAGATTGCTGGACCTTTCTCAGCGCCAGTCAGCGTGAATCGCAACTTGATAACAGTCTCGGACTTAGCGCGCTAGAGCGCGAGAATCTCCCGGGCCAAATCTCTCGTGAAATACTCGCGTTTTCGAGCCGATCCGTGAGCGGCTCTGGGGGAGAAATAAAACGCAAGATTCGTTGCGTCCTGTGAGCGAGTAGTTCTATCCAACCGATCCTTCCATTTCAAGATCGATTAATCTTTTGAGTTCGACGCTATATTCCATCGGGAATTGGCTTACCAGGTCATTGACAAATCCATTGACCGAAAGACTCATCGACTGCCCTTTGCTGAGTCCACGCTGCTGCATATAGAAAATTTGCTCAGCACTAATCTGGCTGACCGACGCCTCGTGCTGAGTGCTATTTCCTGTTCCACGGACTGTGATGGCGGGATAAGTATCGGTTCGACCGTCTGAATTGATCAAGAGTGCATCGCACTCCGTATTATTCTTGCAGCCTTTGAGGTGTTTTGGGATGTGGACGATACCGCGATAGGTGGCGCGCCCTTTCCCAACACTGATGCTCTTTGAAACGATGTTGCTAGTCGTCTCGTCAGCAGCGTGTATCATTTTCGCACCGGTGTCCTGATGCTGACCATCGCGTGCCAACGCGATACTGATGACCTCGCCGCGGGCTTTGCGTCCCTTGAGGATCACGCTCGGATACTTCATTGTTAACCGTGACCCGATGTTACAATCGATCCATTTGATCTCGGATTCCTCCATCGCCAATCCCCGTTTCGTCACCAGATTGAAGACGTTTGGCGACCAGTTCTGGACTGTTATATACTGGATCTTGGCTCTGGGAAGAGCGACCAGTTCGACGACCGCGGAATGGAGAGTTGCCGTGGTGAAAGTTGGAGCGGTGCAACCTTCCATATACATCACCTCAGAACCTTCGTCCGCGATGATCAACGTGCGTTCGAACTGCCCAAAGTTCTCCGCATTGATTCGGAAATAAGCTTGCAATGGGTGCTTAACCTTTACCCCCGGCGGGACATAGATAAAGCTGCCACCGCTGAACACGGCGCTATTGAGCGCGCTGAATTTATTGTCACCCGTCGGAATGACTTTTCCGAACCATTTTCGAAACAGATCAGGCCGTTCTTTGAGAGCCTCAGTGCTTCCCATGAATATGACACCCTGATCAGAAACCGCCTTTTTGATGTTGGAATAGACGGCCTCGCTGTCAAACTGGGCCTCCACTCCCGCTAAGAATTTTCGTTCATGCTCCGGAATGCCAAGGCGTTCGAACGTTTCTTTGATAGCGTCCGGGACCTCATCCCAAGTTCGCTTTGTTGCGTCTCCGGAGGAGAGGTAATAC
Source organism: uncultured Verrucomicrobiae bacterium (assembly GCA_963775805.1). Lineage (GTDB taxonomy): Bacteria > Verrucomicrobiota > Verrucomicrobiia > Chthoniobacterales > JAFAMB01 > JAFAMB01. The sequence goes on along the minus strand of CAVZKG010000001.1, from coordinate 631,328 downwards.
CGAATTAGATCGAAGTTTATTTCCTTCAGTTCGTTGCCCGCCCAATGCGTCGGCAGCGGCTTGCTATTGAAGAGATGGAAAGCATGTTTGCGGAATTGCCGCATCCACTCCGGCTCACCTTTCACATCAACGATGTAATCGATCGTTTTTTCCGTCAGGCCGACGCCAGCATCGCGAGTCGGCTTGATGTCATAAAAGAAATCACCGGTATCGGCTTCACTTTCATTCCTTCTAGAACCGGTTAAAAATGCCTGGTCGCTTCTATATAACTCTTCCTTCATATGATACCTCCTCGGCGTCGGGCGCCTGTCTAATGCTGAAAGCTTTGAGAGCCTCAGCTTCACCGAACTTCGATGTACGTCGATGTGACCGTTAGCCCACCTGGCCAGAATTGGAGAGAGCGGCGGAGATTCGAAATCCTGCTGGGAATGTACGCTATGGTGGGCGATAAGTCGCCTACTATCGGAGGAGACCTGGAATAACGGGAGGTGTTCGAGGGGAGGCCAGTATGCTTATTGGCGTCTCGCCTGTCCAATTTGCTACTTCCAAGCAACCGTCTTAGGGACGCGCCTAAAATCGGAATTTTATCCCAGGTCGCACTCAGTAAGTTCCTTCCAAATTCCTTGACCGAACAATTGGGATTTCTTGTCCGGAGACGCGTCTCGACGTGTGCGTGAATCCGTGCCATTATGAACACAGCTTGCAGCCGCAAAATGGTGTTATCTTCGTTCGGAAGGTTCCAGAAAGCCGATTGCATCCGGACTGATGGAACTAGGCACAAATATCAAGCAAATAGCTTTCCTCGGCGATCACCTGCCGCGTCAATGCGGTATCGCAACATTCACGTCGGACATTTGTGATGCGATCTCGACGGAATATCCACAATGTCAGTGCGTCGTCGGTGCGGTCAATGATCGCCCTGAAGGGTACGATTATCCAGATCGCATCCGATTCGAGATCGACGAAAAGGAGTTGGATTCCTACCGTCGTGCAGCCGATTTCCTCAATATTAACAACATGGAAATTGTTTTGGTGCAGCACGAGTTCGGCATTTACGGCGGACCTGCTGGAAGCTATTTGCTGGCTCTTTTGCGCGACGTGCATATGCCCGTGGTTACGACGTTGCACACGGTGCTTCGTGAACCAAGCGATGATCAGCGCATTTCCATGAAGCTACTCGACGAGCTCTCGAATCGCTTCATTGTGATGGCTGACCGGGGAAAAAACTTTCTCGAGGAGATCTATGGCATCGCCCCCGAAAAGATCGATGTGATTCCGCATGGAATCCCGGATGTGCCTTTTATCGATCCGAGCTTCAATAAAGACCAGTTTGGCGTTGAGGGGAAAACAGTTTTGCTAACATTTGGCTTGCTCTCGCCAAATAAAGGAATCGAGCATGTCATTGAAGCGCTTCCGTCGATTCTAGAACAGAATCCCAACGTGGTGTATATCATACTCGGCGCGACGCACCCAAACGTAATCGCGCGCGATGGGGAATCTTATCGGCTCAAGCTGGAGCGTCTTGCGGAAGACCGAGGTGTGGCGTCTAACGTGATTTTTTACAATCGCTTTGTTACGATCGAGGAATTGAAAGAATTCATCGGTGCCGCCGACATATATATCACCCCGTATCTTAACGAATCACAGATCACATCGGGCACGCTTGCGTACACTTTCGGAGCCGGGAAAGCAGTCATTTCGACACCTTATTGGCACGCGCAGGAGCTGCTTGCCAACGATCGCGGCATCCTTGTGCCGTTTGCGAATCCCAAGGCCATCGGCTTAGGGGTTAATCGATTTCTTTCTGATCCTGTTCTCATGAACGCTACGCGCAAAAGAGCGTGGAAGTTGGGCAGGGGCATGATCTGGTCCGTTGTGGCAAAACAATACATGGAGAGTTTCGAGCGCGCCCGTGCAAGCTTAAGCGCGCCATCGCGAAAGGCCTTTGCGGCTCGAACGTTGGATAATCGCCCCTATGAGTTGCCGCCGCTGAAGCTGGATCACCTGCTTCGGATGACAGATCGCACCGGCATATTTCAGCATGCGATCTTCAACGTTCCGAACTTTGCTGAAGGTTACTGCACAGACGACAATGCACGTGCGTACATCCTGACGTTGTTGCTAGAGGAGACCACAAATCTCGCGACTCAGTCGGAATTTGAACATCTAGCCAGTATTTATCTCGCGTTTTTGTGGCACGCGTTTGACCAGGAAACGAGTCGGTTTCGAAATTTCATGAGCCATCAGCGGCAATGGCTGGAACGAGAAGGCTCGGAAGACAGCCACGCCCGGGCGCTATGGGCCACTGGCACGGCTCTTGGGCGATCAAAGAACGAAGGGCATCGAAATCTTTGCGCACTGTTGTTTCAGCGCGGACTCCCCACGGTCGAGAATTTCACTTCACCGAGAGCATGGGCGTTTTCTCTTCTCGCGATACAGGAATATCTGCGAGCGTTTTCCGGTGATCGAATTGCGAATCACCTGCGCGAGGTTCTTACAAATCGCCTCGTCGACTTGTTCCGAGCTAATTCGTCGGATGATTGGGTATGGTTCGAGTCTGTCGCGACTTACGATAATGCGCGACTCTCGCAGGCAATGATACTCAGCGGGTACTGGACATCCCGGGGTGATGTCGTGGAAATCGGATTGCGTTCGCTCCGTTGGCTAGTGGAACAGCAAAAGGCTGGTGCAGGTCATTTCGCTCCTATTGGCAGTAATGGCTTCTGGACCCGCGGCGCAGAATGCGCCCGCTTTGATCAGCAGCCGGTGGAAGCATACGCAACGATCGCTGCGTGCGTGGAAGCGTTCTCGTTAACGCACGACTCAAAGTGGCAGCGGGCTGCACGTCGGTGTTTTGAATGGTTTCTAGGTCGCAATGATCTTGGGCAGTCGCTCTACGACTCGAGCACAGGTGGCTGTCGCGACGCGCTGCATCCGGATCGTGTCAACCAAAACCAAGGAGCTGAATCCACTCTCGCGTTCCAGCTTGCACTGGCCGAGATGACTCGCGCGGAAGCAGTGCTCGTTGGAGAAGCAAAGAGTTTAGGAACAAATTGAAGATCAATTCCACCGCGATCGAATTTCAACCCGATATCGGTCGAGTGCTGAATCGACCGTTCATTCCAACCAATCCCGATCAGGTGAGCAAAATCATCGATCGGGTCCTCACCTTCACCGAATCGGAGGCGGAGCACGAGTTATCCAGCTTGCGCGACGAATTCGGCCACCGACATCCGAACCTGGAAAAATCCTGGTTACGACAGTTCGAGAAAGTCAGGTCGTATTTGTCAAATAATGGGTCTCTCTCGGCGAGTCGACGATTGTTAGTCGGCGCGTTCTTCACCGGCGAATATGCCATTGAATCGGCGGCATTGTGTAATCCTTCAATCGTTCCGCATCCGAACCAGAGAGATATCGATGACGGAGAGCTCCGCTTTATTCTGACTCTTCGGGCCGTCGGTGAGGGTCACATTTCATCAATCGAGTTCCGCACTGGCGTCATCCGAACCGATCACACGATCGAGATGGAGAAATCGACGACGCTCGTTGCTGCAGGAGATGTCGACGCCGACCCGACCTTTCCGAAGAGTATATTTCTCCACAAATTGAAAGAGAAGGGGCTGGAAAACAATTGGTCCAGGTCCGTGATGAATCGATTGGGCGCGACCTTTACGCGAACCGAATTGGGTGAATCGATGGAGCGCGCAGCTCACGAGACACAAACACACACCGAAGACGTGAAGAGAGCCATCGAATGCGTGCATTGGCTCATAGAATCGAACTACGAACTCGGTTTCAACCCCGCAAGCCCACTCTCCCAGCGTGTGATCTTCCCGGTGTCGCTCAATGAGAGCAATGGCATGGAGGACGCCCGATTTGTCCGCTTTGTCGATGATGATAAGCACGTGACATTTTACGCGACATACACCGCCTATAACGGGCGCGTCACCTTTCCGCAGCTCATCGAAACAACCGACTTTCTTCACTTCCGTATCCATACGTTGACCGGGGCGGTGATACAGAATAAAGGGATGGCGCTTTTCCCAAAGCGCATCGACGGGCAGTATGCGATTCTTTCGCGTTACGATGATGAGAGTCTCTACTTGATGCTCTCAGATGACCTCTATTTCTGGAGTGGGCCCCAGCTTCTGCTGCAGCCGTCGCAGCCTTGGGAGTATGTAAAAATCGGCAATTGCGGTTCTCCGATCGAAACCGATGCAGGTTGGCTCGTTTTGACTCACGGTGTTGGCCCGATGCGCAAATACTGTATCAGCGCGATCCTGTTGGACCTGAAGAATCCACTAAAGGTGATCGGCCGCCTTGGAGAACCACTTCTGGTGCCGGTGGCCGGCGAGACTGACGGCTATGTGCCGAACGTCGTGTACACTTGCGGGGCAATGGTCCACAAGGGCCAACTGATCCTGCCCTATGGACTGAATGATACCACAACGAAAATAGTGACAATCGATCTGGATGCGCTGCTCTCTGCTCTGACAGAATAGCGGATTTTCAATTGATCGAAGGGATGGCTGATCATACCGAAAACCTCCTTCAACTCTCTGACTAAAGTCTTGGAGAAACCTATCAATTCAGTCGATATCCACGTGAACCTACATAGTGAGGTATCTATGCCGATCGATACCTGCGGTACAATCAATGAAAAGGAGCTGGCCAAGATTGGCTCGGAGCTTACCTATTCTCCGGGCTTGGGGAGGGCAGTGAAACTGATGCTTGGCGATCCTGTCTTTGTAGGCCATCCGGAAGCGTTTTCGTACAGGTTCATGAGAGTTGCACGCTTTCTCAAAGCCAATGCACCTCACTTATTTCGGGTGAGCGAGATGGGGGCCGAGGCGAAAAACGGTATGGATCGGTGGCTCTGGGACCTGTTGGAGCAGGAAAATGCCAGCAACCTGGGTGACATCACACTTCAAGATGCGGCGTCTTTGATCAAGCCCATCGAGACCGCCGAAAAGCTTGTTCTGCTCGCCCGAGAAGACAACATTCAGGCCGTGGCAGGCCCGCGGGGGTCGCTTTCGCCTTTGGCATCATTGACGTAATTTCCGCCGAGGATCTTCTCTCCGGCCTTGTAAACATCAATCTCGACGAAATCGCCTGCAGCGATGTGAGGTTGAGAAAATAAGTTGAATTCAGCGAATCCGTTTAGTCCAATGACGGGTTGTCTGGAAGCCAAGCTTTTAAGAGGCTCGCGAAGCTGAACTTCGTACACGATTTCTGGACCGGAATAAGAAACCTGCAATCGCCAAACGCTAATGCGCGTGTCGCTGTCTTTTGCGTCTAAGGCGTTTGCGGCCCGACGAGGTTGCAATTGAAGCACGCTTAGTACTCTGGCCTTGAGGGTTAGCATCGCTAGTTCACGCGTTTCCAAATAAGTCCTATAATGGGGTCTTCGCGTTTCGTCGGATCAGGAATGTAAACGTCGTTACGGCCGGCCAGGGGATCAGCAAGCCAAATAGAAGACTTTGAAGTCGAGAGCCGTTCATAGGTCCATTGTACGCAAAAACTTGGCGGAAACACAATGGACCTTAGTGCCGACGGATCAAGTGTTCCTATACTGTTCTTTGCGCGTCACGGTTGTTTTCCAGTATCGCGGGTTCGCCATCCTGCACCCGGACAACAGGATTTCGAGGTCAAAAGACCTTTTATTCAAGGCAATCAGGTGGAGCACATCTGGGTGTCTGACGTTCGGTTAGTCGGCAACAGGGTAGACAAGCCGGTTGTTCGTTCTGAAAGAGGCCGTAAAGAAGCCTCTCTTCGTCAGGGAATACTGTCACGCAGCACGAAAATCGCATGAGCGCTTTGGCTCATGCGATTTTCGAACTAAGGAGTACGACCCGTGACAAGTTTGACGATCACGACAATCACCGCGATGACCAACAGGGCGTGAATAAATCCACCAGCAACGTGAAACGAAAAGCCAAGCAGCCAGAGGATAAGTAGAATAATTGCAATCGTATATAGCATAACGTCAATAGATGAGGTATTTGACCGGCAATTCTATTTCGCGGGAAGTGGATCATTCGGATTTACTTATCGTGGCGAGCGACTTTGCAAGGAATTCCACGGTGCGCAGTTCGTACCAGGGCCGATAATTGCAAATGGAATCGATAAACCCGATATGGCCGCCCGACTTGGGTGCCTCCAGGAACAGGTTCGGACTAACCTGCGCCTCGGCGATGGGGAAAGATCCACTCGCCAGAAACGGATCGTCGAGCGCGTTGAGCAGAAGCACCGGGATCCGGACACGACCCAGATAAGGTTTGGCGCTGGCTTGTTTCCAGTAATCAAGAGCGTCTAGGAACCCATGGATTGGAGCCGTGTAAAGGTCATCGAATTCACCCAGTGTATGGATTTTGCGGCTTGCACCACGGTTCAAAGCTTCAGGGAATCGCACTGCCTTTGCTTCGTACTTCGCGATGAGTTTGCGGATGAACCGGCGACGATAAAGCAGGTTACCCCAGTTGCGGTCGATTGCATTGGCGCTCGACTTGAGATCGACCGGCGCCGAGATTGCAACTCCGGCGACAACCGCAGGATGATTGAGATCTTCTCCGAGGTATTTTAGTGTCACGTTTCCACCGAGGCTGAAGCCGACTAGAGCGATCGTTGGATATTGCGCGGCAGCGACGTCGATAATCGTTTTCAGGTCGCCCGTTTCGCCACTGTGGTAGGATCGCACCAGGCGATTCGGCTTCACTCCGCAGCCGCGATAATTCCATGCGAGTACGTCCCATCCATTTTCGACGAGCCGGTCGGCCATGCCGCGCACGCAGGCATCTTTGGAAGATCCTTCCAATCCGTGCGAGAGGATTGCTACTTTGGTTCGATGTGAAGAAAACCAGTTGAGGTCAAGAAAATCGCCGTCCGCGAGTTCCAGGCATTGAGGTCGGAATGCGGTTGCAAATCGGCGCTTCAGCAGCACCGGAATGACAGTCTGCAAATGCCCGTTTCGCAGAAGAACTGGCGGCCGAAAAGCGGAAGCGACGATCGGCATGACTCAGCACACTAGTTCCGTTTTGAACTTAGCCTAACCTCGAAGAGCGTTCTGGCTCCCCAGGTCGGCGGTTCCGGCCCTCCGTGCGCATTTCTTGCGGGGATCTGAGAAATGCGGGCTAGTGCACCGGTCTGGGACCTGGTGCACTCGTGCGTGCCATTATCTTTTTTTGCCGGTGGGAAGATCTTTCCAACCCGCTGAACGTCGCTATATCACGCATCTGAAGCCTGACGGCGACGCCGACCGCTCAACAGGTAGATTGCCGCGCGAAGCTCGAGGAGAGGGTCGTCAGAGGGCTCAATTCCGTCGACACGTGGAATGGGATCGAAGATAATTTTCTTCTGTTCGTGCGCGTTGTCCGCGACCAGTTCGGTCAGAACGATTTTACCTAAATTGAGGAGAGGTCGATCGGTTGGCCATTGTTTAGTTGCATCGTCGACCACATCCCCTTCGTCAGCGAGCTGTACTAAAAGTGTAAAGCTGATCGGTCCTCCCGCGATTCTCGCCGAAAGCTCGTCATAGAGGAAGTTTGGATCCTTGGTTTTGGTTGTGGCATCATCCAAATGATCGTTGCCGGCGTCCGGTACGATTTGATAGCGTCCGAATTTGGATGCGTTGGTCTGATTAGAAAACTTCATCGCGGTGACGCCGAAATAAGTCTCTCGCGCATAGCTTGAAGGGCAAGGTTTGGGCATCTGCACGAACGCGAGTGTTTCGGGGTGATTCCCAAGAAATTGTTCAACAGGCGTTGGCGATGGTTTCGAGGGATCGGTGGCCAAGACGGCTTGCAGAAACTCCAAGAATTCCTGGCCATTTCTGTTGGGAAATCCGTTTGCAGAATGAGCAACAATATCGGTGTGGACATGCTCGGCGAGATGAAATCGGATCGCGAATCCGCGCGGGTTTGCATTCGGATCCGTATCCGGGATTAACGGAACTCCGGTCGAACTCGAAAATCTTACCGTGACCGGAACGGATTCGCGGAGAACATGGGGCGCCCGTGTCAGCGAAGCCGCCTCAGGGGAGGGGGTAAAGGTTCCTGTCACCATGATCCCTCTTGCGTGAGCTGGGCGAAACCCTGGGTGCAAACCAAATAGGCTGTCGAATACTTTTATCAAATCCTGGCTTAAAGCGATTATCTTCTCGTCTGTTGGCAATGGCATGTTTGTTCTCCTCGCGCCAACCCATACCACATGGATTCGATGGCATGAAGCACCAGGCCGCTTTTTTCCAAAAAAAATTTGATTATCGGCATTTGCCGCCTTTCCCGGTTTGGGTGGTCGCGAGTGGCACGTTAGTATTTGGAGCGGGACCAAGATTCGGATTGCTAGTGCGAACGCGTATTCAGATACTTTCGGTTAGCGATTATGTGCACACAATGCAGTGACTCTTCAGCCGAGAATTCGGCCAATTTGCCGCGCCGACAGTTTCTTAAGGTTGCCGGCGCTTCCCTCTTAGGTATCGGCGTTTTTGGGAGACTGAATGCCGCCGAAGTCGGTGCTCCGCCGAAGCCGCAAAATGTAGTTTCCCCAGATGTAGCGTTGGAAAGACTTTCGAAAGGTAATCAGCGTTACGTGTCGGGCAAGACGAGCGCGCACGATTTCATATCTGGACGTCCTGCTTTGGCCGGCGGACAGAATCCGTTTGCGGCGATTTTGGGATGTGCGGATTCCCGGGTCGCACCGGAATATGCCTTCGACTTCGGACGGGGAGATCTCTTTGTTTGTCGCGTGGCGGGCAACTTTGCCGATGTGAATACGATCGCGAGTTTCGAATACGCCGTCGCTGTGCTGAGTACGCCCCTGATTCTGGTGCTTGGCCACAGCAAATGCGGGGCGGTGGATGCCGCCGTAAAAGGGGTAAAAGATGGAGAAAAATTCCCGGGGCATATTCCTTCCCTCGTGCGCGCGCTCACGCCCGCAGTGAAAACGGCTTTGAATCAACCGGGAGATTTGCTTGAGAATGCGATCAAAGCGAACGTTTTGCAGAACGTGGACACTCTGAGAACAACCAGCCCGATCCTGAGCGCGGCTGTGCAGCAAGGTAAGCTGAAGGTCGCCGGAGGAGTTTATAGCCTGGAGACCGGCCGCGTGACGATGGTTGCATAGAGTAGGCGTTTTGCTCAAAACGGGACGAGACGTACTCTGATTAAGATCACAGGCGAGACGCCTATGATCTTCAGCCGCAGAACTTGGCCTCCGCGTTACCTGCCATGTGTCTGCGTGCCGGCGATGAATGTCTCCAGGGTCGTGCGGTCGGGGAGCCCATGGTAGTCGCCGAACGTTGATACGCACATGGCGCCTAGCGCGGCACCGCGAGTCACCGCATCCGAAAGCGAGCGGCCATCCAGGAGCGCGGAGAGCAGGCCGGCGCAAAAGCCGTCTCCCGCACCGACGGGATCAATTTCAGTTACCGGAAAACCGGGGCAGTAACCCCGCTGATCGCCGTTGGCAAACCATGCGCCTAGTTCTCCCGCTTTGAGGACCACCTGGGAGGGGCCGATTTTTTGAAGTCCCTCGAGCATCGCGATTTGATCTTTCTCCCCGGTCAATATTTGAGCTTCGATCAGGCTGGGGACGAGAATGTCGCACCGCCGCGCGAGTTCGAGAAAAACGATGCGCGCCGCGTCAGCGTCCCAGAGCTTGAAACGCATGTTCGGATCAAACACGACCTTCGTTCCCATTTCTCTAAAGCGATCGACGACTTCGAATGTCAGTTTGCGATTTGACTCGCTTAAGGCAGGCGTGATTCCAGTGACAAAGAGATATTCAGCGCTTAAATCTTCGAAGGATTCGATGCGCAACGCAGCGGCAGCGGAATTTCTGCGATAGTAAAAAATGCGACTGGAGTTTCCGGAAGCGGGTTCCTTAAACATGATGCCGGTCGATTCGCGATCGGACATTTCAACGCGATCGACATTCACGTTTTCGCCCCGGAGAGTTTTCAGCACACGATACCCAAATGGATCGTTGCCAAGCCGGCTGATCCAGCAGACGGAGTGGCCGAGCCTTCCGAGGCCGATGGCGCAGTTAGATTCCGCGCCTCCAATCGATGCTTGGAAAGAAGACGTGAATTCGAGCTTCTCACGAACCGAGCCCGGCGCGAACAGGACCATTGTTTCGCCGAAAGTGAGAACATCGCAAGCCAGCTTCTTGGTGCGTGGATTCATCGGGCGGCCCGGGCTTCACGAGCGATTCTAAGGAATTCACGCGCAGCTGCGGCGCACCGGCTTAATTCGTCATCTGACTTTGGAATCAAGGAGCTGCCGATGCCGAGTGCATCGGCACCGGATTGAACAAATTCTCGCGCATTCTCCAGATTAACTCCACCGGTCGCCATCAATAGAATATCAGTGAACGGACCCCGCAATTCGCGAAAATAGGTGGGACCAAGCGTGTTCGCAGGAAAAACTTTCACGCAATCGGCTCCGGCAGCAGCAGCGTTGTAGATCTCGGTTGGCGTCATTGCGCCCGGCATGATTGGCAGATCGTGGTCGAGGGCGAAGCGAATCAGATCGAAATTCAGATTAGGTGTTACCAGAAATGACGCGCCGGCTGCCAGGGCCGCCCTAGCGCGAGTCATATCTGTGACTGTACCAGCCCCGAGCAAGGCATTCGATGGAACGTCTGATCGAAGCGAGCTCAGTATTTCGACGGCCCCCGGCGTGTCCATTGTGACTTCTACAAGACGAATACCGGCTTCAAAAAGGTTTTTAATGCATCGAACCGGGTCGATCTTTGGTCTGCGGATAATCGCGACGATCGGGGCTTCGTCAAAGATGGAATGTAAATGGCGATTATTCATTGGCGGCCTGTGTAAGCGCTTTATCGATTGCGGAAAGGAAAAAATATTCGCCCCACATGACGCTCTCGTCGACTCCGAGCATTTTGCGCTCGTGATACGTGCCATGTTTCAGGATGCCTTCCCATCCGGCCGTCTCGTTTGCCAGGAACTTTGGCTCAAGCAGAGTATCCAGTATTCCGAAAGCGTAGCTCTTGTAGTGATTTGCGGCTACCGATTCGGAGAGAGCTGAGGCGAGTTCCAACAACCCAGCGGCCGCAATAGCGGCGGCCGAGCTTTCGTATGGCTGGGCGGGATGAGGTTCTTCCCAATCATTCGGTGGAACACCGTGAGCCGGAGTTCGAGCGATATAAAAATCCGCACAGCGTTGAGCGGTGTCGAGGAAACGGGAGTCACTCGTATATTGGTACGCGGTCGTGAATCCACACAAAGCCCAGGTCAAGCCGCGAGCCCAGCTCGAGTCGTTGCGCCAGCCCTGATGGGTTGTCTGTCTCAGAAATTCGCCGCTCTCCAAGTCGAACAGGCCTTCATGGGAAGTGCTGCCATCGCCGCGTACGAGGTAGCGTCGGGTCGTAAAGCAATGCCGCGTGGCGATTTCCAAAAGGTTCTTATCCCCAGTCTGTTCAGCGGCGTAAAAAATGATACCGACATTCATCATGATGTCGATGAACAGACTCTCCGGCGCCACAAACGAACAAAGATATTGTCCTGCAGGCTGAAAGCGCAAAGCCAGTGTTCTGCCGGCTTCGACGAGCACAGCATTCTTGGCTGGGTCGGCCGTTCGATCGTACCAAGCTTTCCAAGTCGGCAAAAACAGGAACCCGAGATCATGAACGTTTCGGTCGTTTTTTCGGTGCTCTATGATCAGAGAATAGTGCTCGGCCTTTTCACGCCACCACTTCTCTCCCGTGCGTTTCTCCAGGATCCATAACATTCCGCCAAGAAAACCTTCGCACCAGTTTGTCCAGGATTCGGATTCATGTTTCCATTTTCCTTCTTTGGTGAACAACGGAAAATAATCGGGATGATCCGTGATCAGCCTGCGAAGCTGAACGCCTGCGAACTCGAGGGCATTCACTGCACGCTGTTCGAAAGAGGATTGGGCTCTCATTTCATTGGGAGTGCATCGAGGCATTATTAGGAGGCATACCGTCCGGCCGCTGCCGGATCAGTTGGCCGATTTTCAAGATGCGAACGACGAGCGGGCACTAGTTTCGTGCGGCCCACCAAGAGGTCCTGGGTCCGAGATGTAATTGAATCGTTTTCAGTTCGGTGAACTCGTCAATTGCGTATCGGCCGAGTTCGCGGCCGAGTCCGCTCTCTTTATAACCTCCGAACGGTAGCTCGGCATAACCATCCATGAACGTATTCACCCAAACCGTTCCCGCACGCACTCGACGGCCGACAGAGAGAGCATTGTCCAAGTCGCGAGTCCAGACCCCGCAGGACAATCCGTAACTTGTGCTGTTGGCGATCTCGATCGCTTCTTCTCCGCTATCGAATGTGAGAATGGAGAGCACCGGTCCAAAAATTTCTTCGCGCGCAATCGCCATGTCGGCGCGGACTTCGTCGAATACGGTCGTTTCAATGAAGCGGCCGTTCAGTATATTCATCGGCTTGCCTCCGAGTTGAAGTCGCGCACCGGCGCGTTGGCCTTGATCGATGTAATCCATGATCTTATTGAATTGCTGTTCGTTCACAATCGCGCCGATTTTTGTTTTCTCATCGAGCGGGTCTCCCACCGGTACGGCTCGGGCGAGTTCAACCACTCGTTGTGCAAACTCCTCCGCAATCGAACGCTCGATCAAAAGCCGACTGCCGCTGTTGCAACATTCGCCCATGTTAAAACAGATGCCGAACACCGCCGCGTCGAGGGCCGCGTCGAGATCGGCATCACCGAAAATGATCTGCGGATTTTTCCCTCCGAGTTCGAGCTCGACCTTTTTAAGATTATTGCGTGCGGCGCTGACTACGGCTTTGCCGACGTTGGTCGAGCCGGTAAACGACATCATGTCGACGTCCGGATGGAGGCTTAGCCGGCTTCCAACGGGATCTCCATAACCGCTCAGGATATTAACGACACCGTCCGGTATTCCAGCCTCAGCCAGGATCCTGCCGAGGCGCACAGTGGTACCGGAAGTCAGTTCGCTCGGCTTGATCACGCAGGTGCAGCCTGCAGCGAGGGCGAAGGGAAGTTTCTGACTGATGATCAAGAGCGGGAAATTCCACGGAGTTATCATCCCAACCACACCGACCGGTTCACGAATCACCAAGCCGAGCATCGACGGACCGAGAGCATTGTAACTGTCTCCGTGAATGTGTCGGCAAAGTGCAGCTGAATAATCCCAGAGACCTGCCGCCCAATCGACTTCGTCTCGTGCCTGGGAAATCGGTTTGCCGCTTTCGAGCGTTTCGATCAGAGCCAATTCCTCCTTCTTTTGACGAATGAGTTCCGATGCTTTCAAGAGCACCTTCATCCGTTCGGCTCCCGAAGAATTCGGCCAGGGCCCGCGATCGAATGCTTCGCGAGCTGCTTGAACTGCCGCATCGGCATCGACCACACCAGCTTCGGCATATTCTCCGACGAGGGTGTCGTGAGCGGGACTTTGGCGCTGAAATCGCTTTCCGGATTGTGCTGGGAGTTCTTTACCGTCTATCCACAAATTGTATTGGAACGGTGTCTTTGGAATCATCATTTGCTGTCCTCTGTCCGAAATTGAATATTCAAATTCTGTTATTCTCCCGAGCCGCCTTCCGGGCGGCTCTTCAGCCCGAAAATTTGCGGGCTAACGCCCTTTGAACTGTGGGGGGCGTTTCTCGCGAAAAGAAGCGAGTCCTTCCTTCGCATCTTCGGTAAAAGCGTTTGTGGCCGAAGCGAGCGATTCGAACATTCCCATGCCAGGGTCAGCGATCAACTGCTTGGCTGTCTGCACGGCAATCGGTGCATTGGTACAAATCGATTCTGCAATCGCTGTGACCCGATCTCGAAGCGCATTGGAGGGGACGAATTCGTTGATCAGACCCCAGCGCTCGGCGACTTCGGCAGTAATCTGATCTCCCGTAAAAATCATCTGTTTTGCACGCGAACTCCCTATGAGTCGGGGCAACCGGGTTGTCCCGCCCCAGCCGGGGATCGTGCCGAGTTTGACTTCCGGCATCGCGAACCGTGCCGAATCGGCGGCGATTCTGACGTCGCATGCCAATGCGATCTCGAGTCCGCCCCCCAAAGCGAATCCCTGAATCGCACAGACCACCGGTTGTCGCGTGCGTTCAAGCCGGTCAAAAATTCGATGACCTCGCCGGATCCATTCAGCCCACATCTGGAGCGGCGAAAGCGCTGTCCAAGCAAGGATGTCTGCTCCCACGCAAAATGCTTTTTCGCCGGTGGACTCGAGAATGACCACTCGGACCTCGTGGGATTTTTCTACTTCGCCGATGGAGTGTTCAACTGCGGCCAACATTTCCGGATCCAGAGCGTTCAATTTCTCAGGGCGATCCAGTGTTATTCGAGCGATCGCGCCGCGGATCTCGAATTTTACTTTGCTAGTGTCACTCATCTTTTTTCTCCTTTGGAAAGGCGTTCAGCTAATCTCTCGGCAGCCCGGTAAACCAGAGCGAGCAAACTCAATGTCGGGTTGATTCCCGGGCAGGTCGGAAAGGCGGCCCCGCTAAATACAAACAATCCGGATGTGTCGTGCACCTCGAGTTCCGGATCCAGAACGCTGGTCTCGGGGTTTGTTCCCATCCGGGCGCCGCCAAAATCATGACTGCTGCCAACTCCAGTGAACCGTTCACCTCGCCATGTTTTCGTTGCGCCCATGGCACGAAGAATTTCTTCCGCCTTCGTTTCCATCCAATCCGCGAGACGATTCTCATTCTCTCGCAGGTCATATGTGATTCGCAAAACAGGGTCTCCGATCCCGCTTCTGTCCCGGAAGTTGGGGTCAAGGTCCACAAAGTTATTGGTGTAAGAGAGAGTATCGGGCTGGATGCGGACGACGCCGAAATTCTGCCACTGACGAAGGTGATCCTTGTACGGTTTGCCCCAACGTTGGACATCGGCCGGAAGCGCTTCGCGGCTGATCTGGATCGGCAGAAACTGTTGCTCTGCGCCAAGAGTGGCGCCGCCAACAAACCCGTGCTTCATAGAATCAAAATCAGGCGAGAAAAAGTCGTCCAGGACAATCCCTTGAGCGGCGGGGCCTGTGTGCCGATTGAAGATGGTATTTGGGAAAAAGCCATCCACGTGCGCAAACATCTTCGTCATGAAATATTTGCCGAGCTGGCCGCAGTTGTTGCCGAGTCCTGAGGGATGTTTTGAATCGCCCGAAAGAAACAGGAGCCGGAGGTTTTCGAACGTGTATGCGGAAAGAATCACGACGCGTGCTTTCTGAAAACGGCGCTGTCCCTGCGGATCGATGTATTCAGCGCCTGTCACGCGCCCATTCGAACCGGTTTGAATCCGGAGGACCCGGCAATGGGTTCTGAGATCCAGGTTACCGGTCGCGAGAGCTTCGGGAATCGAAGTTAGCGACGGATCCCATTTGTCACCGGTATACGACCCGAAGCCGTTACTCCAGGCGCAGTAGGTGGTTGCGGGACGATTTCGGTACGGGATCGTATTGACCCCCACTGCGACCGGGTGCGGGTGAAACCCCATTTTCTCCGTGGTTTGTCTATACAATTCACCCAATCGGAAAGAGCGCATCGGAGGCATTGGCAGTGGCTTGCTTCGCGTGATGAACGGGTTCGACTCGTCCCCTGCAATTCCGATTTCGTGCTCGAGAAGCGTGTAGTACGGCTCGAGTTCTTCATAGTCGACCGGCCAATCGGCCAGGGTGCAGCCGTCCGGGAGTGATGCGGTACCCCATCGCTCTTTGACATAGGTCAACATGTGCAGATGGTGCGGATGAAACCGGCGCAACCAGCCACCATAGTGGATGATCGAACCGCCAACGCTGTTCATCATACGGCCAAGTGAAAATGTCGCTTCCTGGGTCGGTTCCCCGGCGTTTCGCCGCCAGCGGGGAATTTCACTCAGGAACTTCGGGCCCATGTTCGCCCGGCAATAGTAAGTTGCGCCAAGTTCGTCCGGAAGATAGTCGGCTTGCGTGCGGTAAGGGCCAGGTTCCAGTGCAACCACTTTAAGTCCTGCTTTGGCAAAAATAGGTGCAACAACCGAACCGACTGTGCCTGTGCCGACAATGAGAATATCCGCCTCCGAAGCCGGATCATTGTCGCCGCTATGAGGATCCAGAATCCGCATGTTTATCTGAGGCGTCCCGCGTGAAAATTGCAGGTCAGCGAGCGATCGGATTTCGCCCCCTTTGTCCGCTGGTTTTTCGGACAGATTTTCTTCGGCACTGTTCTCAAGCCAGACTCCGGGATGCCCCAGAATTCTCCAACCTGATTTGTCGCGATTTCCACCATAGATCGGGTCGGAGAAGAGGCCCTCCTGCAGGTGCGATCTAGCCAATTCGAAAAAGGTCTTGGGGGGGACTGCGCGAAATTGGTATGCGAGACCGGCTTCCAGAAGGGCGATCAAGTGCCTTTGTTGTTGGGCGTTCAGGCTGAGGAATTCGAATCCATATTGCGAAAGAGCCTCGCGATTAAGGGCGATGACACCCAGGCGGTAGGTCTCAAGATGCTGGGCGTATGGGCCTCCTAGCGCGCGATCAAGGTATTGCAGCACTCCGATCGCGGTTGCGCCGGGCCCATTTTCATCGGCCGGAAACAGATGTTCGAAAAGGACCTCCAGGATTTCGGCTTCGGTCTCATTCAATGCCGTCAAAGTGCGACGGGAAGGGGCTGTTGCCATGGGGAGTGGTTTACGATCGTTTATTTTGTTAGGGTGCTTGTCCGAGGGACACTTGCTATTTCGGAGAGGCTAGCTGTGTTGTCCCTCAAGATGGTCGGCGACACGAAGCGCTTGTGCGGCAATTGTCAATGCTGGATTCACGGCCGAGGAAGAAGGAAAAAGGAGCTATCCACGACGAAAAGGTTGGGCAGGTCGTGGCTGCGCGATAACGGATCGAGTACGGAAGTCGCCGGGTCGGTTCCGAACCGCGCCGTACCGCACTGGTGGGAGTTCGTCTCGATCCCCATTCGTTGAATAAGCACAATCGGGAATCCAGCTTTTTGCAGCATACGCTTTCCGGCTTGAATTAAGCGGTTGTGCGCGCGCAGATTGTTTGGCCTGTATCGTACCTGAATTCTGCCATCGGTTCCGAGCGTCACGCGGTTTTCCGGATCAGGAAGATCTTCCGACATGACCCACCAGTCGACGCTACGCCGCGCGGCTTCACGCAAGATCGTTTTTGGCACCCGCCGTTGGTTGGCAGTTAGCATGCCGGCCTGCAGTTTGCCGAGGAGTTGCAGATTTCCGAGTGGAAACCGGTGACCATTTTCCCCTTTGAAATAGAAGTCATTGATTGCCATTGTCTTTTGGAAGACTGTCGGATTCACACGCAGTGGATTGATTGCCATCAACGCTGTATTCGTGTGCACCATGTAGTTTCTTCCGACCAAACCGGATGAATTAGCGAGCCCGTTCGGGTGGACCGACGACGCCGACCGCAGGAGCAATGCAGATGAGTTGACGGCGCCGCAGGCAACCACAAATGTTTCAGCCCCGATCCGCACTGTTTGACCGTCACGTTCCAATTCGATTTCGGTAATTTTTTTGCGATCCGAAATAAGCCGATGGACAAGTGCACGCGTCATCAGTTCGATGTTTCCTGCTTCGAGCGCAGGCCGGACACATGAAACGTCGGCTTCTGATTTCGCGAGCACCTTGCATGGAAACCCGTCGCAAGTCTTGCAGCGGATGCATCGACCGCCCGGTCGGAGATCGATCCCGAGCGGAATAAAATAGGGATGGAGTCCTTGTTGCTCCAGGCGCCGCTTCAACTCTTCGAGGTAGGTTTCATGAGGAACCGCGGGAAACGGAAAAGGAGCTGACCGAGCCGGTTCAGTTGGGTCGTCCCCAGGTTTGCCATGGACTGATAGCATCTTTTCAGCTTGGCAATAGTACGGCTCGAGTTCTTCGTACGAAATCGGCCATGCCGGGGAAACACCCTCTTCGTGTTCTACTTCGGAGAAATCTTCTTTGCGCAATCGTTGAAGCGCTGCTCCATAAACCTTGGTGTTACCACCAACAAAATAGTGGACACCTGGAGAGAATGGTTCCCCTTTTTCGTCGAACCATTTTTCATTCGATTTATATCGTGTCTGTGCAAAAACGGCGTCCGGGCTCCAGTTCTCCGGCTCGGAAGGGAGGTAGTCGCCCCGTTCGAGCACCAGGATTTTACGCCCAGAGTTCCGCAGGCCGTAGGCTAAAGCGCCGCCGCCCATACCCGTCCCAATGATGACGAGATCGTAAGTCTTCATCGCCTTATTATCGTGAGCGATCTCAAACGGTCTGTTCCTGTCGAGTTAGGTCTAATTCTTTTGAAAACTCACGAACGCTTTGGCTTGTGAGATTTTATCGAACGTGGTCTCAATTCGAGCCCGAACGGTTCCGGCTGGAAAATTCGTCTGTCCATTTCCTTCAAGGATTCACTTACGCGCAATGGAATATCCGCCTGTGCAAGCACATCCCGTTTCAAGTCGATTCCGGGCGCAATTTCGACGACCGTTAGCCCTTCCGGCTCCAAGCTCAACACGCAGCGCTCAGTTATGTAGAGCGCCTGTTGGTTCTGCTCCCGCGCGCGTCGTCCGCTGAATGTGACATGCTCCACTTCAGGGACAAATTTCTTGTTCTTACCTTCTTTAGCGATCCTGAGCTGATTATTTTCCACGCGCAAATCGAGGCCGCCTGCCGTGAAGTAGCCGCAGAATAAAATCGCGGGGGCAGCGGCCGTGATATCGACAAATCCACCGCATCCCGCTGTGACGTGCGGCCGCAGAGCCAGTCGCGAAACATTCACATTCCCGTGCTGATCAACCTGAAGAAACGAAAGACAACTGCTGTTGAAACCGGCGCCCTGGAAGAATGTGAACTGGTCGGGAGAAGCAACAATTGCGTCAGCATTTGAGGCGCAACCGAAAGCAAATCCGAGCAACGGCATTCCGCCAACAGCTCCCTGTTCGATCACCCATGTCACTTCGCCATGCAGGTTTTCCTCTAGCAGGATACGGGGAACGAGCGCGCATATTCCGAAGCCGAGATTCACAACGTCCTCCGAATGGAGCTCGAGCGCGGCCCGGCGTGCGATAATTTTGTCTGTTCCCCAATCGATTGGTTTGAAGTCCCATAACGGCCGAAAGACTTCTCCGCTGATCGCCGGATTGTAAGGGGTCTGCGTCGTTTGTTGTTGCTCAGGATCGATCACCACATAGTCTACCAGAATGCCGGGTACCCGGACCTGCTGCGGTCGAAGTGTACCGAACGCAGTCAAACGTTTTACCTGCGCAATAACAATTCCTCCGTTGTTCCGTGCCGCAAGTGCCTGATCGAGGGCTCCGAGATAGGCGCCTTCATGTTCCATCGTCAGATTCCCGCGCTCGTCTGAAGTTGTGGCTCGAATGATCGCGACGTCCGGCGGGATTGACGGAAAAAACAGCCATTCTTCTCCCTCGAATTGGACTCGTCGCACGATTTCGTGCGGAGCGCATTCGTTCATCCGTGCCCCGTTTCTGTTTGGATCGACGAAGGTGTCCATTCCAACCTTTGTGAGCACGCCGGGACGACCCGCTGCGGATTCCCGGTGCATATGAAACAGAATTCCGCTTGGGACGTTGTACGCCTGGACCTGGTTGTCGATTATCATTTGCCAGATCTTTGGACTCGGCATATTCGACGGCCCGCTGGGGAACGATCCCGCAATGACGCGTTTTAAAAGACCGGGTTGCGCGATATGATCGATTCCCTGAATCCCGTACATATCGCCGGCCGCAATCGGGTGCAACGTCGTGAGATTTCGAGGAGACCCTTTCTCTTGAAAATGATTGCCGAGCGCTCGGAGAGCGGCATCCGGGCATCCTAGACCGCTTGAGGAGCTGACAGTCACGACAGCATCATCCGGAATAAGCTCGCCGATCGTTTCAATTGGGACAACCTTGGATCTCACCATAACGGATCAAACAGTTTGTACGGCCGCGCTGGTCTCCATCGCTTTTTGGGTCTCTTGGTTCATAGCAGAAGTTTTCCGTTGGACTCCGCTCCGCATGATTGCCGAACAATTAAGCGTGGTTGGAGGATGACAGTGCGGATCGGGGAGTTGCGTTGCTCAATTCGTTTCAGCAGCAATTCCGCCGCCGTGCGCCCGAGTTCGTGCGGAGAGGTGTCGACTGTCGTCAGTGCAGGTAGAGTTTGCGCGGCTTCCGGGACGTTATTGAATCCAACGACTCCAAATTCTTTTCCAGGACGGATCCCGGAGCTTTGCAGGGCTTCGATCGCCCCGAATGCGACGACGTCGTTGTAACAAACCGCCGCACCTGGTGGGTTCACCAGCCTCAACAGGCGTTGAATTCCATTCGATCCGCCGCGTCGAGTCGGCGAACACGCAACCACTAAGTTGGGATCAAATTGGAGGCCGAGCGCCTTGAGTGCGTTCCGATAACCTTCGATGCGTTCCTCTCCAGTAGTCGTCTGCGGATTTCCACCGATGAAAGCAATGCGTCGATTGCCGAGCTTGGCTAGATGTTCTACAGCGAGATAGGATCCCCGCGCATTGTCGACTCCAGCGTAGTCGAGCCCATGCATTCGCCGTGCGAACGCGACGGTCGGTAGTTGGGGCGCTGTGGTTGCGGACGAATTGCCGCGTCCGAGCGCCGGACAGATCAGAATCCCGTCTGCTGGGAACTCGCTCATCGTGTTCAGGAGCCGCGCCTCTTTTGCGTGGTCTTCCGATGTGTTGCCCAAAAGGGCCACAAGCCGGGCGGTTGCCAGACGCTCTTCGATTGCGACGATGACCTCAGCAAAAAACGGATTGGTAATATCGGAGACAATCAATCCGACTGCGCGCGATTGTTGAGTTCGCAGGCTTGCAGCCGCGCGATGATAAACGTACCCGAGGCGTTTGATCGATCGCTGGACCCGTTTTCGCGTGGAATCAGCGACAGTCGGCACATTCCGGATAACGAGCGAGACAGTAGCCCTCGAAACGCCTGCGTCGGCGGCGATGTCCAAAAGTGTTACCCGTTGTTTGAAAGCCTCGTCCATGAAGGTTCAAGAGAAGGGGAGATAACCGGGAAACGCCGCCGAACATCAAAGGCGAAGCAGCACGGATTTTTCCATTTAGATCGATCTTATTCGCTTGGCAAGGAATTTCTTTGGTCGAGAACAGTAATAAAGGCAGCGAGTCGTTAGATCGATCTGTATCTCTGCGGGTAGCGGTTTTGCCCGCTCATACGCCGTATACGTCATATAGGACTTATATGACGTATCTGCGTCCGGTTGCGGTCCACGCGAATCCCGATTTGTATCCGATGACGCAACAACCAAATACTGCTATGTTCGCACAACCGTAATCACCCCCCCTTAAAAACGATGACGACCTCCGAGAACATCTCACACGTAACCGTGCTTACCGACGCGGCTCATAATCTCTCTATCAAGGAATGGGAACTCCGTCCGCATGATATTGGCGGCGAATGGGCGAATACAAATTGGAGCGTCACAAAACGCCTTCTCGCCGGCGGAAGGCAGGAAGGCGTTGAGGTGATCGAAGTGGATAACGGACTTCTGACGTTCACCGTGGTTCCAACGCGTGGTTTTCAAGTCCGGGTCGCCAAGGCCGGAGACGTCCGACTCGGCTGGGATTCGCCCGTCAAAGAGATCGTGCATCCGAAATTTGTCAATCTGTCGGAACGCGGCGGCCTGGGGTGGCTGAACGGGTTTGGCGAAATGCTCTCCCGTTGTGGCCTGGAATCTTTTGGTCCGCCCGGCGAAGATTCCGGCCGGATTTACACCCTGCATGGGAGGATCAATTATATTCCGGCCAGTTACGTCGAGGTCCGTCTCGAGATCCAACCGCGTCCTCGGATCGTGCTTCGGGGAATGGTTGACGAAACGTTGATGTTTGGCCCGCAGCTGCGATTGACTTCAGAAATATCGACTGAACTCGGATCTGCTACCCTTTGCCTCGATGATACCGTCACAAATCTGTCTGATCAGCCGCAGGAAATGGAATCGCTCTATCACACTAATTTCGGTCCGCCGTTACTGGGGGCAGGGGCGCAGTTTATTGCGCCTGTGAAGAAAGTATGGCCACGGAATGCGCGCGCCGCGGAAGGGGGGATGATCGGTTGGAATCAATACACCGGTCCGCACGGCGCGGATTACACGGAGCAGGTCTATTTTATGGAATTGTACGCGGACGAAGCGAGCAAGACCGAGGCGCTGCTGAGGTCTCCCGACGGTTCAAAAGCGGTCGTCGTTTCTTTCGACGTACGCCAACTCCCGTATCTGACCCTTTGGAAGAACGAGGGACCGGCGGAATCCGGTTATGTGACCGGCCTGGAACCCGGCACCGGGTTCCCAAACCCGAAACCGACGGAACGCGCGGCGGGACGAGTGCCCAAGCTGGTGGGTGGAGAAAATCATAGGGCCACGGTTAAGTACACGGCGTTGCGAACAAGCGAGGAAGTGGAGAGGGCTGTGGAAGCGATTCGAGGATTGCAGAGAAGCGCAACGCAGGTTCTGACGGATCCGATTTAAAAACGTAGGATTGGCTTTCAGCCTGTCTTCGATTGGCTTTCAGCCTGTCGAATTTGCGCGCCGCAAACAGATGGAGGCTTCCAATGTCTTCCGGACCTACCTCGGCGCGCAATCCATAGGCGTACAAATAAATCCGCGCGGCTTTACTCCATTGATGGACTATCAGCCGCGCGGGACTCGTTTGAGTTACTGAGTTCGTTTCCCCGAATCAGGTCATCTGACGGCCGGAATGCGCGTCTTTGCAAACTATCGCCGGGAGATCATCGGCGTGGAATCCGGTGCTGGCACTGCGGTGTTCCCCCTTGGGATGGGGTCTTGGCGATGGCTTTGGCTCGTTCCGTGTCACCCGTCTGTGTTCGACAGCCGGCCTTGGCTCATGATGAGCGATTCGTTTTTCTCCTTCTTGCGGGTGGTGCAAGTGACGTGTGGAGGGAGAAGTCTCTCTATTGCGCACCTGAAGATTCGGTGTCGGGTTTGGATTCAGATTTGGCGTTGGCCGCACCCGTGGGAGAATCGGGATGGGAGTCGGCGTCGGCGTTGGTCGCGGTGGTGGAACGGCAGTTACAGGTGTCGGCGTTGGTCGTGGGGGCGGGAAGGGCGGGATTGGCGGATTAGGTGTCGGCCGGGGTGGAGGAAAACCTCGGGGAGGGCGAGGTGTGCGCGGGGGAGTTGGAAATCGTCGCGGAGGTGTGGGCCAACGATGAAAATGATGCCACGGTGGAGGCCACAGAGTCGGAGGGCAAAACCAGCCTCCGCCGGCCCAAACAAATCCACCAATATCGCCGGAATCGAATACAGGTGCGTCAGGACCACCCGGAGGATCTGCAGTGACTCCAACAGGAATCGCAAGAAATCCTGCCAGATGTCCATCGATGGTCGTTCCGAAGCCGATAATCCATCCCTGATTGTTAATTCCATCCGCAACGTCCAATGCGGCAAACCCGGCGTCCCGCATATTAACGGCTGCCCGTGTGAGATCGAACATTTGGCGGTCGGAAAAAACAAAAGCGCGCTTCTGAGTGTCGCTATCACTTTCTCCAACGACCTGTCCCTTGTCGTTTATCGACCGCGCATAACTGCTCTTCGCAAAACTGCTAAGCACCCCAAGATCTTGCATGGAGTTCCCTTTGAAAACAAAGGCGTGAGTGGTGCCATTCCCCGTTTCGCTGTCGCCTGCGATTGCTCCAGTCTGGTTGATTCCCAGTGCCTCGCTATCTCGACCACCTAAAGTCCCTAAATCGGTCAAGCGATTGGCAGAAAACAGAAAGGCATGGGTTGAACCGTCTTCTGTATCGTATCGTCCCGCGATCTGGCCGCTGGCGTTAACTCCATACGCAGTCTTCAGCGTGTCAGAGTCTTTCGTGGAGATGCCCAGATCTTCCACCCCTTTGTTAGTGAAGAGGACGGGGCGATGCGCGTCACCGTCTGTCTGGCTGTCTCCCACCGCTTGACCGGACCCGTTGATGGCAAACGCTTCGCTGTGACTACCATTAGGAAGCGCTCCAAGCGATATGCTTCCCTGACCCACTGTGTATAAGAACGCGAGGATGTTGCCATTGGCATCTGTGCTATATCCGACGACTTGATTCGACCCGTTAATCGCGGTAGCAGCAGTAGCCTCACCACCGAGCGAACCAATGTCTTGTGTCGTCCCATCTGAATAGTGATACAAAAATGCGTTGGAGCTATCCTCCTGGTAGGTGTAGCCCACGACATTGCCTGAATCGTTCAGTCCCAAGGCTGTACTATTGTATCCTTCCGGCGTTGGTAAGTGGATGATTTTATAGCGGGTTTGAGCGTGCCCGGTGCCGGTTAAAATACTGCCGAGAAGGGCAGAGGAAAGTACGACGGATAAAACGCGAGTCGGAGACCGCTGCGACAGTCGTCCCGGCGGAAACAAGAAAGGGAGGAGCTGGCGAGGCCAGGTCCAAAGAAATGCATTCATAAATGACAATGTGCTATTGCTATGTTAGACAATGTATTAATAAGGTTAGTAACTTAGTTCTAGATGCTGAGGCTGCTGGCCGATCAAGGCGTCGAAGCCGGGTGCATCATTTATAGCATTCAGCATTTTCGGTGCCGCGGTACTCTCGTTAGATTTTGCGAGCAGCGCCGGGCGAGATTCCTCGAGTGAAAACGACCTGAGTGACCGGGGAATGAACCGGATCAAAGAGCGCGATGCTATGTTCCGGAATCGGAACGCCAAATCCCAATCGTAAGATTCGGCTCTAAGATTGGACATCCTCTCTCTGCCCACGTGTGCTGATCGAAGCAAAGCGTTTCGGGGCAATGTGTTTTGTCCCGTAGGGACATGCTGATAATAGCCAGGCGCGAGGTGCCTGGAATCATCATAAAAATAGACGCGTCCTAGCGGGACTGTTGATAGGATCCCGGTGCGACGAGAAGAATGGCCTGAGTTAGGCTAGGCGGTTTACAGACAATAATAACTTATGTATAGCGGGCGAGGAGAACTACTACCGAGGTTAATAGACGACCAGCTACGCGCTTCAGACAGGGCTGGGATGCGCTAAAGTTCTAGTGTGCGCAAGGCTATGCCCGCTAGTTCTTGTCGCGCGAGGTTGTAAACGAGTGTCGATTGTGTGGTTGGACGGAATATTGATCGGTTTTGGTCAAATGAATTGTGCGCTGCATCCGTCGCGCTTGCAGTTCTCCCGCACAAAGAATAACCGGGTCCTGGGACTCCGCTTTGTGTCACCCTGGCTGAAATCGTTCCGCGCTCCTGGCGCTCACGGATGCCGGGAATGCTTTGCGAGGCCTGGTTCGTGCGATTTGCTGCTGTTAATCAACTGATCGGCCGATTGGGCAAAATATTGAGCGGTTTTGTTCAAATGACTGGTATGCTGCATTCCGGTCGCGCTTACAGCGCTCCCGTACAAGGAAACTAGGTCCTGGGGCTCCGCTGCGCGTCACTGCAAATAGGCTGGATTGGGTTCGCGCCTTTGGCGCTCAGGATGCCTGAGCGCTTTGCGGGTTCAGGGTCGTGCGCGATCGCGGCTTGGACGTTCTGAATATCCGGGTTTTTGATGTGGGTTGCTTCATCGAGAATGACAGAAGCAAACTGCGCGGAGCAAACTTCTTTGCGCCCACTGACAACCGACAACTGACACTGACAGCTTCTGGCTGTATTGCCGGGGTGATCGTACCGGGTCGATTGCGGCCTTTGAACGTTTCCTTTGGACGTGTAGGTTACACCTTTACGCGTGATGCATTTTACTATCCTTTTGTTTCTCTCGTTTCTGGTGGGACTCAGCGGCGCAATCTATTTTCGGATATTCAGACGGGTCTACGGACAGGAGGGCGGCAAAGTGACGGCAGAAGGCTTCGGCCGTGTCGATGGCTACCTTGCCCTCGGCTGCTTAACGATTTTTGCAGTTCAGAGTGTTCAGAACTTTCACTCAAGCGACGAGGCGATTCCGCGAACAATCAATACAAGCCTGCTTGTTTTCGTGCAGTTAGGGTTCTGGATGTTCATTGTGGGTACGATCCTTTTTTCGTTTCTGTTGCGCCGCATGCGTCCCTCGGAACTGTTTGGGTTGGATCGTCTGACTTTCATAAAGGTTTTTCTGTGGGGAGCCGGTTTATTGATCGTTGCGCTCCCATTGATTTTTGCCAGCAGTGCGGTCGTTTCAAGTCTGTTACATCTCAATTCGGAAAGTGATTCGCAACCGATCGTCCAATTGTTTGAAGGGATCTCTGACCCAACCAAAAAGATTCCAATTATTGTGCTGGCGGTCGTCATCGCCCCGCTTGCGGAAGAGTTTGTATTTCGCGGTTTCCTGTATGGGGTCACGAAACGCTTTGCAGGATCATTGCCTGCTCTTGTTTTTACAGGCGCAGCGTTCGCGGTGGTTCATCTTCATCTGCCGTCGCTGTTACCGCTCTTTTTGTTGGCCTGTGTCTTGACATTTGCCTACGAGCTGACTGGCTCGCTCCTGGTTCCAATGGCAATGCACTCGCTGTTCAATGCGATCACTCTTGTTGGCGTCTTCTTCGTTGGAAAATGAAACTAAACGAACTCGGCGAGGATGAGATTGTGACCCGGCTGACACGGTCGCTTCGATTGGATAGCCGGGTCGTTCTGCGTCCCGGAGACGATTGCGCGGTGGTGGAAACCGCCGGAAAGCTTCAGTTGCTCAAGACCGACTGCGTGATCGAAGGGATTCATTTTCTGAGCGATGCCAATCCGAGACTGATTGGCTGGAAGGCCATGTGCCGGCCGATTAGCGATATTGCGGCGATGGGCGGGACGCCTCTTGACGCGTTGGTGACGCTCGCTGTTAGACCGGACGCCGATTTTGCCTGGTTGAAGCGAGTTTATTCCGGGATCGAATCGGCTGCCAAAACATACGGAGTCAATCTTGTCGGGGGCGAGACTGCGAAATCGCCAGGTCCACTCTTTCTATCGGTGGCACTGACCGGTTTTGTTGCCCGGGGCAAATTTGCCGAACGCTCCGGAGGCCGTGAGGGAGATTGGTTATACGTCACAGGGAAGCTTGGCGGATCGATCAATGGCAGGCATTTGCGGTTCCGGCCACGTTTGGCGGAAGCCCAATGGCTTGTGGGTCAATTTCCGGTTCACGCAATGATGGATTTGAGCGATGGCTTGGCAAGCGATTTGCCGCGTTTGGCGGCTGCGAGCGGGCTCGGGTTCGAAGTCGACTCTGCGAGTCTGCCGTTGCACCACGGAGTGAGCGTTGAAAACGGGCTGCGCGACGGCGAAGATTATGAGCTTCTGTTTGCAGTGCCCCTGTCCGTTCGAACCCGATTGAAGACCGAATGGCGTGCAAAATTTCCGAAGCTGCAACTTACGGCGATCGGCCGGTTGGTGGAGAAGGGGCGAAACGAATTCAGCGGGAAGGGGTACGATCATTTCGGGCGATGAACAAACATTCGGGGATGCGTCATTATTCGAATGACCCGCAACAGACACGGTCAATGGCGTCGAGTTTTGCCAAAGATTTACCCGCTGGAACAGTGTTGAGCCTGATTGGGGACTTAGGCTCCGGAAAAACAGAATTTGTTAAAGGAATTGCAATCGGGCTTGGCTATCAGGGCGAGGTTACCAGCCCGACGTTTACGATTGTGCACGAGTATCGCGGAGGACGGTTGCCGCTTTTTCACATGGACTTCTACCGGCTTCAGCAAGCTCAGGAACTTGATGAGATCGGATTGGATGAATACTTGGGAGCGGGCGGGATTTGTGCCATCGAATGGGGTGAAAAATTCTCCGACAGACTGCCGACTGGCAAGATTGAAGTGCGGTTTGTTGCCCTGGAATCCGATCAAAGAGTGATCGCCTGGTGAAAACGCTCGTGATCGAGAATTCAACCAGTCACGGAACCGTAGTGATGGCCGATCATGGCCGGATCTTAATCCGTCGCGATTTCGCCCGGTCGGGCGAAATGGCCGGAGCGGTACAAGGCATATTTCTAACCGAAGGTCCCCCTGACGAAATTGTTGTGGGGATTGGTCCAGGATCGTACACCGGGCTTCGTGTCGCATCGGCCACGGCCATAGGGATACAGGCGGCACTTGGGTGTGCCGCGTTTGGTTGCCCATCGGTACTGGGATATCTGGGCGCCAACTATTATGTCGTCGGGGATGCGCGCCTTGGTACAGTCTTTCTTGCGAGCGTCGAAGATCGGCATGTCGTGCGCGGACCCGAATTGCTTCGGATCGATGAGTTTCAAGCATTGCGATCCGACTTGGGGGAGACGTCGCTGTTTGCGGTCGGCCCTGTCCCAGGCTGTGAGGATCTGCCAATTGTGCGGCCTGCGGCGGAATATCTGGTTGGATGCCGGGAAAGTTTTGTGCCCTCGCTCGAGCCGCTTTATTTGAAAGAACCGCATATCACTGTGAAGCGAAAGGCGGGATAGGGATCACGACCAGTTTAGGCTGTGAAAAAGGGGGCTTTACCCTGGGAAGAGTTCACCACGGAGCCAAGAAGGACGCAGAGGTTCGGATTTTTTTGGGGTTTCGCCGTCCGGACTGGAGCGATATCGGGTTGAACCCGTCGTGATAACAGGAACGTCTTAAATGTGGGGATTGGCTTTCAGGCTGTCCTCCCCGAAAAATGGTTCACCGAGGCACAAACCCGGAACTCTGAACTTCGAACCTCGAACTCGGACCGCCGACCGCCGACCGCCGAAGGCTGGACGAAGGAGATCCGGCCGTGTATTGGTGCAGCCTGCATGAAAATCGTCGTCGCTTATTCTGGAGGACTTGACACGTCCGTCATCTTGAAATGGATCAAGGAGACGTATGAAGCCGAGGTGATAGCGTTCTGTGCCGATATCGGCCAAGAGGAAGAACTTCATGGTCTGGAAGAGAAGGCGCTGAGGACCGGAGCGTCCAAGTGCTATGTGGACAATCTTCAGGAGGAATTTGCCCAGGACTTTATCTTCCCGATGCTGCAGGCTTCGGCCCTTTACGAAAATCAGTATTTCCTCGGAACGAGTATCGCGCGTCCGCTCATCGCGAAACGGATGGTGGAAATCGCCGTTGCAGAGAAAGCGACGGCCATCGCACATGGCGCGACGGGCAAAGGAAACGATCAGGTTCGGTTTGAGTTGACGGCCGCTGCGCTTGCACCGGACATCCAGGTGATCGCCCCATGGCGCCTCGAAAAGTTTCGGGAAAAATTTCCGGGCCGTGCGGAGATGATTCGCTATGCAGGGGAACATGATATTCCGGTAACGGCGAGCGCTAAAAAGCCGTATTCGAGCGACCGTAACCTGTTGCACATCAGTTTTGAAAGCGGCGTGCTTGAGGACCCCTGGTACGACGCCACTGGCCCCGAACTGCATGACATGTATAAGTTAAGCGTCTCGCCGGAAGATGCGCCGGACGTCGCCGAACTTCTCGACCTGGAATTCGAGCGCGGACTCTGCGTTGCTCTTGGCCACAAAGAGATCCGGGCGTTGCTCGAGCAAGTGGGATTCAAAGGTGAGACTGTCAATACAGAAGAAGAACGTGTTCGGCTTACGCCATTGTGGGTGATGAAAGTGCTGAATCTGCTCGGAGGCCGAAACGGAATTGGGCGGGTCGATATGGTCGAAAACCGGTTTGTCGGAATGAAAAGTCGCGGCGTTTACGAAACACCAGGCGGCACGATTCTGTTCTTCGCGCATCGACAGCTCGAGTCTTTGACGATGGATCGCGAAGTCATGCGGATTCGCGATTCACTGGGTCCGAAGTATGCCGAGCTGGTCTATAACGGATTCTGGTTTGCACCGGAACGGGAAGTCCTTCAATCGTTGATAACTGAATCGCAGAAGAACGTGACCGGCGTGGTGCGAGTGAAACTCTACAAAGGGAACGTCGCCGTTGCCGGACGCAAGAGTCCAGTGAGCCTATACAATCCGGATATAGCGACCATGGAAGCGGATCCGACCCAAGCCTATAACCAGTCCGATGCGACCGGGTTCATCGCACTGAATGGGCTTCGGCTAAAGGTCGCGGCGAAAGTAAACAAGGCCTCGGAATAAGGAGTGGTGGAGGGATGGGGCGCATGGGGCGCATGGGGCGCATGGGGCGCATGGGGCGCATGGGGCGCATGGGGCGCATGGGGCGCATGGGGCGCATGGGGCGCATGGGGCGCATGGGGCGCATGGGGCGCATGGGGCGCATGGGGCGCATGGGGCGCATGGTTGCAAGCAGAATTTCGCTTGGAAGACAACACAAAAATAAAATGTATATTCGTTTCGGTACTCGTGCTATCCTCTTCCCGGCACGATGGCAAATGAGGAAAGATTTCTGCCCCTGCATGGGAACTACGAGGACTTGGTCGCCTACCGAAAGGCATTGATAGTCTATGACCTGACTGTGTACTTTTGCAGGCGATTCATGCGGTCTGCCGATCGAACGATCGACCAGATGGTTCAGGCAGCGAGATCGGGTAAGCAGAATATCATCGAAGGCGCGAAAGCCTCTGTCACCTCAAGGGAAACTGAGCTGAAGCTCACCAATGTAGCGCGTGCAAGCCTAGAGGAGTTGCTGGAAGATTTCCGGGATTTTCTAAGAACAAGCCAATCCGGGTGCTGGGACAAAAACTCGAGGGAAGCACTTTATATGAGAAGGCTCGGAGCTGCGAATGGGCTGAAATACGAAAGGATTCGCGAAATTTGTGAGACACGATCGGCACCGATTGTGGCGAATATCGCGATCTGCTTGATCCACCAGACCAACTACCTGCTCGATCGATACCTTGCGTGCCTGGAGACCGACTTTGTAAAGAATGGCGGAATTCGGGAAAGGATGGGCCAGGCTCGAAGAGAATACCGAGAGAACAGAAAGGCAAAAGAAAAGGGCTCATGAGCCTCATCAGGCCCATGAGCCCCATCAGGCTCATGCGAGAAAGAGAAGCTATTTGATATTCAGCTTCTTGATCTGCGCGGCGGCATCATCGAGAGATGCGCTGATATCGCCGCCTGTGAGCGCTTTTTGGATCGCGGTACGAGTGATCAAGGAGACCTGCGGATATTGGGCTCCTCCTTCTTCAGGCCTCGCGCGCGCCGTGTCCATCTGCGACACGAATACCGCCAGGTCCGGAAGTTGTTCAGCTTCTTTGGCTGCTACATCACGGAACGAAGAGATATAGTTGAAGGTCGAACATAGCTTGACCAATCGATCGGGATCCTGAACGAAGGCGATGAATTTCAGCGCCGCATCTTGAGTCGCTTTGTTAGTCTTCATCACGCACCAAGTTTCGCCACCCAGTCCAACAACGACTTTATCGCCTTCTTTCGGCACTGGAATCGTGACAATTCCAAAGTCGAGGCCACTGCGTTTTACGGCGGGCAACATCCAGGGACCCATGACCATCATTGCGGCTGTGCCACCGATGAACTGGTTTGCGACATCTCCTTGATTCCAGTTTACGACATCGTGCGAAGCGGCTCCTTTTTGGACAAGGTCAACCCATAGTTTGAGTGCTTGTTTGGCTTTGTCTGATCCGAGGTCCAGAAGGCTGCCGCCGTTGCTCCAGAGGAACGGTTCCCATTGCCAGGTGGATTCTTCTGTGTTAGTCGCTGAAAACGCGAGTCCGTAGACAGGGCTTTTGGTGAGTTTAACAGCGTCATCCACGAGTTCGTCCCATGTCTTGGGCGGATCTTTGATACCTGCATCGGCGAACATTTTCTTGTTGTAGTACAACGCCAGACTGTTGCTGCCGATCGGTATAGCGTAGACGTGATTGCCGCTGGTGATCGAGGCTTTCGGGCCGTTATAAATGTTCTTCCAATCCGGGAAGAGCGAGAGTTTGTCCGCGATATCGAGGAGAACTCCGGCTTTCGCGACACGAAGCACGTCCGGATTGTCGATCGCAGCAATCGCCGGTGGTCGCTTCACCGCGGCAGTCTGCAGCGTTCGACTCACCAACTCGCCGAACGGCACGTAGGTTAGTTGGACCTTAATATCCGGGTTCGCCTGTTCGAACGCGGTAATTAACTCACTCAAACCCTGTTCCTGATCCTTGACATTAAAATAGTGAAGAATCTCGACAGTGGTTTGTTCGGCTCGTGCAGGCACGAGCGATAATAACAAGGCGAAACAGACCGGGAGACCGATCTGCCAAATGGATTTCTTTTTTATACCGGGGGGTGTTTTTCTCACGGGTGTTCCTATCAGGTTGAGGCGATTTAGGTTAGCGTTATGGGAGTCGAAGTTCAGCGAACGTTCCTATTTTCGTTGTACAACGAGTTGAAGCAGATTCATCGAGAGAATTAGCAAGACGACGATCGTCGCGATCGCGGCGGCTTCGCCAAAGTTCAAGACCGAGAATCCGACCTGATAACCGTAGGTTGACAGCAAATGCGTAGCATTCGCAGGCCCGCCGCCTGTCATGATGAAAACCAGATCGAACACTTTGACTGTATAAATTGTGCCCAGCATCAGAACGGCAATTGAGACCGGTTTCAGGATTGGGATGGTGATATGGGCGACCTGTTTCCAGTAAGAGGCGCCATCGAGTTTTGCCGCTTCGTATATTTCGGGGGATATGCTCCGCATGCCTGCGTAGAGCAGAATAAAATTGAACGGAAAACCGATCCAGATGTTGGCGACAATTGTTGCGAAGAACGCGGAGACCGGTTCTGCAAGCCATGCACGGCTGCCTAATCCGAAGAGGAGAGCGATCTGGTTGATCGGACCGGCTTCGTTGAAGAGCGCTTTGAATATATTTGCCGAAGAGAGCACAGGGGCAACCCAGGGAATCAAAAGGAGCGAGATGCAGAGGTTCTTGAGCGGGAACGTCGCCTGGAAGAGCAATGCCAACAGAAATCCGATCGCAAATTGAACGACCAGACTCGAGAACGTGAAAATGACCGTATTTGTCAACGCTCTCCAAAAGACGGGATCTGCAAGAACAGCCTGGTAGTTATCGAACCCGTTAAAATTCATTTCTCCGCCGACGAACGTTTCGACGGTGGCATTCCGGAAGCTGAGGGTGAGGCTGTACAACACCGGATAGCACATCAGCACGGCGCAAAAGAGAAAGGCCGGAAAAATCAATCCATACTTTGACCATTCGCTTCTTCGGAACCGGCGGGTTGAGCGCCGCGAATTGCGTTGGCCGTGCACAGTGCGAGGCGCGTCGTGCGAGGATGCTGGGTTGGGGAGAGATGCCTGGGCGGACATAGGTTCGTTCTTTATTTCAAGGCTCCGCGAGTGACCCCGGCGACAATCCATCGGCTTGCAAAAACAACGAACAGGACAGCGGGAATTGCTGTTAAAACGCTGCCGGGAAGGAGGAATGCCCAGTCGAGCCCATATTGGCCCTGCGACTTGTAGAGTTCAACGGTCAGCGGCTGAATGCTGGTATCGGTGATGAAACTGAGCGCAAAGATCAAGTCACCCCAGGGCATTAGAAAGCCGAATATCCCAACTGTCACGATGCCTGGTAGTACCACTGGGACCACCACCATCAAGAATGCGCGAATCTGGCCGGCTCCATCCACAAGAGCGGCTTCCACGAGCTCATACGGAAAATCGCTCATGTAGGCGCGTAACATGATCAAAGCGAATGGGATCGTGAAAGTAGCGTCGGCAAGAATTAGCCCCCAAAATGTGTTGACGAGATCGAGTCGGGAAAACAGGACGAAGAGGGGAATCACGAATACAATCGCAGGAAGCATCTGGCTCGTCAGCATGAACGAAAAAAGAAACCCGCGCCCTTTCGGTTTCAGCCAGGTCATGCTGTAGGCTGCAGGCGCCGCAATGATCAGTGTCAGCACCGCAGTGAACCCGCCAACGATAAGGCTGCTCTGGACATGGGGCCAGAGGCGGGACAAGGCTTGCGGCCAATTTTGCCACGCGAATTGTGCGGGCCACAGATGCAGGCCAGGACTGAACAGTTCGCGTGGAGTCATGAAACTTCCGACAATGACCCAGTACAACGGGGCCAGCAGCAGTGCCGTGATCGCCAAAGCAAGAAAGGTCCAACGCCATTGAGTGAATCGGCCGGCCGGCTTCAGTGAAACATCCGCTACCGCTGAGCCTCGGCCACGTTGTTCCGCACCTGGGTCGCTCGAATTCATTTATCGCCAGTCGATCTGCACGTTTTAAGGAACGCGTTTAGGGGGTTAACTTCCATGCCGCATCCAAACCAACATTTCTCCGGGGGCACGGTTGTCCCAAGCGTAGTACGGGATCATCTTGATAGCGCAAGCATTTTTTGCAGGTAACGAGAGAGGATAGAGGGGGCCGTCGGTCAGATCTTCGGCGAAGCCCTGCACCGACAGGGTGACAATGTCGCCAAGTTCCCCTTTTTCTCGATAGCTCGAAGCCGTTTTTTCCGGATCGAGGATTAATCGGTCAAGACGGGTCCCATTGTCCGTTTCCTCTGCGCAATAAATCAGAGGGCCGCGACTGATCGCTGCGCGGCCCCTATTTGAAGCAAGTTCAAAATTTGAAAAATGCTTCTGAACCGGCATTTCGAATTGAATTGCAACTTCGTCGCCGGAATTCCACGCACGGGAAATCACGGCATATCCTGAATCGATCGTTGGAACGACCTCGGAGCCATTGACTGCGAATCGATGGCTCGTTGCCCAGCCTGGGATTCGCAGGAGTAGATCAAAGGCTTTGGGGGGAACTTTTGAAAATCGGATCGTAGCATTTCCTTCGTGAGGGAAATCCGAACTGGCAATGAGCGTTCCTTCCTGTCCGTCCAGTGCGAACTGAGCTTCGCTAGCGATGTAATGATGTACCGCGATTGCGTCAGAACGCGACGAATACAGGTAGCCGGAAATCGACAGAACCAGACGCGCCAGGTTCGCAGGACAACAGGGGCACCACCAAGGCCATCCAACCCGATGTTGCGACCCATCGCTGGCGAGTGGGTTGTGGTAAAAGAATGTTTTCCCATCGATTCCGAGCCCGGAGAGAACTGCGTTGTACAGGGTAGTTTCCATCATGTCGGCGAACTGGCTGTTCACCTCGAGATGGATCATCCGGTGAGCCCACTGAAAATATGCGATCGCGGCGCATGTTTCCGCGTAACTGTCCAGATTCGGCAGATCGTAATTTTTGGTGAACCCCTCATTTTCGGCGTCTGACCCGATGCCACCCGTCACGTAGAGCTTTGTCCGGTAAAGGTCTTGCCAGAAGGTTTTGCTAAGGGCGACAAGCTCTTCGTCGTTGAGTTCGTAAGCGAGATCTGCAATCGCGCTGTACAGGT
Organism: uncultured Verrucomicrobiae bacterium; assembly: GCA_963775805.1. Taxonomy (GTDB): domain Bacteria; phylum Verrucomicrobiota; class Verrucomicrobiia; order Chthoniobacterales; family JAFAMB01; genus JAFAMB01. Next base: position 596,156 of record CAVZKG010000001.1, on the reverse strand, counting down.
ACATCGCGCGGACCGCGTGTCCGACCACCTCGCGTTGCGCACGGACCGGGATGTGCGCCTGCATATAAGCGTAGGGTGAGATCGGGTGATTCGGGCGGAATGGAACCGAATCGAGTCGTTCGACGGCTTCTCGGTCAAAATAGTGCGGCATTTTCCCACGCTCATCGATGAAATACCGGCAAAGATTCAGGTAGTTCTGATTGTTCGTGAGTCGATAGAGACGGATCAGAGCCAATTCTATCTCGGGGTGCCCGGAATATCCAGGAATCTGGCCGGATCCATTCCCGAAAACAGTGGTCAAATAATCTGCGTACCGGACCGCAATATTGAGCAGATTCTGTTTTCCGGTCGCCAGGTTGTGGGCAACGGCCGCTTCGATCAGGTGTCCGGCGCAATAGAGTTCATGCAGTTCACGCAGGTTTTTAAACCGATGCCGGGGGCGCCATGTCAGGATATGGCTGTTCAGGTAACCGTCGGGCTGTTGCGCACCTGCTAAAAGTTCGATAGTGCCGTCAACGAGGGTTTCGAGCTTTGCATCTTTGTGATGCTGCAGGTAAGCACTTGCCGCCTCTAACCATTTGGCGACGTCTGAATCCCAAAAAATGCTGCCGCCCCAGTACCAGTTATTCGATTCCTGCCGGCCGCGATGCATCTTTTGATCGAGCCGGAGCGCGTCCAGTTGCCCCTGGTGGCGCATCTCGTTGTAGATATGACCAAGGGTGACCTGTCCGACCTGTTGCTGGAGTTCACCCCAGAATCCGTCGGCGATTGAGACGCGGGTTTGATCGAGAGGGTGCCATTGGGGGGGCATTCGTACGTTCTATTACGAAACGCGGTGTCTGCACAACGGGAGTGAGCGGTAGAAAACCCGGACAATTCCGACTATGGAGAATACGAAGCAAACAGGGGATTTACCGCAGAGGCACCTCGCGGCCGCGAGCCCCAACCAATTGGATGCGGTATCGGCGTGTGGGCGTATGGGCGTGTCGGCGAATGCCTGGTTAGATTGGCATTGGGCTTGGGACGACCTCGGAATCCTCGCGGAAAAACAAGATTTCCGACCATTGTAGTACGGAGACACGAAGGAGGAGTGCGCAGAGGAGCGGAAGAGGACACAGAGGATTGGATTAACCACAAGGCGCAGAGGGCACAGAGATTTGGAATTTTTGGGTTCGGCTGTCCGGACCAGAAGACCAGAAAACACGCATATCGCGCGGCACTTTTCAGAAACCCGCTGGCCAAGGCGATGCAAGACGGTTTCGTGAAAGAACCGGCAGTAGCGACGCAGAAGAACTTTGACCCGAACCGGTTTTCTTTTGCGGAAATCGAGAAGATTAAGCTGGAGGACGGCATCCGTCTGCATGAGGACGTGAAGGTGCGCCTCGAAACCTACGCGCGGGAGACCGAGCAGCAGATCGTGAAGCCGTTCGTCCTCGTGATCGCGCGTGACACGACACACGCATCCGGGCTACGTCAGCACACAGACGTATACTCCGGGTTCGTCCTCGTGATCGCGCGTGACACGACACACGCCGGGGAGTTGCTAAAGCTCATCCAATCCACCGGATTCTTCGAGGGTCGTTACAAGGAGAAGGTCATTCAAGTCGACTCCAGCAAGACGGGGGCGGAGGAAGAGGAAATGATTGGGCGCCTGCTTAAGGTGGAACACACCGAAGAGCCGACCGAAATCGTCATCCACGTTAACATGCTCAAGGAGGGCTGGGACGTAACAAACCTCTACACCATAATTCCTCTCCGAGCGGCCAACGCGCGTATCCTTATCGAACAATCGATCGGACGTGGACTGCGGCTGCCCTACGGCAAACGCACGGGCGTCAATGAGGTGGACCGACTGACTATCGTCGCTCACGACAAGTTTCAGGAAATTATCGATGAGGCCAATCGGCCGGACTCTCCAATTCGACTGGAGAAAATAATTCTCGAACCAGGAGGCGAGCATCAGAAGCTCGCCACTGTCGTCGTGCAGCCAGGAATGTTGGCACAAATCGGCAGCCGGTCTTTGGATTCCACTTCGGCCACGATCACACAATCCGGCACTCCGACGGCACAACCAATTTTCATAACAAAAGCAGAGCAGAAGGTCGCGGAGATGGCCTACGACGCCATTACGCACTTCGAACAACTTCCGAGTTCGAATCAGTTACTAAATAAGGAGATTCAGGAAAAAATCACCGCGAGGGTGAAGGAAGAGATAGCTCCCATGCAAGGCGAATTGGCCGGTATGATGGAGCAAGTAAATGTGGCCTCCGTCGTAGCCAAGACGACAGAGTTGGTCGTTCAGCACACCATTGACATCCCGCGCATCCTCGTGGTGCCCAAGGGTGAGGTGACAAGCGGATTCAACACATTCAAGTTAGAGACGAGTTCCATCTACTATCAGCCAGTTGAGCGCGACATCCTCATTCAGCATTTGCGCACGCACCAACAAGACATGCTGACGGCGCTCGGGAGCGCGCAAACAGAGCTACGCCTTGAGGATTACCTCGTTCGTTCGCTTATTGATTTCGACGACATCTCCTACGACGACCATGCCGACCTGCTCTATGATCTCGCCGGGCAATTGGTGAAGCACCTGAGAGGATATCTGAAGGACGAGGGTGAGGTGCATAACGTGCTACAATATTACCAGCGGCAGCTCGCGGAATTCATCCACTCGCAGATGCAGGCGCATCACTGGGAAAAGGTGGTGGGGTACGATGTAGTGGTCAGCAAGGGCTTTACTGCCCTCAAACCGCTTGCTTTTACCGCGCCAGCAGACAAGGCGATTCTCAATTTCAGGCACCCGGTGGCGGACAAGCCAAAGATTGCACAGATGGTCTTTGGCGGATTCAACCGTTGCCTCTATCCGTTGCAGAAATTTCATTCAGACACCGAACGTGTCATGTCCGTGATTCTGGACCGCGAATCCGCAAAATGGTTCAAGCCAGGTCGCGGGCAGTTCCAGATTTTTTATAAGTGGGGCGCGGATCAGCGCGAGTATCAGCCCGACTTTGTGGCGGAGACTGGCGATGCCATCTACATGCTCGAGCCGAAAATGCGGAAGGAAATGGACGATGGAGAAATCGTTGCCAAGAAGGACTCGGCTGTCCCTTGGTGCCGGCATGCTACCAACCACGCCGCTATGCATGGTGGCAAATCTTGGATATATCTGCTCATTCCCCACGACGCGATTGCGGAAAACATGAGTATCAAGGGGCTGGCGGCACAGTTCAGCGTGAGGTGACTATCACGGGTCATCGCAGAATGTTCCAAAACGCACCTCTAAGGTGTCAACCTTGGCATTTGCTTGAATCTCCCGATATATTTTGCCTGAAATTTTGCACGCTATGTGGCGTATTTATTAGGGAGCGGGATACTTCTTGCCGGAATGACCCGAGGGAAAGAAACTCCAGCTGGATTTCGGCTTGGAAGCGCCGATCGATGACGGCCAAGGTAAGAGACGCCGCAGTTCGGTCTTGGAGATTCACCGCGCCGCCCGAGCCAATCCCACAATCCCACGCGAAGTCGGACTTCCGTGTTCAAAACGGCGTAGAAAACTCCGAATACTTCTTGAATGAATCCCGGCGGCTTTTACGACTCGTATTCTCCCCTGAGAACCTGAGAAAGGCGTTTATGCGTTTATGCAGCAAACTGTTCAGCTGACGAGAGAGGAAGAGAGGAAGCCCTCGCCAGGTGAACATTGCAAGCGTCTCCTCCAGCAAAATCTTGTCGGGAGCCGATACCAAGGAGTTTCTGCCGACAGACAAATTTGACTCTGGATATTTTTACGCGACTTATGGGAACTTCCCGTCGAGCCATTGCTACTTGCTTTCGGGTAATCCTCCTAATCGAGCGAATGAAAGAAATCTGACTGAGTTGTCGCGTTTGTTCGCAGCTCGCGGAAGCTTGTTCCTACCACCCAAATCGGTTGCTGGCATGAGACATCCAATTCTGCCTTCCAAGGATCCTACCCCGGTTCAGGTGGGCTGTTGTTCTCACGTTTTGCGCCGGTGCGCTTACGGGGCTAGCTAACGATGCTCTAAAAGATGTAGCTCTCGTTATTGCTCCTTAGTGTGCTTAGATTTCCGTTTCGTGTGCGAACCTCTATTACTTCAAAGTGGCCGGCGCACCGGATCGCCTGTTTGCGAGAACGGGTAATGTCGACATGTTTTATCGGTGAGATGGTACAACCGTCTGTCCGGAGCCAAAGTTCCACGACTTCCGATCATGGTTAGAAAGATTGGTCCTCTTGTCGCCTCGGACCAACCGGTCAGCAAGTCTACTGCGACCCCCACAGCCGCAGAGGAGATTATCCCATTGGACCAAACAACCTGCGGATTAGTGCCGGCGTCTCCATATTTTGCAGCCTCTCCAGCTATCAATTGCGGATCCAAGAAGCCCATGCAAATCATACAAGGGCATCCGGGCATGGATAGTATCACCTGACCATATATTTCGTGAGCAGAAGCGGTCTTTATGACATCCATCCCGACATCAATGTAAGGGATGAGGTTCCTCCTGCAGAACCCTTCCAGATCTCGACGCGGCCTAAGTTCGTCCAGGCAGCCAAAGATCAAATCACATTCCAGGAAAGCTTCTCGGCCGGTCTCCCATTTAGCGGCGCGATTTTCGACCGTAGCGTCCGGATGTAATGACCGGATAAGTCGGTCGGCGATGTCGATCTTGAGTGCTTTGTTTCGTACGTCGGCTACGGTCGCTCCAACAAGCCTGTTGAGGTTCGTTTCTGAGATCCTGTCGTCGTCGAAGAGGACGAAGTTCCGGATTCCTTTGGTGGACATCGACGCGCCGCCAGGTGAAGCGGAGGGGTTTGATCCGACGCTCCTGATAGGCGATGTTGACATGTTACCCCCGAATGAGCTGCTCGATGGGAAGGAAAGGCATACCGCAGCAAAATCTTGGCGAGCCGAATTGAGTTCGTCCCTCCAAAACAAGCCGGAGCTACTCGCTGTAGCGGATGCCATTTTCGAGGAAATCACGGACTGCTCCGAGATTGCGGTTTTGTGCGACTGCTCCGTTGAGCGCGTTTATGAGCTGAAACGAGCGCTGAAAAAGCACACAATCCAATTATTCGGAGTCCGAACGACCGCAGAACTGGAGCGGAAAACAATGGGAACCTAATGAAAGAGAAGAAAAATATAAGCTTAGAGCAGTTCTACGCCGATCTTGAATCCGTTCCAGACAATCGAACGGTGGAGAAGGTGCGCGCCGACCTTGAAGATCTAGGGGTAAACGCTGACGAGGTTCTTTCACGATTGGAAGCGGTCGCAAAAAATTATTTGAAGGCCGATCGTTTAGCTTGGAAGAAGGACGCTGCTGCAAAGAAATCCGCTTTTCAACAAGTAAAGGACAGCTTGGCAACCTGGACTAGTGCCACTACGGCGGAAATCGAAAAAGCGTACGCAGACCTGCTAAACCAGACTGATGCAAACGTGCTTTCGGTCGCTTTTCGCAACAAAACTAATCTAAGCGTGCAAGACAAGGCGCGGCTTTTGGACAGCCTTAAGATTTTGAGAACCTCCGATGCGCCGACAAACCGAGAATCCACGTGATACCGCGGCAGGCACGTAAGACAATTCCTCTTGCCAAAGCGAGGGACGTTTTACTGGGGCTTCGAGTAGAAGAGCCATCTGACATCGATCCAGAGGCGATCGCGTTCATAAAAGGTGCGAACGTCCAGGAAGAACCATTGGAAGGGATGGACGGATACATCGTTCGTGAAGGCGACAATGCCATCATCACGGTGAACAGCAATTTAACCTATCCTAGCCAGAAGAGATTCGTCATTGCACATGAGCTTGGGCATTTCTTGTTGCATCCAAATGCCAGACAATTCGACGCCGTCGATGTAGCCCAAGCGACCAACTGGTCCGAAGCGCAGGCGGTCGAGGAGTACGAAGCAAACCTTTTTGCTGCCGAACTTCTGCTGCCGAACTTCATGTTTGCTAAAAGGCTTGTTGGTGTTGATCCGAGCCTTGATTTTATTGAAAATTTGAGCGCTGTTTTTCAAACAACTCTGACCTCGACCGCTGTGCAATTTGTCTTGAATACCAAAGAAGAATGTTTCCTTGTCTCCTCGTCTAATCGTCGCAGGGAGTGGTTCATGTGCTCTTCTAATCGTTCCTTTACGCTATTGGATGACCCGGTGATTCATGGGCATTCTTGCACCGCAGAGGTGAATGCGAAAAAGTTAAAGTCGCGTGATTCGAAGATCGACGCTGGATTCTGGTTGGATGGCTTTAGGTATAATCACAAAGCGCAGATCACCGAGGATTCCAGGTATTTTCCGATACTGCACAAGGCCTTAACTCTTTTGTGGATTCACGACGAAATTTAATGAAAAAGTGGGGATTGTCGGGCTGATTGCTTCGAAATGAGCCAAGGCCAAGTGAGAGCATTCTTCCATGCAAGCGACCTTGAAGTGGGTCCCAAAATGGCTGCGACCAGATCGTCGCGCCACTGGCAAGCCCCCATTAGCCTTCCCTAATTTTAGTCCTACATAACCTGCGTTTCGAGCGTTTATCGACACCGATGCGTTACGACCGAAGAGGGGAGGGTGGAGGAGGGGAGGGCGTCCCATTTCTTGTCCAACGCGTTCATGATTCGCGCAGATACAACTCGGAGCCCTCCCGGAGCCGCCGCTATTTGGACAGGATGCCGATCGCAAAGCCTGCAAATATGATCAAGAGCACAACGGCGGCGGCGGCGGCAAATTTGCAGTCACGCTCCTTCACAAAGATAGTAAGCATCAGGATCACGCGCAGGATCGGCAGCAGAATGAATAACCCGATCCCGGCAGTGACTACCTGTGCGCCGGTGGGAAATTGCGTTCGCTTGAATAATGACAGCACAAGCCCGGCGACAATCACGACTGATGCAAGCCATGTTCCGAGGTTCAATACACCCGCCAGAAGCGACTCTATGCGGACGGGTTTAATCGTTCTGCTGCTCATGCCATCCCCCGGAACAAGTCTGCGCCGAAGGCGGCCAGGAACATCTGCGCCGCCAGAGCGACTAAGACTACCACGAACAACAGGCGAATTCTGTCGCTTGAAATGAACATGAGGAAACGGGCGCCGAGGATCGCGCCAACGACTGACCCCAAGGCGACGGGGCCGGCGATCGGAGCAACCATATCGCCTCGGACAAGATATGCGCCCGCGCTGGCCGCGGCTGTCACGGAGATCATGAAATTCGAGGTTGCTGACGAAACTTTAAGTGGCAGGCGCAACGCCGTGTCCATGGCCGGAACCTTGAGAACACCACTGCCGATGCCCAAAAGCGCCGAGATCAGACCGGCACCGTACATCAACATCATGCCCATCGGCAGGCGCTCCACCCGATAGGCGATGTCGCGGCCGAGTGCGCGATCCGGGTAACTCGAATCCAGTCGCCGCGTCGTCGAGCGGCCGGTCAAAGGCTGTGTCGGCGCGAGAGCAGGATCACGGCGCTTTGCCAGCATCTGCTGGGCCGAGAGTAGCAGGATCATGCCGAATATGAAGAAGAGATACGACGCCGGGATTGTGCCCGCAAGCAGAACGCCACTGAGAGCGCCTGCCGTCGTCGCGGTCTCCAGTACGATCGCGAGGCGAACATTCGTCAAGCGACCCTTTAGAAAAGGAGCAGCGCCGCTGCACGAACAGGCAATAACAGAGACGATGCTGGCGCCGATGGCGCTTCGGATATCGACGTGGCCGAACATTGTCAAGACAGGCACAATAAAGATGCCGCTCGCCATACCCAGCATGCCGCCCAACGCACTAGCACCGAGCGACACGGCAAACAGCCATAGTTCAGTTCCGGTGTTCATTTGCGGGCACCGCCTTTCCGCGGCACGGGCGTTCGCCGTGCCAGTCGGGTCACGAATCGAATGTGGTCGCCCCGGTAGTGAAGCTTCTCGTAGTCGACGGGTTGATGCCCAATCGAATAGGAGGTTCGCTCGATCAGAAAGATCGCGCTGCCGACGCCAATGCAGAGCGCTCTCGCCACCGTGGCGTCGGCGCAGACGGCTTCCAGTCGGTATTCGGCTTCCACCAGCGGGGTGCTGTATTTTCGCTCCAGAAGCGAGAAGATCGGCTCGGTTTCGAGATTGTCGGCCATCACTTTCTCTCCCATTTCCTTCGGGAGATAAGTCTCGTCGAAAGAGAGCGGCATCCCGTCCGCTAGGCGGACGCGCTGGATCCGCACCACGGGCGCGCCTTGCGGTAATGCCAGCTCGCGGGCCACTACCTGGTTGGCCGCGACGACTTGCTGATCAAGGACCTTGGCTGTGGCAAGGCGACCTAACGCCTGCATGTCTTCGACAAAGCCAGTGAGCTCCGTCAGCTCTTGGGTGATTTTTGGGTGCGTCACGAACGTGCCCTTGCCTCGCCGGATTTCTACCAGACCCCGTTGGACCAAACTTTGAATCGCTGCGCGAATGGTCGTCCGGCTGACCGCGTATTCTTGGACCAGACTGTCCTCAGAGGGGAGGCGGGTGCCGGGAGGCAATGAGCCGTTGGAGATGCGGCCGATGATCACATTCTCGACCTGGGCGTAAAGCGGCAGGCGGTTGTTTGAATCGTTTGACATAATGCTATAATGACATCATGATGTACCTATGTCACTCAATTTGTTACCTCGATTCCCGATCGATCGTTGGCCCCTACTTCCACTGCGCCTGATCGTTGGCTATGGCTTCATGGAGCACGGTTTTGCCAAGCTAGCCAAGGGACCTGACGCATTTGCCAATATCCTCCAAGCGATCGGCGTGCCCGCACCGCATTTTATGGCATGGTCCACTATCCCTGGTGGAAATACTCGGCGGTTTTAGCAGTAATTCTGGGCGCTTTCGTAACGCTGGCCAGCTTACCTATGGCCGCGGTTCTTTTGGTAGCCACCTTCACTGTACAGCTGCCCTACGGATTCAGTTCGATCAAGCTCAACGCGGTGACTGCGGCCGGCGCGCAGTTCGGTCCGCCTGGCTATGAAGTTAACCTCCTGTATCTCGCCTGCCTCGCAGCCCTTGTTTTGGGTGGTCCTGGACCCCTGGCAATAGATAACCTGATCAGAAAGCGGAGGAAGGTTAGATCTTCGCAAAACAAGCCAACTTTTAGCGCGGCAGCATAAAACAGAACCGACCAAACGCCGCACATTCTAAGTTAGACAATGCACAAACAAGGGAACAATGGCTCCACCTGACTGCGGTCGTCAGAAGGAGAGCCGAGAAGCAAATGCGTGAACGAGCTGCATTACTAGCCGTGGCGCTGGGGGCCACCGTTGCCCTAACTACCGGTTGTTCCTCAACCGGAAGCGGGTTTGGCGCAAGACTGATAAATCCAGTTCCAAATAACCAGTCCACTATCAATTCAGAAGATGACAGTTGGTACCAACCACCACAGCAGTCCTGGATTTGATTCTGATTTGCGCGGTCAATTGAATCGGGCAGTGTTTCTAACAAAGACGCGTTAATCGCAAAATGGTGGAATTTTTAATATCATGTACTCACTTCGTTTGTTGATCGCGGAGCTGGAGACCTCTACGGAGGAGTCTCCTGGAGGTTTTTGAGGTACCAGATGGTAAACGAACAAATGGATTTAGAACGCCGCCAATTCCCGATGGCCCACAGTCAATCGGCCTCTTCTAGCGTCTCCAAAACCCCCCATTTGGACCTTTAGCATACAGTCTGAGGTATAGACTTTGCGATCAAGAGCTATGACTGGAAATATCCGAACAGCGGTGTTAGGGATGCTCGCGGGAGCTGCTGCCAGCGCTCCTCTGGCGCTGAGCCTTGGCCACCCGCGCTTCAGCGTCGCCCTCGGTATGGCGATCGGCATGGCCTACGCCGTCGGCACGCGACGCACGCCGCAGGCCTATGTTGACAACCTGATGGCGGCTGGCGCGCTCGGAGTGCCCTTGCGGGGGCTGATCAGCCTCATTGCGCTTCCCTTGTTGTCCGGTCAAAGGCCCGAATGGAGCGCGGAAGAGATCGAGAGCACACTTCCCTTCACTGGTGGGATGGGTGCTCTATGGCGCCTTGCTCGGTTTGTTCACTCAGGCATTAAGCGACCTCGCGGAGCATGTCTTTGGTCCCGAAGCTGTAGGCGTTGCGCCGGTTCCACAGCAAAGGAAACAGATCGTAATCCTGGAGGTGGATTCGCGGGCATGAAGACGGCAGAGTGCCTGGAGCAGGAGCTTCACACGAACTCATCAGCGATGATCACGCTGATCAGTGAGACCAACGCGCTGTTGTTTACGCCAATGCTGGCGGAAGTGGCTGGAAGCACCCTGGAGCCCAGTCACATCAGCACGCCCTTGCGCAGCAGCCTCCGCCGCACGGAATTCATCCGCGGGCGGGTCAACGCGATTGATTTGGAGAGCCACAAAGTGGTCTTGGCCTCTGATTCCCCGACGGGGCAGTTGGTCGTTTCATACGACCATCTGGTGCTGGCGCTCGGCTCGGTTTCGATTATCTGGGAATGGCCAACATCGAGAAGCTGGCCTTTAACTTCAAAAGCCTGCTGGATGCCATTCGCATCCGCAATGCGTGATTGAGATGTTCGAGCGTGCCGACCGCGAGCCCGATGCATCGCAGCGGGCGCCCCTCCTCAGCTTCGTGATTGCTGGCGGCGGTTTGCTGGAGTCGAGCTGGCTGGGGCGCTTAACGACTTCGCCCGCGGTATTCTGGCCGACTACCCAAGCCTGAATCCAAACAAGCTGAACATCGTCCTGGTTCACTCCCGAGACCGGATTTTGCCGGAATTGAGTGAGTCGCTGGCCAGGTATGCACAGAAAAAGATGGAAGCCCGTGGCGTGAAGTTCCGCTTAAATGCCCGGCTGAGTGATGCGCAGCCCGGCGTCGTCGTGGTCAGTGATGGAGAGATCCGCGCCCAGACGCTGGTGTGGGCCGCCGGCACCGCACCCAATCCTCTGCTCAAGTCTCAGCCCTTCGAGTGTGACAAACGTGGCGCAGTTAAGGTGGACTTCACCCTGGCCGTGCCTGGTCATCCAGGTGTATGGGCGCTGGGAGATTGCGCCGCAGTCAACGACGCCAAAACCGGCAAGCCGTGCCCTCCAACGGCGCAGTTTGCCATTCGCGAGGCCGCAACCGTAGCCAGAAATATCGCTGCTCAATTGGGCGGACGGCCGCTCAAGAATTTTCATTTCGATTCGCTGGGAGCGCTGTGCGTGGTGGGCCATCAGACCGCCTGCGCCGAATTGAGCGTCCCTTTTGCCCGGAGCAAGTCCGTGCGCTTCTCAGGCTTGTAGCATGGCTGATGTGGCGGGAATCTATCTCTTGAAATTGCCGGGGATGGAGAGGAAGATTCGCGTACTGATGGACTGGATGATCGAGCTTTTCTTCCCACGAGACATCGTGCAGACGATTGATTTGCAGAAGGAGAAACCCTAAATGTCGGTATCACAACCTTCATTGACTGTGCAGGCGGCAGCAGCCGCGAAGAGTTCAGCCTGGCTCGAGCCGCTGCTTGGGCTTTCCACCGGCGTGCTGGGCGGCGCAATTCAAAGCAAAATACTTTCAGCTCCAATTGGTCACAGCATCTTGCTCGGAGGATTTTTTGGGTTCACCTTCAGTCTTTTCTTCGCCAGACGCGCCACCACTCCAGAGCGCGCCTAATCTGGGGCCTGAGCACCGCGTTGCTTCTTTGGTTTGTGATACCCACTGGAATTGATCTATTTCTCCTTCGTTCCTCTTCTTCCATTGCCATGCTCAATGATGCCCAGGTGCGATTTCCCCAGCTTGTCGCTTACCTGGTTTGCCTGGGCATGCCGGTAGGTGTGGTCCTTGGAATCCGTGGAGGCCTTCGCACCAAGGAAGGATCGCCGCAATTTCGCTGGGGCCGTGCGGTCGTGACTGAGGACTTGCCGGAACCATCGGTGGACTGGCGTTCAGCGGCTGGGAATATGCAGGAGGGTACTTGCCGCTGCTCGAGGGGCTGCCGGACTTCCAATCTCAGGCTAGGGCGGTAATTATGCATTTCCTGGTGGCGCTGCTGATCGGCTCAATTTTCGAATCTCTTTCCAGCGCGACGTGCGCGGCTATGGCTGAGGCATGGGCTGGGGCCTGGGATTTGGAATCTTCCTGTGGTTTTTCGGCCCGCTTACAGTTTTCCCCATCGTCGGACGTCAGCCTGTGGATTGGTCCGCGGGACGGGGCGCCGCATTATTCGGTTCGCTGGTCGGCTACATTATTTACGGATTCATCCTGGGTACCATCTATGCATTCCTGGACCGCATATGGGTGAGACTGTTCATTCAATCCGATCCATTGAATACGCAAACCCGAGGGTCTGCGTCTCCATTTTCTGCGTTCGATCGAATGGGGAGGGCTGGCTGGGCTGGTCGGAGGCCTGGTCTCGATTCCAGTCATGGCCGCAACCGGAATTATTGCCGAAGATTGCCGGGCTCGACACCAGTTTCGGCGGCATCAGCGGCCTGGTCATCCACCTTCTCGTAAGCGTAGGAATCGGTATGACCTACGGGCTGTTATCCGCAATGAGGCCCCCAGCATTGGGCTCGGTGTTCCCTGGGGATTTCTGTTTGGTTTGATCTGGTGGTATGCGGGCCCGCTAACTCTTTTGCCCCTGATTTTGACTGGAGTCTACGACTGGAGGGCAAGCGCGGCCGTTGCTCTGCTCCCCTCGCTCATCGGACACTTGATCTATGGCGGGGCCGCTGCATTTACGTTCCTCCTGCTGGAGCGGCGGTATAAGCAATGGCTGCTTCTCGATCCACGCATTGCAGCCCGCGAGCAGCATCACACTTCGTCCAGTAGAACACCAGCTCCGGCACTGTGGTTCTTCGCGCTTGGCCTCGGAGTACTTCTGCCAATTCTACTTGGCTAAACCTAATCGGCAACTGTGTGGGCCAACAGCTGCGGTGTGAAATCATTCAAGGCTTACAATTCCGCGACCGCTTCCAAGAATTCCGATATGTTGGCCGCCTCTGAGTTCGCGCTCAGCTCGGCTGCGTTTCACGGAAGACGAGCAGCTGCGCCAAGCGAAATGGGTTCAGGCCTGTGGCGGTGGACTCTAGATGCCAGAGAGAAGTCCAGCATCGCCTAAATCGTTTGATTGCCAGATGGCACTTGAAAACATTTACTTGAAGCGGCGACCGGAAGGACGCCGGTTCACCAGAACAGCAGCAGCTAGAAACGTTTCGAACGTCACCATCAGGGTCGTTGGCAAAGGAGCAAATCGATGCGCCGGTTCAGCAGCAGCCGGTTCAACCAAGCCGCTACGCGGCGTCCTTGAGTGGCGGGCGTGAGCATGAAGTCGTGGTCGGCATAATGGCCGACCTATCGACACCATTACGAACCAAATACATCCGGGACCTGGTCATTCATGGCCGGTCAAAACACACTCGGGAAGCCTATACAAGGTACGTCTGTGATCTGGCGCGCTATTATCGCCGTTCGCCAGAGCTGATCTCCTACGAGCAAGTCACGGGCTGGCTGTACCATCTCATCAAGGAACGTCAATTGTCAGCCTCCAGCGTCAACATCGCCGTCAGCGCCGTGCGCTTTCTCTACGGCGTTACACTTGGGCAAGAGACGCTCGACTTGATGGCATCGGTCCCGCGGCTGTCTGGGCGCAGTCAAGATCACTTCGACCTCACTGCGCGCGTAGACTTCTGCGCGCCTGTTGACGCGCTTCATGTGCGGCACCGATACCATTAAGTCGACCGTCTCTCGGCGCAAGACTTCGAGAGTGGTTTGATGCAAATGTCGGATTCACGCACGATTTTCACCTACCGGAAAACTGTGGCAGAATACGGGTTCGGTTTGACGTGACAGATGTGTTCAATCCAAGCTTATCAACTGCGAAACGGCACCGGCATTGGAATCTTAGCGCCTCAATAGGAGCTCGGCGTGGTTTCTTCGGCGGCGTAAGTTGGATATTCTAGCTGGCGGCTCGAATAACCTCCTGGATCATCTTCAGTCACACTCAAGCGAGACCGATCGCGTCGAAGACGAAAGCCACACGCAAAACAAACTCAGCCTCGCCTAACTTTAGTCCTTCATAACCCCTTTATGACTGGCCAAAAGGGGACCCTTTAGTGTAGCTCTCTTGCGGCAATGCCGGACTCCGAACTTGCCGTTGTTTCACCCCAAACTTTCCCAACTCCCACTCTCATCGAACGCGCCGGGCCGTCAACCGGAAAAAGTTCTTCGAGTTTTTTACGGTCCCGATCCGCAACGCGAACACCCGAGCCGCCTATTACCGGGCAATCCAACAGTTCATGGCCTGGGCTGAGCGCGCCGGGTATCAGGACCTCGAAGACATTGAGCCGATCACGGTCGCCGCCTACATCGAGACGTTGCAACGCCAGGCCGCGCCGCCCACGGTCAAACAGCACATGGCCGCGATCCGGATGCTGTTTTCCTGGCTGACCGAAAAAGGAGTGCTGGCCATGAATCCGGCCCGGGAAGTCAAAACCGAGAGATTTTCACGGACCGAAGGCAAAACGCCGGCATTTGTCGAAGGTGAAGTTCAAAAGCTTCTGGGCGTGATCGAGACATCCACGCACACCGGCCTCCGCGATCGCGCTCTGCTCGGGGTCCTTGCCTACACTTTCGCCCGGATCGGCGCCGTCGTGAATCTGAAGGTCGAAGACTATTATCCTTCAGGGAAACGGTTTTTGCTCCGCTTTAAAGAGAAAGGCGGCAAAGAGAAAGAGCTTCCCGTGCACCACAAGCTCGAAGAGCTCCTGGACGAATACCTCAAAGCAACCGGCCTCGACAAGGAGCCAGGCTCTCCTTTGTTCCCGGCCGCTTTGGGAAAAACCGGAAAGTTATCGCGCCGGCCGCTGGTGCGCACTGACGCCGCGGACATGCTCAAACGACGGCTCAAACAAGCCGGATTGCCGGCTCACTATTCGCCTCACTCATTTCGGGCGACCGGCATCACGAATTTTCTGGAAAATGACGGCACTCTTGGAAGCCGCTCAGCGAATCGCCGGCCACGCCGACAGCCGGACCACGAAACTCTATGACCGCCGCGGTCAGAAGGTTTTGCTCGAAGACATGGAGAGGATTCGGTACTGAATTCCGCCATGCTGAAACACCTTGAACTTCGCCTTCACGCGTGTTTCACCCTATCAACATCATTTCTCGACTAACCGCAAAGAAAACACAACTCTTAGCATCGCTCGATGGAGAGCAGATGGGTCCCGAAGAGAATTCCCGGGCTATCTGCGCCTGGGTCTTGCCACTATGAATCACCAGCTGGAATTTAACCATCACTGTTTCAAAGAATAACACCCGCCTGAAATGCTTTACGATGGACTCCAACTAAAAGCGTACCTCCGCCTGCTCGGAACGGAAATTCAACGTGCTGGAAAACTCATCATATGGTTTTCCTCAAATCTTGGATCTGGGATTCAGCGGTGGGCTGCCATCTACGAATATGAAGGCGGTTATTACGCTCAATCGACCGATGCGGGGCAAGCAGGTCCATACACCGCGCTTTCCGGCGCTTTTGCACGGACAATATCGGACATCGATATGTCCTCTTTAGAGATCGGCGGCATTTCGATGTCGCCTCAGGAGTTTATTGGGCTTCTGACAGAGGAGTTGCGGGATGCAAAATATTAAATCCCGAGATTGGACGCGCAAAGAATTGAGGCTGTTGCCAATAAAATGCCTGGCCGCGATCACGTCGGAGAGAAGGCACCGGTCGTTGCAACGCTCGACGATTTTCTCAACCATAGGGAGACTGCGAACGCTACTGGCTCAATTTTCCAACTGTGGCCAGGAGAAGATCCCGAGGAATGGAAAGGTAACTTTCTTGAGCTTCTGGAGGCAAACGGTGGAGAGGTTTACCGCCAGTCTTGGGATTCCGGAGGGATGTGTTCTAATGGCGTAGAATACATTAAAGAGTTTCTTGGACGCTATTGGGCAGGTAAATCCATTGAAGGGATTAGTGGACCATACGAGAGTTTTGCGGACGTATTTGACGACGAATATTTCAGAGGAGTTGGATCTGCGACAGAGAGCATGCTGGTGCTGCGAAATGACTACTGAAGAGCTTTTATCAAAATTGATCCTCGATGAAGAATATTTGGAGCCAGGTTTCACCATAGAGATCAACGGCAAGCCTTACATTCTAAGCGAGGAATTCGAATTGATTCCCACACAATAGTGGGAGCGCTCCAGCGGCTGGTACGCGTCAGGATCCCTAGCCGAACCGAAACCCGGTCCGGCTGGTCCAGCATGTCAAACTTGACGAACTTGGCAAACAGGTCGCAATGCGAAGTAACGGCCACAAAGTCAAAGCAGAGCTTCGTCCCCGAAAGTAGTGCGCGGAGCTTCTTTTTGGGTCCGTGTGTGTGATGTTATTAGTCAATCAACTTTTTACTATCACTCTGCGCAGGAGGAGAGTTTTGCCGGATCTTTGCGGCGTGAGATGGCTGCTGTCGCCCTGCACTTAAATCGTAGACAATGGCCGTTTTACTGCACTTAAATCGTAGACAACCCCGATTCTTACTTTTGTCCTCGGAAGTAGTACAGCAGTCTACGATTTGAGTGCAGTAAGTGCAGGGCGACAATAACCGATAGCGACCGATGATCAGACACTCGATCTGCAGCGGGACGCTCTTAAGCGCGCGAAGTGCCGACAAATCGAATCGGCCTAGTACCCTATATCAATCGATCAGGCAGGTCCTCGGGGTCCCGACGGATTTGCCAGAGCGTCTGCACGAACAGAATCTCGTGCGTGGGAAGCGAGCAGAAGACTACTCGGGAAATTCATACTCACGCCTTCATCGGATTTCTCAGTTCTTTCCATAAATAATATGTCGCTCCAGAAACGGGCGATAAATGCCCCGAGTCTGCTCCATTTGCGCGTGCCGCACCAAAATTTCGGCTGGCGTCTCTACACCCGTACTTGGCGTTGCATCCAGGTTGGCTTCCTGAATTACGGCTGCTAAAAATTTGCCCAGAACGGTTGCCGAACCACCCAGGCCTGGAACAGGGTCATAAAACGGCAGTCCTTCGTAGCTTTTCAGTGCGGCGTAGAAGCTCTCGGGAAGTTCCGGTAATTTAGTCTCTTGGAAGCCGAGTTCTTGAAAGATAAATCTGGCAAAACTTTTGTGGAAACGTGCCTTCACATCAGGGGCGAGAATCGAGTGACTATCATTCAGTTCGCGCTCAAAAAGGAGCAGTTCGAAGAGCATGCTCAGCAGAACAATATGCTTGCTTTTCTCGCCAGAGAAATCCTTTAAGCCGACTGAGAATCCAAGCTTTTGCGCGACCAAAGGAACCCGGCTTGCCGCCGCCAGCCCGAGCTGCGCGTACTCGTCAAGTTCTTCGGAGACCTGAGCTTTGGTACTTTGATTTGCACTGTTTGGAAGGCTTTCTGCGGAAATGATAGGGGGCACTGCATTAAAGGTAGGAGTAACGACTTTCCATGCAGGTTTTGGGTTTTTTTCTTCCCATGCTTTGGCTTGGCGGTCGGATTTATTTGAAAGGGGTAAGAAAACAAGAAAAACGACGATCCCGAGCAAAAATCAGCCAAATCGCGAGTTGACCCAAAAAGCCGGCCCCAAGAACTCCCGCTAAAAGGAGAAGGCAACCCATCCCACCCACGCTACTGTGTTCTTGGCTGATCGCCTTTTTCTTTTTCTCCCACTCGGCCTGTGCGCGGACGAGTTCGGCGGCGTATTCCACGGCTCGCACTTTTGCCTTTTCAAAAGCGGTTATCTCCGGATAAACCGCTATCTTTCTCACCAAAACATCTCCCAATTGCGCCAAATCACGGACGAAATCTGCGTACGGTCTGATCGAAGGTTCGAATTCCTGATTTAGCAGACTGATTGCCAGCGAAAAATTGCCAGATTGGCGAGCCGCTTCTGCGGCACGGACACGATAGGGACCTACACTCGATTGCAGGCCATCGATAAGGACGGCCAAGATTTGGTTGCGGTATGGATTTTGTAACTCAGCATGCTGGGCTTGACGCAATCTGTCGTTTGATCTAGCCCAAGCTTCGAGCACTATGTTCGCGTACTTGGTTTCGGGAATATTTTCCGATGTCTTCAGAAACCGAAGGTATTCTCGTGATCCAGCGGAGCCGGCTACTTCCGTCGCTTCGGCTTGTTGCGATGTGCAAGCAGCCGTGGGATTGATTTCAAACACGCTTTCGCAACGCGTACAAGTCCTGAGAGTTGGTATGAAAAAATCTAGGCCATTTGGCCGGTCAAGTCGTCCAACGCTCGACCGCCATTTGGGGCTGTAAGAAACATAGTCAGTCCAGTCCTCCAATTGATCCAATGCGATGCAAGGAAGCACACTCCAAGGATAGGCTTGACCGCATTTCGGACAGATAATAACTCGCTTTTGATTCATGCTGTCTGCTGCATGTCACCGATCAGTTCAAAACCAGCCAATAGTTATCGAATCAAAACCAGCCACTTTTGTGGTTATTAGAGGGATTTCGGGAAGTTGGCAAGTGGCGTTTTGTTAGGTTGATAGTTTTGCGTTAATCGATGGGAGCGAGGCACGAGCGAGAAGCGATTAAAAGCAAAATGCGGTGACTGCTTCTGCGCTGCAGCAGCCTCCAGATCAAGGTCAAAACGGAATAAATGGAGGGCAGTCCGTAGGGAGGCGCCGTTTATGCCGGATTTGGGCTTGAACTGGAGGCTACGGAGCGCTCTGAGGGAACCCCGCGTTTGGCTTTGGGCTGGAGTCGATAACTGCGACCGTTGATGGGGATGATTTCGGCATGATGCAGCAAGCGGTCGAGGATCGCGCTGGCGGCAGGGACATCGCTGAGCAATTTACCCCATTCTTCGATGGGTCGATTGGAGGTCATCATGGTGGACCGGTTCTCGTAACGGCGCATGATGATTTCCAGGAGGATCTCGCCGCTCTTTTGCGGCAGGATTTTGAGTCCCATATCGTCAATGATCAGCAGATCGGGCTTCAGGTACTTGTTCAGCAGGCGGCTTTCAGCGACTTGAGTTTCCTGGGCCAGTAATTCGCGCACTAAATCAAAGATGGAGCGGTAAAGAACCAGGAAGCCGGCCTTGAGTACCTCGCGACCGATGGCTTGCGCGAGATGACTTTTTCCGACACCAGGAGGACCAACCAGGAGCACGTCCCGGCGCTGAGCGACAAAGTGTCCGGTCGCTAGTTCATAGATCTGAGCGCGATTGGTGTTGGGATTAAAACTGAAGTCGAAGTTGTCCAGGGAGCGTACTTCACGGAAGTCGGCTAATTTATGACGACGGTTAATCAACCGTTGATGACGAACGTTGATCTCATCCTGGAAGAGTAGCTCAAGGAACTGGGCATAGGGCAGTCGATTGGCTTCGGCCTCCTGCAAACGCAATTCCAGACTCTCAAGGAGACCGGATAAACGCAGAGTTCGAGCGTGTTGTTTAAGGGTGTTGTTCATGAGAGTGGAACTGGTTAATAAAGTTGGAGTAGACCCTCAGGTCTCGGATGAGTGGATGGTTGTCGGCGAAGGCGAAGACCTTTTGCTCACTTTGCTGGCCGAGCAGCCGACGAAGATCTTTAAATCGATAGGTGCCAGCTTTGAGTGCCTTGGAGCAGGCGTCATTGATTGCTGAAGCCGAGTGATTCTTAATCAAGCCGCACAGGCCCATAATGGAGCGTAGCGACTCGGCTCCGCGTTGGTCGAAGGCCCCTTGAGCCCATTGGCCGCATGGATCGCCAAGAACCCCGGCCCGGCTGATCCAGTAACGGCAGGAGCTCAAGACCGGGGCATGCAGGCCTCTGGCACCCAGGACATGGCTAAACTGACCCGGTTCGACCCTGGTATGGATTTGCATCTGTTCCATCCGGTCATTGAAAATTCTTACGCAGCGGCTGTCCCAGCGCACCCAGACTTGGCGGCCGATCAGTTCAGCGGGAACTTCATAAAAGGCGCGGGCCACTTCAACGTAACTGTCGCGATGAACGTTGCGCCGAGCTTCCTGGAAGCTAGGGAAAAGCGAGTCGGCCAGCGGTTGCAGATGGGCGCGTTCCTCTTCAAAACAGGTCGCGACCTGTTTGCGCGTGGTCCCATGGATGCGTTTGTCAGCCACCTGGCTTTCCCATTGCTTGAGAAAGAGGTTCTCTTCGCTCAGTGATTTGAACCGCCGTCCTTTCAGGGCGTTGGCACGGACATAACCGACCCCTCTCTCCACTTTACCTTTGTGTTGGGGCTTATAAGGCCGACACGGCATGACGTGGAGCCCGTAATGCCGGCAGAAGTCGGCCAGTTTGGGATTAATTTCCGGATCAAACCAATCGGCTTTGAGAACCGCCGCTTTTAAGTTGTCCAGATTGAGTAGGAGCGGCACACCGCCGAAGGCTCGTAAGCCGTTTTCCAGACAGCGCAGGAACGTTTCGGTGTCCTGACGAAGTACCGCTTCGCTATAGGCTTTGCGCGAATAGCTTAAGACCATGCGAAAGACCCAGCTCCTTCGTGATCGGCTCGCTCCATCGTCAATCGGAGCGCCCAGACCGAAGTCTACCTGTACTTCCTCGCCAGGCTGAGCTTCCATGCGCCAAACCCGCCGCGGCTGCGTCGCTTTAAGCTTGCGGACAAAACGCTGAACCGATTGATAGGAATCGCCGAAGTCGTTTTGCTCGACCAGATCCTGGTAGATACGCCGGGCGCTTAAGCCAGCCTCGAGTTTGGCTGCAATCACCTCAACCAAGCTTTCGCACCGACTCCTGCGCCCAGCCCCAACGCCGGCAATCGAAATGGCTGGTTTTGACTGTGTCGGCTCTGCTGGTTCGCCGGTGATCGAAATGGCTGGTTTTCGATCCGCTTCCTCCTCAGAGCCGGCGATCGAAATGGCCGGTTTTGCCAGTCGCAGATACCGGCGTACCGTTTCGCGATTGATCCCCAACTCGCTCGCAATTCGTCGCTGCGACCATCCACGTTCGGCCAGGCTGTAAATCGTTGTTTGCAGGCTCACTTTGAGGACATTCGACATGCCCCATTGAACCTATTTCTCCCCGGTCCAATGGAGCTGTTTTGCTTTCCTTAAAGTGGCTGGTTTTGAGTCCCTTAATTTCGATTATTCCTGGCTGGTTTTGACTGATCGCTGACAAATGACGGGCAGCCTCCCCTACGTGCTACTGTTACAGTTAGGTATACTGATAATCCGTACGCATTTACCTCAGGCTGCTGGGACAAGGGAAATGCATCCCATTGGGAGGCAAGCGACGCTCAGTTTACAATTTGGCCTACCAAGGAAGAAGGAATCGCGGCTCTGAACTGCGCGCCAACTGATGAAGCCGAGATCAGCGTGGACATGAAACCTTCTGGAAATGCGTGGTCGGGTGGATTGGTGTTTTGGGCTGAGTACGAGAAAGATTATTATCTGTTTCTTGTGAACTCCAACAAGAACTTTCGTATCAGCCATTTCATTAATGACCAATGGATTGGCGGTTGGCAGGCAACCGATAAAGATGTGATCAACGCTGGTGGCGGTCAAGTAAATCGACTAAAAGTGATACTGAAAAAGGGATCTGCATCTGCATACATTAATAACCATTCTGTTCCAGAATTTATACCGAGCGAAAAGATTCGTTATAGACGCATAGGATTTTTTGTTTCTTATCCCCGTTGCACGTTCACTCAATAGGAATGAGTGAATCAAGTCATATTCAACAAACAAGCAATAACATGACAATTATTAGACGCATATACATAAGCATGCCTGCTGATGAATGGCTTGCCCCGAACCAAAATGACTTGAAATGGGGTATCGTCGAGGAAATAGAGCGCCTAGGTTACATAGCAGAGATTTTTAATGACCCTAGCGGAAGGTCTGGACTCGCAGCGGGGCAGGCTTGGAGTGCGATTGCAGCGGATAAAGTTGCGAGGCGATGCGTCGGAGCGGCGATCATTGGACTGCCGCGCTGGGAGTTCGCCGCATCGCAAGGCAAGTGGAAGCTCCCGACCGAGTACTGCCACTACGAAGGAGCCATGGCTTACACACTCGGCTTGCCAATGTTGGTGGTGGTACAAGATGATGTCCAGCGCCGTGTTGTGTTCGATCAGAGTTTTCGCGGCCAAGTCGGCGTATTTCCGGCCAGCGCAGACCGCGCTTGGCGTGATACGCGGAACTTTCGCGTCCCTTTCAATCATTGGAAAGAAGAATTATCGAACCGGCGTGACGTATTTCTCGGCTATTGCAGCAGTTCCACGGGCGTCGCGAACAACCTAAAACGGTTTCTCAAAGCGGATATCGGTGCAACAGTACTTGACTGGCAAACGGATTTCGCCCCAGGTCAAAGCATCTTGCAGCAAATCCAGCAGGCCGTTGCTCGTTGTACTGCTGGGGTTTTTCTCTTCACAAAGGACGATAAACTGACTGATGACGCTCACTCGGATAAGGCAGTGCCGCGGGACAATGTAGTTTTTGAAGCTGGCTATTTCATCAACGCAAAAGGCGAAAATCATGTTTTGATCGTTCGAGAAGCTGGCGCGAAAATGCCGGCAGATTTGGGGGGAAATGTCTACGCATCTCTGGAAGAAAGATCGAATATCGGCCCGATCGAAGATCAAGTGCGTAGATTTGTAGCGGGTTGGTAAAATGTTTGAATCGAAGGGCTATTTACAGTGCGACAAATAACCAGCCGGCAGCGTTAAAGCCTGTTTACCAACGACTACAAGATCGGACAATCCCCTGCCCCCGGCGGTGAGCGATGTCGCGTTGAACTCGCTGCAGAGACATGTACGCGCAGAAACCGCCAGAACGTTTTGGAATTTGAAGTAAGATTGGCTTCCAGCCTGTATATTCGGCTCGGGCGATCCAGTTGTGAAAGAAGGCCCATTCAATTCCTCCGCCCACGTTCCAGCCTGTTGAATTGCAGGTAATCGAAGAAACGCCGTTATTCTGCTCCAGGGTCAAAGTCTTTTTGAAAAGAGTCAGGGCGCCGAGTGATTTGAGAAATGGATTCATTGTTACTTGCTTCAAAATGTGGTGTGTAGAATTGCAATCTAAGTGTCAGCGTTTGAGCGCTAATGAGCGGGGAGATTATCAAATTGAATTTCGCGCACAACTGTAAGCTGTGAGTCATTTTAGAAATTGTAATTAGGTCGGAAACGGCAAACGCATTGAGGTCGATCGAATTGTTAGAGTGCTATCAGTAGAATCCAAACGTCTGACTTAACACAAAATTGCAAAGCGCAAGATGCCTTTGCAGATTTCATTTTTAAAAATGGGTTTTTCAGCGCTCAAACGCTTTCAAACAATGTTCTTGGGCCCCAGCTTCACTTCAGATCAGAACGAAATTTCGAGCACGACTTCGGCGCTTGAGAGGGGGCATGAAATATTCAAAAACTGGGTTCGTTGATCGGGTCGTGCCGGCAAATGGCTTGGATCGGTAATTGTTTTGCTCGTGCATGTCCTCGCCGCACGGTTCCGTTCGTCGTATTTTTGAACAATCGATTAATAGAAACCAAGCAAGCAGTGCGAAACCGTTTATGGACACGAAATCGAGCAGATCAAAATACCTGGTGCTTTCCAGGGGCGCCTGTTGGAATACGTTTCTCGCGCCCGCAGAGATTCAGAAAATGTCGGCCGAATTCACTGCGTGGTTCGAGCGACTCTGCAATGAGGGAAAGATGGAAAACGGATCTGAGCTGGGGCAAACGGGCAGGATCATTGGGCCGAAAAGCCTTGTTATGGATGGGCCGTTTCCAGAATCGAAAGAGGCGATTGGAGGTTATTGGTTCATCTATGCAGATGGTCTTGAGGAAGCGACGGAGATTGCGAAGGGTAACCCGTGCCTTGTATACGGTGCGACCGTTGAAGTAAGACCGCTTCGCTAGCCCGAAAATCTCACGAGCCAAAACGCTCGCGAGATTTTAGGGCTGCCGAGCCGCTCATGGAGCGGCTCGGGAGATAAGCGCCGAGGGGTGCGTGTATCTGGAAACAATCGCCGAATTCTGCTTAGAATTGAAAACAGGTAGAATAAATCGATCGGCAACGCACTATATAACTCGAGACGAAATTGGATCTTAATAGGTTTGAAAACCTTTGTCGTCATAGTTCCGGAAGCCCGAAGCGTGGTGTGTAACGGCCTTCCGCGAGAGTGATAATTTCTTCCCATAATAGTTGAAAATGTTTGGTCGCATTTTTAAACTCGTTTTCAGAGGCCGAGGTGAATGTTAGTGATTTCGTGACTCTGTGGTAATAGGCACCCGGTTTAATCGGGAAACGGTCGATCGCTTCCAGGCAACCTTTGTCCCCGAAGTAGTACTCTTTGTTCAGAGCGAAAAGCGCCTGTGAAAGGGCATAGGCAATTTTGGTGAGGCAGCCCAATGTGTTAAGTTTATCGCCGCGCTCGGCGAAGCCGTGTGCGTGAATAAGTGTGAATTCGGCGGTGGTCAGGCTATCGCGAATGAGCTTCTCCTGCAGATTAGGTGGATAAGTTTGAATCCGGAGTTTGAGCGATGCCAAGAGGTTTTGAGAGTCTACGAGCGGGATGTTGCATTTGGTTTCAGCGAGGTAAATGACACTGACGAAACCGAAGGTAGGCTGTTGGTAGTAGTCATGTTCAGTTATGCCTTTCTCGCAATCCTCGATCACACGTTGGACCTGGTCGCTGTTGCGGTACAGAAGATCGAGTTTGCCGGCGGAGGTGTGTATCCAGGCGCCGCCGTTGACCCAGGGTCCCCATTGGTAGTATCCGGAGAGAGTGGGCGGATGGTTCGGAAGAGAGATCTTTTCGGCGGTGTGCCGGATCGCTTCGAGGTCAGGTGGCGATGATTCGGCGTAATAGAGGGCGATATCGATGTCTGAGTCGGGACGGGCGGTGCCGCGAGCGAAGGAGCCGCCCAGGACTACGGCGTTGACACCGGGTATCTGGGCGAGATCGAACGTGACGGTCTCGAGGAGGTCGATTTGAGAAGGGGTCAACCCTCTGGAATGGAGGAGGGGCATGGAGGTCACAGAGGTAATATTCTACCACAAACGGATGGATGCGGTGTCGGCGTACGGGAGTATGGGCGTGTCGGCGAATATCGAGCGCGCCCTCTGGGGACGACGTCCGGAGCAATCGCCACGAGGTTGAACCTCAGTGGTGGTACAGGGGTTGGGATCGACAACAAGGAGTGGCGGAGTAGCGGAATTAGGGAAGGAAGATTTGACAAATTTGACCGATCGGTCAAGAGTCGCCGATGCACAAGAGCGTGAGTAGAAGTTGGTCCGGTCACAGGGGGGTGGCGCTTCTGGTTTTGTTGACGGGCGCGTTTCTACCGCCGCTCGATTATTTTATTGTGAATCTGGCGCTGCCTTCGATTCGCGCCGGTCTTCACACCGATGGCGCAGTGTTGCAATTGATCATTTCGGCATATGCAGCGGTGTACGCGACTCTCTTGATCACGGGTGGACGGCTTGGTGATCTATTTGGCAGGAAGCGAATCTTCATGATTGGTTTGGCTGGATTTACGTTGGCCTCGCTTTTATGCGGGTTGGCACCGAGCGGTGCTTGGCTGATCGCCGGGAGAATCGTGCAGGCAACGGCTGCTGCGGTGCTGGCGCCCCAGGTGCTGGCAAGCATACGGACGCTCTTCTCGGCATCCGAACAGGCGAAAGTGATGGGGATTTATGGTTTTGTTTTCGGAATTTCGTCGGTTGTCGGGCAGCTTGGAGGCGGGTTATTAATTACTTTGCATCCATTCGGATTAGGCTGGCAGTCGATCTTTCTGGTGAATCTGCCGATTGGGATTTTGGCGCTCGTCGGCGCGTGGTTCTTTGTTCCGGAATCGGATGGCAGACGGGAAGAGAAACTCGATCTGCCCGGAGTCGGGCTAGTGTCATTGTGCCTCGCACTTGTGATTGTACCACTTACGCTTGGTCGCGAATCCGGGTGGCCGCTTTGGACCTATGTTTCGTTCGCTGCAAGTGTGCCGGTGTTCTGGCTGTTTGTCCGGACTGAACAGCGAATGCTCTTGGCAGGAAAAGAGCCGCTGGTTGATCTCAGCCTGTTCAAGAACCGGACATTCGCGATCGGGTTGATGCTGGCATTCCTGTTTTATTGCCTAAGCGTCTATTTCATGACCTACGGCGTTTATCTTCAAAGCGGCTTGCATTGGTCTCCTCTTGAATCAGGTCTCGCGATTATGCCCTACACAGCTGGTTTTGTGATTGGGTCACCTTTGTCTTCGACGGTGGCGCGCAGGGTCGGCAATCATGTGTTGACACTCGGATTTGGGATGATGGCAGCAGGGTTTACTTTCGCGATCTTGGCGTTAGCGCGCTCGTTGCAA
This sequence comes from uncultured Verrucomicrobiae bacterium, assembly GCA_963775805.1. GTDB lineage: Bacteria > Verrucomicrobiota > Verrucomicrobiia > Chthoniobacterales > JAFAMB01 > JAFAMB01. The sequence continues at coordinate 569,901 of CAVZKG010000001.1, read as the reverse complement.
CCGGATCTGTTGTTTTACTGTGGACTCTCTTGTGCCGGGATTGGGCAAGGCTTTGTGTTGCCGTCGGTTGTGAGGGTGGTGCTTTCAGCAGTGGATAAGTCGAAGGCAGGATTGGCGTCCGGAGTGGTAACATCGGTACTGCAGTTGGGTGCCGGGTTTGGCGCCGCCGCGATTGGCGGAATCTTTTTTTCGAGGATTGGAACAGAGCCCGGGGCGTTCGAGTACAAGGAAGCGTTTCGCTTAAGCCTCGGTATTGTTGTGGCGCTCGAGGTGGTCTGCGTTGGGCTGTGCACGATCCTGGTCCGAAATGGGAGGTCACAGAGGGGAATGGCAGAGAGATTGATTCACCACAAAGATGCGACGGAGACGGAGGTTGGGATTGGTGTGGAGGTAGGGTAGGGGCGTTCACCGTTCGGCGTTCGCCGGAGACGAGTTGGGTGAGTCAATGCGCTTTTAACGGCCTCGATCGAGGACCGGAAGCCTTTTGACACTGGCACCGAACGCCAAAACGGTGAACCTCGAATCGAGGACGACGACGCGTTCGAGGGCGATTGATCTTAGGTTCGCGCCAACAGTGCAGACATCTCCCGAGGCCGCCGAGCGCCTCGAGTGTGTTTGGATGTTTAGTCAGATTGTTTCGAGGGAAGGGTGCCGGCGGTTAGAAAGCCGGGTGAGGCGTACGAGGGATAAGGGTACTGATAAAATCCGCGATTGAAGATGTGTTCGTTGCATAGATGGTTTCCGGCGGACAGTGATGTCCCAATTGTTCGAATACGCTTTTTTTGAGCTCCAGATTTTCAGGGACACATTCGATGACGATGGCGGCATGCTTGGCGACGGCTATATCCGTGCAAGGCTGAATCCGTGCGAGTGCGTCGGGAGGGTTGCTTGCGCCGAGCAGGCCTTTTGAGGCAAGGTCCAGGGCGAGTTGCTCCAGGCGGCCTGAAGCCAGTTCCAGAGCAGCGAGGGCGCTATCATAGAGCAGGACAAAACGTCCGCGGCCAGCGCATTGCACGGCGATTTGTGTCCCCATTGTTCCCGCGCCGACGATAAGCACGCGATTCGGCTTTTGGATTGGACCCGGTGCAGGTTCAGAACATCGGTAACACATAAGGTTCAATACACGGGTAACTGTTGCGATATCAACTTGGGCGGAAACCCTTGATTGGACAACTGGGCCTATTCTGCAACAAGGGGGAGGGTGTCGAAAAAATTGTGTGTGGGTCACAACCTGAGATAAAGAGATGGAAGTGACCAAAGCAAAAAAAGAAAGCCAAGGAGCCAAAGAATCGAAGAAGTCAGGGATAGATCCAGCGATCATCGAAGAGCTGTTGAAGGATTATCAGAAGCCTGAGGACCTGACCGGCGCTGGAGGGATTATGGAAGAGCTGACCAAGCGACTCTACGAACGGGTGCTTGGGACCGAGATGACGCATTATCTTGGCTATGAGAAGGGCCAGGCGCCCAAGCTCGAAGTCGGTCAGGCCAGAGAGAACCATCGCAACGGGACCAGTAAAAAGACACTGGTCAGTGAGGATGGGAACTTGGAGATCGAGGTTCCCAGAGACCGGACAGGAGAGTTCTCTCCACAGTTCATCCGCAAAGGGCAACGTCGCTTCGGAGGCTTTGATTCGAAGATCATCGCCATGTACGGCCAAGGGATGACGGTTAGAGAGATCCAAAGCTTTCTCGAAGAGCAATACAAGGTGGAGGTCTCAGCGGATTTGATCAGCACGATAACCGATTCAGTGCTCCAAGACGTTGTGGAGTGGCAGAGCCGGCCCCTGGAGAGGATGTATCCGGTGGTGTTTTTCGACGCTTTGCGAGTCAAGATCCGAGACGAGGGAACAGTCAAAAACAAGGCAGTCTACCTGGCCTTAGGGCGAGCGCCTTGTTAGGACTACGTCCAGCTCTAAATCGACCACCGACACCATGGGGACGCAAACATCTGATAAGCTTGTGGAAACTGAACCATCAAATCTCGGGTCACCTGACAAACTGGCAGTTTCGGATCAATTATCGAAACCAGCGGTCAAGCCGACCCGTAAACGTCGCCATTGGCAGATCGCGGTGGGGACATTAGTGGCGGCCGTCCTTCTTTTCATAGGGATCCCACTTGTCATCCGCGCGTTTAACACCAAGATCGTCAACACCGCGCCAAGCTTAAAAGTAGCTGAAACCAACGTGGTACAGGCTCAAAGCGATCTCGATAAAGCAGAACTCAATTTAAGCTATTGCACGGTCTACGCGGAGATTGACGGTGTTATCACCCGCCGCGATGTGAATCCCGGCGACAATCTCCAGACTGGCCAGAGCGTCATGGCCATCCGCTCGCTGCGTGACATCTGGATAGACGCGAATTTTAAGGAGACCCAGCTCCGCAAGTTGCGGATCGGCCAACATGTAGACCTGGAGCTGGATATGTACGGCGGCAAACATGTCTTCCAGGGGCGGATTACCGGTTTCACTATGGGTACTGGGTCCACGCTGGCTTTGCTGCCGGCACAGAACGCGACAGGCAATTTCGTTAAGGTGGTGCAGCGACTGCCGGTGCGCATCGACTTGATGAACTACGACCCTGAAAGGCTGCCGCTCTTCGTTGGGCTCTCGGTCACACCGACAGTGGATTTGAGAAGCACGCCTACCGGCCCGAATGCAGGCAAGTTTCTTGAGGCGCAAATACAGCCCACGGGATCCGTTAGCCCAAGACCATGAACGCGAGTGCGCCTGCCTTATCGGCATCATTTGAGTCCGCCAGTCCGCGAGTCTTTAACCCATGGCTCATAGCGCTCGCCGTGGTGATCCCGACATTTATGGAGGTGCTCGATACCACCATTGCCAATGTGGCGCTGCGCTACATTGCCGGCGGACTCTCTGCAGCAGTTACCGATAGCGAATGGGTCATTACCAGTTATCTGGCCGCTAACGCCATCATCCTCCCGATCTCCGGCTGGCTCGCCGCGCATTGGGGTCGACGCAACTATTTCCTGCTTTCAATCGCCATCTTCACCATCAGTTCCGGGCTGTGCGGCATGGCAACCAGTCTCGGTCAGTTGATCTTCTTCCGAGTCTTGCAAGGTCTCGCCGGCGGCGGTCTTCAACCATCCAGTCAGGCGATTCTGCTGGATAGCTTTCCGGTCGAGAAACAGGGTGCCGCTCAGACTCTCTTTGGCGTTGCCGCATTGTTGGCGCCGGTCGTCGGACCAACCCTGGGAGGTTACATCACCGACGAGTATTCGTGGCGGTGGATCTTCTATATCAATTTGCCAGTGGGCGCGCTCGCGTTGTTTCTCTGCTGGCTGATGGTGCAGGACCCCGAATACCTCCGCAAGCACCGGAAGGAACTGAAGAAGCAGCCGCTGAATTTCGATTTCATCGGCCTCAGCCTCCTGGTGCTCACGATCATTTGCTGGGAGGTCGTACTGAGCAAAGGCCAGGAGTGGGATTGGCTGAGCGACGCTTTTGGGCGTGTGCAAATTTTGGTTATCCTTTTTCTAATTGGGGGTGTCGGCCTGGTATTTTGGGAAATGCGTCACCCCAGCCCCATCGTCAACTTCCGGCCGCTGCGTGATAGAAATTTTGCTTTTAGCGCCTTGATTATCTTCTTTGCCTTTGCCGTGCTCTACGGGACCAGCACCCTTTTACCCGCCTTGTTGGAATCGCTTTTTGGCTACGACGCTTTCCATGCCGGGCTAGTCATGTCGCCATCGGGCGTGTCTGCGATCCTGGCGCTCATAGTCGTTGGTGCATTGTTGGGTCGGAGTGTCGACGCACGCTGGCTGATTGCCGGCGGCTTATTGATTCTCGCCGCCGGCAATTTCTGGATGTCGCAGCTCAACCTGGATATTTCCCCTTGGCAGGCCGTTTGGCCGCGAGTGGTCATGATACTTGGCTTGGGTATGATCTTCGCGCCATTGAATGTTGCCGCTTATCTCTACATCCCGCTTAGTTTGCGCGGCGCGGCTGTCGGCCTCTTCGCGCTATTGCGCAATGAGGGTGGTAGCTTCGGCACTTCGGTAGGCCAGACGATCGTCGAGCGTCGCGAGATATTCCACGCGCTGCGATTGAACGAGAATCTCGATCGGCTCAATCCCGCGGTGCATTCTTACCTCGGGCAAGTCCAGCAAGGCTTCCTGGAACAGAGAGGAGATCTGGCTGCGGCGCACCGGATGGCACTACAGTCGCTTGAGGATCTTCGCGAACAACAGGCCTCGGCCCTTGCCTATTTCGACGCGTTCCTGATTTTTGCAGTGATCGCCGTTTTACTCGCCTTTCTGGTGCTCCTGATGAAACGTTCGGCCGCCCAAAAAGGAGCGCACACCGCGGCTGAGTAAACAGGGCTCGAGAGCTTCTTGTACTCGATTAAGATCGATGAGCGCGCAATGCCTCTATTTCGCCCATCCCTCCGCGGAACGCCGAACGCCGAACGCGGAGCGCCGAATGTCGAGGCGATCAGGTGGGACGTAATTGGTAGATGCGGCCAACCGCTGCGTATTCGGTCAGTTGTTGCTTTTGCCAGGCTTCGTCGTGGTTAAGTTCTTTTGCCAGAATCGCGGCGACGCGCGGGGCGGCTTCCAGTGCGGCGGATGCATCCAGCAGGATGGAGCGGGTTCGTCGATTCAGGACATCTTCGACGGTACGGGCCATTTCTTCGCGAGCCGCCCAGGCAACTTCCGCGACAAGGTAGGGAAGCCGTTCGTGCAATCGGCCTGCAAGTCCGGGTTCCGCGGCAGCGAGCGCCTCGATTTTCTTGCGTTCGGTACCGTAGACAGACAGATGTTCCGGTGCTGCAGAAATCTCGGGGGCTGCGCTTGTGGCGTGTAGCGGTAGAGAAGCGGTTCGGGAAGGGTTCGGTTGGAGTCCGCCAACTTGTGCCGCACGGTTAACGCAATCTTCGCCCATTCGACGGTACGTCGTCCATTTGCCTCCAGTAATGGTCACCAGTCCCGATTTGGAAATGACGATGGTGTGGTCGCGCGAAATCGCGGCAGTCGACTCAGAATGAGCCGGCTTTACGAGGGGACGAAGTCCCGCGTAGACGGAGAGCACATCGGATTCAGTCGGGTCGTTTGCTAGATATTTCCGGGCCTCGGTGAAAATGAATTCGATTTCGTTTTCCCGGATCCTTGGTTCATCGAGCGGTTCGGGGACTTCAGCGTCGGTTGTTCCGACAATTACGCGATCATGCCATGGTATCCCGAACATGACTCTGCCATCGGAAGTCTTCGGTACCATCAATGCCGACGTGCCGGGGAGAAATTTCTTCGGAAGCACGAGGTGAGCCCCCTGGCTCACAGCCAGCATTTTTGTACTGCCAGGTTCGTCCAGTTTTCGGACGGCATCGACGAAGACGCCTGTGGCGTTGACGACAACCTTGGCTGAGATTTCGTGTTCGGATCCGGTTTCTCGATCGCGGAGAATGGCGCCCGAGATCTTATCGTTGTTTTTTGTGAGACCGACAACCTCGACGTAATTTGCAATTGTTCCGCCGAGATCCGAGAACGTCAGTGCCAGGGTTGTCGCAAGTCTGGCGTCATCGAATTGACCATCGAAATAGAGGATGCCTCCTTTTAATCCGTTTTGTTCAACTGTCGGCAGATGTCCGACCGTGGCGGATTTGCTCAAAGGCCCGGAGCGCCCTAAGGAGAGCTTGCCAGCCATCAGGTCATAAACACCCAATCCAATTGAGTAATAGGGGATCTCCCAGAGGTGAAAAGCCGCGATGACGAGCTTGAGCGGATGCGCGATGTTGGGCGCGTTCTTGAGCATTAATCCGCGCTCATGAAGCGCTTCGCGAACGAGGCTGATATTGCCTTGAGCAAGGTAACGGACGCCGCCGTGCGCCATTTTTGTCGCACGACTGGAAGTGCCTTTGGCAAAATCTGTCCTTTCGACCAGGAGCGTACGAAGCCCGCGGGAGGCAGCTTCCACTGCCGTCCCGAGACCTGTCGCTCCGCCACCGACGACCAAGCAATCCCAGACCGTTGACCGGTCTGAGATTGCCTGAATAGCAGTATTCCTTTGCACAACGTTTCCTGTTTGTGCTGCCTAGAGCCAGGCTTTTGACCGGTCGAGTGCTTTGTTCCAGCCGGCTCGCAGTTTTTTACGTTCTTCATCACCGATCTTCGGTTCGAAGGTACGGTCGGAACTCCACTGCGAAGAGATTTCATCCGTTGACTGATAGTAACCAACGGCTAACCCAGCCAGATAGGCTGCGCCCATTGCGGTTGTTTCCGTATTGGCAGCGCGCACCACCGGGACTCCCAAGAGATCAGCCTGGAACTGCATCAAGAGGTTGTTCTTACAAGCGCCACCATCCACGCGAAGCTCAGCCAGTTTGATGGACGAATCGGATTCCATCGCAGTCAGCAGGTCTGCGACCTGGAAAGCGATACCCTCTAAAGCGGCCCGAGCGATGTGCGCACGGGTGCTTCCGCGAGTGAGACCAACGATTGTGCCGCGAGCGTACGAATCCCAGTGCGGGGCACCGAGACCGACAAAAGCCGGAACCAGATAGACGCCTCCGTTGTCCGGGACGCTCTCGGCCAAGGCTTCCACTTCCGGGGCACTCTTGATGATCCCGAGACCATCACGCAGCCATTGCACCACGGCACCTGCTACGAAAACACTTCCTTCGAGTGCGTAATCGGTGACATTGTTCTTTCGCCACGCGATCGTCGTGAGAAGATTGTTCTTCGAGGGGACCGCTTCTGTCCCGGTGTTCATCAACATGAAACAGCCTGTACCGTAGGTATTTTTGGCCATACCCGGTTTGCTGCACATCTGTCCGAACAACGCCGCCTGCTGGTCGCCGGCTATGCCAGCGATGGGTATGCCTTCGAGCGTTCCGACGGAGGCTTCACCGTACACTTCGCTAGAGCTTTTAGCCGTTGGTAAAACTGACCTTGGGACATGCAATATCTTCAGCAATTCATCGTCCCAATCGCGGGTATGAATGTTGAATAACATTGTACGTGACGCGTTGGTTTCGTCCGTTACATGCACCTGGCCTTTGGTCAGTTTCCAAATGAGCCAGGAATCCATCGTACCGAAAGCAAGTTCACCGCGTTCAGCTTTTTCCCGAGCGCCTGGAACATTGTCGAGTAGCCAGCGCACTTTGGTCCCGGAAAAGTAAGCATCAATCACAAGTCCGGTCTTCTGTTGGATCACCGGCACGAGGCCATCTGCCCGCATCTGATCGCACAGCGGAGCGGTTCGCCGATCTTGCCAGACGATTGCATGGTAGATCGGTTCACCGGTTTTGCGATCCCAAATCACAACGGTCTCACGCTGGTTGGTAATACCGATCGCAGCAATGTCGGAATGACTGATTGCTGCGCGACCGATCGCATCGGCTGCTACGCCGATTTGGCTCGCCCAAATTTCGTTTGCGTCATGTTCGACCTGACCCGGTTGGGGGAAAAACTGGGTGAACTCTTTTTGATCGACTGCAACCACTTTTCCTGAGTGATCGATAACAAGGGCTCTGGAACTGGTCGTTCCTTGATCTAACGCTAAAAGATATTTTGACATAAGATAATGTTTCTGGGGTTTGGGAGATGCAATTAGTGTGTTTTAGGTTCGTGATGGGTAGGATCCTCGCCGCTTGCGCGTTCCTCTGCGGTGATAGCATTTGCTTTAATCAACGCCTTCCCGATAAACAGGTCATAAGCGATTCCTCCTAAGAGGCCGCCGATGATTGGTCCTATGACCGGCGGCAGCCAAGCCCCCGTTCCATCTGTCAGCCCGTTATTCTTAAATCCTGCGACAACCGCGAACAACCGTGGGCCCAAATCGCGTGCCGGGTTGATGGCATATCCGTTCATTCCGCCGAACGAGATGCCGATCGCGACCACGAGCAGACCGATTACAATCGGGGCCATATTAGATCCCGGCAGCATATTGAATTTATCCACGATGGCAAAAATCAAGCCTACCAACAGAGCCGTACCCACGACCTGGTCAAAAAAGCCGGGCCAGAATCCTGGGATGGCTGGGAACGTGCAGAAAATCCCAGTGGTATGATCCAGATTCGGGTCCACCAAAATCCATTTGGGGTGATAATTGATGAACAGCAACAAAGCGGCGGCAAACGCGCCACCGAATTGGCCAATTATGTAATGAGGAACCTTCGCCCACGGGAACCGTTTGGTGGCAGCCAAAGCAAGTGTAACTGCCGGATTCAGGTGAGCGCCGCTCACTGTCCCGGCAATGTAGATACCGAAAGTGACCGCTAAGCCCCACCCGATAACGACGTTTGTGTAACCGCCTTTTACAACTTCTCCGGGGATTGCCGGATTGCTGCCGAATAGAACGACCATCGCGACGACGCCGTCACCGAACAGGATCAGGACCATTGTCCCGAGGAACTCTGCTATGAATTCTTGACCTTTAGTGAATTTCATTATGCGAACTGCTTTCTGGGGGATTTTTTTTTTAAGCCCTATGATGGAAGGCTAGGGCTGTTGAGGGGACGACGTTACCAATAACGCCGCGTAAGGATAGTATGATCACCAGTGTGCCGATGAGTTCATCGACGAGTGGATTGTTCATTAGTTGGTTTCGTTTGGGGGGAGTAGGAAACGACAAAGTACCGTGGAGGCCCGGACTGAAGGACTGACTAAAACCTATATTTACTAAAATTCGCCGTTAGACGAAGCAAGCTAAATCTGCCCGAGTCGGTGTTTTAAGTATGGTTTTGATTAAATTATTTCATTCGCTTTCTGCATGGTGTTCTGCGTTTTTCATATGGTTTTTATAGGGTGAGTGTTTTGGAAAAATTCCGGACTTCAGATGATTCAGTAAAAGTGTGGATTTTGGAGTCCAATCGCTTCGCGATTCTCAGCGTCTCCAGTTGGCGAATCAGAGACTTGGTCCCCGGTATTGCGGATGCCGTGATACTGATCTCTCTCAGGCCGAGACCCAACCAAATCGGAACCGCTTCGGGGTCCGAAGCAATTTCCCCACAGATCGAAACCTTTTTTCGATGGAGCACCGCCGTATCGATAATCTGTTCACAGATCTCTAAAACCGCCGGGTGGAGCGCGTCGGAGAATTTTGCCAAGGAAGCGTTGCCGCGTTCGGCGCAAAGCAGGTACTGAGTCAGATCGTTGGTACCGATGCTGATAAAATCAAGATGGAGCAGTAGCTGATCGATCAGGATGCCGGCTGACGGGGTCTCAATCATGGCACCGAGCGGAATTGGCCATCGATGCGGAGTGTTGGCTGTTTTCAATTCCTTAGCGATTTCGATCAGGAGCTTTTTTGTTGCTAAGACTTCCGATACGTCGGTGACCATCGGAATCAGGAGTTGGAGAGGGAAAGAATGCGCCAGCCTCAGGATAGCTTGCAGGTGGGTCCGTAATAAACGCGGATTTGCCATGAGAAGCCTGATTCCGCGGACGCCAAGGAACGGATTTGCTTCCTTTGACTGGGGCATAAATTTGAGAGGCTTGTCGCCGCCGACATCCAGCATACGAATCGTGATCGGGATCGTTCTGTTGGATGGAGCCAAAGCCTCTCGGTAAGCGGCGAGCTGCATTTCGACGTCGGGTTCGCGATCAAATTTTTGGAACAAAAATTCCGACCTGAAAAGACCGACAAACTCAGCGCCATTCGCCACGGCGCTCGCCATGTCGCTGGATGAGCCGGCGTTGGCGCCGACCTGGACGAGGATTCCGTCCTTGGTCCGGCAAGGTTCCCGACTCGCAAGGAGAGCTTGTTCCTGCCTGGACTTCGCGTCCAATTGACTCGCGAGCAACTCGTCTAAAACGTTTTGTGCCGGATCGATCCAGAGCAGACCTTTTGCTCCATCAATAGCAACCTTTTGTGCGCTTTTGAGACCGGCGAGATGATCCCGGGCACCGCCAATTGCCGGTAAAGTAAATGCGCGGGCCAGGATCGCTCCGTGTGAAGTGGTGCCGCCGCCAAGCTGGATTACACCCGCAACGGCGTCCCTGTGGAATTGTTCCGCCAAAGTCGGAGTGAGTTCCTCGCAGACCACCAGGGTGGGTGAAACGAATGTCTCACGAGGCAATCCAGAGTTTTCGGTTTCCTCGGCGAGATGGGAAAGGACCATTCGTTCCACTTCACGAAAATCAGCTGCTCGAGCTCGAAGATAAGGATCTTCGACTTGCTCCTGATCGGCCACGTAACGCGACAAAACGGAATGCCAGGCAGCCGCAGAATTCAGGTGTTGTTTTTCAATCTGATCCCGGGCCTCCTGGAAGGCTGTCGGATCAGCCAAAATCATGCGTTGCGCCTCAAAGACGCCCAGGTGGTCCTCGCGCAACGTCGGTCGCAAACGGTCGATACGCTCATCAAATTCTTCGGCAGCCGCCGAAATCGCTGCTGCGAGTTGCTCGGTTTCCCGTGCCATATCCGCCACCGATTCAACCCTGCGTGTCGGGATAGCGACCGGGATCGAATCGAGGAGCAGGATCCGCCCGACGACTATCCCACCGGAAACGCCGAAGAGCCGTGAATTCTCGTTGGAGGGAGCATCAGATTCGGTCGTGGAAGCCGGTGCCTCACCAAATCTGTTCTCGATAAGGGCGCGAATCGCGGCTGCTGCCGGTTTTGGATCGGAACCCGAGATTGAAAAGCGTACCGAATCACCCTCACGAATTTGCAAGCGAGCGACGTCGACCAGCGAGCGCACGGCGACCGGTCCTCGGTTGGCTGTTTTGTTTTCGATCAACACCTCACCTGGAAACCGGGACAACGATTTGATCAGGGTGGCGGCAGGGCGAAGATGTAATCCGTGCGGATTCAGGATGGTCACGTCGACCGTTTCGGACGGCGCAGCTTGGACCACATCCACCGTCGCTTGGACGGGCGAATCAGTATCCTGGATTTGATCCTGTTTTGGCAACAGGCTCTGTCGGGCGGCATTCACAACTTCATCAATCGAGGAGCCAAGCTGAGCCTGAATCGCCGCGGCGATACCGCCTTCGACAAGCGGCGCAGATGTCAGGCGAACCTGTGGCTGCTGTGCGGGATCCAGAAAATCTTTGGCCGTTTCAGCACTGAGGATCGCGCTGCCCATATCCATCAGAACGACCACTCCGTCACCGGAATATACGGTCCCAATGGCCTCCTGGATTTCGACCGCGTCGGTCCCGAGCTCTTCGCGATGTTCGCCGATCCCGCCGGAGCAGGTGAGTCTGAGTTCAGGATTATTGACCGTCCGCCGGATGAGATCAGCGGTTGCTTCAGCCAAAGGCCGGCTATGAGAAACTAGTACAAGGCCTACCATCGATCGAAATTGGGGTAGTTCAGGGAAGCTAAGACTTCGTGCAGATAAAGCGGCTCACTTTGATTTGAGGTCAGGCCAGGGTCTCGGCCGCAGACCGAAATAGAAGCACCGTAGAAGTTGCGCCAGGATCCGCATGTTCGGCGCTCCGTTCGCCCAGATAACTTGCTCGGCCTTTTCGTGCCACCAAGGGGATCGTGGATTTCAGACCTTCCTCTGCGGCGGTGACCGCGGCAGAGAATGCTGATTTCAGAAGTTCGCCTGAGTCGACGGATCGTTTGAACGCCTTAATGCCGGGTTGCAGGGCGTCGACCATCGTTTTGTCGCCGATCGCCGCCTTGCCTCTCAACACGATGCCTGCCAGACCCTTCTCAAGAACCGCCGCAAATTCGGCGGGGGTAAGTTCGGTCTTCCCATTTGCCATCGAGCTTGCCTGCAAAAAAAAGGTCCCGTACAGCGCGCCGCTGGCGCCACCGACCGTGGAAATCAGTGTCATCGCAACAAATTTCAAGAACACACCAATGTCGGATGCCGGCTGGTCCGCTTTTTTTGCGAGCACGGCTTTGAAACCTCGGTGCATGTTTGCGCCGTGATCTGCGTCACCGATGGCTGCGTCGAGCTGCGTTAAATAGTCCTTCTGTTCGGCGATATGCGCGGCATACCGCTCGATCCACGAAACAATCTGAGTAGATGAAATATTCGACATAAATTTTGTGCGAGCCCGAAAAACCCGCAAGGCAAAGCGTCCGCGAGACTTTCGGGCTGTAGAGCCGCTTCTAGAGCGGCTCGGAACAGAGATTTGATTATGGAGTAAGAGAAATCGGTGTGGGCGGTTCCTCGTACGGTTTCTGCGCTGTGAAAGGTAACCTGAATCTGGTTGTATCAGACGCCCCAGCGGAGAGCCGGCGTGAGAACGGGCGCGTCCCAATAGGTTGTGAGTTCTTTGTCCAGCTTCAACACCGTGATTGAAGCGCCGGCCATTTCAAGACTGGTTATGTAGGGTCCAACGAGGCTTCTGGTTACTTTAATCCCGGCTTTAGTCAGAATTTCGTGGGCTTTTCTATAGACGACGAAGAGCTCCAGCAACGGCGTTCCTCCCATGCTATTGACGAAGAGCAATACTTCGTCACCGGATTTGAAAGGAAGATCCTCAACGATTGGAGTCAGCAGTATTTCTGTAATTTCGTCCGCTCCCTGGAGCTTGGTTCGTTTGCGCCCAGGTTCGCCGTGGATCCCAATCCCGATTTCCATTTCGTCTTCGGGCAGCTCAAACGACGGTTTACCGACATGGGGAACGGTACAGGAAGTCAAAGCCATCCCCATACTACGTCCGTTCGCATTGACCTTGTGACAGAGCGCAGCCACTTCTTTGAGTGAATGGCCGGCCTCACTGGCCGCGCCACAGATCTTTTCTGCGAGGATGGTCGCACCGACGCCACGGCGTCCGGCTGTGTAAAGGCTGTCTTTCACGGCGACGTCGTCGTCGATCACAACGGCTTCCACATCAATTCCTTCTGCCTTGGCGAGATCCGCTGCCATTTCGAAATTGAGGACATCGCCAGTGTAGTTCTTTACGATATGCAGTACGCCTTTGCCACCATTGACCGCTTTGGTCGCTTCGAACATCTGATCCGGTGTCGGACTCGTAAAAACCGCCCCTGGACAGGCGGCGTCAAGCATCCCGCGACCGACGAATCCGCCGTGCATCGGTTCGTGTCCGCTTCCGCCTCCGGAAACAAGTGCGACTTTGTTTTTAACGGGAGCGTCCGCACGCACGATGTAGTTGGGATCGTTGTGGACTTTGATCAGGTCAGGGAAAGCGGCACCAAGGCCGGCAATCGATTCGAGAACGACATTCTCAGGTGAGTTGATGAGTTTCTTCATGTGTTTTGGGGGGTGGGGCTTGTGAACAACAGTTTATCAGACTTCGTATTTACGGAGTGAAATAATTGGAACAGAATTTTGTGGCAGAAAGAGGCTGGGTGCAATCGAAGGAATATATAAACCAGCCAGCCGGTACAGTAACGCGATTCTGCATCATAAGCGGTGATTGCTCCGAGTGATCCGTTGGAATCATCGAGAGGTTCAATTCGAACGGTGTTGCGAATCGAGTCATCGGGGATTTCGTTTTACTTGGGAGAGTGATCAAACTCTTCGACCAGGTCCAACATGCGTTGTGTGACCTTACGGATCTGGCTGGGAGTCAGAAAAGAGAGATTGAGCAGTTCCATCAGCAAAAGCCCCTGTGAAGCGAGGAAGAGAATGGCGAGGTCTTCCATTCGGAGATTCAACTCCTCGCAGAGCGCCTGGAAATCATCCCGGAACGATTCGCGCACAGGGTCGACGAGCTTTGGATCGCTTGCGATGGCTGCGACGACAGCCGTTAGCACGGGGCGCTGGCCTTCCAGGTGGCGCAACGTTCCGATAATATTCGCCTTTAACTTGCCGTTTCGTTCACCGGTCAAAGACTCAGCGACTTTGGTGTGTTCGCTCTTGAGCAGCTCCATTGCGCGCCGGATCATGGCCTCGAGCAATGCTTCCTTGGAGCGGAAATGATAGAAGAGCCCTCCCTTACTGACTTTTGCCTGACTTGCTGCGGTTTCGAGCGTCAAATGCGCCGGGCCGCGTTTGGCGACGATCTCTTCGGCGGCTTGAAGGATCGATTCGCGGGAATCCCTTTTCCGCTTGATGAGGATCGACGTCGAGCTGGGGGGTTCGCTCATACCGAAGCCTAATTTAAACCGGGCGCTTAGTACACTAAAATGCTAAGGGAAGATAAGAAAAAGATTGAATCTCGAAAGAGGAGATAATAGCCGGATGAAACCGAATGATTTCTATTCGTGCTTTCTTGCGGAGTGGACGCCAAAAGATTACTGAAGAGAACGAAGGAAAAAACGAATCATGTTCGGCTTATTCGGCTTGGTCGGTGCGCTCATTATTGGACTTATCGTCGGTGCGATCGCAAAACTGATCGTTCGCGGTGAGGAACCTGCGGGATGCTTTGTAACGATGTTGATTGGCGTGGCGGGATCCTTTGTTGCCTTCTACATTGGGAAATTTTTCGGGTTAACAGTTGGACATCCGAACAGCATTCGACCGGTTGGATTTATCCCTTCTCTGATCGGAGCAGTAATCCTGCTACTGATTTATCACGCGATCCGGCGTCGGAGGCGTTAGTGGCCCAATCGTCGCCCAATCGTCCTCGATTGGGGCGTTCGGCGTTCACGGTTCGGCGTTCACGGTTCGGCGGATTGGAGTGATGCGTTAGCTCTTGGTCTAATCCTGTCGCGAATAGAGTCCGTCGATCGTACTCGTGATTCTACTCGATCGGAAGGCGCTGACGCGGAAAGCGCGGTGTCCAGGCATGGCGCGACGCGTCCGCTCTTCATGGGCGCGCTTTTTGAATTGGTACACGCGAAAATCGAGTACGAGGACGAGAACGATCACGAGTACGATTTTTCGCCAATGGAAGTCCGTGCGATTTGGGATTACGCCAAAAAGCGGAAGTGTTACTCCAATACTCCGAACGCCCTTACCTAATCCACGATTTGCACTGGGGTTCCGAGGTCGACGTTATTGAAAAACGTCTCGGCCATTTTGCCAGGCATCCGAATACAGCCGTGTGAAGCTGGATAGCCAGGCAAATAGCCCTCGTGCATGCCGACACCGCCGACGATTCGCATAAAGAACGGCATCGGAGCGCCTTTGAAGATTGCACCTGGTGGTTTCGGGTCTTTGCCGAGCTCAACATCCTTCTGAACGACGTTCCCGGTAGCATCAACGTAATCTCCGTAAAGACTCGACGCGTGGTCTTTGTCTTTCTGGATAATCTTGTAGTTGCCGGCAGGAGTATTGTGACCTTCACGTCCGGCGGAGACCTGTGATTCACCGACAAGGACGTCCGCCTTGTAAAAATAAGCTCGTTGTTCCTTCAGATAGATTTTCACCGAAGGAGCGCCCTGGACACCATCACCGTCCCAATAGGAAACCGGGTCATAGCCGGATCCTGGTTGTTCCGGATTTGCGCCTGTATCTCCGGTGGAAGGAAGATAGGCTGTTCTAGGGTTATCCAGCCGCGACTTTTCCCCATCGCCGCACCCTGAAATGTAAAAGACCGCCAAAAGAATCGGAAACCATCGAATACGCATACGCCGTAGTTCAGCTCCGAATAAGCTCTCTTGGACAAATCGTCAAGTGGACTGAACTTTTCACCGTTCGAAGTTCGAAGTTCGAAGTTTCGAGTTCAATTTCAGATTGGCTTTCAGGCCACCTACTGGAAATCGTCCTCGTGCTCCTACTCGATCGGAGAGCTGAGCCGGCAGAGTCGAGGAGCTGGTTGGGAATTTACCCTCCGCTTCCAGATGCTCGACGTCGTTTGGAACCGGTTATTTGATATTCGAAGCGTTGTTTGATGCGCAGGCCAGCCTCTGCTATATCGTGAGGGTCACCTATGCCGACGTACGAGTACCAATGCGAAAAGTGCAACCAGACGTTCGAATTCTTCCAATCGATGAAGGACGACGCTTACACGGTTTGTCCAAAGCAGGCATGCCGGCTTGAGACTTGGGGCGAGGGCAAGGTGAAGCGGCTATTGGGAACTGGCGCCGGTCTGATATTCAAAGGATCCGGGTTTTATAGCACCGATTACCGGAGTTCCAATTACAAGGAGAGCGCAAAAAAGGAAAGTGGCTCCAGTTCGAGCGAGGGAACAAAAGGGAATTCCGAAAAGGGAGGCGGATCGGCCGGATCCGCGGGAACCACGGGATCGACCGGGTCGTCTAGTACAGGCGAAGGATCGGGTCAAACACCGGCGAAGTGACAAAGCAATTCGATGGCATATAGTTTTGAAATGTTCAGATTGACGCGAGGCGAGCAGTTACTGGTTGTGGCGCTGGGCGTCGCGCTGCTTGTGGGAGCCGTTGTCAAACACGTTCGGGAAACAGGCGCGCAGCAACAGCAGGTTGAGTCCAAGTAATAACATGCAGAGATCTTTTAACGAAGTCGTCGATCAGATCATCGAAAAGGATCCACGTTACAGCAAAGAAGCGTACATCTTCCTCAAGGACGCTCTTGAATTCACAATCAAACAGCGCAAGCGTGGAAAGGCCGAACCGGGTTCGCACGTGAATGCGAGCGAGTTACTGGAAGGCTTCCGGCAGCTGGCTCTCAAAGAGTTCGGTCCAATGGTTATGACAGTATTCGAATATTGGGGTGTACTAAGCTCGAGTGACGTTGGACAAATGGTTTTCAATCTGATCGGGGCCGGCGTATTCGGAAAGACCGATTCTGACTCGGTCGAAGACTTCGATCGCGCGCTCGATTTTCACGTGGCATTTGTTGCGCCGTTTGAACCGCGCAGTTCAAATCCGGCAAACTCCTGATTTTCGAAAGAATGTTAATGGGGATCCCGGAGGTTCATCCTTCGCTCTTCGAGCTTTCGAATGGGCTGACAGTCATCGTTGCAGAACAGCATTCGGCTCCGGTGGCGAGCGTTCAAGCATGGTGTCAAACCGGCAGTATCCATGAAGGTGAATGGCTTGGGGCCGGTCTGACACACCTCCTGGAGCATGTTCTTTTTAACGGGACGGAGCGGCGCACTTCCAAACAGATCAGCAACGAAATCCATGGAATGGGCGGGTACGTGAATGCCTACACATCGTTTGACCGCACGGTGTTCTGGGTGGACTGCCCGGCTGCCCGGGTTCGGCAATCGATCGATATTTTGGGCGATATGCTTTTTCGCTCACTCGTGGATGAGGAACAGCTCGGCAGGGAAATGGACGTCATCCGACGGGAGTTTGAAATGGGGTTGGACGATCCCGATCGGGTACTGAGTTACCGGATGTTCAGTAGCGCGTACCAGGTGCACCCCTGCCGGTATCCTGTGATCGGAATTCGAAGCGTATTCGATCAATTGGCGCAAACGGATGTTCTGAACTATTATCGGCGCCGTTATCTTCCGAACAACATGTTCCTCGTCGTGGCCGGCGACGTTGAGACGGAGCAGGTCCTGGCTGATGCTGAGGAGTTGCTGGGGTTTGCAAGACGAGGGCCGCTCGAGCCGGTGATATTGCCGGAGGAACCGCCGCAGATGGGCCGCCGTGAAACATCGCAGAATTTTGAGGCGGATCTCGCCTATTTCAATCTTGGGTGGCATGTGCCCGGAGTTTCGCACAATGATATTGCCGCACTGGATGCCGCATCCGTCGTGCTTGGAGGCGGTGCAAGCTCACGGCTCTTTCGCGAACTCCGCGAAAAGGAGGGCCTTGTGTACGGCATCGGCGCGTACGCTTACACGCCCGGATTTCCAGGTTTGATGACCGTATCCGGACAATGTGCAAAGGAGGTGGCGGATGTCGTACCGGCACGGATTGCGGATTGTGTCCTCAATGGGGGAGAAAACCGTATTCCGGATGCGGAGGTTTCGAAGGCAAAGAGGATGATAACCGTCAATGCCATCGAACAGTATCAGACGGTCAAAGGTTTGGCATCCGATCTCGGGCTGAATTGGCTGTATGCGAGAAACCTTGAATTCAGTCGCCACTACCTGGAGCGTTTACAAGCTGTCACTTCGGAAGATGTCGATCGGGTAATTTCGCGGTATCTGATCGATTCAAATCTGACTGTGGCGGTTCTACGCCCGGGAACGGAGGCTAAGAGGGTATCAACCTCCAAGAAAAACAGTGAGGAGCCGCAGATTCGCCGGCTTCCTGATGGAACACGCGTTGTACTGGTACCCGACCGGCGTTTACCGATGATCTACGCGTCCGTCGCATTTCGTGGCGGCTCGCTCTACGAGAATCGCACCACGAGTGGTATTCACCGGCTGCTTTCACAGGCAATGCCCAAGGGAACCGAGCGCCGGTCCGCGGAGCAAATTGCGGAACAGATCGAGAGTGCCGGCGCTGTGTTTGCGGTTGAGTCTGGGTTTAACTCAATGCGGTTAGCCGCCAGTGCGTTGGCCGATGACTTTGCCGAAATTTTTGACGTCGTCATGGATGTTGCTGTGCATCCGACATTCCCCAACGAACCCACGGTACGGGAACAAGAAAGTCAGATCGCCGCAATTCGCGCGGAGAAAGCGCAACCATCTATTCTCGCGAGGAACCTGTTGCGTGCGGAGGTTTACGGTGACCACCCCTATGGACTGAATCTGCTCGGCTCCGAGGAAACCGTGTCTTCATTTGCGCAGGATGCCATCATCGGCACCCATAAAGCGCGTTTTAAGCGACCGGACGTTGTTTTCGGGATTTGCGGCGACTTTGACCCGGAGCGAATCCTTGATTTGATTGAGAGCCGGGCAGAGGCGTTGCCGGGGGTAAATAACGGCCCCACTTTCAATGTTCCGAAGGTGAACGGGATAGAGAGTCGAACGGTTGTTTCCGATGAAGGCAGGCATCAGGGCGTTGTGTATGTCGGATTTCTCGGCTGCACGATTGATAGCCCCGATCGGCTCGGTCTTGAACTGTTGGACGAAGCGGCGGGTGATTCGAGCTCGCGTTTTTTTGTAAGGATCCGCGAAGAACTGGGTTTGGCTTACTCCGTAGGCAGCTCGTTATTCATGGGGGTTGCACCCGGCGTGTTCAGTGTTCACGCGGCGACGGCACCCGAGAAAGTGAGCGAGGTTGCGCAGATCCTGAAGCAAGAACTCGACACATTGTGCAAAGAGGGGCTAAACCCCGGTGAATTCGAGCGAGCGAAAACCCGTTCGTTATCGCAATTGGCGTTCCAGCTTCAGAATATGGACGCGTACGCTCACAGCGTGGCGCTGAATGAACTCTACGGTTTGGGTTACGATTATATCCACCGCAGACGGAAAGAGATAGAGCGACTGACTATTGAGTCAGTGAACGAGGCTGCCCGGAAATATTTGATGGATAAACCGGCGATTACGGTCATTGTTAGGCCTTAACCAAAACATAATTTTCGATATGGCTGAATACCAGAACACGACGGTTTCCTCCGGCGAAATGACGCAGCGGTTTATTGAGTTTGTGATGATTCAGGCGCAGAACGCCGCGTTCATGCTGGGCCAGATCCCGCACCCACAAACGGGGAAAGCCGAAGTCAACCTGGATATGGCGCAGTTGTTGATTGATCAACTGGTGATGATCCAGGAAAAGACAAGCGGCAATCTGAACAGCGACGAATCGAAGATTTTGGCAGGAGCCATCTCGAACTTGCAGATGGCATTCGTCGAGGCCGTTCGGTCCGAACAGGGTGGGAACTCGGACGTTTCGAGTGAAATCGCTTCGGCACCATCTGAACCTGAGCCAAAGATTGAGGCCCAGAAGCCCGCCGAACCGTCGGCGACAGAGCAATCGGATCCCGAAGGAAAGAAAAAGTTCGTCAAGAGCTACGGGTCCTGAGTCGAATCGTTGGCTTCCATGCCAAGCGGTGCACAGTGAAAAGTTTCGAGATACGGGGCGTAAAGATAGGGCAAGGGCAACCTGTCTACATCCTTGGTCCATGTGTAATCGAGTCAGAGAAATTCGTTCTCTCCATCGCAGCCGATTTAAAAAAAATCTGCGACGATCTCGGCGTCCTCTGGATCTTCAAAGCTTCGTACGACAAGGCGAACCGGACCTCGGTCAAGTCGTTTCGAGGATTTGGATTGGAACGCGGGTGCCGCCTTCTTCGCAAGATTGGGGATGAACTGGCGGTCCCCGTCACGACAGATGTTCATTCGCCGGATGAAGCGACTGCGGCTGGGCAGCACATTGATCTGCTACAGATTCCTGCATTTCTCAGCCGCCAAACCGATCTGATCCGCGCAGCAGCGGAGACCGGGCGCGCGGTCAACGTCAAGAAAGGGCAATTTCTTGCCCCTTGGGATGTCCGAAATATTGCGGATAAACTCGAAACCTTTGGATGCTCGAAATACGTCTTTACCGAAAGGGGCGTTAGTTTTGGCTATAACAATCTTGTGGCAGATATGCGGTCTCTGTATTGGATTCGGGAACTTGGTTATCCGGTGATTTTTGACGCCACACATTCGGTGCAACGACCGAGCGGTGCGGGGGACCGTAGCGGGGGGGATGGCGTGCTGGCGCCCGTGCTTGCGAAAGCGGCGGCCGCCGCAGGATGCGACGGAATATTCATTGAGACCCACTACGAGCCCAGCCAGGCGCTTTCAGATGGACCGAACCAGATTCCGTTGCGAGATCTTCCCGGATTACTGGAGAAGCTCAACAAAATCCATGAGATCAGTCGTTAAAGCGATCATCGCGATCTATTTGCTTGGTGGTTCGATTGGGGCACTTGCCGACGACGATACCGGCAAGAGCCATGCAATCGAGCTGCCCGTGCCGATCGGCCACGATGTAAAAGGGCTTCGTCTGCCGCTGCGGAACGATCAGGGGAAAATGGATATGCTATTTGACGTGGAAACGGCGCGGCGCTCGGATGAACAGAACGTCGAAATGCACACCGCGGTCATTCAAACCTACAACCAGCAGACGGAAAAACCCGATGCGAAGATCTATTTGCAAGATTCGGAAATGAATCTCGATACGGAAGTCATCAAGACGAAAGACCCTGTGAAAATCACTCGCGAGGATTTCGTACTGACCGCGGATTCGGGGGTATTCAACTCAAAAACGCGCCAGGGCGTGGTGTACGGGCATATCGACCTCGTCATTTATAATCGCAACGAACTTCAAACAAAACCCGCCTCCGACGGTCAACAAGTACAACAACGTCAGTGAAAAGAATCGTTATCTTGTTCGGCACCATTCTGATATTTGGTACACTGCCTGGCGTAGCCCAGCAGGCGACTGGGGGTAAACCACATAAGGCCGCCGGCCATTCGGCCACCGCCAAACCGTCACCGACAGCTGCTAAACCAGCAGCGAGCCCGGCCAACGGGAAGGGAGGATCGAATGACCTCTTTGGCGGAGGGGGCAAAAATTCTGCACAGGGTCCCACCGAGATCACCGCGACGCAGGAAGCGCAATTCGATACCAAAACCCGAAGTGGTGTATTTGTCGGGGATGTCAAAGTCGTTGATCCGCAGTTTACAATGACGGCAGACCGCCTGACTGTTCACCTGAACCGGGATGAAGAGGGCGGAGGGCTCAGAGAGGCGTTAGCTGAGGGACACGTAGTGATTGTGCACATCAATCAACCGAAGGCGCCCGACCCGACGACGCAGCCGGCAAGCGGTGCAACGCCGGGAGCCACTCCGGGTCAGTCGACGGCGAGCGTACGGCCTGGGGCAACACCCAGCGGGTCGCCCGCGCAAAGCCAACAGCCGACGACCTCTATTGGCAAAGGGGATAAGGCGCTCTACGAGGCGAAGGATGGCTCAGTCACATTGACCGGCTGGCCAACGGTAACTCAGGGAGGGAATACGCATATTGCAACCTCGCCCGCGACGAAAATGATTCTCTTTCGCGACGGAAAAATGCAGACGTATGGAAGTACGAGAACATTAATCGAGGACAAAAGTACGACAGGTAATTCGAATGCCAACGGCACCCACTAGATTAGAAATTGAATCTCCTCTCCTGGAAACGAAACGGCCGGTCGAACGGCGGATTCTGCAGACGGACAAGCTGGTCAAGATTTACGGAGGCCGTTCGGTGGTCAACGGGATTGACATCCATGTCAACGAAGGGGAGATCGTCGGATTATTGGGACCAAATGGTGCTGGAAAAACCACCACCTTTTACCTTATAGTAGGGCTAGTTCGACCCAACGGCGGCCGAGTTATCTTTCAGGATCGTGACGTGACTGGGTTTGCGATGCACCGGAGAGCGCGAATGGGAATGGGTTACCTTCCCCAGGAAGAATCCATCTTCCGAAAGCTGACCGTCGAAGAGAACATGCTGGCTATTCTTGAGACACTCCGGATCTCCCGCAAAGAGCGGCACCGCAGATCTGATGAGTTGCTGAGACAATTCGGGATCGAGAATCTCGCCAAAAATCAGGCGTTAACGTTGAGCGGCGGTGAAAAACGCCGGCTAACGATTGCGAGATCACTCATCACAAACCCGAAGATGATCATGCTCGACGAGCCATTCAGCGGCGTCGACCCGATTGCCGTTTCGGAGATCCAGCAGCATATCATCAATCTCAGAAAATCGGGTCTGGCAATTTTGATAACGGATCACAACGTTCGTGAAACGTTGGAGATCGTTGATCGAGCGTATTTGATTTATGACGGTAGAGTTGAGAGCCAGGGGAGTCGGGAGTTTTTGATAAACGACCCGATCAGTCGTCAACTCTATCTCGGCGAACGCTTTCAAATGTAACCCTCGAGCTATGCGGGCAATTCTGTGTTCCCCTGATCGGAGCCGACTAAGACGGCTCTTGGCACGGCGGGTACGTTTTGTGCTTTCTCTCCCTTTCATCGGACCGATCAGCGGTCCTTAACCCAAAAACTAGAAAGCGCCCAACTATGCAGATTCAGAATGCAAATCCACCAATCCAGGTGACTGGGAGGCATGTCAGCGTCACGGATGCGATGAAAGAGTATTGCCGACGTCGGTTGGCAGGCCTCCATCTTGATTATCCAAAGATTATCGAAGTACAAATAATCATGGATGTTCAGAAATACCGTCACATGGCAGAGGTGATTTTGCATTGCAGCAATCATATTACGCTGGAGGCCACGGCCGTCAGCGATGACATGTACGTCTCGGTTGACGAGGTCGTTGACAAAATCGGGCAGCAGATGCGCAAGTACAAAACCCGCCTCATGCGGCAGCACCGGCCCCGAAAAGACACGGTCCGACATCTCGAAGAGAAAGTGTTGCGCTGGCAATGGGTCGATGGCCGCGACGAATGGAAGAGAAGCGACAGCGCTGACAAACTTGAATCGGAGCCGGAGACAGAAACCGATCCGGGCGAGCCATCATTGATTCACAGCGAAAAATATCCTGTGAAGCCAATGTTTATCGATGAGGCTGTTCTTCAGATTGAGATGTCAACGAAACAGTTTCTGGTTTTCCTGAACGCGAAGACGGAACGGGTAAACGTCATCTACCGGCGGAAGAACGGGGACTTCGGCTTAATCGAACCGACATTTAACTAGATCTCTCGCAAGCTATTTAGACTTGTAGGAGATTTAACGATGCAAGCTGCTCGGAGAAGCAGCTTGCATCAGGAAATACCGCTGGGCCTCCTGCTCTCGTCATGGAGGCGGGAGAAACGCCGTCCGATCGATGGCGCTCCCGAACCGCACGGACCAGGCCGGAGTCTGGCCACTTCGTTGGGGTTCGATCGATCCCCAGGCGCTTCGTGAGCGGCCGGGTGGTGCAAAAATCTCGCATGCACGCTCGCTAGCGAGATTTTTATGCTATTTGGCGTGCAAAGTGTGCGCATTAAATGCAATGGATGCGCAGCAAAATTTTGCTACTATTGCCCGGGGTAAAGCTGTGACCCGTCCCTAGGAAGTTTGTGAAAACGCATCTGCCAAACGTGAGAAATCAATCTGCCAAAGAATGAGACAAGGGAAGTTACCTTTTATCAGGGTTGGCGAATTTTACACGCGGCATGCGGAGGCTTTGCAGCTTAAACTCGTCGGACCAGCTCGGGGGTTTGACCGAAAAATCCGCGAACCGACGATCAACCGGCCCGGCTTGGCACTTTCCGGATTTTTCACCTATTTCGCGGGAAAACGGATCCAAGTGCTTGGCAATGCGGAAGCAAGTTATTTAAAGAGTTTGCCGGAGATCGAGCAGCAGACCAGATGTTCGCAGCTGTGTGATCGGTCGATTCCGTGTATCGTTTTATCCAGGCATTTGCCTGTGCCAAAGGCGTTGTCCGATGCCGCGACCCGCCTGGATATCGCGATTTTTCGGACGCCGATGGTCACGATGCGATTTATTAACGCCGCGACGATTGGGTTGGAAATGGATTTCGCTCCTGTGACGACAGAGCATGGGAGCATGGTCGACATCATGGGTATCGGTGCATTGATTCGCGGCTCGAGCGGGGTTGGAAAGAGCGAGTGCGTTCTCGGGTTGATCGAGCGTGGATATAGCCTCGTGAGCGATGATGTTACCCGGTTTAGAGTTCTGGACGGGCGTGAACTGGTCGGTACTGCTCCGGATTTGACACGGTATCACATGGAAGTGCGAGGGCTTGGAATTATTAATGTCGCCTCTATCTTTGGAGTTGGTAGCATTCGGATTGAAAAGCGGCTTGACCTCGTGGTGACGCTCAAGGACTGGCAAGAGCTTGAAGAAGTTGACAGGATTGGACTTGAGCAAGAGTTTTACGAAATTCTGGGGATCCGCATTCCGCACATCACCATCCCGGTCCGGACTGGCCGTGATGTGGCCAGGCTGGTGGAGGTGGCCGCGCTCGACCAAAAGCTGAAAAGCCTTGGTCAAAACAGCGCAGTGGAATTTAATCAACGATTGCTGAATTTAATGCAAGTGAGTAAGGAGATGTGATGGGTTTACTGGGTAAGCGACAGGCTGCCGCAAAGGTTCAAAAAGAAATCACCATTTTGAACAAGCTCGGCTTACACGCCCGCCCCGCTGCTATGTTCGTTCGCGCAGCAAACAAGCACAGGGCCGAGATCTGGGTTGAGAAAGCCGGAGAACAGGTGAACGGCAAAAGCATTATGGGACTCATGATGCTCGCTGCAGGCCAAGGGACTAAACTTATCATTTCTGCCGAAGGCGCAGACGCTGAACAAGCTATTCAGGAACTCGAACTTTTGATTCAGAAACGGTTCGATGAGGAATAAGACCTGAATGAGCGCACAGGAGGTAAGATTTCACGGAGTTGGTGTTGCTCCGGGGATTGCGCGAGGTGTGGTTTTTCTTCATAAGCCGGATGACGAAGAGCCGCCGAAACGTAGAGTCGACGATTCTGAGGTGGCTAAGGAAATCGTTCGGTTTGAAAGCGCCCTGATAGCAACTCGAGCGCAGATTCTCGAAATGCAGCAGCGGATCGCCGAAGCGATCGGGGCCAAGGATGCCAGTATTTTTGATGCGCATTTGCTGGTTGTGGAGGATCGCACGCTGATCGACGAGGTGCTCCGAAACCTTGAGAAAGAGAAGTTGAATGTGGAATTCGTCTTCTCCGAAGTCGCCAATCGATACGCACAAACGTTAAGCGAAATCGACGATCCCTACCTGCGGGAACGAGCGTTTGATATCCACGACGTTACCAAACGAGTGATTCGTAATCTTCTTGGGAGAACAACTAAGACCCTCGGGACACTGGATCTGCCACAGATCGTTGTCGCTCATAACGTCACGCCCTCGGACACGGCGATGTTGAATCGGCAACTGGTGCTTGGTTTCGCGACCGACGTGGGTAGCCGAACCTCGCACACCGCGATCATGGCGCGATCGCTCAATATCCCGGCGGTGGTCGGGCTGAAAGATATCTCTGAAACGTTGCGAGCTGGAGAGCACGTCCTCCTGGATGGGACGAACGGGTTGGTGATTCTCAATCCGAGCGATCAAACGCTTTGGGAATACGGTGAAATTGAAGTCAAGCTGGAGCATGTCGAGGAAGTCCTGACGGGACTCCGCGACACGGCCAGTACGACGGCGGACGGGCGTCATGTCATACTTTCAGCGAACATTGAGCTTCCAGAAGATATTCCGTTGGTCATCGAAGCCGGAGCGGAAGGAATCGGGCTGTATCGGACCGAGTTTTTCTTCCTTAACAAGACTGATTTACCGACGGAGGAAGAACAGTACAAAGCTTACCGGGCTGTGGCGGAGGCAATGCAACCGGAATCGGTCATTATTCGAACTCTCGATATCGGGGGAGACAAATTTTTAAGTCACTCCCATCTGCCGACGGAAATTAACCCGTTCCTTGGATGCCGTGCGATCCGTTTTTGTCTTGAGAGACCCGATATATTCAAGGCACAACTTCGTGCAATCCTGCGCGTGAGCGCTCTCGGAAATGTTCGGATGATGTTTCCAATGATCTCCGGCCTCTCCGAACTTCATCAGGCAAAAGAGGTTCTGGAGAGTTGCAAGGCGGAACTCCGCGCAGAGGGCAAACCCTTTAAGGAAGATATCGAGATGGGGATCATGATTGAGGTCCCGAGTGCTGTCCTGGTCGCGGACGCATTGGCGAAAGAAGTCGATTTTTTCAGTATCGGTACGAACGACTTGATTCAGTATACGATTGCCGTTGACCGTGTAAACGAGCGGATCGCGCATCTTTACGAGCCGACGCATCCGGCGATTATCCGACTCATCGAAATGACGGTTGAGGCTGCTCACTCCCACGGCATTTGGGTGGGTGTCTGCGGTGAGATGGCAGGTGAAATCACGCTGACACCGCTGCTGCTGGCGCTTGGCGTTGACGAATTAAGTGTCAGCGCGGGATTAGTTCCCAGGGTCAAGAAGGCAGTGCAGACCTTGGACACAAAGGAATGCACCAATTTGCTCGAAGAATCACGTGGATTGACGTCGGCAACTGACATTCTGGCCCGATGCGAAGAAGTCGCGCGGAAGCATTACCCAGAATTGCTTGGTTAGGGGGGCGGAGTTCCGGGTTCGAAGTTCGGAGTTCCGGGTTCAGAGTGAGGGCAAAATTCCGGGATCGAGGTTTGGGAATCGTTGGGCTTGGGCGGATTTTGTTTCGGCTTTGAACTCAGGCGCGAGGTGCCTGGTATCGTGAGAAAAACACTACTATCCGATTGTCCCCGGGACAAAACCCGGAGCTCCGAACTCGGAACTTTGAACCTCGAACTCCATCCCCCGCTTCTAGCGGGGCGCCACCGCCATGTAGAAATTCGTTACGCGAGCGACGCAGAGGGTTCGGCCCGATTCTTCATGTGAGATTTCAACCGTGTGCACTACCAGCTTGGATGAGTGCCGGAGAATCGAAGCCCTGGCCAGAATATGACCGTCAGATGCGGAGCGGATGTGGCTGCCGTTGATTTCGATTCCTACGGGGACCGTCTGGTTCAGATCGATACCCCAGCAGGCGTGGACGCTGGCCGCCGTTTCGGCGAGCACCATCGATATGCCGCCATGCAATAGGCCGAGCGGTTGTCGAGCGCGGTCCGACATTGGCATCCGAAGAAGCAGATGGTCGGCATCTACGGAGACTATCTCGACTCCGAGAGCTTCGGGAGCGGTATTTGGGAAAAGGGCGCGGAGCTGATCGATGGAATTGATCCGTGAAGAAGCAGAGGACATAATTGCGAATTCGCAGTGTGAGATTTTGCTGCTTACCGTAAGAATTCCGCTGCACCAGCCTCCAAGGCAACTGCGGAATTACTTACTCCAAGTGAGGCGGACCGGGTCGGAGACCGAGATTCCGAATGTGCGTTCGGCCGAATCGGAAAATAGCGAGATTTCCAGGAAACCGGCGCTGCCA
Source organism: uncultured Verrucomicrobiae bacterium (assembly GCA_963775805.1). Classification (GTDB taxonomy): domain Bacteria; phylum Verrucomicrobiota; class Verrucomicrobiia; order Chthoniobacterales; family JAFAMB01; genus JAFAMB01. Next base: position 542,336 of record CAVZKG010000001.1, on the reverse strand, counting down.
CGAATCAGAAACGGTTTCTTCGGGTGCAGCGCACCCGCGGTGTAGGAGTGTTCCAAACTCTGAACAACGCAATCCCTGACCTGCAGGACAAATGGAGGAGCAGTGCTTGGAAACAGGTGCCCTGGTAAATTCGTAACGCAATTTCCGAAATGATCGATATGAATAATTTTTCCGGTCAAGGAACCATCCAACTCGGAAACAGATTGCAACAGTTCCAGGCGAACTGGATTTCCAGCGATCGGGCCAAAGTCCTTTGGCGGAATTCCTGTCGCCAACGCGGCAGCGACCGGAGCGAAAATATCTCTTCCATGGAATGTCGAGCTCGGGTTAGGCAGAAAAAAGGCGCTATTCGTCAAGTGGCGAACTAGGGCGTCAGGAAACTGGTCCAGAATCAGCGTGAAAAGACCATTATCGGGTCCAACGAACAGGTGCGAACCGGCTTCAACAAGTATGGGTCTTCGCTCCGAGCCTACCCCCGGGTCGACAACTGCAAGGTGGATAGAACCAGCCGGGAACCAGGGAAATGCGCCGTTGAGCGTGAATGCCGCGCCATGGATATTCTGCGGTGTAATTGAATGGGTGATATCGACTAGAGCGGCTTTTGAACAGCGCGTCAGGATGACGCCCTTCATCGCGGCCACAAAATAATCCTTGGTTCCGAAGTCGGTGAGGAGCGTAATGATCCGGTTCGACACTAGCGTAGGGCAATTGCTCAATTCGCGGGGCGATGTTGGATCAGCCAATTCAGTGTTTGTGCCGCGCTCTGATCGGGCGGAAACACCGGGTAAAGGGCTTTTGTGATTCGACCTTCGTCGATGATCAGAGTGAGGCGTCTGATAAGGGTCACCGAATTGAATTGGAATGTTGGCAAATTGAGCGCGTGAGTCAGTTCCAGGTCTCGATCGCTTAGCAAGAGGTAGGGAAGAGAAAGCCTTTCGAGCGCTTCACGTTGGTAATGGGTATCCTGAGTACTGAGCCCGAAGATGTGGGTCGCGCCCGCCGCGATCAGTTCCTGATGACGATCTCGAAATCCTCGACATTGAGGCGTGCATCCTCGCGCGCCGGGGATCGCGTCCCATTCTGCCGGGACCGGTTGATCTGCCTCACCGGTTCGTGGATAACAGAAAACGATCGTTCGACCGGGAAGCAACGCGAGAGAGACGAAATCTCCCGAGGTCGATTCCAGGGATAACTGAGGGAGAAGCATGCGTTCGAGATGGTCGCAAGCCCCATCATCATGCGGTATGGGAAGGTTAGCCGGAACCTCCAAGGAATGAGACATATATCAGATTAGCCTGTGCGGAGCACTTCGCAAAAGCAGGCCAGAAAAATTCGGCTGAGATCGCAGAACCATTGCATTTGGCGCACTAATAGCGCCAGGCCATCCCGACGAAGGTGAAAAGATCGTTCGCTGGGCGGGTTACCCCAATGTTGACTCCGGCATCGAATTGCCAGTTTGTTCCCGGCTGGTAGACGAGGGCGGTGTCAATCGTGCCAAGCCAGCTCGTGTGAGGCTCTGTGCTGCTTTCCGTCGCGAATTCAATGTAGGTGCTCAGTTGTTTGGTGATCGGGTGCCCAAGGCTGACCGAATTCAAATAATCAAAATGAGAGCCTCCTCCAGCCTCGTGAATCGACTGCACTGTTGTTTCCGCGGATAAGCTGAAATCGGCAGGAAGATTGATCTGTACCGGCAATCCGATTCCGCCCGCGATACCACGGTTGCCAATGCCGTCGGCTCCGCTCGGAAAAGTCAAAAATGGAATCAAACCGACTGCGAGTGAACCGCCGTCATTTCCAAAAAGATTGATTTTCGATCGGAGCGTGAAATCGCTGAACCCGCTTTGCTTGAGTTGCGTTCCGGAGCTCTTGTCGGTTGTGACCGAATAGGTGTAGGCCGTAAAAATGAAATCGAGTTCCGTATTGCTCGTTATACCAAGGCGGATATTCGTGTCTCCGGTCGCGAAGCTGTCGAGGCGAATGTCCTGATTGTTGTAGCGGTCGCGGGTGTACTCGAAAAGGCCGATTTCGAACATCCAATGGCCTGGATCCACCGTATAAGGGCCGTCCGTCACGTTTGGTCGATCCGGCATAAAGGCACGAAGATTAGCCACGGGAGTCGGGTTGAAAAGATTGTATTGGCTGCGATCGAATTGCTGGGAGGCAGCGGGTGTCGCTACTTTGCCAGAATCCGACGAGTCCGAATCCGCACGCGCGCGGGGAACGATTCCAACGAATACAACACTTAAAGAGGCGAGTCCCATTAAAACCAGCTTTTTCAGGCCGAGAGCCTCGAAAGGGCGATGTCCGCAATAGAGATCTTGATGCATCTGGCAATTACTGGCGAATCCAGCGATATGACCTTTCCTTCAGCGAATGGGTTCTAAAATTTAACTCGCAACCGTGCAGAAAAGATACTGATCGGTCCCCGGTCTTTATTAAATCCGGGATCAGCCGCGATTTGATAGTCAAGGGACAGGTTAACGCCTTTATACAATTCGCAATTGTAGTATGCCTCGACCACATTTTCGGGGCCGTAGTGCGGCAACTTACCGTCCCCGACCAGAATGCCGAGGCCACCATCGTTTAAGTATTCTTTTTCCGCGTGGCCGATGCCATCCAGCATCTCCGCCAGGCCGAGCGTGTCATTTGGTCGATTCCAATCGGACCCTTTGAGCGAGAGACCCACTTCCAAACTTCGAGAAGCATCAGAAAATTGGTAAGCCTCGTAATTCGGATCCCGCATTGCGAGCCGGAGAAAGGCACCAAGGTCCTTCGTAATTTCCTGTTCGGCGTTCAGCTCGACACCATAGGTGTACCGGTACTGACGGGTGTCGGCGATGTCCGACTCCCCCGGTGGATAATTCACCACGGCGGCTTTATAGCTGCCCATCGATGCGCTTTCGAGGTAGCCGAGGAGGCGCACCTTTCCCGGGTGATTCCAGAGGGTGTAGCGCCCTTCCAGTTCCGCTACCTGTTGCCATGCCCGGAGGTATTGGCCGTCCGTTCCATTCACATTTGGTATGTGTGGGATCGTAAAAATCCCCCAGCGCGCGGCCCAAGCCTTCTGGTTTAGCTCAAGATACAGGCCCTCCTCGTACCCGAGAGCGTCTGCCGCGTAGTCAAATGCCAAGGCATCGATCGCCGCCCAGTTCAAGAAATCGCCCCGCGGGTCATGCGCATAGGCGTTGTTGTCAAAAAAATCGGTAACGGCGAATCTTCCCACCTGTAGCGTCAATCGGGATACATCGACTTTTTCGGCAAGTTGCAGCTCGTCTGCGTCCAATTGTTCCTGCTCGCCTCCGAACCCCCACACTTGCCTGAAAAAGATGTGCGGGATGTTGATGTCCCCGCGGAACTGGCCTGTCTTATAGGCTTCGGCACTCGGAAAGGCTGCCAATCCATGCGTCTCTCCGAGGCCGAATCCCTGATAATACTCGGGATTGAAATAAATTTCGCCGCCCTGCCAAAGGCGAGCTGCGAAAAACAAATCGGCCTCTGTGGTCTGCCGGAAGTTATCATCTGCGGGAAGGCTTTGGGGCCCACGGTACGGCGAATGAAATCCCGGCTGACCCTGAATGACCTCAACTGCATCGAAGTGTATCGCCCAGTCCTGGTGTTCTTCGGATTCAGCCGGCTGTAGCGGAGGAGCGGTTTTCACCGCCTTGTCAGTGGAAGTGTCCAGCGCAACGTCCGCCCGAGTCTGAGCGATGCAGTTTAAATGACCGAAGAAAATTGCGACCAAAGCAGCCAAGAGGGTTTTTCCCGCCCGGGCGTGGAGAGGGCTGGTGGCAATATCAACAATGTGAAAGGCGTTTTGGTTTTTCTCCATGATTGGCAGTTAATTAACCGAGCTGATCCTATGCCCAATAGATGCCAATTATTGTGGCCTCGATTTGACTTCGATAACTCTTACCTTCCTGCTCTGCCTTTCAGCAAAGCCGGTCTGTGCGACAATTTCGTAACAATTCGCCTAATTGCCTGGCTTGTAGTTCCGTTGCAAGGCGTTTAATGCCGATTGTCAGCCGACAGGCAAATTCTTCGCTCGAAGCATGAGTACCGGGACATTGACGCGATGACGAACGTTATCGGCAGTAGTACCGTAGAGCAGATCACTGATGAAACGGTGACCGTGCGTGGACATTGCCACGAGATCGCAACCCCGACATTCGACCCAGCGTATGATCTGATCCGCTGGTTCACCGTAAGCGAGTTCTGCTTCAACCCGGATGCCCTCTGCCGACAGTCGGGATCGAACTGATTCCAGGTACTCCTTGTCCTGCTGGATTTCAGTACTCACAGCCTCAGCGCCAAACAGACGCGCGGCCCACCCGTCGGCCACGTGTAGCAGCACGACCGAGCTGTGGAAGGTGAGTGCCAGTTTCGTCACGTGGTCCAAAATTGTTCGATCTGCGCTGGTAGCATCAAGGGCAACTAGGATTCGTTCGTACATAACCAGCGGATTTAGTGAGCCGTGAATACAGCCATTGCGTCGTGGATCGCGCCCGGCAAGCCGTAAATGTCGAGAGCGGTAATGAGCAGGCAAGAAGCCCAACCGGCGATCGTGAGAAAGCTTCCGTTGCGATAGCGCCCCATAAGTTTTCGCGAGCCAGTAAGCCAGAGGAGCGGGAACATAGCCAGAGGCAACTGGATGGCGAGGACGACTTGGCTGAGGTTTAAGAGGTCATTCACGCTGCTGTCACCGCGGACGCCAATCAGAAAGATCGCCGGCACGATGGCCGCCAGCCGAGTGATTAATCGCCGTAACCAGGGCCGGATCTTCCAATCCATGAATCCTTCCATTACAACCTGTCCTGCCAGCGTGCCTGTGATTGTGCTGCTCTGGCCACTGGCGAGAAGTGCCAGGGCAAAAAGTAAACTCGCTGCAGCAGTGCCAAGTAACGGGGCTAACGTGAGATATGCCACCTGGATCCAATCTGCATCGGCGTTGAACAGTACGGTCCGTCCGCCAGGCAGCATCATCTTGTCCTTTCCAAAAAAGACCAACGCTGCCAGCACGAGAATTGCCGCGTTTACAAAAAATGCCAGCGAAAGTGCAATGACAGAATCGAGCGAATTGAACTTGATCGCTCGACGAACCGATGCGTCGTCAGCTTGCAGTTTCCTCGATTGAACGAGCGCAGAATGAAGGTAGAGATTGTGAGGCATCACCGTGGCCCCAATGATGCCGACGGCGATATAGACCATGTCTTTGTTCCTGAAGAAAGCCGGCAGATTCGGAGCGGCCGTTGCAGACGCTATTTCCAGCAAGTTCGGCGCGGTTTGCGGGAGCACGAAAATTTCGATGAAATAACAAACGCCGATTGTTGCAATCAAAACGACGATTACTGCTTCGATCAAACGCATTCCGAGTTTTTGGAGGGAAAGAAGCAAAAGCACGTCGAACGCTGTGATGATAACGGCCGCAAGAAGCGAGATGCGCGGGAATAGCAAATGGATGGCGACCGCGCTGCCAAGAACTTCGGCCAAGTCGCAGGCTGCAATTGCAATCTCACAACTGAGGTAATTCGGCCACCTTGTCCAACCGGGTAGATGGTCCCGGCACGACTGGGCCAAATCCTTGCCGGTCACTACGCCGAGCCTGGCTGAAATGACCTGCAGGAAAATGGCCATGAGACTTGCCAGGGCGACGATCCAGAGCAGATCGAACTTGAATACTGCGCCCGCGCTCAAATCGGTCGACCAGTTACCCGGATCCATATAACCGACGCTGACCAGCATGGCCGGACCCGCATAGGCAAGATATTGCCGCCACGGATGAGCGGATCCTGAAGGGACGCTAACGGTGCTATGAAGTCCCTCGAGGGAGCGCCGTTGAGGCTTCGTCTCAGGCACAGACTCGGTAGGATCGGCGGGTTGATTCATTGAAACCAAGCAAACAACAAGCCGGTATTAGCCTGTGTAAAAGAAGTTAGAGTAGCCTATATTCAGTAGCAAGGCCTAAGAATGATTTTTTTCTCAGGCCCCCTTCCAGGTTAAAACTTCCAGCTCATTCCACCGAAGAAACCGCGCCTTGGACCGTACTGCGGCGCGAAGACGCCGATGCCGGTGCCATCGCGCAGTTCGTAGCTCTGATCAAAAATGTTGGTGATATCAAACCGGACCTGAATCTGGCCATACTTCTCCGGAAGATGAAAAGTGTGGGTCAATCCGATATTGACCGGGTAGTATCCGGGCAATTCGTCCGTGTTGGCGAATCCGGATCTTAGTCCGCTACCGTAGAGCATATCTGCATAGAGGGTTGTGTCTTTCCAGGTATAAGACGCGCCGGCGGAAAGGGTGTATCGCTGGTCATGGTCCAGGAAAACATAATGATTCCGTACGAAAGCAAGTTCAGCGGGGGTAAAGAGGAACTGACCAGAAGCGATCCCTTCCCCGGTACCTCGCTCGAAACCGAAATTGGCATAGGCATCGAATCCGCCAATTGCGTAGTTTGCGGTGATTTCAACCCCGTATTGATTTCCTTTGGAGTAATTGAAGGGAGAATAAATCAGAGCAGAGCCGAACTGGCCTTCGTCAATGAGATCTCTGGCAATCTTATAGTAGCCGTCGACACCCATCGAAAACGCACTGGTGAACTGCTCCGTCATCCCGGAATCGAAATAGTTCGCACGCTCTGGAGCGACTGAAGAATTCTGCAGAACAGCGGACTGGTTGGATGTTCCGACAAATTTCTGGAGGCTTTGTGATTGCACCAACTCGAGAGGGGGCGGAGTAAAGTAACGGGCGTACCCGGCGTGGAAGGTCGTGCTCTTTGTTGCCTGCAAAACAACATTTACACGAGGACTTAGCTGGTTTGCGTGGGCATACTCGTCCACGACGTCAAAGCGCGCTCCAAAGTTGATCGTTAGCGGTTGAAAGACCTTCCACTCGTCCTGCAAATAAAACCCATAATAGGCTCCCAGCTTTTGCTGATTGTCGACAATAGTAAACGGAACGTTGGAAGTCTGAGCACCCGATGCGTTCACTGGAAATACTTGGTTCGTTGTATCGGCTTTCGCGGATTCGATTGTGAGCAGGAATCCGCCTCTCAGAACGTTGGAATCGTTCCACGCCCAGCTCCCGTCGAACTGAACGCCATTCGAGAAGATGCTGCGATCAATTCTGCCTGCCAAGCCGGTGAAGATGAGATCTCCCTGCTGATCCGGAGTGAACAGCGTGTCGCTGTAACGCGAAAACGCGGCAATCTGCAGATTCACAGTATCGAAGGTCTTTTGGTACGCCAGGATAGCGTAGTCGTTCTGTTCGTGCTGATTTTCATTCAGGTTTGCTGAATCATAATTTTTCGGACTGGCACCTGCGATTGTGAAGAGGGGCGTCTGCCCTGGGTTATTCGGGATTTGAAAATCGGAATAAGTCCCGCTCAGGAGCAACGTGACCCGGCTGGTGTCATCGATCACGTACGAAAAATCCGCGAACCCTTTGTACTGCGTCGTGAAATCATGAATCGCGTGATAACCGCCGGTTGGATTTTCGATCCCTAGATCGTTCTGGTCGTAACTGCCCAGCACGAAATAGTTGAATTTGCCTTCCGATCCTCCTGTCTCGAAACTTGGGTTGATCGTATCGTGCGACCCGCCATAATACGAGACCTGACTGCCGTCGACCGACGGGCCTTCCTTGGTATGGATGTCGATGATCCCGCTTGTACGGAAGCCGAATTCCGCAGGGAGTGACCCTGTGATAAGACTCACGCTATCGACCAATCTCGTGTCGATTTCTTGTCCGAATCCGCTGATTCCTTCCGGAATCAACACGTCGTCGATCCGATACTGCAGGTTGGCGTGTTCGTCACGCACATGGAGTTGACCGTATGAATCCTGGGCGACTCCCGGCGCGCGCAAAATCACTTGGTTGAAGGAGGCGGCATCCCCTTGTGACTCGGTCTGCAACTGTTGCTCACCAATCGAATATTTGGTTGCGCCAAGATAGGGAACGATTTGATCGCGCGCCTGATCGAGAGTGCCGGTGACAATCACCTGGTTGAGTTGTGTGGTCGCGGAATTCTGAGACGATTCCGGCGTCGAAACAGTCGGCGACGTCGGTGTTGGTCCGGTCTGAGCGGAACTCTCGGTTCCGGACGCGGTACTCCCGTTACTTTGGGCGAAAATTGCCTCGCAGGGAATAAGTAAAAACAACAAAAAAATATGTAATTGCATTGTGAGTTCGATGCATGATGAAAGAGAAAAGGAACCAGCCGTATGCGGACTGGGTGTTCGCGATGACGAATCAAAAACGCGGTGTCAGGACCGCGTTGATATCGCTCCGGGCATGTATTCGACCTCTCGGAGTGGGGGAGCATGCTCGAGAATTCGGCAGCTCAGAAAAAAGGAACTGGCGACGACGGTTTCGAACGTCCATTCCGGAAGGCGTTCAAGAAGACTCGCCTTCGGAACGAGGATCGGTTCGACCGGCGTCTGATCAATTTGTCCAGCCACGAACATGGTGACTGCACAGTCATGGTGCTCATCATCGGCATCGTGGTGAATGAGTTCGTGGATGGCCGGGCAGACTGCGAGAAGCGCGGCCCACTGAAGCATTGCCCCTAAGAACAGCACAGTTCCTGTTTTCACCGGTGTTGTTCGAAAGGGCGTTGATGTCCGTAAACTTTCCACGGTAAAGACGGTTGCAGAAGCTTTTGCTGACTGCGGAATGGAGCTTAATGTGGAGTCAGTCTATTGCAAGTAAATTGCAATAAATTGGAAAAAAAGAGTCGCGAGTTGAAGCGTCTCCTCTTGCGTTCGCCGGTGTGAAACGCAGCGAAGCCTCAAGAGAGTTGTTGTTTAGCGTCGGAAAAGGCGGAGTTCTCAGTGCCACGGAGTCGCACCGTTCCTTAGCCCGCGGCGTCGCCCGTGGGATAAGGACCCAAATAGGATCAGCCCTGGAAGGGCTGTCGGAGAAGTAACTCTGGAGAGCATCCTATTTTGTATTTCTGCCTTTTTACTTGGGCCTTCTGCCCCGCGCCCTAGCCTACCATTTAATTTCTGCAAATCGGCGCGCCACTTCCCGTGCGTTTTCAGTCGAATTGAAAGCTGAAACCCGAAAATAGCCTTCCCCTTGCGCGCCGAATCCAGCCCCGGGCGTAACGACCACCTGGATGTCGCGAAGAATCTTATCAAAAACTTGCCAGCTGTTGTAGCCGGTAGGCGTCGCAACCCAGACATAAGGCGCATTTTGACCACCGTAGACCTCAAGCCCAGTTGAACGGAGCGCTTCGGTCAGAATTGCCGCGTTACCCATATAGTGATCGATTAACGCTTTGACCTGAGTCTGGCCTGCTTCGGAGTAGATCGCTTCCGCCCCTCGCTGGACAATGTAACTAACACCATTGAATTTTGTGCTGAACCGCCTGTTCCAGAGCGGATGCAACATTTTTTTCTCCCCGTTGGAAGTCTGCAGGGTCAAGGATTTGGGCAGAATGGTAAATCCACAGCGAACGCCAGTGAATCCAGCGTTTTTCGAGAAGCTCCGAAATTCGATCGCGCAATCGAGCGCTCGCGGAATTTCGTAAATCGAGTGCGGGATCGACCGGTCGGTGATATAGGCTTCGTAGGCGGCGTCGTAGAGAATGATCGCACCCGCTCCGAGCGCGTAGTCCACCCAAAGTGCGAGTTGTTCGCGTGTTGCCACTGCGCCGGTGGGATTGTTCGGAAAGCAGAGGTAAATCAAATCTACTTTCGAGGATGGGATCTCCGGAACAAAGCCATTCGCTTTTGTGCACGGCAGATAAACCAGACCTTCGTATGCGCCGGTCGCATCTGGTGGACCCGTGTGTCCGGCCATGACATTTGTATCGACATAGACTGGATATACCGGGTCAACGACGGCTATTCGATTTTGTTGACCGAAGATGTCGAGAATGTTTCCGCAATCGCACTTCGACCCGTCGGATACGAAAACTTCATCGTCTGCGACTGAAATACCCCGCCTTCGATAGTCATTTTCGGCGATTGCGCGGCGCAAGAATTCGTACCCCTGTTCAGGACCATATCCGCGAAACGACTCGCGATGCCCGAGCTCATCCACTGCCTTGTGCATCGCGTCCGTCGCCGCGATCGGCAGTGGCTCGGTGACATCCCCGATTCCACAGCGGACCAGGGCTTTGCCTTGTTCGGGAAATTCTTCAGAGAATTGGCGGACCCTGCGAGCGATCTCCGGGAACAGATACCCTGCTTTGAGCTTGAAATAATGATCGTTGATGAAGGCCATATAGAACCGGAACCTGCGTCGCTGATAAATTCTTCGGAACTTATGGGCGACGCAGGCTGTAGTACCAGAGTGATCCGGCTGCGCCGGAAGATGCCTCTAATTTTAGCAAGACAAGAACTTCAAACAGGAGGTGGCATTCCTGTTGAGATTCACTTGTGTATCTGAGTTCCCCCTCAGTCGGTTTCTTCGGGTCGAAAATTCGCTCCAAAGAAGCTGACCAGGAATGAGCCCGGAAGAAAAGGCAGGATATTACACTGCGGCGTCGTAGTGCTGACCAACCGCGTCCCAATTAACAACTGCCCAGATCGCTTTGAGATAGTCAGGACGCCGATTCTGGTACTTTAGATAGTATGCGTGTTCCCACACGTCGACCCCGAATACAGGTTTTAGTCCATCCGAAATCGGGCTGTCCTGATTTGCAGTAGAAACAATTGCCAATTTGCCCGATTTGTCCACGACCAGCCAAGCCCAGCCACTTCCAAATCGACCGGCGCCGGCCGCTTGGATTTTTTCTTTGAACTGGTCAAACCCGCCAAAGGTTGAATTGATCGCCTCGGCCAGCTTGCCTTTCGGCTCGCCACCTGCATTCGGCCCGAGAATTTTCCAGAAAAAGGAGTGATTGGAATGTCCGCCCGCATTGTTTCGAACGGGGCCCCTGATTGCTTCAGGTACAGCATTCAAATCCGCAATGAGTTCGTCAACCGGCTTCGCTGCCAGCTCCGGATAATCCTTCAAAGCATTATTGGCATTGGTGACGTAAGCCTGATGGTGCTTGTCGTGATGGATCTCCATCGTCTTCGCATCGATGTGTGGCTCCAAAGCGTCGAATGGATAGGGTAAAGGAGGTAGTTCGTAAGCCATGAGAGTAAGAGGATTAAGATAGTTAAATGCGAAGCGCCTACGACTTGCAGAGCTCGCATTGACAAACTAGAGCAGGTACGTACCGGACGTCAAACCCCTGCTATCCGCAATCGTACTCGTGAACATCATTGTGCCGTGCTCGATTGGTGGGCGTCGCTGTGGCAATGCGCAGGCGTCCGATTGCTTGATGCATTAGGGCGGGGTCGAACGCGAGGCGGTGTCTAGTTTGTTTCGAGTACGAGTACGAGTACGAGGACGATTACGATTGGGGATGGGGATAGGATGCTATCCCGCGAAAAGATCCATCTGTCCTGCCGGCCGCTCTGGTTTGTCGTCCTCTGCCAACGTCTCGGGATGGCCGTTTGGTAGGTGGCTACCATTAGGGGGGGCGACCTGTCCTATGTCGGATTCATCCTGCTGTTCTTGTTGCTGGTTGAATTCATGCCTTTGCATGCCATTCAGGCCACGTTCGATCAACTCGGCCGCACAAGCATGCAGCGGCTTGCCCACTGAATCGCTGTATTGACGTAGCGCGAGCAGCATGTCGCGGCTCAGAATGATTTGAAGAAAGCTTTTGGATTCCTCTTTTAATCTGGCACGCCGTCTACGCTGTGCCTCGCGAAGTTGGACACGACGTTTCCTGCGCTTCTTGGGGGGGAGTTGCGCCATAGGATATCTTGTCGCAGCATATCTGTCTGCGCGCTCAAGTCGAGCGCATTCCGTTGACAATCCATCGAGCAGGCTCTAAGGAGGAGTCTCGTGCTGCCGTTGGTATTCACTTCTACTTTGGGTCCGGATCGGCGGGACGAATTGGAATTACTCATGTTTTTCCATCCGGAGCAGGGACAGCACACATCCGGGATCAATGCTTCGGTACTAAGTTACGGCTTTCCAAAGGTCATCAACGAGGGGGGTAATCTCCGCATAGGGATCGATGGGCACGAAGTGCAGACGCTGTACGCCTTTGTGGACCGTGCAGGCTCGAAAGATCTTGCAGGCGTTCTCGTGTATACGCGGGCCCACGGCGATACGCTCGTCTTATTGCACATGGCTGTTCGCCCGGAGTTCTGCTATTCGATCGGTTACAAAAATGAGCTCGTTCTAGTCCGGTTCCTTGCTCAGTTGAGGGCGATCGCGAAACAGATCAGGGGAATTAAAAAGCTATCGATTCTATATGCGGACAAAGAGGTGCCGCGAGCTTTGATCTGATCGCTTCATGCTAGACTCGATTTGCAGCTTTTTAGACCGATTTTTGCGGATCAGCGAAGTCGAAGATTACCCCAATGCGCTCAATGGGCTGCAGCTCGAAAATGACGGGCGCGTGACACGGATTGGCGCCGCAGTCGACGCGAGTGAGGCTATCATCGAAATGGCGATCGAACAGCAGGTCGACCTGCTGTTCGTGCATCACGGATTGTTTTGGGGCGGACTGGCGCCTCTTGCTGGCCCCAAGTTCAGGAAACTCAAACGAGCCATTTTGTCCAATCTATCGATCTACAGCGCACATTTGCCGCTGGATCTCCATCCCGAGATAGGAAACAACGTTCTATTGGCCCAAAGCCTTGGAATAGGCCAGCCGGAACCGTTTTTCGTCATAAAGGGGAGAACTCTCGGCTACGCGATTTCGGCTCAAATCGAGCTTGAAGAACTCATCCAGCGGTTGAAATCAGTGCTCGGGGTTGAATTGTGGGTTTGCGCAGGGGGACCGGAACGTGTTCGCCGGCTGGGGATCGTGACAGGTGGGGCGGGCGCCGAGCTTGAAAGGGCTGCCGCGGAGGGTGTCGACACATTCGTGACAGGAGAAGGGCCGCACCATACGTTCGCGCTCGCGGAAGAACTTGGAATCAACCTGATCTATGGGGGACACTACGCAACCGAAACGTTCGGAGTTCGGGCCTTGGGAGAATTGGTTGCAGAAAAGTTTGAGATCCCATGGACCTTTTTGGATCATGCTTCCGGCCTGTAACCTTGTTCGCGCCGTTTACTTTCAAATCGACGCCACAAGCCCTTAGGCAAGTTGGTCCATGAGGGATCACTCGGCTATGCAACTTCGTCGCATATTCTTTCAGACAGATCCGCTAACGTGCGCTCAGGCGCTCATTGGGTGTGAATTGATCTGGGGCGAGACGGCTGGTCGAATCGTCGAGACAGAGGCTTATCTGGAGTACGGGGATCAGGCAGCCCACACGTTTATGCGGAAAGGTACGCGAGAGTTCATCGAGCGTCATTCTGCCGGGACTCTCTACGTCTATCTCAATTATGGCGTTCACTGGTTGCTGAATTTCCTCGTGAAAGGGGGAAGTTCGAATGGGTTCGTCTTGATTCGAGCGCTGCAGCCGACCGCCGGGTTCGAATTGATGGCGAAACGGCGGCAAACTTCCGCCTCAGGCAGCTTTTGTTCCGGACCGGGCAAACTGACTCAGGCACTCTCGATACGTGGCGAAACGCACGGCTTGGATTTCTTCCAAGTCGAAGGAGCAGCGCTTAAATCATCCAAAAAAATCACCCGAGTCGAGATTGATCGGCGTATCGGGATCTCAAAATCGGTCGAATTGGATTGGAGATTCCTCGAGTCAGAGTCCCCTTATGTCAGCGTTCCATCCCAGAAAGGAAAAACCCGCCTCAGAGCAGACTGAGGCGGGTGCAAATCCTCGTAAGGCCGTAACCTTATTTGGAGTACCCGGTTGTTGCGGGAGCTGGTGGCGGAGGAGGAGTCTCCTTTTTCGCACAGGCAGAAACGCCAAGCGCCGCAGCGGCCAAAGCCACTATAGTAAAATATTTTACAATGTTCATCAGTGTCGCCTCCTTTCTTAGCTAGCAGCACCACCGTATTAGGCTGAACCTATCGTGGACACAAATGGATTTTCACAAATTCGTTCGAACCGGGGGTCGAACAGACATTATTCGTTGATTATCAGTCAGCTCTGAGGTTTCGGAAGTTCTCATCTAATGATCTCGACAACCACTCTCGGTCATGGAGGAGTTTCAATGAATGCGTTCGGCTATCGATCATGATCTTGTGCATGATTCGCATACCAACTAAATTAGTCTTCACTTCATGAGTACTGGATACAATGTAGCGATTGTTGGAGCGACCGGGGCTGTGGGCGCCGAGCTGCTGCAACTTCTGGAACAACGACAGTTCCCTCTGCGAGGGCTCAAATTGCTGGCTTCTGCTAAGTCCGTCGGGAAAGTACTCAAATTCAAGGGCGAAGAAATCCCGGTCGCTGCGGTGACGAATGAAGCATTTCGCGGGGTGGATATCGCGCTATTCAGCGCGGGCGCAAGTACCTCGCGTGAATTCGCTCATCGGGCTGTCGATGCTGGAACGGTCGTTGTTGACAATTCATCTGCGTTCCGGATGGAGCCGGACGTTCCGCTGATCGTACCAGAGATCAACTCTGACGACGTTCATTTCCACAAGGGGATAATCGCCAATCCGAATTGCACCACGATTATTTCATTGATGGCGCTCTACCCGCTGCATCGGGCGTTTCGGGTTCGCCGTGTGATCGCGGCCAGCTATCAGGCGGTTTCCGGAGCAGGCGCCAAGGCTATCCACGAGCTTTCAAATCAGACGAAATCTTTTTTTTCAGGGGAGGGTTCGCCCCCGGCGGTCTTTCCCCATAAAATCGCCTTCAACGTGCTCCCGCAGGTCGATGTTTTCCTCGAGAACGGCTACACGAAAGAGGAGATCAAGTTCGTCAACGAAAGCCGTAAAATCATGCATCATCCGGCGCTCCGTGCTTCGATTACTTGTGTACGCGTCCCCGTGTTTCGAGCCCATTCGGTCGCCATCAATGCCGAGTTTGAAGAAAATGTCTCGGTCCAGCAGGCGCGGGAAGTCTTGGCGAAATTTCCAGGACTGGAGCTCGTTGATGATCCTGTAACTAATCTTTATCCAATGCCGATCGCAGTCGCTGGAAAGTATAATTGCCAGGTTGGCCGCATTCGAGTCGATCTGGCGCTCGACAACGGTTTAGCATTCTGGGTGTGTGGGGACCAAATCCTGAAAGGGGCGGCCCTGAATGCGCTTCAGATCGCGGAAATGATTGCAAAATAGCCCGGAGGGCCCGGAGTATCCCGATTTCGATCGGTTGGGCGGGCTTGTATGGTCGCTGGATTGCGCGGCAACGCGACCCAAAGCGGCGTGATCCGGCAAATCTTTGTGTCACAAACAAGAAAATCGCTGGATTTGCAAATAGAAAGCTGCAAATTCGTGCAGAATCATGAAACTCCAGGCCTCGTCAAATGCTGAGGAGATATTCCCGATTGAGCGACGGCAATTGATCCTCGGTGTTTTGCTCGAAGAGGGCAAAGTGATCGCCGCCGATTTAGCGAATCGACTCAAGGTCTCTATCGACACAATCCGCCGGGATTTGAATCAACTCGCAGAGGAGGGCCTCGTACAGAGGGTTCACGGAGGGGGCGTGCCGGCATCACCAGCGCTGAATTCTGCCCTCGAAAGGCAATTCGAGAATCAAAAGAATAAACGAATTGTTGCGTGGAAAGCCGTGCAATTAATTGAAAATGTGGATGTTATATTCTTAGATAGTGGCACGACGGCGGTGGAAGTGGCTCGTGTAATCGATCGGGAGAAGGAGATCACCGTGATTACCCATAATCCCAGAGCCGCGCTCGTTCTCGCGGAAAGCGGTGGGCGAGCCGAGGTCATTCTTTTGGGAGGCAGAATCGATCACCACGATTTGGTGACGATGAGTCCGTCGACGATCCCGGAGATTCGCAAATTCAGGGCCGGGCTCTTTCTTATGGGCATTTGCAGCATTCATCCAACACTGGGAATTACATGCAGAACGCTGGAGGATCTGGAAGTCAAACGAGCAATGGGCGTGGCTAGTGCAGAGATTGCCGGCTTGGCGACAGCCGAAAAATTGGGGACCGCGGGGCCCATGGTGTTGGGTCCGGTTTCGATGTTGAACCATCTCGTGACGGATGCGCCCGCAGAGGTGACCCGCGAGTATGCGGATCTGGGAGTAGCGATCCTTTAAGGGTTACGGATGTCATACGTGCCGGACACTTCATTGGGTGTGCCTAAAGCGGCCAGGGCGACGATCTCGTTAGCGTTTTTCGGGAGCGGCTTTCTTTTGGCGAGTTGGGTCGTTCATATTCCGAGGATCAGGTCCCTTCTTGGTTTGAGCGATGGCCAGCTCGGACTGATTCTATGGGCTGCGACTTTTGGATTGTTCGTTGGGATGACCTTTGGAGGCTGGATTGTTGAGCGTTTCCGAAGTCAACTCGTGACCGCCGCAACTCTCTGTTGTCTTGGCGTTTCGACCGTTCTGACGGTCACTAGCACGAGCAAATGGGCTCTCGCACTTGCGCTGATACCGTTTGGCTTCCTGAACGGTCTGATTGACGTGTCGATGAATAGTCAGGCCGCCGCGTTTGAACAACGTTCCGGTCGGGTGGCGATGTCTTCGTTTCACGCTTTTTTCAGTTTAGGCGGATTAACAGGGACATTGTGTGGAGTTGCGCTACTTGCCGCGCACGTCTCACCTCTTTTCCAAGCGACTGTCACATCATTGCCACTAACGATCGCGGGGCTTTTTATGTTCGGCGGATTAATACCCGAGGAGCGATCCGAGCATCCTCAGGGCTTTTTTATCAGCTTTCCTTCTGGAAAAGTGCTGCCGCTGGCCTTGATGGCATTTGTGTTTTTCCTCACCGAAGGAGCCATCTTCGATTGGTCAGGCGTTTTTCTACGAACTCATCTCGGGGTCGATATCTCAGCCGCCGGTATAGGCTACGGCGCCTTTTCGTTGATGATGGCGGCAATCCGATTTGGTGGAGACTTTTGGGTGGCGCGATTTGGTCGATTCGCGGTCTTCGTCGCGGGTGGACTTGTCGGTGCGGCAGGATTGGCGATGGCCTGTCTGAGCGGATATTTTCCGTTTGCAGTTGTAGGGTTCGGATTGGTCGGAGTTGGACTGGCAAACTGTGTTCCTCTCATCTTTTCTGCTGCGGCTCGTCAGAGCGAAGATAGTTTTGGGAGAGGAATAGCCGCGGTGGCGTCAGCGGGGTACCTGGGCCTGTTTATCGGCCCGCCGGTGATCGGTTCAGTCGCGCAGTTGGTCGGTCTTCAAAATGCTCTTTTGATGGTGGCGGCCATGCTTCTTTTGACATTATTGGTGACACGGGCTGGACTAGCCTGAACACCTCACAACCCCGAAGCTTTCGTGGTTGTGAGGCGTTTATCCGTAGCACGCATTTCTCACGGGACGTGAGAAACGCCGGCTGGACAGGATGAATAACCGAACCTAACCCATCTTTATTTTTCGTGGACTACGAGCTGCTTCCGCTTGCGAGGTATTTTGCCAGAAACTGTTCCATCGCTTCGTAAAATGAGAACCGGTTTTCCTCGTTGTGAAACCCGTGTCCTTCATCTTGTTTGACCATATATTCGACGGCGACGCCGCGTTTCTTCAGGGCGTCAACGATCTGATTCGATTCGTCGATGTTAACCCGTGGATCCTTTGCGCCCTGGGCCACGAATAGAGGGGTTTTGATCTTGTTTGCATTTAGCGCCGGAGAATTTTCTTGAAACAGCGTCTGGTCCTTGTCCGGGTTTCCGACCATTTCGTACATCATGTCCAGAAACGGTTTCCAATAAGGAGGGACTGTTTTCATGAAAGTGAACAGGTTGGACACCCCCACATAGTCGACACCGGCAGCATACAGATCGGGAGTCTTCGTCAGACCTGCGAGTACGGCGTAACCTCCATAACTGCCGCCGTAAATCGCGACCCGCTTCGGATCTGCAATCCCTTCGTTGACCAGCCATTTGACGCCGTCGGTGATATCGTCCTGCATGCTTTGGCCCCATTGGCGGAACCCGGCCTCCCAGAACTTACGCCCGTAACCGGTCGATCCTCGGAAGTTCATTTGCAGTACTCCGAACCCGCGATTCGCGAGGAATTGGACTTCTGGATTGAAGCCCCAGTCATCGCGTGCCCAAGGTCCTCCGTGCGGGTTCACGACGATTGGCAGTTTTTTCGCCGGCTTGCCTTTCGGCAACGTCAGATAGCCCTGGATTGTGAGACCGTCTCGAGCGGTGTACTCGATCGGTTTCATCTCGGCAAGTTCGTCTTCTTTCAGCCACGGATTGCGGTCTGCGAGTTTCCTTAATTCTGCGGACTTCGAGTCGTACAGGTAAAATGCGCCCAGCGAACGGTCGGTGATTGTGCGGACGATAAAAGTGTCTTCTTCCTTGTTCTCGGACACGATGTAAATGTCATACCCAGGGAGCTTGGCGGTAAGCGTTTCGTAAAGGGTCTCTGCAACTGGATCAAAGAATTTTCGCTCCTCTTTCCATGTCGTATAATTTGCGCTCGTGATGACCTTTCTTTTCTTGGAGTAGTTGAGTCCGGAAACATCGACGTTCGGGTCTTCGAACAGGACCTTTGTCTCTTTTCCGGTCTCGGGATCGAATTCGACGACAGCCGCTTTGTCGCGGCCGATGTTCGAAACCCCGTAAAGGGCCTTGTTATCAAAGGTGAAAAACTGCGGACTAAAACTTTCTTTAAAGTTGGTTGTGATCACCGTCTTCCAGGGGTCGTTCTCCGTTTTTCGATACAGAAGACTCGTATTCACTCCATCCGTCGTCGTCGCGACCCGGATATTCCCTTCGTGATCAGTCGACCATCCGGCGATGTTCCCCGGGTTTTCGGCCACTAATTTCAGTTCGCCCGTTTCGACGTTTAGCCGGTAGGCGTCGAATACCTCTTTGTTGCGTTTATTTAGCGCAACGAGCAGATCGGTCGGATTATCTTCCAAGTCGTCGATCAACTCTGCCCGGACTCCGTCAAACGGCGTCAAATCGCGCTGGCCGGTGCCGTCGCTTTGAGTGACAAACAGATGAAAGTTTTCATCGCCGCCATTGTCTTTCAGGAAGAGAAGATATTTGTCTCCCTTCCAGAAAAAACTGCGAATATCCCGATCCTTGACTTGAGTAATCTGTTTGGCGTCGCCGCCTGATTTCGCTTGGACAAAGATGTTCAAGCGGCTGTCGACAGGTTTGAGGAAGCCGATCAGATTACCGCTCGGCGAAAGTTCGTATCCGGTCGTTTGAGGATTTCTGAAAAAATCGCGCAACGGGACGACTGGCGGTGCACTCTCATCGGCAGTGGCAGAAGAAAGAAAGGGCATAAAAAGTAACAGAGTGGTAGGGATAATCTTCATACGGACATTCCAGAACCCTTAGCCCGAATCGCTCATAAATTCTCCAAAATTTGTGAGGCTTCATGCTTGTGAAACCAGAACAGGCCGCGCAAGCCGGCAAATTGCCCCGGCTTTTGGTAAAGAATATTTTGTAGCGCCGAAATTACTGCAAACAACTTGCAAATACTGCTCCTCCCGCTTTTTGTTGGTGCATGCGAATGATCTTGGCTCTCGTCGCCTTGGGGCTCTCGTTGGGATATGCGACCGATTGTAATGCGCGACTCTCAATTTTGACGACGTTTGCGCCGATACGCTCACTCACTTCCAACGTGGCCGGGGATGTGGCAGATGTCTCTGTGCTCGTACCTCCGGGTGCAGGCCCACACGATTACTCCTTTTCGCCTGCAGACATTCAAAAAATCTCGAAGGCGGACGTACTGGTGATGAACGGAGCAGGGCTCGAAGGGTGGTTGCAAAAGGGTATCAAAAACGCGGGCGGAAAGAATCTCCTGGTAGTAGACACCAGCGCAGGTATCAATCTGATTACTGGTCTGGATGTCCGCTCTCTCCCCGGGGTGCATGCTGAGGCAGATCCTGATGCGGGCGGGCCGAATCCTCATATTTGGCTGTCGCCACTGAACGCGATTAAGCAGGTTCAAAACATCAGGGATGCGCTCGTCTCGAGGGATGCTGCGAATGCGGAAACCTATCGTTCAAACGCCGACGCTTACGTTGAGCGTTTGAAAAAACTCGACGCCGATATCCGGGCAGCGACTGACTCATTCGCAAACAAGAACCTCATCACGTTTCATGACACGTTTCCATATTTTGCACGAGATTACGGTTTCAACGTGATTGCGACGTTCGAGGAATTTCCCGGCAAGGAGCCTTCGCCTAGAGCGATTCAGCAATTGAGGCAGGTGATTGCTTCCGGGCATGTTCGGGCGCTTTTTGCGGAGCCGCAATTTTCTTCGAAGCCGATGCAAGTGATCGGCAAGGAGTTCAATCTTCCTGTTGTGCAGCTCGACCCAATGGAGACAGGGAATGGTTCGCGCGATTTTTATGAAGAGGTGACACGAAAGAATTTGGATGCGTTAGTAGGTGCGTTTCATGAAGGCCGATAGAAGCGCGATTCTCAGCGTCGAAAAATTGAACGTGAGCTACAGACAGAATCACGTTCTGGAGGATATTTCTTTTCACGTTCAAAGAGGGGAATTTGTCTGCATCATCGGTCCAAACGGTGGCGGGAAATCGACTTTGTTGAAGGCGCTGGTCGGTCTGGTATCAATCCGGTCCGGTACGGTCCGCAAAGACCCGGGCAAGGTCGGCTACGTCCCGCAACAACTCCGAATAGATTCTGCCGTTCCATTACGCGTCGATGAATTCCTGTCATTGAAATTGTCGCGCCACAGATTGTGGTTTGGAGTTGGGAGAATGCGTGCAACTGCCGAACAGAAGCTCTCCGAGATTGGGGCTGCCCATTTGATCAGGCGTCAGCTTAGCGAATTATCGGGTGGTGAGTTCCAGAGGATTCTAATCGCATACGCACTTCTGGATGAGCCCGAATTGCTTCTGCTGGATGAGCCGATGACCGGGTTGGACGTGCGCGGAGGATTGTCGTTCGATGGTCTTCTTCATCATTTGAATGACCACCGCGGGATGACAATTTTAATGGTCTCGCATGATCTGCATCTTGTTGAACATGTCAGCGACCAGGTGCTTTGCATCAATCATACGTTGCATTGTCATGGAGCGCCCGATCAGGTGTTGCAGCCCGACAACCTTTCCAAAGCGTACGGACATCTCCCTGGTCTGGTTTCCGGTAACGGGTCGGAAGCGTTCATTCCAATTGGGAACCTGAAGTGATGTTTGACGTATTCCAAACACCCGAGCTCGAGCGCGCGCTGTTAATTGCGCTCATGGCTGGGCCGGTGATGGGGTTCCTCGGTACGTTTATCACATTGCGAGGGATGGCATTTTTCAGCGACGCGATATCGCATGCAGCCTTGACTGGAGTGGGTCTTGGCATCGCGTTCCGACTCGCGAACGACGTTTACGGGCCAGCGATGCAGATCGTGCTGATCGTCTTTTGCTGTCTGGTCGGATTGATGATGGCGTGGCTTTTTGAGCGAACCTCATTGCGCGCTGACACGGTCATAGCATTTTCGTATTCTGGGGCCGTTGCACTTGGGGTGATTCTAATCAGTCAAATGAAAGGGTACCAAAGCCTCGAAGGCGTGCTCTTTGGCGAAATCCTCTTTGCGTCGAACGAAGATGTTTGGCTGATATTAGCGTTAAGCTGCGTCGTGCTCGGATTTCTCCTTCTTAACATGAAGGCATTGCTGCTTTGTGTTGTGCAGGAAGACCTGGCCCGAATCGCCGGGATCAACCTGCGGCGGCTCAACTATCTGTTTGTCTTGTTAATCGCGCTGGTAATTGGGTTTTTGCTGCAGCAACTTGGCGCGTTGTTGATCGGTGGACTGATTGTGATTCCGGCGGCCGCTTCACGAATGGTGGCAAGGAGCTTTCTCCAAATGCTCCTTTTGAGTGCGTTATTTGGGCTTTGTGCCGGCGCGCTCGGAATCGTCGCTTCCGCACAATTTAATCTTCCAACAGGACCCACAATCGTTCTTGCGAATGCCGGTTTCCTTGTCGTTGCAATGATCCTCGGTGCAATGATTGGTCGCGGCAGAATTGCCCGGCCGAGCACGAGTCAGTTAGATCGGGTTTGAACGCACCGTAATGAGCTGGTTTACATTTACCTGGCAAAATTTTTTGTTCTCATTTTTGGCCCTTGCTTTCGAAGGGTTGCCTTTTGTTCTGATCGGTTCTCTGATTTCGGGTGCGATCGCCGCGTTCGTCCCGTCTAAAGTCATTACAGGCCTTTTGCCGAAGAACGGGGTTCTCGCGACAATGGTAAGCGGCATGCTCGGTATCTTTTTTCCGATCTGCGAATGTGGAATCGTTCCGGTCGTTCGGCGTTTGATGGACAAAGGTTTACCGGTTTCCTGCGGGGTGACATTCATGCTGGCGTCGCCAATCGTTAATCCGATCGTCGCGTTTAGCACGTTCGCCGCTTTCAGAGGCCAGGCGCCATGGCTGAACATGGGAATACGACTCGCTTTGGGTTACGGTGTCGCGGTGATTGCCGGTCTGGTTGTCCGTGGAATTGATCCCTCTTCGATACTACGTACCGGCGCCGTCAAGGTACCGGCTCGTAAACGATTGGCATTCAGTGTGAGTCCGCTTCCCGACGTAGTGAGCAAAGGAATCGACGCCAAATTTCACGAAAAACTTGTCGCCGCAATTCGCATGGCCTGCGACGACTTTATCGACACCGCGATCTATTTCATGATCGGCGCGGCCGTGGCCGCTACGTTCAATACAGCGGTCGATCAGCAGGTGATCCTGCCATTGGCCTTGAGTCCGCTGCTCTCGACCTTTTCGATGATGGTGTTTGCGACAGTTCTGACGCTCTGCAGCACCTCTGACGCATTCATCGCTGCGACCTTTGTTAGCTTTCCGATCTTCGCTAGAATGGCATTCATGGTTTTTGGACCAATGTTTGATTTGAAACTTTTCTTTCTCTACAGCGTGCTATTCAAAAAACGATTTGTGATTGCTCTGGGAATTGGACTTTTTATACTCATCGGGATAATCTGCAGCCGCGGTTTAATCTATCTGTATGCGGGCCAAGCTTTGTAGTCTTCTAAACGGTATTACTCTGATTGGTCTTGGCGCTGTTCTTCTGGACTTCTATTTCACTGGCCGGTTGGATCAGTACCTGCACCCGCAGTTCCGTCTATGGACGTTGGCTGGTGGAATCGTGTTCTGTCTGGCTGGAATCATTTATGCCGGCGCAAAAGCGACGACAGAATGCTGCCTAGAGGGAGAATGCGTCCACCGGAATTCCAACAGCCTTTTGCGAAGTGCGTTGGCATTTTGCGTGTTGTTTGTTCCGCTTGCTGCCGGTGTCGCCCTTTCGAAAGACAGTTACGATGCGCATGCTGTACTGAACCGCGGATTCGTAGAGGATATGTCCACGCTTCCTGGACGTTCGGGCGTTTCGGCCAAAAAAACCTCTAACGACCCAGCCATTCCTCCGCAGGCGTTGGGCGCAGACAACGATGAACGGGCGTCAGAACCGTTACCGCAGGACGCTGAAAACAATTTACCGGATCCGAATGGGACGACAGCGGCGGCTGATCAAGCGAATCCGAACGTTCCGTCACCGGACGAGCAAGGGGGCGCCCAATATCTTCCGAAGGCGGCGGACGGCAATGTCGCGCTGGAAGTGACTGACCTGCTTTACGGCGAATCAGAGGAGAGTCTGAGAAAGATGTTCGCCGATAAAACCATTGAAGTCGTCGGCCAATACCTGCCTGGTTCCGACACCAATCAGTTTAAACTTGTTCGGATGTTTATCGTTTGCTGCGCCGCAGACGCGCGTCCGCTGGCGGTCCCAGTGCAGGTTACGGGGCCGACGGGCGCGACGGAAATGGGATGGGTGAAGGTCACTGGGAAAGCAACCTACGCGAAAACAGGAGATCGAGTTCACGTCATTTTGAACGCTGACAAAGTTGAGCCCACAGATCCACCTGCAGAGGCGATGCTGTACTAGCGAACGGCGTTCGCCGTTCGCCGTTTCGGGTTCGAAGTTCGGGGTTCGGGGATTGGAGGGGCAGTCAATAAATAGGTAACACTTTTTGTTTAAGGTTGCTTGTTTTTGACCGCTATATGGAAGACCATCATGAAACTGAACAAAACCAGCGCCGGCAGAGTGGAAACAAGACCGTGGGCAATCGAAAAAATGACTCCGATCCACGGGCGGATGCGCTGGGCGTGAAAATACTCCGGATCGGTGTCCGGCTTCACTAATTCAGGGTGCAGTGAATCAACCGTGTCCGTGAGGCAGAGTTGATACGACGTACACCGACCGCATTGCGATGGGTGGACGCTCTGTCGGCCTGCTAAGAAGTTTGCTAGCCTCAGGACACCATGCGCGATGAGTTTTATTTATAAATGATTATGGAAATGGTTTGGTACAATCGTTTGGGCTGTACAAACTATGGTCTTTTAATTTTACTTATTAGTAGAAGATTCGTCAGGGAAGGCAATCACCCCCATTCACGGAGATGATGTAGCTTCGAAACGCTTTTGCGTTTCAAAAGCTTTTTGTGAATTCTGCAGCTCCATATGAAAGACCTTGGGCAGCTTATGTCAGTTTGATCTGAGCAAGCCTGGTTCTTGGTATGGAGAGCACTTCACCGTAACCCACCACCAAACGCACTAGTAAGAAGAACATGAATATCAAACTTAGAGGGGCCTGCGGCCTTCTCAAACATTTAATTGCCTGGGGGATTCCCCTCTGGGTGCTTGCCGTCTTTGCGATGCCAGCCGCCGCGAATCACATAGATAGCGCGAACGTAACTCAACTAACCTGTGACAGCTTCACTATTACGCTGAGTGCATCAGACCTGAATCCAGGCCAGAATTACGAGATCGATTGGACGATATCGGCCACGGGGAGCTGTTTCTCCCCATCCAATGCCGGCTATTCGGTCTCCTTTACGGCTCCTTCGAGCGGGACCTTCAACACCACGGTGACCAAAACGTTTTCAGCGCCAAGTTGCCCGCCCACGTTCACGGGGACGGCCACCTTAGTGGGGGAGAACACCATACCAATCATTTGGCCCAACGGTCAGACGACGGATACCATAACTTGCCCGTCGCCGACTCCTACGCCGACTCCTACGCCGCCTCCGTGTCCGCCGTGCCCGACATCATCAATTCAGTCGAACTTTAACGGCACAAAGATTCCGGCAGGCGACACCGTCTGGTTTAATGCCCATATCCAGGCGAAAGGGATACCATCCTCTGGCGCAACGATCACCTTCAGCTGTTCGACCATCACGTCCAGCGCGTTCAGTGCGACCGTTCCGACCGGGGTAATTATCTTCAGCCCGAACGCCACTTGCGCCACCACTACATTCAGCAATAATACGTGGACGACGACCGTTCCTATATCCGGTAGTGATGAAATCTTCCTTACCGGTCTGGCTCTCCCAGTGCCGTCGGGATTGCCGGGCGGCGGTATTTCGCCGACCTGGAGCGGTATATTCAGCTCCTCTGTTCCAGGCGTATCCGTGCAATGGCAATGGGGTGCGGCCGTCTACACATGCTGGCCGGCAGCTCCTGGTGTCTACAACATGCTTAATGTCAAGCCGACCCACCAGAACGCGTGCAATATCAACAACGGGGACCATGCGGGGACTCCGGAATCTCAGGCGTTCCAGTGTGTTACCGGCGGGGCCGCGGGCGGTGGGGGTTCGAACTTTACGGGATCATGGAGCGGTACTGTGTCAGCAGGCCCGCTTTGTGTACCGTAAATCAGTCCCTGACCATACACGAACGGGCTTGATTTAATATAACGTTGAGGCGTAGCCGAATGAACGATCGGCTACGCCATTTTTATGTCGCCGTTGCTGTATGTGTTACCGATGTTCTGAACCTGTACCGTTCCTCAGCCTCCGAACTCGGAACCTCGAACCTCGAACTCGGAATCGCGAGCGCCTCGCGCCTCGCGCCTCTACATTGCCATTCCGCCATCCACGGTCAGTACCTGGCCCGTGATGTACTTGGCTTCCGGGCTCGCGATAAATGAGACAGCAGCGGCGATGTCTTCGCACTCTCCGAACTTTGCCAGTGGAATAAGGGAAAGCACATGTGTTTTAACTGCTTCGGGCAATTGTTCGGTCATATCGGTCGTAATGAAGCCGGGTGCAACCGCGTTGACGGTCACGTTTCTGCCGGCGAGTTCGCGTGCCAACGCCTTGGTCAGACCGATCAGACCCGCTTTACTGGCTGAATAATTGGCCTGTCCGGCTTGACCAATCAGACCGCTCACCGAGCTGATATTCACGATTCGTCCGTACGACTGCCTCATCATTGGTCGTTCAAGCGCCTGAATAAAGTTGAATGCGCCCTTCAGATTCGTATCGACGACTGTGTCCCAATCTTCTTCGGACATGCGCATGCTGAGCCTGTCCCGGGTAATTCCCGCGTTATTGACCAGAATGTGAACTTTGCCGAAATCTTTGACGATTTGGCTACAGAGGTTCGCAGTTGCGTCAGAATTCGCAACGTCGACAGCGTAAGCGCGTGCACTCTCCGGACGAAGGGCGTTGATTTCGTTCGCCGTTGTCAGCGAATTCGCTTCGGTGCGACTAATCACTGCAACTCTGGCTCCCTCATTTGCCAGCCGGAGTGCAATTGCCTTACCAATACCTCTTCCGGCGCCGGTTACGACCGCCACCTGGTCGACAAATCGATTCATAAGGATCGATTGAAAGAGAGGTGCTGGGCGGGGTCAAGAGGAACTTCAAAGGGCCGGATCTTCGGCCATTTTCAGCTCATTCAACTTGTTCCGCAGCGTGCGAATGCTGATTCCAAGCATTTGCGCGGTGTGCGTGCGGTTCCCGTTTGCTTGACGAAGTGCGTACAGGATATATTCGCGTTCCAGTTTTTCCAGCGGCATCACGTTTTCAGGGAACACGAGGCTGGAGCTCGCGGTGGGAATTGGTTCCTGTGGCGCCGCCTCTTTCCACGATTCGTCCAGCAGTTCAGCCGGAAACATCGGCTCAAGAAGATGGGGCGTGATCTCTTCGCCCGGTTCGGTGAGTATAACCGCCCGTTCCATTACGTTCTGCAGTTCCCGAACATTTCCGGGCCATTCGTAGGCCCGGATTACATCGAGTGACGCCGGGCTGAGCACCGGCGGGACAGCTCCGGTACGTCGCGCGATGCGTGAGAGAAAATTTTTGGCGAGCGCAGAAATGTCGTCTTTACGCTTTCTGAGCGGAGGGACGATAATCGGAAAGACATTGAGCCGGTAATACAGATCCTGGCGAAATTGCTCGTTCTCAACCGACTTCTGGAGGTCCCGGTTGGTTGTTGCAAGAACACGGACGTTCACTTTGATTGTGCGGTTTCCGCCGACGCGTTCGAATTCTCGTTCTTGCAAGACGCGCAAAAGTTTAGCCTGCAGCTTCAGTGAGATCTCGCTGACCTCGTCCAAAAGAATCGTCCCGTTATTGGCGACTTCGAAGCGGCCCTCCCGTTTCTCAGTGGCCCCGGTGAACGCTCCACGTTCATGGCCAAAAAATTCACTTTCGATCAGTGTTTCTGAAATAGCGGCACAATTCACCTTGATGAAAGGGGCCTGCGCGCGGGCACTGGATCGAAATATTTCGGTCGCGACAAGCTCTTTGCCGGTTCCATTCTCTCCGCAAATCAGAACAGTGGCTTCGGTCGGTGCGACCTTCTGGATCATTTGCCGCAGCTGTTGAACGGGTCGGCTCTCTCCGATGATCGCGGCGGCGTCGAGCGATTCCTGGGCCAGCATCCGGCTGATGCGGACCGCCTGATTGAAATTATCTGCTTTGCGTAAAATTACTTCTATCTGGCTGGCTGAGAACGGTTTAATAATGTAATCAAATGCACCTAAGCGAATGCAGTTAACCGCTGATTCGATCGTTCCGTAGCCGGTCATTACGACGATTAGCGGCTTCTCCGGACTAGGCGCAAGACGGCTCAGAAGGTCGGTTCCGTCGCCGTCCGGCAATCGGACATCGACAAACATCAGGTCGAAAGAATCCCTGGCGATCAGTCTTTCAGCCTCGGCGATGGTCGAGCAGAGCGAAACAGAGAGGCGCTTGCCTCGAAGCTGCAATTCGAGTGATCGGCGGATAATGGGTTCATCGTCAATGACGATTACCTTTTCAATAGCCATGCGTTTTGTAGAAGATCACTGAACCTGCGCCACTCAGTCCACCATCTGGGGTTTGCGGTAGATCGATTGAATAATAGAAGTTAACAGCGTTAGCCGCAATGCTTTTTAGCCTGATGCGGCGAGCGTGCGATTTGTGACTGTCAGATATTCAAGTACTTTCAATACACTTTTCCGTCACTCTTTACTAAATTATGTAAAGCCACCGTCGATGCTTAAGGAGAGTTTACTTGGAACCGGAGATAAAAGTAGAAAATTGTAAACTGAAAGCGGACTCGGAGACATTAGCCGAGGACCCGCACCTAAATCGGATGCCCACACCTTTTGAAAAACCGATAGTGAATCACGCCGAAACAAAGCGTGAAAGATTTTTGGATCCTGATTATCCGAGCCGAGAAATCCTCCTTGAGATCGCTAATAAGCTGTTGCAGCTGTTTGAGAAACACTGACTGTGCCTGAATCAACCGGTTCACTGCTCAGGGCTTCATTGGAGTCAAGTTAAATGGCGCACGAAGACCGACCCGGATCCTTCGATCGAGTCTATACCGAGTTCCTTCTGCGACGCGTCGTTCATGACCTCGGTAATTCCATTTCAGGAATCAACTCGCTCAGCGATTATCATTTGCGAACCGGTGTCGACGACCCGGGTCTCACAGAAAGTCTCACCCTTATCCGTGAGAGCGCTGAATCTTCCCGGGAGTTACTGCTGGCAGTCGGTACTCTTTTGCAGCCGGCGGAGCCCGAAGAAGATTTGGTGCAGGTGCAGACTTTGATTAATGAAACGGCAAAATCACTTTCATTGCTTATACCCAGGTCCGTAAAGTTGGAGGTGACCGGAGAGGGCCAGTCGGACGAGGTGATTTCTGTCGTGCGAGGCGCTTTTCTGCGTAAAGTTCTGGCATTGGCGGCGATGGAATTGGTGAATGTCCGGGTTCCGTCCGGCTTACTTCGACTGGGCTGGACCCTCGAAGGGAATAAAGAGGTTCGGATCCAGTTTCGCTCATCTGTGCAACCGAACTCAAAGTTGGCCGAACAGGCTCCCGAATTTTTGGCTGATCTGAGTCAGCGTCTGAGCGTGGTCGCAACCATCGATGGCGGGGCCAATCTGATAACGATGATATTCCCCGTGATTGAGTTCGGCCAAGGGCCGGAATAACATCCGGCTGCCAACATGGATTCGTTACCGGGCGTTCTCATCGTCGACGATGATCATGTCGTACTGCGCACGTTGCACGACCAGATCGCCCGAGAGGGTTATCAATTAGGGGCATTCTCAAATATCGCTGAGGCCGTCGACCGGCTAAAGGTCGAGCGTTTCGGAATCTTTATTGCGGATCAGACGATGCCCGACATGGCTGGGGTGGAATTCCTGCATTTATGTCGCGAATCTCAGCCCCTTGGTGCCCGCGTTATCATGACCGCAATGGAATCTTCTCCCGGCGTTGAGGAAGCGATTATTTCCGGCGATGCATTTCGCGCTCTCGTGAAGCCTTGGAGCAGAGTCGATCTGAGGGTCATGCTTGCTCAGGCAACGGAGTATTTCCGCCTCAAGGAGCGACTCGAAAGCCGTTCACTTGAATTGCAGCGTCGGCAGTACGATCTGGCCGAGTTGAATCGAGAATTGGATCGTTATCGGCAGGGAGTCGCACCGGATCCGGCCTCCCAACAGCCACAATCGTCTGACGCTGTAGCCGAGAGCATTTTTCGCGAGATCCTCTGTCGCGTAGATCAAGCTGTTTCAATCAGCGATGCCGACTCGAATCGGGTGCTTTACTTGAGTCCTTTGCATGAACGAATCTGGGGACGCCCACTCGATGAGTTGTATGAAAGGAGCTCCCACTGGGTTGAATCGATTCATCCTGGCGATCGTGATCGAGTGTTGAAAGCCGCAATACATGCGAGCGAGACAGGTACTTACGACGAACAATACCGAATCGTGCGACCGACTGGTGAGGTCCGCTGGATCAGGGACCGGGCATTCCCGATTTCTGGCAACCGTCCGTCCGATCAGAGGATTGCCGGTATCGTCGAAGATATCACAAATCGAAAAATGGCGAACGACCAGCTTGAAACGCGGGTACGCGAGCGAACGGAAGAACTTGCGTGGGCGAACCTGGCCTTGAAGTCAGAGATTTCCGAGCGGCGTCGCGCGGAGGTTCAGCTCCGGGAGACAAATCAACGCCTGCGCAATGCAATGAACGAATTGCACGCGACTCAGCAGCAGATTATCCAGTTCTATCGACAACGCGATGAGATGGAATTGGTTGAACCGGTTGATCTTGTCGTGGCCCTCACTGAGGCAGTCTCAATGACGCAACCGATCTGGCGTGATGCGGCGTTGGCGGACGGCCGTCAGATTGCGATCGAGCAGGATTATAAGCCGGTTCCTCTGATCGATTGCCACGGCGAAGATATTCGGGAGGCGGCGATGAACCTGCTGTTTAACGCGATTGATGCGCTGGCCGAGGGGGGCAAAATCATCGTGAGAGTGTATTCAGAAGAGAGGGGGGTGGTATTTGAAATTCAAGATAACGGGATCGGGATGACCGAGGAAATCCGAGTTCGATGCATGGAACCATTCGTGACAACGAAGGGCAAGCAAGGAACAGGTCTCGGGCTAACGATGGTTTATGGAATCGTCCAAAGGCACCACGGAGAAATCCAGATCGAAAGCAAGGTCGGAGAAGGATCCCTGGTTCGCGTGCGCCTGCCGTTTTCGCCGAATTTGGTGAATTAACGAGCGCTCCGGATTCTTCGGCAGACAAAACCGGAACGATCGACGCCGATCAAAGATGCTTCAAAGCCGGCAACGAATAGACGTTCTGGACTTCGTCGCTGTCGGCATCGACTTGTTTTGCGTCGAGGTAAATCACGCGTGGATCGTCGTCAAATTCGATCTTGTGATAACCGTCGAGAGGGTTCTTCACCGCTTCGGCAAAGTCGTCGAGGCTCAGAATGTCGCGCCCGTTCAGCTTAGTGACAACCAAGTTGCTTAATTGCTCGTAGCCGGCTGTGTCTTTGGTCGGCAGGATCTGAGTGAGAATTACAACCTTGCGCTTCGCCGGAAATAGGTCCGACTGGAAGCGGTCGTAATAAACGAGGCGTTGTGGTGCATCCTTCAACCAGTTCGCGCCCCAGGCGCGCAGGTACTGCCGGGTGAGCTCCTCAAAAATGAGTCCACCCAGAATGTAATAGCGAGGCTGTTTCCCAATCGAGTACGGTTCGATCACATAGTCTTCAGGCGATCGCCGAAACAGTTCGACATTGAAACGTTGACGTTGACCGTTTCTGATCACTGTCATGGTGACTGATTGACCGGCATACGCTTCGGTTGTCGTCAGGTGCGTGATCGAAACTTTTCCGTAGATGGGATGCAGATAATTTCCTTCCGGATCGATCGGCTTGTCACCAATCGCGACCAGAATATCTCCTTCCTTAAGACCCGCTTTGGCTGCAGGCCCATTCTGATCCACTTGATTGACGTACACACCCCCATCTGAGTCCTGCAATTTCAGATAGCGACGAAGCTGCGGGTCGCGGGTTGGCGAAAAGTCGAGTCCTGCTCTAGGGAATCCTCTGTACGGACGGTGTTGCGATTCGACGAGGAAATGGTTGATCACAGGGCTTGCGATTGCATCAATAGTTTGCGATCGGCTGTCAAACCGCATCAGGTAAGCTGCGAGTTTATTCCCTTTGACGATTGGCAGAGTAAAACTGTTTTCCCGGAACTGCAGGGGACAACTCATGCGAAACATGAGATAGCCAGAATCTTCCAATGCATATTTGCCGACCTCGACACTAGTGACAAGAGCCTTCGTAGAGACTGGTGTTCCATTTGACTCCAGTTGCAAAACGGAAAGTTCGTCACCGGTTTTTACATCTGTCGCAATTTGGAGCGGCTGCATTCCATCCAGAAACTTCTGATCCTCAACGCTGAGCGTGGCAAGGTTGGCCTCGTAGTCAATGACATCGAGCTTCGCTGTGGCTTTCTCGCCGCCCGATCGGACTACTTCGATGTAATCGCTGTTTGCGACCAATTCCGCGGTGACGAGGATTTTACCACCATCGATCAGTACACCGAGTCCTTTGCGTGCGAATGGAGCTTCCTTACTCCAGGGATGGATAAAATCGTACGCTTGATTGGTCGAATTGACTCGAATGACAGAGCCTTTCTGCTCGGGGCGCGCAATCGATTCTCTTGGCGTTGGTTCACCGGCGCAAATGCCGCTCAATCCCAGCGCCAGTAATAGCAAAATGAGTCTCATCGCATTAGACCGCCTTCAATGAATTGCTCTTTCGGGACATTGTAATTGGTCAGGATCCGCTCTCTCGACTGCTCAACGGCTGAGCGCTCCAGTACAGCCGGTCGCGAACTGCCGACAAAGTTGATCACGTAATAGTCCGATTTCTGCGCGAAAGCGTCTGCCATATCCTCCAGCGTTCGGATCTTTTTGTCGTTTACCCGATCGACAATTTGAAATCGGAGATCCGCCAAATATGCATTCACCGTATCGGGAAGTATGTTCGAGAGGACGATGACTTCAGGATGCTCTTTGAAGATTTCGTCGGTTACGAAGAAGTCGTAATAATACCGCAGCCGGAGATCATCGACCTGGTACGCATCCATGAAATTTCGTGAGAGCGGCTGAAACACCAACCCACCAAACAGGATAAAGCGGGGCGGAGAATCGTAGCGATTGGCTTGAATCAAATATGGCCAGTTGCCTGACAATTCGAGTTCGACACTTTTCTTTGCTTTATCTCGCCAAATATCGAATTGAACCTTATCGCCTTTGAACTTTCGCTCTACGATTTCGGGCATCTCGACTCGTTCTCCATCCAGTTGCACAAAGCCATCGCTTGCGATCGGGAGGCCATCGATCGTCAACAGCACATCTCCCTCCTGTAGAATGCCAAAACCGCATCCAGCGGAGGAGACAGAACTCACCATCACACCTTGCTCGTTGTCCTGCAGTCCGAGCGCTTGGCGCTCGGCGGGATTGAGCAATCGAAAATAGGTTAGCGACAGATCGACATATCCGTCGTAGTGGCCGCTCGAAATATCTTTGAGAAAACGATCGATTACGGGGGTGGGTATCATGTATCCCACGTTTTGGGCGACGTCGCCGCTGTATCCCTGGAACGCGACTCCGACTACTTTGCCTTCTTGCATCACGGGGCCGCCGGAGTTCCCGGGGTTGATCGCAGCATCAATCTGAACCGCGAGGTGGGAGTCGATGCCCGAATGGGTGTAGGTCTGGAAATCGATACGGGAAATAATCCCTCGAGTGACCGAAAGACGGTCGCCACCGATAGGATATCCGTAAACACTCACCGGCGACTCGATTGCTGGTATGCCACCGGGAGTCAGCGCAACCGTGTTCTGAAAGAAGCCTTTGTCGAGCACTCGCAACACCGCGAGATCGCAATCGTGTCCGATGAACTGGACCTTTGCCTGATAATGTTGTGGGTCATCCTCTTTTTCGACCTCAATAAACCGGGCGTTACTGACCACGTGTGCGTTCGTCAAAATCCGATCGCCTTCAATGACGAATCCTGCACCCACGCCGACCGACATCGGACCGGGATTCCAGGGGACCCGATAATCTGGTTCCTGGGAGGTGGTCGTGATCCGGACAAGGCTCTTCCGGATCTCGCTTGCTTTCGGTACTTGCGCGGTTACGTGAGCGGCTATGACCAGCGTGAAAAGAAGAACAACCCTGCGAATCATCGGTGTGAGGCGGCAAAGTGACTCATAAGAGCGAACTCGTCAACGAAGCCTGCGTTGCTTATAAATCATTTTAGGCTGTATGAGCGACGCAGGCTGTTAAACGTTGAATCGAAATTCCATAACGTCGCCATCCTTTACGACGTATTCTTTTCCTTCGATCCGCAATTTGCCGGCTTCTTTGCTTTTTGCGAATGAACCGAACTGAACAAGGTCATCAAAATGGATCGTCTCCGCGGCGATAAAACCACGTTCGAAGTCGGAGTGAATGACGCCGGCGGCGGCTGGGGCCTTGTCTCCAGCACGTATTGTCCAAGCGCGAGTTTCCTTTTCGCCGGTTGTAAAATAGGTGCGAAGTCCAAGCAGATGAAATACGGCGCGAATTAATTTGCCGACGCCGCTTTCGCTTACGCCCAGAGCGGACAGGTAGTCTGCCGATTCCTCTGGTGAGAGGTCAACTAGTTCGCTTTCGATCTGTGCACTGATCACAATCGCCTCGGTCGAAAGATGCGTGTGCGCATAGGTCGAGACAGCTTCAACATGCAGGGCTGCCGGGATGCCGGTTTCTCCTGCAGAAAGAGCACCGAGATCGGTTTCGGAAACGTTGCACGCAAAGATTGTTGGTTTGGCGGTGAGCAGGAAGAACGACCGAAGCATGAGTTTCTCTTCTGCGCTGAGTTCGAGTGTCGTTGCAGGTTTTCCGGTGTTCAGATGTGGAATGAGTTTCTCGAGGAGAGCCGACTCTGCCTTCGCCTGTTTGTCCCCGGTGCGTACCTGTTTTTGCAGGCGGTCGAATCGCTTCTGGAGCGAAGATAGGTCGGCAAGAATCAATTCCGTATTGATAATTTCGATGTCCCGAATCGGGTCAACCGACCCGCTCACGTGATGAATGTCAGAGCTCTCAAAGCAGCGTACGACCTGGACGATGGCGTCGACTTCGCGAATGTGACTCAAAAACTGGTTGCCGAGCCCTTCGCCTTCGCTCGCGCCGGCAACGAGACCGGCGATATCCACGAACTCGATCGCAGCCGGAACGCTGCGAACCGAGTGCGACATCTTTGCGAGTGTCTGCAGGCGGTGATCCGGGACCGAGACGATTCCCTGATTCGGATCGATCGTGCAGAAAGGATAATTTGCCGCCTGGGCTTTTCGTGTGCGAGTGACGGCATTGAACAATGTCGATTTTCCGACATTCGGTAACCCCACGATTCCAGCGCTCAGCATAAGGCGCGGAACGTAGCCCGAATCAAATCTGCAAGCATGTGAATTCTTGACATCGCTTGTCCGCGGCTCCTAGGATCACGACAGGGTTCAAACTCAATCGATATGGCTAACGTTACACCTCCATTGCCGACCGCGAGCGAAACCGGGCTGCCCTCCAACGTGGGTGCGGGTATTTGCGCGATATTTCCTCTATTCGGCGGAATTATCTTTTACTTCATCGAACGGAAAGACCAATTCGTACGTCATTGGGCTATCCAGGGAATTTACTTCGGCGGCGCTTGGTTCGTGATCTCGTTCGCGATCGCGATCCTCAGCCTGATCCTGTCTCACACGCCGTTTTTGGGGATCCTTTTCGCTATTCTCTTCGGGATGCTGCACTTTGTCGTTTGGTTAGGCGGACTGATTCTCTGGATCATCGGCGTCATCAAAGCATTCAAAGGGGAGACATGGGAGTACCCATTCATTTCGGCCTACGGAAAGAAGATCCTTCCGAACCTTTCCTGATCACGCGCTAGAACAAGCCGGCAACGTGATTCGCCATTCCGGCGTCACGCTTTGATGGAGCGGCGGCTCGATTTGACGGCCTTTACCAGAGGTTTAACAAATTCCTCGATGCGTTTGGGCAACCGCTTTTCTTTCCCGAATTCGCCGATGCGCCGAACAATTGCGCTTCCGACGACAACTGCGTCTGCAAGCTGTGCAACCTTCGCGGCCTGCTCGGCATTTGAAATCCCAAAGCCAACAGCGATCGGCAGCTCGGTTGCCCTTCGTATGGAATCGACGCGTTCACCGATCGTTTGCGCTAAGGCGTCCCGTTCACCGGTTACACCTTCCTGCGATACATAATAGATAAAGCCTTGCGCTCTTGATGCGATCTGCCTGATCCGCGTTTCTGGGGTCGTGGGAGCGACCAGTCGAATGCGGTGCATCGCGCTCTGCTGGTTGTCCGAAAGGAGCGTTTCGTCGGGTGGCAAATCGAGAAGCAATAATCCGTCAACCCCCGCGCCGGCTGCGTCACGTTCGAAGCGTTCCCACCCATATTGAAATATCGGATTGAGATAACTGTAGAGAATGACTGGCAAATCGAGATTCTTTCGGATTTGTTCGATCATTTTGAGCAGCACCGGCACCGTCGTGCCTGATTCAAGAGCACGTTGCGCGGCGAGTTGATTCGCGATGCCGTCCGCTAACGGATCAGAGAAGGGGACACCGATTTCCAGAAAATCGACACCGGCGTTCGCCAACGCATGCGCGACCTCCACGGTTCTTGCCGGGGTAGGATCGCCTCCCGTGAAATAAGCCATAAACCCGCTGACCCCTTCTGTTCGAAGGTGGGAGAATGTTTGATCGATCCGATTATCCATACGCCTCTCACTCATAGACGCTCTCGTCCGGTCTGCCAAGACGGAGCCTTGTCAGATTCGAACATCTATGACAATCTCGGTGCTCTTTTTGAGGGAAAGTGGATCGAGCGTGAAACCCACTGTCACAGCAGTCTTGCTCAATGGCGGACGATCGACGCGGATGGGCCAGGACAAATCCTTTTTGGAAGTCGAGTGGCTCGGTGCTTCGGTCCTTCTTTGGGAGCGCCAAATTTCGGTGTTAAAGGCCACAGTCCCCGAAGAAATCTTCATATCGGGACCGCCCAAGAAAGGGTATGGGGAATCCGTCGTTGTGCTTCCGGACGAGTGGGAAGGGAGGGGACCATTGCAAGGAATTGGAACCTGTTTGACGCAGATGCGGACGGATCTCCTTTTGGTGGTGGCGATTGATCTTGGCCGTATACAGCCAGAGTTTCTCCAAAGGCTTGTAGGCCGATCGACTCGCTACTGCGGCATCGTCCCATTTCGCGAAAACCGGTTTGAACCGCTCGCTGCAGTCTATCCGGCCGCTGCCGTCGACGTTGCCCTCGAGCAGCTTAAAGCAGGAGAGTATCTGCTCCAGCGGTTCGTCAGGCGGTTATCAAGCGAGGGTTTGATTAAGAGTTACAATGTTCAAGCCACGGAGCAGGTTGAGCTCACAAATTGGAACACCCCCGAAGATCTCGAGCGCTCCTGAGAAATGCGGGCTAGTCTGCATCGTCGTCGTCGCTCTCCTCTTTCTCGGGCTGAAGCCGATCAACGCGAATCAATTTGCCGTTATCGGCAATCTGTAACTCGAGTGTAGGGATCTTGTCGAAATCGATTTCGACGCTGTAAATCGTGACGCTGCCCCAGGTGAAGGTCTCGGCTTTTGTTGGGATCCCATCTCCCTTTTCCGATTCCACCGTTTCCCGGACAGCTTGCGGCAACGAATCCAGTGAGGAGTCTTGCGCAAACGCCAGAACCGGTGCCGCGCAGAGAATGAGGAAAACGATCCAACGCATCCCCAAAAAATACCGATATCCAGAAAAAAGCGAGCAGAACCGTATGGCGGCGTCCCGGCTTGAAATCGTTTTGAATCCGATTAATCTCTGGCGCGGCAGTGGTGTTTGCCGTCTTTCGCTTCCGGCGAAAAGAGAACCGCCGGGTATTAACCAGCGCCAATAACGCCTACCAGACGTCAACAGTGGCTCGGATTCCAAAATCCGATTCCGACGCTTTAATATGAGAAAATATGGCTTGGTAGCGATTGGTGGTGGAATGGGGAGCGTATTACGATTCGAAGTCGGCGAAGTGCTTGCGCCATTTCATCCCTGGCACCCGCTAGCGACTCTGTTGATCAACGTTTCCGGCTGCTTTCTCATTTCATTTTTGCATTTTGTATCGGATCCGACCGGGAGAGTCTATCTTGGCCCACGGAGTCGCCTTTTTCTGCTAGTCGGATTTTGCGGCGGCTATACCACGTTCAGTACATTTAGTTTGCTGTCGCTCGAAGCGGCGAATCAGAAGAATTGGTTCGATATGTGGGCGAACATCCTGCTGTCACATCTTCTTTGTCTCGTGTCGGCATGGGCCGGCTTCGTAATGAGCGCACCGATAGGAGTCACCCTCGCGAAGGTCTCACGCCAAATCCGTCGAATGCGGATCGCTCAAAGTCGAGACTAACATGTTAGCTATTCTACTAGTGCTAATTGGCGGGGCGATTGGAAGCGTGTGCCGTTTTTGGTGGTCAGGCGCAGTTGCACAACGCTTCGGGGAAACTTTTCCTTACGGAACTGTATTCGTAAATTTGATTGGATGTCTTATAATAGGTGCCACGGCAGGATTTCTGGCCAAGATGCCCTTTGCTCCGTGGGGGCAATCGATGCGATTATTTGTGAATGTCGGGGTGTGCGGCGGACTGACGACCTTTTCTTCGTTCAGCCTGCAAACATTTAATTTAATCCTGGGTAAACGGTGGGGATCCGCTCTCGCGAATATCCTCTGCTCGACGATTTTCTGTTTTGGATTCGTCGCAATAGGGTGGTGGATCGGTTATCGCATTTAGAAGGATGTGGAGTGACAACTATGGAACTACCAAAAGAGGCCGTGCTCCTTCGGATCTTCATCGGTGAGGACGATGAGTTTGGCGGAGCTCCCTTGTTTGAACAGATTGTTCTAAAAGCGCGCTCTGCCGGTCTTGCCGGCGCAACAGTTCTTAGAGGCCCGCTTGGATTTGGCAAATCGAGTCACTTGCACAGCGCCAAAATTCTCCGGCTCTCGCTCGATTTACCAGTGGTAATCGAAATCGTGGACGCGCACGAAAAAATCCAAACTTTCCTTCCCCTTTTGGATGAGATGATCATCGGCGGTTTAGTGACAATGGAGAAGGTGCAGGCGATTATTTATCGCGGGGAACGAAAGGGGAGGCGGCGTTGACGCGAAATTGCCGAATATTACTCAACCGCTGTTGTCAGTGAGGCGTGTATCGGATCAACGACGCGTTGGGATCCCGAATAGACGTTAAACCGATTTGTTCGCAAAAAGCCAACCAACGTTGACCCGTATTGTCGCGCCAGTTCGACCGATAGGCTGGAAGGCGCGCCCAACGCAGTCATGAAGGGGATTCCTGCTGATATCGATTTTTGTACGAGCTCAAATCCAGCGCGTCCACTGACAAAGACCATCAAGTTTGAAAAATCGGTGCGGCCGCCCAACAGCTCCGCCCCGATCAGTTTGTCCACCGCATTGTGGCGGCCGATGTCTTCACAAATCCGAATGAAGTTTTCGTCCGGCCCAAATAGAGCGGCGGCATGAAGGCCGCCGGTCCGGTCAAAAATTGATTGTTTTCCGCGGACAACGTCTGGTGTCCGAACAAGGAAATCGGCAGAATGTTTCGGCAAGGAGGCATCGAGTTGGATTTCTCTGTTGATTCCCAAAGCCTGCAACGAGGCTTTGCCGCAAATACCGCAGCTCGACGAAGTATAGAAGTGGCGCTCTAGCCGCCTTAGATCGATTTCCGCGCCGATCGTCACAGTGACTGAGGAATCGGTTCCATGCTCCAGGTTTTGGATCGCTTCTCGCTGATGGATGATCCCTTCCGCGAACAGAAATCCGACTGCAAGTTCCAAATCCTGGCCTGGGGTGCGCATCGTGATTGAGACCGGTTTGCGCACAAGAACTCCGCGTCTTCTGAATCGAACACTGATCTCCAGCGGTTCTTCAACCGCCAAGTGATCAATTTCTCTTGCGGGCGGTTCGATCGCCGAGTGCCGGCTGACACCAAAATCCCGCGTGCTGGGAGTTTCTTCAATCCGGTCGCGATCCATTGGTTGAAGTCTTCAGGGTATTCCGTTTCATGGATCCCCGCAAACAATCGCTCCTCTGTTGATGATGAACTTGAATCATCGGTTCGGCTTTACGGTGAAAAGGTGGCGGCGTATCATCTCGGTTGTGGTAAGCATCGAGTTTGAGATACGTTATCTCTTTGTTTCGTCCGGGCATAACTTCGTCGGTCATCAGCGAGAAATGCCTGGCGCTGTTCCAAGCATGGAAGTACCTGAAATTCGGTGTGTTACCCGCCAAGGAATCACAGGGGATCGATACTACGGATACAAGAACGGACAGAGGGGAAATATCACTTTCTTTGAGGAAGAAACTTATCAGGATCTATGCCTGCAATTCGGTGTCTGGGATCGGGGCCCGGAAGTGTTCCGGCGCAATGTGATCACGCACGGATTTAATCTGAACGAATTAATCGGAGTCGAATTTGAACTGCAAGGGGTCCACTTTTTTGGTGACGAAGAATGTAGGCCATGCTTCTGGATGGAGCGTGCGTTTGCGCCCGGCGCAGAAAAGGCGATGAAAGGCCGGGGCGGTCTTCGTGCAACAATCTTAAGTGACGGCGTGCTGCGGAGGAGCGGTATCTCTGGGTAAAGTGGAGAACAAAACGCCGAGCCTCGTGATAAATGAAATCTACAGGTCGATCCAAGGGGAGAGTACCTGGGCTGGATTGCCGTGCGCTTTTGTGAGACTCACCTTCTGCGATCTCCGGTGCACATATTGCGACACCGCTTACGCCTTTTATGCCGGCACTAAGATGGCGTTGCCGGAAATTATTGAGAAGGTCCTGGCTCTTGGCTGTCCGCTGGTCGAGATCACCGGCGGTGAACCACTTCTGCAGCGGAACGTGTTGCCGCTGATGACCGAATTGTGCGATCGAGGGAAGCGGGTGTTGATCGAAACGAGCGGCGCTCACGACATTTCCAAGATCGATCAGCGCGTGCACCGGATTGTGGATCTGAAAACTCCTGGCAGCGGTGAGTCGGAGCGGAACCGCTATCAAAATATTGCTCATTTGACCGAACGCGACGAAGTGAAATTTGTGATCGGATCCCGCGAAGATTATCTCTGGTCGAGAGAGAAAGCACAGGAGTTCGATTTGGCCAACCGCTGCGGGACGGTTCTTTTCTCGCCGATCTTTGGACGCATCGATCCTCGCGAGATCGTCGAATGGATGTTGGAAGACAAACTCGAGGTACGGTTCCAGCTACAGATGCACAAGTTTATTTGGTCCCCAGAAGCAAAAGGCGTATGAAGGCCAGGCTCACAAAGGATTTCTGTTTCGAATCGGCACAGACTTTGCCCAAGGTCCCACAAGGTCACAAGTGCGGGAAAATGCATGGGCATAGCTTTCGCGTGGAAATTTCGGTGGAGGGTCAGGTGAATCCGGCGACCGGTTGGATCTACGATCACGCCGAAATTGGAAAAGCGATGAAGCCGCTTGTGGCACAATTGGATCACGCTTACTTGAACGAAATTCCTGGGTTGGAGAATCCGACGATCGAGCTGATGGCGGCTTGGTTTTGGGATAAACTCGCGCCGCAGTGCCCAGGGCTTTGCGAGATCGTCATCCACGAGACGCCCTGGGCTCGCTGTGTTTATCGCGGCGAATAATCGCGGAGCTTGAGCGCCAAGCTCGCGGTCAACCTCTCCGTCAAAGGAACTTCATTAGGCCGCGCCACCGAAGCTGACGAAATCGTCGAGATCAAGCAAATCGAACCAAGTGGCGATATCGTCCCGATTGGGAGCGTATTTCTGCACCGACTCGTTAAAATATTCCCTGTCCTCATTATCAACTGGACCCCGCCGCACCACATGCTCTGACCACGCGACGATTTCCCATTCGTCCCTTTTGGTGTGTTCGCGAATCCATGCGAGGACCTCGCCATCACTCTTCCCTTCTTTCAAAAGATTCAGGATGTCGTCCGCAGCCAATCCTGTGAATGCGAGGAAACGCTGATCCAGAGGGCAGGCATAATGGTATTCGCCCGATTTACCGGCCAACTGGGCCCGGCCTTTATCGAGCATCCTCGGCAAAATGACGTATCCACCGAGCTTTAGGCGAGGACTTCGGGGAGCTCGTTGGGTCAAGTCTGTCGTATTCATGTCCTTGAATCTGAGACCGGGCAGGAAGAAGTCAATCGTGGCAAAATCGGACGTTGTATTTTCAAAAAGCTCTTATGCTGGCACTCTGAAATTGTCCGGAAAGAAATCTCTCTTCTTGCGTCGAATTCTGTGCGCGGGTTAGAAATGCGCGTTCATGGTTCGCACTTTTCTCTCGGCTACAGCGGGAATTTGCACTTTCAGTGCGATAGCGAATTTCTGTCTTGCGGATTCGTTCACCTTCGACTTGCACACAACCGGGCGTCTGGAGTTTCCGGCGTGGATGCCGGATAGGCCATTGGCCTATCCGAAATCGCAGGCGGAACTCTCCTTTCCGGTCGTGCCTGGTGCAGACGACAACGACTTGGCGCTCACCGTCGTTTTTAAGGAAGAGATCGGTGGATTTCTCAGCGTTTACTGGGAAAATTCATTTGGGAAACGCCAATTGTTGGCTCCGAATCTGTTCGAAAACATCGGGTTGGCAAATCAACGGACGCTGTTAATCAATCGGCCGACGATGGGAGGACCTGGGAAGGTCATTCTCAAATCGAGTCAATCCGTGCTCAATGTTTTGCGTGTGCGCCTTGATTGGGCCCGTCCGGGAGTCGTGCGTCTTGTCGACAATATTCCGAACGGCGCATTGGTGACAACAGGCGGCAAGATGTTCGCTCCGGAAGAAGTGGATGGCTCTCCAATCACTCCGATTGCCGACTCATGGGAAGGTCGCATTCTGACCACGTC
Organism: uncultured Verrucomicrobiae bacterium; assembly: GCA_963775805.1. Taxonomy (GTDB): domain Bacteria; phylum Verrucomicrobiota; class Verrucomicrobiia; order Chthoniobacterales; family JAFAMB01; genus JAFAMB01. The sequence continues at coordinate 499,804 of CAVZKG010000001.1, read as the reverse complement.
GGTGACTGACCACGCTGAACGCATCGAGAAGGGTGTCGATTTTTCCGTGACGGTTCCTGGTAAAGTTTCCAGAGCTCGTTTGGAAGTGTTGGTCAACGGGTTGCAAATCGATCAAAAACTAACGCTTTGGCTAAATGGTGTCCTCTTTGGGACTGTGTCATTCGAAGTCCCGGATTTGACCGATCCGGGCTATGAGAAATCGGGCGATGGATTGATGCGGTACACGGGATGGCGAAAAGGGTATCTGCTGATCAGTGGTGATCAACTTTCGGTGGGAGAAAATCATTTTCAGTTTCAGACTCCGCCGGGGATCGAAGTGGCAATCCGAGATTTCCTGTTGCAGCTTGAGTACGCTGCGAATTGACTTAACGACCTCTTGATCTAGGTTTCCCGATCTGGACACTAGAATATCCGTCTTATGAAGAAGCCCGCAGTATTACGTTCGAGGGCAAGTGGCTATACATTGATGGAGATCATGCTCGTCGTGGCGATTATTGCTGTGATCGCAGGCGGGGTGATCGTCAAGATGACCGGCGCCTTGGATGTTGCGAAGATTCAGCGGACTGAACAAGACATTAACAACATTTACAGCGCGCTTAAGCTCTACGAAGCGCGCAATTACCAGATGCCCGATCAGAGTCAGGGTTTGGAAGCGCTTGTCTCCATGCCAACCACTGGCACCCACCCAGCGAATTGGACCAAACTGATGGATAGCGTTCCGATTGACCCTTGGAACTCGCCGTACCAGTATAGGAACCCGGGAAAAAGGGATCCTTCTGGCGTGGATATCTTCTCCTTCGGACCAGATCGAAAAGAGGGACCAAACAACATTTACCGGCGCGTGAACTGATTTTCTCGCTATGAGAAGCTCGAGCAGCCCGCCGCTCAGCGATCAGCTCCACTGCTCGCGCGCACGGTGCGGTTTTACTCTGCTCGAGGTCTGTGTTGTCCTCTTCATCCTCGCGGTTCTATTTGTCGTTTCGGTGCCTCCTGCCGCGCACCTTATGGACGAGGAAAAGCTGCGGAAACCGATTCGGGAGCTTCAGAGTTTTGCTAGAACAGCCCGCCGCGATGCGATGATGGAGAATCGGACGTATGAAGTGCTTCTGCTAAATGGTTCGTATATTCTTCGGCCGGTAGACGAGAAAAAAAATGCGAACGAGATCGAGCAGACATATAGGCTTGCGGATGGTGTGACTTTTGCAATAAAGCGTCCCGGAGAGCGTGGATTTCTGAAGCAGACCGATGGAACCTGGTTGTTCGCGCCGGATGGAATCTGTGAACCGATGAATTTTGTTTTTCAGCGAAAAAGCGACTGGGTGCGATTCCAGGTGGATCCTCTCACCGCAACGATCCAAAACGAGGAATCATCAATCCAGTGATCGGCTTCGATTGTTTGTGACCGGGATGGAGGAGCTGCAATGGCGATTTCCACGAGTCAAAGGATTAAGAACGGTCCTCGCGGTTTTGTGCTTTGGGAGGTCATGCTGGCGCTAACGATTTTTTGCATTGTAGTCGTTGCGCTGACCTCCGCGCTGCAACAAACCGTTGATGCTTCCATCATGATCCGGGACGAATCACAGGTCCGCATCGAACTTCAGAACATTTTGACTGAGTCGGGCGCTCAGAAATTGAAAGTCGGGAAATCGAATGTCCAGCAAGGGGATGGTCGAATTCATTACGAACGCGAAATCCGGTTGGTGCAGGCAAAAAATGGGAAAGGGGTCCCAGTACCGAACCTTTATGATATCGTTGTTCGCGCAAATTGGCGATCGTCCGGCAGAGATCGTTCGGAACAGGCGGAAGTGGTCGTGTATCAGCCATGAGAGAGACCGACCGCCGCGGGTATTTGCTTCTCGAAGTGCTGCTGGCGCTGGCTGTTTTGAGCCTCGTCGTGGTAATGATCTTTCAAATTATTCAGACCACGTTGAAAGTAACGGCCGACATCGATTTTTTGCAGATTCAGCAACGAAAGGTGGATGGAATTTGCGAGTTAATGCGGCGAAATTTCAACTCAATGCCGGCGAGTTGCCTTTTCCAGACGCGAAGTGTCGCCGGTTCGACCCAGTTGGTGTTCCAGTACGCGCCGTTTAATTTTACTTGGGCGAAGGCGGGCCCCAGCTTCGGAACGGTAATCATCGCCGGCCGCACACAAGCGGATGGCCGGATTGCACTGAGTGTTCTTCAACAAGCAGAAAAGTCCTCCTCCAATGGGAATATTGGAAACGACGACAAAAGTGTCGACTGGTTTCCGCTGGTAAGCGATGTCGAGCGAATCAATTGGCGTTTCTATTCCCAACAAAACGGGAAATGGGTAACGGATTGGCCCGATGTTGGAACCAAGCCAAACCTTGTGGAACTCACGCTTAAACTCGCAGGACGCAACCACACGGATACTTGTGTTTTTCGATGGCCAATCGCTCAGACAGGAACCTAGTGCACCACGTCCGAGACTGGTCTAGCGATGCTGCTCCGGGCTCTCGATTGACGGCTGCCCGTCGGGAATGCGGATCCGCTCTACTTCTAGTGCTCTTTGCAATCATATTACTCACCGGCCTGGTTACGGCGACGGTTGCTTTCGTCAAGGTTGACGTGGATGAATATGGCGTGCTGAACAAAGAATTTCGCGCGCGACAGCTGGCGGAATCGGGTCTGGCCTTCGGTACGAATCCGCAAGTGGAGAGCCAGGACACGGCGTTGCTCGAGCAGCGAGCGCCTGATGGAGGACGTTTCCGCGTCATCATATCGAGCGAGTCGACTAAGCTGAATATCAACTTCATCCTGGCAAACAATCGTGATGATATACTCGACACTCTTTTCGGCCGCTGGGGGGTCGCTCCGAAAGTCTCGGAATCGGCGATTGACGGATTACACAAATACCTGGACAGCCAACCGAATGCGCAACCGACGGCCGCAACAACGCAATCGGTCGCGACTGCCGCCCAGCCCACAGCGACTAATTCCGGGGCAACAACTCAGCAGCCACAGGTGTTGACTGCACAATTTGTTTCCGTTGCAGAAATGAGTCTTGTCCCGGAGTTCGCGCCGGTTATGCAAGCAGAGCCGGATTGGATGAACTATTTTACAATCTGGGGCGATGGACGGATTGACGTGAATCTTGCAGATGCCGACACGATTGCGTTGGTAACGGGCGTCTCTCCTGCGACCGCGGACGAATTTGTAAAATATCGTTGGGGCCCGGACGGTAAGCCGTTTACCTCGGATGACCAAGTCTATACAACAATGGATGAAGTTCGTGCTGCCCTTGGACTAAGCCCCGACCAATTTACACTTGTTCAGAATTACCTCACACTCGATAGCGAAGTTGACCGAATTGAGAGCACAGGCATAATCGCAGGCTACGAGAAGAAATTGATCGTTGTCACGAGCCGAAACCAGATCCCGATTACCTATTTGTCATGGCAGGAAAATTAGACAAAGCACGAGTTCATTTCTTGCGCGCTGTCGATGGCGATCAGTGGGAGTATTGGGTTTTTGGCGATAGTAAGCAGCCACAGTTCGTTCGGCGGTTGTCTTCTCCTGCCGATGTTCATCAACAGTTAGTGCTCTCATTGCCCGTGGAGTGCACTATTACATTTCCCGCTTGGTTTCCCACGAAAGATCGTGAGGTCATCCCGGAGATGCTGCGGCTGCAATTGGAAAAGAGGGGATTACTTGGACGGAATGGAGGAGATCTGGCAGCAGACTACCGCATTGTCGATGGTCGCGAAAATCAGACTCTCGCGGTGGCGACAATTCTGCAGCCAGAGTTTCCAAAGGACCTCGCATTCGAAAGAGTCCGGCGATTCGAACCGGCGGCCTATACTTTTTTAATGCCTCCAGACAGGTTGGTGCTCTGGAAGGAACGCGGACGATTGGCGGTTGCAGCAACACGCGGACGTGAACCGGTCACGGTACAGGTACTAAGTGACAGTACACTCTCCGACACCGCAGCGCTCGAGATTAAATGTATCGCGTTCGAACTCGAATCACGTCGACTGTGTGAGCGGTTTCTTGGGATCACTTTGTGGGGCGATTTCACGGTTGAAGAAGCGCAAAGATTGGAACGGTACATTGGACTGAAGGTCACGCGGGAGAGCGTGCCACCTCCAAGCTTGCCGGAGATCAAATCGAAGCTACTGCCGCCTGAGGTTTCGTCCTTACACGAAAAGAGACGGCGCAAAGCGCGGATTATCGCCGGTATAGCCTGGCTTGCGGCTGCGTACGTGCTGGGGGTGGTTGGAGTGATCGGATATCTCTTTTGGCAAAGGCGCCAAGCGAACGAACTCCGCCAGGAAATTGAGCGGCAGGGCCCAACCGTTGCCGCCATCCAGGAGACAGCAGACCGTTGGCGGCAGATGGAATTGGCGATTGATCCAAAACTTTATCCCGTCGAGGTCCTTTACCAGGTCTCGGGACTATTGCCACATGACGGCTTGCGACTGACTGCACTCGAAATGCAAAACGGAAAGGTCGTTATTCGCGGTGAGGCGAGCACTGCGCCGGCTGCATTTAAGTTTTCCGAAGATATAAAAGCCAAACCGGAATTGCAGATGTTTACCTGGCAGATGCCGAGTCCGACGTTAAGACCGGATGGTCGCGCTGAATTCACGATCGAAGGAGAACCAAAAATTGCGAGCATTAACTAAAGGCGAGAAACGCCTGTCCGTTATTTTTGTAATTTCCCTTTTCGCGATGGCGAACTTCTACGGCCTCAGCTATCTCTACGATTTGATATCCAACTCTTCCCGGGATCTGGCCGATCTCAGCAGCCGCGAGAACTCGAACGATATATGGCTGAGAGAGAAGGATGTCTGGCTTAAACGCAAGCAGTGGATCGATAAAGTCCAACCTCGAATTCATTCTGAACAGGTGCCACAGTCGGAACTGCTCGAGTCTGTAACGGCAAGTGCAAAAGCAAATCAATTGGAAATCGAAGAGCAGAGTTTCGGCGAAATCCGATCAACCCCAAATTATCAATCGGTCTCGGTTCGTTTCAAGCTGTCCGGTGCATTGCAAAATGTCATTAAGTGGCTCGTTCAAGTGCAGCAACCTGAACTCTTCCAAGCAATAACGAGTTTTTCTTTGAAAAGTGGAAACGAGCCTCCTACTGTCAGCCTCGAGCTGGAGATCGCACGATGGTATGCCCCGAAATCTTAAATCCACGCTTCGCTTTGGCAAATTGTTAGCCGGTACGCTGTTGCTCGCAACGAGTTGGTGGCCTGCATGGGCTTCAGATGACATTCCGTCCGGGTTTCAATCCGACCGCTACCAATCCGTCTGGATACGCAATCCGTTCACGCTGGTGACCCCGGTCGTTGAACATGTCGAGCCGAAGTTTTTTGATAAACTGATTCTTGTCAGCTGGTTGAATGATGGCCACGAGGATATCGTTTTTGTTGCGAACAGCGAAACAAATGAGCTCGAGAAAGTGACAAAGGAGCCGAACGAACATCATCTCCGGCTGGTCTCCGTCCATCCAGACGCGGATCCTGAAAAGGCGAGCGTTGTGCTCTCCGACGGCAAGGAAGAAGGCGCGGTGAAGTTTCGAACGGATGCGGGCATCGCCGGTGGTCAGAATCAAGTCGGATCTCCCGTTGCGGCGCCCGGTGCACAGCAACCGGTCCAGCCCGGCTTGCCGCGTCAGACGCAGCGATTCAGAAATAACCAACCTGGGCCCAATGTACGCGAGTCGCCGCAAGCGGTACAGCAGGTACCGGTTCCTCAACTTCCGCAGACGCAGGCCACCACCACGATGTCTGCGCCGCGGGCTTCAGAAGTCCGTCACAAACGGATTACGGCGCCGCCGGCGGTCGAGCAGCCGGTTGGCGGACAGGCGCCTGCACAAAATGTTACCACGCAGCCTCAGACACAGTAATAACGAATTCAGCAGCATTACTTAATCTCATGCGCTATCGCCATCTATCGATTCTACTTTTTGTCTATCTAACGTATATTTCGATGGCGAACGCCCAACAGGCTGCGAACCCCTCACGGGTTGTCGGGACCGCGCCGCCAACGGAGCCATCGAAGACCGAGACTAGATCTCAAGGTCAAACTCTGACGGCAGAGGAGCCGCTAGGCTCGTTCCAAGCTATCAACGCGAACATCGACACGGTGCTGATGCAGTATGAACAGCTGACCGGAAAGGTGCTGATCAAAGATAGCAATCTCGGTGCGAACGTACTCCCGATTACGATTTCAGTGCCGCAACCGGTGCCAAAAAGCGAGCTGATCCGGCTCATTGAAGCCTCTCTGCTCCTGAATAACATCGTCCTCGTTCCGGCGCAGGAACCGAACACGGTCAAAGTGATCAATATCAACACGGGCAAGAATCCGCGCAGCGAAGGAGTCCGTTTGTACACCGGACCGGAATCGCTTCCGGAAGGAGAACAGGTTGTCAGTTATTATATGCCGTTCAAGTATATCCCGGCGAGCGAAGCCTTGACCGTGTTTCAGACGCATATTCTCCCGCGGGCGTATACTTCGTTTGTCCCGATTAACAGTGCTGATGCGCTTTTAATTACAGAGAGCACAACCGTTATCCGGCAATTGATTGCGCTTCAGCAGTTAATCGATGTTCCGCCGGTCAAAACAGTTTCCGAGTTTGTGCCACTCGTCAGAGCGGATGCTGAACGGGTGGCGGACACGATCAATAAGTTGCTGGATTTTCAGAAGAAAGAGCGTGCGGGAGGACAGGCAGTATCCGGAGCACCTGCCGGACAGGGAGCGCCGGTGCCGCAGGCAGGAGCCGGTGGGGCGTCATCCTCCGATGCAGGTCTGCTTGCGGGCCAGGTTCAGGTAATTGCAGATACTCGCACAAATAGAATTCTGCTGGTCGGTCATCCCGAAGAAATTCCATATTTTACAACGCTCATTGAGCAATTTGACGCTGCAGTGGGTGCCGTCGCGCCGTTGGAATATCATCTTCGATACATATCGGCCGGAGACGTACTGCCGGTGTTGCAGGATTTGCTGTCGGAAGATCAGACCGAGAACAATCAAGGGCAGGGGCCAAATGCCAATCAAAATCAGCAAGAACAAGGTCAAAGACGTACAGTTAACATCAATGGTCCCAGCAGCTCGTCGAGCAGCAATACCGCCGGCGGATACAGCCCGGTAAGCGGGACCGCCGGGTCAGCCGGAGGCGGTGAGGACCTGCTGCAGGAGCCTAATGAGCTTTTGGGTCCCCAGGCGGTGAGCGTTGGTCGTTCCCGGATCATTTCGGACGCGAAAGATAATAAAATTCTGGTAATTGGACCACCTGAGGCGGTTCGAAAAGTTCAAACAATTCTAGACCGGCTCGACCGGCGCCCGCAGCAGGTCTATCTCGCTGCGGTGATTGCGCAATTGCAGCTGACAAAGAATTTCTCGTTTGGAGTCGATTTTACCCAAATCTTCAAAAAAGCTTCCGGCCATAGCGGACTTGCTTCGAGCAACCTGAACACTGCCGGTATTATCAACAGCAACGGTCAAGTTGTCGCGCAACCAAGTTCGATTATTAACACGAGCACAGTTCCTAATCTTTCCGGTTTGACGCTGTATGGCCAGATTGGGGATGCTGTCTCAGTTTTTGTGAACGCCATCGATGACAACAGCCTCCTCAAAATCCTTGCGCGTCCGACAGTTTATACTGCAAATAATAAACGCGCCGTCATCTCTAGCGGCCAACGCGTCCCAGTGCCTGAGAGCACTTTGAGTAATTTAACGACGGGAACGACCGGCGGAATTATTAACAATAGCAGCAGCACTGCAGTTGCCGCAACGGTCGGGTACGAGGATGTGGAGCTCAGACTCGAAGTCATTCCGCTTATTAACTCGAACAACGAAGTGACGCTTAAGATTGCGCAGATTAACGACACGCTGGGAAGCGATGTGAACATCTCGGGAAACCAGGTTCCGATCGTGAACAGTCAGCGTCTTACGACGACCGTGACGGTTCCGAGTGGTGCCACCATTGTGCTTGGCGGCTTGATCCAGGATAAGACCACGAGAGACAATAATGGCGTGCCATACCTGATGGATATCCCGTATCTGGGGAATCTGTTTAAGTACCAAACGAACGATCGTGAGCGAGACGAGCTCCTGGTATTTATTCAACCGACTGTTGTAAACGACGATGTCCAGACCCTCCGAGCAAGTTTGAAAGAAGAACATCGAACCAAAATCGGAGCCGATGCCTACAAGCTTGCGCATCCGGACGATGAGCCTCAGGCAACGCCGACCCCATCAAAAAAGCGGAAAGGCTACGCGAAGGATTATTAGTCGTTAAGGCTCTTTAGGACGGCGCGTTGGAATCCTGGCACTCGGCCTGCCAGCATCCACCCGGGTTCTCCTGCGCGAAAGCACGGCTGTATTCGATGGTCAGTGCCGTTTTGCCAACGCCTTCGCGGCCATTAATGACAACAATCGAACCTGCTTCACGATTGGTGACCATCTCTCGAAGCCGAGATAATTCAGCACCGCGGCCTTCAAAAAGCCCGTCGTCCAGGTCCATGGGAGCTAGCGCATATCGCAGCGGATACGCGCCTCAATTACGTCATTTTTTGTCCGAATTTTCCACGGGCTGCAGCGAGAGGAGCGGCACACTGCCGGTCCCTTCCAACAAAGTCAACGGCAGCGCACCGTTCCAACGATCTGCCTTTGCAAGATCAACCACAAGAGGACTCGCCTTCAGAATTTCTGCATTCATGCGGAGCACCGCCGCTCGTGATTCCCCTTCAAGACGGATCCCTTCCGCCCGACCCTGAGCGCTTAAAATGGTTGATTGACGATCGGCATCAGCCAGTTTGAGTTTCGCTTCAGCTTCACCGTTGGCTCGTTCAACTGCCTGTTGAGCCTCGAATCGAATCCTGTTCACGGTATTTTCGGCTGCAACCGCTTCATTTTTCGCTTTGACCGCAGCTTCAACGGAAGCGCGGAAACTGTCCGAATAGATGATGCCCGCGATCTGGAAATCCACCACTTCAATATGATAGAGCGTTCCGAGATCAGTCGATAAAAGCGATTTGAGAGAGGTTAAAATGAGGTCGCGATTTTCGCTGATCCGGGTGGTGTTCTGCTGTGCAAAAATCTTAGCCGTCCGATCGGCGACGATACGCTCGAAATTCTCTGTAATATCGAAATTGCCCGCGCGCCCGACTTCATAGAGTAGCGGCAGCACCGCCCGAGGAGGAATGCGGTAGGTGAGCCCAACCGTCACAGTGATCGGCTGGTTGTCGATCGTGTTCACGGTAAGTCCGTCGAGCTTGAAGGTCTCAAGAGAGACCTGTAACCGATCGACCGTATCAATGAAAGGAAACTTGAAATGCAGGCCGGGTCCAAGCGGCTGCGTGGTAATAACCTGTCCAAGGCGTCGGACACCTGCCATCTCCGTGGGTTCTACGACGAAATAGGAGTCAAAGGCGAAGAGAGCAATAAGGGCCACTGCAACGATGCCGACAACCAGACTCAGTAGAAATGAAGGGTTAATGATCGGCGGTCCCTGACGTTGGAGAACAAATTCCTGTGGTGGTCGGTCGCTCATATTTAGACTATGTATCTTGGCGGGCAGCTCGGTTTAGAAGATTCCAAGTTTGCATCTAGCACGTCGGAAATCTTTCCGGACTCCCGGGTTTAGTGAAAAAACCTTAACCCCTTCCAGCGTCCAGTCTCAAAAATAGCATGAGACTATTTGCTAGAAGCTGCACCCGCTGATTGGCAATAGCCACCTAAGAGCTTTTCCCATGCCAAAAGATTCCGGGTCGATTTCCATTCATTTCGACGCGAGTGGCTTTGCGGTCCATCAGAGGGCAATACATGCAGGCCAACGCAAGGACAGATCCGCAGAATGCGAGGTTGCTTGAGGAATATTCTCGCAGAATGCGAGTCGCGCTTTCAAAACGAGGAGGGCCAGGCGAGCAGAGAACGCTTGGCATACTGTTAGCTCACAGACTCATGTCTGTTTCGAAACGGAGCCTGCGGGCGAGGTTTTATTCTTTGACTTCCTATGGCGATCAAAACTCTTTCGATCTTTGATCCGGCGATAATCTTCCCGGCGATCGGCGAGTCCTTTGCTAAACTAAATCCCGCTACGCTGGTTAAAAGCCCTGTTATGTTTGTGACAGAGATCGGAGCGGTTATTTCGACTCTGCTTCTGGTGATCGAGCGCGATGGCCGTTTCCGGTTCCAGTTGCAAGTCACTCTTTGGCTCTGGTTGATCGTTTTAATTGCAAACCTTGCCGAAGCGATGGCAGAGGGAAGCGGCAAAGCGCAGGCGCGCGTTTTGCGCGCCAGGCAAACCAGGACATTTGGAAGGCGTCTGAAACCAGACGGCACAATCGAAGTAGTGCCCGCGCGGGAATTGCGAAAACAGGATGTGGTCATCGTATCGAGCGGAGAGCTGATCCCTGGAGATGGAGAAGTTATCGAAGGGGCCGCCACTGTCGACGAATCTGCGATGACAGGCGAGTCGGCACCAGTAATTCGTGAATCTGCGGGAGATCGGAGTGGCGTCACCGGTGGTACAAAAGTCCTTTCCGATCAGCTCAGAATCCGGATTCTTTCGAATCCAGGTGAGACATTTGTGGATCGGATGATCAGCGTGGTCGAAGGAGTCCACCGCCCCAAAACGCCAAATGAGGTGGCTCTGACCATCCTGCTTTCTGCACTGACGGTAGTCGTTCTTGTCGCAGTGATATCGTTGAAGGCCTTTGGCATAGCCTCTTCCCTAAACCTTAGTGATTCGGTACTGGTTGCGCTGGTGGTCTGTTTGATCCCGACGACAATGGGTGGACTGCTAAGTGCCATCGGGATAGCTGGAATCGACCGTCTGGTTCGGAAAAATGTTCTAGCAGCTAGTGGTCGAGCGGTGGAAACGGCGGGCGACGTTGACGTCTTGTTCCTCGAAAAAACGGGTACGCTTACGATTGGAAATCGGCATGCGACAGATTTTCTCCCGGTTCCTGGAGTGACCCTGCAGCAATTCGCGGACGCGGCACAACTCACTTCGCTCGCCGATGAAACGCCGGAAGGCCGGTCGGTGGTCATTCTGGCAAAAAAATTTGGCATACGCGCCCGGCAACTAAGCGAAATGCCAAACGCGACCTTTATCCCTTTCACAGCTCAAAGCCGGATTAGCGGCGTTGACATCGACGGCGTAAGCTACCGAAAAGGTGCACCGGTTGCCATACGCGCCTGGGTTGGTGGAATGATGCCTGACTCGGTCGAGAAAGATGTTAAGTCAATTGCGAAATCCGGGGGTACGCCGCTCGTCGTTGCCAGCAAAGAAAAGGTACTCGGTGCTGTCCACCTTCGGGATATCGTCAAAGGAGGGCTGCGAAGCCGGTTCGCTCGATTTCGCGCGATGGGAATACGGACCGTGATGATCACGGGTGACAATGAATTGACCGCCTCCGCGATCGCGTTGGAAGCCGGAATTGATGATTACCTGGCAGAAGCCAAACCGGAAGATAAGCTCGCGCGGTGCAAGAGAGAGCAATTATTGGGACACCGCGTTGCCATGACGGGAGACGGCACAAATCACGCTCCGGCCCTGGCGCAGGCCGATGTCGGTGTCGCAATGAATCTCGGTAGCCGGGAAGCCAAAGAGGCCGGCAACATGCTCGATCTCGATTCCAATCCTACCAAGCTGATTGAAATCGTTGAGATCGGAAAGCAATTGCTCGCCACGCAAGGCGCGCTCACGACATTCAGCATTGCCAGCGATGTTGCGAAATATATTGCGATTGTGCCGATAGTGCTCGCGGGGAGGTTCCCGCAGATCGCGCCACTTAATATCATGTTCCTTAGGTCACCGGAGAGCGCTATCTTGAGCGGTCTCATTTTTAACGCGGGAATCCTTGCCGTATTCATTCCGCTCGCGCTCAAAGGAATTAAATTTCGCCCGCTAAGCCCGGTCGAAATTCTAGCACGGAACCTCTTCTCCTATGGGTTGGGAGGAATCATTCTGTCGTTGGTGGGCATAAAAATTATCGACATCACGATTGCAATTTTTGGGCTAGCCTGAACAGCTTACAACTCCGAAATCCGCAGAAAGCGCGCTTGCACTTGCAAATTTGGCTTGCGTCGGATCCGGGTCAAAACGCGATTGACACTGGTGGAAGGTTGTTTTACATGATCGATCACGTGATTGATCATCAAACAGGTCACTCATTTCACTGAACTGCAACCCCCCCGATAAGCTATATCGTCTATGCTGAAATCCTCAAATTGGGGTGGCCGAAAGGCCCGCGTCGTTACCACCCTCCTAGTAACATCTATTGCGGTGCTGATCAGCCCTACGAGAGGGCTGTCCAAAGATCATGTTGATCTCCAGTTTTGGGATATGATCTGGGGCGGCCCGGAATATATTGATTCAGGCAAAGCCTTGGTGGCGGAATTCAACCAGGAACACCCAGACATCACTGTCAGTTATCGATCTGTCCCCTGGACAAACTGGTACCAGACGTTTTTGACTGCCATAGGCTCGGGAACAGCTCCGGACCTTAGCACCGGGGCGGGATACCAGGCGGTCCAACTCTACGATCAGAACGCAATTTTGCCAATCGACGACGTGATCAGCGACTGGAAGGCGAAAGGCAAACTAGACGATTTTTTGCCTAATACCGTCGACACTTTAAGATACGACAACCATTACGTAGCGCTTCCCTGGGCGATTGACATCCGTGTTTGGTATTATCGAAAAGATCTGCTGCAGCAGGCAAATGTTGAACCTCCGGCGACTTGGGCCGATTTCAAAACGGCGGCTCAGAAACTCACCAAGCCGGCAAACGACCAGTATGGAATGGTCGGTGCCGGGGATACGCTCGGAGAACATCTTTTGCTCACGTTGATTTTCAATAACAACGGTGGCCTCTTCACGGCTGATCGCAAGCTGGAGTTGACGTCAGACCGCAATTTGGAGGCGCTCAAATATGTCGGAGACCTTGTGCAATCCAAAAGCGTTTATCCGGCGAGTGCCGGTTACTCGGGAGAGGATGCTTTAAGTGCGTTTACTCAAGGGAAAGGGGCCCTGTTTCTGACGACTCCGGGCTTGAGAGCGCGGTTTCCGAAGCTGGTCGACCAAATTGGTGTCTTAAAACCGCTCACCGGTCCCCACGGGGACCAAGGCACCATCTACTGGGTCAATAACATCATGTTATACAAACAGAGCAAGCATCCGGAAGAATCCAAGATTTTCCTCGTTTGGTGGTCGGAACACGAAAAAGATCTTTGGACGAAGGGACACGTGACTCAATTGCCGACGCGGAAGTCTTTTGCGGCGGATCCTTATTTTCAGGAAAACCCGGAAACAAAATTCATTCTTGAGAATTACGTGCCGATTGGAAAGACGACTGCAACGCATGCAACAGGTATTTTTCCCAAGCTTAACGATGTCGAGGGAGAGGGAGCTCTTCAAACGCTTTCACAGAGTCTGCTTCAGGGGAAAGATGTGGAGACCTCGGTCAAGACCGCGGCCGATCGGTTGAAGTCCATTATGGAGGAGTAAGCCAGGTCGTGTGTGGATGCACACACGAAAAAGGTCCCTGCTTAACGGTCGCGCCTGCAGCATCTGGGAGCGGGTGCTTTGGCACGCTCAACGGATGAAAATCACGGTTAGCCAGCGCCCGCTAGTGAACGATCGCAATGCTCGAAACGGCGTGAATGTCCGTTTCGAGTCGCTACCGTATCTGCTTTTGCTACCATCGCTGGCGCTCATTTTTATCATTGAGCTTTATCCCTTTCTGAACGGAATCTCCTTCAGTCTGCACAAAGGCTCTTTACTGGGTACCGGTGCTTTCGTCGGTCTTGATAATTTCCTGCGGCTATTCAACTCGGCAGATTTCTACAATTCGCTTTGGTTCAGCTCCCTGTTTGCGCTCTGCAATGTTGTGATCAGCTATATTTTCGGGTTGTCGCTTGCGTTATTTCTTAATCTTGATTTTCCGGGACGCGGATTTTGCCGTGTCGCCCTATTGGTTCCTTGGATTGTTCCTGCCGTTGTCTCGATAGTGAGCTGGAAATGGCTCATCGCTGATCGTGGCGGGCTGGTTAATATCCTTCTAGGCTCTCTTGGCGTCGGTCCTATTTACTTCCTGAGCGACAGCGGGTGGGCGATGGTGGCCGTGATCGCGATTAAAATCTGGCGCAGCTTTCCATTCATGATGCTGAGCTTGCTCGCAGCGCTGCAGGTGATCGACAAGACGCTTTACGAAGCGGCGAAAATTGACGGAGCCAATCGCCTGCAGCTTTTTTGGCATATCACTTTACCGCATTTAAAAAACATTTCGATTATTCAGGCGATTCTGATGGTGATCTGGAGCATTAATGATTTTGAAACTCCTTACCTTCTCACTCAAGGTGGCCCGTCCAACGCTACGGAGAATCTGATACTATTGTCTTATCGATACACGTTTGGACGCAATGACGTAGGACGCGGCTCGGCAGTCGCAATTTTGACGCTGATACTTCTAATGTTTCTTTCGACAATCATTATGCGTCAGCAGCGAAAAATCGCTTAGCCAGAATAGTTAACAATCCGCAACGATGAAACTGAAGCACAAATGGATTCTTCTTATGATCGGTTTAGCGATTGTTCTGATCGTCGACTTCCCGATTATTACCATTGCTTTAAACTCGTTTCGGACGACGGAGAATATTGTTTCGTCACACAGCATTTTGCCGATGCAACCGACGCTGGTAAATTATCTATATATCAACACGCGCACGCATTTCTGGACATTTCTGATCAACAGCGGAGTTGTTGCCGCATCGAGTACCCTGCTTGGGCTCGTTCTGGCCTCTCTTGCGGGATTTGCGATGTCGCGCTATCGGGCTCGAATTCTGAGTTCGTACAATCAAGCATTGCTGGTTGTCCAGATGTTTCCATTAATATTAGCAATTATTCCATTGTTCATTTTTTTTCGGAAGCTTGACATGGTGAATAGCTTTGTACCGGTGATTCTGGTTTATACTGTTACCCAGTTGCCCTTTGCGACCTGGATGCTGCGCTCCTATTTCGATAGTATTCCCCGAGAGCTCGATGAAGCAGCAACGATGGATGGTTCGTCGCCTTTCAGGACATTTTTGCAGATAATATTACCTTTGACCGCTCCGGGAATAGCGGCTGTTGCGATCTTCTCGTTTCTCTTTTCTTACAACGAATTCTTTATTTCGAGCGTCTTCCTGCGGGACGAAGATCGGATGACCATGCCGGTCGGTATTCAATCATTCATGCAACAATACTCGACTGATTGGGGAAGTCTGATGGCTGCAGCGACCTTGGCGATGGTCCCAACCCTCATCCTTTTCCTGTTCATCCAGAAGTACATGATCTCCGGAGCAACCGCGGGTGCTGTGAAAGGCTAGGAAAGTAAATTATGTCAATAGATCCAGAGAAAACGAATAAAGAGGCATCCGAAACCAAGCCGGCAAATCGTCGCCTCAGAGTGGGGATTGTTGGCTGCGGTGAAGTAGCGCAAATAATTCATGCGCCGGCTCTCTATCAACTACCGGACCGATTTGAAATTACGGCTCTATGCGATGTCAGTTCACCTATTCTGGAGGAGTTGGGGAAGCTCTGGAACATCGAGATCCTTGAGACTGATTACCGAGAGCTGATCAAGCGGACTGAAGTGGATGTTATCCTGATTGCAAATCCGAATGCGTATCACGCGGAAGTCACCCTTGCCGCACTTGCGGTTGGAAAACATGTACTCGTTGAAAAGCCGATGTGCATGTCCCCGCGCGAGGCGCAAGAGATTGTAGAGGCCCAAAAGAGATGTGGCCTTGTGGTGCAGGTAGGCTATATGCGCCGGTATGCTCCTGCGTTTCTGGACGGCTGTGCAGCGGTTCGGGAAATGGGCGAGATAAAATATGCCCGGGTGCGAGACATCATTGGGGCAAATTCCCTAGTGATAAATCGTACGTCCCGTGTCATTCGCGATCTGAATTTGGCGGATTCGATCAAACAAGAAATGCAGAACCGCGATGAAGCTCTGGTCGAAGAAGTTCTTGGGAGAAACAGCAAAACCTCCCTGAAGCGTGCATATCGGCTCATGCTGGGATTGAGTAGCCACGATATTTCAGCCATGCGCGAACTGCTCGGAATGCCGAATAGAGTACTTTTTGCGGCCGAACGATTTGGAGGCGGGTACCTGACAGCCGTTTTTGATTATGGCTCGTATATTTGCCAGTTCGAAACGGGTGTGGACGCGATTCCTCGGTTTGACGGCCATCTCGAGGTTTACGGAGATCAAAATGTCATTCGAATACAGTACGAAACGCCTTACGTGCGTAATCTACCCATTCGACTGTTCGTCACAAAGAGTAACAACCGGGGCGGTGTTGAACGTATCGAATCCCATCCAGTCTGGGGGGATCCGTTTATCGCCGAATGGAATGCATTTTACGATAATATCATTAGCAACCTGACTCCAAAAACTGGCCCTCGAGATTTTGCACAGGATCTCGAACTATTTGGCGAGATGGTGCGACTAATGGGTGAAGAAATATCCGGCGAAGCCAAAAAAATCTGATTATATCGAAGACAGGACCCTACCATATGAAAACTTCCCAAATAGGAGCGCAGCTCTACACCGTTCGAGACCACATCAAAGATGCCGCTGGCCTGGCGCGTGCCGTCGACCGGATTGCCGGATTCGGTTATCGCGCCGTGGAGCTTGTTCACTCCGATGTCATCACCGATCAGGAGGTCGCAAAAATATGCACCTCGGCAGGGGTAACCGTTGCTGCCGCGCATCTGCCGGCAGAAGTGGTACTGGATCGTCCTGAGGAGGCGATTCACAAACTCCAGACCGTCAACGCAAAAATCGGTGTCTACGGCTTTCCTAGAGGCGTCGATTTTGGATCAAGGAGTTCAGTGGAAGCCCTGGGCGAAGGGCTGCAGAAGAGTGCAGAACTTTTCAAGTCAGCGGAACTGACTTTGGCTTATCATAACCACGCCGTGGAATTCACGCGGCTCGGAAACGATCGAGCTTACGACATCATTCGCTCGCAGGCGCCAGGTATTGGCTACGAACTCGACACGTACTGGGTGCAGTTTGCAGGCATGAGTCCTTTGGAGTGGACCCGGACTCTCGGAGAAAAACTGGTCAGCCTCCACCTGAAAGATTTTGGCGTGCCGAACAAGCATGGGGAACCTCCCTTCATGACGGAAGTTGGGGCGGGGAACCTCGATTTTCTACCGATTGTCGCGGAAGCCGAAAGGAACGGCTGCGAATGGTTCATTGTAGAACAGGACTTCACCCCTGGGGATCCGTTTGATTCCCTTGAGCGAAGCTTCAAGTACGTCGTGACTGACCTTGTTCATTCGTGAGACAGCAAAGTGAATCGAGGGCGCGAGGTCGGAAGCCTTCGAAGTCGGGATGGACAATCTGATAGAAACCAGGCACGAAAGTGCCTGGCATCTCATGCAGCCAAATCCAGGTCGAACACCATCGGACGCTGTGGCAGCCATTCACGGCTTGCGCCAGGTGTGCTGCGGCTCGTACCCGAGGAGTTGGCGCGCTTTATCGATTGAAAGCAGTGTCTCGTTGGGTCCAAACTCTCTCTTGATCGGGACACCGGGATATCGTTCGGCGATCAACTCGCCATTTGGTCGAGTCATTACCGTGTCCGCATTAGCGATAATAAAGGCATGAAATCCTTTTAGCGAGGAGTCAAACGATTTCCGGATTGCCTGGGCCGCGTCTCGCGCGTCGATGTAGCCCCACAAATTCCAAGAACGTAGTTTTGCGTTGTCATCGAAGCTTGGAAACCGGGCGTAATCGGCGGGTTCCATGACATTTGAAAAGCGTAGGCCAATGATTTTCAGATCAGGATCCCACCGGCAATACTGTTTCGCCATCTCCTCCCCAACGAGCTTCGACAGAGAATAAGCCGTTTCAGGACGCGCGGGATACTCTTCGTCGAGAGGGATATAAGGTGGAGGAACGTCGAAAGGCAATCCGAGAAGAGTTTCGCTCGAAGCCCAGACGATGTTCTTGATCTTAAGCGTCTTCGCGGCCTCGAAAATGTTGTAGGTGCTGAGTGTGTTGGTCTTGAACGTATAAGAGTTCGAGAATTTTGAAGGGGCTGGTATGGCCGCTAAATGTACGACTGCATCCACCCGGTCATACAGTTCATCGATTCGCGACAAACCTTCAATCGCTTCGCCAAAGTCCGTGAGATTGATCTGGATAAACCGACAGAGTTCTTTAGCCGGGCGAACAAGGTCGATATTGAAAACTTCGTGGCCATTTTCGAGCAAGTCTTGTACGCAGGCACGGCCGACTTTGCCGCTTCCGCCTGTAACAATCACGCGTGCCATAGATTAGATTCCTTCATTTCGATACGATGCGTTAATCAGTGTTTCTGGAGCGTCCTGCCCCTGAAATCGCGATATCGGACGAAAGGGGCGTGACCGGGTCAATTAAGTCAACCGGCGGCGCTTGTCGAGTGCATCCTATTCTATAGGATCCGGCCTTTAAACGCTTGGCTCCTATGGAAGTTGTCAGGCTACCTGAGTCGGCGAATACTTATTTAGAATTGGTATCGTCCAGCGGGCGGGCTGAGGACGACCTCGGAATCCTCGCAGAAAAACAAGATTTCCAACATATTGCAAGAACGTGGAAGCACGGAAAAACGCGAGATCGTTAGGAAGTTTAGCGTTCTGGCGTTTCCTCCGCGTCGACGTCCAATCCAGCCCGCTACAGCTTTAATACAAGAGTTCAGTGGTAGTTAGCCGGTCCGAACGGCCAACGTGTCTCGAAACTGCGCGAGCCGGGGCTATAATGATACATTGCCGGATTGGAATTGGTGCTGGCCTGCCGGGCAGGCGTGTTATTTTGTGCGCAACCTGAGAGCAGAACCGATGGGACTGCAATGCCGGCCAAAAAGAGCCGCATAAGAAAAGGCATCGAAAAAATACTGTTGAGATTCATAGGAAGTTGTTTGTCCAACGTTTCGTTTTCCTTAGAATTTGAACAGCAAATCGACGGCAATCACTTGCGCGGAATTTGTGTTCGCAATCGGATAGGTGGACGGACTCGTTGCAAAGCCGCCGTAGAGGTTAGGTGTTAAATTCCACGCGAACCAACCAGTAAAAGATAGCACGGCAAAATCGGTCAGGTTGTATGCAAGGCTCACTCGCAGCCCTTGGACGTTCAGAAAGCTTTCGCCGAAATCATCTGTATTAATATTCGGATCTACGGCGTCTATGCCAATTTGCCGAAAATCGATCAGACCGCCAATGTCACCTGCCTTTTTATTCTGCCCGACTCGAAGTCCGATTAACCAGCCGAAGTTATCCTGAAAAGAGGGTTGCCAGGGATGGGAGAATACCGGTTTCCCAGCCGAGTTGAACGAGACCGCGCTGAAAAGCGGGCCGTAGACCTGGTCGAATCGCTGATTCCCCCAAACGTTATAGGATATATCCCAATACAGCGACATCGGGATGCTCCCCAATTTGAACTGGACCTCGCCGGGCGCCAACAGAAAGAGTTCGTCACGTTGGGTAACAGGGAAGGGATTCGCGTTGTTCAGGCTTCCAAGAGCTCCTGAGTCACCTGTTGGAGCTGTTGCTGGGTTTGGCTGACCGTTCGCAAGAAAGCCGGTCGGGCCAAGAGCGGCGTTGTTGGCAACAAAAACCCCAGGTGCCCAGGTGACTGTCACACGGTCCTGAAATAGGTGCAGCTTGCCTTGAAGTTGGGTCTCAAATTGGTAGGCGTCCCATTTGAGTTGTGTGTTCCCGGAGTCTGCGTTGTTGTTTTGAAAAATAAATTGTCCCGCGATCAGACTAAGCTCGAATGGAGAACCGGTTGGGGCGGGCTGCGGGGGCGGTGGAGCGCCTTTACCGTCCGCGACAGGTTCACCGCCGGCAGAATTCCAACCGAAGAGCTTGTCAAAATCGAATCGCTCGACAAGTCCGTTTGGCGCTTCGTCCGGTCCCCAGAACATTTCGGTCGCAAAAAATGGGTTCTCCTGTCGGCCAACAACGAAAGTCATACCATCGACCGGTGCCCATCCAATAAACGCGCGACTAAGATAAATATTATAATTGTCGTATCCACCGGTGTAAGTCGCATTGCCGGTGACTGCATCGCGGTTGTCCGAAGTGCTGAGCTGCACTCCAACAAAGAAATTGTTGTCTAGCTTAACATCCGCGTTGAGTCGCAACCGGAAGCGCCAGCGATCGCGCTGAACCGTATTGTCGAAATTCTTTGAATTAGGTGGTGGTGGAAGTTGCGACTGCGTCTGTTGATAGTAGTTACGAAAACGTAGGTCGCCGTACAGATCGAGTTCCTTGACCCAATCGCCGATCTTGATGACGCTGTTCATAGGATTGGACTGCGTCGCAGCTTGGGCGGCTTCGTTGTTGACTTCAGTTTCAATGGATTGGGCATCCTTCTGGCTAAGAATTCCTTTGCGCACGAGCGCGTCGATTAGCGCGGAATCATCCGCCAACGCTGTGGAAGCCCCGTACGCAGAGCAAAGTAGCAATAGGGAATAGAGTGCTTTTCTATGCATGGATAGATGGTGATTAATAACGGTTAAGGTTGAGCACGCTGGCAGTCTGTCTCGTGAATTCAGATTTCGTCAATCAGGTCAGATTTTTTTAATGATCGCCTAATTAGGCTGTAACCGAATCGTCACAATTCCCCGGGAATCGTAGAATTTAGCGACACGCAATTGTAACATTGAGACTGAACCCCGCATGCTGGCACCCGAAAAGCGAAGCACCAAAGGACCCTCCTGGTCTGCTTTCCGTCTGTGGCAAGGGGGGGGAACCACCTGCTTTACATGAACGGTCACGTGATCGATGATTCTCGCTCTGGGATTAACCCGCGTTTTCTCTTTATGCCTCGCCGCTCGAAAATCACGATGGATGATGTTGCCCGCGCCGCGCGCGTTTCAAAGCAAACGGTCTCCGCGGTCATCAATAACAAATCGGGCATTTCGGAAAAGACCCGGATCCGAATCCGCCGAATCATTGCACGGCTTGATTATCATCCCAACTTGCTTGCCGGCAGTCTCAGGGCACAACGCAGTTTGACGGTCGGCGTATTGATTCCAAGCATTACGAACCCCTTTTATCCAGAGCTGGTACGGGGCATCGAAGATGTGGCACAACTAAACGGGTACTCGCTCTTTTTGTGCAACTCGGATGAAGACGCAGAAAAGGAGATCAAGTATATCCACCTGCTGCGTCGTCATCGGATCGCGGGATTAATTGCAGTGACGATGCGGGAACATCCGGCGTGGACGGAAGCGCTCGGAAATCTGGCGGCTGAAGGGGTACCGGTAGTCGTCTTCGGACTGCAGCGGCCGAGCGAGCAGATCGTTAGAATCGGGATCGATGACGAAGAAGGGTTTTTTAAGGGGACTTCTCACTTGTTTGAACTTGGGCACAAGCGAATCGGAATGATTTTGCCTCCAGCGGATCTATCTGGAGTCAGCCCCCGGCTGAGCGGGTTTCTAAAGGCTCATGCGGAGAGAGGTCAAACGGCGCCTCCGGAGCTCCTTGTTCCGGGCGGTTGGCACGTGCAGGATGGGCGAGACGGCGCTGGGCGCCTGATGAGTCTCAAAGTGCCGCCTACCGCGATCGTGGCGCCCAACGATATGGCCGCGGTAGGCGCGATCACGCGAATCAAGGAACTCGGTTTTCGCGTGCCGGAAGACGTCGCGGTTGTCGGATACGATAACATCCGTATTGCCGAATGGTATGACCCTGCCATCACAACCGTCGAACAGCCTCATTATGAGATGGGCCGGGAATCGATGAGCGCGATCCTAAGGCGAATCGCGCAACCAGGCGGACCCGGAGAGGTCGTCGAATTTGAAACAACGCTTATTTTAAGACGTTCATCGGGAGCCGTCAGAGGAGCGACTGCCCGGGGATGATAGTGCGGCGATAAGGAGACTTTTGGGAAATGAGCGTTGGCCTGAGTTCATTCAACGACTTGATAATCATTTGGTCAGCACGACGTGCATCGCGGCAGGGCTGGTCACGTGCTCGATGACTTTGTATCCGAGCTTCAAGAGATCAATCCCGGCGAAAAGGCTTTCGCCGCTGCCCATGACAACGGGCGAAACTGCGATGTGTAGTTGGTCAATCAATCCAGCCTGAAGATATTGCCGGATCGTCGCTGGTCCACCACCGATCCGCACGTCCAATCCACCAGCCGCCTCCTTGGCACGCTTTAGTGCCGCATGGATGCCATCGGTGACAAAATGAAATGTAGTGCCTCCATCCATTTGAATCGCCGCACGCGGATAATGGGTGAGAACGAATACCTGGGTGTGATAGGGAGGGATGTCACCCCACCAACCTTTCCATTGATAATCGGGCCATGCGCCGCGAATTGGTCCAAACATATTGCGTCCCAGTATCCACGCGCCGACGCCGTCGAATCCGCGTTCCGCAAAATCGTTATCAATGCCCGTCGTGCCGTCACCTTTTCCGTGCATTTTTTGAAAAACGCGCGTCGGGAAGAACCATTGAAACAGGTTGGTACCTCCAACGCCCAGCGGATTGTTGCGGTCTTGATCCGGGCCGGCGCCAAACCCATCAAGCGACATCCCAAAACAATGAACACTTAACCTGGACATAGTCGTTTTAGCCTTTCATATCGTTCGTTTTGTTTGTTGTTTTGACGGTCTCCGAATTCGCCGTTTCAAAAGCTAGTCGGTTGGCAATTCCCTAATTCGACAACTTGCTGCAAATTTTTTATCGACTGGAACTTTGATTCGAACCTGAATCAGAAAATTCCAAGAAGATCTGCCTTGAACTCGTCGAAGGTTCTATAGTGGTAAGCCCTTAAGCCAAATGCCCCTGGAGGCTTCTACATTTGAAACGTTGTCGTCGATAAAGAAAGGAGCTAGCCGACCTTTGCTCGCCTCTGTTCGCTTTCACTGACCATATCGCCTAAGTCTGCGGCGGGACGGATTTCGAAAGGCCCTGCCTTTACACCTGGATGTTTCGACATCAACTGAATTGCGTGATTCAGGTCACGTGCTTCCAGCAGTAGAATTCCACCCAATTGTTCTTTCGTCTCGGCGTACGGGCCGTCTGTGACCGATACCTTGCCATTTTTCCAACGCAACGTCGTGGCTGTGTTGGCGCTCTGAAGTGCTTCGCCGCCGATAAAATGGCCGTTCTTTCGCAGCACGTCGTCGTAAGTGAAGCAGTCGTCGAGCATCGCATTACGTTCGATTTCAGACATGTTTTCAAACTTGTTGGGTTCTATATAACCAAGGCAGATGTATTTCATGCTTGTGATGATTGATCTTTCAATTATTAGTCGATTGGCGTTTCCGTATTTCGACATACACCTTTTAATTCCCGAAGCCGACTTTCCAGAAATCGGCGTTCCGGTCGCTGGCGAGTGAGGGCCAGTGCCTTTTCGTAGGAAGAACAAGCTTCAACTGCTTTCCCCATCCGTCGGTAAAGGTCTGCCCGGGCAGAGTGCGCCAGATAGTAGTCTGCTAACTCGGTGCGTGCGAGGAGCGCATCGATCAGCCTCAATCCGGCTTCTGGACCATCCCGCATCGCCACGGCTACCGCATGGTTCAATTCAACGATAGGAGAGAGGTCTATACGGGCAAGTAACCGGTACAGCGCAACGATTTGTGGCCAGTCCGTGGCTGCGGCGCTGGTTGCCTCAGAATGCAGGGCCGCAATCGCCGCCTGTAGCGTGTAGGGTCCAAATCGCCGCGACCTCAACGCCCGTTCCACCAACGCGACGCCTTCTGTGATCGATTTTTGGTTCCACAATGAACGATCTTGATGTTCCAGCAAGATCAATTCCCCACTTGGTGATGTCCGCGACACACGACGTGATTCGTGCAATAGCATCAGGGCGAGCAGGCCGTTTACATCCGGTTCAATTATCAACTCGCTTAGCAGCCGCCCTAGCCGGATTGCTTCGCTGGAGAGATCAGAGCGAGTCAACGAGTCACCGGACGAGGCGGAGTAGCCTTCGTTGAATAAAAGGTAAATGACTTGAAGCACGGCATCCAACCGTCCAGGCAATTCGGCCGGAGAGGGTACTTCATACGGAATGTGCGCCTCGCGAATCTTGGCCTTTGCCCGCACGATTCGTTGAGCGAGTGTCGACGCAGGTATCAAGAAAGCGCGCGCAATCTCCTCGGTCGTTAATCCGCACACCTCGCGCAATGTTAGAGCAACGCGCGCCTCGGGTGTGAGCGCCGGGTGGCAACAGGTAAAAATCAATCGGAGCCGGTCATCCTGAAGACTTTCGTCATCCAATGCGACAGCCGTAGTCAATTGCGTATCGGGCTATTCCGAAATTTTCTCCTGCAAAGCATCAAACCGTGCGCGACGTCGCAGAGCATCGATCGCTTGAAAACGTCCGGTCGAAACGAGCCACGCACGAGGATTTTTGGGCGCACCCTCCTTCAGCCACCGGTCGAGTGCGGCAGCGAAGGCATCCTGCATCGCGTCCTCGGCAAGATCAAAATCACCGAGCAAACGGATAAGCGTGGCGAGAACACGGCCCGACTCCTCGCGATAAACGGAGTCGAGCAATTTGCATATCTGCTCTGGGTCGCTCTCGAGCACTGGTGGAAAAGGTTCAGGTTAGGTTGTTCCAACAGCTCCTCAGTAGGACTTCGCGAACAGGACGCGACGAGGGCTCGGATCGCCTGAGATCACGCATTTACCCGGTTCCTCGTCACGCACCTCAGGATCGAACGGTATACAACGGATCGTGACTTTGAGGTCCTCTTTGAGCTGCGCTTCGACTTGTGAGCTTCCCGACCAGTGAGAAAGGGCAAATCCGCCGTGGATTTCCGGTTTTTCACGATTTTTAGGGGTGAAGAATTCGTAGAAATCGGCCTTTGAATCGATTCGAACCGTGTTGGTGTCGCGCAAAGCCTTTGCCCGATCGAATAGGCTCTGCTGAATCTCGCCCAGAATCGTCGGTAGCCGGCTTACAGCCTCGCCGGCCTTGAGAAAGCTCTTTTCCTTGACCGATTTGTCGCGTCTTGACAAGGCAACTGTGCCTTCTGCGAGGTCGCGTGGACCGATCTCGATTCGGACAGGGACACCTCGTTTGATCCATTCCCAATTTTTGGATCCGCCGCCAAGATCGCGTCGATCAACTTCGACACGGATTGGCTGGTCGGCGTACTGTTGGGATTTGATCTGGACGCTGAGGGCTGCTGCTGCCTCTAAAACCGCGTTACGTGTCTCTTCCTTGGGCGTGATTGGCAGAATGACGACATGAGCCGGAGCAATCATTGGTGGCAACACGAGTCCGTCGTCATCCGCGTGTGTCATGATCAATGCCCCGATCAAGCGGGTGCTCACGCCCCAACTCGTGGTCCATGCGTATTCTTCGATCCCGCCGCGTGCGACGAATTTAATCCCGGACGCGTTCGCAAAATTCTGACCCAAAAAATGGGAGGTGCCGGCTTGAATGGCTTTTCGATCCTGCACCATCGCTTCGATGCATAGCGTCTGAACGGCCCCGGGGAACCGCTCGCTTTCGCTTTTCTCACCGTGATACACGGGGAGTGCCAGATGATCGCGTGCGAATGTTGTATAGACATTGAGCATCTGGTTCGTTTCTTCGATCGCTTCCGCTTCCGTTTCGTGGGCGGTGTGACCTTCTTGCCAGAGGAATTCGGCGGTGCGCAGAAACAGGCGCGGGCGCATTTCCCAGCGGACCACGTTTGCCCATTGGTTGATCAAAATCGGAAGATCACGATACGACTGCGTCCATTTTGCGAATGCTGAACCGATGATCGTTTCGGAAGTGGGTCGTATCACCAGCGGCTCTGTGAGCTCAGCGCTGGGGGCGGGGCGCATTTTGCCGTCCGGGCCGATATCCAGACGATGATGCGTCACGACAGCGCATTCCTTTGCAAAACCTTCAATGTGCGCCGCCTCTTTTTCGAAATAGCTGAGAGGAATAAACAGCGGAAAATAGGCGTTCTTGTGGCCAGTCGCTTTGATCATCGAATCGAGTTGAGATTGGATGTTCTCCCAGATTCCGTATCCCCACGGCTTAATAATCATGCAACCGCGGACCTCAGAATTTTCGGCGAGATCGGCGGCGCGAACGACTTGTTGATACCATTCCGGAAAGTCTTCGGACCGGATTGGGGTGATGGCTGTTTTAGGCTTGGAATCGGCCATTGTCGAAAGAGAGTAAGTACTTGGTGAAATATTCAGCACCGCGCTCGAGTTCTGCGACTTCGATGAATTCATCCGCAGTGTGAGCCTGGGCGATCGACCCGGGTCCAATCGCGATTGCCGGCGTTCCTTCAAGCGCGAAAGCGGCCGCATCACAGAACCAGTTGGCACCGGTGAGAGTTGATCCCAAATCCAGGAATTTTTTGATAAACGGGTTCTCGGGGGAGGTGTAAAGAGGGGCCGAGACCTTGATTGGCGTGACGGTCGCAGTGACTTTGCGGTCTCGCAAAAAATCTACGACTGCGGTTTCCATCGATTCCTGTCCCGGAACAATTCGAATATCGATCTCGGCGGAACATCTCTCCGGCACGACGTTGATTTTTGAGCCGCCGTTGATCCGTCCGGTGCTGATAGTTGGCTTACCGAGTACCGGATCAGGGGGAACCGAACAAATTTCATGGAAATGCTCCCTCAGAATCATGAGCGTTTCCGTCATAGCGTCGATTGCGTTGATACCATTTTCCGGCAGAGAAGCGTGTGCCGATTTTCCGTGCGTCTCAATTCTAAGCCATGCGGTCCCTTTGTGCGTGTGGACCACGTTCAGGTTTGTCGGTTCTCCGACGATCGCGAAGTCGGCCATTTTGCGATCTGCGCAGGCTTTGGCGCCGCGTTGTTCGAACTCCTCATCGGCAAGTCCGGCAAATCCAACTGCCACATTCAGCTTCGAGAGGTCGACCGTTTTCAACGCCCATAGCATCGCTGCCATTGTTCCTTTGGTGTCTGAACTGCCGCGCCCATAGAGTCTGCCATCCACGCAATTTCCCAGAAACGGATCGACCGTCATCCCCTCGACGGTCACGGTATCAAGATGCGGCGCGAACAGGATGCGTTGCGTCGCACCTGGCGGAACCGGCCAGAGTCCATAGACATTTGGACGCCCCGGATCGATTTCTTCATACTCAACGTGCGCTCCGATCTCTTCGAGAAAGCTTCCCACAAACCGCGCCATCGCCTGTTCTCCGCCACTAGCCGTTGAACCGGACGGATTTTCACTCGGAATTTGCACCAGAGCCCGGCATAGTTCGACGACATCTCGGAATGAAGAGGTGCTCATTGTGATTGGGTTTGAAGATACCACGCGACAAATTGGCGTACACCCGTCCGTATATCGGTTTTGGGCGCATAGTTTAGAAGTGTCCGCGCCTTCGATATATCGGCATGCGTCGCCGGCATATCGCCTGGAACGGGAGGCAAAATATTGATTTGTGCTTTTTTTCCCAGAGCATTCTCGATCTCCCGAATTACAGCCCGGACCTCGATCGTCTCATTCTCGCCCAGATTAAAGATGTCGAATTGAGCGCCACTATACCCGATCGAAACAAGCACTCCCTGGATGATGTCATTGATATAAGTGAAATCGCGCCGGGCAGTGCCGTCCCCATAAACGTCGATAGGCTTGCCGTGGTGAATGAGATTAGTGAATTTGTGTATCGCAAGATCGGGACGCTGGCGCGGGCCATAGACGGTGAAAAAGCGCAGGCAAACCACACGGATATTGTAGAGATACGAATAACAGGAACAGAGTTGCTCACCCGCAAGTTTTGTTGACGCGTATGGGCTGAGCGTCTGAGTCAGAACCTGATCTTCCCGGAATGGCGTGACACGGGAGGCGCCATAAACCGAAGAGCTGGAGGCAAAAATAAATCGGCGGACCCCGTACTTTTGCGCACCGTCCAATAGATGAAACGTTCCGTCGATATTCGTCGCAAGATAGAGTTCGGGATCCTGGATAGAGGGACGGACGCCGGCTCTTGCAGCGAGGTGGATAACTGCATCCGGACGTTCCGTTTCAATTGTCCCGAGTACGAATTCCTTGTTTCTGATGTCGCCTTTGTAAAGCCGTATATCCGCGCTGACACGCTCGAGGTTTTTGCTTTTGATTTCGGGGCTGTAGAAATCGTTGAAATCATCGATAACTGAAACCGAATGTTCGGCGGCTACCAATGCCTCCACAAGATGGGAGCCGATAAATCCGGCGCCCCCTGTAACCAATACTTTCATGTGCGAAGTGGCTCGAAACTGGGAGGAAATTTCAAAGAGCGCAAGGAGTAAGTTTTAAGGGGACTGGAACTTCGGCCGCTCTTTGGGTGCTTCCTCAGTTGACATCTGGCGGATTTGGAACGGTATATAAGCTGATGGCTGAAGCCAAGAAGGGAGTCGCAAGAATACCGGTACCGCCGCGGAATCATCCCAAACCAGGGGACCCGATCGGCAACGACGATATTTCTGCGGATAGACGGGCCGAACGACCCTCTTCGACGGAAAGCGCACCGATCATGGTACCGGGCGGAGCCCAAGGAAAACGCGACCCATGGACGGTACCATTGATCGGCTTGTTGCTGGCTTTTTCAGTGATTTCGCTTATCTTGCAAATGCTGATAGCGTTCAGTTGACTCAGAAGGAGTGAGCTGGATGGCCAGCAGAAAGACTTAAGCTTTATGTCTACCGAATCAGTGACTCATTTAGACGAGACTACCTTTGACCAAACGGTGAGCAACGCGAACGTCCCAGTCCTCGTGGACTTCTGGGCGACCTGGTGTGGACCGTGCCGGATGATTGCACCGGTCCTGGACGAGATCGCGAAGGAGCAGGGGACAGCTGTCCGAATCGTAAAGGTAGACGTCGATAACAATCCAACTCTTTCAAACCGTTTCGGCATCCGCAACATACCGACGATGCTGTTCTTCAAATCCGGCGAAGTGAAAGACCAGGTTGTCGGTCTGACGAGCAAAGCGGACCTTATTTCACGGTTGAACGCTCTAAAATAGCAAATAAACAGGCTAAGCGGCAGGTTTTTAGTGAAACTGGCGCGACGCTGAGATAGGCTTTAAAATATGCATACGATCGCTCTAGTGACGCCGGGGCCGACTGAGTGGGTATTGATTCTGGTAATCGTACTTGTTCTGTTCGGGGCGAAAAAGCTACCCGAGCTGGCGCGGAGTTTAGGCCAGAGCATGAACGAGTTTCGGAAGGCCCGCGAGGAGTTCGATAAAGAATTACGCCAAGCCGGTCAAGACTTGAAGGGTGCTCCGCAACCTCAAAATACGCAACCTTATCAGGCCCCGCAGCCCGTTCAACCGGTGCAACCGGCTCAGCCTGCAGCGGTTCAAACGGCGCAATCCGAGCCCGCTGGACAGCAGCCGACTCAGCCTTCCTGAGACAAGGCGATTTTCTCTTAGCTTGCCCGGCGCGGAACCTTCCGCACCGGGCTTTCTTTTTTGAACGTGAGTGCTTGCGGAGCGCTCTGGCGTCCCTTAATTTCGGTGTTTGTCCCGAGGACCGCACGAGGAGTTCCGGGACATTTTTCTGTACGTAAGATTTATGTCCAACATCGTTTTAGTCGGCGCCCAATGGGGCGACGAAGGAAAGGGCAAGGTAATTGACTACCTGACCGACAAAGTTGACGTCGTGGTGCGAAGTCAGGGAGGAAACAACGCCGGCCACACCGTCGTTGTCGGCGAGAAGAAGTACATCTTGCGGCTTATACCGTCCGGAATCCTGCGAAAGGGAAAGCTTTGCGTTATCGGCAATGGAGTGGTGATTGATCCTGTCTCGCTTTGGGAAGAAATATCGGAATTGGCGACGCAGGGTGTCAAAATCAACTCAAAGAACCTCCTCATCAGCGAGTGCGCGCATTTGGTGTTTCCGTTTCACAAATTGATCGACGAACAGAGGGAAGTATCCAAGGGTGCGCAAAAGATCGGAACAACAAAACGCGGAATCGGGCCGGCGTACGGGGATAAGATCGCCAGAGTTGGAATTCGGTTGGGGGAACTTTTGCAACCTGAGCTGTTCACGGAGAAACTTCAAGCGCGCGTCAAGGAGGTGAACGTTTTCCTGAGGGATCACGCTCAGAAGCCGGTGCGCATTAAGCAGCTTCTCGAACAGTATCTCGAGGTTGGCGAAAAGATTCGCCCGCTCATTACGAATACGGTTTTGACAGTTCACAAAGCAATGGCAGCCGGCAAAGGGATTCTGTTTGAAGGGGCGCAAGGGACGTTTTTGGATGTTGACCACGGAACCTATCCATACGTCACCTCATCGAATACGACCGCAGGTGCTGCATGCACCGGTTCGGGTGTGCCTCCTAACAAGATCGATTTGGTAATCGGCGCGATGAAGGCCTACACGACGCGAGTCGGCGAAGGCCCGTTTCCAACGCAGGACGATTCACTGTCCGATTTGCTCCATTCCATGGGACGCGAGTTTGGCGCCGTCACTGGACGGGCGCGTCGCTGCGGATGGTTCGATGCGGTTGCGACGCGTTATGCCCAAATCCTCAACGGGATCGATGAACTGGCTGTTACCAATCTCGACGGTCTGGATTCCCTTGCGCGCCTGAAGATTTGTGTCGCGTATAGGCTTGATGGGAAAAAGATCGAAGTTCCTCCGACTTCAGCAAGCGAGTTGAAGAAGTGCGTGCCAGTGTACCAGGAGATCGACGGGTGGCAGAAATCCACGAGTGACGCTCGTACGTTTGACGAGTTGCCGCAGAATGCCAGAAATTATTTACGCACCATTTGCGATTTGACCGGAGCAAAACTGAAAATTGTCGGGGTCGGACAAAGCCGCGCCCAGACGATTACGGTTTAGGCTCCTTCCAGGGCACAAAGCTTGAAAATGTCCACGAGCGTTCCGAGACATGTTGCAGTGATCATGGACGGAAATGGCCGATGGGCCCGCCAACGCGGATGGCCACGGACTCGCGGGCACATCGAAGGTGCAAATGCCGCTAAAGAATGCGTTGAGTCGTGCCTGGACCTTGGCATCGAGTATTTGACTCTATTCACGTTCTCGACTGAAAACTGGCGCCGGCCAAAGGAGGAAGTAGAGACGTTGATGGGTCTGTTGCAGAAATTCTTGAGAGACTACACCGACGATTTGCGAAAGCGGAGCGTACGGCTCGAGACCATCGGACGCCTGGACGAAATGCCGGCGGCCGTACAGAGGCAGGTTCGCGAATCCATCGCAGCAACGGCTGATGGGAAGCGGCTTACGACGATCCTGGCGCTAAATTACAGCGGCCGAGCGGAGATCGTCGATGCCGTAAAAAGAATCGTAGATCAAGTCGCTACAGGAAAAATCAAGATTGATGAGATTAGTCCGGAGATTTTTTCCGAATGTCTGTATACAAGTCGATGGCCTGATCCGGACCTGTTTATTCGTACATCCGGCGAGATGCGGATCTCGAATTTTCTGCTATGGCAATTGAGCTATACAGAGATGTACGTCACGCAAAAGTTGTGGCCCGATTTTCGAGGTAAGGATCTAGTCGAAGCGGTCGAAGAGTATGGCAGGCGACACCGACGCTACGGAGGCGTATAAGCCATTCGTGCAGCGTCGTGGCAATGTCCTACGTAAATTGTCTTTTTCTGCGCATCTCCGGTGGACCTGCGAAGAAAAGAATTCTATGGTCGCTGCTCAAAAGTGAGCATGTTGCTTGCGCTTTCGGAGAGGTGCGCAAATTATAATTTTTTTAACCAAGGGATCCGTTGGAACGAATCCCGGCCGCCCGCCAGGGCCAGATATTGAATGCAGACAATTTTGTTAGTTGATCCGGAAACAGATTTTCTCGAGTGGGCGCAAAATCAGCTTGAGACGCCAACCACACGCGTCGTGACTTCAACGACCGCGGACGAAGCTTACAAGATCTACATCGCAGAGAATCCGGACTTACTGATTTCCGAGACCCATCTGATGCCGTTCAGCGGCCTTGAACTGCTGGCCCGGGTCCGACAGCGCGACTCAAATGCAATTGTCATTTTGATGAGTGCGTTCGGTACGACGCAGTCGGTAATCGAGTCGATGAAGCTCGGCGCTTTTGACTATCTTCGAAAAGAGTCGCTTCCATTCAATTTGAAACCGGTGGTGGATGCCGCATTGAACGCACAAGCAGAAATGCGTTCTGCGACCGCATTCAAACCGCAGCTCACGGTTGAGCAATACCAGGATAGTCTGGTCGGTCAATCCCAGCCGATGCAGCAGGTTTTCAAGATGGTCGGTCGTGTTTCCCATAGCGACGCACCGGTTATGATCACCGGTGAGAGCGGCTCGGGCAAAGAGCTCGTGGCGAGGGCGATCCATCATTATAGCAGTCGGAGTGCCCAGCCGTTCATTGCAATCAATTGCGCAGCGATTCCAGAGAACCTGCTCGAGAGCGAGCTGTTCGGGCACGAGAAAGGAGCATTTACCGGAGCCGCAGCGCAGAGAATTGGCCGATTCGAACAGAGCAACGGGGGAACTCTTTTCCTGGACGAGATTGGCGATATGCCACTTGGAGTCCAAAGTAAGATATTGCGAGTGTTACAGGAAGGGGAGTTTTCGCGTGTGGGCGGAAACTCGACTGTCAAAACCGATGTCCGAATCATCGCCGCTACGAACAAGACACTGGAACAAGAGGTGGCCAAGAAGCAGTTTCGCGAGGACCTTTTTTATCGTTTGAACGTGGTCAGAATTCATCTGCCGCCACTTCGGCAGCGAAGAGAGGATGTTAACCTCCTGGCAGAATACTTTCTTAAAAAGATCGCAACGCAGAAGCATTTGCCACAGCTCAAGCTTTCCGAAGAGGCCGTGAAACTGATGGAGGAATATCCATGGCCGGGCAATGTCCGGGAGCTTGAAAACACCATTCAGCGCGCCTGTGTTCTTGCGACGAGCGATGTATTACTACCAAAAGATATTCCGCTCGGCGCCGCGGGTCAGCGCCCCGATGGCGAGTCAGAGAGTCTGCCAATGGCTGCGAGGCATAATAGTCCTGTGAAACCGACATTGGAAACAGCGGTCGAGATTCTTCTGGACGCTGCTTCAACCGATCGGACACTTCAGTTGCTACCCTGGCTGGAACGGGAATTCACGCTCTTCGCGATGAAGCGGACAAAGGGAAACCAAGTGAAAGCGGCGAAACTGCTTGGGGTGACGCGGGCGACGTTGCGGAAACGAATTGAACGTTACGGAATTACCAGAGAGCTAAATTTTCAGTAGATCCGTGGTAGCCCAAAAAAATCACAAGCGGTTTGGCTTGAGATATTTTCGGGCCAGATGATGTCGGAAAAACTGGCAGAGATAGTCGACTCGATTCGAAAGTTTCCGCAGCTCCTGGAATTGCTTCAACGGAAGGGAGGCGCGAGCCTCGAACATGTCTCCGAAGGGGCCCAGGCATTTGCGACGGCTTGCGTTGTACGTCATCATCAGTCGAAGTCCTGCTGGATTCTGTGCCCGGATGTCAGACGCCAAGAGGAAATCTTTAACGGCCTCGTCAATTGGCAGATCGAGGCGCTTTTCTTTCCGGAGATTGAGTTGCCAGCGGGAAATGAGGCGGTTCCGGATCCCGAGACCACCGCAGAACGCCTGGAAGTGTTGCAAAAGGTGACAGAAGGAAAGCGGACGGTGATTGTCCTCACAGAATCGTCGCTTCAGAACAGGGTCCCTGGGGCACAATCACTCCGACAACAGACCTTAGTTCTCAATCGCAATAGTGCTCTCGATCGCGACGGATTTTGCGAAAAACTAGTCGGGACCGGTTACACCAGAGTTCCGCAAGTCACAGCCCGTGGACAGTTCGCGGTGCGCGGCGGCATCGTTGATATATTTTCCTGGCATCACACGTTGCCGGTCCGGGTCGAGCTATTCGGCGATCAAATTGATTCGATCCGAGAGTTTGAACTGGACGACCAAACCTCGATTCAAGCGCTGGACCGATGCGAAGTGCTTGTCGGAGATACCGAGAGCCTCACGGTAGATCTCACCGATTACATCAGAAAAGAGGACATTTTAATTGGTATTGAATGCGAGACGGAGAACGCCCAGGTCCGGATCACGTCCGGCGCGACCGCGGGCACGCCAGAAGATTATGGGACAGCTTTTTATGACACCGGCTTCCAGGGTTTTGAGGCCGGCGACTTCCTCGTGGAAGAGAATAAGCGGGAGCTCGCGTTGCGGCAGGTTCGCACCTGGCTCAGCGAACTTTGGAAGGTCGTTGCCGTTTGCCACAACGAAGGAGAGATCGAACGCTTGGGCGATGTGCTTCGCGACAATGATGTGGAAACAGATCTTGTCCAATTTGTTGTGGGATCGCTCAATCGCGGATTTGTATTCCCGGAAGGGAAACTTGCGATCCTTTGCGACGCGGAGATCTTTGGCAGATACCAGGCTCCAAGCGCCCGTCGGCTTGCGCTTCGCAGGTCGCGTTTAAGGGGCGGGCGTGTTCCGATCGATTTTTCGGATATTGCTGAAGGAGATCTTGTGGTGCATCTGGAACACGGCATCGGACGGTACCGTGGCATTCAAAGGCTTAATCAGAATAGCTTTGAGCAAGATGTGGTCGTTTTGGAGTTTGAGAATGATGCCCGGCTCTATGTCCCCTTCGAACAAGCGTTTCTTGTATCGCGATATGTCGGGATTGGAAAACGTTATCCTCAGCTGAGTTCCCTGGGCGATAGTCGTTGGGGCAAAGCGAAGAAGGCGGCCGAGACAGCGATTTTCGATTATGCCGCAAAGTTGCTGGACATTCAGGCGGAACGTAACCTCCGCACGAGCTATGCGCATTCGCCGGACACGCAATGGCAAAGGGAATTCGAGTCCTCTTTTTTATACAAAGAGACCGGAGACCAGTTGCGCGCGATCCATGACACCAAAGCCGATATGGAGTCCGATCGCC
This sequence comes from uncultured Verrucomicrobiae bacterium, assembly GCA_963775805.1. Lineage (GTDB taxonomy): Bacteria > Verrucomicrobiota > Verrucomicrobiia > Chthoniobacterales > JAFAMB01 > JAFAMB01. The sequence continues at coordinate 464,948 of CAVZKG010000001.1, read as the reverse complement.
CGATGGATCGGCTCATATGCGGCGATGTCGGATTCGGAAAGACCGAAGTCGCAATACGAGCCGCATTCAAGGCCGTGATCAATGGAAAACAGGTTGTCATGCTTGTCCCGACAACCGTCCTGGCGCAGCAGCATTTCAATACATTTCGAGAACGGATGTCCGATTATCCGATCCGGGTTGGAATGATGAGCCGATTCCTTTCACAACGTGAACAGCGTGAAACTGTGAAGGGACTGAAAGAGGGAACAATCGACATCGTCATTGGAACTCACAGGTTGATCACAGGCGACATCGAATTCAAAGATCTCGGTCTTGTTGTGATCGATGAAGAACAACGATTCGGTGTCCGCCACAAAGAGAAATTCAAAGAGCAGTTCAAGTTGGTAGACGTTCTGACTCTTTCAGCGACGCCGATTCCGCGCACACTCTACCTTTCGCTCGTCGGCGCCAAAGACATGTCGGTGATCGAAACCCCGCCGCCTAATCGCTTACCGGTCGAGACGCTCATTTGTCCATACGACGAGCGGATTATTCGCGACGCGATTCAACGCGAGCTGCGTCGGCAAGGGCAAGTCTACTTCCTTCACAATCGTGTTCAATCGATTGAACGGGTGCGAGAAAGAGTACTGGCACTCTGTCCCGGGGCTCGCGTGGAAATCGGGCATGGCCAGATGGATGAGCAACAACTGGAAGAGGTGATGGGACGATTCGTCCTCGGGAAAACGGATGTCTTGATTTCGACTACCATCATCGAGAGCGGACTCGATATACCAAATGCGAATACCATCATCATCGACCGCGCAGACCGGTTCGGCTTGGCCGATTTGTATCAATTGCGGGGCAGAGTCGGTAGAGCGCAGCACAAAGCGTATGCCTACCTTTTGCTTCCTAGAGATTTGATGACGGTCGGAGCAGCCCGCCGCCGCATTAACGCGATTAAACAATACTCTGGGCTAGGCGCAGGATTTCGAATCGCAATGCGGGATCTCGAAATTCGTGGGGCGGGAAATATTCTGGGAACCGCGCAAAGTGGTCATATCGTCAATATTGGATTCGATCTCTACTGTCAGCTGTTACAACAAGCCGTTGAACAGTTACAAGGTAAACGAGCGCGGACTCGGACGGACGTCGCGATGCGTCTCGATTTTGTGTGCACGAACGAGGCGGAATTTGTGAGCACAAAAAATGGGCGGGAACCAGCATTCATACCCGCCGACTACATTGCACAGCCGCAGTCCCGGATCCAGGCATACAAACGACTCGCGGAAGCAAACGCTAAAGAGTCGCTTGACAAGCTCGAACGCGACTGGCGAGATCAGTATGGACCGATTCCCAACGCTGTCCGGAATCTTCTGATGTTTAGCGAAATCAAATTCATTGCGGTCAGAGCAAAGGTTGTATCAATCGAGGTGCGGGAATCGAAAGTGATGCTCATGCGAGGTGGGGATTACCTCCTGGTCGGGGACCGGTTTCCCCGCTTGACTTCAGCCAACGGTCAAAATAACCTTCCGGCTTTGTTGAATCTCCTAAGCCGACTTTCTTAACAATGCACATGTCTTCGAAGCTATTGTTCGCGCTATTGATCCTCGTTCCCTTCTTCGCTCAACCACTCAGAGCTGCCGATCCGCAGGTAATCGATGGAGTGGCTGCAGTTGTGAACGGAGACGTTATCACTTTCTCTCAAGTCCAGGAGCTATCCGGTCCTCGTGAACGAACGTTGCGTGAGCAGTATAATGGGGCGGAGTTGATCGATAAGATTAAAGAAGCGCGCTTGTCCGCACTGAACGATTTGATCGACCGTCAACTGATCGTAGGGGAGTTTAAAAAGAAAGAGTACACGATGCCGGAATACGTCGTGGACGATCAGATCCAGAATATCATCAAGGAGGAATTCGGCGGTGATCGCCAAGCATTCCTTCGGACTCTGAATGCCCAGGGCTATTCGCTCGGTAGGTTTCGCGAGATGCAACGGGATAAAGTGATCGTCGGCGCAATGCGCCAAAATAATGTCAAAGGAGATTTCGATCCGACTCCGCAGGAAATCCAGGCGTACTACGATGCGAACAAGCAAGAGTTCGTCACTCCGGAACAGCTCAAGTTGCGAATGATTGTGTTAAATGCCGATCCGTTGGACGCGAATTCGGGTGACTCAACCAGCAAAACGGCGGAAGAAATTCGGGACAAGGTAAAAGGGGGTGCCGATTTTGCCACGATGGCGAAGACCTATTCAATGGATGGAACGGCTGCATCCGGCGGCGATTGGGGCTTTATCGATCGCAAGACCCTGAATGAGCAATTGACCGATGTTGCATTTGCGCTTTCACCGGGTCAGGTAAGCGACGTCGTTCGAATCGGTGACTCGTTTTACATTCTGTACTGCGAATCGAAGAAGACATCCGGCGTGATTCCAATTCAGGAAGTCCGAGACGGTATTAGTAAGAAGCTGCAGCAAGCCCAGCGGCAAAAGGCAACTCAGCGGTGGATCGACAGCCTGCGCGAGAAGGCTTACATCAAGATCTATTGATCGAGGTGCCGAAGAGATTACCGGGGTGCACCAGAGGGTGGCACCGTTCCTTAGCCCACGGCGTAAGCCGTGGGATGGGCCATGCGAAAGTATTTCAAAGTGTTCGATATCGGAATGCAGAACACCTTTGTCTATCGCTGGAATTTTCTGTTTCGCGCTCTGTTCGGATTGATTCCGTTGCTCGGGACGGTGTTCATCTGGGGTGCAATATTCGAGACCAGAGGGAGCGGGATCAGCAATTTCAACTACGGATCGGTAGTTAATTATTTCTTGTTAGTGCTTTTCCTGGATGGACTGATCACTCCCGGAGAAGATGAGTGGCAGGTCGCCGCAGACATCCGTGATGGTCAGATGAATTCGTTTTTGATCAAGCCGATTAACTATCTTGTCTATCGCTTCGCACTCTTCGTCAGTAATCGAATGCTCTACGCGCTCATAACGCTTCCAGTTGTTCTGATACTATTTGCGATCTTTCGTCACTACCTGCACTGGCCCTCTTCCTGGACTATCTGGTTGTTGTCGGCCATTAGCGTCGCCTTTGCCGCTTTGATTCAGTTCTTTATCGCGTACTCAGTCGCCTTATTCGCGTTTTGGATGCTCGAGATATCGACTGTCGTATTTATTGTATTCTCGTTTGAGTACTTTCTGAGCGGACACATGTTCCCTCTTGCCTTCATGCCCCCGACGGTTCAATCGGTGCTAAAATTCTTGCCGTTTCCCTACGAATTGTACTTTCCCATCTCGGTATTCATGGGACAGGTGGACGGTGTCCAGCTCTGGCAAGGGCTGACAATCCAGTTCGTGTGGGTCCTGCTGATGTGGCTCGTGGCGAACACGCTTTGGCAGCGGGGACTCAGCAGGTACCAGGCGGTCGGGGGGTAACTGCGCGGAGCGCGGGTGTGAGGAGATTCGGGTTCGAGGTTTTGAGTTCGAGGTTCCGGGTTCGAAGTTTCGTAGGATTGGCTTTCAGCCTTTCTTCGATAGGGACCTTGCCTGTCCCCATCAGCCTTACGATCGAGTACGAGCGCGAGGACGACAACGAGTGCGATTGCTAGCTAGGAGGTTGTCTTAAAGCCAGGATGGGGACAGGCAAGCTGCCTCCTACGAAACTCCGAACCCCGCACCTTGAACTCTGAACTCCGCGCCGCTAGGCGTGGCGCCGGGCGGGTCGGCCGGTTGCGTGGATCTTACGATGGATCCAGATGCTTTCGAGGACACCTAGTGCAAAAAGAATAAGCACCAGGAAGGACCCGCCATAGCTGATCAAGGGAAGGGGAACTCCAGTAATCGGAGTGATCGAAATGGTCATCCCGATATTCATGTAAATATGTGTAAATATCAGGGTGATAAATCCGACGGCCACAAGACGGCCCAGGTCATCTGTTGCGGAAGCCGCAATCAATAAACCTGCCAAAAGCAGGACTCCGAACGCAGCAATCAGTGTGATCGTCCCAACGAATCCAAGTTGCTCGCCGATCGCGGCAAAAATAAAATCGGTGTGCACGATCGTGGACGGGAGAAACCCGAGCTGGACCTGGGTATTGGGAGCAGTGAACCCTTTCCCGTAAAAGCCGCCTGAACCGATTGCGATCAGCGATTGGTTAATCGTCCAACCAGCTCCTTGCGGGTCATAGTCCGGATTGAGAAAAGTAGTCAGCCGTTCTCGTTGGTATGCTTTAAGCCCAAAATTTGCTACGACCGGGACCACAGCTATACCGATGATGATCAAGACAAGAAGATACCGTTTGGGAACCCTCCCCACGTAGAGCAACGCCAGGACCGCCGGAATCCAGACCAGACACTCGCCAAGATCCGGCTGAATCAGAATCAGAATCCAGGGAGGAGCAATGATGGCCGCACAACTGAAAATGCGTCCAATTGTTGGCCAAAACCCCACCCAATTTTCGGTGTTCGCGAGTAGCCACGCAATCAGAAGCAACGTGGAAATAACCGCGAGCTGTGCCGGTTGAAAACTGATCGGTCCGATATCCAGCCAACTCTTCGCACCAAACGTAGTGCGCCCGATAAAATGGGTAAGTCCCAGAAATCCTAGCCCACCGAGATACATAATGAGCGGAAAAGAGACATGGTTAAGCCACGCCCGGTAGTCGATGAGCGCCGCCACAAAGAAAATCGTGATACCAATCGCAAGCCAGACGACCTGTTTGCGCCACATCTCGGTGAGATAGACCTCTTCACGCATGTAAGTGGCGCTATAAATCGCCATGACGCCGAAGATAGCGAGACAGACTGCCAGAATGATCAGCAGCCAATTCATGCCCAGTAATTTACGAAGGAGCAGATTCACAAGCTTCGAGTTTTACTAATCGAGATTCGGTACGCTGGCGAGCAAGTTTCGCGTGTATTCATGCTGCGGTTCGCGGCAGATAACTTCCGCCGGCCCCGCTTCGACCACTTCGCCGCGGCTCAGAACAACGATCTCTTCGCTGATGTGCTCGACGACCGCGAGGTCATGGCCAATGAAAAGGTACGCAATACCTAATTCTTCCTGCAGATCCGAGAGGAGATTCACGATTTGGGCTTGAACGCTTACATCAAGGGCGCTGACCGCCTCGTCGCAAACGATCAGAGCCGGTTCTACAGCCAGAGCACGGGCTATCCCAATCCGCTGCCGTTGTCCACCGCTGAATTCGTGTGGAAACCTTTCCAGGTGATCCGGATTCAAACCGACCTTATTCAAGAGCATTGCTGCCTTTGCCTTTCGTTCTCCGGCGTTCAAGTAAGGAAAATGAACGTGGAGCGGTTCCGCAAGGCTTCGCATAATTGTCCATCGCGGATTCAGTGATCCAAACGGGTCCTGAAATATCATCTGAATCTGCCTCCGATAGGGTCTGAACAATTTTTCCGGCAAGTTCGTTACGTCGGCTCCGCAGAAATGAATTGTCCCTCGCGTGATCGGGACCAATTTTAGAATCGCCATCCCGATAGTCGATTTGCCGCTTCCACTTTCACCGACCAAACCGACTGTCTTTCCGGCCGGGATCGAGAACGAAACATCGGTAGCCGCGCGAACCGTGCGCACGGTTTGGCGACGGAATATGGAGCGTCGAGCGAACCAGACGGTGAGTTCACGGAGTTCTAAAATATTCACGGAGAATGCGTAAAATATGCGGCAAGAGGACTTGTTGGAACCGCTTGCGATGACGATTGTTGCGCGCCAATCTCGTATGCGGTGCGGCCCGCTTCGACCGCCTGGCGAAACGCGATCGCCATGCGTTCCGGGTCTTTTGCAATCGCGATTGCCGTGTTCACCAACACTGCGTCCGCACCAAGTTCCATCGCTTCCGCTGCATGGCTCGGGGCCCCAATCCCCGCATCAACCACCACTGGCACTGTCGCCTGATCGATAATGATCCGGATTTGGTCGCGGGTAAGAATTCCTTTGTTGCTGCCAATTGGCGACCCAAGCGGCATGACTGTAGCAGTTCCGACTTCCTGTAATCGCTTTGCCAAAACAGGGTCGGCGTTGATGTAGGGCAATACGACGAATCCTTCGCGCACCAGTTGCTCAGCGGCTTTTAAAGTTTCGATCGGATCCGGCAACAGATAGTGTGGATCGGGATGGATTTCCAGTTTCACCCATTTAGGCAAACCGGCTGAGGCCGCAAGGCGGGCCATGCGCACAGCTTCCTCTGCGGTCATCGCGCCACTGGTATTTGGCAGCAGGAGGTATCGGCTAGAGTCAATATAGTCCAGGATATCCGCGAACGGATCGTGTTTACCGGACAGATCTGCACGACGCAATGCAACCGTAACGATCTGTGTTCCGCTCGCCTCCAAAGCGGTTTTCATCACCCGGTTACTTGCAAATTTCCCTGTGCCGAGTAAAAGCCGAGAGTCAAATGCGCGATCCGCAATTTCCAGTTTTGGCGGTTGGCTGTGCATAGGTCCTTAGGACAATTAATGACTCCGTCCTTGAACAGCAAGTAATCGCTTCCTAGATTCAAAGATGCGCCGATCTGGTAGTGAATCTCCAAATCTGACCGGACAGCTCTTGGTTGCGCATCCGAGTCTTCGCGACTCGAATTTTCGCAAGACGGTTTTGTTCCTTTCCGCGCACGATGCGCAGCAGGGGGCGCATGGCTTGGTTTTGAATCGTCCTACGAACAAAAACCTGGTCGATTTCCTCCCGGACAGAGATCTTGAAGGACTTGGCGAGATTCCTGTGTATCTGGGCGGACCGGTCGGCCCGCAAGAGCTGACTCTTGTTTCATTTGGCTGGCCGGCCGGCGAAGCCAAAATCACGTTTCATTCGCAATTGTCGATGGACCAGGTGAAGTCCGAAGCGGGCGAAGGTTGCAAGCGGATCCGAGCATTTGTCGGCTATGCAGGTTGGGTTGGCGGACAACTTGAGTCTGAACTGCAACAGAGTGCATGGATCGTTCAGCCGGCCACCGAGTCAGTCGTCGACAGCACCTCAAATGACGAGACCTGGTTCGGCCTGATGAAGTCGCTGGGGCCAGCATACCATTTGCTCGCGCTCGCACCCGATGATCCGACGCTGAATTAGGAAGAAGTTGTCAGTTGTCGGAGGAAGTTGCCAGTGTCAGTTGTCAGAATTACCTAATTAGGTTGCTCTTTATTGACATCCCACCACCGGCACTGCCAACTAATCAAGAACACTGACAACTGGCAACTGACACTGATAACTTCCTCCGAGAACTATGAAGGTAGGGGTACCAAAGGAAATCAAGGAGCAGGAGAACAGAGTGGCGGTTTTGCCATCGCTCATTTACCTGCTTACAAAACTGGGGCACCACGTTTTTGTTGAGCGCGATGCCGGTGCCGGTGCGGGCTATCCGGACGAGGAGTACGAGCAGGCGGGTGCGATTATGTCGAACAGCCATGCTGAGGTCTTCCAAAACGGCGAGTTGATTGTGAAGGTCAAAGAGCCGTTGCCTGTCGAGTATGAACTCTTGCGACCGGGTCACATCCTGTTTACCTATCTGCACTTAGCTGCCAACAAGGCGTTGACGGAGGCTTTGATGAAATCCGGTGTTACGGCGATCGCCTATGAGACGGTCGAAATCAACCGTCGTCTCCCTCTACTGGAGCCGATGAGTGAGATTGCCGGACGCATGTCGATCATTGTGGGGGGCTATTTCCTGGCCAAGCACAGCGGCGGAAAGGGAGTGCTCCTTGGCGGGGTCCCTGGGGTTCTTCCCGGAAACGTTCTCGTCATTGGAGGAGGAAGTTCAGGCGTCAATGCAGCTCGAATGGCGGCTGGTCTTGGAGCGAACGTGACGATTCTCGAAGTCGATTTTGAACGGATGCGTTTTCTCGACATTACGATGCACGCAGCGCACACCCTCTACTCAAGCGAAGCGCATCTGCTCGAAATGCTGCCAAGTACCGATCTTCTGATCGGTGCGGTGCTCGTACCTGGCGCTAGAGCGCCTCGACTCATTACCCGGTCGATGCTGAGCTTGCTAAAACCCGGCAGCGTACTGGTCGACATCGCGATTGATCAGGGTGGTTGCTGTGAAACCTCGCGTCCGACGACGCACCATGATCCCGTGTACGTGGAGGAGGGGATCACACACTATTGCGTTGCGAATATGCCAGGCGCTTACGCCAGGACGGCGACTCAGGCATTAACGAACGTGACGGCGCGTTTCGTGGAGTACCTTGCGGAGGGAGGCGTGGAAGGAGCGATCAAGAAGGAGCCACGGCTGGCGACTGGGATTAATGTGAAGCAAGGCGCCGTGACGAACAAAGCCGTCGCGGAAGCTCACGGGCTTCCATTCAGTGAGATCTGAATAAGAAAGCCCGTCACTCATCTTTGGGGATAGGCTGCAAGTTCTTTAGCCTGAACAGCTCTCACTACTCCTAAAAAATTCGGAGTTGCGAGTGTTCATCCGTAGCAAGCCGCTTGGGAAGCGGTTTACCGGAGCGAAAGCTTTTACTCGCGATGCGGAAAAAGAAGATTCGGCTGTCGTCGAAATCCGAAACTCGAAATTATCAATTTCAATTCTAATTCTTTATAGAAATCATAATTCCTAGTTCTATTAGCTTCGGGCAATCATAGAATGTCCTAGAGATAAGTCTGGAAGCTCTCCATTCACTATCTCCAACAGGCTATCAGCAGAAATTTAGCTAACTACTATCTAAGATATCGCTGGTAGAGGCTATAGCTTGACGACCTTTGCGGTCTTGATGTTCGCGTTTGCGAGAATCGCTCCGAGGATCTTCTCGTCGGGTGCGGAATCCAGATTCAACACCGTCAGCACTTCGCCACCACGATGATCTCTGCTTAAGGACATATTGGCGATGTTGACCGAGTGCTCGCCCAGCACCGTCCCAATCTGTCCGACGATGCCCGGGACGTCATTGTTTTCCAACAGCAGCAGAACGCCGATTGATCGTGCCTCAACATGGCGGCCGTTGATCCGGACAATTCGTGGGGACGCTCCGATAAAAGTCCCTGCAACGGAAACAGTCTCGCCCTGGCCTGTCGCTTGCAGGTCGACGAGGTCCGTAAATTCTCCCGCGGCGGACTCTTTGGATTCGATGGTTTTCAAGCCGAGCGTCTGCGCGAAGGACGCCGCGTTGACAGGATTGACATCCCCGCCGCCGGCTTCTTCCAGAAATCCCTTCAGAATCGAACGGGAAATCGGGCTGGTTTCAAACTCGTTGACCTTGCCGCTGTAGTTGATGGAGAGCGATTCGGTGCGCTTCGGCGCGATCTGGCGTAAAAACCGGCCCAGTGTTTCGCCAAAGCTAAGATAAGGCGCGATCACAGAAAGAGTCTTGGCGTCAATGTTTGGGACGTTAACAGCATTACGGATGACCCCTTCGAGCAAGACAGATCGGATCGCCTCGGCAATTTCGATGCCGACGCTTTCTTGCGCCTCGGCAGTCGATGCACCAAGGTGCGGCGTGAAAACGATATTCGAGAGAGTTCGCAAGGGATAGTCTGCAGGCGGCGGTTCCGTTTCGTAGACATCCAATGCGGCAGCCGCAACCTGTCCGGATTTCAATCCTTCGTAAAGAGCCTGCTCATCGATCAGCCCGCCTCGGGCGCAATTCACGATCCTGACGCCTTGCTTCATCTTCGCGATGCGCTCAGCGTTGATCAGGTGCTTGGTTTCGGGCGTCAGCGGCATGTGCATTGTCAAGAAATCCGCTCGTGCCAGGACTTCGTCGAGATCTTCAAAGAGTTCCACCTGAAGCGACCGGGCGCGACTGGGAGAAAGATATGGATCGTAAGCAACCGGCCGCATTCCGAACGCGATTGCGCGTCGGGCTATTTCTGTTCCGATGCGTCCCATCCCGAATATACCGATTGTCTTACCCTGGAGTTCGACGCCTTCGAAGCTCTTGCGATCCCATTTGCCTTCCTTCACGCTAAGGTGCGCCTGTGGAATGTTCCGGGCGATCGATACGAGCAACGAAAATGCGTGTTCGGCGGTGGAGACAGTGTTTCCACTCGGCGTGTTCATGACGATAACGCCTCGACGGGTCGCAGCCTCGACGTCGACATTGTCAACTCCCACGCCCGCGCGTCCTACGGCCTTTAAGCGCTTCGCCGCGTCGATCACGTTTGCAGTGACCTTTGTTTGAGAGCGCACCACCAGCGCGCTGTAGTCGGCCGCTATCGAGATTAGTTCTTTTTCTTTGAGACCCGTCTTGACGTCGACGAGCAATTGTTCGCCTGCTGCTAACAGTTCGATCCCTTTGGACGAGATCGAATCTGCCACCAGGACTCTGGGTTTATCCATGATTGAGCTTCGTCAAAAGATCTTTAAGCAACACAAAAAGCGGGAGTGACGCGAAGCTCGAGATCAAAGAAGGGAAAGCTGTTTCCTGCGTCCGCTGTAACAGAGATCTCCGATTCGCGCTTTCCACCGTTTCGAGATTTTGCTCCGTTCCGGCTCGATAAGCGGAATTCGCAGACGCGTACCGGGCCAACGCCATGAGCGGCCAATTGTTCCTGTACATATCGTACTTCAGATAGAACACCCGTGGAAATCCGGTCCCGGTGATCAGCGTCTCGCTCCAGGAACCATCCGGATTTTGCGTTGCGGTGAGATAATTGACACCGCGGTCGACGCTGGCTCGATTCAGAGATGGAAAAGCGCAGAGACCGAGAACGGCCCACGCGCTCTGTGAGGGTGTGCTTGTTCCCTTGCCGCGCAAGCTTGGGTCGTCATACGAAGCCACCGATTCGCCCCAGCCACCATCCTCGTTCTGGCAGGCCTCGAGCCAATCCCGTCCGCGCTGGATCCAAGGCTCGTCCATATCCAGACCAATTGCCCGGAGTCCCCGCAACACTTGCGAGGTGCCGTAAATATAATTTACACCCCAGCGGCCATACCAGGCCCCGTCGTGCTCCTGTTGTTCTTTCAGGAATTTGATTGCTCGACCAATCGCGAGGTGAGTCGGACGAAATCCAAGAAATCCGAGGATTTCCACTACCCGCGCCGTGACGTCGCAACAACTCGGATCCAGGATCGCGTTGTGGTCCGCAAATGGAACATTCTCGAGGAGCGGATTCTGAACATCCTTGTCAAACGCCGCCCAGCCGCCATCTCGATTTTGAAAACTAAGCAGCCAACTGACGACGCGATCGTAGAGTGCTGGATCTGCTTTGTACTCCGCGGTGTGCAATGCGAGCAGGACCATCGCCGTGTCGTCGACATCCGGGCTGAACGGGTTGTTAAACTCAAAACACCAGCCGGTCGGTTCTGGGTCTGGATTGTTTACCACCCAATCGCCCGGGATTCGCACTTCCTGCGATAATAGCCAATCCACTGCTTTGCTGACCGCTGGATGGCTGGGACCGATTCCAGACCGAGAAAGTGTCGTCAGTGTGATCGCTGTGTCCCATACCGGTGAAAAACAGGGCTGAATCCTAAAACCCTGTTCGTCGTCGACGAAAAGCTCACGAAAATCGGCCTGGGCCTTCTGGTAAATTGGGTGGTCGACCGGATATCCAATGCATCGCAGAGCGATCATTGAATTGAGCATCGCCGGGAAAATGGCGGCCAGACCGCTGCACCCATCCCCGATTCGTTCAAGCATCCATTGCTCGGCGACGTTCAAAGCCGCTTTGCGAAGTGGCAAAATCCCGTTCCGTTCAACCAGTTTCAAGCAGCGGTCGATCAGAATAAAAAACTGCTTCAGCCCGGTTGCTTTCGGGTGCGGGACTTTCGTCGGATCGAGGTAAAGCTCTGAAATTCCTCGGTCTGCGGCGAGAGTCCGGGTCGGTTTGTAATGATTAATGATCGCGAGCGGTACAACCATTGCCCGTGTCCAGGAAGAAACCGCGTACAGGTTCACCGGCAACCATCGGGGGAGCAAAAGGAATTCCACCGGGATCGTTGGGACGGCGTCCCATGGGATTTGACCGAGCAACGCGAGATAGAGTCTCGCGTACGTATTGGTCTTCTCAATCCCACCCAGCTCGCGGATTTTCGCGCGAGCCTGAACCAGAATCGGATCCTCCTTGGAGAAACCCGCAAGAATCAACGCAAGGTAGGCTTTGACCGAAGCGTTTACCTCAGAAGGGCCTTCGTGATAAATGTTCCAACCGCCGTCCGGCAACTGCCGGGAGAGGATATGATCAACACATTTCTGTTGGAGGTCCGAGTCGACTTCCCCAGACCAGTGCATGAACGTGACGTAATCGGAACAAAGCGTCGAATCGACAACAAGCTCACCGATCCAATACCCCTCTGGGTGCTGAAGATTTACTAAATGCTGTTGTGCTCTCGAAATCGCCTGATTTAGGAGCTCCTGAGCTCCTTCCTGATCATTCACCATGTTCTCCCGTTGGAAAATTCAATTTAGCAACGCGCAACAACCGCCGCCTCCTGCTTCGGCTTAGTTGCGGCCGCCGAGATCCCGTTGAACACGATTGCGAGATCAGGCTGGGTCTTCGGCCTGGGGCGTGGGCCAAAGTTAAACCAAATGTTCTTCAGAGTGTCGCCAGGCCGTCCTTGAAGTCCGATCGTCGCCGAGGGCTCGTAACCACATTGGACCATGCAATTCTCGCATCTTGGATCCTTCGCAACGCCATCGACCACGCCGTATTTGCTCCAATCGACTTTTTCCTGAAGCTCTTTGAATGTTCCGAAGTGACCGTCGGTCATGAAATAGCAAGGCGCCTTCCACCCTTGGATATTCCTGGTTGGAATCGCCCAGGCAGAACATGTCAAATCCCTCAAACCCGCAACGAACTCCAAATAGACCGGAGTGCCGAATAAGGGATATTTCTTGCCCCATTGGACCGCTCGCGAAAATTTCTCGATTGTCGCCCTGCGAGTCAGGAAAAACTTTGCTGGATCGAGTCCGAGCCGCTTGACCATATCTTTTTTGGCCGAGTCGTAGTCGTACCCGGGCGAGATTGTGTGGCCATCCACCCCCAGCGTGGCCAGAAAATCGAAGAGATGTTCAATCTCATTGACATCGGTTTCGCGGTACACGGTGGTGTTCGTGGCGACCTGGAAGCCAAGGATTTTCGCCATGCGCATTGCAAGCACGCATTCCTGGAACACGCCTTCTCTTTCCACGATGATGTCGTGGGTTTTTTCAAGACCATCGAGATGCACGTTCCAGTACATCCATCGGCTTGGCGCGATCACCGGTTTGGAAGGGTCTTTCGGCCCTTTCTTGATTTGCTCGAGGTCCTTCGGTGTCACCAGCTTTTGCGCCGCAAGCAGATCCAGCTTCGGCTGAATCTCTTCCGGTCGCGCAGCATACGAGACCGCAAGGTAATCGCGCATCTTTTTCCGCATCCACATTCCGTTGGTGCAGATGTACACGATTCGGTGTTGACCCAACAATCCCTCCACAAGTGCCTCAATTTGTGGGTAAATAAGAGGCTCTCCTCCGCAAATCGACACCATAGGTGCATTGCATTCAATCGCGGACTGGAGACAATCCTCCAGAGGCATGACATCCTTCAACGAGGTGGAGTATTCCCGAATTCTGCCACAACCCGTGCAGGTCAGATTGCAGGTGTGTAACGGCTCCAGTTGGAGGACCGTTGCGAAGCGCTTCGCACCCCGCAGCTTCTGCTGCAGCAGGTGACCTGCTATTTTCATCGTTAGTGCCAATGGAAATCGCATATCTTAAAAATCGAACAGCCGACGCAAGCTATCTGCAGTGCGATAGGATTCAAGAACAACGTTAAAGGTTAACGGCATTAGACAGACGATTTGTTCAGACGAAAAATTCAATTTCGCTCGCCCGCCCAGACGGTATGCAGAGACACCTTTGGCGTTGCTGTTCTCCCTCGACATATTTCTTTCGGTTAAGTGGCTGCCGTGGGATAGCGGCAACCGTGGTTAAGGCTCCAATTCTTCAAATAACTGCAATCGCTGCAACTCCTGTAACGATCCACTCGGTTAATACGTCTTTACGTTTTACGCAAGGCTGGAAACGCATTTTTTCGTTGGGCCAGAGGAAGAACGACCTCAAAAGGGACCAAAAAAGCAATCCCGATCAGATAAATAGACATTAAGTTTTGATCTGGTAGACTGTCTATTGTCGCACGTGTGCGACTCCCAGAGAGGAGAATGCCTGTGAACAGTTCGTCAGCCGCATCCGATGCCCATAGTTCCCGGTCAATATCAGACAACTCAAAGCCGCAAGAGGTCCCTTGGTCTCCTCTCGATCTTCTCTCGGAAGAATCGGGCGGTCTGAGGCGGTGGCGTTCGGTGACAGTGGACGGTCGGGTGATACCGAGTTACGTCTTCATAGGCCCGAGAGGGGGGAGGATTCCGATCCGGTTGGCTCTGATGGGCGGGATTGATCCATACGACCACCTAAGCACCGACTCGATTGTCAAACTGTTGGTGGGGTTGAATCTTGCCTCATTGCTGGCCGAAGATTTCGCGCTTTTCGTCTATCCGGTCACCAATCCCCGGGGCGCAACGAGCCAATCACTTGATTTCTTTGAACCCTCCTGGAAAGAAGATCCTGATTCTGTGGCTGGCTTTTTCGATAGGGAACTGAATGAAAATCAGCTGGATGGAATCATCACCGTCAAAACCGACGAACCGATAGATGGATTTCAGATCCAAGTCTCGAGCCGTGTCATCGGGTCTGAGGTCCTCTGGCCCGGGCTGGAGCTGGTTGCACGAATAATCCCGTTGGCGAGAGACCCGATTCAGGTGGTGCCTCATTTGCAGGAGGAATGGAATTCGATGCTTGGCCTGAACCAGCTGCATCCGGGACCATTCACTCTGATCATCCGGACACCGAAAGGGAGCGGCGCAGAGAATCAAATCTCGTCAATCGTGTTCAGCATCGAGCAAATCCTGCGCACATACCGGAATCTGGTACAGCAGGCGGACAGACTTTGATTGTCAAGAACGGGTCGCGGGCATCGCCACCTCAGGCGACTTCGGTCAGGCAGAGGCATTATTCCTGACCTCGCGGCCTGCTAACCTCTGACGGAGTCGATCGTACAAATTGTCCTGCATCTGTCATCGTCCGATGCGCGCATAGATGGATGACAGAACTGTTCGCGTTTATGCTCACTTCCTTCCAAGTCAAATTGCAACGAGCAGCGCCGCCAGGCGGGTCCTTTGTCGCAGTAACACTCTGTAGAGCGCGGATTTCGCTTGATTATTCGGAGGTTCGTGGGCCTTGATCGATGCGCGCTACCCAAACGCTCTCAACAGGCTTTCTCCAGCGTAAGTTGGTTGAATCGATTCAAGTCAATGGGGAAAAGCGTTGGGAAAGTCGCATCTGCGGTATGACAGCACCGGATCACGAATCCGAAAAGGAATTGGAGGTACAGTTGATTTCCCGGATCGCAGCCGGGGACGAATCGGCGTTTGCTCTGCTGTACAAACGATTCGCTGGATCGCTTTTTGCCGTGGCCCAGCGGATGATGAATGATCCAAAAGAAGCGGAAGACGTATTGCAGGAGGGGTTTACCTACATTTGGCGAAAAGCAGCGACATATGATCCGGCTCGAAGCAATCCGTTCGCATGGGCGATGATGATCACGCGAAACAAGGCAATTGATCGATTGCGCGCGCGCCAACGAATGGAAAAACTCCGTGGCAGAGTGACGAATGAAGGGGAGAACCTGCAGCACGACGATCTGGCCTCGGCGGAGGAACCTGCAATTCGCGATCAGGCTCGATTGGTGCGCTCCGTTCTGCGAGACCTTCCGGAAGAGCAAAGGCAATCGGTCGAGCTTGCCTTTTTTGGTGGCCTCACACACGAGCAGATCGCGGAAAGGCTTGCTACGCCCCTGGGCACAATCAAGGCGCGGATCAGACGTGGTCTGTTGCGCATGCGCGATTGTTTGAAGGAGGGGACTTCATGATCGACGAATCCAAACAGGAATTGCTGATTGGGTACCTGCTCAATGAGCTTGATCCGAAGGACGCCCAACGTATGGAAGCGGAGATCGGAGCGGATCCGGAGGTTCGAGATTTTGTCCGTGAAACGGAAGAAGCGTTTTCGTCGATTGCGCACACATTGGAACCGAAATCGCCTCCGACCGGCCTGCCGAAGCGAATTATTGCGCTGGAACGTGCGAGCACTCGAAAGCAATTACCGACATCCCGATCGAATATTGTCTGGTTTGCCGCGCCATGGGCGTTGGCGGCCTGCTTGGCGATTGCGTGTGCCATCCTTAACTTGGAGCGAGCGCGCCTGCAAAAAAGAATCACCGAGATCGGGCACGACCTGCTGGTGGTTAACAAAAACGTCGGTCATTTGGAAAGCGATTTAGCTACGCTACAAAAGCGGAACGCCCTCGCGGAAGTGAAGATTCTGATGCTCAAAGCGCAAGTCTCTGCGTTCGAGTCTGCTACGGCGGTGGTCGTTTGGGATAAAGAGCGGAAGGACGGGGTCTTGCAGTTGGATAAGCTGCCACCGCCCGCGCCCGGCAAAGACTACCAGCTTTGGGTAATCGATCCGAAAAATCCGCAGCCGGTCAGTGCGGGGGTTTTGACCGTCTCAAATAATGGTCCAATCCGCACCAGTTTCTCGCCTCAAAGTCCGATCGGATCTGCCAGCGCTTTCGCGATTAGCGTGGAAAAGGCCGGTGGCGCCTCCAAACCGGAGGGCCCGATTATCCTGGTCGGAAGTTGAGCGGCCAAGCTCTGGAAGTGCGTGGGAGTTCCGGGTTCGAGGTTCAAGTTCGAAGTTCAGGGTTCGAGGTTCCTTTGTCGCACTCGTAATCGTAATCCTGATCGTTCTCGTCCTCGATTTCGCTCACCTGATTCTGAACCTCGAACTCCTAACCCTGAACTCCTAACCTGGAACTCCGAACTCCTAACTCCGAACTCCGAACTCCTTCCGAGATCCTTCGTCCGGTGGCGGTGGGAAAGATTCAAACCGGTTCTGCAGCGGCAAGTCAAGACTACTCCAAGTAAACTTGGTATTCATTTGCAGCACCTTTGAACGTCCCTTGATATCAACCTTGCCACACTTTGGAAACCATTGCGGCCAAAGTTGGGCTTGGACGAGATGGTTCCACACCGTCGCGTAAGAGGCATTGATCTCGATTTCATTGTGGGCAAACATCTCGGCTCGGTCAGGGGACAACACCTTGGACCAATGAACATCCGGTGACCGCTGCTCGCGATCCTTACTCACGATGTCGGGTAGTTGCCTCGGGATCGGGGAAGGAGTGGCCGAGACAACGATCGGAGGCAATTCAACTTCTGCACCCTTCCCAGGGCCAGCGACGACAGTGAATAAAACACAAGCGGTGTGAGCTGTTGCAAACGCCATGCCAAACTGATGAAATTATCATCTGCGGCTTATTCTGAGTGACTTGCGTACTGACAGGTCGCGTCGCCTTTTAACTGATTGTCCCATTCTGAGACGGTGCGATCTCATTCTAAGACTGGCTCATCGGCAAATGGTGAATTGCGCGGCGACTAATGTAGCCGTCAGGCCGATGCATCCGTAGCAAGCCGCTTGAGAAGTGGCTTACCCAAAATGGGCCTCCGCGATTTGGCGACAGATGCACAGTCCGAAGCGGCGTTTGGGTGGCTGAATCTAACTGCCTCGATACCAGCATCTTACAAAAAAATACGCCGTTTTGCCATTCCTGTTGTGAGTTTTCGGGCTTGTTCGAAACTCCTCACTCCGCCCTCTGACCCGGAACCTCGAACTCCTCACTTGGAACCCAATACTCACTCCACGGTCATCAAACTTTCACACGAAACAGATTGTTCGGTTCCGGCGTCTCTGAAATATTGCGAATTCCGTCCAGATGAAATCAACGGCAACACAACTCGGCGCTCCGGAGGTACGGCGTGGCTTCAGCTGGGTTGATTTTGTCGTGCTGCTCGGAGTCTTCGGTCTGCTCTGGACCATCATGCATTTCGGACGCGGGATGGTAACGCACTTCGACGAGAGTCAGACATTGCAGATCTCGACCGATGTCTGGAATCTCCCGTACTACGCGGGTCGTACTGTACTTCGGATGTGGATCGCATTTGGGTGCTCGCTGTTGTTCACCTTTTCCGCAGGGTATGCCGCGGCAAAGAGTAGAGTCGCCAGGGCAGTCATCCTCCCGGCGATGGACATTCTGCAATCGGTTCCAGTGCTTGGATTTCTTTCAATCACGGTCACGGGTTTTATCGCTCTGTTCCCAGGAAGTCTGCTTGGAGTAGAGTGTGCGAGTATCTTTGCAATCTTTACCGGCCAGGTCTGGAACATGGCTTTCGGTTTTTATCACTCGCTGGTTACCATCCCGGGCGATCTGGGCGAAGCCGCCACAAACTTTCGATTGTCCCGATGGCAACGCTTTGTGACGCTGGAAGTGCCCTCCTCAATGCATAGTCTCATCTGGAATTCGATGATGTCGTTTGGAGGCGGTTGGTTTTTTGTCGCGCAAAGCGAGGCGATCACCGTTCTCGGGAAGAACATCAAATTGCCAGGGCTCGGTTCCTATATGGCAACAGCCGTGGAAAAGGGTGACAACATGGCGGCTGTATGGGCCATCGTTACGATGCTCTGCGTAATCATTGCTTCGGATCAGCTCGTCTGGAGGCCGCTGCTTGCGTGGGCAGACAAGTTCAAGATGGAGTTGATCGAGTCCGGCGACGCACCAGAATCCTGGCTCTATAACTTTTTGAGACGCGCGTACGTGCTGGATTGGTTGGACAATAAAATGTTGCGGCCCGTTTCCGATCGACTCGTTCGTTTCAGAAGGCGACTCACTTCGGTCGGTTTCATTTCTGGGAACACCCGCAAAGCGGCTGGTCGCTGGATCATCCGTTTGCTGGGTGCACTGATTGGAGTCTGGGTTGTCTATCAGATGATTCTCGGGGTGATGGCAGCGGTCGCCACGCTTTACAACCACGTCACCTGGCATCAATTTGCGCATCTCTTCATGCTGGGGCTGTTGACGATGGGGCGTGTCGCGCTCATGACTATTCTCGCGACGTTAATCTGGACGCCGATCGGCGTCTGGATCGGCTCGAAACCGAAGGTCGCGCGATTCGCTCAGCCATTTGCCCAAATCGCTGCATCCTTCCCGGTAAACATGACCTTTCCGTTCGTGGTCTGGTTTTTTGTCGTAGCGCACATCAGTATCAACTGGGGCAGCATCCTGCTCATCTCGATGGGGACCCAGTGGTATATCCTGTTCAATGTGATCGCCGGCGCTATGGCCATTCCGACCGATCTGAAGGAAGCTGCAACGACTTATGGTCTTCGCGGCTGGCCACTCTGGCGCACGTTAATTTTGCCTGCGATTTTTCCTTTCTGGGTTACCGGAGCATGTACAGCAGCAGGCGGCGCGTGGAATGTAAGTATTGTGGCGGAACTTGCCACCTGGGGAGACACGACATTGAAGGCAGACGGGCTGGGAGCTTACATCACCGAAGTGACAAACAAAGGGGATACCGCGATGATCATCTGCAGTATCGCCGTGATGTGTATTTTTGTATTCACCACTAACAAGCTAGTCTGGCGCAGACTCTATGAGTTCGCCGAAAAGCGCTTCCATCTGGATTAGATGATAAACGAATCAAGCAGCGTTACCGCCGCTTTGCGGCAGTCCGCCACCGCTGAACTGTGCAACGTATCGAAGACCTACACCGTTGCAGGGGGCCGAGAACTGAAAGTGCTCGACCAAATTGATCTGGCGATCCACGAAGGTGAATTGCTCGCGCTGTTGGGGCAGTCGGGATCGGGGAAATCGACATTGCTTCGGTGCATGACTGGATTGGCCGCACCAACGACCGGCCGCGTGCTCTCTTATGGCAAACCGTTGGAGGGAATTAATCCCAACGCTTCGATCGTTTTTCAAACCTTTGCCTTATACCCTTGGCTCACTGTCGAACAGAACGTCGCGGTCGGTTTGATGTCAAAGCTGGTGACGCGCGCGGAAAAAGAGGCGGCTGTGGATAAGGCGATCGATCTGATCGGTCTCGACAACTACCACGATGCCTATCCGCGCGAAATATCGGGAGGAATGAGACAGCGCGTCGGCATCGCGCGGGCTTTGGTCGCGGAGCCTAAGATTCTCTGTCTTGATGAAGCATTCAGCGCTCTTGACGTTCTCACTGCAGAAAATCTTCGGAATGAAGTTGTGACTCTCTGGCAGGAACAGGCAACGACGCTTCGTAGCATTTTCATGGTGACCCACAATATTGAGGAAGCCGTCGAGATGGCGACGCGTATCTGTGTGCTGTTCCCGCATCCCGGACGGCTTGGCTTAGTGATGGAGAACAAGCTCGCCTATCCGAGAAATCCGAATGACCCGGAGTTTCAGCGCCTTGTGAAGGTGATCCATGAAACGATTACGCTGCAAGCTCTTCCGGATATTCCACCAGAACCCCCTCCTGTTTCCGGGCGCCCGATTTCAAGAGCTCGGACCCGCATGGAATCAATCCCAACGGTTCCCGTGGGAAGAATCATCGGTCTGCTGAGTATTCTGCAGGATCATCCTGATCTGGACGATATCTACGATATCGCGAACGAGATCGGCACAGATTTTGGTGAAACCATCTCACTGGTCAAAGCGGCCGAAATCCTGGATTTTGTCGATACGCCGCGGCATGAAGTACGATTCACGGAATTGGGAAAAAAATTTATCGCCGCAGACAGCGATACACGTCCGGTGATATTTGCCGAACAGGTCAAGAAGCTTCGCTTATTCCACATCATTCTCGGCTATCTGGAGATTCAATCCGAAGTGGATGCTGAGACTGTGATGAAGGACATCGCCAGTGCGCTCCCTTACGAGAATTCGGAGAAGGTTTTAGAAACAATGATCGCGTGGGGGCGATACGCTGGTCTGATGGATTACGATACCAATACGCAAATGGTGATGCGACCGGAGAACGACGCCGAGAAAAAGGAAATGGATGAAAAAAAGAAGCGAGCCGAAACCGAAGGTCCCTCGCACTAACTAAGTTTTCTCTTTCGCGAGAGGACATCGCCGCCGCATGAACCACCAGACCCCGAACAAATCGAGCAGCGGTCTCCAGAGAAATTGGCGGACTCCGTATTTGGATTTTCCACCGCTTCGCGGCCGGTGGCTTACCGGTACCTGGCGAATCGAGAATCCTGCGCTAATAGCCAATGCAGGGATGAACGAATAGAGCGTACGCATGGGAATGAAAGCTTCAACGACGCGGCGATGCAGCGCTTTGATTCCGCATCCACTGTCGACAATACCGTCACCCAGGATGCCGCTTCTGGCAGCATTGGCGAGTCGTGACATAGCCTTGCGGACGTAAGAGTCCTGGCGGTTCACTCGAATGCCGACTGCCATGTCCACTTCATCCAAGGGTGCGAGGACTTTCGGGATATCTTTCGGGTCGTTTTGCCCATCGCCATCTAATAACACGATGATTTGGCCACGAGCCGATTTCATTCCGTGCAAAAGGGCCGCGGCCTGCCCGCAATTCCGGCTGAGCCGGATCAATCGGCCCTGGGGCCAGTTTGCGAACCCGGCCACGATGATTTCTGCGGTTCGGTCGGCGCTTCCGTCGTCCACGAGTAAGAGTTCGTATTCGGTACTCCAGCCGTCCGCGAACCGGCGAATCTCATTCAGGAGATCTCCCACCACTTCTTCTTCGTTATACACCGGTATAACGATGGAGTAGCGCGGATCTGCAAAATCGATAGGCCTGTCTGGAGCTGGAATATTCATTCAGAATCTGGACTCAGGTTTGATCCCTCGATGAAGATTCGGTATGGGCGCAAGGAAAATCTTTTGTGATCGCTTCCTAAGAAAGCCCGGCGCACGCAAAACGCCGACGTTGGTTTTGGCGGCCGCGGCTTTTCTTGAGCCCCTGTAGGGCGCCCCGCGTTGTGGTTAGGTTCCCCCCCGGGAAAAACCCGTCGCGCAAAACGCCAAACGCCGAACGCCCAGTTCGCATGGCGCGCTCCAATCGAGGACAAGGAGGAAGACGAGTTCGAGGACTACAGGCAGGCGAGACGCCTACCCTACAACTGCCCCCCAAACTCGAAACCTCGAACCTCGAACTCCAAACGCCTACAGGCAGGCGAGACGCCTACCCTACAACTGCCCCCCAAACTCGAAACCTCGAACCTCGAACTCCAAACGGTGAACGCCCTGGTGGTTAATGGTTGCATGTCCCGCTGCCCCTTCTAGATTCGTCAGGCGAAAATGGGTAGAACAGATTCAACGATTGCAGCGGATATTCCAGGGGTCGATCTCAGTCGGGATGGACAGACGCTCGAATTGAAGTTCACCGGGCACTGGAACATTCGTGAGACCCAACATCGGAAGACTGGAGCGCTGTTTTCCCAGCTTGATCGGGAATCGCCCGCGGATTCGCTCCGGATCGACATGAGCCAGGTCGAGTCGTGGGATACAAGTCTTCTCGTAGTCGTTACCCATGTTCAAGAATGGTGCACCCTGCATAAGGTGAAGTTTGCGCGGGAATCGCTGCCTGCAAATGTCGAGAGCCTGATCGAACTCTCCGAAGAGGTTCCGGAACGGAAGACGGGACGCGAGACAAAAAAGTCTTTGTCAATCTTTGCCGTTGTAGGGACGAACACTATCGCGATTGCTCAAGGCTTCACGATGGCCCTGGAGTTTACAGGCGACGCGGTACTCAGTCTGGGGCGGATGCTGCGCGGTAAAGCGGCATTCGACTGGCGTTTGTTCTGGCTCACAACTCAGGAGTGCAGTGCGCAAGCGTTGCCAATCGTCGGAATGATCAGTTTTCTGACTGGCCTGATTTTTGCCTTCGTCGGAGCTGTTCAACTTCGGCAGTTCGGAGCGGGAATTTATGTCGCCAACCTGGTGGCAGTTGCCATGGCTCGGGAAATGGGGGCGATAATGACCGGCATAATTATGGCTGGGCGGACCGGGGCGGCATTTGCCGCTCAGATAGGGAGCATGAAAGTCTCCGAAGAGATTGACGCGCTGCGGACACTTGCGATTTCGCCGATGGATTTTCTCGTGACTCCGCGTTTGTTGGCCCTTTGTCTGATGATGCCGCTGCTCGTGCTTTACTCGGACATTGTCGGTGTAATAGGGGGATCTTTTGTTGGCCTTACGTTTCTCGGTCTCTCTTGGACTCAGTATTGGAACCAGACTGTCGGTTCAATGGGGCTGGTCGACATCGCAACAGGTTTGGTCAAGAGCGCAATATTCGGAGTCATCGTTGCGATGGCGGGCTGTGAAAGAGGTATGAAGTGCGGTAATAACGCCGCTGCTGTCGGGAATTGCGCGACATCGGCGGTCGTGCTCGGAATTACCTGGATTGTGGCGTCAGACGCAATTATCGACGTTATCCAGGAAGTCCTTAATCTGTGATGATCCGATCTCTGGAAATTACGTCCTAATATTGCCAATGTCAGAATTGCAGGCACCCGCAAGCGAACTTTCGGTTAAAGAACAGCCGCCACGGCCAGCAATTGAGGTGAAGGGGCTCGAGATGGGATACGGCTCCTATGTTCTCATGCGGAATATAAATTTCACGGTTAATCCCGCTGAAGTAATGATCATCATGGGGGGAAGCGGATGCGGAAAAAGTACGCTTCTCAAGTATCTTATCGGTCTGAAGGAGGTCGAAAAGGGAGAGATCATCTATCGCGGACAAAGCTTTTCGAAGGCCGATCAGAAAGAGAAAGAGGAGATGCAGAGAACTTTCGGCGTGTTATACCAGGCCGGTGCACTCTGGAGTTCGCTCACGCTTGCAGAAAACGTTGCACTTCCCTTGGAACAGTATACGAAACTCTCTCCTGAAGAGATCGCCGAAATCGTTTCATTGAAACTGGCATTTGTCGGGTTAAAGGGCTTCGAGCAATTTTATCCGTCTGAGATCAGCGGAGGTATGCGGAAACGTGCAGGCCTTGCTCGTGCAATGGCGCTCGACCCAGCGCTGCTCTTTTTTGACGAACCGTCTGCGGGACTTGATCCGATCACATCGCTCCGTTTAGATGAATTGATATTGCGTCTACGCGACAGTCTCGGGACGACGATCGTCGTTGTCACGCACGAGCTACCATCGATTTTTACTATCGCGGATACTTCTATTTTTCTCGATGCGGAAACGAAAACAGTGATTGCTCACGGCAATCCAAGAGAATTGGTCAAAGAGGGAAAGAGCGACCCTAAGGTGCGGGAATTTTTATTGCGCGGCGCTCCAGACAAAAATCCGATCGGTCTTCCACGGGAGGAGACCAGTGAAATTACCAAGCAAACACCGGTAACCGGCGCAGCTGATCAAAGAACCTTAGATACATGAGTCAAAAAGCAAATCCGACATTAATTGGCGCATTTGTTCTGGGCGCAGTGGCCATTGCGATTGGGGCGATCGTGTTCTTCGGATCGGCCAATCTCTTTGCGAAGAAACAGGATTTCGTGACCTACTTTAACCAATCGGTGAATGGTCTGGGAATAGGGTCCAATGTAAAGTACAAAGGTGTGACGATCGGCAAAGTGACGAAAGTTCAATTGAACTTCCAGGGGCAGGGCGAACCCCCGATTGTGAAAGTAATTTACGAAATCAACGCGGACAATCTTCGCAACAAATATGGTCTCTCCATTAATTTGGGAAACCGCGCGAACCATGAGAAGTCAATCGCGAATGGATTCCGGGCGAAGCTCGATTTCGAGAGCCTCATCAGCGGCCAGCTCTTTCTGGCGCTCGATTTCTATAAGGATGCTCCTGTAGCTGTCATGCATCCTGACAACAATGATGGGATGCTGGAGATTCCACCTCAGCCTTCCGACATCGACGAGATTCTGGCGAATCTTACCAAAGCGATCGGAAACATCGGCTCCGTCGATTTTGCAGGTCTCGCCAAGAACGTTCAAGATGTACTAAAAAACGTGCACGACGGGATTGATGCCTTGCAGCTCGAACGGTTGGGAAACTCACTGGACAAAGCCACCAATTCCATTTCGAATCTTGCAAACGGGGAGCAGGTGAAGTCGGCGCTGGCGAGTGTGCATCAGTCTTTCGATCAACTAACAATCACTCTGAAGAGTCTTGATCCTACGATTTCAAACCTTAAACCGACACTTGACCAAGCCAAGGCGGCCCTAACAAATTTGCAAAAGAGCACGGCAGAGCTCTCGCAACTGTTGAAACCAGATTCCAGCTTGCGCTATCAGCTGGATAGTTCATTGTCGCAAATCGGTGCGGCTGCCACTGCGATTCAACAGTTATCGGATTTCATTCACCGCCATCCCAACTCGCTCATTTTCGGGCGTAAACCGGACAAGCCGAATCAGCCTTGAAACAGCTTCGATACTCAAGGGAAATTCTTTTCGGACTAGCTGCGCTTGCCTTTGCCGGCTGCGCTGTCACCGAGCCAGAGTCGGTTTATTATGTGCTCACCGGTTCCCGTTCAGGTCTCACAACGACGCGCCCGCCGAGCGCTTTGAATGTGTACGTCCGCAGAATCGAAGTCCCGGGCTACCTTGCCAAACCAGGGCTGGTTACGATTCGAGGGGGAACTGAGGTAAATTATTCGGAGTCCAATCTTTGGGCTGAACCGCTTGACCAGGGGCTGTCCAGAGCGGTGGCAGAGGATCTCAGCCGATACTCGCGACTGCGTGCTTTTGGGTTTTCACCTACCTCCCTCCCGCCGGATCATGCGTATGACGTCTGGATCCGTCTCGAGCGATTGGAGGGAACCGCCGACGGGCAAGTTATACTGCGCGCGCGTTGGTGGGTCTCTTCCGCCGGGAGATCGGAATCAATCGGCGGGCATACTACGGAGATTCGGCGAAGCGGCTGGCGACCTGGGGATTATGGCGAGCTGGTCCGGTTGTTCCGGGACGAAGTCCAGGAGATGAGCCGGCAAATCACTTCGGTGATTCCATAGCGTACCGCGAGCGATTGTCTTTTTTTTGGCAAAACTGTCCCAGATCGAGCAGCCCGGGGGTAACGCGCGGATTCGGTCGCAAATCGAGACCACCTGCCGATTGGTATCTATATCGTGAAGCGATACTGTAGGTAAAAGCCTACCCGCACACGGAAGAGACTTGTCGGCAACAAGTTACACATGAAGTCGGGAGGTCATCGCTTGGATCTTGTCTCTTGAGGCCTGCGCATAGTGCCGTTCATCGGTTTCCGTTCCCAATCTGGCACTTAACCAGCTAATACGGGTTAAGCTTTTTAGAGGAATTGAAATAGCGAGTTGGAAGCTTGGTATAGGCAATAGAACGGGGCGCTTGGGATGAAACTTTCTGATCTCAAAACAGCCGGCCATTGGCCGACTCTCTTCACCGCATTTCTCTATTTTGATTTTAGCTTCATGGTCTGGACTGTTCTTGGTCCGCTCGGAGCACAGATTGGGGATAGTTTGAAGCTTTCGCCCGAGCAGAAAGGGCTGATGGTGGCTGTGCCAATTCTTTCCGGTGCGGTGCTGCGCATAATGCTTGGGTTGCTCGTAGACCGCGTTGGAGCAAAAAACGCGGGAATTATGGCCCAACTCGTCGTGATCTTGGGCTTGGTTGTCGCGTGGACTTTTGGACTACCGAACTATCAGGGTGTTTTGCTGATGGGCTTGGTGCTCGGATTCGCCGGCGCAAGTTTCGCCGTGGCGTTACCACAAGCCGGTCGCTGGTATCCGCCGAATATGCAGGGTGTTGTCATGGGGCTCGCAGGAGCTGGAAATATCGGCGTGGTGCTGGACAGTCTGGTTGCCCCTCGGCTTGCTGAGGCATACGGCTGGCGAAATGTTTTCGGGCTCGCGCTCATTCCGGCTTTGCTGGTTCTAGCTCTTTATGCATCGCTTTCCAAAGAAGCGCCAGGCGATGTGAAAGCGCGAAGCCTTGCAGACTATCTGAAGTTGTTAAAGGACAAGGACGCCCACTGGTTTTGTTTTTATTATACGATCAGCTTTGGCGGTTTTGTCGGATTGGCGAGTTCCTACGTTCTTTATTTTAAGGGCGAGTTTGGACTCTCGCCGATCCAGGGAGGCGATTTTGCGGCACTCTGCACTTTTGTTGGGGCTTTCCTTCGACCGGTGGGTGGCGCAATCGCAGACCAGATCGGAGGAATTCGTTCGCTGTATCGATTCTATCTGGCTGCTGGAGCTGCGCTCATTGTCGGAGCGCTCATCCACAATCTGACAGCGAACTTGGCGCTATTCATGGTGGCTTCTGCGGCATTAGGGATGGCAAATGGAGCGGTTTTCCAGCTGCTACCCCAACGATTCCAAAAGGAGGTCGGCGTCATGACCGGTCTAGTAGGTGCCGGCGGCGGTATCGGGGGATTCTATCTAGCGAGTTCTCTCGGCTTTTCGAAAGGAATGACTGGCTCGTATCAATACGGGTTTTTAATTTTTGCATCGCTCTGTCTCTTGGCGGTCGCCGGGCTGAGCGTGGTGAAGAGCCGTTGGCGCACAACCTGGGGCGCCTTCGCGAGGGCTCGAATCTGAATCGCACAAACAACACATTGAATGGCGTCCTGAAATCGAACACGAATGAGCGCTGACACAGTATTGGCTGATCCCGGTTTTAGCCGCGAACAAAAGGAGTATCTGCAAGGCTTCTTTGCAGGGATAGCTTGCAGTGGGCGGCTACCATTTGTGGGGCATTTGCCGGACGGACGCATTACCAATGCGCCCGAGCCCGGGCTCGTCAACGGCGCATCGGAGTCTTCGATCGAGGAAAAGGTGCACGGAATTCCGATTTCAGAGCTGTGCGAACAAGAGCGTTGGAAATTCGAGGAGCATGGACTCGATATCTGGGACAAACTGGTTGAACACGCAAAAACGGATAAGTTTCCCGCCAAGCCCGATACCTTCCGGTTCCGGTATCACGGATTATTTTACGTTGCGCCGGCCCAGAACTCTTTCATGCTCCGATGCCGGATACCGGCGGGCGAATTGACCTCATTTCAGCTTCGAGGTCTTGCTGACATCGCAGAACATTGGGGCGGGGGTTACGCAGATATTACCACGCGCGCGAACATCCAGATTCGTGAAATCGCGCCGCGCAACATAGTGAAATGTATCTTGAAGCTGCAGGAGATCGGCCTGACAGCTCGCGGTTCGGGTGTTGACAATGTCCGCAATATCACGGCGACGCCGACTGCCGGTATCGATAAAGAGGAACTGATCGATACGCGTCCCTTCGCGAAAGGGCTTCATTACTACATTCTTAACAATCGTGACATGTACGATCTTCCTCGGAAGTTCAATGTCGCCTTTGATGGCGGTGGCTCCATCACGACTGTTGCAGACACAAATGATATCGGATTCGTCGCTGTCCGCGTGGCGCAGGGCCAAGGAGTCGAGCCGGGTGTCTATTTTAGAGTGGAATTGGCCGGAATCACCGGACATCAGCAGTTTGCGAAAGATGCCGGAATAATTGTAAAACCGGATGAATGCGTCGCGGTTGCAGCGGCAATCATTCGCGTATTTGCAGAAAATGGCGATCGGACAAACCGTAAACGTGCCCGGTTGAAATACCTGATCGACAAGTGGGGCATCGCGAAGTTCGTCGAGGAAGTTGAGAAGAAACTGGTATTTTCCTTTGTCTATTTACGGCCGGATCAATGCGAACCGCGGAAGGCGCCGATTCTGCATGGGCACATCGGTGCGTACAGGCAAGCGCAACCTGGCCTGAACTACATTGGCGCGGTGATCACCGTTGGGCGCATGAGTCCGAAGCAGATGCGCCGGATCGCGGATGTTGCGCAAAATTACGGTTCCGGGGAAATCCGCCTGACAGTCTGGCAGAATCTTCTCATCGCAAACGTGCCATATCAGTACGTCGAAACGGTCAAGAAAAACCTGGTCAAGATGGGGTTCCACCACTCGGCGACGAGCATTTCCGGAGGATTGATCGCATGCACAGGGAATACCGGTTGCCAGTGGGCATCGACAAATACCAAAGGTCAAGCCGTGCTTCTCGCGCGGTATTTGGAAAAGAAAGTGCAGCTTGATCAGCCAATTAACATTCACTTAACCAGTTGCCCAAACTCTTGCGCCCAACATTACATGGGGGACATTGGATTGCTTGGGACAAAAGTCAGTCTAAGCGGCGAGAAGGTCGAGGGATACCACATCGTTCTTGGTGGTGGCTTCGGGGAAGGACAGGCGGTGGCTCTTGATGTATTTCGCAGCATTCCTTTCAGCGAGGTGCCGTCGTTGCTAGAGCGTGTGTTGAAGAGTTATCTCGCACACAGAAATCCCGGCGAAACCTTCGTTCATTTCACTCGCCGCCACACCGTAAAGGAACTCCAGGAGATCTTTTCGGACTAGATGAAAATACGGAACCGGATCAGGCGAACCCTCGCACTTTGCCGGCGCCAAATCGAAACATGAGTCAACAACCCGCTCTACCGTTCATTCCAGAAAATGCTCCGTTCACGCCGGCCCAGCGGGCATGGCTAAACGGATTTCTCGCCGGCATGTTCTCGCAATCCACGGTAAGTGCCAGTACCCCGCAACAAGGTTTGCCGGCTAAACCGAAGGTGAATGTCCTTTTCGGATCACAGAGCGGCAATGCGGAGTCGATTGCCAAGCGCCTGTTAAAAGAGGCTAAAAAACAGGGATACGATGCAACGATAACGCCGTTGGAGAAAGCGAGCCCGTCCGGCCTCGCACAAGAGAAATGTGCACTCATCGTTACTAGCACTTGGGGCGAGGGAGATCCGCCAGATAACGCGGCCAAATTCTGGGAGGATCTCACAAGCGCAAATGGTCTGGCTCTGCAGAGTTTAAACTATTCGGTGCTCGCCCTTGGGGACACAAACTACGAGCATTTTTGTGGTTTCGGCAAAAGTCTCGATACACGATTGGAGGCGCTCGGAGCCTGTCGTATTTTCGATCGAATCGATTGTAACGTGGACTTCGAAGAGGGCGCCACCAAGTGGCAGACAGGCGTCTTTGAAGCGCTGAAGAACCTGGATCTTTCCGTTGGCGTCGCAAGAAATTCGAACGGATCCAGCAATGGTCACGCGCCCGTCAAAACGGCTCTGGCAGAAGAAACAGCGCCTGCTGGTTACACGCGCAAAAATCCGTTCCCGGCCCGGTTGCTCGTGAATCGAAAGCTTACAGGAGAAGATTCACAAAAGGACACACGCCACTTTGAAATATCACTTGAAGGTTCAGGACTCGCCTACGAAGCAGGTGATGCTTTGGGCATCATGCCAACCAATTCACCCGAACTGGTTAACGAGATACTTAAAGCGCTGAATTTCGATGGTGAGGAAGAAGTCAACAGTCCTGGGGGCGTTAAGATGCCTATTCGCCTGGCACTTCTTCGGGAGTACCACATCCGAGAGCCGCGGACCGAGTTTCTGAATGCGATGGCTGAGCATGATGCGGCCGATCAATATCTGAAAGACCTGGTAAGCTCCGATGTCCGCACCGAATTGGACAAGTTTTTGTGGGGACGCGAGATTATCGATTTTCTCATCGAATCGCCCGGAGTGAAGTTTGCTCCTGATGATTTTGTGTCGCTGCTTAAAAAGCTGCAACCCCGACTTTATTCGATTGCATCGAGTCTAAAAGCGCATCCTGGACAGGTGCATATTACGGTCGACACAGTCCGGTACGAAAGTCATAACAGAATCCGCAAAGGTGTTTGCTCTAATTTTCTTGCAGAGCGCGCAAGCAATGAGACACCGATTCCGGTTTTTATTCAGGTTTCGAAACATTTCCGCGTTCCGCTTAACGGAGAGACGCCGATGATAATGGTGGGTCCCGGTACGGGGATCGCGCCGTTCAGAGCGTTCTTGGAGGAGCGCAAAGCAACCGGCGCGAAAGGAGGGAATTGGCTCTTTTTCGGCGCGCAGAGATCGAGCTGCGATTTCTTTTATCGAGAGGAGCTTGAAGGATATCAGCGTGATGGTGTTTTGACTCGGCTGGATACCGCTTTCTCGCGAGATCAAGAGCGCAAGATCTACGTTCAGAACCGTATGCTCGAACAAGCGAACGAGCTCTGGAACTGGCTTGAACGGGGTGCCCATTTTTACGTTTGCGGTGACGCGAGCCGGATGGCGAAAGATGTAGATAGAACTCTGCACGAGATCGTTCAGAAAGCCGGGGGTCGATCCGAACAGGCGGCCGGCGAGTACATTCAAAAATTGAAATCAGACAAACGCTACCAACGCGATGTCTACTGATGTACTGACGGGCGAGCCTGGCAGAGATGGCCGGACGTTGATCGACGACCTGCTCGACGAACAGCAACTTCTTACGCCAGTCGCCACGTTCGCGCGCCGGTACGAGAAAGGAGATTCTCCAGCTCAGGCAAAATATTACCAGGAACTTATCCCACTCTCACTGCCAGCAAAAGGAGAGCAATTCGCCTTTGCGGTGAATTTGGATGCCTGCACTGGTTGCAAGGCGTGCGTCACCGCCTGCCACAATCTCAATGGATTAGATCAGGAGGAAACTTGGCGGGATGTCGGTGTGCTTTACGGCGGATCCGTTGAAGAACCGGTTCAGCAAACAATCACCACTGCGTGCCACCACTGCGTGGATCCGGCCTGCATGAATGGTTGCCCGGTGAATGCGTACGACAAGGATCCGGTAACCGGAATTGTTCGACATCTGGACGATCAATGCATCGGATGCCAGTACTGCATCCTTAAATGTCCCTACGACGTTCCGAAATATTCGAGGAAACGCGGCATCGTCCGCAAATGCGACATGTGTTCAGCGCGGTTGGCGGTTGGGGAAGCGCCCGCTTGTGTCCAGGCCTGTCCGAATGAAGCAATCAGCATCACAATCGTCGACACGGTTACATTGAAAAAGGAGAGAAAGAATCCCGCTTTCTTGCCCGGAGCACCCGATTCCGCATACACATTGCCGACCACACAATATCGGACTGCCAGGCTTTTCCCCGCTAATATGGCGCCGGGTGACTTCCACGAAGTACGGGCCGAACACGCTCATTTCCCACTGGTCGTTATGCTGGTCTTGACGCAATTATCCGTCGGAGGCTTTCTTGCGGGAACCATGCTGCGCCTGTTGGTTCCGGGCGACATCGTTGCGTCGGTTACTCCGCTTCACGCGCTTCTTGCGCTCGCACTGGGTTTTCTCGCGATCGGCGCGAGCACGATGCATCTTGGCCGACCACAGTATGCCTGGCGCGCATTTGTCGGTTTGAAAACGTCGTGGTTAAGCCGCGAAATTATCGTGTTCGGTCTCTTTGCGGGATGCGCCATGGTTTACGCCGGCGCGTTTTGGGTTCCCGCGATGAGTCGCTACCTAAATCTGACCATCCCGCCTGAGGCAACGCTTCAGACCGTCGAGAATGCTTTGGGGATTTGCGTCGCTATCATCGGGTTAGCCGGTGTCTTTTGTTCCGTGATGATTTATCAGGACACGCGGAGGACTTTCTGGCGACCCACAATGACGACGCTGAAATTCTTCGGCACAACGATCGTGCTCGGTCCTGCGACATTGCTCTTTACGCTGATGGTTTCCGCGCTGTTTGGACATGGAGGTGAATCGCAGTCAATTTTCGGACCAGCGGTCACAACTCTCTGTGTGATGGTCGCGACAGCGACCTCCGCGAAACTTGCTTGGGAGGCGATGGTATTCTCGCATTTGCGCGATGCCCCTTGGACGAGCATGCGCCGGACAGCGGTGCTGATGTCCGGAGAACTAAAAAGTGCAACGGTTGGGAGGTTTGTTTGCGGAGTCGTCGGAGGAGTGCTTTTGCCGGTGCTCGGCTTGCTCGGGCTTTTCAATATCGCCACCGCGAGCGCCACACTGATTCTGGTGACGATCGGCGAGTTTCTTGAGCGTTACCTCTTTTTTAAAGCGGTGATTCCACCAAAAATGCCTGGAGGAATCGCCTCATGAAACGACCGGCAGCTAAAGTCCGGCGACACCCAATCATCGAGAAAGTCGATTCGCTGATTCGTCAGTGGGATGGAAAACTGACCCGAGACCTTGTGCTACGCCCTGGTGACTTCGGGTTAGGGAAAGTACCGGCCCGACTGAAGCCCGACGATACAACGGAGATGGTTTGTGGTTTTTGTTCAACTGGATGCGGATTGACAATCCATCTGAAGGAGGGACAGGCAATCAACCTCAGTCCGGCAACGGACTATCCGGTCAATCTTGGAATGGCTTGTCCAAAGGGCTGGGAAGCATTGTCTCCGTTGGCGGCGAACGATCGCGCGACAACGCCCTACCTGCGGAATAAGGCCGGCGTCCTTGAACCGGCTGATTGGGACACAGCACTTCAGGTATTCGCACTCCGTTTCAAGGCAATTCAGGAAAAGTATGGGAACGATGCCGTTGCCTGGCTGGGAACCGGGCAGGTCTGCACAGAGGAATTGGCTTTTCTAGGTGCACTCGCAAAGTTCGGGATGGGACTCATCCACGGCGACGGCAACACTCGCCAGTGCATGGCGACTGCCGTGACGGCTTACAAGCAGTCTTTCGGATTCGATGCGCCTCCCTTTACTTACAAAGACTTCGAAGAATCCGACGTGCTTGTTTTTGTCGGCTCGAATCTTTGTATCGCACACCCGATCATGTGGCAACGGGTCTGCCGGAACAAGAACAGCCCGGAGATTATAGTCGTCGACCCGCGCAAGACCGAAACTGCGATGGCGGCCACCCAGCACTATGCTCTCCGACCGAAATCGGACCTGATATTGCTTTACGGCATCGCCAACAGATTGATCGCGCACGGTTGGATCGATCGCGGTTACATCGAAAGGCACACGAACGGATTCGAAGAATTCGCAGGGTTTGTATCCCAGTTTCATTCGGAGATGGTTGCCGACGCGACCGGCCTTGGAGTCGAACAAATCGAAAAATTTGCCGCAACAATTCATCGTGGCAAACGAGTTTCGTTTTGGTGGACAATGGGCGTGAACCAGGGCCACGAAGCAACGCGCACAGCACAGGCGATCATCAATCTCGCTCTGATGACGGGCAACATCGGACGGCCCGGCACGGGAGCCAACTCCGTGACCGGTCAATGCAACGCGATGGGATCGAGACTCTTTTCGAATACGACGAACCTTCTTGGTGGGCACGATCCACTAAATGAGCATCACCGGGAAAAGGTCGCCAATATTCTGCGCATCGATGCGAGCCGAATTCCGGCTCAGAATAGTTGGGCGTACGATCAAATCGTAGAAGGGATTGCCAACGACAAGATCAAAGGTCTGTGGGTCATCGCAACGAATTCCGCGCATTCGTGGATTGACCAGCAGCGGTTTAACAAGGTCATCCAAAAACTCGATTTTCTCGTCGTCCAGGATATGTACGAGAGCACTGAAACAGCGAGGATGGCTGATCTGATTTTGCCGGCGGCAGGGTGGGGAGAAAAATCCGGGACTTTTATCAATTCGGAGCGAAGAATCGGTCTTGTTAAGAAGGTTTCACGAGCGCCCGGACAGGCATTATCCGATTTCAATATCTTTAAGCTCATTGCTCAGTATTGGGGCTGCGGAGAAACGTTCAAACGATGGTCCTCTCCAGAAGCTGTTTTTGAAATCCTGAAAGAATTGTCGCGAGGGCAACCTTGCGAGATTACGGGCATTCGCGATTACAAGATGATCGACGAAGCCGGCGGAATTCAGTGGCCTTTACATCAAAAACCGGAGGCTGGCTCGGGCACTATCAACGGCGATTTGGAAACAAGTGCTGGCACTCCAGTCGAAACAGAGCGGCGTTTGTTTGAAGATGGCGCATACTTTCACCCCGACGGGAAGGCCCGATTTATATTTGAAATGCCGCGCCCCGCTCCCGAATCAACGGACAAAGAATTTCCTTTCCTGCTTCTGACCGGTCGCGGAACCTCATCTCAATGGCATACGCAGACGCGCACCGGCAAGTCCGCCGTGCTGAGGAAGCTGTATCCCGACCGTGTTTACGTGGAGATGAACACACTGGACGCGAAGTCTATGGACGTTGAGAGCGGTCAAAAGGTGGTGGTAGCATCAAGGCGAGGAGAGATTGTAGCGACCCTGTTTGTTACGAACACAATTCAAAGCGGCCAGTTATTCATACCGATGCATTATGCCGTTGCGAACCAACTCACTTATCCCGCATTCGATCCGTACTCACGACAGCCCTCTTATAAGGCGTGCGCCGTGCGTGTTCAGGTGCTGTAGGTACGGTAGTAGCAGCAACTACATGGATGCGGTATCGGCGTGTCGGCGTATGGGCGTGTCGGCGAATACTCGCAGGTGTCATTTTAGCAGTCCCATAGGCCCCATGCGCCTCAACAGCTCTCTGAACGCTCTTACACCTACGGCAGCAACATGAAAGCTGCGATCATAATAACCGTCGGTACCAGTGCTCCCAGCGCAAGTCCGGCAGGAGCGATACCATCCTTTCCAAAAGAGGGTGCCAGGATCGATTGTCCTGCTGGGTTCGGTGCGTTGGCGATAACAGTCAAACCGCCGCCGATAACGGCTCCAGCAACCACTGCGTATTGCAGTGAAGCAGAAAAACCGGGGACTAGCGACGCCAGGTAAGTGACGGCAGCATTGTCATTGAAGGCGGTTAAAGCGATCGATCCGAAAAGGAGCGGCCATTTCGTGAGCCCGCTTAAAACCGGCTCGATCCACCAGGATTGAAAGCCACCATGGATCACAAGCGAGCCGAGAAAAAAGCCGACCAGAAGCGGACCACGCAGGCGTATCACGCCTTGGTGGCGATCTGTTGCTTCAACGAATGCAAGGAAGAAGAGGAATCCGAGAACCACAAAATAAGGATAGTGCGATGTTAGCACTGTCCAGACAAGGAAAGCGATATGGACCAGTATGATCTGCACCGGAACCGTTCGCCGCTTCTCTTTCTCATCGGCCCGGACAGTTTTCAAGCTCGCGAGCTCCGATCTGAAAAGAAGGTAGTAAACGATATTCGCAACGACGATACCCAGGGCAGCTTTCCATCCGAAGTTGGAGGCCATAAAGTTAATGTCCCAAGACCATTTCGTCGCAACCATGACGACAGGCGGCGCGGCGAAATGTGTCAAAGTTCCACCGACGGATATATTAACGAATAACAAACCGAGCGTGGCGTAGGAAAGTCGATTACTCGGTTTGTACGCGTAAAATCTCTGGCGAAGCAACAACGCGCAGATTGTCATCGCAGCCGGTTCGGTGATGAATGACCCTAGCAGTGGACCGAAAGTTAGGATTGAAAGCCACCATGCAGCAGGAGTCGACCCTCCCAATGCAGCTAGTTTAGAGAGGCAAATCTCCGCGAGACGCAGAATTGGGCGAGAGCTCGCTACCGCCATGACCACGACAACAAAAACAGGTTCCGCTGGATTCAGGTTCGTGATGTAGCCAACCAGCGTCGGCCATCCTTTTGTCAGAGTGACGATGGCAAAGAGCGGAATCAGCCAAATGCCGAACACCGCTTCAACTTCTCCCATGAAATGGAAGAATTGCGCCCAAAATTGAAGTACATCGCGCCGTTGTGCGATACCGGGCTTTGCCTCCTTTTCATGGCTCTCCAGCTCTTTATATTCGTGCTGATAGTGATGCGCGATCCGCATGAATCGCGACGCGAGAAATGTGTGAACAATCGCGCAGACAAAAATAAGTGTCCCAAGCAGGTTTACCGGATCACTTTGCGCCCTGCCGACCAGCTTCTGGATAAGTCCGGGAACGGCATCGTCGTGATATTGATCAAGTGCTTTTGGAAAGGCTAATTCGCTGGGCGTTTGTGAACTTGGCGCCGCTGCAGCGAACGCGGAATTGCCGCAGCCGATGGTCAGATACAGCCCCAAAAGCAATAATCCTAGAAGGCGCATGACGTGCCTCTTAAGAAGAAGGCTCCAGACCCTTTTCCCAGAGTGCGCTGCTAAACAGCCATATCGTGGCGAAAACAGCAAACAAAACCGCTCCAAAGGGTTGAACGGACATCAGCCATGGAGTCTTTTTGAGTCCGAAGAATGCGTTCAGAATCAGCCCCACGAGCAAAAACGCGAACGCCGTGCAGACCAAAACGCGCATTGGGAGAGGGAAGTTCCGGTGAAATGCTTCCACAAGCGCGCATGCGAGAGCGGGCGCAATGAGAACATAAGTCGCATCCTCTGTAGAAGGACCAAAAAGCAGCATCCAGCAGGTACCTGCGCACAAGACCCAGGTTATCAGGCGCTCCGCGGACCATTTGTGCAACCGGCCGTAAAGAGAGACAGTTGCTGTCGCGGCCGCAGCGAACAGTTGTAGCAAGGTGAGCAGCGTAGAGCTCAGACTGATATGCAGAAACCTTAAGATCATCGCAAAATCGCGCGGAGCGATATCCATGTTCACACGGCGATCATCTGTCGCTCGTGTCCGGAACCAACGCTGATATTGTTCGAGCACATAGGCAGGGTGCTGAAATACAAACGAAAGAGCACCCATCACAAGCAAGACCAGCAGAAGGCGCCAACCGAGCTTGCGCGGATAAAGCAACACCAGCAACAGTCCGACCGACAACGGATAGATTTTCAGGTAGGTCGCACATCCGATTGCCAGCCCCGATAGCATCCATCGCTCGTCATACGCGGACAGGATCGCAATCATCAACAGCCCGATAATCATCGGATTAACTTGGCCGTTATTGAAGTTCCCCAGCGACAACGGTAAGACCAACAGAAACACGAACCAGTGTATTCGGTCTGGAATGCGATCGCGTACGCTCGCGTGAAGCCACCAGAAGATTGCGCCAACAAATAGAGCGGCATTCAGCAGGCGCCAGAGGGTTGAACCGAGCGTGACAGGTAGCCACGAAAACAAAGAGAAAAATGCTGCGACCAATGGACTGTAAACGAATCCGCGGGTGTATGTGTAAAGAGATTCGCCCGCCAGCCACCTGTGTCCGGCGTCAAGGTAGGTCCCAAAAACGTCGTGGGCTCTGGGAGCAAATCCAATTCGAATACAGATACCCAACAGGACTAGAATCCAGAGGGCTCCCACCAGAATTGTAGCCGGACGCGAAACGCGTCGATTCAATTTCGCATTCATCAATCAGGCGCTCGGCTCCGTGATTGGTGGCGGCACAATGTCGTCTGTATCACTGGACCAAAGTGATTCATTGAACAGCCAAAGAAGCGTATAGATGAGAAGAATAAGGCCTGAAATCGGCAATATAGAAAGAGCCCAGAACGGCTTGAAATGCGGAATAAAGCTAGCTCTTGCAACCGCAGCGAACTGCAAAACGAACGCCGTCGCAGAGAGCGCCCGGAGCGTTCGAGGTTGATGCGCGGCGAAAGCTTGAACGATCGATACAATGATCGCCGGTGCCAGAATCATATAAGTATAAGATTCCGTTGCAGGACCGCAAAGCGTCATCCAGATCGAGACAAGGCTAAACAAGGCGACCATTACTCGAGCCCGAGCCCAACCTTGGCGTGCCTTGAGCCAACAGAGGAGAGCAAGCGCAGCAGCAGTACCCAGCTGGATGATTGTATAAACCTTGGCCGGGATTGGTAACTTTCCAACCCAATGGATTAGAAACCAGAGGTCCAACGGCAATTTCTCGATAGGCCATTGCTGCCGATTGTCCGATGTCCGCGTGGCAAACCAGGCATGGTATTGCTCGCTGACATACCTCCAGTGCTGGAAAAGAAACGGCAAAAGCGCCACTAAAAGGAGCGCAATCACGAATCTCCAGATGAATCGCCTGGGCGCAATGACACAGATGAGCAACCCAACCGCGACCGGATAAATTTTCAGGCTGGTCGCAATGGCAACCCAGAGCGCTGCTCTATTCCAGCGTTCACGATAGACAGCGGCGATCGTTAGCATGATCATGCCCGCAACCAGTGGATTAGCCTGGCTGATGTCGATATTTCCAGCCGCAAGAGGGAGCAGTAGCAGATAAAGTATGCCAAAGTCTTTTGCTCTGATGCGGCTGAAGATTCCTGATTCCAGGAGGGCTGCCAAGCCGGCGAGCAACGCGATCGCATTCAACAGGCGCCAAATGATATTTGCGAGGGGACCTGGAATAGATGCAAATGGGGCAAAGAACGCGGCCATCAGAGGGCTGTAGACAAATCCCATCCATTGCGTGTAAATCTCTTCGCCGTGAAGCCAGTGCAAACCAGCAAGTTGATACGTGTCAAATGAGGTGCCTCGGTGCGAAGCCGTCAGCGGGCGCAGAACGAGGACGACAAGGACCAGCATCCATGCGATCCAGGCAGAACGATTCCAAAGGCTGTGCGCTGCCGGTCTTTTAGCTTTAGAGTGCTGAATCGCTGCTTCCATTCGGTCAAAATCGCTGAATACAAATTCTCGAGTCGCTGTTCACGGAGTTCCGATTAGCTTGCTTTTGAAAGTGACGCGAGAGGAAATGTCGGTCGCCAGAAACTTCGCGAAACGAAGTTGCTCAAGCCAAACTTTGAAACTAATGGTCTTTCCTGCCTGCTCTTTACCCGTCGCGTACACCCTCTGACGGGTGGGAGCGTCACATTATGGGACCTCCACTTGATACGCGAATGCTGCAGTTCATCGATCGTTGGATCGGAATGTTTATCTGCGGTGTCTTGACCTTTGTGCGGCAGGTAACAGGTCATCGGAGTGATCCAGAGGTTGTTGAGAAACCGAAAAAGATTCTGTTTGTAAAATTTGCTGAGCAAGGTTCAACCGTGCTCGCTTACCACGCTATCTCGCGCGCAATCGAGATGGTAGGCCGGGAGAACATCTACTTTCTCGTTTTTGAAGAGAACCGGTTTATTCTCGATGCAATGCGCCTTATTCCAGAGGCGAACGTGATTACCGTGGGGCATAAAAATATTGTCGATGCCGG
The DNA here is from genome assembly GCA_963775805.1 of uncultured Verrucomicrobiae bacterium. Classification (GTDB taxonomy): domain Bacteria; phylum Verrucomicrobiota; class Verrucomicrobiia; order Chthoniobacterales; family JAFAMB01; genus JAFAMB01. The sequence goes on along the minus strand of CAVZKG010000001.1, from coordinate 425,296 downwards.
CTTTCGCGCGCTAGACGCGCTGAAACGCATCCGAGAATTGGGAATCGACTCAGCGATTGATCTTGAGTTCTTTTCGAGATCGTCAGCCGCGTTGACATTTCTGTCGGGTGCCAAAGCGCGGGTCGGTTTTCACACGTTTTTTGGTGAGGGGCCGTATCGAGGCGACTTAATGACGCATCGGTTGCTTTACAACCCATACATCCACACCAGCCAGAATTTTCAATTGATGGTGGAGGCACTTGAGCAACCGCCAGGGCAACTGCCCACGTTTCAGGGCGCGATTCCGGGCGCGGACGCGGTTTCACCGCGGTATGTCGCTACAGAGGCGGACAGAGAAGCGGTGCGTTCCATCATCAGGCGCGAAAGTGGCCAGGCGGATCCCTCCCTTATTCTCTTGAATCCAAACGCAAGCGATCTTTTGCCGCTGCGGAAATGGCCTACCGACCGATATGTCGACCTTGCGAAACGGCTCTTGGAACAATTTCCGGACGCTGTAATCGGATTGACCGGAGCCCCGAGTGAAGCGCAGCCCATCGATCTCGTGGCGAAACAGATCAATTCTTCGCGATGCTTCTCGCTGGCGGGTAAAACGACGCTTCCTCAATTGCTGGTTCTCTACACATTATCCGAATTGTTGATCACGAATGACAGCGGACCGGCACATTTCGCATCGATGACGCCGATTACAGTGGTCACGTTGTTCGGGCCTGAGACACCGTCGCTGTTTCGGGCGCTGACTCCCCGCGCGATCCCGATCTGGATGCAGCTGCCGTGTAGCCCTTGTGTGAACGCTTATAACAATCGGCAAAGTCCCTGCCGTGACAATATCTGCATGAAATCGATTACGGTTGACCATGTCTATGCGGTCGCCTCCAAGGCTTATCTTGAACGGCAGAAACAGAAGGAACCGGCGGGTGCGACCGAAACGCCATGAGGTTGTTATCGTCTTCGTACGCGCGTTGGGCTATCACTATCCTGGTTCTCGGAACGATTTTCCGCCTTTGGTATAGCACTCATCTGGAACTCGTTGGCGACGAAGCTTACTACTGGCTTTGGTCGAGGCACCCCGACATTTGCTACCTCGACAAAGGTCCCGTGATCGCATGGTTCATTTCCGCCGGGACAGCGCTGTTCGGCCAGACCGTGTTCGGAATACGCTTTTTTGCCGCGTTGCTCGCCCTCGGAACCGGAATTGGAATTTTTTTCCTAGGCAGACAACTTTTTTCCGATCGTGTCGGTTTTTGGTCGGTTGTGCTCGCGACCCTAACTCCGTTGTTTGCGGTCGGCGCGACGCTGATGACGATCGACACTGTCTACATCTTCTTCTGGACAGTTGCGGCGCTCAGTTTTTGGAAAGCAAAAGATCAGAACACCATCGGATGGTGGCTCCTGACTGGTTTGCTGGTCGGTCTGAGCATGCTTTCAAAGTACACTGGTGCGATCGAGCTGGTTTCCTTCGGCCTTTTTTGCGTTTGGCACACTGAGAGCCGCCGGCATTTCCGGCAATGGACGATTCCGGCGATGCTTTTGGTTGTCGGTCTCTGCCTGGTTCCAGTCCTTCTCTGGAACTGGCAACATGGCTTTCCCACCAGCCACTTCCTGGTGCATCGCGGTGCGCTCGATGAGCAGATGCATCTGCGTCCCACAGAGGTTCTATCGTTTCTGGTCCAGCAAGCCGGGATTATCTCTCCCATCATTTTCTTTGGCTTGCTACTCGTGATCTGCCTGCCACGTTTTGCACCGACGCCGAAGGCACCGACGGTCTATCTGCTGTCGCTGTTTTTGCCGCTATTTCTGCTTTACCTTTTTCTCAGTTTCCAGAAAGCCAGCCAGGCAAATTGGGCGGCAGCCGCATACGTTACTGGCCTGATTCTCCTTGCCGCGAAAGTGTCCGCGGGCGTCGAAAATCGTCGATGGCTCCGATGGCTGGCTATCGCGGGTCTTGCGCTCGCCCTTTTTGAAACGGCGCTGCTGCACGAGACTGCGTGGCTGCATCTTCCAGGGCGGCTCGATCCTTTGGACCGAGCACGGGGATCACGGGATCTGGCAGCCCAGGTCGAAGCACTCCGGACGACGGCCGGTGCGCCGGTAGTGATTGCGAACAAATATATGATCGCGGCGCTTATGTCGTTCTACCTGCCGGGCCAGCCCGAAACATTCATGCCGGTTTCCAGCCCTCCCTTCAACCAACTCGTGCTCTGGCCGACTTACCGCGAACGGCATCCTTCCGAGGATGCGATCTATATTTCAGACGCCGACCGTGTGCCTGCATCGGTTTCTGCGGATTTTCCGGTGATCAAACCTGCACGGGAGGTCCAGACAGTGCAGGATGGTCGGCAAATCGCCCGGTTTTACGTTTTTGTTTGCCGCCGTTCCACAACCGTCAACAGAACGACGCTCTCAAAGTGAGATCCCCGGAAAAATCGGAGTTTGCGCGCGCCCGCCTGTCGCCGCAGCGAGGCCTCCTCTTTATTGTTCTCTTGTGGGCGGCGATCTATCTCCCTGGGCTCGGTGCGGTCCAGCTGCAGCACGAAGAGCCGCGGCGAGCTCTTCCAGGGATCCACATGCTAGCGTCTGGAGACTGGCTGGTGCCTCGCGTTGGCGCGGAACCTTATCTACGTAAGCCGCCTCTTCTGAATTGGGCGATCGCACTCAGCTGCAAGCTGACTAACGGTGTTACCGAATGGTCAGTGCGGCTCCCGTCGGTGGTGGCAACACTCGCACTGGCCGTGGCGATCTTCTGTATAGGGGGGCCACGTTGGCTTGGCGTGCGTGGTGGGCTGATTGCCGCGATTTTTTTTCTGGCAAATTTTACGATGATCGAGACTGGGAGACTTGCTGAACTCGAGGCTCTTTATGTTTCGCTGACCGGAATAGCGCTCATTCTTTGGATGACCTCCTGGCGAAATGAGGTCGGGTCCTGGTGGCTTTGGCTGTTGCCAGCTCCTTTTCTTGCACTCGGAATGCTGACGAAAGGGCCGACCCATCTGATTTTTTATTACGGGATCATTCTCCCGGCCTTGCTGTACGGTCGAAATGCGAGGGCGCTTTTGCACCCGGCGCATTTCTTGTCGTTAATCGTGATCATCGGGGCGCTGCTTTGTTGGGCTATTCCATGTTCATTGGCGGTCAGCAGCCACAACCCGGCCGGCGTCTGGAAGTTTTGGTGGAGTCAGCTTGCCTCCCGCGCTTCGGCCGAATCGGATGAACATTTTCGAATCGGGATCTGGTTGCTCAACGGACCCCAGACTTTGAAAAATTACCTGCCATGGACACTCCTGCTGCCACTTTTGTGGCGCAGAGAGACCCTCAATGCAATTTCAACAGATAACGGTTCCACCGCACGCGAGGTCGCCTTGTTCCGAGGAGCAAGATTCGGGATGGTCGTAACTGCAATTTTGATGATTCTTCTGCCGAATGGCTCTCCACGCTACATTTATCCATTGATTGTGGTTCCTTGTTTGCTTCTCGGTCGTGCATTGACGGCCGCAAACGGTGAAGGAATCCACGTCTCCCTCGATGCGGTTTGGCGTCGCATCAACTTCGTCTTGCTCGCAATCGTTTCGGCAGGGATCCCAGTCGCGCTATTTTTGGGTCGCGGCAAGCACCCACTCTGGGCCGGGGTTGAAGTGCTCCTCGCGGCCGCAGCCTGGAGTTTTGTGCTTTCGCGTTCGCAGCAGCCAGCGCAGAAGCTAGGTGCGAACCTCGATCAGGCGTCCCGAACGACTGCACAGGTGGTTCTGAGCGGAACGATCGCTGCGATTGGCGTTATGATCTTTACGACCGTGATCATGCCCAAGGTGGATTCGGGAAATAAAGGTCGCCCGCGCGAAGTTGCGCGCGCACTGCGGGGAGCGATGCCGAATGGCGCAACGGTTTGGGTGCTGGAATGGAGTTACCGGCCGTTCTGGTACTATCTGGAGCCGGACGTCCGGTATTTTGACAATCTCTCCGCGCTCCCACCAGACGCCCGATATATCCTGCTCCCGGCAGGCCAGACCGACAAGATCCTGAGAGATCCGTTTTGGCACGGCACTCCACCGAAATTGGTGGCCCAAGCGAAGGACAGCGAGAACAAGATTTTCGATCTTCTGACTAGGGCGCTTCCCGATGGAACGTACTAAAATCTACTTTGCTGAACTCCCAGGAATTCTCACTCGACTCGGCGGACTCTCCGTACAGGCCAATCAGCCAATCGCCCTCCGGAGGATCGCCACTCAATGTCGCGACCTGAACATCATTGATGTAGGCGGTGAAAGTCTTTCCGGAGGTGCGAATCTGCAATTTATTTACCTGTCCAACTCCGGTGTTCACGGCGCCGCTCCCGGTCTTTGCCGTCGGATTAATCCAGCGTCCGAAGAGCTTATGACCAATTGCGAACTTACCGTCCGCGGACACGACCAATGCGTAACAGTCGTTGTAATCTTTCGCCCAAAAGATCAATCCGCCCAGTTGATCCAGATCCTCTCCTTTGGACATCACGACTTGGGTGGCGATCTCCGCATCCTTGAAGCGGTGTGCCGTGTTGACCAGAATCGCACCGTTGCCTGGTAGTGGAGTCAGTCGAATTTTATTGTCGGCGATCGTCCAGTTAGCGTCTGGGGTACCCCATCCGGGGTCAGACGTGCCTATATCATCCAGATGGTGTCCCACCTCAGCAGACGGCGGTGTAACGGAAGTGACCGGAGTCGGAGTCGCGGTTGGTGTTGTAATCGCTGGTGGTTTGGTCATTCCGATTGAAGTGCCAGAAGAGGGGATGGATGCCACCGGATTAGGCTGGGCCGGAGTTCCAGTCGCGATGCCAGGCGTCGATAGGATAGGGAGGGCGGTCGAAGAGGGAACTGGCTGAACCGTTGCAGCAGCAGAGGAAGGAATCTGTTTTTGTACGGACGGACCATGCGTGAGGAGCCTGATACCGAAAGCGCAAACGACAATGAATGGTAATAATATTACGGCTAATATGTTTATAACACGTGATTTATCTTCGTTATTACGCGTTCGTGTATCTTCCTTCTGAGAACTCGTATCGGGCGAGATAACGGGTTCTCCGTTCGATTTCTCTCCCGCCACAATCGATCCTGCGGGGAAAGGAATCGAAGCGTCTGGCGTGCTCGCCCGCTGACCTTCCGAATAGCCCGTTATGGGCGCATTTCCGTGTCTGTCCCTATCGACGACCTGGCGAACCGTATCCCGCAATTTCCGGATTTGGAGCGCGGCATCAGGCGTGATCGCGTCGATCCAATGCACCGGCTTGGCGGTATCACCCGCATCCAATACAACCGCATCCGCTGCTGCTCGAAACGGGATTACAACCGCTCCGTGATTGAAGGCGAGCTCAAGTTGGTGTTCAACGCGTTCCGAGCGTTGCGCATAATCTGTCAAAACGAGAATAACGATTCTGGCGGATTTGACAGCTTCCGAGATCGACTGATCCCAGCCGGCCCCGGGGACGACGTCCCGTGGAAGAATCCAGCATCGTATTCCACTAGCCTCAAGCTCATTGCAGATAGCGTAGGCCGTCAACTTCGCAGCGTTCGAGTGGCTGATAAATGCGTCGTGTGGGGTCTGCACAATATCCGTACGAAATAGCCTGATCTGGATTCTCGGCCCGTACGATCTTGTCGAACGCTTTATTGGTCAAGCCGCATTCTCGGGACAATCGGATCATCGATGTGAGGGTGCGTTTTTGTCCTGGCTAATTTGGGACCAGAGCCGGATCAACTCGACGCGCATGGTGATTATCTCGTCGGTTAAGAGGCGTTCCGGGTCCATTCCAAGACTGTATGAGCTTCGGAACCGCTGAACGGAACGCTCAATTTCCGTCAGGCATTCGGCGACAGAAGGTGGAATGATATGAGAATTGTGCATATGTTCAAATGAACATATATCCGGAGTTTGTGCAATCTTCTTCCGATCACGCTGAGATCCAGCCACGAAGATTTCGTGCGCATTTCTCACGGGGACGTGAGAAATGCGGGCTAGTGCAAAATCAATGGCGGCCGAGGCGCTTCGGCAGCTTTGATTTCGCGAGACCCGACCGAGGTCCCACAGGAGGTGCACAGATAGTCGTAGAGCTCACGATCCGGTAGAATCAAAAGCAATCTTTCCCGTACCGGTTGCGCCGCTTTGCACTTGGAGCAGTAAAGAGAAGAGGCGCGAAGTGATTTGAACTGATTCATTGGGCGTCTGCAGGACTGGCGGTCGGTGAGGGACTTTGCCCTGGAATTGGGCTCATTCCCGGCCCGGGGGAAGGCCCGAATACCGGAGTAGGCGTAGGGCCTGCGTCGAGCACGGGCTGCGAGTTCGGGATCAATCCCGAAGTTTCAGGGGTTTCAACAACGCCGTAGGTGTCCTTGATCGGATGTTTACTGAGAAATTTTGTGAGTGTCCAGAGATCGGAAGTAATCCCGGCCATCCGGATTTTCGAAACGCCCGCCCCCGAATCCTCTTCGGTGACCTGGACGATTGTGCCGGGTGTCAGATAATACACCTTTACTTGTTCCACCATTTTAAGGATCTCGTGCTCCGAAAGATGATTGGCCACCAAATGGGCGTCTTCTTTAGCCACCGCGGCGTAAGGGCCGTCTGCTGTCGCCCAGCGATATCCTTTCGCCGTAAGGTCGTCATACTTACCGCCAAATGCCGTGGAAGCGATCGCGGCTGCTGCAATACCGACTGCGAGAAGGATAGAGCGTTTCATAAGGTAAAACTGCGTGAAATGCGTGCGCACCGAAGAAAACATTGCATGAAAATCAATCGCGTTTGGCCGGTTCGTCCACAATTAACTCAACTCGGACTGGAATATTCTTAGGAACGATGGAAAATTTTCGGAGCAACGAGTCATTTGCCGAATGTCGAAGTTGTACGTATGCCGAAGTATTTGACGATGGTTTCCTACACACCGGAAGGGATCAAGGGACTGGTAAAACAGGGGGGTACTGCTCGCCGTATTGCGGTCGAGAAAATGCTGGAACGTCTGGGCGGTCGGCTGGAGGGCTTCTATTTCGCCTTTGGCGAAAACGATGCCTACGTGATCACGGACGGCCCGGATAACGCGACGGCAGCTGCGATCTCGCTCGCAATTACGACTGGAGCGATCCGAACCAAGACAATTGTCCTGCTCACACCGGAAGAACTCGATCAAGCCGTCAAGTTCCCAGTGGATTATCCTGTGTCGGCTGTCCCGGAAAAGTAAAGGTCACCTCCTTTTGATCCGTGCGATTCCAAAGAATCGCGCGGCGAGCACATCGAGGAGTCGGGCCGGTAACATCCGCGGGATGATCCAGTTTGAGAACTGCCTGGGAACAATTGAGTACCGAGGCTTCGGACGAACCGCGCAGAGAGCACGCCACACGGCATCTGCAACGACAGCGGCGGGAAAACCGGCCTTCCCTTCTTTAGCGGCATACCGTTCGAAATTTGCCAATGCTGTGGTGTAGGGAGTTTTACCGAATTTTTCCACGAGAAAGGTGTCTGACTTTTGCCAAATCGGAGTCACAATCGCGCCGGGTTGAACGACAACTACGTCGATTCCAAATAGCATCAATTCGCGCCGTAGAGTGTCAGAGAACCCCTCCAGCCCGAATTTTGATGCGACATATGCACCTGCGAAAGGGCCCGCTATTCGGCCGCTAGTGGAGCTGATATTGATGATCTTCCCCGGAGCGCCGTTTCTTGCGGGATCCACACCGAGCAACGGCAAAAATGCCTTTGATACGATAAATGGGCCTACCAGGTTGACAGCGAGCTGAAATTGGAACTCTTCGGTAGGAAGATAAGCAAGAGGCCCGGCGACCTCGATTCCCGCGTTATTGACCAGTCCATCCAAGGTGACATTCCCCAGCAGTTCACCGACTCTGGCCGCTTCACTGCGGACGGCTGGCTCATCTGTCACGTCAAACATGATTGGAACGTACAAGGAGCCAAGCGCTTGCTGGACGGACTCAGCATCTTTCGCCGTTCGCACGCTGCCGAATACGCGGATTCCTTTCTCCGTTAGGATTTTGGCGCACGCGTAACCGATGCCGGTGGAAACGCCGGTGATGACGACCGATTTCACGGAGCGTCTGCGCGCTCCCTTCTTACAAACTCAGCGCGAGCTGGTCGTCTCCTCTTTGGCGGAAGAGGTTTCTGAACCGGAGTCAAAACTTCCACGAGGTGGAAGTCCAGGATCAAGAAATCCCAAAGCGTGCGGAGGAACGATGACACGCACGCCTTCACGTTCTTGAGTGTCGAGGATCTCTTCATGAAACTTCTTCATTTTTGTCCAATGCAACTTGGGCCGGAAATGATGTTCCGCATGGTAGCCGTTGTTGAACCAGAGAAAGTTATACAATTTATCGTACGAGCTAACACCCCATGCGATCGGCTTGTCTGGGTTTCCACCGTAGTGAAGAAAATAACCGTTCAGATAGCTGGCACAGTGACCAAGATAATAGAACGGGAGAAAATAAATCCAGAACTTCCAATTCAGGAAAAGACCGATCACGATCGTGGTGGCGAGCAGCACAATCTCCACCAGGCCCCAGCGCGCGTCGACAGGGTTCTTGCGTTTTATTTCCGCGTAAATTGTTGCAGGATCTTCCCGGAAATAACTAAGGAAAATATAGCTCCAGGGACTTTCTGCTTCTCCGTCATGACCGTGCCGATAAATGGAGATCCAGTCTTGGGTTTTGCCTTCTTCATCCGGCCTATCGCTATTTCCCATGTGATGTCGATGATGGACATACTTGTAGAAGGTTTGCGAAATACCAAGCGTGACTGACAGCATGATACTGAAGAGGCGGTTCAGTATTCTGGAAGTAAAGAAAGGGTTATGGATCAGATTATGCGATACCCCATTCATGTTCCATGAAACACTGATGGAATAGATCAGTCCCAGGCAGAGCAAGAGCCACCAGGGCGCGTAAGGAAATATGATAAAGAGGGTCAGGACGTAAGCGCAATGAAAGAGGCCGGCTACTACAGGCACTGCATCCCATTTTGTGTACGCAAATATCTTCATATCAAAAGATTTTTTTGCAAAACTTGGTGCTAAGCAAGCGGAGTGTAGTTGATAACGTTTTAAAACGCAAGGCAACCGTTGGCGATCTCTCTGCACATGCTATAACAGAGTTTTTCAATGTGCGTACATATGAGTAGACAGTGCGTGTTGCTCAAAACTTATGAGATCTTCAGGCTAGGCGCCATATGTGAGCGGTTCGATTCGAAGATCGCAGGTGTACATTCCAGGCTCCGCGGATTCGCATGGCGCTCCGCGCTTGGGCTCTTCCCCGTCGTACATAACAAATTTAGCAGCATCAGGATGGAGTCGGAATTGTTTGTGAACCTGTTCCGATTCACGCTCGACCAGCGCAACGGATAACGGCATTTGAATCCCGATTTGTGGATGCAAAGAGGGGTATAAGGCCGATTTCCGGTAACGCAAGCCGGCTACCGATTCCTTTGGAGAGAGTGAACGAAACGGCAATTCCCGCCCGTTCACGTAGACGGCGTATTGATGATTGAATTCGGACGTCGTGGTGAATTCGAGAAGTTCAATGGACGAATCGACAAAGCGGCTTGTATTTCCGCCGATCGTGGGTGTTTCTGAGAGCAGCGGCCACGCTTCGATCGCCTTTCGAACAATCAATCCATCTTCCATTGACAGGCTTGGAAAGCGCCACTCCCAGATTTCTCTAAACACGGTCGGTTCGAATCCGAACCCGAATTGTGCGAGCTCGCTAAGGATTTCGGTGAAGTCGTTCCAGAGCGGCGAAGGAAGAAAGTATTTATCGTGCAGATCGGATCTGAAGTCCTTGAGTTTCTCACGAAACGGATGAGTCAAAAGGTAAGTCAGCAGCGCTCTCCATAGCAGGGCGACCGCACCGGTCCAATGGGCGTTCGGCAGACTCTCAATCGCTCGGAATTCGATGAGGCCGTAGCAGCCATTTGGAGGATTCCAGAACTTGTCAAAGCTGACCTCGCTCCGATGCGTGTTGCCAGACACATCTGTGTGCAAATGCCGAAGCAGTTCGTTAATTTCCATACGCCGATCGCCCGGCCCAAGATTCTCCAATTGCCGGTAAGCGAGTTCCAGGTCGAAAAGCGAGTTCCCACTTTCATCCGGACGAGGCGCCTGGGAAGAGATTCCAACGTAGCAACCGGTAAACAGATAGGAGAGGGAAGGGTGATGCTGCCAGTAGCGAAGGATCGATGCCAGCCATCCCGGCCGTTCAAAGAACGGGTTTTGATCGAGTGAGATCCCACCAAAAAGCAGATGCGATCCGCCACCCGTCCCTGCTGGAAGCGGATTTTCCCTAAAACTCCTGAGGCCAACTTCTTCAGCAATATTGTCGAGCGTCAGGAGCCATTCCTGGTACTGAACCCATTCCTTGCACGCGGGCAGGTTCACCTCGAGGACACCCGGGTCGGCTGCAAGTCCGAGTCGGGTCCAGCTGGAAGGGAGATCAACCGGAAGATAACCTTGCCAAATGACCGCGCACGTTTCCCCGACGGCGGCGGCAATTTTCCGGATCAGTATCTCCCAATGTTCAGTGAGCAAGGGTGGCAAAAAGATTGTCAGACCCTTTGCATTCCTTTCAAATACCAAGGCGCGCTTTAGCGAATCGTCCGGGAGCTTGTTAAGAGGTAATCGCAGACCGGCTGGACCCTCCGCCGCGGAAAGTTCGATTCGGCGCAGCGGCCATCGAGCCGTCACCCAATGGTCGTCGCTATAATCGAGTGGCAGTACCCAGACCGGTGATCTTGGCGCGAGCGGATCTTTAGCCTGCAACCAGCGATCCTCCAGGTGCAGGTCACGGGCGAGCTTTTCTCTGATTAGTTTCAGGGGTTTACTGCCAGGCGGCCGATGTTTGTTAGTGCGCGGTACCCCAAGCGGATCCGGGGATTCCGATTGCAATACATTCAGAGCCCAACGCGGATTAACTTCTCCCGGATAGAGCTTGCCCGGACTGAAGATCACCAAGGCCCCAGGAGAGACGGTCTTCACGAGTCTCTCCGCCCAAGCCGTCGCGTATGCGAGTTTGGTCGGTCCGACGGCCGCAATAGTCCATTCAGCTCCTTCTGGTTTTTTGGGGATGTAGGTCGGTTCACCCCCCATCGTCAGAACCACGTTCTCCTTTGAGAGTGCGCTTTCGACGGAAGCAGCAATCTTGGGCAGATCCTTTTCGACAACCAGATTCAATTCCAATCTGGAATCGAATTGGCCGTGATGCTCACCATAGTAGGAACCGAGGATCGGTGCGATATCAGGCATTCGCATGCCGACTGCCGTCGGAATGAAGCGATGATCACAAAACGTACCGTTTGTCGGATCAATGCCGACCCAGCCGGCGCCCGGAAGGAAAACATCGATCCAGGCGTGAAGACCGGTTTGAGCGCCATGCTGCTTGGTGTCGACTCGAAATTCGCATAGAAACCCGCTTACGACTCGAACCGCCAGACCGATCTGGCGCAAAATGGTCGCGCAAAGAAGGGCTGTATCCCGGCAGGCACCGGATCTCATTTCGATGGTCTGAGAGGGTGCTCTCGCTTCCCCTTCATCTCGAACTTCGTACCCGATATCCCGGTGCATCGTTTCGGCAAGATCGACCAGCGCGTCGACGGTGTTCTGTTTCCCGTCCAATCGCCAGATTTCACTCGCATCCGCTTGCTCGTCCGGATTGATCGTTCGGAATGGAGCCAGGACGCGGTTCTCTTCCGGAGTGTATTCGAACGGGAGTTGAAGGGCGTATGGAGCGAGCAGAAAATGGAACGGATTCCTGGGCCAGAGCTCCACGACGAGTTCAACTTTGATTTCCAGTTCTTTGCTCGGCTTTGGCAAAAAACAATTCGCAACAATGTTATCGAAAATATCTCTTCGATACTGGATGTCGCTTTCGATGTTAATATTCGTTTGAAGCTTGTGCGTTGTGATGGCCTGATCCGTTCGCGGATAAAGCCGGATCGCGTGTGTCGAGAAACTCACCGGATCCTCGTAAGAGTAACGCATCCAGTTTTCAATCTTGACGTGCATAGCTGTATTTCTGCCCTAACCCTGAGACATACCGTTTTGATGCCCTGCTGTGTCGGTACGCTACTTCTTTAGTCTGATTACTCTGACCTGAACCTTCATTGTTTGATGCCCTGAACCCTTAAAGGTCCCGCGAATCGGGGCAGCTTCGCTTGCGTCTCGTCCGAATGAAACGCAAATATGCTGGTCGCCGCACCAACGGTTATTTGTCGGGTCAAGGGCGACCCATTGTTGCCCGGGGATCAACACTTCGACCCACGCGTGTGTTGCGACTGAACCGATTAAACGTCTTGATTCGCCGTTTTCTCCTCGAACCGGGGAGGTCTCAATGTAGCCACAGACATAGCGTGAGGGTAGTCCGGCCGTTCGAAGCACGCTTAACATGATATGGGCGAAATCTTGACAGACTCCAATCCGGTCTCTCCAGATCGAGCTTAGATCAGTCGAAAAATTAGTGGCTCCTTTTCGGTATTGAAAATTGTCGTGAATCGCATTGTTAAGGGTTTCGAGACCGTGACGCAGCGTCGTAGATCCGCTTAGATAACGCTTCGCCCACTGCACCGATTCACGTCCGATTTTGACCATGTCGGTAGGCTGCAGATAATCGAATACAAATGGCAAGGATCCAGTAAGGATCTGACGCGCCTCCTGAACCGTCAGATCCAGATTCTCGCTTGGAAGCCCGATGGCAAGCGTCTGGACCAGCGCTTCGCTCCGAACGGTGAGCCGGGTGTGGCGGTACGGAAGCGACAAAAAGGAGACTTCATTCCCAAAATAATCCCGGAATCCAGAGGTTCGGCTGACCGGCTCGATCATCAAGCGGTGTTCACGAACGGTTTGCATCTCCCGGTTTGGAGGGGTTAAGCGCAACTCCAGGTACGCTTCTGCAACTGGTTCGCCGTACCGGTAATCTGTAATGTGTGTGACTCGGAAAAGCATTGGTCTGCTCTTTCGGCAGGACACTTACTCTAATCAGGGGTGTAAAGGCAACTAGAGTTCCGGGTTGTGGGTTCGAAGTTCCGGGTTCGGGCTTCTGTAGGATTGGCTTCAGCCTGTCTTCGATTGGCATCTTGCCTGTCCCGCTCGCAGCTTTCCAGGCCACCTCGTCTCGATCGTCCTCGAACCCGTCGTACTCGATGGGAATGCGTTAATGCGAAAAAGGACGGTATCCGCTCATCGCCTGACGACGGTTGAGCGCTTTTTGCAGCTGCACGCGCAACGATCGAGGACAACTACGACGACGGGTTAGAGTACGATCGAGAGGAGGTAGCCTGGAAGCCGAAAAGCGGACAGGCAAGATGCCCATCCTACGATACCAAACGCCACGGGCGAACTTCCAACGCCGAACCCGGAACCCCGAACTCCGAACTTTGAACCTAGCCGGCGCCGCGCCGGCGCGCGACTTCGATCAGTTCCTTGATGGCGTCAAGGGCGACGGGATCCTCGAGCGTGCTGAGGTCGCCTGTATCGCGACCTTCGGCGGCAGCTAGAATGGCCCGTCTGAGAATTTTCCCGGATCGCGTTTTGGGGAGCCCACGGATAATATAAACCGCTGAGGGACGCGCAAAAGTTCCGAGATGCCGACTGACCGTCGCCTCGATCTCCTGTTTGAGCGTCGTCTGCGCTTCGTGTGACGAAAAATCGTCCGGTCGCTTTAGTACGATGAAACAGTGTACCGATTGCCCTTTTAGGTCGTCACTCGCTCCCACCGTCGCGACTTCGGCCACGGCAGGGTGTGAACTGACGGTTTCCTCGATTTCCCTGGTCCCGAGCCGGTGTCCGCTGACATTGATCACATCATCGGACCGTCCAAGGATAAAGAAATAGCCATCCTCGTCCTGGGTTGCGTAGTCAAAAGTTGAGTATAGGAGTTTGCCGGGGAACCGGCAGCAGTAATGATCCTTGAAAAGATCGTCATTTTTCCAGACGGTCGGCATGCAACCGGGAGGCAAGGGTAGACCTAACGCCAGAAGACCTTTTTCTCCTCGACGCAAGGTCTCACCGCTGGCCGGATCGACGATCTTCGCGTCGTATCCGAATAAAGCGATCCCGGGCGATCCTGGCCGGATCAGCGGTTTTTCCACGCCAGGTAACAGGGACAGAACCGGCCATCCAGTTTCCGTCTGCCAGTAGTTATCAAGGATCGGAACATTGAGTGCGTTTCCGATCCACTCCCACGTTGGTTCATCGAGCGGTTCGCCCGCCAGATAAAGCCTTTGCAACGTACTGGTGTCGTACTTATGAAGGTACGCTGGATCCTGTCGTTTCAAGACGCGAATCGCTGTCGGAGATGTGAACATCACGGAAACCCCGAACTGCTCGACGATCTTCCACCAGATACCGCCGTCAGGCCGGATCGGTAACCCTTCATGCAGAACCGACTGCATTCCGTGAATCAGTGGACCATACACACCGTACGAGTGACCGACTGCCCAGCCGATATCGGCTGCCGTGAAGATGGTTGCTCCCGGTTCCCCGGCAAAGATGTACCGCATCGAGGCCGCCATCGCGACCGCGTGCCCGCCGGTATCGCGCTGGATTCCCTTGGGCATCGCCGTGGTACCAGAAGTGTAAAGAAGGTAACTCGGTTCATTGCTTTCAAGCCAGGTGACCTCGACCAGGGATTGGAGATGCTTCTCGCGCTCTTCCGCGTAGTCAATATCGCGTCCCTGCAAAAGGCGGGCGCTTTCGTCGATGTGGCGATTGCAAACCAGCACATGCTCCGGCTGATGCTTTGAAATCGAAATTGCCTCGTCAACAAGTTGCTTCAACGGAATGAGCTTGCCGCCGCGCAGCCCGGCGTCTGCCGTGATCACAAGCTTCGCTTCCGCATCCGCGATCCGGGTGGCGAGGCTTGTCGGAGCGAAACCGGCAAATACAACGGAATGCACGAGCCCGAGCCGGACACAAGCCAGCATGGCGAATACTGCCTCCGGTATCATTGGGAGATAGATAACCACTCTGTCGCCGCGTTGTAGTCCAAGCGATTTGAGTACTGCGGAGAATCGGTTTACCTCCAAGTAGAGTTCCTGAAAGGTGAACGATTGCGCTACATCAACCTCGGTGGAGATATAATGGAGTGCCGCTTGATTTTTCCGGAGAGGCAGATGCCGGTCGACGGCGTTGTAACAAAGGTTGGTTTCGCCGCCTACGAACCATTTCGCAAACGGGGGATTGCTGAAATCGCAGACTTGGTGATACGGCCGTTGCCAATGTATTGCAGCCGCTTGTTCGGCCCAGAAATCTTCGCGTTGTTCCAGGGCCCGACGGCAGAACGCAAGTGCACCTGTGGGTTTGCTCATGGGGGTAGACCAATTATCCAAGCAAAATCCAATAGAAGCAACTTGGTGCACGAACGCCAATACTCTTCATTTTGGCAGTCATAGACCGTAGCAGAAACGTTGAACTGATAGCTACTTAATCGAGTGGCGCGGGGCTGCATAGCGGGATGCGTAGCAAACGCTGATAGGTTGACGGTTCGCCATCAAGTTATGGCGATGAACAGGTGGCCCATGGCTGGCAAGTTATGATATGACTTGTTTTGTCTAATGTGCACTTTAAGGACATGCAATCGGTCTTGATCATTGTTCCTGCTGGAGGCATGCTGTTTGAGGCGGCTGGCATCGTCGACATTTTGATGCAAGCCAACCGTTTGAAATCGAAGGATTCGCACAAGCAACTTTATCAAGTGACGATTGCCGCCACCCAACCTCATCGCGTAGTGCAGGGGTTCTCGGGAATGAGCCTACTGGCGGATTGTCGGCTTTCGGATCTCGATCCCAGACAGAGGCGGGACACGATCATTATTACTGGCAGGGGACAGACCGAAGAGGAAGGGACAGGCGTCGCGGATTGGGTTCGACGCGCGGCTCCCAGGGTACGTCGCGTCGTTTCCGTCTGTGGAGGAGCTTTTCTCCTGGCTCAAAGCGGCTTGCTTGATGGTCGCCGAGCTACTACGCATTGGCGATTGCTGGATATGCTGCAATCGCGCTTTCCGAAGGTGAAAGTCGAAAAAGGTCCGATCTATGTACAGGACGGATCGGTCTGGACTTCTGCAGGCGTCAGCGCCGGTTTTGATCTCACCTTGGCCCTCGTCGAAGACGACCATGGCTTCACCATGGCGCGCGATGTGGCGCAAGACCTGGTCATGTTCCTGCGTCGGCCCGGCGGACAATCCCAATTCAGCCGCTATCTCCTGAACCAAGCCAAAAATCCGAGCCCAATCCGCGATCTCCAATCTTGGATTCTCGAGCATCTAGCCCGTGATTTGTCGGTGGAGAAACTGGCCGATCGAGTTGCGATGAGCCCGCGCAACTTTACGCGGGTCTTCACCCGCGAGACAGGAGCCACGCCCGCCAAGTATGTCGAGGAGGCACGTCTGGATGCGGCCAGGCAACGGCTTGAACAAGGCTCCGAAGGGATCGAGCAGGTGGCAGCGACAACCGGATTTGGCAACAGCCTGAACCTGCGCCGCGTTTTCGAAAGGAACCTTCAGCTCACTCCTACGGAATACCGTGATCGCTTTGGTGCCCGCACAGTGGCCTAAAATGATCTTTTAATGTCGTTTACGCCATTCACTCTCTAAACCTAGCTTTAAAGAAAGAGGGTAACAGAGGAGTACAATATGGTAAAAGTCGGCATCAACGGATTTGGAAGAATTGGTCGGAATGTCTTGCGGGCCGCTATCGATCGAAGCGATTTTCAAGTCGAGGCAATCAATGATTTGACGGACAGCAAGACGCTAGCCCATCTTTTGAAATACGATTCGCTCTCGGGCACCTTGGCCGCCAAGGTCGAAGCTGGTGAAGGCCGATTGTTGATCGATGGCAGGCCCATCCGTGTCTTTTCGGAACGCGATCCGGGCGCGATTCCTTGGAAGAGCGTTGGCGTGGACATCGTGATCGAGGCGACGGGTTTCTTCACCGATAGGTCCAAGGCTGAGGTGCACATCGTGAAGGGCGGAGCCAAGCGAGTTATCATTTCCGCGCCGGGGAAGAACGACGACATCACGGTGGTGATGGGAGTCAACCACGAGCAATACGACCCGGCCCGCCACCAAGTGGTCAGCAACGGGAGCTGTACCACCAACGGCCTGGCGCCGGTGGCCCTGGTGCTCCACAAGACCTTCGGCATCGAGTACGGTTTGATGAACACCACGCACGCTTATACCAACAGCCAGGCGCTTCACGACCAACCGGAAACTGATTTGCGTGGAGCCCGGGCCGCGGCGCTTTCGATTGTTCCCTACTCCAGTGGAGCCGCAAAAGCGCTCGGCAAGGTTATCCCGGAGCTTGATGGCCGACTGACCGGCTATTCCCTGCGCGTTCCGGTACCTGTGGTTTCCATTGTCGACTTGTCGGTCACCCTTAGGCGCGAAGTGACCGTTGCCGAGATAAATGCGGCCTTTCGCAGGGCTGCGGAATCGGGCCCTCTTCAAGGCATTTTGGGCTATAGCGACGAGCCCTTGGTATCGTGCGATTACCAAGGTGATCCGCGTTCGTCCATTATTGATGGGCTTTCAACCTTGGTAATAGGTGGCAAGCTGGTCAAGATTCTCGCCTGGTACGATAACGAATGGGGGTTTTCCAATCGTCTCGTTGACCTGACGCTTCTGATGGAAAAACGGGGATTGTAATGTCAGCGCGCCGGCGAAAATGGTGACAGGATTCTTTCAGTTTTTGTATGAGTGAAGTCGACGCTGAAGCGCTGATCCCGCGCAAGTGCCTGCGCGGGCTACCTGAAGACGGCGACGGTCAGGAATTCCTTGCAGCTCGCGGTCGCCCCCTTCAGCTTGTCCGATATTGCGCGGTCAGTCCGACCGGGTCGGAGCACTGCTGACCGAACCTGGTTCTGCCGTCAGATACGCTACGGCGAAGTCGATAAAGCCACCTACCCGGGCGCAGCTTCACGAAGAGTTGAGACACCTTCGGAAATCAAAAGAGGAGAAAGCCGCAACTCCTGCCTCGCGCGTTTGTGATTGAAAAGGGTAACTACCTTCGAGCCTCCGAATTGATTGCTCGATAGGGTCAGCCACGGCCACGATTTGAGATCGGATGGACCTTTTAGGACCCCATACGCCTCATAGAGGTCGAGAGCTGATAAGCGTTATTGAGGCAAACGCCGCTGGGTGCGGAATCAGAAAAGCGTCGGTTCCGGATCCGAAATAATACTCTGGTGACTCAGGAAATTGTCCGTTATCACGTGATGCAGTTCCAGCGTCTCCGAAAGCAACAGATCAAGGTGCAATAGCAGTTCTTCGCGGCGCAGCAGCCGAATGTTGGCCTCATCCTCACTCAGGAAAAAGTTGTACCAATCCAACCGGCGAATACGCCGGATAAATTCCTCAAGGAAGAACTGCGCCTGTTGTGCAGTCTGAGATGTGCTCGGAAGCGAGGCTTGCAGGATTTCTCCGCATCGTTGCAGCGAAAACTGAACCGAACGCGGCATTTCGGCGTTCTGCCAGAGAAACTCGAGGACCTGCGGCGGTTCCGCCCTCGTCTGATAAATTCGTCTGTAGGCATCACGAGAACCGAGTAAGCGCAAAAAAGCGGATAACTCGATTTCAATGGAGTGCAGCGACTCGATTCGGCGCAAAATCGAGAGAGTGATGCTACGGGTCGCGTTTGCTGTGGTTATCGCCCGTTCAACAAACTGCCCCAGCTCGGTGAATCGCCAACCATCGTCCGCGAGCATCGTGAGCTGCGCTGTCGCAAAAAATTGCGGAATCACCGCCACCACAGCTTCCGACAGGCGTCGAGTCGTTTTGCGGGCTTCGTCGTCCGTCGGCTCCGCCTTGAAACGGTTCCTGGTAAAGACCCCACGAAGCGTAGCCAGCGTAGCCCAAGCTTCGGGGCTAATCGTTTCACGCAGTGAATCCGCATTCCTCGTCCCGGTTCGGATGATCGAAACAACGGAACCCATTTCGCTCCGGTCGAGCATCAACCGGTAACGTTCCAACAAGCTCGCCATGCTCCGCCTTCCTTTTTTGGCGACGTGTTCCAGCGGCGGAAGAAGGCGGTTCCAGACTGGCCGATAAAGCTTTCGTTCGGCCGAGGTGAGCTCCTCCATTTCGATCGTTTCGATCACCTGGATCATCTTCGAAATGGTCATTGCCCGTTCCAGGTATCGGCCAAGCCAATAAAAACCTTCGGCGACTCGGCTGGTAACCGGTCTGGCCGGAAGGATCTTGGGACGCCTGAACGGTTCGGTGGCCGGTGCGTTGGTTGTGATTCCCTGAACGATCCAAGTGTCTTTGCTGCCGCCCCCGTGTTGGGACTCGGTACGGCCATCTTCGGTGGAGGAAACGCGTGTCAGGGCTCCGGGAAAGACGTCAAATCGGGTCCCGTTCCTGATCCCGTAGACAATATGGTCCTGGCGTCGCGTGATCTTTTTTCCGTGCGAAAAACAGAGCGTCTCAGCGCAGTCTTCAATCGGTTGGGCGACAAACAAGTGCGGCGCCCGCCGGACCTCCGACCGAATTTCGTTCCATGATTTCTCTTCTCCGGTGAACCTGAGGTAGGATTCGCCGGTCAATCCCCGGATTTGAAACCGGTCAGGCTGCCCAAACACCATTTCCCTTTGGTCAAGATCGCCTAACCAGTAAGTCTGGATTGAGGGTAGGATGGCGGATTCGCCGAGATAAAATGCGATGATCGCATTCGAAAAATGTAGAAAGCTACGATCGTCGGCCAATTGTGATCCCACGCTGTTCACAATCGAGAGGGTTCCTTTGCGTATGCAGTGCACCAACCCCGGTGTGCCGATCCGGCTTTCACCGTTAAATGCCAGAGGGTCCAGCCATGGATCGGCAAGCCGGGTGTAAATCATATCGACTCTCTCCAGACCAGACACTGTTCGAAGGAACACGCCGTCATCCAGAACGACCAGGTCGCCCCCTTCCACCAGAGGTATCCCCATTCTTCGGGCCAGGAACCCGTGCTCGGAGTAAACCGCGCTTCCTACACCCGGAGTCAGCAGAACGACGGAGGGGTTAGGTTGGGGTGCGATGGCGCGGAATTTTAAAAGAATCTCGGTGGGAATATCCGCAATCGATTCGACCGGCTCACTTTGAAACAGTTCTGGAAGAACTCGTGCCAACAGGCGCCGATTCTGAATCATGTAGGAAAGGCCGGAAGCATGGCTAAGATAATGATTTTTGACTAGCAGACGGCCGGTGACATCCCGGCAAATGCAAAGCCCGCTTAGCTGTAAAAAGTAGCCGCCGGTCGGAGCCACGGTCGCTACGCTCCTCTGGAAATTCGGGCTGCCCAGCACCGTGGGAATCGGGATCACACCCTGTCGGAGAATCTCCCGTTTTCCGTAGACATCCGCCAAGAACATATCGAATGCTCGAACACGTTGTTCGAAACCTCGGACGATTCTATCCCATTCGTCAGCAGTGAATATCTGGGGCAACAGATCGCAGAACCAGGTGTTATGATGATCGCCCGAAGGGAGCTCGAAAGTGATGCCCAGTTCCCGAAGCGTGGCATCCAGACGCTCTTCCAATTCGCGAAGATCAGCCAATGTCGCTCGCTCCAGCTGCCTGACGAGTCCCTCGTATGCCGGGCGCGGTTCGCCGCTAGGCTCACTGAGCACTTCATGCCACCGTTTTAATGGGCGATTTCCGGTTCTTTGTGCCATTCGGGTCTGCACTCGGTTAGCTGGAATCGGGCCGTCGCGCAAGGTCTGAGTGAGAATTGTCGTTGCGATTTATTTTGAGCGGGAAATACGGCTTAAAAGGGCGCCGGCCTCCGGAATTTTTAAAAGTTGCGCTCCAATCAAGTACAGGATGCCGTAACAGGGTAGAATCACCATTCCGGCAACGGCCGGGTTGAAAGTGATCCAAAGTTTCAACGGATACGTAACCGCTGCCGCCAGAAGCGCAATTCCCCAGAGTTGCCCAAGCAAGCTGGCCGGAACCGAAAAATGGCCCACCCGTTTGCGCAACGCATTTCGAAGCAATAAAAACTCAATCCAACCTGCGATACCGGCGGACGCCGGTAGCCCGGATAACCCCCAGCTTGGAGCCAGGTTCAAAAGCTTCGGAATCGGAAAAGCGAACAAATAACCGAGCGCAACCGTCAGGATCACTCGGATGATGGCGAAACGAAGTGGCGTTCGCGTGTCGCGGAGGGCATAAAATGCCGATGAACAAAGACGGCCGGATGTAGAGGCCACAAGCCCGACCCCGGAACCAACAAGGAGCGCCCAAACATAGAGGGTGTCGGTGCGTGTGAATCGACCCGACTGATAGAGCAACCCGGCAAGTGTATCACCAAACACAAAAAAACTGGTTGCGGCGGGAATGATAAAAAAGGCCATCCGGCGCAGAGCCGCGCCAAGTCTTTTGGCGAGTTCTTCCAGAACCATCGTTTCATCCCCGGCAAGCGCCTTTGACATTGCGGGTAATTCCGCTGCTGAGATCGACATTCCAAAGAGGCTGACGGGCAGCAACCCGATGGTTTGCGCACAGTTCAATAATGCAACCGAACCGGACGGGAGCAGGCTCGCCAGGACATTGTCGATGTAAGCGCTCAATTGAACGATGCCGCGACTGATAAATACCGGCACAAAGTTTACCAGAATGCTGCGGACACTGGTCGATTTCAGGTTCAACGAAAACCGGAGTCGCCGGGACAAATATAGAACAGTCGGAATTTGAACCAGGAGTTGTGCGAAGCTGCCGAGAACGGAAGACCAGGCAACATAGACAACGAGATTCGCTAAGGATTTTGTACTGCCAAAGATAAAGAGTCCGACAATAATAAACAGGTTCCAAAGCACTGGAGCCGAGTAGGAGAGGAAAAATCGTCCGTGACTGTTCAGAATTCCAAGACACCAGGCGGACATCACCAGCGCTCCAACGCCCGGAAATAGAATCTGGACGAGTCGAATCGTTAGCTGACGGGTTTCCCCGGTAAATCCAGGCGCAATCGCGTCAATCAGGTACGGCGTACTGAAAATTCCGAGGACAACCAAAAGCGATGTAACCAGCGCTAGAAGAGATCCGACGACGCTGGCCACTTTGTTCGCGGTCCTCAGGTCTTCATTTGCTAATAGCCGCGAATACACGGGAATAAACGACGCCGATAGCACACCTTCCCCGAAGAGATTTTGGAGAAAATTCGGAATTCTCAATGCCGCCCGGAACGCATCGGCCTCCGGTAACACACCAAGAAAATGTGCTAACGCACGCTCACGAACGAGACCGGCAATACGACTCAAAAGAATTCCGGCAGCCACCAGCATAGCTGGACGGGCCGCCGATCGGCTTTGACTGGGTTGAGCTGGTCTCCGCTTTAGCTGCCGCATCACGACGAGCGGGAATCATTATGCGTTCCGGATGCACGGGCAAGAGAAAGAGTACGGGAAGAGTCAGTCGCGGAGAAGCCGCAACCAGATGGATGCGGTGTCGGCGTGTGGGTGTATGGGCGTGTCGGCGAATACTCATTTGGAATTGGTATGGGTTCACGGAACGGTGCGATATCGCGTTGGACCAATGTAGGATAGGCTTCCAGCCTGTCCATTCCCGGGCATGAGTTCACCACGGCGGCACGGAGGACACAGAGAATTGAAATAACCGCGAAGGCGCAGAGGGCGCAGAGGTTCGGATTTTTGGGCCTTGCTGTCCGGACGGGAGCGATATCGCGTTGAACACGCTGAAGGGACGTGGACGCGGGCAAAACCCGAGAACGTCTGGGAATTGAAAGTTCACCGCGGAGAAGGACACAACGTGACAAACGGTCCGCCATCTCGTCCGACGGGCCTTGGCGCAATCTGACAGGGACGCATGAAAGTGGAGCTGGATGCACTTTCAAACCCCGAACTTCGAACTCTGAACTCCAAACACGGAACTTTGAACTCCACCCCCTGATTGGTCTTGCACACGGTTTGATTGCGGAACATCGTAGCGCAACTGACTCGTTCCCAGTTACTTTGACGCTAGTGTGCATGGTTCACAAATTTCTGAAAAAATCCGACACCTTGTTTCCATTTCACGTAAATCAAAAAATCCCCTCGAGCCGCTCTGTGAGCGGTTTTACGGCACGAGAATGTTACATGCCCTTTGGTGCATAAGATTTCCGGGCTAGATCCAGAGACCGCATTCGCGCCGTTTTCCGCCCATGCAGCAAATCTATTCTGACCCGACATTTCAGATGGCTTGCGATCAATTCGAACTGATCGCTGAGCACCTTCAAATTCCAAAAGATATGCGGGATCCGATGATCTACCCGAAGCGATCTGTCGTGGTCGCGATCCCGGTCCGAATGGACGACGGATCGGTCCGGGTATTCGAAGGGTATCGGGTACAGCACACACTTGCCCTGGGGCCGACTAAAGGCGGCACGCGGTTTGCCCCAACCGTCACCATCGGAGAAGTCGCAGCCTTGGCGATGTGGATGAGTTGGAAATGCGCGCTCGTCGGGTTGCCATACGGCGGGGCGAAAGGAGGCGTTTTTGTCGATCCCAGGACCTTGTCGCCCGGCGAGCTGGAGCGGTTATCCCGGCGTTATATGCAGGAGATGATTCCGTTCATCGGGCCACACACAGATATCATGGGTCCGGACATGGGTACCAACGAGAAAGTCATGGCTTGGTTCATGGACACTTACTCAGCGAATATTGGGCATTCGGTTCCGGAGATTGTGACAGGCAAACCGGTCAGCATCGGAGGGACATCCGGCAGAAGAGAGTCAACGGGACGAGGTGTCGTCTACCTTGTGGAACGGGCCGCTCACATCCTGAAATTGAAACTGAACGGCTCGACGGCAGTCGTCCAGGGTTTTGGCAATGTCGGCGCTGTCGCCGCCCAGGGGCTCGCGTACAAGAACGGGACGAAGATCATCGGCATTAGCGATATTTCCGGGGCGTACTATAACGAGCATGGAATCGATGTTCGGGCCGCCGAAGAGTATGCGATGAAACAGGGCGACCTGAGCGGGTTCGGGGGAGCGGAACAGATCCCGGCTGAAGAACTGTTGACCTTGCCATGTGACGTTCTAGTTCCGGCAGCTGTCAGCGGTGTGATTAACGGAAAGAACGCCGCGAACATCAAGTGCCGGATCCTGGCCGAAGCAGCGAACGGGCCGACGACGGTCGAGGCAGACAAAATATTGTTCGAACGGTGGCGAGAAATCTTTGTGATCCCGGATATTCTCTGCAATTCGGGCGGCGTGATTGTTTCTTATTTCGAATGGGTCCAGAGTCTGCAAAGTTTTTTCTGGAATGAAACCGAGGTTGCTGATCGGTTATTTCGAGTATTGGAACAATCGTTTAGCGCAATGATGAAGCGCGTCCGAGATGAAAAAATTCCGCATCGGCTGGCCGCGCTTGCGACCGGGGTCGAACGCGTTCTTAAGGCCCGCGAAGATCGCGGGTTGTTTCCGTAGCGTCAATCTTTGACCTAAGCGAAGTTTATGGAAATATCTTCAATTCAGGCCCTATTCTCTGAAGGCTAACTTCCCAACGCCCTTAACTTTATGCAGATACAAGCACCAAAGGCTGAGACCCCGGAAATTGCACCCCCCCCAAAGCCGCTCTGGTTCAAAGAAGCGCTCATTTACCAGCTTCATATCAAAACCTTTTGCGATTCAAACAATGACGGAATCGGAGATTTTCAGGGCCTGCTTAGCAAGCTCGACTATCTCAAAAATCTCGGTGTAACCGCGATCTGGCTATTGCCTTTCTACCCGTCTCCCCTCCGGGATGATGGATACGATATCGCCGATTATTTTACGGTGAATCCCTCCTACGGTACGCTCGACGACTTTAAGCATTTTCTCGACGCGGCTCACGAAGCCGGGCTGCGTGTCATCACGGAATTGGTGCTGAACCATACCAGCGACCAGCACGCATGGTTTCAGAAATCGCGGCGCGCCGCTCCTGGAGATCCGTGGCGAGATTATTACGTCTGGTCCGACGATCCCAACAAATACGCTGAAGCCCGAATTATTTTCAAAGACTATGAGACGAGCAACTGGACCTACGACCCGGTTGCGAAGGCACATTTCTGGCACCGTTTTTTTTATCATCAGCCCGATCTCAACTTTGACAATCCGGAGGTTAAGGCCGCTGCATTTAAAGTCCTCGATTTCTGGCTGGATCTTGGCGTGGATGGCCTCCGGCTCGATGCGGTGCCTTACCTGATCGAGCGCGAAGGCACGAGCTGCGAAAATCTCGTCGAGACACATCATATTCTTCAGGAACTGCGCAGTCGAATCGATGCGAAGTACGATGATCGCATGCTCCTGGCCGAGGCGAACCAATGGCCGGAGGATGCAGTCGCCTATTTCGGAACAGGAAATGAATGCCAGATGGCGTTCCACTTTCCGCTGATGCCGCGGATGTTCATGTCTCTTCAAATGGAGGATCGTTACCCAATCGTCGATATCCTGGAACAGACACCGGCAATTCCTGACAACTGTCAGTGGGCGATCTTTCTGCGGAACCACGATGAACTGACGCTCGAGATGGTGACCGAAGAGGAGCGTGATTACATGTACCGGGTCTACGCTCGCGACTCACGCGCAAGGATCAACCTGGGGATTCGCAGACGCCTGGCACCGCTCTTGAACAATAATCGGCGAAAATTAGAGTTGATTCACTCACTGCTGTTCTCCTTGCCGGGAAGCCCAATTATTTACTACGGCGATGAAATCGGAATGGGGGACAATATCTACCTCGGCGACCGCAATGGTGTCCGTACACCAATGCAGTGGAGTTCGGATAAAAACGCAGGTTTTTCCCGTGCCAATCCGCATTCGCTGTTTTTGCCAGTCAACATTGATCCCGAGTTCCATTACGAGGCAATCAATGTCGAGGTTCAGGAAACGAATCTCTCTTCACTATTATGGTGGATGCGGCGCGTGATCGCGATCCGCAAACGGTTCCCGGCGTTTGGGCATGGCGATTTCCGGATGTTGACGCCGACCAATAACAAAGTGCTGGCGTTCACTCGCACCTACGAGAGCCAGACGATCCTGGTGGTGGTGAATCTTTCCCGGTTTTCGCAGGCCGCAGAACTTGATCTATCGGATTGGACCGGACACGTTCCGGAAGACACGTTCGGTCACGCAAAGTTCCCGATCATCCGGGATAACCAATATCCAATCACGCTTGGTGCGCACACGCCGTATTGGCTTTTGCTCACTCCGCCGGACGTCGCACTCAATTCGGCTGGAGAACATTCTGTGCCGGTGATTCAGTTCAACGGCGACCGGACCTGGTGGTCGACGCCCGCGGGAGCCCGCTTCGTCGATCGTGAATTATCGAGTTATATTAAGAACAGCCGTTGGTTCAGGAGTAAAACGCGGGTGGTGCTGAGCGTCAGCGTGATTGATGTGATCACGCTTCCGGGCGAGGACCTCGGCCAGCTTCTGGTAGTCGCGTTCAACTTCACCGAAGGTGCGCGTGAATTGTATGCCTTGCCTGTCCGTCTCGTCTCTGGAGAGGAAGCGCGCACGGCCGAAGTGGAATACCCGGCGGCCGTCATCGCGCGCGTTGGACAGGAAGGGACTCTGCTTGTGGATGCTGTCGTCAGCCATGCTGTACATCTTGCTCTGCTCGAAATGATCTCGACGGGTCGAACGCTTCCCGGCAGGAATGGGAAACTTGTTTCAAGCAAGTCTTCCCGGCTAACAGAGCTGGAATCAGAGGGACTCTCGCAGGAGAGCAGAATTTTAAAGGTCGAACAAAGCAATAGCTCGATCATTTATGACGCCCAGATCTATCTGAAGCTTTTTAGAAAACTCGAAGAAGGCATCAACCCGGACTTGGAGCTAACCAAGCAATTGACGGAGAAATGCGGGTTCGATCACGCACCGTTCTATCTTGGAGATATTCAATACGTTGCCCCGGGCCAGGATCCGGCATCGCTGGTGATGATCCAATCGTACACCTCCAGCGAACAAGATGGTTGGTCCCACACCCTGGCCGCCGTCGGCCGCTATTTCGAACGAGTCCTCGCTGAGCCGCAGCCTCCGCTAGCTCCTTCAATCGGTCTCTGGGACGAAGTTCCAGAGACGTTTGCAAGCCTGATAGACGGTGCGCATCTGGATACGGTTCGCCTGCTTGGAGAACGAAGCGCCGAGATGCATCTCGCTCTCGCTAAGGACACGGAATCTGCGGATTTTGCGCCGGAGCCGTTCACACTTCAACATCAACGCTCCGTGTTTCAATCCATCCGCAGTGAGACCAAGCTGACGGTTGCGCTGCTCACGAGAATGGAGGGGGGACTGGAAGAGCATTCAAAAGCTTTGGCGGCGGAAGTCCTCCAACGAGTCGATCAGCTCGGCGTTTGCCATGACTATCTGTTGCGCGATCCGATCGATACGAAAAAGATTCGGATCCACGGGGATTACCATCTCGGGCAATTGCTGTTTACAGGGAAGGATTTTGTCATCCTCGATTTTGAAGGGGAACCGGGACGTCCGATCGGTGAGCGCAGACTGAAGCGATCCGCTTTGATCGATGTGGCTGGGATGCTGCGATCGTTTAACTATGCAGCTCACCATGGGTTACTCGAGTCCAGGACTGTTAGGCCCATTGATCGACCGACACTGGAGACATACGCCGACCTTTGGTCGACGCGCACTAGCCAGGTGTTCCTTAATTCTTACCTCAATAAGGCTGGCGACGCTTCGTTCATTCCGAAGAAGCGAGAGGATCTTCGATTGTTGCTCAGAACCTTTCTGATCCACAAAGCGCTCTATGAGCTTCGGTACGAGCTAAACAACCGCCCGAACTGGGTCGCTATTCCGTTGCGCGGACTCCTCGGCCTGGTCCATGACACAGGGACACAGGCGTTGCCGGTGTGAGCGCGAATTATATCAGAGAAACCTTAGAATAATGTGTAATCGATTGGATCGCACATTGTTGCCCAAGATTGTGCCACAATGAATCAGGTCGATTTTGTCATTCTGGGGAGTGGAATCGCCGGCCTCAGTCTGGCATTGAAGCTCGCGCCCCATGGTTCAGTTGCGATCGTGACCAAACGGGGCGCGATGGATTCAAACACCGCGTACGCTCAGGGCGGCGTCGCGTGCGTGACGAGCGCGGAGGATTCATTCGATCTTCACATCACCGACACATTGACCGCCGGGGCCGGCCTCTGTGACAAGGACGTAGTTCGAACGATCATCACGGAGGGTCCGGAGGCTGTTCGGGATTTGATGCGGATCGGTGTTCAGTTCGATGAACGTATTCTTGAAGACGGACACCGGGAACTCGATTTGGGGAAAGAAGGAGGACATTCCAAGCGCCGAGTTCTTCATTATCACGACACAACAGGCCGCGAAATTGAAGAACGGTTGCTGAGCGCCGTACGGAACGAATCGAACATCGTGGTCCTCGATCGCCACATGGGCGTCGACCTGATCACGACAGGAAAGCTCGGTTACACAACCGAGGATCGGGTGATTGGCGTTTATGTGCTCGACGAAGTCTCCGGAAAGGTGGAGACGATCCGAAGTGATCGCGTCGTTCTGGCCACTGGAGGCTGTGGGAAGGTCTATCTCTACACAACTAATCCGGACGTTGCGACAGGTGACGGTGTCGCGATGGCGTGGCGCGCTGGAGCTGCTGTCGCAAACATGGAGTTCATCCAGTTTCATCCGACTTGCCTTTTTCATCCGGAAAAGAAATCGTTTTTGATCACCGAAGCGATCAGGGGCGAGGGGGGCAAATTGGTGGATGCGGCCGGGCGTGAATTCATGGCGAAATATCACAAACTCGGAGCGTTAGCGCCGCGCGATATTGTCGCACGCGCAATTGATGCCGAGATGAAACGGACCGGCGCAAAGTGCATGTACATCGACATCACGCACAAGCCCTCCGGGTTCATCAAAGAGCGATTCCCGAACATATATGAGACCTGTATCGGTGTGGGAATCGACATCACTAAACAGCCGATTCCGATTGTGCCGGCCGCCCACTATCAATGCGGCGGGATAAAGACCGATCTGGAAGGGGCCTCCACGCTGCGGGGACTTTTTGCGATTGGCGAAGTCGCCTGCACCGGTTTGCACGGGGCAAACCGGCTAGCCAGCAATTCGTTGCTGGAAGCGCTGGTCTTGGCAAATCGATGCGCCCTGGCTTTGCTGAAGCCGAAATACGCAAAATATCATCAAACTTTCGATCTCCCGGAGTGGCGCCCTGGCAATGCCCAGGACGTCGACGAAGTGGTGGTGATCTATCACAACTGGGATGAGATTCGCCGACTGATGTGGGACTACGTCGGCATTGTCCGCACAAATAAACGCCTGATGCGCGCAAGCACACGGCTCAGAAATTTGCAGCGGGAGATCCAGGAATTTTATTGGGATTTCCGTGTGACCGCAGATCTTTTGGAATTGCGAAGTCTCTGCACGGTCGCAAGCCTCATCGTCGACAGCGCCCTGGCGCGAACGGAAAGCCGGGGACTTCATTTCACGCTCGATTATCCGACCACGGATGACCCGCGTTTTCTGAAAGACACTGTTTTGAGACGTTATTGAATTTTTGTCGCAAAATGTCGTCTGCAGCGTGCTGCCAAAGAAAATTTGTCTAAAACATCGACATTTTGTTCACAAATGTGCAGAAATCACTTGCGCAACCATGTGTGTTGCCCGTAAAAAGGCTGGTCAATAACTCATGAGGCTGTCACTCATTCTTTCTCTTTGCGTTGTCGTACTCGTTGGCGGAAAGGCTAAGGCTCAGTCTCAATACGAAAGTAGTACCGACTTCGCTAAATACGCGATGAAGCTGCGTGAGAACGCGCTTCTGAAAATCGAGCCGAAGGTGATCATGTCACCGACCAAAACTGTGTTAAGCGGCGACGGGCCACGCTATCTCACCGGGCCATCCTTGATGGGACGAGGCGCAGCGCTGAGCGGCGGACCTGGACGATACCCATGGAAAATGGGAATTGTTACCACTATTTTCTGGATCGGTGAACGCCCGAGCGGCAACAATCCGGTTCCTAACGATCGTAGTTCCTGGGATAGGAATTGGTCCTATGACTACGGCGGCTACGACAGCCCGGAGCCTGGCAACCGCAGGAATTTTATTCCGCTAAGCTTTGTCCCACGCCAAAATCCGTTCTACGTCGCATTGCCGTACAATGACGTGGAAGGCGGACGCACCAAGCCGGAAGCGGCTCAAGTGATCCCTTGGTTTAAGCAGGCTTTTGTGCGTGATGGCCAAACAGTCTTGAAAAGCCGTTGGATCGAGATTCGACACGGAAACAGAGTTTGTTATGCGCAGTGGGAAGATTGTGGTCCGTTTCGCACTGACCATTGGCAATACGTTTTTGGTGATGAGCGTCCAAAACCGAATCTTAACCGCGGTGCGGGCCTCGATGTTTCTCCAGCCGTTCGTGATTATCTGGGTTTAGGTAATATCGACGCGTGCGACTGGAAATTTTGCGAATTCCGTGAGGTTCAAAACGGTCCATGGTCAATGTACGGCGACAATAATACCTTCGTCCTCCTGCGTCGTCAGGGGTACAACGGAGCCGTCGGTGCCGGCACCAGCAACGATCGGTATGTACGCCGAGTCGTCTTCAAGACCGAGTCGAACGATTAATTTCGTTGCTTACTCTCCACAGTGCGTCTGTGTGGATCCGCAACTCTTCCGCTGTTTAAGCCGGATGCCAGTTTGATATCAGAATAGGCGGCCAGAAAATAAATCTTCGAGTCTCCGCTTCACGTCAGCGCAGGCTATCCGAATAAGAAATCGGATCAGATCTCAAGGCGCGTCGGAAAGATTTCCTTCCTGCGCGTGGTTACCTCCTAATCTCTATGCCAACGCTCCCTTTCCGGCCGCGCTTGCAGCCGCTCATTCGCTTCTACAAAAACATTCCGGGATTCGATCCCGCGCTTAAGAAACGCGCTATCCTGTGTTAAAGCTCCTATTCTGCCAGAGCACGCTCGGGATCGTTATCTACAAACGCTGACTTAAGCGGACATCGATCGTCAACGCCGAAGGCGCGACTACTGGATAGGCTGGGCTGAAGCGAAGTGGAGGCCCAGGTCAGCGCTGATCCGATTGCTCATGCGGATTCCTGGGCTCCGCCCCGCGTCGCGTTTTTTCATACCCGACGGCGCTCGCGTTCAGAATCTCGTCTGGCTATCGTTCAAATGCAGAATTCTCATGTTATACGACATATAAGTCGTATAAGTCATATATGCAAAACGCGCCTTCATGAAAATATGGCATGTTATTTGTAGAATATTGTTATACATTCATGTGCGTTCACGCCTAATCTTCCGCTCAATGAAGCTCGAATTCCGTCATCTGAATCTTGTCCAAACCGCGGTCGAGGAAGGAGGACTCACACGCGCCGGGCAACGCCTTGGCATTTCACAATCCGCGTTGAGTCATCAACTCAGGGATATCGAAGACCAACTCGGAGTCTCCCTGTTTCATCGGGTTGGTAGGCGCTTGACGTTGGCTCCTGCTGGGGAAAGGATTCTTCGAGCGGCGAAGTTGGTTCTTCCCGAAATCGAACGCGCGGAACTCGATATCAGCTCGGATTCCAATCAAATATCGGGAACAATACGGATCGGGGTCGATGACGATGGTTGCTTCTGCTGGCTTCCAGGTGCCCTGCGACGATTCGGCCGAAAACACGCGAACATCGAGTTGCGACTGGCCGGCATAGGTTCGAGCAAGGGCAAACCGGGTGACGCCCTCCAGGCTTTGCAGAAGAATGAGCTCGATCTGGCACTGATTTCCCGTCCGGCACGCGGGCAACAGGTCAAATTCCACGAATTTTTCGAAGAAGAACTTGTCGCAATTCTGCCGGCCGGCCATGCGCTTGCGCCGAAACGATTTCTGCAGGCGAAAGATTTTCGGGACGAAACGGTTTTCTATTCGGGATCATTCTCGGAAAGTCCGCTGTACGAGCGTGTCTTGCGTCCGGCCGGAATCCGGCCAAAAGAGGTGAGGGGAATCGGTTTGACGGAAGCGATCCTGGAGCTCGTAAAGTTTGGGTTTGGCCTCGCAATTGTAACGCGAAACGCCGCCAGGCTCTACGTGGCGGCCGGCGAAATTCAGGCCATTCCAGTCACCTCCCACGGATTGGTGCGTAACTGGCGTGCGGCGATTCGAGCTGGCAAGAAACCCCCCGAGCATCTGATCACGCTGATCGAAACACTCCGCGACGACCTTGGACTGGTCGTACGCTAGCCTGAATTCCCGAACGTTCTGGCGGTTTCTGCGCGTCCATGTCTCTGCAGCGAGTTCAACGCGACATCCCTCGGGTCCGGACAGCTGGACGCAAAAATTCCAAATCTCTGTGCCCTCTGCGCCTTGTGGTTAATCCAATGCGCTGTGCCTTATATCTCTGTGGTAAATCCGATCCTCTTCAGCGATAAATCTCGCCACCGGTCCGTACAAACTCTTCGGCCTTTTCACGCATGCCATCTTCGACCGAGTCGTCGTAGCCATGTTCCGCAGCGTACTTCCGGACGTCGTCTGTGATTTTCATTGAGCAGAAATGCGGCCCGCACATTGAACAGAAATGTGCGGTTTTGGCTCCATCTTGCGGCAATGTCTCGTCGTGATAGGCGCGAGCAGTTTCTGGATCCAGACTCAAGTTGAACTGATCTTCCCAGCGAAATTCAAATCGGGCTTTACTCAAAGCGTCATCGCGGATTTGCGCGCTTGGGTGACCTTTCGCGAGATCTGCAGCGTGCGCAGCGATCTTGTATGCAATCACACCCTCTTTGACATCGTCCCGATCCGGCAGACCGAGATGCTCTTTCGGAGTGACGTAACACAGCATGGCGGTCCCGTACCAACCGATCATCGCAGCTCCAATCGCACTTGTCAGATGGTCGTATCCTGGCGCGATATCGGTCGTCAGCGGGCCCAGGGTGTAAAACGGCGCTTCATGACACCATTCCAGCTGTTTTTCCATGTTTTCCTGGATGAGGTGCATCGGCACATGGCCAGGCCCTTCGTTCATCACCTGGACTCCGAATTCCCAGGCGCGTTTGGTCAGGTCGCCCTGCGCCTTCAACTCAGCGAATTGCGCTTCGTCGTTTGCGTCCGCAATTGAACCGGGACGTAGTCCGTCGCCGATGGAAAAGCTGACATCGTACGCCGCCATGATCTCGCAGATCTCATCCCAGTGCGTGTACAAAAAGTTTTCTTGATGATGTGCCAGGCACCACTTTGCCAGAATCGATCCGCCCCGTGACACAATTCCAGTCTTCCGTTTGGCGGTCATCGGGACGAAGCGCAGCAGGACCCCGGCATGAACCGTAAAATAGTCGACACCTTGTTCAGCCTGTTCAATTAAGGTGTCGCGGTAAACCTCCCAAGTGAGTTCTTCCGCGCGTCCGCCCACTTTCTCAAGAGCCTGATAGATCGGAACGGTTCCAATCGGGACCGAACTGTTCCGGATAATCCATTCTCGTGTCGCGTGAATATTTTTCCCGGTCGACAAATCCATAACCGTATCCGCACCCCATTTGGTGGCCCAGCGCATCTTTTCGACCTCTTCTTCAATGCTGGATGCGACGGCCGAATTCCCGATGTTCGCATTGATTTTCACCAGAAAATTCCGCCCAATGATCATCGGCTCCAGTTCCGGGTGATTCACGTTCGCCGGAATGATCGCGCGGCCACGAGCGACTTCGTCCCGGACAAACTCCGGAGTGATATGATCCGGTATCCCACGGTGACGGTTACCGTTTGCACCCGGCGCGGATCGCTTCTGCTCGGCGCCAAGATTCTCCCGAATGGCGATATACTCCATCTCCTGAGTGATAATCCCTTGTCGTGCATACCAGAGCTGGGACACCGCATGGCCGCCAGAAGCGCGAAGAGAAGACCGCTTGTGCGCCGGGAAAACCTCAAGCTGTCCACGAGCCCCATTCTTCATCGCGTTGAGTGCGTGCGATTCACTGAGATAGCCGTTATCGACCGGTCTGGTTTCACGGCCGTCATACGCTTCCACGTCCGCTCTTCCCAAAATCCAGGGATCACGCAAGCGTGGCAAACCCTCCCGGACATCTCCGGTAAAGTCCGGATCTCCCCATGGCCCGCTTGTGTCATACACGTTGACACTTGCGTTTTCTTCGGTCTTACCATCCGGCAACCGGGTGGGAGACTGAGAGACCTCTCTCAAACTCACTCGAATATCGGAGAAAAGTTTTCCCGGAACGTATCTGCGCCGGCTGCTGAATGAATCGGATGTGGTCATGGCGATGCGCAGGACCACTCTGGGGATTGCTCCCTGCGACGGTATTAACCGTTTCAGGTTCAAAGGGTCCTCCGAAATTATTCGGAGTTCTCAGCCAGAGGCTCCCCTGCGTTGAACCAGTTAACTACGGATTGCAACGGGCGTCAATTCGCGCGGGCAGAGTCCTAACCGAATGGAAGCGGTGTCGGCGTGCGGGAGTATCGGCGTGTCGGCGAATAGAAGGCAGAATTAAGAAGTAAGAATTAAGAAGTAGAGAAAAGGTCTCTAGGGCAACTCTTTAGACGACCTCACAGGGCTGAGAAACGCTGCCGCTCCGTCGCAAATACCCGGAGAGCATCCTATCCCATATTTCTTCCTTCTTAATTCTTACTTCTCAATTCTGCCATGCAGAGGCTAGCCTGTCGTACGCAGACCGCTTGCGATCGCGTTGATGCAAAGTAGGAGATCGACCAGCAACCGGTCGGCAGATGCCTGGTCATCCGACGTCAAAGCCGAGCGCCAGTCTCGAAGCAAAGTCACCTGTTGCGTATGAAGAGCGAGCAAAGCATCTGCCCGGATCTGATGTGTCATCGTGAATCGAGGCCGGCGTCTTGACGAATCCCCGCCAAGGACCTCTTTAAGCATCGATTCCGCCAAATCGAATTCTTCTAGTATTCGATTGAAAACAAGTTTAACATGTTCCTCCTGAGGGCATAAGGTAGCATACAACTCCATGATAGTGCGCTCGGCGCTGGAAATGTTCGTTTCAGCGTTCGTTAAAACGAACCGGAGGAACGGAGAGGAAGTCCGCAGGTTTACCACCTGTTCAAACCCAGATTCATCGTTGACTTGTAATCCTTTCAACGCGCTTCCGATCCCGAACCAGCCCGGCAAATAATAGCGGGATTGTGTCCAGCTGAAAACCCAAGGGATTGCTCGTAGATCCGCCAGCGAGCGCTGGCCGGTTCGCCGGCTTGGTCTCGATCCGATACTGCTCAATTCCAACGCGTCGATCGGAGTGGCCGAACGGAAAAAGTCGATAAACCCGTCCATTTTCAGAAGTCCTCGATAGGTTTCTCGGCTTAGATCGGAAAGCTTACTCATCAGAGATGCCACATCATCGACAGGCTCACGGAGATTCCTTTGTCGCAACGAGATGCCGGTCACGCCCGCAGCCAGAATTTCAAGATTGAACGTGGCAGTGTTCTGGTTCGCATATTTCTGTGCAATCGTTTCCCCCTGTTCCGTCAAACGAACGTCGCCCCGGATGGTATGTGGGGGCAGGGATTCCAGAAAACGATGAGTTGGTCCGGCACCACGGCTGATTGTCCCGCCACGGCCGTGAAAATAACGCACTTGGACTCCGGTCGCGTCCCCGACACTGCTGATTGCTTCCTGGGCACAATGGAGGGCCCACTGACTCGTCAACATTCCGGAGTCTTTGTTGCTGTCGCTGTACCCGAGCATTACCTGTTGGATTAGACGGGAACCATTCCTGGCCTCTCGCTGCAACTCCAAACTCCTTTGCGTGAAACTGTTAGTTAAATATTTCTGCACCACGGCCGGGGCGATTTCGAGATCTTCAATGGTCTCGAAAAGAGGGACAACATGCAGTTGGCAGGCGGGACCCAGGGGAGTTTCAACCCACAACCCGACCTCGCGGGCGAATAGATACATTAGCAGCAAATCTGCGACCCCGCGTGTCATGCTGATGATCAGCGAACCGATGCCTCGGATTCCATAACGGTCTCGGTACTCCTTGATGACTCGAAAGCAATCGAGCACCGCGTCTGCTTCCGGGCCAATCGATGTCCCGGGAGCCAGAAACGGGCGCCGGGAATTTAGCTCGGATTCCAGGAACGGTAGCCGCTCGGCCTGATCCCACGCGGCGAACGAACCGGTTTCCTCCAAGCCAGCACGTTCAAGAATTTGAACCAAGGCGCGATCGTGAAATGCGCTGTTCTGACGAATATCAAGCACCGCGCCGTGAAAGCCGAATACATCCACAAGACGGATGACAGGTAATATGGCGGAACGACTAATTCTTGAGGCGCCTATCTCATCGAGCGAACGCGCCAGAATCCAGAGGTCATTTCTTATTTCTGACGGGACATTGTATCCCTTGATTTCGAAAGTGTTAAGAATCTTTTTCTGAATTAAAAGTGAAAACTGTCTCCAGGGTTCCTCAGGGCGCGATTGAAGGATTAAATCGGCTGACAACTCAGCATTAAGTCGCTCGATGCTTTTTACGAGTTCATCTGAAGCCTTCTGCTCGTGACGTGTCATCGTCAATTGGAGCGACGCGGCGCCGATGGCATCGTGCAAACCCTGCAAGGTTGCTTGGCGCAGATCGAGGAATGTTTCCCGGGTGACGTTCGCGGTAACGAGTGGGTGGCCATCCCGGTCGCCGCCGACCCAGGTACCGAACCGGATCCGAGGAAGTGTTCTTGGTGAGATCAGCGTTTCTGCCTGATACCCAGCTTCGGTCCATGCCTGACGGAGGCGGAGGTCGACATCGTTTACAACGTTCGGGAATACCTCCTGGAGGTAATAGATCACGTTTCGCCGTTCTTCTGCCACAATCGGCTTGGTTCGCAGGACTTCACCGGTTCGCCAGAGTCGCTCCAGGGTGACTTTGATCTCGTTACGGATGGCGTCTTGCTCCTGCGGGGTCCACATCTGGTTCTCGCGCCGGACCATCAGGTGGTAGAGCGAGCGGTGTTGATCGATAACAGCAAGCCGCTTGGCTTCAGTTGGATGAGCTGTCAACACGGGCTCGATCCGAATCTTGTTCAATTGCTCCGCAACGAGCTCTCCAGAAATGCCCGACTCGCGTAGTTTATGCAAATGGTAGGCCCAGAGGCCCGGCTCGGACTCCAGGCCGTCCTGGGATTCGCGAGACCGGCGAACTTGAGCAGCAACATTTTCTTCGACCATGTTCAATAGCTGAAAAGCGATCGAATAGGCCTGGCAAAGCCTTGGATTCGGGGCCGAATCGATGTTGACCCGGTTAATCCAGGGCAGATTGGCCGCAAGATGATCTTCGCCAAGTTCCTGGAGAACTTCGCGAAAACAGGTCAGCAGGAAATCGAGATCATCGTGAATCTTCTGAAAACCGCGTGTGAGATAATCTTCTTTCATCGGCAATACAAAAAACAGCTCCGTGAATAACTATCGGAAAACGGAGCAGCTGGCAAAGGGGGATGCACGCGATTCACAAGTTATTCACAAGCCCGCAACTCGCAGATACCGAGGCTAATATGCATAACATCATACAATATATGTAATATGAAATAGAAAAGGAACGAATTTTCGAAGGCGCTCGGACCCCCCTGCGTCATATACGTCGTATACGTCATATACGTCGTATCGGGCGCGCCCTGACTTCCGCGTTTGCAGAAGTTGGGCTAGGATCCAGCTGTGATCAATCTCTTCGACGACCTCCCCAGTCAGGCGGACGAGGAGGTATTCACGGAATCGTTTCTGCTCATCGAATTTCCCTTGCAGTCAGATCCCTACTTCTTACCTAATCAAATCAGTATGCAAGATTTGATGATCGCCTTGCCGGGGCTTCTGATCGGATTTTTCGAATTTGTTCTCGGTGTGCTCTGGGTATTTGCATCGTTCCTTCAAAGGCGCAAATTTGGTTTCATTTTGCTTTCGACGGGAGCTCTCGGATCCTCAGCTATAATCATTAGTGAACAATTCTACCGCGTCACCGTGATGGCGCATCACGCGCCGGGAATGACCGTGACCCAGATCGGCATGGCTCTCGGCTGGGGTGCACTCTTGTTTTTGTGCGTTCGGACCGTCTGTTTTTTGCTACAGATCGTCGGCGCGGCGTGCGTGGCCTTTGCCTCGCGGAGCGAAGTCGCAAAGCCGGATATCGCAAGTCCTCCGATCTAACGCCCTTCCTTTATCGGTTCTGTGAACGGACTCGGGGCGCGTCACGCCGGCCGGGCTGTATTTGATTAACTCTTGGACGAACCAGGCGCTGCCTCCTCATCGTTCAGGATCATCCGCTTACCATGCTCTCTGGTGAGAAGAGACCAGCCCCAGTCGACCAAAGTGCTTATCTTTTGTTCGGCCCCGTTCAGGAGCGTCAGATGCACGCCTAGCCAGGCTACCCAGGCTAACCGCCCGGTCATCGTCTGGCCGGTCGGCAGTTCAATCACCGCTGCGCCTCGACCAATCTGCGCCATGGTGCCCTTATCGAAGTAGCTGAAAGGCTCCGTCGGCTTGCCTTCCACCAGACGCTTAATGGTTTCGCCGACATGATAACCTGCCTGAAGTGCAGTGGCGCCGAGTCCTGGCAATGGTTTGCCAGTCTTGCCGTCGGTCATAACGGCGATGTCACCAATGGCGAAGACCCCTGGGTGATCTTTTACCTGCAGGTCGGGACCGACGGGAATTCGATCTCCATGGACCAACTCAATGCCGAGCGAGTGAACGATCGGGTTGGCTTGTAGACCCGCCCCCCAGATCAGGGTCTGAGTCTTCACCGTTTCCCCAGTTGCGAGTTCGATACTCGTCGTGCCGACACTCCGCACGTGGACTCCGGTTTGAACATTGACGCCACGTTCTTCAAGCGACTTGCGGGCGTACTGTTGAAGTTCAGGCTTGAACGAACCAAGGACGTGCGGCGAGCCCTCGTAGAGAAGAACCTGGGCACGGTCCACTGGGAGGTTCGGGTAGTCCTCCTTCATGTCGCTGTGGAACAGGTCCGCGAGCGCTCCCGATACTTCGACACCGGTCGCTCCGCCACCGACCACGCAGAAGTTCAATGCCCCATCGTCGACAAGCGAAGGATTCTTGTCCACCGTTTCGAAGATCTTCAAAATATGTTCTTTGAGGCGGATGGCGTCGTTCATCGTGTAGAGAGGAAATGCGAATTGATCCGCACCCGGTATCTGAAAGAAGTTCACCACTGCTCCCAACGCGAGAATGAGGTAATCGTAGTGAACCGAAACTCCTGTATCTGAAGTAATCGTTTTGGCAGCTAAGTCGACGCTGGCGACGACGGCCTGATGGAATCCCACATTTTCTCGATGATGCAGTAAATCGCGAATTGGAAAACCGACTTGCTCGGGAGACAATTCCTCTGTTGCGACCTGATAGAGCAGCGGTTGGAAAGTATGGTAGTCGTGCTTGTCGACCAGCGTGACTTTGACGTTCGCATCACGCAACGTTTTTTGCGCCCCCATTCCGCCGAATCCGACCCCAAGAATAATGACATGTGGCTTCTCATCCATAGATTTGCACTGTACAGGAACCTAGAAGAAAGCCGAGCGCAAGACAGGCCGCCGATTCTTGGGACACGCTTTTTCTTCTATATCGGTTCGCACCCAGCTTGGCGCCATGAGTAGTAGCGTCCATTCACGTCGGTTTGACACTGGTTCGGAACCATTTGAGTGTGGCAGGGCGTCGCCGCCTGTGGGCGCAACGCTTTCAGGGCCGCGACTTGAAAGACCGCGTGTCTAGATTATCTAGATCGGATATCGGCTAACCAACGAGGTGAATCTTGCTCGACCACGTCTTCATAACCGCCAAAGATCTCGATCGATCGATCGCCTTTTACGAGGCGGCTCTCAAGCCGCTCGGTATTGTGCATGCCGTCGATTTCGACGGTAAGGATGGACCCGAAGGACATCCCGACCTCAAGGGCTTTGGACGAGACGGTCGCGTTTTCTTCTGGCTGAGACAGGGCAATGCGGACGCCAGGTCTGCACGCATCGGCTTTGTCGCCAAGAGTGAGGCCGAGGTGAATGCCTTCTACGATGCGGCGATGACCGCTGGAGCGATTGATAACGGCAAGCCCGGCGCGCGCTTGTATTATGATCCTCGCTATTATGCGGCCAACGTTTTCGATCCCGATGGCTATAGCCTAGAGGCGGTCTACAAGAGTTGGCAGCACCCTCAGGCACCCCTTTAGTCGCGAGTTCGCCAGGTACCGAGGAAAAGGTTTCTGGCCAACGTTCTCGCCCCCACCTCCCTCCAACGCGTTCAACGCGATATCGCTCCCGTCCGGACAGCAAGGCTTAAAGAATCCGAACCTCTGCGCCCTTTGTGCCTTTGCGGTTATTTCAATTCTCTGTGTCCTCGGTCCTCGGTGACACGAGCAACGGCCGCAAAACGCATTCCCACCAGAATTGGCTTGTCGTCCATATTCCTGTTGTTGATAATTCTGGCCCGTCGCCACGGGCGCCGGCGGCCCTTTTGGTTACCCCTCG
The DNA here is from genome assembly GCA_963775805.1 of uncultured Verrucomicrobiae bacterium. Classification (GTDB taxonomy): domain Bacteria; phylum Verrucomicrobiota; class Verrucomicrobiia; order Chthoniobacterales; family JAFAMB01; genus JAFAMB01. Next base: position 384,882 of record CAVZKG010000001.1, on the reverse strand, counting down.
AGCGTCCGCACCTTTTTGGGATTTCAGGAAAATGCCGATTCACAACTGGATGAGCGGACTCAACGGCTCAAGGAAACTCGTTGAATTATGTCTACCCGGGAGCCACGACGCCGGCGTCTATCGAGATACAACCGCCGGCGTCAAACCAGGTTCGAGCGCGCGTTGCCAGTATTCGAACATTTGGCAGCAAGCCATGTACGGCTCGCGCGTGTTTGATGTCCGCTGCTTTCTGAGGACCCAGGGGGTGTTCAAGAAAACGAAAACGCCGACGATGGGCCACTTTTTTAAAGAAGCCAAAGACGGCTATCTTGGTGAATACGGTGGGACGCTGATATCGGCCTTGGAGGATGCCGCTTCATTTCTTACGATTTACCCGACAGAGTTCCTCATTTTCCGGATCGGCCACACAAAATGCACAAAGCACGTGGACGAGGCATTGAAACAGTTCCGGACAACGACGGATCCAGTGACACACAAAATGCCGTATGCGAGCCTCATTCACCGCGGAGCAACGGGGAACCTTGCCGACCTGAAAGTCTGGCAGCTCCGCGGAAAGCTTCTCCTGGTCTTTGACAAGGAGTTTAACTCTCCAAACTTCAGCACCGACGAAGGGTATTACGCGTACCACAAATACCCGTCTGCGGCGCAGACCGGGCTCACGTTCTGCGGGAAATACTCGGGCGGCTTGGGGACTTCGCTCGCTCTCAAGAGCAAGGACAAAGGGAACTGGTCGTCAGAAGGCTCGGTCAAGATCACAAACGCAGCCTGCGAAGAGCATCAGAAACATGGCGGGAGCGATCATCTGCTTTGGATTTATTGGCAGGAGACTGGCGGCAACGTCCTGAAGAACACGACAGGATCGCAGGGCATGCATGCGCGGCTTGATAATTTCCTCAGCGATATCAGAGACCCGAACAAGAACCTCCCAATCCCGAACGTCATCGGGCATGACTTTGTCAATGCGAACACCTGCCGCAAAATCCTGAAGATGAACCCGGACGTGGACAATCAGTTCTAGCCGGGGTTACCTTTCACAAATTGGAACAGCCCGTAGCGCAATGCGCCAATCCGGTAGGCGGCCCAGATTCGGCCAATGGTCAACGCAAACATCCGGTTTCGCCGGTTGGGATCGAGTAGAAAGGATCGGTAACGCGGATCGCACGCTGCGCGCCGAACGAAACGCCCGACCACGATGGGCCAAGTGCGCCAGACCTGATCGGTTAAATCTTGCACCGTGCCTACTCGGAAACCGGCTGCTTCGGCTTGCTTGATTAGCTCTTGAGCGGAGTGCAGGCGCGGAATTCTTCCTTCCCGACAAATCGGTTCCAAGAACCAACGCCTCTGCCGAGCGGTGGCATCTTCCTTAGCCAGCCAGGAACAAACAACGAGCCTGCCGTCGGCTGCCGTCATCGCAAAGACCCGCGCAAAAAACTCCCCAGCGTCCGGCATATGTTCAGAACTTTCAATCGCCACGGCGGCTTCGAAGCTTTTCGGCGGGAACTCGGTTGCTAACCAGTCGCCCAAGAGATATTTAGGATTCCCCGTCGGATCCAGGGAGCATGCATATCGATATTGCGTTGGAGAGAGGGTAATCGCGGTGACGTCTGCGCCATATTCTTTTACAAGCATTCGAGCCGTCGCTCCGTACCCGCAGCCGATATCCAGCACGCGATCACCGATCCCGATTTCTGCCTGTTTCGCAACAAGCTCAACAAGCTTGGTCACGGCTTGTTCGCATGTCTCCTGACCCGTCTGCCAAAGCCCATGATGGACATGTTCGCCCCAAAGTTCTCGATAAAACGAGTCAAGCTCATCGTAGTGATTGACGACGTCTGCAATGCTTATAGATCGGCTTGAAATGATCATGTAGAAATGGCGTTGCCTCGAGTGTTAGGGGAAATTGACGGGCATCAGCAATGGCTACATGAAAAACGCGAAGATTTCTATTCCGCAGATCAGGAGTTTTCTTTTCTCCCCGGTGAATCTGAGAGGTTCGAATCGACTTAGGTCGGAATACTTATGCGTTTTACTAAGACGAATTTTACGTTCAAACGCCTGAATCGTGAGTCTCAATGTGCAGAGCGACCATTCGGGGTGCACCCCGAACGAGGCATCAGAGCGCCATTAGAAAGCGCCTGATCTCGTCTAACTGTGAAAAGCAATTATGAAAAGATTATTACTATTCGGGATGGCTGCACTCGGCCTGGTTGCCCTGACGCCAGTTGAATCGAAGGCGGAGGTTGGCATTTATATCGGGCCGGCCTACCGGTACCACAGGCATCACTATTACGGCTACTACGATCGGCACTGGCACCATTGGCATCATCGCCATTACTATCGCTATTGACAACCGGCACCGCGGATTGGCGACGCCAGCTGCAAAGGCTGGCGTCTTTTTCGATCAGCTGAAAATGATTTGCTTACCGCATTTGTTAAGGACCCGCTGGTATGGTGCCTCAGCGGCTCCCTGTTAAAAGTTGTTGATTTGTAGTTAGTCATTAGGGTCGAATCTCAAGTTTCAAGATTTCGAAGACCTTTCAGAATTTGCTTCGCTCGCTCGGTACCTGCTACGGTGTTTCCAATCTAGTGCCTTGGGCCTGATCGTTGTCGCTGTCCAGTACCTTCCGGGCTGCGTCCATAAAGTCCACCTTGCAGTCGCGGGCTGTGAACTCGGTTCCTGACTCGGACAAGATCAAGGTGCTATGGACCTGCAGATATCCGTTCACTTCGCCCTCCTTCAACAGGACTGCGTAAAACGTCAGTTTGAACTCTCTGTCGCCGGTTTGAGCCCAGCGACCGAATCCCGGACCTCGCTCATCCGCGAGGTCCTGGTTTGGCGGTCCGAGCGAAAATTTGGTATTTCCGGTCGTCGTAAAGCTGCCGTCCCCGCCAAAGCTCGCGATGCTCAGTAGAGGCGGTGGTGGAACTCCTCCCGCGGATATCTTCACTTCCCACATCCCCACCAAATTCTTCTTCTCGATCGGCTGTGCGGTCAGCATAAGCGGAATAGTTACGCACAAGAGAGCCAGACCGATGAATCCATTTTTTCTGGTAATACTCACACGCTGCAAAGGAGTCGCATTCATGATCACTGGTTTTCAGCTCGTTGTTTGATTGTCCGTCGGCCTAAACGCTAGTTCTGTGTCCCATTTCGCTGGATCCGGCTGCCCTTTCTGTCGCCTGGATCAGGCGGACCGTTTATTTTTACGACGAACGAGCCGGCACGTTTTGGACGCTCTATCTCAAGCTTTTTCGCCGTGATCGAGTTTTGGAATTTAATCATGGACATAGAGTCTTCGAAGGGGTAACCGAACCCCTGCGTGGGCGTCATGGGAATTAGAACCGCGCCCTAAAGGAGAAAAACTCGTGTCGAACTCAACGCCCAAACGGATCGCCATTATCGGAGGAGGCTTTAGCGGTCTGATGACGGCGGTCAATCTGGTGCGACTCAGTACGCATCCGCTTCAACTGACCATCGTTAATGATCACCGGCCGACGGGACGAGGCGTCGCCTACAGCACGCGCCGGTCGGAACACCTGCTCAACGTCGCCGCGAGGAATATGTCCGCCTTTCGGGATGAGCCGGATCATTTCCTGCGATGGCTGCGCACGCGTTCGGAGTTTGACATCGTTCCGGAAATCGAACTGCGCGAGCGCTTCATCCCACGCATGATCTACGGCGACTATTTGCGTTCGATCATGCACCATCACTTGGAGAGCGGCGGCTCCTCGACGCCAGTCGGCACGAATATCATCGCGGGAGAGGTTGTGGATATCGAACCGAGGGGCGATAGCGGCGTGATTCGTCTGAAAGATTCCATGGCTGTGGAAGCAGACCGGGTGGTTTTGGCGACGGGGAATGAGCCCCCGGCTGCGCTGCCAGGATCGGAGACTTTGCTCGGACATTCGGCCTGGATGAATGACCCATGGCAACCTTTGGAAAAGCGGATCCCCGATCAAGGCGAAAGCATCGTACTGCTTGGCACAGGACTCACCGCGGTCGATGTGATCCTCTCGCTGCGTGCATTGGGATGGATGGGTAACATCCACGCCGTCTCTCGCCACGGCTGGTTTCCACATTCGCACTTTCGCGGTATCGAATATCCCGACTTCCCTCCGACCGGTGTGGATCTCGCAGATCTCGGTCTGGCGAAGTTGATTGCGCTGGTGCAGCACCATTGCGGCCTACTCCATGAACAGAACGCCAATCCGGCGATCATCGTCGATAAATTACGTCCGCACACACAGAATATCTGGAGCCGTCTGACGCTCGAGGAGCGGATCGCTTTCATCGCGAAGTATGCCGCGCGATGGAACGTCTTTCGTCATCGGATCGCGCCGGACATCCACGCGCAAATCACCAGCTCGCAGCTCACGGGTCAGCTTCGAATTCACGCTGCCGGTATCGAACGGGTGCAAGCGTCAGGTGGCCAGATTACCGTGCATTTGGATAACGGCGAGAGCTTGACGGGTGATCTTGTGATCAATGCCTGTGGCCCGGTCACGAGATTGAGCGCCTCCCGATCTTTATTGCTGCAAAATCTGCTCCGGCGTGGATTGGTTGCGCCGGACGAGTCAGATATGGGAGTCCGAATCGACAACGATCACACGATCATCTCGGCCAATGGAGAGCGATCCCCTTTGCTGCTTGCCCTAGGGCCACTGCTACGTGGAACACTGTGGGAAACCATTGCCGTTCCGGAGCTGCGCACGCAGGCGAAACGGGTTGCAGAAACGCTGCTCGAACAACCGACCGTTCCTGTCGCCGAGGCGGAGGCCGTGATGGAATACATGATCTGAGGTCAACGTACTAAACGCGGAACTCGGAACTTCGAATCTCGAACTCCAAACTCCTAGATGACCCACGTTATCGCACTTTCAGCTAACTCCATGATCGGAAGGCGAGGACGTTTTGCGTGCCGAACTGCATGCATGCCGCCCATCACATTAACCAATCGTTCGAATCCTTGCGATTCAAGGAGACTCGCAGCGATTGAACTGCGGTATCCACTCCCGCATACGATCGTCACAGGCGCATTTCGGGAAAAACCGCCGATGCGTCGAAGCAGTTGCGGCAACGGAATATGGATCGCACCCTCCAGATGATCGAGACTCCATTCTTGGGCCGATCGCACATCTACAATTAGCGGACGACCCGGGCTCTCAAGGGAGGCGAGAAAATCGCGAGCTCCCATCTGGGTAATCTGTAGCGTCTCGTCGAGATCATCGGCAGAGATAAATCCCACGACCTGGTCAAATCCGATACGTGCCAGCTCGATCTGAGCCTGCTTTGCCTCTGTCTCGTATTCGACCACCAGTGCAATCGGTAGATCCGGGTTAACAAAAAAGCCGCACCAGACAGCGAATGCGGGACTGGCAACTCCAATGTTAAGACTGCCAACGGCATGTGCGTCACCAAAAAGCGCCGCCGGGCGCACATCCAATATGGTAGCCCCTTCTTGCTTCAACCTATTGAACTCGCCAGGTCCTAGATGCGCGGGCGCAGGATGGTCCGACAAAAACGGGGCACCACGCAAATTGAGTGTTACCGAGCGGTTAAAGTATGGCGGCCGGTCGGGCAAATTTGTAACCATGGCTTCTACAAACCGATCTCGGTCAGTAAATTGGAGCGCCCAATTGGTGGCCGCTTCCTGGCCGATCGTGGTGAACGGTGCGGACGAAATCTGTCTCCCGCACAACGATCCCGCTCCGTGTGCCGGGTAAACTTTTACCTCGGGCGGGAGCTTCAGCAGCTTATCGAAGAGGGAATGGTGGAGCATTGTCGCGAGTTCATGCGAGCCAACCTCCTGATCGCGTAGATCCGGTCGACCCACGTCGCCGGCGAAAAGTGTGTCACCGGAAAATAAAGCAACGGGTACGCCGGATTCGAGTACACACAGACAAATGCTATCCGGCGAATGACCGGGTGTTTCGATCACCTCAATCTCCACTGTTCCCACGGCGAAGAGGTCACCCTCTTTGAGGTCGCGGTGGACGAAAGTTGCAGGAGCTTTCTCGGAAACAAAGATCGAAGCACCAGACCGATCGGAAAGCTCATCGTGCCCGGCGACGAAATCCGCGTGAGGATGCGTCAAAAAGACGCCGGTCAGCTTTAGCTTGTTTCGATCGAGGTAAGCGAGGTAACCATCCACGTTCCGTTCCGGATCGACTACGACGGCTTCATTTCCCGATGCGACGAGGTAAGAAGCATGGGCAAGTCCGGGAACAAAGAATCGCTCGATATACATAGGATTCCGATTCGATCGGTCCAACCAATAGTTTACTTCTTTCGCGAAAAGGACAAAGCACCAACTGCCAAGCCGGAAATCCCGGCTAGATCCGTTTGGCTCCGCTAAAGCCGTCGGAGCAATTCGAAGAACTCAGTTCAAATGAGGTCGACGCAGGCAGTTGGTGGTCACTTTGGCTGCGGGACGATCCGAATGTAAGGCTTGGGTGACTTCCAGCCATCAGGGTATTTCTGTTTGGCTTCCTCGTCCGACACTGCCGACACGATGATCACGTCTTCGCCGTGCTTCCAGTTCACCGGAGTTGCGACTTTGTGAGCAGCCGTGAGCTGTATTGAATCAAGGACCCGCAAAACTTCATCAAAGTTGCGGCCTGTGGTCATCGGGTAAACGAGCATCAGCTTGATCTTCTTGTCCGGGCCGATCAGGAACACAGTGCGTACCGTGGCGTTGTTTGCGGCCGTGCGACCCTCGGAGGTGGTCCCCGCATCGCTCGGCAGCATGTCGTAGAGCTTTGCAACCTTCAATTCCGGATCGCCGATCAACGGGTAGTCCACTCTGTGTCCTTGAGTCTCTTCTATGTCCGAGGCCCACCTTCCGTGGCTGCTTACCGGGTCAACGCTCAGCCCGATAATCTTGCATTTTCGCTTTGTGAATTCGGGTTGCAAACCGGCCATGTAGCCGAGTTCGGTGGTGCAAACGGGAGTAAAGTTTTTCGGGTGGGAAAACAAAATCGCCCAGCCATCTCCGATCCATTCGTGAAAATTTATGGGGCCCTGTGTGGTCTCAGCGGAAAAATCGGGGGCTACGTCATTTATGCGTAAACTCATGTTGGGCGCAAAAAATAGGGAGATCGCTATTTATGCGCAAGCTTATAATATATGATCTCCGGCAAAAGTTAGATTAACGAACGCGCTATGTCCAAAACATTGCCACTGGTCTGGAAAGTGTAATCGCCTTGGACTTGTTCTTAGTGCCGAGTGCTTAAGAGTATCTTAGAGTCTGTCGCGAGAATGCGCATATTGCTTGCAGCACGCATAGCAATATATGACCGATCACACTGAATTCGGGAATTCAGCTTTACCGAGGATCTCGAAGCCAGTCTGTCCGGACAACCTTCGGGTGCGAACAAGAGCAGTTTTACCGTCTCGCGCGATTCGATGTTTTCGGAGTAAACGTCCAAACCCAATCTCCCCTTTCCTGCTGATCAATGCCGATGAAAAATCGTTTCTCATTGACATCGAATGAGGCTAGGCGTCCATTTCGGGTGTCGCTCACGACCTTTGACAAAAAGGCGTTCCCTCTGTTGCCGGTACTACGGCTGTTTCAGGCGACTCAGAGAAATCCCTCAGCAAGTCGTTGGCCGACAAAAGGAGTAAGCTCCGCCCTCGAGGCGGATAGTTTGGAAAAGGCCGACCGATATGATGTGGATCGTAAAGATCGCTCTTAGAGCTCCCTACACATTCACTGTTCTGGCAGTCGTCCTGTTTATTGGAGGCGCGCTCAGCGCGCTCCAGATGCCCAAGGACATCTTCCCGGCAATCAACAATCCGGTCGTGGGCATCATCTGGACCTATAGTGGACTGCCCGCTCAGGAAATGGGGGAGCGCATCACGACTGTTTCAGAGCGGGCCGCAACCACAACAGTCAATAACATTCACCACATCGAGTCCAACTCCTTCAATGGCATAGCTGTCATCAAGATTTATCGGCAACCTGGATCCAGTATTGATGCGGCAGACTTTAGACGTCGTATCGCGAGTTAGAAAAGCGCTACCTCAGATCGCGGCAACGTTGCCTCAGGAGTTGCAGATTAAAGCGCTTTTCGATCAGTCGGTCTTCGTGAGTTCCGCACTACGCCGGCTTTCGTTGCAACACTTTCCATTTGTATCGTGTTCGTACCGATATTTTTGTTAGGCGGTTTTGCATACTATCTCTTTGCGCCACTAGCAATGGCTGTTGTCTTTGCTATGCTGGCTTCCTACTTTTTATGCCGCGCGATTGGAGTGGGCGCTTAACCATGCAGGCATTTGCACAGGAGACCACCAAGATCACAGGGCGGCCGCGAGCCGCAACCAAATGGATGCGGTGTCGGCGTATCGGCGTGTCGGCGAATACCTGGTTGGATTGACATTAGACTGGGGACGACCTCGGAATCCTCGCAGAAAAAACAAGATTTCCGACCATTGTGGTACGGAGACACGGAGGAGGAGTGCGCAGAGGAGCGGAAGAGGACACAGAGGATTGGATTAACCACAAGGTGCAGAGGGCACAGAGATTTGGAATTTTCGGGTCCGGCTGTCCGGACCAGAGCGATGTCGCGTTGAACTCGCTGCAGAGACATGGAGGCGCAGAAACCGCCAGAACGTTCGGGAATTCAAAGTAAAATTGGCTTTCAGCCTGTCTACGATTGGCGTCTCGCCTGTTCATTCCCGGGAAGGGGTTACCGCGGAGGCACAGCGTGGCGGACCCGCAAACAAATGGACGCGGTGTCAGCGTGTCGGCGTGGGCGTGTCGGCGTATACCTGATCAGGTTGGCATTAGGCTGTGGCAAACCTCTCTCCGGAATGGAGAGGAAAAAATTGCTGTTAAACAGGCCGCTTGCGGTGCAGGATGCTGACTCCTAACTCCTACGGGTCGTCGATTACCGGTCGTTCCAAGAGAGCCCCGATTTCTATCTTATGCGCGGACAAATTCGATTCCGTTTTTGCATCCATTTCTGTTGGTTTCTGATTGGATTAGCCGGCAGCGTTCAGTATTCCTCAGCAGCAACCGCAACACCAACGGCGACAATTCCGGAGCCGACTCCGATCCCTCTTTCCGACATTGCGGTGCAGGCGGAATCTGCGACGCTCTCCCTCCGCCGAATTCAGACGACGTTGTCCAGTGACCAGGTAACGACAGATGGTGCAAAACGCATCCCTGAATTGAAAGACGAACTCGAATTGCGAACGGAAGAAATGGAGAAGCTTCTCGGGGCAAGCCTGCCGCTCGAGTTTCTCTACCGGATGGATGTCGTGGTGCAGGCGTTCGGCGGCGAGCTTTCGAGATGGAATCATGATTTAGCGGCGAACGCTAAGACTCTGGAGGGGCACATCGCCGAATTGGAACGATTGAGCAAGATCTGGAAAGCAACGCTTGGCGTACCGGAGCTATCGCAGGCAGCGCCAGAAATTCCGAAGCGTGTACAAAGTCTGATTGGCTCCATCGCAGACACGCAGCATGCGGTCATCGCGCTTCGAGAGAAGGATTTGGCCATGTTGGGTGAGGTGCTGGAGTCAATAGCCCGACTGCAAGCGGCCTCTTCGGCTCTTGATCAGGCAGAAAACACTGCGGTCAAAAAACTCTTCACCCAGGATAGCCCACCGATTTGGAGCATTGATGCCATGCAGTGGACGAAGCAAAGCCGCGCATCGCTTATTTGGCACGCGGGTGCGAGCGTGTGCGCCGCCTTTATAAAACGCAGGCCGGAGGTCTTCCTGGTTCACGCGTTCCTCCTCCTGCTTTTGTTATTCGTCGTCTATTGGTTGCGGCGCGGACTACACAAATGGACGAAGACAGACCCGGAGTTGCGACGCGCGGCCCCGTTCTTTGACGTCCCGGTGTCGACAGCGATTACGCTCTCCTTTCTGATCGCAACCCCGCTCTATTCTCTTGCTCCCTTTGTTCTGCGAGCAATCCTTGGAGGCGCGATTCTAATTCCCACTGCGCTAATACTTCGCCGATTGATTGATCGTAGACTTTTTCCGATCGTCAATGCGCTGCTGGTTTTCTACTTCGCCGATCAACTTCGTACGATGATGGTGGTGCTCCCGACCTCAGGCCGGTTCTTATACAGCGCAGAAATGTTGGGAGGAACTCTGTTTACAATCTGGCTGATTCGCAGAGAGAACTCGCTAACCGACGGTGCGAACACGACCAAGACTTTCGGCCGAGTGATCCGCATTGCCGCGCGAATCGGCCTGATTATCTTTCCGGTGACCTTCCTGGCGAACGTTTTTGGCTACGTCAATCTATCGAATCTCCTGGGGAGCGGCACGCTTCGGAGCGCATACTTCGGAGCCGCTCTGTACGCGACGCTGCGTGTCGTCGAAGGGCTAATCATTATATCAATGGAAGTCGGTCCGCTTTCCTTGCTGCGTGTCGTGCGGTTCAATCGGCCGATTTTGCAGCGCCGTATTTGCGGGGTCGCTGCATTCTTGGCATTCCTGTATTGGTTGAGTTTGACATTAAACTTTTTCGCGGTCCGAACGCTGCTGATCGAAAGTGCCGCAGCGGCCCTTGAGGCTCCCATTTCGATCGGCTCGCTCACAATTTCCGCTGGCCAGATTTTGGCATTCGCTGTCGCGGTCTGGGCATCATTCCTCGTCTCAAAGTTTCTACGATTCTTTCTCGAAGGAGATGTCTATTCTCATTGGAAGCTGGAACGAGGAATCCCGCAGGCGATTTCAGCAATGGTTCATTACGTTGTACTTCTCGTCGGATTCTTCGTCGCTCTGGCTGCGCTCGGTGTCGATCTCACAAAAGTAACCATTCTGGCGGGAGCCTTTACTGTCGGCGTCGGATTTGGACTCCAGACCGTAATCAACAATTTTGTTTGCGGATTGATCCTTCTGTTTGAAAGGCCAATTAAGATTGGAGACGTTATCCAGGTCGACGCCGACATCGGAGAGGTACGACGTATCGGAATCCGGGCGAGCGTCATTCGCACAGTCGACGGCTCCGACGTCATCGTTCCCAACGGTACGATCATCTCGAACAAGGTGACGAACTGGACCTTTTCGGATCGATACCGGGTAATCGAGGTCCCGGTCAGCGTGGCGCGCGGCGTAGCCCCGCACCGCGTAATCGAAGTTCTAAAGAGCCTCGCAGCGAGTTATCCCGGTTTGGCGAAAGAGCCGGCGCCGCAGGCCTACGTCATCAATTTCGCGCCCGGCTCGCTGAGCTTTCAGTTGCGAGCATGGACCGATCGTTACGAAGACTGGGTTCAGGTGCGGAGCGATCTTTCGATCGCAGTCGACGAAGCGTTGGCTCGGGAGAATATCACGGTCGCGTAGCGATTGAGACATGGTGTACCCCTACAGCCAGTCCCGCTTTGCCGGCGGCCCTTTTGTTGGACAAATCAACGATTAGCGGAGAGAAGCCCGTGATCGCGACGGCGAGAAGTACTTAATTCTTGTCGCAGTGATAAGAAGAGCTTATGAGGGGAGAGGCCCATTCGGGAAGGCGAACTATGGAGTTGCGTCACATCCGCTATTTCATTGCTGTTGCGGAGGAATCGAGCCTGGGACGGGCGGCTCATCGGCTTCACGTTTCGCAGCCCGCATTGAGCCAACAGATCAACGATCTGGAAGACGAGCTTGGAGTCAGGCTGTTTACGAGGAGTTCGCGAGGGGTTCAACTTACCGAAGCCGGTCGCGCCTTTCTTATTGGAGGTCGTCGAGCCCTGGCGGCCGCTCAACTGGCGGCTGAACAGGCTCAGGAGGCCGCGCAGGGAGAAAGGGGGCGGCTCGTGATCGGTAGTCTCGGTGCAGTGACCCTCTCATTCTTTCCCGCCGTTTTGACCCGGTTTCGTGAACAGCATCCGATGGTTGAGATCACGGTCTTAAATCTGAACAACCGGGCACAAGTCGAGGGCGTGCTGAACGGTTCGATTATGCTGGGAATCGGATACTTTGGCTCCGCGCTGGAAGAAGACGAACAGGAACAGGTATCCACTCGATTTCTACTTCGTTCCCCTGTGGTAATCATTTGTCCGAAAAATCGGCACTCTCCAAAGCGAACGGTTCCAAAACTTATAGATTTTCGCCGCGATCAATTCCTATCCATCGATCCGGCATATGGATTTGGATACGAGCAATGGTTGCGTGGACTTTGCAAACGGTTCGGTGGATTTGAACCGGAGATTGGAGCGTTAGCCAATTCGTTCGAAAGTCTTATTGGCATGGTTGCAGCAGGACGCGGCGTTTTTGTCGGGTCGGATATGACTATCCGCGGAAGGGAAGAAACCTGGAGATCGGTCGCCGATTACTATCTGTTAACTGAACCAGGTTGTCATTTTGAACTATTCGCCATTTGGAAAAAACAGTCGCAAGTGGAACAGACGATCTCAAAATTTATCGATGTTCTGGTTGCGGAAGTGAAATCGCCTTAGATTGGGAGGCTGGATCGGCAGCGCCGTGACATCAGCCTATCCTTATTGGCATCAACTGGGATCGCAGTTCGGAATCTATTGCCGATAAGATCATCGAATTCGAAATCCGTCTATTCTGTCGAATTCCGCCGATCCTCATAAGTAATAGTTATCGCTGGAAGAGGAAAAAAGTAATTCTCCGTGCGGAAAGCCCAGCGATTGTAGCCTTCAGAGCCCGAATAGCCGCACTCAGCTTTGGGACTCAACCAGAGGCGAGAGCCCCATCGAGAACGCAAAAATTTGAGTACTTCATCATGGCTCTAATTTCAAACCGCTAAAGAACTTATGCTAGTCAAAGAAAACACGATTTCACCCAACCATGTCGCAGCTCGCTCGCCCGCGAGCAGTGCGAATCGCGCGGACATACCAACAAATGGGCCGCGGCGCCGTATACTGATAATCGCCGCAGTGATTGGGATCCTGGGCATTTTTTTCGGCGTCCGGTATTTTTTATATGCTTCTACCCACGAAGACACCGACGATGCTTATGTCACCAGTTACACTCACCAGATCAGCTCGCGCATCACTGGTACCGTTGAAAAGGTCCTGGTCGACGACAACTGGCATGTTACTGCCGGGCAACCGCTATTGAAACTGGATCCGCGCGACTACCAAGTTGCATTGGAAAAGGACCGAGCCAGCTATCTGGAAGCGCAAGCACAACTCTTACAAGCGAGCGCTGAGATACCGCAGGCCGAGGCTCAATTAGCGCAGTCTCAAGCTAAGGCAGATGCGTCGAAAGCAAATTCCGACTATTTGCAGCGCACTTTCAAACGGAACAGCGAACTATTTTATCAGGGTCGAGGTGTCATTTCGAAACAGGACCTCGACACGGCGCAATCTCAGGCTGAAACAAGCGTTGCGTCGTACAAGGCGAACCTGGCAGCGGTGAACGTGGCCGAGGAAAACCTGAAAGTCGCTCAAGCTCAAGAAGGGGCTGCGCGGGCCCAAACCGCAGCCGCTCTGGCGCAAGTTAGGAGTTCGGAATTGCAACTTTCCTACTGCACCATCGTCGCTCCAATTTCCGGGCGCATCGCCCAAAAGACGGTTCAAACCGGGAATCGCGTTTCAGTGGGACAGGCTTTGATGGCTGTCGTCGAAGATGATGTTTGGATCTTGGCGAATTTCAAAGAGACCCAGTTAGAAAGAATCCGGGTTGGCCAACAAGCCGAGATCAAAATCGACGCACTCCCCCACTACCGGTTCACTGGTCGGGTTGACAGTCTGCAACCGGGCACCGGCTCAAATTTCGCCCTGCTACCACCCGACAATGCGACCGGCAATTTTATTAAAATCGTTCAGCGCGTACCGGTGAAGATTCTTTTCGATCCGGAAAGCATCAAGGCAGTGCGCGACAAGATCGTTCCGGGTCTATCCACGGTTCCTAGCATTGCCGTTACCCAAACAATGATCGACAGGCCTTATCCGGAAGCTCCCGAAAACGAAAAACCGTCGCATCAACTCACGAATGAGCCGATCACTGAAATCCGTGGCGTTCCTGCGACCGGAGTGATGCAATGAACCCAACATCGGAAGAACGAGTCAGCTTACGTACCTGGATCGCCGTCCTTGGCACCCTCTTGGGAGCTTTTATGGCGGTGTTAGATATTCAGATCACCAATGCTTCGTTGCGGGAAATCACCGGCGGCATTGGCTCCACTGCGGTCGAAGCTTCCTGGGTTTCCACTAGTTATTTGATTGGAGAGATCATTACGATTCCGCTCACAGCCTGGTTGGGACGCGTTTTCGGTACACGCCTCTATCTTCTGGTGAATGTCTCTTTGTTCCTGCTTTTCTCCGGGCTCTGCGGAACGGCCAGCGAACTCACGCAAATGATCATCTATCGGGCTCTTCAAGGCTTTACCGGTGGTGTCATGATCCCGATGTCGTTCACGGTCATCAATACCCAGCTACCTCCTTCCAGACGCCCGCTCGGATTGGTTCTCTTCGGAGTCACCGCAACGATGGCGCCCGCGATTGGACCTTATATAGGTGGGCTACTTACAGACACCTACGGCTGGCCAATGGTCTTCTACATAAATTTTATCCCTGGCGCGGTCATGCTGGCTACAATCTTTTTTGCAACCGATCCAGAACCGCTGAATATGCCGTTACTCTGGAAAGGCGATTGGTTCGGTACAATATTCATGGCCATCGGACTCGGCTCGCTCATCGCGTTTCTGGAGGAAGGACAAAATGACGATTGGTTCACCAGCGTTTTCATCCAACGCTGTTTTACCCTCGCAGTGATTTTTATTCCCCTTTTCATAATATGCGAGCTCGTCAGCAAACACCCGATTGTTAATTTCCGGTTGCTACGCATCCGGAATCTGGCCCTCGCTTCCGGAGTGAATTTTTTGATGGGGGCAAGTCTATATGGGTCTGTGTTTCTCTTGCCGGAGTATCTAGAGCAAGTCCAACAGTACAGCGCCAAACAAACCGGCGAGGCCATGATACTGATCGGGCTCCCACAACTCTTGATATTTCCTATCGTCCCGCGGTTGATGAAATCGTTTGACTTGCGGTTGATTGTCTTTGTCGGGTCGCTGATCTTCGGTGGCAGCTGCTTTTTGAATATTTACATGAATCCCGAGTTTGGCGGGCCGCAGTTTCAAATCGGCAATATCGTCCGGGCTCTGGGGCAACCGTTTACGATTGTTCCGCTCTCTGCTCTTGCGACTGCCGGTCTACTGCGGGAACAACAGGGAGATGGATCGGCCCTTTTCAACATCATGAGAAACCTGGGCGGCAGCGTAGGGACCGCCTTGTTGAGCACCATGATTACTCAGCGTGAACAATTTCATGATTTCAGGATTGGAGAACAAGTGACGCCCTACAGTCCTTATGTGCAACAGTTCCTATCGAACCAATCCGTACAAAACCTGCGGCATTCGGGGGATCCGGCTGGGGCGTTGCAACAAGCTTACGGAATGCTTCAAGCTTCGGTTCAAACGAACTCGTTCGTCATGGCGTATAGCGAATGCTTTCTAGCACTTGGCATCATCCTCTTAGCGGGGTCTGTGACCATTTGGCTTTGCAAGAAGACAAAAGCGACCGGCGCCACTGCGGCTCACTGACCGGCACAGGTAAACTGGGAGGAGATGAAATTGGGGTAGAATGCGGGGTACCCACCAATACGATTCAGGTAGCTCAATTTCTGTGTGGCGTATGGGGCCCATGAGGCCTATAGGGCGTATGGGATTGTTAGGATGAATACCTCTGGAGTTAGTGCTTCAGAAACCTGATAAGACAAGCTTGCCGATCGAGGTGCCACTTTCGACGATCGAGTGAGCTTGTCGCATATTGATAGCATTGATAAGACCGAGGTCGGCACTCATAGTCGTACGAATCAGACCCGCATCGATCAGGTGCGCAACTTCATTGAGAACCCGGCCCTGTTCGCCCATGTCGGTGGTCTGATAACGCGAGCGGGTGAAAACAAATTCCCAATGAATGGAGATACTCTTGGGCTTCAACTTGACGATGTCAAGCGGCCGAGCTGGATTCTCTATGAGTGCAAGAGCGCCCTGCGGGGTGAGCGCGTCAACGATTCCGTCGAAATGGTCCTCGGTACGAACCAGCGCTAGCACATAGTCAACCCCCTCCGGAACGATAGCTTTTACTTGTTCAGAGATCGGCCTGCGGTGGTCGATCACGTGGTGAGCACCCATTTCGCGCGACCAAGCCTGCGTTTCGAGACGAGATGCTGTCGCAATGACGGTGAGCCCGGTGAGGCGCCTCACAAGTTGTGTGGCAATCGAGCCGACGCCGCCGGCCCCTCCGATGATCAGGATAGCCCCTGAATCAGCGGGTTTGCTGAGGGGAATTCTTAGCCGATCGAACAGCATTTCCCAGGCTGTAAGCGCAGTGAGCGGTAAAGCAGCCGCCCTGGCGAAGTCGATCGTTTTAGGCTTTCGACCAACGATTCTCTCATCGACCAAATGGAATTCGGCGTAGGATCCGGTTCGTTCCAATGAACCGGCGTAATACACCTCGTCGCCTTCGGCGAATCGTGTGACTTCGATTCCGACCGCCACTACGACCCCGGACGCATCCCAGCCGAGCACCTTGGTTTCGCCAATCGGACCGCCTGGACCGGATCCAGCCCGTATTTTCGCGTCCACCGGGTTCACGGAGATAGCACGGACCTCGACGAGCAGGTCACGAGGCCCCGGCGTGGGCTTTGGTAAGTTGACTTCGACCAAGACGTCGACGGAGCCAGGGGCGAAATAACCTATCGCTTTCATGTATTGATGTTTTCAGCGAGAATACCAAACGGGCTTGCCGATGGAAGTCTGATCAACGTCATCCACGCCGCTATCGGCTCGATCTTTCGAGGATTCAGTCACTGTCAGGAGGCTGATTAGCCTCGGACGCCGAGCACGTTGTTTTGCTCCTGATCGACGAGTGCGCCGGTCATCGGGATCGAAATGTTACTGAGCAAGAACAACGTCAGGCGAGCAACATCTTCGGGCTGGATAAGGCGGCCCCATGGCATGCGCGACTCGGCTTCGGATAACCATGACTCCCCTTTTCCCAGCTTTACGGCCTGCATTTCACGCTCTCCAGGAGTGTCGGTCCAGCCAAGGTTGATGCCGTTCACGCGAATCCGATCCTTTCGATGCGCGAAAGCAGCGTTCTTTGTCAGAAGCGACATCGCAGCTTTCGTAGCACCATAGATCGCCAGATCGACCGAGGCGCCATGAGCGTGTATCGATAAAATATTGACGATCGAGCCGGGGGCCTTGCGTTCTTTGAGATGGCGTATCAAACCCTGCATCAGAAACATCGGCGCACGCGTGTTCACGGCAAACAAATGGTCAAACAAAGCAGGCTCCGCATTTGCAATAGAAGCGCGGTGGCTCAGCGCTGCGACATTGACAAGACCGTCCAGCTTTCCAAACTTATCGATAGCTGCTGAGATAACCCTTGCTGGAGCGTCTTGCTCAGCGAGATCCGCAGTCACAAAAAAAGCCTTCGCTCCCAGCTTCGATATTTCGGAGACGACTTCGGCCCCTCGCTTTTCGTCGCGATCGGTCAGAACGATTGCTGCCGCACCCGATCGTGCAGCTTCAAGCCCAACAGCTCGTCCCACGCCCTGCATCCCTCCCGTGACAACCAGCACTTGATCATCAATACGAACTTCCATTTTACAATGTTTCCATCTTTTTACGGCACAGATGCACCTCTTAATGCCACGTACACCGAACAAAGACACGTTGCTTTATGGGTGTATCGATGATTTCGAAATCTGGTGACAGCATTGTTCCAATATCCTCAAGTTCCGGGTGGAGCAAGATCGTCCCGCCGATCACAGGCACGCAGGAGACACTTTGTATATCACGACAGATCGCCACTCGCAACATGTTATATGGTAGTATCTAAGGAAATAGGCTAGCCTGTAAGCGTTGTAAATGGTAGTCAATTTGAACAAGTTCGTTGCGGACGCAAAGTTCCTCTGACTGCGCGAATTGAGCAAACAGAAAATAACTTCAAGAAAGAGTTGAAATGGCAAACCTCCTTAAAAAAATGTGGAACCGGAACGAGACCGTAATATCGGGCTGGCTAACCATTCCCTCCGGCTATGCTGCAGAGATCATGGCCAAAGCCGGATATGACGCGCTTACGGTGGATATGCAGCACGGGCTTCAGGATTACCAATCCCTCGTTGCATGCCTGCAGTCGATTCCGCGCGATGGACCTGTTCCCATGGTTCGCGTACCATGGAACGAACCCGGAATCATCGGCAAAGTGCTTGACGCCGGTGCCATGGGAATCATCTGCCCTATGGTTAATACGCCGCAGGAAGCCAGCGCCCTTGTTTCGGCCATGCGATATCCACCTCTTGGTGCACGCAGTCACGGGCCGATCCGGGCCGGAATCTATGGTGAGCCGGGCACATATTATCTCACGGCAAATAGCGATTTGATCTGCATGCCGATGATCGAGACCGAGGAGGCGGTCAGAAATATCGATGCCATTCTGGACGTTCCGGGAGTTGATGCAGTTTACATTGGGCCGGGGGATTTGGGCATGTCGGTCGGATTGCCTCCGAAACTGGATCGGGAGGAACCGGAAATTCTTAAGTTTTATGAGACCGTTCTGGCAGCGTGCCAAAAGCGAGGTATCTACGCCGGTCTCCACAATTCAGCTGCGCCCTACGCAGTAAGAATGATGCAAATGGGCTTCCGTTTTGTGGTGCTCTCGAATGACTCAGGCATTTTGCTACGAGCTGCAAAGAGCGATGTTCAGACTTTTCAAAACGCTCGCTCAGAGTTTCAAGCGGGAAAACTTTTGGGAAAGGAAGAAATGTGAACTGATCATATCAACGCCACAGATTGCGCAGATCGGAGACGGGAAGCCACAGATTTCACCGATTTTCACAGATTCAGACACCGGAAGGTTCGTTCGGATGCTGGTGCGATACTCGCCACCCATTGCTGTTGCGGAGTTAACTGTGAGTTAAAAGAGAAACAGCTAACGAATAGCCTTCTGGTTTTCTTAGCGACGAAAGTTAGCAGATGCAGTCGAAGACCTGACAGAATCCTCGGCCTCTATGGCCGCGACAAACGTGCGATAGCCGTTGTAAACGTGCTTACCCACGCGAACCTCAGCCTCTTCGTATTTGCGTGCAAGGACGAGTTTCGTGATGGCGCGGTGGTCCTTCTGAGCGCTCCTGGTAAGCTCGTCAGTTCGGGTCAGTCGAAACCGAATTGCCCTTATTCTTCCTGATACTCTCATATAAGCCTCGATGATCTCTCGATTGTGGCTCGCCCTGACTAGTGACTCGTGAAAAGCTGAATCGTAGGACTGATACCCCGCAGGACCCTTTATCAGAGCAGCTTCCGCTTCCTCGAGCTTTTCGCTCAGCACCCGGGAAAGCAAATCGGGATTATGGGCAATCGCCATTCTCAATGCACCGATCTCCAGGATTTCTCGCAGCTCTGAGATTTCTCTGAGCTGAGTGATGTCGTATTGAAAAACATACGTGCCCCTTTGAGGACGTATCTCTACCAAACGTTCCATCTCAAGCCGTTGAAAAGCCTCTCTAACCGGCGTCCTGCTCACACCGAGCTGTTCGGACAAGTCCTGCTCCGACAGCTGTTCCCCTAGCGCCAACTTGTCTGAAATGATGAGGTCCCTTATTTGCTCCGTGACGAGAGTGGTTAGCGACTGGGGCCGCGTCACTTTTTCAAGATTGGAAGCGTTCATTGCCAACCGGAGTTACGGCGCCTCTACCAGAAAACCATGACAGCAGATTTGCCAGAATATTATCACCCATTGCCTGGTAAGTTTCCTCGGACGCGCTCGCGATGTGCGGTGTTAAAACCACATTATCCAACTCAATTAGTTCTTGCGGTACATTTGGCTCGTCGTCGAACACGTCAAGTCCAGCGGCGCCAAGCCGACCGGATTTCAATGCTGCGACGAGAGCGATTTCGTCGACAAGCCACCCTCTCGCGACATTGATAAAGATGCCTCGCGGGCCCAGAGCCTCGAGAATCTCCTGATTGATCATCGGAGGGGCCTTGCCTTTGGGAGGGCCAGCCGCGCAGAGGAAAAGAATGTCCACCTCGCGTGCCAGCGCAACGGTGTCGGACATTCGGCGATATCGGACGTCTCGAGTCACGGGGTCCGTATAGGAGATTTCTATCTTGAAGCCCTCCAGCCTTCGAGCGATCTCAATCCCTATTCTACCAAGTCCCACGATACCGGCCCGTATACCCGTAAATTTCCGTCCAGGGGACATGCGGCCCTTTTTCCACTGACCTTCGCGTACGTAACGATCAGCACGGGGCAATTCGCGGCAAGTAGCCAATGCCAGCGCCAAGGCAAGATCGGCGACGTCATCGAATAAAACAGGAGTGGTGGTCACTACGATACCGCGCTCTCGACAGGCAACCATGTCGGTTGTCTCGAGGCCCACGCCATGGATCGCGAATACTTCAAGATTGGGCATCAGCTCAATAAAGGGTGTAGTCAAACCCGCCATCCCGTGACCAACTGCGCCGCGAATCTGCCGACCTATCTCCTGGAGTTTGGACAGCGGATCGGGCTCTCCGTAAATATGATGGACTCTGAACCTCTGCTCGAGAGCTTCAACCAACGCCGACCGCAAGGAACCAAGAAGCGCAATATCCACCGGGTTTTCGTTGTTTCCTTTAGACATACGCCAGCCTCAAGATTTTTTGCACGTGATATGTTAGATGCTAGAGTACATTGTGCATCTTGCCAAGCTGAGAAAATGACCATCGGCAGCCTTCGATGGCCACTGGCCCCCTTGACTCATGCACGCGCCAAGGCATTTTCTGCAAAGCGCTCTGCAGCCTGACAATACCTGCGCCGTACCGCTTTCGTCTTAAAATCCATTTCTGCGACCGAAGCAGTTCTATTCGTACTCTTTGAAGCAATTCGAGACCTTTTGCTTCCCATCGCGCTGTGAAATACTCGGCGGAAATGCCGTCTTATGACACGATGGCTTATTCCGATTCGGAGACTTTCGCCAGGAATGTCAAAGGCTTTCTCGAACAAAGGGACGCTGGTTCAGTTTTGCCCTGTCGCCTCCTTGTTCGATCCCTTACCGAATTCCATTTTCGAACGGTATTTTTCGATTGCGCTCTGGTACTTCACCTGGCCGTTTTTGTAAGTCTCATGGGAGATCGCGTGATTCTCGTATGAGTCTTCAAGTTCCGCTCTGTGCTGCTCCGCTCGCACTCGTTTCCTTTCGAGTTTTTTGCGCGCAACCTCGCTAATCGGTGGCGTTTCGGAAACGGTTCGAGCCGACTCGGTGTACCCCTCTTTAAGCAATTTATTGGCATCTTCGGACGTTGAAACTTGCGATATCGGCGCTGCAGTCGAACTCGGGCTCTGCGCCTTTACTGGCGGTTGATCGAGTATCGCGCGATCGGTTGCGATTGTATCCTGGAGCCCTTGATTGACATCAGCCTGCGGCGCAGCGAGTTCATTTTCGTGGCCGGCAGAAACTGCAGGATATGCCTGCGTAACTGGAAGAGAGGAAGCCGCCTCGGATTCGATCGCCCGCGGCGGGAACGCGTTGAACGTTACCAGACACAGCAGGGCAGCCCCGCAGAGGGCCAAGATACCTCCCAATTTTGCCGCCGTAAGTAAAATCTTCGCGGAGTTCGATGTCTGACGAGCGTGACCTGGTTCGGCTCGCATGAGTACCGGCATAGGCTGATAACCAAGCTTGTTCATGGTCTGCCAGAATACCCTGCATCTTGTGGCAATCAAGCATGTTCATCACAAGATTATGTGGTTCTGCTCATACGTGCCGGCAATTTCACGCGAACAACGGCATTGACCCGATGATGCCGTTCGATACTCGATATTGTTGCCAAACGCTGCGGGATCTCGGTTCTTGATTGGACACCTCACTTTGCTGTGACACCGTGCCTGGGGCTCCGCTTCGCTGCCAGGGTGCCTAGCTCAATCCGTCGTTTTCTTCACGTTCCCGACACTGACAACTGACAACCGACACTGGTTACTCTTACCCGGTCTCCGCTTCGCTGCACCCCAGGCTGCACGAATCCGGATCCCGGTGCGCTCGAACGAGGTCGTGATCTTCCATTCAATTAAAATGATGTGAATCGGCGGATAATCTCGATTTGAAAGATCTTTTGCGACACAAGGAAGGGAAGAAGCCCAATGCCAACAATACAAAATGTTCGAGCGCATACTACTGCTCAGTCAGCTGGTGTCGCCAAGGTTCGTCCAACGCTGGCATTCCAGCAATCCGATCTGCCGACAATCGCGCAACACATGTTTTCGTTGATGTTTCGCAATGTTGCCAGCGACGGCTATGTATTTACCGATCCTGTTACCGCGAATTCATTTTCGCTGCCAGGGTGCGTCATCGCTGCCCCCTCTTTCCCGGCCAATACCCCGGGCGTAGACCAGGACTATGTCTTCAACTGGACCCGTGACGCCGCGATCACTGCTATGGAGATCGCTGCCGCGAACGTGCCGACGCGCCCCGGCGGAGGCGTCGAACCATTGATCGATTACGTCAACTTTGCTCAGATTTGTCTGGGTAACGCGGCTCCCACAAAATTGCATGCCTGTTTCACCATCGCCGGCCAGGCGCGACAACCATGGTCTGAACAGAGCGACGGACCGGCGCTGCAAACATTGGCGGTTTTACAGGCATTCGACCAACTTGACGCACCGACGCAGGTCATCGCGCAAGCACTGATCGCCAACAATATCGATATTCTTCTGGGCGTCTATCAGAGCCCTACCACCAATTTATGGGAAGAGCAGTTGGGGCAATCATTCTTCGCGCGATCGGTCCAGTTGCGCTGCTTTCAAGCGATCCAGTCCAACACGTACGGTATCCCGGTGCCGTCGGGGGTTGCTACGGCGATAACTTGGCTCACGACAGAGCTGGAGACTCACTGGAACAACACATACTACGTTTCGGTCATACCGGCGCCGCAAGGCTACGATCCGAATATCGACATTGTTTCGGCAAGCATCTACGGCGCGATTCCATACACCGACACAAAGCTGCTGGCCACAGCGGCTCAACTGCGAGCCCAATGGGCGGACGATAGTTCGCCTGAGCAGTATCCGATCAACGCCGCTGACAAGAGCCTAGGTATCGGGCCGTTGTTAGGACGTTATCCCGGTGACACCTATGATGGCGATTTGGCCGATAACATTCTCGGGAGACATCCCTGGGCGCTCTGCACCTGCAACTTCGCCGAGCTATACTACGCGCTCGCGAACGAGATCGCACAAAGCCAAACGGTTCCGATCGATCAATTCTCCGAGACGTTCTTCAGCCAGATCGGAGCAACTGCTCAGACGTCTGCAGGGGATGTGGTTAGCGCTTTACGTGACGCCGGCGACGCGATGCTGCAGGCGGTGATCTATCATAGCGACAATCTGGAACTAAGTGAGCAGTTCGACGGTGTCAGCGGCTACGAGAAGAGCGTAAGGAATCTGACTTGGAGCTACGCCGCGTTCCTCTCTGCGGTTCGAGCAAGGTCGGGACTGAGCGTTAACGGATGAGAGCGGGTCATAAAAGCTTCGACAGGATGTCCTGATCCGGAGCACTCGTTCGTCGGGTTCTTAGAATAGAGTTAGTCCAGTAATCATTATTCGAAAGAAAAACGACAATGAAATCCGACACATTGGAAGAAACAAGTACCATTCAAACGCATACCGTGGTTTCGAGAGAGGAATGGCTTGCAGCTCGAAAAGAGTTGCTCGAGGAGGAGAAAGAATTTATCCAGCTGCGCGACCAATTGAACGCGAAGAGTCGCGCGCTACCATGGGTCAAAGTCGAAAAGAGTTATCTGTTCGATGGACCGAAGGGAAAGGAATCACTTTCTGATCTCTTCGATGGATGCAGCCAGTTGGTTATCAATCATTTCATGCTCGGGCCGGGATGGAAGGAGGGTTGCGTCGGTTGCTCATTTGGAGCGGATCATAATGACGGCATCGTCGTGCACCTGGAACATCACGATGTGCGATACGTGGCGGTCTCCAGGGCTCCATTGCCTGAGATTGAAGCCTTCAAGAAACGCATGGGATGGCACTTTAAATGGGTTTCGTCGTACGAAAGCGATTTCAATTTTGACTATCACGTTTCTTTCACGAAAGAAGAGATCGCAAACGGCAAAATGTATTACAACTATGAATACCAGGAGATCCCGATCGACGAATTGCCGGGAACCAGCCTGTTCTACAAGGACGCAGCCGGTAACGTGTTTCATACCTATTCGGCATTCGCACGCGGGAGCGAGATGTTAGGGGGTGTGTACGGATATCTTGACCATTTACCAAAAGGCCGAAACGAGACCGGTCCGAATCACAATCTGACCGATTGGGTCAGACACCACGATCGTTATGATCAAAGCGGTTTCGTGCACTCGACCGGGCGGTACCAAGAGGAGTCTTCCGATTCGTGCTGCGGTGCGGAGAGTGCGGATGCCGCGGTAGCCAAATAGCAGTGCACGGTATAACAGCGAAAACGACAGCATCCGACTAGCTGTTGATCTTCCGAAATACCTGAATCTCCGAAAGAACTGGAACGAAGTTGTCCAACTTTACGACGCATTGCTGGGCCTTTCAGGTTCGCCCGTTGTCGCGATCAATCGCGCACTGCTAGGCGGATTTTCATTCTTTGCCTTCGGGGATTAGGACGTTTTGGTGCCTAGAAACCTGCTGCGAGCTTATGCTTCATCATTCTCGGCCGCATCGGTCTCGTGTAGTGTTTTACATTACAGAGTTAAAATATCAAGCATTGCATCCGGGTTTTATCGACGGCGTACATCCTCATGTTGACTTCGAGGCCGTGGCTTAAATCTGGTGGTCGCTGCCATCGTTCTCTGGAACACCGTCAACCTGGAGCGAGACATCAAAGGGCTGCGCGAGGCTGGTCAATTGGTCAAGGATTCGCTCCTGACCCACCTATCGCCCTTGGGCTGGGAGCACATCAATCTCACCGGCGACTATATCTGGCACGCCAATAAACGAGTCGCGAAAGGTGGCTTTCGGCCCTTGCGTAAGGCCCAAGACTCGCTTTCACATCTGTTTACGGCACAGCCCGAGGCTTAACGTACTCTATTGTCCGTTTCGTGCACTGACCCCTATTGCTTCTCATAACGAATTGGCTGTTCCGCATTCCAATATCGCATCACGAGGGTTTTTCCATCGATGGCCAAAGGTTCCTCCTTGAAGAAGACCCGCGCGATCGAATCACCATCGATTTCGAAGTAGAATTCATTCTTAGAAGAATCAATTTGGAACGGCCCGGCTTTGACAGCGTATACCGGAACCTCGAATTCGACTGCGCGCGCACTGGCTATATTTGAAAATAGGGCCGACCCGTCGGAAGTCGTCGTTGCCTCAAGATGCTGGTCGCCGGTCTGCACCGCTACTTGCACATCCTCTACTCCTTTGCCGTTCTTACTCGTCACCCAAATGCGGATCCCTGCAATTTTCCCGGCCTCGCTTCGGAGCAGCCGGAAAGGTGCTTCCTTCTTTCCAACGCTATTGAGGATTATACTGTCGCTCTCGTGTCGCCATGTGCCTTTGGCCCAGTAATCTGACGCGCCGTAGCTTAGCATGTATTCAAAGTTTCCGTCAGATTTCAGCAACAACTCTGAACCAACCTCCATGACACCACGAAGAAAATAGTGCCCCGCGAAATCCTCGCCTCTTGCGCTGATCCCGGCTAACGCTATAAACATAGCGAGCGCGGCTTTCGCTAATCTCTTTAGTCGAAAATGCACAGCCAGTTCCCTCGCATACCACGCGCCAAAAAGCCAGCGATCACTCTTTTCGTAATCAGCGTTCCCCAGGTACCAGTTGCCCAGTTAAGAAACTGTCGCTCGTAGCAGATGGCTGTAGAGCCCATTCATTTCCACTAAATCGTGATGCTTTCCTCGCTCGACGATTCGGCCTTGATCCACGACGAGAATCAAGTCGGCGTTTCGAATGGTAGACAGACGGTGGGCAATCACCACCATGATCCGGTCTTTGCCGATGCTAGACATGTTCTTTTGGATTGCTCGTTCCGACTCGTTGTCGAGCGCGCTGGTTGCCTCGTCAAAGATCAACATCCGCGGCTTGCGCAACAAGGCGCGCGCAATCGCCAGGCGCTGGCGTTGGCCCCCTGACAGGTTGCGCCCGCGCTCGGTAATGGTGCTATCGAAACCCTTCGGAAGGTGACGGATAAAGCTATCCGCGGCGGCGAGAGTGACGGCTTCCTCAACTTCTTCCGCAGTGGCGTCCGGGTTCCCGATTGTGAGGTTGTCACGAACCGAACCAGTAAAAAGGAAATTCTCCTGCAGGACGACGCCCACGTGACTTCGGTATTCGTTTAAGCCAAATTGCCGGATGTCCGTTCCATTTAGAAGCATCCTGCCGGTGCCAGGCGCATAAAAACGCGTTAGAAGATTGATCAGCGTGGTCTTACCGGAACCGCTACGGCCGACAACCGCCACCATTTGTCCGCTCGAAATTTCAAAGCAAATGTCGGCAAGAATGTTCGGCTGATCTTCGGCATACGAGAAACTAACGTTTTCGATTTTAACCTCCCATCCTCCATTGGGAAGAACGGGAGCATCCGCAGGAGGCTGCATCTCTTCTGCAGGTGTGTCGAAAACCATGTTTAGACGGTCAACGCCGATTGAAAAGGCCTGGAATCGAGAGAACAGCCCTACGATCCGCTCTATCGGCGGATAGACCAGCATCGACCATTGAACAAAGGTAACCAATTGACCAACGCCGAAGTGACCTTCACCACCGAGCACCAGGCGAGTTCCGAACCAGAACATGAGCAGCGTTGAAAGCGCCGTCATCATTTCGTTGGCGCACGCAAACGCCGTCTTCACGAAAGCACTTCGCCGGGTTTGCGTCTGAGTTTCTTCGAAATAATTGCGCCACCGCGAGTAGACCGTTTCTTCCGCAGCTACCGATTTCACGGTTGATAATCCGACAATGCTTTCGACCATGCTCCCCTGCTCGTTCGCTTGGGCCTCGAACAGGGCGCGATTACATCGGCTTAGATAAGGAATCGATAGAAGGGTTATCCCCACGTAGATCGGCAGGCAAGCCAACGTGACAAGCGCCAAGGAGGGCTGAATGAGAAGCATTGCCGTCGCGATGACTGCTAAAGTGATCAGATCCAGGATCGTCGATACGATCGTGTCGCTGAGCATGTCGCGAACGTTTTCGCTTTCCCGTATTCGTCCAAACAGTTCACCCAGTTGCACTCGAGCAAAAAAACTAAGCGGCAAATGAAAGAGGTGACGCATGAACGCGCCCATTAGTTCCGCTCCGACCCCGCGTCTGACAGCAAGCAGGCCAATCTCCCGTCCTAGAGTGAGGAGCGCTTTGGAGGCCGCAACTCCAACCATCGCGCACAAAATCCATGGCAGAAGCCATGCCTGGTTCTGGGCCACAACACGATCGACAATCACCCCCGTGATCAAAGGAGGAACAAGCGCGAGTAAACTCACAACCAAAGCACAAGCCAACGCCCGAAGCAGCGGAACGGATTGGCGCCGGACTAGCGGACTGTACCGCTGAAATTTGGAGGGCTCCGGTTCGAGCTTCAAAAAGAGTTCTGTAGGCCGACAAACCGCGACGAGACCTCCCTTCCAATCTTTCTCGAATCCGGAGGGCGCAATAGTGCGCACGCCCGTCGCAGGGTCGGCCAGCCAGACGCCTCGAGGGTTCGCCGCGAACACGACTGCAAGCCTACCATCCTCCCACGGAACTATCACGGGAAGAGGAGCAGCGAACAGGCTTTCGACGTCCGCATGGTAAATCGTGACTTCCAGACCCATTCGCGGTGCAGCGCGTTCAAGTGAGCCGAACGGATTCCTCGCGCCTCCTTCCCCGATCAGACGCCGGACCCGACCAAGACTAACGCGCAAACCGCAGGTACCGGCAATCATTGAAAGAGAGGCGGCGAGTCCCCGATCAATCGCCTCGCGTTCAGCCACAAATTGGAAACCGCGCGCCGGCCGCTCCGCCCGGCGGCGCAGAGCAGGGTCGGCCGTAAGCCTGGGATATTCAAGGATTGCAGCGCCGCCCGTTCCCAAAGGACCACCGCCCAATGCCTCCCTCTGATCACTGGACTGAAGTGAAACGACCGCAGGCGGAACATCCCCTTGATAGGAGGCTATCGCTCCCAGTATTCGATTTCGAAGCGCATCCGAACCGGCAAAAGCAGCTTGAAACGAATCGGCGCTAATCGCTGCGAGAACGCAATCACGCAAAACACAAATGGTGGCAGTTCGAGTTGTCCTTCCGAGCAGGGCAAGTTCACCAAAATGTTCCCCAGGCGACAACGATCGGATCATAGAGTCCGGTGCAGCGGCTTGGTCCGAATAGACCCCGATTTCACCCTTTATCACGATAAAGAAATCGTTTCCGGTATCCCCTTTCCTGAAAATGATGTCACCACGCTGATGTTTGACGAATTGCATTTCAGCCAACCATCGGCGCGCTTGCTCCGGACTCAGATCGCTCACGATCCCGAATCTGCGGATCACTGTCTGCAGAGCCCGATGGGTGACGTATGCATCGACCCATGGCCGTTTGTCCCCGTTACTCCGAAGTATCGAGGCAAAATCGCTGCGCGAGATTTCCAGCACCGCCGACGCTGAAAAAGCTCGAGCTTCGGCTTCGCGTCGTCCACCTTCCACTAGGATTTCGTCGCCGAACGCGTCGTCGGCGCGCACGGTACTAAGAAGGATGTCTCCTCCGGCTTCGTCGGAAGCGATGAGGTTGACCGCACCGGCAAACACGACGTAAAACAGATCCCCTTCCTCCCCTTTGCGGTAGAGGCATTCCCCCTCCCTCAGGCGCTTTAAGCGCACACGCTCAGCGAGCGTATTGAGATCATGCGCCGTTCCTAAAACCCGCAAGATCTCAACACGCGCGAGCGACTCAACAATGTCTTCCCGCGCTACCACGCGAAATAATCGGAGCCGCGGTACTCGATGTTTGAACCGGAACCGGCTGCATCAGAGTTGCCTGTCGGTTCCTTAACAGCAACTATCGCCGGCCCAACAGAGCCCGCTTTCTGGGATTCGGGCTCCATCTCGACGGCACAATTCGCCAAAAGGGCGTCTTCTACCTCATACCAATGTCCCAGGATATCTTGAACGCGCATAAAGGACCTTAGGGTTAGACAATTCCAAACGTTGTTAGTTGCTGTATCAGCGGAAATACTTGTTCCTCGGATTCTCTTGCAGCTTGTCGAAGATTTTCTCCACTCCGTCCCAATGCTCGAGCATATACTTGTGCATGCGGATGGTGTACGCACATTCCGCATCACGCACATCAGGATTCTTATGCGTGCTCATGGTGCAATTGAATGTGCAGACCTTCCGGGCCTCGCATGTAAAACATTTGATATACCACGACCCTTTACGGTGGAACCCGTTGAGTTGCTCTTTTACGAGCGGCAGATCAAATCCGTTCCAAAGATCGCCGATTGCAAACTCATGCACATGCGTGTCACACGGGCTGATCGTGCCGGTCCAGTCCATCCCGATAAACCATTTTCCGGCACCGCACTCCATGTGCGTGCAGGTGTGCAATCCTTCGCTCCGGCCAAGCTTGAAGCGATTAGCCATTTGCTGAGTCCGCGCCTCGATTACCGAACAATTCGTGTCGACCATGTGATGAAACGCGGCACAGGCGCCTTCCATCATGTTATCGACGGTCAACCGTTCTTCGTTGCGTCCCTGCGGTTCAAGAAAATTCATGTGGTATCCGCGAATCCCGTATTTCGCGAAAAAGTCCATTGCTTCAGGAATATGGTGATAGTTCCCAGGATTCAGAACGAGCGTAAGACCAAGAGGAATATGATGTTTCTGTGCTAGAGCCAGTGTCCGTTCCACGAGGACACCTTTATGCCTCCGGCGGTCGTTAATCTCCGGTGGACCGTCGCAGCTTAAGCCAAGCTGGATCCCCAGTTCATGGAACATCAGGAGCCGTTCTTCACTCATGAGTGTTCCGTTCGTCTGCATCGCAAACGTAAGTTCTTTTCCATGAAGAAATGCCTTCTCCTTTCCGTAGTTCACCGCTTCTCGGAACCACGCATCGCTCATTAAGGTCGGTTCGCCGCCATGGAACTCGATCGTGATATGTTTAAACTGAGACGAAGGAATATAACCATCGACCAGGCGCCGAAATGTGGAAATCGGCATCTTTGGGCTCGTCGAACACCCGGCTTCCGCGTTGCAATAAGTGCACTGGATGTTGCAGGCATCCGTTACCCTTGCCGCAACAAAACTAACACGGTCGAAGAACTCGCCGACCGAAGAAGGCATCGGCACCTCCTCCGCTTTGGCGGTATAGGGATCAATTTTAGCTTGAGTAATCATAGAGATTCTAGCGTTTCAGACTGACACATTGTGAGTCCTTCCCCGCCGCTTAATCGGATTCACTGGATATCACCAATTCGAAGGACAATTTACTCCATCTGTAGTCGGAGACGGGAATGGGCGCCCGGCTAGCAGCGAACTACCGGGCGCTTTCCCGGCACGACAGCGACACCTGCGATCGCCGGCGCGCGGCGCAGCTTATTAATAAGACCAATAATGATACCAGTGGTACCACCACCAGCGTCCCTCTGCGTCGTCATCCTCTTTCCCAGGCGACCCCCCTTGACCTCCGGGTCCGGGCCCTGGTCGACCGCCCACATTCACGACGATGAGCGGCGCTCCGCCACCGCCGCCGGGAGGTGGTCCGCCCCCCCCTTTGGGTGGTTTGGGCCCTTCGACCTCTTTCCCTTTCAACAGCTCTTCGTCAATTTCGAAGAACTTACCTTCTTTGTTTCTGACTAGCATTGCCTTACCTTTCTGCTTTTGCTATCTCTGCTTTCCTCCCTCCGTCCGGCGTCACCCGAATGCGCGCCGGATTTGTGAGGAGAAATCGGGTTATTAGAAAAAATCGTACTCGTTCTGACCTGCGATCCCTTGCGTCCAAGGCTTCGCCAGCTTTTGCATGAGATCTTTTCCAAGAAGA
Organism: uncultured Verrucomicrobiae bacterium; assembly: GCA_963775805.1. Lineage (GTDB taxonomy): Bacteria > Verrucomicrobiota > Verrucomicrobiia > Chthoniobacterales > JAFAMB01 > JAFAMB01. The sequence continues at coordinate 353,925 of CAVZKG010000001.1, read as the reverse complement.
GGCGATACGGGATTAACCGAGAGAAGCCGCGCAAGCATTGCCGCCACTTGCGGAGCGGCGAAACTGCTTCCCATCACCATACGCCGCGTGCCTCCGGTCCAAAGCACTAGCAATCCGGTTCCAGGCGCTGCGAAGCTCACCATTTTGCGTGATCGATAATAGAATCGGCCTCGTTCTTCTTCGCGTGTAAAGTTCACTGCGCAAACAGTAGGGAAATAAGCCGGCCATTCTTCCTTTGCGTAGTACTGATTATTGCACGCGGCTACCACATGGCGGCCGGCTACGTACGCTTCGTCGACCCATCCCTTATAAGCAAAGACGTGGTCCCGCTTCCCGCAGCCAAGACTGCAGTTTAGAATATCGTAGCCACGCCGGATCGCTTCCGCCGCACCGGCAGCAATCACAGCAGATTTGCCTTTCAACTCTGCGCTAAGGACCCTGAAACTTCCGATCTCGGCTTCGGGCGCAAGGTCATGGATAATGCCGGCAACTGCGGTGCCGTGACCAAAGGGATCTTTACCTTCGCCTGGTTTCGCTTTGATCGTCGTACCGTTCGAATCGAGCTCAAATGCCAGGTCATCGGCGAGGCTCAACCCTTTCAATCCCGGATGCGCGGCTTCTACACCCGAATCGATTACCGCGACTTTAATCCCTTTACCTTTTCCCGCTCGCATCGATTCTCGAGCCTCATCAAGCGTCGGATAAGTGAGTTGAAGGTCAGCACTATTTATAGTCATAGGCCAAAAATCCGTTCGATGAGGCTGTTCTGAAAAAGGGCTCCGAACACGCGGGATTGAAAGGATAAGAGCTCCAAATGCGCTGCGGTGAAATGCTTCGCTGAATCGGGTTTCCCTTCTCCGAGAACTACGCAGGAGATAACTCCTTCGAGATTGCCTATAAGGTGAACCGGTACGATCATCATCGCCTCGGTCCGTTGTCCCAGCGCGTCGTCTACCCGCTTGCTATGGTCAGCGTTTTGATAGACCTCGTTCTCCACAAGCGCTTGTCCGTTAGCAAACACCAGCGAGACTAGCCCTTCTCCGAGAGGTTGATGGAATAGACCGACAATCTCAGCGGCGCGAGGCCCAGTGTTATAGGCGGGGACCAGGTGTTTCCGTTCGGCGTCCGCGAGCCATACCGTGCCTTCGTCCGCTCCAACCTCGTGAAACAGCCAGTAGAGTAAATATTTGCAATGCCCCGGAAGAAGGCTTCCAAACCCGTCAGGCGTAATGGCTGCAGCGGCCTGAGAAAGACGAAGACGAACAGCGCCACGAAGTTGTTCCGACTCTGGGGAGTCTAAATCAAAGGCTAGGGTATCCATAGGTCGACAACGTTTCAGAGCTTCAGAAAGCCTGTTGTCTTCCTATACAAGACGCTCCAGCGACGGCTTCTTGCAGCCTTTCTCAAAAAATGTTGATAAGAAGTCAGAGCGACCTTCCGGTCGTTCCGACAGAAACGCTCAGCCTGTCCCTCCGAGACAAAGGCCTTTTACCCTCCCCGAGTCCCCGCGTTAACAAGTGCAGGCTGAAGGGTTGATGCTGGAGTTGAAGGTCTGCGGGATGCTCAATTCGCCCGGGGCGCTTCGGCATGGCTTGGGAGGCGCCATTCGGGACGGACGTAATGGCAGGTGTAGCCGTTCGGATAGTTCTCCAGATAATCCTGATGTTCCGGTTCGGCTTCCCAGAAGTCGCCGACCGGGACCACTTCGGTTACTACTTTGCCCGGCCAGAGCTTCGAAGAATTGACGTCGGCGATGGTTTCTTGCGCGATCCGTTTCTGTTCCTCGCTTGTGTAAAAAATCGCCGAACGGTAGCTGAGCCCGATATCGTTCCCTTGACGGTTCCTGGTTGTCGGGTCGTGGATCTGGAAGAAAAATTCCAAAATCTTCCGGTAACCGATCGTTCCGGGATCGAATATGATCTCGATCGCTTCGGCATGCGTCCCATGATTGCGGTAGGTGGCGTTACGCACGTTCCCGCCGGTGTAGCCTACCCGAGTCGAAATCACGCCCGGATAGCGCCGCAACAAATCCTGCATGCCCCAGAAACAGCCGCCAGCGAGAACTGCGCGTTCAGTCGATGTAGTCATTGACGAAAATACATCGAGATCGAAAGAATTTCGAATGGAGGGGAACGCTGGGGAAGAAATGGGAGTTTTGGTTCTCGGGTACCTGTTCCTGTCAACGCTGACTGCCAGCGAGCGTTTTTGGTGATCTGCTTGACCGGATGGCGTTAAGGAGAGCGAAACAGCCTAGAATGTTAAGGCGGGACTGGTAGCGCGGAGCGGACTTCTTGGACATGCCTTGCAATACGGCTAATTGCGATGCGACTTTAGTTTCGCTGTTCAAACTTCGAGGCAATGGACTTACCGGTGGCGCAAACTGCCTTGTCCGCTCGGTCGTGCCCTTTGCCGAAGCGTGAACGCCGCGCTGCATACCTGGAGACAGAAACTCGACTTCCATCCCCATCTTCACCGCATTGTCATCGGCGGAGAGCATTAAGTCCGGATGGCAAACGGTACCATTCAATTGAGACGTGGGTGAGAGCCAGGCACCCTTATCCGAATTCCCTGCCCAGCTGGAGGCAGATTGAAATGAAAGATTTCAAAAGTGAGGATGAGGGATTTTTCCGATAAACAAGATACCAGTCGAGCATCGGGGTTGGCCGCATCAGGCGATGGAAGCTTGTACCGCCAATGCATAGATGCCTCATCGTCTGCACCAAAGTGGTGATACCGATGCCACATGCGACCTGTGAAACAACTCTGGGCCGTTGAGTCATTTCGGCGATTACGTTCGGCGTGAATCCGGCCTTATGACAACAACTAATCAGCTCATCATAGAGAACCGGATTAGCTTCGCGTGGTGGCAAGATCCATCGTTCGTTTCTTAGTTGCTCAAAACGAATTTCTGACTGGTCCGCTAGCCGGTGATCCGGCGGCAGAACCAGTCCAATTTCCAATTCGCATAGCTTGTGACTCGTTAGATCGATGCCCTTCGGTTCCAGCCCCGGAAAAGCACAGTCGATCCTATTCTCGCGTAGATCATGAAAAAACCCTTCCGACGTATTTTGAGCGGCTGAAAGACGCAAGTTCGGCCAATGCTTACGCAACTGTCTCAAGGCCGGGGCGATAACCTCCGTCGTCAGAACGCCCGTGTCTCCGATCCGAAGCAGGCCAGTTCCTCCGGTGCTGGCTCCTTTAACCGTTTCTGTCAGATAATCGATCTGCGAAAAAAGCGCGGGCAGCCGGCTGGCCAATTCTCTTCCTTCAATCGTAAGGTGCAAGCGACGAGGAGTCCGGTCGAACAGGTAAATCCCGAGCGCCGCTTCCAATTGTTTAATCTGCCGGCTCAATGCGGGCTGCGCGATATGGAGCGTTTTGGCAGCTTGCCGAAAACTTCCCGTTCGTGCGATTTCTGCGAACGACACTAATTGTCGCAGGTCGAAGGAGTGATAGCAAAATTGTGTCATTTGATCGCGCCATTCTATTCGAATTGTTCATGCTTCGCCTGAAATTATGGTCATGCAACAAACAATATCTCCCGCCCGTTTCTCACTCAACCGTAGCTTGGAAGCGCAACGGGTAGTCACTATTGGTGGTACTTCCGGATTTGGAATGACGACAGCCAAAGCGGCTTCGGCTGAAGGGGCTTCGGTAGTTGTCGCGTCAAGCAAGAAGACCAATGTCGATCGAGCTTTAGCCGGACTTCCAGACGGCACAGAAGACCATGTCCTCGACATCACGCAGGAATCTGCCGTGACGGATTTCTTTTCGACCATTGGCGAATTTGATCATCTCGCAGTCACGGCCGGCAAATCATCGGATCTGGGTGAGTTTGCGGCTGCCGATTTGGAAAAAGCGCGCCGATTTTTCGAAGTCCATTTCTGGGGAGCAGTCACCGCAACAAAGCATGCTGCCAAGCGAATCAAATCGAACTCTATCGCTCTGACAAATGCCTTTCTTTCGGCGTCAAGGAAATCCCTCCCCGAGATTAATGATGCACCTGGACCCAGTGTCGGTCACTGTTGCTTGTCTTCGCGTGCGTTTCCTATACTTGGAGGACGAACACACCTTCATCGTTGTTGGTATAAATTTGTTCCGTTCATCCTTTCCACTGTTAGCAGCTTAGTCGACAGCTCCGCCTTTCGGTATGTCTCGTTAGGCCAGGAAATCGATGTCGTTTTTACATCACAAGCGCTCTTAGTCTTTCGGTGCACCGCAGAATGAGCCGGTCTAATCCCGGGCAGGCATCTCTGCCCCCGAGCCCTTACGCCGCCGCCAAAACGCAAAGACGCCTCCTACAATGGCCATCGGAGCAGCGATCCACGCAGTTCGCGGATGAGATGTGACCTGAGGTCTGTTTTGCTTTGAAAAACAATTTGCGCCCAGCTATCGAGCGAAAGTGCAGGGTAAAACCATTGTCGCTTCAATGGCGCGGGTGCTTATGCAATCACAATATATCGCATTCGTGAAGACTGAGGAACGCTCTTGACGACGTGAGTGGGCTTTGAACAAATGACAATCAAATGAAAGTATTCGTTGCCGGAGCCAGCGGAGCTATCGGTCAGCCGCTCATCGCCGAACTTGTTCGTCGAGGTCATTCTGTAACAGGAATGACTCGTTCCGAGGCAGGTGCGCAGAGGCTCCGAGACCTCGGCGCGTCTGTCGTTCAGATAAGCGCTTTTGATGGTCCCGCTTTGGAGGAAGCGCTGCGGCAGGCACAAGCCGAAGTCGTAATTGACGAATTGACGGCGTTACCCAGACATCCTTCGGAGATGGCTGCGGCCGCTCCGGGCGATCGGCGATTGCGCCTCGAAGGTGGCGGGAATCTTCACCGCGCCGCGCGTGCGACCGGCGTGCGCCGGTACGTCCAACAGGCAAGCGGCTTTTTCATCAGGCCCGGAATAGGGCTTGGCGACGAGTCCGAGGGACTTGCGGTCGATGCATCTCCTGGTGTCGCCGCAAGCGCAAGGACCTACACCGAACTCGAAGGGCGTGTTCTAAGTTCAGTTGGAATGGACGGGGTTGCTCTGCGGTACGGCTTTTTCTATGGCCCGAACACCTGGTACAGTCCGGAAGGCGCTGCTGCCGAGCAGGTCCGACACCAGGAAATCCCGATTATCGGCCTTGGGGAAGGGATCTGGTCCTTTGTTCACATCGAGGATGCGGCCCTTGCGACGGTTGCAGCCCTGACGGCTCCTTACGGTGTGTACAATCTGGTCGATGACGACCCCTCCCCGGTGAGTCGCTGGCTGCCCGCGTTCGCGCGGTGGGTCGGCGCCCCGGCCCCGCCACGGCTAACCGAACAGGAGGGATTGGAACGAGGCGGCGAAGACGCTGTCTATTACGGCACCAAGCTTCGAGGAGCTTCCAATGAAAAGGCAAAGCGAGTTCTCAGCTTCAGCCCGCGGCGCCTGGAGTGGTTGACGTAAAAGTGTGTGAGACTTCCGGAGTGGGCCTGGCGCTTGGGCTTCGCGGATGCACTTTGTTGGTTCAGGGCGCAGCGCGTGGTGACGGTCGCCGATCGAGTACGAGGACGATCACGAGTACGATTACGATTGGGAATTGCGAATTGGTATGATCTAAAATTAGAAGAAACACTTTTCATTAAAGTTACTGTGTGTTCGTGAGCAGCCTTTTTGATCACGAAGAACTGGATGTTATAAGCTCGAATTGGTGTTTCTCGAATGGAAGGCAGCGCGCAAAATTTCTCGATGACGCACGTGGTTTAACTATGGAGTGCGCTCCGCCTGCATCGCCTCGATGCTCACGCGCATGATAATTCGGTTCGATACCAAGACCAATTCCTCTTTACCCAATCGTAATCGTGATCGACCTCGTCCTCGTACTCGAAAGCGCATGGGACTTCCGGCGCGGGCTTGGCGCTGGTGCTTCGCGCATGCGTTTTCTCGGTTCAGGGCGCACCGCGTGGTGACGGTTTCCGATCGAGTACGAGGACGATTGGGAATTGATGTGCTCACGCGACGATGGCAGCCCTGCAATTTGGCTGCAGAATTGACCTCCTTGTCTCTGTTGTATTTGACCAATCGACTAAAAGACGGGATCAAGTTCCTCTTGTGTGGTGCTGATGCGCAGCTTTAACCGATTGCCGTAATGCCTAAAGCCGACAAAGAAACTACTGGATCCCTTTTTCTTCGGGTCGCGATCGTTCTCGGACTTCTCTCTGCGATTGGTCCGTTTGCCATAGATATGTACCTTCCCGCGTTACCCTCGATCGGCAAAGATCTCGCGACCGATCCGACATCTGTCCAAATGAGCCTGCTGGCTTTCTTTGTGACGATGGGTCTTGGCCAGATTGTGGTCGGACCGATTTCCGATATGATCGGACGCAAGGCCCCGATGTACTTCGGATTAGGACTTTTCGTGCTTGGCAGCATCGGCTCCGCGATAGCGCCCGGGATACACTGGTTGATCGCCTTTCGCTTTATCCAAGGGTTCGGTGCCTGTCCCGGAATGGTGGTGCCTCGAGCCGTTGTCCGCGATCTTCACACCGGCACCGAAGCGGCACGGTTGATGTCTCTCCTGATGCTCGTTTTCAGCGTCTCACCCATCCTGGCTCCATTGACAGGCAGCTTCGTGATTCAATGGTTCGGTTGGCGGGCCGTATTCTGGGCGGTCACGATCGCAGCTTTGTTAGCGGCGATTTTATTGGCAACCTCGTTGAAGGAGACTCGACCGGCTGAACACCGGGCCGATAGCTCGTTTAAAAGCGCGTTGATCGGATACCGGTTCCTGCTGGGTGAACGCAACTTCCTCGGACTCACGTTTATCGGCAGCTTTGGGATATCGAGCTTTTTTATCTATCTATCGAGTTCGTCCTTTATCCTCATCGACCACTACAAATTGTCGCCGGCACTCTACAGCTTCTTCTTCTCGCTGAACGCCGCAGCTTTTTTTGCCGCATCTCAATTGACTGGAACGCTATCGGCACGCTTCGGTCTGAGGCGATTGGTCCGGGTAGCGGTCACGGGCTATGCGTTGATGATGGTCGCGTTGTTCCTGACGTCAGCAGCGAGAATCGACCGTCTGGATGTCCTGGTATCGCTACTCTTCGCCGGCAACGCATTTCTTGGATTGGTCATCCCGGCAACGTCTGTATTGGCGATGGAAGACTATGGGGAATTTGCTGGGACAGCTTCCGCCCTGATGGGCACGCTTCAGTTTGCAACTGGCGCTCTCTGCATGATCATCGCGGGAATGTTCTTCGACGGAACGCCGTTCCCGATGATCGTGGGAATTGCGATTTGCGCAGTGATCACTTTTGTCGTCGCCCAGGCCACACTCTCTCGTAGCCGTGAATTGGTTGGTGCGCCCGCGGAATAGGAGACCAATCGCCGTCCTCTGGTTGCACTTTCAGTGCTCACGCGCGATCAAAAAAAAGATCCTGGGGTGACGCTAAGCGGAGCCCCAGGATTAGCTTTATATACGTCTGAGCGCTGAAAGCGCGACCAGCGAATGGCGTTTGTATGTGTATGGACGAACATCCAGCTGAGCTGGGACTCTATACCGCTGGGGGACCCCTTCTACCCGTCAGAAATGAGATCAGAATGAATACCACGGCGATGACCAGCAGGACGTGAGCAATCCAGGATGCTTCACCGGCAACGCCGCTGAAGCCGAATACTTCGGCTATGATGGCAACGATCAAAAATATAACTGCGTATCGTAACATGATTTAGTTCCTAACTTGGCAAGGTTATCTTTTTTTTAGCTCGCACTCCATATTCACCATGGATGCATTCACGTTGGTATCTCACGGATCTAAGAGTCGGTGCGCAGGGCTTGTCTCTAGTGCGTCCACTCTGTAGAAGGGACGCCGTCAATCTTGCGAGTCGAAACAGAAGTCTCGACTGTTTGCAGCCGATAAGTTCGTTCCACTAGAAATGCTTCTCGTGCGATCCATTGCGGCAATTCTTGTTCACTGGAACAGGGGACATCTAACGCTCCGTCCTCAGGTGCTATCGCCATCGTTTGGTGAGATTGCGTAATTTGTTTCTTACACTCTGCTATCAACGCGACCAGTTTCGACTGTTGAGACTGGCTTTTCGCAAGTGGATTTTCGATGATTGGATCCGGACTTACTATCTCCTGTTGCCGGTCCAACGGCAGAGATTTAGAAATGCTATATTGAGTTGTGATCTTGAGAACTAACCCAAGGAGAATGCCTACCAAAAGGATCTTGGCGGATGTCGCCAGCATTTCGCAGATGGGGCGCATACCTGTTCGTCCGTGTTTGTGTGGTTGTCGAACTTCAACGCATTCTGCCGGGAGCTAGGCCGGCCGGTGATCGCGATACTTTTGCCTAAGCTCCGTTTCTGCTGCCAACCAATCCTCCTGATCAAAGCCGGGCACCTGACCCCGCTCAAGATATAGCTCGTAAGCACGCTGAGAGATTTCCTCGGTAGAAATGTCAGTTCCGACGGTTCCACGGAAATTTTCCAAACTTTCTTGCACGCCGGTATCTCCGTTCGCTCCAACTTTCTGTTCCATAAGATCCCGGAATCGATTCAAGTTTTCTTCGACACGTTTTGAAGGGATACCGAGTGCATCTCCAGCCTTCTCAAACAGTCCTTCGGGTTCGTATTCCATCGCGAGAGTGATTCGGGTATGCGTGGGATCCGTCTCTTCAAATGTGATTTCGCCTGAGTTTTGCGTCCCATCTATGCTTTGCCAGGAGATGCGCTCATTTGGGACTTCCTCAATGATTTCAGTCTCCCATTCCTTTTCTTTTCCGGCGATACTGGCTTTCCAGTGCAGCCTCCTCGCACCGTCGCGGCGCACTTCCTCGACGCCGTGCATAAATTGCGGGAATTCTTCAAATTGTGTCCATTTGTGATAGACCGTTTCCAAAGGCGCACTGACTTCGATAGAGTGACTCGTGGCTGCCATAGTTAATAGTTTCTTGGAGGTTCCTTTTTTCTCTGATTCGCCAGCGAAATAAATAATGGTCTCACGTCCGGTCCGTTTTTTTCTGAGTCGCGACCCTGGCTAAAGACTAAGGGTAAGGAGTAGTGGGGGCTCGCAGATTGCTCTTCAAAATGCCCAGCTATCCTTTTCGTTGCCCTTCGAGTTCGGATGACGGATACAGTGCGATCAAGCGATGAAGGATTCCGATCTCGAAACCGATTTTCTAACGATTGCTTTTCCAAAACTCGACGACACCCAATTGGCCACGCTGGGGACCGTCGGTACGCGGCGCCAGTTGGCGGACGGAGAGTTTCTATTTCATACAGGGGACACGAATTTGAGCCTTTTCGTACTGCTGGTGGGTCAAGTGGAGATCTTCGATCTCCACAACGGCCAGGAGAATTTGGTCGCACTCTTAGGTCCACGTGATTTCGTGGGCGATGTGTCGATGTTGATCGGCGGTACAGCGGTGATCAGCGCCCGCTGCCGCGGCGCTGTGGAACTTATTGAGGTTTCAGCACACAATCTGCGTCGCGTGCTGGCGGAGATGACGCACGTCAGCGAACCGATTGTGCGCGCCTTCATGGCGCGCCGTAAGCGACTTGAAGCTGGTATCCATGGTTTCATCGGTCTTCAGATAGTCGATGAACAGGACTCCCATGAAGCCTATCGGTTGCACGATTTTTTGACAAAGAATCGCATCCCGCACCGGTTCACGGACGCCGTGCGATCCGAAGAGGGCCGCGCACTGGTTAAGCAGTTTGATTTGCATGCGCCCGATTTGCCGGTGGTCCTGACGAACGACGGCACCCGCTTGCTGAGACGTCCGACACTGCTGGAGTTGGCCCGCGTCACAGGGACGCGCAAACCAATCAGGCAAACCTGTGGTGGCGGTGGCGCCGAAAAGCCGGTCGATCTGGCAATTATCGGATCCGGGCCAGCCGGATTGGCTGCCGCGGTCTATGCCGCTAGCGAAGGGCTGTTCACAGCGGTACTCGAAAGCTTTGCACCAGGCGGCCAAGCCGGTTCGAGCTCACTGATTGAAAACTTCGTAGGCTTTCCAACAGGGATCAGCGGCGGTGATCTAGCAAATCGCGCATTTCTACAGGCTAATCGTTTTGGCGCCTGCTTTTCCACGCCGGCGCAGGTCACCGGTATGCGCTTCGAGGCAGCTGCGCCTTCTGCGATTTTAGAATTGGAGGGAGGAGAAACTCTGAACGCACGCTGCGTGCTCATCGCCACAGGGGCGAACTACCGGCGGCTGGAGGCCGAGGGACGCGACAAGTTCGACGGGGCTGGAGTGTTCTACGCGGCGACACAGATGGAAGCAGCCTTCTGCACCGGGTCAACGGTCATTGTCTGCGGAGGCGGCAATTCGGCTGGACAGGCTGCGATGTTTCTCTCGGGTAAGGTCGACCGAGTGCTTTTAGCGATTCGCGGCTCGGACTTACATAAGAGCATGAGCAGTTACTTGTCGCGACGGGTCGAAGCGAAAGAAAATATCGCGATCTTATCGAACACAGAAGTGTGCCGGATGGATGGGGACACTCGCTTGCGCTCCGTTGAACTGAAAAACATTCTGACAGGGGTCACTCGTAAAGTGGACACTCCCGCTGTCTTCTGTCTAATCGGTGCTTTGCCGCGTACGGCCTGGCTCCCCGTGGAGATCGAACGCGACGAGAAATCATTCATCAAGACCGGCGCCGAAGTGGCCGGATCACAATTCTGGACAGACAATAGCCGCAATCCACGCACCCATGAAACCAGCCGGCCTGGTGTCTTCGCGGCGGGTGATGTCCGGAGCGGAAGTGTCAAACGAGTGGCCGCTGCGGTCGGAGACGGAGCAATGGCAATCGAGTGCGTGCACGAAGTGTTGGGGACTTACTCCTAGCCTGAAAAACCTCCCAAACCAAAGCGCTCGGGAGGTTTTCAATTTAGTGATCAGAGCGGCTTGAGGTTTGCTTCGATCTCGGCGCGCCTGTTCTCGAGAAATGGCGGCAACGCCAATCTGTTACCGAGATTTGATTCTTCTTCGTCCACGGCGAATCCGGGCCCGTCAGTGGCCAGTTCGAATAGAATTTCGTTCGCCTCGCGAAAATAAATACTTCTGAAATAGTATCGATTGACCTCGCCACTGTTCGGAACCCGAAGATCTTTCAGATGTTTCGCCCAAAGATGATAGGTTTCCTCATCCGCAACCCTGAACGCGACATGGTGAACGCCACCTGCCCCTGGGATGTGTCGTGGCAGATCCGGTCGCACCCGTACATGCAATTCCGCCCCTGCCCCTCCATCGCCGATTTCGTACACGTGCACATCGAACTCCTTATTGTCAGGATCCGCGTACCGAAGTGTTGATTTCATTCCCATGACGTCGGTAAGAATCCGATGGGTTGGCTCCAAGACCGGAACAGTGATCGTTACAGGCCCGAGACCTCGGATCTGATGTTCTGCCGGAATTGGACTGGCAGCCCACGGAAAGGCACTGCCAGTGTTGCCATCGTCCACAAGAGTTAGCGGCAGACCTTCACCATCCCGAAAATCCACAACCGAGCGCCCAGCGCGTTCCTGGATGGCCGAGTGCGCGACTTTGAGTTGATCAAAGCGTTCCGTCCACCACTTTAAGGAGTCAAGTCCGCCGACACGGAGACCGGTGCGACTGATACTGTTATTCCCGTGACGCTGCGGGAATGCATGTGCCCAGTCGAAGAATGTCAGGTCGGTGCCTGGCGACCCTTTCTCATCGGCGTAAAACAGATGATAGGCACTGACATCGTCCTGATTAACCGTTTTTTTAACCAGGCGCATTCCGAGGGTTTGCGTGTAAAAATGAAGGTTAGCACGTGCATTGGCAGTAATCGCCGACACGTGATGAATTCCAAGCAACTCAGGTTTCATAAAATGTACAAATGGAGCAGACTAGATTTATCTTGATGTCAAGATAACTCAATCGATACATAAATCAAATGGTCGGCTTCTCCTGCCTGGCCGGTGCCTGCGCGAACGCACTTTCGTTCATTCGTCGTGCGATATCTTTGAGCCGGCTGAGCTGCTGGACCAGCGTTGGGACATGGTCGAGACTCGCGATAAAGTTCCAAAGATACGCTAGCATGGCGTAGATCGTCCCCGGCTCGACATGGGGCAGCGAAGCAACGCGAATGATGACGGCCGCCGACAATCCGATACTGAACACCTCCATTATTCCCCAATTCTTCGCTTCTGCATCCGACAGCCGAATTCTCCACCGCCCGAGCAGCCGGTAATGCCCCAGCACTCTGGACGGGTTTCGCCGTGTGAGGACATTCACTTCTCGCTCGAGTTGATTGTTGAGGCCTCGGTTCAAAGCGAGCGTGCGCCTGGAATACCCACGATTCAAAATAGCTAAAGGGATAAGAAGCATCAGACAGAACGCTGCGCTCCAGGCGTCGTAGAACAAAAGGAGAACCAATGCACCTAACAAACCGAACACGGAATGAACGGTCGCGGGAACGTCTCGTTCAAAGAATGTGACAAACTCCCGGGAGAGCGAAGAACGCGCAACGATCTGGGAAGTCGAAACTCCCATTGTCCCCTGCTCGACGATCGTCCGCGAAGCGATATCGGTATAGATCGAGGAAAAAACGCGGGTATCGTATCGTTGACGGAATACGCCGGTCAAAGTGTGCGCGAACCAGACCCCGAGAAGGAGTCCAAGACCAGCCAGATGATGCTTAAGCAGCCCATTGACGGCCAAACCTGTGAGTGATGGGTAGAACAACTCGAACAGGTTCTCCAGAAGCGTCACCGTGTAGGTTGCGAGGATCGATCGTCGATAATTCCCAAAGATCGTCTGTAACAGCTTTCCTGTGCCGTTTTCCGTTTCCATGGTTCAACAGGTGAACAATGGCAAATGGCGATTCGAAGGTACAAGAGAATCGCTAACGCCGGTGCACCAGGTCAGAGAGCGAGGTACCGGTGCGCTCCCAATGCCGCTATACCAATCTCGGACTTGGCGCACTAGAAGGCTGTGGAGGATTTGGGTGTTGCCGCCAGCTGCGCCAGCCTTCCGTCACCTCAAGATAAAACCAACGAAACAGCGTCTTGACGATCAACCGGATATCGGCCCGGCTGAGGGTGAAACCATTCGCGAGACAGCGCCCCCCTTTGTTTGCTTTACCCAGAAGACCGAGACGCCGGCGACGACGCGCTATTTCGGCAAATCTTCTGTTGTAGGTGCGCATGAGCGCGAAGACCGGCTTGGAGAGAGGTTCAGTGAACGGCGGCGCCTCAAGGCCTTTGATTCCATGCTTGAATGGTTGCGATACGATGCCGAGATAATAAAGGCCGAGATCGAGCAGGAAAGCCAGGTGCATCAGGTCGAACTCGCCCATGTACTCATATTTATCCTTGTAAACTGCTTGAAACCAGTGGTGATAACTTGTCGAAAAACAGGCGTTGTGTTCCTCAATTTGCTTGGGAGTCAATTTGCCTTCACGCTGTGATGTGACGAGTTCAACCGCTCGAGTCGAGGTGAACGATATCCAATCCATCCCGGGGCTGTAAAATGGATCAATAAACGCCGCTGCATCCCCCACTAACACAAAACCGTCCCCTGCAAAGGTTCTGGTGTAATACGCAAGATTCTTTCGCCAGTGTACGTCCCCTTCGATCAAAGAGGCATCGATGAGCATTTCACGAGCAACAGGATGTTGAATCAAAAAATTCTTAAGACGTTCTCCGAGCGTACCCCCCTCCTGCGGCCAATCCACCAGGCGCTGATCAAACACCACGCCGACGCTGACGTCGCCGCCTTTCAGCGGAATCCACCAACTCCACCATCCGTTACCGACAACGTGATTTGTGGCAGTGCCGCGGATCCCGTAAGGTGCCGCGGCCCATTCGGGAAACTTCTGCGCTAGCTCGTAGCCATCCCAATCCTTGACTCCTTTCCACCGGCCCCAGGCAGCGGAGATCGGGTGCGCAGTATTCGATTCCCACCATCCTTCCTGTCTGGCCAATAAGGCGGCGACGCCGGAGGCGTCCACGATCCAGCGAGTGCGCACCGTCTCGATGTTCTCACCGACGGAGATTGTCAGTGTTTGCTCGCCCCCTTTTGAAAGCTCGATCCCTTTGACCGTGGCCGGTCGCAACAACTGGGCGCCAGTGGCGCAGGCGCGGCTAAGCACCTCTTCGTCGAATATGGCGCGGTCCAACTGGTACGAAGGTAGACGCACCTGATATCGACCGCCGAGTTCGCTTGCCTGATCAAGCGAGGTCACCTCGTCGTTCGTAAACCAAAATCGCATCCCCTGTTTAACGAGATGCGACTCATTGAGGTGCTGCGTCATACCGAGAACTCGTCCGATAAAAAACGCGCTGACTTCCACGGTCGCCTCTCCGACCCGCCGCGTAAAGTGAGTCGACTTCTCGACAATCAGAAGTTTCAGCCCTGGATTCTTTCGCAGCAGCAGCGTTGCCGTGGCTGCACCAGATAGCGATCCTCCGATCACGACAACATCGTAAATCAGACTCTCTTTGCTCGCGGCAAAACTCATAAATCAATCATCTGTAGCGGTCCGTGTAGCATGGCTCGTCGGCTTTCTCATTCTCGCTTTCGCGCGAAAGCGTCTGCTTGGACCTTTCCTTGATCACAAGCTACTTCGGTTGAAAACTCATCCGCGGAGCAACCACTGCAAACCGCTTTTGCAAGAACACCAGAAAGTCGAAAACCCAGAGGCGCCAACGGACTTCCGGTGCATATTTTTCGCTCCCTGCCAGGATGGAATTCACTGCTGGAACCAATTGAAAAAACTCCTTGGGATTGAAAAAGACCTCCGCAAACTCCTGGGTGTACCATGCATTGACAAACCTCAGGTAGAGATCCATTACCCGGCCGACGTGTCGCTCGTATCTTGCAAATTCTGCAGCCCTGCGCAGCGGCCGGTGTAGCGTCCGATCAAGCATATCAGCCGCTCTTTCTCCGGACAATACGGCAATAAACACACCGCTGCTCCAGACTGGATCGATAAATCCAGCGGCATCGCCTGCAAGAACCCAACGCTCACCTGTGAAGCGCTCGTTACGAAAAGAGAAATCTCCGGCCGCATGCACTTCTGTGACGCGTCGGGCTCGCGACAACTGACACATAATTTGCGGGTTCTCCTCCAGAATACGCCGATAGGCTTCCTCCGGCTTGAGCTTCATTCGCTTGAAGGCTTCCGCGTCCATCACAACGCCAATACTGGTTTTTGTGGAGGTGATAGGAATCGTCCAGAGCCATTTATCCGTGCAACGAACCATCTTTGTGAGTGTCCCGTCGATTCCCGGTTCCCGGTCGACATCTTCATAATGTGCGAACATGGAGAACTTTCGCAGCTTCGGATAATTTCGACGCAACTTGTACTTAGAGCTGATTAAACCGTTCCGGCCGGAGCAATCGATCAGGTAACGCGCTCGATACCGGTCGTCCCCGGTCTGAAGCGTGACACCGTCCGAGTCGAATGAAACACCGCTCACCGGTGTCCCGTGGAATACCTTGCAGCCGCTTTCCGCAGCATGATCCAGAAGAATCTTATCAAATTTTGATCGTTCGACCTGATATGCCGTTGGATACGTGCACCGAAAGACATCCTTGAACAGGAAACGATTGGTACGGGTGCCGCATGCCGAAACGATCTTGCCCCCATACTTAACGGTAAAATCGGCCTGATCGAGCTTCTCTTTTACACCCATCCGCTCAAACGTACAGAGGCTTCCAGGTAAAAGAGATTCGCCAATTTTGAATCTCGGGAATTGGTCCTTCTCAAAAATAGCGACTTTCCATCCCTGTTTTGCAAGCAATGTCCCGGCTGTACTGCCCGCTGGACCGCCGCCCACAATTAGAATGTCGAAAAACTCAGCCATAACCCGCTACACCGGTTGAAGATAGTCAACCATTATGACGCTGCTTCCAACCAAAAACTATCCAGTCTAAATTCTTGAGAGCCAGCGAATCTTCGGTGCGACAGCGAAGTTGAGCTGAACGAGCACAATCACGGCGATGCTGAGGTAGGTATTTACCACGCAGAGAAGCGCCCCGAATACGTAGAGCACCTGTGCGCCAATAATTCTTCGCACAACGGCTTTGCGCATTCCGTCTGGTGTTTCCGCTTTAATAATACCGGCCCGAATCGCGTACGCCCAACTGCAGAGGAGCGCAAAACCGAGGAGGAAAATATTAGCCCAGTAACAGACGAGCGCAGTGCGGAATCCGATGTATTCGGAGAGGAGTCTCGTGGAAAATGGCATCATCGACACTGTGAACAAAAATGCCATGTGAATGTAAGTGAGACTTCGGGTGGCCCTGGTGAATGTGTTCAGTTGTGCCTGCTGGCCATTCCAGAAGATCGCAAGAGTCAGAAAACTCATGAGGTAGGTTGTGAACTGTGGAAACATCGACACGAGCGCTACCAACAGATCTCGCTCGCGGTGAATCAGCTCCCTCGCCGGATCCTTTAAGTCGAGCACCAGAAGCGTCATTGCCACGGCGAATATCCCGTCACTGATTGCCGCCAGCCGCTCAACGCTTTTGCCCGCGATTTGATTGTACGGCGTGTGTTCCACCTTCGGCATGGAGTCGCTCATTTCACGAGCCCACGCTATTTGGGAGAAGGCTTCAATAACAAAAACGTACGGGATCCGACCAGGCACCCTGCGACCATGCCCAACCCGTTGCTCTACCCGGCCTGAACCCTGACAATCAAGTGTCCATTTTGATTGCTGGTCGGGAAGGCCGGAAGATCACGCGTTGCGGGACCTTCGGTGACTTTGCCGCCCGGATCGAAGGTCGATCCGTGGCATCTGCAGTAAAAGGTATGATCCTTTTCGGCTTTCAGCCTGCATTTTCGGTGGGTGCAGTTCGAGGAGAGAGCCACGAGCTTGTCCCCTTTTCGGATCACATAAAAACCAAGGTCCCGAAAGTTTTCGTACACGCCGTCGGCCGCATAGTTTGTGACCGGCCCTGCGTCGATAACTTGTTCAGCGGAATTCCGCGCATAAACAGGTTGCGGCGAATTTGCCGCGGCGCATGCAACAGCAAGCAACAGGAAGTGACGGCGATTCATGCCGTTATCCGGCTCAGGCGTTTGTTCGGCTTTGTCTGCGTTCATATATTTCTGTTATCGACACTTCATAAAGATGCGAATCGGGCCGCCCCCAATTGCGGACGGCCAAATCATCCAGACAGTTCAATATTCAAACACAAGACTCGTATAGACGCCCCAGTGCGTATCTTCTCTAGCGGCATTCGTGATCGGAAAAACAAAGCCCCATCCGAGTCGCGGCTGGATTCCGCCGATCGTTTTCAAATTCGCCCGAAACGCGATGTTCATGAGAACGCTGTTCGCCCCATGATCCTCATGGTTCAATTGCGTTGCACCGGAAAATTCGATGACAGGGATCAACTGCTGCACGCCAGGGATCGGGAGCTCGTCATGAGGGATCGTATATCCGAGAACGAACCCGTACTCAAAGTTTTGGAGACCACCATCAACGCCTCCTCCCGACAGCGTCGAATACCCGAAGATCGATTCAAGAGTGAAATGGTCTCCGATCTTGAGATCATCAAATACCTTCGGAACCCATTCTCCGTTTCTGCTGATGCTTGAGTTCGGCGGAATGCCGACCTCGATTCCGATGCCGAACGTCGTATCGATTACGCCGTTTGGTGAAACATATTGAGCAACCGGGACCCGCGCTCCCAAATCAATGTTATCGAAGCCTTCTACGACATTGCCGCCGAGGGCGTCGCGCTCAAATGGAACTTCCACTTCCAGCGTCAACAGTCCGAAACCTTTTTCAACTTCGGCGGTGACCAAGTCGCTGTGCGCGCTCGCAGCCCCGGTATGAAACCAGTCGAGGCGTGCCTCGTTCTCCTCTAAATCTGAGTCATCAACCAAAAACGGCTCAGGAAACACCCCTTGACCGTATGCGCTGCGGTGATCCAGAAGACCGAAAAGTCCATAACTGGTGTCCTCGGATGGGTTTGCGACAGCGGTGGAAGAAGATTGATCGGTCGTCGCAGTTCCCGCATGAACAGTAGCGATCGCAAGCGACAACAAAACGCAGATCGTTGCCGGAACGGTGAATTTTCCGATTGAAACCAGGGCCAGGGAACCGATATCCGCAGGCATCCGTGCTTTAGTAGACATAGAGCAGTTAAAAGAAACGGGCTAAGGCTGATGAATAGTCAACCGTCAGCGAATGACCGCCGATTGGTTCCTACAGGTATCCTGGGGAAAATGGAGGAACCAAAAAACGGGGCGACTCACCATGACGGTCGGTGTAATGCATTTGATAATCATTCTCAATAACTCTCCTGTCAACTCCCCACCTATTGTTCTGTTTCTGGTAACTTTTTTTGCCGACCCGAAACGCGGCAAGTATCATTCACGGGACAGCGTTCTTCGGCCCGGAGGGCCAATCAATTTTCGAGCTGGTACGGGATTGCGTATCCGGTAGACTTCCAAGCCGGCATGACTTTGGGCACGCCAAATGCTCTCATTTTGTTCTACCGTGCCCGGTACCAAATGAGCCCAGGGGAAGTTTTATCTGATTTTGCCCGCCGATCCATTCGGCCTGAAGAAACGATCGAAGCGCTGCGCCGGGCGGAGCAGAAGTATCGCAGTATTTTTGAGAATGCCACCGAAGGGATATTTCAAACGACACCGGAGGGCAAGTATTTAAGCGCTAATCCGGCACTCGCACGGATGTACGGATACGACTCCCCTGCCGATCTGCTCTCGGTTCTGACCGATATCAGCCGCCAGCTATACGTGGAGCCCGGCCGGCGCGCTAAATTCGCCTTTGCGATGCTACACGAGAGACGGATCGAAGACTTCGAATCACAGGTTTATCGCAAGGATGGAAGCGTCATCTGGATTTCCGAGAACGCGCGCGCCGTTCACGATGAGGTGACTCACGAACTTCTATACTATGAAGGGATGGTTCAGGATATTACGCGGCGCAAATTAGCCGAGGAAAATCTTGTCCAGTACGCCGAAGAATTGCGGGCCAAAAACGCACAATTCGAAGCCGATCTCGAGATGGCGAGAGATATTCAGCAGGTCTTTCTCATGCAGGAATATCCAACCTTTCCGAGCTCCTTTGCTCCGGAGCAAAGCTGGTTGAGATTCTGCCATTGGTATCAGCCTGCCGAGCAGGTCGGTGGTGATTTTTTCTGCGTGCTGCCGTTGTCCGATTCACAGGCCGGCGTTTTCATATGCGACGTGCTTGGTCACGGCCTGCGGGCAGCGCTCGTCACGGCGATCGTTCGCGGCTTGTTGGAGGAATTGACTCCTGTGGCGACAGATCCTGGGCGGATATTGGCAGAAATTAATTCCGGGCTGATGGCGATCTTCCGGCACACCGAAACTCCGATGCTGGTTTCGGCTTTCTATCTCGTCGTTGATACGAGCGAAGGAAGACTTTCCTATGCGAACGCCGGGCATCCGTGCCCTTTTCATATTCATCGGGATCGTGGAACAGCTGAGCGATTGAAATTCGACGATGTACAAGGTCCTGTATTGGGGATCTTCCCAAAAGCACGGTACCAGAACACCACCAGGCCGATTCACGCCAATGATCTTGTCGTCCTGTTCACCGACGGTCTGTTCGAAGTGGAGACCGCGGAAAACGACTATTTTGGCACGGATCGATTGCTGGCAATTTTACAAAAGCGAATTGACCTGCCTGCGACACAAATGTTGGGCGAGATCGTATCGGAGATCCAGAGTGCATGTGTGTCCGGTCGTTTCACGGATGATCTGTGCCTGTTAGGCGTGGAAGTGCGCAGTGTCGGACTGGCTAGGCAATAGCGATGTTTTCCCGAGTCAGCGCTTTATTGATCGCAAGCGACAAATCACTCCTGACTTGGGTCCAATCCTGGTAACGATCCGTCCACGCGCGCAGCTGCAGTGCGACTGCGCCGGTCGCGAAATTGACAACGTAGGCCTGCGGTTCCGGTTCTTTTGCTACGCCGGCTTGATTGAGGGCAGCCTCCTTCAACAGACCGGTGACCCGGGCAAGATCGGCGCTTGCCGCAACGCTGACTGAGACCTCGATGGCCCGCCTCCTGTCCGAAAAGGTCCAGTTCGTGACCTGACCCGAAATTAAGAGTCCGTTCGGGACAATGATTTCGGAACCTTCTGTTGTGCGTATCACACTGGCGCGAATCCCTATTTGGCGCACCTCACCGAGGTTGCCACTTACTTCAATGACGTCGCCAATCTTAATCGGACGCTCAAAAAGCAGAATCAACCCGGAAACGAAATTATTGAAGACGTTCTGCAGTCCAAACCCGATACCCACGCTGAATGCTCCGGCGACAATGGTCATTTTTGTCAGATCAATCCCGAGCGCACCAAGTGCGAGAAAGAATCCGAACAACAGAACCAGATAGTGAAGCATCATCGAGATCGCGTAAGGGACGCCGCGTGGAAGCTTGAGGTGATGATAGATGTCTTCTTCCAGTAAAAACCGAAGAAATCCGGAAACCAGGAAAGAGGCCCAGATAGCAATCACAAATGCCAGGATCCTTCCGGGTGAAATCTCAAGAGATCCGACGGAAATGGTCGCATTCAAAACCGACGCACATGCGGAGAGCAAGGTGCTGCGAAGTCCAAAATAGTTCAGCGCAAGACTGAACCAAAAGAATATTGCCAACAGCTCCAGGAACCGGCATGTCCGCTGATGCAGCATTGCGCGGTGTGATTTGACGGCTTGCAAAGAACCCAAAGGTTTGATTTGCAGCCCCACAATGATCAGAGCCTCAACGACCCGAATCGCTGTGTATAGCGCTCCGGCCGCATAGATGGTCCGGAGAAAAAAAAGACCTACAATCGACCCTAGATTAGCGTATCCGGCGACATCCGCCAGGAATGCCACAGGCAAGAGCACCAATCCAATTTTTGCAAAGGCACGGTTGACTGCAAAAACGCGAGCGTCGTCGCCAGTTCGTGGTTTTGCGAAGACCGGGCTGCGAAGCAGCCAGAAAAGGAAAATCGACACGCCCAACAGCTGTGCGAGATAAATCAATCGGGCCAAATCGGCGACCGAGGCAAATAGCAGATAGATTTCGCTGACAAAATAAGTTACGGCCAATGCAGTCAGAAGCGGATGCAGGGCGCGGTTCAGCAGCCGCCGAAGAATGAAAATGGTTGGCACCAGGGCCACAGCACCCATGATCGTCTGGATCATCCGCGGCGCCTGTGGATAGATAGAGGGAACGATCAGCATCGACAATGCAAACGCCGCGAGCACCGGAAGTTCAAAAATCGGCATCGCCCGGTCCATTCCTTCGATCGATTCAGTCGATTTTCGGATTCTGGTTCGCATCCATTGGATGCCGGCTGCGATCGCAACGATGACGAGAATATGCGTGAGAAATGGAAATGGAACCCGGGTTGCGAACGCGGTCGAGGCGGAGAATTGATAAGCCAGGGTTTTGGCACAGCGTTCACCCCAATTCTGGGCAAAATCGGATCCCAGGCCCCACAAAGGGAGGCTATCCCGAATAATAACCGATTTAAGCGCCTTATTCTTTAAACTATCAACAGACGAAATAGCGGTACGCACCCGGGCTTCTTCCTGGGAGAGCCGGGTCTGGACAGCCAGCAAAGCTGCACGGTCGGAGTCCAGATTTTTTCGCGCTGTCTCGACAGCGACAGAGGTTTCCTGTGCTTCGTTGAGGACCGCCCCCGGAATGTTGGGCTGCTTCGCAGCATCAACGGTCGTCTGCCAGGTCTTACTAAGTTGAGCGAGACGTGTCTCGATCTCTTCCTGGCTTGCGGTGCGCTGTGACAATTCCTTTGCCGTCGAACTGAGGGCTTCACGGAGGTTGTCCCAGGATGCCGATAACCGATTCAGCATCTCCAGTGACTGGCTTGACGCAAGCATTCGCGAGTCATCCGCGACTCGCGCATCTATCTCCTGTGCGACTCTGGCAAGATCCGTCGCAATCTGCTCGCTACCCGATTGATTCTGCGCCTGAACAGAATTGATTTCCTGGAGCGCGGCCATCGCCGATTCGGCTTCCAGCGGCACTTTCGTGAGCGGGACCGGAGTGCTCGGGGGAGTCGCTGTCGCGGTTGCGATCGGAGTCGCAGTTTGCAACGGGGTGGAAGCCTGTTGACCCGCGGCTTCATATACACCGCAAAGAAAAGCGAGGAAGAATATCGGGAGAAATCGGATGGCTCGATGCATCAATAGCGTGAATCTAATCGACTGACTCAATGCGTTGAGGAATTGCTTCAAAAGCGAACCTCAGTTTGTCGTGTTCTTTTCATCTGTACTCGCGCTGCATGGAGGTTGGATACATGGCACTTCACCTTCGCCTTCCATCGGATGGCCCCGCTCCAACTGGATTGTGGCGTGTCCTATGCCGAACCGTTCACTCAGTTCGCGACTCACCGCTCCGAGGAGCGCATCGTCTCCGGACGGATCAGGTTTGACCAGATGGACAGTCAGCGCCGTTTCGGTGGTACTCAACGGCCAGATATGGAGATGATGAAAATCGCGGATTCCTGCAACCTGGCCGAAGTACTGCTGTACATTTTCAAGATCGATTCCTGCGGGAACTGCGTCCATTGCCAGCTTCATGGAATCGCGCAAAAGACCCCACGTTCCCCAAACGATGACGACGTTGATTAATAGACTCACGGTTGGATCAAGCCACCACCAACCGGTGAAGAAAATGAGAATGCCGGCAACGACAACGCCGGCTGAGACAGCGGCATCCGCAGCCATATGCAAGAAGGCACCTCTCACATTCAAATCCCCCTTTCGGCCTGACATGAATAACATCGCGGTTACCCAGTTGATAAAGATCCCACCCGCGGCCACCCAAACCACCGTCATTCCCGCAACCTCTTCATGCTCTCCGAACCGACGGATTGCTTCCCAGGTGATGCCGCCCACGGCGATCAGCAAAAGCATCGCGTTTGCAAGGGAGGCGAGAATCGTACCTCTGCGGAATCCATAGGTAAATTCTGTGGTTGCCTGGCGGCGCGCCAGCAACGTCGCTCCCCATGCCAAAAGCAGGCCGACCACGTCGCCGAGATTGTGACCTGCGTCCGACAAAAGAGCCAGCGAGTGCGCAGCCAAACCGAATGAGGCCTGAGCAATGACATAGATCACATTCAGCGTGATACCGATGGCAAACGCTCGGCCGAAATCCGCCGGCATATGCGAATGCCCTGCATGCGAATGTCCAGCGTGCGCATCTCCTGGCCCCGAGTGATCATGCCCAGCATGGTCGTGGTCATGATGATCGTGCGTATGCTTCTCAATCCCTTTAACGTCGCGATTTTCCATGATCCGACCCGGTGACACTCGAAATCTCTCTGGGATATCCTGCATTCGCGACATGAGGCTTAATCGAGTGCTATCTCAAAGGCCTCCGAAGCAGAGGTACTTCACTTCCAGATACTCTTCGATTCCGTAATGCGATCCTTCGCGACCGAGCCCGGATTGTTTTACGCCGCCAAACGGCACGACCTCTGTCGAGATCATCCCTGTATTGATGCCGATCATCCCATATTCGAGCGCTTCTGCAACCCGCCAAATCCTGGCGACATCGCGGCTAAAGAAATAACTTGCCAGACCAAACTCCGTATCGTTTGAGAGTTGAGCAGCCTCTTCGTCCTTGTAAAATCGGAACAGAGGCGCCACAGGGCCGAACGTCTCCTCTCGAGCGACTTTCATTTGAGAAGTCACATCTGCGATAACGGTTGGTTCAAAGAATGTCCCTCCGAGGCTGTGTCGCTTTCCTCCCAGCAAAACGCGGGCACCTTTTGAGAGAGCATCTGAAATGTGATCTTCCACCTTATCGACCGCGGCCACGTCGATGAGCGGGCCCTGGGTGACCCCGGCGTCAAGACCGTTCCCAACCTTGAGCTGGCTCACGGCTTTGACGAGTTTCTCGGCAAAGGCTTCGTAAACGCCATCCTGAATATAAATTCGATTGGCGCAGACACAGGTCTGGCCGGTATTCCGAAACTTTGAAATGATCGTTCCCTCGACAGCAGCGTCCAAATCGGCGTCATCGAACACGATCAGCGGTGCATTGCCTCCCAGCTCAAGGGAGATTTTTTTGATTGTCTCAGCGCTCTGACGCATCAGGATCCGTCCGACTTCGGTAGAACCGGTGAAAGTGATCTTACGGACATCGGGATTTGACGTGAGTTCTCCTCCGATGGCACGAGGTTCGCCGGTCAAGACATTGAAAACGCCGCCGGGTATTCCTGCCCGCTCAGCAAGCACTGCGAGAGCGAAGGCAGATAATGGAGTCGATTCAGCGGGCTTAGCGATCATTGTACATCCTGCCGCCAACGCGGGACCTGCTTTTCGAGTGATCATTGCCGCTGGAAAATTCCAGGGTGTAATCGCTCCGCAGACACCGACCGGTTCTTTGATAACCACCAGTCGTTTGTCGGCCCAAGGGGAAGGAATGGTATCGCCATAAACTCGCTTCCCTTCCTCTGCGAACCATTCAATGAACGAGGCGGCATAGGCGATTTCTCCTTTGGACTCCCCTAGTGGTTTGCCTTGCTCGGCGGTCATGATCCAGGCCAGATCATCCACATTTGCCATGATCAGCTCGTACCATTTGCGTAGAAGACTAGCCCGCTCCTTTGCCGATTTCCGACGCCACTCAGGCCAAACCTGTTTGGCAGCTTCGATTGCTCGCCGGGTTTCTGCGGCACCCATATCTGGAACTTGGGCGAGGAGCTCACCCGTCGCTGGGTTGTGCACCGGGAAAGTCTTTGCGTTATCTGCATCGCACCAGTGTCCGCCGATGTAAGCCTGCTGGCGAAACAGGTCTGAATCGTTCAGTGATATGGCAGTCATATTTCAAGCACCTTCGGGGAAGATCGTGCCATCCGGCCCACTAGGCAACGGAGTTTGAAGCCGCGAGGTGCGCGTTCGAAGCGACGTTGTCTAGCCTGGAATCAACCTCGAAGGCCGCCAAAGGTTGAGCACGATTGCTCGCCCTCAAACCTTTGCGGCCTTCAATTTGCTAGGCGGAACCACTTGATCAGGTCGAACGGAAGCCACCAGGCTTCACAGCGCGACGCAGACGGCTTTTGTCTCTGTGTAGAGTTCCAAAGCGTCGTGACCCATTTCTCGGCCCCAGCCGGATTGCTTAAATCCGCCGAACGGCAAGGCTGCATCAAACACATTGTAGCAGTTGATCCAGACGGTGCCGGCTCGCAACTGATGAGCCGCATGATGCGCTTTAGCGATGTCATTTGTCCAGACACCTGCGGCCAGACCATAATCCGATTGATTGGCGATCGGCAGAAGTTCTTCCACGTCGTCGAACGGTTCCGCGACAACCACCGGCCCGAAAATCTCTTCGCGTACGACGCGCATGTCGGGCTTTGTGTTTGTCAGAACGGTCGGTTGGACGAAATACCCGCGATCGCCTGATCGCCCGCCACCGGTCACTGTCTTTGCCCCTTCCTGGGCCCCAGAATTCAGAAATCCGCTGACACGCTCCAATTGTTCCTGCGATACCAGCGGCCCCATTTGCGTTTCCGGATTCAAGCCAGGCCCCAGTTTAATTTTTTTCGCAAAGTCCGAAACACCTGCAACGACTTCATCGTATATCTGCTTTTCAGCAAATAACCGCGATCCGGCACAGCAGCATTGGCCATGATTGAAAAAGATGGCGTTCGCAGCGCCTTGGATCGCAGCTTCCAGGTTCGCTACATCACGAAATAGCACATTGGGTGATTTCCCACCCAGCTCGAGGCTGACTTTTTTCAGATTGCCGGAAGCGGCCTTTACAATCAATTTGCCGACTTCGGTTGAACCTGTGAAAGCAATCTTGTCGACATCGTCGTGAGCTGCCAGTGCAGCTCCAGCGGTCTCACCAAACCCGGTGACAATATTCACGACGCCGTCGGGAATACCGGCTTCGAGCAGAATTTCTCCCAACCGAAGCGCGCTCAGAGGTGTCTGTTCGGCCGGTTTGAGCACAACCGTGTTACCTGTTGCCAGCGCAGGTCCTAGTTTCCACGCAGCCATCAGCAACGGAAAATTCCATGGAATCACCTGGCCAATCACTCCGACCGGTTCGCGCAACGTGTAGGCGAAGAATTTCCCGGCGGAAATCGGGATCGTGTTTCCTTCAATCTTGGTCGCCCATCCTGCCATATAGTGAAACAAATCCGCCGCAAGCGGGACGTCGGCCACCCGAGCGACCGCAACGGGTTTGCCGTTATCCAGCGATTCGATTTCAGCCAGTTCTTCCAGATTGGCCAGAATCAGATCGCCGATTTTCCAGATCAATCGGCCTCGATCAGAGGGGGTCATCTTGGACCAGGAACCGCTTTCAAACGCGCGCCGGGCAGCTTTGACAGCGTGATCGATATCTTCAGCTCCGCTGTCGGGAACGTGAGCAATCGTGTCGCCGTTGGAGGGATCGTAAACTGAGAATGTTTCGCCTGAGACGGATTCGACCCATTTGCCATCGATCAGATTTTTCTTGGGAGCCACAATAAATTGAGCCGCTTTGCTTCGCGACACAACAGGTTCAGGGGTGGTAGTTGTTGCCATTGGATAAGCTTCCTTTTAGGGGATTCGCAGAATTCTTGCGCGGGCCGGATGGGTCAACGAAGGGGGGCTCGCGACGGAGTTTCAGTGAATTAACGAACAACCTCTTTGAAGAAGCTTTTCCCGTCAAGCGGCCAAATAACGCGAAAAATTCATCAGCGCCTGGGTTTGGTATTCTCGTCAACGCAAAATTCCGGCCAGAAACTGCTTTAGCCTTTCGCTCTTCGGGTGCTCGAACAGATCGCCGGGTGATCCCTCTTCTTCGATGCGCCCTTGATGCAGGAAGATCACGCGACTGGAAACATTTCGCGCGAACCCCATCTCGTGCGTCACCACCACCATCGTTCTTCCTTCGGAGGCCAGGTCCTGCATGACTCGGAGCACCTCGGTGACGAGCTCTGGATCGAGGGCGGAGGTCGGTTCATCGAACAGGATCACTTCCGGTGCCATTGCCAGAGCGCGGGCGATTGCAACCCGTTGCTGCTGCCCTCCGGACAATTGGATTGGGTACATTTTTTCGATCTCCGCGCCCAGCCCCACTTTCGCCAGATCGTGCCGCGCCCGCGCAATAGCTTCTTTCTTTGAGAGCCCCAGAACGTGGACAGGCGCTTCAATCACGTTCTCGAGGGCAGTCAGATGAAGCCAGAGATTGAAATGCTGAAAGACCATCGCCAGACGTGTGCGCAGCGTTCGCAATTGCCTTGGATCCGAAACTGCCAACTCACCTGACCGATTTCGGCGCATCTCGATCGCTTCGCCGTTCAGTGAGATCCGCCCTGCATTCGGCGCCTCAAGGAAATTAATGCAACGCAAAAGCGTACTTTTTCCCGATCCACTTGAACCGATGATACTGATGACATCCCCCGCCTTTGCGCGCAACGAGACGCCTCTCAGCACCTTGTTTGCTCCGAAGCTTTTATGGAGGTCTTCAACTGTCAGCTTATCCATCTCTCAATACCGTTGGTGTTATGGCGGATTGGGTGTGATTTGCAAAAGCCATTTACCCCAAAAAGTTCACGAGCCAAGGCTCACGCGAGAATTTTGCACTCTGTTGCAAGTGAGGCGCCAGAGAACAAATGCAACAACGGCGCAGAAAACCCGCTGGAAGCATATCTTCATATCATGTTGGATTTGAACAATTTAAGATCAATCATCCGTTCTGGCATACGGAAAGCTATTGAATCCGACATGTATCCACCGAAACCGCACCGCACCATGCCGCCATTGGAGACGCGAATTTCGCGCTTAATTTTTGCAGCGCTCATCGCCGGGACAGGCTCCCTCGTATCAGTCGATTCGGTTCGTGCGGGCGAAGTAGAGTCGAATGCGGCTAAACTTCGCCTTAATCTGCCGGACTCCACCCAGCAAATCCTTTCAAGCAATCCACACCTTCTGACACAGGCAGCGAGCGAAGATGCCGGAAGGAAAGTCGCGAAGAAACCGACTCTGAATCTAGATAAGAACGGCGTGATTCTGAAGGGATACGATCCCGTCGCCTATTTCAAGAAGGGTCAAGCCATCAAAGGGGACCCGAGATATTCGACGACCTATCAAGGTGCGATCTATCACTTTGCGTCGGCCGCAGACAAAAGGACGTTCGAGAAAAATCCGGCCAAATATAAGCCACAATATGGAGGCTTTTGCGCACACGGGATGAGCGAAGGAAAACTCTCGGATATCGATCCAAACGAATTCTTCATTTATAGGGGCAAACTTTATGTCTGCACCGGCCCCGAGCAAATAAAGGGTCTCAAGGCTAAACCGGATGACACAATCAAGAAGGCGGACAAAAACTGGCAGCGATACCAGCCACCGGAAATCCCGGGATATCTTGGTCAGAATGGCATGAAATCAGCGCGAACCATTGCCTGACGAACCCTATCCGGTTCATACGCGGTTTTCAATATCCGCGGCGTTCGAACGGATGACCGACGGACCGCAAACAGCTGTGATCAATGCAAGCAGGGCAATCAGGCTAAGCGCGATTGGAAGACCAAATGCAGTCGACATCCCTCCAATGACCGCAGGTCCAACCAGGAAGCCTAGATATCCCAAAGTCGTTACAGTAGCAATACCCGGACCCGGTCCCAGTATCGGGTCCCGACCGGCCGCGCTGAAGAGGATAGGCACGAGATTCGAGTTGCCCAACCCGGCGACAGCGAAGCCGGCAATGGCTGATATTGGGTACGGTAACAGGAGCGCGATCACAAGACCGGCAATAATGAGTAGGCCGCTCAAGCGCATCACGACGCGCTCGCCAAGCAAAGCCACAATCCGATCTCCGAGAAATCGGCCAGTGGCCATCGCGGTCGAGTAGCTTGCATATCCGACTGCTGCGATCGAGACGGGAACGGCAACTACTTGGCGCATATAGACGCCCGTCCAGTCCTGCAGAACGCCTTCACTGAACAACGCGATAAAGGCGAGGATGGCGACATAGAGCAATGCTTTGTCCGGAAAGCGAAAGCGTTTCCTTGCTGCCCCTTCCGAGGAAGCGTCGTGCAGCAACCGAGAATAATAGAGTAAATCAATGATCAAAATCAGCGAACCGATAGTGATGAGATTGATGAGAGGCGTGGAACCGAGACCGAGCGTTGCGCTGGTCAAAAAACCGCCGAGGAGACCGCCGACGCTCCAGAGAGCCTGAAACGATGACATAATCGGTCGCCCATACTTCCTTTCAACGACCACAGCCTGGGCATTGATTCCAACGTCAACGCCTCCTTTTGCGGCGCCAAACATCAGCGCCGCGCCCACGAAAGGGACCAGACCCGGCGCCAGTGCAATCGCGAAAAGGCACAATCCGTAACAAGCAACGCTTCCAACAATACAACGCCGGCTACCAAAATGGCGCACCGCTTGTCCTGCGAGCGGCATCGAAACGATCGCCCCGGCAGCAACTGCGAGCAGTACGATGCTGAGCGATGAGTCACTCAGCTGAAACTTTTGTTTGAACGCTGGAATATGCCCGGCCCAAATCCCGAAGCCGAGGCCGTCGACCAGGAACATCGCATAGGTTGCGCGGCGGGCGGCACGTATCAACGTTCCCGAAAAGTCAGCAGTATCGACGATGTTAGAGGGTCTGGTACCTTTGAGCATTGAGTGCGCCCACACGACTGCGTATGGCCCTAATACCGGCTTCCTGGGACCTTTTCAGTAAAACGCATGAATAATCGATAAGCCGCAGCAGCATCTTATCCAAATGGGTGTTGCGGCAACCTCAAAATTTCGAATTGTATCTGGCGAAAATCAGAGTTTCTGGTATCGGCACCGCAGTTCCCCGTACTTATGCTTCGTTGTCGTACACGACAGCAATTTATTCTATTAATCCTTCTCTCCGCGATCCTCCTGGGTCCAGCTTCGGCCCAGAACTCGGAATCGACGGCAGAGCCGGTTGGGACTCAGACTTTGTCCCTCGATTACAAAAATCAATGCGCACGAGAGATCACCAAGTTGATTCTCGGCGGATACGACCGATGGAATGCCCGGAACATCGACGCATACCTGGAGATGTTCTGGAAGTCCCCCGACTTCATGTGCTCGGTCGACAACGACACTGTGTGGGGGTGGGCCGAGATGAAGGCTCAATTGATACGCGAGTATCCGAACCCCTCGAGTATGGGCGCTTTTACCTCCGAAAAATTGGAAGTTCGAGTTCTCACTTCGGATCTCGCCACCATCGCTAATTCTTGGTCAATGCAATTTCCAAAAGCGAGAATAGTTGGAACGACAACCGGAACTGTACGCAAGTTCGACGAGGGCTGGCGTGTCATTTCCGTTCACACCAGCACTGACGAATTACCCTTAAGGTAGATTAGCAAGCAACATCTGCGACACCGCTGCCCGAAGGAGGTGGCGGCGGGAAGAACGCTACACCCGCAACACCGTTGCTCGAAGGAGGTGGCGGCGGGAAGAACGCCACGCCCGCGACATCGCTACCCGAGGGAGGAGGTGGCGGGAAGAACGCCAGGCCCGCGACATCGCTACTCGAAGGAGGTGGTGGCGGGAAGAACGCAACGCCTTCAGAGCCCTGCTGGGCATTTTGCCCAGTCAATCGGGGATCCGCATGCTGCGGCACTGCAATGAGTGCTGACATGATTGCAAAGAACGAAATCAGATTAAGTTTCATACCCCGGAAATACATCTCTTTTAATCTTGACGCACGCCGATTCTCGGGTAGCGGCTAAGAGAACGAGCCATCGGCACAACCCCTTGCCGATTTCCACTGATCGAGGAAACGCGGTTTACCGCAAATGAGCGAGCCACCTGTGCTCGGCTTTCCTGAAGGTCCAGATGAGCCCAAAAGAAACGCAAAGATACAGGAGCGCTGCGAGACCGTAGGCGACAAACGGAAGATAATAATCCGATGCTGCGTTCCGGGCCACTTTGAGCAGGTCAGCCACTGTTGCAGTGGACGCGAGAGTTGTGGCATGAAGCATCAGGATCACTTCATTGCTGTAGGCGGGGAGCGCCCGCCGCAGAGCGGAAGGCAAAATGATATGCCGGTAAAGAGCGAAACCGGACATTCCGAACGCCCGCGCCGCTTCAATCTCTCCGCTCGGCGTGGCTTTAATCGCACCTGAGAAAATCTCGGTGGTGTAAGCACCGGTATTCAATGCGAACGCCAGGAGCGTGCAATTGAAAGCATCTCGAAAAAAGCTATTCAGACCTGGCGTCGCATGCACAAAATCGAGGCTGTAAATGCCAGAATACAAAAACAGGAGCTGGACGTACAGCGGCGTTCCACGGATCACGTACGTATAAATCGAGACCGGAAGCGAGACCCATTGGTTTGCTGATGCTTTGGCAACTGCAAGCGGAACTGCGAGGACAAATCCGATACCGAGCGATGCGACCGTCAGCCACAAAGTGACGACGAGTCCAGTTAAATGCGCCGGCGTTCCCCAGAGATACTGTTGCCAGTATTGCTGGATCAGATCGATCATAACTCTGGCGGCCGGATCCCGGCCGAGTAGCGCCTTTCCAGGGTCACGAATGCGATGTTGGAGAGGGTCGTCAGGATCAGGTAAATCACGCCGACGACCGAGATAAAAAAGAATGCATGATACGCCCCTTTTGCACTCGTCCCGGTGATCGCGTCCTGCGCTGCCCGGACGACTTCATGGAGGCCGATGATCGAAACGAGCGCGGTTGCTTTCAGAATCACTTGCCAGTTGTTGCTGATTCCTGGGAGCGCAAATCGCATCATCTGCGGAAAAAGAATTCTTCGGAATACCAACCAGGGCGTGAGGCCAAATGCTCGCCCAGCTTCAATCTGTTCTTTTGGAACCGCCAGGACGCCGCCCCGAAAGGTTTCGGTGAAGTAAGCGCCGTAGATGAATCCGAGAACGCACACCCCGGCAATGAACGGATCAATGTCGATCTGGGACTGATTCAAAGCATCGGTAAGTTTGTTCAACCAATCCTGAGCGCTGTAGTAGAGCAGGAGCATTAATACGAGATCCGGAACTCCACGGATCAGCGTCGTGTAACAGCTCGCCGGCAACGAAAGCCAGCGGTTCTTCGAAAGCTTTGCTGCAGCACCGGCTAGGCCGATAATGAATGCGAGGAGAAGGGAAAGCAGGGAAAGTTGGATCGTCTCGAGTGTTCCGTTCCAAAGCTGACCCCCGTAACCTTCAAAACTCATGCGAGTGTCCTAATCATCGATGACGCGCAGCGCCATCGCGCAAATCTTGTAGAAGCCCAGGTTTGCCAGACTTTCCGGGCTAAGGCCCATAGATATCAAAGCCGAAATATTTCTTTGCAATCGTCTGGTAGGTCCCATCCTTGCGCATCTCCGCGAGCGCGTTGTCCAACGCATCCCGCAAATCCGGGTCCGATTTACGCACCCCGATCGCCGCCGCGCTCCCAAGAATCTTTGTATCGTCCAGTTCCGGTCCACAGAAATCGAAGCCTTTGCCCTCTGGCGTTTTGAGAAAGCCTACATTCGCCTGTACGGCATCCTGGAGCGCGGCATCGAGCCGGCCTGATTTCAGATCGGCGTAAACCTCGTCCTGGTTCTGATACGAAACCACGTTCGCTCCTGCCGGCTCGAACACAGTCTTGGCATACGCCTCCTGCACTGTCCCCTGCTCCACGCCAATATTCTTTCCCTTTAACGAGTCGCCGGTCGGCTGCAGATTGGATCCTGTTTTCGCGACCATCCGCGTCGGCGAGAACGAGATCTTTGTGGTGAAGTCGATCTGCTGGCGCCGTTTCTCTGTCACCGACATATCGGATAGCACCGCATCGATTTTTCGAGCTTGAAGGGCGGGAATCATGCCGTCGAAATCATTTTCAACCCAAACGCATTTGGCGTTCAACTTGGCGCAAAGTGCGGTCCCCAGGTCGATGTCGAATCCAACCAGGCTCCCGTCCGGAGCCTTCGATTCAAAAGGCGGATAACTGGGATCAACGCCGAAGCGGATCACCTTCCAGTCTTTAGCCACCGCATGAAAAGCGGAAGCCGTAAATGCGACCAGCAAAATCCCAAGAAATACCGTAAACCGTCTCATTCCATCCAAATCTCCCCTAGCAAAGCAGAATCCTCCCTGATTAGTGGAATACGTTCAGACGGTCAAGGCTCCGAGTTCGAGGTTCAAAGTTTCGAGTTCGTCGCACTGTAGGATAGGCGTCTCGCCTGTCCATTCCGGGGAAAGATGACCAGGAGGCCAGAGGCACAGAGTGATTGCTTCGAAGATCGAGCGTCTCTGAGAACGTTGCTTTAGGGCCAGAATTGGACAGGCGAGACGCCTATCCTACAGTGCGAACCCGAAACTTCGAACCTCGAACGCGGGTGGCCTGCACAGAATCAGCAGGCATAAATTGCGGAGGGCGCATCAACGCACTATTTTTCGGCGGCAGTCAATCTTCCCAGATCAACCACCCATCCTCCCGTATGAATCCTAAAACAACAGCCGTAGTCCTAATTGAATATCAGAACGACTTCACAACTCCCGGCGGAAAACTGCATGACGCGGTCAAGCCTGTCATGGAGTCGACAAAGATGCTGGATAACACCGTCGAAATGGTCGAAGAAGCGCGCAAAGCCGGCGCCACTATCGTCTACGTTCCAATTCAGTTTGCTCCTGGATTTAACGAACTGAGCCCCAACCCATATGGAATATTGAAAGGATGCAAGGATGGCCAGGTCTTCGAAAAAGGAAGCTGGGGAGCGGAGATTGTCGATGTTTTGAAGCCGGCCCCAGGCGACATCGTTGTGGAAGGAAAACGGGGGTTGGATGGGTTCGCGACCACCAATCTCGATTTCATCCTTCGCAGCCGGAAGATCGATACGATCGCGTTGAGCGGCTTTCTCACAAATTGTTGCGTAGAGTCTACCATGCGAACCGGGTACGAACTGGGCTACAATGTGATCACGCTCAAAGACTGCGCTGCCACTGTGAGCGAACAGGCGCAGAGCGGCGCAATCGAACACGATTTTCCTATGTTTTCGCACCCGATGACACACGACGAATTTGTCTCGAAGCTCGGCGAAGCCGAAGCGTAGACCGCGGTCTACGCTTTGAGGTTCCGGGTTCGAGGTTAGGAGTTTAATGTTTCGAGATGGTGCAGATTCAGAACATCGATAACAGTTCAGGTTCAATACATAGGTGACATTCTGAAGTAGTTGGCGATTTGTTAATTGCCTGCGCCAGCGAACTCGGAACCTCGAACCTTGAACTCGGAACTCCTTCCGGGCTCAAACGAAAAGCGGGACCATCTCGAGGCGGGCAGACTGCTCGCGCATTGTCTCTTCGGTCGGAGCTGAAGTGAACCTGGACGCGGCATCGAGGACTTTTGGGACGAGTTGGATATCTCCTGGACTGGCGATGCAAATCCCTGGTCGTGCGAGAGCCCAATGTACTGCGGCGTCGATATCGCTTTGCTCCTCAAATGGCTGATACCATGTGGCTCGGGTGTGTTCACGGCCCCACCAGGGGCGGCGTGCGATCGACTTGATGGTCAGAATCGCGACGTTTCGCTCCGCGCACACTGCGGCGACCCGTTCGAACATCGCAACGTAATGCGAGTCTTGCATCATGATGAAGCTGTACGGAAGCAGCACGCTATCAAAATCGAAACGCTCGAGGCTGCGCAGATGCGTCGCAGCAATTTGCGTCCCGTGTCCGGTCACTCCAATGAATCGCAGAAGCCCCTGTTCTCGCGCTTCAATACAGGCGGCCAACGCGCCGTTCGGACTCAGTGCGGTGTCCCATTCGATTGGGTCGGCCAGACTGTGCAACTGAACGAGATCGATGCGTTCAACCCCCATGCGCTCCAGGGAACGATGTATCTGACGCTTCGCGTCATCGTATTTTCGTTCGCCGGTCTTGGTGGCGAGGAAAAAACGCCCGGGATATTTCTTCAACCATGGCGCAATCCTCAATTCCGCATCTCCGTAACCGGCGGCCACATCGAGGTGATTGACGCCATAACGTAACAACACTTCGAGGGTGCCGTCTGCTTCCTCCTGAGTGACCCTTGAGAGAGCCGCCCCACCGAATACAATTCGAGTGCTCTCATGCCCGGTACGTCCAAATAGTTGCTTGGCGATCATACCTTCCTCCGTCGTCCTAGAAGCTCCATCTGGCAACTGTGGGCTTGTCCATTCCGAGGAAGATTTCGCCACCGAGGTGAAGCGGCGACGCTGCAAACGATAGTAGCCGCGCCGTTTTAACGCCGGGTGGCTCGCACCTGCTCAAACCGCACCAAGCTTCGTCGCTTCCACGACTTCTTCCAATTCCCCGTTCCGCACATTGTAGATATACCCGTAGATCGGAATGCTCTTCGGAACGAGCGGGTGCAATCGGATCGTTCGAACATCGTCGACGACCGCCGCGCGAGCGTCCGAAAATTCTAGTCACTCCACCTCTTTGCCGACAGGCGAACCCGGACCGCGGCCATTGTCTACCCAACCGTCCGACGTCAATTGCGCCGTCTCCAGACTTTGATCGAGAAGTTGTCCCATCACCTGCCCTGTAAAAAGCTCCATTCCGCAATCGGTGTGATGAATCACGAACCATTCGTGCGTTCCAAGCAGTTTATAGGAAATCACAAGCGAACGAATTGCATCTTCACTTGCGCGACCGCCGGCGTTGCGGATCACGTGTGCATCACCTTCTCGCAAGCCGGCGAACTTTGCAGGATCCAATCGAGCGTCCATGCAGGTTAGTATCGCGAAACGCCTTGCAGGCGGCAGCGCTAGCTTTCCCTTCTCCCCGAAACTCGCCGCGTAAGAAGAATTAGCCGATAACACTTCGTTCAATATTTCACTCATAGCGTGTCCCGCGTTTCACCTTTGCGAAAACCTCGTGGCCACTCAGACCCGTGAGATATTTCGGTCGGAATCTTTACAGTTAATTCCGACTGGAGTAGTAGAGTCAAGCCGTTTTGCTCGATTGGTGATTCACGTAACGAAATCCATCCTTTAGCCGTACAAAGGCTGCAGGCCGATCGTGCCATTGAGCGTCGACAAATAGCTGGTCGAACTGACAGTCGTCAATGTTCGCTGCGCGTCGGATAACCGCTCGGAAATTCCCAGCCGATCCGCTTCTTCTGCATAGTTCGCTTTTGCGAGAAAACCTTTCAAATTTCGGATGTGCCGGTCCCAGAGACGAATATCAGCAGCCTGCCTTGCCTCGAGCCGGTCCGCATACCAGGCACTTGCGAGCATGTTCTCACGCGTAAATAAACCGCGGATTTCGGGATGATCGAGGTTCTTTCCCTCAAAATTGTCCTCGAACATAATGTGGAGCAGAGCTCGCAGTGGTGGGCAGGCCAAGTCGATGCTTCCATCGCTGAAGTAGAGCTCAGCGATCCGCTTCTGCGCGGAAATGATGTTGTCCATGCCGTCCACGAAAATTGGCAGATCCTGGAGTTCCGGTCGCAGCATCTCCTCCGAAAAGAGCGCTGCCGGGTGATTGAACATCTGGCCAAAGAACGCGAGGACAAATCGCATCGTGATCCTATAACCCAACCTGCTTGCAGCGATGACGCGGCCGTCATGCACAATATCGGCGCAGCGCTCGAGGTAGCCTTCGGCGATGAGAAACATTGGATCCCGCTCCTGCACCGACATGCGCGACCAGATTTCCGGGACAAGCAGGCTGATATCATGATCGACCCTGAAGCGCGGACCGACGTACCCTGTCGCGGTCACGAATACGGCATCCCCCGTGAGTAAATAGGACACAAGGGCGGCATTGAGGTCGATGATCGGCGGAAGTGAATTAAACGGCCCCTTCGTGAGGGCCCCTTCCGATCCAGCACCCGTCGTTGAAGGAGATTTGCCGGTGATACTGCAGATGAACTCCATAAAGAGTTCAGGCAGCTCGAAGTAGTGAATCGGATTGAAAACAGCCAGAGGCCGGATGTTCCCTTCGGGCGGGTTGTTGCGGCGCCCAGGCAATACCGCGTTAACTGGTCTGTGAAGCGCCTGATCGAGTGGCACGCGCCGGTGCAGACGAGAGCCGATTTCAGCGAGATGCCCGTCACGGGGATGCACCAGATCGGGGCGCAACTGCAGGTAGCGCGGATTTTTTGTAGGTTTGCCATCGACGATCCGCGGGTTCGCAGTGGACACAAAGAAACTTCCGTTAGTTGATCCGGCGGATTCGCGGATTGTCCGCTGCATCGAATCGGTGAACTTATCAAAGGTGATGGCGTCTTCGATCAAATTGCGACCATCGACCGCGCTCAAGGCTTCATAGTTCGAAAAGAAATTCCCCGGCTTGGCGAAATCTGCCTCGGTTTGCTTGTCGTAGCCTGGGTGGATTGCGTCATCCGGCCTCTGAAACAGCCGTTGTTCACAGTTCTTAACAAACTTGAACGATGCGTTCGGGTAACGAGTATCCAGGTTTTGGAGCGCCGACCTCGGAACCGTGATCGATGCCGTGATATCATCTTCCACGGCCAGTTTCGAAGCGGGATAGAAGTCCTTGCGAAGGCCGAAAGTGCGCCATGCACCATCCTGGTCATACCCGACCCGCATGTAATTCGTTACGAGCCGGCGATTTTCGCATTTGAGTTCGTGGCCGGGGACTCCGTTGATGATGTCCACGCTGAAATACTCGCGCCATCTGTCGCCCCACTCTGGCTGGTAGAAGCGCTTCACGACAAAGACGAGTTCTCGAAGATATTGCGGGATTGAATCGAGCCAATGGGAGTATTCGTCCGAGTATAGATCCGGCGCAGGCGTCAACAATTTGATTACAGAACCGAGGGATCGTTCCGGACTAAGAAT
Source organism: uncultured Verrucomicrobiae bacterium (assembly GCA_963775805.1). Classification (GTDB taxonomy): domain Bacteria; phylum Verrucomicrobiota; class Verrucomicrobiia; order Chthoniobacterales; family JAFAMB01; genus JAFAMB01. The sequence goes on along the minus strand of CAVZKG010000001.1, from coordinate 316,178 downwards.
TGGACGGCTCTGTCTAGTCTTGTTTTTATCACGAAATCGACCTTCGTAATCGCGATTGATCATCTCTTCGACGCGGTCAAAGTCTTCTTTAAAGTCGGACACAAAGACCGGCCCCTGAATGATCGAATCGGTGATCGGCTTCGATATTTCCGACTTACCCCCTCCGGAAACGGTCGAAGGCTTGTGACAGAGCGTTCCCTCTGCGACGGTCCCGACGATTCGCCATGCGCGGCCTCCTTCGGGTTTCACCATTTCAAGTTTATAGCCGGAAGGGCGGACGTAAGTATGTTGCGGTAGCAGTTTGATCGTGTGCTCGACCCCGGCGAACGTCCAACGCACCGTCTGGGTATGTAAATCCAACCTGGCATTTTCTGAAACGTAGAAAATGTCAGGATAACATTTGTCCACCGCGTAACCCTCCGGTCGAACGTCAATGAGGTCGCGACAAGTTGCGAGCACTTCGTGAAAGTGATCTTCCTCCGTATTCGAGCGGAGCTCCGGATTAAAGCCGTCGCCAAGGTCGTGGCGCGGAAAAACGAGGGCCCCGCCCGCATGCTCCTCCTCACAGAGCCCGAAGAGATTGGCGGAAAAACTGATTTGTGTCTTAACCTCTTTTTTGCAGTAACCGAAATAATTGTCGGCGATCACAGTGACGATCGTTCCCGATTCGTCGCGAAAGGTTAGTTTGAATGCGACTCCTTTGTTGTAGAGTTCCTCCTCAGCTGTCCAACACATCCCATCACGACGTTGTTTCTCTGACGCATCGTCAAACGTGGGAAGGCCCAATTCTTTCTTTGTGACCTTCGTCAGGTGCGGCGCCAGAATGACGCAACCGGTGTGACCGGTCCAATGGACCGAGTCGAGGCCGGCATCGTTCTCCGGCAGGTAGGGGTTGCCGGCGTTCCCAAAAATGCTTTCGATAAAGTCTAGATTGCTGACGAGGCTACCCGGCACCAGGAAGCGGATCTCCATCGTTTTTTCCGGACTAAATCCGCGAACTTCCGGGCTGACAATGGGCCTCAGTAACAACGAGACAAAAACCTCCGCCTGTTTCTCCTGCGCAGACGTAAAAGGCAGGCGCAGCAGACTGGAAGGAGGTGTAAACGCGAGTTGCAACAAACGCCCCGCAACGCGCTTCGGAACCGAGATCTTGTCGGCCGGAACAGGCAATCCACCTTCCGCTACATGAAAGATTCCTTCCGTTGTACGCCGATCGCTCTTTGGGTTGTGCAACACCCCCTGTTTCACTCGATATGAATTCACAATATCCGAGGTGAAAATGTGCCCTCCGGGCGGCAGGGATAGCGCGCGTGCTAACCCATACCGATCCAGAACAAATGTGCTTGTGGGCATTTTGGCGAGCGGCGCGTCCTGAAGAAAGTCGTAGAGAAAAGTCTGAATCCTGTTGTCAGCCGGACAAAGATAGTTCGCCAGGAGCCGGTTCACCTCGCGTTGATGGGCCAGCAACGCGGACATTTCTTCAAATCGAGAGGCGTCGCCTGCGTCGCATGTCGGACAACCCAGGGCCGCCAGTTTCAAATTGATATAATCGATAAGCTTCGCCTCTGAAATGGTTGGTCGATCTGTCATCGGGTGAAACGGTTCTGGTTGAGTCGAGGCGGGTTGATGTTCGAAGCTGGAGTTTCTCGCCGCGAAACAATTCTAGCACGCGCGATGCCTGTGGGAGGAACCTTACCAACTTTTTTACAGCTATTTCAGAGAATCTTTATTCGATGCGATCGATAGTATCGGCGGAGAGAGGCCTGGGTTGGTTAAATAGCGTCACGGAGAACAAAAAATTACCGTGTCACCCTCTCGATGTTCAGAGTACTTAAATCGGCTGCGCCGGGAAGGCCGAAAGTAAACCGGCGATTTATCGCCAATGTTAGCGGTTTAATTTTCTTCTCGTCCCGGAGCGGAATTCAAGCTTTCCTCCGAGACACCGGACAGTTCAACGTTTTACCCGGCGATGAATCGCAGGGCTACTATCGATTGCCCCTCTGGGAAGAAGGCGATCTAGCTGCAATGAGGACGGAATCTCGCCTTATTCGTTTCCGCAACTGACACCCGCAACTGACACAGACTATTGATTCCGGAATAGCAATTGCTACGGGTTGTCGCTAGAGCTGAACAAGGCTGGGTGCGATTAGCAAAAGCGAGTCCGTCGCCTCTGCTCCCCTCGTGTATGAAAATTGAACAAGGACTGCCTCATATCGGTGCAAATCGCGGCGCTTGCGGCGTCGGAGCACTCATCGACTTGAACGGAACGAAAACGCACCAGCTTGTCGCAGATGGCTTGCGAATTCTGTGTAATCTCGATCATCGCGGGGCGCGCGGAGCTGAGGAAAAAACCGGAGACGGTTCTGGAATGCTCCTACAGAAACCGCATGAGTTTTTTCACGCCGAAATTCCAACATTGGGCGATTTTGATTCGTACGGCGTCGGGCAACTGTTCGTTCCCAAAGACCAGTGGAAACAGATCGCGCTTAGAAAGCTGATCACAACCGTCTGCCGGCAAGCAGGATGCCGGCTAGTCCATTGGCGTGAGGTTCCAACTGACAATACCGATCTCGGAAGAACCGCGCTTCTCTCGGAGCCTGCCGTGCGACAGATGTTCATTGAACCAGTCGACCCTTTAACGCCGGAACATCTCGACGCCCAGCTTTATGTGTTGCGACGCCTGATCGAAAAGGCCGTCAAACAATCTGGGATCTGCGGGATGGATCTTTTTTACATCTGTTCGCTTGATCGCCGGAGAATCGTCTACAAAGGCCTTTTGACTTGTCACCAACTGCAACTCTACTACCCAGACCTCTCGAATAGCCGGGTTAAAAGCGCCCTTATTCTCGTGCACTCGCGATTCGGAACCAATACCCTCGGGGCGTGGCAACTCGCCCACCCCTATCGAACCGCTGTTCATAACGGGGAAATTAATACGCTCCGCGGAAATCTAAACCGGATGCGCACACGCGAATCCGCACTGGCAAGTGAGCGGTTCGGTGACGACATCGAGATGCTTAAACCAATCACGGCCGATTCCCAAAGTGATACCGCCGTGTTCGATAACGTGCTCGAGCTCTTACTCGAATCCGGGCGAAGTCTTCCCCACGCACTTCGGATGTTGATTCCGGAGGCTTGGAACAAAGACAAACTGATGGATGGCAAACGCCGCGCATTCTATGATTATTTTTCCTCCATTATTGAACCGTGGGATGGGCCGGCACTCATCGCCGCCACGGATGGGCACAGAGTCGCGGCTATCCTGGATCGAAACGGCCTCCGTCCCTGCCGCTATTGCCTGACTCGATCGAACATTATCATTATGGCAAGCGAAGCGGGAGTGCTCGACACGCCTGCGCACGAGATCGTCTTCCAGAGCCGTTTGAAACCGGGGGAAATGTTTCTAGCGGACACACTCGAGAAAAGAATTGTCCCGGAAGAGGAAATCTTCGAAGAACTCACGACACATGATTATTCGGCATGGCTTGCTGAATACCGTGTTCGCTTAAGAGAGATCGCCGAGCCCGGCGCGTCGTTTGAAGAAATGGGCGACGTAACTCCTTTTCAACGGGCTTGCGGGTACACGCTCGAGTCGCTCCGTTGCCTTGTGCAACCAATGGCTGAAGAGGGGAAAGATCCGATCGGGTCGATGGGCAACGACACTCCGCTGGCAGTTCTCTCCGGCCGTCACAAGACGTTGTTCCAGTATTTTCTGCAGCTCTTCGCGCAGGTCTCGAACCCGCCCCTTGATTATCTCCGGGAAGACCTCGTCACCTCGCTGGAGAGTCACATCGGCCGCCAGCGCAATCTCCTGGAGGAAACGCCTGAGCATTGTCGACAGCTTTTCCTCGATTCTCCGATTCTCACCTATCGAGAACTCGAAGCGATCAAACACATCGAAAAATTTCGATCGTGCGTCATAGACGCGACCTTCCCAAAAGACACAACTTTAGGCGCAGCGATCGCCGATCTTCGGAAGCGCGCCACTGAAGCGATTAAACATGGATGCGAACTCCTGATCGTTTCCGATCGAAGTATCGGACCGGAGCGTGTCGGCATCCCGAATCTCCTGGCAGTCGGCGCGCTACATCAACACTTGATCCGAGAGGGACTCCGCACACGTGCCGCACTGGTGCTTGAAGCGGCGCAACCCTGTGCAGTCCACCATTTTTGCGCGTTAATCGGCTATGGTGCGGACGCAATTTATCCGTGGCTGGCGAACCAGAGCATCGCTCAAATGGCTCGTGAAAATTGGTTCGATAACGACCCGTCCGATGCCGCAACAAAGTTCAAAAAAGCGGTCGAAGGGGGCATCCTGAAAGTGATGTCGAAAATGGGGATCTCGACTCTCGAAAGTTACAAGGGAGCACAATGTTTCCAGGCAGTCGGCCTCGATCCGGAATTCGTGCAGGAATATTTCTCTGGAACCAGCAGCTATCTGAAAGGAATCGGTCTCGACGAGATCGAACAGGAGATCCTCGAACAGCACGAAATAGCCTTCGGCCATAAAATCATCGGCAACCTTCCACTCGACCCTGGCGGCGAGCTCTATTGGCGCCGTGACGGTGAACTGCATCAATGGAATCCGACGACAGTAGCGAAGCTGCAATATGCGGTTCGCACCGGGAACTATGACGCGTATCGCGATTTCGCTTCCTATTTGAACGACCAGGATCACCGCCTTCAGACAATCCGCGGTCTCCTCGACTTCGAGATTGATGAGCACGATTCGATTCCGATCAATGAGGTTGAAGCGGTCGAAGAGATTTGGAAACGATTCTCCACCGGTTCGATGTCGCTTGGTGCTCTTAGCACCGAAGCTCATGAGGCGCTCGCCATCGCAATGAACCGAATTGGTGGCAAAGCCGGCACGGGAGAAGGAGGCGAGCAGATCGAACGTTTTGGCACCGAAAGGGAATGTTCGATGAAACAGGTCGCCAGTGGGCGATTCGGCGTGACGATTAACTATCTGGTCCGTGCCAAGCAAATCGAGATCAAGATGGCACAAGGCGCCAAGCCAGGAGAAGGTGGCGAACTGCCGGGGCCTAAAGTCAACGAAGAGATTGCATCGGTTCGTTTTACGACGCCGGGAGTCGGATTAATTTCCCCGCCTCCACATCACGACATTTATTCGATTGAGGATTTAGCACAGCTTATACACGATCTGAAATGCGCGAACCCGGCTGCCGAGATTCATGTGAAACTCGTCTCCGAAGCTGGAGTCGGAACAATTGCGGCCGGCGTCGCAAAAGCGCGAGCCGATGCGGTCCTGATTGCGGGTGATTCCGGTGGCACCGGCGCCGCGATCAAAACATCCATCAAATCAGCCGGCGCCCCGTGGGAACTCGGGCTCGCGGAAACGCAGCAGGTCTTACTGGCAAACAACCTCCGATCCCGGATTCGGGTTCGCGCGGACGGCGGCTTGAAAACCGGAAGAGACGTGGTGATTGCGGCCCTACTCGGGGCGGAAGAGTTCGGGTTCGGAACCGCTCCACTGGTTGCTCTGGGGTGCGTGATGCTTCGCAAATGCCATTGCAACACCTGTTCTGTCGGTATCGCCACCCAAGATCCTAAATTGCGCGCAAAGTTTGCCGGCAAACCGGGTCATCTGGTCAATTATATGCGATTCGTCGCCCACGAAGTTCGCGAGTTGATGGCGCATCTGGGCTTCCGGACGATGGACGAAATGATCGGCCGTGTGGACAAACTGCGTCAACGCGCGAATTCTCACCCAACGCAGAGACTAGTCGACATTTCGCAGCTTCTTTACCAACAACCGTCCCACGACATCCCTCGCAAAGTCCGGGAGCAAAACCATAAACTCGAACACAAACTTGATCATCGCCTGATTGAACTCGCACAGCCGGCGCTGGAGCTTGGCCAGCCGGTTATCATTGACATGCCGATCAAAAATTCGGATCGCACGGCCGGCACAATGCTCAGCTCAGCCGTGGCAAAGAAATATGGTCCGAAAGGCCTGCCGCGTGATACGATCCAAATTCAATTCTTAGGGTCGGCAGGCCAAAGTCTCGGGGCGTTTTTGGCTCCGGGCATCAGTCTACATCTGGAGGGCGTTGCCAACGATTACGTAGGCAAAGGGCTTTCCGGAGGCCGGATAACGGTCGATACCCCGAAAGACGCATCGTTTGTCGCTTCGAAGAATATCATTGTCGGAAACGTCGTCCTCTACGGCGCAACAAGTGGTGAAGCCTATTTCAACGGCATGGCCGGTGAACGGTTTGCAGTCCGTAATTCTGGCGCAATAGCTGTTGTGGAAGGTGTCGGAGATCATGGATGCGAATATATGACAAGCGGTGTTGTGGTGATTCTGGGCAAAACCGGCAAGAATTTCGGAGCCGGGATGAGCGGCGGAGAAGCCTTCATCCTGGATGAAGAGAACAGCTTCCGTTCCCGGTTGAATCCGGCGATGGTCAGGATCGACGAATTCACCGACGAGCGCGACGTTACATTGGTCAAACGACTGCTAACCAATCACGTGATTTACACCAATAGCTCCAAAGCTAAAAAGATTTTGGATGACTGGGAGGTGTATCAGCCGAAATTTCTGAAGGTTATTCCATCCGCCTACGCAGATGTCGTTCAACGTCATCTGGCTGAAGGAAAAGATGTGAGGATCGCACCTCCGGCGCCGGCAGAGCGAAGAAAGGTGGCCTGATTTTGGGTACGCTGGTTTCCAAATCGGCGATTTAGAAATTATCCAACGACATTCGAGTTCATGGCAGACGATCACCCCAACGGCTTTTTGAAATTTGCCCGGCACCCGATTGCTTACCGGGACCCCACTATACGGACTGCCGATTACGAGGAAGTCTACGCCAAAGATTGGGACGAGGCCCAACTGCGCGAACAAGGCACGCGTTGCATGGATTGCGGTGTCCCGACGTGTATGGGGGGATGCCCGATTGGTAATATCATCCCTGATTTTAACGATCTGGTTTCCCGAGGCGATTGGCGCGGCGCTCTCATCCGATTGCATGCCACCAACAATTTCCCAGAATTCACCGGCTACACCTGCCCTGCGCCCTGCGAGCCTGCCTGTGTGCTCGCCTACAACAACGAACCGGTCACGATCAAGAGCATTGAACGCGCAATAGTGGACCGCGGCTGGGCCGAAGGCTGGATCACTCCGGAACCGCCGAATGTCCGCACAGGGAAGCGCGTTGCAATCATCGGAAGTGGACCGGCCGGGCTTGCAGCGGCGCAACAACTAAATCGGGCCGGACACGAGGTGACCGTTTTTGAACGCGACGATGAAATCGGGGGCCTGATGGTTTACGGGATTCCAGATTTCAAGTTCGGCAAATATCAGGTATCGCGTCGAGTTGACCAGCTCCGTCGCGAAGGGGTGATCTTCCAGACCAATGCGAATGTCGGAGTGAATATTCCGTTCCAGGAATTGCGAGACAAATTCCACGCAGTTTGCCTGGCGATTGGAGCCCAACTTCCCCGTGAAGTACCGGTCCCAGGGCGTGAGTTGAAAGGCATCTATTGGGCGATGGAATATCTGACCAAGGAAAACCGGCGCCAGGCCGGCAAACAGGCGGACGGAATGATCGATGCCCATGACCGGATCGTTGTCGTGCTCGGCGGCGGGGACACAGGGGCCGACTGTGTCGCAACCGCCCACCGGCAGGGCGCAAAAAAGGTAATACAGATCAGCATTAACCTCCGCGGCTCCGAGGAACGACCCGTGGACAATCCATGGCCTGATTGGCCGATGATTTATCGCGAAACGTATGCCATCGAAGAAGGAGGCACCGAAGAATTTAGCGTCAATGTCACCGGATTCGCAGACACCAACAACGACGGCGCAGTCGATCATCTCAAATTTGACCGGGTTGAGTGGACCTACGAAAAAAACGAGGGCCGCATGGTCCGAACCGCGATGAAAGTTGTCGAAGAAGATCTTTCGATTCCGGTGGATCTTGTCCTTGTGGCAATTGGGTTCCAAGGGGCCGAGTACGGACCTTTTGCCGGCACCGGCATCAAACTGACTTCGAGAAACACAATCAAGACGGATCAAAACATGATGACAGATGTTCCGGGCGTGTTCGCGGCCGGAGATGCCTGTCGCGGTCAGTCAATTGTCGTTTGGGCAATCGGTGAGGGCCGGGACGCCGCTCGTTGCATCGATGCCTATCTCACGGGTGATTCCCATTTACCGGCCAGCTTGCGAACCCCCAACCCACCTATCGGAAAATTATGAGCGGTTATCGGCTACGCTCGCTCTGAATTAGTCACGAACCGCCTGAGATTTGTGAGCCATGCAACCCGCGTCAGGACCAGAGAAATTCGGGGCTCGATTTGCACAGACCGTTGCCCGATTCGATGCAGAGAACAGTCGTGACCCTAACCAGGTCGTTGTTGATGGAGTGGTTCATGCCCAGGAGTTGTTATATGCGATTCGCCTGACTGACTGGGTAACCGGTCTGCAGCCGGATGCTTCGGAAGCGCTTCTTCTGGCGGCGAGATGCCAGCACATTTGCCGCTGGTCAATCCCGCGCGGCAGCTACGAAATGAACCGGGCCGGCTATCTCCGATGGCGAACTGATTTGAAACAGTTTCACGCTTCTAAATCTGAAGCAATACTGCGTGACACCGGGTACGACGAGGAAATGATTGCGCGCGTTCGGGAGTTGAATCTCAAGAAAGGCTTAGGGCGGGACCCTGAGTGTCAGGTTCTTGAAGACGCCCTCTGTTTGGTGACGCTTCAATACCAACTCGGCGATCTGGTCACCAAGACCGATCCAGTCAAAATCGTTGAGATCCTTCGGAAGACCTGGAAGAAAATGTCTCCCGCGGCGCATGCCGCAGCCCTCAAACTCTCGTATACAAACATTGAGAAGCAGCTCCTCGATCAAGCCCTGAGCCCGCATGGTTGATAAACTCAAAATCGCTCGGTGCAAATCAGCACTCTTGCGATTTTCGCGTAAGCGCAGCCTCATCGGTCAAATCCAACCGGAGCGGTGTGACAGATGTCCAACCGTTTTCGACTGCCCAGCGATCGGTACCGGTGTCTGCCTTTTCCAATGGAATCACGGTGAACCAGAAATTCTCTCGTCCCCTTGGATCCTTGCCTGGAATAATCTTTCCGTCATAATGTCTGACAGACTGACGAGTCCACTGCACACCTCGCGAGTTTCGCGGGATATTCACGTTCAGCAATTGTTCCTCCTTTTGGTGAATTAAGAGCTGAAGGACTTCCAGGAGTGACGGGTTTAAATTCGTGAACTCCAAGCCATTGTCTTCGGCCGGAGTACTCAACGCGATTCCGCGGGTACCCAACAAGACCGCCTGTCTGGCGGCAGCGAGCGTACCGGAATGCCATGTCGAGTTTCCAAGATTTGAACCAAGATTGACTCCGGACAGTACGATATCTGCGCCACCCCATAGATGGAGTCCTAACGCGACACAATCGGAAGGCGTTCCATTGACGCGATAAGCGTCGAACTCCTTGATTAGCGTTTTTTGAAATAACAGCGGTCGGCTGGAAGTAATGGCTGCCCCCATCGAAGATTGCTCAACGTCCGGAGCCACGATTCGCACGTCTCCAAATGTTGCCGCCACCTCTGCCAGAAGCAGAATGCCGGGACTGTAGATTCCGTCGTCGTTCGAAATAAGTATTCGCATATTCGTAACCACAAAATGCAACTGAGTTGGTCCTCTGGTTCGAATACAGAAAGATCATTGGTTGTTTTGAAGGAACGTGAAAATTGCACTAATCCATAATCCCGATGCCTTTCGGGGAGAAGCCGATGCCCAAGATCTTCGGTGTGCTTTTGAACGAGCAAAGCACGAAGTGACCTACGTGAGTACCAAAGAACCTGATTGGCAACGCGCGATCTCTTCCCAGATCGAAAGAGCAATCATTCTGGGGGGAGACGGGACCGTTCAACTGGTGGCACCCTATCTTCGGCAGACACCCTTCAGCATTATTCCCCTGGGAACAGCCAATAACATTGCCGATTGCCTGGGCCAAACCGCGCATACCGAGCGACTGGCATCGAATCTGGAACAAACAACAATTAAGCCCCTGGATCTTGGCAGACTGATGCTTGGAAATCAGAGGAAACCTTTTCTGGAAGCCGCCGGAATGGGGGTCTTCGTCGACCTGATTTTCGATTTACAAACCTCGCCGAAGAAAAGCGCAATGCAGCGCGCGCAATCCCGGAATCAGAAATTCGCGTACGCTTTGGAACATCTTCAAACCATCAGTCGCCAATTCGAAGCCATCGAATGTGAGCTGAAAGTGGACGGCATAGTCATCTCCGATCATTTTGTTTTGATTGCGGTGATGAATATGGAGGTGATTGGCCCAAGACTTCACCTGGGACCGGATGCCGATCCTGGCGACGGGTATCTCGACCTCATTTGCGTGCGTGAAAGTGACCGTGAGGATTTTTCCCGCTGGCTTCAACTTCAATTGCCGGGACATAAAAGTGCCGCAGACTTTGAACGCCTCCTTTGCCGTCGAGTCGAAGCGAGTGCAAGCCGCATTGGACCCGTACATATCGACAGCGAACTGATCATGGAGCCGAGTTATCCCCTGGTGATTGATTTGGAGCCGGCGGCTCTGAAATATGCATCCCTTCCCGCTTTGTAAGTGGATGCGTCCAGCAGAGCCGACCACCCGGTGGAATGCGAACTAAGCACGAAACTGCCTCAGTCAGAAGGAGAAGGAATCGATGCAAAATTTAGCTAACAAGGCCACAATCCGGATTTTGGATATTGTCCCGCAAAAAGTCTCAGGATTTACCGTTGTCGCCGTGGTCTCTCCAGAGGCGAACCTCTCTTCTGAGGAAGCTTGGCGGACTATTTTACCGGGGAGTTTTAACGGTGCTACCCGGGTCGAAAAAGAATGGCATTTTTATTACGACGACCGTCCCCCGTTTCAAGTCGGGGACATCTTTGAGATTGATTGACCTCGGAGCCGGATATCTCACGAACCAACCTCTTTTGAGATTTCGGGCCTCCGGACGCATTTTTTATGAAAAATGCGCGTTAGGGTTGAGTACCGGCTGAACCAGCGTACTCATCGCTGGTTGAAGTCGCGCCGGCAATCATCACCGCCATCGTTGAGATGCAAACTGGACACATTGCTTTTTCCTTCTGTTTCATCCATACGACGAACCAGCGGGCAGTTTAAAGACAACGATGCCCTAGCCTACCCGAGTATTTTGCCAAGGCGAGACGCCTATCCTACGGTAAATGGTTAGGTAGGTTAGGCGTCTCACAGCATATGCGTTGGCTTAAGGCGAGGTGCTTGAGGAGGGTGAGTTATTCGAGATGACTCACTTACACTCCGGGGCTGAGCAAGTAGAAACGTCGTTCAATCTCCTCCCGGTTTCACAACAGCATTTTTTAGTACTCCATGCACGCGTGCACCCAGTGAGCGCCCTTCTGGAATAAGTAGAAGCCGAAACAACGTTGGTTAAATGCATCGATTAAATCGAGATCCAGGGACGTCAAAAGCCTGGCGCGATAGTTCTTGCTCGCAAATAAAGGTTCGTTGGTTCCCATTTTGGATAACGCAGCGATGGCCGCTGTCCTGCGACTGTTTCTGATGGAATTTAGCGCTGCAGGGTGGTGATTGAATCATCACGACCAGAAGAACTCAAAAAATTACTGATGTAACGTGCTTTTCCTGAACATAGCGACAGGCGTCATTCTCGTTCTCCTTGGAATGCGATATGTCCGAAAGGGGTTGGACCGCCTTTTCGGCGGCCAATTGATCGATTGGCTGCAACAAATGACGAACAATCGTTACAAAGCGTTCTTTGCCGGAATGGTAGCCGGTGCTATTGCGCCCTCGTCAAGTGCGATCGCGATGCTTTCTGTTCAAATGCTGAATCAGACCGCTCTGACGGCAGGACGAATGCTGGCGGTGGTGTTGGGAGCAAACGTCGGAATCACCGTGTCCGTTCAGCTCCTGGCATTTCGGTTACAGGACTATTCCGGGGTGTTCTTACTCGCCGGAGGAATCGGTTTCCTTTTCCTGAAGCGCGCCCTGTTTCGCGGAACCGGTCAGATGCTTTTGGGAATTGGGCTAGTTTTTCTCGCCATGGGAATTGTCGGTTCTGCGGGCGCCGAGGCCGCGACAAACAGCGACCTGAAGTTGCTCTTCGGAGTCGTGGAGCACTATCCGCTCGTCGTCTTCGTCGGAACGGCAATGTTGACCGTTGCTTGGACGGATCGAAAAAGCCGCTGCACTGCTGATGTCACGCGAACCACGTCTGGCTCGCGAATTCATCCGGGAAAAGGAACAGATCAATGTCGAATCTCGGCTCTCTCGCAAAGTCCGTCTGGAGAAACCGCTCTCTGTGCAGAGCAGTTCGTCGAATATCGTTGATATGATGAACTGCCTCAGACGCATCAACAGTCAACTTACCTCGCTTGCTTACGGCATTACGAGAGATCCGAACTCACCAGAGGAAAAATCCACGCGTAGTTCCGGTATTGAATCGGAAGAAGCGTGGACGACCGAAAGGATCACAGCGAAGAGTGAATCAGCTCCTGACAAGGAACACGTGATCACGAAAAATCACTAAAGATTAAGCGAGAATAGAAACCTCACAGGAGACTTTGACTGTTGAGATTTACGCGCCCAAGAATTTACTCAAGTAAAGGTTATGAAACAGGTTAGAACCGCTTTTCTCCTGGTTTTCGCTTTAGCGCGCCTGGGCAGTGGAGAGATTGTCGGCACCCTGAACACTCACACTGCGCCCGACAGGAAAACGATTACCGGCCGCTACACCGGGCTACCAATCGCGGTACAAGTCGATTTTTCGCGGACTCAGAATGGGACCTACGACATCACGATCTGGTCAGGACAGCACCAATTCGATCAGACTACCAGGGTCGGCGTCCAGGATGGAAAAGCAGCTCAGCGCGGAAAGGGAAACGAGGCAGGTCGAATTGGAGTCTATTGTCCGGCTACTGACCCGTTCGAGAACGGGGCGACGAATTTCCAGATTTTCGTCCAAGCCGTTTTAGATAATACCAATAAGGGAGGCAGAGTACAGATCGGAGAAGCAGATTGGCAGCTGAGCTCAGTTGAAGACAATCAGCCGGGCAAGAAGATCGCACCGCACCAAATCATCTGTTCGGCCGGAAGCGATCTCGACCAGCACGCGACTGGCTCCTTCCTGATTAAGAACCAGAGTGATAAGGCGATGCGTGCCACCTTGTTTTTTGGTGGACGAAAGTACGGTGACTATGACCTCTCCAGTCACGGTGACGAGAAGATTCAGGCAGACGTCTGGGGCGTAAATCCTGCCGTCGGCTGGTATATAACCGTCCCCAGCCACCTTCGTGCCGATGCAAAGCAAATCGAGGCTGCCGGTCCGATTTATAACACCGAAGGAGGCAGTGAAGCTGGTATCAACACTGTCGAACTAAATGACCCAGATCCTTCTCCCACTCCGAAACCGACTCCATCGGCAACCCCGTCCTCCAAGCAGTGAGTTTGGAGTTCGAGACTCCGAGTTCCGGGTTCCGAGTTCGGTCCATCCCTATCGATTGGGGCGTTCACCATTCGGCGCTCGGCGTTCGCTTGTTCAGAGTGCTTCCATCATCAACCAATAGGTTGCCTCGCCTGAGGTACTTCTTACTTCTTAATTCTCACTTCTGCCTTTCAATGCCACTCCACCGCACGGTCCAGCTCTCGCAGGGACGGTGCTCCCACCAATGCCATGGCGAGTCGCAATTCCTCAATGAGTAGCGAAAGACAGCGTGCGACCCCGTCCGCTCCCCCAACCGCCAAAGCGTACAGGTAAGGCCGGCCGATCAGGACCGCGTTCGCTCCGCGGGCCAAAGCTTTGAGCGCGTCGGTGCCGCGCCGGATTCCGCCGTCCACCAGTAGGGGGACTCGGCCGGCAACCTGTTGTGCGATGTCCGGCAATGCCTCGATGGTTGGAACCACCGTGTCGAGATTACGTCCGCCGTGGTTCGATACGATGATGCCATCAACCCCTGATTGAATCGCCAATTCTGCATCCGCCGGATGAAGGATGCCTTTGAGCAGCAGCTTGCTTTTCACTGTAGAACGGAGCCATTCCAAATCTTGCCATGTGATCGGGCTGTGCCGCCCGGAATCGGAAGCGACTCGCACCCCCGCAGCGTGCGGTAATGGAACGTTTGCCGGAATACTGAATCCGGCTCGGAATTGGCGCGGCCGAAATCCGAGCACCGGCGTGTCGACCGTTACGCAAATCGCTTCGCACCCTGCTGCTTCAACCCGTTCGATCGAGTTAAGCGTGAAACCGCGGTCGCTTTGGACATAGATTTGAAACCAGCAGCGAGCTCCAGGCGTTGCCATGATCTCCTCGATCGAAACTGTCCCGTTCGAGCTGAGAATAAAAGGCAATCCATGGCGAACAGCGCCCCGAACGGAGCCCAGTTCGCCCTCCGGATGCATCAGCCGCTGATAGGCGGCCGGAGCCAAAAGAACAGGCGCAGGCAAAGATCTGCCAAACAGCTCTTGCCCTATCTCGGTCGGTGCCGATGATCGCAACACTCTTGGACGGAGATAAATCTTCCGATAACTTTCTTCATTAGCTCGCAAGGAGTACTCGTCGCCCGCACCGCCCGCTATGTACTCGTACACCGCGTGCGGCAATCGCTCGCGGGCTTTAGGCTCGAATTCGTGTAGAGCAAGGAACGACTCTTTCTTTGCATCGTTTTTTGACTGAATCGCTTCTTCGCTCCCATCGACCTCATTCATATATTAGCCTCCGCCGGATGGCTGCGCTTATCCGATACATTCTCGAAAGATAGATAGTCCAACTTGAATCGGTGTTCTAACTCTGAAAAGCCCCGATCAGAGCATTCATCCCGGAATTTTGCCGGGCACATTCCATTCAGCAAAATGGTCGGCTGTCACCCGGCGTTATCGATAAATCGGACTGGCTTTTCGTAAATCGCCAAAACGATACATCCAGCGTCGCTCTTAACCTGGTGCCTGGTTCCAGGCGAATTGATCACTACGCTCCCGGCGTTGAAAGTTCCATTTTCGTCTTTTTGCGAACCGGATAGAACGAATATGTGTTCGTACCCTGCATGTTCATGCATCGGGACTTCTCCAGCTTCTCTGTACCGCAGAAGCGCTGCCGTCGGACCGGTTATGCCATCGCCATAGAGTCGGAAAATTTCGACTCCCTTTTTATAAGGACTCCAAGAGATTTCATCCTGGCGATCGGCAATATGAAAAAGGTCTTTGATTTCAAACGGGGGCGTTTTTGCAAGTTGCTGCGCGTCCATCGAGTGCGGGTAGGGGTTCGAGGTTTACACAAATATCGGTTCTCGCCGTGAAGGCCCCCGTGCCCCTGCTTCAATGGCTTGCCATTTTTTCTCCGACTAACTGCCGGTCAATCTCGGCCACTGGCGCCGAGTAAACAATTTTGCCTGCTGCCATGACCACCAGCCGGTCCGAAAGGGCAACCAGTTCGTCCAGATCCTCACTTAAGAGCAGGATCGCGACGTCTCGGTTGCGTGCTTCAAGAAGCTGAGAATGTATAAAATCGACCGCGCCAAAGTCCAGACCCATACATGGATTGGCAATGACGAGTATCTTGGCGGTTCCCGGGCCGAGGTCACGTGCGAGAACCGCTCGCTGAACATTGCCGCCCGATAAATTTGCAATGGGAGTCGTCTCGTCCCGGGTGCGCACACTAAACTTGCTGATCCATTCTCGCCCGTTCTCGCGAATCCGGCGGCGCCGTAGCCACCAGCGGTTCCAAGCCAAGGGTGGCCGGTCGAAAGTTCGCAGAACAAAGTTCTCAGCGATACTCATTTGTGGAGCACAGGCGCTCCGCAACGGCTCCTCCGGTAAGACGTAAATGTGATGATCCAGGATCTCTCTCCGAGTCATTCCAAAACGTCTGCCTTTGACGCGTATTTCGCCTCCAGTCGCAGGTCGCTGACCACCCAATACTTCCACAAGCTCCCGTTGTCCGTTTCCGGATACTCCGGCAACACCAACAATCTCTCCGGGATGGACGGAAAGATCGAACCCGGAAACCGCGCACACCCCGTTGTCCCTATTCGCTTCGAGACCTTTGATCTCTAGAAGAGGCGCGCCTGACTCCTGGATTCTCTTTTGGATCACTTTTTCGGATCGCTGCTCTCCGATCATCATCGTCGCCATGTCCGAGGTTGTCAGGTCCTTGACTTTGCCTCTGCCGGTGACCTTTCCCTTACGTAGAACGGTGACTTCGTCGCAGTAGGTCGTCACCTCGCGGAACTTATGTGTGATGATCAAAACGCTGAGCTGACCGGCATCGACCATCCGATGCAACATCCGAAGAACTTCATCCGCTTCGACGGGTGTTAGAACCGAAGTCGGCTCGTCCAGGATCAAGACCCTGCTGTTGAGATAGAGCTGCTTTAGTATCTCGACCTTCTGTTTTTGGCCAGCAGCAAGATCAGAAATCTTCGCGTTCAAATCGATTTTGAAAGGTGCCGTGGCCAAAAAATCATTCAATTTCTTGCGTTCGGAAGACCAATTAATCACATGGGGAAGATCTGGTCGCGCCAACAGAAGGTTCTCCGCGACTGTCATCGCCGGGACAACCGTAAAATGCTGATACACCATCCCGATCCCCAGCTTATGAGCATCGTACGGGCTACGGATTTGGCGGATAGTCTCCCCGACGAAGATATCGCCTTCGTCTGCAAGGTGATAGCCCATGATGCACTTCACCAACGTGCTTTTCCCAGCCCCATTTTCACCGAGCAAAGCATGAAAGCTTCCGGGATCAAGCTTAAGCGAGACCTTGTCGTTAGCCAAAAACGAACCAAACCGCTTCGTAATGTCAACCAGCGCAAGACGCGGTGGTGCGGTGGCGAAAGACAAGGAGATCATGAGATCGCCGCGATAAACGACGTAGAATTTGAAACTGCTCCGAAGACGCCACCTTGCATCTTGATCATTTGAAGCGCGGCGAGATAGTTCTGGAAATCAGTTGCGCCTGTACAATCGGAGAGCAGCAGACATTCGTATCCTCGGTCGTTCGCCTCACGCATCGTGGTGTGAACGCAGACGTCGGTGGTGATACCCGCCAGAACAATATTTTGGATGCCTTTGCGGCGTAAAAGCATGTCGAGGTCCGTGGCGTAGAACGATCCTTTTCCCGGTTTATCAATGATGGCTTCTCCCTCCGCCGGGGCCAGTTCGGAAATAATATCCCAGCCCGGCTCGCCTCGAGTCAGTATTCGACCGCATGGACCCGGATCTCCGATTCCGGCGCCGATCTGCCGGCTTCGCCATCGCTTGTTCTCGGGCAGATCGGAAAGATCCGGTCTATGCCCCTCGCGCGTGTGCATTACGTGAAAGCCGAGTTTACGAGTCGCTGCGAGAACATCCTGAATCGGTTTAATCGGCGCCCGCGTTAACGAAAGATCGTAGCCCATCTTGTCGACATATCCGCCCGGACCACAAAAATCGGTCTGCATGTCAATCACCAGGAAGAGTGTGTTCAGGGGACGCAAATCACCGTTGTAAGGCCACCGGTACGGATCCGCTTCTACGTAGCTTTGTTTCATGTTCGATCGGCAAGTGCCCCTGGAACTCCAGAGAGACTGCGTTTGTTGCTGCACGTCAATATCATAACGGCAAGGGTGAGGATGAAGGGAGAGGCGTTAAACAGATAGTAGTAGCTCGTCACTCCGACAGTCTGCAAGGCCGGACCGAGCGCCTGGGCAGCTCCAAATAGCAAGGATGCCCAAAGGCAGTGTACAGGGTTCCATCGTGCAAAAATGACAAGAGCCACCGCAATCATCCCCTGCCCACTCGATACCCGTTCGTTCCAACTCCCGGGATAGAAGAGAGAAAGATAGGCACCGCCGATACCCGCAAAAGCGCTTCCGGTCATGATGCTGGCCGTTCGTACCCGCCAAACGGAAATCCCGAGAGCACGCGCCGCATCCGGTTTGTCGCCGACCGCTCGCACGAACATTCCCCAACGGGTTCGGACGAAGAACCAATCAAGTGCAAAAGTCAGGGCAACTCCCACAAAAAATAGAGGACAGATATCGAGCGAAGGGATCTGCGCTCCCAATGGGATCTTGATGGCCGGCAACTGTGGGGCGAGCGGCTGTATAAAAGGTTTGCCTAGAAAGAACGCGATGCCGCTTCCGAAAATGATCATCGCGATTCCCACGGCGATATCGCTCACTTTGGGTTTCTGCGTCAGCCACGCATGGATGAGCCCCAGAAGAGCGCCTCCCACAAAAGCAGCGAATACTCCCAGCCAGGGAGATCCGGTCTTATACGAAACTGCGTAGCCGCTCATCGCACCGAAGAGCAAGACTCCTTCGAGACCAAGATTAATCTTGCCGCTCTTTTCCGTAAGGCATTCTCCCAGACTCACAAATAAGAACGGCGTGCCCCCTCGAAACGCTCCTGCTACGATTGCGAGCGGGACAGCGAGCCAGCCAATGCCTGTTGCCGCACCTGTCATAGTCGGATTCTCATGCCTCCTTTTCCCGGAAATATCTCCAGCGCCCATAGAGGCTTTCACTGAAGAGGATGACCAGGAATACGAGTCCCTGGAAAACCATGATCGAAGCATCCGGCAGATGTTGATCTCGCTGTAATATTCCGCCGCTGGCGAGCAGTCCGCCGAGCAAGATTGAGATCAGAACACACCCGAGCGGATTCTGGCGCGCCAAAAATGCCACAAGTATGCCGCTGTAGCCGTACCATGCGTTCAGTGACTCATTTGCACGCCCATGAATCGCGGCCACTTCGACCATCCCGGCAAGACCTGGACACGCGCCTGCCACAAAACAAGTGATCAACGTAATTTTACCCACCGGAATTCCGGCGATCTGGGCCGCGCGGACATTGCCTCCAATTGTCCGAATCTGGAATCCCAATGTCGTCTGATTGACCAGTACCCAAGCAAGGACGCAGGCGATCAAGCCAAATACCAAACCCCAGTGAATCGTGGTGTCGCCTAGAGGCTGCAACATCTGCTCGTCCGGTATCGGATAACTGGCCGGTTTGTTCAGGCTGCTCGGGTCCCGGATCCAGGTGTTGATTGCCTGGTTGAGAATTGCGATCGCAATGTAGTTCATCAACAGACTGCTGATTGTCTCATTGACGCCACGATATTGCTTAAGAGCTCCGCATATCGTCAACCACAGGCCGCCCCCTAACATGCCGGTTATGGCCATCGCGATCTGAACGGTCAATGCGCCGGCGGTCGGCATTTGAAGTCCCACGATCGTTGCGCAGAGTCCTCCGATCACCAATGCCCCTTCGTTCCCGATCATGACGAATCCCAGTTGATAAGGAATCGCTGTGGCCAGCGAACAGAGCATGAGCGGGGCGGCGCGAACCAAAGTGTTTTGGAACGAGTACCAACTGCCGAAAGCGGCTTTGTCGATCGAAGCATAGACGTCAAACGGATTCGCACCAGCGAACGCGCAGAAAAGACCGAATGCCGCCAGCGAGACCAAAATCGCGCCTGCAGGGATGACAATGGACTCCAACCGGCTTCGCCACCTGAAAGAAATTCGGTGCGCAGATGATCTCTTGTTTGGGACCGCTTCCAGAAATGAGTCGCTCTTATTTACTTGAGCTTCTTCCATCATCAGCCTTCACGAACACGAGAATGGGGGTTTCACACTGGCGCAGACAGGGATAGAAAATCCGAACTCAGCTCGTCGTACTTCCGATTACCCCTTCGACCAGCCAATTCATCTTCTCCAATTGGGGGTCCTGTTGTTTCATCTCAACTCCGGCAGGAATTACAACTTTACCGGTGTTGTCTTTCAGTTCGCCCCTATAAATCACCATCGATCCATCCATGAACTTCGCCTTCGCTGCGTCGGCAGCTTGTTTTGTCTGGTCGCTCACGGCAGGCCCGTAGTCCGATACTTTTACAAACCCATCCTTGAGCCCTCCCCGAACAACATGCGGAATCGTTCCAGCCTGAACCGATTTCCCATCTTGCACGGATTTCGTGTACATGGAGTAGACGCTCGACCAATTCCACTCCGCCCCAGTCAGGTATCCCTTCGGCGCAATCGCGGCTTGACTCGCGTGATAACCGCAACTGTAAACGCCCCGCGTTTCTGCGGTTTGAATTACGACTTTCGGACTGTCGACATGGCAAGTCAGAACGTCGACTCCCTGGCTAACCAGACTGTTAGCCGCCTCTGCCTCTTTAACAGGGAGCGACCAGTCCCCCGTGAACACGACCTGCACTGTGGCTTTCGGATTCACGCTGCGTGCGCCAAGAGTGAAACTATTGATGTTCCGAAGCACCTGGGGAATTGGCTTCGCGGCGACAAAACCCAGCTTGCTGCTCTTGGATGTCAGTCCGGCGACGATCCCAGAAATGTATTCAGCCTCATCAATATAGCCAAAATAGGTCCCTACATTATTCGGATGTTTACCTGGGATATAGAAACCGCCGCAATGGAAAAACTGAACATTGGGAAACTGTTTCGCAACCTTTAGAATGTGCGGATCATAGTAGCCAAATGAGGTGGGAAACAAAACGGTAGCGTTGTCCTGAACGATCATATCGCGCATGGTTTCCTGGACCGCGACAGTCTCCGCTACATTGGCTTCTTCCAAGATCTTGACACCCGGCAGTTTCGCCACGCCGGCCGCCCCCAAAGCATGGGCTTGGTTGTACCCGTAGTCGTCCTTAGGACCGACATAGATAAAGCCAATGGTCGTATCACCGGCCAAAATGTTTGCCGTCAACGCGGCAAAACAGGTGGCGAAAACAAGGAATGATCGTCTTTTGGTACTCATGAATGATGGTTTGATCGATGAGCGAATATCGAAACGCAGACTTGTTTGATTCTGGAGCCAGACGGAGCGCTCAGTCGGCGACCTGCAACTCGCCATGAGGCTCAACTTCAACAGGTTTGGGAGCGATGACTGCAAATTTCCCGCAGTAAACGAGGACAGCTGCAACGGCCACATAACTGAGCGCAACTGCCGGGGTCTGGCCGATGCCAATCCTTTCGCCGTGGATAAATCCGAAGAAAGTCAGGACCGCGCCGGCACCGGCAAAGGCCGCGGCCTTCAAGAATTCGCGCTCAATCATAAACACTGCGATCGCGCCGAGAACTAATCCTGCCAGAATAGCGCCGCCGCCAAGAACCTCCAGGCCGTGGTATAGCACCCCGTTTTGGCCCAGTTTATCGAGACCAACTGCCGCCGCGTTTGTGCCGGCCGCGCCAAGCGCATTGTCAATTTGGTTCTTCGCCCAGGCAGCAAGATGCGGCGTAAGGGCCAGAATGATTGCAGGGGCGTGCGATTTCGGATTTTCCTGAAACGCCTGCGCGCCAATCAGCATCCCGATATAGAGAAGGATCGGAGAAATCGCAACGACCGGTATCAGCGCCATCATCACCGAGATGATTCCGAACCAGGATAATATGATCACCATTATCCCAGTCGCGGCAGAGTAGCCGATTCGGCCCCCCATCGCTTTCCAGCCTGGGTGGCCGATGTAAACGGCATTAATGAACGGGTTTCCCATCAGACATCCGATGAGACTCACGATACCGTCTGCAGTCAGCACTCGTGTCGTTGGAAAACTATCCCCGGCGACGGCTGCGCTCTCCACATTGTCCATCGCTTCAACCAGATCGTAGATCCCGAATGGAATCGCAGTCACAAGAATGACCCCGATAAATTGAAAGCCCGCGAACACATGCCCGATGGCTGGGCGCGGAAATGAGAAACCGAAATTCGAAAATGCTTGCGACAATCCAGCAGCGCTCATCCCGCCCAGATGCAATCCGAATAACGTCGAGCCCCATGCAATAATGCAGCCAACAGCAATGGCCACCAGACCGGCTGGGATACCGCCAAAGTAACGGACCCCGCCAAACCAACTCGCGAGGATGATTGCAAAGCAAGTCACGCCGATCAGGGGCGTACTGAACATATCCTGCGCCGGTCGCATCGAGATGAACGCGATCGAAACACCCGCAAGCGTTCCCAACAGAGCTGCGCGCGGCGTAATTTTACGGATAAGTGGCGCGATAAATCCACCAGCCATCAACACAAAGCTTTGAATGAAGACCCACGTCAAACCTGCCTCCCAGCCTTTGACTGGATCCCCCGTCTTCACTGCAATCGGCAACATGATCACGAACGTGACCACGAACATGTGGGGCACACTCGTGCCGGAGGGCAGCGCACAAACGTCTGAGCGGCCGGTGCGTTTCGCTAAGCGGTAAGCCAGCCACGCATAATAAATCGTACTAAGAAAAAGCATCATTCCCGTGGCAGGCAGAATGCGGCCGAAAACAAGCTGATCCGGCATCTTCAAGACAAATCGCAATAACCCGCTCAACGTGAGCAGATTAACTAGTATATTAGTGCCGAAGCCGAAAAACGCGTTCCAGTCTCCGGGAGCCCAAATGGCAGGTTTCGTTGTGCTCATAACTTTGTTCCAATCAACTTTCCGTCGAATCTCCTTATCCCAGCGCCGCAAGAAGCCGTGTCGAGTCCGAGACCCAACCAAATATTCCTCCTTGCGCCTTGATCATTTGCAGCCCCATTTCCTGAAACTTCGGGAAGTACGACCCGACGCAATCCTCAGGGACCAGGCAGTCGTAACCGCGATCATTCGCTTCACGGACCGTCGTATTGACGCAGACCTCTGTGGTCACGCCAGTGACGACCAGTTTCTGAATGCCAAGATTCTGCAGGATTGCGTGCAGATCGGTGGCGAAAAATGCGCCTTTACCCGGCTTGTCGATCACTGGCTCAGTCGTTAACGGATAGAGCTCGGGTATGATGTCATGACCCGCTTCGCCTCTGATCAAGATTCGGCCCATCGGTCCCGGATCTCCGATGGTTGTTTTGCTGTTGCCGCGGACTTTTTTCGCCGGCGGAAGATCTGTCAGGTCCGGGCGATGCCCTTCCCGGGTGTGAATCACCGTCAAACCCTTTTCGCGCCACGCTGAAAGCAACCGCTTATTCGGTTCGATCGTTCTGCGCAGCTGCGAAACATCGTTCCCGAGCATTTCGCCAAATCCGCCCGGTTCGAGAAAATCGCGCTGCATATCAATAATCAAGAGCGCGCAATTCGCAGGCTCGAATTCGTAGGCGTATGGTTCCGCGTCCACAGTGATCATCGCTTTGGTCGTCATGGGAGGCCCTCCAGTGAATAGGTGTCGAAGTCGCTGGACAGCCTTTGAGCATTGCTTATGCCAAAAAACTGGCACAGGCGCGTAAAGCCCTATTTTCGAACGTTTTATCTAAGCACTTCCGCGTTTTAGATCTAAATCGTGGTGCTGCTCTCGTGTTCCGGTTGTTCGCTATGCAACAGTTGCAACAAATTGCGACCGGCCCTGTATCGTCTTGCGAATGAAAATCGCCAACGCAGAGTACGGAGACACGGAGGAGGAGTGCGCAGAGGAACGTAAGAGGACACAGAGGGTTGGATTAACCACAAAGGCGCAGCGTGGCGGACCCGCAAACAAATGGACGCGGTGTCAGCGTGTCGACGAATGCCTGGTTAGGTTGGCATTGGGCTTAGGAGGACCTCGGAATCCTCGCAGAAAAACAAGATTTCCGACCATTGTAGTACAGAGAATTGGATTAACCACAAAGACGCTAAGGACGCAGAGTTTCGGATTTTTGCAGTCGCTGTTCGGACTCGGGCGATCTCACGTTGAACCCACCGAATGGACGAGGGCGCGGGAATAAAGCCAGAACGTTTGGGACGTCAAAGTAGGATGGGCGTCTCGCCTGTCCAAAGCTAACTGCGAGGCTCGAAAGCTGCCTAGTTTCCTGTAGAATTGCTCTCCTTTCCGAGGAGGAGAATCTTTCACAAGGAATGGACAGACGAGACGTCAATCGAAAACAGGCTGAAACCCAATCCTACCTTCCCTGGCCACGCCCTAACGGTCTGCGCCTCTTGCGTCAGCGACGTTAAGGCTTGCGTCTCCCAGCGATTTGTCCTTACAAGGGCGCGATGCGCGCGGTCATCCAACGCGTTACTCAAGCCTCCGTCGTGGTCGATGGACGAATCGTAGGGCAGATCGGTCTCGGCTTGCTGGTGCTGCTTGGAATTGAACCTGCCGACACGGAAGAGGATGTCGGTTGGCTTGCCGGGAAAATCGCCCGCATTCGAATTTTCGGAGACGAACAGGGCGCGATGAACCGATCTCTGCAAGAGGCAGGTGGCCATTTGCTTGTTGTCAGTCAGTTCACTCTGTTTGCAAGCACGCGAAAAGGGAATCGCCCCTCATTCACAAACGCCGCTCCGCCCGATCAAGCAAACCGACTCTACGAAGCATTCTGTAAAGCACTCGAAAGCCAAACAGGGAAAGAGGTGCAGCGCGGAATCTTCGGCGCCCATATGCACGTGGAACTCGTGAACGACGGCCCCGTGACAATTTGGATCGACACTAAAAAACGGGAGTAGCAACGATAGGCTTCCAGCTTGTTCATTGCAGGCAAGGGTTTCACCACAGAGGCACGCGCTGAATCTTCCAAATCAGGGCAAATAGACGATATCAATTCTAGCTAGGTATTCGCCGACACGCCGATACGCACGCACGCCGACACCGCATCCATGCAGTTGCGGCTTTCCGCTGTCCCCTACTGGGCTTCAACCAACTCCATGGTCCCTTTGAATTTTCCAGGCGGTTCGTCGTCGATTCCGAAATTGTCCTCGTATAGTTCTGCGACTCGGTTCATTTCTTCGTCCGTCAGTGGAGGAGAGTCCCCAATCGTGGCAAATTCCTTAAGCTGTTTCTCGTCATAGATGTTCGGAAGCACCGAAGCAACTCTCTCATCCTTCAGCAACCAGAGGAGTGTCGCCTGACCGATCGTCCGTTGTGGCGATTCAAGAAATCGAAGCTGTTCCACTTTTCTAACGCCGTTCACCAACCACGAGCGAGGCCGATGACTTCGATGATCGGAAGGCGCAAACGTCGTCTCCAAAGTGTAATGTCCTTCAAGCATCCCGGAAGAATGCGGCACCCGAATCAAGAACATCGTATCGCTTTTCTTCTCAATGGCAGCCTGGTGAATCGCCCCACCGGGGTGTTGTTCAAGCAAGTTGTAAATGTGCTGTACACTGGTTAGCGATCGTTCGTTGATGCAATTGATCCCTTCATACTTCCAGCCGATTGCGGGGCCAAGCGCTATCCCGTAATACCGAATCATGCCTTGTGTCCGCAATCGGTCCAAGGTCTCCCAAATCGCGTCGTCGGTCACCTGCTCCATCCGAATATTATGCAGCTGCAATAGATCGATGCGATCGGTCTTAAGCCGCTCGAGAGCTGCTTCTGTTGCTCGAACTAAAGCGCCGGGAGAAAAATCCTGAGGGATTTCGCGCTGTCCCCGCCGTTCACTTCCATGGTGCACAAAATCGTAGCCCACCTTGGTCGCTATCACGATTTGATCACGTTGTTGGGAAAAAGCCTTCGCGATTAGCTCTTCGCTCAGCCCATTCCCGTAGGTATCGGCAGCGTCAAAAAGCGTAATCCCCAGGTCAAACGCCTTACGCAGCAGATCCACGGCCTCCTGCTCGGTAAAGCTCCCCCACCATCCGGTTGAGACAGTCCACATCCCAAACCCAACATCGCTCACTCGAAGATCTGTATTGCGGTAAGTGCGGTAATTCATGGCGCGTCTGCCACTATCCTGCGGACAAATCCGAAGGTCAAAGATTTGCAAAGGGTCGAGGCTAAAGACTTGCAACTCCGCCAAGCACAGGTTGTGCTACGGGAGGTCTTGTCATCCTCTGAGGGAGACCCGACCCGAATCAAGAAAACATACGATGCAACCTGTACAAACCTTTAACGTATCACCCCGATTGCCGGAGAACCTCGAACCGCTCCGCGAACTCGCCCACAATCTGTGGTGGACCTGGGAACCCGACGCTCGCCGGCTTTTTCGGCATCTCGATACGCAGCTCTGGGACCGAACGAACCACAATCCAATCCGGATGTTGCAACTCTCCCGCCAGGCTCGCCTGCTCGAACTCTCACACGACGATGACTACATCCGGGAAATGCAGGCGGTCTATCAAAAGTTCAAAACCTACCTGGCTCGTCCCGATACCTATCGGAAGCTTCGATCGAGCGCGCCAAAAATCGCATACTTCTCCGCCGAGTTCGGATTCCACGAATCGGTGCCAAATTACTCCGGCGGTCTCGGCATTCTTTCCGGCGACCATTGTAAATCGGCGAGCGACCTCGATCTGGATTTTAGTGCCGTCACGTTGCTTTACCGGCATGGCTACTTCAAGCAGCAGATCAATAAGGATGGCTGGCAGGAAGCGGTAAGCCTCAACCAAAACTTTGGACACTTACCTCTGCTGGAGGCGAAAACGGGTGATCAGCCGCTTTACATCTCAGTCACGATTCTTGGTAGAACCGTGTGGGCGAAGGTCTGGGAACTGCAGATTGGCCGGATAAAACTCTACCTGCTCGACACCGACATCCAGCAGAACTCCCAGGAAGATCGTCTGATTACCGAACAACTGTACGGTGGCGATCTCGAAATGCGGATTCGCCAGGAAATTGTCCTCGGCATTGGCGGCGTCCGGGCGCTGGACGCGCTTGGAATCCATCCGGAGGTCTTTCATATGAACGAAGGACACTCCGCCTTTCTGTCACTCGAGCGAATTCGCCAGTATGTACAGGACAGAGGACTGGAATACTACACAGCGCTTCAAGTCGTCGCGGCCTCGAACGTTTTCACGACACACACGCCTGTCCCGGCCGGTAACGACGCTTTCTCCCGGGAAATGATGGTGCGCCATTTCACCGGCTACGCGAACGATTTCCGAATCAGCTTCGAAGATTTTTTCCGGCTCGGAGAACCGGAGGTCAATCGCACCAATACATTTAGCATGACGATCCTCGCGCTGCGCCTGAGCCGCCACGCGAACGGTGTCAGCAAACTTCATGGCGACGTTAGCCAGGGTCTTTGGAAAGATGTCTGGGCCGGGATCCCGTTCCAGGAAGTGCCGATCACAAGCATCACCAATGGCGTCCACACGAAGACATGGACGGCCCCCGAGTTTCACCGGCTATACAATAAGTATCTCGGAGCCGATTGGGAGGAACATCTCACCGATATCGAGTATTGGCGCCGCGTCATGGATATCCCTGACGAAGTTCTTTGGGAAACCCATCATCTTCTGAAGGCACGTCTCATTGACTTCATTCGCGGTCGGTTGCGTGCCCAACGGCTGCGCCATGGCGAGTCTCCAGAGCAACTGCGAAAAATTAGTGGAATCTTAAACCCGGAAGTATTGACTATTGGTTTTGCCCGGAGATTTGCGACTTATAAACGCGGGACGCTCCTTTTCAGCCAGAAAGAGCGCCTTTTGCGCCTCCTACAAAACACGGAGCGCCCCGTGCAGTTTATCTTTGCGGGCAAATCGCACCCGAAAGATGAGCCCGGAAAGAGATTTATACAGGAAGTCTACAATCGATCCCGGGAAGCCGGCCTCGAACACGCTGTCGTGTTCGTCGAAGATTACGACACCTACATCGGACGCCGGCTCTACCAAGGCGTTGATCTCTGGTTGAACAATCCGCTCCGACCACTCGAAGCGAGCGGAACGAGCGGAATGAAGTTACCGCCCAACGGCGGTTTGAATCTGAGCGTACTGGATGGCTGGTGGTGCGAGGGGTTCAACGGGAAGAATGGTTGGGCGATCGGTCCCGAGATCACCGAAGGGAGTCCCGACTTCCAGAACGAAGTGGATTCGGACAGCTTGTTTAACATTCTCGAAAACCAGATAATCCCGCTTTACTACGCCAAGCCAGATGGCCGGATCCCGATCGCCTGGATCCAATTGATGCGGGAGTCGATGCGAAGTGTGACTCCGGTTTTTAACACCCATCGCATGGTGAAAGAATACACCGAGCGCCTGTATGAGCCGGCGGCAGAAGGGTTCAAAGCGCTCAGCGCAAACAACTGCAAGGCCGCGATCGATCTCGCGAAATGGAAACATTCGACTCGGGTCGATTGGCCGCAAGTCCGGATCGAGTCCGTCGACACATCGTACGCAGGTCGAGATTCGGTCTTCGTTGGCGATACAATGGAAATCACTGCGCGCGTCTTTCTGGGGACGGTTGATCCAACCCATGTGCGTGTGCAAGCGTATGTCGGCGAATCGGATAACAACACGCTGCGCAACCCATACACAGTCGACTTCACAAAGGTCGAAAGGAGTGGCAACGACGGCCACTATCAATTTACCGGGTCGATCCCGGCTTCAGAAAGCGGAAGTTACGGGTTCAATGTCCGTGTCATCCCGACGCATCCGAATGTCGTTCAGGAACACGAACTGCGATTAATCACCTGGGCCAAATAATCCGGCTGGCCTCCTGCCAAATCCTGCTGCCGGTCGTTCGCAGTGCTTAAAGTTTCGGCACGCAGGGCTGGGCCAAAAAAGCGAAGAATCCTTGGATCAACCACGGCCCCGAAAGAATTCGGGGTCGTGGTCAGCGGCTACCAGTCTAGTTACCGATGAACCTGGCTTTTTCCACGTGCTGGAATTCGATGCGGCATTCACGCGGTGACGAAATGTTGGAGGAAATTTTGCTACTTGGATTCGACCGCGTGGAATTAAGTCACGGGATTCGAGTCTCACTATGGGAAGGAATTGAGAAATTCCTGGCGGATCATGCGATGACTGTCACGAGCCTACATAACTTTTGTCCATTGCCGGTGGCAATTCCGTATCCAGCCCCTGATTGTTATCAATGCACCTCCGACAACTCCAGGGAACGCGAAATGGCTCTCCGGCACACTCTGCAGACGATCGATTGCGCCCGCAAAGTCGGTGCGCGATGCGTCGTAATGCATTTGGGCTCTGTCACCTCGTCCGATGACACGACTCGATTGATGCGCGCGATCCAGGCTGGGCATTATCTGGACCGCACCTACGTAAATCACAAGTTGAATGCGATTCAGAAGCGCGAAGCGGTTCCGATATACGAGCGGGTCATACAATGGCTCCAACCAGTCCTGACCCATGCCAGCGCTGCAGGTGTCACCCTGGGCATAGAAAATCGCATCGGTATCGAAACGTTCCCGTCCGAACGGGAGTTCCGCCGCTTGTTCACCGACCTCGCGGACGGCCGGATCGGCTATTGGCACGATTTCGGCCATGCGCAGATCCGCCACAATCTGACATTCATCGACCATTTGGAATGGCTTTCGGAAATGGCTCCGCGAATGATCGGTTGCCACGTCCACGACGTTCGTTTCCCTTCGAGGGACCACTGCGTTCCTTTCAGCGGCATGATCGATTTCAAGAACCTGATTCCAGTTCTGCCGGAGGAGATCCCGGTTGTCTGGGAACTGAGTTCGCGGATTCCGAAAGAACAGATCGTCGATGCACTGTTGCATTGGAAAAAGGTATTCTCGGAGTCGTAGCATGGATCGGCCTCAGATCATTCTGAACTTCGCGATGACCGTTGATGGCAAAGTATCGACGGTCAAACGTACCCCGTCGGGATTCACTTCCGAAATCGATAAACATCGGCTCCTGCAGATCCGAGCGCTGGGAGATGCCCTGATGGTTGGCCGGAACACGGTTGAAACCGATCGGATGTCGATGGGGATGCCGGATGAATCGCTGCGGAATGCTCGAATCGGGCGCGGTCAAGACCCCTATCCGATCCGGGTTGTACTATCCAATTCTGGAGATTTTCCGCTCAATCTCGAGATCTTTAGGCACGACTTCTCGCCGATTCTCATCTATTCGACAGCGCGGATGTCGGCCTCTGTTCAGAGTGAATTGAGAACGAAAGCGACTCTACATATCAGCACCGGTGATCATGTCCTGATTCCGGAACTGTTGAATGATCTTTGGGAAACACATCGGGTACGGACGCTCGTGTGCGAAGGTGGCCCTCAGGTGGCAAGATCGCTGGCGGAGCTTGACCTGATTGACGAGTTCTATCTGACTGTCGCACCGATTCTCGCGGGTGGAAACGCTGCTCCCGGCGTTCTGGGACCGCTTGGGCCCTTTCTTCCTTCCTCTCGGCCCTACCGATTGGAGTCGATGAAAGTCGAGGCAGGCGAATGTTACCTCCACTACATTGCGAATCGTTCATGATGCACCAGACGAATGCGATAGTCATGTTTGCCCCGGAAAACGCGATCTTCGAAGCCGCTGCAGACCTTGCCCATTGGCCGGACTTCCTCCCGCATTACCGTTACATTCGCTACTTCGAAAAAGGTCCCGGCAGGAACATTGTCAAAATGGCTGCAAGACGCGGAGCGATCCCGGTTGCATGGGTATCGGAACAGGTGATTGATCGCGTGAAACGGGAGATCCGATTCACCCATCTGAAGGCCTGGACCAAAGGGATGAAGGTCGTCTGGCGCTTCCGACCACTCCCAGAGGGGACGGAAGTACAAATCATTCACGATCTCTCCTTTAGATCGCGACTGCTTGCGCCAATTGCTGAACCGATCATCGGCCACGCTTTTATCGACTACATTGCAACACAAACGCTGATCCACATGAAGTCGCACCTGGAAAATAAATGAGGCGAGTCGTAATCACCGGAGTTGGGCCAATCACCGCGATTGGGGTCGGCAAACAGGCATTTTGGGAGGCGATCAAAAACAAAAAGTCAGGGATTGGTCCCGTTTCGACGTTCGACGCGGCCATGTTCAAGGCGACCAGCGCAGGGGCGATCGCCGGATGGGCTCCGGAAACTATTTTTCCTCCCCACAGGCTGAAGCGTCTGGATCGGTATGCCCAATTTTCGGTGGCCTCGGTGAAACTCGCGTTGGAAGACAGCGGCCTCGAATATTCGCCGGACACGCCCCACGATCGAGTTGGCGTAAGTTTTGGCACGGCGCTCGGAGGAGTTTCGAACGCTGAAGATCAACATGAAGCCTTTGTGCATGGGGGCCCGAAGTCGGTTCGGCAGACTCTCGCGTTACAGGTCTTTGGTGGCTCCGCTCATTGCAACACCGCAATTGAGTTCGGACTTCGAGGCGTCGGAACAACGAACTCAAACAGCTGTGCCAGCGGCAATGTGGCAATCGGTGAGGCGCTCCGGTATATCCGGGACGATTGGGCCGACGTGATGATCGCGGGAGCGGCAGAAGCGCCCTTAAGTCCGCTCACTTTCGGGGCATTTGCTTTTATCCGGACCATGAGTCGCGCACATCCTTCGGTTGCCTGCCGTCCGTTCGATTTGGAACGGGACGGTTTCGTAATGGGCGAAGGTGCGGCAAGTCTTGTTCTTGAGGAGTACGAACACGCAAAGGCGCGCAGCGCCAACATTTACGCCGAAGTGATCGGATACAGCCTCAATAACGACGCATTCCACATGACGACCCCTCTTCCGACTGGTGAATCTTGTGTCAGAGCCATGTGCGACGCACTGAAATATGGTCAGGTGAACCCCGAACAAATCGATTATATCAACGCGCACGCCAGTTCGACACAGCTCAACGACTCAAACGAGGCGTTCTGTATCCGGAAAGTCTTTGGCGAGCGAACCGGGAGCATCCCGGTGAGTGGTACCAAGAGCTACTACGGACATC
Source organism: uncultured Verrucomicrobiae bacterium (assembly GCA_963775805.1). Classification (GTDB taxonomy): domain Bacteria; phylum Verrucomicrobiota; class Verrucomicrobiia; order Chthoniobacterales; family JAFAMB01; genus JAFAMB01. Next base: position 284,632 of record CAVZKG010000001.1, on the reverse strand, counting down.
CACTCGGCGCGAGCGCGGCCATCGAAGGCGTTATTTGCGCATTGGCTATTCGTGACGGCCTGATCCCGCCAACCTTGAACTATCAGACATTCGATCCAGCTTGCGATCTGGACATCGTTGCAAACGACCTTAGGGAAAAGGATCTCCGCTTTATCCTGAGCAACGCCTTCGGCTTCGGCGGCATCAACTCCTGTATCATCTTTAAGAAGGTGTAGCTGTCAGGACCTCCCATGACTTACGCCATGGGAGGAATGCCACTCCCTGGCAGTCCCCTATGATTGCGGCTTCCGTCGTACGCCTCTGTGGTGAACCCTTTCCAAGGAACCGGACAGGCTGAAAGCCAATCAAAGACAGGCGAAAGCCAATCTTTGAACTCTCTAATGTTCTCGTATTTTCCCGCATCCACGTCCCCGACGCTCGTTTAACGCGAAATCGCTCCAGTTCGGATCGCGTATCCAAAAAATTCCGAAACTCTGTGCCCTCTGCGCCTTTGTGGTTAATCCAATCCTCTGTGTCCTCTGCGCCTCCGTGGTGAAACCCCTTCTCGGAAATAGAAAAACTTCAATCCAACCCTACACCGGAAAACGCCGGTAGATCCTGCTACGATTCACACCGAGTAATCGCGCCGCTTCGGCTACGTTTCCCCCAGACTGGTTCAAGGCTCGCTGAATGAGGATCTGTTCGGCTGCGTCCAGATTGAGCGGAATCGTGTCAGAATTCGAAACAACGGGCGAAGGGCTTGCAAACGAGATTTGCCGCCTGGGAACAGTGTCAAGCAAATGAATGTGACGCCGCTGAATCGGTCCTCCTCCGCTTTCGATCAGAGCGCGTTCGATTATGTTCTTTAATTCCCGCACGTTACCCGGAAACGAATACGACTCGAGCAGCGTCATCGCATCCGCCGCAACAACCGGCGGCGACATCCCCATTTCATTTGAGAAAAGTTGGAGAAAATGCGTCACGAGCAATGGGAGATCATCCAGTCGCTCTCGGAGTGGCGGCATGTCGACAACGTAGCGAGCCAAGCGAAAAAATAGATCCTGACGAAACCCGCCATCGAGAATCTTCGCGGGCATATCTGCATTAGTGGCGGCGATTACTCGGACATCCACAACGAGCGGTTTCATGCTGCCAACCGGGAGAATTTCTCCATCCTCCAATGCCCGCAGCAACTTACCTTGCAGCGTGAGCGGCATATCCCCGATTTCATCGAGAAATAGTGTCCCGTTATTTGCTAGCTCGAACCATCCTTTGCGATCGGTTGTTGCGCCGGTAAACGCTCCACGGACATGGCCAAACAACATCGACTCCGCAAGTTCGCTCGGAATCGCGACGCAGTTGACCGGGATAAACGGGGCCGCAGATCGAGGACTTCCATGATGAAGTGCGCGTGCGACCAGTTCCTTTCCCGTTCCACTTTCTCCTTGGATGAGCACGCTGGTATTGGCGAACCGGTGAACTTTTTTGACCTCCTCCACAATTTTACGGACCGTCCTGCTTTCACCAACGAAGCCCGCAATTCCCCAACGCGCCGCTTCCGCCGCCGAGATTCGCAAATAACGTTCATCCGCCGTGCGACGCGCCTCTTCCGCCTCCCGACGGCGCCCTATCTCCTTTTCGAGTTCTTCGTTTCGTCCGCGAAGTTCGCGGGCTAACCTCCCGATCTGAAGGTGTGTCTCAACCCTGCTCAAGACCTCTTCGATATGAAAAGGCTTCTGAATGTAATCCACCGCACCATGCCGGAATCCGGTGATAATGCTCTCCATATCATTCCGGGCTGTAATAAACATTACCGGTACCTCCCGGGTCGCGTCGTTCGATTTGAGTTTTTGGCAGGTTGCCATGCCGTCAAGGAGAGGCATCATCACATCGAGCAAAATCAACGCGGGCCTGGCCATAAAAGCGATCCGAAAACCGGAGTCACCATCCGATGCGGTGAGAATCTCGTGGCCTTGACGCTCCAGTGCGTCGCTTAGGAGTCGGATATTTGCCGGGGTATCGTCGATGATCAGTATCTTTTCGTTCGTCATCATGATGCTCATTTTGAATCAGTTTGAGAATGAACCGGAATTTGGGCGACGATTCGCTGGATCGTTCTCATGTCGTAGCTCGCCAGGAATTGGCGAACATGTTGTGCAAGCCGGATTCCTGGCTCCCCAAGCTGTTCAACCTCATCAAGGCAGCTCTTCAGGACAGTCGCGCTGTGTAGTTCGGCCGCTGTCGTCAGTCTCAATGCCAAATCTTCCGACAGACTCAATTGGCCAAGGTCGATCGATTTTTCCGGGTCCGAGTCGGGTGTTGATTTCTCTTTGAAGACAAACTTTGCGCCAAGCAAATTTGCCAGACTACGGTAAACCCGCTCCACCTTGAACGGCTTTGAAACGAAATCGTCGCAGCCCGCTTTGAGATAACGTTCCCGTTCATGCTCCAAGGCAGAAGCCGACATCGCGACCAATCTGATCTCGCTGCCCCACTCCTGGACGATACGAAGCGCCGTATCAAGGCCACTCATGCCCGGTAGCCTCATATCCAGAAATACAATTTCGGGCCGTTCAGCCCGGATTTGTTCGAGCGCCTCCTCGCCATCCTTCGCGACCTTCACCTGGCAACCAATCAATCTGAGTGCCAGCGATAGCACCTCGCGATTTTCCGGAATGTCATCGACAACCAATGCACGAACTTCGCTGCCAGGAGTCAGGCGCTCGACCGCGGCGAATTCGTCACGAGACGCAACCCGACTTGTGCTCGCGATGGGAAGATCAAGCGCGAAAAGGAACGCTGCCCCCTCTCCCGGCGTCGATCGCACACACAGTGTGCCTCCCATCATTTTGACTTGCCTTTGCGCAATCGCCAGGCCCAAACCGCTTCCGCCGCTCCGCTGTGCCTGCGGCCCTTGTTGAAATGGCTCAAACACGCGGTGCTGGAGTTCAACCGGTATTCCTGGGCCCGTGTCTTCAATTTCGAATTGCCATCTCCGATTTTCATCCAGTGAGATTCGAAGGCTGACCCGCCCGTCTGCAGTGAACTTTACGGCATTCCCGAGCAAATTAATGAGCACCTGCCGCAACTTTCCTTCATCGCCGCGCACAAAAACGCTGCTGTTCGCGTCCGGACCAATTGTCCGCAGCCCGATTCGTTTTTCTTCGCAAGCGTTTTGAAATAGCGCAGTGACTTCATACGCAAGTGCCGAGACATCAAATTCCGAAATCGTCAGCTCCATGCGGCCCGCATCGATCTTTGAAAGATCCAGGATGTTATTGACCAAATTCAGAAGATGATCGCAACTGCTGGAGATCGTGGCCAGAGCATCCCGTTGAAAAGGTGTAAGCTCCGCGTCGCGCTGAAGGATTTGCGAGTAACCGAGAATGGAATTCATCGGCGTCCGAATTTCATGGCTCATATTTGCCAGAAATTCTGATTTCGCATTGCTGGCCGCCGCCGCCGCAGCTTCCGCCTCTTTCCGGATGACAATCTCTTCCAACAACGATGAATTGGCCGTAGCAAGCTCGGCTGTTCGTTCGCGCACGCGAAAATCGAGCCCCTCTTTCGCCCTTCCCAACTCTGCTTCTGCATGCTTGCGATCAAGTATTTCAGCCGACAGATCGATGGTCGCTTCTTTTACTCTGTCGGCGATTTCAGCGGCGCGCCGGCCTTCACGCCAAAGATAAGCTGCGGCCAGACCGGTGATCGCAAGACCGGCTGCCACAGCCCACCACGAGCGTGCACGCTCGTGAGACCGGCAAAACTCAATCGATGCCCTGATTTCCAGAATCCAGTTTTGATCGGCAACCTCCAGACTGCTGGACCAGACCGAAATTTCTGCAGGCCGACCGGCGGTCCGTTCGTAAATTAGCCTCCCGTCGACGGCATTAATCATTCGGACGGCTAATCCGCGCTCCGATAGTCCGCTCAGTGACGGTTCAACGAGGTCGCAGATTCGGAAGGCTGCGACCGCAAAGCCAGCCAGATTGGCGCGACGTTCCTGTAGCGTGCGGCACTCCTTGCGGTAAACAGGCTGAAACACTAGGAAACCAAGTTGTGAACCCTTTTCCTGCGCCAGCGTGAGCGGTGCCGTCGCGGTCACTCTGCCCGTGTCACGCGCCTTTTCAAGAGCACGGCGGCGGTGTTTTTCCGAATAGACGTCGAACCCGAGCGCACCCTGGTTTTTCTCGAGCGTTTCAAGAAAGTAAACCGGGTAATATTCGTGCCGCGGCGAGGCCGGCAGAATCGTGTTTTGGAATTCTTTCTCGGTAAATTTGAAATCTAGGAAACCTTCTGCGCGGGCCTTGGCTTCCCAGCTCGCCCGCTGTTCTTGCGGGACTCTCGGATCCCAACTGAGCGCCTGGAGTTCCGGCTGCCTCACGAGAGAGGCTCGCACGAACGCCCCAAACTCTTCTCTGGTGATTTCAGCCCGCGTCGCGTGAAACGAAGCAATGGAGTGCAGCACCTCCATCGATTTGAGAATTTGTTCGCGTAACGCTTTGGCGTGCGGCCCCGCCGCTTGCGCCAGATCCTCAAGCAATCTCTCCCGGTTGCGCCGACGAAGGACCCTCTCAGCCGACAGCGAAAGCGTCGCGCCTACGATCGTCGCGGCGATCACCGGCAAACCGTTTGCCAGTCGCGATGAAAAGAAACGCGATGACATGTATCACTTTTGAGCGGCTTAGCACGATTGATGCCATTTCTTTTGATCCCTCTCATGTCATTGGTTTGGAGGCACTGAGCAATTTTGAGCAGAGTCGACGCCTATCGAGCACAAACGCCATAGCTGCACAGATTCCGGCATATTCCTGTCGAAATACCACCAGGATGTAAGGCAGAAGGCAGGGAAGATGTAAGCACAGCTGCACGGCGCGGAGACTTGTCCGCCATCCTGTCGACGTAGCTTTGGCGACGGCGGAAAGCCGCAACCATTGGGATGCGGTGACGGCGTGTGCCAGCGCGAAGACCTTTCCGACATAGCTTTGGCGAAGTCAGACGCCTTGGCGAGGTCGGGATCCGACGCTCGATAGTGGGCCGGCGATTCATTGCCGACACCGCATCCTCGTGGATTGCGGCTATGCCGCGCTGTGCCTCCCTGGCAAATTCTTCCCTCCCTGCCATCAAATCCCAACTCTTTATGACCGTGTAGGAGACCTGTTGCATCTGCCGCACACAACAACAGGTGCGACAGCCTTGCCAAAGAATGTCTAAACATCCGTTTATGCGTAAAGCGCTACTTACCAGATGGTTATGAATATAGAAAATCCTTGGCATGCGGAGAGCTTGAGGCGGCGGCATGGATAACATGAAATCACAACGTCAACTGCCGCCGCCGGCGGCCGGCTACGCGCGTTTTGTTTCCGCCGTTTGCATCGCCGGCACCCTCCTCTTTGGATCCCTTTCTGCTGCTATCGCCGGAGAAGATGACGGGAAAGCCACAGTGGCTCCGCCGCCCCCGTTGGAGGCGCCACCAGTAAGCCTGATCCACGGTCTCATCAACTTGGAGTTCTCCAACGCCTACATCACTCCGCGGGGTCTGGATGTGCAAAATAAAGGATTAGTCATCCAGCCGCTATTCCTGCTGTTCTTCGATCTTTATTCTTCGAAGGAGGGGCCAATTAACGACGTTTCTCTGACTCTCGGCGATTGGAACAGCGTCCATACGGCGATTGTCGGGTCCGGCCCGAAACCTGGCCATTGGAATGAGACAGATCCTCTGTCAGGTCTCACGATTAAGTTTTTGAAAGACTTCCAACTTGATGCCTTTTACACGGCGTTTGTAAGCCAGGTCGATGCGTTCAAAACGTCGCAAAATCTCGATCTGAAATTGACCTATCACGACAAGTTCATCGGCAATCGATGGGTCAAAGGATTTTCCCTTAATCCGTACGTGGAGTTGTTTGTCGAAACGAGCGAAAAAGCAACCGTTGTCCTCGACCAGGCGACATCGAAGAGAGGCTACTATTTCCAGGTCGGTGCCGATCCGACTTACGCATTCGCGAACATCCCTCTCACTCTCGAATTACCCACGTACGTCAATTTCCCAAGCCATGATTTTTACCAGAACTTCGCCGGACAAGGCTCCGTCTCGACGATCGGATTGGTTTCAACGGAACTCAAAGGGACGGTTCCGCTCACTTTCATTCCGAAGGGATATGGGAACTGGAGCGTCTATGCGGGCGTTCAATACTATTATTTGGTCAACAGGGGGTTAGTGGATGGCAACGAAGTTCTGGCGACCTCAGAGCCCAAGAAGAGTCTCTGGCAGGTGCACGGCGGGCTGACACTTGTATTTTGAGGGAGATCTCGGGGGACGGCCTGAGGATGTTTTACTTTTCCTTTGATCCAGGCAAGCTTCGTGCTCAGCGTCGAGAGGATGATCGATACATTGAGCTATGCGAGGGACTTCCTGAATCATGAAGGATTTATTTGAATTGTCGTTGAACATAGGATCCCTTCAAGCGCACTACAGATCAGGCAGTCTGAGCCCTGCCGACGTCGTCCGCGAGGTCTACAGGCGGATTCGCGCTCAATCGGACAACCCTGTCTGGATTCATCTTGTTCCCGAAGAAGAGGCACTTCAGGCCGCCGAAAATTTGCATGGTGCGGTTTCCGGTCCGCTCGGAGGGATTCCGTTCGCGATCAAGGATAATATTGATGCTGCCTCGCTTCCAACCAGCGCCGCCTGCCCGGCTTTCTCGTTTATCGCAGAGAAGGATGCCGCGGTTGTCAGCCAGATTCGGAATGCCGGCGGAATCCTGATTGGCAAGACAAACATGGACCAGTTTGCTACCGGACTTGTCGGGGTGCGGTCGCCTTATGGAGCATGTTCCAGTGTCTTTAATCGGGAATATATCTCGGGCGGCTCCAGTTCCGGTTCGGCGGTTGCCGTCGCCGCAGGGCTGGTCAGTTTTGCTTTGGGAACAGACACCGCCGGCTCAGGACGCGTTCCCGCGGCGTTCAACAATATCGTCGGTCTCAAGCCGACTCGAGGGATTTTGAGCGCCGGTGGTGTCGTACCGGCCTGTCGGTCGTTGGACTGCGTTTCGATCTTTTCGCTTACGGCCGAAGACGCGGCTGTAGTTCTCGGGGTCGCGGCCGGCCACGACCCGAATGATCCCTATTCAAGACGGCTGCCCCGGAATAATTTGGGGTCGGCAACGTACCGGATCGGATTTCCCGCACCGGACAATCTTCATATGCTCGGAGGCGGATACCGCTCTCTTTTTTTCCAGGCGAAAGAGCGTCTCGCAGGTCTTGGTCATTCGCTGATTGAAGTGGACATCAGCCCGTTTCTGCAGGCCGCTCAGCTTCTTTACGGTGGACCTTGGGTCGCCGAACGCTTTGCAGCGGTCGGGCAATTCGTGAAGGATCATCCGAACGACGTCCATCCTGTCGTCCGCGACATCATTCTGGGAGGCGAAAATTACTCGGCGGCGGACGCTTTCAACGGCCAATATGCGCTGGAACGTTTGCGTCAGGAGACGGCGGGCACCTGGAACAGCGTCGATTTTCTTTTGTTGCCCACCGCCCCGGATGCATTCCGGATTGAGGACGTTGAGCGCGATCCTGTTGCACTGAACAGTCGACTTGGAGTCTTCACGAATTTTCTGAACTTGTTGGATCTTGCCGCCGTTGCTGTCCCGGCGGGATTCAGGTCGGACGGTTTGCCTTTCGGCGTGATGCTTGTCGGCCAAACTTTCTCGGATCAGACGCTTTTGACGGTTGCGGGTAGTTATCTTCGCAGTTTGCAACCGCTTCTGGGCGCGACAAAGCTCCCCTATCCCGACACTCCCACACCGACAAAGGAAGCGAGCCCCGCTCGCGCGATGCTCGCTGTCGTCGGGGCGCACCTGAGCGGCGAACCGCTCAACTACCAACTCACCGATCGCGGCGGTCGCTTTGTCCGCAAAGCGAAGACAGCCCCTTCCTATCAGCTCTTTGCACTTCCAGGCACGTCGCCGCAAAAGCCGGGCCTTGTCCGTATTGGGGCCGAGGGGGGCGTCTCGATTGATCTGGAGATTTGGGATCTGCCGATCTCGGAGCTGGGCGATTTCCTGATGCAGGTCCCCTCACCTCTGACGATCGGTCAGCTCCACTTAAGTGACGGCCGCATCGTCAAAGGCTTTCTCTGCGAAGAAGTCGCAGTCCAGGACGCCGAAAACATTTCCACCTTTGGCGGCTGGAAATCGTATCTCAAGTGCCAGAATCTTGCCGCGTTTGGCGTTCGAGGTTCAGAGTTCAGGGTCCCGGGTTCGTTCGGCGCCTCCTGATTGGGGGCGTTCGGCGTTCGGCGGCTTTGTTGCGATGCTTCGTTGCTGGCGCGATCCCAAAACGAATCGTACTCGTGATCGTCCTCGCGCTCGTACTCGATTGGGGGCGTTCGGCGTTCGGCGATTTTGGTGCGATGCTTCGCTGCTGGCGCGATCCCAAAACGAATCGTACTCGTGATCGTCCTCGCGTTCGTACTCGATTGGGGGCGTTCAGCATTCAGTTTGCCGCAATCGACTCGGCACGCGAAACGCGTTGCTCGGACGATCGCTCACTAACTCACCAAGAAGCATCGCTGAACGCCCGCTAGGTCACGCACGAAGGGATAGGCGTGTTGCCCTCGCACGTGCAGCGGCAATGCGTCCCGGGCGGACAGGTAATTGATTTGATGTTTCCGTTACAATTGCAGGAACAGTTTAGCGAACCGGAACTGCCATCTGAATAACGGAGATGGTGACACACCATGATTCCGCCGCATACGGTCTTTTGGGCTCGGACAACGATTTCCGCCCCATCCCCCATCGGGATCACTTGTTCAATCATAGCGTCCTAAAGGATTTATCCGGGCGGATCGAAACATTCAATTCTGGATTGCAGAGTGCCGGAAAAAATAGAGCCGAGTTGAAGTTTTTCGCTCGCCGCTGCGGAGAATTGTTCTATTTATATCGCGTCTGTACATCCATTCGTAATCCCCCGGAACCGGTCTCCTGTCCCTGAAATGGCATGTCCAGAAAGAACCCGCGATAGAAGCGGTCGAACCTCCTAATTCATATTTATGGATCTCGAACTAAAAGATAAAGTAGCCGTCATCACGGGCGGCAGCGTCGGAATCGGACTTGCGGTCGCTGCGGGTCTCGCAGCGGAAGGCGTACACATTGTCATCATTGGTCGCCAGGCGGACCGCGCCCATGCGGAAGCAAAAGGAATCAAGGATAAATACGGGGTCCGTTCCATTGGCATCTCTGCAGACGTCACAAAAGCGGACGCGATCGAACAGATCACAGCCGATGTGGAACGGGAATTTGGAGGGGCCGATATCTTGATCAATAATGCCGGAACAGGGAGCAATGAGACGATCATGGAAGCTCCCGACGAAAAGTGGCAGTACTATTGGGATCTGCACGTCATGGCGGCTGTGCGGCTCGCACGGGGGCTCGTGCCTGGAATGAAAAGACGCGGTGGCGGTGTCATCCTGCATAACGCGTCAATCTGCGCGGTTCAACCGCTCTGGTACGAACCGATTTATAACGTCACCAAGGCGGCCCTGATGATGTTTTCGAAAACGCTCGCGAACGAAGTGGTCAAAGACAACATTCGCGTCAACACGATTAATCCGGGATTGATCCTTACGCCAGACTGGATCAAGACCGCCAAACAGCTTACTGCAGACAAAGGAGGTGACTGGGAAGGGTACCTCGCCTCAGTCGCACGTGAACACGCCCCGATCGATCGATTTGCGACCCCGGAAGAACTGGCGCACTTTTTCGTCTTCCTTTGTTCAAAGCGAGCCAGTTACTCGCTCGGCTCCACCTACTTCGTCGACGGCGGCATGCTGAAGGTGGTGTAGGCTTGGGAAGTTTCGAGTTCGAAGTTCGGAGTTTGGAGTTCGATTCCTGGCAATCGTGCTTTTACTCGATTGGGCCCCAATCAAGTAAAAGCACGATTGGCAGGAACCGAACTCTGAACCCTCAAGCCCCGAACCTCGAACTCCTAAAAGCTCACGCCTGGTGCATCTTCCCCTTCGCGGTCTCCAGTATCCTTTCCACGGACGAAAGTTGGTACTTATCCGCCAGGATGGAAACGCGCTGGCAAAAGACACGCAGACTTGGGTTCTCCTCTTTGAGTTTACGGATCGCGGTGCGAAGAGCCATGACATCGCCCAGGTTTGCGTGCAGAAGCAATTGATCCAATTGCTGAACCGTCGGCAGCGGCTCGATTAATGCCCGGTTTACCGCTTCCTCCGTACTTTGGAAGCTTGTTTCAACCTCACGGTCCGTTCCGTACACGGCCACCAAGCCGAGCAGGTCCTCGAAGAGTTGAAACAGTGCCGTCTCGCTGACCGGCTTCGGGACAAATCCGTTGAACCCCGCTGCCAGAGCCGCTTCACGGTCATCGACGTAAACGCTTGCCGAGGAAGCGATCATCACGAGGTCTGCCAGTTTTGGGTCTTTCCGCACCGCCTGACAAAAATCGATTCCGCTCATGTTTCCCATCCGCAAATCGGAAAGTACCGCATCGAAATGCTTGGATCGAAGCAGCGTCAACCCTTCTTCCGCGCTTGAGGCAGACTCTGGCCGCAACCCAACCTCGCGCAACAACTCAAACATGAATCGACAGCTCACCGGATCGTCATCCACCACAAGCGCACGGTTCCTTTGCCCTGTCAGACGCACAACCTTCCGCACAGGAGAGGGTGCCTGCGAAATATTGAGATCGCCGGCCGGAAGATCGAACCAGAACGAGGTTCCCTTCCCGAGTTCGCCGGACACTTGCAATTCGCCTCCAAGGAGCCGCACGATGCGCCGACTAATGTGCAGACCCAGCCCAACACCTCCACTGGTTTGTTCGTTGTTGCTGGCCTGGTAAAACGGCTTGAAAACATTCGAAAGTTCCGCAGCCGGTATTCCTTTTCCAGTATCTCTCACTTCAAATCGGATTCGATCGCTAACGCGCCCTACGAACAGAGAGACTTCACCGCTTTCTGTGAATTTGATCGCGTTACCGGCCAAATTGTAGAGAACCTGCCGGAGCCGAACCGGGTCGGTTTCGACCCATTCAAGGACCGATTGATCGGACGAATAAATGAAACGCAACCGCTTCTGACTGGCTCGAAGCTGCATTTCGTCCGCAATCGTGGTCAGCAATGATTTGAGCTGCACCGGTCTCAGATTCACAGTGATCGTTCCGGACTCGACCTTTGCCAGATCTAGAATGTCGTTAATCATGTTCAATAAATGTTCACCGCTCGATTGGATCGTGTTTAACCTTTGCCGCTTCTCCTCCGGTTCGTCGCGATTTCGAAGCATGAGCTGCGTATAACCAAGAATCGAGTTGAGCGGCGTTCGCAGCTCATGGCTCATGTTTGCCAGGAAGGCGCTCTTGGCGCGGTTCGCAGATTCAGCTACCTCCTTGGCATCCACCAAACGGGCACGACTTTCTTCAAGCTCCTTGGTGCGATCGGTCACGATTTGAACCAATTGCTTTTCCCTCACTCGAAGTCTCCAGACTCTGAGTCGGACGAAACCCAAGAAGCACAGAACACCCAGTAACGAATAGATTGAGTACATCCACCAAGTGCGGTACCAAGGAGGCAAAATCCGAATTGCAATCGTCGCCTCCCGGCTCGTCTGTCCGTCTTCGTCTTCTGCCACGACATGAAGCATGTACTGCCCTTCGCGCAGTGAACCGGAATGCCAGACTGGATCGGTGACCGGAGCGCTCCAGTTTCGTTCAAGTCCATCGATCTTGGCCCGATATTGGATCTCGTCTCTACCCGAGAACCGATCGTTCGCGAAGCGAATCTGAAAATCGTTAAGACTAAATGGAAGTTTTAGCGGCTGGCCAGGACTCGGAAGAGGCAAAAAAATGCCTGAAACCGTGTTCGCTTCACGCGTAAAGAGATTGAACTTTCGCGAAGAACCAGCCAGCTCATTTATGTTGATTTGCGCAATTCCATAGGTACCCCCGACCCAAAGGATCGGAGATCCAGAGCTAGAATCTAGCTTCAGGACCTCTGGATCTCCGATCGTTCTGGTAATTGCAGCCGGCAGAAAACTGAAACGCCCATCCGGACTGATTTCTGCGATTCTTGTTTGCGGAACACGTCCCGCTGGCGGATTCCGAAGCTTCAACGCGATAAAGATCGGCTCATCCTTTTCCGCGCTGACGGTTGCCTTGCTGGGCATGTAATCCCGGAAGATGGGCTCGAAACCAGGGATTGGAACGAATCGATTTCCCGGAAGTTCGTATCGCGCGATTCCCTGTTTCGAAATAAATGCCGGCTCTTTGCCCAATCTTACGAAAGCATGTGAATCGCTAATCTCCGGCGCATTCTTCGCGGTGGCTAAGCTAATTGGACTTGCGGAATCAAATACGCCTTGGGAGCCTATTCGAAGTTTTACTTGAAAGAAACCCCTGTTCCGCGTTGATACAAACAGTTCGTCCGGGCCGTTCTCTATTACGTCTCTGACTGGCCCGCCGAATCCGCTGAGTTCACCTTCAATGCGCCAAGTCTCTCCTTGCTTGGAAATTGCGGCCAAGCCTTCATCTAAGCCGACATAAACTCGACCTTGAACAAATTCGGACGATCTCAGACAATTTGGGGGACCAATCGGAATCGAAACCGGCTTCAGCTCGGTGCCGTCAAAGCGGAACAATCCTTCCTTCCAGCCGCCTACAAGCAGCTCGTTGTTAGCGTTTGCAGTAAAAGGAATCGGAATCGATTCACCAGGCACCTTGCGGAAGTTCGAAGGCAACGCGTCAGCAGTCGCTTTTTGCAATTCGTAGAGACCTTTCAAGGTTGCGGCGTACATGCGTCCGCGGAAACGCTGCAGATCAAAAATCGTTGAGAGTGGCAGACCATTTTTGTCATCAAAAAAGCTGATTCCCAAAGAGATATCCACGCGCGTAAGGCCGGAGTTCCCACAGATCCATAGACCTCCTGCCCGATCAGGCGTTAAATCGAAAATGTTTGGATCCGGCAAACCGTTCTGTTCGAACAGTGTTCCCTGAAGTACTCCATCGCAATTTAAGAATGCAATTCCGTGCTGCTCGATTCCAATTGCGACAAAAGATCCAGGCAGGGAGGTCGCCCACTGAATCCGGAACCCGGCAAATATAGAATCAACGTCGGTGCGAAATGGCTCGACTCCATCGCGCGTAAGACGGAAGAGCCCATGATCTCTTGTTACTAATACAATTTCTCCTGGATGGGGTTCGAGCGCCTTGTAGACGACTGTCGTTCGGAGTCGAATATCGTCTACAAGAGAAACCAATCGTTTGTTGACGATTTCATAGAGGGGTTCGTTTAACGCGCTGACGAAGACTCTATTTGAACCAGCCGAAATCAGGTAATTGAAGCCGCTTCCATGGGGCCACGAAATACTTTCCCAGGTGCCGTTTTGAAATATTAAGAGAGCTTCCTCGCCCCGGACAAATTCGGCATCGCCACAGGATACAATTTCAAATATCTTTCCAACCGGCTTTGGCAACAGGTTCGTTCCAGTGGCGGGCACATATCGCCAACGATTTTCTGCCTCAGCAAGAGTGCCGAGCTTTTCCGTTCCCCCGACCCAAGTGGCGCCTGCCGAATCAGTGGCCAAGCCATAAATTGCGAAACCGCCGGGTAGCGCAATCTGATCCCAGCGTTGACCATCATAATCCAGCACACAATTTGTGTTACCGAAAAACATTAATCCATTCCGATCCTGGATTGCGCTGAAATTTTGGTTATCGGCCCCGTAGTCGCGCGTGCTGAAAAATTGATAATTTGGGCGGCCTAGTTCGAAGGATTTCTGACCCTTGGCACTTTGGATAACCAGAGATATTGCGACAAGCGCTGCAAAAGTGAGTTGCCTGAGCACGAGAAAAAATCCGTTTCGTTCAGGACGCCAATTCATATTTTAAGCTATGCGAGGCTTCGGGCGCCAAATATCACCCGAACGGATAAGCCGCCTCCCGCATTAATCGGTTGTTCGACCAACCCGACATTGGTATTCGTAAACCTATGCCTGACAATACAATTAACGAATCTAACGACTCCACGGAAGGAAATGGAACAGGAAATGGCGGCGGTGACAGCTCTTCTTCAAATGTGACTGTGACGGTCACAGTCAATTTGCCAAGCAAAACAGGCCCCAAAACGCAGGTCGAACGGCCGTCTCATCCTTAGCCGCGGCTTTACTCTACAAGCGGCAAATAAATGATTTTTGCTCTTGTGAGGACGGTGCGTTCCGCTAGAGCCACTCCTCCGCGCGCGGTTCTTTTAGTTGAGGCAGGGTCAGTCCGATATTTGAGAAAGGGAACCGCTGTTAGCCAAGGGATACGTCCGTCAAATATCCGCCGCACCTCGGTAGTTCACCCTCCTCTCCCCCTCTTCCTTCGCGGTCTCGAGGATTTTTTCTACCGACGAAAGCTGGTACTTGCCCGCTAAGATCGATATCCGTTGGCAAAAGATACTCAAATCCGGGTTCTCCTCGTTCAATTTCCGGATCGCGGTCCTAAGCGCCATCACATCGCCCAATTTCGCGTGCGGAAGCAGTTGATCCAGTTGCTGAACCGTCGGCAACGGCTCAGTCAAAGAGCGGTTCACCGCTTCCTCAGTGCTTTGGAAAGTGGACTCAGCTTCCCGAACCGCTCCGTATTCGGCCTTTAGCCCAAGGAGCTCTTCGAAGAGCTTAAACAACGTTGTCTCATTGACCGGTTTAGGCGCGAATCCGTTGAACCCGGCTGCCAGAGCCGTTTCGCGGTCATCCACGTAAACGCTCGCAGAGGAGGCGATCATCACGAGCTCACTCAGCTTTGGTTCTTTGCGCACGGCCTGACAAAACTCGATCCCGCTCATGTCACCCATACGCACGTCCGAAAGAACCGCATCAAATTGCGTAGCTCGAACCCGATTCAACGCTTCCTCTGCACTGGAGGCCGACTCTGATTCCAAGCCAACCTCGCGCAAAAGTTCCAACATGAACTGACAACTGACCGGATCGTCATCCACCACAAGGACACGATTTTTCTGGCCTGTCAGTCGCACGACCTTTTCCACCGGAGGGGGTGCATGCGATATATCCAATTCGCCGGCGGGAAGGTCGAACCAAAACCGCGTCCCTTTTCCGACATCACTGGAGACCTCTAATTCACCGCCGAGAAGGCGGACGATACGTTGACTGATATGCAAACCCAGACCGACTCCTCCACTGGTCTGGTCGTTGTTACTGGCCTGGTAAAACGCCTTGAATACGTTTTTGAGATCGCCAGCCGGGATCCCCTTTCCCGTGTCTCTGACTTCAAAGCGGATTCGGTCACCGGTCCGGTTGACCAGCAACGACACTCCACCGTTTTCGGTAAATTTAATCGAGTTGCCGGCCAGATTGTAAAGAACCTGCCGGAGACGGACCGGATCGGTAGATACCCATTCAAAAATCGATTGATCCGGTGAATAAACAAAATGCAACCGTTTCTGACTGGCTCGCAGCTGCATCTCGTCCGCGATCGTGGTCAACAACGGTTTCAGCTGCACCGGTCTCAGGTTCACGGTGATCGTGCCGGACTCAACTTTTGCCAAGTCAAGGATGTCATTGATCATGTTCAGCAGATGTTCTCCACTTGACTGAATCGTGTTCAGCCGGCGCCGTTTTTCCGCCAGTTCGTCGCGATTCCGCAGCATGAGTTGTGTGTACCCCAGAATCGAATTCAACGGCGTTCGCAGCTCGTGACTCATATTTGCCAGGAATGCGCTCTTGGCGCGGTTCGCAGCTTCAGCCGCTTCCTTGGCCTCCACTAGGTGGGCCTGGCTCTCTTCGAGTTCTTTCGTCCGTTCTGTGACAATTTGGACAAGTTGGTTCTCTCGAATTCGCATGCGCCAGATCCGCAAACGAACGAAACCTAGAAAGCACAAAACCCCGAGGATCGTATATACAGAGTACATCCACCAGGTGCGGTACCACGGTGGTAGAACACGGATCGCAATAGCTGCTTCGTGACTCTTCTCACCATCTTCATTCTCTGCAACAACTCGGAGAGTGTAAAACCCTTCACGAAGTGCTCCTGAATGCCAGACCGGATCTGTGAAAGGCGCGCTCCAATTGCGTTCTAAACCATCAAGCCTTACCCGGTAACGTATCTGATCCCTACCGGCGAATTCGTCATTCGCAAACCGGATTTGGAACTCATTCAGACTAAATGGGAGTGTTAGAGTGTTCCCGGTTGCCGGGAGCGCGAGAGGTGCTCCCGATACGGTATTCGCTTCCCGAGCTGCTAAATTAAACTCACGATTCGGATTATTAGTCTCGTCTCGATCGACCCGTGCCAGGCCGTAGGTTCCGGCAATCCAAAGGACAGGAGATCCGGAAGCGGACTCGGATTCCAATAGTTGAGGTTCGCCGATGGTTCGCGATATCGCAGATGGCAGGAAGCTGAACTGACCGGATGGACTGATCTCCGCAATTTTGGGCTCAGGGACGCTCCCTTCAGGGGTGATTCTTGGGGTCAACCCCATCCAAAGGCGCCCGTCTTTGCTGATGGCGGTAATCGCCTTTGTAGGAGAATAGTCCCTGAAGAGTGATTGATACGCTGTGATCGGCAAAAACCGATTATGCATCGTGTCGTACCGGGCAATTCCATCCTTCGATACGAACGCGAGCTGACCGTTCAGCTCCATCAAAGCATCGGACTCACTGATCTTTGGCGCCTGCTCGGCATTTACCAAACTGATAAGGTCGGCTTGATCGAGCGTGCCTGTAGGTCCCGGGCGGAGTTTAACTTTGAAGAATCCTTGATTCTCTGCGGTAACAAAAAGTTCGTCTGCGCCGGATTCAACGACATCTGTAACCGCTCCGCCGAACCTGTTTAGAGTGCCATCGATCCGCCACGCGTTACCCGACTTTGAAATAGCTGCCAGACCATCGTTTGAAGCGACATAGATCCGACCCTCAACAAATTTCGAAACCTTTAGAGCGTAGATACGATCAATTGGGATTGAGAGCTGATTGAACACGGCTCCGTCAAAACTAAACAGACCTCTCCAACCACCGGCAAGCAGTTCATTGCCCAGATCCGCAAACGCACTGATTGCGCTAACCGCGCCCGGCACCTTCCGAAAATTTGACGGCAGGGCATCGCTCGGAGCCGCATCCAGTTCGTATAGTCCCTCCCAGGTCGCGGCGTAAAATCGGTCGTGGAACCTGATAATATTCAGCACTGCCGAAAGGGGCAGGCCGTCCTTCTCATCGAAAAAACTGATCCCAGGTGTGTAGTGAATCCTGGTTAAACCGGCACTCCCGCAAATCCAGAGACCGTCTGCGCGATCGGAAGCAAGTCGAAGTATATTGGGGTCCGGCAAGCCGTTCTCCTTGGCAAAATAAGCGCGCAGGGCACCCTCACTGTTTATGATGGCAACGCCGTGCTGTTCGATCGTCAAAGCAATCAATGAACCAGGCATTGAAGTAACCCCGAGAGTCCGGAATCGATTCAGGACGCTGTCGATTTCGGTTCGAAACGGCTCAATGCCGTTCTGTGTCAGACGGAAGAGGCCTCGCTCTTCCGTTACGAGCAGTATGGTCCCGGGGGCTGGCTCCAGGACGGCTGAAACAACAGTGGCACGCAATCGAGGATCGTCGATCAGAGGTACAAGCCGTCCGTCGATGATCTCATAAAGCGGCTCATTCCTGGCGCTGACGAATACTCTCCGCTGGCTCGCCTCGACGGTGTAATGAAACCCGTTCCCTTCTGGCCATGAAATGGTGTGCCACGTTCCTTTTTGCTCTATCAGCAGCGCGCGTTCGGCGCGCACAAATTCGGCGTCGCCACAGGATACAATACCAAGGACTTCCCCGAATATATCCGGTAAATTCGGTTCCCCTTTCGCTGATACAAACCTGTAGTGACTTCCCTCGTGCACGAGTCGGCCCAAAGTTCCCGAACCGCCCACCCAGATGACTCCGGACGAATCAATCGACAGCCCCCCGATTCTGAAGCCTCCGGGCACCGCAATGTGATCCCATCGCTGGCCATCGTATTCTAGCACTGCACTTCTATTTCCGAAGAACATCGACCCGTCTCGATCTTGGACCGCATTCCACGTTTGATTATCTCCACCATAATCTCGAGTCGTAAAGAACTGGTAAATAGGATGGCCTAACTCGAAAACCTTTTGGCCCTCCGCGGCAACCGGCACTGTCAGGATAAATGAAAACGACGCCAAGGCGATTCGCGCATAAGCGTTCATCAATCGAAGCTTATTTGAAGTCCTTAGAACAGCGCGTAGCGGGTTGCGAAACAGTAGCGGTAAGAGCCCAAACTTATCGCGGGCTTTGTTAAGTCGTTGCGCTGATAACAAACGGGGAAGAACACTTCGGCCGAATGTCTGGATTAGAATCCGGTCGAACAACCAATGCATACGCTAATGTTATTTGCGTTCCGGTCAACCATACTACCCGAACGGAGCATGCATGCGGGGCACTTATGGCTTGTTCGGTCGCTCTCCGGTTGTTATTTATAGACTCTATGCCAGAGAATGAAAGTCCAGAAACTAAAGACTGCAAGGACCATAAGGGCACTAAAAACGGGGATGGCAAAGGCAGCGGCAGCACTCCTCCATCGGTTACCGTTACTGTTCAGGTCACATGGCCAAGCGATCCCTAATCGTTGGCTATAACGATTATGCCTTATTGCTGGACCCGCATTCGCGGGTCCAGCTGTGCGATTTGAAATCCTGATTCTCTTTTGCGTTCGAACTTGTTCGTTTTCCATTTCTTTCCGCGTCGCCGCTTCCAGTTTCGGCTCCACGGCGCACAATGGACGTCCGCCGCGTCGCCCGTGCCTTGGAAGCTTCTCGGAGTCTCCTGATCGATCACACAGTGGAATGCCTTGAGATCAAGTAGGCTTTCCAGGAGCTGAAATAGCGGCATCTCATCGACCGGTTTCGGGATGAATCCATTGAACCCAGCGCCAAGCGCCGAATCGCGATCGTCCACGTAAACGCTTGCCGAAAGCGAATCGGCATTATTGCAGTGGCGTTAGCACACCAAGAGCAAGGCGCGCAGCGGCTGTTCTCGTTTCGACTCCCAATTTCGAAAACAAATTGATTGCATGTTTCTTCACTGTGTTGAGCGACGCGTCAATTATGATCGCGATCTCCGGATTTGTTTTGCCCTCGCTGATCCAGTACAGCACTTCTGCTTCGCGTGCCGTCACACCAAGTGAGAGGAGAGCCTTCGGACCGTTGTCTCCATTTCGATGTTCCAATCGAAGCAACGAAAGATTGCCTGACTTTGAGAGCGCGAAGTGATCCACTTCGATTTCGCCTCGCTTCTTGTGGGTTACCAGTTTCGGTCTCTGGCTATCCGGACCGCCGAGCCATTTGACTAGTTCCATCGGAAGCTTTTTGTCCGAACGTTCCGCAAAGAATGTGTTGAGCAATATCCGAGCTTGCCCAGTCGCAAATAGAATATGCCCATGCTGATTGGCAATCAGCAGCGCTTGTTCCAAGGAGCTTTCCAACTGCTTCTCCGCATCCAGTCGTAGCTCAATCTCTTCCGCAAGCTCCCGGTTCTTCAGTTCAAGAGATTGTTGCAGCTCACGAATCTGCAAATGCGTTTGCACTCGCGCCTGCACCTCCTGTGGTTGCACTGGTTTCGTAACAAAATCGACGGCTCCCGCTTCAAAGGCGGAGAGTTTCTTGGCCAATTCATCCGCAGCCGTCATCATGATGACCGGAATGTGGCTCCATTCTTTGTTCGCCTTAATCCGCCTGCAGGTCTCGATCCCGTCAATCCCCGGCATGACCAAGTCGAGCAAAATCAGGTCCGGGATGTTGCGGGTGAGCTGCTCCAGCGCGCGAATACCGCTGTCAGACACGAGAACGCGATATCCCGCGCCTGCGAGGAACCCTAATACTACATCCACATTTCCTGGAACATCGTCGACAATGAGTAGTGTCTTCATCCGGATCTCCGTTGACGGTCGAGTAGACAGCAAGCGCTAACTTCGAACAAGCTTCTATCAGATCTTGGAGTCCCGGGAAACTGTTATCGGGTTTCAAGCCTCTTGATGGCCATCGCCTGATAACGTCTATCCTGGGCGAAAACCGGTTTAAGATCGGCAACTTTTTGCCACTGTTCGCGGGCGGCCCCTTTGTCTCCCATCACGTCCAGTGCTTTGGCAAATTCCGCGTGATGCACAATGCGGTCGGGTGCCAACTCGATTGCCCGCTTGTAATGGGCAATGGCCTCCTCTTTCGACGCCGGTGGAAATTTCCCATAAATCATCTCCGTCAGCGTCTTCAGAAATGGATTCAAGAAAACCATCTGGTAATTCCATTGCGCCAAGATCAAATGGCCAAAATCGCTATCCGGATTCAATCGCAACGCCTTGGTCGCATTTGTATAAACTTGCTTTGAATATTCGATTCTCGTCCTCGGATCCACCACGTCACACAGTTTTCCGTAGGCTGCCGCCAGTGTTACTTGTGCCTCTGAATTGTCCGGAAGTTTGTCGGCGGCTTTGCGGGCGAGATCGAGGGCCATCTCTCCGACATTTTTCTTTGCTGCCGGGTCTGCCTCATCATCCACCTTGAGCACATATTGCTGGGCCAGGAGCTCTGTCACCTCGGTGTTGTCCGGGGATATTTTATCGGCCGTTTTCAGAACAGTAATTGCCGAATCGGTTTCCCCCTTCCGCTCCATCTGCTCCGCGTCAGCAATGAGGTGACCCACGTCCTCCTGAGCGAATGTCCAAGATACGGCAAACAAACAAACAAATACAAAGATCCCCTTCATAGTAAAACGCCGACCACCCTTCTACTACGAGACGCCCTCCTTGAAAAGTTCAGTATTATACAGGCGGCGGATGGAGTTCGAGGTTTGGAACTCGAGGTTCGGGCTTCCGAGTTCACCGTAGGATTGGCTTTCAGCGTTCTAAGTTCGGCGCTCGGCGGTTCGCCGGCTTGGTGAGATGTCCGCACATTTGGTGCGAGCCAAAGACGAATTGTCCTCACAGTTCGGCGTTCGGAGATTTCGAGTGCTTCCGGCGTCTAAAGATCGTCTGCCTGCACTCGTTTGCCTTCGCTGTTCAGTGGCACACAGAACCCGGAACTCCGAACTTCGAGTCCGTCTTCCGAACCTCGAAGCCGGAACCTCGAACTTCGAACCTGCCGCCCCATGGGCGGCGCTCACCGCTCGCTGATCGCTTGGCGAATAGCCGCCAGAGGAGCCGTGTTATCGAAGAGCGTTTTGCCATCTTCACGACTCACTCCGAGGTCCTTCCAGAGTTGACCCAGGTCCGGAGCCGTGGGAGTTGCCCGCATCTCGCGGTACAGATCCTCAAGAACCGTTACCCCGGCTGCTTGATCTCCCACCTGAAGCGCATGATCCAGTGACCATTCCACTTCGATACTACCTCCCGATTTCAAAATTCCGCGCATCGCGTCCTCCAAGCCGCGCCGGTTTCCGGTTTTCTTCCGAATTTCCACGTCCGCCAGCAGACAGTACAACGCGCCGCCCCAATAGGTTCGTCCCCAGGTGTGCGTAAAATCCAGGCCCCGATCTCCGGCCTTCGGTAACCCTTTTCCCATGGAGTCGACCATGTCGCCCCAGATTCGCGCTGGCGTTAGGTCCCCCGCTCGGGCACGTGCAACAGGTTCCACATATGTTGCCAACCCCTCTTCGATCCAGTGATGACTCTCGGGCACCGACGGAAAAGCAAGGTGCACCATCTCGTGAGTGATGGTCCAATCATCCAAAAACTCCGCAGCGGTCGTCGAACGCCCGACCGAGATCGAAATGTGCGCCCCATTCCATCCCGATGCTCGCCCCGAATGAATCCCTTCATCGTCATCAAAATTCACGTCAATCGCGACATGGCTCACCGGGTATTGTTCGTAATACACGGTGACCGCGTGTGCAGCACGGTTGATCCAATCGAGAACTAGCTGTCGCAAATCCTTGGACGGCGCCGGATTGAGCGAGATATCGATTGTAGTATCTTTCAAGTGCAATTGCTCGTTGTCCTGCGCCCTTGCTGGAGATGCGAGCACGAGAAAAGTGAGCAGAATCAACATTGCCATTTGCAGCGGATGGCAAAAAACGCGGACAAAATGGCTTACCAGATTCATCCATAATGGGAGTCAACCGGTTGAAGAAAATTCCTTTGAATCGGTACAGTCACCGGTAGAATTTCGCGACGGAGTCGAAGGAACAGGCCTCAAATATCTGTATCGTGCGGAGAATAACCCATGCATCGAAAACATCATTATTCCTCAAAGATCGTATGGACCGGGAATCTAGGTCAAGGAACCGCTGGTTATAAGGCCTACAAGCGAGATCACGATATTCAGGTGGCGGGAAAACCGGCGATCCCGGGTTCTTCTGATCCAGATTTTTGTGGAGATACGAGTCGTTACAACCCGGAAGAACTTCTAGTGTCGTCCCTGTCGGCTTGCCAGATGCTTTGGTATTTGCATCTCTGCTCCGACGCCGGAATTGTGGTCGAATCGTACGAAGATCATGCGGAAGGAATCATGGAAACCACCGAGGAGGGCGGCGGACGCTTTGTGCAGGTGACATTGCGACCGCATGTCCAGGTCAGGGGCTCGGTTGCTCAAGCCGAAGTGATTCATCATCATGCTCATGAGCGCTGTTTCATTGCAAATTCTGTAAACTTTCCAGTGGAACTCAAACCGACAGTCAGTCACGCCCAATGATCGCGACCTGTCGCGAAATCAGCTTGTATTGTTTCGAATGTGCGAAGCGCGAACCGTTGCAGGATTCTTCTGCGAATGCTCATTTCTGGTCAAATAGGTTAAAATAAAGTACAGAGTCTTCCTGTCCTCCCGATATCTGTCCCCAAAATGAGCTCCCTTCTTGGCATCGACCTTGGAACCTCTAGTGTTAAAGTCGTCGTGTTCGCTCTGGACGGTTCAATCAAAGGTATCGGCAACGCCGAATACCCTATCCTGATCCCCGCACCCGGTTATGCAGAACAAGATCCGGAAGCTTGGTGGCGGGCAACAATCGTCGCTGTACACCAAGCCATGACGCACGCAGGGAACCCGGAGATACTCAGTATCGGCCTTTGCGGACAGATGCACGGATTCGTCCCCATCGGAGCGAATTCAAAGCCGGTTAGTCCAGCGATCACCTGGGCCGACCAGCGCAGCGCCAACCTTATTCCTGAAATCGAAACCGTTGTCGGCTTGGCAGATCTCAAAAAATGCGGCACGGCGCCAGCCGCTGGATTCATGATTTCAACACTCTTCTGGCTACAGAAACAGCAACCTTCCCTTCTCGATCAATTCCGAACATTGCTAATGCCGAAAGATTATATTCGGCTCAAACTCACAGGCGACCTCGGCACGGACGCGAGCGATGCTTCTGCCACCGGCATCTTCGACGTCGGAAAACGAACGTGGGCAGATGATCTGATCGCGCGCTTGAAGCTGCCTCGATCGATCTTTCCCAGAACAGGCGAATCCGCCGATTTAGTCGGTCACGTAACCAAAGAGGCCGGCTTGGAACTGGGTCTACCGCCGGGGATCCCTGTCGCAGCTGGCAGCGCGGACCAGCCTGCACAGGCCATTGGAAATGGTTTGATTGACCCTCCGCTCGGATCGATCACCATCGGTACTGGCGGCCAGGCGTTTGTGCCCCTGCGTGAACCGATTCTGGATCCCAAACTTCGGCTACACACATTCTGCCATGCGCATCACGAGCGATGGTACCTGCTTGGCGCGATGCTTTCTGCCGGGATGGCCCTTAAATGGTTCCGTGCAATTCTCGGCAATGACCGATTTTCTTATGGCGACCTTGATCGGTTGGCCGGCAACGTGCCGCCTGGATCCGAAGGACTGACTTTTCTGCCGTATATCGTTGGTGAACGTTCGCCGATTATGGATCCACGAGCTCGAGGTGGATTTGTCGGTCTGACGCTAGGGCATGGCCCAGGACATTTGGCGCGAGCGTTGTTGGAAGGCGTGGCTTTTGCGATGCGCCAGATCATCGAGACAATGGAGGAATGTGGGGCAAGTTTGCCGAAGCTGGTGGCTTCGGGGAACGGACTTGGAAGTTCGCTCTGGCGCCAGATGGTCGCGGACATTCTCCAGCGGCCGCTGTTCCAGGGCCAGGACACTCACGCGGCCGAGCGCGCAGGAGTCGGCGCATCAATGATCGGCGGGATTAGCGCCGGGATCTTCAAAGACTACGACGACACGCGAAAACTGGCTCCCGTTTTTGATTTCGTCACTGCACCCTCCGTTGAGCGCGCAGAACCTTACGAAGTGGCGTACCGCCGCTATTTGGATCTTTATCCAAGCCTGAAGAGTTGGTTTTGATCGACGGTGAACTAACGTCAGCGTCGCTTCAAGCGCGCACCTCGATCGAGAGCGCCGTAAAGGAGCATACGCGTCCCGCGTACGCCGTTCAAAACGTGGAGCAAAACTACAGAAATTTTAGTGCGAAAATTCCGTGAAGGCTTTGGCTACCGGAATTTGGGGGTTACGATTAATTTTCGCGTAGTATTATTTCGAAGTTGATTTTTAATTCGTTGCCGGTAGCCTCGCGTAATTCCCCCCTCACCAACTGGTGAAAATTCTCCCCAGCCAAGGTGCGCAAGTGGAGCCCAGCGATATGAACCCTGAAAACTCTGATCTGATTCGTCACCCAATTCCCCGCAGAACGTTTATCCGGCGCGCCGCCGTTGTCGCCGGCGCGAGCGCGGTCTTGACTTCAATACCGCGAAGGCTTTTTGCCGATGATAGCAAGCCGGTCCTGGTCAATTCGATTCGGTCTCTTGCCAATCCATATCACGCAACCTGGAACCAAGGAGGCGCCGACTTCGCCAAATCGGTCGGGTGCGATTACGTCACGTTAGTCACAGAAGGAAACAGCGAAAAAGGAATCGCCGATGTGCGTGCCATCGTGGCGAAAACCGGCGGCAATATGGTTTTGAACGTGGATCCGAATGATTCACCTGATGCTCGTGCAATCGTCGAAGCGTGTGTGAACGCAAAAGCGCATGTGGTGACGCAATGGAACAAACCTGACGACCTGCATCCGAAGGATTTCAACCCGTATTACGTGGCGCATATTATTTTTGATGGTGTGACTTACGGCCAGCAGACTGCGGAAGCCCTGTTCAAGGCCTTTGGTGGTTCCGGCGGGATTGTCGGTTTAGGAGGCATTCTCTCCAACACGCCGGCTATTCAGCGCAAACAAGGCTTGGAAAAGGCACTTGCAGCCAATCCGAATGTGAAGCTGCTCGATTTTCAGGTGGCGAACTGGAAGGCGTCCGAAGCGTTCACTATTACGGGCACCTGGCTCACCCGCTTCGGGAGCGACATTAAAGGAATTTGGTGCGCGAACGACGACATGGCGAGCGGAACGCTGGAAGCGTTGCGAGCCGAAGGCCTTAACGGCAAAATCCCTGTTTGTGGAACCGATGGAATTAAACTCGCTGTCGAAGCGGTTAAAAGCGGCGAAATGTCGGCGACAGCTTCCTGGAACCCGTACTGGCAGGGAGGAATGGGATTAGCGCTCGGATACGGGGCGAGGTTGGGCAAATTCGACGTAACCAAAGAACCAGATAACCATCGCAATTATAGTGCGAAAGGTATTCTGGTAACGAAGGATAACGTTGACGATTTCATCAAGAACTATATTGAAAATACACCTAAGGTCGATTGGAGCGATTATTGGGGTAACGTCGCGAGTTGAGGATCGGCGGTTTGGCGCTGTGTACCGAGGGCGAGCACGAACTTCTATCGCGAAGTGAACAAATCTTCGACGACCGCAATCGGACACAGTAAGTCGGACCATTCCAAATCGACCGATTCGGAAGCCCGTAGGCGCAAGTGGCTGGAACGGATCAAATCTCTTGCTCCGCTCCTGGCGCTGATCGGGCTTTCTCTGGCGATCGGTCTGCGCAATCCGCGGTTTTTTAATTATCTTAATTTTGCTCGAATTGCTAATTCGGCGGCAATACCGCTTGTACTAGCGTTAGGTGCGACGTTCGTCATCTTGCTAGGGAGCGTCGATCTTTCGGTGGAAGGAGTGCTTGCCCTTGGCGCGGTCGTTGTTGCGACTCTGGTTCACAACGATATGAACCAGAACTCTCTCGGTTGGATAGCTCCTATTTTTGCTATCATTGCAGGTGCTGCCATTGGGTTTTTGAATGGCTTTGTCCACGTGAGAGTTCGTATTCCCTCTTTCATGGTCACCTTGGGCAGCTGGTTCGTGGGGATTGGCATGGCGACATTGATCTTAGGTGGTACGAACGCGCGAGTCCTGGATCCAGGCATTCGGTCACTGGCGCTTACGCGCTTTCTCGAATTGCCACTAGCGGTCTGGGTCGCTTTGGGAGCACTCGTTATCGCTTGGTTCATCGAGCGGTTCACTATTTTTGGCCGACACGTCATGGCCATCGGCGGCGGTGAAGATCTAGCCATGCTCTCCGGCATCCATGTCGATCGAGTCAAAATACTGGTCTTTTCGCTAGCTGGTGGATTTTACGGAATCGGAGGAGTCTTAGCGGCTGCACAGCTTGGCCAGGGAAACGCTACGATCGGAGACGGCAGATTATTTTCGACCATTACCGCAGTCGTGGTCGGTGGGACATCCCTGAGCGGAGGCGCTGGTGGGGCTCTAAATACTTTGGTCGGCGTTTTAATCATTGCAGTACTCGGGAACGGGATGGTTCTGCTGGGCATTTCTCCCGACATGCAACAAGCGGTTCAAGGAATCATCATCATTATTGCGGTGGCCTCCTCGATCGATCGCAATCGGATGAAATTTGTGAAGTAGACCTTATGGCAGGAAACGAGATGCTCAGCCTGAAGAACGTCAGCAAAGCGTTTGCTGGAGTTCAAGCGCTCGAAAACGTCTCAATCGAAATCAGGCCGGGCGAAGTAGTGGGGTTGGTTGGCGAAAACGGAGCTGGCAAATCGACCCTTATTCGGATCCTGGCCGGGGTCTACCGCCCTGATAGCGGAGGACTATTGTTGGACGGCAAACCTCTCAAATTAAACAGTCCAGGTGAGGCAAATCTCAATGGAATTGGAATCGTGTTTCAGGAGCAATCGCTCCTGCCCAATCTAACAGTTGCAGAGAATATCTATCTCGGTCAGGAAAAGGAATTCAGCCGTTTGGGAGTGATTTCATGGCGAGCGTTGCATGCCGCTGCACGCCGGCAATTGGAGAAAGTCCAACTGGCAATAGACCCTGCCGTGCGCACCGCGCGATTGAGCTTTGCGGAACGTCAGATGGTTGAATTAGCGAAAGCCTTGGCCCTGGAAGAGCGCACCGAACGGCACTTGGTCATTTTACTCGATGAACCGACTTCGGTCTTGGAACAACGTGAGATCGATGTCCTTTTCGAGCGAGTGCGGGCCTTGCGCGCCCGCGCGAGTTTTGTTTTCGTCTCTCATCGTCTGGACGAAGTGCTGAATATTTCCGACCGGGTCTATGTCATGAAGGATGGCAAGATTGTTACTGAGATGCCGGCGGGCGAAACAACCGTCCCACAGCTGCATCGGCTCATGGTCGGTAGAGAACTTCATTCGGAGTATTACCGCGAGGCTCGGCAACGCGCACCTGTTGAGAAGGTCGCAATTCAAGCTAGTCAACTGACCGTTGCCGGTGCTTATCGCAACGTCGATTTTACCCTGAGAGAGGGAGAGATACTGGGCATCGCCGGTGTGATTGGTTCAGGGCGCGAAGCTTTGACACGAACACTTTTTGGATTCCTTCCACACACGTCAGGCACACTGACCCTCGCCGGTCGACAGGTTCGATTGACTTCTCCAGATCAAGCGGCGGCACTCGGTGTTGGGTACATTCCGCGCGAGCGCCGGTTGGAAGGACTCGTCCTGGCGCTTTCCATAATTCCTAATATTACTCTCGCCAGTCTCGCGACAGTCATGAAGTCCGGAGTGATCCAGGTGAAGCGCGAACGGGAAGTTGCTCAGAGTTGGGTGCAGAAACTGCACATTCGAACTCCCGGCGTCGACGCGATCTGTCTCAACCTCAGCGGTGGAAATCAGCAAAAGGTTGTTCTTTCAAAGTGGATGAATGCGCAATCAAAGATATTGATTTTCGATCATCCGACGCGTGGTCTCGATGTTGGAGCCAAGGAAGAAGTCTATGACCTGATGCGGACTCTTTCCGAACAAGGTATTGCGATTGTGCTCACGGCCGACACGCTGGAGGAGACAATCGGACTTTCCCATTCCATCATCGTCATGCGCGATGGCGAGGTGACCGCCCGTTTCGACGCGGCGGCGGGAAATAAGCCAAAGCAGATCGATCTTATCGCGCACATGGTCTGAGAATATGCCTTCACCATCCGCCACACTGAAAACTCGGAATCTAAGGGAACAACTTCGCGCATTTGCTCCCGTCCTAGTGCTGATTGGTTTGGTTTTGGTGATTGGCACCGTGCGACCCAGTTTTTTTAAACTAGAGAGCCTGATCGTCACCGTCGCCGATACCGCGATTCTCTTCATGCTAGGTGCCGGTTCGACGTTCGTCGTCATGTTAGGGAGTATTGATTTATCAATTCAAGCGATCTGCTCTTTTGCCAGCGTGATTGCCGCGACTATGCTCCCGGCCTATGGCTACGGATATCTCTTCGTCGCCCTGGCAATGGGATTGCTGGTCGGAGCAGCCAGCGGATTGTTTCACGTCTGGCTCAAGATTCCTTCGTTTATTGTGACCCTGGCTACGAGCGGATTGCTCGTTTCGGCGGCCCTTCTCCTCTCAAACGAACGGGCCATCAGTATTAACGAATCGGGCCGCGCTTATTTGACCTGGGTAGACGGCCGCTTGCTCGGTTTGCCAAACGTCATTTGGATTGCCGGGATTGTTGCCGCGCTCGGCATCCTGTGTCAGAAATTCACGCCATTCGGGCGTTATAGCATTGCAATTGGAGCCGGCGAACCAGCCACTTGGGCTTCCGGCGTGAAAGTTAATCGTTTCAAAATAATTGCTTTCGCTATCTCCGGTGCGTTGGCGGCGTTAGCCGGAGTCCTGATGGCTGGAAGACAGGGCAGCGGATCTCCGACTCTGGCCGATCAATTGTTGTTACCGGCGATCGCTTCGGTCATCGTTGGGGGCACCGCGATTACCGGTGGTGCTGGCGGAATTGGGCGTACAGCCGTCGGAGCATTGATCATCACGATCGTCCGAGTCGGAATGACTTTCGTCGGCGTAAATATCTTTGCTCAACAGATTGTATTCGGACTGGTACTCATCCTTGCTGTGGCACTTACGATTGATCGATCCAAAATCGTGATCGTAAAGTAGCCCCCCGCGATGGCGAAAAGGAGGGAGCGTGGCGCTCACAAGATCGACGCGTAACCGTCGACCTGGGTCAGGCGTCTTTGAATAACCAGCTATGAAAGAGATCGGTACCCGTTCCCTTTTACTCGTCCTTCGCCAATGCTTCCGACTGGCTCCCTTTTTGCAACCGCGCATCTGGACGCTGTTTTTGTTAACTTTCGCCCAGCGGGGTTTCGCTGAGGACCCGATCGTTGTCCATTATTCAGATCCGAGTCTGACCCGAATGGAAACCCAGATCGGCATCACTCCGGAGCAGAAGGACCGCTTCGAAGATATAGTCGTCAAATACAGAGATCCGCTCAGCAGCACCAGCGCGGAGTATCCCGCAACGCAAAAGCCGGCTGGAGGCGGGCACCATCGTGGCACTCAAGGCTCCAGTCAGGATAACGCTGATACGGCTTCGCAGGGTGATTCTCCAGCTAAGCCTCGACACACAAAGGAGAAAGTCACACGCGAGGAATTGGACGAACTCGCAACCATATTGACTCCGGCTCAGATCAAAAAATTTCAAGATCTCAATAAGCCGTCAGCGAAACATTGACCGACTCGCCTCTCTAGCCCGCATTTCTCTCATCCCCGTGAAAAGTTGCCGGTTCCCGGCAGAAAAAAAGACGCGCACCACGCACCATGAGGGTCACGTCTAAAAGATCCTTTCGGGACAGTTGCGTCTCGGATCATTGCGACCAAAATAGATTCTTTGTCATCTTTATCTCCTTCGCGCTAGCATCAGAGGAGCGAAACGATCATGAAAGTAATAGAGATTGGCAGCTTCGGAGGGGTAGAGAATTTTGTCGAAACTCAAAGAGAGATTCCGAGGCCCGGTGCGGAAGAGGTCTTGATACGAATCCAAGCCGGATCGTTTAATCCAATCGATTATAAAATTCGACAAGGCCATTTCGGCGGTGATCTCCCAATGGTCCTGGGGCACGATGCCGCAGGGGTCATCGAAGAAGTCGGCAAGAATGTCGGCCGACTCAGAGTTGGTGATGATGTCTGGGCATATACCGGTGGCAAGTGCAGCAATGGCGCTTATGCCGAATATGTGGCCGTGCCGCATGATTTTGTGACTGTGAGACCGCGAATCTTGTCAGTCGAGGAAGCGGCTTCTGTCCCGGTGGTCGGCTTGACCGCAAATCAATCTATCCGTCTAAAGGGCAAACCAACTCCGAATCATTCCGTATTTGTTGCCGGAGGCGCGGGTGGACTCGGCTCTGCAGCGATCCAGATTCTTCAGATGATAGGCGTCGAAAAAATCGTTACGACATCCGGTCGCGAAGCCAGCGCCCGCTTCATCATCGATCAACTCCGCGTCGCGCCCGAACAGGTGATACACTATCCAGGGAAGGGCCTTAAACAGCTGACTGAGGAAGCGATCGCCGCAAATGGCGGCGCGTTATTCGCCAAGGTATTCGATTTCGTCGGCGGGGACATGAAGCGGCTCTGTTTTGAATTGGTTGATTTCGACGGAGACATCGTCTCGACCGTCGAAGAGATCGATCCTTTCACCGTTCCCGTTTGGCACGGAAGAGCCAGTCCGCTCTTCCGCCGGTCTGCCTCTCTCCATTTTCATTTACTCGGCGCTGCGGGGTTGTACGGCAAAAAAGAGCACTGGCACCAATACACGCAACAACTCCACGAATTGACGTTCTTGTACGAAGCACAGCGTCTCTGGCCGGTTGGCATCCAAAATATAGGCGAACTTTCTGTCGAAACTATTCGTCACGGGCACGAACGCCTGGAGGCCGGTGGCATCCAGGGAAAGATGGTTTTCACCGTTTAGGAGGGACATCCGCTGGGATGTCTATCGCAAATTAGAGTCGTCCGTTTTTGTTTGTGCTCAACCCCGACAGCACATGACCGAAAACAGAATCTTCGTTACTGCTGTGAGTACGGTCCGAACGGCCACGCAGGTTCAAAGTCTTGCGCGAAAGAATTGTAGTGCTCCGTGCTTGGAGTCACGTTGCTCGTGTTGGTCGAATTATCGATTTTGTTCTCGATCCTGCTTTGCAGCGTTCCCTGATCACTGGCGCATCCGGAAATGAACGCAACGGCCATCATGGCCCCGCCAGCGAATAACATTCGGAACAAGAAGATTTTCATATCGTGTATTGAAATCACGCATTGGGTCTCTTCGTGCATTCCGTAAACTCGAAGTCCAAACGCCTGTTAATTTACACAGACTCCAGTGATCGCAACGTAAAACGCATCTGCAACCTCTACATTAAAATCGCCGCGACAAAAGCTGCGCAGTTTTCCTGATCAGTCGCCGCGCGACAATCGTGCTGCGATGCCGCTTCCGACGAGGGACGGCTCCCGAAACGCTTTCCATGAAATGGACCTTCTGCACACGCGTCGTACCCGACGGCGTCAGATCCACATTGAGCACGGATCCATCGTCATCCACTCCGCTTCGCGACCTGGCACGGCTAAGCGCCATCAGTGGAAAATAATGACGATACAAATTATAGTTAATCATGAATCCTCTGCTCACTTCGAGCCCCTGCTGAATCGAAATCCCTCGTTCGTGCGCTTCGCCACCCGGCCTAGATCCAATGCCATATCCAGGGAATCCGGTCCCGGTGTATTGCGGCTCATGCCAGGTTCCCTCGTACTGCGTGCCCAAAAGGTACTCAATCCCCGCTTCAATGGATTTGTCGTAGCGTAGTGTTGGTATCGATAGAAGGGCCATCAGTGCCCAGGCCGTTTGTGATGCGGTGCTATCTCCAACTCCCCGCAACGAATCGTCGACGTACGAAGCAGGCGTTTCTCCCCAGCCTCCATCCACGTTTTGATGTTCCGCTATCCAGTCGCCTGCCAGCGAAATATACAGGGCCGAAAGGTCCTCCCCGATTGCCGCTAGCGCCGGAAGAACCGCCGCCGTCCCATAAATGTGATTTACACCCCAGCGACCGAACCAGCTTCCATCCGCTTCCTGCTGGTCTTTAATGAACGCAAGTGCACGCGCAATCGGTCGATCGTTAACCGTCCAACCCAAATAAGAAAGCGCCTCCACGACGTGAGCCGTCACATCAACGGTCGGTGGATCGAGCACTTCGCCGAAATCGCAAAACGGTAGTTTTGTCAACAGCGAATTTGTGTTATCCCGATCGAAAGAAGCCCAGCCACCATTGGAACTTTGCAAAGCAAGCATCCAGCGCACGGCTCGCTTCATCGCGTGATCAATAGCGGCCGGGTTGCTGTGGGTCCGCCGCGCCCGGGCAAGAACCAAAACGGCTACCGCAGTATCGTCGACATCGGGATACGAATCATTCGCGCGCTCAAACGACCAGCCCCCTGGCAGAGCAGAAGAAACCTTCACTTGCCAGTCTCCAGGCGCTGTCACCTGCTTCTGCACGATCCAGTCGATCGCACGGGTCATCGCCTCGCAATCAGCAGGCGAGCGCCCACTGTCCATCAGCGCCTGCAAAGTCAACACCGTGTCCCAAACAGGTGACTCGCTCGCCTGGATATAGAGGCCACCGTTCCTTTCGTAAGACCAGTGCGCGTCCAAGGCATTAATCCCTTTCGAAACAACCGGATGGTCCGTCCCGCAACCTTCCGTATAGAGTGCCATGAGCGAATAGACCCATGGAGGCTGAATTCCGCCCCATGCGCCATCTGCATCCTGGTGCTTGATTATCCACTCTATGCAGAGACGAATCGCAAGTTCGCGCCCCGGTTGAATCGGAAACTCGACGTATCGGCTCAATAGACGATCCGTCATCAAAAAAAGCTCTCCCATGAAAAGAATCTTTTCTTTGGCGTAAGCCGGTGATCAAAACTCTCTCTCCCGTTTGGAAATAATTCGTCCAGTCGCGCCCCCGCAGGGAGCGGTTTCACTGGCCGGCGCGCTGATAGGACGCTCAACGGGATAATGGTTGCACGCGCCCATGACGCAAAATGATAGATATTGAACGGGAACCAGAGCGGTGTGCAGATCAACTCGGGTGGCAACGTCGGCGTCGCCTGCCATGGCCATTCCCCAATCAATGCCAGCCAGTAACGGGTGAAGACTCGAGTCTGGCTCAACCCGCCTCTCGCGAAAATCCAAGCCCGTGCCCGCACGAGCACGTCGGCATCGGCGGAATAGCCGGCACATCGCAGCGCGGCGTAGCATTCAACCGTTGTATTGATATCACCGGCAGGTGCGTTGTGGTAAACCTCCCACGAACCGTCGGCCCGTTGTTCGTTCAGGATCGATGCCACCATCCCGGCGCGCTTTCTTTCGTCTTCGATTCCTAGAAAGTGCATTGCCAGGATCCACTGAGCTTCCATGCAGGAATTTGATTCCAGCATTCCTACCCAGAAGCCTTCCTTTTCCTGCCGATCCAAAAGCCATTCGACTCCGTTAGCAATCGCGCTGCCGAGACGCTCCGCGGTTCCCGGAATCGATTCCCTCATCCGATTTGTTACATCAAGCGAATGTCTGAAGCGTCCACTCATCTGGTTAATTCGATCTCAATCCCTGTTCCTGTTTCTGGCTCTCCAAGCTCTTCCGCGCTCCGGATTTCTGTCGGGCATTTGTCAACGTGCCGTGCAGGAAAACATCGGTCATAGCCCCCAAAACTTTTTCGTCAAGATTTTCGTCGCCGGTTATACCTTTGTATAAGCGCAGATAACTCTCCCGGTATTCCCACCAGGAAAACATGAAGCCTTCCACTAGAATCGTCAGGAGCACCGGATTTAGATCTGATCGCATGCTACCGTCGGCCTGCGATGCTGAGAAAAAACCCGACACCCTTTCCAGTGCCTCCAGTTCGCCGGGCCAAGGCGCATTGTCCCCTTCCAGCTGAGACCATGCCCCAACGCGAAGTACGGTTGGGTTGTCCCGGATAAATTCGAATATCCGCCGGAGTACAGCAGCCGGAATGCATTCGTCGTTTGCAATTTCCCGCGCCGTATCCGTCCAGAACGCATCGAATCGCAGGATCATCTGACGCTTGATCTCGTTGTAAAGATCACGCTTCGTCTTGAAGTAATGATGAATCAGCGGCTGTGAGACACCTGAAGCCCGCGAAATATCACGCATCGACGTTCCCGCGAACCCGTGCCTCGCAAAAACTCGCTCTGCCGCTCGCAGGACTGAAGCGGATGTTTTCTTCTGGTTGGCATGGATCCTTTTCGAGGAGAGAACGTTACGTCCCATTTTTGACTGATCGATCAATAAATGAGTTCCGTTACCCCGTCAAGTTTTCTCAATTCAAGGGGATTCACCACGGACGGTGGGTGCCCAACCCTAAGGATGCGGTGTCGGCGTACGGGCGTTCTCTACTTCTTCCTTCTTAATTCTTACTTCTTAATTCTTACTTCTTCCTTCGCCAGCGGCGGTGAATCCTCTTGGAATTCGCCTTGTATCCTACTCAAATAACGCCGTGCGACGCGACCAAGCGATTGATTCCAAAAAAGCCATAACCACCGCTTCGGTTGTTGCCAGCGGAAGCTTGGCCGCTCTGAAACTGCTGGTCGGATGGCTCTCCGGTAGCCTTGGACTTTTGGCGGAAGCTGCTCATTCTCTTCTCGATCTCATCTCGACACTGATCACCCTTTTGGTCGTCCGCGTGGCCGCCGTCCCACCGGACAGTAATCACCCGTATGGGCACGAACGCGCAGAACAACTCGGCGCGCTCGCCGGCATGACACTGCTTGCCGGGACTGGCGTCCTGATTCTTTATCACGCGTTCGACACCATATTCCTCCATCCCGCTGCACCCAGTGTGAGTGTCTGGGCGTTCGGTGTCCTTGGCATTTCGGTCATTACCGATTTTTTTCGCGCTCAAGCGCTTCGCAAAGCCGCGGCCCAACATTCAAGCAGTGCCCTCGCTTCGGACGCCGAACATTTTGCGAATGACATGCTCGGCGCAATCTCAGTGCTGATCGGCCTCTCCGCCATAGCGCTGAAGGTCCCCCTGCATTTGCCTGATTGGCTTGTCTCACGTGTGGATGCTTTCGCCGCGTTGGCCGTGGGCGCGATCGCATTCCGTTCGGTCTGGTCGCTCGGTTCCCAAGCCGTCAGAGCGCTCATGGACGACGTCCCGATCGGGTTGATTGATCGCCTCAAGAAACGGGTCGAAGCTGTCGACGGTGTCGTTCCCGGCACAGCCGTTGTACGACCCCGCTTCGTCGGGAACCGGCCCTTCGTCGAGGTAAAACTAGGTACCCTTCGGGGCACATCGCTGGAGTCGGCGCATCAGCTTAG
Organism: uncultured Verrucomicrobiae bacterium; assembly: GCA_963775805.1. Lineage (GTDB taxonomy): Bacteria > Verrucomicrobiota > Verrucomicrobiia > Chthoniobacterales > JAFAMB01 > JAFAMB01. The sequence continues at coordinate 249,139 of CAVZKG010000001.1, read as the reverse complement.
CGAAATCGTCGAGAAAGAAATCAGCGCCGAACTCGGGGATGCCGAAGCCATCGTGCATGTTGAGCCGGCAGCAACCCCAGACGAGCCTCGCGCGGCCGGCGTTCGCGCCGTGGCGGACCGGCTCGGCCTGCGGGTTCACAATCTCAATATTTATCTTGTTGCGCGCGAAACCCGTATCGAGCTCGATCTGGAACTCCCGGACAACCTTTCGCTCGCCGATGCACATCGTCACTCCGAGACTCTGGAAAAAGCGATTATCAAAGAACTCTCCGGCTCCATCCTGGTCACCGTTCACCTCGAACCAAGGAGCGACGAACCGAAGCCCGCGGTTCGACACGTGCCCTCCACTCGGCGGGTCGAAGAGGCGCTCGCGATTCTGCCGGAGGCCAGAAACGTGACTGTTCAGGACGTGCTGGTGACTGACGAAGGCCTGGTGGTAACGCTCAAAAAACATTTCGGAGGCACGACCCCGCTAGCGCAGACTCACGAACTGATGGCAGGTCTGGAACGCGCCATCCATACGGCTATTCCGGAAGTCACGCGCGTCCACATTAACCCCGAGATTGAATCATAGAGCGATTCGCTGCAATTTGGATTATGCATGGAACTGCGAAGGATTCGCAGTATCGATTATCGTGAAAATTTTCTTTGCTCATGGCATCTCTTGATTTAGAGATATCGCAGTGGGTAAGAGCGGAGCACATTTTAACGCTGTTTCCAACAATATTTCCGGAGCGCATCTATGGCTGATCCTAATGAAAGCCTATCGTGCGCTGTCAGAAGTTGATGCGCGCAGCATTGCGGCTTCCGGCCTTGGAATGTCGGACTTTGCGGTTCTCGAAGTGCTTCTTCATAAAGGTCAATTACCTGTCAATACGATCGGCAAGCTTGTGATGCTAACAAGCGGTTCGATCACTACTGCAATCGATCGGCTCGAAAGAAAACAACTTGTGCGTCGCAAAGCTTCTCCAGAGGATCGCCGGGTCACCTATGTCGTTCTTACCAGAGCCGGTAGCACACTGATTCGGCCGATCTTTAAGATCCACGCTGAACGGCTGGAAACGATTTTTGAGCCGCTGACACTGACGGAGCGTTCAAGCCTTGGGAAATTGCTGAAGAAGATCGGCAAACATGGAGAATCACTTCTGACCGAACAGCTCTAAGCCAAAAAAATTTGTTCATTTATCTCTATCTCATGTTACTTGATATCAAGGTATCTGACTCCTGAACTAGTAGAATCCATCAACAAAACGAATCGATTTATGCCTAAACTCTATTACATCGAGGCTTCACCCAGAAAAACCCGGTCCAGGTCAATCGAGGTTGCTCAGGTCTTTCTGACTGAACTTCAAAAGAAGTATCCCTCCCTCGAGGTTGATAAACTGGATCTTTGGGCCACCGATCTCCCAGCATTCAATGGTGACTTCATCGATGCGAAGTATGCCGTTCTCAGCGGCCAGTCCTTTACTGCAGATCAAGCCCAAGCCTGGAGCCGCGTCGAAGCGATCGCAAACCGGTTCAAGGGAAACGATTTGTACTTATTCTCGTTACCGATGTGGAATTTTGGGTTGCCCTACGTGTTGAAGCATTTCATCGACGTTCTAATTCAGCCTGGTTTGACTTTCGGATACACTCCCGAAGAAGGTTACAAGGGGCTCGTGACCGGGAAAAAGGCTGCCATTGTTTACTCCCGCGGGGGTGCCTACGGTCCGGGAACCGGCGCAGAACCCTATGACCTACAAAGCAAATCGCTCGGAGGCTTGCTGGGCTTCATCGGGATTACCGACCAGACGAATATCTTCGTTGAACCGACGGTTGGCTCACCAGCGGAGGTCCAGGCCGTTGTGGCAAAAGCGAAAGAAACCGCAGCAGCGGCAGCCGCCTCCTGGTAAAAGGGGGCTGAATTACCTGCGGATCTTCGCGGATTCGTGAGCGGTGCAGGCTTTAACCGGTTTTCCTCGGATACTCTGGAAAAAGACTTGCACCGGCACCCGACGCGCCGAAATGAGTATGTATGGTCGCATTTGTAACTGGAGCTTCGGCGGGATTCGGCGCGGCAATCGCTCGTCGATTTGCGAAAGACGGTGCACGTGTAGTCGCTGCAGCCCGCAGGACCGAAAGACTGAAAGCCCTCAGCGAAGAGTTCGGCAATTTGATTTTGCCGGTTACCCTCGATGTTCGGGACAAAACGAAGGTTGAATCGGTCGTGACAGGGTTACCCGCGGAATTCGCCGAAATCGACATTCTTATCAATAACGCAGGACTCTCCCGGAACCTTGAACCGGCACATCGTGTCCCGTTAGAAGACTGGGAACTGATGGTTGATACAAACATTAAAGGACTTCTCTACTGCACGCGCCAGATTCTTCCAGGAATGGTGGCACGCGGCCGGGGGCATGTCGTCAACATCGGATCTGTTGCAGCGGTGAATGCTTACCCTGGAGGGAATGTCTACGGTGCCACTAAAGCGTTCGTAAAGCAGTTTTCCCATAATCTGCGCGCGGACCTTCTCGGGACCCCGGTTCGTGTGACGGATATCGAACCGGGTCTTTCCGAAACAGAATTCTCGATCGTTCGTTTTAAGGGAGATGAAAAACGCGCCGCATCGATTTACGCCGGGACAACTCCATTGACTGCAGACGACATTGCCGATGCGGTGCACTGGGTCGCCACTCGTCCCGCCCACGTGAATATCGATCTGATTTCGATGATGCCGGTCTGTCAGGCTTTCTCAGGCCTAGCCGTCCATCGTAAACCAGCCGAACAAGAAGGCACAGCGCGCCGGCATGCATAGGCGTATAATCCTATTGGGCCCATAAGCCCGATACGGCCCACAGGATCTGTCCGTGAGTAGCGCGTGGCTTGGACAACACCGTGCGCCGAAGCTTCTCCCTTCTGCCTTCTGCCGTTCCTCTCACCCTCCCTTTTCGAATATCTTCAAAACATCTTCCGCGTCTTGTACGTGTAACAAGCCGCGCCGCAGCCTTTCATCGCGGAAGACTCGCATCAGCATTCCGACAAGGCGCAGATATTCGGAATCCATTGCTCTGGGGATTCCCACAATTATGACAAATTGAATTGGTACGTTATCATCCAGGACCGGTTCCTTTGTCCTCCCAAATGCCATAAGCATCTTCGTGACAGCTGACGTCCGGATATGCGGCAAAGTCAGACCAAATTCCAGATTCACTTTCCCGACCGCCTCCCGCGCACGCAGCGTGCGCAAAAACTCCTGCCAATTTGATATTCGATAATCCGCTCTCAACGTTTCAGTCACTTGCTGAATCGCTTCGGCACGCGATTGAACCTCGAAATCAAGAAGGACGTTTTCCGATAGCAGCGTGCTGCGAATTCGAATCATATCGCACTTCCACTCCACCGAAGTTTAGTGCCGAGGATATCGGCAAACGTAAGATTTTTCGGGAAGAGCAATGGAAGGGTTGCGGAGGCTGCCCGCACCGTCACGGCATCGGTCGTGCGCAACTGGATCGAATCCTGGCCGTCAACACTCAAGGAAAGATGTTGTTTACCGCCGTTGGGCAATAGCCGGATCGTCGATCGATTCGAAACGATGAGAGAACGATTCGTCAGGACATGCGCACAAATCGGTGTCACCACAAAAACCCCGGAATTGGGTGTTACAATTGGTCCGCCGGCTGAGAGTGAGTAAGCGGTGGATCCCGTGGAAGTGGCAATGATCAAGCCGTCTGCATTATATTGCGTCACGTGCGTCTGATCGATGTAAAGGTCGAGACGGACAAGCCGGGATCGTTCTCCGCGTGTGACGACCACATCGTTGAGACCAATCTGGGAAAAGATAATTTCTCCTTTTCTTTCAACGGTCGCTTCAAGAAGAGTACGATCGTCCACCCGATAATCGCCCGTTGCCAGCGCCTTCGCGGCCACTGCATACTCGGGGCCGCCGAAGCAGGTCAGAAACCCGAGCGACCCAAAGTTAATACCCATCACCGGCTTCATTTTTCCCCGTAGATCGCGAATGAGCCGCAGAAGCGTTCCATCCCCGCCAAGCGCGACAAACAGATCAACCTGCTCGTACAGATCATCGAGGGGATGCCCCGTTATGCCGGTCAATTTCGCGGCATGCTCTTCGACCAGGACGTTGATCTGATGCGTGGCAAGTTCTTTAAGAAGCGCTTTGAGTGAAGCCGAAGCGCCCGATTTTCGCCAGTGTGCGTAGACGCCAAGGCTTAACGAAGACATGCTAAGAATTCCCTATTACCTTTGGCACCTGTTATCGGCGACGGGATGAACCCGGTCCACTCCCGCTTTAACTGTTCGGTGACAAAGTGCTGGATCTTGGTAACACTGTCCATGCGCGCCTGCTCATCGCGGACAATTCCCCCTTTCCCAACCATCTTTGCTTGCAACTCGAATTGAGGTTTGATCAGTGCGATCACCACTCCTCCCTTTTCCACGCACGAAAAGATAGGAGGCAAAACCAGTGTGAGCGAGATAAAAGAAACATCGACGGTCGCAAGTTGCACAAATGCGCCAATCAATTCCGGAGTCAAAGTGCGCGCATTGATTCCTTCGCGTGCGTCGACTCGAGCGTCTGAACGAATCTTCCACGCCAGCTGATTGTGTCCCACGTCGATTGCGACGACGCGCCTGGCGCCACGCTGGAGGAGGCAATCCGTGAAGCCACCGGTCGAAGCGCCGACATCCAGACAGACCAGATCCGTCGCATTAATCCTGAAATGGTCCATCGCCGCTTCCAGTTTGTAGCCACCGCGCCCAACATATTTTTCTTCCGCTACGACCCGTATCGCTGCGTCGGACCGGATTAACGTGCCCGGCTTGTCGATGACGACCTCTTCAACGAGAACACGACCTGCGAGAATCGATCGTTGAGCCCGCTCTCTTGATTCGAAATAACCATGATCCACCAAAAGTCTGTCGATCCTGATTCGCTTTGGTGTCTCCATTTTTGACTCAATGCAATTCGACCTTCGACAAATTTAAGACTTGATAAACAATCAATTCAGCCAAATCTATGCGATTCTTGCTTTCCGATTTCTGAATATGTCGTCTGAAGAACTCAAACAGCAGATAAAAGAGATGCTCGTCACGAACCTTATGCTTCGGACGCCGAAGGAGGAGATAGCCAACGATCTGCCACTATTCGGAGCCGACGGCCTCGGGCTGGATTCGATCGATGCCTTGCAACTGGTCGTGAGCATGGAGAAGACTTTTGGAGTCGGCATCCCAAATTCCGACGTCGCGCGCGTCGCGCTTGCGACCGTCAATTCGATTCACGATTACATCGTCGAACAAGGCGGCAAGCCGGTCTAGCCGGCATTTCTCACGTCCCCACGGTCTCTGCTTCGTTGATTGCATCCAGAAGCTGGCGCAATCTGCCGAAATTGCGGCGGTGCGAACCCGCCACCAGCCGGGGTAAATTGATCAGTTCTGCCTCGTTTTGTTCTTGCTTCAACGCTTGACTCATCCGGAGAGAACCATTCTCAAACAAATCTGAAAATCGTTTGTTAAGGTCGTGGACCGCGTCACTGGTCAGCTGGCGCTGGAGTCGGATCACAAGTTCCTGTCCCACCCACCGATATGAGTGAAAATTCTGGTAAAATTTGAGGACCATTTTCTCCGCCTGATCCACAGTTTCCGCGATCGAAAAGAGGCTAAAATCGTCGGGCGATATCAGCCCTTCCTCCAGAAGCTGAGTTCGCAGAAAATCGGTCCAAGTCTTCCAGTAGGTACCTCCGGGCTTATCGACCAGGATCACAGGAATTATTCTAGCCTTTCCCGTCTGCATCAGCGTCAGGCATTCGAACCCTTCGTCCATAGTGCCGAATCCCCCTGGAAAGAGCGCGATTGCATGAGTCTCTTTGATGAAATTCACCTTCCGCGTGAAGAAGTAATTGAAGTTCACCAGTTTAGGGTCGCCGGTGATTGTCTCGTTGGCCTTTTGTTCGAACGGAAGCCGGATATTCAATCCGAAACTGTGTTCTCTGCCGGCGCCGCGTTGAGCGGCTCCCATGATGCCGTCCCCGCCTCCGGTGATGATCATGTACCCGCGCTCACGCATTTGCCGGGCAAACCGTTCGGCAGCCGCGTAGGTTTCCAGGTGCGGGGCTGTGCGCGCTGATCCGAATATCGCTATTTTCCGGATTCCCTGATACGGCGCAAATGTCTTCGAAGCCTGACGAAGCTCCTTCAGCGAACGATTGATTAGTTTGAGATCCGGCACCGGCACCGAGTCGCTTCCCATCCGAAGAGCGGTCACGATCATTTCGGCGATCAGCTCCCTGGATTCGCGCACGCCCCAGTCAATGACCATTTGCTGAATTCGGCGATCAAACTCAGGATCACCCGAGGTGGCGAAGGATGTGTGGAGGGCATGGATGCCCCCACCTGTGAAATCTTGCACGAGGTCTTCTAGAACGAGAAGAGTGGGTTGTCCAGTGGGTTCAGGCACTCGGGCGCGGGAGACCAGAGCCTCTTCTTTCCAGGTATAGGAAAGGGCAGTGTCGAGTTTTCTAATTTGCCTCTGGAACGGGATATGATATTTGCTCCGCTTCCCATGATTGTCATCCTCAAGCCCAATACACCCAAGGATCAGGTCGAAGAAGTCGTTCAGGAAGTCGAAAAGCTGGGCTATAGCCCTCACCCGATTTACGGAGAACTTCAGACCGTCATCGCGGCGATCGGGGACGAGCGAACACACCAAACCCTGGAGTCCCTGAGTGTTTTTCCGCAGGTCGAACGGGTGCTACCCGTGCAGAAGCGATACAAGCTTGTCAGCCGGGAGTCGAAGCCAGAGGAGACAGTCGTCGATGTCGACGGCATAAAGATTGGCGGGGGTCACTTCGTGGTGATGGCAGGACCCTGCAGCGTCGAGTCCGAGGAGCAGCTGATTTTAACTGCAAAAGCCGTCAAGGCACTCGGTGCGAAGATCCTGCGCGGAGGCGCCTATAAGCCGCGTACGTCGCCATACGAATTCCAGGGACTGGGCCGAGAAGGCTTAAGAATCCTTGCCGCCGCCAAAAAAGAGACAGGCCTTAAAATTATCACGGAAGTACTCAGTGAACGTGATGTTGAGCATGTCAGCGAGTCCGCAGATATCTTGCAGGTCGGGGCGAGGAATGCACAGAATTTCCAGTTACTGATCGAGTGCGCAAAAAGCCGTAAACCTATTCTCCTCAAACGCGGGATGAGCGAACGCATTGAAGAATGGTTACTGGCGGCAGAGTATATTCTTGCGAACGGAAACCCGAACGTTCTCTTGTGTGAGCGCGGGATACGAACGTTCGAGACCTACACCCGGAACACACTCGATCTCGCGGCGGTAGCGATTGCGAAAAGAGAAACCCATCTGCCGGTAATCGTAGACCCTAGCCAGGGATGTGGTAGAGCCGATCTCGTTCCGATTTTATGCCGCGGCGCCATTGCGGTCGGCGCGGATGGACTTCTGATTGAAGTTCATCCTTTTCCTGCCGAAGCTTTGAGTGACGGCCAACAACAAGTTGATTTTGATGTTTTTTCTCGGTTAATCTCCGAGTTGCAGCCATTTCTGAATGCGACAAGTCGAAAACTCGTCTAGGGAAAACAGCAAGCGCGACTTGATATGATCCTCCGTACCTTTTCAGAACATGAATGAAGCCTTTGATGTAGCAATCATTGGCGGTGGCCCGGCCGGGAGCTCAGCTGGAACACTTCTCGCAAAGGCCGGACGTCGTGTCGTTATTTTCGAAAAGGAAAAGTTTCCCAGATTTCGCGTCGGTGAATCGACGCTTCCGGCCACTCTGAACACCATCGAACGGATGGGAGCCGGCGAAAAAATCAAGAATGGCGGCTTCCTGGAAAAATTTGGCGGTGAGATTGTCTCCGCCTGTGGGCAGCGCGTGCGTTTTTACTTTCGCAACGGCTTCAAAGCAAAGCGCCAATCAGCCTACCAGGTCCTTCGATCCGAGTTCGACAGGATCTTGCTCGATCACGCCGCCGAATCAGGTTGTGACGTTCGGCAACAGACCTCTGTTGACACATGCGAATTCGACGACCGGGGCGTAACACTTTACTCCGGCGATGGCCGGCAGGCCGTCCGGGCGCGCTACGTGATCGATTGTTCGGGCCGGAACTGCGTGATCGGGAACAAATTTTCTTTGAAGCAATCTTACCAGAATCTGAGAAAGTTTTCCCTTTACGCTTACTACGACGATGTCCTCCGCGAAGAAGGCCTTGACGGAACACTCACCAGGATGGTCCGGACGAGGGACTCCTGGTTCTGGATGATTCCTCTCAGCGGCAATACTACCAGCATTGGAGTGGTCATGGATGTGGAGATATTCCGAGGGATGAAGATGACCCCGGAAGAGGCGCTGGCGCACTGCATCGGCGAACAGCCCGTCGTAAACGAATCGATGGGAAATGCTCGCCGCGTCACGGATGTCTACGCAACCGGCGACTTTTCTTACCGAAATAAGAACCTATCCGGGGAAAGCTGGCTACTGGCCGGTGATGCGGCAGGATTTATCGATCCGGTCTTCAGCAGCGGGGTCTACGTTGCCCTGCTTTCTGGCGAGCAAGCGGCAGACTCGCTGAACATTGCACTCGATCGTCCGGAAAAAAGAGAGAAAGCATTCCGGTTTTATGAAAAACGTATTGGGCGCGTCCTCGACATTTATCTGCGATGGGCTTCGGCATGGTATACACAGGAGTTCGTTGAGGTGTTCCTTTTTCCCAAGGAAATCTTTGAACTCGTACCGGCCGTGAGCGCCGTCCTGGCCGGAAATGAGGTCCGCGATTTCAATATCCGTTGGAGACTTTGCATTTTTGAGATGCTAGTTGCCCTCCAGAAGCGAACATCAAAGGTCGCTCCAAAGCTCTCACTGATTCCAAAAATGACATGATTCGCCGGTTCTTTATCCTTTTACTCGTGGTTCTCATGGCCGGTTGCCAGGCCGCACGGGAGTTGTCCGGCCTGGGCGCTGAGGCGAAGACTCGCGTCGGCCAACTGCTGTTCACTTACGGTGGGCACTCGATCGTCGGCGACATCGTTCTCCGTAATCTGAACGGTGGTGATTATGACCTCTACTTCTCGAAAGGGGGTGTCCAGGTCCTGGAGTTCCAGACCCGTGGTACCCACATGACGGCGACAGGTGTCCTCGCCAAAAATGGTTGGTCTGGCCCAGTCGCCGAGGCTCGCGGCCCTCTCAGGCCCTGGGCAACCCTTAAAGAGGTTCTTCCCTATTTTGACTCGAGCCTGCCAAGCGCCCAACGACCCCACCGATGGTCCGCAACCTTCACACGCAACGGTGCGACATTGTTGCGCGCCGATGTAGAGTTCCCGGGTCGCAAATCAATGATATTCAGTTTTGCTCAATAAGGAAATGAACCAAACTGCGCCTCAAGTTGCGGCCCCGATTCCTTCTCCCGAAGAGGAGCTTAGTCTCGCACGCAACAACTGGTACAGCCCCTTCAGTTTCCAGACTGCCAGCTGGCTAATCCGACATTTTCCACGTCTCTGGACACGGTCACTCAGCGTCGCGTTTGGAGAACTAGGATATCAGTTCTGCACAAATCGCCGGAAAGCATTGCAACTGAATCTGACGGCTGTGACAAAAGCGTTACATCAACGCGAGGAACTCTCCCGGTACTGTTTCCACAACTTTTTACGCATGTTGCATGATCTCTGTGACTGCGCTGAAAGTGGTGTGGGGCGGTTGAACGAGATGATGGTTGAGCGTCGTGGATTCGAGTTTCTGGAGGCGGCACGCATCAAAGGCAAAGGCACATTACTGATTACGGGTCATCTTGGCGCCTGGGAACTTGGCGGTATGGTTTTGGCCTCTGACGGGTTTCCTGTCAATGTCGTGACCCTGGCCGAACCGACGAGCGAACTGAACGAATGGCGCCAAAAATTTCGCCAGCGATTTGGAATTAAAACGGTGACAGTCGGTGAGGACAAGTTCGCCTTTGTGGAGATCATTCAGGCGCTTCGCCGGAACGAATTGGTCGCGATGCTGGTGGATCGGCCTTACCTCAATAGCGGGATCGAAGTTCAATTTTTTGATCGCCCTACTCTCTTTTCGGCAGCAGCTGCGCGTGTCTGGCAATACACGCAGGCATCGGTTATCCCGGCTTTTGTGTTGCAACTCGAGCCGGGCCAATATGGCTGTTATGCCTATCCTCCCATTGAAATGACCCCGGAACAGACCATCGAACAAAACAGCCAACGGGTTGCCGACGTGTTCCAGGCTATCGTTCGCGAATTTCCAGAACAATGGTTCAACTTTGTGCCAATCTGGAACCATCAGTAGTCTGCCATGAGAATACTTACCCTCCTCTTTGTTGTCGGAATCGCTTCGCTTGCACAGGCCAACCCCATGACCCCAGGCGAAATCGATCAACTTGTTCAACGGCTTCAAGCGACCACCGAAAAGCAACCTTCGCTTCAGGCTAATTTTCGCGAGGAACGCCATCTCGCGATGCTCAAGGAGCCGATCGTGAATCAAGGCAAAGTCTGGTTCACTTTGCCCGACAAGATCCGTCGCGAAATCGACGGAAAGTCGCCGAGTACGACCGTCATCGATGGCAAAAAGATGTCGATCTATTATCCGAACTACCAGCAGGTGGAAGTGTACGATCTCGAAAAACGTCCAATCATTAAAGACTCTTTGCACGCCTTAACAGCCGGACTCGATTTTCGCGAGATCAAAGGGTATTACGACTTGCAAGGCTCCAAGGAAGGCAACCAATATCGGATCACGCTCACTCCGAAAACGGCAACCGTCCGGAAACTGGTTCAAAGTGTCGACCTGACCATCGGCGAAGATCTGATCCCTCAACAGGTGATCGTCCACAATGCCAAAGGAGAGATATTTACCAGCACCTATACGGACGTTCGCCGTGAGAACATTCCGGAATCCACATTTGAGTTCAGTCCCCCACCCGGAACGAAAGTCACCACGCCGTTAGGCAATTGACATTCGTCCATTTTGCAGTAACCAATTTCTCCCGGATCGAGTGAACCGGTCCCGGATCGATTGCCTCGTAGTGTAACGGTAGCACAAGTGATTCTGGATCACTTTGTCATGGTTCGAATCCATGCGAGGCAGCTTGTTCGGCCTGAATAAGTTATGCAACGAATGCCGAACGAGATAAAACCGATCTTAGCCACTTCTTAGCCATTTTTCCAATTCGCGGATTGGGTTCCTTCCGGCAGGCAGCGAGGGTCGTCAGTAGGCTTTGTTCGCTCTTTGGGCGACTTTGGCGGTGCAAAACAGCAGACGGAAAAGCACGTCGCTTCAAAGTTAGATGGGGGCTAACTTGCACCCAACTATCCCCCCATGAAAACTAAAACGCCCGGATTGATCGATGTCGCATTGATCGCAGCAGGGAGCGCGCCGCTGGGCCTTCAGGCTGAGGACCAAGAGCCGGGAGATCATCATGGCTGGATCGGCACGGAGAGGGTCACAACCCCGTTCGGTAACTTTGATTTCAAGAACGGCTATCCTACCCCGGCGGCCGCCCAGGCCTTGCTTGATCAACTCAAGTTCAATCGTGCCCTGGAGGTATACTTGGACCAGATGCCGGCCGTCGCTATCATCGAATCGCGGCGCGGCATCCCCAACTTTGGGGCTAAAGGCGCAAATCAAGTCGTCATCTGGGAGTCACTAATGGACGCGGAAACGCTGGTACTCACGGCGAACACCGAGACGGTGTACGGGATGGGCTTCCTCGATCTTAAAAGCGATGGACCGACTATCATCGAGGCACCGCCGAAAATGCTCGGAGCGGCGATGGATACGCTACAGCGATTTCTCGCAGATATCGGTCCACTAGGGGCGGACAAAGGCAAAGGTGGAAAATATCTCTTTCTGCCACCGGGATACACAGGTGACGTGCCCGTAGGCTACTTCGTCGTCAAGTCGCCCACCTATAGCGTTTGCTACTTCCTGCGTGGTTTCAAAGTGGACGGTAAGACCGACCAGGCCGTGGCGCTCATGAAGCAGACCAAGGTTTACCCGCTGGCGCAGGCGTCCGGTCCGCCGAAGATGGAATTTCTCGACGGATCTGGTAAACCAACCGATACCATCCATTCCGATAACATCTCCTTCTTCGAGATGTTGGGGCAACTCGTCAACGAAGAACCGGCCGAGGTCTTCACACCACTCGAACGTTTCTACCTGCAGGCGATTGGAATTGAGAATGGAAAGCCGTTCAATCCCGATCCGAAAGCCAGAGCTTTGCTCGCCGAGGCGGCTCGGACCGGAGCTGCAATGGCGCGGGCGAACTCCTTCAACTCACCGGACCTCGACACGTATTACTATTAGGATCGCAAGTGGCAGTATGTCGGCGAGGTGCCTTACAACTTTGTCAAGGACGGCATCCTTGGATACAAGGAGGGACAGGTCAAATATTGAGGATTTAAGTAGATTGAGATACACTTTCATATTGTGTTGTGTACAGTACCTCACACGGATGAGATTTCCGCGCGTCAAGGCTGAGGGTCAGAGTTTCTACCACTGCGTTTCCAGGGTGGTCGACCGTCAATTCATTTTCCAGACTTCCGCTCGCGGCTCCGCTGAGGCCGAACGATTTGTGCGATTGATGCGGCGGCTGGAGGCCTTTAGCGGCGTACGGATTTTAAACTATGTCCTGATGTCGAATCACTTTCATATGTTGTGCGAAGTGCCAGAGCCAAAGGCGCTTTCGGAGCTCGAGGTACTCGAACGTATCGAAGCCGGTTACGGCCCCGCGCGTCGCCAGGCCGTTGAACAGAAGGTAGAGCGCCTGCGTCAAGACCCGGATGACGTCAGTCAGATCCAACGACTCTTGGAGGCCTACCGCAGACGCATGTACGACATCTCGGTTTTCGTTAAGGAACTTAAAGGTCGTTTCGCCCAAGGCTACAACCGGCGTCATGGTCGCTACGGGGTGCTTTGGGCCGAGCGCTTTAAGAGTGTTCTACTTGAAGGTGGTGAGGCATTGGCCGCCGTTGCTGCTTACATCGACCTCAACCCCGTCCGCGCGGGTCTGTGCGCGGATCCCAAAGATTATCGCTATTGCGGTTATGCCGAGGCGCTCGGCAAGGGTAGCTCCCTGGCTCGCCAAGGGATCAGAACAATACTGGGCCAACCAGAGACAGTTCCCTGGAAAGAAGTCAGCCGCGAGTATCGCAAATACCTCTTTGTGCGCGGCAGTTTGAACACCAAAGCTAATCGTCCGGCCTTCGACCTGCGCACCGCTCAAACAGTGGTGGATGAACAAAAGGGCGAACTCTCCTTACCCGAAGTCTTGCGATGCCGGATCCGCTACTTCACGGATGGCGTGATCCTGGGAAGTCAGGCGTTCGTCGAATCGCATTTCTCCAACTTCAAGACAAAGCTTGGTTACAAACGCCAGCACACTAGCACGCCGCTGACGGTGCTGGATCGTTCGGACAGGCTTTGGGTCTTACGGGAACCGCGAGTTCAACCAAGCGGCTGAGTCATCCGCATTCAGAAACTCAATTGTCACTTTCGCGGGGGTGCTCGCGATCTTGCTCTCTCCAGAAACATTGGCCCCGATTAATTTGCGAGCTCGTTGCGAATTTCTCACGGTATGCGAGAAATGCGGTTTAGTTTTATAGCGCCCTTCTGCGCATATCGCTGCCTAATTCTCGCCGAAAAACTGTTTCCTGTCTCGCCGGTTACTTCCTCCCTAAGGACCGCTGCCACGTTCGAGCTCGAGGGCCTGTCCCAATACCATTCTAGGCTCGTTTTACTTGAATTGGTTAGCTCATCTGACCTGTCCCTTTTTTCCTCATTAGGCTCGTTTTACTTGAATTGGTTAGCTCATCTGACCTGTCCCTTTTTTCCTCATTCCGTGAAGGATAGCAACGACATTTCGACGCGGCATTATACACACTCAACGGCAACACTTGAGGGCTTTTGGCGATCCGTCCCTTTCCTATTTTTTAGGTGCCGAAATGCCCTCAAGCCAAACGCAAGTCGTTCGCCAATACTTGTTTGAACGGTCCGCTCCCAGACGGTCGATTCCAAGTTTGGTCAAATCGGCCAGGAGCGTGGCCGCTGATTCCAACGAAAACCGTAGTTACGCCTTTGCTAATCCGACGAACGGCAACATTGATGATGCGATAGAAACGGTCGGCGTCAATATAGATTTCTTCTAAAGCCTCTTCCTTTCGCAAAATCCGCGGATTTGGTGCCTTCCCGTGAAATTCAATTTCAAACTCACGAGGCACGGCATGACCGATTTTCTCTTCGGCGTTTTGAGCCGCGACCTCAAGAGCGCGCTCAAAAAGGACTTTAAATTCTTCTTTGTTCATCGGTTTAGGGAAAATGGATAGGTGTCATCGAATTGTACAACGTAGGAAGAAAATCTTGCTGAAAATGAATCGAAGCTCCGGCGCCTTCAGCACCCAGATCGTTGAACAAAAATCCCTGATTGAATATAGAACTCGGAATCGTGGTGCTTGTAATACTCATTTGCTGGCCCGCATTGATGTTTGCATTCGCAAAGTTCTGCGCCCCTTCCTGAGTCAGCGCAAAATACTTACCTCCCAGCTTGGAGACGATCCGTAGGTTCCGTCGGCCAGAATCGATGAAAGTTCATTTTGGTCAACCGCGCAGAAGATCTGAAATTGTCCACCCTCTGCCATTGCTACCTGTCTGAGAGCTCACTGAATACGACCACGAGCAAACAGTTGTCCCATCGGCCGCCTTTTCCTGAGAGATCGCTCCAGTGGACGATTGTGTGGTTTGCAAATTCTTTACCCGCTTATCCAGGGGCTTCGCGCCCGAGGGACCGCTTTCGACTATCTCTTCATTCATGGTAGCCGTCCAAATCGAGACATCCTCAGTCGCCTCCTGCAACCGGATAGCTTATGCGAACCGGACACAAATCGGCGTCGGCACTGTCGCGACCCCTCCAGTGTGGATTAAATCGCCATTCGCCGGATTTATCTTGAACACGATGAGATTGTTTGTGTCTTGGTTCGCCGCGATAAGATATTCGCCACGGCGATCAATTTCAAAATTGCGGGGTACGCATCCGCGGCAACTCTCGTGCCCAACCAACTTCAGAACGCCGTCATCGCTTATCGAAAAGATCGCAATAGAATCATGACCTCGATTCGATCCGTAGAGGAACCGGCCGTCCGCTGTGATCTGAACCTCCGCGCAGGTCGAGTGGTCCTGATACGCATCCGGCAAAGTCGAGACTGTTTGCAATTCCGCAAAGGTTCCATGCGCGCTGTCAAACCTGTAGGCTGTCATCGTCGAGTTGATCTCGTTAATAAGGTACGCATGAACATTGTTCGGATGCATAACGAGCTGGCGCGGACCCGCCCCCCCTGCCGTCGAAATCCAAGGAGGATCTCCCGGAGTAAGTTTTCCACTGAGTTGGTCCAGTCGATAGATCAATACTTTGTCCAAGCCAAGATCGGGAACAAAAACAAATTGCCCGGATGTGTCGAACTCAATAGCATGGGCATGTGGCCCCCTTTGTCGGACGGGATCTACACTTGATCCTTCATGTTGAATAAAGGAACAAGCCTCACCAAGTGAACCATCCGAAAGAACCGGAAAGACGCTGACACTGCCGCTCATGAAATTGGCAACGGCAACGAATTTCCCGGTCCTATCCACGGCAAGATGGCACGGATCGGTGCCGCCCGTGCTTCGGGAGTTCAGAAAGACCAGAGCGCCTGTTTCCTGATCGATTCCAAAGGCGCTCACCGCACCGGTGGGTTTGCCCTCGAACTCTTTGAGTTCGTTTACAGCATAGAGATGTCGACGATCTCGATCGAAACAGAGATAAGATGGATTTCGCACATCGCGAGTCAGGCCGTGCGGGGTGAGTTTGCCCCTTTCGCGGTCTAATTCGAAAGCATAGATGCCCTCTCCTTTGCCTTCCAATAACTGACCGGTTCCGAATCGAATCGGTTCCGTGTAGGTGCCCACATAGACCAAGCTGTTCGCAATCATCAGTCTTACTCCACTGAGATGCCGACCTGCTTGCAGATCGTTTTCAAAAATGTCATTGCCGCGACAGTTTCTGCAACAAATTCATCCGTGGCAATGACGTTGCGATAGACGCCCGGAGCACCGGAGTTCGCGCCTCGAGACACACCCGGCACATCTTCCAGCTCGATTGATAAGGTTCCTTCGTAGCCGATTTCTTTGAGAGCCTGGAGCATTGCATACCAATCAATTTTCCCCTGGCCCGGGCGCCAGTGAACATTCGTTTCACCATCGTTGTCCGAAACGTGCAAATGCTTGATCCTCTGACCGAGACGCAAAACCGAGATATTGGGAAAATCACCCGTCGGAAAAGTATGGCTCGGATCAAAGTTGATTCCAACGGCATTTGAATCGATGTGGTCCAGCAAACGAAGCGCACCGTCCGTATTGGCCATATACCGTGCCGGGTGCGGTTCGAGTGTCATGACGACCCCTGCTTTCTCGCAAATCGCCGCGCATCGTCTGAGCGATTCCACATAGTCCCTGAAGTTCTGATCCCAGTCGGCGTTTGAAGGAACATTTCGCGTCGCGAACCGCTGAACAAGAGGCCTGGTTGTAATCCGCGGAATCTCGACGGCGTCCCGCATACCGAAAGCGTGGGCCGAAACCATATTTATCAGCGTTGCACCAAGAGATGCGCCCACATCGACCGCGCGTTGCCAATGAGCAATCGACTGCTCCCTTTTCGGCGGGTCGGCGCTGGACAGATCTTTGGGTGTAGAGACAAATTGCGACAGCTCAAGTCCCTCTCCTTCGAGCGTTCGCCTCAGTTCGGATATTGTAGATAAAGTGTAGTAGTCCACCAGATATTGCTCGTTCCATGCGATCAGTTCGATCGACTTGAATCCGAGGCGAGCAATACGCTTGATGCAATCTTCGTAGGGGGGATCCCACTGAAACGGCCAGGACGACGCTCCAAATTTCATACGCCCCAACGTTCCGTGCGAGTAGCTGCAGACGCAAGAGCGCGAACGCTCTGACGCCCTGTAGATTCGGTTAGCGGCTGGCTGGCAGCTTCAGGTCCCGATGTAAAATGACACCGATTGCAGGATTCTCTGCTTGGCAACGAGCTCCGGACGTGATCGCGAATTGCGAGCGTTAATCCCGACCCGGATCGCAAATTGCAATAAAGAGCGGGAGCGAAGCAGTCCGAAAATCCCCTCAATCGATTGCCCGAGAAGGATTTATATCATGGAGATGAGGATGGCACATTGTCAGCTCAAAGGAACCCAAGCGGATACACCTTTTAAAACACATATCCTCCAATGCGTACCTCCGATAAAATCTCTGAATCTGTTCGGTCCTCTCTCGAAAGCCGCCACCTCGAATGGCTGGCTATCCAAAAAACCGCGCTCAACGTGTCGTATGAGCGTCTCCTCCATGAAGTTTTGAGCGAGTGGGTAGCACGCCACCCCGAAGCTCTTCGTTTTCTCCAAAATTACGGGAAAATCATGCGAGCAGCGCTCGACGAATTCATTGAAAGACATGCGGAAGAGTTTTTGCCAAGCCCTTCCTCAAAAGACGGCAAAAGTCAGAATTAGGAATTGAGAAGAGCGCACGCTTTGCGTGTTCTGACGAAGTTGAACTCCGAATTCCTAAACAGCATAAGCACGGTCTGCGGCCGTCCTCGACTTCTCGCCCTTTGGACACCACCACCGCATTCGATCTTTCGAGATAAAGCCCAGTCGAGTGCCGCCCGATGAGCGCCGGTTTGGCAGCCGGCGACGATTTTGCCATGTGCGGTTTTGATTGTAACACGTTATGTAGAAGTGTTTTTGAGGTAAAAGGATGGTTGATCGATAAGATCACCCGACTTTCTTGAGACGAACAGCCCTATGAATAAATGCGTTCGTATCGAACGCCGTCGATTTCCGTGGCCAAGGATGCGATGATGATTCGGGCGACTCTATGAATAGTATAATGAGTATAGTTACAATAGCCCGAAAGGAGGCACTAAGTGCTGCGAGACGCCTCTGTAGCGTGAACTCGCAGGCTGCGACATCAACGCACCGATGGTGATCGCTTCGAGTCCGACGAAGTAAAGTAATCCAGTCAGAAAACCGATTAGGAGCCGCATTGAAGAAAGCACCACCTTAGTCCGTACGGACTCTAAGAAAAGTGACAAACGCGATCCAGCCACCGAGAATCCTGACAGCGCAAGCCGCCAACAACGAGCTTGGCCTGGAAACCGGGGCAGGATTTCGCGATTATCTCGATTTCAACATCGAGGCGGAGAAACTAGGCTATTATGTCGATAAAATTCCCAACAACTTTAAAGGAGCGCGGGCTGTGAATGATCCTGTGATGAGCAAAGAGGTTACCGAACACGATTCCATCGGTTTCCCGAAAGTCGAATATTCAGAAATTCAAATCGCAAGAAGATTTGGAAGCTCAAACTTTTACGAGGCTGGCGAATACCTTTACAAAACAGGCGATCAACCGATCGATTGCTACATTATCGTTTCCGGAGAGGTCCAAATTTTGGATCTTACGGGGGACGAACCGCGCATCATGGTCGAGTACGGCGACGGGGCATTTACTGGTGAGATCGCAGTGCTGACCCAGCGGCCAGCTATTGCGTCATGCCGTGCGAAGACTCGCTGCGAGGCGATCCGTTTGACCGGCGAAGAGATGCGAGGCCTCATGGTCTGTTGCCCAAGTTTGCAAGAGAAGTGGATTCCGGCGCTTTTGCGGCGTCGAGAATTGATCATGGACGCCGGTTTTCAAGGTCTGCGGGTCTTCGGCCCGCCCAAATGCAACGCCACTTTGCTCATTCGAGAGTTCCTTCAGCGCAACAGCGTCATCCATCGTTGGCTCAACACACTGGAGCCTGAGGTAAACAAATTGGTCCACACCTTCAGCCCGGACCCGCTCGAATTTCCGGTAGTCGTATGCGCGAGGCAGATCCTTTTACAAAACCCGACTTTGCCTCAAGTGGCCCAACATACAGGCATCCAGCGGACAATACCGGATGGCGTTTTTGACACTGTGATCATTGGAGCTGGTCCCGCTGGCCTCGGGGCAGCGGTGTATGCGGCCTCTGAGGGGTTGCGAACGGTTGTTTTGGATACCATCGGCCCGGGAGGCCAAGCTGGCTCCAGCGCACGAATCGAAAACTACGCGGGATTTCCGTCCGGTTTGTCAGGAAATGATCTCGCTCTCCGGACTTATGTGCAGGCCCTCAAGTTTGGCGCTCATTTCTCCGCCCCTCACACGATCGACTCGGTTCGTTGCGCTGAACAAGGCCTTCACGAAGTCCACACTTCAGAAGGGCTGGTCGTTAAAACGAAAACGGTCATCATAGCAACCGGCGTCTCTTACCGGAACTTGGATGTGGATGGTTTGAAGAGGTTACGAGGTAACGGCGTTTACTATGCGGCCACCCAGGTCGAGGCCGCATGGTGCGAGGATCGACCCGTTCACATCATCGGCGCTGGAAACTCGGCCGGGCAGGCTTCGATGTACCTCTCCAAGTTTACGGATCAAGTCAACTTGATCGTGCGAGGCGGTGATATACGCAAGACAATGTCGAGTTACTTGTCAGAGCGGGTCGAAACGAATCCGCGAGTGAAGATTAGGCTTCGCCATGAATTGCGGATGGTCGAAGGAACCCACACTGTAGAGAGAGTGCATTTGGAAAACACAACGACGGGAGAGAAGACCATCGAGGAGAGTAACGGGCTCTTCATCTTCATTGGAGCTACGCCATGTTCGAACTTTCTGGGCCACGACGTTCTAAAGGACAAGCGCGGCTTCGTCATGACAGGTAACCAAGTCGTCGGAGCGGGAAATTGGCCATTGAGTGATCGGCAACCACAGCTGCTGGAGACTTCCTGTCCGGGAATATTCGTGGCTGGCGACTGCCGTTCAGAAACGACCAAGCGGGTTGCTTTTGCCATTGGCGATGGAGCGCTTGCCGTCACATGCGTTCATAACGTCTTAGGCACTTAGACGCTTCACCTACTTGATCCCGCAAGGTTAAGAGGCCGAGCCCCCTTCGTCATATCAAGGATGCAAAGCCGTGTTCCGAATGGGTCTCTGATTACTGCACATTTCCCAATCCTAATATCGAAAGGGGCGTCGAGTATTTGGCATCCTTGTGCTGCATAGTCGGTTACGGCGACAATGACATCGTCGACCAAGTAATAGACCTCGACTGATGAGGGGATGTTCGGGTCGCAGTGGAGAACAATTTCAGCATCGGTTTCTTGAAGTGCGAGACCTATCGAGCCGTCCCCACTCCATCGAGGACGCAGACCAAATACATTTGCATAGTACGAAGCCGCGGTTTCGACATTCTCAACCCGAATCATGATACAGTCTATCTTTCGTAACATTTTTTGCTCCTCGTAAGTGTCCGTTCTCGTGGGCCGCCCTCGCGGTGGGCGTGAGCTCGGCGATTCGACGCAAAGAAAGCTACATGAACTGGAGGAATCATCCAATTAACTGAACTAGATCTCGCCGAACGCGCCGTTCCTGGCTATTCCTGACTTCGAAAAATGTTTAGAGCGAGATGACGACCTTTCTGTGTGATTCCTTCCCGACATGAACATACGCTCTCAGCACTGCCTCGCTACCGCGCCCGACGAATTCCATGGTGACAGCTTTCGGTACAGGGAGGGACAGGTCGAATATTGGTGGATTTTGGCATATTAAAACTACACACTTATAAGATGTTGTGTCGACTGTGCCTGACACTTGTGAGGTTTCCACGCGTCAAAGCTGAAGGTCAGAGTTTCCACTGTGTTTCCAGGGTGGTTCAAGGACAGGAAGGGACAGGTCGGATATTGGTGAATTTTGGCACATTCAACTACACAATCATACGATGTTGTGTAGACTATGTCTGACACTTGTGAGATTCCCGCGCGTCAAGGCCGAGGGTCAGAGTTTCTACCACTGCGTTTCCAGGGTGGTCGACCGTCTATTCATTTTCCATGCTTCCGCTCACGGCTCCGCTGAGGCCGAACGATTTGTGCGACTCATGCGACGGCTGGAGGCCTTCAGCGGTGTACGGGTTTTGACCTATGCCCTGATGTCTAATCACTTCCACATTCTGTGCGAAGTGCCCGAGGCCAAAGCGCTTTCCGAGTTCGAGCTACTTGAACGTATCGAGGCCGGCTACGGCCCGGCGCGTCGCCAAGCTCTCGAACAGGAGCTAGAGCGCTTGCGTCAGCAACCGGATTGCGCCGGTCCGATCCAACGACTCTTGGGGCCCTACCGCAGGCGCATGTACGACATTTCCATCTTCCTCAAGGAACTCAAAGGTCGCTTCGCCCAGGGCTACAACCGACGTCATGGTCGCTACGGGGTGCTTTGGGCAGAGCGTTTTAAGAGTGTTCTGCTTGAAGGGGGTGAGGCATTGGCTGCCGTTGCTGCTTACATCGACCTCAACCCGGTTCGGGCAGGCCTGTGTGCCGATCCTAAGGATTATCGCTATTGCGGTTATGGCGAGGCGCTCGGCAAGGGTTGTGAGTTGGCACGCCAGGGGATTAGAACAATACTGGGTCAGCCAGAGACAGCTTCCTGGAAAGAAGTCAGCCGCGAGTATCGCAAATACCTCTTCGTACACGGGAGTTTGAATACCAAAGCCAATCACCGGGCCTTCGATCTGCGCACCGCTCAAACTGTGGTGGATGAACAAAATGGCGAACTCTCCCTGCCCGAAGTTTTGCGTTGCCGGATCCGCTACTTCACCGATGGGGTGATCCTGGGAAATCAGGCCTTTGTTGAATCCCATTTCTCTAAACTAAAGACAAAGCTTGGTTACAAACGCGAGCACACTGGCACGCCGCTGACGGTGCTGGACCGTTCTGAGCGGCTTTGGGTCTTACGGCAACCGCGAGTCCAACCAAGCGGTTGAGGTCATCCGCTTCAGAAACTCAATTGTCACTTTCGCGGGGGCGCTCGGGCTGTTGCATTCTCCAGAAACATTCACCAGGACGAATGACGAAGCTCGATGCGCCATTCTCACGGGATGCGAGATATGCGGGGTCGTTTGTAACGCTTTTGCGTACATACCGCTTCTCAATTCGCGGATGAAAGTCGTCATCTGCGTGGCTGTCATACAGGTTACTTCCTCCTAATAAACTTTGCCCGCCTCCCGAACTCGAAGGTTTATACCACCAATGTTCGTCGGAAGCTCGCTTTACTTGACTCGCTCAGGTTATCTGACCCGTCCCCCTTTTTACTAAGAAACTTGATTATCACTTTTGCGGGGGTGTTCGCGCTGCTGGTTCTTATCTGACCTGTCCCTGTTTTACCTCTGATCGTAATCAGTTCCAGGCTTCTGGCCTTCGCATCTGCCCGCTTCCCAGCTACCACCTCAACTTCGACAAGTTCCTGTGATTTTTCGTCGACTCGTTCACGGCGCAGATAGTTCTGGAGCGTGCTCAAGCCGATCCCGCGCTGCTGACAAAATTTTCGCTGCCCTTGACCGCTTTGACGGTAGCCTCCCAGTAACTCTGCGATTTCGCTCGCTCTTCGCCTTGGTCTGGAACTCCTCACCAGATCATCTTCCATGCCGCCTAGTCTCCAGCTTCCCGGACCGTACTTTCAATACTGATCCACTATGGGGTTAACTAGTCGGATACTTTTGAGCTTTGTAAAAAATGCATCGCCATCTTGGGGCCCGACTATTCCGTCACTATCTGACCTGTCCCTCTATTTCCCACTATTATGTGAGATACGCCTGACACCGATGAGATTTCCGCGCGTCAAGGCTGAGGGCCAGAGTTTTTACCAGCGTAGTTGATCGTCAATTCATTTTTCAGACTTCTGGTCACGGCTCCGCCAGCGCGTAAAACCTTCTCATGTCACCAAGGCTGTCGTTGAACGGTGCGCAGCGTTGAACCGCCACCGTCTTTCCCCTAGATTTTGCGAGATATGGGTCTTGCATGCGCCAATTCCAAGGATCCATTCTGGTTTTGTGAATACCTCGCGCAAAGCGCTGGCTTTACTTTTGATCTTAGCCGCAGGCTTAGTATCCTTAAGGTCGCAGGATCTGCGATCGACGCCGCCTATTTTGTCTAGCCCCAGTTCTCTGTTTCCAACTCCCGCGCCGCCGACGTTTCCGACCCCGGATCAATCAGTCTCGCCGTCTCTGCCGCAAAACAATAATGCGACGGATGCCGCTCGTTTCCTCGCGGGAATCAAGGTATCCATGCAATCTCCCTTGTCTTTGTGGACGCAGGATCCGCGCTGGATCCGTTATTCGAATTCGATCGACGACGCCTTTGCAAAGCTCGAACAATTGCAATTGAGCAATATCCGGATTTGGCGATCCCAGAATCTCGACACCGCGGCGCTGTCGAATCAAACCTGCCTTTACCTTTTCAGCGGTCCCGATTTTTTATACGCCGACACATTTTTCCCAAATTGCACGACCTACGTGATGCAGGGACTCGAACCCGCGGACCTAGTTCCAGATTTATCGACACTTCCCAAACAAACACTCCTGGCCACTCTTCAAAACATCGAAGCTTCTCTCTACTCCGAGTTCAGGTGGAGTTTCTTCGTGACCAAGTACATGCGTGAAGACTTTCAGCGTACCTCACTCCGAGGGGTTTTGCCAATCATCTATGTGTTCCTTGCTCGCGGCGGCAAAGAGATCACGGATGTTCGCCAAATCTCACTTTCGAAGGATGGGACATTATTGGACAACGCAACCGGCGACACCAAAGGGGTCCGAATCGGTTGCACTGACATCAACACAGGGACCGCCAAAACGATCTATTATTTCACAGCTAACCTTTCCGATGATCACATCGAGAGCAATCCCGAACTCGCGCGCTTTTGTTCGAAGCTAGGCCCTACTAATGCCCTGCTAAAGGCTGCATCCTACCTCATGTTTGCCAAGAATTTCAGCACTGTTCGAAATCTGATTCTGAAAACTAGTTCGGTCATTCTGGAAGATGATTCAGGGATTCCATTCGATTACTTTTCTCAAAAAGATTGGACCGTTCGAGTGTTCGGCACTTACACGAAACCGGTCGATCTTTTTAAGCAATATTATCAGCCATCCTTACGACAATGGTACGTGGCGAATGCTCCTCTGCCATTGACCTTCGCATTCGGCTATCAGTGGAATCCGCCGGCCTCGGGCCTCATCTTGGCGATCCATTCCGACCGACCCTAATCCCATCCCACAAAAGAAAGCGGATTCCCGTCTTGCTAACGCCTATCTCGACGAGCGGGTAGCGGGCAACGCGGATCCGCACCGCTTCGGGAAAGGACTCAAAGCAGACATGGCTGGGTTGCGGCGTTACCGGGTCGGCGATTCGGCTATTCTTTGGATACAAGGAGGGACAGGTCAAATATTGGGGATTTAAGCAGATTGAGACACACTTTCTTCTTGTGTTGTGTACAGTACCTCACACGGATGAGATTTCCGCGCGTCAAGGCTGAGGGTCAGAGTTTCTACCACTGCGTTTCCAGGGTGGTCGACCGTCAATTCATTTTCCAGACTTCCGCTCACGGCTCCGCTGAGGCCGAACGATTTGTGCGACCTGCATGCGACGCGAGGCGGTCTACCGGTCCAGGGTACCGTCTTCATCCTGCTTCCGCCGGCTCCGCTGAGGCCGACGATTTGTGCGACTCATGCACGCTGGAGGCCTTTAGCGGTGTACGGATTTTGACGTATGTGCTGATGTCTAATCACTTCCATCTGCTGTGCGAAGTCCCCGAGGCCAAAGCACTTTCCGAGCTCGAGCTACTTGAACGTATCGAAGCCGGCTACGGCCCGGCGCGTCGCCAATCCCTCGAACAGGAGCTCGCGCGCTTGCATCAGGGAGCGGATGACTCTGGTCGGATCCAACGACTCTTGGAGTCCTACCGCAGACGCATGTACGACATCTCGATCTTCCTCAAGGAACTCAAAGGTCGCTTCGCCCAAGGCTACAACCGACGTCATGGTCGTTACGGGGTGCTTTGGGCAGAGCGTTTTAAGAGTGTTCTGCTTGAAGGGGGTGAAGCATTGGCCGCCGTTGCTGCTTACATCGAGCTCAACCCGGTCCGGGCAGGTCTGTGTGCAGATCCCAAGGATTATCGCTATTGAGGCTATGGCGAGGCGCTCGGCAAGGGATGTGAGCTGGCACGCCAGGGGATCAGAACAATACTGGGCCAGCCAGAGACAGCTTCCTGGAAAGAAGTCAGTCGCGAGTATCGCAAATACCTCTTTGTGCACGGGAGTTTAAATACCAAAGCCAATCGTCCGGGTTTCGATCTGCGCACCGCTCAAAGAGTGGTGGATGAACAAAACGGCGAACTCTCCCTACCAGAGGTTTTGCGTTGCCGGATCTACTTCACCGATGGAGTGATCCTGGGAAGTCAGGCCTTTGTGGAATCGCATTTTTCCAACCTCAAGACAAACTTTGGTTACAAACGCGATCACACCGGCAGGCCGCTGACGGTGCTGGACCGTTCTGAGCGGCTTTGGGTCTTACGGCAACCGCGAGTCCAACCAAGCGGTTGAGGTCATCCGCTTCAGAAACTCAATTGTCACTTCCGCGGGGGTGCTCGAACTGTTGCATTCTCCAGAAACATTCACCCGGACGAATGACGAAGCTCGATGCGCCGTTCTCACGGGATGCGAGAAATGCGGGTTCGTTGTGTAGTGCTCATCTATACGTACCGCTTCGCAATTCGTTGATGTAAGTCGTCATCTGCGTGGCTGTAATACAGGTTACTTCCGGTAGTGTCAGGTCTTTCGTGTGTGGATCTGCTTTTCTTGGGTTGGTTATAGCTGCGGTTCTGCTGGTTTTAGCGCGTTGAGGGTTGTTAGTCGAGGGCGAGCAGACTTATCCATAATCGCCCCGGGACGACGTGCTGCGAGAATGCCCGGGACGGGTTCGTGACGTCGCAGCAGCGGGGCGGCCCGGACAGAGGCGATTGTGGATAAGTCGCGTATTGGGGCCAAGGCCGACCGGAGCCCACGATTTGTGGTTCTTATCTGACCTGTCCCTGTTTTACCTCTTGCCATCTGCGGAGCTAGTCGTTGGCTACGAAAGAGAAACCAGAAAAGAGCGCACGACAATTACCGACTTGCGGCTCGCGCAAAAGAAGCTCGATAGCGGACGGGTGTAACGCCCAAACGTCGGTTGAACACTCGGCGGAGAACTTCCGCACTTCCGAAGCCGGTTGCAGTAGCGACTTCACCAAGTGTCCGAGAAGTCGATTCTAGCTGACGCCGGGCAGCTTCTAGCCGCAGATCTTCGATGTGCTTCCCCGGAGTTTTCCCGACTTCCTGGCGAAATAAACGGGCGAAGTTGCGAGGACTCATGCCCACCGCTTGTGCAAGTTTGTCGATGGCGAGGGGGCGCCGAATATTATCGGGTAGCCACGCAATTAAATCGGCGAGTCGCCGGTTCTCACAAGCTTGTGCTGCCAAGGTCCCACTAAATTGCGACTGCCCGCCTGGACGGACCAGAAATACCAGCATCATCCGTGCGACCTTTAAAGCAATCGTTCTTCCGAGATCTTCTTCCACTAGTGCCAGGGCAAGATCAATGCCAGCGGTCACTCCTGCCGAAGTGTAGCAATTGCCGTCTCGAACGTAGATAGGGTCACGTTCTACCGTCACTTTAGGGTAGTCTCGCTCAAGTTCGCTACACCAGTTCCAATGGGTGGCTGCGTGTCTGCCGTCGAGCAGGCCAGCTCTCGCTAGAATTAGAGCCGTACAGATCGAACCGAAGCGCCGGCTTTTTTTGACAGTGATTTCTCAGCCAGTCTAGAAAGCCGCGCTCATACCTAATCTCACCATCGCTGTCGACACCGGCCACAAGCAAGGTATCGACCGGGCCTCGGTACTCTTTGAAGGTTAGATCAGTGTGCAAAGGGGTAGCGATGTGACTCAATACCGTGCGCTTATTTCCGCCTGAAATGATGTTAACTTTATACGGGGGATCGCCACCGTATAGCCGATTAGCATCGTTGAAGACTTCCAAGGGACCGAACAGATCTAGCGTTCTAACTGGGGGAACAACGATAATAAGGACGCGGCGCTCCGTTCCATTGTGCGAGTGACCGTTTCCAGCGTTGGGTTTTGAGATCGGTCGGGCTCGCGGGTTTCTAGCCATACTGGCAGTAATCGTGGGCTTTTTGTCTTTGTGCAATTTCTTTAGGAGGGTTACCGGAGAGCAAAACTGATGATACCTGCAGGTAGGAGAAGCTGAATGAACACTTTCGATACCCTGATGAAACGCAACCAAGATTTCGCGGCTGAACAGTCTGCATCCGGCTTACTGATGCCGGCACTCCCGCGTGCGCTGCCTAACGTAAAGGGGCTAATTATTGGCTGCGCTGATATGCGGGTAGATCCGGCTCATGTGCTGGGTATCAAGCCCGGAGAGGCAGTGGTGATGCGCAACATCGGCGGTCGAGTTACCCCGGGAAATCTACGGATGCTCGGTTTGCTCGGTCGGATAGGTCAAGTAGCCGGGGAGATTCCTGGAGGCCGCGACGATTTTTACCTCATCGTGCTTCAACACACCGACTGTGGGATTACTCGGCTGACCGGGGACCCCGACATGCTAACTGACTACTTTGAAGTCCCCAAAG
The DNA here is from genome assembly GCA_963775805.1 of uncultured Verrucomicrobiae bacterium. Taxonomy (GTDB): domain Bacteria; phylum Verrucomicrobiota; class Verrucomicrobiia; order Chthoniobacterales; family JAFAMB01; genus JAFAMB01. The sequence continues at coordinate 221,585 of CAVZKG010000001.1, read as the reverse complement.
AGGAACTCCGGGCCAAGACAGTCCCCGATCCCCGGGCTGCGGTTGCTGTCGATGTGGCCGCTCTCAAGGCAACTCCGGCCCTCCCGGGTCAGTGGCTGGTTACCGGGCTTGTCTATGACGTGGCAACGGGACTGGTTGATATCGTCGTGCCACCTGCGACACTTCGAAGCCGGTGACCGTGCATTAACTGCCAAAAGTTTTTAATGTTGATTCTTGTCTGACCTGTCCCTGTTTTACCTTCTAATGCGCCAAAAACTGTTGATGAATCTCCTTGGCGAATTGTTTCCAACGACGATTACAACGCCTTTGTAAATCGCCACAAGCAGGCCAAGAAAGATCAGGCGAGAATTTGGTCAGAGAAATTTCGCCGGCATGCCATGCGTTTGCCGATATCACCAATTGCGCCGCAGTCGACTTAACTTGTTTGACCTGTCCCTCCATTTTTATGGTGACTGTATATCAGCCCATTTAAATGTCGTATTCACGGTGGGCACATCTCACGGGACCCGAGAAACGCAGCGTTCGCCTTACAACGCATTTTTTGCACGTATCGCTGCCTAATTCCCGGCTACAAGTCGTCATCTGCCTAGCTGTCGTACAGGTTACTTCCTCCCTAAAAAACTTTGCCCGCCTCTCGAACTCGAAGGTTTGTACCCCCAATGCCATCGCAAGCCCGTTTTACTTGACTCGCTTAGCTTATATGACCCGTCCCTCTTTTTTCCTTTGATCGTAATCAGTTCCAGGCTTCTGGCCTTCGCATCTGCCCGCTTCCCAGCTACCACCTCAACTTCGACAAGTTCCTGTGATTTTTCGTCGACTCGTTCACGGCGCAGATAGTTCTGGAGCGTGCTCAAGCCGATCCCGCGCTGCTGACAAAATTCTCGGTGCCCTTGACCGCTTTGACGGTAGCCTCCTAGTAACTCTGCGATTTCGCTCGCTCTTCGCCTTGGTCTGGAACTCCTCACCAGATCATCTTCCATGCCGCCTAGTCTCCAGCTTCCCGGACTGTACTTTCAATCACTGCTGTCCAAAATAAATCGATTTTGGACAAGGGAGACTGAATTTAAGCAGGTTTCGCGGCAGTAAAGGTTGTTGTGGGAGAATCTATCCCCCTTTCTTTTTTTTGTTAGTTTTCCCTATGCTGTCCAAGTTAAGAAAAGTCGAAGAGTGGTTGAATGGCGAGTTCTGGATCAACAGGAGGCTTATAGGGTTCATCGACCCAAGCCCATAAATCCCTGTGAACAAAGAGATTGAGCCGTAGCAGAGCCAGGAGATTGGACAGGCTCCAGTGGATGCGGCTGCGCAATTTGAGATACTTCAGAACCAGGATGGCGATTAATGCTGTCCAAATCTGGATGCGCACCGCATTGGCACTGGTTCCGACGAAGGTCTTGATCTTGAGGTTTTGCTTGAGTGCCTTGAAAAAGAGTTCGATTTGCCAGCGCTCCTTGTAAAGAGCGGCGATGGTCGAGGCGCTAAATTCAAAGTGATTGCTCAGCAGGAGGATTTCGCGCTCATTGAGCTGGTCCCAGACTCTGATCCTGCGCAATATTCGGTTGCGGTCGAAGTTTTTGCCGCTGCCAGGGATCTGGATGAGCTCATCGGCAAGGATCACCCCTTTGGGCTGGGAGAGGGTTTTTTCGATCCAGAAAGCGGCACCGTCCTTGAGTCGGGTGACAAAGAAAACACCACTGGCATTAAGTTGGTCCAGCCAGAGATAATCCATATAGCCGCGGTCCATGACCACGATGGCTCCAGAGGGTAACTCCAGGCTCTGCGGGCAACGTGGAGATCGTGCACTCGGCCTCGGCTCATGAGGCAGAAGGTGGGCAAATACCCGTCGTGATCGAGCAGCAAATGAAGTTTGATCGCTCCCTTGGTTCGGCGGAACTTCGCCCAGTCGAAGACCGAAAGGCAAAGATCGATCACCGTACTGTCCAGGCTGAAGAGCTTGTTTTTGAATCGGAACTTGCGGGGACCCACCAAGGCCTGACAGCGCCCAAGTAAACCATAAAAGACCTCTTCAAAGAGCGCAGCTGATCGATGGGCATTGGCGTAAGAAAGCGTCGAACGCGCCGGTGCCTTTCTTACCCCCAGATGCTCTAACTTGCCCTCCACACTGCCCAAGCCAGCGCAAATCTCGCGCAAACTCTGCGCCCGGCCCAACTGGCAAAAGAGCATCGCTACAAACTGAGTCCAACAATCAAATCCTTTGGCGGCGCGTTCCCCGCGGTGCTTGCGTACCGCAATTTCAAATTCAGAACGCGGAAAAATCCCAAGCAATTGGCTAAAAATACTGGCAAACTGTCTCACGAACGGAGTTCCTTTCGGTTGCTAGTTGAAGTTTTCTCACCTCCAATTTGCCTTCCGCGGGGACTCCGTTCAATTTTCCTCTCAAGCTAAGTCGTTGTTTTGGACAAGAGTGACTTTCAATACTGATCCACTATGGGGTTAACTAGTCGGATACTTTTGAGCTTTGTAAAAAATGCATCGCCATCGTGGGGCCCGACTATTCCGTCACTATCTGACCTGTCCCTCTATTTCCCACTAACTACGCTTGTCAAAAAGCAACTTCACTCTCGATAGGCTGCGCGTTCTCCGGGTGGTCTTAACCTCCGGGCAGCCAATCCGCTCTGCAGATCGGTCTTGTAAAGATCAAACTCAATCCAATATAGTCACCGGAACCGGAGCTTAATTCATGCCCTCTACTATCAGCCTTGGTTCGACGGGTGACGACGTCAAACGTCTGCAGCGAGTATTTGCACGACAATTACTCTGGAATCCATTTGGGCCCATAACGGGCGTATTCGATGCCAGTCTTGAGAGTTCTGTAAAGAGCTTTCAACAGAGCAACGGACTCTTTGTCGATGGTATTGTTGGCCCGACAACCTGGGCCAAATTGCCTAGCTATCGAGAGGCGTCACCCGAGCTCAATACCGGATCCAAGGGTCCGGCGGTCGCTTGGCTTCAGAAAGCGCTTGCCGGTGGGGATGTTGTCGTTGAATTCACGCCGTACGGTGGCTCTATTGACGGTATCTTTGGTCCACTCACCGAAGCCGCGGTCCGCGCACTTCAGACCTGGGCGGGCCTCCCTGTTGACGGCGTCGTCAATGACAACACCTGGTTTACCTGGATGACGCCCGGATCCGCTCAACAATTGACACTCGAAGCAGCTTGCGGTTTAACAACCGGTTTGATTTAGCCTTGGAAGGGCGGAAACTTTAGTGCCACGGAGTGGCACCATCCCTTTTTCTCACGTTAGCCGTGAGAAAAGGACTAAAAAAAATTGCCAGTCCGCGGCAATCAACCGGGAGTGCATCCCCCGTGTCTTACGCGTTGTCCCCTGTTTCTCCGGGGCTCTTCGAAGCAGAGCAAAAAGAGCATAAAATTCTAACGAACTACTCGCCGACACGCCCATACTCCCACACGCCGACACCGCATCTCTACTTACGGTGTGCGCCAAGTTCGTAAGCAAAGAACGACAGAAAATCGGTGTAGTTCGAGACCTGCTCATCGAGGGAACTACCAATACCGTGCCCGAATGAGTTAATTCGCAATAAAATTGGACTGCCTGGAGCAGCCGCTGCCTGCAGAAGCGCCGCAAACTTGAAAGAATTGTAAGGCTCCACGCGCCCATCGTTCAGCCCTGCAGTCAGTAGAATCGCAGGATATTTGGTCCCCTTCACGACATGATGATATGGGGAATAGGCGTACAACGCCTTGAATTGATCCGGGTCCTTTACGGTGCCGAACTCTGTGGTATTAAACAAACCGTTCGGCGACAATTCAACGCGCAAAGAGTCGTAAATCCCAACCTCCGAAACCACCGCCTTCATCAGGCTTGGATGTTGGGTGATCATTGCACCCATCAATAGTCCTCCATTGCTTCCGCCCAGCATGCCAAGCTTCGAAGAGGTCGTGTATTTGTGCTCGATGAGGTATTGTGCGCATGCCGCCATATCATCGAACACGTTCTGTTTCTTCGTTAGATTTCCCGCTTTGTGCCACGCTTCGCCGTACTCGCCGCCGCCTCGCAGGTTCGTATCCACGTAAATTCCCCCTAGATCATACCAGGCTCGGAGAGGCGGCCAAACCTCCGGCGTCTCATTGATGCCGTAACCGCCGTATCCGTAGAGAATTGTCGGATTGCTGCCATTCAGCTTGCTCCCTTTCTTATGGATGATATTGAGCGGAATCTTCGTGCCATCCTTCGAGATGGCGAAATCCCGGGTTACTTCCATGTCAGAGAAATTAAGAGGCGATTCCGAGTTGAGCGCGGTCGCAGCCAGTTGGTTAGTGGCAGCATCGTGTTTAAACCATTTTCTCAGCTCGATGTAACTCCCGATACGGACGAGCGCCAGATCCTTGCCGGTTGCCAACTCGGCGATATCGGAAATAGGCGGAATTGGGACCGCCCTCAGGTTGCTGCCGTCGAGACCGCACGAATAGAGCCCGGACGGGCCACCTTCCAAAGTCTGGACCAGGATTTCGGTACCGGTAATCGCGATGCCTTGAATAACCCCATCCACCGACGGAACAACCACTTTCTGGCTGATTTGAGGGGCATCCAGAGCAAACTCGACGATCTTGCCGTGAGGGGTACCGTCCAATGAAATCGCATAAAAAGCCGGTCCGAATGCGAGGATCCCTTTCTTAATTTTATCCTCGAACTTAGTGATCTGCTGCCACCGCTTGTCCGGACCGTAGACGAAATGCTCAAAGTCGCCACCGTCCCCATTGGCAACCGTTGCAACCACGTAATCGGAGTCAGCGTTCGATTGGAGCTGCACTTCCGCAATCTTTGGAAATTCTTTTCCAATGGAATAGAGGTCATCTGATTCCGGAGCGCCAAGCTGGTGAAAATAGACCTGCTGGAAAAAGTGCGCATCTGCCGCGGGTCGCTCTCCTTCTCGAGGATAGCGGGTGTAAAAAATCCATTTGCTGTCTCTGGTCCATGCCGCATTCCCGCCACCTGTCGGGAACTGGACATGTGCAAGGCTGTCCGATAGCTGTTTGCCGGTAGAGACTTCGAAAAAGTGAAGGTCGCCATCTTCTGTTCCATTTTTGGAAAGGCAAACCGCGACGAGCGCTCCGTCCGGCGAAGGAACAAACCAATCAATTGCCGTCGAACCTGTTGGATCGATCACATTCGGATCGCAAACCGATTTCTCGCCCACAGGATTATCCGAAGAATCCAGGGTCACGATAAATCGTTGCTGTTTTGCCGGATCGAACTTTAGGGCGAAAATTTTACCCCCCGCAAGCTGCAAATCAGCAAGCGCCTGAGGTGAGTCTGAAACGAGTTTCTTGACCTGAGCAGCGAGTTGCGCCCGCCCTGGCAGAGCATTCAAGAAACTTGACGCCCGCGCGCTTTGGGCCTTCGCCCACGCCTTGACTGTCGGATCTTCAAGTTGTTCCAGCCATTGGTAGTCATCGCGCACCTGTGTACCGAAGTATGTATCCGTAACCGGGACCTTCTTGGTCGCCGGCGCCGGTTCTAAAGGCGGACCGCTCCCCCAGCTGATTTCTTGCAGAAAAAAAGTCAGACAGACGTATGCCGTCAGAAGGAAAAATCTTCGCATGGGACCAAGCATGCCTCGCGACCCAAAAAGTGCGAAAAGAATTTTGCACCAACCCATTCGCCATACTGAGATGCAGGCTCAACCCGGCGAAAAGAGTATGGCGGGAGTTCAGAACGCAGCGCGATCATGCATGCAGCCGATGCTTCGAATACGGATCTAAAATGCATCGAAGCCAAGAGAGAAAGCGGCACCAAATTACTTGTATCCCGGCAAAAATTGTTGCTGTCGATAATCAGGTAGACAGACACCTCATTATCGTTCGGCTGCTACTTCGAAAATACAAGGGATCGTTCAACACCCTGATCTTCGGAGACAACAAGCCACTTGTGGGCTCCTATCACGACGGTCAACTGCATCTCATTTACTACCGGGATCCTGGTTATAAAGAGGGAGAGGCCTTCCCGTTGTGGACGGTTCACTGACAAGCATGAGCGAGACTCACGCAATGATCTAGAAATCCAATCTCAAATATCCGCCGAGGAGAGAGTCGCGCTGATTTCCTGAAACGAACTTTGGGAATCGTCGTTCCACTCCATTAATGAACAAGCCTTATCAGAGCTATTCATTTGGGCTAATCCCTTCTCGGACACACTGAGCGCACGCAACAGATTGTCAATTGCTTCACCCCATTGCCAAGGTGGGTATGCCCGTTGGATTGCTCCGAGCGCACACCACCTCACAGCTTCCGGATGAAGAGCTGCTACGCTATTGCCATCTGCGTCCTCTGCGGGTGCCCCTGTGCACCAGCTTTCGGGCGACTTTAGCAGTTCATGTGCTTTCACGGGTGGAGACCCTACTTTATTATATAGTTATTATATGTCCCAGAAATGCGCCCATTGCAATACCTATTCAACGAATTGCAAACAGCGTCTCGAGCCGATTGATCGGTCATCGCCACCCGCAAGCCCTCTCGACAGCACCCCGTGTGCCATCATTTAGCGCCCCCGACATCTCGTGATATTTTCGAGCTAAGCATACACGAGCAGATCAATCTCGTCCGGCAACAGGCTCGAGATGTTTCGGATAATGTTTCCGCGCAAGAGATTAACGACCATGTTTCTCTGGGGCGCCCCCAGAATCAACTGCGAAGCACCGACTGTAGCCGCGATGTCCACGATCGTTTCCGCTGCCGCGTCACTCACGGCATAACAGGGCAGAAGCGTGTGGCCATTGGCTTTCTCTTTCGCATACACAAAAATATCGTGGGCATCCTTATCGTCGACCCACTTCCGCTTTCGGTCCTCAGAGGTCAGGACCGGCTGTTCTCTGACGAACAGAATATAAAGCGGACGGTTGGTTTCCTTTGCTTGCTGAATACCGAAGTCGAGCGTTCGCCCGATCCCGCGGACGGCACATAAAACGGGGGGACCTGTCGTCTCGCTTACGGAAGGGAGAAACGTAAGTGCTGACACCGACCGTTTAATCTCGTTGCCGGGCGCAATCTGTAGCTCTTTCTTCTGGGCTCTTTCGGTGACCAGCCCTCGAAGGATCAGTCCAAAGACGAGGACCGTTGCAGCAAAAAGACGCGCATTCGGTTTGTCGATGAACAGCGAGATCTCAATCGCTGCCATCACGAGAAAGGTGAAGAACATCAGGCCCCTCTCCCAGTGGACCAGGTCTAGCTTCCGGTCAGTCGAGCTCGCACCAAGATTCGTGGCAATCGCACCGCAAACCCCGACGGCATACAAATCGGCGAGCCCAGCCATATCCTTGACAACAACGACAAGGATCGCCGGAATTATCGTCGCAACTATCAACCCGAGACTCGGAACACCGAATTGATTCAGCTTCTCAAACGGTCTCGGCAGTTCTCCATCACGCGACATGAGAAAGGAAATCGCAATCAGGTCGACGATTGCCGTGTTCACTGCCGAGAGGAGAAGAAAACCGATCACGAACGAGACGATCAAACCAGCGATATGCCCAAAAATCGGCCCCATCGCTCCCCCAACAAAAACCTGGGCCATATACTTGAGCATGAAATCCCGGACCCCTGGACTACCCGGTGCGTTTACATCTCCATCCTGAATCTGGAGACCGTTGAGCGCGAGCATTCCCAGCCCGAGAAGCGCCGTGAGAACGCAAACTTCGAGCATGACCCAGGAAATCGCCGGCGTCGAAGTCTTGGACACATTCGGATGATCATCTGAACTGTCCCGGTTCAGCTTCATAACGCTGGTGGCATTCGCAATTGCTTCCACTCCGGAAAGTGCCAGTACGATGCCGACAAACCCGTTCCAGTTGGCAAAAAACCCGCCCGTTAGAGGGCGGAGATTGTGGAGCGCTTCTCCAAGATGGGGCAGTGTAAAAAATCCAAGCGAAATAACCACGATCGCGGTGGGAACCGAAACGATGAAGGCAAGACCCCCGGTATGTTTAGGCCCGAAATAATTCAAACCACCGATCACCAAGACGGCCGCGCCGGCAAACAATTCCGGATGATCAACTCCCAGATATTGAAACGCCGACAATGCGCTGATTGCCGCAGTCACGATGTAGTCGGCGATTAACAAGAATGCGCCAACGATTGAAATGATCTCCGATCGATGCCGGACACTTGCATACACGCCCCCTCCGTCCGGGTAGTGGCGGCAGATGGTCATATAATTGACCCCGACCAATCCCGTGAGCACGCACATCGCCACGATTAGCCAAAACGAACTGTAACCCGCAATGGCAAAAGCGAGGCCAATAACGTACGCTTTGCTCGTGCCCCAATCCCCGTAGAGAATTGCCGCTGCTCGTGGCGCATCGACATTCCTCGGCCTCTTCGTCTTCCCAACGATCATTTTTCAAATAATGCCCGACCCCGCTTCGACCCGATAGAAGGCAAATTCGCGCAGATAGTTGCTTCCGATCGCACCGAAGTCAATCTCTAGCCTGAACATCTCAAAAGTTTTTCAAACTTGTGAGATCGGCTTACCCGGCGTCAAAAAACTGTCGGCTCGCCAATCGACGGCCCGTAACAGCCATGCATACCAGGCGATCAGCGAGAAGGCGGCCGCAATGATGAGCCCCGTCAATAAGAAGAACGTCAGATCGCCAAACGGATATTCAGGCGTCACCGCACAAGTCAACCATGTAGCTGCAGTCACAAGAATCCCAAATCCCAAGCTACCGAGCAACGCGTGACCGGGATACGAGATTCCCGCCTCGGCCTTACCTCGAAATCGAACCGCCAAAGCCGCCGTCAGCGTCATGCACAGGCCGGACCAAGCCAAGGCCCCAAGGGCATCGGACGGCCGATGCCAGCCGGTAAACAAGACACCGGTTGCAAACCCTGCACTCATACAACCGGCACCGACAGCTAACCACGGGCGCCAGCGCGCTGGCGCAACCAAAATCAGCCACAGCGCAAGCGAAGTGCCAACGGTTGCGTGTCCGCTTGGATATGTACCAGCCCGGAAACTTCGGTTGAGCAAACCATCTTCTGGTACCAGAGCGCGCCACGGTAACTTATGCTTTAGAACTTCAGCGCCAATGACCGCGCATCCGAATCCTATCGCGGCGATCAGCCCGACAAAAATAGCGCGCCGGAGAGCGGCCAGGACGAAGAGGAGCACCGCTGCACATAGGAGTGCCGCATTCGTGACATGATCCAATAGGCGCAAATCTAAACGGATGAGTCTTCCATTCAACGCTGTACGTCCGAACAGCGCGTCATCATCGATCTGATGGCCCCAGGAAGTGCCGACAAGGAGACAATAGGCGATGGTCAGCAGGAGCCCGCAACCCAGTGCCGCCAGGAGCAGGCGCTTCATAACAGTTGGATCAACTCGATTGCCCATTTCTTTGACCGAGCTGATTCTACTCCGTCCCTTTCCACCGCCGCACGCTGACTGCGGATAATTCAGTTCGGATCGAATTGGCGAACCGGTAGAATTCGCCAGGAAGCCCGGCTAATCCCCCACTCGGTAGTGCCCAGGAGAAGACCCGATGAATCGGCAGGCCCCTGACCTTGATTTCTCGCACAACACCCGCCGCTAGCTCGTTTTGGATCTCCCAGCAGGAAAAAAATGCCACACCAACTTCGGATGCGACCAATGATTTGATCGCTTCAGTGCTTCCGATTTCAGTCCGTTGATCCAGTTTTCTTACGTCTAGCCCACCCTCTTTGAGAGCCTGCTCTACCACGGCCCGTGTACCCGCACCCCGCTCACGCCAGATCAAAGGGACATGCTCCAAATCTCGAATCGATTTCAGACTCTTGATTGCACGTCGAAATTTCGGATCGCGAATTCGGGGTGCACAAACCGCAACTATCTTATCAGGCATGAACTCTTCCAGACGGACGCCGGGGCTTCGTTCGTGACCGGCTAACAGGCCAAGCTCGACGCGCTGCTCTCGAACATGCTCAAGAACATCACGGGCATTCCCAACAATGAGTTGCAGACCTACCCCGGGATGCTGACGACGAAAACGAGCGAAAATATCCGGCACGAAATATGCCGCGCTAGTCGTGCTAGCGGCAAATTTTAAAATTCCAGTCTCCTGTCCAGGCTTATCAACTTCACTTAAAGCCTCCTCAAGATCCGCGAAAACACGCTGTAGCCGCTCTCGCAAATACGCCCCTCGGGTGGTCAACGTCACCCCACGCACTGAACGTATGAAAAGCGCCATATCGAGATCGGCCTCCAGCCGTCGAATTTGGGCTGTTACGGCCGGTTGCGACAAATGAAGCCGCCGTGCCGCTTCCGAAATTTTCCCTGCTTCAGCGACCACCAGGAAGGCGTGCAACAGTCCGGGGCCTAAACGATTCAGATCCACGCGATTAGCCAATCGATTCCTCCGTCATGGTGGCAGCTCGTGGTTCAGATCCCAACTATATAACTTCAGTTAATCGTTCGGCAACCGAGCTGTCCAGGTCGAACCCGATTTCTCAGCTTCCCGGACGCGAGAGAATCCCGAAGTATCACGTTCACTGATGCCATATTAAAACTGCTGATTATGCATCCTCGAAGAAACTGGAAGAATGAGTTGAATGAAAAGGCTTATCGAGCTCGACCTGCTGCGAGGAGCCTTGCTGCTGATGATGGTAGTAAATCATTCGCCGTCATCGCTTCGCAGATTTACTGATCAGCCGTTCGGCTTTTTCACTACGGCCGAATGCTTTGTGTTTGTTTCCGCGTTTCTTGCTGGAATTCTATTTCGCAGACGCACCGAGAAGAGCGGCTTCGCAAGCGCACGATCCTCCACCGTTCATCGGGCCTGGCGGATCTATCTGGCTCATCTGGCAGTTCTTGGGTTTGCATTTTTCGTAGGCAGTTTTTTCCTTTCGGATTTTCCCGGGATCAGAAATTTGTTGGACCATTATCTGGCAAACCCCTGCTTGGCGATCGGTGGATCAGTGACGCTGATGTTTCGGCCGCCCCTGATGGACATCCTCCCGATGTATATCCTTTTCTCTTTGCTGACACCTATTGCGTTCTGGGCGTCTCGAAAATGGGGATGGAAATCGGTCCTCATTACCAGCGTTTCATTATGGCTCTGTTCGCAAACTCACTTCAGCGACATGGTGGTAAACGCCTCTAAAGATATCTCTTTCATCGAGCTTGGGCCATTTGACCTTCTTGCATGGCAGTTGCTTTGGATTTCAGGTTTGTATCTTGGGCAACGTTACGACCAGAACAAACCGTTGATGGAGGTGAGCGGCTTGCAAAAACTTGCCATTTACAGTCTGGCCGCCGGATTTCTGGTTTGGCGTTGGAGTATGGCCGGTTTTGGTGTGGAAGCCCCCCTCACCCCGACATGGCTCATGGACAAATGGCATCTCGGTCCATTGCGGCTCATCAATTTTTTTGCGGCCGCTTGGGTTGCAGGGAAATTCCTGAAACACTTGAATCATTGGGAGCCAGCTCTCAGGCCTTTAGCGCAGATCGGCCGGCACATGCTTCCTATATTTTGCACGCAAATCTGTCTTTCGATCTTACTGATCGGTCGCACAGACGACGGGCTGGCGACTGAACCGCTGATCACGCTCCTGGTCCTCGGCCAATTGCTGACCGCTCCGCTTCTTGCCCTGCTATTTGAATGGTGGTCGTCCAGAGAACGGTTGGCTCGCACACTGCCACAACGGACTTCCCAGGGCAGCTTGCCCATCGGACTGGAATACTTAACTGTTGACCAATCGCCGTTGACTCTGAGCGGTGTACAAATCGGCGCGCGCTCCCGACCAATTGGATTTCGCAAAACCGACAAAATCAAACGGGAAGTTTATCTGGCTTACAATGGGGCAAATCTCGGCGACGCTTCAGCTGAGCAGTCTCATATACTGGCAATTGCCCTCGGTGAAGATTTCAGAGGGCGAAATGCGCCTGCCGCGTCCGCTTAAGGTGATCTGGTCCCTACAGGCCCTTCGCGGCGGACTCGCTCGTGAAGAGATAGAACGTCTCAGAATGCGTTACCGGGCGGGATTTGCATTGATAGAAATAAATATTATTTCACTATTATTTAAAATAATTGACCTCAGATTGAGTCATCTCCTCGCCGTTTCGCTGCATTGGCCAAGGCACCTATCCAGACTCTCCTTCGCTTCCCGCCATTCGGATCTTTAGGCAAGATTCGACTCCGCCACGCCGACACGCCCATACGCCGACAGGCCCATCCACCTCCCCTCCTTCCCCTTGTGCCCGAGTTGAATTCGCGCGATGTTCGCGAACCTCCGGAAACAATCGGCTATCTATGTCGAGCTCTGAAGTTCGTACAACACTCCGCGATATCGCATTAAAGGCCGGGTGCCATTACTCGACTGTCTCTCTCGCGTTACGAGACCATCCCCGGATTCCGCTGGAAACAAGGGATCGAATCCGTGGCATTGCCAGGGAACTCGGATACAGAACGGACGCGATGCTGGCTGCCCTGTGCGCCTACCGGGAAATGAAGCGTACCCCCACAGACAGAGGAGTCGTCGCGTGGCTAACAAACCACCAAACGGAGCGAGGCTGGGCGGAGTCGGCCTGCAATCGTGATTACTTCCAGGGCGCGTCTGCGCGCGCCGCAGAACGCGGATATCGGCTGGAACAATTCTGGCTCGCCGCTCCCGAAATTGACGAGACTCGTATGAGCAAGATTTTGTGGACACGCGGTATTCAGGGAGTGCTGCTGCCACCTCAGGAACGAATCAGAGGAATCAACCTCGATTGGAAGAATTTTTCTGCTGTCACGTTCGGATACACGCTAAGTCATCCGCGGTTACACCTCGTTTCAAATCACGAATACCGGACGATGGGAACTCTCTTCTCGGAACTGACCGGGCGCGGTTACGAACGCGTGGGCCTCGTGAATCTTCGGAACCAAGACGAACGCGTCGACCATAATTGGCTGGCAGCTTATCTAGTCGAGCAGAGGAGCTTACGTGCCGGCATGACGATTCCTCCGCTGATACTGGAGTCCTGGGATGACCGGGAATTTCTTGGCTGGGTCGAAGAATTCCGACCAGACGCCATCGTTACAAAATTACCTGATGTCTTGCTCAGCTTGAAACAAGCTCGATTTCGCGTTCCCGAGGATATCGGTGTCGCGTTTCACTCGCTGGATGAAAATCCTTCAGGTTTGTCTGGTATGAAGAAGAATTCGTTCCAGATCGGTGTCATGGCGGTGGATCTCCTCGTAGATATGCTTCACCGAAACGAGCGCGGCGTACCTGCTCTGGCCTATCTCTTGATGGTGGAAGGAAGCTGGCACGAAGGACGTACCGTGCGACCATCGGTGGTCAACAATTTGACCGAAGAGCGGATTTACGAGCCGGGCTCAGCCGCGTTACACTCCTCCTGAAGTATTTTTAGTGCTCACCCGATTCGCTGGGCGACCGGTCAAATCTCCCCAGATTCAGACGTATGCCTCTTGTCAGCATGAAACAAATGTTGGCCGTCGCCCTTCGCGATGGTTGGGCGGTCGCCGCATTCAATCCGGTCGATTACGGGTCGATGAAGGCTATTATCGCTGCGGCGACAAATCTTCAGGCGCCGGTCATTCTGCAAACCTCAGCCAAGACCGTGAAATTCTACGGCTACGAACCAATCGTCAGCTGGGCGCGAGCCTTGGCCGATGCGTCTCCCTCCCCAGTTGCTCTCCATCTTGATCATGGGAAGGATCCAAAAATGATCGCGCGTTGTATCGAAACCGGATGGACCTCGGTTATGATCGACGCGTCAGATAAGCCGTATTCGGAGAATCTCGCGTTGACGAAAGAAATCGTTGCGCTCGCTGATAAACGCGGTGTCGGCGTCGAGGCTGAACTTGGCGAAATCGGCGGCGTTGAAGAAGAAATCATTGTCGCCGAAGGTAAAGAACGAACCGCGGACGTCGAACAATCGTTGGCTTTCTGCAATGAGGTGAATCTGGCCGTGTTCGCTCCTGCCATTGGGACGGCACACGGTTACTACAAACACGAACCGACAATTGCCTGGGATGTGCTCGAGGCGATCCACAAGCGCAATACGACTCCTTTGGCGCTCCACGGTGGGACTGGGCTCTCGGACGAAATTATCCAGCGAGGCATACAGCTCGGTTGCGCTAAAATAAACATCTCTACCAACCTGAAACACGTTTTCGTCGATAGTTTTGTGAACTATCACCTCGAGCATTCCCAGGAATACGAACCCCTCAAGCCGCTCGCCGCTCAGGCGGCTGCGATTACGGCACTTGCGACTGAAAAGATTGAACAATTCGGCGGCGCAGGAAAGGCCGGCTCGATCGGCACCGACTAGATGCGCTACGGCTATGGACGCTTTGATTTTTGACTGCGACGGTGTGCTGGTCGATACCGAACGAGATGGACATCGCGTCGCGTTCAATCGTGCATTCGCCGCGCTTGGCTTCTCTTTTAGCTGGAACGTCGACGAATATGGAGAGCTGTTAAAGATCGCCGGAGGCAAGGAACGGATTCGATCATACTTCGACAAAGTCGGGTGGCCGGTCAAAACGCCTGATCAAGATGCGTTGATCAAGCGGCTGCACCAGCTCAAAACAGATTACTTCATCCAATTAATCGATCATGGCGAACTCCCGGTGCGTAGCGGGATTAACCGCATCGTCGATCAGGCATATGAGGCTGGCGCAAAGCTTGCCGTCTGTTCGACTTCCAACGAGCGGGCCGTCACCGGCGTGGTCAACCGGCTACTAGGCCCGGAACGTCAGCAGAAATTCAGCGCGATCTTTGCGGGAGATATTGTCGTCCGCAAAAAACCGGACCCGGCGATCTACCAGTTAGCGATCGACCGTCTCAAACTCAATCCTGCGCACTCTCTGGTGATCGAAGATAGTCACAACGGGCTGCTTGCTGCCGCGGGTGCTGGTATCCGCTGCGTCATTACCACAAGCACCTACACGATGGCGGAAGATTTTAGCAAAGCTGCAGCTGTTTATCCTGAGCTGGGTGATCCACCGGGTCATCACGTCGATATAGCCGAGCTTCAACGTCTGATTCATTCCTGAATTCCAACGATCTAAATTATGCAATCCATTAGTCTGTCCGACGTCGAGCGTGCGGTCCGCACCGTCGCTGATACTGCCATTGAAAATGAGCAATATTTTTCTGACCTCGACGGGACATGCGGCGACGGGGATTTCGGGACATCTCTCGCCACGGGGTTTCGCGCAATACTCAACAAATGGGACGCCCTGGATCGCTCATCGATCGGGACGTTTCTTTCGGCAATCGGTGTGATCATCACCAGTAACGTCGGCGGTTGCTCCGGACCGCTCTGGGGCACCGGATTTATCCGGGCTGGAGCGCTTTCCCGAGGCAAACAATCGATCACGTTGAGCGAACTTGGAGCGATGCTGCGGAATTCGATCGCAGGAATCCAGGCGCGCGGTGGCGCAAGTCTCGGAGACAAGACTTTGCTCGATGCGCTGGAACCAATCGTCGCCGAAATCGAAAAACAAGCTCAACTTCCTGACTCATCGTTATTTGCAACATTGCGCGAAGCCGCTGAAAAGGCGACCTCCGCGATCGAAGCGACCCGACCGCTGACCGCCCGGCGCGGCCGGCAATCCTTCACAGGCGATCGGAGCGCCGGAACTCTGGATCCCGGTATCGTAGCGATCGCGACCATGATGCAGGCGCTAGTCCACCGGTTTGCCCCGGTCGCATCGTAGACGATTTCCTTCCTCCTAAAACGCTGATAACCAAAGGTTCCCCCCATGAAAAAATTCGTTAACGATCCCGCCAATTTTGTCCACGACATGCTCGAAGGACTGGCTTTAGCCAATCCGAAGTCTTTGAAGTGGGTCCCTGAATACAACATTATCTACAGAGCCGACGCTCCAAATCCGGATAGAGTCTCCGTGATCCAAGGTTCAGGGAGCGGCCATGAACCCGCCCACGTGATGGTCGTTGGCCGCGGGATGCTGGACGCTGCATGTCCAGGAAACGTTTTTGCCGCGCCACCGATGGAGTACGTCCTCGAATGCACCAAGCTGATGAATAGCCCTAAGGGCGTGCTTCATCTCATAAACAATTACACCGGCGACCGCATGTGCTGGGATATGGCAAAAGAAATGGCGGAAGCAGAGGGCATCACGATCGGCACTGTTCTCGTGGACGATGACGTCTCAGTCCAAAACAGCACCTGGACAATCGGACGGCGCGGTGTTGCCGGTAACTTCTTTGTGATTAAAGCCTGTGGAGCTGCAGCAGAAGCAGGACGCTCACTGGAACAACTCGTTGAACTCGGCAAAAAGGTGAACTCGGTTGTCCGTACCATGGGCGTGGCTCTCACCGGCTGTACGCCACCGGCGAAAGGGAAACCAATCTTTGAACTGACTGACGATGAGATTGAGGTTGGTGTTGGCATCCATGGTGAACCCGGTCGGCGTCGCGCGAAAATGCAGTCTGCGAACGCGATCATCGACGAAGTGTTTGAAGCGGTTGCCAGCGACCTGCCGTTCAAATCGGGTGATAAAGTTGGATTGATGATAAACGGCCTCGGCGGAACGCCGATCAGCGAATTGTATGTTCTCTACGGGCACGCGGCGAAGCTTGCGCAAAAGCAAGGCTTCGAGATCGTGCGCAACTACGTAGGTAATTATTGCACGTCACTCGAGATGGCTGGCATGTCGCTCACTTTGATTCGCCTCGATGATGAGATCGATTCGTTGCTCGCAGCTCCTGCCGATATACCGCTCCGGATTTTTTGATAGACAACAGCTATTCGACTTGCCAGCGCCCTGCGAGCCGTCGGCACCGCTCGCAACGCCGCATATGCGAGTCTCGAACTCAGTATTACAGAGGGGTCCAATTTCGGCTATTTCCACGAGGATTCGAGCCGCGCGCTACGCTCCTGTTTTCGGACAGAGGGTCAGGTCGCCAATTTTCTAGTGGCGCTGTAAAAGATAATTAATTAAGTTTGTTGGATGGTCGAACAAGTTTTACCTCGGAACCATGACCAGTTGGAGAGTCTGTTGGCGACCCACGGCGGTTGTTTCAGAGAATCCGATGTCGTCGACCTGATGGGGCTCCAGGATGCTTCGACCCTGGAGCGCTGGCGGAAAAATCGTCAAATTATCGCCATCCAAAATAATGCAGACGAATGGCTGTTTCCGATTTGGCAATTCGCTCGGAAGCAACGGCGAGTCATGCTCGGAATTCGAGACTGCCTCGCCGAACTCGCTTTCGAAGAAGAATCGGAACCGATCCTTTTCTTTTTGAGCCGCATGGAGAATCTCGGAGGGCACAGCCCGTTGGACCGTCTTCGCACCGGCAAAATCGAAGCCGCAATTATGGCGGCCAGATATTACGGCAGTCACTCTTAGTGTCGTTCGTAGCGGCGAAGGTATGAAACCTATCTCTCGATTTTCTTTCCTGTTGAGTATTCTCTTTGGCGGCTCTTTTGTGAAGGCTATGGCACACGCTCAAGGGTCCAATACAAGCAAAACGGTCAGCGTTCGCGTCATTGGTCCGAATGGCGAGTTGACCAGCTCTGTCGAAGTCCCATTCATCGTCAAGACCGACGCAGAATGGCGACAGCAATTAACTGCTGCACAGTATGAAATCGTCCGTGGCCATGGAACCGAACCAGCCTATTGCGGCCGATTGCTCGATAACCACCGTATCGGCATCTACCATTGCATCTGCTGCAATCTGCCGCTTTTTGCTTCGGACGCGAAGTTCGATTCTGGTACGGGCTGGCCAAGTTTCTTTCAGCCTGTTGCGAAGGAAAATTTGATCCTCAGAGCCGACCACAGCTTTGGCATGGACCGAACCGAAATACTTTGCACGCGGTGTGAAGCACACCTTGGTCACGTTTTTAACGATGGTCCCCCACCTACCGGATTGCGCTTCTGCCTGAACTCGGACGCTCTGACCTTCGTCGACAAAGGAAAAGAGATTCCAGAACAGATACATTCAGCTGCAGTCGCTAGCTGACATTCGGTTCCGACCGGCTAACCTCTTTGCGGTACGCCCACCAATTCAATGGGGCGGCTTGATCAGAACGATCGGCGCGGCTTCGCTTCTACTTTTCAACACGAGTCCAGATCTCTGTTCTTCCAAAAAGTGAGATTCCAAGAAATCCGTGCACCTTGATGCGGTTTGGCCCAGCCATGTCCAGTGTGCAAGAGTAAGTGCTTCCATTCCGGGGGTCGTAGATCGTTCCATTTTCCCAATGCGTTTCACCATTTCGGGTGAAACCGGACATTACCACCATGCCGATGATTGGCCGCGTTCGCTTCGATGGGTCCGGATTTCGAATATCCGTTTTTGGCTTGCCGTCCGCCGCCAGCTCTTCACTCACGGAAATGACTTTGCCGCTCAGCATTCCTCCCTCGTCGTAGATTTCGAATGTGGCGTCAGCGTTCCGCCAAAACCCGATCGCCGAATCGGTTCCGGCGGCTGCCGGCGGTTTCGCTGCCATTAAATTCAATGTGACCAAAAGCAGCGGAAATACTAGCCAACTAACAGTCCTTCGCGGAGGAGCTAAAATCAACCCTCGCGTTCGCATAGCTCATTTCCAGATCGCGATCGTCATCGGTGAAGTGTCATTTTGTGCCAAATTCTTTGGTCTGCGCAATAATGACGAGCTGCGGAGGCGTCGCTGTGATTGCCGCGCGCATCCCCCCATCCTTGCTTTCGTACCGGTGAAATTTTCCTTTGGGACCTTCTGCGTCATCCTTATAACTGACTCCGAGCGACTGACAAACTTCGGACACTATTCCGATCAGACGATCCAAATTAGTCAGATTCGCAACAAGTGACGCCGACTCCGCTAACCCGGAATCTCCGAACGTGACATATGCTGTTCCCGATTCTATCTGATAAATCGCACTCTTTGCGTTCGCGGATCTCGGCTGACCATAAGAGGCTGTCCATGCAGTGACCGGTTGGCCCAATAGCAATTTGATCGGCTGTGCCGACTCCGGTGTTTGAGTCGCTTGCACTGGTCCGGGTGGCAGATCTCCGTAGGTGGAGAAAGCAACTCCAAGGCAAACGGCGAATATCACGATCGATTTCATCTTCCGAAGGATAATCTCGGGGCATCCTCGATACCAAGACAGAAAACGGCCCTGCTATACTTGGCATATGCAGGGCCGAATTTCCGTAACAGCGACTCGCTGAAAAAAACGCAAGAGACTGAATCTTGCCCGCTCAGCTTGCAGGCTGACTCAACTTGCTGATCATTTCCTGCGTGTGCGCCTCCTGCTTCTGCTTGAAATCACTCAGGGTTGTTAATTGCTGCTGATTGAGGACACCTTTAATCTGGTTCCATTGCGAATTTTGTAGAGTCGCCAGTTGCGCTTCCGCTGTTGCGAGCGCCGATGTGTCATTCGTGATCACGCCGGGTTGGCTGTTTGCCGCAATGTCCTGTCTCAATTGGAGCTTCGCTTTCAGAAGCGCCGCAAGTGCAGGCCGTACCTGGGCCTTCATCCCTTTTCGGATCGTTTTGATCTGATCTTTTTGCGTATCTGTCAGGTTCAGTTTCTTCCAAATCCAGGCATGATGCCCACGATGATGCCAGTGACCGTGATGAGACTCTTCCTGGCCCGGCGACGCCGAGGGCGTTGAATCCGCGGTCTGTGCCTGCAGCGTGCCGCAGGCAAGGATCGCGAGCATTGGAATAAAAAGGTAATTAAATTTCATAGATATCGGTTTGTGACGTTCAATATTTTTTTAGGTTACGTTTTCCAAAATTTTTTCGACACATTTAATGCGACTACCTGGTTTGCTACCCTGCTCTGTCCGAGTCGGCGAGACGGCCCTATCGGAATTTTTGGCGTGTGACTTACGAATTCACGGTAAATTCGCAGCCACCTGCCTGGCCTTATTAAGAATAACAAGATCCGAAAGAATGTTCAGCGTCTCTTTTGTGATCGCTTCATTCTCCCCAAGAGCATCCGAACTCTGCTCACTCGAGGCAAGCGCCGGCTGGATTGGAAAAGAAGGAATCGCGTTCTCCGCGACCGATTCTTCTTCGGATCGATCCGGCCCGCTTTCATTGCTAATAGGCCGCAAGCCGCCCTTGTTTACTTCCGAAAGCGTTACTTCATAGTATTTATTGCGGTCCAGCGCCCAAGATTTTTTCCGATCGCGATCCATCCATTTCCGAATGTGAGTTAACTGAGCCTGATCCTTTTTCCTAACATTCTTATTCAAAGAAATGCGATTTGTCCGAATCCTGGCGTCAGTTAGTAATTTCTCCGCAAGAATATCCTGGAAAAGTGGATTGTGTTTGATCCGAGCCGCCGCTTTTCGCCGCAATTCATCCGAGAACAGAGCTTTGCCGTTGTCAGTAACACTAAATGAAACTGGTTTGAGCTCGTCGCTGCCCAGCCGATGATCCATATCGATTTCTGTCGATGACTCGGCTTCGGTCAGAGAAGGTATTTTAATATCCGATGCAACTCCTTTTAGCTGAAGAGGATTGCCGGTCACTCGATACATCTTCTCGATCGTCACCTTAAGTGCTCCGGCAATATCAGGACCATCTGCGCTCCGTTCAATCACGCGATTGAGATCGATCACCGCCTGGACTGTCCCTTTTCCGAAGGTGGTGGAGTCACCGACGACCACTGCGCGCTGATAGTCCTGCATCGCGGCTGAGAATATTTCGCTCGCTGACGCTGTAAGCTTGTTATCCAGAACAAGCAGCGGATCGCCGTACAACATATTTCCGGAATGTTCTTGCGGTACATGCAAATCTCCTACCGGATCCCTCAATTGAACGGCAGGCCCCTGATTGATAAAGAGCCCTATCATCTTTAGGGCCTCATCAACAGAACCACCTCCGTTGTTACGCAGATCGACGACCAGCCCTTCAATCCGTTCCTTTTTCAAACGCTTCAACAAAGCAGCTACATCCCGCGAGACGCTCGAGCCGGTTGAGCTGTTATCTGGAGCTTCATAAAAGGTTGGCACTGTGATCCATCCCAAGCGATGCGTGCCGCCAGGACCGTGGAAATCGATAATCTCCGCGCGAGCCGCATCATCGGTTAGCTGAATTTCGTGACGTACGAGACTGACGACACTTGGAGCCGATTTTTCTCCGGCGTTCCTGGCTCGAAGGCGAAGACGCACCACCGATCCATCTTTCCCGATCACAAGCTTCGAGATGTGTTCCACATTTGCATTCCGGATGTCAACAAATGGTCCATCCCCTTCCGCAACGCTCAGGACTCGATCCCCGGGATGGATCTTGCCGCTCAAATCCGCAGGACCCTGCGAAAAGACCCGCACGATCGTCGCATACCCATTGGACATCCTTAACTCCGCACCGATTCCCGACATTCTCAACTGCGTATCAATCTTGAATTCATCGAGATCGGCCGGGCTCAGATACTCTGAGTGCGGGTCATATGTTTGGGCTACCGCTTCTAAGAATATTCGGACGACATCTTCGGAGTCCTGCGTGTCGATCTGGGTTTCCAAATCCATGTAGCGACGACGCAAGGAGCCGAGATCACCCTTTTTACCCGAATCTCGCAGCTCCGCTGATAGTAACTCGTTCGCGATCTTATCGCGCCAAACCTGATCCGCCGCGGCTCCGTCTGCCGGCCAGTGCTCTTTACTTCGATCCAATGCAATGGTTCGATCGCTCTTGAAGTCGGCCGAAGCACTGAATAACTTATCGATTTGAGCAAATCGTTCGTCGACACGACGTCGGAAGACCGCGAAGATCTCCTTCGCTGGGATAAGATTTCCCAAAAGGATGTCGTCATTGAGCCCGGTGCCATACTTGGACCGGATTTGATCCACATCCTGCTGCGTCAAGAAAAGTTTGTCAGGGTCAAGGGCAACAAGATAGGTCTCCAACACCTGCTTGCCGATGCTGGAATTGAGCTCCTGTTGCGAGTACTGCGATTGTTCCAGAATCTGGGCGACAGCAACCATCACCGTATGCAAGTCTGCGTCCGTTGCACGGTCGCTCGCACCCCACGAAATGGCGGTGATCAAAACAAAACTACCCGCCGCCAGGGTGCTAATGATTTTCATGGTGCAATGAAAACGGATCAATCAAACGTGGATCGATACAACCCGTCAACGCCGGGTTTAGCGCCACCAACACAACTGACGAACTGCCGGGGCAGGCGGTTACACAAAGTTCGCCCAGAATCTGTGCGGATATGCAATTTACAGCCTAACAAATTCGAAAGTTTGCACCATGCAAACTGCAACAGCGCAATACTCCGGTATGCCCGGAATATTGCGCTGTCTGTCAAACAAAACTCCCCTAGCTAACCCGCCACGGTCACGTCGATAACAACGCGACTCGACGAATTTGTCGGCTGCCGATAATCATTTCTTGGAGAGCGACGCGGGCGAAACTTGTCCGACCGCCTGAACAGCGTTGATCAAGCCATAACCGTCAACGGGGCTGTAGCCAAACGTCAACGAACCGTTCTGAATTACGCCTGTCGCCGTGCCGCTCGGTTTCCCACCGAACTTTACGGTAAAGGTACCCCCGGATCCAAGTTGTTCGGCTTCAGAACCGACTCCGAATTCGTCTGCCGTGTAACCAGGAAAGGTCCCGGCATTATCTTGACCGACTGTAAAACTCACTGCAGTCCCAGAGGTGAACGCACCCGATTTAAAGGTCAGCTTGAACTTGGAGGTTGAAGTCGACGACGGACTGATCTGCACTGCGGACGGATTAATTCCAATCGTCGAACCAATCAAAAACCCGCTGCTCGTGGTATCGAACACCAGTCCTGCCGCAGTTCCATCAATCGTAACGCTGTCAATCGATTGACCTGCCGCTCCAAAGTAATTCAGTGTCAGATAGTCCGTTCCGAAATAGGATTGCCCTTGGGCCGTGAGTCCAGCGTAACCGGCCCCTTTGGCTATGATGCCCTGCGAGAATTGCGGCGTACTGGTTCTGGGTACCACGCTGTTCTCGAGGATTCCTTTGACCGTATTCGCACTCAGTGATCCGGGACCACCGGCCGCCTGCTCCATCAGCGCAACGACACCTGCCACGGTGGGAGCGGCGGCACTGGTCCCGAAGAACGCAAACGGGAAGTTGTAATAGGGCGCTCCAAAAAAGGTCGTAATATCTCCATCGACCCCTGCTACTTCAGGCTTAAGCCGCGTTTCTGGAGTGGAAAGCCGATTGCCGGCTGAGCCGAAGTAGATCGTAACCGGACCAGGCGAAGTAAAATTGTCGACCTGTGGCTGGTATGGAAGCGCCGGCGTCCAACTGAAGGTGTAAGCCGCAACGGCAATAGCAGAAGCCGCACCGGGATGCCCTATGATCGTCGGAATTGCAGGCGGGTATGGGTCGAAATAAGGACCGGTCAAATTACTAGCGCCGTCCAGGAACGTATAAATTGCGAGCTGGTGATTCGCCGGACCCGGTCCAGCTTTGGGATCGGTTTGTGTGGTCTTTGTGATCGCGATTTGATAGGTCGTTCCCAGAAACAGGTTATTGGTCTGCTGGTAAGCTTCCTGCACCGAAAAGGCGTTCGTTGTGCCGCTCAGATCCGAGCGATAATTCCCCTCCTGGTCAAAGACGAGGAAGTTGTAGCTCGTCGTGATCCCGTGATCCTGGTCGAACAGATCGTCCCATTGAAAAAACAACTGGTATGGATAGGTAGTCGGCCCAGGCGCACTAACCGTCGTAACCGGTTCGAATCCGCCGTTCGGATTCCAATTGAACCAACCTCCTGCTGTCAATTTCGGGTCGAGATAATTCACCGAGGTAGGGTCGGTGACATTCAATTTGAGATTGCCGTGATTTCCGGCTTGCCGCACTTGTTTGTCAGTCAGGTTCCGGTAGTAGTTGCGATACCCCCCGTTTCCTTCATTGCCGGCCGACGATGTATAAACGGCCGGCTTGCCCGGCAAAGTTGTGCTCGTGACCACTGTGTTAACAGCTTGGGAAAGGAAACCGTCTGAATAAATCGGCTCGTCGCTATACCCGACGTCATCGTCAATAATCGAGCAATTCGCCTGCGTCCGAAGCGCAACGATGTTATTGGCAAACCCTACCTCGCTCACAAAAGCCGTCGCGAATGCGAGTTTGCAGTGCGGGGCTTCATCATACACGATTTGGCAGATCGCGCGTCCCTCGTCTGTGCCGTCCGGATAGTCTTGAAGGACATTTACGACTGGTAAGTCGCCCGACGCCACATCCTGTTGTGCCGTCGTCGCTGGCGGGGCCGAAGTATCCTGATAAGCGGTGTTAAAACTGTCGGATAACACACCGATGGTAATCCCATCTCCGTTCAATCCCTGCTTATTCAAGACATTCGTTTGAAGAACGGCGCAGCTTTGAGAAGTATACTTTCCGACTCGCACTTCCGGTCGAGCTTCCATGGTCAAAGCTCGGACGCCGATCCCATTGGCGATATTCGCAAGTTGGTCGGTTGGCACATAGGCCGCAATCACCCCGTGGCGATAACTTTGCGACACATCAAGGACTTGGCCCTGCAGCGATCCCACCGCCTTGGCAACATCGGCAAGCGCAGCCTCTCCATTGAGGTGGATGTGGACCAGCACACGATCGCTCGCATCCCAGCGCCCGGGAATCTGTGCTTTGTCACTGACACTTATTTTCGCGATCTGAGCGTGTACTCCGGCAATCGCTACCCCTGGTGTCGTTTGCGAAGCATGTAACGCAAGCTGTTGGAGGGATGAGTCAAGATTGTCAGGAATCACTGGTGTCCCTGCGAAAGAAATGCCAGGTGCTCCAAAATAGATCCCTGCCGCAACGACAACAAACATGTTGAGCTTGCGGGCAGCCTTCGAGAATCCGCTATCAAATGCGAATCCAAATAGATCAGTCGATTCGAAATACGAATAGAATCGATGCATCGAGGAAATACGTTTCCTTCTCATAAAGTTGAATGCTTCTTTTCCCGTACATTCAGCTGGCGAATGAGCCAATTTGGTTAATGAATGTAACCCCGCTCAGATCAAACCTTATAATTCGGTGTTGTTGCAAGCCAATTCGTTAAATAAAACGTGCAGATCTGCGACGACTTTGGGACGGAACTCGACGCCTTGCGCGTTAGCTGTAATAGGGCCGCAATGCAACGGCCATGCTCCCAACGCGAAGCGCTTTTTCGATTCCCTGGTCGCCATCGGTTGTACGCCCGTTGATCGGGATTATTTCCCCTGCCTTCAACGCAGCAACCGGTTCGCCGTCGCGCAAAAGGATTCGATGAGCTGCAATGGAGGCAATACGTGGCTCCGAAGAGAGTATTCCAATCAGATTGAGCGGATCGGCAGCACTGATAGCGACCAAGTTTCGTGTGGATGGCAGCTTGCGGATCGAACGCAACAGCGCAATCGCCTCCGGCTTCGCGAACTGTTCGCCGCTCAGACCTCCAACGAAATACCCTCCGCGAATCTCTCCGCGCGCTTCAAGACGTCTCAAGACGCGCAAAAGTTCAAACCAGGAAACATGCAGGGATTCCTTTTCCGCAATTCGGCGTGTAATGACACCATACCGTCGGAGCAGGACGTAAGCGAAAGCATCGACCGCCTCGCGGCGATCTTGCTCGACCGCCACCCCCGCCCCCGAATCATCTGCGCACTCGGCGCGCATCAACGACCAACGACCACCGAATTCCACACTCGATACGCCTTTTTGGTGTCGGCGTCGCCGCGCCGCGCCAAAAGGCGCTCTTTTCTCTTCCGGAAGAAGCAGTGCGCGTAAACCTTCAAATCCATCCGCCGTCACGGTCCCATGAGCGACAAGCTCCGCCAGTGCTTGCTCAACACGCGACGGCAAAAGATTGGCAGACCGGACGATCTCTCCAAAGAACATGGCGCCCCGTTCCGATAATGACTCGACGATTCGTTGAGCATCTGCCGAATGTTCCACCTTTGTCACAAGTGCAGCCAGGACCATCCAATGGCGTAAATTGTCTCGCACAAACAAAGAGATCGGACTTGAGCGAATCGGCACCATAGGACGGCCATTCCGTGCTTCTGGTTTTGTTAATCGGCCCCAACCAATCCGTCCCGAGAAGCAAAGCTGGTCGAGCAAAGCCGGCGAATAGTCGTTGATCCGAAGCGATAGCACCTCTGGTTCCCATGCCGCCGCTGCCAATTCGCATCCGTCGAGCATTTCCAGCACAGCAGCTAGTCCCTCGACCCCGGTTGCCCGGTACTCTGGATCGACTCTTTGCCATGCCAAAAGAAAACGCTGAAATTCAGCGATCGAAACCGGTTGGATCTCTGCGCGGAGTTTGTTGATCGTCAACCGGTGAATCCGCGCAAGCAGACGACGATCGCACCATTCCATTTGTTTCGCGCCCTGACTAAATTTCCCGCGCAGTATAAATCCTTCTGCTTCCAGCGCGAGTAATGCACCTTGAATCTCGGATGAGGCCAATCGGAAAAGATCGCTTAATCCGTCTGCGGTCACCGGCCCGGTTGCTTCCATTCGGCCTCGAACCAATTCGCGTACCGCATCAGCTCGATCCCAGCTTCGTGCCGCCTCGATGGCCGGGGCCGTGATTGCAGGCTCAGTCTTCACTCCGGGATAAATGGCATGAATCATTGGTAACCCCTCAGCCGCTACCCAGAATGAGGGACGCGCTCCGAGGCGACCCGCGCGCCGCTCATCACTCAATTGCGCGAGCCAGCCGGAGTCGTTCGCCGATTTTCTTACTTCTTCTTCCGTTAAGGCGCCTAGTAGAAGCAAGATCTCGTGCAATTCGTCTGGGTTCGTGGCACGGGGCCACGCCTCTTCGCAGACGCGCTCAATCGCGGCCGGATCAAGTATTCCAAGCCCGCCATTGTTTGAATCATCGGTAGCCCGCCTTGTATGGACAGCCTGGGTGCGTCTTTCTTCCAACGGTGCGTTATCCAGGAACGCGTACGGTTTAGCGTTGAGTATTTCGTGGGCGAACGGAGATGGCTCCGGTAGATCCAGAGCAATACATTCAACCTCGCCTTTTTCAATTCGGCTCAGGAGGTTAACCAGGCCGTGGATATCCATGGCCTCCGTGAGACAATCTTCAATTGTCTGATCAACCAGCGGATGCCGGGGCACTACGCGATCCCCTTCAATGTTTTCCAGACAGGCCAGCTGATCTGGAAAAACGGCTGCCAAAAGATTTTCCGATTCCATCCGCTGTAGCGGGGCAGGCACCTTGCGGCCAGCCCGTTGCCGCGGCAAAGCAAGAGCGCGCGTCGCATTCCAGCGCCACCGAATGGCGAACATCGGCGCATCAAGCAACGCTTGGATCAGGATGTCGCGCACCGTTTTGCTGTTCAAATAACCAAACACGTCAACGAGCGGAAATGAATGCTGCGTTCCGAGTGACAAAACGATCGCATCATCGTTCGCAGCGGCCTGCAGTTCAAAATTGAACGAGCGACAGAAACGCTTGCGTAGCGCCAGGCCCCATGCGCGGTTTAGTCGGATGCCGAACGGGGCATGAACCACCAACTGCATCCCGCCGGATTCATCAAAGAACCGCTCAAGAACGAGCTTATTTTGGGAAGGAATCGCACCAAGAGCTCGGTAAGTCTGGGCAAAATAACGAGCCAGTTGCGGTGCTCCTTCCTCTGGAAGCCCCGGCTCTCCTCTCAACAAATCAGTCAGGATCTGCTCCATCTCTCCGCCGGGCAATCCACCGCCGTTGAGTGACTTCCTTAGCTTTTCTTCGATATCAGCGCGCAAACCGGACACGGCACGCGACAGCTCCGGTGTTCGCCCAGGCGCTTCCCCTAGCCAGAAAGGAATTCCGGGCGGTTGTCCCTGTGCGTCTTCCACACGCATGACACCCGAATTGATCTGGACGATTTTCCATGACGCGTTGCCAAGTTGGAAGATCTCGCCGGCCATGCTCTCAATCGCAAAATCTTCGTTCACAGTTCCGATGAACGTTTCGGTTGGCTCAAGCACAACCCGATAATCCGCGTTGTCCGGAATCGCCCCTCCGGAGGTAAGTGCCGTCAGCGAGGCTCCTCGCCGCGCACGAATCCGATGGTTCACACCATCGTGATGCAGAAGCGCAGAGCGGCGTCCCTGTCGAGTGCTGAACCCTTCCGCCAACATTCGCAAGACGTCGTCGAACTCGCTTCGCGATAGCGCGCGGTACGGATACGCTGAACGCATCAATTCGTACAATTTTTGCTCATCCCATTCCTCGCAAACCGCCGAAGCAACCATCTGTTGAGCAAGTAGATCGAGCGGTTTCAACGGGATTTCTATCGCGTCCAATTTCCTGTCGCGAATGCTTCGCAGGATCGCAAGACACTCGACTAATTCGTCGCGGCTGAGCGGGAAAAGGCGCCCTTTCGGTGTCCCTTCAAGACGATGATCGGCTCGACCCACACGTTGAAGAAAAGTTGCGATCGAACGCGCAGATCCGATCTGGCACACAAGGTCGACCGATCCAATATCAATTCCGAGCTCAAGCGACGCGGTTGCGACCAGAGCCTTCAATTCCCCCTGCTTAAGCCGACGCTCGGCTTCCAGACGAAGGGCAGCAGAGAGACTACCATGATGAGACATGACTTTGTCACTGCCGATACGATCACAAAGATTTCCCGCAACGCGTTCTGCGAGACGACGGGTATTCACGAAGATCAGCGTCGTTTTGTGGAGGTCAATCAGGTCCGCAATCCGGCCGTAAACCTCGGTCCAGACTTCGCTCGACATCACCGCCTCAAGCGGCGCACCCGGAAGTTCAATTGCAAGATCGAGTTTGCGCAGAAATCCGCAGTCGACGATTTCACAACGAGCGTTTCCCCGACGATCGAGGTTTCCTGTTCCAACCAGAAATCGCGCAATTTCTTCAATCGGATTTTGCGTTGCCGACAACCCGATTCGCTGGAGCGGATGACTGACCAATGCCGCGAGCCGCTCAAGGCTTAGCGCCAAATGTGAACCACGCCGGTTTCCCGCCAAGGCGTGGATCTCATCCACGATCACGGTGCGGACGGTTGAAAGAAGTTTTCTTCCCTTAATCGAAGTCAATAGCAGGTAGAGCGACTCCGGCGTGGTCGCGAGTATATGGGGAGGTCGCCTGTTTTGCGCTTGCCGCCGGGAGGCCGGCGTATCCCCGGAACGCACCTCGGCTCGAACATCAACCTGAAGTCCCTCGGATTCCTGTAGCGCTGCCCTGATACCGCTCAGCGGTTCTTCCAGGTTTTTGCGGATATCGTTGCTAAGCGCTTTTAAGGGCGAGATATACACCACGCGCGTTTCGTCGGAGAGAGGACTGCAAAGCCCTTCCCGATAAATCTGGTCCAAAGAACAGAGAAATGCAGCGAGCGTTTTACCCGAACCCGTCGGCGCGGCAATCAGAGTATGCACGCCCGATTGAATCAATGGCCACCCGAGACGCTGGGGCGGCGTGGGAGTTCCGTACTTCCCCTCAAACCAGCGCGCGATCACCGGGTGGAATCGGTATGGCTGCGTCACCCAAACAGCCTAACTCATTCGTCAACGCCTGCCCTCTGATTTGTTCAAAGCAGGCTGAAATGCTTGGCCTCGCTGCAGCGATGGCGGCAATAGACGTTGCCCATCCATAGAAGTTGAGGCATGGATTTCGATGATTCCTGAGGAAGAGCATGTATCAAAATTGCCCAGACGCAGTTTTTCTGGATCAAAACGCGTCCTGACTTCTGTTCTTTTGTTGGTCGCACTGTCTCTTATGCGTTTGAACGACGCATTTGCTGCCGCACCCAAGGAGGTCTTGAGCGAGGCCGATCTGCCTCGTTTAACCTACCCGGTCAAAGAAACAGTCAGCAGTTTACTTGAAGCGGACGACGCAACCTTCGCGCCGTTTTTGCAAAAGGCTGTCGCAGACATCCAGTCGCTTCTAACCGACTATTCGATTAAGGACCATGCAACGCTGATTTCCGTGTTGTCGGCAAAACTTGCTGCCGAGGAATTGAAAGGCGAAACAGATGAAGCTCTCAAGACCATCGCAACCCTGCGCGGCTTGCAACAGAAGCCTGACCTGAAGCTGACGGCAGATCTTTTCGACGAGGCGATCCTTAAGGCTCGGCAACAGACAAACGCCACATCCGGGCCTGCATACGAAACCGCTGTCGAGTCATTCTACAAACAGGCTGTCTCAGCGCTGCCCTGGGATGTCGTCCAGGACGCGATTAAATCCGCGCGGTCCACCTCTGATCTCCTGACGAATACTTTTGTAATCGGTAGAGCACAGGAAGATTTGCAGCCTGCTGTTGATAAATCCGGGGCGCTGGACCTGCACGGATGCTTCGATTTGCTCAATTACCGTACAGCGGTTCGCCTTAAGGTGCCCGTCA
Source organism: uncultured Verrucomicrobiae bacterium (assembly GCA_963775805.1). GTDB lineage: Bacteria > Verrucomicrobiota > Verrucomicrobiia > Chthoniobacterales > JAFAMB01 > JAFAMB01. The sequence goes on along the minus strand of CAVZKG010000001.1, from coordinate 191,324 downwards.
ATGCAATACGACCACGGGTCCTTGGCGCCTACATAGCGGCGCATGACACCCTGAAGCCGGATATCTGGCAAACACGCGATGTGACAATTACACCTGTCGACAACCCAAGCGATGTCCGGATCGGGATCTTCGATTCTGGCGTCGATAGTTCGCTTTACACTGACCACTTCTATCTCTACCCGCATTCAAATCCGTTCCCTTCGCAGGGACTGGCATTCACGGACGACGGTCTTCCGTCCAACACAACCCTGGCGCCACTGACCCAGGAGCAGACCGAACAATACGCAAGTGTGGAGGACGACCTCGAAGCGCTCTCCGACTTGATGGCGGGGATTGATAGTCCCGCCAGCGAAGCGTTCAAGAAGCGCTTGCCTGGGCTGTCCAAGTCCGACGTTGAAGCCCTGTTTAAACGACTCGAATTCTTTGGGAATTTCGCCCACGGTACCCATGTCGCTGGGATTGCGATCCACGGCAACTCGGCCGCTCGCATCGTTGTCTTTCGTTTCAATGATAACTTGCGACGCGGACTCGATTTCCCACCAACAGAAGACTGGGCCGAACGGATGGCGGCTAACTTCAAGAAAATCGCGGCCTTTTGCCGCACGCAAAATGTCCGAGTGGTCAACATGAGTTGGGGGGATGACCCTCACGAGTTTGAAGATTGGCTCGCACATACGAAATCAGGCCAGACCGGTGACGAGAGAAAGGCCGAAGCAGCACGACTATATAGCATCTGGCGCCAGGCAATCATTGATGCAATCACCGCTGCACCAAATACGCTCTGGGTAACGGCGGCCGGTAATTCAGACAGTGATGCAGGGTTCCTCGAAGACGTCCCAGCATCCTTGGAGCTTCCCAACCTCATAACGGTGGGTGCCACAAATCAGGCCGGCGATCCGACGACATTTACGAGCTACGGGAAAACGGTTGTCATTTATGCCGACGGATTCCATGTCGATAGCTATATTCAGGGGGGAAGACTGGTGAAGTTTTCCGGCACATCGATGGCCTCACCGGGGGTAGCCAATCTCGCCGCAAAACTCTTCGCCGTTGATCCGAATTTGACCCCGGACCAGGCAAAGAAGCTGATCCTCGATGGCGCCGATACCAGTGAGGACGGGAAACGCAAATTGATGAACGAAAAACGGTCAATCGAGTTCGCCAAACTAAACCGGGAAAAAGCAGCAAAATAGGAACGCGATTGTCTGCATCATCACCCGTCCTTTGGGGTTCGTGTGCGATGTCTCAGAGGGCAACTCCATCAGCATGAAAGCCTTGCCAAACCCGACCATCTATTCTAAAACCGTGCCATGCGTTCCCTGATTACCCTATTTGTAATCGCCGCGTTTGCGGCGACCCCTCTGGTTCGAGCCGCAGACCCAACTCCGGCACCTAGCCCGGCGGCGTCGGCTACCCCGGCGAAGAAGCATCACTCGAAAAAATCCAAAGCAGCCCCTGCAGACGCTAATGCGACGCCTGCTGCCGCTAACTCTGGGTCAGCTCCCGCCTCGGCGGCAACCCCGGCCGCAGCTCCCGCCACCGCCAAGAAACACACAGCACCTCAGCCTCTGGCTCAGCAAGCGGCAGGCGGCGGAAATGGTATGGTCTGGGTGAATTCCGAATCCCACGTCTATCACAAAGAAGGATCGAAGTGGTATGGCCGGACCAAGCAGGGCAAATACCTGAGCGAGGCCGACGCGATCAAGGAAGGCGATCACGCCGCCAAGAACGAGAAATAATCAATCAACTCTCAAACCATTTCTTTTCTCAGCCTGTCAGATCCGCTGATGGGAATTAGGGAGAAATGATTCCCGGCTGGGCTGGCGCAAGTCAGCCCAGCTTTTTTTGCTTCCGGATCTAACCCGCATTTGTCATGTCCCGTGAGAAATGCGCATCTTTATCCCAATTCCGGGAAGTGCAATCCCGATATGGAGACGGTTTACGGACCCTAAGCTGTCATCTAAGGCATTTTCCCTGCGAGAATGCTTCCTTTTTCGCCTGGCACGGACTGTGCTTGTTACTATTTCGTGCCCAAAAGGTCTGGGACCAGTGGCACGCAAAAGAGAAAGAATTGGTTATGAGAAAGTTTCTATTGGGCTTGATTGCGGTGGCGGCAGTTCTTCTGCCGATGAGCCAAAGCGCACAAGCATATTGGGGCCACAACCATGGTTACTATGGCCACCGCTACTACGGTCATGGTTACTATGGTCGCGGCTATTATGGATATTCGCACCGCTTTTGGCATGGAGGTTATTGGTACGGCGGATATTGGCACGCCGGTTATTGGGGCTTTTACCCCGCTCCGGTCATCGTGATCGCACCCTGACGAAGCCGGATGAAATCCACGAGCGGTGCGATGAGGTCCGAGCACCGCTCGCGTTGATTCCTGTCTTGAATATGAGTTTTGGTTGACCCGCTTGGGTCGTTCCGACGGATCAGCCGGAGCAACTCTGCGCTAGTAGCTCGAAGTGGGCGATCGCTTCTGGCCAGCACATTTTAGATAGGTTTCCCAAAGCTGTACCTGGGAGCCAGCGCAGTCAGTTGCTCCGGCCTTTCGTTGATCGCACCTCCTCTCCGGATGTTCGCACCTTCAGTCGCACAAAAAATATTTCTGCGACACGCGCAAGAATGCTAGTCCCTGCGCGTCTAAGCCTGTAAATAGTCGAGATTCTGGAAACGCTTCTCGACATTTCGGACCGACTTCGTAGATGAGAGTTATGGCAAAATTTGTGCCGGTGACAGTGCTGCTCTTTTGCGCCTGGTTCGCCGCCCGGGCCGCGGATAAGATCCCGATCTCCGCTGTACCGCGACGGGTCATGACCGCCGTTCAGACTTGTGCGCCGGGAGCCCAATTGATCGAAGCCACCGTCAGCGATGATCGCGTCTACAAAAAGGTTTACGATTGCACCTATTTTCGAAACATCCATTTAGGGACAATTAAACTGACTTACAAAGGGCAACTTCTGGCCATCAATGAAGCCGTGGTCATCGAGGATTGCCCGCCTGCAGTCCGCAAGACGATTAGCGCGGAAACAAAAGGCGGCCTAATCAAGAGAATCAGGTTGGACGCTCTCTATGGTCACGTCGTCTATCGCGTGAAAGCCTATTATTCAACCTCGACGAATATCGAAATTACCCTCGCTATCACCCGATCCGGCCACATCGTGGAAAGAAAAGTCAACCAGGGGCTGATCATTCTATGAACCCTGGCAGAGAGGTGATAACACAATTCAGCGACTTTTCGTCGACAACGCCCAAAAGCCCTAGGATACTCTTGCCCAAGTCTACTCCTTGACGTGCTTTGTCCTCGGAACTATTCTCCGCGCTTTATGAAGAAAACGCTGCGGTTCGTCCTCCCGCTGACGATGCTGGCATTGGTCTGTTTCCCGCATCGCTCGCCCGCCCCGATTATTTACCGGGAGGGAGAAGGATTCAGCAGCGGCGAATTAAACGATATCGAAATCAAGAAAAACGCCGAGGAACAGTTCAGACTCGCACAAAGATACGAGGCTGACGGCGACTATAAACGGGCTGGCGCTTCTTACCGCCTTGTCGTTCGCCGATTCCCCCGAGCCGATATTGCCGCTGAAGCCCAATTCAAATCGGGTCAAATGCTCGAAAAACTTGGCAAATTGCAATTGGCATTCAACGAGTATCAGGCCCTTGTTCAAAAATATCCGCGCAGCCCCGATTTCGAAGCTGCCCTTCTCGCCCAGTACAATATTGGGAAAGCATACCTGGACGGCAAACGCATCGATATCTATGGCGTGCCCACCCTTCCTTCGATGGGGAAAGCCCAGGAAATGTTTCAAAAAATCGTAACCAACGCTCCGTATGGTAAAATCGCCCCGCTCGCCCAATTCGGAATTGGCCAGGCTCTCGAGAAGCAGGGGTCAATCACCGCGACAGTGAACGCTTATCAGCAGGTCGTCGACCGGTATCCAAATAGCGACGTGGCTCCTAACGCGATGTACCAGATCGGTTATGTCTATTTCCAAGCCAGTCGCGCCACCGGTTACGATGAAACCGCCGCGGTCAGGGCGCAGGAGTCGTTTGAAGATTTTCTGCTCAAATATCCGAATAGCGAAAAAGTTCCGCAGGTTCAGGACAACTTGAAGATTTTGCAGAACCGTAAGACCAACAACTCCTACAACATCGCGCGTTTCTACGATAAACAGAAGAATTACAAGGCCGCGTACGTTTATTACAATGAAGTCCTTCAACAGTTGCCTGATTCACCAGACGCCGCGAAGGCAAAGGTAAGAATGGATCAAATCCGTTCCAAGGTCGGCGATGATGCGCTAAAAATCGGAGGGCCTTCAACCGCTCAGGCGAATGCAAGGGTCCAGGCGAAATCAGACACTGCCAACCGCCCGGATTTTGTGGGTCCGCCGCCTCCGCCACCGACACCAGCTCCGACTCCTGCCCCGGTGCAGACCGTCGGCCAGCCTCTCCCTGATCAAGCGCCTCAACAGCCGCCTCCCGCTGGTCAACAGGGGCCTCCACCCCAGGGCGATAGTACAGCCACACCGCCACCCACCGAGCCCGCCCTTCCTGCCCAGTGATCGGTCGCTCGATAAACAAATCTCTCTTTTTGGTGCTGTTTGCGGCCCTTGCCGGCTGCGCCGGATACACTCTTGGCCCGACTCCGCCAAGTTATATGAAAGGGGTTAAGAAGATCGCGATCCCGGTTCTTAAAAATGCGACGATCGCAGCCGATGTCGAGGCTTTGGCGACCACAACCCTGATTCGTCAAGTCCAACAGGATGGAACCTACGAGGTGACCGGAGAGGATCAGGCCGATGCCGTCGTCGTCGGAACAATCACCTCCGTCGATCGTTCAAAAGCCCGTTCGCTGGTGGGCAACGTGCTCGCCTCTGCGGAGTTTAATCTGCGCGTCACCATCGATTTCCGGATCGAACGCCCAGTCACCCAACAGCTGTTGGCGCGTCGCAGTATCGAAGGGGACACGAGCTTCTTCGTCGGAACGGATACCGCGTCCCAGGAAACCCAGGCCATTCCCCTTGCCATCCAGGATTGCGCCGTCCAGTTTGTCAGTTTCCTCACCGAAGGTTGGTAGCTTCTTTCCGATGCTCTATTTGATCGGGTCTCCGATTGGCAATCTGAGCGATATCACGCTCCGCGCACTCGCTATCTTGAAAGAGGTCGCGGTGATTGCAGTCGAAGACACAAGGCGTTCGTCCATCCTCCTGAGACACTTCGAAATAAGTAAACCGCTCGTGAGCTTCCACGAACACAATGAAGCGAGGCGCACCGCCGAACTGGTCGATCGTATGCGGGGCGGCGACAACGTTGCACTCCTCACCGACGCCGGGATGCCCTCCATTTCCGATCCAGGCTATCGTATCGTCAGAGCTTGCATCGAACAAGGCATCCGCATCGAAGTAATTCCGGGACCTTCCGCCGTGCTCACCGCTCTCGTCGGATCCGGCTTGCCAACAGATCGATTCTATTTCGGGGGGTTCTTACCGGTGAAAAGTGGCCAGCGCACGAACGAACTCACCGCAGCGCTGAACCGTGAAGTGACTTCCATTTACTTCGAGTCTCCACACCGGATTCTCCGGTCACTCGAAACGGTTCGAAGCCTGGACCCAACTCGCCGAGTCTGCGTCGCGCGCGAATTGACCAAGCAATTTGAAGAATTCCGTCGGGGCGACGTCGCAGAAGTGCTTTTGCACTACGAAGCCCATCCCGCAAAAGGGGAAATCACTCTATTGATAGAGGGATCAAATCGATAAAATATTTAATTCCAGCTACTTATATATGATTTAACGTTTATCAATAAATAAGCTGAATCCGGACCTCGGAAGGTCGCCCCTTACCCTTTTTCGCCGATCGGCTTGTCCGTTGATCGAGGAGCCGAGGCGCGGTGGACTCGGTTCATGATCGCTCTTCCAAGCCCCTCTTCCGGCACCGCTTCGATCAAGATTCCATCCACATCCAAACCGTCCATCTCACGCATCAGTCCAAATAGTCGTTGAGCCGCGGTCCGCAAATCACGCGATTCACTCAACGAACGCACCTCTGCGAAACGATCTAAGTGACGAATCGGCCCCCAGCACAAGAACGCCTGACTTTTCGACTCTTGATCGATTCTCTCAGAATCAAAAATTCGAACCGGCTTCGCAGGCGCGTAATGACTTGGAGTCTGACCTGGTGCGACGATCTTTTGAGGAGTGCTCAATTCGCCTAGCGGCGCGATTGTCGCGAGCTCCTCTTCAGTAACGGGACCGGGGCGCAGGATTTCAATTCGATTTCGGATGACGCGAACTATCGTTGATTCCACCCCAAGCTCGGTGGTTCCTCCATCCAGGATCAGCGGAATTCGCCCATTTAATTCCTCAAATACATGGGCGGCACGGGTTGGGCTAACCCGGCCGAATTGATTCGCACTTGGCGCCGCCAAAGGATTTCCGAATGCCTTTATAACCGCCAGAAACAACGGATGGCGCGGCATTCGAATCGCCACTTCCTCAAGCCCGGCCGTCACCAGATCCGGAACAAGTGGCGATTTAGGCAGCAAGATCGTCAATGGTCCCGGCCAGAATCGCTGCATCAACCGTTCACAGACCGACCCGACGCACTCAGGGCCGGCAATCAGCGGAAAAAGCCAATCAGGATCCCCGATGTGGACGATCAATGGGTCAAATGACGGTCGGTTTTTGGCCTCAAATATTTTTGCAACCGCTTCGGGTTCCAAAGCGTTGCCAGCGAGCCCATAGACCGTCTCCGTTGGGAGGGCGACTACGCCCGTTCGTGACAAAACCTCAGACGCAATCTGAACCGCTTCGCGTTCATTTCCGATCGCGTCGACGACAATTGTTCTCATGGTGCGAGCAGGCGCTGACAACCGTTTCGCAATTCAATCCAGCACAGCATGCAGTACCTGCTCGGTCTGCCTTCGACGAAATTCGAGCAATTTATGGCGCAGATCAGCGTTCTGAAGCGCCAGGATACTCACTGCCGCAAGAGCCGCGTTCTTGGCGCCCGGTTCACCGATCGCCAGAGTCGGAACGGGAATTCCTGCCGGCATCTGCACGATAGACAGCAGCGAATCAACCCCCTTTAGCACCCTGCTTTCAATCGGCACACCGAGAACGGGCAAATGGGTGTGCGCAGCAAGCATCCCAGGCAAATGGGCGGCACCACCCGCTCCGGCGATAATGATCTGGATTCCTCGTTCTGGGGCATGTTTTGCGAATTCGACCAGCAGATCCGGTGTCCGATGCGCCGAAACAATACGGGACTCGGTCGGCACTTCGAATTCCTGCAGCAAATCCACTGTGTACTTCATCGTGGTCCAGTCGGATTTGCTTCCCATCACAACAGCGATTAAGCAGGTATCAGACATACGGAAAACAATGAGGGGCGAGGGAAAGAACGCAAGACGTATCCTGCTGGAAATAATAGTGTTGCATTCCTCTTGACGTTTTTAGCGTGAACTCCATATACTCGTGGCCTTTTCGAGCCGGGCGCTTAGTTGGACCAGATTTCTGTTGGATTAGCAGGGGTACCTACCCGGGTGGTTGGCTCGTTCTATCGATTGTATGTCTAAAGGCACAGTCAAGTGGTTTAACGAGAAAAAAGGCTTTGGGTTCATTGTTGACCCAAAAGTTCCCACCGACGTCTTTGTCCATTTTTCCGTGATCCAAGCGGATGGATTTAAGACCCTGAACGAAGGCGAGACCGTTGAGTACGAATTGTACCAGGACGAAAAAGGAGCGAAAGCCAGAAACGTCGTAAGGGTGTAACCATCAAATTTAAACGTTGCCCGTCGCAGCAGGTTGAGTCAAAGCTGTGACGGCTATGCAACTTCCGGCGTCCGTCCGTAATCTAGTGCTGGTGGGCTTCATGGGTTCCGGCAAATCCTCCGTCGGAAGGGAGATCGCTCGTCGTTGGAGATTCCGGTTTGTCGACACAGACTTTTTGATTCGTCAGAAAATCGGAAAGCCGATTTCCGAAATCTTCGAACTGCTCGGTGAACCCTTCTTCCGAGACGAAGAGACGCTTGCGTTGCAAACTCTCCAAGTATCCCTTGGCGCCGTCATCGCGACGGGAGGTGGAATTGTGCTACGGCCGCGGAACCACGCGCTCCTGCGAACACTGGGGCTCGTTGTCTGGCTGACCGCGACTGAAGAAGTGATTTGGGAGCGTGTCTCGCGGAATCAGAATCGGCCACTTCTTAAAACGGAAAACCCGCGAGCGACCATTACGGATCTGATGACTCTTCGCAACCGGTTGTATCGGTCCGTTGCAGATATTACGGTTGAGACAACTGGATTGACTCACCAGCAGGTCGCAGATCAGGTGATAGCTGCCGTGACTCTCCGGTTGTCCGGCGCCTATGAAGACGATCATTAGGGAACTTGCAAAGCAACATGGATTCGATGTTTGTCGATTCGCAGTAGCGGCGCCTGCAGCACACGCGGCAGCTTATTTTTCATGGTTGGAATCGGGTCGCCATGGAGAAATGGAGTGGTTGAATCGCGACCCGGAGCGCCGTACCAACCCTGGTCGGGTTCTCTTAGATGCCAAAACGGTGGTTGTGCTGGCCGCTAACTATTTCCAAGGCGCTGATCAGCGCATTTCAGCTGGTAAAATCGCTAGATATGCTTGGGGCGCTGATTACCACAAAATCATGCTCAAGGGCATGGAACCGATCGACGCTTTTCTGTGCAAACAGGGCGGAACACAAAAATGCTACGTCGACACCGGACCAATCCTCGAACGGGACTTCGCTGCGATTTGCGGCCTTGGATGGCAGGGTAAAAGCACCATGTGTTTGAATGCCGGACTGGGGACCTGGTTCTTTCTAGGAGTCATCCTGACAACCCTCGATCTGGAACCGGACACCGCCTCAAAGAATCGATGTGGGTCGTGCACCCGCTGCATCGACGTCTGCCCCACTCGCGCCATTACCGCTCCTTACCAACTGGATGCCCGCCGGTGCATCTCCTATCTGACAATTGAAAACAAGGGTCCAATTCCAGTCGAATTCCGGTCCGCCATTCACGATCGGATTTATGGGTGCGACGACTGTCTGGAAGTCTGCCCCTGGAACCGATTTGCCAAAGAGACAAAGGAACTTCAATTCCATCTGCCCGAACCTCTCAAAACGCTGACTTTGCGGCAACTTGCCATGCTGACAGAAGACGAGTTCCGTATCCTCTTCCGCGAGTCCCCCATCAAGCGCATCAAACGTCCGCGCTTCGTCCGCAACATCTGCGTCGCATTGGGAAACACCGGATCCATCGAAGATCTCCCTGTCCTGACAAATCTCTCCCAAGATCCCGACCCTCTCATCGCCGAACACGCCGCATGGGCCATTGAACAAATCCAACACCCAGCCCTGATCTGATTTGCTCCTCGGGCTCGGGTTCGATGTTCGAAGTTCCGAGTTCGTCACCGAGCTTTGTGGCGATTCTTCCGCTATTGATGGTTCGATCTAACACGTATCGTACTCGTGATCGTCGTCGCGCTCGTACTCGATTTTGGGAGTCCCGCGTTCGCCGACACACCGACATGCCCACACTCCCATCGCATCCTTCAGGTAGCGGCTTCCGCCGTCGCTCAAGTTGGCGACGTCGCTAAAGCAACGCTTGCGTTTCGCCTTAAACTGATTACTACTTCCCTCCTCACAATTGCCGACGTGGCGGAACTGGCAGACGCGCTGGACTCAAAATCCAGTGTCCGCAAGGACGTGTGGGTTCGACCCCCTCCGTCGGTACTGCCTTATTTTAAGCCGGGATTACCTCCTTTACCGCCACAAGCGCAGGTTTGCAGCATCCTTTCCGCCCTTTTCCAGATTCCCAAAGGGCTTTACCGCGAGTATCTCGCATCTTGGAAAAATAGGCCATCTTGCGAAGTGAGACCGCCTCGGACTTTTGCCCAACCGGCAGGTGACTTATGTTCACGGCATCATCCTTGCGCCCTCTATCTTGGTAGACTTTTGCATACTACTAGTTGAGATCCCGAGACTTGCGATTTAAACTCGGAAACCGTGAAGCTATCTAAAAGGGGCGAATACGCCCTCCGCGCTTTGATCGATTTTGGTGTCGCCCAGGCTATTGGGCGTCCTCTACTCCAGGTGAGTGAGCTCGCTCCCAAAGAAGGGCTGCCGATCAAATTCCTCGAGCAAATCCTGATGCAACTCAAGGCAGCCGGTTACCTTGAGAGCCGGCGCGGAAAACATGGGGGTTATCTTCTGGCTCGCCCACCGGAGAACATTTCCATCGGTCAAGTCGTCCGCCTAATCGATGGGCCGCTGGCTCCTATCGCCTGCGTCAGCCAAACCGCGTACGAGCGCTGTAGTTGCCCCGATGAAGAGCACTGCGGCCTCCGCGTCCTGATGCTCGATGTCCGAAATGCCATCTCCAACATTCTTGACCGATTCACCTTGGCGGATGTTGTCGAAATCACGATGCGGAAGTTTCGCAAAGATAAAGTCATCCATCCGTTCGTACTCGAACCTCTTCTCGAACGGGCTATTTCCCATCCGAAACCTCGCAAGACTCGGAAGAAAGAGAAGGTCAACGGCCGAACGGCTGCTTGACCAGTCACCTCAAAAACTGGGTTGCTGCTCCAATCGGGAGCTTATCGCGCGGATCAAAGGGGGCGGCTTGTCCAACATATCGCTTTACTCGATGCCCATTTCGTGATTTAAACCCTATCAGTTCAGTAGTGTTCCTTCAGATTTTACTTCGGTAAACAGTTCGGGCGGGATGGGCTCTCGGTCAATTGATCGGGAGCCCAATTTTTCTGCGCCAAATGGATCCCTCCTCTGTAAAGGCCACATCGCGACCGTGATCGTACTCCTTCTCTTACCCGATTATTGGCGTGCCATCAGCCGGGAGGCGACCTGTCTTCGAAAACGCGGAGTGTCTCTGCGGTGAACTCCTCTTTAATACTTCAATATCTTCGCCAGAAACTGCCGGGTAATTTCTGATTGTGGGCTATCCAGCACCTCTGCGGGCGACCCGCATTCGACGATCTCGCCACCTGCAAGCAACGCAATCCTGTCTGCAACCCGATGGGCAAATCCCATCTGATGCGTCACCAGCACCAGGTCGCGCCCTTCCTTCCGAAGTTCCTCGATCACCTCCAGAACTTCAGCCGTCATTTCCGGGTCGAGGGCCGAGGTCGGTTCATCGAAAAGTAACAATTTCGGCTTGATTGAAATCGCACGAGCAATCGCGACTCGTTGACGTTGACCACCGGACAATTGCGCGGGCGGCTTATGCCCGTGTTCCAGGAGGCCAAATCGCACAAGAATGGCTTCTGCAAGCGCTCTCGCCTCCTTAGGCTGATGCCCATGAACCTTTTCTAAGGGGAGTGTGATATTTTGCATCGCCGTCAGATGAGGAAACAGATTGAACGCCTGGAAGACCGTTCCAACCGTCCGTCGATGCTCGAGCAGTTCCTTTTCGCGATAAACCACTTCGCGATCGTTCATCACGACCGAGCCGCTATCAGGCATTTCCAACCCGGCCATGATCCGCAGAAAAGTCGATTTACCGCCTCCTGAGGGCCCGATCAATGCCAGCGAGCGGACATCTGTCAGGTCAAGATTCACGTTCCGGAGGACGACCTGTTGCCCAAACGATTTGCAAAGATCCGTGGCCCTAAGTTTCATATTTTGTCCGTTTCTCGAGCCATTGAGTCCAAAGCGTGATCGGCAACGTGAGAACGAGGTACCCAATCGCCAGCGGGATATAACATTCAAAATTACTGTAGGTTAAAGCCGAAACCTGTTGCGCGTTCCATGTGAATTCCTCGATCGAGATCACGGACAGCAATGAAGAATCCTTTATTAGATTGGCGAACATTCCAGCTAATGCCGGCAGAATCACTCGGATTGCCTGCGGAAATATCACAAATCGATATGTCTGGAACCGGGTCAATCCAATGGCTCTCGCTGACTCCAACTGAGAGGCTCCAACACTTTCAATACCCCCTCGGAATATCTCGCTGATAAAGGCGCCAGAAAACAGGGACAACGCCGATACGCCTACCATAAACCGGTCCTGAATTCGAAATGCGTCCGCCACGACATAGAATGCGAATGAGATTTGCACCAGAAGTGGTGTTCCCCGAATAAGCTCGACATAGAGCCGGCTCAGCGCACGCAGCAACAGGATTCCGGACCGCCGAGCCAGCGCGGCTAAAAGCCCGATCACAGTGCTCAACACCAGCGCGAGCACCGAGATTTTCAGCGTGTTCCACCAGCCGCGCCAGAAAAAGCTGCTGTACCCGCCAACCGTCCCCCAGTTCCAGGTGTAGGTGAGCCGGCTGAACGAATAGAAACAGACAAACGCTAGCAACACGAATGCCAGGAACCAGTTCAGAAGCAGAACCGGTAGCGGGACCTGCCGGCGGCGCTCATCAGGCGAGATCCAGAACCAGCTTCTCAAGGTGCGTATCGCCATCTTAGTGACCGGTCACTCGCTGATCCCTGCGCTGATTTTATGCAGGCAGTCCAATAAATAAGGAACAAGCTGCTTCTTTCTTGAGACAACGTTGTTTAGTTCGAATAGGTGCGTATCCAATTGTGGGTAAGTGATCGTGTCCAGAAACGCGGGCGGACCCGCAACCATGAGAAGCGAATTCTGTGTGTTCACATCAGTCACGAGCAACGCAGCAAAGAGGCTTCCGCGTTTCGACCGATACTCATCCAGCGCTTTAAGGAGTGCCTCCTGTTTCGCGTAAAAATGTGAATACCCCAACTCTTCGATCTGCGAAACACTGAACAAGTGGCCATCCTCTGAGTAATCTTTGCAGTCGGCGAGAATCACCGCGCTCGGATCTAACGTCAGCAACGGAGACCCAACTGCGAAAATGCTCTCGGCCAGCTTTGCTGGTTCTACCCCGGCAATTTGACTGAGTGTTTCCAACACCTTCGCATCGATTGGCGTCGCTGTGGGTGAAGAGAGGTTCAGCGTATCCGAGATCAGTCCGGCCATCAGCAGTCCGGCCATCGGGCGCTCGATCTTGATTCCATACTGCTGATACGAAAGTGTGACCAGAGTGCTCGTGGAACCGACAGGGTTGTTCCAGAATAAAATCGGCAAATCCGTCTTGAAACTGTTGAGCCGGTGATGGTCAAGAACCTCAATGATCTGCAGTTCGTCAGCCCCTTTTACGGCTTGGGACAGTTCGTTATGATCCACGAGAATCAACTGGCGCGGAATCGGTTTGATAAAGTCGCTTTTTGTAAGAATTCCAACAAGCCGTTTGTCGCTTTCAAGGATCGGAAAAACGTATTCCGAAGAGGCAGCCACAACGTGCCTTGCGGACTTTAACGACGTGTCTGGCGACAAACTCGAAAACTGCGGCTCAATCATCAATTCAATACTCGCGGCTCCGCGTGCCAACAGCACCGTCGTCGTTGTATCGTGCCGGCTCGTTATGATAGGAATCCCGGCCTCTTTTGCCACCGAACGTACCTTAGCCGACAACCCCATTCCGCCCGTTACGACCACCGCCAACGACTTATTCGCAATCGCTTCCAATTGAATATCCTCTCGATCTCCAACAAAGACGATTGTCTGCTCCGGGCGGTCCCTCCGTTGCCTTTCGCCGAATGAACTCAGACTCATCGCCGCAACCATGAGGATTACCTTTTGCCGCTCTTCTTTCGGGCCGCCGACAACAAATTCACCGTCAAACGAATGCACAATGTCCGAGATCGAAGCCAAGATTTCCCGCGAACTCCGCACTTCCTCTCTTTGAGGGAAAAGATATTGACTCACTTTCCACCCGGAAAGCATCCCCAGGCACCGATCCTGCGCATCCACAACTGGCAAACCCCGTATCCGTTGTTTTTCGATCGAATTCATCGCGTGATAGATCGAAGAATCATGGGCTACGGAGATAATTTGTGTCTCCATTACGTCTTCGACCCGGGGCGACACATCACCCAAAAACTGCGGGGCTGGCACCCCGAATTTTTGCAGAACGAGGTCGATCCGCTCGTTTGTGTTCCCGGCTCTCGCCGCGATGACGTTTTGCATTCCCAGTTTTTGCTTTAGCTCGGCATAGGCAATCGCTGAACAGATTGCGTCCATATCCGGGTTTCGGTGACCGATTACGATGGTTTGCATGGGGTTTGATGGAATCTCGAGAAAAGTAGTTGAGGGCTAAACGAGCTTTCTGCAATTGCGAAGTGGACCAGCGAACATCAATTCCACTGTTCCACATTGCTCAAACCGTTTCTGGGTAGAAAGAGGTGCAGAAATCGTGATTTATTTGTTCTATTTCAATGAAATTGACTGACCGGTTAAATTACTGAAATTTTCATTTGAATTCACCTGGCGCCTGCGCAAATGTAGCTTCGTCTATTTTTACGGATTGTTCTGGGGGGAACAGCAGCCCTTCGTATCCAGCGGATACGGGGGGCTGTACTTTTTATACGTATGCAATACAGACGTTTCTCTCAATCCCTAAACCAATTGCTCACCGATCCCTGGCTAAAACTCGGTTCCAGGACGACTACCGGCCCTTTCGTGCTCCAGCTTAGCGAACCTCCCGAATGAAATCGACGAATGCGAAGTGGCCGGTCGTAGCAATTGTGGGCCGCCCGAATGTGGGCAAATCCGCCCTGTTCAACCGGCTTGCCAAGAAACGGATCGCCATCGTCCACGATGAACCAGGCGTGACACGCGACCGCCTCCTTGCCGATTGTCGCGTCGGTTCCCGTCCTTTCTCTCTCTTCGACACAGGTGGCATCGAGACCTTTGCGGAAAATAATTCCGAAGAACAGGTTCGAGCCGAGGCTCGGCTGGCGACCGAAATGGCCGATCTTATTCTCTTCGTCGTCGATTCCCATGATGGCGTGACACCAATCGACCGCTCCCTAGCCAAAGAGCTTCGCACCGCAGGGAAACCGGTCGTAATTGCAGTCAACAAGGTCGATCACCCGAAACAGGAAATGGCCGACATCGAGTTCGCAGCACTTGGGTTCGAAGAGCTTATTCCGATCAGCGCGGCGCACGGTCGCGGAATCTCCGAACTGATCGACCGGATCGAGGCGCACCTGCCCTCAGAGCAAACCGTTGACGAGTTGGAGATCGATCAACAGGCAGAGCTCAAGCTTGCAATCGTCGGACGGCCGAATGTCGGGAAATCCTCTTTGATCAACGCGATTTTGCAGAGCCCGCGCACAATCGTTAGCGAGCTGGCGGGAACAACACGTGATTCGGTCGATATTCCGTATGAACGAGATGGGCTACGCTATCTCCTGATCGACACGGCCGGAATACGCTCCAGGCGCCGCCACAACACTTCGGTCGAGGTCTTTAGCGTGATGCGGTCCGAGAAAAGTATCGAGCGCGCCGACATCTGCGCGCTGGTCATTGACGCGGTGGTCGGAGTGACCGCACAGGATAAAAAAATCGCCGGTCTGATCCATGAGAATCACAAGCCCTGCATCGTAATCGTTAACAAGCTTGACCTGGTCAAGCCTCCGGACGGTGTCCGCGATTTCCTGCATTCTCTCATCCACCAGATACAATCCGAACTCTTTTTCCTGAGTTACGCCCCGATCGATATCGTCTCAGCACATAGCGGTGAAAATCTTGACCGCCTGTTCAAAAGCATCGAAAAAATCCAGAAACATGCGAACCGGACAATCGGTACCGGTGTATTGAACCGGCTGCTACAGGAAGCAATGATCGTTAGTCCACCGCCGATGCGTGCGAACAAACGTCTAAAGCTGCTTTATGCGACTCAAGTCGACCCTCCGAAGAACCCGCTAGTGGCTCCGCCGAGTTTCATGTTGTTCGTCAATTACCCGGACCTTCTGACCGATGATTATCGGCGCTATCTGGAAGCCAGGATCCGCGAAAAGAATGGTTACTACGGCTTGCCAATCGTTATCCGGCTCCGATCAAGGCACAAACCCGGCTTTACTGGCAACCGACACTGACACTCAGCTACCCAACAGCCCGATCAATCGTTCTCTGCAATGGGTCAGCCGCTTATAGCGCAACATCTCCTCTGGCATGGTGCGAAGGTTCTCCGCAAGCAACAATGCCGCCTCTCGATTCTGCCGAACCACATCAATTGTGCAGTGATAGATTCTGATTCCGAACAATATTCGGCGCGAATCGATCGCGATTAACGCCTGCCATTCAATACGAAGAAAAGTTGTGACCGGATCGCAATCCGGCCCAATTTCTAGGATTGCATCTGCAGGGCGTTGATTCATTTGTCTCGAACTGGTCAAGCTCCAGTTCGATCGCTGGTAACACTCTCCGGATTCAAGCCGCTCGAAAAATTGGCCAATCCTCGCGCCCAGACCCACATTCAACCCCGGCACTGGCTCATGAACGATCGACACAGATTGATTTCTTTTCTCGCTCAAACTCCAGCCGGTCGGGAAACAGACGCACCCCCCAACCGCCTTGCCGGCAGCCTGCCGGCTCAAGAGTACAAAATCCGGCTCCCACATCGCGCCTAGTGCCCGAAATGACTGCACACCGTTCACGCGGACAAAATCGCCGGTAAAATCGATCACAGCTTGGCGATCTTCCTCTCTCTCTGGTTCGAATAGGAAATCCTCACCGTCAACACTGAGCAATTCCGAGCGCCGCGGTAGAATCTCCGATGGATTGCGGTTAGCGAAATACGCGTCGGGTTCCAACCGCTTCAAAGCCATTGCGGGCCGATACCCATGCCGGGTGAAGAGCCCCTCCAACGGCAATTGATCTGGCAATTCAATATCACTCCCGGTTCCCATCGAATTCTTTGTTTCCTGTCTTCGAAATAGCATTCTATTTTGGTGACAGGAAACAAGGAATTCATCGAAACCCCAATATGCAGAATACCTTCACGATCACTGGCGATTTCACCGTTCCCCGGCTCGGCTATGGCGCTATGCGCCTGACCGGCCTGCCCAGCAATTACGGTCCTTACGTCGATTGGGAGGGCGGCAAACAGTTGCTGCGTCATGCCCTCGAAATCGGAATTCGCTTTATCGACACCGCTAGAGCTTATGGTCCAGGCTGGAACGAACGACTGATCGCAGATGCCCTGGCTCCTTATCCCAACGATCTCTTTATCGCCACGAAAGGTGGTGTCGTTAAGAAAACCGCCACTGCCCGATTTCTCGATGGCAGTCCGGAAGGGCTCCGACGCGATTGCGAAGACAGCCTCAAAAATCTGCACCTCGACTCCATCCACCTCTATCAACTCCATTGGGTTGACTCGGATGTCCCATTCACTGATTCCGTCGCAGGACTTGCGACCTTGCAAAAACAAGGAAAGATCCGCCGCATCGGACTTTCGAATATCACGTTGGATCAGCTAAAAGAGGCCGTCGCGATTACCCCGATCGCATCTGTCCAAAACCGGTATAGCGTTGCAGAACGCCAAAGCGATCCGATTGTCGAATTCTGCGCCGGACGCGGAATTCTGTTTCTACCTTACGGACCATTGGGTGCCGACCCGATGAAACCGGGAGCTCCTCTCGCATCGGCCGGTGGTCCAGTAGCCGAAGTCGCCGAGCGTCTGCGTGTTTCACGGTCCCAGGTTGCGCTCGCATGGCTTCTTCACCGGTCACCAAACATCGTTGTGATTCCCGGAACAACATCCAGGGCACATCTGGAAGAAAACGTTGAATCCGCGCACATCGAATTAGACGCCGAAGCCCTTAGGAGGCTCGAGCAACTCGAATAGAGCCCGCAACCAAACCTGCTTTCAAGCGAGACGCCAATAAGACAGGCAATGACGTTGCCAATCTCCTTGGTATTCGCCGACGCGCCGATACGCGCACACGCAGAAACCGCATCCATTAGGTTGCGGCTTGGTGAACTCTTCCCCGGCTCGGACAAGCGGGGACCATCCTTCGCCGAGGCTACGGAGGTCAGGCAGCCTATCCTTTGCCGCGGAACGCTGAACTCGGAACTCCGAACGCCCCAGCTACTGGTTTGACGCCACTAAATCCGACTGCTTTACCCGGCGAATGTCGTTGGATGAGGTTTTGAATTTTGCGCGCTTCAAGCCCCTGCTCCGCGTTCAGCCCGGATTTGCTGAACGATCGCCGGTGGCGCCATATACGGCATCAGGAGGGTCGCAACAAGAACTGGCACAACCACCGCCTCCATGCCATCGAGGGCGATATCGCCAGCCACGCCAAATACGGGCAGAATAAGCGCCAGAAAGCTTTCGACAGGGATCTGTAGTATCTCAATCATTGCCGCTGCGGCAAGCCCAGCGCCTAAAGCCATCAGCTTCGGCCGGAGAGAGACGCGGCGGTCCCGAAGGAGCGCATAACCCAGTGGCGCGTTCATGACTCAAATATAACTCGCGGCAGCCGTCGCGCGACACAATCTTTACACTCGAGACCGAAGGAAGCGTTTCCCCCTCGTCTGCCTTCTGCCTTCTTACTTCTTACTTCTTACTTCTGCCTTCCAACTCCACGCCCGACGCCAGCAGACTCGTGAGCGTCTCATCGACATGATCCGGAATCAATGTGATCTCGGCGTTTGCCCTCACCAATCGTTCCACTTCCAGCGTCGCAAACACAGCATTCAAAACGTCTGCATCCTGACCAATCTCTCGCAGTGCCTGGCCAATCATTTGTGGACGCACAGAACGCGCCTTCGCAAACTCTGTCGCCGCCTGGCGTTCGGCAGAGCTGGTGATGATATCGACCTGGTTCGTTCCGGCTTGCCGGATCGCCGAAGTGACCTGGCGCAATCGATTCACGACTTTCTGTTCGATCTGCCGGATCATGAGATTATCCCGGAAATGCACTTTTCGCACGTAAACAGACCCGAGCTGGTACCCCCATTCCTCCGCCTTAGGTGAAACCTCCTGCCGGACGATCCGGCTCATCGTGTGCCGACTTTCGAGCATTTCATGAAGCGGCAAGTTGCTTAGACTGCGCACCGTTGAATTCGCCACATTTGCCCGTAAAGAACCGCGCGGATCCAGATTCTTGAAGAGGTAATCGACTGGATTTTTGACTCGCATCTCGTACCAGACGCCCACGCCCATCGGGGTTCCTTCCTCTGTGTTCACAGGATTGCCTCGCAAATATTCCTGATCCAGTCGCGTATCGATTTCGTGGACCCTCCCGAAGAACCGCACAAGGGCAGCATGTGGTCCCAATCGCAGCCACAATAGATGGAGGCCCGGTTCAGCTATGACACCCAGCACCCGGCCGAATAACAGATACACTTTCACTCTTCCTTCCATCACAGTTGTGTAAAAATTAACGATGCTCAGGAAAGCCAGCAGCACCGGAATAGCGATCCAGCTCAGGACAAACGCGACGACGAATGCAATTATGAAATTCATTGCGTTATCCTTTCGATCGGAGAATCACTCGCTTCGCTTTCGAAAAAAGATCGAGCCGCACATTACGGATGTATGCAGGCAACGCCTGTTCGCCGCTCTGCTTCAGGCCGCCCAACTGCTGTGCCATCCAACGCAGCGGTTGCACCTCCGCCTCCGCACGATTCGTTTCGATCTCAACCGCCTTTCGAGATTGCTCGATGCGCTGATCAGCGTTCGCCTGCGCGAGACTGATGTTAGATGAAACTTCGTTATGCGCCGTGTTAATCGCAGCAAGGGCAGATTCAATCTCCTCTGGCGGATCGATCCCAGTGATTAGCGAGGCATCTAATATCATTCCGTACCGGGCCGAGGAAGAGAGACATTGTTGATCCATCTGTTCATTCAGGTCGTTGAGATTTTTGCGAAGATCGTTAATCGATACGCCTACTTTTGCGAGAGCTTCGCTGGTCTTCGCAATCTCCGGTTCAACCGCTTCGACAAGGGGTCGTGACTCGTAGTTGGCAATCCGCTCTCTGAGAATCGAAACAAAATAACCGATCACATGCGCGATCGGTCTCTTCACGCCGAAAAAGTAGGCGTACAGATTCTGTTCACTGACCCGGTACCGAATCTGGCCGGTGATCCCGATATTCAATTGATCTTTTGTGACCGCCTCAAGCACGGTCCCTTTCTGATTTGCTTCCGGCAGGTCCGGGTCGTATGCAACGTTCACCGTCTGGATTGAGACCGACGTCTTGAACACCCGTTGCCAGGGCATTCGAAAATAGGGGCCACCCGGCCCAATCACACGAACCTGCGGATAGACATATCGCTCTTTCTCCTCCGGCTGCAATGATTCCGCGACCGGCAGATCCAGGCTGGTCGCTCTTCCGATTCGCTCCGCCTTCCCAAAATTTGTGACAACCGCCCGCTCGTTTTGGTTGATCGTGTAAATGCCACCGAGCAAACAGTAGCAAAACAGGAACCCGAGCACTCCGGCAACTGCGCCAATGAAAATCTCCATTGAGCGCCGGTATAAAGAAGTTGCGACCGTAGATCAAGGCGCAATAGGGTGCACCCATGTCTTCTGATGCTTATCGCCAATTGAGTGAGCGCGCCCGCGAGGTTTATCTTTTGAGATCAGTAGGGGCCATCCTCGGATGGGATTTTGAAACCTACCTCCCACCGAAAGCGGTTCCGTACCGCGCGGATCAGCTCAGTTACCTCGAAGCAAGAGCGCACACGCTTTTTACCGAACCGTGCGTCGGCGACTGGGTTCAAGCCGCTGAACAGTCTGGGCTCGAACCGGGTTCCGAAGAAGCAGCAAATCTACGGGAATGGCGGAGAGCTTATGATCGTGCAACAAAGATTCCAGTCTCTCTTGTAGAGGAATATGAAAAGACTCGCACCGTTGCGAGAGACGCGTGGGCCAGTGCCCGTGCCGAATCGAAGTTTTCGATCTTTGAGCCGCATCTGGAGAAAGTCGTCGATCTCACTCGCAGGAAAGCAGAGCTGTGGGGATACAAAGAATCTCCGTATGACGCCTTGATCGACGATTACGAACCGGGCATTACAGCCTTGCAAGTCGCTCCTGTCCTCGAAGATCTCCGGATCGCGCTGGTCGATCTCCTTGGCCAACTTGCAGGCAAGGAAGTCAGCGAATCGTATTTGGATGGTCAGTATCCGATCGAAGGCCAAAAAGCATTCTCCAAAGAGGTCGCCTCGGCGTTCGGCTATGATTTTAATTCGGGCCGGATTGACACCACAACGCATCCATTTGCAACGACACTTGGGCCTTTCGATCAGAGAATTACGACCCGATACAACGAGAATCGCTTTGAAGTTTCGTTGTATGGAGTGATGCACGAGACCGGCCACGCCCTCTACGAGCAAGGGCTGCCCGCAGAGCGCGCCGGACTTCCTTCCGGTGATGCAGTCTCCCTCGGCATTCATGAATCACAATCCAGGCTTTGGGAAAATCACGTGGGGCGCACAACGCAGTTCTGGCAGCTTTGGCATCCCACCGCGTGCAAACACCTGCCGGATGTGGCTCGATATTCGCCTGAGGAACTTGCCAGCGGTGTCCAACGCATCGCTCCCTCCTTTATTCGGGTCGAAGCGGACGAGGTCACTTACGATCTCCATATTCTGCTACGGTTCGAACTCGAACTCGCGCTCATTGAAGATCGGCTGAAAGTGAAAGATCTACCCGAAGCCTGGAATTCTCGATTTTATGATTTGTTCGGACTGAAAGTTCCAGACGATCGGCGTGGAGTTCTCCAGGATGTCCATTGGAGCCATGGTTTGATCGGGTATTTTCCGACTTATACTTTGGGAAACCTTAACGCCGCGCAATTAATGGTTGCCGCGGGGAAAAAGGTCACAGGGTTAACAGACCAATTGGCTCAGGGAGAGTATGCTCCTTTGCTCAAGTGGCTTCGTGAAAACATTCATCAACACGGCCGCAGATATCTTCCGGCCGACCTGATGACAAAAGCCACCGGCGAACCGACTCAGGCGCGCTACCGTGTAGAGTATCTGAAAAAGAAGTATCTCGGCTAAAATGAACACCCTGAAAAGAAAGCGAGTTGTTGGCGAATAAGAACTAACGTATCCTCCCCGGCGTGTATCGCCGAGTAGGAGTTGCGACAACTTTTTCTCCTCGCTTTAAGGCTGTTCTCGCCGAAGCGGGCCGCGTGAGTCGTGCGCTGTCCGCACCGCTCTTTCTGATCCACGCCGATGCATTTTCAGAAGAAAAAGAAGAACGTTTTCGCGCAGCGCTTCAAGAGCTTAATCTCGACGGAAGCGCGGAAATAAAATACGAGCCCGGGCAACCAGTCGAAGCGATTTTGAAAGTCCAGCAGCAGACCGGCATCGATTTGTTAGTCGCCGGCGCTCTTGAAACAGAAACTGTCCATCGAAATTTCACCGGCGACGTCGCACGGGGACTGCTCCGACTCGCTCCGTGTGACCTTCTCTTATACACCGATCCGAAGGAGGATCCGAAAGCACCTGAAGACATTCTCGTCGCACTTCCTGATTTATCGGAATCAAGCCGTAGCGTGTTCAATGCAGCGGTTGATCTCGCAGAACGGCGTGGTGGTAGACGAGTGAACCTTCTGTACGTGCAAACCACCTTCGCGCAGGCAAAAGAAAAGGCACTCGGCGTCAACAACGGCGCATTGTCAGCCGAAGTAACAATTGAATCCTGGATACAGAATCAACCGCGATCAAAAGTCGAGCTCGACTACCATCTTCTGCGCGGGAACACCGGATTCACCGCCTGTGAATTTATACAATCCAGCGGCACAGACCTCGTCGTGATGCCTTCGCAAATGCCCGGTTCTGATCAACCGGTTTTTGCTTCTGCGCTAGACTGGATTATTCAAGTCATTCCGGGCAACCTTTGGGTGGTCCGAAATCTTCCGGAATAACTTCATACACCGCCTGAAGCGATCAACTTCACCGCGGGCTCGTCTGTAGAATCTCTCTCAACACAAACGGGAGAATTCCACCATGGCGATAGTAATCGACTTCAATTGGAGTATCGATACGCAGGATCAATGGGACTTTCTCTGTGCTCCCCTCTTTCCGCTTGATTTCCAAGATCACTTCCTGCCGCGGCCGTATATCATTTCCGATCCCACGAAGACTGTAAGTCTCCGATCCGTTCAGATTCAATGTCTGAGCCGAAACACCTTCCGGGAATTGAAGCGGAAGAACGCCCATCCCCACTAGATTGCTCCGGTGAATCCTCTCGAAGCTGGCCGCAATCGCCATCTTTACTCCGAGGAGCCGGGTCCCTTTCGCCGCCCAATCCCGGCTTGAACCGGTTCCATATTCGTGTCCAGCAATCACAACAAGCGGCGTCCCCTCCGATTGGTAACGCGCCGATGCATCGAAAATCGACATCTGTTCGCCGCTCGGGTGGTGGATGGTTACACCCCCTTCAACCCCAGGAACCATCAGATTCTTGATTCGCACGTTTGCAAACGTGCCGCGCGTCATCACTCTGTCGTTCCCCCGTCGGCTCCCATAGCTGTTGAAATCAATCGGCTCCACGCCGCGCTCAACCAGATATTTACCAGCCGGAGATGTCTTTTTGATCGCTCCTGCAGGCGATATGTGATCTGTCGTCACCGAGTCCCCAAATATGCCCAAAGGCCGGGCATCGAGAATCTCAACGATTTCGCCTGGTTCCATCGAGAAGTTTTCGAAAAATGGAGGTTCCTGAATATAATCACTCTTGGCATCCCAAGCGTATAGGTCGCCCGCGGGAGAAACTATCTCATTCCATTTTGGATTCTGCCCTGCGAAATCGGCATAGAGCTGACGAAATACCTCCGGTTTCAATGCAGATGCCATTGCGGCGTGGATCTCTTCCAAGGTCGGCCAAAGATCTTTCAGAAAAACCGGTTTCCCCGTCTGGTCTACACCAATCGGTTCGTGCGCCAAGTCGATATTGACCCGCCCCGCCAATGCGAACGCCACGACCAATGGAGGAGACATCAGGAAGTTCGCCTTGATGTTTTGATGAATGCGCGCTTCGAAATTCCGGTTACCTGAAAGGACCGCTGCCGCAACAAAATCGTTGTCCGTTATTGCCTGTTCAATGTTCGGATGCAGCGGCCCCGAATTCCCAATGCATGTCGTGCATCCATATCCAACAATATTGAATCCGAGTTGGTCGAGATACGGTTGAAGGCCGGTCTTCGCCAAATAGTCGGTCACAACTCGCGACCCGGGTGCCATCGACGTTTTGACCGTCGGATTAACTTTTAATCCCTTTTCGACCGCTTTCTTAGCAAGCAATCCGGCGCCTAACATCACACTCGGGTTGCTTGTATTGGTACAGCTCGTAATTGCAGCAATCAAAACGCTGCCGTGTCCGACTTCGCCCGATTTCGCAGGATTGGTTGCAGGTGTCGATCCGTTCACCGAAACCGTCGTTCGTCGCGATAAGAGATCTTCGCTCTTTCCGTACCCACCCTCTTTTAGCGGCTTAATGAACAAACCATGAAAATTTTCGCCGATTTCCGCGAGGTTAATCCGGTCTTGTGGGCGCTTCGGTCCGGCAACACTCGGCTGCACGGTCGATAATTCCAGTTCGATATCGACGCTATAATCGATATCACCCTTTCGAGGCATCCCGAACAACCGTTGCGCCTCAAAATAATTCTTAAAGCGTTCGCAAGCTTCTTCGGAGCGCCCCGTCATCCGTAGATAATTGACCGATTCATTGTCGACAGGGAAAAATCCCATCGTTGCACCGTATTCCGGGGCCATATTGCCGATGGTCGCGCGGTCAAATAAAGGGAGCGAAGCCGCTCCTTCCCCGTAAAACTCGACAAACTTGCCGACAACCTTACTTGCTCGCAGTAACTGAGTGACGTGGAGCGCCAGGTCAGTGGCTGTCACGCCTTCCCTAAGGCGCCCGGTCATGTGGACACCGACAACTTCGGGCGTCAGAAAATAAACCGGTTGTCCTAGCATTCCCGCCTCCGCCTCGATTCCACCAACACCCCACCCAACAATCCCAAGGCCATTGATCATCGTTGTGTGCGAATCGGTTCCCACTAGTGTGTCCGGATAGAAGATTTCTTTATCACTCCCTTTTGAGCTTAGGACCCCTTTCGCCAGATATTCAAGGTTCACCTGGTGCACGATCCCAATCCCCGGCGGGACAACGCCAAACGTTTTGAATGCCTGCTGACCCCACTTCAAAAATTCGTACCGCTCGCGGTTACGCTTAAACTCCATGTCGAGATTCAGACCGAGCGCTTCAGGCGATCCGGCGAAATCGACCTGCACAGAGTGATCCACTACCAGATCAACCGGTACCAACGGCTCTATCATTTTGGGATCGCGATTCAGGTGTGCCACCGCAGCCCGCATCGCCGCTAAATCGACCAATAACGGCACTCCGGTAAAATCCTGAAGAACGATTCGCGCTACGACAAAAGGGATCTCTTCTTTGGCTGGATCTTTCGCATTCCAGTTTGCTAACGCGGCAACATCCTTTTCAGCCACCTTTTTGCCGTCACAGTTGCGAAGCACCGATTCCAGCACAATCCGGATGCTAACCGGCAACCGGCAGACCTTTCCAACGCCGAGCTCTTCCAGAGCCGGAATCGAATAATAAGTTCCCTCTTTGCCATCCCCCGCGTCAAAGTTACGAATGACTTTATCTCGGATCATACTCTAATTTAGTTCACTAAGTTTCGCTTTGATGGCCTTAAAATTTGGCAACTGTCTCGGGTCATCCGAGATCTCCGCATACTGGATCGTGCCGTCGCGATCGATGACAAATGCCGAGCGCTTCGCCACGCCACCCATCGGCAAATTGCGCTCCGGCAAAAAGCTCTCGTATGCGACGCCGTAGGCCTTGGTCACGAGATGTTCGTAGTCGCTTAATAGGGGAACGCTGATCTTTTCCTTGTTCGCCCAGACTTCCAGGGTAAAAGGGCTGTCGCCACTTATCCCGTAGACTGCGGCATTCAGATCCTCATATTCACCCAGCTCGTTGCTGGTCTCACAGAGCTCCGTCGTACAGACGCTTGTGAACGCCATCGGAAAAAATAGCAGCAAACTATTCTGCTTGCCAAAGTTGTCACTGAGCCTAACCAGTTTGATGCCCTCCGAATTCTTGAAACTTAATGAAAAGTCCGGAGCTTTCGTGCCAATTGATAGAGCCATATTGCTGTAAAATCCGAGTAACCCCGATAATCCCCGATCGCAAAATCACTATAGAAATGCATGGAATCCCGGTCAATGGAGAATCGGTGAACCGGCAATGCGAAAATCTCGGGAGCAGATCTACCTCGCCGAATTTTAAGGTGGGCAAAACTTCAATCCAATCGGAGATTGCCCGGCTTTTGACACTCCTTCCGAATGGTTGTATCTGTCCACCACCTCCCGAACATTGCATATTTAGAAAACATGAGAGTATCGCGACGTAGGTTCTTGCAGATCGCGGGAGGTGTTGGTTTATCGGTCGCGCTACCTGGTGCGGCCGAGCTCGGATATGCTACGCGTCTCGAACCACTCCGCGTTCTACTGGAAGAGCGTTCGATCCGAATCCCGAAACTGCCGACCGCTTTTGAAGGCTTCAGGATCGCTCTATTCAGCGATATCCATCTCTATCCGTTCACTCCGCTGAAGGTTGTGCGCGATGCCGTCCGACTTGCGAACTCATTTCAACCTGACCTGGTGCTGCTACCGGGAGATTTTGTCTGGCGCACTGTCGACCCGGTGTTCGATCTCGTACCCGTCCTTTCAGAACTCAACCCGGCGAAAGGAACCTTTTCGGTTCTCGGGAACCACGACCACTACAAAGGACCAAAAATCGTCTCGCGCGCTTTGGCACAGGCCGGTGTCCGAGTTCTAATGAACGAGGGGATAACGATCCAGCGAGGGCTGCACTCTATTTATCTTGCCGGAATCGACTCAGCCTGGGCCGGAAACCCTTCCCCGGAAGCAGCGTTCGCTAACCGCCGTGGTGATACCACCACGATCCTCGCACTTCATGAGCCCGACTTCATAACCAGCTTGGTCCCGCGATATCCGATCGATTTACAGCTCTCCGGCCACAGCCACGGCGGCCAGGTTCGGTTGCCAATAATTGGCCCGCTAATATTGCCACCGATGGGAACAGTCTATAGCATGGGCCTCTACCGTGTCGGAGACGCCCAAGTCTATACAACACGCGGAATAGGAACCATCCTCGTCAACGCGAGGTGGAATTGCCCGCCGGAAGTCACGGCGATCACACTTCACGCTTAGCCAGCATTTCTCGCTCAGGCAGGCCGCTTCCAAGCGGCTTGCGACGGATGAACACTGCTAACCCCGAAAACTTTCCGGGTTGTAGCTGTTCAGGCTAGTTGGACCTCGCTTTTTCCTTGCTTTCAGCAAGGTTCGTTAAAGCTTTTTGCACGGCATCCAGGCTTTCGACGGCCCCTCGAAACCGTTTCGATCGACGCCGCCGCTCCATCCGCTGATAAGCGCTCCAAATCAGCAGCACCACCGCTACTGACACAATCGTCAGGAAAAGAAATTCCATTGTACAACCTCCCCAATTTGCTTCGGTCCGAAGACCGCTTTCTCTCGTACAATAAAGCACATTGCGGGCCAGAATTCCAATCTCGTGCCGCAATCAGGGATTTTCTCCATTCGCTCCAAATCTCTCGACGCCTCTTCCACCGATACCTCTCAAATCTCCAACATGATCTCGAAAATATTCGTTAATTATAATGCACGTTCCTGCTACTGATTCCTTGTGAAGACTCAAAAGGTCCCCCCTACATCGCAACTCACAGACGACCAGCTTCTGGACGAACTGCAGCGTCGCGCGGTCCTCTACTTTTGGGAAACCGCGGATCCACGCACCGGCCTTGTTAAGGATCGCGCCAATAACTTCGGTGACGACAGTTCTATAGAAGCATCCAGCGCGGCTACTGGGTATGGGCTGGCAGCACTGGCGATCGGAGTAGAGCATGGCTGGTTGGATAGAAACCAAGCAGAGACGCGAGCCAGAGAGACGCTTCAATTCCTGCTCAAGATGCCGAACGAGCACGGCTGGATGCTACACTTTGTCGACAAAAGAAGCGGTCAACGTACTTGGAATAGCGAATTTTCCAGTATCGACACTGCCCTTTTGCTGGCAGGCGCCATTGTTTGCAGCGAATACTTCGCGTCTGACGATTCGAACAATGAAATCGCCGTCTTAGTGGATACGCTTTACCGGCGTATAGACTGGTGGTGGATGCTCACCAACGGTGGTGCAAAACCTGAGAAACGGATCCTTTCACACGGCTGGTACCCTGAAAGCCAGTTCATAGGCTATGATTATGGCGCTTATAGTGAGGCAATTCTTCTCTACTTGCTCGGCCTCGGCGCGCCCACGAACTCCCTGCCGAAAGAATGCTGGACCGCTATCGCTCGGCCGATTCAGATGTATGATAACATCGAATCTCTGCAGGGCGGTCCCATTTTTATCCATCAGATGCCCTCGGGATATTTCAATTTCCGCAGCCAGCGCGACGGCATCGGCTATGACTATTGGGCATCATCGACCAACGCGATGAATATCCATCGCCAGTTTTGCCTGGATCGCTCAGCCGGCTTCCGCACATATGCAGAGGGCTTTTGGGGTCTCAATGCCAGCGACGGTCCACAGGGATATACCGCCTATGGTGCCCCGGGCGGCACAAACGACGGCACCGTTTCACCCACAGGAGCTATCTCCTCGATTCTCTTTACCCCGCAGCTCGCTTTATTGGCCGCTCGAGCGCTCTACAATAAGCAGGGGCTCTGGGGCAAATATGGCTTTGTCAACGCCTTCAACATAGACAAAGAATGGTGCGGGCACGACGTGGTTGGCATCGACCTTGGGATGGTTCTGCTATCGATTGAGAATTACAGGACGGGCCTTGTCTGGACGCTAATGCATAACTTTCGCTCCAGCGGAGCCGCTCTCCGGGCAGCGGGATTTCATCTCACTTTAGAGCCAAATCCCAGGCCCATTTATAAAGCGGGATCAGATTCAATAGCGATGTAATTTGCTATTCTCTATGGTGCTTATGGATCTTCACGAATCCGGCCGTCACTCACCAAACGATTTCACTTTGGTAATACGCTGCATTCAGCTCTGTTATCTTGCTCCGTAACAAATCCCGTTTGCTGCCCCGCACCGTAGACCCGTTGTTATGGCCCCAGTAGCTGATCGCCGATTAAAGCGGCCTCACGGTTAAACTCGACATTTCTATCCGCTGCTTAAACATCTCTCATACGCCATGAGATTTTTCCTCACTCTCTCTTTTTCGATTGTTCTGCGGATGGGTGGGATAGAACAAACGAAACGATTATAGGATCTATTCCTATCTAATTAATTAAAAGTTTTTGCACCCGTGCAATAACTGAGTACTGTCACCAAACCACTTATTCGCAACTATACAAAGTCAGTGCACCTATCATCCAAGACATTTGCGCAGGCCGCTAAATTGGCGGAACAAATCGAATCACTCGAAACTCAGCTTCAAGCATTGCTTGGCGGAGCGAGCTCGATTGAAGAAGTAAAGCAAAACCATACAAAACCGGTACCGAAACGCCGGGTCTCTTCGCCAAAAAAGGCGGCTGTGGAAGCAGCGCCCAAGAGCACAGATGAGGGACGAGGCACATTGCGTCCCGCCGTTGTCGCCATCTTGGAAGGCAGCAAAAAACCTCTCCGGACCGCGGAGATCTACGATGCTCTTGTCGAGCAGGGATATCAATTCACATTCAAAGACGCCAAGAAGGTCCTCGGCATCCGTCTGTACAAAATGTTAGGTGTTCAGCCTCTCGGCGGCGGCCTTTTCAAGGCGAAATAATTCCCCGCTGCGGAAGCGCAGAAACCCCGCGTGCGAGCTCATGCAAGCTCGCAGCATGTTGCGGTCGAAAGTACCAAAACAATTTCTGCGCTTCTCTAAGCAGACGGACTCGAAGCACAACCGAGTCTCCACAGCGTGCAATGTGCCATTTTGACCGTTAAAAGTGCACGACGCGTGTAGCTCGTAATTCGTAATATTACACCGCTTAAATCGCCGCATATTCGCTGTTCACTCGTCGCGATCGGCGTTTCTCGCGGCAATGATCTCAGCCAGGGTGATTTCGTAAATCTGCCCTTCGCTCTCTCCCTCTCGACCGGCTGCTGCCCAGCCCCGACCTTGAGCATGGTCTTTCCGAAGTCGCAGATCTAGCCTGAACGACTCACAAGTTTTTCAAACCCGTGAGTCTTCATGCCAATAAAATTTATCTCATTTCCAAAACCGGGAAGAAGCTATTGAATAACCGGACATTCACATCGTACCGCTCCTATAATTGATCGATGCCGACTTCTTCAACTTCCACTTGGCTCGCTCTTCGGAACCCTGTTTTCAGGAGTCTTTGGCTTGCAAGCTTGGTCTCCGGCTGCTGCGTTTCGGCGCACGACATGGCCGCGACCTGGGCGATGAACACACTCTCCCCCTCCCCCTTATTCCTTTCGTTATTATCGACTGCCGCCTCGCTTCCGTTCTTTCTATTTACATTCCCCGCCGGAGCTCTGGCAGACATGCTGAATCGCAAGAAACTGCTGTGCGTGATGCATGTCTGGCTGATCGCGGCGGCCGGGGGGCTAGCTGTGTTGGGGTACATTAGGCTCCTGACTCCCGGGGTGATCCTTGCTGCCGTATTCCTGTTGGGTATCGGATTCGCTGTTAATGCCCCTGCTTGGACTTCAGTGATCCCTGATGTAGTAACGAAGGAGGAACTTGCTTCAGCGGTCACGCTCGGCGGCGTCCAAATGAATATTTCCGGAGTCCTGGGCCCGGCCCTCGGTGGAATCCTTCTGCCGCTGCTTGGAGCTAATGCCGTTTTCGCGGTCAACGCGTGCGGATTTCTTGTGGTGCTCGCTGCCATCTTAAGGTGGAATCACCCGCGCAAAAGAACCAGGACACCGACGGAGAGCATAATTGAATCGTTCGTTGGTGCGATACGCTATGTCCGTTATAGCCGCGGAATACAGGTGGTGTTGTTGCGGGCTTTTCTCTTTTCTTTGCTAATATCGGTCATTCCAGCCCTGCTGCCCGCGGTGGGACTCAAAGCGCTTCATCTGAATTCGGCACACCTTGGTATTCTGTTCACAAGCATGGCGGTCGGATCATTGGTTGGCGCGGTATTTATCGTTCCCTGGGCTCGTGAGCGATTCAGTTCCAACGACGTAACAATCATCGCAAGCCTCCTAATCGCGGTTGTTTATATTCTGATGGCCGCTATTCGCCATCTCGAAAACTTTATCGGGGTCGCAGCGCTGGGTGGTCTCGGTTGGACGCTTGCTGCCTCCGAGCTGTGGGTCGTCGCCCAACAGGCAATGCCCGCCTGGACGCGAGGACGCTTAAACGCTGCACAGATTATGGTTTCTCAAGGTGGGATAGCCCTTGGCGGTCTCGCCTGGGGTGCAGCTGCCGCGTTCACTGGATTCGAGTACACTCTCTTACTAGCAACTTTGCTCGTTTGCTTGAATCTGGCACTCGCTGGCCCGCTCTCAATCGACTTCATCAAAACACTCGATTCCGAACCGGCGTTACCACCTCGTATTCCGATATTCCCGGAAGCTCCCAATCCTGATGACGGTCCTATCGCAGTAGTCGCGGAATTGAATGTTGAACTCAAGCGTCGCAAGGCGTTCTTGGATCTAATGCAGGAATTGCGCCTGATCTATTTGCGCAACGGAGCTTCCAGCGTCAGGCTCTACGAAAGCCTCTCCAACCGTTCTATATTCAGGCTGGAAGCCGTTACGACAACCTGGCAAGAATATATTCTTCTCCACCGTCGCATGACCAAAAGTGAGCGCGCAATCCTCGATAGAGTCCTGGAGCTTCATACCGGCGACCAAGCCACCGTCTATCACTACATTCTCATTAACAGGGAGATAGCCCAGCCACCTCCACAATAGGCAAACGCCTAACAACCAACCTCCTAACCCGACCCCTCGACCCCCAACTCCGAACCCGGAACCTCGAACCTCGAACCTCAAACTTC
Organism: uncultured Verrucomicrobiae bacterium; assembly: GCA_963775805.1. Taxonomy (GTDB): domain Bacteria; phylum Verrucomicrobiota; class Verrucomicrobiia; order Chthoniobacterales; family JAFAMB01; genus JAFAMB01. The sequence continues at coordinate 159,470 of CAVZKG010000001.1, read as the reverse complement.
GATCCCGGAACTCCAAACTCCCCACTCCTAGGCCGCCGTTGCCTCCTTCTGATCGCCCGAAATCAGCTCCGGCTCCTCCGCAACCCGAAACATCGTCTGCGTCGGATCGGCTGCTTCCCCACGAACCATCCGTTTCCGTAATTCCTTTCGATCTGACACCTTTCGATTGGTGCCATGAAGTTCCTGAACCTTGCCGCTCAAAAAATCGTGACGTGCGATAGCGTCCAGTACTTCCAGCATCTGCTCGACTGCTCTACGCTGGGCGTCAATCGCACCCACCAAATCATTCATAATCCGCTTGTCTTCCACACATTTGATGTGCCGTAGGCTCTCTTTCACGTACGCGAGATGTTGGTCGGCCTCTTTCAGCCGATCCTTTACAGGCAACAGTTCTGTTTTCGACAACATAATGAGTCACACTACACAACCTGTTGGGTAAGGCAACACTCAAACCACAACTAATTGCGGTTTAGCGTACGTCTGCGCCGACGCCGAAATTGACCAACCCTCAAAACCACCTTGCTTTCGCGGCGCACGGTTGCTTTAAACCGTCCCGACGTCAACATGCGAATTTTGACCACATCATTTATAGCGCTTCTTCTAATGTTTACCTCAGGCTCTGCGGGTCAGGATTTCAATGGGACTTGGATACTCGATTTGAAAGCTTCGGACTCTCCAGAATCGATGCTGAAACGCATGGGAATCTCTTTTCTCGAAAGGAAACTGGCCGCAACGATCGAGTTGGATGCAAAATACTCACAATCAAGTACGGAACTCTCGATCGACACGCATGGGCTCGCATTTTCTAGAAGAGAAAATCTCCACCTCGATGGCACAGAGCAAACCAACGCGGAGTAACGCACTGGTTCCTATACGACGAAGACAATCTGGGCGCCCGATGGCCGTAGCCTCATTTCAACAAACCGTTTTCAAATTAAACAGGGCAAAAATGCTCTTCTCACCATTGTCCGCGAACTGGCGGATGGAGGCAAAACCCTTGTTCTGACTCAAATTCTGAAAATAGATGGCGAGCCACCGGAACCACCAGTAAAACGAATCTGGCGAAAGAAAGCGTTGTAAGCAGCGCGCGCTCTTCGCTTTTTCGCTCAACTGCCAGATGGCGAGTCGGCGCCAGGAGGCTTTTCGTTTCCCGGCATCGCGCCCGTCATAATCGCCACAACTTCGCCCATCGTGTGATCCTTCGGCGTTGTGAGAGCAACCCGACGTCCCAGCCGCATGATGTGAATCCGATCCGCAAGTTCAAAAACGTGCGGCATATTGTGACTGATTAGGAGCACCGGCAACCCTCTGTCGCGAATCGTCCGGATCAGATTCAGCACTTCGCCCGATTCGCGTACTCCGAGCGCCGCCGTCGGCTCGTCCATGATGACCAGCCGTCGGCCGAAAATCGCCGCACGGGCAACTGCTACCCCCTGCCGCTGTCCGCCCGAGAGGTTCTCGACTGCACTGTCGATCGAGGGAAGATGAAATTTGAGTTCCGCCATTTCCTTCTGCGCCTCCCGTTTCATTCTCCGCTTATCGAGTAGCCGGAACCAGGAACCGAGTATGCCTCGACACCGAATTTCTCGGCCCAGAAAAAGGTTAGTTGCTATGTCGAGCGCCGGTGCAACTGCTAAATCCTGGTATACCGTTTCAATGCCCCGCTTGCGTGGATCCAACGGGCTTTGAAAGTGAACAGGTACTCCATCCAGCAGCACTTCTCCCTCGTCCGGTATCACTGCTCCGCAGAGCACTTTGACCATCGTGCTTTTTCCTGCCCCGTTGTCGCCGATAACCGCCAGAACTTCTCCGGCACGGAGTTCGAAATTCGCGCCATCCAGCGCCGTCACGTGCCCGTACCGCTTCACAATGTTTCGTGCCTCGAGGACAATTTCTCCCTTCGCCGATGAGGCGCCCGGACTATCTTGTACGTTCATCTCTGTTTCCCTCGTGAAATCTGGTCGACTGCAACGGCGGTGATTACGAGAATGCCGGTCACCAGATCCTGCCAAAGCGGGTCAAATCCCGAAAGCGTTAATCCGTTGCGTAACACAGATACAATTAAGGTTCCAACGAGCGTCCCCCAGATACTCCCGCGCCCGCCAAAAAGACTCGTCCCCCCGATGACCACCGCCGTGATACTATCCAGGTTCGCGGTCTGGAGCGCGTTGGGATCGGCGTTTGGAATCCGCCCAAGCGCCAGCCACGCTGCAAGTCCATAAATGAACGCGGCAAGCACGTAAACGGAAAGAAGCCTGTTCTGAACAGGGATACCAACCAACCTTGCCGCCACGCGGTTGTTTCCAATCGCATAAACGTGACGGCCCCATGCAGTCTGAGTGAGCATGTACCAGATCAGCGCATAGAGGCCGAACATGATAAGCATGCCGTACGTGACTCCACTGCCGTCGAACGGAAAGCCGTTCCCGGTCCAGCCCAAAAAATCGTCAGTAACCGGAAAAGCTCCCCCTTGAGCAATCAATCGTGTTGCCGCCGTCACAATTCCTAACAACCCAAGCGTGACAATGAAAGGGGGCAACATCAACCGGCTGACAAGCAACCCGGCGATAATCCCGACGAGCGTGCATAAAAAGATCGCGAACAGCAGACAGAGCGCCGGATTGTTCGCATCGTTGACCATCCGACCTGCAACGATCGTCCCGAGGACTGCCACGGAGCCATTGGCAAGATCGATCCCTCCAGTCAGGATCACAATCGTTTGGCCAACCGCTAGCGTCCCCACAATCACGCTCTGCTGGATCACCAGCGAGAGGTTTCCCAAAGCGAGAAATGTATGGGTGGTCAGCGAAAAAATCGCGCAGAACACCAGCAATACCAACAGCGGCCCCACTGGTGGAGTCGCTATGGCACGGCCTATTGAGACCGTGCCACGATTGACGGAGGCAGAAGCGTTTTGAGCCATCGGTTATCTCATCGCCCGCTCTCGTGAGATATTTTCGTGCTAACCCCAGCAATTCTCGACACCGAATTTCGTGTCCTTCGAAGGAAGGTCCGAAAAAGGCTTGTCGGTGATCAATTCTGCGCCGGTGTTTATAAATCCGCTTGGCTTCTTGCCGGTCTTAACGAAATCAACAACAAAGTCCACCCCTTTTGTCGCCATGATCTTCGGAAATTGCATCACGGTTGCAGCAATCTTGCCATCCTTTACATATTGCACACCGAGACGACCCCCATCGATAGAGGTAATAATAATGTCTTTCGTTTTGCCTGCCTTCTTGATCGCAGCATAGGCGCCTTCGGCAGCCGGTTCGTTAATTGTATAAACAACGTTGATATCGGGATGAGCCGTCAAAAGGTTCTCCATCGCCGTCTGGCCTTCGTCCAACGCCCCATGCGTGTCTTGCTTGCCAACAATCACAGGATCCCCCTCCTTGATGCCAAACCCTTTCAGAAAGCCGTCATGCCGCTGAACGTCCACCGTTCCACCAGGTGACCCATCCAGCATTGCAAGTTTCGCCGGCTTGTCCCCTAAAGCGCGTTTTGCATATTCACCCTGTAAAACCCCTGCCTGGAAGTTGTCCGTCGCCAGCGTCGCATCCACCGCATCCGCCGGGTCTGTCGCCGTATCGAGACCAATTACGACAATCCCTTTGTCGCGCGCTTTCTTGATGATCCCGAGCACGCCGGTGGAGTTATTGGGTGTAATCAGTATCCCTTTGACTCCGGCGCTAATGAAATCTTCGATCGCAGCAACTTGCCCTTCATTGTCGCCATCAAACTTACCGAATCGAGCGATAAGCTTCGCACCGCGCTTCTCCGCCTCGGCGGTCGCCGCTTGCCGCAATTTAACGAAATAAGGGTTAACTTCTGTCTTTGTAACGAGACCAATTAGAATCTGATCGCCCGCAGCGTTCGCTGTCGCGGCAATGCCGCATACGCTCGCGAGCGCCACAAATGCGAGAGTGCCAAAAGCAATCCGCAAACCTGCGACGCCGACCTGCCGAGCCCAACTGAGAGTTCTTCTCCTGTGCGGTTGGCTGGCCTTTTTATCTTTTCCACCGGCGCTGAATGCGTCGGAATCTGTAATGCAAGGGGTCGTCATTAGCATTTGGTTAACCTTATATCTGGGGGTTGTTTTGAGTTAGCGCGTAAATCGCAAAATTCCTCGAGCGGGAGACCGGGCGGTTCCTGTTCGAGAGGGTAAGGAACGAAAGTTGCCCATACTCTGCTAGCCGCCCAAAAGTGTCAAATAAATAACTCGGTATGATTTATTATTAAGATTTGACTTAGCCGCCCCTTCCTTTGACAGTTCTTCGAGTCTGCAGGTGCTTCCCTTTTACAGCGGCTCGCACCTGGAAATCTCCCCCGAAATGGCGATCCCAGCTGCTCGCCCGAAAGCAACATTGAACCGAATGCCTCGCGCGTCCCGCTCATTTCCTAGCTCACTCCCTGACACAGGCTATACAAGCCGGGGTACGGACCAGTCTGGAGTGAAACTTTACAATGAACGGCTGGTTCTTTCCCTCATTCGTAGCCATGGAAGTCTCTCAAAGGTTGAAATCGCGCGGCGCACCGGACTTTCAACCCAGACCAGTTCCGTCATCATGAAACAGCTCGAACGCGACGGTCTCCTCCTTCGCCGGGAGCCTTTAAGGGGCAAAGTCGGACAGCCTTCAATCCCAATGTCGCTGAACCCCGAAGGCGCTTTCTCAATCGGGTTCAAGTTCGGCCGCCGAACCGCGACCTTTGTTCTGATGGATCTTGTCGGCAACGTTCGATGCCTTCAAACCACAAGCTACGCGTACCCGGTCCCTAAGGAACTTGAGCGCTTTGTGCAATCCAGTATTGCTGAAATCTCCCGTCATCTCGACGAGGAGCAGGCGACAAAGATCTGCGGTCTCGGAGTCGCCATTCCTTTTCAAATATGGAGATGGGAAGCAGAGACCGGCGCACCACGCGACGTCGTTGACACATGGCGCGGTTACGACGTCAAGACCGAAGTCCAGAAACGAGTCCCGTGGCCGGTTTATCTCTGCAACGATGCAACAGCTGCTTGTGCAGCTGAACTCACATTTGGAAATCGCGCACGGTATGCCAATTTCTTCTACGTATTTTTTGCCACGTTCATCGGCGGAGGCGTCGTTCTGGACGGGGCGCTCTATCCGGGACGCGCAGGTTATGCCGGGTCATTCGGATCGATCCTCGTGCCGGATCCTGACTTGAATTCCCCTCAATGTCTCATCCGGCGAGCGTCAATCTATATCCTGGAGAAGCGGTTGAGAAGCCAAGGAAAGGACCCCTCCTTATTGCGGTCCTCGCCGGACGCGTGGAATGACCTGGGAACGACACTGGAGGACTGGATCGAACAGGCATCGGAGAGCCTCAGTACGGCGGTCGGTTCTGCGCTTTCCGTGATCGACTTCGAAGCCATCGTGATCGATGGAGTCTTTCCGGAGTCTGTCCGGTCCGCCATCGTCCAAAAAACGCGGAATAAATTTGAGCGAATGGAACTTCAGGGCATCGCACCGGCCGAAGTCGTGGAAGGCCGCATCGGAGGCAACGCCAGTGTCCTGGGTGCCGCGAGCTTACCTCTTCTGGCTGGTTTCTCACGCGATCGCGACCTCCTATTTTCGCGTCGGCATGAGATCGCAAATCGGCCGGCGGTTTGATCAACAGAACCCCTCCTATCTCCAATGCTCATCGGAATCGACTGGGGCGGCACGAAAATCGAAGCGATCGCTCTAACAGAAGAGGGAGCGGAGGTTATCCGCTTACGAGAGAAAACACCACGGCACGATTATGAAGGCTGCATACGGATAATCGTTGATCTGGTCAATCAAATCGAGGTGACCACTGGTCAAAGTAGCCCGGTCGGTATCGGCATCCCAGGTTCGCTTGAGCCGAAGTCGCGCATCGGCAAAGGAGCCAGCTCGACATGGCTCCTCGGCCGCCCCGTAGAGCGCGATCTACGGGCCGCACTCGGACGCGAAATCCGGGTCGAAAATGATGCCGACTGTCTCGCCGCTTCCGAGTCGGTGGACGGAGCAGGCGCCGGGTACCGTGTCGTATTTGCCGTAATCCTTGGGAGCGGCGCAGGAGCAGGTATAGCGATCGATGGACAGGCACATCACGGCCCTAATAATAGTGCAGGGGAATGGGGTCACAATCCGTTGCCGCTGCCCGATGTCACCGAGATTCCGGGAGAACCTTGCTATTGCGGAAAGCGAGGTTGCCTTGAAACCTGGGTCTCCGGTCGCGCCTTCGAAGCCGAGTATCAACGGCACACGCACACTGAGTTGAAGGCCGGGGAAATCATCGACAAAATGCGAAAGGGCGACCGCCTCGCCCGGCTCGTCTGGAATCGTTACATTCACCGGGTTGCCAGGGGTTTATCTCTGGTAGTCAATACGCTTGATCCGGACATCTTCGTTTTTGGAGGAGGAATCTCCAATGTCGAAGAACTTTATGTCGACCTGCCTCCGGAACTGGCCCGCCAGGTCTTCTCAACAGTGTTTGACACCCCGATTCGCAAATCGGTCCATGGCGATTCCAGCGGCGTTCGCGGCGCCGCATGGCTTTGGAAAAAACCTTAACCCCTTTCTCATGAAAAAACGCCCCAGCAGGTCCGACACTTGTTATGTCACCAACTTCAATCGACGACCGGTTCGCTTATGCCTTCGCCCTCATTCAGGAAGCGGGAGATTTGGCCCTTCGATATTTTCGCAATCTCGACACCTTGAGCGTCCACAACAAGGGACCACAGGATATGGTGAGCGAGGCGGACCTGAACGTCGAATTGTTGATTCGCGAGCGCCTCAAAAAGCAGTTCCCGGAGGATGCTTTTCTTGGTGAGGAGACGGGACGGACTGAGTTCGCGACAGATCAAGGCATCTGGGTAGTCGATCCGATCGACGGCACCCAACCATTTATCAGCGGGCTCAGCGGTTGGTGCGTATCGATTGCATTTCTGTTTGATGGAAATCTTGAAATAGGGCTCGTCGCTGGTCCTGCGCGAGCAGAATACTTTGCAGGTCGCCGCGGTGCCGGGGCAACTCTCAACGGCAGTCCAATTAAAGTCAGCGCCGCGACTCAATTGACGGAAGGGATCGTCGGTGTTGGGTACTCACCTCGAGTCAGGCCGTCGGGATTTTTGCCCTTGTTCTCAAACCTGCTTGCCCAAGGGGCGATGTTTTATCGCGAAGGATCCGGAGCGCTGACGCTCTGTTACGTCGCCTGCGGACGACTGATTGGGTACGTCGAACCGCACATTAATTCATGGGATTGCCTTGGTGCTCTGGCAATCATCGAAGCCGCAGGTGGTAAGACGAGCGATTTTCTCTCAAATGATGGACTCTGGAAAGGGAATTCGCTCGTGGCTGGGCCACCCATCCTCTATCCGGCGCTCGACCGCCTGTTTATACAATAAAAACCCGCGCGGCCGGCTGTTAATCAGCACGCGACCGATTGGAGATCGCCGTCGCACTGCCCGTATACCAATCCGCACGCGTCAACGGCAAACCGCTTTGCCCCTCATTTGGCTTGACCAGCAATGTCTGATACAGATTCAACAGGCCCGCCGAAAACGCGTACGCTGAACCGCTTAAAAAGAGGCGCCATATGCGATAGACCGATTCATCCACCGCCTGCAACGCCTCCGCTTGCCGATTTTCCAAGCGCTCGGCCCACCGTTCAAGTGTGAGTGCGTAATGTTCTCGCAAACTCTCCAAGTCGCGCACCTCGAAACCGGCATCTTCCGCATGCCGCAATGTCACATTGATCGGTACCAACTCGCCGTCCGGAAAAACGTATTTGCTGATGAAATTGGGACCCTTTGGTACCGGATCAATCGAGCGATTCGCAATTCCGTGGTTTAGGAACACTCCGCCAGGACGCAAGAGCCGCCAGGCCTGCCGGAAATAAAGCGGAAGCAGCCGTTCCCCCACATGCTCGAACATTCCAACGCTGACGATCTTGTCGAAGCGTTCCGAAACATCCAAATTCCGATAGTCGAGCATTTCGACCCTGCACTCCTGCTCGAGACCAAATTGAGCGATCCGTTCCTTTGCCAGCTTCGCCTGGTTCGCACTAATCGTGATACCGAGCGCTTGGACCCCATAACGACGGGTCGCGTGGATAATTAACCCGCCCCAGCCACAACCGATGTCCAAAAGACGATCACCCGGCCGCAATCGTAGCTTTCGGCAAATGTAATCAAGCTTGCGTCTCTGCGCCACATCCAGCGTCTCATCACCCGTTTCAAAGTAGGCGCAGGAATAGACCAGCCGCTTGTCCAGCCAGAGCGCATAAAAATCATTGGAAACATCGTAATGATACTTGATTGCCGTACCATCGCGATCGATGGAGTGCGTTTCGCCGACTAATTCTGCCGATTGCCGTCCTTTCCTGCGGGGCCGGCTCGCGCGGAGCCCAAACAAGTTACCTCCGATCCGCATCACGGTATATGCGGACCAGTTGCGATTCGCTAAATAATCGCCCAACGGCATCGCTGCTTCCAAATCACCTTCCACATCCAGGTCCCCGGAAATGAACGCCTCGCTGACAGCTAGATCATTTGACCCCTTCGTTAACATCCGCCGCAAAGCACCAGGATGCCTGACGGCGAGGGTAAAACGAGGCGAATCAGTCTCCGCCGGCCAAAGCGTGCCATCCCAGAACGAAACGGCAAAGTCCCTCGGATGGTAATCTCTCAAAAGCAGCTGAACAATCGCCAGCGCCTTCGTCGCTGCGGTTTGCTCCATTTCTGTTCTCATTTCGACAGCCATGATATCCCTTGCTGCATGGGCTCCTCGAATTAGAATCGATAGCGCTACAATTTTATATATTGGTGGGTATCCGATCAAGGACCGATTTTCGATCGAATGCATTAAGTCCGACCTGGCGCTAAGATAGCACTAGACTAAACTCCCCCTCCTATCGTAAACGCGTCCCAATCGTAATCGTGCTCCTGCTCGTCCTCGTACTCGAGCGAGCTGGACCCCCCGCCGCGCGTTGGGACCTCCGCTCGTTGACTGCGCGTCAGGTAACCAAGCACTCGCGCATTCCCGCAACAACGCCCATGAATCAAGTACGAGCACGATGACGAGTACGATTGCAGATGGCAGACTCTTCCGACGCGAGTTCCCTTGCCCTCCCAATCGTAATCGTGCTCCTGCTCGTCCTCGTACTCGAGCGAGCTGGACCCCCGCCGCGCGTTGGGACCTCCGCTCATTGACTAGGCGTCAAGTAACCAAGCACTCGCGCATTCCCGCAACAACGCCCATGAATCAAGTACGAGCACGATGACGAGTACGATTGCAGATGGCAGACTCTTTCGACGCGAGCTCCCTTCCCCTCCCAATCGTAATCGTGCTCCTGCTCGTCCTCGTACTCGAGCGAGCTGGACCCCCGCCGCGCGTTGGGACCTCCGCTCGTTGACTACGCGTCAAGTAACCAAGCACTCGCGCATTCCCGCAACAACGCCCATGAATCAAGTACGAGCACGATGACGAGTACGATTGCAGATGGCAGACTCTTCCGACGCGAGTTCCCTTCCCCTCCCAATCGTAATCGTGCTCCTGCTCGTCCTCGTACTCGAGCGAGCTGGACCCCCGCCGCGCGTTGGGACCTCCCCTCGTTGACTGCGCGTCAAGTAACCAAGCACTCGCGCATTCCCCCAACAACGCCCATGAATCAAGTACGAGCACGATGACGATTACGAGTACGATTGCAGATGGCAGACTCTTCTGATGCGAGCTCCCTTCCCCTCCCAATCGTAATCGTGCTCCTGCTCGTCCTCGTAGCGGTGCAGTGCCACGGAGCGGCACCGTTCCTCAGCCCTGGGAAAGGGACCCCAAAAAACGATCAGCTCTGAAGGAGCTGGAGAAGCGAGGCTGAACTCAATCGCAATTTGGAAATCAGATGACGCCGGCACATTTCCGGGGACCCTTCAGATCGCATCAAGGGCAGGATTGAAGATCCCATGGCTTACGCCATGGCCCCCGGAAGATTGCCACTCCTTGGCGATTACCCTGGAGTGGCATCCTGTTCCGTATTTCAGTCTCTCCGCATCCAATCAATTCTGCGAGAGCGGTGACGCTTGATGCCCTTTTACAAGGATGGGCGCGAAAAAGTTTACGTCCAGCGTATCGGCTTCCTCCTCGGCGCCGGCTCTCCCCAGATGGAGAAAGTCGGGAGTTCCATTCGGATCACTGTGCGTTGCGTACTGTGGCAACAATATCTTTGTGGTTGGATCGCAAGTCGCGGTATAGAAGTCCGCGGTGCTGTCGAACGCGCCCGGCGACAAGATATAGTTATTAATCTGGATATGCGCCGCATATGTGGCCGCAGTCGTCCCTGCTTGCATTACGTTCGATATCAAAGTCGAACCGATCGCCTTGATCCCGTTCGCGCGCAGAATTCCTACCATGCTCTGGAGCGAGGCGATACTTTGCACCGCAGGAACACCGTCCCCGAAATCGTTTGTGCCAACATAGAAAAGGACATCCGTGATACCGCTCACGCCAAGGATATCTCGATTGAATCGTTGCGGTAACACTTGACGCAGCGGTAGCACCGCAGGAATCGCCGCAGTATCACCGCCAATTCCTTCGTTCACCACGGAAACATGGTTACCCCAGACCGCATGCAACCGACGCGACATCCAATTTAGAAACCGATCGTTGCTGTCGGGCGTGGTCACCGAGCCGTCCACCGATGAACTCCCCGCCCCAACTAAAACCCGCGTGTCGGAGGGCACCCAGACGTCTACTGCGTCAATCAGAAAAAAGTGATTCGTTTCGTACGGATAATTGAAATCACTCTCGTCTCCGGTGACATCGCCCACATTCGGCCCACTCAAAAACGACTCGTTTAGAGCGGTGCTATGATAGGTCAGTGGGCCGCTTGATCCTTGTACGAAGATGGAGACGGCAAGATTATGCCCGTCGATCATCGGATCAACGTCCTCTACACTTGGTTCTCCTTGCACCCACTTAAGAAGAACACCATCACTGAACACGCGCTGACCTGGAGGGATCGTGACCGACTCGTGACCATCGAACGTTACCTCTGTATTCGTTCCCGGCAAAACGTTCCCAGAGTAAGATTGCAATCCGACCATCACGTGGCCCAAAGTGATTGGTTGGGTTCCCCAGTAGTTCGAAAATCGGAGACGGATTTTGTTGCTCCAGATATCCGGCTTCACAATCATTCGAAGGGTTTGATTGCTCGCTCCAACCGTTGTCGGATTCGGAAATGCAAAATTGACTAAAGCAGCCGCGGAACTCCCGCTGAACACATCCTGCGGGGCGGTGGTCCAACTCGCCGCCCACTTCCATCCCGGTTGTCCAGCCTGTCCCGATAAACTGCCGGACATCATTCCAATTCCAAGCAGAATCATCGAGCACCAGCCGCTCATTCTCCAAGTAACTCTCTTCCAGTCTTCGCGTTCGCCCAAACGCGTATTTCCGTGACGCCCGGTTAACGGGCAGAGTGCGACAAACCTGTCCATGGTTTTTCTGATCGACCTTTGGGGGTTATGACTATTATCCCCGGATGAATCGAGTGGTTCCTCCGGGGTTACTCTTGCCTAGCCAATTCCTTCATTCCTGTCAATCTTCATCACGCGCTACACTGGAGGCCGCACATCCCTCGAGCGAATATACTATTAGTAGATTATATTCGTAATTCGCTCGCATTACTCGACTTAGCCGCAAGCCGTTATGCAAACCATGCTCTGCCTGCCCTTTCTTCACCGAAAAAAATATTTCCTTCGGATTCCAAATTAAAACGATCATCACTGCAAAAATCTCCGGTTAGCATCTTCTTTTCAGCAGTCCCATGCGCCTCATACGCCTCATAGGCCCCGCCTCAAGAGCTTGAGAGCTAACTGAACAGTGTCCCGGCTAGCATCACGAACATAGCTCAACACCATTTTCGGTCAGCTTCTGCTGAACCTCGGCTATATGTCCGCGATCTCGCGTTTCAACTGTGCAAAGGACGTGAACACGCGACATATCCGGACCGGCAAATGTCCGATTATGAACGATCTCCGTGACATTTGCTTCTGCCGCCGCAAGCACTCCAGAGAGATGCGCCAGGCCCCCAGGCCTGTCGCTGATCAACGCGTCAAATCGATAAATTCGTCCGTCTGCAGCAAGCCCCCGTTCAATGACGCGGCTGTGCGCCAAGGGATCGATATTGCCGCCCGACAAAATCAGAACGACGCGACGTTTTCTTAACTCTGGCAAACGCCCGCACAGCAAAGCAGCAAGCCCCGCAGCTCCAGCCCCTTCAACAACGCACTTTTCAAGCTCTGCCAGACGCAGGATGGCTAGCGCCAGCCATTCTTCTTCGATCGTGGTCATTCGGTGCTTCATTCGCCCCATGATCCCCAGCGGCAACTTTCCAGCCTCCGCAACAGCTAGCCCATCGGCCAGCGTGAACCTTGTCGACACTCGCGTCGGCTCTCCTGCGGCAAGCCCCGCAGCGAAACTCGGTGCGGCCGCCGGCTCAACCCCTATGATTTCAACACTCGGTTTTAGGGCGTCAAAGACAGTTGCGACCCCTGCAAGCAGCCCGCCGCCTCCCACAGGTAAGATAATCGCTTCGCAATCCGGCACCTGCTCAAGAATTTCGAATGCGAGCGTGCCTTGACCGGCAATCACAGCAGGATCGTCGAAAGGATGGACGTACGCCAATCCCCGTTCCTGCGCTATCCGTCCGGCTTCTGCCCTGCATTGGTCGAACGTGTCTCCGAATAGCACCACTTCCGCTCCGAATTGCCGGCATTGAGCCACTTTAACCAGTGGTGCAAACCGAGGCATCACTACCGTGACCGGTACACCGAGTAAACGACCGTGCCGAGCAAGTCCCAGGGCATGATTGCCGGCAGAAGCCGCAATAGCCCCTAGACGGGATTGTTCGGCGCTTAGTTGCGTGAGCGCGTTACGAGCCCCGCGTTCTTTAAAGCTTCCTGTCCGCTGAAGATGCTCCTGTTTGCAGAAGATCTGTGCTCCCGTCAATTCGCTCAATGCTGCCGACTCGGCGCATGGCGTGCGGACGATCGCACCGTTTAGGCGCGATCGCGCGGCAACTATTTGCGGGAGCAGAACTTCAGAGGCTGGATCGGTTTTCATTGGGTCCTATCAGAAAATAAAAAACCCTGAGCTGTTCACTCAGGGCTTCGGAATTTAGAGTTCGGTAGCGCTCGTCTATTCCTGCCCCAAGCGGGTGCCAATAATGATCGAAATGATCATAACGGTCGGTGCAGTGAATAGTGACATTGTCGCATGTCCATTGCCCCACGACACCGTACGCGTCAAGCAGTTTCGCAAATCTCAAGCACCAAACGCCCTTCAATCCTAACCTCGCATGCTTCTCCGATCCTCATGGTTGCGGCCGCGTCGCGCCGTGAACTCGGAACTCTTAACCTCGAACTCCAAACACTCTTACTTCGATTCCCCTGAGAATGAATAGGGTTCCGTACCCGTTCTGCCGTTCAGCACCGCGTGCGCCCTGACTGAATCGATGTCACCTTCCCAAGTTGCAATCGCAACTGTCGCAACACAATTTCCGATAAGATTCGTCAATGCCCGTCCGATTCCGACAAACCAGTCAATCGGAAGAATCAACACGAGCCCCACAACCGGTATTGCCGGAATCGCTTTTAGCGTCGCTGCCAGAATAACAATTGCCGATCCAGGAATTCCGTGAGCCCCTTTCGACGTGATTAACGAAACCACAAGAACCAAACCCAAATCGCGAAGCGACAACGGAGTATTGGTCGCCTGGGCGATAAACACAACCGCCAACGTCAGATAGATTGAAAAGCCATCCAGGTTGAATGAGTACCCAGTCGGAATAACGAGCCCGACTGTGCTGTCCTTTATCCCCATCCATTCCAGCTTCCGCATGATTGCAGGAAGAACTGCGTCCGAAGAAGCGGTCCCAAGCACGATCAGAAACTCTTCGCGTAAATAGCCTAGAAACTTAAAGATATTGAATCCGGCAATCCGCATGATCGTGCCGAGCACCAGTATAATAAAAATTGCGCAACTGGCGTAGAAAACCAATATCAGCAAGCCCAGTGTACGAAGAGAACCGATGCCATATTTTCCCGTCGTGAACGCGACTGCCCCAAGCACTCCGAACGGCGCCAGTTTAACGATAAGACCGATTACCTTGAACAAAACATGCGCAATCGCTTCGAGGCCATGGTAAACCGGACGCCCTTCTTCACCAGCCAGTGAAAGCGCAATCCCGAACAACACCGCAAACAGAAGCACCTGCAGGATATCCCCTTTGGTAAAAGCGTCGAAAACAGTCGTCGGTATAAGGTTTAGAAGGAAGTCACTGACGCTGTGCAGTGATTTCGCTTTCTCGGTATAAGCCGCCATGGCCGAAGCGTCCAGCGTCCGAACATCAATGTTCATTCCCGAACCAGGGTGCAGGATATTAGCCAGGATTGCGCCAATAATGAGTGCGAAAGTGGTAATCACTTCGAAATACGCGATCGTCTTCAACCCGACCCACCCAACTCGCTTTAAATCTCCTGAGCCACAGATCCCGGTGACGACGACGCAAAACACCAATGGAGCCACAATCATCTGAATGAGTTTAATGAATCCGTCGCCGAGAGGCCCGAGAGCCTTTGCAAAGTCGGGAGCGAAAATACCAATAACGATTCCGAGCAATAAAGCGGCCACGACACGGCCAAAGAGCGAATGAAAGAACTTCACGATGCTCTTTCTTCTATTAGCAGAATCTTGGCTGGGCAGAATGCAATCACATTGTCGGATTTAGCAATGCGCATGCCACCCAACCCGCCCGATTACCAAAATCCAACTTCGATTTAAACCGTTTAAAGGTCCCCTCATCATAAATCCGGTTTCCGTGCTGATTTCTACTCGGCGGATCCCGGAAACTAGCCTGAAAATGCAGGTTTAGATTGCCTCGAAAACCATAATTAGTTACTAATCGCTCACCGCGGATCCGGCGACTCGCAGATTTGCGGCCACTATCCGCGTATCGATGATATTACCGGCCGGCAGGAACCCATGAAAAGAGTCTCCCTTGTTTATGCGTCCGTTTTTTGCGGCCTGATTATTTTCACTTCATGTGGAAAACCGTCTCAACAAGCTCAATCGTCTGCCCCCCCTGAGGTTCTGGTGACAGACGTGGTCGTAAAGGATGTCCCTCTGATTGGCAAGTGGGTTGGCACGCTGAACGGGATCCAGAATGCCCAGATTAGAGCGCGCGAGACCGGATATCTTCAAACAATCGCTTACCAGCAAGGTGGCTATGTAAAGAAAGGGGATCTGCTTTTCGAGATTGATCCAAGGCCCTTTATAGCGGCGCTGGATCAGGCGCAGAGCCAGTTGACGGCAGCCAACGCGACGCTGCTCGGAGTCGAACTCGACGCCAAACGTGCCAAAGAATTGTTCGATTCCAAGGTTATTTCCGAACAGGAATACACTAACAAAACACAGGATTACCAAAACAAATTGGCTGCTGCCTCCGCTGCCCAGGCCGCGGTGGACGATGCCAAGCTGAATCTGGAATATACAAAGATCCTTTCACCTTTGGACGGCATAGCGGGCCAGCAGGAAGCTCAGATCGGAGATCTGGTTGGCAGCGGATCCAACACGGTATTGACGACAGTCTCTCAGATCAATCCGATTTGGTGCAACTTCCCGATCAGCGAACAAAGCTATTGGGCATATGCCGACATCCTGAAAGACTTGATGGCGATTCCTGAGGATAAACGCCCGGAAAAAGTGGAGCTGATTCTGCCAAACGGGAGCGTCTATGCCCATAAGGGCAAGTTCGCTTTCGTCGATCGCAGTGTGGATCCGAAAACTGGGACAATTCAGATTGTGGTTTCATTTCCAAATCCTGAACTGACCTTGCGCCCAGGACAATATGTCACCGCACGCGCTGAAGTCGGCACGATTCCGAACTCACTCTTAATTCCGTACCGGGCACTCTCCGAACTGCAAGGCGGCGATCAGGTAGCAATTGTGAATCCGGACGGCAAGGCAGAAATCAGGGGAGTTACAATTGGGGAGGTCTATGGAGACTTGATCGTGATTAAAGAAGGCCTGAAGGCCGGCGAGAAAGTCATCGTGGAAGGATTTCAGAAAGTACGCCAAGGCGAACCTGTAGTCACGAAGCCTTACAACGAATCGCCGAAGAAAGACGAAACTCAGGACGCGTCTTCGCAGAAACAATCTCCCGACCAGTCCTAGCACCGGTCGCACCCAAAAATCCTAATGTCGCGATTCTTCATTAATCGTCCGATTGTTGCGATGGTGATCTCGATCGTGATGGTCATCGTTGGAATCGTGTCGTTCCTCGGTCTCCCCGTCGCCCAGTATCCCAATATCGTTCCTCCCGAGATTTCGGTGAACACGACCTACGTTGGTGCAGACGCGTTAACAGTCGAACAATCCGTTGCAACGCCAATCGAACAGCAGATGAGCGGCGTGGATCGCATGAATTACATGTACTCGCTCAACGCGAGCAACGGGACAATGAAATTAACGGTTAACTACGATATCAACACCGATCCAAACATCGATCAGGTATTGACCCAAATGCGGGAGTCGCAGGCCGAATCTCAACTTCCCTCCAGTGTCCGTGACTACGGAATCACGGTGGCAAAATCGACTTCTGCACCGTTGATGGTTATTTCGCTCTCATCCCCTTCCGGACAGTTCGATTCCAAATTCCTGGCGAACTACGCTTATATCAATTTGAACGATCCGATTGTCCGTGTGCCCGGTATAGCGAGCGTTTCCGTTTTTGGAGCGGGCCAATATGCACTTCGGATCTGGGTAGATCCGAACAAGCTTGCTGCTCTGAATATCACAACACCGGAAATCGAAAGAGCGATTTCCGCGCAGAACACCGTAAATCCGGCCGGCCAGGTCGGAGGCGAACCAATACCGCCCGGTCAACCCTTTACGAACACCGTCCTGGCGCAGGGCCGCTTAGTAACCGAAGAGCAATTCGGCAACATCGTGATCCGTGCTGAACCGAATGGAGCGTTCGTCCGGATCAAAGACGTTGGCCGAGTCGAACTGGGATCGCAGAACTATTCGACTTCCAGCACATTCAATGGCAAGCCCGCCGCGGTTCTCGCCATTTATCAATTACCAGGCACCAACGCCGTGGATGCCGCCAAAGGGGTCCGGCAATTGATGACGCAACTCAAAGAGCGGTTCCCGACCGGAATCACCTATTCCATCGCCCTGGACACAACGCTCGCAGTGACTGCAGGGATGGAGGAAATTTATAAGACGCTGGCAGAAGCGATGCTTCTGGTGATTCTGGTCGTTTTCGTTTTCCTCCAAGGTTGGCGCGCGACCCTCATCCCATTGTGCGCAGTTCCGGTTTCATTGGTCAGTACGTTCGCGGTGTTTCCACTTCTTGGATTTTCGGTCAACACGCTTTCGTTGCTTGGACTTGTTCTGGCCATCGGTCTCGTAGTCGATGACGCAATTGTGGTGGTAGAAGCGGTCGAACATCACATCGAGCATGGTCTTTCCCCCAAAGAGGCCGCGCTAAAGGCGATGCAGGAAGTCTCCGGTCCAGTGGTCGCCATCGCGCTCATTCTTTCTGCAGTCTTTATCCCGACAGCCTTCATTCCAGGGATCACCGGACGTCTATACCAACAGTTCGCGGTGACGATCGCTGTTTCTGTCATATTCTCGGCGTTCAATGCCCTGACATTGAGCCCGGCTCTCGCGGCACTTCTCCTGCGGCCCAAGAAAGAGTCCCGGGGACCATTGGGCTATTTCTTCAGGGGATTTAACAAGGTCTTTGGATCAGCGACTAACGGTTATGTCGGCATCTGCGGTCATTTGATGCGACACAGCATTTTCTGCATCTTGTTCCTGATCCTGGTCGTGGTTGCGTCCGGTTTTCTCGGCGGAAAAATTCCGTCTGGATTCGTTCCGCTTGAGGATCAGGGATATCTTTACGCCAACCTGACCCTTCCTGACGCAGCGTCGCTGCAGAGAACCGATGCCGCGACAAAACAGGTAGTCGATATTCTGCGAAACACTCCAGGCGTGCAGGATGTGACCTCCATTTCGGGATTCAGCCTGTTGAGCGGCGTTAACACCACTTACAACGGATTTTTCTTTGTCACTCTCAAGCCGTGGAAGAAGCGCGGCGATGTGCAAGAGCAATTGCGCGCAATGATGGCGAATGCCAATGGAGCGCTGGCGAAGATCCCAGAAGGAACAGCGTTCGTTTTTCCACCGCCGGCCGTCCCCGGAATCGGAGCATCGGGCGGTGTGACATTCCTTCTCGAAGATCGTGCCGGAATGGACGTCAATTTCCTGGCCCAACAAACCAAGAAATTCATGGAAGCTGCTAGCCAGCGACCGGAAATAGCACGCATCACCACGACCCTTTTGCCCAGTGTTCCTCAATTCTATCTCGATGTGGATCAAGACAAGGTTCTGAAACAAGGCGTCGCGCTTTCCGATGTCTACAAGGCTGTCCAGGTTTTCATGGGCGGTTCCTTTATCAATTACTTCAATCGATTCGGTAGGACTTGGCAGGTCTATTTGCAGGCGGATGGCCCATTTCGCACAAAACCGCAAGATGTCGGCCAGTTCTACGTCCGCAACAATGCCGGAGATGCGGTTCCGCTTTCCGCGTTGACACGCGTCCAACGCCGTTTTGGCCCTGAGTTTACGATGCGTTACAATCTGCACCGATGCGCCCAGATCAATGTAAACGGGAAAGAGACCTATAGCTCTTACCAGGTGATGGCGGCTCTCGAAGAGGTGTTCGCGAAGACGATGCCGAAAGAAATGGGCTTCGACTACAAAGATATGTCTTTCCAGGAACAGCAGGCGCAAAAAGGGGTTCCACCCGCTGCGATCTTCGGCTTGTCTTTGCTCTTCGTCTTCCTGATTCTCGCGGCCCAGTATGAAAGCTGGTCGCTACCATTCAGCGTCCTGCTTTGCACACCGATTGCCGTTCTTGGAGCTTTTGTCGCGCTTGTTGCCAGGCTGTTTGGCGACAATATATACGGCCATAGTTCGATCATCTTCGAGAATAACGTCTACGCACAAATCGGCTTGGTGATGCTCATCGGACTCGCGGCAAAGAACGCGATCTTGATCGTGGAGTTCTCCAAAGCCGAGTACGACAAGGGCACTCCAATCCTCGAGGCGGCCTTAGCCGGCGCCCGTCTTCGGCTGCGGCCTATCCTGATGACTGCGTTTGCATTCATTCTGGGGTGCGTGCCGTTGTGGGAAGCATCCGGATCCGGAGCGGCCTCTCGCCAAATCCTCGGCACGACCGTGATCGGCGGAATGCTGGCAGCGACGTTCATCGCGATTTTTCTGATCCCAGCGATGTTTTACCTGGTTGAGAAACTATCGCACCGGAACGATAAAGGGCACCCGGATCAGCCTACTGTTCACGGCTCGGAGTCTACAACTGTCGCACCGGGCGTCGGTTCCTGAACCGATACGCAGAACAGGCGCGGCGCGCCGAGCGGCTCTTCCTCTACTTGACGCTCCCTGCCGCCAGACCACTTCTCCAGTAACGGCCGAACAGAATGAATGCGACTAGCAACGGGACAATGCTCAATATCGAACCCATCGCGATAAACGTGTACACAGGCTGTCCGCCTGTCATGACACTGCTCTGATTCCAGACCGCCATTCCAACTGTCAGCGGCAAAAGATCCTCCCGGCTCAACACGAGCAGCGGCAAAAAGAAGTTGTTCCAAGCCCCAACAAAGCTAAGCAGACCTTGCGCCGGTCCAAACTCGGCGTACGCATGCATCTCTGCACTCATGCCGGCTTCGATTTGTACGCTGTAGTACAGTTCGTCAATCAGCTCGTAATCTGGGACGTTGCGAACGATCGGATGCGATCTCCTTATCTTCACTTTCCATTCTGCATACAGGGTGTGATCGGTTATTCCCTGCTCCCAGCGGTATCTTCCAATCATTCGGAAGCCAACTCTGGATAAGCTTAGCCTGGGCAGCGACCGGATGAAATGGTCGCCTGTCTGAAATACGATATTCGTCATACAGATTCTGTCTCAATTCCGAAAATAGGAGTGATCGTCTCGATACTCGCTAGCTGCGCACCGGTCATCAGAAGATAGTGGTGCGATGCTAGCTTCCCCATCAGCTGGGGACCGCTGGATACTCGTATTACGCCGCCATTCAGGCAATCTGAGCCGGGATATTGGGCATATCCCTCCAGCTCTCCTTCCGCGACAGTCATGCGATCGAAACTGGAATGCAGTTTCGCGAGAGTAATCGCCCCTTCGGGTAACCGGGCGTCGATCGCGCTCGACTCATCGTTCACTATCGAGAGCACTTTCTTCTTGAGCTTCCAGTCCGTAGCAAAAGGCTGAGGAATCACTCCCATATAGCCGCAATACGCCGCCAGAATGTAATTCGGAGGATCCCCTTTGAGATTTTCAGGGAAGCTGGGGATTCGTTCATGTTTCAATGCCGCGTTCCCCATCAAAAACGGGTAAAGATTGGTCATTATGATCGGCATACCAAGTGTGCGATGCAGGATGTATTTAGTTAGCATCGAAACCGTGTCAGCTTCGCAACCCCAGATCATCGCGTCTTCCATGTAGAACCGGTTCCAGGCGAGACATGGCGAAGATTCTAATCAGGCACAAGGATTCCGCACGATTCTGGCAACGGAACCTACGCATCCATATATTTCGCATTGGTGGCCGCCCGGGCACACAATCGGATACGAACACGGCTTTGTTCACGCGTCGGCCGATTTTTTGGACGTCATCGCTGAGAATCGGCCAATTTCCCCAAATTTTGCAGATGGGGTAAAATGCGTTGAAGTCCTCGAAGCCGGCGTGCGTTCAGCGGAGTCTGGACAAAAGGAACGCGTCACTACGTGATCTCTACGAGTCACGCTCGGGCCCGTAGAAAATGATTTAGAGTCATCACGATCAGAAGGATTCCGCCCCAGGTCGCGATGGCAAAAAAAGGATCCACGCCAAGCAGATTTAAGCCGCTTGCGATAATCTGCAACATGATCACGGCTAACACGACACCTAACACCTTGCCGAAGCCGCCGCTGGCGCTCGTGCCACCAAGTACAGCGGCTAAAACCGTGATCAACAGATACGAAGCGCCATAGTCCGCTTTCACCGAATTAAAACGTCCCATCATGACCATGCCGGCAATTGAGGCCAGTAGAGAGGACAAAAGATAGACCTTTAATAGAACGCGGCGATTATTGATTCCGGCAAATTTTGTTGCTTCCTGGTTCGTACCAAGCATGTAAATGCTGAACCCGAAAGTGGTCCTTCGCAGCAGCAGAGATACGAGCAAAGCGCAAATCAGGAACAACACTAGCGGAAGCGGCAACGGACCCAGGGACCCATTTCCGAGCACCAGTATCGAGCTGGGAAATCCTGTCAGAGTTGACCCATGGGTGATCAGCACACACGCTCCATTCACGAGTGTCATTGTTCCAAGAGTGGCCAGGATCGCGGAGACTCCCGCGTAACCGATTAAAATGCCTTGCAGAAGACCCACCACCAGCGAAGCCATAAAACCCGCACCAACCGCCACGAGACCCAATAACCAACTGGCATCCGCACCCGTCCCTTCGGGAACCATCGCATGCAATACCAACGCAATCGTAATCCCGGTCAGATTTGCTAGTCCAACAATCGATAGATTGATCCCACCATGCAGCATTGTCACCATCATTCCGAGCGTGAGGAGACCAATTTCGGGCAATTGGAATGCCATCGAGCGTAGATTGTTAGAGGTGACGAACCGCTCCGGATTCAGCAGCCACATGACTAGAAAAACGGCGAGAAGGACAAACGTGAGACCAACAAGGTCGCGGTGTGTTTGAGCAAACTTTTTCACACACCTCCTTCGTTCACAAGCACGTTGGCACGCCGGCTCGCAAGATGCATTCGCTGGAGTGAACTGAAAGTGACTCCAATCAGCAAAACCACACCAACGACAACGTCATTCCAGTAAGAAGAAATCCCCATAAGCGTCAGGCCGTTACCGAGCATCGCCAGCAGACCTACGCCCATGCATGTTCCGATCAAGGAACCCGAACCTCCGACAATATTAGCCCCGCCAAGTACCACGGCCGCAAGTACGTCGAGCTCGTGGCCGACGATCGAGTTCGGAATTGCAGACTGTACCAGCGCCGTGTGCACGATCGCTCCAAACCCGGCCAGAAGTCCCATAAAAGCATAAACAAATAGCCGGGTATAGAGGACCTTGAACCCCACCCGTTCAGCGGCTATCGGATTCCCTCCGAGCGCATAGACACTTCGCCCTAGCAGCGTGTAACGCAGAATCAAACCCGTAACAATCACTGCCCCAAACCAGAGCGCAGCGACAACCGGAATGCCTCCGATCAGTGTGGCTCCAGAAAGGTCCTGATAAAATTGCGGGACCCTATAAATGATGTCCCCTGTCGAGATCACGTAAAGCGCGCCAAAATACAGGTTCAATGTTGCGATTGTCGTGATAATCGGAGGGATTCGCAGGAAATGAATTAGAAGACCGTTGACGATTCCCAGCGCGATCCCAATCGCACAGGAAATCAGAAACGCCGTAAACAGATTTCCGCCATACTGCAGGATGACCACCACAGTGACGTACTCAGCGACTTGTGCAACCGCAGTGAACGAAATGTCGATTCCACCGGAGAGCAAGACCACAAGTGCACCAACGGAAAGGATCCCAAAAAACGAGTAGCTTTTCAGCAAGTCCAGAATGTTCTGCCAAGCCAGAAATTTCGGATTGGCAATCGTGAACATAGCGCCCAATGCCAGGATCAGGAGGAAAAGATAGAACTCGCTCTTTGTGAACAGCTTCTTCATTTAACGTGGCTTCTTTGATGCCGCAGGAAAATCAACTCCGCATTGATCACACCCTCGATTCCTCTAAGCGCTTCTGGACGCTTAACTCGGTCTCTTCTGAACTATTCAGGCAGTCAATGAATCGGCCGTTTCTCATTAACAAAACACGCTCACAATTGTTGAGCGCTTCCCCCGTTTCATCCGTTATCAGAATAATCCCGACCCCTGTGGCAGAGAGTTCGCGAATCAATTGATGCACGCTGCGTTTTGCCCCAACGTCGATTCCTACCGTCGGTGAATCTAAAATGAGCAGTTTCGGATTCGTTGCAAGCCAACGCGCGATCACGACTTTCTGTTGATTCCCTCCGGACAATGTCTCTACCGGAAGGTCCGCATCCGACACTTTGATCCCGAGCCTTTTGATCCAGTCTTGGATGATCTGGTTTCGTTTAATCCAGCTGATGAGGCGCAAACGGTTTAATAAACGTTCCGCCGTCGCCAGGATGAGATTGGAGCCAATCGATTGACCAATGACAAGCCCTTGCCGGATGCGATTTTCTGGAACATAACTGATTCCTAATCGAATCGCGTTCTGAACAGACTCGATCTTCACCTCTCTTCCTTCGAAAAATATCTCACCGGAATCGGGTCGGTTCATCCCGAATAAAGCGAGGGCTAGCTCTGTTCTGCCGGAACCCAGAAGTCCGGTGAGACCAAGAATTTCACCCCGATGAAGCTGAAATGTGATGCCTTTAAAGTTGTTACGCTTCGACAGGTTGCGCATTTCCAAAAGAATTTCTCGCTCTTGAATGCCTGGCCGATACGCGTCGGTCGCCACTGCTTGTCCGGTCATCAGTTGTACCAGTTTCTGCGAATCCAACTCTCCGCGATCGAATGTGCCAACCCACTTGCCATCCCGCAGAATCGTGAAGCGTTCAGCGACTTCGAACACTTCGTTCAACTTGTGACTAACAAATAGAATGGAGATACCCTTCGCTTGCAGATCAAGAACGACTGAGAACAGGCTATCAACCTCCTTGCGCGTGAGTGCCGTCGTCGGTTCGTCCATGATCAGCAGCTTTACCTCGCCGCTGAGTGCACGGGAGATCGCCACTAGTTGCTGTTGCGCTAACGATAAATTCCCAACAATCTCATCGAGGTCGATCTCCAGCCGGAGTCGTTTGAGCGTTTCCTGAGCATGGGCCCGAATCGCCCCCCACCGAAGTGCGATTGCTTTCTGCGCCAGCACCGCCGGTAGCGCGATATTTTCTGCAACAGTCAGATTCGAAAACAGAGACAGATCCTGGTAAATCACCTGAACTCCCCGATTAATTGATCCCGAGGAATCCAAATGCCGAGTCAACGCCCCATCAAAATAGACTTGACCGCTGTCCGGATGCTCGATCCCGGAGATGATTTTGATCAGGGTCGATTTCCCCGATCCGTTCTCTCCAGCGAGACAATGAATCTCTCCCTTCCGAACCGCGCATGATACGTTGTCCAGCGCGGTAACACCCCCATATTTCTTGGTGATCTTATCGAGGCGCAGAAAGTAATCCTGCGCCTTGCTCGCGGACGATTCAGTCATGCTACTGAATTACGCAATCGATCGAACGGACGCCAGCGGCGATTTCCTCCTGAGCCGATACTTTACCCCCGGCACAGGGAACTATCGTAAAGATTTCACCCGACGATCGCGGAAACTCAAAAATTATAATTCTTGTAGTTGCTCTTATCCACACCAAGCGGGCGATCGTAAACGATCGTGTTTCCCTTGAGGCTGGGAATTTTGCCGATCGTGGGAATCTCTGTCCCTTCGGTCACTTCCTTTTTGTCGAGCACCTGTTTAGCCAGCCAGACCATTGCGTAACCTGCTTCGCCTGGATCCCAGAGAAAGGTAAACTTCATGGAGCCATCTTCCAGGTACTGCGCTGCCTGGTTGGGAGAAGTCGTTCCAACAGCCGTGACTTTATCCTGGAGATGCTGATCCCTGATCGCCTGTGCGGCTCCAGGTGCGCCTTGGCTGCCGAAACAGAGGAATCCTTTCACATTCGGGTACGCCCGAAAGACCTCCAGTCCTTTCTGGCGCGCCGCATTCTGATCCTCACCCACCGGAAATCGATCCGCTGCCAATTTCAGTTTAGGATATTTCTCTTTTGCCAACTTGATCGCAGCGTCGGCCCAGATATTATGCGCCGGCACGGTGAGCGATCCGACATAGATCACGTACTCACCTTCGGGCCCCATGGATTGCACCATTTTTTCAAGACCAAACTCACCGAATTTTTGATTATCGATCATTTCGATATCGAAGTCGGCGCCCTTCTGATTCGGTGACTCGTGGGTAATCACAACGATGCCCTGCTGCTTGGCTTGAGCAAGGACCGGCTCAAGCGACTGGGCGTTGTTCGGAATGATCAGAAGCGCGTTCACGCCGCGGCTGATCGCATCCTGAATCAGACGCACCTGTTCCGCCTCATCGGCGGATGCGCCTGCCTGCATATAGGTGTCCACGCCAAGGTCTGAAGCCGCTTTCTTCGCGCCTTCATCCAGACGGTTGAACCAGGGAGCACGAAGCTTCGGAATAATCGCCATTTGGATGTTCTTCGCGAATCCGGTGCTACTTAATCCAACCAGACAGGTGAGATAAACAAGGTGCCGAATCGCGCGTCCGACATTCCGGGATTTCATATTAAGGGCAGGTAATCGCATAGGTGATTGGTGGGTGAGGGGGTTATATTTGGGTGTTCATTCTGTTTGTATTAAGAAAGGCATTTGTTCGGAATCGAACATCAAAAGGCGCCCGGGATGCCGTGAAAACTTATGCACATCGGTCCGTTTAACCCGGGAAAACTCTGGCAGGCTTCGGCGGCATCGTGCCAACGTTGCCCAGTTCCCAAATCACCCCAAAATCCTTCTCGGTATCAAAGTAGTAGAACTCGTCTTCGCCGATTTTTCCGCTCTGGATCACCTCATATCCTTTTCCTTTCAAATCCTCGACCGCCTTAACGCAATCTTTGAAGTAGATCTTTGCATGATGGAACCCGCCCTTATTCTGTTCGATATACTCGTTGTAAATGCTGTACCCGCTGACCGGTTGCATCAGTTCCAATTGCACCCCGTTTACCCAGGTCACCGCAACAATGTATTCGTGCTCTGCAGGTTTACCCCGATACATTGATTCGCGCAGCAGCGGCGCTCTGAATTCATAAATATCCCACGGCCCATACCCGAAAACGTCGTGGTAATGTTTCATCGCAGCGTCGACATCCAGAACGACGTGCGCCAGCTGAATGATATCGCCGTCTTGCATAGACATTTGATTAGGCTTCTCTACCCGGCTCTCATGCAAACGAATGCGGGAGACCTTCGAGGTTTGTATGGCTCTTCTGCATGGCCGCCACCGAGACTCCTTTTCTCTCAATCAGCATCATCACCACGATATCGGTAAACAGGAACAGCGCTTGCTCCAGTAACGACGCCATTGGCTGAATGGACTTCACTTCTTCGGGACCGCCGAATATTTGGCCCGGAACCCGCACACAGAGATCCGCCAGTTGGCCATGTTCGTTTTCCGGGTGCGCAGTGAGCAAAGCGACTCGGGCGCCCGCGGCCTTTGCAAGACGCACAACATTTAATTCCACGTTGGTCACCGCGCAATGCCCAATCAAAAGGTCGCCAGGCCCGATTTGCGGGCTCGTCGTGTCGTAGACTACGTAGGTCTCGATTCCCATATGCTTGAGCCGCATCGCGAACGCGCGCACCGAGAGCTGCATACGACCCATGGCATAGAGATGAATGGTCTTGGCCTTCAGAATTTCTTCGATGAACTTTTCAACATCCTCAGGATTGACCGCCTCAAGGACTTTCTGATTTTCCGCGAGTACCGCGCGGACGAGCGAACCGTAGTCCGTGGTCGACATAAGAAATAGGGGGAATTTGATGCCCAGGAGATTAATTGAAATCGTGCGTTTGTCCCGGACGGCCTATTAACGGACGCGCGCGGATCAGTGTCAATTATTTAAAATGTACACCGAAAAAAATCGTCTTTAACGCGGAAAACCTACCCCATCATACCCCGGGGGCCCGTCCGCTATCAGCAACCTTCATCGAATACGAGAACGATCACCGGTAGGAGCACGATTAGAAGCCCGCCGATACCCCCTCAAGTGATTTTCATTTACCGAGATTCTCGTCGAGTATCCTCTTGATCTCCGCAACTGTCGCCGGATGCGATATGAGATTGTGTCCAGCAGGCACAATCTTTTCGGAATCCGCACCGGCCAGATGCGCACTCCGGTACGAAACGATTCCATCTGAACCATCGACGCCATCCCCCATTCCTCGATCGCCAATAATGCTATGGAAAGGAACTTTGATCGGGAGCGCAGCAAGCTGGTCCAGCAAAGGGTTCGGCGCCAGTGAATAGAGACTTGTCGGTCCACCACGCCTGTTGACCGCAGCGAAATAGGGATCCAGCGTTCCTGGATATTTTTTCTCAAGGTCGCGCATCGCTTCCGCGGGGCCTCTGGAATGCCGGATAATCCGGTTTCCAATGGTACCCACGATTCCGGCAGCCAGCCAACTGCCCCGATGCGGCACCGCTAGAAATATGACGCGTTCAATAGCCGGTTGATGCTGGAAAAAAAAATATTTCGTCACGTCATCCCGGTCGGTGGGTGAAAGAACCAGGCTATTGAGAGGACGGTTTGCAAACACGTTCCAAAGGGCGTCCCCGCTATCCGATACCAGCGTGTGTGCGAGCAGACCGCCCATGCTATGCGCGACGACTACAATATGACGCGACGCCGTTGCCGTGCCGCTCGGATCGAACAGTCGCATGGTTGATTCCAGGTCTGCGCGCAGTTGCGCCGCACTCTCGAAGATCGGCTGACCGGTCGGATATAAGAAAAACCAGGGCTGATAATGCTCGAGGACTTTCGGATCAGAACAGAGATCATTCACCAGATTCTGCCAGGAGATAGGCGACGAGATCAGCCCATGAATGAACAGAATAGGGATCTTATTCGGGTCGTAAGGCTGAGTCAGATAGACCCCTGTGGCGTATTGTGGATTGTCCGGCCTCAGGAATGAACCCGCCGCGCTCGCAGCGACTTTGCGCGCATGGGAATAAAGAACCGCAATCGGCGCTGTGAAATTTGCTGCGATCTGGTTCGTCCCCCCGGCTGATTGGACCACCGCCGGATCAAAAGAATCGTAAAGCTTCAGTAACGGAATCTGGCCTGGGCGAGTTTCTTTTACGGCTGTGATTCCGAGCGATAAGCCGACCTGAGGGTAATGTTCCTCTTGCGGGGTGATTTCGGGATTTTTCGCGTAGACGACAAGAGGCGTTCCTTTGCCCGTCTGCCTATACTCGCGGTGCAGCCCCTCCTGCCGTATGGAGTTCGCTATCAGGACCTGGTCATAGTTCGCAAGGTATCGACGCGTGTCGCCGCGGATCGAAGGTGTCCAGACAACCTGCACCGACTCTCCTTCCCAAGTCGTAACCGGCTTGTTGAACGCAGGATGAATCGCCGCGCTCGGCGGATAAGAAATTTTGACCAGATGCGCGCATCCGGCCACCAGTGCACAAAGAAGATAGCAAAAGAAGTGTTTGCCCATCGAACCCGACCCCAAAATCAACCAAGCAAACAAAAGGCAAAATGCCAAGCACCAACGAGCCGCAGCACATCGACCCCATCTGCCTCACTCGCCCATCAGAACGACCAGCCACTCCGCAGCTCAAGCGCGCTCGCGCCTGCGCTCGTACGCTTTCAGATTCGCGTACACCAGACGTAACAACGGAAAATCCTTCGGCCCTGACCCACTCTTTCGCAGCCCTCGTTGGAGCAGATCACCTATTATGTGATCCGCTTCAATCGAGGCGTTCCGTTCCATATCCCGGTACATGGAAGCTGTGAGATTCGAATTCGGTGCCGTCAGTTGCGGGCGAATTCTCTGGAGGAAAGTCTCCCGCGGTTCATGCCCTGCAGCCTTCGCGATTTCGCCGCATTCATCGATCAGTGCCGATACAAAATCGCGCCCATCCTTCGTACTGCAGATATCGCCGATCGTGGCTCGCATCAAAGTCGTGCTTCCCGCAAGGGACGAAATAAACACCCATTTTTCCCACATCTCCTGAAGAATCGCCTTACTGGCATATGAATCGAATGCCGCGCCTTGCATCATAGAAAGGATTCGCCTTGCCCGTTCGCTCATACCCCCCTGCTGCTCGCCAAACGTAAGCGTGTGCATCGGCCCGATGCGTAAAACCGCTCCCTCGTCATCCAGCGTCGCCGAGATTATACACAATCCACCCAGCACATGCTCGACTCCGAATCTCTCATTCAAGATGTCGAGGTGCCGCATCCCGTTCAAAAGCGGCAAAACGGTTGTTTCCGGCCCCATCGCCGGTGCAAGAGAATCGATAGCGCCCTCCAGGCTATGGGCTTTGGCGCTGAGGACCACGAGATCGAATATCTGCGGCGCCGGTTCAGTGGTGATCAGCAACGACGGATCCATCGCAATCTCTCCGTTCGTATCCTTGATGACCAACCGCGTCCGCTTCAATTCGGCTGCCCGCTTCGGCCGAACAAGGAATGTTACATCCTGACCTGCCTGCTGCAGCCTGCCGCCAAAATAGCCTCCAACGGCGCCGGCACCGATGACCAATATTTTCATATCCAATCCAACTATCAGCAAAACCACACAGTGCGCACAGATTATCCCGAGAATTCGACGTGCGACCCAGAAACAGATCGGTCAGTTCTTCGTTCATTTGCATCGCCGGTTGTCCCTTCTGGACAAGTCGATTGGCCTGTACTCACTGGCCGCTTCGGTGATGTGCTGCGCCCCGTTCTCCGACAGGTTTCTAGCCGAGTTGACGAGGCCAACGTGGGAAAAGGCTTGTGGGAAATTGCCCACAAATCGACTTTTCGTCGCATCGTACTCTTCCGAAAGCAAACCGAGGCTGACCTCTGCTCTGGCAAATCAGCTTTCCGCACAAAAGGGGGGGGAGTGGGTTCGAAGTTCGAGGTTCCGAGTTTGCAATCGTACTCGTGCTCGTGCTCGTACCTCGTACTCGATATTAGCGCGCCATTCACACCGAGGCATTCACCGTTCACCGTTCACCGTTCACCGTTCGGCGTTCAGGCGGTGATCGAATTTCGCTTAAGCCCCTCGCGCATGAATCACTTCGCCGCTGATCCACTCAGCCGCTTTGCTCGCAAGGAATACGATAATTCGGGCCGCATCGTCCGCAGTACCCACCCGGCCGAATGCATTTTCCATAGCCAGACGCCCTTTCTGTTCCGCCGACATCCAACCTGTATCGGTAGGACCCGGATCCACTGCATTCACTGTAATCCCTTTGCCTGCTACCCCTTTCGCAAGCGACCTTGTGAACGCCGTGATCGCCCCTTTCGACACGACGTATGCTAGCTCCCCGGGCATTGGCCCGAGATCCTGGCCGGAACTCAAATTGATGATTCGCCCTCCCGATCCATTCCCAAATCGTTTCGCAAATCCAA
This sequence comes from uncultured Verrucomicrobiae bacterium, assembly GCA_963775805.1. Classification (GTDB taxonomy): domain Bacteria; phylum Verrucomicrobiota; class Verrucomicrobiia; order Chthoniobacterales; family JAFAMB01; genus JAFAMB01. The sequence goes on along the minus strand of CAVZKG010000001.1, from coordinate 129,126 downwards.
CGGATAGCAGCGCTGTAGCTCGCACATTGACAAAATAATGTGCGTCTAAGCCCTCCGCATCCAAAGTCTCGAATCCATCCCGAGTCGAGTGCGCCGCGTTATTCACAAGGATCGATAGTCCTCCATGCGCGTCGTAAGCGCTATCCAGGACCTTCCTCGGGCTCTCCGGCAGGCCCAGATCAATACCCAGGCATTCAGCCCGCACTCCATAAGCCCGCAAATCCGACACCAGCGCCGCTGCATTCTCTTCCTCCGAATCACTCGACCAATACCGCCGATCCTCAACGGAGCGATAAGTGAAAAACAGGTCGCAGCCTTGCTTTGCAAAAAGTCGACAGGTTGCTGCACCAATCCCAGCAGGTTGACCCGCTCCGGTGACTAACACACTGCGTCCCCGAAGATCGGGATAAACCGCAAAAAGTTCTGGGCTGGACATAGCAAGAGCTCTCTGCTGCGAGTTAAGCGAAGGCAACAACATTTTTTACGGGGCCTTCACTGCGCTAGGCCTCCGGAAGGCGTGACCTGATCGAGTTGAAATCCGGAGGCAAAACTCACCGTCTATTCTATGATGATTTGGACGCCAAATTCGTACCCCGGATCGCTCAAGCTTTCAACACATCTTCGGGCAGCGTTGGGAAGATTGTACTTCCCACGTTCCTCAGTGCCCGATGGACCACGGCGGACGAAGTGGAAATCAAAGGCGAATCCGATGTTACCATTAACAATGATGACGGCGACGACTTCACATTCACCGCCTTAGTCTCGAAATCCGGGGACCTGAAGCAACTGACCGTGGTTCCCGAGAAATGACAGTCGCACCCTTTGGTAAACACCCCCAACCTCGAACCCCTAACCTCGAACCCCTAACTTCGAACCCCTAACCTCGAACTCATAACCTCGAATTCCTAACTCCTAACTCCTAACCTAGCCTCGCTTCTTGTTCCCGATCATCAGTGCCAAAGGCACAGCGACCCCGATGCCAATGGCAATCGTCAGCAGGATACAGGAAATCCAGAGTCCAGCGGTCTCGGCAACCAATCCCGCCGAAGCTCCCGATCCGGCCTGCATGACCTGGATACTACCCATCACGGCTCGAAAGGCGTAGGAACCCGGCACCAAGGCGACGACGCCAGGAAAAGCGAACGTCGCAGGAGGCGCTTTGAAATAGCGAGCGAATCCTTGCGCCAAAAAACCTGCTGCCAAAGATCCAAGTACCGTGCCGATGACAAGATTGACTCCCAGATCGACAGCAACTGTCCTTAGCGTATGGCTAGACATTCCGCACAGGATGCAGGCCCATGCGTTCTTCACCGGGACATTAAACAGGAAAACATAGCCGGCCGCGGCAAGTCCTGAGAAAATTGCGTCTTCAAGAATTGGCAACTCCACAGTTGGACCCGATACCGGAATACTAACACCTGTCGCAACGGTCGCGAGGAACAGCCCAAAAGCGATCGACAAGACCACGACCGCTCCGAATGCCAGACGCGCCAAGCTAAGGTCGATATGGTTGTTTATCGCGTCCCGAACGCCGTTGATCAACGGAACCCCGGGCACAAGGATCATCCCGGGAGCGATCAGACAGAGCGCCGGCATCGCCCCAGGATACAAACGCATCCCAAGACCCCCGATCACACCGCTGACCAACGCGGTGACAAACACAGTCAGTGACGGAATAAAATGCTTTCTGCCCAGCTCTTGCCGGACCCAAGTCCCGACCGACCCGGCGACGAGCACGGACAAAAACACCGGCCAATCGCCTCCGAACAATTTTGAGAGAGCCGCTGCAGTCAAGCCAACGCCAATCGCGCTAACCCCTCGCGGATAGACCGGTTGCCCGTGTTCGAGCGCGGCTAATCCTGCGCTGGCGCCGGCTACATCGAGCCGACCTGAAACCACATTGTTGACAATTTCATTGATGGCGCCGACCGCGCTCATATCCACATTCATCGCCGGCAAGTGACGACTGACTTTGGTTCGAAACCCATCCTGGCCGACCATCGTCAACAGGAGCTCTTCATATGCCACGACCAACCGCACCTCACAGCCGAGGGCCGCGGCGAAACGTTCGACCGAGTCTCGCACTTGCGTGGTGTCAGCGCCATTGGCCAATAGCAAGCGGCCAATCAGTAACGACAGATGCGCAACCTCCTCCATTCGCACTGCGGTGGCTGGACCCTGCTCGCTTCGGCTCATACAATGGACACACCCGTTGGCTCAGGACCCCGTGGCTACATAGGGCCGTACCATCTTTGCAGGATCAACGACGCGGTCGAACTGTTCCTCGGTCACGAAACCGAGTTGGAGAGCCGCCGCTTTAAGAGTCAGGTCGTGATCCAACGCGTGGTGCGCAATCTTCGACGCTTTATCGTAGCCGATCACCGGTGCAAGAGCTGTCACCAGCATCAATGATCGGTCGACATATTCCGTGATCTTTTTCACGTTCGGTTGTGTTCCTTCCACGAGAAATTTTCGAAAGTTCTTGCACCCGTCCGCTAAAATCGTGATGGACTCCGCCACGTTATAAATGATCAACGGCTTATACACGTTCATCTCCAGGTAACCGCCGGCGCCTCCGAAACCAACCGCTACGTCGTTCGCCATCACTTGCACTGCGATCATCGTCAACGCTTCGGCTTGCGTGGGGTTCACTTTGCCCGGCATGATCGATGAACCAGGTTCGTTCGACGGAATGATCAGCTCGGCGAATCCAGCACGCGGTCCGCACGACATCAGCCGTATATCGTTGCCGATCTTATAGAGTGATACTGCCAATGTTCGGAACGTCGCCGAAAGATGAACCAACGCATCGTGTGCCCCCTGGACAGTGAACTTGTTCACCGCGCTGACAAAAGGCAGATTGGTCAATTCGGCGATTTCGGCCGCGACAGCCTCCGCGAAGCCCGGTGCGGCGTTTATTCCCGTTCCGACAGCGGTCCCGCCCAGCGCGAGTTTGAAAACATCTTTCAACGAGTCGTTGATCCGCTCCAGATTATCCGAAAGCATACCGACATAACCGGACCATTCCTGGCCGAGCGTGATCGGCGTCGCATCCTGCATGTGCGTCCGGCCGATTTTGACGATTGAATCCCACTGCTTTGACTTGGCCGCGATCGCGTCTCTCAGTTCTGTCACTGCGGGAATGAGGCGTTCGTTCACGTTGACTGCTGCTGCGATATACATCGCAGACGGGAACGAATCATTTGACGACTGCGACATATTCACGTGGTCGTTCGGATGCACCGGTTTTTTACTGCCGAGCGGGGTACCGGCAAGCTGACAACACCTGTTCGAGATTACCTCGTTCACGTTCATGTTGAACTGTGTGCCGCTGCCGGTCATCCAAACGTGCAACGGAAACATGTCGTGGTGTTCCCCTTTCAGAATCTCGTCGCAGACCTTGACGATCAGATCCTCTACATCGGCCGCCAGCCGGCCACCGGCGTAGTTCGCTTTTGCGGCGGACCGCTTCAATACAGCGTACGCGGTGATCATCTCGCGCGGGATCAAATTCTGTCCGATGCTAAAATGCTCCAGTGATCTCTGCGTCTGCGCGCCCCACAACTTATCCGCGGGAACTTCGACCGCGCCTAAACTATCGGTTTCCGACCTGAATTCCGGCATATGCAAATCCTTTGATGTTGAATGGCAGTTGGCAGGGAGGGAACGGGTGTCGCGGAGGAAGTTATCAGTGTCCGTTGTCCGTTGTCAGCGAAAATGGGCGAAACCTTTAAAAATCAGGATTCCCTTTAAGCAGAGAAGTTTTCAGTTCCCAATGAAGCGCCGCAGGCGCGAACGGAATTCAGCCCTGGGGTGACGCGCAGCGGAGCCCCAGGAATCGATTAAGGAAAAGGACTAGCGTCATCTTCACACCCTCCCCACTGACAACTGACACCGACACTGACAACTTGCTTTGACTACTTCTTCCCCCCCGCCAACGAAAATTTCACTGGCAACCGACAACCGACGCTGACAACATGCTTCCCAAGGAGTTTTTGCCGTGACAGTCAATCTAACTCTCGATGGTGCTCCGATTCAGGCGAAAGAGAACGAACGTCTCATCGACCTGTTACTAAGCCACGGCTCCCAGGTCCCTCATGTCTGTTATCATGAGCAGCTGGGACCGATTCAGACCTGCGACACCTGTCTTGTTGAAGTAAATGGCAGCCTGACTCGTTCGTGCGCGACCAAAGTCGCCGCCGGCATGCTGATCGAGACGAAGTCTCACCGCGCAGACACCGCCCAACGGGAAGCATTCGACCGGATGCTGAGCAACCACATGCTCTACTGCACGGTTTGCGACAATAACAACGGAAACTGCACGATGCATAACACCACCAAAATGCTGGCGGTGGAGCATCAGAAAATCCCGTTCAAACCGAAGCCCTATGAGATCGATGCCACCAACCCTTTCTATCTGTACAATCCTGATCAATGCGTGTTGTGCGCCCGTTGCGTCGAAGCGTGCCAGAACGTCGAGGTAAACGAAACCCTTTCCATTAACTGGGATGATCCCCATCCGCGCGTGGTCTGGGATGGCGGGAAACCGATCGGGGAGTCAAGCTGCGTCTCATGCGGCCATTGCGTAACGGTCTGTCCCTGCAACGCCTTGATGGAAAAATCAATGATCGGTCAGGCCGGCTATCTCAGCGGGATGCCGAAACGGGCGCTGGAGGGGATGATCGATATCATCAAAGGGATCGAGCCGGATACAGGTTACGGGACAATCCTGAAGGTTTCGGAGGCCGAATCGGCGATGCGGGAATCGCGGACTCGGAAAACCAAAACCGTTTGCACTTACTGTGGGGTAGGTTGCAGCTTTGATGTCTGGACAAAAGGCCGGCACATCCTGAAAGTCGAACCCTCCGAAGGTCCTGCCAATGGCATCTCGACCTGCGTGAAAGGTAAGTTCGGCTGGGATTTTGTGAATAGTCCCGACCGACTAACAAGCCCGTTGATCCGTGAAGGAAACAGTTTTCGCGAGGCAAGCTGGGAAGAAGCACTCGCTTTGGTGGCACGGCGTTTCAGTGAGATCAAGGCCAAGCATGGCCCAGACGCTCTCGCGTTTATTTCCTCATCGAAATGCACCAATGAGGAGAGCTACCTCATGCAAAAGCTCGCCCGCGCTGTCATCGGCACAAATAACATGGACAATTGCTCCCGCTATTGCCAGGCGCCGGCTACGATGGGACTGTTTCGTACCGTCGGGTTAGGAGGGGATTCCGGCTCGATTCGGGACATCGAGAACGCCGGTTTGGTCCTTATCATTGGCAGCAACACGGCGGAGAGTCATCCGGTTCTCGCGACCCGAGTTAAACAAGCTCACAAACTAAGAGGACAAAAGCTCGTCGTTGCCGACCTGCGCATGCACGAGATGGCGGAGCGAGCTGATCTATTCTTCCGGCCAAAACCTGGATCGGATCTGATCTGGCTCTGCGCAGTCACCCGATACATTCTGGACAACGGCTTGGCAAAAACCGATTTCCTGAGCCAGTGGGTTAATGGATTGGAGGATTACAGGAAAAGCCTGGATCAGTTCACGCTCGAGTTCGCGGCAGATGCCTGTGCCCTCCCGATCGAAACGCTCAAAAAAGTGGCGCACATGATCGCGGAGGCAAGCGGAGTCTGTGTTCTCTGGGCGATGGGCATTACCCAGCACAGCATGGGCTCCGATTCGTCCACCGCCATTTCCAACCTCCTCCTTGTCACCGGAAACTACAAGCGGACCGGCACGGGCTCCTACCCATTGCGTGGCCACAATAATGTCCAGGGCGCTAGCGATCACGGGGCGATGCCAAATTTCCTCACAGGTTACCAATCCGTTGACGACCCCGAAGTGCGGACTCGTTTCGAGGCTGCGTGGAAAGTGAAGCTGCCTTCCGTCGAAGGCCTCGATAATCACGAAATGATTGACGCGATTCATTCGGGCAAACTTAAAGGGATGTACCTCTTTGGTGAAGAGATCGCGTTGGTGGACTCAAACGCTAACGATGTGCAGGATGGCCTTTCAAAGCTTGAGTTCTTCGTCGCTCAGGACATTTTCTTCAGCAAAACCTGCCGGTTTGCCGACGTGATTTTTCCCGCAAGCCCCAGCCTCGAAAAGGAAGGGACTTTTACCAGTACAGAACGCCGAATCCAGCGTCTTTACCAAGTCCTTGAACCTTTGGCAGGGAGTCGTCCGGATTGGTGCATTATCCAGGATGTCGCGAATCACCTCGGTGCGAATTGGAACTACCGGCATCCGTCCGAAATTTATGAGGAGATTGCGTCACTCACGCCATTGTTTGCAGGGGTGACCTACGAACGCTTGGAAGGATACAAATCGTTGCAATGGCCCGTAGCCAGTGATGGCACCGATCAACCGCTGTTGTACACGGAAAATTTCGCGTTCCCAGATGGCAAAGCACGTCTGTTCCCAATCGATCTTTCGACGCCGACTGACCTTCCCAACGAAGAATTCGATCTGCATCTCAACAACGGCCGAATGCTTGAGCATTTTCACGAAGGGAATCTCACCTATCGCAATCGCGGAATCCGTGAAAAGGTTCCGGACACTTTCCTCGAAATTTCTCCCGAACTGGCCCGCGAACGTGGCATTCAAAGCGGTACCTGGGTCCAACTCGTGTCCAGGTATGGTAACCTCCGCGTGCGCGCGCTTGTAACCGACCGTGTGCAAGGGAAAGAGCTTTACATGCCGATGAATTCGTCTGAAAGCCCGGTGAATCTGCTTACCAGCAGCCATACCGATCGGGCTACGCATACCCCCGCCTACAAAGAGACGTCCGTCCGGATGAAGATCCTGCCCGAAACCGGTGAAAGCCCGCTGCCGCACGTTAATTCGCGATTCGGGCATCCGACGCCCAGGCCTGGCGTCGAGGTCGAACGAAAATGGAAACGGGCCGACTATCAGATGCCGCGCGGTGAACCGATCGAGATTGCACCGAAACGCAACTAAAATCAGAGACTGGAGCAAGCATGGCCGAGCCGATTCCTCTCAATTTGCCCCAGCGCGATCCGCGCGAGGCTCTCTACCGCCGCCTTGAGAATGCTCCCGACGAACATGCTGAAGCCCTGCTTGCGACCTACGATATCCTCCAGGGCCTTCACGACCGAGGGGTTCTCGAATTGGTCAAAGGAGCGCTCGGCTCCAGCGAAAAGATTTTACAAATCCTTGTCGACACCGGTAACAGTCCGGAAATCATTCGAGCGATCCGGAATCTGATGATCCTCGCAAAGATCCTCGATGCTGTGGATCCCCAACTGTTGGAAGGTATCGAACAAGCCGTGCCGCAAATTCTGTCCGATGCAAAATCATCAAAAGCACCCGGCCCATCGGAATTGATTAAACGGGCCTACAACGAAGACACCCGGCGGGGCCTGGGCGTCCTGACAAACCTGTTGATGGCTTTTGGAAAGGCGGTCCGTTCCGGAAAATCGGATGACCGGAAATAGTCTCCCGCAACGGAGACCGTCGTGACCGGGATCGAGCAGCAACCGCATCAAAGTTATTCACAGCTCCACGCTCGTGATCGTTGCCCCTATAACGCTTGCAAATCCTTGCACTCCACCGGGCGCCCGATCAATGCCCCTTGACGACTCACTGCAATCCGGACCCTCTTTGCTCAAAATTGCGACATTTTCAATAACCTCCATACTTCTAAAAATCGAAGCTATTGACACGTTGTTCACAACCTATTCGCCGTTTCCGATCCAACAAACAGTTGTTCGCACACACCGCTAAGCCGAAGACCGAGACCAAAGCCAACCTAAATCAGCCGCCTAAAACGCTTGACCATCGTAGGATAGGCGTCCCGCCTGTCCACTTCCGCGGATCACTTGGTCATCGTTCCATTCGCGTCCCGCCTGTCCACTTCCACGGATCAAGCGACTCTGTGCTCGTCACGCCAGCCATTTTGCCCCGCAAGTGGCTAAACACTATTTTGAACCCAGGGAACCCGGCACAATGTCGACAATCGTCGAGACCCAGCGCGAACCCCAAAATTCTTCGCAAGTAAAAGCGTTCGCAAAGCCATAACTCCTAATGAACATGTTATGCTGAATGGCTAATCTTGTCTGCGTCTCGTTTTTCTCGAATTTTGCCGGTTCCAATGCAGTTTGATGAGGTTAACTATCTTGATACCAGCATCTTGTAAAACTAATATCCGATCTTGCCGCTTCGTTCATGAGATTTTCCGCCTAACAGGCGACTATAATCCACAAGCCGCGCAGCTGGCTCATTATCTAATCGCGATCCTTTGCTTCGCCTAATTATCACGAACTAATATTATCACCAATTAATCTTCGTCGCGTCATCGCTCCTGGCGCAGCTTTACCGCTTGCAACAATGACTGACGAGATTCATTGTCCTGCATATTTACAAACAGTTGGCGTTTTTTCTACCCGCAGAGAATGCCAGCGGTCGTTTTCAATACGCGCGCGGCACTTGTAAAGTAGCAGGCACCCGATAGTTACAATCGAAGCATTTGCGGTTTAGAAAGATGGCAACAAACCTGCTCACACCGATAACGTTCCGCTCGCTTGGAAGGATTCCGAAACAAGTTTGTCGTTTTTCTCTTGGTATCGAGACATCCACCAGGGCCTGCGGAAACGAATATGTGGCGAAAATGAGAAAGAAAGGGTTATATGGCTGTCCCAGATGCACGTGTGCGGATTCAAACGCTTTTCGCTTTTTGTCCGCGAACCTCAAAAGAATTTTCGAATAGATCGAATATTTTTGCCTTTGAAACCATCTAAGGCTTCATGCCTGTATTAGGAAGACAGGCACGTCTATCGAATAACGATAGACAGTGCGACAAATGGATTGACCGCACCTGGGCGAGAGGGAGGCTTTTTTTCGTAAAAAGCTTGCACACACGCTTGTCCGGATCAGCCGCTCAACGTTTACCTCGGTATCATTCGCGTGAACACGAATTCCGTATCTGTACAGACAACCGACGCCCAGACGCAAACATTTGACTTCAGTCAATTGTGGCGTTCGACGCTGAGTAAATCCTGGGTGATTATTCTCTGTGTCGTTTTCGCTTTGGCGGCGGCCATCGCTTACCTGATTTTCGCTCAGAAAATCTATGAATCGCGCGCGGTCATTGAAGTGGAACAGGAAACGCCAAAGGTCAATAATGTTCAGGATTTCAATGCCGACACCGACCAAGATATCAGATTGCCCGAAGTTCTGAAAACGATCGAGCAGGCTTTGTTGAGTGACACACTATTGTTGCGAGTCGTAAAAGTTAATTCACTCGATAAGGATCCCTCTTTTGCTCCACCAAAGAAGAGTGGATTGCCCTATCTCGATAGCGAAATGGTCGCCCGCTTCCGTTCGAAGGTTAAGGTCGCGCTCCGTCGTGGAACACGGCTGATCGACATCACAGTGGATGATCCGGATGCAGAGCGGGCTCAACAGCTTGCAGAATCAATGGTCAGAGAGTTCGTCAGTCAAGGTTATCAGCAAAAAATTGGTCTCTCAAATACTGCGAACGACTATCTCCGGCAGGAAGCGGACCGGCTTAAGGTCAAGCTGGGGAGTGCAGAGGAAGAAGTGGAGAAATTTCGCGAAGATCACAACGCCGTTTCACTAGAGGATAAACAAAATATTACGGTCGAGAAACTCAAAGAGCTGAATATAAAGGTAACGGATGCCAAGAGCGATCGTCTGAAGCTGGAAGCCGATGTCGCACTGATTAAAGGGGGCAAAGTAAAAACAGCGGATGAGCTAATGGCGCTGCCAAGCGTCGCCGCGCTGCCGATAGTTTCGACTCTGCGTCAGGCGCTTGCGGATAAGGAATCCAGATACAAAGCGGAAAGCCAACTCAGAGGACTTCGGGATTCGCTTGATCGGACGCTGGTCAATGTCGGAAACATGGTTATCAAATCGTACGAAGCATCCAAAGCGACCGAGGCGAAACTAACGGAAGCGCTCCAGGAACAGGAACAGACCGCCTTGGAACTGAACAAGATCGCGATCCCGTATAATGCTTTGGTCCGCGAAGTGGAGACAGATCGAGCACTTTACGAATCGGTGCTGACTCGGATGAAAGTCACAAATGTTGCCAGAGGAATCTGGGACAATGATATCCACGTCATCGAATCTCCGCTCATCTCTGCTAAGCCAGCTAAACCGGCTAAGCTCAAGATTCTGGCCCTTGCATTTCTGGGCGGGCTCGTTATCGGATGCGGTATTGTGTTTGCCACATTCATGGCCGACAGCACGATGCGCAGCGTCGATCAAGTTGAGCAAACTCTGGGACTTTCGTCATTGACGTCGGTTCCCGAATCCAAGCGAAAAGACCTTGAAGAAACCTCTGTCCTGATCAGTGATCCGGGCTCGTACGAGGCCGAATCATTCCGCTCGCTTCGGACTGCGCTCTCTTTTCTCGAGCCTGAAAAAAATCGGCGGACGATTTTATTCACCAGCTCTAATCCAGCCGAAGGTAAAACCTATTGTTCATTCAACTTTGCAGTTGCACTAGCGCAAACCGGCCTGCGAACCCTGCTGATCGATGGCGATTTACGTCGACCAAATCTCAGTAGACTTTTTGGTGCCGGCGGAAAGACGCGCGGATTGACCGCTTGTCTGGCTCGACGTGCTTCTGTCGTGGATTGTTCCAAAAGCACTGGTATCGAAAACCTATTCATACTGCCTGCAGGCGACCGCGTTTCAAAACCGGCGGAACTGCTCGCCTCGGCCGATTTCGCTGAGTTGCTTCACGAGGCAACACTCAACTTTGATCGCGTGGTTCTGGATAGCGCTCCGATAAACGCCGTCAGCGATACTCAGCTCATCGCGAGATATATTGACTCCATCTGTTTTGTTGTCCGAGCAGGTAAAACGGCGCGCCACGCCATCGTCAGGGCATACACTCTCTTGACGCAAGCCGGATCCAAGCCTGACGGAATTGTCTTTAACCGCATCCAGCGACTTTCACGCGATCGATACTATTTTTCTGAATATGCCGGTGACTACGCCAAGGCGGGCGTCCAGGCAGTGTGATCGAATGTTGCGGCAGATTTGTCGCTAACTTCAATTAGCAAACACTTTTACTGGGTAACTGATTTATCAAGGAGGACACGGTGTGGAGCGAATGTTAACGTCCGATATAGCCAGACCCGTTCAACGGGACCTTGCGGCAAGCCGCGCAGACCTGGGTCTGATGGAGGAATGCAGACAATTCCCTCTTCGGGTTGCATTTTTCTGTTTCGCTGGCGACACAGTGGTCGTCTTTATTTCTCTTTTGCTGGCCTTCTGGTTGCGCTTCGAAACCGGCCTGCGCGATTTTGGTGTAGAAGCGCCGGGAATTACCCTTAGCAACTATTCAAACTATATTCTCTTCGGGTCCGCCTCTCTCCTGCTCGTATTGGCGCAGAAACAGATGTATGAGGGCTCCTCAATCGTGCATCGCTATTCAACGCTGAAGGAAGTCTTCCTCGCGTGCATTGTATGGGGAACAGGGTTCCTCGGCTTTTCACTCTTCTTCAAATTTCAGCCATCGCTCTCCAGGGTCTACGTGACAGTGGCAACCGTTACCACGATGACGGGCCTTTATACATGGCGCCGGCTTCTTTATCGGCATCTCCGAAAAGAGTCGGTTACAGGCAAGTTACGCCAGCGGATCTTAGTCGTCGGATGGACAGCCTCTGCACAACGACTCAAGGATTTTATCGAGAAAGATTCGTCCCATCCCTATGAGGTAGTCTGTTGTGTCCCTTCTCCTGCAGGTGCTTTTCAACTGCAGCCTCCACAGGACATTCTGCGCTCGGACGACTATAGAGCAATCCGGCGTCTGCTGACTACTCTGGCCCTGGATATTGTGCTCGTGGCGGATGTGAACGTCTCGGTCAAGCATTGGGAGGCGCTTGCTGCCTTGTGCGAGAAGGAACTGGTCCAATTTAAAGTTGTGCCGTCCTATTTTTCCATCCTGGTCTCGGGCCTCTACCTGGAAACTATCAGTGGAGTTCCGATCCTTGGTGTCTCGCGGCTTCCGCTGGATCGGATGTTTAACAGATTAGTGAAACGTCTTGTCGATATTCTCGGAGCTTCCGTCGGACTAATCTTGTCAGCTCCTCTCATTGCGATCTTTGCTGCATTCGTCTTCCACGAATCGCCAGGCCCCGTTTTTTACAGACAGCGCCGGCTCGGCAGAAATGGCAAAACTTTCGACATGTTGAAAATTCGCAGCATGCGCCTCGATGCTGAAAAGGATGGAAAGGTCGGCTGGTCCACCGAACATGACGCTCGCCGGCTTCGAATCGGCGAATTCATGCGCAAGTGGAACATCGACGAATTGCCTCAATTCTGGAATGTACTAAAGGGACAAATGAGTCTCGTTGGGCCGCGCCCGGAGCGCCCGGAATTGATCAAGGATTTTAAACACGAGATCGCACACTACAATGCCCGGCATGCAGTGAAACCCGGCATGACCGGTTGGGCCCAGGTTAATGGGCTTCGTGGCGATACCGATTTGAACGATCGAATCAGCCACGACCTCTACTACGTCGAACACTGGAATCCAATTTTCGATTTCCAGACAATGATCCTGACTTTTCTAAGAAATAAAAACGCTCATTGAATTTCTATTTGCGTAGCAAACCACTTAGCAATTGAAGCAAACCGCACCGGTCGTCGCAGAAAGAGATTGACGACGCCAAATAAGCCCCCGCATTGGTTGGTGGGCTTAACACTAACGAAGATTTATGACATCTTGTCCGAACCGAGAGGCCGCGACCAAGGGCGGCAGCGCGCCCAGGTAACTTCTTCTGCTCAACATTATTCCACTCAGCAATTCTATCAGAATTCACTATGCTCCTGACCCCAGCTGAAATCTCACGCAACCAGCCTGCCAAATCCTGGTTTTGTCTCACAGCCCAGACTAAACGAGAACATATCGCGGCAGCTTGCCTTCGCCAGGCGTTCGAGCTGGACGCCTTCTGCCCGCGGGTCCGCTTTCGGAAACATACAAATCGTGGGCCGGTTTGGTTTGTCGAATCGATGTTTCCAGGCTATCTCTTTGCTCGCTTTGACTATGCTTCGCTCCATCGGCGAGTGAAAGCCAAACCCGGTGTCCGCGGCTTCGTGCAATTCGGAGATCGGCTTGCCCTTTTACCTGATAAACTAATAAGAGAAATGAAAGCTCGCATGGGAGATGACGAGCTTGTGGAGATTAATACGCGGCTCGAACCGGGTCAGAATGTCCAGATCACTCAAGGCCCGCTCCAGGGCCTGGAAGCTCTTGTCACCCGTCTGATCGAGGCGAGAGACCGCGTCGAAATCCTCATCGAATGGATGGGCCGTAATCTCCACGCAGAAGCCAGTGTCGCGGACCTGGCGCTTCTCGCTGTGCCAAAATGTAAGTGACTACAGCGGATCAACAATCCAACCCCAATCGTCATGCAAACCAATGAGCAATTCCACACTAGTATTAACCGAAGAACAAATTCAGTTCTTTAAAGACCACGGCTACCTTCATCTGGATCAGATCAGCCCGCCGGAAGAAGTAGAATATTTGAAAGGCATCTACGATCGGCTATTCGCTGAAAAGGTTGGCCGCCGACAAGGCGCGTTCTTCGACGCCGCTAGTGCAGACGAGGATGATAATCGGCCGCAAACCTCCCCGCAGATTATTGACCCGGTCAATTTCGCGCCGGAATTGAAGAAGACGATTTTTCGCGCAAATGCCCTCTCGATTGCCAAACAATTACTGGGTCCACAGGCATATGGAGTCTTCGAGCACGCCATTTTAAAACCCCCGGGTATCGGATCACCAACACCGTGGCACCAGGATGAAGCTTTCCGGTACGACTACGCTCCGGGCTATAAGGAGATAAGTGTCTGGATGCCCCTACAACCGGTGGATGCCAGTAGCGGGTGCCTGGAGTTTATTCCCGGCTCTCATACTGAACGGGTCTTACGTCACGCCTCTCCGAGCAACGATCCCCGGATTCATGGGCTCATGTGCGTCGATAGCTTTGACGAAACGAAGGCTATACCCTGTCCGCTCCCTGCCGGCGGATGCACGATTCACCATTGCCGGACTCTCCATCATGCCGGAGCAAACACGTCACCCAATCCACGACGCGCTTACATCCTGGCGTTCGCGCTGCCGCTGAAAATCAATCCCAAGCTCTCTCCGCAGTTTCCGTGGAACGCGGAAAAGCAGATGGCCAGCGAACTCCGCAAGCAGGAATGGCGAAAACGCGGGGGCTTTGTGGTCGAGTTTGTTCACAAGCTCCAGAGAAAAGTGGCGAAGTTAACGCATAGCGCGTAGCCTCGATTTTCACAACTGAGTCTACCTGAGCGATCCACGCACACCTGTAATAACCAAGCAGTTATACAAACGATCGCTTTGCTTCACAGAATTGTACAAATGCAGGAACTTTTGATTGAACCGGGTCGTGCGGAAAAGAATTACTGGTACGACCTTTGGCGTTATCGCGAACTATTCTATATACTCGCGTGGCGTGACATTTGCGTCCGCTATAAACAAACCGCGATCGGCGTGCTGTGGGCAATTTTGCGTCCATTACTGGCGATGCTCATTTTTACGGTGGTGTTTGGCCGGATCGCCAAGATGCCTTCCCATGGCATTCCTTATCCGATCCTGGTCTTTGCCGCGATGTTGCCATGGCAATTCTTCTCCAACTCGTTATCGGAAGCCAGCCAGAGCCTGGTAGTCAACAACAACCTAATTTCGAAGGTCTATTTCCCACGTCTTATCATCCCTGCCGGAGCAGTCATCACGAGTCTCGTGGATCTCCTGATATCAGCCGCGCTGCTGGGATTTCTCATGATCTGGTTTCGTTATATGCCTGATTGGCGATTGCTAACCCTCCCTTTGTTCACACTCCTGGCATTTCTCGCAGCGCTCGGTCCAGGCTTGTACTTGACCGCTCTAAACGTTAAGTATCGCGATTTCCGTTACATAATACCGTTTATCGTGCAGTTCGGCCTGTTCATTTCCCCAGTCGGTTTCAGCAGCGACGTGATCCCGGAAAAATGGCGCCTTCTCTATTCCCTCAATCCCATTGTCGGAGTCATCGATGGATTTCGCTGGGCCGTCTGTCGGGGCGCGTCGCCCATCTATTTGCCCGGTTTTGCACTTTCGATACTGGTTATCACTTTATTCTTGTTTCTTGGTATCTGGTACTTCCGCAAGACGGAGAAAACTTTCGCGGACATTATTTGACTATCTATTACCCACGCTGCAATGACCTCGGACACTATCATTTCGGTCGAAAACCTGGGCAAACGTTACACTCTAAACCACAAGAGGAACGAAGAGCGATACACGACATTGCGAGACGTCCTGGTACGACAAGCGATGTCCCCCTTCAAAGCCATCGGTAGGAGAATTAATGCCGCCAACGGCTCGAACGGATCACAACCGCATGCCTACGGCGAACCGCTTTCCAATGGTTCAATTGAGAATTTCTGGGCTCTCAAGAATGTTTCATTTGAAGTCAAGCAGGGAGAAGTAGTCGGCATTATCGGCAAAAATGGTGCAGGCAAATCCACTTTGCTAAAAATCCTGAGCAGGATCACCGAACCAACCGAAGGCCGCATCCGCATCAGAGGGCGCGTGGCCAGCCTTCTCGAAGTCGGCACCGGCTTTCATCCGGAATTGACCGGCCGGGAAAACATTTTTTTAAACGGTGCGATTCTTGGAATGAGCCGTGTCGAAATTAAAGCTAAGTTCGACGAAATTGTGGCGTTCGCTGAAGTCGAAAAATTCCTCGATACACCGGTGAAACGCTACAGCAGCGGTATGTATGTGCGGCTTGCTTTCGCCGTCGCCGCGCATTTGGAGCCGGAGATCTTAATCGTCGATGAAGTTCTTGCCGTTGGCGATACTGAGTTTCAAAAGAAGTGCGTGGGCAAAATGGAAGATGTGAGCCATTCCGGACGAACCGTCATTTTTGTTAGCCACAACATGGCGGCCATTACATCTCTCACTGCGACCTCTGCCCTGCTACAAGCTGGCAACTGCGTCTTTTTTGGGGAAACACAGGAGGCTGTGGCAAAATACCTGAGCTCAATGCAATCCCAGAAAGTGCGCTATGAGGCTCAGCCCGTAGTCGGCCAGCCGTCGATTACCAGCGTGGAATTGTTCTGTTCACAGCCCGGTTCCGTTCACGAGAGCGGCGCTCCTATGCGAATCGAGTTTGATTTTTACCATCCGGAGCCAATTCCCGGTGCCTGCCTTTCGTTTCAAATTGTAAATCAAGCGCAGATTCCCGTGGTTCATTTCCGAGCTTTTGACCATTCCATAGAAATCTGCAACGGCTCGGGCACCACAAAGGTAGTCTGCGAGATCCCAAGGCTAAGTCTCAATGTTGGTCAATATAGCTTGACAGCATATTTCACCGATCCACCCGGTGGACAATCGTATCAACAACTGGTGGGAATCTGTCATTTTCGGGTGATTATTCTTAATAAGACGAGTCTGTTTGGGTGGCGTTCTGAATATTGCACTTACCATGAGGAATCAAGATGGTTAACTCAATCGAGGTAGGACACAAAAATCTCTCCCAGGTGCTGGAAGCTGACGATTACGTGAGCGAGCGCCTACGCCCGAACCCCAATGGTTCTCTTTATTTGCATCTGATCGATTTGCGCGAATCGATGAGTCCCTTTGGGACTGGGGAGAGAATGCGCATTCTCGACTACGGTTGTGGAGGTTCGCCCTATAGGAGTCTTTTCCGGAACAGCGAGTACGTTCGCGCAGACTTTACGCCCTGTCAGGGCTTAGATTTCCTGTTGCCGTCAGACTCTTCGATTCCTGTACCGGACAGTTCGTTTGATATGGTTCTGTCGACGCAGGTTCTGGAGCATGTGCCGGAACCAGCTCACTACATCGCAGAAACTTTTCGTGTCTTGAAACCAGGCGGTACTCTTGTTCTCACAACGCACGGGCTCTTCGGCGATCATGGATGTCCATACGACTTCCAAAGGTGGACCGCTGATGGGTTGCATCTATTGTTGGAGCAAGCAGGTTTTCGAATCAAGGAAGCGAAGAAGTTAACCTGTGGACCGCGAGCCCTTTGTTTCTTTTTTAATCAAGGATTTTGGCAGTTGCGCGCGCCGAAATGGTCACCATTTGGCTTTGCGCTGTGGGGTTTACGCGGACTTTGGCGCTTCTATCCAAGTTGGCTAAACCACTGCGCTGACAAATACTTTAAGAAGTACAGCGTCGTCGACGCAGAAATACCAAAAAACACAATGTACATCGCACTTTTAATGCATGCTGTGCGTCCCTCATCAGAGCAAGACTTTGCTATCAATACGAAATGCTAGCGCCAGAGTATACGGCAGTCGGTAGCCACTAGCCGCGCTCCGTTTCAATAAATTTAACAATCGACTACCTTTTATCCGTTATGACTGCTTCCGTTCTTAAGAAAATCATTAAGAGCTTTGTTCACAGAACCGGCTTTGATATTGTCCGTTACCAACCTAGTCAAGACTCGGTCAATCTTCAGGATTTGACGCGTCGTGAAATCGAGATTGTTGAATCCGTCAAACCATACACACTCACGAGCGAAGCGCGAATCGCGGCACTTATCAATGCCGTCCGATACATCACGGAACACAAAATCCCCGGTGACATTGCGGAATGCGGTGTCTGGCGGGGAGGCAGCATGATGGCGGTTGCCCTTGCCCTAATGGCCAACGATGATTTGAGCCGCGATCTGTATTTATACGACACGTTTGAAGGGATGTCAGAGCCGACGGAACACGATAAGAGTCTTAGCGACGAGTCTGCAAAATCGCTGCTCGCCCGTGATCCGGTCGGGACCGGCATCTGGTGCTTTGCGTCGCTTGAGGATGTCCGGACCAACATCCTTGCGACCGGTTATCCCGAAGAGCGGGTTCACCTTATCAAAGGCAAAGTGGAGGAGACCATCCCGTCCGAACTACCTCCTCAACTAGCTCTTCTCAGGCTCGACACAGATTGGTACGAATCGACCAAGCACGAGCTATTTCATCTATTTCCCCTCGTTGATCCTCGTGGTGTTTTGATTATTGACGATTACGGTCACTGGCAGGGCGCTCGGAAAGCGACTGACGAATATCTCAGTGAACACAAACTGAATCTGTACCTGCACCGGGTCGACTACACCTGTCGGATTGCCGTCCGGACCGGTGCCTAACACGAACTCGAAAATCGCATGAAAGAAATGGCGCGACGATTAAGAATCGGAATCATCTCCACGATGGGAGGTGCTCCCTGGGGCGGTAGCGAAGAGCTTTGGGCGGCAACCGCTTTGGAGGCCTTAGACGTTTCGCACGAAGTTTTTGTATCCGTCGTCGGATGGGCTAATGAGGCACCAAAACTGCGAGAACTTTCAAGTCGCGGAGCGAAGATTTTGCATCGTTATAACCGCGAATTCCCAGCTCAAGGAGCATCGCTCGGTGCCGCATCCGGTTATCGCGACCTCTTCAAGACGAATCCCGACGTGCTACTTATTAGTCAATCATCCAGTTTCGAATTTGTTGAGTGCTCAGATCTTCTTGAGTTGTTGTACGTTACACCAATTCCTTTTGTTCTGGTCTGCCAATGGAATGAGAGTCTGCCTATCATGGCGGACAATTGCCGTCGCGAGCACGCTCGCAATATTTATTCACGGGCTTTCCGGGTGCTCTTCGTGTCGAACCAAAACCGAATTGATGCGGAACGCCAGCTCGGAATGAAGATTTCAAATTCCGACGTCGTGCTAAACCCAGTCAATCTTTCTGATCGTTCTTATTTGCCATGGCCCGACTCGAGCACTGTCCGGTTGGCCAGTGTGGCCCGTTTGAAGGCGAATTCGAAGGGACAAGACATACTCATAGAGGCACTCAGCGTGGATAAATGGAAGCAGCGAGATTGGCACCTGACCTTTTACGGATCGGGTCCTGATGAATGCTATTTGCGCATGCTTGTCGAATTCTTTGGGTTGCAAGGGCGAATAACATTCGCCGGCTACCAAAGCAGTGTGCGTGCAATTTGGGCTGAGGAACAGGTTCTCGTGATGTTCTCTCGTGCTGAGGGCACCCCCCTGGCACTGGTCGAGGCGATGCTCTGTGGCCGGCCGGCGATCGTCTCGGATGTAGGCGGCAACCAGGAATGGATAACCGAAGCGGAAACTGGATTTGTAGCCGAAGCGCCCGTGCTCGGACTGGCACGAGCCGCATTGGAGCGCGCGTGGGCCGCTCGCCAAAGCTGGCGTGAGATGGGAGTGCAGGCCCACAATTTTGCCACTGGCAGGATCTGCGACCGTAGTATTAGAGGCTTATTTGAGATTCTCCTGGAGGGATGCCGACCCGAAAAACGTCCAGACGTGGCGACCGGAAAAGAACCGGATCGGCTGAGACAGTATCGGCGGTTGATGAAGCCCACGGTCGGGAGACAAGCGAAGCGCGTTGCCGAAGCGGGAGCCCTGCGTTTGAGGAACATTCTGGGCCGTTGGCGAGCCGCGCGCGAGAGATCGCTGCTACAGCTCGCAGAGCCGAAGAGACCTCATTAGCTGGCGCTCTTCAAAACCGGGATATTCCCAAATAGCAACACCAGAAGTGCGCCAATGGCGAAATCAATGCAACTAGGTATCGGCACTACCCCGATCACGCACGCGAATACTGTGCGTGAGAAGCGAATATTGTTAGTCTCGCCATTCCCTCCTTTTCCGCCGGACTGTGGTTCCTACCAGAGAACGCATCTTTTGTTGAAGGCACTGAGTGAAATCGCCCCGGTGGATGTGGTTCTCTGCCATGATCTGGCATTTCAGAGCGGCGTAACGGGGGATTCCATCCCGGCTTCGATGAATTTTCTCGGAAGGTTTCCGTGGCAATCAACAGCATATTCGCTGCGGCGTATTCTGAAAGAATCGACCCTTAGCCTCATGGCCGAGCGGGTTCTGCGTGTCACTCTTCCGCGGAATTGGGATTATGGTGTCGATGGCCCGGTAAGCCGCAATCTTTCAGAAGTTCTCGCTCGAAATCGATATTTCCTGGCCGTTGGAAGATATCTCAAACCAATCGTGAAGACGGGTCTGGTCGGCCGGATGCCCTGCTTGTTAGACATCGACGATGTTGATTTCGATCTCTTCGCACAACGAGCCAAGGATACAACGCGACCCCGCGTCCAGAGACTTCTTTATTCTGCACAGTCTTCGCAGATCAAAGCGGCTTTTCAGAGATGGGTGCCAAAATTTCGCGGGGTTTGGGTGACGAAAACGGAGGATACCCGGCACGCGGTCACACGAAATGCCGCCATCCTTCCAAACATACCCTACAATTTGCCGGTGCCGGCGCCGAACGGATCGATATCCGCGAATCCGGTCATTCTGACCGTCGGACTACTTTCCTGGCTTCCTAATCGCGATGGAATTGATCGATTCATTCGTGAGGGATGGCCAAAGGTCCGAGCCGCCTGTCCAACAGCGGAGTATTGGCTCGTGGGCAAAAACGACCCGGCGACAGCCCAACGGTGGCAAGCGGTCCCGGGAATCCGAGTATTGGGGTTTGTCGATAACCTCGCCGCCGTTTACGAACGATGCTGGTTTACACTTTGCCCGCTATGGACGGGGGCTGGGACTAATATCAAAGTTCTGGAGAGCCTGGCATTCGGGCGAACTTGCGTCGCAACCGTCACCGGCCATCGCGGATACGAGAATAGCCTGAAGGCGGGTGAATCTTTGATCGTAGCCGCTGATCCAGAAGGTCTTGCGGAGAATTGCATCCGATTGATTGATAATCCCAGCAAAAGGGGTGCCCTTGCCACACGCGGACGGCAAGTGGTTCAACGCGAGTTCTCATACGAGAAGTTCGCTAGCATTGTTCATCACGAAATCGAGCGGGCGCTCGGGGCATAGCACGCCAATTGAGAGACATCGAATGATCGACAGTCTATACGATTTTTCTTTAGTAATCTGCACCCGCAACCGCGCCGCGAAACTCGCTCGAACACTCAAAAAGGTTTTGGCGATCCGATCACAATTGGCCTGGGAGCTGATTGTCGCAGACAATGGATCGACAGATGAGACACGTGGAGTCGTACGAGAATTTGCCGCGGTCTGTGATCATTCTGTCCAATTAGTCTGCAAACCGGGCCGCGGCGTCTCCTACGCTCGCAATGCCGGCTGGCAATCGGCAAAGTCCGACATAATCGCATACATCGACGATGACTGTTACCCCGCGGAAGATTATCTCGACGCTGTATCCGATTGTTTTTCAAAAGATCCTAAACTTGGTTTTGTCGGAGGTCGGATTCTATTGCACGACCCGAGTGATCGTAGAATTACTATTCAAGAATCTTTGGAGCGGCAATCTTTTCCGCCCAGGAGTTTTATTCGACCAGGCGTAATTCAAGGCGCAAACCTGGCCTTTCGTCGAACCGCTCTTGCGGAGGTCGGCGGCTTCGATCCCTGGTTCGGTGCAGGTGCTCTATTCACCGGAGAGGAAGCGGAATTGCTCGCGCGCATGTCGGTCGCCGGATGGACCGGGGCATACGATCCGGCACCGCTCGTTTACCATCATCACGGTCGCAAAACGGCAGGCGACGAATGGCACCTGATGCGCTCATACGATCGAGGCCGTGGAGCCTATTACGCGAAGTGCATCCTCAATCGGAGTATGCGGGAAGTCTATGTTAGGAATTGGTTGCTGACACGGCGATACCATTCCTGGAGAACGTCGACTCTGGAAATTGTGGCTGGTCTTGAATACGTCGCGCGCGCGCTCGTCACCGGCCGATCACCCGAGAAACGAAATGCCAGAGTTCTTGGGCCTTGCGAACGATGAGCGCTTTGCTGCGCTATCAACTTATTTGTTCCGCCGAATACTGACCACTGACTGCTCATATCCAGGTTGTGTACGATCTCTCTTTAATCATTTGTACGCGCAACCGCGCTGCTCAACTGACCCAAACGCTGAAACGCGTTTTAGCGATGCAATCCCAATTAAAGTGGGAGCTGGTTATCGTAGACAATGGATCGACAGATAGAACCTCTGAGGTTGTAGCGGAATTTGCCGCTGCTTGCGGTCACCCCGTGCAAATGATTGTTAATCACGGTAGAGGAGTGTCCTGCGCTAAAAATGCTGGCTGGCGATCGGCCCGGTCTGCAATCGTCGCTTGTATCGACGATGACTGTTATCCGGGGGAGCACTATCTCGAGTCAATATTCGAGTGCTTCGCAAATGACGCAACACTCGGCTTTGTGGGAGGGCGGATTCTGTTACATGATCCAACCGATCGCAAAATAACAATACAGGAATCATTGGAACCTCTTTCGATTCCTCCACGCAGCTTCATTCGACCCGGTTTTATTCAAGGTGCGAATGTCGCCTACCGACAAGCCGCTCTTACCGATGTCGATGGCTTCGATCCGTGGTTCGGAGCCGGGGCGCTCTACAGTGGGGATGAGACGGAATTGTTAGCAAGAATCTCGGCCGCGGGTTGGAACGGCGCGTACGACCCCAAACCAGTTGTCTACCACCATCACGGACGAAAAACCGCGAACGATGAGTGGCGATTGATGCGGTGGTATGACCGTGGCCGCGGAGCCTACTACGCTAAATGCATGTTAAATAGAAATATGCGCAACGTCTATGTTAGGAATTGGTTCCTCACACGGCAGGAGCATTCCTGGAAAACGACGACCTTTGAAATTGTGTCAGGGCTCGAATACATGGCGCGTGCCTTTATTGCCCACCGTTCCCCGCGCAAAGAGAATGACCGATTTCTCGCCTCTTCCCGACTATGACCCTCACTTTCATGCAAAACGCGAAATTAAGGAATCGCCTGCCAACAGCGAAATCGACACAGGTAGGAATCGGTATAACGACGAGAGATCGCTGGGACGATCTCGCGGTTACCCTCTCTGAATTGAAGATGCAAGGTTACGAAGATATGGAGACGATTGTCATTGACGACGGCTCCCAGCAACCGATACCACAAGCCCTCCGCACCGCCTTTCCAAAAGTTCGCTTTGAAAGGACCGATCGCTCCCTTGGTTTGGTGGCTCAGCGAAATCGCCTGGCGCAGATGCTGAACTCTACCTACTACTTGAGCCTGGACGACGATTCATTCCCGGTCGCCGGAGACATAACCGGTGCAATGCTCTGGCTTGAAAATCATCCGTCGGTTGCCGCGCTGGCGTTCCATATAGTGAACGGTGATGCACAATTTATACACGACGAAACGCTGAGAGATCCGTTTCCCGTTCAATATTTCATCGGTTGCGGGCATCTGCTCCGACGGAAGAAGTTCCTGGAGTTGGGCGGGTATCTGGAGCGCCTGCATTATTATGCTGAGGAAGATCAATTTTGTCTTAACTCTTTACTTCACGGCCTCAGCATCTATGCCTATCCGGCAGTCGTAATCCGTCATAACCGGACTCTGACATCGCGCAATTCGGCTAAAGCGAGCCGTTATTACATCCGCAACCAGGCGATTATCGGCTTTCTCTATTTTCCCTTTCCCTTTTACATCCTCCGCGCCCTGAATTGTTTGCGTCTCCTTACCAATCCAGAGTGGAATGCTCACCCGGACAAGCTTCTGTTAGGATGGATGGAGGCATTTGTCTGCGCGATCCGTTGGCGCAAACTTCGCCGCCCATTGTCCATGGCGCAGTTTCGGGCTTGGAGAAAGCTTCCCCTCGCTAACCGATGAAAAGTGGCACCTCGATTTTCGTCCCGCACGATGGGATTCCAAGTTGGTTTATGCCGCTCTGGTGCACCACGATGCCGTTGACATCGTTTCTGCTTATTCCATCTGTGCAAGGAACCATACCAGCGTACGTGCTGGCTTTTGTTTCCGCGTTCTTTGTGTTCCTGAGCCGTAGCGAAGGTAAACCCAGCATTCAGCAAATACGTTACCTTAAAGCCGCCTTCGTCATGGCAGGACTCTGGCTATTGCTCTTATGCGGAAGCCAATTGGGACATCTCGTCTCGAATCGCCACGACTTTGGGGACCTGCAATTAATCAACACCATTGACACAAGTGTTGTGCTCCGCTCAGCACTTTTTACACAGAGTTTGTATTTGGCTGCGTGCGTTTGCATCGCATTGTTTTTTCGTTTCTTCTTTCGCGCCGAGTGGATGCGCTATGTCCTGTGGGGAGGATGGTTTCTGGCTATCTACGGGATCTATGAGTGGCTCTACTTTCTAATATTCAAAGAGCCAGGCGATTTTATCGTGAATCGAAGCTATGGCGACGATTTGCACACGGCGAGTTGGTCACAGACAATTCAAGTCGGGGCCTTCACACTCTTACGCATTAAATCGACGTTTGGAGAACCTTCCTGGTTTTCAGCCGGAGTTATTCCCTACCTGTTTCTCGCCCTGGAAAACAAACGGAAATGGCTCTCCACCGCCCTCTTGTTTTGTATCGTTTTTTCGACATCCACGTCGGCGTACGTGGCTTTTCCGTTTGCTTTGTTTCTCTACAGCCTGTTCCAAAGGAAAATAAGCCTTTCTATCGCTCTCGTAATCATTCTCTTCGCTGCGGCATTCGGGACACTTTATTTCGCCTTCCCGGAGACCTTCGATGGACTATTCACCGACAAGATGTCAGGCCAAAACCAGTCTGGAGAACTGAGACAAGACAACATGGCGGCGCTAACCGAAACAGCGAAGACCTTTACAATCGCGGATCGGCTGTTTGGAATTGGATTTGGATACTACTACGGCGGAGTATTCTTTTCCGTTTTGGTCAATACCGGCTGGATAGGCATGTTGGTATATGTATATGCGTTTTTGAAACCGGTTATACTGCTAAGACCAGAACAGGGAAGTCTTGCCCTGAAAGTAGGAATCGCAACGCTTTTCCTTTTATTTTATCTTTCTGTGTCGGAGCTTTTTCTGCCCACAACCTGGATGTTTTTGGGCCTGGCTTACTGGAGGCTCGATCAGCAGCGGGAAACGAGCAGGATTGCCAAATTTGATAGGATGGCAAAGGCATTTGTCAGATTGCCACTCCGCGGATCGGGAACGGTTTTCTTCCCGCCGAATTCTTGATCGTTCATTGATATGTCATTAGAACCTTGCGTGAATCTACGGACGCTCGGATACCGGATCACGGGCGTCCAGAGGTATCTGCTCAGCCTTTTGCCTCACATGCCGGCAGAGTTGAATTCTGTAAGGCCCTCACATGCGTTGCAGGGGATTAAAGGGCATATCTGGGAGCAGGTCTATCTTCCTACTCAGCTTAAAAGCCGACTGTTATGGAGTCCCGGGAATACCGGTCCCATCGGCGTAAGCCGACAGGTACTGACGGTGCATGATGCAGCGAGTCTGGATCATCCTGAATGGTTTGATCGCAAGTTTGCACTATGGTACGCCGCTTTGCTGCCGCGTCTGATGCAGAAAGTCTGCGCGATTGTCACTGTTTCCCATTTTTCAAAGGAACGCATCCTTCGGCTGACCGATGTCAAGCCCGAACGGGTCCATGTTATACCAAACGGAGTTGACAAACGGTTTCGTCCTGTCGATTCGAAAACCGTTACGCAGGTAAAAGCAGACTTCGAACTTAACTCTCCCTATATTCTGTACGTCGGTTCCCTGGAGCCCCGAAAGAATCTGCGAATACTGATTGAGGCTTGGCGGTTGGGTGCCTTTGACGGAGCAACCCTCGCGCTGGTGGGAGCGACCGGTCATCTGTTCCAACAATTGGAGTTCGGTTCCATCCCGGACGGAGTACGCCTGCTTGGCCGCGTAGAGGACGAGGGACTGCCAGCGCTATATAGCGGTGCGATGGGATTTGTTTACCCGTCGGTCTACGAAGGATTTGGGCTACCTCCACTCGAGGCAATGGCTTGCGGCTGTCCGGTCGCTGTGTCCGATATTCCCGCGCATCGAGAGGTGTGTGGTGGTACAGCCAATTATTTCGATCCGTTCCGTCTGGAAGATATTTCCGCTAAGTTAGAATGGCTGCTGCGTCTTGACGGTGCGTCCAGAGCCTCGGTGGTGGAGCAAGGAATGCGCCGAGCGGCTCTCTATAACTGGGAGACCGCTGCGTCGCAGACGTGGCGCATACTTAAGCTCGCGACAGGCAACTCAATATAGAAACCTCGTTTTATGCGAATTAACCTCCTGACGTTGGCTATACTGGCAATCTCAGTTCAATCTTCGCTATCTGCTCCGGATCTTTCGGGCTATAAGTTGGCTTTTGATGAAGAGTTTAATGG
Source organism: uncultured Verrucomicrobiae bacterium (assembly GCA_963775805.1). Classification (GTDB taxonomy): domain Bacteria; phylum Verrucomicrobiota; class Verrucomicrobiia; order Chthoniobacterales; family JAFAMB01; genus JAFAMB01. The sequence continues at coordinate 102,954 of CAVZKG010000001.1, read as the reverse complement.
TCCCTTGAGTGTATCCGCAAACGGACCGGGAACACGATGGATCGCGCACACGCCGTACGGGGGCGACTTCGGAGACGCCTGGTTCACCGATCCCAGTTACTCGCCTTCCCCGTTTAGTACTCAAGATGGCGTTCTAAGCATTACAGCCTGGAAGGATCCCACCCGTAATAACCATTGGAGATCTGGCCTGTTATCATCTGTCGATACTAAGGGACATGGCTTTGCTCAAGCGCTCGGCTACTTTGAGGCGCGAATGCAGCTTCCACCCGGGCCGGGGGTCTGGCCGGCCTTCTGGCTCCTTGGTTTAGGGCGTTTTGCGACTCCAAAGGCCAAATTTTCCGAGGTCGATATACTTGAATATTATGGAAAAGATCCTCTGATAGCTAACCAGGTTGTTCATGTCTGGAATACCGATGGAAGCGAATACTATTCGATGCGTAATAAAAGCACATGTCAGGGAATGACGACTGGTTTCCATACCTATGGAGTGTTGATTAACACAGACTATACTCACTTTTATTTCGACGGGACCGAAATTTGGAAGACACGGACTTCTCCGGAGACGCGAGAACCGCTTTTTGTTATGGTAGACCTCGCCTTGGGATCAGGCTGGCCTATTGATCAAACCCCAAATCCATCGCGGTTGTTGGTAAACTATATCCGTGTATACGCCCCTAATCATAAATGACATTCTAAGAAGCTCAGGCTCACACGCGCGTGGCCTGCATTCTATGTTGCACAGCAGTGATTTAACTACTCCATGCTAAAAACTCAAAAACGAGGCCTCGGATTTCGACGTCAACTGGACCGATTTCTAGGTGTTCCCCTACTCTGGGCGTTGGGCAGGTTGCGCCAACCTCGTGCAATGCCCAACGAGATTCATCGTATCGTGATTCTACAAACGGCCGCGATCGGTGATACGCTCTTGATGGGTCAAGCAATACGCAGGCTGCGCGAATCACTGCCCGACGCCCGGATTATACTCGCTCTCGGGCGCGACAACCGGGCGGCCGCGGAGCTCTTGCCCAAGAGCGACGAAGTCGTCCTAATAGATCCCTTATCGCCGATCCAAGCGCTTCGAACCTTACGCGCCCTAAGGCCGGATGTGCTGATCGACTATGGCACATGGCCGCGAATGAATGCCCTGCTCACGACATTGGCGGGTGCACGATTCACTGTGGGTTTCAAGACACCGAATCAAGATCGCCATTTTGCCTACGATTGTTCCGCCGAGCACTCTGCCGAACGCCACGAAGTGGAGAACCAAAGGGCGTTGCTCGGATTCCTGGGCTCTCACAACGAATGGGATCTATCTCTGCAAATCCCTGACGCTTCAGATTATCATCCGCCACTTCCCTCTCAGAGCTTCGTCGTATTTCATGCCTGGGCAAGTGGGTCAGGCAAGCGGTTGAAGGAGTGGCCACTCGAATACTGGAAGGAGTTAGGAATTTGCATTGCCGAAAAAGTCTCTGGAATCATTCTCACCGGAAGTCCGCGAGATGCCTCCGATACAAATAGTCTCGCCGACTCTGTCCGCTCGCATATTCCAGACGTGGCGGTTATATCGGTAGCCGGTTCCTATTCGTTAGCTCAGACTGCATGCTTGCTGCAGAGCGCACGGGCTGTCGTGAGTGTAAACACCGGCATAATGCATCTTGCCGCTTTGCTTGGGGTGCCGACAGTCGGCCTGCACGGACCTACCAATCCTGCGCGCTGGGGCCCTTATGGGCCGCAAACTGTATCTCTTCTTCCCGATCAGGGAGAATATGCGTATCTGAATTTGGGTTTTGAATTCCCGCCTGCTGCCCGGCCTTGCCTTCAATACCTCTCGCCGGCCAAAGTCGCTGCGGCTTTGGCTCGATGGCTTTGAACATGCAATCCTCCTCGCCGCCGGGCGATGACTACGACGCAACGACCTATAGCTCCAGTATCCGCCCGGGATGGGACCGCCCGAGAATGATGTCCTGGACCGCCAGTAAAATCCCCTTTAGCCTCCCCGTCCAATCGAGCGATCTGTCCCGGGTCAGAACTTTCCAGAGAGTTAATAGGAACGTCCTCCCGAATACGGCCAACCAGAAGCGTACCCACGCAAGAAACGGCGGTAGATGCACTGTCCCCTTTTTCAGAAAATACCAGTGATTCGCTACAAAAGAGTAACCGCGCAGAACTTCGCGCACCCGCCCTCCAGGTGAAGCCAGATGGACTCCGATGCAAAGATCAAACTTGCCGATATTCCCATAGCGTTCCAGACGCATCGAAAGGTCGTAATCCTCCGCAAAAGAATAGAGTGGAAGATTTTCGTCGAACCTTTCGTAATTGAGAATCGAACGGCGAACGATCATGTTGCATCCATGCAGGGTGTGAAATTTGCCTTTGCAACGGAAATGCCCGTTCAGATTTTCACCGTGAGTATGATTCGAAAGTAAGCGCACGGCCTCTTCACGGGTGACACCGTTTCCATCGGCCAGGAGGTGACCAGAAAAGGCGATCGTCGTTGGGTTACGCCACATAAACTGTGTAGCCTGCTCCAGGAAATCGACTCTCAGTTCTATATCATCATCAAAAAAACCGACGTAATCGACCGACAACGGAATGGCCTCCAGTGCCCTGTTGCGCTGCACACATCCGCCATGAGGACCAACGATAAACCGAACGCATTCTCCCCACGTTTTACGAGGAAGATCCTCTGCAGTCGGAACCACCACGATGACCTGTTGCGGCTGTTGCGTCTGACGAAAAATGCTCTCTAGAGTGTCATTTAGAACCTCGGGTCTTCCCTTGGAAATTATGGCAATGCTGATCGAGCGATGAGCCCAATCCTGGTTGGTCGGTAGCGAATCACTCATGCGATTAACAAACGGACGGATTTCGTCTAAACCCATTCATGAAGAAACACCAAAATGAGACTCACCGCCTTGGATGATTCAAGACCGTTTCTGAATGAAAACCGAATGTCCATAGGAGCTAAGATGTTAGTAACTCAAAAAGGAAGATCAAATGGAACAACCTGCCGCACCAGGCAATTCCCGCACCAAATGAATTTGTTGTTCGTCTCCCACCGCCGCGACGTTTCCGGAGCGGAAATCTGCACGCAGCGGATCATCGAGAGCATAAAGGATCATCGGATTCTCGTAGTATTGCCAGAGGGAGCGTTTGCGGACCGCCTCCGGCAGGCAGGGATCGCCGTGGAGATCGAAACTGGCCTGACAAAGATGGCCCGTTCGGAGGACACTTTATCCATTCTGCGCCTGGCAAGTCGCTTCCCTGGCGTCGTGCAACGATTAAGACAGATCATGCGCGAGTTTGGTGCCGATCTCGTGATTAGCAATGCCCTCGGCCCGCTTCCCTATGCAGGCCCGGCGGCTCGAATGGCCGGCGTACCTAACATATGTATTCACTATCATCCCGTACTCCAGCCCGGCACAACCGACGCTAAGCTGGTCTTTTTGCTGGCTCAATTCTGCGATGGTTTTATCGCGGTCTCCGAGGCGATGAATCGAGGGTTGCAAAACTCCGGTGTGCCGGCAACCAGTATCAAGACCATCTATAATGGCCTGGATGTTGCGATCTTCGCGCCGAGCTCCGACCGTTCGCACCTGTTGCGCAACAAAGATAATCTCGATGACAGCGTGAAGCTCATCGGCCTCGTCGCAACAATCAGCGAAGCGAAGGGCCATCACGTCGTGATCGAAGCCGCCCGTATTTTGCGCGACGAATTTCCAATAATCACTCCCTGGCGTTTCGTTTTTGTCGGTGATGTCTTCGAAAATAGCACCCTCGGTGCGGCCTACAAAATGCGACTTCAACAGCAGATCCGAAAAGATGGTCTCCAGGATCGCGTTCTCTTCGCCGGCAAACACAAGAACATGCGGGATGTATATCTCGATTTGGATATCGTCTTGAATACCTCGATTGAACCCGAGCCGTTGGGCACGACCCTCTATGAGGCGATGGCCATTGGCAAACCAGTCATCGCCAGCGATCTGGGCGGTTCGCCCGAGATCGTTGATGACGGCCGGGCGGGCTTCCTGGTTCCACCGGGCAACAGCCGCGAATTGGCGATCCTCCTTGCGAGGATGCTCCGAGGCCAGATCGATCTCACTCCCATCGTTGCATCCGCACGCGCCAGGGTCGAAGCCTGCTTTGATCTTCGGACCACCGTTGCCCAGTATCTGGCCCACTTTGCCGCCTGCGCCAGGAAGTCTCCAGTGTAGGATAGGCTTCCAGCCTGTCCATTCCGGAGTGGGATTCACCACGCAGGCACAGCGCGGCAGTAGCCGCAACCAAATGGATGCGGTGTCGGCGTGTGGGCGTATCGGCGTGTCGGCGAATACGAAGCTCCGCTTCGCTTTACCCCATTTAGGCTACGAGCCGTTCGCGCCTTCGGCGCTTAAACGATTAAGACAAGCTGAAAGCCAATCTTCCGCTGCCGTTAGCATTCATTTTTCGCTGCGATCATTTGGTCGTTTCCTGGCGTGTTTCGATTCTTTTCGCACGCTCCGCTCACCACGGGTTTTCTCCCCCTTCGCTCGTATCGTCCCCTTCCCTTTAGAGATTGGCGCACTGATCCGCGCCGTCTCCGCCAGGATTATGGCCGCGTTTTCCGCTGCGCCGTCATCGTCAATCTGGCCGGTCAATAATCGGTAGAGGGAGAAGCCGTAAAAAATATCGATTAACAAGCTTGTATTGGCATCCTTTGGAATTTCGCCTCGCGCCTTGGCCTGCTCAAGGATGGACGTCCCGATCGCCCTTCGTCGGGGCATAAATACTTCCCTCAGATATCGGACTCCCTCGTCGGTTTGCAACTGAGAGAGAACAAAACGATATATTTTTCCACTCGAATTCTCTCGCCAGAACCCGCCAGCGAAGATCAGTTCGGAACCGGTAAATACCAGCTTTTACCAATCGTTGGCGCGAGATACATGCTACCAGAGATTTCCCAGGGGTCATTCGCGGAACTTGTCGCGCGTTACGATTTCGACATCGGCGGTTATCAAGGACGTAATCATATCAGCAAGTTTCAATTCGGTCCGACGCTGAGCGTTGCGCTGCCCGATCGCTGGTTTATCAGCACCTACCCATCACAAGACATTGTAGTAAATCTCGTCGGCAATGCAAAATGGTTCGTCCCAGCTGATCTAGCGATCGGTCGTAACCTCAATCGTCGCACCGTCATCTCGCTGGAAGTGAGCGTGCCGATCGTGAAACAATTCACACTTTATCAGTGCAAACTCGAGGGCCGCATTGGCTTTTCCTTTTAACCAACGAGATCAGCCTCACTATTACCAGTGGAATTCTGCGGTTGGCGGATGAATGCCACCAAATCAGCTGCCAGATCCGCAGTCGCACGGTTACAAAGGGTGCGCCCCGCAGAATCCGATTTGGCACCGGAGTTGGATATTGCATCTCACGCAATATCCAGGCTAAAACCCGGCAACGCCGGCGCGGATCCTTTCTGAAAAATCCGCAACGTCGCCCGCATCCTCGGCACGCTTGTTAATCAACGCCTGCTGCCTCAACGCGGGAAACGGTAGATCGCCGGCGAGCAGGTGGCGTTCATAGAGCATTTTGTCTGCGAAACCGTTCACGAGCATGCGCCAGTCCCACGGAGCGCGCGCCGATGCCACCCTCTGCGAACGAATGCTGGTAGTGCAGTTTTCGGTTACGGCGTTGTACCACATCGCATGACTGTGCAGCTCGTTCAGCCGGTCCAAATATTCCGTTAACCGGCTCCGGACTTCCTCTATAGGTAGCGTTAACCTGTAAAGGTAAATGTCTTCGTGTTTGTAATTCGTCCTGAGCCGAACGACATCTCGTTCATCCGCAGCGATATAGATTAATTCGTAGCGGCGGTACAAACTTCCGAGCGTCGAGTAAGCTTGTCCCTGTTTTGGACGGATTTCGATGGAAAAACAGAGGTGACCCTGCGATCCGAAATCGAACGATAAAATCGGGTGAGCCATATACGGTGAACCCCAGTAGTTTATGAACAGATCCAGAGCGCGCAGATTCGCTAGAGAGAAAGTCCGAGTATCGTAACGCGGCGTAAAATCTGTTGCGCTTCGATAGTCAAAATCTCGAATATCGTGGAGCGTCATTGTGTCTCCTTCGCGTGTAACGTAGGCGAGTGTCGCAACTTGCGGCTCCCATTCCGCGTTTTGACTCGGTCGCAACGAGAGCCACCAGCCGAGAATCAGCGCGAAGGCGGCCATCAGCAGGACTTTCCCTTTTAAGCCGAGGAATAGTCCCAAAATAACCGCAGCGATTACCCATATAATCGCTGCGACTGTGCGGACTAAAGTGGGAGCGGGCAAATCAAAGTACAAGGCGCCTGAAGCCCAGACCACCAGAAGTGCACCCACCACCCCGGCCAATGCAACAATTATATGGCGCAAAGCACGCATTTGTCAGCCCTTGCTCAAAATCCATATTCTACTCCTTTGCAAGCATATTAAAAATCGATTGAAGCTATGCTTGTCTTGACTGCCAAACAATCGTACTCGAACGCGTCGTCGATTTTGAGGGCGTCGCCTGAATCCTGCTCGTCCTCGTACTCGAAGCAAGCTGGATCCCGCCGCGCATTGGATCCCAGTGAGAAACCCGGAACATTGAACCTCGAGCTCGGAACTCAAGCTACACGACCAGATAAGGTGTTCCGCGCGAATACCTTGGATGATCAATCGCAAAATATCTTTACTCCTCTGGCTCATTTTTGTTGTGGGCCTTGGCAGTTGCGGTAGCGGCAGCCCAATTTCAAAAATCAACCGGGCAAATTACGATCAAATCCACGAAAAAAGCTCAAAGTCAGAGGTTCAAGCGATCCTCGGCCCTCCGACGAGCACAAACACGGAGGACAAGATCATCTACAAGCGTACAACCTGGCGCTACACCGAAGGGGATAAATACATCAATCTAACTTTTAAGAATGATGAACTTGATAGTAAGGACACCAATTTGGGGACAAACTAGCCCGCTTTTTGGATTACGTAATGGCCGGCGAAAGATTATGAGCCGGGAGAGCTCGTTGGAGAGGTCGTGGGCGCCGCGGTGGATGAACGCCTCATAAAGAATATCTTCCTTAGCTCACCACTGCCAAGCCGAGCGTTCAGCTCCTCGACGGAGGTGTAGATCAGAAAAAGCACGAAGATCCAAATCTGGATCGCGGCAAAACGGTGCCAGGTAAAGTGCGTGGCGACATAATCAGGAATCCGTGCGAGCGTCCCTCCGGCAAATAAATATTCGACTAACTTTTCCAGAAAACGAACCAGGAAAACGACAACCCAATAGACAATAGTCTTAAACAGGACCGGCTTGATCAAAGGCGCCCTATCAAAATAGCGCAAGAAGGGCATTGCATTCGCGATGAGAACCGCTTTTCCTACGACCAGTGCGGTGACAGTTGCAATCAGGAAGTTCCCAAAATGCACCAGGTAGTCAGCCAGGATGAGTTGGGTCGTTAACACAACCAGATTGAAGCTAACTGCAAAAAAGAGGGTCGGAGCCAAGACTTCCTTTAGCTCTTTAATGATAAAAGCGACTATGCGCGAATTCGTCATGACTGGTTTGCACGCGCTCGCACCTGCATCTGCGCGTGCAACTCGAGCTTACCAAGCCAGGGCCAAAAGTCTCGGGACATTTTCGCCGAACGGATTCCGGAATACGCCAAAGAGCTCTGGTCCGCAGCAACTCATGATCCGTCAAAGATTCCCGATCACAAGACCGGTCAAAAACACTAGAATACCGCCTAGTACAACCTGAAAAATCGCCTGAAGAAGCGGAGTGTCCATATAGCGCTTGCGTATCCAGGAGATGACACCTAACTCGATCGCGACGACTACGACGGCTACCCAAATCGCAAGATAAAAATTCGGCAACAGGAATGGCAGAGTGTGTCCGATTCCACCCAAGGTCGTCATGAGACCACAAACTCCGCCGCGAATCCAGGGACGCCCTCTACCGCTCAGCACGCCATCGTCTGAAAGGGCCTCGGCAAATCCCATGCTGATCCCGGCACCGAGCGACGCTGCCATCCCTACAAGAAAAGCGGTCTGAGAATTGTGCGTAGCAAACGCCGCAGCAAACACCGGCGCCAACGTCGACACCGAGCCATCCATTAAGCCGGCGAGTCCCGGCTGGACCACTTGAAGCACAAAAACTTTCCGTTCCAACGCCCTGTCACGGTCTGATTGTGCAAAAGGATTCTTGGCTTCCCTTTCCTCCGTTCCGGAAATTCCCTTCGCTGATTGCAAACCGGTTGACGGTCGTTTACTCGACGAAAAACCGTAAACGCACATCATTTTGCGCAGCTCCGATTGCTGGCGCTGGCGCATGGTTAACAAAATCGACGCGGCTGCGGGGCTCTCAGACCGAATCCGATCCGCTAACTCGAGGCATGCCTGTGCATGCTCCTCTTCGAGCGCGACGGCAGCGGCGAAAGGGTCAGTCTTGGAAGATGATTCGAGTGAATTAGTCAAAGGTTCAAATAGTCTGTCGGTTTTCCTGATTGTCCGTTGCGGTCCAACTAAATCTGATGCCGGTTACATTCTAACAACGCGGCCCATTCTATTCCTCAAGGCGCCGCAACGCCATCTTATGATCTCTCTTTTTCGAAATTGAGAATGATTATCATGGTCGACAAGAGATTCATTGGAGCTCGTGCACCACATGGATGCGGTGTCGGCAAATGTGCGTATCGGCGTGTCGGCGAATACCTGGTTAGATTGGTATCGTCAATCTGCTCCGCTTTGGAACGGTTGCGGAGGGACGAACGATACAAAGACTGAATCGAGCTTTGACGAGGTGTCCCATGGCTTACGCCATGGCTTCAGGAAGATTGCCACACCGTGACAATCACCCTGGAGTGCATCCTATTCCGTATTCCTGCCCTCTTACTGCTGCCTCCTGCCCTTTCCCGCGGCCACGACCTTATTTAATTTGCATTAGCCACAACGGAGATCAGCCCGAACGGTGCAACGGGTTACTACATTTTACAGCAATGTTGTCCACTGGATGAACCTTGGCCTGAATGTGGGCATCCAGCCCAGGATCCGATTCGCTTTCGCCTTTGGTGCTCAAGAGAGGCACCCCAGAAGATTCCGGCAAGCCAATTCCAAACAGACACACGCCGATACGGCCCCAAGCAGTCTCTATTCAGAGCTCAGACGTATCTGCGCCTTCACACAATCAGGTGGCATCTTCAACGCGAAGTTGAAACCCTCGATGCTATCCCGAAATTCAAATGTGCGACTGATTAAAGGTTTAACGTTGATCTTGCCGGAACCCATCAGTGCGAGTGCGCGCGGGTAGACGTGAGCATACCTGAATACAGTCTCAACGGAGGCTTCTTTGGCGCTCAGCGCGACAAGATCCATTGTGACCGGTCGAATCGATAATCCGACCAGCACGATACGCCCCCCTGGACACAATGGTTCATGCACAGACTGAATGGCCGGAGGCGCACCGCTCGCTTCGAAAACGATATCAGCACCCCATCCCTCCGTCAGTTCATCCACTACGCTTCGCAGATTTTCCTTCGCCACGTTCACCGGCCGGATCGGACCCAGGCTGGCCGCCAGATCCAGTTTCGGTTGTTGGACGTCGGTGATCACCACCTGGCTACATCCACCGGCAATCGCAGCCAGTGCGGTGACCGTTCCAATCGGACCTGCCCCCATCACCACCGCGAGGTCGCCCGGCTTGATTTTTGCCTTTACGGCCGCGTGCATGCCGACTGCCAGCGGTTCGACCATGGCTCCTTCGGCAAAACTGACGTTCTCTGGCAGTTTAAAAGTGTAGGCAGCAGGATGAACCACAGAGGGGGTCAGACATCCGTGCACCGGTGGCGTAGCCCAGAAGCGAACCGCGGGATCCAAATTGTAGATCCCAAGCCGACTTGCGCGGCTGTTCGGATCGGGAATTCCCGGTTCCATGCAGACACGATCACCCGGTTTGAGATTCTTTACCTCTTTTCCGATTTCGACTACGGTGCCGGACGCCTCATGGCCAAGAACCATCGGTTGCTTTACGACGAACGGGCCGATCGCACCGTATTCGTAATAATGAACATCACTACCGCAAATTCCTACGGTATGAATTTGAATCTTGACGTCGTTCGGACCCACTTCAGCTGGTAAATCGATTTCCCGAATAGCGAGTTCACCTTTACGTTCGAGCACTAGAGCTTCCATAGATTGACAAAATTCTGGGGGTATCGGTCGTTTGAGTTCAGCACGAACAAAATTTCTGAGCCCAGAATAAGGAATCACGCTTCCCCACCCTGTCCATTCCTTTTCTATGGCGCCTAATTTGAAAAGCATCGGCGCGCGGGCCGTTGTTGCTGTGCGCCCGTTGGAATTTCTTTCGCCGTCCGGACCCGGGAAAACCCGGTGATCGCCTTGCTAGATGGACTTTTCTTGATCCTCTGCTCCTTCATTCTTGAGCAGAACTCCGACTATTCATTCCAGTCTAGGCGAGTGATTCGGCCATCGTTCGCATTTGGATTTCAATGATCCGCGAACCCGGGGATTGTTTGCAGGCCAACAAAACCGCACCGGCCACGTCTTCGGGCTCCAGCATGTCCGAGTTGCTCACCCCTTCTTGCGTCCGCCCTCGGCCAAGGGCGAATTCGGTCTTCACACCTCCTGGACAGATCACGCCGACCTTAATGCCGTGAGGTCTCAGTTCTCGGTCAAGCGCCTGCGCAAAACCGACTTGTGCGAACTTCGTGGCACAGTAAACCGCTTCGCCCCCAAATCCATAGACGCCGGCCATCGACGAAATCATGAGGATGGTACCTTGCTGTTGCTTAAGCATCACGGGAACTGTGTGACGGGTGAACAAAAATGTGGAACGGACATTGGTGTCCATCAGATCGTCGTACTCGTCGGCGCTCGTGTCGATCAGGCTCTTATAGTTGCCGACGCCCGTGTTGTTGATCAGAATGTCGATCTGCCCGAAGGCCTGCATTGCGGCTTCAACCGCGTTTTTCGCCGTGCTTTCCTCCCGGGCATCGCCGAGTACGGTGATAGCCTGAGTGCCTAGCTTTTCTGCTTGTTGCTGGAGCTCGTTGAGGCGTTCCTGACGCCGCGCCGTGAGCACCAGTCGCGCGCCTTCTTCGGCGAGGGCACGCGCACAGGCTTGTCCTATACCGGCGCTTGCGCCGGTGATCAAAGCCACTTTACCATTGAGTTTTGTTGTCATATTTTCGGTGAAGTAAGTGATTCGCGCTGCCAATAGGTGGTCATGGAATCAATTTCTATTAGGTTGGTGGCTTAAAACCTGAAGGCCGTTGGCTCCAAGCCTCGGTTTTGAGTTAAATGATTTCGGTTTTGATGATGGCAATCCTATCATTTCACACGTGAATGTCTAGGAACCGAAGGAGCGGTTATCAACCACCCAAATGAACGATGGAACAAATAGATTTATCTCTTTTCATTGAGGGGTTTAAGACGCCTCACTACAATAGCTCCATTAGTTCCAATCAGTAACGCTTGCTCTGAATGGCGCGAAGATATGCGAATTTAGGATGACTCCGAAGAGCGGTCCCCAATGACTACTTCGACTTCGTCTCAAGGCCTTACCGGCGCAACGAAGTAGTGCCGTAGGAGCTTACGATTTGGGTAATTAACAGAGGGCAAAACCGATAGGCGTCGACTTGCCTTTCTTTTGAAGCGAATCGGACATTGCCCGAGTGCGAAGCGCCCAAAAAATCTTGGAGACCGAGTCCTCGATGTTAGGCGGCCTTTCGAACATCCAGGTTCAATGCTCGTGCCACCCCGTCGCCATAAGCAGGATCAGCTCTTCTGCAGTTCGCAACGTGCCGCTCCAGGACCTCCTGAGAAGCACCATCGATCGCCCGAGCCGTGTTCTCGAAAAGCAACCGCTTTTGCTCAGAGGTCATCTTCCGGAAGAGATCGCCCGGTTGCTCCCAGTGATCATCCTCCAGGCGGTGGTCATAGTGATTTGCGTCGCCTTCGAGCGTAAACGGCGGTTCCGCGTATTCCGGTTGGTTGTCCCACAATTTCTGGCCATTCGAGTTATAAGTCGTCGTCGCTCCCAGATTTCCATCTGTGCGCATCTGGCCGTCGCGGTGATAGGAGTGGAATGGGCACTTCGGCGCGTTAACAGGGATGTGATTAAAGTTAACACCCAGGCGGTACCGCTGCGTGTCTCCATACGAGAACAGGCGGCCCTGAAGCATTTTGTCAGGGGAGAAACCAATTCCGGGAACCACATTGGCCGGCGAGAAGGCAGCTTGCTCCACCTCCGCGAAGTAGTTGTCCGGATAACGATTGAGCTCCATCACGCCAACTTCGATCAGCGGGTAGTCAGCCTTAGGCCAGACTTTGGTCAGGTCAAAAGGATTGTGTTTGTGTGTCATTGCCTGCTCTTCTGTCATTACCTGGATGAAGAGCGTCCAACGCGGAAAATCTCCACGTTCGATGGACTCCAATAGATCTCGCCCGTTGCTCTCCCGATCTTTTGCTACTACCGCAGCAGCGGCTTCGTCCGTGAGATTTTCAATGCCTTGCTGCGAGCGAAAGTGGAACTTCACCCAAGTGCGCTTGTTCTCGGCATTGAACATCGAGAAGGTGTGACTTCCGTAGCCATGCATATGTCGGAAAGACTTTGGATGCCGCGGTCGGACATGACGATGGTGACCTGATGAAGTGCTTCTGGAAGAAGAGTCCAGAAGTCCCAGTTATTCTGAGCGCTCCGAAGACCAGTGCGGGGATCGCGCTTGATAGCGTGGTTGAGGTCAGAGAAGCGGAGGGGATCCCGGAAGAAAAACACTGGAGTATTGTTTCCGACGATGTCCCAGTTTCCGTCCTCGGTGTAGAACTTTAGAGCAAATCCGCGGATATCGCGCTCTGCATCGGCTGCGCCGCGTTCCCCAGCAACGCTCGAGAAACGCACGAACATAGGTGTCTGCTTTCCAATTCTCGAAAAAATCGCTGCCTTGGTATACTTTGTGATGTCGTGCGTGGTCGTGAAAGTGCCATGCGCCCCCCAGCCTTTGGCGTGCATCCTGCGCTCAGGAATAACCTCGCGATCAAAGTGAGCGAGCTTCTCAATCAGCCAAATATCCTGAAGTAGAGCCGGACCACGATGACCGGCGGTCAAAATATTTGTGTTGTCCGGTACGGGAGCACCGGTTGCGTTCGTAAAGCGTTCGGGTTTAGACATGACGAATTCTCTCTGATAGAGATTTGGGTTGTTAAATTGGTAAATGAATCATTATCGCGCAGAAATACTATGCCCAGAGCGGGTGGTTGCTTCTGACCCGGTTGTGCATTGTAGTTTTCTCCTAAGTGATCTTGCTTGCCGCTCCAAATAAACATCCACCTAACTTTTTTGCTATCGTTCCGTTGGGTGGTTTATAAACACCCCTTCGGTTGATGGACATTCATCTGTAAAACAATAATCGTCTGACTAGTCGCAGCTAAGCTGAGTGACGCCCGCAAGGTAGAACGAATGAGCATATTGTGTTTTGGCCTTAGTCATCAGACAGCGACAGTGGATGTGCGCGAGAGATTCGCAATTCCCGAATCTGCTTTGCCCGAAGCGTTAGGGCGGCTGAAGACAATGCCAGGGCTCAGCGAAGGACTCATTCTCTCAACTTGCAGTCGAACTGAATTTTACGTCACCGGAGAGTTTCGAGACCGCCCGGCTCAGGCTTTTTTCGAGAGCTTCTATCGAGCCGGGGATGAAAGGCAATTGTTCCGCTTCTGGGCTGACCACTCTGTTCGTCACCTATTTCAAGTAGTTTCTGGTCTGGACTCGATGGTCTTTGGCGAAACGGAGATTTTTGGCCAGGTCAAGCGTGCTTACGAATTTGCGAAGACGGCAAAGACGACTGGCAAGCTCCTGAATCGAATTTTTCAAAAATCGTTTCAAGTGGGTAAACAGGTACGCTCTTCTACTGAGATCACACGCGGTAGTGTTTCAATCTGTTCTGCGGCGGTGGATCTGGCAGAGCAGCTCTTTGGAGAACTCGAAGGGTGCAAGATCATGATTCTCGGAGCTGGTCAAACGGCCGAAAAGACCGCCAAAGCTTTTCGGTCTCGCGGAGCGAAACAGATTTCTGTCTCCAATCGCTCTTTCGAGCGAGCGCAAGCTTTGGCGACAGTAACCGGCGGGCGAGCCATTCATTTTGAGAAATGGGCGAAAGAGATTGGCGACCTGGATATACTGGTCAGTGCGACGGCAGCGCCGGACGCGATTGTCACCTTGGATAAGTTACCATTCTTGCGAGTTCGCCGGCATCGACCACTCTTGATGATCGATTTGGCGATGCCGCGTGACATCAATCCGGCTTTTCACAAATTGGATGGCGTCTGTTTGCACGACCTCGATTCGCTTCAGAGCACGGCTGAGCGAACTTTGTCAGTTCGTAAGCAAGAATCGGAAAAATGCTATCAACTTATTGAACGTCACGTTTAAGATTTTCAGCTGTGGATTGAACAGACTCGATCATCGAAGTTTCTTTCGATGTTTGTCGCATTACCGGGGCCTCTTGGCGACTCCCAAAAAGTCCAAAACTGTTGAACTCCAACTGCCGGTAACTACGCGTCGCTGAATGAAAGGCAATGAGGATTCACCCGATCATCGCGTTATCTCGGCGTACCTCTTTCGAGTAGGTAAGAAACGCTCTTTCGGTCTCTTATGCAGTTATATTCGGCAAGGGAGACGAGGTGCTTTCAGGTCTGACGGAACTGGCCGAACGCGAAAACATCCAAGCTGCTCAGATAAGCGCTATCGGAGCTTTCCAACACGCTGTCTTTGCCTGGTTTGATGAAGACCGCAAGGCATTTAGAAACATCCCTGTTGACCGTCAGGTCGAAGTCTGCTCCGTCCTCGGCGACATCGGTATGGTTGCCGGTGAGCCTGCGGTTCACGTTCACGGAGTGGTGGCTCTCCCTACCGGAGAAACCCGGGGTGGGCACATGCTGGAAGCCTATGTCTGGCCGACCCTGGAACTCTTTCTCACCGCTTGGCCGGAACCGTTGGTCAAAGTACACGACGAGGAAACAGGCCTGGCTTTGTTCGATCTCCAGGCCCACGCATAACCGCTAAGTCGAATGCTCTGCCTTTTAATTTAATGGGGTCCCGGGCGCGCTCGGAGAATCTCGCGGCGGGGATTACCTCTTTCAGCCCGAATTCAGAACACTTTTCAAAAAATATAGGATAAAAAAATGACTAAAGTACGTGTAATTGCAAGGGCGGTGGCTCGTAAAGGAAAAGTAGACCAGCTCAAAGAGCTGCTCAAGGGCATGTTAGCTCTCACACACGCCGAACCGGGATGCAGGTTGTATGAGCTATACGAGTCAGGCGAGCCGAGGCGGTTTTACTTCTACGAATCGTGGGAAAATCCGGCTGCGCTTGAGCAACACGCAGCGAGCGCTCACTATAAACGACTGGAATTAATTGTCCCGGATCTATTGGAAAAACCTTTCGAGGTAAATATCTTGAAAGAGATTCTGAGTCCTGAGTCTTAAGGATTTTCGGCCAAGCACTCGGAGCCTATCCGCGCGACCAGAGTTGGGACATCTGCCGAGAGGCACCAACGGCGGCCGTGGCTGAGCGAATGGCTCATTTGGTCTTTCCCGATTCCGATCCGACCGTCGGGCGAGGCGGCGCATTGCTCAGGCTCTGGAGACGGGTCTGATCGAGCGCGAAAAAGAGGCGAAACCTGTCTTGCTAACGCAATCGCGATGTTAGCATGAACGGTTTTATTCTCTCCCTCCGGCTAATTAGCCCCGCGTTTCTCACATCCCACGGCGGTACGATAGCCGCGGACTCGGAGTTGTCATCATGGTTCTCTCGTCCTTACTCGAACGAGACTGCAAACCACTCACTAACGTCTTGTCTCCGAAAAGCAAATATACCTCTTAATTCGGGTGGGAGTACTAGCTCGAAAGAGGCAACACGAACCGCTCTGGCGAATAATAGAATCGGTTCTACCTAGATGTTAGTACGCTGCAGAACTTGAAAGAAGGAAGCGAATACAAGAATCATTGAATCACAGACTTAATATTGAGACTTTAAAATGAACATAGAAACAGTGAAGTGCGATAATATTCCTTTGCCGATATCGAGGATCGGTCTGGGAACCTGGGCAATTGGAGGTTGGATGTGGGGTGGAAGCGACGAGACCCAATCGATAAAGACCATTCAGCGCGCCGTGGACCTCGGAATCAATCTGATAGACACCGCGCCGGTGTACGGATTTGGCAACTCTGAGGAGATTGTCGGAAAGGCCTTGGCAGATGGCGGGCGCCGCGACAAAACGGTACTTGCAACCAAAGTGGCCCTGGAATGGGTCGACGGGAACGTCTACCGCAATTCGACTCCGGGGAGGATCCGCGAGGAGATAGAAGATTCCCTGCGGCGACTCCGGACCAACCGCGTTGACCTTTACCAGGTGCATTGGCCGGACCCGCTTGTAGGCATCGAAGAGACTGCCGAGACCCTGCTTGAACTTCAGCGCGAAGGCAAGATTCTCGCAATCGGCGTTAGCAATTTCTCAACAGAACAAATGGATGCCTGGAGACGTGTTGCACCTTTACATAGCACCCAACCGCGCGCTTTGCCCAATACATAAAAGCAGCTGATAGACTGGGTCAGCACGCCTGGTCGAATCACGGGAAGAGCCTCCTTGCATTCGCAATCCGTTGGATTCTTGACCGGGGAGAAACTATGACCGCCCTTTGGGGTGCTCGAAACGCCGGCCAACTTGAAGCTGTGGAGCAGGCGTTCGGATGGAAACTGTCCAGCGACGATTACGCCGAAGTCGATAGAATTCTTCGCGAAACAATTAAGAATCCGGTCGGCCCCGAATTCATGGCCCCGCCCCCGCGCGAGACGGTGACCGCGGACTCGAGCGATGTCTTCAACAACAACGATAATTTTTGAAACGACTTGAGGAAGGAGAATTCGCAAATGGACACTGTTTCTTTGGAAAGACGCCAGCTTTTGCGCCTGCTTTTGATGGCGCCGCTGCTCTCTGGATTCTCGACGACCGCCGCAGAGGCGAGTCCGATCAATCCGAGCCAAACTTTTGTGCTGCAGCCCGGCCAGATCCAGTTCAAGACCTGGCGACAGGTCTAGGAAGGAATCGAGTATGAAGTCTGTCAGTCTTTCTATACTCACTGCCTTGGCAACGCTTGTCGTAACGCCGGGTCTGATGGGCCAAACAACGGCTCACTTCGCTCAAGCACCTGTCGGGCGTGTGAAAGTGTCAGGATTCCATCTGTCTCTGCCCGCGCCGCTTAGTGCAGGCTCATCAAATTTTCGAATCGCGGGGTTTCCTGGCGGCTCGACTCAGCTACCGTATCCGCTGGTTCCCACACCTGCGAACGATGCCTGGGCACGAAACAACGCGTGGGCGGCATACGACGCAAATCTGCGGCACATCCCGACAGCAGAGAATCCAAACCGTTTGGCGGCGGGTCAAAACCTTCTGGATCAAAGTCGCTTCATCCAGATGCCACAGTCTGCAGGTCGTCACAATTTCCAGTTCAGCGACAATGAGATCAGGTCGGTTCAGGCAGCTCTTCGGCGACTGGGCATTTATTCCGGTGTGGTCGACGGAATCCTCGGACCTGACACACGGCGAGCGATCGAAGATTGCCAGGTAGAGAATAAGCTTCCGGTAACCGAACAGCCGGACCAAACGCTAAACGCCTTGCTTGGCATTTTTTAATGTTGCATTCACGCGGAAAAATCGAAGTCATTGACCATTTATCCCCTTATTTTTCGATCTCCAAAAAAAAACATGAACCCTGAACTGGAAGACAAAACTGCTCTGGTCACCGGCTCGACCGCCGGTATCGGCTTGGCTATCGCAACAAGTCTCGCACGCGAGGGTGCGACGGTCATCGTGAATGGCCGGACTAAAAAAAGGGTAGCTGACGCCATTAAACAGATTCGCAGTCAGTTCCCAGAAGCAAAGCTCGAACCGCTCACAGCAGACGTGGGCAAAGCCGACGCGGTACCAATCATCGCGCGACAGTTTCCCACGCTCGACATCCTGATCAACAACGTCGGAATCGGTGAACTGAAGCCATTCGAAAATATCTCGGACAAAGATTGGTACAAATTGATCGAGGTCAATTTCATGAGTGGCGTTCGCCTTAGTCGGGTTTATCTACCGCGCATGAAAAAAAAGGGTTGGGGTCGGGTTATTTTCATCTCGAGTGAATCGGGCGTTGTGATTCCAAGCAACATGATTCACTACGGTGTGACCAAGACAATGCAGATCGCGCTCGCCCGTGGGTTGGCTGAAACAACCTCCGGCACTTCGGTGACAGTCAATTCAATCGTAGTCGGCCCAACATCCACCGAAGGAGTGAATAAATTCGTAGCGAATCTCGCCAAAAAATCCAATGTAACTGTAAAAGATATTGAAACGAACTTCTTCAAAAACGAGCGTCCGGGATCATTGCTAGGCCGATTTGCCACAGCGGACGAGATCGCGAATCTGGTGATCTATTACTCGAGTGCACTTTCCAGCGCCACAAACGGCGCCGCCATTCGCGTGGACGGCGGAGTCGTTCGCTCCATCCTTTGAATGAGTTGTCAGTGACGGATGAGAGTTGTTAGTACTGAAGGGCGGGTAAGAGCAGTCAGTGTCGGTTGTTAGTCGCCAGTGAGGGTTGAGATTTATTAAGTGTCGAGGGCCGAAGATTACGGCGCTGGTCCATTTACACAATGGATTCCTGGGGCTCCGCTTCGCGTTACCCCGGGCTGAGATCCGGTCGCGCCTTCGGCGCTTAAAGCCATATTGGCAAATCAGACCGATCGACCGACGCACCTAGCCCAAATCGTCCTATCTTCTCCCCTGCGACTGACAACTGACACTGACTACCCTTCCCTATGGCTCATCTCACTGACAGGGCTGCTCGAATTGACACTCGATTTTTTGGAGAACTCTCCTAAGGCCAACGGTGTCGTCGTCCGGTTCGCCGGCAGCCCATGACGCACGAGTACTTCGCCCTCGCCCGAATGCATCGACCGCAAGCGCGCAATAAGTTCCGCATCAGATTTCGTTATACGGGCATGCTGCCTGACGTGCTCTGCCCATGAGCTAACTCTCATTTCTGTCCGGAATGTGCCGGGCTGTTCCAGGATTTCGTCAACACGATACGAAAAAGCTCCATTTCGTAAAAACATCAACCGAATCTCTTTCAAAAGAGTGAGGAACTCATCCCGTTCCTCCGGACGAATCACAAATTCAGAGGTCACAGTCACCGGACCATCCTCTGAGTTAGGCGTCAGCGGAAAATCGTGTGCAGCTCTTAGTGGGGAAGAACCGAGATCCAGACGATGAGCAAAGTTGATCGAAAGCGGGATGGCTAATACTAGACTGGAGGTTAGAATAATTGCGCCTCCTAAAAGCGTCTCACCAAGACCGAACGACGCCGCGGCTACTCCCCAAAGGGCGGCGCCAACCGCCACCCCACCCTGAGACGCCATCATATGGGCCGCGTTCAGCCTCCCACGCGCCCAATCGGGCATTGCCCGTTGTCCCGCAATCCAGAGCTCCGAGGCCGAGACGGTCCAGCTCAGTCCCGCCAAAGCTGCCACAGGTAGCAGCATCAGAAAGCTATTGACGAGGGCCATCAAAATGAGAACCAGAACCAACAAAATACCAGACAGAATCGTCAGCCCGTTCGGCGTGGCTTTCGCTCGGGCGAAAGGAAGAACCAGGGTTGCACCCAGCAACGACCCGATTCCCATAGCGGTGAATACAATCCCAAGTTCGTTCCCGCCGACCTTTAAGTGGTGCAGCGCAACGACCGGTATCAGGCCGGGAACCGCCGCAATGAATAGACCGAATAGAAAATCCCTCGTCAGAATAATCTGGATCCCAGGAGCGTACCGTACGTAGCGCAACCCGCTGGCAAATGACTCCAGAAAGTGTTCCAAATGCGGATTCGGCCGCCTTCGAGGCCGGTACACCCGGGAGACCACCCACGCCGCCCCAAAGAACGCCAACGCATTGAGTGAAAAAACGGTCCGCGCACCCACGATTGGCAGCAGAAGGCTCCCTAATGCCGGTCCCACAATTGAGGCCAGGTTCATCTGTACACCCCCAAGCGTGACGGCAGATGCAATCTCTCGTTTCCGGACAATCTCGGGAACGACACACGCCCAGACCGGCGCGTTAAACGCAAATCCTGTCCCCAGCAAAAAAACTGCGATCAGAATGACGAACGGATTCACCAAGTTTAGCCAGGAGCAAACCGCCAGCAATCCTGCAGCGGTCCCCAGCCAGAGATAGGTCGCAATAAATAGCCTTCGCCTGTCGATTAAATCGGCGAGAGCCCCAGCCGGAAAAGTGAAAAGGAAGAAAGGGAGAGAAGCGGCAGTCGCCATGAGTGATAGAAGAAATGTCGAAGCGCCGGAGGCGTTCATCAGCCAGGTCGCCGCCATATCGTGAGCCGCCACGCAAACACCGGAAATCACACTGGTCACCCATAACCCGAAGAAGACCTGATTCCTCAGCGCCAGCCAGACCGAGGTATTTTGGTTTGGTTTACCAGATTCACTCACCATTTAAGATGAAGTCTATTCCGCACCTTTCAACAGGCAGCGTGCGCATCGTTTCCAGAATCCACTAACCACTGGATAAAGTTCCGCATGGCGAGCGTTTTATCGACGTCAAACGGCGTAAGGACAAAATAACTTGGACGCGTCACTCGGATATCCGGAAACGGCATTGTCAGGCGGCCACAGGCGACGTCGTGCGTCAAGACCGGCATTGGACCCACAATCAAACCGAGCCCGTCGATCGCGGCTTGAGAGGTGACAAAAAAATGGTCGTACCGGTGGCGTCGAGCTGGAAAAGGACCGATCCACCCCGCGGCAGCGAGCCAATCTTCCCAGTCGCCTGGTCGGGTTTCGCTCGACAGCATGGCATGGAGTGAAAGATCCGATAGAGCCTGTAGCGGCTGTCGATCGAGTAGCGCAGGGCTAGCCATGAGCGTGTTCCACTCGGTCAAAAATTGCACCGCCTCGAACTGATCCCATGGCCGCGGGCCGCGCCGGATCGCTAAATCGAACGGTCCGCCAAGACTTTCGGTGAGCGTGAGAGAGGTCGAAACGCGTATCTCGACATCAGAGTATTTTGCGTAGAATGACGGCAGCCGCGGAATCAGCCAACGCATCGAAAACGTCGTGGGAGCGTTCACGTGTAAAACGGTTGCAGCAGAAAGAGTCCCGTAGCGCTGGGTCGCATCCGCGATTCGATCAAATGCATCGCTGATTTCGCGCGCAAAAGATAATCCGTGCGGTGTCGGCACCATCCGTTGACCTGACCGGACGAACAGAGTCTGGCCAAGCCACTCCTCCAAAGCTTGGATCTGTTTACTTACGGCTCCATGGGTCACACTCAACTCGCGTGCCGCTGCTGTATAATTACCCGCCCTAGCGGCAACGACAAAAGTCCGGAGCGCGTTCAACGGAGGCAAGAGATGCGGCATACTGTGAGATTATTTCACTAGATATGCTAAAACAAATCGATTGTGTGCCTAAAACTCTTGGATCAATTAATTTCCATGCATCTTTTTGCGGGTTCTTCTCCCAACGTGGGTGGTTCCAGCGCGGTGACTTGCCGCCACAATGGTTGCTTCTCCAAAGCCGGGATCATTATCGAATGCTGACGCTTCGCACCAGAGCCCACAAGGATTACCCCCGGGAGAATCTCTCACCGGAAAACGCAAGCGGACGCGCGCTACGGATCTGCTGTGTTGTGCACGCAGGCACACGAGCCGAAGAACAGGCATTTCTTTGTGCTACTGACGATCGCCGTGATCGATGGAGCCACCCGCATGGGTTTTCTGACTTTTCTGCCGTTCCTGCTTCGGTCCAATGGCGCTTCGACACCGACCGTCGGTCTGGCGCTCGTATTAGTATTCATCGGAGGGGCAACCGGAAAACTCGCTTGCGGATTCCTAGGCGCACGGCTCGGCGTTCTCTGGACCGTCTGGCTCACCGAAGGCGCGACAGCAGCCGGTATTTTCCTGCTGCTGTCGCTGCCACTGACAATTCAGCTTTGCATCTTGCCACTTATCGGGATCGCCCTTAACGGTACGTCATCCGTGCTTTACGGAACAGTTCCAGAATTAGTCGCACCGGAACGTCAGACGCGTGCTTTTGGGATATTTTATACGGGAACAATCGGCGCCGGTGCACTCTCTCCGGCTATTTTTGGCCTATTCGGTGACGCCGTCGGTGTGCCGGCGATGCTGCATCTGGTTGCCATCGTCGTTCTTCTCACTCTACCGCTCGCATGGCTATTGCGTGACGCGATTGCAGCTTAATTCTCGACAATCGGATTCTGCCAACCGCCTGGAGGTGAGAGCCTCTCAATGGCTTCGCTTGGGCCCCAGCTCTTCGGTTCGTATTCTACGACGGGCGTCCCCGCCTTTAGGACAGGATCGACAATACGCCATGCCTCTTCGACATAGTCTTCTCGGGCAAATAGAGTCGGATCTCCCGCCATCGCATCGCCCAGAACCCGTTCATAAGCATCCATCTCCTCCGCAGACGGGTGGCGGCTCACGAGCAGCTCGGTAGATCGACTCTCTGTATCCGATTCCGGAGCGATTGTATTCACGCCGAAGGCCGCCGTGACGTCGGGACTAATCCGAAAGCGGAAATAATTCTCCGTCAGATTGAACCCCTCAAACATCGTCGGAGGCTGTCGAAGCCGGACAACAATTTCTGCACAAGTTACAGGAAGGCATTTTCCCGCTCGAATGTAAAAAGGAACGCCTTTCCATCGCCACGAATCAATCTCCAATTGAAGAGCCGCAAACGTCTCGACTTGTGAATTTTGCGCGACCCCCTTCTCGTCCCGGTAACCACGAAATTGACCCCGGACCAGGTTCTTGCTTTCTAATGGCGGAATTGCTTTGAGCACTTTCACCTTTTCGTCCCGGATCGACTCGCTATCCGTTCTTGGGGGAGGTTCCATTGCCAAGTTGGCAAGAACCTGGAAAAGGTGATTCTGAATGACATCGCGGATGGCGCCGGTTCCGTCGTAAAACCCGCCTCTACCCTGGACACCAAAGTCCTCCGCCATTGTGATCTGTACACTTTCGATATGCGTACGATTCCAAAACGGCTCGAGGATCGCGTTTGAGAAACGGAAAAAAAGCATGTTATGGACAGGCTTCTTTCCAAGGTAATGATCGATGCGAAAAATTCGACTCTCGTCGAACGTCCCGAGCAGAATTCGATTGAGCTCCTGAGCCGATGAAAGATCCCGGCCAAACGGTTTTTCGACGATCACCCGGGCGCCCTTGATGCAGCCGGATTTCGCCAGCTGTTCAACGACCAGCCCGAATAGAACCGGCGGTATGGCGAGGTAGTATGCGGGCCGTTCCGCCGAGCCTAGTTCTTTCCGAATTGCTTGAAAGGTCGCAGCATCGTTGTAGTCACCGTCTACATATCTCAAAAGGCCGCTCAATTTTTCAAAAGAGGGAGCGTCGAGTCCTCCATGTTTCTCGACGCTGTCACGTGCCCTTGCTTTGAGTTGGTCAAGATTCCAGCCGGCTTTGGCGACTCCAATCACCGGGACGCTCAAGTGTCCGCGTTTGATCATCGCTTGCAACGCAGGGAAGATCTTCTTGTAAGCCAAGTCTCCGGTCGCACCGAAGAAGACCAGCGCGTCCGAATGAGGAACTGTCATCCTTTGCTCCTTATTTCTTAGCTGACTTTTCCAGGTGGCCGCCGAATTCAAAACGCATCGCGGAAAGAAGTTTGTCCTGAAAATCGGCTTCACCGCGCGAACTGAATCGTTCGTACAAGGCTGTCGTGAGTACCGGCACTGGAACCCCTTCGTCGATAGCGGCCTTGATGGTCCATCGCCCCTCTCCTGAGTCTGAGACTTGCCCGGAGAAGCCCGCAAGCACCGGATCTTTCGCCAGCGCAATGGCAGTGAGATCCAGCAACCACGAAGCAATTACACTCCCGCGCCGCCAGACTTCCGCGATATTGCTCAGATCAAGGTCGTATTGATAAATATCGGGATCGCGCAACGGTGTCGTTTCAGCGTCAATTGCATGCTCCTGTTTACCAATATTGGCGTCACGCAAAACACCGAGCCCTTCCGCATACGCGGCCATGATTCCATACTCAATGCCGTTGTGGACCATTTTAACAAAGTGGCCGGCACCATTCGGACCGCAGTGCAGGTAGCCCAACTCAGATGTCGTCCCAAGTTTGTCGCGCCCTAGAGTACGTGGAATGTCGCCGGTGCCGGGCGCCAGCGAAGCAAAGATCGGATCGAGATGTTTTACGATCGGAGCTTCACCGCCAATCATCATGCAGTAACCCCGCTCCAAACCCCAAACCCCACCACTGGTTCCGACATCCACGTAATGGATATTTTTAGCAGCGAGTTCTTTGGCGCGCCGGATATCATCGACATAATACGAATTGCCACCGTCAATAAGAATGTCTCCCGGCTCCAGGAGCGGCACGAGCTCTTCAATCGTTTTGTCAACGATTGCTGCCGGTACCATTAGCCAGAGCGCTCGCGGTTTCGCGAGTTTCCGGATGAGATCGGCCAGCGACGAAGAGCCTGAGGCTTTCTCCTGGACTAACGCTTCCACCGCTTTCGGCGAAACGTCGAAAACTACGCCTTCGTGGCCCGCTTTGATAAGGCGCCGCACCATATTGGCGCCCATTCTTCCAAGTCCGATCATTCCAAGCTGCATTTATTCAATTCCTTTCATCAGAGGTGACTGCACGTTAAGATAGGTCGATTCTGTTCAACTGCTTTTTTGTGTCAGGAAGCGCGTGCGCTTTTAAGTTGGCGATAGCGATGAATCAGCGCGTTGGTGGAGCTATCATGCCCAAGTTTCGGCTCCGATTCCGATTCTAGCTCCGGAACGATCCGCTGAGCAAGAACCTTACCCAATTCCACACCCCATTGGTCGAAAGAATCGATATTCCAAATTGTCCCCTGGGTGAATACGCTGTGCTCGTAAAGGGCAATGAGCTTGCCAAGATTTTGCGGGGTGAGCCGATCCGCAAGAATTGTGTTCGATGGACGGTTGCCCTCAAAAACGCGGTGAGGCACCAACCAATCCGCCGTGCCTTCGGCCTTCACCTGGTCGGGAGTCTTCCCGAACGCCAACGCTTCGGTCTGAGCAAAGACGTTTGCCAGGAGCATATCATGATGCCGGCCCAATGGGTTAAGCGTCTCAACAAACGCGATAAAATCAGCTGGAATCAGCCGTGTCCCCTGATGAATCAGCTGATAAAATGAGTGTTGGCCGTTCGTCCCTGGTTCGCCCCAGTAGATCGGCCCTGTCGAATAATCGACCTGGGTGCCATTCAGCGTGACGTGTTTGCCGTTACTTTCCATCGTCAGTTGCTGTAGATACGCGGGGAAGCGTTTGAGGTATTGCTCGTACGGCAGAACCGCTACTGTTTCGGCGCCGAAGAAATCGTTATACCAGACGGCAAGAAGACCAAGAAGGACAGGCAGGTTTTGGTCGAATGGCGCGCTCTGGAAGTGCTCATCCATTTCATGAAATCCGTCGAGAAGAGCTCGAAAATTCTCGGGACCAACGGCGAGCATAGTCGAGAGGCCGATCGCTGAATCCATCGAATAGCGCCCTCCGACCCAGTCCCAGAAGCCAAACATGTTGGCCGTGTCGATTCCGAACTCGGATACCTTCGCGGCGTTGGTCGAGACCGCAACGAAATGCTTGGCCACAGCGCTCACATCACCGCCAAGACCTTTGAGCGACCACTCCCGCGCCGAGTGAGCGTTGGTCATCGTCTCCAAAGTCGTGAAGGTCTTTGAGGAGATGATAAACAGTGTCTCTGATGGGTCAAGATCGTGCACCGCCTCGGCGAAATCCGTGCCGTCAACGTTCGAGACGAAACGGAAGTCCATCGAGCGCTCGCTATAATGCTTAAGCGCTTCGTATGCCATCACTGGCCCGAGGTCGGAACCACCGATGCCAATATTAATCACATTTCGTATGCGCTTACCGGTGTGCCCTTTCCACTCGCCACTTCGGACGCGATCGGAGAACGCAGCCATCTTGTCGAGCACTGCATGGACCTGGGGTACGACGTCCTCGCCATCCACGACGATCGACGCTCCTCTCGGAGCGCGTAGCGCCACATGAAGGACGGCTCGATTTTCGGTGATATTGATCTTCTCGCCTCCGAACATGGCGTCGATCCGCGCCCGCAGACCGGATTCTTCCGCCAGTTTAAAGAGGAGTTTGAGCGTCTCGTCGGTGACGCGATTCTTCGAGTAATCGACGTAAAGACCGACTGCGTCGAGCGTCAGGCGTTCGCCCCGCTTCGGATCGTCCGCAAATAGGTTACGAAGATGCAAATCCCGGATTTTTTGATGATGCGTCTGGAGGTCCTTCCATGCGGACGATGCGGTGACTGATCGGATGTCTGCCGTCATATTTGTTCTTCCTTTCGTTTCGTTTGGCGCCGAACTCTGGATCGGGGTGTGGTTTTGTTGTGAGATCCTGGCTCTCCACTATACCGATCTGCGGGCCATAGAAAACCTTGATCCGCTTCATTGCGGTTTCTTGTGACTTTTCAGATGTCTACCCTCTTTCTGCCAAGCGGTTCGTCAACATCAAAACCAATTCGAAGAGGACGATTGTGGAAGTTCCAGAGCGTTTAGACCAAATAGGCTTGCGGGCAGTTTGCATTCCTGATAAGCCAGCAAACAATAGGACGATTGCATTAGGACCGAGCGCTGGAACCAAAGCGCTTGGAACGGAAATTCACACCGACCGACGCGTCAAATGGCCAAGCATACCTCTATCCTCGCCGTTGCATTGCAAATGCTCGCTGCTGCCAGCTTTCTCCCGAAAACTGCATCAGCCAATCCGGAAGAACCTCCAACTTCAAAAGCCAGCATCTCGCAGAGGGTCGCGAAGGTGCGCCAGTTGATCGCGGACAAAACCAACGATGTGATGTCCAGTGAAAAGGGCGCCACAGTCTCCTGGGTTAACTATTGGGGCAAGTGGCACAACTGGCATAACGGATGGCACAACTGGCATAACTGGCATAACTGGCATAACTGGCATAACTGGCATAACTATTAAGCTGGGGGCGAAGTGGAAATCTCCCCGGTCGAGTTGCTGGTCTTTCAGCCAACGCCGTTCTGCAATCTGAATTGCTCGTACTGCTATTTGCCGGACCGGAAAGATCCCCGGATTATCGACGTCGAGACGGTTCGTGTAACCCTTGATAAACTCAAGGGAGAAGCGTTGCTGGCGCCCGAGGTCAGCGTTATCTGGCATGCGGGCGAGCCAATGGTCGTTCGCACCTCAAAGTATTCAGAGTTCTTCGACACGATCCGAAAGACAGTTGGCGATCACTGCCAAATCAGACATCACTTCCAGACCAACGGGGTGCTGATCAATCAGAAGTGGTGCGATTTCATTCGGGCGCACGAAATCACGATCGGAATCAGTATCGACGGCCCGGAAGCCATTCATGACGCCAAGCGCAAAACCTGGAGTGGTCGCGGTACTTGGAAACAGGTCATGCGTGGCATCGAACAGCTCGACTCGAACGGAATCCCTTTTCATACCATCTCGGTCGTGAGCGAGGCTTCGCTCGATTCCGCCTCTGAGGTTTACAGTTTTCTCCGCTCGTTGAAGCCGGTCCAAATTGGGTTCAACGTCGAAGAATGCGAAGGGGCAAATGCGACCAGCTCTTTGGAAGATAGTTCCGATCGTGTGGACGCATTTTTCCGACAGGTTTACCGGCACGCGAAGCAGAACGAGTTTGATCCTCCGATTCGGGAGTTCGAAGAATCCTTCCTCGCGATTGAAAATGGGATTGAAAAAGGAGGGAACACCCAGGTTCGCCCCTACCGGATCTTTTCCGTGTCAGTCACCGGTGAATTCAGCACTTTTTCTCCCGAACTTCTGGGTTCAACTTCAGCCGGGTATGGATCCCTGGACTTGGGAAATGTTCGAACCGATTCACCGAGAGAATTGGCCGATTCAAAGAAGTTTCTTCAGATATTCGGCGATATCGAAGCCGGAATTTCGAAGTGCCAGAAAAGCTGCGAATACTTCGATCTTTGCGGTGGCGGCGCACCAGCAAATAAGCTTTTTGAGGCTGGCACGTTCGACACTGCGGCAACGCGGTTCTGTGAATACTCCGTAAAGGTCCCGCGCAAGATCGTTCTCGAAGATTTGGAATCCGTGCTCGCCGTTCGTTGAACCGGCCTGAGCCGCTCTAACCGCTCCCAAACTCACGAGCGCTCGGGGTTGAAATTTGCTCGTTATCGGCGCCCGTTATACCAGTGCGCACACGCCTCGCGGTCCCTAAAGGTTTTCTCGTGTCGCAAGAAAATGCGCAGCAGAAACGAGAGGTTTTCTCTCGCTGAATAGAGCTGCATCTTTCGTGCCGAGGTCTTGAGAGGATGGTGATGCAGAATGACGACCTCCTTCCGCCATGTTTTAGCAAGCCGGTTCAATCGCCGACTAAAATCAATCTCCTCGGTAACGTATAGCTCCAGGCTGAACCCTCCCAATTCGGCAAACGCTCTAGCTTCACAGAATATAAACGAACCTGCCATCCAGCACCTGCATCGGCTTATGCAATTCCAAATAACGGTCAATCCAAACGCCCAACAAGCAGATTGATCCAGTTCAATCGTTGAGCCACCTCCAATACAGCGACCACTCTGAATTTTACCTGCCACTTCCGCAAATAAACTGAGACTTGGAAATGAATCAGCATCCACGAATATTAGCCATTCCCCATTCGCCTCGGATGCACCGGCATTACGGGCTCGGGCGATCTGATTGACGGCCTCGAAAACTACAGTTGCACCTAGATTTCTGGCGAGCTCCGCTGTGCGGTCAGTCGAGTTATTGTCGCAGACGATGAGTTCGTACTCCCAACCGATCTGCGAAAAAGCGATCGCCGCGTGCCGGACGCTCTGAAGAGAGCGCTCGATGAGCTTCTCTTCGTTAAAGGCAGGGAGAATAATGGAGATCTTCACGGGATTTCGTGCGCTAGCTTCTCAAAAATCCTTAGAATCTCTGGCCTATCAAACTTGTCACAGTCGAATTAAGCACTTCTACGAAACTAACCTGAACATTCACAACCCCGAAGTCTTTCGGTGTTGTGAATGTTCATCCCTGGCAAGCAGCTTGGCAAGCGGCCCGCGGGAGCGAAACCTTTTACTCGCGAAGGATTTCGAGGTTCGCGGCTAGCCCTGACGAATGTCGGCACTCCGTCTCACAGTTGATTATAATTCCTGGGAATAAACCGGGTCGTCGTTGGTATGGAGATTACGGAGATAGTAAGTCCCTCGACTGGCAGCATCTCCAAAAAAGGATATACCAATGAAGCAATCAGAAGTTGAGTTTCGGAGCAATCGACGTTCGTTCATGAAAAAAGGGGCGTTCGCGGCAGGTGCAGCAATTCTGGGCGCCGGCTTAATCGGCGCTGACAAGACCGGATCGGCCCAGGAAACCGGAGGCAGACTCACGAAAGGCGATATTGCCATTCTTCGATTCCTTGCGGCAGCGGAGTTGATCGAAAGCGATTTGTGGACGCAATATGCGCAACTAGGCGGCCTTACCCCCGGACAGGTGCCGGTGGAGGTGAACCAAAACCAGCCATTGAACGGTTATCAAGCCGCACTCTCAAACCTGGATTCGGACGGGCCGCAGTACATCACTAGCAACACTCTCGACGAAATCAGCCACGCCAACTTCCTCAATGCATACCTGGCGTCCAAGGGAGCGGAACCAGTAAATCTCGATCCGTTTCGAACCCTACCGGGCAGCCAGGCAACACCTGTGTCCGGCACGAACAGCCGGCGCCTCACCAATCTCATGCACCTGAACGTCGACACGAGCTGGTTTATCCGGTATCGCAGTACGACAAACCCGGATTTTGGGGCCACATTTCCGCAGGCCGTTACGATCACAAACCGGACCGCTATCCCAAGAACTAACGCCGATTTCGGGGATGCCGCCCATATCCAGGTGATCGCCAACACTGCGGCGTTTCACTTCGGTTACATTGAACAAGGAGGCTCGAGTCTCTATGCAGCCCTTAGTCAGAAGGTCAGCAGTCTCGAGGTTCTAAAAATCACGTTGGGCATCGGCGGAGACGAAGTCGCGCATTTTCTGGAATGGGTCGATTTTTCAGGGAACGGTGTCCAACCACCTGTTGCGCCTGTATCCGATGAAGGACTGACGTTTCCAAATTTCTTCGCGACACCAGGTACTCCCCTGTTCCAGCCGAATCTGATATTCCCTGTTCCGTGCGAGTTTATCAGTCCGAGTCTGCCACAATGCGCGGTGATTCGGCCCAGTGATGACAAATTTGCAGGCGCAAAAGCTGCCATCGCATCGTTCACCAATGACGGACTTTTCCTGGGTCAGACAGGGAAATTTTTCGCAACTGTGAACCAGCTGGCAGAAGAGGCGGACGCCGCCGTACGCAAGAACTGAAGAAGGTGTCGGCGTCTGTGCGTATCGGCGTGTCGGCGAATACTTAGCTAGAATTGGTATCGTCTAGCGGGTGTGCGTCGGCCTAAGAATTCTCGCAGACGCGGACACTCCGAGAACGTCGGAACGTTAGAGAAATCAAAGTTGAATTGGCTTTCAGCCTGTCTTCGATTGGCGTCTCGCCTGTTCATTCACCGGGAAAGAGTCACCACAAAGGGTACGGAGACACACACGCGGAATTCAAGCGGATGATGAAACGTCGCCCATTACAGGTCTCGGGTGTTTTCTGTGCGGCGCCATGACTCCAGGGGCGCGTTCGGAGCAGCTCGATACCCAACTGTCCCCAAAATCGATCCTGTACCCAATATCCGACCTGTCCCCCAATCGATCCCACACACGCGCAATTCAAGCGGATGATGAAACGTCGCCCATTACAGGTCGCGTGTTTTCTGTGCGGCGCCATGACTCCAGGGGCGCGTTCGGAGCAGCTCTACCCAATATCCGACCTGTCCCCCAAATCGATCCGTCCCCCAAATCGATCCCAGAGATTTTTGCGATCGAAACTGGGCCCATGCCGTTTCAGAAACGCTAGCCTCGTTTTCGGGGAAAAAAAAGTTATTCACAATCCAGCACGCATCGTTCCAGTCGATCCAATTAAACTCTCTTTTTTTGTAGTTCACGATCGCCCTTGCTGACGCGTCATATTTGGAGCTGTTTGCACTTCTCCGCTTATCGGCTGGATGCGTTGATCAAAATCTCTCAGAGGAAACCGAAGTCCTCTTTCTAATCTTCGAGCCAGAATAGACTTCCGAGCCGCTCTGTGAGCCGCTCCAGAGCCAGATTCATTCGCGAGCAGTTTGATTCGCGGGATTTTCCGGCCAGCCAACTTTATTAACAAGTTGTGCACAATCGGGGACCTCCCCTACCAGACTTATCAGGCGCTTCGCACGTCAGAAAAAAAACGACCTCCGCCCAATCTATCCGTCCATTCAATCACTTGAAACGAAACAGAGCCGATTCATCCATCCCCGTTCATTCACTAGAAATTTCGACGCCTACTCGGCACCTGGTTAACTCTGAGCTAACGCTTGCCTCTTGCGGAATTGCATCACCTTGTGACGATTGCCGCAACTCGTTACGCTGCACCACTGACGGCGGTGATTTTTTGTCGTGTCGTAAAAATAAAGCACACACGACTCCGTGTTTGCGCACCGATGGAGATAACTCAGGTTAGCTTCGGCAAGAAAGAGGGCAATTTGCCGACTCAGAATTGCAAGAGCGAGTTTATCCCCGCGATTCTTGAAACTGGACTGAACGAGACGAAATCCGCTTTTGCCCCCCGAAAGAAGTTTTTCGTAAAAGAGGCGTTCTTCGAGGAGGCGGTTTAACCGTAGAATAAATTCGTCACTCACTTTGCCTCCACCGACAAGTCGAGCCAGTTCGTCCTTCCATTCCTGTCGAAGCTTCACCGCACTTTGAAGTGCCTCCGCACCCTGTGCCTTAGGCAGATTTAGATCAATCCCCTCAGACAACTTAGTCAGAGAAAACCAGGTGACCAGATCAGACCATGTGCGCAGAAGTTCCAGTGGCTCTCCATGCGCCACAGCGAGCGTATTGGCAAAATCGATGGCCGGATGCTCGCCAACAAAAATGAATGGAGAACTTGGAGTAATTGGCTTTTGCGATTCTGAAGACATGCCGAGAAGGTAACCTTCAAAATTCGTCTTGACAAGTTACTTCCACTGAAGCACCTGTTAACCGTCAAAATGAATTTTAACAGGTTACATCCAACCCACACAGTTGCTCTACCATGAAAACAACGTCGTTATCCTACAAATCAATTGAGGTCGATGGTTTCAAAATCTTTTACCGTGAAGCGGGTGACTCCGACGCTCCTGCGATCCTTTTGCTGCATGGATTCCCCACCTCCAGCCACATGTTCCGCAATTTGATTCCGGAACTCGCTCGGCAATATCACGTAATCGCCCCTGACTTGCCCGGGTTCGGTTTCTCTGACGCACCGGATCACAAAAGTTTCCTTTATACATTTGATCATTTGTCGGAAGTGATTGAGAAATTCACGGAACTGGTTGGCCTGAAGAAGTTTGCGATTTACGTTTTCGACTACGGTGCTCCAGTCGATTTCCGTCTCGCGGTGAGTCATCCCGAGCGCATTTCAGCTCTTATCTCACAAAACGGGAACGCTTATGAAGAAGGTTTAAGCGACGAATGGGCTCCGATCCGCGCTCTATGGAACAATTCAACTCAGGAGAATCGGGAGGCGTTGCGTCCTTTCTTCACCAAAGAAGGAACAATATTTCAATACACAAAGGGGGTGAAAAACGCAGAGAACCGGATAGCTCCGGAGGCGATTGCTTTGGACCAGGCTTTGCTGGATCGGCCACAGAGCACGGAAATCCAACTCGATCTTCTTTCCGATTACAAAAGCAACGTCGCGCTCTATCCGAAGTTTCAGGATTATTTTCGAACGCACCGCCCGCCAACACTCGCGGTATGGGGAAGAAACGATCCATTTTTCCTGCCGGCAGGGGCGGAAGCCTATCGCAGGGACAATCCTTCTGCGAAAGTCGTCTTCTATGATACCGGCCATTTCGCTCTAGAAACAGATGCTGCGGAAATCGGGGCAGAAATCCGTAATTTCCTAAGTACACTTAAAATGCCCTGAGGATTCCCGACTCGCGTCGTCCAAAGACTGCGCAGGGATAAATTCCTGAATCGTTCAGAGTTTTCCTCGCAAGGAGAGACTGTGGCAGAGAAATACAAACAACTGGTGCTCACTCCGGCTGTGCAGCGCGCCGAGGACAAATACTTCGGAAAACACCAGGTCGTTGAAAATGCACCTGAAAACGACCCGCTCACGAACAGTGAAGCTTTCTTTATCGATTCGCGCGACAGCTTCTACATGGCGACTGTCAGTGAAACGGGTTGGCCGTACATCCAGCATCGAGGGGGTCCACCCGGGTTCGTGAAGACCCTGGGACCGAACTTGATCGGCTTTGCGGATTTCAAAGGCAACCGTCAGCTCATCAGCACAGGCAATATCAGCAGCGGCGATCGGGTAAGCCTTTTCATGATGGACTATCCACACCGTACCCGGCTGAAGTTGATCGGTCGTGCCAGGGTGCTCGACGCGCGCGAGCATCCTGAACTGCTGGATGAATTCGTCTCCGAGGACCTCTATAGTAAAGTCGAACGACTGTTCCTCATTCAGGTCATCTCCTATGACTGGAACTGCCCTCAATACATCACCCCACGATTCACCTCAGCCGAAATCGAGAAATACGTGGCTCCGTTAAAGACCCGTATCGCAGAACTGGAAGCACGATTGGCGACCCAAGAGAGCAACGACACTAAACCTCTACCACAAATGAAGGAAGTAACTCACTAGCACTGAAGCTCCTAAAACCGCCAATCTAACGGAAAGGGTTGCCACGAAGTGGCACCCTTCCTATCTTCCTTCTTAATTCTTAATTCTTAATTCCGCCTTCCGCCTTCTTACTTCCCAATTATGGCAACCGCGCTTTCGAAAGTCGAATATGCTTCGGCATCGGCTCCTCCGTTTCAGGCGGTGGTAACCTCGCTCCTGGATTTCGAAGGGACGCTCATCCGTTTAAAACAAGCAATCGCAGCGGAGGACCTTTGGCTCATTCAGGAGATCAATCCGCAGGCGCTGCTGGAAAGAGGCGGGTACGCGATCCTGCCCGCCCGTCAGTTGTTCTTCTTTCATCCGCGCTATCTTGTGAGGTTGCTTGCGGCTGATCCGAGCGCATTGGTTGAGATACCGCTCAAGCTGCTGGTGGTTCAGATGCCGGACGGCTCCGTCACCGTGCGCCATAATGATGTCGAAACCCTTCTCAACCGATACAAAGAAACCCGCGAAGTGGCTGCTGAACTCGCGGCAATTTCACGCAGATTGATGATCAGCGTTTCCGACACTCCCTCTGGATAGTCGCTATCGCGCCAATATTGTTCAGTTCGCTCTCAACCTCGATGAACCGTATGGGGCCCATGAGGCCTATTGCACGTATGGGACTGCCTATTAGGCTAACGCCGCAATCGATAAGTCAGGAAGACGATCAATCCGCAAATGCAAGAGAAGCCGGATAAAAGCGCCGTCCACCCGAGGCCATTTGTTCCCGGTAGGCGTTGCAAAAGGGCAAATGTCACAACGGATAGCCCAATCATCGATTTTTGAAGGATAGCCTGGACTCCGAAATAGATCGCCTCCCGGCGTACTCCCGTGCGTTCTGTATCGGCGTCAATCACGTCGGCAAGCAAAGCGAACACCACCACTCCGAAACCGGCAACGGGCAGCCCTGCCAAAGCAGTAATAATTTGAGCACAAACTAACGGGGACATAGTGAGACCGAGCCGATCGGACCAACCGAAGAGAGCAAATGCGATCGCCGAACCAAGGAAAACGGAAATCAGTGCGGCGAATTTTCCCACCCGTTTCGCGAACCAGTTGAAAAAGAAAAATCCAACCAGGTTGACGCCGATGAACGGCAGCATCAGCCAAGTCACCCCTTCTTTTGACATTCCAAGCCGGGCTTCCACCCAGCGCGGCACCATCATCAGCAAGAGATTGAGCGCAAACCAATAAAGAGAGGTCGAAACTAGCAGCGGCAAGAAATCCCGATTGGTTAGCACTTCCCAAATCCACCGGAACAGGTCTGCGAGAGTTCGCCTTTCTTTATTCGCATGAGTCGGTTCGGAAATGACGATCGTTGTAGGATAAAAAGAAATCAGCACAGCAATTGCCAGCATGATCCCCAGGGCCTGGTAGCCGAACTTCTGAATAACCAGGCCCGAAAGCGCGAAAAGCATGGTCCCGGCGAGCGTCGCGAATCCCTGACCGGTCGTCAAATTCAGCCGTTCACTCGGCGTTCTTGAAATCTCCGGTAACAGCGCCAGATAAGGTGTCACCACAAGGCCGTAGAGCAGGAAATAGAATTGAAACATGCACGCGGCGTATAGGATCCGGATCAGATGCGATGCATGTTCAGGCGGACACCAGATGAAGAAACAGACAGCGGCCAAAGGTAACGTCGCGACGACCAGAAACGGAATGCGACGTCCCCAGCGCGTCCAGTTGTTATCTGTCCAGAAGGCAATGAACGGATCTGAAACCCCGTCTGTTAAACGGCCGGCGAGAAGAATCACGGAGAAAGCGGTCGTACCTAACAGACCGCTAACGACGTATCGCTCATAAAGCCATTGCGACAGCACAAGATTCGTCAGGTTCATGGCGAATCCGCCTGAACAGTAGAGGAAAAGCTGAAGACCGGAGAGCGTGCGCTCAGCAGGCGATTTGCTAGCGACTGGATTCGCAGAATCCATAACCGTTCTCAGTCATTCAAAGAGCGGCTCCGCTCTGTATGAATGACGATGGGAAGCGGATGCGCACCGGGAATCATTCCAGAATATACTTGAAACCAGCGTCTCAATAGTAATGCCACCGGCCACGGCGATAGTAACGGCGACGCCAATAGTTGCCGTGGTAATAATAGCGGCCGCGATAAACATACGGATACCCGCGATACGATCGACCGTGGTAGGTGACTCGTACGTAAGTCGCCGCACTCACATCGGAGGGAGCAAACGTGCCGAGACAAAAAAGAAGAATTAATCCCACCAACACGAAGTTCAGCAGACTCTTCCTGCCGCGGCGTCTATCCCCGGAATCCTCGGAACAGCCTTTTGCAACACACACTTCGACCTCGGTCATTCGCGCATGCTGCATAAAACGCTCTCGCGGGTCCAGAAGGAAAACAGTGTTCGGATTAACTCGCTGGGGAGATTCACCACGGAGGCACAGCGCGGATGCGGTGTCCCTCAGCCCATGGCGTAAGCCATGGGATTTTGGGGCCCCGTTTGATGCGACCTGAAGGGTCGCCTGAAAGGACCGTTGTCGCCGGATTCCTCATGAACCCGAACCTCGAACCTCGAACTCCGAGCGCCGAACTCCCTCTCAAAGCCGTGAAAGCAATTCGGCTTTTTTGGATTTGAATTCCTCGTCTGAAAGGATCCCCTTCTGATGTAAATCACCGAGGCGTTCAAGTGCTGTCAGGATGTCGTTTTGCGATTGGACAGAGCTGGCCTGTGACTGTCTTGACGAAGTGACAGCCGGTTCTGAATCCTCCTGGGTTTCTGTGCCTCCGCGGTGAATCCGCCCGGGAATTACCGGTGGCAATGTTTCAACGCCAAACGTTCCCAGCTGACTGGTGAATGTCAGAGAGCCGGCGACTCCCCCTTGCTGCTGCTGCACGCCTCCAATGCGATGATTGAGGGTGTCGTAGAGCTTGATCTTGCCACCTTGCAAAATGGCAAGCCGCTGGGTTTGCGGAAAATAGGCATATTTCGCGTCGTTTTGGCCCCCCATGGAGCTCGGAGTGCCCAGGTCAGCAGGCCACCAGTCATTACCGCTAAAAACTGCGCCCTCAACCGAACTCTGCGCAGGGAGAGGGACGAAGATTTTTTGCGAACTAAGGAGCGACGAAAGCTCCGAACACAATCCGTTCACGGTCACTTTCAGCCCATGATTGAACATGTCTCCAACCATTGTCATTCCACCGCTCATCCACTGGCCGTTGCCCCCGAGTTCAGGATGATAAAACTGGGCCAAGGTGCCACCCCCGGCGGACACCGCCAGGAGCAGGGTCCTCACAGCATCGACGCTTACGCCATACCGTTGCGCCAAGTCCTGAATCGCCCGGTTGCCTTCTGGAGTCAGTTGTCGTATTAAAGCCATATCTGGTGTTTTCCCAAGCCGTCGCAGTTTCTCTACTGAATCAATTTAAAGTCCTGTTACGTGGATTGGCCGTGCCTATCTTGAGAATTTGGCCGATCGAGCGCACTAACCCAGGAGTTTCAGCCCGGAAAAAAGGAGCGTCAATGCGGGATTTTTGTGCTTGGTGCAGGTGATTACAACGACATTCAAAACTCGTCAGAAAAGAACACCGATTCTCGCAGCGACAACTCCCACAACCGTAGCGGCCGCGAGCGCCCAGAGAGGATTCCGCCGGCTAAATATCACGAACACCGCGGTGGCTATCGTAATCACCGCGCTCATCGCGTGATGATCGGCTGCTCGGGCCGTGACGACCCCGCTGGCAAGAATTAGCCCCAGTGCAATCGGTTCCAGACCAGCTTTCGCGATTTTGATCCACCGTGCGCTCTCCCACTTGGACACGATTCTGCCGACGCTGAAGCTCAAAATCGACGAGGGAATTACCATGGCGAGAGTCGCAATCGCAAGCCCGGCAAATCCTGCGATGTGCCAACCAATCAGGCTGACCAGTAGCACGTTAGGACCGGGCGCGGCTTGCGAAATCGCAAACAGACTTGCGAACGTCGTGTCGTCCATCCACCCAAAACGTTCAACGATCTGACGATGAACCTCCGGTACGACCGCATTGGCGCCCCCAATAGAGACAAGCGAAAGCGATGCAAACGTCGTAGCTATCTGCCATAACAATTTGCCGTTCATGGCCGGAACTTCCAAGCGGCGGCAAGGACGCTAAGCGGAATCAGAACGACCAACAACGGTATGAGCGGCCATTGGAACCATCCCACGGAAACCAATGCGATGAGACTAACAAAAAGAGAACCG
The DNA here is from genome assembly GCA_963775805.1 of uncultured Verrucomicrobiae bacterium. Lineage (GTDB taxonomy): Bacteria > Verrucomicrobiota > Verrucomicrobiia > Chthoniobacterales > JAFAMB01 > JAFAMB01. Next base: position 64,836 of record CAVZKG010000001.1, on the reverse strand, counting down.
CGATTCAGGCGAAGGTTCATTGCCATTTTTGCCGCCGTGCCGATCACCAACCCTCCGGCTGCCGATGCGGACCCCTGGAGCGCGGCATGCACGTCAGGTAATGTTCCGAAGCGCGCATAAAGCGAGGCGAGCAGAATGAGAATCGCAAGCGGCATCGCAAGTAGAGCCAACAGAGAGACGCAAGCACCGATCGGGCCTTTGAACCGGTCGCCGATCATGACCGCAGCGTTCAATGTGTTGGCGCCCGGCAAGACCTGACCGACACCAAGAATCGAGACATACTCCTGTTCGCTGAGCCAGCCGCGTTCTTCCACGATCACGTGGCGGGCCCAGGGAGCGACTCCTCCAAACCCTAACAATCCAATTTTGAGAAAACCGATAAAGAGCTCTCTCAATGTCATAGCTCTAAGGTTCTGTATTGTCTCTGTTTCCGACTTCACTCCATTCTCCTTTCCAAAATTCAACGCCTCAATTCTTGTTCATCCAGTCTGCGCTTCGTAAGGGAACCACTTCTGGTATCCAAAGAAGAAGTAGAGGATCACCATCGTTGCGCGGACGACATGATAGTCGAGATCCTTTCTTAGAAGACCCAGTTTAGTTAATATCTTAATCAGCAGATTCGTCGACTCGTTGACAGGCCAAATCGAGGTCTTTCAGTCTTCGCCAAATAAACAATCTGTGGAATTTTAGCGGACACTTGCCACAAAAATAATTTATAATATCTGTCGGCAACTCTCTTCCTTCCAATGAGACCAAACCTCCGCCGCTTACTCAGTGCGACCACCGTTCTTGCCGCTGTTTTCTGGGCACATGCAGAGAATTCATTTTCCGCGACCGTCCCAGATTCGACTCCTACGCCCGCTCTCACCACTCCGACACCCCTCTCTACGCCGACCCCGATTGCCTATGAGCAAATCGGTGTGCTCGACGCGAGTCAGATTCTGCAACCGGACTTCTACCAGGGTCCAAATTTCAAAGTACGCGACTCGGTTCCAATCAGTTTCGGGGCGAACCACTTCACCATTGATTCCGATTTTGGCGTTTTTGAAGCGGATGGAAACGCCCTGCTCATGCGACGAGTCGCGGAAATCAATGCAATCGCAAAATTGAAAACAGTTTCGCAGAGCAAAGAATTCACAGATGCGGCGAAGTCAGCCGCGAAAGCCCCTCTTCATTTCGCACAGGATCTCGCCAATGATCCTGTGGCTACTCTTTCAAGCGTTCCGCAGGGTGTATTTGGGTTTCTCAATCGTGCAAAAGAGGCAGTGACGAATGCCGTGGATGGCAATGACAATAACAATTCCGACGACAACGCTGTCGAAGATTTAAGCGGCTTCGCGAAAATGAAACGGGACATTGCCATCAAGCTCGGAGTCGATCCCTACACCACCAACGAGACTTTCCAGGAAGAGCTGAGCAAAGTCGTCTGGCCGGCATTTCTCGGCAAATTTACCGTGAGTCTCGGTATGGCCGCAATCGGCGGCCCTGCGCTTTCCGTCACCAATCTTTCGATCAATCTGGCTAATTCGATACGCGACAAAAGCCCTGCTCAATTGCGCCGGATGAACAGCGACCTGCTGCAAAACAATATGGGCGTATCAGCGGATACGACGGAAAATTTTCTCGATAATAATACTTTCACGCCTGCGATGCAGACGATACTTGTCGACGCGCTCGCACAGCTCGGGAATATTTCCGGGCAAGCAGCGTTCATTCGCGAGGCCGCAGGCAGCCAAAATGAACACGACGCTCTCGCCTACCAACGCGTGGCACAGCTAATGGTCGCGATCGGTAAAAAATCCGCCATCACCCGCATCGCACATCTCAATGGACTCACACTTTGCAGAACGATTGACGGAAGTTTGATAGTGCCTGTCGAATGGGATTACGCAGCGTGGACACCGGCTGTCGACTCCTTTCTGACCAATTTGAAAGCGCAGAAATTTGCGACCCCAGTCTCCGGTTACGCTGTCTACCTGACAGGGGCGGCTTCACCTGCAGCGCTGGACGCCGCAAAAGCCCGAGCAATCGAAGTTACAACGAAAGCGCTCCCAGGACCCCTTAAATAGTGACCCGATAAGACTTGATGTACCGGGCTCCCTCTGCTTTAAAAATGGCTTTTGTCGCAGCGGCGATTTGCCGGTGATCTTTTTCGACTGCCCCGCACATTTTTTTTAACCTGGGCTTGCACATTTCTGACTACACAGGGAGCCATTATTTGCGGCTCGACGCACCCTTGGAACCAAACGTTAGACGAAGAGTTGGGAGAAACGAGTGGACATAGAAACGAGAATTGTACAGACAACCAGCAGTCTAGCAACGCGTCGCGGAGTGCCCCGCGATCGATTGAACCAAGTGGGACGGAACCCTCGGTTCATGGTGGCAATTCCGATCGCCTCGCACTGCGCTGCCTGCCAAAATCCACGGCAAAGCCACTTTACCGGTCTCGGACTTGGTGCACTAGGGCGGATTTGTTTGGTGGTCGTTACTTCGTGTCTCATTTCGACCGGAGCGCAGGCGCAGGACGCAACCTGGCTTGCGAGTCCTGGGTCAGGGGATTTTAATACCGGGACAAATTGGACGCCTGCGACTGTCCCGACAGGTACCGCCACGTTCGGCACATCCAATACGACGTCGATCACTTTCTCAAATACAAGCACCACAATCGTTGGCAGTTTTCAGTTCAATGCCGGAGTCCCAGCCTATACCTTCACCTTGACCGGTACCTCTAGTCTGGAGTTCAACGGAACGGGCGTAGTCAATAATTCTTCCAACAGCCCGACTTTTTCAGTGACCAGCAACGCCGGGGGCCTGTTATTCGCGTCGGGCACCGCTGGCAATGCAATCGTCAACAATACGACGACCGGGTTCACCGAATTCGGCTTCTCGAGCACCGCAGGCATGGCTTCGATTTCAAACAACGGGACTGATAGTATCACATTTTTCACGAACTCCAGTACAGCGGGTACCGCGAGCATCACAAACACCGCGGACGGAATCACGCAATTCAGCAATTCGAGTTCGGCCGGTGCGGCCTCCATTACGAATGGTGACGGCGTTACCAACGGCGCTGGTGCTGCCGCGCTTTTTGATAACACGAGCACGGCTGGCACCGCCACAATCACCACCAACCTCGGCGGGTTCACAGAGTTCAATGACTCGAGTACAGCCGGTAACGCCACAGTCATTACGAATTCGGGAGGAATCACTGTTTTTCAACAGACAGGCTCGGGTGGCCAAGCAGTCTTCATCACTAACTCGGGTGGCATTGTCGATTTTTCCCATCTCACTTCCACCGGGACAACGGCGGGCTCGATAGCGGGCGCAGGCAACTATAATCTGGGTTCAATCAATCTCACTGTCGGCTCCAGCAATCTGAACACCGAAGTCAGCGGGGTGATTGCCGACGGCGGGTTTTTCGGCGGCAGCGGCGCATCCTTGACCAAGGTCGGCACGGGTACGTTGACGCTGTCGGGGGCCAACACCTACACCGGAGGGACAACGATCAGCGCGGGCACGCTTCAAATCGGGGACGGCGGAACAACTGGAAGCATCGTTGGGAACGTCACGAACAATGCGACCCTGGCATTCGATCGAAGCGACAACGCACTAATCCTTGGGGGAGTTATCAGCGGCACCGGGGCTCTGGTCCAACTTGGGACGGGAACCACAACTCTGACGGGGACCAACACCTACACCGGAGGAACAACGATCAGTGCGGGAACGCTCCAGATCGGTGGCGGCGGGACAACAGGAAGCATCGCTGGGAACGTGACGGATAACGGGACTCTGGCGTTCGACCGAAGCGACACGGTGACTTTTAACGGAGTTATCAGTGGCACGGGTGGGCTGACGCAACTTGGCAGCGGAACGCTGATCCTGACGTCGAACAATCCGTTCACGGGAACCACGACAATTAGTGCGGGAACATTACAACTTGGAAACGGAGGAGCCTCCGGGGGCGTGAACAGTATTTTGATCGTCGACAATGGAATCTTGGACATTGATCGGAGCGATACCATTACGTACGGCGGATCAGTCACCGGAACGGGAAGCGGGGTCAAGGACGGAGCAGGCACTTTGATCTTTACGGGAAACAATACCTACACGGGTGGCACGACGATCAATGAGGGTGCGCTTCAAATCGGCAATGGCGGAGGTACAGGGAGTATCGTCGGGAACGTACTCATCAACGCCGCGGGTGCTACGTTGATATTTGATCGATCGGATTTTTTCACTCTTAACGGGTCGATTACCGGCATTGGCGGGGTGACGCTGGAGAGTGGGACTATCACGCTGGGTGGGGACAATACATATAGCGGGGCGACGAATCTCACCGCCGGGGCGCTGCAGGCAGGTTCGGCCACAGCGTTCAGCGCCAATTCAGCTTTTACTGTGACTGGCACTTTGGATCTGAACGGATTCAACAATACGATCGGGTCGCTCTCAGGTACCGGTGTTGTGACAAATACTAGCGCGGGGCCCGCGGTGTTGACCGTTGGCGGTGACAACACCAGCACGACGTTCGGTGGCCTTTTGACCGATGGTGCCAGTAGTCTAGGCCTTACCAAAAGCGGGTCCGGAACCCTGACCCTTACTGGGGTTAGCGCCTACCACGGAGCAACGGATATTGCCTCCGGAATTTTGCGAGCCGGTTCCGCAACCGCGTTCTCCGCGAATTCGGCCTATACCGTTACGGGCACCCTGGACCTGAACGGCTTCAGCAATACCATCGGCTCGCTTTCAGGAAGCGGTACAGTCACAAACAATGGCGCGGGCCCCGCAGTTTTGACCGCCGGCGGCGACAACACAAGCACGACATTCAGTGGCGTTTTGACTGACGGATCTGGCAGCCTTGGTCTCGCCAAGTCGGGAGCGGGAACGATGATTCTAACTGGAGCAAATACCTACACCGGAGGCACGACAATTGACGCTGGGACGCTCCAAATCGGCGATGGAGAGGCGACAGGAAGTATCGTTGGTAATGTGACGGATAACGGAACCTTGGCGTTCGACCGAAGCGACACGGTGACTTTTGACGGAGTTATCAGCGGCACCGGTGGGCTGACGCAGCTAGGCAGTGGAACACTGATCCTGACTTCGAACAATCCGTTCACGGGAACCACGACAATTTCCGCCGGAACATTACAACTGGGAAACGGAGGACCCTCCGGGGCCGTGAACAGCGTTTTGATTGTCGACAATGGAATCTTGGACATTGATCGGAGCGATACCATTACTTACGGCGGATCAGTCACCGGAACGGGAAGCGGCGTCAAGGACGGAGCGGGCACTTTGATCTTTACGGGAAACAATACCTACACGGGTGGCACGACGATCAATGAGGGTGCGCTTCAAATCGGCAATGGCGGAGGTACAGGGAGTATCGTCGGGAACGTACTCATCAACGCCGCGGGTGCTACGTTGATATTTGATCGATCGGACTCTTTGACTCTTAACGGGTCGATTACCGGCCTTGGCGGGGTGACGCTGGAGAGTGGGACTATCACGCTGGGTGGGGACAATACGTATAGCGGGGCGACGAATCTCACCGCCGGCGCGCTGCGGGCAGGTTCGGCCACAGCGTTCAGCGCCAATTCAGCTTTTACTGTGACTGGCACTTTGGATCTGAACGGATTCAACAATACGATCGGGTCGCTCTCAGGTACCGGTGTTGTGACAAATACTAGCGCGGGGCCCGCGGTCTTGACCGTTGGCGGTGACAATACAAGCACGACGTTCAGTGGCAGTTTTCTCGCTGCCGGCAGCAGTCTGGGCCTTACGAAAATCGGGTCCGGAACTTTGACCCTTACTGGGGCAAGCGCCTACAACGGAGCAACGGATATTGCCGCTGGAACTTTGCAAGCCGGTTCCGCATCCGCGTTCACCGCAGAATCGGCCTATACCGTTACGGGCACCCTGGACCTGAACGGGTTCAGCAATACCATCGGATCGCTTTCAGGAAGCGGTACAGTCACAAACAATGGCGCGGGCCCCGCAGTTTTGACCGCCGGCGGCGACAACACAAGCACGACATTCAGTGGCGTTTTGACTGACGGATCTGGCAGCCTTGGTCTCGCCAAGTCGGGAGCGGGAACGATGATTCTAACTGGAGCAAATACCTACACCGGAGGCACGACAATTGACGCTGGGACGCTCCAAATCGGCGATGGAGAGGCGACAGGAAGTATCGTTGGTAATGTGACGGATAACGGAACCTTGGCGTTCGACCGAAGCGACACGGTGACTTTTGACGGAGTTATCAGCGGCACCGGTGGGCTGACGCAGCTAGGCAGTGGAACACTGATCCTGACTTCGAACAATCCGTTCACGGGAACCACGACAATTTCCGCCGGAACATTACAACTGGGAAACGGAGAACCCTCCGGGGCCGTGAACAGCGTTTTGATTGTCGACAATGGAATCTTGGACATTGATCGCAGCGATACCATTACGTACGGCGGATCAGTCATCGGGACGGGAAGCGGCGTCAAGGACGGAGCGGGCACTTTGATCTTTACGGGCAGCAATACCTACACGGGTGGCACGACGATCAATGAGGGCGCGCTCCAAATCGGCAATGGCGGAGGTACAGGGAGCATTGTCGGTAACGTGCTGATCAATGCCCCGGGAGCTGCGTTGGTATTTGATCGATCGGGGACCTTCACTCTCAACGGGTCGATTACCGGCACTGGAACCGTTACACAGGAGGGGACTGGGGTTGTCGTGCTTGGTGGGGACAATACGTATAGCGGAGCGACAAGTGTCTCGGACGGGACGTTACAAGCCGGTTCAAGCACGGCGCTCAGCGCCAGTTCAGCATTTACTGTGACCGCGCCTGCCATTCTGGATCTGAATGGGTTCAATAACACAATCGGGTCGCTTGCCGGAAGCGGATTGGTCACCAATAACGGCGCAGGTGCAGTCGTTTTGACGGTGGGCGCCGACGGCACAGACACACTATTTAGCGGAGTATTAGCAGACGGTTCCGGCACCCTTGGGCTCATCAAAACAGGAACCGGAACGACCGCCCTTACCGGCACGAACACTTACTCTGGAGGCACGACAATTACCTCCGGAACACTCCAACTCGGCAACGGCGGGACGACCGGTACTGTGGCCGGCAATGTCGTCGACAACGGAACGCTGCTTTTCGATCGATCGAACACGCTCACGTTTGGAGGAGTCATCAGCGGCAGTGGGAGCGTTCAACAGAACGGGACCGGCACTACGACCTTGAGCGGAACGAACACTTACACCGGCGGTACAACGGTGAACGCCGGGACGCTGACGGTGAATAATCCTCAGGCCCTGGGTTTTGGCTCGGTAATTGTTAACGGCGGAATTCTCAGAGCAGATCCTCAGCCAATCAACGTGAAAGGCAATTACACCCAGAACGCCGGCGGCACCTTGCAGTTACAGGTAGCCGGTGCCGGCACAGGTCAATACGACACCTTAAACGTAGGCGGAAACGCGAGCCTCAACGGCACCCTGCAATTGATCTCGCTCGGCTTCCAGCCCAAGCCCGGGAACGAACTGACTCTCGTGACGACCGGAGGGACGGTGACCGGTCGATTCGCTACCTTTTTAAATCCATTTACTCCAGGAGATGGAATCAAAACCATTGACCTTGTGTATGGCCGTGACTTCGTGGATCTCGAGTTCCTGGCCGTCCCGCCTCCGATCATTCCTCCCATCAATCCCCCGGCTCCGCCGCCGGTGATTGTCACGATCGATTTCGAGTCCTTTGCCCAAACCCCGAACCAGCGCGCAGCCGGCAATCTGCTGGATGAAACGCAGCTCAATCCAAAAATTGGCGAGCTGATTTCCTTTCTTTCCAAAGAACCTGTTTCGAATCTCCCGGGCGATCTGGAAAAAATCTCTCCCGATTCACTGTCGTCGTTTTACGAAATCAGTTTCTCGAATGCGAACCTCCAGCGGATGAACCTTGAAAGCCGCTTGGACGATTTGCGAAACGGATCCAGCGGATTCAGCTCCAACATGAAAACGAACGGGGCCTCCGTTAATCTCGAAGATAAAGAACCCGTTGACGGCAAGTCTTCCAAGAACCCTGTGGAACAAGCTCTCCAGCCTGGAGCAGAAAACCGCTGGGGAGTCTGGGTAACCGGCTTCGGTGATTTTGTGAATGTGGATGCTGACTACAACGCCAAAGGGTACGACTTCACTACCGGCGGAGCCAGCCTGGGGATTGACTATCGGCTCACCGACCAGTTGGTGGTTGGGGTCATGGGCGAATACTCGCACACCTGGACCAGTCTTAACCCGAGGGGCAACATCGATGTCGATAGCGGCCGGGGCGGAGTCTATGCAAGCTGGTTTGACCGTGGGTTCTATCTTAATGGAGGAATTTACGGGGGCCACAGCGTTTATGATTCGAGTCGCTCCACGATTGGGGGCATGGCTTCCGGAGGCACAAGCGGGGCGGAATACAGCAGCTTTCTGAGCGGCGGCTACGATTTGCACTGTGGGCATTTAAGCGTCGGGCCGACTGCTTCGCTTCAATACACCTATGTGAATATTGATGACTTTACAGAAAAAGGTTCACTGGCTCCGTTGGACATTCATTCGCAGTCCGCGGAGTCGTTACGCACCGACCTGGGGTTCAGAGTCAGTTACGCCTGGCAAATCGGTTCGGTTGTTCTGGAGCCCGCTTTGAGAGCTGCCTGGGAACATGAATTCAAATATTCGGCACTCCCGATTGCTGCGGGTTTCGTGGGAATTCCCGGACCATCCGATACATTTGTGGGGCCGGTCGAAGGTCACGACAGCGCGATCGTCAGTGCAGGGATCACAGCCTATTGGACCCCGGCGATATCAACCTATGTTTCATACGACGGTCAACTCGGTCGGGATCACTACGATTCAAATGCTGTAACCGGCGGTGTACGATTCAGTTTTTAATTCATTAGCTATCTCTTGGACAGGCGAGACGCTAATAAGCATTAACCTGGGCATAGCATCCCAGGGTGAATGTGTTTTGTCCCGGAGGGACAGCGTGATAATAGCCAGGTACGAAGTGCCTGGAATCATTAGAAGAAAAGCCTCGTCCCAGCGGGACGTTTGAAAGGATTCCGGCTCAGTTTCGTTACCCAGGCACTTCGTGCCCGGCTACTATCGGGCTATCCCTACGGGACAAATATATTCACTGTGCCGCGGCCGCGGGCTGATGCGCTGCCGTCAACCGGTTCATCTCGTCTTGGAACGCCTGATTATATTCCTTAAATAGTCCGGATTTGATCATGGCCTTCCAATAAAGGGTTGCTTGTTCATTCGATTCAACACTTTGGACGAAAACGTCTTCCGTCAGAGATTTGTCGAGCGTTTTGATCCAGTCATTCGTTGCATTCCAGAAAGCGATAGCTTCTCCTTTTGAAGCGATGCTTTCGAGCACCTTCGATGCCCCGGATAACATCCAAGCGATTGCTAACTGTTCATCTGCTGCTTGCGCACCCCGCGATTTACCAACCAAAAACTGGAACCCGGTCCAATAGGTGTTAAACGCGTTCCATTTCTGGCCAAGCGCCACTCTGGCTTCAGCCTGTATCTGGCAGAAGGCCGATGTGTCGGCCACTGCATCCTTTATGCTCTTCCCCAGTCCGCGCTCAGCATTGTACAAAGGCTCGTAAAACACCAGGAGATCGCTTTTCATCGCAATCGCCGTCCGGGCGGCGTCCGCCGCTTCCTTGTATTGTCGCAAACTGTTCCGCAAAGAGGCCAGCCGCCAATAAATGTATGGCGGATCCGAAAACCATATACCCTCCGTAATGCTTTGGTTAAGAAGTTTGAGGGCATCCTCTGGATGCTTGGGAGCGACGAAATCACTGAGCCAAACCAATGGGCGGTAGGCGTGCGGGTCGCATTCAATGGCTTTTCGCAAATCTGCTTCGACATTCACGGCACTTCCCCGCAGAGCTTCTTCCGCTACGGCCCGGTAAAAGTATGCGACCGCGGTGCCAGGGGCTTTCGCAATAATTGCATCGCACTCTTTTTTCATGTCGGCGTATCGACGGGCGCTCAATAGGATCCCTGCACGAGAAATTAAGAGCTCAATATTGTCCGGCTCTTTCGCTATCCCTTGATTTAGGAGTTCGATCGCCTGATCGAGATTGCCCTGTTCGGATTGTTCCTGCGCTTCGAGGACCAGAAGTGAAGTTCTAGGCGGAGCCGGCTTCGGAAATTGATAGGGACGCAATGCTTCGAGTCGCTGATCAACCCACTTAGCTAATTCACTATATCTCGCCGCTCCTTTTGCGGCATGCGTCTTCTCGAATCGCGTATAGAGCTCCTTCGCCCATTCTTTGAAACCGGCGCGCTCCCACAATGCTCCCTCGGCAGCTAATGCTCCATAGTCCTCCGGCCGGTTTTCCAGTTGTCGCCATCCATGGTTGAGCGCGAATAGCACTTCTGCGACCGTGATGGGATGGGCATCGGCTGCTTCAAGCGCGGCCGGGAAACCGGGGTCACCCGCGAACGCTTTGATGCTAGCAAGCTGGTAGTATAGAGAGTTGCACGCTTCAATTTCGTCCACTATTAACTCATTTTGACCGGTGGCCGCCTTAATATCAGGCGAAATAGTGCTTTGGATGATGTAACTCTGCGGTCCCGTGTACGCGAAACGCTCGATTGCCATCTTGATCGCGCGCGTCGCTCCCTCGTAGTCTCCAGTGGCACCCAGCAAATAGCCTTGATTCATAAATGCGGCCACGCCTGTTTGCTTTTGCTCCAGCGCAAAATTCGTTGCCTCAAGCGCTTTCGCAGTGTCACCTATGTTGATGTATTCGTATCCAAGACCCGACGAATAGAGTACGTTGTCCGGGTCAATCTTGAGAAGCTCTTTGTATTCGTTGATTGCTTCGTTGTGTTTGCCTAAAACGGAAAGCGTCTGGGCTCTTAGGTAGTGCAACATCCCGGACTCCTCCGGCGCCGCGTTTTCAAGCATCTTGTCGATTAGCGCAAGGATCGTTGAATTGTTATTCAAACTTAGTGAACGGACCTGGATCGCCGACCGTTGAGCAAGGTCTGCCGTCCGCTGAGCAAGTTCCGCCGACCGTCGATAGCGATCTTCGGCCTCGCCTGCGCGCTTCGCCTCCCGCTTCGCCTCTTTGTTAGCCCGGATCGCCCAGCCTACCGCGACAAGCGCCGCGACCAGCAGAATCCCAAAGCCAGCCGCTGTCATCCTTGCTTTGCGAAGCTGTCGTCGTGTCCGATTCTCGCGCTCCTCTGCTTGGCGCCGCTGCTCTTCTGCCAGCTCGCGCCTCCGCTCGGCTTCTTCCTTTTCCTCTCGGGCGCGACGGGAGTCACGACTCTCCTTGACCACCCCAGTGAGAATGTCGTGAGTCAGCTCGATCCGGCGCACGTTCAGCCGTTCCTCTACATGAAGAAGACGTCGATTGATTAACTGATCGATCGCAGCGGCCGGCGCACCTTCCTGTTCAAGCGACTTCCGTGCACGCTCCAGTGCAATGCTTTCGCGAAATCCAGAATCAGTCAGGAGTTGGTCTTCAACGTACCGGCGCACGGCTGGGACCTGATCACTCAGGCATCTTTCATAGAAATCTTGCAGGATCGCGTCGCTGCTTCCGGCAAGAAGGTCGGGAGTGATTGTGCTCTGCCCCAGTGCGCGACGTTTATTGTTCAATTCATGACAGACGAGACTGAGCAACGACGGCTCGATCCGTGCGGCTCCGTCCGGCCGTTCTTTTGAATTAGCTCCCGAAACAAATCGAACGATTTCCTGCGCTAGAGAAGGTGACACCAATTCGCCGCCGGGACCAAGAACGGCGTCAACGGCTTGACGATCTGTCATCCGGTTCAGCCGAACTCTATTCTGGGTCAGTGACGGCATCGAGGTGCGCAAGTCTTCCAGATGCGCAAGATAGTCTTCGCGAAGAGTTAGCAGGATCCGGTACTGATCTTTGCCGAATTCAAACTGATCCGCCACGTCCGGGTCCGCTTCGATTCGTTCCTCGGTTTCGATTGGGGGACGGTTTTCGATCAAGTCGCTAAGTTCGGTAAGGAACCGGAGCCCGGCGTGGGTCCGTCCTCCTTCCCCAAGAGTGAATATTTCCTCGAACTGATCGAACACAAGAACCAGCACGAGCCGTTGCCCGTCTGGCCCGCGAAGCTGATCCTCGCGCCGGTGAAAGTAAGCCCAAAGAGTCTCGTCTGGACGCGGGACAGGTACATCAGCCAGACCAGATCCGGCAACAACATCATGAATCTTCGTTTTGACCTGCTCTGCCAAGCCGATTGCACCTTCGGCAAAATCGAGGCGAATTGCGACCGGAAGAAAGTGTTCAGACCGAAGCAGCGGGAACAAGCCGGCATTCAACAAAGAGGTTTTTCCCAACCCGGATTGACCAAACAGCACAGTTAGCAGGTGGCGCCGGACCCGGCGAAGCAATTCACCAACTTCATCTTCCCTGCCATGGAAATAAACACTCGATCCCTCGCTGTACGCCGCTAAACCTGGCCACGGATTCTCGGTATCCATTTGGCCCTGGAACGGTTCATCCATTACAAATGCTCGCCCTTCCCCGTTAATTCCCCGAGCCGCTGCGTAAATTGTGGAGTTACAATGCCGCCCGGAAGACTTTCCCAATGCACGGCTTTAAATCGTTCAGGGACGAGCGCGGTCGTCACGGAACTCTCGTCGATGGCGACCGGGATAATAAAGATCGCCTGTTCGGCCATGTTGCGAACCCGATCAAGTGCGTAACTCCATTCCCGGCGAAAATACCCCTCAACACGCTGATTCGTGGTGGCGGAAATCAGTGGGACAAAATAGCTGCAATTGCCAATATTCCGCTGAATCTTGCGATCATAGTCGTCCCCGGCTTCCAATCGCTCCATATCAAACCAGGCCTTAAGACCGATCGCGTCGAACCCAGCTTTCAGTTGTTTTGCCGCAGCAAGATCCTGGCGTGCGTAGCTGATGAAGATGGCACGATCCGGCATTTCGCGGGCCGGTGGCAAAAATCGGAGCGGATCTCCTGAACCACTCTCGCTGACCTGGGCAGCGGGCTGCAGAGCCTGCCATCGGGTCCACAACTCAGCGACAAATTCGCGGGCGTCGCCTCCCGAAAAGATTCTGGTGCGGCTGCTGACATTCCGGAGAAAGAGGACGAGATCTGTGTCTTTCGGCGTCTGGCTGTCGGCGATGATTTCGAGTTCGGCCCGGGTTTCCGAAAGCCGCCGGCGTTTGGCGGTGCGAAGAAAAAATCGGCCGAGCCAATCAGAAAAATTACACCCAAGAACCAGGAGGTGATTCGTCTGTAACTCGTTAAAGAGCTTGTCCGGACAGAAGTTCGGAGATTGCAGAGTGTGCACAAATTCAAGCACATCCTCGTCGCACACGGCATACGACGGGGTTGCCGCGACCTTTCCAAGCAAATGATACACAGTCGGGCGCTGCAACCGTTCCTTTTCGAAAGGGAGATCGACCGGTCTGGTAGGCATGTAGGCGTACACGTCGGTTCCTGAAGTCCCATTGAACCGCGTGATGTTGATCGCCTCTTCGAGGAGTGAATCGAATGCGATCGTCACATAGAGATTAAAGTCTGTGATCTGAGCGAGCTGGATGAGCGGCTCCGGCGGCGAAAAGTGTGTCTCGCGCAGCACCGCTCGCAGTCGGGGGTAGACATCTTCGCGGCGCCGCCCAGCGCGAAGGTGTTGTGTAACGACATCATTGATCGAGAAGTCTGCCCGGAGATCAGTGGCCGGAATGCTCAAGCGTTCGGCCAACTTGCCGGCCAGAAAGGTGTACAGAGCGACCTCCTGTCCATCCGCTACGACTGAAAGAATATCCGGACCAATGATCGGGACGACACGCTTTTCTTCGATGTAAGCCAGAAGATCTTCCCAGAACAATTCATCAAATTCGTCCCGGTTGTATTCCGATCTTTCCGACGGTGGGGTCATACACGAGCGAGGGCGCGCCTCAGACCGGGGTAATATAAATGAACGAGGCCAGAGAAATCAAAGCAACTGAGTTTCGAGAGGCGTCGTCGTACCATTGAATAGAAGATTGCCCTGACCCGCCATCGCATGCCCACTTCACGCCCCTCTGTCAAGCCTTCATATCGACCGGATGATCGCATAATCGGCCCTTTCAAGAATTGCGGGGATTTCACGGATAAATTCTCTGTTTTTCTCCTGCTCCGGTTCCGATAAATATTCCCACGCCACTAACATTGGATGATGCCTGAGCTTTGGATCTCTGGTCGATCCATAGGTCCATCCGCTCAGTTTTCGGTCCGCTACCCAGCGCCGATGTTCGATCTCCGCCAATTTCTCGATCTCCGCCGCGCTGAACTGAAACGATCGATCTGGTTTTTCTCGTTTCAAATAGCAGCCAATCTGACGCGCCTTTACGGCGATGTGATCTGCCTGACGCCGATTCGACTCTTTCCATTCCTCCGGTAATTCTTCCCACGGGACGGGCGGCAGGCTCTCGATCGACGCTGCGCGTTCCTTTTGTGATCTCCGACAGTAGTTGCTGTGTAGCGCCTTCGCCATGGAATCCAACTGACCGCGCTCGATCATCTCAAGAGTGCAGACGTCAGCCAGAGCGCCGAAAAAGTGAAACGCTCGGCGACCTGATTTCTCCTCGCCTAATTCCATCAAACGAGCGACACCGCCTGCATTGCTTTTCCGGACGTAAATCTTCGAGAACCTGTCGGGATCGGTTCGCTGGATCTCAAGTGCCGTGTGGAGACAGAGAGTATCTTGGTCAAAAGCAATGAAGACTGACTTGATCTCACAAGCATCCTTTCGCAGGACCTTCAGGCTCTCAACACTGCCAAGCGAGGCATCGAACGAAATAAAACTAAGTTCCAGAATATCGGTCAGTTGGGGGTTCCGATTCAAAAGACGCTCCTGACATTGTTCGCAGTCCCGATCGACAATTGTAATTTTCGCCGGTTTTCCATTCCCAAAGTGAGCCAATCTCGCGATCTGGATAACCAGACTCTCACCCATTTGCCCCAATCCGAAAATGATGGCGTGAATGACCAAGTCGGGACGTTCCGGACGATACTCGGGATGGTCTTCAATCGGATAGGTCGTCAGAAGACTACGCGCGGTGAGCTCGGAGAGATTGAAAAATCGAAGCCGGAAATGCCCATTCCCGAGAAATGCCCCGTTCTCAAGAATTTCAGTCAATCTTCTGTCGTCGATATGAATGTAAAAGGTAAGCGTGCCGGTTCCCCTCTTCCGGGCTAAGTCCCAGGCCGACACGGCAACGTCGATATTCCTTTGATCGTCGCTGAATAAGAGAAACAGGGACGAAGCGTGCTTGATACCACACTCAACCAATGTTTCAGGAAGCGATGGATCTGCTTTGACGGCAAGGGGCCGCTCCCGATCGAACCTCGATGGATAAACAACCGAAGGATTTGAATCGGCCAGAACAATGCACCGATGGTTTGCACGATGGTCATCGATCATAGGCCGCACGAGAGAAGCCTCGCCTGCAACAATCGAATGCCCGCGGAGGAGCCCGACGCGAATTTCTTGAATCCGCTCCGCGAATACATGGGCAACCACTTTAGCCACCGCCCACAAACTGACAACGACACCCAAAACCCGAGCAATCGCGAGCGTCCACGGCAGCGAATGATCCGGCGGATTCGCAGCCCCTGACGCAAAAAACTGAACAGATTTGATAATCCGCTCCGGGAATAGACGCCACCCTTGCAGTTCAGGAAATTTTTCGCCCAGACCCCACCAGGCCAGCACGACGGCTGCCACCGCGAGAATACTAAAGACCCAGGAATCGAGTGTTCTACGTGATATCAATTTATCTATTTATCTTTTCGTTCTGCAGACGCGGAAGACCGCCATTTCTCCAAATGATTTCGCTAATTCTCTTCGACCCAAATATTCACAACTGAACTCGCGGATTTTTTCCACGAAGGCCATCGCAGCGAAACCTTCCGTGCAAAAAACTTCGCCATGCGCCGTGACTGGTTCCAGCCTGGCCGCGAGAACGACATGACTTCCAAAGTAAGAAAACTCGCGAGTAACCGGATCAACGGCCGAGTAGACAGGCCCTGCGTGGAGCGCAATGCGGATGCTCAGATCGGCGGGTAACCCCTCCTTCGTCCAATCCGCCCGGCCCACAGGAGGCGGTACCAACGCTTCCTGCATTCGCAAAGCGAATTGTCCCGCACCTGCAACCGATTCGAACACCATGTAAAAAGCGTCTCCCCACGTGTTCACCAGGATTGGAGCTTGAATCGGCCGGTTTTCGCGATCAATGCCACCCTCATCCATCAACGCAGAAACAGCGCGCATATAAGAACGAACGAAACGCGGCAACGCCAGTTCCGCGAGTTTGCTGAAACCGACCACGTCCGCAAACAATATCGCGTGAATAACCTGTCGCGGCGAAGAAGTGCCCGAGCCGCTGCGCGACATTTTTGAAAGACTCTCGTCATCAGGCTCGGACGATCCCAAAGTTAGATTCGGGCGCAAACTTTCTGGAGAGATCAAGATCACCGGGACTTTCTCGCCAGAACGCGCAGAGCGGTTGAAATTATTCCAGAACTGGACAAAATCGGCGGTTCCGCCTCCGCCATCTCCCGGCTTCCCGTCCCAGAGAGCTAACGCAAACAGGTCCAGCCCGATTTGAGCGGCAAATTTCCCGGCCAATCCGCACATCACCAGCATGCCAAACTGGTATGTTTCCGAATCTTCACTTGGGTGATGGTTGCTCGCGAGAGCGACACTCGCCGCACGGTTGATCACCTCATCGAAACGTTGCACCCAGACGCTATCCTTCAGATACTCGACGCTACGTTCGCGGAACCCTTTTACCGGCCCGGTTAAAACAAGGTGGATTTCTCCTTTGCGCTCAAACAGCTGTTCCGCGAATAAAATATCCCCCCCAGCTGCAGCCGAGCTGAACCCGATTTGCACCCGTTTCTCGGATAAGATCTTTCCGATCGCTTCTCCAACTATTGGGGCCAGGTCAGTCGGAAATCTTTGGCGATTTTGCGCGCGGTCTGGAGCATCGATCATATGCCCGGCAAATACGACTACGGACGGAATCGGGAAACAGTCGTCCAGCGTATTGCGACCGAGATTCCGCTGAGCCAGGATCAACCGGACCTGGCGGCGCGTACTACATAAATCGCGAAGCCCAGGCGCAAAAACGGTGCTCGACATCGAAGCGTAATCCCGGAAGGCAGAACGCGCTTCTTCGATCCTGCCGAGGCAAACCAAAGCCTCGCCGATGGTTGCGTGCAGCCAGGGATCTTCCGGATCGGTTGCTCGAACCTTTGCGCAAAGCGCGAGCGCTTTCTCTGCGATATGTTCAGCTTCTGCACTGTTCCCCGCGAACAGCTCGAGACTCGCTACGTTTACCAGAGGATAATAGCTAGCCGGATATAACTCCGCTGCCTTGCGGTACGCCAGGATCGCTTCGCGCAACGTTTCCGGACTCTGGTTAACGCTCCAATCATCCTTATAGCTACGGCCGATCAGAGAATAGGTGTCGCAGTCGGCGTCTCCATCCCGAACAATCTCTTCCAATAATTCACGCGCACTATTGGTGCTGCCCGTCTGGGTCAAAGCCCGGGCCTTCAGAAAACGTAATGCCGCGCACTCAGCCAGTACGCCAGGCGAGAAATCGACCACCTCTAAACAAAGTAAAAAATCCCCAGCTTTGAGTGCGGCTTTGGCGAATCCGGCAAGTTCTCCCGGCCCCTTTTCTTTCGGCTCGATTTGGTATTCCCGCCAAAGCTGACGCAGTGCCGGTATGGAAAGACTATTCCTCGTGAGCTCCTCCAACCAGTTCCGACTGGGCGCCGGAGGCGTAATTAACAGATCGTCGCTCATATCACCGTGGGGATGTCCTGTTCAACGGCGATTTTGAAAAGCCCTCTTTGCTGTCCTGGCGCGAGATGGTGTCGATATACCAGTCGTGCGCATAATTATGGGCCTGAATTACGTTGAGGCCCGGAGGAGTTTCAATCCTGATCAGGTCGATGCCGGGAAAATTTGTTCCCGGCCCAAACCGAACCAATCGCGAGCTGGTATAGTAATCGACCGACCCGGGAAAATCTTTTGCCAAATCTACTGTAATCTCCGAATCAGGTTCAGGCGTATCCAACAGCGTGACGCGAATTCGATCGGGGGCTATCCCAAGTTGTTTTAGCCGGTTGGCGACCCGTGCAACAACGAATCCGCCTGCGCTATGTCCGATGAGATGAAGTGGTTTGTCCCGATGAATTGTTCCGTCCAGGATCATTTCCGCCACGCGGAAACTCAAATAATCGCCGACCTCCTGTGCTTCCGGGCGAATCGCTGCGATATCCATTGCGTCGTCGATAATGGCGTTGCCCGATTTCATTTGATTCGCTTCGGATGGTCTCGCCGCCTTATTCCAATCCACAACGGCGATGTCGGGCGAGTTTTGCTCCAACCTCGTTGTGATAGCGTTCGCCATCCGCCGCGTCCAATAGGTTGAAGGCTCCCCTTTGTAGTTTTCGATTCCGCCCCAGAGTCCGTGAACGATAAATATGCATCCATTATCGAGGCGTTCCGGAGAAGGAACCCAAGTCTTCCCATCCGCATTCAGGATGACGGCGATAGAACGGATATCGGATTTTGAAACAGGGTTCTCAGGATGCTGATAAGAGATCCAGGCAATAACCATAATTCCGGCGATTGCAGTCCAGAGGATACGCCCAAGAACAACGCGCAAAACAAATAACCCCGCGTAGCCGAACAGGCCTCCCAATTTCCCGATAATCGGAAATCGCCGCGTCTTCGGATCCAGCTTTATTCCGCTCGCACTCGAGGTCGTCGAACGGAATTGGAAAAAATGCTCTGCCGTTTCTACCTGGAAATACCATTCGAACACCTCGGCCAAGAGCTGACGTTCCGTCTCCTCCACAATCTGAATTGCTACCTTTTCCGAAGTGGTCGCCTGCAACCGCTCTTTAGCCTCTTTCAAAACTCGTTTCTGCTGGGAGTACCTCGCATTTCGACGGTTCAGCTCGGTCAAGGTGCGCAGCAGTTGAATGACCAATAGGCCCAGAGGACAAATGAGTCCCGCCACTCCCAGTACGATCGGAATGACGCTGCCTCCAGGCATATGAGTCCATTCCAGAACCCTGGAGCTCAAATAGATTACCGTTCCCGCCACCGCGAAAACTAAACCGATATCGAGCAACAATGTCGCCCAGCGACTCAATAGCCGGCGCTCAACTTCGGCAGCCGACTGCTTTTGAGCGAAGTAATTCGCCTGATCATCTATGCGATCCTTGATATATCTTTGTATCCAGTCCTCTTGCCGATTGGTCTCGGCGGATGGAACGGAGAACCATCTCAAGTGCCGAAGCGCCGCAATACCATGCAGGTCCGTACGCGCAATCACTCCTGAGCCTGAGGCTCTCACAATCATGGATCTCGCCACTTCTGCGACGAGCCGGGCGCGAGCCCAGGTCTTTTGCATCCCGCGCCAACGGAGCCACCAGGTCATCGAGACGAGCACTACTATGGTGCAGAGTGTCAGCGTGGCAACCGCGCCCGCCGGCAGTCCAATAAAACGATTGATCAGCCAGCCCACAGGGACGAATACGGCAAGCGCCTGGATGAAAACGATCCACTTGAACCATCTCCTCGTCACGGGAGCGGCTAGAGTCGCCAATGCATCCGTCTTCCGGAAAATCGTCTCCAAATCTGGATCGCCACTTAAACCGGCGGCTCGGAACACCGACGGCAACCAATCATCGTTACCGTCCAGAGTTTTCGCATCGACGCTTTCAAATCCATCGATCGTTCCGTCGGATGACACGGTGCATAGACTCCGTCCCAATGCCTTGGCGTACGCCAGAAGCTTTCCTCTGTGGTCTGCCTCTGCAAACCATACCAGAGTGCTACAGAGTTCAATCATCTCAGTCGCATGGGCCGAATCGAAAGCGTGGCTTTTAACGCCCTCCCCGTTGCAGGCTTCTACAAGCCGTGAAAGATCCGGGTCATCGCCAGGATAAAGGAGAATCAGTTTGGAACCGGTTCTCCGTGTTTTTAGCCCATCCATCAAGCGATCGGTCGTCTCCTCTGGAATCTCGGTTCCATCTTCCCGAAGGAGAGCAATGACAAGCGGAAACGAGACTTTGTTCGACATGATAGGAAGCCGTTGCAAAACGATTCCCAGAATCTTGACAGAACAGGAGCCTGTAGCCAAGCAAGCCCGTTGCCGTCAATCCTCTTCAGGTCGGCTGAACGAGAGCCACTCCTTTAAAATCGTGGTGGTTCGGTGGAGGAAAGAGGAAGGCTACGACAGGTCCACACCGGTTTGTCTGGAAGCATGCCAGAGGCGAAATCGATCGATATCCGCAAATTCGAATTCCTCACCGCCGATCAAGGTAAGAGTTACAGAAAAGTCGCCCGGATCGGGAAAGTGGTCCGCCAAGCGTTCTATCTCCGCATTGAACAGTTCCACGTCCGACTGGCACACTTCGACCATCTCCCGAAACTCGGATTCGTTCATATCCCTCCTAAAAAACAGATGGGAGCCACCTAAATTGCTGGCTCCGACGCACACAAAAGGCACCTTCTTGTCTGCAGTCACCATTCGCGTTTCGTAGAATAACCGGATGTCCAGCCTGGATATTGCACGAGATGCAATATTCATCGCGTCAAAGACGGCCCGATGCCTTTATTTGCGCCGCCGATTCAGATGGCTGTGTTTATATCCGTAACCAAAGTAGATCACCATGCCGATCGCCAACCACACGACTAAACGAATCCAAGTGGCCAAAGGTAGAAAGAGCATCTGACCCACACAAATGATCGCCCCTGCAATCGGAATGAAAGGGACCCACGGCGTTCGAAATTGACGTTCCAACTCCGGTCTCGTTTTTCGAAGAATCACAACGCTTATACACACAATTGTAAACGCGAGCAATGTCCCGATCGATACCATCGAGCTAAGAACATCTATTGGAAAAACACCGGCCAGAACAGCCGCAGAAAATCCTGACAGTAACGTAGTCGTTGTCGGTGTCCGGAATTTCGGATGCACTTGTGCAAAAATTTTTGGGAAAAGACCGTCCATCGCCATCCGATGAAAAATCCGAGGTTGCGCCAAGAGCAGAACTAAAACGACTGAGCTCAGACCGCCGAGCGCGCCGATTTCGATACACGGCCGCAACCAGGCCAAAGCGGGTCCGCAGCGCTCTACTGCCAGCGCGACTGGTGCCGGGACATTCAGTTCAGCGTACGGAACGATTCCGGTTAATACGAGAGAGACCAGTATATAAAGAACTGTGCAAATTAATAGAGATCCGAGTATCCCGATCGGGAGATCGCGACTCGGCTTTATGACCTCTTGAGCGGCACAGGAGACCGCGTCAAACCCAATGTAGGCGTAGAAGATAACCCCAGCTGCTGCAAGAATTCCGGTCCACCCGAAAACACCCACATGCCCGGTGTTCGGTGGGATGAACGGCACCCAGTTGGAAGGCTTTACATGAGGGAAGCAAAAGATAATGAATGCAACAACAACAGCCAATTTCACTGCAACGATGATCGAGTTGACCAGAGTCGATTCCTGGATCCCAACGATCAAAATGCATGTAATTAATACGATAACAAAAACCGCCGGCAGATTGAAAAGGGCGCCAGTTACCGATAAATGGTCTCCTTCGAAACTTAATGCGGACTGAGAAAGCTGAGCCGGAATTTGAAAACCAAATTGTCCGATTAGCTTGACTGCGTAGCCAGACCATCCGGTAGCGACGGTGGCAGCACCTACCAAATACTCCAGGATCAAGTCCCACCCGATGATCCACGCAATAAATTCTCCGATTGTAGCGTACGCGTAACTGTAAGCGCTTCCGGAAAGTGGAATCATCGACGCGAATTCGGCATAACAGAGGCCCGAACAGAGACAGCCAAGCCCGGAGATGACAAAAGAAATCGCCAGTGCCGGTCCGGCATGCTGTGCAGCCGCGGTTCCCGTCAGCACAAAAATGCCTGTGCCGACGATGCATCCGATGCCTAAAAGGATGAGGTGAAACCCGTTTAGCACCCTCTTCAGCGACTGCGAGTTCTCCTCTTCCTCAAGCAATCGCTCGGTTGGTTTGCATCTGAATAAATTCATAATATGTCACTCAGTCCGAAATGTTATCGGTGCGATTGAATCGTTTTCCTGGTCTGCTTGCAGCATTTGCGGTGCCTCATGAGTGGGGGAAGTAAGAATTAAGAAGTACAAAAGATCTTCCAGGCAATACTTTCTTTCTTAATTCTGCCTTCGCGTTCCCGCCTTTAGAGCGAACAAAAACTTTTCATTCAATTCTGAACGTAGTAAGTAAACCGCAACCCCCAACCAAGGATCCCCCAAAGTGCTCAAACGATTCTTCCTAACGACCCTCATTTTGGCCACAAGCGCCTTTCTGTTTCCGCTCGTCGGCACAGCCCAGACTGCGAAATCGACTTTCTACTGGATCTCACACGGATCACCTGCCGACCCTGTCTGGACATTATTTCTTCAAGGGGCTGAGCAATGGGCAAAAGACACCGGCAACGAAGTTCGCACATCGTTCCACAGTGGTGATGTTCCGGCACACCAGGAAGCTTTCCGGGCCGCAATCGCGGCTCATGCAAAGGGGATTGTCACCAGCACTCCTGACCCAGGGAGTTTGACGAAGGTCATCGCGGAGGCGCATGCCAGTGGTATTCCCGTGATCATCATGAACACGGATGATAAGGCGAGCGGTCGCGACGCCTACGTTGGGGGAGACAATGTCGCTGCCGGCCGGCGATTGGCGAATTATCTGGTCGACCATAATTTTGTCAAAAAAGGAGATTTTGTCTGGACGCCCGTTGAGGTGCCCGGAGCAACCTATCAGACATTGCAAACACAGGGCTACGATTCGGTGTTCAAGCCTCTCGGAATAACCACGGAGATCACTGAAGCCAAGCTGGACCAGGCTGAGGTCATTAATCGAATGTCCGATTACCTGACCGCCAATCGAAGCAAAATTAAAGCAATTTATTGTATCGGCGACCTCGTCAGTGGGAGCATCAAGCGTGTGTTTGATCAGGTTGGGATCAAGCCTGGTGAGATACCGGTCGTTGGCTGGGGCAATTCCAGCGACACGGCACAAGAAGTGATCGACGGCTACGTGAACGCAGCGATGTGGCAGGATCCACAGGCCACGAGTTATATGGCGTTGTCCATGGCGTCGATGACAGCGGCTGGAATCCCTCCTGGTTTCGATATCACCGTCGGCACTCTTTACGAGAAGGATAAGGCTCCGATTTACCTAAAGGTTATGCAGGGTGGCGCGACGAAGTAACCACCCAAATTCATGGCCTCATTAGGATTACTCTCCCCAGAGTTCCCCTCCGACTCTCTCAGCGCAAACCTCGACGCGATTGCCGCAACGGGCGCCGTCTCTGTGCAGTTTGATCTGGTCT
The DNA here is from genome assembly GCA_963775805.1 of uncultured Verrucomicrobiae bacterium. GTDB lineage: Bacteria > Verrucomicrobiota > Verrucomicrobiia > Chthoniobacterales > JAFAMB01 > JAFAMB01. The sequence goes on along the minus strand of CAVZKG010000001.1, from coordinate 41,382 downwards.
CCGCTGTTGGAGAAACCTTTCCGAAAGAGCTATCGCTAGAGACCGTGGACGCCATTCGTTACGGTTTCTCGGACCGGAAGCTCAAGCTGGCCGCGCTTTCCGGTACCTATAATATGATCGATCTTGATCCGAAGGTGCGTACGGCGGGCGCGGAAGCCTTGAACCGCGTGATTGCTTTCGCTCCGAGGTTAGGGACGAAGGTTGTCACGCTCTGTACCGGCTCGCGTGACACCAGCAGCATGTGGCGACGCCACCCGGACAATGACACTCCCGAAGCGTGGGCAGACTTGCTTGTGCAAATGGAAGCGGCAGTGCGCGTCGCTGAAAATCATGGAGTGACGCTCGGAGTCGAGACTGAAGTCGGAAACACGATTAATTCAGTGCAGAAAGCTCGGCGGCTTCTCGACGAGGTCAAATCGCCACAGTTGAAGATAGTCATGGATGGAGCCAACATTTTTCAGCGCGGCCAGTTGCCGAATATGCGGAAAATACTCGACGAAGCATTCGAACTCCTGGGTTCCGATATCGCTCTGGCACACGCTAAAGATCTTGATAAAGATGGAGAGGCCGGGCATGTGCCGGCCGGGCTCGGTCGGCTCGATTATCCCTATTACCTGGAATTGATGAAGAGATCCGGATTCGATGGGGCCATTATCCTCCACGCGCTGAAGCCGGCCGAAGCCAAGGAAAGACTTGCGTTTGTGAGCAACGCTGCACCGGCCGGCTATGTTTGAGGCTATCGTTCAAACAAGGGACCTCGCGCACCAAATCCGAGATTGGTACAGCGGCGTTGGAAGCGCCACCAGAAGCCGCGATCCATGGCGTTAGAGAGGAGTTTATTGATGCGGATTGGTATCATCGGCTGCGGGAATATTTCCGATATCTACATCAGGAACTCGAAGCTCTTTAAGGACATTGAAATCGTCGCGTGTGCGGACGCTTTGCCGCAAGCAAGCGCGCGGACAGCCCAGAAATACTCGCTACGAGAGATGAGCGTCGGAGATCTCCTCGCCGCGCGCGATGTCGATATTATCCTGAACCTAACTCTTCCCACCGCCCATGCGGCAATTTCCCGCGCTGCCATTGCCGCAGGAAAACATGTCTACGGTGAAAAACCGCTGGCGACTTCCCTCGAGGATGGCATCACGCTGATGGACGAAGCAGACGCGAAAGGAATACGTGTCGGTTCGGCTCCAGATACAATTCTGGGTGCGGGTCTGCAGACCGCCAAAGCCCTGATCGAGGAAGGTGGCGTCGGACAGATCATCACAGGTCTGGCCGCCGTGATGAGTAAAGGAATGGAACATTGGCATCCGAATCCTACTATCTTTTATCAGAAAGGCGCGGGACCAGTTTTGGATCTCGGTCCATATTATATCTCCGCCCTGACGGCGCTGCTTGGGCCGGTCCGTGAAGTCCGGGCCGTTGGGCAAATTAGCCCGGTCAAACGCCGGTTCGGCGCCGAAGGACCTAACAAAGGCAAGACCTTTTCAGTCGGCACTTTCACCACCCTGAACGCCATACTGACTTTCATCAACGGGGCCAACGTCAGCTTCCTTGCAAGCTGGGACGTTTGGAGGCACGGCGTTCGACCGATCGAGCTCCATGGGACGTTGGCGTCGCTTCGGGTGCCGGACCCAGACACATTCGGTGGAGACGTAGAACTCTCAACTAATAGCGAGCTGTTGAATATACACGATCCGAAGAGTGTCGCTTTGGCTGCGGCGCAGGAAGAATGGCTCGTCCATCCAACCTATGACAAGACATTCGGAGGGATCAATTATCCCGTCGGAAATCCTGTCGTAGCGAACTATCGTTCACTTGGTCTTGCCGAAATGGCGAATGCCATCGTCGACGGGCGCCCCCATCGGTGCTCAGGGCGCTTCGCGCTGCATGCACTCGCGGTCATGCTCGGGATGATCGAGTCGGCGGAATCGGGAGAACCCGTCCGAATCGGCATTCCGGGATCAACGTTCCCTGCCCTTGCCCAGGAAGATGCCAGAAAGCTACTGCGCAAGCCCAACTGATACGACACATAAGTCATATAGGTCGTATACGTCGTATATCGCGTATGTCGTTCCTTGAGTCTATTCCGCCCCGCGACGTGGATTCTTAAAAAGCCCATCAAGGATCGAGTAAAGAACCGTTTCGGCTCCGTCTGAGTAACGCCAACTTCCATCGATAATTGAATCCGAACTGTGTACTGCAGATCCTCCGTTTGATAAATCGGTTCCAGCGCGTTCGACCATCTGAATACATTCCTTTGGACCGGCTTCGAGATGAAATTGCAACGCCAGGACACGTTCACCTAGGTGGAACCCTTGCTCGGTACACCATTCATTCTGTGCGAATCGATGAGCGCCAGAAGGCAGTTCAAAAGTGTCTCCATGCCAATGCAAGACTGGAATGGATGCCGGCAAATTAGGGAATCTTACTCTCGCGTCCGGAGTAAATTCCACGGGGAACCAGCCGATTTCAGGGCCTTTGTGCGGGAAGACTTTTGCCCCGGAGATCTCTGCGATCAGCTGAGCCCCTAGGCAAACACCCAATACCGGTTTTCCTGTCGGCAAAAAGCTTTTGATAAAGCTTTTCTCCGAATGCAGCCATGGAAACTCTTCAATTTCATAAACATTCATCGGCCCGCCCATGATTATCAGCCCATCGATCGTGGCCATATCGGGCGGTAATTCGTCGCGATAAAAATGTGTTGTCCATAACCGATGACCTCTTTTAGAGGCCCAAACGCCAATTCGGCCGGGGCCCTCAAAATCGACATGTTGAAGTACGTGAAGGTTCACAGATTGACCCTGAATTCTTTTACGCAACGAAGCTTAATTTCACCGTATTTGCGAGCGTTTCTGAAGCTGGCAGGCGCCTTTGAACTGCAGAGCAATTGCCACGGAGTGGCAATGTTTCTGATCCCATGGCGGGAGCCATGGGATCAAAATCCTCGATCGAATATTGAATGAGATGGAGCTGTTCCAGCGCAAAACCGCTCGACACCCCGGGTGCGTCGGTTCTTAAAATGGGCGATGGAGAAATCACGAATCGCAGCTTTGATCGATGGAATCTTTGCGGTTGCGATGACCCTCTTGGTTTTGGATTTGAAACTCCCCGAAGGGGTTAAATTGAGTACCGACTCAGAGATGTGGCGGCAGCTTCGCGAACTGCGCACCCATTTCTCAACTTACGTTCTCAGTTTCATCGTTTTAGGCACCTACTGGATCGCCCACCATTCCCTGTATCATTTCGTGCGTAGGGTCAACCGATCGCTGCTCTGGTTGAATTTGCTTTTTCTGCTCTTCGTAACCTTTTTGCCGTTCTCAACCAACCTGCTCTCTGGCCATTACCATCTTCGCATTCCGGTCGTAGTTTACGGAACAAATCTTTTGCTTCTGTCGTTACTCTTCCTCTTGAATCTCCTCTTTCTTTCGCATCATCCCGAATTAACTCACAACCAACTGACGCCCCAGTGGATCGCGCATATGCGCCGCCGTACGATGATTCCGGTCGCAATCTCCCTAGCCTCAATCGCACTGGCGTTCTTCAGACCTGAAACTGCGGTCAACGTCTATTGGTTGCTATTGGTCTTTCATTTTCTGCCGGGGAGGCACCATCATCCCCCGCAGATAGACGAGTAGACGGCTGCATATTGTCGGCAAAGAAATCCGGGCGTGCCTGGCCGAAGATGCAGATCGCCGCGGTCCTAGCGTAAACGACCTATGATTCAATCCCTCCAAACATGTTGCCTGAAACGTTAGCATGGCTTCGTATACTTGCTTCCGCAGACATTCAATCCCAGAGGCATATTCCCACGCGCTTTCAGCGCTGGTCCTCGCCTGTAATGGATTCCTGAGATCCGATCGCGCCTGCAGCTTCAGAAATCGCGCTGAGTGGCCACTCTCTTGCCCTATGCCCAGTGCTTACTATCTTCCTTGTTTTTCGACACCTTGAGATTGTGGGCATAAAGCTCTTTGAAGAATGCCTTGGTCATGCGGGACATTTCCCGTGCACCTTCAATTTAATGGATTGTTAGTTCCCGCAGGGCATGGATCAAACAATCATCTGCGGGGAACTAGAGCCCAGGCTAGCATCCGATCGCGCTTAAGTGGAAGTTGCCAGTGTCAGTTGCCGGTTGTCATTCTTCCTAAGAGCTAGGGATGATTATCGGTAAGTAGCTCGCAGGAATATGATGGATTCCCGAGCCACCGTTCCGCTGCGCGGACCATCATATTTCTGCGAACTACATACCGATATTCGCCCCTGGTTCTTCCAACAACCGATAACCGGCAACTGACACTGACAGCTTCTTCTCTGAAGCAATCTTTTTTTCGTCGATTGACCTTTCATTGTCGCCCGTCAAATGTCATCGGTGATCGAAACGACGAACGGCCGATTGCGATTCAAAGATGCAAATATCTAATCCCGAAAACTTACCGCCATCGGAGGCATTTCGTCCTGGGCAAGTCGTGAAGCTTCACGGCGTGATCGCTCAGAGCGATAAGACAAGTTGGCTCGGCGCTTGGATCATTCGGCCGGTTGAAATGCTGGATCTGCATTTGGCGGGCATTGGCAGGGAAATTGATTCTGAGCCACTTGCGATGCATGCGGGATTGCATGTGGAACTTGCCGATGGTCGCCAATTCGTGGTCGAACAGCTCTTCGGAACACCGCGAGAAAACTTTGTCGATGGCTTGAATTGGACTCCGCTCGAGACATTCAAAACACGGGATCACGCCGGCTGGGATGTCACAATTCCGGCGACCTGTTTCCGGAACATTGACGACGGTATCGCAAATGAAGTCGTCGAATTCCTGAATCACCTCGAAGGCCGGCCGTTTTTTGGTGAAGACTGCACAAGCCTGGTGGAACGCGCATTCGGTAAGAGACGATTGTTCGCGGATAGCCCCACTGCGGCGATGATTGGAGTCGGGATGCGAGTGGGCGATCCCGCATTGATGCTACTGAAAAATGACGCGCATCTTGACCCTGAAAGCGAAAGACTGATCCGGGCGGATATCCTGCGCTCTCTTCCCGTTCCGACGACTGATTGGGACGCGCCGAATGGTCGCCTCTGGATCAAGCGGGGGTTGTTGGTGGTAGGAATTATCGTCTTGGCGTTGGCGGTTGGCCGGTCGTTTTGCGGCTGTGCCCGAGAAGGCTCTTCCCGACGATCGACGCCCATTAAATGAACCGCACGACGCCAGCAATTGAGCTATTGACATTTACCTCGAGCGAGAGACGGTGAAATCGCGGTGCCCTACCCCCTAGCGCGACAAAAGAGACGGATCGCTTGAGGAGAAGCGCCCAGGTCGGCCGAAGAGTGACCGCCTCCTGGATAGCTTTTGGGCCCGAAAACCTCACGAGTAGATGCCCGTCCAAGGAAAAGAAAATGACCAGCAACGATATGAACTCGCAGATGTCCACCAAGCAAGGCTTTATCGCCGCGCTTGATCAAAGTGGAGGTTCGACTCCCGGTGCTTTGCGCTACTACGGTATACCGGATAGCGCGTATAGCGGCGAGGCCGAGATGTTTAAGCTGATGCACGAGATGCGCGTGCGCATCATGAGCTCGCCCGCTTTCACGGGCGACAAGGTCATCGGAGCGATCCTGTTTGAAGGCACAATGGATGGACAGGCTAAAGGGAAACCGGTGCCCTCATTTCTCTGGGAAGAGCGCGGTGTCGTGCCCTTCCTGAAGGTCGATAAAGGATTGGAATCGGAAACGGATGGAGTCAGCCTGATGAAACCGATTCCGGGCCTTGACTCGCTTCTTGAACGCGCCGCGAAACTTGGCGTCTACGGCACGAAAATGCGCTCGACGATCCACTTGGCTTCCAAGACTGGTATTGCGGCCATTGTGGCACAACAGTTCGCTTTAGCCGCGCAAATCGCGGAGCACGGACTGATGCCGATCCTGGAGCCGGAAGTGTTGATTAAGAGTCCCGACAAACCAGACGCGGAAGCAATTCTTCGCGAGGAACTCGCAAAAGGGTTGGATGAATTGCCGGCCAGCCGCAACGTGATGTTGAAACTGACGATACCGGATGCTCCGAACTTTTATTCTCCTTTGATAGAACACAACCGCGTCATCAGGGTCGTGGCGCTCTCCGGTGGCTATACCCGGAATGACGCCTGCCATCGCCTCGCCGCCAATCGCGGAATGATCGCAAGTTTTTCGCGAGCATTGGTGGAAGATCTCCGTTATTCGATGAGCGACGCCGAGTTTGATGCGTCGTTATCAAAATCGATCGGCGAAATCTACGAGGCTTCCGTCGATAAAGATTGAGAAAGTAGTCAGTGTCGGTTGTCAGTGGGGGACAAAAAGACTCCAAGGTCCCCCGCCGTATTTCTGCGAACTATTTACCGATATTCACCCCTAGCTCTTAGAACAACCGACATCCAACAACTGACACTGACAACTTCTTCTCCAACTGACACTGGCAACCGCTACACCATCGAATTTAGAGCACTAAGCGCTAAAAATATCCTCGAGCGTTTGCCTCATGATTGCGGCTTCGACATCGATTCCAGTCCAATACTTGATGCTGATCACCCCCTGATTAACGAGCATGCCCAAACCGTCTAAGGTTGTGCAGCCGCGTGTTTCGGCCTCCTTGATCAGATTGGTGCGAGGCGGGTTCGGAATAACGTCTGCGACAACCATTCCAGGCTTCAGCGAATCGAATTCGATGTCGAGCCGCCCATCACCATCCGGATACAACCCGATTGAGGTAGCGTTAATCACAATGTCGGCATCGGGTCGCACCCTGTAGGTTTCGTTCCAAACAGTTAGATCGGCTTTGGCGGCCGTCTTGGTGTTGATCAGATCCGCCAACTCTGTGCCTCGTTCATGACTGCGGTTAACGACCGATATCGCAGAAGCGCCGGCTAAGGCCAATTCGACTGCCAGCGCTCGTGCAGCTCCGCCGGCGCCGAACATGACAATGCGCTTACCGCGAGGGTCAACGACACCTTCCAAAGAGACGAGAAATCCTTTTCCATCAGTGTTCTCCCCCACGTATTTGTCCCCGCGGCGCACCGCGCAATTCACCGCACCCATGATCGCTGCAGACTCGCCGAGTCCATCAAGATGCTGGATTACCGCGACCTTGTGCGGAAGCGAGCAATTAAACCCAGCCCATCCCATGGCCCGGGCACCCAAAACAGCGTCACCCAACTTTTCTGGCGTTATTTCGCAATTGATATAACGCCAGTCCAGTTCGTGATGACGATAGGCCGACTCAATCATAGCAACAGTCGGATTACCGGATGCCGATATGCCGAATGAGCCGCTAAGGCAACTCAGAAAATTCATCTCGTTTGGCATTATTTCGCCCTATGGTCGTCACTCTTCCGGGGAATTGTTCGTCGCCCCGGTGGGGCAATAGGACTCAGCCCGGGGTTGAGCGCAGCGGAACCTCGGGAACCTTCCCACAACGCAGTGCGCCCCACAGGGGTGCCAGGAAAACCGTGGCGCCCTGGCCTTCGGACCGTAGACAACGAATTGTTTAAACTTCAGTGCAAGCACAGCTAAACACACTCATTCTATCATTTGTAATAGCCACCCTCCGTCATCGCTCGTTCCGCGGAGTTCTGGCTATTTTTGAGCGCTTGATCCACAGACATCTTTCCCGCTAATGCAGCGGACAGGTTTTGCCCGACGACCGTGCCGATCGATTGAAATTCAGGGATACCAACAAACTGAATTCCCGTATAAGGAACCTTTTGAGCACACGGATCAGTCGGGTCTGCAGTCAGCATGGCCTGAGCAGCGATGTTGGCAAAAGGGGCAGCTTTCACATAGTCCGGATTATCGCTGGTCGACTTTCTCGAACCCGGTGGCACCGTGGCCCAACCTGTATCGGCCGCAGCGAGTTTGATGTATTCCTTTGAACTAGCCATTCAGCGAATATTTGAGCTCCGTCGGGATTTTTGCTCCCTTTAGGAATTGCGAATGCCCATGCCCACAGCCAGTGTGCGCCTTTGGGTGTCACCGCAATTGGCGCCTGAGCAAATCCAAGTTTATCGCTGACCTGTGACTGATTTTTGTCGAACAACGTCGGAGCGATCGATGTGGCATCGACATAGATTGCTGCGCCTCCGTGAGCGAAGAGCGTGATGCAATCCTGGACCGTGTTTGAACTCGCCCCGGGAGGGCCATCTCTGCGGACTAAATCGACGTAATAATTGATCGCTTTCTTCCACTCCGGCGTATCGATCGTCGGATGCCATTTTTCATCGAACCATCTTCCCCCGTACGTGTTTACCAACGTTGAAAGAAACGCCATGTTTTCGCCCCACCCCGGCTTGCCACGGAGGATTATGCCGTATTGACCTTTCGATCTATCTGTAAGTTGATCGGCTAATTTTGCGATGTCCTCGTAGGTCGGCTGATCCGGCATTTTGAGGCCCTTGGCATCAAACAAGTCTTTTCGATACATCGTGAACGAACTTTCAGCATAGAAAGGAAGCGCATAGAGTTTTCCATCGTAAGACAATCCGTCACGAAGCGATTTGAAGACATCCTCCAGATCGTAGCTCGCGGGAATGTTTTCAAATGGGCGCAACCACCCTTTCTTGGCGAATATCGGAGCTTCATACAGCCCCAGAAACACCAAATCGAAGTCGCTGGCTCCCGTGGAGACATCAAGCGTTACGCGTTCTCGCAAGGTGTTCTCAGAAAGAATCACCCAGTTTAGTTTAACATCGGGATTTGCTTGCTCGAAGGTGGTCGACAATTTCTTCAATTGGATCATCTCCGGGTTGTTGACCGTTGCGATAGTGACCGTCTGCTGTTGGGCATTGGCGGCAATGCCGGCAAAGAGCAAGATAACGAGGGGGAACAGGTGACGCATTTTCATAATTTACATTTCACACTTAGTCTTTCCATCAGTTGCCACCTTACTCCGGACTGCTCAGCACCTTGAGAGAGGTCTCAATCGGAACCAAGCAGACACATCCTTTTAATTGGGAGAAAAGCGCTCCAATCCGATCTGCCTGCTGAGATTCATTCGAGCAACGTTTGGGGGGTGCGACACGGTATATAAAAGAAATGATACGTAAGTCAAAAGCTTTTTATTTTCTTCTTTATTGCCCCGTAACTCTTGTGAAAGGTTTCTTAATTTGCTGTAATTCAACCAGTCAGCTGAATCCCACGACTCCTCATGGATTCATGGACTCCGATCACCATCCAAAAACTTAGCGATCGACGGGAACTTCGACTTTCGACTCAATCAGCCGGAAGACCGAGTGATTCTGCATCAACATCACACGGTCTCCCATCTGGAAGGCTTCTTCGACATCGCTCGTGGCGATAAGAGTTGCCGAATCGCGCGCCTCCGCTCGAATCGCGGTAATCAAATCATGACGCGCCCCTACGTCCACGCCCTGGAACGGTTCGTCGAGCAGAAGGACGCGACATGGCACTGCCTGCCATCGCGCCAAAACCACTTTCTGTTGGTTTCCGCCTGACAACAAATCCAGGCCGTCGGCCGTGCTTTTGCAGCGGATATGATTTTTCTCGACTAATAGCCGAGCTGCCGCGTTTTCAACACGACTCCGCACGAGACCGGCTGGAAACCAGCGGCGGTGATGTGGGAATCCGATCGTGCCAGCGATGTCAGCCCCGGGCACAAACGGAGAGAGCAATGAAGAACGCCAGCGGTCTTCTCCGGCCAGGAACACACCGGCGGCGATCGCCTGTCCCGGGCCGGCGGGACTCCAAGGTGTCCCATCGAGGTAGATTCGACCATCGACTAACTGCGAAATGCCGAAGAAAGCGCCCAATAAGGTTTATGGGCAATTAGCGTCCCGAAAAATTATGGCGGACCGGGAGTGAGTCGCGCGACGATCGTCGAAGTCTTCCGGACCATTGCAGAAGCGGATCCGTCGATCGCTCAAATTGCTCATAACCATTTCTGTGTCGTCGATGCAATCCGGCTCGACGGATCTGAGGAACAGAAGAGACGCTACTTTGGTGAAGTGCTCAAAGGGAAGCGATTCGGAAACGCATTTTCAGAGGCGGGCACCAAGAACGTCACCGATTTCCAAACAAAGATCGAACCGGACGGCAATGACTTCGTCGTAAATGGCAAGAAGTTCTATTCAACAGGTGCTCTATTTGCCGACTACATTCCGACGGCTGCGCTCAACGCCGATAAAAACGGTCTGCTCGTGATAATCCCCCGAGACACGCCCGGATTGACTGTGGTCGACGACTGGTCGGGATTTGGCCAGAGAATTACGGCAAGCGGTTCGGTCACACTGGAGAATGTGCGGGTCAAATCCGATTGGATTGTTCCCGGTTATAAAGCGTTTGAGCGTCCAACGCTGACAGGTCCTTTGTCCCAGGTAATTCAAGCTGCAATTGACAGCGGTATCGCGCGTGCTGCTCTGAACGAGACGGTCCGATTTGTGCGAGAACGTTCCAGACCCTGGATTGACAGTAAGGTTGAACGGGCCAGTGACGATCCGTTAACGATCTTGGCAATCGGCAACATAACGATTCGCCTTCACGCGGCTGAGGCGCTTCTAGCGCGCGCGGCCCGGCTTTTTGATTCGGCGAATCCTGAACCGACCGAACACGAAGTCGCAGAAGTGGCGGTTGCGGTCAACGAGGCTAAAGTGCTCACCACGGAAGCCGCCATACTTGCGACTAACAAGTTATTCGAGCTAGCGGGAACCCAATCGACATTAGCTAAACATGGTCTGGACCGACATTGGCGAAATGCGCGTGTTCACACTCTCCATGACCCGGCGCGTTGGAAATACTTTGGGATCGGAAACTATTTTCTCAACCAGGTTTTACCACCCAGACATCCCTGGAATTGAGTTCTGCAGACCGGACGCCGTGATGGCCATTGCAACCGAAATCGACAGCGTGGATTTGAGCACGACCGCTCGAAGAATCGAAACGGACCAAGAGGCGATCCAGATCGCAAACAAGCTGAGCGGAATTTTCCAAGCGGAAGCTTCACTTCGGGACGAAAACCGCATTCTCCCTACCTCAGAGATAGAGTCGTTCTCCAGATCAGGTCTTTGGGCCATTACGATTCCAAAGAAGCGGAACGGTTCTTTTGGAAGATGTGCGCGTTCCGGCCGCGTTCGTGATGCCATATCAGAAATCGTTTGATGAACCATCGCCTTTGGGGCCCCTCGCCCAGAAGCCTACCCTACATTGCATTTCGCATGCACCGGTCCCTGAAAAGCGTTTCGTTCGACTTTCCTGTGCAACCCTTTGTGAATCACAACATCTATGCTGTTACGTGTGATATTTTGGGCGTCGATCAACTCCCAGTGCAGTTTTAGATCCGTCCCACTCTCGTCCGGACACTCGGTATCCGACCTTCATTTCTAAAACTAAGTTTCGCCGTCAGTCTGTTGACTTTGCAACAAAGTTACGATTAGCTATCCTACCAACTCACTTCAACCGCTAGATCTCTACCAATGAATCGCTTTATCGAAGTCGGCAAGTCTGCAGAAACCGGTCCTTCAAGCTCTAGGAAACCTCCACATCGATCGACTCAAACAAGCTCCGCGGGGCGCGGAATTTGTCGGACGATGGTCTCATCTCGGTTCAAGTGAGGTTTCGATGACTGCTTCACTCAAGGCCCATCCATTCGCCGCACTTTTCCCGCATCTTCCCCCAGAGGAACTCGCTCATCTCGCGCGGGACATCAAAGAACGCGGATTGCTTGAACCGATCATACTCTATCAAGGCCTTATTCTGGATGGCCGAAATCGCTACCGCGCCTGTCAGTTGGCTGGAGTCAAACCTCGGTTGGAAGAGTTTGACCCGAAATCTGCAAAGCGAACCCCGGAAGAATACGTTCTCAGCCGTAACCTGCGAAGACGTCACCTCAGCATCGGGCAAAAAGCCGCCATCGCCTTGGATTGGTCAGAGCAGATGCAGTTTCATCCGGTTCCGGAGAAAAATAAAGGGCGCGGGCGACCAAAGGGCCCCGTATCGGAGGCCGCGAAACATGTCGGCGTCAACGAACAACGCGTTTTCGAGGTGCGCCAGATCCGGGACACCAATTTACGCCTTTACGAAGAGGTCAAAACCGGGAGACGAAGTCTCAACGCCGCCTTGGTCGAGATTCATCCGGCTAAAAACAAAGACACGAACGGTTTTCGTTTGGAAGGGGAATCTGGGGCCTCAGACGCATTCGTCGATTTTCCTGTTCCGGATGAGGAGGTGCACGGCAAAACGCGACGAGACACGTCCAAAACAAACTCTAAAGAATTTGCTCTGGCCGCTAAGGTTCCTCCGAGTCCGGCAGCCGTCGACAAAGCGCTGACCCGAATCAAATCGATTCTCGGAAACTGGTTCTATGCGGAAGTCAAAGCCAGGAACCTGATCGAAAAGGCGGAGGAAATCGTACAATTCTCTAAACTGACCGATGGGCAGATTCTTGGGATCGCCCCTCTTCTCAAAAAGGGATGGAAATATGAGGCCGCTTTCCGGCAGGTTGTCGATCAATTAACCCCGGACGACGACATCCGCGCCCTCCATTCTCGAGCACTCGAAGAAGGTGGAAATTGGGCGCTCTTTTCCGTTGGGAATTTCAGCCACCTGGTCGTCTGGGGACCGGAGAAAGAAGAAACTCTCGCAAGAATCAAAGAAGCTTTGGCTGAGCCCGCTATGAACTAACCTGAAAACGTTAGAAATGCGGATTAGCCCGCATTTCTGGATGAATAGTGCACCAAGTCCGAGGCTTCAAATCCGCTTCTTACTCAACTCGTTTGCGAACCTTTCAGTCAATTCATTGAGCTCATTCTCTTTCCCCAGAGCAATGATTGCGCAGATAATGTCGACCACCACCAATTGGGCGACGCGCGAAGCGACACTTTCAGTCGCATGAGGAGTTCTTCGAACGGCAGAAACGATGACCATATCCGAAATCTCGGCAGCTACCGACTTAGGCACGCTTGTCAGAGTGATGGTTGGCGTTCCGCGGCTTTTCGCCGCTTCCAATGCTTCGATAACGTCCCGGCTCATTCCGCTATAAGAGATGCAAAACAATAATTCATCTGGCCCGATACTTGAAACGATGCTCGCCAAAATATGGGCATCTGAACAGGTGGACGAAGGAACACGAAGCCTCAAAAACCGCTGATAAGCATCTTGAATCACCGGGGCGGAAGTGCCGAAACCCACCAGAAAAACATGTTTCGCGCGTTGAATGGCGTTTACCGCGCGAAGCAGAGTCTCTTCGTCCAGCAGCACAAGCGTATCTTGTAGCACCTCGATATTGATCTTTACGACGTCTCGCGCCAACTTCGTCAAGCTCCCCATCCCCTCTTTCCCAAAAGGGAGATCCACTCCGATCAAGGCTGATCCGCGCAATACCCCCCTGTTCTCTAGCAACGCCGCGCGCAGACCACGATACCCATTGTAGCCACATTTCTTGCTGACTCGAACGATTGCGGTCTTATTCGAACCGGTAGCCGCCGCAAGCTCCCCAATCGACATTAACGCCGCGTGCTCAGGATTTTCGATGATGTACCGAGCAACTTTTCCGGCCGCCCCAGACATGCCGCTGGTTGCGGACAAAACATTATGAAGCGGATAAATATCTGACACGCGGCCTAAGATGGCTCCAGACCTGGCTTTTTTGCTTTTCAGGATGGGCATCTAATCTGAAGTGCACGTAATTGTCGAGATGGAAGCTATCTTGCAATCTATCATCGCGTTATGTCCGGTTGCCAATCTGCGCGCGGCGACCACCGAGACGAGGAACCGCAGGAGATAGGCAGCACTACCATAGGCTCGATCAATCGAGCTATACCGAATCGGTTAATTCACCCCGAGATCGATTTTACGGAAAATCGCTCAAGTTTTTTAATGCAATGTCGAACCTATCTTAGTATCAAACCCACTCAACCGTGAACTCAGGACGAGTACTCGACGGCTTAGGATTTTTGAAAAGAACTCTTCTCAAAGAGCTGCGTTAATCTATTCGATAAGCCAGCTTTTACAGATTCCATTGAGCCCTTCAATACACCGGCAAGCATCTCGGATTTCATCCGCAATGAGAAATATAGAAAACGGCATTTATGAGTTTTTATCCCCCAGCTTTTGATAAAGATCGCGCAAAGGAGTTAGGCACGCTTGTAGACGCAGCGTACGCGCAATACAACCAACGGACGACCGGAGGAAATGCTTGGCAGCCTGCAGGCTATCAAGTGCATTCGGTCTTGGAAGCGCAGGAGACCGGAGTCGTTGTGCCGTTTGGATTCGTGGCAACCAAAGGAACAAATGCCTATGTCGTCATCCGTGGCACACTGACTCCTTTTGAATGGCTCGACGACGCTACGATAGTGCCCGCACCGTTTGCCACTGACTGGGGCAACACAACGAAAGGGTTCAAGGGAATCTACAATCAGCTGTCCCCAATAGTTATCCAGACCATCACGACACTTAAATCCGCCGGCGCCTTCGCCGACCTCTATGTGACAGGCCACAGCCTGGGAGCAGCTCTCGCTCATCTTGCGGCAGCGGACATTTTCATTCAGCGGAAAGTTTCTGGGACCTCCTATACGTTGGCCGGTCCAAGAACCGGTGATCCAACATTTGCAGCTGCCTTTGCCGGTGCCGGATTGCAGACCTGGCGAATATTCAACACCGAAGACATCGTCCCTACCCTCCCTCTATCCACACCCGATCTGACCCCACAAAACTTGGGACTCAGCGAAACGCCCGGAGAAATGCTCCTAAAACTCTTCCTTCAGCACGCAGCCATCAACCGAAGCGGTTGGCTGTATGAACACCTTGAAACACCTATAGCCGTGACATTCCAGAAGGGCTCCATCGCTGACAATCACAATTGCACGAACCTGTACAGCGCGTTGTGAGCCCATCCGGATCGCTCAACCAAAATTAACAGAACTCTAAAGTGCATTAATCCGTGCCACTTGTGCCAGCGTCATGCCGCTGTGGTCGCCATCTCCTCCGCTTGGCATCTAAATTCCTCTTTGTAGATGATATTCCTTTGTATGCACCACGCCTAACGAGTCTGTTTTGGTTTGCTGAATGCAGTCACAAAATCGCCTCTTCGAGATAGCTCGCTACAAGTAGTTTTAAATTGCCAACGAAAAGAGGGAGACGTGCAATTGGCGTGTCGCCCAGAGATTTTAGGTTCGGAGAAATTGATCCTTTTCCTCAGGCGAGACAGCGAAATTTCGCTCTGGATCCCTAAGCGACAACCGAATCGTATACCTCGAGGAAATGATGAACCCCGGGCGGCACATCGTATTGTCCTGAGACCTTTGCCAGAACTAAGCGCGTGGCCCGGCCTAAGAAGAGAGGGACAGGTCGGATAAGCGAGGGAACTAAGCGGAAAGGACGTTGGTTTGGGCCTTATATAGAAAAGAGAGGGACAGGTCAGATATGGGACACATCCGTTTGAAAGGACATGCGCAATGGCTTTAATCGTTCTACACCGTGCGGGTGACCGCCACGAAGAAACTCTAGACCAAGATGTCGCGCAGATGGGCAACCATTATGGGAACGTGGTCCACGTCCTCCAAGCCGAAATAGCGAACTATCAGTTTCCAAACGCCGAAAACGATCAGGTGATTCACCTTCTGACCCATGGGGCCGTGGACCATGTATGCAACATGCAGGCTACTCAATTCAATGCCTGGATGCTCAAAGCGTTCCAGATGTCAAAATATCCTCAGGCTGTAGAGACTTACTTTATCTATTCTTGCGATGTGGCTACGGGCGGCCAAAATTTGTTGGCTAGTCTCGCGAATCGTGCGGCCATGTCGAAAGTCAAGAATCGGACATTTCTCGGCAAGCCAGGGGAAAACGGTGTTGTTACGAATCCGGGAGCCGGCATTGATGAAGGGAGTGTCTGGCGCTCTACTGCCCCTCGGTTCGGGATGGAAGGGGTACCGGACCTCTTATGAGGGCAAGGGGGTTGTTCCCAAGAAGCTTCCCGAGATCGACGTTAATCGCATCGTATTTAGCCTGATGAACTGGTGAAGCACAGAAGAGAGAGGGACAGGCCGGATAAGCGACGGACTAAGGCGAAAGGACGTTGGATTGGGCGCTCAGGGCGCAAACCTTCGACTCGAAAGGGCACGGGCGCTTTTACGCAGATATTGAGCAACGGTACGTGTAGTAGAGCGCTACACGGCGAACCTACATTTCTCGATTCCAGTGAGAAATGCGCACCGAGCTCCGACAATCGTCCGAGTGAATGTTTCTGGAGAATGCAACAGCCCGAGCGCCCCCGCGAAAGTGACAATTGAGTTTCTGAAGCGGATGACCTCAACCGCTTGGTTGGACTCGCGGTTCCCGTAAGACCCAAAGCCTGTCCGAACGGTCCAGCACCGTCAACGGCGTGCCAGTGTGCTCGCGTTTGTAACCAAGCTTTGTCTTTAGTTTAGAGAAATGCGATTCAACAAAGGCCTGACTTCCCAGGATCACCCCATCGGTGAAGTAGCGGATCCGGCAACGCAAGATTTCGGGCAGGGAGAGTTCGCCATTTTGTTCATCCACCACAGTTTGAGCGGTGCGCAGATCGAAGGCCCGGTGATTGGCTTTGGTATTCAAACTCCCGTGTACGAAGAGGTATTTGCGATACTCGCGGCTGACTTCTTTCCAAGAAGCTGTCTCTGGCTGGCCCAGTATTGTTCTAATCCCCTGGCGAGCTAGCTCACAACCCTTGCCGAGCGCCTCGCCATAACCGCAATAGCGATAATCCTTAGGATCGGCACACAGGCCTGCCCGAACCGGGTTGAGGTCGATGTAAGCAGCAACGGCGGCCAATGCCTCACCCCCTTCAAGCAGAACACTCTTAAAACGCTCTGCCCAAAGCACCCCGTAGCGACCATGACGTCGGTTGTAGCCTTGGGCGAAGCGACCTTTAAGTTCCTTGAGGAAGATCGAGATGTCGTACATGCGCCTGCGGTAGGGCCCCAAGAGTCGTTGGATCGGACCGGCGCAATCCGGTTGCTGACGCAAGCGCTCTAGCTCCTGTTCGAGAGCTTGGCGACGCGCCGGGCCGTAGCCGGCTTCGATACGTTCAAGTAGCTCGAGTTCAGAAAGCGCTTTGGCCTCGGGCACTTCGCACAGCATGTGGAAGTGATTAGACATCAGGGCATAGGTCAAAACCCGTACACCGCTAAAGGCCTCCAGCCGTCGCATGAGTCGCACAAATCGTTCGGCCTCAGCGGAGCCGTGAGTGGAAGTCTGGAAAATGAATAGACGGTCAACCACCCTGGAAACACAGTGGTAGAAACTCTGACCCTCAGCCTTGACGCGCGGAAATCTCACAAGTGTCAGGCACAGTGTACACAACATTTTATAATCGTGTAGTCTAATTTTCAAATATTTTCCAATACATGGCCTGTCCCTCCCCTCCTCGCGTGGCCTGTCCTTCCCCTCCTTGCGGGCCCGTACGAGATGCGAATCCTCATGTATTCGACCTGTCCCTCATTTAAGGGACATGTATTCGACCTGTCCCTCATTTAAGGGACAAAGAGAAACAGGTCAGATAAGCTAGGCACGCCTTTCTTCTGAGCACACCTTCAGCGCTCACCCACTCCAAAACCGTACCTGAGGCTCCGCTTCGCGGCACCTCAGGCTATTATCGATTCTCGCCTTCGACGTTGATATTCACGGCCGCTTATATAGCGTCCACTAGATGGGATACGATACCATTGAAAGGAATAATCTATGACTGAGAAAGTTCTCTTCACCGGCACAACTCACACCACCGGTGGTCCCAATGGCGCTGCACACAGCATCGACGGACGTCTTGACATCAAGCTACCCGAGCCTCACCCGACCGCAGAGGATCTTTTCGCCGCCGCCTGGTCGGCCTGCTTTATTGGCGCCGTCGAGCTCGCCGCAACTCAAAAGAAGATCGCACTGCCGGCCACGCCGGCGATTGACGCCACGATCGACCTGATCCTCGTCGACAAAGCTTTCTTTCTGAAGGCACGCCTCAATGTCAGCGTGCCGGGCATCGATCGCGGAGTCGCGGAAGAGCTGGTCCGTGCTGCCCACGGTATCTGCCCTTATTCGAAGGCGACCAGCGGCAACATCAAAGTCGAACTGAACGTGGTCTGACGTGCCGCGCCTTCCTGCGGGTCTGACGCCGGAGCGTTAGCTTGGCTATTGCATGAGATGCAATATTCTCGCTTCAAAGCTGAACCAAGCCCCGGCGTAGCGCGGTGGTTGTCGCCTCCGTGCGACTCAGGACATTGAGCTTTGTGAACACGCTGCGCAAATGACCTTTTACTGTCGTCTCGCTAATAAAAAGCTTAGCGGCAATCTCCTTGTTGCTTCTGCCGCGAACCAAGAGCGCGAGCACCTCGACCTCGCGGCTGGTGAGAGCTTCGCCGCGCACGCTCGCCGCCAGTTTCTCGACGAGAGCGGGGGGTACACAGGTCTCGCCGCGACTGACTTTCCGGATGCAATCCAATAGCTCTTCCCGTCGGGCATCTTTCAGCAAATATCCTTTAGCCCCAGCTTTAATGGCACGGTGGATTTCGTTGTCGGTGTCATACGTCGTCAGGATGATGAATTTGGCGCCAGCCGCTTCCTGGCGGATTTCCTCGATGACACCAACACCATCCAATACTGGCATGCGCAGATCGAGCAAAGTCACGAACGGCCGATGTTTGCGCCATAACTCAACGGCCTGCTGGCCGTTTTCCGCTTCGGCTACGACTTCCATATCTGCTTGCATGCTGATGATCGCAGATAATCCCGCGAGGACCGTGGTATGATCATCTGCGATAAGGACTCGGATTTTGTTCGGCTCGCGCAACGAGCGCTCGGGTTTGCCCGGCAGCTTCGCAGTACCGAACGGACCGGTTCGACCTTCAATTGATCCGCTCATGGCTGTGTGTGGTTGAATCAATCGGCAAGATGATCGATATGGAAGTGCCTCGACCTTTCTCGCTTTGAATTGCAAATCGGCCTCCCATTGATTCCGCTCGCTCGCGGATCCCCTGCAGACCGAATCCTTCGTGGTCCCCTTCCGGATCAAAGCCAATTCCGTTATCGCAGAAATGCAAGCTAGTCCTAGCGCTGTCGAAAGAAAGACGTCCGTAAACTTCGGTCGCCTGAGAGTGGCGTAAAGCATTGGTCAGGAGTTCCTGACCGATCCGCAACATATTGTTCTCCCATTCCTGTGGAAGCGGTTTCGGTTCGCCATCTACCGTTAATTTCGCCATAACCGGAGTGTCCAACGTCATTTTAACGAATAAGTTTTTCAGCGCCATACTGAGGTTGGTTTCTTCCAGGGCCTGGGGACGAAGCGCCCTCACGGAACGCCGAGCCTCCTGCAGGCTTTCGCGAGCCAAGGCGCTCGCGCGCTCGAAATGACGAGAGACCTTCGAAGGCTCACTCTTCGCCATTGCTTCCCCGGCCGCCTCAAGCTGGACAATGATTCCGGTGAATCCCTGCGCAAGCGTGTCATGGACCTCGCGAGCCAGACGATTGCGCTCTCCAAGGATCGCCGAGCGACGGTTTTTTTCGGAAAGCTGCCACAATTGCATCGCAAGCATGGCCTGGTTGGCAAGCGCCTGGGCAAGCTCCAATTCTTCGGGTCGAAATTCCCGCATCCGGTCAAAGCGTACACCGATTACACCCGCCGCTTCGCCGGCAACGAACATCGGAATCATTAACATCGTGATGACGCCCTGGTTGAGAAAGTAAGAACGCGAAGAAAAGGCTGGGCTCGCGCGAATGTCGGTGAGCACCGCTGGCTTGCCAGTGATGAAAATTTCCGGGCAAGGACAAACAGTTTGCAGTGGCACGGAAGGGCTAAGCGCTGCAAGCTCCGCATCTGATTTTGATCTGAGAACTCCGCGTTCGAGCGCGAATTCAAAATCCATCAACCCGCTATTCCCGTTTTTCAGCCAGACACCGCTGCTGACCGCATCAAGGTGGCAATTTAAGGCGCGCAACACGTGCTCTGCAATTCGGTCAAAGATGGGCTCTTTGGTCAGTTCGTCGAGGGTCCGGGTAAGAGTATCCGCTTGGCCACGAGCAAATCGTTCCGAGACGCGCAAAGCTTCCGCCGTTTGTTTGCGTTCAGTGATATCACGCAGAATGATCGTGAAAACGGTCTCATCGGCCAGATCGAGCATGGAAATGGATGCTTCCGCCGGAAACTCGCTTCCATCCTTGCGCCGCCCCGTCACCTCCCGGCGTTGAGGGGATCGATTGTCGTCGTCGCCACCCGAACAGACAAACTCTTCCAGCGGCAAGAGTAGACTGATCGATTGCCCGAGGATTTCAGATTCGGCATAGCCAAACGCCTTTTGTGCGCCCCGGTTAAAAAGCAGGACGTTTCGATCCGAATCAATCGACACAATCGCGTCGTCGGCGATTTCGAGAATACCCTCAAACCTCGCCTTTGTCGCAGAGATGGCCTCCTGTGTACGGTGGCGCTCGATAGCCACAGAGGCAAGGTGCGTGATCTGGTCGATGAGTCCGAGATGGCTTTGAGCAGGAGTGTGGGGCTTGTCCCAATAAATCCCGAACACTCCCAATACCCGGCGATCCGAAGAAAAAATCGGACTCGACCATCCGGCACGCAGACCATACTTCAACGCGAGTTCCCGATAATCTGCCCAAAGGGGATCGTTCTCGATGTCTGCAACAATGACTTGCTCCTTTCGGTAGGCAGCCGTACCACAAGATCCGACCGACGGGCCGATCTTGAGCCCATCCACAAGCGAGATGAAATCCTTGGGAAAACGAGGGGCCGCGCCAGTCCTCAGACAATTGGCCGAATCGACCAATAATACGGACGACATCGAATTGGCTTGGATGTTATCAACCAAATAACACAATTCTTCCAGGATGGTCGGCAGCGGCTTGCCCGTGGCGACCATTTCCAGAATCATGTTTTCTCCCGCGAGTAGAGCCTCGGCCTTTTTCCGATCATCGATGTCCGTATTTGTCCCAAACCACTTGATCGTATTTCCATGTTCGTCCCGGACCGGAAGTGCACGGACAAGAAACCATCGGTACTCGCCATCATATCGCCGAAATCGGGCTTCCGCTTCAACAGTAGCTCCATTGGCGGAGAGCTCATTCCACTTTTTGACGAAGGGCTCGAGATCATCCGGATGAATCGTATCGCGATAAGTCCAACTTCGCGTTCCCTCTTGTGTAATCCCGGAATAATCGAGCCACTGCTGGTTACAATAAATGTTGTGACGGTCTGCACGCGATGCCCAGGCATGCGCAGGCAGGGCATCGACAATGGTGCGGAGCTCAATTTCAGACCTTTTGATTTCGGTCAGAGCCTTTTCCAAATCCACATTCGCGCGCTCCTGCTCAGTTTTGTCGCGTTGCATATGCATGAGTCATCCAATCTGATCATACCCGCACTTTCAGTCTGAATCCATCGCCGGGACACCCTTCAAAAGGACTGTTTTAGTCCCATCCCTCCGTTCCTCAAAAATAGGACCGCTCGGTCAATAGCGGCGATGCGTGCCGAATGCCAGTGTGCCTTCATGCAAACTAACGTTGTCTTAGTGACTGGGGCTCTGACGGGAATCGGAAGGGCTACGGCACTGGCTTTTGCCAAGGAGGGCGCAACGACTATCGCATCGGGTCGCCGCGAGGATGCGGGTAAGGCGCTGGAATCCGAGCTCCGGTCTTTAGGCGCTAAAGCCGAGTTCATCCGCGCTGACGTGCGGCAGGAAGAGGACGTCAGGAACCTCGTAGACCGGATCGTAGACGGTTACGGCCGCCTGGACGTAGCCATCAACAACGCCGGAACCGAAGGCAAGGTCGGCCCGATCACCGAGCAATCCCCTGAGTCCTACGCTGCCACGTTCGATACCAATGTCCTTGGAGTCCTGCTCAGCCTGAAGCATGAACTGCGCGTGATGTCGGTACAAAAGAGCGGCAGCATTATCAATATCTCTTCCACATTCGGGCGAATCGGCGCGCCCGGCGCGTCACTGTATGTCGCAAGCAAACACGCCGTTGAAGGCCTCACGAAGGCGGCGGCGCTCGAAGCTGCACCTTTTGGAGTCCGTGTAAACGTCGTTGCTCCCGGTCCCATCGAAACGGAAATGCTTAGCCGGTTCGCCGGGTCAGATGATCGCAAAGCGGTTTTTGCAGCCGGAGTTCCGCTCAAACGCCTCGGTTATCCAGAGGAAATCGCCGAGGTCATCCTCTTTGTTGCCTCAAACAAGGCCTCGTATATCAGCGGAGCCTCCATTCCTGTCAACGGTGGTAAAGCCGCTCTTTAACCTGAAAACTCAAGAAAAACATGAGCAGCAAAATACCCTACATCGATCTCACTCAGCGGCCTCCGCGCAGCCCTCATAGCCGCCTCGGCGGGTTCGTCATCCTTCCCCGGATGGTTGACAAGGGGCGTGCAAAACTCGCCAACAAAAATGGTGATTACAACTACAATTCGCCAACTGACCAGCACCTCGTTCGTTTCCTGGGCTTCGACCCTGAGGCTTTATTAAAAGAGCTTGCCACCGGCAAAGGCGACGGCGAAATCCTCGCCTGGATTTTGGAAAACTCCAGGAGTCCGCACGGACCTTGGGAAGTGGAAGCCTGGTCGGCCTACTTCGACAAACGCGGTGCGGACAGCGATGCCGAAACTCTTGCTGCTTTTGCAGAATATGTTGGGCAACACAGTAAGAGCCGAGAAGACATCAAGTCGTGGTTCGATGCACTCGACCTCGACGACTACGTCACCTTCGGAGGGAAAGCGTAAAGCGCTCCACTCCTGATGCAATCAAAACTCCACCAGCTTTTCTCTAAACCAAATCACAAAAGAAAGATCCCATGAGCAACAACAACACAGGAAAACTCGACGGTAAAGTCGCCCTTGTTACGGGCGCATCGCGCGGTATCAGTGCCGGCATTGCCAAGCGGCTCGCAGCCGATGGTGCCAGTGTAGCCATCACCTACGCCAAGGGTGCGGACGCCGCCGCGTCGGTGGTCAAGGCCATCGAAGAGACCGGTGGAAAGGCGCTCGCCATCCAGGCGGATGCCACCGACGTCAAGGCTGTCAAAGCTGCGGTCGAAGAGACCGTTTCGACTTTTGGTCGGCTTGATGTGCTCGTCAACAACGCAGGTACGGCCATTCCGAAGCCCTTCGCGGACGCCACACTCGAAGAACTGGACCGGGTCATTGACCTAAACCTGCGCGGCGTGTTCGTTGCGACGCAAGCGGCGCTGAAGCATCTGCCTGAGGGCGGTCGCATCATCACAATCGGCTCATGCGTGGGTGAGCGTAACTTTACGCCCGGCCTGACTGCATACGCAGCCACAAAAGGAGCCGTCAAGATGTTCACGCAGGGGCTGGCTCGTGAGGTCGGAGACCGAGGTATCACGGTCAATAATATTCAACCAGGGCCAATCGATACGGATTTGAATCCCGCAGCAGGCGATTGGGCAACTCCTCAAATTGCCAACACGGCGCTCAAGCGCTACGGGCACGTTGATGATGTCGCCGCGTTGGTGTCATTCGTCGCCGGTCCAGAATCTGGCTACATCACAGGCACTAGTTTGACTGTTGATGGTGGCACCAATGCCTGATCATTGGCTCGGGCGCCTCGTAATCTTTTCCCGAGAGCGCCCTTTCGGGCTACAGCCAATCCTATTACGCCGTAGCTCAGGGAGTTATCGCGATAGTCATGTTGAGCTTCACAAAAACCCAAGGCATTCGCTTCCTCGACAATTTTAGACGTGGCCGATTGCGGCGTCTCAGTCTTCGCTGATCTGGAAGGTAAGACCGCGAGCCCAACGGTCAAAATGCAGACCACCAACATCATCCGGTTCTTCGCGAACGCAGATAAAGCTTCCATGAAAGGCTGAACATGGTTGATAATATCTACAATGGCAACTGGTTCTGTT
This sequence comes from uncultured Verrucomicrobiae bacterium, assembly GCA_963775805.1. GTDB lineage: Bacteria > Verrucomicrobiota > Verrucomicrobiia > Chthoniobacterales > JAFAMB01 > JAFAMB01. Next base: position 17,516 of record CAVZKG010000001.1, on the reverse strand, counting down.
GATAATATCAACCGCGAATCTGTCGACACTTCCGGCGAGGTCTTTGATCTGATCCACACCATCATGCATCTCTTCCGTTCCCAGCAATATCGCGGGTTGCCGGATGGCTCACATGACATGACCCATATGGAGGGCAAGCTTCTCGGTTTCTTTGCGCGGCATCCCGGCGCCACGCTGAGCGATCTCGTCGCGCATTCCGCTCGTGACAAAGGACAATTAGCCCGACTGATCAAAAGCCTGAAGGAGGGAGGCTTGCTCAGCGTACAAAAAAATAAGAAGAAAGATCGGCGAAGCGTCGGACTTGAGTTGACCCGTGCCGGACACGCCGTCCATCGGACTCTCCACCGTCAGAGCGAGCGCCTTGCCAAGCTCGCCCTTGCCGACCTGAACAACGAAAAGCGCAGTCAGCTCTTGGTTCTCCTGCGTCAGGTTCGCGGCAATCTTGAAAACCTGTAGAAGTTATCGGTGTCAGTTGTCAGTTGTTCGTGCTTAGGAAGAGTTGCGCCTTGCCCGCGCTGATTCGGGAGTCTGATCCGGACGCGACAATCGTCACCATTTCACCCCCAGAGATGTTGCGACTTTCAGGTAACCGTTGGTGCGGTTTCCGTCGGATTAACGAGGGATTCGTGAAAGTCAGCCAATCCCTTCTTCCAGTAAGCGGCTACGCGCATCGACTCGGAACGAAACCCCTTTTCCTCGACCAATATGGGACGAAGCCGCGACATGGTGGATCCCTCCCCAGCGCACCAAACGAATCCGTCGTCCGAAGGGGCCTCAAAGTTTTTGACCCAGGAGATGAATTCTTCCGTCGTGTAGATCCAGCTAACGTGTTGCACGGCTTGGGATTGGAAGGTACGGCGATCACTCGGATCGTCCAATTGCACAATGGCAATCACTGTTGAGCCGGTGGGCAGCTCTTCCATGCGGCGACTGATGGCGGGGAGCGCGCTGGCATCACCGGCCAGCAAATGCCAGTCGTAGTTCGAAGGGATGATCATCGAGCCGCGAGGGCCGGCGATGACCGCTTTCATACCTGGCAGAGCCTGCCGCGCCCAGCGCGAAGCGCGTCCTCCGTCATGCAGGCTGAATTCGAGAGTGAGTTCGCAGCTAAGCGGGTCATAGATCCTCGGCGTGTAATCACGGCGCACGAGTTCGCCTTCCTCGTCAGTGAACATGAATTTTACGTGGTCGTCGAAAGACGCGGAAACAAAATCGGCGAGCGAGTTACCGCCGAAGGTAATGGCCCGGATTCCCGGGCTGAGGATTTCGATACGCGCGACCTCCACGTCGCGTTTGACCAGTTGATGACGTACTCTGCGGATTTGGTATTCGGGATTTTGAACTTTCATTCGAAAATGATGTGGTTGATAATGTCTACCATGAGTAGCATGAAGGTTGACAGTGTCAACCTTCGTGAATGTTAAGACAGTTTCGCAGCGTCCTCCTAAGCGCCGAAGGCGCGAACGGAATTTAGCCTTGGGCGCAGTCCGGGTGCAGTCCCGGCCTTGCGCGACGGAGCCCCCAGGAGGCTGAATGGCACCCAACGCAGGCCGTACCCATTTCCGATCTCAGTCAAGGCGCGGTTTTGAGCCCGGATCAAAGCCGTCATCTTGTGATTTAAATCCCTTCGATGCATACTAAAGCAAAATGCAAAGCGTATTGTACGTGGTTGTGATCGTTTCGACTGCGCTCCTGTTCGGCAACGAGTTTTCGATTGGATTTTTTATTCATCCTTCGTTAGGACGCTCGGACCATCGAGGTTTTCTTCCTGCGATCCAGGTTTTTGCGCGCTTCTTCGGCACCATAATGCCAATTTGGATGCCTCTGACATTAGTGCTTCATTTGTTACTTCTCTGTTTGACTTGGCACTGGCCGGAAAGCCAAACCTTATTCCTCCTTGCGGCCACTGTTCTTTGGACAATTATAATCGTCTTCAGCGTGCTTGGGCCGGTACCCATCAACAACGAAGTGATTTCGTGGAATCCTGGGCGGCTGCCAGACGACTGGGAACAAAAACGGCGTCGCTGGGACGCCTTGAATGCAGCGAGAGTGCTCCTAATCGGAGCGGCTTTCGTTGCGCTTATTCTTGCTTACCGGGCTCTGCCGATTTGATACCCGACGATCCGATTTCTCCGCACGTCAAAGAAGAATCGGCCGCGCAGTTCGGCTCCCAGAGCCGATCTTTGACGCGGTGGATGTTGCATCTCATGCGATATACAGGCTAGAGTGGATTGAGTATGAAAATCGGTATCATCGGTGCAGGAGAAATCGGCGGCACGCTGACTCGCCGTCTAACAGCTCTCGGACATGATGTGGCAGTGGCCAACTCACGAGGCCCACAAACGCTCGCCGATTTGGCCGCAGAAACCGGCGCAAAACCCGTTTTAGCTGAAGAGGCGGCAAAATTCGGAGAAGTCGTTGTCGTCACAATTCCGGAAAAGAACATTCCGGATCTCGCCCGCGACTTACTCGCTGCAACGCCCGACAGTGTTGTGGTCGTCGACACGGGCAATTATTATCCACGCCAGCGCGACGGTCGAATCGATGGGATCGAAGCCGGTGCCACCGAGAGTCGATGGGTCGCGCAGCGGTTGAATCGACCGGTAATCAAAGCGTTCAACAATATCCACGCTGAACATCTGCTGAAGTTGGGCCAACCCAAAGGAACCTCAGGCCGAATAGCGCTGCCTGTGGCGGGCGATGATCCCAGGGCGAAAGCCGTTGTCATGCGGCTCATTGATGAACTTGGATTTGATCCCGTTGACGCCGGCAATCTTGATGACTCCTGGCAACAACAGCCTGCTACTCCCGTTTACGGAACTAACTTCGATGCAGCCGGCGTCAAGCGCGCCCTGTCAGAGGCAAGCAGAGAACGAAAACCTGAGTGGCGAGGAACAGATAAAAGCCCTGGAAGCTTTGAGGATCCCGCCTGACTTGAGACGGCGTTCGGAGTTCGGCGTTCGGAGTTCAATGTAGATAGTCTGTCGGTCCTAGCGTCCGGCAACCTTCTCACAATCGAAAGGACGGGCCGGTCTTACCTTATCTTCGTTCAAACTGAGGACCGGTTCACTTAAAAGCGAGATTGGGGTAATCAATAATTTCTTGTTTACCCGCGTTGCCTTTCGAATTCGATTTCTTACCAGGGCGGCGCCATCGCTGTTGTTGTACGCCTCGTCAGTTTGTTTACTGAGCGCTTTAAGCTGATCGGTTATTTGTGGATCCGCAGTATCCTTTTGTTGGCCAAAGGTTGGCACGGTAAAACTGACCGCCGACCTGCAAGCGCACACAATACCTGCATTTTCATTCTTTCCTCCCGGGGCTTTGAGATGTTATGTCGCTTATTGACCTGTGGATGGAGATTTCTCCGAGTCTCCGGTTACGGCAATGTCGACGAATAGAGAAAAACGTCCTTGGCGATAGGCCGCTTAAGCGACATGCAAATTGCCCTCCTTTTGCTATTCCAAGACAACATGAAACGTTTTTTACACTGCGTTTTCTACTCTGGTTATAAATGCACTGTAGACTTTGACAAAGTCCCGCGGGTTTTTCGCAAGAGATTTGAGAAAGTCTCAGGACGATTCGACACCCGATCACTTCTGCACGACAAGCCGTTTAAGTCGTCCATCGCAAGCTCCGTTCTAACCCGATCGGGTAATTGTTAAGTCCGCAAAAATGCGTCAAAAGGAAACTGTGAAGAACATCAACGCCATTATCCATATTGCCATTCGCCTCTCCCTGGCAACGATGGCGTCGGAAATGTTCGTGTACGGTCTTGGGTGGATTAGCTTCCCCTGACAACTGTGCACCAATCGGCGCCCGTCCTCATGGGTCGCCGCTGAATCACCCGATCCCTGTCCAGATACTGGCTCCGTCCGCCTATTAGCAACGGCCAGACGAACGACTCAACCTGCAGGCAACCAACCGATTGAATTTATGAACGATACCACACATGTACCCCTGAAAACGCTCCCACCCGCGTTGCGTATCGTCGAACTTTCCATCCCGACGAAAGCAACCAAGGAAGAGCCACCCGTTGAATTACGCCTCCATAAACTGGCTAAAACCGAAACGCTGTGCCGAGAGATCGAAACTTTACTTCTTCTGCTCGCCGCAATTCTCGCGTTGGCTGCAGTTGCCTACGCGACGCAGCAGCTTTTTTCGTTCGCCGAAACCGACTCAGTCGGCGTAGTCGTAAGGCACGTTCTTAGGTGATCACAGTTTTGATAAACGCCCGCCGAATTGCTAGCCGTGGATCTGAGATGACTCACGGTTAGTCGTTTTTTCTTATGGACTATCATCCCAGGACAACTGATCTTTCAGGCGCACAAATCCGGTTTTGTAAACTAATCATCTCGCACCAGACTCATGTACGACACGGTGAACCGGCCCCGACGTCAGTTTACCGTGTGATATTGCGGCAACCAATGTCACTACAGCGATTACGAGTTCAAGCCCGACTATCGTGATCGGGACGATTAAGAGAAGTTTGAACCAGATATTCATGAGTCGACTCCCTTCGCCGGTCCAAAGACGCCAATAGACTGTCAATGTTCGGGCTCCAGAAAACGATTTGTAAGCTCCTTATTAAATAAGGGGATCTCGGTTAAAACGCCTTCATTTCAGTATTTTCGGCTTCGTCGAGAAGATTTGCATTCGCCGATCGTCTTTTCGCGATGTGCTTAGGGGGGAGTGATTCTACGGCGGCGGGACGCTGCTCTCCACTATCCAAGCCGCTGCGCCGCTGATCCGTGCTTTTGTTCAGCAGCCTGGCTGATGACTTTCGTGCTCTGAGGGTAGAACGTTCGAAATGGCTCCCCTGTGGATTTGCGAAACTTGTTCTCTGTGAACTTACAACCGTCGTACGGCGGCAGTCCGACCGTCATCGCCTCTTCGTAATATTCCTCGATCCGGATCTCGGGCTTAAAAACGCATTGGCCTGTCACGAGTCGCCAGCCATGGATCAATTCATGCGCCAGGGCGATCCAAGCCGGACGCGTCATCCATGCCGCGCGCTGGGAATTGGGGAGTCTTGCCCCCGGGTCTTCCCCTTCGGGATCCCAGACGACAAAGGCATCTGTGCCGGGGCCCGGAGTCAGATGAGACATGATGTGATAACCGATGAGTCCATTCTGGAGCGAATACACATGGGATTGCGGAATCCTGATCCCACATAGGTTTCAGCCAAGATCCTTAAAGCCATGCAGTAGGCTGGCCTTTTTACTAGTGAACCGCAAGTAAACGTCTCATAAGGAAGTCACGTCGCGTCAATTGCATTCCAAAGCTTCCAAAGGTTCTATCGCTAGATGATGGTCTTTTTATATTTCCTAGGACAGTCAATCTTGTTTAATTTTAAGCACTCGGCGCTCTGCTAAGTCACGTACTCTGGTTGGTGATACCCGTTAACTTCGCCAAGCGCCAAGGGATTTTCAGTCCGAGGCTTTTTCCAACCTTTCCAATGCGAGCGTCGTTTGCCGAGACATCCGGAAACGCAATGCGAAACGAGCCAGAGGAACAAAGGCCACACATATGACGCGTCTAACGATAGAAAAATTTTCAGCAGAAAAATTCATGGTCCACGGTCAGAACACGAGCACTGGCACAGAAGATGAGGTTATGGTTTTCTATGACGACGTCAGCGGAGTACAGGTTTTTCCCGAAAGCAAAAACTTTGGCATTCAAGTCGTCACGCCGGACTTCGCCGTGGAAATGGATTTCCCCGGTCCTGAAGAAGTTCGGGAAGCATTGAAACAGTTTGAGGCAAAGCGAGTCCTGAAAGTCGATGCGGATCCCATCGCCTCAGTGAGAATTACTCCTTCTTCAGAATCAATGCACGCGTTTGAGACACACGGTGAGCCCTTGATCACTTTGAGAACAAGTATGCCCGAGAATATGCCATCGCCCACCGAGCAACGCCTTGGGGAAAATTTGCCGGATACCCAGTAATCGGGCTATTCATCCCCATCGTCGAAGGAACCGGTCCGCAACGGCCCGCTGGGCCTGTAGGTGCGATGACGACACCCGAGGACGCAGCCTTCGTGTTGACGAGCGCGAGTTCGCGTGGCGGGGCTCCATCTGAAAAGAACCTGTGCCTAACAGAATCGGATAGACGAGCAGCAAGACCTCATCAGCAAGCCCGTGTTAGAGCAGAATAACGCCGTCCAGCGAGATAAACTCGATGATCCTGATCCTTCTTCATGGCGTCTATACGCCAGACTAGCAAAGGGAGTGGCTCGACACAACTTGGAGCAAGTATTAATAAAGCGTCTTGCGGTTGCTGAATATTGCTTCGGGCTGTCATTTGGCGAATTGTTCTGGGTGATTCTTTGGGAGATATTTTGCGTAGTCGTCTGACAAGAAGCCCGCGCTGGCATTCTCCGTGCGGCGTTCAAAACTGATCGTAAGAAAGGACTCGGTAAGCAATATGGCACGAAGTCACAAACTGGGCATGACTCGCCGGAGGCTTTTGCAGATCCTCGCTACTGTACCGTTCGCGAGGGACCTCCTTCGTGGATCGGCAGCCGCGACACCGACTGCTCCTTTCTCGCGCGCACGTCCCGGCGATCCTCAATGGCCGTCCGTCGAAGACTGGGAGGAGCTCGGGCGCAGGCTAGAAGGTCGGCTCATCAAGGTCGCTTCGCCGCTGTCCGCTTGCGTCGACGCGCCGTCGTCGGACGCTTGCGCTTACGTCGCCAAAGAGCTCAAGAACCCCTACTACCTCGGCGACGAGGTGGGCTTGACGCAGATCCTTGGCTGGGTCGGCGCTTGGACGTCACGCCCGAGCGTGTACGCCGTCGCCGCGACGTCAACCGCTGACGTCGTCGCGGCCGTGAATTTCGCGCAAAAGCATAAACTTCGCCTTGTCGTGAAGGGCGGCGGGCACAGCTTTCAGGGGACGTCGAACGCCACCGACTCGCTGCTGATCTGGACTCGGCCCATGAGCGCGGTCGTGCTGCACGACACCTTTGTCGGCTCCGGTTGCGAGGGAAAGGTTGCGCCGCAGCCGGCCGTTTCCGTCGAAGCGGGCGCCATCTGGGAACAGGTCTATGGCGAGGTGATGGTCAAAGCCGGACGATACGTCCAGGGCGGCAGCGCCCTGACCGTCGGGGTCGCGGGCTTAGTAATCGGCGGCGGCTTCGGCAGTCTGTCCAAGGGCTTCGGCCTGGCCGCGGCCAACCTGCTGGAAGCTGAGATCGTGACTGCAGACGGCGATGTCAAGCTCGCCAACGTCTGCACGAATCCCGACCTCTTCTGGGCGCTCAAGGGCGGCGGAAGCGGCTTCGGAGTCGTGACGCGCCTCACACTCCGCACCCGTGATCTTCCGGGGGTTATCGGCGGGATCTTTTCGACCATCGATGCGGCGTCGGAAGAGGCCTACCAGCGGCTGGTCGCAAAGATGGTCGACTTCTATCGCGAAGCCCTTTTCAACCCGCACTGGGGCGGACGAATCGCCTTGAAGCGAGGCCGCCGTCTGTGGATCGAAATGGTCTTTCAAGATCTCGATCGGACGCAGGCCGAGACGGTATGGCGCCCGTTCTTCGACTGGGTCGCCTCGTCACCGCAAGACTTCAATGTCGTTTCGCCGCTTCACGTTCTGGCCGCGCCCGGCCGAAAATTCTGGGACCCGGCGGCTCTGAGGCGCGTTCCGGGTGTTGTCATCGCGGACGACCCGAAGCAATTGACGCCGCGAGAGATACCGCGATCAATCCCGCTCTCGCAGACGCCTTCACGATGGCCATCTGTGCTGCCGGCGAGCCGCCGACCTATCCCGGCTGGCCGGGACACGAACCTGACGTAGAGAAGGCGCGGCGCTCCGCCGCCGCCGTCACCGCGGCGATGGGTGAACTGCGCAAGCTCGTGCTGCGCCCCGCTTCCTACGTTTGGGAGACCGACTACTTCGAAGCGAACTGGCAGTACTCCTTCTGGGGTGACAACTACCCACGCCTTAAGCGCGTCAAACAGAGATACGACCCCGAGGGCCTCTTCTTCCTCCATCACGGCGTGGGCAGCGAGGACTGGAGCGCCGATGGATTCACCCGGGTCGTTCAGGCTGAGAAACCACCATCAAGCGGTAAAGCTACGCCAGTAATAAAGGACGCCTCTGGTGAACAGAGGTAGAGAACCGCAGAAGCGATTTCTTCCGACTGGCCAAAACGTCCGACCGGATGACGCGATATTAGAAGGGCGCGACTCTGCTCATCGCCTCGGAGCTGTTTGGTCAGGTCCGTTTCAATGATAGCCGGGCAAATCGCATTGATCCGCACGCCTTTCGGAGCGAATTCGAGGGCGACCGATTTCGTTAGAGCGACTACGGCAGCTTTGCTGGCACTGTAGATTGGTGAATTGGCGCTCGGCCGCAGCGCGAGTACTGAAGCGTTGTTCACGATGGCGCCACCGCCCGATTGAAGAATGGCCGGTATCTGATGTTTCATCGAAAAAAAGACGCCGCGTACATTGATGTCCATGATCCGATTATAGATGTCTGCCGAAGCGCTCATCGTGGCACGTCCTTCTCCCCCAACCCCAGCATTGTTGAAGGCGAAGTCCAGCCGGCCAAAACGCTGCAAAGTCTTGGCTACGAGCGCTTCAATCTCTGATTCCTCGCCGACATCGCCGCGGACAAATAAACCTTGACCGCCCGCTTTCTGAATTAGCGACAACGACTCGGCTCCCTCAGCCTCGCGCCGGCCAGAAATGACAACATTTGCACCCTGTCCAGCAAAAGCGACTGCCGTCGCTCTTCCGATTCCAGAGGTTCCGCCCGTGATCAATACAACTTTTTCAGCAAACGATGTGTTCATAGAAGAATGAAAATCTCAATGATCTATGCTTAAGCCTCATCAATAAAGGTGACAAATAGCGAGCAAGAAACAGTGACTATTACTAATCAAAGTGACACCGACTGGACGGACCTTTGGGAGTTATTTGGCGTACTCGTCTTCGGACGGAAAAGTCTTCAGATAGTCGCGAATTTCATCCCGCACCCGTCGAAAGAGGATTAGACGCTCTTCTTCTGTGCCTTGAAGCGTTGCCGGATCTTCAAAAGTCAGCACCTGATTTTACGCGGAGGGCAGCCTTTCCGTATTTCTCTCGCACGACTTCTTTTACATTCGGTATGCTCATACGGTCATTCTTTCCTTACGTGCAGATAGAGATAATCTTTTGGGGTTCGATGGCTTTGTTGCGTGTGCAACATTCCGCATAGAGAAATCCAAGTAGCTCTTTAAGCGCTTCCGTGTTGGCCGAATAACAAAGGGACGTCCCTTCGCGGCGGACCTTCACTAGACCTTCATTCTTCAGCTTGTCGAGATGGTGTGAGAGCGTTGAGCTGGGAATTTCCAGCTCGCTGCCGATGTCCCCAACAATCAAGCCGTCCGGATGGGCTGAAAGCAGAAGCTGCATAATCCGGAGTCGTGACTCCGTTCCCATGGCCGAAAGCATGTCGGCGTAGCGTATGACCTGTTCGAGACTTTGTTTTTTTGGCATAAGCGCTGTCGTGTCTCTATACTTCCATAAATATCGAAATATACGATTCGTGTCAAGTGTGTTCCTTTAATGCGTCGGGGCTGAAGGTCGGATTGGTGGACGAAAACCTTAGCTCAAATCCAATCAGCGGAGCGAGATAGCAGCGATGGCGATTTCGGGACGAAAGACAGCTGCGGAAGCGGCCCGGTTGTTCGGCGTTCATCCATCCAGTGAACACCACGATATATTCTTCAAGCCACCCGCCCTAGCTCCTCACAAGCACCAAATCCTTCTCCAACCAAAACGGCGGCAGATAAAGCGGCGTGGATGAAAGCGGCAAAATACTCGGCTTCACATCGACTCCCAACTGCTCCCTCATAAAAGCGCGTCGCGCTTCAACCCTTGCAAAGCACGCAGGCCATTTTTGCTTCAACTCATTTCGGAAATTTTCGTCCCCCAATGTGACCGGGTCCTCGCAATTGAGCGCCTGGCCGGCCGGCAAAGGAGCAGGAATGATATCGATCTGGAAGGGCATCCCGGACCGGAGTTTCTCGTTTGACCCTGGGCGGATCGGACTATGCATCCATTCTTCGTGCCCGGTCAGGTGGCCGGGATTGAGAGCAGACTTCAATCCTGCCTGAGCTAGTTTTTCGTTAACTGCTTCGAATAAAACGCCGCCGGTCACATCGAGATCGGCGGTTTCATACCAGGCGATCAGCGATTCGAAATAGGCGACAGCCGGCTTCAGAAAATCATCGTTCCTGCGATCGAACAAACCGGCTCGTGAACTGAGCGCACCCCAGAAACCCACGGCAGTAGTCACTCCGTCGCCACGGCGAAGTTTCCGGCCCGTTGCGCTACGCAGACCGATTACCGGACTTCCAGGCGAGGCAGACGCGAACATTGTATGGACATTTAATGGATCTCCGGAGTATCCCATCCGGCAAACCGCGTCGAACTCTGTGTCTCCTTCGCGCACGCCCGAAACGATTCGCCAAAGCGACTGTGAACAGCGCGTAGCAGCCCATTCAAAGGCGGCGAACTGATCGACCTCCACCGTAGCGCGGAGACCGGTCTCGGGATGCATCAAGACCGGCGTCGACTCTTTCAATTCCCTTTCAGAGCCGACGAGACGCTCCAGCATCTGCACGTACGCTACGGGTATAAAGAACGCCTTGGTGTATTCGGCGTCTTCCTCCGCCTCCAGATATTTCCACCCGACCAAGCCGAGGCTTTCTCCTGCCGTGATTCCCGCGTCACGGAACCGATCGAATAGACGAGGGTTCACCGTCCGGTCTTGCGCCATCAGGCTCAACGATTGGCTCCGCAAGATGGTGAGCCCAGGCAAGCCGGCGACCACCGCATAGCTCTCCGACTCGTTCCCGGTTATCAATACCCGCTTGTTTTTGGGACCAAGCAATAGAAAGGCTTCTTCGAATCGCGGCTCGAAGCCGGTTAAGAAGATGATGTTTCCAAAATGTTCGCGATCGGCGTACACAACGAGCCAATCGGTTTCCGCCTTCCGGTAAGCGGCTTTGGCACGGGTATCGTAAATAGAAGCCGAGATTTCAGGCTGATCACCAGGATCGCCAAAATCGGGCAGAGTAACGGATCGAAGAATCACATTCATGGGTTTGAAAAGGGCGGTGTCTAGGCGTCGTAGAGTCCTTGTTCCGGTTTCCACGTAATCTCCGGGTCCAAGGGATGAATCGGCCGAGGAACTCGGCTCCAATTCAGGCGTTTCATGTCCAATTGAGATATACCGTCGCTTAGAAGCAGAATATGACGACCAGATTGCGTCGAATGGCCCCTGTTCTTCGATGAGCAGAAGCGTCCGGGTCTTGACTCTTTGATAAGCTGTCGAAGCCAGCGCGCCTCCAGGCAAGGCGGTCACCCAGCCAAGAGGCACCGGTTCAATATCCGGTTCTTCCCGAAGCCGTGCCATCATTCCGCGCACCATCCAGACATCGCCCTCCAGCATCTCTTCCGGCGAACAGTGCTGAAGCGCTTCCTCTTCGGTTTTGACCGGGCTGGAAAGCATGATTTCGATGGAGATGCCAACAATTGCTATACGCATAAGATCAACTCCTTTGGTGTCTGAGATTTTCACTCGTGTTTGCGCACGATTCTGTGTTTAACACTAGACGGCCAAAATCAACATCTCACCGCCAACAAGGACGAACCGAAGAATTCAAGGAAGATCAATATGGGTGTTTCCATAGTCTATCTGGGCAAAAATGACGATGACAATGAAATGCGAGGAATGTGCACCGCCATCGCCGCGAAACTGAGACGCGCCGCGGTGGACGTTCAGGAGACTAATCCGAATACCAAGGAGTTGCCGAGAGCGAACACGATTCAGCATAGTGAAGTTTGGTTTTGTGGACACAGCCGATTCGTGGAAGCCAATTCAGGCATTCGGAAATTTTCAGATCGGAATTTGGGAGGATTTCCGATGAAGAACGTCGCAGAATTTGCTAAATCCTGCGTCACACAAGGAAGCGAAACGATCCGACTGATCTGTTGCGAGTCTGCTCAAGAACAACGCGATCAACCAGCTTCGGCCGGAGCACCACCTGAGGGTTTGCGCGCGGTCCTCGGAAACGTCCATCTGGTGCAGGCGACAAATTCGCTCCTGGATAGTTTCGGTTCGCCAGTTAATGCACGTGTCAGTCATCTCGAAGGATTAATTCTCATGATGGCTGAACTTTGGAGCGCGGAAAAGAATCCGAGCCAACCGCTTTTTGACATCTGCGGATTATGGGGAGCCGGCGACATTACCGATGATAATGTCCCAATATCCTCTTTCCTGCAGAACATGGGTAGTCTGGACGCGCAATCAAAGATGGATGATAAAAATCTAAGCGAAGACAAGCGAAAGGCTCATGCGAAAACTTTCCAGGATGCGCATTGCTCGAACAAATCCCTTCCCGACCTTTTCGGATATAGCATCGCCGAGAGCCTTCTCGTCCAATGGGCGCGTAAAGATCTTTATGTCGTTGCCTTCGATTGCCAGCACAAGAACCCCAATTCGCAGCCCATCTGCGTCAAATTACCGGACGCTGCCCAGGCGATTCCGGATGCATACTGGATTAACTTCAAACAACACGCCAAAAAACCCGTTTGTCCGAAGCACGGAGATTCGAACTGTATTGATTCGAAGAAGAGCCGTGTATTCAAGGCGACCCGGGAGAATAATGGCTCAGTGAAGTTCAAGGATAGTTCAAAGACCTTTACGGTATCTCTTGACTTTCGATACGACGCTTATGGCGAAGTTCAGAGAATATAGTTTCAGGGGGCAACTCACGGATTCTGGAAATTCAGAATTTTCTTCAGTTGCTTTCGAATGCTGGAGCTTCCTTCTCCTCCTCCAAATAGCGTGTTCCAGGAGTCCGAAATTCAAGGTTGAACCCATCCCATTGCCGAATCTGAAGATGTTCCGAAATCTGCTTTCTCTCTTCTTCCGTAACACCATCCTTAATTGCCCCGTTAACACCAGGATCTTCTCCCGACCGTGGCCTGTCTGGAAACTCCTCTTTCAGTTTCAGAAACTCCTCTTTTGCCACTCCGAGTACTACATAACCAATCGGAGCCATTCCGGAAATTGGCAGCACCACAAATTCAATCTTGTGACCAAATACCATAATTTTTGCGCAGTTCGCCTTATTCAAATCCAATAGGAGCCGGCTCACCGGATTCGAGACTTCGAATGGAAGCACTTGAAGTTCCCAATAGACCTGGGGCACGCGTGGATCGGCCCGATGAGCGCCCATCAGTATGTCACGCGTAGCGTGAGAATCCATCCACAATCAAACGCGGTGAAGGCCTCGCTTATTTGACTTCCTCTATGTCATTCAGTTGCCAAGTCTTGTCGAAGAGCGGTTCCAGTGGGCCGTAGAAACGAAAGATCGGGAACCACCCTTTGCCGGGGACGGTCCTGATCCAGTTCTTCTCCTGGCCTTCAGGCATCTTGGGCCCAAAGTAGACGTCCACCGAACCATCGGCATTTACCTTCGGACCAGTGTACGGGCTGACGGAAGGGAACTTCTGGCCGTTCTTCAACTGGGATCGGCTGAGCGAGTCGTACACAAGCACGGACCAAAAGTCTTTAGCGGGCACTTCAGACGGGATATGGAGCTTGTAGTTGTTCGCCCCATCGAAGTGGTCGCCGTCGGCGTCCTTATATGTCCAAAGATAGTAAGAGCCGACGCCGACATTCTTCGACATCATCGCTGGCGAGTTTCCGAGCGCCATGTAATAGACATAGGCGCGGCGGTCAAATTTGGGGATGCCGTCCTCTATGAACGTATAAGGTAAATTGCCAACGTACTGCCATTTCCGATCTTTGTAGTAGTACGTATCCTGGTCCGGTGAATCGTAGGTGTCGGCCCGCGCCATCGCAGCTCCGGTCCGGCGGCTTCCGAGAGCAACGTTTTGGTCTTTGGATCGGGGTTGAACGGCTTCCCTTTCTCAATGCCAATCGCCTGCATGTAGAAGCGTTCGAGCGGCATGAAGACCTCGGCCGGCTCTTCATTGGCAAGCTGGGCCAGCATCTCAAAGAACGTGATGTTGTCGGAATGGATCGTGTCGATTGCCTTGAAAGAAAAGGGCGGTTGCCGGATCGCTTTGCGACATGATAAACGTTTGGCCAAATACTACCAATTGATTTTTGGCAAAGGTTCGCCAAAAGGACGTCCGAAAGTACCTCTAGTACCCGCAAGAACCTGGGTTTGCTGGACAATTCTATATACTAGTCGTTATCCAATCGGGCAATCGAGAATTCTAGCTTTTTCGTTACTTTTTGGGCAGCGCCGTTCTTTGCCGGCGCAAACGACATCGAAAGGATGACGTAAAAAAAAAAAGCCCTATGCGATTAGCCAGAAATACAAGGAAATTGTCGTGAGACGACTTCAATGTGGAACAACAGGCTAGGATCGTGGAAGACTGGTTTAACGGCGGAATGATGTCACCTACAGACAAACGAGAAGTATTCGTCGATAAGATTATTTTGGCGGAAATTACGGGCGGTGAAGGAGTCGGTAGCAGTCGAAGACTTCGCCGTTTTCGATCCAAAAATCCAAAGTTCGGATACTCTGTGTGTGCGATCTGATTCGGGCTTTTACGGTTGAGACGTTCGGCGTGAGCAATTTGGTAACGTGGAGTTCTTTTTTGAAGGCTTGTTCAGGTGACTGATTTATTCACAAATATGTCTGTTTATCCTCGACTCCGTAAATCGTGCAATTACAGTACAGCTTTTGCTCAGCAACCCGGTAAAAGTCCAGGAATCGCAAATCATGGAAAAAGCCACAGTCTGCATTTGGATGCCTAGCGGGGTTTTTACAACTCTTGGCGTAGGTCACGCGGCAATCAAACTGGAAACAAAAGAGGGTGAAAAGCACTACATCACTTGGTCAGCACAGGGCAATCCACTCAATGCGCCTTTCAAAGTCCAGAAGTATCCCCGATTCAAGCATCTTGGGACCGACAATTTTGGGTACCAGGAGGATAAGAATGCCATGGAAGGTTTTTTTTGGACAGAAAGAACCTCATTTCAAAATCAATTTGCCGGCTCTAAAGCTCGCATATGGGAATTTAAGTTACGGCGTGTCAACGAGCCGGATAGAAGAGTTCTGGGAAGATCGGTTGAACGAGAAGATGTACGCTTTTTTTTAGCGCTAGGTACAATTGTACAGGTTGTGTATGGGAGGCACTCAAGGCCGGCGGACTGGGTTACTATCACGGAATCTCCGATAGTACCTTCATCCAGGGCGCGGCCGGGTTGCTGGAAGCAGTGAACAAAGCGAAGGCCAATCTCGATCAGCTGAATAACCTTTAACATTCCATCGCCGTGAAGATGGCCGAGCTCGAAAGTAAATATCCGGATGCTCCGCAGAACATTCCGAGTCTGGCGCAGTGGAAGAAAGCGAGTGACCAGAATGTTTCATTCCGTGCTATCGCCTCGCGAAAAAGAACAGTAGCTGCCTTAGACAAGCTCATCGACGACTATCCGAATGCCAGGAAGGACGTGGTAAAATTCTTAATGCTGTTGCGGATGCAAGGCGAGATTTATTCGCATGTCACGACCAAGCCGAACAGTGATCGCAAGGTCGCCGTTCAGCGATTGGGAGCAACTGTAACCAACGCTATGGCCAATCTGCCGAAGATACTTGACCTGGATGGCCTAAGCAATGGGGAATATAGCTGGGCGATGAACACGTTGGGCTGGCGAGCACGTACCATGGCGAAGGCTTAACGAAGCTGCGGGAATAAAATCAAAACGCTTCTTGTTGTCCGGATCAGTTTGCAGGGTTTCAATATGGCACGTTTTGATTGAAGCGACAATCATTAGCGGATAGCAATCAAGCGCGCCTATAAACGATTTTTGATCGTCGTAAAAACACTAACAAAGGCTAGTAATTTCGATCATCGGAGGCTTTTAAAGGTTGGAAGCTGTCCGTTTTAGAAACTGGTTCCATTTGCGGGTTTTTTGTCAGACACTCATCGTTATGGATAAAAATGAAGCTATTGTAAGAAGATGGTTCTCCGAGGTTTGAACAACGGTGATGCTTCAACCATTGACGAGTTGTTGGCGCCTGGCGCTATAGTGGACGGCTTGGTTCCTGACCAAGTACATAAGGGACCCGAACAATTCAAGGAGTTTCATAAACTGATGTGCTCAGCCTTTTCGGATTTGATTTGACAGTCGATGAACTGGTGTCGTCTGAGATCGTGTGACGGCAGTTGGCATGGAACCGTGGTGCATAGCGGCACATTTCAGGACCGTCCAGCCACAGGTAAGCGGCTAAAAATGCGCGGGGCTTTTCAGGTAACAATCGTTGACGGCAAGATGACAAATGGAGCAATCAGTGGAATCATAACGAGCTATTGCCGCAGATCGACTGGCCGAAAATTTGGTTTCGCCGGGCGGACACGTTCTGGATTGATATGTTCCCGAGGACGGCGTTGAAACCTGTAGGTGACGCTCCGGCTTTTTTTCGAGGTATAACAACCGAGTCTCATCGCCAGTCCGATCGAAAGCGACATTCATGATTGCGGACCAACCTCCCGGTCTCGAATTATGCTCAAGGATCACCTCTGCCGGTACTCTGGAATTGTGGTTAAATGAAGCGGTCACGCCGGCGCCTGCGCCGGATGAAGTACTTATCCGAGTGGAGGCATCGCCAATCAATCCATCGGACCTCTCGCTTCTGCTTGGACCCGCGGACCTGTCAACCATGCGGTCAGCTGGGAGCGCTGAACGCCCCACGCTGACTGCACAGATCCCGGAGACGCACATGGCAGCTCTCGCCGGCCGACTCGACGAAGCGATGCGCGTTGGAACCGAGGCGCAGGCATCGTGGTCAAGGCAGGCGCGGAGGCGCAAGACTTTGCCGGCAAAAGGGTCGCGGCATGGGCTCCGGGGCATGTACGCGCATTACCAGGGACTACATGAAGCATCAGAATGATGGTGTTGCACTCAATCACATCGACTTCGAGAGGAAAGCTGCGTTTTCTGTCTTTCCATTGGAATCCCTCTGAGCGTGCTATGCATGATCGAGAATCGATGCGCCCGGGAAGGCCATCTGGACGGGCGCCGGCTTCAAGACAAGCGGAGCAACATCCAACTGGTATGCTTATTGAAGCTCTGTTCTTGCTGACAAAATCCCGCTTGTAAACATCGTCCGAAATAGCGAGCAAGAGCGCACCCTTCGTGGGCTCGGTGCGGAGTTCGTGATCAAAATGATCGAAAACCTCCTTTGTGCCAGAATTGACCGATGCAATCGCTGAAACGGGTGCAACGCTTGCCTTCGACGCAATCGGAGGTGGAACCCTCGGCGGCGACGATCCTGTCACGTATGGAGACGGCCCCCAGCCGTAATTCTCGCCGTCTATAACCGGTACGGGTCCCCTTGTCCTAAAGCAAATGTATCTAACCGGATGCTCCATCGGGGCCCGACAATCATTGCGCGAGATTTTGGGATGGGTTTGGAACATCGGCGGGTCGGGTGCGATGGGCTGGTATATGCAAAAGATCGGCCCGACAGATGCGCAGC